>CAVVLN010000006.1:0-577193 GCA_963749145.1 uncultured Actinomycetota bacterium | reverse complement strand
GTAAGCAGCACAGGAACTGGGACGTGAACACCTACGGCGGTGCCGTCGTGGACTCGCTCGATGCGGCACGCACCATCACCACGGCGCCCAAGGTCAACGTCTGCGGGCTCTGCGCTGGCGGCATCACCTCGACGATGGTCTGCTCGCATCTGAGCACGACCGGGCAGCTTGACCAGATCGCCAGCCTGTGCCTGGGCGTGACGGTCCTGGACCAGTCAGAAGCGGGTCAGGCCGTGGCGCTGATGGACCCCGCCACGGCCAAGGTGTCGGCGCTGGCCTCCCGCACCATCGGCTACATGGACGGGAAACCGCTGGCCCAGGCGTTCGCCTGGCTCAGGCCCGATGACCTGATCTGGAACTACTGGGTCAACAATTACCTGCAGGGCAAGCCCCCGCCGCCGTTCGACATCCTGTACTGGAACGCCGACACCACCAGGATGCCCGCGGGGCTGCACCGCGATTTCGTCGAGCTTGGCCTCAGCAACGCGCTGACCAGGCCGGGAGCGGCCAGCATGCTCGGCTCCCCCGTCGACCTGTCCAAGATCGACGTCGACAGCTACGTCGTGGCAGGCGTCGACGACCAGATCGTCCCTGGCCGTCGGCCTATCGCAGCACCCAGTTGCTCGGCGGCAACGTCCGGGTCGGGCCGTCCACCAGCCGGCACACCGCTGCCATGGTCAACCCGCCCGCCGAACCCTGGAGTTACTTACCGGATCGCGCCGCACAACCCGCCCGATCCACGCGAGTGGCTGGCAGAAGCCGAGACCATGCAGGGCAGCTGGTGGACCGACTACACCACCTGGCTGGCGGACCGCAGCGGCGGCATGAAACAGCGCCCGACGGTGCTGGGCTGCACGAAGTTCCCGCCCCTGGATGCCGCTCCCGGTACCTACGTGTTCGAACGGTGAGTTCTCAGGCGGGCAGGTACCTGCGCGGCCCGCTGTCCGGCAAGGAACCGATGCGCAGCATCGGCGCCAGCCTGGAACAACTGCAGCCTTATCGATGCGCATCCAGAGGCGTGCCAGAAGTCTGCCTGGCCTGTGAACTGCAGCGATGCACTGAGGTTAGCGGTGGGCCATGATGATCAGCCGTGTCCCTCCGTCTGCTCTATCTGATCTTCATCCGGCTGTGCGGCTGGCTTGTGCTGATCGGTCGTTCGCCAGCCTCCAAAAACGCGGAGTTGCTGGTGCTGCGGCACGAGGTCGCGGTGCTGCGCCGCACCAAATCCGCGGCCGCGCTTCGACTGGGCCGACCGCGCTGTGCTCGCCGGGCTGATCCGGCTCCTGGCGGGGAAGCTGCGGATGCACCGGCTGGTCACGCCCGGCACCGTTCTCCGGTGGCACCGACGGCTGGTCACCAGGAAGTGGACCTACCCGAACCGGACCCGCCGGACGGTCGCCGCGCTGACCTGGCGGCCGAGCCGGGACAACTCGCCATGCACCCGGCGGTACCCCCAGGCCAGGTTCTCCCGCGCCAGCCGCAGCACCAGGCCACGGATCTCCTGGCTGATCCCGGGGCTGGACCGGTGGCCCTTGGGCACGTCGATTTGCGCCGGATCAGGCGGCGGTGCCAGGCCAGCAGCGTGCCCGGGGTGACGAGCCTGCGGACACGCAACACTGCTGGCAGCAGCCCTGCGAGCGCGGCCAGGATGGCCCGGCCGGCCCAGTCCGGCTGGGGCCGGGCGACCTGACGCCGTAGCACCGCGACTTCATGACGCAACACCATGATCTCGGCGTCCTTGGACGCCTGGCCGCGGCTCAGCAGTTGCAGCCAGCCAAAGACCCGGACCATGATCAGGCAGAGAAGGCGAAAGGACACAAACCGCGATCCTGCCGCACCTGCTCATCCGGCCAAACCGCAGGTCACAGTCCCTGTGCCGAGTTCTGGAGCGGTACACGGCTTGGCGCGCCGAAGGCGTGTCCTCTGAGCGCCCTGCACCCCTCGATGCGAACTATCGGCAATGAGGTCGATGACGGTCGTTTGCGCAGGTGGTCAGGTCAATGGCGTCGATCTGGGATCGATGCATGTCAGCTTGGTTGCTGCACTTTGGTGCTGCACCGCTTCCGTGCGCTCCAGACTAGCCCTGGCTAAGCTTATCAGCGCTAGCCAGCGCATCACTATTGATTTAATCGCTCGGTGTGGAGATAGTTTCATTGATTGCCTGTCAGGTGAATGTGATAGCTATGTTCATTGAAGGGAGCACGTCTCCTGCGATCACTGCGCAGGACGGACGAGAATTTTGTCTTATGGCTGCCACGGTGATACCAGTGCTGATACTCGCTTTGCTCGTTGCGCAAAACTTTCCGCGCCAAGCGAACACTCGCGACGGTAATTCTAAGCAGAACATTGAGGTTCCGCTGCGTTATCTAGTTGCCGCCGGCTCGGGAGTCACGCTGGGGGCATTCGGGGAAGTTATGGCCTTGATCGGCAGCTCGGGATTGGCGGAAGCTTATAAGGCAATCGTCGTATTGGTCACAATGACCAAGTGATCCTTCTTTTGCTACTGGCCCTCCTAGGATGGTCTCAACTAGCGTTGGCTGACCTTAGTCTGGGTAAGACTTTTGTTGTGAAGTTCGTCCCAGTTCTTCTTATTGCTATCATGAGTGGCGTAGCCTTTCTCCTCATCCCCTATTTATTCACGAAATGAAATCATACAGAGCGGAGGGGGTACAGCCAAAGGATCTTGGTACCCTTGACGGGTCCCGTGGAGGGCTGATAATCCGGGCCGGGTGATCCGGCATCGGCCCGGTGCTGGCCGCGGTCATCATCACCAGCGAGCCACCTAAAAGCCCAGGTCGGGACTGGTGGCCGAGTTCTGGAACCCCACAGGCATTCGACGTCAGTACGGCATTGCCGATGATACGCAAGGAAGGTACCAGTCCCAGCTTGACAATCCCGCGGGGCAGGACGTAACGATCCTTCCGCCCTGTTCTTACAGGCATCGGCGCCCGCGTTGTAGTCGGAAGTTCGCCACCCCTGACCTTCCGGTATGCCGTCCACCAGCATGCGGGCAGTGGTTGAAAGTCACTGTCGTGAGCGTGCGTAGATTGTCGGGTTATGCGTGCACGATGCTAAATCTCCATCCACCGCGTAAATTGTGGGCGCCGAAAACCTATGCCACCAGGCGGTATTCGTGGATGACGCCACCTACGCGGTCATGCCGCCGAACCCGGAAATGATCCTGTGCCGCTCGAATAGTCGATTGCGTGGCTGACCTGCGCCATCGCCAGCAGGTTTGACGCGGTGATGGTTGGCTTGATCCCCGGCATGACCGCGAACCCGGACGGGCCGCGGACCACACAGCAGACCCGCAACCTGTTGATGGATCCCGGCGATAGCGCCGCGGACTTCCGGTTCCTGGTACGGACGGGCCGGGCCGGGCAGTTCACCGCGTCCTCCGGCGCGCTCTTGGCCAGCGCCGGTATCGAGGCCGTGAAAATCGCGCCCTCCGGAGCCCTCGCGCGAATGCCTATACGGAAAGTTCGCGCTCACGGCCCGGACCGAGGTCACCGACCGGATGCTGATCTTCGGCCAGCGGCATCTGCGGACGATCCTTCGCCCAGTACCGGGCCCATTACCACGGACGTCGTCCCCATCGCAGCCGCCAGCTCCACCCGCCCCGGCCCGGCCACCCGCCCGCCGGCCTCTCCCAGGAGCGAATCCAGCGTCGGCCCGTCCTTGGCGGCCGTATCAGCGAATACCAGCGATCCGCCTAAAAACCCAGGTCAGGACTGGTGGCCGAGTTCTGGAACCCCACAGGTTGCTGCTCACCATGCGGTGGTTGTTTCCGGTCAGATCTTTAGCGGGGTCTGGCTCGAGGGCCTCAGGTGGAAGTGGCGAGCATCGACCCGAATATCTGGCAGCCCAGTTGCAGCGCTTCCGGCCCGTCCAGGATCTCCCCGGAGAACTCGCGATGGGCCTCAGTCCAAGCAGTGGCGCTCGCTAGGCTCGTGAAGAAAATCATCGATCCGCAACGGCAGTCCGCTGCAGAGGCGTCCCCGCCTGGCGTGCAGGCATCAGCAGGCTCGCATGATGACGTCTTGTGGCCGTTGAACACCACGATGGTCGCCGGAGACCAGATCGCCTCATGGCCGCCAGCCTTGACATTTACCGTAACCGGCTCGCCGGTCCGTGAGTCGGTGGACGTCACCTTCGTTGCGGCATTGAGCATCGCCGCGATGCCGAGGGCATCGATCGCACACATCGCGTACATCGGGGGGCCGCCCTCAATCTGCACCCGATGCGAAGTCGGGATCAGGGAGAAGGGATACACCTGCCTGATCCCGCCTTGGGCGTCCAATTGCAGGAAGTCGGCTTTCTGCAAGTCAGCCAGCACTTCCGCGCCGGTCCGCCCGTAAGCAGCTGCACTCTTGTTGATCTCTTCGCTGGCTGGGAGATTGTGGGTGCCGAAAACCTATGCCACCAGGCGATACTCGTGAATCACGCCTCCGGCGCGGTCGCGCCGCTGGACCCGGAACTGGTCCAGGTCGGTGACGCCATCGGGCAGCGGGCGCAGCGGCGCGGCCTGGTTCAGGGTGCGGTGCGGCCGGTGCGTGTTGTAGAAGTCCTCGTACTCGCGCAGCACGGTCATCAGGTGCCGCTGATTCCATACCAGGGTCCGGTCCAGCAGCTCACGCCGGCAGCTGCCGATCCAGCGTTCCATGATCGAGTTCATTCGCGGCGCCTGAACAGCGGAGCGGACGACCCTGACGCCAGCAGCCTGGAAGACGGCGTCGAATGCGGCGGTGAAGCTGGCGTCCCGGTCATGCAGGACGAACTTCGCCCGTGTCCCGGCATCTTCCAGGTCCATGAGCAGGTTCCGGGCCTGCTGCACTACCCACGACTGGACCGGATGCTCGGTGGCTCCGAGGATCCGGATGCGGCGGGTGCCGTGCTCGATGACGGCAAGGACGTAGACCTTCGTGCCGTTGAGCAGGTCGGCGGTGAAGAAGTCCAGCGCCAGGATCCCCTGCGCCTGGGACCGCAGGAACTCCGCCCAGCCCGGGCCATCCCGGCGCGGAGCCCGGTTGATCCCGGCGCTCTTGAGGATCTGCCAGACCGTGGACGGCGCCACCGTGATGCCGAGCCCCGCGAGCTCGCCGTGGATCCGCCGGTATCCCCACGACTCGTTCTCCCGGGCCAGCCGCAGCACCACCGACCGCACCTTGCGATGCGTTGCCGGGCGCCCGGAGCGGCCCCGGCGCGACAGGCGCGCCCACCGGCGGCGGACGATGTCGCGCTGCCAGCGCAAGATCGTGCCGGGAGTGACGATCAGCCGCATCGCCGCCAGGCGCTCCGCCGGCACCGTCCCCGCAAGCAGCGCCAGCCACGCCCGGTCCGGCCACGTCAAACGCGAATGAGCGCGAGGCCGCTCGCGCTCAGCCACAGCGAGCTGATGGCGCAGCATAAGGATCTCGGCGTCCTTCCACCACCACTCCCGCCGCGACAAGCCCAGCAGCGACACGGCACGGGTGACAATCAGGAAGATCAGCTTCAAGCCCACAAGCCGAAGATCATCCCACGCCCTGGCAGGCCAAGACCGGCCTGGCATGTGCCGGACGCGGGGCCGAGCATCCAGCGGTCAGCAGAGCATCCGGCCAGGTGGCACAGGTTTTCGGCACCCACAGGGCCCACATAGAGCCCAGAATACATGACGCTAGCTGGGGAGCGTCTTGCGCCTCGGCAGGCAAACAGCGCCGAGCAGGGCCGGTCATGAGATCGCCGCGGGTATCCGCGCCCGACAGGATGGCTGGGACTTGCGCAGGTGACGCGCATATTTGACCTCTCGTCGTCACCTGCGCTGACCGCGAGGTACACGCCAGGTCCATCGCAGGTACACGCCAGGTCCATTACCCGTCACCGGGGCTCGGCCCGGCTGGGAGCGGATCGGTCACCGCACCCGGCCGCGCCATCGGGACCCCGGTGCGGCCCGCTGCCTTGGGCGAGATGGCGCGACGAGCCACCGGCGGCGTCGGCGGCGCGCTCACCAGCGGGGGTTCAGGCCGGCGCCCGGCGATCAGGAATGGGCGGCGCGCCTTCCGGCGGATCTGCGACCATGCCGCGGGCCGCGCCCGGGAATCACCGGTGGCCTCCCCGGCCCCGGGAGAGCCCGTCACCGCGGCGGATGACTACCGCAACCAGGGAAACAAGCGGTTCGGTGAACCGCGTCCTCCGCCTTCTCGGCCCGGGTGATCCGCCCGCGGCGACCGCCCGGCAGGGTTCATGATCGCGGACGCTGTCCGCTATATGTCCGTGCACAGCCGGAAACAGCCGGACTCACATGGACGCAACGGGACTACGACAGCCCGTAGCACAACGGCCCGCAGCCGCGCGTACGCGCAGGCCACGGGCCGTTTCCGCTGGTAGTGGCAGGTGTTGGGTTCGAACCAACGTAGGCTGAGCCGACGGTTTTACAGACCGCTCCCTTTGGCCACTCGGGCAACCTGCCTGGCGCCTCCTGTACGGACGGCACAGTGAAGGATAGCGGAACCAACGCCCCCGGTCAGCACCCGGCGTCCCCGCGGCCGGGCTGCCGCGCCGGATGCCGCGCCGTCGGCGCCCCCGCGACTACGCCGAGGGATCCGGGCCCGGCCGACACGAAACCGCACGCAGAGCGCGCAACGGTGCCGGGCGTGCCGCTGGCGTCTAACCTGGAGGGCGTGGCATCCGAATCCTCTTTCGACATAGTGTCCAAGATCAACCGCCAGGAAGTCGACAACGCCCTGAACCAGGCGGCCAAGGAGATCGGCACGCGGTTCGACTTCCGTGGGGTGGGCGCGTCCATCGCCTGGTCGGGTGATCACGCCGTCGAGATCAAGGCGAACAGCGAGGAACGCGCCAAGGCGGTCCTGGACGTGTTCAAGGACAAGCTGGTCAGGCGCTCGGTATCGCTCAAGGTCCTTGATGCGGGCGACCCCAAGGCCTCCGGCAAGGAGTACCGCCTCGCCGTGGGGCTGAAGGAAGGCATCTCGCAGGACGACGCGAGAAAGATCTCCAAGATCATCCGCGACGAGGGGCCGAAGGGAATCCGCGCCCAGGTGCAGGGCGACGAGCTTCGCGTCTCCGCCAAGAAGAAGGACGACCTGCAGCAGGTCATCAACCTGCTCAAGGGCAAGGAGTTCGATCTCGCCCTGCAGTTCGTCAACTACCGGTAGGCGCGAGCCACCGGCCGCGATCTACGACGCCACGGACGAAGCCCGGCGCCGGAAGCCGGAGATGCTGGTCAGGCGCTGAAGGTCGCTGGCGGCCGCCGAGCCGGTACTGAGCCGGGCGGCCAGTTCTGCGCACGCGCGGGCCCGGTCGGCGTCCCGGGCATGCTCGGCGCAGCGGCCTCCGGGGATGTTCTCGCAGTCCCAGCAGCCCACCGCGGCCGCGCCGGACAGACGGTACGCCGCGGCGTCCTCCAGGGCGGCCACCACGACCTCCAGCGGCCGGCCGGAGAGCGCGACCTCGCTGCGGCCGGCCAGGCGGGCCTGCCACAGCAGGGACGCGACGGCTGCCGCGTTGCGCTTGTCCCAGTGGACCAGGCGGCTGAGAAAGCGCCGGTCCCGCCCGCCGAGCCGAACCCCGTGCAGGGCCGCATCCAGCGCATCCCGGACAGTGGCCCGGCACGTGCCGGGGCGTTGCAGCTGAACCCGCCCGCTGGCCGGCTGAGCGGCAGACGGCGTCGGGCGGACGCCGGGTGGCCGGGGGACGGCGCCGACCGCGCCGCTCTCCTGCCCCTGCACACGATCGCTCATGCTCCGCGGCCTCCTAGTCGGGCGCGAGGTAGGTCGACCATTTCGACGGACGGCGGGGTCAGGCGGCCGTCCGGTTGCGCTGCCTGCTCGCATGCCGGCATCGCCCGGATGCCGATTACGCTCAGTAGCAGCAATGCGACTACGCGAGTATGACGCACCGGAATGCAGTTAGGTTGACACTCTCAGTGACTCACTGCGGGCCCAAGCTGGCGCGCCGAGGGGCCGGCCTTCACCCTGGCCTGCCCTTATCTGCGACGACCTCGCCGGCGCCCGCGCCTGGCCCGATCGAAGGAACCCGCGATGCCATCACGGGAGGCGCCCCTCGGCGCCCCGCAGAACACGCCCGGATTCGGCCGTCTCACAAGGCACATTGGCCCCTAAGGGAAACGCATCGCCCCTAGACGAGTGATTCCGTATGGATCTTCAATGGTCATAGGCGATCAGCGACCGGGTGACCGGCGCGCCGGTCTTGTTGTTGTGCCAGATGGCGGCGGCCATCGCCAGGATGCGCTGGCGACCCGGATCGCTACTCCCTCGAAGGTCCGCCCGCCGTGGGCTTCCAGGTCGAGCTGGCCTTTGAGGGTGTCGTTGACCGATTCGATCAGCTGGCGGACCGATTTGAGCAGCGGCTCGCCATGGCGGGCGGCCTCGTCCTTGCGCGAGGGCCGCAGCACGGTGATCCCGTGGCCGGCCAGGTCAGCCTCGGTCTGTCGGCCGGCGAGGCCCTTGTCGGTGATCAGGGTCAGGCCGGGCCGGGCGGCGGCGAGGCCGGGCTCGACGTCGAGCATCGCCGTCAGGACCTCCCGCTCGCCGATCTTCGGGTCGGCCAGCGCCCACAGGATCGGCATCCCGGCCGGGGTGGCGATCAGGTACAGCCGCAGCCCCCAGAACCAGCGCGAATGCGAGGCGCAGTACCCGTAGTTCGCCCACCCGGCCAGGTAATTAAATAGGGAAACCCGCCGGCGCGGCATACCGTGAACCGCCCCGCACCGCGGAGCGTCGTATTACAGTAAGGAAACGTCTAGACGCAATTAGCGTCATAGGCACAAGGCCCCAACGCCGCCGCGAAGCCAGCTGAGCCTGGCAAACGGGCAGGTCGCCGACCATAACGGCAGCCGCAGGGCCAGCATCAGGGGACCCACCGCGCGTCAGCCACCCGACGGTTCGCCGTCGGTAAGATGTAAGGTAGTCCTAACTTCAACCAACCTCACGCCCCGGCCCAGGCCACGGACAGGGGCGGCGCCCCATAAGGATGCACGCCGTCACCGCGTCCGCAGTGATGTCGATGTCACTGCCCGGCCTCGGCGCGTGGAGGAGGCCTCGTACTGTGACCAAACAGGTCCAGCATCTCGATCGTGTCATCATCAGGTTCGCTGGCGACTCGGGCGACGGCATGCAGCTGGCCGGTGATCGGTTCACGCAGCAGACGGCGACGTTCGGCAACGACCTGTCGACGCTGCCGAACTTCCCGGCCGAGATCAGGGCGCCGGCCGGCACGCTGCCCGGGGTGTCCAGCTTCCAGCTGCACTTCGCCGACCACGACATCCTGACGCCGGGCGACGCCCCGGACGTGCTGGTGGCGATGAACCCGGCGGCCCTGAAGGCCAACATCAGCGACCTGCCGCGCGGCGCGGACATCATCGCCAACACCGATGAGTTCACCAAGCGCAACCTGAGCAAGGTCGGGTACGAGCAGAACCCGCTG
Source organism: uncultured Actinomycetota bacterium (assembly GCA_963749145.1). Taxonomy (GTDB): domain Bacteria; phylum Actinomycetota; class Actinomycetes; order Streptosporangiales; family Streptosporangiaceae; genus JASHPR01. Next base: position 567,749 of record CAVVLN010000006.1, on the reverse strand, counting down.
GAGGACGGCTCGCTGTCCGGCTACCAGCTGCACGCGCTGCCGATCACCTCGATGACGGTCAAGGCGCTGGAAGGCTACGACATCAGCCGGAAGGAAGCCGAGCGGGCCAAGAACATGTTCGCGCTCGGCCTGCTGTCCTGGCTGTACAACCGGCCCGCCGAGGGCACGATGACATTCCTCGAGTCCAAGTTCGCCAAGAACCCGGAGATCATGGAGGCGAACAAGACGGCCTTCCGCGCGGGCTGGAACTACGGCGAGACCACCGAGGCGTTCTCGGTCCAGTACGAGGTCAAGCCGGCCACCCTGGCGGCCGGCACCTACCGCAACATCACCGGCAACGCCGCACTGGCCTACGGGCTGATCGCCGCGTCCCGGCGCTCCGGGCTGCCGCTGTTCCTCGGCTCCTACCCGATCACCCCGGCCTCGGACATCCTGCACGAGCTGGCCAAGCACAAGCGGTTCGGGGTCCGCACGTTCCAGGCCGAGGACGAGATCGGCGGGGTCGGCGCGGCGCTCGGCGCGTCCTTCGGCGGCGCGCTGGGCGTCAGCACCACCTCCGGCCCCGGCATGGTGCTCAAGCAGGAGACGATCGGCCTGGCCGTGTCGGTGGAGCTGCCGCTGATCATCTGCGACATCCAGCGGGCCGGCCCCTCCACCGGCATGCCGACCAAGACCGAGCAGGCCGACCTGCTGATGGCGCTCTACGGCCGCAACGGTGAGTCTCCGGTGGCGCTGGTCGCGCCTGCCACTCCCTCGGACTGCTTCGACATCGCCATGGAGGCCGTGCGGATCGCCGCCAAGTACCGGACGCCCGTGATCATCTTGTCGGACGGCTACCTGGCCAACGGCTCGGAGCCCTGGCGGATCCCCGAGGTCGCCGACCTGCCCAAGCTGCGGGACGAGTTCTCGTTCTCCAGCCCGAAGGAATGGCGCGGCGACGGCGACGAGGTCGCGTTCCTCCCGTTCCGGCGTGATCCGGAGACCCTGTCCCGGCCGTGGGCCATCCCCGGGACTCCCGATCTCGAGCACCGGATCGGCGGCATCGAGAAGGCCGACGTCAGCGGCAACATCTCCTACGACCCGGACAACCACGACAAGATGGTCCGGCTGCGCCAGGCGAAGATCGACGGGATCGCCGCCGACATCCCCCGGCTCGAGGTCGACGACCCGGACGGCGACGCCCGGGTGCTGGTGCTCGGCTGGGGCTCGACGTTCGGCTCGATCGGGGCCGCGGTCCGCCAGGTCCGGCTGGCCGGCGCCAAGGTCGCCCAGGCGCACCTGCGGCACCTGTCGCCGTTCCCGGCCAACCTCGCCGAGGTGCTGGCCGCCTACGACAAGGTACTGGTGCCCGAGATCAACCTCGGTCAGCTGGCGCTGGTGCTCCGCGGCCGCTACCTCGTCGACGTTATCTCCTACAACCGGGTCCGCGGGCTCCCGTTCCGGGCCGCGGAACTGGCCGGCGTCATCCAGGATGTGATCGCAAATGTCTGAATCCGCCGCCAACAGTCACGGTGCCGCGCACGACGGCGCGCCCGACCCCGGCAGCCGCCGCCCCGCCGCCCTCACCCTGGTGCCCGCGGCCGAGGCCAAGCTCAGCACCAAGGACTTCAAGTCCGACCAGGAGGTGCGCTGGTGCCCGGGCTGCGGTGACTACGCCATCCTGGCCGCGTTCCAGTCGTTCCTGCCCGAGCTGGAGATCGCGCGCGAGAACCTCGTGATCATCTCCGGGATCGGCTGCTCGTCGCGGCTGCCCTACTACGTGAACAGCTACGGCATGCACTCGATCCACGGCCGCGCGCCCGCGATCGCGACCGGGCTGGCGTCCTCCCGGCCCGACCTGTCCGTCTGGGTGATCACCGGGGACGGCGACGCGCTGTCGATCGGCGGCAACCACGTGATCCACGCCCTGCGGCGCAACGTCAACATCAAGATCCTGCTGTTCAACAACCGGATCTACGGGCTGACCAAGGGCCAGTACTCGCCTACCTCGGAGCAGGGCAAGGTCACCAAGTCGACCCCGTTCGGCTCGCTCGACACCCCGTTCAACCCGGTGTCGCTGGCGCTGGGCGCCGAGGCCAGCTTCGTCGCGCGGACCATCGACTCCGACCGCAAGCACCTGCAGAGCGTGCTGCGGGCGGCGGCCGACCACCGCGGCACGGCGTTCGTCGAGATCTACCAGAACTGCCCGATCTTCAACGACGACGCCTGGGCCCCGGTCACCGAGCCGGGCGCCAGGGACGAGCACGTGATCCGGCTCGAGCACGGCGAGCCGATCCGGTTCGGCGCCGACAAGAGCCGCGGGCTCAGGTTCACCAGCCACGGCTCGCTCGAGGCGGTGGACGCCGCCGCCGACCCGGGCTCGCTGCTGACCCACGACGCGCACGCGGCCGACCCGTCTTACGCGTTCGCGCTGTCCCGGCTGGACAGCACCGACTTCGCGCACACCCCGATCGGCGTGTTCCGGCAGGTGCCCAGGGCCAGCTACGACGACCTGATGTCGGCGCAGATCGAGACCGCCCGCGAGCGCCAGGGCGACGGCGACCTGGCCGCGCTGCTGGCCGGCGGCGACACCTGGCAAGTCGGCTAGCGAGGCGCCCGTGTCATCTGGGGCCAGCCCGGTTCGCGTCGAGCGGAGCGGTCCCGTCACCACGGTCATCCTGGACCGGCCCGAGGTGCGCAACGCGGTGAACGGCCCGGCCGCGGCCGCGCTGGCCGAGGCGTTCCGCAACTTCGACGCCGACCCCGACGCGTCGGTGGCCGTGCTGTTCGGCGCGGGCGGCACGTTCTGCGCCGGCGCCGACCTGAAGGCCATGGGCAGCCCGGAGAGCAACCGGACCGAGCCCGGCGGGCCGGGCCCGATGGGGCCGACCCGGATGAGCCTGTCCAAGCCGGTCATCGCGGCGATCTGCGGGCACGCGGTGGCCGGGGGCCTGGAACTCGCGCTCTGGTGCGACCTGCGGGTGGCGCAGGAGGACGCGGTGCTCGGGGTGTTCTGCCGCCGCTGGGGCGTGCCGCTGATCGACGGCGGCACGGTGCGGCTGCCGCGCGTGGTCGGCCTGGGCCGCGCCCTGGACATGATCATGACCGGCCGCGCCGTGCCGGCCGCGGAGGCCTACCAGATCGGCCTGGTCGACCGGGTGGTGCCCAATGGCCGGGCCCGGGCCGCGGCCGAGCAACTCGCCCGCGAGATCGCCGCGCTGCCCCAGGCGTGCCTGCGCAGCGACCGCCAGTCCGCGCTGGAGGGGCTGTCGCTCCCGCACGACGAGGCGATGGCGAACGAGTTCGCCCATGGCATGGCCGTGCTCGCGGGGCCCGGCGTGGTGGAGGGCGTGTCCCGGTTCCGCGGCGGCGCGGGCCGGGGCGGCGCCCCGGCCTGAGCCCGGCGCGCCCGCCCATCCGGCGCGCAGTGCCAACCCATCCGCGCCGACAGCCGTCTCAAGGATGGGATAACCGCGGGCGGGATGAGGTGGCGATGGACGGGACGCGCATGCCGCGCGCGGCGGCGGCGGTGACGGCACTCGGGCTGACGATCGCGCTCGGCGTGGCCGCGCCCGCGGGCGCCCAGGCGTCCCAGGCGTCCCAGGTGGCCCGCGCGGCCCAGGCTACGTGCTGGGCCTGATGGCCCGGGTCATCCCCTCGGAGCGCTGGGGCGTCCCGGCGGGCGCGCCGGCCGATGTTACCGTGCACGTGAAGAACGGCTGGCTGCCGCAGCCGACCAACGGCTGGCGGATCAACAGCATCGGCAGCTTCTCCGGCCACGGGCGTGACTACATGATCGTTGTGCTGAGCCAGGACAACCCGACGATGACCTACGGGGTGAACACCGTGCAGGCCATCGCCGAGGTGATCAACCGGGCCCTGAACCCGGGCGTGACGTCGGTCATCCCGGCCTCCCGGCCCTACCCCTCGTGGGGCCAGCCCGACGAGCCGATCCCCTCGCCGTCAGGGGGCTCTTGACCGGCACCACCCGCAGCGCCGCCCGGGCCACCTCGCGCGGGGCGGTCGGCGATGCCGCCCGGGCCACCTTCCCGGACTGGCGGTTCGCGCCCAACATCGGCGGCCACCCGGACATCTACGAGATCGAGAATCGCGCGCTCGACCCGGGCGGGCACGTGCTCGCCGCGATGCGCCGGCTGGCGCCGTGGGACGGCCGCACGCTGGTGGACCTGGGCTGCGGAACCGGGTTCTGGCTGCCCGGCTACGCGCGGGACGCGGCCCGGGTCATCGGCGTCGAGCCGGATCCCGCGCTGCGCGCGCGGGCCGCCGGGCGGATCCGCGGCCGGCCCGACGGCGAGGTGCTGGCGGGCTCGGCGGAGCACCTGCCGCTCGGGGACCGGTCCGTGGACGTGGTGCACGCCCGGTTCGCGTACTTCCTGGCCCCCGGCAGTCCCGAGCCCGGGGCGGGCGGCGACGCCGGGCTGGCCGAGGTGCTGCGGGTGCTGCGCCCGGGCGGCAGCCTGGTCGTCGTCGACAACGACTACCGCTGGGGCGAGTTCGCCGGACTGCTCGCCGCGGGATTGCCGCAGCCGCCGCAGCACCTGGCCGGCACCGTCGACAGCTGGTGGCGCGAGCGCGGCGCCACCCGGCACGAGGTCAGGACGCAGTGGCAGTTCGCCAGCCGCGCTGACCTGGCCGCGGTGCTGGACATCGAGGTCCCGGCCCGGGTTGCGCGGGCCTGGCTGACCCGGCACCCGGCGGCGACCCGCCTGTCGGTCGGCTACGTCCTCTTCGCGGTCACCCGCGGCGAGCGTGTATGATCCTTTGTCATGTCCCGTTGGTATTGGCGCTTTGGGCTGGCTCTGGGTGGGCCAGCGGCACAGCGCTGACCGACGGTCACCACCCAGAGCCAGCCAGGCAGAGACGCGGAGTCTCTGCCTTCGTCATGTGAGGCGGCTGGCCCGGGAGGCAGGTGGCTGACCGCCGGAAGGGACAGCCGTGAATGTCCGCACGGACACCAGCAACCTGCACGTCGCGGGATTCCAGCCGCTGATCGCGCCGAATGAGCTGCTGGCCGAGCTGCCGCTGAGCGAGGCGCAGGCCGCGATGGTCCGGAGTTCGCGGGAGGCGGTACGCCGCATCATGGCCGGAGACGACGACCGGCTCCTGGCCGTCGTCGGCCCGTGCTCGGTCCACGACGCCGCCGCCGCCGTGGACTACGCGCTCCGCCTGGCCAAGACCGCGGACGAGCTCGAGGACGACCTGTGCGTGGTGATGCGGGTGTACTTCGAGAAGCCGCGCACCACGGTCGGCTGGAAGGGGCTGATCAACGACCCCGGCCTGGACGGCAGCTACGACGTGCACCGCGGGCTGCGCACCGCGCGCCGCCTGCTGCTGGACGTGCTGGGCCTGGGCCTCCCGGTCGGCTGCGAGTTCCTGGACCCGAACTCCCCGCAGTACATCGCCGACGCCGTCAGCTGGGGCGCGATCGGGGCCCGCACCACCGAGAGCCAGGTGCACCGCCAGCTCGCCTCGGGCCTGTCCATGCCGGTGGGCTTCAAGAACGGCACGGACGGGAGCGTGAAGGTCGCCGTCGACGCCTGCCGGGCGGCGCACGACAGCCACGTGTTCTTCGGCCTGGACGCGGCCGGCCGTGCGTCCGTGGTCACCACCACCGGCAATCCCGACGTGCACGTGATCCTGCGCGGCGGCACCGACGGGCCGAACTACCAGCCAGAGCACGTCGCGAGCGCGCTCGGCGCGGTGCGGCAGGCCGGCATGCCGCCGGCGGTCATGATCGACGCCAGCCACGGCAACAGCCGCAAGGACCACGAGCGCCAGGCCGTGGTGGCGCGGGAGATCGCCGCGCAGATCGGCGGGGGGCAGCGCGGGATCGCGGGCGTGATGATCGAGAGCTTCCTGGTCCCCGGGCGGCAGGAACTGGCTCAGTCTGCCCACGCCGCCCACCCCCGCGCGCTGACCTACGGGCAGAGCGTCACCGACGCCTGCCTGGGCTGGGAGACCACGGCCGACGTGCTGGGCGACCTCGCGGCCGCGGTGCGCCGCCGCCGCACGGCGAGGGCTTAGGACAGCACGCGGCGGCGGAAGTTGCGCAGCCCCAGGGTCAGGAACAGGGCCCCGAACGCTACGACGACGGGGTATATCACGTACAGGTGCATATGCGGGGCCGTGGTGAACGCGGCGCGCATCCCCTCGTTCACGTAGATCAGCGGGTTGATCAGCACCAGGGTCTGCAGCCAGTGCCAGCCGCCGACGGTGACCGGGGCCAGCTTGGTCCACGAGTAGTACGTCCCGCCCAGGAAGGTGATCGGCAGGATGATGAAGCCGAACATCAGCCCGATGTTGCGCGGCTCGAAGCTGGTGCCGAGGACCAGGCCGAGGCCGGCCATGGCCACGCAGGCCAGCGGCACGAACGTGACGATCAGCCACCAGTGCAGGGTCAGGTGCGCGTGCACCCCGGGCGCGTGCACGACCGAGGCCATCGGCAGCACGATGATCGCTGACAGCACCCCCTGGGCCGCGCCGGACAGCACCTTGGCCATCGCCACCAGCCAGATCGGGCAGGGGGCCTGCACCCGGTCCTCGATCTCCCGGGTGAACCCGAACTCCTGCGCCATGGCCAGCGCGATCGACTGCACGCCCTGGAACATCACCGAGATCCCGACGACCCCGGGCACCAGGATCGTGGCGAACGCGGACTCGGCCGCCGGGCCGTGCCCGCCGATCCCCTGCCCGATCTTCGGGAACACGTACAGGAACACGAAGCAGAGCAGGAACGGCTGGATGATCGTGCGCAGCACGAACTCCCACAGGTGCTTGCGCAGCACGACCAGGTCGCGCAGCAGCAGCGCCCCCAGCGCGGTCCAGCTGGCCGCGGCGACCGAGCGGGCGGGCCCGCCGCCGATCCGCGGCCGCTGCGCGCCGGCCGGCGCCTGCGTGGTCGTCGAGGCCGCCATCAGTCCTCCCGCAGTTCCTTGCCCGTGAGGTTGATGAACACCGTCTCCAGGCTGGGCTCGGACACCGACAGGTCGATGAGGTCGAAGCCGCCGCCCTCGGCGGCCGCCGCGATCCGCGGGATCAGCCGGTCGCGGCCCTGGACGTGCAGCTGCGCTCCCCCGTCCACGACGCGGGAGCGGGTGACGCCGCCCACGTCGCGCTCCAGCACCTCGGCCAGGCGCTCGCGATCACCGGTGGCCTTGACCGTGACCACCGTGTCGGCGCCGATGCTCTGCTTGAGCGCGGCCGGGGTGTCCAGCGCGAGGATCTTCCCGTGGTCCATGATCGCGACCCGCTCGCAGAGGTGGTCGGCCTCCTCCATGTAGTGAGTCGTGAGCAAGATCGTCTGACCCGCGCCGTGCAGCTCGCCGAGCAGGTCCCACAGCGCCAGCCGGCTCTGCGGGTCCAGCCCGGCGGTCGGCTCGTCCAGGAACAGCACCGAGGGCCGGTGAAAGATGGCGCGGGCCACCATGAGCCGCTGCGCCATGCCCCCGGACAGCGCGTACACCGAGGCCTTGCCCCATTTGGAGAGCTGGAACTGCTCCAGCAGCTCGTCGGCGGTCCGCCGGGACGCCTTGGCCCCCATCCCGAACAGCCGGCCGTGGAAGTACAGGTTCTCCCACACGGTGAGCTGGCGGTCGAGAGTGTTCTGCTGCGAGACGATCCCGCTGAGCTGCTTGGCCAGGGCCGGATGCCGCGCGACGTCGACGCCGCCGAGCAGGGCCCGGCCGGACGTCGGCACTACCCGCGTGGTCAGCATGCCCGCGGTGGTGGTCTTGCCCGCGCCGTTGGGCCCCAGCAGGCCGAAGATCTCGCCGGTCCGCACGTCCAGGTTGAGCCGGTCGACCGCGGCGAAGTCCGTGCCTGGGTAGACCTTGGTCAGGTCCTCGGTGTGGATGACTCCGTCCGCCTGGCCGTCGGGTCGGCTCGTCGCGCTCGTCGGCGCCTGTGCAGTGCTCATCGCCTCCACATCCTAACGTCAGCCGGTGAGGCTATTCGGCTCGCAGCAGCACGCCGGGCCGGGTCCGGGCCGCGACCGACGCCGGCACGGCGGCCAGCAGGTTCCCGGCCACCAGCAGGCCGATCAACCCCGCCAGCAGGGCCAGGACCGGGATCACGGTCACCGGGACCACGCCGAGCGAGACCGCGAAGCTGGTCCACGCCCAGCGACCCGCCGCCATCCCGAGCGGGACCCCGACCACGGCGGCGACCAGCAGGATGACGCTCGCCTGCCAGCTGACGACCCCGCGCAGCTGGCGCCGGGTCAGCCCGAGCGCCTTCAGCAGGGCGAGCTGCCGGCGGCGCTGGCGGACCGAGGCCAGCAGCGCCACGGCCAGCGACAGCACGGCCGCCGTGGCCAGGGCCAGGGCCAGGGCCAGCGGCTGGCCGCCCATCTGGGCCGCGTTCACGATCGCGGCGCCCAGCACCCGGGGCTGCCGGTAGGTCCCGCCCGGGTCCCCGCCGGGGTTGGCGTCGGCGATCCGCGCCACCAGGGGGGCAGCGTCCGTGCCGGGGGCCAGGTCGATGGCGACCGCAGAGGGGAAGGCCGGGTCGGACACCGAGTCCTGTTGCTCCTCCTCCGTGGTCACCTGCGGGGAAAGACCCTGCAGCGCCAGCAGCGTGCTGTCGTCGAGCATGGCGCCGCGGCCGAGCGACACGTGGTCGGCCACGGCGAGCCCGATCGACGGCAGGGTCACGGTGCCCACGATCCTGAGCGTGCGCCGGAACCGCCCGGTGCCGGCGGTCACCGTGTCGCCGACGTGCTTGCCCAGCGCGCGCAGGGTCGCGGTGCCCAGCTCGATCTGCCCCGCTCCGCTGACCGGGTGACCGCTGGTAGTGGGCGGCTGCACCGAGCCCTGATACCGGGTGAGACCCACGACCGGTACTTCGGTGTTGTCGATGCGTACCTGGGTGAACGCGAAGGTGGACCAGCCGGTGACCCCGGGCTGGCCGCTGACGAGCTTGTCGATCTGCGCGGGCGGCCAGGAACCGTAACCGCCCTCCGTGTCCATCAGCAGGGTCCAGTTCCAGCCGTACCGGACCGGGTGGGTCACCAACCCGTTCAGGCTGGCGCCGAACACCGCCGCCAGCACCACGGCCAGCACCGCGACCGCCGACCCGGTCAGGGTGGCCAGCACCGGAGCCCGCCTCCCGCCCCCGCCCCGCTCCAGCGCGGCCCGGATTCCTACTACGGCGGTCACCGGCAGGCCGACCGCGGCGACCGCCCGGGCGGCGGATGAGGGCCTGCTGACCGGCGTGCTCGCCTCCGGGCTGGCCGACCGCCAGGCCAGCGCGGCCAGGACACCCAGGAGCAGGACGGCCAGGACGGCCGCGCCGCCCGCGAGCACCAGCGGGTCCGCCTGGAATCCCCGGGCCGGGTCGAAGGCGCGGACCGGGCCGACCGGGGCCAGCGGCGAGACGGCCACGGCGCCCGCCACCGCCAGCGCCGTCCCGCCGACCACGGTGATCACGCCGTCCAGGCTGACCGCGAGCGCGGTCTGGGCCCGGGTGGCACCAGCCGCGCGGAACGCGGGCACGCCGGCGGACGTCTCGTTCAGGATCTGCGCTAGGCCCTGCCCGGTGAGCACGAGCAGTGCCAGTGCCGCCAGTCCGCCGAAGATGGCCAGCGCGACCGCCTGCGGCTCGATCGCCTGCTGTACCTGGCTGTGCAGGATGTCCAGGCGGCGGATGTTGAAGGCGATAGTGCCCGCGGGCAAGCCGGCCGCGCGGTCCATCGTGTCTTCGGGCCCGGCCAGTTCGCGCTGCAGCGCCGGGATGCCGGCCGTCCCGCCGCGCAGCCGCAGACCCACCCACCCGAATGCGAATTCCCCGTCCAGGTACCTGTCCGTGGCCGCGGGTGGCAGCAGGGCGGAGTTCACGTTGTCGAACTGGTCCACGAGCACGAGCGGGGCATCCGCGATCGCGGTGACCGTGAACGTCGAATAGCCGGCGGGCGCCTCGGTGCCCGTCCGCAGGTCCATCCGGGTGAACTGATAGGTCACCCGCCCGCCCACACCGGTGCCGAACAGGCGGGCCAGCCCCGGCGTCAGCGCGATCTCGTCGGTGGCGTCCAGGCGGGGCAGCCGGCCCGCCACGACGGTCACCCGGTCCTGCCGGAAGTACTCACCGTCGAGGCTGCCGGCCACGGCGTCGGTGGTGAAGGAGTCGTCCACCCGGCCGCGCACCACGGGACTGGCGGCCAGACCCAGCTCGGCTGCAGCAGATAGCACACCGGGCAGCCGCTCGATCTGGCGGACGGCCGCCAGGGACGGGCCTGGCACGTTGACATACACGTCGCTGGCGTTGATCGAGGCCAGGTAGCGCCCGTAGGCCGTGTCCGTGCGCCGGGCCCCGGCCAGCGCGCCGAGCGCCACCGTGCCCAGCAGCCCGCATACCAGCGCGACCAGCACGACCCGGCGCCAGGAACGGAGCCTGGTGGCCCGCCAGTAGTAGAGCGCGGCGTTCATGCCCGCCGCCTGCGGCGCCCTCCGGCCCCAGCCATGTGGCACATTCTGCCCGCCGGGCGGGGCCCGCGCCGACCGGGCAGTACCACGAAATCCGGCAGGTCACCACCACCACCACCACCGCCCCGGGCCGGCCGCGCTAGCCGCGGGACCAGGCGCTGCCGTTTACTTGATCTCAGCAGGGCAGAGGAAAGGGCAGGCCGGGGATCAGCCCGGACCGGGCGGCCGCGCGAGCGAGGAGTCACGTGACCGAGGGACCAGTGTTCACGTCCCGGCTGACCGGCCGCCCGCTACTGGACGGCGAGGGACTGGCCATCGGCCGGATCCGCGATGTCGTGATCCTGCCGACCGCGGGCGGAGACCCGCCCTGGGTGGTCGGGCTGGTCGTCACCTGGCAGCGCCGGCTGATCTTCGTCAATCTGGGCCGGGTCGCGGAGATCTCCATCGACGGCGCCCACCTGCGGGGCGGCACGGTCGACCTGCGGCGGTTCAGCCGGCGGACCGGCGAGATCCTGGCCTCCGAGCTGTACGGCAAGCCCGCGGGCACCGGGACCGTGGCGGACGTCGGCATGGTGCCGTCCGAACGGCGCCGCGCGGCCTGGGAGGTCTCGGTACTGGCCATCGGCCACAGCCGGCTGCTCGGGCTGGGCCTGCGCCCCAACGCCACGACCGTCGAGCCGTGGGACAAGCACCCGGAGCTGTTCAAGGTCGGGGCCCTGGCCGAGCAGCTCGTCCAGCTGCGGGAGATGAACCCGACCGACCTGGCCAGCGTGGTGGAGGCCATGCCGGACGCCCGGCGCCGGGAGCTGGCCGAGATGCTGCAGGACGAGGAACTGGCCGACGTGCTCGAGGAGCTGCCCGAGTCGGACCAGGTCCGGCTGCTGGCCGGGCTCGGCCTGGAGCGCAGCGCGGACGTCGTGGAGGAGATGCAACCCGACGACGCCGCCGACCTGCTCGCCGAGATGCCGCCCGAGCAGCGGGAACGGCTCCTGGCCGCGATGGAGACCGTGCAGGCCGCCGACCTGCGCCGGCTGCTGCGCTACGACGCGACCACGGCCGGCGGGCTGATGACCTCCCAGCCGCTGATCTTCCCGCCCGACGCGCCGGTGGCGGAGGTGCTGGCCCAGATCCGCGAACCGGACATGGCCACCACCTCGGCCGCGCAGGTCTACGTGTGCGAGCCGCCCACGGTGACGCCCACCGGCCGCTTCCTCGGGTCGGTCGGGTTCCAGCAGCTCCTGCGGATGCCCCCGGGCGCCAGCGTGGCCGAGGGCATCGAGGAGAGTGGATACGTCCGCCCGGGCCTATCCGAGAAGGAGGTGGCCCGGCGGATGGCCGCGTACAACCTGATCGGCGTGGCCGTCTGCGACGACGACGGCCGCCTGCTCGGCGCGATCACCGTCGACGACGTCCTGGACCGTATCCTGCCCGCGGGCTGGCGAAAGGGTGAGACCGGATGAAGATGCTGCCGGTATCGATCCGCCCCGGCGAGCGCTCGGACCTGAGCTCGCCCCGGGGCACGCCGGGCATGGGCGCCCGGTACGACGCGGATGCGTTCGGGCGGACCTCGGAGACCATCGCCCGGTTCCTCGGCACCGGGCGCTTCCTGGTCGGCCAGACCGTGTTGGTGGTGTTGTGGATCGCGCTCAACACGATCGGGCTCGTCAAGCACTGGGACCCGTACCCGTTTATCCTGCTCAACCTGGCCTTCTCCACGCAGGCGGCCTACGCCGCCCCGCTGATCCTGCTGGCCCAGAACCGCCAGGATGACCGGGACCGGGCCAGCATCGAGCGTGACCGGGAGGTGGCGGCCCGGACCCAGGCCGATACCGAGTTCCTGGCCCGGGAACTCGCCTCCGTGCGCCTGGCACTGGCGGACGTGGTGACGATCCACGATCTCGACGACCGGCTGGACCGGCTGGAGAAGCTGATCGCGGACCAGGCGCCGCCGGACCCGGCCCGGTAAGGGGCCTACCGCTACACCGCCCCGCCAGTCGCGAGGAGTACAGCGCGCGGCTGATGCGGGAGGCCCTCGACGACGGCGGGGACACCCAGGCGGTGCTCAGCCACTTCGTGGCCCAGCTGGACGGGGCCGAGTCCGAGATGCTGCGGGCGGTGATCCGCGGCCTGGCCGGGCCACCGCAATGAGGATCGCGCTGCCGCCGGCTCCCGGTCCGCAAGGAGGATCGCGCTCCGCCGCCGGCTCCCGGTCCGCAAGGAGGCCGCCGGCTCCCGGTCCGCACGTCAGGCCGCCGCCTCCGTCCCCCGCTGCCCGGCTAACCCGGCCCGGGTGATGAGCGCCGGGGCCGCGCCGGGGAGACTGGGCGCATGACCGCAGATGAGGCAAGTGCCCTGGCCGCTGAGGCGTTCGTGTTCGGCTATCCGCTCGTGATGATGGACGTGTCGCGGGAGGTCATGCTGAGCGTCCCGGGCCCGGCGGGCCGCAAGCGGGCCAACGAGTTCGATCACATCCGGGAGTTCCCCGACCCTGCGTTCACCTCGGTGGTCAGCCCCAACGCGGACACGCTGTACTCGGCGGCCTGGCTCGACCTGGCGGCCGAGCCGGTCGTGCTGAGCGTGCCGGACAGCGGCGGCCGTTATTACCTGATGCCGATGCTGTCCGGCTGGACCGACGTGTTCGCCTCGCCCGGGACCCGGACCACCGGTAACGGCCCGGGCACGTTCGCCGTCACCGGGCCGGACTGGCGCGGCACGCTCCCGGACGGCGTGACCGAGATCCGCTCGCCGACCGCGGTGGCCTGGCTGATCGGGCGCACCCAGACCAACGGCCCGGCCGACTACGAGAACGTGCGCCGGTTCCAGGACGGCCTTTCGCTGCGGCCGCTGTCGGCATGGCGGAATGAGCCAGCGCCCGCTTCTGCGGCGACGGCTTCCGGCGCCGCGGCCGATGCCCCGCCGACCGGCCCGAACGCACCGCCTGACGCCCCGCCCGCCCCGCCGCCGGACCAGGTCGCGGCCATGGACGCGGCCGCGTTCTTCGGCCGGCTCGGCCGGCTGATGGTGGACAACCCGCCCGCCACGGCCGACGCCCCCGCGCTGGAACGATTCGCGGCCATCGGGCTCGCCCCCGGTTCGTTCCAGCCGGACCCGGATCTTTCCGGTGCCCTCGACGAGGGCGTTCGGGCCGGGCTGGCCCGGATCCAGGCGCTGGCGCAGCACCTGCCCGGCCTGGCCAGCGGCTGGTCGGTCGCCCTCGACCTCGGCCGCTACGACACCCGCTACGACCAGCGGGCGTTCGTCGCCTTGTTCGGGCTCGGGGCGAACCTGGCCGATGACGCGATCTACCCGCACACGGGGGTCGACGGCACCGGGCAGCCGCTGCACGGCGGCCAGCGCTACGTCTTGCACTTCGCGCCGGGCCAGACCCCGCCGGCCCGGGCATTCTGGTCACTGACGATGTACAACGAGCGTCAGTACCTCGTCAGCAACCCGATGGACCGCTACGCGATCGGCGACCGCGACAAGCTGGCATTCAACGGGGACGGCTCGCTCGACATCTGGCTGCAGCACGAAACACCCGGGCCGGACCGCGAGCCGAACTGGCTCCCGTCGCCGACCGGGTCCTTCAACCTCATCCTGCGCATCTACTGGCCCGAGCCGAGCGTGATCGACGGTAGCTGGGCCCCGCCGCCGGTGGAACGGCTGTGACCGTCAGCCGCCGGCCTGAGCCGGGTCCTGGAACCTGGCCACGGTGAAGGCGAGGATCACCGGCACGTCGATGGCGAACACCGCGAGCGTGGCCGCCAGCACGGCCATCGTCGCGGCGGGCGTGTGGTCGCGGATGAACACGTACGCGAGCAGCCCGGCGATGACCACGTAGGCGACGAGGCCCCACCGCAGAACCAGGAAGAAGACCGGCCACGCGAACGGCCGGATGCGGCTGAGCAGCACCATGTCGGCGGCGGTCAGCACCGCCCCGGCGGCTACCAGCCCGACGGGCACGGCCAGGCCGGGGTGCCCGGGCAGGTGCGCGGCCAGGTAGACGCCGCCGATCAGCATCAGCGCGATCGACACGACCGCGATCTCGGCGACCGGCGGGAGCTTGCGATCGGCGAAGCCCGGGCCGCCCTGGCCCTCGGCGACCTCGCGGGCCATGCCCTCGCTGGTCATGCCGTCGCCAGCCTGGTCATGATCACCAGCGTGGCCACCTGCATCGCCCCGGTGATCCCGGCCGAGTAGATGAACCGGCGCATCAGCCGGGCGATCACCTGGCCGTCGGGGCGAGGCTTCTTGAGCTCGAACAGCACGGCCAGGTTGGCCGGCTCGAGGATGCCGAGCGCGACCACCGACATCACGGCGACGACGATCATCGACGCCACCACCCAGCCGTGGTGGGGGTACGTGCTCAGGATGTCGCCCGTCTGCAGGGCTAGCTGCCAGCCGGCGGCCAGGGTGCAGATGACCACGGTCGGCATGATGAGGATCATCTTCGGCATGAGCCGGGTGGTGAGCTCGATCCGGGCCGGGATCGAGAGCCGCCCCAGGATCGGGCCGAGCACGAAGCCGAGGAACAGGTCCAGCGCGGTCCAGAACCCGCCGCCGACCACGTGGAAGAAATCGATCCCCCAGGCGGAGTTGGTGGCGATGACGGCGACCAGCCCGGCCAGGATCAGCGCGACGATGGGCAGGCCGCGCAGCGGGATGATCTCGAAGTCGGCCCGGTCCGGTGACGGGCGGCTTTCGGCGCCGGCCGCAGCCGCGGCAACCTGCTGCGTCATTTCTGCCCCCTCGTGCTCCGTCTCCCCTGCGGCGCCGCGTTGCCCCGCACGGGCGCCGACGCGTCGAATATAACCCCCCGTCGCCGACCTGAGAAGATCGCCGGTCGCCGGGGGCAGCACGCCGCCCGGGCCGGGCTCAGTCGAGCCCGTGATCGAGGTACAGGCAGAACGGGTGACCGGCCGGGTCGAGAAGCACGCGGACGTCCTCCTGCGGCTGGTACTCGGCTACGCTGGCGCCCAGGTCGACCGCACCGGCCACGGCCGCGGCCAGATCGTCCACCGCGATGTCGATGTGCATCATCATCTGCTGCTGCCCGCCGGCATTGGGCCAGACCGGCCGCACATAGTCCGGGGAGGACTGGAAGGCCAGGTAGGAAGAGGTGCCGGGGACCGCTATCGCCGCCTCGCCGCCCTCCTGCTTGGCGATCGGCCAGCCGAGCAGGCTGGCGTAGAAGCTGGCCAGGGCGACCCCGTCGGGCGCCTCGAGCACCACGCCCCACCAGTCCGTTCTGGTCCGCCCGCGCATTCCCACATCATGTCACTGGCTGGCGCGGTGGCCCCGAGAGCCCACGTCGCGCCGGCGCGGCGCCGCTGCGCGCCGGTTGGTATCACGGATGATGGGTAGCGAAGGCTGCTGGCGGATGGTGCCTCGCAGCGACTTGGGTGGTGGAACGCCGTGGGAGAGCAACACGTGATGGTGCTCAGCGGCCAGGCCGGGCCGGATGCGGAGGAATGGGCCTGCCCGCGCTGCGGGCGCCGCATGCTGCTGAGGTGGCCGCCTCAATTCGAGAAACTGGTGCTGGAGCCGGGAGACACGACCGCCGTTCACGTGGGCGCGAAGGGCGGGGTGCGCGCGGGAGGCGTCACGGCCGCACGCCTGCCAGCGGACGCGGAACAGCGGTGGCTGCGCGAGAACGGCATCGACTGGGACGGCACCACGACCTGAGCGCCGGAGCTGGCCGCTGGCGCGAACGTCGGCCGCTGGCGCGAACGCCCGCCCCTGGCGCGAACGCCCGCCCCTGGCGCAAACGCCCGCCCCTGGCGCAAACGCCCGCCCCTGGCGCAAACGCCCGCCGCTGGCGCAAACGCCCGCCGGAGCGACCGTCCGGGGCCGGCCTCCTGCCGGCCCCGGGGTGGTCGTGCCTAGTAGATGTCGAGGACCGGGATCTCGATGTAGGCGGACATCGGGGGGTTGCCGCCGAACGTCACGGCGGCCAGCACCTCGTACTGGCCGACGGGCAGGTAGTTCGCGGGCACGGTTGCGGTGGTCTGCGGAGCGCCGTACGTCGTCTGCCCCGCCACGGTGTTGCTCGTCACGGACAGCGGCGCGCCGTCGGCGTTACCCAGGCCGGCGAACGTGTAGGTGACGGTGTAGGCGAGGCCGAGACTCGCCAGCCAGCTGGCGAAGACGCCGGTGAGCTCCCAGGTCATCGCCACGGTGAAGGAGTCGCCCGCCGGGATGACCCAGGTGTCGGGGCCGTTCGGGCTGGTGATCTGGAGGCCGGTGCCGTCGATCCCGATGAAGGGATTCGTGCCTGCCTCGGGGTTTCCGCCATGACTCATGACACATCTCCTTGAGGTCGAAATGGCGTTTCATCGCTGCAGAGCGTGCGCCGGGCGTCCTGATACAAAGGACCGGCCGCCGGCTGCGGATCGCCGGAGGGCGGGATCGCGTCCTCAGCTGCCTGGCTCGGTCTCGTCGTCCCTCAACCGCTCAAGGGCAAGCTGCCTGGCCCGCTTTTCCTGACGCCAGAGCCTGCGGCTGACATCGATCATCACCACGACCGCGATCACGAGCGCCTCGATGATGACGGTGTGCTTCAGGTCGGCCAGGTTCACCGGATCGAGCATCGAGCTCAGCCCGAGATTCATGGGGCCGACGCGGATGACCTTGACCCCGTGCGGGCCGGGCCGGCTTCCGCGCAGCAGCGCCAGGGCTCCCGGCGGGGGACGGCCGCCCAGCCGGCCGGGCCCGCCCACCTGCCGAACCGGGCCCTGCAGACCGCCCGCCAGGGTGCTGGCCCCGAAGTGGTTCCAGGCCAGCCCGATGATCACGACCACGGCCACGATCAGGGTCACCGCGGCCAGGTGCCGCAGGAACTTCACCCCGGCCGCCTCCCCGGGCGCCAGGCCAGCATCCGGCGCGCCACCCGCGCGATCCATCTCCAGCGCAGGGCCACGTGCACCGGCACCAGGCCGAGCGTCACCTCGGCGGTGAGGATGTGGAGCCTGGTCCAGAACGGGCCGCCCAGCGGGTAGATGCCCAGGTACGGCAGAGCCACCCGGGAAATCAGGATGCCCGATGCCACGCACAGGGTCATGCCGAACAACAGCGCCAGGTTGACCAGCCAGACGACCTTGTCATGGCCACGCGGGCGCAGCAGCCTCCCCGTGGTGCGCAGCACCCAGTCCCAGTGCAGGGTCAGGTGGACCAGCAACGCGAGCCCGAGCCCGATGCCGAGCCACTCGTGGATCGCGATCCCCGTGAAGCCGTAGCTGTAGGCCAGGGTGTAACCGAGGAGCAGGATCGCGTCGAACCAGAAGTCCAGCCGCGTGCGCGCCGCGATCCTCCGCCGGCGCGCTAGCCAAGAGTCCGCGCCGGCCCGCGTCGTCACCGAAGGGCCGCTCACGGCGGGCAGCCCGCTTGGCGCGGTGCCGGTCCCCCGTAGCGCAGCATGCCCGATCCAAACTAGGCATCGCAAACCTGGCCTGATGGTATGGCCAGCCCGGCCGGGTAATGCGGTGCGATCTGCCAGAACTTTCAAGATCCATAACGAGCCGCCTGCCTCGGCAGTTCCCGCCCGCGCTGTGGCACCATGCCGGCTATGGCTGTGGCACCATGCCGGCTATGGCTGTGGCACCATGCCGGCTATGGACGATGGCGCGTCCGTGCCGTTTACGAGATTGCTGAGGCTGCTCCGAGGACGCCATCGATGCGGTAGCCGCGAGCTCGACGATTGCGGGCGGGAAAACGGCTTCGTTGAACTTCGGCGGCGTCCTGCTGACCGGGATTAAACTGCGGGAACTGGTCGGCCGGAGCCCCGGATACTGGGCGCTGGGATGCTTGACCACCTGAGCTGGGGGTTGACGGTGGTAGCTGCCCGCCAGAGCGCTTGTGATGCCGCGACTCGAGCATCACCGCCCCGGTTAGGATCAGGATCCCGATATTAGTGACGGTGAGTATAAACAGGAATAGCAGCATCCCTTTCGCACCGTCATCATCCATCTTGTGGCCGATCAGCATGGCCACCCACAAGCCTGCCGTAAGCACGGTCATCCCCGTGATCATGGCGACGACCGACGGCTTGACGCCCGTGTCCCCCGGCGGCTGAGCCTTTGCCCGGGCGGGCTCGCGCGGCGGCTGGGCTCCGAGCCGGGCCGGGAGATCGGCGGTAACCGCGGCCAGGTCCGCGTAGGTCCGCGACGCGAACGCCCGGCCCACCCGCGCATCGAATTCACCCTTGGCCAGCCGGCCTTGCACGAACGCGGTTTTGAGTACGTCGATCACCTGCTCGCGATCGGCGTGGGACGCCCGCACGTGGCCAGGGCCCGCCGGGCCCGCTGCCATCTCGTCTCCAGGCCCTGTCGTCACCGGCGCCTCCATACGAGCAGAATGCGGAAAAAGCGTAGCGCGGTTGCCCCGCCGACGGCCATCCTCGCGGCGTCACGCTTGCCGACGAGGGCCTGTTGTAGCCGCGCGGACAAGGGCTTCTATACCAAGCGCCGCCACGAGCTAGAGCGCAGGACGCGGCGGGCCGCAGTGCGCCACCCGCGCATTCTCACCATAAGGGTCGCCAAGGCTAGGCCGGGTGGCACGGCTTCTCATCCGGCGACGCCCTGGCCATGACCCGTCCGTTGAGCGCAGACGCAGTGTGGTGGCAGGGTCGGCGCCCAGGGGAACAGACGGCTGACCGAATCACGCCTTACGCGGCGTTTGCTACTTCAACGAGGTCAAGCGGGAAGGTGGTCGTGGCACGCATCTGGGTAGGATCAAATCGACAAAGCTGTCGCGCAGCGATGTGGAAGAAGGCTGGCGTGTTCGAGGCTGCTGACATCCGGGAATGGCGCGGCCACGACGTGGTTGACGCCGACGGTCACAAGATCGGCGAGCTCGAGGCCGTCTACGTTGACACCGGCACCGACCTGCCATCGTTCGGCACGGTCAAGGTCGGAATGCCCACCCGGCACCGGCTCGTGTTCGTGCCCCTTAACGAGGCCACCGTGGGTCCGGGGTACCTCAAGGTCCGTTATGACAAGAAGCAAGTGAAGGATGCCCCGTCGATCGACACCGACGGTGAGTTGCCTGCGGGCGACGAAGAGGAGATCTTCAAGCACTACGGCCTGACCTACCAGCCGGGCGGCGGTGGCGAGCGGCGGCTGGCCCGCCGCTAACGGCCCGGCTGAGCGGAGGATCCGATGATTGCCCTGTTCCTGCTGCTGGTGATCGTGGCGATCGCGCTGGGTATCGTGGGCGTGGTCGTGAAGGGACTGCTGTACCTGCTGTTCATCGGCATTGTCGTGTTCCTCGGCGCCCTTCTCCTGAGTGCTCTGCGGATGCGGCGGCGACCCGGCAAGCGCTCAGCCCGGTAGATCCCTTCGGCTATCACTCAAGCGTCAAGATCGCTTGCCCCAGATCTTCCACACGAGACTGCGGACCATCTCGTCGGCCAAGTCGTCACTACGAGGTCCTACCTCCTTGTCGGATGCATAGAGTATCGTCATCGATACAACTAGTTATCTGGCCAGGAGCGGCGGCACCGCAGAAGACCCGAGCGAGCCGGAGCAGACGGCGGGCGCCCGGCCGCAGACTAACTACAGAGCCTTGCGTGCCACGTACCTGGGCACGCTGCGCCAACTGGCCCTGGGCGGGGCCAGGGCCAGACAATGCGGGGAGACTGCGATCGGCGCGGTCATCTTCCTCGTCGGTGACTGGCGGATCCAGTTTCGGGGGGCGCCGACCCATCGGCAGCGCCAGTCGCAGGTAAGGGGGCGATCCTTCGATCACAGCGAACGCGGACGAACCGCGCACTGGGCCGCCATCCGGCGGGTGGGTGCCGGTACCCGACCCCACCAGGCTCACCACCGAGCAGCTCCGCCGCGAGCTGGCCACCTTACGGGAGATCATCGAAACCCGGCTCCACGGGATGGACCGGGCCACCGAGCTGGTCACCGTGCAGGCAGCCAATGTCCGTGAGGAACTCGAGCAGATCCGCACCCGGCTGCGCGACGAAACGACGACCGAGATCCGGCAGCTCCGCCAGCTGCTGGAGGCGCGGCTCGACGGGATGGACCGGGCCACCGAGTTGGCCACCACGCAGGCGAACGATGTCCGTGAGGAACTCGAGCAGATCCGCGGTCGGCTACGCGAGGAAACGACGATCGAGGTCGGGCAGCTCCGCGAGTTGCTGGAGGCGCGGCTCGACGGGATGGACCGGGCCACCGCGCTCCAGTTCGCCGAGCGGGACATCCGCGCCGAGCAGGGCGCCGAGGCCGCCCACCGGGCCCTCGCCGCGGCACTGGGCGCTGAGAAGGAGCTCGTCCACCAGCAGAACGAGGCCAACACCGCCGCCGCGAAAGCCGAAGCCAGCTTCACCAAGCAGATCGACCAGATCGGCACGATCATCCAGACGATGGAGAAGGCCCGGGATGCACGGATCACCGAGCTAAAGGAACGCATCGACCGCGGGGAAGGCTCGACCGCGGGCGCCGCAGGGTCCCACTCCGAGCGGCGCCTTGACACCGGCCAGGTCCTCACGACATTGTCCGTCCTCGCCGCCGTGATCGGACTGCTAATCCTGGCGTTCCGCCATTAGATTTTGATGGGCCCTTCGGGCCGCTCCCGGGTGGATGAGAATGGTGGTGCGCGTGCTGCTCGCTGACGTCGGTTCGGCTTGGCTCTGCGAGACCGTCCATTGGACCTTGATGGCCCATGCCTCTCGAGTGTCAACCAGCGCTTGACAGTCGCCTGGCCTCCCAGCGCATCCTGCCTATCGGGCGCGGCGGAATGCAGCGATCATCCCTCGCCGCGGGCTTCAGGGCTGCAACGGGGGCTACTGCGGCCCCGCTGGGCTTACTGAACGTCTTGCCCGTACCACCAGCGGCGGGCTTCGAGTAGCCCCCACGTCATGAACGATCACGCCGCCGAGGCTGTGGCACCACTGCAGGAAACTCAGGGATTCGGATAGACCCAGTCCACGTTACCGTTGTAGGTGAGACGCATAGCGATCATGGCGGGTCGAGAGCGTCTGCCGAGAGAACTGGCGGGTCAGATGCGCGAATCTGTTGGAAGCAGCACAGGGCAGAATCGCGAGACAACAGACCGAGCAGACGACTACCCCTTCACCAAGGGCCGCAACCCGGTCGCGCCCCCGCTGACCGACCACACCAAGGGCCGCAACCCGGTCGCGCCCCCGCTGACCGACCACACCAAGGGCCGCAACCCGGTCGCGCCCCCGCTGACCGACCACACCAAGGGCCGCAACCCGGTCGCGCCCCCGCTGACCGACCACACCAAGGGCCGCAACCCGGTCGCGCCCCCGCTGACCGACCACACCAAGGGCCGCAACCCGGTCGCGCCCCCGCTGACCGACCACACCAAGGGCCGCAACCCGGTCGCGCCCCCGCTGACCGACCACACCAAGGGCCGCAACCCGGTCGCGCCCCCGCTGACCGACCACACCAAGGGCCGCAACCCGGTCGCGCCCCCGCTGACCGACCACACCAAGGGCCGCAACCCGTCGCGCCCCCGCTGACCGACCACACCAAGGGCCGCAACCCGGTCGCGCCCCCGCTGACCGACCACAGCTAGTACGCGTTGCGTTTCGAGCGTCGAGTTCGTGTTCTCACGCTGAACCTTGAGCGACAGCGCTGTGGTCACCGGGCCCGCTGCTATCGCCAGCGCACCCACGTCTGCTGAAGCCAAGCCGACGGTCACTTCCGGCTGGGCGTGTCCACGAACTTGTAAACGACATGTCGTGCCGACAAGAACTAATGCGGCGGGCAGACCACAGCGTGGCCGGTGGGGTCTGGCGGAACGAGTGCGACAAGAGGACGATTAGTTGGCTGCTCCCGTTCTGAAAGGACCCCGCTATGCCCGACAGTGACACGCCCGTCATGGACACCCTCACGGTGATGACCGCCGTATCGCTGGAGAGCAGCGACCTGCCCCCACGCGAGTTCATGATCGCCCGGATCGCCGCCCTGGTCGCGGTGGACGCGCCCGCTGCGTCCTATGCGCTCAACGTCGAAGCGGCGGCCGACTCCGGCATCACCCTCGATGACGTCGAAGATATTCTCGTCGCGGTGGCACCCATCGTAGGCACGGCCCGCGTGGTCTCGGCGGCGGCGAACATCGCCAAGGGGCTGGGCTTCGTGGTCGCCATAGCCGAAGCTGAGCTGGAGGCCGAGCTCGACGCAGAGGCCGACGACAACATCTAAGCCCAGAACCGTGAATGCTCATAAGGCGAGGACGGCGGCCAACTCGGCGACATAAGGCCAAACCGGCCTCAGTTAGCTCTTGGCGCGAGCTACCCCGATCGGGCAGGACACGCCGGTGCCGTGGTCCGGGCAGTACCCGTAGGGGTTTTTCGTGCTGGAGAAGTACTGCTGGTGGTAGTCCTCGGCGGAGGGTAACCAGGCTCCAGCTACCTGCGCCGTTGTTCGAGCTTGCGGCTTGACCTGCGAATTCCTATCTTGCTGGTTCTTACCGTTTCTTGCCTGTTACCGTCGCCATGTGCCCTGGATGTGCCCCACCGCCGCGTTGTTGACCCTTAACTTGAGCGTCAAGTGAGCACACGTCTGGCCTCTTCGTCCCGAAGCCAAGTCGTGGTACTGACTGCCAGCGGTGCGGCATCTTTGACCTGGGAAGCGCCGTCCGCCCACGTCCAGTGGCGTCCACCGCTGTCTGTGGCGATTGTTACTCATTTGGTTACTCGGTTGCTCGCGGGGCCGGTACTGCCGCGAGCCGCCGACGGCGTGCTCAGGTGCGAGGCTCAGGGACAGGCCTGACGCTGGGCAGCCTTTGCCTAGTCTGGCAGCAGATGCGGGGTTAGGGTCTGGGCAGTATCAGCAATGCCGCTGACCCGTGGGGGTGTCATGAAGTTTATCGTCGAAGTCGATTTCCGCTGGAGCCGTTCAACTCCTATGTCCGCCAGGGTACGGCGGGAGAGAAGATCGGCGAGGCGCTTGGCGCTATCAAGCCCGAGGTTATTTACTTCACCGACAACGGTGTAGGACGCGGCGCGAGGATGTCCCGAGCTCCGTTGAACTTCGGTGGCGGCCCCCGGTGACCATTAGGCCACCTTCTGGTCCTCATTCTGGCTTGCGGCACTGACATTCTCGGTGAATGACGCGTCGAGCGCGGCGCGGAGCCTGGGCAGGTGCAGGTGGCCGTTGACGCGGCGGAACTGGTGATCGGCCTCGAGCATCCCGGCGGCGCACCAGCGCAGCGCCATCGTCCCGTCGCGCCAGCGCTTGACGTTCTTGGAGTGCTCCCGGCAGATCTCGATCAAGGATTCGACCGGGTTGGCCGAGCGGAGGGTCGGTGCCAGGGTGGGCGGCACGCCCAGCCGCAGGATGGTCAGCGTCTCGGCCATGCCCTCGCGCAGCGACGCGGCGGCGCCGGGGTGGGTCTTGTCCAGCTCGCGGGCCAGCTCGGTCAGCAGGCCCTCGGCCTTCAGCGCCGATTCGGCGTGATAGGCCTGGCGCATCCGACGCTCAGCCACGGTCCGCAGCCGTTCGGGCAGCTTGTCCCTGACATTTTTGATCTTGTGCTGCTGGCAGCGCTGGATGAGTGGCTTGCCGGAGACGTCTTTGACCGCGCGGCTCAGGGCCTTGGCCCCGTCCAGGACGGCCAGGACGGGGCGGGTGACGTCCAGGCCGCGCTCGCGCAGCCCGGTGATCAGTTCGGTGACCAAGGTGGCGTTCTCCGTCGAGCCCTCCTCCACGGCGAGGGGGTGCTTGGTCCCGTCGATGCCGATGCCCAGCGCCACCACGCAGGTGTGCTCGCCGAAGTGCACCCCGTCGACCATGAACGCCACAAGGTCCAGGTCATCCAGGCGCCGGGTCATCAGCTCCGCCAGGGCGGTCTCGGTCGCGGCGGCGAACCGGCGCGACACCGCCGACTTCGACACCGACGCCGCCTGCGCCTCGACGGCCTGCCCGACGGGCTCCAGGCCGTGACCGTAGCGGCGCGACGACAGCCCGGCCAGCATCTTCTCCATGGCCCGCCGGCCGAGCACCTCGGTGCCGCTGAACAGGTCGTAGCTGGGCAGGTGCAGCTCACCAGATCCGCCGGCGGCCCGCACCCGCGGCCGGGTCACCGCCACCCGCCGCCCGCCCAGCGTGACCGACCCGGCCTCGCTGCCATGCCGGTACCCCTCGCGGCCGGGGTTGTGCCTGCCCGCCGGCCCGCACAGCCGCTCCGCGTCCTCGCCGAACATGGCGGCCATCACCTGCATCCCCGTCCCCACGGCCAGGGCCAGCAGACCCTCCTTCGCCGACTCGGCCATCGACACGGTCACCTGCTCCGGCACGGCGAGCTCACCTGGCCTGTGGTCAGGCTGGGCACGACGGCTCGACTTCTGGTAGGTGTTGCTCACGGCGGTCCCCTTCCTTCGTCGGATGACTTGGCGGTTGCCCGACACCTACCACTCGGCAGGCACCAGGCGGGGGACCGCCACTCTCAAGTTCTACGAAGGCCGGGACAACCTCCGCGGCGCCGTGATGATCGTCGACGTGAGCAGCTTCAGCCAGGTTCCGCACGTGACCGAGCCGTTGATGCTCACCTTCGGTGCTTCTGTGCATTACCGAATTGCGATGTCGCCGGAAGAACTTCAGTCCGCTGGCCTGGACAGGTACGCCACGGGCTGACAGGAGCGACAGCTCGGGAGCAGCCGCCGACGGCGCGGCACACTCAGGTCTGTCGAGGCAGCCCTGCGCGCGTCAAAAGCGGCCCAGCGTGGCCAGGCCTTCTGGATGCAAAATCCAGGTAGTTTGGGGCATACGGTGGCTGACCTGGTATCCAGCGACCTGCACGATCCTCTGGAACAGCCGGTTGTCGGCCGCGACTGTGGTCAGGTTGGTGGTCAGCGCTCGCCCGTCGCTCGATCTGACCTGACGGCCAGAAAGAACCGGAAGCGGTGTGAAAGGATCAAGCTGGCCATGTGGCTGGCCAAGCTCAGCGTTCCGCACGAGCGGGTGCGCTCGACCCACAGGGAGCGGTCATGCACGCAGTTGTCATCCCGGCAAGGTTCAACGAAGGCCAATCCGCGGCCAGGAGTGAGTTGGCTGGGCTGGTGTCGCAGGTTTCGGGCATGCCCGGCTTCGTCGCTGGCTACTGGGTAGCACTGTCCGAAGATCACGGTACGTCGCTGATCGTGTTCGAGTCCGAGGACGCCGCCCGGACATTCGCGGAGGGTATCCCCGATGGGCCTGCCCCTGGCGGCGTGACTCCCGGGAAGGTCGAAGTAGGCGAGGTCGCGGCGCACGCTTAGCCCAACCTGCCTCACCACCCAGCGCTCGGTCCTGGCCATCTCTGCGATAGGCGCCGCTTGAATCCTCGGCAAGACTCGCGGTCACAGGGTCTGCGCTGCGCTAGCAAGCGACGCGCCCTCGGGCGCGCCCTTGACCGCGATCTTCCGAGGCTTCATGATCGAGGCGCCGGAGGGATGGCCGCTCTTGCAGCACGCGCGCCAGCGGTGATCTTGACGGCGGGATGTCTCGTACGGTCGGCAACGGGGGCCGAGTGTGCGGCGGCGCCGACGTGGCCCGCAGGGGCCGAAGGAAGGCAGCCGCCGCCCGCCGCGTCACGGTTTCCCCATGGACGACGACCTGGCGACGGACAGCAGCTGCGCCGTCCTGCAGTCAGCGTTTCCCTGCGCGCGGCGCTTCCAAGATCGGCGATCATCCCGCGCGGCGCGCATCGCGCGCCCTTGAAGCCCTTTGTGAAGAAAGTTGTCACAGGTCAAGATCGCCGGATTGCGGCTCCGCATTATGCGTATCGCAGCGAGGCGTACTGGTACGATATCCAGTACCAGTACTGAAGGAGGTCATCTGTGGCGATCACCGCCAGCGAGGCCCGGAAGAACCTGTTCCCGCTCATCGAGAAGGTCAACGACGACCGCACCCCGATCGAGATCACCTCGCGGCGCGGCGACGCCGTGCTGCTGTCCCGGGCGGACTACGAGGCACTGGAGGAGACCGCACACCTGCTCCGGGTCCCGGCCAACGCCAAGCGGCTGATCGAAAGCCTCCAGCAGGCCCGCTCCGGGCAGCGTGAAGAGCACCACCTGACCCGGTGAGGCTGGTCTTCACCCCGCACGGTTGGCAGGACTACACCTGGTGGCAGTCGGCTGACCGGGCCACCCTCAAGCGCATCAACCGGCTGATCGAGGCCGCGCTGCGCGACCCGGCCTCCGGGATCGGCAAGCCCGAACCGCTCCGCCACGTGCTCGCGGGCGCCTGGTCCCGGCGGATCACCGAGGAACATCGGCTGGTCTACCTGGTAGACGGCGACGACATGGTGATCCTGCAAGCCCGATTCCACTACAAGTAGCCCGCCCGCGCTGATGCTAGCGGTAGTTTGTTAATTCGGGAGGTAGAGGTGCAGGCCGCAGCCTGCCGCAACCGAGTCCATCAGGGCTTGCAGCTGCGGGGGCGGGGACTTGTTCGACCATGCCTGCCACCAGCGCTGCAGCGCGATCCAGGGGGAAAGCCAGGCGCGTATCGCGCGTAGCGCCCGGGGCCAGGATGGTGCGGGCGGCGGTAAGGCGGCGTGCGGCCCCCCTCTCTCCGCGGCCGGGTGCCGGCCGCGGATCCGCCGTCTCGCGCGGTGCGGGATGGTCGTGGAACCAGGCGTCCCAGCAGAAGCAGAACGCGCAGTTGACCAGGGCCTGGTGGCGGCGGATCGCAGTGTCGGAGCGGACCTGGAAGTCAGCCCAGCCCAGCTGGTCTTTGACCTGCTTGTAGCTTTGCCCGGTCCAGTGCCGGATGCCGTAGATCCGGGTGACCTCGGCCAGGTCCGCGGGCGGGTGGGCGCTGGCGGCCTCGCGCGGGCCGCCCGGCCGGGGCAGGTTGGTGGCCAGGTACCAGGTGGCCTTGTCCGGCAGGGTGCCCGGGTCTGCGGTGGCCACCACCAGGCGGGTGAAGCCGTCCGGCCCCCACCAGCCCAGGGTCGCGTCGGCGGCGAACCAGCGCTCGGCGTGCCCGTCGCGGAAGGTCCGGGTCACCGGCCGCCAGTCGCCGGGATCGGCAGGCCCGTTCCAGGCCAGAGCCCGGGCCGCGTCCACGGGGGTGTACGCGTCAGCGCCGTAGGCCCAGGTCCCGTGGCGGGGCTTGAGGGCCATCACGAACGGCAGGCCGGCCTCCGCGAGCTCGCCGCGGAACCCGTCCTGGTCGCCGTAGGCGCTGTCGGCGGCCACCGCGCGGAACACGAAGCCCGCCGCCCTGGACCCGGCCGCGAGATCCGCGCCGATCTGCAGCTTGGTGCGGAACGCCGGGTCGTTCTTCCCTTTCGCAAAGTGCCTGGCCGGCGTGTACGGCATGGCATGCACGGGATAGCAGAGACGCTCATCAGCCCACAGCGTGGTGACGGTGACCACGCCGTTGTCGGTCTTGCCGTACCGGCCCAGCCACTGATGACCCACGTGCGCGGTCTTCGTGCCGTCCTTGCGGTCCCCGCTGTCGTCGATCACCAGCACCCCGCCGCCATGCGGCGCGGTCGCCGGATCCGCCAGCAACAGTTCTAATCTCCGCGCATTGACCCGCTCAGGGTCCCACCGGGACTCCGACAAGAAAAACTGCAGCCGCTGCACCGCCGGATGCTGCGCCCCGGCCACCGGCTCCGCCCCGGCCAGCGCCGTCAGCGTCTTGTTCCGGTCACGCGGGGCCAGCAGCCCCGCCAGGTACTCCCGGAACCCCCGCCGCTGGGCCAGCGAGCCGAACAAGTCATCAAACCGGGCCGCATACCCCTCCAGCGGGCCCGGCGCCGCAGGACACGGCCGACGTCGCGTCATCACACACCCCAGGGCATTGTCGCGCTACTTACCCCCGGCATACCGCGAACATGATCCGTAGTCAACAAACTACCGCTAGTAATGAGACTAGGACGTCCCGGCCGGGGGCATGGGGGCATGCCAGGCATGCCGGGGTTGAAGCCGGGGACAGCGGACGCGATACTAACCCGCAGGGCCAGACCAGATCCGCGCCCGTGCACCTGGGGGTGGTAGTTGTGGCAAAATACCTGCTTTTGTTCAGCCTCACCGGCGAGGCAATCAAAGGGTTTATCGCGAAGCCCTCCGACAGGGCAGCAGTGGTGCGGGAGCTGACGGAGTCGGTCGGGGGCGGCCTTGAGTCGTACTACTGGATGTTCGGGCAGTACGACGGCGCGGCTATCGTCTCCGTGCCTGACTCGCACACGGCGGCGGCGCTAGTCTTGGCGGTCACCAGTTCCGGCGCGTTCAGCGGTTTTGAGACGCACGAACTGATCGAGGCGAGCGATCTCGCCGCGATCGCGGAGCGGGCGAGAGGGATCACCTACCAGGCGCCGGGTACCTGACCGACACGCGTAGGCCGCCGTTCAGCGGGGACTTACCGCGCCTCATCGGTGTGGTTGCGGGGCTTCGGCCTGCTCGCGGAGCTGTCGTTCTCCCCGGAGTTCCGGTGAGAAGGCCGTCGGCGCCGTATGTGAGCTGATCGGGGCGTGAGTGACGACATAGGCGGCAGTAGCCGCTGTCTCGTGATCGCAAATGGCTGTGGCTGGCGCGCTTGGACGGAACCCGAACCCCAGCCTCCTGATCCGTAGAGTGTTGCAGCCACCCTGCCTACCTGTTCATATGCTCGTTGACCTGGTGAAATGCTGTTCATCAATGCGCACTGGTTGGCAGCGTTGAGCGCCACTGTGCGGCCAAAGTCCGGCCAGGACGGAGCACCCCTCAGCGTGGGGGTGTGGGTGACCCCGACTGTGCGGAGTCACCCACCCGTGGTCCACATTGGACCGATCCCCCATGTGTTACCTCTGGGGATCGTGTCTTCGCGGCCAAGTCGGCCGCCAAGCCTCCCGATACCTCGGGAGGGGCCGCTCGTCATCGAGCTTCGCGTTTCACCGAGTGTCCGCCACGAGTGAGGTTGTCCCGGCCTTCGTAGAACTTGAGAGTGGCGGTCCCCCGCCTGGTGCCTGCCGAGTGGTAGGTGTCGGGCAACCGCCAAGTCATCCGACGAAGGAAGGGGACCGCCGTGAGCAACACCTACCAGAAGTCGAGCCGTCGTGCCCAGCCTGACCACAGGCCAGGTGAGCTCGCCGTGCCGGAGCAGGTGACCGTGTCGATGGCCGAGTCGGCGAAGGAGGGTCTGCTGGCCCTGGCCGTGGGGACGGGGATGCAGGTGATGGCCGCCATGTTCGGCGAGGACGCGGAGCGGCTGTGCGGGCCGGCGGGCAGGCACAACCCCGGCCGCGAGGGGTACCGGCATGGCAGCGAGGCCGGGTCGGTCACGCTGGGCGGGCGGCGGGTGGCGGTGACCCGGCCGCGGGTGCGGGCCGCCGGCGGATCTGGTGAGCTGCACCTGCCCAGCTACGACCTGTTCAGCGGCACCGAGGTGCTCGGCCGGCGGGCCATGGAGAAGATGCTGGCCGGGCTGTCGTCGCGCCGCTACGGTCACGGCCTGGAGCCCGTCGGGCAGGCCGTCGGGGCGCAGGCGGCGTCGGTGTCGAAGTCGGCGGTGTCGCGCCGGTTCGCCGCCGCGACCGAGACCGCCCTGGCGGAGCTGATGACCCGGCGCCTGGATGACCTGGACCTTGTGGCGTTCATGGTCGACGGGGTGCACTTCGGCGAGCACACCTGCGTGGTGGCGCTGGGCATCGGCATCGACGGGACCAAGCACCCCCTCGCCGTGGAGGAGGGCTCGACGGAGAACGCCACCTTGGTCACCGAACTGATCACCGGGCTGCGCGAGCGCGGCCTGGACGTCACCCGCCCCGTCCTGGCCGTCCTGGACGGGGCCAAGGCCCTGAGCCGCGCGGTCAAAGACGTCTCCGGCAAGCCACTCATCCAGCGCTGCCAGCAGCACAAGATCAAAAATGTCAGGGACAAGCTGCCCGAACGGCTGCGGACCGTGGCTGAGCGTCGGATGCGCCAGGCCTATCACGCCGAATCGGCGCTGAAGGCCGAGGGCCTGCTGACCGAGCTGGCCCGCGAGCTGGACAAGACCCACCCCGGCGCCGCCGCGTCGCTGCGCGAGGGCATGGCCGAGACGCTGACCATCCTGCGGCTGGGCGTGCCGCCCACCCTGGCACCGACCCTCCGCTCGGCCAACCCGGTCGAATCCTTGATCGAGATCTGCCGGGAGCACTCCAAGAACGTCAAGCGCTGGCGCGACGGGACGATGGCGCTGCGCTGGTGCGCCGCCGGGATGCTCGAGGCCGATCACCAGTTCCGCCGCGTCAACGGCCACCTGCACCTGCCCCGGCTCCGCGCCGCGCTCGACGCGTCATTCACCGAGAATGTCAGTGCCGCAAGCCAGAATGAGGACCAGAAGGTGGCCTAATGGTCACCGGGGGCCGCCACCGAAGTTCAACGGAGCTCGGGACATCCTCCCACGAGTTGAACCGTGGTCCTACGACCTCTCCGCGCGCGTTTTACGACTCCGTGCCACCCACGGCGTCGTGTGCGAAAAGTGAGGGGGCACGTTACCACCTCCCGCTCAGACGGTTCCCCTTCGAGGGCGCGGGTCAGGTTTGACACGCCCTGGAGTCTCTCGCCTTCGCTGGCACGGACCTCGCCAGACCATCAGCTTGGGAAGGTTCTATCAGGGCACCTGGTGACCTGCCAAGACGCTGGTCAGAGGACAGGCGAGCATTCCTTGGGTGTCCGTGAGCGACCGCTCATCACCCCTCGATCGGGCACGTATCGGGCACGGCGGCCTCATCGTCGCGAAGCAACACTCGCTACGCGACCTGCTACGGTCTTAGTCATGCTGTGACCTGCATGGCGTTGTCAGCCGTAGCTCTGCCATGACCAGCCCTGCCCTGGCCGGATCATCAGGTTGAGAGGTCCCAGGTATTAGGCGATCGATCCGGGGATGTTGAACAGATATCTCAATAGGTGAGCGATGCCGAGAGGGCGAGCCATTGGTATTGCATAAAGACGTAGTTATGGCGGTTCTCAGTGCGTCAGCGACTCTGGCAGGACTGGCTTTGGTGTTCTTGGGAATCGTATTTAGTCTTGCCCAAAGCACTACCAATACCTTGCAATATCCGCCATGGGTTGGATGGACTGTTTTCGCTCCATTCATTTTTGGAATTATTTGTATTGGTGAATCGACCGCATGGCTACTGACGAGGAATAATGAAAGTCTTTATGTGGCTACGCTCGTAACTTTCTGGATGCAACTTGCCTTGCTACTGGTCGCGTCGTTGCTAATGACACTAGCTAGCTCTGTGAGCATTGAGCATCCAGACAAGGCAGAGTAAGAGTCTCTCGGTACTCCTGAATAACCGTCGTGGCAGGCATGTACTGGCACGGATCTGGCACGCCCGCCTCCCATGCAACCGGCTGGCACTACGACGATCATGACCGCTGCGGGCCAGCTTGGCCATGAGCAGCAGGAGGATGATGAACCCGGAACGAGACTATCCGCTCGTCGTGCTCGCCTAGCTGAGCGCGAACGCGATATCCACCCGGTCGAGGAAACTGGATCTCCACAGCGATTGCTAGCACGCTCCGGAAGTCCGCTCCTTCGGTGACACCCGGAGGGCGGCCTGCCTCGATCTGCCCCTCTACCCTGCTCAGTTCAGCGCCGTCCTCGTGCTCGATCGTCACGAGCAACGGGAACCGGCGGTTGGTCTCGTTCCAGCCCACAAGGATGGAGACTGCCACACCCATATGCACATATCCGGGCCGGCCGTCTGGTCCGGGCGGCTGACGGAGATCCGTCCACCCAGCGCCGGATAGGTAAAGCTTTCCGTTGATGGCCTCCGCGTGGTCGGCAACCACGACGTACTCGATCGTCGGCACGATCACCTCCAGGTCCGCGCGCCGCGTGATAGTCTTGTCTACAACTTGTAAACAGAAGTCTACACCACAGATCATGAGGGTGCGGCTTGTACATCGAGGAGTGGGACTGGCGCGACAGCGACATCGACCATCTCGCCGAGCACGGTGTAAGCCCCGCGAATGTGCTCGCCGTATGGCGGGAGGCGCCAAGGTATCGACGGAACCGGAGGAATCGCGGAGCATCGCATCAGATGATTGGCCCAGACGGCCAGGGCAGCTTCTTCGCGATCTTCATAAAGCAAGATGAGACGATGGAGGGACTGTGGCGCCCGATCACCGGCCGCCAAGCGACGGCCGCCGAGCGAGCCTGGTGGAGACGGAGCTGATGATGCCTGAGACCGAGCACACCGCAGACGAGGTCCTCGCGCACAGCGAGGACGAAGACGAGTGGGAAGACGAGCCTGAGCAGATCGAAAGCAGGCCGTCCGGCACTCAGGTGATCTCCGCGCGCCTGCCAACCGCACTAGCCGAGGAGCTGCTCGCCGAAGCGTCGCGACGCAAAGTGCGCCCATCGGAGCTTGTTCGAGCCGCCGTCGACGCCTACCTCCATAATGCTTCAGCCCCGGTGATCCACCTGGTGGCTCACGGCAGCCTCAACGTGAAGGTCAACCCACCCAGCGACCACTCGACCGAGAACCTCAATCTGGTCGTGAGCTCCGACCTCAAGCCAGACCGGCTGGAGACTTCAGCCTGACAGCCACGTTACCGTGGCGACCGTATCTGTGAGCAGGCGCTTCGCAGCGGATCGAGTGACGAGAATCGAACGAGGCTGCAAGTCGTCATACACCGATCACTGTCTGTGACATTATGGGGACCATGAGGTGCTGCACCGGGTATGAGGACAGGGAGCGCGCGGTCGACACCACCGGCTTCCAGATAGGCACGTCATGGGATTAATGGACAAGATCAAGAGCCTTGACTGGTCACCGGGCGCTGCGTCGATCAAGGACCAGCGCGCAGCGATTAAGGCTGGTGGCACCGGCAAGGACGCCAACCCCAAGACCGTCCACGCTGACGGTGACAGGAAGATCGTCTGCCCCCAGTGCCGGACTGCTGGACATGTCACCACCCGGAAGATCAAGGCCAAGAAGGGCATCTCCGGTGGAAAGGCGACCGGTGCTGTGCTGACCGCTGGTATCTCGATCCTGGCGACCGGCCTGTCGCGCAAGGAGACGGTCACTCAGGCGGCCTGCACCAACTGCAAGAGCCAGTGGACGTTCTGACGCGCATGAGGACTTCACGTTTGGCTCTGAGCTGGGCATGTGCCGGCTGGTGAAGGGGCTGCCCACAGGTTAAGCGGGCTGTGTCCACGTTTGTCTTGGCTGCCTAGCGGTTCCGGCGGGGGGTCGGCGTCGGCGATGGCGAGGCTGAGGGTTTCGAGCTCGGTGATGAGTTCGCGGAGCCGCCGGTGGTTGTCGAACCAGGGCTGGTAGTCGGCGAACTGGTCATCGGACAGGATGCGGGTGACGGTCTTGCCGTCTTTCTTGCGGGTCCACTGGTGGTAGGGGGGTCGTTCTTTCCCTTGGCGAAGTGCTTCGCCGGGGTGTACGGCACCGCGTGCACCGGGTAATACAGCCGCTCGTCGGCCCAGACCGTGGTGACGGTGACCACGCCGTTGTCGGTCTTGCCGTACCGGCCCAGCCACTGATGGCCGACGTGCGCGGTCCTCACCCCGTCCTTGCGGTCCCCGCTGTCATCGATCACCAGCACCCCCGCGTCGTGCGGCGCGGTCGCCGGATCGGCCAGCAGCAGCTCCAGCCGCCGCGAATTCACCTGGTCAGCGTCCCACCGGGATTCGGAGAGGAAGAACTGCAGCCGCTGCACTGCCGGGTGCTGCGCCCCGGTCACCGGCTCGGCCCCGGCCAGCGCGGTCAGCGTCTTGTTCCGGTCCCGCGGCGCCAGCAGCCCGGCCAGGTACTCCCGGAACCCCCGCCGCTGCGCCAAAGAACCGAACAGGTCATCAAACCGGGCCGCGTACTCCTCCAGCGGGCCCGGCGCTGCGGGACATGGCCGACGTCGCGTCATCACGCACCCCTGAGCAGGTCACGCCACTACTCCCCGGCATACCGCAGACCCGCTCCAGGGTCAACAAACTACCGCTAGGCTCCTTCGCCCACGGCCGGGACCGTTCGACGCGCATCGTACAGAACAGACAGCCGGAGTCACTCACCCTCGTGACCTACGGTGGACCCAGGCTGGAAAGCGTGCGAGGGACAGCCGTCGCTTACGACCGGCTCGCGAGCGGCCGAGTATCTAAGTGAGTAACAATCGCCATCACCGGCGGTGGACGCCGGCGGACGCCCATGGACGCTGCTTCCCAGGTCAGGCATGTCGCAGCGCTGGCCGTCCGTGTCGGAACTTGGCTTCGGGACGAAGAGGCCAACGGTTGACATTTAAGCGTCAAGATCGCAAGCGTGCAGCAAGACTGTGCAGCAACCGGGCCGCCACCAGTTGACCGCAGCCGACCTCGGCAGGTCGCGAACCTGCGTGCATGACCCCTAATCGACCAAGCTGTCGGTAGTTCGCATCGAGGGGCAGGCGTGGCCTTAGTCGCTGGTCGTGCATGTTGCACCGCCGACAGTCACGGTGATCTCGGCGCCTGGCGGGGGGCCGTTCAGGTAAATCAGTGCGTATCCGGAGCCATTCGTCTCATAGCTCCAGGAGTAGCCATCGGCACTGGCGGTCGCGCTGGTGTAAGGCCGGTCAGAGTTCACATAGACGTTGTTCTCGTCGTCAGGGGCGTAATACACGCTCGCGGTAGCTTTGCACCACGCGCTGGAGGCTGCCGTCGATGGGGGCGCGGCTGGCGTCGGTGCTGGCGGAGCCGCTGTCGGTGCGGCTGGTGTCGGCGCGGGGGCGGCTGGTGTCGGCGTGGTCGGGCTAGGCGACGGGGAGGGACTTGGCGACGGTGGCGGCGAAGTTGGAGCAATTGATGTCGGCGCGGTAATGGCTGCGGCGGTCGGGCTGCTCGATGATGAGCATGCAGCAAGCCCGGCGGCAAACGCGATCACGCCGGTGAGAACTGCTAAATTCCTCATGGTCTCCCCTTGGATATCGATAGGACGCTCAGGCCGCCAATCCGGGTTACCCGAGCCTGGCACCCGGCTCTAAGCAATAGATCACAGTGTCCCGGCCTCAAGATTACGGCAGCGGGCATACCGCGACGGACGTTGGCGGACGATAAGGCCAGGTCAGAGCCCAGATTGAGGATGATGCGCGCGGGCAGTGACGGACGCTTGTACTCAGGTCAGTATGGGTAGCAGGCTGGCAGGCCACGCCGCAACTTGGCTTCGGTACGAAGAGGCCAACCGTTGACATTAAAGCGTCGAGATCGCTTTGAAAGCATCCGACATTACCGGCACGCGCGTGCCAGATCCGTGCCAGAACGGGCTCGCCACGGCGGTCACTCACGGGTATTGAGAGACCAACGAGGCACAGCCTGACCTGGGAAGTCGCTGGTGGGGGAGTGGCCCGAAACGACCTCCTAAGCAGTAGGTCACGCGTTTGAGCCGCGCACGGGCGTCCGCGAAATCCCAGACCAGACCATAGATGAGTTCGCCAAAATGCCGTCGAGCGACTGATCTATGCGCGCATTCATCACCAGGTCAGCGAGTTGGGCGTGTACTGGTCGGCAGGGAGCTGGGTGGTCATGTCTCGCAGGCTGGCCGCGATGACCATGAGGTCGCGGTCGTCAAGCTCGTGATCGGCAAGGACTCTCTTGCAGCCGAACAGCACTACGCGAGCCCGGTCACGGCTGATTCTCAGATAGGTCAGCTCGTCTTTCGTGGTGGCGGGTGCGGCGAGGGTGAGTGCAGCCTCGATCGCCTGGCAGAACTCCCGTAGTGCGCTGCTGCCGGGCGGGACCGCTGGGACCCTGCGACCGTCTGTGTGCTCGGGCATTGCCCCTCCTCAGGTGTGCCGCGGCGCTGGGCTCTCCAGATTCGTCGGTGTAGCCGCTTCAGGCCCGTTCCTACTTAAGTGTACACACGTGCTTACACGGGCAAGCCCTGACATGCAGGCGCAAGCACCGGGGGGGCATCGTGCCGTGCGTGATCGATCACGATTCGCCCGTGCCCCTGCACGAGCAGCTAGCGGGCATCCTGCGGACGATGATCACCGACGGCCGCATCACCGGGCGCGTGCCCAGCATCCTGACCCTGGCCCAGGAGTACGGAGTCTCGCACCGCACATCCCAGCGGGCCCTGACCACGCTCGCCGACGAGGGACTGATCGTCGCCGTGCGGGGCAAGGGCTTCTATATCAAGCGCAACGAGAGCTAATTCGCAGCCGCAGACCGGACACAGCACGGCGGGCCGCAGAGCCACATCCCAAAGGCGCTCTGCCAGCCCGCCGCAGTCACGCTTCAATCAGTTCTTGGCGCGGGCTACCCCGATAGGGCAGGAGACACCTGTGCCGTGGTCGGGGCAGTACCCGTACGGGTTTTTATTGCTTGAAAGGTACTGCTGGTGGTAGTCCTCGGCGAAGTAGAACTCCGACGCCGGGATGATCTCCGTGGTGATCTCCCCGTAGCCTGCCTCGGCCAGGCGCTTGGCGTAGGCCGCGCGCGACGCCTCGGCCTGCTCCTTCTGCTCCGGCGAGTGGTAGAAGATGGCCGAGCGGTACTGGGAGCCGCGGTCGTTGCCCTGGCGCATCCCCTGGGTCGGGTCGTGGGCCTCCCAGAACGCCTTCAGCAGGTCCTCGTAGGAGACCTTGGCCGGGTCGAAGACCACCCGGACCGTCTCGGCGTGACCGGTACGGCCGCTGCAGACCTCCTCGTAGGTCGGGTTCGGCGTGTGGCCGCCCTCATAGCCCGCGGCGGTCGTGATCACGCCCGGGATCTGCCAGAACAGCTTCTCCGCGCCCCAGAAGCAGCCGAGCGCGAATTCGGCCACGGCCGAGCCCTGCGGGTAGGGCGGGCGCAGCGGGGCGTCGAGCACCTCGTGGCGAGCGGGCACCGGCATCTGCTCGGGCCGGCCGGGCAGCGCCTCCTCCGCGCTGACCATCCGGGTCTTGTGGGAACCGAAAAGACTCACGGCTGCCTCCTCACCGGGATCCCGGCCCGGCCGGGCGCCTCCAGCGCGGCCGCACGGCCAGGTTCCAGTCAAGCCGAATCATCCGCGGGATGCGAACCGCCAGCCCGGCCGCGAAATTCCCCGCGCCCAGCGCTCGGGCCCGGCCTGCCCGCCCGCAGAGCCCCGGCCGCCCGCTCCCCGCACCCTGGCCAGTGACAACAGTTACATAACACCCGTTGACTATCCGCAGACGGGCGTGGTGCCATGCTGTTCAAGTTATGCACGCTCGTTCGCAGAGCGAACGAGCGTCTGTCCGTCGGGCGCAGCACCGGGGCGGTGTCCGCACGGCCAGCGCTCGGCCCGCACGCTTCGCCAGGCGAGCAGCAAACCGGAGTGCAGAAGCCAATACAGCCGGCCAACCAGGCTCCCGCACCGAGGTGCGCGCGGAGGCCGACCGCAAACGCTTGCAGCGGTTGCCGAGTTACACCTGATAACCGAAGACGATTCTCATATGATGCGACAAGTTCTCCCGCGCCGGATTTCGGGTGATGTTAGCCTCACGACGCCGAGCAGCCATGCCCGGGCACGGGAGACACCGGTGTCCCCTCATAGCGGTCCCGCGTCCTGCGACGCGACCTCATAAGGAGATCGATTACGGATGAGTGACCAGACTGCGCAATCCGACAGCACCAGCCCGGTCGGCAATCTCAGCCGACGGGGCGTGCTGCGCGCGGCCGGCGCTGGCGCAGCCGCCGTGGGGGCCGGCGGCCTGCTCCAGGCGTGCAGTTCCGGCATCAAGGGCGCCAGCACGGGCTCGAGCAGCACCAAGGCCATCACGATCGGCTGGATCCACCCGCTGACCGGCCCCCTGGCCGGGTTCGGCGCCGCGGACAACTGGGTGATCTCCAAGATCAAGCAGACCACCCCGTACAAGAACGGGTTCAAGATCGGCGGGAAGACCTACTCGGTCACCATCAAGTCCTACGACAGCCAGTCCAGCGTCACCCGGGCCGGGGACCTGGCCCGGACGGCCATCCTGGGCGGCGTCGACCTGCTGTTCGCCTCGTCCACGCCGGAGACCGTCAACGCGGTGGCCAGCCAGGCCGAGACCCTCGGCACCCCGCTGATCTGCTCGAACATCCCGTGGGAGTCCTGGTACATCAACCTCGGCGGCAACCCGGCCAAGCCGACGCTCAAGCCCAAGTACGTGGTGATGTACTTCCTCGGCGCCGAGCACCTGGTCAAGTGCTTCATCCCGATGTGGAACCGGATCCACGACCAGCTGCACACCAACAAGGTGGTCGCCGCCGCCTTCCCCAACGACTCCGACGGCAACGCGTTCCGCATGGTGTTCCCGCCGATCGCGCAGGCCGCGGGCTACACATTCGACATGTCCTCGCCGTACCCGGACGGGACCACGAACTACTCCTCGATGATCTCCCAGTTCAAGGCGGACAAGGCCGACTTCTTCACCAACGTGCCGCTGCCGCCGGACTTCGCCACCATGTGGAAGCAGTCGATCCAGCAGGGCTTCCGGCCCAAGCTGGCGACCGTGGCCAAGGTGCTGCTGTTCCCGACCGACGCCTACGCGCTCGGGAACCTGGCCTACAACGTCGCCACCGACACCTGGTGGGTGCCGACCCTGCCGTGGACCTCCTCGTTCACCGGCGAGAGCTGCCAGACGATGGCGAACGAGTTCGAGTCGGCCACCGGCGGGCAGTGGAACGCCAACATCAGCAACTACAGCCTGTTCGAGGCCGCCCACACCGCGCTCACCTCGGTGAGCGACCCGCACGACAAGGCCGAGGTCGCCAGCGCGATCCACAACGTGAACATTCACGCGCTGGCCGGGCCGCTCAACTTCGCCTCGGGCGGCCCCGCGCCGGGCGTGGCGATCACCCCGCCGGCGGGCGTGCAGTGGCAGAAGGGCACCAAGTACCCGCTGGAGATGCAGATCGTGGACAACACGCTGCTGCCGGACGCGAAGATCACGGCCGACCTGCTGCCGACCAACACGT
Source organism: uncultured Actinomycetota bacterium (assembly GCA_963749145.1). Taxonomy (GTDB): domain Bacteria; phylum Actinomycetota; class Actinomycetes; order Streptosporangiales; family Streptosporangiaceae; genus JASHPR01. Next base: position 528,514 of record CAVVLN010000006.1, on the reverse strand, counting down.
AACCGGATGACCAGTCCGCTGCTCGAGCTCGACAACGTGACGAAGCGGTTCGGCCGGGTCGTCATCGCGGAGGACCTGTCGTTCAGCGTCGGCTCCGGGGACGTGGTCGGGATCGTGGGGCCGAACGGCGCGGGCAAGACCAGCCTGTTCGGCCTCATCTCCGGCGACCTGGCCCCCGGGGCCGGCGAGGTCCGCTTCGCCGGGCGCACGGTCACCCGGCTGGAGGCGTCCGCGCGGTGCCGGCTGGGCATCGGCCGCACCTACCAGGTGCCGCGCCCGTTCGCGGACATGACCGTGTTCGAGAACCTGCTGGTCGCCGCCCAGCAGGGCGCCGGGCTGCGGCGGCGGGCCAGCTACGCCGCCGCGGTCGAGGCGCTGGAGCGGGCCGGCATGTCCGCCCAGGCCAACGTGCCCGCCGAGCGGCTCGGCCTGCTGCAGCGCAAGCGGCTGGAACTGGCCCGCGCCCTGGCCACGCGGCCCGCGCTGCTGCTGCTCGACGAGGTGGCGGGCGGCCTCACCGACCCCGAGGTCGCCCAGCTGGTCGAGATCGTCCGCGGCGTCAACGCCGAGGGCATCGCGGTGATCTGGATCGAGCATGTGGTACGCGCGCTCACCCCCGTGGTGCAGCCGGCTGATCTGCCTGGCCGGAGGCAAGTTCGTCGGGGACGGGGAGCCGGGCGCCGTGCTGGCCGAGCCCGCGGTCCGCGAGGTCTTCCTCGGCACCGACGTCACCGCCGCGCTGGCCGGCGGGTCCCTGGAGGCGTCCCCCCGGGCCGAGGGGGACGGGGAGCGGGGTGAGCCGTGACCGGGCCGGCGGTGACGGGGGACGGGGAGACGGGCGGGGGGAAGAGGCCGGCCAGCGGGACGCCGCTGCTGGAGGTCCGCGACCTGGTCGTGCACCACGGGCAGCTCCGCGCCCTCGACGGGATCTCGCTGAGCGTCTTCCCCGGCGAGGTCTACGCGATCATCGGCGCCAACGGCGCGGGCAAGTCGACGCTGCTGCGCACGATCGCCGGCCTGCACGCCCCGACATCGGGCTCGGTCCGGTTCGACGAGGCAGACGTGACGGGGCTGCGGCCCGAGCGCCGGGCCGCGCAGGGGATCGTCATGGTGCCGGAGGGCAGGCGGCTGTTCGGGTCGCTATCCGTCCTGGAGAACCTGCAGGTCGGCGCGACGTACGCGCGGCCGGGCCCATGGACCATCGACGAGGTCTATGAGATGTTCGGCTGGATGCGAGAGCGCCGCAACCAGCCGGCCGCCCAGCTTTCCGGCGGTGAGCAGCAGGCGGTCGCGATCGGCCGGGCCCTGGTCGCCAACCCCCGCGTGCTGCTGCTCGACGAGCTGTCGCTCGGCCTGGCCCCCCTGGTCGTCCAGCGCATCTACGGCATGCTGCCGCAGATCCTCCAGACCGGCCTCACCGTGCTGCTCGTGGAGCAGGACGTGAGCCAGGCCCTGCGGGTGGCCTCGCACATCCAGTGCCTGCTGGAGGGCCGCACCACCCTGGAAGGCAGGCCCGCCGACGTTACCGCGGACCAGGTCGAGGCGGCCTACTTCGGGCTGGCGGGCGCCATCCCGGGTGACCCGCCGCCGGGCGAAGGGAGTGAGGCGTAGTGGCCTGGGTCAACGCCATCATCCAGGGTGTGCTGACCGGCGGGCTGTACGCGCTGTTCGCGTGCGGGCTGTCGCTGATGTTCGGGGTGATGAAGGTCGTGAACCTCGCGCACGGCGACCTCGCCGTGGTCGCGGGCTACGTCGCGATCGGCGTCATCGCCGTCACCCACATCCCGGTGCTCTGGTCGTTCCTCATCGTGGTGCCGCTGATGGCGGCGCTCGGCTACGTGCTGCAGCGCACGATCCTGCAGGGCGCGCTGGACCGCAGCGTGCTCACCACGCTGCTGGTCACCTTCGGCCTGTCGGTGGTGATCGAGAACGGACTGCTCCAGTTCTTCACCGCCAACACCCGCGGGATCGGCACCGGGCTGGCCCTGGTGAGCGGCTCGTTCACGCTCGGCTCGCAGATCCAGATCGGCTACCTGCTCGTGGTCATCTTCGCGGTCGCCGTGGTGGTGCTGCTCGGGCTGCAGTACTTCCTGTCCCGGTCGAAGTACGGCCGCCTGATCCGCGCCGTCGCCGACGACAAGGAGGCCGCCCAGCTGGCCGGGGCCGACTACCGGCACGTGTTCGGCATCGCGGCGGCGGTCGCGTTCGGCACCGTGGCGCTGGGCGGCATCGCGTACGGCATGTACTCCCAGCTCGACCCGACCACCGGCACCGACACGATCCTGCTGTTCGCGTTCGCGGCGGTGGTGATCGGCGGGCTCGGCTCGCTGTGGGGCACCCTGCTCGGCGGGGTGGTGCTGGGCGTGGCCCAGGAGATCGGCGCCCAGATCAACATCTCCGACGAGGTCCTCGCCGGGTACATCGTGTTCCTGGTCGTGCTCGTGCTGCGCCCGCAGGGCCTGATCAGCCGGAGGGCAGGGTCATGAGCGAGCGGAGCGAGCGGGAGGCACCGTCGTGAGCCTGGTCACTGACACCGCCGCCCGCCCGGCCGAGGACTTCCGGGTCACCCGGTCGCGCCGCAACGTCGCGTGGACCGGCGCGGGCGCGCTGATCGTGGTCGTCGTGCTCGCGTACTTCCCCTACATCGTGTACTCGGGCACCACGGCGATCCTGGTGCAGGCGTTCATCGTGCTCACGCTGGCGAGCATGTGGAACCTGCTGGCCGGATACGCGGGCCTGGTGTCGGTGGGACAGCAGGCGTTCGTAGGGCTCGGCGCGTACTTCGTGCTGATCCTGGCTATCCATGGTTCCTCCCCCTTTCTTGCCCTCCCGGTCGCCGCGATCGGCTGCGGCGTCGCCGCGCTGCCGCTGTGGTGGCTGGTCTCCCGGCTGCGCAGCGGCTACTTCGCCATCGCCACCTGGGTGCTGGCCGCGACCGTGATGCTCATCATCGAGAAGTTCTCCTCGATCGGCGGCGGGACCGGCATGCCGCTGCCCGGCCTGGCCGGGTTCAGCCCGGCGCTGCTCACCGCGTACACCTACTGGGCCGGGCTGGCCGTCACGGTGCTGGCGCTGGCCGCCATCTACCTGCTGCTGCGCGGCCGGCTCGGCCTGGTGCTGACCGCCATCCGCGACGACGAGGTGGCCGCCCGCAGCTCCGGGGCGCGGGTCGGCCTGGCCCGGATGCTGGTGTTCGTGGTGGCCGGCGCCGGCTGCGGGGCCGCGGGCGGGGTGCTGGCCATCAGCCAGCTTCAGGTGCAGCCGACCGCGGTGTTCAGCGTGCAGTGGACCGCCGAGATGGCGTTCGCGACCATCATCGGCGGGCTGGGCACCATCGAGGGGCCGATCCTCGGCACCGCCGTGTACATGGTGCTGCAGCAGACGCTGGCCTCCTACAACGCCTGGTACCTGATCATCCTGGGCGTGGTCGCGATCGCGGTGGCCCTGTTCGCCCGCCGCGGGCTGTGGGGGCTGGTGGACGAGCACCTGAACGTCCGGCTGTTCCCGGTCGGGTACTGGCTGCGGACGGGCAGCGACACGCGCCGGGGCGGCCGCAGGCGCTGAGCCCGCCCGGGCATGACCGCCCCGGTCAGGGCGCCGACTGGGCCCGCAGGTCGGCCTCGATCTGGCGGGCCGCCTCGAGCAGCACGGGCAGGATCTCGCCGCGCATCGCGTCCATGCTGACCCGGCTGGCGTGGGCGGACACGTTGATGGCGGCATGGCCGACGTCGGAAGCGCCCCGGATCGGGGCGGCCACCGCCCGCAGGCCCTCCTCGAGTTCCTGGTCGACGATCGCGTAGCCCTGGCGGGCGACCTCGCGCACGATCACCCGCAGCCGGCCCGGGCTGATGACGGTGTGCGCGGTGAGCCGTTCGAACGTCTCCTCGGCCAGGTAGCGGTCGAGTTCCTCGCCGGTCATCTGCGCGAGCAGCACGCGCCCCATCGACGTGGCGTAGGCCGGGAACCTGGTCCCGACCGAGATCGCGACCGTCATGATCCGCTTGGTGGGGACCCGGACCACGTACACGATCTGGTGGCCGTCCAGGACCGAGATCGACGAGGACTCGTGCAGCCTGGCCACGAGTTCCTCCATGTGCGGCGCCGCGACCTCGGGCAGCGTCAGGCCGGACAGGTAGGCGTAGCCGAGTTCGAGCACCCGGGGGCGCAGCGAGAACTCCCGGCCGTCGTTGCGCACGTACCCCAGCCGGACCAGGGTCAGCAGGAACCGGCGGGCGGCGGCCCGGGTCAGCCCGGTCTCCCGGGCCACCTCACTCAGGCTCAGCCGCTCGCGCTCGGGGCCGAACGCGCGGATCACCGCCAGCCCGCGGTCCAGCGACTGCACGAAGTCGCTGGAGCGCGGGACGAGGTCGCCGTCGGCGCCCCGGCCGGGCCGCGGTGAACGGGCCGGGCGCGGGGTACGACGGCGGCCTGTCTCCCCCGGGCCGGCCAGCACGTCCGTGCCGCTCCCGGCCCGCTGCGGGGACGACTGAGGCACGGCCGGGTTGTTCGCTGTGCGCCCAGAGGTTCTCATTGATCGCATGCTAGCGGGCCCGGGCCCGATGCAGAATCAGGCGGCGCGCGCCGTTTGTCAGCCGGTGAGCTTGCTGAGATCGATCACCTGGCCGGCGGGCGGGGCCACCGGCCGGGGCACCGCGTTCCACTGGCTGAAGTCGAGGCTGCCGTTGCCCTGCCTGGCCACCGCCTGCAGCGGGTAGGGCGGCCCGGCCGCGGCCACGACCAGCCTGGATCCGTCCGGCCCGCGCAGGACCTGGCCCGGCTGGGCGCCCACGGTCGTGGTGCCCGCGTTGGTGAACCGCGGCAGCCGGCCGGTGAACGAGGCGAGCAGGCTGGACATGTTCAGGTTCCCGGCCAGCTCATCACCCTGGCTGCCCGACATCTCGACGTACTTGCCGCACATGATCGAGCACACCGAGGCCGGGACCCGCAGCTGGGCCAGGAAGGGCGCGGTCGCCTTCACGTAGATCTTGTCGCCGGCATCGACCAGCGTCAGCGGCACGCCGTTCTCCGTGATCGTGCCGGCGAAACCGCCGGAGGAGATCAGGCTGAGGTTCAGGCCGATGGCCTTGCCGCCGCTGCGGAGCACCCCGCGCAGGTGCACGCTGCGGGCGGCCCGCACCACGCTCTGCATCTGGGTGACGGTCGCTGATGCGCTGCGCGGCGGGCTGGAACCCGAGCCGCATCCGGCCAGCAGCCCCGCGCCGGCCACGGCGGCCGCCGCCATGGCCAGCACGGTCCGCAGTGGCCTGGTCGCCGTCAGTGGCCCCCCTGACCCTGGGCCTGTCCTCATCGCCCTACCCCCCTGGAGTCTTCCGTTCCCTCCGGCGCGGGCCGGCCGCGGCCCGGGTCAGCCGGTGCGCTCGACCACGAACTCGCAGAGCGCCTCGAACGCGGCCCGGGCGGGCACGTCGGGCAGGGCGAGGATCTCCTGCCGGGCCGTGGCCGCCCACTGCCGGGTGTCCGCGCGGGCCATCTCCATGGCCGGATGCGCCCGCAGCAGCGCGAGCGCCTCCGCGTGCAGCGCCGGATCGGTCAGCTCGCCGCGGCTGAGCAGCTCCGCGAGCCGGGTGTCACCGGGCCCCGCCGAGCGCAGCGCGTGCAGCATCGGCAGCGTCAGCACACCCTCCCGCAGGTCCGTGCCGGGTGTCTTACCCGACTGAGCGGACTCACTCGCCACATCGAGAATGTCGTCGCAGAGCTGGTAGGCGATGCCGAGCGCCTCGCAGGCCGGGGTGACCCGGTCGACCACGCTCTGCGGCGCGCCGGAGAACAGCGCGCCGAATCGTCCCGAGGTCGCGATCAGCGACGCCGTTTTCTCGGTGACCACGCCCAGGTAGTGGCCGAGCGGATCCTCCCCCGGGCGCGGGCCCACGGTCTCGGCGACCTGACCGCTGACCAGCCGGGTGAAGGTCTCGGCCTGGATCCTGATCGCTTCCGGGCCCAGGTCGGCGAGGATCTGCGAGGCCCGCGCGAACAGGAAGTCGCCGGTGAGGATCGCGACGGTGTTGTCCCAGCGGGAGTTGGCGCTGGGCAGGCCGCGGCGGACCGCCGCCTCGTCCATCACGTCGTCGTGGTAGAGCGTGGCCAGGTGGGTGAGCTCGATCGCCACCGCGGACGGCACGATCCGCTCGTCCCTGGGCTCGCCGAACTGGGCCGCCAGCAGCACCAGCGTGGCCCGGAACCGCTTGCCGCCGGCGCCGATGAGATGCCGGGAGGCCTCGGCCAGCAGCTCGTGCTCGGCCTCGGCGGCCTGTTGCAGGCCGTCCTCGACCCGCGCGAGGCCCTCGATGACGTCGGCGGCCAGCGCGGCATCCGGCAGCTCCACCGTGACTACTGTGCTCAATCAGGCTCCCTCAAGGCTGGCGCCCGCTTTGTCCGGCGTCCTCGGGACAAGGACAAGGCCCCCCCACGATATGTGCAAGGCAGGGTAATCCGAGGTATGCCCCCCGCGCCATCGGCGAACCCCGGCCAATCCCCGGTGCCGCGCGCTCAGCGGACGAACAGCTGATTCGCCGCGTGGTTGGCCAGGCTGAGCAGCGGCTCCGGCAGGATGCCGAGCACCAGCGTCACGATCACCCCGACCGCGACCGCGACCCCGGTGAACAGGCTCGGCCGCACCACCGCCGGGCCGTCCGGGGCCGGGTCGCTGAAGAACATCAGCACGATCACCCGGACGTAGGGGAAGGCCAGGATCGCGCTGCTGAGCACGCCGACGATGACGACTGACAGCACCCCGCCCCGGATCGCGGCCTGGAAGACCGCGAACTTCCCGGTGAAGCCGCTGGTCAGGGGGATGCCCGCGAACGCGATCAGGAAGAAGGCGAAGACCCCGGCGACCAGCGGCGAGCGCTTGCCGAGCCCGGCCCAGCGGGACAGGTGCGCCGCCTCCCCGGCCTGGTCGCGCACCAGGGTGACCACCGCGAACGCGCCGATCACCGCGATGCCGTACACGGCCAGGTAGAACAGGCTGCTGGACAGGCCGGCCGCGCTCGCCGCGACCACGCCGGTGAGGACGTAGCCGGCCTGGGCGATCGAGGAGTAGGCCAGCAGCCGCTTGACGTCGGTCTGGGTGATCGCGATCACCGATCCGCCCAGCATGGTGAGGATCGCGATGCCGATCATGGCGGGCCGCCAGCTCCAGGACAGCTGCCCGAACGCCACGTAGAAGACCCGCAGCAAGGCGCCGAACGCGGACACCAGCGTGCACGAGGCCATCAGCGCGGTCACCGGCGTCGGCGCGCCCTGGTACACGTCGGGCTTCCAGCTCTGGAACGGCACCGCGCCGATCTTGAAGAACAGCCCGAGGCCGAGCAGCGCGATTCCGGCGTACAAGAGCGTGACGCTGCTGGTGTTGGATGAGGCGGCCGCGGCGATGGCCGACAGCCGCACCGAGCCCGCGAAGCCGTACAGCATCGCGATGCCGAACAGGAAGAACGCCGAGGAGAACGCGCCGAGCAGGAAGTACTTGACCGCCGCCTCCTGGGAGAGCAGCCGGCGCCGCCGGGCCAGGCCGCAGAGCAGGTAGAGCGGCAGCGACAGCACCTCGAGCGCGACGAACATCGTGAGCAGGTCGTTGGCGGCCGGGAACAGCAGCATGCCGCCCACGGCGAACAGGGCCAGCGGGTACACCTCGGTGTGCGCGATCCCGGCCGCCAGGCCCTCGCGCTCCTCGGCGCTGCCCGGCACGGCCGCCGCCTGGGCCACGAACGGGCTGACGTCATGCGAGGACTCGGCGATCAGCAGCACGCTGACGAACGCCAGCACCAGGATCGTGCCCTGGATGAACAGGGTGGGCCGGTCCACGGCGACCGCGCCCATCGCGGCGATGTGGCCGGGGCTGCCGTGGGCGAAGATCGAGCTCGTGGCGGCGACCACGACCGTCAGCACGAACGCGCCCGCCAGGCCGCCGAGCGCCAGCGCGATGTGGATCGGGCGGCGCGCCGCCCGGGGTACGAACGCCTCGACCAGGACCCCGGCGATCGCGACGCCGAACACCAGCAGCATCGGCGAGAGCTGGCTGTATTCGATGCTCGGCGCGCCGATCGCGGGGGCGGCCGCGGCCAGGGCCGGGGTCACGGGGTACTCCTCTGCGTGAGCGCGCTGGTATTCGTGGCGGGATGGACCGGCGCCGGGTCGGTGGAGTGGACCTGGACCAGCGTCTGGTGGACCGCGGGGTTGATGATGTCGAGGACCGGCTTGGGGTACACGCCGAGCACCACCACCAGGGCGATCAGCGGGCCGACCGCCCACAGCTCGCGCGCCTTCAGGTCGGGCATCCCGGCGACCTCCTCGCGCACCGGCCCGGTCATCGTGCGCTGGTACATCCACAGGATGTAGATCGCGGCCAGGATGATGCCGACGGTGGCCAGGATCGCGGCCGCCTCGTACCGGGTGAACGTGCCGACCAGCACCAGGAACTCGCTGACGAAGGTGGACAGGCCGGGCAGGGACAGGCCCGCCAGGCCGGCGATCAGGAACAGCCCGGCCAGCACCGGCGCGACCTTCTGCACCCCGCCGTAGTCGGCGATCATCTGCGAGCGCCGGCGCGCGATCATGAACCCGGCGATGAGGAACAGCGCGCCGGTGGCGAACCCGTGGTTGACCATGTAGAAGACGCCGCCGGTCTGTCCCTGGCTGGTCATCGCGAAGATGCCCAGCGTGATCAGGCCCATGTGGGACACCGAGGTGTAGGCGATCAGCCGCTTGAGGTCCCGCTGGCCGATCGCGACGATCGCCGCGTACAGCACCCCGACCACCGACAGCACCAGCACCAGCGGGGTGAAATAGTGCGCCGCGGCAGGGAACAGCTCCAGGCAGTAGCGGATCATGCCGAACGTGCCGACCTTGTCGAGCACGCCGACCAGCAGGACCGCGGCGCCCGGCTGCGCGGCGGTGGCCGCGTCGGGCAGCCAGGTGTGGAACGGCCACAGCGGCGCCTTGATCGCGAACGCCACGAAGAAGCCGAGGAACAGCCACTTCTGCGTGGTCGGGCTCAGCGAGACGTGCACCAGCTGGCTGAACAGGAACGTGCCCGGGTGCCCGTGCTGGGCCGAGTACACGTACAGCGCGATCACCGCGACCAGCATGAGCAGCCCGCCGAGCAGGCTGTAGAGCAGGAACTTGACCGCCGCGTACTGGCGCTGGCCGACGCCGTAGCTGCCGATCATGAAGTACATCGGGACCAGCATGGCCTCGAAGAACACGTAGAACAGGAACACGTCGGTGGCGGCGAAGACCCCGATCATCATCGTCTCGAGCACGAGCATCAGGACGAAGTAGGTCTTCACGCTCCGTCGCGGGGGCGGCTCGCCCGCCGGGTTCGCCTCGCCCTCGGCGTCATTCCAGGAGGCCAGGACGACCACCGGCATCAGCACCGTGGTCATCAGGATCAGCACCAGCGCGATCCCGTCCACGCCGACCGCGTAGTGCACCCCGAACTGCGGGATCCACTGGTAGACCTGGGTGAACTGGAAATCGGGGGCCCCCGCGCCGGTCTTGAACGCCGCGGCCATCGCGATCGTCACCGCGAGCGTGACCAGCGTGAAGCCCAGGGTGAGCTGCTTCACGAGCGTGGCGCGGGCGCGGCGGTCCGCGTCCCCGCCCGGCGCGGACAGGCCCGGCGTCAGCGAGACCGCGACCGCGCCGACGAGCGGGATCGCGCCCGCGACGGTCAGCCAGGGAAATGTGCTCATCTACAACCTCACCAGAAGCAGCGCGCCAACGAGCAGCGCCGCGCCGAGGAACATCAGCAGCGCGTACGACCGGACGAACCCGTTCTCCACCCGGCGGACCCGCCCCGATGTGCCGCCCATGGTGGCGGCCAGCGTGTTGACCAGGCCGTCGATGCCCCTGTTGTCGAAGTACACCGACAGCCGGGTGAGCCACTGGCCCGGGCGCATCAGCAGTGACTCGTTGAACGCGTTGCCGTACAGCTCCTTGCGCGCGGCGACGGTCACCGGGCTGCCGGAGGGCGCGGTGACCGGGACCTCGCGCCGCCCGTACATGAACCAGGCCAGGATCACCGCGGCGACCAGCAGCGCCAGCGCGCCGATCCCGGCCGGGGTCCACAGCCCGGGCGACGACGGCGGCCTGCCGATCACCGGCGCGAGGAAGTCGATCAGCCGGCTGCCGAGCATCAGGAACGCGCCGGCCCCGAGCGCGCCGATGGCCAGCAGGATCGCCGGCCCGGTCATCACCGGCGGCGCCTCGTGCGGATGCTGGCCCTCGTCCCAGCGGCGGTCCCCGGTGAAGGTCATCAGCAGCATCCGGGTCATGTAGAACGTGGTCAGGCCCGCCCCGATAAGCGCTGCGGTGCCGAGCAGCGCGCCCGAGGTGCCCCCCTTGCCGAAGGCCTGGTCGATGATCGGATCCTTGGTGAAGAACGCCGAGAACGGCGGGACTCCGATGATCGCGAGGTAGCAGCAGATGAACGCGCCGAAGGTGAGCGGCATCACCGCGCCGATGCCGCCGAACCGGCGCATGTCCACCTCGTCCTTCATCTCGTGCTTGACCGACCCGGCGGTCAGGAAGAGCCCGGCCTTGAAGAACCCGTGCGCCAGCAGCTGGCCGATCGCGAACACGTAGCCGGCCGGGCCCAGCCCGGCCGCCAGGAACATGTAACCGATCTGGCTCATCGTGGACCCGGCCAGCGACTTCTTGATGTCGTCCTTGGCGCACGCGATGATCGCCCCGAACAGCAGCGTCACCGCGCCCACGATGGCGACGGCCAGCCGCGCGTCCGCGGTCAGGTTGAAGATCGGGTTGGACCGGACGATCAGGTAGACGCCGGCGGTCACCATGGTGGCCGCGTGGATCAGCGCGGAGACCGGGGTGGGGCCTTCCATCGCGTCCAGCAGCCACGACTGCAGCGGAAGCTGGGCCGACTTGCCGCACGCGCCGAGCAGCAGCAGCAGGCCGAGCGCGGTCACCACGCCGTGGCTGGCGCGGGGCACCGCGCCGAACACCCCGGTGAAGTTCACGGTTCCGAACTGGGCGAACATCAGCATGATGGCCAGGGACAGGCCGGCGTCACCGACCCGGTTGGCGATGAAGGCCTTCTTCGCGGCCGTCGCGGCCGCGGGCTTGTACTGCCAGAACCCGATCAGCAGGTAGGAGGCGAGGCCCACGCCCTCCCAGCCCGCGTACAGGGCCAGGTAGTTGTCGGCCAGCACCAGCAGCAGCATCGCCGCCACGAACAGGTTCATGTACCCGAAGAACCGCCGCCGCTCCGGGTCGTTCGCCATGTACCCGACCGCGAAGATGTGGATCAGCGAGCCGACCCCGGTGATCAGCAGAACGAAGCAGATCGACAGCGGGTCGAGCAGCAGGCCGATGTTGACCTTGAATCCGGCCACCGGTATCCAGGAGTAGAGCTGCAGGTCCCGGCTGCGCTGGCTGGCCGGGTAGCTGAGCATGGCGAAGAACGCGATCACGCCGTAGACGAACGCGGCGAGCGGCATGGCCACGCCGACCAGGTGCCCCCAGGAGTTGCTGCGCTTTCCGCCCAGCAGCAGGATCAGCGCTCCGGCCACGGGGAAGGCCAGCAGCAGCCACGCGGCGCGCTGGACGCCGATCGCGCTCACGGTGGTCATCACCGCGGCCGACGGCGCGCCCGCGACAGAGCCCGTCACTGGCTACTCCTTCTACTGTGTTGGCCCGGACGGACACCGCGTCCCTCCGGGGCAGGCCCCGGGCCATGGCCCGGGGCCCGGGTTAGTACTTCAGCAGGTTCGCGTCGTCCACCGACGCGGACCGGCGGGAACGGAAGATCGCGGTCAGGATGGCCAGGCCGACGACGACCTCGGCCGCGGCCACCACCATCACGAAGAACGCGATCACCTGCCCGTCCAGGTTGCCGTGCATCCGGGCGAACGCGACGAAGGCCAGGTTGACCGCGTTCAGCATCAGCTCCACGCACATGAAGATGATGATCGCGTTACGGCGGATCAGGACGCCGACGGCGCCGATCACGAACAGGATCACCGACAGCGCGACGAAGTGCGCGGGGCTTACCATCGGGCCCCCTCGCGGGAGTTGCCGTCGTGCTCGCTGTCGTCGATGTCGGGCGCCAGCAGCTCGCCGGAGGCCAGGCGGACCTCCGGCGCGGCGGAGGACGTCTCGGGGGCGAGCTCGAGCCCCCGGCTGGCGATCACCGGGCTGACCGACTGCTCGGACGGGGTGCCGTCGGGCAGCAGCGCGGGCATGTCGACCGCGTTGTGCCGCGCGTAGCTGCCCGGGCCGGGCAGCGGCGTCGGCCGCGGGCCGCTCACCCGGCGGCGGGCCAGCTCCCGCTGGGTCGGCTTGGGGCTGGTGCGCTCGCGGTGGGCGAGCACCATCGCGCCCAGCGCCGCGGTGATCAGCAGGGCGCTGGTCACCTCGAACGGGAACACGTACGTGGTGAAGATGAGCTGGGCCAGGCCCTGCACGTTGCCCGCCGAGTAGGCCGCCCCCGACGAGGACGCGGGGCCGATCGCCGCATGCCCGACGACGAGGGCCAGCAGCACGAACAGGCCGATCGCGACCAGGGCGGTGGCCAGCCGCTGCCCCCGGATCGTCTCCACCAGCGAGTCGGTCGAGCTCACCCCGACGATCATGAGGACGAACAGGAACAGCATCAGCACGGCGCCGGTGTACACGATCACCTGGACGAAGGCCAGGAACGGCGCGCCCTGCAGCGCGTACAGGACCGCGAGCGAGAGCATCACCACCGCGAGCAGCACCGCGCAGTGCACCGCCCGCCGGGCCAGGATCATGGCCAGGGCGGCCGCCACCGAGACCACCGCGAGCACCCAGAACGTCAGGGACTGCGTCTCGGCCGCCATGCCGGAGGCGAGGACCAGGCCGTGACTCATCGGTCGTCCGTTCCGAGGTGGCCCTCTTCGGCGATGTGCGGGTTACCCGCGATCCCGGTCGAGCCGAGCCGGTAGTAGTCCTGCTCGGTCTCGCCCAGGCGCATCGGATGCGGCGGGGCCTCCATGCCCGGCTGCAACGGCGCGACCAGCTGCTCCTTGGTCCAGATCAGGCTCTCGCGGTTGTCGTCGGCGAGCTCGTACTCGTTGGTCATGGTCAGCGCGCGGGTGGGGCACGCCTCGATGCACAGCCCGCACAGAATGCAGCGCAGGTAGTTGATCTGGTAGACGCGGCCGTACCGTTCGCCGGGCGAGTACCGCTCTTCCTCGGTGTTGTCGGCGCCCTCCACGTAGATGGCATCGGCCGGGCACGCCCAGGCGCACAGCTCGCATCCGATGCACTTCTCCAGCCCGTCGGGCCAGCGGTTCAGCTGGTGCCGTCCGTGGAACCGGGGCGCGGTCGGATTCCTCACCTCCGGGTACTCGACGGTGTCGACCTTGCGGAACATCTGCCGGAAGGTGACGCCGAAACCCTTGATCGGGTTGAGGAAGTCAAGCACCGGTGACCTCCTTCCTCGTCGCGGCCTCGGTGGCGCCGGGCTCGGCGGCTGTCACCGCGGGGACCGCGCCGACCCCGTGGTAGTGCGGCAGGTCCATCGGCGGGACCGGGAACGCGCCGGCCTCCGTCTCGGCCTCGGCGTCGGCGGCGTCGAGTTCCTCGGCCCGCCGGGCCCGGTTGACCGCCGAGACGTCCCAGGCCCAGGCGAGCAGTATCAGCGCCACGATGATGAGCCCGGCCACGATGTACACGCCGGTGCTGCCGCCCTGCCGGCGCCACACCCGGATGGTCGCGATCATCAGCGTCCACGCGAGCGCGGACGGGATGAGGACCTTCCAGCCCAGCCTCATCAGCTGGTCGTAGCGGATCCGGGGCAGCGTCCCGCGGAGCCAGACGAAGCAGAAGAAGAAGATCGACACCTTGATCACGAACCACAGCAGCGGCCACCAGCCGGTGTTGGCGCCCGACCACACCGAGATCGGCCATGGCGCCATCCAGCCGCCGAGGAACAGCGTGATGGCCAGCGCGGACACCGTGATCACGCTGCAGTACTCGGCCAGCTGGAGCATCGCGAACTTCAGCGAGGAGTACTCGGTGTGGTAGCCGCCCACGATCTCGCCCTCGCCCTCGGGCAGGTCGAACGGCAGCCGGTTGGTCTCCCCGACCATGGTGACCAGGTAGATCAGGAACGAGGGCAGCAGCAGCACCGCGAACCAGGACGGGTAGTGCAGCCCGACGCCGAACCAGTGGAACTCGGTCCCGTGCGCCTGGGCGGACACGATCGCGGTGGTGGACAGCGACCCGGCGTACAGGAAGACCGGGACGAACGCCAGCCCCATCGCGATCTCGTAGCTGATCACCTGGGCTGACGACCTCAGCCCGCCGAGCAGCGAATACGGCGAGGAGGCGGACCAGCCGGCCAGCACGATCCCGTACACGCCCATCGAGCTCATCGCGAGCACCAGCAGCACGGCCACCGGCAGGTCGGTGAGCTGCAGCGGGGTGCGCACCCCGAAGATCGAGACTATGGGACCCATCGGGATGATCGCGAAGCTGATGAACGCCGGTATCACCGCGATCCCGGGGGCCATCCAGAACAGGACCTTGTCCACCCGGCGCGGGACGATGTCCTCCATGAGGGCCAGCTTGATGCCGTCCATCAGCGACTGCAGCAGCCCGAACTTCCCGGCCCGGTTGGGCCCCGGGCGCTGCTGCATCCGCCCGATGATCCGGCGCTCGGCCCAGATCCCGAACAGCGTGCCGAGCAGCAGGAACAGGAAGATCGCGAGCACCTTGATGATGACCAGCCACCAGGGGTCGTGCCCGAAGTCGGCCAGTGTCGGGAAGGTGTTGCCCTGCCCCCCCGCCGGGGCGGCCAGGCCTGTCATTGCGTGCTCCTCAGGGTGACGACACTTCCGTGGCCCGCACCGAGCCCGCCGCGCACCGCGCAGCCCGCCGAGTTGGTGGGCAGCCAGACCACCCGGTCCGGCATGTCCGCGATCTCGGCGGGGACGGTGATGGTCCCGCGCTCGGTGGCAACAGTGACCTTACTCCCGGCGGCCACGTCGGCTTCGGCCGCGGTCGCCGCCGACATCCTGGCGACCGGCGGGCGGGCGGTGGCGGCCAGGTTCGGCTCGCCGTCCTGCATCCGGCCGGCGTCGAGCAAGCTAGCCCACGTGGCCAGGAAAGCCTGGCCCGTGCCGGGCTGAACCCGGCCGAGCTGGCCGGTCGCCGCGCCGGGCCGGGCCGTCGCGGCCGGCGTATCCGCGGTGGTGGCCGGCTCGCCGTAGGTGACGGGCAGCAGGGCATCGAGCTCGCGCAGCGCGGCCCTGGTGTCGGGCAGCCCGAGGTGCACGTCCATCTCGTCGGCCAGCGAGCCGAGCACCTCCAGGTCGGTCTGGGCCGCGGGGACGGCCAGCGCGGGGCCGAACGAGCCCGGCCTGCCCTCCCAGTTCAGGAACGTGCCCGCCTTTTCCGCGACCACGGCGACCGGCAGCACCACGTCGGCGCGGTCGGTCACCGGGCTGACCCGCTGCTCCAGGCTGACCAGGAACGGCGTGGCATCGAGGGCGGCCAGGACCGCCGCGGGGTCGGGCAGGTCGGCGGGATCCACGCCCGCCACGACCAGGGCGTCGATCTCGCCCGCGGCCGCGGCGGCCAGGATGTGCGCGGTGTCGCGGCCCGGCTCGGCCGGCAGCGTCGCCACCCCCCAGGCCCGCGCCACCTCGGCCCGCGCGGCCGCGTCGGTGACCGGCCGGCCGCCGGGCAGCAGGGTGGGCAGGGCCCCGGCCTCGACCGCGCCGCGCTCGCCGGCCCGGCGCGGCACCCAGGCGAGCCGCGCGCCGGTCGCCTCGGCCAGCCGGGCCGCCGCCGTCAGCGCGCCGGGCACCTCGGCCAGCCGCTCGCCGGCCAGGATCACGGCGCCCGGCTGCCGCAGCCCGTGCACCACCTCGGCGGCCATCTCGTCCAGGCCGGCCGCGGCGGCCAGCCGGTCCAGCGCGTCGGCCTCCTCGCCGGGCGCGACGGGCAGCAGCGTGCCGGACATCAGGGCCAGCCCGGGGCCGGCCAGCGCGGCGAGCGAGTACACGGCCAGGCGGCCGGCCCGGGCCGCCTTGCGCAGGCGGAGGAAGACGATCGGCGACTCGTCCTGCGGCTCGAACCCGGCCAGCAGCACCGTGCCGGAGCGTTCCAGGCCCTGGTAGGTCACGCCGGACGAGCGCCCGGCGACGTAGCTGGCCAGGAACTGGGTCTCCTCGGCGGAGTGCGGGCGGGCCCGCATGTCGATGTCGTTGCTGGCCAGCGCGAGCCGGGCGAACTTCGCGTAGGCGTAGGCGTCCTCGATGGTCAGCCGCCCCCCGGTGAGCACCCCCGCGCGGCCCCGCGCGGCGAGCAGCCCGGCCGCGGCGGCCGCCGTCGCCTCCGGCCACGAGGCCGGGCGGAGCACCCCGGACTCGTCCCGGACCAGCGGGTAGGCCAGCCGGTCCGGCTGCGTGGCGTAGGTGAACGCCCACCGCCCCTTGTCACAGTTCCATTCCTCGTTGACCTCGGGGGCGTTGCCGGCCAGCCGCCGGGTGACCGCGTCCCGCCGGTGGTCGGTGCGCTGCCGGCAGCCGGAGGCGCAGTGCTCGCACACGCTGGGCGTGGACACCAGGTCGAACGGCCGGGCCCGGAACCGGTAGGAGGCGCCGGTGAGCGCGCCGACCGGGCAGATCTGCACGGTATTGCCGGAGAAGTAGGAGTCGAACGGCTCGCCGGACGCCACGCTGATCTGCTCCTGCGGGCCGCGCTCGAACAGGTCGATCAGCGGCTCCCCGGCGATCTCGTCGGCGAACCGGGTGCAGCGCGTGCACTGGATGCACCGCTCCCGGTCCAGCAGTACCTGCGCGGACAGCGGGATCGGCTTGGCGAAGGTCCGCTTGACCCCGTAGAACCGGGTCTCACCCTGGCCGGCCGACATGGCCTGGTTCTGCAGCGGGCACTCGCCGCCCTTGTCGCACATGGGGCAGTCGAGCGGGTGGTTGACCAACAGCTGTTCCATCACGCCCCGCTGCGCCTTCTCCGCCACCGCGGAGGTCAGCTGGGTGTGCACCACCATGCCCTCGGTGCAGGTGGTGGTGCACGACGCCGGGGGCTTGGGCTGGCCCTCGATCTGCACCAGGCACTGCCGGCAGGCGCCGACCGGGGACAGCAGCGGGTGCTCGCAGAACCGCGGGATCTGGATGCCGAGCTGCTCGGCGGCCCGGATCACCAGCGTGCCCTTGGGGACGGTGATCTCGAATCCGTCGATGGTGACCGTCACGCCGTCGGCCGGCCGGGCGACCTCTCCGCCGGGCGCCTGGCTCGCCTGTACTGTCATCGGGCGGACTCCAAGGTGAACAGGGTGGATGCCGCAGGGTCGAACGGGCAGCCGCCGTGGCGCTGGTGCTCGAGGTACTCGTCGCGGAAGTACGCGATCGACGACTTCACCGATGGCTCGATCGAGTCGCCCAGGGCGCAGAAGGCCCGGCCGGTGATGTTGCTGCAGATGTCCAGCAGCTTGTCCAGGTCGGCCTCGCTGCCCCCGCCGTTCTCCAGATCCTGCAGCAGCTGCACGACCCAGTAGCTGCCCTCGCGGCACGGCGTGCACTTGCCGCACGACTCGTGCTCGTAGAACTCGATCCACCGCAGCACGACCCGGACCACGCAGGTGGTCTCGTCGAACAGCTGGATGGACCGGGTGCCGAGCATCGACCCGGCGGCGGCCACCGACTCGTAGTCGAGCGGGACGTCCAGGTGCTCGTCGGTGAACAGCGGCGTGGACGACCCGCCCGGGGTCCAGAACTTCAGCCGGTGCCCGGCGCGGATGCCGCCCGCCAGGCCGAGCAGTTCGCGCAGGGTGGTGCCGAGCGGCGCCTCGTACTGGCCGGGGGTGGTGACGTGGCCGGACAGCGAGAAGATCCCGAACCCCTTGGACTTCTCGGTCCCCAGCGACGCGAAGTCGCTGGCGCCGTTCTCGATGATCCAGGGCACGCTGGCGATCGACTCCACGTTGTTGACGTTCGACGGACTCCCGTACACGCCGGCGGTCGCAGGGAAAGGCGGCTTGAGCCGGGGCTGGCCGCGTTTGCCCTCCAGCGAGTCCAGCAGCGCGGTCTCCTCGCCGCAGATGTAGGCGCCCGCCCCGGTGTGCAAAATGATGTCCAGGTCGAAGCCCGAGCCGAGGATGTCGCGGCCCACGATAGCCCGCCTCGCGCGCCTGCGCCACCGCGTACTGCAACCGGCGGATCACGTGCAGCACCTCGCCGCGGACGTAGATGAACGCCGTGTTCGCCTGGATCGCGTAGGAGGCGATCACGGTGCCCTCGATCAGCGCGTGCGGGTTGTTGAGCATCGTCGGCATGTCCTTGCAGGCCCCCGGCTCGGACTCGTCGGCGTTCACCACCAGGTAGTGCGGCTTGCCGTCGCCCTGCGGGATGAAGCCCCATTTCACGCCGGTGGGGAAGCCGGCCCCGCCGCGGCCGCGCAGCACCGAGTCCTTGACGGTCCCGATGACCTGGACCGGGGTCATCGCCAGGGCCTTGGGCAGTGCCCGGTAGCCGCCGTCACGCTGGTAGCCGGCCAGCGTGAACGAGTCCGGCTGGTCCCAGTACGCGGTCAGCGCCGGCGTGAGGATCGTGCTCACGGAGCCCCTCCGTTGCTGCTGGCCGGCGCGTCCGGGGTCCAGCCTTGTTCCTTGGCCTTGCGCAGGCCGGCCAGGCTGGGGTCGCCCGCGGTGTGGCCGCCGGTCGCCTGGCCGTCGGGGAAGCCGGCCAGGATCCGGGACGCCTGCCGCCAGGTACACAGCCGCGGCGCGCCGCGGGTCGGCGCGACGTCCGCGCCGGTGCGCAGCCCGTCGACCAGGTCCCGGGCCGACCGCGGGGTCATGTTGTCGAAGAACTCCCAGTTCACCATCACCACCGGCGCGTAGTCGCAGGCGGCGTTGCATTCCAGGTGCTCCAGGCTGACCTTGCCGTCCGGCGTGGTCTCGTCGTTGCCGATCCCGAGGTGCTCGAGCAGGTCGGCGAAGATGGCGTCGCCGCCCATGACCGCGCACAGCGAGTTGGTGCACACGCCGACGTGGTACTCGCCCACCGGCCGGCGCTTGAACATGGTGTAGAAGGACGCCACCGCGGTGACCTCGGCCTCGGTCAGCCCGAGTTGCCCGGCGCAGAACGCGATGCCGTCGGTGGTGATATGGCCCTCCTCGGCCTGGACCAGGTGCAGCAGCGGCATCAGCGCGGACCGCGGCCTCGGGTAGCGGCCGATGATCTGGGCGGCGTCCTGGCCCAGCCGGGACCGCAGTTCGTCGAGCGGCGCCATTTACCTGTCCACCCCTCCGATCACCGGGTCGATGCTGGCCACGGCCGCGATCACGTCGGCGATCAGGCCGCCCTCGGCCAGCGCGGGCAGCGCCTGCAGATGGTGGAACGACGGATCGCGCAGGTGCACCCGGAACGGCCGGGTTCCGCCGTCGCTGACCACGTGGCAGCCCAGTTCGCCGCGGGGCGACTCTACCGCCGCGTACACCTGGCCCGCCGGCACCCGGAAGCCCTCGGTCACCAGCTTGAAGTGGTGGATGAGCGCCTCCATGGACTGGCCCATGATGTGGGCGATGTGGTCGGGGGCGGGGCCCAGGCCGTCCGGGCCGAGGGCCAGCCGGGCCGGCCAGCCGATCTTAGCGTCGTCGATCATGATCGGGTCGCTGGCCGGCCGCGGGCCGGACAGCCGGTCCAGGCACTGGCCGATGATGCGCAGCGACTGGTCGCATTCGTCCATCCGCAGCAGGTACCGGCCGTAGGCGTCGCAGGTGTTCGTCACCGGCACGTCGAACTCGTACGTCTCGTAGCCGCAGTAGGGCTGGCTCTTGCGCAGGTCCCAGGGCAGCCCGGCCGAGCGGAGGATCGGGCCGGTGACGCCGAGCGCCATGCACCCGGCCAGGTCCAGGTAGGCGATGTTCTTGGTGCGGGCGAGGAAGGCCGGGCTGGCGTCGAACAGCGCGCGGATCTCGCCCAGCTGCCTGGGCATGATCGCGACGAATTCCCGGAGCCGCTCCAGCGCCCCGGACGGCAGGTCCTGCGAAACCCCGCCGGGCCGGATGTAGGCGTGGTTCATCCGCAGGCCGGTGATCAGCTCGAACAGGTCGAGGATCTTCTCCCGCTCGCGGAGCGCGTACAGGAACACCGTCGTCGCGCCCAGTTCGAGGCCGAGCGGCCCGATGCCGGTCAGGTGGGAGGAGATCCGGTTCAGCTCCATCATCAGGACCCGTATCACGCTCGCCCGGTCCGGGATCCGGTCCTCGATGCCGAGCAGCCGCTCCACCGCCAGGCAGTACGACGTCTCGTTGAAGAGCGGCATCAGGTAGTCGGCCCGGGTGCAGAACGTCACGCCCTGCGTCCAGGTGCGGAACTCCATGTTCTTCTCGATGCCGGTATGCAGGTACCCGATGACCGGCCGGAGCTCGGCCACGGTCTCGCCGTCCAGCGTGAGGATCAGCCGCAGCACCCCGTGGGTGGACGGGTGCTGGGGGCCCATGTTGACGACGATGAGTTCCTCGTCCGGCCGGTCGCCCAGCTCGTCGCCGGCGGCGACCACCTCGTCCCAGTCTTGCCCGGCGACGTGGTAGACGCGGCCCTCGGTGCCTGAGTCCGCCTGAGCGGTCATTGCGTCACGACGTGGGGGCTCCCGTCGTCAGCCGGGAGCGCGACGCCGCTTCACCTCCCCGGAGAATGTCGGTGGGCAGCGCAGGACCGCCGGGGCGCATCCCCGGCGCTCGGGGCGGAGCGGGCGTCAATGGTAGGCTCTCCGCTCGTCCGGCGGCGGGATCGTCGCGCCGCGGTACTCGACCGGGATCCCGCCCAGCGGGTAGTCCTTCCGCTGCGGGTGGCCCTTCCAGTCGTCCGGCATCTCGATCCTGGTCAGCGCCGGGTGACCGTCGAAGATGATCCCGAAGAAATCCCAGGTCTCCCGCTCGTGCCAGTCACAGCCCGGGTAGACGTCGACGACCGACGGGACGTGCGGGTCGCCGTCGGGGGCGGACACGTCCAGGCGCAGCCGCCGGTTGCGGGTGATCGACACCAGGTGGTAGACGGCGTGCAGCTCGCGGCCCTCGTCGAGCGGGTAGTGCACGCCGGAGACCCCGGTGCACAGCTCGAAGGCGAGCGCCGGATCGTCGCGCAGCCGCCGCGCCACCGCGGGCAGGTGCTCGCGCCGCACGTGGAAGGTCAGCTCGCCGCGGTCGGCCACGACCCGCTCCACCGCGTCGCCGAAGCTCGCGCCCGACTGCTCGAGCGACCCGGCCAGCCCGTCGGCAACCTCGTCGAAGTAGGAGCCGTAGGGCCGGGGGCTGGACAGCGGCGGCGGCTGGCGGACCTTCAGCCCGCCGTACCCGGAGGTGTCCGGGGTGTCCTCGACGCCGAACATGCCGGTCCGCACGACCCGCTCCGCCAGCCGCTCGCGGCCCGCCAGCTCCGCCGGGTCCGCGGGCAGCGCGCTGCCGTCCGGCTCGCCGGGCTGGCTGGTCTCGGTCACTGGCCCGTCTCCGTGCTCCCCGCCGCCGTGCTTCCCGGCGCGGTGCTCCCCGGCGCGGTGCTCCCCGCCGCCGTGCTTCCCGGCGCGGTGCTCCCCGCCGCCGTGGTCCCCGGCACCGGGCCGCTCATGCTGGCCACCAGCGGGAGCCGCCGCAGCCGGGCCTGCTCGAGGTCGGTGATCTCCTGATCGCGGTTCACGCCGAACTTCATGTTCTGGATCTTGTCGTGCAGCTTGACGATGGCGTCGAGCAGCATCTCCGGCCGCGGCGGGCAGCCCGGCAGGTAGATGTCCACCGGCACCACGTGGTCCACGCCCTGGACGATCGCGTAGTTGTTGAACATGCCGCCGCTGGACGCGCACACGCCCATGGAGATGACCCACTTGGGCTCGGACATCTGGTCGTAGATCTGGCGCAGCACCGGCGCCATCTTCTGGCTGACCCGGCCGGCCACGATCATCAGGTCGGCCTGCCGGGGCGTGGCCGAGGCCCGCTCCATGCCGAACCTGGCCAGGTCGTGCCGGGCCCCGCCGGTGGCGAACAGCTCGATCGCGCAGCAGGCCAGCCCGAACGTGGCGGGCCAGACCGAGCTCTTGCGCGCGTAGCCGGCCAGCTTCTCCACGCTGGTCAGCAGAATGCCGCTGGGCAGCTTTTCTTCCAGGCCCATGACCTAGTCCCACTCCAGACCGCCGCGCCGCCACACGTAGGCGTACGCGACAAGCACCGTGACGATGAACGTCACCATCTCGACCAGCCCGAACACCCCGAGGCGGTCGAAGGCCACGGCCCAGGGGTACAGGAAGATGATCTCGATGTCGAAGACGATGAACAGCATTGCGGTTATGTAGTACTTCACCGGGAACCGGGTCTGGCTGTTGCCGGGGGTGGGTTCGATGCCGCACTCGTACGCCTCGAGCTTGGCCCGGTTCCACCGCCTGGGGCCGGCCAGCGCCCCCATCACCAGCGAGAAGACCGCGAAGACCGCGGCTAGCGCCCCGAGTACCAGGATCGGGACGTACAGGTTCAGCACCTCGTCACCCTCTTGCCATGGCCAGTCACCGTTATGCCGCCGGGGTCATCTTAGACAGCGCGTTGAGCAGGCGGTCGACCGCGTCACCGCCCCGGGGCTCGGTCAGGTTGCCCAGTAGTTTCATCGTGAACCGCATCACGTACGGCCGCTTCACGCCGTGCCGGGTGGCGAACCTCATGAACCGGGGGTGGCCGATCATCTGCACGAAGGAACGGCCCAGCGTGTAGTAGCCGCCGTAGGCGGCCTTCAGCTCGCCAGGATAGCCCTGCAGCACGGTCTCGGCCCCCGCGGCGGTGGGCCGGGCCAGCGCCTGCACGATGGTGCGGGCCGCGATCTCGCCCGCCTCCATGGCGTAGGCGATGCCCTCGCCGTTGAACGGGTTGACCATGCCGCCGGAGTCGCCGGCCAGCAGCAGCCCGCTGGTGTAGTGCGGGGTGCGGTTGAAACCCATCGGCAGTGCGGCGCCGCGCACCGGCTGGGTCCGGTTCTCCTCGGTCAGCCCCCACTCCGGCGGCATCCCGGCCAGCCACTTGCGCAGCAGCACCCGGTAGTCGATGTTGCCGAAGGCCTCGGAGGTGTTGAGCAGCCCGAGCCCCACGTTGCTGGTCCCGTCGCCCATGCCGAAGATCCAGCCGTAGCCGGGCAGCAGACTGTCACCGTCCCAGAGGTCCAGCCACGCCTCCAGGTAGTCGTCGTTGTGCCGCGGGGTGGAGTAATAGGTGCGCACCGCGACGCCGAGCGGGCGGTCGTCCCGCTTGCGCAGGCCCATCGCCACCGATAGCCGGGACGAGTTGCCGTCCGCGGCCACCACCAGCCGCCCGTGGAACCGCAGGTCGGTCTTATCGCCGCCGCGGCATGCTGGGCGGTGACCCCGACGATGCGGCCGGTGCGGTCGTCGAGGATCGGGCCGGTGACGTTGACCCCCTCCAGCAGCCTGGCCCCGGCCTTCTGCGCGTGCCGGGCCAGGATCTCGTCGAAGTCGAGCCTGGTGCGGACCAGGCCGAACCCCGGGTAGCTGGACAGGTCCGGCCAGGGCAGCTCGATGCGGCCCCCGCCGCCGATGATCCGCAGGCCCTTGTTCCGCAGCCAGCCCTCGCTCTCGGGGAGCGGCACGCCCATCGCGGTCAGCGCCTTGACCGCGCGGGGGGTCAGGCCGTCGCCGCAGACCTTCTCCCGCGGGAAGTGGCTCTTCTCCAGCACCAGCACGTCCAGGCCCGCGCTGGCCAGGTAGAACGCGGCCGACGACCCGGCGGGCCCGCAGCCGACGACGATCACGTCGGCTGTCTGCGTCATGTGGTCCTGGGTGAGCCCGGGGGGAGCTTGCTGAGTCACGAGATGAGTCCTGACGTGTCTTGTGAACGGCTTCACAAGTGCTTTATCCGGCAGTCTAGACCTGGCCGGTGATGTTGTGGCCGCCGGGACGGCCGGGCCACAGCGGACCGCGTCGTCTGGCCGGGCTAGGCGCGCGCGCCGGGCGGGCCACCGGCGCGGGAACCCAGGGCCGCGCAGGCTTCGTCCGCCCTGGTGAGGGTCTGCAGGATCAGCCAGCCCATGAGCCACCCGCCGACGATGTCCTCAGGCCAGTGACGGCCCAGATAGAGCCGGGATCCGCCCTGGGCGAGGACCAGACCAGCCACGATGGACCAGATGACCCGCCGCTCGCCGGGGCTGGCCCAGCGCTGGGTCAGCATGTGCGCCAGCAGGCCGAAGGTAATGACGGTGCGGGCCGCGCCTCCCGACGGATAATCTCCCGCTGGCCCGATCGAGGACTCCACCGGCGGCTTGGACCCCTTGACCAGGCGCTTCAGCACCTTCTGGAAATAGATCTCGGAGACCATGCCGCCCACCAGCAGCGGCAGGGGCTTCCAGTCGCGCCGCTCGTAGGCAAGCATCCCCCCGACGAGAAGGGAGAACGACCCAATGACGGCGTACCCGCCAATACTCGTCACCGGATCCATGCGCCGAGACAGCCTCCTCGAACGGTGCTGCCGACAGAACTCGTACAGTTGGCGCGATGGCCGGGTAACCACGTCGCGCTGCATCAGCCGCCCGACAGCCCACATTATCCCCAGCGTTGCGGCGCCACGTATAGCAAGGGTTCCGATGGCTTTGCCGGCCACCGGGGCATTCGCTCTCAACATCTGGCAAACCATATCGCGCACGGCGGGCGCCCTTGCCAGGACTGCCGTTTGCGCCCCCGGCTACCCTGGCCCGAGGACAGCATGCGCAGCACCGGTGAGGTCCAGGAGGCGGCTCTGCGATCCCTCCAGCGGCTGGCCGCCTACGGCCTGGTCATCAACGGTGCCGGGCGGGTTCTGCTGACCCGGGACCCGGATAGCCCAGGGCACGCCGACCGATGGTTGCTCCCCGGAGGGGGCGTCGAGCACGGTGAGCATCCCGAGCAGACGGTTATCCGGGAAGCCATGGAAGAGACCGGATTGCGGGTCTGCGTCGCAGGGCTGCAACACGTAATCACCGACGTCGCCAGGGTGGGACGGAGGCGCCGGGCTCTGCACAACGTGCGGTTGATCTACCGGGCCACCGTCCAACCAGGACAGCCGGGGCAGCAGCTCTCCGGGAACGCTCGGTGGTGCTCAGCGCCGGAGTGGCGGACGCTGCCCCTAGCACCCTTCGCCGCCAGGGTGCTGCAGACATCCTGGCCAGGGGACAGCTAAGGGCGCCCCGTCATGCGCGCTGCATCGTCCAGGCGTCTGGCCGGTTCAGGCACGATGACAGACTTGCGGAATACGAGGCCCATGACGTCGACATCCGGTCGTCTTCCCGGGAGCGGGCATCGCTCCATGGCTTCATGCTCCAGCCCCGCTTCGACGCCTCCGCCAAGAGGCCGCCTAGCGACCCATGGTCCTCGTCCGGCTCGACCTGACGGCCCAGCGCCCTGTTCCAGATCCGGTCGCTGCCTGGCATCGGGTCGATGGTGATCACGCAGACGCCGCCGGCTCCAGCGCCCGTGCGAGCTCTGCCAGGCCGGCTCGCCGGATGGCCGCTGGGACGTGCTCGATCACCGCCTACCCGGCGGGGCCGTACGGCACGGTATCCCGTTCCGGAGGGTCTTCGGGGTGGCGGTCCGGCGCTAGGTGCCGCCGGAGAGCGAGCAGTCATCGACCTCGAAGGTTGCCCCGCCGCTCACCGTGTTGGTGCTGTATACCGAGAGCGGCATCTTGTTACCAGTCCCGATTGTCGTGTAGGTCACTTGTATGTTGTACCAGCTCGTCGTCGTGGGCAGGTGGAGTGAGCTAACGGCGGCTGTGTTCACCGAGGCCCCGTTCTGCTTGACTTCGTGCAGCTGCACGGTCACAGTGATCGACGCACTGGCCTTGACCCAGCAGCTGGCAGTGTAGGTGGTGCCGGCGACCGTCGAGCTGATGGTGGGCTTCGCGCCATCGTTAATGCCCGAGGCAGCGTAGGTCGGACTGGTGGTAGCGATCTTCACCGAATAGCTGCCGGAATGGGCATCAGTGGACTGAGTCAGCGTCGTGGCCGGGCCGTACGTCGTCCAGCCCACCGGCAGTCCGCCACTCCACTGCTCGAAACCGGGATTAGCCAGCAGGTTAAGAACAGTGGGCGTGGTCACGGTAGCTGTATTGGAAGCCGCGCCTATGTCGTTCAGGCTATCGACGGCAGCCACCGTGTAGTTGTACGTCATGCCCGCGCTGGCAGTGGTATCGCTGTAACTGGTGGCGGTAGCCGCGGCCGTCCCGATAACTGATCCATTGCGCACGATCTGGTAACCGGCAATTGGCTCGTTGCCTGGCGCGGCAGCAGTCCAGCTGAGATTTACCTGGGCAGGGCTGACCGCGGTGGCGGTCAGGTTCCCCGGGGCTGATGGCGGGATCAGCGCTGGCGTGGTCACGGTAGCCGTATTGGAGGCAGGACTGTCCGCGGAATTAGCATCCACGGCGATCACGTAGTAGCTGTAGGACGTACTGGGACTCACCGAGCTATCAGTGTCCGTCGTACCCGGAACAGTGGCCAGCAGCGTGCCGTTACGGTAGACCTGGTAACTGCTGATCGGCGCGCTGCCCGGCACTGCGGCCGTCCAGGCGAGGCTGACCTGGGCCGGACTCACGGCCGTTGCTGTCAAGTTCGCAGGCGCGGCTGGCGGAGTCGTGCCGGGCGCCGTGCCGGTATACAGCGAGCAGTCGTCAACCTCGAAGGTAGCCCCGCCGCTCACCGTGTTGGTGCTGTACACCGAAAGCGGCAGCTTGTTGCCAGTGCCAATTGCCGTGTAGCTAACCCGCACCTGGTTCCAGCTGATCGTGTTGGGCACCATCAGAGAGCTGACGGCAGCGGTATTGGCTGAAGCCCCGTTCTGCTTCTCTTCGTGCAGCTGCACGTTGATGGTGATGAAGGCGCTCGCCTTGACCCAGCAGCTGGCGTTGTACGTGGTACCGGCTGTCGTGGAGCTGATGGTAGGCGGCGCGCCGTCGCTGACGCCGGCGGCGGCGTAGCTCGTGCTGGTGGTGGCAACTTTCACCGAATAGCTGCCGGTATGGGCATCGGCCGACTGCGCGAGGGTCGTGTCCGCGCCGTATGTCGTCCAGCCAACTGGGGCCCCGCCGCTCCAGCTTTCGAAGCCCGGATTGACAAGCAGGTTATTAAGGACAGGCATGGTAAAGGCGACGGGGACAGAGGGCAGGCTGACGAGGCCGTTGCTGTCGATCGCGCTAACGGTGTAGCTGTAGCTGGCGCCAGCGCTCGCCGTGGTATCGGTGTAGGTCGTGCCCGTGGTCGTGCCAATAGCCGTGCCGTTGCGTATCACCTGATAGTCGCTGACTGGCACGTTCCCTGGCGTAGACGGCTGCCAGCTCAGGTTTACCTGCGTCGGGCTGATGGGCGCGGCGGCCAGGCCGGTGGGCGGCGCAGGGAGGACCGTCGTGTTGGTGACGGTGCCGAGATTGAAGTTAGCCGTCATGGAGTTAGCGCTGGTGGCCAGTCCCAGCAGCGGCAGGCCAAGGAGCTCCTCAGTAGTACGCAGCAGGGAGTAATGGGTATAGAAGGTACCGTCCAGGGTACCGGCGGGAACATAGGGCGCCACGACAATAGTTGGTATATGGCAGGACGGCTGATTGACGTCTAGTACCGGGTTGGCGCAATTCTCACCGTTCACCAGATCAGGGCCTGCGCCCTCATCGTTGGTGATGAAGATGACCGTGTTGCCGCTCTGGTAATTTGGCCCGTTAATAATCAATGGCACGACCTGGCTCAGCCAGGCGTCGCCGGTGGCGGTGCTGCTGTTGTGCGCGTCATCAATCAAGTTCGGCGTGATGAAGCTGAAGTTGGGTAGGGTGCCGCCCTGAACGGCACCGTAAAACGCGCCGGTCTGAGTACTGAGAGTGCCCATGGGAACGTCGTATTGCCCGCAGGTGGAGAGAGCCGGGTAATACGCCGCCGGATTGTGCCGCACAGCATAGTTGCCAGAATTTGTCTGATCGCAATTGGACGGCATATCCTCGTTATAGCCAGCCCAGGTCTCGTCGGTCGCCTGAACTTGCGAGAAGATGCTAGGATAGGAGCTAACGCAATATTCAGTAGCCGGGTTCGGTGAGCAGTCATTCAGGAAGCTGGTATTTAGAATGCTCTGGCCATCGGTGGCGGCGATGTAGTTATCGAGCGACGGGTGGCTTTCGTTATGGAAGTTAGTGGCCGTCCCGCATTCGTGCGCCAGCGCGGTCTGGTAGGGGGCGTTGGCGTTGCCGATGACACCGCTATAGCTCTCATTCTCCATCCAGATCCAGACAACGTGCTGCACCTGTGGCGGGGCGCCGGGATTGCCGCAGGGCTGCGCGAATTCCGCGGTCGCAGGCTGCACGTTCGCTGCCCGGGCATAGCCTGGCGCCACCGCGAGGAAGCACGGTGCCAGCAGGAGCGCGCTGCCGACGACCAGCAGGTTTCGTGCCGCACGGTTGGCGCTCTTGACGTGGATGACCGGTTTGCCTAAGCGAGAAAACATCGAGCGCTGCCCCCCCTTATTCAGCCCAACAAGCCACTCTAGGCCGAGATTGCGGTAAAAGCAACCAAAATAGCAAATCGGTGAACGGCTACAGCGGATCGGGCGGGAAGGCTTGCGCCTAAGCTTGTTCTTTAACCTCTCAGGCTGGGGTTTGGGCGGTTCGCGGTTCTTGGGCTGATCTTGCCCGGCGTGTCGTGGTGCGTGAGCACGGCCTCCGCATGATCATGTGTTCTCGCCAAAGGACGCATGATCACCAGCGAAGGCCGTGATGGATAGCTTGCCAGGGAATGCCGGCGGGGAGCCAGCCGCCGTGCTGTCGCGGTTCCGGCGGGAATTCCATGCCTGCCTGACCGCCCGCAGCGACGAGATCTTCGAGCTTGCAGATGCGGTGTTGTGCGCGGACGGGCCGGTCGGCGCGGTTACGGCGCCTTGTATGACGCGGGGTGCGGCTCTTTTGGGGGTACTGCGTCTTTGTGGGCGACGCGTGCGGGTTGATGGCTTTGGGTGCGTGACTTCGGCGGGCCGCGCGAGTCTTCTGTAGGTGATTTCGCTTACAGAGAAGTGATTATGATGCCTGTCATCGAGGGTGAGGGCGCGCCGGTGATGCTGCGCGGCACGCTGACGACGTTCCGGCGGCGCTGCGGGAAGCCGTCGTGCCGCTGCGCGTCCGGCTCGCCGCATGAGGGGCCGGCGCTGATGTACCGCGAGGGCGGCCGGACCCGGATCGTGACGCTGACCGAGGCGGAGGCCGCCGAGGTGGCGGCGGCCGTGGAGCGGTATGCGCGGGCGCGCGCGGAGCTGGAGGCGGCCGCGGATGCCGGGATCGCGGCGCTGCGGGCCGCGCACGGCCGGCGGGCGGGCCGGCGGTGAGCGCGGGGGGCGGGGGCTGCTGCCTGTGCGGCCTGGTAGCCGCGGGCGGCCCGTTCGCGGGGGCGGCGGAGGCGTTCGCGGGGCTCATCGCCTTCCTGGCCGGGCCGGGCGCGGCCGGGATGGAAGCCCAGGAGGCGGAGCAGTTCTTGCGGACCGCGGTGCGGGAGGCCGGCCGCCGGGCGCTGCAGGGGTTCTTTGACCAGCGGGCGGGGCGGGAGCAGCGGCTGGCGGCGGTGACCGGCAGCGATCAGGTGACCCGCCGGCGGGCCAAGCGGAACCGGGCCCGGACCCTGGGCACCGGCTTCGGGGACGTGAGGGTGGCCCGGATCGCCTACCGCCGCCGCGGCGCGGCGGACCTGCACCCGGCCGACGGGCAGCTGAATCTGCCGCCGACCCGGGAGTCGTGGCCGCTGCAGAAGCTCACGGTGATCCACGCGGCGAAAGGCTCCTACCAGGACGCGGCGCGCGCGGTGGGCGGGCCGCCGGCGCGGGAACCCAGGGCCGCGCAGGCTTCGTCCGCCCTGGTGAGGGTCTGCAGGATCAGCCAACCCATGAGCCACCCGCCGACGATGTCCTCAGGCCAGTGACGGCCCAGGTAGAGCCGGGACCCGCCCTGGGCGAGGACCAGGGCGACCACGATGGACCAAATGACCCGCCTCTCTCCGGGGCTGGCCCAGCGCTGGGTGAGCAGGTGCGCTAGCAGGCCAAAGGTAATGACGGTGCGGGCCGCGCCTCCCGACGGATAATCTCCTGCTGGCCCGATCGAGGATTCCTGCGGCGGCTTGGACCCCTTGACCAGGCGCTTCAGCGCCTTCTGGAAATAGATCTCGGAGACCATGCCGCCTACCAGCAGCGGCAGGGGCTTCCAGTCCCGCCGCTCGTAGGCAAGCATCCCTCCGACAAGGAGCGAGAACGAGCCGATGACCGAGTACCCGCCGACCGTCGTCACCGGATCCAGCCGCCGGGACAAGGCCGGGATACGGCGCTGGCGGCAATACTCGTACAGGCGGCGTGACGGCCGGATCACGGAATCGCTTTGGAACAGCTTTCCCACGGCCCAGGATGTGGCGAGCGTTGCCGCGCTGCCTGCCGCGAGCGTGCCGATGACGCGCGTTGTTTTGGATCCATCCGCTCTGAGCACCCACAAACGATAGCGGAGGCGGCGAACATCATGCACCCAGGCTTGGGGCCGCGGGTTACGGCACCGGGGGCGACGGTACCGCGTTCAGCCGCGCACAGGGGAATAAGCCGACGCCGTGGCCTAGCTTGGGGAGCCAGGCGATCGCGAACGGGCAAATCTGGCTTGGCGAGTGTGGAGGCCGCGACGGTCCCAGGGCCCGCGCATCCAGATGGCGGACCTGGGGGCAGCCTATTTCCCTGACGTATATGATGACCAACCCCCGGCGTATGATGACCAGCCCGCGGCGGCGTTCGCGGCAACCCCTACCCCCCATGCGCTCTGCCCCGATGCAACCCGATGAGGTCCCGATGAGGTCCCGATGAGTGATCAACGCAAACTGCTGGATTCCTATTTCCACGAATCGGAAACCAGGCAGCAGGAGCTGAGGAAAACCAAGCCGACCGATTCCAACGCCCGCGCGGTCGTGAAAAATATCGTCCCGGTGCGTTATCGCGGCACCGCGCGGATGATGATTACCGACGTAGTCAGAAGGCGCGAGCGGCGCAAGGCTCAGGCGCTAGCGCACGGATCGGACCTCCGCCTCCACCTGGGCAGCGGCGGTGAGCACAAACCGGGCTGGGCCAACGTCGACCTGCTGGGAGACCCGGTGGAGGTTGCGTGGAATCTGGCCCGCCCGTTGCCGTTCGAGTCCGCCTCGGTCAGCGCGGTATTCCACGAGCACCTGCTGGAGCACCTTCCTCTTCCGGACGGAGCGATCTTGATGCGGGAGTGCTACCGTGTGCTTCGGCCCGGCGGCGTCCTGCGGGTGGGCGTCCCGGATGCCGGCAAGCTGATCCGCTCCTATAGCGCAGACCGCGCGTACCTGGAGGAACTACACCCGGGTCGCCCGACCGCCATGCTGGCGGTCCAGGAACTGTTCTACTGGCACCGCCACTGCGCCATGTTTGATGTCGAGACGCTCGGCCTGTTCTTCCGGGCCAGCGGGTTCCCCGATCCTCAGGAACGCGGCTTCGGCGAGAGCGACCTCGGCCAAGCGCCGGACACCGAGCGCAGGCGCGCCGAGACGCTGTACGTCGAGGCGCGCAAACCCCGATAGCCGGGGCGCGGGCCAGCTCACCGCGCTAGGGCCCGAGCCGGGTCTCCGCCGCCGGACGCGGGTGGTGAGCGCTGCGCTGCGGACGTTGTGACTGGAGTTACAAGGGTTGTGGTCGGCGCCGCCTTGCTCGCGGTCCTCCCGCGCCGTCCCCGCCGGGTCAAAGGTCCTTCCCTTCCGGTCAAAGATCGATTAAAAGTCAACTGAGGTTCATTACACTGATGGGTACGGTTTGTCATTTAAGCTGTCCACCTTATGCTTAAGGTCCTAATCCGCAGTTCATGAGAAGCTCAGGCTCGGCCTTCCCCGCGCACCGGCCTCAGCGGCAGCACAGAGGAGCACCGCGGCATGACCGTCCACGCCAGCACGGACTCGTTCGAACTGGGCGACTATCTCGGCCTGCTCCGCCGGCGCGTGTGGGTCATGCTCGCCTTCACCTGCGCCGGGTTGCTGCTTGGCACGGCCTATAGCGTCGTGCACCACAAGACCTACACCGCGACCGCGTCCCTGTTTGTCAACTCCAACGCCGCTAACGCCACCGAGCTGGTCGGCGGCCGGACCAGCGGCGCCATCAACATGGACAATGAGGCGCAAATCGTACAATCTGATGCGGTTGCGTCACTGGTAGCCAAGCAGCTGGGCAAGGTCACCAGCCTCGCGAACGCTCATCAAGCAGGTCACCGTGTCCGTGCCGGCGAACACCACGGTTCTCCAGATCAGTTGCGCCCAAGGCTCGCCCTCCCGCGCTGCCAGGTGCGCCCAGGATTTCGCCAACTCCTACCTGATCAGCCGCCAGAGCACGGCCCAGGCCAAGATCAGCTCTGACATGAAGCAGGAGCAGGCCCGCGCGGCACCGCTCGAATCCCAGCTCATCGCGCTGCAGAACAAGATCGACGCACTCCCCGCCAGTTCGTCGAAACTCACCGCGGACCGGGCCCAGCTCGAAAACATCGCGAGCCAGCTTGGCCCCGCTGCGTTCGGCGATCGCCTCACTGGGCGCCTCGACCAACTACAACGCCGGCTACATGATCACCAACGCCGTTCCCCCCACCAGCCCCAGCAGCCCGAGGAAGCTGCTCTACCTGCCTAGCGGGCTGATGGTCGGCCTGCTGCTCGGCCTGATCGCGGCCTTTATCGCGGACCGCCGCGACGACCGGATCCACGCTCCCCGAGATCTCCCGCGCTTTCTCGATGTTCCGATCCTCTTCAGCACGACCGACGGCTCCCGGTTGCATCCCGCCCGTCGCCCCCGGGAGGTCACGGGCCGGGCAGGCGTTCACTGAGCTGGCCCAGTCGCTGGCGACCTCGCTGGGTGACGGGAACCACGTGCTCCTGGTTGCCGGCGCCTCGGCCGGGCCGGGCGTCAGCATCGTTGCGGCCAACCTGGCCGCCACGCTCGCGAGAATCCGCGGTGACGTGATCCTCGTCTGCGCCGACCTGGAATCGTCGCTGTCGCCTCAGCTGCTGGGCCTAGCCAACGGGCGCGGGCTGGCTGAGGTAATCAGCGGGCGGCGCCACGGTCGATGAGGTCGCCACGCCGTGGACCGATACGGCCCGGCTCCGGGTTATCACACCGGGCCTGGACAAGGCTACCGCGCTGCGGCAGGTGCAATACGATTCGAGTCGGCGGCTGATAGCGGCGATGCGCGGCGAGGCACGTTATGTGGTGGTAGAGGTCCAGGGCACCTCGGACGGTGCCGACACCCTTAGCCTGGCCGAATTCGCCGACGCCGCGCTCATCGTCGCCGAAGTGGGCCGGACGGACGCGCGCCGAGGTGGCATCCTGCGTCCGGCGGCTGGACCGGCTCCAGACGGAGGTCATTGGCGCCGCCGTGCTGCCGGCCCTTGGCCGGGCCGCCCGGACGGCAGCGCGAGCCTCGGCATCAGCCCGGCCGGCCCGGACCGTCCCCCGGGAGCCGTCGCCCAACGGCTCGTCGGAGACCCGCAAGCCAGACGAGGCGAGCGAGCAGCGACAGGACGAGGTCGGCGTGCGGCCGCGGGCCGACCGCGCGGCCGATCAGAGCGGCCGAGGCTTCTGATCGGCGTGTCCGGCCGACAGCCGTCCATGCGGCACGACCAGGCCAGCCCGGCCTCTGCGTCGCCGGGCGCCCGCACCGCGACCGTCGGGAGTGACGCATGACGACGGCATTCCGCGCTGCCGAGCGAGCCGGGCCAGTCGAGAACGACGGGATCCGGTCCGGCGAGCACCCGGCGCCGGTCCTGTCGGAGCGCGCCGACCGCGGCTATCGCCGGGTCGGCTGGCTGGCCTCTCATCCGGCCTGGCCGGTCACGCGCTGCTGGCTGGGTACCCGCTCTGGTGGGCACTGGGTCTCGGTGATTATGTGTGGTTCCTGCTGGCCATCCCCATGCTCTTGCGCATGGCGGCCTGGCGCGCTCACCGCGATCGCTCCCTGCGCGTCCCGCCGGGATTCGCGGTGTGGCTGCTGTTCCTGATCTGGGCCACGGTCGCGGCATGCACCCTGTCGCTCAACGCGCCCGGTACGGTGGCCAGTCCGGTCAGCCACCGGCTGTTCGCGTGGGCCGTCCGCACGGTGAGCTACGTCGGCATTACGGTCCTGTTCTTGTACGTGGGCAACCTCAACGAGCGGGAACTGCCCCGCCGCAAACTGGTCGCGCTGCTCGGGCTGCTCGGGATCTACACCACGGTCCTGGGCCTGGCCGCCATCGCCGCTCCGCACCTGCAGTTCACCTCCCCGACCGCGTACCTCCTGCCGCACAGCCTGCAGAGCAATACCTTCGTCCAGGCCACCACGCATCCCGGGCTGGCCCAGGTGCAGAACGTGTTCGGCACTCCTTCGGCCCAGGGCCTGCCAAGGCGCCGTTCGATTACACGAACACCTGGGGTGAATGCCTGACGATCACCGTGCCGTGGCTGCTGGTGGCCTGCCTGGCCAGCGGGGCGAGCTGGAGGCGGCGCCTGCTGGGCTGGGGCACCTTGGTGTTCGCGCTGCTCGGCTTGCTGTACTCGCTGAACCGCGGCGCGTGGATCGCCACCGGATTCGCGATCGTCTACCTGGCCGTCCGGCTGGCAGCCCGGGGGCGTACCGGCCTCATCGGCGGCCTGGTGGCCCTGGTGGGCATAGCCGTCATCGTGGGCGTCGCCACACCGGTACACACGATCATCAGCCTCCGGCTGCAGAACGGCAAGAGCAACGACATTCGTACGAGCCTTTTCGCATTGTCGATGCAGGACGGCCTGGCGTCTCCGATTCTCGGCTACGGGGATACCCGGCAGCAACGTGGCAGCCCTCAGTCGATCGCCATCGGGCCGTCGCCGACATGCGAGGCGTGCGGGCAGAATGAAGTCGGCAGCACCGGCCAGCTATCGCTGCTGATAATCTCAACCGGCTTCGTCGGCGCGTTCCTTTATTACGGCTTTTTCGCCTACGGCGCGTGGCGATACCGGCGAGATAGGACGGCGTACGGTCAGATCGGCGTCCTGGTGATCCTGATGTCCTTCATCTACATGTTCACCTATGACGCCGTAGCCGCGCCGCTCGGCCTCACCATGCTGGCCTACGCTGTGCTGTGGCGGAACGACAGGCACCAGCGGCTGGCCGCCGGGTCGCGGGGCGCCCTCGGCCCGGCCGTCCCGGCCGAGGCCGACACCGCGCGGCCGGTCGCACCGCCACAGGGATCCAAGCTGGTCATATCCCGTGGCCCCGCCGGTTGGCCAGGCGCACGATAGACGTGGCCGACACGGCGCCCGAGGCCACGGCCAGCGCCAGGTAGGCGCGTCGTTCGAGCGGGTTGTTGCGCAGGGCGCGCCAGCTGAACCGGCAGGCCTCCCGCCGGTGATGGCGGGCGGCCTGCGCGAACGCCACCTGGCCCTGGATCCGGGCCAGCCCGGCCGGGCTGGCCGTCAGCTCAGGGTGCTTGTCCAGCAGGTAAGAGAGCGCCGCCGCGATGGTCTCCCAGCGCGCGGCGAAGAACGACTGGTCGTGCCAGTACACGTCGGCGAGCGGCTGCGGCACGGCGAGGATGGGCATCCGCCGCGCGGCTCGCAGCAGCCAGTCGTAATCCTCGCCGTAGCTGCCGGGGATCTGCTCGTCCACCAGGCCCATGACCTCGAGCGCGGAGCGGCGGAACACGAACGTCGAGGGATGCAGGCCGGTCAGCCGGTCGCGGGCGAGCTGGCGCAGGTCGGCTGATGGCGGCGGCATCCGCTCGATCACCCGGTCCCCGTGATGGACGCGGACGCCGCAGCAGACGAATTCCGCGGCCGCCGACTCGAGCAGATCGACCTGCTGGCGGAGCTTGGCGCTGTCCCATGTGTCGTCGTCATCACAGAACGCGATCAGGACGCTGTCGCTCGAGCTCATGCCGGTGTTGCGGGCCCCGGCGAGGCCGGGGGTGCGTGCGTTGGACATGATCCTTAGCCGAGGGCCCGCTGATTCACTGACTGGAGGCTGGTCCGGCGGCGCGACCTGGTCGTAGACGACGACACACTCGATGTCGCCCGGATAGTCCTGGTCCACGATGCTGCGGACCGCGCGCTCCAGCAGCACCGGGCGGTCCCGGGTGGCCACGACCACGGCGACCGAAGGCCATGCCGGGCTCCTGGGCCGGACCGCGGCCTCCTGGTGCGTAGGCCCGGCGCTCACGGCGTTCCCCGGCCGGGCTGGGTCGCCGGGCCTGCGGTAGGCACCGGACCGGCCGCCGGGTGTCCGGCCACTGGCTGCCCGGCGGGCCAGGGCAGCTGGAATCCCACCAGCTTCTCGAGCTCGCGGTTGTGCTCGGCGAACAGGTCCTGCAGCCGATCTCGGGTCCCGGGCGCCAGATCCGGAGCCGGGTGATAGTTGTGCCTGGTCCGGCTGCGCAGCCTGCCCGGCGGCAGGCCCAGGAACGTCCAGGCGCCGTTAACGACTCGCTGTGGGTCGGCGTAGAAGTCCTCGCTGGCCACAACATGGAACTGGTCCCGGGGGAACAGTGCGAACCAGCGGGGCAGCATATCCAGATAGCGGCCTTGGGCCAGGTAGGAATGATCCTCGTGGGCCGCGCTGCGGTATCCAGGCTCGCGCACGATCCGCTCCGCCTCGCCGCGGATCCGGTCTTCCTCAGCGTCCAGCGCCGCCTCGAAGCTCAACGGCTCGGCCTGATGCCGGACCCGTTCCTTGTAGTGGGAGTACGCGCGTTCCACCGGATCCCGGAGCAGGACGATGAGGCGCAGGTCGGGAAACGCGGCCGCGAGCCGCTGCGCGGCCAGCGGGTGAAACAGGTAGTAGGGGCTCGCCTCGCCCGCGATGGCACCGGCGTCCCACGGCCGCACCGCCGGGCGGCCGCCGACCTCGAGCGGGAAGTGCGAGCGGTACCAGCGAGGACCGCGGGCGAACTCGGAGTCGAAAAAGTGGATGCCCTTGATGTGCTGCCGACCGGGAAACAGCGGGCAGATCGCCGGGTGCTCGAGCATGTAGTTGTATAGGGACGTGGTACCGCCACGTTTGGCCCCGATGATGGCGAAGGCCGGAGCGGAGCGCAGCGGCGCGGTGAGCTCGCCGTACCAGCGCAGCGCATGCTTCGCCGCCGCGCGGGCCGCGTGGCCCAGATCCTGCGCTCCAGGTCCGGTCATAATGCGCTCCTTCGTCCTGATCTCCGGTGGGAGGGGTGACCAGCGTTCGGGCCCCACCCGTTCTCGCGGGGCCGGTCGAGGCGGGCGGGCGGCGCGGCCAGCCGCCCGTCGGCCCGGTGACGGCCGCTGGGAGCCGTGAGCCGCCCCCCGGAAGCCGTGAGCGGGCGCTGGGAAGGCCGGAGAACGGCACGCAGCCCGACCAGCTGCAGGCGCCGGCGCCCGGCGTAAGCGACTGCCGCGCACGCGAACAGTCCGACCAGCACTGCCGCCCCCAGCCCGGCCAGCGTTTGTCCGAGCACGAACCGGGCAGCCAGCCCGGCGACGGCGAACCCGCCCCCGCCGGCGGCGGCGGCGGGCAGATATCCGGGCCCGAACGGGCCGAGGCCGAGAGTGAACCAGACCTCGATGACCGCGGCTATGTTATCCACGAAGATGCTCGCAGCCCACGCGATGGCGGCGCCCATGATCCCGATGCGTGGCAGCAGGACGAGGTTCAGGCCGATGTTAATGATCAGCGCGGCCAGGGTGTTGGCGACATTCCATGAGCTCTTGCCGCCCATCAGCAGCACGACGGTGACATTGCCCGTGCCGAGATTGACCAGCATGGCGAGGGACAGTATGACCAGCGCCGTCGCGCCCACGGTGTACCGCGGGCCGAAGATGCTCAGCACGACCGTCGGGAAGATCGCGAAAAGCACGTACACCGGCCAGGACATGAGTATGAGCCAGTTGGTCGCCGTCTGGTATAGCGCCAGGGTACGGGCTCGGGCCTTTATCGCGAGCAGCGCGCTGAGCTGCGGGGCGATCGCCAGCCGCGTGCCTTCGAGGGCGAACGTGCCGAGCATCGCGAGCTTGCTGACCGCGGCGTAGACGCCTGCGTCGTAGCTCGACAAGAGCGCTCCGACCAGCAAGATGTCGAGCCAGAGCACGACAATCTGGAAGATGCCGGCCAGGCCGCGCGGCGCCGCGAACCGCCAGAAGGCGCCAGCCAGGTGCCCCTGCCCGCGC
The DNA here is from genome assembly GCA_963749145.1 of uncultured Actinomycetota bacterium. GTDB lineage: Bacteria > Actinomycetota > Actinomycetes > Streptosporangiales > Streptosporangiaceae > JASHPR01. The sequence goes on along the minus strand of CAVVLN010000006.1, from coordinate 490,342 downwards.
AGGGACAACATCGGGGCTGCCTCGGGCGCCTCCTTCCTGATCAGCACCGCGAATACCCACCACGCCGCGACGACCCCGACGGCGACGGGAACGCTCCAGCCCACGAGCGCTCCGCGCAGGCCCCAGCCCGCGATTAGAGCGATGACCACCAGCCCGATCCGCAGGGCAGGCTTGCCCAGTCCCTCCACGGCCAGGTACGGCCACATCCGGCCGAGCCCGCGCGCGGCGGCGAGCACGCACACGGAGATCCCGCCCAGCGGGACGATCAGAGCCACGAGCCGGAAATCGGTGATGGCCGCGCTGCGGGGCACGGCGTGCAGGAAGATGCGGGCCAGGACCGGCGCAGTCAGCCACACGGCGACGCCAACCCACAGGCCCACCACCAACACCGGCCCGAGGGCGATGACGACGACCCGCCGGATATCGGCCAGCCCCTCGACGACCCGGGTCCGGGCAATCCACCGGGTCAAGCCGGTGTCGGCCCCCAGGGCCAGCGCGTACGCCAGGATCGTGAATAGCGCGATCAGCTCGAAGAGCTCGCCCGTCGCCCTAGGCTGCAGCCAGCGGCTGGCCACCACGGTGAGGGCGAAGCTGAGGCCCGCGCCAGTAGTCATCGCGGCCATGTTGACAATCGACCCGCGGGCCACCAGGCCGGACTCGCGGGCCAGCGTCGTCGGCGCGCCCCTGGCCTGGCTCATCCCGGCTCCGCTTGCCCGGTCCCGGTCATGACGGCCGCTTGCCCGCAGCGGTGATCGGATAACCGTAACGCCAGAGCAACGGCCACGTCGCGGCGCTGATCATCGCCCGACGCGGGCGGCTCATGCTGGTGCGCCACTCGTCATCGGCGCGCAGCACTACGCGGCCCGGCCGGAACCGCATCGGGTTCCCGGACAGGGCGTGGCTGGCAGGCAGGTCGGCCGCCGAATCGCCGAGATGGCTGAGAGTTAGATCGGCCGCGGGCAGGTGAAGCTCGCGGACGATCTGCGTAACCTGAGCCCGCGGATCGGCCACCACATCCTCGTAGCGGACCAGGGCGGCCCGCGGCGTCCGCCGCGCCACGGCGTCGTACAGCAGATTGTCTGTGACCCACAGGCTGACGGTCCACCAGGGAGAATGCACGCTCATGAAGCTGTCGCCGCTGCCCACATCGGGCTTGCGGATCGGCCTGGACCAGGAGTGGGCCACACCGTGGCTGCGCCGGACCAGATGCAGGAGACGCAGTTCCACGCTGGGCAGGCCACGGAGCAGCAGGGCATAACCCACCTGCTTCGACGCGTCGATGATGACTGGGGCGCCGGTAACCTCGCGCACCGCCCGGTAGAGCCGGTCGATGAGGTCCTGGTAGGTGCGGATGGCGGACTCGAGCGGGCCGCGGCGGCGCAGGCCCGCGAGGCGATCCAGGTTGCGATGACGGTCGATGCTGGCGTGCAGCCGCGCGGCATCGGCAGCATCGACCTGGGACCAGCCGCCGAAGGCGGCTTCGCCCACGGCATTCCAGAAGGCGCAGTCGTGGAACCGGGCGCCGCAGCCGCAGCGGTCGTTACGCAGCACGTTGCGCTGCCAGATGAACGCCATCTCGCCGACCGAGCAGTAGCCGGGGATGCTGTCCAGCATGCGTTCCAGCAGCGTGCTGCCGCTCCGGGCCGAACCGCCGAGGTAAACGAGCGGGGTTTTCATAATGTCAGCGGTCCTGGCTCGGAGCGGAGGGGGACATCTCTAGGCGGCTGGGCGCACGCTGAAATAGGGGTCGGTCGCGAAGGCGCGGAACGCCGCGAATGCTGTCGGTGATGTCGTAACCCTCCAGTCGAAATTGTCGTGGTCGGAATCGAAGTAGACGACAGCCCTGATGGCCCGGAACTGGGTCTGCAATTCCCGGTCCGCCTGCTGGAACCAGGCCGCCTTCTGGCCCGGCGCCCCCTCGAGCACGCCGTATTCCCCGATGAGCAGCGGCTTCCCGCTTGATACGCCCCAGCGGTAAAAGCTAGAGAATATCTGCCCGAAGCTCGTCCAGCGGGCCCGGCGCAGCCGGGGAGCCCAGTTGTAGCCGTCGGCACCGACCCAGTTCACGAAGGTGCTGCCGGGATAGAACTGCTGGGCATATCCCGTGCTGAAGTTGTACGCGGTGGGGCACCAGACCCAGGACACGTTGGTCGCGCCGACGCTGGTGAAGATGTCATGTATATGCCGCCAGGCCGCGATGAAGTTCTGCGGTGAGCCCGCGTCGGCCCGGTTGACCGTCCCGTCCATCTCGGCGAACCAGCGGAGCAGCACCGGCCCCCGCAGGGCACGCAACTCCAGGGCCCGGGCGCGGATCTGGGCGTCATACCGGCCCGAGGTGATCAGGCGAGTCGGCGCACCTCCCCACGAGATCATCGGGATGCTGCCGTTGCGCAGGTCCCAGCGGGCGATCGCCAGCGGCATCGCCGCGCTCCAGCGCGCGTAAAGCTGGTCAATGGCCAGCCTGCGCCCCAGCTCGTGCTCGAGCGTTGCGATGCTGGCCTCCTCGTCGCCGGTCGTGAACCCGTCCGTCGGCTCCACCCACGCCCCGAACAGCGCTCCGGCCGATGGCACCAGCGGCCCCGTCGCCAGATGCCGGGGCCTGCCCGCGGGCCGCGGCACCTGGCGCTGGCCCGGGGCCGCGACCACCAGCGCGATCGCGACGGCGGACACCAGCACGAACGCTCCCGCCGCGGCCAGCCATACCGGGCCCAGCTGCCACCACGCTCTCGGCGCCGGCCGGTGGCCGACGGCGGGCTGTCCCGGAGTCCTACGTCTCATTAGCTAACTTCCAGACCTGCCGCTGGTGCAGCCGGGCGGAGCGCCAAGCCCGTGAGCCGAGCTGGCGCTCCCCCGGCACTCTCCTTCCTAGTAAGTTCGCTGATTCCGTGTTATCCGCTGATACCGGAGTTGGCTAGTCCCGGTTACAGCTGCTCGTTGATCGCGGCGGCGTAGTGCGCGGCTACCTGCGCGGCCGAGAGCGCCACCGGGTACACGGCGACGTCCGCGATCGTTCCGTTGAAGTAGTAGCTGTTCGGCTGCGTGGTGCCCTGGCTGTTGCTGCCCCATGGGTCGAGGTTCCAGCCATTGAGGTTGTCACCGCCAACCCGCCAGTAGCCGGTGTAGCTCTGCGGGGTGGTGTTGGTGTTGGTGCCGATCAGCTTCCCGTCGACGTACAGCGACATGCCCGCGGTGGGATCGAGCGTCGCCACCACGTAGTGCCACTGGCCGTCGTTGTAGACGTCGGGCGTCTCGATGGTCTCCGTCTGGTTGTTCCAGACGCCGAACACCAGCTGGCCGTCATTCATCATGTAGATGTGCCGGTCGTAGTTGCTGCTGGAGCCGGTCTGGTTGTTACCGAAACCGATGAGCTTGCCACCGGTGTTGGTGGTCGTCTTGAACCAGCCCTCGACCGTGAACGCGTTCGGCCCCGGCACCGCGGTGTTCGCGCTCACGAGCCCGTTCTGGCCGTTGAAGGAGGTAGCCGTGGTGCCGGGGAAGGGCCCGGCGCACCCTGGGTGGTACCCGCCTCGTAGGTGCCGTTGAACCCGTTCGGTGACGCGTCCGCGGCCGTGCTGCCGGTGTCGTTCAGCGGCCACAGGAACGACGGGTTGTCGTTCAGCACGGCCTGCTGGTAGGTGACGGTCGGGCTGGTCGAGGCGACCGTGACCGAGGCGGACGCCGGCGACTTGGCCGTGGTCAGGGTGCCATCGCTAGCTGTGACCGTGTAGGTGTGGCTGGAGCCGGGGGTGAGCCCGGTGTCCTCGAAGTGCAGGACGGGCAGGGCCCATGGCCACGATGTCGCAGTCAGGGTACCCACCGGGTTCGTGACTCCGTTGCGGTAGATGGAGTAGGTCAGGGTGCCGTCATCGGGGTCGCTCACCCCGGTGAACGTCACGTTGTCCACGCCCGCGGTGGTGCTGGTCACGGTGGGCGCGGCCGGCCGTCGCGGGCGGGTTGTCGGGCGTGGGCCGGAAGATCGCGAAACCCTGCTGCGCCACGGTGTTGACTTCGTCGAAGTCTCCACCCAGGAACAGGTTAGTACCGTCGGTGGCCATCACCCGCGGGCCGAGGCCGCCGCCGGAACTGGTGGTGTTGGCGTTCCAGTGACCCAGCGAGCCGTCAGTCAGCGACTGGTCGAGCAGGTGATGGGTGATCCACCCGCCAGAGGGGTTGTTGACCTGCGGGAAGCCGCCCGGCGCGTAGGCACAGTCATGGGCGTGCGAGCCCTTGTACAGCCAGTTGTTGATCACGACCAGCGACTGGGTAGCGCCCAGGCAGTCGTTCTGCCAGATCAGCGAGCCGTCGCTAACGTTGGCCGCCCAGTCACCGTCGAAGCAGCCGCCGCCGGTGCCTTCGGCCGCGATATACGCTGTGGTGCCGTTGATGATGATGTCCTTGACGTCGGACAGGCATCCCGAGTAGTTCGGCACGATTGTCGAGGCCCACGGATCGCTGGCGCCGGTGGTCGGGTCCGTTGATCCGATGCTCTGCTGGGTGACGCCGTTGAACTGCGTGAAGTAGCCGCCGACCAGGACCCGCGAGTCGTCGGGGGCGACGGCGACGGACGTCACCGACCCGTTCAGGTTGGGCGCCCAGGGCAGGAGGGTGCCGGTGCCCGAGGAGGTCACCGCGCCGGCCCGGGTGCGAACCTGCCCGCCGAGCTTGCCGAAGTTACCGCCGACGTAGACGGTGGACCCGTCGGGCGACGGGGCGATCGACAACACGCTTGCCGTGGCGTTCGGGTTCCAGGACGTCAGCGCGCCGGTGGAGACGTTGAACGCGGCGAGGTACCCGCGGTAGGTCCCGTTGACGTGCGTGAAGCTGCCACCCACGTACAGCGTGCTGCCATCCGGCGACACCGCGAGGGCCGTGACCTCACCGTCCAGGGTCGGGTCGAACGAGGTCACCAGCGCTCCAGTGCTGGCGTTGAATTCCGCCAGGTAAGTGCGCGCCACCTCGCCGGTGCCCTCCGGGTCGCCCGGCGGGCGCACTGAGGTGAACTGGCCGCCGACGAACACGTTGCCGCCCACCGGGGCGATGGCCCAGACCGTGTTGTTGGTCTGCCAGGACGACGAGGCCGTCGCGCTGAGGTTCTGCCCCGGGCCGCTCCCCGACGACAGCAGCCTGGCGTGAATCGGCCGGGTGGCCGTGGGGGCCGCTGCCGCCGAATGCAACATTGGCGCGGCCGTCATGGCGGCTGCGGCGAGCGCAGCGCTGCCCAAGACTGCTCTTGCTTTCATCCTTGCTCCTTGCTTGCCATTTCCGGTTGGCCGATTTCAGCCGGTCTGCTGGTGCGTCGGCCTGCGCCGACGTCAGGCTGGTTGTCTGGACTAGGGACCGGCCCGTGGCGAACGGGCCGGGGACGGTGAAACCGCGGCGAGCGCGTGCGGGGCCGACTCATCAGTTCTGCGACCAGCGCATCGAACTGAGCCACGACCGCGTCGACATCGGCCGCGGGGGCATGCAGCCGGAACCGCGCGGGATCGCGGATCGCCTCGTCGAGCAGTCCCGCCAGGGCCGCCGGATCCTCCGCGAGCCGGACGCGGCCGCGGCCCGCGAGCTTCCGGCAGAAGTCGACCTGATGGTCGTCCACGACCTCGCCCAGCCGCCGCAGCCGTGGCACGGCGATCGGCACCTGTCCGCGCGCCCACGCGTCGGCGATCGACCCCGGACCGCCGTGGCAGATCATCACGTCCGCGGAGTCCAGCAGGTCATTGAGCTGGCCGACGTCAAGGAACCGCGGGCCGGGGCATACCGGCTCGACCGACGCGGACCCCCACTGGACCATGAACGACTGGGTCCGCTCGGGATGCTGCTCGAGCCAGTCGTTGATCCACCCGATCAGGCGGTCGAACGGATGGTGATCGGTGCCGACCGTCACCACGAAGCGCGGACCGTCTCCGGTGCGGACCCCGGCCGCGCCTGCCGCGCTCATAGCAGGCATCCGATCACGCGGCCGCGCGGGTAGCTGGCCATCTGCTCCGGCCACTGCAGCAGGAACAGGTCAGCAAGCGGATAGCAGAGCCGGCCGGTCAGCGTCGGCCGCGAGATCCGGTCGTAGACCTCCAGGTAAACGGTGCGGATCCCGAGAGTCCAGGCCACGAGGAAGAAGGGGAACGCGACGCCCGCCCCGTCGGACACCAGCACGTCCGGCCGCTCGGCCCGCAGCAGTCCAATAGCCAGGCGCAGGTTCCTGACCGCGTTAGGGATGTTGCGCGTGGTCGGCGAGTAGGCGGGCACGACGGTCTCGCCGACCAGCAGTGAGTCGGCTTGGGCGCCAGCGAACGTAACCCACGAGCGCTGGTGGTGCTGCCACCAGGGCCGAAGCAGGTGCAACTGCGCGAGGTGGCCGCCTGACGAGCAGACCAGCATGACCTTCATGACGAGCTGGCCGCGGAATGCAGGACGGTCACGCTGGGCGGCGTCGCCAGGCCACGCTCGATCACGGGCAGCACGGCGGGCAGGAAGCGCATATCGCGGTCACCCGAGCTGCTCCGCGCTTCTTCGTGACGGACGGTCAGTTCCAGGAGGTGGAGCGGGGCGAGTAGGTCGCGCTGGCCGGGCGGGACGCCGAGGGCGCCGAGGGCGGGCCGGGCGCGGCCCGCCGCGAGTGCCGCTGCCTCCTCGACCGGCCGCTGGCGGCCGACGAACGCCACCTGGAAATGGAAATGCAGCGCGTCGAATCCCACCGGTGCCGATTGCGCGCTGCTCTCCCAGTCCCAGGCATAGAGACGGCCCCCGAGCCGGGCCAGGTTCCACGGAACGAAGTCACCATGCCAGCGCCCGAATGGGAGTTCCGCGCGGCCATGCTGGCGCTCGACCCCGTCGGCCATCCGGGACAGCCAGCCGGCCATGTCGGGATCGGCCACACCGACCTTGATCCGCTCCCGCAGGCTGAGCCACCACGGGCTGCGGGCGAGCTCGCTGGACGAGACCGGCGAGAGCGCGCTGATCTCCCGCAGGACATCGGTGCCGGGCAGCGAGGCATCGGTGTCGTACCGCGTAATTCCCCGGGGGAGCGGGGCGGTGACCACGAGATCCAGGCCGGACCAGGACGAACAGCGCAAAAGCGCCGGGACACCAAAACGAACCGCCCGATCCGCGCCCGCGGTCAGGGCGGCCGCCTCCCGCCGTACCGCGTCGCGGGTCCAGTCATTCCAGCCGATCTTGACGTAGCCGAGGGCGGCACCGTCGGTGCCGAAAACCTGCAGCACGGGCTTGCGGTAGGGGCCACCGCCACAGCCGAACGCGATGATCACGGGCCGGCCGAACAGCAGGCCCAGGTGCTCCCAGAGCAGGGCGTCGGCGCGTTCGCGAGGCGTCGCGCCGACCGCGACGCCGATGTCCACCTGCCACCTCTGCAGCCGCTGGGCGATCCCGGTTCGCAGGCCGGCCCCCATGACGCGGCGGGCGAACCGCCGGCGGCGGGACCTGAGGGCGTTGTAAGAGGTCAGAGCCGACGACGCGCCGGACCGCGAGGCGAGCGACACGGCGAAGGCCCTATCAGCGCCGGCGGGCAGCACGACGAAACGGTCCACGGCCTGATAGCCGGGCGGAAGCTGGCCGACGGCCGCCCAGGTGACCGTCGGCGTAATTCCGAAGAGAAGGTCGAAGATCCACCTGTAACCAGGCGGAGCGGACGCAACCTGCGTTCGCTGTGGCACCGCGCTACCCCCTGCCCCGTCTCTGCCTCCGGACCACGTCGGCCGCGGCGCGACCGCAGCACGGCGTTGTCCCCATCCAGGGCCTGGGCCGCCTCGGCCACGTTTTGGCCCGCCCTCCGGTTCCTCTCGGATCCGGTCTTCCGTTACCAAACGAAGACGCGCAGGTAAACCGGACGGTTGACACGTTAGAACGCTAGATGAGCATCGTAGACGAGATCTCCGTAAGTTTCCTACTTCATGCACAATTTGTTAGCTCATCTGACGCATGAAAACGATGTGCCTTACGGGGATTTAGAAGCTCCAACTTGCACACGATGGTGTCCGTGCCGTCGGCCTCGGCGCGCCGAGCCAGTACCGAGACCGAAAACAACGGGTAAACTGGTCTAAAGCTGGATATTTACCTACGATTATTGTCCTCCCCGCCATGCTGGTCAGCGAGGGTGTCCCGGCCTGACGTCGGCCGGTGCCTCCCGACCACGGGTCGGCCGACACCAGATGGGGGATGACTCCGGTTTCGTTCGCCACCGTCGACGACGACCACGCCGCCGACCCGGCCTTCTCTGATCGGTGACCACCCATACCTGTTGACCTGCGGATACGGTGTCGGCCCGGCCCGGCCGCACGGTCGGCCCGGCCGTTCGGCGGCCTAGCACATTGATCAGCAGAGCCGTTGGCCCGGAACGGCATCTCCGGCGATTCTTTGCGTTTCGCCTGCCACTCCCTCCCCGTTCCAATACATTCATCGCTGTTACACCGTTCGGCCCCGGGCAGGGGGCGGAACGTATACCCGCCGAGTCCCTGCGTGTTCAGGGAGCCGGGGACCCACTTTGTCCCCGGGGTGAATCGACGCACTCGGCCGCTCGCGCGGCGCGGGCCCGTCGTAGGGCTGCTCCTCCGGCCCGAACCCGTCAGCTAACCCGGTAGGCGGCCAACGAGAGGAGTGAGTAACGCGTGGAACCCCCGCTCCACCGCCAGCCCGCACATCGCCGTGCCCCGGATTCTGGCCGGGTTAGCGCGCGGCGAAACAGGTCGAGGGCGAAGCGATCGGCGAGAATGATGAGCGTCATCGTCGCCGTGGTCGTCTCGGCACTGGTCGGTGCGGTCGTCGCGATACGGGTGGTCGAATCACACGACACCATGGTCTTTTCCAACGATACCAACGGCCCCCTGTTCGGGGTGTCCGCCTCAAACCCGGGCGCCCTAGCCCAGACCACCGGGCAGTTCGGTCACATGCCGATCGTGCGTGTGTTCTATCCGGGACTGCCCAGTGGCAACGCGTGGAGCACAGGCGCGCCTGGCCTCAACCGGTCAGCGGTCATCGTCAGCTTCAAGGCGCAAGCCCAGACGATCCTGTCTGGTGCCGATGACGCCGTGCTCCGGCATTTCTTCGACACCGCTCCGACTGGGCATCCGATTTACTATTCCTATTACCCGGAGCCCGAACGGTACATTGCGGCAGGGCTGTTCACGGTTTCCGAATACAAGGCGGCGTGGACGCATATCGTGGCGCTGGCGGACGCGGCGAACAACCCCGATCTACAGTCCACCTTGATCCTGACCTCCTACGACCTCAGCCCTCAGTCGGGCCGCAACTGGAAGGACTACCTCGCGGGCGGCGGGGTCATCAGCACGCTGGGCTGGGACGCCTATCCCGCGGGGACGGTGGAGGATAAGAACCCGCAGGCCACCCCGCCCGCTGATTTCATGGGCGCGGCCGTGGCCGCGGCCAAGAGCGCGGGCCTGCCGTTCGGCTTCGCCGAGTTCGCCCTCGCGACCACCAATGGCCGCCCGTCCTGGCTCACCGATGTCGGAAACTACCTGGCCAGCAGTGGCGCGCTGTTCGGGACCTATTTCGACTCGGCGGGTTTCGCGGGAATGCAGCTCACCGATTCCCCGTCGATCTCGGCCTGGCGCAGTGTCATCGCCCGATCGGGGACGGACGTCCCGCTGACCCCCAACGCGCCGCCAAAGGCCGCCGCTCAGTCCGCGGGCCCGGCGATCTCCGGCGTCACGGTGACCCCGGGGACCTTGGCTGTCGGCAGCACCGCTCATGTGCGGCTCAGCTTCGTGCTGAGCCAGGCGGCCGACGTGACCATATGCGTCCTCGACAGCCACGGCATGATCGTCCGCAAGCTGGCTGATCCCGGCCAGGCGGCGGGTCGACATAGCCCCTGGTATCTCGGCCGGGACAACGCGGGCCATCTGCTGTCGGCTGGCAGTTACCCGATCCTGATCGTGGCCAGCAACTCTCAGGGCAGCGCGACGGCGGAGGTGACGCTGACCGTCACCGGCTAACCCGGCTGGGGCGCTCCCCTTGGTCGGACCCCCGGCGCGGCTACGCGGCCTCAATAAGCTCCGGAGCCGCGCCGGACGGCCGACCAGGTCTTCCACAGGATCTGCAGGTCGAGGAGGAATGACCAGTTCTCCACGTAACGCAGGTCGAGCCGGATCGATTCGTCCCAGGACAAGTCCGCCCGGCCGTTGATCTGCCACAGACCGGTGATGCCGGGCTTGACCACCAGCCTGCGCCGGACGTAGTCGCCGTATAGCGCAGCTTCCTCGGGCAGGGCGGGCCGGGGGCCCACGAGGGACATGTCCCCGAGCAGCACATTGATGAGCTGTGGTAGCTCATCAACCGACCAGCGGCGCAGCCGGGCGCCCACACGCGTCACCCGTGGGTCGTTCCGGATCTTGAACAGCACGGCGTCGGTTTCGTTGAGCGCCTCGAGCCTGTCCCTCTGCGCCTCGGCGTCCGGCACCATGGTCCGGAACTTGAACAAGGTGAAGGAATGGCCGCCCTGCCCGACCCTGACCTGGCGGAAGAGCGCCGGTCCGCCGTCCGAGCAGCGGATGATCACGTACACGACCGCGAACAGCGGGCTCAACAGCAGGAGAGCCGACAGGGCCAAGGCCCGGTCGAAAGCGGCCTTGATCAGCCGGCGGATCCCGGTGAACTCCGGATGGTCCATGTGCAGCAGCGGCAGTCCCGCCACCGGCCTGATCGTGGTGCGCGGCCCCGCGACATCGAGGAGAGCGGGCGCCACGCACAGATCGGTATCCGTCCGCTCCAGCTCCCAGGCGAGCTCGCGCAGCCGCACGCCGCTCATCTCCGGGCAGGCCAGCACGGCGACCGTATCGGCGTGGAATTTCTGCACCATCTCCGGCACGCGATCCAGGCCGACCACGGCCGGTACCCCGGCGATCTCGGCCAGGTCCGAGCCCGGCGTCCCGGCCATGCACGCCGCGACAACCGACAGCCCGTGATAGGTTTCCCGGTCCAGCTCGGCCGCGAGGCCGGCGACCACGGGGGCGTGCCCGACCACCACCACCTTCCGCATGCACCGGCCGACGCTGCGCTGCCGGTGCAGCCGCTTGCGCAGCGCGTACCGGGCGAACAGGTCGAAGACGGTGGCGAAGGGCAGCGCGATCACCACATAGCCGCGGGCGATATCGGTCTTCGTCGCGTACGCGACGATGGCCACCGTGGCGGTGAGGAACACGCCGGCGTTAACAACCTTGCGGAACTCGTCGGAGCCCAAGCCGATGAACCGCGTGTCATAACCCCCGGCCAGCGCGACGCAGACCACCCACAGCAGCGGCAGGGTCAGGGTGAGAATTATGTAGGCGGCCGGGCCATGGCCGTGATCATCGAAGCGGATCTCGAAGGCCAGCAGCCCGGCGGCCAGGGCGCAGGCGCCGTCGACCAGCCTGGCCCGGCGCATGTAGCTGGCGGTCCAGTAGGCAGGGTCCTGCTCACCCGGGCGGACGGCAGCGCCGCTGCGTTGAGCCCGGAAGGCGGTAAGAACCGACATGCTCGCATCGCCCCTCCCCCCCGGCGCCCCGTTTGTCATGGCGACACCCGGTGTCTACCTGGTCGTGACATTAGATGGGACGCGCGAGCTTAAGACGAGGTTGACGAAGAATTAACGCATACTGACCTACTCATAACTCACATCGAAATTACGATTTTTCCCACTGGAATTATCGATTTTTCAAGTAATCGGTGCCGCTAGCCCGGTCGCTGGGCCTTGTGCACGGCGACCACGCCCATGGTCAGGTTCCGCCAGCGCACCGAGCGCCAGCCGGCCGCGGCGATCCGCCGGGCCAGCGGCCGCTGGGCGGGCCAGTCGGCGATCGACTCGGCCAGGTAGCTGTAGGCGTCGCCGCTGCCGGTCAGCCGCCCGGCCACCAGCGGCAGCGCGGTGGCCAGGTACCTGGTGTAGACCACGTCCAGCCATCTCGCGGGCAGGTGGCTGAACTCGCAGACCACCAGCCTGCCGCCGGGCTTGGTCACCCGGAGCATCTCGGCCAGGCCCGCGTCGGGATCGGCCAGGTTGCGCAGGCCGAACGAGATCGTCACGGCGTCGAACGACCGGTCGGCGAACGGAAGCGCCAGCGCGTCACCGGCCACGAAGCTGACTCCGCGCCCGGGCTTGCGCGCCCCCGCCCGCAGCATGCCGAGCGAGAAGTCGCACGCCACGCAGCGGGCCCCGGCCCGGGTGAACGCCCGCGACGAGGTGCCGGTGCCGGCCGCCAGGTCGAGCACCAGGTCGCCGGGGCCGGCGCTGACCGCCGTCGCCACGATCCGCCGCCAGCGCCGGTCCTGGCCCGCGGACAGCACGTCGTTCAGCAGGTCGTAGCGGTCGGCCAGGCCGTCGAACATCGCGGCGACGTCGCCGGGCCGCTTGTCCAGCTGGGCGCGGGTCACGGGCCCATCCTGGCCCTGCTCACAGCAGCCCGGGCCGCCGCCACTCCTCGCCCAGCACGTGCTGGGCGAGGAAGGCGAGCACCGTCTCGTACCAGATGGCCGCGTTCCCCGGGCTCAGGATCCAGTGGTTCTCGTCCGGGAAGTACAGGAACCGGGCGCCCGGCACCCGGCCGCGGACGTCCCACCACAGGCGCAGCGCCTCGCCCACCGGGACCCGGTAGTCCTTGTCGCCGTGGATCACCAGCATCGGCGTGCTGATCTGGCCGGCCCGCAGGTTGGGAGAGTTGTCCGCGTAGCGCTCGGGCTGCGTGACCGGGTCGCCGAAGATCCGGCGCCAGTAGGACGGCGAGTCCGTGGTGCCGAACATCCCGTCCAGGGCCCAGGCGGCCTCGGCGGGCCGCCGATGCCAGGCCGTCCAGCAGGTCCCGCGGCTCGGCGCGGCCGCCGGGCTCATGTAGCCGTCCGAGCGCGGCGCCCACCAGGTCGCGTCGCCGGGCGCGGCGATGTCGGTCGTGGGCCGCCGCGGCGTCAGGCGACCAGCCATGACGTCCGCGTAGATCCGCGGGCTGCCGAAGTCGCGCCGTGGCCGCGGGCGATGAACCCGCCGCTCCCCGTCGCCGCGTCGATGACGTGGACCTCGTCGGTCTGGGCGCCCGCACCGCGTACCGCGACCAGCCGGCCATCACCCAGGGCGTTCCGCCGCCGGGTGACCACGAATTCCAGTGCTCGTCCAGGGCCGGGCCGTGGCGGGCAGCAGCCAGAGCGCGGGACGGTCCGGGCCGGGCCGCCGCCGCCGCCGGCCGGGCTCGTCGCCGGGCGCCGGATCCGGGCCCGGCGCCGGCCGCTTGGACACGAACAGCAGCGAGCCGTCGGGCAGGAACTCCGGGCCGCCCTCGCCCTCGGCGCTGCGGGCCAGCCGGGCCAGCGGCCCGGCGCGGAGGCGTCATCCGGGCCGTCGTCCCGTCCCCCACCGCCAGCCCGGGCCGAGCCGCCATCCTCGGGCACGGCAATCCGCCAGATGCTGGTCACATACTTTCGGGGCTCGCTGGCGATCGTCTGCACCGCGGCGGCCAGCCAGGAGCCGTCCGGCGCGAGCCGCAGCGCGGTGACCCGCGGTATCGCCACATAGTCGGCCAGATCATGGAAGCTTGTCACGAGATTAAGTGTGCCCCGGCCTGCCGCCGGACCGCAGCGAGGATCCGCCGGTGCTCCGGACCGAGCACGGGCTCGAACGGCTCGGTCAGCCCGGCGACCCGCAGCAGCGTCTCCCGCGGCACCTCGCCGAGCATGGCGTCCAGCAGCCACCATGACAGTGCGTTCAGGGCCTCGCGCAGGGGCCCCGGCCGCGTGGTGCCGCACGCGTCCTGCAGCGCCCGCAGCGGCTCGTCCGGCGGCCGGCCGGCCGCGAACCGCGCCGGGAACGCGTCGGCCGGGCCACCGGGCTCCCGCTGCGCGACCGCCGCCTCGAACGCGCTCAGCAGCGGGCTGACCTCGCCCGCGGTCCGCGGGTCGTACAGGCCGGGGAACGGCCTGCTCTCGTAGCCGGGGTCGTAGCCGCTGAAGTAGATCGGGGTCTCGGACCCGGTCCTGGCCAGCGCGCCCAGCGCGAGGTCGAGCAGGCTGACCGGCCAGCCCAGGTCGGTGATGGCGTGCCCCCACAGGCCGCCCCGGCGGGCGCCCAGGCCCGCGCACAGCAGCAGTTGCGCGGACTCGAGCGCGGACTGCGCGTAGAACATGATGTCCGCGGCGTGCAGCCGGATCACGCCGCCCTGGCACCAGCCGAGCAGCCGCCGCCAGATGATCGAGTTGTCGATCACGTGGGTGAACCGGGCCGCCGCGTAGCTGGCCTGGCCGCGCCGGGCGGCGTCGGCGACGATCCATTCGGCGGCCCGCTTCGTCGCGGTGTACACCTCGCGGGAGTACGGCCGCAGCGCCTTGCCCGTGGACGCGAACACGACGTGCGCCGCGCCCGAGCACTCGGCGGCGGCGGTCACGTTGCGGGTGCCGAGCACGTTGGTGGTCACGGTGCGGTGCACCTCGTCCTCGGCGAGACCGGGGTCCCGCTGCGCGGCCAGGTGGAACACCACGTCCGGGCGGACCTCGCCGAAGACCGCGGCCAGCGCCGCGCGATCCCGGATGTCGGCCTCGGCGTACCGCGCCCCGGGCAGCCGCGGCCACCCGCCGGTCACGCCCCGGCTCACGCTGACCAGCCGGCGCGGCCCGTACCGGGCGAGCTGCGCCATCAGCGCCGAGCCGATGCACCCGGTGCCGCCGGTCACCAGGACCGTCGCGCCGCCGAGCCACGCGGCCAGATCGCCTGCGGGCACCGCGATCTCCCGCTGGCCCAGGGCCAGGAACCGCGCGCACTCTTCGCCGGCGTCCGGCCGGGCGGCCATGAGGGCCTGGGTGAGGCTGCTCAGCTCGCCGAGCACCCGGTCGTCGAGCATCTCCTGCCCGGCCGGCGCCGCCTCGCGCATGGCCGAGATGATCTCAGAGACAGTTGCCACGGCTAGGCCCCAGACCTCCTCGCTCGTGAGCTACCGGACCGCGTGAGACAAGTCGGGACATGCGGGTGGGTGACCGACCTGAGACTGCCAAAGAGTGCCAGACACGGACATGGTTAGGTGGCGATAACGAGATTTTTTTAGCCTGCCGTGGCCTCGGCGCAAGCGGGCGGCCGGCCCCGCGGCCGCAGCCGCGGGGGTGGCCCCGGGAGGACATGGTCATCGGTTGTCACCGGCCGCAATTCGGTCGTTTCACGTTCGGGCCATGCCGTGGCTAACTACGCTCTGTTCTACTAACTGCCGGTACGTTACGTCCGCAACGCTGGCCCGAGCTTGCCGACTTCTGGGTGCACGAAGAGGGGTCTGGATGGCTGTCGTCGTCAAGGGCCGACGGTCGGCGCGCCCGGCGACGCCTCCCCGGCACCGCAAGGCCGGCTCCTCCCGCGGGCCAGTCCCGTCGCGCAGGCGGGCGGTACCGGGCGCGGACCCGGTGCTGCCGCTGCCGCCGCGAGACGGCGAGAAGTACGGCTACATACGCCGTCACCTGTGGGTGCTGACCATTTGCTCGGCGCTGGCGTTCCCGCCCCTGGTCTACAGCCAGATCCGGATGGTCATCAACTCCCCGTGGTTCCTCATCTACGCCCCCTTCGCGGCGTTCGGGGTCTTCTGCTTCCTGCTCTCCCTGATCGCCGACGGGATGAGCCTCCCCTTCGACCTGGAGGAGCACAAGCGGATCGTGGCCAGCTGGATGCCGCTGTGGTATCCGAGCGTGGACGTCTTCCTGCCGGTGTGCGGCGAGCCGCTGGAAGTGCTGCACAACGCCTGGACCCACGTCGCGAAGCTGCGCAGCAGCTACCAGGGGCTGGTCACCCCGTACGTGCTCGATGACTCGGCCAACCCGGAGATCAAGGCCATGGCCCGCCGGTTCGGCTTCGCCTACGGGACCCGGCCGGACCGGGGCTGGCTGAAGAAGTCGGGCAACCTCCGGTTCGGGTTCGGCATCTCCGAGGGCGACTTCATCCTGCTCCTCGACGCCGACTTCGCGCCCCGTCCCGACCTCCTCGACGAGACCCTCCCGTACATGGCCATGTTCCCCGATGTCGGCATCGTGCAGACGCCGCAGTTCTTCCGCGTCCTGGACGAGCAGACCTGGGTCGAGCGCGGGGCCGGCGCGATCCAGGAGCTGTTCTACCGGTCCATCCAGACCGCCCGGGCCAGGAAGGGCGGCTCGATCTGCGTGGGCAGCTGCGCCGTGTACCGCCGGGCCGCCCTCGAGCCGAACCGGGGCATGTCCCTGGCCGAGCACTCCGAGGACCTGCACACCGGCTTCGACCTGTACCGGCTGGGCTGGCGGCTGCGCTACCTGCCGGTCGCGCTGTCCACCGGCAACTGCCCGGACAACATCCTCGCGTTCATGAATCAGCAGTACCGCTGGTGCGCGGGCACGATGAGCCTGCTGCGGGACAAGAAGTTCTGGCGGACCAAGCTGCCGCTGTACATGCGGCTGTGCTACCTCACCGGGTTCGTCGGCTACGTCTATACCGCGGTGTTCACGTTCGTGGCCCCGGCGCTGGCCGTGGGCATGCTGCTGTTCATCCCCGGCGAGCTGCTGCTGCGGAACCTGATCTTCATCGCGCCGGTCCTGTTCTACGCGGGCGTCATCTACCCGATGTGGCACCGCGCGCCGTACCGCCTGGAGGCATGGTCGGTCCGGGTGATCTCCGGGTGGGCGCACCTGTTCGCGTTCTGGGACATGCTGCGCGGCAGGCTGCGCGGGTGGCAGCCGTCCGGCAGCGGCAGCCGCAAGCAGGACGGCCGGAGGCGCCTCTGGATCGGCCTCGTCGGCTGGAGCGCGGTCTCCGCCGCGCTGTGGGCTGGCCTGGCCCTGTGGCGCATGATGACGATGAACCCGTACAACTTCTTCTTGATCTTCGTGCTGGGCGTCTTCCAGCTGGTCGTGGTCGGCCGCATCCTCATCCAGCCGAGAGCCGGGACCGCCACGTGACGCCACGGGCCCGCGCTCAGGTTCTCGCGGGGGCCGGGCTGACCGCGGTCCTGGCCGGCTGCGGGGTGCTGTCGCCGCACAACTCCTCGGGCGCGGACGGTCCGGGCGCGCCCGCCACCCCCGCGGCCAGCCGGCCCGCGCCGGACAGCGGGCCGTACGACGTGTCCGGGCTGCTCGACCCGGCCGGGGGCAAGTTCCTCGGGATCGAGGCCGTCGGCGCGCCCGATTCGCTCACGCCGCTCGACACCTTCGCCATGAACACCGGCCGCAAGCCCAACCTGGTCGGCCAGTACGTCTCCTGGGGCACCCCGTTCGACGCCCGCGCGGCCAGCAACGCGTGGTCGTACGGTGCCCTGTACTACGCGGCCTGGGAGCCGTTCGACATCAGCATTCAGGCCATCGCGGACGGCCAGAGCAACGCCTACATCACCAGGTTCGCCAAGGCGGTCCGAGCCCTCAACGTGCCGGTCGCGCTCAGCTTCGGGCACGAGATGAATGGCAACTGGTACCCGTGGGGGACAACGGGGACCACGCCGGCCGAGTTTGTGGCGGCGTGGCGGCACATTCACCGCCTGTTCGCCCGGGCCGGCGCCGGCAACGTGATCTGGGTGTGGAACCCCAACATCATCAACCCCGTGCCGCAGGTGGCGCTCGAGCCCTACTGGCCCGGCAACGCCTACGTCGACTGGGTCGGGATCACCGGCTACTTCGCCACCACCGGGCCGCACACCTATGCCGGGCTGTTCAAGCCGACGATCGCCGAAGTCAGGACGTTCACCGACAAGCCGGTGATCATCGCCGAGACCGCGATCGAGACCGGCCCCGATGAGGTGCTGTCCGCGGCCAACCTGGTCAAGGCGGTCACCAGGCATTCCCTGCTCGGGTTCATCTACTTCGACTATGACAAGGAAGGGATCGACTGGCAGATCGAGTCGCGCCCTGACGTCCGCGCCGCCATCGCCGGCGCCATCGCCGGGCTCCCGCTCGTCAACCCGAAGAAATGAGCAAGCGCCCGCCGAACGCGCCGCCGCCCGCCCGACCCGGTGCGGCACGCCGGGGCGCCGCGCCAAACTACAAGCGGCCGGTCCAGTCGCCCGACGCCGAGACCGTCATGCTGCCGTCGTTCACGCAAGGACGCCGAGCCCGGGAACGGCCTGGCCGGCGACGCGCCCGCGGCCGGGGACAAGCTGGGCGAAGGCCAGCCGGGCGAAGGCAAGCCCGGCGACGGCGGACCGGGCCCGCCGAAGCCGGGCGCGACCACCCGGGTGCTCGTCCCGCGCCGCGGCAGGCACAGCTCGGCGCCGGCCCAGCTCAGCCGGTCCAGTACCCGCCGGACCTGGGTCAGCCGCGCGGTGCTGGCCGCGATCCTGTGCGTGCAGGCCGCGCTGTCGCTGCGGATGCACAACACCGCATTCGAAGACGAGGCACTCTACCTGTACTCCGGCCACCTGGAGATCGCGCACTGGCTGCACGGCGCCGCCCTGCAGGGGAACTACCCCTCCTACTTCTCCGGCGCCCCGGCTCTCTACCCGGTGCTCGGGCGCCCTGGCCGACAGCGTCGGCGGCCTGGCCGCGGCCCGGGCGGTGAGCCTGATCGCGATGCTGACCACCACCGGCCTGCTCTACTCGATGACCCGCAAGCTGTTCAACGAGCGGGTCGGGCTGTGCGCCGCCGTCATCTTCTCGGTGACCGAGTCGGCCCTGTTCCTCGGCCACCTGGCCACCTACGACGCCCCGGCGCTGTGCCTGCTCGCGGTCGCCTCCTGGATCGTGGTCTCCGCCGCGGCCTCCCGGTGGCCGCTCTACCTCCTCGCCGCCCCCTTCGCCGCGCTGTCGGTGGCCAGCAAGTACGCCGCGCTGCTGTTCGTGCCCACGATCGCCGCGCTCGCCGGCCTGGCGGCCTGGCCGCACCGGGGCCGCCAGGCGCTGATACCGCCGTTCGCCTTCGCCGGGGCGGTCGGCGCGCTGCTGGCCGGCGCGCTCCGCCTGGCCGGGCCCGACTACCTCGCGGGCGTCAGGTTCACCACCCTGCAGCGGTTCGAGGGCAACACGCCGACCTCGGTCCTGCTGCGGGACAGCTTCCAGTGGGGAGCCCTGGCCTTCGGGCTCGCGCTGATCGGCGCCGTCGCCTACGTGATCCGGCCCCGGACCGAGCCCGGGGAGCAGATCGCGCCGCCCGGCAGCCGGGCCCGGCGGATCACCCTCGGGGTCGTCCTGACCGGGACCGCGCTGCTGGCGCCCGCCGACCAGATCCACCTGCACACGCTGACCGCGCTGCAGAAGCATGTCGGCTTCGGCCTGTTCTTCGCCGCGCCCCTGGCCGGGGTCGGGCTGGCCCGGATCGTCGGCGATCACTTCCGCCGGGCCCAGGTGGGCATCGCGATATGGGGCGCGGCGCTGGTGATCGGCATGGTCCAGGCCAACAACCTGTTCAACGCCTGGCCCAGCTCCAGCCGGTTCACCGAGGCCATGGCCAAGTACCTGCAGCCGCGAGCGCGGTACCTGGTCGAGGTGGACGAGGTGCCGATCTACTACTTGCGCGGCCACCCTGACGCCCAGCCGGACCAGTTCACGTCGACCTACTACATCGGCTACGTCGACCCCGAGGGCAAGTTCCTCACCGGCGACGCGGGCTACGTGGCCGCGATCAAGGCGGGCTACTTCCGGGTGGTCTCCTACAACTACCAGACCACGCCCTCGGTGGACGCGGTGCTCGCGCGGACCCTGGAGGCTGACCCGTCCTACCGCCTGGCCGCGGCGCTCCCGAACGGAAACGACACCGTGACCCAGTACGTCTGGGTCAAGACCGCGCCCGCCCCGGAACCACGCCCGGGCCCGCGCCAGTCACCGGGCCTCGGTCACCACGGCGGCACCGACGGTGACGTTGGTGGCCTCGTCGATCAGGATCAGGCCGCCGGTGGTCCGGTTGCGGGTGTACGGGTCGCAGAACACCGGCTGGGTCAGCCGCAGCGTCACCCGCCCGATCTCGTTCAGCCGCAACTCGGTGGCGGCCTCGTCCCGGTGCAGGGTGTTCACGTCGAGCCGGTAGTGCAGGTCCCGCACGAAGCGCCTTGACGGTCCGCGTGGTGTGCTTGACGATCAGCCGGCTGCGCGGGCTCAGCGTCCGGGCGTCGCTCATCCAGCACACCATCGCCTCGACGTCCTGCGCGCCCGGTGGCTGGTTGTGCGGCCGGCACAGCATGTCACCGCGGGAGATGTCCAGGTCGCCGGCCAGCAGCAGGGTCACCGACATCGGCGGGAACGCCTCGGTCACGGGGCCGCGGGGGGTGTCGATGCGCTCGATCGTGGTGGTGAGCCCGGACGGCAGGTGCATCACCTCGTCGCCCGGCTTGAGCACGCCGCCGGCCACCTGCCCGGCGTAACCGCGGTAGTCGTGCAGTTGCGGGTCGGTGGCCTGGTGCGGCCGGATCACGTACTGCACGGGGAACCTGACGTCGATCAGGTTGCGGTCGGAGGCGATGTGCACGTGCTCCAGGTGGTGCAGCAGCGACGGGCCGTCGTACCAGGGCATGCTGGCCGAGCGCTGCACGACGTTGTCGCCGTGCAGCGCGGAGATCGGGATGAACGTCAGGTCGCCGATCTCCAGCTTGGTCGCGAACGCGGCGAACTCCTCGGCGATCTGCTCGAACCCTGCGGCGTCGTAGTCGACCAGGTCCATCTTGTTGACCGCCAGCACCAGGTGCGGCACCCGCAGCAGCGTGGTCAAGAACGCGTGCCGCCTGCTCTGCTCGGTCAGCCCGTTGCGCGCGTCGACCAGCACGATGGCCAGGTCCGCGGTGGACGCCCCGGTCACCATGTTCCTGGTGTACTGGATGTGACCCGGGGTGTCCGCGATGATGAACTTCCGCCGCGGCGTGGCGAAGTAGCGGTACGCCACGTCGATCGTGATGCCCTGCTCCCGCTCGGCCCGCAGCCCGTCGGTCAGCAGGGCCAGGTTGGTGTAGCCCTCGCCGCGTTCCTTGCTGGTCCGCTCCACCGCCGCGAGCTGGTCGGTGAAGATCGCCTTGGAGTCGAACAGCAGCCGCCCGATCAGGGTGCTCTTGCCGTCGTCGACCGAGCCCGCGGTGGCCAGCCGCAGCATGTCCATGTGGCTGCCGGTCATCAGAAGTACCCCTCTCGCTTGCGGTCCTCCATCGCGGCCTCGCTGGCCCGGTCGTCGGCCCGGGTCTGGCCCCGCTCGGTGATCCGGGTCGCCGCGATCTCGGTGATCACCTCCGATACCGTGACCGCGGTGGACTCGACGGCCCCCGTACACGACATGTCGCCCACCGTGCGGTACCGGACCGAGGCCTGCAGCAGCGGCTCGTCCTCCCCCCGGGTCACGTAGGGGCTGTCGGCGAGCAGGATGCCGTCACGCTCGAACACCATCCGCTGGTGGGCGAAGTAGATGGACGGGATCTCCAGTTCTTCCCGCTGGATGTAGTGCCATACGTCCAGCTCGGTCCAGTTCGACAGCGGGAACACCCGGATGTGCTCCCCCCGCCGGATCCGCGTGTTGTAGAGGTTCCACAGCTCCGGCCGCTGGTTCTTCGGGTCCCACTGGCCGAACTCGTCCCGGAACGAGAACATCCGCTCCTTGGCCCGGGCCTTCTCCTCGTCACGGCGGGCCCCGCCGAACACCGCGTCGAACCGGTTCTCCTCGATCGCGTCGAGCAGGGTGGTGGTCTGCAGCCGGTTGCGGCTGGCCCAGCGGCCGGTCTCCTCGGCGACCCGGCCCGCGTCGATCGAGTCCTGCACCGACGCGACGACCAGCCGGGCCCCGACCTCGGCGACCCGCCGGTCCCGGAACTCCAGGACCTCGGCGAAGTTGTGGCCCGTGTCCACGTGCATCACCGGGAACGGCGCGCGCGCCGGCCAGAACGCCCGCTCGGCCAGCGCCAGCATCACGATCGAGTCCTTGCCGCCGGAGAACAGCAGCACCGGCCGCTCGAACTCGGCGGCGACCTCCCGCATCACGTGGATCGACTCGGCCTCGAGGACGTCGAGCTGCGAGAGCTGGTAGTCGGAACGCGGCGTGGTCATGGGCGGAACTCCAGGGACGGGCGAGGGCGGGCGGTTGCGGGTGGCTGGCTGGGCGTGGGCGGGCGGGCTAGCGCACGGAACTGATCGCCCCGAGCAGCATGTCCGCCAGCGCGGCCTGGCAGATCAGGATATCCGGCACCGAGGGCACGGCCTGGTTGTACGCCAGCATCGCGCCGTCGATCCGGGACGTGTGCAGCCCGGCCGCCCGGGCCACCGCGACCGGGGCGGCCGAATCCCACTCGTACTGGCCGCCGCTGTGCACGTACGCCTCGGCCTGCCCGGCGATCACCGCGGCCGCCTTGGCCCCGGCCGAGCCGAGCGGAACCAGCTCGGCCCCGGTCTTCTCCGCGAGCCGGGTCATGAACTCCGGGGGGCGGGTCCGGCTGACCACGAGACGGAGCGTGCCGGGCGGCGGTCCGGGCGGGGCGGCGGGCGGCTCGGCCGTGTTCAGGACCTGGCCCTGGGCCGGCAGCGCGACCGCGCCCGCGGTCAGCTCGCCGCTGTCCCACAGCGCGACGTGGACCGCCCAGTCGGTGCGTCCCGGCTCGCCGAACTCCCTGGTCCCGTCGAGCGGGTCGACGATCCAGACCCGGCGCGCCGACAGCCGGGCCGGGCCGTCGTCGCCCTCCTCGGACAGCACCGCGTCGGCCGGCCGGCGCCGGGCCAGCTCGGCGGCGAGGAACTCGTGCGAGAGCCGGTCGCCGGCGTGGCGCAGGGTGTCAGGGTCGCCGCCGCCGCGCCGCAGCTCCAGCAGCCGCCGCCCGGCCTCGCCGGCCAGCTCGGCGGCGAGGCGATCGTCATCAGAAATCATGAGAACTGTCCTTCACGCTACGACGGCGCCGGCTCTATCCCGGCATGGAACTCGTTCTGGGCCGCGGCCAGCCCCTGGCGCAGCAGGATCTCGACGGCGTCGGCTGATCGCTCGAGGAGCACCGGCAGCAGCTTGCGCTCGGCCGCGGAGAAGTCGCGCAGGACGAAGTCTGCGGGATCCATCCGGCCCGGCGGCCGGCCGATGCCCACGCGCACCCGCAGGTAGTCGCGGGTGCCGAGGGCCGCGGTCACCGAGCGCAGGCCGTTGTGGCCGCTGTCGCCGCCGCCCTGCTTGAGCCGGATGACCTCGAACGGGAGGTCCAGGTCGTCGTGGACGACCACGATCCGCTCCGGCGGGACCTTGTAGAAGTTCCGCAGCGCCGCCACCGGACTGCCGGAGAGGTTCATGAACGCCTGCGGCTTGGCCAGCGTGACCGCGTGGCCGGCCAGCCGCCCCTCGGCGACGACGGCCCGGGACCGGTCCCGCTTGAAGGGCGCGCCGATCCGCCCGGCGAGCACGTCGGCCACCATGAAGCCGCAGTTGTGCCGGTTGCCGGCGTACCCGGGGCCGGGGTTACCGAGCCCGGCGATCAGCCAGCGCTCGGTGCTGGCCCGGGGGGGCGACCCCCCCGGACCTCCCCGCTCGCCGGGCATGCGGTGACGGGTGAACCAGCTCAGGACGACGACTCGGACTGGGCGGGCGCCTCGGGCGCCTCGCCGGCCTCGGCCGCGGGCGCCGGGGCGGGCACTTCTGCGCCCTCGGGCGCCTCGGGCACCCCGAGCTCGGCCTCGATCTGCTCAGCGGTCGGCGCGGCGATCACGTGCAGCACGAGCACGTCCGGCTCGACCGCGAGCGTGACCCCACTGGGCAGCATGAGGTCGCCGGCGTGCACGGACGCGCCGATCGCCATGCCCTCGACGCTCACCTCGATGCCGGGCGGGATGTTCGTAGCCTCGGCCTCGACCGCGATCTGAACCAGTTGCTGGTCCAGCAGGCCGTCCGGGGCGACGTCGCCGGTCGTGGTAACCGGGATCTCGACGGTGACCTTCTCGCCGTGCCTGACCATGATCAGGTCGACGTGCTCCACGGTGCCCTTGATCGCGTCCCGCTGCACCGCCTTGGGCAGCGCGAGCTGGCTGCCGCCCGGCAGGCCCTCGAGCCGGATCAGCACGTTGGCCGTGCGCAGCGCGAGCAGCACGTCGTGCCCGGGCAGGCTAACGTGGCGGGATTTGGTCCCGTGGCCGTACAGGACGGCGGGCACCCGGCCGGCGCGGCGCTCACGGCGGGCCGGGCCCTTGCCGAACTCGGTGCGGGGCTCGGCGGAGATGCGTACCTCAGGCACGGTAGTGCTCCTCAACAACAACCAGGGATTCTCCCGCGGAAGTTTAGCCGACAACCGGCCCCGCCCGGCGCCGGCGCCGGGGATCCACGCCCCGCGACGCGGACCGGGCCCAGGCGTGGGCGGCCGCGCCATCGCCGACGATCACCTCCGCGGTCAGGACGCAGGCCACGCGGCAGGCGGCCGCGCCGTCGCGGCCGCCTCACGCCCCGGCCGGCGAACCTCAGTCCTCCTGCGGGTCTTCTTGCGGGTCTTCCTGGGGGTCTTCTTGAGGATTGGCCGTGATGTCTTCCTGGGGATTGGCCGTGATGTCCTCTTGCGGGTTCGTGGTGATGTCTTCCTGCGGGTCTGGCTTGATGTCTTCCTGCGGCATTGTCGTCCCCTTTCGTGTCCTGGCTCGCCGAGCCCGGAACCCCGCACGATTGAGCGGTTTACGCTAAGAATGGTAGGGGCGGGTGGGCGAAGAAACCGGGAAAGTAGCGATATCAGCGTGAAGCTACGTTTCAGGTAGTTTTTCTAGCTGAGCGGTGAGGTCCGCCGCCCGGGTGTCTTCGCCCAGGCCCTCGAAGATGCTGCACGCCCTGGTCCACATCTGCCGGGCCGCCGCGGGCTGGCCCGCCTGGGCGCGGGCGTGGCCGAGGTACTGCAGGTCCTGCGCCTCGCCGTAGCGGTCACCGGCGGAGCGGTGCAGGCCGAGCGCCTGCTCCAGCCGGTCGGCGCCGGGGGCGGTGCGGCCGCGGGTCAGGTCGATCCGGCCCAGGTTGTACAGGGCGTAGCCCTCCAGGCGGGCCGAGCCGATCTCCCGGATCACCGCCAGCGCCTCCTGCGACACGGCGGTCGCCTCGTCCAGGCGCCCGAGCTCCAGGTAGGCCTCGCCCAGATTGCACAGCGCGATGCTCTCCCCGTAGCGGTGGCCAACCTCGCGCTTCAGCGCCAGCGCCTCCAGCAGGGCCGCGGCCGCCTCCTCGTGGCGGCCGAGCAGGCGGTAGTGGAACGCGAGGTTGTTCGTGGCCTGCGACTGGCCCTGCCGGTCGCCGGTTTCCCGGTGGATGGCCATGGCCTGCCCGAAGTAGCCGATCGCGGCGTCGTCGCGCTGCTGGGACAGGACCATGCCGAGGTTGTTCAGGACCCAGACCTCGGCCCGCCGGTCGCCCAGCTCGCGGGTGCTGGCCAGGCCGATGCGGTGGGTGGTGATCCACTCGGTGCGGTAGCCCAGGAAGTCGAAGCAGACCATCGCGGCCACGGGGAGCATCCACGCGATGTCGTGCATGCCCCGCTCGGCCGCCTCGCGGGTCGCCGCGACGAGATTGGCGCGCTCCTGCTCGCACCAGGCCAGCGCCTGCTCGGCGGTCTCGAACCGCAGCGGCTCGCCGTCCGGCTCGGCGGGGTCCAGCGGCACCCGGTTGCGGTGCGGCGAGACCACGCTGGCCGCCGCGTCCGCGGTACGCAGGTACCAGGTCAGCACCCGGCGGACCGCCGCCTCGGTGACCGGGCCGGGCTCCTGCGCCTGGGCCCGCTCCGCCGCATACGCCCGCAGCAGCTGGTGAAACGCGTACACGTCGGGGGCGGGCGACTCGAGCAGGTGGGCGTCGACGAGCACCTCGAGTGCCTCGTCCACGGGCCGCTCGGGCTCGCCGATGAGCGCGGCGGCGGCCGGCAGCCCGATCGACGGGCCGGGCCAGACGCCGAGCAGCCGGAACGCGTGGGCCGGGTCCACCGCGCCCGGGCGCTCCGGCCGCGGCATCGCGCCGAAGCTGACCTCGAAGCACGCGCGCACGGCCAGGTCACCGGCGGTGAACTCGTCGATCCGGCGGCGCTCGTCGGCGAGCCGCCGGGCCAGCGTGGCCACGCTCCAGCCCGGCCGCGCCGTCAGCCGGGCCCCGGCGATCCGGATCGCCAGCGGCAGGCCGGCGCACGCGGCCAGCACCTCGCGCACCGCCGCAGGCTCGGCGCCGGCCCGCTCGGCCCCGATCACGCGGCCGAACAGCTCGGCCGCCTCGTCGTCGTCGAGGACGTCCAGGTCGATCAGCCTGCTGCCGGCCAGGTCGGAGAGCCGGTGCCGGGAGGTCACGAGCACGGCGCACGAGCCGGTGCCCGGCAGCAGCGGCCGGACCTGGGCGGCGTCCCGCGCGTCGTCGAGCACGATCAGCATCTGTCGCCCGGCCAGCCGGGTCCGGTACATCGCGGCGCGCTCCTCGCCACCGGCCGGCACCCGGGCCCCGTCCACGCCGAGGTCGCGGAGGAACCGGGCCAGCACCTCGTCGGACGGCACCGGCCGCTCGCTGCCGCCGAGCAGGCTCGCATACAGCTGCCCGTCAGGAAAATCGGGCCGCAGCGCGTGCGCCCCGTGGATCGCGAACGTGGTCTTGCCGAGTCCGGGCGTGCCGGCCACGACCGCCACCGTCATCGCCGCGTGACCGGTCCGGCCGGCTGCCGACAGCAGGCCGTGCAGCCGGGCCAGGTGCCCGGAGCGGCCGGTGAAGTCGGCGA
The DNA here is from genome assembly GCA_963749145.1 of uncultured Actinomycetota bacterium. Lineage (GTDB taxonomy): Bacteria > Actinomycetota > Actinomycetes > Streptosporangiales > Streptosporangiaceae > JASHPR01. The sequence goes on along the minus strand of CAVVLN010000006.1, from coordinate 463,778 downwards.
CATCGGCGGGGAGCTGGGCGGGCACCCGCCGCGGCGCCGAGGCCGGGCCCGCCCGGCGGCCGAGCGCCCCGCGGGGCGCGGTGACGGGTGTGGCGGCCCCCGGCGCGGCCGCGGGTGCCGGCCGGCCGGGGCTGGCGGCCCGGCCGGGGCTGGCGGCCCGGCCGGGGGTGGCGCACCGGCCGGGGGTGGCGCACCGGCCGGGGGTGGCGCACCGGTCCCGCCCGCGGGCGCCCCGGCACCGTCCCCCCGGCCCGGCCCCGCCGGGCGCCGGGGCGTTACGTCGATGGTGAGCATCGCCTGGTAGAGCCGTTGCAGCTCGGGCCCGGGATCGACGCCGAGCTCGTCGGCGATCACCTCCCGGGCCTGCCCGTACGCGGCGAGCGCCTCGGCGTGACGCCCGGCACCGTCCAGGGCCCGGATGAGCAGCGCCCACAGCCCCTCCCGCAGCGGATGGTCCGAGAGCAGCCGGCGCAGCTCGGGCACGAGCTGGGCGTGCCGGCCGCAGCCGAGGTCGGCCTCGATCCGCAGCTCGAGCGCGCTCAGCCGGGACTCCTCGAGCCGGTCGGCCTCGGCCGCCACCAGCGCCGAGGGCGGCACGTCGGCCAGGGCCCGGCCGCGCCACAGCCCGAGCGCCTGGCCCAGCACTTCCGCGGCGCCCGGCCGGTCGCCCGCGGCCAGGGCCTTGCGGCCCTCGCCGACCAGCGCGGCGAACTGCCCGGCGTCCAGGTCGCCCGGTTGCAGCAGCAGCCGGTACCCCGGGGCGCGGGTGGTGGTCAGCACGCGGCCCTCGGGGTCACCGAGCACCCGGCGCAGCCGGAGCACGTAGACGCTGACCAGGTTCGCGGCCCGGTCCGGCGGGTCGTCGCCCCACAGTTCCGCGATCAGCCGGTCGGTCGATACGGCCTGTCCCTCGCTGAGCAGCAGGGCGGCGAGCAGCGCCCGCCATTTAGGCGCACCGATGCCGCTCCAGTCCTGGCCGGTCCAGACCTCGAGCGGTCCGAGAATCCGAAACCGCACCACGCCGCCCCGTCCGGGCCCGCCATTCTCCGCCATTCCCGGCCGGGCCCACCCAGGCCCGGCAAAGGGGGTTGATGCCGGGCCGCTGAAGGTCTTAATCCTTACTCAACCATGACGTAACGCCACGGCGCCACGCTGATGCAGCTGCGTGAGCACGCGGTCACCGAAATGGGGCGCATCACGCGAGGGCCACCCTGGCGCGACCCGGGCCTTATCGGGTTAATCGCCGCTCAATGGGGACGCAACAACGGGCCGCCATGCTGGCAGTGTTCCCGCCGACCTGCACCCTCCGGCCCCAGGACTCTCCTCCTCCCGGCGCCGGCGAGCCGCAGGGACGCTTAGCCCGCCTTCGGACCGCCTGCGGGGGCGCAGTCCGGGGGCCATAGAGCTGGTGGTCGCTGGCCTCCCTGCCATGGGGGGCGAGGCCAGCGGTCACCTCCCAGTTCTCTGCCTCCCGGGCGGTCAGCTCTGGCCGTCGAACAGGCTGGTCACCGACCCGTCGCTGAACACCTCGCTGATCGCCCGCGCGATCAGCGGCGCGATCGACAGCACGGTGAGCTTGTCGAACCGCTTCTCGTTCATGATCGGCAGCGTGTTGCTGACGACTATCTCGCTGATCTGGGAGTTCTTCAGCAGATCCACCGCCGGGCCGGACAGCACGCCGTGCGTCGCGGTGACGATCACCTGGGCGGCGCCCTGCACGAACAGTGCCTCGGCCGCGTTCACGATCGTTGCCCCAGTGTCGATCATGTCGTCCACGATGATGCAGGTCCGGCCCTTGACCCGGCCGACGACCTCGAGCACCTTCACCTTGTTGGCCACGTCGGGGTCACGGCGCTTGTGGATGATGGCCAGCGGGCAGCCGAGCCGGTTGGTCCACCGCTCGCAGACCCGGACCCGGCCCGCGTCCGGCGCCACCACCGTGACCTGGTTCAGGTCCAGCTTTTCCTCCAGGTACGTGGCCAGGATCGGCAGCGCGAACAGGTGGTCGACCGGGCCGTCGAAAAACCCCTGGATCTGGGCGGTGTGGAGATCGACCGCCATGATCCGGTCCGCGCCCGCGGTGAGGAACAGGTCGGCCATGAGGCGGGCCGAGATCGGCTCCCGGCCCCGGCTCTTCTTGTCCTGGCGCGCATAGCCGAAGAACGGGGCCACCACCGTGATCCGCTTCGCCGACGCCCGCTTGAGGGCGTCTACCATGATCAGCTGCTCCATGATCCACTGATTGATCGGCGCGGTGTGGCTCTGCAGCACGAACGCGTCGCAGCCGCGGACCGACTCGAGGAACCGGACGAAGATCTCGCCGTTGGCGAAGTCGTAAAGGGTGGTCGGGGTGGGCTCGACGCCCAGGCAGGCGGCGATCTCGTCGGTGAGCTCCGGGTGTGAGCGACCCGAGAGCAGAAGCAGTCTCTTCTGATTGGCGGTGGTGATGCCGGTCACGTTTGCGGCCCTCTCAAAACTAGTCCCGACCCCCGCTCAGGTGGGCGAACGGGCCCACCGTGACGCCGGCGCCGATCACCGCCGACTCGCAGACCGAGTTGACCACGGTGGCGCCGTCTGCCACCGCGGTGTCCCGCAGCAGGCACCCGGGCCCCACCCGGGCCCCGGCCCCGACCGTGGTGCTGCCCTCGAGCTGGGTCGCCGGGCCGATCTGCACCCCCGGCTCCAGCCTCACGTCGACATCGATCCAGGTGCTCGCGGGGTCGACGATCGTCACCCCGGACCGCATCCAGTCGCCGAGCAGCCGCTCGTTCAGCACCCGGCGCGCCCAGGCCAGCTGGGCCTGGTCGTTCACGCCGAGAACCTCCTCGGCGTCCTCGCACGCCGCGGTGGCGACCGGATAGCCGTCACCGCGCAGGATCGACACGACGTCGGTCAGGTACTCCTCTCCCTTGGCGTTGTTGGTCGGCACCCGCTTGACCGTGTCCGCCAGCAGGTCGCCGTCGAACGCGTACATACCCGAGTTGATCTCCCTGATCTCCCGCTGCTTCGGGCTCGCGTCCGCTTCCTCGATGATGCCGGTGAACGCGCCGGTCTCGTCGCGGATGATCCGGCCGTAGCCCTTCGGCTCGTCCAGCGTGGCGGTGAGGACGGTAACGGCCGCGTCGTGCTCGTGGTGCGCCGCGACCAGGTCGACCAGCGTCCGCGCGCGCAGCAGCGGGGTATCGGCGTACGTCACGACCACCGTGCCGTGGATCAGCCCGACGGCCTCGATGACCACGCGCACCGCGTGGCCGGTCCCCCCGCGCCGGTCCTGCACGACGATCTCGGCATCCGGCGCGTGCTCGGCCAGGTGGGCGGTGACCCGGTCGCGGCCGTGGCCGGTGACGACGATGATCCGGCCCGGTTCGAGTTCCCTGGCCGCGGCCAGGACGTGGCCCAGCATGCTGCGCCCGCACACCTCGTTGAGCACCTTGGGCGTCTGGTTCTTCATGCGGGTGCCCTCACCCGCCGCAAGGATGATCACCGCGGCCGGACCGCTCACGCTCACTCGGCTCCTCGGTATCGCTGCAGGCACCGCTGCCCGTGGCGCGTCGCCGGTGCATTCCCCCCGGACAGTTCACGCTCCCGACCCTCGCAGGATACCGCCCGGCCGCGCGGCCGGACCGGGCATGCACCCATCTGCCAGAACAAGCCAGTCCCTGAACGGCCGGCTGACGGATGTACCCAGTTGATTCCTGGCCGGGCCGTGGTGAGACCCGAGGCCTCAGCCTGACACTCGGTATCCTTGTCTCGTCAGCTACTGGCAGGTCGATTTGCTACTTTAGTCCGGCGTAGGGTAATTGGCAGCCCACTGGGCCTTGGACCCAGTTTGTCCTGGTTCGAGTCCAGGCGCCGGAACCAACCCTGCTTCGTTCCTGGTTCGTGTCGTGGCCGTCCAGCCGCGACCGGGGGCACCGCCGCCGGTCCAGACCAATGCGGCTTGCCTCACCCGGATGCCGACGACCGGCGCGCGTGCGCCCCTTGCCGCCGCGCGCCGCCGGCGGCGTGAGCTTCACCACATGTTTGAAAAAAGTTCGCCCAGGTACTTGCGGAACTTACGGTAGCGTAGCCTACGGTTACGTAAGCGTATCTGCACCGGCCCCAGACCCGGTACGTGCGGAGCGCCCCACCAACCGGGCAACCTCCGACGCCAGCAAGGACAGTCATGGCCATTTCCGCAGACACTCCCGTGGCGGGCTTCGCCACGCTCACCGCGCCCGCACCGCCCGGGCCGCCTGCACCGTCCGCGCCGGCCCCGAGCCGGGCCCGACCGGACCTCGATCCCGAACCAAGCGGCACCGGCGAGCGAATCCTGGTCGGCGTCTTCGTCGCCGTGCCGATGCTCGCGCTGCTCGCCGCGGTTCCGCTGGCCTGGGGCTGGGGCCTCGGCTGGCGCGAAATCGTGATCGCCGTGGTGTTCTACGCGATCTCCGGGCTCGGGATCAGCATGGGCTTTCACCGCTACTTCACGCACGGGTCGTTCAAGGCGGTCCGCGCTTTCAAGATCGCGCTCGCGGTAGCCGGCACCCTGGCCGTCGAGGGACCGGTGCTCACCTGGGTCGCCGATCACCGCCGGCACCACAAGTACAGCGACAAGGAGGGCGACCCGCACTCGCCCTGGCGCTACGGCACCGACTGGAAGGCGCTGACCAAGGGCCTGGGCTTCGCCCATATCGGCTGGCTGTTCGACAGCAACCGCACCTCGCAAGAGAAGTTCTGCCCGGACTGGCTCGCCGACTCCGACATCTCCGGGATCTCCCGGTGGTTCCCGTGGCTGGTGGCCGTGTCGCTGCTGGCGCCCGCGGCGATCGGCGGCCTGTGGACCTGGTCCTGGCAGGGCGCGGTTATCGCGTTCTTCTGGGCCAGCCTGGTGCGGATCGCGTTCCTGCACCACATCACCTGGTCGATCAACTCGATCTGCCACACGTTCGGCAAGGAGGAGTTCTCGGTCCACGACAAGTCCCGCAACGTCAACTGGCTGGCGATCCTGTCGTTCGGCGAGTCGTGGCACAACCTGCACCACGCCGACCCGACCTGCGCCCGGCACGGCGTGCTCAAGGGCCAGATCGACATCGCCGCGCGGATGATCTGGCTGGCCGAGAAGCTCGGCTGGGTCTACGACGTGCGCTGGCCGGACGAGGCCAGGCTGACCGGCAAGCGGGCCGGCGGGTCCAGGAAGCTGGGCTCGATGACCAGGCGCGCGGTCGCCCCGGCGGGCAGCTCGCGGGCCGGTGACATGATGGGCCAGTGACAAGCCAACCCTCAGGGTCGGGCCGCAGGAGGATGACCGGCAAGGAACGCCGCGAGCAACTGCTCGACATCGGCCGCCGCCTGTTCGCTGAGCGCGGGATTGACGGAACGTCGATCGAGGAGATCGCCGCCCGGGCCGATGTCTCCAAGCCGGTCGTGTACGAGCACTTCGGCGGGAAGGAAGGGCTCTACGCGGTCGTGGTCGACCGCGAGGTGGAGCGCTTCATCACCATGGCCACCCGGCTGCTGGCCGGCGAGGACACGATGGAGAAGTTCGAGGTCGCCGCCGTCGAACTGCTCCGGTACATCCAGGACAACTCCGACGGCTTCCGGATCCTGGTGCGGGACTCCAACCCCTCGTCCGGGTCCGGCACTTTCGCCAGCCTGATCAGCGACATCGCCAGCCAGGTCGAGTACATCCTCGGCGACGTGCTCAGGGAGCGGGGTTACGACCCCAAGCTCGCCCCCATGTACGCGCAGATGCTCGTCGGGATGGTGGCGTTCACCGGCCAGTGGTGGCTGGACGCGCGCAAGCCGGAACTGGAGGACGTGGCCGCGCACCTGGTGAACCTGGCCTGGAACGGCCTGTCCAAGCTGGACCCGCACCCGCAGATATCGCCCGAGGCCCGGCGGCGGCTCGGCCAGGACCCCCCGTAGCGCTAGCGGCGGACCGCCACCACGAACACCCGCCGGAACGGGAACAGCGTGCCGTACGGCGCGGCCGGGTACGCCTCGCGCATCCGGGCCCGGTAGTCGGCCAGGAACTCCTCGGCCAGGCCGGGCGGGAGCGCCGCGATCACCGGGCGCAGCCCGGTTCCCTTGTACCAGTCGACCACCGGGTCATCCCCGGGCAGCACGTGCAGGTAGGTCGTCTCCCAGGCGTCGACCGCGAAGCCGGCCCGGGCCAGCAGGTCCACGTACTCGGCCGGCTCGGCCGCCTGGCGGTTGAGCTGGACGCCGGCCAGCAGCGGGCGCCAGCGGTCGGTAGCGGCCAGCTCGCGCAGTTCCCGGTGGCTCGGCTGGTCGAAGTTGCCCGGCACCTGGAACGCCAGCCAGCCGCCCGGCCGCAGGAACCCGGCCCACCGCCCCAGCACGCTCAGATGATCGGGCACCCACTGCAGCACGGCGTTGGAGACGATCACGTCCACGTCGCCGTCCGGCTGCCAGTCCCGGACGTCGCCGAGCGCGAAGCTGAGCCGCTCGCCGTCGCCGCCCGGGCGCGACCGCGCGGCCTCGATCATCTCGGGCGAGCTGTCGATCCCGCGGACCTCGGCCCCGGGCCAGCGGCGGGCCAGCGCGGCGGTCAGCGTCCCCGGGCCGCAGCCCAGGTCCGCGACCACCCGGGGGGCCTCCGCGCCGATCCGGCCGGTCAGCTCGAAGAACGGGCGCGACCGCTCGTCGCCGAACCGCTGGTACTGGGCGGGATCCCACACCGTGCCTCCCGGCGTTGCGCGAACTATCTCGATGTCAAGGTAAATTACGGCCACGATAGCGCTGGCAAAATCTTGATGTCAAGAGATAGGCTGGCGGACCATGGAACAGGCCGGCGCGGGCTCGGGGCCGCGCGACGAGGTGGACGAGCTGGTGGCGCAGTGGCGGGCCGAGCGGCCCGACCTGGACGCCGAGCCGCTCCAGGTGCTGAGCCGGGTGTCCCGGCTGGCCCGGCACCTGGACCGGGCGCGGACCGCCGCGTTCGCCGCGCACAGCCTGCAGACCTGGGAGTTCGACGTGCTCTCCGCGCTGCGCCGGCAGGGCGCCCCCTACCAGCTCAGCCCCGGCGCGCTGCTGCGCGCCACCCTGGTCACCTCGGGCACGATGACCAACCGGATCGACCGCCTGGCCGACGCGGGGCTGGTCACCAGGCACCCGGACCCGCAGGACAAGCGGGGCGTCCTGGTCACCCTGACCCCCCGGGGCCTGGCCGCGGTCGACGCGGCCCTGGAGGACCTGCTGCGCAGCGAGCGGGAACTGCTGACCGGGCTGGACCGGGCGCAGCGCCGCGAGCTCGCGGCGCTGCTGCGGATCCTGCTCGCCCCCTTCGACACCAGGCCCGAGGTCGCTACGGCTCGAGGCTGAGCCGGTCGGCCTCGGCCGCGGCCGCGACACCGGCGGACGGCCGCGACATAGCGTGGGCGCTCCTATACTCGGCGGCGTTCCCGCCGTTGCAGGAGGCCAGGTGCGCCGCGCCGCGACCCTCGCCACGGTGGCCGCCGCGGCCGCCGTGGTGGCCGCCGCGCTGACCGCGGCGACCGTCGCCGGCTCCGCGCCGCACCAGGCACCCGCCCGGTCCGCCGCCCGGCCCGGCTCGCCCGCCCGCGCCCGGCCCCGCTCGCCCGTCAACACCCGGCCCGGCCCGCCCGCCCGCGCCCGGGGCAGCTCGCCCGCCCGCCCCGCGGTCAGCTACTACCTCGCGCTCGGCGACTCGCTCTCCCGGGGCGTCCAGCCCGACGCGACCGGGGCGAGCCTGCCGACCGGGCAGGGCTACGCCGACCAGCTTTACGCCGCGCTGCGCCCGCTCGACCCGGGCCTGCGGCTGGTCAAGCTGGGCTGCTCCGGGGAAACCACCGGCACGATGATCAACGGCGGGATCTGCCGCTACCCGGGCGGCTCGCAGCTCGCCGCGGCCACCGGCTTCCTGCGCGCCCACCGCGGCCAGGTCTCGCTGATCACCATCGACATCGGCGCCAACGACCCCGACTCCTGCATCGACCGGCCCAGCATCAGCAAGCTCGCCATGTGCATCACCAGGAGCTTCCCGGATACGGCCGTCAACCTCACGAAGATCATGACCAGGATCCGGGCCGCGGCCGGCCCGGCGGTGCGCATCATCGGCATGAACTACTACGTGCCCGCGCTCGCCGAATGGCGCGACGGCCTGCTCGGTCAGGAGGTCGCCCGCCTGGCCGAACGGCTCGTCGCCGGCTACAACACAATGCTGACCACGATCTACCAGTCGTTCGGCGCCCGGGTGGCCGACGTGTTCGGCGCCTTCTACAGCGCGGATTTCACCGGCCAGGCGACGGTGCCGGGCATGGGCACCGTGCCCCGCAACGTCGCCGCGGTCTGCCAGTGGACCTGGGAGTGCGCGCCGGCGCCCCGCGGCCCGAACGAGCACGCCCGGGCGGCCGGCTACGGGGTGATCGCGCAGGCCTTCCTGCGCGCCGACCTCGGCCTCCCCCAGAACCAGCCATAGCCATCACGCTCCGTCTCGACACCCCTGGCCGCGCTAGCGCGTCAGCCGGGCCGCGGTGCCGGGCCGCACCGGGCCGGACTTCCAGGCCAGGATGGCGCCGCTGGACCGGCCGGACAGGATCGAGCGGTACGACAGCAGCGACAGCGCCGAGCGGGACGACAGCAGCGACAGCGCCGAGCCGACGCTGACCAGCGAGCCCGCCGAGCCCACCGACAGGATCGACCCGGCCGACCCGATCGACAGGACCGAGCCGGCCGAGCCGATCGACAGGACCGACCCCTTCGAGCCGATGCTCAGGATCGAGTTCTCCGAGCCGATCGACCACTTCGAGCCACGATCGTTCATGCGGGCATTCTCGCACCGGCCGTCAGCCGGATAGCTCCTCGGCCAGGGTCAGCCAGCGCTCCTCGAGGCCGGCCTTCTCGTCCTGGACCGCGCGCAGCCGCGTGCCGAGCTCGATCAGCCTGGTGTAGTCGCTGGCGTGCTCGGCCAGGGCCGCGGTCAGCTCGGCCTCCTGGCCGGACACCCGGTCAAGCTGGCGCTCCACCCGGCCCAGCTCCTTCTGGGCGGCGCGCTGGCGCGCCGCCGGCGAGGCCGGGGCGCCGGCCGGCCGCGCCGGGCCGGCCCTGGCCGCCGCGGCCTGGCGGTCGAGGCGGTCGAGGTACTCGGCGACCCCGCCGGGCAGGTAGTCCAGGCCGGCGCCGATCAGCGCGACCACGTGGTCGCACACGCGCTCCAGGAAGTACCGGTCGTGGCTGACCACGACCATCGAGCCCGGCCAGCCGTCCAGCATGTCCTCGAGCTCGGTGAGCGTGTCGATGTCCAGGTCATTGGTCGGCTCGTCGAGCAGCAGCACGTTCGGCTCGTCCATCAGCGCGAGCATCAGCTGCAGCCGGCGCCGCTCGCCGCCCGACAGCTCGGCCACCGGCACCCACTGCCGCTCGCCGCGCAGGCCGAGCCGGTCGAGCAGCTGGCTGGCGGATATCTCCCCGCGGCCGAACCGGACCGAGCGGCGCACCTGCTCGGCCGCCTCCAGGGCGCGCAGCCCCGGATCGACCGCGGTCGGCTCCTGAGTCAGCCGGCCGATCCGCACCGTCTTGCCGCGCACCACCCGGCCGCTGACGGCCAGCCCGGGCGGGGCGTCGCCCGCGAGCAGCCGCAGCAGCGTGGTCTTCCCGCTGCCGTTCACCCCGACCACGCCCACCCGCTCGCCCGGCCCCAGCCGCCAGGTCACGTGGTCGAGCAGGGCCCGCCCGGCGGCCTGGACCGAGACGTCCTCGAGCTCGAGCACGGTCTTGCCGAGCCGCGCGGTGGCCAGCCGGGACAGCTCCACGCTGTCGCGCGGCGCCGGCTCCCCGGCGATCAGGGCGGTGGCGGCGTCGATCCGGAACTTCGGCTTGCTGGTCCGGGCGGGCGGGCCGCGGCGCAGCCACGCCAGTTCCTTGCGCAGCAGGTTGCGGCGGCGCTGGTCGGTGGCCTCGGCGATCCGCGCCCGCTCCGCCCGGGCCAGCACGTAGGCCGAGTAGCCGCCGTCGTAGCTGTGCACCCGCCCGTCGGCGACCTCCCACGTGCGCTCGGTCACCGCGTCCAGGAACCAGCGGTCGTGGGTGACGACGACGAAGGCCCGGCCGTGCTCGCGCAGGTAGCCGGCCAGCCAGCGGACCGCGTCGATGTCGAGGTGGTTGGTCGGCTCGTCGAGCAGCAGCAGGTCCAGGGGGCGGCGCAGCACCCCGGCCAGCGCGACCCGGCGCCGCTCGCCGCCCGACAGCGCCCCGGCCGGCGCGTGCAGGTCGATCCCGGCCAGCAGGGCCGCGATGACCGAGCGGCTGCGCGCGTCCGCGGCCCACTCGTGCTCCGGGAGCGAGCCGAAGACCAGCTGCCGGGGCGTGCCGGCCAGCTCGTCGGCCTGCGGCAGGTAACCCAGGGTCAGGTCGCGGGCCCGGGTGGCCCGGCCCGAATCCAGCGCGGCCCGGCCGGCCAGCGCCTCGAGCAGCGTGGTCTTGCCCGCGCCGTTGCGGCCGACCACGCCGATCCGGTCCCCGGCGGCCACCCCGAGCGACACCCCGTCGAGCAGCACCCGCGGCCCGTAGGCCTTGGCGGCCGCCTCCAGGGTGACCAGCGGCTGGGCCGGGCTCACCGGCGCTCCGCGGTGACCACGGCGGCGCCGGCGGCCGGCCCTTGCACCCTGACCACGCCGCGGCAGACCCCGGCGCTGGTCAGCGAGACCGCGAGCTCCCGGGCATGCCCGGCGTTCGCGGCGAGAAAGGCGCACGTGGGGCCGGATCCGGAGACGATCGCGCCGAGCGCGCCGAGGTCGCGGCCCGCGTGCAGGGCGCGGCGCAGGTCCGGGCGCAGCGAGACCGCGGCCGGCTGCAGGTCGTTGCTCAGCAGCGGGCCGACCGCGGCCGGGTCGCCGGAGCGCAGCGCGGCCATCAGCTCCGTGCTCAGCGCGGGCGCCGCCGCGCCCCGGGCCTCGCGCAGCCGGTCGCAGGTCGTGTACACCTCGGGGGTGGACAGCCCGCCGGCGGCGAAGGCCAGCACCCAGTGGTAGGTACCGGCCGCGAGCGCGGCGGTGAGCTGCTCACCCCGGCCCTGCCCGACCGCGGTCCCCCCGAGCAGCGCGAACGGGACGTCGCTGCCCACCCGCGCCGCCACGTCGCGCAGTTCCGCCGGGGTCAGGCCGGAGCCCCACAGCTCGTTGCACGCGACCAGGGCGGCGGCGGCGTCCGCGCTGCCCCCGGCCAGGCCCGCCGCGACCGGGATCCGCTTGCGGATCTCGATCTGCGCCCCGGCCTCGGCCCGGCGCCGCAGGCGGCCGGCCAGCGCCCGGACCGCGCGGGCCGCGAGGTTCGCCCGGCCGGCCGGCACCGACGCCGCGTCCAGCCCGGTGACCGAGACGCTGGTCCGGTCGGCTGGCCGCACGGTCACCTCGTCGAGGAGTGACACAGCGTGAAAGACGGTCACCAGGTCGTGGTAGCCGTCGTCACGGCGAGGTCCCACGGAGAGCTGCAGGTTCAGCTTCGCCGGAACCCGGACCGTCACAGCCGTCACGATCAGCCAATGGTACGCGGTGCCGCGGCCATGACGTACTCGTGCGCCGGTCAGGCGCTCTGCTAGGCCTACGTCAGCCACCCCGAGCTCGACCCCGCCGTCGTCGGCGGCTTCGTCTGAGCCGCCCGTTCCCGTCAGGCCGTCCCGCGGCGCCCGGCCGCGGCGATCCGCGCGAACTCGGCCACGTCCAGCGATTCGCCGCGCCGCGCCGGGTCGATCCCCGCCCGCCTGAGCACCTGCTCGGCGGCCGCAGCCGAGCCGGCCCACGGCGCCAGCGCGCCGCGCAGCGTCTTGCGCCGCTGCGCGAACGCGGCGTCGACGACCGCGAACACCTCGTCGCGGCCCGCGCCCGGCGGCGGCTCGCGCCGGGTGAACGCCACCAGGCCGGAGTCGACCCGCGGCACCGGCCAGAACACCGTCCGCGGCACCGGGCCGGCCCGCCGGACGCTGGCGTACCAGGCCAGCTTGACCGACGGCACCCCGTACGTCCGGCTGCCCGGCGGGGCGCTCATCCGGTCGGCTACCTCGGCCTGGACCATGACCAGGCCGCGGCGCAGCGAGGGCAGCGTGGCCAGCAGGTGCAGCACGACCGGGACCGCGGCGTTGTAGGGCAGGTTGGCCACCAGCGCGGTGGGCGGGTCCCCGGGCAGGCCGCGCACCCGGGCGGCGTCCGCGGTCACGACCGTGAGCCGCCCGGCCAGCGCGGGCGCGCGCTCGGCCACGGTGCGCGGCAGCTGCGCGGCGAGCGCCGGGTCGATCTCCACGGCGATCACCCGGCCGGCCGCGGCGAGCAGGGGCAGCGTGAGCGAGCCGAAGCCGGGACCGACCTCCAGCACGACGTCCGCCTCCTCCAGCCCGGCCAGCCCCGTGATCCGGCGGACCGTGCCGGCGTCGGTCACGAAGTTCTGGCCGAGCCGCTTGGCCGGGCGCAGGCCCAGGCGCGCCGCGATCCGCCGGATGTCGGCGGGCCCCAGCAGCCGGGGTCCCGGCAGCTCCCCGGCGGGCGCATCCGGCGTCCTCCCGGCGGGCGCGTCCGGCGGCACCTCCGCGGGCGCATCCGGCGTCCTCCCCGCGGGCCCGTCCGGCGGCACCTCCGCGGGCGCATCCGGCGTCTTCCCCGCGGGCGCATCCGGCGTCTTCCCCGCGGGCGCATCCGCCGGCACCTCCGCGGGCCCGTCCGGCGTCTCCTCCACGCCCGCAACGGTAGCGGCCGGCACTACGCCGCGAGACGGGCGGTGACGAGCAGCGACCGGCCTGGCTCGGCACCGGTGCCCAGCCGCGCGGCGTCGACCGCCTCGGCCGGCACCCAGCCGGCCCGGCGCAGCAGATCCAGGTGCGCGGCGGCGGGCAGGATCGTCAGCCACGGCTCGGTGCCGGCCGAAAGACGCCGGGCGTTCGCCACCGCGGTCACCCGCTCCGAGTCCTGGCCGTCGCGGTGCACGCTGAGGCTCGCGGCCAGGACGCTGCCCGCGGCGGCCCGGGTGCCGAGCGCGGCCAGCAGCCCGACGCAGGTCGGCTGGTCCAGGTAGACGAGCAGGCCCTCGCAGATGAACAGGGAGAGGCCGGCGTCGTGCCCGCATCCCGCCAGCACCGCCGCGACGTCGTCGTGGCGGAAGTCGGCGGGAACCAGGACCGGGCCGCCCGCCCCCACTCCCATCCCGCGCAGCCGGGCCGCCTTGTCCGCCTGGGTGCCCGGATGGTCAAGCTCGAAGAACCGGACACCCGGGGTCCGGAACCGCAGCGCGCGGTCGTCGTAGCCGGCCCCGGCGATCACGATCTGGCGGATCCCGGCCGAGATCGCGGCCAGGACCTGGTCATCGAAGAACCCGGTCCGGGCGGCCAGGCGGGGCCGCAGCGAGTCGGTCCCCGTGGGCCGCATGCCGCGGCACAGCCGCCGCTGGGCGTCAGGGTCGCCGCCGGGCGAGTGCGGCCGGGAAAGCCCGGCCCGGGTCAGGGCCACCACCTGGCTGGTCCGCGACGGCCGCGCCGCAGGTCCCGGCGTCCGCGAGACACGTTCCCACCACCGCGAAGCACGTTGCCGCCCCCACGAGACACATCTGCGCCAACCCGGGGCATCCCGCCGCCACTGCGACTTCATAAGCGTCAGCGTACCGCTCTTTGCATTTTGTCCGTTAATCAGTACGTGCTAGCGTAGCATCTGTGCCGGACGAGGACCTGCTGCGAGCGGCGACGGCGGTACGCCGGGGCAGCACCCGGCTGGCCCGGCGGCTGCGGATGGAACGCCCCGAGCCCGAGGCTTCGGAGCTGAGCAACCTGGCGCTGGGCGTCCTCGGCCACCTGCACCGGCGCGGCCCGATGACACCCGGCGCGCTCGCCGCGGCCGAACGGCTGCAGCCCCAGTCCCTGACCCGCACCCTGGCCCGCCTGGAACGCCAGCACCTGGTGCAGCGGCGGCCCGACGACCGGGACCACCGCCGCTCACTGCTGGCCCTGACCGAGGCCGGCCGGCAGACGCTGATCCAGGACATGCACCACCGGGACGACTGGCTGGCCGCCGCGATAGCCCGCCACCTGACCCGGGCCGAGCGGGACCTGCTCCGGATCGCCGGCGACCTCATGGACCGCCTCGCCGACGCCGCCGAACCAGCTGGGCCAGGGCAGCCCTTCCGGGGAGCAGAGTCAGGCCCGCAGTGATCCAGCTAGCGCTCCCGGCCGAGCCGTTTCCTTGATCTGGGTGCCTGGGGTGTCAGATACGCGCATCAGGTACCCAGATCAAGGTCTCGGCGATCCCAGCGGCGGGAAGAGGCGCGGTGCGGGCCGGGCCAGCCTGTGCGGGACGAGCAGCGCAGGCTGGGCGCGACGCCGCGGCCAGCGCTGCGGTTAGCGGGGTCAGGGGCCGAACACGCGCGCGGCGGTCGCGGTGACCGCGGCGCACAGCTCGGCCACGTCCACCTGCTGCACGGCGGCGAGCGCGCGCAGGGTGTACGCGACCATCGCGGGCGAATTGGGCTTGCCCCGGTGCGGCACCGGGGTGAGGAACGGCGCGTCGGTCTCGGCCAGGATCAGGTCCAGCGGCGCGGCGGCGGCCGCGTCGCGCAGCGGCTGCGCGTTGGCGAACGTCACGTTGCCGGCGAAGCTCATCACGTACCCGGCCGCCGCGCACCGCCGCGCCATCGCCGCGTCGCCGGAGAAGCAGTGGAAGATCACCTGGTCCGGCGCGCCCTCGTCGTCCAGGATCCGCAGCACGTCCTCGTGCGCCTCGCGGTCGTGGATCATCAGCGCCTTGCCGGCCTGCTTGGCGATCTCGATGTGCGCGCGGAACCAGTCCCGCTGCACCTCGGGCGGGGCCCAGTCCCGGTAGTAGTCGAGGCCGGTCTCGCCGATGGCCCGGACCTGCGGCAGCCGGGCCAGCGCAGCGATCTCGGCCAGCACCTTGTCCCGCTCGGCCGCGGACCCGGCCGCCCGCGCCGTCTCGTTCGGGTGGACCGCCACCGCCGCGGACACCTCGCGGTAAGTCCCGGCGCAGTCGGCGGCCCACCGCGAGGTCGGCAGGTCAACCCCGATCGTGACCACCCGGGTGATCCCGGCCGCCCGCGCTTCGGCCAGCACCTCGGTCACCGGGCGCTCGATCAGGTCCAGGTGGCAGTGACTGTCCAGCGCCTCGGCGGGCAGGGGCTCGGGCGCGGGGACGGCCGGGCCCGCCGGCGTCACGCCTTCTCCAGCCGGGCCAGCTCCTCGTCGGCCAGGCCCGGGTCGAGCTTGGCGAACAGCGGCGTGGGCGGCGCCAGCGGCGTGCCCGGCCGGATCGGCGCGGATTCCCACCGGGCCGCGCCGCGGTAGTCACCGGTGATCACCGGGTACGGGGCGCCGCCCTCCTCGCTGACCTCCTCGATCCGGCCCATCGGCGACCAGCGGCCGGACCCGCCGAGCATCTCGAAGACCTTCTGCGACGAGCGCGGCAGGAACGGGGTGAGCAGGGTCTTGCCGTCGTCGACGAGCTGCAGCGCCACGTGGCAGATCGTGCGCATCCGCGCGGGATCGGACTCACGCAGCTTCCACGGCGCCTGCTCCGACAGGTACTTGTTGGCCTCGGCCAGCGTGCGCATGGCCTCGTTGATCGCGGCCTTGAACCGGGACCGGGACAGCGCCTCGCCGACCGCGCCGAACGCGTCGCGAGAGTGCTGGAGGAGCTGACGGTCGGCGTCGGTCAGCGCACCCGCCTCCGGGATCGAGCCGATGTTGCGGGCCGCGAACGAGATGCTCCGGTTCACCAGGTTCCCCCAGTTCGCCAGCAACTCGTCGTTGTTGCGCCGGATGAACTCGCTCCAGGTGAAGTCGGTGTCCTGGTTCTCCGGCCCGGCCACGCCCAGGTAGTACCGCAGGGCGTCGACGTCGTAGCGCTCCAGGAAGTCGCGGACGTAGATGACCACCGAGCGGGACGAGGAGAACTTGCGGCCCTCCATCGTGAGGTACTCGCTGGCCACCACCTCGGTCGGCAGGTTGAGGGCGCCGAGCGCGCCGGGCGTGCCGCCCCTGTCGCCCTGGCCGCTGTAGCCGAGCAGCATGGCCGGCCAGATCTCGGCGTGGAAGACGATGTTGTCCTTGCCCATGAAGTAGTAGGACTCAGCGTCGGGGGCCTGCCACCAGGCGCGCCAGGCGTCCGGGTCCCCGGAGCGCCGGGCCCACTCGATCGACGCGGACAGGTAGCCGACCACGGCGTCGAACCAGACGTAGATCCGCTTGTCCGGGCGGTCCCGCCAGCCGTCGAGCGGCACCGGGACGCCCCAGTCGAAGTCGCGGGTATAGGCCCGCGGCTTCAGGTCGTCGAGCAGGTTCAGCGAGAACTTGAGCACGTTGGGCCGCCACAGCCCGCTCTTGCTCTGCAGCCAGGTGCCCAGCACGTCGGCGAAGGCGGGCAGGTCGAGGAAGAAGTGCTCGGTCTCGACGAAGACCGGGGTCTCCCCGTTGATCTTCGACCGCGGGTTGATCAGGTCGGCCGGATCCAGCTGGTTGCCGCAGTTGTCGCACTGGTCGCCGCGGGCGTTCGGGAACCCGCAGATCGGACAGGTGCCCTCGATGTAGCGGTCGGGCAGGGTCCGGCCCGTCGACGGCGAGATCGCGCCCATCGTCTTGCGCAGGAAGATATAGCCGTTGTCGAACAGGCCCTTGAAGATCTCCTGAGTGACCGCGTAGTGGTTCAGCGTCGTGGTCCGGGTGAACAGGTCATAGGACATGTCCAGGCCGACCAGGTCCTCGGCGATCACCCGGTTGTACCGGTCGGCCAGCTCGCGGGCGCTCACCCCGGCCGCGTCCGCCTGGACCTGGATCGGCGTGCCGTGCTCGTCGGTGCCGCTGACCATCAGCACCCGGTTGCCCATCATCCGCTGGTACCGGCTGAACATGTCGGCGGGCAGCCCGAACCCGGACACGTGCCCGATGTGACGGGGCCCGTTGGCGTACGGCCAGGCCGGCGCGGTCAGGATGTGACGGCTCGTTGCGGACATCCCCTCAGCCTAGGGGCTGGCTCGCGTGCCGCGGGCGTGCGGGGCGCCGGGCGGGGCGTGGCGCAGCACGGCGTCGTACACCTCGCGCTTGCGCAGGCCGAGCTCCCGCGCGGCCTCGGCGATCGCGGCCTTGCGCGGGGTGCCGGCCTGCTTCAGCTCGGCGACGCGCGCCGCGGCCGCCGGCCCGGCCTGCTCCGGGTCGGCGCGGCGGCCCCGCGCCGCGCCCGCCACCACGATCGTGATCTCGCCCAGCCGGCCGGGCTCGGCCCAGGCCGCCAGCTCGGCCAGCGTGCCCCGCCTGACCTCCTCGTGCGTCTTGGTCAGCTCGCGGCACACCACCGCGGGCCGCGCGGGGCCGAACGCCTCCGCCAGCGCGGCCAGCGTGGCGGCCAGCCGCCGCGGCGACTCGAAGAAGATCAGCGTCCGCGGCTCGCCCGCCAGCTCGGCGAGCCGGCGCGCCCGCTCGCCGGCCCGGCGCGGCGGGAAGCCCTCGAAGCAGAACCGGTCGCTCGGCAGCCCGGACACGGCGAGCGCCGCGGTGACGGCTGACGGCCCGGGCAGCACGGTCACCCGGATCCCGGCCTGCGCCGCGGCCGCCACGAGCCGGTAGCCGGGGTCGCTGACGCCGGGCATGCCCGCGTCGGTCACCAGCAGCACGTCCCGCCCGGCCTGCAGCTCGGCCAGCAGGCCGGGCACCCGCGCCGCCTCCACGTCGTCGTAGTACGAGACCAGGGTGCCGGTCAGCCGCACGCCGAGCGCGGACGCCAGCCGGCGCAGCCGGCGGGTGTCCTCGGCCGCCACGACCGGCGCCCCGGCGAGGGCCGCGGCCAGCCGCGGCGAGGCATCCTGCGGCCGGCCGATCGGCACGGCCGCGAGCGTGAGCGTCCCGCCGCTCTCGCGCGCCCCGCCCGACACCCCGCTGCCGCTGTCTTCCATCTCGCGCCCAACGCTAACGCCCAGCCGCGAAGCATCAGCCGCAACGCCCCGGCGCGCCTACCATGGCAACCGATGACCGCATACGAGACCGGGGCGATGGCCGCGCAGCGGCCGGGCCGCGCGGCGGGCCTGCGAGACCGGCTGACCCCGCCGATCCCGGGCCGCCCGGTGTGGGGCTGGGTCGGCCCGCTGCTGGTCACCGCGTTCGGCGCGTTCCTGCGGTTCTACCGGCTGGGCGTGCCCAAGGCGGTCGTGTTCGACGAGACCTACTACGTCGGCGACGCCTACGGGATCCTGCGCCACGGCGTGGAGATCAACCACGTCAAGAACGCGAACGCGCTGCTGGTCCAGGGCAAGACGAACATCCTCGCCTCCGGCGGCGAGCTGGTCGTGCACCCGCCGCTCGGCAAGATCTTCATCGCCGCCGGGGAGTGGCTGTTCGGGCTGACCCCGTTCGGCTGGCGGTTCGCGGTCGCGCTGGTCGGATCGCTGGCCATCCTGATGACCTGCCGGATCGCGCGCCGGATGACCCGGTCCACGCTGCTCGGCTGCGTGGCCGGGCTGCTGCTCGCGGTGGACGGGCTCGAGCTGGTGATGAGCCGCACCGCGCTGCTGGACATCTTCGTGATGTTCTGGGTGCTGGCCGCGTTCGGCTGCCTGGTGATCGACCGGGACTGGTCGCGGGCCAGGATCGCGACCGCCGCCGAGGCGGGCACCGCCGACGACGCGGGCCCGGCGCTCGGCATCCGCTGGTGGCGCGCGGCGGCCGGGGTGTGCCTGGGCGCCGCGGTCGCGTCGAAATGGAACGGCATCTGGTACCTGCCGGCGTTCCTGGTGCTCACCGTGCTGTGGGACCTGGGCGCGCGCCGCGCCGCCGGGTACGCCGTCCCGTGGCGGGGCGCGCTGGTCCGCGACGGGAAATGGCTGCCGCTCACGTTCGCGGTGGTGCCGTTCGCGGCCTACCTGGCGTCCTGGAGCGGCTGGCTCGCCTCGCCGTACGGCTACGACCGGAACTGGGCGGCGCTGCACGGCAACACCACCCCGGTGTGGTCGGCGCTGGACTCGCTGTACGAATACAACCGGTACATGCTCCAGTTCGGCCTCGGCCTGACCACGGGGCACCCGTACAAGTCGCAGCCGTGGACCTGGCTGCTCACCACCCGGCCGGTCTCGTTCTACTACGCGACGCCGAAGACCTGCGGCGTGCCGAGCTGCTCGCAGGAGGTGCTGGCCATCGGCACCCCGCTGATCTGGTACGCCTCGATCCCGGTGCTGCTGGCCTGCCTGGCGTGGTGGCTGGCGCGCCGGGACTGGCGGGCGGGCGCGGTGCTCCTCGGCGTCGCCGCCGGCTGGCTGCCCTGGTTCTGGTTCGCCCTGCACGACCACCGGACCGAGTTCTACTTCTACGCGGTGACCTTCGACCCGTTCCTGGTCATTGCCATCACGCTCTGTCTCGGGCTGATCATCGGCCCGGCCCGGGCGGCGCCGGCCCGGCGCGGGTTCGGCGCGATCCTGTCCGGCGCCTACCTGGTCGCCGTGGTCTGGGACTTCTACTACATGTACCCGGTGATGGCCGCGCAGGTGGTGCCGTACACCTCCTGGCTGGCCCGGATGTGGTATCACGGCTGGATCTGAGCCCCGGCCCATCCTGAACGCCCGCTGATGGTTACCGATGAGTAACCACAATGTTGCGCAGATCACGCGTCGCCGCGGCAATCGTGTGCGTCTATAAGGTGTCGGTCGCTTGACGGCCGAGTAACAAGGCAACGGTGATAGGCCGCCAGACAGCGGCATGCGAGGGGGCGGAGCGACGATGAGGCCGAACGACCTGACGCCGGACCGTAAGGCGCTATTCGAGCAGGATGTGGTGCCCGTGATGGGGCAGCTTTTTCCCGCGGCGCTTCGCATGACCAAGAACGCCAGCGACGCCGAGGACCTGGTGCAGGAGACCATCGCCAAGGCCTACGCCGCGTTCCACCAGTTCCGGCCGGGCACGAACCTGCGGGCCTGGCTGCACCGGATCCTGGCCAACACGTTCATCAACACCTACCGCAAGCGCCGGCGCGAGCCCGCGGCGACGCTCGGCGCCGACTTCGGCGAGGACTGGCAGGCCGGCGCGGACCGGCTGGCCGGGCCGGCCCGCTCGGCCGAGGCCGAGGCGCTCGACCGGCTCGCCGACTCCGACATCCTGGGCGCCCTGCGCGACCTGCCGGAGGACTTCCGGGTGACGATCTACCTGGCCGACATCGAGGGCTACCCGTACCGGGAGATCGCCGAGATCATGGGCACGCCGATCGGCACCGTGATGTCGCGGCTGCACCGCGGGCGCGGCAGGCTGCGCGAGAAGCTGGCCCGGTACGCGCCGAAGCAGGAAGTCCCGGCCTTCTACGGCTGACCGGCCGCGTACAGGCTCAGTGCAACCGATTGTATCGTCCAGCGCCGGACCAGGCGCAGGCGGCGGAGCAGGGCCAGTTCCTCCGGGCCCGCGCCGGCCGCGGGCCGGGCGGATAGCTGGCCGGCCCACTGGACGAGCCACACCCGGCGCACCCCGGCGAACCGGCGGGCCAGCACCGCCGCGTCCACCTGGTCCCCGGTCAGGGTGGCCGACGCCGCCGGTGACCGCCCGAGCGCCAGGTCGCGCAGCCGGCCGAACGGGGCCGGGTAGGCGGTGCTCACCACCCGCACCTCGGACGGGAGGTAGAAGACCGCGTCGCCCGGCCGCTCGTTCGCGGCGATGACGGCCGACACCTCGCGCAGGTTGTCGGGCCGGGCCGAGGTGAGCCGCGCGGCCTGCTGCGGCCCGGCGAGCACGGCCGCGAGCAGGGCGAGGATCGCCAGCGGCGCCGCCCAGGCCAGCGCCGGGACCCTCCGGCCGGCCCGCGAGCCGGCGACCAGGCGGGCCAGCCAGACCAGCCCGGCCGCGGACAGCAGGGCCAGGGCCGGCTGGCCGAAGACTACGTACCGCTCGACGTAGACCGGCTTGACCAGCGAGACCGCGAGCAGGATCAGCGGCGGCAGCACCAGCCAGGGCAGCGCGAGCGTGACCACCGTGACCGCGGGCCGCGGGCCGGCATCCCCCCGGGGCCGGCCCGCGGCCCGCCTGCCCGCGGTCAGGCCCCCGGCCCGATCACCCGCCGCCAGGCCCCCGGCCCGATCACCCGCCGCCAGGCCCCCGGCCCGATCACCCGCCGCCAGGCCCGCGGCCCGATCACCTGCGGTCAGGCCCCCGGCCCGATCACCCGCCGTGAGGCCCGCGGCGGCGCCGGCCGCCGCGGTCCCGATCACCAGCAGGATCGCCTGCCGGGACCCCGAGAAGTCCGACACCAGCGCGGCCAGGGTGCCCACGCCGGGACGGGTCACCCAGGCCAGGGCCCCGTCCTGGCGGTAGCCCAGGACGATCAGCGGGGACACCGCGGCCACGGCGGCCGCTGACGCCGCCAGCCACGGCCGCAGCCGGGCCCGGCCGCCCAGCAGCAGCGTGACCCCGTGCGCGGCCAGCAGCAGCAGCGCGAACAGGCTGGCCAGCCCGGTCAGCGCGATCGCCGCGGCGTATCCCGCCCAGCACCGCCTGCGGCCGTCGGTGACGGCCACCACCAGCAGGTAACTGGCCGCGGCTGCGAGCAGGGTGACCAGGCCGTAGGGCCGCGCGTCCTGCGCGTAGTAGGTGGTCTGCGGCGCCGCCGCGTACAGCAGGCCGGCCAGCAGGCCGGTGACCGCCGGGGCGGGCTGCCCGGCCATCCGGGCCAGCCGCAGGCCCAGCGCGCCGGTGACCCCGGCCGCCAGGCTCGTGGCCAGCAGCGAGGGCAGCCGCAGCGCCGCCGCGGATCGGCCGAGGAGGCCGGTCATCACGTGCATGCCCAGGTAGTAGGGGCCGTGTACCGCGTCGACGTGCCACAGCAGGGCGAGGATCTGGCCGGGCGGGCGCTGCGCCGCGTCGAGCGTGTAGGCCTCGTCCCGCCACAGCGAGGCGCCGCCCAGCCGGTAGCCGCCCAGGGCCAGGGCGGTCGCGACCGGGACGGCGACGGCCAGCCAGCCGGGCCACCGCGCGGCCAGGACCGGCCGCGCCGCCGGGCGGCGGGCCGGCGGGCGGCGGGCCGGCCAGAGGGGGAGGCCGCGGGCGGGCCGCGGGCCGGGCGCGCGGGCCGCCGGGACCGCGGCCTGATCGCGGGCGGGCTCAGTGACGGGCACGGCGACCGTTTCTCGGGTTGACGGACCAGGGCGGCACGAGACTACGCGTTAAGGCCCTTATCCGCCGAAGATACGGTCGCAAGCCCTGGCCGCGGCCTTGCCGTCATCGAGCGGGCAGAACCTGGCCGTGAACGCCTCGTACGCGGCCCGGTGCGCGGCCGCCACGGCGTCGATGCCCGCCACCGCCGTCACCACCTCGTCCGACGTGGCGAGCAGCGGGCCGGGCGCCTCCGCCTCGAAGTCGAAGTAGAAGCCGCGCAACTGGTCGCGGTAGTGCTCCAGGTCGTAGGTGAAGAACAGCATGGGCTTCCCGGTCGGGGCGAAGTCGAACATCACCGACGAGTAGTCGGTGATCAGCACGTCGCTGACCAGGAACAGCTCCGCGATGTCCGGGTAGGCGGTGACGTTGACGGCGAAGTCGGGCCGGGGCCGGCCGGCACGTCCTCGGCCATGTGGTGGTGGCCCCGGATCAGGAACACGTGGTCCTCGCCGAGGGCCCGCCAGGCCTGCTCGAGATCGAGCCGGAAGTCGAACCGGTACCGGCCGGAAGCGTAGTACTGGTTGTCCCGCCAGGTGGGCGCGTACAGGACCACCCGCTTGCCGACCGGCAGCCCGAGCCGCTGCCGCACCCGTCCCGCGATGCGGTCCGCGTCCCCGCTGCGCAGCACGTCGTTTCTCGGGTAACCCGATTCGAGGATCTCGCCCCCGTAACGGAACGCCCGCCGCAGGATCGGGGTGCTGAACGGGTTCGGCGACAGCAGCAGATCCCACATCGCCACGTCCTGGCCGAGCACGTCGAAGTAGCTGGCACCGCTGATGAACTGGGGCTGGCTGATGTCAAAGCCGATCCGCTTCAGCGGCGTGCCGTGCCAGGTCTGCACGTACACCTGACCGTCCCGTTTCTGGTAGCGGCCGCCCATGTCGTCGTTGGCGATCAGGTACCGTGACCGGCCCAGCGCCTCGAAGTAGTCCTCGGTGCCGGTGAGCACGGTCCGCGCGCCGTCGGGCGCGGGCACCGAGTAGTCGGCGACCGCCCAGACGTGCTCGCGGTCGTCGCCCCGGCGGCGCAGTTCCTCGGCGATCGCGAGCGGGTTGTCCCCGCACTGCTTGCCCTTCCAGCTGACGAAGACCACCGCGTCGCGCAGCGGCAGCTTCTGCTGCAGCGGGTAGTAGACGCCGCGCAGCACCCGCCGCTGCACCCGGCCGTGCTCGGTGAACTTGAGCGCGGGGCCCACGGTCAGGATCGGGGTGTCGTACCCGGAGATCGTGAACCGGTAGTTCTTCTGCCTCACGTTGAGCCGGGAGTCGTCGAGGTCGGCCAGGCGCGAATGGTCGTAACCCGGCGCGATCAGCTCGCCGCCGGCGGCGCGCTCGCGGCGCAGGAACAGGTCCCAGGTGCCGTCCCGCAGCGGCACCGGCTGCCCGAACGACGGCATCGCGGCCGCGTCGATCACGATGGTGAACCGGTCGCCGTCCCGCGCGCAGGCCACCACGTGCTGCTCGGTCGAGGACCGCCGCCGCAGCACCGCCTCGTACCCGCCGACCACGGTGGCCGGGTAGCTGCCCCGCAGCGTCAGCCGCCCGGCGGCGGTCCAGTCGTGCTGGTCGATGAGGGGCCGCAGCCCGCGGCGCACGATCATGGCATTGCCGTACTTGGTCCGCTCGACCGCGATCTCCTGGTGACCGGCCGGGTACCGGTACTCCGGCTGCCCGCCCGGGAAGGCCACCCGCACCCGGGCCTGGCCCGCGACCTGGGCGTACAGGTCCCACTCGATGCCGCCGTCGTGCACGCCGGTGCCGCTGACGTCGGCGCGCCTGGATCCCGTGCCGACGTGGTCCGCGGCCTCGGCCCCGGTGCTGCCGCGATCGGCCCGGCCGATCTCGGTGGCCAGGACGCGCAGCGGCATGGCACCGCGGACCCGCGTCGCGCCACGGCGGCCGTCCCCGGTGGGGCGTCCGCCGTCCGCCTCCGCCGCCTGCGCCGGCTCCTGCGTCTCCCCCGGCTCCCGCGTCCCCCCCGGCTCCCCCGGCACCGGGACGGCGGGGAACCGGTGGGTCGCGGCGCCCTTCGGCCGGGCCAGCAGCAGCTCAGCGCGGGCCTGCGGGCCCATCCCCTCGATGTCCACGTCGATCAGCAGCTCGCGCCCGGCGTGCCCGCACCCGCGCAGCACGGCGGGGGTCCTGGTCACCCCCACCCGCAGCCGCTGGCCCACCCACCACGCGCCGAACCGCATCCCGGGCGCCACCTGCAGGAACTCGGGGCGCTCGGCGGGTCCGCGCACCGGCGTGTGCAGCCGGGCGGGCCGCCACACGCCGTGCCCGCGGACCAGCACGTAACCGTCCCACTCGCCGGGGAGCCAGCGGCGGCCGGCCCGGAACCAGCGCGGGCTGATCTCACAGCGGAACCCCGCCCAGTCGTACAGGTACCTGGTCTGCCCGGACCAGATGGTGGCCTCGGCATGCCGCAGCGAGCGGGCCGGCACCACGATCGGCAGCCGCCTGCCCCCGGCCGGGCGCAGGATGACGATCTTGGACGCGTGCCTGCGCCGGGTGATGTCGACGGACGGCACGAACGCGCACCCGGTGAGGACCAGCCGCCCGTCATGCCAGCCGATGCCCTCCACCCGGACGAACGGGTCGAGTTCCCGCCAGTAGGGCCGGTAGATCCGGGCCGGTATCTTCAGCCGGCGCCGGTCGGCCCAGAACGGGAGATCCGCGCGGATCCGGCCGCGCCGGCGGACCATCGGCGTCGTCTTGATCGGCTGGTCAGCCTGCCAGGCGTTGAACTCGAGCAACTGCTCCCGCTGTCCCGTCGCGAGCAGGTGGTAGGCGAGCTTGTGGGTGGACGGCAGCCGCGCGAGCACCCGCCGGTCGACCTGCTCCAGGTACCGGCGACCGAGCGCCATGAACTCGTGCTGGTAGTCGTCGCTGGTCCGGGACAGGTCGCGGACGTACAGCCAGAGGTCATTGACCAGCGCCTTGCGCTGGTGCTCGCGCAACAGCCCGGCCGGGGCCCGCTCGCGCAGGAAGCCGTCGATGTTGAGCAGCGCGGCGATCCGGTCGCGGAAGTTGCCGATGTCGGTCCGCGACTGGGTGATCGACAGTGCGCCCTTGCCGCGCTCCCGCCAGTAGTAGATCGGGTCCGGGATCACGTCCACGGCCCGGGCCAGCACGTGCGCCCGGGCCATGGCCTGGAGATCTTCCCAGGCCCTGACCTCGGGAAAGGACATGCCCTGGGCGTCCCAGAATGACTTGCGGAACATCTTGTTCCACACCGAGACATCCCAGAAGAGCTCCGGCGACCGGCTGATGTGGGTCCCGATCCGCCTGGTCTTGATCGCCTGGGCGTGCATGCCGGAGGGCGTGACCCCCATCGGGCCGATCCGCTCGACGCCGCCGGACACGAAGTCGGAGCCGGACTCCTGCAGGGTGTGCAGCATGATCTCGCAGGAGTGGCTGGGCAGCATGTCGTCCGCGTCGACGAAACTCAGGAACTCCCCGGTGGCCTGCTCGATGCCCCGGTTGCGGGCGTAGCCGGGCCCTCCGTTGGGTACCCGGATCAGGATGAACCTCGGGTCGGCCGCCGCCCGGCGCTGCGCGATGGCGGCGCTGCCGTCGGTGGAGCCGTCGTCCACCATGATCACTTCGAGGTTGGCGTAGGTCTGCCGGGCGATGGACCGCAGGCAGTCCCCGAGCAAATCGTCGTTGTTGTGGAAGGGCACAACAACGCTGATCCGCGGTGCCGTCATCTCTGCTCACTTCCCGGGCGTGCGCGTGCCGCGCCTACCGGGGAAGCCTAGGAGATCAGGCAGCCAAAAGATAACCGAACGCTGCCGAATGCTTACGGAATGAGTTCGGCGGGGCCGTTCGCTCGCCGCGCCAGACCGGCGCCCGGTCTCGGCGGGTCGCCTCGTCACTCACCGCGCCAGACCGGCGCCCGCTTCCCGGCGGGTCGCCTCGTCACTCACCGCGCCAGACCGGCGCCCGCTTCTGCGCGAACGCCGCCGCGCCCTCGATCGCATCGGCCGACGAGAACACCGGGCTGATCAGCTCGCCCTGCCGGGCGAAGGCTTCGTCGCCGGGCCAGTCCGCCGACTCGACGATCACCCGCTTGGAGGCGGCGAGCGCGAGCGGGGCGCCCTGGGCGACCTGGGCCGCCAGCTCCCTCGCCGCGGCCACGGCCTGGCCGGCCTCGGTCAGCCGGCTGACCAGGCCGGCCCGGTGCAGCCGGTCCGCGGTGAAGTGCTCGCCGGTCAGCGCGATCTCCATGGCCAGGTGGTACGGCACCCGGCGGGGCAGCCGGAGCAACCCGCCCGCCCCCGCCACCAGGCCCCGGCGCACCTCCGGCAGGCCGAACCGGGCGGTCTCGCTCGCCACGATCAGGTCACAGCTCAGCGCGATCTCGAACCCGCCGGCCAGCGCGTAGCCCTCGACCGCCGCGATCACCGGCTTGACCGGCGGCCGCTCGGCCAGGCCGGCGAAGCCGCGGCCGGCCACCACGGGCGCGTCGCCGGCCAGGAAGCCCTTCAGGTCCATGCCCGCGCTGAACGTGCCGCCCGCGCCGGTGAGGATCAGCACCCGCACGTCCCGGTCGGCGTCGAACTCGTCCACGGCGGCCGCGATGCCGCGGGCGACCTCGCCGTTGACCGCGTTGCGCGCCTCCGGGCGATTGATGGTGATGACGGCGACCGCGCCGTCCGCCTCGGTGAGAACCGCGTCCGCCATTGATCTCCTCCTGCCGTCCTGCGCCAGCGCCCCGGATCCGGAGCGCGTGCCTGCGCGCCAGCGCCCCGGATCCGGAGTGCGTGCCTGCGTTCCAGCGCCCCGGATCCGGAGTGCGTGCCTGCGCGCCAGCGCCCCGGATCCGGAGTGCGTGCGGAAAGTGCTGTTATCGCAGCACTTTCCGCACGCACCTGACGTTGCGGCGCCGCCTACTTGGGCTGGAACCTGACGCCGGCGTCGAAGCGGATGACCTCGGCGTTCATGTAATCGTTCTCGATCAGGGCCCGGGCCAGGTGGGCGAACTCGGCGGCCGTGCCCATCCGCTTGGGGAACACGATCGGCGGGGTCAGCCGGGCCTTGAAGTCCTCGGTGCCGGGCCCGGAACCGTAGATGGGCGTGTCGATGATGCCGGGGCAGATGGTGTTGACCCGGACCCCGACCGCGGCCAGGTCGCGGGCCGCCGGGACGGTCATGCCGATGATCCCGCCCTTGGACGCGGAGTAGGCCACCTGGCCGGTCTGCCCCTCGATGCCCGCGATCGAGGAGGTGTTGATGATCACGCCACGCTGCCCGTCGGCGTCGGCCGGCTCGGTCCTGGCGATCGCCGCCGCGCCGATCCGCATCAGGTTGAACGTGCCGATCAGGTTGACGTCGATGACCTTCCGGTACGAGGCGAGGTCGTGCGGGCTGCCGTCCCGGCCCACGGTCCGGGCGGCCCACCCGATGCCGGCGCAGTTGATGACCACCCGCAACGGCGGGCCGGCCGAGGCGGCGGCCTCCACGGCCGCCTGCACCGACTGCTCGTCGGAGACGTCGGTGCCGACGAACTGGCCGCCGATCGCGTCGGCCACCGCCTTGCCCGACTGCTCGTTGAGGTCGGCGACGACGACCCGGCAGCCTGCTGCGGCAAGCTCGCGCGCGGTGGCCTCGCCGAGGCCGCTCGCGCCGCCGGAAACGATCGCCGCGGTTCCGTTCAGTTTCATGCCCGGGAGCTTACTGGCCGACCGCCCCGGGCGACCGAACGGGGTTCGGTCCCCCGCCCGCTACATCCCGGGATCCGGGCGTGCGCCGCGTTTGTCGGTGCCGCCGCCTAGCATCGAGGAAAGGATGCCGTGGTCACGGAATGCCCGGGCCGGGCCCGGTGCTACCGCTAGAACCGCAGCGACCCGCGGCCGCGAAGACAGCCGGAGCCGCGCGGGCCCGTGGTCAGCAGCAGAATCAGGCCCGGACACGCGAGAACGAAGCCGGGCGGCGCGGACCGGGCGGGGCGTCCGGGCCCGGCCGGGGATTGGGGAGGACGCGGTGGTGCAGCAGAACACGGTGCGGAAGTACGCCGGGAACCCGTGGCTGGTGCTGCTGGTGGTGTCGCTCGGGTTCTTCATGACCCTGCTGGACCTGACGATCGTGAACATCGCTATCCCCAACATGATCACCAAGCTGCACGCCTCCCTGGACGACGTGCTGTGGGTGATCAACGCCTACGCGCTGGTGCTCGCCGTCCTGGTGATCACCGCGGGCAGGCTCGGTGACCTGATCGGGCCGCGCACGCTGTTCCTCGCGGGCGTGGCCGTGTTCACCGCCGCCTCGGTCGCCTGCGGCCTGTCTCCGAGCCCGGGCTGGCTGATCGGATTCCGGGCGGTCCAGGGCCTGGGCGCGGCCATGCTCATGCCGCAGACCCTGACCATCATCACGAACACGTTCCCGCCGGAGCGGCGCGGCGCCGCGTTCGGCGTCTGGGGCGCCGTGGCGGGCGTGGCCACGATCGCCGGGCCGACCCTGGGCGGCCTGCTGGTGACCGCGTTCGACTGGCGGTACATCTTCTTCGTCAACCTGCCGATCGGCATCATCGTGCTCGCGCTGACCGTGATCATCATCCCGGACGTCCGGCTCGGGCGCAGGCACCGGATCGACATCCCGGGCGTGCTGCTGGCCAGCGCGGGGTTGCTGGCGATCTGCTATGGCCTGGTCGAGGGGCAGAAGTACGACTGGTCCACGATCACCTCGTTCATCAGCATCCCGCTCATCCTGGGCGTGGGCGTGGTGCTGATCGCGGTTTTCCTGGTGTACCAGAAGCTGACCCAGGACCGGGAGCCGCTGGTGCCGTTCGCCGTGTTCCGGGACCGGAACTTCTCGGTGATGAACTGGGTGTCCGGGGTGCTCGCGGTCGGGATGATGGGCATCTTCCTGCCGTTCACCATCTACCTGCAGTCCGTTCTCGGCTTCTCGGCGCTGAAGGCGGGACTCGCGATCGCGCCCGCGTCGCTGATCTCGCTGTTCGTCGCTCCCGTGGCGGGCCGGATGACCGACCGGATCGGCGGCAAGTACATCCTGATGACCGGGCTGCTCCTGTTCGGCGGCGGGATGGGCTGGCTGGCGCTGACCGCGCACCCCACCTCCTCGTGGCAGAGCTTCCTGCCGCCGCTGATCGTGGCCGGGTTCGGCATGGGCTGCGTGTTCGCGCCGCTGATCACGGTGGCCATGCGCAACGTCCAGCCGCAGCTGGCGGGCGCCGCGTCCGGCGTGCTGAACACGGTGCGGCAGGTCGGCCTGGTGATCGGCACCGCCGCGGTCGGGGCGCTGCTGCAGAACCGGCTGGTGTCGGAGATGGCCAGCCAGGCGGCGGCCCGCTCGGCGGCGCTGCCCGCGCGGGTGCGCGGCCGGTTCATCACCGAGATCCAGGGCTCGGCCAGCAACGGCATCCAGGTCGGGGCCGGCCAGAACGGCGGGATAGCCAGGCAGACCGGCCTGCCCCCCGGCCTGGCCGCCGAGGTCGCCCGGATCGGCCACGACGTGTTCACGTTCGGCTACGTGAGCGCCATGCGCACGACCATGCTCCTGCCGGTCGTGCTGCTGGCCGTGGGCGCCCTGAGCTGCCTGGCGCTCCGCGAGCCCAGGCCGTCGCGCGGCGGCCCGGGGCCGCAGGACCGGCCCGCGGTGGCCGATGCCGAGGAGCGTACCCCGACCAGGCCGGCCTGGCCTGACCGAACCCGCCGCGTGCTCTCATGTGCGCTCACGGCAGCTCACGAGCCGAGACTCAGCCGCGCCACATCGGAAAGTCACCACGATCACCGTCACCACGATCACCGGGCCGGCCGCCAGAGCGGTGCTGAACGGGCACGGCCCGCCAGGCGAACCTGGCGGGCCGTGCCCGTAGCGGGAGGTTGATCGTTAACTCAGCGAGGCCAGCACCTCCGGCGTCCACAGGCCGGGAAGCTCCTCGGGAACGGCGTCGAACGGGAACCGCGCGGCGAACGCGGGCTGGAGGTCGGACAGCCAGATCGCGTCCGGATCGAACCGCGCGAAGAACGGCCGGCCGACGATGGCGGGGTTGCGGGCCTGGATCATGTGCAAGGCGAAGACCTTCTCGCCGGCGACCTCGACCACCCCGTCGATGCACACCTTGCCCGGGGTCGCCGACATGGACGGGCCGCGCACGGTCCGGCACAGGCCGGAGACGCTGGCGTAGGCGTCGCGGAAGATCTCGTGCCCCCGGGCCAGCGGCACGGCGAAGTAGCCCTGCGGGCCGGTGTCGCGCTCCACGAACATGTAGTAGGGCACCATGCCCATCCGCATCTGGTTGCGCCACATCGACGCCCAGGTCACCGGGTCGTCGTTGATGGACCTGATCAGCGGCGCCTGGGTCCTGATGACGCCGCCCGCGGACCTGATCCGGCGGGCCGCCTCGGCTACCAGGGCCGGCTCAGCTCCCGGGGATGGGAGAAGTGGGCCATGATGGCCAGGTTCTTGCCGCTGGCGACGACCTCCTCGAACAGCCGCAGGGTGTCGTCGGTGTCCGGGTCGGTGACGAACCGCTGCGGCCAGTAGCCCAGCGCCTTGGTCCCGATCCTGATCGACTCGATGTGGCCGAGGCCCGGGTCGAGCAGCGGCTCGACGTAGCGCCTCAAGACCGCCGCGCCCATGATCATCGGATCGCCGCCGGTGATCAGGACGCTGGTGACCTCGGGGTGCTCCCGGAGGTAGCCGGTGACGCGGGTCATGTCGTCGGTGGCCATCTTCAGGTCCGGCTCGTCCACGAACTGCGCCCACCGGAAGCAGTACGTGCAGTAGGCGTGACAGGTCTGCCCGTGCTTGGGGAAGACCAGCACCGTCTCCGGGTATTTGTGCTGGACGCCGGGCAGCGGCTCGTCGGCGTAGTCGGGGATGTTGAAGGAGAGCTGGCCCGCCGGATGGGGGTTCAGCCGCGTCCGCACGGCGTGGGCGGCCGCCCGCACCTCGGCCTCGGGAGCCCCGTTGGCGAGCAGGTCGCTGATTCGCCAGACGTCCGCGGCGGGCAGCATGTCGGCCTGCGGGAAGACGAGGCGGTAGATGGGATCATCCGGGGCCGCGTCCCAGTCGATGAGCCGCTCGACGACGTACTCGTTGGTGCGGAAGGGCAGCACCGTGGCCACCGCCCGCACCGCGAGCCGCTCGTCGGCGCTCAGCCCGGCCCGCTCGGTCAGCTTGTCCAGGTGCTTGACCGTGTAGGCGCGAAACCGGCGGCCCGGCGACGAGGCGCCGGCCGCCTGAAGAGGAAGTCCAGTCACGCATCTCCCTTCGATTGATCGGCGCCCGTGGCGAGGGATGCCCCGAGCGCGAGTCCCGTCAAAGTAGCGGCAGGATCACCGCGCTAGAACCGGCTAGACCTTCAGACGCAGAACCCCGGGTGGATTTACCGGTCCATTGCCCCACAACTAGGTCACAATTACAAAACACTCAGCGACCGTGCCGGGTTCCCTGCGGCCCTGCCGCCCGCGGGCCGGCTGGCTGAGCGCGCTCATGCCTGCCGCCGGCGATCTCTTGGGTGGCCGTTGCGTGACCGATGGGTGCCCCTTTTGGATACGCTCTGGCTCTCCGTATGGTTCCCAGTCCCTGGCGGACCATGCCACCTGGTGGTTTCTGTGGTTACGGCCGGCTTGCGGCCATGCCGGCGGTGCTTCGCCCGCCCGGCGGTGAGAAGCTGACCGCATGCGGGACCCAGGCCTCCGGCGGGTGGCGGCCCAGCCGGCGCGATCGGCGACGCGCTGAGCCGCGGCCAGCAACGCCCCGGAGCGGCGGCCGAGCATACGCGCCGCCGGGCGATGCGCGGCGGGCCGGCACCGGAGCCGATCGCCGTGGACGCCATGGGCGGCGATCATGCCCCAGACGAGATCGTGGCCGGCGCCGTCGCGGCGGCCCGCGGCGGTCTGCCGGTGCTGCTGACCGGCCGGCCCGGGCAGCTGCGGCCCCTGCTGGCCCAGCACGGAGCCCTGGCCGACGTCCCGATCGTGCCGGCCGAGGACTCCATCGCGATGGATGAGGGCGCGCTGGCGAGCTGGCGCCGCCCCCGGTCGAGCATCGCCGTGGCCTGCCAGCTGGTCCACCGGGGCCAGGCCTGCGCCGTGGTGTCGGCCGGGTCGACCGCCGGCATCGTTTCGACCGCCCGGCTCCGGCTGCGGCCGCTGCCCGGGATCCTCCAGCCCGCGCTCGCGGTCGTGCTGCCCACCCGGCCCGCGCCCACGCTGCTGGTGGACGCGGGGGCGATCGCCGACCCCAAGCCGGAGATGCTGCTGCAGTTCGCGCAGCTCGGCGTAGCGTACGCGCAGACCGCCTACGGGATCGCCGAGCCGCGGGTCGGGCTGCTCACGATCGGCGCGGAGCCGGGCAAGGGCAACAAGCTGGCCCGGCGGGCGTACGAACTGCTCGACACCGACCCGCCGCATGGCGGCCTGCCGATCAGCTTCGCCGGCAATGTCGAGGGCGGGGACCTGCTGACCGGGAAGGTCGACGTGGTCGTGACCGATGGTTTCACGGGGAACGTGGCCCTGAAGACCCTGGAGGGGACCGCCTCCTTCGTGGCCAACCAGCTACGAGAGGCCCTGGGCGGCTCCCGGACCGCCCGGCTCGGCACGCTGCTGCAGCGGCGCGGGCTGCGGGAACTCCGCGAGCGGATGGACTCGGAGAGCTACGGCGGGGCCGCGCTGCTCGGGCTGGAGGGCACGGTCGTGATCGCGCACGGGGCGGCGACCGCGCGCGGTGCCGAGGCCGCCTGCGTGCTGGCCGCGGACCTGGCCGGCGGGCAGATCACCGAGAAGATCAACGAGCGGCTCGGTTCGCCGCGCGGCGGCCACTTCCTGCGCCGGCCCTGAGGTGGTCCAGCCGATAGGCTGGATCACATGACCGATCCGCAGCAGGCCCTGGAGCGGTTGATGGCGGCCGCGCTCGCTGCGGCATTCGGCCCGGAGTATGCCGATGCCGACCCGCTGATCCGGCCGTCCCAGTTCGCCGACTACCAGGCGAACGTGGCCCTGCCCCTGGCCAAGCGGCTGGGCCGGCCGCCGCGTGACATCGCCGCCGACCTGGCCGGCCACCTGAGCGGCAGTGAGGTGATCGAGCGGGCCGAGGTCAGCGGGCCTGGCTTCATCAACCTCACGTTGCGCGACGATTGGATCGCGGCCCGGGCCACCGGGCAGCTCGGCGACTCGCGGCTGGGTGTCCTCCCGGCTGACCCCGTCCAGAGGGTCGTGGTCGACTACTCGGCGCCGAACGTCGCCCGGGAGATGCACGTCGGTCACCTGCGCACCACGATCGTGGGCGACTCGGTGGTGCGGGTGCTGGAGTACCTCGGCGACGCGGTGATCCGGGCCAACCACATCGGCGACTGGGGCACCCAGTTCGGCATGCTGCTGGAGCATCTGCTGGACGTGGGCGAGGAGCCGGCCAACGAGCAGCTGGCCGCGGGCGAGATCAACGCCTTCTACCAGGCGGCCAACGCCAAGTTCAAGGCCGATCCGGCGTTCGCCGAGCGGTCACGCCACCGTGTCGTCGCGCTGCAGGCCGGAGATCCCGGCACCCTGCGGCTGTGGACGATGCTGATCAACGACACCAAGAAGTACTACAACACCATCTACGCGCGGCTCGGCGTAACGCTCACCGACGCCGACCTCGCCCCGGAGAGCTTCTACAACCCGATGCTCGCCGACGTCTGCGATGAACTGCAGGCGAAGGGCGTCGCGGTCATCAGCGACGGTGCCCTCTGCGCGTTCCCGCCGGGGTTCGCCGGCCGCGACGGGGCGCCGCTGCCGCTGATCCTGCGCAAGTCCGACGGCGGCTACGGCTACGCCACCACGGACATGGCCGCCATCCGGTACCGGATCCGTGACCTGCACGCCAACCGCCTCATCTACGTGGTCGGGGCCGAGCAGGCCCAGCACTTCAGCATGGTCTTCGCCGTCGCCCGCCAGGCCGGCTGGCTGACCGACGAGGTCAGCGCCGAGCATGCCGCCATCGGCCTGGTCACCGGGGCGGACCGGAAGCGGTTCCGGACCAGGACGGGCGCCTCGGTCAAGCTGGCTGACCTGATCGACGAGGCGGTCGTCCGGGCCGAGGAGGTCATCAAGGACCGGTACGACGACCCGGACCTGCGCGCGCAGATCGCCGAGGCGGTCGGCATCGGCGCCCTGAAGTACGCCGACCTGTCCGTGGCCCGCGACTCGGGCTACGTACTCGACTTCGACCGGATGCTCGCGCTGACCGGCAACACCGGCCCGTACCTGCAGTACGCGACGGCCCGGATCCGCTCGATCTTCCGCCGGGCGGGCGTCGAGCCCGGTAGCGCGGCCGGGCCGGTCCGGCTCACCGAGGACGCCGAGCGGGATCTCGCGCTGCGGCTGCTCGGCTTCGGCGCCGCGGTGCACCAGGTATCCGAGCGGGCGGAGCCGCACAAGCTCGCGGGCTACCTGTTCGAGACGGCCAGCGCGTTCACCACGTTCTACGAGCGCTGCCCGGTCCTGCAGGCGGGCGACGAGGCGGTCCGGGACAGCAGGCTGGCCTTGTCCGCGCTGACCCTGCGCGTGCTGCTCACCGGCTTGGACCTGCTCGGCATCCCGGTGCCCGAGCGCATGTAGCACGGCCGCGGGACCCGGCCGGGCGGGCGGGCCGGTGACGGCGGGCGGGCCGGTGACGGCGGGCGGGCGTGAGGGGCGGCCGGGCCGTGACGGGCGGCCGGGCCGTGACGGGCGGCCGGGCGGGCGGGCCGTGACGGGCGGGCGGGCCGGCGGGCGGGCGGTGACGTGTGGGTGGGCCGTGACGGGCGGACCGGCCGGTGACTGGCGGGCGAAGCAACCCCAGGGCAATTTTCTGGGCGTTCACAGGCTGCTCCCAGGGTCCGCAGGCTGCGGTCCCAGCCCGGCACGGCAGTCTCGCTGGCATGGACAACATGCAGCAGCCGCCAGGCGGCGATCCGCAGGACTTCTGGCCGACTCAGGAACTCGGGCCAGCCGGCGGCCAGCCCGGACAGCCCTCCGGCCCGCCCGGCCCGGGCGGGAGCCAGCCCGGACAGGCGCCGGGCTGGGGTCATCCCGCTCCGCCCGCGTCTGGCTGGGGCCAGCCCGGCTCCGGCTGGGGCCAGCCCGGTCACCCGGCCGGCGGGCCCACCCCCGCGCCCCCGTCCTCGCCGCGGCGCCGCGGCCGGGCCATGTGGTGGGGAGCGGGCCTGGCGCTGGTCGCGGTGCTGGCCGGCGGCGGCGCCTTCGCGGCCACCCAGCTCTCCGGCAGCACCTCCCCGGCGACGGCCGGGCCCACCGGCCAGGCCGCCCAGCTGAACGCGCTGCTCAGCTCGGCCTCCTCGCCGGCTTCCGCGGCGGCCGCCACCAGCTTCGGCACGGCCGCGGCCAGCACGTCCGGCACGGATCACCCGTGCCTGGCCCGGGCCGCGAGGCTCCGGGCGAACGGGCACCCGTACGCGGCCCAGACCGTGCTGCGGCTGTGCCGCCACCGGCTGCGGGGGATCCGGCTGCTCGGCGGCATCCACGGCGAGTTCACGTTCAAGACCCAGAGCGGGTACCACACGATCGCCTACGAGCGCGGCACGATCGACACGGTCAGCGGCAGCGACGTGGTCGTCCAGGCCGCGGACGGCACCACGTGGACCTGGGTGCTGCAGAGCAACACCGTGATCCGCCAGGACCGCAACAAGGTCACCGCCAGCACGCTGTCCGACGGCGAGCAGGTGTTCGCCGGCGGCCCCGTGGTCAGCGGGGTCTACGACGCCAGGCTGATCGTGATCCGGCCCGCCGCGGCCGCCTCGCCCAGCCCCTCCCCCAGCCCGGCCACCGGCTCCTAGCCAGCGGCTCCTAGCCAGCGGCCCGGCCCGCCCGGCGTCATCCGGGGCATTACGCCCCGGATGACGTTGTACGCCGTCCGGCGCGCGAGAATGATCCCGATAGCCCATGACTGACCATGACCAGATCCCCCAGGTGCTCGTCGTCGACGACGAGCCGAACATCCGCGAGCTCGTCCAGGTCGCGCTGAAGTTTCACGGCTGCTCGGTGACCACGGCGGCCACCGGCAAGGAGGCACTCCGGCAGGCCGAGGCCGACCGGCCGAACCTGATCGTGCTCGACGTGATGCTGCCGGACATGGACGGCTTCGAGGTATGCCGCCGACTGCGCGCGGGCGGCAACGAGGTCCCGGTCATCTTCCTGACCGCCCGGGACACCTCGTCCGACACCGTCAGGGGCCTGGCGCTCGGCGGCGACGACTATGTCACGAAGCCCTTCTCCGTCGAGGCGCTGGTGGCCAGGGTCCGGGCGGTGTTGCGCCGGGCCTCCCGCGGCGCGCACGGCGCAGCGCCGGACGGTGACGGGGACATCCTGCGTGCCGGGGACCTGGAGCTGGACGAGGCCCGGTGGACGGTGCGCCGGGCCGGCGTCCCGGTCGAGCTGTCGCCCACCGAGTTCCGCCTGCTCGCCTACCTGCTGCGGCATCAGGGGCGGGTGCTCACCCGGGCCCAGCTGCTCGAGAACGTCTGGGGCTG
Source organism: uncultured Actinomycetota bacterium (assembly GCA_963749145.1). Classification (GTDB taxonomy): domain Bacteria; phylum Actinomycetota; class Actinomycetes; order Streptosporangiales; family Streptosporangiaceae; genus JASHPR01. The sequence goes on along the minus strand of CAVVLN010000006.1, from coordinate 427,180 downwards.
GGATTACGCCGGCGAGTCCCAGATCGTCGAGACCTACGTCAGCTACCTCCGACGCAAGCTGGACCCGCTCGGCCCGCCGCTGATCCACACCCAGCGCGGGGTGGGCTACAGCCTCCGGCTGCCCGAGCGGGGCAGGCCGGCCCCGGATGACGACGGGGACCGGCGGCTGAGGCGGGGCGATGACCGGTTCCCGCAGGCTGTCGCTGCGCGCGCGGATGCTGATCCTGCTGATCGCCGTAACCGCCGTGTTTCTGCTCATCATGGGCGCGGTCACCACCAGCGTGCTCAGCCGTAAGCTCGGCGGCCAGTTCAACAACGACCTGGTCGCCGCCTCGGCGCGCACCCCCGAGGCGCTGGCCGGCAACACCGGCGGCTACCTGGCCGAGGCCTGGTCGGTGCGCACCGGTCAGGTCGTGGTGCTCACCTCGGGTGGCCAGGCCAGCCAGCTCTCCACCGTCCTGGGCCAGATGAGCCTGGCCGACTACCGGTCGCAGTTCCGCAGCCAGCCGGCCACGCTCACGCTGCCGGACGGCGACAAGGTCCGGGCCGTGGCGCGCGCGATCCGCGCCGCCGACCTGATCAAGGCCGGGTTCACGGTGCCGCTGGGCACCTACGTCCTGGTCGTGGCGCATTCGACCGACACCGTGACCGGCCAGGTCAGCGGGGTGGTCATCGCCGAGCTGATCACCGGCGGGGCGCTGCTCGCGCTGCTGGCGATCGGCGGCGGCTGGCTGATCGGCCGGGGCCTGGAGCCGCTGGATCAGATGGCGAGCACGGCCAACGAGATCACCTCCCGGGGCGACCTGGCCGCGCGCGTGGCCGGCGCGGACGACAACACCGAGGTGGGCGGCTCGGGCAGGCCATCAACACCATGCTCGACCGGATCCAGCAGGCGTTCGGCGCGCGGCTGCGCTCGGAGCAGAAGGTGCGCGAGTTCGCCGCCGACGCCTCGCACGAGCTGCGCACGCCGCTGACCACCATCCGCGGGTACGCCGAGCTGTACCGGCAGGGCGCGCTCGGCCCCGACCAGCTGCCCAATGCGATGCGCCGGATCGAGCAGGAGGCGCAGCGGATGAGCACGCTCGTGGCCGAGCTGCTGGAGCTGGCCCGGCTGGACCGGACCTCCTCACTCGACCTGACCGAGACCGACCTGGCCGGGGTGGTGCGCGACGCGGTGGCGGACGCGGCCGCGGTCGAGCCGGAGCGGCCGGTGCGGGCCGAGGCCCCGCCGCGGCTGGTCGCAGTGGTGGACGAGCCCCGGATCCGGCAGGTGCTGGCCAACCTGCTCGGCAACATCCGCGCGCACACGCCGGTGACGACCCCGGTGGCGGTGCGGCTCGGCGCCCTGACCGGCGGGGTGCTGCTCGAGGTGGCGGACGCCGGGCCCGGCATGTCCGCCGAGGACGCCGCGCGAGCGTTCGACCGGTTCCACCGCGCCGCGGACCGGGGCGAGGGTGGCGGGAACGGCGACGGCCCCGACGGCCGGTCCGGCCCCGGCCGGCAGCGGCACCGGCGGCAGCGGCACCGGCGGCAGCGGCACCGGCGGCAGCGGCACTGGCGGCAGCGGGCTCGGCCTGTCGATCGTCCAGGCGATCGCGCGCGCCCACGGCGGGCAGGCCACGCTGGAATCCTGGCCGGGCCGCGGCACCCGGGTCCGCATCTGGCTGCCTACCCGGGCGACCCCGTGAAGTTCTCCGGCGCCGCTGCGTCGTCCGCATCGTCCGGGCCCTCGGCGCCGGTCGGCTCGGGCAGGTGGTTGAACAAGTAGAACACCGCGAGCGCCCCGTAGACCGCCAGCGCCGCCCCGGCCGAGACGAACGCGGCGAGCAGCACGCCGGCCACGTAGCCGATCAGGCCCACGCTCCACCGCGGGAACCGGGACAGGGCCGGGCCGGTGCCGAATCCGGGGATGCTCTCCCGCAGCATCTGCCGGGTGCTGGGCGATCCCAGCGCCGCGGCGTGCCGGACCAGGTACTCCCAGATCGCGTTGTAGCAGAGCGAGATCACGATCATGACGACCCCGTAGATCACCGCCGCGGGCGGGCCGCCCGACTGGTGCGGGCCGGTCAGGTGCTCGGCCACGAGCGCCGTGGGAAACGGGATCGCCACCACGCCCATGAGCAGCAGCAGGTTGAGCACCAGCAGCGGCCGGTCGATGAACCGCACGTGCCCGAAGAGCGTGTGATGGTTCATCCACATGATGCCGATGGTGAGGAAGCTGACCACGTACGCGGCGTACTGCGGCCACGCGCTGGCCAGCACCGGGTAGCTGAGGGCCTCGCGGCCGATCGGCAGCAGGTTGAAGATCAGCACGGTGATCGCGACCGCGAACACGCCGTCGCTGAAGGACTCGGCCCGCCGGGAGTCCACCAGGGTGCCGCCGGGTCAGCCGGACTCGTCCGGGGCCGGATCCGCCCCGGCTGAATCGGGCGCTCCCGGACCGACGGCGGCGGCCGTGGCCGACGGGCGGACCGAGCGTGCCAGAATCTGCGCCACATCCACCACTTCGAGCGATTCAGCGGCGTCGCCGGAACTCTTCTTGGCGCTGATCGCGTCGCCCAGCATGACCAGGCAGTACGGGCACCCGGTGGAGATCGTGTCCGGGTTGGTGCCCAGCGCCTCGTCGATCCGCTCGGTGTTGATGCGCTTGCCGATCCGCTCCTCCATCCACATCCGCGCGCCGCCCGCGCCGCAGCAGAAACCGCGCTCCTTGCACCGGTGCATCTCCTGGGCCCGCACGCCGGGGACGTGCTCCATGATCTCCCGCGGCGGCGTGAAGACCCGGTTGTGCCGGCCGAGGAAGCACGGATCGTGGTAGGTGATCTTCTCCTCGACCGGGGTCACCGGGGTGAGCTTGCCCTCGGTCACCAGCCGGGCCAGCAGCTGGGTGTGGTGGATCACCTCGTAGTTCCCGCCGAGTTGCGGGTACTCGTTGGCGAGCGTGTTGAAGCAGTGTGGGCAGCTGGCGACGATCTTGCGCGCCCCGGCCTCGTTCAGCGTCTCGATGTTCTGCTGGGCGAGCATCGAGAACACGAACTCGTTGCCGATCCGCCGCGCCGGGTCGCCGGTGCAGGTCTCGGCCGGGCCGAGGACCGCGAACGAGACCCCGGCCGTGTGCAGGAGCTCGGCGATAGCCCGGGTGGTCTTGCGGGCCCGGTCCTCCAGCGCCCCCGCGCATCCCACCCAGAACAGGTACTCCACGTCGTCGCCGATCGGGCCGTCGACGACCGGCACCTCGAAGCCCAGGCCGTCGGCCCACTCCAGCCGCCTGGCCTCGCCCATGCCCCAGGGGTCGCCCTTGTTCTCCAGGTTCTTCAGCATCGAGGACGCCTCGGTCGGGAACGCGGACTCGATCAGCACCTGATGGCGCCGCATGTCGGTGATGTGGTCGATGTGCTCGATGTCGACCGGGCACTCCTCGACGCAGGCGCCGCAGTTCGTGCAGGACCAGAGCACGTCGGGGTCGATCACGCCGTTCGCGTCCTTGCCGCCGACCAGGGGGCGCTCCGCCTCGGCCTTGACCGCGTCCGGCAGCTTCTCTCGCTCCTCGTCCGACGTGGCCAGCAGGTACGGGGCCTTCGCGAACGCGTGGTCGCGCAGGTCGAGGATCAGCATCTTGGGCGACAGCGGCTTGCCCGTGGCCCAGGCGGGGCACTGCGACTGGCAGCGCCCGCACTCGGTGCAGGTGGCCATGTCCATCATGCCCTTCCAGGTGAAGTCCTCGATCTTGCCGCGGCCGAAGATGTCGGTGTCCGGGTCGGCCTCCTCGAAGTCGAGCACCTTGCCGCCCGAGCGCATCGGCTGCAGCGCGCCCAGGCCGTTGGGGCGCCGGGAGAACAGCACGTTCAGCGGGGCCAGGATGATGTGCAGGTGCTTGGAGTAGGTGAGCACCACCAGGAAGCCGAGCACCACCGCGAGCTGGGCCAGGACGAACGTGGTCTCCAGGGCCTTGTTCGCGGTCAGGCCCAGCGGGGCCAGCCAGTGGCCGACGATCTGCGAGGCGAACGCGCCGTGGGCGTAGGGGAAGTCCCCGGTGTTGATCTGCGCGCCGCGGTAGATCAGCAGCGTCGCGATCACCAGGAAGATCAGGAACAGGACGAGCCAGGCCGCCCCGGTGTGCGAGCCGGAGAACCGCGACGTGCGGCCCTCCCGCTTCGGGTCGGCCCGCAGCCGGATGACCGCGAACGTGATGATCCCGGCCAGCACCGCCACCGCGAACAGGTCCTCGAGGAAGCCGACCCACGCCCAGTGCCCGATCCCGGGGATCGCGAAGGTCTTGCTGAACAGGTCGCCGTAGGTCTCGATGATGGTCAGGAACAGGATGATGAAGCCCCAGAACGTCAGGAAGTGCGCGGTCCCGGGCACCGACCACTTGAGCAGCTTGCGCTGCCCGAGCACCTCGGTCACCTCGGTCCCGGCGTCCCGGGCCGGGTGCTCCCTGACCCCCTGGATCCGCTCCGGCGCCGGCTGGCCGGTCCGGCCGAGCCGGTAGAGCCACCACAGCCGCCGGCCGGCGATGGCGAACGCAGCCGCGGTCAGGGCGAGTCCGATGATGATGCGCAGGGCCAAAGCGACCTCCGGGATCCGGGACGGCCAGCGGGTGGCCAGTGTACGCCGGCGCGACGGCGATCAAGGCGGCGATCCTACCGGGCGGTAACTTCGCCAGCTACCTGCGCCAGGCCAGGACGCCCCCGTCACGGAAAGCCGGCCGTCCGAACAATCCTTCCAGATAGTGCCCGAGTGCGGAGTTAGGGCCGGTGACCGCCACCACCGCGGCCGGCCGCCAGGCCCGCAGATCGGCCTGCACCTGGGCCCGCGCGGGGGCCGCGAGGGCCGCGCCGCCGGCCCACAGCGAGTCCAGGTACTGGGCGGTAGCGGCGACGCCGTTGCCCTCCACGTAAGCCTGCCCGTTCCAGGCCGGGCCGACGAAATACCCGCCGATCAGCGAGTCTGGCTCCCCGGTGTCGGCCTGCCAGCGCAGCGCGTCGGTGAGGGTCGCCGTCGGGACCGGGACCACGAGGACCCGGGCGTGCGGCGGAAGGCGCAGCGCGGCGAACGCGGCGGGCCAGCCCGCCGGGAGCCGCGCGGCGCTCGCCGCCGGGAGCGGCCGCGGGATCAGCGGCAAGCAGGCGATGACCGCGCACGCGGCCGCGGCCGGCCCCAGCCAGGCGCCCAAGCGCCGCGGTGCGGCCCGGCCCGGTGCGTCACGCTCCAGCGCGGCCCGGCCCGGTGCGTCACGCTCCAGCGCGGCCCGGCCCGGCGCGTCACGGCCCGGCGCGGCCTCGCGCGGCGCGGCCTCGCGCGGCGCGGCCTGGCCCAGCGCGGCCTGGCCCGGCGCGGCCGCGCGCCGGGCCGCCGACCACGCCCAGGCCCGGTCGATGCCGAACGCCAGCAGCGCGGCGGCGACGCCGTCCGCGACGATCGACAGCCGGTCCGGCAGTGCCGTGCCCAGCACCGGGAGGCCCTCGAGCCAGTGCCACGGCAGGGTGACGCCGGCCTGCGGGGTGCCGCTGATCAGCGGGTGGCCGCCGAGCGACAGGAGTTCGAGCGCGGCCAGGGTCACCGCGGTGGCCCGGATGGCCGGCCGACGCCAGCAGGCCAGCGCGATGACGGCCAGCACCGCGATCAGCGGCCAGCCCAGGTAGCCGAGGTACTCTGGCGGGCCGCCCTGGTACCGGGCGGCCGCCGCCGCGCTGGCCGCCGTGTGGAACAGCAGGTATCCCGACGGGGTCACGAACCCGGTGAGGTCGTTCTTGTAGAAGTCAGGGGTGAACGAGCTGCCGCGCTGGGTCAGCGGGCCGAAGAACTGCACCCACAGCGCGTAGCCGGCCAGCAGCAGCGTGACCCCGGCCGCGACGCCCAGGCCGATGGCGGCCGGGGCGATCCGGCGCGGCACCGCCCGCGGCCGTCCCAGCGCGAGCACCGCCACGATCAGCGCCCCGGCGATCCCGGTGAGCAGCAGCAGTTCCTCGCCGGTGAACAGCTGCGCCGTGACCAGCAGGCCGAGCCAGAGGCCGTGACGCACCGGGGCCCGCGATCGCAGGCACAGCCGCAGGCCGGCGTCGGCGATCAGCGGCGGCAGCACGGCGAACTGCAGGTTGTAGTGGCCGACGGAGGCCTGCAGCAGGGCCGGGGAGAAGCCGTACAGCGCGCCGGCCAGCGCCGCCGCCCCGGTGCTGGCCTCCCAGCGCCGCAGCACCAGGAACAGGCTGGCCGCCGACCCCGCGTAGCCGGCCGTCATCAGCACGGTCAGCGAAGTCTGCGGGCCGAACAGCAGGGTGACCGGGGTGAGCAGCACGCCGGGCAGCAGGATGGAGGTGTTCCACATGAGGCTGATGCCTTGCGGCGCGTTCATGGCCGCCGTGACCAGCGCGGGCAGCCGGGCGTGCGCGACCGCGTTGGCGTCGTAGCGCGCGAACCAGGCGAACAGGTTGGCGTCGTTCGGATTGCCCGCCACCGTGTGCGAGGCCGGATCGGTCCACAGCCGCCAGGTCACGACCACCGCGGCGATCAGGTAGCAGGCCAGGACCGCCGCGGTGACCCAGCGGCCGCGGCGCGGCGGGCCCGGCGCGTCCTCTCCGGCCGGGCCAGCCGGAGAGGACGCGGTCGTCGGCAGGGCTCGCGCCAACCGGACTCCTTCCCCGACCCCGACCCCGGCCCTGCGGCCCGGGCGGCGCGCGTGCGGCTAATGGGCGGGCGCCCCGGACCTGATGAACACGTAGACGCCGTCGTTGACGTAGATCTGGCGGTAGCGCACACCGTGGTTCAGGCTCTCGACGAACGCCAGCACGTTGGACGGCGGCGGCTGCCAGTCCGTGCTCGCGGTGTCGAACACGACGTACTGGGTGGCGGGATTGGTGGAGAAGTTGCCCAGCCAGAACGTGTCGGTGCGGACCGCGAGCGGCGCCAGCAGGTCGAGGTCGGTCGCCACCGTCGCCCCGTCCGGCACCCGGGCCATCGCCGCCCGGGCGGCGGCGACGTGCGGGCCGACGCTGTAGGTCTGCGGGGCCCAGAGCTGGCTCAGCGGGAACTGGAAGGCCAGGGCCGCGGCGACGCCCAGCATCAGCGGGGCGCCGTAGCGTTCCAGCGGCCCGGCCAGCGGGACCGGGTCGCCGGCCGCCCGAGCGGCGCGGATCCGGGCCATGCCGTCGATCGCGGCGAGGAAGACGATCGGCATCACGGTCGCGTTGTAATGCCAGTCGGTGCCCCAGTAGTTGCTGTTGGTCCCGACGAAGCGCAGCAGGAGGCTGGGCACGACCGCGAGCACCAGCGGCGATCGCAGCGCGAGGAACGCCGTGGGCAGCAGGATCAGCGCCAGGGTCGGCAGCTTGACCGGCCAGCCGGTGGCCAGCTGGCTGATCAGCCCGGTGACCGAGGCGTGGCCGCCGACCGGGCTGACCTTGCCGCCGTCGCTCCAGTACATGTAGTCGTGGGTGGGGCTGAGGTGCGGGATGATCACGGTAATGGCCAGGAACGACCAGGCCAGCCCCCAGGCCGCCAGCAGCAGCCCGGCTCGCGGCCGCTTGTAGGCGATCGCGATGATCAGGCCGATGGCGGCCAGCGTGAATCCCTGGTCCTCCTTGACGAAGACCAGTGGCAGGGCCCACCACACGGCCGCCCGAGTGCGGCCCCGGACCAGGGCGGACAGCGAGCAGGCCAGCAACGGCACCGCGAACGCGATCTCGTGGAAGTCGTAGTTGACCATCTGCTGCAGGCCCCAGGAGAACCCGTAGGCGGCGCCGATCGCGCGCCCGGCGCCGGTGCCGAGTTTGTCGGCGGCGGCCCGGCTGACCGGGATCACGGACACCGCGGCCAGCAGCGCCTGCGCCACCAGCAGCGTGACCGGGGAGGGGAACAGCCGGAAGAACGGGGCTATCAGCGCCACGATCGGGTGGAAATGATCTCCGAGCAGGTCGTAGCCCGCTCCCCTGATGTCCACGATCGGCGCGCGGGCGTGGGCGTACTGCTTGACGTACTCGGTGAAGATGCCCAGGTCCCAGGAGGTCGGGTCGAGGCGCAGGTAGCGGAACAGCGAGATCGGCAGGTAGGCCGCGAAAACGGCCAGGGCGATCAGCCAGGGGACCCGGTCCGGCCGGCTTCCCGGGCCGGAGTCGGGGCCCTCGTCCCGGGTGATGGCCCCGGTGCCGGGCCCGCTCGCGGCACCCTCGGTGATCGGGGTGCCTGCCGCACTTCCGGCGTCCTGGGTGGCCTCGGACACCGGGGGGGTCGCGGCCGCACCCGGTGGCGGGCGCCCGCCATCATCCGGGCGCTCCGGCTGGTCACCGGCGCCCAGCAGCCTCCCGTCCCGGCGCGTCACCACGGACTACATCGTAGGCAAGACCGGACCCGCCACCCAGCCTCCCGTACACCGCGCCGGCCCCGGGGCGGCCAATGTCGCGGGAACGGTCCGATCCCGGCCAACCTCGGCCGATCCTCGCCAGCCCGGCCGCTCCCCTCGCGCCGGATGCCACGGCTGCCGCAAAATACCTGCCAGAGGCCGTAAAACCGGACAACCACGGCCTGGGCCGGCCTCGCCCGGGGCGCCTCAAGTTTTTCCCGGATCCGGGAATGCCAGCGGGCCTGACAAAGTTGAGCCAGACAGACTCAAGTCAGTTGCCAAGCGAACTGCTAGCGTGGCAAACTTGCGTCGACAAGGCTCAACTTAGACAACGATCACACAAGGACAAAACTCATGGCACGAGCGGTAGGCATCGACCTGGGGACCACCAACTCCGTCGTCGCAGTTCTCGAGGGCGGGGAGCCCACGGTCATCGCCAACGCGGAGGGCTCGCGGACGACGCCGTCCGTGGTCGCCTTCGCGAAGAACGGGGAAGTGCTCGTCGGCGAGGTCGCCAAGCGGCAGGCCGTGACCAACGTTGACCGGACGATCCGCTCGGTCAAGCGGCAGATGGGCACCGACTGGTCGGTCTCCATCGACGGGAAGAAGTTCACGGCCCAGCAGATCAGCGCCTTCATCCTGCAGAAGCTGAAGAGGGACGCCGAGGCGTACCTGGGCGAGACCATCAACGACGCGGTGATCACCGTCCCCGCGTACTTCAGCGACGCGCAGCGGCAGGCCACCAAGGAGGCCGGGCAGATCGCCGGCCTGAACGTACTGCGGATCATCAACGAGCCCACGTCCGCGGCCCTGGCTTACCACCTGGACAAGGACAACGAGGCCACGATCCTGGTCTTCGACCTGGGCGGCGGCACGTTCGACGTCTCGCTGCTCGAGGTCGGCGAGGGCGTCGTGGAGGTGAAGGCCACCAGCGGTGACAACCACCTGGGCGGCGACGACTGGGACCAGCGGATCGTGGACTGGCTGGTCAAGGACTTCAAGAACAGCTACGGCATCGACCTGTCCAAGGACAAGATGGCGCTGCAGCGACTGCGGGAGACCGCGGAGAAGACCAAGATCGAGCTGTCCAGCTCGACCGAGTCGTCGATCAACCTGCCCTACATCACCCACTCGGAGCAGGGCCCGCTGCACCTGGACACCAAGCTGTCCCGGGCGGAGTTCCAGAAGATGACCTCCGACCTGCTCGACCGGTGCAAGGCGCCGTTCCAGCAGGTGATCAAGGACGCCGGGGTGAAGCTCAGCGACATCCAGCACGTGGTGCTGGTCGGCGGGTCGACCCGGATGCCCGCGGTGGTGGACCTGGTCAAGGAGCTGACCGGCGGCAAGGAGCCCAACAAGGGCGTCAACCCGGACGAGGTCGTCGCGGTCGGCGCCTGCCTGCAGGCCGGCGTGCTCAGGGGTGAGGTCAAGGACGTCCTGCTGCTGGACGTGACCCCGCTGTCGCTGGGCATCGAGACCAAGGGCGGCATCTTCACCAAGCTGATCGAGCGCAACACCACGATCCCGACCAAGCGCTCGGAAATCTTCACCACGGCCGACGACAATCAGCCGTCCGTGCAGATCCAGGTGTTCCAGGGCGAGCGCGAGATCGCTCAGTACAACAAGAAGCTCGGCATGTTCGAGCTGGCCGGCCTGGCTCCCGCGCCGCGCGGGATCCCGCAGATCGAGGTCACGTTCGACATCGACGCGAACGGCATCGTGAACGTCTCGGCCAAGGACCTGGGCACCGGCAAGCAGCAGTCCGTGCAGATCACGGGCGGCTCTGCGCTGGGCAAGGACGACATCGAGCGGATGATGGCGGACGCGGAGAAGTACGCCGAGGAGGACCGCCAGCGGCGTGAGGAGGCCGAGGTGCGCAACCGCGCCGAGAGCCTCGCCTACACCACGGAGAAGTTCCTGGGCGAGAACGCCGACAAGGTCCCGGCCGACGTCAAGTCCGAGGTCGAGGCCGCGATCGCCGAGCTGAAGAAGGCCCTCGAGGGCACCGACACCGAGGCGATCAGGACGGCCACCGAGAACGCCGCGCAGGTCAGCCAGAAGATGGGCACCGCGATCTACGCCCAGTCTCAGGCGAGCGCCGCGAGCGAGGGCCAGGCCGACGGGGCGGACGCCCACGCCGAGTCGTCCGACGATGACGTCGTCGAGGCCGAGATCGTCGACGACGACAAGCCGGGTGCCGAAGGTGGCGCCGCCTGATGAGGTCAGATGAAGAGGACAGCCAGGGCCCGGTCATCCGTGACCGCAGGCGCATCGACCCGGTCACCGGCCAGGTCAGGGACGCCGCGCGGCAGGGTGATCAGGGCCAGGCTGGCCCGCAGCGCGGGCCCGGCCAGCCCAGGCCAGGCAGGCACGCGGTGTCCAAGCCCGGCGGCTCCGGGGGCATCCCCGGAGCCGGGCCGTCGGCTCCGGGCCGGCCGGAGGCTCCGGGTGGCCAGGGCGGCATGCCCGCTCCCGACGCGGAGGCGGCGGAGGTGGAGCAGATGACGGCCAGGCTGGCCGAGCGCACCGCGGACCTGCAGCGGCTGCAGGCCGAATACGCGAACTACCGCAAGCGAGTCGAGCGGGACCGGCTGGCGGTCCGGGAGCAGGCCCTGGCCAACGTGCTCACCGAACTGCTGCCCGTGCTCGACGACATCGGCCGGGCCAGGGAGCACGGCGAGCTGGCGGGCGGGTTCAAGTCGGTCGCCGAGTCGCTGGAGGCGGCGGCGGTCAAGCTCGGCCTGGCCAGCTACGGCGAGGACGGCGACCCGTTCGACCCGAAGCTGCACGAGGCGCTCATGCACTCGTATTCGCCGGACGTGACCGAGCCGACCTGCGTCCGCATCCTGCAGCCCGGTTACAAGGTGGGAGACCGCATCCTGCGCCCGGCGCGGGTCGCGGTCGCCGAGCCGGGTGATGCGGAGGAGCCGGCCGAGCCCGGCGACCGCGCCCGGGACGGCCACCGAGGCAATGAAGGCGGCGGAGACGACGCGAGCAGTGCCGAGCATCCACATAGCAACGACTAGGACCCGACGAGGAGAGGCCCGTTGAGCACCAAGGACTTCCTCGAGAAGGACTATTACAAGGTCCTAGGCGTCGCCAAGAGCGCGAGTGCCGACGAGATCAAGAAGTCGTACCGCAAGCTCGCCCGCAAGTACCACCCGGACGCCAACAAGGGTGACGCGAAGGCCGAGGAGCGCTTCAAGGAGATATCCGAGGCCTACAACGTGCTGTCCGATGAGAAGCGGCGCAAGGAGTATGACGACGCCCGCTCGCTCTTCGGCGGCGGCGGCGTGAGAATGCCCGGGTCGGCCGGCGGCTACAACTTCGACCTCGGCGACCTGTTCGGCGGCGGGGCCGGCGGGGCCGGCGGGTCCGGCGGCGGCGGGGCCGGCGGCCGGCTCGGTGACCTGCTGGGCGGCATGTTCGGCGGCGGCGGCGGCCGGTCCACGCCGACGCGGCCGAGGCGCGGCGCTGACGTCGAGACCGAGGCGTCGCTGAGCTTCGGCGACGCCATCGACGGCGCCACGGTGTCACTGCACCTGGCCGGGGAGGGCCCGTGCCAGACGTGTAAGGGGACCGGCGCCAAGGCCGGCACGGTGCCGCGGGTGTGCCCCACCTGCGAGGGCACCGGCCAGGCCAGCCGGAACCTGGGGAATTTCGCCTTCTCCGAGCCGTGCAAGACGTGCCGCGGCCGCGGCCTGGTGGTGGACGACCCGTGCCCGGCCTGCTCGGGCAGCGGGCGGGCCATGAGCACGCGGACCATCCAGGCGCGGATTCCGGCCGGAGTCGGCGATGGCCAGCGGATCAAGCTCAAGGGCAAGGGCGCGCCGGGCGAGCGCGGCGGGCCTGCCGGGGACCTCTACGTGCGCGTGCACGTCGCGTCGCACCCGGTGTTCGGCCGGTCCGGGCACAACCTGACCGTGACGGTGCCGGTGACGTTCGCCGAGCTGGCGCTCGGCGCGGAGATCAAGGTGCCGACTCACCGCGGCATGCCGGTGAACTTCCGGATCCCGCCGGGCACCCCGAACGGCCGTACGTTCCGGATCCCCGGCAAGGGGGTCCGGCGCCCGGACTCCACGGTGGGCGACCTGCTGGTCACCGTGAACGTGCAGGTGCCCAAGAACCTCGAGGGCGAGGCTCGCGACACGCTCGAGGCGTTCCGCAAGCTCACCGCCGGCGACGACCCGCGGTCTGACCTGCTGCGCCAGGCCCGGGCCGGATGAGGCGACCGCCGTATGACCCGCAGTGACCAGCGCAGCGATACCGAAGGAACGAGACGATGAGGGGAGATGACATGATCCAGTTCGAGCTGTCGGATGACTCGCCGGTGTACGTCATCTCCGTGGCGGCCCAGATGTCGGGGCTGCACGCTCAGACCCTGCGCACCTACGACCGGCTCGGCCTGGTGTCCCCGGGCCGGGCCGCGGGCGGGGGGCGCCGTTACTCGCTGCGGGACGTCCTCGCTCTGCGCGAGGTGCAGCGCCTGTCCCGCGAGGGCGTCAGCCCGCGCGGGATCAAGCGGATCCTGGAACTCGAGGACGAGCAGCAGCGCAATCGCCGGCTGCTCGCTGAACTACGTGCCGAGATATCCCAGCTCCGGGCGGAGCTCGAGTCCACCCGCGCGGTCGCCGCGCGGCTGGCCGCGCTGCTGCGGAGCCGGAACGAAAGCGCCGCGCTGGTGCCGGTGCGCCGCTCGGATGCGGCGGTGACCGCTCAGTCGCCGGACCAGGCGCAACCGGGCGACACCGGGCCGGGGCCGCAGGCCCAGGACCGCGCGGCGACATTGCAGGAGACAACGAACAATGGCTGATGACAAGCTGACCCGCAAGAGCCAGGAGGCGCTGTCCGGCGCCGTCCGGGAGGCCGCAGCGGCCGGGAACCCGAACGTCGACGGGCTGCACCTGCTGGCCGCGCTGATCGGGCAGGACGGGGGGACGGCCGCCCCGCTGCTGCAGGCCGTGGGCGCCGACCCGGCGGCCGTGCTGAAGACCACGTCTGAGCTCCTGTCCCGGCTGCCGCGCGCGGCCGGCGCCACGCTGAGCGCCCCGGAGACCTCGCGGCCGCTGCTGGCGGCGATCGCGAACGCGGCGAAGCGGGCCCGGGCGATGAACGACGAGTACGTCTCGACCGAGCACCTGCTCGTCGGCCTGGCCACCGACGGCGGCCAGGCCGCCACGGTGCTGCGCGAGGCAGGCGCCGGGCCGGACGAGCTGCTGGCCGCCTTCGAGCAGGTCCGCGGCTCGGCCCGGGTGACCAGCGAGGACCCGGAGGGCACCTACCAGGCCCTGGAGAAGTACGGGATCGACCTGACCCGCAGTGCCCGGGAAGGCAAGCTCGACCCGGTCATCGGCCGTGACGCCGAGATCCGCCGGGTGATCCAGGTGCTGTCCCGGCGGACCAAGAACAACCCGGTGCTGATCGGGGAGCCGGGCGTCGGCAAGACCGCCGTGGTCGAGGGCCTCGCCCAGCGGATCGTGGCCGGCGACGTGCCGGAGTCGCTGCGGGGCAAGCGCGTGGTCGCGCTCGACCTGGGCGCGATGGTGGCGGGCGCCAAGTACCGCGGTGAGTTCGAGGAGCGCCTGAAGGCGGTCCTGGCCGAGATCAAGCAGAGCGAGGGCCAGGTCATCACGTTCATCGACGAGCTGCACACGGTCGTGGGGGCCGGCGCCGCCGAGGGCGCGATGGACGCAGGCAACATGCTCAAGCCCATGCTGGCCCGCGGCGAGCTGCGCATGGTCGGCGCCACCACGCTCGACGAGTACCGCGAGCGGATCGAGAAGGACGCGGCCCTGGAGCGCCGGTTCCAGCAAATCTTCGTGAACGAGCCCTCCGTAGAGGACACGATCGCGATCCTGCGCGGGCTCAAGGGACGGTACGAGGCTCACCACAAGGTGCAGATCTCCGACGCGGCGCTGGTGGCCGCGGCGGCGCTGTCGGACCGCTACATCACCGGCCGGTTCCTCCCGGACAAGGCGATCGACCTGGTCGACGAGGCGGCCTCGCGGCTGCGGATGGAGATCGACTCGCGGCCGGTCGAGATCGACGAACTGCAGCGGTCCGTGGACCGGATGCTGATGGAAGAGATGGCCCTGGCCAAGGAGGCCGACCCGGCCAGCCGGGAGCGGCTGGAGCGGCTCCGCGCCGACCTGGCTGACCGGCAGGAGCAGCTGACCGCGCTCGTCGCCCGGTGGGAGCGGGAGAAGGCGGGCCTGAACAAGGTCGGCGAGCTGAAGAAGCGGCTGGACGACCTGAAGGGCCAGGCCGAGCGCGCGCAGCGCGACGCCGACTTCGAGACCGCGTCCCGGCTGATGTACGGCGAGGTCCCGGTGCTGGAGCGGGAAATCGAGGCGGCGATTGCCAGCGACACCGCCCGGGCCGCCGAGGACGCCGCCGGCGCCCAGGCCGGGACCGGCGAGTTCGCGCTGCCCGACACCAGGCCGATGGTCAAGGAGGAGGTCGGCCCGGACGACGTCGCGGACGTGGTCTCCTCGTGGACGGGCATACCCGCCGGGCGGCTCCTCGAGGGAGAGACCGGCAAGCTGCTCCGGATGGAGACCGAGCTCGGCAAGCGCCTGGTCGGCCAGTCCCGGGCCGTCCAGGCGGTCTCGGACGCCGTCCGCCGGTCGCGCGCGGGGATCGCCGACCCGGATCGCCCGTCCGGCTCGTTCCTGTTCCTCGGGCCCACGGGCGTGGGCAAGACCGAGCTGGCCAAGGCGCTCGCGGAGTTCTTGTTCGATGACGAGCGGGCGATTGTCCGCATCGACATGAGCGAGTATTCCGAGCGGCACTCGGTGGCCCGGCTGGTGGGCGCCCCGCCCGGCTACATCGGCTACGAGGAGGGCGGCCAGCTCACCGAGGCGGTGCGGCGCCGGCCCTACTGCGTGATCCTGCTGGACGAGGTGGAAAAGGCCCACCAGGAGGTCTTCGACATCCTGCTCCAGGTGCTGGACGACGGCCGGCTGACTGACGGGCAGGGCCGCACGGTCGACTTCCGCAACACGATCCTGATCCTCACCTCCAACCTGGGCTCGCAGTTCATCGCCGACCCCGCGCTGGACGAGGCGGCGAAGCGGGAAGCGGTCAACTCCGTGGTCCGGTCGACGTTCAAGCCCGAATTCCTGAACCGGCTCGACGACGTGATCCTGTTTGACGCCCTGACCACCGACGAGCTGAGCGAGATCGTCGAGCTTCAGGTGGCCAGGCTGGCCAAGCGGCTGGCCGACCGGCGGCTGACGCTGACCGTCACCCCGGCCGCCAGCGAGTGGCTAGCGGTCACCGGCTTTGACCCGGTGTACGGGGCCAGGCCGCTGCGCAGGCTGATCCAGTCGGCGATCGGTGACCGGCTGGCCCAGGCGCTGCTGGCCGGGGAGATCGGCGACGGCGACACCGTGGTGGTCGATCTCGACGAGGCGGCCGACGCCCTCACCGTGCTCCCGCTGGCTCACGCCTCGTCGAGCAGCCCGTCGTAACGGTCCTCGGGCAGCCCGAGGTCGTTGCGGATCCGGTAGCGCAGGCTCAGCAGCAGCCGCAGCTCGGCCTCGGCGTCGCTGGACGCGCCCGGCGCGTAGTCACCGCCCGGGCCGTCCGGCCCGGCCGGCTGGCGCTGCAGGCACAGCTCGACCCCGGCCGTGGCCCAGTCCAGGGCCCCGCTCAGGTCGGACCGCTCGACCAGCAACTCGGCGACCAGATCGCACGTCCGCGGATCGCGGCGGCCCTCCGCCTTCAGCTTGTCGAGCAGCGCCTGCGCCTCCGCGGCCCGGCCGAGCAGGAAAAGCGCCCGGGCCAGCGGCACCCGCGGGTCGACGAACACCGGGCCGCCGTCGGCCATCGCCAGCCGGAACCCGCTGGCGGCCGCAGCCGGGTCGTCGGCGAGCAACCACTGCTCTCCGGCCCGCAGGAATGCCTCCGAGCGCGGCATCGAGTCGGTCTGCGTGCCGATCACGGCGAGCTTGCTCATCCGTCTCGCCGCGGTCTCATGATCACCGCTGGCGGCTGCGTCGAACTCGATGGCGTCGAATTCCTCGCGGCTCAGAACAGGCACGTTAGGTAAGGTACCCGGCGGAACCGGATCTGCAACGCGGCGTTGTACTAATGAAACGCTAACGGCGGGAGCGCTCGAGCGCGTCCCAGAAGCCGCGCCGCAGCGAGTGCCTGACCTCGTCGTGCAGGAGCGAGTCGATGGGCAGGGCCGAGCCCTGCAGCAGCCGGGCCTCAAGATCAGACGGCATCCGCGGCTTGCGCGCCAGCACCGCCTCCAGCCACAGCGCGGGGGCATCCCGGGCCACCGCGTCGCCGAACCCGAACCCCTCGGCGTGCGCGGCCTGGACCGCGTCGGCCAGCGACATCGCCATCGGTTGCGGCACGGGCGCGGGCAGGGCGGCGTGGGCGGCCGGCTGCGGGCCGCTGTAGGGCCCGGGCTGGGGCGGCGCGGAGTACCCGGATGGGGGGACGGACGGGGCGTGCTGGGCTGATGGCGCCCCGGGGTACTGCGGGTAGGACACGTGCGGTGCGCTGCCGGTGCCGAACGCGCCGGGCGGAGCCGACGGGTAGGGGGGCTGGCCCGGGTTCTCGCCGAACCGGCCGGGAGGGTCGCCGAACCGGCCCGGGCCCTCGGCGAACCGGCCCGGGGAGGAGGGCTCGGCAAAGCGACCGGAGGCCGGGCCATCGGAGAACCGGCCGGGCGATGAAGGCTCGGCGAACCGGCCCGAGGGCGGGCTATCGGAGAACCGGCCCGGGGGCGCCGCTGGCGGCGGGGCCGTGGTCTGCTGAGCCGGGGCGGGCAGGACGGGGGACTGCTGGGACGTGGCCGGCTGAGCCGGGACCGGCGGGACAGGGTTCTGCGGCCCGGGGCCCGGAGGCGACGGCACCGCCGGCGGCGCGGACGGCTGCGGCGCCTGGGCTTGCGCCGGCGCGGGCGCCTGCGGCGCTTGTTGCGGTCCGGGCGAGGGCGGCGCGGGCATCTGGTGTGCCCCCGCCGGGGCGGGTCCCGGCGCGCCCGAGGGCTGCGGCGCCGGCGCCTCCGCGGGCCCGGCCGACGCCGACGGCGGAACCGGCACCCGCTGGCCGGAAGCCGGCGGCGCGGGGGCCCGCGGCGGGTCCTGGGCGGCGGGCGGCCGGGATCCGGCACTACCAGCCCGGCCTGGGCCCGGGGACGGCTCCGGCTGCGGTCCGGGTGCGTCCGGCCCGCCCCCCGGGCCCGGCGCGAATCCGTAACCGCCCGGCGACAGGGCGGGGTCGCCGGGCTGGGCACCGTAGCCGGACGGGGCCGGGGCGGCGGCCGGCGGCTGCGCCGCAGCGAACTGGGCGCTCGCCTGAGCCGCCGCCGGCCCGGGCGCGTCACCCGCGCTCTGAGCTCCGGCCTGGGTCGCCGGTCCCGGCTGATGCAGCCCGGTCTCTCGAGGGGGTGCGGCGGCCGGGCTCTGGGCCGGGGCCTGTACCTGAGGCGGAGCGGCCGGGGACGCCGCCGGGGCGGGCGGCGCAGCCGGGGGCGCCGGCGGCTGGGCCGCGGCCGGGCCCTGGGCGCCGCGCGGCTGATGCGCGGGCGGCGGCCCGACGGCCGCGGCGGCCGCCAGCGCGGACAGCGCCAGCGGGCCCTGGCCGGGCTGCGCCGAGCGCTGGTACTCCTCGACCACGGGCGCGGTGTAGATCGTCGCCCCGGCAGGGAGCGCGGCGGGCAGGCCCTGATGGCTCATCGGGCCGTAGCCGGGCCCGTGCCCGTTGGCGAAGCGCCGCTGGTAGCTGCCGTTGCGATACTGGTCGTCGAGGTCGCCCGGCTCGGCCCCGGCGATGAGATCCACGAACGGCCTCAGGTGAGCGGCAGAGATCTCCACGATGTCGTCGCACTCCTGGCGCAGCGGCTGGGAGACCGTCCAGCGGCCGTCGGCCGTGATGTGAACGATGATCACCCGCAGCCCGAAGTCCTGCACCTCGGCCACGACCTCGGCCAGATCCTCTTCCGCACTGACGATGACGGCGTCGCTGACCGCGCGGTTCCTGGCCAGCGTGGTGAGGTCGCGGTGCATCTCGGCTTCCACGCCCTCGCGCCGGCCCGGGCGCATCCGGCCGAGCCGCAGCTTCACCCCGGGCAGGTCGGCCAGCGCGTTGTGCTCGGAAGTGCGGCGTCCCTCGAGCGTGGCCTCGTACCAGTAGCAGCGCAGCACGGGCAGGCCGCTGCGGTCCCGGGAGAGCCCGGCCAGCAGCTTGACCAGGCCGGCGTAATCCCAGGAAACAGAGGACCGCTGACGGGTTCCGTGAACGGCCATAGCGCCGTCGGCGAGTACATAGCCGGCATCAACGAACAGCGCGCAACGATCCACGCGATACCGCCTTCCCTTCGACGCGAGACGTTACCAAGCGCGGGGCCACTGTCGTGACATAACGCGCGGATCACGAGCTACCTCTCAGCCCGGTGATTCGCGGGCGGCCGATAGGCTTGGCTGCCGTGACCGACCGCGACGATTTGCTCCGCGCCATCAAGGCGAAGGCGGTGGTCCACGGCGACGTGGTCCTGTCGTCGGGACAGCGGGCCAGCTGGTACATCGACCTGCGCCGGGTGCTCCTGGACGGCCACGCCGCGCCGCTCGCCGGGCGGGTGATGCTGGAGCTGACCGCGGACCTGGATTACGACGCGGTCGGCGGCCTGACCCTGGGCGCCGATCCCGTCGCGACCGCCATGCTGCACGCCGCCGCGGCTCAGGGCAGGCCACTCGACGCGTTCGTCGTGCGCAAGGCGGAGAAGGCGCACGGCCTGCAGCGCCGGATCGAGGGCCCGGACGTGGCCGGCCGCCGGGTCCTGGCCGTGGAGGACACCTCAACCACGGGAAACTCCGTGCTGACCGCCGTGGACGCGCTGCGGGAGGCCGGCGCGGAGGTGGCGGGCGTGGCGGTCGTGGTGGAACGCGGGGCCAGGGCCCGGGTCACTGAGCGCGGCCTGACCTACCGCGCGGCGTACGAGCTTGCGGACCTTGGCCTAGCGTCAGGCTAGGGCGTGCAGCGCGGAAAACCCCACCAGGACCAGCGCGATCACGACTAAGACGACCACCCCGGTCAGAACATACCGTAGCCGGTCCCGCGGATCCGAGTCGTGACGTCCCATGGCATGACCCTAGACCCGCGCGGGATGGCCGCCCGTTAACCTGCGTAAATTCACGGCGGGCCGGGCGGCCGGTGACCGGTGCCGGCCGGTTCGCCGGGGTGGCCTGAGGGTTAGGCCGCCCCGGGCCCGGGTTAGCCAGCGCTTTCCCGGGGGGGCACCGCCAATCCCGCCGGGGAGGGGGATACTGGTACAGGTACCGAACGAGAGGGGGCGGCCGTATGCCTATCGCGACGCCAGAGGTGTACGCGCAGATGCTGGACCGCGCCAAGGAGCACGGCTTCGCCTACCCGGCGATCAACGTGACCTCCAGCCAGACGCTGAACGCGGCCCTGCGCGGGTTCGCCGAGGCCGGCAGCGACGGGATCGTCCAGGTCTCCACGGGCGGGGCCGAGTACCTGTCCGGCCAGTCGGTGAAGGACATGGTCACCGGCGCGGTGGCGCTCACGCACTTCGCCCGGGTCGTGGCCGCCAAGTACCCGGTCCATGTGGCGCTGCACACCGACCACTGCCCCAAGGACAAGCTGGACGGGTACATGCGGCCGCTGCTCCAGATCTCCGCCGAGCGGGTGGCACGGGGCGAGGAACCGCTGTTCCAGTCGCACATGTGGGACGGCTCGGCGGTGCCGCTCGCCGAGAACCTGCAGATCGCCACCGGCCTGCTGGAGCAGTGCGCCGCCGCGCACGTGATCATGGAGATGGAGATCGGGGTCGTCGGCGGCGAGGAGGACGGGGTCGTCGGCGAGGTCAACGAGAAGCTGTACAGCACCCCGGAGGACGCGCTGGCCACGGCCGAGGCGCTCGGGCTCGGGGAGCACGGCCGGTACATCCTGGCCGCCACGTTCGGCAACGTGCACGGCGTCTACAAGCCGGGCCACGTGCGACTGCGGCCCGCGGTGCTGAAGGAGATCCAGGACGCCGTCGGGGCCAAGTACGGCAAGGACAAGCCCTTCGACCTGGTGTTCCACGGCGGGTCGGGATCAGCGCTCGAGGACATCCGGGAGGCGATCTCGTACGGCACGGTCAAGATGAACGTGGACACCGATACCCAGTACGCCTTCACCCGGCCGGTGGCCGGCCACATGTTCACCAACTACGACGGCGTGCTCAAGATCGACGGCGAGGTCGGCAACAAGAAGGCCTACGACCCGCGGGCCTGGGGCAAGGCGGCCGAGCAGGCGATGACCGCGCGCGTCGTCCAGGCCTGCCAGGATCTGATGTCGGCCGGCAAGCAGATGGGCTGACCGCCCGGGGCAAGCGGTTCGGAGTCCTTTGGGCCGAGCCGCCCCGGGCCGCGGCGGCTCGGGGCCGTCACCGCCGGGTGATGAAGGCGCGGAACAGCATGATCACCGGGACGGACAGGAACACCGACCCGCCCGCCATCGCCGCGCTGGTGTTGCCGACCCGCGCCACGGCGAGCGAGAAGAACACGGCGGAGATGCTGATCATCGCCGTGGTGAGGCGCATGGCGAAGGTCAGGATCCGCTCGGCCGCGCCCGGCAGCTGCCGCTCGTACTCGCCCAGGATGTCCGGCGGCGGCAGCGGGCCGGACCAGGCCCGGGGCGGGATGGAGCCGGGCCGGGCCCGGCGCTGGGCCAACGCCCGCTGAGCGGCACCCGGGCTGCCGGTCGCTCGCCGGGCGGGCGGGACGGGGCCGGCGTCGGCTAACGGCAGCCCGTCATCGAGGGCGGCAGCGGAGTCTTTGGGCTCGCCGGGAGCTGGCCGTCCTGGATCGTCGCCGTCGTGCATCGATACCTCCGTGCGGCTACCTGGGCCAAATCAGCATGACACACTCGGCGTGCCGGTGCGGTCACGCTCGGCGTTCGGCCCGGGCGCGGCACTGCAGGCGCGGGCGCCCGGATGGCCGTGGCTGCCAGGTCCCGGCGCAGCAGGCGCGGGCGCGGATGGCCGGGGCTGCCGGGTCCCGGCGCAGCAGCCGGGGGCGCCCGGATGGCCGGGCCGTCAGGATCCCGGCTCGGCCAGCGCCGACAGCGTGTCGAACTGGTCGTCGTCGAGCTCGATCTGGGCCGCGCCGACGTTCTCCTCCAGGTGCGCCACCGAGGCGGTGCCCGGGATCGGCAGCATGACCGGGGACCGGCGCAGCAGCCAGGCCAGCGCGAGCTGCGGGCCGGTCAGGCCCGCCTGCCGGGCCAGCAGCGCCATCGGGCCGGCCGGGGACGCGAACTGGCCGGTGGCGATCGGGCAGTACGGGATGAAGCCGAGCCCCTCGCGCTCGCAGTAGTCCAGCACCGCCTCCCACCGGCGATCGCGGACGTTGTAAACGTTCTGCACCGACGCGATCGGGGCGGTCAGCCGGGCCTCGGCGATGTCCGGCACGCTCGCCTCGGACAGCCCGATATGCCGGATCTTGCCCTCCTTGCGCAGGTCGCTCAGCTCCCCCACCTGATCAGCCGCCGGAACCTGGGGATCGATCCGGTGCAGCTGATACAGGTCGATCGTGTCCAGGCCCAGGCGGCGCAGGCTCATCTCCACGCACTGCCGGAGGTACTCGGGCCGGCCGACGGTGCCCCACTGGTCGGGCCCGGTGCGGACCAGGCCGCCCTTGGTGGCGATGGTGAGGCCGTGGTAGGGGTGCAGCGCCTCGCGGATGAGCTCCTCGCTCACGAACGGCCCGTAGGAGTCGGCGGTGTCGATGAAGTCCACGCCGAGCTCAGCGGCCCGGCGCAGCACCCGGATCGCGCCCGGCCGGTCCGCGGGCTCACCCCAGATGCCCCGGCCGGTGATCCGCATCGCGCCGTACCCGAGCCGGGTGACCGCCACGTTGCCGCCCAGGGAGAACACGCCGCTGGCCGCCGCTGCGAGCTCGTCGTCCGCCATGCAGCTAACTTATCCGGCAAGATGACGAGCATGAGGCACGAGAACCTGCTTGGCGGGCCTCCGCCCGTCTACCTGCCGGACGACCCGGCGGCCCGCGAGGCGCTGGACGGCGGCGCCGATCCGGCCAGCGTGGCGGCCCGTCACCCCGCTTACTGTGCCGCCTGGGCCGCGCTGGCCGAGCGCGCGGTCGCGGCCGGCGACCCGGTGGCGGGGTACGCCTACGCCAGGACCGGCTACCACCGCGGCCTGGACCAGTTGCGCCGCGCGGGCTGGAAGGGTCACGGGCCGATCCCCTGGGAGCACGAGCCGAACCGCGGCTTCCTGCGCTCCCTGCACATGCTCGCCGTCGCCGCGGCCGCCATCGGGGAGGCCGACGAGGCCGATCGCTGCTTCGGGTTCCTGGCCGACAGCAGCCCCGCCGCGGCCGCGGCCCTCGACCCGCGCTGACACCGGGCAGATCCTCCCGCGCCGGCGCCGGTTCGCTCCGCCTGCGGCGTCCCCGGGGCCGATCGTCCCGCGCCGTCCTCGGTCCGCTCCTGCGCGCCGACCCCGGTCCGGTAGCATCACAGGGCAAGAGCCCCTGTCGCGCTTGCACACCTGCACGGCCGCGAACAGGGGTTTCGTCGTTATCGAAAGGGCCTGATGACATGCCCGCCATCGTGATCGTGGGCGCGCAGTGGGGCGACGAGGGCAAGGGCAAGGCGACCGACCTGCTCGGCGACCGCGTCGATTACGTGGTCAGGTACCAGGGCGGCAACAACGCCGGGCACACGGTCGTGATCGGCGACGAGAGCTACGCGCTGCACCTGCTGCCGGCCGGGGTGCTGTCGAAGAACGCCGTCCCGGTCATCGGCAACGGCGTGGTGATTGACCCGGCCGTGCTGCTGCAGGAGATCGACGGCCTGGCGGCCCGCGGCGTGTCCTGCGACCGGCTGCTGATCTCGGCCAACGCGCACCTGATCATGCCGCACCACATCGCGCTGGACAAGGTGACCGAGCGTTACCTCGGCAGCGCCCGCATCGGCACCACCGGCCGTGGCATCGGGCCGACCTACAGCGACAAGGTGGGGCGGACCGGGATCCGGGTCCAGGACCTGTTCGACCCCGGGATCTTGTGCCAGAAGCTCGAGCTCGCGCTGCGCGAGAAGAACCAGGTGCTGACCAAGGTCTACAACCGCCGCGGCATCGACGCCCGGGCCGCGGCCGCCGAGTACCTGCGGCACTTCGAGCGGTTGCAGCGGCACGTGACCGACACCGGCCTGGTCCTCAACCAGGCGCTGGACGAGGGCAAGGTGGTGCTGCTCGAGGGCGCCCAGGCCACCCAGCTGGACGTGGATCACGGCACCTACCCGTTCGTGACCTCGTCCTCGCCCACGGCGGGCGGGGCCTGCGCGGGCTCGGGCATCGGGCCGACCAGGATCACCAAGGTGATCGGGATCGTCAAGGCCTACACCACCCGGGTGGGCGCGGGCCCGTTCCCGACCGAGCTGGTCGACGCCAGCGGCGAGTGGCTGCGCAAGACCGGCCAGGAGTACGGCGTCACGACCGGCCGCCCGCGCCGCACCGGCTGGTTCGACGCGGTCATCGCCCGCTACGCGACCCGGGTCAACGGGATCACCGACTACTTCCTCACCAAGCTCGACGTGCTGTCCGGCCTGGAGCGGGTGCCGGTCTGCGTGGCCTACGACGTCAACGGCACCCGGCACGAGGAGGTGCCGATGACCCAAACCGACTTCCATCACGCGGTGCCGGTCTACGAGTACTTCGACGGCTGGTGGGAGGACATCTCCGGGGTCCGGCAGTTCGAGGATCTCCCGGCCAGCGCCCGGGCCTATGTGCGGGCGCTCGAGGACATGATCGGCGCGCCGCTGTGCGGGATCGGCGTGGGCCCGCGCCGCGACCAGACGCTGCAACTGCGTCCCCTGATCTGATGCGTGTCCTGCTCATCGGGTCCGGGGGCCGTGAGCACGCGCTGGCCCGGGCCCTGGCCGCCGACCCCGACGTCACCGGCCTGCACGCCGCGCCGGGCAATCCCGGCATCGCGCGCCTGGCCGAGGTGCACACGGTCACCCCGGCCGACCCGGCCGCGGTGACCGCCCTGGCCGCCCGGACCGGGGCCGACCTGGTCGTCATCGGCCCGGAGGCGCCGCTGGTGGCCGGCGTGGCCGACGCCGTGCGGGCAGCCGGCATCGGCTGCTTCGGGCCTGGCCGGGACGCGGCGATGATCGAGGGCTCGAAGTCGTTCGCCAAGCAGGTGATGGCCGCGGCGGGCATCCCCACCGCCGCGGCGCGGACCTGCACCACCGACGCCGAGGTCAGCCGGGCGCTGGACGCCTTCGGGCCGCCGTACGTGGTCAAGGCGGACGGGCTCGCGGCGGGCAAGGGCGTGGTGGTGACCGGGGACCGCGCCGCGGCCGTCGCGCACGCCCGTGCCTGCGGCACCGTCGTCATCGAGGAGTTCCTCGACGGGCCCGAGGTGTCGGTGTTCGCGCTTTCCGACGGGGCGACGGCGGTGCCGCTGCTCCCGGCGCAGGACTTCAAGCGCGCCCATGACGGCGACGAGGGCCCGAACACCGGCGGCATGGGTGCCTACGCCCCGCTGCCCTGGGCCGCTCCGGCCCTGGCCGGCCAGGTCATGGCGGAGGTCATCGCCCCGGCCGTGGCCGAGATGCGCCGACGCGGCACCCCCTACACCGGGCTGCTGTACGCGGGCCTGTGCCTGACGGCGGCCGGGATCCGGGTGGTCGAGTTCAACGCCCGGTTCGGCGACCCGGAGACCCAGGTGGTGCTGGACCGGCTGGCCACGCCGCTGGGCGGGCTGCTGCACGCGGCAGCCGCAGGCGGGCTGGCCGGAGCCGGCCCGCTGCGCTGGGCGCCCGGCGCCGCGGTGACCGTCGTGCTCGCGGCCGAGGGGTACCCGGGCGCGACGGCCCAGGGCGATCCCATCGAGGGCGTCGAGGACGCTGAGCGCGACGACTCGGCCTACGTCCTGCAGGCCGGGACGGCGATGTCCGCGGCCGGCTCCCTGGTGTCCGCGGGCGGCCGGGTGCTCGACGTGGTGGGCACCGGCCCGGACCTGGCCCGGGCCCGGGCCGCGGCGTACCGGGCGGCGGGAAAGATCACGATGCGCGGCGGCTGGTTCCGCCGCGACATCGCCGAGCGCGCCGCGGCCGCGCCCGCCCGAGCCGGGCCGTGAGCCCGGTCGGCGGGCGCGGTCGCGGCCCTGGCCACGATCCCCATCGGCGCGCTCGCCGCGCTCGAGGCCCAGCTGGCCGTGCTCACCGCGGTGCTGGCGGGAATGCTGATACTGGAGAGATACCTGAGCCCGGCCGGGCCGGCGAGGCGGGCAGGCGGGCGCTGGCGCAGGACTGGGGCAGGATAGAGGCGTGATCGAGCGGTATACCCGGCCCGAGATGGGCCGTATCTGGAGCGAGGCGCACAAGTACGAGCTCTGGTGCCGGGTCGAGGTCCTGGTGCTCGAGGCGCACGCGCGGGCGGGCACCGTGCCCGCCGGCAGTGTGCCGCCGGTGCGGGCGGCGCCGCCGCCGGCCCCCGAGGCGGTGGCCGCGATCGAGGCTGTCACCGGCCACGACGTGATCGCGTTCCTGTCCGCGTGGGCCGACAACACGGTCCCGCGCGAGGCGGCCGCGTACGTCCACTTCGGGATGACCTCCTCTGACCTGCTGGACACCGCGCTGGCACTGCAGCTCACCGAGGCCAGCGACCTGCTGCTGGAGGGGTGCACGGCGCTGACCGCGGCACTGCGCGACCACGCGCTGGCGCACCGGAGCACGCTGCGGGTCGGCCGCACCCACGGCATCCACGCCGAGCCCGACCTGTGGGGGCACCGGGTCGCCGACTTCGCCTTCGCGATGGCCCGGTGCCGCGACCGGCTGCGCCGCGCCCGCGACGCCGTGGCCGTCGGCAAGCTGTCCGGCCCGGTCGGGACCTACTCCAACATCGACCCCGCGGTCGAGGCGCAGGTGCTCGCCGAGCTGGGCCTGCGCCCGCCCGACGCGGCCAGCCAGGTCGTGTTCCGGGACGGGATCGGGGAGTGGCTGAGCGTGATGGCCCTGATCGCGAGCGTGTGCGAGGCGGTCGCGGTCGAGATCCGGCTCGGGCAGCAGACGGAAATCTCCGAGCTGGCTGAACCGTTCGGGACGGGCCAGAAGGGCTCCTCGGCGATGCCGCACAAGAAGAACCCGGTGCGCGCGGAGCGGATCTGCGGGCTGGCCCGGGAGGTCCGCGCGCAGGTGGTGCCGGTGATGGAGGGCATCCCGCTGTGGCACGAGCGGGACATCTCGCATTCGTCCACCGAGCGGATCGCGCTGCCCGGCGCGGCCGCCCTCACCGACTTCCTGCTCGCGGAGACCACCGCGCTGATCACCGGCCTGCAGGTCGACGCGGCGCGGATGCGGGCCAACCTGGAGCTGACCCGCGGCCTGATCTTCACCTCCGCCGTGCTGCTCGAGCTGGTCGCGGCCGGAATGTCCCGCGAGGATGCCTACGCGCTGGTCCAGGCCGCGGCGATGGACACCTACGCCAGCGGGATGCCGCTGCGCGAGACGCTGCGCAAGCACGCCGGTGAGCGGGGCCAGCCCCTGGACGAAGCCGGGCTGGACGAGGCCTGCCGCCCGGAACGCTACGTGGAGCGGCTCGGGCCGGTGTTCGAGCGGCTGGAGCGGCTCGCGTGAGCACCCCGCCCGGCCCGCCGCGCCCGCCCGCGCCGCCGGGCCTGCGCCACGTCTACTCGGGCAAGGTGCGCGAGCTCTACGAGACCGGTGACGGCGTGCTGCTGCTGGTGGCGACGGACCGCATCTCCGCGTTCGACCACGTGCTGGTGACCGAGATCCCCGACAAGGGGAAGATCCTCACCCAGCTCTCGCTGTGGTGGTTCGAGCGGCTCGCCGGCCTGGTGCCGAACCACCTGGTGGACGCGGCCATCCCGGCCGGGTTCGCCGGGCGGGCGATGGCCTGCCGGCGGCTGGACATGGTCCCGGTGGAGTGCGTGGCCCGCGGCTACCTGGCCGGCTCGGCCGTCACCGAGTACCGCCGCGGCGGCGCGGTGTGCGGCGTGCCGCTGCCGGCCGGGCTGAGCGAGGGCTCCCGGCTGCCGGGCCCGGTCTTCACCCCGGCCACCAAGGCGCCCCGCGGCGAGCACGACGTGAACATCACGGCCGCGCAGGCCGCCGGCCTGGTCGGCGCCCCTGTGGCCGGCGAGCTGGAGCGGATCACCCTGGAGGTGTACCGCCGGGGCGCGGACCTGGCCGGCCAGCGCGGCATCATCGTGGCCGATACCAAGATCGAGCTCGGCTTCGACGGCGGCGGGCGGCTGGTGCTGGCCGACGAGGTGCTGACCCCCGACTCGTCCCGGTTCTGGCCGGCCGACCAGTGGCAGCCCGGGCGGAGCCAGCCCTCCCTCGACAAGCAGTACGTGCGGGACTGGCTCACCTCGCCGGAGTCCGGCTGGGATCCGCGCGGCCCCGAGCCTCCCCCGCCGCTGCCCGAGCCGGTCGTGGAGCGCACCCGGGCCAGGTACGTCCGCGCGTACGAAAGCCTCACCGGGCGGCGCTGGCGCTAGGAATGGCCGGCCCGCGGGGCTGCCCATGCCGGCGGGCGCTCCGCCGCCGGTTCTCCGCCCAAATCCGGCCGGATCACCCGCCGAAACACCCCGCTTATAGCTATGGGTATCTGCTCAGATACTCTACGCAACATCGCCGTCATGGTCTGGGGGGCTCGAGAGCGGTGGAATACTGGACGACACCTGAATCAGGCTGCCTGCTATCGGGCGGCCTGCCGTCTGGTTGGCCTGAGGCCACGGGGATGCAGTCGGCGGGCCAGGATAGTGATGCCGCTCTCTCGACAGACAGGAGCACCAGCACTATGACCACCCGCCCTGACACCCGGTACCGCGTGCGCGGCGGCCATCCGCTGCAGGGCACGGTCTTCGTGCAAGGGGCCAAGAACGCCGCGCTGAAGATGATCGCCGCCTCGCTGCTCGTCGACAAGGGGCGGACGGTGCTCAGGAACGTCCCGGTGATCGAGGACGTGCGACGGGCAGTCGAGCTGGCCCAGGCCGTGGGCGCGATGGTCAAGTTCCACGAGGCCGAGCGGACGCTGGTGGTCGACGCCTCCGAGCTGACCAGCTCGGTGCTGCCCGCCGACATCGCGCGCCACTTCCGCGCCTCCGTGGTGTTCGTGCCCGCGCTGCTGCACCGGCTGGGCGAGGCGACCATCGAGGGCATCGGCGGATGCAACCTCGGTACCCGCAGCCTTGACTTCCACTACCGGGGCTTCGCCCGGCTGGGAGCCCGGGTGGACGAGGGCGAGACCACGATCCACATCAAGGCCGACAAGCTCAAGGGCGCGCACCTGTACCTGGACACGCCGTCGCACACCGGCACCGAGAACCTGATCATGGCCGCGGCGCTGGCCCCGGGCACCACCGTGATCGACAACACGGCCCAGGAGCCGGAGGTTCTCGACGTCATCTCGTTCCTGACCAAGATGGGCGCGGACATCAGCGGCGGCGGCACCGGGTTCGTGACGGTCAACGGGGTCAGGGAACTCCACGCGGTCGAGCACACCGTGATGGCCGACCGCATCGACGCGGCGGTCTTCGCGATGGCCGCCGCCATCACCGGCGGCGAGCTGAGCCTGGTCGGGGCGGACCTGGACCACTTCGGCGTGGTGCGCTGGAAGCTGGAGCAGATGGGCGTCGAGTTCTCCACCCACGGCGCGATCCTCCAGGTGCGCCGCGAGCGCCCGTTGCGGCCGATCAACGTGATCACCTGCCCGTTCCCCGGGTTCGCGACCGACCTGCAGTCGCCGATCATGGCGCTGTCCACGCTGGCCGACGGCACCAGCTACATCAGGGAGACCATCTTCGACGGGCGCTACACCCTGGCCAGCGAGCTCAACAAGCTGGGCGCGAAGGTGGAGGTGGCCGGCAACGCGGCCCTGGTGCACGGGCCCAGCGTGCTGAAGGGCACCGAGGTCATCGCGCACGATCTCCGCTCCGGGATCGCGCTCATCCTGGCCGGGCTGGCCGCCGAGGGCGAGACCATCGTCTCCCCCGGCTACCCGATCGACCGCGGGCACGCGGCCGTCGCGGCCCGGCTGACCACGCTGGGCGCGGACATCGCCGCCGAGACCGCCACCGAGATGCCTTAAAGCCCAGGTCACGCGGCGGTCATGGCCGCCATTTTCCGGTGTTTCGGCATGGCTTCCGCGTCATCGCCGTCTCCGCGCAGATAATTGGCTCTTCCCCGCCTCTTCACAGTGATCCTCTTCGTGAGTTACGACATGTAGGAGAGGCATTCTCACATCGCGGGAAGCCGACCGGAGATGGGACGAAACGTGGCCTTAGGGATGAGGCGATACGGGGGTATCTGGCCGGGTGCCGCCACCGCGCCGGCGACGGCCGGGCGCGACCAGTCATGAACGGGTCAAGCCGGACCCAGGGCGAGCTCACGATCGGCGTCGTCGGCCCGCACGACCTGGTGGAGCGGATCATGCTGTCCGGCCCGGCGGCGGGCGGGAAGTCCGGGGCCCCCGGCTCGCCGCCCGCGGGAGAGCCGGTCCCGGCCCGGCGGCTGGTCGCGGCCGCCTACCGGGACGAGCAGGAGGCCGCCGATCAGGTCGCCCGGCTGGGCACCTCGATCGACGTCTGCCTGTTCGCCAGCCGGATCCCGTACGAGTACGCGCGGGCGGCAGGCGTGCTGACCTGCCCGGCCACGTTCGTCCCGCTCGGCGGCAGCGCCCTGTACAGCGCGCTGATGCGGGCCAGCCGGGACGGCGGGCGGGATCCGGCCCGGTCCAGCGTGGACGTGCTGAGCCGCGGCGACGTCGAGGAGGCCTTCGCCGAGCTCGGCCTGTCCGCGGCGGGCGTGCACGTCCGCGAGGAGTCCGGCAGCGCGGCGGTCGTGGCCTCGTTCCACGAGCGGCTGTGGCGCCGCAGCGAGACGACGGTCGCGTTCACCTGCCTGCAGTCGGTGGCGGCGCGGCTGTCCGCCGCTGGCGTCCCGGCCTTCACGCTCCGGCCCACCGGCAGCGACATCCGCGTCGCGCTGCGCACGGCCGCCCTGCTCGGCGGGTACCGCCGGCTCGAGGACGCCCAGCTGGCCCTGGCCCTGGTGGAGGTGCCGGCCTTGCGGGACAGCGGGCGGCGGGCATCGCCGCGGCAGTCGCGCGAGGAACTGCGCCTCACCGTGCACAGGTTCCTGGTCCAGGAGGCGCAGCGGATCCACGCGGCGGTCAGCCCGGCCAGCGACCACGGCTTCCTGATCGTGGCGACCCGGGGCTCGCTGGCCCGGGCTACGGACGGGTTCCGGGTCGCGCCGTTCACCGAGCGGGCCCGCAGCGAGCTGGGGGTGGCCCTCGACGTCGGCATCGGCCTGGGCCGGACGGCGGTGGAGGCCGAGGCGCACGCCCGCGCCTCCCTGGGCCGGGTCCAGGGCGGCGGGCTGCGCGGGCTCGCCGGGGGCCGCGAGGCGCAGGTGCCGGTCCCGGCGCCGCGGCTGCCCGAGGCCGGCGCCCGCCGGTCCCGCAGCCTGGAGACGCTGGCCCGGCTGGCCGAGAAGCTGGCGGCCACCGGGGCCAATCTGGTCGTGGACGCCGAGACGGCCGGCCAGCTGCTCGCGGTCACCCCGCGCACGGCCCGGCGGCTGCTGCACATCCTCGTAGAGGAGGGCCTCGCCTGGCCGCTCCCGCCGAACCGCTCGCCCGCGCCCGGGCGGCCGCGCCAGTTCTACCGGCTGGTCGTGGAGCAGCTGGAGCAGCGCCGGCGCGACGAGCCAGGCAGCCGCGCGGCCCGCTGACGCGGCTCCAGCGCTCAGGCCCGGGTCAGGCCGGGTAGCGGCTGATCACGTCGCGGCCGAACCGGGCCATCTCCTCGTGCTGGGGCGAGAACTGCAGCAGCATGAGGCCGACCCCGGCCTCCTCGTAGGCCCGGAGACGCTCGATGATCTGGTCGGGCGTGCCGACCAGCCCGCTGCGCAGGCCGCGGTTGGACACGCTGTACTCCTCCAGGGAAACCCGCGATTCGAGCTGGGAGCCCTCCACGAAGTCCTGGTAGGAGGCGTAGGCCCCCGGCGAAGACCGGACGTTGAGTACCCGGTCAAGCTCGGCCTGGGCCTGCGCCTCGGTGTCCCGGCAGATCACGTAGCCGGACACGCCGAACGTCAGCGGCGGCTGCCCGGCCGCGGCCCGGCGGCCGTTCATGTCCTCGACCTTCCCGGCGATGACCTCGGGGGCGTCGCCGTGCATGACGTAGGCGTCGGCCTGGGCGGCGATGATCTCCTTGGCCCGGGGCGACTCGCCGCCCATGTAGACCGCGGGCGCCCGGCTCGGCTTGGGCTCCAGCACCGTGCCCTCGAGCTGGTACAGCTTCCCGTGGTGGGTCACGGTCGGCTCGCGGAGCAGCCGCGAGACCACGTCAAGCCACTCCTTCGTGCGCTCGTACCGGGCGTCGTGCACGTCGAACGGGGCCCCGTACTGTGCCGCCTCGTCCTTCCACCAGGACGACACCACGTTGAGCGACAGCCGGCCGGGAGCGATCGTGTCCAGGGTGGACAGCGCCTTGGCGGTCAGCGACGGCGAGTGGTAGTTCGGCCGGACCGCGAGCATCAGCTCGAGCTGCGTGGTGACCGCCGCCACGGCCGGCGCCAGGGTCCAGCAATCCAGGGACGGTGCCCGGTGGCCCTTGATGTCGTTCAGGTTCAGCTCGGCGATCAGCGTGATCTCAAAACCGTGCTGCTCGCTCGCGACGGCCAGGTCGCGCAGGTAAGGCCACGCGATCGTCATGTCCTCGTCCCCGACGTTGCGCAGCCATCCGCCGAAGACCGGCATCCAGTATCCGAACCGCATCAGCCGAATCGTCTCCCTCCGGTCTCCTCGGCCAGCACCCGGCCGAGAAAGGCAGCCACCGCGGGCAGCGCGGGCCGTGCCGCCACGGCCTCGATGTCCGCGTTGTAGTTGGTCGTGGTGTTCACGTCGTAGGTGACCATGCGGTCGTCCGCCGTCTCGATGAACTCGAACCCGGCGATCTCGATGCCCTGCCCGCGGGCGAACGCCAGGTACCGGCCGATGATCGGGTGGTCAAACCCCTCCCGCAGCGCGAACAGGCCCGTTGGCCCGGCGCCGGGCGGGACCGCGCAGGCGTCGGCCGGGCAGAGCTCGAAGCCGCCCCGCGCGGTGTCGGCCGTGATCGCGTACACGAACTCGCCGCCGACCACCTCGGCCCGGGTGATGAACGGCTCCGCGGCCCGCAGGTACTCCTGCAGCAGGGTGATCCCGTCCACCGGGGCCTGGTACTCCGGCGACTCGATATAGGCATCGAACTCGTCGTGGCTGCCGAACAGTCGGACGCCCAGGCCCTTGCCGCCCTGGTTGTGCTTGCCGATGAAGGGCGCGGGCAGCTTCCTGGCCGCGGCCGGCAGGTCGGCCGCGCCGGCCACCACCAGCGTGCGCGGCACGTCGAACCCGGCCGCGCGCAGCGCGGCCAGCTGGGCCGCCTTGCTCACCTCCAGCTCGAGCGCGCTGCGCCCGTTCACCACCCGCCGCCGGTGCGATTCGAGCCAGGTCAGCACCGCCCGGGCGTGTTCCTTGGCGTGGGGATGTCCCCGGGTGTGCGAGGACGCGCTCAACCGGGACCAGAACACCCCGCCCGGCGGCGGGTCATCCAGGTCGAGCACGCCGTCCCCGAGCAGCCACTGCTCGTGCGGCACGCCGGCGGCGTCGAGCGCCGCGCCGATCGGCGCGTACCACTCAGGGTTCTCGTGGAGCACATGAACCTTCACCGGCTGCCCAGCCCTCCGCGTCGGATACCCACGCACAGGTTATGGACGGGCGGCGTCGCGGCGCCACTCGGGCGGGGCGTGACCGGGCGCGATTGTCGTAGGCACCTGCTAGAACCGGTGGGTGAGGGTTGGACCAGGCCGGAGGGGTGGGTCCAGGCGGCCGGGCCGGGCGGGAGCGGCCCGGGCCAGGTCAGCCGGGTACGCGCGGGCCGGGAAGCAGCGGGCCGGGAAGCAGCGGGCCGGGAAGCAGCGGGCCGGGAAGCAGCGGGCCGGGAGCAGAGGGGCGGCGGATGACCGGGACAGCACGGGCGGCGCAGCGGATCCGGATGCCGGTCGACGGCCCGTTCTCGCTCGCCGCGGCAGCGGCGTTCGGGTTCGGTCCGGGTACCGGGCGGCCTTACCCGGACGACGAAGCGATGCGCCTGGCGTTCGTGACCGACGACCTGAAGCACCAGATGGGCGCCGTGGTCAGCCAGGAACCCGGCGGCGACCTCGTCGCCGAGATCAGCGGCGTGACCGACCTGGCGGCGGCCGAGCGGCAGTTGCGCCGCATCCTGTCCGTGGACCGCCCGGCCGACGGCTGGCTGGCCGCGGGGCAGCGGGACCCGGTGCTCGGCCGTCTGCAGACCGAGCACCCCGGACTGCGCCCGGTGCTGTTTCACTCGCCCTACGAGGCCGCGGCCTGGGCCATGGCGTCACAGCGACGGCACAGGAGCCAGGCGGCGGCGCTCTGGCGCCGGATGAGCGAGGCACTGGGCCGGCCGTTCGAGCTCGCGGGCCAGGTGAAGCACGCGTTCCCGCTGCCGGAGCGGTTGCTCAGCCTGGAGGAGTTCTCCGGCCTGGAGCCCCGGCGGCTCGAGCGGCTGCGCGGCGTCGCCGAGCGGGCGCTGGCCGGCGACCTCGACCCGGAGCGGCTCGCGGCGATGGATCCCGGTCAGGCCCTCGCCGCGCTGCGGGCCATTCCCGGCCTGGGACCGGTGTACGCGGGCCTGGTCGAGCTGCGCTCGACCGGCGTCAGCGACGCGCTCACCCTGGGCGAGCCGCGCATCCGTGCGTATGTGCGCCACTATTACGGGCTGGCCGGGGCGCCCGATGACGAGACCATGCGGCAGATCGCCGAGCCATGGCGGCCGTTCCGCACCTGGGCGGCGGTGCTTATCCGGGTATCCGGTGACCGGGATGACCTGCCGTGGCAGTCCGAAGAGCCACGCGGGAAACGCCCCGGCGAACCAGGTGGCAAGCGGTCCGGCGAACCGGGCGGCAAACAGTCCGGCGAGCCGGGCAGACGCGGGCCGTCGCGGCCGCGTCAGTGACGGCGCGGGTAGGCGCGGGCGACAGCGAGGAACACGTCGTTGGCCTCCGGGTCACCGATCGAGACCCGGACGCCCTCCGCGCCGAACGGGCGCACGCTCACCCCCGCCCGGTCGCAGGCGTCGGCGAACTCCCCGGTGTCGGCGCCGAGCCGCAGCCAGACGAAGTTCGCCTCGGTCGGGGGCACGGTCCATCCCTGGGCGAGCAGTTCGCCGCGGACCCGGTCCCGCTCGCCGACCACGGCCTCCACCCGCTCGAGCAACTCGGGCTCGGCCTCGAGCGACGCGACCGCGGCAGCCTGCGCCAGCGCGTTCACGGTAAAGGTCAGCATCGTCTTGCGGACCGCGGCCGCCACGGGCTCGTGGCCGATCAGGAATCCGACCCGCAGGCCGGCCAGCCCGTAGGCCTTGGAGAAGGTGCGCAGCACGGCCACGTTGGGGCGGTTGCGGTACAAGGTGATCCCGTCCGGCACCCCGGCGTCCCTGACGTACTCGGCGTAGGCCTCGTCCAGGACGACCAGGCAGTCCACGGGAACCTGGCCGAGGAACTGCTCCAGATCGGCGCGGCGCAGCGCGGTACCGGTCGGGTTGTTCGGGTTGCAGACGAAGATCAGCCGCGTCCGGGCGGTGATCGCGTCCGCCATGGCGGCCAGGTCGTGGACCTCATCACGCAACGGCACCCGGACCGACGTCGCGCCCGCGAGATCGGACAGGTACGGATACGCCTCGAACGAGCGCCAGGCGTACAGGACCTCGGCCCCGGGCTCGCCGACGGCCTCGAGCAGTTGCTGGGCCACGCCGACCGACCCGCAGCCGACCGCCACGTGCGACGCCGGGACACCGAAGCGCGCGGCGATCGCCTCGATCAGCTCAGCCGCGCCGTTGTCCGGGTACCGGTTGACGCTGCCCGCGGCCTCGGCGATGACCTTGACCACCGACGGCAGCGGGCCGAACGGCGACTCATTCGATGACAGCTTGAAAGACCTGCCATCCGGCGCCGAAGGGACCTTGCCCGGCTTATACGGCGCGAATTGGTCGAGAATCGGCCGAAAGCGCGGATACTGTGCGGACACCATTGTCCTCCCGGCTCAGGGAAACCGTGCTGCCCAGCATGCCACGGCCACAGCGGCCTGCCTAAACGGGCGGCGCGGGCGCCGCGCGGCCCGGGCTGCGGGACCGGCGCCGCGACAAGCTGCGGGC
Source organism: uncultured Actinomycetota bacterium (assembly GCA_963749145.1). Lineage (GTDB taxonomy): Bacteria > Actinomycetota > Actinomycetes > Streptosporangiales > Streptosporangiaceae > JASHPR01. The sequence goes on along the minus strand of CAVVLN010000006.1, from coordinate 391,600 downwards.
GGGCGTAAGCCGCCCGGCTATCAACGCTATGGGCTGGCGCAAGGCGGCCGCCGGGAACGCCGCACGGCCGCGCCAAACCAGGGCCAGCCGGGAAACGCCGCACGGCCGGCGCCAGCCGGGAAACCCGGGCCAGCCGGGAAACGCCGCAGGGCCGGGCCAGGCCGGGAAACGCCGCAGGACAGCGCCAACCCGGCGCGCCCGGAATGTCGGGCGGCGGAAAGCCGGCCTGCGGGGGAGGCCCCGGGCGGGCGGCCAGGCGGGCCGCCGACGGCGTCGCCCAGTCCGTACGGCGCGGGCTGGACCTGTCGGCCCGGCCCCGCAGCAACGCACCCGCAGCATAAGCGCACAGCACGTGCATTTGCATATGCTAATTCACGCGCAGACGACCACGTCACTCATTCGGGCTGGAAACCGCCCTGAGCAGCTTCATGATGAGGTCACAGCCTACAGGGTGCCATTGCGGCGTAGCACAATGAACGCCCGCATAACGGGAGGCAGCGGATCCAAGCTCAGGGCCGAGGGCGGGTACCTCCAGCTGCCCTGCAGCCGGGAGGGGGGGATCCGCGGTTGAGGGTAAGGAGGGAGATGCCCGTCCTCGGTTGCTCGATAGTACAACTCAGATTCGTTTGCGCATAATGCCCGGGGCGGCACGAAGTTCTCCCGGCTTACGCCCATATACCACGCCACCCTGCCGTGCCGATAGCAATTCCCGGTGAGTGCCGACTTCACCAGCCGGCCAGTCGCCGGCTTCCCGGCCCGGGCGGTGACGTAATGGCCTGGCGCGCGTTTCCACAAGTTGTGGTGAGATGGCCGGAACGTCCGCGGCGGCGCAAATGCCGCGCGGAGACGCAGCTCGCGCCTTTCCCCGCGGCTGGGCGGCCGGGCGGCGGCCGCGCTAGGGGCGGACCAGGCTGGGTACAGTAACGGTCGTGAACCGTCTCGGCGAGCTCGAACGCGCGATCATGGACATCCTCTGGGAAAGCCCGGAGCCGCTCACGGTCCGGCAGGTCAGTGGTAACCTCACCGAGCGTGACCTGGCGCACACAACTGTGATGACGGTACTGGACCGACTGGCCAAGAAGGGTTTCGCCCGGCGGGAGCGGGATGGCCGCGCCTGGCGGTACCGCGCGGCGGAGACCCGGGAAGCGTACGTGACCGAACTCATGCTGAGTGCACTCGAACAGACCGGTGACCGGCACGCGGCGCTGGCCAAGTTCGCCCGCAGCGTGTCCGAGACGGAGGCGGCCGCGCTGCGCCGGGCCCTTGAGGCGCTCGGCCGCGGCGGACGGGCCGCCGGCCGTCTGGGCGACGGCACCGCGGTCAGCGGCGACGGCCCGGTCCGGGACGACGGCATGGCCCGCGGCGACGGCCACGCCCTCGGCGACGGCACGGCCCACGGCAGCGGGGACTGAACCCACGTGCCCGCCCCCGCCTTCGTCCTCGCCGCGTTCTCGGTCGCCTGCATCCCGGCCGGCTCGGCGCTGGCGGCGGCGCGCTGGCCACGCCGGGCCCCGGCGGCCGCGATCGTGCTCTGGCAGGCGCTCGGGCTCGGCTGGGGCCTGGCCGCGGTCGGGGCCCTGGCCGGCCTGGGCGTGGCCGACGCTCGCTCCGGCGTCGCGGGAGGCGCGTTCGCGCTGGTCTCCCGGGTGCTGAACGATGACCGCGCCACGCCGGGGACCCGGCGCCTGCTGGCCGGGACGCTCGGCCTGCGGCTGCTGGCGCTGACCGCCGGCCTGGTCCTGTTGCTGCTGCTGTGCTGGATCCTGGTGGCCGCCTTCGCTGCGGTGGTGCGTGCTCGCCGCCGCCAGCGCGTGCTGCTCAGCCTGCTGGCGCACGGTGATCCCAAGGTGCCCGGAGCACTGGTGGTCGACCACCCGGCGGCGGCCGCGTACTGCGTGCCGGGCCTGCGCTCTCGGATCGTGATCAGCGCGGGCGCACTGGACCTGCTGGACCAGGCCGAACTGGCGGCGGTTCTCGCGCACGAGCGCGCCCACCTGCGGGAGCGTCACGACCTGGTGCTGCTGCCGTTCGCGGCGCTGCTGCGGGCGTTCCGCTGGTCGGCGGTGGCCCGCCAGGCCCAGGCGGCGGTCGCCTTGCTGGTCGAGATGCTCGCCGACGACCGGGCGCTGCGGCACCGCCCGGCCCGGGAACTTGCCACGGCGCTGCTGCGGGTGGGCGCGGCTGGCGGGGTGCACCCGCCGGCCGGGGCGCTCGCGGCCGCGGACTGCGGCGACGGGCAGGTGGCGGCCCGGGTCTCCCGGCTGCTGCGACCCGACCCGCGGCTGTCGGCCGTCGCGCTGGCGCTGGTGGCCGCGGTCGCGATCGTGACCGTCGCCGTCCCCGCCGCGCTCCTGGCCCTGCCGTTCTGAACGCCCGGCCTGCCGCTCGGCCGGTCCCGCCTGGCCTTGCCGTTCCGAGCACCCGGCCTGCCGCTCGGCCGGTCCCGCCTGGCCCTGCCGTTCCGAGCGCCCGGCCCGGGTCCGCCTGGGCCGGGGGCCGGCGCGGCCGCCCAAGGCCAGGGCGCGGCCGCGCGAGGCTAGTCCGTGATCTGGATCCGGAGCCGGCGGAAGCCCTTGCCCTTGTTCTCGATCTTGACGACCTCGATCCGGCCGATCTGGCCGGTCGAGGCGACGTGGGTGCCGCCGTCCGCCTGCTGGTCGAGGCCGACGATGTCGACGATACGGACGTCGGGGACGTCCTCGGGGATCAGGTTGGTGGCGGTGCGGATGATGTCGGGGATGGCCAGCGCGTCCGCGCGCGGCAGCACCCGCACGTCGATCCGCCGCCCGGTCGCGATCTCGGCGTTGCAGGCGGCCTCGACCGAGTCCTTGAACCCCTCGGGCACCTCGGGCAGGTCAAAGTCCATCCGGGCGGTGTACGGCTCCATGTTGCCGCCGGTGACCGGCGAGCCGTAGTCGCGGAACACCACCCCGCACAGCACGTGCAGGCCGGAGTGCGTGCGCATCAGCGCGGTGCGCCGCTCGTCCTCAACGGCGCCCCGGACCGGGGTACCGGCCGGCGGGACCGGGTCGCCGTCGGCCGGGATCAGGTACTCCTCGTCGCCCTTCCTGACGCCCTCGATGCGGGTCTGCACCCCGCCCCACAGCAGCACGCCGTGATCAGGGGGCTGGCCGCCGCCGCCCGGGTAGAACGCCGACCGGTCCAGCACGATCCCGTCGGGTCCCGCGTCAAGGACCGTGGCGTCCCACTCGCGCAGGGTCTGGTCGTCAAGCTCGAGCCGATGCGTGCGCCAGGTCACCATGGGCCGTAGGGGCCCATGTGGGTGCCGGCCCCGCCGCTGCGGAAGTCCTTCACCTTGGGCCGGACGTCGGTGACGTAGATGGCCGAGGCCACGAACGCCACGACGGACAGGATGCCGATCACGGCGAAGCTGCCGGTGGCCGCGGTGCCGAGGCCGATGGCGGTGGCGACACCGGTGATGATCAGCCACAGCGGCTTGGTCTGCTTGCTGGCCGCGACGAACGCCTGGCGCGGCCGGCGGATCGCGTCGATGAACGCGAAGCCCTCGAAGATGAATGCGCCCAGGGCCAGTACCTCGAAGAACCAGTCGAGGACCGAGAGCGCGGCCGGGTGAGAGTAAATCACGCAGTCACGCTACCCGGTCGCGGCCGAGTTCGGGAACGGGTGAGACGTCCGGTCCCCGCCGGGACTGCCCGGCGGCCGGAACGTCCGGCGCGGGCCCGGCCCGTCCGCCGGCTCTTCCGGGGCCAGGTCCTCGGGTGCCTGGCCGTCGCCGGGCTCCACCAGGCCGTCGGCACGCTCCACCAGGCCGTCGGCGGACTCCACCAGGCCGTCGGCAGGCTCCACCTCGCCGTCGGCGGGCTCCACCTCGCCGTCGGCAGGCTCCACCTCGCCGGTCAGCACCGTCCTGGCCGCCGCCGTCTCCTTGCGGAACGACTCGTAGACCTCGAGCAGCATCTGCTTCTGCCGCTCGGTGAGCTCCGGGTCGGCGAGCACCGCGTCACGCACCCCGGAACCGGGCGGCCGGTCCTCCAGGAAGCCCGCCTGGACGTACAGCGCCTCGGCCGAGATCCGCAGGCCCCGGGCTATCTGCTGCAGGATGTCGGCGCTCGGGCGGCGCAGGCCCCGCTCGATCTGGCTCAGATACGGGTTGGATACGCCGGCGGCCTGGGCCAGCTGGCGGAGCGAGATCTTGGCCTGCTCCCGCTGCTCGCGGATGTAGGACCCGATCGCTGGAACGTTTACCGGACTCATGGGTCCAGTCTCGCTCCCGGTGCTTGCATTTGCAAACTAGCTGGCGGGAGACGGATCGTTCAGGTCACTCAAAAGGCAGGATGACCCGTACTTCGCCGACCTCGCGACCGCCGCCGTAGACGGGCGGGCTGGCCAGGTCATCCAGAACGGCCCGGTCGGCGCCGAGCGCGCGGAGCAACGCGGCGGCCACCGCGATCCGCGCCCGCCTGGCGCCGTCGCCATCGTCGATCTTGAATGCGACGGCACGGCCGTCGGCGAGCGCAAGCCCCTGGACCCCCTCGGCGCCGGACTTCAGCAGCAGGCCGGGGACGGCGTCGACGAGCGTGCGGTCCGGGCGGGTGCTGCCCGAGGTCCACTCGGGGTTCGCGCGCATGGCGTCGGCGACCCGCCGCTCGGGCGAGCCCGGCTCGGCGCGGACCAGGGCGCCGAAGGCCCGGGCCAGTCCGGCCAGCGAGATCGCGAACAGCGGCGCCCCGCAGCCGTCCACGCCGGGCGGCACGGTCACCTGCTCGCCGGCGAGCCGCTCGATCGTCCGCCTGATTTCCGCCTGCAGCGGGTGGCCGGGGTCGGTGTAGCTGGCGGTGTCCCAGCCCGCCGCCACGCAGGTGGCGAGCATGGCCGCGTGCTTGCCCGAGCAGTTCATGTACAGCCGGCGCTTCTCGCCGCCGTTCAGCAGCGACCGCGTTCCTGGCATCCTCGTCGAGCGGGAGGTCGGGCGGGCACTGCAGCGCGTCCTCGGTCAGCCCGGCCCCGGCCAGGATCTTGTTCGCCCCGGTGACGTGGAATTCCTCGCCCGCGTGGCTGGCCGCGGCGAGCGCGAGCAGTTCCCCGTCCAGGTCGAGGCCGCAGGAGAGCATGGCCACGGCCTGCATGGGCTTGTTCGAGGAGCGCGGGAAGATGGGCACGTCCACCGCACCAGCACGTCGCATGGTGGTGCCGTCGGAGGCCACGACCACGATCGAGCCGCGGTGCCGTGATTCGGCGAAGCCGGACCTGACTACTTCGGCAAGCACCGGATTCACATCAGTCATGGGAGGCAGAATTCCTTCTCGTGCGAGCTGTGGTCCAGCGGGCCAGCCAGGCCAGCGTCGAGGTGAACGGGATGACGGCCGGCCGCCTGCCCCGGCCCGGGCCTGGTGGTGCTGGTCGGCGTGACCCATGCCGACACGCGCGGCGACGGCCGCCGCCCTGGCCAGGAAGATCTATCATCTGCGGATCCTGCGCGACGAGAAGTCGTGCGCGGACACCGGCGCGCCGCTGCTGGTGATCAGCCAGTTCACCCTGTACGCGGACACCAGGAAGGGCCGGCGTCCCACCTGGCAGGCCGCCGCGCCCGGCCCGGTGGCCGAGCCGCTGGTCACCGCGTTCGCCGACGCGCTGCGCGGGCTCGGCGCCAGCGTGCAGACCGGCGTCTTCGGCGCGGACATGCAGGTCATGCTGGTCAACGACGGGCCCGTCACGCTGATCCTGGACGCGTAGCGCCTCCGGCGCGGCCCGGGCGGCATGGCGCCGGGCCGCGCGGGTGACGCGAGAGCGCCCAGGTGCTCGCGGGTGAACGCCAGCGACTCCGCCAGGTCGGCCCGGCGCTCCTCGCCGCGTCTGGCGCCCGGCGGGTATTGACCTCGAGCACGACCATCCCGGCGTAGCCGCGGGAGCCGAGGCTGGCGCAGCAGTTCCGCGCACGGCTGGGTGCCGCGGCCCGGGGACCAGGTGCTCGTCGGGCAGGCCCGGGGCGGTGCCGTCGGCCATGTGCACGTGGGCCAGCCTGCCGCCGAGCTCGCCGGCCATGGCCAGCGCGTCGGACCCGGACACCGCGGTGTGCGAGAGGTCCAGCGTGGCGTGCGGGCAGTCGATCTCGACCGGGTTCCAGTGCGGCGCGTACGCGGTCACCTCGGCGCCGCGGCGCGCGCAGCGGGTACAGGTTCTCGACCGCGAACTTGACGTCCGTCTCCTGCGCCGAGCTGGGTCAGGCCCGGCCTCGAAGTCGCGGGCGTACTCGCGCTGCCAGCGGAACGGCGGATGGACCACGACGACCTTGCGCGCCGAGCTTCTCCGCCACCTCCCGGGCCCGGTTGAGCTTGCCCCACGGCTCGCGGCCCCAGACCCGCTGGGTGATCAGCAGGCACGGGGCGTGCACGGCCAGCACCGGTACGCCGTGATAGTCCGACAGCCTGCGCAGGATGTCCGGGTCCTGGCTGATCGGGTCCATGGTGACCATGACCTCGACGCCGTCGTAACCCAGGCTGCGCCGCCGCCTCGAAGGCATCCGGCGTCCGCTCGGGGAAGACCGAGGCCGTGGACAGCGCCACCTGCACACCCGCGACCGGGGCGACGTGGCCCACGGCACCTCCTCTGCTGCTGGCCGGGTCGTCCACGCGTGGCAGCCCGCGTCCATCCTGCGCTGTTCAGCTTATGCCGCCCGGTGACCACACCGGCGGCACCCGGCCGCACCCAGCGGCCCGGCCGACTGTCGGCACCGGCCGCTACGGTGCGGGCATGGGAAAGTCGGCCGGGGCGACGGCGCTCTACCAGTGCTCGGAATGCGGCTGGCAGAGCATGAGGTGGGCGGGCCGGTGCGGCGAGTGCCAGCAGTGGGGCACGGTGGCCGAGGGCCGGGCGCCCGCCCGGGACCGGCTGCGCGGGCCGGCCAGGAACGGCGGCCGGCCCGGCCCGCCACGGCCGCCGTGCCGATCGCCGAGGTGGACGCCACCGTGGCCCGGGCCCGGCCCACCGGGCTCGGCGAGCTGGACCGGGTGCTGGGCGGCGGGCTGGTCCCCGGCGCGGTGGTGCTGCTCGCCGGGGAGCCGGGCGTCGGCAAGTCCACGCTGCTGCTCGAGGCGGGCGCGCTGGCCGCGGCCGCGGGCCCGGTCCTGTACGTGACCGGGGAGGAGTCCGCGGCGCAGGTACGGCTGCGCGCGGACCGGATCGGGGCGGTCAGCCAGAACCTCTTCCTCGCCGCCGAGACCGACTTCGGCGCGCTGCTCGACCACGTGGACGCGGTGAACCCGGCCCTGCTGATCGTCGACTCGGTGCAGACCATCTCGGCCCCGGGCGTCGAGGGCGCGCCCGGCGGGGTCACGCAGGTCCGTGAGGTCACCTGCGCGCTGACGGCGCTGGCCAAGCAGCGGACGCTGACCACGGTGCTCGTCGGGCACGTCACCAAGGACGGCTCGATCGCGGGCCCGCGCTCGCTGGAGCACCTGGTGGACGTGGTGCTGCACTTCGACGGCGACCGGCACGCCCAGCTGCGGATGGTCCGCGCGCTGAAGAACCGGTTCGGGCCGACCGACGAGATCGGCTGCTTCGAGCTGGGCGAGTACGGCCTGACCGAGCTGCCCGATCCGAGCGGGCTGTTCCTGTCCCGGCTGAGCAACCCGGTGCCGGGAACCTGCGTGACCGTCACGCTGGAGGGCCGGCGCCCGCTGCTGGCCGAGGTGCAGACCCTGGTCTGCGAGGCCGCGGCGGAGCCAGCGCGGCGGGTGACGTCGGGCCTGGACTCGTCCCGGGTGGGCATGGTCGTGGCGGTGCTGCAGCGCCGGGCCCGGGTGACGATCGGCAAGCGGGACATCTACGCGGCGACCGTGGGCGGGGTCCGGCTGACCGAGCCGTCGGTCGACCTGGCCGTCGCGCTCGCCCTGGCCAGCGCGATCAGCGACCTGAGCCTTCCGGCCGGGCTCATCGCGATCGGCGAGGTCGGCCTGGCCGGTGAGATACGCCGGGTCACCGGGGTCCAGCGCCGGCTGGCCGAGGCCGGGCGGATGGGGTTCCGGCGCGCGATCGTCCCGCCGGGCTCGCCGGTGCTGCCGCCGGGCGAGGTGCCCGGGATGACGGTCACCGAGGCGGCGGACATCGGGCAGGCGATCGCCGCCGCGCTGGGGGGGCGCGCGGGCGACCGCTAGGCCGCGCCGGGCGGCCCGGGCCCGAGCCGCCGCCCAGGCCGCCCGGGCGGGGCGGGGCGGGCCACCGCCCAGGCCGCGCCGGGGCGGGCCGGCCGGAGCCGCCGACAGGCCGCGCCGGACGGACACGGGACCGCCGCGAAGCCGAGGCCACGCCCCGCCCCCCGCCGATACACTGACAGTAATGACCGACGTTTCCGGGGAGCGGCCCGCCGTGAGCAGAGGCCAGGATGAGCGTCGCCGGGCCGCGCTCGCGGCGCTGGCGCCCGGCACCAAGCTCCGGGACGGCCTGGAGCGGATCCTGCGCGGCAGCACTGGCGCGCTGATCGTGCTCGGTTCCGACGAGACCGTCGACGCCATCTGCTCGGGCGGCTTCGAGCTGAACGTCGAGTTCTCCGCCACCCGGCTCCGCGAGCTGGCCAAGATGGACGGCGCGATCGTGCTCGACGCTGCCGCGCGGACGATCGTCCGGGCCGCTGTCCAGCTGGTCCCCGATCCGGGCATCCCGACCGACGAGGCGGGCACCCGGCACCGGACCGCGGAGCGGGTGGCCAGGCAGACGGGCCTTCCGGTGATCACGGTCAGCAAGTCGATGCGGATCATCGCGCTGTTCATCGACGGGACCCGGCTGGTGCTCGAGGACTCGGCGGCGATCCTGTCGCACGCCAATCAGGCCCTGGCCACGCTGGAGCGCTACAAGCGCCGGCTCGATGAGGTCTCGGGCGCGCTCTCCGCGCTGGAGATCGAGGATCTCGCCACCGTGCGCGACGTCACCGCCGTGGCCCAGCGGCTGGAGATGGTGCGGCGCATCGCCGCCGAGATCGAGGGCTTCATGGTGGAGCTCGGCACCGACGGCAGGCTGCTCGCGCTGCACCTCGACGAGCTCGTCGCGGGCACGGCCCAGGAGCGGGTGATGCTGGCCCAGGACTACGTGCCCGCGCCGCCGCCGGACGCGGGCGGCAGCCGCCGACGTGCTGGCCGGGCTGGAGTGCCTGTCCCTGGACGAACTCATGGACATGGCGGCCGTCGCCGCCGTGCTGGGCTTCGGCGGCCCGGACGCGCTGGACGAGCAGGTGAGCCCGCACGGGTACCGGCTGCTCGCCCGGGTGCCCCGGCTGCCGGCCCCGGTCGTGGCGAGCCTCATCGAGCATTTCGGCGGCCTGCAGAAGCTGCTGGCCGCGGGCGTGGAGGACCTGAACCAGGTGGAGGGCATCGGGCCGTCGCACGCGCGCAGCGTCCGCGAGGGCCTGTCCCGGCTCGCCGAGGCGTCCATCCTGGAGCGGTACATGTAACGCTCCGGCTCACCTCACCCGGAACGTCACCGAGTTGCTGGTCACGCCGCCGTCCGATGCGGCGGCCGCGTAACGGCCGGCCGGCGCCCGGCGCGCCTCCTGCGCGCACCCGGGCGCCGACGTCTGCCGGTCCCAGGAGAGCGGCACGATCTCCGGAACCCCCCGGGCCAGGCCAGCCAGCAGCGAGCCGCGGCCCGCGACGCAGTCGGCCGAGCCCCAGACCCGCTGGCCGTGCGCGGTGACGATCAGCGCCAGGAACTTCGGGCCGACGTTGACCGCGCAGGGCCGGGCGGCGGTGGACACGAACGCCACGTCGAACCCCGGTGCCTGACGCGGGCCATAGCCGCCCCGGCCGGCGTAGAGGCTGATCACCAGGTCGCCCGGCTGGCAGGCCCGCAGGCGCGCGGCCGCTTCCGCCGGCGCCGCGCCCGGTCCCCGGGGCTGGGCTGCTCCCCCGGCGGCCGCCGACGCGTCCGGGAGCGTCCCGCCGGGGGTGACGGTGCCGGGCCGCGACCCGCCCGCGGATCCGGTCTCGGTCGTGTTCCCCGGGCCGGTCGTGCCCCCCGATCCCGCGGTGCCCGCCGCGATCGCGTTCCCCGATGCCTTCGGGTGCGGCGATGCCGTAACGCCGCCTGGCCCCGGCGTCTCCGCGGCCACGGGTGCGGCGCCGGCCGCCAGCGGCGTGCTCGCGCCGGAGCCGGCCGCCGCGCCGCCGGCGGCCACGCCGGAGAGGGCCCAGGCAATCACGGCAAGAATGGCGAGTCCGACGACAAGCGCCAGGAACCGCCGCCGCCAGTAGGTAGCGGCCAGCGGGTCATGTTCCCGCGTTTGGCGACGGAACGTATTCAAATCCATACGGTGAGTATGCAAGAGGGGTGACTCGCCCCGGCGCAGACCCGCCGGCCCGCGATCAGGAACCTGACGGCTGACGGGGCGTGCCAGGATCGTGTACGTCATGACCAACGGGTATGCCGCGCCGGTGCTGCGGTGGTACGCCGCTCACGCCCGGGATCTGCCGTGGCGCCGGCCGGATGCCACGGCCTGGTCGGTGCTGGTGAGCGAGATCATGCTGCAGCAGACGCCGGTGGCGCGGGTGCTGCCGGCGCACGCGGCCTGGCTGGCGCGCTGGCCGGCCCCGCCGGCCCTGGCCGCGGCCGCTGCCGGGGACGCCGTGCGGCAGTGGGGGCGGCTGGGCTATCCCCGCCGGGCGCTGTGGCTGCACGCCGCGGCCAGGATCGTGACCGACCAGCACGCCGGGCAGGTACCCGCATCGGTAGAGGCGCTCCGCGGCCTGCCGGGGGTGGGCAGCTACACCGCCGCCGCCGTGGCCAGCTTCGCCTACGGGCAGCGCCACGCGGTCCTGGACACGAACGTGCGCCGCGTGCTGGCCCGCCTGGTGCGGGGCGAGGACCTGCCGCCGCGGAGCACGTCAGCGGCTGAGGTGCGGCTCGCCGAGTCGCTGCTGCCCGCGGCACCGGCCCGCGCCGCGCGATGGTCGGTCGCGGTCATGGAACTCGGGGCCCTGGTCTGCACCTCCGCCCGGCCGGCGTGCGCAAGCTGCCCGGTCACACGGCAGTGCGCGTGGCACCGCGCCGGGCATCCGGCCGGTCCCGCGCGGCCGGCCGCGCCGCGCTACGAGGGCAGCGACCGCGAGTGCCGAGGCCGGCTGCTCGCCGTGCTGCGCGCGGCGGCGGGCCCGGTGCCGAAGGCGCGCCTCGACGCGGCCTGGCCCGACCGGCCGCAGCGGGCCCGGGCGTTGCGGGCCCTGCTCGCCGACGGCCTGGCCGTGGCGCCCGAACCTGGCACCTACGCGCTGCCGGGCCTGCTCCCGGGCGACTCCGCCGGCCAGACACGATGAAGCCCGCGCCCGCCAGACGCGCCAAGGCTCACGCCGGCCAGACACGATGAGGCCCGCGCCCCGCCGGGGGGCGCGGGCCTCGGATCGTGCCCGAGCCGCCGGCGCGGGCTACTCGGCGCTCAGCCGTCCCTCGGTACCGGCGCCGGTGCCGCTGGTGCTGACGCCGGACGCGGCTGGCCGGGTCTCGATCTCGGGCGGGGGCGCGTCCGGAACCGCGTCGGGCTTGGGCTCGCCGCGGAAGGTGAACGTCGCCTCCGCCCCGGTGCCGCCTTCGGCGTCGACCATGACGATCTGGCCGGCCTTCAGCTCGCCGAACAGGATCTTCTCCGACAGGTTGTCCTCGATCTCCCGCTGGATGGTCCGGCGCAGCGGCCGGGCGCCGAGCACCGGGTCATAGCCGCGCGCCGACAGCAGCGCCTTGGCGGCCGGCTTCAGCTCGATCCCCATGTCGCGGTCCTTCAGCCGGTCGTCGACCTTGGCGATCATCAGGTCCACGATGCTGAAGATCTCGTCCTGGCTGAGCTGGTGGAACACGATCGTGTCGTCCACCCGGTTCAGGAACTCGGGCCGGAAGTGCCCCTTGAGCTCGTCCGCGACCTTGGCCTTCATCCGGTCGTACGAGCCCCGCGACTGGCCGGCGGTGCCGAAGCCGACCGACACGCCCTTGGAGATGTCCTTGGTGCCCAGGTTGGTGGTCATGATGATCACGGTGTTCTTGAAGTCCACCACCCGGCCCTGGGCGTCGGTGAGGCGCCCGTCCTCCAGGATCTGCAGCAGCGAGTTGAAGATGTCCGGGTGCGCCTTCTCGATCTCGTCGAAGAGCACCACCGAGAACGGCCGGCGGCGCACCTTCTCGGTGAGCTGGCCGCCCTCCTCGTACCCGACGTAGCCGGGCGGCGAGCCGAACAGCCGCGACACCGTGTGCTTCTCCATGTACTCGCTCATGTCCAGCTGGATCAGCGAGTCCTCGTCACCGAACAGGAACTCGGCGAGCGTCTTGGAGAGCTCGGTCTTGCCGACTCCGGAAGGCCCGGCGAAGATGAACGATCCGCCCGGCCGCTTCGGGTCCTTCAGGCCGGCCCGGGTGCGCCTGATCGCCTGCGACAGCGACTTGATGGCCTCGTTCTGGCCGATCACCCGCCGGTGCAGCTCGTCCTCCATGCGCAGCAGCCGCTGCGATTCCTCCTCGGTGAGCTTGAAGACCGGGATCCCGGTGGCCGTCGCGAGCACCTCCGCGATCAGCTCCTCGTTGACCTCGGCAACGGCGTCCATGTCGCCGGCCTTCCACTCCTTCTCCCTGGTGTCCTTCTTGTCGATCAGCTGCTTCTCCGTGTCGCGGAGCGCGGCCGCCTTCTCGAAGTCCTGGGAGTCGATGGCCGACTCCTTCTCCCGCCGCACGTCGGCGATCTTCTCGTCGAACTCGCGCAGGTCGGGCGGCGCGGTCATCCGGCGGATGCGCATCCGCGAACCCGCCTCGTCGATGAGGTCGATCGCCTTGTCGGGCAGGAACCGGTCGCTGATGTAGCGGTCCGCGAGCTGGGCCGCGGCGACCAGCGCGTCATCGGTGATCGAGACCCGGTGGTGCGCCTCGTAGCGGTCGCGCAGGCCCTTGAGGATCTCGATCGTGTGCGAGATCGTCGGCTCGGCGACCTGGATCGGCTGGAACCGGCGCTCGAGCGCCGCGTCCTTCTCCAGGTGCTTGCGGTACTCGTCCAGCGTGGTCGCGCCGATGGTCTGCAGCTCGCCGCGGGCCAGCATCGGCTTCAGGATCGAGGCCGCGTCGATCGCGCCCTCGGCCGCGCCCGCGCCGACCAGGGTGTGGATCTCGTCGATGAACAGGATGATGTCGCCGCGCGTCCTGATTTCCTTCAGGACCTTCTTCAGCCGCTCCTCGAAGTCACCGCGGTACCGGGAGCCCGCCACCAGCGCGCCCAGGTCCAGCGTGTAGAGCTGCTTGTCCTTGATGGTCTCCGGCACCTCGCTCTTGACGATCTTCTGGGCCAGGCCCTCGACGACCGCCGTCTTGCCCACGCCGGGCTCGCCGACGAGCACCGGGTTGTTCTTGGTGCGCCGGGAGAGCACCTGCATGACGCGCTCGATTTCCTTCTCCCGGCCGATCACCGGGTCGAGCTTGCCCTCACGGGCCGCGGCGGTCAGGTTCCGGCCGAACTGGTCCAGGACCAGGGAGGTGGACGGCGCGCGTCTCGGACGGCGCGCCGGCGGCGGCGGGCTCCTTGCCCTGGTATCCGTGCAGCAGCTGGATCACCTGCTGGCGAACCCGGTTCAGGTCCGCGCCCAGCCGGACCAGCACCTGCGCGGCGACGCCCTCGCCCTCGCGGATCAGCCCGAGCAGGATGTGCTCGGTGCCGATGTAGTTGTGGCCGAGCTGCAGCGCCTCGCGCAGCGAGAGCTCGAGCACCTTCTTGGCCCGGGGAGTGAACGGGATGTGCCCCGACGGCGCCTGCTGGCCCTGGCCGATTATCTCCTCGACCTGCTGGCGTACGGCCTCCAGGCTGATGCCGAGCGACTCGAGTGCCTTGGCCGCGACGCCCTCGCCCTCATGGATGAGGCCGAGCAGGATATGCTCGGTGCCGATGTAGTTGTGGTTTAGCATCCTGGCTTCTTCTTGCGCCAGGACCACGACCCGTCGCGCCCGGTCGGTAAACCTCTCGAACATCTCGTCGCTCCCTCACAGGGCGGTCGGGGAGGCACAGACGACGTTGCCCCTTACCTTCCGCATCGTAGCCGGTGCGCCGGGCGACGCCTCGCGTGCAATGTGTCACACGTGTAAAACGTTCCCCGACGGCCGGCCGTTCATCCCATAAAACCTGGCCCGGAGGGGCGGTGTTCCCGGCTACGCCGGGAGCGAACGCGCCGCGTCGGGCCGGGCCAGGGCCCGGCGCACGTCCGCTGGGGCACCGGCGGGCGGCGCCGGAGCGGACGGCCGGGCGCGGCCTGCTGGCGGTGGCGGAGGGGTCAGCCGGGTGCACGGCTCCGGACATGCGCGGGCGGCGCGCCCCATATGACTGGGCGCGCCGCCCGCGTTTGCGTCTCGCCGACGCGGCGCCGGCGGTAACCGGCCCCCGCCTGGCTATGCCACCTTGATTTCTTCCGCCCGCCGGCGGGCGGGCGATGCTGCCGCGGTCCTCGCGGACCGGGCGGCCGGTTGGCGGCGAATCACCATGCCGCTGCGCTGAAGGCTCCCCGCTCTGCCACCGCGCGCCGGGGCGGCGGTGGCTCGCAGCACTGGCTGGCTGTCACTACCAATTCATCGACGGCTGGCCGGTGCCGAAGGCGCTCGGTCGCGCCCGGGACGGCCCGCCACTCGGCCTGGTTCCTAGTGCGATGCCTCGTACTCGCTGATGATCGTGGCCGGAATGCGGCCGCGCTCGCTCACCTTGTGCCCCCGCTGCCTCGCCCAGGCCCGGATCTCGGCGCTCCGCTCGCGGCCAGGACCGGTCCTGGCGCGGCGACGCCGGCCGCCACCGCCGCCCTTGCGAGCGTGGTCGATGTACTGGGCCAAATCCTTGCGGAACTTGCCCGCGTTTTCGGGACTCAGGTCGATCTCGTAGGCGGTGCCATCGAGGCTGAACGACACTGTCTCGGATGCCTCGCCCCCATCGAGATCGTCGACGAGCAGCACCTGAACCTTCTGCGCCATGGGAGCCAGCCTTTCTGCTGAGCAAGCCTTTTAGGGAGTTGCTAAAACATATACCAGAACTCTTGCGTATGCCAATTCGGAGTACACGGATTCGTGACCTGAGTTCGACATCGGGGGAGTGCATGACGGCAATCCGGAAGAAGGCGGTAACTCTCCGTAATCAGCCTGGGATGGAGGGCCGTCAATCGGCTCCTGATGAACCCCGTTCATCAGACTGGACAGCCGCTTGGCTGCCCGCGCTATCAGGAATCGTGCCGTCACCGGAAATATGGTCAGACGCATCCTGATCGGGACGCCTGCGGGATCGGCCCATCTCATGATGTAGGAACGCACCGACTGCGATGAGGAATGCGGCGCACACGAGAAGTGGCGGTGTAAGCACCGTCAGATCCTTGAGCACTGGGCTCACCCCCTTCCGTCCGATCGGGTTTGCCTTGCCGTGACCATGACCATGCCGTCAGGGCCCGGATCCGGCCCGCCGGCGGCGGGCGGGCCACGCCGCCGCCTCATTAGCATTCTGGCTGATCGCGTCCGGGCCGGGGCCGTCGGCCCCGGGGGGCCGGGCCGGCGGCCTGTCGTAAGCAGGCCGCTGTTGTCGGCACCCCATGGCAGTATCGGATCGGCCGGGCGGAAGAAAATAACAGGAGAGCGGGCAACTACGGTATGTTTCACGCCGACCTGCACATCCACTCCAGATTCTCCCGCGCCTGCAGCAGGGACTGCGACCTCGAGCACCTCGCATGGTGGGCGCGCCGCAAAGGGATCACGGTCGTCGGCACCGGTGACTTTACCCACCCGGCGTGGGCGGATGAGTTGCGGGAGTCTCTGGTCCCGGCCGAGCCCGGCCTGTTCCGGCTCGCCGCGGACACCGAAGAGCGCCTGCGGCGCAGTGCGCCCGCCAGTTGCGGCGGCGAGGTGCGGTTCATGCTTTCCGCAGAGATTTCCACGATCTACCGCGGCGGCGAGCGGACAAGGAAAGTGCACCATCTTCTCTACGCGCCGACATTCGAAGCCGCCGACCGCATCACCCGCGCGCTATCGAAGATCGGTAACCTGGCGTCCGACGGCCGGCCGATTCTGGGCCTCGACTCGCGACACCTGCTCGAGATCACGCTTGACGGCGGGCCGGGCTGCTACCTGGTTCCGGCGCACGCCTGGACCCCCTGGTTTGCCGTGCTGGGATCCAAATCCGGCTTCGATCTCGTGGCTGACTGCTACGGCGATCTGGCCGCCTCATGTATTCGCGATCGAGACCGGGCTGTCCTCCGATCCGCCGATGAACTGGCGGTGCTCGTCCCTCGATGGCTATCGCCTGGTGAGCAACTCAGACGCGCATTCACCGCCGATGCTCGGGCGCGAGGCCACCACGTTCGACGTCGGCCTGGATTACTTCGCGATGGCGCAAGCGCTGCGCACCGGCGACGGTCTGGCGGGCACGATCGAGTTCTTTCCGGAAGAAGGCAAGTACCACCTAGACGGCCACCGCAAATGCGGGGTCCGCTTTGAACCCGAGCAGAGCCGGGAGCACCAGGGGGCCTGCCCCCAGTGCGGCAAGCCGCTGACCATCGGCGTGCTGCACCGAGTCGCCGAACTGGCCGACCGGCCGGGCCACCGGCCGCCCGGGGCCCCGGCCTTCACCAACCTGGTCCAGCTACCGCAGATCGTCGGCGAAATCTTGGCCACCGGCCCGAAGAGCAAGAAGGTCGGCGCGAGGTGGACCGGCTCGTCGCCGCGCTCGGCCCCGAGCTCGGCATCCTCACCGAGGCCGGTCACGACGACCTGCGGCGGGCCGGCGGCGAGCTTGCTGGCCGAGGCGGTCGCCCGGCTGCGCCGGGGCGAGGTGCGGCGGGAGGCCGGATACGACGGCGAGTACGGGGTGATCACGCTGTTCGGCCCCGGGGAGCTGAACCGGTCCGAGGCGCTGTTCGACCTGGCCGTCCCGGGCCCGCGGTCCGGCCGCCCGGCGGGATCGCGCGGGCCCTCCGCTGACGCAGCCGGCTGGCCGGGCGGGTCAGGCGACCAGCCGGCCGGACAAGGCGGGCCGCCCGCAGGACCGGATGGCCAGCCGGCGAGACCGGCCCGAACACGGTCCGGCCGCCGGGCCCGGCCCGCCGCGCCGGGATCCGCTCCCGGCGACCTCGACCCTGATCAGCGGGCCGCGGCCGAGGCCGAGAGCCCGCTGATGATCGTCGCCGGACCAGGAACCGGCAAGACGCGCACGCTGACCCACCGGATAGCCACCAGCCAGGCGCGCCGGCCCGCGGCCGCCCTGGCCATCACGTTCACCAGGCGGGCGGCGGAGGAGATGCGCACGCGGCTGGCCGCGCTGCTCCCGGCCGCCGGCCGGCCGGGGACGTGCCGGGGGTCACGGTCACCACCTTCCACGGGCTGGGCCTGCAGATCCTGCGGGAGCATCACGAGCGAGCCGGGCTGGCGGCCGGCCTGCGGGTGGCCGACGACGCGGCGCGGCTCGAGGTCGCCGCGGAGCTCACCGGATCGGCGCGGGACGGTGCGCGGCTGCTCGCCGAAGCGGCCGAGGACCCGGCCGCGCGCGAACGCCTGGTCAAGGCCCTCGCCGCCCGCGACCTGGTGGACTACGACGGCCTCATCGAACTGCCCGCCGCGCTGCTGGCCGCCGAGCCGGCCGTGACCGGATCACTGCGCGGTCGCTGGCCGCAGATCAGCGTCGATGAGTACCAGGACATCGACCCCGCTCAGTACCGGCTGCTGCGCCTGCTGGCCGGGGACGGCCGCGGCCTGACCGTGATCGGTGATCCGGATCAGGCGATCTACGGGTTCCGCGGCGCCGACGTCAACCTGTTCCTTCGCTTCGGCCAGGACTTCCCCGGCGCCACCACGCGGCAGCTCACCCGGAACTACCGGTCCAGCGGGGCGATCGTCACGGGCGCGATGCAGGCCATCGCGCCGTCCTCGCTCGTCCCCGGCCGGGTGTTGCGCCCGGCCGCGGCGGCCCGGCCCGGCGAAGCGGCACGGCCCGGCGGGGCGGCGGCCCGGCCCGGCGAAGCGGCACGGCCTGACGGGGCGACCCCGCCCCGGGCGCCAGGAACGCCGAGGAGCCACGCAGCGTCGGGCGCGGTGGCCGCTACCGCCGGCGCCTTAATCGGCTTTCACGAGGCCGCAGACGAGCGTGCCGAGGCAGCCTGGATCGCCCGTGAGATCGAACGGCTGCTCGGCGGGGCGTCGTTCCACTCGCTGGACACCGGCCGGGCCGGCGCACCGGGGCACGAGGGGCTCGGCCTGTCCGACGTCGCGGTGCTGTACCGGACCGACGCCCAGGCCGAGCCGCTCGGCCAGGCCCTGAACCGCGCCGGGCTGCCGTTCCAGAAGGGCTCCCACGACCTGCTCGAGCGCCGGACCGGGGTGCCCGAGATCGTCAGGGAGATGCGGCTGGCGGCCGGCCGGCCGCGGCGGCCGGTAGCGAGCGGCGGCCCGGGCCCGGCGGCACCGGCGAGCAGCGGCCCGGGCCGGCCGGGGCGGCCGTCAGCGACCGGCTGCGCGGCGCGGTGCGGACGCTGGCCGCGCGCGCGGCCCCGTCGGCCGCGGCTGCCCTGGACGTGCGGGCCGCGGGCGAGGTGCTGGCTCCGCTGGCCCGGCGCTGCGGGGACGATCTGGAGCGGTTCGGCACCGAGATCTCGCTCGGCGCCCAGACCGACGCCCTCGACCCGCGGGCCGACGCGGTGACGCTGCTCACCCTGCACGCCGCCAAGGGCCTGGAGTTCGAGGTGGTGTTCCTGGCCGGCTGCGAGAAGGACCTGCTGCCGCTCTGGGTCCCCGGCCGCGGCCCGGCCGCCGGCGCCGAACTGGCCGAGGAGCGACGGCTGCTGTTCGTCGGGATCACGCGGGCCCGGGCCCGGCTGTACCTGACCTGCGCGAGCCGGCGCACCAGGCACGGCACGGCCCGTGACGCCGGCCCGTCGCCCTTCCTGAGCGCGATCGACCCGGCTCTGCTCGACCGGTCCGGGGCGCGGGCCCGGCCCGCCCGGGCCGCCAGCCGGCAGCTCAGGCTGCTGTGACCGCCACGGCGGTCCGGCCGCCGCGGGCGATGCGG
The DNA here is from genome assembly GCA_963749145.1 of uncultured Actinomycetota bacterium. Lineage (GTDB taxonomy): Bacteria > Actinomycetota > Actinomycetes > Streptosporangiales > Streptosporangiaceae > JASHPR01. The sequence goes on along the minus strand of CAVVLN010000006.1, from coordinate 372,588 downwards.
CCGGCCCGGGTCAGAACCGGAGCAGCATCCGGGTGTTGCCCAGGGTGTTCGGCTTGACCCGGTCCAGGTCGAGGAACTCGGCGACGCCCTCGTCGTATGAGCGGAGCAGCTCGGCATAGACCTCGGGCGAGGCGGCCTTGCCGCTGATCTCCTCGAAGCCGAGCCGGGCGAAGAACTTCACCGCGAAGGTGAGCACGAAGACCCGGCGGACGCCAACCTCGCGCGCGCGGGCCAGCAGCGCCTCCACGAGCATGTTCCCGATGCCCTGGCCCCGGCAGTCCTCGTCGACCGCGATCGTCCGGATCTCGGCCAGGTCCTCCCACATCACGTGCAGCGCGCCGCAGCCAATCACCCGCCCGTCACCGGACCGGTCCGCGACCACGAACTCCTGGACGTCCTCATAGAGAGTCACGGTCGCCTTGTCCAGCAGCCGGCCGGATGCGACATTGGCGTCCACAAGACGGCGGATCGGCCGGACATCGCTGGTGCGAGCCGACCTGACCTGGTAATTCATCGCCGCCATGACCTTCTCAATTGGTTTGCCCACCGAATGTTACCGAACAAGTACGCATTGTTTCAGGTTGATCCGGCGAAGGGCTTTGCGTGAGCGGGGCGTAAGAATTTCATGCATTCACGTGTGAACGGTGCCCCACTTAGATTAACCTGCAACGCTGTTACCAGTTGCGGTCCGCTCTCACAAGGGCGGGCGAACAACCCGCCGAGTTCCTGGTCACGCGCAAACGTGTTCCGGGGAGCCGGGGACCCATCCTCCCCGGGGTGAATCGGCAGGTCGCGGCCTGTTCCGGCAGACCGCAGCCCGCCGTAGGGCTGCTCCGGCCCGAACCCGTCAGCTAACCCGGTAGGCGGCCTAGGAGAGGAGACTCCACGTGGAGTTCTTGCCCCATGGCAGGTACGGCAAGATCGAGTCACGGGGGATCGGCCGGGGCGCACGCCGGGGCTGGGGCCGGGTCGCCATTCTGGGCGGCGCGGCCACGCTAGCGAGCATGGTGCTGCCCAGCGGGGTCGGCAGCGCGGCCAGCCAGGGAGGAAGTCCGCCCAGCCTGCAGGCCACCGTGGCCGAGGCGAACCAGCTGTCCAACCAGATCGACGTCCTCGGCCAGCAGTACGACGCGTTGCGGATCCAGCTCACCGAGGCGCGCCAGGAAACCCAGGTGGCCACCGAGACCGCCCAGCGCGACGAGCGGGCCCTGGGGTCCGGGCAGGTGGCCGTGGGCCAGATCGCCGCCCAGGGATTCATGACCGGCGGCCTCAACCCGACCCTCCAGCTACTGCAGAGCAGCGACCCGCAGCAGTTGCTGGACCGCGCCTCGATCATCCTGCAGCTCACGCACGAGCAGGACGGCACGATGAGCCTGCTGGCGAGCGCCGAGGGCGCCGCGAACCGGGCCAGACAGACCGCGATCCAGACGGCCGCGCAGGCCGCGAGCCTGGCCGCGGCGATGAACAAGAAGGTCGGCCAGATCCAGGCCAAGGAGAACATCCTCAACAGCTCGGCGTTCGCCCAGGCCCTGGCCGTCTACCAGCGGACCGGCAGCTACCCGAACATCGCGATCACCGGCGACTCGCTGGGCGAGCAGGCGCTCCGCTGGGCGCTGACCAGGCTCGGCGACGAGTACGTCTGGGGCGCCGCCGGGCCGGACACGTTCGACTGCTCGGGCCTGGTGATGTGGGCCTACGAGCACGTCGGCATCCAGCTGGAGCACTTCACCGGTGACCAGTGGATGGAGGGCGAGCACATCCCGCAAAGCCAGATCAAGCCGGGCGACCTGCTGTTCTTCTTCAACCTCGGCCATGTGGGCATGTACGTCGGCAACAACCTGATGGTGGACGCGCCCACCCAGGGCCAGGTCGTGCAGATCCAGCCGATCCCCTGGGGCTCCTTCGACGGCGCGGTCGAAATCGTCGCCTGATCACCGGATGGCCGGCTGGCCGCGGCCCGGGCGCGCGAGAAGCCCGGGCCGCGGGACCGGCCGCCGGTCAGTCCGGCCGCACGAACGGGAACAGCACCGTCTCCCTGATATTCAGGCCGGTGAGCATGATCAGCAGCCGGTCGACGCCCATGCCCATCCCGCCGCTCGGCGGCATGCCGTACTCGAGCGCCCGCAGGAAGTCCTCATCGAGCTGCATCGCCTCCGGGTCGCCGCCCGCGGCCTGCAGGGACTGGGCGGTGAGCCGCTCGCGCTGCTGCACCGGGTCGACGAGCTCGGAGTAGCCCGTGCCGATCTCCGCCCCGAACGCGACCAGGTCCCACCGCTCGGCGAGCCGCGGGTCGGTCCGGTGCTGGCGGGTCAGCGGCGACACCTCGACCGGGAAGTCGCGGTAGAAGGTCGGCGCGACCGTGCGCGCCTCGACCAGGTGCTCGTACAGCTCAAGCACGACCTGGCCGCGGTTCCACTTCGGCTCCTGGTGGACGCCGGCCCGGGCCGACAGCTCACGCAGGCGCTCCTCGCCGGTGTCCGGGGTGACCTCCTCGCCGAGCGCCTCGGCGATCGCCTCGTGCACGCCGACGAAGGGCCAGTCGCCGCCGATGTCGTGCTCCGAGCCGTCCGGCCTGCGCACGATCGTGCTGCCGAGCGCCGCGAGCGCGGCGGCCTGGATCAGTTCCCGGGTGAGCGCGCCGATCGTGGTGTAGTCCCCGTACGCCTCGTACGCCTCGAGCATGGTGAACTCGGGATTGTGGGTCGCGTCGGCGCCCTCGTTGCGGAAGATCCGGCCGATCTCGTAAACCTTCTCGATCCCGCCGACCACCAGCCGCTTCAGGTAGAGCTCGAGGGCGATCCGCAGGTACAGCCGGGTGCCGTAGGCGTTGCTATGGGAGACGAACGGGCGGGCGTTCGCGCCGCCGTGCAGGACCTGCAGCACCGGCGTCTCCGCCTCCAGGAATCCGCGCGCGTGCAGTTCCTCCCGCAGCGACCGGGTGACGGTCGCGCGCATCTCCGCCATCTTGCGCGCGTCCGGGTTGACGATCAGGTCGACATAACGCTGCCGTACCCGCGCCTGCGGGTCGCTCAGCCCGGCATGCTTGTCCGGCAGCGGCCGCAGCGCCTTGGCGGTGATCGCGAAGGAGTCAGCGAGCACCGACAGCTCCCCGCTGCGCGAGGAGATCACCTCGCCCTCCACCCCGATGTGATCGCCGAGGTCCACATCGCTCTTCCAGGCGGCCAGCGCCTCCGGGCCGACCCGGTCCAGGGAGATCATGACCTGGATGTCGCCGGTGCCGTCCCGGATCGTCGCGAAGCACAGCTTCCCGCCGACCCGGGAGAGGATCACCCGGCCGGTGACGCCCACCCGCTGGCCGGTGGCGGTATTCGGTTCCAGGTCCAGGTTCTTGGCGCGGATCTCAGCGATCGTCTCGGTCCGCGGGAAGCCCACCGGGTACGGGTCCACGCCGGAGGCCCGCAGGCGGTCCACCTTGGCCCGGCGCACCCGCATCTGCTCCGGCAGCTGCCCGGGATCGTCGTCGGTCACCTGCCCGAGATTACCGGTCGGGGGCGTGGCCGAGCACCGGGGTTTCCCGGCGCCGCTAACCCGCGGAGACGTTGCGCTCGAAGACGAGCCGCAGCCCGATCAGGGTCAGCCAGGGCTCGTAGGCATCGATCACGCCCGCCTCGTCGATGACCAGCGGCGCGAGCCCGCCGGTGGCGATGATCGTCACCGAGTCCGGGTCGCCCGGGGCCAGCTCCTCCGCCATCCGCCTGGTTATGCCCTCGACCTGGCCCGCGAACCCGAAGATGATCCCGGACTGCAGCGACTCGACCGTGTTCTTGCCGATCACGCGGCCGGGGCGGGTCAGCTCGACCTTGAGCAGCTGGGCGGCCCGCCGCGAGAGCGCGTCGACCGAGATCTCGATGCCGGGGGCGAGCACGCCGCCGACGAACTCACCGCTCTTGCTGACCGCGTCGAAGTTCGTGGAGGTGCCGAAGTCGACCACGATCGCCGGGCCGCCGTAGAGGTGCACGGCCGCCAGCGCGTTCATGATCCGGTCGCTGCCGACCTCCTTGGGATTGTCGGTCCGGACCGGGACGCCGGTCCGGATCCCCGGCTCCACGATGACCGCGGGCAGGTCCGAGTAGTAGCGCTGGAACATCTCGCGCATCTCGTGCAGCACGGACGGGACGGTCGAGCAGAGGGCCAGCCCGCTGATGTCGGGGTCCTTGACCAGCGTGCTCTGGGCGAGCAGGCCCTGCAGGATCACCGCCAGCTCGTCGGCGGTCCGGACCGGGTCGGTGGCGATGCGCCAGTGCTCGATCACCTGGTCGCCGGAGAACACGCCGAGCACGGTGTTGGTGTTCCCCACATCGATCGTCAGCAGCATGATGTCTCCTCCGCCGGATCAGGGCTCGCCGTCGAGCGTGACGCGGGTGTTGTCGATCAGCCTGGTCTTCCCGGACCGGGCCGCGACCAGCAGCAGCGCCGGGCCCCGGTGCCCGTTGCCGACCTCGGTGAACGTGACCGGGTCCACCAGCTCGAGGTAGTCCAGCTCGAGCGGCGGGTCGCACCGGGCCGCGCCGTCCAGCACCGCGCGGGCGGCGGCCAGCACGGCCGGGGGCGCGGCCGGCACCGCCGCGGCCCCGGCCGCCAGCGCGCGGGACAGCGCCAGCGCCGTCGACCGGTCGGCGGGCGAGAGGTAGGCGTTGCGGCTGGAGACGGCCAGGCCGTCCGCGTCGCGCACGGTCGGCACGGCGGTGATCGTCACGCCCAGGTCGAGGTCGGCGCTCATCTGCCGGACCAGCGCGAGCTGCTGCGCGTCCTTCTCGCCGAACACGGCCACGTCGGGCCGGACCAGCTGGAACAGTTTCAGCACCACGGTCAGCACGCCGCTGAAGAAGCCGGGCCGGGAGCGGCCCTCCAGCAACTGGCCCACCGGGCCCGGGTCGACCCGGACCAGCGGGGGTGCCGGGTATACCTGGTCGGGCCCCGGGGCGAACACCACCGCCGCGCCCTCCTCGGCGCAGATGGCCAGGTCCTGCTCCAGGGTGCGCGGGTAGCGGCCGAAGTCCTCGGCCGGTCCGAACTGGAGCGGGTTCACGAACACCGACACCACCACGCTCCCGCCCGGGCGGCAGACGTCGCGGGCGCGCCGGAGCAGGGCCCGGTGCCCGGCATGCAGGGCGCCCATGGTCGGCACGAGCACGACCGGCCCGGCCAGTCCGGGGCGGACCGCCGCGAACTCGGCCCTGGTCCTGGCCAGCATCAGGCCGGCCGCGGCCTGGCTCATGACGTCGTTCCGCTGAGCACGCCCAGCAGGCGCTGGGCATCGGGCGCGGACAGGGTGCCCGCCGCGAGCGCCCGGCCGGCGGTCATCCGGGCCAGCGCGAGGTAGGCGGGCAGCGCCTCTGGCGCCGCCGCCCGCAGCGCCGCGATGTGGCCGGCGACCGTGTCGGCGTCACCGCGCGCGACCGGGCCGGTCAGGGCGTCGTCGCCGAGCCGCAGCGCGTTGTCGAGCGCGGCGTACAGCAGCGGGCCGAGCATCCGGGACGGCTGCGCCACGCCCGCCTCCCGCAGCAGGTCAGCCGACTGCGTGACCAGGGTGACCAGGTAGTTGGCCGCGCTCGCGAGCGCGGCGTGGTAGAGGTCCCGGCTGCTGTCGGCGATGAACACCGGCTCGCCGCCCATCTCCACCACCAGGGCCTCCGCGACCAGCCGGAGCGAGTCCGGCGCGGTGACCCCGAAGCTGCTCCCGGCCAGCTTGTCGATGTCGTCCGCGCGCCCGGTGAAGGTCATGACCGGGTGGAGGGCGAGCGGGAGAGCGCCGGCCCGGACCGCCGGGTCGAGCACCGCGAGACCATGGCGGCCGCTGGTGTGCGCGACCAGGCGGCCCTCGAACGCCGCCCCGGTCGCCGCCAGCCCCGCGACCAGGCCGGGCAGCACGTCGTCGGGCACGGTCAGCAGGATCAGGTCGGCCGCCGCCACCACCTCGGGGGGCGGCCTGACCGGCACCCCGGGCAGGTCACGCCGGGCCCGCCGGACCGAGGTGTCGGATACCGCGGAGACCGCGACGATCTGGTGGCCCGCACGGCCGAGCGCGGTCGCGAGGGCGGTGCCCACCCGGCCCGCGCCCACGAGGCCCACTCGCAGCCGGGCCGGGTGCTCGGAGTCGGGGCTCATCTCGTGGTTCCCGTCTTCGCGTGGCGGAAAAGGTCCTCAGCCATGGTCACCGAGAATCGTCGGTGTCGCGCGACGGCGCGCGGCAGCAGCGTTCCAGGTACAAGGCGGCGGCGACCAGGATCGCGGCCGACGCCACCGTGGCCCCGGCGTTGATCGCGTCGCCCCGGGGGACCGTGAGGTCGAGCAGCCCCAGCGTGTAGGCCAGGAACCCGGCGGCGAGCCCGCCGAATGCGGCCCCGCCCACCGAGCTGGCCTTGGCCAGGGCGGCCATCCGGGCGACCGCCATGGGCGCGAGCGGCTTCCCGCGCCGGCGGCCCTCGATCCTGGCCCGCAGGTTCCGGCCGCTCACCGCCTCCGCGGCGGCGAGCAGCAGCAGCGCGGGCACCGCGGTCCAGGGCAGCATGGGCAGCCCGCCGAACCTGGCCCGGACCACCAGCCAGGTCCCGACGGCGCAGACCGCGGCCACGGCCAGCAGCGTCCACGGCCGGGTGGGGCTCATGCCGGCAGCCGCAGCCGGGCATCGCGCCGCCGCCGCAGGCCGTCGGCGGGCACCGCGGCGAGCAGGTCCGCGACCCGGCCCCGCCCGGGAATCACCGCGCCGGGATCCAGGTCGTGCCAGGGAACGAGCACGAACGCCCGCTCGTGCGCCCGCGGATGCGGCAGCGTGAGGTCCGGGTCGTCGCTGATCGCGTCGCCGTACACGATGAGGTCGACATCGAGGGTGCGCGGCCCCCAGCGGGGGCCGCGCACGCGGTGCCGCGCGGCCTCGGCCGCCTGGCCCCGGTCCAGGACGGCGCGGGCCGGCAGCGACGTCACGGCGACGAGCACGGCGTTCAGGTAGTCGGGCTGATCCGGGCCGCCCGCCGGCACCGTCTCGTACACCGGCGAGACCGCCACGTCCTCGAGGCCGGGATCCGCGCCGAGCATGTCGACGCCGCCCTGCAGGTTGGCCAGCCGGTCGCCGAGGTTGCTGCCCAGCGCGAGCACGACCGGGGTGCGCGGCGCGATGCCCGGCACGGTACCCGGCGCCATATCCGGCTTGGCGGGCCGCGTCATGCGCGGCCCCGGCGGATCGTGACGGTCACGTCGCGCAGCGACTGGGCCAGCGGGGCGTGCGGCTTGTGCACCGTGATCTCCACCTCGCGGATGTCCGGGGCGACGGCCAGGCACGCGGCGGCGAGCCGGCTGGCCAGGGTCTCGATCAGCGCGACCGGCTCGCCGGACACGACCGCGGCCAGCCGGCTGGCCACGGCCGCGTAGTCGACGGTCAGGGCCAGGTCGTCGGCGGCCGCCGCCGCGCTGGTGTCCAGCCAGAGCACCGCGTCCACCACGAACTCCTGGCCGTCGCGGCGCTCGTGGGAGAGCACGCCGTGCCGCCCGAACGCGCGCAGGCCGAGCAGCGAGATCCGGTCGGTGGTCAGTCCGGTCACCCCGCCTCAGTCCGCCTCGACCGGCCGGGCGGGCCCGGCATCGCGCCAGCGCGCCGCGACCCGCACGGCGTCGGCGTTCGCCGCGACCGCGTGCACCCGCACGCACCAGGCCCCGGCCGCGGCGGCCAGCGCGGACACCGCAACCGTGGCGTCGTCACGCTCGGCCACGGGGCGGGGCGGGCCCTCGGCGCCGGCGAGCAGCCCGCCCAGAAAGCTCTTCCGCGAGGCGCCGACCAGCACCGGGAACGGCGGCCAGCCGCCCAGCCGGGAGACCTCGCCCAGCCGGGCCAGCAGCGCCCAGTTGTGCCCGGCCCGCTTGGCGAAGCCGAGCGCGGGGTCAACGATGATCATCGACGGGTCGACGCCGGCCGCGGTGACCGCGTCCACCTGCCGCGCGAGCTCGTCGCGGACCTCGGTCACCACGTCGTCGTAGACCGCCCGCTCCTGCATGTCGTGGCTGAAGCCGCGCCAGTGCGCCACCACGTACGGCGCCCCGGCCGCGGCCGCCACCCGGGGCAGCGCCGGGTCGGCCCGCCCCCCGCTGATGTCGTTGACCAGCCGGGCCCCGGCGCCAAGCGCGAACTCGGCCACCGCCGCGCGCATGGTGTCCACGCTGACGACCAGCCCGGCCGCGGCGAGCTCGGTGATCACCGGCCCGATCCGGCGCAGTTCCTCGGCCTCGGTCACCCGCCCGGCGCCCGGCCGGGTGGATTCGCCGCCGACGTCGACCATGTCGGCGCCCTCAGCCGCCAGGCGCAGGCCGTGGGACACGGCGGCGGCGGGCTCCAGCCACGCACCGCCGTCGGAGAACGAGTCCGGGGTCACGTTGACGACGCCCATGACCAGGCAGCGGCGCAGCCGCGGCAGGCCCGCGGGATGGGGCCCCCCGGGCGTGGTCACGGTGCGCGCCTCGCGGGTCATGCCGCCAATCTACGGGTTAGGCGGCGGGCCCGACCCGCCGGCGTGCGTCGCGCTGGCGTGCCTCCCGCAGGCGCCGCCGGGCCTTGCCGAGCCCGAGTCCCCGGGCGGCCCGGCGGGCGATCCGCCGCACTTCGATGGTGGGCCAGACGAGGAAGGCCTCCGCCTCCATCGCGGCCAGGCCGATCCGGGGGATGTCCCGGGTCCCGGTGTAGACGAAGAACCGCGGCACCCATTCCGGGCAGAACTTCGCGTTGAACTTGTACAGCGACTCGATCTGGAACCACCGGGACAGGAACAGCAGGATGCCGCGCCAGGCGCGGAGCACCGGGCCGGCCCCGATCCGCTCGCCCCGCTCGAGCGCGGCGCGGAACATGGCGAAGTTCAGCGAGATGCGCTTGACGCCGAGGTCGTTGGCCCGCTTGATGGTCTCGACGATGAGGAAGTCGTTCAGGCCGGGCTGGGCCGCGCGGTCCCGGCGCATGAGGTCGAGCGAGAGCCCGTCCGGGCCCCACGGCACGAAGTGCAAGATCGCGCGCAGCACGCCGTCCTCGGTGGCCGTGGCGATCACGCAGTCCTCGTCGCCGCGGGCCCCGACGCGGCCCAGCGCCATCGAGAACCCCCGCTCGGTCGGGCTGCCGCGCCAGGAATCGGCCTGCCGGTTCATCCGGTCGATCTCCTCGCGAGGGATGTCGCGAGCCCGGCGGACCTCGGCGACATAGCCGTGGCGGCCCACCCGGCTCACCATCTGCCGGACGTTGCGCATGGACCGGCCCTGCAGGGTGAAATCGGCGACGCTGACGATGGCCTCGTCGCCGAGTTCCAGCGCGGTCAGCCCGCCGTCCTCCCGGCACCAGGTCTCGGCGCCCAGTTCGCTGCAGCCCAGCACGGCGGGAACCCAGGCGTGCCGGGCCGCCTCGCCGAGGAACGCGTTGATCGCGCCCGGCCAGGCCTCCGGGTCGCCGAGCGGGTCGCCGCTGGCCAGCATGACGCCGGACAGCACCCGGTAGCCGATGCAGGACTTGCCGGTCGGCGACCAGATGATGCTCTTGTCCGTGCGCAGGGTGAAGTAGCCGAGCGAGTCCCGCTCGCCCTGCTTGGCCAGCAGTTCGCGGATCCGGCCGGCGTCCTGGCCGCCGAGCCGGTCCTGGCGCCGCGCCGGGCGCAGGAACAGGTACCCGACGACGATCACCGTGAACAGGCCGAGCCCGCCCATCAGGAACGAGAACACGTCGCCGCGGGTCTCCGAGGTGAACTGGACCGGGCCGCTGACGCCGACCAGGCCGTAGATCACGGTCTGCAGCCGCTGCCCCAGCGTGTAGTCGGCCTGCAGGCCGTGGGTGACCGCGATGTAGATCAGCCCGATGCCCACGTCCGCGATGGCCAGGCCGCCCAGCGCCCACAGCGCGCGCCACCGGGTGCGCGGGTCGCCGACCGCGTAGAACTCCTTGCGGTAGAACCACAGGACGGCCAGGATCGCCACCACCACGAGCGCCGCGGGCATCAGGTGCCGGCCGGGCAGCACGGCGTGCATGACCACGCTGAGCGCCAGCAGCAGCGTCACGCCCTCCCACGCGCGCCGCTTCCGGCGCCGCAGCCCGTGCGACAGCATGAGCAGGAGCAGGCCGATGATGACGTCGGCCACCCGGGGGACGATGGCCAGCACGCCGGGCGCGATCTCGGTCAGCTTGTGCAGCGGGTGCGTGAGGTGGCTGTAGATGACCCGGGTCCTGAAGCCCTCGATGATGTAGGCCAGGCCGATCAGCAGCGTGAGCAGGCTAGTGGTGATCGGCACCCAGCGCCGCTGGTGCCTGCGGTCCGATGGCCGCTCCGCGGGACCGCCATCGGCCGGCTCGGCCTTGACCGCGGCCTGCGGCCCGGCCCGCGACCCAGCGCCCGGTGCCGCCTGGCCAACGGCCAGTTCGGCCGGCTCCGGCCCGCTGCTCTCCGTCATCTCGGACATATAGGTCGAGCCCCGGCTCACGAGGCAACAGAGTAGTCATCGCCGACACATGATGCGGGCAAACACCCGAACACGGCGGGTAACCTCTCCGTGAGCAGCCTGCTTCGCCGCCCCACGGGCGATAAGGCAGTCGCGTCCATTGTGGCCTTAGCTTATCTTCAGCTGTCCCTCAGACGCTCCCTGCGCCGATCCGGTTCCAGTAAAGGAAATTCTCAGCGACGGGCGAGCACCAGGCTCATCGCCTCGGCCCGGGTCCGGTCGGAATCAAGGAAGATCCCGCGCACGGCGGAGGTCACGGTCTTGGCCCCGGGCTTGCGCACGCCGCGCATGGACATGCACAGGTGCTCGGCCTCGATCACCACGATAACCCCCCGCGGCTCGACCACGGTCATCAGCGCGTCGGCGATCTGGCTGGTCATCCGCTCCTGCACCTGGGGGCGCCGGGCGTAGAGGTCCACCAGCCGGGCCAGCTTGGACAGCCCGGTGATCTGCCCCTTTTCATTCGGTATATAGCCGACATGGGCGCAACCGAAAAACGGCACCAGGTGATGCTCACAGGTGCTGTACATCTCGATGTCCCGGACCAGCACCATCTCGTCGTGATCGGCGTCGAACACCGTGGTGAGCACGTCCTGCGGCCGCTGCCGCAGCCCGGCGAACTGCTCGGCGTAGGCCCGGGCCACCCGGGACGGGGTGTCGCGCAGGCCGTCCCGCTCCGGGTCCTCGCCGACGGCCAGCAGGATCTCGCGCACGGCGCGCTCGATCCGCGCCTGGTCCACCTGCGAGGAAGCGCCGCCCTGGTCGGTCAATGAGTCCCGCCCGGCGCGGGGCCGCCGTCGGCGCCGCCGGGCGTGCCGTCGTCCGGGCCCAGCGGGGAGCCGCCGTAACGGCCGGGGTCCATGGGGCCAGTGGAGCCGATGGGGCGGATGGTGCCGATGGGGCCCATCGCCACCGGGCAGGCCTGGCCCGGCCCGCCGGGCAGCGCCTGGGTGCCGCCGTCGGGGCCGGCGCCCGGCGCCGGCCCGCCCGTGGCCTGCCCGTTGCCCGCGGCGGGCTGCTCGCCGCCGTCCGCGGCGGTGAGGGCCATCTCCTTCGGCGTGAGCACCGGCGGCCGGTCGGACGGGAGCCGCTTGCCGTAGCCGGTGTAGGAGCCGCGGACCGGGCGCGGCCGGATCGGGCTGAAGATCGCCAGCACCTGATTCTGGGACAGGGTCTCGTGCTCCATCAGCTGCAGCACCAGGTTGTCCAGCACGTCGCGGTACTGGACCAGGATCTCCCAGGCCTCGTCGTGCGCGGACTCGATCAGGCGGCGCACCTCTTCGTCGATCGCGGACGCGATCTCCTCCGAGTAGTCCCGGGCGTGCGACATGTCACGGCCGAGGAACGGCTCGCCGTCGCCGGAGCCGAACTTGCGGGCGCCCAGCCGCTCGCTCATCCCGTATTCGGTGATCATGCCGCGGGCGATCTGGCTGGCCTTCTCGATGTCGTTGGCCGCGCCGGTGGTGGGCTCGTGGAACACCAGCTCCTCGGCGGTCCGCCCGCCGAGCAGCATGGCCAGCTGGTCCATCATCTCGGCCCGGCTGACCAGGAACTTGTCCTCGGTCGGCGCGGACGCCGTGTAGCCGAGGGCGCGGCCGCGCGGGATGATCGTGATCTTGTGGACCGGGTCGGCGTTCGGCAGCGCGTGCCCCACCAGGGCGTGCCCGCCCTCGTGGTAGGCGATGATCTTCCGTTCCTTCTCGGACAGCAGCACGCTCTTGCGCTTCGGGCCCGCGGTGACCCGGTCGATCGCCTCTTCCAGCGAGGCCATCGCGATCTGGGTCTGGTTGCCCCGCGCGGTCAGCAGCGCGCCCTCGTTGATGACGTTGGCCAGGTCCGCGCCGGTGAACCCGGGCGTGCGGCGCGCGATCGCGTCCAGCTCGACATCCGGCCCCAGCGGCTTGCCGCGCGCGTGCACCCGCAGGATGCCCTTGCGGCCGGCCAGGTCGGGCTGGGCCACCACGATCTGGCGGTCGAACCGGCCCGGGCGCAGCAGCGCCGGGTCCAGGATGTCCGGCCGGTTGGTGGCCGCGATCACGATCACGCCGCCCTTGGTGTCGAACCCGTCCAGCTCGACCAGCAGCTGGTTCAGCGTCTGCTCGCGCTCGTCATGGCCGCCGCCGAAGCCGGCGCCGCGGTGGCGGCCGACCGCGTCGATCTCGTCGACGAACACGATCGCCGGGGCGTTGGCCTTGGCCTGCTCGAACAGGTCGCGCACCCGGGAGGCGCCGACGCCGACGAACATCTCCACGAAGTCGGAGCCGGAGATCGAGTAGAACGGGACCCCGGCCTCGCCGGCCACGGCCCGCGCCAGCAGCGTCTTGCCGGTGCCCGGCGGGCCGTACAGGAGCACGCCCTTGGGGATCTTGGCCCCGATGGCCTGGAACTTGCCCGGGCTCTGCAGGAACTCCTTGATCTCCTGCAGTTCCTCGATCGCCTCGTCCGCGCCGGCCACGTCGGCGAACGTCGTCTTGGGCGTGTCCTTGGTGATCAGCTTGGCCTTCGACTTCCCGAAGTTCATCACCCGGGAGCCGCCGCCCTGCATCTGGTTCAGCATGAACAGGAAGATCAGGATGATCAGGATGATCGGCAGCCAGCTGAAGATCACGTCGAAGATCGAGCTGCCCTTGGGGGGCTGCACGCTCCAGCCGCCGGAGACCTTGTGCTTCTGGACCTGCTGCTGCAGGCTCGTGGCGAACTGCTGGCCCTGGTTGCCGACCCAGGCCGCCTGGAGCAGTTGCCCGCTGTTGGTCGTGACCTGGATCGTCTGGCTCGAGTCGATCAGCAGCGCCGACTTGACCTGGCCGTCGTTGATGAGGGTGGCGATTTGGGAGGTGTCGACACTCTTGTACGTGTTGCCGGACTCCGCGTACCGGTACACGAAGAAGAACAGCATCAAGATGATGAGGACGGCAACGAACGGCCCGCGGAAGATGCGCTTCAGATCCATCGACGAACGGCCGCGCCGGTAGCGGGCCGATCCCTCCTGACGAGCCTCAGGTCCCGCCGGCCTTCGGCGGGACTGCCATGCGTCCTAGCGCCCACGCGCAGTTCCCTTCTGCCCGCCTGATCCACAGCGAATACTCGACGGTACACCGGACCGGCTACTGCTGACACGCAGGAACCACGACGGGCGCGCAAGCCCCGCCTGGGTCCCTACCCCGTGAACGTATTTCCTCTCACAATGTGTTCCCCGAAACGGAGCCAGGCTCCGCCGCCGTGGCCGCCGGCTGAGCGCCTTCGGAGTCGGCCGGCTCGCCGCCGTAGACATGCGGCGCCAGCGTGCCGATGAACGGGAGGTTGCGGTATCGCTCCGCGTAATCAAGCCCGTAACCGATGACGAACGCGTTGCCAATGTCGAAACCCGTGTACGTCACGTCCACCTCGGTCCGGGCGGCGGCCGGCTTGCGCAGCAGCGCGCATACCCGCAGCGATGCGGGCCCGCGCGACTGCAGGTTTCTGACCAGCCAGGACAAGGTCAGCCCGGAGTCGATAATGTCCTCGACGACCAGCACGTGGCGGCCGGTGATATCGCAGTCGAGATCCTTGAGAATGCGCACGACGCCGGAGGATTTCGTGCCGGACCCGTATGACGAAACCGCCATCCAGTCCATCTCGACGGGCAGCCGCATGGCCCGGGCGAGATCGGCCATCACCATGACCGCGCCCTTCAGCACGCCGACCAGAAGCAGTTCGCGACCGGCGTAATCCGCGTCGATCTGCGCGGCCAGTTCGGCGATCCGGTTCTGCAGCCGCTCCGCGGTGATCAGCACCTCTTCCAGGTCGGCGCCCATATCAGTCACGTCCACCGGCGCCCTCCCCGCTGCTGCGACTGAAGAGCAGCTTGCCATACCGGCGCCGGCCGCGGACCCCGCCGGGTAGGTCAATCCACCGCTGGCCCCGCCAGCCGGTCACCAGGGTGTCCAGGCCGGCCACGTGGCCGGCGGTCAGCGCGCCCTCCGGGCAGCCCGCGGCGATGGCCGCGTTCCGCAGCACCCGCGACCTGATCGCCGGCGGCAGCGCGGCCACCGCTTCGGTCGGCAGGCCCGGCCCGGGGGAGGCTATGCGTGACGCCTCCGACCGGGCGACCGAATCGAGGAAGTCCGCGTCGGCGCGCAACTGGCCGGCGGTGCGGGCGAGCGCCTCGGCGACCCCCGGCCCGAGCTCGGCCTCCAGCGCCGGGAGCAGCCGGTGCCGGACCCGGGCCCGGGCGAACCCGGGATCGGCGTTCTGCGGGTCGTCCCAGGGCTCGAGGTCCAGGGCGGCGCAGGCGGCCCGGGTCTGGGCCCGGCTGACCGACAGCAGCGGGCGCAGGCAGCGGCCGTTGCGCTCCGGCATGCCGGCCAGCGAGCGCGCGCCCGAGCCGCGCGCCAGGCCGAGCAGCACGGTCTCGGCCTGGTCGTCGCGGGTATGGCCGAGCAGGATCGCCCTGGCCCCGGTGGCGTCGGCGGCGGCGTCGAGCGCGGCGTACCGGGCCGCCCGGGCGGCCGCCTCCGGGCCCGCGCCCGGGCGGGCCACCGTGACCCGCAGGCACGGCACCGGGTCCAGGCCCAGCGCGGCCAGGGTTTTCACCACCCTCTCGGCCTGATCGGCCGATCCGGCCTGCAGCCCGTGGTCGACGGTGACGCCGCCCGCGGCCAGGCCGAGCCGGGGGCCCTCGAACGCGAGCGCGGCGGCCAGGGCCAGGGAGTCCGCGCCGCCGGAGCAGGCGGCCAGGACCAGGTCACCGGGGGCGAGCCCGGCACCGGACAGGCCGCGGCGCACGGCCAGCCGGACCGCGGCGACCGCGGCGTGCGGGCCCATGCCGGCGTTCCGCTCGGCTGGTCAGCTCGCGGCCGCGCTGCTGCCGTCCTGCGCGGCGCCGTCCACCCGGCCCAGCCAGGCGCGCGGGTTGGTGATCTCGTCCCGGGTCGGGAGCGTCTCCGGGGAGGTCCAGACCTTGTTGAACACCTCCATACCCGCCTCGTCCACCACGGTCTTGACGAACTGCGCGCCCTGCTCGTACTGCTTCATCTTCAGGTCGATGCCGAGAATCCGGCGGATGGCCTGCTCGATCCGGCCGGCGGACACCCGCCGGGCGGAGAACTTGGCCCGGATCTCCGCCACCGACGGCACCACCTTCGGGCCGACCGCGTCCATTACGTAGTCGCCGTGGCCCTCCACGAGCGTCATCACCGCGGTCAGCCGGTCCAGGATCTCCCGCTGGCGCGGCGTCTGGATGGCCTCGATGAGGCTCTCGCCGCCGCCGCGCACCGCGCCGGCCACCGCGTCGGCCGCGGACCGGAGCCGGTCCAGGATCGACGCCGGGTCCAGGTCCGAGGCCAGCAGGAACTCGGTCATCTGCTGCTGCACGTACGGGCGCAGCCAGGTCACCGACGTGAACTGGGTCCGGTGCGTCTCCTCGTGCAGGCACACCCAGCGCCGGAAGTCATGCGGGTCCACCGCGAGCTCGCGCTCCACCATGACGATGTTCGGCGCGACCAGGGTGAGCCGCCCGGCCGGCGCGTCGGCGGCCGCGGCCTCGGGCGCCTCCGGGTCCGGCGGCAGGAACAGCTCGTACTGGCCGAGCACCCGCCCGGCCAGGTAGGCCAGGATCAGGCCCGCCTGCATGCCGGTCACCCGCGACCCGACCGCGGTGATCACCGAGCCCGGCGGCGGCGCGGTGCCGCGCTCGCGCATGTGCTCGACCAGCGGGTCGAGCACGACCCGGAAGCCGTCCACGTTGGCGCGGATCCACCCGGGCCGGTCCACGACCGCGATCCGGCCGCCGTCACCCGAGCCAGGCAGCCCGGTCACCTCGCGGACCGGGTCCTGCACCGTGGCCGCGAGCCTGCGCAGCTCCGCGACCACCTTCCTGGCCTCGGACATGGTGACGGCGGGCCCGGGCCGTGCCCACCTGACGGCGGTTGACGTGGCGACATTCCAGTCGATCATCTGAGAGCTGCTCACCCCTCCACCGTACGTCGGCCGGCCGGGTAGCCGGCGACCGCAGGGTGGTCAGCGGGATACCGGGCGGGGCGGGCGAGGGCCGGCGCTCAGTGGCACCCGCAGCCCGCCAGGGTCGTGGCCAGGCTGGTCAGCCCGGCCGCGCCGGCGTCCAGGCCGGTCTTGGGCAGCTGGTCGGCCATGAACGCGAACGCGAGCAGCTGGCCGTCCCGCGCCTGCGCGACGCCGGCCAGCGACACCACGGTCAGCAGGTTGCCGGTCTTCGCCCGCACCACGCCGAGCCCGGCCGGGCCCACGTCGGGGAACACGCTGCCGCCGGGGGCCAGGGTGCCGGAGAAGCCGGCCACGGGCAGGCCGGTGAGCACCGGCCGCAGGCCCGGCCGGCCGGGTGCCGCGGCCAGCCGGATCAGCTGGACGAGCACGTCGGGGGTGATCCGGTCCAGCGGTGACAGGCCGCTGCCGTCGAACAGCCGGATCTCGCCGCGGACGCCGAGCCGGCGCAGCACCGCGGTCTCCGCGGCGGCCCCCCCGCTGAACGAGGCCGACCGCCCGGTCGCGATCGCGACCTGCCGGGCCAGGTTCTCCGCGATCACGTTGTTGCTCTCGGTCAGCATCTGCGCCACGATCTCGGCCAGCGGCGGCGACGACACCGCGGCGATCGTGGCGCGGCCGGGCGGCGGCGCCGGGCTCACCGGGCCGCGCACCGTGATCCCCCGAGCGGACAAGAGCGCGGCGAACGCCTGCGCGGCGCCGGCGGCCGGGGTGAACGTGCGGGGCCGGAAGTTGCCCGGGTCGTCGGCGTCCTGCGGCGCGCCGCTCGCGGTCAGCCGGCCCTGATCCACCTCGAGGGACTCGATCGGGGTGACGTTGCCGGAGGTGACGTAGGAGTCGGGCCAGCCGCCGGCCATCGGCGGGCCGGTGAACAGCCCGGTGTCGTAGCCGAGCCGGACCGAGCGCACGCCCCGGGCGCGCAGCGCCCGCGCCGTCTGCGCGGCCAGCGCGGCCAGCGTGGCGGGCTGCGGGTAGTCGGCGGCCGGCGGAGCCGGCGGCCAGGGTCGGGTCGCCGCCGCCGACCAGGACGACCGAGGACGGCGTCGGCCCGGGCGCGACCCGGGTGGTGAACCGGGCGGCCGGGCCGAGCACGTCGAGCGCGGCCACCGCCACGGCCAGCTTCGCGGTGGAGGCGGGCGCGAAGCCCGCGCCGGCCTGGCGGGAGAGCAGCACCTGGCCCGTGGACAGGTCGGCGACCTCCGCGCCGACGTGCGCGCCGAGCGCGCCCGAGCCGAGCCCCCCGGCCAGCGCGGCCGCGACGCCCGCCGGGGTCGCGGCCGGCCCGGAGCGGCCGTCGCGCGGGGTGGCGCCCCCGGCGGCGCTCGTGGCCGGCACCGGGTCCAGCACCGGCCCGGCCTCGGTCACCCCCCGGCTGGCCACGGTCGGCAGCCGCCACAGCGCGAGCCGGGCCGGCAGCATGCGGGCCACGGTCACGCCGGCCGCCATCGTGAACACGATGATCAGGGCCAGCGAGGCGATCGCGGCGACGCGGAGCCGGGGCAACGGCTCACCTCCGTTCGGCAATTGCTGGAGCCCGCTGGGCGCGGCCGGACCCGGACCGGGTAGACATCGAGGCAACGGAGTTAATCATCTACGGGCCGGGAGGCGGGAATCGTGGAATTCGATGTGACCATCGAGATCCCCAAGGGCCAGCGGAACAAGTACGAGATGGATCACCACACCGGCCGGATCCGCCTGGACAGGATGCTGTTCACCTCCACCCGATACCCCGCCGACTACGGCTTTATCGAGGACACGCTGGCCGACGACGGCGATCCGCTCGACGCGCTCGTGCTGCTGGAGGAGCCCACGTTCCCCGGCTGCCTGATCCGCTGCCGGGCGATCGGCATGTTCCGGATGCGGGACGAGATGGGCATGGACGACAAGGTGCTGTGCGTCCCCGCCACCGACCCGCGGATGGCGCACCTGGTCGATATCGGCGACGTCTCCGAATTCGACCTCCTGGAGATCCACCACTTCTTCGAGGTCTACAAGGAACTGGAGCCGGGCAAGGTGGTGGAGGCCGCCCGGTGGGTCGGCCGGGACGAGGCCACGGCCGAGATCGAGGCGTGCCGGGCCCGCCTGGCCGCCGCCCCAGCGCAGGATCACTGACCGGCACGAACCGTCTCGCCCCCGGACCCGCGCGGATGGGGCGGAAGTCGCTTTCTGGTAATGAATGGGCGACACTGTGTAGTGACACCGTGTAGTGAACTCGGGAGTCAGTCGGGAGGTGCCGTGGACCAAGCAGAGGACATGCTCAGGCGGGCACCGCTGTTCGAGGCCCTGGACGAGGAAGAGACGAGGGCGCTGCTGGTCGGGGTGACCGATCTCGAGCTGGCCCGCGGGGAACGCCTCTTCGACGAGGGTGACGCGGGGGACCGCCTGTACGTGGTGCTCGACGGCAAGATCAAGCTCACCCGCACCTCGGCCGACGGCCGGGAGAACCTGATCAGCCTGATGGGGCCGGGCGAGATGTTCGGCGAGCTGTCGATGTTCGACCCGCGGCCGCGCACCATGAGCGCCTCGGCGGTCACCGACGTCCGGCTGGCCGCCCTGGCCCACACGGATCTGCGCACCTGGCTCACCGGGCATCCCGACGTCGCCATGCGCCTGCTCGCCGCCCTGGCCCGCCGGCTGCGGCGCACCAATGAGGTCATGTCCGACCTGGTGTTCACCGACGTCCCCGGGCGGGTCGCCAAGGCCCTGCTGGACCTGGCGGCGCGGTTCGGCACCCAGCAGGAGGGCGGCCTGCAGGTCAACCACGACCTGACCCAGGAGGAACTGGCCCAGCTGGTCGGGGCGTCACGGGAGACGGTCAACAAGGCGCTGGCCGACTTCGTGGCCCGCGGGTGGATTCAGCTGCATCCGAAGTCGGTGCTGCTGATCGACCCCGAGCGGCTGCGCCGGCGGGCCCGGTAACCGGGCCGGCCACTCCATGCCGGGCGGGAGCCCGCCCCGCTCGGCGAGGTAGCCGAGCTGGGCCCGCACCGACCACTCGGCGAACGGCCACAGCGCGCGGTCCACGTCCAGGTACACCCGGGCCACGATGCCGGGGACCGTCCGGCACCCTTCCGCCAGCGCGGTCTCGATCTGGGCGAGCCGCTCCGCCCGGTGCGCGATGTAGTAGTCCAGCGTCGCCGCGGGCTCGGCCAGCAGCGGGCCGTGCCCGGGCAGCAGCGCCCGCAGGCGCGCCTCGCCGGCCAGGGCCCGCAGCCGGTCCAGGGAGCGCAGGTAGTCGCTCAGGCGGCCGTCGCCGGCGATCACCGTGGTGCCGCGGCCGAGCACGGTGTCGCCGGTCAGCACCGCGCCGTCCGCCTCCAGCAGCAGGCACACCGAGTCGGACGTGTGCCCGGGGGTCTCGATCACCCGCAGCTCGCAGCCGCCCGCGCGCACCGTGTCGCCGGGCCCGAGGGCCCCGGCGCCCAGCCGGTGGGCCGGGTCGGCCGCCAGCACCGGGGCCCCGGTGAGCCCGGCCAGCCGCCCGGCTCCCGCGGAGTGGTCGGCGTGGCCGTGGGTGAGGACGATGGCCTCGATGCGCTGCCCCGCCTGCTCGGCGGTCGCGCGCACCCGGTCCAGGTGCCCGGGGTCATCCGGGCCCGGGTCGACGACGATGGCCGTCGCGGCGCCGGGCTCGGCGATCAGCCAGGTGTTGGTGCCGTCCAGCGTCATCAGCGACGGGTTCGGGGCCAGCACGCAGCGGGCCCGGGCGGTGCCAGATCCGTCGATCGCGGTGCTTTCCGGTTCGCTGGCCTGCTCGCTCGCGGTGCTCTCCGGTTCGCTGGCCTGCTCGCTCACGGTGCTCTCCGGTTCGCTGGCCTGCCCGCTCACAGGGGGTAATCCAGTTCCGCCGGGAGGGTCAGCCAGGCCGCCCCCTCGGCCACGCTCGCCTCTGGCAGCACCGGCCGCACCTGCCGCGGTGCGAGCGCCGCGGCCACGTCCGGGCAGGCCGCGAGCTCGGCCAGGCTCACCGCGGTCGGCGGCCACAGCACGATCTCCCGGCGGCGGCCCATCGCGATCGCGTCGTCCGGGCGCACCCAGGCCACCTCGGCCGCCTCCCCGCCGACATCCCGGGTGCGCTGCTGGTCGGGCAGGGCGGCGGCGAAGAACCTGGCGTCGAAACGCCGCGGCTCGATCACCGGGGTGATCCACCGGGACCAGGGCCGGAGCAGGTCCGCGCGGAGCACGAGGCCGCGCCGGGCCAGCATCTCGGCCAGCGAGAGCGAGCGGTCGAGCAGCGCCCGCCGGTCGGCCTCCCACTGCGGGCCGGTCGTGTCGGCCACCACCAGGCCGGCCGACGGCCCGGCCAGCAGCACGCCGGACTCCTCGAACGTCTCCCGGACCGCGGCGCAGACCAGCGCGCGCGCCAGGTCGGGGGGCGCGTCGAAGATCCGGCCCCACTCGGCGGGGTCGGGCCCGGCCCAGGCGACCTGCTCATCGGCGTCTCGGCTGTCGACCGAGCCCCCGGGGAAGACGAACGCCCCGGGGGCGAACGCCATGGAAGACTGGCGGCGCAGCATGTACACCTCGAGGCCCGGGCTGGTCCCGGCCTCGGCCTCGCGCGGGGGGCGGGCCGGGCGCAGCAGCATGACCGTGGCCGCGTCACGCGGCGGCGCGGGCGGCTGCTTGCCCGCCAGGATGTCGAGCGCCGGCTGACCGAGCTGGTTGCCGATCCGGATGGGGCCCGCGCCCACTCAGTCCCGGACCTCTGCGATCAGCTCGACCTCGACCGGGGCGTCCAGCGGCAGCACGGCCATCCCGACGGCGCTCCGCGCGTGCCTGCCTGCCTCACCGAAGACCTCGATCAGCAGCTCGCTCGCGCCGTTGACCACCTGGGCCTGGCCGGTGAAGTCCGGCGCGCTGGCCACGAAGCCGGTCACCTTGACGATGCGGCGGACCGCGTCGAGCCCGCCGGTCACCGAGGCCACGGCGGCCAGCGCGTTCAGCGCGCAGGTCCGGGCGAGCGCGCTCGCCTCGGCCGCGCCGACGCCGGCGCCGACCTTGCCGGTGGCCAGCAGCTGCCCGTCGACGACCGGCAGCTGCCCGGCCGTGTACACGTAGCGGCCGGTCCGCACGGCGGGCACGTAGGCGGCGACCGGCGGCGTGACCTTCGGCAGGGTCAGGCCGATCGCGGCCAGCCTGGCCTCGGGCGAGTCGGCCAGCCTGGCCTCGGGCGAGTGCCCGGCCCGGGGCTCGCCCTCTTCCAGGCTCATGACCGTTCCCGCTTCATGTAGGCGACGAGCTGCTCGGGGTTCGGCCCGGGGATGACCGCCACGAGCTCCCACCCGTCTTCGCCCCAGTTGTCCAGGATCTGCTTGGTCGCGTGCACCAGCAGCGGAACCGTCGCGTACTCCCACTTCGCCATAGCCAGACCATAGCGGCCGGGCGCAGGCGCGCGGACGGCGTCTCCCCCGATCACGTCCCCGGGGGCCGACGGCCCGCGCGGTCAGGCGTCCGGGCCGGCCGCGGTGTCGCCGGCGGCGGTGTCGCCGGCGGCGGCCTTGGCGCGGCGCTTGGCCGGCGCCCGGCCGTCCCCGGCGCCCTTCGGCGAGATCGTGGTGGCCTCGGGCGCGGCGTCGGTCGCCACCTTGTCGAGGCCGGCATCGGCCCCGGGCAGCTCGGGGATCTCGGGCAGGTCGGGGATCGAGAGCGGCGCGCCGCTCTCGATCTCGGCTTCCACCTTCTCGACGTCCTCGTTGCCGAAGTCGGCCAGCGAGGCCGAGTCCCGGGCCGGCGCCCCGGGCGCCGGCGGAGAGAACTTGTCGAAGAACCGGAGCAGCTCGACGGGCACCGGCATGACCAGGGTGCTGTTGCGCTCGGCGGCGACCTCGACCACGGTCTGCAGCAGCCGCAGCTGCAGCGCGGCCGGGTCGCGGGCCATCACGTTGGCCGCCGCGGCCAGTCGCTTGGAGGCCTGGTACTCGCCGTCGGCGGTGATGATCCGCGCGCGGCGCTCCCGCTCGGCCTCGGCCTGCCGCGACATCGACCGCTTCATGCCCTCGGGCAGCGAGACGTCCTTGATCTCCACCCGCTCGACGCGGATGCCCCACGGGCCCTCGGTCGGCTCGTCGATGATCCGCCGCAGCTCCCGGTTCACGCTGTCGCGCTCGGCGAGCAGCTGGTCCATCTCGGACTGGCCGATGATCGAGCGCAGCGAGGTCTGCGCCTGCTGGGAGATCGCGAACATGTAGTTCTGCACGTTGATGGTGGCTTTGATCGGGTCCACGACCCGGAAGTAGACCACCGCGTCGACCCGGACGCTGACATTGTCCCGGGTGATGCCTTCCTGGGCCGGGACGGCCATGGCGATGATCTGCATGTTGACCTTCTGCATCCGGTCGCCGAACGGCCGGATGATGGTCAGCCCCGGACCGCGGGTCCCCGGTAGCACCCGCCCGAACCGGAAAATAATGCCCTGCTCGTACTGCTGCACGATCTTGAACGACCGCCCGGACGCTATGAGCCCGGCCACGACGAGTATTACCAGGATGACCGCCAGGGCAACCATCACCTACACCTCTTCTCCGGTCACGGTTACGCCCGTACTTTCGCCCCAGCCTAGTGCCATTTCCGCGAGGTGCCAGTGGCCGGTGAGGCGCGTCGGACCGGGGCGCGGGGCGCCCGCCGGCGCGACACGCGCCGACCAGGGGCGGCCTGGTCCGCGGTCCCGGATAGCCTCCAAGGGGTGAGCACACGGGACACGGACTGGGAGGGCGTGCGGCTGCACGTCGTCACCGGCAAGGGCGGAACCGGGAAGACGACGGTCGCCAGTGCCCTGGCCCTCGCGCTCGCCTCCGGCGGGAAGCGGGTGCTGCTGATCGAGGTCGAGGGCCGGCAGGGGATCGCCCAGGTCTTCGACTGCCCGCCGCTGCCCTACGAGGAGCGCAAGATCGCGGTCGCCCCGCCCACCGCCACCCAGGAGGGCGGGGACGTCTTCGCGCTGGTCGCCGACCCGGAGTCCGCGCTGCTGGAGTACCTCGAGATGTTCTACAACCTGCGCCACGCGGGCAAGGCGCTGACCAGGCTCGGGGTCACGGACTTCGCGACGACGATCGCTCCCGGGCTCCGGGACGTCCTGCTGACCGGGAAGGCCGCGGAGGCCGTCCGGCGTAAGAAGGCGGGCAAGCTGGTCTACGACGCCGTGGTCATGGACGCCCCGCCGACCGGCCGGATCGGCCGGTTCCTCAACGTCACCTCCGAGGTCTCCGGCCTGGCCCGGGTCGGGCCGATCCGCGCCCACGCCGACACGGTGCAGAAGGTGATGCACTCCGCCGAGACGGCCGTGCACTTCGTCACCACCCTCGAGGAGATGCCGGTGCAGGAGGTGCTGGACGGCATCGCCGAACTGCGCGGGCTAGAGGGCGGCGCGATCCAGGTCGGCGGGATCATGATCAATATGGTGCGCCCGCTCGAGCTGCCGGCCGGCCAGGTGCGCGAGCTCGCGGCCGGCTCGGTCGACGAGCATGAGCTCGCGCTCGGGCTGAAGGCGGCCGGCCTCGACGACACCGTCCGCCTCGCCGCGGACCTCGCCGCCGAGCTCACCGAGCACGCGGTGGCCGCGGTGAGCCAGGAACAGCAGCGGAGCAAGCTCGCCGAGCCCGGCCAGCCGTGCTACGACCTGCCGCTGATCCCCGACGGCATGGACCTCGGCGGGCTGTACCGGCTGGCCTGGGCCCTGCGGGACCAGGGAGCGGCCTGATGAGCGAGATCACGCCGCCGCCGCTCGACGTCGACCGGCTCATTGATGACCGGCGGATCCGGGTCGTCGTCTGCTGCGGGTCGGGCGGCGTGGGCAAGACCACCACGGCCGCCGCCATCGGGCTGCGCGCGGCCGAGCGGGGACGGCATGTCGTCGTGCTCACCGTGGACCCGGCGCGCCGGCTGGCCCAGTCGATGGGCCTGACCTCCCTGGACAACACCCCGCGCCCGGTCCCGTTCCCGGACCGGGGCGACGGCACGCCCGGGGGCAGCCTGCACGCGATGATGCTCGACATGAAGCGAACCTTCGACGAGATCGTCGAGGCGCACGCCGATCCCGACCGCGCGGCCCAGATCCTCGAGAACCCGTTCTACCAGTCGCTGTCGTCCGGTTTCTCCGGCACCCAGGAGTACATGGCGATGGAGAAGCTCGGACAGCTGCGCCGGGCCGACGAATGGGACCTGATCGTGGTGGACACCCCGCCGAGCCGGTCCGCGCTCGACTTCCTGGACGCGCCGCAGCGGCTGGGCCGGTTCCTCGACGGCCGCCTGATCCGGCTCCTGGTCGTCCCGGCCAAGGTGGGCGGCCGGGCCTACGTGAAGGTGCTGAACGCCGGCTTCGGCATGGTCACCGGGGTGCTGACCAAGGTGCTCGGCGGCCAGGTGCTCAAGGACGTGCAGACGTTCGTGTCCGCGCTGGACACCATGTTCGGCGGGTTCCGCGAGCGGGCCGACTATACCTACCGCCTGCTGCGCGCCCCGGGTACCGCGTTCCTGGTCATCGCGGCGCCGGAGCCGGACGCGCTGCGCGAGGCCTCGTACTTCGTGGAGCGTCTCGCCCAGGAGGGCATGCCGCTGGCGGGCCTGGTCCTCAACCGGGTACACCGCTCGCCCGCGGCGCGGCTGTCGGCCGCCCGCAGCCTGGCCGCCGCCGAGACGCTGGCGGCCGACCGCCAGACGGACCCCCCGCACGCGCTGACGATCGCCGCGCTGCGGCTGCACGCCGAGCGGATGCAGCTGGTGGCAGCCGAGCGGCGGGTGGCCGGGCACTTCACGACCGCGCACCCGCACGTGCCCGTGGCTGAGGTGCCCGCCCAGCCCGACGACGTGCATGACCTGGCCGGCCTGGGTGCCGTGGGGGACAGCTTCTCGGCGGGGTGACGGCTACGCGGCTCACGGCCGCAGCGGCCGGGGCGATCACGACGCTGTGATCAGCGGACGACGGTGTGATCAGCTGGCGACGAGCTCGTCGCCGACGCGCTCGTACTGGTTGCGCGCGCTCTCCAGCAGATCACGCCATGAGGTGACATCCGGGCGGCGGCGGAGCAGCGCACGCCGCTCCCGCTCGGTCATCCCGCCCCACACTCCGAACTCGATCCGGTTGTCGAGTGCGTCCGCGAGGCACTCGGTCCGGACAGGGCAGCCCCGGCAGATCAGCTTGGCCCGGTTCTGCGCCGCGCCCTGGACGAAAAGCTCGTCAGGATCAGTTCCCTTGCACGCAGCACGCGCGGTCCAGTCCGTGATCCACATGTGGCCCACTCCTCCTGATCGTCACGCCCACGTCGGGGTCGTCACGCCGGGTGGCGTTTCGTAGCGGTCCGGGCACGCGGCGTAACGCCTGGCCCCGGTAGCGATGGTCGCGGAAAAGTAACTTACGGAAACTCGGCGCGCAGCGCTAGACCCCGCCAGGCCCATTTCTCAAATAGCCCTCCTGGGCTATGCGTGCGGAAGTGACTAGTCACGGCCCCGCTTCACCCCCTCGCGGGCCTGGTCATCCGGTCAGGCCTGACGAGCGGCCCGCGGCGGCATCTGCGCCGCATCGGTCCTGCTCGCGCCGTACGATCCGGTTTCCTGGCACTGTCATTACGGCTGTGAGCGTAACCTGTTGGCGTGCTTAACTCGCAGCGCCGCGCCGGCATCGCCGGCATCAGCGCGGCCGGGCGGCTCGCCGCCGTGGCTGTCGGCGCCGGGCTGCTCGTGGCGGCCGTGGCGGTGCCGGTGGTCGGGGCGGTCGGAGTCATCACCCGCAACGCGGCTAACACCTTCAACACGCTGAGCGTGCCGTCCCTGGGGCAGATCCCGTCCCGCTCCGAGATCCTGGACGAGTCCGGTCACGTGATCGCGTACTACTACCCGAACAACATCTACCGGATACCGGTCT
This sequence comes from uncultured Actinomycetota bacterium, assembly GCA_963749145.1. GTDB lineage: Bacteria > Actinomycetota > Actinomycetes > Streptosporangiales > Streptosporangiaceae > JASHPR01. The sequence continues at coordinate 346,256 of CAVVLN010000006.1, read as the reverse complement.
CCTACAACCAGATCGCGCCGGTGATGCGCAACGCGATCGTCGCGATCGAGGACTCCCGGTTCTACGTGCACGGCGCGTTCGACCTGCGCGGCACGCTCCGCGCCCTCGCCAACGACCTGGGCAGCAGCAGCGGCACCCAGGGCGGGTCCACGCTCGCGCAGGAGTACGTCAAGAACGCGCTGATCCTCACCGCGACGACGAAGGAGCAGCAGGACGAGGCGTCCGAGCCCACGGTCAGCCGCAAGATCCGCGAGCTGCGGATGGCCGCCGACGTCGAGCACGAGATGACCAAGGACCAGCTGCTGGCTGCCTACCTCAACGTCGCCTACTACGAGAACAACGCCTACGGCATCCAGGTGGCGGCCGAGCGCTACTTCAGCGTCAGCGCCGCGCAGCTGAACCTGACCCAGGCCGCGCTGCTGGCCGGGCTGGTGCGCAATCCCTCGCTCTACGACCCGCTCACCGACCCGACCGACGCCATCGCCCGGCGCAACCTCGTGCTGACCCGCATGGCCCAGGTCGGTTACATCACCCAGGCCGCGGCCCGGGCCGCGCAGAAGCTGCCGCTCGGCCTGCACATGTCGACCGTCCCGCTGCAGGAGGGGTGCCTGAGCGCGTCCGCAGCGAGCGACGCGTTCTTCTGTGACTACGTGATGGCCGAACTGCGCCTGAACCCGGCCTACGCCGAGGCCAAGCAGCTGCTGAACACCGTGGGCGGCCTGAAGATCTACACCACCCTGAACCCGCCGGACCAGCGGGCCGCGAACAACGCGGTCAACTGGGTCGAGCCGCCGTTCGCGGGCGGGTACTACAACCCCGGCGGGAACGTGGACACCGAGGTGCTGATCCAGCCAGGCACGGGCAAGGTCCGCGCGATCGCGGTGGACCGGCCCTACGGCACCGGCCCGGGCCAGACCACCGTCGACTATGCGGTGAACTCCCAGTACGACGGCCTGTCCAGCGGGGTGCAGACCGGCTCGTCAAGCAAGATCTTCACCCTGCTCACCGCGCTCAAGCAGGGCGTGCCGTTCGGGTTCAGCCAGGCGATCGTGTCCCCGAGCACGATCGGCCCGTACTTCAACTGCCAGGGCCAGTTCGCCGGGGACTTCAACGTGCACAACTCCGAGGGCGCCGGGAAAGGCACCTTCACGCTGTACAACGGCACCACGCAGTCGATCAACGTGTTCTACGCCCACCTGGAGCAGAAGGTCGGGCTGTGCAACGTGGTGCAGACGGCGGTCAGCCTCGGGATGACCTTCGCCAACGGCGCCTCGCTGCTGCACGCGGACCGGGCGCTCGGCCAGCAGCCCGCCGACGACGACCCGTCGTTCACGCTGGGCTCGGTGCCGGTCTCGCCGATGAGCATGGCCGCCGCCTACGCGACGGTGGCGGCCCGCGGCATCTACTGCGCGCCGGTCGCGATCAGCCAGATCCTCACCAGCAGCGGCGGCAGCCTGCCGGTGCTGGCCGCGAACTGCCACCGGGTGCTGTCGACGGAGGTCGCCGACGCGGCCAGCTACATCCTCCAGGGCGTCCTCACCTCCGGCACGGCGGCCGGCCGTGGCATCGGGGTCCCGGCCGCGGGTAAGACCGGCACCGCCAACGGCGGCTTCTACGCCGCGTTCGGCGGGTACACGCCCCGCCTGGCCGGCTACGTGTCGGTCTTCAACCCGAACAACCCCACGACCTCGGGCGCGATGCTGGGCTACCCGCACGCGTGCTACCGCGAGAACCCCGATTTCGGCGGCGGCCTGGACTGCCCGGGCCAGATGTTCGGTGACAACGCGCCGGCCGCGACCTGGCAGATGACGTTCCTGAACGCCGCGCTCGGCCAGCCGCCCGCGCAGTTCGTCCAGGTTCCGCAGGACAGCCCGTTCTTCTCCATGGGCAGCGGCGTGAACTCGCCCAAGCCGCCCAAGCCGCCCAAGGGCGGCGGTGGCGGCAAGGGCGGCGGTGGCGGCGGCGGTCCCGGCGGCGGCGGAGGCGGCGGTCCGGGTGGCGGCGGCGGCGGTCCGGGTGGCGGTGGTGGCCCGCCCACAGCCCCGTTCGGGCTGCCGCTCGGCGAGCTGCCGTAGGCCTGCCCTCTGGCCCCCGGCCCGCGTCCGCCTTCCCGCGCCTTGCCCTGGCCCCGGCGGCCCGGATCGCGGCTCCCGGTTGTTATCCGGCCAGCGCCCGGCGGACCTCGGCGGCAACCCGGCCGCCCTCGGCCCGGCCGGCCACGCGCGGCGTGACCGCCTTCATCACCTGGCCCATCGCGCTCATGCCCGAGGCCCCGGTCTCCGAGATCACCTCGGCGACGATCGCGGCCAGCTCGGCGTCGTCGAGCTGCTGGGGCAGGTACTCGGCCAGCACCCGGTCCTCGGCCCGCTCGGCGGCGGCCTGATCGTGACGGCCCGCGGCCTCGAAAGCGTCGGCCGCCTCGCGGCGCCGCCTGGCCTCCCGGGCGAGCAGCCGCAGGACCTCATCGTCGCTCAGGTCACGGGCGGTGCGGCCGGCCACTTCCTCGTTGCTGACCGAGGTGAGCACCATGCGCAGCGTCCTGGTCCGCACGTCGTCGCGCGCCTTCATCGCCGTGGTGAGGTCGGCCCGGAGCCGTTCCTTCAGTCCAGCCATGAGCCCATGATCTCGCTCCCGCCCGGGCGCCCGTGCCGGGCCCCGGCCGAATCACGCCCTGAGACATGGCACCATGTGTGGATGCGACGACACGCCCTCATCGGCGCCGCAGCGGCCGGGGCCGGCGTTATCGGCTACGCCGCGGTCATCGAGCGCAACTGGTTCGTGCTGCGGCGCTATGACGTCCCCGTGCTGTCTCCCGGGGCCAGGCCGCTGCGGCTGCTGCACATCTCCGACGCCCACCTGACCCCCGGCCGGCACCGGCTGATGTCCTGGATCAGGTCCCTGGACGCCCTGCAGCCCGACCTGGTGGTCAACACCGGTGACTCGATCGCCCACAAGGACGCGGTCCGGCCGTTCCTCGAGGCGCTCGGGCCCCTGCTCGACCGGCCCGGCGTGTTCGTGTACGGCTCGAATGACCTGTACTCCCCGATCCCCAAGAACCCCGCGCGCTACCTGTGGCGGGACAGCACGCTGCACCCCAAGCGCGGGGAGCCCGACCTGCCGTGGGCTGAGCTCGGCGCCGGCATGACGGCGGCCGGCTGGCTGGACGCGAACAACCGGCGCGGCCGGATCAAGGCCGGCGACCTGGACATCGAGGTGGCCGGAGTGCACGATTCGCACATCCACCGGGACCGGTACGACGACATCGCCCGGCCCGCGGACCCCGCCGCCGACCTGCGCCTGGGCGTGCTGCACTCTCCCGAGCCCTCGGTCATGGACCGGTTCGCCGCCGACGGCTACGACCTGCTGCTGGCCGGCCACACCCACGGCGGCCAGGTCTGCCTGCCCTGGCTCGGCACGCTGGTGACCAACTGCGGCATCGACCCGGACCGGGCCCTGGGCCTGCACCGACACCCGGCCGAGGGAGACCCGCGGCGGCCGTGGCTGCACGTGTCAGGGGGACTTGGCACCTCGCCCTGGGCCCCGTTCCGGCTGTTCTGCCGGCCAGAAGCCGCACTGCTGACCCTGGTTCCGCGGGACAGCTGAGCGCGCCATCGGGTACGGTCCGCTAGACTTCGGGAGCGGTTCGCGGGGTGTAGCGCAGCTTGGCAGCGCGCTTCGTTCGGGACGAAGAGGCCGCCGGTTCAAATCCGGCCACCCCGACCACGTAGTACCAGCTAGACGGCATGATCACCGTCCATGGTGATCATGCTGTTGATCGTTTGTTGACGGTTCGTTGGCGGGCTGGAACGTTGTGCGAGTCGGTGACCGTGGTCGCGCAGCGATACGGGGCGGCGCGGCAGACGGTGCATGACTGGTTTGCTCGAACGGGGATCATTCTGCTTGGCTGGTTCTTGACTGTTCCTTGGCCTGCCGCTCCAGACCGGCAGTAGGGAACGGCACTGGCTTGGGGGTGGGCGGGGTGGGCGCGGGGGACACGGACATGGTTGCCAGCCCGGATGCCTGACCGTCTGGGGGGCGTTCCGGTAGGGCGCGGCAGACACGGTCCCGCTGACCCGTGGCTGCGCATCGACGATCATGGCGTGAGCGGGCTCCCTCGTGCTGGCCAGCCCGGCCACGGTCGTACGGCGAGCCTGCGGCGCCAGCCGGCCCGCATCGTGGAGGGCCGTATGGAAGGCGGCTACACCGACCTATTCGAGCTCATCTGCGGTGAGTGCGGTGATCACCCGTATGTGGACTACCGGGACATCCCGCCCCGGCTGCAGCGGATCCGCGGGCCTTACCCGATGGAGGCAGGCCTCAAAGCGTATGAGGAGCATCTCGGGCAGACCAACCTCGGACCCGCGGCACCCGACGGCAAGAAGGGCAACTGGGGGCCCAGCGAAATCGAACCGGCCTGACAACCAACCGCACCACACGCAAACTCGGGCGGCCTGCTTCGACGCGCATGGCTGGTCATGAAGCGCGGCGGATGAGCCTGCGCTCGGGTACCTGCTGCATTTCGGCGTCATCGGGTCCGCCTGCGGTGATGGACAGACGAGGCCCGTAGCGGCGAGCGAGCGGGTCGGCGGTCAGGCCGTGCGCGACGACGCTGAGCAGCACGGTGAAGGCGATCACTGAAACCGCAGCGCCGGCAGCCTTGTCCAGATCCTCCAGCGCCAGCAAGGCGAACACCACCGACGCCAGGCCGCGTGGCCCGAACCAGCCCACGAAGGCAACCGCCGCACGGCCGAGCCGTCGGCCCGCCAGCGCCAGCGCCACCGGCGCCATCCGGATCACGGTCAGGCTGAGCACGGCGTACAGCACCGTCTGCCACGTCACGGTCTCGAACGCCGGGACCACCGCGATGGCGCCGAAGGCCAGCCAGACCAGCAGCGACACCAGGGCACCGGTCTCCTCGACGTACGGCACCAGCCGCTCGCCGCGCTTGCCGCCGGCGGCGCCGTAGGCCAGGCCGCCCACGAACGCGGCGATAAAGCCATTTCCGTGCAGCACCAGAGCGCAGGCATAGGCGCAGATCGCCAGGGCCAGCACCGCCGAGCCAGCGAAATCGCTCGCGGCCCACCCGCGGCGGCGCGCCGCATTCACGACAAAACCGCCCGCGCCGCCCACGACCGCGCCAACCAGGACGCCGAGCGCCAGCTCCGCGACCGCCTCGCCCGGGCCGACGCTGGCCGCGTGCTCGGCCGTCGCGGCACCGGCGATGGCGACCAAGACGACCGGGGTGGCGATCCCGTCGTTGAGCCCGCTTTCGATGTTGAGCAGCCGGCGGATCCGGGCCGGGACCGCCGGGTTCACCATCACGCCCGCGCCCAGGGCAGCATCCGTCGGCGCCAGCGCCGCGCCCACCAGCAGAGCGAGCCAGATGCCCAGGCCGTGGAAGAGCCCGAGTGCCAGCAGGGTCCCCAGTCCGATCGTCAGCGGCAGCCCGATCCCCAGCAGCCGCAGGCACAAGCCCGAGTCAGCGCGCAGGTCCCGCAGCCTGACCCGGGACGCGTCCGAGAACAGCACCAGAACCAGGGTGATCTCCGCCAGCGACTTGACCAGCTCACGGGACGGCGCGAAACCCAGCGGGGCCAGCAGGCCGTGGGTCAGCAGCAGGCCCGCGATCACGAAGATGATCGGCGCGGTCACGTCGAACCGCTCCAGCCGTGCCGACAGCGTTCCCCACACGAAAACGACCGCCGCCACGATGGCCGCATCGGAAGCGCTCACCGGGTCCTCCCTCGGGTCCTCCAGCCAAATGTGGCGAGCGGCGCAGACCGCGTGGCCGGCCCGCGCCAGCGCCGCCCGTCTCGCTGGTCAGCTGCTGCCCGCGGCCCGCGCGAACGTGAGGGCCTGGCGGCGCAGCCGGGCCCAGTCCACCGGCGGCCGCGGCGCGGGGACGCCGGGCCGGCCGCGGGGGACCTGCACCCGCAGCGCGAGCGGACGGATCGTACACCGCACCGGGGTGGGCATCAGGACCGATTCACCGTCGATACCGACCGGGATCTGCGGCTGATCGGCGTCGATGATGACCTCGCGGGCGGACAGCACGGTGAGGTAACGGGAGCGTCGCGCCGTGCGCAGCAGGCCGGCGGCCTGGGCAGCGTTCTCGATCTTGACGCCGACGACACCGAGCACGCCCTGGTCGAGCCGTGCGCGCCGGCCCAGGCCGGCGATGTCGCCGGTCTCGTACGGATTGTTGCTGACCAGCACCGCTTGCGGGCCGTCGAGTATCACCCGCCCGCCGGCCCGGACCACCAGGTGCGCGCCCTGGTGGCCGGTCAGCAGGTCCGGGAGCATCGCCAGCGCGGTGCCGGTTTTCTCGTCGCGGTAGGCGGGGCTCTGCACGACCTGGGCGTAGGCGCCGAAGGACGCGTTGTTGACGAACGTGCGGTCGCCGATCAGGCCAAGATCGATGCGCAGCTCGACGCCGTCGGTGAGGCTGTCGAGGCACGCGGCCGGGTCGTCACGGTCCAGCCCGAGATCGAGGGCGAAGTGGTTGCGGGTGCCCGCGGAGATCACCATCATCGGGACATCCCCACCAGCCGCGATGCCCGCGACCAGTGCCTGGGTTCCGTCGCCGCCTGCCACCCCGAGCAGGTCGGCTCCGCCGTCGATGGCCTGCCGGGCGAGCGCGGCCACGTCGACGATCCCGGGACCGTCGAGCAGGGCCACCTCGGCGCCGAGCGCGGCGGCCTTATCCTGGAGCCCGAACTTCGTGACCTTCCCGCCGCCTGACCTCGGGTTCATGATCACGAAAGGCCGCTGCGGCCGCACCGCGGCATATTCGCGCGGCTTGGCCGGCCGGCGGCCGCTGCTGAGTGCCGCGCGCCCGGCCGCCACGGCGGCCGCCGCGAGCGCGACGCTGAGCGCGACCTCCCACAGCAGCCCGGAGACGACGTACACGACGATCACGAACACCGGCGCGGCGACCAGGAGCGCGAGCGCGAGCCAGCGCAGGACGCCGCGGTTGGCAAGGAACCACCAGGTCGCCGCGCAGGCGATCGCCAGGCCGACGAAGCCAAGGAGCAGCGCGGTAATGCTCCGAAGGGCGCCCGAGACCAACAGCACCACTACCGCCGATGCGGCGGCGGCGAACGCCAGCCGGGCCAGCCAGCGCTGGCCTCGGCTGACACGGGCCGATGCTCCCTCGCCCCCATCCGCGCCGCCCGCCCGGTCCGGCCCGCCCGTCAGGTTCAGCGGACCCTCTTCCTGCGCTGCCACGTCATCACCCATCTGCGCCCTTCCCCTGCTGGTGCTGTCGCCCGCGCATGGCCGACATCACGTCACCCGTCCGGGGTGGTACCGGGCGGCGCGTGCGTGCCTAGTATTCCGGTCAAAGGTCGCGAGAATCGGAGCATGCGCCGCGTGTCCACTGCAACCTATTCACCGGTGACGCGCAACCTTCACGGGGGTTCACCAGGGCCGGGCTGCGTCGCGGCGTTGCGCGGCAGCCACGACGATTCTGGCGGTCCGCCATCGTTGTAAGCAGATTCGCGCGGCCGACACCACCGCATCTGATGTGCTGGAGGACCTCGACGAAAGCGCGCGAGTTCGAGTCGCGCATCCTCCGCCACCCCTGACCAGGCATAACGTCCGGGGCGCCCCGCCCCGTCCGTTGCCAACGCTGCGCCCCGCAGGCCGGGCCCCGCCTGCTCGGGGATGTCCGTACCATAGGGACCCGCCGATCTACGGCGGCCCGTGACCGCGCCGGGTGCGACCGAGGTCCCGGCTGATCGTGACTTTCGGCCGTGGCGAACCCGGCGGCTGAGGAGAAATCTTAATTGTGCGGGATTGTGCAGTACCCCCCGGTACGGATCACGAGAGGGGGGAGCGAACATGACACGTAGCGACATGCAGCGTGACGCCATGCTCCGTCGTCTTGGCGTTACCTATTACGAGTCCCTGTACGGCAAGGCCACCGCGGCCGATGTGTCCCGGGCGCTTGATTCCGTCGCGGGTCACACGCCGGGGCCCTCAGGGGAGCGGGCTGCGACAGCCGCGTCCGTGGCCGGCGGTCCGCATGCCCGCGGCGGGGGGAAGCAGCACCGCGGGCGATGGCATCACCGGGTCGGGGACGTCATGACGACATCTGTGGTGACGGTTAACCGGGTCACCCCCTACAAGGAGATCGCCGTCCTGCTGGCCGAGCACAAGATCAGCGCTGTGCCGGTGCTGGTATTGGGCCGCCATGTCGCCGGGCTGGTGTCCGAGGCCGACCTGCTCAGCGTTCTGGACAAGCGCGCGCGGGAGGCCCAGCTTGAATCGGGCGGCCTCTTGCACTGGCACGCCGGCGATAAGAAGCACTGGGGCCTCACGGCGGGTGAGCTGATGACCTCGCCGGCCGTCACGATCCACCCGGACGCAACGCTGCCGGGCGCCGCGAGGCTGATGAACAGCCGCCACATCAAACGGCTGCCGGTGGTCGAGGCCGGCACGGTGTTCGGGGGCGGCGTCGGCGGCAAGCTGATCGGGATCGTGAGCCGCTGTGACCTGCTGAGTGTCTTCCTCCGGCCGGACGAGGACATCGCCCAGGAGGTCCGTGAGATGCTCACCCAGATCCTGCTCACGGACCCGGCGAGCGTCACGGTACGAGTGCGCAACGGCGTCGTCGTCCTGGCAGGCCAGATCGGGTCTGCCGAACAGCAGGACCTGATCCGGGTAGCGGCTCGGCTGACCTGGGACATTGACGGCGTGGTGGATGTGGTGAACAAGCTCGGTGCCGTCCACCCGATCACGCCATCCGCCCCGGCGCCCGGCCTGCCATACAGCGACACGCTGCCCAAGCCCGAGGAACTCGTGGCCAGTGCCTACGACTTCGCCGAGCAGCTGCTCACCTCCCAGCGGAAGTTCGCTGAGAATGTGATCGAGGCAACCAAGCCGCTGCTTGGCGCCAAGGAAGGCCCGGCGGCCAAGGAAGGCCCCGCGGCCAAGGAGGGCCCGGCGGCCAAGGAGGGCGACGCCGGGTAACATCCCGCATGCTCGCCGGGCCGGGATTCCGGTGACTGCCCGGGAGCACAGCTCACCCTAGCGGTGATTCGGCGCGTGTCGTCCCTGGCCGGGACACGCGCTCCCGTCCGTGCGTCACTGATGCCGACATGAGGCTGGGGTCAGCTCATCTCGGCGCGGACGGCGGCGAATGCTGTCGCCGCGGCCTGGAGATCGTCGCGGCTGTGCGCGGCGGATACCTGCGTCCTGATCCGCGCCTTGCCGACCGGGACCACCGGATAGCTGAAGCCGATCACGTATATGCCCTTTTCCAGGAGCAGGTCGGCCATCTGGGTGGCCCGCGCGGCGTCGCCAATCATCACGGGCACGATCGGATGGTCACCGGGCAGGATGTCAAAGCCCAGGCCGCTCATGCGCTCTCGGAACCAGGCGGTGTTTTCGCGCAGGCGGGCCCGCAGGTCATCGCCGCTCTCCAGCAGGTCCAGGACCTTTAGCGAGGCACCCGCCACCGCCGGCGCTACGGAATTGGAAAACAGGTACGGCCTTGAACGCTGGCGAAGGAGGTCAATGATCTCGCGGCGCCCGCTGGTGTAGCCTCCGCTGGCCCCGCCCAGCGCCTTCCCCAGGGTCCCGGTCAGGATGTCAACGCGGTCGCTGACCCCGTGCAGTTCGGGCGTGCCGCGGCCGCGGGCGCCGACGAATCCGACCGCGTGAGAGTCGTCGACCATGACCATTGCTCCGTAACGGTCGGCTAGGTCGCAGATCTGACCGAGTGGCGTGACGTATCCGTCCATGGAGAACACGCCGTCGGTGGCGATGAGCCGGCGCCTTGCGTCGGCGCTGGCCTTGAGCTGTGCCTCGAGGTCGGCCATGTCGCGATTGCGGTAGCGCAGCCGCCTGGCCTTGCTCAGCCTGATCCCGTCGATGATAGAAGCGTGATTCAACTCGTCGCTGATGACGACGTCCTGCTCGCCGAGCAGAGTCTCGAACAAGCCTCCGTTGGCATCGAAGCAGGAGGAGTACAAGATGGTGTCCTCGGTGCCGAGGAACCCTGAGATGCGCTGCTCAAGTTGCTTGTGCACGTCTTGGGTGCCGCAGATGAACCTGACGCTGGCCAGGCCGTATCCCCAGCGGTCCAGGGCCTCCTTGGCGGCCGCCACGATGCGTTGGTCGTCGGCCAGACCCAGATAGTTGTTCGCGCAGAGGTTGAGAACCTCCTTGCCGTCGCCGACGCGGATGCTCGACCCTTGCGCGCTGACGATGACGCGCTCGGCCTTGAACAGGCCTGCCGAGCGGATCTCGTCGAGCTCGCCACTGATCTGATGCTGGACGCTGGTAAACACCTGCCGGACCCCTCACGATCGTTGTTCACCGGTGAGCCCAGGTGAGGACCACCTTGCCGCACTGGGCGCTGCGCACAGTTTCGAACGCCTGCCCGAAATCAGCGGCGTCGAACCTGTGGGTAATGACCGGCGAAATGTCGAGTCCCGAATGGATCAGCACCGACATCTCGTACCAGGTCTCGAACATCTGGCGCCCGTAGATGCCCTTAATCGTGATCATGTTGGTGACAAGGTGCGACCAGTCGATCCCGAAATCCTCTACGGGCAGGCCGAGCATCGCGATCTTGCCGCCGTGAGTCATGGTGGCCAGCATTCCCTGCATTGCGGCCGGCTTGCCGGACATCTCGAGGCCGACGTCGAAGCCCTCGCGCATGTCAAGTTCGGCCATGACGTCACTAAGGCTAACGTCGCCAGCATTCACGGCCAGGGTCACGCCGATCCGCCGGGCGAGATCCAGCCGGTACTCCGACACGTCACTGACGGCGACATGCCGGGCGCCGGCGTGCCTGACCACGATCGCTGCCATGAGACCGATCGGGCCAGCACCGGTGATGAGAACGTCCTCCCCGAGGACCGGGAACGTCAGGGCTGAGTGCACGGCGTTGCCGAACGGGTCGAAGATGGCGGCGACGTCAAGGGCGACGTCCGGCTCGTGCCGCCAGACGTTTGTCGCAGGCAGCGCGATGTACTCGGCGAAAGCGCCCGGATGGTTGACCCCCACCCCTTTCGTGTGCGCGCACTGAACGCGCAGGCCGGCCATGCAGTTGCGGCAACGGCCGCACACCAGGTGGCCCTCACCGCTCACGAGGTCACCCAGATGCGGTTCTCGAACATCGGACCCGATATCCACGACCTCGCCGGCGAACTCATGGCCGATAACAAGCGGCACCGGCACATTCGCCTGCGCCCAGCCATCCCAGTCATAGATGTGCAGGTCAGTACCGCACACACCAGTTCTGAGGACACGGATCAGAACGTCGTCCCTGCCCAAGCCAGGGACGGGCACGTCCTCCAGCCTGAGGCCAGGTTCCGCATTCGCCTTAACCAGCGCCTTCATCGCCGCTCCTGGGGTGCACGATCCCGACCGCCACGGCCGCCAGCGCTTACCTCCCAGCCGGCCGCCGTGTCCCGCTGGCCCAGAACCCTATCGCTCCGGGCAGCCGGCCCGCCCCGGCGCGGTCAGCCGCCAACCAGCTGACCTTCTCTCACATGCGAGGCGCGGGAGCAGAATGGGAACAGGAGGCCGACGGGCCCCGAGACCGATGAGCCGAGCATTCAGTAGGGAGCCTTGGCGGCCCGGAAGGCGCACGAGACCTCACCGGCCAGGCCGACGTCGTCAGGATCAAGCGTCATGACTGGCGTCCAGGCCGGGTCATTGGTCATGATCCGGGATGACTCACTCGGCGGCGCAGGATGCCGGCCAGGCATGGTCGCCGACCGGCGCGCCATCCAGGTCCAGCACGGTGGCGCCCGCGGCAGCCAGGGCCCGCCGCGACAGCCGGTAGTGATGACCGCACAGCAGCAGGTCGGTCGGGCGCGGCCGACCCGGCGCCGGCGGCATGACCGCGATGACGGTCGGCCGGGCCGTACAGCAGCAGGCACGATCGGCCCGGCGCACAGCCGGCCAGTCGATGGCGTCACCGGCGGGCCCTGAGGCTTCGGCCATCCGTGCCGCCGGCTCGGCCGGGGCGGTCCCGCGGTCGGCGAGGGCGGGATGCGAGAAGTTCACCGTCATGGTCTTAGGTTCCCGCGCGGGGCCCGGCCCGGGCAGGGCCGAACCTCACCGGCGTCCGGGACCAACGGCCCGGCAACCTCGCCGATGCCGGGAAACGAACCCGGGTGATGCCCCCGGCCGCCGTCGGCCGTAACAGCCGCGGGCGGAGCGGCGAGCCATGAGTCAGGGGTCGGCCCGGCCGTTGGCGTACAGGCAGCCGCGTGGCTGACCCGCGGCCGGCTCGCCGGCGGCGGGCCGGTCGGCCTGGGCCGACCGCAGCCGCCGCGAGGCCGATTCGGCGGCGTTACGCAGCCATTGCGCATGTCCGGGGTCCAGCGGCACCGGGCTGCTCAGCAGCTGCCTGGTTTCCGCTTCCAGCAGCCGGATCGCGGCGAGATTACCCTCGGCATGACCGTATGGCATGGTCACCCTCCAGTCGCGAGCCCCGCCGCTACCGGGGCGGTCAGGGCACGTGACCGATGCGAGCCGGCCCGGGAGCGCGGCAGTAGTGCCGTTGGTCCCGGTTTTCCTCGCCCGAAGGCCTGGCTCGCGCTAATCCGTGATCGTCTTGCTCTGGATGGCATCAGGGCGCAGGCCGGCATCGCTGACGGACGGTGCGTTCGCGGCGGCTAGGTTGAGGAACGCGGCCGCCCGGTCGAAGGCCTGCGCGACCGGGTGGCCGGCCAGGTAAGCCTGGTAGGCCCGGTACCGCGTCCTCTCCCAGGCCCGCCCGCGCGGTGACACCGCCTGGAGTACCGGTTCCGGCACGGGTTTCCAGGTCCAGCCGGTGATGCGGTCCTCGCCCTGGCCCGGGCCGGGATCACCGGGCTCGATGAACTCACCAAGATCGGCCCGGTCGCCGATCTGGTTGCGGACGAAGCGCAGCCCGGTCAGGGTGCCCTCGACCAGCTGGCACTGGGCCGGCGCCTGGAGCGCCATCACGCCGTCGTAGGCCTGCGGGTGATGGCGCACCAGCGTGGCGTCTACGATGGCGACCCACCACACCGCCTCGCCAATCGCCGCGAACACCCGCGGGAGGTGCGCCGCCCGGGTCCGGGACAGCCGCTCGATGGTGTCATTCATCGCGGTCAGCGACCACTGCAGCGCGCACGTCTCGGCCTGCTGGTCGCGGGCATGCTGCTGGTTCCATTCGGCCCGGCAGCAGGCCGAGCAGAACCGGGAGTGCTCGCGTCGCGGCACGAACGAGGTGCCGCACCGCTCGCATGTCCGGATGTCGGATAGCACTGCTGCTCCACTTGGCGCCTATGCGCAGTTCGTTGCGGGCCCGCCGCCCGGGCCCGGAAGCGATCACCCTCCCGTACCGGGCATCCATCTCACCCTTATCGGCGGCGGTAAACACCGGGTTACAGCGCTGCACCGCCCGGCTGGACCTGGATGGGCCATCGCCGGCTGCAGCTAACCGGGGTGCCCGACCGCGCGTCGCCGATCAGGCCGTCAACCTCTGCGGCACGGCCCGGAGGGTCGTCTCCCGGCCGGCCGCTCAGAGCAGTGAGCTCATCGCTTCCGCAACCGCAGCGGCGCTCTTCGCATGCTCACCGCGCAGCCCGGCGATCACGCCGCGCCGGTCGGCCTCGGAACGGTTCTGGCTCAGCTTCGCCTTGCCCTCGACCCGCTGCACCTGTACCTCGAGCCCGACGATCCCCCGCAACTGGCCCTCGACATACTGCGCCGGGGCGTCTGTCACCGCCCACGGAACGCCGCGGTGTCGCTCGTGCCGGTCGACCAGATCCGTGACCGCGTCCCGGGCCCAGCCGGCGTCGTCATGCACCCGCACCGTGCCGGCCAGGTGAACCGCGGAGTAGTTCCAGGTCGGAACGACCCGGCCGTGCTCGGCCTTGGCGGCATACCAGGACGGCGAGATATAGGCCTGGGGTCCGCCGCATACCAGCAGTACCGGAGCGTCATCGCCGATCTCGCGCCAATGCGGGTTGGCCCGCGCCATATGGGCGATCACCACGTCCTCGCGCCAGACGATCGGCAGCAGCGTGGCCAGCGGGCACCCGTCCCGGCCAACCGTGATGAACTCCGCCGAGCCGATCGCGGACACCATGTCACGGATCTCGGACTCGTCGTCGACCGTGTGGAAACGAGGTACGTACACCCGGTCAGGCTATGGGATCTGCGGTAAGACCGCCGTCACCGGCCTGTTCGGCAACCGCCTCGGCCAAGGTCCTGGTCACGAACCTGTAAAACCAACCTGCAGCCACTGATCAGGTACGAGCTCAGCGACTGGTTCACCCGGCAGCCGGACGGCCCGGGGCATCGCCGTGCAGGTGCTGCCCGAGCGCGAGAGCGACCTGGCGCCGCTGGGCGAACGGCTGCGCACCGCCCTGGCCCGGACCGGGCTGGCCGATCCCGATGTCACGGTCGAGGCCGTCGCCGCCCTCCCCCGGCATCCGGAGACCGGCAAGCTGCGGCGCGTGATCAAGGCCTGACATCACGGCCGGTCTCGCCAGCCGGGGCTCGCACGCATGGCGAGGCCGGCCTCGCGCGAGGCCGGCCTCTTCGCTCGCCGCCCAAGATTGCGGTCACAGGCGGTCAGCGGCCCGAGTGAACGGACGGAAGCAAGAGTAACCAGGTGTCATCGTGCTAGGTGTGCAAATCGTTTCTTACGTTCCTTGCGAAACAGGAGAGATCAGGGCGGCTGGCCTGGCTGATACGCGCCGCAGCCCGGCGGGCTGGACTGGACCGAACTCCGCGAGCTGGTCCGGCCGCTGACCACCGCGGCCGGGTTCCGCGGCATGGATGTCACGATCCTGAACCCCACCAAGGACCCGGACGGCTCGTCGGCCCGCCGGGTGGTTCACTGGCTGGCCGGCGTGCTGGCCTGAGATCAGGCCGACGCCGAACTGCTGCTCTCGCTCTTCTCGGCCGCGCTGGTATCGGAACCCGGGTCGCCGGGAACCAGGTGCTGGCGTCCCATCTCGTCGGCCACCAGCATCACCAGCCAGCTGCCCACGTTGCCGTCCCCGTCGGCCACCGGCTCCAGCAGCGCGGTGAGCCGCGCCAGTTCGTCCACGGTGGCGCGGGCCAGCGCCTGGCGCAGGCCCTCGACGATCCAGGCGCGCTCGCGGTCGTCGTCGTCCGGCGGTGCCGGCGGCAGGTGGCTGCTCATCAGCGACGGGACCGGAGCGGGATAACGGGGGCGAGCCAGCCCGCGGCCTCCTCGCCTGCCGCGCTGTCGGTGTCCGGCGCCGGGCCGCCGGGACCGCCCGCGCCCGGGCCGTGGCCGGTGCGCTCACGCTCCTCGGCGTCGATCAGGGCGTAGATGGTGTTCGCCATGTGGATGAGACGGCCGCGGTATTCGGTGATTTCCTCGAGCAGCGTCCAGTATGTGAGCGCCGGGGTGGTGTCGGTCATGATCCGTGGTCCTGCCTGCGGGGCGGGTGGGTGCTCTGTGATGCGGGACGCGCGTGGAGTGCGGGCGGTTCACAGTGCCGGTGATCCTGGTGTGATTCAGGCGCCCGGGTCGCGACCGCTCGCCTATGCGGCGAATTCCGGGATGAGCAGCTCCGCGATCTGGGCCGCGTTCAGCGCCGCGCCCTTGCGCAGGTTGTCGCCGCAGACGAAGAAGTCGACCGCCCTGGGGTCGTCCAGGCTCTGCCGCACCCGGCCGACCCAGGTCGGGTCGGTGCCGACGATGTCGGACGGCGTGGGAAACTCGCCGCGCCCCGGATCGTCGCACAGGACGACGCCCGGCGCGTCGCTCAGCACCCGCTGCGCGTCGCGCTGCGCGACCTCGCGGGCGAAGACCGCGTGCACGGCCGCGGAGTGCCCGGTGACGACCGGCACCCGCACGCAGGTGGCCGACACCCGCAGCCCCGGCTTGTTCAGGATCTTGCGGGTCTCATTGCGGATCTTGAGTTCCTCCGATGACCAGCCAAAGTCCCGCAGCGAGCCGGCCCAGGGCACCACGTTGAGGGCCAGCGGGGCCGGGAACGGGCCGAAGTCGCCGACCACCCCGCGCAGGTCGCCGGCCCGCTGGCCCAGCGCCCGGCTGCCCGCGACCTTGTCCAGCTGCGCGTAGAGCGTCTCGGTCCCGGCCTGCCCCGCGCCCGACGCGGCCTGGTAGGAAGCCACCACCATCTCCCGCAGCCCGAACGCGCGGTGCAGCGCGTCAACCGCGACGATCAGCGACAGCGTGGTGCAGTTCGGGACTGCGATGATCCCTTTGGGCCTGATCGCGGCCTGGCCGGGGTTGATCTCGGGCACGACCAGCGGCACCTGGTCATCCATGCGGAACGCGCCGGACTTGTCGATCACCACTACGCCGCGGTCCGCCGCCACCGGCGCCCACCGGGCCGACACCTCGTCCGGCACGTCGAACATGGCCAGGTCCACGCCGTCGAAGACCTCCGGGGCGAGCGCCTGGACCTCGGTCTCCCGGCCGCGGACCCGCAGCCGCCGACCGGCCGAGCGGGCCGAAGCGACCAGCCTGATCTCGCCCCAGACGTCATCGCGGGTGGACACCACGTCGAGCATCACGGTCCCGACCGCGCCGGTCGCCCCGACGATGGCCAGGGTCGGCTTGCGCCCGCCGGGCCCGCGTGCGGCAGGCGCGCCCCGGCCGGGGTGCGGCCCGCCGTCACCGGCCCGTCCCCCCGTACACGATGGCCTGTTCCTCGCCGGAGGACAGGTCGAAGGCCCGGTGCGCGGACTCGACGGCCATGGCGACGTCGCTCTCGTCGACGATCACCGAGATCCTGATCTCCGATGTCGAGATCATCTCGATGTTCACCCCGGCTTCCGCGAGCGCGCCGAAGAAGGTGGCGCTGACCCCCGGATGCGAGCGCATCCCGGCCCCGATCAGCGAGATCTTGCCGATCCGGTCGTCGTAGAGCAGCGAGTCGAAGCCCACCTCGTGCTGCAGCTGGCCGAGCGCGGTCATGGCCGTGGGCCCGTCCTCGCGCGGCAGCGTGAACGAGATGTCGGTGCGGCCGGTCGCGGCGGCGGACACGTTCTGCACGATCATGTCGATGTTGATCTCGGCCGCGGCGATGGCCCGGAAGATCCGCGCCGCCTCGCCGACCTTGTCCGGCACCCCTACGACGGTGATCTTCGCCTCACTCCGGTCGTGCGCCACCCCGGAGATGATCGCCTGCTCCATGCCCTTGCCCTCCGTCTCGCCGTCCCCCGGCTCCCCGCTGACCCACGTCCCGTCCCGGTTGCTGAACGAGGAGCGGACGTGGATCGGGATGTCGTAGCGCCGCGCGTACTCCACGCAGCGCAGCATCAGGATCTTGGAGCCGCACGCGGCCATCTCCAGCATCTCCTCGTAGCTGATCCTCGGGATGCGCCGCGCGCTGGGCACCAGCCTCGGGTCAGCGGTGAAGATGCCGTCCACGTCGGTGTAGATCTCGCACACGTCCGCGCCCAGCGCGGCGGCCAGCGCGACCGCGGTGGTGTCCGAGGCCCCCCGGCCAAGGGTGGTGATGTCCTTGGTGTCCTGGGAGACGCCCTGGAACCCGGCCACGATCGGGATCGCGCCCTCGTCCAGCGCGCCGCGGATCCGGCCGGGCGTGACGTCGATGATGCGGGCCTTGCCGTGGGCCGAGTCGGTGATCACGCCCGCCTGCGAGCCGGTGAACGAACGTCCCTCGTGGCCGAGGTTGGCGATCGCCATGGCCAGCAGCGCCATCGAGATCCGCTCGCCCGCGGTCAGCAGCATGTCGAGCTCGCGGCCCGGCGGCAGCGGGCTCACCTGGTTGGCCAGGTCGCGCAGTTCATCGGTGGTGTCACCCATGGCCGAGACCACCACCACCACCGAATGGCCGGCCTTGCGGGTCGCGACGATGCGCTGCGCCACCCGCTTGATGCCGTCCGCGTCGGCGACCGAGGAGCCGCCGTACTTCTGCACTACAAGTGCCACGGTTGGGCCGCTCCTCCCGCTCGCCTGGTCCAGCCGGGCCGCCCGAGTCGAGTGTATCCGCCCGGCGCCGGGGGGACCGCCGGAGTTTCCCGGCGTCAGCCGGACGCTGGCTCCTCGGCGACGTCCAGCCGCGCGTGCGCGACCACCGCGTGCAGGGCCCGCAGCGCCGCGCCGCCGTGCGTGCCCCAGTGGTTCACGTAGGAGAACTGCCACCACCACAGCGCCTCGGCCGCGCGCCCCGCCTCGTAGTGCTTGAGCCCGTGGATCAAGTCGGCGGCCACCGCGGCGAGGTCATCGGACAGCCGGAACGGGGTGGCCTTGGTGTCCCGGTAGGGGTCGAACAGCTCGGCGTACTCGTCGCAGTCGCGCAGCCGCTCGGCCAGGCCGGTCCGCAGCACGTCGAGGTCGGGGTCGGCACCCACGTCGGGCTCCCAGTTGCCCGGCAGGATGATGTCCTGGCTCGCCCCCAGCTGCGCCCCGGCCAGCAGGATCTGAGCGACCTCCAGCAGCAGCAGCGGGACCGTCTCATCCTTGCCCTCCCCGCTGGCCAGAGCGGTCACGCCGTCCAGGAAGTCCTGGGCATGCCGTGCGATCCGGTCGGCGAGCGGCCGCCAGTCCTCGCCCGGCTCACTAGACATCGAGCAGCCTCCGTCCTTCGAACGCCCGGCCGAGGGTGACCTCGTCGGCGTACTCGAGCTCGCCGCCCACCGGCAAGCCGCTGGCGGGCCTGGTCACCGTCAAGCCCATCGGCTTGACCAGCCGGGCCAGGTAAGCGGCGGTCGCCTCGCCCTCGAGATTGGGGTCGGTCGCCAGGATCAGCTCGGTGACCGTCCCGTCGGACAACCGGGTCATCAGCTGGGATATCCGCAGGTCATCAGGCCCGATTCCGTCGATCGGGCTGATCGCGCCGCCGAGCACATGGTAGCGGCCGCGGAACTCCCTGATCTTCTCAATCGCCGCGACGTCCTTGGGTTCCTCCACCACGCAGATCACCGCCGGGTCGCGGCGCGGGTCCCGGCAGATGCGGCACTCGTCCTCCTGCGCGACGTTGCCGCAGGTGCGGCAGAACTTGACCCGCTCCACCATCTCGAGCAGCGCGGACGCGAGGCGGCGCACGTCGGCGGGATCGGCGGTGACCAGGTGGAAGGCGATGCGCTGGGCGCCCTTCGGCCCGATGCCCGGCAACTGGCCGAGCTCGTCGATGAGGTCCTGGATGACGCCTTCGTACACCTCAGAGCCTCCTGCCCACCACCCCCCGGTCGGCCGTCACTACTCGTCCGCCGGGTCGCCCGGCACGCCGCCGAGCCCGGGCAGCCCGGGGAATCCCGGCAGGCCCGCCTCGCCCGCGCCGCCGATGCCGGCGGCGAACGGCCCCATCTTCTCCTGCTGCAGGTCACTGGCGGCGTCATAGGCGTCGCGCACCGCGGCCAGCACCAGGTCCGCGATGGTCTGCGCCGAATCCTCCGGGTCGGCCGGGTCGATCGCCCCCGCGCTGATCGTCACGTCCACGAGCTCGCCCTGCCCGTTGACCACGACCTTCACCAGCCCGCCGCCGGCGCTGCCCTCCACCTCGGCGTCGGCCAGTTCCTGCTGCGCGTTGAGGAGCTGGCTCTGCATCTGCTGAGCCGCCGCGAGCAGCTGCTGCATGTCCAACTGGCCGCTAGGGTCCACGTCCTGTCCCATCGCTCGGTCGCTCTGGCTGCCTGTCGTACCGAGCCTACGACCTGCCGCCGACACGGTGTACCACGGCACGGCGCGGGTCTTCCGGCCATGGATCCCGAACGCACCGTCTCCGCCCCGCCCGGGCCCGTCAGGCGCCGCCGATCTCCTCGATGACCTGGCCGCCGAGGGCGTGCTGGATCAGGTCCATCGCGGTCGGCGCGCTCGCGGCCGGACCCGGGCCGGACTCGTCCGGATACTCCGCCTCGTCCGGTGCGCCGGAGCCGGCCTCCGGGCCGGACCGCCCGCCGCGGGCCGCTCCCCGGGCCGCTCCCCGCCCGGCCCCGCCGGCGGCGGCCCGGTTCGCCATGTCCCGGGTGGCCTGGCGGGCAGAACGTGCCGGAGGTGGGCTGGCCTCAGTGGCGCCGGCATCGGCCGCCGTGGCGCTGCGGGGACCGGCTGGCCCGCTTGCGTCACCCGGTCGCGGCACTTCCGCCGGCCCGGTCGGCGCGCTGTCCCCCGGCCCGGCCGCATCAGGCGGATCGCCGGCCGCACCGCCGGGCCCGGCGGCACCCGGCGACCCGGGGGGCCCGTCGGCGGGCCCGGCCGCACCGCCGGCGCCGGGCCCGCCCGCAGGCCCGTCGGACGCGCCGCCGCCGAACTCGGCCCGGCCCGGCGGCCCGGCCACCGCCTTGATCCGGGGCGTGATGCCGAGCATCCGCTCCAGCACCTGGCCGAGATCGCCGTCGGAGCGCCGGGCCGAGAATCCCCTGGCCTCACCCTCCCGGGCGAATCTCAGCGTGAGGATGCCGTCGTGCAGGGTGTCGACTGTCGCGCTGCTGAGCTGAACCCAGGCGACCTTGCTCTGGTGCCTGACCGCCTCGAGGATCTCCGGCCAGCGCTCGCGCAGGAGATCGGCGTCCGGGGATACGCCCCCGGGCGGGCGGGCCGACGCCGGCCTCGCGGCGGCCGGCGGGGCGGACTGGGTCGCGGCGTGATCCGGCGCGGCGGCCGGGCCGGCGGGCACTGGCCCCGGCTCGCCCGCCTCGGCCGCGGCTGGCGCGGCGCGGCGCGGCGGCGCGGGAGCGACGGCTGGCGCCTCGCGCCGGCCCGGCCCGGCCCCGGGCTGGCCGGCCCCGCCGCCGCCGGAGCCGATCCGGCGTTCCAGTTGCTCCAGCCGGGCCAGCAGGTCACCGCCGGAGGCCGCGGGCGCGGGCAGCAGTACCTGGGCGCAGATGAGCTCGAGCTGTAGCCGCGGTGACGTGGCCCCGCGCATCTCGACCAGCCCGTCGTTGATCACCGCGGCCGCCCGGGCCAGCTGGGCCTGGCCGAAGCCGGCCGCCTGCTCGCGCATCCGGTCCAGCCGGTCGCCCGGCACGTCCAGCAGGCCGGTCTGGCCCGCGTCCGGCACCGCGGCCAGCACGATCAGGTCACGGAACCGGTCGAGCAGGTCGGCGGCGAACCGCCGCGGATCGTGCCCGGCTTCGACGACCCGGTCCACGGCCCGGAACACCGCCGCCCCGTCGCCGGCCGCGAACGCCTCGGCCACCTCGTCCAGCAGGCTCTCGTCGGTATAGCCGAGCAGGGCCACGGCCCGCTCGTAGGTCAGCCCGGACTCGTCCGAGCCGGCCAGCAGCTGGTCGAGTACGGACAGGGCGTCGCGGGCCGAGCCCGCGCCCGCCCGGACCACCACGGGCAGCACGGCCGGCTCGTAGCTGACGCCCTCGCTGGCCAGGATCTCCTCCAGCAGCCCGCGCAGCACGGCCGGCGGCATCAGCCGGAACGGGTAGTGGTGCGTGCGGGACCGGATCGTCGGGATGACCTTCTCCGGCTCGGTGGTGGCGAACACGAACTTCAGATGCGGCGGCGGCTCCTCGACGAGCTTGAGCAGGGCGTTGAAGCCCTCGCGCGTCACCATGTGCGCCTCGTCGACGATGTAGATCTTGAATCGCCCCGAGACCGGCGCGTAGAACGCGCGCTCGCGCAGGTCCCTGGCGTCGTCCACGCCGCCGTGCGAGGCGGCGTCGATCTCGATGACGTCGATGCTGCCGGGCCCGGACGGGGCGAGCGCGATGCACGAAGCGCACTGACCGCACGGATCCGGGGTGGGCCCCTGCTCGCAGTTCAGCGACCGGGCCAGGATCCGGGCGCTCGACGTCTTGCCGCAGCCGCGCGGCCCGCTGAACAGGTACGCGTGGTGCACCCGCCCGCTGCGCAGGGCCTGGCGCAGCGGCTCGGTCACGTGGTCCTGGCCCTTCAGCTCGGCGAAGGTGGCCGGGCGGTACCTCCGGTACAGGGCCGTGGGCGCGGGGGAAGCGCCGCGCCGCGCCGGGTCCGCCGCGGCCGCGCTGGGAACGTCGCCTGCCATAGCCTCATCCTTACCAGGACGGGAGAGGACCCCTCGCACACCCGTCAGAGCCCGCGTACCCTTGCTGCCTTCCGGCCCTGGGGGGGTTGGCGGGATAAACGCCGTGCGAGGGGTCTGCGGTCAGTTTAGCCAGGCCGCCGGCTGCCCGGACCCGGGATGCCGGATGGGCGGCCGCGCCCGCCCGGCGGCCCGGTAGGCTGGCCGGCGGAGGATTCGCCTAGTGGCCTAGGGCGCACGCTTGGAAAGCGTGTTGGGGGCAACCCCTCAGGAGTTCGAATCTCCTATCCTCCGCCATGCTGACCTGCGAAACACCGATAGGGCCGCTCGGTGACCTCTGCCGACACCAGAGGCATGAAGGTGAACTCGCGCAGGCCGCCGATCGTCCGGGTGTGAACACTGATCCGGCCAGGGGGGCCGGCTCCGTCGCAACGGGCCCAGTCGGTGAGCTACGGTCACCAGCGAGCGGCGTGAATGAAATCCGCGGCAGGCTTTCCGAGCCACTGCGTGACACGCATCGTCAGGCCCATGTCCGCCATGCGAGCGGTCCGCAGATTGGTCAACCGGCTCGGCGTGCAGCCGAGTTCCCGCGCCAGCTGCGGCCACGTGAGACCGCGCTCCTCACGCTGCCCGTTGAGCGCTGCGTGGAGCTGGTTCAGGTCCCACCGGAGTCTGCTACCGGGTCCTGGCTCCGGCAACTGGACGTCACCCACGTCGACGACCGGACCGGTGAGGAATTCCTCCGGCGCCCGGCCGAGCCAGCGAAGCATGAACAGCGCGTACTGACACGAGGTCGCACCGCGCGCTCCCAGCCTCGAGACCGCTCCCCCGCAGAGCGGGTGATCCATGCGCTGTGCGTTGAGCTCCGACGATTGCTGCCACAGCTCGTCGGCGAACTCATACCAGCCCAACCCTCGATCACGGCGCTCGGCGTCGAACGCGGCGAAGAACGCAGAGAAGTCGAAAACGGGCAGCGCCGTCACGCGCAACAAGGTACCAGGATCGACAGCGGTGGAACGCTACGGACGACTCCCTGTCATCGCAATCTGCGCAGCCGGAGGGTGTAAAGGTCATCGCGCTCGATGCGGTCAATCTGGCTCAGCAGGGCATCGAGGTCGTCGGCCGCGGTCAGGTGGCGACCGGACAGCCGGTCGAAGCGCCCGGCGGCCAGGGTCAGGACGAGCCGGACGGCCTGGGCGGGATCGGTGCCGTGCCCGGAGAGCAGCCGGTCACGGATCCAGCCGTATACCTGCCCTTCGGGCGTCTGGGGCCCCGCGCAGCTGCTGAGGGCGGCCTCGCTCAGGCCGATGGGCAGCAGGCCAGGGTCGGCGCTGAACACGTACACGCCGTATTCACGCGCCTCCTCGGCGAGGGTCTCGGTCAGCTTGATCATCGCGGCCTTGGACGCGGCGTACGCCGACATGAGCGGCCACCGGTAGACGCCGGCATGGCTGGTGATGTTGATGACGCGGCCGTTTCCCGCTGCGATCATGTCCGGAAGAGCCAGCCGCGTCAGCGTGAACGCGCCGCCGATGTTGATCTCTATCGCCCGCCACCACTCGGCGGGGCTGACGTCCCAGAGCTGCCCGGCCGGCCCGGGGACGCCGGCGTTGTTGATGAGCAGGTTCGCCGGCCCGAGCCGCCGGGCCAGCTCCGCGACGGCGGCAGCAGCCGCCTGCGCGTTGCTGACGTCGCAGGCCACCGCCGCCGCGGTTCCGCCGGATCGCTCTATGCAGGCGGCGACGGCGGCGAGTTCGGCACCGGAGCGGGCGACCAGGCCGATCGCTGCCCCGGCGCGGGCGAGCTCGACGGCCATCAGCCGGCCGACGCCGCGCCCGCCGCCGCTGATCACCGCGACCGTTCCGCTCAGGTCGCAGGGCCGCGCGGCATCGGGCCCGGCAACGCCGGCCGGAGCGGTCGTCACGGCCGCGCTGAGACGGTTGCGGCGGCGCCTGCTCCGCGGGTGACGAGCACGGCGACGCGGTACCAGCCGCCGGCGTCGACCGTGACGATGTCGCCGGTATGCAGCCATCCGCCGGCGTCGATGGTGGCCGCGGTGGCCTCGGGGTTGCCGAGGTAGCCGCGCATGTTTCCCGGAGTGCGGATCAGCAGCTCCCCGGGCCCGTCCGGCGGCGGGCCGACCCCGGAATCCGGGTCGATGACCCGGCATTCCACGCCGGGCAGCGCCGGGCCGATGGAGTCGGCATGGTCCGGTCCGTCGTCGGGAGCGCTGTGGGAGGCGCCGCCGGTCTCGGTCAGCCCGTACATCTGCTTCACCCGGCAGCCCAGGCGCCGCGCGCAGGCCCGGGCCAGGTCGGCGCCGAGCGGCGCGGCGCCGGAGGTCAGCACGCGCAGGCTCGACAGGTCATGGCCGGCGATCAGGTCGCTGGAGGCCAGGCCCAGCACCATCGGGGGCACGAGCTCGGCCCGGGTGACCCGGTGGTCCGCAACCGCGCGCAGGAATGACCCGAGGTCGAACCGCGGCAGGACGACCACGGTGGCGCCCTCGAGCAGTCCCAGCGCCCGCTCGATCATCTGCTCCGCCGCGTCGCCTGGCTCGGCGCGCCGCATCGCGGTCTCGGCCGCGGCCACCAGCAGCACCACTCGCTCCACGAGCTGCCGCACCACCGCGAAGGCCATTCCGGCCTCCAGCACCCGCCCGCGCGCCAGGAGGGAGCGGACGCCGCGATCGGCAGCCAGCCCGTGCACGGCCTCGATCAGCGCCGTCTTGCCGATCCCGGCAGGCCCCTCAATGGCCGCCACCGCGCCCGCGCCTGCCGCCGCCTCCCCTAGCAACGCCGCGAGCCGCGCCAGCTCGGCATCCCGCTCGAGAAGCCCTCCGGAGCCAGCAGCAGCCGCCACGCCCCGATCGTAGCCACGCCCGTCCAGCGCTGCGTCACAGCCAGAACGGGTGCAGGCGACTCACCGATCAATCATGTGGGCGTCGTCCACGGGCCCCGGCTCCAGCCGGTACTGGCCCTGGTCACTGATGAGGTCTTGCCCTTGGCAACCGTAGCATCGCGAGCTACGAGATCGACCAGTGGATCGGCCTGAATGAACAGGAGACCGCCGAAGCGCACGCCGCCTATGCAGCCGGTCAGGCTGCTGTTCGGCGGTGAAGCTGCTGCTGGATGAGATGCTGTCCCCGGTGATCGCACGGGAACTGCGTAAGCGCGGCCACGACGTGGAATCGGTCGCGGGCGATCCCGGCCGCGAGGCGATGCCAGATCCAGAGGTCCTCGTGTTGGCCAGAGCCGAGCACCGCGCGATCGTGACCAACAACCTGCGCGACTACCGCCCGCTGCACAATGAGGCGATCGTGCCCGGCGGCAACGGTCATTTCGGCATGATCTTCCTTCCCGGAAGCCACCGGCCCACCCGGGCCGACACCGGGCGGATCATCGCTGCCCTCGAGGCAATCCTCGCCAAACACCCGGGCGAGGCCGACCTCATCAACGGTGAAACCTGGCTCTAAGCCGAGTCCGCCCCTAGGGGCTGGGCTCAGTTTTGGTCTCATCCAGAAACCGGAGCTGCCCGGGTAATCCGCTTCTTCCGAGCCTTAGTCGAAGGTGCTGGTCACACGCTCAGTCAGGGACTTCGTAGCGGCTGGACTGGAAGACCGGTTTCGGGACGGGACCACCAGGGACTCTGTCATTCCGGTGCCAGCAGTCTCCGCACCGCCGCCGTGCCGGCGATGGCCTGATCATGGTCGGGCGACTGCGGGATGAGGTTGAACTCGGTACAGCCCGCGGCGGCGTAAGGCGCGAGGAACTCGGCGACGTCATCGGCGGTGCCGTAGGGACAGTAGCGCTCGAAGCGCTCGAACGGGAGCTGGTAAAAGGCCTCCATCGCGGGCGCGAGGCAGGCGCGGGCGGCCTGCTTGGAGTCGGCGAGTCCGCACCACACCTGCATCGCATGCCTACTGGGCGGGTCAGGCCGGCCAGTGCGGGCGGCCTCTTCGGCCGCCATCTCGACGGCGGCGGCGAAGCGCCGCGGAGAGTTCCAGATGCCAAGCCAGCCATCCCCAAGCCGGCCCGCGCGCCTGATGGCCGCGTCCGAGCGTCCCCCGATGACGATGGGAATGGGCTCGGCCACCGCGGGGGCGATGACTGCCTCGTCGAGGTTGAAGAAGGTGCCGTGGTAGGTGACCGCTTTCCCGGTCAGTAGCCGGCGCACGATGGTGAGGCACTCATTCATCCGCTGGCCCCGGGTGGCCGGGTCCACCCCGCAGATCGCGGCTTCGTGGCGATCCTCGCCGCCTATACCCACGCCGAAGATGAGCCGCCCGGGGGCGAGCTGGGCGATGTCGGCGAGCTGGCGGGCCACCAGGACGGGATGGCGCAGCGGCAGTTGGTACACACCGGTATAGACGCGCAGTGTGGGGTGAAGCATCGCCAGCGCGGTGGCCTGCACGAGCCCGTCGAACCCCAGGCCGGCGAAGAAGCTCACGTGGTCCCCGCAGCAGACGTGGTCGATGCCTTCCTTCCCGGCCTGCGCCAGGAACGCCCGGGCCGTCTCCGGGCCCTGTTCGAGCAGCCCCTGCGGAGGGAACATGCCCACCCGGGCGGACACCGCCGCACGGCCTGCTTCCTGCGCCGACCCCGCCGTCGAGGTGGTTGCTGTCGTGCTTTTCATGTCGCCTGCCTCCTGTCGTTTTCCCCGGTTCGCGCCGACCCGGGCGAGGGATGCCGGGGCCAGGGGCGGGGGATCAGCGCGGGCACGCGGGCCCGGTAGGCGGCGTAGGTCTCGCCCAGGCTCTGGATCAGGTCATGTTCCTCGAATGCGATGCCGACCAGGATGTAGCCGGTCGCGGTGGCCGCGAACAGCACGTGCCCGGCCGTCATCGCGGGCGCCGACCAGAAGATGACCACGAACCCGGCCATCAGGGGATGCCGGATGCGCCCGTACAGGCCGCGCTCGCTGAAGGGCGGGGGACTGTACCTGACGCGCCGGGCATACAGCCAGGCCTGCCGCAGCCCGAACAGGTCGAAATGGCTGGTCAGGAAGGTGCTGCTGACCGCTGCCGCCCAGCCGGCCGCATACACGGCCCAGATCGCGTCGGCGCCCGGTCCCGACAGGTTCCAGACGGTCCCCCCGATCGGCCGCCACAGCCAGAACAGCAGCGCCAGGACCAGGCTCGCCGCCAGGACGAAGGCCGCGCGTTCGGCGGGCTTCGGCACGACGCGGGTCCAGCGGCGCTTGAACCACGGGCGGGCCATCACCGTGTGCTGAACCGCGAACAGCAACAGCAGCAGCAGGTCGATGGCCACCGCGGCCGGCACTGCGGCGCGCGGCCCCTGGTCGATGCTCTTGGGCACGCCGAAACCCGCGAAGAAGCCCACCGCGTAGCCGAGCACCGCCAGGAAGAGCAGGTAAACGGCGGCCGCGTACACCAGAATGATCAGCGCGGAGATCCTCGCCGGCCGCGGGCGCGCGGCCATCGGGGGGCGGGCCGGCTTCGTGGCGTATGTCATGCCTCGACGCTAGGCGGCCCGGCCTGGGACAGCCATCGGGTGAACTACCGGCGATGTCCCCGTTTCCCGCGGCCGAGACGGCCGTACCCGGTGCACACGCCGGGGGAACTACCGAGCCGCCTGGTGACCGAGCCGGTGCTCGGTCGCCCACGCCGCGATCTGGGCCCGCGAGCGAACCTGCAGCTTGCGCCGGATGTTCTCCACATGCGCCTCGGCTGTCCGTGGCGCGACCGACAGGCGCCTGGCGATGGCCTGATTGGTCAGCCCCTCGGCAACCAGCTCGGCTACCTCGAGCTCACGGGCGGTGAGCCGCGGCCCCCGGCTGGCGGGTTCGCCCAGGAAGCCGAGCACCGCCTCCAGGACCGCCCGCCAGTCACCGTGGTAGAACAGGTGGCTCGAACCCGGCAGCGGGATCAGCTCCGCTCCGGGGATCAGCGTGGCGACCTCCCGCCCCAGCTCGAACCGGGTGCCCCTGTCCGCCTCGCGATGCAGCACCGCTGTCCGCGTCCGGATCTCCGGGAGCAGGGTCCTGATGTCGGTGTCGTAGTAGACCTCCAGCAGCCGGGCGGCTACCGCAGCCGACGCGCTCTCCCGCTGGAACCTGGTGAACGCCGCCACCTCCTGGGCGGTGGGATCGGTGACGAAGGCGTCGGCCAGCGCCTTCAG
This sequence comes from uncultured Actinomycetota bacterium, assembly GCA_963749145.1. Classification (GTDB taxonomy): domain Bacteria; phylum Actinomycetota; class Actinomycetes; order Streptosporangiales; family Streptosporangiaceae; genus JASHPR01. The sequence continues at coordinate 318,193 of CAVVLN010000006.1, read as the reverse complement.
CCCCAGGCCCCAATGCGCCCGCACCAGCGCCACGATCGATTCCCGGATCTCGGCAGGCGCCAGATCCCGGCCGCTGGCGCACATCCCGTACACCACCAGCGCCTCGACCCGCTCCGGGTGCCTGGCCGTGATCGCCGCCGCGAGCTGACCGCCCTGCGACGCGCCGAACAGGCGGAAACGGCCGGCGCCCACCGCGTCAGCCACCGCCAGCGCCGCGGCTACCTGCCCGTCGAACGACAGGTCTATCCCGTCCCGGTCGGACAGGCCGCACCCGGGCTTGTCGTAGCGAATCACCGTAAACCGCTCGGCCAGCCGCCCGACGAAGTCACCGAAGGAACACAACTCCAGCTGCCCGCGCAGATGGGTAATCCAGCCCGAGTCAACCAACAGGGCCGGGCCAGCACCCTCCGTCGAGTAAGCGACGCGGCCCGCGGGGGTGGCGCAGTACCGGATCCTGGGCCTCACCCGACCAGGCTGACATCCCCGGCCGGCGCAGTAAAGGAGCGGCGGTACCGGGCCGGGTGGCGACGGCGCTATGCCACCGTCACAGGGCATGTCACAGGCCAGCCCTAGGGTCCCCGGACATGACCGACGTAACCCTGGAAAACCGTCATAACGGCCTAGCACGCACCGTCTCCCCTGACTTCCCGGTCCTGCCGCGCCAGCCGGGCGCCGCCGAAACGAGAGCCGCCGACCACGTCACGGCCCAGGCCCTGCGGGCCGTCGCGTTGTGCCAGCACGTCGCCGAGCTGGCCGCCCGGGCCGCTAACCGTCCGTGGCCGGGCCGCCCTCCAGCCGGCTGAGCTGCGCCTGCAGGTGGTCGAGGCGCGCGTGCACGAGCGCGATCTCGGCGCCGAGCGCGGCCATCGCCGCCGCGTCCGGCTGGTCGTCGGCGGGGGCACGGGGGCCGGGCGGCACGCCGGGAAACGGGCCAGGCCAGCGGGCGGCGTCCTCGTCAGCGGTGACGGGAACCCGCCCGCCGAGCCGGGCCGCGAAACCGCCGAAGGTAACGAACGGACGGTCCCGCGCGCAGACGGCGCACGAGGGCTGGAGCCAGCGCCATCCCACGATCCCCAGCCCGGAATCGGCCAGCCCCCGCGCCGGCCGCCCGCACCCGCAGGGACCCACCCGCACGGCCCGCACCCGCTGCCGGCTGTAGCGCAGGCCGCGCTCGTAGCGGATGAACCGGCCGGATGCCGCCACGTCCAGCAGCACCGCGGACCGGTTCGCGGCCGCGCAGCCCAGCGCCCGGGCATCGGTCACCGAGTTCAGGCAGTAGAAGCCGCAGCCGCACCGACGGCGGGGCGGCGCGTGCCGACGGCTCCAGACGCACGACGCCTCGGCCGTCGCGCCGTAAACCAGGTGACCGCCGATGGACAGCCCGGCGAACCCGGCGCGCCCGTCATCGGCGGCCAGGGCGGCATGGGCCAGTTTGAAACCCAGGTACGGCCGACCGGGAAGTTCCGGGGCGGCCCGCGCGCGCGGCACCGGTCAGCCCGCGGCGGCCGGCTCCGGCTCCGGGACGGCGGGCAGGGGCAGGGCTGGGGGCGCGGTGACGGCGTCGTCGGCCCGGCCCGGCGGCGGGCCGGCCTCTTCGTCGGTTACCAGCGCATCGTCCCTGACGAATCCGGTCGCCAGTTCCTTGCCCAGCTGCATGGCCCGCCTCCTTCCGCCATCAGACCCGTACCCGGCCGGCCGCCGGGCTATGCGGTGCCGGGTATCGAGATCCTGACCTGCCCGCCGCTGACCAGGCGCTAGCCGCAAGGCGGATCGTCCGCGCGCTCGGCCGCGTCTCCCCGCAACCTCCGGCGCGGCACAATCTATCTGCGCGACTTCCCTGGCAATCCTCCTGACGCTGCGCTACCATCTTCGCTCATCACGGCATTGTCGTCAGCAAGCCATTCCTGACATTCACATTCGGCCTTTGAGGTGATCCTTTACCATGCGGCTATTTGCTATGCCGGGCAGGAAGGCCTACTATCACTCACATGGCGTCACTCCTGCCGAGGTCAGCCGGGCGTCGTGGCGAAAGAGCACTTTCAGCAACCTGAACGGCAGTTGCGTTGCGATAAGCCGTCTTTCGCCAAATCGTATCGGTGTTCGGGACACCAAGGATGACGGTAGTGGGCCGGTGCTTATATTCACTGGTCCCGAATGGGATGCATTCGTTGCTGGCGTAAAGGAAGGCCAGTTCGATAATCCCTAGGCTGACCGCTTTCCGCTTCAGCCCCTCGTAGCGCGGGCCGCTCTGGCCAGCATATCTCGTGAGTTCTGCGAGTCGAGCGACCTATCACGCAGCGCGCTAAACACTACCTGGTATGTATTGACGTCTGTCTCGGAGTCAACAAAAGTAGTGTCCTGCAGATGCTCGAAGGCGACGGTATCCGGTCGTGACACGCCATGGATCTGCGGGAATCTGAAGTAGTTGAAAGCGCCAGTACCTATGACCTGTGGCCCTTTCAGGGGCAGTATTCGCAGGTCGATATTTGGCCGCTCGGACATATCAGCAAGACGAACTATCTGATCGCGCATTATTTCAGGAGATGCAAACCCTCTGAGCAGAACTGACTCATCGATGACGAAAGACAGCTCAGGCGGCGGGGTGCGCGTAAGGACACGCTGCCGCAGCTGGCTTGTCTTAACGCGACGCTCGATTTCGCCCGCGGGCTTGGCGAATATGCCGGGCCAAAGCTGCAAAAGGGCTCGAGTATACTCCTCGAGTTGCAGCAATCCAGGGATAACCTGCGGCTCCCAGATCCATATCGCCTGAGCTTCGGACTCGGCCTGCAGGATCTGCGTATGTCCTTCGGGTAGGTCTCCTTCGATCTCCTCCAGCGGACCGGTCTCGCGGGACTCCTCGGCGAGAGCGACGAGTTCGGCCCGGTGCGGGCCGGGGACCTCATAGAGGTCCAAGAACTGACCGAGGTCAGCGATCTTGACCCTTGTCAGTCCATTTTCTATCCGCGACAGCTTGGCTTCAGACCATCCGAGCCGGGTGGCGACATCCTTGCCGGTAAGACGGGCCCGTCTACGGAGCCGACGCAGTTCACTGGCTAGCCGAAGCTGACGTGCGGCCGAACTGCCGAAGTCCGACATCCGCCCGGCCCCTTCCGACTGCGCCCGCTCCGAAGGTTCGCCAAAGCTGTTACTGATTAAGAGCTTAGAGACGACAGAGTCCACTGGGAAGAGCAAGAAACGAAACTTACGCAGTAACTCTATTCTTAACTTGCGCTCATGGTCCCGGTGTCGTTCACTCAAGATGAGGGGTGAAGGAGAGACCCCATGATCAGTGGGCGGGGGTACCAGGGTCTCGGCCCGCTTTGTGTCTCGCGCCCAAGTGGCCGCGGCGTCGCACCCCCGAGTCAGGCACTCTCGTTCTGGTATGCCCGCGCTCCGCCGCCGAGGTGGATGGGAACTGCCAGTCCCCGTGACTGCGCCTGCGCGTTCTCAGCGCACTCGTCGACAGGCCGGGAAACGGAAGGCAAGTCCCGATAGACACGACGCTGGGCCAGGCGGTTGGGGCCGCACTAGCCCAGCTGGTGGCTGAATCCCGTCCGGATCAAAGACGAAAGGAACTCAACATGACTGAGCGTACGCCGATGTCCGCTTATAGCAAGGGCCCGAAGGGCCCGGATCATGGACGCTACCTGCCGGGATGGTCGCCGGAGCACGTGCCAGAACTAGGCGGAGGTGCTCCGTGAGCACCTTGGTCTTCATCGTGCTGGCTTGCTCGGTCTCAGCAGCCACGTGGCTCTGGACTTCCGCGCGCTGGCGCGGCCGGGTTGCTGCGCAAGCGGTGGCGTGGCGCCGTGAGCAGGCAACGCTATTGGCCGAACTGCATAGCCTCCAGGACGATGCAACGCGGGCACGAATGCACGCAGTGGAGACCACTCGGGTGACGGCTGGATGGTCGGATGGCTACAAGCAGGGCTGCAGCGACATGATCAAGGTGATGGCCGCCCTCCACGGCGAAATCGTCACCGGGCCACAGCACCACGAACGGGCCTGACGACCCGGATCTGTCCGCCGCTGATGGTCGGCCGGAAGCAGCCTCGCGTGCGACAGGTCTGGAACCGTTCATCAGGGCGGCGAGAGCGAGACCCGGTTGCCGGCCGGGCCCGAGCGGGCGTAGACGCGCTCGCCGACGGGCTGCTCCGCGGAGCTGAGCAGCGCCAGCAGGTCAGCGTCGCCGTCGCCGGCCCGGGCCGCGAAGCGGCGCCCGCCGGACTCCAGGCGTCCGACGACGATGCCGGTGCGGGTGCCGTCCCGGCCCCGCCGGACCGTGTACGTCTCGATCGTCGCCCAGCCGTCGGCGGCCGCCGTCCCGGCGACCGCGGTCCAGCCGTCGACCCGGGCCTGCAGGGCCGCACTGGCGTCGGGGCGCCAGGCCGCCGGGGCGGCCGAGTAGATGCCGACGGAGTACTTGTCCATGATGCCACCGTTGGCGCCGACGAGCCCGTAGCTGCCCGGGCACGCCCGGGCAGCCTGCACGGTCTCGGCGATGGCGTGCATCGAGTAGTTGTTGCCGGCGCCGCCGAAGAACGGCAGGCCGCCGGTGCGGGTGAGCCCGCGCGGGTCGTCGGGCCGCAGGCCGAGACCGTCGCAGATGTTGAAGACCGGGGCCGGGAAGCAGCTGTACAGGTCGAGGGTGGCCAGGTCATCCGGGCCGACGCCGGCGACCTCCAGGGCGTGCCGGGCGGCCATCACCGCGGCCGGGCTGGCGGACAGGTCGGCGCGCTCGAGCAGCCCGCGTTCCCGCAGGTCGGCGTGGCCGCGCAGGAAGACCCACCGGTCCGGCGGAATACCGAGCCGACGCGCCGCGCCGGCCGACGCCAGGAGCACGGCCGCGCCCTGGTTGACCTTCTCGCGCGCGACGATGTACCTGGTGTACGGGTCGGCGATGGGCCGGTTGGCCTCGCTCGGGGTCACCAGCTCGGCGGCGCTGCGCACGACCGGCGCCGCCGCGTGCGGGTTCCCGGCCGCCACCCGGGTGAACGGCGCGAACAGCGCGCCCATCGCCGCGGCGTACTGGGCGCGGGACAGCGTCAGCCGGGCCCGGCGGGCGTTCTCGATCAGCGCGTACTGGCTCGCCGCGTCGGTGAGGCCGTGCTCCGGCTGGTACCCGGCCAGCAGGCCGTCCAGCCCGTACCCGCGGTCCTCCAGGCTGCCGTCGGCGCGCTCGCTGAAGTCCGGCCGGTCGCCGGCCCGGGCGTAGTGCTGGGCGGTGGAGATGGCCTCCGCGCCGAAGACCAGTGCCGCCTCGCACCGGCCGGCCGCGATCGCCGCGGCCAGCTCGTTGACCAGGTGCTGTGGTGCCTGGCCGCCGGTGACCTCCAGGATCGCGCGGGCCGGGGCGGCGCCGATCCGGGCGGCGACCGACCGCGGGTAGTTGTCGGAGCGGCCGAGCGGCGCCCGCGCCGCCGGGTGCGAGATCTCGAACTGCCGCACCCCGGCCACCGTGTCGACCGCCGCGGCGACGGCCGCCGGGGCGGCCCCGCTGTCGGCGAGAGCCAGCCGGGCGGCGTCGGCGGCCAGGTCGACCGGTGAGCGGCACCGGTACCCGGGCTCGCCCAGCCGCTCGGACGCCTGGCCGACGCCGACCAGCACCGGAGTGCGCGGGTCGAGGCCGCCTGATCCCGGCATCAGCGGACCACCGGGACGGTCTTGCCCGGCGGGCGGGGGCGGCCCGTGCTGGCCTGGGCGTCGCCCCACTCAGCCGCTCCCGGCCGCGCCGAGCCGGGGCAGCAGCGCGGCGCGTGACGCCGGACGCAGCGCGTAGACGAGGACGAACATGGCCTCCCGGGCGAGCCGCTGACCGTGCTCGGTGGCCAGCAGCGAGCGGCTGCCCTGGGCCGTCATCAGCGCGGCGGCCGCCCGCAGCGCGAGTTCCCCGGCCGCGGCGCGGGCGGCCGCGATACCCGGGCCGAGCTGGTCGGCTTCCGCCCGCAGCGAGGCCAGCTCGGCGTCCAGCGGCGTCGGCCCCAGCATCCGGCAGCACCGGGCCGCGACCCCGAAGGCGAACGCGGCGTGTATCCGCAGCACCTCGGGCGCCGTTCCCTCGCCGGCCGGGTGCCGTCCCGTCATCCGCTCCGCGGCGACCGGCAGCCCGTCGAAGGTGACCCGCGCCGTGACGGTCGCGTTAAGGGCCGCGAGCTCGAGGCGTTCGGTACGCACCCGGGGTCCCTCGGCGGCGTCGACGACCAGCCAGACGATCTCGTCGCCGGCCCGGGCGGCCACGTGCAGCACGTCGATCCGGCCCCAGCCGGAGACGAACGGTGACACCCCGTCCAGCCGCCAGCCCCCGGGCCCGGGGACGGCCCGCAGCGTCGGCTGCGGCAGCGCGCCGGCCAGCGCGACGCCCGCGCGGATCTCGCCCCGGGCCAGCGGGGGCAGCAGGCTCGCGCCGAGCTCGGGGTTGTCTCCCGCGGCCAGGGAGCGCACCAGGCCGTGGTGCTGGGCCCAGACGAAGGCGGTGGTCAGGCACCCGCTGGCCAGTGCCTCGTGGACCGCGCACGCGGCCAGCAAGTCCGCGCCGAGCCCGCCCGCCTCGGGCGGCGCGGCGAGGCCGTACAGCCCGGCCCCGGCCAGGGTGTCGAGAAGCTCGCGCGGGACGGCGTCGCGCCCGTCGGTGTCGATCGCGGCCGGAAACAGCACTTCATCGGCGATACGCTGAGCCACTTGAACGAAGTCCACCGACCGAGCCTATAGATCGCGGGGACCATGGACTTTCAGCACTCCGGGGAGATCTGGCGTGACTTCCCCGAACTGGTTCCCGCTGTCCTGTTCGCCGAGGGGCTGGGCCGCGACGTGCCGCCGTCCGAGCCGCGCACGGACCGGTTCACGGCGGCCGCGAGCGCCCGGCTGGCGGGCCGGTCCGAGGCCGAGCTGCCCGAGATCCAGGCCTGGCGGCGCGCTTTCTCGCGGATGGGGCTGAAGCCGACCCAGTACCGGTGCGCCGCCGAGTCGCTGCTGCGGCGGTTCCGCAAGGAGGGCTCGCTGCCGCGGCTGCACCCGCTGGTCGACCTGTGCAACGCGATCTCGCTGGCGTTCGCGATCCCGGTGGCCGTGTTCGACGTCTCCGGGATCACCGGCGACCTCGAGGTGCGCTACGCCGACGGCGGCGAAGAGTACCTGACGTTCTCCGGCGAGACCGAGCACCCGGCCGCGGGCGAGGTGATCTTCTCGGACTCGGCCCGGCGGGTGCACGCCCGGCGGTGGACGAACCGGCAGAGCGGCTGGTCGGCGGTGGGGGACGGCACGACCGCGGCCCTGATCGTGGCCGAGGCCCTGCACGACTCGGCCTCCTGCGACGTGCCCGAACTCACGGCGGCGGTGACGGCCGGGCTGGAGGCGGCCTGGTCGGTGACGCCGGCGGTCGCCGTGCTGACCGCGTCCTCGCCGGTCTTCACCTTCGCCGACCAGCGGGTTAGCGGCTCACCGCCTGCTTGACCAGCGTGCGCCCGAAGTCCCACATCAGGCCGCTGCCCCGGTGCGCGTCCTTCATGACGTCGTCGAACGCCTCCCGGAACAGGTCCACCTCGGCGTCCCCGATAGTCAGCGGCGGCAGCAGCTTGATCACCTCGGTGTGGTCGCCGGACACCTGGGTCAGGATGCGGTGCCTCTGGAACAACGCCACCACCACCATCTGCGCGAACAACCCGACCCGGGCCGCCTGCAGCATGCTCCAGCCCGGCCGCAGCTTCAGCGAGCTCGGCTTGGTGAACTCCAGGCCGATCATCAGCCCGCGGCCGCGCACCTCGCCGAGCAGCTCGTACTGCCCGACCATCTCGGTCAGCGCGCTGCGCAGCGCGTTCCCGGTGCGCTCGGCGTTGCTGACCAGTTGCTCGTCCTCGATGACGGCCAGCGAGGCCAGGCCGGCCGCCATGGCGGCCGCGTTCGCGCCGAAGGTCGAGTCGTGCACCAGCACCCGGTCCATCGACGAGTAGACCTTGTCGAAGATCCAGCCCTTGGCCAGCGTGGCGCCGACCGGGACGAACCCGCCGGACAGCGCCTTGGCCACGGTCACGATGTCGGGCTCGACGTCCTCGTGCTGGTAGCCGAAGAAACGCCCGGTCCGCCCCAGGCCGGTCTGCACCTCGTCGCAGATCAGCAGCGCACCGTGGTCGTGCAGCAGCGCGGCGGCCGCGCCGAGGAAGCCGTCCGGCGGCATCCAGACGCCCTTGCCCTGGATCGGCTCGATGATCAGCGCCGCCACGTCGCCCTTGCGCAGCTCGGCCTCCAGCGCGTCGGTGTCGCCGAGCGGGATGCTGACGTCGGGCAGCAGCGGGTCGAAGCCCTTGCGGAACTCGGCCGCGCCGTTGACCGACAGCGAGCCGGTGGTGAGGCCGTGGAAGGCGTGGCTGCAGTACAGGATCCGCTTGCGGCCCGTCGCGTACCGGGCGAACTTCAGCGCCGCCTCGACCGCCTCGGTGCCGCTGTTGCCGAAGTACACCCGGTCGAACTCGGGCGCCTTGGCCAGCAGCCGCTCGGCCAGCAGGCCCGGCAGCAGTGCGCAGTCGAACTGGACCAGGTCGGCCAGGTCGGCGTCGAGCATGTCATGCAGGGCCTGGCGCACGACGGGGTGATTGTGCCCGACCCCGAACACGCCGAAGCCGGCCAGGAAGTCCGCGTAGCGGTTCCCGTCCCGGTCGTAGAGGTAAGCGCCCTCGGCCCGCTCGTACACCTTGTCGAACCCGATGGCGTGCAGCATGCGGGGCAGCTGCGGGTTGAGGTAACGGGCGTGCAGGTCGTAGCCCTCGCCGCGGCGGGCGGTGAGCAGAGACGGCAAGTCGAATCCCATGGCAGCAGTCTTCCGGTCCGGGCAGGCCTCTGGTCTGCCGACGTCGAACTATTGTGGCCGAGGCCGGCCGCGTCCCGGCCGCGGGCCCGGCCGGTTCATGATCTGGGTACCTGAGGTGGCGTATTTGCGCGTCAGGTACCCAGATCAAGGAAATCCGGCCTCGCGGTCAGGCTAGCGGGCGCAATGCGCCGGCGAGCGGGCCCAGGGAGCCCGGCGGCGCGTTGAGCGGCAGGTTCATGATCACAAGGTCGGCGCCGGCGTCGCGGTAGGCGGCGGCCAGTTCGGCCGCGGCCCCGGGGCCGTCGTCCGTCCGGACGTTGACCGAGCAGGTGATCTCCGCGGGGTCGCGGCCGAGCTTCTCGCAGTGCTCGACCAGGGTCTGTTTGAGGCTGCGCCAGTCATCCGGGTTCGGGGTGATCGCGTTCCACTGCTGGGCCCAGCGGGCGGCGGTGCGCAGCGTCCTGGTCCGGCCCCGGCCGCCGATGGCGATCGGCGGGTGCGGCCGCTGCACCGGCTTGGGCTCGCAGCGCGCCTCGGTCAGGTGCAGGTACGTGCCGTCGAAGGTCGTGGTCGTGTCGCTGAGCAGGCGCACGATCACCTCGACGCCCTCGTCGAAACGGTCGAACCGCTCGCGCAGCGGCGGCAGGTCGATGCCGTAGGCGTCGCACTCCATCTGGTTCCAGCCCGCGCCGACCCCGATCTCGAGCCGCCCCCCGGAGATGATGTCCACAGTCGCGGCCATGTTGGCCAGCACCGCCGGGTGCCGGTAGATCATGCCGGTCACCTGGCAGCCGATCCGGATCCTGGAGGTGGCCTGGGCCATCGCGGCCAGCATCGTCCAGGCCTCGAGGTTGGGTCCGGTGAGGTCGCCGGTCAGCGGGTAGAAGTGGTCCCAGTTCCAGGCCGATTCGAACAGGTCGATCTCGTCGGCCGCCTGCCATACGTCGCGCATCTGCGCCCACGTCGTGTGCTCAGGCCTTGTCTTGATCGCGAAGCGCACTGATCCTCCTCGTCGCCGGGCCCTCCTGCCGGAAACGTAACAGAACGCCCCGGCCCGGGGTGCCGTGGCCGGTCCCGGCCAGGCGATAGGGTCGGTCCGTGGCCAACGACTGGCGGGTGACGGTGACCCTGCACGACGCGTCCGGAGCCGGACGGGCGGTGCAAGCGCTACGCGATCATGAGGTGGAGGACGACGCGCGCCGCCGGCTCGGCCACCGGGTCGCGGTCAGCGCGGAGGGTTCCCGCATCTTTCTCTATGCCGGCACCGAGAACGCGGCCCGGGAGGCCGACCGGCTGGCCCGGGAACTGACGGCGCAACGCGGGCTGCCGGCCGACTTCGCGCTGGAGCGGTGGCACCCGGACGAGGAGGAGTGGGAGGACGCCGACGTCGCGCTGCCGCAGACGGACGCCGAACGCGAGGCGGAGCATCAGCGCCTCGAGGAAGAGGAGACGCGCGAATCGCTGGAGACCGGGCACGCCCGGTGGGAGGTGCGGGTCGACCTGCCCTCGCGCCACGCCGCCGTCAAGTTCGCTGAGCGGCTGCAGGCCGAGGGACGCCAGGTGGTCCGGCGCTGGACCCTGCTGGTCCTCGGGGCGAACGACGAGGATGACGCCGCCGCCCTGGCCCAGCTGATCAAGCAGGAAGCCCCGGCGGGCACGAAGGTGGAAACCGAGGAGCTCGGCCCGCTGCTGCCGTTCACCAGCGTCGGCCCGATACCGATCTGGTAGCCCTGGGCTCAGTGATACGCGCCGAGGCCGAGCCGGACCGCCAGGGCCACGCCGCAGATCCCGACGCCGATGCGCAGCGCCGGCGCGGGAAGCCGGCGTACCAGCGCCTGCCCGATCCAGCCGCCGGCCAGGAAGCCCGCCGCGAGCGGCACCGCGGCGGCCCAGCGCACCGGCCCGAACAGGGCGAAGCCCACGGCCGCGGCGGCGTTCGCCAGCCCGGACACGACGTTCTTGACCGCGTTGACCCGGGCCAGCGGCTGGTCCAGCATCGCGGTGAGGACCGTGAGCAGCAGGATCCCGGCGGCCGCGCCGAAGTACCCGACGTAGACCCCGACCGCCGCCAGGGCCGTGCGCAGCGGCCAGCTGCGCTCGCCCCCCGGGCGCGCCGACAGCCCGGCGATCATCGGCTGGATGATCAGCAGCACCGAGGCGCCCCCGATCAGGACCGGGGCGACAGCCTCGAACGCGGCGGCGGGGGTGAGCAGCAGCAGCGCCGCGCCCGCCGCGCCGCCCGCCGCGGTCAGCACGCCCAGGCGCAGGACCAGCCCGCGCTGCCCGGCCAGTTCCTGCCGCGACCCGGCGGCCGCGCCGACCCCGGTGAACACCAGCGCCACGGTGTTCGTCACGTTCGCGCTGACCGGCGGCAGGCCCAGCGCGAGCAGCACCGGGTAGGAGATGACGGACGCCAGCGCCGCGACCGTGCTGGCCACGCCCGCCAGCGTGCCGGCCCCGAGCAGCGCCAGGATCGCGAGCATGCCCACCACCCGACCCAACCACATCCATGCGGCCGGGGAGCCCCATGATCACGCATAACGGACGTTAGTCGGCCATAGCGGCCGACGGGCGCCCGGGCGGGTCATGGCCGCCGTGGCCGAGACAGTGAAGGAGCTTGCGCCGTGACCGACCCGGCCGCCTCGACGACCGCGCCAGCGCCCGGTGCGCCGGCCAGCGGCAGCCTGCCTCGCCAGTGGGCCAGGACCCGCCGGTTCACGCTCGGCGCGCCGCGGTCGTTCACGATCGCGAGCGACGGCAGCCGGGTGCTCTTCCTCCGCTCGCGGGCCGGGGACGACCCGCTGACCCGCCTGTGGGCGCTCGATGTGGCCACCGGCGCCGAGCGCCTGATCGCGGACCCGCGCGAGCTGGAAGACCCGGCCGCCGGCGCCGAGCTGCCGCCCGAGGAGCGGACCCGGCGAGAGCGGATGCGCGAGCAGGCGACCGGCATCACCGCCTACGCGGCCGACCGGGCGGCGCGGCTGGCCGCGTTCGCGCTGTCCGGCCGGCTATGGGTCGCCGATACCGGCGAGCCGGCCGGGGCGGCCGGAGGGCCAGCCGCATCCTCGGCCGCGCCGCCGGGCGCCCCGGGCCCGGCGGCCCCGGCCCGCGTCCGGGAACTGCCCGCGGCGGTGCCCGTGGCCGATCCGCGGCCTAGCCCGGCGGGAACGGCGGTCGCCTACGTGTCGGGCGGCGGCCTGCGGGTGATCGGCGCGGACGGCTCCGGGGACCGGGCGCTGGCCACGCCCGAGGCACCGGACGTCAGCTATGGCCTGCCCGAGCACGTCGCGGCCGAGTCGATGCACCGCCACCGCGGGTACTGGTGGGCCCCGGACGGGTCCCGGCTGCTGGTCGCGCGGGTCGACGTGGCCCGGGTGCGGCGCTGGTACATCGCTGACCCGGCCAACCCGGGCCAGCCGCCGAGAGTTATCGCCTACCCGGTGGCCGGCACGGCCAACGCTGACGTGACGCTGTGGGTCCTCGGCCTGGACGGCAGCCGGGTCGAGGTGCGGTGGGACCGCGCCGCGCATGAGTACGTCGTCGCCGCCTGCTGGGCCGAGAGCGGGCTGCTGATCGTGGTGCAGAACCGCAGCCAGCGCAGCCTGTGCCTGCTGGCCGTCGACCCGGCGACCGGCCAGACCCGCCTCCTTCGGGAGGACACCGACCCGTGCTGGGTCCATATCGTGCCCGGTATCCCCGCGGTGACCGGCGCCGGGGCGCTGGTCTGGGCCGCCGACACGGGCGGCACCCGGCGGCTGCTGGTCGACGGCGCGGCGGTCACCCCGGACGGCCTCAACGTCCGGGAGGTGACCAGCAGCGACGGCGACACCGTGCTGTTCACCGCGTCGGCCGAGCCCAGCGAGATCGGCCTGTGGGCCTACTCGCCCGGCCCCGGCGCGCGGCCGGTGGACGACTCCCCCGGTCTGCACGAGGGCTGGCGGGCCGGCGGCACCACCGTCGTGGTCTCGGAGTCGACCGGCCAGCCCGGCGCGCGGGCCGCGGTGTACCGGGACGGCCGGCGGTCCGCCGTGATCGCCTCGCTCGCCGAGATCCCGGTGCTCACGCCCCGGCCCGAGGTGCTCCGGCTCGGCGCGCGGGAACTGCGCACGGTGGTGCTGCTGCCGTCCTGGCACCGGCCGGGCTCGGGGCGCCTGCCCGTGCTGATGGACCCCTACGGCGGGCCCGCCGGGCAGCGGGTCCTGGCCTGGCACGACGGGTACCTCACCTCGCAGTGGTTCGCCGAGCAGGGGTTCGCGGTCGTGATCGCCGACGGAAGCGGCACCCCCGGGCGCGGCCCGGCCTGGGAACGGGAGATCTACGGCGATCTGGCCGGGCCGGTGCTGGAGGACCAGGTCGCCGCGCTGCGGCGGCCGCTGATGCTGGTCCACGGGCTGGCCGATGACAACGTGACCGTCGCCAACACGCTGCGGCTGTCCGCGGCGCTGCTGGCGGCCGGCCGGCCGCACACGGTGCTGCCGCTGGCGGGGGTCAGCCACATGACCACGCGGGAGGATGTGGCCGAGAACCTGCTGCTGCTCCAGGCCGACTTCCTCGAGCGGGCGCTCTGCGCCGGGCCGGATCCCGGCGTCGCCCGCGACTGAGCCGCCTCCGCCGGGCCGCCGCGGGCGGCAGCGGGCCCGCCCGCCCGCCCGTTGCGCGGGGCCGCCGGACGGCCGCATAGATTTCACTCAGCGCTCATCGCGCCCGCCGCCGGGGGCGCCGCACCCCGGCCCGATTGGAGGTCGTACGTGGCCGCACCGATGGTTACCCCGCCCACCGGCGCCAGCCTGCAACGCCTGGCCGAGCAGTCCTGGGACCGGCTCGCGGCCGGGTCCGTGCTGCACTACGAGAGCGGCCAGTGGACCGGCGAGCAGCTCGCCGAGCGCATCCGCCGGGTGACCGGCGGACTGCAGGAGGCGGGCCTGGCCGCGGGCGAGCGCGTCGTGATCTGCATGGCCAACTGCCCGGAGGTCAGCATCACGTACTCCGCCGTGTGGCGCACCGCCGCGGTGGCCACGCCGGTGCTGTTCCTGCTCAGCGAGGACGAACTGCGGCACGTGCTGAGCGACAGCGGCGCGGCCCTGGTCGTGACCACCCCCGAGTTCCTGCCGAAGGTGACGGCGGCCGCGGCCGACCTGCCCACCGTGCGCGGCATCGTCGTGGTCGGCGAGCCCCTGGGCGAGCGCCCCGCCGCGGCCGCCGGGCCCGCCGGGCCGCCGCTGCTGCCGTTCGCCGAGCTGGAGACGGCCCCGCCGGCCCGGCTCGTCGACTCCGACCCGGACGGCCTGGCGGCGCTGCTGTACACCGGGGGCACGACGGGGCGCTCCAAGGGCGTGATGATCAGCCACAACGCGCTGTCGGCGGCGGCGTGGGCGGCCACGGCCACGTCCTGGGAGGAAGAGCTGAGCTCGGCCCTGCTCCCGCTGCCGCTGTCGCATGTCTACGGGCTGATGGTAAGCGTGATGAGCCTGCACGCGCCGGGCCCGGGCACCTCGGTGCTGATGCGCTGGTTCGACCCGGCGACCTGGCTGGAGCTCGCGCAGCAGCACCGGGTCAACGTGAGCCCGATGGTGCCGTCGATGCTCCAGATGCTGCTGCAGCAGCCGCTCGAGGACTACGACCTGTCCGCGCTGGTCCGGCTCACCAGCGGCAGCGCGCCGCTGCCGGCCCAGGTCGTCGAGGACTTCCGGCAGCGGCTGCCGCACGTAGAGATCGGCGAGGGGTACGGCTGCACCGAGACCGCGGCCATCATCTCGACGTCACCGCGCGGCCAGGTGCGGGTCGGCAGCGTGGGCCGTCCGGCGCCGGGCGTGACGGTCCGCATCGAGCGCCGGGACTCCTCGGCGGCGGCGGCGGCCGAGGACGGCGAGATCTGCGTGCGCGGCCCGGTGCTGATGAGCGGGTACTGGAACGCCGAGCCGGAGACCGCGCTGGTGATGCGCGGCGGCTGGCTGCACACCGGCGACGTGGGCCGGCTCGACGAGGACGGCTACCTGTACATCGTGGACCGGATCAAGGACCTGATCATCCGCGGCGGGTACAACGTGTACCCCCGCGACATCGAGGACGTGCTGATGCAGCACCCCGACGTGGTCGGAGCCGCCGTCGTGGGGCGCCCGGACGAGAGGTACGGCGAGGAGGTGGTCGCGTTCGTGCAGTTGCGCGAGGACGCCATGGCCGGGCCCGCGGACCTGATCGAGTTCAGCAAGCGCCACCTGTCCGCGGTGAAGTACCCGCGCGAGGTACGCCTCGTGGACGCGATCCCGCTGACCAGCGTGATGAAGACCGACCGCAAGCTGCTCCGGGCCATGCTGGCCGCCCCGCCGCGGAACGGCGGAACGCCGGCGACGGCCACGACGGCGGGCGCAGGAGGACCGCCGGGCCCCGCGAGAGCGGGAGGACCGCCGGGCCCCGCGGGCGCAGGAGGACCGCCGGGCCCCGCGAGAGCGGGAGGAAAGCCGGGCCCCGCGAGAACGGGACCCGGGGCGCCAGGCTAAGCCCGCCGCGGGCAGGCGCGGCGGGCCCGCCCGGCCCGGATCGGCCGCCCGCTGCTCCATGGCGAGCCTGGTCAGTTCCACCCGGGACCTGACGCCGAGCTTGCGGAAGACCTGCCGCAAGTGGAACGCGACGGTGTGCACGCTCACGAACATCTGGGCCGCCACCTGCCGGTTGGTCATGCCCTGCGCCACCAGGTCGGATATGGCCCGCTCCGCGTCGGTGAGGCTGGCCCACCCGGTGACCGGGCGTTCCCGCTGCGTCCAGTACCGCCGCCGCACGCCGAGCGCGCGGAGCCGGCCACGGACGCGCGCCCCGTCCCGGAGCGCCCCGGTCTGCTGGTATCCCGCCAGGGCCTGGTCCAGCACGGTCACCGCGCGCTGACCGTCGCCGGAATGCGCCAGCGCGGCGGCGAGGTCCTCGGCGGCCGACGCCCGGGCCCAGGGATCGGCGTGCTCCCGCATCGCGAACTCCAGGTGGCCCGGGCTCTGGTCGAGGATGCCGCGGGCGTGCGCGGCCCGGGCGGCGATCGCGGGCCCGGGACCGGCGGCCCGGCCGAGACTGGACGCCGCGGCGACCACCGTCTGCGCCGCCGGGCGGTCACCCGCGGCCAGGGCCACCCGGGTCAGCCAGGCGGCGGCGGCCGGGTCCGCGAGCAGCAGCCCCGGCCGCCGCGGGAGATCGGCGTACACGCCGGAGAGCAGGCCGGCGGCGGCCGTCGCGCCGCCGCGGGCCTCGGCGATCTGCGCCGCCAGCACCTGGTCCGGGGCCGGGCCCGCGTGGTCCCGGCCATGGGCCCGGGCCCGGCGCAGGTGCTGCCCGGCGGCATGCAGGTCACCGCGGCGCAGCGCGATCACGCTGAGCACCGCCAGCGCCCGCGCCGCGGACGGCGCGGCGCCGGTCGGGTCAGCGGCGCGCATGGCCGCGGATGCCTCGGCGGCGGCCTCGTCGGGGTGCCCGGCCGCCAGGTGCAGCCGGGCCCGCAGCACGCCCAGGCGGGCGGCCCAGATGATCTGCTCGCCGGCGCCCGCGCGGCGCTGCGCCGCCTGGGCCGCGGCCGCCGCCTCGTCCACCAGGCCCAGATCCGCCAGCCGGGCGGCCAGGCCGAGGTGCGCGGCGGGGCCGTAGGGCCGGCGCGGCTCCGGCGCCAGTTCGTCGGCCCGGCGGGCGGCCTCCGCGGACCGGGCCAGGCCCTCGGCGACCAGGCCCGCGTCCCAGCAGACGGCGGCTCGCCAGGTCAGCGCGGCGACCACGACGTCGTCGCGGCAGCGCTGCGGCGCCGCCAGGATGGCGTTCCCCTCGGCCGCGCCCCGGGCCGGGTCGGGCAGATCGGCGGCCGCGTGCAGCAGCGCGACCGTGGCGTCGTCCCGCAGCGAACCCGGGCGGCCCGGCTCGTGCAGCGCCCGCTCCGCCTCGGCGGTGGCCTGCGCCGCCTCGCCCCGGCTGTACCAGACGGCGGACAAGGCGCAGCGCACCCGGGCGCAGTCGGTGCCGGGCAGCGGCGCGGCCAGCGCGGCGCGCGCCGTGGCCGCCGCCTCCTCCAGCCGCCCCGCGGCGGTCAGCGACTCGATCGCGGCCACGGTCCGGTCGGCGCGGCCGGGATCGGCGGGCGCGGTCAGCGCGAGAGCCTGCGCGGCGACCTCGGCGGCGGCCGGCGGTGAGCTGGGCAGGATCTCGGCCACCGCACGGTCCAGCCGCCGCAGCGCCCTGGTGTCGCCACCGCTGGCCCCCTGCAGCAGGTGCGCGGCAGCGGGCACGGCGCAGCCGCGCTCGGCCAGGATCTCGCCGAGCTGCCGGTGCAGGGCCTGGCGGACCCGGGCCGGCATGCTCTCCGCCACCGATTGCCGCTCGAGCTCGCTCCGGAACATGACCGTGTCCTCGGTCGCGAACATGACGCCCGCCTCCAGCGCCTCCTGCAGCGGCATCAGCAGCGCGGCGGGCGACTCCCCGATCATCTCCGCTACGTCGTCGAGTTCGACGGACGGCCCGAGCACCGCGGCCGTCTCCATCAGCTGCCAGGCCCGCCTGCTCAGTCCGGCCAGCCTGCGCTGGACGGCGGCCTGGATCCGCAGCGGGAGCCGGGCGGATACCAGCGTGGCGCGGCCGCCCCTGATCCGCACCGCGCCCTCGTCGCACAGCCCGGCCACCAGCTCGGACAGCAGCAGGGGGTTGCCGGAGGCCCCGGCGGCCAGCGTCAGCAGCCCGGCGCTCGGCATCGACCCGAGCGCGTCGGTGACCAGGCCGGCCACGTCCTCCTCGCGCAGCGGGGGCAGCGAGACCCGGGTCGCGCCGCCGGCCTCCAGCCGGCCGAACAGGCGCTCCGCGGCGTCGCCGTGCGGCCGGGTGCGGCGGGCCAGCGACCAGAGCACCGGGCCCGACGCCAGATCCCCGGCCAGCGCCCGCAGGGCGCGCAGCGTGTGCGGATCCGCCCATTGCAGGTCATCGAGGGCAACCAGGACCGGGCCCGTGGCGGCCTGCTCCGCCAGCCGGGTCCGCAACCGGCTGACCAGCCAGGTCCGCATGCCGGCCGGCCCGCGCCCCGGACGGCCCCGGACGGCCGTATCCGGGAAGTCGGTGAACGAGGCGAGCAGCGGGGCGAGCGGCATCAGCTGGCCGAACTCGTCCGCGGCCGCGGAGGCGACCCGGAAGCCGCGCGCGGACGCGGCGGTGGCCGCCTCGCCGAGCAGCAGCGACTTGCCCGTCCCCTGTTCCCCGTCGATGAGCAGGACGCCGCCGCAACCCTGCTCGCCGCGGTGCAGCAGGCCCAGGACCGCGTTCCACTCCCGTTCACGGCCACGCATCGCGCAATCACCGGATCTTCCCCGGATGACCTGCCCGCAGCATGACCCGGGCCGTCCCCCGGTGGATGCTCGGACAGGCTCCCTGACGGCCGGATGCTCGCCGATCGCTACCCTTCCCTGGTCACCTGGCCGGCACACCTGCCGGCGCCGCGGGCCCTCGCTACTTCGACCCGGCCGGGAAATGGCATACCGTCGTCATCATGCAGCCGGAAACGACGGCCGAGGTCATCAGGTGCCCGCACTGCGGGCGCAAGAACCGGGTGCCGGCCGCGGCGGCCGGCACCCCGCGCTGCGGCCACTGCCACCGGCCGCTGCCCTGGATCGTCGCGGCCCGCGACGACACCTTCGCCGAGGTGGCCGAGCGCGCGTCCGTCCCGGCCCTGGTCGACCTGTGGGCGCCATGGTGCGGCCCGTGCCGCATGGTGAGCCCGGCGCTGGAACAGCTCGCCGCGGAGATGGCTGGCCGGCTGAAGCTCGTTAAGGTCAATATCGACGAATCACCGCGGCTGCAGCAGCGCTTCGGGGTGCAGGCCATCCCGACGCTGATGCTGCTCAAGGACGGCCAGGTGGCGGCGCGCCAGACCGGTGCCGCGCCCGCGGCCGCGCTGCGCGCCTGGCTGACGCAGGCGCTCGCGTCCTGACCGGCCGGGACGCGGGACCCGGGCGGGGTAGCCGCCGGGTCCCGCGTCGAATGGGCCGCCCCGCTACCGGGTGCCGGCCTGCCCGGCACCCGCGTACGCCTGCGGCGCGGGCATGGGCTGCACCCGCGCCCTGACCACGGTCGTCTTGGCCATGTGGTCACCGGTGCGCTGCCGGTACCGCGAGAGCATCATCACGATGATGCCGACCAGCAGGGACACCGGGCTGAACAGGACCAGCAGGATGGAGCGGACGATCAGCTGGACGAGGCTGGCCGGGCCGCCGTCCATGCTGATGACCCGGATCTTGAGCGCCATCATGCCGACCGTCTGCCCCTTCACCCGGTACGGCACCAGCGCCCAGTAGATCACGTACCAGATGATGTCCAGCACGACCGTCAGCACCACCAGCAACGCGTGCAGGCCCCCGGTCCCCCGGTCCAGCGCCCAGGAGATGGCTCCGGCGACGATGCCGTAGATGATCGCGTCGATGATGTACTGCACGATGCGGCGCCCGGTGACCCGGGTCTCGGCCTCGTTCACCGGCGATATCGGCCGGCCCTGCATCGCGGCGGGCGGCTCGCCCGGCATGCCGCCCGGCGGGGGCATGCCGTACGGCTGGCCCTGCGCCCCTTCGGCATACGGCTGGGCCGGCGTGCTCTCCCGCCCCGGCGCCCCGCCCTGGCCGGGCACGTTGGCCTGCCCGGGCACGGTCCCCTGGCTCGGGGCGCCCGGCCCTTGCTGAGGCGACGGGCCGGCCCGCCCGTCTCCTGCGGGCGCGGCTCGCCCCCCTGAGGCATGCTCATGTGTCCCCCCCCGATCCACCTAAGGCCGCGGTGGCGGCATGGCGGCTTGCCCGCCGTCCGGCGGGCGTACTCGGGGTAAATACCCACAGTGACGGATCAGACACACTCTTTGCCGCACCAGGAACTGCGGCCCCGTGACTGGCACGCGACGCCTCGGGGCGGGCCGGCTGCCGGCGGCTAATCCCGCAGCCCGGCGCAGGCCACGGCCACCTCGGCGGCCAGCGCCGCGTTGTCGGCGATCAGCCGCTGATTGACCTCGACGCTCCGGCCGCCGGTCAGCTCCTCCACCAGGGCGAGCGCGGCCGGGGTGACGGCCGGCCCGGTCACGCCCTGCTGCCGCACCCGCCGTACCGCCTCGGCGACGACCGGCTCGATGTCCAGCCCGGCCGCGGGCGGGCGCGCGAGCAGCAGGCCCGAGGCCGGGCTGAGCTGCCACTGGGTCAGCGCGACGAGCGCCGCCTCCTGCGCCGTGGCCACCACGGCCGGCACCGGCGGCCCGCCGTCCGCGCTGTAGAACGCCGGCAGCGTGGCCGTCTGCCAGCCGAGCACCGGCACCCCGAGGGTCTCCAGCAGTTCGGCCGTCGCGCCGACGTCCAGGATCGACTTGGCCCCCGAGCACACCACGACCGCCGGGGTGCGCGCGATCTGCAGCAGGTCACCGGAAATGTCCAGGCTGTCGGCGAATCCCCGGTGCACGCCGCCGATGCCGCCGGTGCCCAGGAACCGGATGCCGAGCGCCCGGCACACCGCCAGCGTGCCGCCCACCGTGGTGGCCCCGAGCGCGCCCTGCACGATGCAGGCGGCGATGTCGCGCGCCCCCACCTTGCGCGCCGCGGCGCCGGCCGCCGCGAACCGCCGCAGGCCGGCGTCGTCCAGGCCGGCCCGCACGATGCCGTCGACGATGCCGATCGTGGCCGGCACCGCGCCCGCCGCGCGCACCCGGTCCTCGGCCGCCCGGGCGGCCTCGAGCCCCCGCCCGCCGGAGAAGCCGTGCGAGACCAGGGTGGTCTCCAGCGCCACCACGGGCCGGCCGCGCCGCAGCGCCTCGGCCACCTCATCGGTCAGTTCCGCTGCGAATGTCACGGCATCGCCCCCATCGTCGCGACCGCCCGCGCCGCCGCCTCCAGGCCGAGCGTGATCCCGCCGACGAGGTAGCCCGCGGCGAACGCGTCGCCGGCGCCGGTCGAGTCCGCCGGCCGCGTGGGCCGCGCGGGGAACACGGTCCCGGCCACGCGGACGCCGCGCGCGCCCAGCTTAACCACGAGCTCGGCCCCGGGCACGTCGCCGACCAGCGCGGCCTCGGCCTCGTTGCCGAACACGACGGCGGGGCGCAGCCGCGTGATCAGCTCGGCGAACCGCTCCAGGCCGTAGGCCTGGAGGACCGCGGTCGAGGACAGGTCGATGCTCAGCCGGGGCGCGCGCTCGGCGGCGGCGAGCGCCGCGCCGGCCACCGGCTCGGCGACCAGGCTGTAGGCCGGCAGGTGCAGCCAGTCGCAGCCGTCGAGCCAGCCCGGCTGCAGCAGGTGAGCCGCCAGCTCGGGCCCGACCCCGCGGTCGGTGAGCATCGACCGCGTGGCGGCGCCGTCGGTCAGCGACACCACCACGCCGGTCCGGCCGTCGATGACCGGGCCGACCAGGTCCACCGACCGGCGGGCCAGCTCGCCTGCGACCAGCCTGCTGGCCAGGTCGGTGCCGCGGGCCGCGATCAGCCGGGCCCGGCCGCCGAGCGCCACGACCCACGCGGCGACGTTCGCCGCCTGCCCGCCGACCCCCAGCGAGATGCGCGCGGGGGTGTCGGTCTCTTCGGCGACGGGCCCGCCGGCGCAGACCACGACGTCGAGGTGGGCGTCGCCCAGCACGCAGATCACCCCGCCGCGCCCGCTCCCCATCGGCCGCCCGCCCCGCGGCTACCGGCGGGCGCGGCGGGCCGCCGCTTGGGCCAGCTCCGGCACGAACCGCAGCGCGTTCACCGTGCCGACCCCCGACGCCAGGTCGTAGCCGGGCCGGGCCGCAAAGCCGCGCACGGTGTGCCGTCGGCCGCCCTGGCGGAACGACACGGTGTTGGTCCCGGATACCACGTCCACGATGCCCGGCGCGTGCTGGGCCGACAGCCGGTACAGGTAGCCGTTGATCACTCCGAGCGGGTGCCCGGCCACCTGGTCGGCCAGGGCCACGATCCCGGCGAATTCCGGCGTGGCCTCGCTGGTCCCGCAGGTGGGATACCAGCCGGCGGCCTGGCCGCCGAAGCTCTGGTACTCATCGACGGCACCGTTGCAGGCACCGCTCATCGAGACGTCCGGCACGCCGCGGCTGGTGCCCACGACGGCGCGGACCCCGTTCTGGAAGCTTGGCCGGCCGAACACGACCGACCTTCCGCCGCCGCCGGCCAGCGGGTTGGGGCCCGCGTTGCCGACCACGTACTCGTTGGCCGGGACGTTGAAGGTGTCGTTCCAGACGGTGGGCGCGGTGACGTTGTCGCCCGCCGCGTTAAGGTGCAGCCGGATGCCGCCGACCCCGGTCACCAGCGGGTCGCTGTCCGGCCATGACGTGACCCGGTGCAGGTAGTAGGTCACCTCGTTGAACTTGACGTCCGCCGCGCCGCTGTCCCCGGAAGCGGCCAGGACGGTGACGCCCTTGCTCGCGGCGTCGATGTAGGCGCCGCGCAGGTCCAGCAGCGACTGCCGGGACGGAAAGGTCTGCTCCGTGGCGCTGAAGCTCTGGCTGATCACGCCGCCGAGGTGATGGTCGATCACGTACTTCTCGGCCGCGACGATCTGCGGGAAGCCGGTCGTGCCCTCGTTCTCCGAGGTCGGGGTCTCGACGAGCAGGATGCTCGCGCCCGGCGCGATCGTATGGGCGTACTCGACGTCCAGGTCGGTCTCGCCGGCCCAGCCCTCCCGGTCGGAGTCCGGCTTGTACGCCGGGACCTTGCCCGCGGGCTGGATCACCGTCAGCGACGGCGGCGCCGGCAGGTGCGCGGCCCGGTCGAAGGCGCGCAGGTCGCGCTGGACGGTCGGGGACCCGAACGAGTCCACGATGATGATCGTCTGGCCGCGGCCGGTGACCCCCTGCCGGTAGAGCCGGGGCAGGTTGAAGGCCTGCTGGATCTGCCCGGGCCGGTAGCACGCGATGTGGTAGTTCTGCTCGCAGAACGCGGTGGTCGGCGGCGTCGGCAGGGCCCCGTCCAGGACGTGCACCGCGTCCGGGCTGATCGTCACGACCGCGCCGGAGGCACGCGGCGCGGCGGCCGCGGCAGGCCCGGCGGCCGCGCCGGCGCTAGCGGTAGCGCCGCCGGCGGCCACGGCCAGCAGGACCGATCCGGCAGCGGCTAGCGCAGGCCGGGCAAGGCGCATGCGGTCTCCCTGGGCTGGCCGGCGGCCGACGGCGTCCGCCCCGCCGGCGGTGCGGACGCGTTCGTTGTGGTCGTGGAAGGTGACGGGTCCTGCCGCGCACCTTATCGCGGCCTTTTGCCCGTTCATAGATCTTCCGGCCCGCGGCCCGGCCCGCCGCAGGCCCCCCGGGCCCGCGTACCGTGGGAGCATCAGCGGACCGGAGACAGCCTGATGAAGCTCACGCTCGACCTGCACGACATCTACAACCGCGGCCAGGACATCGACCGGGCGCTGCGCGACATCATGGACGAGGCGGTCAGGAAGAAGGCCAAGCTCGTCGAGATCATCCCCGGCAAGGGGTCGGGCCAGCTCAAGAAGCACGTGCTGAGGTTCCTGCAGCAGAAGGAGATCAAGGCGCTCTACCACCGGGTCGAGAAGGACTCCAAGAACTTCGGCCGCCTGTTCGTCCACTTCCGCTGGTAGCCGAGTTCACACCGCTGTCCGGGCCGGGGTTACCCCCCGCCGGTGATCACGCCGGGCGGGGTTAGCAGGCGGGCGGTGATTGGGCCGGGCCCGGGTTAGAAGGCGCGGCGGTGGTCGGCCAGGGCCGGGCGGGCGGCGATGGCGACCCGGAGACGGCCCGGCGCCGCGGCGGCCGCCGCCCGCAGACGGCCCGGCACGACGGCGGCCGCCAGCCGCAGACGGCCCGGCACGACGGCGGCCGCCACCCGGAGACGGCCCGGCGCCGCGGCGACGGCCGCCCCGAGATGGCCAGGCGCGGCGGCGGCTGCGCTCACCGCGCGGCGGGCGAGGGCCGCGGCCCGCAGCCGCGGCGGCCGGGGGTGGCGCGGCGGGCCCGGCGGGTCGTCCCAGCCGCCGGGCATCCCGAACGTGCTGGCATTGGCCAGTTCCAGGGCGAATCCCATTCCCGCTCCCCCGTGTCCGCGGCCCGCTGGCCCGGCCGCGCCCCTTAACGTGGTGACTGCGGCCCTTTACGTGGTGACTGCGGCCCTTTACGTACCCGCGGCCCCTTGCGCACCTGCCGCCTCTTACGTACCCCGGGCCTTTACATACCCCGGGCTGAATGGTTTCACGCGGCTTACCCGAATGCCGCCCGACATGCCGGCCAGCATGCTGGCGGGACGCGGCCCGGCGGCCCGCCGGATCACGGACGTAACGAGCATTCCGTGCGCCATGGCAGGATGTGGGCATGAGGCTGGTCATCCGGGTATTGATCACCGCCGTGGCCCTGCTCGTGGCGACCGCGGTGGTTCCCGGCATTGAGTTGCTCACCAGCAGCACGGTGTCCAAGATCACCACCCTGATTGTCGTGGCGCTGATCTTCGGCGTGGTGAACGCCGTGCTCAAGCCGATCGTGAAGACGATCGGCTGCATCTTCTACATCCTGACCCTGGGGCTGATCGGCCTGGTGGTGAACGCCCTGCTGCTGCTGCTCACGAGCTGGGTCGCGGGCAAGCTCTCCGAGCCATTCCACGTCACCGGGTTCTGGCCGGCGTTCTGGGGCGCGATCATCGTGGGCGTGGTGGGCTGGCTGCTCAGCATCTCGCTGGGCGAGCGCCGCCACCACGCCAAGCCGGAGCAGGACTAGGCCGGAGCGGGACTAGGCCGGAGCGTGGACTAGGCCGGAGCAGGACTAGGCCGGAGCAGGACTAGGCCGGAGCGGGACTACGCCGGAGCGGGACTGAACCGGCTGCGCGGCAGGAACCGGCCCGCGCCCGGCTGGCCGAGGAACTTCCCGTCCCGGACCAGGACGTTCCCGCGCTGCATGACCACCTCGGGCAGGCCGCGGACCTTCCGCCCCTCGTAGCAGCTGTAGTCGACCCGCATGTGATGCGTGCGGGCCGACAGGGTCCGCTCGACGTCGGGGTTGAACACGACGATGTCGGCATCGGCGCCGGGCGAGAGCGTGCCCTTGCGGGGGTAGAGCCCGAACATGCGGGCCGGAGCGGTCGAGATCAGCTCGACGAACCGCGTCGGGCTGATGTGCCCGCCCCCGACACCGCCGTCCCAGATCAGCGTGAAGCGGTCCTCCACGGCCGGCAGCCCGTTGGGTATCGCGGAGAAGTCGTCCTTGCCGAGGATCTTCTGGTCCTTGTAGTCGAACGGGCAGTGATCGGTGGCGACCACCTGAAGGTCGTCGGTGACCAGGCCGTGCCACAGGTCGGCCTGGTGGTCGGCGGGCCGCAGCGGCGGCGAGCAGACGAACTTCGCGCCCTCGAAACCGGGCCGGGCCAGGTCGTCGAGGGACAGGTAGAGGTACTGCGGGCAGGTCTCCGCGTAGGCGGGCACGCCGCGGTCGCGTCCCTCGCGGACCGCGTTGAGCGCGTCCCGCGAGCTGAGGTGGACGATGTAAACCGGTACGCCGGCCAGTTCGGCCAGCGCGATCGCGCGGTGGGTGGCCTCGCCCTCCATGGACGACGGCCGGGTCAGGCCGTGGTTGATCGGCGATGTCTTGCCCTCGGCCAGGTAGCGGTGGACCAGGACGTCGATCGGCCCGCCGTTCTCCGCGTGCATCATGATCAGGCCGCCGTTGTCCGCGGTGCGGCTCATCGCGCGGAAGATCGACGCGTCGTCCAGCATGAACACGCCCGGGTAGGCCATGAACAGCTTGAACGAGGGCACGCCGCGGTCGATCATCGTGTCCATCTCGCGGAGGATGGCGTCGTTGATCTCGCGCACGATCATGTGCATGCCGTAGTCGATGTGCGACTTGGGGCCTGCCTTGCCCAGCGACCGGTCCAGGCCCTCGGCCAGCGTCTCGCCATAGTTCTGCACGGCGAAGTCGACGATCGTGGTAGTGCCGCCCCACGCCGCGGCGGCCGTGCCGGTGGCGAAATCGTCGGAGGAGACCGTGCCGCCGAACGGGAGTTCCATGTGGGTGTGCACGTCGATCCCGCCCGGCATGACGTAGCGCCCGCTCGCGTCGATGACGGTGTCCGCCCCGGCCCCGGCGCCGGTCTCGGCCAGCCCGGTGCCGATCGCCTGGATCCGCTCCCCCTCGATCAGCACGTCGGCCCTGGACACGTCGGCGGCCGTGACCACCGTCCCGTTCTTGATCAGCGTGGTCATGGCAGCTGCTGCACAAGCTCGCCGTAGGTCTCTGGCCTGCGGTCGCGGAAGAACTGCCAGGTGTTGCGGACCTCCCGGATCTCGTCCAGGTCGAGGTCGGCGACCAGCACCTCGTCCTCGCTGTCGGACGCCTGGGCGATGATCTTCCCGCGCGGGCTGCAGAAGTAGGAGGAGCCGTAGAACTTGTGCGTGTTCAGCGGCGACTCGACGCCGACCCGGTTGCTGGCCGCGATCCAGAACCCGTTGGCCACCGCATGCGCGGGCTGCTCGAGCTCCCACAGGTACCTCGACAGCGACTCGACGGTCGCAGACGGGTTGAAGACCAGCTCAGCGCCCTTGAGCCCCAGCTCGCGGGCCACCTCGGGGAAGTGCCGGTCGTAGCAGATGATCAGGCCGACCCGGCCCACCGAGGTGTCCCACACCGGGTAGCCGAGGTTCCCCGGCTTGAAGTAGAACTTCTCCCAGAAGCACGGCCCGACGTGCGGGATGTGCGTCTTGCGGTACTTGCCGAGGATCGTGCCGTCGCGTTCGATCACGCAGGCGGTGTTGTAGTAGACGCCCGGCTGCTCCTCCTCGTACCACGGCACGATCAGCACGATGCCCTGCTCCCGGGCCACCTCGCGCATCCGGCTGACGGTCGGCCCGTCCTCGGGCTCAGCGGTGTCATACCACTTGGCGTCCTGCTCCGCGCAGAAGTACGGGCCGTGGAAGATCTCCTGAAGGCCGACCACCTGGGCGCCCTGGCCCGCCGCGTCGGCGATCATCTTGATGTGCTTGTCGATCGCCTCCGGTTTGGACATGTTCGCCTGGGCCTGGATCAGCGCCGCGCGGACCGTGCGCATCGGTGTCCCTCCTTAGCGGAAAGCCGGGATGATCTCACGGCCGAAGCCGCTGATCAGCGCCCGCGGCTCGTCGACCATCGAGTAGATGTTGAACTGCTGCACACCCAGGTCACGCAGCTGGCCGAGCTTGGCCCGCACCTGCTCCGGGGTACCCAGCACGCAGAACCGGTCCACCACCTCGTCGGTGACGAATCCGGCGTTGTCCGATCCGGCCCGGCCGTGGTGGGCGTAGTCGTAGCGCTCGCGGGCCGCGATGTAGTCGGTCAGCCCGGTCGGCAGCTCGGCGTCGTCGTGGTAGCGCTTGACCAGGTCGACCACGTGGTTGGAGACCAGGGCCGGGAACCAGCGCACCTGCTCCCGCGCGTGGGCCAGATCGTCGCAGAGGTAGGCGGGCGCGGCGGCCATCACCTTGATGCCGGCCGGGTCCCGGTCGGCCTCCTCGGCGCCCTCGCGCAGGTAGCGCAGGGCCCACTCGATGATGAACGGGTCGGCGAGCTGCATGATGAGGCCGTCGGCGACCCGGCCCGCGCAGCGCAGCGCCTGCGGGCCGTAGGCGGCGACCCACACCGGCAGCGGGTGGCGCTCCGACCATTTGAGCTGCACCGCAGTGCCGTCGATGTCCACCTCGCGTCCCTCGGCCAGGTCACGGATGATCCCGCAGGCGCGCTCGAGCGCCGCGATGCTCACCGGCTTGCGGCCGAGCACGCGCTGAGCCGAGTCGCCGCGGCCGATCCCCATCTCCATGCGGCCGCCGGAGATCTCGTTCAGCGTCGCCATGACCGACGCGGTCACGGTGACGTCCCTGGTCACCGGGTTGGTGACGCACGGCCCGAGGTGAATGCCGGTCGTGCCGGCCGCCATCAGCGTGAAGATCGGGTAGACCTCCTGCCACAGGACGTGGCTGTCCCACAGCCACGCGTGACTGAAGCCGTTCTCCTCGGCCAGCACCGTCCGCCCGACGATCTCAGACGCCGGCGGATCGGCCATGAAGGTCACGCCGAAGCTGAGCATCGCCACCCCCCACGTCATTATGAGCGTTAAGGCGCAACCACGGTCATGTCACTGCGTTGTGTTCCTATCCGTGGAATGGCGGTCGTAACCGCGCGGCCGCCCGGGACGCGCCGGGCGCCCGGCCCTACTGGCCGGTGAACCGCGCGGTGCGGCGTTCGGTGAAGGCCAGGACGCCCTCGGCGAAGTCGGCCGAGCCCGCCATCTCCTGCTGGATGCGGGCCTCGAACTCGAGCTGGTCTTCCATCCCGCCGTACAGCCACCGGTTGAGCTGCCGCTTGGTGCCCGCGTACGACCGGGTCGGGCCCTCGGCCAGCCGGGCTACCAGCTCGTCGGCCCGCGCCGCGAACTCGTCCTCCGGCCAGACCCGGTTGATCAGGCCCCAGTCCAGGGCCTGGGCGGCCCCGACCCGCTCGCCGAGCATCGCCATCTCGGCGGCACGGGCGAACCCGACCCGCGACGGCACCAGCACCGACGAGCCGCCGTCGGGGACCAGCCCGATGTTCACGAACGCCAGCAGGAAATAGGCGGACTCGGCCGCCACGACCAGGTCGCAGACGAGCGCGAGCGACAGGCCGATCCCGGCCGCGGCACCGTGCACCGCGCTGACCACCGGCTTGGGCATCTGCCGGATCGCCAGCATGATCGGGTGGTATTGCCCGGTCAGCCTGCTGTAGACGTCCGGCGGGCCCGACCCCGGCCGCCGGTCGTCGGCCCGCAGGTCCGCGCCGCTGGAGAAGCCGCGCCCGGCCCCGGTGAGCAGCACCGCGCGGACGGCCGGGTCCTCGCCGCATGCGGTCAGCGCGGCGAGCAGGTCGGCGCTGAACTGCTCGTTCCACGCGTTGAGCCGCTCGGGCCGGTTGAGCTCGATCTTCGCGGCGCCGCCCCGGCGGTAGTAGTTGATGGTTTCGTACCCGTGGACCAGTTCGTAGTCGTTCACGGCAGCATGCTAACGGGATGCTGCCGTGAGCCCGGGACCGAGCGTGCCGGCCCGGCGGACCTCGTCCAGCAGGATGGCCAGGTCCTCGTCGGTGGTGGCGGGGTGGATGAGGCAGGCCCGCAGGACCGGCAGGCCCGCGAGCCGGGTTCCGGTGAGGAAGGCCCGGCCGCGGCGCTGCACGGCCGCCGGGATCGACTGGTTCACCGCGTCGACCCGCTCCCCGGCCAGGCCGGGCGGGCGGTACCGGAACGCGACGATCGAGGTGACCGCGGGCGCGACCAGTTCCAGGTCGGCGGCGCGGTCGGCCATCGCGGCCAGGGCGCGGGCCAGCGCCGCCGCGTGCCGGACGAGGGCGGTGATCCCGGACCGGCCCAGGTGGGACATGGTCGCCCAGGCCCGCAGCGCCCGGAACGGGCGGGTCTGCTCCGGCCCGTACTCGGAGAACCAGCCGGGACCGTCGGCCTGGTCGTCCTGCAGGTACGGCGGAACGAGGCTGAACGCCCGCCGCAGCGCGAGCGGGTCGCGGACCAGCAGGCAGCCGCAGTCGACCGGCACGCCGAGCCACTTGTGCGGGTCGAGGGCGAGCGAGTCCGCGCGGGACATCCCCGCGTACGCGGGCGCGATCCCCGGGTCCAGCACGCCGAGCGCGCCGTAGGCGCCGTCCACGTGCAGCCAGAGGCCGTGCTCGGCGGCGATGTCGGCCAGCGGGCCCAGCGGGTCGACGGCGCCGGTGTTGACCGTGCCCGCGGTCGCGGCGACGCAGAACGGCCGCAGGCCGGCGGCCAGGTCACGGGTCAGCGCGGCGCGCAGCGCGGCCGGGTCCATCCGGAACTGGCCATCCACGCCGACAACCCGCACCGAGCGGGTGCCGAGGCCGAGCAGTTCCGCCGCCTTGCGCACGCAGCTGTGGCCCTCGGCCGTGGCATAGAGCGCGAACGGCGGCCGTCCGGCCAGGCCGTCGGTGCGAGCATCCCAGCCGTCGGCGGCCGCGGCCTGGTTCCGGGCGGCGGCCAGGGCGGTGACGGTGGCCATCGACGCGCCGCTGGTCAGCAGGCCGCTGCCCGGCTGCCAGGGATAGCCGAGCAGGCCAGCCAGCCAGCGCACGACGCACCGCTCGAGGGCCACCGCGGCGTGGTCGCCGCCGGCGCAGCTGGGATTCATGGCGGCCGCGATCGGCTCCACCAGCACGCCCGCGGGCTGCGGTGGCGAGTTCACCCAGCCGAAGAACCGGGGGTGACCATTGCCCATCGGATACGGCAGCACGTGCGCCTCGATGTCGGCCAGCAACCCGGCCAGCGGGCGGCCGCGATCGGGCAGCGGCTGGTCACGCAGCCAGGCGGCGGCCGCGCCGGTCATGGGCGGCCAGACCGCCCGGCCACGGATCCCGTCCAGGTGGTCGACGGCCAGGTCGGCGGCCTGCCGGGCGGCCCGGCGGAACTCTTCGGTCACTGCTCTCCCTGAAGCTGAGGCCAGGACCGGGCCGTATAGCGCCGGTCACAGGACCAAGGTCCCTGGCCGAGCCGCGCCCGCCCAGGGTTGACTTCCGGCATGTTCGTCGGCCACGAGGTGCTGCTTGACGTCGGCTTCGACGTGGCTCAGCCGCGCCTGGCCCAGCTGGCCAGCGGCGGCGTGCTGGACAGCGCGTCGGAGGGAGCCTACGGCGACGGGCTCGCCAGCCTGCTCAGGATCGGCCCGCTGGGCGACAAGCGGGGCCTGTCCAAGCTCGTCCGGGTGCAGTTCCGTGACCTCGTGACGCACCAGGACTCCGCGGTGCTCACGCTGCGCTGGGAGGCCACCGGTGGCGGCGGCCGCCTGTTCCCGGTCCTGGACGCCGACATCACGCTGACTCCGGCGGGCGAGCAGGCCCGGCTGGCGCTGGCCGGGGTGTACCGGCCGCCCTTCGCCGCGGTCGGGGCCGGGCTGGACCGGGCCGTCCTGCACCGGGTCGCCACCGCCACGGTCAGGTCCCTGCTGGGCCGGGTGGCCGAGGCGCTGTCCCGGCCAGGTGCCGCGGACGTCGCCTGGGACTTCGCCGCACCGGCCGGTCAGCCGCGTAGCCGGTCGAGCGCCTGACGGGCCTGGCGCTGCCTGGCCCGGGCCCGCCGGGCCTGGGTCCTGATCTGCTCCAGGCCGCGGCGCGCGTCGGCGAGTTCCTCTTCCAGGGCCTGGACCGCTCGCTCCTGCTCCTGCTCGGCCGCGGTCGCCGCCACGGCGGCCGCGCTGGCCTCGGACGCCGCCTGCTCGGCCGCGGCGAGGGCGGCCTGGCGGCGCTGCTCCCGCTCGGCGCGCGCCTGCTCGGCCAGCTGCTCCTCGGTCAGCTGCTTCTCCGTCACCGCCGCGAGCCGGGCCGGGGCGGCCGGGGCGGCGCCGGCCGCGGGCCGGGGACGGGCGGCGCGCGGGCCCGGGCTCGGGCGGCGGCCGCCCGATGACGTGACGAGCGTCAGCGCCGGCCGGCCCGGCAGGCCGAAGCCCTCACTGCGGGCCGCGCGGGCCAGCGTGCCCGCGGTCACCTGCTCGGCGACCTCCGGGTCGGCCAGCGCCGCGCCGAGCGTGGCGGTCACCTCGTCCCGGAGCGCGGCGGGCGGTGACCGCAGGCCGCAGACCGCGAACGCCCGCCGCGCCAGCGCCTCGATCAGCTGGTGGCGCCGCTGCGACAGCTCCCTGATCGCCTCGCCGTCCAGCGATCTCTGCGCGGCGCGCAGCTCCGCACCGAGGCTGTCCAGCTCGGATGGCACCTCGGGGGCGGCGCGGACCAGCTGGTTGACGACCCAGGCCGACCGGGTCGGCTTGCGCAGCCCGGTGATCTGCTTGGCCGCCGGGGCCTGGCCCGCCGCGCGCGCGGCGGCGGCCAGGGCACCGCGGCGCTCGATGAACTCGTCCGGGTCGGACGAGTACAACTCGGCGACCGCTTCCTCGAGGAGGTCAGGGCCGGTCACGCCACCCATCCTGCCCCAGCGTCCGGCGGGCCCGCCCGGCCCGGCGCCGCGGGCGCGCCGCGCCGTAACGGCGCGGCCAGCTCCGCCGCGGCCCGGCCGGCCGAGCCCAGCCATCCGGCGATCGCCTCGGCGGTTTCCCGCGGCGCCTCCAGCTGGGGAACGTGACCCACATCGGGCAGCACGACCAGCGACCACGACGGGTGGGCCCGGGCCGCCCCCCGGGCCACCGAGACCGGCACCAGCCGGTCGCGCTCGCCGTGCAGCAGCAGCACCGGGCAGCGGACCGAGGCGACCGCCCGCCGGTAAGCCTGGCCGTGCCCGTACCCGGAGGTGGCGATCACCGAGCGCATGGCGGCGGCGAAGTCCCGGCCGCCGGTGTCGAACGACGCGCGCTGGCGGGCCACCGTGACGTGCTCGGCGACGATCTCGGGGGCCACCCGCGAGACGTCCGCGCAGCACACCGACAGCATGCTGGCCACCAGCGACTCCGCGGACTGCCGGCGGCGGGCCAGCACCAGCCGGCCGACCCCGGGCGTGGCGTACAGGGCGAACAGCGCGGCCACCCAGGGGTCCGGCCGCGCGGGCACGAACGGCAGCGCCGGGTCGACCAGGATCAGGCCGGCCACGGCGCCGGGGGCGGCGCTGGCCTCGAGCAGCGAGATCATCCCGCCCATCGAGTTGCCCATGAGGATCACCGGCGCCGCGGCGGCCGACTCGATGAACCGGTGCAGCAGGGCCCGGTTGGCCGCCACGTCCGTGCCGCGCCCCTGCGACCGGGTCAGCCCGTGCCCGGCCAGGTCCGGGGCGAGCAGCCGGGCGCGCCGGGTCAGCAGCGGCGCGATCGCCGACCAGTTCACCGCCGCGCCGCCGAGCCCGTGCACGGCCACGATCAGCGGCCCGCCGCGGGCCGGGCCGCCGAAATCGAGGTAGTGCACGGGGCCGTCGATGTCGGTCCACCGCGCCTCGGTTCGCACCGGGCGCCTCAATGCCCGTCGCCGTGCTCGAGGATCTCCGCGGCCCCGCGGACCACGCACCGCAGCGGGTCGTCCACCACGTAGGCGGGGATATCGGCGACGGCCTCGATCTTGCTGGCCAGGCCCGGGAGCAGGGCTCCGCCCCCGGCCAGGCGGATCTTCCCGCGCACCACGTCCTCGGCCAGGTTGGGCGGGATATCCGACAGCATCTCCTGGGCCGACTCGGCGATCGCGGCGACCGTGTGCGCGAGCGCGTCGGAGACCAGCCGCGCCGAGACGTACTCGACCCGGGGCACCCGGCGCCCCGCGTCGACGCCGACCACCTCCATCCATTCGGCGGCGCCCTCACCCAGCCCGAGCGTCATCTTCAGGCTGCGGGCCGCGTTGCGGCCGATGAGCAGGCCGTGCTCGGCCTTGACCGCGTGCACGATCGCCTCGTCCATGGCGTTGCCGCCGACGCGCAGCGACTTGGCCCGCACCACGTGCCCGCCGGCCAGCACCGCGGCCTCGGTGGTGCCGCCGCCGATGTCGACCATGAACGCGCCGGTGCCGTCGGTCAGGCCGATGCCCGCGCCGACCGCGGCGGCGACCGGCTCATCCACCAGGCGGACGGTGCACCGGGGCCGCTGGGCCTCGACCGATGCGGCCAGTGATCTGCGCTCCACCCAGGTCGCCCCGCTCGGCACGCACACCACGGCCGAGGCCCGGAGCACGCCGCGGCGCAGCCGGGCCTGGCGCAGGAACGCCTGCAGCATGGCCGTGGACGCATCGAGATCCGCGATCACCCCGTCACGCAGCGGGTGGATGACATTGACGTCCTGCGGGTCCTTGCCAGCCAGCGCGTCCGCGGCGTGGCCCACGGCCGCGACCCGGCCGCTCTCGCGGTCGATGGCGATGGCGGACGGCTCGTCGGTGACGATCCCGCGGCCCGAGACGTATACGAGCGTGTTGACCGTGCCGAGATCGATCGCTACACCTGGCCGCAACCGCATGGCCCCTGTCCTCCGCCGGAACTGCCGCTACGCCTGTCAGTATGGTTCTACCTCACGCCCCCGGCCAGCGACGGGGCTTCCGGACGCCGCAGCCGGTAGACGACGTGACGGCGCAGCGGGTGGCCGGCCGGGATGGCCGGGTGCTCGAACAGCCCGTGCGCCGTCATTCCCAGCCGCAGCATCACGGCCTGCGACGGCCGGTTGAGCACCGCGGTCATCGACCAGACCTGGTCCAGGCCGACCCCGCCGAAGGCCACATCCAGCGCGGCGGCGGCGGCCTCGGTGGCATACCCCTGGTGCCAGGCCTGCCTGGCCAGCCGCCAGCCCACCTCAATGCCGCCGGCGCCGGGGACGCCGTCGGGCATCGGGTTCAGGCCGGTGAACCCGATGAACCCGGCCGTGGCCGCGACCTCCAGAGCCCATAGCCCGAAACCCTGCCGGGCGAACAGGTCCTCGATGCGCTCGACGCTGGCGTCGCTCTCCGCGCGGTCCAGCGGCGCCGGGAAGTAGCGCATCACCTCGGGGTCGGCGTTCAGCGCCGCGTACGGGGCCCGGTCGTCGTCACGCCACCGGCGCATCACCAGGCGACCGGTGCGGATGGTGTCGAACCGGCTCGTCACCCCGCCAGCGTAGCCCCGGCGTGGGCTCATGCCTGGCTGGGCCGGATGGTCGGCGGCGGGCCCGCGACGCGGCCGGGGTTCGCCTGGCTACCGGGGGTGCTGCCGGGCAAACGTGGCCCGCCGGGCAAACGTGGCCCGCCGGGCAAACGTGGCCCGCCGGGCTCGCGAGCACAAACCCCGGCGTATCCCGCCCGGCGGGCGTCCCTGGCACGCCCGGCGGGCGTCCCTGGGGCCGCGCCGCGACCGCCCCGCGAGGGCCAGCACAGCCCAAGCACACTGGGTTGCCGAGCGTGTTACGCGTGTGTTACGACTGTGTTACGCGCGCGAGGGAAAGTGGCGTTGCAATGAAGGCTCTGACGCCCACAACGACGTGGATGAGGCTGGCCCGCCGGCTGGGCCTCGATCACAACCCGATGCGCCGGCGCTGCGACGTGATCGAGGGATGGCTGCTGCCCGCCGCCGTCGTCGTGTTCCTCGTCGCCGGCCCGCTCCTCGCCGCCGTGGTCGGGCTGCGGGTGCACTCGGACAACATTGCGACCCAGCGCGCCGAGCGGGCCTGGCGCCAAGCCCCCGCCGTCCTGCTGCAGGCTGCGCCCGGGCCTATGGTGTCCGACAACGGCGCGAACACCTGGCTGGTCTGGACCGAGGCGCGGTGGCTCGTCGGCGGCAGCCCGCGGGTCGGCATCGTGCCGGCCGCCGCCGGCACCAGGGACGGCGCCACCGTGCGGGTGTGGCTGGACCGCGCGGGCGACGTGCAGGAGCCGCCGCTGAGCCCGGCCGGGGCCAGCGACCGCGTCATGGTCGCGATGTCGTTCGCGCTCGCCGGGCTGGCGGTGTTCCTGACCGGACTGGCCCTGCTCGGCCGGCGGGTGCTTGACCGGCATCGGTTCGCGAGCTGGGAGGCCGCCTGGCTTGCCGTCGGCCCTCAGTGGAGCCGCCATCCGCAGCAGTAGCACCGGCCGCCAAACGTCCCGTCATCGCGGGCAGCACGGGACGGCGCGCCTGCCAACCCGACAGCACGGGACACGGCGCGTGCACGGGGCCCGCCACGCCCGCCACCCCGCCGGCACTGGGCCCGCCGCGCCCGCCACCCCGCCGGCACTGGGCCCGCCGCACCCGCCACCCCGCCGGCACGGGCCCCGCCACGCCCGCCACCCCGCATGCACTGGACCACCCGCCCGCCACCCCCTACGGTTAGTCAACAGGCGGTAAAGAACCCGCCGGTACATATGTCTCCTAGAGGCGGGTGACCTGGGGGGACAGGTCGTGCTCGACATATCTCTGCTCGGCGAGATCCGGGTCACGCTCGACGGATCGGTCGTGCTCGCGCTGCGGTCGCCGCGCGCGATCGCGCTGCTCGGCTTCCTGCTCGTGCACCGGGAAGCGCCGCAGCAGCGGCAGTATGCCGCCGCCCAGTTCTGGCCGGATTCCCCGGACGCCCAGGCCCGGACGAACCTGCGGCGTGAGCTGCACGCGCTGCGCACGGGCCTGCCGCAGGTGGACCGGTGGCTGACCGCGGACGGCGGCACCCTGCTGTGGCGGCTCGACCCCGAGTGCCGTCTGGATGTCGAGGTCTTCGAGGCCGCCGCCGACGCCGCGGCGGCGGCGCACCAGGCGGCCGACACCGCCGCGTTCCGGCGGGCCGCGGCGGAGGCGGTGCGGGCGTACCGGGGCGAGTTCATGCCCGCGCTCTACGACGACTGGGCCGCCGCCGAGCGGGACCGCCTGCACCGCCGCTGCCTCACCCTGCTGGATCAGCTGATCGCGCTGGAGCAGGACGCGCAAGCCTACCCGGCGGCGATCGAGCTGGCCCGCCGACGGATTGACCTCGAACCGCTCGAGGAAGTCGGGTACCGCAGCCTGCTGCGGCTGCAGGCCCGGGCCGGGGACCGGGCCGCGGCGCTGCAGACCTATCACCGGTGCACCGCGATCCTGGAACGCGAGCTCGGGGTGGCCCCGGACCGGGCGACCACGGCCGAGTACGAGCGACTGGCCGCGCCCCGGCCCGGGGCACAGGCCGGGCCGGGCCGGACCGCAGCGGGCAACCCGGCAGCGGACGACCCCTCACCGGATGACCTCCCAGCGGGCCGTCCCGGGGCGGGCCGCCTCGCGCCAGGCCAGGCCGCCCGGCCGGGCCTGTCCGGGCCTGCCCGGGCCGGGCCGTCCCGGGCGGGCGTCATCCGGCTGGTCGGCCGGGAGCGCGAGCTGGGCCTGTTGCAGGAACGCTGGCAGGAGGCGCTGAGCGGCGGCGCCGGGTTCGCGGTGCTGGGCGGCGAGGCGGGCGTGGGCAAGAGCCGGCTGCTCGACGAGCTGGCCGCCAGCGTGCAGCGGGCCGGCTTCGAGGCCATGCGCGCGCGGTGCTTCGCCGCCCGCGGGCGGCTGGCCCTGGCCCCGGTCTCCGAGTGGCTGCGCAGCCCGGCGCTGCGGTCCGCCCGCGACCGGCTGGAGCCGGCGTGGGCCCGGGAGGTCGACCGGCTCGTGCCTCCGGCCGGCGCCGACCCGATGCCGCCGCCGCGCCCGATGGCCGACGCCTGGCAGCGGCACCGGTTCTTCGAGGGCCTGGCCCGGGCGGTGCTGTCCACCGGGCGTCCCGTCCTGCTCCTGCTCGACGATCTTCAGTGGTGTGACGAGCACACCCTGGCCTGGCTGCAGCTGCTGCTGCACCTCGGCGAGCGGCACCCGATGCTGGTGGTCGCCGCGACCCGGCTGGAGGAGATCGAGGGGAACGCCGAGCTCACCGAGATGCTGCGGGCGCTGCGCTCGGCGGGCCAGGTCACCGACGTCGTCCTCCAGCCGCTCGACGCGCGGCGGTCAGCCGAGCTGGCCAGCCAGGTGCGCGGGTGCAGGCTCGCCGACCAGGAGGCGGCCTGGCTGCACGCCGCGACCGGCGGCTATCCGCTGCTGGTCATCGAGTCGGTCCGGGCGCACGTGCTGGACAGCCTGGACGCCGATCCCGGGCCGAAGGTGCGCGCCGTGCTGGCGGGCCGGATAGCGCAGGCGAGCCCGGCCGCGCGCGAGGTCGCGGAACTGGCTGCGGTGATCGGGCGCGACTTCACCATCGAGCTGGTCACCCGGGCCGCCGACCTCGACCCGGACGCCGTGATCGGGGCCGTCGACGAGCTGTGGCGCCGGCGGATCGTCCGCGAGCACTCGTCGGCCAGCTACGACTTCGCCCACGACCTGCTGCGCGACACCGCCTACACCGGGATCAGCCCGCCGCGGCGCGTCCACCTGCACCGCCGGGTGGCCGAGGCGCTCGAGCTGATCTACGCCGGTGACCCGGGCGTCGCCGCCGCGGCCACGGCCGAGCACTACGAGCGAGCCGGCCAGCCTGCGCCATTCCGCACCACGTACGCGCCGCCGAGGTCGCGACCAGCGTGTTCGCCAACGGCAAGGCGATCCGCCACTACCGGTGCGCCATCGAGCTGCTGCGCCAGTCGGCGCCGGGTCATGACCGTGACGCGAGCGAGCTGGCCATCCGGGCGGCCATGGCCGCCCCGCTCAACGCACAGTACGGTTACGCCTCCGCCGAGGTCCAGGCCGGGCTCGAGCGCACCTGCGAGCTGGCCGAGCGGCTGGGCGACACCCGGCTGCAGCTGATCAGCCTGGTGGGGCTGTTCGGCACCCGCTACGTGCAGGGGCATACCGCGGAGTCCTACGAGATCGCCCGGCGCAGCCTGGAACTGAGCGACCTGCATCCCGACGTCAAGGGCCAGGCGCATTTCGCCGTGGCCGGATCGGCTACCAGCCTCGGGCACCACGAGCAGTCGCTGCCGCACTTCACCCTGGCCCACAAACTGTGCTACGACGCGCCGTCCACTCTGATCGGCAGCCGCGCCGAGGTCCACGCCCGGGCCTGGTCCGCGCATGCGCTGTGGCTGCTCGGCCGGGACGCCGAAGCGCTGTACTGGTGCGACTGGGCCATCGCCCGGGCCGAGGAGGTCGAGCATCCCTACAGCCTCGCGATCGCGCAGGCTTACGCGGCGATCACCCACCAGCTGCGCGGTGACCGGGACCGGACCGTGGAGTTCGCCCGCCGGGTCCAGGAGATCTGCGCCCGCTACGACTTCGGCTACTACGGCCACTGGGGCCTGATCCTGGGCGGCTGGTGCGCCGGCGGGCGCGCGGGCGCCGATCAGATCCGCCAGGGCCTGGGTCGCCTGCGCGACCAGGGAGCCCTGGCCCGCCAGCCGTACTACCTGGGCCTGCTGGCCGAGACCTTGCTGGATGCCGGGCAGCCCGAAGCGGCGGGTGCGGTGCTGGAGTCGGCGCGGGTCGCGGCGGCCATCAGCGACCGCTGGTGGCGGGCCGAGCTGTACCGGCTGGATGCCCGGCGCCACCGCGGCGCGGCCGCCGCCGCCCTGCTGCGCCAGGCGGCGGACATCGCCGAGCAGCAGGGCGCCATGGCGCTGGTCCGCCGCGCCGCCGACGACCTGGCCGAGCGAGGGCTCGCGACCGCGACGGATGGCGAACGGTCCGCGAACGCCTAGGCCCGTAGCGTCCTGGCAACGCCGCGCCGATGCGGAGGCCGGCCGAGCTCAGGGGAGCACCGATGACCACCACAGCACAGACGGGCGCCTTCGACGCGCTCGCGCCCGCGATGCGCGGCCCGGTGATCCGGCCCGGCGACGATGGCTACGACCAGGCCAGGGCCGTCTACAACGGGATGATCGACCGCCGGCCGGCCGCGGTCGCGCGCTGCGCGGACGCCGCCGACGTGATGACCGCGGTCAAGTTCGCGGGAGAGCATGGCCTGACCGTCGCGGTGCGCGGCGGCGGGCACAACGCAGGCGGGCTGGGCGTATGGGACGACGCGCTGGTCATCGACCTGTCGCCGATGCGAGGGGTGCTGGTCGACCCCGCAGCCAAGACCGCGCTCGTGCAGGGCGGCTGCGTCTGGGGCGACGTCGACCACGCCACCGGCGGGTTCGGCCTGGCCACCCCGTCCGGATTCCTGTCCACCACCGGCGTCGGCGGCCTCACGCTCGGCGGCGGGATCGGCTACCTGTCCCGGCGTTACGGCCTCACCATCGACAACCTGCTGTCCGTCGGCGTCGTACTGGCTGACGGCTCGTTCGTCACCGCGAGCGAGCGGCAGCACCCGGACCTGTTCTGGGCGCTGCGCGGCGGTGGCGGGAACTTCGGCGTGGTGACCTCGTTCGAGTTCCGCTGCCACGACGTGGGCACGGTCGTCGCCGGGCCCGTGCTCTACGACATCGCTGATGCCGGCGACGTGCTCCGCTGGTACCGCGAGGTGCTGCCCGGCCTG
This sequence comes from uncultured Actinomycetota bacterium, assembly GCA_963749145.1. GTDB lineage: Bacteria > Actinomycetota > Actinomycetes > Streptosporangiales > Streptosporangiaceae > JASHPR01. The sequence continues at coordinate 278,650 of CAVVLN010000006.1, read as the reverse complement.
CCGGAGGAGCTCAACGGGTGGCTCGGCCTGCTCACGATCCCGCCCGCGCCGCCGTTCCCCGAGGAACTCTGGCTGCGCAAGGCATGCGGGATCGTCTGGTGCTACACCGGGCCGCCGGAGCGCGCCGACGAGGTGCTCGGCCCGGTCCGCGGCTTCGGCTCGCCGCTGCTCGACGCGGTCATGCCGCTGCCCTTCCCGGTGCTGCAGAGCCTCTTCGACGCGCTCTACCCGCCCGGGCTGCAGTGGTACTGGCGGGCCGACTTCTTCAACGAGATCTCGGACGACGCGATCGCGATTCACCAGGAGTTCGGCGAGGCGCTGCCCACGCCGCATTCGACCATGCACCTGTACCCGATCGACGGGGCCGTGCACCGGGTCAGCCCGGAGGCCACCGCCTTCGCCTACCGGGACGCCGGTGGGCTGGCGTCATCGTCGGCGTCGACCCGGACCCGGCCAACGCGGCCAAGATCAAGGACTGGGCGGTGCGCTACTGGGATGCCCTGCACCCCACCTCGGCGGGGGGCGCGTACGTGAACTTCATGATGGACGAGGGAAGCGACCGGGTGCGGGCTTCCTATGGCCGCAACTACGAGCGGCTGGCCCGGATCAAGGCGATTTATGACCCGGGCAATTTCTTCCGGATCAACCAGAACGTGACGCCAGCCGGCTGACCGGGTCCCGCCAGCCGGCTGACCGGGCCCAGCCAGCCGACTGGCGGGGCGTGACGGCGCGTTACGCGGCTTCGGTGCCCGGGTCGGCGGGCCTATCCGGCGGCGCGGACTCGGCGGGGAGAGTGGCGCGGCGCTCGATGACCCCGAGGCTGTCGTGCAGGGCCTGCCATACGGTGCCGAGGCTGCCGCTGACCGGCAGGTCGCCGCGGATGGTGCCGGGCGCGCTGGCCTCGTCGCCCAGCGCGTTCAGCGCGGCGCGGCCGGCCGCCACGATCACCGGGTCGCCGGCCTTGATCGTGACCTTGTCGTCGGCCACGTGGATCACCATCTGGCGCCGGCCCGCCTCCTCGGGCTGCTCATCGCTGGTGCCGGTGACATCGGCGCTGCGCAGCGCCTCCTTGGCCTGGTCCAGGTCGACGCCGAGGGCGGCGAGGGCCCGGGCCGCGGCGGTGTCGGGATCGGCCAGGGCGGCGAGCAGCAGGTGGTGCGAGCCGACCGGGTGGCCGCCTGCCAGGCGGGCGGCCTCGCTCAGGCTGGTATCCGCGGCCGGCGTGGTGCGCAGCTCGGTCGGCTCGGCCGGCCCGCCGGGCTCGAGCGGGTCGCCGCCACCGCGGCGCCGCAGCGTCCAGCGCCGGCCCCGGGCCGCCTCGCTCTTGCCCCCGGGCAGCATGTCGAGCACGGCCGAGCGGATCGCCAGGAGATCGGCATGCTGCTTCAGGACCTGCGCGCCGACCCCCTCGCCCTCCCTGATCACGCCGAGCAGGATGTGCTCGGTGCCGATGTAGTTGTGGGACAGTTGCAGGGCCTCGCGCAGCGCGAGCTCAAGAGTCTTCTTCGCCCGCGGGGTGAACGGGATGTGCCCGCTCATCGGCTGGTTGCCGACGCCGACGATGCCCTTGACCTCCTCCCGGGCGCCGTCGAGCGTGATCCCGAAACCGGCCAGAGCCCGGGCGGCGTAGCCCTCGGGCTCGCCCAGGAGCCCGAGCAGCACGTGCTCGGTTCCGATGTAGTTGTGTTGCAGCCGCCGGGCCTCTTCCTGGGCCAGCACGACGGCGTGCCGGGCGCGGTTGGTGAATCGCTCAAACATGCGACCAGGGTCCCGCCAGGCTCGAACCTTGTCAATACCATGCTATTAATATGGTTACGGGCCGATCTTCGGCCTGATCGGCCCGCTCCCGGCCTGATCGGCCCGCTCCCGGCCGGAATGGCCCGCTCCCGGGCCTGGGCCCGCGAGTTCGGGCCCGTGGTTGTACCGACAGGCGTGCTATAACCCGTTCATTGGTACAACCACGGGCCGCCCGGGCCGGACCGGGCGTTCAGGGGGCGCGGTAATGGCCGGCCGGGCTGGCGGGAAGGGCCGCGGGAACCGGGCGGGGACTGCGGGCGGGCCGCCATCCATGGCCGGCGGGAGGGGCGGGAGGGGCATGTGGACTGGGAGGACCGGCTCGACGCCTGGGAGCTCGAACTCGAGCTGGCCACCCAGCTCGAGGGGTCGGACTGGGTGACGCTGGAGCGGGCGGCTGCCGAGACCGGCGCCTCCCGGGCCGCGCTGCGCACCTGGTACCGGACCGGCCAGATCCCGTCCCGCCTGGTCGACGGGCCGCACGGGCCGCAACGGCTGGTACCGCTCGCGCTGGTCGCGGCCCGGGCCGAGGCCTCGCCACGGTTGCGCCGCACCACCGAGCGGCGGCTGGCGGACGAGGCCCAGCTGGAGATCCTCCGGCACCGGATCGATCAGCTCGAGCTCCGCCTGGCCGCGATGGAGCGGCGGTTGCCACCGGACGCGGAGTAGGCCGCGAAGAGGGCCCGCCAGCAGGCCCGAGTCCCCGGTACCGGGGGCCCCGGCGGGCCCGCTCGCGCTCGCCGCGCGCACTCCCCGCCCACTCCGCGCGCCCGCCGCGCGCCCGCCGCGCGCCCGTCGTGCCTACCCCCGCGCCCCGGGCGGGCAGTAAGGTAAACGCACATCTCGCCACCGGAGGCGCAATTGGGCTACCTAGTGACGGCGATCATCGTTGTGGTGGCGGGCAGCATCATCCTGGCCATCCGGTTCGTAAGCCATGAATTGCGGCCCGAGCCCAGGCGCTATCCGATGCTCGGGCGGTCCCGGGCCGCACGGCAAGTCGGCCCCGGGGATGGCTGCGTCTGCGGCGGCACAATTGGCCGGTCCGGCCGGATCTCAAAACGGTTCGGCGAGCTTCTCGGCTGCACCGCATGCAACCGGCTATGGACCATGGACGGGCGCCGGATTCGCCGCCGCCGACCGCGCTACGCGGGCCAGGCGCCGGGAAGCACCCCGGGAAGCGCAGGTTGACCAGGCCGCGCCGTCAGCCCGCCCCGTCGCCCCGCCCGCGCGCTCAGCCCGCGCCGTCACCGTGCCGCGCGTCACTGCCGGCCCGCCGCGCCCGCCACTCCCGGTCGAGGATGGCGTAGACGAACTCGTCGGTCCATTCCCCCTTGACTAGTTCGCTGTCCCGGAAATGGGCCTCCCGCCGCATGCCGATTCGCTCCAGGAGCCGGGCCGAGGCCCGGTTACGCGCATCACAGCAGCCGATGATCCGGTGCCACCCGAAACGGCCGAAGCCCAGCGCGAGCATGGCCTCGGCGGCCTCGGTGGCGAGGCCGCGTCCCTGGTAATCCGGGTTGAAGACAAACCCCGTCTCCCCCTGGCGGTGCTCGTGGCTGAGCCATTTCAGCCCGACCTCGCCGACCACCCGGCCCGCCTCACGCCACACCACGGCGAAGGTCAGCCAGTCGCCCTCCGCGCCCAGCGTGGTCTCCCGGCACTGCTCCTGCAGGGCCAGCCGGGCTTGCGCGCGGTCCCGGGGCTCCCAGTGCAGGTACCGGGCCACGTCCGGGCGGGACTGATAGGCGTAAAGGTCGTCAAGGTCGCCGGGACGGAACGGGCGCAGGGTCAGCCGGGCCGTCTCGATGGGAAGCTGGGGGAGCAGCACCGGTCGATGGTAACCGCGCCGGCCCCGGCCGGACGGACGGAAGGCCGACCCGGTGCGCCCGGACGCCGTCCTCGATCTCGATCTTCGCCCGCACCGCCGTCAGGCGCTCGCCGCCGTGTCGATCCGGTGGCCGGCCCGGTGACCGAGCCCGCGGTCAGGAACTCCGTCCCTTGGCTCGCCTGACGTGGTGGTGGCGCGCCCGCCGCGGAACGTTGATGAGCACGTTGTTCGCGGTCGCGGAGATCAGCGCGGCCCCGGACGCGACCAGCACCGGCGTAAAGGCGATGTACGTGCTGCCGTCACCGACCTGCCCGAGGGTGCTGGCGCCCCACGCGTAGACGTCCCCGGTGGTCGAGACCGCGTACGAGGTGGCCGACCCGGTGGCGAGACTGCGGTAGGTGACGCCCGGCGGGGGGGAGAACCGCGCCGGAGACGGCTGGGCCGCCCGCGCGCCGTCGCCCAGCTGGCCGGCCCAGTCGTTGCCCCAGCCCCACAGGGAGCCGTCCGCGAGCATCACGAGCGTCTGCCCGTTGTCCCAGATCGAGCCGCCCTGGGCGACCTGCTTCACCGGAAGCGGGAGCTTCACCTGGACCGGCACGTCGGACGAGCGGCCGACGTGCCCGTTGCCGATCTGGCCCGCCGCGTTGTAGCCCCAGTCGAAGTAGTCGCCGTTGGCCAGCAGCGCCCCGGAGTTGGCGAACGAGGCCACCAGTTCCCGGACCGGCGCGCCGCCGAGCCCGGCCACCTTCACCGGCGTCCTGGTCCCGACCTTACTGCCGTCGCCCAGGTCGCCCGCGACGTTCTGCCCGCACACGTAGACGGTGCCGCCGGCGTCGTACAGCGCGTGGTTACTGGCCCCGGCCACGGCGGTCACGTGCGAGAACGGGAGCCGGACCGGCGTGTCGTAGGAACGGCTGTTCCCGAGGCAGAACTCCCCCTTGCCGTTGGCCCCCCAGGCCCAGACGTGGCCCTTGGTGTCCACGGCCAGCGCCGAGTCAAAGGGCATCACGTCGGGCGGGATGAACGCGATCTTCACCCCGCGGGGAAAGCGCACCCGCACGGCCTTGGTGAAGGAGTTGTCCCTGTGGCCGTTGCCCAGCTCACCCAGCGTGCCCAGGCCCCAGGCATACACGGTGCCGTTGGTCAGCAGCGCATACTCGGTCGAGTTGGATGTGCCGATCTCGGCGACCGTGCCGGGCACGGTGAGGGCGGCCGGCGATGTTTGCTGGTCGTAGTTGACGCCCTTCGTCCCGCCGAAGAACGATCCCCAGTGCTTGACCGTTGACGGCCGCTCGACAAGGACCAGTGCCGATGCCCGCTGATCGGGACCCGACGAGCAGGAGGCAGTCAGGGCCGTGGCCGCGACGACCGCCGCGAACAGGCCAGCTTGAACGGAACGTGATTTAGGCACCACAAACTGTGATGGCTTCTTCATTAGCTGCACACAGGGACAATATTGGTCAGCGGCCGGATGGTCAGAATCCGCGCCGGTTTACGGCGGGCCCGGCCGCCCGGGCCTGGCGCAGGAACTCGGTGCCAGCCGGCCGGGCCGGCGCGGGTCATACGGCACGACTAACCGCCGGAGCGCTCATCCGTCCATTTTTTAGTGCCATCACGCTCGGTCTCCCGTCGGCCCGGTCCGGCCCGGCGGGCCGTTCTCGGAGCGGACCTCCTGGGGCCGGGCGCCGCCGCCCAAAAGGGGCAAACGTCATTTCTGGGGGCGATGCGCCGCTGTTCATCGGGAGTTCGCCGGACAACGGCGGCTAATGGCCGTAGCGTCGCTCGGGTCAGGCGCTCTGCGGTTCTGTTTCCGCCCCTGTCCCCGGCTGACACCTTGCACCGTGATCGGTGAGCGCGTCCCCTGCTCTGGGGAAGGTGCCGGTGTCCGGCTACCGTCGCATACTGCTGTCTGCTTTCCTGCCCGTCGCGGCCATTGCGGCCGCCCTGACCTTCAGCGCCGGCCCGGCCGTTGCCGCGCCGGCTCAATCCGTTCTGGCCGCCAATACCTCGTCGGCCCGGTCGGCGGTGCTGCCGGCCCGGCTCCGGGCGCTCGCCTGGGCCAGGACCCAGTACGGCAAGCCCTACGAGTACGGCGGCACCGGGCCGTACGGCTACGACTGCTCCGGCCTGGTCATGGAGGCCTACCGGCATGCCGGGATCAACCTGCCGCGTACCACTTACGAGATGCTGCAGAGCTGGCACCTGGTGCGGGTCAGCGTGCCGCAGCGGGGGGACCTGGCGTTCTACGGCTCCGGGCATGTGGAACTGTACGCGCACGGTGACTGGACCTTCGGCGCTCACGCCCCCGGCCAGATAATCGGCTGGATCCAGTTCGGTCCGTGGTGGCACCCGACCGCCTACTACCGGGTGCGCTGACCGGTCCGGCGGCGCCGGGCGGCGCGCCGGGCGATCCGGTACTGCGCGGGATGTCCTAGTCCGGCAGGACGGCCAGCCGCAGCCGCCGCAGCCGTTCCGGATCGGCGACCACATCGATGGCGGTGATCTTGCGGTCGGCGCTGACCGTCAGGCCCAGCGCGACCTGCAGCCGGCCCGCGGGCGCGAACACGATGCCCACGTCGCCGTCGATGAGGGCCAGCTGGGAGTGCCCGGCCCGCGCGGCGGCAAAGGACGCGCCCCGGGCGACGGCGTCGGCGCCCCGCAGCATAGTCGGCCTGCCGGACGGGGCGGCCGCGGCGTCGGCGGTCAGCGTGACATCGGAGTCCAGCACCGCGACCAGGGCGGACAGGTCACCGCCGCGAGCGGCGGCGAGGAACGCGGCGGCAACCTCACGCTGCCGGGCGAGATCGGCGGCACGATCGGGGCTCGACGCGCCGCGCACCCGGCGCCGGGCCCGGCTGGCCAGCTGCCGGGCCGCCTCGGGCGCGCGCCCGAGCACCGCCCCGACCTCGGTGAACGGCATCGCGAACATGTCGTGCAGCACGAACGCGAGCCGTTCGGCGGGCGTGAGCGTGTCGAGCACGACCAGCAGGGCGAGGCCGACCGAGTCCGCCAGCACCGCCTCGTCCTCCGGATTGGCGGCCGGCCCGGCCCCGCCTGGCCGCGCCGTTGCGCTGCCGCCGGCGAGCACCTCCGCCGCCGGCGGCCAGAAGTCACCGACCGGCTCCTCGTTCCGGTACCGCCGCGCCCGGAGCATGTTGAGCGACACCCGCGCGACGACCGTGGTCAGCCAGCCGCCGAGGTTTTCCACCGCGCTGGTATCCGCGCTGCTCAGCCGCAACCAGGTGTCCTGGACCGCGTCGTCGGCGTCGGTCGTCGAGCCGAGCAGCCGGTAGGCCACCGCCCGCAGGTGATCGCGGTGCTCTTCGAAGACCGCCGCCAGCCAGTCACCGTCCGCCATCGGTCACGTTCCCTCGTTGCCTGATGTCATTACCCTGACACCTCGCACCCGGCGGACGTGACACGCATGTCCTCGCCACTCACATCGGTCCGGTCGGTCCGGGCCCGCGGCAGGCGGTGAGCGCGCTCCGCGGTCGGCGTGCGTCAGCCTCGGTGCGCGGCCCGCGCCAGGTAACTTGCGAGGCCGTCGAGCATCTCGCCGGTGCCTTCCTGGCGGAGCGCGGAGGCCTCGGGCCCGTCGATCCCGTCCAGGTAGGTTCCCTGCTCGGTCCAGGCGAGGGCCGTGCCGTCGCCGCTCTTGGCGAACTCGATGGTGGCCACCGACACCGAGATCCGCGCGTCATCGGCGTACATCTCGTAGCTGTACACGATCCGCTGGTCCGGGACGATGTCGTAGTACAGGGCGTCGTAACGGTACTCCCGGCCCTGATAGCTGAACCCGAAGCGCTCCCGGCCGCCGACCCGGAAATCGAACTCGGTCCCGGCGGCGGCGCCCCCGGCGGGCTCGAGGTCGCCGGTGTCGCCCCAGGCGTTCTTCGCGTCCTCCGAGGCGAACGCGGCGAACAGCTGGGACGGCGTCACCGGGTAGGACCGCTCGATGGTGAACGTGTCGTGGATGACGGAACGCGTGGTCATCGGTGCTCCTCTGATCGATGGGCTGGGCGGTGCGTGCTCAGCGGCGGGAAGGCATGCTGCGCTACCGCGGCCAGCGACATGTGCAGCGGCTGGCCCAGCTCGCTGACCGAGGCCGGTCCCCGGGCGAGCCGCTCGATCATCAGCCGCCGGCCAGGGTCGGCGAGCGCCTGGAACACGCGGTTCAGGTCGGCCGTTTGGTTAAGCATACACTTGAGTATCGCACCCGGCCGACCGGATAGACAAGTAGTTACTTTCGTATTCGCGCGCGGCCTCCGCGGGCCGCCGGGTGGCCATGCGGGCCGACCTCGAGCACGGGCCGGGCGTCACCAGCCCGTCATGAGCCAGGGGCGTGACCATTCCCGGCGGGACGGTCCCGGCTACACGCCGCTCTGGGCGACCAGCCGCCCGGAGTTCACGGCCGCGGCGAAGGCCTCGTAGTCGCGCTCGTTCTGGTCAGCGTAGGCGATGGCGAAGTCGCCGATGGCCCGGTCGAACAGGTCTCCTTGGCCGAGGTAGGAGGCGATCGCGATCCGGTCGCCCCAGCGGGCGTGCGCCCGGGCCAGTGTCGCCCCGCAGAACTGCGCGTAGACGGTGGCGCCGGGTACGCGCATCCGCTCCGGGTCCGCGCCGCCCTTCCAGTCATGAAACTGGCGCACGTAGTAGTCACGGGTGACGCCGTCGAGACCCTTGATCCGCTGCCAGCCCAGGAAGATGTCGGTGGCCGCCTGCATCAGCCGCTGGCCCATCACCACCCGCTGGCCGTGGTGGGGGTAGGAACTGCGGCCCGCATAAGGCTCCAGAACCGATTCCTGAGCCTCCTTGACCTGCAAGAACAGCGGGTCATCCTCGTCGCGGCCGGTCAGCAGCATGATGTAGCAGCGGGTGCCGACGCTGCCCACGCCGACCACCTTGCGGGCCGCGTGGACGTAGCGGAACTCCTCTATCGGGTGCCCCTGGTGGCCGAGCGTCCGCCGGTAGGACGCGAGCAGCTTCTTGATCAGCGGTGCCGGGTCCTCCCAATCCGACCCGGGCCGGACCAGGTCCTCGATCGGGACGATCAGCGGTGGTTCGGCCACGATCCGCAGCTCACCCTCGATCTCGGCCGCCCGCTTGGCGAACACCCTGGTGCTGTCACGGGTATAAGCCTCGGCCACGCGCTGCTCGGCCCGGCGGGCCTCCTTCTTGTCCAGCCGCCTGACCCGCACCTGCTGGCGGACCATGTTCAGCAGCACCTCCGCCTCGAGCTGGTCATACCAGGCGCCCAGCGTGGCCATCCCGGCCGCCCGCCGCATCCGCTGCCGGTATTCGCGCACTCCCGCGGTGACGATCGCGTGCCGGTTATCCGGAGAGAAACCGCGGGACCGGCCCATGACCTCGAAGCTGGCCGCCATCCGCTTGACGTCCCACTCCCACGGGCCGGGCAAGGTCTCGTCGAAGTCATTGATGTCGAAGATCATCCGCCGCTCCGGGGTGCCGAACACCCCGAAGTTGGACAGGTGCGCATCCCCGCACAACTGCACCGTGATCCCCGACACCGGGGTGGGCGCCAGGTCGGCCGCCATGATCGCAGCCGCGCCCCGGTAGAAGGTGAACGGCGACACCAGCATCCGGCCGTACCGGATCGGCACGAGCTCCGGCACCCGGGTGGCCGCCTGCTGCTCCAGCAGCGCGACGGGGTCCGGGCGGTCCGGGGCCGGCTCCCACCGGCTATGCACGGATCGCGGCGCCTCGCGGCGGGCGGCCCGGCCCCTGGCCACGCGCTGGTCAACCGTCAGGCGCTCCCGCCGCCAGGACGACGCGAACGGCGCGCCCCGCGCGCCATTTTCTTCCGCCAGCCTGGTCCCGGCCGGCCGTGTGCTCGTAGCCATGCTCCCGCATCCTGCCGTCCTGCCGAAGGGTTCCCTTCGCGGGCTCGCAGCCTGAGCCCCGCTGGCAGTTTACGTTTCCGTAACCTGCTGGCACGAGGGGCTGAGCCCGCCGCGGGAGCCGGGCCGCCGGCACACAGCGGCGCCGCCTTGACCGCATTTGACCTCGAGCTTGCGCGTGCGCTCTCCTACGTGGCGTGCTCAGGCCGGGAAGTCGACCCGCATCACCACGCGTCGCGCGCTGGGATGGCTCACCTCGGTAAAGCCGGCGTCGGCAAAGACCTGACGGCTTCCGACATGCATTTCGCCCCAGGTGATCTCCTTACCTAGCGGCGTGGCCATCGAGTATGCCTCCACCGCCCGGGCCCCGCGTTCCCTGGCGAAGCCGACCGTCGCGGCGGCCAGCGCATACGTGATCCCGCGCTTGCGGTAGCCCTTACGGACCACGAAACATGTCACCGCCCAGATGCGGTGATCATCCTTGTCTTCGTTCCTGCCGGGCCAGACCACGCGGGACGTGCGCAGCTTGGGGTAGGCCGTCCGCGGCTCGACCGCGACCCAGCCGACAGGCTCGTCGCCAAGGTAGGCGACCAGCCCGCTGGTGGCGGTGCCGGGGTTGCCGCACCCGGTCTGCTCCCTGAGCATCGCCGTCCGCTGTTCCCGCGTTGAGTCGCGCCAGAAGCAGCTAGCGACCTTGAACCGCTGGCACTGGCAGCGGCTCGGATAGTCGGCGGTGCCGAAGATCGCGACGAGGTCATCCCACGACGCTTCGTTCGCCGGGACGATGGTCAGCTGCGCTGCCGTGACCGGCTTTTGCGCCGTGCTGGCCGGTGTCACCCGTGGAGGTTCGCACAGAATCGCATCGCTGCGATCGTCCATGGACGGCACGCTAGTGTTAGTTCCGGACGATCTGGTTCCGGGATGGAGACTGATGGCACCCGATCTGAGCCCCACGGCCAGGGCCCTGCTCGCACTGGAGGTGATCCAGAACAACCCCGGCATCACCGCAGAACGGCTGGGAGACAGGCTCGGGGTCACCGAACGGGCCGCCCGCCGTTATGTCGCGATCTTGCGGGAGGCGGATCTGCCGATCGAATCACTCACCGGTCCCTACGGAGGCTATCGGGCAGGCCGTGGCCTGCGGCTCCCGCCGTTGATGTTCACCGCCGCCGAGGCGCTGGGCATCGTCATGGCCGTTCTGGAAGGCCACCGGAACGCCGCTAATCCCGCGGACCTGGTGGGCGGCGCGCTGGCCAAGATCGTGAGGGTATTGCCGGAACGGGTGTCAGGCCCGGTCCATGCCTTCCGCCATGTCTCCGTTCCTCCTCCGGTGCCACAAGCCTGGGCCAGCCCGGAGCTGACGACGCAGCTGATTGAGGCCTGCACCGCCGCGCGCCGCCTGCGCCTTGTCTACCGGACGGGCAAGGCCGCGGACCTGGTCATGGAGGTCGACCCGTGGGCTGTGGTGCTGAGGCACAGCCGCTGGTACCTGCTGAGCTGGTCGCATACCAAGCACGCACGCCGTGTACTCCGGGTCGACCGGATCATCACGATCGAGACGTTGCCGGACACGTTCACTCCGCCACAAGAGCTCGACGCCCTGCGGACCCTGGAAGAGCACCTGTCCCAAGGGTGGACCCACGCGGTCGACGTCGTGATCGACGCCACCGTCGAGCAGACATCGCGATGGCTGCCGAGAAGCCTGGGACACCTGGAGCCCGTGGACGAGGACCGGACCCGCCTCCGGGCGACGACCGACGAGCCGGCCTGGTACGCGCGGCAGCTCGCCGCCATCCCGGCACCGTTCCGGGTCGTCGGGTCGGCGGAGATCCAACGCGCCACGGCAGCCCTGGGCCAGCGGCTAGCGCAGGCCGCCGGGCCGAGCTGGGCCTCGAAGTGAGCCGCGGCTTAACCCCGGATGCTGAAGACGGCCTGGTCGGCCCGTCGGCCGTGCGAAAGCTGTGGGAGATGTCTCCTTACCAGCCTGTGGCATGCTGTGTGTAGCTGCGCTGGCGAAAGACGTAGGGGGTGGCGGTCATGAGGATGTCATACGCCGTCCTCGCAGGCTCGACGGTCGACCTGATGTACCTCGCCATGCCACGCTCGTAGCCGCGGCGCAAACGAATCCTGCCGTTGCCGCTGCCGGTTGTTGGTTAGTACGGTCGCTGTCATTGGCGCGAGCCGGAAAATACTTGCGAGCGCTCGGGCCACTGCTGAGCCGATGGGAGCACGATGCCTGCCCGATTCCAGCTCGTCATCGACTGTAAGGACCCCGAACTGCTTGCCCGCTTCTGGGCGGCTGCCCTGGGATACGTGCTTGAACCGCCCCCCGAAGGGTTCGCTACCTGGGACGACTGGCGGCGCGACATCGGGCTTCCCGACAGTGAGCTGGGAATCGGCGCGGACAGCATCATCGATCCCCGCGGTGGCGGCCCCCGCATCTGGTTCCATGTGATGCCGGACGCCAAGGTGGTCAAGAACCGCCTCCACCTCGACATCCGCGTCAGCGGCAGCCGTTCGGACCCGCTGGCCACCCGCATGCAGCGAGTCGACGCCGAGGCCAGGCGGCTGACGGACCTCGGGGCCACGCTCACCGGAGCCCTGAGCGCCGACGGCCTCGATCACTACGCGGTGGGAATGAAGGACCCCGAGGGCAACGAGTTCGACATCAACTGACGCCTTCGCCACCTCTACCCCGGCGAGACTCGAACCCCCAACCTTCAGATCCGTAGATTGCTTCGCGGGTCCTCGCGACCTGGGCACGTGCCTTCTGACGTGGCGGGACGATGCTCACTAGTGTGCATTGTTGACCTGAGTTGCGCGGCGTTGTCCGGCCACAATCCGGCCAGTCCACACCCGTGGCCTATTGCGGTTCCAACGCCACCTCAGAGAGAGGTGTCACTCATGGCCGCCGCGGGGCTTGTACAGTCGGCTCGCGACGAGAGCGACGAGGTAGACCGCGGCGATCACGAGCCAGATGGTAGCCAGTGCGCCGGGGTGGTTCCCATGGCCGCTAGCAGCGACCAAGGTAAACGGGATTCCAGCAACGGCGCTGCCGATCACCAGTCCGGTCCACAAAGCGCGGCGCTCGTGCCGTGTCGCCACGTCCGCTGTCCGGCTGCGAGGTTGCGGCGCGCCGCCGAGGCGGGCATCAACCCGTGCGGCTATTTCGCTGTCGACCTTCTCCAGGAACGAGTCGATGGCGGCCTGGCTGTACTCGGGGCCAAGTTCGTGGTGCGCTGCCGCCGCAGCGGCGACATCTTGCCGTGCAAGCTGTTCCATGGCGACACGATACATCTCGACTAACTGACCCGTCCATGCCCCGGCGTGGGCAGGGATGCGGAGCGCAAGATGCCCGGCGGTTGGCCGGGCGTCAGGGCTGTGACCTGGGTGGGCCTGCGTGGACTTGAACCACGGACCTCTTCCTTATCAGGCAAACTGAAGCTAAACGTGACGATCGGCAATCCAGATCATGAGCTGGCCTTATAGTCCACGGGCGTCCGTCGTTGAATGCCTGCGGCCGTCGCCGTTGTCACGCAGTTAGACACTCAACTGCCTGTAGCCCGGCACGCCCCGGTGCCGTCTACTTGGCAGGCCTGACCTAGTGGTGTGTAGGCTGAGCGAGTGGGTCACCGGCCTGGCGCTCGCTGGGCTCGGCCCGTCCGGCATCCGGCAATCCGTCTTCGTCATGTCCGCCGCACTCGACCACGCCGTACGTGGCGCGCGCATCCGCAGCAATCCGGCTCGGGGCCTTGGTCTGCCCCGGCCGAAAGGCCGTGACTACGTGTTCCTTACTCACCGCCAGGTCCGCGACTTGGCCGACCAGGCTGGGCCCTGGAATCTGCTAATCCTGGTGCTCGCATACCGGTTTGCGATGGGGCGAGGCTACGGCACTGCGCGTGTGTGACATCGATCTCGGCCGCCGCCGTATCGAAGTGCGGCGAGCGTTCTCCGACGTCGGGGGCCGCGTGATGCTAGGCACGCCGAAGTCTCATCAGTCGCGCACTGTCCCATTGCCGCCGTTCTTGTCGGTAAAGCTCGCTCCCGCGGTCACCGACAAGCAAGCCGACGATCTGGTCTTCACCTTGCCGGGCAGGACCGTCGTCCGGCTGTCCAACTGGCGACGGTCAGTGTTCCTGCCCGCCCGCAGCAAAGCCGGGCTCGGAGCCGGACTCCGAATTCACGACCTGCGACACACTGCGCTTCCCTGATGATCCAGGCTGGCTATCCGCCGAAGATGGTTCAGGAAATCCTGGGACATGCCAGCATCACGACCACGCTGGATCTGTACGGACATCTGTACCCAGGCGAGATGGACCGGTATGCGGGCCTGCTCGGGAACGCCGCCGAGGATCACGACTCGGCCTCCGATCCGGCCAAAATCCGGCCAGATGACGACGAGGGCGCGCAGGCGACACCGTGATCAAGGTGTCTACCTGGGGTTTCGGTGGCGCGCTCGGAGGGACTCGAACCCCCAACCTTCTGATCCGTAGTCAGATGCTCTATCCGTTGAGCTACGAGCGCAGTTGCGTGCCACGCTAGTGTACGCGACCGGGGTATGCCTCGGACCCTCGTCGATCACGGTGACCTGCCGGCCTGCCGGGGCTGGATGCGCGGCCGGATCAGGCGCAGGCCGATCCAGGAGGCGGCGACGCCGATCGCCACTCCGATGAGGGTGTCGATCAGGCGGAGGATGGGCTCCTGCCACGCGTGGTGCGGGCTCAGGTCGGCGGCGACCATGACCACCGCCGTGGTGACCGCGGCCGTGACGGCGTCACCGGGCCGGCCGATCAGGATGACGGCCAGGGCGCTGAGCCCGATCAGCAGCGCCAGGGCCCAGGTGTAGAAGGGCAGGAAGATCAGGTAGATGAGACAGAGCGCGAAGCTCGCCAGGGTGGCGGTCATGCGCGATACCGCCGCGGCCACGCTCTGCTGGTAGCTGTCTCGGCAGACGAAAATGGCGGAGATCACGGCCCACAGGGCGCCGATCAGGACGCTGGCCCGGGACTCGGTGTGCACGCGGGGCGCGACGCTGGCCGTGAGCCAGTACGTGAGCATGCAGGCCAGGGCGAGCACGACGCTGTCCACCACGGCGACGCGGACCTCGGCCCGGCTCAGCCGGCGCACCGCTGGCATCGCGCCCCCCTTCGCTGGCGTGAACGAGCCGCGCTGAGCGCGCGGAACCTGGCTGGCTCAGCCGACCGGACCGGAGCGGGCCGGCGGCTGGCAGGTTGGTTAACTCTGGCACCAGCGCGTTCGGGCGCTCCGGGCGGGGGATGCTGCGTTTAGCGGGCGAGCGCCTAGCGGGGGTTCAGGCCGTGCCGATCACCTTGATGATTCGCGGGCGCAGCTCGGCGGCGGTGATCACGGCGTCCACCGAGCCGACCTCGACGGCGCGGTGCACGCTGTGCACCCGGTCGAACTCGGCGGCCACCTCGGACAGTTTCTCCGCGCGCACCACGGCCTGCATGTCGGCCAGCTTCGCGTTCAGCTCGGCACGTTCTGCGCCGGCCGTCTCGGCGAGGCGCGCGTCCAGGTCGGCGACCCGGCCGTCGGTCGAGGTGCGACGGTTCACCTCGCCGCTGAACACCACGGCGGCGGCGGGCGCGCCGCCGATCACGGAGGCGAAGGAACCCTCGACGGCGAGTACGGTCATGTTCGGGTTGAGCGCCTTGGAGAACACCACGAAGGCGCCGCCGTGGTAGCGGGAGATCACGCAGAACACGATCGGGCCCTCGAAGTTCACGATGGCCCGGCCGATCTCGGCACCGTACTCCAGCTGCAGCTTGCGCATCGACTCCGGTGACCCGTCGAAACCGGACAGGTTGGCCAGCACCACCAGCGGCCGGTTGCCGCTGGCTGCGTTGATCGCCCGGGCCACCTTCTTCGACGAGCGCGGGAACAAGGTGCCCGCCGTGTAGGTCTCGGGTCCGTCGCCCGGCGGGAAACCGCGGCGTGGCACCGAGCGGGACTCGATCCCGAGCAGGCACACCGGCCTGCCACCCAGGTGCACGTCCTGCACCACGGCGGTGTCCGCGTCGGCCATGCCCGCCCAGCGCTCCAGCACGGGGTGGTCCTGGTCGGCCGCGGCGCGCATCACCGTGCGGATGTCGAACGGCTTCTTGCGGTCCGGGTTGGCGGTCGCCGAGAAGATCTCGCCGACAGTGGCGAAGTCGCTGTCCGCCAGGGAATGCGGGTAGTCGCAGATGTCCCGGTCGTGCGGGTCAGTGGTGCCCGCATGCCGCGGGCCCGGTTCTCCTGGCACGACGTAGGTGTGGTCGTAGTGGGCCATCAGCACGTCACGCGCGGCGCTCAGGCTCGGTGCCCAGTACTGGGCCTGGCCGTTCGGGCCCATCACCCGGTCGTAGCCGCCGATGCCGAAGTTGTCCTCGGCCGAGACGCCGCCGGAGAAGTCCAGCGACTCCTTGCCGGTCAGCACCATCGCCGAGTCCGGCGTCATCACCAGGATTCCCTTGGTGTGCATGAGCATCGTGGCCTCGGCGTTCCAGTACGGCTGGGCGCCGACGTTGATCCCCGCGACCACGATGTTGATCTCACCGCCGGCCTGGGTGAAGGTGACGATGCGCTTCAGCGCGGCGGCCACCCAGTCCATGTTCTCGGTGCCCGATTCCATCGAGATGCGCGCACCCGCGGACAGCGCGAACCACTCCACCGGGATGCGTTCCCGCTCGGCGAGATCGAGGGCGGCGATTACCCGCGCGCACTCCGGCTCGGCCAGCGCGCCGAGTGACTTCGTCGGGTCGCCGAGCAGCACGACGCGCGACACCCCCTGCGGATGCCGCCCGGTCGGCGTGCTGACCACGCCCGTGACCAAGGCGGCGGTGTTCTGGCCACGCGGCCGGTCGACTGGCACGAGGTTGCCGTCGCCATCTAGGTCGTGCTCGGTGAAGCTGCCGCCGGCCCCGGCGAGCATGCCGGTCAGCTCATACGGGTAGACGGTGCCGCGCCTGCTCGCCCGCAGCACCTTTTGCCGGTAGTCGTCCAGCGGCTCGATCAGGCCGGTCGGCCGCTCGCCGACCTCCAGCCGGATCCCGGAACCGGCCTCGTAGCCGATGCGCACCGCGATGTCGCTCAGCTCGCCGGTCGCGGGGTCCCGCTGGCGGGCGAGGAACACGACATCCTCCAGCCCGGCGCCCGCCGTGGTGGGCAGGATGCGCTGGACGACAGTGTTCAGATCCTCGCCGGTCAGCTCGCTCGGCGGCCAGACGTAGATGAGGATCCGGTTGGTGTCGAAGCGCTTGTTCGCCGGGCGGCCCGACTGCACCTTGCGGATCGCGTCCAGGCAGGCGGCCAGGGTGTCCTCGGCCGCGGGCAGCGCGACCAGCCTGCCGTCGCTGTCCCGCAGCGGGGTCAGGTCGCGCACCTGGGCCATGGCGACGAGCCGCTCGTCGGAGCGGTTCTTCAGCGCGACGCAGCGCAGCAGGTACACGTCCTCGTCGGCCGAGGGCAGCCGGGTGAGGTCGAAGTTGCGCAGCCGTTCCAGCTGCATCCGGTGGGCGATCTGCGGGTGCAGGCCGCGGATCAGGCGCTCCTCGGTGATGCCGGTGGCGGACGGCCGGAAGGTGAAGTGGTGGTGCATCACCGCGCCGCTGCGCCCGGCCACGGTGGTGGTGATCCGGCGGAGGTGGCCGGGCAGCTGCCCGGCGGCCAGCACCTCACGCAGCTCGGCCGCCATCGCGTCCGGGTCGTCCGGCTGGTCTGCCCAGGTGAGGTAAATGTCGGCCTCGACGTCGTGGGCCGGCGCGAGCTCGCGGATGCCACGCACGGCCTCCGGCAGTGCCGGGAAGTCGACCGCGGTGGCCAGCACGGCGGACCGGCCGGTCTCGTCGCGGTGCACGGCGACGACGAACGTGCAACCGGCCGCCTCACCGGCCCGCAGGTCGCGCAGCGACCTGTTGCCGTAGTAGCGGCGGGTCAGCACCTCCAGGAGCGGGGCCAGCCCGGCGCCCTTGCGGCCGATCCGCTGCCCGAGGAGCCGAACCAGCGGCTCCGCGCTGGTCACCATCGCGGCGATCCGTTCCGCGCGGTCCGGCGCGTCCGGGTTGGCGTCCAGGTAGCGGAGGTGCTTGCGCACGCCCGCGTACACCCGCGCCCGGTTACGGCGCAGCATCGGCTGCGCGAACCAGCGGAAAACGACCGAGCGAGCCAGATCAGCGACCGCAGGGAAGCGCAGCTGGGTGGCCGCGATCAGGTGCTCCAGGGTCAGGCCGCTGGCCTCGCGCAGCGGCTCGCCCGGCACCGGATCGGTCAGCCACTGCCGCAGCAGCGTGATGACGATGGCCACATCCGTTGCCGAGCGGCGCTGCGCCAGGAAGATCCGGAAGACCGCGTCCTCCAGTTCGGGCGTGCGCTCCAGGCCGGTCACGCCGTAGTGGCCGAGCACCTTGGTGAGCCGGTGCTGGAAAGCCTCGGGCAGGCCGGCCCGCTCGGTATCGAGGCTCTGCAGGTAGGTGTGGAAGTACTCGCGATGGCTGTGCACCTGGGTGTCCGCCAGGACGTCCGCACCCGCCGGCCGGTTGCGGGTCAGCTCGAACAGGTCGGCGAAAATCTCGAGCAGCCCGATCTCTCCCGCCAGCGGCCTGTCGTTGCCGTGCCCCACCTCGGACCTGGCCACGACGTAACCGTCCAGCACCCGGCGCCCGTCCTGCGGGTCAGCGTCGTAACCGAGCAGCAGCCCGCGCAGATCGCGCAATCCGGCCGCGACCCGCTCGGCCGCTGACGCGCCGGCGGGCTCTGCGGGCAGGTCGACGTCGGCGCCGACGGTGTCCTGCCCGTCGCCGGCGATGTCCTGCCCGGTGACCGCGTCGTCGCCGGCGCCGAGCGGCTCCAGCCGTAGCAGCGGCTCCCCGGCCTCGACCTGGCTGCCCACCGCCACCAGGCACTCGCGCAGCCGCGCGCGGAAGGGAGCACGCAGAACCGTCTCCATCTTCATCGACTCCAGCACCAGCACGGGTGCGCCGGCTTCCACCTCGGCCCCCGCCCGCAACGGAGCCGCGACCACCAGGGCGGGCGCGGGGGCGCGGACCACGCCGCCCTCGTCGTGGCTGACCCGGTGCGCCACGCCGTCCACCTCGACGATGTGCGCCGGCCCGTGCGCGCTGGTGACCAGCCGGAAACGCTGGCCGTTGACGACGGCCTGGCCGGCCTGCGGGTCGAAGCGCTCGATCTCGACGTCCGCCGCCTGCGGGCTGCCATTGCCCGCCGCGATCGCGATGCGGAACCGGTGCGGCGCGACACGGCCGACGTGCACCCGGTAACCGATGCCACGCAGCTTGAGCTCGACCGGGCGGCCGGTGTCCAGCTGGACCTGCGGGCGACCGCCGTGCGCGGTAGAGAGCAGCCGCTGCCGGGCGACGTTCTCGGCATCCTCGTAGGCCTCGATCGCGGCGACGGCCACGGCGACCGCAGAACCCCGCCGCGCAACGAGCCTGCCCTCACCGCGGACCCGGTCGATCCAGCCGGTGTCCGCGGTCGCGTCGATCACCTCGGGCTGGTCCAGCAGGTCGAGCACGAAGCTCTTGTTCGTCGCGCCGCCGGCGATGATCACCATGGTCTGCGTCATCGCGCGGCGCAGCCTGCTCAGTGCCTCGTCACGGTCCCGGCCATACGCGATGATCTTCGCAATCATCGAGTCGAAATCGGCCGGGATGGAGTCGCCCTCCCTGACCCCGGTGTCCACCCGGATGCCGGGACCGGCGGGCAGGTCCAGCCGGACGATGCGCCCCGGTGACGGGGCGAAGTCGCGGTCCGGGTCCTCGGCGTTGAGCCGCGCCTCGATGGCATGCCCGGTCTCGGCGGGCGGCCTGCCCTCCAGCTTCCCGCCCGCGGCGATGTGCAGCTGCGCCTTCACCAGGTCCATTCCGGTGGTCAGCTCGGTGACCGGGTGCTCCACCTGCAGCCGGGTGTTCACCTCCAGGAAGGCGAACCTCTTCTCGGCCGGGTGGTACAGGAACTCGACGGTGCCCGCGCTCCGGTACCCGACCGCCAGCACCAGCCGCTCGGCGGCCGCCTTGAGCTCGCCGGCCTGCGCCGCGGTCAGCACCGGCGACGCGGACTCCTCGATCACCTTCTGGTTGCGCCGCTGCACCGAGCAGTCGCGCACACCCAGTGCCCACGCCGTGCCCTGGCCGTCGCCGACCACCTGCACCTCGACATGCCTCGCGCCGGTGATCAGGCGCTCCAGGAACACCACGCCGCTGCCGAAGGCGCGCTCGGCCTCCATGCGGGTGCGCTCATAGGCCTGGGAGAGCTGTTCGGCGGATGTGATCACCCGGATACCCCGGCCCCCGCCGCCCGCGGTCGCCTTGAGCATCACCGGGTACCCGATCTCGCCCGCCACGCGGACGGCGGCGTCCAGGTCGTCCACCGCGCCGCGGCTCCACGGCGCGACCGGCACGCCGACCTCCTCGGCGAGCAGCTTGGAGCCGATCTTGTCGCCGAGCTTGCGCATCGCCTCCGCGGTCGGGCCGACGAACGCCACCCCGAGCCGGTCGCACAGCTCAGCGAACGCCGGGACCTCGGCGACGAATCCCCAGCCGACCCACGCCGCGTCCGCGGCGCTCTCGCACAGCGCCCGCTCCAGCACCGCCAGGTCGAGGTACGGGCGGGCGGACGCCGGGCCGAGGTCATAGCTCAGGTCCGCCTCACGGACGAAGGTGGCCGTGCGGTCAGCGTCGGTGTAGAACGCGACGGTCTCGATCCGCGTCCCGGTCTCCGCGGAGAGCTCCCGGACGGCATTGATCAACCGCATCGCGGCCTCTCCGCGGTTGACGATGGCGACCCGACTGAACACCGGCCGACTCTCCCGTGGCAGATACGCGCTGGACGGACTGGACGGACACAACCCGCCCCAGACTGAACACTCTCGTACACCGCTCTCGGCAGTGAAATGCCGCAGCCGACCATGCCGCGCGCCGGAACTTTGTAGAGACCAGCCAAAAGATGATCCCGATAACGCGCCACATTGCCGGGACGTCTGTTCTGAGAACGGGACGTGTCTATCGGGAACCTACAACCAGGTCGGGTCTCATCGCCCCCGTGACATGTTGATCTTCTTTGACCTGTGGGTTCTCAGCGCCGGCGGCCTCACGCAGACTCACCGCTGTCCTCGGTCAGGCCTGGCCGCAGCGGCACGCGCCGGCCCGTCGTGGCCGGATAGGCTGTGAGGCGTCCTGATCCGGGAGCTGGCGGATGCCCGATTTCGATGTCCGTATCGCGCACACCGCGCGGGTGTACGACTACTGGCTGGGCGGGAAGGACAACTTCGCCGCCGACCGGGAAGCCGGTGACCGGGCTCTGGCGGCGTACCCGGACCTGGTCTTCGCGGTCCGGGCCAACCGCGCCTTCCTCGCCCGCGCGGTGCGCTTCCTGGCCGCCGACATGGGCATCCGGCAGTTCCTGGACATCGGCACCGGGATTCCCACCGCGGGCAACACCCACGAGATCGCCCAGCGCGCCGCGGCGGACAGCCGGATCGTCTACGTCGACAACGACCCCATCGTGCTGTCGCACGCCCAGGCGCTGCTGAAGAGCGCCCCGCCGGGGGCGTGCGGGTATGTCGATGCCGACATGCACGACCCGGCCGCGATCCTGGCTGCCGCAGCCGACATCCTGGACTTCGCCGAGCCGGTTGCGGTCATGCTGCTGTCGGTCTTGCACCTTGCCGCCAGCGACGCCGAAGCCCGCCGGATCGTGACCGAGCTCACGGGGGCGTGCGCGCCCGGCAGTTTCGTCACGATTTCACACCCGGCCAGCGACATCGACGCCGAGTAGACCGCAGAGGCAACGCGCCGCCTCAACCAGTCGATGCCGCAGCAGGCGACGCTGCGCGACCGCGCGGGCGTCTCGGAGCTATTCGCCGGACTCGAGCTCGTGCCCCCTGGCCTGGTCCGGCTGACCGAGTGGCGCCCGGAATCAGAACTCCAGGCCGCCAGCCCGGCCGCCCTGTGGGCCGGCGTAGCCCGCAAGCCCCCTGCGGGATCACGGCCCGTCCCGCCCGCGGCTGGGGATCAAGCCCGCCGCTAGCTGCCTGGCCGGCGATCCGCCTCATCCCGGCGGCCCGAAGCGGCACTAGCTATCGAACAGCCATGTTCAGACGAATCCTGGCGCCGAACTCACCGGTCGCGGTGCCCGGCGGGGCAATGTTGTGCGAACTCACCGGCCGTAGTGCCCGGTGGGGACGATGTTGTGGTTGAGGTGGAAGACGTTGTCGGGGTCGTAGGCGTCCTTGACCTGGGTCAGGCGGGCGCGCTTGGCCTCGGAGTAGGCGCGGCGCACGCCCGACGCGCCCTCGTCGCTGAGCGCGTTGACGTAGGCGCCGGCGGCGAACGGATCGAGCTTGGCGGCCGCCTGCCGTGCTGCTCCCATCCGCAAGCCGTCCTCGCCGGGATCGCTCCATTTCACGGCGGCGACGTACTCAAAGCGGGTGCGGCGATGGCTGAACGCCGTCGCGTCATCGTCGACGTCGGCAATCGCGCCGCCGTAAGCCTGGAGGCTGACGCCCGGCAGGATGGCGTCCGCCGGGTCGCGGTCCACGATCGCGCCGATCGCGCCGTCGGGCAGATCGGGGAGGTAGTGGCCCTTCCAGTAGCGCCGGTACGCGTGAGCCTCGATGCTGTCGTCGCGGGTCTGGAGTTCGGTGTAGGAGAGCTCGCGCACGACGTCGCCGTCCGGCGCGCCGACGGAGCGCAGCGCCGGCAGCATCGTCCGGCCGGCCTGCGGGTCGCCCACCCACACGTATCCGAGGGTGACGGTGTCGCCGGAGATCTCGGCGGTCAGCGTGGCCGGGCGGCCGGCCTCCTCGGCCAGGTCGCGCCAGCCGCGCAGCGCCGCGGCGGCGCGATCGAGCGGGAACGTGAGCTCCGCGACCAGGGCCCGCGTGCCGACGGGATGCAGCCGGAACTCGAACTCGACGACGATTCCGAAGTTGCCGCCGCCGCCGCGCAGGCCCCAGAACAGGTCGGGGTGCTCATCGGCGGACGCGCGCACGACGTCGCCGTCCGCGGTGACGACGGTGCAGGAAACGACGTTGTCGCAGGCCAGACCGTGCTGGCGCGCCAGCCAGCCCATGCCGCCGCCCAGGGTCAGCCCGCCGACACCGGTGTGCGAGACGTTGCCGGCCGTGGTGGCGAGGCCGAAGGGCTGCGTGGCACGGTCCAGGGCGCCGAGCATCGCGCCGCCCTGTACCCGGGCGCGCCGCGCACCTGGATCGACGGTGACGCGGCCGAGTGTGGTGAGGTCGATCATGAGCCCGCCGTGCGGGACAGCGAGGCCGGCGATGTTGTGACCGCCGCAGCGGACGCCGATCTCCAGGTCGCGCTCACGGGCGGCGCGCACCGCGGTGACGACGTCGTCAACCGAGGCGCACCGGGCGATCAGTTTCGGGCGGTGGTCGATCATCCCGTTCCAGACCGACCGGGCCGCGTCGTACCCGCGGGTGCCGGGGGCGAGGACCTGACCATCGAAGTGCGACTGGCGAATGATGGCGGAGAGCTGTGCTGTAGTGGTCATGGCACCCAGGCTCGTTGAAATCGGTCCCCTTGATAAGGTCCAGTTCTATGTCAGGTTTGAGGACCAATTTGTCACCCGTCTCGGAGCTGGCGATCGACCTGGACCGTAACGGCCCGAACGCGCTGCACCGCCAGATCGAGGCGTCGATCCGCCAGCGGATCCGCTCGGGAGCCCTGCCGGCCGGCGTTGCGCTACCGCCGACCCGCGCCCTGGCGGCTGAGCTGGGTGTCACGCGCGGTGTCGTCGTCGAGGCCTACGCGCAGCTCGTAGCCGAGGGATACCTGACCAGCCGCAGCGGCGGCTACACGCAGGTGGCGCCCGCGGCGGCCGCGGTATCGCCAGCCGCCGCACCGGGGCCCGGGCGGCCGGCTCCGTCGGGTTGGCCCCGCCCGGTGGTCGACTTCGGCTACGGCCGCGGCAACGTCGCGGCTTTCCCCCGGGCGGCCTGGCTACGCTCCGTGCGCCACGTCCTCACCGAGGCCGCCGACGAGCGTCTGGGCTACCTCGACGGCCACGGAGCGGTGGAGCTTCGGTCGGCGCTCGCCGCCTACCTCAACCGGGTGCGGGGGACCAGCGCCGGTCCTGAGACGATCGTCATCACCAGCGGCTACGCGCAGGCGGTGTCGCTGCTGACCGGAGTGCTGGCCGCCCGCGGCGCCAGAACGGTGGCCGTCGAGGACCCGTCGGCCTCCGACGATGCCCGTCCTCTTGCGCAGGCGCTGGGCCTGAACCTGGTCGGCGTGCCGGTGGGCGACGACGGCGTGCGTGTCGACGCCGTGGCCGAGCTCGATGCCGACGTCCTCATCCTGACTCCGTCGCACCAATGGCCGACCGGGGCCGTGCTCTCCCCCCAGGCGCGCGCCGCGGTGCTCGGGTGGGCGCAGCGGACCGGGGCGCTGGTCCTCGAGGACGACTACGACGCCGAATACCGCTACGACCGCGCCCCGATCGGCGCCATGCAGGGCCTGGATCCCCGCCGGGTCGCCTACGCGGGGACCGCCAGCAAGACCCTGGCGCCCGGGTTCCGGCTCGGCTGGCTCATCCTGCCGCGGGAACTCGTCGAGCCGTTCGCCGAGGCCAAGCTGCTGGCCGACCGCGGCTCCCCCATCCTGGACCAGCTGACCTTCGCTGATTTCCTCTCGCGGGGCGAGTTCGATCGCCATCTACGGCGCATGCGCCCGATGTATCGCTCCCGCCGCGACGCGCTCCTGACCGCACTGGCCCGGCACCTGCCCGAACTGGAACCGGCCGGGATCGCCGCTGGCCTGCACCTGGTCGCGTGGCTGCCGCGGGACCTCGAGGAGGCGGCGGTGATCGCGGCGGCGGCCCGTGAAGGAGTCGCTGTCGCCGGCGTGTCACCTTTCCGGCTGTCGCCCGCATCGCCCGGCGGCCTCATCTTCGGGTACTCGAACCTCAACGAGCGGGCGATCACCGACGGCATCATGCGCCTGGCCAGAGCCGTTTCGGGCCTGCGCTGACCCGCGGCCGGATGGCGCGTCCATGGGCCGATCCTGCGTCACCAATGCCTGGCTTGCCCCGGTGACGGTCATGGGTGTCTGACTCCGCCGCAGGAAGGCCGCTGCCGTAACCAGCTGTGGGTTGTAGCCGCCAGCCTGACGCGGCCCAGCGCCTCCCGCGGCGGGGCGTGGCTACTGGAGCGTCAAATTGGCGGGCGGCCCGCCGTGGTCGGGGCGGGCGGCCAGCGAAAGCACGCAGGGGCGCAGCAGCCGGATGACCTGCGCCGGGTCGGCGGTGGCGAGATCGTCGGACTTGAGGAGGTGCCGCGAGACCGTGATGCCGAGGGTGACGGCGCTGATGATCGCGGCTCGCAGGTCCGCGTCGGCGGCGGGGATGGCCTGGGCGATCTGCGCCTCGTAGCGGGCGATGCCGGCGCTGGCGGCGCTGGCGGCCTCGGGATTGGTCAGCATCGAGCGCAAGAGGGCCAGCGAGGCCACGGGCGCGCTGGCGAGCCGGTCGGCGAGCCCGGCCAGGATCTGCTCGGCTGCCTCCGCCGGCGTCCCGCTGACCTCAGGGACAGGGGCGGCGTCGATCACTCGCCGGAACAGTTCCTGCTTGGACCCGAAGTAGTGCATGATCAGGCCCGCGTCGACTCCTGCGGCGGAGGCCACGGCCCGGATGGTGGTCCGGTCGTACCCGGCGCTGAAGAAGACCTGGGTCGCGGCCTCGAGGATGCGCGCTTCGGTGCGGCGGCGCTGCTCGGCGCGTGAACCGGGCGGGGGGGTGGCCATCGTTTCATTGTACGGGTGTTGACCGGAGGCCAGTTCGATTCTACGCTTGTTCAATGAACGCCTGTTGAACGAGCTGCCCCAGTGAAGGGAAGGCCGCATGTCATCCGCCACGCCCGCCGGTGTCCTGGCCCGGCGCCGCCACCTGACCCTGAACGGCGATGCCGACGGCCTCGCTGACCTGTTCGCGCCCGATGCGGTGATCGAGTTCTCCTTCCATGGGCCGCCGGGCACGCCCGTGCGCCTGGAGGGCCGGGAGACGATCCGCGAGTACTCGCGCCATGTCATGGCGTCGCCGCTGCGGCTGGAGGACTACGAGGTGGCGGAGCTTTACCAGACCCAGGATCCGGAGGTGGTGATCGCGGAGGTGCGGGCGAAGGCGACCGTGACCAGGACGGGCCGGTCGTTCACGGCGACGTCCATCCAGATCCTCCGGATCCGGGACGGGCATATTGTGCTCTGGCGCGACTTCGCCGATCCCCGGCTCCTGGAAGAGCTGATTGGCGAACCGCGTCCGGGAAGCTGACGTGGGTCCCGGACGCAGGGTCGTGCGGCGGGTGGAGGCCGACGCCGGCGAGCCGGCGGTCGTGCTCGAGGCGGGGCTCAACAACGGGGCCGCGTCCTGGCAGCGGGTCATGCCGCTGCTGGCGCCGGAGCCTCCGGGCAAGGGCCGACCGCGATGCCCTGGCCGACGCTAGGGCCGACGCGATCAGCCGGCGCTGATCAGATCCTGGCCATGTCCGTGAAGCGGCTGTAGTGACCCTGGAACGCGACCGTGACCGTGGCGGTCGGGCCGTTGCGGTGCTTGGCCACGATGAAGTCCGCCTCGCCCGCCCGCGGCGACTCCGGCTCGTAGGCATCTTCTCGGTGCAAAAGTATCACAACGTCACTATCCTGCTCGATACTCCCGCTCTCACGCAAATCGGCCAGAAGCGGACGCTTGTCCGATCGCTGCTCGGGACCGCGGTTGAGCTGGGCGACCGCGATGACCGGGACGTTCAGCTCCTTGGCGAGCAGCTTGAGCGAGCGGGACAACTCCGACACCTCCTGCTGCCGGTTCTCGACCCGCTTCGGGGACGTCATGAGCTGCAGGTAGTCGATGATCACCAGGCGCAGGTCATGCCGCTGCTTGAGGCGGCGGCACTTCGCCCGGATCTCCATCATCGACATGTTCGGCGAGTCATCGATGAACAGCGGGGCATTCACCACCTCGCTCATCCGCCGGGCCAGCCGGGCCCAGTCTTCCTCGCCGAGCTGTCCGGTGCGCATCGAGTGGAGCGAGACCCGCGCCTCGGCCGAGAGCAGCCGCATGGTGATCTCGTTGCGGCTCATCTCCAGGCTGAAGATCACCGCTGCCAGCCCGGCCTTGACCGAGGCCGCCCGGGCCAAGTCGAGAGCCAGGGTCGAGTTATGGGTGGGGATCATCGACCGGCCGGCCAAGTACATCTGATCAGAATTGTCCACCTGGACACAACGCACTGGCACGCTCGGTATTGCGCGTACGGCCGTGATGAGCCGCTGGCGCGTCCGCGGCGTCGTACGCCGCGGACGCCGCTCTTTGTGCATAATCCGCTTGCGTTCGAGCCAGAATACATCGTCGCTGGTAGTGAACGTGACCGTATAGGCAATCGATGAGTCGGGCGTACGGCCGCGGACCCGCTTCTGGCTCCAGCCACAGCGGTAACCAAGACTGTGTACAAGTTCGCGAAAATCTTCGGCGAGCCGCCGGGAAGTGACGGCGAAATGAACCGAGCCGGTCCGGCCGACCGTGCCATCGGTATCGATCAGCCCTGCGAGCAATGCGCGACGCTGGCGCTCCGAACCACGCAGGTACCGCGCCGGGATGTGCTTATTACCGAGCACTTCGAGGCCGCGGAGGATGGCCGTGACAGACCCATGAGTCCGAAGGCAATCCCGGCACAGTCCGGCTCCGGTGGTGCTGCCGATAATAGGCCTCCCGCACCGGGCACAGGCGAGCCTCTGCCGCCGGTGACCGGCAGCGAACGCTTTGCGGCCGCACGCTCGACCGCACGTCATGACTTCAGACATTGCCGGGATGAATTGCTTCCCGCAGACGAGGCACGTCCTGGAAGTCGCAGAAGGCCTTGTGCGGGGAAGTCGCAGGGCGTACCGAAGGCGGCTCTTTAGCTTCGGTGCTTCGATGCCCTGGCCTTCCACGAGCATGGATATCTCGGGGTCCGCGGATGTGAATTCTGCGCTGGAGCTGCTGCCATCACCCAGCCATACGCCGAGCACATACGGCGGCAGCGTCAGGTCCGCGTCCGGCAGGCAGAGCGGCAGGGCGGTGGCGACCGAATGGTTAGGGCGCATATCGCCGCCGACCTTCAGGGTCGCCGCGATCTGCTCGGTCGTGACAAGAGGATCATGCACAGCGGTGGTCGAGGCATTCTTGGGCCGCTCTGCCATGTGCACCATCCCGGTGAGCAGCGAATGACGGGACGCGTAGGCAGGTGCATGCCAGCGGTACGACCGCTGCGAGCCGACGGCCTTAACCAAAATCCTTTCCGGTGCCTTGCCGACACCGCGCCCGGCTGTATGCATGATGGCGCGGAACTCTGGCCCGGTAGCAGCCAGGATCTCCCGGGCCATCACGGGGCGGTCGGGCTCGCTGAGCGCGGCCTTCCAGGCGCCGAGCAGCCGACGTCGCGACGAATCCGGCCAGTACCAGGACGGGCGCTTCTCGGATCTTTGACGCCGGGCTGCTCGAGTGTCGGTTCGCCACTCATGCTGAGCATCGGCAACGATCACCGTGCCGTCGTCGAACTCCACCTCGTAGCACGGCCGCCCCTCCATCACGCCGGTGGCTGCCACCACCCTGGTCGGCTTCCCGTCCGCGCCCAGCAGCCAGTCCCCGACCCGGACCTCGCCCATCGTCGTCCAGCCAGAGGGGGTTGGCAGCGGAGTAGCAAGAGCAACGGCCTTGCCCAAAGCCGGTCTAGCAGCAATAACAATCATCTGGCCCGGGTGCAGCCCGTTGGTGAGCGCGTCCAGGTCGGCGAACCCGGTGGGGACGCCGGTCAGGGCCCCGCCCCGGCTGCCGATGGCCTCGATCTCGTCGAGCGCGCCGGGCATGATCTCCGACAGCGCCTGGTAGTCCTCGCTGACCCGGCGATCGGTGACCCCGTAGACCTCCGCTTCCGCCCGGTCGACGATCTCGTCGGCATCTCCGTCGCCGGAGTAGCCGAGCTGGACGATGCGGGTCCCGGCCTCGACCAGGCGCCGCAGGATGGCCCGCTCGCGGACGATGCGGGCGTAGTAGCCGGCGTTCGCGGCGGTGGGCACGCAGGCCATCAGCGTGTGCAGGTACGGCGCGCCGCCCACCCGCGCGATCTCGCCCCGCTTGGTCAGCTCGTTCGCGACCGTGACCGGGTCGGCGGGCTCGCCCCGGCCGTACAGGTCGAGAATGACCTCATGCACGATCTGGTGCGCGGGCCGGTAGTGGTCGCTTGGCCGGATCACCTCGAGCACGTCGGAGATGGCGTCCTTGGACATCAGCATCCCGCCCAGGACGCACTGCTCCGCAGCGAGGTCGTGCGGGGGGGTCCGCTCGAACTCCTCGCCACGGGGGGCTATCTCCGCGACGCTCACCCAGGCACCTCCCCCATTGCGGCGCATTCCCGCGGCTACCCGCGCGGGCCATTGAGTCCGTTCTACCGGATGGCTCGGACAGTCTTGCCCGACTGCCCGATGACGTCCAGCGCCGCTGTGCACAGGCTTGTGGACAGCCTGTGCAGACACGCCGCCATCGCTGTGCGCAGCATGGGGATAGCACTGTGGATATTCGCGATCAGCACGCCAGAAGGACGCACCTGCCTGCGATTATGCCGTCCACTGGTTGTGGGCAAGAAAAAGTCCTGACGCGCAAGGCCGTCCACAATGGCCGGAAGTTATCCACATTGGGAATTTCACGTACGACGTTACATGTGAGGTTCCGCCGGGCTCGGTAAGGGATGCGGCCGGAGCGCCGCGCGGCGCGGGCGGCGGGCGCCCCCGAGCCGGCCCGGAGATGCGCAGGGCCGGCCGCGGCCCGCGATCGGGCCCGCTCGAGCCGGACCGCGCGGAAGGACATGGCTGGATCGGGAGACGAGGCTCGGTCGGGCGGGACGAGGCTCTATGCAGCCGGGTGTAGGCGGGCGAAGGCCGGACCCGCCGACCCGCGGGCCAGTCAAGGCTGGACGACGGCTCGATGCGGTCGTTTGAGGGACGGCCGGGCCGGGAAGTCTCTAGGATTCGGTCATGTGTTCGACCATGGCCGCGCAGCTGGCCCAGATCTGCCTAGCCATCGAGGAACTGGCTGGTCAGGCGGGCAGTGAGGGCGAGGCGCCCGCGAACTCGCGTGATTGGGAGGCCGCGGCCGGGACACCGGTGGCCGAGGCGAAGTCCGGCCCCCGGGACGGGGCGGCCGGGGCCCAGGATGGGGCCGCGAGTTCCGGCCAGCGAGACAGCGCAGCCGGGCCGCGGGATGGCGAAGCAACCTCACTCCGGCCAGGCAATGCGGCCCAGGCAGGTGGCGGCCACGCCGCGACTCCCGGCGATCTGGCCGCCCGGCTAGCCGCGATCTGGGCCATGGTCGCCGATGCCGATCCCGAGCTGGCGAAACGGCTCCCTGGATATCTAGATGTGGCAGATTTCTCATGATCACGGAGAGTCATCGGTAAATGCGGCGGCTAATCTGCCGTGATCATGAAGTGACCGGTGAGAGAGCGGCCTCGGCTCGCGAAATCTGCTTGCCCGCGGCCAGAAAGGCGAACAGGGAAAGGAGCGAAGCAAACGACCTGGTTAACGGCGCGAAACGCGCGGCGCCGCTGCATCAGGAATGCACGGCCGGGCTTACCGGCGCGGTCTCGATACGCGGCCGGGCTTACCGTCGCAGACTCGATATGCGGCCGGGGCTCAGCCATCGGGGGGGCGCCGCGCCATCGGGCGGGTCGCCGGGACGGGTGGCAACAGATGGCTGCCGCGCAACGCGCCAGTCGGTCAGGGGCGCATTTCGCAGCGAGGTATGGGCCGGGCGGTCAGGCCCCGGCGAGCGGGAAGACCAGGCGCGCCGACCGGGACGTCAGGCCCGCCGACCGGGGCCCGCGTGCCAGAACGTCAGGGCCCGCCGACTGGGGGCCGCCCGCCAGAACGTCAGGCCCCGGCGTCCGGGGGCCGCCCGCCCGGAAGGTCAGGTCCCGGCGACCTCGACGTCTAGCGTCGCGGTGACCTCGGGATGCAGCCGCACCGTGACCTGGTGCGCGCCGACGGTCTTGATCGGGTTTTTGATCTCGATACGACGCCGGTCCAGTTCGGGTCCGCCCGCGGCCTTCACGGCGGCCGCGATGTCACTGGTCGACACCGAACCGAACAGCCGGCCGCCACCGCCCGCGCGGGTGTGCAGCCGCACTTGCAGCGAGGCCAGCCGGGTCGCGGCCTCCCGGGCGTCGTCGAGTCCCCGGATCTCCCGGGACGCTCGTGCGCGCTTGATCAGTTCGATCTGCTTCTCCGCCCCGCGGGTCCACCGCATCGCGAGCCCGCGTGGCACCAGGTAGTTGCGGCCGTAGCCGCCCGCAACCTCGACCACGTCGCCGGGGGCGCCCAGGCCGGTGACCTCCTGGGTCAGGATGAGCTTTATTGGCGTACCGCTCATTGGTGCGCTGCCTCCCCTCGGCTTATCGGGCCGTGCTCGTGTACGGCAGCAGCGCCATCTCGCGCGCGTTCTTGATCGCCGTGGCGACGTCGCGCTGGTGCTGCGTGCAGTTGCCG
This sequence comes from uncultured Actinomycetota bacterium, assembly GCA_963749145.1. Lineage (GTDB taxonomy): Bacteria > Actinomycetota > Actinomycetes > Streptosporangiales > Streptosporangiaceae > JASHPR01. Next base: position 247,628 of record CAVVLN010000006.1, on the reverse strand, counting down.
GAAACCCGTCGGGCCCGGATCTTGCCGCGGTCGGAGATGAACTTCCGCAGCAGCCCCGTGTCCTTGTAGTCCACGTGGGCGATCTTCTCCTGGCAGAACAGGCAGACCTTCTTTTTAGGCTTACGAATAGGCGCCTTGGCCATCGTGGTGCTCCTCAGCAGAGCCCCGCCTGGGGCGGGGATGGTCGGTGAAAGGTGGTTCGGTCAGTTCAGTTGGCGGGAGCCCGGCGCTGCTCAGAACGGAGGCTCGTCGGAGAATCCGTCGCCGCCCGAATCGGACGCCCACGGGTCCTCGGAAGGCCGGCCGCCGCCTCCACCATACCCGGCCTGCCCGCCACCGCCGGCCTGGCCAGTGCCGGACTGGCCGCCGCCGAAGCCGCTGCCCCCGGTGGACCGGCTGGACCTGGTGACCTTGGCCGACGCGTTGCGCAGCGACGGACCGACCTCGTCCACCTCGATCTCATAGACCGTGCGCTTCTCGCCTTCCTTGGTCTCGTAGGACCGCTGCCGGAGCCGTCCGGACACGATGACCCGCATGCCGCGCTGCAGCGACTCGGCGACGTTCTCGGCCGCCTGCCGCCATACGTTGCAGGACAGGAACAGCGAGTCGCCGTCCTTCCACTCACCGGTGGCGTTGTCGCGGAACCTCGGCGTCGAGGCCACCCGGAAGTTGGCCACGGCCTGGCCGGTCGGGGTGTAGCGGAGCTGCGGGTCGTCGACAAGGTTGCCGGCGATGGTTATCTGGGTGTCGCCTGCCATCGGGGTCCTCCCGGTCGCTCGGGTGTCAGGTCGGGCTCGGCCCCGGCCCTTACGGTCATCTGTGGTCCGGCCGGATGATCTTCGTTCGCAAGACCGCCTCGTTCAGGTTGAGCTGGCGGTCGAGTTCCTTGACGGTGTCCGGCTCTGCCGTCATGTCTATGACGGTATAGATGCCCTCTGACTTTTTATCGATCTCGTAGGAGAGGCGCCGCCGACCCCAGACGTCCACCTTGTCCACGGTGCCGCCGGAGGTCGTAACGACGTTCAGGAACTGCTCGAGCGACGGCTGGACGGTACGTTCCTCAAGCGCGGGATCGAGGATGACCATCATCTCGTAGTGGCGCATGCGCTTACCTGCCTCCTCTGGACTGACGCGGTCACGGTCTCTCCGTGACAGGAGGGGCCGCGCGTCGCCCCCACCGTGGCCCGCGCGGCTGGGCCAGCCTACCAGCAGGCACCGACAGATCTCCCCGCTGTTCTCTACGACGACGGGACCGTCACGCTCCGCCTCGCCAACTCCCCGGCCCGGCAGGCCGGCCACCGCCCGGCGGCAGTACGATTCCCTTACCCTGCCGGCCCGCCGGCGCGGGAACAGACGTTGGTGACACCGACCCACGAGGCAGCCGTCAAGGGGGCAGTGCCATGCCCGAGGCCACCAGGCCCCAATCCCACGCCCGCATGCCGCGCGTGACGCTGAACAGCGACGGCCAGCGGCACCCGATGGAGAACGCCCTCACCGCGTTCACCTTCGTGGCCGGGCTTGTTGCGTTCGCGGTCGGGTTCGTCGTGCGCCTGCACGCGGCCGGCACGGTGATCGGCATCGCGGCGTTCGTCGTCGGCCTGTACGCGCAGCTGGTCTCCAACACCCGGGAGCAGCGGGTGTTCATCGTGGCCGGCATCATCGCTGCTTTCGTGGGGATGGGCCTGAGCATCGCGCACGGCGGCTTCAGCTAGGCCGCCGCGTCCCGGCGCTTCCGCCGCGGGCCGGGCTCGCTGACAGAGGATCCCGTTAGGCTCGGGGCATGGTCCGCATCGGAGCACATCTACACGACGATGACCCACTCGCCGCGGCACAGGCCGCCGGGGCCGAGGTGGCCCAGTTCTTCCTCGGCGACCCGCAGGGCTGGAAGGCTCCCACGTTCCCGGGCGAGCCCGCCGAGGTCCGCGCGGCGTTCGCCGCGGCCGGCATCGACGCCTACGTGCACGCCCCCTACGTGATCAACGTAGCCTCGCCCAACAACCGGATCAGGATCCCCAGCCGCAAACTGCTCGAGCAGCAACTAGCGGCCGCCGCGTCCATCGGGGCCAAGGGCCTGATCGTGCACGGCGGGCACGTGACCGCGGGAGTGGATCCTGAGGAAGGCTACGACAGCTGGCGCAAGGCCGTGCAGCGCATCGAGCGGCCGCTGCCGATGCTGATCGAGAACACCGCGGGCGGCGACGGCGCGATGGCGCGCAGCTTCGACGCGATCGCCCGGCTGTGGGAAGCCGTCTCCGACGCCGCCGCGGATGGCGGGGAGGTGGGGTTCTGCCTGGACACCTGCCACGCGTTTTCGGCGGGCGAGGAACTCCAGACGGCCGTGGACCGGCTCAAGGCGATCACCGGCCGGATCGACCTGGTGCACTGCAACAACTCGCGGGACGAGTTCGGCTCGGGCCGGGACCGGCACGCCGACCTGGAGTCGGGGACGATCGACCCGGCGGTGATCGTCGATGTCGTCCGTGCCGCGGGCGCCCCGGTGGCCTGCGAGACCCCGGACCCGGCCACCGACATCCGCTGGCTGCGCGCCCAGCTCGCCAGTTAGCGCTAAACCCCGCCTGGGCGCGCCACCCTGCTGCGGAACCGGCCGGGACCCATGATCGTGGAGGCCTGTCGGCACATGGCGCGGCTAACTTTCCGCGGTAGCGGCGAAGGTCGGCGCGGCTAGGTGGAGCCGGGTCTTCGGGCGGCGGTCGTGGTCGGGTCCTCGGCGGCCGGTTCCAGCGGCGACGCGGCGGTCACGCTCGTGGTCAGCGGGCTGTTGGCGCTCGTGGTCAGCGGGCCGCCGAACGGCGGTGGGACGGTCTGGGACGGCGACGGCGACGGGGTGGGGGTCGGTCCGCCGGCGGGCGGGGTCGGCACCGGGAGCGTCGGCGGCGGGCAGAGCCCGAAGTGGTGGTGCCCGGGGCCGCACTGCTGGCCCGGGTTCGGCTGCTTCTTGTGCTTCTTGGGCTGCGGCGGCACCTGGTCCCACTTGGTGAAGCCGACGTAGTCCGGCGTGGGCAGCGGCTCGATCGGCAGGGACGAGAACTCGTTGTCCATGTAGGTGCGCCAGATGGTCGCCGGCCAGTTGCCGCCATCCCCGCCAGGCTGGCCGTTGACCGAGGCCAGGCCGTTCAGCGACTGGCCGGTGACCGATCCGTTCTGCTGGTTGGTGAACATGCCGACCGCCAGCGAGTACTGCGGGATCGCGCCGAGGAAAAAGGCCGACTGCGCGTTGTCGGTGGTACCGGTCTTGCCGATGGTGGGCCGCTCCGGGTTCAGGACTCCGTTCGGGAACGCCGTCCCGTAGACGGTGTCGAACGAGAGCGCGTAGTCCACGTCGGCGGCCTGAGCCGGAGTGAGGACCTGGCGCCGGGTAATCTTCAGCGGGACCGAGTTGCCGTTGTCGGTGATCGAGGAGATCACGTGCGGCGTGACGTACTCGCCGTCAGCGGCCAGGGTGGCGAAGGTGGTCGCCTGCTCCTGCACGGTCAGTGAGGCGATGCCGAGCGCCATCCCGACCTCGTGCGCCATCCCGATCTGGTGCTTATCCGCCTGGAGGCCGGACGCGATCGTGTTGACGCCGAAGGCCTTGGCCATGTTGATCGTGGCCAAGGTACCTGCCCGGTGGATCAGGTCCTCGAACGCGGGGTCCGAGGAGATGGCCGCGGCCTTCGCTACGCTGAGCGGGCCCGAGTTCTCGCCGGGGAGGTTGACCGGGAACCCAGGCTCCGGGCAGTTCGTGGTCGGCTGCGACAACTCCAGGCGCGTCTGCGGAGTGAAGTCGGGCGGGATGCACATCGGCTCGATCCCGTTGAGGATGCTGTTCTGCACGTCCATGCCCTCGGATACCGCCGTGGCCAGCACGTACGGCTTGAACGAGGAGCCCACCTGCTCCCGGTTCTCGGTGGCCATGTTGAACTGGCAGAAAATCCTGGCGCAGTTCCTCGCGTCGAAGTTCGGGCCGCCGTACATGGCCAGGATGTCCCCGGTGCCGGGCTGCTCCAGCAGCGCGCCCACGTGCGCGTACCAGGGCAGCGGCGTGCCGTCGGCCCGCATCTGCGCGATGTTGGCGTTCACGGCCTGGTAGAGGGCCTTCATCTTCTGCAGGTTGATCGTGGTGACGACCTTCAGGCCGCCGGTGTTGATCTGCTGGTAGGAGAAGCCATAGGTGGAGTGGAGCTCGTTCTTCACGGCCTCCATGATGTAGCCCTTGTAGCCGGTCCACCCTTCCGCCAGGACGTTGTTCATCAGCACCTTCGGGAACTTCTGCGCGCTGGCTTCCTGCGGGTTGATCGCGCCGTCCCTGACCATGTTGGTGAGCACGTAATTCCAGCGCGCCACCAGCGCCGTGTAGGCCTGTCCGGCGCTGGGATCGGGGTTGAAGAAGCCCGGCTGGTTGACCATCGCGGCGAGCATCGCGGCCTGCGAGACGGTGAGATTCATCGCGGGCTCGCCGAAGTAGATCTGCGCCGCCGCGGCGATGCCGTAGGCGTTGTCGCCGAACGGGACCGTGTTCAGGTACTGGGTCATGATCCAGTCCTTGGACTTCTCGTGCGAGAGCTTGATCGCGACGAAGATCTCCTTGATCTTGGTGCTGACCGAGCGGGAGGTGCCGATCGTGGTGTAGTAGTTCTTGGCGAACTCCTCGGTGAGCGTGGACCCGCCCTGCAGGCCGCCGCTGCCGAAGAGGTCCTCGTAGGAGGAGCGCAGGATGCCGGTGACCGAGATGCCGCCCTCGTGGTAGAAGTTCCGGTCTTCCGCCGCCACGATCGCGTTCTTCATCACGGCCGGGATCTGGTTAGAGGCCAGCATCTGCCGGTCGATGCCGTCGGCGCTGAACGTGCCCACCTCGGTCTTGCCGTTGCTGAAGTAGACGGTCGACGACTGCTGCAGCGCCGCCTCGGACACCTCGGTGGGGATCGGGGTCTTCTGGTACTCGTAGACGACGACCGCGGCGAACAGGATCATCATGAACACGCCGGTGCCCGCGACGACGGCCAGGGCCTTCTTCCAACTCCAGTGCCGCCACCAGCTGCCCTTGCGGCGCGGGCGCCGCCCGCCGTCGTCCCAGCCGTCACCGGACCCGCCGTCGGCGCCATCACCTCGCCGGCGCTTGCCGCGCGGGCGCGTGGCCTCGGGGAACCGGGACGTGCCGCGTTCGCGCAGCGCGGTGGTGCCGCGGCCGTCCGGGGTGCCGTAACCGCGAGGATCGCCGCCGTAACCCGCGGGGCCCGGGTAGCCCGCCGAATAGCCAGCCGTCCTGCCCGCCGGGTAGCCAGCCGTCCCGTTCGCGTAGCCAGCCGCCGACCCGCCCGCCGCGGGGCCGCCGTAACCCGCCGCGCGGCCGTAGCCCCCGGCGCCGCCGGCGCGGGGGCCGGGCGGTCCGGACGGAGAACCGGGCCCGCCCCGCAGTCCGAGCCGGGCCCGCAGTTCCGCGTCGGCCCGCTGCCCGCGGCCCCGCGTCCCGCGCCGGCCGGGTCCGGCGGGCGGAAGGGGTCCGCCCGCCGGAGCGCCGGCGCGCTCGTCCGCGTACGCGTCATCGCGCGCGCCCAGGCCGAGCCTGGCCCGCAGGCCGCTGCCGTTACCGCTGCCGCGCCGGTGGCCGTTACCGCCGTTACCGGCCGGGTAGCCCGCGCCGTTCCCGGCCGGGTAACCGCCGTTCGCGCGGCCGTTGCCGTTCGAGGGGCCGTAGCCGTTCGAGAGGCCGTAGCCGTTCGAGGGGCCATAGCCGTTCGCGCCGTTGCCGTTGGACCCGTGGCCGGGCGGGCGCCCGTAGCGGTCATCGCGCTGGTAGGGATCCTCACGGCCGGGCGCGCCGCGGGCCGCGCGCCGGCTGACCCCGGCGGGCTCCTGCCAGTACGGCCCGGGAGAATCTGGATTACTCACGCGTCCTCGCTGGTCAGGGTCTAGGTGTCGCGAGCGCAGCGGTCCCGTCGCGAGCCTCAAGGTACCCGTTGGTACCTACTGTCCCGGCACGTATCCCGAGTCACACCCGGCCCGTCCTGCGGGGCCGCAGCAATGGCCGTGAATCCTGCGACCTCGTCGCTCAGTCTCCGGCACGGGCGCGCCGACTTCGCCGGGTTTGCGGTTCGCCTGTGCCGAGTACGTAGGACGACGCGAGGTGGTTCCAGGCACAACTCTGGCAGACCTCGACGACGTAAACCTGGAACTCCGCGTATTCGGCGGCCATTTCCGCCAACTCCGGGGCCTGCTTCACCCGCCCCTCATAGCGGCCGAGTTCATCGCCGTAGACGTAGGTCACGTGGGTGAGCTTGGCTTTCCGGCAGATCGGGCAGGCCCGGTCGGTGGGCTCCCCGTGGAACTTCGCGGCCCGCAGCAGGTACGGGTGGGCATCGCAGACATCGGTCACCGTGGTGCGCCCGGAGAACACGGACGCGAGCGTGGCCCGCCGCGCGAGCCCGTAGTCCACGACCGATCGCCTCATCCCGACAGGTTACGACGGAACCGCGCCCGCGCCGAGACCTGCCCGGCCGTCTGGGCGCTCTCCGCCCGCACCAGGCCATGCCCGACTTGCGCCGCGATCATCGAGCGCATATCTTTGCGATGTATCGACTCGATACATCGGCCCGAGACACCACGCCACGAGGCGTTGCGTAACGGCATGAATGTTAGATGCGGGGCGGTCGCCAGGCCAGCGCTCGGCAAGGAGGTAGGGCACGCATGAGCAGTCAGCGGTCGGGCGTGCTCGAGCTGGCCGTCCTCGGGTTGCTGCACGAGACGCCGATGCACGGCTACGAGCTGCGCAAGCGGCTCAACTCGGTGCTGGGCGCGTTCCGCGCCTTCGGCTACGGGTCGCTGTACCCGTGCCTCAAGGAACTGCTGCAGCGGGGCCACATCGCCGAGGAGGCCCCGGCCGGCCCGACCGCCAAGCCGCTGGCCGGCCGGAGGTCGAAGATCGTGTACCGGCTGACCGCCGAGGGCAAGGAGCGGCTGCACGACCTGCTCGGCGAGGCCGGCCCGGCCGCCTGGGAGGACGACGGGTTCGGCGTCCACTTCGCGTTCTTCGGCCTGACCCGCGCGGACATCAGGATGCGGATCCTCGAGGGCAGGCGCAGCCGACTCGAGGAGCGGCTGGACGGGTTCCGGGCGGCGATGTCCCGGACCAGGGAGCGGCTGGACAGCTACACGCTGGAACTGCAACGGCACGGCCTGGAGTCGGTCGAACGGGAAGTCCGCTGGCTCAATGAGCTCATCGCTTCGGAGCGGCAGTCTGGCCCGGAGCCCGGAAGGCAAGCCGGGGATCACACGGAAAGCGGCTCAGGCGGCCCGGTCGGCTGAGGCCGCCGCCCTGACACCCGCAAGGCATGAGATTAAGGAGCAATCCGAATGGGTTCGGTACGGGTAGCCATCGTTGGCGTCGGGAACTGCGCAAGTTCCCTCGTCCAAGGCGTGGAGTACTACAAGGATGCCGACCCGCGCAGCCGGGTGCCAGGCCTGATGCACGTCGAGTTCGGGCCCTACCACGTGCGGGACGTGGAGTTCGTTGCCGCCTTCGACGTGGACGCCAAGAAGGTCGGGCGGGACATCGCCGAGGCCATCGTGGCGAGCGAGAACAACACGATCAAGATCTGCGACGTGCCGCCGACCGGCGTCACGGTGCAGCGCGGGCCGACCATGGACGGGCTCGGCGAGTACTACCTCCAGACCATCACCGAGTCGGACGAGCCGCCGGTCGACGTGACCCAGGCCCTGAAGGACGCGCGCGCCGACGTCCTGGTGTCCTACCTGCCCGTCGGCTCGGAGCAGGCGGACCGCTTCTACGCGCAGTGCGCGCTGGACGCGGGGGTGGCGTTCGTCAACGCGCTGCCGGTGTTCATCGCCTCCGACCCGGCCTGGGCGGCGAAGTTCACCGAGGCCGGCGTGCCGATCATCGGGGACGACATCAAGTCGCAGGTCGGGGCCACGATCACGCACCGCGTCCTGGCCAAGCTGTTCGAGGACCGCGGGGTTGAGCTGCTGCGCACCTACCAGCTCAACGTCGGCGGCAACATGGACTTCATGAACATGCTGGAGCGCAGCAGGCTCCAGTCCAAGAAGATCTCCAAGACGCAGTCCGTCACGTCCCAGATCCCGCATGAGATGGAACGGGCGGCGGTACACATCGGCCCGTCCGATCACGTCCCGTGGCTGGACGACCGGAAGCTGGCGTTCGTCCGGCTGGAAGGCAAGGCCTTCGGCGACGTGCCGCTGAACCTGGAGTACCGGCTCGAGGTGTGGGACTCACCGAACTCGGCCGGGGTGATCATCGACGCGGTCCGCGCCGCCAAGATCGCCCTCGACCGCGGCATCGGCGGCCCGATCCTGTCCGCTGCCTCGTACTTCATGAAGTCGCCGCCCGAGCAGTACGGCGATGACGTGGCCCGGGACATGGTCGACAAGTTCATCCGCGGCGAGGTCGACCGCTGAGCCCGGCCCGCCCGGCGGCCCCCGCCGGGCGGGCGGCCAGACCGGAGGCGGCCGCCGGATCTCGCCGGGCAGACCGGGCGCGCGTAGGCTGATCGCGTGCCTCGGCAGGCAGACCTCACCACCGGGCCGGGTTCCCGCCGCAGGCAGCCGCTCGGCTGGATCACCCGGTCGGCGTTCGTCGCCGATCTGCGCACCGTCCTGGCGGAACGGGACTTCCGGCGGCTGTTCTCGGTCCGGCTGATCTCGCAGACCGGTGACGGCATCGTCACGGCCGCCATCGGCACGTACGTGTTCTTCAACGCGACCACGTTCACGAGCCCGGCGGCGGCCGCGGGGGCACTCACCGTCCTGTACCTGCCGTATTCGCTGATCGGCCCGTTCGCCGGCGTGTTCATCGACCGCTGGTCCCGGCGCCAGATCCTGGTCGTGTCGGCCCTGCTCCGCTCGGTCTTCGTGGTGCTGACCGCGGCCCTCATGGCTTCCGGCAACCGATCGATCCCGCTTTACGCTGCCTACCTGCTGGTGCTGGGCGTGAACCGGTTCTTCCTGGCGTCGCTGTCGGCGGCGCTGCCGCACGTGGTAGCCGAGGACAAGCTGGTGATGGCCAACTCGGTGTCACCGACCGCGGGCGGCATCATGGCCTTGATCGGGGGGATCGTCGCCGCCGGCCTGAACGCGGCCACCGGCGACACCGAGCGCGGCGCCGCGATCACGATGCTGGTCGCCGGCGCGTGCTACCTGGCCGCCGGCCTGGTCGCCGCGACCATGCGACGTGACCTGCTCGGCCCGGAGCGCGAGCCCGGCGCGCGGCCCGGGAGGCTGCTCCGCGAGCTTGCCGCGGTGGTGTCCGAGCTGGCGGCGGGCGTGCGCTACGTGGTCCGGCGGCGCGGCCCGGCGACCGCGCTGGGCGCCACCGGCGGCAGCAAGTTCCTGTTCGGGATCTTGTTCGTGATGTCGATCCTGCTCTACCGGAACTACTTCTACCCGTCCAGCGCCCCGGTGGCCGAAGGCCACTACGTGGCGCTGGCGACACTGTCCGGGATCGGATACTTCTGCGCCGCACTGGTCGTCCCGGTGGCCGCCCGGCGGCTGGCCAAGCCGACCGTGATCGCGCTGCTGCTCGCCGCCAGCGCGATAGCGACTGCCGCGCTGGGCGAGACCTTCGACCAGGTCGCATTCCTGGCTTTCGGGTTCTGCCTGTACCTGACCGGGCAGGGCGTGGCCATCTGCGCGACCACGATCCTGCAGGAGGAGGTGGACGACGCCTACCGCGGCCGGATCTTCGCTTTCTACGACGTGATGTTCAACGTCATGCTGGCCGCCGGGGCGCTGATCAGCGCGGCCTTCATGCCGCGTACGGGCCGGTCGCCCGTGATCATCGCCCTGGTGGCCGCCGGGTACGCCGTCACCGCGGCCGGTTACTGGATCCTCAGCCGTCAGCGCCCGGCAGGCGGCGCGCCCGGGACGTCGAGCCCCTCTTCCGCGGCCCAGGCCAGCAGCTCCTGAGTGGCCTTCTCCTCGCCGAGCGGGCCGTGTTCCAGCCGCAGCTCGAGCAGGTGCGTCTGCGCCTTGCCGACGAGCGGGCCCGGCGGGATGCCGAGGATCCGCATGATCGCGTGCCCGTCCAGGTCGGCCCGGATGCTTTCCAGTTCCTCGCGCTTGGCCAGCTCGGCGATCCGCTCCTCCAGGCTGTCGTAGGCGCGGGCCAGCCGCTGCGCCTTGGCCTGGTTCCTGGTCGTGCAGTCGGCCCGGGTCAGCGCGTGCAGCCGGCTGAGCAGCGGGCCCGCGTCGCGGACGTAGCGGCGGACCGCCGAGTCGGTCCACTCGCCCGAGCCGTAGCCGTGGAACCGCAAGTGCAGCTCGACCAGCCGGGACACGTCGGCCACGATGTCGGAGGGGAAGCGCAGGGCGGTCAGCCGGGCCCGGGTCAGCTGGGCGCCTTTCATCTCGTGGTGGTGGAAGGCCACCTTCCCGCCCGGCAGCCGGGTGCGGGTCTTGGGCTTGCCGATGTCGTGCAGCAGCGCGGCCAGCCGCAGCCGGAGGTCGCCCTGCAGGCCGTAACGGGGCTCCAGCGCGATGGCCTGGTCCAGGACGGTCAGCGAGTGCAGGTACACATCCTTGTGCCGGTAGTGCTCGTCCTGCTCGAGCCGCAGCCGGGGCACCTCGGGCAGTACCTGGTGGGCCACGCCGGTGTCCACGAGCAGGCCGATGCCGCGCCGCGGCCCGCCCGGCAGCGATGACAGCATGAGCTTGGACAACTCGGCGGAGATCCGCTCGGCGGACACGATGGCCAGCCGCGGCGCCAGCCTGGTCATGCCCGCCTGCAGCTCGGGCGCGACGCTGAAGCCCAGCTGGGCGGCGAACCGGGCCGCCCGCATGATCCGCAGCGGGTCATCGCTGAGCGACTGCTCCGGGCGCCCCGGCGTGCGCAGCACCTTGTCTTGCAGGTCGCGTATTCCGCCGAACGGGTCCACGAGTTCGTGGCCGGGCAGGCGCGCGGCCATGGCGTTAATCGTGAAATCCCGGCGGGAAAGGTCCTCGATCAGCGATTCGCCGTACTTCACCTCCGGCTTGCGTGATTTCAGCGCGTACTGCTCGCTCCGGTAGGTGGTGATCTCGAAGAGCTCATTGCCCTTGCGGAGGCCGACCGTGCCGAATTCGATCCCGATCGTCCAGACCTGGTCGGCCCAGCCGCCGACGATCTCCAGGACGCGCTGCGGTACGGCGTCGGTGGTCAGGTCCAGGTCACCGGGCAGGCGGCCGAGGAAGACGTCCCGGACCGAGCCGCCGACCAGCGCCAGCTCATGGCCGTGACCGGCGAATATCTCGCCGAGCTGGTCGGCCGCGGGCCAGGCGGTGGCCAGCAGCCGGGCCGCCGCCTGGCGCTGCTGCGGGCTCAGGTCTCGTGGCTCCGGCGCTCGCGCGTCCCGCTGATGCGGACGCTGGGGAATGGAATCCGGCACGGCCATCGAGGGTAGGTGCTGAGCGTAAGCTTTGGGAAACCCGGGCAGCGCGGAGGGAGACGATGCAGCACACTCCGCACGACCTGGCCCACCGCACTCAGCCGGCCGCAATAGCATTTCCGCCATGCCTTGTCCGCTGCTGACCGGCTGGCCGGCCGCGGCCCGCGCCGCCACGGCGCTGGCCCGGACCGGCCGGGCCCCGGCCGGCCTGGCCCTGGCGGGCTTGGCGCTGGCCAGCCTGGCCCTGGCCGGCCTGGCCGCGGCCGGCGGCCCCGCCAGTGCCGCCACGGCGCAGCCGGGCGGCGCGCCGCCGGTGTCGGTGGCGATCACCTCGGTCAACCCGGCCTGGGCCCGGCCGGGCAAGCCCGTGACGGTCTCGGGCACCCTGACCAACACCTCGGGGCGGCCGATGCCGGGCCTGTCGGTGCAGATCCTCTCCTCGTCCAGCCGGTTCTCCAGCCGGGCGCTGATGCAGGAGTACCTGGACGGCTCGTATCTCGCCGACTCAGCCGTGCCGGGCGCGGTCATCAACTTCACCCGGCCGGTCGCCGCCCGGGCCACCGTCAACTGGTCGATCGTCTTGCCACCCAGCCAGCTGGGGATGACCGAGTTCGGGGTCTACCCGCTGGCCGCCCAGGCCGACAACTCGAGCCAGTCGCCGCTGACCGTGAACGAGACCTTCCTGCCGTTCTGGCCGGGGAACAAGGACCTTGACCCCGAGCAGCAGCAGATCGCCTGGATCTGGCCGCTGATCGACCAGCCCCGCCAGGCCTTGTGCGCGGGCGGCCTGGCCGACAACGGCCTGGCCGCCAGCCTGGCCCAGGGCGGCCGGCTGTCCGGCTTGCTGGAGGCGGGCAGCCAGTACGCCGACGGCGCCCACCTGACCTGGGCGGTCGATCCCGCGTTGCTGGCCAACGCGCGCACCATGACCAAGCCGTACTGGGTCGGCAGCATCGGCTGCACGGGCAAGCAGCAGCCGGCCAGCCACGCCGCCGCGGCCTGGCTGGCCCAGCTCGAGACGGCGACGGCGGGGCAGCCGGTCTTCGTCACGCCGTACTCCGATGTGGATATCGCGGCGCTGACCAAGTACGACCTGAACTCCGACCTGAGCCGGGCGTTCAGCGTGGGCCGCTCGGTCGCGGGCACGATCCTGGGCCGTGACTTCAACCCCGCGGCCACCACGGCGGCCAGCACCAGCCTGGGCGGGATGGCGTGGCCCGCCGACGGGATCGCCAACTACAGCGTCCTGGAGAACCTGGCGGCGAGCGACGGGATCAACACCGTGGTGCTGGACAGCTCGACGATGCCGCCCTCGCCGCAGCAGGACTTCACCCCGACCGCGCAGACCACCACGCCGGACGGGGAGGGTCCCGACCTGAAGGTGCTGCTCTCGGACGACACGATCACGCAGATCCTCGGTTCCGCCAACTCCCCGGCCGACTCGAAGGCGACCGCCTTCGCGGTGGCGCAGCGGTACCTGGCCGAGACGGCGATGATCGCCGCGGAGCAGCCCAACCTGGCCCGGTCGATCGTCGTCGCCCCGCCGCGCAGCTGGGACCCGCCGGCCGGCCTGGCCAGCGACCTGCTCAGCGAGACGGTCAGCGCCCCGTGGCTGCAGCCGGTCAGCCTCGGCGACCTGGCCGCCGTCAAGCATCCTGCGGGACAGGTCACCCGCCAGGCTCCGGCGACGGTCAGCCAGGCCGAGCTCGGGCGGACCATGCTGACCCAAGTGCACGAGCTCGACGAGCAGGTGAAGGTGATGCAGGGCATCCAGCTCGGCCCCGACCCTGCCCTGGCCGACGGGGTGGCGGCCGTGGAGTCGGCCGCGTGGCGGGGCGGGGGCGCGGCGGGGGGGCGCGGCGCGGCGCTGCTCCAGCAGTTCTCCCGCTACCTGTCCGGCCAGGAGCGCCTGCTGACCGTCATCGGGCCGCGGCGGGTCACGCTGGCCGGCCTGAAGGGGCCGGTCCCGATCTCGATCTCCAACCGGCTCAGCTATCCCGTGCGGGTCAGGCTGCAGGTCGGTCCGAGCAACGGCATCACGGTCAGGAACCAGCCGCCGCCGATGGTGGTCCCGGCGGGGCAGCAGCAGATCAAGAAGGTCGAGATCGCGGTGTCCAACGTGGGCTCGACCACGCTCAGGTTCAGCCTTCTCACTCCGCAGGGAGCGCCCTTCCCCGCGCAGGCCACGGTGATTGTCCAGGCCACGCACTACGGGACGCTGGCGCTGGTGATCATCGGATCGGCGCTGGCCGTGTTCGTGCTCACCTCGGCCACCCGCGCGTTCCGGCGCGGCCGGCGGGCCCGGCGCGGCCAGCCAGACGACCCTGGCGCCGGCGCCGCGCCGGGAACGCCGGACGAGGTTGCCGCCGCGCCGAACGCCCGGTCCGGCGCTCCCGACCCGGTCCGCGGACCGCGGGACGCGACCGCGGGCGAGCGCGGTTGGCACGACGATCAGCGGGAAGCCGATAACGTCGGGGCGGAGGGCCCCAGCACCGGCCACGCCACTACCCCTGCCAGCGACCAGCAAGCCGCGGAGGAAGCAGATGACTTTGCCTGGGCACCAGGCTGGGCCGACCCGCGCTGACGGCGGCCTGGCGCCAGGCACGGGCACCCCCCCAGGCGACGGCATTCCCGGGACGGAAGAGGCCGGGTACGAAGACGGCGGTTACGGCACGCCCGAACCTGAGGAACGCCGTTACGCCGAGCCACCGGACGAGGGCGTCCGGCCCGGCGACCCCGGGTACGGCGACCCCGGGTACGGCGACCCCGGGTACGGCGACCCCGGGTACGGCGACCCGCCTGCCTCGCGGCATGGCGACTCACCCGCGGCCCGCTACGACGACGGCGGGTACGGGGATTCCAGGTACGGCACCGGCCCGCCTGGCGACTTCGGGTATGACGGCGGCCACGTCGACGCCCGCTACGGCGATGCCGGGTACGGCACCGCGGCGGACTCCGGCCGCCCGCGTTCGCCGGGGCCGCGCGCCGCCTCGGGACCGGACCGGCCCGAAGCACGCGGCCGCACCCGGCCACGCCACGCCGCAGGCCCGGGCCACGCCGCGGACACGGACCGTACCGCAGGCTCCGGCCGGGCCGGGCGGTCCTACGCCGGGCCGGCGGCGGACCCGGAAACCGCCGCGCCGGCCGCCCCCGGCCGCCCGGCCGGTCGGGCGGGCGACACGACGGCGGGCCCGCAGGGCGCGGCGCCGGAGAAGGCGGCCGCCCCGGCCGACACCAGCCTGCTGCGCTCCAGCGGCACCATGGCGGTGGGCACGCTCGCCTCCCGGCTCACCGGGTTCGTCCGCAACGCGGTCCTCATCTACGCGCTCGGCACCCACTTCCTGGGCGACGCCTACAACCTGGCCAACACGCTGCCGAACATCGTCTACAACCTGGCCCTCGGCGGCATTCTGACCAGCGTCGTGGTGCCGCTGCTGGTCAACGCGGCCAAACGGGACGCCGACCGCGGTGAGGCGTACGACCAGCGGATCTTCACGCTCGGAGTGCTCGCGCTCGGGGGCATCACGCTGGCCGCGACGTTGCTCGCCCAGCCGATCAGCGCCGTGTACGCCGGCAACATCGGCAACGCCCCCGCCTATCACCTGACGGTGATCTTCGCGTACTTCTTCATCCCGCAGATCTTCTTCTACGGGGTCAGCTCGCTGGCCGGGGCGATCCTGAACGCGCGCGGGAGCTTCGCGGCGCCGATGTGGACCCCGGTGATCAACAACCTGGTCGTGATCGTGGTCGGCCTGGCGTTCATGGTGACCGCGGGCCTGAACCGCACCCCGTCCGACATCTCGGCGGCCGAGGTCCAGCTGCTCGGCATCGGCACCACGCTCGGGATCGTCCTGCAGACCGCCGCGCTGATCCCGTCGCTGCGCCGGGTCGGGTTCCGCTGGCATCCCCGGCGCGACTTCCGGCGCGCCGAGATCTCCGAGATCGGCCACATGAGCGGCTGGATGTTCGGCTACGTGCTCACCACGCAGGTCGCGTTCCTGATCACCACGCGGGTGGCCAACCTGGCCGGGGCCCGGGTATCGCAGCAGGCGGCGGGGGCCGGGTTCGCCGCGTACAGCAACGCCTACACGCTGTTCCAGCTGCCCTACGCGATCGTCGGCATCTCCGTGATCACCGCGCTGCTGCCGCGGATGAGCGCGCACGCCTCCGAGGGCAGGTACCGGCTTGTCTCGTCGGATTTCTCCACCGCCGCGCGGCTCGCCTCGGTCATCGTGGTGCCGGCCGCGCTGATCCTGGCCGTGCTCGGGACCCCGCTGGCCGAGGGGGTGTTCGGGTACGGCAGCACCTCGGTGGCCAGCGCCCGCTACCTCGGCGAGATCTTCGCGGTGTTCTCGCTCGGCCTGCTCCCGTACATGCTGTTCCAGCTCCAGCTGCGGGTGTTCTACGCGATGCACGACAGCCGCACGCCGGCGTTCATCAGCGTGATCACGATGGTGATCAACATCACGGCCAACCTCGTCGCGCTGGCCGTCCTGCCGCCGCAGCATGTGGTGGCCGGCCTGGGTGCCGGGTTCGGGCTGGCCAACCTGGCCGGGACGTTCGTCGCGTGGCGGGTGCTCAGCAGGCGCATCGGCGGGCTGGACGGCCGCTCGATCAGCGCCGGGCTGGTGCGGATGCACGCGGCCGCCATCCCGGGAGCGGTCTTCGCTCTGGCGGTGTCGGTCATGGTCGGCGCCGTGATCACGGGCGGAAGGATCGCCGCCCTGGTCACCGTGGCGATCGGCGGGAGCGGTGCCATGCTGCTCTACGTCCTGTTCGCCAAGGCCTTCGGCGTATCCGAGCTCAATGACCTGACCGCTTCGGTGCGGGCCAGGCTGCGGTGAGCCGTCTGCCGGGGGGCTCGCCGTCACCGCCTCCCGGGGGGCGGTGACGGTCACCTGACATCTCTGGGTGGTAACGGTTTGCGATGGTAGCTAGCGGGGGGACTGCCGGGGGCCGGTCCGCGGCCTAGCATGTTGTACAGCATGATGGTCTTACCTCGTCCGGTTCATCACCAACGGAGCCAGAAGGGAGGCTCGGGAGCCGCTCCGCTCGTCACGAGTATGTGAGTACGTATACGTCTGAGCCGGGAACGCGGCTCGGCGGCCGGTACCGTCTCGAGGACCGGGTCGCCGCGGCTGCTGGCTGGGCTGCCTGGAAGGCCATTGACGAGACACTGGCCCGGGCGGTCGCCGTGCTCACGTTCGCGCCTGGCTTCCCGCGCCTGCACGACGTCGTCACCGCGGCCCGCGCCGCCAGCCGGCTCAACGACTCACGTTTCGCACAAGTGTTCGATGTCGAGGATGACTGGGATCACGCGTACATCGTGCTGGAGTGGGCCGCCGGCGATTCGCTCAACGACATGCTCGCCGCGGGCCCGCTCGACGCGTCGCGCGGCGCGCGGATCATCGCCGAAGCCGCCGAGGCGATGTCGGCGGCACACGCGGCCGGCCTCGCTCACCTGTGCCTGGCCCCCGATTCCCTGCGCTGGACCGCCGGGGGCGGTGTGAAGATCACCGGCCTCGGCATCAACGCGGCCCTGTCCGGCGCCACCGCGGAGGACCCGGCGCTCGCGGATACCTACCGGCTGGGGATGCTGCTCTACGCCGCGCTGACCGGTCACTGGCCCGGCCCCGACTGTCCCACCCTGCCGCCCGCGCCGCTCGCGGAGGGGGTGCCCCGCAGTCCCCGGCAGGTCCGGGCGGGCGTGCCCGCCGCGCTGGACGAGATCACCCGCCAGGCCATGATGCCGCGCGACCGGGACGGGCTCTACCCGCTGACCACGCCGTCGCAGCTCGCCGAGGCCCTGCAGGCCGCCATCCCGCCGGTTCCGATCCCGCAACTGCCGCCGCCGGCGCCGCGGTCGCGGGCCGACGCTCAGCGGCCGAACTCGCGGTCGGCCCGGGACGCGGGGTACTGGGCCCTGGACGACCGGGAGCCCGAGCACTGGGCGCCGGACCGCCGGACGGCCGCACCTCCGGGGCTGGGGCGCGCTCCGCGCCCCGGGCGCCGGGCGGAGCCGTCGCGCGTCCGGGCCGGCATCATCGCGGTGCTGGTGATCGCGATCGCCGTCGGGCTCGGGGTGGCGGCGTACCACTCGCTGCTGGGCAAGCAGCCGGCACCCGGCGCGGTGACCCACCATCCCGCCGGCACGCACACCGGCACGAACGTGGTCACGCTCAGGCCGGCCAGGCCCAGGGCCTCGAGGAGAACAACGACAACGCGAACGCGGCGATCGACGGCAACCCGGGGACGTTCTGGCAGACCCACTACTACATCGGCAACCCGGTGTTCGGCGGCTTGCAGCAGGGATCCGGGCTGATCCTCGACATGGGTCAGGCGGTCCGGCTCAGTTCCGTGACGGTCATCTTCGGGTCGATCCCCGGAGCCGCCGTCCAGATCAGGATCGGCACCCCGGCGGCGGCGCTGCCGCCGCCGTCGGACAACACCACTCCCGCACAGGCCGCGGCGGATCAGTCGTTCGCGAATGCCATGACGACGGTGGCCCAGAAGACCGATGTGGCCGGGACCGTGACCTTCCCGGTCAGCAGCACCGCATCCGGGCGGTACGTCCTCATCTGGTTCACCAAGCTGCCGCCGATGGCCGGTCAGGCCAACCGGTTCCAGGCCGAGATCTATAACGTCGTCGTGAAGGGAACGGGCTGAACCCTGGCGCCGGGGGCACGACGGGAGGGACAGCTACGGAACACCACGAGGCGGGCCACCCGCATGCCGGGCGCGCCCTGCCGCAGCCGTACGTGCCCGCCGACGGAGATCCGCGCGACGCCGAGCTGGTTCGCCAGGCGGCCGCGGGCGACCCGGACGCGTTCGGCCAGTTGTTCCTGCGTCACCGCGACCGGCTCTGGGCCGTGGCCATCCGCACCCTGTCCGACCCGGAAGAGGCCGCCGACGCGCTGCAGGACGCGATGATCTCGGCCTTCCGCCGGGCCGGCAGCTTCCGCGGCGATTCGGCCGTCACCACATGGCTGCACCGGATCGTGATCAACGCCTGCCTGGACCGGCTGCGCCGCAAGGCCGCGCGGCCGGTGGCGGGCGGGACCGACCAGCGGACCCTGGATCACCTGGCCCTCGGCCAGGCCACCCCGGACCCGTCATCGGTCAGCGACACCTCGATCGACGTGAAGGCCGCGCTGCGCACGCTGCCTCCCGACCAGCAGGCGGCGCTGATCCTGGTCGACATGCTCGGCTACTCGGTGGCCGACGCGGCCGCCATCCTCGGGGTCTCCGAGGGCACCGTGAAGAGCCGCTGCGCGCGGGGACGAGCCCGGCTGGCGCCGCGGCTGGCGCACCTGCGGCCGGGATCGCCGCGCCAGCCTGGCGTCGCCAGGCCGCGGGCGCCAGGGAACCGATCGATCACCGGAGACGTCCAACCTGCGCGGGAAGGGGGTGATGATCCGAGATGAGGCCGCACGTCGGCGCCGAGACCCTGGCCCGGTTCCGCCAGGGTGACCTGAGCCAGGGCCGGCGCGCTCGGATCAGCGCTCACCTGGCCCGGTGCGCCCGCTGCAGCAGGCTGAACGAGGATCTCGCCGGGGTGACGACGCTGCTCGCCGGCGTGACCGCGCCTGCGATGCCGGACCATCTTACGGCCAGGATCCAGACCGCGCTGGCGACGGAGGCCGCCCGGCGGGCGGTGCCGGCCGCGAGCGAGACCGCGGCCGCTCCGGCCGGCCAGACCGCCGGAGCGGCCGATTCCGCCGGGCCCGCCGCCGCCGACGGCGCCGAACGGCCGCCGGGTCGTCCCGGCCCGCGCGAGCGGCCCGGGCGCGGATGGCGGCCGCGCCTGCCCGTCCTCAGCCCCCGGGTGGCGCTGGGCGGCCTGGCCGCCGCCGCGGTCGTGGTCCTGGTGGCCGTCGGCGTCTACCAGGTTTCCGACCAGGGCGCGAGTTCCTCGCGGTCGTCCAGTTCCGCCGCGGCGCCGGCGGCGGGCAAGGCCCAGGGCAACGGGATCCTCGCGCCGACGCGCGGCCCCGCCCTCCAGTACCGGCACGGCGGGCAGCAGGTCAGCATCACCCCGATAACGACCGACACCGACTTCACGCCGGGCAAGCTCAGCAGCCAGGTCACCGCGCAGCTGGCCCGGTACGGCTCGCGCAGCGCCCACGCCGGGCCGATGAGCGCGCCGGCCACCAGCGGCACCAGGTCCAATGCCGCGGTGCCCGCCGGGCCGGCCCCCACGTTCGGCAAGGTGTCGGTGACCGCACTGGCGGGCTGCGTCAACCGGATCGCGGCCGGAGAACTCGTCGTACTCGTCGAGGTCGCGCGCTACCAGGGCTCGCCGGCCACCATAATCGTCACAGAGCTGTCGGCGAGTGCCCCCGGGCACGTCTGGGTGGTCGGCTCGGCGTGCTCGGCGTCAGTCAGCGACGTGCTGCAGCGCGCGGAACTGAGCCCGGCCGGCTGACCCGCAGGCGCGGGAATCTCCGGGGCCTCGGATCTGTTGTCTCCGCAGCATGTTCGGGAAGAAGGGCAGCCAGAAGTGACCGACATTCGTGATGTCGTCATCATCGGATCCGGGCCGGCCGGTTACACGGCGGCGCTGTACGCGGCGCGGGCCCGGCTGCACCCGCTGGTCTTCGAGGGCTCGGTGACCTCCGGCGGCGCGCTGATGAAGACCACCGATGTCGAGAACTACCCGGGGTTCCCCGACGGGGTGATCGGTCCTGACCTGATGGACGCCATGCGCAAGCAGGCCGAGCGATTCGGCGCCGAGCTCGTGGCTGACGATGTCACCGAGGTGGACCTGGCCGCGGATCCGAAGGTCGTGAAGGCGGGCAACGATACATTCCTGGCCCGGACGGTGATCATCGCGACCGGCTCCAGCTACCGTGAGCTCGACGTGCCCGGGGAGGGCCTGCTGGCCGGCCACGGTGTCTCCTGGTGCGCGACCTGTGATGGCTTCTTCTTCCGGGAGCAGGACATCGCGGTCGTCGGCGGCGGCGACTCCGCGATGGAAGAGGCTACCTTCCTGACCCGGTTCGCGCGCTCGGTGACGGTGATTCACCGGCGGGACGCCCTGCGCGCCTCCAAGATCATGCAGGACCGCGCGTTCGCCGACCCGAAGATCAAGTTCGCCTGGGACAGCGAGGTGGTCGAGGTCCTCGGCGAGGACCGCGTCAGCGGCGTGCGGATCAGGAACACCAAGACCGGCCAGGAGAGCACGCTCGCGGTCACCGGCATCTTCGTGGCGATCGGCCACGACCCGCGCAGCGAGCTGTTCACCGGCCAGCTGCCGACCGACCCGGGGGGGTACCTGCTCGTCGAGCAGCCCTCCACGCGCACCGCGATCGATGGCGTGTTCGCGGCCGGCGATGTCGTCGACCACACCTACCGCCAGGCGGTCACCGCCGCCGGGACCGGCTGCGCGGCGGCCCTGGACGCGGAGCGATGGCTGGCCGACCACGCATCCTGACGCCGGGGCTGGCGCCGTCACCACGAAAAGCCCGGAAGGCGGCGCCCCCTAGCCACCATCCCGCCACCGCAACCATCGTCACGCCGATGAGTAATGGAAGGAAGTCCGCACCGTGGGCGCAACCAAGAACGTAACCGACGCATCCTTCGAGGCCGACGTGCTCAAGAACGACAAGCCCGTTGTCGTGGACTACTGGGCCGAGTGGTGCGGTCCCTGCCGCCAGGTCTCCCCGGTGCTCGAGGAGATCGCGAGCGAGCATGCCGACAAGATCGACGTGGTCAAGCTGAACGTCGACGAGAACCCGCTCACCTCGCAGCGCTACGGGATCCTGAACATCCCGACGCTGAGCGTGTTCAAGGACGGCGAGGTCGTCAAGGAGATCGTGGGCGCCAGGCCGAAGTCGGCCCTGCTCCGCGAGCTGGCCGACTTCATCTGATCCAGGTCGCGGCCGCAGCCACGGGGAGACGGCCCGGGCCCGCCGCGTCGCGCCGGCTATGCGAGCCGCAGCGCCCGTTCCGGGGTCATCGAGCCGAGCAGGCGCTCCAGCGCTACTTCGACGTCTTCGCGCCAGGACAGCGCGGTCTTGAGTTCCAGCCGCAGCCGCGGGTAGCGCGCATGCTGGCGGACGGTCTTGAAGCCGACCGCGAGCAGGTAATCGGCCGGGACCATGCAGGACGGGCCGTTCCACCGCAGGTCACCGAATGCCTCGATGGCCTTCACGCCCCGGCGGGTCATGTCCTTGGCGACGCCCTGGACCAGCATGCGCCCCAGGCCGCCGCCGGAGAACTCGCCGAGTATGTGCGCGGTCATGAGCAGGACCGCGTCGGCGCTCACCGGGCTGGTCGGGAAGGCCACCGACCGCGGGACATGCTGCGGCGGGGCATACATGACGTAACCCGCGGGAGCGCCGTCGACATAGACGATCTTGCCGCAGCTGCCCCACTCCAGCAGCACGGAGGAGAGCCAGGCTTCCTTCTCCAGGCCAGGGTCACCCTCCTCGTGCGCCCGGGCGTAGCTCACCGGGTCCAGCTCCCAGAAAACGCAGCGACGGCACTTGACCGGCAGGTCGCTGAGGTTGTCCAGCGTGATGTTAGCGAGGCGGCGCGACACCTGGCATCCCTGAGATCGTGACAGCTGCTCCCAAGCCGGGCATCGAGGGTAGGCGGGTCTTCCCGGCGTGCCCCTGGCCCGTCCCCCGTCATCGTACCGACTGCGCGCTCGCTAGGCTCGGCGAGTGACCTCAGCCGTGATACCTCCGCCGGCCCCATCGCGCAAGAGCTTCGGCAGCGACAACCACGCGGGTACCCACCCGGCGGTCCTGGACGCGCTCGCCGGGGCAAGCCAGGGTGACGTGACCGCTTACGGCGACGATCCGTGGACCGAGCGGGCCGCCGCCCAGCTGTCGGACGCGTTCGGCGCCGCCGGCGTCTTCCTCGTGTTCACCGGCACGGCCGCCAACGTCCTCGGCCTCAGCCTCATGCTGCGCCCGTACGAGGCGGTCATCTGCGCCGAGGGGGCCCACCTCAACGTGGACGAGTGCGGGGCCCCCGAGCGGATCATCGGCGGCAAGCTGCTCACCGTGCCAGCGGCCGACGGCAAGCTGACGCCCGATCTGGTCGCGACCCGCCTGGGCGGGCGCGGCGATGAGCACCGGGCCCAGCCCCGCGCGGTGGCCATCACACAGGCCACCGAGGTGGGCACCTGCTACACGCTCGACGAGTTGCGGCGGCTCGGCGAGTTCTGCCGGGCCAGCGGACTGCTGGTCTACATGGACGGGGCCCGGCTGGCCAATGCGGCGGCCTTCCTCGGCTGCGCGCTGTCCGACCTGGCCACCCACGCCGACGTGCTGAGCTTCGGGGGGACCAAGAACGGGGCCATGGGCGCGGAGGCGCTGATCGTCAGGAACCCCGCGCTGACCCAGGCCGTCCCCTTCCAGCGCAAGCAGCAGATGCAGCTAGCCTCCAAGATGCGCTACCTGGCCGCACAGTTCAGCGCGCTGCTCGCGGACGACCTGTGGTTGCGTAACGCCCGCCATGCCAACGCCATGGCCCGGCGGCTCGCGGACGGCGTCAGCGGGATCCCGGGCGTGCGGCTGCGCCACCCGGTCGAGTCCAACGGCGTCTTCGCCACCGTGGACCCCGCGCTCATCGGGCCGCTGCAGCGTGAGTGGAACTTCCACGTCTGGGACGCCGGGGAGCACGTCGTGCGCTGGATGACGGCGTTCGACACGGCCGAGGATGACGTGGACGCATTCCTGGCCGCGATCCGCGCCGCCGCGGGCGCCCTCACCGCCGGAGCCTGACCCGCGCCGGACCCTCACCGTCTGAGCCTGGGCCCCGGGTGCGCCGCCTGCCCGCCTCAGGCCCGCGCCGCCTGCCCGCCTCAGGCCCGCGCCGCCTGCCCGCCTCAGGCCCGCGCCATCAGGCCGGCTCAGGCCGCGCCGCCGCCGGCGAGGTTTCACGTGAATCGATGTTTCACGTGAATCATGGGCCGCGAGGCTAGGCGGTCCGGGAGTGGGCCCAGCCGGGCGACATGGTCTCGACAATCCGCTCCAGGTCCTCGAGGGTGGCGAACTCAACGACGATCTTGCCCTTGCGCTGGCCGAGTTCCACCTTCACCCGGGTGTCGAACCGGTCGGACAGCCGGTCGGCCAGGTCCTTGAGCGCGGGCGCGACCGGCTTCGGCGGCCTGGCCTCATGCTCGCGGGGCGCCTTCGCGGCCTGAGCGCCGAGAGCGACGATCTCCTCCACGGCGCGCACAGAGAGGCCTTCGGCCACGATCCGGTGCGCCAGGTGCTCCTGCGCCTGCAGGTCGTCCACGCCGAGCAGGGCCCGTGCGTGTCCCGCGCTCAGCACCCCGGCGGCGACCCGCTTCTGCACGCTGGCGGGCAGGCTCAGGAGCCGGATGGTGTTGGAGATGTGCGGCCGTGACCGCCCGACCTTCCGCGCCAGCTCCTCGTGCGTGGCGGAGAAGTCATCAAGTAGCTGCTGGTAGGCGGCGGCCTCTTCCAGCGGGTTCAGCTGCTCGCGGTGCAGGTTCTCGATGAGCGCGTCCCGGAGCAGGTCGTCGTCGGACGTCTCGCGGACGATGGCCGGGATCTGAGACAGGCCGGCCAGCTCACCCGCGCGCCAGCGCCGCTCGCCCATGACCAGCTCGTAGTGGCCGGGCATGATCTTGCGGACGACGACCGGCTGCAGCAGGCCCACCGCCCGGATCGAGGCGGCGAGTTCCTCCAGCGTCTCCTCGTCGAAGACCTGCCGCGGCTGCCGCGGGTTGGGCGTTATCGAGCCGACCGGGATCTCCTCGAAGTAGGCGCCAACCACCCCACCCTGGATCTCGGCGGAAGCCGGATAGGGGTGGCCGGGCTCGGCGCCCGAGGCCGAGGCCGTCGGAATCAGCGCCCCGAGCCCCTTGCCCAGACCGCGCTTCTGCTGCGGCATTGCCTCTCCTCGCTATCCGCTCGCTCCTGGCGCCCGCGCCAGCCCGCTGCGCCGGGCCGCCGCCCCGCGGCCCTGAGCAGATGCCGTCCAGGCCATCCTGCCAGGTGCGTCACGGCAAGCTGACACCATCGGGCAAAGGCCAGTCGGCACCGGGACCTTTCTCTGCCCGAAAACCCGATATAGGAGCCTTTATTAGAATTCATATTTCATATGAGCCACGCACGAGCCGGTGCCTGGCCGCGCCGTCGGCGTCAGCCGCCCAGCCCGGTGGCATGAGGTGGTTCAGCCCGGCGGTGCCTGGCCGCCCGGCCGGGGGCGCCGGGCCGTTCAGGTCGGCGGTGCCGGGCCGTTCAGGTCGGTGGTGCCTGGCGGTGCGCCATCTCTTTGGCCGCCTCCAGGTACGCCTGGGCCCCGCTCGATCCCGGATCGTAGGTCATCACCGACTGCCCGTAGCTGGGCGCTTCGGAGACCCGGACGCTGCGCGGGATGATAGAAGTCAGGACGATCTCGCCGAAGTGCTCCCGTACTTCCTCGGCCACCTGCGAGGCCAGCCGGGTACGGCCGTCGAACATCGTCAGCAGGATGGTCGAGACGGCCAGCGCCGGATTGAGGTGGCTCTTGACCAGGTCTACCGTGCGCAGCAACTGCTCCAGGCCTTCGAGGGCGTAGTACTCGCACTGAATCGGGATCAGGACCTCGGGGGCGGCCACGAGGGCGTTCACGGTCAGCAACCCCAGTGACGGCGGGCAGTCGATGAAGATGTAATCGAAGCCGGTCGAGTCGAAGCCAGCCAGCGCCCGGATGAGCCGCGATTCCCTGGCCACCAGCGGCACAAGCTCGATCTCCGCGCCGGCCAGGTCGATCGTGGCCGGCGCGCAGTAGAGCTGCGGGATGCTCGCGGCCGACCGTACGACGCTGGCCAGTGGCTGGCCCTCCACGAGCACGTTGTAGATGGAGGCGACGCCCGAGTGATGGTCCACGTCGAGCGCGGTCGAGGCGTTGCCCTGCGGGTCCAGGTCGATGACCAGGACCCGCAGCCCATGCAGGGACAGGCTGGCGGCCAGGTTGACCGCAGTCGTGGTCTTGCCCACGCCGCCCTTCTGGTTCGCGATCGTGATGATCCGGCACGCCGTCGGGCGGGGCCAGGGCCGGTTACCGGCCCGGGCGGCCAGCGCGGCGCGGGCCGCGCGGGCAATGGGCATCTCCGGGCCCGCATCGGCCGCGGCGGGCGTGATCGCCTCGCTGTCGCCCTCGACGGGACCCGTGGCACCCGGGCCAGATGCCGCCGAAGCCGGAGCCGGCCGGGGCGACGCCGGGGGCCGCGTATCGTCGCGGTGGTGGCGGCCGATCCCCCGGGGAACCTGTCCCGCAGGCCAGCCCAGCCCCTCGGGCCCGCCCGGGGCGGCAGGTCCGGTCCGGTCCGGGGCCGGCGGAGCGGGCGCCGGGCCCGTGGCCCAGGCCGGGCCCGCCGGGTTGCCCGGCGCGGCCGTCGGGTCGAGGCGCGGGCCGGGCCCGCCGGAAGCCGCGGGCTCGCCCGGCCCGGAACCTTCCTGATCGGGCTGGCCAGGCCATCCCAGTCCCTGAGCGGAAGCCGGTGTCACGTTCCTGCTCCTCCTGGTGTTCCTGGCGTCCTTGCTAACCCTGCCGCACGGCCTGGCCGCTCCCGGGCCGCGCCGTCCGGCGGCCGCCGCCATCCGGGCCGGCGGTCAGCCGGATAACGGCCGGCGGCGGACTGACCCTACCGCTCCCAGCCTGCACCACGGCCGCGTCCCGCACACCCAGCCCGCGCAGCACGGGCTCGGCCCGCGCCAGTTCCTGCGCGGCTCCCGCTCCCTTCATGGCCAGGACGAGGCCGCCCGGGCGCACCAGCCCGAGCGCGAGGCCGGCCAGCCGCTCCATCGGCGCGACCGCGCGGGCGGTCACGACGTCGGCCGCCAGCTGACCGGTCACGTCCTCGGCCCGGGCGCGGCAGACCACAGCATTGCCTAGGTCCAGCACCCGTAGGCACTCCTCGAGGAAAACCACCCGCCGCGCCATCGGCTCGAGCAGCACGACCTGGCTGTCCGGCCGCAGCATCGCGATCACGATTCCCGGCAGCCCGGCCCCGGAGCCAAGGTCGATCACCGAGCAACGGTCGGGGATGAGCCCGGCCACGGCGGCGCAGTTGAGCAGGTGCCTGTCCCACAGCCGGGCGGCCTCCCGGGGCCCGATCAGGCCCCGCGCCACGGCCGGGCCGGCCAGCAGGACGGCGTAGCGTTCAGCCTGGCGAAGCGCCGGCCCGAATACCGCGCGAGCCTCCGGCGGCGCCAGCGGCGCGCCTGAGTCAGCTGGCAGGAAGAACGACCACCCGACGGTCCGGCTCCTCGCCCTCGGACTCGCTCCGCAGCCCGGCTGCCGCCACCGCGTCGTGCACGATCTTGCGCTCGAACGGGTTCATCGCCCACAGCTTCTTGGGCACGCCCGTGCGCTTGACCTCGTCGGCAGCGTCCCGGCCCGTCTCCGCGAGCTCGGTGCGCCGCCGCATCCGGTACCCCCCGACGTCGATCATGATCCGGCTGCGGTTGCCGGTGTGCCGGTGCACCGCGAGCCGGGTCAGCTCCTGCAGCGCCTCGAGGACCTCGCCCCGGGGGCCGACCAGCTCGTCGAGGGTCGCGCCGACGACCGACACCACGGCCCGCTCGCCCTCCACGTCCATGTCGATGTCACCGTCCAGGTCGGCGACATCGAGCAGCCCCTCGATATAGTCGGCGGCGATCTCGCCCTCGAGCTCCAGGTCGCCGACGTCGGTCAGCCCGGGAGCCGCCTCCCCGGACTCCGGGCCGCCGTCGTCCCCGGCGTCGGAGAATTCGTCCGCGTCGGAGAATTCGTCCGCGTCGGGCGGCCTGCGCCGGGCCGGGCTCATCCAGTCCGGGCCCGGCCTGGGCCTCATCTGCCGCGGACACCTGCGGCTCGGTGACCGCGCTCTCCCCTTGGCTCACGCTCGGGGCCTCCTACGTTCGGGGTTGACCTCTGCTGACGGCAGCCACGCCAGGACGCCGCGGTAGTGCCTCACCGCTTGCCGGATCGCTTACTGCGTGACTGTCGCTGCTTCTGCTGCCTGACGAGCTTAACCTCGGGCGGGGCCGGCGGGGCTCGGGTTCGGCGCGGCCCTTCGTCAGCCGGCGCAGCACCCCGCCGCTCCCGTTCGCCGGCGCCCCGGCGTCCTGGCGCGCCGGCCCGGGCGGCGAGGCGGCGGCCTTCGCGGCGGCGGCCTTGCGGCCCTGGCCGCGGGGCGGCGGCGTGCCGTTGCTGTTCTGGCGGGCGGCGCCGGTCCGGGCGGCGCCGTTCGACTGGCCGGTACCGGACGCGGCACCGTCGGCGGCACCGTCCGCGGCACCGTCGGCGGCGGCCGGAGCGGAACCGGCCTGGTCCGCGGGGCCGTCCGCCGGGCCGGAACCCGATTGGCCCGCGGGCAGGCGCTTCGGCCGGGCCGGGCGCGGGGTCGTCACGGCCGGGGCGATCACCGTCCCCGCGACCGTGCCGGCCCCTTTAGGGGTGCGCGGCTGCGGGTAGATCCGGAACATCACGTACTGCTGGCCGAGCGTCCACAGGTTCGTGGTCACCCAGTACAGGACCAGGCCGAACGGCCAGTACAGGCCGGACAGCGCGAACAACGGCATGACGTA
Source organism: uncultured Actinomycetota bacterium (assembly GCA_963749145.1). Lineage (GTDB taxonomy): Bacteria > Actinomycetota > Actinomycetes > Streptosporangiales > Streptosporangiaceae > JASHPR01. The sequence continues at coordinate 219,697 of CAVVLN010000006.1, read as the reverse complement.
GGCCATGTACTTCTGCGACTGCGCCATCGGGTTGTCCGGCGTCGCCGCGGGCATCATCCCGCGCTTCATGCTCTGCCGCACGGTCAGGTAGGTCGTCGTCATGCTGATCAGGACGAAGATGAAGATGACGACCTTCGCGTGCAGCGGGACTTGGAGCGTGCCCGTGAACAGGAACTTGTCCGCCACCGTCACGCCGAGGATCTTGGCGTGCTGGGCGCTGTACACCATCTCATACGTAAGCCCGTATTTAGGCGCCTGGCCCGGCTTCCACTCGGCGATCGCCTTCAGCACGCTGAACAGCGCGAAGAACATCGGCAGCTGCAGCACCACCGGCAGGCAGCCCATCAGGGGGTTGACGCCCGCCTGCTGGTAGAGCTTCATGGTCTCTTGCTGCAGCGTCTGCTTGTCGTTCTTGTACTTCTTCCGCAGCGCGGCCATCTCCGGCGCCAGCGCCGACATCGCCCGCGTGGTGTGCATCTGCTTGATGAACAGCGGGACGATGATCAGCCGCATGAGGACGACGAGCAGCACGATGGACAACGCCCACGTCCACCCGCTGGTGGGGCCGAAGATGGGGCTCAGGAAGCCGTAAATATGCTTGAGGACCCAGGCGACAGCGTAATAGATCGGGTTAAGCGGATTCCCCACCGGCTAGCTCCCTCGGGATCTGATCGGGCACTCCGGCCCGCCGGACCCACGCGACGCGCCCGGCGATAGTGCTGCCTCGGCCGCGTCGGGCCCGGGCTCGTCCGCCCGCCCCGGCACCGGATCCAGGCCCCCGGCGTGGAACGGATGACAGCGGCTCAGTCTCCGGGCGGCCAGCCAGGTGCCGCGCAGCGCGCCGTGCACCTGGACCGCCTCGAGCGCGTAGGCGCTGCAGGACGGGTAGAACCGGCACCGGGGCGCGAGCATCGGGCTGATGAACCGCCGGTACCCGGCCAGCAGCAGCACGAGCAGCCGGGCCACGGGCGATGTCCGTTCCCTCGGCTGTCGCGCTGCCAGGTTCGTTGCCGTTGTGCTCATCACGTGCGCTGCGTTCCGCCCTGCCGCCGGAGCAAAGCTTGGATGACCAGGTCGAGATCGGCGGCGAGTTCCGCCTGGCGTGCGGTGGCGGCCCGGGGATCGGCACGCACCACCAACAGGCTACCTTCAGGAAGCGACCCGAGATACCCGCGGGCCAGATGACGGAGCCTGCGGCGCACCTTGTTGCGCACCACGGCACCGCCGACGGCCCGGCTGACCACGAAGCCCACCCGGGCCGGCTCATCGTGGCCCGCCTGCCTGAGCAGGTGGCCGGACACCAGGGTCCGGGCGGCGCGGCGGCCGCCGCGCACCGCCCGGGAGAACTCCGAGCGCTTCCGCATCCGGGCCGCGGCGGGCAGCATGAGCCGTCACCGCCGCGCCCGCTGGCCCGCGCCAGCCGGGGGCCGCGGCCGGTCAGACACTGACCCGCGCGCGCCCCTTACGGCGCCGCGCGGCCAGGATCGCGCGCCCGGCCCGGGTGCGCATGCGCAGCCGGAACCCGTGCGTCTTCGCGCGATGGCGGTTGTTCGGCTGGAACGTACGCTTGCTCACTGGAACTCCAGGTACACAGGGCGGGCGGGAGAAGGCACCGCCGACCGGTCTCGGGACACGCGAAAGCAGCCCAGCGCGGGGCCGGACCAGTAACGGTACGCGGGCCGGGCGCCCCAGGTCAAACCGGGTCCCGCGGCCGCGGATGGCCGGCCGTTCACGACCTCGCGGGCACCCTGCGTAACACTTGCCGTTTGCCAAACGTGCGCCGAACCCGAGGCCTAGGCTGTGGACAGCGGTCCTGGGCGTGGGGATCCGGGATCAGTTGGTCGCCGAATTCGAAGCCCCCGGCGGCCAATGGGGAGGGCAGCTGCACGGAACGTGCAAGTGCACAACCTGTGGAAAAACCTGTTGATCACATGTGGGGGCGCGAGGTGAACGGCGATGAGTGAAGCAGACCTCGCGGAAGTATGGGCCAGGTCCCTGGACGAGCTGGCCGGAATGCAGATCGAGCCGGCGCACCGCGCCTGGCTGCAGCTCACCCGGCCGCTCGGCCTCGTCGAGAACACCGCGCTGATCGCCACTCCCAACGAGTTCGTCAAGGAGCAGCTGGAGACCAGGCTGCGCGCCCTGATCACCAACACCCTCTCCCGGGAACTCGGCCGCAGCATCCAGCTCGCGGTCACCGTCGATCCCGCCGCGGCGGCGGCCGCGCCCGACACCGCCCTGCGCCCGGACGGCCTGCACGCCCTGGACGACCTCCAGGCCGCCGCGGCCGCGGATTCCGGCGCGGATCCCGTCACCGGGCCGCTGCCGCGCCTCGGCGACGACCGTCACCGCACGGCCGGCGAGTTCGGCCACCTCGGCCCCGGCGGCCTTCCCGTCCCCCGGCCGGAGAGCCCCGGCATCGGCGCCGGGCGGCCCGGCCCGGGCGGCCCGGGCCTCCCCGACGTCCCGGGCGGGCCCGGCGGGCCCGGCGGCTTCGCGCCCGGCACGCCCCGCCCGGCTCAGGCCCGGCTCAATCCCAAGTACACGTTCGAGACCTTCGTCATCGGCTCGAGCAACCGGTTCGCGCACGCGGCCGCCGTGGCCGTCGCCGAGGCCCCGGCCAAGGCCTACAACCCGCTGTTCGTCTACGGCGACTCCGGCCTGGGCAAGACGCACCTGCTGCACGCCATCGGCCACTACGCCCAGAGCCTCTACCAGGGCGTCAAGGTCCGGTACGTCAGCTCGGAAGAGTTCACCAACGACTTCATCAACATGATCAGGGACGGCAAGCAGGACGGTTTCCGGCGCCGCTACCGCGACGTCGACGTGCTGCTGGTGGACGACATCCAGTTCCTGGAGAACAAGGAAGGCACCCAGGAGGAGTTCTTCCACACCTTCAACACCCTGCACAACGCCAGCAAGCAGATCGTGATCTCCAGCGACCGCGCGCCCAAGCGGCTGGTCACCCTGGAGGACCGGCTGCGCAGCCGGTTCGAGTGGGGACTGCTCACCGACGTCCAGCCGCCCGAGCTGGAGACCCGGATCGCGATCCTGCGCAAGAAGGCGGTCCAGGACCGGCTCAACGCGCCGCCTGACGCGCTCGAGTACATCGCCAGCCGGATCTCCACCAACATCCGCGAGCTAGAGGGCGCGCTGATCCGGGTCACCGCCTTCGCCAGCCTGAACCGGCAGTCCGTCGACCTGCAACTCGCCGAGTTCGTGCTGAAGGACCTGATCCCCGAGGCGCAGGGCCCGGAGATCACCGCCTCGACGATCATGGGGCAGACGGCCTCCTACTTCGGGCTGTCCATCGACGACCTGTGCGGCACGTCCCGGTCCCGCGTCCTGGTGACCGCCCGGCAGATCGCCATGTACCTGTGCCGTGAGCTGACCGACCTGTCCCTGCCCAAGATCGGGCAGCAGTTCGGCGGCCGCGACCACACCACCGTCATGCACGCTGACAAGAAGATCCGTTCCCTGATGGCCGAGCGCCGGTCGATCTACAACCAGGTCACCGAGCTCACTAACCGGATCAAACAGCAGGCACTGTCCGGGTGACGGCGCGGTGAAGATTCTCATACCTGCGTCGGCGGGCGTAATCAGCGCACACAGGCTGTGGATAAATGTGTGGACAGGCTCGGGTGAGCGGAGGAAAACTCCGGTCGTCCAGGGGGTAACAAGGTGCCTTCGCGGAGCTGACTTCCGGGTATCCACACGGCGCGCCCGGCCGCGGTCCGCCGCAGCCACAGCCATTGTGGACGGGGTCCGCCCGCGTGACCTGCGGCTGCGGCGGATATCCCCAGAATCCACCGTCCCTACGACCACTACTTTTCTTTCATTACCTGATAGCAAGACCAAGTCAGACCGAGCAACAGGAGGCAGCTTCCTGTGAAGATCCAGGTCGAACGCGATGTCCTGGCCGATGCCGTGGCGTGGACGGCCCGCGCCCTCCCGGCCCGTCCCACCGTGCCCGTGCTCGCCGGGATGCGGCTGCACGCCGGGGCCGACCTCACGCTGTCCAGCTTCGACTATGACGTGTCGGCCCAGGCGACGATCCCGGTGATGACCGAGGAGGAGGGCAGCGCGCTGGTCTCCGGTCGGCTGCTGGCCGAGATCAGCCGCAGCCTCCCGGCCCGGCCGGTGCAGATCACCTCCGAAGGCGGCAAGGCCGTGCTGTCCTGCGGCAGCGCAACGTTCACGCTGCTGACGATGCCGGAGGAGGAGTACCCGGCGCTGCCCGAGATGCCGCAGGCCGCCGGGTCGGTGGGCAGCGACGCGTTCGCCTCGGCGGTCAGCCAGTCGGCCACCGCCGCCGGACGGGACGACACGCTGCCCGCGCTGACCGGGGTGAGGATCGAGATCGAGGGAGACACCCTGACGCTGATCTCGACCGACCGGTACCGGCTGGCCGTGCGGGAGCTGCGGTGGAGCCCGGCCCGGCCCGACCTGTCGGCGGCCGTGCTGGTCCCGGCGCGGGCGCTCGCGGAGACCGCGCGCTCGCTCACCTCGGGCGCCGAGGTGTCCATCGCCCTGGCCCTGCCGGGCGAGGCAGGCGCGGACGGCGGCCATGGCGGCGACGGGATGATCGGGTTCGAGGGCGGCGGGCGGCAGACCACGACCAGGCTGCTCGGCGGCGAGTTCCCGCGCTACCAGAACCTGCTGCCCAGCCACGTCAACGCAACCGCCGAGATGTCCACCTCGCTGCTGGCCGAGGCGGTCAAGCGGGTGGCCCTGGTGGCCGAGCGCAACACCGCGGTGCGGCTGGCGTTCTCGCCCGGCCAGCTGGTGCTCGAGGCCGGCACCGGCGAGGAGGCGCAGGCGATCGAGGTGCTCGAGGCCGGGTACGACGGCGACGAGTTCACGATCGCGTTCAACCCCCAGTACCTGCTCGACGGGTTGAGCGCGATCGACTCCGACACGGCGCGGATGTCGTTCACCGAGCCGGGCCGGCCCGCGCTGATCACCGGCAAGCCGGCCCCGGACGGCGAGCCCGACTACCGCTACCTGCTCATGCCGATCCGCCTGGGCGGCTGAGGAGCCCGCGCGGAAACAGCCCCTGGTGACGGACGGCGCGCGGGGGTCCCGGGGGTCGTCCCCCGGGCGGTACTGTCGCAGGCGTGCACCTGACCAGGCTGGCGCTGACCGACTTCCGCAGCTATGCCGCAGCGGATCTCGCGCTGGCCCCCGGCGTGTCCACCTTCACCGGCGCCAACGGGCAGGGCAAGACCAACCTGGTCGAGGCGGCGGCGTACGCGGCCACGTTCGGCAGCCACCGGGTCGCCGCCGACGCGCCCCTGATCCGGCACGGGGCGGAGCGTGCCATTCTGCGGGCGGCCGTGCGCTCAGCGGACCGGGACAGCCTGCTCGAGATCGAGATCAATCCGGGGCGGGCCAACCGGGTCCGGCTGAACCGGGTCGCCCTGCCGCGGCCGCGGGAGGCCCTGGGCACGCTGCGGGCCGTCCTGTTCGCTCCGGAGGACCTGGCCATGGTCAAGGGCGACCCCGATCAGCGGCGGCGCTACCTCGATGACCTGCTGACGGCGACCCGGCCGCGGTTCGCCGGGGTCCGGGCCGACTACGAGCGAGTGCTGCGGCAGCGGACCGCGCTGCTGAAGTCGGCCCGGGCGCACGGGATCCGGCTCACCGGGGGCGAGGGGACGGCGCCGAGCGCCCTGGACGTGTGGGACGAGCACCTGGTCGAGAAAGGCGCGGCGCTGACCGCGGGCCGGCTGGATCTGGCCGCCTCGCTCCGGCCGCTGATGGCCAAGGCGTACGCGGCGGTGTCCGGCGAGGACCTGGCCGTCACGATGACCTACCGCCAGGCCCGGCAGGCGGAGGCGGCCGAGCCGGACGCCGAGCCCGCCGCCGACCGGGCGGCGATCGCCGACGGGCTGCGCCGGGCCGTGGCCGCGGCCCGGCGGGCCGAGCTCGAGCGCGGCGTCTGCCTGGTCGGCCCGCACCGGGATGAGCTCGAGCTGCGCATCGGGGACCTGCCCGCGCGCGGGTACGCCAGCCACGGGGAGTGCTGGTCGCTGGCCCTCGCGCTCCGGCTCGCCGCCTATGACCTGCTGCGCTCCGGCGGCGAGGACCCGGTGCTGCTGCTCGACGACGTCTTCGCCGAGCTCGACGGCGGTCGCCGGGACCGGCTGGCCGCGCTGGTCTCCGGCGCCGAGCAGGTCCTGATCACCGCGGCGGTACCCGACGACGTGCCGGGCCGCCTGGCCGGGGCCAGATTCGAGGTCTCTGCCGGGGCGGTGTGGCGTGGCTGATGACGCCGACCGGGCCCGGCTGGCCCGTGAGGCCCTCGCCCAGGCGAAGGCGGACGCCCTCGCCAAGGGCAACCGGCCTGCGCGCCCGCACGATCAGGGGCCGGCACGCGACGTCTCGCGCGAATCGCCCTCGTCGCCGCGTCCTGGTCGCCGGCCCCGCCGCGACGACCCGCAGCCGCTGAGCGCCGCGATCGACGGGCTGGTCGACACCAGGGGCTGGCGCGAGGCCACAGCCGCCGGGGCGGTTTTCGGGCGATGGGCGCAGATTGTCGGTCCCGACCTGGCCGCGCACACCCGGCCGGAGTCACTGGCCGGCGGGGAGCTGACCGTGACCGCGGACTCCACCGCGTGGGCGACGCAGGTCCGGCTGCTCGCGGCCCAGCTCGTCCGCCGGCTCAACGCCGAGCTCGGCGACGGATCGGTGCTGCGGGTCAAGGTCCGCGGGCCCGCGGGGCGGCCGGCCCGCCCCGGCGGCCCGGCGAGTGGCGGGTGCGCGGGAGCCGCGGGCCGCGGGACACCTACGGCTGAGGCCCCGCCAGGGGCCTCGGGGGCCTCGCGGCCGGGGTCCGCGAGGTCGTCCCCCCGAAAGGCACAGCCTGACGGTATGCGCAGGTAAAATGTAAACGCAGCCGGAGGGGGAGCACAGGGGATGCTCCCCGCGAGGCCAAGCCCGCGTGGCTGTCCTTGTTCAGGAGGAGTATTCCGTTTTGTCCTACGACGCACGCTCGATCACGGTTCTTGAGGGGCTGGAGGCGGTCCGCAAGCGCCCCGGCATGTACATCGGCTCCACGGGCGAGCGCGGCCTGCATCACCTCGTCCAGGAGGTGGTCGATAACGCGGTGGACGAGGCGCTGGCCGGCTTCGCCACCCGGATCGAGGTCACGCTCCTCGCCGATGGCGGGGTCCGGGTCTACGACGACGGCCGGGGTATCCCGGTGGACAACCACCCGGTGGAGAACCGTCCCGCGGTCGAGGTCGTGCTGACCACGCTGCACGCGGGCGGCAAGTTCGACCGCAAGTCGTACGCGGTGTCCGGCGGGCTGCACGGCGTCGGCGTCTCGGTCGTGAACGCGCTGTCGGCCCGCTTCGAGGTGGAGATCTTCAAGGACGGCTTCGTCTGGCGGCAGTCGTACGCGGCCAGCGAGCCCACCGGCCCGCTGCAGAAGGGCGAGCCGACCGAGGAGACCGGCACCATCATCACGTTCTGGCCGGACGAGGACATCTTCGAGAGCACGGTCTGGTCGTTCGAGACGCTGTCCCGGCGCCTGCAGGAGATGGCATTCCTGAACCGCGGGCTGTCGATCACCCTGACCGACGAGCGGCCCGATCACATCAACGGCGAGCCGAACGTCGTGAACTACTGCTACGACGGCGGCATCGCCGACTTCGTCCGGTACCTGAACGCGTCCAAGGAGCCGGTGCACGGCTCGGTTATCGAGTTCGGCGACGAGGAGCCGGGGATCTCGGCCGAGATCGCGATGCAGTGGAGCGGGTCCTACGCCGAGTCCGTGCACACCTTCGCCAACACGATCAACACCGCCGAGGGCGGCACCCACGAGGAGGGCTTCCGCGCCGCGCTCACGTCGATCGTGAACCGGTACGCCCGGGAGCAGAACCTGTTGCGGGAGAAGGACGAGAACCTGACCGGCGACGACGTGCGCGAGGGTCTCACCGCGATCATCCACGTCAAGCTGGCCGAGCCGCAGTTCGAGGGGCAGACCAAGACCAAGCTGGGCAACACCGAGGCCAAGTCGTTCGTGCAGCGGGTCTGCAACGACCACCTGCGGGACTGGTTCGACCGCAACCCGGGCGAGGCCAAGGCCATCGTGATCAAGGCAACCCAGGCCGCCCGGGCCAGGATCGCCGCCCGCCAGGCCAGGGACCTGACCCGCAAGAACCTGATGGGCGGCACGGGGCTGCCGGGCAAGCTGGCCGACTGCCAGTCCGGCGACCCGGAGATCTGCGAGGTCTACGTGGTCGAGGGCGACTCGGCGGGCGGCTCGGCCAAGGGCGGCCGGGACCCGCTGTTCCAGGCGATCCTGCCGATCCGCGGGAAGATCCTCAACGTGGAGAAGGCCCGGATCGACCGGGTGCTGAAGAACAACGAGGTCCAGGCGATGATCACCGCGCTGGGCACCGGGATCCACGACGAGTTCGACATCTCCAAGCTGCGCTACAACAAGATCATCCTGATGGCGGACGCCGACGTCGACGGGCAGCACATCACCACGCTGCTGCTCACGCTGCTGTTCCGGTTCATGAAGCCGCTGATCGAGGCCGGCCACGTGTACCTGGCCCAGCCGCCGCTCTACAAGATCAAGTGGGAGGGCCGCGGGGTCGTCCCCGGCTACGCCTACTCCGACAAGGAGCGGGACGCGGTCATCGAGGCGGGCATAGCCGAGGGCCGCCGGGATCCCAGGCCCCGGGATGCCGTGCAGCGGTTCAAGGGCCTGGGCGAGATGAATGCCCGCGAGCTGTGGGAGACCACCATGGACCCGGCCCGCCGGGTGCTGCGGCAGATCACCGTCGACGACGCGGCCCAGGCCGACGAGTTGTTCACCGTGCTGATGGGCGAGGACGTGGAGGCACGGCGCTCGTTCATCCAGCGGAACGCCAAGGACGTCAGGTTCCTCGACATCTGAGGCCGAGAGCACCGGATTCCATGATCACGGAGGATCCGGTGGCTCAGGCATGCCCGATAGTCCGTGATCACGGAAGGCGAGACGACCAGTGACCGACGTGAACGCACCAGCACCGCCCGGAGGGTCCGACCGCACCGAGCCGGTCGACATCCAGGTCGAGATGCAGCGCAGCTACATCGACTACGCGATGTCGGTCATCGTGGGCCGGGCCCTGCCCGACGTTCGCGACGGCCTGAAGCCGGTGCACACCCGGATCCTCTACGCGATGTACGACGGCGCCTACCGGCCCGACCGCGGCTTCTCCAAGTGCGCCCGGGTGGTCGGCGACGTGATGGGCAGCTACCACCCGCACGGCGACTCCGCGATCTACGACGCCCTGGTCCGGCTGGCCCAGCCGTGGGCGATGCGGATGCCGCTGGTGGACCGGCAGGGCAACTTCGGGTCGCCAGGCAACGACCCGGCCGCCGCGATGCGGTACACCGAGTGCCGGCTGGCCCCGCTGGCCATGGAGATGCTGCGGGACATCGACAAGGAGACCGTCGACTTCCGGCCCAACTACGACGGCCGGTCCGCCGAGCCGGTGGTGCTGCCCAGCCGGTTCCCGAACCTGCTGGTCAACGGCTCGGAGGGGATCGCGGTCGGCATGGCGACCAAGATCCCGCCGCACAACCTGCGCGAGGTGGCGGCCGGGGCCCAGTGGTACCTGGACCACTTCGACGCCTCCGACGAGGACCTGCTCGAGGCGCTGATCGAGCGGATCAAGGGCCCGGACTTCCCCGGCGGGCCGGATGGCAGCACCGGGGCCCTGATCGTGGGCCGCCGCGGCATCCAGGAGGCCTACCGCACCGGCCGCGGCTCGATCACGATGCGCGCGGTCGTGGAGGTCGAGGAGGACCGCAAGGGCCGTTCCTGCCTGATCGTCACCGAGCTGCCGTACCAGGTCAACCCGGACAACCTGGCGTCGAAGATCGCCGAGCTGGCCCGGGACGGCCGGGTCACCGGCATCGCCGACGTGCGGGACGAGACCAGCGACCGGGCCGGCCAGCGCCTGGTCATCGTGCTCAAGCGGGACGCGGTGGCCAAGGTCGTGCTGAACAACCTGTACAAGCACACCCAGCTGCAGGAGACGTTCGGCGCGAACATGCTGGCCCTGGTCGACGGGGTGCCGCGCACGCTGCGGCTGGACCAGCTGATCCGGCACTGGGTCACCCACCAGATCGAGGTCATCGTCCGCCGCACCCGGTATCTGCTGCGGAAGGCGGAGGAACGGGCGCACATCCTGCGCGCGCTGCTCAAGGCGATCGACCGGATCGACGAGGTCATCGCGCTGATCCGGGCCAGCGCGTCGGCCGCGGACGCGCAGCAGGGCCTGATGGAGCTGCTGGAGATCGACGAGATCCAGGCCCGCGCGATCCTGGACATGCAGCTGCGCAAGCTCGCCGCGCTGGAGCGGCAGCAGCTCGTCGACGAGTACGAGGAGCTGATGGCCCAGATCGCCGACTACGAGGCGATCCTGGCCTCGCCGGAGCGGCAGCGGGAGATCATCGGGACCGAGCTCGCCGAGATCGTGGAGAGGTACGGCGACGACCGGCGCACGCAGATCATCGCCTACGACGGCGACGTGTCCGTGGCCGACCTCATCGCCGAGGAGGACGTGGTCGTCACGATCACCCGCGGCGGCTACGCCAAGCGGACCAAGACCGACCTGTACCGCGCCCAGCGGCGCGGCGGCAAGGGCGTGCGCGGGGCGCAGCTGAGAGTCGATGACATCGTCGAGCACTTCTTCGTGACCAGCACCCACAACTGGATCCTGTTCTTCACGAACAAGGGCCGGGTCTACCGGGCGAAGGCCTACGAGCTGCCCGAGGCGGCCCGCGACGCCCGCGGCCAGCACGTGGCGAACCTGCTCGCGTTCCAGCCCGACGAGCGGATCGCCGAGGTGCTGGCGCTGCCCGACTACTCGGTCGCGCCGTACCTGGTGCTGGCCACCGCGAGCGGCCTGGTCAAGAAGTCGCACCTGACCGACTTCGACTCGCCCCGGGCCGGCGGCATCATCGCGATCAACCTGCGTGACGACGATGAGGTCATCGCGGCCCGGCTGGTCTCGGCCGATGAGGACCTGCTGCTGGTCAGCAAGGACGCCCAGGCGATCAGGTTCCGGGCCAGCGACGAGGCGCTGCGCCCGATGGGGCGGGCCACCTCGGGCGTGATCGGCATGCGGTTCGGCCAGGGCGACCGGCTGCTGGGCATGTACGTGGTCCGGGACGGCGCCGACGTGCTCGTCGCCACCGGCGGCGGCTACGCCAAGCGCACCCCGGCCGACCAGTACCCGGTGCAGGGCCGGGGCGGCCGGGGCGTGGTGACGGCCCGGATCGTCGAGGCCCGCGGCGAGCTCGTAGGCGTGCTGATGGTGCGGCCCGAGGACGAGGTGTTCGCGATCACCTCGGCGGGCGGCGTGATCAGGACGAACGCCGGCGAGATCAAGCAGTCGGGCCGGCAGACCATGGGTGTCCGGCTGGTCAACCTGGCTTCCGGGCAGAGCCTGGTGGCCATCGCGCGGAACGAGGAGTGGCTCGACGAGGCCAACGGCGCGGGCGGCCCGGGCGCTGCCGAGGACGGTGATCCCGAGGGCGGCGGGAGTGACCAGGAGTGACCGAGAACGAGCAGGATCCCTCGTCCCCGGCGAGCAGCCCGGCGCAACGCAGCACGCCCGCGCAGCGTCATATAGATGTTGCTTCAGATGACGGTCAGGCCCAACGGGACCCGGACCGGCCATATGGGGATAACCTCGTGGGAGGCAACATACTGGAGGAGGACGGGGTGGATCAGCGCGTCGAGCCATCGATGTGGCTCACCGATGGATCAGCCGAGGGAGCTCCAGCCGACCCTGAGCCGGAGTCCGGGGCCTCGCAGCCGACCCCGGGCGACCCGGCCGAGGATGCCGATCCGATGCCCGACCTGCCGATGCCCGGCAGTTCGTTCGCTGCCGCGGGGCCGGAAATGCCGCCGCCCTATCCAGGGTCGGATGTACCGGACATGCCGGATGTGCCGCACACGGGCCAGCAAGATATCGCGTACGCGGGGAACGGCCCGGACGCGTCGTACGGCAGCCCGGCCGAGGAGATGCCCTACAGCCCGGCCGAGCCGGACAGCACCCTGGCCAACGGGGACGGGATGCGGGTCCCGCCCTACCAGCCCCAGGTCCCGCCGCTCCCGGCTCAGGTTCCGCCGGCCCCGACGACGAGCATGGCGGCCAGGGTTACCGCTCCGTTCGCCGCCCTGACCAAGCCCAGGATCAGGCCGAAGAAGCCCGCCAGCAAGGTGCCGCCCCGGCCGGCCAAGAAGGCCCCGGTGGTCAGGCCCGCGCCCGCGGCCCGGACATCACCGGCGACCGCGCCCACGCGCCGGGCTCAGCTCGTGCTGTCCCGGATCGAGCCCTGGTCGGTGATGAAGTTCAGCTTCATGATCTCCCTGGTCGGCTGGGTCATCCTGTTCGTCGCCGTCGCCGCGCTCTACTACGTCCTGAGCAAGCTCGGGGTCTTCCACTCGATCCAGACCACGATCAGCGACGTGACCTCCGGCAAGGGCAGCGCCGGATCCGACGCCAACGGCCAGTGGTTCTCGGCGTCCCGGATCCTGGGCTACACGATGCTGGTCGGCGCCATCAACGTGGTCCTGATCACGGCCCTGGCCACCGTCGGGGCGGTGATCTACAACCTGGTCACCCACCTGGCCGGCGGCATTGAGGTCACGCTCAAGGAAACCGACTGACCGAGCATCCCCGGCGTGCGGTAACCTAGGCCGGCGTACCCGGCATCAGCGCCCGATCCGGGCGCCCTGGGGCCTGTAGCTCAGTCGGTTAGAGCGCTTCCCTGATAAGGAAGAGGTCCGTGGTTCAAGTCCACGCAGGCCCACCCATGAAACCGCAGCTCACAGCCTCTTAGGCTGAAACCGCACCGGCCGGGCACGCAAGCTGAGTGACAAACTGCGTGACTAAGCATCATCGCCGGCCCTGAAGATGCGGTTCATGACATCGGCTCCGCTTTCCAAGACGGGCCGGATCTGCTTGCGGTAGACCAGCTCGGTCACGACCGTGCTCTCGTGGCCAGCGCACAGCCAGCTTCCTCGATCGTCATCCAAGCGGCAAGCCTACGGTCTGTAACATGATTGCAAGACAAAGGACACCGCGGATTCCCGTGGTTCTGGGCGGCTAGCCGGGGGTGACTGCGATGGCGGGTGACAGTTCCGATGGCCGGGTCAGCCGGATGCTGAAACATGCTGTCGGGATGGCTGCGGCGGCGGGCGCTTACAAGGGACTCCAGCTGACCTGGAAGCAGGCAACCGGCAAAGAGCCACCGCTGGGCCCTGACGACCAGCAGGCCTCGCTGGGCCGCGCCCTCGCCTGGACGCTGGTGATGGGGGCGGCCATCACCACGGCGCGCATGATCGCCATCAGGTACACGGCCAAGCTGCTGCCTGGCCAGCAGCAGAGCATGACGGAATCAGCAGCGCAGGCACTTGCCGACAACCCGGCGGCGGGAGCCTGAGACCCACCCGCACAGGTATCTGCGGGGCCGGAAGGCCGCCAGCTTCATCGGGTCCGGGCAGTCGATGATGAAACCCAAGAGTTGTGGCATCAGGCGATCTTGCCACAGAGCAGGGCACGAGCTCTGTCCCGACGACCACCCGCCATGGACCCGTGGAACCCCGGACCCCGGCTCGGCAGCCGGGCTACTGTCACGACCCCCGCTAAAATCAAGATCACGAACGCGTCGAGCGCCTCAACCACTACGGGCCATCAGGCCACGTGAATGATCGAGGTTAGGCAGGTCGCGAAGGGCGGGGTTTCGCCGCCGCTAGCCACCCTGCCTCCAGCTTCCCGCCCCGCGGGGGGGGGCACTAGTCGACCCAGGTCATGGAGGGTCTACCCCTAGAACGGCCGAACTGCCAGCCTTACAGTCCGTAGGGCCAGACTGCCCGTGAGCGAGCGTCGAGCATCAGGCTAGTCAGATGTCGAGTTCTTCCACGTACTTCTCGCCGAGCGCGTCCGCGACGTCGGCCCGCAGCCTGTGGTCGACGCCTTCGTCATCGGCGAACGCGCCGTACTCGTCGTAGGTGTACAGCTCCTGCTCGCGATGGTCGTAGACCGCGATCGTCCCCTTCGGCGTCAGCCACGCGTCAGCCTTCTGGCTGCTGCCGATCTTGCGGCCCCGGAACGCAATGTCGTGTTCCCGCTTGCCGTCGTAGAGCTTCACCCGCTGGTAGCCGTCAGCGTCGATCTTCTCCATTGCCTTCTCCCGTTCGAGTTCCGCGCGCAGAGCGGCTTGGCAGACCGCGCTGATGTTCGTATCGGTCAGCCCGGCTTTCACCTCGGCGGCGAGCGCATCGGGCAGGTAGATGGTCATTCTCACGGGCTCTCCCATGTCCGTACACCACCACATCATATACCGACACTAGGTCGTTATGTATGTATAGACGCGGGCTCCACAGCAGGACGGCAGCCAGTGGGTGGCGACGCCGGGTCGCATCCGGTCCGGGGACAAGCTGGCCTGGCCTTGTGCCCCGGACCGCAGGGCAGCCACCCATCGGTCGGTCGGCTCGACGATTACGTGGTCGCGTCCCGGTTGTGGCGGCGTGGGATCGGGACGCGCCTGACCGAGCGGGTGGTCGAGGAGGCGCGCCGGTTGGGACTGGTGCGCCTGGAGACAAGCTCCGCTAACCCGGCCGCTATCGCCGCTTTCCGGCGTCAGGGCTTCCGCCAGCACGGCAGCCTTTCCCTGCCGCCAGGGACCCCGCCGCAGTGGCACGGTGGCAGCGTGGAAGTGTTCTTCCACCTGGACCTGGGCCTAGCGGGCCGGGGTGATCTGCCCTCACCCCTTCTTTTTCTTTGGCGCCCGTCGCCGGACGCAGATTTCGCCCATGATGGCCAGGCCGGTCACGACTATGACTGGCGCCCCAGCCTGACCGGGGCCGCTAGTGCGGCGACCGCTGAAGATGCCCATGATCCCGAGCCCGCGCGCATGTACCTCGGCGTCCTCGGGCACCACGATGTCGATGCCGCCCATCAGCGCGAACGCGGTAATCCGGGTGATCTGCTCGGTGAAGCTCGCATCTCGCATATCGATGCCGCCGTAGCCCATGAGGACCAGCCCGGTGAACCAGCGCGGCACCACCCAGCGCCCACCCCGGCCGAAGCCACTCATCACCGCGATCCCAAACCGCGAGGTCGGCTTGCCACCGAACGGCTGAGCCGGGAGGCTTCGGCCGACCGGCTCGGGAAGGTGCGCGGCGGGAAGATCCTCGGTCAGCTTCTCCAGTTCGGCATAGGTCTTTGCCGCGTGGGCGGCCTCCAGGCGCTGGTCAAGCTCCTCCAAGGTGAGTCGGCCATCGCCCGCAGCCTGGCGCAGCGTCTCGACCACCAATTCCCGGTCGGTGTCGGAGGCCCGAACCTGACCGTGACGGTGTGAATCATTGCCGGAAACGGCGGGATTCGGCATGGGGCCAGCGTAACGCGGAGGCGGCGGGAACTCGCCCCTCGTGTCGACCACCCTCATTCCTGCGCGGGCGCAACAGGATGGTCCGTGCCACCAGCGAGCGGGCGGACGTCAGGGGAAGCCACCGCTCTGGCAAGCCACGACAGCACGTCCACGCCAGCCGCGGACCGGTCGCTTTCGAAGCGTTTCAATTCCTTGAACCAAGCGCGGCGTGCAGCTGAAGAGAGGCGATATTGTCCGCCCCGGCCACATAGAACGCCTCGTCTGCGCGGACGAAGACCCAGCGCAGGCGGGCCCGAGTCAACGTAGTGGCGGTACCCCGGCCTCGCCATGCCGGGTCCACGAGCACGCCGCTGAGGTAGTAGCCAGCCGGTGTTCCCGGGGCCGCCTCGTCCGCTGCCAGCTTGGCCACCCGGCCGTAGGCGATGACACGGCCGTTCGCCTTGGCCACGAACATCTGGCGCGAGTCATCGGTGATGTCGGATGCGAACTGCTGGCCGCGGTCGCCGGGATCCACCCGAAGAACATGTCTGACCAGCTCGACGGCGGAGGCGACATCTCCCATCGCTAGCGGCTCGATCCGCACCGCATCCTCCGGCGTGCCAGCGGCCGACTTCGGGGACGAAGCGCCATCGCGTCCCTCGCCTGGGCGATCCGGCCCTTGAGCCACACGACTCAGTGTAAGGACCAGATCAAGTCCACGCAGGCCCACACCTCCTCCGCTCCCCGTGCGATCCTCAGCGCCTACTTCGCCTACGGCGGGCACGGCGACCATACAGGTTTACGTCGATTCCCACGTACGCCACGAGGCCAATCACGCTGCCTATCGCCGCAACGTCCGATGCCTGGCTGGCAGCCCGCCATACAGGCGCGTGCGGCATCGGCTTCTCCTCGCTGGAATTGGCCGCCACCTATGGCAAGCGCGGCTCTTGGAAAGGGTCGCGCAAAAGGGCGGTGGCGCTCCGCTAGTGCGGGGAGGGCAGGGAGCCTGGCCTAGCTCGTCTGGCCGAGGCGTAACGCCATCCCCGGTCAGCAACTCGCCTTCGCTCACACCGCCGCAGCCTAGCCCCCGCCCCGCGCCGGCCCACGACGTTGACGGGCCACCCGGCCCACACCAGCGGTCAGCCGCGCACGCGCCCCCGCGCCGTCTCAAGCTCCCTGGGCGGCGGTCGACGGCAGACGGGATGAACAGGCTGGCGGAAGTTCGTGTCAGCGCATAGACCACGCCTTGCGTGCGATCGGCTCGAAATACCGGGCCGGGGCGAGCGCCGGTTCCCTCGCCGCCTTTCTGAGTGGGATGACTAGTTCCGTAGTTTGAGATCGGTAGGAGGCGGAATGGACCCTTGGTTCTACTCGCTGATACCGTAAGCCGGCCCGCGGGCTGATGCGCGGCGTGCCGGTGCGCCCTACTGTCGGAAATGACCATCGGCCGCACGGGCCGGCCGGGCAGGGAGGAAGCGAGAGCGATGAAAGCGATCGACGCCATCATCGCCGCCGGCTGGATCGTCTTCTGGGTCTACTGGCTCGTGATGGCTGGCACGGCCAAGGTTGGCAAGTCCCGGTGGACACAGTTCGCCGGGATCCGGGTGGGAATCATCCTCATCGTCCTGCTCCTGATCCGGCTCCGGGTCTTCAAGGGCCACGAGGCGCCTACGGGCAATCCGTGGCTGCTCGGCATCGGCCTGGCGATCTTCGTCCTCGGCCTGGCGCTCGCCGTCTGGGCCAGGGTGTACCTCGGTCGCAACTGGGGCATGCCGATGTCTCAGAAGGCCGACCCTGAGCTGGTCACGACCGGCCCCTACGGGAGGATCCGCCACCCCATCTACAGCGGCATCATCCTCGGCATGGTCGGCACGGCGATAGCGGTCAGCCCTTACTGGCTGACCGCGGTCGTGATTCTTGGCGCCTACTTCCTGTTCAGCGCCGTCGTCGAGGAACGCAACATGGCCAAGCTCTTTCCCGCCGCCTACCCGCCCTACAAGCACGCCACGAAGATGCTCATCCCGTACATCCTCTGATCGCGAGCGCCAAGCATCCGGTGACCGCAGGATCGTGACCGCCACGGGCCCGGTCCGGGGGTCGCCCGCGGACCGCCACGGTCACTCCCCGGTCGCACAACCCCTCCACGCATCAGACGGTGGCGCTGCGCAGACTCAGTGCCCGCCGGGAGTCCCGGAACGATCGTTCCGGGACGTCCCTCGCGTTTCGCGGCGATCCGGTTCAGCCCTGCTCGATGCGGACCATGTTGCCCGCGGGGTCGCGCACGGCGAAGTCGCGGACGCCCCAGAACTGGCTGGCGGGCTCCTGCAGCACTTCGACGCCGGGCGCGGCGGCGATCTTGTCGAAGGTCGCGTCGAGGTCGTCGCAGCGGAGCTGGATCATGGACAGCGCGCCCTTGGCGAGCAAGGCCGCGAGGGCGTCCCCGTCCTCCTGGGAGCGGCCCGCATGCGGCTGCGACAGCACGATCTTAATCTCGGGCTGGCTGTCGATGGAAAGGGTGATCCAGCGGAAGCCGCCGTTGGCGACCTCGTTGGTCACCGCCATGCCGAGGGTATCGCGGTAGAAGCCAAGGGCAGCGTCGGTGTCATCGACGGTGACGTGCACGCCACACAGTGAAACGGTCATGGCACCGATGCTAGGCGGGCGCGGCGACGGAATGCTTCTCCGAAACTGCTCTCTTCTGGGCGCCCGTGGCCCGCGCCCGGCGCGGCCGGGTTATCACCATCGCCTGGCAGGGGGATATGCCGCGAAGCTCGTCGTGGTTACGGGCGCGGTACATCGACGGCGTCTCGCCGACGAGCTCGGTGAACCGGGCGGAGAATGAGCCCAGGCTCGTGCAGCCGACCGCGAAGCAGACATCCGTCACGCTCAGGTCGCCGCGGCGCAGCAGCGCCTTCGCCCGCTCGATGCGCCGGGTCATCAGGTAGGAATACGGCGTCTCGGAGTACGCCTCGCGGAAGCGGCGGCTGAAGTGCCCGGGCGACATCAGCGCCGTGCGGGCGAGCGCCGGGACGTCAAGAGGCTGCGCGTACTCGCGGTCCATCCGGTCGCGGGCCCGGCGGAGGCGACGCAGTTCGCCGACGTCGGCGTTCATGCGTTCCGCGGGAAGTGGTCCCACGATGGGTAAGGCGCGGTCTGCATCCCTCTATCCTGCCCTGACGTGGCAGGAAGCAGCAACGCGGGCACAGGCTCACCCCGTTGACAAGCCGGCGGCCAGCGTCCGGGCCCGGACCGTCGGCCGTCAGGAGGGTGCGGGAACAGCGGAGAGTGCGGCGATGGTCTGCTCGGCCCATCGCAGGCTGGTGCGGTGGACGGCCAGCCCGTGGGCGAGAGCAAGGCGCGGGTAGCGGTCGCCCAGGCCGGCGGCTGCCGCGTACTTCTCCAGTTGCGCGGTGACTACCGCGAGCGCGTCCGCGAGGGTCTGCAGGAACGCGCACACCTCTTCGGGCGGGAACAGGTGTTCCATCATCACGAAGCGCATGAGATGCAGGCCCAGGTCACGCGAGACCGTGCCGGGTTCTATGGGTGTCCGCAGCCAGTCCGCGTGGGCCGCGCGGCCGGCCTGAGTGGGCTCGTACGCGCGGCGATGCCGGGCCGCCTGAACCTGAGCCTGGACCAGCTCTCTGAGTTCCAGGCGGCGCAGCGCCGGATACAGCGCGCCGGAGCTGGGCTGGTAGATGCCCATCGGCGTGGTGGCGAAGACCCGCTTCAGGTCGTAGCCGGACGACGGGGCCATGCAGATCAGGCCGAGCAGTATGTGCTCGAAAGGGGTGAGTTGCCGACCGGCCATGACAAGACCCTACCTTGCCGCACAGGTCGAAACGACCTATGCTTCCTGGGAAGGGCCTGATCGTGAGCGGACCAGGTCATCCGGTAAGGGGCAGGCACGCAGGCCACGGTCGGCGAGGGCGGGCGGCCTCGCAACATCACGAAAGGTCCGTTCACGTGGACACCAGCAACGATTCCCGGCAAACCGCCGGAAATTCCGCGGCGAGGGGCGGCTGGCTTCGCTCGACCGCCAAGACCCTGATCGTCTACGTTGCCATCCCGCTCGCGGTCTACAGCTTGCTGCGCTCGGCCGGCCTGACGGCCGTGACCGCCCTGCTGCTGAGCGGCGTGTTCCCGGCCCTCGGCGTGACCATCGAGGCGATCCGGAGCCGGCGGCTCGAGGTTGTCGGAGCCCTGGTGCTCGCCGGGATCGCTGTCGGCACGGTGCTCGCCCTGGTCAGCCACAGCACCAGGCCGCTGCTGGCCGAGGGATCGGTGCTTACGGGCGTGTTCGGCGTGGCGTGCCTGGGGTCGCTTCGGGCCCGGCGCCCGCTGATGTTCAGCATGGCCCTGGAGTTCACCGGGCCGGATACCGCTAAGGGCCGCGAGATGACCAGGCTCTGGCAGTATGAGGGCTACCGGCACGTCCTCCGGGTCATCACGGCCGTGTGGGGCATCGCCTTTCTCTTCGAAGCCGCCCTGAGGGTGGTCATCGTCTACAACACCTCGACCGGAACGGCCCTGGCCAGCTCGACGGTCTCGCCTTTCCTCTTCGGGGGGATCTTGTCGGCATGGACGGTCGCCTACGGCATGCACCAGAAGAGGAAGGGTGAACGCATGGCCGCCGGCACCAGTCAGATACCAGGGCCAGGTCACGTGAGGCCCGCTTCCGCCGAGGTCACGAGCGTGAGTGACCTCACCTGATCCGGAGGTAGCTAACGCCCGTTGGCTCCCGGCGATCACCAGAGTCGCACTCGGGCCGCCCGCCGGCTGCGCCGGCCTGGTTATGCGTCCCGTCGTCTGAGCATCCAGAACGCGACGCCGAGCCGGGCGGCGGCGAGGACCACGAAGACGCCGGGACGGTGCGCCGCAGTAGCGCGCCGGCGCAGATGCCGAGGGCCATCGCGAAGATCGCGTAGCCCGCGTCAAGCCGTGCGATGAGTCCGGTGCTCTCCGCTCGTCAGAGTTCCTGTCAGGCCGGACAATGCCGGGCGGGACGCACGCCGGGCACAATCGGAGGATGGAGAGCATGGCTACACCGAGCATCGTGTCTGCCGAGGACTGGCAGCAGGCCCGCGACGAGCTACTGAAGGCCGAGAAGGAAGCCACCCGGGCGCTGGACGCGCTGGCCGCGCGCCGCCGCCGGCTTCCCATGGTCAGGTTCGACAACAGCTATCGGTTCGACACGCCCGCTGGCCCGAGGACGCTGCTTGACCTCTTCGAGGACCGAGCGCAGCTTGCCGTCTACCAGTTCATGGACCGGGGCCCGGACGAGTACTGCCCCGGCTGCACTGTGTTCACCAACAACGTCACCGACCTGGACGACCTGGCCGACACCGGGGTTACCTGGGTGACCGTGTCGAACATGCCGCTACCGCAGATCGAGGCGTACAAGGCCCGGATGGGCTGGACGCTGCCGTTCGTGTCGTCACACGGCACGTCGTTCGCGGGCGACTGCGGCGCGGGCCAGGGTTTCATGCTGAGCGTGTTCCTGCGCGACGGCGCCGAGGTTTACCGCACCTACGCCACCACCGCCCGCGGCGTGGACCGGGTGCTGTTCGTCCACAACATCCTCGACCTGTGCCCCTACGGCCGGCAGGAGGACTGGGAGGACTCACCGCCTGGCTGGCCTCAGCACCCCACGTACGGATAGCGGGACGGTACCCCGGGATCGGCCGACGGCCTGGCCGGAGGAACACGCGATCCCGCCCGAGCAGGGAAACAACGCGAGCGCGATCATCGACCCCGGACGGCTCGCGGGCGGGGAGCTACGGCTTGCGTCCCACGCCGCCGTAGCCGGATGACGGCGCGGCCGGCTCGCCGCCGGAGGGCCGCCACTGATGCAACTGAACGACGCCCGGCTCGACCAGGTCCAGCCCGGCGAAGAACCGGCGTACCTCGTCCCGGCTGCGCCGCCGCATGGGGGATGCCACCAGCTCGTTGTAGCGCTGCGCCGCCCGGGCGGCGCTGCCGGCCTCGACGTCGCTGGCCGGGTGCGAGATCACCAGGTGGCTGCCGGGCGGGACCGCGCCCATCAGCCCGGAGACGATGGCCCAGGGGTCGTCCTCGTCGGGGATGAGGTGCAGCACCGCGATCAGCATGATCGCGACGGGCCGGGTGAAGTCCAGCGTCCGCGCGGCCTCGGCGAGGATCCGGCCGGTGTCGCGCAGGTCCGCGTCGATGTAGGCAGTATCGCCCGAGGCGCTGGTCAGCAGGGCCCGCGCGTGTGCCAGCACGATGGGGTCGTTGTCGACGTACACCACCCTGGCCCCCGGCGCGACGGACTGGGCGACCTCGTGCGTGTTGCTCGCGCTGGGGATCCCGGTGCCGATGTCAAGGAACTGGCGCACGTCCGTTTCACCCGCGAGATACCGGACCGACCTGGCCAGGAACGCGCGGTTGGACCGGACGTTGAGCCGGATGGCGGGCCTGACCCGGAGCACCTCCTCGGCGGCTTCCCGGTCGACGGCGAAGTTGTCCTTGCCACCGAGCCAGTAGTCGTAGACCCGGGCCGGGTGCGCGACGCTGGTGTCAATGTCCCTGAGTGCCGCGTTGTCGGCCGAGACGACACCCTCGTGCCACTTGCCTGCCAAGCCCGGGCCCCTCTCGAGCGATCGATCCTCGTGTCACTCTAGGTGCCCCCGCCGGGACCGGCCATCGCCGGTCCGCGCCCGGGGAACTGGCCGGCCCCGCTGGCACGGGGGAGCCAGCGGGGCCAGAGGGTCCCGCTCGGCCCGCACGCGCCAGGGTTACGGGGGCAAGCCCCAGCGCGGCACTGAGGCCGGGCGATCACTGAACATTAGCGTCACCGCAGGTCCGGCGGCTACGGATCATACGGAATGCTAACGGAACCTTACCGACGGGGCGCCGATCACCAAGGTGACCAGTGATGACGCTGGTCACCGCCGGGGAAGGGCCACCGTGGCCACGGCCACCGGCCGGGCCACGGCCAGCGCGGCGACGGGGGCGGCCCGGCTGGGTGACGCGGGGCCGGCGGGCGCGTCGCGGCCGGCGCGGGCGCGGCCGCAGGCTCCGGCGCGGGCGCCGGGACCGGTGCGGGGGCGGAGACCGGGGCGGGTGTGGGCGCGGGCGCCAGGGTCGGCGTCGGGGTCAGCCGGGAGGGCGCCGCCGAGGGCAGCGGCAGCGTGGGCGCGGGCGCGGGCCTGGTTCCGGCCCGCGTGCTGGCGGTGGCGGACCGCAGCACGGCGCACGCGACGAGGCCGCAGAAGGTCGTCTGGGCCCGCGGCCGCCCGGCTGGCTCGTGGGTCACCAGGGCCGCCCCGGAGCCGCCGATCACGACCAGCGCGATCGCGGCCCATACAAACGGGTTCCGCGCGTGCCTGGCCAGCCAGGGGTACCCTCGGCCGCGCCATCGCGGATCCCCCTGGGGCGGCTCAGCAGAGTCGCTCGCTGGCGCAGTCGGCATATGGTCCCCCTCCATGAAACCGCCAAATCCTATCAAATTCGACGACCATTATCTTGACGGCATACGCGGGCGAATGATGACGGCCCGCGTCCCGTTATGGCGCTCCGCATCCGCCATGACGGCCCGCGTCCGGTGAGGCCGCCCTGCGCCCGGGAAGCAGGCGGCCGCGGTCCCGGCGGCAGCCGGGAAACGGACGGCCCCGCCCCGGTCCGCGCCAGCACCGCTGACCCGCGGCAATCCGTTCGTGCCCGGTAAAGATGCAATTGGTCGCATGACCGATGACCCCGTCGGCATATTCCCCCCTGGACACCGAAATGTTATGAAACTCAACGTAGCAGCGCGGACCCATCGGTCGCAGGCGTAACCAGGGATCTCAGCGGTGCTCAGGGGATGCTCAGAGGCACTCAGGACACCCAGCGGCGATCGGGAGCCCCGGGGACCCGCGCTCCGGCCCGGGCCCGGCCTGGAGCCTGCTGCGGCCGCGACCAGCCGCCGGCCGTCATAAGAGAACCCTTAATCCGCGGTCGCCCGAACTGCCAGCAGGAATTAGAGTCGGGACCAGCACAGCAGCCGGGCCGAAAGGTATCTGCGATGAGCGGTCAGCCGGATGACGCCCTCGAGGTGCTCCGCGAGGTGTGGAGCGCCCAGGGCCAGACGAGCGCGGAACTCGACGAGGCCTGCGGCACGACCAAGTCCTGCAAGAAGATGGCGGACGTGGGCTTCGACGGCCTGCCGGCTGCGCAGCCCGGCGCCGGCGGCGGCGCGGCCGACCTGCGCACCGCCTGGCGGGAGCAGTTGCGCCGCGAGGGCAAGCTGAACCCCGGCGCCGCCAGCGTCCGGGATCTGGTCCTGGGCCCGGCCGAGGCCCGCCGGTAGGCGCCGGCCTCGCGAATCACGCACACCGACGGCGAGGAGAGCGCTGCATGGAGCGTCCGGCGACCGTCGGCGAGCTCACCGAGATCTTGCGCCAGGGCGGGTACCTGGCCGACCGCGGCCTGGCCACCGCCCTGTTCGTCTCGCTCAGCCTGCGGCGGCCGATCCTGCTCGAGGGCGAGGTCGGGGTGGGCAAGACCGAGGTCGCCAAGGTTCTGGCCGACGTCTTCGGCCGCAAGCTGATCCGGCTGCAGTGCTATGAGGGCATCGACACCAACCAGGCGCTGTACGAGTGGGACTACGCCCGCCAGATGCTGCACATCCGGGCCCTGTCCGAGCGGCAGATCGCTGACGACGCCGCGGTCGACAAGCTGTTCGGCCCGCGGTTCCTGCTGGAGCGGCCGCTGCTGGAGGCGGTGCGGGCCGGCGACCGGGCGGTGCTGCTGATCGACGAGGTCGACCGGGCCGACGACGAGTTCGAGGCGTTCCTGCTGGAACTGCTCTCCGACTTCCAGATCACCATCCCCGAGGTCGGCACGATCCGGGCGCCGAGCCCGCCGCTGGCCATCCTGACCTCCAACCGCACCAGGGAACTGCACGACGCGCTGAAACGGCGCTGCCTCTACCACTGGATCGGCTACCCGCCGGCCGAGCGCGAGGTGGAGATCGTCCTGATCCGCGAGCCCGGCGTGTCCGAGGCGCTGACCCGTAAGGTCGTCGCCGCGGTCAACCGGCTGCGGGAGATGGACCTGGCCAAGCCGCCCGGGGTGGCCGAGACCATCGACTGGGTCCGCACCCTCGACTTCCTCGGCGAGACCGGCCTCGACCCGCGGACGGCCGGGGACACGCTCGGCGCGGTGGTGAAGGAGCGCGACGACCTCGAGCTGGTCCGCGACAACCTGGAAGAGATCACTTCCGGTGCCTGACCCCGGCCGCGGCACCCTGGTCGGCGTGCTCGTGGCGTTCTCCCGCGAACTGCGCGCGGCCGGGCTGCCCGTCGGCTCGGGTGACATCGTCGACTTCTGCGCCGCGATGGGCCCGCTGGACGCCTCCGACCTGCTGGATCTGTACTGGGCCGGGCGGGCCACGCTGGTCACCCGGCGTGACAGCATCCCGGTCTACGACCGGGTATTCCGGCGGTTCTTCCTCGGCGGCGACGATCCGGTCCCCGAGGTGCTCCGGCTCAAGGCGCAAGCCGGCGCGCAGGCCGACGCCGTGCTGGAGGTCCCGGCCACCGACCCGGCCCAGGACGGCCAGCCGGAGGAGCAGGCCATGCTCGGCCTGATGGCGTCCGACGCGGAGGCGCTCCGGCACAAGACGTTCACGGCCTGCACCCCCGAAGAGCTCGCCGCGGTGCGCCGGATCATGGCCAGGATCCGGCTCACGCCGCCGAAGCGGCGCACCCGGCGCACCCAGCGCGCCCCCAAGGCGCCCGCCGGGCGCGCCCCGGACCTGCGCCGCACGGTGCGCGAGTCGATGCGCATGCACGGCGAGCCCGCCGAGCTGTTCTGGCGCCGCCGCCGGGTCCGGCTGCGGCCGCTGATCCTGATCCTGGACGTGTCCGGCTCGATGGCCGACTACTCACGGCACCTGCTGCAGTTCGCCTGGTCCGCGAAGCGCGCCGCCGACCGGGTCGAGGTGTTCTGCTTCGGTACCCGGCTGACCCGGATCACGCGGGCGCTGGATCACCGGCGGCCGGACGACGCGCTGGAACTGGCCGCGGGGACGGTGTTTGACTGGGAGGGGGGCACCAGGATCGGTGCCTCGCTGGAGGAGTTCGTCAGGGTGTGGGGCCGGCGGGGCCTGGGCCGGGGCGGCATCGTGGTGATCTGCTCGGACGGCCTGGACCGCGGCGACCCGGAGGTGCTGGCCGCGGCCATGGAACGGCTGGCCCGGCTCAGCCACAAGGTGGTGTGGATGAACCCGCACAAGGGCGACAACCCGGGCTTCCGGCCCAGCACGCTCGGGATGATGGTCGCCGCGCCGCACATCGACTTGACCCTGTCCGGGCACGACCTGAGCAGCCTCGAGGAACTCGCGGCGCTGCTCCCGGCGCTGGGCTAAGGAGCATCCCGTCATGCGGTGGAGCGTGGGCGTCGAGGCCGAGGGCGACCGGGTGCTGTCCCGCGAGGAGGTCGTGGAACTGGCCGACGCGGTCGCGGCGAGCAACGGCATCGCCACCGGGATCGGGAGCACCCGGTACGGGGCCCAGCTCATCGTGGACGCGGCCAGCCACGACGAGGCGATCGCCAAGGGCCGGGCGGAGTTCGCGGCGGCCGCGGCCGCGGCGGGACTGCCCGCGGCCCCGGTGGTGCGGGCCGAGGCGATCAGCGAGGACGAGGACGACCAGCGATGATCCGCCTCGGATCGCTGGCCGGCTACCCGTTCGAGGGCCCGCGCGTGCTCGGCGGGTGGACGCCGCCGGCGGCCGCGGCGGTCTACGCGATCTTGTGCAAGCCGGAGCCCGAGGCCAGGCCGGAGCGGTACGCGGTCATCTATGTCGGCCACGCCGACGACCTGTCCGCCGAGCGCTTCCCGTTCCGGCACCCGCGCGCGCCGTGCTGGGTTCGCCGGGCCGGGTCGAAGTGGAAGCTCTACGTGTGCACCTTCGAGGTGCCGGGCGGCGGCCGCCCGCACCGGGAGCAGATCGCCCGCGAGCTCACCGCGATCTACCGCCCGGGCTGCAACATCCAGCAGTACGACCCGGCCTGGAAGGACGAGTGGATCGGCGCGTACACCGCGCCCACCACCGGGCCGGTGTCCCGCCGCGGACCGGATCAGGCCTGACGGCCGTCACCATCACCCGGCACGCGCCGTCTCTCCCGCGCCGGGCCGCCGCGAGACTCAGCGTTGCGGCACGAAACCGACGGCGTCATGCAGGCGCGAGCGGCGGGTGCCGGACGCCGGCCGGGCGGGCTCGGGGACGGCCGGTGCCTCGGGCCGCGGCGTGACATCGGTCACGATCTCCTCGGCCATGCCGTAGAGCAGCGGCAGCGCCCCGGCCACGACCCCGCCGGTCTCGTTGATGTGCTCCACGCCCGGCCCGATCAGCTTCGCGTGGCCCACGATCGTCCGCACGATCTCGGCGCACTCCTCGAGGTTCCCGGCGATGCGCTCCAGCAGGCTGCCGACCCAGAACAGGTAGACGGCCAGGCCGGCGACCAGCAGGACGATGTCGATGACGGTGAAGATCACCATGCCGGTCATGACTTGACCTTCCCGAGCACTCGGCCGAGGAACAGGTGGTGCTGCAGGCCTTCGGCCAGGACGGCCTCCACGCCGCCGGCCACCTGCGGGATGAGCGTGGCGTCCGCGGTGTTCGCGGCCGCGGCCTCGAGCGTGTCCCGCACCTGGACCACCCGGCGGTCGATCCGCTTGACCAGCCAGACGAGCAGGGTCAGCAGGACCGCCACGGTGACCACCACGACCAGGCCGATGATGTTGGCGATCAGCCAGCGGGAGTGCTCGTCCGAGGACATGGCCAGGGTATGCATCGCTAACCTCCCAGCCGGGCGCGGCCGCGCTGCAGCCCGCCGATGATGATCGTGGCGTGCTCGATCGTGGTGCGCAGCGCGCCGAGCGGGGCGGTGTTGCCCACCGCCTTGGTCAGCTGGTCGTTGATCTTCGGTGCCTCGTCGCCGATCGACTTGGCCAGCAGCAGGATCGGCACGACCAGCGCCACCACGACCAGGACGACCAGGAAGCCGATGATGTAACCCACGACCCAGCCCGTGGACGTCGAGCCCGCCGCGGCCCCGGCGGTCAGCACATGTGGTTGCATGACAGCTCCTCAGACCGTTTCGCAGAAGTCGCGCACCGGCTTCAGGCTCGCGTTCACCGAGGTCAGCCGGTCCGGCACGGTGCTGGTCAGGTCCGCGACGGCCGTCACCCCCCCGGTGGTCGCGACGAGCGTGGCGCGGATCGCCCGCAGGTGGAAGATGACCCGCAACAAGCCGACCGCGGTGATCGCGATGATCAGCGCGGACACGATCAGGGTGAACCAGGCGGCTGCCGGCATGACCATGCTCCTTTCTGCTCAGCCGAGAAGCTTCGCGACCGAGCCCGCGTACCGGACCGCGCCGACGGACACTTCCTTGACGGTGGCGTCGGTCGTGGCCAGCGCCGCGGGCACGCCGTCCAGTTCCCCGACCAGCGCGACCCCGCCGCTCAGGATCGCGTCGGTGGCCCCCCGGATCCGCTCCAGCGCGGCCAGCACCCGGTTGAGCAGGAAGATCACGACGGGCAATATCACGACCAGCAGGATCACGTTGCCGATCCACCACAAGACCATGGCTAGCCACTCCTCTTCTCGTTACGTCGCATCCGCTCGCGCCTCCCGCTCCCGCCCTCAGCTGGCCGGCTGGTAGGGCCGGAAGAACCGCCGGAAGACCCGGGTCAGCGCCATCAGCGCGGCCCGCAGGCCGAGGGTGAAGCCGCCGGCCGCGGTGACGCCGGCCGCGGCGATCTGCTCTGGCGTCTCGCCCCGCTCGAGCCGCTCGATCCGGTCTTGCATGTTGGCCGAGAAATCACGCATCAGCACCGCGGTGACGTCGGCGATCATGCCCCGGCCGTACTGCGCGGCGGCGCCGGACAGCGTCAGGTCCTGGGTGACCCCGACCTTGGTGCCGCGCCCGGCCTGGGCCAGCGTGGCGGTGATGATCATGCTGGCCTGGCCGCGGCCCTTCTCCTCCGCGCCGGCCGCGTGCACGACTATGCGCTTGGCCGCCTCGTCGCGCTCGGTGATGTCGGCGGTGCCGCCGAACTGCAGCCGGACCGGGCCCATCCGCACCGCGACCCGGCCCTTGTACCTGTTGTCGCCGAGGTCCTCGGTCAGCTCGGCTCCGGGCAGGCACGCGGCCACCTGGGGGATGTTGTCGAAGAACCGCCACACCTTCTCGACCGGCTCGGCGACCTCGAACTCGTTCTTGATCAGCATCGGGTCTCCCTCTCCCGGTACGCGGCGGGGTCTTTCTCGAACGCCTGCCGGCAGCCGCCGGAGCAGAAGTAGTAGGTGACGCCGTCATGGGTGAGCGGCCGGCTGCCCGCGTCCGCGGTCACCGTCATCCCGCAGACCGGGTCGACGGCCAGGGCCGCCGGCTCGGGCGCGGGCCCGGCCGGCGCCAGCTCGCCGGAGGCGCGCAGCCGGACCAGTTCGGCCAGGATCGCGACCGCGATCTCCTGGTGGGTCGTCGGGCCGAGGTCGAGGCCGGCGGGCACCCGGACCCGGTCCAGCTGGTCCCGGGGCACGCCGCGTTCGGCCAGGTAGCCGAGCAGCGCCTCGCCCCGCCGCCGCGAGCCGACCAGGCCGAGGTAGGCGGGCCGGGCCGCCGCCGCCTGCTCGACCGCCTCCTCGTCGTGGTGGCCCTGGGTGGCCACGACGATCATCGAGCGCTCGCCGGCGGCGGCCGCGGTGAAATCCGGGCCGTCGATGAGCTCGGCGCGCCAGCCGAGCGCCCGGCCCAGGTCGGCCAGCGTGCTCGCCATCGGCGAGCGGCCGACGACCACCAGGTGCGGCGCGGGCAGCATCGGCTCGATGTAGACCTCGAGCGCGCCCTCGCTCTGGCAGGCGATCGGCACCACGGTCATCCCGTCGCGCAAGGCCTCGCCAAACTGCTCGGCCGTGCCGAGCAGCAGCAGGCGGGCCTGGCCGCTGGCGATCACCCGCTGCGCCTCGCGGATCACCACCGGCTCGGCGCACGCCCCGCCGATCCAGCCGCGCAGTTCGCCGTCGGCGGTGATGATCGCGCGGGAGCCCTGCTGGCCGGAGGACGGGCCCTGCCGCCACACCACGGTGGCGAGCGCGAACGCCTGTCCGCGCCGGGCCAGTTCCGCGGCCTGCTCCAGGACTCCCCAGCCTTCCATCGGACGTTCCCCCCGGTCAGTCGTCCGTGCGGACCGGCGGGGCGCCGGAGACGTCGCGGTGATGGGTGATCGCCTCCCAGACCCGGTCCGGCAGCAGCGGCATGTCGATGTTGCGGACCCCGGTGCCGGACAGCGCGTCCAGCACCGCGTTGACGAACGCGGCCGGGCCGCCGACCGCGGCGCACTCGCCGATGCCCTTGGCCCCGATCGGGTGGTGCGGGCACGGAGTGACCACCTCGCTGTGCAGCTCGAAGCCCGGCGTCTCCCAGGCCGTCGGCAGCAGGTAGTCCATGTAGTTCGAGCCTACGCAGTTGCCCTCGGCGTCGAACGTGATGAACTGCATGTTGGCCATCGCGTAGGCCTCGGTCAGCCCGCCCATGATCTGGCCCTCGACGATCATGGGGTTGATCCGGACGCCGCAATCGTCCACCGCCACCACGGTCAGCACGTCCCACACCCCGGTGGCCGGGTCGACCTCCACCGTGACGATGTAGCAGGCGAACGGCCAGGTCAGGTTGGGCGGGTCGTAGTAGGCGGTGTTCTCCAGGCCCGGCTCCATGCCGTCGGGCATGTTGCTGTACGCGGCCATCGCGCATTCCTGGATGGTCACCCCGCGGTCGGGCGCGCTGCGCACGTAGAACCGGCCGAGCTCCCACTCGACGTCCTCCTCGGACACCTCCAGCAGGTGCGCCGCGAGCTTGCGGGCCTTGGCCCGGATCTTGCGGGACACCATCGCGACGGCCGCGCCGGCCACCGGCGTGGACCGCGAGGCGTAGGTGCCCATGCCGAACGGCGCGGTGTCGGTGTCGCCCTCCTCGACCACGATGTCCTCGGCCGGGATGCCGAGCTCGTGGCTGACGATCTGCGCCCAGGTGGTCTCGTGGCCCTGGCCCTGGCCCCGCGCGCCGGTCCGGACGATCGCCTTGCCGGTCATGTGCACCTTGAGCTCGGCCGAGTCGAACATCTTGATGCCGAGGATGTCGTACTCGCGGCTGTTGCCCGCGCCCAGCGGCTCGGTCATCGTCGAGATGCCGAGGCCGAGCAGCCGGCCCCGGGCCCGCGCCTCCTCCTGCTGCCGCCGGAAGTCCTCGTAGCCGACCGCCTCCAGGCCGACGTCCAGGCACTTGCGGTACTGACCGGAGTCGAGCAGGAAGCCGAACGGGGTGCGGTGCGGGAAGTCCTCGTCCCGCACGAAGTTCATCCGGCGGAACGCGGCCTGGTCCATGCCCAGGTCGTCGGCGGCGGCCTGGACCATCCGCTCCTGGAAGAACATCGCCTCGGTGACCCGGAACGAGCACCGGTAGGCGACCCCGCCCGGGGCCTTGTTGCTGTAGGTGCCGCGCGCCCTCAGGTGCGCGGCCGGGATGTCGTAGGCGGCGAAGGCCGAGTGCAGCAGCCCGATCTTGAACTTGCTCGGCTGCGCGTCGGAGAAGAACGCGCCGTGGTCGGCGTCGCAGCGCATCCGGACGCCGAGGATCTTGCCGTCCTGGCGCAGCGCCATCTCGCCGTCGAGGTAGATGTCGCGGGCGAACCCGGTGGAGATCAGGTTGCCGGTCTTGTCCTCGATCCACTTGACCGGGCGCTCGAGCAGGATCGAGGCCAGGATCGAGCAGACGTACCCGGGGTAGACCGGCACCTTGTTGCCGAACCCGCCGCCGATGTCCGGGGAGATGATCCGGATCATGTGCTCGGGCAGCTCGGCGACCAGGGCCACCGCGGCCCGGATGATATGCGGCGCCTGCGTGGTCATGTAGACCGTGAGCTTCGAGGTGGCGCGGTTGAAGTCCGCGATAGAGCCGCAGCACTCGATCGGGCTCGGGTGTGAGCGCGGGTAGTGCAGCTGCAGCCGGGAGATCACGTCGGCCTGCTCGAACGCCCGGTCGGTGCCGGCCGCGTCACCGACCTCCCAGTTGTAGATGACGTTGTCGGCCTGGTTCTCCTTGTCGTCGCGGATCACCGGCGCGCCCTCGGCCACGGCCTGCGCGGGGTTGACGATGGCCGGCAGCGGCTCGTAGTCGACGTCGATGGCCTCGCAGGCGTCCTTGGCGATATAGGGGTCGTCGGCGATGACGCAGGCCACCTCCTGGCCCTGGAACCGCACCTTGTCCGTGGCCAGCACGGCCTGGGTGTCGTAGGACAGGGTCGGCATCCAGGCCAGGTTCCTGGTCGCCATCATCTCGCCGGTGAGCACCAGGTGGACGCCGGGGATCTCCCACGCCTTGCTCGCGTCGATCGACTTGATCCGGGCGTGGGCCAGCGGGCTGCGCAGGATCTCCATGTGCAGCATGCCGGGCAGCGTGATGTCGTCGGTGTAGTTGCCCTGGCCGCGGATGAAGCGGTTGTCCTCGACCCGCTTGCGGCTCGCGCCCAGCCCGCCGATCTTGATCTCGTCCAGAGCCTGAGTCACTGCTGTCTCCTGTTCCGGTCAGCCCGCGGCCTGGGACCTGAGCTTGGCGGCGGCCCAGAGCACCGACTTGACGATGTTCTGGTAGCCGGTGCAGCGGCAGAGGTTGCCCGACAGCGCCCAGCGCACGTCTTCCTCGGTCGGGTCGGGGTTCTCGTCCAGCAGAGCCTTGGCGGCCATCATC
The DNA here is from genome assembly GCA_963749145.1 of uncultured Actinomycetota bacterium. Classification (GTDB taxonomy): domain Bacteria; phylum Actinomycetota; class Actinomycetes; order Streptosporangiales; family Streptosporangiaceae; genus JASHPR01. The sequence continues at coordinate 187,555 of CAVVLN010000006.1, read as the reverse complement.
ATGCCGGGGGTGCAGAACCCGCATTGCAGCCCGTGCTCCTCCTTGAAGCCCTCCTGCAGCGGGTGCAGCCCCCCACCTCCCACCCCCCTCCCCGTTCCCCCTGCACTTGCCCCCTTCATGGCCAGGCCTTCCACCGTGCTGATCTCGCGCCCGTCGACCTGGACGGCCAGCATCGTGCAGGACTTGACCGGCCGGCCGTCCACGAGCACGGTGCACGCGCCGCAGTTTGTGGTGTCGCATCCCATATGCGTGCCGGTCAGCCCCAGCCCGCGGCGGATCAGGTGGGACAGCAGCAGCCGCGGCTCCACCTCGGCCGCCTTCCTCTCCCCGTTCACCGTGAACCTGATCCGGCGTACCGGGACCTCGCCCGCTCCGTTCGTTGCCTCGTCGCCGAGGTCCGCATAAAGCGCTGTCATGGTCAGGCCGCCCTTTCCGCCGCCGGCTCGACGCGGCCGAGGATGCGCGTGACGAACGTGCGCACCATGTGCCGCTTGTACTCGGCGCTGCCGCGGTGATCGGTCCGCGGCTGCGCGGCCTCGGCCGCGAGGTCGGCCGCCTGGCCGATGCTCTCGGCGGTCAGCGGCCGCCCGACCAGCGCCTCGGCCGCCGCCGTGGCCGCGATGGTGGACCCGCCGACCCCGGTCAGCCCGATGCCCGCCCTGGTCACGGTGTCGCCGGAGGTCTCCACCGCGACCGCGACCCCGACGGTCGCGAAGTCGCCGACCCGGCGCTCGAGCTTGAGGTAGCCGCCCGCCCGCGCCCCCCTGGCCGGCGGGATGACCGCCTCGACCGCGATCTCGTCCGGGTCCAGCACGTTCTGGAACGGGCCGGTGACGAAGCCGGCGACCGGTATCGTGCGCGTGCCGCCGGGGCCGCGCGCCACCACCGAGCCGCCGAGCGCCAGCACCACCGACGCCCAGTCGCCCTGCGGGTCGGCGTGGCAGAGCGATCCCACCAGCGTGCCCCGGTTGCGGACGATCGGATCGGCGATCAGCGGCGCGGCGGCGGCCATCGTGGGCTGCGTGCTCTTGAGCAGGGCCGAGCGCTCGAGATCGGCGTGCCGGCACAGGGCGCCGACGCGCAGCGTGCCGTCGGCGTCGGCCCGGTGGTAGTCCAGGCCGGGCAGGTTGTTGATGTCGACGATCAGGTCCGGCGAGGCGAAGCGCAGCTTCATCAGCGGGACCAGGCTCTGGCCGCCGGCCAGCACCTTGGCGTAGTCACCGCCATCGCGCAGCAGGCCGATCGCCTCATCGAGCGAACGCGGCGCCTCGTAGCGGAACCGGGACGGGTACATGCGATCCTCCGGGTGAGCCGCGGGGTCAGCTCGGGTCGGCCGCGGCCGCGGCCTCGGAATCGGCCTCGGAATCGGGGCGGGGCCGCGGCGGGGCCTCCGGGTCGGGCACGGCGACCGGGAGCGAATCGTAGTCCGGGTCCGGCCGCGGCTCCTGGTGCGGCGGCCACGGCCCGGCCACCGGCTGGCCTGCGATCTTGAGATAGTCGATGAGCTCAGGCCAGGCCCAGACGGTCGGGCTCTTGCCGGTCTTGGGCGCGTGCTCGATCAGTTCGTACAGCCTCGGGTTGCCCCGGCTGTGACCGCTGGACTCTATCCGCATGCGGCATGCTCCCACCTCGGGGTCACTTGTGCACAGTCACATCTGCTGTGACAACACATGCTCCTACCGCCCGCAGGGCGTCCGCAAGACGCGAATAAGCTCTTGCTTAAGACGGTATGAGCACTGACCGTCAGGTATCAGCTCCAGATCGTCACGTACACGGGGGGCCGGAACCGCGATGGCGGGACCCCGGCCGCCGGGGCGCGCATCAGGTGCATGGCCTCGGGGGTGGTCAGGAAGCGGCGCAGCGCGCTGGCGGCCGTGCTGCGGCTCTGCCGCTCCAGCAGCGTCGCGTGCCAGACCGCGGCGACCGGGGTGCCCGGCACCTCGGCCAGCGAGAGCTCGCCCCGGCGCAGCTGCTGGGTGACCAGGTGCTCGACGGCCGGGGCCACGCCCCCGCCGTCGGCCGCCGCCGCCCAGGCGGCGGTCTGGTTGGGGAACACCCCGATCCGGCTCTCCGGTATCCGCAGCGCGGCCAGCAGCTTGCCGGTCTCGCTGCCCGGGTCGGTGCCGGACGGGTCAACCAGCCACCGCCACTGCCGGGCGTTCCCCTTCAGCCGGGACTCCCCGGCGGTGACGACGACCAGGCGGTACCTGAAGATCGGCTCGCTCACGACCGGCAGCGCCGGGTCGGGGGTCACGGCGTGGCCGATCGCGACGTCGGCCAGCCGGTTGGCGACCAGCACCGCCATCTCGTTGGTCACCGCCACCCCGGCCGACACCTCGACCGCGCCTGCGAAACGCCGGGTGAACGCCTCCATCAGCGGGCTGACCAGGAACTCCGCGATCGTCGAGGTCGCCACCACCCGCATCTGCTCGGGGGCGCCCTGCGCGGCCCGGACCGCCGCGTGGGCCTCGGCGCCGAGCACGACGATCTGCGAGGCGGTGGCCAGCAGCCGGGAGCCGCCCGCGGTCAGCGTCATGCCGGCCGGCCCGCGGGTGACCAGCTGGTCGCCCAGGTGCAGCCGGAGCGCGGACAGGGCCTGCGACACGGCCGGCTCGCTGACGCCCAGCGCGTTCGCGGCGGCGGTCACCGAGCCGAGCCGGGCCACCAGCACGAACGCGTTGAGCTGGGTAAGCGTCATGTCGCCTTCAGTATCACGCAAGCCCGGCCCGCGTGATCACGTCGAGCCTGGTCGGCGCCAGGCGCCGCCCGACGCGGACCGTAGACTCGATCACGCGTCCTGCGGCGCGAGGGAGGGTCGGTGCAGGTTCCGGCGTACGTCGAGTACGAGAAGGCAACCAGCGTGGAGCACGCGCTGGCCCTGCTGGCCCGGTACGGCCCGGAAGCCCGGATCCTGGCCGGCGGGCACAGCCTGATCCCGATGATGAAGCTCAGGCTGGTGCAGCCGGAGACCCTGATCGACATCAACGCCCTGGCCGAGCTCGCCTACATCCGGGTCGTCGGCGGCGCGCTGCAGATCGGCGCGCTGACCCGGCACGCGCAGCTTCTCGACTCGGCGGTGGCGGGCGAGCACTTCGCGATCCTGCATGACGCCGAGCGGGTCATCGCCGACCCCGTCGTGCGCAACTGGGGGACCGTCGGCGGCTCGCTGTGCCAGGCCGACCCGTCCGAGGACCTGTCCGCCACGTTCGCGGCGCTGAAGGCGACGATGGTGATCCGGGGGCCGGACGGCGTCAGGACGGTGTCGGCCCGGGAGTTCCACACCGGTCCCTACGAGACGGTCGTGGCCCCGGGCGAGCTGCTGACCGAGATCACGATGGCGATCAGGCCCGGCGGCGGCAGCGCCTACGAGAAGGTCGGGCGCCGGGTCGGCGACTGGCCGGTGGGCGCCGCCGCCGCGGCGGTCTGGCTGGACGGGGACACCGTCGCCGAGGCCGGGATCGGGCTCACCGCGGTCGGCGCGCGGAACTTCGCCGCCGCCGAGGCCGAGGAGTTCCTGCGCGGGGCGCCCGCCGCCGAGGCCAGCTTCGCCGAGGCGGGCCGGATCGCGGCCGAGCACTGCCGGCCGAGCTCGGACCAGCGCGGGCCCGCCGAGTACAAGCAGCACCTCGCCCGCGAGCTCACCACCCGCGCCCTGCGCCGGGCCCTGCGCCGGGCGCGGCCAGCGGCCGCCGGGCAGGACGCCTGACGTGCAGATCACCGTGAATGTCAACGGCACCGATTACGCGCGGGAGGTCGAGGCGCGGCTGCTGCTGATCCACTTCCTGCGCGACGACCTGGGCCTCACCGGCTCGCACTGGGGCTGCGACACGTCGAACTGCGGCGCCTGCGTGGTGTGGCTGGATGAGACCCCGGTGAAATCCTGCACCGTGCTCGCGGCCATGGCCGACGGGCGCCGGGTGCGCACGGTGGAGGACCTCGCCATGAAGGGGGCTAGTGACGGGGGAACGGGGAGGCGGGCGGGGGGTGGGGAGCTCGACCCGGTCCAGCAGGGCTTCGCCGAGTGCCACGGGCTGCAGTGCGGGTTCTGCACGCCCGGCATGATGCTGACCGCACGGTGGCTACTTGATCACAATCCGGACCCGACCCCGGACGAGGTCCGCGAGGCCCTGTCCGGGCAGATCTGCCGGTGCACCGGCTACGAGAACATCGTGCGGTCGGTGCTGTGGGCCAGCAAGCACGAGGCCAGCCGGCGGGAGGCGGACCGGTGATGAAGGGGGAAGGGGAGGCGGGCGGGGGGGCCTACGGGCCGGTCCGGCGCAAGGAGGACGCCCGCTTCATCCGCGGCCAGGGCACCTTCACCGATGACATCCGGCTGCCGGGGATGCTGCACGGCGCGATCCTGCGCAGCCCGCTCGCGCACGCCAGGATCGTCTCGATCGATGCCTCGGCCGCCGAGGCCCACCCCCGGGTCAAGGCCGTCATCACCGGGCCGATGCTGGAACGCCGCGGCCTGGCCTGGATGCCGACCCTGTCGCAGGACGTGCAGGCGGTCCTGGCCACCGACAAGGTCCGGTTCCAGGGGCAGGAGGTGGCGTTCGTCGTCGCCGAGGACCGGTACTCGGCCCGGGACGCCCTGGAGCTGATCAACGTCGATTACGAGCCGCTGCCCGCGGTGGTCGACGCCCGGACGGCGCTGGATCCCGGCGCCCCGGTGATCCGCGATGACCGGGCGGGCCAGCAGGACAACCACATCTTCGACTGGGAGGCCGGCGACCGGGCGGCCACCGACGCGGCGTTCGCCGCCGCCGACGTGGTCGTCGCCCAGGACATGCTCTACCCGCGCTCGCATCCCGCGCCGCTGGAGACCTGCGGCGCGGTGGCCGACTACAACCAGGTCAGCGGCCAGCTAACGATCTGGACCACCTCCCAGGCCCCGCACGCGCACCGCACCCTGTATGCCCTGGTCGTCGGGATTCCCGAGCACAAGATCCGGATCATCTCCCCGGACATCGGCGGCGGGTTCGGCAACAAGGTCCCGATCTACCCGGGGTACCTCTGCGCGGTCGTCGGCTCCATGGTGACCGGCAGCCCGGTCAAGTGGGTCGAAGACCGATCGGAGAACCTCATGTCCACCTCGTTCGCGCGCGACTACCACATGCACGGCGAGATCGCGGCCGCCGCCGACGGCACGATCCTCGCGCTGCGGGCCTCGGTGCTGGCCGACCACGGGGCGTTCAACGGCAGCGCGCAGCCGTCCAAGTTCCCGGCCGGGTTCTTCCACATCTTCACCGGCTCGTACGACCTGCGCGCCGCGCACTGCGCGGTCACCGGCGTGTACACCAACAAGGCACCGGGCGGCGTCGCCTACTCCTGCTCGTTCCGGATCACCGAGGCGGTGTACCTGGTCGAGCGGATGGTGGACATCCTGGCCGCCGAGCTCGGCATGGACCCCGCCGAGCTGCGGATGAAGAACCTGCTGCGCCCCGAGCAGTTCCCCTACACGTGCCCGACCGGCTGGGAGTACGACTCGGGCGACTACCCGCGGGCGCTGCAGGTGGCGATGGACATCGCCGACTACCCCGAGTTGCGCCGCGAGCAGGCGGAGAAGCGGGCCCGCGGCGAGCACATGGGGATCGGGATCAGCTTCTTCACCGAGGGCGTCGGCGCCGGGCCGCGCGATCAGATGGACATCCTCGGGCTCGGCATGGCCGACGGGGCTGACCTGCGGGTCCACCCCACCGGCACGGCGGTGCTCAGCGTCTCCTGCCAGACCCAGGGGCAGGGCCACGAGACCACGTTCGCCCAGATCGTCGCCCAGGAGCTGGGCCTGTCCCCGGACGACGTGGAGGTGGTGCACGGCGACACCGACCGCACGCCGTTCGGGCTCGGCACCTACGGGTCCCGCTCCACCCCGGTCTCCGGCGCGGCCGCCGCGGTCGTCGCGCGGAAGGTGCGCGAGCGGGCCAGGATCGTGGCCGCGGCCATGCTCGAGGTGGCCCCGGGCGACCTGGAGTGGGCCGGCGGCCGGTGGCAGGTGCGCGGCGACCCGGAGAAGGCGCGCGGCATCGCGGAGATCGCGATGGCCGCGCACGGGGCCCTGGAGCTGCCCGAGGGCGTCGAGGGCCACCTCGACGCGGAGACCGTGTACAACCCGCCGCGCCTGACCCACCCGTTCGGCGCCTACATCTGCGTCACCGACGTGGATCCGGGCACCGGCCAGGTGCAGGTCCGGCGGTTCATCGCGGTGGACGACTGCGGGGTCCGGATCAACCCGATGATCGTCGAAGGCCAGGTCCACGGCGGGCTCGCGGACGGGGTCGGGATGGCGCTGATGCAGGTCATCGCGTTCGACTCGGCCGGCAACTGCCTCGGCGGGTCGTTCATGGACTACCTGCTGCCGACCACGATGGAGTGCCCGTCCTGGGAGCTCGGCGCGACCGTCACGCCCTCGCCGCACCACCCGATCGGCGCCAAGGGCGTCGGCGAGTCGGCCACCGTCGGCTCGCCGCCCGCCATCGTCAACTCGGTGCTCGACGCGCTCCGGCCGTTCGGCGTGCGGCACGCCGACATGCCGCTCACCCCGGCGAACGTGTGGAGCGCGATCCAGGGCCGCCCGCTGCGCACCGACCTGGCCATCCCGTGACCGGGGGCAACCGGCCGCCTGCGCGCCCCCCGGCCACCGTGGCCATCCCGTGACCGGGGGCAACCGGCCGCCTGCGCGCCCCCCGGCCCCCGTGGCCATCCCGTGACCAGAGCAAGGACGCGCCTGCCGCATGATGGAAGGATGCGCTACTTCTGTGACTACGGGTGCGTTCGCGGATGACCGACCTGGCGGAGCAGCTGCCGGATGTGGCTTCGCTGCTGGAAACCCTGGACTCCGAGGACTACCTGGCCGACCCCCCGCTCGGCACCGCGCTGTTCCTGGCCGCGCGGATGGGCCAGCCGCTGTTGCTCGAGGGGGAGCCCGGCGTCGGCAAGACCGAGGCGGCCAAGGCGCTGGCCGGGGCGATCGACACGCCGCTGATCCGGCTGCAGTGCTATGAGGGCCTGACCTCCTCCGAGGCGCTGTACGAGTGGAACTACCCGCGCCAGCTGCTCGCGATCCGGCTGGCGGAGGCCAGGCACGAGACGCTGCGCGAAGCGGACCTGTTCGGCCCGGACTACCTGCTCGCCCGGCCGCTGCTGGCCGCGATCGAGCATCCCGGCCCGCGGCCGGCGGTGCTGCTCATCGACGAGGTCGACCGGGGCGACGACGAGTTCGAGGCGTTCCTGTTCGAGCTGCTCGCCGAGTCGTCGGTGACGATCCCCGAGCTCGGCACCCGGCGGGCGGCGTTCGCGCCGGTGGTGGTGCTGACCTCGAACCGCACCCGCGACCTGCACGACGCGCTGAAGCGGCGGTGCCTGTACCACTGGATCGACTACCCGGGCATCGACCGGGTGGCCGCGATCATCCGGCGCCGGGTGCCGGCCGCCGCCGAGCCGCTGGCCGGGCAGGTCGCCGCCGGCGTGGCCCGGCTGCGCGGCCTGGACCTGGCCAAGCCGCCGGGCGTGGCCGAGGCGATCAGCTGGACCGCAGCCCTGCACATGCTGGGCGCGGAGAAGCTCGACGAGGACAACGCGGAGCAGACCGCGGGCGCGGTGCTGAAGTACTCCGAGGACCTGCAGGCCGCGCGGGAGCGGGGGCTCGGGGCCCTGGTCACCGGCGATGGCTGAGCCTGGCCGATGGCTGAGCCGGCCGATGGCTGAGCCGGCGGGCCGGGGCGACCTGGCCGAGATCTGCGCGCGGTTCGGGGCGGAGCTGCGGCGGGCCGGGCTGCCGGTCGGGCCCGGCCGCAGCGAGCGGTTCGCCGGCGCGGTCGTCCTGGCCCGGCCGCAGACCCTCGACGAGCTGTACCGGTGCGCGCTGGCGACGCTGGTGTCCGGCCGGGACCAGGTCGACATCCTGCGGGCCGTCTTCAACGTGGTTTTCGGCGGCCTGGACGACCCGGCGGGCCCGCGCGGGACCCGCAGCACCCCGGCCCCGCGGCCGCCGTCCACGCCCGAGAATTTGCTGGCCCGGGCGGCGCGGGCGGCCAAGTCCCACGTGATCGAGACCGTGCCGGCGCCGGCCCGGACGCCGGCGAGGACGGCGCCGACGCGCCCGAGCCGGAGCGCGAGATCGAGCACCGCTACCTGGGCAGCACCGTCGAGCGCCTGTCCGCCAAGGACTTCGCCGACCTGTCGGAGTCTGAGTTGCTGCTGCTGACCGGGCTGATGCGCAGCATCACGCTGTCGGTCCCGCTGCGCCGCTCACGCCGGGAGCACCGCAGGCCCGGAGGGCCTCGCACGGACATGAGATCGACCCTTCGGCAGGCCAGGCGCACCGGAGGCTATGCGTTCCGGCTCATGTCCAGGGCGCCATCGCGGCGACCGCGCCGGCTGGTCGTGCTGTGCGACATCTCGGGATCGATGGAACCCTACGCGCGGGCGATGATCCAGCTGCTGTACTGCGCCGCGGGCGGGGCGCGGGCCGAGGTGTTCACGTTCGCCACCCGGCTGACCCGGCTCACGCCCGCGCTGGCGCGCACGCTGCCCGCCCGGGCGCTGCAGCGCGCGGGCGAGACCGCGCCCGACTGGCTGGGCGGCACCAAGATCGGTGAGTCGCTCAAGGAGTTCAACGACGTGTACGGCCGCCGCGGCATGGCCCGCGGCGCGATCGTGGTGATCATCTCTGACGGCTGGGACACCGGCGACCCCGAGGTACTGCGCCGCGAGATGGAGCGGCTGTCCCTGGTCGCCTACCGCATCGTGTGGGTGAACCCGCGGACCAAGAGCGCCAGCTACCAGCCGCTGGCCGGGGGCATGGCCGCCGCCTGGCCGCACTGCGACGCCGTGGTCAGCGCGCACACGCTGGCCGCCCTCGACCAGCTGGCCGACGCGCTGGCCGACCCGGTCCGCCGCCGCGCGCCGGTCCGGCCCCGGCTCTAGCGCCGCCCGCCGGTCCGGCCCCGCCTCTAGCGCCGCGCCCGTCCGGCCCCGCCTCCTAGGCCTGCCCGCGCCTCAGCTTGCGCTGCTTGTGCCGGACCGAGATGCCGCCGAAGACGCACACGCCCTGCAGCCGGAGCACCGGAGCGTCGGGCCGGTCGGATTCCGGGCCGTCGCCCGGCACGTCGCGGCCGCCGAAGACCGCCACGCCGGAGTCGACCACCCGCATCTCCGGCGGGACCGTGATGGACATCCCGCCGAAAACCGACACCGCCCGGATGGTGATCTCCCGCGCGGGCAGGATCGCGTCGCGCAGGTCGAGGTCGGCCCCGCCGAAGACCGTCACTACCGTGCTGGTGCTCGGCACCCGCCAGGTCCCCTTGCGCGCCGCGCCGCCGAAGATCGCGACGATGGGGCCGGCGTGATAGGTGCGCTCCACGCCCCCGGCGCCCGCGAGTACCGGCGTCGCCGCGGCGGACGAGGCCGGGAGATCCTCCAGCAGCGGCACCAGGTCGGCCTGCGTCTTCGCCGCGTAGATCGAGTCCAGCCGCTCGGAGTGCTCCTCCGCCGTCAGGCGTCCCTCGGCCAGGGCCTCGTTGAGCACCGACGCGGCGCGGTCCCGGTCCGCGTCCGACGCGCGCAGCCGCGAATTTGTGTTGAAGGCCTGGGGGTCCATCCGGCTATTGTCGGCCGCGGGGCGGCGGTGCGGAAAGGGGGCCCGGTGGGTCACATCGAGGTGGCGCACGTGACCCACACGCTGGCTGACGGGCGCGTGCTTCTCGACGACGTGTCGTTCCGGGTCGGCGAGGGCACGATCGCCGCGCTGGTCGGGCCCAACGGGGCGGGGAAGACCACGCTGATCCGGCTGGCCGCCGGGGACCTGGCCCCGCAGTCGGGCTCGGTGAGCTCCAGCGGCGGCATCGGGGTCATGCGGCAGTTCGTCGGCGGGATCCGGGACGACTCGACCGTGCGCGACCTGCTGCTGTCGATCGCCCCGCCGCGGGTGCGGGAGGCCGCTGCCCGGCTGGACGCGGCCGAGCTGGCGATGATGGAACGCGACGACGAGCCGACCCAGCTGCGCTACGCGGTGGCGCTGGCCGAGTGGGGCGACGCCGGCGGCTACCAGGCCGAGGTGCACTGGGATTCCTGTTGCACCGCGGCGCTCGGCGTGCCCTACGAGCGCTGCCGCTGGCGCGAGGTGCGGACCCTGTCCGGCGGAGAGCAGAAGCGGCTGGTCCTCGAGTCGCTGCTGCGGGACAAGACCGAGGTCCTGCTGCTGGACGAGCCGGACAACTACCTGGACGTCCCGGGCAAGCTCTGGCTCGAGCAGCAGCTCGCGGCCACCCCGAAGACCGTGCTGCTGGTCAGCCACGACCGGGAGCTGCTGGCCAACTGTGCCCAGCGGATCATCACCGTGGAGGACCGGAACGTATGGGTGCACGGCGGGGGGTTCGCCAGCTACGCGCAGGCGCGGCGGGAGCGCAACGAGCGGCTCGACGAGCTGCGCCGCCGGTGGGACGAGGAGCACGAGAAGCTCAAGCAGCTGGTGCGGATGTACCGGCAGAAGGCGTCCTACAACGCGGACATGGCCTCGCGGCTGCAGGCCGCGGTGACCAGGCTGCGCAGGTTCGAGGAGGCCGGCCCGCCGGAGCTGGCCCCCCGGGAGCAGAACGTGCGGATGCGGCTGCGCGGCGGCCGCACCGGCAAGCGCGCCGTGATCTGCGAGAACCTCGAGCTCACCGGGCTGATGCACCCGTTCGGCCTCGAGGTCTGGTACGACGAGCGGGTCGCCGTGCTCGGGTCCAACGGCTCCGGCAAGTCGCATTTCCTGCGGCTGCTGGCCGGGGATCCGGTGCCGCACACCGGGGTGGCCCGCCTCGGCGCCCGCGTGGTGCCCGGGATCTTCGCCCAGACCCACAGCCGGCCGGACCTGGACGGGCGGACCCCGCGGGAGATCCTGATGACCTCCCACGCGCTGCTGCCCAACCAGGCCATGGCGGCGCTGGCCCGGTACGAGCTGCAGTCCACCGCGCTGCAGCCGTTCGGGACACTGTCGGGGGGCCAGCAGGCGCGGCTGCAGATCCTGCTGCTCGAACTGGCCGGTTCGACGCTGCTGCTGCTCGACGAGCCGACCGACAACCTCGACCTGGCCAGCGCGGAGGCCTTGCAGGAGGGCCTGGAGTCGTACTCGGGCACCGTGCTGGCCGCCACCCACGACCGGTGGTTCGCGCGCTCGTTCGACCGGTTCCTGGTGTTCGGAGCCGACGGCGGCGTGTACGAGGCGCCCGAGCCGGTGTGGGACGAGGCCCGTGTGGACCGGCCGCGCTGATCGGCTGGCTTGCTAGGCTTCAAGAATCATATGAACCCGGCTACCGGTCAGCCGGGTTCGCTGCAGCCAAGGTGGAGGGGTGCACGCCCGTGAAGAAGCTGCTCCTGCTAGCCGTCATCGGAGCCGGCATTTTCGCTGTCTGGAAGAAGGTCCAGGCCGATCGGGCCGAGCTTGACCTGTGGACCGAGGCCACCACGGACGACGACTAGGTCATCCCGCCGGACCGGCCATGCCGGCGCCCGAAGGTGAGCACGCGAGCGGCGCGATGCCGGTCTCGCTGGTGTGCTGTGGCCTGATCAGCACGCTCGTCACCGACGGCGGGCTGGTCGACCGGGCGTTTGCCGAGGCCATCGGCACGCAGGGAGTCGTCACCGGCACCGCCGCCTACGCGCGGTGCATGGCCCGGGCCCACCAGGGCCGGGGCCAGTACTCGGCCGACATGCTCCAGGCCATGTTCCCCGACAGCCAGGCCCGGGGTCAGGCCGCCTTTCTCGCGCTGGACCGATCGTTCGTTGACGCGGTCGGCCGGATGGGCGCCTCGCCGATGCCCGGTGCCACGGCGGCCATCGAGAAACTGGCCGGCGCGGGCATCCGGATCTGCGTGACCACCAGCCAGTCCCGCCGGGTGATGACCCTCGTGCTGGACGCCCTCGGCTGGTGGGACCGGATCGACCTGGCGCTCTGCCCGGAGGACGTGCCCCGGGGCGCGCCATGGCCGGACGTGGTGCTCACGGCGATGCTCCGGCTCGGGGTGGCGGACGTGCGCGAGGCCGCGGTCGCGTTCAGCACCGAGAGCGGCATCCGGTGCGGGCGGGCGGCCGGCGCCGGGATCGTCGCCGGCGTCCTGACCGGGGAGCACAGCGGTGACCGCCTCCGGCGGGCCGGCGCCACTCACCTGATCCCCAGCATCGCTCAGCTGCCGGAACTGCTGATCGCCCCGGGTTCACGTGACGCCGGGACTCCAGATCCGGCGGCGGGCCGGCCGACGGCTGGCAGCAGCCCGGTGCCCACGGGGATGCCGCAGTCCCGCCAGCCGGGCAGCGCCGGGGTGGCCGAGTTATCGGGCTAGCGCCGCCCCGGGATCAGGCCTAGAGTCAGCTACCTGCCGCCTGGGTTCAGGCTCATCACCGCCCGCTCTCCGGCTGCCCGGAGCCGCGGGTAGCCTGGGTGCGTCACTGGGGCTATAGCTCAGCTGGAAGAGCACCTGCTTTGCAAGCAGGGGGTCACGAGTTCGAGTCTCGTTAGCTCCACCAGGAGGTGTTCGCACCTCACCAGTGTTCAGGTTCACATATGGCTCTGACATCTGGCCGCGTCCGGCGTTGTGCGGGCGCGGCCCTCACCCGGCAGATCACGCCATAACACCGTGGCCACAGCCCGCTTAAAGTGCGGCCGACCCCCCGATCAACAGCCTTTCCAGCAGGTAACAGCCAAATGTGAAGGCCTGACCAGGCAAAACACTCAGAACGAAGATCGACAGGTGACGGTTGACACCTAGGTTTGACACCCGTTCAGCGTCAGACAGGCGCGCGGGCGCGGGCCGGGACCAGGACTGCTCCTCTCGGTCAGCGGCCTGTGCCTCGTGGCGGATGCCGAACACGTCAACGGCCAGGGGAAGCATCGGCAGGTCTCGCCTCCCCGCGTTGGTCTTGACTGGACCGACCCGAAGCTCACCGTTGACGCGACCGATCTGCTGACGGACGCGGATCTCGCCACCACCCAGATCGCTATCAGCCCAGCGCAGACCGAGGACCTCGCCGCGCCGCAGCCCATGCAGGAGCAGGAGCACGAAGGCCGGATAGAGCGGGTCATCATGGGCCGCCGCTTCGCGATGGCTTCGCCAGCCTAGACCCGGAACCCACTCGCAAGGGATCGGCGCCTATCGGGAAGACGGGCAGGAGTGAATCTCGTCCGCCCAGGAACTAGGTCACCCCCTCGGGGGTGATGCCGGGAAGCCTCATCGCTCGGCACGCTGGCAGTGCGCGCGGGCGCTTCAGGGGCGAGGAGGCGACATGTCAAGATCAGGGCAGGGTGCCGGGAGGCCGCCGCTGGCAACATCGCGGCGGGCGGGCTGATGGCGGGCTGGCTGGCTATTCGTCGGGTGGGAGAAGACGATGATCAAGATAATCAAGTTGTTGTACAAGCAGGTGGACCTGATCGCTGGCATGGTTGGCGGGTTGCTCGCCGGGCTGATCTTCAAGAGGGTCTGGAAGCTCATCGGCCGGGAAGACGCGCCTAAGCCCACCGATGAGCGGCAGGGCTGGGGGGAAATCCTGCTGGCCGCGATGTTGAAGGGCGCGATCTTCGCGCTGGTCAAGGCCGCCGTCGACCGCGGCGCCGCCGAGGGGACGCGTAGGCTCACCGGGATCTGGCCCGGCGATGAAGGCCAGCAGCCCGATGAGCCGGTCTGACCGTCGCTGCTGACTCCACCCAGAGCTTCGCCTCGGACCCTGTAACCGGGGCGGACTGCCCCCCGGACCCCCGCAGGCGCTGGGGACCTATCGGCCCCCTGGCCATCCCCCCGGATTTCCTGCGCGGAAAGCGGCAGGAACCCCCGCCATTGAAGATCTTTAGTTACTCACTTAGTGACTCGCCTCCGGTTATGGCGGCACGGCAGGACCGCGAGCAGTACATTGCCCGCTAGCCCTGGCTATTCGTCCGGGTCTGCACCTGACCAGAGTGGCAACGACAAGAAGTGCTCCTGACCTGGAACGATAGGGGTTGTCTAGATCCATATCGGGCCAGATCGAGGAGCACTTGTCAGGTGAACACTACCGGCTGGCTGAAGGGCTTGCAGGTCACCGGTGACGGCACGTCTGGCCGGGATGCTGCGCCGTGGCGGCGCGGGATCGAACACGACCGCCGATCACCTGCAGATGCTCGATGACGCGATCACGGCCCTGCCGCCGAAGTACCGGCGGCGGCTGATAGTCACCGTCGACGGGGCCGGGGCACATACCGCCGCACGCTTGGTCCGCGGCGGGCGACGGCGCAGGCTGCAGATCCCGGCCAGCTGGCCCTGGGCCGATGCCATCGTGACCGCCTGGGCGCGGATCAGTGCACTGCCGCAAGCCCCCTGACCAGCACCAGGCCGTCCCAGCGATCAAGGGAAGGAGCCTCCGGGGCCCGTGGAACCCCGGTCACCGGCCCGTCAGCCGGGCTCTTGTCATACCCGGAACCTAAAATCAAGATCCATAACGTGGCCCGGCTGCCACGACAGGCAAACGGCACACTCGCCGTGAATGATTAGGGCTAGGGATCAGCTTGGCGATGCATTATATTCTGCGGCTCGTAGAACTTCGCATCTTGCTGCCGTTCGCTGTTACGTAACCAGTTAGCCGCTTGAAGTTCATATGCCTCTCTACTGGGCATTCTGCTCGCAATGCACAATGACTTCATGGCGATCAGTAACGGCGTCCCTGGGCACGACAACGGCACCGCGATTCTCCGGGCGCAGCCCGGCCGCGTGATCGACGGCCATGCTGATTGCGGCTACACGGGCCAGTATGAGGTCATCTGCCCGGCTTGCGGCGACAACCCGGACCTGAGCTATCACCAGTTGCCCCGCGACCTCCAGAAGCTTCACGGGCCGAGTGAGTCGCTGGCCAGCGGGCTGGCAGCGTTCCATCTGCACAACGGGCTCGTGGACGCCGCGCCAGCAACCGAGGCGGTAACGTAATTGAGCGCGCGCTCCATGCGGGAAGACGACGAGGTCACTCCAGGCAGCGGCACGACTCGTGAGCAGCGGCGTAGGGATCCCTCGCGCGTTCTGGCGCTGACTGACGGGGTTTTCGCAATAATCATCACTCTGCTCGTGCTCGAAATTCACGTGCCGGAACTCACCTCGCACGACACCCTCCGGGTTGCGATATCGGACATACGGCCCAGCTTCATCAGCTTTGTGCTCGCCTTCATCGTGGCGGCGATGCAGTGGGTCGGCCATCGAGACCTTTTCACGCTGATCAGGTACACCGACCGTGGCATTATTTGGCTCAATTTGCTGACTCTGTTCACGGTGTGCCTGCTGCCGTTCGGGTCGTCGCTGCTCAGCCGCTATTACGAAGACCCGCTCGCGCTGCGCCTCTTCGGCCTGATCCTGATGGGCACATCCCTGGCCCGAACCGTCATCTGGGTCTATGCGGCGCAGAAGCCGTCCCTGGTGCATGAGCCGCTCGACCGGGCGTCATTCTGGTCAGGACTGGCGCTGTCCGTCTTTCCCGTGGTGGTTTACGTGGTGGCGTTCGTGATCGCCCGGGTCTCGCCGCAGGCCAGCCTGGCTGTTTACGCCTCGGCGCCCGTCTTGTACTTCATCGCGATCACGCTGCTGCGCTGGCTGGCTCCGCGGGGGTCGGCCGAACGTCAGTTCACCTAATGCGGCAGCGAGTGGCCTAGTGGGTGTAGCTCGTAAAAAGCCCATGCCCCGGCCCGCCTTGGCCTGTTCCTCGATCAGCCGCTCGTGCGCTTCCTCACGCGTGCGGCCGTAGACGTAGACCCGCTTACGAGTGCCTACGTTGGTCAACGCGTAGAAGGCGCAGATGCGGAGGCCGTCGAGTCGATGGATCTGCACGAGACCGACGGAGTGACGAAGCTGACGAACAGGCTGGCGTTCCGCGACAAGGCTGGCCGTGACCACATGACCAAGTTCGATGGCTTCCTAGCCAGCTTCGACCACCTGGAAGATCTCTTGAGGTCACTGCTCGATCCAAAGGGAACGGCCTCTGGGTAGTTGAGGTTCGAGCCTGAGCGCACGTTCGCCAGGCTCACTGCCGGTCCTTTCGCCGGGTGCCGGGCCCAAAGTCATCGTGCTTCAACTCCACGAACATGCCCTGGCCATCCCCTGCCGCGATCAACGTCGCGGCATGCCCGTTGGGCGGTGTCAAGCGTCTGCGAAGCCAACGTCTCGCACCCGCGGGCGACCGGTAGCGCCCGGAGGCTTGCGCCGCCTCACATCGGCGGCGGCGGCTCGAGTGGGATCGGCGGCGGCTGCGGCTCCCCGAACGCTGCCTCGGCTGCTGACATGGCGCCATAGTCGGTCGCAAGGTTGGCGTAGATCGAGTAGATCAGTGTGATGAAGATGCCGAGCTTGAGCCACAGCGTGGGCGTGAAGAAGAACAGGGCGCAGATCAGCGGGAAGTTGATCAGCCAGTAGATCGCGCCCCACATGTGGACCTTGTACTGGGTGTACGGGTTGGTGGACAGGTCTTTGAAGAGCAGGCTCATCCAGCCGTGCCGGATGTGCACCGGCGTGTGCGCGGCGTGCAGCCGGGCGACGTCGGCGCGCAGTTGGCGGACCTCGGCGATCAGGGACTCGGTCTCAGTCATAGCACCAGTATCAGCGCATAGCACCGGTATCAGGGCGGTCACGCCGATGAGCACGACGCCCAGCGGCAGCACCCACGAGGCAACACTGGAGAGCGATAACAACCAGCACCGGGCCAGCGATGATCAGGGAGGATCCGCAGTCGGATCCTCGTGATGCCTAGGCCGGCGTGTCTGTTGATCCCGGTCGAGCGGCCGACCGGGGTCCGCCGCGCGCTCGTGAGACGGGCTGGACCAAGCCCTACCTCCGGATTACAGGCCGGCTCGGCGCCGCATCCTGGCGCGAACTCGCTCGGCATGACCGGTCACGTAGCGGGATGGATCTGCAGCACCGACCCCACCCGGAGCGCGTAGACCGCCGAGACGGTGGTGACCCGGAAAAGGCTGTTGAACGACTCCGCCGCCAGCCTGACCTTCTGCGGCGCCACGTCATAACTCCGGAGGGCTTCGAGTGCCACACCCCGGTGCTCAGACATCGCCGACCATCATGCCGCAGGGGGCGGTCGGGGGCTGAATCACCCGTGGCGGGTGATTCGAGGGAGCCGCGCCTGCGTAGGCTAAGTTTGTCATCAATTAGCCATATTGCAGGGGCCCCCGTCATGCCTGCAGACCTTGACGCGGACTCGGTCGGGCCGGTCGACCTGCATCCGAAGAGGCGAGGTGGAAACCCAGGCCTGTTGACCGAGAAACGGTTTCGCCGCCCAGAAGGCAAGGATCTTGGGCACGTAGGTGGCTGTCGCTCCCCGTTTGGGTGATAGGCAGGGCCGTCCCGGACCGGGGGGAATGACGATGATGCGCAAGTTCGCAGCGGAACTGCTGGGAACCGCACTGCTGGTGTTTTTCGGCGTCGGGGTGGCAACCCTGATGTTCGGGTTCAAGTTCGACGGGGGCAGCGTCGCGGCGGGGGTGGTGGCCACGGCCTTCGCGTTCGGTCTGGTGCTTCTTGCCCTGGCCTACGCTCTCGGGCCAATATCGGGCTGCCACGTCAACCCGGCGGTCACCATCGGCGCCCTGCTGGCAGGCCGTCTCTCACTGCTGGAGGCCCTCGGCTACTGGATAGCCCAGTTCGTTGGCGGCATCATCGGCGCACTGGTGCTGTGGGGGATGTTCAATACCTCGCCCCTGTACAGCACATCCCGCACGGGGCTTGGCACGGACGGCTGGGGGGCGGCGTCGGACATCCACATCGGGGCGGGCGGCGCCTTCCTGGCGGAGGTCGTGCTGACCGCCCTGTTCGTCTTCGTCATCCTGGGGGTGACTAGCAGGCTCGGGAACGCGGCGACCGCGGGGATGGTGATCGGGCTGACCCTGACGGTGGTCCACCTGATCGGGATACCGATCACCGGGACGTCGGTGAACCCCGCGCGCAGCCTCGGCCCCGCCCTCATCGTCGGCGGAACCGCGCTGAGCCAGGTGTGGCTGTTCATCGTCGCCCCGCTGGTCGGCGGCATCGCCGCCGCCGGCCTGCACTGGCTCGTCTATCCCCGGCCCGGACCGGAGCCCGCGCCCGGGGCGGATGCACTGGCCGCCGAGCCGCCAGCCGAGGCCCCGGCAGTGTAGCCCTTGTTGGCGTGGTCCTTCGGCCATCCGCCGTCGGCCGCCCTGACCCAGATCCCGTAGCCCCGGCCATCGGCTGTGGCGGAGAAGGTGCCGGCCGGGCGAAAGCCGAGCGCTGCTATCACCCGCTGCGCCCGGACGTTGAACGTGGCGACGGTGGCCCGGAAGGCTGGCGGGCGGAATGTCCGCTGGCCGAATTCGAGGCCGGTCGTGATGGCCGTCCTGCCCAAGCCCTTTCCCGTGAGATCGGGCCGCAGGCCAGCACCGACGTCGAGCGCTGAGTCGTCATACTCGCCGCCCGGAACCTGGCCGTCCGCGCCGAACGAGTAGAAGCCGGCCAGCCCGGTCTCATCGACCAGCGCGAAGAACCCGCTCTCCGGGCTGACGAGAAAACCCGGGTCCGATGCGGTCATGTCATAACAGTCGTAGGGCGCGGGATAGCGCCAGGTCGTGATGTCGGCGGCATAGGCCATGGTCATCGGCACGATCTGCACACCGGCAGTACACGACGGTCAGCGACGCACGGCAACACATTTACCGGCCGGGGCCGGGCGGGCCCGCTACGGCCCGAAAGGGAAACGCGCGGCGGGTCACCAGGGAGTAAGCCCGTTGGGTCACCAGGGTGGGTAACGGGACACGGTGACAACCGCGGCCATGAAAAACGTTCGCGTGGCACGGCTCGATGCGAGAGCGTGGCCCACGTGAACCTTTCCGATGCCGCGACCGCCTGGCGGCGCGATGGACTGGTCCGAGCCCGGTCACGCCCAGCAGGCGATCGGGCCCGGACGGCCGCCGACTCAGTAGCGTGACGATCATGGCCCGTGACCAGCGCAGCGTTACCCCGCAGAGCGAGGACTTCTCGGCCTGGTACAACGACGTGGTCTTCCGCGCCGAACTGGTGGACCGGGGACCGGTCCGCGGCAGCATGGTGATCAGGCCGTACGGCTACCGGATCTGGGAGCTGCTCCAGGCGGACCTGGACGGGCGGATCAAGGCCACCGGGCACCAGAACGCCTACTTCCCGCTCCTCATCCCGCAGAGCTATATGCAGCGCGAGGCCGAGCACATCGAGGGGTTCGCGCCCGAGCTGTTCACGGTCACCCACGCGGGCGGCAAGGAACTGGAGGAGCCACTGCTCATCCGGCCGACGTCGGAAACGATCATCGGGGAGATGATGGCTAAGTGGATCAGCTCGCACCGGGACCTGCCGCTGCTGCTGAACCAGTGGTCCAACGTGCTCCGGTGGGAGATGCGGCCCCGGATGTTCCTGCGCACCAGCGAGTTCCTGTGGCAGGAGGGCCACACCGCGCACGCCACCGCGGCTGACGCGATCGCCGAGACCATGCTGGCGCTCGGCCTTTACCAGGATGTGGCCGGCCAGATCGCGGCCATGGCCACCGTGCCGGGTGAGAAGACGCCGGGAGAGCGGTTCGCCGGGGCCGAGCGCACGTTCACCATCGAGGCCATGATGCGGGACGGGCGTGCCCTGCAGGCGGGCACCTCGCACTTCATGGGGACGAACTTCGCCGCGGCCTTCGGGATCACCTATGCCGGCGAGAGCGGCACGGCCGAGCTGTGTCGCACCACCTCCTGGGGCATGAGCACCAGGATGGTCGGCGGCCTGGTCATGACACACGGTGATGACAAGGGCCTCGTGCTGCCCCCGGCATTGGCTCCCTACCAGGTGGTGATCGTCCCGATCGGGCGCGGGGAGCAGGCCGAGGCAACGTTGCCGGCGGCTACCGAACTGGCCGTCACGCTCCGGCGCGCGGGAATCCGGACGCATGTGGATGACCGGCCGCAGGTTTCACCGGGCTTCAAGTTCAATGACTGGGAGATGCGCGGCGTGCCGATCCGGCTCGAGCTGGGCCCGCGGGATCTGGCCGCCGGCACCACGCTGATGTCCCGCCGCCTCAGTTACCGGCAGCCGGACGCCGCTAAGGAGGCCATCCCCCTCGGTGCGGCGCCGGACCGTCTGGCCGCCGAGCTGGCGGCGTTCCAGGAGATGCTGGCGCGGCGGGCCGCCGATTTCCGCGACGACCACACCGCCGTGGTCAACTCCTGGCCGGAGTTCGTCGCCGCGGTGGCGGTCGGCTGGGCGCTGGCGCTGCACTGTGGCGAGCAGTCCTGTGAAGACGAGATCAAGGCCGAGACCACGGCCACGGCCCGCTGCATCCCGCTGGCGGGCGAACCCGAGCAGGGCCCGTGCGTCCGCTGCGGTAAGCCGTCCGCGTACGGCAAGCGGCTGATCTTCGCCCGCGCCTACTGAAGCCGGTCCGGCCGCGCTAACCGGGCGGGCCGTGCCATTACGGGCTAGCGCACGAGCCGGCCGACAGTGTAACGTCACAATGCACACCCGTGAGTAGTTACCCTGTACGGCGGGCCCAAGAGCGTCGGCGTGGAGTTCGGAGCACAAGACGATGATCCGGTCAGCTCAGGTGCGAAACCCCCGATCACGGTCATGGCTTTGGCGCCGGGTGGTGCTGCTGGGAGCGGGGGTCGCGGCGCTGGCGCTCGCGGCGGCGGCCTGCAGCAGCGGCAGCGGCAGCACGGCGCCGGGCACCACGCCGGTGAAGGGCGGGACCGCGGTGATCGCCGAGCCGCCGGCGCAGGCGCCGAGCTACATCTTCCCGTTCATGGCCCCGGCGGTCTCCACCAACCAGAACCTGTTCGACTTCACCTACCTGATGTACCGGCCGCTGTACTGGTTCGGCCAGGGCAGCCAGCCGGTGGTCAACCCGTCGCTCAGCCTGGCCAGCGTGCCCACCTTCAACGGCAGGAACGTGACGATCACGCTCAAGCACTACCGGTGGTCGGACGGGTCGGCGGTGACCGCGCAGGATGTCCTGTTCTGGATCAACATGATGCGGGCGGTGCCGCAGGACTGGTTCGGCTCCGTGCCGGGCGGGTTCCCCACGAACGTCTCGGACGTCAAGGCGGTCAGCCCGACCGAGGTGACCATGACGATGAACAAGTCGTTCTCGCCGACCTGGTTCCTGTACAACAACCTGAGCCAGATCACCCCGATGCCCGCGGCGTGGGACCGGACCGCGTCCGGTCCCAGCAACTGCGACACCACGCTCAGCGACTGCGCCGCCGTGTACAGCTACCTCGCCGGCCAGGCCAAGGACCTGAGCACCTACGCGACGTCGCCGATCTGGGGCATCGTGGACGGGCCGTGGCGGCTGAGCGCGTTCAACGCCGACGGCCACGTCACGCTCGTGCCGAACAAGTCCTACTCCGGCCCGGTCAAGCCGAAGCTGGCCGCCCTCCAGGAAGTGCCGTTCACCACGGACTCCGCAGAGTACGACGTGCTGCAGTCACCGAACAGCAGCACCAAGATCGACGTCGGCTACATCCCGGCCTCTGACCTGCCGGCCAAGCCGGCCGGGGCGGCGGCCGGGGCCAACCCGCTGTCCTCGAAGGGTTACACGCTGGCCCCGCTGTATGCCTGGGGTATCGGCTTCTACGTGATGAACTTCCAGTCCACCACCGGCAACGGCCCGATCATCCGGCAGCTGTACTTCCGGCAGGCGATGGCCTACCTGATGGACCAGCAGGGCGTGATCAGCGGACCGTTGCGCGGCTACGGCTCGCCCACTGTCGGCCCGGTCGGCAACGTCCCGGTGACGAAGTTCCTGTCCCCGAAGGGCAGGCAGGGCGACCCGTACCCGTTCAGCGTGGCCAAGGCCAAGGCGCTGCTGTCCGGCAACGGCTGGAAGGTGGTCCCCGGCGGGGCCACGAGCTGCGTCGATCCGGCCAAGTGCGGGCCGGGGATCGCCGCGGGTAAGACCCTGAGCTTCAACTTCCCGTACGCCAGCGGCCTGAGCTGGCTCGCATCGGAGATGACCGAACTGCAGTCGAACGCGGCGCAGGCGGGCATCAAGCTGAACCTGGAGCCCCAGCCGATCAATCAGGTCACCTCGGTGGCCGCGGCCAACTGCGTCGCCGTCAAGACCCCGTGCAACTGGGACATGGCCAACTTCGAGGGCTTCACGTTCTCGCCGGACTACCTGCCGACCGGCGATGTGCTCTACCTGACCGGCGCGACATCCAACTACGGTGCCTACAGCAACGCGGAAAACGACGCGATGATCGAGAAGACGCTGACCAGCGCGGACCTGTCCTACATGTACTCCTGGCAGGATTACCTGTCGGCGCAGCTGCCGTTCGAGTGGCAGCCGTTCCCGGCCTATCAGATCACCGAGGTCGCGAACAACCTCAAGGGCGTCCTGCCGCAGTCCTCGACGTTGTCCATCACCCCGGAGAACTGGTACTTCGTGAAGTGAGGATACGAGCTTCAATCAATCCGGCCCGTTCTCCGACCCCAGCAGGCGGAATCTCGACCAGCTCGAAACCGAGGCGCCGGTATTCATCCTCGTGGCAGCGCTCGAATTCCAATGACTCCTCATAAGTGATCCGGCGGGCCGCCGTCGGATCACAGAAGCCGATCGGCCGGATGAAGAACACCTGATGCTCGTAGACCTGTTCGCGAATGATCCGGTCGATCTCACCCGCCAGGGACCCTGGCACCGGATGACCGAGGTAACGGGCGAGCGCCAGGGTGCACACCGGTGAGCGATCGTAGACCTGTACCCGGGTCCCGGGGGGCACCGGCCGCAACTGGCGGGAGCGCTGCAGGTCGACTATCTTCTCGATGAACCGCGGCTCGTTCCAGGGCTGGTCATTTCCCCGCGACTGCTCCAGCGAAATCACGTCCGTCGCGGCCTCGCTCACTACCGGGTATCCCAGGTCTCGCAATGCATGCAGAATCGACGTCTTACCCGAGCCAGGTGTCCCGGTTATGATAAAGCGTTTCATTGTCAGACCTCCCGGTATAACAATTGGCGGGCTTCTGCGACGTCTGGATAGGCTGGCCCAGGGCGGCGCCTCAGCCAGCCGACGGGGTGCGCGCCACCAGCGCTACGCAAGCAGGCATTTGCGTAAGCAGGGGCTTGCGTAAGCAGGGGCTTGCGTAAGCAGAGAGTGGGGGCGGCTTTGCACCACGAGGTCAGCGTCACTAATGTGGCCGCGCGCCCGACCGCGGTCGTCGCGGCGGCAACTACCTGGCCGGAGTTCCCGTCGCTGTGGAAACAAATGCTCGACGAGGTCTGGGCCTGCCTGCGCGCCAGCGGGATCCACGGCGGCTGCCCCAACATTATGCTCTACAAAGACGACGTGCCGCACGTCGAGATCGGCGTCGAGCTGCGCCAGCCGTGCCCGCTCACCGGACGGGTCATCGCATCGGCCCTGCCCGCGGGCCGCGTCGCGATGACCGTCCATCACGGACCGTACTCCCGGCTCGGCGCGGCGCACCACGCCGTGCTCGACTGGTGCGCCGCGCAAGGACTGCGGCCGGCCCGCGGTGGGAGATCTACGGGCAGCACCACGACGATCCCGCGCAACTGCGGACCGAGGTGTACTGCCTGCTGGCATGACCAACCCGGGCGGCAGGCGGCCGCGCCGCCGCCGTCACCGCCCGGCCGCGCTGCGTCCATCACGCCCGCCGCGCCGCCGCCGTCACCGCCCGGCCGCGCTGCGTCCATCACGCCCGCCGCGCCGCCGCCGTCACCGCCCGGCCGCGCTGCGTCCATCACGCCCGCCGCGCCGCCTCCATCACCGCACCGGCTGGCGGCCCGCCGCGCCCGTGAACACCCTGGGCCTACCCCCGGCGATGCTGTTCGGGCCGCGATCTGACCTGGGACGCAAGGCGAGCGTCAAGGCGAGTGCAAGATGGCCGTCCAGGCGGCTGGCCCACGATGGTGCTGCAGCCCCCGGCAGCGGGAAAGTTGTGACCGCCCGCTGCCGGGGCCTGCGGCACATGACCGGGGCTACCGGGGAGGTCGTCATGAGCCTGAACCAAGCTCGAACCGGTCCGGGTTCCTGCTGGAGAAGGACAGGGCCGTGAGCGTGCTCAGCTTCGCCGGGCGAACGCGCTCCCGGGGCGGCAGGCATCGCCACGGGCCCACGCGGCTCGGATCGCGGGGCGAGCACATCCTGCAGGATGTGTACGGGACCAGGGAACGGGCCAGCCGGTTCTACGCCAGCCAGTTCAGCGACGAGTTGACTCCGAAGATGGTGGAGTTCATCGGGCTCATGGAGATGGCGTTCATCGCCACGAGCGACGCATCCGGCGAGTGCGACTGTAGCTTCCGGGCCGGGACGGCCGGGTTCCTGCGCGTGCTCAACAAGCGCACGATCGCCTATCCCGAGTTCCGGGGCAATGGCGTGATGGCGAGCCTGGGCAACATGCTGGAGAACCCGCACATCGGCATCTTCATGGTCGACTTCACCCAGGACCTCATCGGGCTGCACGTCAACGGCACCGCTGAGATCATCACCCCCGCGCACATGCAGGAACTCGACTACTTCCTGCCGGTGCAGGCCACGAACGCGGGCCGGCGCCCGGTTCAGTGGGTGCTGGTGCGCGTCACCGAGGCGTACATCCACTGCTCCAAGCACATTCCCAAGCTGGTACCGCAGTCCCGGGTCCGGCACTGGGGCACGGACAACCCGCGCCACAAGGGCGGCGACTACTTCGGCGCGGTCGCCCAGAAGACGGCCGTGCCCGAGGCCGTCCCGGTCCTGGCCGGGACCGCTGTGGCCAGTCCCCTGGGCTAGCTTGGGTGTCAAGCAGCTGATCGAGCAGGGCCAGGTCTCAGCGGCGCCGGGCGTAGGCGACGTTGACCACGGCGATGACCGCCCAGATCAGCGCGACCACCAGGATCTGGGCGCCGCTGACCGAGTTGTGCAGGCGGCCGGCGATGTTGGTCGCGGTCGCGAATAGCACCACGGCGGTGGCGCCGACGCCACATCCCATCGATGCGCCGGCGATCGCGACCGGCACCCAGCCGGGGCGCTGTGCCGGCATGACCTCGCCGCCACGCTGGCCGAGCTGAGCGAGCCTGGCGTCCACCCGCCGGTCGATTTCCGAGCCGATCCGCTCGACCAGGCCCTCGGCCACGGCCTCGTCGTATGCCGGCCCGAGCTCACGGTGCGCCGCGGTCGCCGACGCGATCTCTTCCCGTGCCGTCTGATCCACGCAAACAAGATACATCTCGAATGCGCCAATTGATAGGCTCTTATCTTCGTGGCGAGGCGGGCAGGCGACGGCAGCGCGGGCGATGCCGACTACGGCGCGATCGGCGCCTCGTACGCGCGCTACCGGCGGCCGGATCCGCGCATCGCGCAGTGGGTCAGTGACGCCCTGGGCCCGGCGCGCAGCGTCCTGAACGTGGGTGCGGGCGCGGGCTCGTATGAGCCGCCCGGCCGCGCGGTCACCGCGGTTGAGCCGTCGGCGTCGATGCGCGCCCAGCGCCCGCCCGGCCTGCCGCCCGCCGTGGACGCCGTGGCCGAGGACCTGCCGTTCGCCGACGGTTCCTTCGATGCGGTCATGACCACGTTCAGCGTGCACCAGTGGTCGGACCTCCGGGCTGGCCTGGCCGAGATGCGGCGGGTTAGCCGCGGCCCGGTCGTGATACTGACCGGCGATCCCGGCCGGCTCCGTCACTTCTGGCTCAGCGAGTACGCGCCGGAAGTGATCGACGCCGAGACCCGGCGCTACCCGTCGCTGAGTACCCTCGCGGACGGGTTCGGCGGGGAGTTCCGCTCGACGGTCGTGCCAATCCCTCTCGACTGCACGGACGGGTTCAACGAGGCCTATTACGGGCGGCCGGAGGAGCTGCTGGATCCGGCCGCGCGGCGATGCTGCTCCGCCTGGAGCTTCGTGGGCGCCGCGGCCCAGGAGCGTTTCACCCGCGTGCTGAGCCGCGACCTCGCCGACGGCACCTGGGATCGCCGGTTCGGGCCCCTGCGCACCCAGCCCGCCTTCCTCGGGTCGCTGGTGCTGGCGGTTTCCGTCCCGGCCTGACCTTTTCCGGCCCGACCCCGATGATTTCTGCCACCGCCGCTCGTCATAGCCCATGGGGCCGGAGCGGCGGCGGGCGCTGGCCGGCGCTGAGTAACCGCTTCGCCTCAAAGTCACGATATATCTTGCTGGCCGAGAACACACGATGTATCTTGACGTGCACGGGCATGACGGGGTCGAAGCTCAGAAGGGCGGAGCGAATCATGTTCGAGCGGTTCACTGACGAAGCGCACCGGGTTCTGGCTCTGGCCGCCGAAGAGGCCAGGATGCGCGACTGCCGACGCGTCGGCACCGAGCACCTGCTGCTGGGGCTGGTTCACGAGCACGAGGGGCTGGCAGCCGGCGCGCTGGAGTCGCTGGGGATCACGGCCGAGGCTGTCCGCCGGAAGATCGAGGAGATCACCGGCCAGGGCCAGGAGCTCTCTGCCGGTTACGCACAGTACACGCTCAGGGCCAAGAAGGCGCTGGACCTGTCGCGGCGTGAGGCGCTGCAACTCGGCCACAACCACATCGGCACCGAGCACATCCTGCTCAGCCTGATCCGGGAGGGTGAAGGTCCCGCCGCGCAGGTGCTGCTCGAGCTGGGCGCGGACCTGAGCCGGGTTCGCCAGCAGGTGCTCCGGCTGCTCAGCGATCCCGGCGGTGAGGGCGGCCAGGGAAACGGATCTGCGGCAGGGACCGCGGCGGCGGCCACCGCGCCTCCGGCCGCGGGGACCGGCACGGCGGCCGCGGGCACCGGCACGCCGGCGGAGCCGGGCACCGGCACGGCGGCCACGGGCACCGGGACGGCGGCGGAGACGGGCGGCGTGGCCGCAAGCGGAGGCGAGGGCAAGCTGCTGACCGAGCTTCTCGGCCGGATCGAGGACATGGACTCGCGCCTGTCGGCCGTCGAGCATCGCCTGGGGAGCGGCCCGGACCTGCACGATCTTGACCGGCAGATCACGCAGGCGCGGCGAGACAAGGAATCCGCCGTCGACGCCGAGGATTACGAGAACGCGGCGGCGCTGCGTGACCGGGAACGGCAGCTGCTCGACGACAAGGCCTCCCGGCAGAAGGAATGGGCCACCTCGCACCTGGACCTGCCGTCCCTGGCCGACGGGCTGCGCCAGCTCAGCGACGAGGTCGGCCGGCTGCGCGGCCTGCTGCGCCAGAAGGGCATCGAGCCCCGGGACGGCGCCGCGTAGCAGCCGGCTTCGCTTGCGCGAAGCAGATCACGTTGACCTACGGCTGGGCTGCGCCCGCCGGAGCCCAGCCCCGCCAGCGGCTCGTCCCGCTGGTCACTTGTGCACCAGCGGTCCCCGCCGCCGAACGGCGCGGTCGGCCGGGTGCGGGCCCAAACTGCTGTGGTAACGACAAATACCGCACGCACCCGCCGCTACCGGTTGGTGAAAGTCCTCTGGCTGGCCTGTTGCCCGGCTCGGCCCGGTCGGCGGGGGCGTGGTTGTACGTCCGTATCGCCTAGAGCCACGCCCTTTGGTACAACCACGGAGCATCGCGCCCTTTCTAAACTGGACTGGTGACGCTCCCCGAGACGGAATTCGAGCTGGGCTCCGACGGCCCGTCCCTCATCCTCATCGGCGTGGACGGCTCTCGGACATCGTGGCGGGCCGCCGCTTATGCCGCCGGGCTGGCGCGCAGGCAGGGCGCACGCCTCCTGGCCGTCCATGTGGTTCGCCTGTCGGCGAACATCGGCGCGGTGCCGGGAGCCGCGGGCGCGCTGAACGAGGCCGCGACCCAGGCCGCGCACGACGTGGAGCGGCGGCTGCGGGACGGGGCGGCCGAGGTGGGGGTGGACCTGGAGTTCCGCTCGATGGTCGGGGACCCGTGGACGGAACTGACCCGGGCGGCGGCCGAGTCGAAGGCCGACGCGGTCATCGTCGGCGCCTCCGAGCACGCCGGGCACCGGATCGTCGGGTCGCTGGCGACCCGCCTCGTCCGCGCCGGGAAGTGGCCGGTGACGGTGGTGCCCTGACGGTGGTGCCCTAACCGCTACGCGCGGTGCCAGGCGCGGGATGGGCGGAGTGCGCGTGGTGGTCGGCCTGCTCGTCCGGGGCGCCGCCCATCATCCGCAGCATCGGCCTGCCGCCGGACCGGAAGAACCGCACCAGCAGCGCCGCGGCCAGCAGCAGGAAGATGATGTTCAGGACGGTCGTGTAGTTCCACTGGACGGCCTGGGAGGCGACCCGCGCCGTCCGCTCGGCCGGGACCAGCCCGAGGGCACCGAACAGGAACTCCACGATGTACCCGGCGATGACCATCGTGGCGTAGAAGATGCCGAGCAGCGCCAGCATCATCCGCGTGCCGTAGTACTTCCGGTAGATGATCAGGATCGGGATGATGATCAGGTCGGCGAAGATGAACGCCACCACGCCGCCGAAGCTGATCCCGCCGTTCCACAGCACTCCGGCCAGGGGCACGTTGCCGATCGAGCAGACGAAGCTGAGCAGCGAGATGACCGGGCCGATGACCGGGCCCCACAGCCGGGCGGCCAGCGGGTGCCCGGTCAGGAACAGGTGCTGCCAGAAACTGTCGGGTACCCACGCGCCGATCGCCCCCGCGATGAGCAGCCCGCCGATCACGTCTCGGATGATCGCGGCCCACTCCATCACGAAGATCTGGCTGAGCGCGGTGTACCCCTCCCGGCTGAGCAGCCGGTGCCAGAAGCTGCCGCCGGACTGGATGCTCATGTCCATGGTCGCGTGGCCCTCCATGGACCCGGCCCGGCCCAGCTCGGCTTGCTGCCTGGCCCGCTCGACCAGGCTGCTGGTGACGAAGAGGCGGAACGCCACGGCCAACAGAACGATCATGATGAGCCCGCCGACGTACTCGGCCACGGTGAACTGCCAGGAGATCAGCAGGGCCAGGATGATGCCCAGCTCGAGCACCAGGTTGGTGCTGGCGATCTCGAACACCATCGCCGCGGTGAAGCTGGCCCCCTTCCGGAACAGTGACCGGGCCAGCGCCACCGCCGCGTAAGAGCACGAGGAGGAGGCCGCCCCGAGCCCGGTCGCGAGCACCAGCGTCGCGGGCCGGTCGCTGCCGAGCCGGCGCGTGATCGCCTCCCGGCGCACCACCGCCTGGATCGTGGCCGAAAGGGTGAAGCCGAGGATGAGCGACCAGGTGATCTGCCAGGTCATCGACCCGGCCACGGCCAGCGCGTGGCCGAGCGCGTCAAGCACCCGCACGGTCCGCCTCCGCGGATGAGGCAGCGGCGTGCGGGGCGTTGTCCGGCGGGGCCGCTATGGACAGCAGCTGGCGCAGGCAATGCTCGAGCAGCGGATGCGGGAAGCCGTCGCTCAGCCGGTAGCAGACCATCCGGCCGTCGCGGCGGAAGCTGACCAGGCCGGCCAGGCGGAGCATCTTCAGCCCGTAGGACACCTGGTCCTCGGTGACGTCGAGCGCCAGCGCGAGATCGCCGACGCACAACTCCTCGGCCGTGACCAGCGCGAACAGGATCCGGGACCGCACCGGGTCGGCCAGCATGCCGAGCAGCCCGGCCAGGCGCCCGGCATCGGCCACCGACAGCACCCCGGCGCGGGCGGCCGCGACTCGCTCGGCGTCGACCGGATGGTCATGAGAAGGCGGTACCACAATGAACCCCTCTGCGAACTTCTCCGTTCATCCGTATGACTACACGGATATCCGGGAGTAGTCAAGCCCGGGGTGGTGGGGTGCGGGAGAAGCAGTCAAGGGCCTGGAGGTCCCGCTGGGCTGACCGGCGCCGTTGCCGCCGGGGCGTTAATGGATCGGCCGCCATTTCCAAAACTCCAGAAATCACCCTTCCAAAGACGCGCCCTGACCAGCGGGCTTAGGCTCGCTTGCGCATCAACGGGGACGTGGGAAATTCACGCCGGATTCAATAACCGCGAACGCGGGCCCGGAAGTTCCGCTGGCGTGGCATGTTCGGAAGTTCCGCTGGCGTGGCATGTCCGGAAGTTCCTGCTGAGGGGCAGTTCGGCTAACGGGGCATGCTTTATCCGCCGCCTATGGGGAATCGGCGCGCCGAGGGTTGAGCGCGGCAGTGCGCCTGGCGATTGGTGCGCGGCGGATTGGGCGTACGGGGGATTAGGCGCGGTGGGGGGCACCGGCGATTGGTGCGCCGGGGATTGGGCGTACGGGATTGGGCGCTCGGGGGGAACATTGATGCCCACGGGGGGGTACCAGGTGCGGCAGCCTCCCGCGCACGCCGGGCGGCTGCGGCTGTGGGAGCGGGTCACGATCACGGTGGTGTTCGTGCTCGTGGCGGCGGGCATCGCCACGGTCATGGTGCTGACCGCGGGCAGCCATACGACCGCATCGACCGCCCCCCGGGCGCACGGGCACCGCACGGAGCGAACGCGCTCTCACCGGTAGCACCCCGGCCGGGCTGATGACCGGCGACGCCGTCGGAAATGCGTGGAGTGTCCGACGGCCCGGCTGTTAGCCTTGGCGCGCCCTGACGGCGAAGGAATCCGGGGTGAGGCCGGCGTGCTCCTGACCATCTCCACCACCCACCGGCCCGCGACCGATCTGGGTTTCCTGCTGCACAAGCACCCGGATCGCGAGCACGTCGCCGAGCTTGGCTTCGGCACCGCGCGCGTCCTTTACCCCGAGGCCAGCGAGGAACGGTGCACGGCTGCGCTGCTGGTGGACGTCGACCCGGTCGGCCTGGTCCGGGGCCGGCGGACCCCGGGCTCCTCGAGGTTCGCCCTGGCCAGCTACGTCAACGACCGGCCGTACGTGGCCTCGTCCTTCCTCTGCGTCGCGCTCGGCCGGATGTTCGGCACCGCGCTGACCGGGCGCAGCCGGGAACGGCCGGAACTGGCCGGCCAGGCGCTGCCGCTCGAGGCGTGGCTGCCGGTCGTGCCGTGCCGTGGCGGGGAGGACCTGGCCCGCCGCCTGTTCGAGCCGCTCGGCTACGCGATCCGGGCCCGCGCCCTCCCGCTGGACCCGCAATTCCCCGACTGGGGCAACAGCCGGTACCTCTCGCTGCACCTGGCCGGGCAGGCCCGGCTGCGCAGCATGCTGGAGCACCTGTTCGTGCTGCTGCCCGTGCTCGACGACGACAAGCACTACTGGGTCGGCGGTGACGAGGTGGACAAGCTGCTGCGGCGGGGCGGCCAGTGGCTCGCGGCCCACCCGGAGCACGACCTGATCGCCCGCCGTTACCTGCGCCACGACCAGCGCCTGACCCGGGCCGCGCTGGCCGCGCTGTTCGCGGACGAGGCCGGTGACCCGGACCGGTGCGACCAGGAGAACGACGCGCGGGAAGAGGCGGTCGAGCGCCAGGTGAGCCTGCATGCCCAGCGGCTCGCGGCGGTGCTCGGCGTGATCACCGCCAGCAACGCGCGGAGCGTGCTGGATCTTGGCTGCGGATCAGGCAAGCTGCTCGCCGCGCTGCTGGCCGAACGCCAGCTGCAGCGGATCGTCGGCATGGATGTCTCGTTCCGCGCGCTGGAGGCGGCCGGCCGCCGGCTGCACCTCGATCAGCTCGCGCCCCGGCAGCGCGAGCGGGTCGAGCTGCTGCACGGGTCGCTGACCTACCGGGACAGCCGGCTGCGCGGGTTCGACGCCGCCGCGGTCGTCGAGGTCGTCGAGCACCTGGACCCGCCCCGGCTCGGCGCGTTCGAGCGCGCCCTGTTCGGCCACGCCCGGCCTGGCGTCGCCGTCGTGACCACGCCCAACGCCGAGTACAACGCGCTGCTGCACGGGCTGCCCGCGGGGAGCTTCCGGCACGCCGACCACCGCTTCGAGTGGGACCGCGAGCAGTTCGCCGGGTGGGCCGGGGGGGTCGCCGCCCGGCACGGCTACCAGGCGGAGCTGTCCGGGATCGGGCCCGAGGGCACCGGTCCCGACGGCGCCGGGGTCGGCTGCCCGTCGCAGATGGCGGTGTTCCGGCGATGAGCGTGATCAAGATCCCCGACCTGTCGCTGGTGGTCCTGGTCGGCGTGACCGGCTCGGGGAAGTCGACCTTCGCCGCGCGGCATTTCCGGCCGACCGAGGTGATCTCCTCCGACTTCTGCCGGGGCCTGGTCAGCGACGACCCGAACGACCAGTCCGCGACCACGGACGCGTTCGAGGTGCTGCATTTCATCGCGGGCAAGAGACTGGCGGCGGGGCGGCTCACCGTGATCGACGCCACCAGCGTGCAGCCCGCCGCGCGCAAGCCGCTCGTCGAGCTGGCCCGGCGGCATCACGTGCTGGCCGTCGCGATCGTCCTGGACATCCCCGAGGCGACCTGCGCCGCCCGCAACACGGCCCGGCCGGACCGGGGGTTCGGCGGTCACGTGCTGCGCCAGCAGCAGGCGCAGCTGCGCCGGAGCCTGCGTGACCTGCGCCGGGAAGGCTTCCACCGGGTGATCGTGCTGCGCGGCGAG
Organism: uncultured Actinomycetota bacterium; assembly: GCA_963749145.1. Classification (GTDB taxonomy): domain Bacteria; phylum Actinomycetota; class Actinomycetes; order Streptosporangiales; family Streptosporangiaceae; genus JASHPR01. The sequence goes on along the minus strand of CAVVLN010000006.1, from coordinate 155,205 downwards.
GCCGAGGCGGACGCCGCCGCGATCGAGCGGGAACCGCTGTGGAACGACCGGAGAACCGAGCGCGGCCCGTTCGACATCATCGGCGACGTGCACGGGTGCTTCACCGAGCTGACCGCGCTGCTGGGCCGGCTCGGCTACGCCGTGGACGACGGCGGCGCCTCCGCCCGCCACCCCGGTGGCCGCATCGCGGTCTTCGTCGGCGACCTGGTCGACCGCGGTCCGGCCACGCCCGCCGTGCTGCGGCTGGTCATGGGGATGACCGCCGAGGGATCCGGCTTCTCGGTGGCCGGCAACCACGAGGTCAAGCTGGTCCGCGCGCTGCGCGGGCGCAACGTCTCGGTCGGGCACGGCCTGGAGCGCAGCCTGGCTCAGCTCGCGGCCGAGCCGGAGGGGTTCGCCGAAGGGGCCGCCGCGTTCATGGACGGGCTGCTCGGCCACGTGGTCCTGGACGACGGCAGGCTCGTGGTCGCGCACGCGGGGCTGCCCGCGGCCATGCACGGGCGGGCGTCGGCCGCGGTCCGCGCGTTCGCCCTGTACGGTGACACCACCGGCGAGACCGATGAGTACGGGCTGCCGGTCCGGTACCCCTGGGCGCGCGACTACCGTGGCCGCGCCATGGTCGTCTACGGGCACACGCCGGTGCCCGAGGCCGAGTGGGTGAACGGCACGATCTGCCTGGACACCGGCTGCGTGTTCGGCGGGAAGCTCACCGCGCTGCGCTACCCCGAGCGCGAGCTGGTGTCGGTGCCGGCCGGCGCGGTCTACTACGAGCCCGCCCGGCCGCTCGCCGCCGCCAGCCGCACCGGGCCCGAGGCCGCCTCGCCCGCCCAGCGCGAGCCCGCCGAGCTCGACATCACCGACGTCACCGGCAAGCGGATCATCGGGACCCGGCTGACCGGGTCGACGGTGAGCATCCGCGAGGAGAACGCGGTCGCCGCGCTCGAGGTGATGAGCCGGTTCGCCATTGATCCGCGCTGGCTCATCTACCTGCCGCCGACCATGTCGCCGCCCGCCACCTCCGACGCCGCCGGCCTCCTGGAGCACCCCGCGGAGGCATTCGCCGGCTACCGGTCGGCCGGTGTGGCCGAGGTGGTCTGCGAGGAGAAGCACATGGGCTCGCGGGCGGTGGTGATCGTGTGCGCGGACGAGTCCGTGCCGCGGCGGCGGTTCGGCGCCGACGACGGCGGCCTCGGGGTGATCTACACCAGGACCGGGCGGGCGTTCTTCACCGACCGGGTCGTCGAGCAGGAGGTGCTCGGCCGGGTAGCGGCCGCGATCGGCGCGGCGGGCCTGTGGGAGGAACTCGGCACCGGCTGGCTGGCCCTCGACTGCGAGCTGCTGCCGTGGTCGGCCAAGGCCGGCGAGCTGCTCCGGGGCCAGTATGCCGCCGTCGGCGCCGCGGCCACCGCGGCGCTCGACGCGCAGACCCAGGTGCTGGCCGCGGCCGCCGCCCGCGGGGTCGACGTGGCCGGGCTGCTGGAATGCTCCCGGCAGCGGGCCGGCCTGGCCGCCCGGTTCGTCGCCGCCTACCGCCGCTACTGCTGGCCGGTCGCCTCCGTCGACGACCTCGAGGTCGCGCCGTTCCAGGTGCTGGCCGGCGAGGGCGCCGTGCATGCCGTGCGGGCCCACGACTGGCACCTGGAGGTGCTCGCGCGGATGTGCGACCGCGATCCCGTGACGCTGCGCCGCACCCGGGCGGTCACGGCGCGGCTCGGCGACCCGGCCAGCGAGCAGGCGGCGACCGCGTGGTGGCAGGAGCTGACCGACGCGGGCGGCGAGGGCATGGTGGTCAAGCCCGCCGGCGTGATCCACCGGGGGCCGAAGGGCCTGGCCCAGCCCGGCATCAAGTGCCGCGGCCCGGAGTACCTGCGCCTGATCTACGGGCCCGAGTACACCGCCGAGCACCACCTGGCCCGGCTGCGCGCCCGCGGCCTCGGCCACAAGCGGTCACTGGCGCTGCGCGAGTTCGCGCTGGGCATCGAGGCGCTGGAGCGGTTCACGGCCGCCGAGCCGCTGTACCGGGTACACGAGTGCGTGTTCGGCGTGCTGGCGCTGGAAAGCGAGCCCGTGGACCCCCGGCTGTGACCGAAAGCCACTAGCCTCGACGGGACGGCCGCCCGCGGGCCTTTCCGTCACGCGAGGGAGACGGGTTGATGACCGATCGCCGACGCCCGGGCCGGCCCGGGCGGCCCCGCCGCGGGCCGGGGCGGGCGGTGATCGTGCTCAGCCTGGCCGGGCTCGGCCTGGCCGGCACGGGCTGCGGCACCGCCCGGCCGGCCGCGCCGTCCGGTACCGTCCCGGCCGGCCCGGCCGTGTCCTCGGCCTCGCACCCGGCGGCGCCGCCGTCCGCCCCGAGCCCGGCGACGGCTCCGGCCGGGACCGCGAGCCCGGCCAGCCCGAGCCCGGCGCCGCTGCCGCTGGCCGGGAAGATCGTCGGCATCGACCCGGGCCACAACGGCGGGAACTTCACCGACCCCGGCGCCATCGCGGGCCAGGTCTGGAACGGCGCCGGGTGGGAGGCCTGCGATACCACCGGCACCACGACCGACGGGGGCTACACCGAGGCGCAATTCAACTTCAACGTCGCCACGTACCTCAGGGCCGACCTGCGCCGCGACGGCGCGCGCGTGGTGATGACGCGGACCAGCAACGACGGGGTCGGGCCGTGCGTCACCACCCGCGCCGAGATCATCAACAACGCCCGCGCGGGCGTCGCGGTCGACATCCACGCCGACGGCGGGCCGGCCCGGCCGGGGCTTCACGATCCTGGAGCCGGTCGCCGACGGGCCGAACGACCAGGTGATCGCGGCCTCGGCGCGGTTCGGCGACGACGTCAGGCAGGCGCTGCTCGCGGGCACGCCCATGCCGGAGAGCGACTACACGGGCACCGGCGGCATCCTGCCGCGCGACGACCTGGCCGGGCTCAACCTCACCACGGTCCCCAAGGTCCTCGTCGAGTGCGGCAACATGCGTAACGCCACCGACGCCGCGCTGCTGGTGACGGCGCGCTTCCAGCAGCAGGTGGCGGCCGCGCTCACCGCGGCGATCGTCCGGTTCCTCGGCTAGCCGGCCCGGACCCGCCGGTAGACGGGCCGCCACATCAAGGCCCGGACCTCGTGGCGCAGGTCCCCGTCCAGCCGGGCGGTGGCCGCGCCGTCAGCGGCCGCGGCCCGGGCCACAGCGGCGGCCACGGCGACCGACGTCTCCCGCAGCGCCTCGACCTGGGGCAGCAGCGGGGCGCCCGGCGTCGCCGTGTCCACCAGCCCGGACACCGCGTGAGCCGCGGCGGCCAGCATGTTGTCGGTCACCTGGGTGGCGCGCGCGGCGATCACGCCCAGCCCGATCCCGGGGAAGATCAGCGCGTTGTTGGCCTGGCCGATCATGTACCTGACCCCGCGGTAGTCGACGGGCGGGAACGGGCTGCCGGTGGCGACCAGGGCCCGCCCCTCCGTCCACTGGATCAGGTCGGCCGGGATGGCCTCGGACAGCGAGGTCGGGTTGGACATCGGCAGGATCACCGGCCGGGCACAGTGTGCCGCCATGTCCTTGACCACCGCCTCGGTGAACGCCCCGGCCCGGGTGGACGTGCCGATCAGGATCGTGGGGTGCACCCGGCGCACGACCTCGGCCAGGCCGACACCGCCCAGCGCGTCGTCGCGCTGCCACCCGGCGGCCTCCTGCGCCGGCCGCGCGTACCGGCGCTGCGCCTCGCCGAGCCCCGGCGTGGCCGTGGTCAGCAGACCAGCCCGGTCCACCGTCCAGAACCGCGCCGTGGCGTCGCGTCCGGGGCACCCGCCGGCCGCCATCGCGGCGGACAGCTGGTCGGCGATGCCGATCCCCGCGGTGCCCGCGCCGAAGATCACGATCCGGTGCCCGGCCAGGCCGACCCCGGTCGCCCGGGCCGCGGCCAGGACCGCGGCCAGGTTCACCGCGCCGGTGCCCTGGATGTCGTCGTTGAACGAGAGGGCCTGGTAGCGGTACCGGTCAAGCAGCCGCCGGGCGTTGGCGACCCCGATGTCCTCCCAGTGCAGCAGCGCCCCGGGGAACAGCTTCTCGACCGCGGTGACGAACGCGTCGAGGAACCGGTCGTAATCGTCGGCCGCCACCCGGTGCCGCCGGTTGCCGATGTACAGCGGGTCGTCCAGCAGCGACTGCCGGTCGGTGCCCACGTCGAGCATGACCGGCAGGGCCCGGTTCGGGTCGATGCCCGCCGCCGCCGTGTACACGGCGAGCTTGCCGACCGTGATGCCGATCCCGCCCACGCCCCAGTCGCCGATGCCGAGGATCGCCCCGGCGTCGGTGGCCACGATCAGGTCCACCTCGCCCGGGCCCAGCCCCGGCGCGCGCAGCGAGTCCTCGATCTGCTCGGGCTGGTCCACCGAGAGGTAGATGCCGCGGGGCCGGCGGTACTCGTGGCTGTACTGCTCGATCGCCTGCCCGACCGTCGGGGTGTAGACGATCGGCAGCATCTCGGTCAGGTGACGGGTCAGCAGCCGGTAGTACAGGACCTCGTTGCGGTCGTGCACCTCGTTCAGCAGCACGTTGCGCGCCAGGTCGGTGGCCTGCCGCCGGTACTGCGCGTAAACCCGCGACGCCTGCCCGTCGAGGGTCATGTGGCCGGACGGGATCAGCCCGGTCAGGCCGAGCTCACGCCGCTCCTCGTCGCTGAACGCCGTCCCCTTGTTGATCCGGGCGTCGGCGAGGACCTGCCGCCCGCGCAGCGTCGTATGCCAGGCACCGTCCTCGCCCAGCCAGACCGTCTTCATCGCGGGCCTCCGGGGTTAGGACGGGGCAGCCGGTTCCACGGTAAGGCTTCCCCGCCTCGGCTGCCGCAACTCCCACCCGCCCAGCGCGCACGCCGCGACCGCGGCGATCACCGCGCCGAGCCGGACATACGGCGACAAATCATTTCCCACGAAGGCGATCACCTGGGTCAGCTCCGGCGGGTGCCGGGCCGCCGCCCCGGTGGCCACCGCCGCCGCCGCGGGGACCGCGCGGATGAGCATCAGCCAGTCCAGCCGGGACGCCGTGAACACGGCCAGCAGGCAGAACGCGATCGCGTCGTACCAGGGCCGCTGCAGCGGCCAGACCAGGAGCCAGGCCACCATCAGCACCAGGGCGGGCCGGATCGCGGGCAGGTACGCGGGCCCGGCCGGCAGCCGCCAGGCCAGCAGCGCGGCCATGGCCACGCAGCCCAGCGCGGCGAGCAGTTCAAGGCCGCGCGGCATTCCGGCGTAGCCGAACGGCGGGTAGAACAGGCGCCAGAAGCTGTCGAACGTCACCAGGTTGCTGCTGCGTACCGCCAGGTCCCTGACCGCAGCCGGCCCGGCGATCAGGTAACCGGGGACCACGGCCAGCACGCCCCCGGCGGCGCAGGCGGCCAGTGCCTTGACCGAGTTCCGGCACGACCAGGCCAGGGCGAGCGCGAGCGGAAAGTACGGGGCCTTGACCCCGACGGCCGCGCCGACCAGCAGCCCGGCGGCCAGCGCGCGGGCCGGCGGGATCTTGGCGCCCGGGCCGGCCGTGACGGTGCGGGCGACGAGCAAGCCGAAGAACCCCAGCCCGGCGGCCAGCCCGTCGATGTGATCGCCGCCGATCACCGCCCACAGCATCAGCGGATTCACGGTCCACAGCAGGTGCGCGCGGGCCCGGGCCGCCGGATCGCCGCGCCAGAACCGGTCCAGCCCCAGCGCGATCGCGCCGAACGACAGCGCGAACAGCAGCTTGAACCAGAACACGATGTAGGAGATGGACGTGCCGCCCAGCTTGGCCGCCACCCAGTCCGCCGCGATCGCGACCGGGCCGTACAGCGAGGGGTCGATCGCCCAGTTGCGGGTGGACTGCCGGCCGATCGGGTCGCCGATCGCCCGCAGCTGCGCGGGTGTCATCACGTACGGGTTGTGGCCGAGCACGGCGATCCGGCCGTAGGCCGCGTAGCTGAGGCTGTCGGTGGACCCGCCCGGGGGCAGCAGGGCCAGCACGACGATCGCGATCACCGCGCCCGCCGCCAGCAGCCGCAGGTTCGGCCGGGCGCCGCGCCAGACCGCGACCAGGCCCAGGCCGACGCCGGCCGCGCCGAGGGCGATCGCGGCGTAGATGGCCGCGGTGACCAGCGCCTGGCTCGGGTGCAACGGGAACCACAGCGGCGGGTTCGGCCAGGTGCGCGGGATCTGCGGGACCACGGCGCTCGGCCCGGCCGCCGTCACCGCCATCATCAGCAGCACGGAGATCACGATGGCCGCGGCGGAGATCCAGCCCAGGAACCCCGCGCGGGTCCCCGGCGGGGCGGGCCTGGCCGGCGAGCCGACCTTGGGTGTGGCGGGAGGCCCAGCGGTCGTCGTCACTCCACCCTGCCCGTGCCCGTCTCCCACCGTGCTCCGCATACGCCTCGAGACCGAGGACTCCGTCTGCTGAAATTACTCGAAGACCTCCATAGGCGGCGGCCTGAGAAGGCCCGTTGACCCTATCTTTACCGAGCCCGGCCAAGTGCTTTAACAAATGCCCGCGTGTCGGCTATGGGGCGGCCTGGGCCAGCCAGATCGCCCGGACGGTGTCGATCGTGTCGGCCTCGGCCGCGTTCTTGTCCGGCCGCAGCCGCAGCACCCGGGCGAACCGCAGCGCCAGGCCGCCCGGGTAGCGGCGGCTGGCCTGCACGCCGTCGAAGGCGATCTCCACGACCAGTTCCGGGCGGACCCTGACCACCCCGTACGCGCCGCGGCGCTCCTCGCCCTCCGGCCGCGGGCCCGCCGGGTCGGCCAGGTCCAGCAGCCGGCTGGTCTGCCAGGCGAGCATCTCGTCGGTCAGGCCCTTGAAGGTCTTGCCGAGCATGACCCAGCCGCCGGTCTCCGGGTCGCGCGCGCCCAGGTGGAGGTTGGACAGCACGCCGCGGCGCCGCCCGTGACCCCACTCGGCCGCGAGGATCGCCAGGTCCAGCGTGTGCCGGGGCTTGACCTTGATCCACTCACCGCCGCGCCGGCCCGCCCGGTAGGGGGCGTCCAGCGACTTCAGCACGAGCCCCTCCTGGCCGCGGGCGATCGCGTCGGCGAAGAACGCCTCGGCCGCCGCCAGGTCCGCGGTGACGATGCGCGGGGCGAGCAGGCCGGCTGGCGCGATCGCGGCCAGCCTGTCGTGCCGCTCGCGGCCTGGCGCGTCGATCAGGTCGGTGCCGTCCAGGTGCAGCAGATCGAACAGGAACAAGGTCAGCGGGGTCTGGTCCCGCAGCCGGCCAGCGTCCCCCTGGCTGGCGGTCCTGGCCGCGGTGACCTGGAACGGGCGCGGCCGCCCGTCCGCAGCCAGGGCGACGGCCTCGCCGTCGAGGACCGCGGTGGTCACCGGCAGGGACCGCGTGGCCGCCACGATCTCGGGCACCCGGGCGGTGATGTCGTCCAGGGTGCGGGTGAACACCGCGACCTGGTCGCCGGACCGGTGCACCTGGACCCGGATGCCGTCGATCTTCCACTCCGCCGCCGCCGGGCTGATCCGCCCCAGCGCGGTCGCGACGTCCGGTGCCGAGGCGGCGAGCATGGGCCGGGCCGGCCGCCCGACCCGCAGCGTGATGGCGCGCAGGGCGGCCAGGGCCCGGTCCGCCGTGCGCGGGGTACCGCCGAGCGCCGCCAGCGCTACCTCGGGCAGCGACCCGCCTAGCTGATGCGCGCGCCGGACCTCCTCGGCCGGGACCGCGGCGGCCCGGGCGACCGCGTCGGTCATGATCCCTTCCAGCGCGCCCTGCCTGAGGTCGCCAGCCAGCAGCCGGACCAGGAACTCCCGTTCGGGATCCGTGGTCCCGGCGAACAGCCCGGTCAGCAGCCGGCGCCGCTCGGCCTGGGAACCGGGCCCGCTCACCGCGCCGATCGCCTGGAACGCGGCGTCGGTGTGAGTCAGCGTGAGCGCGCCGGCCTGGGTGCCGCCCCGGGTCCCGTCGCCGCCGGCGGTGGCCCGGGCCGCGTCGGCGGCTCGCAGGATCTCGCCGATCGCCGCGTACCCGACGCCGATCTGGCCCTGCCGCAGTTCCCCGGACAAGAACGCGACCGCCACGGTGACCTCGTCCGGCGGCACGCGGCCGAGCAGCGCCGCGATCCGCTCGATCTTGGCGCTGCGGGCCGGGGTGGCCGCGACCGCGGCCGACGCGTCGACGAGTTCGCTCAGCAGCACACAGCGATTCTGCCCGACCCGGCATGGCTCAGGGCTGGTCCTTGATGCCGGCACCGCACCGATGCCACCCGACCCGGCGTCACAGCCAGCCCTTTTCCCGGGCGATGCGGGCCGCGTCGGCCCGGTTGCGGGCGCCGAGCTTGCCGATCGCGGCTGACAGGTGGTTGCGGACGGTGCCGGGCGACAGGTGCAGCCGGTCGGCGACCTCGGTGATGCTCTCGTGCCCGGCCGCCACGGCCAGCACCTCGGTCTCGCGCTGGCTCAGCGGGCTCTCGCCCTCGGTCAGCGCCGCCGCGGCGAGCGCGGAGTCGACCACCCGCTCGCCGGCCGCCACGCGCCTGATCGCCGCGGCGAGCTGCGCCGCCGGGGCGTCCTTCAGCAGGAAGCCGCTGGCGCCCGCCGCCATCGCCGCGCGCAGGTAGCCCGGCCGCCCGAAGGTGGTCACGATCACGATCTTCCCGGGGAATCCGAGCGCCTTGAGCTGCCGCGCCACCTCGATGCCGCTCGGGCCGGGCATCTCGATGTCCAGGACGGCGACGTCCGGCTGGTGCTTGCGGGCCATGGCGACCGCCTCGTCGCCGCTGGCCGCCTCGGCGACCACATGGATGTCCGGCTCGAGCTCGAGCAGGGCCGCCAGGGCCTGCCGGACCATGGTCTGGTCTTCAGCGATCATGATGCGCAGGCTCATGGATCCATGATGCCGGGCGGGCGGGCCCATCCGGATGGGCCCGCCCGCGCTGGCGCGGCCCGGCGGCTAGCTGCCCGCCGCCGGGCTACCGGACGGGGGGCCCGGCGGGGTGCTGCCGCCGCCCGGGCGCGGCGGCGCGCCGCCGGACATGTGCGTGCACTTGTGCTTGGTCGCCGACGGGCCGGCGCGGACGCCGTGCTCGCCGGTCTGCCGGTGGCGGCCGTGGCCACGCGAGCGGTGGTGGTACGGGCGGTGCTCGAGGTGCCGGTGGCGGCGCTGGCGCTGGTCAGGCCCAAGCCCAGGGCCAGGCCGCCGCCGAGGACCCCGGCCGCGATGGCTGTGCCGACGATCGGTCGGACGCTTCTCATGCAGTTCTCCTCTGCCTGCTGCGGCTGTCCGGGGCCCAGGCCCCCCGGAGCGGGCCGCCATCGGCCCGCCGTGATCAGTAGGCCAGGCGAATCTGGGCCGGATCTCGGGGCCGTCTATCAGGGGCTGCTGAATCGGCCCGGAACCCGGACCAGGAGGCGGAAGCCCTTGCCGCCGCGGCCTTCTCCCGCGCTGAGCTGCGCGCCCGCGCTGCGGGCCCGCTCGGTCAGCCCGGCGAGGCCCGACCCCTGCTCACCGGGCTCGTCCCCGCCCGGCCAGGCCGGCCCGACGCCGTCGTCGGCGATCTCGGCGGACGCCTCATCCGGCGTGACCGTGATCGTGATCGTCACGGTGCGCGCGCCAGAGTGCCGGACCACGTTCGTGGCGCCCTCCCGTACCGTCCAGCCGAGCAGCGCGTCGGTGTCCTGCGGCAGCTCGATGGACGCCGGCGCCTGCACCCGGCATTCCATCCCGGCGGCGCCGAGCATCGTACGCGCCGCGGCCAGTTCCGCGGTCAGGCTCGGCTGGCGGTAGCCGGAGACCGCGGCCCGGACCTCGCCCAGCGACTGGCGCGCCACGCCCTCCAGGTCAGCGATCTCCCGGCCCGCGCGGGCCGGGTCGGCGTCGATCAGCCGCCCGGCCAGCTCGGCCTTCAGGGTGATCAGGGAAAGGCTGTGCCCGAGCAGGTCATGCAGGTCCCGCGCGATCCGCAGCCGTTCCTCCGCGACGGCCATCCGGGCCAGCTCGGCCCGGGTCTGGCGGAGCCGGAAGACAAGCTCGTTCCGGCGCGCCGCGGTGAAGGCGAAGAACGAGGCCAGCGTGACGCCAAGGGCGATGATGAGGCTGGCTTCGTAGGTCGCGCCGTGATCCAGGCCGAACCCGAGCCCGGCGGCCGCGCACAGCGCCGTGCCGGGGGCCGCTTCGCGCGCGGAGGGCGCCAGCAGGCCCACGCAGGCACCGCTGATGATGAGCGCGTTGACCCAGTTGAGCCCGCCGACGGCGAAGATGGCGACGCTCACCGTGACGATGAGGGCCAGCCATCCCCACAACGCGTAGCCACGCGACGGGTGGGCCCACGCCGGGAGGCGGCGCGGCTGGTAGGCATCCCGCAGCGGGATGGCGATCCACTCCACGACCACCAGCAGCAGCGCGGTGGCGGGCGCGAGGAACGCGATCCGGGCCGCGTCCGGGTGGGGCCGGGCGACGAACGGGCTGAGCAGGAAGATCCCGAGCAGCAGCCGGATCAGCACCCGCCGGTTCCTGGAGAAGACCGCGCTCCGGCGGTCCAGCTCGTCGGTGACCGGCGAGCTGGACCGCGGGCCGGCCGCGGCGGGGGCCACGCCGGCCCCGGATGACTGCTCGACCATCGGCATAACCACATGATGCCCGCGGCCGCCGGCCTCAGGCCGCGGTGCTCTCGTCGCGCCAGCGGCGCGCCGCGATCAGGCCGAGCCCGGCGGTCCAGGCGGCGAGCACGGCGATGTTCGCCAGCCCCAGCGCGCGACCGGCCGCGGCGTTCCAGCCCAGCTGCGCGAGGTGATAGCTCGGCAGGACCTGGCCGATCAGCTGCATGCCGTGCGGCAGGTTGCTCCACTGGATAAAGATCCCGCCCAGGAACGCCAGCACCAGAAGCGTGATCATCTGCGCTACCTGGGCCGTCTGGCCGTCGAACATCAGGCCGATGACCAGGCCAAGGGCGCAGAACGGGATCGCGCCCGCCACCAGCACCGCCACGAACACGCCCAGCCGTCCCGCGGCCATGTGCACGTGACCATAGGTCAGGGCCAGCACGATCAGCGCCGTTAGCCCGGGAATGATTACCAGGATGGCCTGGGCCAGTTTCGCCGCGAACCAGCCGCGGGTGGCGATCGGCGAGATCCGCAGCTGGCGCATCCAGCCGTTCTGGCGTTCCCGGGCCAGCTGCGGGCCGCTCGCGAACATCGCCGAGCCCATGCCCGAGTACACGGCCATGGAGACCAGCAGCAGCGTCGCCGCGGTCAGGCCCTGCGAGGTGCCGTGCTGCTTGGCGTAGATCAGGTAGATCAGCACCGGGAACGCGATCAGCATGACCAGGAACCTTGTGTTACGCAACGTGCGCGCGATCTCGAAGCGCAGAAACGCGATCATGAGTCAGCCTGCCTTCGTCATCAGGGACGCGGGGTGGTCGGAGGGGGCGGTGGCGCCGGAAGGAGCTGTGGCGCCAGATGCGGGGTGCCCGGCGGAGGTCGCGGCGGTGCCGGCGGCGGGGCGGGCCGTGTCGGCGCCGTCGTCGCTGGTGAGCGCCAGCAGCGCTTCCTCGAGCCCGCCGCCCCCCACCTCCAGCCCGCGGACCGGCCGGCCCAGCGCGTACAGGGCGGTCAGCGTGGCGTCGCCGTCGGCGGACTGCATGGTCACCGCGCTGCCACTGGCCGAGACGTCGCTGACGCCGGGCAGACCGAGCAGCGCCGAGGTGTTCGGAGCCGGGGTGCTGAAGCGGATGGTCCGGATCGACGTGTACGCCTTGATCTGGGCGGGCGTGCCGTCCGCCAGCACCCGGCCGCGGCTGATCACGATGATCCGGCTGGCGTTCGCGTCGGCCTCGTCCAGGTAGTGGGTGGCGAACAGCACGGTGGTGCCCTGGTCGGTAATGGTCCGAACCGACTGCCAGAACTCGCGGCGGGCCTCCACGTCGAGCGCGGTCGTGGGCTCGTCGAGGAAGAGCAGGTCCGGGCGGCCGGCCAGGGCGAGGGCGAAGCGCACCCGCTGGGTCTGGCCGCCGGAGAGCCGGTCCGCCCGCCGGTCGGCGAGTTCGGTGAGCCCGGCCAGCCGGAGCAGTTCGGCCTGGCCGCGCCGGTCGGAATAGAGGTGGCGGAACAGGCCGATCAGCTCCGAGACCTTCGCGCCCTCGGGCAGCCCGCCGGTCTGCACCATGCCGCCGATCTTCCCGGCCGCGACGGCGTCCGCCGGGGTCATGCCCAGCACCCGGACCTGGCCCGAGGTCGGCGTGCGCAGGCCGAGCATGGTGTCGATGGCGGTGGACTTGCCGGCCCCGTTCGGCCCGAGCAGCGCGACCGTCTCGCCCCGGGCGATCTCGAAGCTGGCATGATCGAGCGCGGTGACCCGGCCGTTGTAGACCTTCACCAGATCGCGGAACACGACCGCGGGGACCGCGCCGGTGCCGCCTTGATGCCTGATTGCTGTCTTCATGACTGCCACGCTAGGGGCGCGGCGGCGCCGGGCCATGTGCCGCCGGTAACGACCTCGCGATGACAAATGTCACGCCCGACCGACGAATCCGGCCCGCCGCCCGGGTCAGCGGGCGGCGGGCCGGATACTGTCCGGCTGCGGTCAGGACGAGCGCATGTGCCCGTTGACCGTGGCGTCCTCGTCCTCGCCGGCGGCCGCGGCCGCCGAGCCATCGTCCTGGCCCGGCGTGGCGGCGCTGGCCGCGTGATCCTCGGCGCCGAAGGTGGCCGTCTCCGGCCGGCGCCGCATCATGATCGCGGCGGCCGCGCTGGCCACGGCGGCGAGCATCGCGAAGCCGGCCAGCACCCGCGGCCAGCGCCGCCGCTTGGGCCGGGAGTCATCCAGCCGGCGCGCGGCCTCGACCAGGGCGGCCGAGATCGCTGGCGCGATCTTCTCGCTGATCTTCTCGTTGATCGTCGGCGCGATCTTGTCGCGGACCGCGATGCCGGCCTGCTCCACATGCGGTGCCGCCCAGGTGCGGGCCTCCTTCACCCGGGGCGCCGCCCAGGCCGCGGCGTCTTCGGCGCTCTGCCGGGCCACGACGCTCGCGTTCTTGGCCAGAGGCACCACCTGCGTCGCGGTGTCGAGTGCGCGCTGTTTCGCGCGGCGACCCTGGCCGCGAACCGCATCTTTCCTGGTCATAACTGACACTTCAACCTCCCACGAGTCTTCCCGTCAGACACACTTCCCCTGGGCTGGCCCGCCAACCGCCATCGGCCGGATCGCCGCGCGGGCGGATCGCCGCGCGGGCGGGCACTGCGGCCGGCGCGGCCCCGCCGACGGCCGGAGCAATCAGGCCGGGGCAATACTCTGGTCATGCGAGGATGCTCTTCATGACGAACACGCTTACCGCGACGCTGCGGACCAATCAGGGAACGGTGCGCGTCCGGCTCTTCCCCGATCACGCGCCGACGACTGTCCGGAATTTCGTTGAGCTCGCCGAGGGCTCACGCGAGTGGACCGACCCGCGTACCAATCAGAAGGTGCGGGGCAAGCTCTACGACGGAACGATCTTCCACCGCGTGATCCCCCAGTTCATGATCCAGGGCGGGGATCCGCTCGGCACGGGCACCGGCGGCCCCGGATACCGGTTCGCCGACGAATTCCACCCGGACCTGTCGTTCAGCCGGCCGTACCTGCTCGCCATGGCCAACGCCGGTCCCGGCACCAACGGCTCGCAGTTCTTCATCACCGTGGTCCCGACGCCGCACCTCAACGGCAGGCACACGATCTTCGGCGAGGTCATCGACGGCAGCGACGTGGTCGACCGGATCAGCCAGGTACAGACCGGCCGCAACGACCGCCCCGTGCAGGACGTCGTGCTCGAGTCGGTCGAGATCGAGCGCCAGGACGGCGCCGGGGAAGGCGCAAGGTAGACCGTGGCCGTGCCGCCCGCCGCGTCCCCCGGCCCGGGTCCCGATCCGAGCCAGGGCGTGCCGACCTGCTTCCGGCACCCGGGCCGGGAGACGTACGTGTCGTGCGTCCGGTGCGGCCGGCACGCCTGCCCGGACTGCCTGCGCTCCGCGGCGGTCGGCCAGCAGTGCGTCGAGTGCGTGCGGGCGGGTAACCGGGGCAACCGGCAGGCCAGTGCGGTGTTCGGCGGGCGCGTGGTCTCCGGCGCGGTGGTTACCTGGGCCCTCGTCGGCATCAACGTGCTGCTGTACCTGGTCGAACTCGCCCGCCCGAGCCTCGGGTACGACCTCGGCATGATCGGCCTCGGCCGGTTCAGCGTCGGCGGGCCGCTGCAGGGGGTCGCACAGGGCCAGTGGTACCGGCTGATCACGTCGGCGTTCCTGCCACCGCCCGGCGGCGGTCTCGGCCCGCTGGACATCATCTTCAACATGTGGGCGCTGATCCTGGTCGGCCCGGCCCTGGAGCGGCTGCTCGGCCACGTGCGCTATCTCACCGTCTACCTGGTCAGCGCGCTGGGCGGCTCGGTGGTCCTGTACCTGCTGGTCCCCTACGAACTGGCCCTCGGCGCCTCGGGCGCCATCTTCGGGCTGTTCGGGGCGTGGTTCGTGGTCGCCAGGCGGCTGCGGCTCGACAGCCGGTGGATCGTCACGGTGGTGGTGCTGAACCTGGTCATCGGGTTTGTCGTGCCGAACATCGCCTGGCAGGCCCACCTGGGCGGGCTGCTGGCCGGGGGCCTGCTGACCGCCGCCTACGCCTACGCCCCCCGGGCCAACCGGGCGCTGATCCAGGGCGGGACGACCGTGGCCCTGCTGGCCATCCTGGCCCTGGCCGTGCTGGTACGCGACCACCAGGTCGCGGCGGCCGCGCTCGGCTGACCGGGGCGATGCCGGCCCGGGCGGGCCGGATCCGTGCTCAGCTGTGCACAGGCTGTGGATGACGGTGTGCGCGGATCGCGCTCAGCGCCACTTGGTGGACAGTCCCACCCCGACGATGATGAACCCGAAGCCGACCACCAGGTTCCAGTCGCCGAGCGCGCTCTGCACCGGCGTCGTGCCGCTGGTGACGTAGAAAAGCGCGATCCAGGCCAGGCCGAACAGCAGGCAGCCGACCATGGTCGGCGCCAGCCAGCGCGGGCTCACCTTGCCCTTGGCCGACCGGGGCGGCGGCGTGTAGACCGACTTGCTTCTGACTCTGGACTTGGGCACTGTCGTCTCCTGCCTGGCTGCTTGAATTCTACGTCGTCGGCGGCGGGCTGGACGGCGGCGGTGAGGACGGCGGCGGTGAGGACGGCGGCGGTGAGGACGGCGGCGTCGTCGCCTGCGGCACGACGTAGATGTCCACCGTCGAGCCCTGCGGCAGCACCGTCGACGCGGGCGGGCTGGTCTTCCACACCGTGCCCGGCGAGAAGCCCGCCGAGCCGGCACCGGACGCCACGATCGGGTTCACGCTGAAGCCGTCGTTTTCCAGGGCGGAGGTCGCCGCGGCCTGGCTGTCACCGACCACGCCCGGCACCTTGGTCCCGCCGCCGGAGACGTAGATCGTGACCGTGCTGCCCTTGGGCGCCGACGCGCCACCGGACGGGCTCTGCCGCACCACCTGGCCGGCGGTCGCCGTGGAGTTCGCCACCTGTTTCTCGCTCACCTGGAAGCCCTTGCCCTCCAGGACGCTGGTCGCGGTGGACACGTTGTCGTTGACCACGTCCGGGACCGTGACCGCCGCCGCGCCGGTGGACACGAACAGCCGGACCGTGCTCCCCTTGGACACGTTGGTCCCGTTCGGCGGGCTGGTGCTGATCACATCGCCCTTGGGGACCGAACTGGAGGCCCGGGGCGCCACCGAGGAGAGCAGGTGCGCGTTGGCGATGTCCTTTTCCGCCGTGACCACGGGCAGGCCGACGACGTCGGGGACGGCGTAACTGCCCCCGCTGCCGGATACGTAATTGAATGCGTAGATCAGGCCCGCGATGAGCAGCACGGCGACGATGGCCGCCACCACCCACGGCCACTTCTTGCGGCCGCCGCGGCCCGGCGGCTCCTCGTCCGGCCCGTAGTCGTAGGGCGGGATCGCGCTGGTCGCCCCGGCCATGCCGGCGGCCTGCCCCATCCGCCGGGTGCCCTGGTAGGCATCGACCCGGGTCGGCGCGGCCACCGGCATGCCCTGCAGGGCGCGCTGGATGTCGTTGCGCATGTCCCCGGCGGACTGGTAGCGGTCGCCCGGGTCCTTGGCCATCGCCTTGAGCACGATCGAGTCCGCCCACGGCGGGATCTCCGGGTCGACCCGCGACGGCGGGATCGGGTTCTCCCGCACGTGCTGGTAGGCGATCGCGACCGGCGAGTCGCCGGTGAACGGGGGGCGCCCGGTCAGCAGTTCGTAGAGCAGGCAGCCGGTCGAGTACAGGTCGCTGCGGGCGTCCACGCGCTCGCCCCGGGCCTGCTCCGGCGACAGGTACTGCGCGGTGCCGATCACCTGCGCGGTCTGCGTCATCGTGGCCTGCGCGTCGCTGACCGCCCGGGCGATGCCGAAGTCCATCACCTTCACGTCGCCGGAGCGGGTCAGCATCACGTTGCCGGGCTTGATGTCCCGGTGCACGATGCCGTTGCGGTGGCTGTAGTCCAGCGCCCGCAGCACCCCGTCGGTGATCTCCAGCGCGCGCTCCGGCAGCAGCCGGCGGTCATCGCGCAGCAGGTCGCGCAGCGTGCGGCCGTCGACGTACTCCATCACGATGTACGGCACCGGGGTATGCCCGACCATGTCCTCGCCGGTGTCGTACACCGCGACGATGCTCGGGTGGTTGAGCGAGGCGGCGGACTGCGCCTCGCGGCGGAACCTGGCCTGGAAGGTCTGGTCCCGGGCCAGGTCGTCCCGGAGGGTCTTCACCGCGACGATGCGGTCGAGGCGGATGTCGCGGGCCCGGTATACCTCGGCCATGCCGCCGCGCCCGACGACTCCGTCGAGCTCGTAACGGCCTCCCAGTAGCCGTGGCTGAGTCATGTCTCGCACGTGGTTACCGCCCTGCGTCGTATCGTGACTGGCTGTTCACTAGTGAACTCCCAGGTAAGCTTCAATGATCTTGACGGCGATCGGCGCCGCGGCGTCGGCGCCGAAGCCGCCGCCCTTGACGATGACCCCGACCGCGATCTTCGGGTCGCTGGCGGGCGCGAAGCAGGTGAACACCGCGTCGTCCAGGCCGGCGCCGCTGACGGTATTCTCCGCGGTGCCGGTCTTGCCCGCGATCACGAGGCTGGTGCCCACCGTGGGCGGTCCGGCGGTAGCGTACGCGGTGCCGGCCGGGTTCTGCGTCACCTGAATCATCATCTGCTGCATGTCGCTGGCCACCTGCGGGCTGACCGCCTGCGACAGCACCGTCGGCTGGGTGCTGCCGATGATGCTGAGGTCCGGCGCCTGCACCTGCTCCAGCAGGTACGGACGCATCAGCGTGCCGTGGTTGGCGATGGCCGCGGCGTCCATGGCCTCCTGCAGCGGCGTGACCTGGTCATCGAACTGGCCGATCGAGGTCATCGCGGTGTACGACGGGTCGGTGATCGGGGGAACCACGCTCGGCGAGACCGGCATCGGGATCGTCAGGTTCGCGTCGTTCCAGCCGAACCGGTTGGCGTAGCTGCGCAGGGCCGGCCCGCCGACCTTCATGCCGATGTTCGCGAACGCGGTGTTGCAGGACAGCAGGAACGCCTCGATGACCTGCGGGTGACCGCCGAAGCAGGTCTCGTCGCCGTCATTGTTGAGCAGGTTGCCGTTGGGCAGCCGGAGCGGCTGGGGGGCCGCGACCGTGGCGGTCGGGCCCGCCACCTTGCCGGTCGAGAACCCGGCCGAGCCGGTAATGACCTTGAACGAGGACCCGGGCGGGTAGGTCTGGTTGATGGCCCGGTTGAGCAGCGGCTGGGCCGGGTCGCGCAGCAGCTGGTTGTCGATCTTGACGAACTTCGGCCCGTCGAGCGTGGTGAGCCGGTTCGGGTTGAACGTCGGGTACGACGCCATGGCCAGGATCGCCCCGGTGCTCGGATTGAGCGCGACCACCCCGGCCTGGTGTCCCCCGTCGTCCAGCAGCGCCTGGTAGGCGGCTTGCTGTGCCTTGGGGCTGACCGTGAGGTAGACCGTGGCCCCCTGCTTGGGCTTGCCGGTGAGCAGGCTGATCAGGTTGTGCACGGTCAGGCTGGAGGCCGTGCCCGCCAGGTACTTCTGGTACGCCTCCTCGATCGCGGTCGAGCCGTAGATCGAGTCGAAGCCGGTGATCGGGGCGTACGCCGCGCCGCCCGGGTAGTAGCGCTGGTACGTAGTGTTGCCCGAGGTGCTGCCGGGAGCCGGGCGTGACTCGGCGATCGTGGTCGGGCCGCCGGTGCCCGCGGCGATGATCGAGCCGCGCTGGTACTGGAACTGCTGGTTGAAGGTCCGGGCGTTGCCGGGCCGGTTGGCCAGGCTGTTGCCCTCGAACGCCTGCACGTAGTTCACGTTGATCAGCAGCAGCACGAACATGGCCAGGCAGGCCAGGGACAGGCGGAACAGCGCGCGGTTCATCCGGTCCGCACCACCTGGGTCATGCCCTCGTCCTGGATCGGCTGCGGGGCCGGGCGCCGGGCGGTGTCGCTGATCCGCATCAGCAGGCCGACCAGGGCCCAGGTGGCCAGCAGCGAGGAACCGCCCTGGGACAAGAACGGCGTCGTGATGCCGGTCAGCGGGATCAGCTGGGTCACCCCGCCGACGATGATGAATACCTGCAGCGCGATCGCGAACGACAGGCCGCCGGCCAGCAGCTTGGCAAAGGGGTCACGGGCCGCGACCGCGGCCCGCAGCCCGCGCTGCACCAGCAGCCCGAAGATCAGCAGCATCGCCATCAGCCCGGTCAGGCCGAGTTCCTCGCCGAACGCGGTGACGATGAAGTCGCTCTGCACCAGCGGGGTCCAGAACGGCTGGCCGTGGCCGAGGCCGGTGCCGAAGATCCCGCCGTAGCCCAGGCCCTCCAGGCCCTGCACCGTCTGGTAGGCGATGGTCGTCGGATTGTGGCCGGCCCACGGGTGCAGCCAGACCGTGAACCGCTGCCCGACGTGGCTGAACAGCTTGCTGGCCACGTAGGCGCCGAACACGAACTGCAAGATGCCGATCAGCAGCCAGGAGGTGCGCTGGGTGGCGATGTAGAGCATCACCACGAACAGGCCGAAGAACAGCGCGGACGTGCCGATGTCACTCTCGAAGACCAGGAGCAGCAGGCTGACGCCCCAGGCGACCAGCACCGGGCCCAGGTCGCGCGCCCGGGGCAGGTCGATGCCGAGGAACCGGCGGCCGGCCAGGGACAGCACGTCCCGCTTGGCCACCAGGTAGCCGGCGAAGAACACGGCCAGCGCGAGCTCGGCGAACTGCTCCGGCTGGACCGAGAAGCCGCCCACGGCGACCTGGATCTTGGCGCCGGTGCCCGGCACCTCGCTCATGCTGTCGGGGAGCATGGCCGGGATGGCCAGCAGGATCAGGCCGACCGCGCCGAGGGTGTAGGTGTACCGCTGCAGCACCCGCACTTCCCGGATGAACACGAGCACGGCGATGAACGCGGCCACCCCCAGGGCGCTGTACAGCACCTGCATGGCCGTGGCCGACGAGGACATGGTGGAGATCTGGTTACCGGGGTTGCCATTGCGCCCGGACTGCTGCAGCCGGTAGATCATCACGATCCCGAGGCCGTTCAGCAGCGCCGCGAGCGGCAGCATCAGCGGGTCGGCCCAGGGCGCGAACCGCCGCACGGCCAGGTGCGCGATCCCGGTGATGACCGCGAACGCGAGCCCGTACTCGACCAGGCCGGAGGGTAGCTTCCCGTTCAGGCCGAAGCCCACGTTGGCGTAGGCGAACAGCACCACCCCGACCGCGAACGCGAGCATCAGCAACTCGGTCCGGCGCCGCCCGCGCGGCAGCGGGACCGCCGCGCCGGCGGGCTGACTGGTGAGAGCGGTCACCCGGTCGTCCCCTGCGGGGTGCAGCCCCTGGGCACGGCCGGCGCAGGCTTGTAGGGCGGCGTGGTCGTGACGGTGACGGTTTTGCCGTGCTCCTTCTTGGCGGTCTTGACCGGCTTGGGCTTGTGCACCAGCCAGGTGTTATAGGCCGCCTCGTACTGCTGGCAGGTCCAGGCCTGGCGGATGTTGTTCACGGTCTTCTGCGCGTCGGCCAGGCTGCTGCCCGGGATCGTGCTGCGGACCTGCGGCAGGTCGCTGGCGGTGACGTGGGACAGCGGGATGTCGGTCTTCTGGTAGACGCCCGACAGGCTCATCCCCAGGACCTGCTGGTTGACGCCGCGGTAGATGATCACCTGCTGGCCGTCGGTGCCCACGTAGTACTGGGTCTGCGTGTACCGCCAGGCCGCGTAGCCGCCGCCGACGATGACGATCAGCAGCACGACCAGGATGGTGGTGACGATCGGCCAGCGGCGCCGGGCGGCCCGGTGCTCGGCGCGGCCGCCGCCGTCCTCATCGGCGGCCCGGGACGGGGCATCGGCCGGCCGCGACCCGCCGGTGGCATCGGCGGCCGCCGGCCCGGCCCGGGTGAGCAGGTCGTGGGCGCGGCCGGCCGGGCTGTCGTTGCGCGGCCGGGGGCGGCCGTCGCCGTTCGAGGCCGCGCCGACCAGCATGGAGATCTGCCCGGTCGTTGTGCCCGCGTCGGAGTCCACCGCGTCGGCGACGATGCAGGTGATGTTGTCGGGACCGCCGCCGCGGATCGCGAGCTCGATGAGCTGGGTCACCGCCTGGTCCCGGTCGGCGCAGGAGATCAGGGTCTCGCGCAGGGTCTCCTCGCTCACCACGTCGGACAGCCCGTCCGAGCAGAGCAGGAACCGGTCTCCCGCCCTGGCCTCGATGGTGGACAGGTCGGGCTCGGCCTCGGTGCCGCTCTGCAGCGCCCGCATCACCAGCGAGCGCTGCGGGTGCGTGGCCGCCTGGGCCGGGCTGAGCCTGCCGTCATCGACCAGCGACTGGACCAGCGTGTGGTCCCGGGTTATCTGATGGAACTCGCGGTCGCGGAGCAGATAAGCGCGGGAGTCGCCGATGTGGCAGATGGCCACCGTGCTCCCCGACCACAGCAGCGCGGTCAGCGTGGTGCCCATGCCCTCGACGGATGGGTCCTCCACGCTCATCTTGTGCAGGGTGGCGTTGGCCGAGGCGACGGCCCGGGCGAGCTCGCCGAGCATGCGGTCCGCGGGCACATCGTCGTCCAGGCCGGTCAGGGCCGATATCGCCACGGAACTGGCTACCTCACCGGCGGCATGCCCCCCCATCCCGTCGGCGATCGCGAGCAGGTGCGGGCCCGCGTACGCCGAGTCCTCGTTTCCCTCGCGGAGGAGGCCGACGTCTGAGCGGACCGCGTAGCGGAGTGCAAGTGTCATCTGCGCAGTTCCAGGACGGTCTTACCGATGCGGATCGGCACGCCGACCGGTACCGGGGTCGGCTGGGTTACCTTCTGACGGTCGAGGTACGTGCCGTTGGTTGAGCCGAGATCCTCGACGATCCACTGGCCATCCTGCGGGAACAGCCGGGCATGCCGGGTCGAAGCGTAGTCATCGTTGAGCACCAATGTGGCATCATTCGCGCGGCCGATGGTGATCTGCTGATCGGCCAGGCCGAGGCTCGTGCCGGCCAGCGTGCCCGCGGTCACGAGCAGCTGCTGCGGGGCCGAGCGCGGGCTGCGGTTGTTGCGCGGGGGACGCGGCGGCTTAGCGGGCTGCGGCGGCCGGGCGCGCGGCGCCCGCTGCTTGCGGGCCTGCCGGCGCGACGTGGCCGCGCTGCCGAACAGGTCGGTGCGCACCACGCCCACCGCGGCGATCACGAAGAGCCACAGGACGGCGAGAAACGCGAGCCTGATGAGCGTGAGGGTGAGCGCGTTCATCGGATGCCTTTGCTGCCCTCTGCTGGTCGGTAGCCGGCGGGGCCGCCCGGCGCGGGCGGCAGCGTCGGCCGGTCGTCGTGGTCCCGGCGTGGTGGAGGTCGGATGGTCGTTCGTGGTCAGTAGATACCGTCCCGGCGGAATACGAGGGTCGTGCGGCCCAGCGTGACGCGCGTGCCATCGGTCAGGGCCACGCGCCGTACCGGCTGGCCGTTGACGAACGTGCCATTGGTGGAGCCGAGGTCGACGAGGACGACCTCTCCGTCCTCGACGCGCAGCTCGGCGTGGTGACGCGAGACGCCCGGATCGACCAGGCGCAGGTCGCAGTCGGTGCCCCGGCCCAGGATGGTCAGCGGGGCGTTCAGCTCGTACGTGCGCTGCGTGTTGCCGTCCGCGCCCGGCTCCGGCCCGGAGACCAGCAGCCGCGGGGTGCCGGCGAAGCCGCCCGCCGGGTGCTGGAGATCGCTGGCCGGCCGGCGGATCTCGCCGTCCTCGACGGTGGTGCCGCGGATGACGCCGGACCGGATCCGGAACGTGCCCGTGGTGAGGTCGGGGACGCCCTCGAACCGCATCCGCACCGGACCCACGAAGGAGTAGCCCTGCTCCCTCGCGTGCTCACGGGCGAGCGTCGCGAGCTCGATGCCGAGGCTGTCGGCGTAGACCTCGAGGCGCTCGTAGTCGGCCTCGGCCAGTTCCACGACGAAGTCGTTGGGGACCAGGGTCCGGCCCTGGGCCACGATGGCGGCGCGGTCATCCATTTCGCGCTGCACGGCACTGGCTATCTCGACTGGCTGCAGTTCTGATTTGAACGTCCGCGCGAAGGCACCCTCAACCATCCCCTCGAGCCTGTGCTCGAAGCGCTGCAGAACGCCCACCGGGTACCCCCTCTCCCTCCTCGTGCGTTGTTCGCATCCGATCGTATCGGCGCGGTGGCATTGCTCGCGGACGTGCTAACCTGACTCCCTGCCCAGGGCGGGTGGCGGAACGGCAGACGCGCACGGTTCAGGTCCGTGTGTCCGAGAGGACGTGAGGGTTCAAATCCCTCCTCGCCCACCATCGTTACTGTGTCCTGCTCCCGACCCAGGGAGGTCGCTGGCCGAAGCTTAGGCGGCCGGCGGGTTTCTTGCCACCGGACGCCGGGTAGTCCGCCCGCGACCTGCGGACTCAGCCCGCGGGCTCGGCCCGCAGCGCGACCCCGGCGGCGACCAGGGCGACCCCGATGATCTCCGGCAGGGGCGGCAGCTGGTGCAGGACGACGACCCCGATGACCGTCGCGCTGGCCGGCAGCAGGGACATGAGCAGGGCGAAGGCCGCGCGCGGCAGGCGGGCCATCGCGAGCTGGTCGGTCACGTACGGGATCACCGACGAGCACACGCCGACCCCGCAGCCCGCGCCGAGCAGGAGCGGGCGGGTGAACGCGACGGCCGCCGCGGTGATCCCGGCCGGGGTGATCGCGACCACCGCGATCAGCATCGCGGTCGCCAGCCGGTCGATGCCGGTGCCGCCGCCGTCGGCGGCGATCCGGTGCCCGAGCACGATGTAGAGGGCGAACAGCGCGCAGTTGGCGAACGAGAACGCCAGGCCGGCCACCTGGCCGGTGACCTGCACCTCGCTGAGCAGCAGCACGCCGGTCACGGCCAGCCCGAGGGCGGCGGCGTTGCGGCGGGTCCGCGTGCCCAGCGCGGCCAGCGTCGTCGTAACCCCGCCCGACCAGGCAGAATCGACATCGTGCCAGAACTACCCGAGGTGCAGGCCCTCGCCGCCGACCTGCGTGACCGGGCCACGGGCCGGGTCATCGACCGGGCGGACGTCGCCGAGATCTCCGTGCTCAAGACCTACGACCCGGCGCTGACCGCGCTGCGGGGCCAGGTCATCGGTGGGACGGAGCGTTACGGAAAGTTTCTCGGCCTTATCACCGGGCCGGCCGCGGGCTCCGGCGGCCGGCTGCACCTGATCATGCACCTGGCCCGGGCGGGCTGGCTGCGCTGGCGGGACAGCCTGCCCGAGCCGCCGCCGCGGCCGGGCAAGGGCCCGCTGGCGTTCCGGCTCCGGTTCGCCGACGGCGCCGGGTTCGACCTCACCGAGGCGGGCACGCGCAAGCGGCTCGCGGTGTACCTGGTCACCGACCCGGCGGCGGTGCCGGGCATCGCGTCGCTCGGGCCCGACCCGCTGGACCAGGCGTTCACGCCGGACGTCCTGGCCGGCATCCTGGCCGGGCGCCGCACGCAGATCAAGGGCGTGCTCAGGGACCAGGGGGTGATCGCCGGCATCGGCAACGCGTACTCCGACGAGATCCTGCACGCGGCGAAGATGTCGCCGTTCCGGCTGGCCGCCAGCCTGAGCCCGGACGAGGTGACGCAGTTGCACGCGGTGATCGTCGGCACGCTGCGCGACGCCGTGGACCGCTCGGCCGGGCTGGCCGCCGGCAACCTGAAGGCCGAGAAGAAGGCCGGCCTGCGGGTGCACGGGCGGGCCGGCCAGCCGTGCCCGGTGTGCGGGGACACCGTGCGCGAGGTGTCGTTCGCCGACTCGGCGCTGCAGTACTGCCCGACCTGCCAGACCGGCGGCAAGCCGCTGGCCGACCGCCGGATGTCCCGCCTGCTCAAGTAGGCCGCGCGGGCGCCCGGTCAGTTGAAGATCTGCCCGATCCTCGCCCAGCGGGCCAGGTCGCAGCCGCCCTCGGTAAGGGTGATGTCGACCGGGTGGCCGAAGTAGGTTCCCTTCACGATGGCCGTCTTGGTGCCGACCATGATCATCGGGCAGGCGATGCCCTTCGGCGCCGGGGCGAACGGGTCCTTGGCCTTGAGCAGCACGGCGCAGGCGGCGGCGGGGTCGGGGTGGGTGCCGCCCGCCGGGTCGCACCGCAGCGTCCAGTGCTTGGCCGCCGAGTTGGCCGAGCCGCTCACCTTGATGTCCAGGGACACCTTCGGCGCGGTGCTGCCCGACGCTGCGGTGCCGCTGGGAGCGGCGGTGCTGCCGCACGCGGTGGCCGCCGCGGCGCAAACCGCGGCGATCAGGAAGTAGCGGGCGCCGGCACGCGCCCGGAGCATGTCTGGCCTCATGCCCCTTGGACGCGGGCCTGGCCCGGCCGGTTCCTCGCTTCTTGGCGTGCTGGCCGCGGGCCCCCGGTGCGGGCGGTCACGCCCGGCCGCCGGGTCCGGGCCGCGCGGCCGGACGTGACCGTGACCCGGCTCCTAGGGGGGAGAGCGCCGGGGGCTGGAACGGCTCGCCGGGCCGCCGGGCCCGGATGGCTGAGCCGTGCGTAGCTTAGCCCCGCGCGGCGCGAGCCGGGGAGCGTGAGCGGCCGGCCATGGCGGGTCCGGCGCCAGCATTTCACGCGGCGCTGCCCGCCTTGGGCAGCTTTCGCCGTCGGCGTCGGGTTGGCGAATGGGGGACTGAATTGGCAAGCTCGCGTTTTCATTGACCATCTGCGGCCTGGCGGTGGGATCATTGGGCGTGGCCTTGAGGCTGACGGTGGGAAGCGGCCGCGACCGGGAGCGTATCGACGCAACCGCGCGCGCGGTCATCGAGTGCACCGCGGACGCGATCGTCGCCTTCGGCACGGACCGGACCGTCATGCTGTGGAACCCCGCTGCCGAGCGCATGTTCGGCTGGAAGGCGTCCGAGGTCGTCGGCCTGGAGCTGGCGTTCATCCCGGAGGAGCTGAAGGCGGAGCACAACGCGGTGCTCGAGCACGTCGCCAGCGGCGGCCAGGTCTCGTTCGCCACCCGGCGGATCCGCAAGGACGGGGCCCTGCTCGACCTGCGCATCGACACCAGCGCCCTGGTCAGCAGCACCGGCGAGAATCTGGGCTGGGTCAGCGTCTGCCACCAGACCGCCGGTGACGAGGCGGTCAAGCACTACATGGCCGAGCGCGCCCGGGTCGTGCGCCGCCTCGGCGACGTGGTCGCGGACATGAACGCGCAGCTGGAGCTGCCGGCCGTGCTGGACCGGATCGCGGCCAGCCTCCGCGAGCTGACCCGGGCCGACGCCGGCGGGTTCGTGCTCATCGAGAAAGACCAGCTGCGCCTGGTCAGCATGGACGGGCTGCCCGGCCGGCTGCGCGGCCGCAGCGCGGACCTGACCACGAGCATGGTCGGCGAGCTGATGCGGTCCGGCAAAACCGTGATGATGGCCACCAGCGACTCGGGCCGCTTCGATGACACGATCTGGTCCGCCCTGCCCGGGCTGCACACGGTCACGCTCAGCCTGTCGCATGTGGCCGGCCGCCCGTACGGAGCGCTGTACGCCCTGTACTCCCGGCGCAAGGTCGGCCACGTCGAGCTGGAACTGCTCGAGCTGCTGGCCGGGCACGCCAGCGTGGCGCTGTCCAACGCGACCGCGTACGAGGAGGTCGTCCGGCAGCGGGCGCACGAGCGCGCGGTGATCGACGCCAGCGCCGACGGCATCGCGGTCCTGGACGCCGAGGGCCTGGTCCGGCAGTGGAACCCCGCCGCGCACCGGCTGACCGGCGTGCCGGCGGCGGAGGCCACCGGCAAGCCACCGCCGTTCCCGCTGCCCGAGCCGGGTGCCAAGCTGACCCACAAGCTCGACAGCGGCCGCTGGCTGGACGTGCTCTGCACCGGGCTGCGCGGCCGTGATGAGCGGGTGCTCGACTTCCGCGACGTCACCGCGGCCAAGGAACTCGAGGAGGCCAAGGACCTGTTCCTGGCCACGACCAGCCACGAGCTGCGGACCCCGATCACGGTGGTGCAGGGGTTCGCCAGCACGCTGGCCAGCCGGTGGGACAAGCTGGACGACGCCGACCGGCGCAGCGCCGTGCAGACGATCGCCGACCGGGCCGGGGCCCTGGGCAAGCTGGTCGATCAGCTGCTGCTCGGCTCCCGGGCCGGCGGAGACCAGCTGGCCGTGAGCAATGCCCCGTTCGACCTGGCCGCGGTGCTGCGCGGGGCGACGACCGCGTTCCGGCCGCTGTCGGATCAGCACACGCTCGCCGTCGACATCCCCGATCAGCTGCCCGAGGCCTACGGCGACCCGACCGCGACCGACGTCATCCTCGGCCAGTTGCTGGAGAACGCGTTCAAGTACTCGCCCGACGGCGGGACCGTGACCGTGCGGGCCAAGCGGGAGGACGGCCAGATCCAGGTCACGGTCGAGGACGAGGGAATCGGCATCCCGGCCGCCGACCGGGAGCGGATGTTCGAGCGGTTCGTGCAGGGCGAGACCGGTGACCGGCGGCGGTTCGCCGGCATCGGCCTGGGCCTGTACATCGTGCGCCAGCTGGCCCGGGCTCAGGACGGCGAGGTCGCCGCCGAGGGCCGCGAAGGCGGCGGCACGATCATGCGGCTGCAGTTGCGCTGCGCCGACGCCCCGGGCGACCATACCGGCGCCGCGGCACCCGCCACGCTGCCCGCGGGCGGGTAAGGGCCGCGCCCGCGGGCGGGTAAGGACCGCGCCCGCGGGCCCCCGCCCGGGCCCCACCCTGTCCTGTGTCACCACCCCTGTGTCACCGCGGGCGGGTAAGGACTGCGCCGGGGCTGGCGTTGCGGCCGCGAGCGGCGTGACGGCGGGCCGGGGTCAGGTCTTGGCGGGCACGCGGGAATGGATCCGGGCGCCGGTGACCGGGTCGCGCTCGACCGGCGCCCCGCCGGAGGCCGCGATGTACTGGTCGATGATCCCGATAACGTCCTCGCCCTGGGTGACGATCTTGCCGCGCTCCATCCAGATCACCCGGTTGCAGGTCAGCTCGACCTCTTCCAGGTTGTGCGCGACCAGGAAGACAGTGCCGGCGTCCTGGCGCAGCTCCTCGATCCGGGCGTGGCTCTTGACCCGGAACTCCGCGTCCCCGGTGGCCAGCGCCTCGTCGACGAGCAGGATGTCCTGGCTCTTGGACGCCGCGATCGCGAACCGCAGCCGCGAGCCCATGCCGGACGAGTAGGTCTTCATCGGCAGATCGACGAACTCGCCGACCCCGGAGAAGTCCACGATGCTCGGGTACTTCTCCTTGGTCTCCTTCTTGGTCATGCCCATGGCCAGGCAGCCGAGCACGACGTTGCGCTCGCCGGTGAGGTCGTCGAGCAGCGCGGCGTTGACGCCGAGCAGCGCCGCCTCGCCGTCGGTGTAGACGTTGCCCTGCTCGGGCGGGAGCAGGCCCGCGACCGCCCGCAGCAGGGTGGTCTTGCCCGAGCCGTTGCGGCCGATGACGCCCACGGCATCGCCGCGGTAGGCCACGAACGAGACCCCGCGGATCGCGTGCACCTCGCGGATCGAGCCCCGGGTCTTGCGGCCCATGATCCGCAGCAGCGCGGTCGCCGCGGTGCCCCGGTCGCCGCCGGCGCCGAAGACGCGGTAGACGACGTGCAGGTCGTCTACGACCACCATCGGCTCAGCCGCGGCCATACTTCGCCTCCGCCCGCCAGAAGAAGTAGAAGCCGACTACCAGGGCGAGCAGGGCCCAGGCTATCGCGTAGTACCAGTAGTGGGCCGGATTGGTCACGGCGTGACAGTAGGCGCTGTACTCCTGGTACTTCTCCGGCGCGCCCACCTTATGGCCCGCCGTGGCCCAGACCTTGCAGAGCTGGGCGTTGTACGGCTTGGCGCCCGGCTGGCTCAGCCGCTGCGTCTGCAGCATGGCCTCGCGCACCAGCGTGATGTAGATCGCCGCCGGGTTGATCTGCAGGATCGCGACGTACTCGCGCTTGATGGCGAGCGTGCTGATCTGGAACAGCACGCCGGACACGTACAGCCAGGTGCGCATGAGGAACGGCAGCAGCTGGCTGAAGTCGTTGACGGTTGACCCCAGCCGCGCGGTCGCGAGGCCGATGCCGACATTGAAGATCGTCTGCAGCAGCAGCGCCGGGATGGCCAGCAGCCAGTACCAGGTGATGGGCTCGCCGGTGAGCAGCAGGATCACGGCCAGCACGACCACGGACAGCATCATCTGCTCTAGCTCGATCATCACGTACGCGAGCGGGAGCGCGGCCCGGGGGAAGCGCAGCGCCCGGATCAGCGGCAGGCTGTCGGTGATCACCGTGGACGTGGTGATGAAGGCCCGCTGGGTGAAGTTGAAGACGAAGACGCCGGTGACCAGGAAGCCCAGGTAGTTCGGGATGCCCCGGTTGATCTTCAGGAGCAGGCCGAAGACCAGGAAGTAGACCCCGGCGTTGAGCAGCGGGGTGAGGACCTGCCACAGCTGGCCGAGCCTGGCCTCGGTGTACATGGCGATGTTCCGCGCGGTCGCGAAGGCCATGATGAAGTGCCGCCGCTGCCAGAGGTTCTGGATGTAGCGCCGGATCGCGGGCCGCTCGGCGCTCGGCCGCAGGCCGTGGCCGAGCGCGAACTCGGCCAGCGGCCCTTCGGGCAGTTCGTCGGTCGCGAGCCCGGCGGCGACCGCGATGTCGTCGCCCGCCGCCAGCTGCCCCGGCGCGCTCAGGCGCCTGTCGCTGCTCACGACGCGCGACTTCCGCCGGGGCGTCGGGGGTGAGCAGGGCCGGTCAGTGAGTTGTACGGGGCAACTATCACGCGGCGACTGTACCACCCGCGTGGTTGTGCGGTACAACTGTTGGTGTGGGCAACGCACCGGATGACGTCGAGCTCGGGCGGCTTCTCACCCAGCTGCTGCGCCTGGTGAACCCGGCGGCCGGGGACGGACCCGCCCGCGACGGCGCGCCCGGGGACAGCGCCGCGCTGGGCGGCGCGGCCCCGGGCCCGTCCGGCCGTCCCGCCGCCGGCGGCGAGGGGGCCCAGGACGGGATCCCCCAGGTGTCCGGGTCCGAGGCACGCGCCCTGATCGAGCTGGTCAAGGCGCGCGGCATCGCGCAGGGCGAGCTGGCCGGCCTGCTCGGGCTGGAGAAGAGCACCGTGAGCAGGCTGGCGGCGGGGCTGGAGCGGAAGGGCTGGGTCCGCCGCGGCCGGGACGAGGGCAACCAGCGCTATGTCCGGCTCTACCTCACGGCGGAGGGCGGGGCGGTGGCGGCGCGGCTGTGGGACGCCTGGCAGTCCCGCCAGGCGAGGATCCTGGCCGTCCTCACCGACGAGGAACGGGCCGGGCTGTCGTCCGGGCTGCGCGGCCTGGTCCGCGGCCTGGCCGCGGAGGGGCTGCTCAACGGGGACGATGCGCCCCGGTCCCGGGCCCCCCGCACCCCGGCCGCGGGCTGAGGCGAGGACCCGGGAACCGGGTCCGCACCACGGCCAGGACCGGGCCCCCGCCGGACGGCGGCTGGCGGTGGTCAATCGCGCTCCTACCAGGTGGGGCGGTACACGAAGGCACCGTCCGCGCGGTAGTCGAGCCGGAACCCGGTCGCGGTCAGGTAGCGGGCGATCAGCGGATTGTGGGTCCAGACCAGCACCCAGCCGATGTCCATGTGCCGGGCGTCCCGCTCGGCCGCCGCCAGCTGAACGCGGGTGACCTTCAGGGTCACGGGCGTGCCGGGGATGTAGTTCGAGGCGCTGACCAGCTCCGTGTAGAACGGGTGCTTCTTGATCCCGCGGATGGTCGCGGCCGGCACCCAGGAGGTGTAGGAGACGCCCCGCGGGTGCCCGTCGGCGGTGGCCAGGACCAGGGACTGGGCCGCGAACTGGCCCCCGTACAGCGGGACGCCCCCGCGCAGGCCGTAGGGCGCGTCGACGACGATCGAGTGCGAGTGGTCGGCGGCGATGGGGCGGTCAAGGGCCGGGAG
This sequence comes from uncultured Actinomycetota bacterium, assembly GCA_963749145.1. GTDB lineage: Bacteria > Actinomycetota > Actinomycetes > Streptosporangiales > Streptosporangiaceae > JASHPR01. The sequence goes on along the minus strand of CAVVLN010000006.1, from coordinate 124,851 downwards.
CGTTGTCGGCATGACCCCGACCGTCGGGCCGGCTGACCAGCCCGCTTCGAACACCGCGAGCGCGGCCACCACGACGACCGCGGGCCAGGCGTGCCGCCAGAGCCAGTCCACCGCGGCGCCGGCCAGCAGGACCGCGGCGACGAGCCCGAGCAGGGCGAACCGGTCGGCTTCCCGCAGGTCGGACAGCCAGGGAATGCGCATGAACCAGGTGTAGGGCATGACCGGCGACACCCGCTCGCCGTTCCACCTGGTCAGGAACGGCACGTGCGCCGTGTGGCCGATCCAGAGCACCGCGCCGAGGGCGAGCCAGGCGCAGCCCAGCCAGAACGCGGCCAGCAGCCACGCGCTGCGCCGCCGCCAGGACGCGGCCAGGCCGCACAGCGCGAGCACGGTGAGCACCACGCCGAACATGGGCATGCCCTCGCCGATCCGCCCGTCACTGTTCGCGGCGGCGCTGGCCAGGGCGGTCAGCCCGTAGGACCCCACCCGCTGCGAGGGCGCGAACAGGTCGAACAACCCCACGCCGTAAGTCTTGCCGGTGTGGGCCAGCACGTGCCCGCTGACCGAGGCTCCGCCGGCGGCGGCCTGGCTGATCATCGCGATCAGCTGCGGGCTGGCCACGATCACCGCGGCCGCCGCGCCCGCGCCCACCGCCCGCAGCCGCGCCGCGGCCGGGCGGCGGATCAGCCACGGCAGCAGCGCCGCCGCCGCCAGCAGCACCGCCATCACCGCCGACTCCTGGTTGACCAGCACCGCCGCGCCCAGCACCACGCCCAAGATCACGCCCTGGCGCAGCCCCGGGCGGCGGCGCAGCCGCACCGCCGCCTCCAGCGTCATCGGCAAGAACAGCGTGCCCAGCGCGATGTTGAGATGGAACCAGTCCTGCCAGGCCACCATCGAGGACAGGCCGAACAGCGCGCCGGCCGCGATCGCGCCCGGCTCGCGCAGCCACAGCCGGGCGGCCCGGTACATCACGTAGCACAGCAGGCCCGGCAGCACGATCGTGAGCAGGCTGAACGAGGCGCTGGGGCCGAAGACCAGGGTGACCGGGGTCATGACCAGCCCGGCCAGCGGCATCGTGGTGTCGAAGCCGAGCTGGATGCCGACCGGCGCGGCCATGCCGCGGGTGAAGAACGGGTTGCCCAGGTGAGCGACCTGGTGCGCGATCCACCACAGGTCCCACACATAGCCGGACGCGTCACGGGTCTCCGGGAGCAGGTGCCTGCTCAGGTACGTGGCCCGGGGCCAGGTCAGCGCGATCCCGGCGGCCAGGTACAGCGCGAGCAGGACCAGGTGCGCCGCGACCGGGCGCGCGCCCGCCCGCCGCAGCCGGCCGCCGGGGACGTCCGCCCGGGGCGGCTCGGGACCGGTCCGCGCGTCGGCTCCCGGGGCGCCGGCGACGCAGGGCCGGCCGACGCGGGGCCGGCGGCCGGATCTCGCGACTCCAGCGTGCCGGCCTCGCCCAGTCCGGCGGTATCCAGCCGGCCGGGCCTGCCGCGGCCTGCAGAGTTCATGGGCTCACCCGTTCAGCGTCTGTCCGGTCAGCGGCCGGACAGGTCGGCGCCGTGATGACGGTCATGTCGTTATGGCTGGTCCCGGCGGCACGCGATCCGGGCCAGGCCGGGCCACCGGCACTGCGGAGTTGCCCATGATATCGGCTGAACGGGGGCAATGAGGCCGTCGTGCGCCGCCGCCTTCCGCCGGGCCACAGCGTTTACCCGTAGTGAGTGATTGGTAACGCTAAAGGTGGCCGGTGAGGCGTAATCCGATCGGGAACTGGTGATACTTCCCTGCGAAGGCGCGCGGAGGCGCGGCGAAATGCGGGGGGAATTGTGAGCCAGGCGCACGGTGCCGACAGCGAGGTCGGCAGGCTCCGGACCGTTCTTGTCCACCGTCCCGGCCCGGAACTGCGCCGGATCACGCCACGCACCGCCGGCCGGCTGCTGTTTGACGTGCTGCCCTGGGCCGGGCGGGCCCAGCAGGAGCACGATGCCCTGGCCAGCGTGCTGCGCGAGCACGGCATCGAGGTCCTGTACGTCACCGAGCTGCTCCAGGACGCGCTGGAGTACCAGCCCGCGCGCAGCGCGGCGATCACGTCGGCGCTCGCGGGCGCCGCCCTGGGCGATGAGCTCGGCGCGCTGGTCCGCGGCCGCCTGGACGGTCTGGACCCGGAGGCACTGGCCCGGGTCCTGATCGCGGGGCTGACCACCGATGAGCTGACCGCAGGCCACGGCGTGGTCTTCGAGATGCTCGACCGGCACGACTTCCTCATCGATCCGCTGCCGAACCTCGCGTTCAGCCGCGACTCCAGCGTCTGGATCGGCGACCGGGTCGCGGTCGCCAGCCTAGCCGCGGCCCGGCGCCGGGAGTCCGAGCTGATGGGCGTCATCTACGGGTACCACCCCCGGTTCGCCGGCACCAAGTGCCTCTACGGCCCCGAGCTCGAGCAGGTCACCGGCGGGGACGTGCTGCTGCTGGCGCCGAGCGTGATCGCCGTCGGCGTGGGCGAGCGGACCGGCCCGGCGGCTGTGGAGCGGCTGGCCCGGCGGGTGTTCGACGCCGGCCTCGCGCACACGGTGCTCGCGGTGCGCCTGGAGCGGCTGGGGCCCGCCGCGCACCTGGATACGGTCTGCACGATGGTGGACGTGGACACGGTGATCATGTACCCGAGGCTCGCGTTCACCCTGACCGCGCACACCATTACCCCGCGCCCCGACGGCCTGCGCGCCTCCCGGCCGCAGCCATTCCTCGAGGCGGCCGCGCAGGCCATGGGCATCGACCGGCTCAAGGTCATCGACACCGGGGTGGACCCGCTGACGGCGCCCCGCCGGCAGTGGGACGACGGGAGCAACGCGCTGGCGATCGACCGCCGGGTGGCGGTCTGTCATGAGCGGAACGTGGAGACGAACGCGCGGCTCGAGGCGGCCGGGGTACAGGTCATCCGAGTGCCCGCCAGCGAACTGGGCAGTACCCGCGGCGGCCCGCGGTGCATGACCTGCCCGGTGGCCAGGGAGCCTGCCGCCTCGCCGGACGCGGGCATGATCGCCGACGAGCGGGCCGGGGCGGCCCGGATCGCCTGCGGTGAGGCCGCGACCGAGCCGCACCGGTGGCCGTGGCGGCCGGCCGGGCAGCTAACGCCCGCAGGCTAGCCGACGGTCCCGCGCGCTAGGCGCGGCGGTCGCGACGCCGGCTGGACCAGCGGCCCACCTTGAACATGGCGAAGGCCGCGACGGCGATCAGCGCGATGAAGAAGGCGTAAAAGAAAATCACGTGGATGACCGCGAGCACCAGCATGATCACGATGAACGCGGCTACCAGGCCCACGATGCCCAGAATCAGTCTGCCCATACTTCCAAGGTACGACCAATCCGGGCCCGGTTGATAGCCGGCGTGCGTGCTCCACGGCCGCGGCCGGGGCTTGCCCAGCAGGATGGCGACGGGGTTGATAGCGGGATGACGGTCAGCCCGGCACCGTGATGACGGTCAGCCCGGCTCCAGCCCGTCGGCGAGGGCCTCGTCCAGGATCCGGAACGTCGGGCACGGCCACCGCCACATACAGCTGCGGCACCGCTGGAACTGGCTGGCCGGATCGCTGGTGATCGCGCTGGCCTCCAGCGGCTGGTGCAACTCGGCCAGCCGCAGCCCGAGGTCGGCGAACCGCAGCAGTTCCCCACGCGCGTCCGCCAGGAAGGCGAGGTCCTCGGCCCGCAGCCGGGCGGTCACCGGGACGAACCCGTCGCGGTTGATCAGCTGCGCGTAATCGCGGCTGGTCCCGACCCAGGAGGCGGCGCCCTCGGCCCGGCGCCGCACCTCTGCCAGGTACTGCCGCAGCGCCTCGGCGCGTCGGTCGTCGGCCGGTGCGGGCGGCGGCCCCGGCCACTCGGCCCCGATCCGCCGCCCCCCGCCCCGGCGAGGCTGGCCTGGCTGAGAGTGCATCCGAGGACTCCGGCTCCGTGCGCGTGGGATTGCAAACTGTGCCAACCCAGCTTTGCGCACAACGGCCTGGCCGAACAGCGAGTTGCCCATGTGCACCGGCCGCCATCTGGTCGGCGGGGCCACGGACCGGTAAGGTGCGGCACGTGGAGCTTAAGGTCTCGACTCGGTCTCAGGGCGGTCGCACTGTCATGTCGCTGGGTGGCGAGATCGATCTCTACACCGCGCCCCGCCTGCACGGCGAGCTGGTCACGGTGCTATCCACGGACACCCCGGTGCAGATCGTGGTGGACATGTCCGGCGTCGAATTCTGCGACTCGACCGGCATGAACGTGCTGCTGGCCGCGCACCGGCGGGCCCGTGAGCAGGGCGGCGACCTGGAACTGGCCGCCCCGCGCCCGGCGATAAGGAAGATTCTCCAGGTGACCGGGCTGGAAAGCGTCTTTACCGTGCTCGACAACCCGGCGACGGTGGCCGGCCAGTAGCCGATGCGGCCGCCGAGCGGCGATGTCGCCGTCGTCATTCCGGCCAGGAACGAGTCGGACCGTATCGCGGCGACGGTGCGGGCCGCGGCCGGGCTGCCTGGTGTGGATGTGGTCGTGGTCGTGGACGACGGGTCCGGTGACGAGACGGCGGCGCTCGCCGAGGCGGCCGGGGCGTCGGTGCTGCGGCACGCCCGCCGCCGCGGCAAGGCCGCGGCCATGGAGACCGGAGCCGAGGCGGTCCGGCGGCTCGAGGCCAGAGCCGACCGGGCCGGCCCCCATCATCTGCTGTTTCTTGACGGCGACCTGGCTGAGACCGCAAGCGAGGCGGGGCCGCTGACGGAACCGGTCCGGGCGGGCCAGGCCGACATGACGATCGCGGCATTCAGCGACCGGGTGAAGCAGGGCGGTCACGGCTTCGTGGTCGCGCTATCCGGGTCCGGGATCCGGCGGGCGACCGGCTGGCGGCCCGCCCAGCCGCTGAACGGGCAGCGCTGCCTGACCCGCGCGGCCTTCGAGGCGGCGCGCCCGCTCGCGCCGGGATTCGGCGTGGAGACGGGGCTCACCATCGACCTGCTCCGCCAGGGCCTACGGATCACGGAGGTCGAGGTCCCGCTCGCGCACCGGGCGACCGGCCGGGACTGGCGGTCGCAGGCGCACCGGGCCCGTCAGTTCGTTGACGTCGCCCGGGCGCTGGCCGCCCGGCGCGCGGATCTGCGCGGCGGCCGGGCCGCAAGCGCGGCGAGCCGCCCGCCGGTCAGCGGGCCGCCCGGTCGCGGCGCGGGAGCCTGAGCACCCGCTACAGGTACGGACCCGAGGCGCGCGGCTGCTGGCCGTCGTCCGGCCCGGCCATCTGCCCGGGCGGCATCACGCCGGGCGGCAGGGCGCGCCGCATCTGCTCCAGCTGCGCCCGCGCGGCCATCTGCTGCGCGAACAGGGTCGTCTGAATGCCGTGGAACAGGCCTTCCAGCCAGCCGACCAGCTGCGCCTGCGCCACCCGGAGCTCGGCCTCGCTCGGCACCTCGTCCTCGGCGAAGGGCAGCGAGAGCCGCTCGAGCTCGTCGACCAGCTCGGGCGCGAGCCCGGTCTCGAGCTCCTTGATCGAGCTCTCGTGGATCTCCTTGAGCCTGGCCCGGCTCTTCTCGTCCAGGGGAGCCGCCCTGACCTCTTCCAGCAGCTGCCTGATCATGCTGCCCACCCGCATCACCTTGGCGGGCTGCTCGACCATCTCGGTCACCGGGCGCTCACCGGAGGCGTCCGCGGCGTCGGTTTCCATCGCGACGCCGTCGGGGCCGACCACGACCACCCGGGCGCGCTCTTCGGGTTCGGGATTCGTCTGGTCGCTCATGTGCCTAGTCTGTCCGAGGTGGCGCCATGGTCGCACCCCAGGGCCGGCCCCGGCGCGCCGCCGGTCAGGGCGCGAGCACGATCTTGCCCACGTGCGCTCCGGTCTCCATCAGCCGGTGCGCCTGCGGGGCCTCGGACAGCGGCAGCACCCGGTCAATGACCGGCGCCACGCGCCCGGTGGCGATGAGCGGCCAGACGTGCTCGCGGACCGCGGTCACGATCGCCGCCTTCTCCGCGACGGGCCGGGCCCGCAGGGACGCCGCGGAGACGCTGGCCCGCTTGCGCAGGAGCAGGCCGAGATCCAGCTCGCCGCGGTTCCCGCCCTGCGTCCCGATCACGACCAGGCGGCCGCCGGTCGCCAGCGCGGTCACGTTGCGCGGCAGGTAGACCGCGCCCATGATGTCGAGGATGACGTCCGCGCCACGGCCGCCGGTGAAGTCGCGCACGGCGGCGACGAAGTCCTCGCTGGTGTAGTTGATCGCCAGGTCGGCGCCCAGATCCCGGCACCGGTCCAGCTTGGCCGGGGTGCCGGCGGTGCAGGCCACCCGTACGCCGTGCACATGAGCCAGCTGGATGGCCATCGTCCCGATGCCGCTGGCCCCGCCGTGCACCAGCAGCGTCTCCCCGGGCGCCAGCGCGGCCCGCTGGAACACGTTGGCGTATACCGTGCAGGCCACCTCGGGCAGGCCCGCGGCGTCTATCGGGGATACCCCCTCCGGCAGTGGCATCACCTGCCCGGCCGGGACCGCCACCATCTGGGCGTAGCCTCCGCCGGCCAGCAGCGCACAGACCTCGTCGCCGGGCTGCCAGCCGTCCGTGCCGTCACCGAGCCCCGCGATCCGTCCCGAGCACTCCAGCCCCGGATACGGCGGCGCTCCGGGCGGCGGCGGGTACAGCCCCTGGCGCTGCAGCAGGTCGGCGCGGTTGACGCCGGCGCCGACGACCTCGATCAGGACCTCGCCCGGCCCGGCGACCGGGTCGGGTACCTCGGCCGGGCGCAGGACCTCCGGCCCGCCGGGCTCGGAAATGACGACGGCTCGCATCTCGGCTCCTCGCTGCTCGCATACCTGGGCTACCCAGCCTGATCATCCCGCACTGCGCCGGGAGGGAGGCGTCGGCTCCGCGGCCGGCGCTGGCCGTTCCGGATGGTAGACGATGCCCTATTCTGGGGGGAAAGATCGAGTTCAGAGTGTGTCTAGCCGTGGGGTCCGTCTTGGCCGGGATGACATCGGGTAAGGGCAGGCACGACCGCCTGCCCGCCGCCGGGCGGGTAACGTCCGCGCGGTTACCGGTGCCCGAGGCGGGCCCGGCGGCTCTGGCGGTCATCAAGGGGACGGTCGTAGGTTGGCGAAACCGGTGTGATGCGGCGTGCGACCTTCCCTGAGGGAGGATTAGGGGACGACCGTGGCCAACGACGATCGAGACAGTGCGGCCGGTGCCGAGCAGACGGGACCCGGCAGTGACGAGCGTGTGGTCGCCGGCCCCGAGGCATCAGCGCCAGACCGGCGTGACGCGCCGGAGGCGGCGGACGAGCAGGCCGGGCCGTCGGCGGCGGGCGGACCGGACCGGACGTATGCCGCGCGCGCGTCATTAACGCCACCGTCGCCGGAGCCCGCGCCGGGCGGTGGCGAGGGCGAGGGCGCGTCCACGTCCGGGCGCCCCGATCAGCGCGGCGCCGCCAGCCCGCCGAACCCTTACGGCCCTCCCGACGACTCCGCCGCGCCGAATCCGTACGGGACGATCCGCTATGACCCGGTCGGCCGGTACGGCACGGGCAGCGAGGACGGCCCCGACGACACCTACAGCGCGTTCGGCGCGATCGGCCAGTACGGCGTGGCCGGCCAGAACGCCCCGCCGGGCTCGCCGGGTGCTCCGGACCTGCCCGGTGCGGGCGGCTCGCCTGATGCGGCGGGCTCGCGGGGCGCGGGCGGCCCACCGGGAGCTCCGGGCGCGGGCGACTCGGCGGGCACCAGCGGCTCGCCGGGTGCCCCGGGCACCGGTGGCTCGGCGGGCACCAGCGGCTCGCCGGGTGCTCCGGGTGCCGGTGGCTCGCCGGGTGCCCCGGGCACCAGCGGCTCGCCGGGTGCCGAGGGGTCGCCGGATGCCGCGCGCCCGGGCGGAGTAGCGGGCGGGCCCGGCTCGCCCGGCCCGGCCCGGCCGCCCGGGGCGCCGACCCCGGTGGACTCATCCGGGCGGTCGACGCCCGTTGACTCATCGGGCCGCGAGACCTGGTCACCTTCGGCGCCGGGCGGTTCCGGGCCATCCGCCCCGCCGGGCTCGTACGGGCGGCCAGCTCGGTCCAGCTCCGGGCCGTCAGGTCCGGCTGACTATTACGGTCGGCCGGCCGCGGGCGGCAATCACGCGCCCGCCGACGCGTACCGGCCGCCGGAGGGATTCGACCCGGGTAACCCGTGGGGGCCGGCGGACCCGTACGGGTCCGAGTCGTGGAGCCGGTCCGACCTTTACCAGGCCCCGGATCCCTACGGCCTGGCCGACGACTACGACCCCGCGGATCCCTACGGTCCGGCGGACCCGTACGGATCCGAGGGTTACGGCCGGTCCGAGCGGCCCGGTCCGCGCGAGCACGGCGCCGACCCGTACCGGCCCGCCGACCCGTACCGGCCCGCCGACAGCTACGGGCCCGCGAGCCTGCCGGGGCCGCGTGCTCCGGTGCCGCCCAGGACGGGCGGCCCGGGTACGACGGCGCCCGGTACCGGGCAGCCGGGAGGGGCCACCGCCCCGGCCTGCCCGGCCCGCCCCGGACCGCAGGCGCCGGGATCTTACGGGCCGCCTGGCCGCGGGTGGTCCGCGGGGCGCCTCCGCTGCGCCCGGTACCGCTCCGGGCACCACCCAGCCGGGCACCACCCAGCCGGGAAATGCCCAGCCGGGAAATGCCCAGCCGGGAAATGCCCAGCCCGGAAGCATCCAGCCAGGAAACCCCCAGCCGGGCACCGCCCAGCCGGGCACCGCCCAGCCGGGCAACTCCCACCCGGGAGTTCCGCGCGCCGATTCGCCGGGCCATCCCGCTGCCCCGGCGCCGGGGGGCGGGCCCGGGACCGCCGGGCCGCCGCGCCCGGCCGCCGTGCCTCCCGGTCCGGGCGCGCCTGGCCCGCGGGCCCCCCGCCCGACGACCGTCCCGGGCCAGGCCGTCCCGGGCCAGGCCGTCCCGGGCCAGGCCGTCCCGGGCCAGAACGGCCTGGGCCAGAACGGCCCGTACGGACCGCAAGGCGCCGGACCGCAAGCCGCCGGGCCGCAAGCCACGGCACCGCAGGCCGCCGGGCCGGGCGCGGCCGTGGCGGAGCCCGCCGAGCAGTCGGCGGAGACGGCCGGCGGCCTCACCCCGGAGTTCCTGCTGCCCGGCCGGCGGCGGGCGCCCGCGCCCGGCTGGCGCCGGGTCGTCTACCACGCCACGGGCGGCCTCATGCGGGTGCCCTCGTCCGCGGCGGAACTGCGTCGCCGGGACATGATCAACCGCGTGCGGACGCCGGTCGCCGGCGGCCACCACCGGGTGGCCATCCTCAGCCTGAAGGGCGGGGTAGGCAAGACCACGACCACGGTCGGGCTGGGCTCCACGCTGGCCTCGCTGCGCGGGGACCGCGTGATCGCGGTCGACGCGAACCCCGACCGCGGCACCCTGTCCGACAAGGTCAGGCTGGAGACGGCCGCGACCGTCCGGGACCTGCTCAATGAGCGCGGCCACATCCGGCGCTACGCGGACGTGCGGACCTTCACCTCACAGGCTCCGAGCAGGCTCGAGGTGCTGGCCTCGGACCGCGACCCCACGGTCTCGGTCGCGTTCAGCGACCAGGATTACGCGATGGTCGCGAAGGTCCTCGAGCACTACTACTCCATCTGCCTGACCGACTGCGGGACCGGCCTGCTGCATTCGGCCATGGCCGGGGTGCTGCGCCTGGCCGACCAGATCGTGCTGGTCAGCTCGCCGTCGGTGGACGGCGCGCGGAGCGCGAGCGCCACGCTGGACTGGCTGGCCGCGCACTCCTACGGCGACCTGGTGCGCAACGCGGTCGTCGTGCTGTCCATGGTGCGGCCGCGCAGCAAGAGCAGCGTCGACCTGAGCCGCCTCGAGGACCACTTCGCCGCGCGGTGCCGGGCGGTGATCAGGATTCCCTACGACTCGCACCTCGAAGAGGGGGCGGAGGTCGAACTGGACCTGCTCAGCCGGCCGACCGCCGACGCCTATCTCTCCCTGGCGGCGGTGATCGGTGACGGGCTGGCCATGCCGGCCCGGGCCAGGAGGGCATGATCTAAGCCGTTAGCCGATACACCGTTTGACGATATACCGGCAGCCGAGCTAATGTGCTCGGCATGACGCAGCAACCGCAGGTCGCCGAGCCGGTCGCCGCCGAGCCGGTCGCCGCCGAGCCCGCGCCGCCGTGCGGCGAGTCCCGGCGGGACGCCGTGTTCCTGCTGGTCCTGCTGGCGGCCCTGATCGCCGCGGGCTTCCTGCTGGCCGTGGTCGCCCCGTCGGCGGGGGCCGCGGGCGGCTGCGGTGGCGGCTGACCCGCCCGCCGCGGCGCCGGCCCTCGGGACGCCTCCCGCCGTGACGCCGGGCCCAGGGACGCCGCCCGCCGTGACGCCGGGCCCAGGGACGCCGCCCGCCGTGACGCCGGGCCCAGGGACGCCGCCCGCCGCGGCGCCGGGCCGGCCCGGGCTCTGGCTCGGCGCCGCGGTGGTCACGCTGACGCTGGGCGCGTTCGCGGCGGCGGTCGCGCTGGCCCCCCCGGCCTCGGCCCCGCCCGCGCGCGGCCTGGCCTGGCTGCTGTTCGTCGGGTCGTCGGGGCACGTCGCGTCGACCGCCTGGCTCTACACCCTGCCCGAGGTCCGCGGCTACGCCCGGCAGCGCCCGGGTCGCCTGGTGCTGCTGCCCGCGACCCTCATCCTCGCCGCGGCGGCGGCCGCGGCCGTCCTGCCGCCCGCGCGGCTGGCCTGGTGCCTGCTGCCGTATTACGCCTGGCAGTTCTTCCACTTCCAGAAGCAGAACCTGGGCCTGGCCGCGCTGGCCGCGTCGTCGCGGCGGCTGCCCGCGCTGCGGCCGGCCGAGCGCCGGGCCATGATGACCGCTGGCTACGCGGGCCTGGCCGGCCTGGTCGCGCGCCCCGGGCTGCTGCAACTGAGCGTCGATCCGGGCCTGGGCTGGGTCTTCCCCGCGGCCGCCGCGATCTTCGCTGCGGCGGTGGCGGCCGGGGTCGCCGCGCTGGCCCGGCGCCCGGCGGCCGGCGGTGCGGGCCAGTTCCGGCTGGTGTACCTGGTCTCGCTCGGCTTCTTCCTCCCGGTCTTCGTGTTCGGGTCCCCGTACGCGGCCGTCGGCGGGATGACGATCGCGCACGGCCTGCAGTACCTGCTGCTGGTCGGGCTGGTCGCGGCCGGGCGCGGGCCGGCCACCGGCCGGATGCTCCGCCTGGCCGGGCTGGGCAACCTCGCCCTGGCCGGCGGGGCCGCCCTGGCCGCCGCCTCGCACCTGCACGGGGCCGCGCCCGCGGGGCGCCTGGTGTTCGGCGCCTACCTGGGCGTGGTCATGGCGCACTTCGTCGTCGACGCCAGCCTGTGGCGGCTGCGTGACCCGGCGCCCCGGGCGTTCCTGGCGGCGCGGGTGCCCGGGCTGCTGCCCGCGGGCGGCCCCGGCGTCCGGCGGCCGATGGATCGCCAGCCGATATAGGATGAGGCCATGGCGGCCCGCGAGACACCGACGCTCGGCAGCTTCGGGCGCTACGCCGGGCCCGCCACCCTGATTCTGTCCAGCCTGGCCGACGGGCCTAAGCACGGCTACGCGCTGACCAAGGACGTGGAGGCGTTCTCCGGCGTCCGGCTCGCGCCGGGCACGCTGTACGAGGCGCTGAGCCGACTTGAGAGCCAGGGGTTCATCGAGGCGCTGGAGAGCCAGGACCGCCGCCGCCCGTACCGGCTGACCGCGGCCGGAGCGGTGGCGCTGCGGTCCCACCTCGGCGACCAGCGCCGCGTCGCCGACGTCGGGTTGCGGCGCCTGGCCAGCAGCTGGGGCGGGTCATGACCGCCCCGGGCGATCCGCCCGCCCGCCGGGCCGCGCGGCTGCTGCGCTGGTACCCGGCGGGATGGCGGGCCCGCTACGGCGCCGAGTTCGCCGAGTTGCTGCTGGCCGAGTTCGCCGAGCGGCCGAGGTCGTTCCGGCGCGCCGCCGACGTGGCCCGCGGCGGGCTGCTCGCCCGGCTCACCAGTGCCGGGCTGACCAGCCACCCGCTCGAGCCGTCGGAGCGGGCCCGGGCCGGCCTGGCCACCGCCGCCTGCTCGCTGGCCGCGTTCGGCGCCCTCGGGACCGCGATGTGGGCTCAGCTGGCCATCGGCTGGGAGTGGGCCCCCGGCTCGGCCGCCACGACGGCCGCCCTGGTGGCGATGTCCGCCGCGGCGGCGTGCCTCGCCGTGCTCGCCGCGGCGGCCTCGGTCCCGGTGATCTGGGCCGCGGCGCGCGCCCTGAGAAACCGGCCATCACGCTCCGTCGCCCTCTCGGCCTGGCTCGCCGCGACCGGCACGAGCGCGCTCGCCTTCGGCAGCCACCACTTCGAGAACGCCTGGCCCGGCACCGGCGCCCATCCGCTCGTCCCGCACGGGTTCCTGCCCGCCGGCGTCGCGGCGTTCGGCTGGGCGGGCACCTTGTCGGTCTCGTCGTACTGGGCGCACCCCGCGGCGCTGGCCGCGTTCCCGGCCGCCGAGATCGCGTGGATGGCGGTCAGCCCGCTGGCGCTGGCGGCCGCGGTTACGGGCGTGGCCGGGCTGGTGCGCCGGCTCGACCTGTCGCCGCGGGTCTTGCGGTACGAGGCGTGGCTGGCCAGCGGGGCGGCCGCCGCCACGGCCGTGTTCTTCGCCGGCGCCTGCGGCTGGGTGTTCGCCGAGGGCTCCGGGCCCGGGCTCTTTCACGCGGGAACCATCGACATCGCCAGCCTGGCCGTTATGATGCTGGCGCTCTCCACGGCGCACCGGGCCACCGGCCTGGCCAGGAAGTCGGCCGTGGGCCTGCGGTCGCATTGAGCCGCACCGCACGGCCCTGACCTGGCCATGCGTAACCTGGACGGTGACCCGTACCAGCGGAAACAGGTCGAAGACCGGTAAGGCAGGGACAGTGGAAGACACGTGGGGAGCCCGGGAGATGCCGGTGCTCAGCGCGGCCGTGGCGCTGCTGGAGAATAGTTATATGGTCACGGTCAGCGACATCGCCGAGCGGACCGGGCTCGACCAGGCCGATGTCGCCCGGTCGCTGGACGCGATGGACCCGACCTACGTGGACTTCCGCAAGACCGAGACCGGGGGCGACCCGACCTTCTGGTACGTGCTCAAGGTGACCCCGGAGGCGCGCCGGGCGGTCGGCCAGTGGCCGACGGCCGAGAGCCTCATCGACCGCCTGGCCCAGGCGTTCCGCGAGGCTGCCGACCGCGAGGAGGACATGGGCCGGCAGTATCAGCTCCGGCAGGCGGCCGGGCTGCTCGCCGAGACCGTGCGTGACGTTGCCGTTCAGGCGGCGGCCAGGGTCACGGGGCCGTCCGGCGAGGCGGAAGACGGCGCGTGAAGGACGGCTTTTAAAGGGTTTTACCGGCTCATACCGGCATTACTCCCGGCTGTTCCTACTTACCGGGCTCGCCATGTAATCCGGGGTGTCACCCCTAACGTCCTACTGGCAGAGCGCTGCCCCTGGCCTGTTCCGCCGGCCGTGCTCGGGCGCATCGGGGTGATCCTAGGAGGAACCAGGCATGAAACTGCGGTGGCCGCTGGGCGCGGCCAGGACGGCGTCGGTGGCGGTGCTGGCCGCGGCGGCCTGCGCCATGTGGGCGATGCCGGCCAGCGCGGCGACCGCCGCGCCGAGCGTGTTCAGGTTCGCGACCAAGACCGTCGTGTCGGCACCCAAGACGGCCTACACGCACACGAACATCAAGCTGTCGGCCACCGTCAAGGGAGCGGGCCGGACCCCCAGCGGGACCGTCGCCTTCTGGTTCGGAACGCGGAGGCTGTGCCACGCGTCACTGTCGCGGGGGAAGATGTCGTGCAACGCGAGCTTCGCCGACGCGGCCACGAAGACCGTGCGGGCCGTGTACTCCGGTGACTCCCGGCACAAGAGGTCGTCCGGCACCGCCACGATCAAGGTCACCAACAAGCCGGCGACCGGGAAGTACGCGACGGCCACGACGGAGACCAAGCCGGCCTACATCGACACCGTGCAGGCCGGCAACGACGAAACGCTGACCGCGACCGTGGCCTCGGTGGGCGGGGGCGCGGTCCCGACCGGGACGGTGTCGTTCGCGCCCACCAACCTCGGCACAGGCCCGATGCCCGGATACATCGTGTGCAACGCCAAGCTCGTGAACGGGACCGGGTCGTGCACGGTCGACCCGCCGGTCGGGACCTGGGGCTTCGTGCTGTACGAGGCGACCTACTCGGGTGACTCCACGCACACCGGGTCGGTGTCGGCCGGAGAGCACAAGCTGATCACGCCAGACCCCACGTTCACGACCGTAGAGGGCCCGGCGACCGCCGCAGCGGGCAGCGTGACGATCACCGCGGACGTCGTGCCGAACACCTACGGCGGCCTCGGCTACAACATCCTGGCCGGCTACAGCGAGACCGGCGGCGACACCGTGCAGTTCTCGGTGGACGGGACCACCGTTTGTGCCGCTTCCGCGCTGCAGTGGAACGCCACGACCAAGGTCAACTACGCCACCTGCGCGGCCACCCTCGCCGCGGGGTCGCACAGCGTGGTGGCCACGTACTCCGGCGACGAGTACACCGACGGCTCGCCGAGCGAGTCGTTCACCATCACGGTGAGTTGATCTAGCTACGAAGATCCGCCAGGGCGGGCGTCTGCCGGTCACGATGACCGGCAGACGCCCGCCCTGCTCGATCATGGGGGCATGGGGAGGCGGCGGTCAGCAGCCGTTGCCGCGGCTGATCGCGGTCCGGACGGGCGGCGGGAGCGGTCCGGTGTCGCGGCCGGGCAGCCGCCAGGTGACCGTGGTCCCGCCGGGGTTGCGCCAGCGCAGCAGGCCGGAGGTGGCCGGGACGTCGTAGGTCTGGCTGTCGACCACGGTCTCGCCCGGGGTCAGCGTGAGGTCGCTGTCGACCGCCGGCAGGCAGGTGCTCCAGACGACCTCGTCCGACGCGGTGTCGCCCGTGTCCGGGATGACCTGGCCTCCGGAGATCACGGATGGCCCGTCTCCGCTCAGCGGCAGCGGAAACGTGGTCGGCTCATTCTCGGGCTTCAGCTTCATCTCGATGATGAGGAACTGCCCGAGCGTGGGCTGCGTCTCGCCGATCTGGTTGCCGCCCGAGATCAGCCACCAGGCGCTGACCGGGGTCAGGAGGATCGCCGCTCCGTTGGCGCCGTCCACCGGGGCGGGCGTGCCGAAGGCGAGGACGGCCCGGAGTGATCGCGTGCGCGCGTGACGCGCTTGGCGCGCCTGGCGCGCGGCGTGGCTGACGTGGGCGGCAGCAGCGCCGGGCCCGCTGGCGCACCCGGCCAGCGCGGCGAGCGCGGCGAACGCGAGCGCCAAGGCGGCGCGTTTCATGGTCCCCTCCGGTGGTGCCGCGCACGCATCGTTACGATGCGCTCAACCGAGGTTACCGTCCGTAAGTACGGAGCGGGCGCGCGCCGTGCTGGCGACGTCGGAAATTAGCTGGCTGCGTGAGGCGGAGGGTGTGGGATTCGAACCCACGAGGACGCGTCAACGCCCTAGCAGTTTTCAAGACTGCCGCCATCGGCCACTAGGCGAACCCTCCCGGCAGACACGATAGCCGGACCGGCCCGCCGGGCGCTGGCGCGCAGGCTCAAGCCCGCGGCCAGGCCACGCCGTCCGCGGGTCCGGGCGGGTGAGTAGGCTCGCGAGCGGAGGAGGTTCCATGCTGCGCCCGTTCGGCTGGCAGGCGGTCGTCACCGACTGGCAGTTCGCGCCGATCGTCACCGGCGCCGTCGTCGTCCTCGCCGCCTTGTACCTGTGGGGCGTGTGGCGGGTCGCCCGGCGGCACCCGGCCCGGCCGTGGCCGGCCTGGCGGACCGGCCTGTTCCTCGGCGGGCTCGCGGTGGTCGTGCTGGCCACGGAGAGCGGCATCGGCACCTACGACGACGTGCTGTTCTGGGACCACATGGTGCAGCACCTGATGCTGCTCATGGTCGCCCCGCCGTTGCTCATCTTCGGCCAGCCGATGCTGCTGCTGCTGCACGCGAGCCGCAACCCGGTGCACAGCCGGGCCAAGCGGATCCTGCGCTCGCGGGTAGCCAGCTTCCTCACCTGGCCGGTGTTCGGGTGCGCGGCCTACGCGGTCGCGGTGATCGCCGCGCACCTGACCGGCTTGGCCAACCTGGTCGCGACCAACCAGACGGTGCACAACGCCGAGCACGTCATGTTCCTGGTGATCGGCTACCTCTTCTTCCTGCCCATTCTCGGCCGTGAGCCCATTCGCTGGCGGCTCACCTATCCGGTGCGGTTCGTCGTCCTGGTGCTCATGATGCCGGTGGATACCTTCACCGGGCTCGTGCTCGGCTACGGCACGGCCGGCACGCCGGGGATACCGCAGGGCCCGCGGCCCGCGTGGGCGCCCAATCCCGTGCAAGACCTGCACCTTGGCGGCGCGGTGATGTGGATCGGCGGCGACGCCATTATGTTCGGCCTGATGATGCTGGTGTACCTGATGTGGAGCCTCGACGAACGGGCCGAGTCGAGCGGCCGCGGCTGGCTCGAGGCGGCCCGCCGGGCCAGCCTGGCCCATCTGGTCGCCACCCACCCCGGTCAGCCGGCCCCGGCCGCGGAGGGCCGGGCCGAGGCGGCCCAGGACGGCGGCGGGGCAGGCGCCGGGGCGGCGCCCGCCGCCGTCAACTGGGACCGGCGCGGGGGCATCGACGACGACGAGCACCTCGCCGCGTACAACGCCTTTCTCGCGCGGCTGAACGAGGCCGAGTCCGGCCGTCAGCAATAACGGCCGAAACTGAACCGCGGGCCGCAACGCTCCGTTATCCCTGTCAGCGACACGAGTGGGGCCTCTCGTGCCGCTAGAGCCGCGTCTGCCATTGCGGCGGCTGAAGCGTGGACATTTCTGTGGGGAGCGTGAGCATGTCGGTAGTTCACCGAATAATCGCGTCGGCGGTCACGGTCAGCGTGGCCGTCGGCACCGGACTTGCGATGATGACTCCGGGGTCGGCGGCTCAATCGCCGGCGTCATTTCTCGGCCAATTCAGCAAGCTGACGAACGTCGCGTCGACCGTTCCGGGCAACGGGGACGTCAACCCCTACGGGGTCGCCGTGGTCCGGGCCAGCCGCGGCCGGCTGCAGCGCGGCGACGTGCTGGTCAGCAACTTCAACAACAAGGCCAACGAGCAGGGCACCGGGACCACGATCGTGGAGGTCTCGCCCGGCGGCCAGCAGACGCTGTTCGCGCACATCACCAGGTCGCAGGTGGCCGGGCACTGCCCCGGCGGCGTCGGGCTCACCACCGCGCTGGCCGTGCTGCGCGGCGGATGGGTGGTCGTGGGCAGCACGCCGTCGAAGAACGGGAGCGTCACCACGGCCAAGGCCGGCTGCCTGATCGTGCTCGACAGCCACGGCACCGTGCGGGAGACCATCTCCGGCAACGGGATCAACGGGCCGTGGGACATGACCGCGTTCAGCGCCGGGTGGTTCGCGGACCTGTTCGTCACCAACGTGCTCAACGGGAACGTCGAAGGGCAGACCGGCGTCATTGACCAGGGCACGGTGCTCAGGCTCCGGGTCCACGTGTACTGGAACCGGCCGCCGCGGCTGCTCGCGGTGACCACGATCGGGTCCGGGTTCTTCGAGCAGGCCAACGCGGCCGCGTTCGTGATCGGCCCGACCGGGGTCGGGCTGGGCCGGGGCGGCACGCTCTTCGTCGCCGACACCGGGGAGAACCGGATCACCGCCATCCGGCACGCGGTAACCCGCATGACGACCGCGGGCACCGGTGCCGTGGTGACCTCCGGCCGCTGGCTCAACGCCCCGCTGGGCCTGGCCATCGCCCCGAACGGTGACGTGCTCACGGTCAACGGCGGCGACGGCCGGATCGTGGAGACCACGCCGGGCGGCGCCCAGATCGCACACCGCTTCCTGGACCGCTCGGGCAGCCCGCCCGGGTCCGGCGCCCTGTTCGGCCTGGCCGTGGCGCCGGGCGGGAGCGGCGTCTACTACGTGGACGACGCGACCAACTTCCTGCGGCTGCTGCACTAAGCCCGCCCGCGCCGAGGCGAGCCGCCGGCCGGGCCGGCGCCGTCCCGGCGTGCTGAACGTCCGTCCGGGCCGTGCTGAAGACGAGTGGCCCCGTCTCCGGCGCGGCCCGGCGGGCTCGCCGGCGCGACACGCCGGCAGCGCTTTCTACGCCAATCTAGGGAACGCGCTAGATCAGGCAATAAGCTCCGATGGCGTGGACCCGGTTCGCAACCCCTACGCCCCGGGAGCAGGCCAGCGCCCGCCCGAACTCGCCGGCCGCGATCGCGAGATCGCCCAGTTCGAGGTCGTGCTCGAGCGCGTCGCCCGCGGCAGGCCCGAGCGGAGCATGGTGCTCACCGGGCTGCGCGGGGTCGGCAAGACGGTGCTGCTGAACGCGTTCCGCTCGATGGCGATGCAGCGGCTGTGGGGAACGGGCAAGATCGAGGCGCGGCCGGACCAGTCGATCAGGAGGCCGGTCGCCGCGGCGCTGCACATGGCCGTCCGCGAGCTCGCGCCCCGGCACCGCGCGCCCGACCGGATCGATGAGTTCCTGGGCGTGCTCAAGGCGTTCACGATCCGCGACCCGGCCGCGCCCAAGGGATCGTACGGCGCGCAGCTCGGCATCGACGTCCCGGCCGTGCGGGGCCGGGCCGACTCCGGTGACCTGGAAATCGACCTCACCGAACTGCTCACCGACGCGGCGTCGGTGGCGGCCGACCTGTCCGTCGGCATCGCGCTGTTCGTGGACGAGATGCAGGACGTGCCGGCCGCCGACATCTCGGCGCTGTGCGCCGCTTGTCACGAGCTGTCGCAGACCGGCGGCCCGCTGATCGTGGTCGGCGCTGGCCTGCCGCACCTTCCGTCGGTGCTGTCGGCGAGCAAGAGCTACTCCGAGCGGCTGTTCCGGTACGTGCCGATCGACCGGCTGGACCGGGAGGCGGCCGACTATGCGCTGCTCGCCCCGGCCCGCCGCGAGGGCGCGGACTTCGAGCAGGCCGCGCTGGACGCGCTGTACCAGGCGGCCGACGGCTACCCGTACTTCGTGCAGGCCTACGGCAAGGTGACCTGGGACGTGGCCGCGGCGAGCCCGGTCACGGCGGCCGACGTCGGCGTGGCGGGCCCGGTGGCCGCCAGTGAGCTCGCGGTCGGGTTCTTCGGCAGCAGGTACGAACGCGCCACCCCGGCGGAGCGCGAGTACATGCGGGCGATGGCGCTGCTGGGCGACGAGCCGGTGCCGACCGCGCAGGTGGCCGAGGAACTGGGCCGCAAGCCGTCCAGCGTTTCCCCGGCGCGGGACAGCCTGATCAAGAAGGGCCTGATCTACAGCTCGGAGCGCGGCCTGATCGCCTTTACCGTGCCGCACTTCGGCCGCTTCCTCCGGGCCCAGCCGGCCTGACCCGGACCGCCTCTGCCGGACTCTTGGGCTGTCTAGGGCCCTGGCTAGAGATCGCTAGAAAGCGGCAGATCGCCGGGCGGGGTGCGCGGCGCATCCGGCGCCCGGCGCAGGCCGGGCGGCCGGGCATCATCCGGGCCGCGGTCGTCGGCCGCGCCGTAGGGCGGCACCCGGAAGACCGGGATGCCGTGCCCGGGGTCGGTCGGGGCGGCGAGCACCCCGGCCGGGATGCGGAGCGGGTCCGGGGCGCGGCCGGGGTCGGGCCCGGGGTCGTGGCCGGGGTCATCGGCCGGCGGCCCGGCGAGCCCGGGGTACCCGGACCGCCCGGGGTGCCCGGCGGGCGCGGGACGCTCGGCGTGCGCGGGACGCTCGGCGTGCGCCGGATGCTCGGCACGCTCGGGGTACGAGGCGTGCGCGGGGTGAGCGCGGTGCGCGGAGTGGCCGGGATGGGCGGCACCGGCGGGGTGCGCGGGCCGCGCGGGATACGCGGCGGGACCGGGGCGGCTCGCCTGGCCGGGGTGACCGGGGCCGCCGGCCAGGCCCGGCCCGGCCGCCCGCCGGCGGCGCAGCCCGAGGACTCTGCCGGACCCGGCCAGCGGCCGGCGACGCGGGCCAGCCAGCCCGCCACACCGCTCCGGGCCGGCGCCGCGGGCCAGGTCAGCACGTCACCCGTGGCCGAGTCGACCAATGCCGCGTGGATCGCCGGGCGGTGCGGGCGCAGGTAGACCGCGAACACGATCTCGGCGTCCCGCGCGCCCAGGCGAGCCGGGAACACCACGTATCTCCAGCAGAGCTCCCGCCACATGTCGACGGGCACCTCTTCGGTGATCAGGCCGGAGCGCCGGCGCCACTGCGCGCTGCGGCGCAGCGCGGCCAGCGTCCGGACCGCGGGCAGCCTGCGCAGCTCGCAGGGTTCGGAGTAGCCCAGCCGGACCAGGGCCTCGCCCAGTTCCGGTGACAGCGCGGCGATCACCACGAACTCGACCGCGAAGATCCCCAGCAGCCGCGCCGCGTCGACACCGGGGTGCGGCGCCTGCAGCGGCGGCAGCCCGATGGTGGCCAGCGCGACGGCGGAGAGGAACGCCGACCGGGCGAGCGTGCGCCCGCTGACCGGAGTACGGCTGAGCTCGCCGAAACAGCCGCACCCCGCGTCGGGATGGTTGGCCCGCAACTCGATCAGGGCGCAGGTGGCGACGAGGAACAGCAGCGCGGTGGCGAGGCGCACGGTGTTCGCGATGTCGCCCCGGCCGAGCCGGCCAGCGGTGATGATCAGCGCGCTGCCGCAGACGAACTCGATGGCGCACAACGCCAGGGCCCCCCGGCGCCGCAGGCGCAAGGGGAAGAGCGCCGTGGGGCCGAGCCCGGCGTCCACCGAGCCCACGCGGAGCACCCGCCCGGCCTTGGCCGCGCACCCGGCCAGGAGCATGGCCGAAAGCAGCGGGACCTGCGCCTCCCGGATCTCGATCAACGCATGGGTCAGCATCGTCACCGCCCGATCGTGACCGTCGCGTTGAAGCAGCCCCGGTCCAGTTCACCGCCGAGCGCGATGAAGCTGGCCAGCGTGAGGTCGGCGACGCGCCCGCGCGGCGAGGTGCCGCACGTGACGCAGCGGTCGTTGAACAGCCGGGCGATGGCGGCGCACCCGGTTACCGGCAGCAGGCAGGAACTTCCGGTGCAGTCGTTGCGGATCTGCAGCAGGCTGCCGATCGCGAGGTAGGGCAGCCGGACGAACCGGGGCGCGGCCTCGCCGCCAACCGGATCCTCGGCACACCCGGCCTCGGGGTCGAGCGCCGGGTAGGAGACGCCGAGTAGCCCGGGCGGCTCCTCGAACGGCTCGTGCCAGGTGGCCGACCCACTGATCGCGCTGGGCGGGTGCCCGGAAATCATCGGCGGCGCGGGCAGCCGGCCGACGGGGTAGGCCGGCTGGGATGTTCCCGGGATCCGCGCCTCCAGCCCCTCGGGCCGCCTGAGCCCGATGACGTCGATGAGGAACCCGGGTTCCAGGTTGGGGAAGCGGACCCGGATCCGGCCCGCCGACCGGCCGGGGATCCTTACTAACTGGCGCGGCTTGGTCTTGCCCTCGTCGACGAGCAGGCCATCGGCGTCACGTTCGACGATGATGCCCGTCACCCGGCCGATGTTGGCCCAGATCCGGTCGGCGACCCCGCGCTTGGAGCGGTGCAGCCGGACGACGGCCTGGTCACCCGGCTGCACGGCGGCCGGGTCCAGGGGGCCGCCGCGCCAGGCGGTGGCCGCGGACGTCAGCGTGATCCGCGTCTCGCTGACGCCGTTCCCGATCACGAGCACGTGCGGGCTCACGTCCTGCACGGTGCCGCTGACGGCTCGCGGCAGCAGCCCCGCGGCGGGCAGTCCGGCCGCCGCGGGATCCGCCGCCGGATCGGCCAGGCCATCCCGCGGCGCAAACACGGCGGCCTTCAGCATCCGCCGGCGCGATGTGCGCACGGCGGTCGCGGTTCCGGCAAAGCGATCGCAGCACCGGTGATCCCGGCGAACCTCCAGCATCGGCCCTCCCCGGCCGGGCCTGCCGGCCCGGCCCCATGCCTGGTGCCGGGCTACCGGCCCGGCGTCGTGTCCTCCCCGCCGGGCCTGACGCGCCCGGCCGTGCCTCCCCGCCGGGCGTGCTGCCCGGCCGTGCCTCCCCGCCGGGCCTGACGCGCCCGGCCGTGCCTCCCCGCCGGGCGTGCTGCCCGGCCGTGCCTCCCGCCGGGCTGACGCGCCCGGCGAATATCACCCCGCCGGGCCTAACGCGCCCGGCCGTCACGCTCCGCCGGGCGTCCGGCCCGGCGCCATCCCCCGCTGGGTCACCAGCCCAGCCATCATGACCTTGCTGACCTGGCCAGCCTGCGTCAAGCGGTTCCAACCTTTTCCTGCCCTAGGTCATACATATATGCCGGTACGGCGACGCCGGCCTGCTGTCCTAACAAGTTATAGCCGCCGGCCCGACTCGCCGTTACAAGGGGTAGTGGCCCGTTAACCCGGCGGGCTCGGTACCGTTGGTACGTGAGCGTCGGGGGCGATCACATCGCGGCGGAAGCGTGCCCGGAATCGGCCAGGCAGGCAGCGCGGGGCGCCGCAGGCGGTGACCAGAACGAGCGCGGCGTGGCCGATGCTGGTCCGCGCCAGCACGCGCAGGCCCCGGTGCCTGCCGCGCGGGACGGACGGCCGGGCTTCGACGATCCCAGCTTCCGCGACTACGTGACCGCGCGCAGCCGATCGCTGCTGCGGACCGCCTACCTGCTCACCGGCAACCGCGCCGATGCCGAGGACCTGGTCCAGGCCGCGCTGGCCAAGACCTACCTGGCCTGGGACCGGATCGAGGACCGGAACGCGGTGGACGGGTACGTCCGCCGGGCCATGGTGAACACCCACATTTCCTGGTGGCGCCGCCGTCGGCTGGAGGAATACCCGACCGACGAGATCCCCGACCGGGCCGTCGCCGACCACTCGGGCACCAGTGACCTGCAGGACACGCTCCGGCGGGCGGTGGACCGCCTGCCGCAGCGGATGCGCGCGGCGGTGGTGCTGCGCTACTTCGAGGACATGACCGAGGCCGAGGTGGCCGACGTCCTCGGGGTGAGCCTCGGGACCGTCAAGAGCACGGTCTCGCGGGCCGTGGCCAAGCTGCGCATCGATGCCGAGCTTCAGTCCGAGTGAGCCGTGGCCCGGTCCCGGCTGACCGCGTTAGCCCGGTGATCGCGGGGAGTGACGTTTCGCCGCGAGCATGGCACTATCCACCCCAAGGATGTTGCGGCCATCCGGGCGGGGGTAGCCGCCGGGCAGGCACTGAGGAGGTAGCCAGTGCGAAGCACAATGATGGACGTTCCCCTGACCGTGGCCGCGCTGATGCGGTACGGCACTTCGGCGTATGCGGACCGCGAGGTGGTGACCTGCACGTCGTCCGGCACCCGGCGGCAAAGCTACGGCGTGACCGGCGCCAGGGCCGCCCGCCTGGCGAACGCGCTGCGCAGCCTGGGCGTTGACGGCGACCAGCGCGTCGCCACGCTGATGTGGAATAACGCCGAGCACCTCGAGGCCTACCTGGCGGTCCCGTCCATGGGGGCCGTGCTGCACACGCTGAACCTGCGCCTGGACCCCCACGTGATCGGCTACATCGCCACTCACGCCGGTGACGACGTGGTGATCGTCGACGCCACGCTGGCGCCGCTGCTGGCGCAGGTGCTGCCGCACGCGCCGACGATCCGGCACATCCTCGTGGCCCAGCCCGAGGCCGGCCCGGACGGCCCGCCCGCAGCCGGTCTCGCCGGCGACGGCCGTGCGGTCCATTCCTACGAGGACCTGCTGGCCGGCCAGCCCGACTCGTTCGACTGGCCCGACCTGGACGAGCGGTCCGCGGCGGCCATGTGCTAC
Source organism: uncultured Actinomycetota bacterium (assembly GCA_963749145.1). Taxonomy (GTDB): domain Bacteria; phylum Actinomycetota; class Actinomycetes; order Streptosporangiales; family Streptosporangiaceae; genus JASHPR01. The sequence goes on along the minus strand of CAVVLN010000006.1, from coordinate 101,116 downwards.
ACGAGCGGCACGACCGGCCACCCCAAGGGCGTCGTATACAGCCACCGGTCCTCGTACCTGCACTCGATGGGCGTCTGCCTGGGCAACGTGTTCGCGCTGTCCGAGCAGGACAAGGTGCTGCCGGTGGTGCCGATGTTCCACGCCAACGCCTGGGGGCTGCCGTACGCGGCGGTGATGGCCGGCGCCGACCTGATCATGCCGGACCGGTTCCTGCAGCCCGAGCCGCTGGTCCGGCTGATCGAAGCCGAGCGGCCCACGCTGGCTGGCGCGGTGCCGACGATCTGGAACATGCTGCTGGCGCACGTGCGCGGGCACGGCGGCGACCTGTCCTCGCTGCGGCTGGTGCCGTGCGGAGGCTCGGCGGTGCCGCACGCGCTGCAGGAGGCCTACGAGAAGGAACTGGGCGTCCGGATCGTACAGGCCTGGGGGATGACCGAAACCTCGCCGCTGGGCAGCGTCGCGCATCCGCCCGCCGGCACGCCCGAGGACGAGGCGTGGCGCTACCGCGACACCGCGGGCCGGATCATGTGCGCGGTCGAGGCCAGGCTCGTCGGCCCGGACGGCACCGTGCTGCCGCACGACGGCGTGGCGGTCGGCGAGATCGAGGCCCGCGGTCCCTGGGTGACCGGGAGCTACTACAAGGACGACGACCCGGCCAAGTTCCGGGACGGCTGGCTGCGTACCGGCGACGTCGGGACCATCGATCGGCTCGGCTTCGTCACGCTCACCGACCGGGCCAAGGACGTGATCAAGTCCGGCGGCGAGTGGATCTCGTCGATGGAGCTGGAGAACGTGCTGATGGCGCATCCGGCCGTGGCCGAGGCGGCGGTGATCGGGGTTCCGGACGACAAGTGGGGCGAGCGGCCGCTGGCCACCGTGGTGCTCAAGGCGGGGTCCGCGGCGACCGCCGGCGAGCTGCGCGCGTTCCTGGCCGAGCGGGTGCCGCGGTGGCAGCTGCCCGAGCGGTGGTCATTCATCTCCGAGGTCCCCAAGACCAGCGTCGGCAAGTTCGCGAAGACCAGGATCCGGGAGGCGTACGCCAAGGGCGACTACGAGGTCGTCGAGGCCCGCTGAGCCGTGCCGGCGGGCCGCGGCCCGCCGGGCGGCCCGCCCGCGCTGGGATCCGGGATCCGGGATCCGATGAGGCAACTGCTTTGCTGGCCCTCGGACGCTACCGGTACCCTAGGGCGAACCCACCGGGTTGTCGGGAGGCTTCGCCTAGTCCGGTCTATGGCGCCGCACTGCTAATGCGGTTTGGGTTCGCGCCCATCCGGGGTTCAAATCCCCGAGCCTCCGCAGGTCACGGCCCCCTCCCTGAACGCTCCGGGGAGGGGACCGGCCGAAGGGCCGAAGGTTGCAGTTTGGGTTGCAGTTGCCGGATCCCAGTTGCCTTCATCCCGGGCCTCACAGCGCCTGGTCCATCACGATCAGGGCGTGTCCTACACGCTGTACCTGATGACCTATGGCTTGGACAGCGTCGGGGACGTGTTCGGCAGCCTCTTTGTCTTCGCGGCGGGCCTGCTGGTGATCGGCAGCGGCGTCCTGCCGCGCTGGCTGGGGTGGGCTTCGATCCTCGCCGGGACTGACCCAGCTCAACAACCCTGCTCGCGCGGACTGCACGGACGCCACCGGACGCCTTCAACACTAGGCGCTCCTGTCTCTTAATCCGCGGGTCGGAGGGCGGCCCCCGCCCGGTGCGGGAGTATCAGCCCTCCACGGGAGCCGTCGAGGGTTCCAAGTGCCCAGGACTACGGATCAGAAGGTCAGATCGTCGGCGGATGCCTTCAAAGTGAGTCGGCGCACGCGCTGGTTATCGAGCCGTCGCCTCGCTACTGTGGCCTTACCGAGCCGTCGCAACGGGCGGCGGCCAAGGGAACGCGGCGGCCGGTCCTCGCCGGGCACGCTGCGTTCCCGTTCCCGGGGGGGAGCAAGTCGTGGCCGTCCTTGTTGAGGTAGTTTTCCCGGTCGCTGTCACGGTCGAGGTACTTGACGCCGTCACAGACGAGATGAACGTCGACACCCGTCTGCCAGCTGGCGCGATCTCGCATGTCCACTACGAGAAGGACGGTCGCGCTCACGGCGTCGATGTGTGGGAGTCGGCTGAGGCCTTCCAGACATTCGCGGAGTCAACCCTGCAGCCAGCCACGGCAAAGGTTGCCGCGGCACACGGCATCGACCTGTCACAAGCAGGCGAGCCCGAGGTGTCGATAACCGAAGTTCATCGGGTTGTTCACTAGCCGCTCTGCCCCAGATCCAAACCCGGTGCGAGAAGGACGGCCCGGTCGTTTCGCGACGATCCTGCTCGTGATCAAACGGAGGTCACGAACCGATCTGAACGGGTCCGGACGCCCACACTGGAATCTACGGATCAGAAGGTGAGCGAAGCCGCTGCTGGGTTGCGGTTTGGGTTGCAGTTCACCGCCGTGCGGTGTTGTCCAGAGCGGAGCGGCCAACGGAGTTGGTCCAGCTTGAACCAATCCGACCGGCTGCGTCCCGAGCTGCTAATGCGGTTTGGGTTCGCGCCCATCCGGGGTTCAAATTCCCGAGCCCCCGCCGCTGAACAGGCACTCTGCCGCAAGGGCAGCGTGTGCTAGTCGAGCAGTGCGGTGAGCTTCTTCGGCGCGAGGATCCGGTAGCTCTCGGTCACGAGCTCGCGGATCTCCTTCCAGTCCGCGTCGTCGGTGAGCACAACCACGATGCGGTCACGGCCGGCCCGCGAGGCGAAGAACGGGTGGCCAACGGACAGCAACGCCTCGCGTTCGTCTGGGTCGGCACGCAACACGAGCAGCGGAACGGGCTTGCCGCACCGACGACCTACCGGCGGAACGCGGCTCGGACTGCCGCTGCGGTGGAGCTGAAGTACTCAGGTGGTTCGATGAAGCCCCACTCGTTGAATGTCGAGCCGTTGGTGAGGGCGCGTCGGTAGGCGAAACAGGCGAGGTAGAGCGTCCGGATATACATGACCGCCTCGAGCCGGTCGAGTTCGTCGTCGGTCGGCTCGACATACCGGCGGTAGGCGTTGACGGCAGCGTCGATCCACTCCTGGTTCGGCCGACGTGGGTTCCACGAACCCGTGCCCCAGATCAGGTAGGCGAAGTCGGCGAGGCGCGGTCCGCGCCCGGACGCCTTCCAGTTGATCGCGACTGGCCCTTGTTCGCTCAGGACGGCGTGATCGGGGGCGTGCAGGAGGTTTCCGTGGAGCAAGCCCTCGGGAAGGCCGTGACCGTCGTCGGCCGAGCGCACCTGGTCGCGGAGCTGCTCGAATCTCTCGCGCTCGGCGGCCGCGACCAACGCGTCGACGGCGTCGAGAAACGACAGGGCCGCCAGCAGGTCCTGACGCGGCGTGCCCTCACGGCTCGGGTCCTCACCACTCGCTCCACCCGGGCGGCCGACGGTATCGTCGTACGGCAGCGCGTGTAGTCGTCCGAGCAGCTCACCCATCATGGCGAACTTCGCGGCACCGTCGGGGAGCTGGACGCCTTCAACGAACCGCGTCACGAGGACCGCGCTGCCATCGAAGTCAGATACCGCATCGTCGACCGCCAGGCGCTCCGCGGGATAGTCCTGCCGCTCCAGGAATCTGAGGATTGCGGCGTCGCCTTCAACACCGGCACGCGGCCGAGCGGGGGGGAACGCGCGGGCGACCCACGTGCTGCCGTCCTTGCGGTCGACGCGGAACACGTAGGTCTTGTGCACACTGAGCTTCGTCGCCGCGACCGGGCCAATGCCGTGGCGATCCCGGAGATGAGCGAGTAGCCGCTCAGGAACTGGCTCGTGGTGCATTCGCGCACCGAGTCCCTTGAGATCCGTCAGCGCTTCGGTGTAGCGCTGCCCAGTCTCCTCGGCGTGGCGCCGGACAACCTTCTTGAAGCTGGCGTCCTTGGTCATGGACAAGCCTCCCCATGACACCCTCGTCCCCCAGCGACGCGGTGTTGGAAGATGGCCTGTGACATTGACGACCGAGAGGGCGAATCCCCTTCGCCAATGGAATCCCGACTGGGGCGGATGTTCCACAGCTCGGCGACCGGTCGCCGCCGTGAACAAACTCTTCCTGAGGCGCTCGGTCTTCGTCAAGCGCTTCACCCACGAGATGACACTGCGGGAAATGCCTGGCAGTGAGGCGCGGACGACCTACCCCCCTGCCGTCGATAGCGAGGTCGGAGGCGGCCAGCAGGGCGGTTGCCCCGACGAGACCGAGACCGACCCGGACCTGCTGGCCGCCCGGATCGTGGATACCCTGCTGCAGGCCTCGGCTTACCAAGCGCACTGCCGGCCGGGCACTTGCTCCGCGCCGCCGCAGAAAGCGCCCTAAGAGCCGAGCGTGATCGAAGGAGGTATCCGAGCGTGACCGAGACAAGCGTCCTAGCCGGGCGCGTCGCCATCGTGACGGGGGGTGGCCGAGGGATCGGACGCGCCATTGCCATCGCGATGGCGGACGCCGGCGCCGCGGTGACGATCTGCGACCTGGCCGACGGCGGAAAGGCCACCGCGGACGGGATCGTCGCCGACGGCGGCCGCGCCACCTCCCTCACCTGCGACGTCTCGGACCCGGAACAGGTGCGGGAGCTAGTCGGCACCGCCATGGACGCTTTCGGCCGCCTGGACGTGCTGGTGAATAACGCTGGTGTCGCGGGTCCCGCCGGGCGGGCCCACGAGATTGACATCGACGTCTGGGACCGCACCGTCGCCGTCAACCTGCGCGGGCCGTTCCTCTGCGCCAAGTTCGCGATCCCGCACCTCCTCGAGCAGGACCGGGCCGCCATCGTCAACATCGCCTCGACCTACGGCGTCATCGGCGCACCGCTGTCCCCGGCCTACTGCGCGTCGAAAGGAGGGGTCGTGAACCTGACCAGACAGCTGGCGGTCGACTATGGCCCCGAGGGCTTGCGGGTCAACGCCATCCTCCCCGGATACGTCGACACCGACATGGGCGGCCGTCGGGCTCGCCTGCCTCCGGACCAGGCTGCCGCCGCACTGGCCAGGCGGGAGGCGAACGCCGCCCTGCAGCCACTGGGACGTCAGGCTCAGGCCGACGAGATCGCCCGGGTGGCGGTGTTCCTGGCGTCAGACGCCGCCTCGTTCATGACCGGGTCGATCGTCACGGTCGACGGCGGATGTACGGCGACGTTCCGGCACGGCAGTTGAGCACGTTACTCCAGGCGGCCGGCCGGCTCGCCGTGTCCTCGCGGCCCGGCCGGGCCCTTACTTCACGTAATACCAGTTCTCCGGGTTGATGCTGAGCGTCGAACTCTGCGGCAGGGCGCCCTTCAGGTTGCTGGCGACCTCGGTCAGCTGGGAGGCGGCATACGGCGACCATATCTCCGGAAGCTGCTGGGTCAGGTAGTCCTGCCAGGTGTACATGTACTGCAGGTTGCTGCTGGTCAGCGTCTTGGCGATCAGCGCGTCGTTGGTCTGGCTGCAGTATCCCCCGATGTTGGCGACCGCGCCGCACAGGAACAGCGTGTCGCCGGTCGGCAGGAAGTCCGGCGAGAACGTCCAGCCGAGACCGTAATAGGCCATGTCCCAGTTGCACGGGATCCTGCCCACGACGCAGTTGCCCCCCGCGCCCACCTCGCCTGCTGGCTTCGGCTCCAGGTTCAGCTTGATGCCGACCTGCGCCGCGTTCGACTGCAGCTGAGTCATCATCGAGGTGATCCAGCCCACCCCGCTCGCGAACGGGAAGACGAAGCTCAGGGTCTTACCCGCGGAGATCCCGGGCCCGCACTTGGCCGGATCGACGCAGCTGCTGAGCCCGCCCGGGACGACCTTCCAGCCATGGCTGGTCAGCAGGGCCTTGGCCTTGCCTGGGTTGTACGGGAACGGGCCGACGTCGGAGCTGGCCTGTGCCTTGCCCGTCGGCGACAGGAACTGGGTTGCCGGGGTGCTGCCGACCGGCCCGACCGTCGGCACGCCGTAGCCGCGCAGCGGGCCGTTGATCACCGCTTCCTGGTTGGTCAGGTACGCCATCACCTGCCGGAAGTACAACTGCCGCAAGATCGGGGCGTTGCCGGTGCTGCTGTTCTCGTTGATCGAGTAGTAGTCGATCCCGAACGCGTACAGCGGCGCCAGGGTATAGCCGCGCAGCGGGTTGGCACCGGTCGTCGCCCCGGGCGACTTGTACGGGGCGTCCTGCGGCGGCAGGTACCCGTAGTCGATCTTGGTGCTGGAGTTCGGCGACTGCAGCACGTCATACTCGGCCGCGTCGGTGGTGAACGGAACCTCCTCGAACGCGGCTAGCTTCGGCTTGACCGGGCCGGAGTAGGACTTGTTCGGCACGAACGTCATGTGCCCGTCGGAGCTGAACGCGCTCAGCTTCCACGGGCCGTCCACGATGCCCCAGATCGGCGAGGTCGCATACCCGGCCATGTCCTGGGACTGGCTGTTCAGGTAGCTGTAGACGGCGGCGCAGTCGCTGACCGTGGTATCGCAGTTGCTGGGCCCGGACGCGGTCCGGTCCCACGCCGCGGGGATCGGCGTGATCTGGCTCAGCTCGTTGTACTGCCACCAGGTGGGGTTGTACGGCTTGTCCATCACCATGGTCAGCTCGGTGGGGCTGACCACCGTGATGTCCTTGGCGTCCTGCGGGAACCCGTTACCCAGCCCCCAGTCTTGCGGCACGGCCAGCAGCATGTTCAGCCAGAACATCACGTCCTGCGCGGTCACCTGAGTCCCGTTGGACCACATGTAGTGCTTGAGGTTGATCGTGACCTTGGTGCCGCTGAAGGTCGCCGGGCTGGCCAGGCTCAGCGAGGTGTTCAGCGTGGGCTGCGCGCCGGTCCCGAACCAGTACAGCGGCCGGTACATCAGCCACTGCAGGTCGAAGATGTTGGAGTTGCTGGCGTAGGTGCTGTTCATGAACGGGAAGACGTAGTTCGGCGGGCTCGACGGGAACTCCGCCATGACGGCCGTCCCGCCCTTGACCGGCGCGCCGGATGACGCGACGCTGCCGTTGCTGCTGCACGCCCCCGCGACCAGGGCAAGCGTTACCGCGCCCACGCCCGCCGCGAGCATCCGGGCGCGCCGCCTGAACCTGGACCTGCCCTGCCGCTGCGAGGACGACCCCATCGTCGCATCTCCTTAGCCCGGCGAACCCGCCCGGGACCACCGGCCTGGCGGGCCCGGGGGCGAGCATGACATCGGACGATCGCGGCGGCGGGCCGGTATCCGGTCCTCGGTCTCGCGCCGTCTCATCGGTGCGGCGCTGACGCCGACCGGCGGCCGCACCGCGAGGGGCCTGCTACCGGCCCATACTGCCCGGCGTGCCCACGAGAAACGTTTGTCTTCGAGCCAAATATAGGCCGCTGGCCGGAGGCGCTCAAGAGGCGCGGGCCTCGACGTCGTCGAGAAACAGGGCGATCCGCAAAGCCACGCGAGCGGGTGATCACCTGGCGGAGGAGACCGCCTGGCCCAGCAGGTAGAGGACGACCGCGTAACAGGCGACGGCGGCAAAGGCCAGCAAGGCCATGATCAGCGAGCTGATGTTGTTGTTGAAGTCGAGGAAGCTGGCGCCGTTGAACCCGGCGCCCACCACGAACAGGGCGGCCAGGATCGACGACGCCCGCACCGGCCAGCTCGCGATGACGAACGCCCGGGCGGCCACGCCGATAACCAGCACGGCGAGCGCCAGCCCGAGCGCAGCGTGGATGGCGAGCGCCAGCGCGCCGTGCGCGATGGCCCACGCGACACTGTGAAACGACCCGGTGAGGTAATTGGCCGGCCGGGCTCCCGGATGGTGCGCCGGCACGGTCACGTAAAGATTGGCAGCCATTCCGATGCCGGCCTGCACCAGCACGAGCACCAGCGTGGCTAGCGCGCTGTGTCGCAGCCGGGCTGCCGCTGACGTGTGACGGGACACGGGGGAATTATGGCAAAGGCCCGAGGCAGGGCGGAGGATTCGCGCGAGGCATCCGCCATCCCCTGGCATCATCGATGGAGTGACCAGCATCGGCCTCGAACACCTTGCCCGCACCGCCTACGAAGCCCACCGCGGCGCTTACGCCGAGGGCCGCCCGCCGTGGGAGGACGTCACCGAGGATGAGCAGCAAGCCTGGAAGGCGGCCGTCTCCGCGGTGGCCGGCCAGACCGGCGTCACGCTGACCGATGCCGAGCCGGTCCCCGTCCAGGCGCTGCTCGTCCAGGCCGGTGACCAGCGCCTCTCGTTCCAGGCTGAGTTCGTCGCCGGCCGCCAGGGCGCGCTGGCCCTCGGCGACGAGTTTGCCTCCAACCAGCACGCCCGGTTCCAGATGGCGCACGGCCTCTGGTACGTCAAGGACCTCGGCTCGACCAACGGCACCTGGCTCAACGGGCGCCGCATCCACGCCCCGCAGCGGCTGAAGAAGGGCGACAAGATCAAGATCGGGCACACTGTCCTGACCGTAGTGTCGGCCTGAACGATCCGTCGCGCGCCCGCGACGTTACCCGGGTGCATCCGGGTCACCTGCCCGCTGCTGTTCCTGTGGGCCGCCCGGGACGACGTGGAAGATCTCTACGGCGATCCGCTGGCCATCTGGCGTGACTGGGCCGACGATGTGCGTGGCTGGCCTATCGACTGCGGCCACCACATGGCCGAGGAGGCCCCGGCCGGCTGGCGGCCAGCCCGGCCGCGTTCTTCGCCGAGGCGTGATCACGAGGCAGCCCGCGGCCGGCAGCGGGAAAGGCCGGATGTTAGCCCCGCGGACCCAGGGGTAGGGCTCGCGGGCATCGGGTCGGACGAAGGGCGGACATCATGGGGGACGCGGGCGGCGAGCCGAGGGCCGAGACGATCCCGCCGCAGAGCCAGACGTCCGGCGGCCCGGCCACGCCGCTGGAACTCGGCGAGACGGGATGGCGCCACACGATCAAGCGCACCGGGAAGAAGTTCACCCGCGACCGCTGCAGCATGACGGCCGGGAGCCTGGCCTACCACTGGTTCCTCGCCCTGTTTCCGGCCCTGATCGCGCTGCTGGGCCTGGCCAGCCTGGTGCATGTGGGCGCCGGCACCGTGCACCGGCTGGTCGACGGCGTGAACAAGGCGCTGCCGCCCGGCGCCTCGGCTGTCTTCAGCCAGGCCGTCCAGGGCGCCGCCACGCACTCGGCCCGGGCCTCGCTCACCGCGCTGATCGCGGGCGTCGTGGTCGCGCTGTGGAGCGCCTCGGGCGGCATGGCGGCGCTCGAGACCGGGCTCGACGTCGCCTACGAGGTGCCCGTCGACCGCAAGTTCGCCGCCAAGCGGCTCCGCGCGTTCCCGCTGATGCTGGCCACCCTGGTATCCGGCGGGATCGCCTCGGGGCTGATCGTGTTCGGCGCCTCGATCGGCTCGGCGATATCGGGCCACACGCCGCTCGCCGGCACCGCCTTTGTCGTCGTGTGGACGGTCGTGCGGTGGCTGCTGACGATCATCGCGGTCATGCTGCTGTTCTCGTTCTATTACTACTACGGGCCGAACCGGGAGTCGCCCCGCTGGCAGTGGGTCAGCCCGGGAGGCCTCGTCGGCGCCGCGATCTTCCTGGCCGCCTCGCTCGGCTTCTCGTTCTATGTGGCGAAGTTCGGTTCCTACGGCAAGACTTACGGCGCCTTCGCCGGGGTGGTCATCCTCATCTTCTGGCTGTACCTCGCCGGGCTGGCCGTGCTCCTCGGCGGTGAACTCAACGCCGAGTCGGAGCGGGAGGCGGCGGCGCAGGCCGGCCATCCGCGAGCCCGGGCCAGCGCCAGGGAAGTGCACGAGGCCGCCTGACCCGCGGGCCCCGGCGGCGGCACGGCGGTTTAACCGGTCGCGAGTAGGTTTGTCCTTGGTCACAGAGTGGCAGAAGCGGCGTTGTGCCCGAAACCAGTGCCATGCCCGGGACCTTGTTACAGACTTCAACCAACTGAGCCGGGGCGTCAGCCAGCAACGGAGCCGGGCCCGGCCGACTGCCGGAGGGGTCATGGCATTCCCGACCGACCTGGAGATTGCCCGGGGCGCGGCCCTCAAGCCGCTAGAGGACGTGGCCGCCGAGATGGGCATCGCCGGCCACCTGCTGGAGCCCTACGGCGAGCACGTCATGAAAATCAAGCTGGCGGCGATCGAGGAGCTGTCCGACGCCCCGAAGGCCAAGTACGTGGTGGTGACGGCGGTCACCCCGACCCCGCTCGGCGAGGGCAAGACCACCACCGTCGCGGGCCTCGGGGAGGCCTTCCAGCACATCGGCAAGCGGGCGACGATCGCGATCCGCCAGCCGTCCATGGGCCCGACGTTCGGGATCAAGGGCGGCGCCGCGGGCGGCGGGTACAGCCAGGTGGTCCCCATGGAAGTGCTGAACCTGCACCTGACCGGCGACATGCACGCGGTGACCGCCGCGCACAACCTGCTGTCGGCGATGATCGACAACCACCTGTACCAGGGCAACCAGCTCGGGCTCGCCCTGGACGAGATCACCTGGCGCCGGGTCCTCGACGTCAACGACCGGGCCCTGCGCAACATCGTGATCGGCCTCGGCCCCCACGCCGACGGCGTCACCCGGCAGACCGGGTTCGACATCACGGCCGCTTCCGAGGTGATGGCCACGCTGGGGCTGACCACCTCGCTGGCCGACCTGCGGGAGCGGCTCGGCCGGACCGTCGTCGGCTACACCGCCTCCGGCACGCCGGTGACCGCCGAGCAGCTTCACGCGGCCGGCTCGATGGCCGTGATGCTGCGCGAGGCGATCAAGCCCAACCTGCTGCAGACCCTGGAGAACACCCCGGTGCTCGTGCACACCGGTCCGTTCGGCAACATCGCCACCGGCAACTCCTCGGTGGTGGCCGACCTGATCGGCATCCACACCGGCGACTACCTGATCACCGAGGCCGGCTTCGGGGCCGACATGGGGGCCGAGCGGTTCTTCAACATCAAGTGCCGCAACTCCGGCCTCACGCCCGACGCGGGGGTCATCGTCGCCACGGTCCGGGCGCTCAAGGCGCACTCAGGCAAGTACCGGATCGTCGCCGGCCGCCCGCTGCCGGAGGGCCTGCTCGCCGAGAACCCCGACGACGTGCTGGCCGGCGCGGCCAACCTGCGCAAGCAGATCGAGAACGTGCGGCTGCACGGCATCCCCGCGGTCGTCGCGATCAACTCCTTCCCGACCGACCACCCCAGCGAGCACGAGGCGATCCGCGCGATCGCGGCCGAGGCGGGGGTACGCGTCGCGGTGTCCGACCACTTCGCCCGCGGCGGGCGCGGTGCCACCGAGCTGGCCGAGGCGGTGGCCGAGGCGGCCGACGAGCCCGGCCAGTTCCGGTTCCTCTACCCGGACCAGGCCAGCCTGCGGGAGAAGATCGAGACCGTGGCCACCAAGGTCTACGGCGCGGCGGACGTGAGCTACTCCGCGCAGGCCGCCAAGCAGCTGGACACCTACGAGCGCGACGGGTTCGGGCAGCTGCCGGTCTGCATCGCCAAGACGCACCTGTCCATCTCCTCCGACCCGGCTCTGAAGGGCGCGCCGACGGGATGGACCCTCCCGGTCCGGGAGGTGCGGGCCTCGGTGGGGGCCGGTTTCGTCTACCCGATCTGCGGAGAGATGCGGACCATGCCCGGCCTCGGCTCCAGCCCGGCGGCGGCCCGGATCGACATCGACGCCGACGGGCAGATCGTGGGACTGTCCTGAACGCGCCGCCCGGGCCGCGCCCCGGGCCCGGCCAGCCTCCTGGCTCGTTCCTGGACCAGCCGGTCCGCGATTTTCTCGAGGTGCTCGCCGCCCGGGAGCCCGCTCCCGGCGGCGGCGCCGCGGCCGCGGTGACCGGCGCGCTCGCCGCGGCCCTGGTCGCGATGGCGGCCCGGTTCTCCGACGCGCGGCTCCCGGCCGCCGCCGAGGTCGCGGGCCAGGCTGACGAGCTGCGCGCGCGGCTGGCCGGGCTCGCCGACCGGGACGCCGCCGCCTTTCGCGCGGTGCTCGACGCCTACGGGCTGCCCCGGGACGACGGCGGCGAGCGGCGGCAGCGGATCACGGCGGCCCTGCACGCCGCGGCCCTGGTGCCGCTGGGGATCGCCGAGTCCGCCGCCCGGGTAGCCGAGCTGGCCGCTGGCGTGGCCGCCGAAGGCAACCCGAACCTGCGCGGCGACACGATCGCCGGGGCGCGCCTGGCCGAGGCGGCCGCTCGCAGTGCCGCCGCCCTGGTGGACATCAACGTGACCCTGGGCAGCCTGCCCGGGGACCTGTCGGCGCGGGCGGCCAGCGCGGCGGCGGCGGCGCAGGAGGCCTCCGCCCGGGTCAGCGCCGGCCCGGGCTGACGTCAGCGGCCGCTAGGATCTCGGCCTGTGGGGGTTCACCCGTTCCCGCCGCCGCCGCGGGTCCCGCCGGATCAGGCGCTCGCGGTGCTGCTCGCCGAGGGCGAGACATGGGGTGACAGCTCGGAATGGCTGACGGCCCTGCCGCCGGGCTCGGTGGACCTATGGTTTACCAGCCCGCCCTACGCCGACGCGCGGCCTTATAGCCGGATCCACCCCGACCGTTACGTCGAATGGTTCCTGCCGTACGGCCAGCAGATGCTGGACGCCACGAAGCCGAGCGGCTGGCTGGTGCTCAACATCAAGAACCGGGTGGCCAAGACCGGCCCGCGGCAAGGCCAGCGGCACCCCTACGTCTACGAGCTCGTCATCGCCCTCCAGCGGCAGGGCTGGCGCTGGCTGGAGACCTACATCTGGGCCAAGCCCAACGCGGTGCCGGGCCGGTACGGGCCGCGCACCAAGGACAGCTTCGAGTACGTCTACGCGTTCGCCCGGGGACCGAAGCCGCACTTCGACCTCGGCGCGATCCTGGTGCCCTACCGGACCACGCCGGAGGAGATCGAGCGGCGCAAGCTCGACCGGCTCGGCCGCCGCAACACCGGGGCCGGGTTCGGCCGGGACCGGACCACGACCTACCGGCGCGGAGGCGCCGACCCGGGCAACGTGGTCCGCGTGCCGCAGACCTACAACCAGCACAAGGGGGCGGGCGGGCATACCGCGGCCATGCCGGAGGGCCTGGCCGAGTTCTTCGTCAAGGCCTGCTCGCCGCCGGGCGGGGTGGTCATCGACCCGTTCGCCGGATCCGGCACCACCGCCGTGGTAGCCCGCCGCCTGGGCCGCCGGGCCGGCGGCCTGGAGATCCACCGGGGCTTTGTCGACGCCGCCCGCGAGCGGTTGCGCGCCGGCGAGCCGGACGACATCCCGGTCGTGATCGAGCTCGCGCGCTGAACAGCGGCGGCGCGAGGCTACCCGGCCTTGCGGACCTCGGCGATGTTCGGAGCGTCCGGGTGCTCGCGGGCCCGGGGGATGTACTGGCTGGCCGGGCGCCCGTCGCCTGAGTCGCCGTCCTGGCCGGCGCCGGATTGCTCGCGCGCTAACAAGTCCGCGTCGGTCACCCCGAAGGTCTCGCGCAACTGCTGCTTGGAGTCCTCGTCCAGCCACTGGGCGTCGATGACCTGGCGCACCTCGGGCGCGGGCCACTCGGCGCCGCACTTCCGGCAGTCGATGCGCCCGGAAGGATGCACCACCGGCTCGGCATCGCAGTCGCACGGCCCGGCCGGTACCGGGATGCCGTAGCGCTCGCGCGTGCGGCGCCGGGCCTCGATCGCGGCCTCGCGCTCGTACCTGAGCAGGTCCGCGTCGGTAACGTGGAACGTCTCGCGCAACTGCTGCTTGGAGTCCTCGTCCAGCCACTGCTGGTCGATGATCTGGCGGACCGCCCGCGGCGTGTGCCCGGACTGGCTGACCTGCTTGGCGATCATCTGAATCATGGGCACGCCCACCCGCGCGTCCGCAGCCCAGTTCTCGCTCATGACTAACTCAAAACATTTTCGTCGGTCACGGTCAACCCCTGGGACGCAGGTTGCGTCTTAGGCAAGGTTAGACGGATCGCAGTCATCACGCCCGGGATGTCGCCGATGTTGCTGCGCCCCGAGACGGCCGGCCGGCAATGACGCAGAGCCATTCTCCCGCTGACGGCGGCATCAGGCGGCGTCAGGCCGGGGCCGGCGGCACGACCACGACCATCGTCATCACGGCCGGCCCCGCGCTCTCGTTGGCGTAGGCGTGCGGCAAGCCGCCGGGAAACCGGGCGCACTGGCCCGCCGCGACCTGGTAACCGCGGCCGGCCACGGTCAGGGTGACCGCCCCGGACTCGACCCAGATCATCTCCCGGCTGGCGGGCGCGTGCGCGTCGCCGCCGAAACTCTCCCCGGGCTCGAGCGACCAGCGCCACAGCTCGGCGGCCCAGGGCGGCTCCGTCGCCCCGATGATGGTGCCAGTGCCGCCCGCGCTGCCGCGCCAGAGCACCCGGGCCCGGTCAGCCCCGGTGATCCGCACCGCGGGCTCGTCCGGCACGTCGACCAGGCGGGTGACCGGCACCCCGAACGCGTCGGCGATCCGGGCCAGGGTGGCCAGGTTCGGGTTGGAGCGCCCCTGTTCCAGGGCCACGAGAACGCCTTTGCTGACGCCGGACCTGAGCGTCAGCTGATCGAGGGACCAGCCGCGCTCGGCCCGCAGCGACTGCAGGACGCGGGCGAGCGCGCCGGTGAGTTCGGTCGGCTCTTGCATCGTCATCCGCCTCCAGCGGTCCGGGCTCGGTCGGTATAATGAACTATCGAGACCATTATTCTGACCGAACGCATCATCGGGTCGTCCTCATGGTGACGCTCTACGCACTGGGCGCGGCACTTCTTTACGGGAGTGCCGATTTCCTGGGCGGCGCGGCGACGCGGCGTGCGCACGTGCTCTCGGTGCTCCTGGTCTCCGGCCCGGCGGGCATGGCGATCGTGACCGTGGCCGCGCTGGCGGGCGGGGCGCCGCCTCGGGCGGCCGGGCTGGCCTGGGGAGCCTGCGCGGGCGCGGCCGGGGGCGTGGGCTTCATATTCTTCTACGCCGGTCTCGCGGCCGGGCCGATGAGCGTGGTCGCGCCGGTCTCCGCGGTGGTCTCCACGGTGCTCCCGGTCGCGGTGGCGCTGGCCGACGGCGAGCGGCCCGGTCCGCGCGTCTACGGCGGGGCGCTGGCGTGCGTGGTCGCGATTGTGCTGGTCAGCACCGGCGGCCAGGCGGTGCCGGCCCCGCGCCGGGCCGGGGCCGGGTTCCGGGATACGGCCGCCCGGCGCGGGGTCGCGGCGCTGCGGCGCACCGCCACCCGCGGCGTCGGCTACGGGGTGGCCGCGGGTGCGGCGTTCGGGATGTTCTTCCTGTTCATCCGCAACGGGGGAGAGTCGGGCGCTCTCTGGCCGGTGGCCGCCGCCCGGCTGGCCGGGACGCTGGTCTTCCTGGCTGCCGCGGCCGCCGCCCGGACCGGCCCGGTGCGCTGGTGGCAGGACGGCCGGCTGTTCGTGGCGGCGCTGGGCGCCGGCGTGCTCGACGCCAGCGCGAACGTCAGCTACGTGCTCGCCACCCGCGCGGGCCTGTTCGGCCTGGCGGTGGTGCTGACCTCCTTGTACCCGGGGGTGACGGTGCTGCTGGCCCGCTTGGTGCTCGGGGAGCGGATGCGCGGGGCGCAGCGGGCCGGGCTGGCCCTGGCGGCTGCGGGCATCCTGCTGGTCACGCTGTGAGGGGCGGCCGGATCCGGGCAGGCTCCTGCGGCCGGGCGTCTGGAGCGTCGTCCGGCCGCAGGAACCCCGGGGAAGGGGAGGGATAAGCGGGCTCTAGTCGTCGGCCGGGTCCGACTCGCTCCCGGCCGGCTCGTCTTCGCTCCCGAAGAGCATCCCACAGACCTCCAGGTAAAGCTGCTCCGGGTAGGGAATATGGTCGATATTTCTCAGCGCCTGGTCCAGGCCGGCGGACTCCACGATGAACTCGCCAAAGCCGAACAGGCGACCGGCGAACGAGCGCTGGAAGCTCATGTCGGTCACCTTCGTGAGCGGCATCATCGCGACCTTCCGGGTAAGCACGCCGGATGTCAGCATGATCCGGTGCGACGTGACCACGAAGAAGTCAACCGCCCAGTTGATGGTTTTCCAGATCATGCGCACGAAAAGCGCCAGCCACGCCAGCCACACCACCGTGACGAGCGTCCCGTTGGAGCGCAGCACCGTCGCGCTGAGCACGCCCGCCGCCAGCAGGCCGGCGAGCGTCAGGACGCTCGGGCCGATCAGGACGGCCGGATGCCGACGAACCGTAATAACCTGCTGCTCATTCGGCAGGAGGTACCTATTGACCGCGGCCGGGCCGGTGGCGCCGCCGCGGGTTGGCAGTCTCATCGGCGTCAGAGCGAGTTTACGAATTTGGCCATTGAGTTGGCGGCCGAGTGGAGTCCGTTAAAGATGCTATGAACGACATTAGCGGCCCCAGTGGGCTCGGTGGCGACGTAGAATATGACGAAGAGGACGATCGCCCACGTAAGGATCTTCTTCAGCATCCGATCACCTCCCAGCGCGCTCTCGGTGCAGGCGATGCGGGGTGCGCGCGGCGGCCGTTACAGCGGTTATTCCCAGCATAGCTCAGGGCAATCTAGGCGCCAATGATCAACAACCCGAGCCCTACCCTAGTGGATCAGCGGCCGATCTGGGTCGTCCCGCGCCGATGCGCGCCCGGCTGGTGTGGCGTTGCGTGGGTCCGGCCCGCTCCGGCCGCTCTGCGGGTGCCTTGGCGCACCTGCGGGTGCCCTGGCGCCCTTAGTTACAGCTGGTGCTGATGTGGCATCTGTCCGTCACTGCCCGTTGGCCTGGATCACAGCCGGGCATCACGAGCCAGCGATCAAGCCGCACGCCCGGCGGGAATCTGACACCATTCCCTCCTGGAAGCCGCGTCGTTGAGGTGACCATGACCGAAGTAACCAGTGCCGATTTCTCCGTCGTCGTCTACCGGGAGGACGACGCGTGGGAAGCGGAGCTTCTGCCCGCGGCTCTCGCGGAGAACCTGGACGGCCTCATCCAGGCCCTGCGCCAGCAGCCGAGCATTGGCAGCACCATTGGCCTGGCCGCGGTCGGAGACGATTTTTTCGTTGCCCTTCGCGTGATAGGCACCCAGGTTTCGGTTTTCCTTTCCGACGTCACCGCCTCGGTGGACTGGCCGCTGGCCCGCCAGGTCCTGGACTACCTGGATATACCCGTTCCCGATGATGAAGACCTCGATCAGGTGCTTCCGGCCGGCGACCTGTCCATCTTCGCCGACCTGGGCATCGACGAGATGGAGCTGGGCATGCTCTCCGGTGACCTGGACATGTTCCCCTACGAGGTGATCGAGATCATCGCGCGGCGGCTGGGATTCGGCCCGGCGCTGGAGCGGGCCCTCGATGGCGCGCTCGGCCCGTAACCGGGCCGTCCCGGCCTCCCCGCCCGGCCTGGCCGTCCTGCCCGGCCTGGCCGTCCCGCCGTCCCGGGCCGCCCGGAGGGCGCCGTGACCTCCGGCTACCTGGCGTCGTTCGAGCCGGCCATGCGCCGTGCCCTCGAGCAGGCCGCCCAGACCCCGGGGGGCGGCGACGTGCCGGTCGGCGCGGTGGTCCTGGACGAAGCGGGCACCGTGGCCGGGCTGGGGCACAACCGTCAGGAAGCCGGCCACGATCCCACGGCGCACGCCGAGATCGTGGCCATCCGTCAGGCCGCGGCGGCCAGGCGCCGCTGGCGGCTGGACGGGTACACGCTGGTCGTCACCCTCGAGCCGTGCACGATGTGCGCGGGAGCGGTGATCGCGGCGCGGCTGGACCGCGTGGTCTACGGCGCGGCCGACCCCCGGGCGGGAGCCGCGGGATCGCTGTGGGACGTGCTGCGTGACCGGCGGCTGTCCCCTCAGGTCGAGGTGATCGGCGGCGTGCTGGCCGACGAGTGCGCGGCCCCGCTGCGCGCGTACTTCGAGCGCCGCCGCTAGCCGCTGCCGCCGCGATCCGGTCGATCCCGGGCGCATAGGCGCTCCGCGGCGGGCGGGGGGGCTGGTCGGGTAGGCTCGGCGGCGGTGGAGTCGCCTAGTGGCCGAGGGCGCACGCCTCGAAAGCGTGTGAAGGGGCAACCCTTCCGTGGGTTCAAATCCCACCTCCACCGCGAGCGCGCCGATCCGGGGGGCATCGGGCGCACCCGTGTGGTGTGCGGCGCGGTGATCCGAGAAAAGGGAACCAGCCGGGCTACCGGAGTGTCCATTGCCTGAACCGCAGAGCACGTCGTTCTTCCTGCTGCTGATCGTGGTGTTCGGCGGCCTGATGTGGTGGCTCGCGGTCGCGAAGCAACTGGTGTTCCGGGTCCTGGCGGCCTGCCTGGCGTTCATCCCCGCGATGATGTTCGGGGTGGCGGCGGTCAACAAGTACTACGACTACTACCAGAACTGGAACTCGGCGGTCTCGGACCTGACCGGCCAGTCCGCGCAGACCGCCAATGTGCCCACGACCGATGCGGGCGCAGGCGTCAAGTTCGGCACCTACCTCGGCAACACGGTCGACCCGGCCGTGGCGCAGGCGGACGGGTACACGCTGAAGCTGACCGTGCCGGGCCGGCTCAGCCACATCACCCGGACGGTCTACGTGTACCTGCCGCCCCAGTACTTCCAGCGGTCCTACCGGGATTACCGCTTCCCGGCGATCGAGCTGCTGCACGGCTTCCCCGGCACCCCGCTGGACTGGATCACCGTGGTGGGCGTGACCACCACGCTGCAGGACCTCATCAGCACGGGCCTGGCCAAGCCGGCGGTCCTGGTGATGCCGGACGCGAACGGCGGCCGGGCCATCTCGCTGCAGTGCCTGAACCAGTTCCACGGCCCCCAGGACGCCACCTACCTGGCCGAGGATCTGCCGGCCTACATCGCGAAGGTGCTGCGCGTGCAGGCCCCCGGCCCGGCGTGGGGAATCGCCGGCTACTCCGAAGGCGGATTCTGCGCCGCTAACCTGGGGCTGAAGTACGGCACCCGGTTCGGCTTCTCTGGCGTGCTCAGCGGGTACTTCGCGCCGCTGCCCAACCAGCTGGGCCACCCGGTGAAGCTGGTGGACCCGTTCGGCGGCAACGCCAAGCTCCGCCGGGCCAACACCCCGGACGACCTGGTCGGCTCGCTGCCGGCCGGCACCAAGATCGCCCAGTTCTGGCTCGGGGTCGGCAGCGGTGACCACCAGGACCTGAAGGCCGCCCAGTTCTTCCAGCAGCTGCTGGAGATCAGGCAGCCCGGGGTGCCGCTGCGGATCGTGCCGGGCGGCGGCCATACCATGATCACCTGGCGGGCGCTGATCCCGCCGATGCTCGAGTGGATGACCCCTCAGCTCGCCAACGAGGTCACCGCGCTCCAGACGCGGCACGCCCGCGCGGCGCAGCGGGCCGCGGCCGCCAAGCACAAGAAGGCCGTTCCGGCGCCGACCCATCGCGCGTAGCGGGGGTGTCGGCGCGAGACACGGGTGGCGGGGTCCGGGCGCGGGACCGCGGGCTCGCCCGGGGAAGGGTCCGCCCGTGCCGGTCAGCCCAGGTCGAGGACGCGCGCGTGCAGGACCGTCCGCTGGTGCAGTGCCGCGCGCAGCGCCCGGTGCAGGCCGTCCTCGAGGTAGAGCTCGCCCCGCCAGCGGATCACGTGCGGGAACAGGTCGCCGTAGAACGTGGAGTCCTTGGCCAGCACCGTCTGCAGGTCCAGCACGTTCTTCGTGGTGATGAGCTGGTCAAGCCGGACCGGGCGAGGCGGTATCTGGGCCCACTCGCGCGCGCTCCGCGCGTGGTCGGGATAGGGCCGCCCCTCGCCGACCTGCTTGAAGATCACCTGATGAGTGTAGATGAGCGACCGGAGCCGCGCCGGGCTGAATGCCCGCCGCGTACGGCGGTTGCGCCCGCCCCGGACCTCGCCCGCCCCGGCCGTTGTCGGCCCTGGCGCCTGCCCGCCCCGGACCTCGCCCGCCCGCGGCCGTCGCTGGCCCTGGCGCCCGCCGGCCCTGGCGCCTGCCCGCCCGGACCTGGGCCGCCCGGCGGCGGCCCGCCCGGCCGCGGCCGCTGGCCGCTGCCAGCCCCGGACCCGGCCGCCCGGCGGCGTCCGCCGGCTCGGTCGTCCAGGCAAAGCGGCCCTGATCAGGGTGGCAAAAGATGGAAGATTCGGACTCCTGACGACTTGGCCACATGGCAGTGTATGTCTGCAGTAACCTGTACCTTTGGTGCGTAGATTGGCCCTTTTTGAGGGGAATTTGTCGTGACACCTCGGTTCTTCCGGATCCCCGCGATCCCCGCGGCCGCCACCGCGGTTGCGCTGCTGGCCGCGGGCTGCGCGAGCGCGACCGGAGCCTCGGCTCCGGCCAGCGTGGAGAAGCCATACCTGACGGTCGCGGCCGTCCCGGCGGCCGACTCCGCGGGTGTATACATCGCGCAGCAGGACGGGCTGTTCAAGGCCCAGGGCCTCCATGTCCGTTTCGTCACGGCGATCAGCAGCGCCACGGAAATCCACGATCAGCTGGCCGGGACGTACGACATCACCGACGGGAACTACGTCTCCTACATCGAGGCCGACGCGGAGCAGAACGCCAACCTGGAGATCTTCGCCGCCGGATCGATCATGCAGCCGCGCTGCCAGGAGATCATGGTCATGCCCAACTCGCCGATCAGGACCGTGGCCCAGCTCAAGGGCAAGACGATCGCGGTCAACGTGCCGAACAACATCGGCACGCTGCTGGTCGGCGCGCTGCTGCGGGACAACGGGATGAACATCCGCGAGGTGCACCTCAAGCCGATTGCGTTCCCGCAGATGGCCGCCGCGCTCAAGAGCCACGAGGTGGACGCGGCCTGGATGCCGGAGCCGTTCATAACCGG
Source organism: uncultured Actinomycetota bacterium (assembly GCA_963749145.1). Taxonomy (GTDB): domain Bacteria; phylum Actinomycetota; class Actinomycetes; order Streptosporangiales; family Streptosporangiaceae; genus JASHPR01. The sequence goes on along the minus strand of CAVVLN010000006.1, from coordinate 80,473 downwards.
CGCGGAGGAATCCATCGGCGCCGTGCCCCTCGCCGACCTGGACGCGGGCGCCACCCAGTCGCTGCCGATCGCCGGGTATGTGGTGACCAAGGCGTGGGCCCGCAAGTACCCGAAGACGCTGGCCGCCTTCGAGCGGGCCCTGAACCAGGCCCAGCGGATCGCCGACACCGACCCGCAGGCCGTCGAGCAGGTGATGGCGACCTACTCGGGCGTGCCGAAGACCGCGGCGGCGGTCATGGCGTCGCCCACGTTCCCGCTGGACACCGACCCGGTGCTGATCCAGCGCATCGCCAACCTGATGGTGCAGTTCAGCCTGCTCCAGCAGCCGTACGACGTCAAGGAGATGATCGGCTGACCGGGCCCTTGGGCCGGTACCGCAGCCGCTGGCGCGCCCGCTCGCACACCCCGCCGCGCTCGTTGCCGGCTGCGACCTGCCGGGCCTGATCGAGGTCGGCCGGGGTCAGCAGGGCGTTGGAGAGCAGGAAGTCGGCGAGGTCGCGGGCGTGGCCCCGTTCCTGCCAGATGAAGCCCTGCAGCAGCTTCTTGTAGTCCGACACCGCGCCCTCTCCGGTGAGGTCCAGCGCGATGACGACCTCCATCATCTGCACCGGATGCGGGGCGGGTAGGCCGAGGATGTACTCCTGGTAGTAGTAGGCCATCGCCATCCGGGCGGTGGCGTTCCGCTCGAAATAGCCGCGCACGTGCGCCACCGCGTCGTCCCGGACCGGGCCAGGCCGCCGGGACCGGGCGGCCGCGTGCAGGACCGTGCTGTCCCTGGTGCGCAGCTGCGCGTCGGCGCCCGGCTCGGGCGCCGGCCGGCGCGGGCGCACCGGTCCCTCGAGCCGCAGCGGCAGCACCCAGGACCCGACGCTGACCAGCCAGGATCCCTCTTCGAGCGGCACCGGCAGGGCCTCGTAGCGGGCCGGGGCTACCGGCAGGACGTGCCGGGCGGTCCGCTGCACGGCTTCCGGGCCCGGGACGCTCCCGCCGGGGTGCGGCGCCAGGTACACCTGGTAGGTCGTGTCCCGGCTGAACAGCTCCCACCGGTGATGGACGTAGCGCAAGCCGGCGCAGCGCGGGGCCCGGTGCAGCGTCAGGTCCTTATTGCCGCTGAGCAGGCCGCGGTCCAGCCAGGTGATCTCGTCGGGCGCGCAGCCTGCCCACCCGCCGCGCTCCGGCGACCAGATGAAGAGCTGGGCTGTCGCCAATGCGCCGCCACCCCAACCGACGACGGCGCCGCCTGGGGCCGTCATCCCGTCTCGCCGTGTCTGAGATGACAATTCTGGCACCCGGGCGGCGGTGCCCGGGCCGGGCCGGGGCGGCGGGTCAGCCGATCTCGACCCGCGACAGCGGCGCGTCCGGCCGCATGCCCCAGCGGATCGAGTCGCCGTTGCTGAGCGGCTGCTCGCCCACCAGGGCGGTGCCGTTCAGGCAGAGACCGTTGCGGCCGAGGTTGGCGATCCACCACTGGCCGTCGGAGAACGTGAACCGGGCGTGCTCCCGGGACACCGTCGGCACGTCGGGCAGGCCCAGCTCGACCGCGCCGCGCCCGGCGCGGGCCCCGGAAACCCGGGTCTCGGCCACCGCGTCGCCGGTGCGCAGCCGCAGCACCGGGGCCGGGCCGCGGCTGAGCTCGATGACCGTCGGCAGGTCGGTGACGGTCCGCGACTCCGGCCCGGAGGCCGCGCCCGGCCGCTCCGGCTGGCCGGGCTGGTCCGGCCCGGGGCGGGTGTTCCCGTCATGGCCGGCGAAGCCCCGGTACGGGGCGGGCGCCGCGGCCGGCCCGGCCTGCGCCCCGGGGTGGGACGTCCCGGAGCCGGAATCAACGGCGGCGCCGGGGCCGGCGGCGGCGGGCCGTGGGGCGGTGCGGGCCAGCTCGGGGCCGGGCGGCAGGTACCCGCCGGCCCCGCCGCCGGGCGGGTTGAACCCGGCCGGCCCCGCGCCGGGCCCGGCCGGGGCCGCCGCGCCCGCGTACGCCAGCCCAGGCTGGGGATAGCCGTCCACCGGCTGGGCCTGCCGCAGGCGGTAGCGGCCCGGGGGAACTGCCGGGTCGGCGAGGACGCGCACATCGGCCGGGCCGTACCCGGCGAACCGGGCTCCGTGCGCCGCGACCTGCTCCACATAGACCTCGGCGGCGCTCTCGCTGATCAGGCTGAGGTCCATCCGCTCGGTCAGCGCGCTCAGGTCGGCGGGGTTCAGCCGCAGCTCGATGAAATTCGGCGCGAGCAGCGACCCGCTCGGCGTGACGATGAATACCTCGGCCAGGTGCCGCAGCGCCAGGTGCAGCACGTCCTGGCCGTCACGCCACGGCCGGGCGGCCAGCTGCTGCACCCACGGGTGATCCCGGGACATGCCCAGGGCGCGCAGGATCAGCACGCCGACCACGCCGAGCCCGGCCAGGAACGCCAGCAGCATCGTGGCCGCGATGACCGAACCGGTCACATCGAGCAGGACCAGCCAGCCGACGGTGACGCCGGCCGCCACCAGCCACCGCTTCCGGCTGCGCCGCGATCGCGGAGCGCGCGCCGCCGGCGCGCTGCTTCCCCGCGCTCACTCATGAGTACCGTCCCTGACCTGTTCGCCGCATGGCTCGTCAGTTGACGATGCCTACTACCCGTCGCGCCCGTCAACGGATCACGGGCAACTCCCAGACATCTGGAAGTTGCCCGGCAGGCCAGGCAGGACGGCGCCGGGGCAGGGGTTCTGGAGGTCGGGCGGCCGGGCAGGACGGCGCCGGGGCAGGGGTTCTGGAGGCCGGGCGGCCGGGCAGGACGGCGCCGGGACAGGGGTTCTGGAAGTTGCCCGGCCGGGTCAGGACGGCGCCGGGCTGGGGCTGCGCAGCAGGTCGAGGATCTGCTCGCCGTACCGGGCCAGCTTGGTCTCGCCGACCCCGCTCACGCTGGCCAGCTCGGCCAGCGTGGATGGCGCCTGCGCCGCGATCTGGCGCAGCGTCGCGTCGTGGAAGATCACGTACGCGGGCACGCCCTGCTCCTTGGCCGCGGCGGCGCGCCAGGCGCGGAGCTGCTCGAACACCGGCCCGGCCGCTTCGGGGAGGTCGGCGGCGGCCGCCGCGGCGCGAGCGGCGCGGGCGGACCTGGCCGGCTTGACCTGCGCCGCCCGCGCCGGGTCATGCCGCAGCCGCACCGCCCGTCCCCGGTACAGCACCTCATCGCTGGCCTTGGTCAGCACCAGCGTGCCGTAGTCCCCCTCGACCGCCAGCAGGCCCTGGGCCAGCAACTGCCGCACCACGGCCCGCCACTCGGCCTCGCGGAGCCCGTCGCCCTTGCCGAACACGCTCAGCGAGTCGTGCCGGTGCTGGGTGACGCGGGGCGTCTGCTTGCCCAGCAGGATGTCGATGGCCTGGCCGGCGCCGAATCGCTGATGCCGCTCGTGATCGAGCCGCCAGACGGTCGACAGGAGCTTTTGCGCCGCCTCCGTGCCGTCCCAGGCCTGCGGCGGCGACAAGCACGTATCGCAGTTGCCGCACGCGCCGGCCTGCTCGCCGAAATAGCCGAGCAGTTGCTCGCGTCGGCACTCGATCGTCTCGCACAGGGCCAGCATCGCGTCGAGGTGAGTCCCGAGGCGGCGCCGGTGCGCGTCGTCTCCCTCGGAGGTGTCGATCAGTTTGCGCAGCAGCACGACATCCTGCAGGCCGTAGGCCATCCAGGCGGTGGCGGGCAGCCCGTCCCGCCCGGCCCGGCCGGTCTCCTGGTAGTAGCCTTCGACCGACCGGGGCAGGTCGAGGTGGGCGATGAACCGCACGTCGGGCTTGTCGATACCCATGCCGAACGCGATCGTGGCCACCATGATCAGGCCGTCCTCGCGCAGGAAGCGGGCCTGGTTCGCGGCCCGGGTGCGCGCGTCGAGCCCGGCGTGGTAGGGCAGGGCCTCGACGCCGCTGCGGACGAGGAACTCGGCCGTCGCCTCCACCGACGCGCGGGACAGGCAGTAGACGATGCCCGCGTCTCCCGGGTGCTCGGCGGCGATCAGCTCGAGCAGTTGCCGCCGCGGCTCGCTCTTCGCCGCGATGCGGTACTGGATGTTCGGCCGGTCGAAGCTCGCCACGAAGTGGCGCGCGGCACCCAGGTTGAGCCGGTCGGCGATCTCGGCGTGCGTCGCCCGGGTCGCCGTCGCCGTCAGTGCGATCCGCGGCACGCTCGGCCAGCGCTCGTGCAGCGCGGACAGGGCCAGGTAGTCGGGCCGGAAGTCGTGCCCCCACTGAGCCACGCAGTGCGCCTCGTCGATCGCGAACAAGCTGATCGTGCCGCGGTCGAGCAACCGCAGGGTGGGCTCGGCGGTCAGCCGTTCCGGCGCCAGGTAGAGCAGATCGAGCCGGCCGTCCAGGAACGCGAGCTCGAGTCTGCCGGCGCTCGCCCAGGTCCTGGGCCGAGTTCAGGAACCCGGCCCGGACACCGAGCGCGCGCAGCGCGTCGACCTGGTCCTGCATCAGCGCGATCAGCGGCGAGACCACTACCCCGGTGCCCTTACGCAGCAGCGCGGGAATCTGGTAGCAGAGCGACTTGCCGCCGCCGGTCGGCATCAGGACCAGGGCGTCGCCGCCCGCGGTGACGTGCTCGATGACCTCCTGCTGGTCGCCGCGGAACGAGTCGTAACCGAATACCCGGCGCAGGACCTGCAGCGCCTCGCTCACCGGCTCCGGCTCCAGGGACGGCACCGGGTCATTCTACGAAGATTGCCGCGGCCGGGCCGCCCGCCTGACGATGTCGGTGATGCCCTGGTGCTAGATGGCCGCCCAGCCGCCGAACGACCGCGGCGTGGCGCCCTGCTGGCCGCGGTACTGCCGCCCGTTGGCGGCGGTGGCGTAGAGCGAGACGGGCCCGCCGCCGCCCCCCTGGCCACGACGCCGGCCAGGCCGCCGGTCACGGGCCCGCCGAGCGAGGCGCTGTTGACGAACGGCCCGTAGGCGGCGGACTGCCACTTGGCCCGGACCAGGCCCCGTACGGTCAGGAAGTAGACCACCGTGGTGCCGTCGGCGCCGGGCACCGCGACCGGCGTGCCGGCCAGGCCGCCGGTCGCGGTCAGCTTGCTCGGCCCGGCGAACCGCGCGCCGGGCTTGGGCTGCTCGTAGCCGTACAGGTGCCCGTTCGTGCCGATCCCGTACACGGCGATGGCGTCGTCGCTGGTGATGACCGCGGCCGGGCTGCCCCCGGCGCGGCGGCGGCCAGCGCGGCCGGGGAACTCAGCCCGGCTGCGGCGAGCACTACGCCGGCTACCAGACCCCACCGGGCCGCGCGCGCACCTCGCTCAGTCATCGTTCACTTCCTGAGAGCACCCCGCTCGCCCGGTCGCTCCGGGCGGCGGCCGGCCCGTGATGGTGTCATCGGTCGGCGGCCGGCCAGGGGGCACGGCCGCAGCCGCGCCCGGACGCGGCCAGCGGTCGGGCTGAGCGGCGGGGACGGGTGAAGCGTAGCGGCCAGCGGTCGGATAAGTGGGGTATTTTGCTCATATGCGCGGCACGCGGCACGCGGACTCGCTGACCCGGCTGGCTGCGGGATACCTGGCTACCCCGGCGGAGTCGGGGCCACCGGTCCGGCGCGCCCGGCAGCGGGCGCCGCGCGCCTGACGTCCGGCGGGTCAGTCGTCCTTCTCGTCCAGGATCAGCCGGCGCTCAGTGACCGCGACGGCCAGCTCGACCCGCGAGGAGCAGGAGGTCTTCCGGTACAGCCGGGTCAGGTAGGCCTCGACGGTCTTGACGCTGATGTTGAGAGCGTGGGCGATCTGCTGGTTCGTGCGGCCCTCGTGCACCAGCAGGGCCACGCTGCGCTCGCGCGCGGTCAGCGCCGCCGGGGTCCGGGCCGGGGCCCGGCCGCCCCACCGCTGTCCCCCGGCCGGCACGGCCAGCCCGGCGTCGCGCATGTCCGCCGCCACCGCGCGAGAGCGGGCGGACGCCCCGATGCGCTCCCAGGCGGCGTGCGCGGCGGCCAGGGTCGCGGCCGGCTCGTCGCCGACCCGGCCGCGCGCGGTCAGCGCCTCCGCGGTCAGCATCCCGGCCTCCTCGGCCTCGGCCAGCTGCTGCGCGTGCCGGGCGGGCTCCGGGTCGCCGGTGCCGTACGCCCGGGCCAGCCCGGTGAGGATCTCGGTCAGCGGCGCGGCCTGGTCGAGCTCGCCCAGCGCGGCCGCGGCCGCGGCGGCCACGTCGCGCTCGCCGCGGGCGAAGGCGATCTCGGCCAGCCGGTGCAGCACGAGCGGCAGCGCCACCCGGTACCCGCCGCGGTCGCCGGCATCGCAGACATCGGCCAGGCGGTACATGGCCTCGACGTCGCGGCCGTCGTCGACGTCCAGGCCCGCCCGGGTCCACGCGGTCAGCTCGGCCGGGGCCGCGCCCGGTAGCCGCTCGGCGAGCAGCCGGCTTTCCCGCGGCCGCCCGAGGCCGCGCAGCATCTCGGCGCGCAGCGCGAGTACCACGCCGTCGAGAGCCGGGGTGATCGGGGTGACCTGGCTGGAGTGCAGCGAGGCGGCGTCCGCCTGCGCCGTCGCCCAGTTCCCGTCCAGCCAGCCGGCCACGATCCCGGCGAACTTCCAGAACGGCTGGGCCAGGAGCGGCTCGGCGTACAGGCAGGTCTGCCTGGCCTCGGCCAGGTCCGCGCGCGACCGGGCTAACTGGCCCAGGACGGCGCGGCACACCGAGGACAGGGTCAGCGCCCACACCTGGGCCGCCCGCTCGGTTCCGGCCGCCGCCCGCTGCTCGTCGAGCGCGGCGAAACACTCGCTGGCCCGGCCGGAACGCATCGCCGTCTGGGCGGCCTGGCCCAGCGCGGCCACGCGCGCCAGCACCGGCTCGCCGTAGGCCAGCGTCGACAGCCAGGGTGCCTCGGAAGCCGGGGGCGCGCCCGCCACCGGATGCAGCCGGGCCCGGCGCAGGCGCTCGATCACCTCCGCGCCAGGGGCCGGGACCTCGCCGCCGGGCCGGGGATCGTGAGGTGCCGGGTCCGGGCCGGCCGCGCGCCCGATGCCAGGGTCCGGATATGCCACACCAGTAGTTTACTTACCGCCGGGTGGTGACAAGGGTTATCCCTACTGGGATTGCATACGCAATTCCGGCAGACTCCCCTTACATGGCCAGGAACGCCAGCCGGGGGGGCGGCTGGCCCTGTCTGCCGGGCCGGGGCCGTTAGGCACCGGCCCGCGCTGCGGGCTGGCCGGGCCCGGCCCGGGGGGTGCCGGTGCCTGGCCGTCCGCCGTGAACTTCCCCGGCGACCGCCGGTGGCTCAGTCGGCCCGGACTGCCGTGCCGCCCGGCCCCACCCGTCCCGGGCACGTCCGCATGCCCGGCGACCACGACAGTTGGCGCGAAGCGTGGCCAAGGTGGGAGAATGCCGTGACTCGCCGTTCCCAGAAGGAAACCCATGGTCACAGCTCAGTCCGAGAGCGCCGCGGCCGTCCGCCGCATCACCGCCGCACCGGCCGCGGGCGGCCCGACCGCGGTGCGCATCATGCTGGGCGCCCAGCTGCGCCGGCTGCGTGAGGCCAAGCGGATCACGCTCGAGGACGCCGGCTACGTGATCCGCGCCTCGGGATCGAAGATGAGCCGGCTCGAGACCGGCCGGGTCGGCTTCAAGCCCCGCGACATCGCGGACCTGCTCACCCTCTACGGCGTGACCGACGACCAGGAGCGCGCGACCCTGCAGGAGCTGGCCCGGCAGGCCAGCACCCGGGGCTGGTGGCATGACTATGCCGACATCGTGCCGGCCTGGTTCGAGCCTTACGTGGGCCTGGAGGAGGCCGCCGCCTCGATCCGCTGCTTTGAGATCCAGCTCGTCCCGGGGCTGCTGCAGACCCCGGGCTATGCCCGCGCGATCGCGACGCTCGGTCATCCGGCCGGGTCTGACGCCGAGATCGAGCGGCGGGTCAGCCTGCAGCTGGCCCGCCAGGCGGTGCTCACCCGGGCCCGGCAGGCGCACCTGTGGCTGGTCCTCGACGAGGCGGCGCTGCGGCGGCCGGTCGGCGGGCCCGAGGTCATGCGCGACCAGCTCGAGCACCTGCTGGACGCCGGGGCCCGGCCGAACGTCAGCCTGCAGGTCATCCCGCTGACCCGGGCCGGCCACGCCGCGGCGGGCGGTCCGTTCACGATCTTGCGCTTCGGTGATCCTGACCTGCCCGACGTCGTCTACCTCGGGCAGCTCACCAGCGCGCTCTACCTGGACAAGCGGGAGACCGTCGACCACTACCTGGCCGTGATGGAACGGCTGTGCGTTGAGGCGCTGCCCGCCGCCGGCAGCGCCGAGCTGATCAGCGCGATCCTCCGCCAGCGCTGAGGCGGGCCGGCGGCGAGCGTCCCGACGACCCGGCCATCACGCCCCGTCACCGCCGGATCCTGGCCAGCACCAGGGTGATGTCGTCCTCGCCGTGCTGGCGCAGTTCCTGGGTGACCGTGTCGCAGGCCTCGTCCAACGTCGCCCCGGGCCGGGCCAGGGCCTCGCCGAGCGTGGTGCACAGAGCGGCCAGGCCGGCGTCCAGGGCCCGGGCGCGGCTCTCCACCAGGCCGTCGGTGTACAGCGCGAGGGCCGCTCCCGGCGGCAGGTCCACCCGGGTGGACTGGAAGGATTCAGCGCCGAGGCCGAGCGGCAGCCCGGGCGGCAGGTCCAGCATCGTCACCGTCCCGCCCGGCAGCGCCAGCGCGGGCGGCAGGTGACCGGCCTGGGCGATCTCGCAGGCGCCGCCCGGCGGGTCGATGACCGCGTAGATGCAGGTCGCGAACGGCGCGGCGGCGATGCCCGCGGCCATCTTGTCCAGCCGGGACAGCACCTGCTCGGGCGGGAGCTCCAGGTCGGCCAGGGTATGCGCCGCGGTCCGCAGCTGGACCATGACCGCCGCGGCCTCCGGGCCGTGTCCCATCGCGTCGCCGACGACCAGCGCCGCGCGGCCGCCGGACAGCGGCACGATGTCGTGCCAGTCGCCGCCGATCACGCTCGCGCCGACCGGCAGGTAGCGGTGCGCCACCTCGAGTCCCCCGGGAACCCGGGGCTGGCTGGGCAGCAGACCCTGCTGCAGCGCCTGCGCGGTCCGCCGCTCCCGGTCGTAGAGCCGGGCGTTGTCGATGCACACCGCGGCGCGAGCGGCCAGCTCGCCCGCCAATGTGATGTCACCGTCGTTGAACGCCGGGCCGGCCGGCGTCCGCCCGAAGATCGCGCACCCCACGACGACGCCGCGGGCGATGAGCGGCATGGCCAGCCAGGAGGCGTAGCCCGCGGCCATCTGGCGGCCGCCGGGCCGGCGCGCTACCCATGCGGCGGTCTCGTCGTCGAGGTGGTCGAACCGCACCGGCTCACCGGTCGCCATCGCCCGGGAGCTCGGCGTGCCCGGGCCGAGGACGAGCACCTCGCCCGGCTGCATGATCCGGTCGGTGGCGTCGGCGTCCCGGCCGGCCAGCCGGGCCGCGAGCCGCCGGACCGCCGCGCCCCGCCCGGTGCGCAGCGAGGTGAGCTCGTCGGCGGCCAGCAGCCGCTCGGCCGCGTAGATGATCGCCGCGTCGGCGAAGCCGGGCACCGCGGCCTCGGCGACCTCGGACGCGGTCTGGGCCAGGTCGAGGCTGCTGCCGATGCGGGCCGTGGCCTCGCTCAGCCAGCCGGGCGCCGGCTGCGGCCAGGCCCGCTGGACGATCATGAGCGCGCCGCCGCCCAGCCCGGTCAGGGGCTCCCAGCGGATCGCGAACCGTCCCTCGCCCAGCGAGCCGCCGGCCACCGTCGCCGTCCGCACCCGCCCGGCCGCGGCCTCGGCCAGCGCCATGGTCACCAGCTCACGCTGGCCGGGGCCGGTCAGCAGCACCTCACACACGTGCCGTCCGGTCACCGCGGCGGCAGGCGGGCCGAACAGCCGGGTGGCGGTCACCGACCAGGAGGTGACGCGGCCGCGCGGGTCCAGGGTGAAGGTAGCCAGACCGGTCAGGTCCGGCTCGCGCCGCCGCGGCAGCCCGGGCTCGCCGCCCGTGAGCATTGGTAACTCCACCAAACTGCGCCATTCCGCACGGGCCATGCCCGTACCTTTGAAGACCGTGCAAACAGGAAATGTATCGCATCTCCTCGTGAAAGCCGGCCATGACTGACCGGCCGGACTGGGTGCCGCCGGGGGTCGACACCGGGCGGGCCAACGTGGCCCGGGTCTACGACTACTGGCTGGGCGGCAGCCACAACTTCCTGGCCGACCAGGACCTGGCCCGGTCGATCGCCGCGGTCCCGGCGTGGGACGCAAGACCTGACCCGGGCCGGCCGGGGCGGGCCCGGTGACGCCGGGGGGCCGGCCCTGATGTTTGCCCTGTCCCCGGCTACCCGGTTCGGCAACTTCGCCTACCCCGCCGCTCTCCGCGGCTGGATCGCCCTCGGCCCGGGCCCGGCGGCCTATTTCCCACCGGCCGCCCGGACCGTTTGCTCGGGCGTTCGGGCGATTAGCCCCGCAGTTTCGGTGCTCCGGCCTGGATTCGGGTGATGAGCCCGGCTCGTACCGCCCGGTCGGCCGGGCCTGATCGGCCCGGCCCCATCATGTCCGGGGCGACGGACCGGTTTTCTTCTCCTTTTCGGTAGGGCCATTTCAAGAAGAATTGCCGATGTTCAGGTCATAAATCCTGAACGCATTGTGAGGGCCAGTGGGGGGAACAATCGGGCCTGCGGCCTGGCCTGCGATTGCTGTCCCGCCCCGTTGCGCTGGGCCTCGGGCCTGCTCGCCGACGGCCACATGAACCCGCCGTCATGTGTTCGCGCGCTGCGGTCCGTGGCGCGCCCCCGCACCCGCGCAGGAAGGGCACGGTCGGATGGCACAGTCGCAACCGGGAGAAGCGCAGCCGGAGATCCCGCCGGGCGCGGGCTCGCCGGCGACGGGCGGTCTGCTCGGCGTGGATGTGGGCGGCAGCGGGATACGGGTCGGGTTCTTCGATCCGCCGAGCTTACTGCGCCTGCTGATCAGCAGGCCGGACCCGGGCGCGGGCGAGCAGTTTGATCCCGACCTGACCTGGCGGGCGGTCGCCTCAGCCATCCGCGAGCTGACCGGCCGCGGCCTGCCGGTGCGGGCCGTCGGGCTGACCACGCACCTGGCCACCGTGCTGGCCGGCCCCGACGGGCGGCCGACCGCGCCGGCGATGCTGTGGCGCGACAACCGCGCCTGGCGGGAGGCGGCCGAACTGCGCGCCCGCCTGGGCCCGGCCCTGGAGTTCGTGACCGGCAGGCCGACCTCGGCCGAGTACGCCGCGGCCCGGATGCGCCGGATGGCCAGGACCGATCCCCGGGTCGTCGGCCGGACCCGGTGGCTGCTGAGCCTGAAGGACTACCTGGTCCTCAAGCTGACCGGTCAGCCGGGCACGGACCCGGCGACGGCCTCGTACACCCAGCTGTTCGACGTCCGGCAGCGGCGCTGGTCCCCCCGGATCGCCCGGGAGTGCTGCGTGCCCGCGGAGATCCTGCCGTGCGTCCGGCCGGGCGTCGCCCCGGCGGGCGGCGTGACCCCGGCGGCGGCGCAGCTGACCGGCCTGGCGCCGGGCACCCCGGTCGCGGTGGGCGGGCCCGACGGGTCGACCGGAGCGCTCGGCGCGGGCGCGGTCCGGGCCGGGATGACCGTCGACATCGCGGGGACGACCGACGTCCTGCTGCACGTCACCGACCGGCCCGCCGGTCATGTCGGCCACGGAACGGTGCTGAACGCGTATCTCCTGGCTGATCTGTGGACGATGGGCGGGCCGACGGGCCTGACCGGCGGCGGCCTGGAGTGGCTGGCGGTCACCCTCGGGCATGCTTCCGCCGATGCCGCCTACCTGGCGCTGGCCTCCGCCATGGATGCCGTCGACCCCGGTGACCTCATGATCCGGACGACGCTCAGCGGACGGCGGATGCCGGGCTGGGACGAGCGGCTGCGGGGCCGGATCGACGGGATCTCCTGGCAGCACGGGCCCGCCCACCTGATGCGCGCGGCCGAGGAGGGCAGCGCCTTCGAGGTGCGGCTGGGGATCGACGCGCTCCGCTCCGGCGGCGCCGTGGTCGACCGGGTCATCCTGGCGGGCGGGCCGGCCGGTTCACCGCGCGGCCCGCAGCTGCGCGCGAACGTCTGGGATGCCCAGGTCGCCACCGTGGTGGAACGGCACGCCAGCCTGCGCGGCGCGGCTCTGGTCGCGGCCGTGGCGGGCGGAAGCTTCACGGACGCGCAGCAGGCCGCGGTCCACATGGCGCCGCGAATGCGCAGCTGTGATCCCGATCCGGCCGGGGTGGCGGCTACCGAGCACCGCTACCGGCGGTGGCGCACGGTTATGGCCTTACGGCGGCCGGGCGGCAACGGGAAGGGCCGGAAAGGAAAGCGCCCGCACACCCGGCGCCGATGCGTAGCGCCAGGAAGAGTTCGCCCGCACACCCGGCGCCGATGCGTAACGCCAGGAAGAGTTCGCCCGCACACCCGGCGCCGATGCGTAACGCCAGGAAGAGTTCGCCCGCTGGTATAATGGGGCACCATTTTCGGGAGCAGATGGCATGCCGGCTTCTTGTCCTGCCCAGGGCCCTAACCGTTAACGATGCTGGCAAATATCTCGCTATTGGCTAGCTGGAGAGCGTTGAGGTACGCGACACTGAGGACGGCAGGCGGGTTCCGGCAGCCTGGACCAGAAACGGGAATGCGATGAACCGGCCCGTGCACATGAGTATCCGCGATGACCTGCGGATGAGGCTGAACGCGGGGGAATGGAACCCCGGCGAGCGGCTGCCCTCGGAGACCGATCTTGCCGCCAGGTACGGCGTGGCACGCATGACCGTCCGGCAGGCGGTCGGAGCCCTGGCCTCGGAGGGGGCCGTGGTCCGGCGGCAGGGCCTGGGAACCTTCGCCTCGGACCGGCGCCCGACCAGGACGGTCGACCTGCTGCTGAGCTTCACCGAGGAGATGCGCCGGCAAGGCCTCGAGGTTGAGACGAAGCTGATCAACGCGGCGGTGGAGCAGCCGCCGCCCGCGGCCCGGGAGGCACTGCAACTCGGGCAGTCAGCCGCCGCGGTGACGGTCCGGCGCGTGCGGCTCGTGGACGGCTGCCCGATCGTGGTGCAGACCTCGTGGCTGCCCTATGCCCGGTTCGCCGGGCTGGACGCTGATCCCCTGCGGGAGGGCTCGCTGTACGCCATGCTCGAGGCGAACTACGGGGTGCGGATCATGCGCGCGAAGCAGGCCTTCACCGCCGACGCGGCCGACGCGGCCGACGCGGCCGCCCTCGGGCTGCCGCCGTGCCAGCCCGTGCTCCGGATCGCCCGGACCACCTACGACAGCTCGAACCTCGTGGTCGAATACGCGATAAGCGCCATGCGCCCCGGGTACTCGATCGAGACGGTCATGGGTCGCCGGTTCGAGTCGGCGGCCGCGGGCCTCATCCCGGTCGGCCTGCCGTGGCGCGGCCGGTGACGGGCCCGGACCGGCCCGCCCGGCGGGGCTGGCGGTAACACCGCGGCCGAGGTCGGCCATGGCGCCCGCCCGGCGGCGTTTCCCGGCCGGGCCGACGGTGTTTCCCGGTCGGGCTGGCGGTCATCGAGGACACCAGCCCGGCTACCGGGTCGCGCGCCCCGGCGCCCCGGCGCCAGAGCGCCCGGCGCCCTCACGTTCCGGTTGTGAGGGCGCCGGGATTCAGGATGAGCGTGGATACGTCCGCAGCTCGCCGCAGGGGGTGAATCAGGGCTCTTGATTCACCGTAGGAGGTGTATCAAGAGCCCTGCGGAGAAGGTTCATTTCGGTCTGGACGGTGGCGCTGGCCGCGCCAATCCGGGGGTTGAACGACCGCAACTGGGTGAGCGAGGACGAGCGTGCCTGCTCGGCGATCAGGTTCGCGAGGGCCTGGTTGGCCTGGATCAGCGCCTTGGCGGCCGGGGTGACGACGGGCGGGAACGGGAAGCCCGCCAGCTTCGTGTCGAGCGCTTGCTCCGATGCCGCTGCCGCCATCAGGGCCGATTCGGCCGCGGCGAGGTGGTGCCTTTCATTGGCGGTGTAGGCAGAGGCGTCGGTACTCAGTTGCTGCACGGCCGGATTTATGATCGCCGTATACTGGCCGGTCAGCACCCGCACGGTCGTACATTGCAGGCCGGAGGGCGACAGGTTGGGCTCGCACTCGGCGGCGGCCAGCGCCGCCTTATGACGCGCGCCGGTACCCGTGGCGTAGAAGAGGCCTGCGATCACCAAGACGCCAGACAGCAACGAAATCGCCATGAGTATTACGCCGCCAACTCTCGCCTGTTCCTCGCCGCCTCGGACGTACGTCTCGCTCGTCATATCGCTCTCCTAACGTCTCCCGCTGGTGGCAGCGCGAAGCTGCCGCGAGCCCAGTCGATGACGACCGCTGCCTCATTCGGAGCTGGGGGTCTCCCTGAAGGAGTCGATTCCCTTGAAGATCTGCTCGTTGACGAAGAAGATCATGCCGAACACGAATAGCGCGAAAATCGGCATGACGGTTGCCCATACAAGCCAGTTCCGGCCTTCCCTTTGACGAGCGGCGATCCAGCGCTTTACCGGCGGCAGCCTGAGCGTAAGAAGGAAGATGCTGCAGGCTCCGTACTGGTAGAGGCGCTGATGGAAGACGGGGTCACCGTCACCGGGGAAGCCGGAGCCATTGTCCCCGCTCTGGAACCCGGCTCCCTCCAGCAGGATCAGGTGGAAGCCGAGCAGCGCCCAGGTGACGTAGGTGAGCTGCTGCAACCGCTTCCAGTACCGGCCGAGCTTGCGCTGGGCCCAGTGGTTGCTGGTGATCACGATCGGGATGAGCAGCATCACGATCATGAATCCCATGAGCTCGAACACGTGCCCGGCCACGATGCCGAGGAAGCCTCCCGAGAAGGTATCGGTGAGACCGGCGGCGAGCGCGTCGCCGAAGGCGGAGGCCGCCATCATGATCCCGAACCAGCGCCGCAGCGGGACGAACCAGTGCTGCCCGGTGAGCGTGACCATGGGAGTGACGAGCAGGCACAGGAACAGGCAGATCGCGGCCCCGGTCCCGAGGGTGTCGTCGACCGACCCGGAGAAGGTGTTTTTGTTCATCGTGAAGAACGCGGGCGCCATGAAGAACAGGGGCGCCAGCGCCGGGGCACCCAGCAGGATAAGCGCGACCGATTTCCGCTTGATCCGGGAGCCGCCGAACTTGAAATCCTTCTCCATCCATTCGTCGACACGACTCCTAGCCTGCCGCTGCGGCCGGTAGTTGTCCCATGGCTCCTCTTCCTGCTGCCATGTCTCTACGGCGTCGTCGGGGTACAGGTCGGGCTGGTAGGTATCCGGGCCGCCATACTGGGCTGTTGGCGGCGCGGATGAATACGGGACGTGCGGCTCTCTCGTGGTAGCCATCGCGCAGATTCTCCTTCCGCAGAGTCTGGCTCGCTCCCCGTTTGCTTGGCCTTGGGCTGTTCCGGTTAACCGGCTGTGGTACAGCCGCCGGCACGCTATTTGTTCAGTTGTTACGTCGGTTCACTGTCCCGATGTCTTCTTTGCGGAGTGACGCCCTGGCGTGTGTGCCTTTTGCGTCGCGGGCTTGGACGCCGTCGGCTTTGCGGCCGCGGGCTTGGACGCCGCGCCCTTTGCCGCCGCAGCCTCTTGAGCCAAAAACTGCTGGTCAGTTTCGGTGTCTGGCTGCCCCGTCTCGCCTGTTCCGGTTTGCCGGAAGACGAAGAACTTGAATCCGTGCTCCGCGAGCTCCGCGGTACCGGCGAGGACGGCGAACCCGAACGTCGCCGCGGTGGCGGCCGCGGCGATGCGCATGGCCTTTTGCTGCCTGGGTCGCTTCTGCGGCTTCCCGGCCGGCGTTGTCCTCGGCCTGGTCGGCCCGGTCAGCCCGGCCGGCCTGGCTGCCGGGGAATCGGGCCGGGTTCGCGGCCCGGGCGGCCTGACCGTCGGCGCACCGGGCCTGGCCGTCGGCCTAGGCGGCCGGGCCGGCCGGGTCGCTGGGGCATCGGGCCGGGTCCGCGGCCTGGGCGGCGCGTCGGTCGGCATCTGTGCGGGCGCGATGGCCGGGGCCGACATGGTGGCCGGGCCGCCGCGGCTCGCGAGATTCTCGGTCACGTAGGCGGCAACCCGGCCGAGGTCGCCCGACATGGCCTGCAGCGCCTGCCGCAGTTCGGTCGCCTCCTGCTCGGCGGCCTGCTTGATCACCGCGGCCTGCTGCTTGATCGCGGCGGCCGCCTGCTCAGCTTCCTGGCGGATCGCGACGGCCTGATCCCGGGCCTCGTTCGTGATCGCCGTGGCCTGGTTGCCCGCGTCGGCCAGTACCTGCCCGGCCATCTGCAGTGAGCCGCCGTCACGA
Source organism: uncultured Actinomycetota bacterium (assembly GCA_963749145.1). Taxonomy (GTDB): domain Bacteria; phylum Actinomycetota; class Actinomycetes; order Streptosporangiales; family Streptosporangiaceae; genus JASHPR01. The sequence goes on along the minus strand of CAVVLN010000006.1, from coordinate 64,225 downwards.
TAGCCAGCGTCCGGGCGGTCGAAGCCGGCCATGCCGGCCCGCTGCGCCCCGGGGAACTGGCCCACCTGCCCGCCGGGGCCCCGGCAGGCCGCGCTGGCCTCGTCCGGCACGGCATAGAGTCGCCGCCCCCCGCGCCCGCCCGCAGGCTCCTGCGGCGGCGGGAAGTCCGGGCTAGGGCCGAAATCCCGGGCTAGCGCGTAGCCCTGGCCCGTGTCGTAAGCGGGGGCGGCCGCGTAGCCGGGCCCGTAACCTGGGCCGGGCGTTTGGCCGGGTCCGGGCCCGTAACCTGGGCCGGGCGTTTGGCCGGGTCCGGGCCCGTAACCTGGGCCGGGCGTTTGGCCGGGTCCGGGCGCGTAGCCCTGGGCGGGCACGAAGCGCTGCCCGGGGTTATAGCCCCGGACCGGGCCGTAGGCCCGACCCGGACCGGGTCCCGGTCCGTGGCCCTGGGCCGAGTCCGGGCCGTAGCCCTGGCCGGAGCCCGGCCCGGAGTCCGGGCCGTAGCCCTGGGCCGAGCCCGGGCCGTAACCCTGGCCGGAGCCCGGGCCGTGGCCCTGGGCCGAGTCCGGGCCGTAGCCGGGTCCGTGGCCCTGGTCCGGCTCGTAGCCACGGCGCGGAGAGCGGGACCGCGCCGGGGCGTTCGGCTGGGCCGGGGATGGCCCGGAGTTCGGGGGCGGCCCGGAGTTCGGGAACTGCCCGGAGTTGTAGCCCGGCCCGGGGTTGTAGCCCGGGCCGGCGTCAAAGCCCTGGGCCGGGGGAGCGGGCCGGCGTCCGGGGGCCGCGGGCCGGGCCCGGTACTGGCCGGAGTTGTAGCCCGGTGCCGGTCCGTAGCCTGGCCCGGTGCCGGCATCCGGGCCCGCGCCGAGGCTGGGCCCGGCACCAGGGACGGGCCCGGTGTCATAACCCGGGGCCGGGACGCCCCGGCCCGCAGCGTTGCCCCGGGCCGGGGCGCCGCCGGGGCCCGGACGGCCGCCGGGCCGCCGCTGCGGCAGCCGGGGCTGGTCGTCGAGTGGCGTGCCAACCCGTCCGGACTGGCCGGCCTGGGCCGGGCCCGTCGGCCCGGCCGCGCCCGGCCCCTGGCGGGACGGGGCGCGCGGCACGCGGACCCGCGGCACCGGGGCCGACGGATGGTCGGGATGCAGCATGGGCGGAGGCGCGTCCCACTGCGGCCACGGGGCGGAACCGGCCGGGACGGGCGGCCAGTCCGTGTCGACCGGCGCGGGGAACATGGTGCCGGCGGGCGGGCCGGATGTGTCGCCGGGCTGAGGTCCGAGCGTCCCGCCGCGCCCGGGACCCCAGGTGCCGCTGGCATCGGGGCCCGCCGCGTCCGCGGGTGACTGGAGGAATTCGGCTGTACTGAACGGCTCGGCCTCAGGCCTCCGGTGCTTGCCGGGGGCAACAGGGACCACGGGGCCTCCAACAGCGAAAAGGGATACCCGGGCCAGGCGTTGGTCTCGGGCAGGGAGGGGATTGAGTGAATTCCTCCCCCGCCGCAGACTAGGCCATTTGGCTAACCCCCGGACATGGACGAATACCTCTCGGGGGACGAATAACCCCTAGGGGGGGCCGGAGAGCGGGGCTGGTCAGACGCTTTACCGCCGCCCGCGGGCGGCATCACGCGCGCCCGGCGTAGACCGCCTAACCATAGACACGCGCGAGAGCGGGCGGGGGTTCACACCGGTTCAGAACTCGGTGTCAGAACTCGGTGTCAGAACTCGGTGTCAGAACTCGGTGTCAGAACTCGGTGTCAGAACTCGGTGTCAGAACTCGGTGTCAGAACTCGGTCTCTCGCTCGGCCGCGCTCAGCAGGTCCATGCACTCGCCCAGCGCGCGCTGGTAGTCGCGGGCCCCGGTTACCAGCGGCGTCCAGTGTTCGCGATCGAAGTGGCTGGCCATGTCGTCATGCCAGCGCTGCTGGGTCTTGGACCAGACGGCGTCGATCACCCGGAGCAAGTGATCCCCGTCCTCGTCCGGGCGAGCCGGCATCGGCGCCTCAGGATCCCGCGACCTGGATACGGCGGGAGGCCTCCAGCCCGCCGACGATCGCGCGCAGGTGCGTCTCGGTGCGCGGCAGGTCGAGATCAAGCAGGTCCCGGAACCGGCTGGCGGCTCCGCGGAACGTGCCGGCCTGCTCCTCGACCCGCTGCTGCCAGCGGCGGATGTGCTCCAGCCGATCCTGCGCCTCCGCTACCGCGGCGGCCTCGGCCGAGCAGTCCGCGCGGCCGCCGGCCGCCGCCTCCTGGGCGGCCGCCTGCTGGCACGCGGCGAGCTCGGCCAGCCGGCGGGCCAGCAGGGACCGCCACCGGCTCGCCTTGGCCTCCAGCGAGGCGCGCGTCACCTCGATCTCGTGATCACCGCGCTCGACCACGTCGCGCTGCGCGTGCCGGAACCGCGTCAGCGCGTCCGCGAGCTCTCGCAGCGCGTCGATGTCGGCCTGGATGTCCGCCACGCTCGTCAGCCCGCCGACAGTTCGCGGACGGCCCGGAGCCGCTCGACCAGGGCGAGCAGGTAGGCCTCATGCGCCTCGGTCGCCGCCAGGTACTTCTCGACGCCGGGAGTGACCTCTTCCAGCGCCTCGCCGAAGCGGCGGTACATGTCATCACGCCAGATCTCCCCCAGTTCCCGCCAGTGCGTGCGCATGGTCGCGAAGTTCTCAGCCAGGCTCTTGTTGAACTCGGCCAGATGGGCCCGGAACTCCGCCAGCGCCTCGATGTCGCTGATATTGACCTCGGCCACGGCTCGCCTTTCCTAGCGGAAGGATGAAAGAAAGCCAGCGAACGTTACTTCGCGAGGCTGTGAAAGATGTCAGAAAGAACGGCCAGGTAGTAATCGGCCGAGTCCGGCAGGCCGGCCATGGCCGACTCGATGGTGTTTCTCACCTGCCGGTCGGGTCTCGTGAGATTCCGCACCGACGCCCCGAGCGGCCGCAGCCGTAGCGCGATCTCGAGCTTCCGTTCCGGGAATCCGCGCGGGAGAGACCGCAGCGTTTCGATGGCCGCCGCGGTTTCTTCCTTGGACATCTTGTCGTGGATGCTGCTGATCCGGGTGTAGTAATCGCGGCTGATGGCCTCGTTCGCCCGCCCGCGCAGGCTCTCGGCGGCCACCGTCTCGCCCGCGCTGGCCAGGAAGTCGGCCAGCCGGAGCACGTCGTCCCACCGGGACTGGCGGAGCAGGCCGTCGGCGAGGGCGATCGAGTTCCCGACCACCCGGGCCCACATGATCCCCGCGTCGGCGTACGCGGCCAGCAGCCGCGCCTGCCGGTCCTCGCGGTCGTCGCCGGGGACCTGCCCCCCCGGTTCCGGGCTGAGCAGGTGGACCAGCCCGACGGCCTGCAGCAAGGCCCGGGTGGCCTCGAGCAACTGGGCCGCCTCCTCGGCCAGCGCGCCGGCGCGTTCCTGCTCGCTGGCCAGGACCGTGTAGGTGACGATCGCGGGCCGCACCGCCTGGCGGAGGGAGAGATAGGGGGACAGCGCCGAGGCCGTGTTGTCGGCGGGCCGCGTGGTCATGCCGGTCTCCTGAAGGCGCTGTGGGCGAAGCAGGACAGGGATGTGAGCGAGTACGGCTTGAACTTCTCCACCTGCTCGTGCGGCCAGTCCGCGTCGCGGAACAGGGCCCGGTCGTCGGCGAGGCTCGCCGCCGCGGGCACGCCGAGCAGGGCGTCGCTCTCGGCGGGCGAGGGCAGGCGCAGCGCCACCCGCAAGGCGAACTGGCTGATGCCGGCCCGGCGCAGCACGCGGTCGGCGGTGGCGAAGCTGTCGGCCCAGATCACTACGTGCATGCCGACCTCGGGCCCCTGCTCGGCGAGCCTGGTCAGCAGCGTGGCGGCCTCGCTGGGCTTGCCCCACTCGCCCTCGGCGCCGAGTTCCTGCCAGCGGTGCAGGCCGGCCACGAGGAAGAACCGCCGGGGATACGGCGCCCGCCTGGCGTCGGCCAGCCGCGTGTCCAGTTCGGCGGCCAGGTCCCGCAGCGCGGCCCGGGCCCGGGCCGGGCCGGCCACCCGCACCTCGTGCGGCAGGTCGGCGGACGCGGCGAAGAAGCCGTGGAAGGGCGAGGACGGGCGGGCGAACTCGGCCACCACGAACGAGACGTCGGCGGGCGAGCGCTGGACCGCGGCGCTGAGCAGGGTGGCCAGGAGCAGCCCGTGACCGTGCCCCTCATCCCCCACGATCAGCATGTTCGACCGGACGAAGCACTCGAAGGTGCCGGTCGTGGCGGGCTTGATCTCGATGGCCTCGCCCAGCCAGGCCTGCACGGTGGGGGCGGGCGCGGGCCACCGGCCGCTCGCGGTGAAGGCGGCGCAGACCGGGTGGGCGGTAAAGTCGGCGAGCCCGTCCGGGTCGAAGGCCGCCGGCGGCGGGTAGTCCCGGCCGGCGCCCAGGGCCCGGATCGCCCCGATCCACTCCAGCCGGTCCCGGGTGGGCAGCATCGCGATCCGCATCACCGGGTTGGCGCCCTCGCCGCGGCGGTCGTTGTAGATCGCGTCGCCCGCCCGGGTGAGCTTGACGGCGGCCTCGTTGCCCTCGCCGAGGATGGCCTGGGACACGCTCGGCAGCAGGCAGCCCAGGGCGATGCGCAGCGCCATCTGCTCGTAGGCGGGACGCAGGTGCGCGGTGAGCGAGGCGCCGCCCGGTGACTGGGTGGCCAGCAGCAGGTGCAGCCCGAAGGCGGCGCCGCGCTTGGCGATGTCCGCCAGCAGCGCCCCGGCCTCCCGGGACAGCCGGTCCTCCTCGCTGAACAGCACCTGGAACTCGTCCATGATCACCAGCGACCTGGGCAGCACCTGCCCGGTCTGGACGCGGTACTCCGGAAGCTGCGTGACCCTGGCCTCCCGGCACAGCCGGGCTCGCCGCTCGATCTCGTCGTGGAACCGGCGCAGCATGCTCAGGCCGAACTCGCGGTCGGTGCGGGAAGCGATCGCCCGGGCGTGCGGCAGCTTCTGGGTCAGGTACGCGTCGAACTCCACCTCCTTGAAGTCCAGCAGGTAGAGCTCGAGCTCCTCGGGCGGGTACTTCAGCGCGAGCTGGGTGATCAGCACGTGCAGCAGGTTGGTCTTGCCCATCCGCACGTCGCCGCCGACCAGGCCGTTGTGCACGCCGCGGGATCCCATCACGAAGTGCTGGGGCTCGCCCTTGCTGTCGACCCCGATCTGCGCGTCGAGCCCGTCGGTGCTGTCGCCCGACCAGCGCTGCGCGGGCGGGATCGCGATCCGGGCGAACGGCAGGTCGCGCGAGTTCGCGCTGGCGGCCGCGCCGACCGCGTCCAGCCAGGCGTTGACCCTCGGCGCCGGCGGCAGCACGTCCGGCTCGATCGGCCAGCGCCCGAAGTCGGGGTCGTCCCAGATGACGCCGCCGCCCGCCACGCTCAGGCTGGTCGCGGTCGCGGTCAGGTCCTCGAGGTCAAGGCCGCGGGCCCGCTCCTGGCCGCGCTCGGCGGTCGCGACGATGTAGACGCCCGCGCGGGGCCCGTTGCGGGCCAGCCGGGCCAGCAACTCGGCGGAGTGCGCGCTGATCCCGCCGGGGAACCCGGCCAGGACCAGGACGTGGTAGGGCACAAAGACCCCGGTGGAGCCCTCGTTGTAGGCCTCCACCGAGTCGTAGACGTTGGTCAGCCTGGTCTGGGTCACCTCGACGACGTGATCGGTGAGCGCCCGAAGCAGCGCCTCGATCTCGGCCGCGCTGGACGCGACGCCGCTGCCCACCCGCAGCGCGGCCGGCAGCCGCAGGAACCCGCTGAGCTGCTCACCCTGGCCCAGCGGGTCAGCGAGCGCGAACCGCACGGTGCCCGGCCGCGTGGCCACGGCCAGCCGCAGGGTCACCGCCTGCAGCAGCGACCGGGCGCCGCCGCCCGCCCCGGCCTCGGCCGCGATCAGCAGGTGGCCATGGCCGGCCAGCCGGGCCACCACCGGCGCTGGGGGCACGCCCGTGCCGCCGGCCACGGTCAGCGCGCCCACCCGGACGCCGGTCGGCGGCGGCGCGGCCAGGTCGGGCTGGTAACGGTGCCACCGCAGGTCACCGAAGCCGGCCAGGGCCCACGGGTGAGCCGCGGTGAGCGCGGTGATCGTGCCGGGCAGGTCGCCGGTGGCCTGGTCGTGGGCGGCCCGGGCCGCCGCCATCACGGACACGTGCGCGATGTCGTCCCCGGCCGCCCGCGCCAGGAAGCCGTCGTGTGATACGTGGGCCCGCTGGCCGCTGGCTGCCGCCAGGTTGTCCAGGTAATGGTCGTGGCAGTAACGAACCAAAGTGGCCGATTCGGCTAGGCGTGCGCATGCGTCCTGAATCTCGCGCTCGATCTCCTCGATGGACACCTGCCGCTCCTCGCTAAGCCCATCCCGGAGATTGGCAAACTATCGGCACGAACGCCTCCCTTAATGGCAATATTTCACGAACGCGCCGATGCTGAAAGTATGGGGTTTAGTCCGCTCGGCGGGCCTGGCCACCCGGCTCGCGGTCCTCGCCGGGGTCAGTGGCGAGAGCGCGGAAACGATTCACCCGGGTCAGCCTGGCCAGCCATTGCTGGCGGACGGGACGACGCTATCAGGACCGGGCCGCGGCGAGCGCGGCAGGGCCGCGACGGGGGCCGCAAAGGCCCGCCATTCACCGCCCGGGGCGAGCCCGCCGGCCGGAGCGCGCGGCACTATGGAGCACTTCTCAACCAGATAACGAAAAGTTACGATCCGGTCTAGGAGCGGTCACGCCGGTGGCCGCGTCGAACGAGAGGCACCCCCGAAATGCATCGTCGTTCCCGCCGACTGCTCGGCCGCGCGTTAATCGCATCGGTGCCCGCCCTGGCCCTGGCCCTGGCCTTCGGGCCGGCCGCGGGCGCCAGTACCGCCGGCGCTTCCCCGGCCGCCCGCGCCGCTGCGGCCGCGCGCACCGCCCTGGAGCACCTCGCGATCGGCCAGCACGGCTTCGATCAGCGGGTGTCCGGGCCCGCGCGCAAGGTCGACGGCCTGACCCAGGTGCAGAGCGGCAACTGGTCGGGTTACGCGGACACGGGCAGCGGATTCAGCACCGTGACGGGCTCGTGGACCGAGCCGTCGGCCAGCTGCACCCGGACGACCTCGCTCGCGGCGTTCTGGGTCGGCATCGACGGCTACAGCAGCGACTCGGTGGAGCAAGACGGCACGCTGGTCGAGTGCTACCAAGACCACGCCTATTACTACACGTGGTGGGAGATGTACCCCACCAATGCCATCCAGGTGGTCGGCACGAGCCTGAGCCCGGGTGACAGCATCTCGGCCTCGGTGGTCCGCAGCGGCACCAGCTACACGCTGAAGGTCACCGACTCCACGCACACCGCGAACAGCTTCACCACCAAGCAGACATGCTCGGGCTGCGCGAACTCGAGCGCCGAGTGGATCGCGGAGGCGCCCAGCGGCTCCAGCGGCGTCTACCCGCTGTCCGACTTCCACAGCTGGACGCTGAGCGGCGCGACAGTGAAGGAAGGCTCGACCTCCGGCGTGATCTCCTCGTTCACCGACGACGAGATCACCATGGTCGACTCCTCCGGGCGCGTTGAGGCCCAGCCGGGGCCGCTCAACGGCAGCGGCAACAGCTTCGGCGTCACCTGGGAGCGCAGCACCTGACCCCTCCTTCGTGACCCGAACGCACCGACTCGGAGCGGGTCAGTCCGGATCAGCCGGGCTGGCCCGCCCCTTGATCTCGGCCAGCGCGGCCAGCCCGGCCCGCAGCCCGGCCAGCTCGGCGGGCGAGGTAAGGGGGTGCCGGGCACCGGCGGGCGCGTGGCGGCGGCTACGGCTGGCGGGCGACCAGGATGTCGCGCACGATCGCCTGGTCCACGCGGTGCTGGAACGCCAGGTAGGGCCCGGAGGCCAGCGGGACCAGGCCGGCGCCGGCCAGGATCTCCGCCGTCGCGTCACGCCGGGCCACCCGGGTGTTCCAGGCGATTCCGCACGCGCCGCCGCGGCGCAGCAGCCGGGCCCAGACCGGCGCCGCCTCGGCCAGCAGGTCGGCCGGGCTGCGGGCCAGGCCCCGGGCCGCCGTGCGGCTGCCGTGCTGGACGCCGTAGGGGGCGTCGGCCACGATCAGGTCGAACGAAGCGGGCCGGAAGAACTCCAGCGCCCGCGTGGTGTCGGCGTTGACCACGTCCAGATGCTGGGTCACCCCGGCCAGGTAGTCCTCCTTCGCCGCGGCCAGGCTGATCTGCAGCCGCCTGGCCACGACCTTCCGGTTGCGGCGCACAGGGCCGAGTTCCGCGTGGTGCTTGACCCGCTTGCGCTTCAGCCAGGTCTGGATGAACGCCGCGTAGGCCTCGAAGTCCTTCTGGTCGAGATCGATGCCGGCCGCGTCGAACCCGTACATGAGGGCCTGGCTGAGGGTGGTCCCGCGCCCGCAGAGCGGATCGAGCACGGTGAACTGCCGCTCCAGCATGGCGCCGGCGAACGCCGACGACAGCAGCGTCACGTTGAGCAGCAGCTTGGTGAACTGCTCGTTGGTCTTGCCCGGGTACTTCGGGATCGTGATCAGGTCGTCATCGAACCGGTCCAGCGGGTGCAACCCGACCGGCCGCAGCAGGTCGCCCTCGACCCCGAACAGCGCGTAGGCCGACGACAGGTTGGCCAGCAGCGCCGCGTCCCGGCCGTCGATGTGGTCGGCGGTGAAGGTCACGTACGGCAGGCCGCCGATCTCGGCCTGCGCCACCTCGCTGATCCGGCCGCCCAGCACGGACTGGCTGAACAGCTGCAGTTCGGCCTGGGTCAGCGCGGTCGCCGCGCCCGCATAGACACGGTTGGCCGACGGCAGGATCAGCAGCGCGTACCGGGCCATGCGTCCTTCCTACCCTGGGCGGCCGTCGCGGCGAAGGCTCAGCGGACGTCGAGCGCGGCCAGCCCGCTCAGGTCGACGCACCTCATCTGGCGCCTCGCGACGATCACCATGAGCACGCTGGCGCAGTTGCGGCAGCGGACCACGGTGCCGGGCGCGTCCAGGTACACCACGGCCTGCGCCACCGGGCCCCGGGCGCCGCAGGCCGCGCAGGTGCCCTGCGCGGCGGTCATCTCCGCGCCGAACACGTCGTGCAGCAGGCCGCCGATCGCGTTACCGTCCAGGGCTTCCATCAACGTCCTCCCGTGGCGCCGAAACGTTCGGTCTTGACCCGGCCCGCCGGGTAGCCGAGTCCGACCAGGGCCCCGGCGACGGTCTCGACGAAGCTGGTCGGGCCGCACACGAACGCGAGCGGGTGCTGGTCGGCCGGCCAGGCCACCTCGGCTAGCAGGGCGGCGTCGGCCCGCCCGGCGTGACCGCGCCAGCCCGGGGGCCGGACCCGGGTCAGCGTGTAGATCACGTCGACGCCGCTGTCGGAGCGTGAAAGCTCGTCACGGTAGATCACGTCGGCGAGCGAGCGCGCCGAGTACAGCAGGCGGGTCGCGGTGGTGGCGCCGGTGCGGTGCCGGTACCGCAGGATCGACCGGAGCGGCACCACCCCCGAGCCGCCCGCGGCCAGCAGCAGCGGGCCGCCGTTCTCGGGCGCCCAGACGAAGTACCCGCCGATCGGGCCCGCGCAGCTCGAGCTCGTCGCCGGCCCGCAGCTCGTCGGTGAGGTAGGGCGAGACCTCGCCGTCGTCCAGCCGCTCGACGGTGATCGCCACCGGCTCGCCGGGCGCCGAGGCGATCGAGTACGAGCGCTCCGCCCGGTAGCCGTCCTCGGCGGTGAGCCGGACGTCCAGGTGCTGCCCGGCCTGGTGGCCGGGCCAGCCGGGAACCTCCAGCGTGATCGTCACCGCCCGCGCCGTCTCCCGGGTGATCGCGGACACGGTCGCGATCTGCCAGGTCAGTCGCCCGCGTACCGCTGTTCCCGCCATGGGTCCCCGTACATGTTATAGCCGTAGGTCTCCCAGAAGCCGGGCTCGTCGGCGTCGAGCAACTCCAGGCCCCTGACCCACTTGGCGCTCTTCCAGAAGTACAGGTGCGGCACCAGCAGCCGGGCCGGGCCGCCGTGCTCGGGCGCCAGCGGGCTGCCGCCGTAGCCGAAGGCCAGCCAGGCCTGGCCGCCCATGACGTCCTGCAGCGGCAGGTTCGTCGTGTACCCGCCGTCGCAGAAGGCCAGCACGTAGCGGGCGTCGTGCTCGACCTGGGCCAGCAGCGTGTCCACCGACACCGCCTGCCACACCGTGTCGAGCTTGGACCAGCGGGTGACGCAGTGGATGTCGGTGGTGACGGTTTCGTCCGGCAGCGCGCGCATCTCGGCCCAGGTCCACGACTTGGCCGGCTGCCCGGCCCGCGTGATCGAGAACGACCACTTCTCCGGCGGGGTGTGCGGGGTCGGCCCGGCCGACAGCACCGGGAAGTCGGCGGTCACGTACTGTCCGGGCGGCACGCGGCCCTCCTGGCCGGCCGGGGTGCGCCGGCGGCCGTGGAATCCGCGGGACACTGGGCTCATGCCGTCGTCTCCCTTCGCCAGGCAGCGATGGCGGGAAGCGCTCGCCAGGCCCTAAGCCTATCGTGGGCGGTGATCTTGCCTAGATCCCCCGTGGCGCGATCTTGCCTGGATGACCACGGCACGGCTGGGTAGGGGCCTTCAGATGGACCCGGCGGACGTACTGCGGCAGATCGCGTTCCAGCTCGAGCGCGCGGGCGCGCCGTCGTATCGGGTGCGGGCGTTCCGGCGGGCCGCGCGGACCGCCCGTGAACTCCCGGCGGCCGAACTCGAGCACCGGATCAGCGCGGCCACGCTGCAGGAACTGCCGGGGATCGGCCCGGTCACGGCCGCCATCATCGAGCAGGCGGCCGACGGGCAGCAGCCGGCCTACCTGACCCGGCTGCTCGACGAGGCGGAGCCCGCCCAGCCGACGGCCCTGCGGGCGGCGCTGCGCGGCGACTGCCACACGCACTCCGACTGGTCCGACGGCGGCAGCCCGCCGGATGAGATGGCCGAGGCCGCCCGCGGCCTGGGACACGACTGGATCGCGCTGACCGACCATTCGCCGCGGCTGACCGTAGCGCACGGCCTGTCCGCCGCGCGGCTGGAGGAGCAGCTTCGCCTGGTCGCCCGGCTCAACGACGCGCTGGCCCCGTTCCGGATCCTGACCGGGATCGAGGTCGACATCCTGGAGGAGGGCGGGCTCGACCAGCGCGAGGACCTGCTCGCGCGGCTCGACGTCGTCGTGGCCAGCGTGCACTCCAAGCTGCGGATGCCCGCGGAGCCGATGACCGCCCGCATGCTGGCCGCGGTGCGCAACCCTCACGTCGACGTGCTCGGGCACTGCACCGGCCGGATGATCACCGGGCGGGGCCGGCCGGAATCGGCCTTCGACCCCGCGGCGGTCTTCGCCGCGTGCCGCGAGCACACCGTCGCGGTCGAGATCAACTGCCGGCCCGAACGCCAGGACCCGCCCGACCGGCTGCTGGCGGCCGCGGCCGCGGCGGGCTGCCTGTTCTCGATCGACACCGACGCCCACGCGCCCGGGCAGCTTGACTGGCTGGACGGCGGTTGTGTCCGGGCCGAGCGCTGCGGCATCGCGCCCGAGCGGGTGATCAACACCGGCAGCGCCGACGACATCGCCGCCCGGTCGCGGCGCTGACCGGCCGGCCCGGCGCTGACCGGCCGGCCCGGCGGGCCGTTCTCGTGGTAGCGCGCTGCGTAGTTGTCCCGATGCACGAGTAAGGGCGGCCCGGACCACCGTCACCGGCCGCGGATACCCGAGCCGGGAGAGGAACGAGGCAGAATGCTGAAGCGCGAATGGGGGAAGCTGACCACGGGGCTGCGGGCGCCCGCTACGTACGCGCAGGAGCAGGCCACGAAGGCGCCGGCCGCAGGGCCGACGATTCTCGGCCCCGGATGGGAAATCCTGGGCCCGTCGGGAGACACGTCGGGTGCTGAGGACACCGCGGCCATCAACGGCGCGCTGGCGGGCCTGCCGCCGGGCGGCACGCTCAGCCTCGCCGTCGGCACCTTCTACACCAGGGGCCCGATCGTTCCCGGCCCGGGCCAGCGCATCGCGGGCCTGCACGGCGCGTCGCCCAGCGCTGACGGCGCGTCGCAGGACTACGGCACGGTGATCAGGCCGGTGGGCTCGTGGTCCACCACCTACCCGGTGGCCGGGGTGATCAGCTATCCGGCGGCGCAGTGCCAGGGCGACCTCACCGACCTGTGGATCGACGGCCGGTCGGCCCCGCCGGATGTGGACGGGGTCGCGGCCTACGGCGGGGCCAACGCCGTCACCGTCCGCAACGTCGGGGTCAACGCCGCGACCGGCCACGGCTTTTCGCAGTACCCGGACGGCTCCGCGACCGTGGACGGCTGGCACCTGAGCGCGTGCCTGGCCCAGGGTTGCCGCGGGGACGGGTTCTGCGGCGCGTACACGGACGCCACCCTGGTGGACTGTCATGCGCAGGGCTGTGACGGTGACGGCTTCATCATCCGCGGATCGAACGCGAAGCTCATCGGCTGCCGCGCCGACCTGTGCGCGAACGGGTTCACCCTGGACGTGGCGGGCGGCGGCGGCTACAACGACGCCACGGTCCTGATCGGCTGCGGCACCCAGCGCAACGCGGACAACGGCCTCAACGTGATCAACTCCTCGGCCGGCGCGGCCGCCGCCCGGTCCCCGGTCCTGGTGGACGCGTGCTCATTCGGCGGCGACGGTACCGCCAAGGCGGCCGGGACCGCGTTTGCGGGCATCTGCGTCCAGGGCCGGAACATCGTCGTGATCGGCTCGGTGTCGGTCACGGTCAACACCATCGACGTGAGCGGCGGCTGCCCTGACTACGGTCTGCTCACCGCGGCCGCGGGCCCGGCGGTGCCGATCCTGGTCACGGTAGGCACCGGGCTGCTCAACGGGGCGGTCGCGCCGCACAAGAACGGCGGGCCGGCCGCGACCTTCTACCTCAGCCCGGGCGTGTACGGCGCGACCGGGTACCGCCCGGCCAGCGTCGGGTCGCCGTGACGGGAACAGCGACGGCCAGGCTAAGCCGGGGCCGGGTGCCGCGAAGCCGGGCCCGGTAACCCCGGCCGCTTCTCGTAGCAGTATCGCTTTTCACCCGAAAAGGTCGCCGATTTTGCCGCTCATGCTGGTGCGTCCGAGGTGCAAAGGAAAGCTGTGATTTGCGGGGCGGACGGGACGTGACCTGGCGGAGCGTAGCAGGCCGGCGCGTGGTTTGGCCCCTGGTGACGGGTTTTCCGAACGCGGTGGCCGGCCTGTCGCTAGGCTCCCGCTCAGTTGTCAGGCGCTCCGCAGGTTGCCCCCGTTACCTGCCCCCGTGAGCGCGTCCTGCTCGGAGAGGAGCCCGTTGGGCCAGCACAGAAAGCCGTCTCGCATCCGGCTTCCCCAGGCACCGCCTGCTGCCGTTGCCGCCGCACCCACGCTGGCCGGCGTGGCCGCGGCGGCTTTTCTTTCGCAGCAGATGCCTGCCTCCCCCATTGCCGTTGCCGCCGCGTCGCACCAGGCCGCGTCGCACCAGGCCGTACTGGACGCGGCCTACCGGCCGGGCATGTCCTCGGCCCAGCTGGCGGTGGCAGCCCGCCAGGCCCAGCTGACCGCGATGCGGCAGGCCTTGCAGAGCAAGTCACAAACCCCCGCCTTCCCCACCACGTACACGGTCAAGTCCGGTGACACGCTCTCCGCGATCGCCGGGCGGGTGTACGACAACACGGACGCCTGGCCGGTGCTGTACTGGAAGAACCACGACCAGATCCGGTGGGCCGACGACATCCAGATCGGCCAGGTCCTCCGGGTCCCGGCCGAGCCCGCCACGATCCCGGCCCCGCCGGCGCAGCTAGCGCCGCCGGCCCCGCCGGCGATCATCACCACCGCCGCCTTCCGGCCGAAGCACGCCAGCACCGCCCCGGTGCAGGCGCAGTCCGCTCCCGCCCCGGTCGCGCAGTCCGCGCCCGCGCCGGCCGCCCCCGCACCGGCCGGCTCGTCCGACGGGCCATGGCCGGGTGGCGCGTTCGGCAACTGCGTGGTGGAACGCGAATCCGGCGGCGACCCCAACGTGATGAACGCGAGCGGCCACTACGGGCTGTATCAGTTCAGCGCGTCCACCTGGGCCGAGTACGGAGGCAACCCGGCCGACTTCGGCAACGCCTCGGTCGCCGAGCAGGAAGCCGTGTTCATGAACGCCCTGGCTCGCGGTGGCGAGTTCAACTGGGCGCCCTACGACGGCTGCTGACCGGGCCGGAATGCTCCGGGCCGCCGCCCCGGCGGCGGCCCGGAGCACGCCGGTGGCGGCCCGGCTGACGGGGTCTTCCGCCGCCTATCTAGCGCTCACTTGACGTTCATTGTGACGACCCCGAATGTTCACCATGTTCCCGTACTCATAATTGGGCACTCGCCGCCGAAGGAGTCAGCCGGATCACCGGCGCGGCGGCGATAGGGTGCAGGCACCCGAGTGAGGAGCATGGGTCGGTGGCGCAGCGATACCGCGTACTGCTGGCCGTGGCTGCCGCGGTACCGGTCCTGCTGGCGGCGTCGTGCAGCAGCGGCCCCGAGAGTGCGCAGGTCCAAAGCGAGGTGTCCGCGCCGCCGGTCTCCGGCTCGGGGGGCGGGATTCCGTTAACGCCCGCGGCGGCGCCGCAAACCCTCTCCGAAACCGGCAGCACGCTGCTCTTCCCCCTGATGGGCGCCTGGGCCACGGCCTATCACCAGCAGCATCCGAGCGTGACCATCACCACCGCGGCCACCGGCTCGGGAACCGGGATCAAGGCCGCGTCCGCCGGGACCGCCAGCATCGGCGCCTCCGACGCCTACCTGTCCAGCGGTGACCTGGTGAAGAACCCGGCCCTGCTGAACATCCCGCTGGCGATCTCGGCCCAGCAGGTCAACTACAACCTCCCGGACCTGCCGCCCGGCGCCCACATCAACCTGGACGGCGCCGTGCTCGCGCTGATGTACTCCGGGAGGATCACGACCTGGAACGCTCCGGCCATCGCCGCGCTCAACCGAGGCGTGGCGCTGCCGAGCCTGAGGGTGGTGCCGCTGCACCGGTCGGACGGTTCCGGAGACACGTTCCTGTTCACCAGCTACCTGTCGACCCACTCCGCGGACTGGAACCGGCTGATCGGCTACGGCACGAGCGTGGCCTGGCCCGCCGTCCCGGGGGCGCAGGGCGAGCAAGGCAACGCGGGCATGGTGTCCGGGTGTCAGGCCACGCCCGGCTGCGTGGCCTACGTCGGGATCAGCTACCTGTCCCGCGCGCTCGCCGACGGCCTGGGCGAGGCGCAGCTGGCCAACACGCTGGGCCAGTACGAGCTGCCGACCCCGGCCACGATCAGCGCCGCGGTGGCGAGCTTCGTGTCCGCCACGCCCGGCAGCGAGACGATCTCCATGGTCGGCGGGCCGGCGGCCGGCGGCTACCCGATCGTCAACTACGAGTACGCGATCGTGAGCGTCCGGCAGCGCAGCACCGCCGCGGCGCGCGACCTCAAGGCGTTCCTGCACTGGGCCATCACCACCGGGAACGCCGCGCAGTACCTGGGCCAGGTCCGATTCCAGCCGCTGCCAGGTCCCGTGGTGGCCCTCTGCGACGCGCAGATCGCGAAGATCGGCTAGCCGGGAAGGAAGTGGCGTGATGACGGTCAGGTCCGCGTCGCCCGGTTCTCCGGCGGCGAGCCGGCCTGCGGGCCAGCGGCGGCCGGCGCGGCGCACGCCGTGTCCCCCCGCCCCGCCCCGCGGCGCCCGCCCGGCCGTCGCCTGCGCTCGGCGGCCACGCCCACCCGGCTGCGCGTCCTCATGACCGGCCTGCTGCTGGCCTCGCTGGCCTGGGGCGCCGCGGGGGCGTGGACCGTGGCCCAGCACGCCTCGGCCGCCCAGGACGTGGTCTCCACCAGCGAGCCGCTCAGCCTGAGCGCCCAGCAGATGTACCGGTCCCTGTCCGACGCGGACGTCACCGCCACCACCGCGTTCCTGGCCGGCCCGGACGTGCCGCTGGCGGCGCGCCAGCGCTACCAGGCCGACATCGCCCAGGCCGCCACCGACCTCAGCGCGCTGAAGAACGCAGCCACGCCGGGGTCGGGCCGGACGCTGCTGGCCAGCCTGACCGCGATCTCGACCGCGCTGCCGGTCTACACCGGGTACGTGGCGCAGGCCCAGACCGAATACCTGCTGGGCTACCTGCTGACCGGCGGCTCCTTCATGCAGGTCGCCTCCGAGGTGATGCACCTGACGCTGCTGCCCGCGGCCCGGGCGATCTACGCCCAGGAAAACGCCGGGCTGACCGCGGCCAGCGCCCGCGCGACCGGCCTGCCGTGGATCGCGGTGGTCCTGGTGCTCGCGATCGGCATCGGCGTCGTCCTCTACCGGGTGCAGCGCTGGCTATGGCGGCACACCCACCGGGTGGTCAACTACGGGCTGGTGGCCGCGACGGCGGTGCTGGCCGCCGGCGCCCTGTGGCTGGCGGTCGCGTTCGTGGTGGCGCGGGCGGACCTGCAGCACGGCGTCGGGCACGGCTCGGCCCCGGCGGAGACGCTGGCCCAGGCGGCCATCGACACCCAGCAGATCCGCGGGGACGAGATCCTCAACCTGATCTCCCGCAGCGGCGACAGCACGTTCGTGGCCGACTTCGGCTCCGTGCGCGCGCAGCTGGGCCCCGGGCCCGGCACGCTGCTGACGAACGCGGCCGGCTCCTCGCCGGGCGGCGCGGGCGCCCGGTGGGCGGCGGCCGCGGCGCGGGACGTCCAGCCCTGGTACGCGGTGAACGATCAGGTCTACCGCCTCGACGCGCAGGCCCGCTACGCGCAGGAGACCCAGCTGGTGATCGGGTCCGGGCCGGGCAGCTCGGCCACCGGGTTCGGCCGGGTGGAGGCCGATCTCAGCCGCGCGATCGCCGCCGACCAGGTGATCTTCCACGCCGACGCGACCGCGGGCAGCAACGCCTTCTCCGGCCTGGAGGCGGGGATCGTCGTGGCCGCGCTGCTGATGGCGCTCGCCTGCGCCTGGGGCCTGTCCGTCCGGCTCGCGGAGTACCGGTGAGCGGCTCCGGCCGGGCCGCGGCGACCCCGGACCAGGCGGCCGCCGCCGTCGCCGCCGCCGTCGCCGAGCGCGACACCATCCAGCAGAACCTGCTGGACCTGGACGGCAGCTTCGGCAAGCGGCTGCTCGCCGGGGCGACGCTGGCCGGCGAGACCAGGCGGCGCTGGGAGGCCGCCTCGGCCGGCCTGGCCACCCTGTGGGAGACCTTCACCGCCTACTCCGCGGTCGTGGACCGCGCCGCCGAGATCCTGGCGGGCGCCCGGCGCGCCCCTGGCCGAACGCTGCCGGAGCTGACCGCCGTCCTGAACGGGCCGTCGGTACGGCTCGCGGCCGCAGCGTCGGCGGTGGCCCGGGGCGAGCTCACCGCCGTCGCGCAGGAAGCCGTCACCCCCGCGGCGGCGGTGCAGCAGATGCGGCGCGCCTTCGCCGCCGTCGCCGAGGTGGTCGGGGCGGCCGAGAACGTCTGGAACGAGGTGTCCGACCAGCTCCAGCAGGTGGCGGCCGATCTGGGCGCGGCGAGGCAGCAGGCGGGCGGCATGGAGGACGACGCGCTCAGCGGCGCGCTCGCGCTGGCCGAAACCGACCTCGGCCAGCTGCGGGAGGTGGTGAACACCGATCCGCTGGCGCTGTGGCAGCGCGGCCAGGTGGACACCACGCGGCTTGACCGGCTGCGGGCCCGGGCCGCGGCCGCGGTGGCCCGCGCCGCCGAGCTGACGGCGCTGCGCGAGAACTCCGGCCAGCGGATCGCCGTCGTCGCGGCCGCGGTCTCGGCCGCGCGGGACGCCTGGCAGGATGCCATGGCCGCGCGCGAGCGGGCCGCCGCCCGGATCGCCGCCGTGCTGCCCGCTCCGCCGGACGTCAGCGGCCTGGCCGGCCGCTGGCGGCCCTGGACGCGCTTCGGGCCGCGGGACGCTGGACCAGGCTGGCGACCGAGGTCGACGAGCTCGACCGCCAGGCGGCCGTGACGGCCAGGGAATGCCACGACGTGCAACGGCGGGCCACCGAGTTGCTGGACCGGCGGGACGAGCTGCGCGGGCTGCTCGGCGCCTACCAGGCCAAGGCGGCCCGGTCCGGCGCCGCGGAGGACAGTGAACTCGACGCGCGCTTCGACCGCGCGCACGACCTGCTGTGGACCGCGCCGTGCGACCTGTCGGCGGCGGCGGACGCGGTGACCGGCTACCAGCAGGCCGTGCTGGCACTGAGTGAACGGGGGTCACGGCCATGACCACGATGGCGACGACCTGCGCCGACTGCGGCGGGACCATCGAAGGCGGCTACTGCAGCACCTGCGGCCTGGCCGCCGCGCCCGCGTCCTCGGCGCCGAGCACGGCGTCCCTGGCCCGCCCGCCCGCCCCTCGTCCCGCCGCCGCCCGGCCCGGCTCCGGCCCGGGCGCGGCGGCTCGGCGCCGTCCGCCGGTGCCGCGGGCAGCGGCTCGGGCAGCGGTGCCGCGGGCAGCGGCTCGGGCAGCGGTGCCGCGGGCAGCGGCTCGGGCAGCGGTGCCGCGGGCAGCGGCCGCACCGGCAGCCGCCGCCTGCGCGGCAGCAGCCGGGCGTCTCGCGGGCACCTGGGCGCCGGGCTGGTCGAGATCCCGCCGGTGCCGGCCGGGGACCCGGCCGAGGCCGTGCTGGCCAACCCGCTGGTCGCCGAGGGCAAGCGATTCTGCGGCGTGTGCGACCGCCCGGTCGGGCGCAGCCGGGACGGCCAGCCGGGGCTGGCCGAGGGGTTCTGCCCGAACTGCGGCACCCGGTTCTCGTTCGCCCCCAAGCTGGACCGCGGCGAGCTCGTGGCCGGGCAGTACGAGGTGCTCGGCTGCCTGGCCCATGGCGGCCTGGGCTGGATTTACCTGGCCATGGACCATCACCTCGGCAACCGCTGGGTCGTGCTCAAGGGACTGCTCAACAGCGGCGACGCCGGGGCCCAGGAGGCGGCGGTGGCCGAGCGGCGGTTCCTGGCCGAGGTCGAGCACCCGAACATCGTCGGCGTGTACAACTTCGTGCAGCACGCCGACCGCCGGACCGGCGAGCCGGCCGGCTACATCGTGATGGAGTACGTGGGCGGCAAGTCGCTGAAGGAGATCCTGCTCGAGCGCCGCCGCTCCGGCGACTCCTTGCCGCTGGCCATGGCGCTCGCCTACGCGATCGAGGTGCTGCCCGCGCTCGGCTACCTGCACAGCCGGGGCCTGGTGTACTGCGACTTCAAGCCGGACAACGTCATCCAGACCGAGGAGCAGCTCAAGCTCATCGACATGGGCGGGGTACGCCGGATCGACGATGACGACAGCGCCATCTACGGCACGGTCGGCTACCAGGCGCCGGAGATCGCCACCATGGGGCCGTCGCCGTCCTCCGACCTGTACACCGTCGGCCGCGCCCTGGCCGTGCTGACCTTCGAGTTTCCCGGCTACCAGGGCCGATACGCGGGCAGCCTGCCCGACCCGGCGACGGTACCGCTGCTGGCCGGGCAGGAGTCGTTCCTGCGGGTGCTGCGGCGCGCCACCGATCCCGACCCCGACCGCAGGTTCGCCTCGGCCGGCGACATGGCCGACCAGCTGACCGGGGTGCTGCGGGAGGTCCTGTCGGCCGCCGACGGCAAGCCCCGGCCGGCCTTCTCCACGCTGTTCAGCCCGGAACTGCGCGCGATCGGGGTCGAAGGAACTTTCGCCGGGGACGGGGCCACACCGCTGGCCCCGTCCCCGGCGGAGATCGTGGGCGAGCTCCCGGTGCCGCAGGTCGACGCCGCCGACCCGGCGGCCGGCTACCTCGCCACGCTCAGCACGCTGGACCCGGCCCAGCGTGACAAGGCGCTCACCGCGGCCGCGGCCGGGCAGCCGGGGATCCCGGCGGAGGTGGCCGGGTCCGCGGAGACCCGGCTGGCGCTGGCCCGCGCCCGCATCGTCACCGGCGACCTGGCCGGCGCCGAGGAGGTGCTCGCGGACCTGGCCACGAGTGAGCAGGCGGACTGGCGGACGGCGTGGTACTACGGGCTGCGCCATCTGGCCGCGGGCATGCCGGGCGACGCCCGGACCGCGTTCGACGCCGTCTGCGACGCGCTGCCCGGCGAGCTGGCCGCCAAGCTGGCGCTCGGCCTGGCCGCCGAGGCCGCCGGAGACCGCGCCGCGGCTCAGCGATACTTCCGGCTCGTGCTGACCGTGGACCCCTCCTATGTCAGCGCCGCGTTCGGCCTGGCCCGCGCCCGGCTCGAGGACGGCGACGCGGCCGGCGCGATCGCGGCGCTCGCCGCCGTGCCCGACACGTCCAGTCACCACCTGGCCGCGCAGGTCGCGGCGGTGCGCATCCAGGTATCGTCCCGCTCGCCGGCCCGGGTCTCGCCGGACGACCTGCGGCAGGCCAGCAGCCGGCTCGACCCAGCTCAAGCTGGACACGATCCAGCTGGAACTGCTCACCGCCGAGGTGCTGCGCGCCGGGCTGGAGTGCGTGGCCGCCGCCGGGGCGGCGGCGGCGGGCGGTCAGCTGCTCGGCTGCGAGTTCACCGAGCGCGCGCTGCGGTTCGGCCTAGAGCGCAGCTACCGGGCTCAGGCCCGGCAGGCGCGCGACCAGCGCCGCCGGATCGAGCTGGTGGACCTGGCCAACCACGTCCGCCCGGGAACCTGGTCATGACCGCGGGCGACCCGCCGCCAGCGGAAGGCGTAGCGTGCCCGTCCTGCGGCTGGCCCGTCCGCCCGGGGGACAATTTCTGCGAGGCGTGCCAGACGGAACTCGCGCCCGCGGTGGTGAGCGGGCAGGCTCCCCGCACCGCCGCCGTGTGCCCGTCCTGCCAGTCGGCCGAGATCACGCCGGAGGGCTACTGCGGATCCTGCGGCCGCCGGGTGCCGTCGAGCCGCGATCACACCGAGATCGACCTCGGGCTGGTGGCCGGCGTGACCGACCGGGGCCTGCGGCATCACCGGAACGAGGATGCGATGGCGCTGGCCACCGCCCAGCTGTCGGCCGGCCCGGTCGCGGTGGCGGTGGTCTGCGACGGCGTCTCCACCACGCGCCGGCCCGACGAGGCGTCGCTGGCGGCGGCGCAGGCGGCCGTGCGGGTGCTGCTGGCCGCGGCGCGGACCGGGGGCGACCTGGCCGAGGCGTCCAGGAACGGGATCGCCGCGGCCCAGGACGCCGTGATCGCCCTCGAGGACGGGCCAGCAGACGGGCCGCTCGACCCGCCGTCGGCCACGTTCGTGTCCGCGGTGATGACCGGCGAAGCCGTGACGCTGTGCTGGCTCGGGGACAGCCGCGGCTACTGGCTGGGCGCCGATTCCGCGGCCCAGCGGCTCACCCGGGACGACTCGGTGGCCGGGGAGATGGTCGCGGCGGGCCTGCTGTCCGAGGACGAAGCGCTCGCGCTGCCCCAGGCTCACGTGGTGACCGGCTGGGTCGGCGCGGACCTGGGCGGCGCCGCGCCGCACGTGGCGCGGTTCGAGCCGCCCGGCCCTGGCGTCCTGCTGCTGTGCTCGGACGGGCTGTGGAACTACCAGCCCGAGGCGGCCCGGCTGGCCGAGATGGCGCTGCCCGGCGCGCTGACCGACCCGCTCGCCGCCGCGGGCAACCTGGTCAGCTTCGCCATCGCGTCGGGCGGCATGGACAACGTCACCGTGGTGCTGGCCCCCTATCCGCCCCAGCCCCGCCCGCCCGGAAGCCACGACGAGCCCGAGGAGCAGCCCGCCGATGAGCCATCCTGACTTCACCGTTGACGTCTCCCAGAACGAGTACCTGCCCGAAGGCGGCGACGACGTCAGCGCCATCGTCACGGTGACCTCCCCGGACGCCGGGGTCGCGGTGCCGGCGGACGACGCCGGCAGCGCGGAGATCATCATCATCGACTGCTCCGGCTCGATGCGGTCGCCGCAGACCAAGATCGCCGAGGCCCGCGCGGCCACCGCGGCCGCCGTGGACGTGATCCGCGACGGCGTGGCGTTCGCCGTGATCGCCGGGACCGAGCGGGCGCAGCCGGTGTTCCCGCACGACGGCAGCCTGGCCGTGGCGGACGCGACGACCAGGCAGTATGCGAAGCAGGCCGTGGCGGGCCTGATGCCGCGCGGCGGGACCGCGATCGGGCAGTGGCTGCGGCTGGCCCTGTCGATGTTCACCGCCCATCCCGCCACGCTGCGCCACGCGATCCTGCTCACCGACGGGCGGAACGAGCATGAGACCCCCGAGCAGCTCGCCGCGGCGATCAGCATGAGCGAAGGCGTGTTCAGCTGCGACTGCCGGGGGGTGGGCACCGACTGGGAGGTCGCCGAGCTCCGCCGGATCTCCTCCGCGCTGCTCGGCAGCGTCGACATCGTGCCCGATCCGGCCGGGCTCGCCGCGGACTTCGCGGCGATGATGCAGACCGCCATGGGCAAGCAGGTCGCCGACGTGGCGCTGCGGGTGTGGACGCCGCAGCACGCGACCGCCCGGTTCGTCAAGCAGGTCGCGCCGGTGGTCGAGGACCTGACGGCCCGGCGCGCCGCGTCCGGCCCGCAGGCTGGCGACTACCCGACCGGCGCGTGGGGCAGTGCCGAGAGCCGCGACTACCACGTGCGGGTCCAGGTCGTGCCCGCCGCCGTCGGGCAGGAGATGCTCGCCGCCCGGGTGAGCCTGGTGGCGGCCGGACCTTCCGGCCCGGAGATACTCGGGCAGGGCCTGGTGCGGGCGATCTGGACCGACGACGAGGCGCTGTCGACGCGGATCAACCCGAGCGTGGCCCACTACACCGGCCAGGCCGAGCTGGCCCAGGTGATCCAGGAGGGGCTGGAGGCGCGCAAGCAGGGTGACGAGGAGACCGCCACCGCCAAGCTGGGCCGCGCGGTGGCGCTGGCCGAGCAGTCGGGCAACGAGGGCACGGCCAGGCTGCTGGCCAAGGTCGTTGACGTGGTGGACGCGGCCACGGGCACTGTGCGCCTGAAGAAGAAGGTCGACGACGCCGACGAGATGGCGCTGGACACCCGGTCGACCAAGACGGTCCGGACCAGGAAGTAAGCGAGGCCGCCATGCCGGTCTGTCCCTCCGGTCACCAGAGCGCCAGCACCGACTTCTGTGACGTCTGCGGGATGCGCCTCGGCGTCCCGGCCCCTGCCCCGGTCTCGCCCGCCGCGCCTGGTCCCGCTGCCGCCCCGGCCACGGCGGCGCCTGGCCCGGCCGGGCCCGCATCCGCGCCGGGTTCCGCCGCCGCCCCGCCCGCGTCCCCGGAGGCCTGCCCGCGGTGCGGGGCGGGCCGGACCGGGCCGTTCTGCGAGGCGTGCGGCTACAACTTCGCCTCGGGCCAGGCCGCAGCCGCCGTACGCGTCGACACCGCGCCCAGCCAGGCGCCCGCGGCCGGGTACGTGCCCACGGCACCAAGCCATGTCGTCGCGCCCGCCGAGGCCGGCGGCACCACCGAGACCGGCGGCACCACCGAGACCGGCGGCACCATCGAGGCCGGCGGCACCATCGAGGCCGGCGGCACCATCACCGGGCCGGGCCCTGGCGCATCTCCGGGTCAGCAGGCCGCCGCGGCCGGGTGGGTGGCCGTGGTGACCGCCGACCGCGCCTACTTCGACAGCGTGGTCGCCGCGGGCGGCCCGGACGCGGCGGCGCTGGAGTTCCCGGCCTACTGCCCGGAGCGCCGGTTCCGGCTCCAGGGGCCCGAGATGCGGATCGGCCGGCGCAGCGTGACCCGCGGGCTCGAGCCGGAGATCGACCTGACCGGGCCGCCCGCCGACCCGGGCGTCTCCCACCTGCACGCGGTGCTGATCGCGGAGCAGGACGGCGGCTGGACGGTCTTCGACACCGGGTCGGCCAACGGCACCCAGGTCAACGGCAGTGAGATGGCCGCCGGGTCGCGGGTGCGGCTGCGTGACGGCGATCGTGTCTGCGTGGGGGCGTGGACGGTGCTGACGATCCGCGCCGCATAGGCGGCCGCCGGACCGCGGCCCGGATGTGTCGTCCGGCCCGCGGCGGGTATGCCGGCACCGGGGAGTCAACGCCAGAATCGGGGGGGCAACGATGGCAGGCAAGTTCGTGCTGAAGAAGGGCGCCAGCGGTAAGTACCACTTCAACCTGCTCGCCGGGAACGGGCAGGTCATCGCGACCAGCGAGACCTACGAGAGCAAGGAGTCGGCGCTGAACGGCATCGACTCGGTCAAGACCAACGCGCCCGGCGCAAAGCTAGAGGACCAGACCGCCAAGTAGCTAGAGGACCAGACCGCCAAGTAGCTAGAGGACCAGACCGCCAAGTAAGCAGCGCGGCCCGGCCCGGCCCGGCCGCCCGGGAGCGGCCCCAGCGTTCGTGGTTGGAGCAAAGCTAGGGCTTAGGGCGTTGCGGTGATTTCGGCTCGGGGCTATTGGCCTCGTCCAGCAGGTCGGCCAGGCCGCCGTCGCGGGGCACCCGGCGGCTAGCCATAGCGTGGTCGCGCGTTGCCTTAGGGTTTGGGCATGGCGGACCCACAATCCAGCCGAGGCGGCCAGAGCGATCTGCCTGCCACCGTCGCGGGCGAGGAACTCCGCGCATCACACGCGGACCGGGATCAGGTGGTGGAACTGCTGCGGGTAGCCGCCGGGGACGGCCGGCTCTCCGCGGAAGAACTGGACGACCGCCTGGAACGCGCGCTGACCGCCAGGACTTACGGCGAGCTCGCGGTGCTGACTGCCGACTTGCCGGCCACGCCGGGTGCCGCCCTCGTGCCGCCCGGCGCGGGCGCGGTGAGCGCCACGCCGAAGGATCTGATACGGATCCACGTCCACGGCAGCTGCGCCCGCCGGGATGGCCGGTGGGTAGTGCCGAAGGAACTGGACGTCAAGGTGAAAGGCGGCGCCGTGACGCTGGACTTCACCGAGGCGGTGATCACGCAGCCGCTGCTGCGCATCACCGCCGAGGTGAGAGGCGGGGGGCTCAGGCTGATCACCCGGCCGGGCATCGTGGTGGACGCCGGTGACATATCAGTGCACGGCGGGAGCGTCACGCTGCCCGAGCCGCCTGGCCCTGGCGTCCCCGTCCAGCTGCGCATCGAGATCGCAGGCTGGGTTCGCGGCGCAGGCATCACCGCCGGGCCGCCCCCTCCGCCCGGTCGGCCGCGACGCACGTTCTGGCAATGGCTGCGCCGCGCCCCGCGTCCCCCCGCCATCGCCGCCTAGGCAGCCAGCAACCGGGCCTGTGTCATCCGCCCACGGTGACCAGGGCCTGGTCGCCGATGGCGGCCCGCACGCGCAGCCTGGCCTGGTGCAGCCGGCTCTTGAACGCGGCCTGGCCCACCCCGGCGATCTCGGCGGCCTCCTGGGTGGACAGTCCCTCGATATCGCGCAGCACGATCGCGGTGCGCAGGTCGGGCGGCAGCCCGGCCAGGGCCCGGCCCAGGGCCAGCCGCAGCTCGCGCGCCTCGGCCTGCCGGGACGGGTCATCGGCCTCGGGCGTCGGTAGCTGCAGTTCCCGTTCGCCGATCGGCACGCCCGCCGGGCGGCGGGCCCGCCGCTCCAAGGCGCGGTTGGCCTCGTTGACCGCGATCCGGTACAGCCAGGTGAAATAGCTGGACCGGCCCTGGAACTGGGCGATGCCCCGCCAGGCGCGCAGCATCACCTCCTGGGTCACGTCCTCCGCCTCGCCGCGGTCGCCCAGCAGCCGCAGCAGCAGCATGAACAGGCGGTCGGCATACGCGCCGGACAGCCACTCGAACGCGGCGATGTCCCCGGCCTGGGCCCGGGCGATCAGGCGGGCCTCGGTCTCCGGCGGCGCCGCGGGCGGCGGTGACCAGTCCCGGGGCCCGCCGGCCTGCGCATCCGGCACCCGCGCTTCCGCCGATAGCGGTGCCGCGGCCCGCTCGTCCGGCGACGGCCGGGTCACGGCGCGGGCGCCGGCCCGGCGGGCCCGCCGGCTCCGGCCGTCCCGAGCCGGTCGAAGATCGTGGCCGGCGCGCGCACGCCCGCGAGGCCGTCCAGCCCGCCGAGCGCGTACACCAGGGCCCGCATCGCGCGGATCCCGCGCCCGCAGTCCACGCAGTCCCGGGCGTGCCGGTCCAGGCGGCGGCGGGCGCGGTGCCCCAGGTCGCCCTCCACGTAGTGCGACAGATGCTGCTGCGACCACTGGTGGTCACCGGTGCGGCCGGGCCTGCCCATCACGCCTCCCGCGGCGGCTCAGGGACCGGGCCACCAGAAGGTGGCCCTCCCTGTTACTTATCCTTACTTATCCGATGCCGCGGGATCGAACGCCAGCGAGCAGGAGTTGATGCAGTACCGGTCGCCGGTCGGGGTGGGCCCGTCGTCGAAGACGTGGCCCAGGTGACCGCCGCAGCGGCGGCAGACGACCTCGGTCCGGCGCATGAACAGGCTGTTGTCCGGCCGCAATTCGACCGCCTCGGCGACCGCGGGCTCGGAGAAGCTGGGCCACCCGGTACCGGACTCGAACTTGGCGTCGGAGCGGAACAGCTCGGCCCCGCAGCCCGCGCACCGGTAGGAACCGTCCTCGTGGTTGTGGACGTATTCACCGGTGAACGGCCGTTCGGTGTGGGCGTGGCGCAGGACGCTGTACTGCATCGGGGTCAGCTCCTGGCGCCACTGCTCGTCCGGCTTGCTGATCTCGCGCGCGGTGTCGGCCTCGGTGTTGACGCGGGTCTTGCGCATCTGATGGTTCCTTTCTTTCGTCCCTCACCTGGTTAGACCCGCGTCCGGGCGAGACGGTTTTTCCGGCGCCGGACCTCGGACGGTAGCGGTCTGTCCGGCTGTAACCGGACAGACCGCAACCGTTATTCGTGGAGCGGATCACCGAGGCCCACCAGGAAGCCGCATCCAGGCCCAGCCGGGACGGGGCGGGCGCGATCAGCGGGTGTCGGCGTGGGCCGGGTCCAGGGACGGGCCGCCGACCCCCTGCGCCGGGCCGCTCACCCCGTGCCTGCGGCCGCGGATCCACAGCATGGCCGCGGCGACCAGCAGCAGGAACCCGACGATGCCGGCCAGGATCGGCACCAGGATGCCCCACGTGTTGATGGCGCTGCTGCCGTTGTTCGCGTCGGATACCGCGGCGGACACGCTGGACGAGGTGAACGCGTAACTGTCGGAGAGCACCGGGAATACCGGGACCAGCTTCCCGCCGGGCAGCGCGATGCCGCCAACCTCGGTCTCGGTGAGGTTCTGGTTGACGACGACCCCGGTGGGGGGCGCGACCCAGAAGGTGGCCGTGTTCTGGTACGCGTAACCGAGCGGCACCGAGGTCGCGTGCGGGAAGAGCTTCGCCAGGTCCGCGACCAGGCTGGCCGGAACCAGCCCCGCCTTGACTGCCCCCGGGAGCACGCTCACCGGCAGCGTCCTCGGCAGGCTCGCCAGCACCTGGGGGTTCTTGACCGGCGTGAGCGGGACGGTGGCCTGGTAGACGTTGGTGTTGATGCCGCCCTGCGGCTGCTGCTTGACGTACTTCAGCGGGACGGTGGTCTCGGTTTGCGGCACCCATCCGGTGTAGGTCTGCTGTTTCGCCCCGATCGGCCAGTTGAACGTCTGCCCGGTGGCCTTGGTGATGCTCCAGTCGCTCGGGTGGCTGGCCGTCGCCGCGAAGCTGGTCCGGCTGATCGCGTAGTTCGAGCTGATTCCGCCGATCGGCAGGCCCGCCACGGTCGCCGTGGTCGCGTCGCGGACCAGGGCCGTGTTCCCGGCCGTCTGCTGCACGGTGACCTGCCGGCGCAGCGTCTCGGGCACCCCGGTAATGATCGCCCCGGACAGGCTGCCGCTGCGCAGCGCGGTGGGCTTCAGCAGGGTCCGGATCGTTCCGTTATAGTTTCGCACGATATTCGCGTTGCTCTGCAGGCGCGCGATGTACGTGGGCGTGATCCAGAACGCGAGCAAGAACGACGCGACAACCAGGATTAGCCCCAGGACACCGCAGGCGATCGCGGTCTTTCGCATGGCAGCCCCCCGCTCCCCGGCACGCCGGGCAGGCTCCCCCGAGGGCCTGGCTAGCACAGCGCGCCTCACCATTCACCCTCGGCAGCTCCGGGCACGGCCGCATCACCCGCCGCAGGTGATCCCGCGTCGCGGCCAGACGTTTGTCCTGATTCGCTATCAAGTGGCGAAATCTCGCCCGGACCAGCAACCTGGGAGCAAGCAGCCCGTGCCGGAGGAGCCATCATGACCGTTACCGCGAGCCGAGCCGACTTCGACCTGGACGCCAAGTACCGCGTCACCGACGGCGAGATCCTCATCACCGGGGTCCAGGCGCTGGTCCGCGTGCTGTTCGACCAGATCCGCGCCGACCGGCGGCGGGGGCTGCGCACCGCCGCCTTCGTCAGCGGCTACCCGGGCTCACCGCTGGGCGGCTTCGACCAGACCCTGGCCAGGACCGGGGCGATGCTCGGCGAGCACGACGTGCGCTGGGTGCCGGGGGTGAACGAGGACCTGGCCGCCACCGCGGTGTGGGGCAGCCAGCAGGACAACCTCGCGCCGCTGAGCCGCCACGACGGGGTCATCGGCATGTGGTACGGCAAGGCGCCGGGGGCGGACCGCTGCGGGGACGTGTTCCGGCACGCCAACCTGCACGGGGTCGGCCGCAACGGCGGCGTGATCTGCGCCGTCGGCGACGACCCGCAGTCGAAGTCGTCCACGCTGCCGGGCGCGAGCGAGGTCGCGCTGTACGACGCCGGGATGCCGGTCCTGGTGCCCGGCACCGCCCAGGAGGTCCTCGACCTCGGCCGCCACGCCTACGAGCTGTCCCGCTACGGCGGCTGCTGGTCCGGGCTGAAGATCGTCACGTCGGTGGCCGACGGGTTCGGCTCGGCCGACGTGGCCGCCGACCGGATCACCCCGGTCACCCCGGACCTGGCCTTCGGCGGGGTGCCGTGGCGGTACGCGCAGCGGCCCACCTTCTTCCTGCCGCACACCGTCGAGCTGGAGGCCGAGCTCTACGAGCAGCGCCACGCCGCGGCCCGGGCCTACGCGGCCGGCAACGGCCTCAACGCGCTGGAGGTCGACCCGCCGGACCCGTGGCTGACGATCATCAGCGCGGGCCGGACCTACCGCGAAGTCCGCCAGGCCCTGGCCGGCCTGGGCCTGGCCCGCGACCAGGAGGTGGCCGGCGCCGGGATCCGGCTGGTCCGGCTGGGGATGATCTACCCGCTGGAACCGGGCATCGTCGCGGCGGCCGCGCACGGCGTCGAGGAGATCCTGGTCGTCGAGGAGAAGCGCCCGTTCGTCGAGCGCTTCCTGCGCGAGCAGCTCTACGACCTGGCCAGCCGTCCCCGGGTGACCGGGAAGCGCGACGAGCGCGGCGCGCCGCTGATCCCGGTCGACGGCGAGCTGACCGGTGACCGGCTGCGCCCGCTGCTGGCCCGCCGCCTCCAGGAGCGGCTCGGCGCGAGGCTGAGCGTGATGGCGGACGATCGGGACGAGGGGCGGGCCGAGCTGTCGCTCACCCCGGTGGCGCCCGCCCGCACCGCCGCGTTCTGCAGCGGCTGCCCGCACAGCCGGTCCACCGTGCCCGGGGCCGGGTCGCCGGTCGGCGGCGGCGTGGGCTGCCACGCCATGGTGATGTGGCTGGACCGCGGCGCGGTCTCCTACAACCAGATGGGCGGCGAGGGCGCGCAGTGGATCGGCCGCGCCCCGTTCACCGACGTGCCGCATTTCGTGCAGAACGTGGGCGACGGCACGTTTTTCCACTCCGGCAGCCTGGCCGTGCGCGCGGCGGTGTC
Source organism: uncultured Actinomycetota bacterium (assembly GCA_963749145.1). Classification (GTDB taxonomy): domain Bacteria; phylum Actinomycetota; class Actinomycetes; order Streptosporangiales; family Streptosporangiaceae; genus JASHPR01. Next base: position 34,675 of record CAVVLN010000006.1, on the reverse strand, counting down.
GGCCGGGGCGACGATGACGTTCAAGGTCCTCTACAACGGCGTGGTCGCGATGACCGGGGGGCAGGACCCGGCCGGGCAGCTCGACGTGCCCCGGCTGTGCCAGGCGATGGCCGCCGAGGGCGTGGCCCGGATCATCGTGGTCAGCGAGGACCCGTCCCGCTACGGCCGCGCGGCCAAGCTGCCGCCCGGCACCCGGGTCTGGCCCCGGGACCGGCTCGCCGAGGCCGAGCAGGCCCTGGCCAGGGTCCCCGGCGTCACCATGCTTGTCTACGACCAGCCCTGCGCGAACGAGCTGCGGCGGCTGCGCAAGCGCGGCCAGGCGCCCGAGCGCCCGCGGCGGGTGGTGATCAACGAGGCGGTGTGCGAGGGGTGCGGCGACTGCGGCGTCAAGTCCAACTGCCTGTCCGTGCATCCGGTGGACACCGACCTGGGCCGCAAGACCCAGATCGACCAGGCGTCCTGCAACACCGACTACAGCTGCCTGGCCGGCGACTGCCCGTCGTTCGTGACCGTCACCGCCGCGCCGGCGGGCGCCCGCGCGCGGCCGGCCGTCACGCTGCCAGCCGACATTCCGGAGCCATCACGCCCCGTCTCGCCCCCGGCCGGGTCCGGCTACGGCATCGTGGCCACGGGCATCGGCGGTACCGGGGTGGTCATGCTCAACCAGGTGCTCGCGACCGCGGCGTTCCTGGACGGGCTGCGGGTCACCGGCCTGGACCAGACCGGGCTGAGCCAGAAGGCCGGGCCGGTGGTGTCGCACCTGCGGCTGTGGCCGGCCGACGGCCCGGTCCCCGAGGCCTCCAACGCCGTCGGCGAGGAGTCGGCCGACCTGCTGCTGGCGCTGGACCTGCTGGTGGCGACCGACCCGCGGCACCTGGCCCGGGCAGCGGCCAGCCAGACCGTGACCGTGGCCTCGACCTCGCTGGTGCCCACGGCCGACATGGTCCGCGGCTCCGCGGACGTCCCCGGCCTGCCCGCGCTGCTCGACGCGGTGCGGGCGCGCAGCAAGCCGGGCGGGCTGGTCGAGGTGGACACCATCGGCCTGGCCACCACGCTGTTCGGCGACGGCATCGCGGCCAACCTGATCGCGCTCGGCGCGGCCTATCAGGCCGGGGCGCTGCCGCTGCGGGCCGCGTCGATCGCCCGGGCCATCGAGCTGAACGGCGTCGCGGTCGAGCGCAACCAGGCCGCGTTCCTGGCCGGGCGGCTGGCCGTGGCCGACCCGGGCCGCCTGCCCGCGCCGCGGCGGGTCGGCGAGCTGCGCCGGGAGCCGGGGCCCGGCGGCTGGCCGCGGCCCGGGACCTGGCCGCGGCGCGCGGCCTGGAAGGGCCGGCGGCCGAGCGGGCCACCGGCCTCGCGGCGGACCTGATCGGCTACCAGAACGACCGGCTCGCCGCCCGCTACCTCGACCTCGTCGCCGCCACGGCCCGGGCCGAGGCGGCGTGCGGCGCCGGGCCCGGACCCGCCGGCCCCGGCGCGCCGGGCGAGCTGACCGCGGCGGTGACCGCGGCCTTCTACCACCTGCTCGCCTACAAGGACGAGTACGAGGTGGCCCGGCTGCACCTGGACCCCGGGTTCGGCCGGGCCCTGGCCGAGGCGGTCCCCGGCGGGCGCGGCGTCCGCTACCAGCTGCACCCGCCAGTGCTGCGCGCGCTGGGCTGGCGCAAGAAGATCGGGGTCCCGGCGGCGGCGGCCCGGCCCGCGTTCCGCGCGCTGCGGTCCATGCGGCACCTGCGGGGCACCCCGGCCGACCCGTTCGGCTACACCCGGGTGCGGCGCGCCGAACGCGGGCTGGCCGCCGGGTACGAGGCCGAGATCCGCGCCGTGCTGGCCGGGCTGTCGGCGGCCAGTCACGCCGCCGCGGTCGAGCTGGCCCGGCTGCCGCTGGCCATCCGCGGCTATGAGCAGATCAAGCTGGCCGCGGTGGCCCGGTACGAGGCCGAGCTGGCCCGGTTGCGGCCCCTGGCCGCCGAGCCGGGCCAGCCAGCCCGGTCAGGCTGAGGGCGGCCAGCCGCCGACCCGCCCCTTCTCCGGCCAACCCGCCCCGCCCCTTCTCCGGCAAACCGCCCCGCCCCTTCTCCGGCAAACGCGTGCAGAAGTGGCTGCTACCACGACCAGTTACCGCCTTTGCCCCGGCCGGCGGCTGCGCCGCCCGGGGCAAACGTGCCCGTAACTGGCTGCTACCACGACCAGCTGCGGACACGTTCTCGGCGATGCCCGGCCCGGCCGTCGCGGCCGGCCAGACTTGGTCACCGGGCCGGTCAGACATCTGGGTCTGGGCCCGGGGGGTACGGGGGAGCATTCGTGCCCAGCTCAGGGGAGCTGTCGGAATGAAAAACGGGAAGTCGGGCCAGCCGCGGGGCCGGCGGTGGTGCTGTCCTTACTGGCCGGGCCGGCCGGGCTGGCCGCGCTGGCCGCGCCGGGCGGGTCGGCCGCGCCGGGCCGCGCCCGGCGCCTTGCCCTCGGCCGGGCAATCGGACTCGTCCTCGGCCTGGCCGCCGCCCTCGGCCTGGCCGCCGGCGTCGCGCCCGGCCCGGCCGCGCCGTCCGCCCGGGCGGCGTCCGCCCCGCCCGCCCGCGCCGTGTCCGCCCCGCCCGCCCGGGCGGCGTCCGCCCCGTCCGCCCGGGCGGCGTCCGCCCCGCCCGCCCGGGCGGCATCCGTGCCGCCCGCCCGCGCCGTGTCCGCCCCGTCCGCCCGGGCGGCGACGGCGCCGGGGCTCATGTGGCTGGTCGACGCCCACGCCGTCAGCCTGCTGCACGGCGCCGGCGCCGGGGGCGCGCTGCTGGCCCGGGCCTTCGGCGGCGGCTACGTCTCCGGGCCGCCCGGCGGCCTCGGCATCCCCACCGCGACCTACTACAGCTACGCGGCGATCAGCGGCGCCTACGCCGATGGCGCGCTGCCCGGCGGCTACCGCGCCGTGCTGCTGGACATGGAACACTGGCCGCTGACCCCGCCTGCCGAGCAGGCCCAGCCCGCGCGATACGAGCGACTGGCCGCCGGGCTGGTGCACGCGTACGGGATGCTGCTCATCGACGCCCCGGCGGTGGACATCGTCCAGGCCCGCTGCACCTGCGCGTCTGGTCCCTCGCAGCGGCGGCACTACCTCGCCTGGGACATCGCCGGCGGTGCCGCCCGGTACGCCGACGTGATCGACATCCAGGCCCAGAACGACGAGCGGGACCTGCCCGGCTACCAGGACTTCGTCGCGGCCGCGGCCCAGGCGGCCCAGGCCGCGCACCCCGGGGTGGCGGTGCTGGCCGGGCTGTCGACCGACAACGGCAGTCAGGAGGTCGGCGGCGGCCAGCTCCAGGCGGCCTACCGGGACGTGAGCGGCCTGGTGGCCGGGTTCTGGCTGAACATCCCCGCGAAATCCGCCGCCTGCCCGGACTGCGCGGGCCCGTATCCCGGGCCCGCGCTGTCCCTGCTGCGGCGCATCTACGGCTGACCCCGCGGTCACCGGGCGGCTGCCGCCAGCTGGGCCCGCCGCGCGGCGCGCAGCCGGTCCAGCAGCACCGCGACCGCCGCGGCCAGCACCGCGGCCCCGGCCACGAGCAGGGCGATCTGCCAGCCCGGGGTGCCGCCGACCGTGACCGTGCGGACGATGACCGGCGGCGGTGCGGTGGCCGGGCCCCCGCCCCCGCCGCCGCCCCCCGGGATGAGGGCGGCGGAGGCGAAGGCCGGGATGGCGGCGCCGCAGGTGGCCAGGATGGTGGTCAGGGCGGCCAGCAGGGCGGCGGGCCGCAGGATGCGACGGATGGTGGTCATGACTGTTCTCCCCTGTGTGTCGTTGACCGCGGGCCTTCCCCGCGGTCAGGAACCTTCCTGAACCCGGTAGACCTGGTCGGCGACCAGGCCGTGCGCCTCGCGGTGCACGGCCTGCGCGGCCGCCGCGGACGGCGCCTCGACGAGGCAGAACACCTTGCCCTGCTGCTCGTCGACCCAGTACCGGAGGTAGCGCACCTCGTGCTGGCCCTGGACCTTCAGGTCGGCCCGGTGCGCCTGCGCCACGTCGTCGGCGGACACGCCGCCGGCTCGGCGGGGAGCTGCTGGAGCTCTGCCGGGCCCGGGCCCCGCGCGACGAGCTGTTCGCCGCCTTGCTGCGCCAGGTCACCGGGCCCGGCCCGCTACACGTGGTGGTCGTCGAGGATGTCCACTGGGCCGACGAGGCCACCCTCGACCTGCTGCGTTACCTCGGCCGCCGGCTCCGGGACGTGCCGGCGCTGCTCATCGTGACCTACCGCGACGACGGCCTGGCCGCGACCGACCCGCTGCGCGCCGTCCTCGGCGACCTGGCCACACTGCGGTCGACCCGCCGGATCAGCCTGGCGCCCCTGTCCGCGGCGGCGGTGGGCGTGCTGGCCGGCGACAGCGGGCTCGAGGCGGCCGAGCTGTACCGGCTCACGGGCGGTAACCCGTTCTTCGTCACCGAGGTGGTCCGCGCCCCGATCGGCCAGGTGCCGCCGTCGGCGCGGGACGCGGTGCTGGCCCGGGCCGGTCGGCTCAGCCCGGAGCCGCGCCGGGTGCTCGACGTGGCCGCGCTGATCGGCACCCGGGTGGAGCCGCCGCTGCTGGAGGCGGTCACGGCGTGCCCGCCGTCGGCCATGGACGAGCTGCTCGGATCGGGGCTGCTGGCCGGGGACAGGGCCCGGCTGCGGTTCCGGCACGAGATCGCGCGGCTGGCCGTGGAGCAGGCGATCGCGGCGCACCGCCGCGCACCCGCCCACGCGGGGATCCTCGCGGCGCTGCGCTCGCACGAATGCGACGACGACGCCAGGATGGCCTTTCACGCCGAGGCGGCGGGCGACGGCCCGGCGGTCATGTGCCACGCGCCTGCGGCCGCACGGCGGGCCGGGGAACTGGCGTCCCACCGCGAGGCGGCCGCGCAGTTCGAGCGGGCGCTGCGCTTCGCGGATCAGGCCGACGCTGCGACCCGGGCCCGGCTGCACGACGGCCTGGCCTTCGAGGCGTCCCTCGTCGACCGCTGGGATGACGCGGCCGCCGCCGGAGAGCGGGCCCTGGCCCTGTGGCGCGAGACGGGCGACCGGCTCCGCGAGGGCGACACGCTGCGGCGGCTGTCGCGCACGATGTGGCGGCTGTGTCGCGGTGCCGACGCGCAGGCCTGCGCCGAGGCCGCCCTGGCCGTCCTGGAGCCGCTCGGCCCGAGCGTCGAGCTGGCCTGGGCCTATGCCAATCTGGCCGGCCAGCAGATGCTGGCCAGCGAGAGCGAGGCCGCCATCGGCCTGGCCCGGCGGGCATATGAGATCGCCGAGCCGCTCGGCGTGCGCGAGGTACTGAGCGAGGCGCTCAACACCGAAGGCTGCGCCGCCTTCAGCGCCGGCCTGGCCTGGGCCGGCCAGCTGCGCCAGGCCCTGCGGATCGCGGTCGCCGAGGGCCTGGACGAGCAGGCCGGACGGGCCTTCGCCAACCTGCACGCCGCGTTCGCGGCCGAGCGGCGATTCGCCGACGCCGAGCGGTACTTCGCCGACGGCGTCGCCTACTGCGACGACCATGACATCAGCACGTTCGGCACCTGCCTGCGCGGCGAGCACGCCGGCGTGCTGGAGAAGACGGGCCGGTGGGACGCGTCGGCCTCGCTGGCCGAGGAGCTGCTGCGGCAGCTGCCGGCCGCGACCATCAACCGGCTCAACCCGCTGATCAGCCTGGGCAAGATCCGGGCCCGCCGGGACGAGCCCGGCGCCTGGGACTGCCTCGACGAGGCCGTGGCGGGGGCCGAGGGGTCCGGCGAGCCGGAGTGGATCGCGGCCGCGCGGCTGGCCCGGGCCGAGGCGTGCTGGCTGGAGGGCCGGCTACCCGAGGCCGAGGCCGAGCTAGCCCGCGCGGAGGACGTTGCCGCGGGCTGCGGCGCCTGGCCGCGCGGCCAGATCGCGGTGTGGCGCCAGCGCCTGCGGCCCGGGCGCCGGCCACTCGGCGCGCTGGCCGAGCCATACCGGCTGCACGTGGACGGCCACCGGGACAAGGCCGCTCAGCTCTGGACCGACCTCGGCTGCCCGTACGAGGCGGCGCTGACGCTGCTCGACCACGGCTCCGAGGCGGCGTTGCGCGAGGCGCTGCGGATCCTCACCGGCCTCGGCGCGCCGGCCGCGGCCCGGGTCGCCCGGCAGAAGATGCGCGAGCTCGGCCTCCGGTCCATCCCGGCCGGGCCGCGCTCGGCCACGCGCGCGCACCCGCTCGGGCTGACCCGGCGCGAGCGGGAGGTCCTGGACCTGATCTGCGCCGGGCGCAGCAACGCCGAGATCGCGGCGGCACTGTTCATCTCGGCCAAGACCGTCGACCATCATGTGTCCGCGGTCCTGGCCAAGCTGGGCGCCCCGTCCCGGCGCGCGGCCGCCGCCCGGGCCGCCGCCCTCGGGCTGGTCCGCCCCCGCCCGGCCTAGCGGCCCGGGGCGCCCACCCCGTGGATGATCCAGACGTTGGGTTCCCAGTACTCGCCGAGGTCGCGCTCCCGGTCGATGTGCACGGTGGCCAGGCCCTCAGGGAAGACGTAATCGCCGGTCTCGGGGAACGGCATCCGCGTCCAGGATTCCCAGTCCCCGACGGTGCCGGTGATGTGCAGGGAGCGGGGGATCGCCGGCCCGATCCGGGCGCCCATCCGGGTGTGCACCCGGATCCACGGGTCGAATGACGACCCGTCGGCGCGGGTCCAGCGGACGTAGCGGTCAATGGGGATGGTGGGGTAGCGGTCCTTGCGGCTCGGCCGCACCGGGGCGATCAGGTGATCAAGCCCGGCGTCGCGGGTCAGGCCGGCCATGGCCGACAGCACCACCCCGGACAGCCGCCGGCCCTGGTGGCGCGGCGGGATCTCGGCCGCCAGCGCGCTGACCGCGGTGGGCGACCCGCCGGACTCGCGCAGCGCGAAGGCGGCGGCCATGGTGGCGTCGATGCCCGGGCCCAGGCCTGCGTCGGTGCCGTCCCAGGCCAGCGGGATCGTGTGGCCCTCGGCCAGGACCGTCTCGTCGCCCGGGTCGTAGAGGACGAACTGCCAATCGGGGAAATCGTCGTAGAGCCGCGCCCAGTACTGGTTGAGCGTGTCGCCGTGCTGGTTGTACTCCGGCCAGACCTCGCCGGACAGGCCGCCGAGGCCGTCCCAGAGTTCGGGCCGCTCGCTGTAGCGGGCAACATGTGGGTCCACCCGCTCAGTATCGCCGCGGGCCGCGGTACCCCGCCACGTCCGCCAGGAACGGCCCCGGCCCGCGGCGGCGTGCCGGTCGGTCATCTCCAGCGCCCGACGCCGGATCGCGGGGCTGATGGCGTGGCCAACCCGGGCCGCCGTGACCCGGCCCGGGCCCCAGGGGACCTGGCCTAGGACCGGTCCCGCAAGGTGGCCACGCCGTCGCCACTGAGGTCGCTGAGGGCCGCCTTGCGGCCGGTCATGGCCATGACCAGGGCGAGCAGCGGACCCGACGCCTCCGGCCCGGTGCCGTGCGACCAGCCCGCGTCGGTGGCCCGCAGCCGCACCCCCTCGATGCGCCGCTTGGCCCCGATGATCAGGTTCGAGCCCTTGAAGAAGTCCGCCACGCGAAGCACGGCGCCGGCCGGGTAGTCATGTGCGATCCCGAGCGGCCGGCGGATGTCCTCGGCGTGGATGATCGTCTCGCCGAGCCAGGTGTCGGCCGGCCCCGGCGGGTGCTTCGAGGAGGTCACGATGGCCTCGAAGCGGGCCAGGGTGTCAGCCGGGCTGGTCCCCTTCTCCACGCCGATGTCCTTTTCCTGCAGCCGCGAGAGGCTGAACCCGGAGGCGGCGAGCTTGGCGAAGAACGCCGGGGGCGTGATCTTGGCCGTGGCAGTCATGTGCGCGGTCACGTCGCGGACCGTCCACTGATCGCACAGCGACGCGCTGGCCCACTGCTCACCGGTCAGCCCCTGGAGGTCGATGCCGAGGGCCTTGCGTTCGGCGTGGATCGCCGGCCAGATGTCAGCTTTGTCCATGAAGTGCCTCCCCTTGCCGGACCATTGTTCGGTGATGGCTAAATTAGCCCCGCGTCGAGGTCCACCGGCTGGTGGACTCGCCCGCCCAGGCGCGGTTCATGGAAGCGGCCTGGGCCCTGGTGCTGGGCCGCCTGGCGGCCGGGGCGGCCGGCGCGCTGGGCGCGGCCGGCCCGCGGGCGGAGGCGGCGCCCCGGGCGCCGCGCCCCAAGCGGCGCGGGCCCGCTCAGTGACGGGCGCGGGCCCGCTCCGTGACGGGCGCGGGCGCCGCCGTCCCGGCCGCCAAGCGGGGCGGATCGAAGCGGTGCGGATCTGGGCGGGGCGGATCTCGGCGGGGCGGACGGCCCGGCCCGGGCGCAGACCGGGGAGATCAGCGCCCGGGCCGGGCCGCGGCTGGTTACTGGTAAGAGATCACGACTGGGTTCGGCGTCTTGGTCATCGTCTGCGACGGGCTCAGCATCGGGGTGTCCTTGACGTAGAAGTTCTTCCAGCCGAAGTTCACCCCGGGCGGAGCGGCCGCGGTAACCGCGTCCCAGGTCTGCTGCTTCACGGCCGGGGTGCCCTGGCCGTCCATGTTGATGACCACCGCCAGGTCGTCGCTGCGGGTGTCGAGGAGCTGCTCGTTCTGGATCTCCCCGATATCGAACTGGTGCAGTTCCATCAGCTTCTGCGGCAGGTGGTATTCCGCCGTGAGCTGGGCCAGCCAGGTGATGACGCTGTTGACCTCAGTGATGCTCACGCTGCCGATCTGCTGCAGCGGCAGCTGCCCCGGCTGCAGCTTCCATTCCGGATCGAGGGCCAGGCCCACGTTCGGCAGCTCCAGCAGCGGCTGGTAGACCTTCGCCTGCGTCAGGAAGTTGGCCCGGCCCGGCTGCAGGTCGAGGATCACGTACATCCCGGCCCTGGTCGCCGCCTCCACCCACGGCCGCAGCGAGGCGACCGGGGTCTCGGCGGAGTAGCTGCCGTCGGGTCCGGCCGTGGCGGTGGCGACCGCGGCGATGATCTCGAACGCGGGCACCACGGGCGTCGCGCTCAGCGCCTGGTAGTGCGCGGCCACCTGCTTGGCCCTGATGATGCTGGCCTGCAGGCCCTGCTGGCCGAGGGCGCCCAGGGCCGGGTCGCCCGGCTGCCCGTAGAGGGCGACGAGCCGGTGCATGGGCACGACCAGCTGGCCGCCACCGGGCAGCTGGACCCCGGTCCTGGCCACGGCGAGCCTGGCCACGAGCCGGCTCGCGGGGCCGAAGCCGCTGCCGGCCGCGATGACCTGCCGTGGCTTGATGGCGGAGATGGCGGTAATCGCGGCCGCGTCGCCCCGCGGGTCGTAGCCGGTCACCGGCACTACCGTGGCTCCGGCCGCCTGCGCGGTGGCCGTCGCCGCCAGGGCCGAGGCCGAGCGGCCCGCGGGCACCAGGACCATCACCCGGCTCAGCGGCCGGGGCTGGGACATCCCCGGTAGCCCGGACGGGTTGGTGGTCACGTGCGCCCCCGGCATCGCCGCCGACAGCTCGGCGGTGGTCAGCCCGACCGCGAGCACGCTGCGCGGGCGCAGATCGCTGATCTCCCGCAGCGCGAGCGTACCCAGCGACGCGGTCAGCCGGGCCTGCCCCGCGCCCGCCGCGCCGCTGCGGTAGGAGGCGGTGCTGGCCGTGCCGACCGCCAGCGGTGACAGGAGCAGCGGCGCATGCGCCTGCTCGGCCAGCGGGACGGCGGCGGCCACGTCGGCCGGGCTGTTCGCGTTCGCCACGACCACGCTCGGCGCGCACCCGAACAGCGCCTGGGCCACGCCCGCGGCAATGGCGGCAGGCGGGCCGGACACCACGGACGTCCCCGCGGCCTGCCGGGTGCAGGCGGAGGCGGAATCTTCCTCGTGCAGATAACCGGCAAAGGCGCAGGACGCGGCGCCGACGGCAACGGACAAAGTGATCGCCAGCGGCATGCCCGCGCGGCGCGAGGCTCGCTTCCTGAAGCGATCACCCCATGGTCCTAGCATGGGTATTTCCCCCCGTACGTGATACCAGCGCCATTTACTGGCATTGGCCGAGTAATTGGCTGGCAGGAAGCCATTTTGGTGGCAGGGGCTTTATCGCCTGCGAGACGGCCCGTAAACATTCCAGTCGGTGCCAGAAGTGCCGCTTGCCGCGCTAGCGAGAGCGCCACGCCTTTTCTGGTGTTCGCCATTCTAGCCCGGAGAATCGCCATAGTTCCGAATTGATCCCGGGCCGAATGGTGCCCGGCCTGGTCGTGATCGTCGGCGAGGCGGGGATCGGGAAGACCACGCTGGCCGAGTTCATGGCCGCGGAGGCGGAGGCCGACGGCGCGACCGTGCTGCGGACGCGCTGCTATGAGACCGAGCGGTCGTTGTTCTTGCAGCCGATCGTCGAGGCGCTGACCCCGGTCGCCGCCGCGCTGCCCGCGGACGTGCTGCGCGGGATGCTGGGCGAGCACGCGCCCGCCGCCGCCGCGCTGCTGCCGGACGCGGCGGCGGTGCTCGGGCCGCTGCCGCTCTGGCGCGGCAGCGTGGATTCTGAACGCCGCCGGGCCTTCGAGGCGGTGATGGCGCTGCTGCGCGGCCTGGCCGCAGCGTGGTGGTCTTGCCGGCGCCGTTGGCGCCGAGCAGCGCGACGACCTCGCCGGAGGCCATGGTGAGGGTCAGGTCACGTACCACCGGCGCGCGGTCATAGCCGACGCTCAGGCGATCAACGTCGAGCGTGACGCTGTTGCTCACCTGGCCATCCGCTCCATCGGGCCAGCCGCCTGCGCCAGGCATCCCTGCAGCGAGCATCAACAAAACTGGCAAACATTGTACTGACTAAATTGTTGACAAATAAGCCCTCATAGGTCTTTGCTATGGGTGTCTCACGGGATGGGCCGGTAATCAACTGGCTGTCATCCCGGAATGACGCGCCGTTCCCTACCGATCGCTGCCGCACCCAGCAGACCGCCGTATGGCCCGCCCCGTCAGGGAGAGCAGTGGACACATTCGCGGCCACGAATATCGGCGGGCCAGCCTGGCCATGGCAGCACGCCGCTTGCCTCCAGAAGCGCGAGGATCCCCCCGGGCGGGCGGGCGGATCCCCGTATTCAGCAATCGTACGCGCGTGATCGCGGACGGCCCGCCGGACCAGGTACGCCGCGATCCCCGGGTCGTCGGCGCCTATCTCGGCGCGGCTCATGCCCGGCCCGCCGCCGACGCCCCGCCGGCCGGTCCGGCCGCCGAGGTCGAGGCCGGCTCGCCGAGTGACGGAGCGTGAAAGACAGTGATCGTTAACGGTGAATGTGCCCAGAGCAACGTCGCCTGAGGAGGCCGAAGATGACAGGAACCATTCACGCCGACGTGATCGGATCGCTGATGCGCCCCCGCTACCTGTGGGAAGCGCGAGGCGCGCTGGACGCCGGCCAGATGTCCGCGGAGGAGTTCAAGCGGGTCGAGGACCGCGCGGTGGACGCGGCGATCGCGCTGCAAGAGGGTTGCGGGCTCGACGTCGTGACGGACGGGGAGCTGCGCCGGTTCTCGTTCCTCGACCAGCTGCTCGGCGAGATCGAGGGCGGCACCGACCGCGAGGGCGCGGCCGTCCGGTTCCATGCCGCCGACCCGGGCGACGACTGGGACTGGCACCCGCCGGTGACGATCACGGGGAAGGTGCGGGCCCGGCGCCAGATCACCCTCGAGGAGTTCGCCTACGCGCGCGGACGGGCGCGGCGGCGGGTGAAGGTCACGCTGCCCAGCCCGCTGGTCCTGTACGGCGCGTGGTCGCCGGAGCTGTCCACGGCCGCCTACGCCGACCCGTGGGAGATGTTCGCCGACGCCGCGACGATCATGCGCGAGGAGGCGATGGCGCTGGCCCGCATGGGCTGCACCTACATCCAGATCGACTCCCCGGACCTCGGCACCCTGGTCGACCCGGAGAACCGCCAGCTGCGCGAGTCGCTGGGCATGCCGACCGAGCGCACGCTGACCGAGGGCGTCGACATCATCAACTCGGTCGGCGACGTCCCGGGGGTCACCTTCGGCCTGCATCTGTGCAAGGGCAACTACCAGAGCAAGTGGATCGCGGCGGGCGGCTACGACTCGACCGCGGACAAGATCTTCAGCCGGATGAGCAACTTCGACGTGTTCCTGCTCGAGTACGACGACGAGCGGTCGGGGTCGTTCGAGCCGCTGGCCAACGTCCCCGACGACAAGGTGGTCATCCTCGGCCTGGTGTCCAGCAAGCGCGCGGAGGTGGAGCCGGTCGACACGCTGGTCGCGCGGATCAACGAGGCGGCCCGCTACGTCGACCTCGAGCGGCTGGGCCTGTCCACCCAGTGCGGGTTCGCCTCGGTCTCCATCGGGGCGAACCTGATCACCGCGGACACCCAGCAGCGCAAGCTGGAACTGGTCGGGGAGGCGGCCCGCCAGGTCTGGTAACCGGCCCTGGGCCGTGGGCTGGCGCCGCGCCCCGGCGCACTACCCGGCCAGGGCCGCCTCGGACTGCGCCAGCTCGGCGGGCACCGGCGGTGACCCCTGGAGCAGGATCCGGTTCATCACCCGGCGCATCCGGTGGTAGTCGTTGACCGCCATGTGCCACACCTGGCGGTTATCCCAGAACGCGATCGAGCCGGGCCGCCAGGTGAACCTGGTCACGAACTCCGCCTTGCCCCCGTGGTCGAACAGGTAGCGCAGCAGCCCGAGGCTCTCCCGCCGGGTCCAGCCCTCGAAGCGGGTGGTGTACTCCGGGTTGACGTAGAGCACCGGCTGGCCGGTCTCGGGATGGCGGGTGACCACCGGGTGCCGGGCTCCTTGCGCAGCTGCTGCTTGGTCCGGATCGGGCCGAAACGCAGCGCGAACCGCTCCCGCTGCTCCTCGTCGGGGAGCTGATCCCGGAAGAAGATCACGCCGTGCTCGGCCCAGGCCCGCCGGACCGCCGCGTAGGTCGCGTCCGGGTAATCGCGGGTCAGGTCGAGTCCGCAGATCTCCGCGCCGATGTACCCGCCGATTCGCCGGATCTCCGGCAGGTCTGCCGTCATCGCGCGGCTCCTTCCGCTCCCTGCGCACCGCGGGATGCCGCATCGTCAGCCATCCCAGCTCTCATCATCGGTTCGCGGGTACCCGCCGCGACAAAAGGTTCCTGCGGGCTGGAAGGGCGGGTGTCAGCGGCCGCTCAGCTTGCAGCGCGACGACGCGCGACACCTGCCTGGATCTGCTTGCGGCGCGACCCCTGCCTGGATCTGGCGCGACCCCTGCCTGGATCTGCTTGCGGCGCGAGTTGTGACGTCAGCGTCTGCGGCGCCCGCGGTATCCGGCGGACATCGCGACAGCGCCGCCTCCGATGGCCGGGGCAGCGGCCGCGTGGTGCACAGCAGCGGGCGCGGGCGCGGGTGCGGCCGGCTCGGCGGGCGGCCCGGCGATGGTGCGCAGCAGCGGCGAGCCTGGGCTGATGGTGGCGGTCAGCGGGATCACGTTCGCGCGCTTCATCAGGGTGCGTACCTCGCGCACTTGCGCCGGGGTCTGCAAGGTGATCACCACGCCGGCGGCGCCGGACCGGGCGGTCCGGCCGGACCGGTGCAGGTAGGCCTTGTGCTCGGTCGGTGAGTCCGCGTGGATGACCAGGCCGATGCCGTCCACATGGATGCCGCGGGCAGCGACGTCGGTCGCGACCAGGACACGCACGGCGCCCGACGCGAAGGACGCGAGATTTCGCGTCCGGGCGTTCTGGGACAGGTTGCCGTGGAGTTCGGCGGCAGGCACTCCGGCCGCGGCGAGCTGCCGGGCGAGCTTTTGCGCTCCGTGTTTGGTCCGGGTGAAAATCAGCGACCGGTTGTCGCCACCGGCCAGGGCGCGGACCACGCCTACCCGGTCCGACGGCGCCACCGTGAACAGATGGTGCTCGATCCGCGCCGGTGCTGCGGCCGGGTCCACGGCGTGGCGCGCCGGGTCAGCCAGGAAGCGCCGGGCGAGGACATCGACGGCGTTATCGAGGGTCGCGGAGAACAGCATCCGCTGGCCATCCGGCGGGGTGGAGTCAAGCAGCCGCCGGACGACCGGGAGGAACCCGAGGTCGGCCATGTGGTCCGCTTCGTCGATCACGCTGATCTCGACGTCGCCGAGGTGGCAGTGGCCCTGCTCGATCAGGTCGGCCAGGCGCCCCGGGCAGGCGACGATGATGTCGGCCCGGGCCCGCAGGGCGGCCACCTGCGGACGCTGGGGGACGCCGCCGAAGATGGCCGTGACACTGAGGCCCATTGCGCGGGCCAGCGGCACGAGAACGGCCTCGACCTGGCTGGCCAGCTCGCGGGTTGGCACCAGCACCAGGCCGCGTGGGCGGCAGGCCATGGTGTGCCCCCCGGCCAGGCTGGTGACCAGCGGGAGCGAGAACGCGAGTGTCTTGCCCGACCCGGTCTGGGCCCGGCCAAGGATGTCGCGGCCGGCCAGAGCATCAGGCAGCGTGGCGGCCTGGATGGGTCGCGGCCTGGTGATTGCGGCGCTGGCCAGCGCGGCCACCAGCGGCGCGGGGACGCCAAGAGAGCTGAACGTCACTCCGGATGCGGGAGCCTTGTGGCCACGGTTGCGGCGCTGGGCAGCATGGGGTTTCTCACTAAAAAGAACAGTCAAAGAATCTCTTTCGGACTTGGGTGGCCGCATGTCAAGCCACCACGTCCGTGGGAACCAGCTCGCCCGGGGCGAGGCACGACCGGCGCGCCCTGATGGCTGCGCCTTGACTATCTCGGTACCCAACATACAGCACGCCGTACTGACCCTGGCCCGAACGGGCGCCATCGCAAGCGCGGCACGTGTTCACCAGCCGCACGGCGATCGCCGCGCCATTGTGGCCAGCAGCGGGCGAGCCGGGCGTGGCCAGGGTGAAGATTGGGACGGGCCGGGCTCGCCGGGGGTTCGGTGCCTGGTTCGGGACCTTCGGCCCTGCCATGCTGATCCGGGGTTGGTGCAGCATGCGGGAATGGGTGATGCCGGGCGCCCGGACGGGGGCGGCGAGTTCGCCCGGCTGGACCGCGGAGAGTCGCTGCGCCTGCTGGCCACGGTGCCGGTCGGGCGGCTGATCTTCACCGTCAATGCGCTGCCGGCGGTGCGGCTGATGAACTTCGTCCTGACGGACGGGATGATCTTGATGCGCACCGCCGCCGACTCGACCGTCGCGCGCAGGGTGAATGGCGTGATCGTGGCGTTCGAGGCGGACGAACTGGACACCGTGGCCTGCTCAGGCTGGTCGGTCACGGTGACCGGGCGCGCCGCGCTGGTCGCTGATCCTGATGTGGCCGCCCGGTACCGGCAGGTGCCGCTGGTGCCCTGGGCAGCTGGGGCACGTGATCAGTTCGTGACGATCACCACTGAGCTGGCCGAAGGCCGCCGCGTCGGCGGGCCTTCGGCCAACGCGGGCAACCGGGCCCCGCAGGACGCGGAGGACGAGCGCGCGAGCTGACCGGGCGAGGCCCAGGGACGGTTCGCATCCGCGCTGCGGTTTGGCCGAGTCGCCGGCGGGCGCGACGTCACCCGGTGCTGCCGAACGGTGCGGGTTATGGCGGGGTGTCGTGGCCGTGGCTGGTGAACGCGCTGTCGCGAATCTGGCGGATGGCGTCGTCGAGGTGGCCGAGGGTTTGGGCTTTCGTCCTCTCGTCGATCGGCGGAAGCGCTGACATCACCCTGCGGTGGGAGGCGAATCAGCCTTCCGGCTGACGCGACCTATCGCGTTTCTCTGAGAGAGTGGGTTCGCTGGCCGGCCGGGCTGGCGTGCGACTGCTGAGGGGACGGCACAAACATGATCGAGGCAGAAGGCCTCAGCAAGCGGTACGGGGACACGCTCGCCGTCGACAACCTGTCGTTCAGCGTGGCACCTGGCAAGATCACTGGTTTCCTGGGCCCGAACGGCGCCGGGAAGACCACGACCATGCGCCTGATCCTCGGCCTGGACCGGCCGACGGCCGGCCGGGTCACCATCAACGGGAAGCCGTTTGGCCAGGCGGGCCAGCCCATGCGCCAGGTCGGCGCGCTGCTGGACGCGAAGGCCATGCACGGTGGCCGTAGCGCCTACAACCACCTGCTGTGTCTGGCCCAGTCCAACAACCTGCCCCGGCGCCGCGTCGATGAGGTGCTTGGCCTGGTCGGGCTGGCCGGCGTGGCCGGCAAGCGGTCCAAGGGCTTCTCGCTCGGCATGGGGCAGCGCCTGGGGATCGCCGGGGCGCTGCTCGGTGACCCGCAGATCCTGATGTTCGACGAGCCCGTCAACGGGCTGGACCCGGAGGGCATCTTGTGGATCCGAAATCTCATGAAGGCGCTGGCCGCCGAGGGCCGGACGGTGTTCGTGTCCAGCCACCTGATGTCGGAGATGGAGAACACCGCTGACCACCTGCTGGTCATCGGCCGGGGCAAGCTCATCGCCGACTGCACGGTCGCCGAGTTCATCGCCGCCAACTCCCAGCAGACGGTCCGGGTCCGTACGCCCCAGCCCGACCTGCTGACCAAGCTCGTCGCGGCGGCCGGGGCCACGGTCCGCGAGGACGGCGACGGGTCGATGGTGATCATCGGCCTTGATACCAGCCGGGTCGGGGACCTGGCCTACGACAACGCGGTCCGGCTGCACGAGCTGTCGCCGGTCCACGCGTCCCTGGAGCAGGCGTTCATGGAACTCACCGCATCCAGCGTGCAATTCCACGCTGGCGTGCCCGAGCAGCCGGTGCTGGCTGGAGAGGTGGCCTGAGATGGCAACGACAACCGGGCCCGCGGCCGGCGTGGCACTCGACCTGCCCCGCTCGGCGGGCCGGGTCACGTTCGCGGGCGCGTTGCGGTCGGAGTTCACCAAGATCCGCTCGGTCCGGTCGACGTACTGGACGCTGCTGGCGATGTTCGTCGTGGTCGTCGGCTTCGGAGCGCTGGCGAGCGCAGGCGCCGCGCACGGGCCGCACGGGCCGTACTTCGATCCGACGCGGCAGAGCCTGGCCGGGCTGTACATCGGGCAGCTGATCATCGGCGTCCTCGGCGTGCTGGTCATCAGCTCGGAGTACTCCACGGGCATGATCCGCACCACGCTGACAACCAACCCGCACCGCGGCGTGATGATCGCGGCCAAGGGCGTGGTCTTCACCGTGGTCGCGCTGGTCACCAGCCTGGTCACCTCGTTCGCGGCGTTCTTCCTGGGCCAGGCGCTCATGTCCTCCGACCACATCAGCACCACGATCGGGAGCCCGAACGTGCTGCGCGCCGTCATCGGCGGGGCGTTGTTCCTGACCGCGTGCGGCGTGCTGGCCTTCGGCCTCGGGCTGCTCATCCGGCACACCGCGGGCGGCATCGGCGCCGTGGTCGGGCTGCTGTTCGTGGTGACCATACTGGTCAACTTCCTGCCGCAGTCATGGCAGAACCACGTCGACAAGTGGATCCCGGCCCTGGCCGGCGGGCAGCTGTGGATGACCGTGGGGCAGCCTCCGGGGAACACCCCGATGTTCGGGCCGTGGCCCAGCTTCGCCATCCTGTGCGGGTACGCCGCCATAGTGGTAGCCGCCGCAGTGATCCTCTTCCGCAAGCGAGACGCGTAAACCACAGCAGCGGCCAACTAGCCCCCAACTAGCCCTGGCCCAGGCGTCGGCAGTGCATCTCCGCGCAGGGTCTGCGACACCGCGGAGACAGCACCGCCTCTGCCGCTGCCTGCGGTCCGGATCCCCACGCGGAGGTGGAAGGAGATCGAACGCTTAACTCGTAGTAACGTCGGCTGCGGGCCCCGTCGCTTTGCGGGGTGTGAGACCTAGCCAGCGGAGGTGCCCGGATGGCCGAGCTCCCGTCGCCCCCAGAGGGAATTGTGCTGACCCACTTCATCGTCTCGGACGATGTCGAGCGCTCTCGGCGCTTCTACACCGAAGTACTCGGCGGCAGGGTGGCCTTTCCCGGAGATCCAGTCAATGTTGCGCTAGCCAACAGCTGGATCGTCATCAATGGCGGCGGAGGACCGACGGACGACAAGCCTACGGTCATCCTGGAGACGCCGCGTGACCCCGACCGGGTCAGCAGCTTCCTTAATATCCGGGTTAAAGACATCGAGGCCGTGTACGCCGAATGGAGCGCCCGGGGTGCTGAATTCCTGACGCCGCCGAAACAGCACCAGTACGAGAAGCGCTGCTACATCCGCGATCCCGACGGTCATCTGATCGAGGTGGGGCAGACCACGGACCCAGAGGGGGACTGGTCGCCCGCTCACTGGCCGTCGAGTACGCCCGCCGAGGAGTCCGGGTGAATGCCGAGATCACCGGCGAAATCGCTCACATCGACGGCGGCCAGTCCCCCGGACACGAGCCTCGATCCACCGCGTGACGCTGAGAAGGTTCGGTCATGGCGTAGTGGGGCTTGGACGCCCTGCTAACGGGCCTGGCGGGGCTGGGCCGCATCGGCGAGGCTGGCCGGCAAACGCAGGCGCGGGGCCTTCGCCTTCATCTTGAGGACTTTCGCCACCCCGGGCCATCCTCCGGCCCGGCTAGCACTTGAAGTGACGGGTCAGGTTCACACGAGACGTGGATGCCTGATCCTGCACCGGCAAGTGGGGTTACCAGCGATCCGGAGATGAAGTAGATGTTCAGGCAGTTGACCCAGGCAATGTCCGGCGCGACCACGCTGAGTGCGCGTGTCATGGCCAAGGCCATAGCGGTGCCGGCGGACACGGCGCTGTGGGCCCGCGAGACCACTAACCGTAAGCCCCCGCAGTGGCACAGCCGCAATAAGGTCGTGCTCGCCTCGCCGTTCGCGCTGCTGCGTGACTTCAGCGTCGGTGACGATGACGTCGTTCCCACGCTGCTGTTCCCGCCGCTGGCCGGGCACGCGTCGTGCATCATCGACAAGAAGGGCCAGAGCCAGGTGCAGCTCTGCATCAAGATGGGCCTGGCCAAGGTCTACTCATTCGACTGGCTGAGCTGCACCAGCGCCACCAAGGACATTACCGAGGCTGACCGCCTCGACTTCATCACCCGTGCGGTGGATCTCATCGCCGGGCCCGAGGGCACGGCCAACCTCGTCGGCGACTGCCAGGGTGGCTGGGAAGCCACGCTGTGGGCGGCCATGCACCCCGAGCGCGTCAACACGCTCATGGTAGCCGGTGCGCCGATCGACACCAGCGCCGGGAATGGTCCGGCCCAGAAGCTGATGCCCATCCTGATCCCGCGCGGCAATATGGCGCTGTACAAGGCCATGGTCAAGGCCTTCGGCGGCATCGTGCCCGGCATCAACAATGTCATGGGGTCCATCGCGGTGGACCCGGCCACCCACGTGGCCGAGCACCTCAAGGTCTACGGGCACGTGCGGGACCGCGAGTACCTCGACCACTTCAGTGACTTCTACGACTGGTACTTCCACCCGGTCAGCCTGCCGGGCGAGCTGTACCTGTGGGCCGTGGAGTACCTGTTCGTCAAGAACGAGATGTTCAAGGGCGAGCTGGAGGTCGCCGGCAACACCGTGAGCCTGCGCAGCATTACCTGCCCGCTGTTCTTGCTCGGTGGCGATGAGGACGAGACCACGCCGTGGCAGCAGGTCCACAACATGCGGTACGCGGTTGGCTCTTCGATGGTCCGCTGGTACCTCGCGCCGGGTGGGCACATTGGCCTGTTTATCGGCCATCAGTCGCAGGCTGAGTACTGGACGCCGATCCTGGCTCAGGTCCGCGAGCTCTCACCATCAGGGGGTACGGGGTGCCGAACCTCATGAGCTGCCCCCGAAGTCCGTGATCTGGCAGACGGGCCGGTTGTGGCGAATCTGCGATGCTGCGGTTGACGCCGCCGTCAGCATCGACGCCCCGGGGCGGCGGGGGCTGCGCTGCTCACCTGCGGTAGCGAGACAGGACCCGCTCCCGCGGCTCGTCGGTGGACAGCCGCCCGGCCGCTACCTCGGCGAACAGCGCCAGCTTCCAGGAAGTGCCCGACCGCCGACCCAGACAAGGTGCCCATCCGGCAAAACTACGACGGCTATCTCGCCAGGCAGACCGGATGCCCAGCGGCCCGGGGCCGTGTTAAGGGGCATCACTTGAGATCAGGGCGCGCTCGGATAGCAGCTCGCGGGCGCGCGCAGGCAGTTCCGCGCCGACTTCCACAGCGAGGTCCAGGTATCCCTGATGACCGGGCAGTTCCTGCAGGCACTCGGTGACCAGCCTGGAGGCCCGGGTGACGTCACCGCGGCGCTCCGCGATCCTCGCGCGCAGAAAGGTGAGTTCCGGCCCGGCAAGCGCCGGGCTCACGGCGAGCCGGTCCAGCAGCTCATCCTCCGGGGCTCCCGCGAACCGGTCGAGAAGCATTCCGTGCCAAGCTGCGAGGTCTTTGGCTCGCTCGTGGCGTCGGTAACGAGTCTCGTCGAAACTCCCGTACACGGCACGCGGCCGCCCCGAGTCCGCCCGCCCGGCCGCGTCCAGCGCCTCCAGGTAGGACTCGGCGAACCTCCGCCACATGTCCGGCGTAGTGAGCAGCCGGGCGAGCGGAACGCACAGGGGCGTCTCCTTCTCCGGCACCTGCCCGTAACCCCGCCGGGTCCAGCCGTAGTACGCCTCCCAGCAAATGAACTGCTCCGGCACGCGCCGGGCGAAGGCCGCGAAGCCGTCATGGCGGAGCACCGACTCCCAGAGCGCGGCGGCGGCATCTGAAACCACGAACTTCGCCGCCTCCACCGGGTCATCGGAGTGGAAGTAGTCATAACTCTTCATGTCGCAGGCAAGGTCTACCATCTCCGCGACGGCCTGCTGCGCTGGCCCAGGATTGCCGGCCTGCAGTGCCGCCAGCGCGTCGCCCGCCAGCCGGCGGAACGTGAGCCGCCACCTGGACCGCTCGGTGTGGTGCACCCGGCGGTCCCCGGCCATGTAGGCACCGTCCTTCGCCAGCTTGGCGAATGTCGTCACCTCGTCCAGCACGGTGTCCGGGTCCGGCAGTTCCTTCTTCGGCTTCACCTTCGGCTGTTCCGGCGAGCGCAGCTCGTCCTCGATGCGCTCGCGGAACTGGGCGCTTCCTCGCCAGTAGAGAGTCCACAAGATCTTGCGGAGCCGCGCGTCGTCATTCGGCGCCATCGCGGTGTAGAACTCGTCGCGGTTCATCCGGTTCGCCGACATGACAACCTATCGTAGGCACGAGGCAGTCACCGGCGCGGTATGTTCAGCCCGCCCCGGCGTAGACTCCCCGATGACCACCGACATGGGCCTAAGCAACTCCAGCGGCGGAACCCGGCCGAGGGCTGGTCATCTCCAAGCACCCGCGCATCCGGCGCTGGTCAGCGAGGGTAGACGGAGCGAATCTCCAGGGCTTCGTCCCCGCGCCGATCAGGGTTCGTCCGCTGTTCCGCAGCAGGCTCGCGTCAGCGGCAAGCTAACCAGGCCTACGCCCCCGCGCCGGAAGGACGAGGAGAAGACGGCCGGTCGCCCGGCGCTGGCGGGAGCCCGCGCGTGGGTGACGTTCCGGCGTGCCCGCAAACGGATAACCATGGGGTTTTGACGTGTCCGAGGGGGGACTTGAACCCCCATGCCCTTTTGGGGCACTAGCACCTCAAGCTAGCGCGTCTGCCTATTCCGCCACCCGGACGAGTGCGTGCCACGGCTGATGCCGGGCTGGCCGCATCACGATAGCAAATCCGGACGGCTACGGCGACGGGGCAAGCGCGCGACCTGGGAGGCCCTCGCCGGTGCGCGCTGGGGCGAGCGTCGGCTCTCAGCGCCCCGGGCCTAGTGCGACGATGGCGGGATGACGGAAATCACCCCGGGCGGCCCGACCGCGCAGGAGGAGGTCGCCGCCCTCGCCAGCGACCTGATCAGGATCGACACCACCAACCCGGGCGACCACTCCGGCCCGGGGGAGCGCGCGGCGGCCGAGCACGTCGCGGGACTGCTCGCCGAGGTCGGCCTGGAGCCGATCGTGCTCGAGTCCCACCCGAAACGCACCAGCGTGATAGCCAGGGTCGAGGGCGAGGACCGGGCCAGGCCCGCGCTGCTCATCCACGGCCATCTCGACGTGGTCCCGGCCGACGCGGCTGACTGGCGGGTGCACCCGTTCTCGGGCGAGACCGCGGACGGCTGCGTCTGGGGCCGCGGCGCCGTGGACATGAAAGACATGGACGCGATGATGCTGGCGGTGGTCCGGCAGCGGTTGCGGGAGGGCCGTCGGCCGCCCCGTGACGTGGTGCTGGCGTTCGTGGCCGACGAGGAGGCGGGCGGCACCTGGGGTGCCCGCTGGCTGGTGGACAACCACCCCGCGTTGTTCGAGGGCGTCACCGAGGCGATCGGCGAGGTCGGGGGGTTCAGCGCCACGATCGGCGGACAGCGCCTCTACCCGATCCAGGTCGCCGAGAAGGGCATGGCCTGGATGCGGCTCATCGCGCGCGGGACCGCCGGGCACGGGTCGATGCTGCAGCCCGACAACGCGGTCACCGAACTGGCCGAGGCCGTGGCCAGGATCGGCCGGCATGAGTGGCCGGTCCGGCTCACTCCGGCCGCGCAGGCGTTCCTCGGCGAGGCGGCCGCGGCGCTCGGCGTCGACCTGCGCCAGGGCGAGTACCGGGAACTGCTGGCCAAGCTGGGCCCGATCGCCCGCCTGGCCGGCGCGACCATCACCAACACCGCCAACCCGACGATGCTGAGGGCGGGCTACAAGGTCAACGTCGTCCCGCAGGCGGCCGAGGCCCAGATCGACGGCCGGTTCCTGCCCGGGCACGAGGAGGAGTTCTTCGCCGAGATCGACGCCCAGCTCGGCCCGGGCCTGCGGCGCGAGTTCGTGCATCACGACATCGCCGTGCAGACCACCCTCGACGGTGCGCTGGCCGAGGCCATGACCCAGGCGCTGACCGATGAGGATCCCGACGGGCGGGTCGTCCCTTACTGCCTGTCCGCCGGTACCGATGCGAAGTCGTTCAGCCGGCTCGGGATCCGTTGCTTCGGGTTCACCCCGCTGCGGCTGCCCGACGATCTTGATTTCGCGGGCATGTTCCATGGGGTGGACGAGCGGGTGCCGCTCGACTCGCTCAAGTTCGGGGTCAGTGTCCTGGATAAATTCCTCGATCTTTGTTAGCTCTTATCCCAGGTCAGGACCCTCGCTGAGGCGCACGAGGTGTCCGGACGCGGGCGCCGTTTCGCCAATAACCGCTTGCGCACGTTCAGTAGTGCTATGGTTACGCAGTGTGTGAGGTCGCTCTCCCCGGGGCGCACCCCTTCCACCCCGCGCCCCGGTCGGCGGCCACGCGCATCGCCGGTACCGACGAGGAGGGTCGCCTGTGTCGCCGGAACAGGGCCAGCGCCCGATGTGGCTGGCTGACGGCCGTGCCCAGACCGGGAGGCACGGCGCCAACGTCGGCGCTCGGGCCTGGCGCCTGGGTTGCTTGATCCTCGCCGCCGGCCGCGGGGTTAATCCCGCTCCGGCGGTCACGGCCGGAGGCACCGCCTGCGTGGTTGGTGTCCCGGCCGTGGCCGCCCGTTCCCGCTTGCGTCGCTGACCTGAGCAGACCGCTGCCGCTTCCCCGGCAGTACCCGCACCCCGATCGGCTGGTGCTGCTCCCGGCTGCCAGTCGTCACTCTCCGTCATAAGTAAATATCAAGTAGTAGCTGAACAAGGAGCGACTGATGAGCACATGGGTCGGCGTAACCCCCTGGTTCGGAGCCGGCTCGCTCGACGGGTTCGCCTTCGGCGCCCTGATGTCCGGGGCATGCCTCCTGGCGATCGCCGTGCCCCGTCGCGCGCGCAAGCGGCAGGCCGCCGCGGCCCGCCGCGCGGCGCTGGCCGCTGGCGGACCGGACTGGCTGTGCGAGCACGTTATGGCGGCCGAGGCTTTCGGGGCCGACGCTGAGCGGCTGGTGCGGCCGGAGGGGTTCGACGACGGTCTGGCGGCGCCGTCCGCTCTGGGCGGCAAGGGCGTTGGCGGCTACCGGAGCCGGCACCGCCTCGGCGATCCGCTCCCCGGCGTTTCGGGCCCCGACCTGGTGTCCCAGAACGGTGACGTCGGCGCGGTCGTCCCGCAGGGGGTCCTCCCGGCCGGCGATTCCCGGCCCGTCGCGCTGGCCGACAATGTCCTCCCGGTCGACGGCTCGCGGTCCGTCGCGCTCCCCGAGGGCGTGCTCCTCGAGGGCGTGCTCCTCGAGGACGTGCTCCCTGAGGACGTGCTCCCTGAGGGCGTGTTCCCTGAGGGCGTGTTCCCTGAGGGCGTGTTCCCTGAGGGCGTGTTCCCTGAGGGCGTGTTCCCTGAGGGCGTGTTCCCTGAGGGCGTGTTCCCCGAGGGCGTGTTCCCCGAGGGCGTGCTCCCCGATAGCGCCCTCCCGGCTGGTAAGTCCCGGCACGCCGCGTTCCCGGAGAGCGCGTTCCGCGGCGCGCACCGGGACACGGCACTTCCCGACCTCGCGTTCCCCGACGGCACGTTCGGGACCTCGCGGCGGCCCGAGGCCCGCCGCCTGCCGCGGCACGCGGCCCCCGGCGTCAGCTTCAGCCGCAGGCTGAGCGGCCTGATGACCAGCCTGGCCGCGGCCCGGGCGCTGCTCGGCGCACATGGCTGACCGCCGCAGCGGCCACCGGCCGCACCAAGAGCGCTTTCTGCTGGCCCCGGGTGCGCGGCCCGGGGCCAGCAGGAAGCTCAGGACTGCCGTCGCGTGATCGTGGTGACTTTTCCGCGTATGTCGCGGCTTAATCTCCGCGCCAACGGGCTCGACGAGCCAGATGGGCCAGACGGGCGCCGGCCGCCCGCCAGGCGTCCGTCCACACCGCGCTAACGGTACAGGCGGGGCGGCGAGGTGCGGACCGGGCGGATGATCTGCCGCCGCAGGGTGGCCTTCCGGCTGCCGTCGGCGTTCAGCCGCATCCGCGCCAGTTCCCAGTGGCCGTACTCGGCGTGGTCGGTAAGTATCTGCCGCGCAGCATCTCTGGGCATCCCGCGCGGCAGGTAGAGGACCAGGTAGGAGTACTCCGCCATCATCTTCATTGTGCGCGATCGCAGCGGTGGTTCAATCGTGGTTGCGCAAACGCATCGCGGCGTTGCGGGAACACAGTAGTCCCGGCGGCAAGTTGCAGCATTCGGACACCGGGCGCAGAGTGGCCGTACAGTCGGCCCTCTGCGGGCCGGCTGCGGTAGCCTCCAGGCGTCCGCGGCGGCCACACCGGTCCGCGGGATGTGAGGGTGAGAAAGAGTGGCAGCACAGACAGGTACGGCCGGCGGCGGCGCGAAAGCGAGCCCGCGCAAGAACGGCGCGGGCAAGAATGGCGCGACCTCCGGCGGCGGGTCCCGCGGCGGCCGCCGCCTGGTGATCGTCGAGTCGCCGGCCAAGGCGCGCACGATCGCGGGCTACCTCGGCAAGGGTTACGTGGTCGAGTCCAGCATCGGCCACATCCGCGACATGCCCGACAAGGCCGCCGAGATCCCGGCCAAGTACCGCGGCGAGCCCTGGGCCCGCCTCGGCGTGGACGTGGACCACGACTTCGAGCCCCTGTATGTCGTCAACGCCGACAAGAAGCAGCAGGTGTCCAAGCTCAAGCAACTGCTCAAGGACGCCGACGAACTGCTGCTGGCCACCGATGAGGACCGCGAGGGCGAGGCGATCGCCTGGCACCTGCTCGAAGAGCTCAAGCCGAAGGTCCCGGCCCGGCGGATGGTGTTCCACGAGATCACCCCGGAGGCCATCGCCCAGGCCGTGGCGCACCCGCGGGAGATGGACGACGGCCTGGTCGAGGCGTACCAGACCCGCCGGGTGCTGGACCGGCTGTACGGCTACGAGGTCTCGCCGGTGCTGTGGAAGAAGGTCATGCCCCAGCTGTCGGCGGGCCGGGTGCAGTCGGTCGCGGTGCGGCTCGTGGTGGACCGGGAGCGGGAGCGGATCGCGTTCCGCGCCGCCCGCTACTGGGACCTGGAGGCCGTCTTCGCCAAGGTGGCCGGGAGCGACGCCGAAGCCGCGGACGACGTGTCCTCGTTCCCGGGCGCGCTCGTGTCGGTCGACGGCCGGCGGGTGGCCCAGGGCCGCGACTTCAGCTCGATCGGCGAGCTGAAATCCGCCGATCTCCTGCACCTCGACGGCGAGGCCGCCGCGGCGCTGGCCGACCGGCTGGGCGGCGCCTCCTTCTCGGTGTCCTCGGTGGAGCGCAAGCCGTACCGCCGCTCGCCGTACGCGCCGTTCCGCACCACCACGCTGCAGCAGGAGGCCTCGCGCAAGCTGGGCTTCTCGTCCAAGTACACGATGTCGGTGGCCCAGCGGCTGTACGAGAACGGTCACATCACGTATATGCGGACCGACTCGATCACGCTCTCGCAGACCGCGATCACCGCGGCCCGGACCCAGGCCCGCGAGCTGTACGGCGCCGACTACGTGCCGGACGCGCCCCGCGTCTACACCAGCAAGGTGAAGAGCGCGCAGGAGGCGCACGAGGCGATCCGCCCGGCCGGGGACCGGTTCCGCACCCCGGCCCGGACCGGGCTGTCCGGGGACGAGTTCCGCCTGTACGAGCTGGTCTGGAAGCGCACCGTGGCCTCGCAGATGAAGGACGCTACGGGCGAGTCCGTCTCGGTCCGGGTGGCCGGCCGGTCCTCGGCGGGCGAGGACGCCGAGTTCGGCGCGTCCGGCAAGGTGATCAGCTTCTACGGGTTCCTGAAGGCGTACGTGGAGGGCGCCGACGACCCGGACGCCGAGCTGGATGACCGGGAGCGGCGGCTGCCGCCGCTGGCCGAGCGCGAGCCGCTGACCGCGGAGAGCCTGGCCGCGGCCGAGCACGCCACCCGCGCGCCGGCCCGTTACACCGAGGCCTCGCTGATCAAGGAGCTGGAGGACCGGGCGATCGGCCGCCCGTCCACCTACGCCTCGATCATCGGCACGATCCTGGACCGCGGCTACGTGTTCAAGAAGGGCACCGCGCTGGTCCCCTCGTTCATCGCGTTCGCCGTGGTCACGCTGCTCGAGCAGCACTTCGCGCAGCTGGTCGACTACGACTTCACCGCGCGGATGGAGGAGGCGCTGGACGAGATCGCCGTGGGCGAGGCGTCGCGGGTGCCGTGGCTGCGCCGGTTCTACTTCGGCGCCGACGGCGAGGAGGGGCTCAAGGAGCTGGTCAGCGACCTGAGCGACATCGACGCCCGGGCCGTCAGCTCGTTCCCGCTGGCCGGCACCGACATCGTGGTCCGGGTCGGCCGCTACGGCCCCTACCTGGAGCGCGACGGCCAGCGCGCCAACATCCCCGAGGACACCGCGCCGGACGAGCTGACCCCGGAGTTCGCGGCCGAGCTGCTGTCCCGGCCGAGCGGCGACAAGATCCTCGGCACCGACCCGGCCACCGGCCGCACGATCGTCGCCAAGGCGGGCCGGTTCGGCCCGTACGTGACCGAGCAACTCGGCGACGACGCGCCCGCCTCGGCCAAGCCGCGCACCGCGTCGCTGCTGAAGTCCATGGATCTCGACAGCGTGACCCTGGACGATGCGCTGCGGTTGCTGACGCTGCCGCGGACCCTCGGCGAGATCGACGGCGAGCCGGTCACTGTCCAGAACGGCCGCTACGGGCCTTATGTCAAGAAGGGCACGGACAGCCGGTCGCTGGAGAATGAGGAGCAGATGTTCACGGTCACCCTGGACGAGGCCGGGGAGCTGTTCGCGCAGCCCAAGCCGCGCGGCCGGGCCGCCCGCGCGGCCGCCGCGCCGCCGCTGCGCGAGCTCGGCGACGACCCGGCGAGCGGCAAGCCGATCGTGCTTCGGGAGGGCCGGTTCGGCCCGTACGTGACCGACGGCGAGACGAACGCCTCGCTGCGCAAGGCCGACACGCCCGAGTCGATCACGCCGCAACGCGCGGTCGAGCTGCTGGCCGAGCGCCGCGCGGCGGGGCCGTCGCCGCGCCGGCCACGCGGGCGGGCCGGCGGTGCCGCGGGGGGCCCACGGTCGGGCGCGGCGGTGCGTAAAGGCTCCAAGCCAGCGGGAGCTAGCGCGAAGAAGGCGTGATCGGCGCGGTAGTCTTTCCTAACGGGACGCAGATCTGCCGATAACCTTAGCGCCGTGAACTTTACATCCCCTTTGCGCAGCGGCCGGAGCGGCGTGCTGTCCATCAGGCCCTTCCGGAGGCTGTGGATCGCGCTGTCTTTGTCCAGCCTGGGGGATTGGCTGAGCATCCTGGCCCTGACCACGCTGGCCTTCGATCTCACCGGGCGGCATGGCGCGGCGGCCCAGGGCGCGGCCGTGGGCGGCGTTTGGCTGACCTCGCTGTTCCCCGCGCTGGTCCTCGGGCCCCTGGCCGGGGCGGTTGCCGACCGGTTCGACCGGCGGATGAACATGATCGTCGGCGACGTGGTCCGCGCGGTGCTGTACCTGACCATCCCGCTGGACCTGGCCGTGGGCGTGGTCGACAAGCTGGCCTGGATGTACATCGTGCAGTTCCTGGCTTCCTGCGCGTCGCTGTTCTGGACGCCAGCCAAGGACGCCACGGTCCCGAACCTGGTGCCCGCGGACAAGCTGGAGGAGGCCAACCAGCTGAGCCTGCTCGGCACCTACGGCACCGCGCCCATTGCCGGCCTGGTGTTCAGCCTGCTCGCGCTCGTCGGCCGGGCTCTCGCCTCGATCTCGCACTACTTCACCAACACGCAGGTCGACCTGGCGCTCTACTTCAACGTGGCGACGTTCGTGGTCTCCGCGCTGACCATCTACGCGCTCAAGGAGATCCCGCGGCGCCGGACCAGCGGCGAGATCTCCTCGCCGTCGGTGGCCAAGACCATCGCCGAGGGCTGGCGGTTCATCGGCCAGACCCGGGTGGTCCGCGGCATCGTGATCGGGATGATCGGGGCGTTCGCGGCGGCCGGGGTGGTGATCGGCCTCGGCCAGGTCTACGTCACCGACACGCTGGGCGGCGGCAAGGCGGGGTGGGGCGTGGTCTTCGCCACGATCTTCTTCGGGCTGGCCGGCGGCATGTTCCTCGGCCTGCGCATCCTGCGCGGGTTCAGCCAGCGCCGGCTGTTCGGCCTCTCGATCGCGTTCGCGACGATCCCGCTGGCGCTGATCGCGCTGATCCCCAACCTGGTCGTGGTGACGATCCTGGTGCTCTTGCTCGGCGCGAGCGCGGGCGTGGCCTACGTCACCGGGTACACGATCGTCGGTACCGAGGTGGGCGACGACACCCGCGGCCGTACGTTCGCGTTCCTGTACTCGGCCATGCGGGTCATTTTGTTCGCCGTGATCGCCGTGGCCCCGCTCATCGCGGGGGGGTTCACCGCGCTGGTGCGCGGCATGAGCGGGTCCGCCACCGTGCACATCGGCAACATCTCCTACGGCGGGATCGGCGACAACATCGTGCTGCTGCTGGCCGCGGCGGTGGCGATCGTGCTCGGCGTGGTCTCCTACCGGCAGATGGACGACCGGGCCGGGGTGCCGCTGATGGCCGACCTGACGTCGGTGTTCCGCGGCGAGGAGTTCAGCTCCGTGCCGGTCAGCGGCAACGGTCACGAGCCCTCGTTCCCTCCGCCGCACGGCCTGCTGCTAGCCCTGGAGGGCGGCGAGGGCGCGGGCAAGTCCACCCAGGCCCGGCTGCTGGCGATCTGGCTGCGTGACCAGGGCTACGACGTGGTCTCCACGCACGAGCCCGGCGCGACCAAGGTCGGCATGCGGCTGCGCGCGCTGCTGCTCGACACCGCGCACGCGGGAATGTCGGCGCGGGCCGAGACCCTGATGTACGCGGCCGACCGGGCCGAGCACGTGGCGTCGGTGATCAGGCCCGCGCTGGAGCGCGGCGCGATCGTGGTCACCGACCGGTACCTGGATTCGTCCCTGGCCTACCAGGGCGCGGCCGGCGGCTGCCGGTCAGCGAGGTGGCCGAGATGAACCAGTGGGCGACCGGCGGGCTGCAGCCGGACCTGACGATCCTGCTCGACCTGCCGCCCGCGGCGGGCCTCGGCCGGCGCGAGCGGTCGGCGGACCGGCTCGAGGCCGAGCCCGCCGAGTTCCACCAGCGCGTGCGGGCCGGCTTCCTGGCCCTGGCCGACGCCGAGCCGCAGCGTTACCTCGTGCTGAACGCGAACCGGCCCGCAGCCGAGATCAGCCGCGAGATCCAGGACCGGATCCGTCCGCTGCTGCCCGACCCGGTGCCGCTGGCGACCGAGGAGAACACCGGCAGCTTCCCGGCCGTGCGGGAATGACGCCGGCGGTGCGGGGGATGATGGCCGGGGTGCGGAGATGGCGGCTGGCGGTGCGGGGATGACAGCCGGCGGTGCGGGGATGGCGGCCGGCGGTGCGGGGATGGCGGCCGGCGGTGCGGGGAAGGCGGCTGGCGGTGCGGGGATGGCGGCCGGCGGTGCGGGGAAGGCGGCTGGCGGTGCGGAGATGGCGGCGGGGAGCGCTGGCGGTGCGGGGATGGCGGCTGGCGGTGCGGGGATGGCGGCTGGCGGTGCGGGGAAGGCGGCTGGCGGTGCGGGGAAGGCGGCTGGCGGTGCGGAGATGGCGGCCGGCGGTTCGGGAATGGCGGCCGGGGCCGTCTTCGGCGAACTGGCCGGCCAGGACCTGGTGGTCGGCCAGTTGCGGCGCGCGGTGGCCGCCGCCGCGGCGTCCGCGCCGGGCCCGCCCTTGCTGCCGCCCGCCGGCGACGCCGGGACGGCGCTGGCGATGACGCACGCCTGGTTGTTCACCGGGCCGCCGGGCTCGGGCCGGTCGGTGGCGGCGCGGGCGTTCGCCGCCGCGCTGCTGTGCGCCGACCAGGGCTGCGGCCAGTGCCCGTCCTGCCATCAGGTCGCCGCGGGCGGTCACGCTGACCTGCTGCTGGTCCGGCCGGACGGGCTCTCCTACGGCGTGCGGCAGACCAGGGACCTGGTGCTGCGCGCCGCCGCGGCGCCGGTGTACGGCCGGTGGCGGGTGGTCCTGTTCGAAGACGCTGACCGCGCCACCGAGCAGGCCGCCAACGCGCTGCTCAAGGCCATCGAGGAACCCGCGCCGCGGACTGTCTGGCTGCTCTGCGCGCCCTCGGCGGACGACCTGCCCACGACGATCAGGTCCCGGTGCCGCCTGGTCACGCTGCGCACGCCGCCAACCGCCGCGGTGGCCGAGGTGCTGGTGCGCTCCGGTGTTGGCCGCGACCACGCGCTGGCGGTGGCACGCGCGGCCCAGGGGCACATCGGCCGGGCGCGCCGGCTGGCCACCGACCCGCAGGCGGCCGGGCGGCGGGCCGAGGTGCTCAAGGTGCCGATGGAGGTATCCGTGCCCCGGCCGGGCGGCGGCCTGGGCCACGCGCTCGCCTCGGCGGCGACGCTGGTCAAGGCGGCCGAGGCGGAAGCCGCCGCGATCACCGAGGAACTCGACGTCCCCGAGCGGGACGCGTTGCGCCGGGCCTTCGGCGAAGGATCCACCGGCAAGGGGGTCGCCACCGCCGTCCGCGGCGCGGCCGGCGCGCTGAAGGAACTCGAGGACCGGCAGAAGTCCCGGGCCACCCGGCTCAAGCGCGACGCGCTCGACCGGGCCCTGCTCGACCTGGCCAGCTTCTACCGCGACGTGCTCGCGGTGCAGTTCGGCGCCGACGTAGAACTCGCCAACGCCGCGCAGCACGATGACCTGGACCGCGTCGCCGCCGCGTCGGCGCCCCCGGTCACGGTGCGACGGCTGGAGGCAATCATGAAGTGCCGGGAGCGGCTGGCCGCCAGCGTCGCCCCGCTGCTTGCGGTCGAGGAGATGACCCTGGCCCTTGCGGCCCGCTGACGCTTCCCGGCCCGGCCTCCTCAGCATGCTGGCGATCTCAGCTTCGGAAGGCGGCAGCCCGGCCCGCAGCGGCGTAGCGGGCCGGGCCAGCCACGCTGGGCCAGCGCGGTGCCGATTTCCCGCGCGGTCTCGCACGGGTGCTCGGTAACATCGGCCCACCCGTACCGGAGCGTGATGACCCCTGACGCGGCGGCGGCGTTGTCGCGGCGCTGATCCTGGCTGCGCTGCTCGTCTGGATGGCTGGCCCGGCCGTCGAGTTCCACCGCCACCGCGTATCCCCGGTAGAGCGCGTCGCGGAAGATCTGCCCGCCGTTCTGCATGGCTGGGGCCTGGCGCTGCGCGGTCGGCAGGCCATGCGCTCGCTCTACGTCACGCACGTAGCGGTACTCGAGCGGGGAGTGCACGCCGTCGGCGACCGCCTGGAGTGCCTGCCCGATCTCGGCGCGCCAGCGCGCCCTGGCCCGCATGGCCAGGTTCTCGCTGAGCAGGAACGGGGTGGTGAGGCGGCGCTGGCAGGCCCGGGCGAGCAGCGAGATCACGGCGTCGAAGCTGGTTGCCTCCTGGGCCAGGTCGAGCACCGTCTCCTCGGTCGTCGTGCGCGGCGGGAGCAGGCGCTGCTCGCGGACCTCGATGACCCGCGACGTCCGGTGGATGACGATCCCCGCGACGGGCTTGCCATGCTGCGGGTGCGGGACCGTGACGTGAATCAGCCTGCTGCGCTTGTCCAGCAGGCCGTCAAGTTCCGCCGCGGTCTCGTGGCTGAGGATCGCCTGTGGCCCGGTCCGCAGTACCGCTGTCCACAGGATGGCCGCGCGAGGCGGTTCGCCGGTGAAGGCGGCGTAGACGCCGAACTGAAGCCGCTGCCAGCGGCCGCTGCGAACCAGGTCCCGCATGTCGCGAGGGCTGATCCCGGCCGACTGCGCCTGCCAGCCCGCGATGATGCCGCACTGTCTAGATAACAGCCGCGAGCACTGCTCAGGTAACTGCCGTGCCATGCCGGCAGTCTGGTCCAAGGCCACGACAGAACGGTGAATTCCATGATCTGGGTACCTGAGGTGGTCCATTTGCGCACCAGGTACCCAGATCATGGAACAGCGCCCGCGGGGCCTGCCGGGGCAGGGCGTTGTGACCGTCCCGTAATCTGGGGCCGTGGGCATGATGATGGCGGTCAGCTTCGAGCGGAGCGGGCGGCTCTACTACCTCGATCCCGGGCCGTACACGCCGGCCGTCGGGGACAAGGTGCTGGTGCCGACCGACTCGGGGCCGGAGGTGGCCGAGTGCATCTGGGCGCCGCAGTACGTGGACGACGAGATCGGGGGCCTGCCGGTCTGCGCGGGCCTGGCCACCGAGGAACACCTGAGCCGGGACGAGGCTAACCGGGCGCGACGGGCCGAGGCCCGGGTGGCCACGCGGCGCCTGGTGCGCGAGCACGAACTGCCGATGAAGGTGGTCGCGGTGGACTACGTGGACTCGCCGCCCGTGTTCACCATCTACTTCAGCGCGCCGGGCCGGGTCGACTTCCGCGCGCTGGTGCGCGACCTGGCCGGCCGGCTGCACGGGCGGGTCGAGTTGCGCCAGATCGGGCCGCGGGATGAGGCCCGGCTGCAGGGCGGGATCGGGCCGTGCGGGCGGGACCTGTGCTGCGCGACGTTCCTCAAGGACTTCGAGCCGGTATCGGTCCGGATGGCCAAGGACCAGGACCTGCCCGTGAACCCGATGCGGATCGCCGGCGCGTGCGGGCGGCTGATGTGCTGCCTGAAGTACGAGCACCCGCTGTACCAGAAGTTCCGCGAGGAGGCGCCCAAGATCGGCTCGTCGGTCGAGTCGCCGGATGGGCCGGGCGTCGTGGTCGGCCACAACGTGCCCGCCGACCAGGTGGTGGTCAAGCTGACGGAGGACGGGCGGCGCTGCGCGTGCCCGAAGGCCAGCGTGTGCGGGTCACGGCAGGCTTACGAGGCCACGTACGGCCGCTAGCTGCCCGCCGGGCCCAGGGCGGCCAGCAGGACCAGGGCGATCGTGGTGACCGCGAGCGCGCCGTGGGCGACGATGATCAGCGGTGACAGCCGGCGCTTGGCTGAGGCCGGGCCGGCTTGGACCCGGCCCGCGACCGCCGTGCCGATGGCGACCGGGCCGCCCGCCGGGGCCGGGCCCGCGGCGGACCCGGTAACCGCGGCTTGGGCGGCCGTCGGGGAGGGCGCGCCGGGCAGGCCGATGGCCAGCGCGGCCATGCCCAGACCCGCTATCGGCAGCAGCACCCCGACGCAGACCCAGGCCAAGGCGGACCAGCCAGCGATCATGTACGCGACCCAGACCGCCAGGCCGGCCAGGGCCAGCCCGAAGTGCCCGACGATCACCACCGGCGGGGATCCGGTGCTGCCCGCGCGACGCCGCAGCGTGCCGCCGCGGGCTATCCAGCGGAGCAGCACGTAGCCGCCACTGGCCGCGGTGACCAGCCAGGCGATCAGGGCGGCGATGTCCATGCTGAGGTCTTGGCCGCCGAGCGGCCGGCCAGCGGGAGTCCCCGATCCCGGCGCGGCCGGCCGCGAGCCAGCTATGGCCGGGGGCGCGGTGACCAGGTGGTCGAGGTAGCGGGCGGCCTGCGCGGCCCGCTTCCGGAATATGGCCTTCGGCACGCCTCCGGCGACCCGGACGATCGCCTGGGCGGCGGCCTGGTTGATCTCGGCCGCGCTGAGGCCCTGGCACGGCGCCGGTATCCGGACCACCGTGACGTGACGCTCGATGGCCCGCGCGACGTAGGCGCTGCAGCCCGGCACGGTACCCTGACGCGGCCCGCTGGACGCGGCCACGCTGCCCGCTCCGCCCGCACCGGCTTGGCTCACCGCCGCCTGCGCGGCTGGCACGGCAACCGCGGACGGCGCCGCCAGCGCGCCGGACAAGGCCAGCAGAGCGGCGAGCGCGCCGCCCGCCACCGCGGTACCACTGACGGCGAGTTTCACTGCATCTCCGCGCCCCACGGCAAGACCGACCGACCCGGCTGAAGGCTCAGGTGATCAGGCTCTATCCACACTAATGCAGCCGTGCCGGCGTCAGCCGGTAGACTCCTTGAGCCGCCGTCGCGCGACGGCGTGCCGCCTTAGCTCAGTCGGCAGAGCGGTTCA
>CAVVLN010000005.1:0-1394188 GCA_963749145.1 uncultured Actinomycetota bacterium | reverse complement strand
TCTCGGCCTCCTCGATCCTGACCGTGCCCTCGAACTCGCTGATCGGCGCCAGGCCCTTGGGGATCCTGGCCTCGAACAGCTCCTGGATGCGCGGCAGGCCGTGGGTGATGTCCAGGCCGGCCACGCCACCGGTGTGGAACGTCCGCATGGTCAGCTGGGTGCCGGGCTCGCCGATCGACTGGGCGGCGATGATGCCGACCGCCTCGCCGACGTCCACCCGCTTGCCGGTGGCCAGCGAGCGGCCGTAGCACTTGGCGCAGACGCCGTACTTCGCCTGGCAGACCAGGACGCTGAACGTGCGGACCGCGCCCACCCCGGCGGACACGAACTGGTCGATCATGCCCTCGGTGATGTCCGACCCGGCGGTGGCCAGCACGTTGCCCTCGGTGTCCTCGACGTCCTCCGAGAGGGTCCGGCCGGTACCGGTGTTCTCGATGTTCGGCAGCTTGCGCAGGTTGCCCGACGCGTCCTTCTCGGCGATCTTCATGGAGATCGACCGGTCGGTGCCGCAGTCCTCCTCGCGCACGATGACGTCCTGCGCCACGTCCACCAGGCGCCGGGTCAGGTACCCGGAGTCGGCGGTGCGCAGCGCGGTGTCGGCCAGGCCCTTGCGGGCCCCGTGCGTGGAGATGAAGTACTCGACCACGGTCAGGCCCTCGCGGAAGCTGGACGTGATCGGCCGCGGGATCGTCTCGCCCTTGGGGTTGGAGACCAGCCCGCGCATGCCGGCGATCTGCCGGACCTGCATCGGGTTACCGCGGGCCCCGGAGTTGACCATCATCCACACCGGGTTGGTCTCCGGGAACGCGGCCTCCATGTCCTGCGCCACGTCGGCGGTCGCGTGGGTCCAGATCTCGATCAGCTCCTGGCGGCGCTCATCGTCGGTGATCAGGCCCCGGTCGTACTCCCGCTGCACCTTGTCGGCGCGCTTCTCGTAGGTGTCCAGGATCGCCGCCTTGTTCGGCGGCGCGACCACGTCCTCGATCGCGATCGTGACCCCGGCCCGGGTCGCCCAGTGGAAGCCGGCGTCCTTCAGCGCGTCGAGCGCCGCGGCCACCTCCACCTTCGGGTAGCTCTCGGCCAGGTCGTTGACGATCGTCGAGAGCTGCTTCTTGCCCACCTCGTAGTTAACGAACGGGTAGTTGTCCGGCAGCGTCTCGTTGAACAGGCACCGGCCCAGGGTGGTGGTCAGCCGCAGCGGCTGGCCCTCGGACCAGCCCT
This sequence comes from uncultured Actinomycetota bacterium, assembly GCA_963749145.1. Classification (GTDB taxonomy): domain Bacteria; phylum Actinomycetota; class Actinomycetes; order Streptosporangiales; family Streptosporangiaceae; genus JASHPR01. The sequence continues at coordinate 1,392,967 of CAVVLN010000005.1, read as the reverse complement.
CGGGCGCGTCGAACCCGACCGGCGGGGTGACCCCGCGCAGCCGCACCTGGACCCGGGCCTGCAGGTCGAGCTCGCCCCGGTCATAGGCCATCAGCGCCTCGGCCGGGCTGGCGAACGCCCGCCCGGTTCCCGGCGCGTCGGCTGCCTCCCTGGTCAGGCAGTAGATCCCGATCACCATGTCCTGGGTGGGCATGGTCACCGGCTTGCCATCGGCGGGCTTGAGGATGTTGTTGGTGGACAGCATCAGGATCCGCGCCTCGGCCTGCGCCTCCGCCGACAGCGGGACGTGCACCGCCATCTGGTCGCCGTCGAAGTCGGCGTTGAACGCGGTGCAGACCAGCGGGTGGATCTGGATCGCCTTGCCCTCCACCAGCTGCGGCTCGAAGGCCTGGATGCCGAGCCGGTGCAGCGTCGGCGCGCGGTTCAGCAGCACCGGGTGCTCGGTGATGACCTCCTCGAGCACGTCCCACACCACCGACTTGGCCCGCTCCACCATCCGCTTGGCGGACTTGATGTTCTGGGCGTGGCTCAGGTCGACCAGCCGCTTCATCACGAACGGCTTGAACAGCTCGACCGCCATCTCCTTGGGCAGGCCGCACTGGTGCAGCTTGAGCTGCGGGCCGACGACGATGACGGAACGCCCCGAGTAGTCGACGCGCTTGCCGAGCAGGTTCTGCCGGAACCGGCCCTGCTTGCCCTTGAGCATGTCGGACAGCGACTTGAGCGGGCGGTTGCCCGGCCCGGTCACCGGCCGGCCGCGGCGGCCGTTGTCGAACAGCGAGTCCACGGCCTCCTGCAGCATCCGCTTCTCGTTGTTGACGATGATCTCGGGCGCGCCCAGGTCCAGCAGCCGCTTCAGCCGGTTGTTCCGGTTGATGACCCGGCGGTACAGGTCGTTCAGGTCGGACGTGGCGAACCGGCCGCCGTCCAGCTGAACCATCGGCCGCAGGTCGGGCGGGATCACCGGGATGCAGTCGAGCACCATGCCCAGCGGGCTGTTGGTGGTGTTGAGGAACGCGGAGACGACCTTGAGCCGCTTCAGGGCGCGGGCCTTGCGCTGGCCCTTGCCGGTGCGGATGGTCTCCCGCAGGTTGGCCGCCTCGGCCTCGAGGTCGAAGCTGCCGACCCGCTCCTGGATGGCCTGGGCGCCCATGCCGCCGCGGAAGTAGCGGCCGAACCGGTCCCGCATCTCGCGGTACAGCAGCTCGTCGCCCTCCAGGTCCTGGACCTTGAGCCCGCGGAACCGGTTCCAGACCTCCTCGATCCGGTCGATCTCGCGGGCGGCCCGGTCACGGATCTGCCGGGCACTCCCGGTCGGCGCTCTCCCGCACCTTGCGGCGCGCGTCACCCTTGGCGCCCGCCGCCTCCAGCTCGGCCAGGTCCTTCTCCAGCTTGGACTGCCGGGCCTCGATGTCGGCATCGCGGCGCTGCTCCAGCTGGCTCTTCTCGACGGTGATCTTCGCCTCGAGGCTGGGCAGGTCGCGGTCCCGGGCGTCGGCGTCCACGTACGTGATCATGTACGCCGCGAAGTAGATGACCTTCTCCAGGTCCTTCGGCGCCAGGTCGAGCAGGTAGCCCAGCCGGCTCGGCACACCCTTGAAGTACCAGATGTGCGTGACCGGGGCGGCCAGCTCGATGTGGCCCATCCGCTCGCGCCGCACCTTGGCCCGGGTGACCTCGACGCCGCAGCGCTCGCAGATGATGCCCTTGAACCTGACCCGCTTGTACTTACCGCAGTAGCACTCCCAGTCCCGGGTGGGGCCGAAGATCTTCTCGCAGAAGAGCCCGTCCTTCTCCGGCTTGAGGGTGCGGTAGTTGATGGTCTCCGGCTTCTTGACCTCGCCGTGCGACCAGAGCCTGATGTCGTCGGCGGTCGCTAGGCCGATACGCAGGTCGTCAAAGAAGTTGACGTCAAGCACGTGTTTTGTCCCCTGGGGTAGTTCGGATCAGACCTCTTCAACGCTGCTCGGCTCGCGCCGGGACAGGTCGATGCCGAGTTCTTCGGCGGCGCGGAACACATCCTCGTCGGTTTCGCGCATCTCGATCGCCGCGCCGTCGCTGGACAGCACCTCCACGTTCAGGCAGAGCGACTGCATCTCCTTGATCAGCACCTTGAACGACTCCGGGATGCCGGGCTCGGGGATGTTCTCGCCCTTGACGATGGCCTCGTAGACCTTGACCCTCCCGAGAATGTCGTCGGACTTGATCGTGAGCAGTTCCTGCAGCGCGTACGCGGCCCCGTAGGCCTCGAGCGCCCAGACCTCCATTTCACCGAAGCGCTGTCCGCCGAACTGCGCCTTACCGCCGAGCGGCTGCTGGGTGATCATCGAGTACGGGCCGGTCGACCGCGCGTGGATCTTGTCGTCGACCAGGTGCAGCAGCTTGAGGATGTAGATGTAGCCCACCGAGACCGGGTCCTTGAACGGCTCGCCGGTCCGGCCGTCGAACAGGGTGGCCTTGCCGCTCGCGCCGACCAGCCGGTCCCCGTCCCGGTTCGGCAGCGTGCTGCCGAGCAGGCCGGTGATCTCCTCCTCCTTGGCGCCGTCGAAGACCGGCGTCGCCACCCGGGTCCCCGGTGCCGCGTCGCCCGCGCCGATCTGGCGCAGCCGCTGCTGCCAGTCCTCGTCGCCGTCGATGTTCCAGCCGGAGTTGGCCACCCAGCCCAGGTGCGTCTCGAGCACCTGGCCGACGTTCATCCGGCCGGGCACTCCGAGCGGGTTCAGCACGATGTCGACCGGCGTGCCGTCCTCGAGGAACGGCATGTCCTCGATCGCGAGGATCTTGGCGATGACGCCCTTGTTGCCATGCCGGCCGGCCAGCTTGTCGCCGTCGGTGATCTTCCGCTTGGCGGCCACGTACACCCGGACCAGCTCGTTCACGCCGGGCGGGAGCTCGTCGCCGTCCTCCCTGGTGAACACCCGCACGCCGATGACCTTGCCGGACTCACCGTGCGGCACCTTGAGGGACGTGTCCCGGACCTCGCGCGCCTTCTCGCCGAAGATCGCGCGCAGCAGCCGCTCCTCGGGGGTCAGCTCGGTCTCGCCCTTGGGCGTGACCTTCCCGACCAGGATGTCGCCCGTGGTCACCTCGGCGCCGATCCGGATGATCCCGCGGTCGTCGAGGTCCGCGAGCACGTCCTCGGAGACGTTCGGGATGTCCCGGGTGATCTCCTCTGGCCCGAGCTTGGTGTCCCGGGCGTCGACCTCGTGCTCCTCGATGTGGATCGAGGACAGCACGTCGTCCTGGACCAGCCGCTGCGACAGGATGATCGCGTCCTCGTAGTTGTGCCCCTCCCAGGGCATGAACGCGACCAGCAGGTTGCGGCCCAGCGCCATCTCGCCGTGGTCGGTGCACGGGCCGTCCGCGATCACCTGGCCGGCCTTGATCCGCTGGCCCTCCTCGACGACCGGCTTCTGGTTGAAGCAGGTGCCCTGGTTGGACCGGCGGAACTTGGCCACCAGGTAGGTGCTCCGGGTGCCGTCGTCGTTGGCCACCGCGATGAAGTCGGCGCTCGACTGCTCCACCACGCCGGCCTGCTCGGCCACGATCACGTCGCCGGCGTTGGTCGCGGCCCGGTATTCCATGCCGGTGCCGACCAGCGGCGCCTCGCTGCGCAGCAGCGGCACCGACTGGCGCTGCATGTTCGAGCCCATCAGCGCCCGGTTCGCGTCGTCGTGCTCCAGGAACGGGATCATCGCGGTCGCGACCGACACCATCTGCCGCGGCGAGACGTCGATGTAGTCCACCTCGTCCGGGCTGATCGAGTCGACCTCGCCGCCCTTGCGGCGGACCAGCACGCGGTCCTCGGCGAAGGTCCCGTCGGGGGCGATCGGCGCGTTCGCCTGGGCGATGACGTGCCGGTCCTCCTCGTCGGCGGTCAGGTAGTCGATCTGGTCGGTGACCTTGCCGTTCTTGACCTTGCGGTAGGGGGTCTCCACGAAGCCGAACGCGTTGACCCGCCCGTAGGAGGACAGCGAGCCGATCAGGCCGATGTTCGGGCCTTCCGGCGTCTCGATCGGGCACATGCGGCCGTAGTGGCTGGGGTGCACGTCGCGCACCTCGAACCCGGCCCGCTCCCGGGACAGGCCGCCGGGACCCAGCGCGGACAGCCGCCGCTTGTGGGTGAGGCCGGCCAGCGGGTTGGTCTGGTCCATGAACTGGGAGAGCTGGCTGGTGCCGAAGAACTCCTTGATGGACGCCACCACGGGCCTGATGTTGATCAGCGTCTGCGGCGTGATCGCCTCGACGTCCTGCGTGGTCATCCGCTCCCTGACCACCCGCTCCATCCGGGCCAGGCCCAGCCGGACCTGGTTCTGGATCAGCTCGCCGACGGTGCGCAGGCGGCGGTTGCCGAAGTGGTCGATGTCGTCGGTCTCGACCGGCACCAGCAGGTCGCCCGACTTCATCTCCTCCTCGCCGGTGTGCAGCCGGACCAGGTACTCGATCGTGGCGACGATGTCTTCCTCGGTCAGCGTGCCCTGGCTGATCGGCAGGGACAGGCCGAGCTTCTTGTTGACCTTGTACCGGCCGACCTTGGCCAGGTCGTACCGCTTCGGGTTGAAGTACAGGTTCTCCAGCAGTGCCTGGGCCGACTCCCGCGTCGGCGGCTCGCCCGGCCGCAGCTTGCGGTAAATGTCCAGCAGGGCATCGTCCTGCCCCGTGGTGTGGTCCTTCTCCAGCGTGGCCCGCATCGACTCGAACTGGCCGAACCGCTCCAGGATCCGCGCCTCGTCCCAGCCGAGCGCCTTGAGCAGCACGGTGACGCCCTGCTTGCGCTTGCGGTCGATCCTGACCCCGACGCTGTCGCGCTTGTCGATCTCGAACTCCAGCCAGGCGCCCCGCGAGGGGATCACCTTGCAGCTGTAGATGTCCTTGTCGGAGGTCTTGTCGACCTGGCGGTCAAAGTACACACCCGGCGAGCGGACGAGCTGGGACACCACGACCCGCTCGGTGCCGTTGATGATGAACGTGCCCTTCGGTGACATCAGCGGGAAGTCGCCCATGAACACGGTCTGGCTCTTGATCTCGCCGGTGCTGTTGTTGATGAACTCCGCCGTCACGAACATGGGGGCGGAGTAGGTCATGTCCTTCTCCTTGCACTCCTCGGCGGAGTACTTCGGAGGCTCGAACCGGTGATCACGGAACGAGAGCGACATGGTCCCCGTGAAGTCCTCGATCGGACTGATCTCCTCGAAGATCTCCTCGAGGCCGGACTGGTCAGGCAGGTCCTTGTGGCCGGTCTTCTTCTCCGCCTCGATGCGGGACCGCCAGCGCTCGTTGCCGAGCAGCCAGTCGAACGACTCGGTCTGCAGGGCGAGGAGGCTGGGAACTTCAAGCGGTTCGGTGATGCGGGCGAAGGATACGCGACGTGGACCAGATGCGGTGGCTGAAGCGCTGCGCGAGGCTGCCAACAGGGGTCCTTCCGAGCTTGTGGCGGACGACTAGCGCAAGCACGCGAAACGCCCTGCGGGCACGCCGCGAGGGTTAATCGAGGATGCCGAGGACGTCACAGTGCAGCGCAAATTAGCAGTGTAGCCTACGGGCACACCGCTGGTCAACTGTACGCCACTATGATGTTCACGGTTGCAACGCAGCATCGCCCCTCCGCCGCGAAACGTCAAGTCCGCAGGCCCCCGTGTCGGCCGAACACGGTACGTGACTAACGTCACAGAGTTGTTAAGGTTTGGCCTCCATCCGGGCCGGGTATCACGCATTTTCCGCCTCTTGTGCCCGGTCCGGCCGCGCTTGCGGCCAGGTCAGCCCGCCGGCACGCGCCTGCCCGCACCGGATGCCAGGCCGCCGGCACGCGCCTGCCCGCCACCAGGGGATCCCTCGTGACGGGCAGGCGCGGCGGCGGTGCGTGCTACTTGACCGTCACCGTGGCGCCGGCGCCCTCCAGGGCGGCCTTGGCCTTGTCGGCGGCCTCCTTGTTGACGTGCTCGAGTACCGGCTTCGGCGCGCCGTCCACCAGGTCCTTGGCCTCCTTGAGGCCCAGGCTGGTCAGGGTCCTGACCTCCTTGATGACCTGGATCTTCTTCTCGCCCGCGGCCTCGAGAATGACGTCGAACTCGTCCTTCTCCTCGACCTCCTCGGCAGCGGCGCCACCGCCGACCGCGGCAGGCCCGGCCACGGCGACCGGGGCGGCCGCCTTGACGTCGAAGGTCTCCTCGAACTGCTTCACGAACTCGGAGAGCTCGAGCAGCGTCATCTCCTTGAACGCGTCGAGCAGGTCGTCGTTGCTGAGCTTCGCCATCGCGGTTGTTCCTCTTCTTCCTTCTTTTTCCTGCGTCGTTTCGGTGAGTAGTGGGTTGGCCGGGACTCGCGCCCGGCCCGCCGGACCGAGGTTCCGGTCAGTCTTCCTGCGCCGCGCCGTCCTCGGCGGCCGGGGCGTCCGCGGACGCCGCGGCCTCCCCGGAGGGGCTGCCGTCCCCGGCATCCCCGGAGGGGCTGCCGTCCCCGGCTCGGCTCGCCGTCCCCGGCCGGCTCGCTGTCCCCGGCCGGCGCGCCGCCCTCGGCGGCCTGTTTCTCCTGCAGCGCCGCGAGCAGCCGGGCCATGTTGACCGGCAGCGCCGCGAACGTGGCCGCCGCGCCGGCCATCGAAGCCTTCATGGCCCCGGCCAGCTTGGCCAGCAGCACCTCGCGCGGTTCCAGGTCGGCCAGCTTGGCGATCTCGTCCGGGGTCATCATCTTGCCGTCGAGCACGCCGCCCTTGATCACCAGGAACGGGTTGGCCCGGGAGAAATCGCGCAGCCCCTTGGCCGCCTCGACGACGTCACCTTGCACGAACGCGATCGCCGACGGGCCGGTGAGCAGGTCGGTCAGCTCCGTGGCCAGGCCCGCGTCACCAGCAGCGATCTTGGTCAGGGTGTTCTTGACCACGGCGAACGTCGCGTGCTCGCCGAGCGAGCGGCGCAGTTCGCCGAGCTGGGCCACGGACAGCCCGCGGTATTCGGTCAGTACCGCTCCCGAAGAACTCTGGAAGCGCTCGGTTATCTCGGCGACCGCGGCCACCTTCTCCGCCCTCGCCATGGGCCTCCCTCCTCGTCCCGGGCGTCCGCATCGCGGGATCCCGGCGTCATCCGTTCCGGCGCCGGCGAAGGGCGGGTGCAAAACGAACGCCCCGGCGCGGGCGCGCCAGGGCGGGGCCGCGATCCCGGGTCATGCCGGGGCACGCGGCTTAGCTCGGTCACCTGCGCGGGCCGCCCGCTCTCGCGGGGCCTTCGGTCACCGCGCGGTGCGCGGCGACGGCCGACGGTCTTTGGCAGTTGGCAAGGATACGCGGCCGCCGGGCCAGGCGCCAAACTGGCCGCCGGGCCAGGCGCCAAACTGGCCGCCGGGCCAGGTACCCAACCAGCCGCCGGGCCAGGTACCCAACCAGCCGCCGGGCCAGGTACCCAACCAGCCGCCGGGCCAGGCGCCCCACAGCCGCCGGGCTAACACCCAACAGCCGCCCCGGCCGCGCTGGTCAGCCGGCGGCGGCCTCTTCGAGTTCGCCGGTCAGCCCGCGAGTGATGGCCGGGTCCACCGGGATGCCGGGGCCCATCGTCGTGGTGAACGTGATCTTCCTCAGGTACCGCCCCTTGGCGGCGGCGGGCTTGAGCCTGACCACCTCGTCGAGCGCGGCGGCGTAGTTCTCCACCAGCGCCCGGTCGGTGAACGACGCCTTGCCGATCACGAAGTGCAGGTTGCCGTGCCGGTCCACGCGGAACTCGATCTTCCCGCCCTTGATGTCGGTGACGGCCTTGCCCACGTTCGCGGTGACCGTGCCGGTCTTGGGGTTCGGCATCAGCCCGCGGGGGCCGAGCACCCGGCCGAGCCGGCCCACCTTCCCCATCATGTCCGGCGTGGCCACCACCGCGTCGAAGTCGAGGAACCCGCCCTGGATCCGCTCGATCAGGTCGTCCGCGCCCACGTAGTCGGCACCGGCCGCCTCGGCCTCGGCCGCACGGTCGCCGGTCGCGAACACCAGCACCCGGGCCGTCTTGCCGGTCCCGTGCGGGAGGTTGACGGTCCCGCGGACCATCTGGTCCGCCTTGCGCGGGTCTACGCCGAGCCGCAGCGCGACCTCGACCGTCGGGTCGAACTTGGTGGTCGACGTCTTCCTGGCCAGGGCCACCGCCTCGGCCGGGGCGTAGAGCCGCGGCTCGATGAGCTCGTCGGCCTTGCGATATGCCTTGCTGCGCTTCATGATCAGTCTCCCTTGAATCTGCTAACGGAGGTCGTGGTCAGCGGGCCAGCGCCTGGCCCTGCCACTAGCGGGGCGGCCTGAGGCAGCCCCCGTCTGGGTTGACCGCGGGTCAGCCCACCACCGTGATCCCCATCGACCGGGCCGTGCCCGCGATGATCTTCTCGGCCGCTTCCATCGAGGTGGCGTTCAGGTCCGCCATCTTCACCTGCGCGATCTCACGGATCTGGGCGCTGGTGACCGAGCCCACCTTGGTCTTGTGCGGCTCGCCGCTGCCCTTCTCCACGCCCGCGGCCTTCTTGATCAGCTCCGGCGCCGGCGGCGTCTTCGTGATGAAGGTGAACGAGCGGTCCTCGTAGATGGTGATCTCCACGGGGATGATGTTGCCGCGCTGCGACTCGGTGGCCGCGTTGTACTGCCGGCAGAAGTCCATGATGTTGACGCCGTGCGGGCCGAGCGCGGTGCCGACCGGCGGCGCCGGGGTGGCCTGTCCCGCCTGGAGCTGCACCTTGACGACCGCAGCGATCTTCTTCTTCCTCGGAGCCATGTCCTTACAGTCCTTACCTTTGCCTAACTTTCATAAGCCCGCTGCCCACGGCGGCGGCCGGTCAGATCTTGCTGACCTGATCGAACGACAGCTCGACCGGCGTCTCCCGGCCGAAGATCGAGACGAGCACCTTGAGCTTCTGGGTGTCGGGGTTGATCTCGTTCACGGTCGCCGGGAGGGTCGCGAACGGCCCGTCCATAACCGTAACGGACTGGCCAACCTCGAAGTCCACCGAAGCCGCGCGCAGGGTCTCGGCCTTTTTGGCCACCTTCTCCTCGGGCTCCGGCGCCAGCAGGACCGCCACCTCATCCAGGCTCAGCGGGGACGGCCGGCTGGACAGCCCGACGAACCCGGTGACCCCGGGCGTGTTCCTGACCGCGGCCCAGGACTCGTCGGTGAGATCCATCCGGACCAGGATGTAGCCGGGCAGCACCTTCTCCTGGACCTGCTGCCGCTTGCCGCCCTTGATCTCGGTCACCTCGTGCGTGGGCACCTCGATCTGGAAGATGAAATCCTCCATGTTCAGTGACTGGGTGCGGCTCTCCAGGTTGGTCCGGACCCGGTTCTCGTATCCGGCGTAGGAGTGCACCACGTACCAGTCGCCGGGCAGCAGCCGCAGCTCGGACTTGAACTGGGCTACCGGGTCGACCTCTTCGTCTTCACCGCCGCCGGCCTCCGCCTCGGCTTCGCCAGCCTCCGCTTCGGCCTCCTCGACCTCGGCCTCCGCCTCGTCAGCCTCCGCTTCGGCCTCCTCGGCCTCCGCCTCAGCGCTGAGTGCCGCCTGGGCCTGCCGCGCCGCCTCGGCCTCCAGCTCGGCCCCGGCCTCGGCCAGCGACTCGGCCTCGGGGGCCGCCATCACCTCGTCGGCGGCCTGCCCGCCGGGCTGGCCGTCGGGGCCGCGCTCGGCCGGATCACGGCCGTCCTGCAGTTCGGACTCGGACACGATAACTCTTTCTCTCCGCTTTTCATTCCGGTCATTCCGGCGTCAATCCGGCACCCCGGCCACCGCCCGGCCGAGGCCGTCCGACCAGCGATCACGCGGCCGTCCCGGCGCGCGGATCACCGCTCAGCCGGTCACCTCAGCCGAAGACCTCGAAGACCAGCTTGGTGAACGCGGTGTCCAGGCCGGTCACGATGCCCACCATCACCAGGATGAAGACGATCGCGACCGTGGTGTAGGTGATCAGCTCCTTGCGGGTCGGCCAGATGACCTTGCGCAGTTCGGCGATGACCTGCCGCAGGAACAGCACCGGGGTGGTGCGCTCCCGCTTCGCCGGGCGGCCGGGCCTGGCCGGCTTCTCCGCCGCGGTGCCACGTGTCTGGGTTGCCATGTCCTCACCTGAACAGCACTCATCACTGACCGGCTGACGCCGTGCGCTCCGCAGCGTACGCGGACCGCACTCGCAGGGCAGGAGGGACTCGAACCCCCAACCGCCGGTTTTGGAGACCGGGACTCTAGCCAATTGAGCTACTGCCCTGTGGCGGCACTTGTGCGGCAGATGCTTGCCGTGACAGCGCATTTTACGGCGGCATACGGGCATGCACCGGCCACCTGGTGGACGCCACCAGTTGCTGAAGTGTACGTTGCCGGCGGCCCCGGCGTCGAACCGCCTCCGATCTCGCACTGGCGCGCGGTCAGGCCCGCCGGGATGCCACCATGGATGACATGGCTTCCTCTCAGCGCAGGATCTCGGCCCGGGTCGGGGCGATCACCGAGTCGGCCACGCTCGCCGTGGACGCGAAGGCGCGCGCGCTCAAGGCCGCGGGGCGGCCGGTCATCGGCTTCGGCGTGGGCGAGCCTGATTTCCCGACGCCCGGCTACATCGTCGAGGCCGCGCAGCGGGCCTGCGCCGAGCCGCGGTTCCACAAGTACTCCCCCGCGGCCGGCCTGCCCGAGCTGCGCGAGGCGATCGCGGCGAAGACCCAGCGCGACTCCGGCTACCAGGTCAGCCCGGGCCAGGTCGTGGTGACCAACGGCGGCAAGCAGGCCGTCTACCAGGCGTTCGCCACGCTGATCGACCCCGGCGACGAGGTACTGGTGCCCACCCCGTACTGGACCACCTACCCGGAGGCGATCGCCCTCGCGGGCGGCACGCCGGTCCCGGTCATGACCGACGAGAAGTCGGGCTACCTCACCTCGGTGGCCGACCTCGAGGCGCACCGCACCGACCGCACCAAGGTGCTGCTGTTCGTCTCGCCGTCCAACCCGACCGGCGCGGTGTACCCGCCGGACCTGGTCGCCGAGATCGGGCAGTGGGCCGCCGCCAGCGGCCTGTGGGTGATCACCGACGAGATCTACGAGCACCTGGTCTACGGCGACGCGCGGTTCTCCTCGATCCCCGTGGCCGCGCCCGAGCTAGCCGACCGCTGCGTGGTGGTCAACGGGGTGGCCAAGACCTACGCGATGACCGGCTGGCGGGTCGGCTGGATGATCGGCCCGCCGGACGTGGCCAAGGCCGCGGCGGACCTGCAGTCGCACCTGACGTCGAACGTCTGCAACGTGGCGCAGGCCGCGGCGCTGGCCGCCGTGTCCGGCGACCTGTCCGCGGTGGCCCGGATGCGGGAGGCGTTCGACCGGCGCCGGCTGCTGATGACCGGCATGCTCAACGAGATCCCCGGGGTGATCTGCCCGCTGCCCGACGGGGCGTTCTACTGCTACCCCTCGGTCAAGGGAGTCCTCGGCAAGGAACTCGCCGGGCGCAGGCCGGCCAGCACCTCCGAGCTCGCCGAGCTGCTGCTCGACGAGATCGACGTGGCCGTGGTGCCGGGCGAGGCGTTCGGGACCCCGGGCTATTTCCGGCTGTCCTGCGCGCTCGGCGATTCCGACCTGGAGGAGGGGATCACCCGGCTCGGCAAGCTGCTCGCCCAGGCCCGCTGACGCCGGGCGGGGCGACGTCGCTGATGCCGGAGCCGGGCGGCCGACGTCATGACACGTTCGTTGACCGGACTCCCCAAGGCGCACCTGCACCTGCACTTCACCGGCGGGATGCGCCATTCCACCCTGGTTGACCTCGCCTGCCAGCACGGGGTGCACCTGCCCGAGGCGCTGGTGGCCGAGTGGCCGCCGCGGCTGAGAGGCACCGACGAGCGCGGCTGGTTCCGGTTCCAGCGGCTGTACGACATCGCCCGGTCGGTCGTCCGCACCGAGGGCGACGTGCGCCGGCTGATCCGCGAGGTGGCGCAGGATGAGCGGGACGAGGGCTCGGGCTGGCTGGAGATCCAGGTCGACCCCTCCGGGTACGCGTCCCGGTTCGGCGGCCTGACGCCCACGGTGGAACTGGTGCTGGACGCCGCCGCGGCCGCGGCCGCGGCCACCGGCGTCGGCATCGGTGTGATCATCGCGGCCAACCGCACCCGCCACCCGCTCGACGCGCGCACGCTGGCCCGGCTGGCGGTGGCCTACGCCGGGCGCGGCGTCGTCGGCTTCGGCCTGTCCAACGACGAGCGCCGGGGCGCGGCGGCCGATTTCGCCCCCGCCTTCCGGATCGCCTCCCGGGCCGGCCTGATGGCCGTGCCGCACGGCGGCGAGCTGGCCGGCCCGGCCAGCGTCCGGGCGTGTATCGATGACCTGCACGCCGACCGCATCGGTCACGGGGTCGCGGCCGTGAAGGACAGGCCCCTGACGCAACGCATCGCCTCGGCCGGCATCACGCTCGAGGTGTGCCCGTCGTCCAACGTGGCGCTCGGGGTCGCCGCCACCGCGGCCGACGTGCCGCTGCGGGCCCTGCTGGATGCCGGGGTCCGGGTGGCGCTGGGCGCGGACGACCCGCTGCTGTTCGGCCGCCGGCTCACCGCGCAGTACCAGATCGCGCGGCACGAGCACGGGCTGTCCGACGGCGAGCTCGCCGAGCTCGCGCGGATGTCGGTGCGCGGGTCCGCCGCGCCCGCCGAGGTCCGCGCCCGGCACCTGGCCGGCATCGACGACTGGCTGGCGTCGCCCGCGGCAGGCGGGCCGCGGGCCGGCCAGGCGGCCAGCCCGCGGCCGGCCGCGGACTAGCGGATGAGCGGCGAGCGGGACCGGGTTCAGGACCGGCGACGGCGACGGCGCACGGCGACCACGGACAGCGCCGTGATCCCGGCCACCACGACCAGGACGGCCAGGAACACCGCGGCCGGCCCGATCCCGCCGCCGGGCGCGGTCGGCGCCGCGGCCGGCGTGCTGCGCGCGGGCCTGGGCCGCGGCCGGGCGGGCGAGGTGAACTGCCGGCCCTGGGGCGTGCCCAGCCACTGCTGATAGGCCGCCAGCACCGGGTCCGGCGCGCTGGCCGCCACCTTGTACCGGGCCGCGTTGAGGGCCCCGGGGATCCGCACGATCCCGAAGCCGTAGCTGGTGTTGGGCATCCCGCTGCCCTCGGGCAGCGCGGTGTTGAGGATCCGCTGCACCACCTGGTACCAGGGCATCGACGGGTACCGGGACCGGACCAGCGCGGCCTCGCCGGACACGAACGCGGCCGAGCAGCTCGTCCCGTTCACGAAGTAGTTCCCGCCGTCCTGGGCGAGGGTGGTGATGTCACTGCCGGGCGCGGTCACCGCCACGTACGGCTGCTGCTCGCTGTCCGGCCAGAGCTTCAGGCTGGGGGCGACCGCGCCGACCGCCAGCACCCCGGCGCACGAGGCCGGCTGCTCCGGCGGGTTCCCCGAGTTGAACTCGTTGCCCGCGGCGGCGACCAGGATCACGTTGTGCTGCAGGGCGTAGGCCACCGCGTCCTGCTCCGCCGGGTCGCAGCTGCTGGCCGACGGCGCGTCGGTGTCGCCCAGCGACATGTTGATGACCTGCGCGCCGTGCTGCACGGCATACCTGATCCCGGCCGCGATCGAGGCGGGCGTCCCGCCGGCGTCGACATCGCTGCGGCCGCCCACCACGACCGGGAGGATCTTGGCCGCCGGCGCGATGCCGAGCACGCCGCCGTCCACGCCCTGGCCCGCGATCAGCGACGCCAGGCCGGTGCCGTGCCCCTGCGGCCCGTTGTCGTCGGTCATGCCGTTGGTCCCGGCGCCGGTGGTGTCGCCCCCGGGCACCACGGCCGCGCGGATGTCGGGCAGGTTGGCCTGGACCCCGCTGTCGAGCAGCGCCACCGTGACCCCGGCGCCGCGGGACAACGGCCAGACCTTCGTCCGGACGTCCCAGTCGGGGAACCACCATTCGAGTGCCTGCACCGACGGGCCCGGCTGCGCCGACGGCGCGGGCGCGGCCGGCTGCGAAGACTGCGCGGGCCGGGCACTGGCCGGGCCGCGGCGCTCGCCGCGGCCGGGATGGCCCGGGCCGGCGCCGTGGCCGCCAGCGCGAGAAACGTCCCGGCCAGCGCCGCGGCCAGCGCTAGCGCGCCCGGCCGCACCGCGCGGCGGGCCCGGGCCCCGTTGCCCCGCCCGCCGCGCCGCGCCCGCATGGTCGTGATTGGTTCCCGGCGGCCGGTGCCGGCCGGATCAGGAGCCAAGCGGCCGGTGCCGACCGGATCAGGAGCCAATCTGCGAGGGCACCTGCTGCTGCGCCTGCCCTTCCCAGATGTCCGCGTCCTCGGCCATCCAGGCCTGGCGGCGGCGTTCCGCCTCGCGCTGGCCGGAGCCGGAGCCCGCCATCGGCAGCCCCATGCCGTCCTGGCCGGCGCCGCCGTCCAGGGCGGCCCCGTCGGCGCCGACGAAGCCGGTCGCCCCGCTGTCGCCGGACCCGAGGCCCTCGGCGCCGAGGCTGCCGTCGACGAACCCGCCGTTGCCGGCGTCGCCGATCACGCCATCGTCGGGGAAGGGCTCCTCCAATCCGGTGGCGCCCGGGGCGCCCTGGCCCTCGAACCCGGCCCCGCCCGGGGCGCCCGGGCCCGCGCCGATCATCCCGTCGGTGCCGATCACAGCCGTGTCGCCGGGGGCCGCGCCCACCACGCCGTCACCGCCGGCGCCGCCGGCCAGGCCCGGCTCGCCCGGGAACGCCCCTTCGCCCGGCGCGCCGCCCGGGAACGCGCCGGCGGGCAGCGCCCCGTCACCGGGGATGCCAACCGCGGCCGGCACCTCCCCGACCGGAACGCCGTCACCGGGAACGCCGTCACCCGGGACGCCATCACCCGGCCCGCCGGTCCCGCCCGGCACCTCGCCGACGGGAACGCCGTCACCGGGCGCGCCCCCGGGCACGACGGGGAAACCGCCACCCGGGCCGCCGGGGGCCACGGTGCCCGGCGGGGGACCGCCGGTTCCCGGTGCGCCGGGAGCCAGGCCGCCCGGGGTGCCGGGGGCGGGGGCGCCGCCGGCCAGCTTGTCGATCGGGGACGGGCCGGCCGATCCGTGCGATCCGCCGCTGAGACCGCCGATCTTCCCGACGCCCGTCGCCCCGCCCGGCCCGCTTCCGCCGGGGGCCACGCCGCCGACGCCGCCCGGGCCCAGGCCGCCGCCGGCCAGCGCGGACGCGGCCGCGCCCGCCCCGCTGCCGCCCGCGGGGCCGGGGGTGAGCGGGACGCCGAGGTCCTTCCAGGTGCCGTTGGGCAGGTTCTTGGTGACCTCGGGCGGCAGGTTGGAGTTGGCCTGGACCAGGCGGTTGTTGAACCGCTCCAGGACCGCCTGCGCCGCCTTGTCCGACGGGTTGTCGCCGACCGCGGCCTCGATGTGGCCGATGAGGCTGAGCGGCGGCGCCTGGTAGCTCTTGTAGAACGGCAGGATCCCGCCCATCCAGGTCAGCACGGCGCCGGTTTGCGCGCTCGCCCGCGCCAGCCCGATCGCCGTCTCGTGCAGCTGCTGGAAACTGCCGACCGCGCTCTGGGCGGCGGTGCCGGTCCAGTTCTGGTGCAGCACCTGGACGTGCTTGACCAGCTGATCGGCGATGTCCGACAGGATCTGGCTCGCCTTGGTGTGCGCGGCGCCCGACTCCGTCACCAGGCCCGGGTCCGGGAGGTAGGAGAACATCTGCTCGATGTCGGCGGCCGTGAGGCCGCCGACCGAACTCGGACTGACCGGCGACTGCTTGATCTGGAAGCTGTTGCCGCTGATGGTGCCGAACCCGCCGCCATCGATGCGCATGATGGGGTGTCCTCTTTCTCTGCCGCGGTGGCCGCTCGGTTAGCCGCTCAGCGTGCCGCCCGGCGCGGCGTCCGCGCCGATCCGGCTGGCCGCGCTCGCGGTGGTGGCCTCCGCGTCCGCGTAATTGGCCACGGTCTGGCCCAGGTTGCCGATCACCAGGTCATAGGCCGCGTTCAGGGCCTGGATGAACTGCGTGATTCCTTCGTACGCGTTGGTCGCGTTGCTGCCGAACGCGTCCGCCGTGTCCCAGCCGCCGATCGCGCCGCCGAAGGCGCCGTCGCTGGTGAGCTGCTGCAAGGTGGCCTGGAGGCTGGCCAGGTCCCGGCCCATCTGGCCCTTGATCGCGCTGAGCTGGTCCCGGTTGACGGTCAGTTCCTGGCCGGTGTTCAGGCCGCCGGGAAAGGCCGACTCCGGCAGCTTCGGCGGCCGGAAATCATTGGCCTTGGCCGAGCCGTCCGCGTTATAGAGCCGGGCATTGTTGTTCGCGGCCTGCTGCTGGTCGATCTTTTCCTGGTCGTCAAGCGCCATCACGTCGTCGATCGCGCCCATGAAGAGCCTCCCCTGCCGACGTTAGTCACGTTGTGCCCCGCCTGACGCCGCCGCAGCGGCAAGCCGCGGCGGCACCGTGCCGCGAGGCGGTCGCGGCACGGCCCTCAGCACGTGGTCAGGACCACATGCCCGTGTTGGCTCGCTCCGCCGCCTGGAAGTTCTGGTTGGCCGTGTCAGCTACCTGGCCCAGGGCCTGGATGACGTTGGCCATGTCGGCAATCGCCGCATCCCATCGCTGCTTGCATTCGTAGTACGCGGCCTGGGCCGTGCCCGTCCAGGTCTGGAGGCTGCCGCGAAGCTCCGCGTCCAGCGTGTCGACGGTGGACACCACCTGGGAATAGGTGGAGGCGAAATCCGCCGCTCCCTGCCCGATCGTGCCGAAAACGGCCTTGGTGTAGTCGCCGCTCATTCTCTGTCTCCTTGCGTGGTCCCGGGCTGCCGTCGGCGCACCGCGGACCCGTCTGTCGGCGGGCCGCCGGCGCCGCGCCGCCTCAGCGGTTCAGGGCCGCGGTGATCCGGCTGGCCGACGTGGTGTTCGCTTCCTCGGTCGCGTTGTAGTTCACCCGCGAGCCGATCAGCTTGGAGTGCATGACATCGAGCGCCTGGATCACCTTGGTGAAGTCCGCGTTGAACTCGGTGAAGGCGGCCGTGAACGCCGAGGCGCTCTCGCCCGCCCAGCCGCTCATCAGGTCGGAATGGGCCCCGTTGAGCCGCGACTGCAGGGCCTTGATCTGCCCGACCGTGTTTTCCACCTGCGTCGCAGCCGTCGCCATTGATGCTCTGTCAAAAGTGGTCTCGCCCGCCACCGCCGCACCTCCTCATCCTGCGTGCATCGTCGGTATGCCTGGTCTTCCGCCGAGGCAGGCGATCATGAGCGCATCCCCTGACCCCTCAGCGCTCCGCGGCGGTGCGTGGCGGCCCGCCGCAGAACAGGGTTAAGTCAAGCCAAGCCCGACACATGGTGTCAACCGGGACAGGCGATTACGTCACGTCGCCATGGAGATACGCATTGTCCCGGCCATTCCTTGATCTCGCCCGACCGGTGGTTACCGGCGGGTTCCGGAAAGGGCCCCGGCCGGAAAATGTAACCCAAACGTCACCCGCTGCCCGGCACCGGCCGGGCCGCCTGGGCCGGGTCGAGCGCGGGGCCGGCCGGGATCAGGTCCACCACGCCCGCGGGCAGCACGGCGGCCTGGGACAGGCTGTAGCCGAGCATGCCGGCCACCTCCGTGGACGCCAGGGCGTAACGGCGCCCGGCCGCCACCAGGAAGTAGCTGATCGCCCCGCTGCGGAGGCCGGTGCCGGGGGCATCCCCCACCAGCGCCCCCGCCCCGGGCGGGAGCGCTACCTGGCCGACATCGGCCGGGATCCCGGTGACCACGCCGCCCGCCGGCATCTGGCCGCCGGTCTCGATCTGGCTGGTCAGCCTGGTGCCGCCCGCGTACACGACGCAAAGCGGCGCGGAGGAGCCCGGCGCCGCGAACGCGGGGATGCTGGCCGGGAGGCCGCCGCCCGGCACGGTAGTCGCCGAGCGATGATCGCTGACCTGGGACGCTTGCAGCGAGGCCTGCCTCGCGCCCGGCTCGGAGTTGAGCAGCGCCGCCTGGGTCCTCGAGATCGGGGCCAGGCCGTCGCTGAGCATCACGTAGTACTGCGTGCTCCCGACGACGGTCACCTGGTAGACCTGGCCCACCCGCGCCGGGCCTGCCGGGCCGGTCACGGTCGAACCCTGGCCCGGGATCGCCGGCGGCGCGAAGGCCGGCCCCTGGGGCAGCGCGTCGAGCCAGACCGGCGGCACCGGCATCGGCTGCTGGGCGGTGGACAGCGCCGAGAGCATGTCCGGCTGGATCGGCAGGCGCTCGGCGTTCCAGATCACCCAGTCCTGGCCCTGGGCCTGCGCCAGCAGCGCGCTGGCGCCCAGCCGGGCGCCGCCGGTCTGGATGCCGGCCGCCAGGGTGGTCGTGGTCTGCGTACCGGACGGGCCGAGGGCGGTCCGGGTGCAGACCGACCAGGGCTGGCGGACCAGCAAGCCGGAGTCGGGCAGCGGCGGCAGCCCGGGTATGCCGATCAGCGGCCCGCGGGCGAACTTGGCCAGCGAGGCCTGCGTCACGGTCTGCTGGGTCACCGACGAGCTTTGCAGGGCGAGCCGGGCCGAGGCGTAGTTCACGACCGGGCACAGCTCGCCGTGCTGGCAGAACACGTAGGCCTGGCCGGTCTGCTTGTCCAGGACCAGGGTGCCCGCCTGGTCCTGCAGCGTGCTGCCGCCGTGCCCGAGCAGCCCCCAGATGACGAAGAGCACGGTGACGATGGCACCGACCAGCAGACCGGAGAAGGCCGCCACGTTCAGGCGGCGCAGCGGCTGGTCCGGGATGTCGGGCTCGCCGCGCAGCAGGGCCAGCGACGCCCGCTGGGTCATCAGCCGGTGGGCGTGGAAGAGATCCCTGCGGCTCTGCATGGTCATGTCTGCCTCCGCCGGCTGTCTGGCTCCGCTGGCCTACCTGGTCACCGGTCAGCCCAGCCCGCGGACGTAGCCGAACACCCCGGCGACGCCGAGCGCGAGCGGGAACAGGGCGACGATCAGCAGGGTGTCGGCGATGTCGGCCATGCGGCCCCAGAACGGCGAGGGCCGGTGCGCGGGCAGCCACAGGCCGACCGCGATCACCAGGGCCGCGCCCGCGAGCAGCGGCCCGAGCCCGCGGGCCAGGTGCTGCGCCTGCGTGGGCCCGTGCACCGCGCCCGCGGCCAGCAGGATCAGCGCGCCGTAGCCGGGCACCAGCAGCCACAGCCGCTGGGCGAGCCCGCGGAACAGCCGGGAGCGCAGCAGCAGGGCGCAGGCGAGAACGGCGCACGTCACCAGGCCGAGCCAGCTCCGGGCGAAGGCCAGCCCCAGTTCGGCGGCCGCCGCGACCAGCCCGATGCCGGATGCGGCGCCGGTGACGAACCGGTCGGCCGTGGTCGTCCGGTCGAACACCTCGGCTCCGTCCACGGGCAGCGTGTCGCGCCGCAGGTCGTCGGCGTGCCGGGGGACCTGCGGCAGCGTCATCCGGGCCATCCGGAACGAGACCGCCGGGATCAGCGGGGTGAGCGCCAGCGTCGGGACCACGATCACGGCCGCGGCGCCGTCGTAGCCGATGCCGAACCCGTACCCGACCCAGGAGGCGATCACCCCGAGCAGCCCCGCGCAGGCCGCGCCGAAGAACAGGGACACCTCCCCGGACGCCGCCGCCGCCAGCACCGCGGCCAGCGCGGCCGCGGCAAACGCCGACAGCAGGTGCACGGCGCCCAGGTGCACGAGCGGGGTGGACCGGGCCGGGGCGAGCAGGCCGGCCAGGAACGCGTAGGGGATCGCGGTGAAGCCGAGCACCGCC
Source organism: uncultured Actinomycetota bacterium (assembly GCA_963749145.1). Taxonomy (GTDB): domain Bacteria; phylum Actinomycetota; class Actinomycetes; order Streptosporangiales; family Streptosporangiaceae; genus JASHPR01. The sequence goes on along the minus strand of CAVVLN010000005.1, from coordinate 1,373,319 downwards.
CCGGCCCGGGAGTCACCCGCGGCCCTCGATACCGCCGCGACCGCGATCAGCAGCGCCACCGCGATCGCCGCGGCGGTGACCGCGGGCACCAGCCACGGCGGCCCGGACCGGCCGATGAACACCACCCCGGCGGTCAGGGCCGCGGCGCCCGCGCCCAGGGCCACCCAGCGGATGTCGCGCGGCGCCCACCGGCCCGGCTGCTCGTTCAGCCTGGTCGCGATCACGTCCGCGACGTCGTCGAAGGCCAGCTGGGGCAGCTGTGCCCGCTGCGGGCGGAGGTAGATCATCTCGCCGTCGCGCAGCCCGGCCTGGACCGGGGTCATGGCCGGGGAGAACGGCTCCTGGCCCAGCCGCTGCAGGACCCACCCGCCCCTCTCCCCCACCACGTCGGGCCCGTCGAGACCCGCGTACCTGGCCACGGCCGGGAACAGGTCGGCAAACGGCACGTAGCCGGGGAGCGCGATATCGACCCGCCGGGACGGCCCCACGACGGTGATCCGGCACAGATCGGTGCCGCCTGCCGAGCTCATCATCGGCCTCCCTCCGGCTTGTCCGTGGTCGTGCCTGGTCAGCGCCGTCGGCCCGCGCGGTATCCCCGAGACCGCGCAGCGCGCGGTTCTCGCGGGCCCCGGGCCCGTTCAGTACATCACCCGCTGCGGCGGAAATGCGGCCGTAGAATACTAACTCGCCCAGTGCGGACCAACCGGTCCAATCGCGCGGCGCTCTGACCGGAAAGGACCCCCGAAAGGCGGCCCGTGAGCACCGTCATCGTCCGTCGCGCCGAACGGCATGACCCGCCTGAGCTGCCGGCCGGCGAGATCCAGCTCCAGTCCCCGCCGGAGATCCCCGAGGCCGCGCCGGACAACTTCCAGCAGACGCTGATGTACCTGCCGATGCTCGCGATGATGGTCGGGATGGGGTCGATGTTCGCCGGCCAGAGCTCGAGCCCGGTCGTGTACATCGGCGGCGGCGCGATGGCCCTGGGCATGGGCGGCATGATGATCGGCCAGCTCGGCCGGGGCAAGGGCGAGCGGAAGACCAAGCTGAACGGCCTGCGCCGTGACTACCTGCGCTACCTGGGCCAGGTGCGGCGCAAGGTGCGCCAGGTGGCCGCGGCGCAGCGCGAGGCGCTCGAGTGGGTCAGCCCCGATCCGCACGCGCTCAGCTCGCTGCTCATCGACCCCGAGCTGCGCCGGGCTCTGGGAGCGGCGCCCGTCCAGCGACGACTTCGCCAAGGTCCGCATCGGCACCGGCACCCACCGGCTGGCGGCGCGGCTCGTGCCGCCGGAGACCAAGCCGGTCGAGGACCTTGACCCGCTGTGCGCGGGCGCGCTGCGCCGGTTCATCCGCGCCTACGGCAGCGTCCCGCAGCTGCCGGTCGGCATCGCGCTGCGCTCGTTCGCCCGGGTCGCGGCGGGCGGCGAGCCCGATGCGGTGTACGGCATGCTCGGGGCGACGGTCGCGCAGCTCGCGGTCTTCCATTCCCCCGATGACGTCCGCATCTGCGTGTGCGCCTCGCGGGAGCGGATGCGGTGGTGGCAGTGGATCAAATGGCTGCCGCACAACATGCACCCGACCGAGATCGACGCGGCGGGGCCGGTCCGGCTGATGGCGCCCAGCCTGCCGCAGCTCGAGGCGATGATCGGCGCCGACCTGGCCGGCCGGCCGCAGTACGCGCCCGGGCGGTCGGCGACGCTGCCGTTCTACGTCGTGATCGTCGACGGCGGCGAGGGCGTCCTGGACTCCCGGCTCGGCACCGACGGCGTCGAGGGCGCGGTCGTGATCGACCTGACGCCGGCGCCGGCGGCCGCGCCCGGCGCGCCGAATGCCCCCGCCCTGCGCCTGCACGTGACCGCCCGCGGCACGGAGATGCTGACCCGGGACCGCACCGGCGCGCAGGTGCGCACGTCGATCGGCGTCCCGGACGCGCTGTCGCTCGCCGAGGCCGACGCGCTCGCCCGGCAGCTCGCGCCGCTGCGGCCCGGCGCCGGCCGGGCCGACGACCCGCTGGCGGCGGACACCACGCTGACCTCGCTGCTCGGCATCGCCGACCCGCTGCACCTCGACGTTCCCGCGCTGTGGCGGCCCCGGCCGCCACGCGGCCGGCTGCGGGTGCCGATCGGCACCGATGCCGACGGGATGCCGGTCGAGCTGGACATCAAGGAGGCGGCGCAGGGCGGCATGGGCCCGCACGGCCTGGTCATCGGGGCGACCGGCTCGGGCAAGTCCGAGCTGCTCCGGACCCTGGTCCTGGGCCTGGCCCTGACCCACCCGCCCGACGTGCTCAATTTCGTCCTGGTGGACTTCAAGGGCGGCGCCACCTTCCTGGGCCTGGACCATCTGCGTCACGTATCCGCCGTGATCACCAACCTGGCGGACGAGCTGCCGCTGGTGGACCGGATGCGCGACGCGCTGAACGGCGAGCTGGTCCGCAGGCAGGAACTGCTGCGCGCGGCGGGCAACTACGCCTCGCTGCGCGACTACACCCGGGCCCGCGAGGAGGGGGCCGACCTGCCGCCGGTGCCCACGCTGTTCGTGGTGATCGACGAGTTCTCCGAGCTGCTGTCGGCCCGGCCGGAGTTCATCGACCTGTTCGTCATGATCGGGCGGCTGGGACGGTCGCTCGGCGTGCACCTGCTGCTCGCCTCGCAGCGCCTCGAGGAGGGCCGGCTGCGCGGCCTGGACACCCACCTGTCCTACCGGATCGGCCTGCGCACGTTCTCCGCCTCCGAGTCCCGGGTCGTGCTGGGCGTCCCGGACGCCTACGAGCTGCCTTCGCAGCCGGGCAGCGCCTACCTGAAGTTCGACACCGGCGACATGACCCGGTTCAAGGCGGCGTACGTCTCGGGCCCGGCGGCCGCCGGGCCGGCCCGCTCGAAGCGCCGGGTCCGGCCGGCGATCGTGCCCTACGGCCCCGGCTACATCCGGCCCGAGGTGATCGACGACGAGCCGTCAGCGCTGGCGGAGCAGCGCGGGGAGCCGGCCGAGAGCCTGCTCGGCACCGCGGTGAGCCAGCTACGCGGGCAGGGCCGGGCCGCGCACGAGATCTGGCTGCCGCCGCTGGACGTGCCGCCCACGCTGGACCAGCTGCTGCCGCCGCTGTCGATCACGCAGCGCTGCGGGTGCGGGGTCGAGAGCCCGGACTGGCGCGGCAGGCTCCGCGCGGCTACCGGGATCGTGGACCGGCCGTTCGACCAGCGCCGCGACCCGCTGTGGGTCGACCTGGCCGGGGCGGCCGGCCACGCCGCCGTCGTCGGCGGGCCGCGCAGCGGCAAGTCCACCATGATGCGCACCCTGATCAGCTCGCTGGCCTTGCTGCACACGCCACGGGAGATCCAGTTCTACTGCCTCGACTTCGGCGGCGGGTCGCTGGGCGCGCTGGCCGGCCTGCCCCACGTCGGCGGCGTCGCCACCCGGCTGGACCCCACCAGCGCCCGGCGCACGGTGGCCGAGGTCCAGGGCGTGCTCACCCGCCGGGAGAAGGAGTTCGCCGAGCAGCGCATCGAGTCGATCTCCGCCTACCGCCGGATGCGGGCCAGCGGTGAGATCGCCGGCGACGGGTTCGGGGACGTGTTCCTGGTCGTGGACGGCTGGCTCACCCTGCGCCAGGACTTCGAGCAGCTCGAGGAGGCGGTCACCGCCATCGCGGCCCGGGGGCTGGGCTACGGGGTGCACGTGCTGGCGGCGACCGGCAAGTGGTCGGAGTTCCGGCCCGCCATCCGCGACCTGTTCGGCACCCGGCTGGAACTGCGGCTGGGCGACCCGTACGAATCCGAGGTCGACCGCAGGCTGGCGGCCAACGTGCCCGAGGGCTCGCCCGGCCGCGGCATCACCCGCGAGGGCCTCCACTTCCTGACCGCGCTGCCGCGAATCGACGCCCAGCCCGCCGCCGACAGCCTGCCCGACGGGCTGCGCAAGATGGTGGAGACGCTGGCGGTCGCGTGGCCGGGCGAGCCCGCGCCGCCGGTGCGGCTGCTCCCCGACGTGCTGCCGGCGAGCGCGCTGCCGCGCGCCGCGCAGACCGGCCCGAAGGTCCCGTTCGGCATCGACGAGAGCACCCTGTCGCCGGTGCTGCTTCGACTTCGCCGCCGACGCCCACTTCCTGGTCTTCGGCGACACCGAGTGCGGCAAGTCGAACCTGCTGCGGCTGATCGCCGAGGGCGTGGTCGACCGCTACACCCCCGACGACGCCCGGCTGATCTTCATCGACTACCGCCGGTCGCTGCTGGACAGCGCGGACACCGAGCACCGGATCGGCTACGCCGCGTCGTCCGCGGCCGCGTCCCCGCTGATCAGCGATGTCCGCGAGGCGATGGTCGCGCGGCTGCCGCCGCCCGACCTGACGCCGCAGCAGCTGCGCACCCGCTCCTGGTGGGAGGGCTCGGACCTGTTCCTGATCGTCGACGACTACGACCTGGTCGCCGGCGCGACCAACCCGCTGCTGCAGATCGCCGACCTGATCCCCCAGGCCCGGGACATCGGCCTGCACCTGATCCTGGCCCGGTCCGCGGGCGGCGCCGGGCGGGCCATGTTCGATCAGATCATCCAGCGCGTGCGCGAGATGGGCTCACCCGGGCTGATCATGTCGGGCAGCAAGGACGAGGGAGCGCTGATCGGCGGGGTCAAGCCGCAGTCGCAGCCGCCCGGCCGCGGCTTGTTCGTCGAGCGCCGGACCGGCACCAGGCTGGTCCAGGTCGCGCTGCTGGACGACGGCACCGGGCCGGCCACCGGGCAGCACGCCGCGTCGGCCGCGGCCCGGCCGGCCGCGCGGAACTGAGCCTGCCCACCGGGCCCGCGGCGCCGCGCGGGCGGGGCGGCCAGGCCCCGGCCGGGCGGTCAGTCCGCCGGCCACGGGTCGCCGGCGGCCCTGCCCTCGGCCGGCATGTCGGACCGGCCGACGCGCCACCGGCGGCGCCGGCCCTGGCTGACCACGATCGCGGCCAGGGCCACCAGGGCGGCCACGCCGATCGATCCCGCGGTCACCTCGAGCGCGATCCGGTCGGCGGCCCGGTCCGGGGGCGGAGCCCGGGACACCGACACCGGCTGGGGCCGGGCTGTGGGCGACGGGCTCGGCGTGGGGGCGGGGACGGTCACGGCCGTGACCGCCTGAAGCGGGTTGACCAGCCCGTCGCCGGTACCCGGGCCGGCCGCCCCGTTCGCGGTGCCGGTGATCCTGGCCACGACCGCCGCTTCGCCCAGCCGGGGAAAGCGGGCGCGGACCAGCGCCGCGACCCCCGACACGAACGCCGTGGCGTAGCTCGTCCCGTTGAGGTCGTTGTCCTGGTAGCCGCCGGGGCAGGCACTGGTGACGTTCACGCCGGGCGCGGTGACCGCCACGTGCGATCTCAGGTCGGAGAACGGGGCGAGTGAGCCGTCGCTTTCGACCGCCCCGACCGACAGCACCCCGGGGTAGCTCGCCGGGTAGAACGGCCCGGAGCCGCTGACGCCGCTGGCGTCGGCGCCGTCGTTGCCGCCGGCGGCCACCACGACCGCGTCCTTGCTCAGCGCGAACGCCACGGCCGCGCGCAGCGCCGGGCTGCTGGCGGTCTGCACCGAGACGTTGATGACCTTGGCGCCCAGCAGCGCCGCGTCCTTGATGCCCTGGGCCAGGGTGGCGGAGGAACCGCTGTCGATGCTGTTCACCTTGACCGACAGGATCGTCGCGGCCGGCGCCACGCCCTCGAACGGCACACCCTGGGCCTGCAGGTCGCTGGCCCCGATGATCGCCGCCACCTCGGTGCCGTGACCCACACAGTCCGGCAAGCCGGTCCCGGTGAGGTCGATGGCGGTGACCCGGCCGGCCAGCTGGGGGCTGTAGTCCACGCCGCTGTCGACCACCGCGACCTTGACCCCCTGCCCCTCGGTCAGCGGCCACGCGCTGCTGAAGTCCAGCGCCTGCTGGGCCCAGGGCACCGAGGTGACGCGTGAGCTGACCTGAAGCCCCGGGCAGTTCTGGGTGGGCCGCGGCTCGGCCGCTACCGGCACGGGCACCGCGGGCGCGGTCGGGTGCGGCCGCTTGGGCGGGGGCTTGGCCGATGGCTTGGGCGTTGGCTTGGGCGACGGCTTGGCGGCCGCCGGAGCCGGCGGCGATCCCGCCGACCCGGTCGCTGCGATCGCTGGCACCGGGGCGGCCGCCAGGAGCGCCACGCCGAACAGCGCGACCGCGATCCGCCTCATTCGCGCCGCCTCCGCGGACCGACAGGCCCCTCGATTCCGGAAACGCACATAGGCTACGAATGGTCGCACCGCCGTGCGACCGTTGTAACCCCGATGACACAGGTCATTCTCCCGCAAATGAACCGCCGCCCATGAGCTGGCCGCTCGTGGCCGCGCTCGCCGCGGCCGGCCTGGTGGTCGGCTGGACCCTGCGAGCGGTGATCGTCCGCCTGGCGACCCCGGCCGCGGCGCCTCCCGCCGGCGCGCCCCCCGCCGGTGACCTCCCGGCCGGCCCGGGCCCGCCCCGGACCGGACCGCCGCCGCTGACCGCCGAACTGGTCACGGCGGCCTTGTTTGGCGGGCTCGCCGCCCGCGTGCACCCCAGCCTGGTGCTGGCCGCGGCCTGCTGGCTGGCCGCCTGCTGCGTGGCCCTGGCCTGGATCGACGCCGTCGCCCAGCGTCTTCCCGACGCTCTCACCGGCGCCGCGTACGCCGGGACCGCGGGCTTCCTGCTGGCGGCGGCCGCGGCCAGCGGCCGCTGGCCCGATCTGCTCCGGGCCGTGCTCGGCGGGCTGGCGCTCGCCGCCGCCTACCTGGCCCTGGCCGTGATCAGCCGGTCCGCGCTCGGCCTGGGTGACGTCAAGCTGGCCGCCAGCCTGGGCACCCTCACGGCCTGGGCGGGCTGGCCGGTCCTGATCGCCGGCGCCTTCGCCGGGTTCCTGCTCGGCGCCCTCTACGGGGTCGCGCTGCTGGTGACCCGGCGGGCCCACCTCCGGCAGCGCATACCGTTCGGCCCGTTCATGATCGCCGGGGCCTTCCTGGCCATCCTGGCCAGCGGGCTATAGGTCCTCGGCCGGGAAGGAACCAGCGCGGCGCCCGCCGGGCGTGCCTGGCCCGCTCGGTCCGCAGGCGCGGCTGACCAGGGTCAGCCCGCGGCGAGGTCGCGCTGATACCAGGTGCCTGGCTTACCGCCGAGATCGGCCGGGTCGGCCGGGCCGACCGGGACGAACCCGGCCTTGGTCAGCACCTTCCGGGACGCGGCATTCTCGCGGGCGGTGGCCGCCCTGACGGCGCGCAGCCCGTGCCGCTCCGCCGCCAGCCGGCACAGATCCCGGACGGCCGCGGTCGCCACGCCGCGGCCGGCGACATGCTGCGCGACCCGGTAGCCGAGTTCCGCCATGCCGTCTTCGCAGCGGTACAGGTTGAACCGGCCCAGGACTGAGCCGTCCTCGGCGACGAGCAGGTAATAGGCGCCGACGCCGGCCTCCTGCTCAGCCAGCATTGCGCTGTGCCGCTCGGTGAACTGGTCGAAGAACTCGTCGCCGCGGTCGGAGACCGAGGCAGCGAAGTAGGCGCGGTTCGCCAGCTCGAAGGCCAGCACCGCCGGGGCATGGTCGGCGCGCAGCCGCTGCAGTTCGGGCACCGACCGACTCTACTCAAATGGTTCGCAGACCCGGCTCAGGCGAAGTCGTACCCTTCGACCTCGGCCTCCACCGCACCTCCGGTCAGACGCGTCGACTAGTACGACCACCTGAGCATGGGCAAAGGTTCAGCGTTCGCGGAAGGACCCCACCCCGGGTGAATCCGGGTGGTCCGGGTCCGTGGTTAGCAGGTACGGTGTCGCCTGCCCTGGAACCCTGATGCTTTTCTGCCGTGCCACGCTGCCGCTGTCGCCTCCCGTCGCTTCCCGGCCTGGTCGCCGCTGCGGCCGAGGCTGGCCGACGGGAGCCGGGATACCTAGGCCGGCCTGAGTACTTTGGCGGATCCGGCCCGGGCGCCCGCGGGCCACAATCGCCGCATGAGCGCAAACACGCGGCTGCGGGTCAGCGTCGGCTGGTGGGTCATGGTCCTGGCCGTGGCGGCGGCGGCCCTGCTGCTCGCCTGGCTGGGGCGGCTGGCGGGCGTGCCGATCGCCGCGCTGCTGGGAATCGGGGCCGGCGCGGTCGCCCTCGCCTGGCTGATCGTCCTGGTCACCGTGCCGTGGAACCTCTACTTCGGGGCCCGCCGGGTGGTCGCCGAGATCGCGGTCTCCCGCGAGCGGGGCGTCGCGGTCCCCGCGGCGCACGAGGCGGAGGCCGGGCGGATCGCGCGGCGGATGCTGCGGTTCGCGCTCGGCGCCCACGCCGGCACGGCCGTAGTGACCGCGGTGATCGCCTACGTCTCCGGGGCCACCGCCGGGTACTACGTCGCCGGCTTCTACCTGGTGTCCACGGCGATCCGGCCGGCCACGGCCTATCTCGCCCACGTGCGCGAGCGGATCAGCGTGCTGACCCGGGAGAGCACGCATCCCCGCGACGACGTCGCCACGCTGAGGCGCCAGGTGGACATCGTGGCCGCAGCCCAGCGCGAGCTGCGGGCCGAGCTGGGCGGCGTGCGCGACGACCTGGGCCACGCGCAGGCGGTGCTGGCCGGCGACATAACGCACGCACGGCAGCTGCTCACCACCGACCTGGCCCGGGTGCAGGATGCCCAGGCGGCCGACCGGACGGCGGCCAAGGGCCGCGACGACGAGCTCGCGCGCCGGATCGACGAGATGGTGCGCCGGATCGAGGCCACCCTGGACGGCATCAGCGACCACCAGGAACTGCTGACCGGGATCCGGGCCCTGGTCCGGATGATGAGGCCGGACCCGGCCTGACCGGGCGGGCGCCTGCCCGACGGCGCGGGCCGGCTGAGCCTGCGCGACGGCGCGGGCCGGTTCAGCACGGGCCCGGTTCAGAGTTCCGTGCCGACCAGCACCGGCTCGCTGACCAGCTCGACCCCGAACGACCGGCGCACGCCGTCCCTGATCTCCCGGGCCAGCCCGACCAGGCTGGCCGTGCTCGCGCCGCCCGGGTTGATCAAGGCCAGGGTGTGCTTGGCGGAGATCCGCGCGCTCCCGTTGCCCGGGTACCCCTTGCCGAACCCCGCCCGCTCGATCAGCCAGGCGGCCGGGACCTTCACCAGCCCGTCCCCGGCGGCGAAATGCGGGACGCTGGCCGCGGCCCTGCGCTCGACCTCGGCGAACTGCCGCGCGTCCAGCACCGGGTTGGTGAAGAACGAGCCGGCGCTGCGGGTATCCGGGTCGCCGGGGTCGAGCACCATCCCCTTGCCGCGGCGCAGCGCGAGCACGGCGGACCGGGCGTCGGCCAGCGGCACCCGCCCGCCCTCGCCGGCGCCGAGCGCCCGGGCCAGCTCGGCGTAGCGCAGCGGCGCCGACAGCGGGTCGCGGGCCAGCCGGAACGTGACGCCCAGCACGACGAACCGCCCGGTCGCGGCGGCCGGGTCGCGCGCGGCGCGGCGCCCGGCCCCGCCGCCGCGCTTGAACGCGCTCGTCCGGTAGCCGAAGCCGCAGTCGGCGTTGCCCAGCGCGACGACGGCGTCCTGCAGCCGGTCGTAGGCCCGGACCGTGACCACCGTCTCGGCGACCTCCTGGCCGTACGCGCCGACGTTCTGGATGGGCGTGGCGCCGGCCAGGCCGGGGATGCCGGACAGGCACTCGATCCCGGACAGGCCCTCGGCTACGCACCGCGCCACCAGCGGGTCCCAGTCCTCGCCCGCCGCCACGGCCACGGTGACGCCGCCGTCGGCGGCGGTGAACCGGACGCCGCGGGTGGCCAGGCGCAGGACGGTGCCGGGGAAGCCCTCGTCGGCCACGACCAGGTTGCTGCCGCCGCCGAGAACGAGCACCGGCTCGCCGTCGGCGTCCGCGCCGCGCACGGCGGCGATGACCTGCTCGTCGCTGTCCGCCTCGATGAAGCGCGCGGCCGGGCCGCCCAGCCCGAGCGTCGTGTACCCGGCGAGCATCACCCGCTCCCGTACCACCGGCCCATCCACCGTCACGTCCCGGTCTCTCCCCTGGTCACGAACCGGTCTGATCCTACTGGCGCGGCGCCGCGACCTACGTTACCGGCGAGCACCCACAGCGCCAGTGAAGCGGCACCGCGGTCAGGCCGGCGCCCGGGCGGGATCAAGATAGGCCTGCTCGAGGTGCTGCTGCCAGGCCCGCGTGGCCGGGCTCACCGGCCGGCCGGCCGGGGTGATCATGCCGATGGGCAGGTGCCGCGGCGCCGGCCGCAGGTGCCGTACCTGAACCGCCGGGCCGATCGCGCGCGCCGCCGACTCAGCCAGCAGCGCGACGCCGAGGCCGGCCGCGACCAGCTCGCGGATGCTGGCCGGGCTGTGGGTCTCGAGCTGGATGCGGGGCGTGAAGCCGGCGGCGGCCGCGGCGGCGATGAGGATCGCGTGCAGGCCGCTGCCCTCGGGCAGGCACACGAACGTCTCGTCGCGGAAGTCGGCCAGCGCCGCCGCGGCGGGCCCGGCGCGGGGGCCCGGCGGCGTCACCAGCACGTAGCGCTCCTCGACCAGCGCCCGCGCGTGGCAGCCGTCCAGCAGCTCGGGGTGCAGCGGGCCCAGGACGATGTCCAGCTCGCCCGCGTTCAGCTGGCGCATCAGCTCGGCGATCAGCCCGGCCCGCAGCGCAAGCGTGACGCCGGGGTAGCGGCGGCGGAACTGCGCGAGTGACCCCGGCAGGTCCAGCGACCCGAGCACCAGGGTGGCGCCGACGCGCACGTGCCCGCGCCGCACCGCGCCCAGCTCGGCCAGGTCGGCGCGGGCCCCGTCGATCTGGCCGAGCACGGCGCGGGCCCGGCCGAGGAACAGCTCCCCGGCCTGGGTCAGCGCGACGCGGCGGGTGGTGCGCTCGAGCAGCGGCGCGCCGAGCTCGGCCTCCAGCCGCCGGATCTGCGCCGACACCGCGGGCTGGGCGACGTGCAGCTGCTCCGCCGCACGGCTGAAGCCGCCGCAGCGGGCGACCGCCTCGAAGTAGACGAGCTGGCGCAGCTCCACCTATTAATAGTGATCCGATATTACTGACAGCACAAATGTGTCTTGGACTTATGAGTTGGCGGCGGGCAGGCTGGAGGCATGCAGCAACAACACCTCGGCGACGGACTGACCGCCTCCTCCATCGGACTCGGCTGCATGGGACTGTCGCAGGGCTACGGCCCGGCCGACGACGCCGAGTCCGTGCGGGTCATCCACCGGGCTCTGGACCTGGGCGTCACGATGCTGGACACCGCGATGAGCTACGGGCAGGGCCTGGGCGAGCGGCTGCTCGGCCGCGCGCTGGCCGGCCGCCGTGACCAGGCCGTGCTGGCGACCAAGTTCGGCATCGTCCGCGACGACCACGGCGTGCGGGTGGACAGCCGCCCCGAGCACGTCCGCGGCTACTGCGAGGCCTCGCTGACCCGGCTCGGCACGGACGTGATCGACCTGTACTACCTGCACCGGGTGGACCCGGCCGTGCCGGTCGCGGAGACGGTCGGCGCCATGGCCGACCTGGTCCGCGCGGGCAAGGTCCGCCACCTGGGCCTGTCCGAGATCACCCCCGCCCAGCTGGAGCAGGCCGCCGCCGTGCACCCGATCGCCGCGGTGCAGTTCGAGTGGTCGCTGCTCTGGCGGGTCGCCGAGGACGACGTCGTGCCGGCCGCACGGCGGCTGGGCACCGGGCTGGTGGCCTACAGCCCGCTCGGCCGGGGGCTGCTCACCGCCGCGCTGACCGCGGCCACCGTGGACGACAGCGACTTCCGCCGCGGCGACCCGCGCTTCCACGGCGCCGACCTGGACCGCAACCTACGTCACGTCGATACGCTGCGGCAGATGGCGGCCGGCCTGGGGATCACGCCCGGCCAGCTCGCCCTGGCCTGGCTGCTGGCCCAGGGCCCGGACGTGGTCGCGATCCCGGGCTCGCGCCGCGCCGACCGGGTGGCCGAGAACGCCGGGGCCGCCGCGGTGCGGCTGTCCCCGGCCGACCTGCGGCGGCTGGAGGACTCGGTGCCGCGCTCGGCATGGTCCGGCGACCGCCAGTCGTTCGCGGTGCCGGTGACGACCCGCCAGCCCGCCTCCTGACGGCCCGGGCGAGCGGCGCCCGTGCCGCTACGGCAGGCGGACGACGGCGCGGGCCCGGGTGAGCGGCACCGCGCCGCTACGGCAGGCGGACGACGGCGCGGGCCCGGGTGAGCACCTTGTCCCCGCCCGAGCGCGCGGTCAGCGCCAGCACCACGCGGTGACCGTCGAGCTTCTCCTCGACGGTGCCGCTGATCTCGATCGACGCGCCGGTGTCGTCGTCGGGGACGACCACCGGCGAGGAGAACCGGACGCCGAACTCGGTCACCACTGCCCCGGGACCGGCCCAGTCGGTGACGTACCGCCCGGCCTGCGCCATCGTGAACATCCCGTGCGCGATCACGTCCGGGAGCCCGACCGACCGGGCGATCCGCTCGTTCCAGTGAATGACGTTGAAGTCACCGGACGCGCCGCAGTACTTGACCAGGCTGAGCCGGGTGACCGGGTAACTGGCCCGCGCGATCTCGACGCCCGGCTTGATCTCCTCGTAGCTGACTCGCGCGCTCACCCGGCCCCACCCCGCTCCACCAGCGTCCCGTGCGCGGTGCACACGTACTCGCCGTCGACCGTGACGATCTCGGTCGACGTGGTCATCAGCACGTTGCGGCCCGCGTCACGGATATCGGTGATCGTCGCCTGCGCGGTGACCACGTCGCCGGCCATCAGCGGCCGCGCGTACTCGAACCGCTGCTCGCCGTGCACCACCATGGCGTAGTTCAGGCCGAGGCCGGGGTCGGCCACGGCCCGGCCGGCGCCGGCCATGCTGACCACGATCGCGAACGTGGGCGGCGCGATCACGTCCCGGTGGCCGGCGGCCTGCGCGGCGGCCCGGTCCCGGTACAGCGGGCTCGGGTCGCCGATCGCGTCGGCGAACTCCGCGATCTTGACCCGGCTCACCTCGTACGGCTCGGACGGCGGGTAGCTGCGGCCGAGATAATCCCGGTTGAGGGCCATGCCGCCGGCTACCGCGTCTCGCGATGCGGCTGGTGGCAGCGGCAGTTGGGGCAGTACTTCTTCAGCTCGAGCCGGTCGGGGTCGTTGCGCCGGTTCTTGCGGGTGATGTAGTTGCGGTGCTTGCACTCCTGGCAGGCCAGCGTGATCTTGGGCCTAATGTCTGTCGCAGCCACGATGGCGTGCCTTTCTCTGCGGTGGACGTCCGCGGGCGCCCCTCAAGGTTCCCCTCAGGGTAGCGGCCCGCGCCCTTGGCGAATTGGTAGCGGAGGCCGGACTTGAACCGGCGACACAGCGATTATGAGCCGCTTGCTCTGCCTGACTGAGCTACTCCGCCCGGCCCGCCATCCGCCGCCGGGAACAACCGCGGGGACGACCGGAACCTTCCCGGCCGCGGCCGGGAACCACCCAAGCTTACCGGGATCCGGACGCGCCATGCGTGGCAGGCCGCCGGAGTGTCCGGGCCGCGAATCTGATGAAAACATCATCTATATCACGACACGACGGGAGCCGAGATGCCAGACCGCCCAGATCGCATCCTGACCAGCCACGCCGGCAGCCTGCCGCGCCCCGATGACCTGATCGCGCTGAACGAGCGGCGCGCGCAGCCCGGGTTCGGCGAGGAGGCCGGCTTCCAGCGCGAGCTGGCGGCCGCCGTGGCCGGCGTGGTCCGCCGCCAGCAGCAGACCGGGATCGACCTGGTCAACGACGGCGAGTACGGCCACGCGATGGGGCAGCAGTACAACTACGGGTCCTGGTGGTCGTACGTCTTCGGCCGCCTCGGCGGGCTCGAGCTGGCCGAGATGAACCGGTGGGAGGTGCCGATGGCGCCACCCAAGCCCGGCGGGATCACGCTGGGCAGCTTCGCCGGCCGCCGCGACCGCCAGCTGTTCAGCGAGGCCTACGCGGACCCGGGCTCGGGCGCCTCGCTCCCGGATACCGGCCAGTTCCGTTACGCCCCGGTGTGCCGGGGGCCGGTCACCTACCGGGGCCAGGAGGCGGTCCGGCGCGACATCGCGAACCTGAAGGCCGCGCTGGCGGCCGCCGGGCTCGCCGAGGGCTACCTGAACGCGGTCGCGCCCGGCAGCTGCGCCCGGTTCGGCAACGAGTACTACGCGACCGACGAGGAGCTGCTCTACGCGTGCGCCGACGCGATGCGGGAGGAGTACCGCGCGATCGTCGACGCCGGGCTCATCCTGCAGCTCGATGACCCCTGCATCGCGGAGAACTGGGATCAGATCAGCCCGCAGCCGAGCGTGGCGGACTACCGGCGGTTCACGATGACCCGCGTCGAGGCCCTCAACCACGCCATCCGCGGCCTGCCCGCCGACCGGATCCGGTTCCACCTGTGCTGGGGCAGCTGGCACGGCCCGCACGTCACCGACATCCCGATGGCCGACATCGCCGGCGTCATGCTCGCGGTCAATGCCGGCGGGTACTCGTTCGAGGCGGCCAACGTGCGGCACGAGCACGAGTGGAAGGTGTGGCAGCAGGTCCGGCTGCCCGAGGGCACGGTCATCCTGCCCGGCGTGGTCAGCCACGCCACGAACGTCGTCGAGCACCCGGAACTGGTGGCCGACCGGATCGCCCGGTTCGCCGGCGCGGTGGGCCGCGAGAACGTGGTCGCCGCCACCGACTGCGGCCTCGGCGGGCGGGTGCACCCGCAGATCGCCTGGGCCAAGCTGGAGTCCCTGGCCCGGGGAGCCGAGCTAGCCACCAAGCGGCTCTGGGGCTGACCGGAGGAGGCTCCGGGGCTGACCGGAGGAGGCTCTGGGGCTGACCGGAGGAGGCTCTGGGGCTGACCCGGGGAGACTCTGGAGCTGACCGGAGGATCTGCGAGGATCGGAGCCATGACCACACCCAGCCTCAGCTTCCCCCGCCAGTCCGCCCGAACGCAGGGGTTCACCCTCGGCACCCCGGGCGAGTTCGCGATCGCCCCGGACGGCGACCGGATCGCGTTCCTGCGCAGCCGGTCCGGCACCGATCTCAATACCTGCCTGTGGGTGCGGGACACCAAGACCGGCACCGAGCGCGTGGTCGCCGACCCGCGCGAGCTGCTGGCGGACGGCACCGAGGAACTCTCGGCCGAGGAACGCGCGCGGCGGGAGCGGGTCAGGCAGGCGGCCGCGGGCGTGGTCGGGTTCGCGACCGACGACGCGGTGGCGCTGGCCGCGTTCACCCTGTCCGGCCGGCTGTTCACGGCCGACCTGGCCGCGGACGCCGCCGCCCCGGACGGCCCCGGGCCCGCCGTGCGCACGCTGGCCACCCCGACGCCGGTGATCGACCCGCGCCCGGACCCGGCCGGAGCGCACGTCGCCTACGTGGCCGGCGGGGCGCTGCGGGTCGTGGCCGCGAACGGCGGCAGCGACCGGGCCCTGGCCGTGCCCGAGGCCGAGAACGTGACCTACGGCCTGGCCGAGTTCGTGGCGGCCGAGGAGATGTTCCGCACCCGCGGGTTCTGGTGGTCGCCGGACGGGCAGCGGCTCCTGGTCGCGCGGGTGGACACCACGCCGGTCGCGCGCTGGTACATCCCCGACCCGGCCAACCCGGACCGGGCTCCGCTCGAGGTCGCCTACCCGGCCGCGGGTACCGCGAACGCCGACGTCAGCGTCGTCATCGCCGGGCTGGACGGGAGCCTGACCCCGGTGGACTGGGACTCCGCCGCCCTGCCGTACCTGATCTCGGCGCACTGGTCGTCGGGCGGCCCCGCGCTGCTGCGGGTGTGCTCGCGGGACCAGCGGACGATGCGGGTGCTGGCGGTGGCCGACGACGGCAAGACCGAGACGGTCGGCGAGGACACCGACCCGGACTGGGTGGACGTGGTCGTCGGCACGCCGGCGTGGACGCAGGACGGGCGGCTGGTCCGGGTGATCGCCCGGGACGGCGCGTACCGGCTGATGATCGGCGACGAGCCGGTGACGCCGACGGACCTGAACGTCCGCGAGGTGCTCGACGTCGGCGACGACGTCCTGTTCCTGGCCACCGACCAGGACCCGGCCGAGCAGCACGTCTACGCCGCCGGAACCGACGGCACCGCCCGGCTGACCGCCGAGCCCGGCTGGCACCAGGCGGCCCGGAGCGGCGACGTGCTGGTCACCACGTCCCGGTCACTCGACTGGTTCGGCGTGCGGGTGCGGGTGCGACGCGGCGGCGAGGACGCCGGGGAGATCTCCTCGCTGGCGCAGACCCCGGAGCTCACCCCCGAGGTGTCGTTCTTCACGGCCGGCCCGCACCAGATCCGGTGCGCGCTGCTGCTGCCGCGCGGGCACCGGCCGGGCTCGGGGCGGCTGCCGGTGCTGTGCGACCCCTACGGCGGGCCGGCCGCCCAGCGCGTCCTGTCCGCCCGCAACGTCTACCTGACCTCGCAGTGGTTCGCCGACCAGGGCTTCGCCGTGCTGATCGCCGACGGCCGGGGCACGCCGGGCCGGGGCCCGGACTGGGACCGGCTGGTCCACTACGACGAGGCGACGCCGAACGTCGAGGACCAGGTGGCGGCGCTGGAGGCGGCGGCCGCGGCCAACCCCGACCTGGACCTGTCGAAGGTGGGCATCCGCGGCTGGTCGCACGGCGGCTACCTGGCCGCGCTCGCGGTGCTGCGCCGGCCCGACGTCTTCCACGCCGCGGTGGCCGGCGCGCCCGTCACCGACCTGCGGCTCTACGACACCTTCTACAACGAGCGGTACCTGGGGCACCCGGACGAGCGCCCCGAGGTGTACGCGCACAACTCGCTGATCGACGACGCCCCGCGGCTCGAGCGCCCGCTGATGCTGATTCACGGCCTGGCCGACGACAACGTGGTGGTGGCGCACACGCTGCGGCTGTCCTCGGCGCTGCTGGCCGCCGGCCGGCCGCACACCGTGCTGCCGCTGTCCGGCATCACCCACATGCCCCGGCAGGAGGACGTGGCGGAGAACCTGCTGCTGCTGCAGGTCGACTTCCTCAAGCGCTCCCTGGGCCTGGACGGCGGCTGACCCGGGGCGCCCCGGGGCGCGTCACGTGGTCGGCCGCGGCCACCGCGACGACCACGGCGGCGGCGCAGGCGCCGAGCGCGAGCGCGGAGACGTGCGGGGCGGCCAGCCCGAGCAGCGCGAGCACGGCCACGGCGCCGATCCGCGTCCACGGCACCGTGCGCCAGAGCACCGCCTTGAACGCGGCGTGGCCGGCCAGGAACAGCCCCGCGCCGCCGAGGATCATCCACGCGGCCGGCCCGCGCCCGACCGCGGACGGGTCGGCCAGGGTCAGCTCGTCGGCGGCCGCGCCGACGATGATGCCCGCGACCATGACCGGGTGAATGTCGTGGTACGCCGAGCGGCCCAGGCGCCCCGGGTCGTCGGACGCGGCGATCACGCGCGCCGCCTCCTCGGCGCTGCGGTCGAAGTACAGCCACCACAGGCCGACGCTGCCGAGCAGCGCCACCGCGAACGCCGCGACCTCGGCGCCGGTGATGCGGCGCAGGCCCGACAGCGTGGCCCCGATGACCACGATCGACTCGCCCAGCGCGATCAGGATGAAGGCCTGGCAGCGCTCGGCGAAGTGGCCGCCCTCGATCGTCCACTCGCGGGTGGTCGACCGGCCCAGGCCCGGGGTGTAGAAGCCGGCCGCGCCGCCGAGCAGGTCGACGCCGACCGCGGCTGCCCACAGCGCCGCGCGCGCGTCCGGGCCGGCCAGCCCGCCCAGCACCGCCAGGGCCCCGCTGACCAGGCACCAGCAGAGGATCCGCTGGAAGTTGCGCCGCAGCGGGCGGCCCCGCAGCGCGACCACCGCGAACACGCTGCGGCCGACCTGCATGACCGCGTAGGCGATTCCGACCGCCAGCCCGCGCGCGCCGAACGCGCCGGGCAGCGCGGCCGACATGATCAGGCTGGCCGCCGCGAGCCCGAGCAGCAGCAGCCGGACCGCGATCCGGTCCGGGTCGAGCCAGTTGGTGACCCACGTCGTGTACGCCCACACCAGCCAGACCATGGCGAGCAGCAGCCCGGCCCGCAGCGCCCCGGTGAGCGTCGGGTGCGCCAGCAGGTAATGCGAGATCTGGGTCACCGCGAACACGTAGACCAGGTCGAAGAACAGCTCGACGTTGGTGACCCGCTCCGCGCCCGCCCGCGCCCGCATCAGGTTCAGCGGCCTGGTCTGACGCACGCTGCCCGCTCCCGCCTGACGCCGGATACTCGGTCAGTGCCCGATCATGCCAGTTCAGCGCCGGCCGGCGCGGCCGGGCTATCGTAGGCAGCCAGGGGCCGACACGAGGTGGGTGACGAACCTGTGGACAGCCGCGACGGCGTGCTCGCGGGATCCTCACGCACCGCGCGGGCGGCGGGCGCGCTGCGGCGCGGCATCTCGCCCTGGGTCGCCGGGCGGGCCGAGCACGGCTTCGGCTTCGATCGCCGCTGGCTGACCGCGTGGTTCGCGCTGTTCGCGGTGTATGCGGCGCTGATGACCGCGTTCGGCATCGGCGGGGAGGACGGGGTCTGGGGGATCTGGGCCACCGGCGGGTACGCCCTGGCCGCGATCCTCGCCTCCCGGTCGCGCGGTTTCGCGGTTCCGCTGCTGGCGGCCTTCGGCTTCGCCCTGGTCGCGCCGACGATCTGGCTGGCCGTGCGCGACCCGGCCACGGCCGACGTGATCGTGGTCAGCCGGTCGGCGGTGCTGCTGCTGCACCACGGCAGCCCGTACCTGCCCGCAGCGCGGCTGGCCACCTGGACGTCCTATAACCCCTACCTGCCCGCGATGGCGGTCTTCGGCCTGCCCTCGGCCGCGGGGCTGCCGGGCCTGCTCGGCGATCCCCGGCCGTGGCTCACGGCCGCGACCCTGCTGCTGGCCGCGCTCGCGTTCTGGATCGCGGCCCCGCACCGCGGCTCCGGCTGCCGGGCCTGCCGCGCCGGGGCGTGGTGGTTCGCCGTGTTCGCGGTGGCCTCGCCGCTGCTGGCGCTGCCGCTGTCGGTCGGCATCACCGATCCCCCGGTCACCGCGCTGACCTGCCTGGCCCTGGCCTGCGTGGCCCGGTCGAGCCGGATGCCGGTGGCGGCCGGGGTGAGCATCGGCGTGGCGTGCGCGATGAAGGCGACCGCCTGGCCGGCGCTCGCGGTGATCGCCGCGCTGCTCGCGGCGCGCGACGGCCCGCGGACCGCGGCCCGGTTCGCCGCGGCGGCGGTCGCCACCGCCGTGGCCCTGGTCGCCGCGACCGCCCCGGCCCTGCTGGCCCGGCCCGGGGCGCTGCTCCAGAACACGGTGCTGTTCCCGCTCGGGCTCACCCAGCACAAGACGCCGGCGGCCAGCCCCCTGCCCGGCCACGTGCTGGCCAGCTTCGGCCATGCCGGCCACCTGGCCGCGGTCGGGCTGCTCGCCGCGGCCGGCCTGGCGGTGGCGGTCTCGCTCGTGGTCCGGCCGCCGGCCGACGTCCCGGCCGCCGCCCGGCGGCTGGCCATCGGGCTGGCGCTCTTGTTCGCCCTGGCTCCCGCGGCCAGGTTCGGCTACTTCGCCTACCCGCTCGCCCTGCTCGCCTGGTCGGTGATGGCCAGGGACGACGTACCGGAGGACGGCCGGCCAGGATCCGGCGGCGTGCTGGCCGGGGCGCGCGGCGTAGCGTGAAATGTATTAGTGCCGGGCCCGGGAGCTGCTGCCGGTGATCGACGCTGAGTGGGCGGCGACCAGCGCGGCCGTCGCGGACCTGGACGCCGAGCTACCGGTGCCGCTGGGCGAGATGCTGGCGGCCATCTTGCGCGCGGTGGCGCGCCGGCCGATGCGCGCGCGCATCGCCGACGCGGCCCGGGCCCAGGGTGACCCGGCCCTGGCCCCGCTGCTCGCGGCCGGCTCACGCAACCCCCGGTAAGCCCCACCCGCCGGCAAGCCCCCCGCCCCGCCCCGGAGGAAGACAGCTCATGACCGGCCAGCCCCGGCCGCGACGGCGCCTGCTCGCCGACCTGCGGCCGCTGCGGGAGTCGCCGCCGCTGCGGCGGCTGTGGATCGGCAGCTCGGTGTCGTCGCTCGGCGGCGCGATGACCGGTTTCGCGGTGGTCCTGCAGACCTACGACCTCACCCGCTCCTCGTTCGCGGTCGGCGCGATCGGGCTGGCCCAGGCCATCCCGGCGCTGGCCCTCGGGCTGTTCGGCGGGTCCTTCGCGGACACGGTCGACCGGCGCCGCCTGGTGCTGGCCACCACCAGCGGCCTGACCGTGGTGTCGGCCGTGTTCGCGGTGCAGGCGTTCCTGCGCCTGGACCAGCTCTGGCTGCTCTACCTGCTGGCCGCGGCGGCGGCCACGCTGCAGTCCGTCGACGGGCCGGCCCGGCGGACGTTCCTGCCCCGGCTGGTGCGGGCCGACCTGATCCCCGCGGGCGTCGCGCTGAACCAGCTCTCGTTCTACGTCAGCTTCCTGGCCGGGCCGGTGCTGGCCGGCGCCGTGACGGCGGCGGCCGGGCTGCGGGTGTGCTACCTGGCCGACGCGCTGAGCTTCGGCGCGTCCCTGTACAGCGTGGCCCGGCTGCCCGCGATGCCGCCGGACGGCCGGGCCCGGCCGGGGGTTCGGGCCGTGGCCGACGGCCTGCGCTTCATCTGGCGCCACCGGGTCCTGGCCGCGGTGTTCCTGTTCGACATCGACGCGACCGTGCTCGGCATGCCGGTGGCGCTGTTCCCGGCGCTGAACGCCGCCCGCTTCGGCGGCTCGCCGCAGACCCTCGGGCTGCTCAACGGGGCCCTGGCCGCGGGCGGGCTGCTCGGGTCGGCGCTGTCCGGCCCGGCCGGCCGGGTCCGCCGCCAGGCCCGCGCCATGCTGTTCACGGTGACGATCTGGGGCACCGCGATCGCCGGCTTCGGCGTGGCCCGGGTGCTCTGGCTCGCCCTGCTGCTGCTGGTCCTGGCCGGCGCCGCCGACACCACCGGCGTCATCTTCCGCGGCAGCGTCGTCCAGCTGGCCACGCCCGACGAATTGCGCGGGCGGGTCACCGCCGTCGATTATGTGATCGGGGTCGGCGTGCCCACCCTCGGCAACTTCGAGGCCGGCGCGGTCGCCTCGCTGACCTCGCCGGCGGTCAGCGCGGTCAGCGGCGGGCTGGCCACCGTGGCCGGGGCGTGGCTGATCCGGCTGGCGTTCCCCGCCGTCGCCCGCTACCGGGCGCGGCCGGAGCCGGCGGCGAGTGCAGCATCCACAACCATGCAGAAGATCGCGCGGGCCCGGCCCGCGGGCCGGGCCCGGCGCTAAGCGGGCGCCGACCCGTCCTCGTACCGGCCCCGCACCCGGTGCCCGGCGGGGTCGAACGGCGGCCGCAGGTGCACCGCGGCCGGGTACATCCGTCCGCCCACGTTCACCGCGTAGGCGCCGGACCGGGCGAAGTCCGGCGTGACCACCTCCCCGGCCGGGTGGCGGATGTAGGCCAGGCCCACCGCGCCGCCGACCGTCTCGCCCCAGGCGCCCGAGGTCACCTGGCCGACCGCGGCGCCGTCGCGCAGCACCAGCTCGCCGCCCCAGATCATCGCCTCGGGGTCGGCCAGCACGAGCGAGACCAGCCGGCGGCGGGGGCCGTCGGCCCGGGCCTTCTCCACCGCCTCCCGGCCCAGGAACGAGATGCCGGTCTTGAGCTTGCACGCGAACAGCAGCCCGGCCTCGACCGGGTTGTAGTCCGTGGTCAGCTCGCGGCCGTAGGCGCGGTAGGCCTTCTCCAGCCGCATCGACTCGATCGCGTAGTAGCCGCCGTTGACCAGGCCGAGGCCCGCGCCGGCGGCGGTCAGGTCGCCGAACACGCCGACCGCGAACTCGGCCGGCACGTACAGCTCCCAGCCGAGTTCCCCGACGTAGGTGATCCTGGTCGCGCGGACCGTGGCGTAGCCGAGGTCGATCTCGCGGCTGGTGCCGAACGGGAACGCCGCGTCGCTGACGTCACTGCGCGACAGCCGCCCCAGCAGCTCGCGCGACCGCGGCCCCATGACGCCGTACACCGCGTACGCGCTGGTGACGTCGACCAGCGCGGCGCGGGCCTGGTCCGGGATCCGGCGGGTGATGTGGTCCTTGTCCCGCTCGGTGGTCGCCGCGCTGCTGACCAGCAGGAACTCCGTCGGCGAGAGCCGGGTGACGGTGATGTCGGCCTCGTAGGTGCCGCGCGCGTTCAGCATCCCGGTGTAGACGGTCCGGCCCGGCTCGACCCCGACGTCGTTGGTGCACAGCCACTGCAGCACCGGCTCGGCGTCCGGCCCGGCCAGCAGGTACTTGGAGAACGAGGTCTGGTCGAACAGGGCGACGCCGCTGCGGGTGGCGCGCTGCTCGGCCGAGGACCAGGGCTGCCAGTTCTGCTTGCCCCAGCCGTACTCGATCACCGGGCTCTGGCCGGGCGGGGCGAAGAAGTTCGCCCGCTCCCAGCCCATCCGGCTGCCGAAGCACGCGTTGGCCCGCTCCAGCAGGTGGTAGGCGGGCGACCGGCGGAACGGGCGGGCGGTGGCCAGCTCGCGGTTCGGCCACGGCACCGCGTAGTGCAGGCCGAGGACCTCGCCGACCCGGTCGTGCAGCCACTGGTTGTTGCCGTTGAACCGGGCGAACCGCCGGATGTCGGCCGCGGACAGGTCGAGGCCCGGCTCGCCGTCGGTGATCCACTCGGCCAGGGCCCGGCCCGCCCCGCCCGCCGACGCGATGCCGACCGAGTTGAACCCCGCGCCGACGAAGAAGTTCCGCAGCTCCGGGGCCTCGCCCAGGATGAACTGGTTGTCCGGGGTGAAGCTCTCCGGGCCGTTGTAGAACTTCTTGATCCCGGTCTCGGCCAGCACCGGGATCCGCGCGACCGCGCCCGCCATCAGGATCGAGAAGTGGTCCCAGTCCTCCTCCAGCAGCTGGAACTCGAACGGGTAGGGCAGCGCGTCGGGCGCGACCCACGGCTTGGCCTCGGGCTCGAACCCCCCGACGACCAGCCCGCCCACCTCTTCCTTGAGGTAGGTGTAGGCGTCGGGGTCGCGCAGCACCGGCAGGCCGGGGTGCACGCCCTCGATGCGCTCGGTCACCACGTAGAAGTGCTCGGCCGAGTGCAGCGGCACGGTCACCCCGGCCATCGCGCCGACCTGCTTCGCCCACTGGCCGGCGCAGTTGACGACCACCTCGGCCGCGACGTCCCCCTGGTCGGTGCGGACCCCCGTCACGGCGCCGGCGCCGGTGAGGATGCCGGTTACCCGGGTCCGCTCGCGCACCGTGACCCCGCGCCGGCGGGCCCCCCGGGCCAGCGCCTGGGTGAGGTCGGTGGGATTGGCCCGGCCGTCACCGGGCAGCCAGATCGCTCCGGCGAGGTCACCGACGTCCATGATCGGATAGAGTTCCCGGGCCTGCCGCGGGCTGATCAGCTCGCATTCCAGCTGGTAGGCCTCGGCGGCGGCGGCCGTCCGTTGCAGCTGCACCAGGCGCTCGGGGGTCCGGGCCACGGTCACGCCGCCGCACCGCCGGAAGCCGGTGCCCAGGCCGGTCTCCTGCTCGAGCCGCTCGTACAGCTCGGTGGAGTACTGCACCAGCCGGGTGCCGTTCTCCGATGCGCGCAGCTGGCCGATCAGCCCGGCCGCGTGCCAGGTGGTGCCGCAGGACAGCTGTCCCTGCTCGAGCAGCAGCACGTCGGTCCAGCCCAGCTCGGCGAGGTGGTAGGCGACGCTGGTGCCGATGACGCCGCCGCCGATGATCACCACGCGGGCGCGGTCCGGCAGGGCGGGCGCGGGGCGGGCGGGCGCGGGCTCGGGGGGCGCGGGCTCGGGGGGCGCGGGGCGGGCGGGCGGGCGCGGGGCGGGCGGCTCAGTCATCCCGCTGGGCATCCTCGAGCAGGGCGGTGAAGTCATCGGCCGTGAACCCCTGCGCCGCTCCCTCGAAGCGCTCCATCGCCCAGGACCAGAAGTCGAAATCGAGCGGGCTCGCCGCGTGCTGGATCGCGCCCCACAGGGTCCAGCCGTACTTGCCCGCCAGTCCGAGCAGCCGGGCCCGGGCCACCTTGGCCCGCCGCGGCCGCCCGTAGTAGGCGGTGACCAGTTCGGTCAGGGCGTCCACGGACAGGCGGCACTCGCCCCAGATGTTGCCGAGCTCGAAGCACGGGTCGTTGTTGCCCGAGTACTCGTAGTCGATCAGCCAGATGCGGTCGCCGTCGTCGATGAAGTTCGCGGCCAGCAGGTCGTTGTTGCACGGCACGGTGCCGGCCGCGCGGGCGGCCAGGGCGGCCCCGGCCGCCTCGAACCGCGGCATGAGCTCGTCGTACCCGGCCGGGATCGCGAACCCGCGCCGGCGCGTGACCGACCGGTAGCGGCGCTGGATGTCGAACATGTCGAAGTCGTTGCCGAACCGCGGGCCCGCGTGCAGCCGCCGGCACGCCTGCGCGATCCGCGCCAGGGTGCCGGGGACGGCGACCTCGGCGTTGCCGAGCGTGCGGCCCTCGATGTAGCCGACGACCAGCAGGCCGTCCTGGGGGCGGTACTCGATCACCGGGGCCCCCGCGCCGGCCTGCGCCGCGGCCACCGAGTTGCGGTACTCGGCGTCCCGGTCAATCGCCAGCAGGTCGCTGCCGGCGGCCGAGACGCGGGCCACGAACGCCCCGTCTGGCGTGGTCACCTTGTAGTTGCGGTTGGTCAGCCCGCCGGGCAGTTCGGTCACGGTGCGCGGCCGGGCGGCCAGGCTCGCGGTCCGGTCGAGGAGGTCGTCCAGCACCGCCGCCCCATCACCGGCCATGCGCGCGCCCTTCGCTCACTAAGGTCTAGACCCTATCGCTCACGATATTGCACCACGGGAGACGACGGTATTTCCGGATCTTCCCGCATATGACACCGGGGACTCACGGAGCAATCCGGCCTCGCCGGTACCTACCCGGACCAGGTGAAAGGGTCTGGACAGTTTGCCGTGCGCGCCCTTACGCTACGCGTCAACCGCTGGTCCTGCGCACCGGGGAGGCCCGATATGAGCACCGGCGACATGAGCACTGGCACCCAGCTTCCCAGCGGGCACGAGCGGGACTCGGCCGACCTGGCCCGCTTCGGCTACAAGCAGGAACTCAGGCGCGGGCTGGGGCTGTTCAGCTCGTTCGCGGTCGCGTTCAGCTACATCTCGCCGTCGACCGGCATCTTCACGCTGTTCGCGCTCGGCCTGACCACCCTGGGCGGGGTGTTCATCTGGACCTGGCCGGTGGTGGCGCTCGGCCAGTTCATCGTCGCGCTGAACTTCGCCGAGGTCTCCAGCCACTATCCGGTCGCGGGCTCGGTCTTCCAGTGGACGAAGTACCTCGCCGGCCGCAGCTATTCCTGGTTCACCGGCTGGATCTACCTGTTCGCCGGCGTCATAACGGTCGCCGCGGTGGTCGCCACCCTGCCGATCGCGCTGATCCCGGCGCTGAACGGGCTCGGCTGGCACAGCCTGGGCGTCGGCAGCTCGACGACCGTGCTGCACACCCAGGAAGTCGTCGCGCTGATCGCGCTGGTGGTGATCACGGTGCTGAACATCTACGGCGTGCGGCTGGTCGCGCTGATCAATAACACCGGCGTGCTCTTCGAGATCCTCGGCATGTTCGTCTTCGCGATCGTGCTGCTGGCGTTCCACAACCACCAGGGCATCAAGGTCGTCACCAACAGCGCCGGGTTCCACGTCGGGGCGAGCTCGTTCCTGGCCGCGATGTTCATGAGCCTGTTCGTGATCTACGGCTTCGACACCGCATCCACGCTGGCCGAGGAGACCCGCGACCCGCGCCGCAACGCGCCCAAGGCGGTGCTGTTCTCGGTGATCGGCGCGTTCATCATCGGCGGCGTGTTCTTGCTGGGCGCGCTGGTCGCGATCCCGAACCTGCACACCGCGACGTCGGGTCTCGGCTGGAACCCGGCGCAGGTCATCGAGGCCAACTTCTCGTCGGCCTTCGCCACGCTGTACCTGTTCGTGGTCTCGGCGGCGATCTTCGTCTGCTGCCTGTCGATCCTGGCCGCGACGATCCGGCTCGCCTTCGGCATGGCGCGCGATAACCAGCTGCCGTTCTCCAAGCCGCTGGCCAAGGTGTCGCCCAGCCTGCACACGCCGGTCTGGACCTGCATCGTGATCGCGCTGCTCTCCGCGATACCGTTCCTCAAGTACGCGGGCGTCGCGATCATCGCGATCGCGGCCACCGGCATGATCTACCTGAGCTACTTCCTGGGCAACCTGGTGATCCTGCGGGCCCGGGCCCGCGGCTGGCCCAGGACCAGCGCGCCGTTCCGGCTGGGCCGCTGGGGCGCGCTGGTGAACATCGTCGCCCTGTTGTACGGCGGGGCGATGCTGGTCAACTTCGCCTGGCCCCGCGTGGCCAGCAACCCCAAGCCCAACCAGACCGGCGGCCTGCTCAGCTTCGGCCTCGGCTTCCTCAACGACATCCCGATCCTGTGGACGGTGGCGATCGGCATCGCGCTGATCGGCGCCATCTACTACCTCGTCGCCGGGCGGACCAAGACCTTCGCGGCGGTGACGGCACCATCACCCGACGACGACCTGCCGGCCGTGGGGAGCCCGGGCCCCGCGCCGCAGGCCGACGGCTGACGCCCCGGGGAGGGCCGCGGCGCTGGTCCCGGGCGGGCGGCCTGGCTCGCCTCGGGACCGGCGCCGACCGGCTGGGCCGGGCCGCCGGACAAGCCGGCCGGGCGTCGGGGAAAGGACGCAGATGACGCCACCGCCGCAGGCGGGACGCCGCATAGCCCGCCGTCCCGCGCTGCGGACCACCGCCAGGCAGCCGCCGGTCATCGTGCGCGGGCCGGGGGGCACGGTGCACGGGCAGATCGAGGACTGGCTGGCGGGCGAGATCGCGGTCGGCGCACTGGTGCCCGGCGACCGGCTGCCGACCGAGCACGACCTGGCCGCCTGGTTCGGCGTCAGCCGGATGACGCTGCGCCACGCGCTCGCCGAGCTGGCCCGGCGCGGCCTGGTGACCCGGACGGTCGGGCGGCACGGCGGCACCTTCGTCGCCGCGCCCAAGCTGGAGCAGGACCTGACCACCCTGGCCGGGTTCTCCGAGCAGCTGCGGCGGCACGGACTGGTGGCCGGGGCCCGGGTGCTGACCGCGAGCCAGCGCCCGGCCGGGCCGGCCGCCGGGGCCGCGCTGCAGATCGAGCGGGACGACCCGGTGTACGAGGTGCGGCGGATCCGCCTAGCTGAGGGCCGCCCGATCGTGCTGGAGCGCTCGCTGTTCCCCGCCGCCCGGTTCCCGGGCATGCTGGACTGCCGGCTGGACGGCTCGCTCTACGAGCTGCTCGAGGTCAAGTACGGGCTGCGCCCGCACCGGGCCCGGGAGAGCCTGGAGCCGGTCACCGCCGGCGTGCGCGAGGCCGAGGCGCTCGAGGTGCCCGAGGGGGCCCCGCTGATGCTGGTCGAGCGCACCGCCTACGCCCGTTCCGGCGAGCCGCTCGAGTTCGCCCGCGACCTGTTCCGCGGCGACCGCACCAAGGTCGTCGTCTGGACTTCCGAGCTCCCCGGCGACCTCTGACCCCCCGCTTCCGTTCGCCCGGCGCGGCCGTCCATGATCTGGGTACCTGGGATGGTGTATGTGTGCGCACCAGGTACCCAGATCATGGAACCGGGTACGAGGGTGGCCACGCACCGCGCAGCACTAGGCACACCACCCGGTGCGCGGCATCGGGCGGGAACCAAGCCGGCACGGAGCGGCGCAGTACTCAAGATATAGCTTGACATCAGGCGCAGACGCGATACATCGTATGTGTCGAGCGCCGGTCCCCGGGGGCCGGGGGACCGGACCGGATAGGCTCTTCGACGGGGAGATCTTCGTGACTACCGCGCGCACCAGGACGCCCAGCAAGATCAGCCGGATCGCCGCGTGGCCGTGCGGGAGGCGGACCAAGTACCTGGTGGTCGTCTTCTGGCTGATCGTCGTCGCGCTGCTCGGATCGCTGGCGGGCAAGCTGCAGGGCGCGGAGCGCAACGACGCGTCCTCGTACCTGCCGGCCAGCGCGGAGTCCACCCAGGAACTGAACCTGCAGGCCACGTTCACGTCGCCGAACCTGAACCCGGCGGTCGTGGTCTACACGCGGCCGTCCGGGATCACCGCCGCGGATTTCCGCAAGGCCCAGGCCGACGCCAGGCGCTTCGCCGCCCTGCCCGCGGTGCACGGCCGGGTGACCGGCCCGATCCCGTCCCGGGATCGCCAGGCCCTGGAGACGATCGTCGGGGCGGACCTCGGCTACAACGCGAACATCAGCGGGTTCATCAGCGGCGTGAACGCGACCGCGTCGGCGGGCGACCCCGGGCTGGCCGTGCACATCACCGGGCCCGCGGCCAATGCCGCCGACGAGATCAAGATCTTCAAGGGCATCGACACCACGCTGCTGTTCGCCACGCTGGCCGTGGTCATCGTCCTGCTGCTGATCACCTACCGCAGCCCGGTGCTGTGGCTGCTGCCGATCATGTCCGCGGGCGTGGCCCTGACCGTGGCCGAGGCCGTGATCTACCTGCTCACCCGGCACGGCCTGACCGTCAACGGGCAGAGCGCCGGGATCCTGGTCGTGCTGGTGCTCGGCGCCGGGACCGACTACGCCCTGCTGCTCATCGCCCGCTACCGGGAGGAACTGCGCCGCCACGAAGACCGGCACGAGGCGATGGCGGTGGCGCTGCGGCGGGCCGGTCCCGCGATCATGGCCAGCGCCGCGACCGTGATCGCCGGCATGCTCTGCCTGCTGGTCGCCGACTCCGCCGACATCTCCGGGCTCGGCCCGGTCGCGGCGATCGGCATCGCGGTCGGCCTGGTCGCCATGATCACGCTGCTGCCCGCCCTGCTGGTGATCGTCGGGCGGTGGGTCTTCTGGCCGGTCCGGCCCCGGTTCGGCTCGGCCGAGCCGACGGCCAGCGGCCTGTGGGCCAGGACGGGCACCGCGATCGCCGGCCGGCCCGGCTGGTGTGGACGGTCACCGCCGTGCTGCTGGCCTGCGCCTCGCTCGGGCTGATCGGCTTCAAGGTCGGCTCGCTCACCACGGCGCAGTCGTTCCGCGGCACCCCGGCGTCGGTGGCGGGCGAGCAGGTGCTCGCGCGGCACTTCCCGGCCGGGGCGGGCGAGCCCGTGGCCGTGATCGGGAACGCATCCGCGGCCGCGCCATTGCGCAGCGCGCTGGCCAGCGCCCCGGGCATCGCCGCGGTGTCCCCGCCGGTCACCGCCGACGGCCTGGCCTACCTGCAGGGCACGCTGACCAGCCAGCCCGTCAGCCAGGCGGCCTACAACACGGTCGACCGGGTGCGTGACGCCGTGCACCGGATTCCCGGGGCCGACGCCAAGGTCGGCGGTGGCACCGCGGTCACGATGGACGTGGAGACCTATGCCGCCCGCGACCGGAACGTGATCATCCCGCTCGTGCTGCTGGTGGTGATGATCATCCTCGGCCTGCTGCTGCGGGCGGTGGTCGCGCCGCTGGTGCTGATCGGCACCGTGATCCTCTCGTTCGGGGCCGCGCTCGGCCTGTCCGCGCTCGCGTTCCGGCACCTGTTCGGGTTCGCAGGCGAGGACACCTCGGTGCCGCTGTTCATCTTCGTGTTCCTGGTCGCCCTGGGCATCGACTACAACATCTTCCTGATGACCCGGGTCCGCGAGGAAACGATCAGGTCGGGTACCCGGCGCGGTGCGATCACCGGCCTGGCCGCGACCGGCGGCGTGATCACCTCGGCCGGGGCGGTGCTGGCCGGCACGTTCGCCATGCTCGGCACGCTGCCGCTGGTGACCTTCACCGAGATCGGCTTCGCCGTCGCGCTGGGCGTCCTGCTCGACACCATCATCGTCCGGTCCGTGCTGGTCACCGCGCTGACCCTGGACATCGGGCGCTGGATGTGGTGGCCGAGCCGGCTGGCCAGGCAGGCCACCGAAACGACGGGCCTCACCTCCCGGCCGGCCACGCCGGTGCACTGACCCGGGCCGACTGGCCCCGCCGCCGGTCGGCCCACCCAGCCGATGGATCCAGCCGCGCGCTAGCGGTGCTTGGTCCAGCGGGGCCCGATCAGGGCCCAGCCGGATTCCCAGCCCGCTAGCCGCCGGCGGTCCATGGTCCACCGGACCGCCCAGGCCACGCCGAGCAGCAGCGCCGCCAGGGCCAGCGGCGCCAGGATCCCCGCGCCGATCTCCCGCTTCACCAGCGCGGACCACCCCAGCGGGGGCCCGGTCGGCCGGCCGGAACCGGTCACCCAGACCGGGGTCGTCTGGCCCGCCAGCAGGCCGGGCGGCACCCAGACCTCGCCGGTCCGGTCCCGGCGGCCCGGGCCCGGCCACCGGGCCAGCACCTGGACATCGGGATTCCAGGACGTCCGGAAGTAGACGCCGGACAGGGGCGGCGCGCTCTGCAGCAGCACCGCGGGAACCTCATGCCATGACTGCTGGGCGCGCTGCTCGCG
This sequence comes from uncultured Actinomycetota bacterium, assembly GCA_963749145.1. Taxonomy (GTDB): domain Bacteria; phylum Actinomycetota; class Actinomycetes; order Streptosporangiales; family Streptosporangiaceae; genus JASHPR01. The sequence goes on along the minus strand of CAVVLN010000005.1, from coordinate 1,342,999 downwards.
CAACCCTCCCTGCTGCACCCACCGCCCGGCGGCGATCCCGGACAGCGGCGCGCCGACCAGGAACACCGCCAGCAGCCCGGCCGTGATCCAGGCCTCGATCTGGTCCGTGCGACGCCGCAGCGGACTCCGGCCCATCCATAGCCGCCGCGCCAGGCGCGTCAGCCGACCCGTCCTGGCGAGCCGCCTGATCCGCACCACGCCCTCCTTCGCTACTCGGTGCTAACTACCCTTAACCTTGGGTAATTGTCACTCCGGTCGCCGGACTGCCCGAGGCCGGGGTGGCCCGGCCTCCGGCTAACCCGGATCACATCGAGATCACCGCGGCTCCGGTGAACCTCTCGGCCTCCAGATCGGCCAGGGCCTGGTCGGCCCGGCCGAACTCGTACGGGGTGACCGAGACGCGCAGCCGCAGCCGCTCCGCCAGGCGGAGGAACTCCTCGCCGTCGCCGCGGGTATTGGCGGTGACGCTGCGCAGCGTGCGCTCCTGGAACAGGTGCGCCTGGTAGTTCAGCCCGGGGATGTCGGTCAGGTAGATCCCGGCGATCGCCAGCGTCCCGCCGCGATCCAGCGCGGCGAGCGCCGGCAGCACCAGGTTCCCGACGGGAGCGAACAAGATCGCCGAGTCCAGCGGCTCCGGCGACGGGTCCATGGAATCCTGCGCCGACGCCGCCCCCAGCCCGAGCGCGAGCTCGCGCGCGTTCGCCCCGCGGGTGAAGACGTGCACCGCGGCGCCCTGCGCGATCGCGATCTGCGCGGCCAGGTGCGCCGAGCCGCCGAAGCCCCAGATCCCGAGCCTGCCGCCGGGCGGCAGCTCGGCCCGGCGCAGCGCCCGGTACCCGATGATGCCCGCGCACAGCAGCGGCGCGAGCTCGGCGTCGCTGAAACCCCGCGGCAGCTCATAGACGTAGGCGTCGGCCGCCACCAGGTACTCGGCGTACCCGCCCGGGATGTCCCAGCCGGTGTAGACCGAGCGCGGGCACAGGTTCTCCAGGCCCCGGCGGCAGAAGCGGCACGATCCGTCGGTGCCCGCCAGCCAGGCCGCGCCGACCCGGTCCCCCACCCCGAACCGGACGACTCCCGGCCCGACGGCCGCCACCTCGCCCACGACCTCGTGGCCGGGCGTGACGTCCGGGGCCCTGGGCTCCAGATCCCCCTCGGCCAGGTGCAGGTCGGTGCGGCAGACCCCGCAGCAGATCACCCGGATCAGCAGCTCCCCGGGACCCGGATCGGGTGTCGGCCGGTCGATGAGGCGCAGGGGGCCGGTCGTGATCGGCCCAGGCTCGTGCACCACCCATGCCCGCATGCCCTCAGGCTATGACGGGCCGCGGGCCGCCAATCCACAAGGGTCCTCGCGGACAGTGACATTAAGTAATTTGACCATGACCGAATGTCTCAGAACCGGTTACGCCCGCCGCATGCTGGCGCAACGACGCAGCCGCCTGCCGTCCGGCGCGGTGGCCGGGACGTACGCGGGAACAATGACCAATCCGTTGTCGTAGCCGGACGGGTATGCTGGATGGCATGTTCGATCGGCACGCCACGACGACGCCGGGCCATCCCCGGCGCGATGCGGCGTGACCTGAACCCAGACGCCGAGGCCCCGGGAGCAGCCATCCCAGGGGCCTTTTCTGTTGGCCGCGGCGTCGGGATGGTGCCCCGGGCTCTCCACCCCAGACGGAGGCACCGATGCGCACCAGCCACGAGCCGGCCCGCCCGGCATCCATCGACCCCGCGGCCGCCGGCCGCGCCCCCGCGGACCGCGACCAGCCCGGCCGCGCCTCTGCGGACCGCGACGAGCCCGGCCACCCGCCCCCGGATCACCGTCGGCTCGGCCGCGACCTGAACCTGTTCGCCACCGACCCGCTCGCCGGCGCCGGGCTGCCGCTCTGGCTGCCCGACGGCGCGGTGATCCGGGCCGAGCTGGAACGGCTCGCCGCCGAGGAGGCGATCCGCGGCGGCTGCCAGCGCGTCTACACTCCCGTGCTGGCCAAGCGGGCGCTGTTCGAGCGGTCGGGCCACTGGGCCAAGTTCGCCGGCGACATGTTCCCGCCCATGCGGGTCGGCGAGGAAGAGTTCGTCCTGCGCCCGGCGAACTGCCCGCATCACGCCCTCGTCTACGCCTCGGCGCAGCGCAGCTACCGCGACCTGCCGGTCCGCCTGGCCGAGCTGGGCGCGATGTTCCGCAGCGAGCTGTCCGGCGTGCTCGGCGGCCTGTCCCGGGTCCGGCAGATCAACCTGGACGACACCCACGTGTTCTGCGCCCCGGAGCAGGTACCGGGCGAGATCACCCGCGCCGTGCAGTCGGTGCAGCGCTGCTACCGGCTGCTCGGCATCGAGCCGGCCCGGTTCCGGCTGTCCCGGCGCGGCGGCGGGGACGGTTACCTGGGCGGCGACGCGCTGTGGGCCGACGCGGAACGCCACCTGGCCGCGGTGCTGCGCGACCTCGGGCTCGACTACGACGACGCCCCGGGCGAGGCGGCGTTCTACGGGCCGAAGATCGATGTCCAGGTCGTGGACCCGGCCGGCCGCGAGGAGACCTTGTCCACCGTGCAATTGGACTTCAACCAGCCAGCACGCTTCGGTCTCGGCTATACCGGGCCCGACGGCGGCAGGCACCAGCCGGTGATGATCCACCGCGGCGTGCTGTCCGCGATGGAACGGCTGGTCGCCTTCCTCATCGAGCGCGACAACGGGGCGTTCCCGCCCTGGCTCGCCCCGGTGCAGGTGGCCGTGCTGCCGGTCGGTGAGCCGCACGGCGAGCCGGCCCGCCGGGTGGCCGCGCGGCTCCTGGACGCTGGCCTGAGGGCCGAGTGCGACCCGGCCGGCGCCACCCTCGGCGCCCGGGTCCGCCGGGCCCGCGACCGCCGGATCCCTTACCTGGCCGTGCTCGGCGACCGGGAGTCCTCCGGCGACCAGGTCGCGCTGCGCCTGCGTGACGGCCGCCGCCTGGACGGGGTCAGCGTCGGCCGGCTGGCCGCCGAGGTGTCCCGCCAGGTCGCCGGCCGCCACGCCGGCCTCGGCTTCCGGTAAGCGGGCGGATCGCTGGGCCCGCTGCCCCCGGCTGTCCGCCAGCGCGCGCCGCAGCCGGCGCTGCAGCGCGCCCGGCGGCGGGCCGGCGGGCCGGGTGACCGGGACGTGATGGCGTGCCTGGCGGCGGGGCCCGGGGCTTTCGTCGGCTAGGATCTTCGGCCATGCCTGGCCAGCCCGCCGGTACCGGCCCGGGCGAGGCCGTGCTGGCCGAGGCGGTCGCCGCCTATCACCGCGCCCTCGGCTCGCGCCTGGTCGCCGGCTACGCGCTGGGCAGCCTCGCCCACGGCGGCTTCAGCCCCCTGGTCAGCGACGTTGACCTCGGGCTGATCCTGGCCGACCCGCTCCGGCGGTCCGACCGCTGGGTCATCCGCCGGGTGGCCACGGGCGTGCGCGCCGGCGGGTCACCGCTGCACCAGCGGCTGTCGGTGTTCTGGGGCACGCCGGCCAGCCTGGGGGGCCAGCGCGGCGGCGGCCGGTTCCCGCCGCTGGACCGGCTGGACCTGCTGGAGCATGGCCGGCTGCTGGCCGGCCGGGACACCAGGGACGTCGCGCGCCGCCCCGGGCGGGACGAACTGCTCGTGGCGGGGGCCGAGTTCGCGCTCGGCCACCTGGGCGGCCCGGTGAGCCTGCCCGTCCGGCTGCGCGGCTGGGCCCGGTCCGGCCCGCGCCGCGACCAGGCCCTGGCCGATATCCGCGACCCCGCGCGGCTGGCCGCCCGCGGGCCGCAGCGGGTGACCAAGGTCGTGCTGTTCCCGGTCCGCTTCCGGTTCACCGCGGACACCGGCCGGGTGGGCACCAACCCGCTGGCGGTGGAGCACTACCTGGCCGACGCCGGCGCGCCCGCGGCCGAGCTGGTCGCCGCGGCCCTGGCCTGGCGCCGCGATCCCCCGCCCGCCGGCGAGGCGGTCGCTCTCCTGCGCCGGGACCTCATCCCGCTGTACACCGGGTACATCGATGACCACATCGCTCGCCTGGATGCGCTCGGCCAGCGCGCGCTGGCCGGGCGGTTCCGCCGCTGGCGGGCCCGCCTGGATGAGGTTCCGCCGCTGGCGGGCCCGCCTGGATGAGGTTCCGCCGCTGGCGGGCCCGCCTGGATGAGGTTCCGCCGCTGGCGGGCCCGCCTGGATGAGGTTCCGCCGCTGGCGGGCCCGCCTAGATGAAAGGTGACCTGGATGGATCCCCGGTCAGGTTTCTGGCGCAGCTTCTCCCTTGCCGGGCAGGGGGTGTGGCGCGTCGTCCGCACCCAGCGCAACATGCGGGTCCACCTGCTGGCCGCGCTGGCGGCGGTCGCGGCCGGGCTGATCCTGCGGATCGGCGCGGCGGACTGGGCCTGCGTCCTCGCCGCCATCGGGCTCGTGCTCACCGCCGAGACGCTGAACACGGTGGTCGAGGCGCTGGTGGACCTGTGCACCAGCGAGTTCCACCCGCTGGCCAAGGCGGCCAAGGACATGGCCGCGGGCGCGGTCCTGATCGCCTCGGCGGCCGCGCTCGGCGTCGGCCTCGCGGTGTTCCTCCCCCGGCTGCTGAGGTCACCGGGCTGATCCCCGCGCTCCGGCCGGAGCGCCAGGGCCGCGGCAGGCCGGGCCGGGCCGTAGGGTCGGGATGGGACCACGAGCGGACCGGGGGGCGGGAATGAAGCGGATCCCATGGCTGGCCGTGGCCGGGCTGGCCGGGTTTGCCGCCGGGCGGCTGGCCGCCGCCGACCGCAGCAGGCGCCTGGAGGCGCCGGTGGCGCCGCTGCTGTCGTTCACCCCGCAGGCGGCCGGGGCGGCGCTGCTCGGCGCCGCGGCGCTACGCCGGCACCGGGCCGCCGCGCTGGCCGCGCTGACCGGGCTGGCGCTGGCCGCCGTGGTGCGGCCGCGGACGGTCGCGCGGCCGCAGCCGCCGGCGGAGGGGCCGGTGCTGCGGCTGATCACCGCCAACCTGCTGGCCGGCCGGGCCTCGGAGGAGGCCGTCGTGGCGCTGGCCCGGCGCCAGGGCGCCGACGTGCTGTGCTTGCAGGAACTGACCGAGCCGGCGGTCGCCCGGCTCAAGCAGGCCGGGCTCGCCGACCTGCTCCCGTACGAGATGACCGACGTCCGCGGGGAAAGCGCGCGCGGCTCGGGCATCTACTCCCGGTTCCCGCTGGCCGAGGGGCTTTCCCAAGGGCCGACCTACGCGGCTCAGCCCGCGGCCCGGCTGGCGCTGCCCGGCGGCCGGTTCGCGGACCTGATCTGCGTCCACACCAGCCCGCCGAACCCGCCCACCCGGGCCCGGGTGGCCCGGTGGCGCGAGGAACTGGCGCTGCTGCCGCCGCCGTCCGGTCCGGCCGGGCCGCCGCTCATCCTGGCCGGGGACTTCAACGCCACCGCCGACCACGTGGCGTTCCGGCGGGTGCTGGGGCTGGGTCACGTCGACGCCGCGGCCGCGCTGGGCCGCGGGCTGGTGCCGACCTGGGGGCCGTGGGCCGGCGGCGGGCCCGGACTGCTCACGATCGACCATGTGCTGCTGGACCCGCGGTGCGCCGTGCTCGCAGTCGGCGTGCACCGGCTGCCGGGCAGCGACCACCGCGCCGTCAGCACGCAGTTCCGGCTGCCCGGCCGCGCGGCGGGCGCACCCGGGCCCAGTAGCATCCGGGCGTGACGACAACGGACGGCAGTCCCGGCCCGGTGCTGGTGCTCAACTCGGGCAGTTCCTCGGTGAAGTTCGCCCTGCTGCGGCCCGCCACGGGCGAGCGGCTGCTGGGCGGCATCGGCGAGCGGCTCGACGATCCGGGCGCGGTGCTGCGGATCAGGCGGTATCCCGGCCTGCAGACCGAGGAGCGGCTGCCCGGCGCCACCCACCAGGACGTGATCGCCCGGGTCCTCGAGCACGTGGCCGGGCACCCCGTGCTCGGGGCCGGCCACCGGGTCGTGCACGGCGGCGAGCGGTTCACCGCGTCGGTCCTGATCGACGACGAGGTGATCGCCGCGGTGCGGTCGTTCAGCCACCTGGCCCCGCTGCACAACCCGGCGAACCTGGCCGGCATCGAGGCCGTCCGCGCGATCCTGCCGGACCTGCCGCAGGTCGCGGTGTTCGACACCTCGTTCCACCAGACGATGCCGCCGCGAGCGTTCCGGTACGCGGTGCCCGAGGAGTGGTACACCCGCTACGGGGTGCGCCGCTACGGGTTTCACGGCATCAGCCACCGGTTCGTCAGCGGCCGGGCCGCCGAGATGCTCGGCCGACCGCCCGGAGAGCTGCGCCTGGTCACCGCCCACCTGGGCAACGGGTGCAGCGCGGCCGCGGTGCGGGACGGTAAGTCCGTGGACAACACCATGGGCATGACCCCGCTGGCCGGGCTGGTCATGGGCACCCGGTCCGGCGACGTCGACCCGGGCCTGCACGCCTACCTGGCCGAGCGGGCCGGGCTGAGCATCGACGAGATCACCGGGGCGCTGAACGCCGAGAGCGGGCTGCTCGGGCTGTCCGGGGTGAGCAACGACATGCGCACGGTCGAGACGGCCGCGGCCGGGGGGAACGAGCGGGCCCGGCTGGCCCTCGAGGTCTTCGCGTACCGGCTGGCCATGGCCGTCGCGGCCCTGGTGGTCGGGCTGGAACGGCTGGACGCGCTGGTCTTCACCGGCGGCATCGGGGAGAACAGCCCGGTCGTGCGCGGCCTGGTCCTCGCCCAGCTCGGGTTCCTCGGCCTGGCCGAGGACGTGGCGGCCAACGCGGCGCACGGCCGCGACACCGGCGGCCGGATCAGCCCGGCCGGCCCGGTGCTGGCCCTGGTCGTGCCGACCGACGAGGAGCTGCTGATCGCGCGGGACACCGCCCGCGTGATCACGGGCGATTGACGGGCTCTCCGGCCGCCGGAAGGATGACACCATGGCCCGGACGTTGCTGGTCGTGCCGACCGCCGAAGACGTCGGGCTGGCCCGGACCTGCCTGGGCCTGGTGCGGGCCCTGGACCGGCGGGCCGTGAACGTCGGCTTCGTCAAGGCGGTGGCGCAGCCCCGGGCCCACGGCACCCCCGACCGCTCGAACGCACTGATCGAGCAGATCAGCGCGCTGCACCCGCCCGAGCCCCTGCCCACCGCCGAACTGGAGCAGCAACTGGGCGAGCGCGGCATCGACGCCGCGCTCGAGAGGATCGTCGCGGCCTGGGAGCCGGTCTGTGACGAGTCCGACGTCGTGGTCGTGGAGGGGCTGAGCCTCGGCCCGGCGCGGCTGTACGCCAGCGACCTCAACCAGGCCCTGGCCCGGGCGCTCGACGCCGACGTGGTGCTGGTCGGCGCCTGGCCGGCCGCCGAGGCCGCCGAGGCCGCGGACGGCGAAGAACTGGCCGAGTCGCTCGCGATCACGGCCAGCGGCTACCGGTCAGGCGAGCGCACCCGCGTGGTCGGCTGCGTCGTGCACGGCCTGCCGGGCGAGGAGCAGGTCACCTGGCTGCGCCGGGCACTCGGCCGGCCCGGCCTGAGCCTGATCGCCGCGGTCCCGTACCGGGCCGAGCTGACCTGGCTGCGCGTGCGCGACCTGGTCCGCGAGCTCGGCCCGCGGGTGCTCAACGAGGGCGAGGAGTCCCGGCGGATGAAGGAGGTGTCGGTCTTCGCCCAGGGCGTTCCCGGCGGCCTGCACGTCCTGACCGAGGGCCGGCTCGTGGTCGTGCCCGGCGACCGCCACGACGTGATCATGGCCGCCTGCCTGGCCGCGCTGAACGGCACCCGGCTGGCCGCGCTGCTGCTGAGCGCCGGGATCGAGCCGGACCCGCAGGTCAGGAAGCTCACCCGGGCCGCGGCCGCCACCGGGCTGCCGATCCTCGTCATCGACGACGACAGCTACACCACCGCGGGGCGGGTCCACGGCCTCGACCCGGGACTGCCGATCGACGACCCGGTGCGCATCGACGGCGTGGTGGAGACGATCGCCGACGCGCTGGACGCCGCCTGGCTGGAGTCGCTGCCCGGCTCGCCGCGATCGCACCGGCTCAGCCCGGCCGCGTTCCGGTACCAGGTGGTGGAGCAAGCCCGCCGCGCCGGCGCGTGCATAGTGCTGCCCGAGGGCACCGAGCCGCGGACCCTGCAGGCCGCGGTGGCCTGCGCCAGCCGGGGCATCGCCCGCAGCGTGCTGCTCGGCCCGCCGGACGAGGTGACCGCGCTGGCCCGCGGCCTCGGCCTGCGGCTGCCCGACGGGATCACGGTGGTCGACCCCCAGGCCGTGGCCGAGCGTTACGTCGCGCCGCTGGCCGAGCTGCGGCGGCATCGCGGCTGGTCCGAGGAGCTGGCCCGCAATCACCTGGCCGACCCGGTCATGGTCGCCGTCATGATGCTGCAGCAGGGCGAGGTGGACGGGATGGTGGCGGGCGCCCAGCACACCACCGCGGCCACGGTCCGGCCCGCGCTGCAGGTCCTGGGGACCAAGCCGGGCAGCCGGCTGGTGTCGTCCGTGTTCTTCATGTGCCTGCCGGACGAGGTCGTCGTCTACGGCGACTGCGCGATCAACCCGCAGCCCGACGCGGAGGACCTGGCCGACATCGCCATCCAGAGCGCGGCGTCGGCCCGCGCGTTCGGCATCGAGCCGCGGGTCGCGATGATCAGCTTCAGCACCGGCACCTCCGGCACCGGCAGCGACGTCGACAAGGTGGCCAAGGCGACCGAGATCGTGCGCGAGCGCGAGCCGGGCCTCGCGGTCGACGGCCCGCTGCAGTACGACGCCGCCGCGATCTGGTCGGTCGGCAAGGCCAAGCGGCCGGGCAGCCCGGTGGCCGGGCGGGCCAGCGTGTTCATCTTCCCCGACCTCGACACCGGCAACACCACGTACAAGGCCGTGCAGCGCAGCGCCGAGGTGGTCAGCGTCGGCCCGATGCTGCAGGGACTGGCCAAGCCGGTGAACGACCTCAGCCGGGGCGCCCTGGTCGACGACATCGTCTACACGCTGGCGCTGACCGCTATCCAGGCTCGCGCGGGTTAGCCGCCGCCTCCTTGACCAGCTGCTGCAGCCAGTCACGGCTGGCCGCCGCGATCCGGGCCGGGACGCCCATCTCGCCGAGCATCTCGGTCGCGGCCGCCATCTCGTCGGCGCGCCGGGCCGCGTGGGTGATGCTGCCCTGCTCCAGGCGGTCCAGCAGGGCCAGGCCGATGTCTTCGGCGATGTTCTCGCGCAGCCAGTCCTCGCAGCCCGCCGCGCGGCCGGCCCGCAGCGACTCGGTGACCGCCGCGGCCATGCCCTTGTAGAACACGCTGCGGCACAGCTTGCGGCTGGCCGCGGCGCCCGCGGGCCCCGGCAGCGCCTCGGCGTTCCCGCCCAGGCCGTTCAGGGCGGCGGCGACCTCGGCGGCGGCCGCGCCGCTCACGAGCATCGGCGTCCTGATCCCGCGGCCCGGGACCGGCGCCATCATGGCCACGTCGGCGAACGCGATCTGATGCCGCCCGGCCAGGTCCGCGAGCCGCTGCTTGAGGTCGGCGGAGGAGGTGTTCAGGTCGGCGTACCAGGCCGGCGGCGCGAGGCCGGGCAGGCTGGCGCGCAGGGCCGCCTCCGCCTCGTGCGCCGTGGTCAGGCTGAGCACGAGATCGGCGCCCGCGCAGGCCTCCGCGTCGCTGCCGGCCGGGACGATCCCGTCCGGTGCGGCGACCGCGGGGTCGTAGCCGCGCACGGTGACCCCGGCGGTCAGCAGGTCACGGCTGATGATCCCGCCCGCCTCGCCGAACCCGAGCACGGCGACGACCCGGACCGGCGCGCCGGCGCCGGTCACCGCGGCCTCCCGCCGCTCGCGGCCCGCCCGGGCTGGCTCATGACAGGTCTTCGCACGCCCCCAGCCTGCCACCGGGGGCCGGCCTGGGCGAGCGGCGGTGCGTGACGGGTGGCCTTCCGGATGGGGGGTCACTCCCTGATATCACCCTTGGACGCACCGTTAGTAGTCAAATATCACCCGTAATGACTATCTGTGGCTACGCGGAAGGCCTGCCGCCGACTGGTCCCCGCCCGCGATGCGGGCGGCCAGGACCGGGCGCGGAACCGGTTCGCGGTAAGGGTTCGCGGTCGCCGGGCCCGCCGCCGCGGCCGCGCCTCCGGCAGCAATTCTGGTGTTTGCCCAGGTCATAGTCCTGGTGAGCTATTTGCCGGCAATCATCTGCGCGGTGCGGAGGGCCCTGCGATGCTCCCGCATGGGGGCGAACGACAGGTCCGGCGAAAGGCGCGATGGGGCCGAGTAACCGGGCGCGGCTCCGGCGTAAGGCAGGCTCGTGAGGTCACAGTCCCGGCATGGCAGGCGAAAGGTGCGCAGGACCGGGCGGCACGCGGCCCCCTCGCAGGCGCACAAGGTCGCCCGGGCGGCGGGCAAAGCGGCCCCGGCGGTCGCGGTGCTCGGGGCGCTCGCGGCGGTGCCGCAGATCCACGACCTCGCCTCGGCCGGCCACTCCGGCACCGCCGAGCACCTGACCTCGGCCCCGCTGGCCGGGCTGGCGGTGGCGGGGAACCAGCCCGCCGACATGCCCGCGACGTTCCGGACCGCGAAGTACCGGCCCTGGCCGGCGGCGACCGCCACCCCCGGCGGTTCCTCCCGGACCGGCCGGGAAGCCGCGGCGCACCGGCCTGCGGCCGCGGCTCATCCCGCGCCCCGCCGCAGCGCAGCCGGCCGCGAGCCCGTCCGCCAGCGCCACGGCGTCCGGGTCGTCCGGGGCGGCGGGGTCGTCCGGGTCGGGCGCCGTGCCGCACTGCACCGGGACCCAGGGCATGCTGCCGGAGAACTACGCCGCGATCGTCGACTTCCTGACCGCGCACGGGTACACCGGCCTGGCCGCGGCGGGCATCGCCGGGAACATCTACCAGGAGTCGAAGGGTAACCCGGAGTCGGTCGGCGACGGCGGCGGCGGGCTGATCGGGTGGACGCCGCTGCCCTCGGGGTTCGTCACCGGCAACGTCGCGGCCGACCTGCAAACCCAGCTGCAGGCGCTGCTCACCTACAACCAGGGGTGGGCCCAGTTCATCCCGGCCCTGAACGCCGCCACCAGCGCGACCGAGGCGGCCGACATCTACATGAACGACTTCGAGCGCCCGGGCCTGCCCGATGCCGCCAACCGGGAGGCCGCCGCCCAGGCCGTGGCGGCCGCCTGCGGCCTGTAGCCGGCGTCGGCGCTCCCCCTTCGCGGCTCCCGGCCCGCGGGGCCCCGGCGGCCCGGCCCCGGCCCCGGCTGCCCGGCCCCGACCGGCCTGACCGGCGGCCGACCCGGGGACGGACGGCAGACTGGTTGCGTGGACGTGCTGACCGTCGTGGAGCTGGGCTCGTCATCGGTGGTGCTGCGCCGGGCGCGGCCGGCTGACGTGTCCGCGATCGTGGAGCTGCTGGCCGCCGACCAGCTGGGCGCGACGCGGGACGGCGTGCGCACTCCCGATGACCTGGCCAGGTACCAGCGGGCGTTCCAGGCCATCGACAGCGACCCGGCGCACATCCTGGTGGTGGCGGAGTCGGGCCCGGACATCGCCGCGACCATGCAGATCTCGTTCCTCCCCGGTCTGGCCCGCCGGGGTGCGCTGCGGGCGCAGATCGAAGCCGTCCGGGTGCACGACGCCTACCGCGGCCGGGGCCTGGGCGCGGCGATGATGGCCTGGGCCATCGGCGAGGCGCGGCGGCGTGGCTGCGCGCTGGTGCAGCTGACCAGCGACAAGTCCCGGACGGGTGCGCACCGCTTCTACGAGCGACTCGGCTTCGTAGCCTCGCACGAGGGCATGAAGCTCGCCCTGTGAGCGCGTCGAGGTCTGCGACACCGCGATGTCCTCTGACCCGTGCCTCTTGACCTATGACTTGCCCGCACGCAAGAGCGGGCTCGGCGGCAAGGGGCGCCAGCACCCCGGGCGGGTGCGGCTTCGGTGGGCGCGGTGCCTGGGTGTCGGTACGGTCTTTCACCAGCGCGGCGGTGATGGCGCAGATCGCCAAGGGGGCCATCACCAGCATGGTGTGACCGGCGATAGCCGCGACCCGCCCCCGGGCGTGATCAGCCGCGACCCGCCCCCGGGCGTGATCAGCCGCGACCCGCCGCCAGGCGGGCCGCCTGAGTGGTCAGGTACTGCTGTTCGCGAAGGTTCGTCGTGCGGGCGGCCGCGGCCCGGAACTCCGTGATCGCGTCCTGGAGGTCGCCGGCCCGCTCGAGCAGGTGCGCGCGCACGGAGTGCAGCCGGTGGTGGTCGCCGAGCCGTTCGCCGAGCCCGTCGAGCAGCGCGAGGCCGGGCCGTGGCCCGTGGACCATCGCCGCGGCCGCGGCCCGGTTGAGCCGTACCATCGGGTTACCGGTCATGGCCTCGAGCAGGCTGTACAGGGACAGGATCTGCGGCCAGTCCGTGTCCGCCGGGCGGCGCGCCTGGTCGTGCAGGGCGGCTATCGAGGCCTCGATCTGGTATTCACCGACCTGACCCCGCCGCAAGGCCCCAGTGATCAGGCCGAGTCCTTCCGTGATGAGCCGCCGGTCCCAACGGCTGCGATCCTGCTCGGCCAGCGGGATCAGCTCGCCGCCGGGACTGCTGCGGGCCGGACGCCGGGCGTCGGTGAGCAGCATGAGCGCGAGCAGGCCGGCCACCTCGGGCTGCTCGGGCAGGGACGCGTGCAACCCCCGGGCCAGCCGGATGGCCTCGCCGGACAGGTCGCTGCGAGCCAGGTCGGGGCCGCTGCTGCTCGTGTAGCCCTCATTGAAGATCAGGTAGAGGACGTGCAGCACCCAGCGGAGCCGTTCCGGGCGCTGATCGGGGGCCGGCAGCGCGAACGGCTCGCCCGATGCGTTGATCTTGGCCTTGGCCCGGCTGATCCGCTGAGCCATGGTGGCCTCGGGGACGAGGAACGCGGTCGCGATCTCGCGCGTGGTCAGGCCGCCGACCGCGCGGAGCGTCAGCGGGATGGCCAGCGTCGGCGTCAGCGACGGATGGCAGCACATGAACATGAGGATCAGCGTGTCGTCGCGGCCCGAGGCCGGGTCCGGGCTGGCCACCGACCACGACGCGGCCAGTTCTTCCCGGCGGCGGCGGGCGTCGTCGCCGCGGTAGATGTTGGCCAGGCGCCGGGATGCCACCCGGATGAGCCAGCCGAGCGGCTTGTCGGGCCGCCCCTCGGCGGGCCAGGTCGTGGCGGCGGCCAGCAGCGCCTCCTGCATCGCGTCCTCCGCGTCGGCGAAGTCGCCGTAGCGGCGGATGAGCGCGCCGAGAACCTGCGGCGCTAGCTCGCGCAGCAGATCCTCGATGCTCGCCTCGCCGGTCACCGCTCGCTCCCCTGGGCCTTTTCCTACAGTCCCCGTCCGCTACAGCTCGGGGTCGGGGGCGCTCAGCACCTCGCGCACCTCTATGGGCTGCCGGATCGGCGCCCCGTTCGGCCCGGGGGCCGCCGAGGCCCGGGCAGCGATCTCCACGGCCCGCTCGAGCGTGTCGACATCCACCAGCCGGTACCCGGCCAGCAGCTCCTTGGACTCGGGGAACGGCCCGTCCGTGATCACGGGGGCGGTGATCCCGTCGCTGACCACGAACCTGGCCTGCTCAGGCCCGGCCAGACCCTGGGCGTCGACCAGCTCGCCGAGCCCGATCAGCTCGGCGTTGAGGGCCTGCTGGAACTCGATGTGCACCCGGATGTCCTCGGGACTCCACTCCGCCATCGGCGGGCAGTCCGACTCGACCGGTCCGTAGTTCTGCAGCAACATGAATCGCATCGCACCATCCTCCCTGTTCAGCTCCTGCCGTTCAGCCAGGTGTCACCGCCGCGCCCCGGTTCTCGACATCGGCCGACCGGCCGACCCCGGTTCCCCGGTTCCCTGGTTCCCCGGTCGCTTGGTCCCCCCTGCCCCTGGTTCCCCCGGTCCCCCGGTCGCTTGGTCGCTTGGTCCCCCCCTCCCTGGTTCGCCCGGTCCCCTGGTTCGCCCGGTCCCCCGGTCCCCCGGTCCCCCGGTCCCCTTTTCCCGGTGACCTGGTTCCCGTCCCCCCAGCGATGCCGAGTCATTCCACGCCACAGCGGCCTCGTGTGCCTTTCCAGCCTCCGCCCTCCCGCAGGCCCCTGAATTGGTCGATCCCTAAATGAGGACGTGAATGGGCCGAATCGGTTATCGCGCACATATCATCGCTTACTGCTTACTGATAGACATATATGGGCATAACCACCCGATCATGACTCCAAGACGTGAAGAGACAACTCCACCCCGCCGGGATCGCCGTGCGGGCGGGCTATCTGCCGATGGGCCGGCCAGGCATCCGGTGAGGGGCGGCACCGCGCCATGCTGTCTACTCCCCGAGGGCGGACGTCTTCGTCGTCGTGGCCGATTGCTTACGCCGCGGTGAGGACGCGCGGGCCGTCGGCAGTGACGGCGACGGTGTGCTCGACGTGGGCCGCGCGGCTGCCGTCAGCGCTGCGCACGGTCCAGCCGTCGCGGTCGATGCGGCAGCCGTCCCGGCCGCCGGCCAGGAACCAGGGTTCGATCGCGATGACCAGGCCGGGCTGCAGTCGGTGGCCGCGCCCGGCGGGTCCCTCGTTGGGGATGTGCGGGTCCTCGTGCATGGCGCGGCCGACGCCGTGCCCGCCGAAGTGCGGGCAGATCCCGTAGGCCGCGTCCCGGCCGGCGGCGCCGATGGCCGCGGAGATATCACCGATGCGCCCGCCGGGGACCGCCGCGGCGATGCCCGCCCGCAGCGCGGCGCCGGTCGCGGCGATCAGCCTGGCGTCGTCGGGGCGTGGCGGCCCGATCGTGAAGGAGATTGCGGCGTCCGCGGCCCATCCGTCCAGAACTGCCCCGGCATCCACGCTGACCAGGTCGCCCTCGGCCAGCCTGCGGCGGCCGGGAATGCCGTGCAATGCGGCGTCGTTAACGGATACGCAGATGGCCGCTGGGTACGGGACCGGTGCGAACGGGGGCTGGTAGCCCAGAAACGGCGAAGCGGCCCGGGCGTCCGCCAGCACGCTGCGGGCGGCCTCGTCCAAGTCGGTCAGTCGTGTCCCCACTACTGCGCTGTCCCGCACGGCCGCCAGGATCCGCGCCACGACCTGCCCGGCGCCCCGGATCGCGTCGATCTCTCCCGGCGTCTTGAGCTCGACCACGACGCACCTCCCGCTCGCCGGTATAACTATACCGGTATTAGTATCACGGTATGGTCCGGCCGCCGTTGAGCCCCGAGGAACGCGCGCGAGGAGAGAGACTGGGCAAGCTGCTGCGCGAGGCCCGCGGTCAGCGCAGCATGACCGAGATCGCTGCCGCGTCCGGCGTGCCCACCGAGACCATGCGCAAGATAGAGACCGGGCGGATCGCGACGCCGGCCTTTTTCACCGTTGCCGCCCTGGCGGGCGCTCTCGGCGTATCGCTCGAGGAGATTGCCCGTTACTCCACGGGCCCGGCCGCCGAGCCAACCTCGGCGCGCACCGCTTGACGCCCCGCCCTCCGCTCACCGCCGACGGCGCTCACCGCGCCCCGCCCACCGCGCGCCGCTCACCGCGCGCCGCCGCCCACCGGGCGCCGCCACCACCGTGCCCCGTTCACCGCGCCGCCGCTCACCGGGCGCCGTCACTCACGGCCACGCTGGCCCGACGGCCGTCGCCGCCAATTCCGGAGCCCCGCCGTCTCGGGCTGTTGGCATAGCCCGCGCATTCTGATATACAAGAGTCGGGGGTAAGAGAGTTTCCGCATTCGCGGATGAGCGGCCCTTCCCCCGCCGCCTAACTCCCCCGTCATAAAGCCCTCCGCCGCCGGTATCTAACTCCGGTTCCGGCGTAGAGCACCATCCGAATCACCGGGTCCTCAGGGCTGACCCGGGACCAAATCCGGCGACCGCCTGCCCAGGCGCCGCCTGGGGATTGCGCATTACTCCTGCCCTGTCAGCGCCCTTCTTCTGGCATGTCCTAATTCAGGCTGCCCCGAAAGGAAAAGCATGACTACCACTATCACCAATCAGCCTGCGGCCCAAGCGCAGGCACCCAAAATCAGCGACGACGCGCTGGTCACGGTATCCGGGGTCTTTGACACCAGGGACGACCGGGCCCTCGTCCGCACATCCGGCTACCGGCCAGGCCACGGCGACGTCTACGTGCCTGCCGCCGAGGCCCGCCGCTACGGGCTTCGCCGCGGCGATCACGTTACGGGAGCCGCCCGGATGCCCGGCCCGGGCGGAGACGACCGGTCCCGCCGGAACAAGACGGCCGCGAAGTTCCCGGCGCTAGTCCGCGTCGACAGCATTAACGGACTGGAGCCCGAGCGGGCCCAGGCACGGCCGCACTTCGATGAGCTGACGCCCGTCTACCCCCAGGAGCGGCTGCGCCTGGAATCGGGCTCCGCCTCGCCGACGGCCCGGATCATCGACCTGGTCGCCCCGATCGGCAAGGGCCAGCGCGGCCTGATCGTGTCCGCGCCGAAGGCCGGTAAGACCATGGTCCTGGCGGCGATCGCCGAAGCGGTCGCCACCAGCCACCCCGAGGTGCACCTGATGGTCGTGCTCGTCGGCGAGCGGCCCGAAGAGGTCACGCACCTGAAGCGGTCGGTGCGCGGCGAGGTCGTCCACTCCACCTTTGACCAGTCGCCCACCGATCACATCCTGGTCGCGGAACTGGCGATCGAGCGGGCCAAGCGCCTGGTCGAGCTCGGACAGGACGTGGTGGTGCTGCTGGACTCGATCACCCGGCTCGGCCGCGCCTACAACCTGGCCGCGCCGGCCAGCAGCCGGATCCTGGCCGGCGGGGTATCGACGGCCGCCCTGCAGCCGCCCCGCCAGTTCCTCGGCGCGGCGCGGAACACCGAGGAGGGCGGCTCGCTGACGATCCTTTCCAGCGCGTTGGTAGAGACCGGCTCGCGGATGGATGACGTGTTCTTCGAGGAGTTCAAGGGCACGGGCAACATGGAACTGCGGCTGCGACGCGAGCTGGCGGAGAAGCGGATCTTCCCGGCGATCGACGTGGGGCCATCCGGGACGCGCCGGGACGACCTGCTGATGTCCGGCGAGGAGCGCGTCGCTGTCGATGCCCTGCGCCGGGCCCTGGCCGGGCTCGACCCGCAGCAGGCCCTCGAACTCCTCCTGGACAAGACCCGCGACACCGCGTCCAACCCCGAGTTCCTGAGCCAGATCCTGGCTCAGCGCGCCGCTCATAGGGATGGCGCCAAGCCTGCTCAGCGTGCGGTGGCCTAACCGGACAGGCGGCACCGGGACCGCTCAGCCCGGTGGCCTAACCGGACGGGCGGAACCGGGACCGCTCGGCCCGGTGGCCTAGAGCGTGTCCCGTAGATCTTCCGGGCTGGGTCCATGCCGCTCCCCTCCAGCCGTCCGCTCCCGCGCCTCGGCCTGGTCTGCCCGTGCGGGCTGGCCTGCGGCGGTAACGCCTTGGCCTGGTTCGTCCAAGCAATGAGTGAATGGACGGACGAGGAGGGAGCACGGCGTGACGCAAGCGAGACCCCCGGGCCCGGCGCGGCCGGCGTGAGGCGGTGCCGTTGTCCCGGGTCGCTCACGACCCAGCCGCGTTCGAAGCCTTCTACCGGCAGTACGTGACGCTGGTCACGCGCTTCGTCGCCCGCCGGGTCGCGGACCCGCACGCCGTCGCCGATCTGACCGCCGAGGTGTTCCTGGCGGTTGTCGGCTCGGCTCACGCCTACCGTCCCGCCCGGGGCCAACAGGAGGCGTGGTTGTACGGGATCGCGCGGAACGTCATCGCGGGAGAGCGGCGCCGAGCCGCGCACGAGATGCGGGTGGCGGGCCGGATGGCCGGCCACCGGCTCCTGGACGACGATGACATCGCCAGGCTCGAGGAACGGATCGACGCGGAGAGTCCCGGCCGGGCCGCCTACCTGGCGCTGGCGCGGCTCCCGGAAGACGAGCGGGCCGTGCTCGAACTCGTCGCGATTGACGGGCTGCCGGTCAAAGACGCCGCCGCAGCCCTGGGTATACGGCCGGGCACGGCACGGGTGCGCCTGCACCGAGCGCGCCGCGCCGCACAACAGGCCCTAAGCCGACCCGCCGCCCGTGACTTTTCACCTACGCCTGTGGAGGACAACAGATGAGCACGTTCGACCCCCCGTCCGGTGCATTCGGCCAGACCCCTGCAGCCAGGCGGGATGTCCTCACCGGGTTCGAGGAGCGCCTGCTGGCCGAACTCAAGATGACGATCGCGGAGCAGGCCAGCGCCGACCGGTCCGCCGGGCCCGCTCCGCCCGCGCGCCGGGCGCGGCGGGCCGCCGGGCCGGGTGCTTGGCCGCCGCCCCGGGTGGCGCTGGCCGGGACCGCGTCCGCCGCGCTGGCCGCAGGCGCAGTGATCGCCCTGGTCCTGGCCTCAGGCGCCGGATCCGGTGGACCCGCCGATTCCGGCCGCTCGGGCGCCGCGCCCGGCGGGCCCCCGGTCTCCGATCGCACGTCCGTCGGTGCCCGAGCCGGGCATCCTGCGTCCTTCGGTCCCGCCACCACGGCCGCGGGCGTTTTGCACAACGCGGCCCTGGCCGCGCTGCAGCAGCCCGCCGGCGCCCCCGCACCTGACCAGTTCGTGTACACCAAGGTGGTGTACGAAAAGCCGGCGTGGGGCGGCACGCGCTTGCAGGAGAGCTGGCTGTCGGCCGACGGCGTCCAGGCCGGCGTGATCAGCGGCGGGACGCCTGCCACCACGGGCCCGACCCCGGGATGCCGCGACGGGTGGTACTACTACCCAAACGACCTACGCCATCGACAACGCTGCTCTCCCGCCGAGAACGCAGCCTACTTCCCCGACATGCCGACCAGCCCAGGTCCGCTGCGGGCTTACCTGGAGAAGCTCGACGGCGCGTCGAGCTACGCGAGCGGCCTGCTGACCAACGTCGAGTCGATGGTGACCGCCGATTACCTGTTGCCGCGGCAGGAGGCCGCACTGTACGAGCTGCTGGCGCAGACCCCCGGATTGGCCGTCGTGCCCAGGGTGGCGAACGCCATGGGGGTCACCGGCGTGGGGATCCGTGCGGAGGCGGTGGACAAGGGGGTCATCTACACGATCATCTTCAACACCAAGACCTACGCACCGCTCGGCATGAACTGGCGCACTGTGTCCGGCCCCGCGAAAGGGACTGAGAACGGCGAGGTCCTGCAAAAGATCGCCATCGTCAACAAACCGGGCCAGACGCACTGACCACGGGGAACGCCAGCACCGGGTCCCGCCCGCCGAGGCAGGGCGGGACCCGGCGTTCGTAAATGGACTTCCTGGTCGCCCGGGGCGATCAGCGTAACCTGGCTCAGGCAGCCGTCCAGCTGTGCATGGTGCATCAGAGCGTGCCCTATAGATCATGGCGGGACGGGATCGCGGAGCCAGATCCTGATTGAGGCGACGTCGACGGTTCCGCGCCAGACGAAGTCGCGTTTGTCGAACCTGGTGGCGACGGCGCGATGCTGGCGGAGCTTGCCGAAGGCCCGCTCGACGGTGTTGCGCTGCTTGTAGGCGGCGGGGTCGAAGGCGAGTGGCCGGCCGCCCGCGCTGCCGCGCCGCAGCCGGCTGGCGGCCTGGTCGGCGGGCTGGGGAATCGTGGCCTTGATCCCGCGGCGGCGCAGGTGCGCGCGGATCGCGCTGCTGGAGTAGGCCTTGTCGCCCAGCACCCGCCCGGGCCGGATCCGCGGGCGGCCCGGGCCGCGGCGGGCGATGGCCAGCTGGCCCATCAGCGGCTCAAACGCCAGCGAGTCATGGCGCTGCCCGGAACTGGTCACCCGCGCCAGCGGCCGGCACCCGGAATCGGCGAGCAGGTGAATCTTGCTGGTCAGCCCACCCCGCGACCGGCCTAACGCCTCCCGGTTCTTGTAATTCGGCTCAGCCCCTGGGGCGCAACGGGGCGCTCAGCGCGGCCGGAGCCAGCCGCCCCGGGTCCACATCAGCCGGCGGCTGGCGCCGGACCCCGGCCGCGTGCTGATGCGCCCGCACGATCGTCGCGTCCACCGCGACCATCCACCCGCGCCCGCGCCTCATCGCAGCCCGCCCGCAGCCGGTCCAGGATCTTTTCCCATGTCCCGTCCGCCGACCAGCGCCGGTGCCGGTTATATACCGTCTTCCAGTTCCCGAACCGCTCCGGCAGGTCCCGCCACGGACACCCGGCCCGGGTTCGGAACAAGATCCCGTCGATCACCGGCCGGTGACCATTCCACCGGTGCCCCTGCCGCGGATGGCGGGGCAGGAACGGCTCCAGCCGCACCCACTCCGCGTTAGTCAGGTCATGCCGGCGCAGCCGCTCATCATCCACGGCGCCATCCAAGCCGAAAGATCCGCCAAGATCTACGAGACACGCTCTAACCGGACGGGCGGCATCGGCACCGCTCAGCTCCGGTCGGCATCGCCCGCTGGGCGGACGCCCGCGGCGTGCCGCCGTGCCAGCGCCCGGTAGGTGTCCGGGTTGGTCTCCACCCACTGCTGAGCCGCCCCGGTGATCTCGCCCGCGATCCGGGCCGGTACCCCGACGGCGAGCATCCCGTCCGGGATCGCCATGCCGGGAGGCACGGTGCAGCCGGCCGCCACCAGCGCGCGGCGGCCCACGACCGCACCGTCGAGCACAGTGGCGCCGTTGCCCACCAGCGCCTCGGCCCGCAGCACCGCGCCGTGCACTACGCACAGGTGACCGATGGTCGCGCCCTCGCCAACCTCGGTGACCGGGTCGCTGCCGCCATGCAGCACCGAGCCGTCCTGGATGTTCGCGCCGCGCCGCACGAGGATCGGGCCGAAATCGGCCCGCAGCACCGCCCCGTACCAGATCGAGGCGTCCTCCTCCACCAGCACGTCCCCGACCAGGGTGGCGGTGGGCGCGATCCACGCGGCCGGGCTGACTTTCGGCTCACGGCCCTCAAAAGCGAACAACGGCATCCGCTAATGATGCATGCTGCCATGGAGAGGCATCCCGGCTGGGCGACCGCAGTCGGCCCGGCCAGGCAAAACCGGCCCGGCCCGGTTACTGTCGCGACAGATGCGTTTACAGAGACAAGACATATTCCAAAGTGTGACTTAAGTCATACTTGTATTTAGCGCGGTTTCCGCCCTGCTATGTCTGTTTGTGCGGCACGGTGGTGACCCGATAGCACCTGGCGTGCGTGGCGGCCACCGACCCCCTGGTGATTCCGTCGCCCTGAAACCGCACGGCGCCCGCACGCGCTGGCCGCGGGCCCCCTCCGGCCAGCATCCCGGTGACCGCAGAGCGCAACGACGCGCGCGACCGGAGGCACAGCCGTGTCCCGCACCCCCGCCCGGCATCAGAAGGGGCGTCCCTCGCCGGTCCCGGCGACCCGGAGCGCTCTCGCCGCATCACCCGGCCGGAGCGCTCGTCGCCGCATCACCCGGCCGGAGCGCCGTCGCCGCATCACCCGGCCGGCCCGCTCCCGCCGCATCGCCCGGCCGGAGCGCCCCCGCCGCATCACCCGGCCGGAGCGCGCTCGCCCGGCACCGCAAGCCCTCGTCGCACCGCAAGCCATCCCCCGTCACGACAGCGCTGCAGCACAAGCGGCTCGCCGCCGCGGTGGCGGGCTCGACCCTGCTCGTCTC
Source organism: uncultured Actinomycetota bacterium (assembly GCA_963749145.1). GTDB lineage: Bacteria > Actinomycetota > Actinomycetes > Streptosporangiales > Streptosporangiaceae > JASHPR01. Next base: position 1,321,542 of record CAVVLN010000005.1, on the reverse strand, counting down.
CGCGGCCACGCCCATGGTGATCCACTGGTCCACGTCGGCACCGCGGCCCACCGCCCTGGACCAGGCGCAGGCGCTCAATTCCACCGGGTCCGGCCCGGACGGCGCCCAGGTCAACGCGGGCGGCGCCACCGAGTTCCGCGCCGACCGCGGCTCGAGCGAATGGGCCCACATCCCGGCCGCGCAGGTCAACGCCGCCCGTGATGCCGCCGCCCGGCGCGCGGCGGCCGGGCGGGCCGCGGCCGCCGCCCAGGCCGCCGCCGGCCGCGCCGCCGCCGGGCGCGCCGCCCAGCGGCAGAAGGCCCAGCAAGCCTCGGCCGCTGCCACCACGGCCTACCGCAACCCGCTGCGCAGCGTGAGCGGGCTGATCCCGGAGCGGGTCGATATGGGCGTGGACTTCGGCGGGGCGGGTCCCGTCTACGCCATCGGCAACGGCGTGATCACCAACGCGACCGCGAGCAACTCGGGCTGGCCCGGCGGGGGATGGATCACCTACCAGCTCACCAGCGGCCCGGGCAAGGGCCTGATGGTCTACGTGGCCGAGGACGTGACGCCGGCCGTTCAGGTCGGCCAGACCGTGACGTCGTCGACGGTGATCGCGAACATGTTCAACGGCGGCGACGGCATCGAGACCGGCTGGGCGATGCCGGACGGAGCCTCGGCCGAGTCGCAGCTGCCGGAGGCCGGCGGGATCAGCGGCGGCGGTCCGTTCCCGACCATGGTCGGGCTCAACTTCGAGGCGCTGCTGCAGGCCCTCGGGGTCCCGGCCGCCCCAAATGCCGGGCAGGCCGGCAACGGGACCCTGCCGTCGAACTACCCCACCAACTGGACCGCGGCCACCAAGCCGTAACCCCGGACCAGGCCGGGCCGGGAGGCCCGCCCGCAGGCCCGCGCAGGCAGCGGGCGGCCAGGCTACCCTGAGCGCCATGAATGATCACCGGGCCGGGGCGTGATGGTCAGCCCGTCCCACGGGCGGGTGGTCAGCCTCGGGGTGCACATCGTCGACATCCTGGGGCGCCCGGTGAGCCACATTCCTCCCGGGCAGGGCCGCCAGCTGCTGGATGAGATCCGGGTCACCGCGGCGGGGACGGCCGCAGGCACCAGCGTCGACCTGGCCAAGCTGGGGGCGCAGGTCATCGCCATGGGCGCCATCGGCGACGACCTGCTGGCCGACTTCCTGACCGCGGTCCTCGACCATCACGGCATCGAGACGCGCCTGCTGGCCAGGAAGCCGGGCGTGCAGACGTCGGCCACGATCTTGCCGATCCGGCCCAACGGCGAGCGGCCCGCGCTGCACACGCCGGGGGCGACCTCGGCGCTGACCGAGGCGGACATCGACCTGCCCACGATCGAGACCGCCGACATCCTGCACGTCGGCGGGCCCGACATGCTGGGCCGCTTCGCGGGCGAGCCGCTGCGCCGGGTGCTGGAATTCGCCCGCGGGGCCGGGGTGACCACGACGATGGACGTGCTGGCCCCGGGCGACGCAAAGGCCTGGGACCGGCTGCAGCCGCTGCTGCCGTTCGTTCAGTACTTCCTGCCCAACTCCGACCAGCTCGCGGCGCTGACCGGCACCGGCGACCTCACCGCGGCGGCCCGGCAGGTGCTGGCCCTCGGGACCGAGGCCGTGCTGGTCAGCCGGGGGGCGGCGGGTAGCTCCCTGATCACCGCGGATCAGCGCACCGACCTGCCCGCGTTCCCGGCCCGGGTGGTCGACACGACCGGGTGCGGTGACGCGTGCTCTGCCGGGTTCATCACCGGCCTGCTGCGCGGCTGGCCGCCTGAGGACGCCGCCTGGCTGGCCATGGCCGCGGCGTCGCTGGTGATCACCGGCCTCGGCTCCGACGCGGGCATCGTCGACTTCGTCGGGACCCTCGATGTGCTCCGCCGGCACGCCCCGCCCGGGGTCAGCCGCCGGACGGCCGCGGAGCTTTGAACGGGCGCGAGACGCCGGCCCTCAGGCGTTGGCCATGATGCGCACGATGACCACGCGGTCCGCCCGGGCGGCCGCCTCGAGCACCGCGGACAGCTCGTCCTCGCGCAGGTACTCGGCGGCCTCCACGACGATCACCGGCGGCTCATCACCGGTGTCGGCCTGGCTGACGACGCCTTCGACCACCTCCCGGTCCCGCAACGCCTCCGGCGACAGCACGGTCAGGATGACCGTCCCCGCCGGGGGCGGGTCGAGGCGCCCGGACTCCTCGGTCTCGATGTGGTCCAGGACCACGCGGCCGCTCTTGACGCTCGGCGGCGGGTCCGCGCGCAGGTTACGGTCGACGGCGCCGTCACGCGCCAATTCCACGATCACGCTAGCCTCGGTCCTCATAGACCGGTCAGCCTATCGCGCACAGGGCCGCGGCCGCCCGGGCGGACGGGCCGACGAGCGGACAGGCTAGAACGGGCCGCGGGCGGGACGGGCGAACAGGCCCGGGCAGACAGGCCAGGACGGGCGGGCGGGCCAGGGACGGACCGACGGGCCAGGGACGGGCCGACGGGCCAGGGACGGGCCGACGGGCCAGGGACGGGCCGACGGGCCAGGGACGGGCCGGACGGGCCAGGGGCGGGCCGACGGGCCAGGACGGGCCGACGGGGTCAGCGCGACGGCTCGGCCAGCAGCAGCCCGAAGTCGCCGTCGTCATCGGTCCAGAACCGCACCGTCCGCATCCCGGCCGCGCCGAGCTCGGCCTCGATGCCGCGGCGGCGGAACTTGGCCGAGATCTCGGTGCGCAGCTCTTCGCCGGCCGCGAACGACACCACCAGGCCCAGATCGCCGATCGTGACCCGCTGCGCTCGCGCGGGCCGCAACCTCATCTCGATCCACTCGTGCTGGGCATCCCACCGGGCCACGTGCTCGAACTCCTCGACGGCGAAGTCCGCGTCCAGTTCCCGGTTGACCACTACCAGCACGTTGCGGTTGAACTCCGCGGTCACGCCGGCCGCGTCGTCGTAGGCGCGCAGCAGCCGCCCGGTGTCCTTCACCAGGTCCGCACCGAGCAGGAACGTGTCGCCGGGACGGAGCGCGGCCCCCACCTGGGCCAGGAAGGCCGCCCGGTCGGCGGGCTCGAGGTTACCGATGGTGGAGCCGATGAACGCGATCGTGCGCCGCGCGCCGCCCGGGATCGCGCCGATGTCCTGCTCGAAGTCGCCGACGAACGGGGCGATCCGCAGCCCCGGGTACTCGGCCGCCAGTGCGTCGCTGGCCTCGGTGAGCACGGCGGGATCGACGTCGAACGGGACGAACTCGCGCAGTGTCCCGCCGTCGCGCAGCGCGCGCAGCAGCAGCCGGGTCTTGGCCGAGGTCCCGCTGCCCAGCTCGATCAGTGACTGGCACCGCGACAGCGCGGAGATCTCGGCCGCGTGCCGCCGCAGGATCGAGGTCTCCGCCCGGGTCAGGTAGTACTCGGGCAGCCGGGTGATTTCGTCGAACAGCTCGCTGCCGCGCGCGTCGTAGAAGTACTTGGGCGGCAGCGTCTTCGGTGTCGCGGTCAGCCCGGCCCGCACGTCCGCGCGCAACGCATCGAGGTACCGGCCGGGTTGAGCCTGGACACGGTTCTCTACTGGCATCGGTCAGCCTTCCAGCTCGTGATGGTCGCGGCTTCTCGTGATGGTCACGGCTTCGGCTCAGGCGTCCCACGCCAGCCGTACGCCGGTAAAGATCTGCCGCCTGATCGGGTGATCCCAGTTGCGGAAGGAGGGGCGGATCGTCGACGGGGCGACCGCCCACGACCCGCCGCGCAGCACCTTGTAGTCGCCGCCGAAGAACGGCTCGCTGTACGCGCGGTAGATCATCGGGGTGAAGCCCGGCCACGGGGTGAAGTCCGACGAGGTCCACTCCCACACGTCGCCGATCATCTGCTCGGCCCCGTAGGCCGACGCGCCCTGCGGGTAGGCTCCGGCGGGCGCCGGCCGCAGCCCGAGCCCGCCCAGGTTGGCCCGCTCCGCGGTGGGCGGCGCCGACCCCCACGGCCAGCGCCGCCGGGCGCGGGCGGCGGGATCCCAGGCGCAGGCCTTCTCCCACTCGATCTCGGTCGGCAGCCGGGCGCCGGACCAGGCCGCGAACGCCTCCGCCTCGAAGTAGCTGACGTGCTGCACCGGCTCGCCGGCCGGGATTTCCTCCTCGATCCCGAACCGGCGCCTGGTGCCCTCGGCGGTCCAGAACTTCGGCCGCTGCAGGCCGGCCTGCGCCCGGTGCGCCCAGCCCCGCTCTGACCACAGATCACGGCGGTGATAGCCGCCGTCGGCGACGAATTCTGACCACTGGCCATTACGCACCGGCACCCGCCCGATCCAGAACGGGGCGACGTCGACCTGGTGCGCGGGCCGCTCGTTGTCCAGCGAGAACGGCTCGGTGAGCGGATCGACGCCGAGCGTGAACGGCCCGCCCGCCACGAACACGCGCCCGGGCGAGACCGGGCGGCCCGGGGGCAGCTCGCGCCGGCTGATGAGCACCGGCGGCCCCTGCCGCAGCTGCAGCGTGGCGAGCATGGTCTCGTCGTGCTGCTCCTCGTGCTGCACGACCATGCCCGCGGTGAACAGGTCCTCGTCCGGCGTGCGTTCCAGCAGGTCGAGCACGCGGCCGCGGACCTCGTGGTCGTAGGCGCGGGCCTCGACCGGCGGCAGCAGCGGCAGGGCCGGGCGGTCAGCGCGCCGGTGCTTGAACGCGTCATACAGCGAGTCCACGTCGGGTGCCAGCATCCCTGGCCGGCCGGGATCCCCGCCGCGCAGCAGCCAGAGCTCCTCCTGCTGGCCGATGTGCGCGAGATCCCAGACCAGCGGGCTCATCAGCGGGTCGTGCTGGGCCACCAGGGCGGGCTCGTCCAGGTCGGTCAGCTGCAGGGTGCGAGCCCGGGCCCGCTCCAGGTCACGGACGACGTCCTCACGCATGGGTCAGCTCCTCGAAGGCGGCGTGCGGTCCTATCTCGGCGATGCGCTGGGCCAGCAGGTCACCGGGGCAGCGGCCGGCCTCGACCAGCTCGCCCAGGTCAGCGACGGCGGCGGCGAGGCCGGCCGGAACCCGCCCGGCGGCGATGGCCAGGCAGCGGCGGGCGGACTCGGCGAGCACCGCGTGGCCTAGCCCGTCCCGCGCCGCCTCGGTCCACAGCCGGGCCGCCCGCTCCGTCGCCTCGGTGGCCAGGTCGGCCGCGACCGGGTCGTCCATCAGCGTGGTGACGACCGCGGCGATGGCCGGCCACCACCGCGGCGCGGTCATGTCCAGGTAGCGCAGCTCCAGGTAGCCGCGCAGCCGGACCGGGGGGAACAGCGTGGTCAGGTGGACGTCGAGGTCGGCGGCGGTCGGGCACCGCCCGCCGAGGCGGATCTCGCCGCTGGCCCACCGCTCGAACGGGACCGCCGCGCCGACCGCGGCCACGTCGTCGCCGCGGGCGCGGACGAACGTCACCGGGGCGCGCAGCGCGTAACGGGCCCAGGCCGCGGCTGGGTCGAGCCCGGCATCGCCGGCCGGGTCCTCGGCCACGCAGCCGGGCACCGGCCCGCAGGCCCGCGCGTCCAGGCCGCTCCACGCCCGCTGCCGGGCCGACTTCCACCCGGTATCGCACCCGCGCAGCCACGGCGAGCTCGCCGAGATCGCCACCATCGTCGGCCCGAGCCGGTTGGCCCGGGCCACCCGCTCCGGCCAGCCGCCGGGCGGCCCCGCCTCCAGGTTGACCTGCATCGCCGCGGTCGAGTTCATCATCACCGAGCCCGCGGCGCCGCGGCCGGTCGCCGCGTAGTGCTGTTCCATGGCGCGGTAGCGCGGGCGCGGGTTGATCCGCCGCGGCGGCCGGAGCGGGTCGGCCCCGGCGTGGACGACGCCGAGCCGGAGCTCGGACAGGGCGTGCCGGGCCCGCTGTGCGTCCCGGCTCAGCTCGGTGACCGTGGCCAGGATGCCCGACGCCGGCGGCCCGGACAGCTCCAGCTGCCCGCCGGGCTCGAAGGTGACCGCGCACCGCCCGGCGGCCGCGCAGACGCCGCCCGGGATCGGGTCGACCCGGTTCCAGGACACGCGATCGGCGACCGAGTCCAGGTCGACGAGGTGGGTCTCGATCTCCAGCCCCACCGGCCCGATCACCGACGGGGCGAGCGCCGCCCGGTGCGACCGGGCGTAGGCGTCATCGACAGTCAGCGGTTCGGTCAGGTCATTCGGGGCGTCGACAACTACACGCGGGACGGTCATGACGACCCCCTCCAGGTCCGGGCCGGCGAACTAAGAAGTCCGCCGCGGGTCGGTGCGGGGGCGACCGAACTGCAGCCGTCCTCTTCGCTGGCCGCCGAAGTCCGGGGCGGGCCAGCTTTCACGATTCTATCGCGGGGGTCTGACAGTCTTCGTGGCCCCCCCGCGCACCAGGGTGCGGGACGCGAATGTAAGTTACTAGTCAGTAACATGACCTGACCACGGCGTCTGAGCGTGGTGGCGTGCTCAGATGCCAGGTCAGGCCGCGCCCGTTTGGATGCGCGGCTGTTGCCAGATCTCCTCCCGCGGGCAGCAATCACCGAACCGGCTTCGGCTGCGGCAGGGGTGCGCGCCGATGTGCGGGCGGCCGGATGTGATGGATCCCGCGCGCGGATCGTCCGGTTGTGAGCGGTCGCGAGCACCGGAGATCGCCGGCCCCTGCCGCCGGTTCGACGAGGCAAACACAGCGCACGAGAAGCAGGCGAAGGCCGAAACTGGCAGTGACATGCCGGGTACAGGAAGCACCGAGCTAGGACCGGCCGGACCTGGCAGCCGCCCGTCCTGACCGTCATGCGGCTGTTTTAGCGTCTGAATTCGTCGTACAGCGCAATTGCGATAGCCCGGATACAAACTCTAATAATCGCCCGTTAACTGCGAAACATTCGCTATTAGCGCAGTTTAAAGGTAAAATGGTCTTGGAGGTCACGTGACCTCCCGCCACCACCGCCACGAAAGGCCAGCGATGCGAAGTACGCGCTCAGTCAGGGCCGCCGGCGGCGCCGCAATCCGCAGGCACGACCGCCGCGTCATCGCAAGAAATGCAGCCTAAGGAGCCCGTTATGGGCTCGATCCGCCAGTCGCTTGCCGTCGTCACGATCGGCGCCGTCAAGCCCGAATCAAAGAAGCAGCGGATCACGCCAAGGCGCTGGCCGCACTGGAGCCCCGGCCGGGAAACTACGTCAGCCCCGGACCACCGATTACGTCCGGGCTAGCGTCGTCGAACTGGCCGCCCGGCCCGAGCGAGCGGAGAGGAGCCTGTGAGCCAAAATGACTGCCACCGACCGCACCGACCGCACCGACCGCACCGACCGCACCGACCGCACCGACCAAGAGCGTGCCACCATAGTGGCTGGCAAGGAAGCCGGGCACTCAGCCGCGCAGATCCTCGCCACCATGCAGGCGCAGGGCGACGGGAAACTCGTCAGCTTTAGCGCTGGCCGCGTCCTTAGGGATGCGCTCAAAGAGGTACAGGCCGCTGGCAAGGCCGCCGGAAAGTCTCCGCGTCAGGTCTCTCAAATGTTCGCAGCTGACCAGAAAGCGGGGAAAGACGCGATGGCCCGCTACCGGCCGGTCACGGCCGAGCCCGTGCGTCCTCGCGTCCAATGCAGCTACGGCACGACCATGAACACGCCCGACCTGGACCGCTGCGGCCACTGCGGAGCGCCGGTCAGCAAGCACACCGCCCAGCCGCGCCGGAGATCCTGACGACCTGCGCTTGATCAGCAACTTGTAGCCCGCCGCCAGCGTCGGCAGGCGGCGGGAACCGATCTGGACCTCGCGCGCCCAACAAAGCCGAGGTCGCCGCAGCTCGCTGCCTGCTGGTTCGCGCACGCAGACGTACGCGGCGTGGCGCGCTGCTTCTGCACACGCGACCCGGTCGCCGACATCGGCCATATGGTCGTCGCTCGCGTCGGTCAGCCGGCGGCACAGCAGCTGGCTCAGGCCCGCCAGGGGCTGGCCGACGTGAGTGGACGCGTTAGCTGACCGCGCAGGAGTCGCCGTCGCAGCTCGCTTCGGAGTTGCGGTCGGTCGTGACGGCAACGGGCGCGAGCTGGCTAGTCTCGTCGTACGCACGCCGCAGGAGCTGCAGCAGCACCTCGGGCGGCTGTGCGCCGCTGACCGCGTACTTGCCGTCGGCGACGAAGAACGGCACGCCGGTGATGCCGTACCGCGCGGCCTGTTGCTCATCGGCTCGCACCGCGTCGGCGTAGGCGTCCCCGTCGAGGACGGCCCGGACCTGCGCGGCTGGCAGGCCGGCTTCGGTGGCCAGGCGCACGAGGGTGGGCTTGTCGGCGATCGGGAGACCTTCGGTGAAGGTAGCGCGCAGCAGGCGCTCCTTCACCTCCGGCTGCAGCCCGTGATCTTTGGCCAGGTGGAGCAGCCGGTGGGCGTCGAAGGTGTTGCCGCCCCGGGTGAGGTCGAACCGGAACTCCAGGCCGTCAGCGGCCGCTCGCTCGGTCATCTGCTCGCCGGCCTGCTTGGCCTGGGCGATCGTCATGCCGTACTTGCGGCCCAGATGCTCGGCATAGGTTCCCGTGCGCTGCGCGGGCGCGTCCGGGTCGAGCTCGAAGGACCGGTAGGTGATCGTGACCTCGCCAGAATGGCCGAAGGAGGCAACCGCGCGTTCGAGCCGACGCTTGCCGATGTAACACCACGGGCACACGACGTCAGACCAGATCTCCACATTCATGGCAGTAGCAACCTTCGTGACGACGGCGTGATTCCACCACAGATGGCATCCCAGCGCCGGGAGATCAAGAAGATCGCCAAGTCGGTGCCAGCCGAGCATGACGTGCCCTTCTCTGCTGGAGCTTGTTCGAAGCTGGCGGAGTTCCCGGTCGCTGGGGTGCCTTACCTGTAGATCTTCCGGGCAATGGATGCACCGAGCACACCGATGCACCAGCCTGCGAAGATGGCCCAGATAACGGTACGGGATGTGCTGTGCAGGTCCCATGCCATGAAGCCAGCCAGGATGAATGCCCAGACGACCAGGCCCCCGATGACCCACACGGCGTAGGGCGGCCGGTCCTCCACTGGCCTGCCCCACGCGGGTGGCCAGGGACGCATCTGATGCAGGAGGGTCCTGACGATACTGCCACGAGGATCGCGGGGAACGGTGTTGTCATTCAGTGCGTACATGGGATGTCTCCTGTGGCCTCCGGTGTCCGGCCACTCCGGTCACTATCAAAATGATATCACTTTGATAGGTGATATGTCGAGCGCGGCAGCCGCCTGGGCAGACTGGGCCAGGTAGAGCAGACCCAGCGCAACGAGCTGTTCGGCTCGAGATCAATGAAGGCAACGACGTGATCGTGCTGGCGCGCGGTCACCCCGTGCAGGAACGAGACGGTACCCGGATCCCCGAACACGTACGGCAGCGCCTCAGTGAGCAGCACCCCGAGCACATCACTGCGGCCCCTCTTCAGCGCCCGCCCGCGCTCGGGCCGTCGTAACCCAGCTGCTCCGCCGCCGCCAGCACCCGCTGGCGCAGCTCCGCCGACAGTGGTCCGGGCGGCTATAGGCATTGAACACCGTCATCCGGCTCACCCCGCAACTGGCCGCCACCTCAGCCAGCGTCACCCGCGACCGTCTCCGGACCTGCGCGCCCACCGGCCCCGGCGGTGGTGCTGGGCTCACCCGGACCCGGCCAGCCACCACCCTGGCCCGCGCGGTCCGGGCGGAGAAGACTGTCGAGCAGCAAGCGGGCAGGAGGGGACCGGAGCAGTGACACGGCGGGCAGCCCAGCGAGCCGCCGGCCGGCGGAGGCGCGGGCCGTGCTGCGCCTGGCCGCGCACCAGCTCCGGGCCCGCTGGCTGGGCTGGGCCGCCCTCGCCGTGCTCGTCGGCCTGGCCGGGGGCGTGGTGCTCACCGCGGCGGCGGGCGCGCGGCGGACCGACAGCGCGTACCCGCGGTACCTCACCGCTTACCGGGGGTCCGACGCGCTCGTGGCGGCGGCCGACAACGGGGTCTTCGGCTACGACGACGCGCTGGCCCGGCTGCCCGGCGTGGCGGCGATCGCCCCGATCGTCGGGCTGCAGGCGGGACCCGCGGGACCCGGCGGGAGGCTGGACGCCGCCGCCACCGTGGCCGCGCCGCTGGACGGCCGGTTCGGCCGCACGCTGGAGATCCCGAAGATGCTGGCCGGCCGCCAGCCGGACCCGGGCCGCCCCGGCGAGGTAATGATCAACAATATCGCCGCCCAGGACCTGCACCTGCGGGTCGGCAGCCGACTCGAGCTGGGAGCGGTAGCGGGCTCGGACCTGACGCACGTCCGCCGACTGTCGGAGGTGGTGGTGGGCGTCATGGTCGACCGGGGCTCGATCGTGCCGGTCACCGAAACAGACCAGATCCCGATCATCGTGGCCACCCAGGCGCTGTACCGCGTGCTCGGCCCGGCCTACCTCGCCTACGACGGGGCATACGTCAAGCTGCGGCCGGGCACCACGGTGAGCGGGCTCAGCGCCGAGGCGCAGGCCCTGACCCGCCGGTTCCCGGCCACCGGGGGCCAGATCTTCGTGGCTGACCTGGCCACTCAGGCGGCCACGATCGAGCGGTCGATCCGCCCGCAGGCCGTGGCGCTGGGCTTGTTCGCGCTGGTGGTCGCGGTCACGGCGCTGCTCGTCGTGGGCCAGGTGGCCTCGCAGCAGCTGCTGGTCGCATCGCGGGACAACGGCACCCTCAGCGCGCTCGGGATGACCCGCGGCCAGCTGCTGGCCGCGGGCCTGGCCGAGGTCGCCGTCGCCGTGACCGCGGGCGCGGCCCTGGCCTGCGGGGTGGCCGTCGCCGCCTCGCCGCTGATGCCCATCGGCCCGGCCCGGCTCGCCGAACCCGATCCCGGGCTGAGCGTCGACGTCCCCGTGCTGACCGCGGGATTCGCCGCGACCGTGATCTTGCTGGTCGCCTGGACGGCCTGGCCCGCCTGGCGGCTGGCCTCGGTCCGGCAGGCGGCCGCGCGCGAGGCGGCCGAGCCGGTGGCTTACCGGGCCCGCGCGGCCGGATGGCTGGCCCGGGCCGGGGCGCCGGTCAGCGCCGTGACCGGCGTGCGGCTGGCCTTCGACCCGGGCCGGGGCCGCAGCTCCGTCCCGGTACGCAGCGCCCTGGCCGGCCTGCTCCTGTCCGTCGTGGCGGTCGCCGCCGCCGCCACGTTCGGCGCGAACCTGCTGCACCTGGTGGACACGCCGCGCCTGTACGGCCAGGACTGGGACGCTGAGGTCGACCTCGGTTTCGGGGTCATCACGCCGCAGCAGTTTGACCACCGGACCGCGCACGTGCCCGGCCTGTCCGGGTGGACCTTCGGCGTGCACGGCACGGTGCAGGTCGGCGGGCAGGTGGTTCCCGCGATCGGCCTGGCCCCGGGCCGGGGGCCCCTGATGTCCCCGACTCTGCTGGCCGGGCGCGCGCCGCGCTCGCCCGACGAGATCGTGCTCGGCACCTCGGTGCTGCGCCAGGCCGGCGCCGGGATCGGGCGGCCGGTGCCGGTCACCGCCCCCGGCCGCCGGGCCGCGCCGGCCGCGGTCGTCGGGCAGGCGGTGTTCCCGTACTTCGGCCAGGGCAGCTTCACCCCGACCGACCTGGGCCAGGGCGCGGTGGTGACCGCGGCCACGCTCACGCCGCAATCATCGGCGGCCAACAGCAGCGGCTTTAACTTCGTGCTGCTGCGGTTCGCTCCGGGGCCGCGCCGGGCCGCGGACATCGCTGCCTTCGGCCGGGCCATGGCGCCGATCTGCGCCGCGGTGGAGCAGCCCACCTGCATGATCTTCAACCAGCGCCCGAACGGGGTCACCGGCTACGCCCGCATCGACGGGACGCCCGAGGTGCTGGCCGGCATCCTGGCCGTGCTCGGGCTGGCCTTGCTCGGTCAGTTCGCGGTGGCGTCCGCCCGGCGGCGCCGCCGCGACTTCGCCGTGCTGCGCACCCTGGGACTGCTGGGCCGGCAACTGGCCGCGGTCACCGCGTGGCAGGCCAGCGCGCTCACCGCGGTCGCGCTGCTGGTCGGCCTGCCGGTCGGGGTGGCCGCCGGTCACTGGGCCTGGGCGCTGTTCGCCGGGCAGGTCGGCCTGTCTCCGGCGGCCATCACGCCGGCGTCGCTGGTGCCGCTCATGGTGCCCGGGGCGATCCTGGCCGCGATCGCCGCCACGTTCCCGTCCGGGCGGCGAAGCGCCCGGCTGAACCCGGCGGCCGCGCTGCGCGCGGAATGACCGGCCACGGACGGCGTTATCCCTGATCACTTACTTAAACCTGTTAAGACGGGCATGATGCAAGAGTGCATGAAGTGCATCTGGTGCCCCGTCCGCTCGCCGCTCTCGCCGCCGTGCTGCCCGCGGTCCAGGCCGCCCGGCTCCGGGCCTCGGCCGGCTCGGCCGCGCAGACGCTGGCGGGCCGGACCACCTGGCACGTCAACGCCACCGCCACCGGGGGCGGCGTGTCCGAGATGCTCACCACGCTGCTCGGCTACGCCCTGGACGCGGGCATCAGGGCCCGGTGGCTGGTCCTGGACGGCAATGCCGAGTTCTTCGCCATCACCAAGCGGCTGCACAACGCCATCCACGGCGCTGGCGACCCGCACGGCTTCGGCCCGGCCGACCACCGCGCCTACCGGCAGGTGCTCGACCGGAACGCGGACGACATGGTCCGGCTGACCAGCCCGCCCGACCTGGTGATGCTGCACGATCCGCAGACGGCCGGGCTGATCGCGCCGCTGCAGCGCGCCGGGGTGCGGGTCGCCTGGCGATCGCACGTGGGCCGGGACGTGCCCAACCTGGCGACGATCGCGGCCATGGGGTTCCTGCGGCCCTACATCGAGTCCGCGGACTTCTTCGTCTTCTCGCGGCGGCAGTACGCGCCGTCGTGGGTCCCAGCCAGCCGGCTGTGGATCATCCCGCCGTCGATCGACCCGCTGGCGCCCAAGAACCGGTACATCGCGCCGGGCGCGGCCACGCGCATCCTCGCGGCCAACGGTCTGCTGTCGCCGCCCGGGGCCGGCCGGTCGCCCGCGGTACAGGGGGCACCCGCCCCGGCCCCGGACCAGCCCGTGGTGATCCAGGTCAGCCGCTGGGACCGGCTGAAGGACATGCCCGGCGTGATGGCCGGGTTCGCCCGCGCGCGACTGCCCGACGACGTGCACCTGCTGCTGATCGGGCCCTCGGTGGCGGGCGTCACCGACGACCCGGAGGGCGGGGAAGTCCTGGGCGAGTGCGTGACGGCCTGGCAGGCGCTGCCGGAGCCCGTCCGGCGCCGGGTCTCGCTGGTCAGCGTGCCCATGGACGACCTGAAGCTGAACGCCACGATTATCAACGCGATCCAGCGGCATGCGGCGGTGGTCGTGCAGAAAAGCCTCGCCGAGGGCTTCGGGCTGACCGTGTCGGAGGCGATGTGGAAGAGCCGGCCCCTGCTCGCCAGCGCGGTCGGCGGCATCCAGGACCAGATCACCGACCGGCAGCAGGGCCTCCTGGTCGATCCCTATGATCTGGACGGCTTCGCCCGGGACCTGGAGCGCATGCTCGGTGACCAGCATCTCGCCCACCGGCTCGGCCACGCCGCCCGGCGCCGGGTGCGCGAGCACTTCCTCGACGATCGGCAGCTGATCCAGACCAACGAGCTTTTCGGCGCGATGCTGGCCGCCGGCCCGCGATAAACCGCGCAAAGCATCGCAAGCTCCTACAATGGCCGCGTGCCCGCGACCGCCGCCGGAACCGGCGACCATCACCGCGCCGCCCTCGCCTCCGCTCCCGGGACCGCCGAGACCGAACGGCTGCTGCACCGCCGCCACGGCTGGGCCTGGACCACGGTCCTCAGCCTGATCGGCCTGGTCGGGTACGCGGTCATCGGCGCGCACTTCTTCCCCGGCGCCACCGGGGCCCTGGCCGACGTCAGCGCCGCGATCGTGGCCGGGTTGCTGGCCCTGGCCGCGGCCGGGCTCGTGGTCGTGCTGGTGGACACGGTGCGGCTGCACCGCCTCGACGCCACGATGCGCGCGGTCGCGCGCGGGCGCGTGTCGCACTATCCCGTCGTCGCGCACGCCTACCGCTACCCGCCCAAGCACCGGATCAGCGCGCTGTTCGGCAAGCTGCTGCTGGCCGGCTGGATCGTGCTGACGATCAGCTTCCTGCCCAGCCAGGTCAACGCGGTGGCCTTCCTGGCCGGCGCGGGCGGCACCGGCACGTTCTTCCCGGTGTCCTACGCCCAGGAATGCGGCCGCGGCGGCTGCACCACGGTGACCAACGGCAACCTGGTCACCGGGGCCACCACGGCCAGCGCCACCTGGCCGGGCCAGGCCCCGCTCGACCTGCCGTTCACGGTCCGCACGCCGGCCTGGAAACGGCTGGGGCTCGGTCCAGCTGGTCGGTAACGACGAGAACGCCGTCGTCTCGATCATCGTGGGCTTGCTGTTCGACACGGTGGCGGTCGTCGCGGTGTTCGCGTTCGCCGTGATGGTGCGGCACTGGCTGACGCGCCGGCACCAGCCCGCCGCCTCCGTCGCCGCCTGACCGCCCGCCGGGTCAGGCCAGGCGGGTGATGCTAGGCGGCGAGCACGCGGCCCAGATTGGCCAGGGACTGGGTGATCTCCCGGCGCAGCCGCGGGACGACCAGCAGCAGCAACGACCCGAGGGCGCCCTGCACCTCAACCCGCTTGACTACCTGGACCCGGCCCTCGGCGGCCCGCTCGAGCAGGTGCTCGAAGATGACCTTGCCCATCGGCATCGGGCACTCGGTGACCCAGCGGCGCCCGTCGTCCACCGCGGTGATGGTGAAGGAGCCGCCGAGGTTGCCGCGCTGCTTCGCCCAGCCGGACACGCCCGGCTCGAACGGGCCGTCCAGCCGGGCGATCTCCTTGCTGACATCCCACTCGGGCCAGCGGGCCACGTCGGTCCACACCTTCCAGGTCTCAGCCGGGTCGGCGTCGAAGGTAGCCGCGCACTCGAACAAGTACATGTCCAGCCCTTTAGCAAGGTTTGGCCTATATGAAACGCTAGCCGGCCCGAGGCGGCGAAAACTGATGTTCGCGCGGACGGCGGGGTGGTGCGCCGCGAAGCGGTAACGTCGCGAGCGCGGCCGGCGCGGCTTCACTCGTCGGGGATGGGACACCGAAGATGGCGACCTTTGTT
This sequence comes from uncultured Actinomycetota bacterium, assembly GCA_963749145.1. Taxonomy (GTDB): domain Bacteria; phylum Actinomycetota; class Actinomycetes; order Streptosporangiales; family Streptosporangiaceae; genus JASHPR01. The sequence continues at coordinate 1,306,491 of CAVVLN010000005.1, read as the reverse complement.
CTGGTGCACGGGGCGTGGGGCGGAGCGTACGGCTTCCGCAAGGTGCGCGGCCCGCTCCGGGCGGCCGGGCACGAGGTGTTCACGCCGAGCCTGACCGGTATCGGTGAGCGCGCCCACCTGACCAGCCCTCAGGTCTGCCTGACCACTCACGTCACCGACGTCGTCAACGCCATCTGGTACGAGGACCTGCGCGACATCGTCCTGCTCGGGTTCTCGTACGGGGGGTTCGTGGTCACCGGGGCGCTGGAGCATGTCGGCGGCCGGGTCCGGCACCTCGTCTATCTCGACGCTTTCCTGCCCGGTGACGGGGACAGCCTCTACGCCCTGACGGGCCAGGCCGGCCCGGGCGGCCGGGGCCGTACGGTGATCGGGCCAGGTGCCGAATGGCTGGTTCCGCCGATCCCGCGCGAACTCGACGACCCGGCCGAGAAGGCGTGGGCCGACGCACGCCGCACGCCGCACCCGGTCGGCTGTTTCACCGAGCCGGTGCGGCTGGTCCGGCCCCTGGAGGACTACCCGTTCACCCGCACCTACATCAAGGCGACCGGCGAGCCGAGGCCCGAGCCGGCCCACCCGTTCTGGACCGCGGCGGACCGGGTCAGGAACTCGCCCGACTGGCGCTACCGGGAGATCGAGACCAATCACATGATCCCCAGCAACCGGCCGGATGACCTGGTCCGCCTGCTGCTGGAACTGGCCTGATCTCGCGCGCCGGCGGCCGGGCCCATGGCACGTGCGGCGGTAACAACCACGACCCCAGACAGACGGATATGGGCCGGTGGGTCAGTAGGGGGCCGAGCCGAGCGTGATCGTGAGCGGCCGCGAGCCCAGCGTGACGTACCCGGACCGCTGGCCCGCGTAGGCGCTGCCGAAGGCCGGGCCGGCCGCGGCCCGGCCGTGCTCCCGGCCGGCACCGTGACCGGCACCGGGGTGCCCGGCGGGCCGGTCACGGTCACCGTCCGGCCGTCGGCCCAGGCGGTGACCGTGCCCGCGCGCAGGGCCTGCCCCCATAGCTGCTGGTCGCGCAGGGCCGCCCCGTCCCCGGACAGCGGCAGGTTCAGGACCGGGGCGCTCGCCGCGTACACGGCGCGGTAGGCGGACAGGACGCCGTCCATCACCGGGTAGGCGAGCCGGTCGCCGGTCAGGTTGGACTGGTGCATGAAGAACGGCCGCGGGTCATTGGCCAGAACGGTGTCGAAGATCACCTGGACCTGCCCCGGCAAGATGTACGAGGCCCACCCGGTCCTCGGGTTCAGCGGCCTGATGCAGGCGGTCACCTTGCTGCCCTGGCACAGGCCGCTGCCGCCGTCCTTGCGGGCGGTGTCGTACCAGTTGTACTCGCTGACCTCGCCGGCCACGGTGTCGACGTCGTACCCTACGTCGATCGGGTGCCTGGGCACGCCGAGGGCGGCACCGACCGGCCGCATGTCCGGCTCGCGCGAGGCATCCAGGGCCACCCACCGGATGTGGTCAGACCCGGTCGCGCGGAGCAGGCTGGGATTGTCGGCCGGCTGCTGCGGCAGCAGCTTCAGTCCCGAGTACTCGCCGGTGGCCAGCACCCCGGGCTCGGCCGGGATCCCGTTCTGCCGGGCCCAGGCCAGGTTGGCGAGGATCTGGTAGTTGACCGTGGCGGGGCCCGCGGCCCAGACGATGTGCCCGCCCGAGGTCAGGCAGCGCGATGGCCTCACCCGCACGTCCGGCACGCATCCCAGATAGGCGTGCGTGAAGGTGTGGTTGACCCAGTAGAAATCGCCGGCCACCGGCCGCAACGCCTCCAGCAGCGGGTCGCGGCCGCGCACCCGGAACTGGGCCGAGTCACCGCCGTTGAACAGGAACTCCATCCGGAAGTGACGCTGGCGCTGCCACTGCACGGCGTAGGTCACGTCGGCCGGCGTCATCCGGATCGGGGTCGTCCTGGGCGTGCCGTGCGGGCAGGCCCCGCCCCCCGGCGTGCAGTGGCCGGCCGGGCTCCACTGCGCGTCCGCGTTGAGCACGTCGTCGTAGTCGACGGTGAGGTAGCTGCGCCAGTCGCCGAGATGCACGCCGCGGGTCAGCCAGTCCACGATGCCGGGCGCCAGGTACCGGAACTGAGCCAGGAAATAGCTGCTGCCGAAGCCGATCCCGAGCTGCTGACGGCCCTGGCCGGTGTACTGCCACACCAGGGTGGCTCGGCCGGATGAGTGCGGGATCGCGGCGGTCAGCAGCGGCGTCGCGCCGCTGCCCGGCATTGGGTCGGCGAGGTACCCGAACGGCGCCGGGCCGGCGCCCCCGGCGAACGGGAACGGCCGGCGCAGGTAGCCGAACCCGGCGCCGGCGCCCGCCCCGGTCACGTACACCGGGCCGGACAGCAGCCCGCCGTACGCCGGCGGCGCGCTCATCCCGAGCCCGGGCCCCGGCGGCGAGTAGGCGTCCACCTGGCGGACCCCGAATGCGCGTTCATACCAGGCCAGCGCCGACTGGTCGGCCCCGGACAGGCCCGGCGCGGTCGCACCGGGCAGCACCACGCCGTCGAAGTTGCCGGCCCGGCTGCCACCGGGCAGTCTCCGGGCCAGGAACGCCCGGGTGATGGCCGGCCCGGTGTGCGCCCGGAGGTTGACCACCCTGGCGGGGACGCCCTCGGCGGCCAGTTGCTGGCGGATGGCCTCCACCGCAGGCGTGCCGTCGGTCAGCACCAGCACGGTGAGGTCCACGCCCCCGTGCGGGCCGACCGGCGGCGCGGCGGGCGTCGCCGCGGCCGGCGGGGTGACCGGGCGGGTGGCGGCAGCGGACCGGGCCGGGGCCTGATCGCAGGCCGCGACGAGCCCCGACACCGCGGCCACGACCGCGGATACCGCGACCGCGGCTCGCGGTCTGGTCAGGTTCCCCACGCCGGCCCCCGCTATCTGCTGGCGGACGCGGACCGCATCCGACTGAGCACGCTCCGTCAGCGATCACGCACGGCCATGCTACGCCGGAGGCCGGGGTGCCAGTCCGTGCGGGCCCGGCCCAGTGTGCGCGAGCGCGGGCCGGACCAGCCGGCGCGGGCCGGACCAGCCGGCGCGGGCCGGACCAGCCGGCGCCCCGGGCCGGACCTGCGCGGGCCCCGGGCCGGACCTGCGCGGGCCCCGGGCCGGACCTGCGTGGGGCCCGGCCCGGACCAGCGTGCGCGGGGCCCGGGCCGGACCAGCCTGGCCCGGAGTCACCCCCGGGCCGGGATCAGCCGCCCGAGCCGGGCTCGAGGTAGAAGATCACGACGGAACCGTCGCTGCGCACGAACCCGCAGGCCTCGCCGGCCGCCTGCTTCGGGGACGCGTTCAGGAACGCCAGCGCGGCCTGCTCGCCGCCGGGGCCCGGGAAATCCTTGTACTGCCAGGTCTGCGCGGTGCTGTCGCCCAGGCTGCCCGGCTCCAGCCACAGCAGCCCGGCCGAGCCGTCGCTGCGCGGGGTCACGCTGGCCTCACCGGCACCCTGCCGGGCCGGATCGTTCAGGAACGTCACCGCGGACGCGGCCCCGTCCGGAGCCCCGAACTCGGTGAACTGCCAGGTCTGCGTGGTGCTGTCGCCCAGGCTGCCGGGCTCGAGCCACAGCAGTCCCGCGGTGCCGTCGTTGCGCAGCGTCGCGCTCGCCTCGCCCCGGCCCTGCCGGGCCGGATCGTTCAGGAACGTCACCGCGGACGCGGCCCCGTCCGGAGCCCCGAACTCGGTGAACTGCCAGGTCGGCTCGGTGTCGTCGCCCAGGCTGCCGGGCTCGAGCCACAGCAGTCCCGCGGTGCCGTCGTTGCGCAGCGTCGCGCTCGCCTCGCCCCGGCCCTGCCGGGCCGGATCGTTCAGGAACGTCACCGCGGATGCGGCCCCGTCCGGGGGCCCGAACTCCGCGAACTGCCAGGTCTGGTCGGCCATTTCCGCTCTCCCCGTCGTCTCGTGCCGGTCCGTTACCGGCTAACGACACAGAGCGGAGAGGGGCCGCCGTGATACGAGGGCAGGGGTGGGAGTCGGTCGGAGAGGGGCCGCCGTGATACGAGGGCAGGGGGTCGGAGTCGGTCGGAGGCCGGGCCGCCGTGATACGGGGACGGGGGCCGGGAGTCGGTCGGAGGCCGGACCGCCGTGATGCGGGGGCCGGGGGCCGACGGCCGGGGGTGGGCCCGGCCGGCCAGCCTAGTGCCCGCCGGACTGCTCGAACACCAGCTGGGCGCGGTGCATCCAGTCCTCGTGGCCGCGGACGCGCAGGTAGATCAGCACGATGATGGTGATCGCCAGCACGACGATGAACGTCATCAGGCCCCAGAACACCGGGCCGGTGCTGGTGAACGGTGCGAAGTAGGACTTCCAGACCACCACGATGCCGGCGGCCGAGGCGACCACCGGGACCACCAGGTGCAGCAGCGGGTTGAACTGGGCCCGGCCCTCGGTGAGGTAGTACCGCACCACGCCGATGTTGCACAGGATGTACATCAGCACCAGGCCGATCGTGATCGCGTTGGCCCACGAGAAGAACACGTTCGCGGCCCCCCAGATCAGCACGCAGGCGAACGCGATGACCTGCACGCCGACCTCGAGGTGGATCGCGTTGATCGGGGTCTTGCGCTTGGGGTTGACCTTGCCCAGCGCCTTGGGCAGCACGCCGGAGCGGCCCATCGCGTACCAGGTCCTGGTCCCGCCGTTGAAGCACGCGATCGACAGCGCGACGGCCGAGTTCAGCAGCGCGAACAGCAGCAGCACCCAGGCGCCGCCCCAGACCCGCTGGGCCATGGTGGCCACCGGGAACGCGGTCGCGGTCGGGATCGTGCCGACCTTGCTGACACCGATGCCGTTGAGGTAACCCCAGGTCACGAACGTGAAGTAGACCATCAGCACGATGACCGAGCCGACCAGCCCGATGGGCACATTGCGCTTGGGGTTCTTGCTCTCCTCGGCCAGCGGGCCGGTGGATTCCCAGCCGCTGAACGCGAAGATCGAGAACACCACGCCGAGGAACAGGTTGCCCGCCACGCCGAAGTTGGCCGGGTTGAGCGGGGCGAGGCTGAACCCGCCGGGACCGGGCGACGCGAGCCCGGTGAAGGCCAGCGCCACCATGATCACGATCTCGATGCACCCGGTGATGATCAGGGCACGCTCCGAGATCGTGATCCCCTGGTAGGCGAAGTAGATCACCAGCGCCAGGCCGGCGAGCACCCAGATCCACCACGGGATATCGACGCCGTACTCGGCCTTGATCGACGGCTCCAGCACCGTCTTGGCCAGGTACGACAGCGTGAGCGCGGCGACCGGCGGCAGCCAGATCGAGAACAGCACCCCGGCGAAGAACCCGGCCCGGGGGTGGAAGGCCCGGGCGATCCAGGTGTACCAGCCGCCCGCCGACGGGAAGACCCGGGCCAGCTGCGCCGCGGACAGGGCCTGCAACCCCAGCAGGATCCCGCCGAACAGGAACGCCCATGGCGTGACGATCCCGGCGTAACCCACGATGAACACGAACGACGCGAGGATGGCGAACGAGGGGCCGATCGTGGCGATTCCCTGCATCAGCATCCCGGGCAGGCCGACCGCGTTCTCCCGCAGCTCGGTCCGGACCGTACCGCCCTTACTGGACTGACCAGCCTCAACTGCCACCGTGAGTCTCCTTCCCGTCACCCGCCGGAAGCAGGCATCCGTCACCGTCGGAGCATTCGCTCACGGACTGACCATCCGCTCTCTTGGGAGTATCGACCTCAGGCAAGCTCCTGGCAAGGGTCCGGGAGCGGCGATATCACGGCCGCTTAGGCGGCCTCAGGGCGCGCCCGGGGCGAGACCGGCCAGCCCGTGATGACCCGGGCCGCGCGGGATGATCGGCCAGACGTCGACCACGACATCCTCGGAGACCACGTGGTAGGCGTCGTACCAGTTCACGGTCGACGGCGAGTACCCGGGCACCAGCGCCACCGAGTCGCCGACCTTCAGCCGCGAGCCGTCGGGCGCGGTGAAGATGCCGTGTTCCTCGTCGAAGCGGAACACCGGGTGGTCGTGGCCGATGATCGTCACCTCGTCGGGGTCGGCCACCGACTTGTTGCCGGCGTCGACGATGACCTTGCCGCTCTGGCGGCTGATCACGGTGGCCTGGATCGTGAGCGAGTGCTCGAAGTCCGGCACCATCTTGCCGTGGAAGTTGTCCATGACCACGTACGTGCCGGCCTGGATCTCGGTCATCCCGGGGAAGGCCGCGGTCCATCTCCAGGTCGCGATCCCGCCCGCCGACCGGATCTTGCACGTCAGCCCGTCCGCCTCGAGCTGGTCGGCCACGCCGGTGAAGAACGTCATCGCCTCGCGCTGGCGCTCGTGGCGCAGGTCGCTGTCGAACGTCAGCGAGCAGTGTCCCTCGTAGCCGGTGATGCCCTCGAAGCTCAGCCCGGGCAGGTCGGCCACCTGCCGGGCCAGCGCCAGGCAGTCGGCCGCGGTGTCCACCCCGCAGCGGTCCATCCCGGTGTCGACCTCCACCATGATCCCGAGCGTCGACCCGGCCGCGACGGCCGCCGCGGAGTGCGCCGCGGCGTTCGCGGCCTCGTCCACCGCGACCAGGATCCGGTGGTCGCGGGCCAGCTCGGCGAGCACCCGCAGCTTGGCCGGATGCGACACGGTGTTGACCACGAACAGGTCGTCCAGGCCGGCCGCGGCCAGCACCGCCGCCTCCCACACCGTGGCCATGGACAGCCCGCCCGCGCCCGCGTCGAGCTGGCGCCGGGCCAGGTCCGGGCTCTTGTGCGTCTTGTAGTGCGGCCGGATCGTGGCCCGGTCCATGCTGCCGCAGTTCGCCCGCCATCCGGTCGATGTTGCGCTGCGCCGCGTCGATGTCGAGCACGAGGGCGGGAGTGATCACCTCGTCCCGGCGCTGGCCGATGGCCCGCCCGTACTCGCGCCTGACGCGGTCGTAGGCGTCCTGCAGGACCGCCGCGGAATCCGGCATCGGTCATCCCTCCTGATCGTCGCGATCGCTCTGCGTCTGCTGGTCAACTCCGCATCCGCTGGTCAACTCCGCACCCGGTCAACTCCGCACCCGCTGGCCAACTCCGCACCCGGTCAACTCCGCACCCGTGATCACTGCGCATCCGGTACCGGCCCGAGGCAGCGCACGACGCGGACCGGCTCCGGCCCGGCCCGCACCCGGACCGCCAGGCTGGCCGGCAGCGCGAACGTGTCGCCCCGCCGGACCGGCATCCGGCCGAAGTCGCCCTCGACCGACCCGCTCCCGGCCACCACGATCGCGACGCAGAACCGCCCGTCACTGACCTCGATCTCGTCCGCCACGTCCAGCACGGTCGCGTCGAAGAAGCTGAGCACGTCGTCGCCCAGCAGCCGGGTCTCCCGCGAGGCGCCGCTGGCCCGCAGCACGCGCGGCCGCTGCCGGGCCCGGGCGAGCGTCGCCGCCGCGTCCGCGCCGGTGTAGTCGATCATGTCGAGGGCCAGGTCCCAGCCCAGCCCCATGGTCGCCGCGGCGTCGTCGCCGCCGGCGGCCGTCTCCGGGATCACGATGTGGTCGCTCGGCTCCTGGACCTCGATGAACGAGATCCGCGGCCCGAGGTAGTGCGGGACCCCGGCGTGCGCCACGTACACCTCGCCCGGGTGCACGTCGGTGCGGTGCAGGGTGCCCCGGATCGCCGCGGTGTCGTGCCGGCGGACCGCGCCCGCGAACCAGTCCCGGTCGATGCCCGGCGCGAAGCCGATCCCGGCGTAGGCCGGCTCGGCGCCGTCCCCGGGGGCGTCGAGCAGGATCCACGCCTCGGTCTTGCCGAACGGCGAGCCGAGGTGCCGCCGGGCCCAGGCCCGCGAGGGGTGCGCGTGCAACGGCACCGGCCCGGCCGGCGACAGCAGCTTGACCAGGACGCCGGTGACCGGGCCGCCGCGCACGGCGAAGCCGTCGCCGACCATCTCCCCGGGCCGCGCGGCGACGATCTCGGCCAGCGGGACCGGGCCGAGGCCGGGCACCTCGACCGGGCTCAGGCCCTGCGGGCGGCCGTCCGGGCCGGGGTTGCCGGCCCGGGTGCACGAGCCGACCCAGTCCTCCGACCACCAGTCGTCGGGTCGCGGCGGCAGCCCCCGGAAGGCCCGGGTCAGCGAGCCGCCCGCATAGAAGCGGTAGAGCGGGTGGTAGCCGAGCGGCAGCGGCCGCCGCACCGCCGCCCGCAGCAGGCCGGCCCGCTCCGGCACGCCTACAGCTCCGCGTTCACGATGAAGCCGCCGTCGGCCAGCAGGGTCGCGGACGTCACGTAGCTGGCATCGTCGGTGAGCAGGAACGCGATCGTGCCCGCGAGTTCCTCGGGCTCGCCCCCGCGGTGCAGCGCGACCCGCTCGAGGTAGTACTTCATCACCTCCGGGTCGTCCAGCAGCGGCGCGGCCATGTTCGTCTTCACCCAGCCCGGCTCGACCGCGTTGACCCGGATGCCGTGCTCGCCCAGGTCCCGGCCGAGCGCCTTGGCCAGCATGCTGATCGCGCCCTTGGTGCCGCAGTACGCGGTCTGGCCGGGCGCGCCCACGTGGGCGGAGATCGAGCTCACGCAGACGATCGCGCCGCCGTGGCCCTCGCTGATCATCTGCTTGGCCGCCTCGGTGCACACCACCCAGGTGCCGCGCACGTTGGTCTCGAACAGCAGGTTGAAGTCCTCCAGGCTGGTCTGGTCCCAGGTCATCAGCGGGTTGATCGCCGCGTTGGACACCAGGCAGTCGAGCCGCCCGCCGCGCTCGGCGACCGTGTGCACCATCGCGGTGACCTGCTCGGGGTCGCGCATGTCGGCGACGACCGCGAACCCCTGCCCGCCCGCCGCCTCGATCCGCCGCAGCGTCTCGGCCGGGTCGCCGGTCGGCCGCTGGTTCACCCCCACGACCGCGCCCTCGGCGGCGAGCCGGACCGCGGCCGCCTGCCCGATGCCGTTCGTCGCGCCGGTGACCAGCGCGACCTTGCCCTCGAAGCGCCGTTCCATGCGAGCCCTCCCTCGGGTCCGGGGTCAGAAGATGGCGATCGGGTTCCAGGGTGACCCGGTGCCGCCGGGCAGCCGCAGCGGCAGGCCGATGACCATGAACTCGAACCGGCCCTCCTGCGCGCAGGCCGCGGCCACGTCCTCGAGCTGCAGGCTGTCCGAGGCGAACATGCCCATGGCCGTGACCTGAAGCGGGTGGATCGGGTACTTGATCCCCTCGACGTTGCTCGGGATCGTCTCGCCGTCGCCGTCGGGCAGGAACGCGGCGATCCGCCGCTCGTGCATCCAGGGAATCGTGTCGACGTGCAGCCCGGCCTTGCCCTGCCCGGCGGGCGGGTAGTCGTTGCTCCACGCGCCGAGCTCCAGCCGCCGCCGGTGGTGCCCGGTGCGGAAGACCAGGATGTCCCCCTCCCCCAGCCGGACCCCCTGGGCGGCCTCGACCGCCTCGAGCTCGGTCCGGGTCACCGCCTCGCCCGGCTCCAGCCACGGCACCCCGCGGAACCGGGGCACGTCCAGCAGCACCCCGCGGCCGACCAGCCCTTCGCGGTAGCTGGTCACGTCGAGGGCCGTGGCCCGCTGCGAGGTCACCACCTCCTGGGCGGGCCGGCCGTTGTAGACGAGGCCCTGGTAGGCGATATGGCACAGCGCGTCCATGTGGGTGTGGCAGTCGCCGTGGAACGCCAGCCCGACGAAGTCGGTGGCGAACGTCACCCCGCTCGACCCGATGTCGATGTCGTGCGCCTGCGCGATGTAGTGGATGACCGGGCTGGGGTTGTCCGGCCCGGCGGCGGTGTTCATCGGGATGGCCATCGTCGCCCGCCGCCCGGAGCGGACCAGCCCGGCCGCGGCCCGGACCGTGTCCGGCGTGATGTAGTTGAGCGTCCCGAGCTCGTCGTCGGGCCCCCAGCGGCCCCAGTTCTTGACCGCCTCGAAGATCGCGTCGAACTCCCGCAACGTCATCCGCGCGGGCAGGGTCAGCGTTGCCATCGCCTGGTCACCTCCGGAGAAACTCGTCGTAGGCCGCCTGCGGCTTGGCCGCCTGGTGCACGACCGCGCCGACCGCCTTGATCATCGCAACCGGGTCGGCGGCCTGGAAGATGTTGCGGCCCATGTCCACCCCGGCCGCGCCCTCCTCGACCGCGCGGTAGGCCATCGTGAGCGCGTCCAGCCCGGGCAGCTTCTTACCGCCGGCCATCACCAGCGGCACCGGGCACGCGGCCGCCACCGTGTCGAACCCCTCGGCGCAGTAGTAGGTCTTGACCACGTGCGCGCCGAGCTCGGCGCAGATCCGGGTGGCCAGCCGCAGGTAGCGCGCGTCCCGGGTCAGCTCCTGGCCGACCGCGGTGACCGCCAGCACCGGGATCCCGTAGCGCTGGCCCTGGTCCACCAGCCGGGTCATGTTCCGCACCGACCGGGTCTCGAACTCGCCGCCGATGAACACCTGCACCGCGACCGCGCAGGCGTTGATCCGGACCGCGTCCTCCATGCTGACCGCGATCTGCTCGTCGGACAGCTCCCGCAGCACGCTCGGCCCGCCGCTGGCCCGCAGCACGATCGGGATGCCGGAGGCGGGCGGGATCGTGGACCGGACCATGCCGCGCGTGGTCATCAGCGCGTCGGCGAGGCCGAGCAGCGGGACGATCGACAGGTCCACCCGCTCCAGGCCGGTGGTCGGGCCCTGGAAGTAGCCGTGGTCGATGGCCAGCATGACCGTGCGCCCGTCGGCCGGCCGGAACACCCGCGCCAGCCGGCTCTGCATCCCCCAGTCCAGCGCGCCCGAGCCCTTGAGCCGGTACGGCTCGGCGCGCGGCGGCACCGACGGCGCGAACCGCTCGCCCTCGGTGCGGCTGTCAGTGTCAGCCATGCCCCTGCCTTTCGCTATCTTTCACGCCCCGCCTCGCCCGCCCTGGTCACGATCCGCGACCGGCGCCCGCCGCCCGCCACAGCGGGTTCAGCAGGCCGTCCTCGGAAAGCTCCAGCATCCGCGGGTAGAGCTGACGCCAGCGGGAGTAGCGGTCGTCGTAGGCGGCGACGGCCGCGGGGTCCGGCTCGAAGCTCGCCGCGCGCTGGCGCAGCGGGCCCGCCAGGTCGGTCAGGCTCGCATACACCCCGGCCCCGCGGCCCGCGCACAGCGCGGCGCCGAGCGCGCTGCTCTCGGTCACCGCCGGCACGCGCACCGGCAGGCCGAGCACATCGGCGATGACCTGGGGCCAGAGCGTGCCCTTGGCTGCTCCGCCGCTGAACGTCAGCTCGCCGACCCGGGCCCCGGTGAGCTCGCTGATCACGGCCAGGTGCCCGCGGACCACGTAGGCGGCCGCCTCCTCGATCGCGCGCACGCACGCCGCCCGCCCGGTCCCGGCCGGGCTGGACAGGTCGAAGCCGGCGAACGCCGGGCTGGCGTGCACCCAGCGGCGGGCGTTCATCAGGTTCGACAAGATCGCGTAGACGCCGCCCGCGCCGGGCGGGATCTTCGCCGCGGCCTCCTCCATCACCACGTACGGGTCCACGCCCCGCTCGCGCGCGGCGGCGATCTCGGCGTCGCAGAACGCGTCACGGAACCAGCGCATCGCCATCCCGCAGTAGAACCCGATGCCCTCGAGCATCCACTCCCCCGGCGTCACGTGGCACAGCGTCCGCAGACGGGTCTGCGGGTCGATCAGCGGGGCGGCGACCAGCATCGTGTTCTGCCAGAACGTGCCGGCCAGCACGGTGAACTCGCCGGCCGCCGCGCCGACCCCGAGCAGCCCGAGCTGCGTGTCGGCCCCGCCGGCCACCACCGGGGTGCCCGGCCGCAGGCCGGTCTGCTCGGCGGCCGCGCCGGTGACCTGGCCGACCACGGTGCCCGGGTCCACGACCTCGGGCAGCACGGCCGGGTCGATGCCGCATACCCGCGCGATCCGCTCCGACCAGGTCCGCGCGGCCAGGTTGAACATCCCCGAGCTCGATCCGCAGGACGGCTCGGTCACCTGCACCCCGGCCAGCCGGTAGGTGATCCAGTCGCTGAGCATGCCCAGGCCGTCCGCGGACGCCAGCAGCCCCGGCCGGTGGCGGGCCAGCCAGCGCAGCCGGGCCGGGGACGTGATCGACACCCAGTCGCCCGCCTCGCGGTAGATGGCCTCGGCACTGGAGTCGGCGACCAGCTCGGCGGCCTCGCGGGCCGAGCGGCTGTCCACGTTCGGGCAGGCCCACAGTTCACGGCCGTCGCGGTCGTACAGGACGATGCCCTCGCGCATGCTGGTCGCGGCGACCGCGGCGACGTCGGCCCCGGTGGCCCCCGCGCCGCGCAGCGCGTCGCGCACGCACGCCGTGATCAGCGCCCAGTTGGTCTCGACGTCGAAGTCCTGGCCGCCGGGGGCGTCGGGCGGCTCGTGGTGCGTCCACTCCCGCAGCGACACCGCCGCCTGCTCGCCGGCCTCGGTGAACAGCAGCGCCCGGCAGCTCCCGGTGCCCGCGTCGATCGCGAGCAGGTACGGCCCGCTCATCCCGCCCCCTCCTGCCGGGCCAGCACCTCGGGGTTGACCAGGTGGTCCGGGATCTCGCCGGTGACCAGGCTGGCCACCGCGGCGGCCGCCATCTGCGCGCCGCGCCGCAGCGTCTCGCGGGTGGCGCCGCCGATGTGCGGGGTGATGATGACGTTCGGCAGGCCGAGCAGCGGGTGCCGGTCCCCGGCCGGCCGCGGCTCGGCCACGTCCAGCGCCGCCCCGGCCAGCGTGCCGCTGGCCAGCGCGCCGGCCAGCGCGTCCTCGTCGACCAGCGACTCGCGCGCGGTGTTGATGAACAGCGCGCCGCGCGGCATGCGGGCGAACGCGGCGGCGCCGAACATGTGCCGGTTGCCGTCGGTGGCCCGGGCGTGCACCGAGACCAGGTCCGAGCGGCTGAGCACGTCGTCGAGCGCGACCATGGTCACGCCGGGCGGGACCGATCCCGGCGGGGCCGGGTCATAGCCGAGCACCGTGAACCCGAGCGCGCGGGCCCGGGCGGCCACCTCCCGGCCGACGTGGCCCATCCCGACCAGTCCGAGGGTCATGCTGGCCGCCTCGCCGCCGATGAACTGGCTGCCCTCGTAGGTGCTGCCGCCGAGCGGCCCGCCGTCGGTCAGGTAGCGGGCCGAGACGGGCACGCCGCGGATGAGCATCAGCGCGAACGCGATCGTGAGCTCGGCCACGGCCTCGGCGTTGCGGCCCGGCGCGCTGGTGACCGGGATGCCCCGGGCGCTGGCCGCGGCCACGTCGACGTTGACCGGCCCGCCCCGGGCACAGCAGACCAGGCGCAGCGGCGCGGCGTCCAGGACCTCCGCGCTGACCGGGGCGCCGTGCACCAGCAGCACCTGGTGGCCGGGCACGGCGGCGGCCAGCACGGCCGGGTCGCCCATGTACTCGCGCAGCGAGCGCTCGGACGCGGTCCGCGGCGGGGGCGCCTGGGTGCTGCCCAGGTGCAGCTCGGTGACGGTGATCGCGTCCCCGAGCCGGGCCAGCGCCGCGGCGAAGGTGGCGGCCGGCATGTAGGGGTCCCCGGCGACCAGGACCCGCACCGGGTCGGCCTGGGTCACGGGTAGACGTAGGTCGGCTCGAGGTCGATGGCGTGCCCGCTGCCGGATTCGAGCACGAACTTCAGCATCGGCGCGGTGTCCAGGTAGTAGAACTCGATCGAGTCGCCGATCCGGCCGCTCATCAGCACGTCGGCGCCGTGCGAACGCCAGTGCCGCTGCATCAGCTCGCTGTCGCCGGTCGAGTGCTTCATGCACGCGATGTGCTGCACGCCCTCGCCGTGGGTGTCCAGGAACTCCTGGTAGATGCTCGGCCCGCTGACCGGCTGGATCAGCTCGAAGCCGAGCCCGTCGACCGATGCCTCGGCGCCGATCATCCGGTACTCGACCGGCTCGCCCTTCACCCGGGTGTCGTGCAGCAGCGGCGGCTTGTAGTCGAACACGCTCCACGGGCCCCAGCCCAGGGTCTGGGTGTAGGTATGCAGCGCGGCCTCGATGTCCCTGACCACCACGGCGATCTGGGTGATCTTCATGGGGGTGGGCGGGGTGACGATCTGCGGTGCCATGGGCGTCCCTCCTCGGCGGGTTCGACGGGCGGCTCAGCGGGCCGCTTGGTGGACGGCGGGGCCCGGCGCCCCCTGGCCGCTCGGGGAGCGGCCGGTCACCGGACCTCCTCGGGGGACGCCGGCCAGCCGGGCGATCTGGTCGGCGCAGGCGTCTATCTCTTCCGTACCCGTCAGGGCGCCGATCTCCAGCGTGTAGCGGCGTTCCTCGCCCGGGGCCAGGTGCTGCAACTCCCCCCGGGCCCGGGCGTCCAGCCGACCGGCGTCACGGTTGCTGCTCGGCTCCATCGCCACCACGTAGGTGCCGGCGCCGAGCTGGCGCCAGGTGATGTGATGCGGCAGCGCGGCCCGCGGGTAGCGCTGGTAGACCCCGAGCCCGGCGGCGCGGTTGATCACCGCGGCGGTCACCAGGCCGTCCGGGCCCGGCCGCATGTCGTGCTCGTAGCACTCCTCGACGAAGTCCGCCCGGGGGCCGTCCAGCCGCCGGTAGTCGGGGGTGCAGGCGGCGCTGACGCAGGCGCCGGGGCCGGCCGGGTAAACCAGCTCCGCGCCCGCGTCCACCACCGGGAAGCCGACGTTGCAGTGGTAGAGCAGCATGTGCGGGCAGGGGGTCGCGCCGGTGTTGGTCACGACGTCGGTGATCCGCAGCGCGCGGCCGCCCAGGTCGGCCTCGATCCGCCGGCGCAGGGCCAGTTGCTCGCCGAACAGGGCAGCCTGGATCACCTCGCCCTCGGCCCACAGCACGCACTCGTCCTCGTGCCAGGTCGCGCCGTAGCCGGCCAGCCGCGCGGGCAGGCCGGTATAGCGCCCGTGCAGCCCGTAGGTCTCGGTCGCGCGGTGCGGGTAGTTGAACACCGAGGCGTCGTCGGTGCCGCCCAGCAGGGTGTGGTCCAGGCCGCAGGTCGACACCAGCCCGCCGGGGAAGCCGCGGAACCAGCCGATCCCGGCCGGGTCGTGCAGCCACGGGCCGATCAGCCCGACCGGCGACCACCAGGCCAGCGGCCGCCCGCCGAGCCAGGCCCGGCCGACGTCGAAGCCGCGGTCGACCAGCACGTCGAACCCGAACCCGGCCCCGGTGGTGAAGCGCAGCAGCCGGACCCCGCGCTCGGCGCCGTCCCCGGCCTGGGCCAGCTCGACCCCGGCCACCTGGTCGAGGCGCCCGACCCGCGCCAGCAGCTCACGCCGAGTCCAGGGACGACCCCAGAGGCTGACCATGCGCGACCCTCCTGGAGCGCTTGCTCAGGTGACGGGCATTCGCTCAAGCCCCAGTCTCGGCCACGGGCGGCCGGGCCGCAAGAGCCCCGGTGGCGATTTCGCCGCCCACGGCCGGGCCGCTCCCACGCCGACGCCCGGGCCGCTCCCACGCACCAGCCGGCCCGTCCCTTGCATACGGCCGGGCCGGTCCCACGCCACCAGCCGGGCCGGTCCCACGCCGCCCATTCCAGGGCCGCGGTGCCGCACCGCCGCCGGTCAGGGGCGCGGGCGGCGTCCCTGGCGGCGGCGCTCCCGCTCCAGCAGCCGGATCGCGGCCAGCTCGTTGGTGACCAGGACGTCGAGGAACCCGCCGTGCAGGGCGCCGAGGATGGCCTCGGCCTTGTGCAGCCCGCCGGCCACGCCGACCACTTTGGGGATGCGGGCCAGGTCGGCCAGGTCGATCCCGATGCGGCGGTCGTGGATCGGCAGGTCGACCACGTTGCCGTCGGCGTCGAAGAACTGGCCCAGGATGTCGCCGACCACGCCCCGCTCGCGCAGCCCCCGCGCGTCGTCGGCGTTCAGGTAGCCCATGTGCACGATGGTCGCGTCGGCGGTCGGGGTGCCCACGCCGACCAGCGCGTGCTCCACCTCGCAGGCCTGCTTGAGCACCTGCTGGATGGTCGGCTCCTCGCGCATGGCCGCCGCCAGGGAGGCGGTGGACGCCATGATCGGGCTCGGGATCACCGCGGCCGAGGTGAGGTCGGGTGGCACTCGCCCTGGGAGGACAGGATCGTCGGCAGGTAGCCCTCGACCCCGCCGGTCAGCGTGACCATCCGCACCGGCCCGACTGCGCCGAAGCTGGTCGCGGCGATCACCCGGGAGACGGTCTCGCCCCAGCCCACGCCCAGGCTGCCGCCCGGCCGCAGGTGGGTGCTCATGAACTGGGCGCCGCCCAGGCCGATGCGGGCGTTCAGGGCGTGATGGTCGGCGGGCTCCTTCTCGTGGTCGGGCACGACCAGCGCCTCGGCCAGCCCGAAGGCCCGGCGCAGCTGACCGCTCAGCTCGAAGGCGTCCAGGTACTCGGTGTTGAGGTTGATCGACACCAGGCCGACCTTGCGGGCCCGGTCGAGCAGCCGGCCGACCGACGCCCGGGACATCGACAGCCGCCGGGCGATCTCGTCCTGGGTCAGCTCGTCCTTGTAGTAGTACCAGGCCACCCGGAGCAGGAGTTCCTCCGAGCTCCAGCGCCCCGGGTCGTCGGCGCTGTCGGCTTTCACGGCCTCACCTGGCCTCGCGGCGGTTCTAGGCATGCGGGATCACCTGGCCCCCGTCCAGCGGGATCACCGCCCCGGTCATGAACGACGACACCGGGCTCAGCAGCAGCGCGATCCAGCGCGCGACCTCGTCCGGCTGGCCGATCCGGCCCAGCGGGACCTGACTCTTCAGCCACCGGTAGGCCTCGTCCAGGTCCTCGGCCCAGGTGGCGTGGATCGGGGTGTCGATCGGCCCGGGCGCGATGGCGTTGACCCGGATCCCGTCCGGGGCCAGCTCACCGGCCAGCGACTGGGTCAGGTAGTCGAGCGCGTTCTTGGTCATGCCGTAGACCGACTGGCCCGACAGCCGCAGCGTCCCCGACGACGAACTGATGTTGACCACCGACCTGACGACAGATTGCCGAAGCGATGGTAGCGCCGCCTGGACCAGGAAGTAGGGCGCCCGCACGTTCGTCGCCACGTGCTCGTCGAATCCGGCCACGTCCCAGCCCGCCAGCGGGAAGTGGCGGCACGCGGCAGCGTTGTTGACCAGGCCGTCGACGCGGCCGAACGCCTCCAGCGCGGCGGCGATCACCCGGGCCGGGCTGGCCGGGTCGGCCAGGTCGGCAGGCACGGCCAGGGCCCGGCCGCCCGCCTGCCCGATCGCGGCGGCGCTCTCGCTCAGCAGCGCCTCGCGCCGCCCGACCAGCACGACCGTGGCGCCCGCGGCGCCCAGCAGCCGGGCGGCCGCCGCGCCGATCCCGCTGCCCGCCCCGGTCACCACGATCGTCGCGCCGGCCAGCCCCAGGTCGATGACGCCGGGCGGGCGAGCGGATGCGGTGGCAGCCATGCGGCCTCCCGGTCGGCGAACGGACGCGCGGATACCGGCTGGCCCGCGCGGGGCGGCCCGGCCGGTTAGGACTTTCCTATCCCCTTCTGAGCAAATGTCAAGCCAATGAGCGTTCGCTCGTCACTGCTCCCAGGGCAGCGGCACCATCGGCCGCACCTCGACCGTGGTGGTCCTGGCCAGCGGGTGCGCGGCGCCGCGCCGCCACCCAGCCGCGCCGCCCACCCAGCCGCGCCGCCCAGGCCGTCCACCGCGCCCCGGTTAGGATCCCGGTAGGAGGCCCAGATGACGGGGACGCCGCAATGACCGCCGGGTACTACGCCCGGATACGGGCGTCATCGGCGGACACCGAGCGCGCGATCAGCGTCCTGCAGACCTCCTTTGTCGACGGCAGGCTGACCCGGGACGAACTGGACCACCGTCTGGGGGAGGCCCTCCTCTCGTGTTTCTTCGCGGAGCTGATGGCGCTGATCGCCGACCTGCCGGTCGGCACGTTCGGCCGGCTGCCCGCCCATCCGGTTACCCCGGCGTCGTCACGCAGTCGGCGGCCGGCCTTCTGCGCCCTGGGCCTGGTGCTGGCGCTCGTCTCGCTGGTGGTGCTGACCGCCGGGATCGCGACGCTCGCGGGATAGGTGTGGCTGATGTTTCTCCCCTGGTGCCCGGTACCGGGCCCAGGGAAGGGGTGCGTGCGGTAACTGCTGCTGGGACAGCAGTTTGCGCGCACACCTTCGGGGGGCCGGGCCGGCTAGTCGCAGGGGCCTCCGGCTAGCCACCGGGCGCCGCGCTGGTAGAGCGCCTCCACCTCCGGCCCGCGCAGCCCGGGCATGTCGGGCTTGACCTGGTAGCCGATTCCGGCCTGCAGGTAGGCCAGGTGCTGATAGCCCGCGGGGAACCGGTCAAGCTCCGCGCGGTCGAGTTCCAGCCGCGCGGCCGGGTCTACTGGATCCATCCGGTCCTTCTCGTAGATGGGCTGGCGCAGCACGATGCCCCAGACCCCGGCGCGGCGTTCGATGAAGTCGTAGAAGCGACCGGTGCACACCACGTCGCAGAGCACGCCGTGGACGGCCGCTCGCTGGTTGATCGTCATCTTGGTCTGCGCGATGGCCCGGTCGCCCGCCACGTCGACGGAGCATCCGCCCAGGAAGTGCAGGATGTTCACCCCTCGCGCGGCGCCTTCCCGGCTGACCTTGATGAACTCCTCGGCCGGGCCCTGGAACCAGGTCGCCATCATCCGGCCCTCGGGATGCCAGACGGTACGGAAACGCTCCCAGTCCCCCGCGTCGCGCCACACCACCCAGTTCTCGACCAGTTCGCGGATCGCCTGCCGGTCGGCGGCCTCGTCGCTCATGGCTAACCCCGCACCGAGCGTCTCAGCAGGAACCTGCGGCGCGTCCGCCGCCTGATCCGCCTGCGCACCGCCCGTGGCGACCAGAAGACCATGCTGGCTCCTTGAGCAATCCGGGCCCGGCGGGCCCGCGCAACAGCGGAAGCATAGAGCCGGGGACTGGAAGTTTTCTGGGAGCAGCAGGCCGCGGGCCCGTTGGCGCTGGTTGTCCTATCGTGGCTAAATGAACGGCCGGCCGGACAGCGAGTGGCCCAGGCCCGCCTCGCCGGGATCACCAGACGGCAGCGAGGTGCTGGAACATGGCAGCCGCCGCCCGCCGATCCGCTGGCCGCGCCCGCCCCGGGTCACCGTCATCCTGGTGGCCGTGGCCCTGCTGGCCGGCCTGGCCGGGGGATACGCCTTCGGCCACCGGCACCCCCGGCCGCCTGCCCCGCCGTCCCCCGCCGCCGCGGCGGCGGCGGCGGGGGCGGGGGACGGCGGCTACCCGGTCAGCCAGTCCGGTCCCGAGTGTTCCGCGCTCATCGGCTCGGACCTGCAGCTGGGCTTGCAGGTCACGAACACCTCGGCCACCGGGATGACGCTGCGCCGGGTGGTGCCCGACTTGCCGATCGGCGGGCTCAAGGAGATCACGCAGGCCTGGGGTACCTGCGGGGAACTGCCGCTGGCCACCGTGGTACTTGGCAACACCCTGGCCGCGGGGGCCAGCGGCTGGTTCACGGTCACCTTCCGGGTAATCCTCCGCGGCTGCCCGGGGCCGCTGCCGGTCCAGTTCACGCTCGACTACGACCAGCACGGCCGGGAGGCCAGCGTCCGGCTGCCCGGCTTCTCCGACCTGAGCCAGGTCCCGTACCCGGGCTGCCCGTGAGCCAGGCGCGGCGGGATCGGAAAGGTGACCGCGCACGGCGGGCGGGGGCGCCCGGCGCCGTGAGAGTCAGGTCGTGATGAACGCCCCGGTCGCATCTCGCGTGGTTGCCTCGTCGTCGTCGAACCAGACCCCGCCCTCGGCCAGGTACCGGAAGTGCAGTGTGCTGCCCGACGGCACGTCCACGGCGGTCGAGCGCATCCCGTTTGATCGCTTCCTGAGCGGGTGGGCGTGCGGATCCCAGTCGTTGAACTCACCCACGACCGACACGGCACCCGCGGGCTCGCCAGCGGGCAGCGTGAACGTGACCCGGACGGTACCGCGGCGGCTCGACTTGCTTACCTTGATCAATTCTCTTCCTCCTGCTTGCGCGGTCCTGCAGGCGCCATCGTTTCGGCGAGATCTACGGTCGCGCCGCCGAAGACGTGCTCGCAGGGACCAAGGTCCCTAATTCGCATGGACTTTAGGCCTACGCCAGCCCCGGGCCGCGGTGCGGATTCGCTGCGCAGAACGCGGGACGTGAATATTCACGCGCCTGGCCCGCCAGCGGCCTCAGCCGACCGCGGCCGGGGCGCCGAGCTTCGCGATCACGTCGACCACGCCGTCGATGTCCCAGATCAGCCGGACCGCGACCAGGATCAGCTCGTGCTGGTCCTCGCCGCCGGGCTGGCCGGTCAGGGTCACCACTCCGCCGTGCACCGCCACGTCGACGCTCGCCGGGTCCGCGAACAGGATCTCGCTCAGCAGCTCACGAACCTCTGCGGCGATCTGCGCGTCCGGGCGCAAGAACACCGACAGCAGGTCCCGCCGGGACACGATGCCGATCAGCACGCCCTCCGGGCCGACCACGGGCAGCCGCTTGACCTGCCGGGCGTGCATCAGCCCGGCCGCCCGCGGAATAGGCGCGTCCGGGTGAATCGTGATCGCCGGCGCGGACATCAGCTCTTCGGCGATCAAAGCCGGATGCGAGCCGCCCGCGCGGCGCGACCATGGCAACAGGCCGGCCTTCCCGGCCTGGGCCCGGTGGGCCGCCTGATCGTGCGCCGTGAGCAGGTCGGCCTCTGAGACTACCCCGGCCACGTGCCGCCCCATGGTCAGGACCGGCACCGCGCTGATCTTGTGCTTGGTCAGCAGCGTGGCGATCTCCTTGTACGGGGTGATCCGGTCCACCGCCACCACCTCGGTCGTCATCACATCGCGCACCGTGCTGTGCCAACGTCCGTGGTGATGCGCCTGGTCCGGCGGCGTTCCCGCGAACTTGCCGCCCGGCCGCGGCTGGCCGGCGCCGTGCGGCTGCTCAGCCAGCCGCTCCTCGATCGCCTTCCGGGCGCGGGCCACGTCGGCCGCGCTGGCCCGGCCATGCAGCGACTCGTAATAAGCCGCGCCGAGGTGACGAAGCATGGCGTCCAGATGCACATCTCTGCTTGGCATGCCCGTTCCCTCCCTTCGGGGATCATGAATCCCTCCCGAGCGGGCGGACAAGCCTGGCCGGGCCTGGACCCCAGATCGCCTCTTCGGGTTGCGTTCTGCAACCGTCAACTTCAGTCTTCGCCAGCCCGGCCCGGCTGATTACGGCCGAATGTCCTCGGCGATGAGGACTTCGGTCACTACTGCGGCCGGGGGACCCTGTGGTTGACGGAGCCCGGACGGCTCGCGGGAGTCCGGCGCTGACGGTCAGCCGCCGGGCCCGTCGGGCCCGGTCGGCATCCAGGAGGCGAGGGACGCGAATACGACCGTGGAACTGAGATAGTGACCGCTCGCGTAGTCGAAAGAGCCGCCGCACGTTATCAGGCGCAGAGCCGCGTAGTCCGTCACGCCGTAAATGGATTTAGCCGGGAAGCTTGATTTGGCATACTCGCGTACGCCGGTCACCCGGAAAACGGCGGTGACGCCGTCGGCGAGCGTCACGTCGACATGATCGCCCGGGCGCAGCGCCCCGAGCCGGAAGAAGACCGCGGGCCCGCCATAGCTGTCGACGTGGCCTTCGATGACCGAGGCCCCGATCTGGCCGGGCGTCGCCGAGTACTCGTACCAGGCGGCCTCGCCGGCCTGCGTCTCCAGCGACGGTACCTGGATCGCGCCGTCGGCATTCACGCCCAGGTGCAGCAGGTTCGAGTGCACGCCGATGGCCGGGATATCGACCGACACCGGCACCGAGCGCGGCAGCCACGGCCCGTCGGCCCGGCGGGCGGCGGGCCCGATGACGCCCGCCGCTCCCGGGGCAGGCTGCGGCGCGTGCACCTGGGTGGCGACCGCGACGCCGACCGCGGCGGCTCCGCCGGCGATGAGCAGGACGCCG
Organism: uncultured Actinomycetota bacterium; assembly: GCA_963749145.1. Taxonomy (GTDB): domain Bacteria; phylum Actinomycetota; class Actinomycetes; order Streptosporangiales; family Streptosporangiaceae; genus JASHPR01. Next base: position 1,284,721 of record CAVVLN010000005.1, on the reverse strand, counting down.
GCCACCCCGGCCGCGCGCGCCCGCAGGCTCCGGCGCGGCCTTCGCGGCCTTCTCGGCGGGGTGCCGGGCGGAGGGGCGTATGCGCCCTGCCAGGACATCACCACGCGAAATCCGCCGATACGCCGCCACTCCGCCTCCCCCAATGCTGTCCTGCCTCCTTCCGTCTTCCCCAGGGGGTTCTGCTCGCGTAGCCTGATATTCCGGTGGTGAACAGGCCATTGCACGCTATGCCGCCGATGGGTTTTACCTTTATGGCCTCCAGCGCTTTCGGGGACCGAAACGGGGAGGCCACCTGCCGGGCGCTCGAGGAGGTTTCATGAAGGGGGATCGCGCGGCGGGGACGAGACTCAGCGTGAGGCTGGCCGCCGGCGTTTTGACCATGTTCGCTCTCGCAGCAGTCTCGGCCTGCTCGACGTCCCCGACATCGGGGGCACTGCCTACATCCTCACCTTCAACAGGCGCTTCGGCAACAGCGTCCGCCTCGCCCAGCGACTCCACGTCCAGCACCACCACGCCGACCCCGAGCGCGAGCGCCTCGGCCACCACGTCGTCATCGCCGAGCCCGTCACCGACGGTGACGCCGACTCCCTCGCCCAGCCCTTCGCCGACGCAGAGCCCGTCACCGAGCCCGTTCCCCACGGCGGCGCCGCCCACGGGCGGCGGCGGTACCGCCGGCTTCCAGCACGGCCTGCTGTTCGCGCTCGGGGCCGCGGCGATACTGGCCGGCGCCGGGAGCCTCGCCTACCGGCGGCGGGTGATCAGGAACCGCTGACGCGCTGACGTCGGCGGGGACGTTCCTCGGCACCGGCGGGCCGGGCCGGGCTGCTCCTCGTGCGCGCTGGCCAGCCATGGCCAGCCAGTCAGCTCGTCCCCGGAATCGACGAACACCTGCTCGAGCCGGCCCGGCCGGCTGGCGCACCGATCCCATTCTCCCTTACCGCGCCGTCAGCCCGGCGCGGCCGTTGTATTCAGGGCCGGCAGGTTCCCGGCTCAGCGCGGGGCGTAAGCCTCCCGGAAACCCAGGCGCCACGTGGGGTAGCGCAGCGTCCAGCCGAGTTCCTTCTTGGCCCTTGCGTTGGACGCGCCCCTTGACTCGGTCATCATGGCCAGGCCCGAGCCGAGGAACAGCCGCGCGAGCCAGGCGGGGATACGGCGCGGCGGCCGGGCGCCGACCGCCTCGGCGAGCACCGGCAGCCAGTCCCGCGCCGGCGCGGGCTCGTCGTCGGTGATGTTGTAGATGGCCGGGCCGTCATGGTCGAGCGCGGCCACCGTGGCGGTGGCGGCGTCGTGCAGGTGGATGAACGGCATGACGCCCGCGCCGTCGCCGATGACCGGGTACTGCCGCTTGCGCACGGCCTTGACCAGCGCGTCGGGATCGCCGTAGAAGCCGCCGTAGCGCAACGCGATGCCGCCGGCCCCGGTGACCGCCTCGTCCAGGTGGTTCATCGCGGCGAACGTCCCCCGCGCCGTGGCGGGCGGGTCGGCGTCGAGCGGGTCGTCCTCGGTCTTGACCGGCCCGCCGGTGCGGGCGTAGCGGTACGGCGCGAAGCTCTGGGCGACGAGCCGGCGCACGCCCGCCTCGCGGGCGGCGGCCACCAGGATGTCGGTGCCCTCGGTCCGCAGCCGGTTGGTCGGGGCGAAGGTGCGGTCCAGGCTGCGGGAGAAGCCTGCGCCGGCCAGGGCCGTCGCCTGGTAGATGATGGCGTCGGGCCGGGCGGCCGCGACCGCGGCGCGGACCGCGCCGGCGTCCAGGACGTCGAGCACGGCCGGCTCGGCGCCGAGTTCGCGCAGCCGCTGCGCCCGGGCGCGTGAGCGCGAGGTGCCGGTCACCTCGTGCCCCCGGTCGGCCAGCGCCGGGACGAGCCGGGTGCCGATCGCACCGCTGGCCCCCACGACCAGGACTCGCATGACCTATCCCTCCTCGTCGGCCGCGTTTGGCTTGTCACTGCCGATGACACGCCGCGAGAGGGGAACGTGACCGATGCGCGGACGGGCGGCCGGTGATGCCTGGCTGGCGGAGCGGTCCGAGGAAGCCGGACAGCGGGGCTTGCTGAGTCAGTTCATCATCGGGGGCGCGGCGTGCAGGCCCGGGGCGAGCCAGGGGAGCCAGATCGTGGCCACCGCGAGGGCCAGCAGGGCGGCGCCGGCCAGCCGTCCCGCTGCCGGGCCCCGGGCCCAGACCTTCTCGATCAGAACCAGGGCAGCCAGGCCGACCATGGCCGCGACGTTCATCACGCCCACGGCGACCAGGATCACCATCAACGCCCAGCAGCAGCCCAGGCAGTAGCCGCCGTGATGGACGCCGACCCGCAGGTCGCGCAGCCGGCCCCGGTAGGAGCCGTAGTGCAGCAGCAGCCCGAGCGGCGAGCGGCAGTGGGCGAGGCAGCGGTCCTTCAGCCAGCTCAGCTGGTAGATCCCGACGGCCGCGAAAACCGCCACGGCCATGATGTGCGCCGCGCCAGGATGGCTTGCGGTCAGCCAGCCGGTGAGCCAGGCCAGGCCGTAGGCGGGCAGGCCCGCCACCGCCCAGACCGCGAGGTACCCGGTCACCAGCCCGGCGGTCCGCGTAGCCCGGTTGCTCTGGAAGGTCCGGGCGTACAGCGACGCGGTGGGGGCCACCGAGGGGAGCATCATGGCCGCCATCATCAGCGTCCAGACCGCCACGAACACGGCCAGGCCCAGCCCCATCGTGCCCGCCATCCCGGCCATCCCGCGGGCGAGGGCCAGGGTCGCGGCCCAGGCGCCCGCGGCCAGGATCAGCAGGAACGCGATCTCACGGGTGGCCAGGCCGGCCCGCGGCCGGGCCAGCTCCGCCGGGCCGCTCACCCGGCCCAGGCGAACGGCGCGGATTCGAAGTATGTCCCCTCAAGCCGCCACACCATGCCCCTCCCCTCGGGCGCAATCACCACCCGACCAGGCTGGCCCAGCCGGCCCGGACCGTCAAGAAGCCTCAGCACGTTTCGGCGTGGCGGCGGGCCCGCGACCAGTACCGTGTCGCCATGGCCCGCGGGACAGGTTCTGACAAGACACCGGACAATCAGCATGCCGGGCTCGAGCAGTTAATGGGGGCGATGTCGGGCCTGACCCTGGGCGAGATCGAGGACGCGGTGTTGCGGCTGCTCACGGCCGGGCGGCCAGCCGCCGACCTGTTCGAGCTGCCGCCGCCTCCTTCCCGGCGGCGGCCGCGCCGCGGCGACGTCGTCACCTACCGCGTCCGGGTCGACCTGAAGGGGACCAAGCCGCCGCTCTGGCGCCGGATCGAGGTCCCCTCGGACCTGTTCCTCGATCAGGTCCACGAGATCATCCAGGCCGCGTTCGGCTGGACCAACAGTCACCTGCACCACTTCGGCTCCGGGCCGGCACACTACGGCTGGCAGACCGAGCACTACCTGTGCCCGTTCGAGGTCGAGGAGGGCGAGCCGGGAATCCCCGAGGAGGACGTGCGCCTGGACGAGGTGCTGGCCGAGGTCGGCGACAAGCTGTTCTATGACTACGACTTCGGTGACGACTGGCAGCACACCCTCAGGCTCGAGGCCGTACTGTCGCGGCGCCCGCCCGGGCCGCGCGCGGTGTGCACCGCGGGCCGCCGCGACGGCCCGGCCGAGGACTGCGGCGGCGTCTATGCCTACGAGCTGATCTGCGCGGCCACCGACCCTGATCACCCGGGTCACGCGGGCGCCGCGGCCGAGTACGAGCGCATCTTCGGGGACAGCCTCCCGGAGTACATGAGCCCGACTCGCTTCGACATCGATCACGTCAATGAGAGGCTCGCCCGCCTGCTCGCCCCGGCGGGCCGCAGCGACCCGGCCGACGGTGATGCGGGACCGGAACGCGGCTATCCGGGTCCGCTGAACGATCTGGTCCGCGCGGTCCGGACCGAGGCCGGCCAGCGAGAGCTGCGGCAGCTGCTCGGCCGCGCCCGCCTGGACCACCCGGTCCTGGTCGACGTCGCGACGGCCGGGCGGATGGTGCACCCGTACGCGTGGCTGCTCAGCCGCGTCGGCGACGACGGGATCAGGCTGACCGCGGCGGGCTACCTTCCCCCGGCTCACGTCGAGGCGGCCATGGCCGACCTCGGCCTCGGCAAGGAGTGGATCGGCCGGGGAAACCGGGAGAACCAGACGCTGCCCGTGCTGCACCTGCGTGAAACGGCGACGCGCCTGAGCCTGCTGCGCAAGCGCCGGGGGATGCTGCTGCTCACCGCGCAGGCCCGCCGGCTGCGCGGCGACCCGGTCGCGCTGTGGTGGCACCTGGCCGAGCGGATGCCGCTCACGTCCCGCGACGAAGGCGAGACCCAGGCCGGGCTCATCCTGCTGACCGCCCTGGCCGCCGAGGCCGAGGCCGACCCGGACGCGATCACCGCCCGCCTGCTCGGCGCGATCGGCTGGCTCAACGGTGACGGCACGGAGCTCACCGAGTTCGACGCGGGCCAGGCCGCCTGGGACACCAAGACCGTTCTGTGGCGGCTCGGCGCCCTAGCCGACGACGAAGGCCTGTCCCGCGCGCCGATGCTGACGGCCGAAGGCGTCACCTTCGCCCGCGCCGCCCTGCGCACCTGGCCCACCACCTGATTCGGCGGGCCGACATTCTCGCGGAACCGTCGCGAGCGCTCGCAGCCCGGCTAGCCGGCCAGCTCCACGTCCAGGCCGAGGCGCTTGGCCAGCAGGCCCGCGCGGTCAAGGTCGCGGGCGCCGAACGCGCCCGCCGAGCGGGTGAAGCGGATGTGATGCAGGGCACCGTCCCGCGGCAGGCCGTCCTCGCGCACCAGCCTGATCCGCTTGCCACCGGGCCAGGTCAGCTCGGCCGCCCCGGCGCCGGCCGCTTCGATGTGGCCGTCCAGGACCTCGCCGAACAGCCGTGTCGCGCGGTCCAGGTCGCTGACGTGATGCTCGATGAGGTCGAAACGGGCCGGCGGGCCGGGCTCGGGCAGCTCCGGCCTCGGCCACGCTGGCGGCGAACCTCCCTGCTGAGCGACCTGGACGACGATGCCATGAGCGGTGCGCGGGTGCAGGAAGGCCTCCCGCCAGTTCGGGTTGGCCAGGTTGACCCCGACCGGCTCGATGCCGAAGGCCCGGATCCGGGTCAGCGCGCTCTCGATGTCGTCCACGAGAAAGTTGAAGTGATGCGGGCCTGCGCCGCGGCCCGCCAGGAAGCGGTCGAGAAAGGCCCCGGCAGGCCCCCCGGTCGGGGTCAGCAGCTCGATCTTCGGGCCCGCGGCGAACTCCAGCTGGCCCCACCAGTACCCGGGGGAATCGCCGCCATAGACCCAGGTGCCGCCGAGGAGGCCGCCGAACAGGTCCCAGCCGTCGGCCAGGGCCGGCGTGGCGATGGCGACGTGATCGAGGACGACGGTCATAGGCCCTCACGTTACGCGTAAGCGCCGGGTGACTCCTGCCCGCTGTTCCAGCCCCACCGAGGCCGGCGTCCGCACCTGGGATAACGACGGGCGCGCAACATTCAGCTATGGCGAAGAACGAATAGCAGGCCAGCCCCACATCATCTGGCGGCGGATCGGAACCCACGCGATCTTTACCCCGCCGCCGGGCCCGTAGGCTTCGGGCGGCCTGCTCGCCTCCTGAGCTGCCACGCGGGTGAGCGCTGGCCGGTGAACTCCACGTAGTCCTCGATGCCAGACTGACTGGCCGACAAATACGGCTGGGTCGCCTGGGTCGCGGCATGGGTGATGATGAGGACATGACGTCTGCGGAGTTCACCAACGCGCACCCGGCGCTGGCGGAGTTCTGGCATCCGGTGGCCCTGTCCTGCGACGTCGGCGATGACCCGGTCGCGGTCCGCCTGGCCGGCCAGGGCTGGGCCCTGGTCCGGATGAGCGGCGCGGTCGCGGCGTTCGCCGACGCGTGCCCGCACCGGCGGGCCCGGCTGTCGGCCGGATCGCTCCGCGACGGCACGCTCCAGTGCATGTATCACGGCTGGCGGTTCGCCGGCGATGGCCGGTGCGTGGACATCCCGGCGCTGGGCGACGCCGCGCAGATCCCGGCGCGCGCCACGCTGCGCCGCCCGGCCGAGGTCACCGAGCGAGACGGCCTGGTGTGGCTAGCTCCGCGGCCGCCGCGCGCGCCGCGGCCGGAACTGGGGCCCGGCGGCCCGCTGGCGGGCCAGGACATCGCCACCGTCCGCCTGCCCGTGCTGCGGGTCGAGGCCAACGCCGCGATGCTGATCGACAACTTCCTCGACGAGGCGCACCTGCCGTTCGTTCACGCCGCCACGATCGGCGGCGCCGGCCCCGAGCCCATCCCGCGGGCGGACGTGGCCCGGCAGGGCCTGTCGTTCACCGCGATCCGCGAGCACACGTTCACCAACCTCACCGACCCGGCCGTCCGCGACGGTTCCCGGCCCGCGATCCAGCGGCGCCGGATGACCTACCGGTATCAGGCACCGCTGGCCGCGACCTTGCTGCTGGAATACCTCGACGCCGAGGGCTGGCAGTTCCTGACGTTCGTCGTGACGCCCGAGGACGAGCAGGCCTGCCGGGTCTACCAGACGGTGACCGGCCCCGGCCTGGCCGACCCCGAGCAGGCCGACAGCGCCGGGAAGTACGAGATGTCGATCTTCGAGGAGGACCTGGACCTGCAGCGGCGGGCCCTGTCCGGCCTGGAGTTCCCGCTCGACCCCGCCGCCGAACTGCACACCAGGGCCGACCGGGTCTCGGTCGAATTCCGGCGCGTCCTCGCCTCCGCGGTCAGCGGATGACGTGAGGGACGTACCGCCGGCCGTGGGTCATCTCGCGGCTCGTCTGGCTGGCCTGACGTGGGTGACCGACCTGATGGCCGCCGGTTCGCTCGCGACCCGGCGGGCGGCGGGCGGCTCAGGCGCCGGGGTTGAGCCGGACGATCTCGGCGTTGAGCGCGGTAGCGAACGCGGTCCAGGCGGCGTATGGGGCCAGCAGGCCGGCGGACACCCGGTCAGCCTTCCAGGCGCGGCGGATGAGCAGCACGTTGGCGATGTTGAGGCAGACGAGGTCCGCCAGCGCGATGCCCGGCTGCCGGGCGCGGAAGAACAACGGCGTCCAGGCGCCATTGAGGGCGAGGTCGAGGAAGAACGCGCGGGCCAGCTGGGGGCGGTCGTGGCCGGCGCGGCTGAGTGCCCGGGCCCCGGCGTAGGCAATGGCCACGTACAACGGCGTCCACGCCAGCGCATAGGCCGGAGGAGGGGGCTGCCACCGGGGCTTGCGCAGGCTGCGATACCACGCCGACCCGGGGTCAGTCGCGGCGCCCCCGGCCGCCGCGGTGACCGCCACGGCGCCGATGGCGGCAACGGTGATCTTCACCCGGCTGTGATGCCCCGTCCATCTCACCGGAAACACCGGAACAATCCAGTCCCGGCCCCTGCAGTTAGCGGCTGAGCGACGCCCGGCGCCATTAGCGAACGGCTGGCGGGCAATCCGAAGCTGACGAGATCAGTTGCATTACGGCGGAAACGCCTTCGGCGCCGCGGGTGATGGTGTAGACCAAGCGCGACACGGCAATCACACCCAGCCGGTCAGTGACTGGTAAGAGCGTAGTGACCCACGCGGCGGTGAGACCATGACCAGAGGAAACAAGCCGGCGCGGGCCCCCCGCTCCCCGGTGTCAGCCGCCCGCTCACCGGTGTCACTGGTGTGGCGTGCCTCCCGCTCACCCGTCGCGCGGACCGCCGTCGCCGTCTTCCTCGCGGCCGCGTTCGTGGCGGCCCGGCCGCTGGCCGCCGTCGGCGACGCGGCGGGATCGCCTCCCGCCAGCCAGAACGTGACGGCCGCGCCGCGGATCCCGGCGGGGGCGAGAATGACCGGCGCGGTGCCGGCCTCGGCCGCCCAGACCGCCGAGGTTGTGCTGCGGCCTCGTGACGAGGACGCGCTGACGCGCTTTATCGCCGCGGTGACCGATGGCCGGTCGCCGCAGTTTCACCAGTACCTGCCGCGGGGCGAATTCGCGAGCCGGTTCGGGCCCGCGCCGTCGGTGATCAGCGCGGTCAGGTCACGGCTTCAGGCGGACGGGCTGCGGGTCACGGGGGTGACCGACGGGCTGGTGATCGATGTCAGGGGGCCGGCCAGCCAGGTGGAGCGGGCGTTCGGGACCAGGCTGGAGCGGGTCAGGCTCAAGGACGGGTCGATCGGCCAGGCGACGACGGGCGCGGTCCGGCTGCCGTCCTCGATCGCCGGCGCGGTGGCGGCGGTCGTCGGCCTGAACAGCCTGGCGCGCCCGCGGCCGCTCGGGCTCATGCGGTCATCGGCCCCGGCGCGGGGGGACGACGCGGCGGCGGCGGGGCCGGCGTTCTCCCACCCGGCGGGGTCGCCGACGGCGTGCGCTGACGCCCGGGCGGACGCGCAGGCGTTCGGCGGGCTGACCGATGACCAGATCGCCAACGCCTACGGCGCCTTCGGCTTGTACGGTTCGGGCGACCTGGGCGCCGGGCAGCACATCGCCATCTACGAACTGGAGCCGTTCCTGCCTTCGGACGTCAAGACGTTCGACACCTGCTACTTCGGCGCCCACGCCGCGGCCCAGATGGCCGGCCGCCTGCACGTGATCCCCGTCGAAGGCGGCCAGCCCGCCGGCCCGGGGACCGGTGAGGCGATCCTCGACGTCGAGGATGTCTCGGCGGTCGCGCCGGACGCGAGCATCGATGTTTACGAGGCGCCGAGCCCCAACGCGGACGGCACGATCTACGACCCGGTCGACCCTTACGCGGCGATCATCGGTGCCGACCACGACCAGGTCGTGAGCACGAGCTGGGGGCTGTGCGAGCAGGCTATACAGCAAGGTCAGCCCGGCCTGCAGCAGGCCGAGAACGTGCTGTTCGAGCAGGCGGCCGCCCAGGGGCAGTCCATCTTCGCCGCCGCCGGGGACAACGGGAGCGACGACTGCAACACGTTCGAGACGACCAGCCCGGTGTCCGGGCAGAACCCGGTATCCGTCGACGACCCGGGCAGCCAGCCGTACGTGGTGTCGGTGGGCGGCACGACGATCGACGACGCGACCCAGCCTCCGCTGGAGCACGTGTGGAACGACGGAGCCGACGGGGGCGGGGGCGGCGGCGGGATCTCGATGTCGTGGGCGATGCCTGCCTGGCAGGCCGACGCCCGGGTGCCGGGAATCGTGCAACCGGGAGCCGGCTATGCGCAGGCGAATGCGGTCGAGAAGCAGTTCGGTTACCCGCAGAACTTCTGCCAGGCCTACCTGAGCGGCGCGACGTCAGCCACGCCGTGCCGCACCGTGCCCGACGTATCGGCGCAGGCGGACGAGACCACCGGCGCGATCACGGTCTACAGCAGCTCGTTCGCGAGCCCCGGCACGCCCGACGGCTGGGTCACCATCGGCGGCACGTCGTCGTCGGCGCCGCTGTGGGCGGCGATGCTGGCGCTCGTGAACGCCTCGCCCACGTGCGCCCGGCAGGCCGCGACGCGGGCCGGCGTGGGTTTCGCGAGCCCGCTGCTGTACGCGGTGGCGTCGAACCCGGTGGCCTACCGAGCGTCGTTCACGGACATCACGGCGGGCAACAACGACATCTACGGGCTGGATGACGGTCAGGTGTTCCCGGCGACCGCGGGCTATGACCTCGCGTCGGGGCTGGGGTCACCCCAGCTGACCGCGCCCGGCGACAAGGCGGGGCTGGCGTTCTACCTGTGCAGCTACGGCAGCGCGGCGAGCCTGCCGGCGGTGACGGGGCTGACCCCGCCGGTGCTGCCGACCACGGGCGGGACGGTTCAGATCACCGGGTCGGGCTTCACCGCCGCGGGCAGCGCGGACGTGGCGGGGATCCAGGTCGGGAGCTGGGCGGTTCCGGCGGGCCGGTTCACCGTCAACAGCAGCACCTCGATCACGGCGACGTTCCCGCCTGCCGCCGATACGGTGCCGGCCGACTCCCCGCGACCGCAGGACGGGGCGGGCCCGGCGGCCGTGATCGTCACGAGCAAGGCCGGGCAGTCGAGCGCGCCCGGCCCGGACTCGACCATCGAGTACGTGGATACCTCCGGCACGAGCGCGGTTCCCAGCGTCACCGGCGTGATCCCTTACGGCGGGCCCGAGACCGCGCCGGGCAAGGTGATCATTCTGGGATCGGGGTTCACCGGTGCCACCAGCGTCACCTTCGGCGGCGTGGCCGCGAGCGACTTTAGCGTGAATAGTCCCTACCGGATCACCGTGACCCCGCCCGCGTTCTCACCGAGCACGGCATGCTCGCCGCTGCCGTCGGGCGGCGTGTATGCCGGCGAGGATGCGGCGAACGACATCTGCCAGGTGCAGGTCCGCGTGGCGAACGCCCACGGCCGCAGCGCCGTTGGCCCCATCCTCCCGCCCATCGAAGGGACCATCACGCTCAACGCCTTGGGCGTGCTGGTCGCGCCGCCGGGATGCGGCTGCGAGATCCAGCCCGCCCCGACCGAGTTTGACTATGCCCCGGCGCCCTCCATCACGTCGGTCTCCACGTCGGCCGCCGACCCGGGGTCGCTCGCGAGCGAGCAGGGCGGGACGCTGATCACGGTCACCGGCACCGGGTTCAACCCGCTGACCATCGAATGGGCGGACTTCGGCCCGCCAGGGCTGGAATCGTCGATGGATACCAGCTACGCGTACCTGACCGGCACCCAGATGCAGATCGCCGCGCCGGCCGAGCCGCTCACCACCGAGCCGTCGACGATTCCGTTCTCGGTCCGCTCGCTCGCGGGCCAGTCGGCCGCGTCGTCCGTCGTGTTCGCGGGCGTGCCGCAGGTGACCGCCGCGCTGAACACCGCGACCGGGCGCAATGGCGCCGCCGATACCGGCGGCGCGCCGATGGCGATCCGTGGCCGCGGCTTCGACCAGGCGGTCGGCCCGCTCGAGTTCGCCGACGTCTCGGCACAAGTGCCGCCGATCTTCGCGACCCAGTACACCTACACCGTCCGCAGCGACTCGAGCATCGCCACCGAGTCCGTCGCATCCGACGCAGGACTTGATGACGTGGAGGTGTGCAGCGTGACCGCGTGCTCGCTCAACCCTCCCGCCGACTACTTCTACCTGTACCCGCCGGGCAACCCGAAGGTCACCTCGGTCAGCCCGGCATCCGGCCGGGCCGGCGGCGGCACCAAGGTCACCATCAGCGGCCAGAACCTCGGCTGCGTCACCGGGGTGTTCTTCGGCGCGGTGGCGGCCAAGAAGTTCAGCAACAAGCAGGCGGTGCTGGACTGCGGGTCGACCACTCTCGTCAGCGCCGTCTCCCCGCCCGGCCAGGCGGGCACCAGGGTAAAGGTGACCATCACCACGGTCGAGAGCGACTTCACCGGCTCCGGTCGCAGCAGTTCCACCGCGTTCTTCCGCTACGCGCCATAGGCCCCTCACGATCGCGGTTCGGTAGCACTCCGCAGCAGTCTGGCGATCTCCTCAACCGAGTCGAGCCGGCCCGTGGCGACCCGGATGACCAGATCGTAAGCGCCGTCATTGGTGAGGGTCAGCCGGCGCCCGTTGACGCCATAGAAGGCGATGACCGCGGCCAGCGCCAGCCTCTTGTTCCCATCGACGAGGGCATGATTCCTGGCCAGCGAATGCAGCAGGGCCGCAGCCTTGCTGTCCAGGTCTGGATAGGCGTCGGCACCAAATGCTGTGGCCTGGGGACGCGCGGCAGCTGCTTCCAGCAATCCGATATCGCGGACGAGCGGGGAACTGCCCAGGACCCTTTCAGCGACGTGGAGTAACTCGGGCAGTGTCAGGTAGATCACTGCGCAAGCCGCTCCAGCGCCTCCGCGTAACGGGGCAATTCATCGTCCAGGACGCGGTCGAGAAGCTCAGCGCGGCTGTGACCTTCGACGTACTCACGGATGGCCTGGCGCGCTACTTCCTGCATCGGGCGCCCCTCATGCTCGGCCCGCCGGCGCAGTGCCCTGGCCTCGGCATCGCTGAGCCGCAACGTCATCGCCATGCATACATGGTATCACCGCTGATACCAAGATCGCCGCGTCAGCCCGGGGCCTTTTCCGGCCCGGGCAGCATAGGCGGGTTGCGCGGCTGGCCGTAGGGCCCTTTGGCCCTGTGATGACAAACGAATGTCCCTGTGTCGCAGGCGCAGCGGCACGGCATCCTGGTGCCTGTGCCGCTGAACATCGGCCACGAGTTCGATAGCGGGGGTGGAGCACCATGGCGAATGTCTCGGCGTACCTGCGCCCGGCCACCCTCGACGACGCGCTCGCCTGCCTGGGCCGCCCCGGCGCGGTCGTGGTGGGCGGGGGCACGATGGTGAACACCGCCCGCCACCTCGAGCCGGTCCTGGTCGTCGACCTTCAGGACCTGCGCCTCGACGCGATTGAGCGGGACGGCGACGACGGGCTCCTGATCGGGGCCACCGCGACCTTCGAGCGGCTGGCCGGCGACGCCAGTGTCCCGGCGGCGATCCGGGAGGCGGCCCGGCGCGAGGAGCCCAGCACCCTGCGGACGCTGGCGACCGTCGGCGGCCTGGTGGCCACGGCCGACCCGTCGAGCGAGCTGCTGGCGGCCCTCCTCGTCCACGACGGCGAGGTCAGGCTGGCCGGGCGCGATGGCGGGCACAGCGTGACGCTCGCGGCGCTGCTGGAGGACGGCCGTCTGCTGGCGAACAAGATCATCACGGCCGTCCGCGTCGAGACCGGCGGCGTTACGGCGGCCGCACGCACGGGCCGCACCCGGGCCGACCGAGCGATCGTCGCCGCGATCGCCCGGCGCACAGCCGACGGGAGGCGCCGCCTGGCGCTCACGGGGGTGGCCAGAACGCCGGTGCTCGTGGCGCCGACGCCGGACGTGGCCGAGGGCCTTGACCCGCCTGGCGACTACCGCGGGTCCGCCGGGTACCGCCGCGCCCTCGTGGCCGTGCTGGCCCGGCGCGCGCTGGAGGAGGTCGGCTGATGGACATCACAATCACCCTTAACGGCCGCGCGCTCACGCTGAGCTGCGCGCCCGGCGAGACGCTGCTCGCGCTGCTGCGGCGCGAAGGGTGCGTGAGCGTCCGGTTCGGGTCGGAGAGCGGCGAGACCGGTGCGGCGGCGGTGCTGCTGGATGGCCGGCTGGTCGCGGCCGACGTCCTGCTGGCCGCCCAGGCCGACGGCCACGAGGTGACCACGGTGGAATCCCTCAACGTGGCCACCGGCGAGATGCACCCCATCCAGGAGGCCTTCGTCGAGACGGGCGCGCTGCAGTCGGGGTATTCGGCGGGCGCCATGGTGCTGGCCGCCAAGGCGCTCCTCGAGCAGAACCCGGACCCCGGCGAGAGCGAGATCCGGGACGCCCTGTCCGGCATCCTTGACCGCGAGACCGGCTATGTGAAGGTCGTGGCCGCGGTACAGCGCGCCGCGGCGCTGCTGCGCGGCGAGAAGCCCGATCCGGTGCAGCCGCTGATCATCGAGCCGCTCGCCGCGCGGGCACCCGCGGTGCCGGGCCCGGGCCCGGCCGCGGGGCGTGACGGCTGGCCGGCCGTCCCCGGGGTCATCACGTCGCCCGACGTGGCCGAGACCGCCATTGTCGGCAAGCCGGAGGCCAAGGTAGACGCGCTGCGGCTGGTCAAGGGCAATCCCGCCTTCACCGACGACGTGGCGCCGCGCGGGATGCTGCACGCGAAGGTGCTCCGGAGCCCGCACGCCCACGCCCGGATCCTCGCGATCGATGACGCGGAGGCCAGGGCCATGCCCGGCGTGCACGCGGTGCTGCACTGCTTCAACGTGCGGCGGGTGAAGTACGCATCGGGCGGCCAGAGCTGGCCCAACCCGTATCCCTGGGATCAGGTGAGCTTCGACGACAAGGTCCGCCATGTGGGCGACCGGGTGGCGGCGGTGGCGGCGGAGACGGCGGAGCTCGCGGCCGCGGCCTGCCGCCGGATCACGGTGACCTACGAGGTCCTGCCGGCGATGTTCGACGAGTTCGAGGCGCTGGCCGAGGGGGCGCCCCGGATCCACGACGAGCCGGATTCCGTCGGCATCCGCGACGCCTCGCGCAACATCAGCTCCCATATCGAGGGCCAGACCACGCCGGACATGGAGGGGGCCCTGGCCCGGGCGGATCACGTGTTCGAGCAGACCTTCCGCGTGCATCAGGTGCAGCACTGCTCGATCGAGCCGCACGTCACCATCGGCTGGTTCGACGAGGACGAGCGGCTGGTGCTGCGCACGTCGACGCAGGTGCCCTTCCATATCCGGCGCATGGTCGCCCCGCTGCTCGGCCTGCCGGTCAAGCGCATACGGGTGATCAAGCCCCGGATCGGCGGCGGGTTCGGCGGCAAGCAGGAGATGCTCATCGAGGACATCGTGGGCCACCTGGTGCTGGCCACCCGGCGGCCGGTGCGCCTGGAGCTGACCCGCGAGGAAGAGTTCACGTCCGCGCGCACCCGGCACAAGCAGACGATCACCTTCCGCAGCGGCATCAACGATGACGGGACGCTCGCGGCCCTGGACATGAGGGTGGTCGCCAACACCGGTGCCTACGGCGTCCACGGCTTCACCGTGCAATCGGTCACGGGGCTGCGAGGCCTGTCCTCCTACAACTGCCCGGCCAAGCGGTACCAGTGCGACGTCGTGTACACCAACCGGCTGGTCGCCGGCGCCATGCGCGGCTACGGCGCGCCGCAGGGCGTCTTCGCGCTGGAGTCGCACCTGGACGACATGGCCCTGGCCCTGGGCATCGATCCGGTGGAGCTGCGCCGCAAGAACTGGGTCGGGCTCGGCGACTCCTTCGACATCGCGCCGCGGCTCGGCGAGCGGGGCGCCGTCGACGACGTCGCCCCCGCCGACCTGCCGCGCATCTCCAGCTGCGGCACCGAGGAATGCGTGGCCCAGACGCTGCGGGCGATCGGCTGGGACCGGCGCCGTGACCCGGCGTGGAAGCGCCCGCCCGAGCGGCCCGCCATCCGCCGGGGCATCGGGTTCGCCCTGTGCGTCATGGGCTCGGGCATCCCCTTCGTCGACATGGGCGCGGCCTCGATCAAGATGAACGACGACGGCTCGTTCAACCTGCTGATCGGCGGGACGGACCTCGGCACCGGCGCCGACACCGTGGTGGCCCAGATCGCGGCCGAGGTGCTCGGGGTGGAGGTCGATGACATCATCGTGTACGCCGCCGACACCGACATCACGCCGTTTGATGTCGGCGCCTACGCGTCGGGCACCACCTTCATCACCGGCATGGCCGCCAAGCAGGCGGCCGAGGCGGCGCGGCGCCGGATCGCGCAGCGGGCCGCGCGGATGCTGGGCCTCGATGAGGCGGCGCCGATCGAGCTGCGTGACCGCCGGGCGTGGGCCGGCGACGGCCGGTCGGTATCGCTGGCGGACCTGGCGCTGCATGTGCTGCATGCCGAGGATCAGGAGCAGATCATGGGCACGGCGTCGTACCTGGCCCGCAAGTCCCCGTCGCCCTTCGCCGCGCAGGCCGCGGAGGTCGAGGTGGACGTCGACACGGGCCAGGTCACCGTGGCCAAGCTGGTGACCGCGGTGGACTGCGGCGTGCCCATCAACCCGCTGACCGCGAGCGGGCAGGTGGAGGGGGGCGTGATGATGGCGCTCGGCTACGCGCTGTGCGAGGAACTCGTGCTCGACGACGACGGGCGGCCGGTGAACGGCAGGCTCGGCCCCTACTGGATCTACCGGGCGGACGACGCCCCGGCTACCGAGGTGTTCTTCGTCCAGACGAACGAGCCGTCCGGCCCGTTCGGGGCCAAGGCGGTCGGCGAGATTCCGACCGTGGGGGTCGCCCCCGCGGTTCGGAACGCCATCCTGGACGCCACCGGCGCGGCCCTCCATGCCACGCCGTTCACCCCCGAGCGCGTGTGGCGGGCCCTGCACGCGCCCGGCGGCGGCGAGCCGCGGCCGTGACGCGGCGGCGGCGGCAGCAGCAGCAGCAGCGGCACGGCCGGGCCCGGGGACCTTAGGGCCCTTTCTCAGGGTCCCCGTGCGGGAGTAGCGTGCCCTTCGACAACAGATCATCACAAAGAAGCTAGAGTTCCCCGCGAATCGCGCGGGCACCGAGGGTCACGGTGGAACCATGGGCCAGTCAGGCAGCGCCGCGCCAGGCGCACGGGCGATGAGGTACTGATGAGCAGCGACGCCAGTATCGGGGCAAGCGGGCAACGTAGGACCGAGGAGCCGGACGACTACGCGGCCTTCAAGGTCGAGCAGCGGGGGATCGAACTGATCCCCGACACCGCCGCCGCGCGCAAGATGAAGCCCTCAGGCCTGTTCTGGCTATGGGCTGGCGCGGTGTTCAACGTGGAGTTCTTCTTCTACGGAACCCTGATCATGACCTTCGGCTTGTCGGTGGCACAGGCGATCCTGGCCATCCTCGTCGGCAACCTGTTCTACTCGCTGCTCGGCTGGGCCAGCCTGCAAGGACCGGAGACGGGCACGACGGCGTTCATGGTCAGCCGCGCGCCGTTCGGGCAGAACGGGAACCGCCTGGTGGCCCTGTTCAACTGGGTGACCCAGGTCGGGTTCGAGATCGAGGGCGTCTATTTCGTGGTCGCCACCGTGATCCTGCTGTTCTTGCACTACGGGACCACGCTGGGAACCCCGGCCAAGATCGTGGTGATCATACTGGCGGCGGCGGTGCAGCTGGTCATGCCCTTCTTCGGCCACGCGACGATCACCAAGATGCTCCGCTACCTCGCTTACGTGTTCATCATCTTCTTCGCGGTCCTGGCCGGCTTCACCTTCAACCGGCTGCACCTGAGCACCTTCCACCAGCCCTCCGCGTCGTGGGCCGTGTGGACGACCGCGCTGGTGCTGATCATTTCGGTGGGCGGCCTGGGATGGACCGAGAACGGCAACGACTACTCGCGCTACCTGCCCCGCCGGACCCCCAGGCCCCGGACCTTCTGGTCGGCAACCCTGGGCGGCGCGGTCCCGTCACTGCTGCTGGAGATCCTCGGGGTGCTGGCCTTCACGGTCACCAAGAAGACCGTCGGCATCACCCAGCTCGGCGTCCCGCAGACCTTCCCCGGCTGGTTCGTGGTGCCATTCCTGATCTTCGCCATCATCCAGCTGTTCGCCATCAACACCATCGACCTGTACTCGTCCGGCGTCACGCTGCAGGCGCTGGGCATCCCGATCAAGCGCTGGGGCGCGGTGATCATCGACACCGTGGTGTGCGGCGTGGTCACCGGGATCATCCTGTTCCACGGCAACTTCTACGCGGACTTCGCCGGGTTCCTGCTCTACATCGTGGTGTGGCTGTCGGCGTGGTTCGGCATCCTCATGGTGGACTACCTGCTGCGGCGGGGTCGCTATAGCCCGCCCGCGCTGGCCGCCGACCGCGGCGGGCTGTACTGGCGCAACGGCGGCATCCACTGGCCCGCCATCATCGCCCAGGTGCTGGGCATGGTGGCGGCGCTGATGTGGATCAACGCCGATTTCGCCGTCCCGTCCTACGTCGGGCCGATCTCCAACCACTTCCCGGGCCTGCAGGGCGGGGACCTCAGCTGGGCCATCGGCATCGTGGTCGGCGCCGGCGCCTACTACCTGCTCGCCCGCACGTCGGTGCGGCACGAGGGCGACGTGACCCCGGATATCGCCGCGAGCTAGAGCCTCGTCAAGCAACGTCGATGCTCACCCCGGCGAGCGAGACCTCCTCGCGCCGCAGCCCCTTGACCCGGCGGTTGCTTCCCCCGTAGGCGGGCAGCCCCGCCTGCGCGGGTGAGATCCGCTCGCGCCGGGAGATGAGGAACTCGCGGACCTGGGCTCGGTTGTCCGTGCCGCCACGGTAGGCGTGCCGCCGATCATGAGGGAGGTTCTGGCGTTACCTGGAAGAACAGTCACTCCCACAGATGTGGCGTCACCGCTTCCTACTTCTTCGGGGAACTCGCCCCCAAGTGATCGATCCCGCACCCGTCGCTAAAGATCGATTACACGAAGAAGGTTCCTGGACACAGCACCAGTTCTCAGCCGGGCGCCACGCCGGTCAGCTCGAACCGGTTCACGTCGACCAGGCCGCGATCGGTGATCCTCAGCTCGGGGATCACCGACAGGGCGAGGAAGCTCAGCTGCATGAACGGGGCGGCGATGCCGACGCCGAGCGCCGCGACCGCGGCATGCTCGATCGCCTCCACCTCCGCGGCCACGGCGGCCACGGGCTTGTCGCTCATCAGCCCGCCGATCGGCAGCGGGACCTCGGCGATGACCCGGCCGTCGAGTATCGCCACCTGGCCGCCGCCGATCTCGGCCAGCCGGGCGACGCCGGCCGCCATGTCCGCGGGCCCGGAGGCGTCCAGGGCCCCGACGACCATGCAGTTGTGCGCGTCGTGGGCCACGGTCGAGGCGATGGCGCCGCGCTTCAGCCCGAAACCGTGCACATAGCCCAGGCCGATACGGCCGGTCTCATGGTGGCGTTCCACCACGCCGATGCGGGCGACTCCCGCGGCGGCGTCCGTGACGTCGAGCACGAGGTTCCTGGTCGTGAGCGTGTCCGGCTCGATCCCGATGACCCGGGCCAGCCCGCCCGCGGGCGGCGCCAGCGCCAGCGCCGCCGGCCCGGGCGGTGACGCCAGGTGGACCGAATGGCGCATCCAGCCGGGCGCCGGCACCGACGGCACGGTCCCGGCGATCACCTGGCCGCCCTCGGCGGCCAGGTGGCCCGCCTGATAGACCCGGGCCGGCGAGAGGCGATCGAGGGAGTCGAAACAGAGCACGTCAGCCTGATAGCCCGGCGACAGCCAGCCAAGATGGTCGAAGTTGTGATACTCGGCCGGGTTCGCCGTCGCGAGCACCAGCGCGTCCTCCACCCGCACCCCGCAGGAAACGGCCAGCCGGACGCAGTCATCCACGTGGCCTTCCCGCACGATCGTGTCCGGCTCGCGGTCGTCGCTGCACAGCGCGACCCGCCGCGTTCCGTGCTGCAGCACGGTCGGGATCAGGGTGGCCAGGTTACGGCTCGCCGAGCCCTGCCGGGCAAAGATCCACATTCCCTTGCGGCGCTTCTCGGCCGCCTCCGCCAGCGTCGTGCACTCATGGTCGGACTCGATCCCCGCGGCCAGGTAGGCGTCAAGCGCGCGGCCGGTCAGCCCGGGGGCGTGCCCGTCCACCCGGCGGCCGCCCGCGGCGGCGATCTTCGCCAGCAGCTCGGGATCGCCGGCCACGACGCCGGGATAGTTCATCACCTCGGCGACTCCGATCGCGCCGTACTCGTCGAGCAGCCGGCGGACCTCGGCGGCGTGCAACTCCGCCCCCGGGCTCTCGAACGGCGAGGCCGGAACGCAGCTGGACGCGCAGATCCCGAACGTGAACGGCAATCCGGCCGCCGCCTCGGCCAGGGCCGCGACGCCGCGCAGGCCGAACACGTTGGCGATCTCGTGCGGGTCGGCGGCCACCGCCGTCGTGCCGTGCGGGAGGACCGCCCGGACGAACTCATCGACCCAGAGCTTGGTCGACTCCAGGTGCATGTGAGCGTCGATGAAGCCAGGCGTCAGCGCGGCGCCGGACACGTCAACGACCTCGCGCGCCTCGCGCGCGCCCCATCCGGCGATCACGCCCTCGGCCACGGCCAGGTCGGTGCCGACCCACTCCCTGGTGCCGGGGACGAAGACCTTCCCGCCGGTGAGCAGGAGATCAGCCGGCGCGTCGCCGCGAGCGACGGCCAGGACGTGGGGCGCGGGTCTGCGTTTGGACACCGGTCACCTCCGGGTTACATGAGCTGCTGCTGGGCGGAGACCTGTTCGTGGTAGTAGGGCACCGGCCACTGTCCCGGTACCGGCGGGACCGGCGGCGGCCCGCCGGTCGCCCGCGGCGGGCGCAGGCCGATCAGGTCGTCCGGGGTCACCGGAGCCCGGTTCAGCTCGCGGCCGGTGGCGTCACGCAGCGCGGCGACGATGGCCGCCGTCGAGACGATGGCCGGGGCCTCGCCGATGCCCTTCAGGCCGTAGGGCGCTCCCGGGTCCGGCTCTTCCACCGCGCGGACCTCGACGGGCGGCATGTCCAGGAACGTGGGGATCAGGTAGTCGGTGAATGACGGGTTCTTGACCACGCCATTCTCGGTCTGGAGCTCCTCCATCAGCGCGAAGCCCAGCCCCTGGGCGGTGCCCCCTTCTATCTGGCCCTCGAAACCGAGCGGGTTCAGCACCTTCCCGGCGTCGATCGCCGCCGCGACGTGCAGCACCCGGGCGACGCCCAGCCCGGTGTCCACCTCGACCACCGCGCGCTCGGCCGCGAACGTGAAGGCCACGTGGATGTCTCCCTGCCCGGCGGCGTCGAAGCCGGTGGTCGGCCGGTGGTGATAGACGGCGGTCTCGGCGACCGGCTCCGCCAGCAGGCCGGCCAGGCCGTCGTCGGTGCCCCGGTCCCCCGCCCGCGCGGTGCCCCGGTCCCCCGCCCGCGCGGCGAGCCGGTCGCGGACCAGGCGGCAGGCCATCTGCACCGCGCCGCCGGCCATCATGGACTGCCGGGACGCCGAGGTGGAGCCCGCGTTGCCCATACTGGTGTCGGCGGTGTGCACCACCACGTGCTCGATGCCGAGCTCGGTGCGGGCGATCTGGGTGAGGACCGTGGTCAGGCCCTGGCCCATCTCCACTGCCGCCGTGCGGATCTCGGCGACGGGGGTGCCCTGGCTCAGGCTCAGCGTCACCCGCGCGGCGGCCGAGTCGTCGAATCCCTCGCTGAACGCGGTGTTCTTGAACCCCACCGCGTACCCCACGCCGATGGCCAGGCCCTCCCCGTGGGTCACGTTCCCGGTCGCGCCGGGGTAGTCGAGCTGGTCCCGGCCGTGCGCGGGTTCGGGAGCCGGCATGGGCGCGCGCGCACACATCTCGATCAGCTCGCGCACCGGGGCGCTGCCCGTCAGCACCTGGCCGGTCGGCAGCACGGAACCGGTGTGCAGCGCGTTGCGCACCCGTAGGCCCACCGGATCCATCTGCAAAGCGGCGGCGAGCTTGTCCATCTGGGCCTCGTGGGCGAAGCAGACCTGCGGCGCCCCGAAACCGCGCATGGCCCCGCAGGGCGGGTTGTTCGTGAAGACGAGGGTCCCCTCGATCCGGACGTTCGGCACCTCGTACGGGCCTGCGGCGAACGTCGCCGCGTTCCCGAGGACCGCCGGAGACGACGAGGTGTAGGCACCGCCGTCGAACAGCAGCCGGGCATCGACCACGACGAGCCGGCCGTCGCGGGCCGCGCCGTGACGAAGCCAGATCCGTGACGGGTGACGGTGCACGTGCCCGAGGAAGGACTCCTCGCGGCCGAAGCTCATCTTGACCGGCCGGCCGGTGCGCAAAGCGAGCAGGGACGCGTGGATCTGCATGTGGATGTCCTCGCGGGCGCCGAACGCGCCGCCCACCCCGGCCAGGCTGATGCGCACCTTCTCCGGCGGCAGCTTCAGGCAGGGCGCGATCTGTTCCTGGTCCACGTGCAGCCACTGGGTCGCCACGAGCAGGTGGATGCCCCCGTCCGGCGCGGGTACCGCCAGCCCGGCTTCCGGGCCCAGCGGCGCCTGGTCCTGCATGCCGGTTTCGTAGTAGCCATCCACCCACACATCCGCCCCCGCCGCCTCCGGGTCGCCGTGGGTGATGTGCACGTGCCGCAGCACGTTGCCGATGTCGTGCAACCGCGGCGCCTCGGGCCGCAGCGCGGCCTCCATGTCGGTCACCGCCGCAAGCGGCACCCAGTCGACGTCGATGAGCGTCGTGGCCTGGTGCGCGATGGCCGGCGTGTCGGCGGCGACGATGGCGACCGGCTCCCCGTGGTAGCGGACCAGGCCGTCCGCCAGGACCGGCTGATCATCGAAGTTCAGCCCGAACGTCCGCTTGCCCTCCAGGTCGGCCGCGAGCAGGACGGCGTGAACGCCGGGCAGCGCAGCGGCCGCGGCCGCGTCGACGCGGCGGATGCGCGCGTGCGGGTGGGGCGACCGCAGCGTCGCACCCCACAGCATCCCGTCCGCCCACAGGTCGCTGGCGTAGTCGAACGTCCCGGTCACCTTGGGCACGGCGTCGACCCGGACGGCGCTCTCGCCGACCCCGCCGCGGACCCCGCCACGGACCTTACCGCGGACCCGGCTTTCAGTCGTGGTGGTCATCGGCCCTCCCGGCCGCGCGGTGCCCGCTGGTCCCTCGCGGCCAGGTGAATCGCGCTGATGATCTTCTGGTACCCGGTGCACCGGCACAGGTTGCCGGCCAGTGCCTCCCGGATCTGCCGGTCTGAGGGGTCGGGCTCCTGGCGGAGCAGGTCGTGAACGGCCAGCACCAGTCCCGGGGTGCAGAAGCCGCACTGGACCGCGCCGGCCCGCGCGAACGCCGCCTGGACCGGGTGGAGCTCGCCGCTGGCCGCCAGCCCTTCCACGGTGACAACATCCTGGCCCGCGGCCTGCCCGGCCAGCACCAGGCACGAGCACACCAGGCCGCCGTCCAGGTAGACCGCGCAGGAGCCGCATTCCCCCTGCTCGCAGGCGTTCTTCGTGCCGGTCAGGTGCAGCCCGTCGCGCAGGACGGTCAGCAGGCTCTCGCCGGCGCCGACGTCGTCGATCTCGTGCGGCTCGCCGTTCACGGTCAGGCGCAGTATCATCCCGCGCACCTCTCCCTCATCCCGCCCGCCTCTCCCTCATCCCGCCCGCCCCTCCCTCATCCCGCCCGCCCCTCCCTCATCCCGCGCACCCCTCCCGGCGCGGCCCTTCCCTCAGGTAGTCGGCCCAGGCCCAGCCGAGGACCCGGCCGGCGATGACGCGCAGGGCCTGGGCGCGGTAGGCGGCCGTCCCGCGCACGTCGTCGACCGGCCGGGCCGCCGACGCGACGAGATCGGCGAACGTGCTCGTCACGGCGTCGCCGAGCGGCCGGGGCGCCTCCCACAGGCCGCCCTCGGCGAGCACCCCCTCGAGGAAGCGCTCGGCCCCGGCCGCCGGGAGCGGCACCGGCCCCGCCGAGCCGATGCCCGTGCCGACCCGGCGGCGGTCGGGGTGCAGCGCCAGGGCGAACGAGCACACCGCGATCACCATCGCGTTACGGGACCCGACCTTGGCGAACTGCTGCGGCCCGGTGGCCCGCGGCACGTACACCGCGCTGATCAGCTCATCCGGCGCCAGGGCGTTCTGCTTGGGTCCGGTAAAGAAGTCCGTGATCGCGATCCGCCTGGTCCCGGTCACGGAAGCGGCCTCGACCTGCGCCCCGGCCGCCAGCAGCGGCGGATGAACGTCACCGGCCGGGGAAGCCGTGCCGAGGTTGCCGCCGATCGTGCCGCGGCGGCGGATCGGCGGCGAGCCGACCGTCCGCGCCGCCAGCGCCAGCGCCGGGAGGTCGCGCCGCAGCGCCGGTATGAGGTGCTCATAGGTCGCGGTCGCGCCGAGCCGCAGCCACCCGTCGTCCGCGGACACCTCATCCAGGCCCGGAACCCGGCCGAGGTCGATGAGCGCAACCGGGTGGCAACGGTGGAAGGTGAGCTCCACCAGCAGATCGGTGGCGCCCGCCACGGGAAGCCCGTCGGGGAGCCCGGCCCGGGCCTCCAGGGCCTCGGCCCAGGTAGCCGGCTGCAGGAAGTGCACCAGCGCTCCTCTCGGTCAGCCGGTCGCCGGCGGCTCAGTCACGGGTGACCCGCGTCCCGGTCTGGCCGGCGAGGGCCCGCTCGAGGTTGTCCGGGTCGGTGATGAGCGCCTCCCGGCCGCCGCGCTCGAGGAAGGAGACGACCGCCTCGATCTTGGGTTTCATGCTGCCGGCCGCGAAATGCCTGCCTTCCGCCAGACGGTGCCGGGCCTCGGCGAGCGTCAGGTGATCCACCCAGCGCTGCCGCGGGGTGCCGAAGTCCAGCGCGACCTTCTCCACCGCGGTGGAGATGATGAACAGGTCGGCGCCGATCTCGCTGGCCAGCAGCGCCGAGGCCAGGTCCTTGTCGATAACGGCCGCCACGCCCCGCAGCTGGCCTGACTCGTCGGCGACCACCGGGATCCCGCCGCCGCCGGCCGCGATGACCACCGTGCCCGCGTCGAGCAGCCGCCTGATCGACGGCAGCTCGACGATCCGCAGCGGCTGCGGCGAGGCGACCACCCGGCGCCAGCCGCGGTTGGCATCCTCGATGATGTCCCAGCCCTCGGCCCGGCGCCGGTCGGCTTGCCCGGCGTCCATGAAGGAGCCGATCGGCTTGCTCGGCCCGGTGAACGCCGGGTCGTCCGCGGCCACCTCGGTCTGGCAGACCAGCGTGACCGTGTCGCGGTCGATGCCGTAGCGCCGGAACTCGTTGCCGAGGTTCTGCTGCAGCTCGTAGCCGATGGCGCCCTGTGTGTCCGCCCCGCAGACGTCCAGCGGCACCTCGTGCAGCTCGTGGGCGGACAGCTCGGAACGCCGGAGGATGAAGCCGACCTGGGGGCCGTTGCCGTGGGTGATCACGATGCCCCAGCCGTCCTTGACCATGGTGACGATGTGGTGGCAGGTCTCCCGCGCCGCGATGTACTGGTCCCGGACCGTCTGGTGGTACCGGTCCCTGATCAGGGAGTTGCCGCCGATCGCGACGACCGCTATTCGTCTGTCCACGCGAATCGCTCCCCTAGCTCATGGTCAGCGCCATGACGGCCTTCTGGGCGTGCAGGCGGTTCTCGGCCTCGTCGTAGACGGCCGACTGCGCACCGTCGATCACCCCGTCGGTGACCTCGATGTTGCGGTCGGCCGGCAGCGGGTGCATGAAGACCGCGTCTGGCCCGGCCGTGGCCATCCGCGCCTCGTCGGTGATCCACGACTTATATGAGTCGATGATCCTTGCGCCCTCGGCCTCGTCCGGCGTGGTGAGCAGGGCCCCCCAGCTCTTGGCGTAGACGACGTCGGTGCCGCGGACGCCCTCGTCGAAGTCGTCCAGGATCTCGAAGCCGGCGTGGGCCCGCCGGGCATTCTCGCGGGCCTGCTCGATGATCTCCGGCATCAGCATGAACTCGGGCGGGTGGACCAGGCGGACGTTCATGCCGAACCGCGGCAGCAGCAGCGCCAGGCTCTGCGGGGCGCTGATCGGCTTCTGGTAGCTGGACGCGTAGGCCCAGCTGATGGTGGCGGTGCGGCCCCGCGGGTCGCCGAAGCGCTCGATCATCGTCATCAGGTCACCCAGCGCCTGATGCGGGTGGTAGATGTCGCACTGCATGTTGAGCACGGGCACCCGGCTGGCCTCGGCGACCTCGCGCAGGTACTTGTTACCCTGCTGCCAGTCGATGTACCGGATCGCGATGCCGTCGTTGTAGCGGCCCAGTATCTCGCCGATCTCCTTGGCCGTGTCGCCGTGCGCGATCTGGGTGGTCCGGCTGTCGATGAACATCGCGTGCCCGCCGAGCTGGGCCATGCCTGCCTCGAACGAGGCCCGGGTGCGGGTGCTCGGGAAGAAGAACAGCATGGCCAGGACCTTGTCCCGCAGGTACGGGTGCGGCCGCCCGAGCGCGCGGTCGCGCTTGAGCTCGAACGCGACGTCGAGCAGCGTGCTGATCTCGTCCTTGGTCCACTCGGACAGGTCGATGAGGTCGCGGCCGCGAAGATCGGTCTGCATGGCCGGCCCCTACCCGGCCGCGCCGAGGACCAGGGCGAGCAGCGACATGCGCAGGACCACGCCGTTGAAGGCCTCGGCCCAGTACCGGTTGTGGCGGGTCTGGTCCACGTCCGGGGGAAGCTCGTCCATCCGGGGCAGCGAGTGCAGGATGATCGAGTCGCTCTTGGCCTTGCTGCGCAGCAGCTCGCGGGTGACCCGGTAGGCGGCCGGGGTGACCGGGTGGTCCGCGCTGGGGTCGACCCGCGACTTCTCGTAGTCGGCCTGCACCACCGGCTCCATGTAGATGACGTCGGCATCGGCGATGCACTTCTCGGTGCTCTCCACCTCCCGGTACTGCGTGTTCCGCTCGTCAAGCTCCGCCTTGAACTCCGGCAG
This sequence comes from uncultured Actinomycetota bacterium, assembly GCA_963749145.1. GTDB lineage: Bacteria > Actinomycetota > Actinomycetes > Streptosporangiales > Streptosporangiaceae > JASHPR01. Next base: position 1,258,947 of record CAVVLN010000005.1, on the reverse strand, counting down.
CAGGGACATGTCCGGCGGGCTGACCACGAACGCCTCCATGTCGAACTGCGACATCGCGTACAGGATCGAGTGCATCGTGCGCATCCGCATGTCGCCGACGCACATCACCTTCAGCCCGTCGAGCCGGCCCCGGGACCGCCAGATGGTGTAGAGGTCGGTGAGCACCTGGGTCGGGTGCTCGCCCCAGCCGTCCCCGCAGTTGATCACGGGCACCGACGCCCACCGGGCGGCCTCGGCCGGCGCGCCCTGCTGGAAGTGGCGCATGGCGATGACGTCGCCGTAGTACTCCAGCATGTGCACGGTGTCCTTGATCGACTCCTGGTAGAAGTCCCCGGCCCGGGTCATCTTCATGTCGGCGAAGCCGAGCACGTGCCCCCCGAGCCGGTGCATGGCCGCCTCGGTGGCCATCCGCGTGCGCGTGCTCGGCTGGTAGAAGGCGGTCAGCAGGATCTTGTCTTTGAGCAGGTCGCCGTTGCGGCGCTCCTCCGCGTAGGGCCGGAGCTCGTCGCACACCCGGAAGATCTGGAAATACTCGTCACGCTCCATGTCCTTCAGGGACAAGATGTCCCGGCCGAGAAAGCTACGCATGACAGCCACCCCTCCTCATCGGGCCCCGGCCCGGTGCTGGTCGGTTTCCTTCTGGCCCGCGGCCGGGCCAGGCCCGCAGGCAAACGTGTCGATCATGAGCTCGACATCGTCGCCGAGCGGGTACAGGATCGGGCACGTGGCGCCGGCCGCGATGTACTCGGCCACCTTGGCCCGGCACTCCTGCGGCGTGCCCGACGCCGAGATCATCTGAACGGCCTCATCCGGCACCAGCGTCATCGCCCGGCGGATGTCGGCCTGGCTGGCCGGCCAGGTGAGGATCTTCCCGATCTCCGCGATCAGCGCCGGATCGACCCCGCTGGCCTTCATGATGTGCGGCTGCTGCCCGAGGTACTGGGTGAGCAGTTCCCGGGACCGGTCGAGCGCCGTGTCCCGGTCGGCGTCCACCGAGCACACCACCAGCTGCGGCCGGTCGATGTCCCCGACGGTCCGCCCGGCCCGGGCCGCGCCGCACGCGAGCGCGTCGAGCGCCCGCCGGTTGTAGTCGGGGCTGACCATGTAGTTGAGCAGGACGCCGTCGGCTATCTCGCCGGCCAGCTCCATCATCCGCATGCCGGTCGCGCCGACGTAGATCGGCACGTCGCGCGGGGAGCGGTCGCCGTGCACGATGTCGATCTCCACGTCGTCGAGGTGCACGAACTCGCCGTGGTAGGACACCCGCTGCAGGGCGAGCAGCTGCCGGGCCGCCTCGACGACCTCGCGCATGGCCGTCAGCGGCAGGCGCCGGTCCACGCCCACCTTCGACGCCAGCGGTTCCCACCAGGCGCCGAGCCCCATCATGATCCGGCCGGGCGCGAGCTCAAAGAGCGTCGAGAACGTCGCGGCGAGCAGGCCGACATTCCGCGTCCAGATCGGGATCACGCCCGAGCCGACCTTGATCCGGCTGGTCACCGCGGCGTAGGCGGCCATCGGCACCGTCGCCTCCCGCACCAGCCTGCTCTCGGCCTGCCACACCGCCTCGAACCCGCGGGACTCGGCGTACTGGGCGTAGCGCATGCCGTCCCGGATCGGGTGCTTGTCCTGGAGGTACAGGGCCATCCGGCCCGCGGACGTCACCGTCATCTCGCCTCGCCTCCCCGGGGCGTGAAGCCGTGCGGCGGGATGTCCTCCAGCCGCGCCCACATCCGCGCGGCCTGCGCGGCCGCCTCGGCCGCGAGCGCGGCCTGGTCCACGCGGGTCGAGCGCGGCCGGCGATGACCAGCTCGCCGGCCACCACCACGTCCCTGACCTGACCGGGCGACAGGCCGAAGACCCAGTGCCCGGCGACGGTATCCGCCGACAACGGGGTCGGGGCGGCGTAGTCGAGCACGGTGATGTCGGCGGGCGCGCCGGCCGTGATCCGGCCGAGCAGCGGCTCGCCGAAGACCTGGCCGGCCGCGCGCGAGCCGGCGGCGAGGCGGGCGAGCGGCCACGACGGGGACGTGACCAGGCTCGCCTCCCGGGCCCGGAAGAACGCCGCCTGCGACTCGGTGATCATGTCGCCGCCGATGCCGTCGGTGCCCAGCGCGATCCGCCCGGCGCCGCGCGGGCCGGGCGGATCACCGCCGCCCCCCCGGGCCAGCACAGCCAGCGGGCTGTGGCCGACGCCGTTGTTCATGTTGCTGCGGGCGTTGTGCGCGATCGTGGCGCCGGAGGCGAGCAGGATCTCGCGCTCGCGATCGTCGACGTGCACGCAGTGCGCGAGCAGGGCGCGGTCGGTGACCACGCCCGCCGCGGCCAGCCGGTCCACCACGCCGCGCCCGCGGGAGGCCCGCGCGTCCCGCTGGTCGGCGGCGTCCTCGGCCACGTGGATGTGCACGCCCGTGCCGGCCGCCGCGGCCGTGCCCGCGCAGGCCTCGAGCGTCGCGTCGGACATCGTGAACGACGCGTGCGCGCCCATCAGGCCGCGGGCCAGCGGCTCGCTGCTGTCCTTGAGGAACCGGGCGTTCTCGGCGATGCCGGCGGCGGCCCGGCCCGGGCCGTCACGATCGGTCACCTCGTAGCACAGCACCGAGCGGAGCCCGAGCTCGCCCAGGGCGGCGGCGATGACGTCGAGCGAGCCGTCGATGACGTTCGGCGAGGCGTGATGGTCGAAGACGGTGGTCGTCCCGGCCAGCAGCGCGTCCAGGCCGCCCGCGAGGGCGGACATCCGGATGCTCGGCTCGTCGAGCGCCCGGTCCAGCCGCCACCAGATGCGCTGCAGGATCTGCAGGAAGTTCCCGGGCGGGGCCAGCCGGTAGGGCATGCCCCGGGACAGCGCCGAGTACAGGTGGGTATGCGCGCAGACGTTGCCCGGCAGGATCAGGGTGCCGGAGCAGTCCCGGCGCGGCATCCCGCGCGGGGCGGGGCCGACCGCGGCGATCCGGTCACCCTCGATCACCACATCCGCGCTGGCCACCTCGACCGGGTCGAGGCCGAGGACGACGGTGCCGCCGCCGAGCGCCAGGGTACTCACGGGCGCCGTCCCAGCCGGGGCACGGCCGCGACCGCGGCCGCCGAGTCCTTCATCGGGAGCCTGGTGCGGTACCGGCCGTCGAAGGCGTGCAGCGCGCCGGCCACCGCGCTCGCGGTGGGAACCAGGCCGATCTCGCCGATTCCCTTGGCGCCGTAAGGGCCCTCGGGCTGCGGTTCCTCGACGAAGACGCACTCGACGGGCGGCATCCCCGACGGCGGGATGATGTGCAGTGACTTCAGCGTCGCCGTCTGCGGGACGGCGCCGGTGACCACGAACTCCTCGGACAGGGCGTAGCCCAGGCCCATGTGCACGGCGCCCTCGACCTGGCCGGCGGCCAGCGTCGGGTTGATGACCTTGCCGACGTCGTGCGCGGCGACGACCTTCGCGATCCGGCCGGCCTCGTCCAGCACGACGACCTGGGTGGCCCAGCCGTACGCGAAGTGAGTCACCGGGTCCGGGGTGTCCGCGCCCGGCCGGGTGGTGCAGTCGATCAGCACCTCGCCGTAGAACTCCCGGCCGGCCAGATCGGCCAGGCCGCCCCCGTTCCGGCTGGCCTTCAGCTGGCCGGCCGCCTCGATGACCGCGCGGCCGCCGAGCACGGTGGCGCGCGAGGCGGTCGTCTGGCCGCAGCCGAGCTCGCGGGCGGTGTCGACGGCGACCCGGACCTGCCCCGGAGTCAGGCCGAGCTCCTCGCAGGCGATCTGCATGAGCACGGTGTGCACGCCCTGGCCCATCTCGGTCCAGGAATGGAACAGTGTCACCGAGCCGTCGGTTTCGGGCCGCAGCACCACCTTGCCGTATTCGGCCAGGCCGTTGCCGACGCCGGTGTTCTTGACCGCGCAGGCGATGCCGGCGAACGGCGCGGCCCGGTAGGCGTCCCGCACCGCGAGCAGCGTCTGCTTGAGCCCGACGCCGGGGCCCAGCCGCTGGCCGGTGCCGTAGATGTCGCCCGCCGCGACGGCGTTGCGCCAGCGGATCTCCCAGCCGTCGAGGCCGGCCCGCTCGGCCAGGCGGTCCAGCATGCCCTCGATCGCGAAATTCGTCTGGTTCGCGCCGAACCCGCGCATCGCCCCGCACGGCGGGTTGTTCGTGTAGACGGCCCGGGCCTCGATGTCGACGGCCTCGAACTTGTACGCGCTGCAGGCGTGGCCCGCGGCGCGCTCGAGCACCTTGGCGCCCACGCTGGCGTAGGCGCCGGTGTCACCGGTGATCCGCGCCCGCAGGCCGGTCAGCCGGCCCGCGGCGTCACAGCCCACCGTGTAGATCATGGTCAGCGGGTGCCGCTTGACGTGGAAGCGGATGCTCTCCGCCCGGCTCAGCGTCAGCTTGACCGGCCGGCCCGTGTGGCGGGCCAGCAGGGCGGCATGTCCCTGCACGCCCAGGTCCTCCTTGGCCCCGAACGCGCCGCCGCTGGACACCAGGGTGGCCCGGACCTTGTCCTCGGGGAGGCCCAGCAGGCTGGCGACCTGCCGGCGGTCGCTCCAGATGCCCTGGCCCTGTGAGTAGAAATGCACTCCGCCGCTGGGCCCCCCGCCGTCGTGCCCCCCGCCGCCGTGCCCCTCGCCGCCGTGCCCCTCGCCGCCGTGCCCCTCGCCGCCGTCCGTCGGGTAGGCCAGGGATGACTCGGGCTCCAGGAAGGCGTGCTCGATGAACTGGGTCTGGAAGGTCTCGGTGAGGACGTGCGCCGCCCGCGCGAGCGCCGCGTCGACGTCCCCGCGCTTGACCTCGGAGACCGACAGCACGTTGCCCGGCGCGTGAGGGTGCAGCTGCGGCGCGCCGGGGGCCATCGCGCCGGCGGGGCTGGTCACCGGCTCCAGGACGTCATAGCCGACCTCGACCAGGGCCGCCGCCTCCCGCGCGGCGGCCCGGGTCCGGGCGGCGACCAGGGCGATCACGTCGCCGACGTACCTGGTGGTCTCGCCGGCCGCGACGAGCTGCGGCCAGTCCCGGGTGATCTCTCCCTGGATCCGCTCGCCCGGCACGTCGCCGGCCGTGAGCACGGCGAGCACGCCGGGATGGGCCAGCGCCCGGCTGGTGTCGACCGCGCGCACCACGGCGCGGGGGTGGTCGGCGAAGCGGATCGCGCCGTGCAGCATGCCGGGCATCGTCATGTCGTTGATATAGGGCTTGTCACCGAGCGCGAGCTCGCGGCCCTGATAGCGGGCCGTCGGCGAGCCCACGCGGCCGCTGTGGTCGATGCTCGGCAATGGCCGGCCCTGCCGGACGCCGGCCGCCAGCATGATCGCGTCGATGATCTTGACGTACCCCGTGCACCGGCACAGGTTGCCCGCCAGCGCCGCGGCCACCTCCGCCCGGGTCGGCTCCGGCTTCTTGGCCAGCAGCACCTCCGCCTTCATGAGGATGCCGGGCGAGCAGAAGCCGCACTGGGAGGCCCCGGCGGCGACGAAGCAATCGGCCCACATCCGCCGGCCGGCGGCTGGCAGCCCCTCTTGCGTCGTGACCGCCCGGCCCGCGAAGCGCCCGGCGGGCTGGGCGCAGGAAACGACGGCCTTGCCGTCGACGATCACCGTGCACGCGCCGCAGGATCCCTCGGGCGCGCAGCCGTCCTTGACCGAGGTGATGCCGCAGCGGTCCCTGAGCATCTCCAGCAGGTGCTCTCCGGGCCGCACGTCCGCGGATACCGCGCTGCCGTTAAGGGTGAAATCCACCGCAGGTCCCCTTAACGCTCCGGCACGCCCCGAGGCCGGCCCGCTCAGTCACGGCGCACCCCGGTGAACAGCACGGCCACGCGCTCGTCCGGGCCGACCACCCCGGACTGCCGCAGGTCGAGCAGGCCGGCCAGGCCGGCCGACCCGGTCGGGTCGACCGGGATGCCGGTCGCGGCGCCCAGGTCGTTGGCCTCGGCCAGCCTCTCCTCGGTGACGACCAGCGGCTGGCCGCCGGTCGTGAGCATGGCGCCGACCACCGCCCGCCAGTCGTAAGTCTCGTCGTCGAGAATGCCGGCCGCGATGCTCTTGGGCTCGCTCTCCCACGGCCACATGTAGGCCGAACGGTGCCGCGCGGCCGAGGCGAGCGCCCGCTCGACGTCCGCCCGGCGCAGCCGCCCGGCGTCATCGACCTGGCCGACACCACCGCCGGCGAGCAGGGCCCGGACCCTGGCGCAGGCGCGTTCGAGCGGGTGGCCGCCGGTGGTCTGCACGGTGTGCAGCCGGGGCTCGCTGGTGATCGCGCCAAGCTCGGCGGCCTCGCGCAGGCCCTGCGCGCACGCGCTGGCCAGCGCGCCGCCGCCGACCTGGATGATGATGTGGTCAAGCGGCAGGCCGGCCAGGTCCGACGCGATCTCATAGGCGATGGTCTCGCCGCCCTCGATCGCCAGGCCGTTCTCGTTGCCCTGGCAGGTGAAGGGCACCGCCCCGGCCGCGAGTTCTTCGCGCAGCCGCAGGTAGGCGGGATCGCCCGCGACCCCCGGCTCGCGCGGGCAGGCCACGACGTCGCTGCCCAGCCGGCGCAGCCGGGCCACGATGCCGGCGTCCGCGTCGGCCGGGACGAACACGCGAAGCCGCCGGCCGCCGGCCCGGGCCACGACGGCCGCGGCGAGGGCCGCGTTCCCGCAGCTGGCGATGGCCAGGGCGGGACGGCCGGCCGGGGTGAGCCCGAGCCGCTCGGCGACTTCGAGGTGGATCAGCAGGCCCATCAGGTGCCGGCCCTTGTGCGAGCCGGACACGTTCCCCGTCTCGTCCTTGACCCACACGCCGCCGGATTCCGAGAACCGGAGCCGGTCGCTGAGCAGGGCATTCCTATGCATCGGCGTGACCTGGAAGCCGCGGGAGTCCACGGCCGCCACCGACCGCTCCAGCGCGGCGATGAGCTCCAGGTACTCGTCATCGTCCAGCCCGGCGTCGGTGGCGAGGTGATAGGAGTGCATGAGCGACCGGTAACGGGCGAACGGGTCGGGCTCGGTGCCGTCGGGGAAGCGCACGGCCGTGGTGTCCAGGACGCGGACCAGGACGTGGTCGACGTCGTCGCCGTTGGCGTGGGGGCACCGGAAGGGGTAGGCCTCGGCGGCCGCCGCCACCCAGCCGCAGCCGGCGCAGCGAATGGATGAGCGCGCGGTGTTCACAGGTCCTCGATCACGCCCGTGCGGGCGTTGAACTCCCCGATGAGGGTGTCCCAGCTGGCCAGCCTCTGCCGCAGGTCAACCCAGTGGGCCTGGGACCGGCGGGCGGTGAAGTCGGCCAGGCTGACGCCCTGCTGCTCAACCCAGGTGTAGTAGCCGAGGTTGAAGATGCGCTCGCGCTCGCGCAGGCCCGGCTCCAGCAGATGGTCGGTGCCGGCCGCGAGCATCCAGCGGCCGAGGGCCTCCGCGGCCTCGGCCTCGCCGAAGCCCAGCGGGTAGTCCCGGGCCAGAACCCGCTCACGCTCGCTCCCGTACATGGCCGCCCCGTCGGTGGCCACCGTCACGATCACGTCGTGCGATCCGAGCCCCAGGTACTTGGCGGTCTTGACGGCGGCCAGGATGTTGCAGATGCTCGACAGCCCGAACGCCGGCAGCGCGGCCAGGACCGGCTCGGGCACCTTCCGCCTGGCCCGCAGGTAATCCAGCCCGGCCGGGGCACTGAACAGGACGCCGAGCCGGTCGGTGGCCGCATCGGAGACCGCCGTCACGATGTCGGTGTTCATGACGTTATGAATCAGCGGGATGTGCTTGTCCCCGATGCCCTGGATGTTGTGCTCGCCGAAGCCGTTGTAGAGCATGGTCGGGCACTCCAGCGCTTCGACCGCGACGATCGACGTGCCGTAGGCGTCCTTGAGGTGATCACCGGCGCCGAGCGTGCCCGCCGAGCCCGAGGCGGAGACGAAGGCGCGCAGCCGCAGCGCGGGATCGGCCGCCCGCATCGACTCGAAGACCCGGGCCAGCGCCGGTCCCGTGCAGGCGTAGTGAATGAGGTGGTTGCCGAACTCGGCGAACTGATTGAAGATCACGTTGGCCGGGTCCCGCGACAGCTCGGCGCACTTGTCGTAGATCTCCTTGACATTGCTCTCGGTACCCGGCGTCCTGATGATGTCGCCGGGGTCGGTCACCCAGTCCTCGAGCCAGGCGAACCGCTCCCGGCTCATCCCCTCGGGCAGGACGGCGACGCCGCGGCACTGCATCAGCCTCGAGATGGCTACCCCGCCCCGGCAGTAGTTGCCCGTGGAGGGCCAGATCGCCCGGTTTGCGGTGGGATCGAACTGCCCGGTGATCACGCGCGGAGCGAGGCAGCCGTAGGCGGCGAGGACCTTGTGCGCCCTGATCATCGGGAACAGGTCGCCTATCGCGACCACGATGCGCGCGTCCACGCCGGTCAGCTCGCCCGGCAGGTCGGCGAAGACGGGGACGGGCACCTGGCCGGCGCGGTCGGGGCCGTTGTGCCAGTGCACCCGGAACAGGTTGAGCGGGTGCGGCTCATCGGGCCGCACGCCGGCCAGCGCGCGCTGAATCCGGTGCGGGATCTTCCAGGGCTCGGCGAGCTCGGCGATGGCCGGCAGCACGATCCCCGCCTCGCGGAACCGGCGGACGGTCCGGTCCAGGATCCCCTGATCGACGATGTGATCCTCGAGTCCCCGCGTTGGCATCCTTGCGGCTCTCCTTGTCTGGCGCGGCGGCCGTGACCTCGGCGAAGCCGGCAGGCCGCGGGTCTGGACAGCAACCGTCATCGCGATGCTAGGGCCCGGCCAACTCCGCGTCAGGAGTCGAAGGTCCTCATCACGGGCCACTCGCGCACCGCCGGCCAGGGACGGAAGACCCTGGTCACGCGGCCCCGCCGTTGCCAGACTCATCCGGCCGAAAGGAGTGATTCGCGATGCCGAAGACCGGGATGGCGGAAGACCTGGCCGCCATGCGGGTGTCCTATGAGCAGGAGGCACTCGACGAGGCGGACCTCGAGGCCACCTGGCATGCGCAGTTACTGCGCTGGCTCGGGGAGGCGATCCGGTGCGGGCTGGCCGAGCCGAACGCCATGGTGCTGGCGACGGCCAACGCGGATGGCCAGCCGTCCACGCGCTGCGTACTGTGCAAGGGCCTCGACCCCCGTGGCGTGGTCTTCTTCACCAACTACGCCTCGGCCAAGAGCCATGACCTGCTGACCACCGGGTGGGCCTCGGCGACCTTCCCCTGGTTCGCGATGCAGCGGCAGGTCCACGTGCGGGGACCGGTGGAGAAGATCTCCCCGGCCGAGACGGCCGCCTACTGGTCCACCCGTCCGCGTGGCTCCCAGCTCGGCGCGTGGGCCTCCGCGCAGTCAGCGGCGGTAACCAGCCGGGCGGCGCTGGAAGCCGGGTTCGCCGAGGTTGAGCGCCAGTTCGCCGGGGCCGGGCCCATCCCGCTGCCGCCGCACTGGGGAGGCTGGCGGATCCGGCCGCGGGCGGTGGAGTTCTGGCAGGGACGGCAGAACCGGATGCACGACCGGCTGGTGTACGGCCGGACCGGCGGTGAATGGTCCCTCAAGCGCCTGTCGCCGTGAGCCGGCCGCCTGTCCACAGCCGCCAGGTCAGCGCCAGGGCCATCAGCGGGTAACCGCCGGCCACCAGCAGCTACGCTACCGTCGTCCCGGCCCGGGTCGCCCGCCCCAGGCCCGCATGAGCGCGGCCACGATCTGGGAGATCGCCATCAAGCAGGCGCTCGGCAAGATCACGGCACCAGCGGATCTTCCCGAGCGCGTCCGTGACAGCGGATTCCGGCAGCTTCCGATCGGCTTCGACCACGCCATGGCGGCCGGGCGCCTCCCGCCGATCCACCGGGACCCGTTCGACCGGATGCTCGTGGCTCAGGCCCGCTACGAAGATCTCACCCTCGTCACAAGAGATACTCACTGCCAGCAATACGAAGTGGCGATCCTGCCAGTCTGACGCGCACCCTAATTCGCGTCCGACGTGAGCGGTTACTGGCTCTCCGGGGCGCGCTGCGCGGGGTGCGGCCGCCTCGCGGCGGGCAGGGTGATGGTGACGCTGCGCGCCCCGTTCGGGGTCTGATCGCAGCGGAGCGCGCCGCCCATCTCTTCGGTCAGGTCCCGGGCGAGCCGGAGCGCCAGGTCGTTGCCGCCGCCATTACCCTGATGCGGGCCAGGCCCCTGGTCGGTAATGCGGATGGTCACGCTGGTTCCTGCCATGGCGGCGGTGAGTGCTGGCGGGGCGTCAGCGGGGCTGCGATGCAGGGCGTCGGCGGTAAGGCTGGTCAGGACGCGGGTGAGCAGCGCGGCGTCTGCGATCACGTCGGGAAGGTCCTCGGGGGTGCTCACCGTGATGTGGTGACCTCCGGGACCCAGGTCATCGAGAGAGGCGGCGAAGACTTCGTCCAGTTCCACGGGGCGGAGGTAGGTCTCCAGCGCCCCGGTATGCAGGCGGCTGAGGTCGTTGACGTCGTTCACGAGCCTGGCCACCCGGTCGAGGGCCAGCCGCGCCGAGGTGACCAGCGCGGCATTGTCCTGCGGCGCGCCGGTGCCAGCGGAACCGGCCAGCCGGGCGAGCGCCGCCTGAGCCGCGGTGATGAGGTCTCGCGCATTCTGGATGGTGGCTGCGATCAGGGCGGAGCGGGAGCGCGGGTCGGTCGCCCGTTCGGCGGCGCTTGTGTCCTGCTCGTCCTTACGGCGGCCGGTGATGCTGTCGACGACGAGGGGAGCGCAGGAAAACAGGACCCGCATGTCTTCCTGGCTGAGCTTTCGCCCGCGGGCGGCTAGCGTGAACGTTTCGCTGACCGGCAGTTCGACCTCGGCTCCGGGGCCTTCCGGGGGCCGCTCGCCCGCGCTGGCCATGACGAACCAGCCGCCGTCGGCATCCTGTCGCCGCTCCAGCAGGCTCACCGCGGCCAGGCCGAACATGTCGCGTATCTCCTCAAGCAGCGCGGGTGGGTCGCTGCCTCCCCGCAGCACCCTGGCCGCGAGCCGGGTGAGCACCTCTGCCTCCGCGCTTGCCCGCGCCGCCCGCGCCCGCCGCGGGAACAGCGCCGTCAGCGGCCAGCCCGGGGGGCGCCCACCGCGGCCGTCGCCCTCGCGGCTGACCAGGTGCACGTCGATATGCTTGGCCCGGCGCGCGAGCCTGGTCGGCGTGCTCTTCCCCGCGACCAGGGTGAGGAACCGGCTGCGGCGGCTGGCGCCGAGGACCATCTGGGTAGCGTCCTCCGAGCGGGCGAACCGCAGCAGCGCCTCGGCCACATCCTCGCCGGGCACCTGCCGGAAGCTGCCGCCCAGCGACGTTACCAGCGCCCCCTGGGTATCCAGCATCGTCGTGTCGCCGACCGTCAGGCCATCGTCGCGGGTCACGTGCACGGCAAGCAGGTCGCTACCGGGAATGCGGGCGGCGATCCTGGCCGCGCGCCTGATAACGGCTTCGTCGCCCTTTTCCCCGGCGATGCCGACGACGATCCGCTCCTTGGTCTCCCAGGGCGCGGCGATGCCGTGCTCGGCGCGGTAGCGTTGCAGGCCCTCCTCCACCCGGTCAGCGACCCACAGCAGCGCCAGCTCACGCAGCGCGGTCAGATTCCCGGGACGGAAGTAGTTGGTAAGCGCGGCATCGATCCGGTCCGGCGGGTAGACGTTGCCGTGCACCATCCGGCGCCGCAGCGCCTCGGGCGTCATGTCCACCAGCTCGATCTGATCGGCGCGGCGCGCCACCTCATCGGGCAGGGTCTCGTGCTGCACTACTCCGGTGACCTGTTCCGCCACATCATGGATCGACTCGAGGTGCTGAACATTAAGCGTCGTGATCACGTCGATGCCCACGTCGAGCAGTTCGTCGACATCCTGCCACCGCTTGACGTTCCGGCAGCCGGGCACGTTGGTATGGGCGAGCTCATCTACCAGCGCAACCTGGGGGTGCCGGGCGAGCACCGCATCGATGTCCATCTCGGTGAAGCTCGCACCGCGGTAGCTCATGGTGCGCTGCGGCACCACCTCCAGCCCTTCAGCCATCACTGCAGTCAGCCGTCGGCCATGCGGCTCGACCAGCGCGGCGACCACGTCCGTCCCGCGCGCTTGGCGGCGCTGGCCCTCGGCGAGCATCGCGTAGGTCTTCCCTACGCCCGGCGCGGCACCGAGATAGACCCGAAGGTGTCCTGTTCCCATTGCGGCGATGCTTGCCGGCGCGCAGGCCGGGCGACAGGGAAGTTCTTCCCTTTGCAGGCTGACCGAAGTCCTGGCCGGGCAGCCAGCCATATCGTTCACAGCACCTTCAGCGGTGCCGGCAGACGTCAGGCCGGACGGTAGACCGAGACGTGGCCGCCGCTCGCTGAGTCGAACGGCCGCCGGTTCCAGTCGGCGTAGCGTTCGGTGAGCTGAAGACCGGCCTGCGCGGCCATCAGGTCCAGTTCGCTGGGCCAGCAGTAGCGGATGGCCACGGGCCACATCCGCATCCCTGGCCCGTCCAGCGTGACGACCTGGGTGGTGACGCGCTGTCGCACCGCGTCGTGACGCGACAGCACGAAGGACGCCGAGTCCTCGGTCACGTCCAGCGCCTCCATCCGCTGGCCCCGGTCGAACCTGGTCAGGTCGGGGACGAAGCACTCGATGACGAAAGCCCCGCCCGGGCCGAGCACGCGCGCCACGTTGCGGAAGCAGCTGGCCTGCTGTTCCTGGGTGAGCAAGCCAAACAGACTGTTGAACACCAGGTAGACCAGCCGGTATGGCCCGCTGACCGGAACCTCGGCCATGTCCCCGATGGCGACCTTGATCGAATTGCCGCCGGGCTTGGCGCGCAGCCGCTGCACCATCGCCGCCGAGGCGTCCACGCCCTCCACCACGAGGCCGCGCGCCGCCAACGGGAGCGCAACCCGGCCAGTCCCGATCGCCAGTTCCAGCACCAGTCCGTTCCCGGCCAGGCCGGCCAGGAACTCCACCGCAGCCGCCGGGTCCAGGCTGGCGTGCCGTTCGTCATAGACGTCCGCCCAGCGCTCGCCGTAGAACGCGGGATCATCGAATCCGGCCATGACGTAACCAAACCAGTCCACCGGCCGCTGACGCCACGCAATATCACCCAGCGCGCGGGCGTCATCGCCGGACCGGTCTCGATGGCGCCTCCCCGCAACCTGGCTCACCGAGGCTGCTCAGCTGGGCTTGCGGGCGAACGGCCGCTCGCCGTCGCGCTTTAGTGCGGCCGCATCGTGCCGTCGCGCAGGTACCGCACGTGCCATGACAATGCCTCGTCGAGCAGGTGCGGGGTGTGCTTGCCGGGTCCGGTGGCGGTGGCCCGGTCGAGGTAATCCTGCAGGGCCGGCCGGTAACCGGGGTGCGCGCAGTGGTCGATGATCTGCTGGGCGCGGCGTCGCGGCGGCAAGCCGCGCAGGTCGGCGATGCCCTGCTCGGTGACGATGACGTGCACGTCGTGCTCGGTGTGGTCGACGTGGCTGGCCATCGGCACGATGCACGAGATCGCGCCGTTCTTGGCGGTCGAGGGGGACAAGAACATGGCGAGGTAGGCGTTGCGGGCGAAGTCGCCGGAGCCGCCGATGCCGTTCTGCATGCTTGAGCCCATGATGTGCGTGGAGTTGATGTTGCCGTAGATGTCGGCCTCGATCATGCCGTTCATCGCCAGGCAGCCGAGCCGGCGGATCACTTCCGGGTGGTTGCTGATCTCCTGCGGGCGCAGGATGATCTGGTGGCGGTAGCCGGCGATGCCTGAGTGCAGATCGGCGATGCCGTCCTCGCTGAGGGAGAAGCCTGTCGCCGAGGCGATGGTCATCGCACCGGAGCGCAGCAGCCGCAGCATGCTGTCCTGGATCACCTCGGTGTAGGCGGTCAGCGGCGGGAACGCTCCGCCGTCGAACCCTTCGAGCACGGCGTTGGTGATGTTGCCGACGCCGGACTGCAGGGGCGGCAGCGTGGCGGGCAGCCGCCCGCGCCGTACTTCGTGGGCGAGGAAGTCCAGGACGTGCCCGGCGATCAGCTGCGAGTCGCCGTCCGTCGGCCTGGACGGCGGGCTGTAGTCCGGTTCGTGCGTCGGGACGACGGCGACGATCTTCTCGGGCGGGCAGCGCAGGTAGGGCACGCCGATCCGGTCGGAAGGCGTGAGGATCCGGATCGGGGTGCGGTGCGGGAGCGGCGCGGTGGCGTAGTAGATGTCGTGCATGCCCTCCAGCTCGGCGGGCTGCCAGGAGTTCACCTCCAGGATGACCCGGTCGGCGATGTCGATCCACGTCGTGTTGTTGCCGACGGAGGAGGACGGGATCAGGGCCCCGTCGGCGGTGATGCCGGCGACCTCGATGAGCGCGATGTCGAGGTGGCCGAAGACGCCTTCCGTCACCATCTGCGCGACGTGCGACAGGTGCACGTCCACGTAGTCCAGCAGCCCGGCGTTGATCTTGGCGCGGGTCACCGGGTCGGACTGGTAGGGCATGCGCAGGTCGATTCCGCCGGCCGCCGCGAGCGCGCCGTCCAGCTGCGGCGCGGTAGATGAGCCGGTCCAGACGCTGACGGCGAAACGGTTACCGCGCTCGGCCGCCTCGGTGACCCGCGCGACCAGCGCGCCCGGTACCGCCTTGGGATGGCCGGAACCGGTGAACCCGCTCATCCCGACGTGATCGCCCGGCGCGATGAACGCGGCGGCGTCCTCAGCCGACATCACCCGGTCAGCAACAGCCTGGCACCGAAGACGCGGCCGGTCTGCCATCCTCACGCTCCGCCCGCATCCAGACATGACGACGATCCGGTCACCCCGGCACCGCCCCGCATGGCCAGCGCCCCACGACCTGGCATCATCGCTCGGCACCATGCTACGACAGGCGGCTGAGTCCCGGCTGGCCGGTCGCCCCTGGCCGGGCGGGGGACCTTCGCCTCTATCGGCACTGGCGCGATGGTCATCAGCTGGATATCGGAGGTCCAGTGCGGGGCGCCGGATGGCCATAGGCCGCCGTCCCGGTGCGCCCGCGGCGCATTGCGTCCCGCAGGCGAGGCGAGATTCATGACGGATTGCCTGCTGAAGAACGAGCGTCTGAGACGAGCTGGCGTCAAGGACGCCATCAGCGCATCTTGCGGAGGTCGGTGTGGATTCGGTTTCGTACACGGCGTTGTCGCCGCTGTCGTTCCTGGAACGGTCGGCTCGGGTATGGCCCGACAAGACCGCCGTGATCTACGGCACGCGGAGGCTCACCTACTCTGAGCTGGCCGCCGAGGCGCAGCGGGTAGCTGGGGCGCTGCAGGCGAGCGGTGTCGGCCCGGGTGACCGGGTCGCCTACCTGATGCCGAACCTGCCCGAGATGCTCATCGCCCACTACGCGGTTCCGCTGGCCCGCGGGGTGCTCGTCGCGGTAAACACCCGGCTCACGGCCGAGGAGGTTGCCTATATCCTCCGTCACTCGGGCGCCAAGATCGTAGTGGTCGACGCGGCGCTCCTGCCGACGGCAATGGCGGCCGCGAAGGGCGTGGATGCGGTGACCGAGCTGGTGGTCGCCGAGGACAGCGAGCTCGGGCCGACGGACCCGGGTCTGAGCGACGGGCCGCGGCTGGTGAGCTACTCCGAGTTCCTGGCCCGGGGCACGGGGGAGCCGCTGTCCTGGTCGGTTCCGGACGAGCTCGCCCCGATCGCGATCAACTACACCTCTGGCACCACCGGCCGCCCCAAGGGCGCGGTCTACACCCACCGCGGCGCGCACCTGAACTGTTTCGGCGAGATCATTCACTCCCGGCACGACGAGAACAGCGTCTACCTGTGGACGCTGCCGATGTTCCACTGCAACGGCTGGTGCACGCCGTGGTCGCTGACCGCCATCGGCGGCACGCACGTGTGCCTGCGCGAGGTCCGCGGTGACGCGATCTGGCAGCAGCTGCGCGAGCACGGCGTCACCCACCTGAACGCGGCCCCGACCGTGGTGAGCGCCATCCTGAACGCGCCCGAGGCCGGGCCGCTGACCCGGCCGGTCCTGATCACCACGGCCGGCGCGCCGCCCAGCCCCACGACGATCGCGCACATGGAACGCATGGGATTCCAGGTCGTGCACGTCTACGGGCTGACCGAGACCTACGGCCCGATCTCCTACTGCCAGTCCCAGCCGGAGTGGGCCGGGTTGTCGTCCGACGAGCGCTCCGTACTGCAGGCCCGGCAGGGCGTTAGCATGATCCAGGCCGAGGGCCTGCGGGTCGTGGACGAAGAGATGGCCGACGTCCCGGCCGACGGCAGCACGATGGGCGAGATCGTCATGCACGGCAACAACGTCATGGCCGGCTACTACCTCGACCCGCAGGCCACCGCCCAGGCGTTCCGCGGCGGCTGGTTCCACAGCGGGGACCTCGGTGTCATGCATCCCGACGGGTATATCGAGCTGCGTGACCGCTCCAAGGACATTGTCATATCCGGAGGCGAGAACATCTCCACCATCGAGGTGGAGCAGGCGCTCATGAGCCACCCGGCCGTACTCGAGGCCGCCGTCATCGGGGTGCCCGATGACAAGTGGGGCGAGCGTCCGAAGGCGTTCGTCGTGCTCCGGGCGGACTGCAGCGCAACCCCGGAGGAGCTGATCGCGCACGTCCGCACCAAGATCGCCCGCTTCAAGGCACCCCGCGAGGTCGACATCACGCACGAGCTGCCGAAGACATCCACGGGAAAGATCCAGAAGTTCGTGCTCCGCGAACCCGAATGGGCCGGACGCTCCCAACGCGTACACGGCTAGCGACTCCTCGTTTCCGGCCGGATCGCCGGGCCCCGCGACGGGGGTAGCCCGCTGCGGCGCGGCGTAGGCTCGTCGCGCACGATGTGTCCAGTCGCGCGCGATGTTTTCAATGACGGTGGTCGCCATGCGCGCCGCTTTGCCGGTGATCCGCGAGAAAGGCGCACACGTTGGGCAGCGAAGGCACGCCAGGAGCGGGCGGAGGGCCGGATGACGCTGTGGTCATCGGCGCGCAGCGCGCGTCCTTTGAACACCAGCGCGGCGCACATCGCGCGGGTGTATGACTACTGGCTGGGCGGTACGGACAACTTCGCCGCCGACCGGGCGGCCGCCGAGCAGGCGATCGCCGCCTGGCCGGACATCGTCCTGTCGGTTCGCGCCAACCGGGCCTTCCTCGCCCGCGTGGTGCGTTACCTGGCCGGCGAGGCGGGCATCAGGCAGTTCCTGGACATCGGCACGGGCATCCCGGCCGCCAACAACACCCATGAGGTCGCCCAGTCGGTGGCACCCGAAAGCCGGGTGGTGTACGTGGACAACGACCCGGTCGTGCTCGCCCACGCCCGCGCGCTGCTGACCAGCGGCCCGCACGGGGTCACCAGCTACCTGGACGCCGACCTGCGCGACGCCGGGCGGGTGCTGAGTGCCGCGGCCGGGACGCTGGACTTCTCCCGGCCGGTGGCCGTCATGCTCATGGCGATCTTGCAGCACGTGGACAATGCCGAGAACCCCTACGCCATCGTGGCGACGCTGCTCGACGCCCTGCCCCCGGGCAGCTACCTGGCGCTGTCCCACCCGGCTGCGGACATTGAAGCCGAGGCGCAGGGCAAGCTGGCCGAGCGGCTGAACCAGACGATGGCGGAAAAGGTGACCATGCGCGACCGGGCTCAGGTCGCCCGGTTCTTCGACGGCCTGGAACTGGTCGAGCCGGGGCTGGTGCGGGTTGCGGAATGGCGGCCCGCATCGGAGCTCGAGGCCGGGAGCCCGGCCGGGCTATGGGGCGGCGTAGGCCGCAAGAACTAAGGCACCGCGGAGAACATCGCGGTATCCCCGGCCTATCCCGCAGGCCCGGACCCACCGGGCGCAGACCGAGATCAGTGCTTCCCGGGCGGCCCGGTCCCGGCGGTCCCGGTGACGGCCCGCGGCCGGGCGGCCCGCACCCGGGCGGGGTCATGGTGCCACGACTTGTCCCTTGCCGACCACGGTGATGCCGCCGGCGGACACGACCAGTCCGCGGGCCCGGTCGTGCTCCTTGTCTACTCCGACCGTGGCGCCCTCCAAGACGGTGGTGTTCTTGTCCAGGATCGCGTTCTGGACGACGGCGCGGCGGTGGACGCAGGAATTGTGCAAGATCACCGCGCGGTCCACCCGGGCCCAGCTGTCTATCCGGGCTCCCGGCGACACGACCGAGTTGCGTATCAGCCCTCCGGAGACGATGACGCCGTTGCTGACCACGCTGTTGATGGCCCGTCCCACCCGGTCGCCGTCTTCATGGACGAACTTGGCCGGCGGGTGGCAGGACACCTGGGTCGAGATCGGCCAGCGGTCGTTGTACAGGTTGAACACCGGATTCACCGCGCACAGGTCCATGTGCGCGTCGAAATAGGAATCGAGCGTCCCTAGGTCTCGCCAGTAGCTCCGGTCGCGTTCGCCGGCTCCGGGAACCTCGTTCTGCCGGAAGTCATACACATGCGCGGCCCGTTCGCGCACCAGCCGGGGAATGATATCGCCGCCAATGCTGTGCCGGCTGCCATCATCGGCTGCGTCCTTCTTCAGCGCCTCGATCAGCACGTCGGGGTCGAACACGTAGATGCCCATCGACGCGAACACCTCAGCCGGGCGGCCCGGGCGGCCCGGCGGGTCGGCGGGCTTTTCCAGGAACTCCTCAATGCCGTGGCCGTCGGCTGCGGTCTGCGCCAGGCCGAAGTCTGTCGCCTCCGTCCGCGGCACAGGGATCGCCGCGACCGTGACCCCCGCTTCCCAGGCCAGGTGCTGGTCGATCATCTGCACCGGGTCCATCCGGTACACATGATCAGCTCCGCAGACCGCCACGAGGTCGGGCCGGTCCCTATCGAGCAAGGTCAGCGATTGGTAGATCGCATCCGCCGAGCCCGATTGCCAGCGCGGGCCCACCCACTGCTGTGCCGGCACCGGGGTCACATACTCGCCCAGCAAACTGCTCAGCCCCCAGGCGGTGGCCAGATGCCGGTCCAGGCTGTGGCTCTTGTACTGGGTGAGCACGCAGATCCGGCGGATCCCGCCGTTGACCAGGTTGGACAACGTGAAATCCACCAAACGGTACAGGCCGCCGAAGGGAACGGCTGCTTTGGCCCGCTCCGCGGTCAAAGGCGCGAGGCGCTTCCCGGCCCCGCCCGCCAAGACAATGCCCAGAACCCGCTTGCCAGTCGTCATCTTCCGCACCCGCTGCCGCTGCCGCGTCCCGGCGCGGCTCCTGAACGACGCGCGACGCCAGCCATTCCGGCAACCGCCGCCCTGCAACCCCCCATCATTAGCGGGCGCTGCGAGCAAAAGGCAGGGCCGAACGTCCCAACCCTTGCCTGCGAGCGCAGAACGATCTCTCACGCGCGTTCGCAACAGCGGACCGCCGATCCTGGAAGCCGGCCACGTAACGGCGTTGTTTCACGGGCTCGTGCGTCGACGTTGATCACGCTGCATATCCCCGGCCCCGGCCCAGGGCCGTCGCGCGCCGCGCCATGGTTTATTGGCGGGTGAGCACGGCGTGGATGATGATGGTGTTGTTCATCGACGCCATGCGCATCGGGTTGTAGGTCAGGCCGAAGTCCGCCCGGTTGACCGGGACCTCGGCGTCCAGCCGGATCTCGTCTCCGGCGGCGGAAACCTTAGCGTCGAAGGAGAGCGGGCGGGTGCGGCCGCGGACGGTCAGGCTGCCGGTTACCCGGACGCCCCCGCTGGCGGGCTGCATGCCATCGACGGTGTAGGTGATGTCCGGGTGGCTGGCGATGTCGAAGACCTTCGCCGACCGCAGGTCCTTGTCGCGCATCTTGTTCTTGGTGTCGATCGACCCGGCGGCCACGGTGAGGGTGCCGGTGACCTGGCCGGCCGCGGTCACCGTGCCGCTACCGGTGACCTCGCCGAAGACGCCGTGGAGCGGGCGGAGCCCCCACGTGTGCCTGGTCTCCAGCTGGACCCGGGACCTGCCTGGGTCCAGCGCCCAGGACCCGGCGAGCGTGCCGCCCTGACCCGGCTGACCGGCGGCGCACGATCGTCCAGATCATTCCCGGTCAGGCGACCCTCATCGGCCACTGGCTCGACGGCGCCGCAAAACCGCTGGCGCGTGTCCTGGACAAGCTCACCCCCGGCGAGCAGGAAGCCTTCCTCAAGGCCATGGACCTGCTCGAGACCGAGCTGCACCGCCAGGACAACCACGGCTGAACCAGCCCGCGGCCCCGGTGGTTCCCGGCCCGGGTAGAGCATTGGCGGCAGCTGCGGCTCACTCATGCATGATGAGCGGAATTAATCGGGATGACCCGGCCCGGCCCGATGGCGTACGTTCCCGCCATGTCAGGTGCGTACGTGCGCCCGTTCGGCGCCGGCGATATCCCCGCCGCCGGGGCGCTTCTGGCAGCACGGCATCGGACCCATCGCCTCAGCTGCGGGCTGTTGTCGCCGCGCTATGAGCACGAGGCGGCGGCTACCGCGCAGGTCGCGGCGGCTTTCGCGCTACCGGGCGCGTCCGGAGCGGTGGCCATGCAGGGCGAGAACATCGCCGGCTTTCTGCTGGGCGCCCCCAAAGCCAGCCCGGTGTGGGGCCCGAATGTCTGGGTCGATGCGGCCGGACAGGCAGTCGCCGAGCCGGAGCTGGTGCGCGACATGTACGGGCTGGCGTCCGCCCGGTGGGTTCAGGAATCACGCAGCGCCCAGTACGTGCTGGTGCCAGCAAGCGACGAGGACCTGCTGCGCGCGTGGTACCGGCTGGGGTTCGGCCAGCAACAGGCACACGCCGTACGCCCGCTGCCGGACGAAACGCCGGGCCCGCCGCCCAAGGCTGTGGTGCGCCGGGCCCGGCGCAGCGACCTGCCCGCGCTCGCCCGGCTCGAGGCCGAGCTGCCGCGACAGCACAGCCTCGCCCCCACCTTCTCGGCCGCCCCGGTGCTGAGCTATGACGAATGCCTGGCCGGATGGGAGGAGGACTTCGACGACCCCGCCTACACCACCTTCGTGGCCGAGTTCGACAGCGTCGTCATCGGCTCGAGCATCGGCTGCTCCCTGGAGTTGTCGGGCAGCCACCCGCCTCTCACCCGGCCCGACCACGCAGGCTTCCTCGCCTTTGCCGCTGTCTTCCCGCATGCGCGGGGCCTGGGTGCTGGCCGGGCGCTCGGCGAAGCCGTCATCGCCTGGACCGCGCAGGCCGGGTACGACTGCGTCGCAACCGACTGGCGGGTCACCAACCTGCTCTCCTCGCGCACCTGGCCCGGGCTCGGCTTCGCGGAATCCTTCCTGCGGCTGCATCGTCTCATCGGCTACTGAAGCACGCCGGTCCGCATGTTTATGCATCGCCAGCGCTGGGCGCGAACGTCCTGATCTGCCGCTGGTGGTTCCTTCCCGGCTGCGGGTGCTTGTGCGGCTCGGTGCGGCACAGTCGGGATCATGAGCGACCTGATCACAAGCTGGTGCCGATGAGCCCGAACTCGACGGCGTCGTTGCCGACCGCGATGAAGCCGGGCCGATCTTGCACGTTGCGGACCCGGACGCCGAACGGGGTTTGTGCGAACAGCTGGGGTTGCGCACGACCGACGAGGGCCCGCGAGCAGGGAGTCCTGAGTCGTTCTCTTAGCTTGCCTGGGCCAGGATGAGACCGTGCCCGCTGTCGCCTTCCGGGACGTGGCGGTCCCAGATGGGTGTGAGCTGAGCTGATGTCAGCCAGCGCAGGTAGGTGTCGGTGTCGGCGTGATCCCAGAACATGTCGGCGCCGAGATACTGCCCGGTTCCGGTCCATCGGCCGGCCCCGACAATAGCCAGGAAGTAGCCGCCTGGGCGGAGCCACTCGCGCACGCGGGGGAACAGTGCCTGCTGGTCGGCGAGCGGCACATGGATCAGGGCGTAGAAGGACACCACGGCGTCGATGCTGGCTGGCCGCAGGCTGAACGCTGTCATGTCAGCCTGGACGAACCGGGCCGCGGGGACGAGCTGGTGAGCGCGGCGGAGCTGGACGGCCGCGAAGTCCACGCCGAGCACCTGCAGCCCGTGGCCGGCCAGCTCACGGGTTGCCGGTATCCCCGCTCCGCAGCCCAGATCCACGACCCGGGCACCGGATGACAGCCGGCCAGCCAGTTCCGCCGTCCAGCCCGCATAACGGCTGACGTCCTCGGCGGAGGAAGCGGCCGCGGCGCCGTCGTCGCTGCGGTATGCCTGCGAGATGGTGTCGTAACCGCGGCGGACCAGGTCACGCTGCCGTGCCCGCTCGGCCACATCATCGGAATCCGCCATTGACCTATCCTGCCAATCAACCTGCGAATCCCAACACCAGAGCCCGGCAGGCCGCTGGTGACGTGGAAGTCTCCGGCTCACCCGCACGAGACGCCCGACCTTGACGATGAGAGGGCGAGGACCTATCTGCCGGTCATGCTTGTCGGCCAGCCAGGGTCCGTTCGTCATCGGCCTGCCCGGTCGTTCCCTCAGTGAGGGCGAGGCTGAAGTCATGGGTGTTGTTGAGTTGTGCTCGGGTGAGCGTCGCATTCCGGAGGTCGGTACCTCGCTCGAAGCCCGGCTGCCCAGGGGTTATGGTGCCGAAGTATGCGTTGTTCAGATTGCTGCCCGTCAGGTCAGCCCCGCGCAGATCCGCGTTTTCGAGGTGGGCGCCCCAGAGATTTGCGCCGCGAAGATCTGCGTTCTTCAAGCTTGCTCGCCGAAGGTCAGTGCGCGACAGATTGAGACCGCCGATCTCCGAGGACTCGCGGCGGTCATCGGACAACGGAGGACGGCATAGTGCGGTCATGGCGGCCTGGGCGTCGGGAGCCCGTTGCACGAGTACTTGCACATAGCCGCCGTCTCCCGCCGCCGAGGTCGGCAGGCGTTCCCGGACCAGGGCCGCGAGCGTGCTCACAATGTGCGGCCTATCAGAAGGTGAATCTCTGGCGATTCTTTCGAGGGCAAAGATGGCACCTATCCGGACCTGCGAACTGCTGCTTCCTAGCTGTTCAATTGCCCGCATGAAACGATCTGTTATCTGCCCGGACTGCATGAGGTCTATCTGCTTCGTGGCATGGTCTCGCTGCCACTTGAAAGTCTCCTTCTGGCCTCTAAGGTTGAGCCAGCCGATAATGAAAGTGGCCCCGGCAGTAATCAGGGCAACTACGACGGCAACAGGTATGAGGCCATGAGCACCGGAAGGTACAGCGAGATATGCGGTCATTGTTTCTTCTTCCCGCGTGGTGGCCGGGTCTTGCAGCGTCCGGCCAGCCTGTGCCGCCGGCGTGGGCCGCGTCAACCGCAGGCTTGCCAGCCTGGGTCCGGCCATCACGGCGTGCGATGGCAGATCAGGCGTTGCACCTAATGAGTTACGCCCAGTAAGAGGCGCGGACGGCCCAATTGATACATGCGGCGGCCACGCGAGCCGCCTGGTTGCTGAATCCTCATCGGTCCCTATGACGGTCGTCCGGCCCTGCGGCCGGAGGCACGCCAGGTGGCAGCGATCTTTCCGCAGCCGGGTGGCGGACCGTCGGCCATCAGTGCGCCCGGCCCAGACACGAGTACCCGCGTGCCCCGCTGGGATCGCGGCCGCTGGCGCGTCGCTTACGGTGGGGTCGTGCGGGGCGTGCCGTGGTGGGGGGTGGTCTCGTCGGCGGTGGCTCCGGTGCTGCTGGTGGGCGGCTGGACGGTGGCTGCCGGGCTGCAGCCGCGTTCCTTCAACCCGGTAGCCGACACGATCAGCTCCCTGGCGGCGCACGGCGCTACCGACCGGTGGGTGATGACGCTCGCGCTGGCAGGGGTGGGAGCCTGCTATGTCCTGACGGGGCTGGCGCTGAGGCCGGCGGCCCTGGCCGGGCGGCTCATCCTGATGACCGGCGGTGTCGCCACCGTGCTGGTCGCGGCGGACCCTGAGCCCGCCGGGGGCGGCGGCTCGCTGCCGCATACCTTCTGGGCGGCGATTGGCTTTATCGCCCTGGCGGCCTGGCCGCTCGCGGCCCGGAAGCGGGGGCTTTCGGTGCCGGCCGGACTGCGGCCGGCTGTTTCGGCCAGCGCCGCCGGGGTGCTGCTTGGCCTGCTCGTGTGGTTCGGCGCGGAGCTGATCGCTGGGGGCCGGCAGGTCGGCCTGGCCGAGCGGGTCCTGGCCGGGGCGCAGGCCGCATGGCCGCTGGCGGTGGTCCTGGCCTGCCGCCGAAGCCAGTCCCGCGCCCGGATGCGGCCCGCCGGCGCTGACATGCAGAACTAGGCTGCTACCCGCAAACCGGGGACCAAGAAGGTGCACGACCGGCCGCAGCCGGCCAGGCACTGCCAGTGGTGGTGGCTCGGCGAGCAGCAAGGAAGTGAATGCCGCATCATGTGCCCTCGGTCCCACGAGGGCGGAGCTCCAGTCGAGGACGGTTTTCTGATCGCCGTCGACGAGCAGGTTGAACGGGTGCATGGCGCGTGGCGGCACCGGTGTGGCAGGCATCGGCCAGCTGGCTGATGTTGCGCTCAGTCAGGGCCACCGCGTCCGGGAAAGATCAGAGGAGTCTTGGCCGGACAAAGGCAGGATGCGGGGCCACCCACCGGTGTAGCCCCGCTGCTCTGCAGGCGTGCCGCAGGTTCGCGATCCCGGCAACGGGTGATGACCGCGTCGGCGGCGCTACCTGCCCACGGGCCGGTGCGCCTCCAGGGCCGTGTTAGCCCCGGTGCCGGGCCGCCTCCGCGGCCAGCTGGGCGCGGGAAGTGATGTGAAGCTTGGCGAACACGTGCCCGAGATGGGTCTGCACGGTCCGGCGTGAGACGAACAACCGCTGGCCGATCTGCGGGTTGGACAGCCCCTCGGCCACCAGGTCGACCACGGCCAGCTCGCTCGGGGTCAGGCTCGGCCAGCCGCTCTGGGCGCGGCGGTGCGTGACGTGGCGGCCGCGGCGGATGCCCATCTGCCGCAACGCGGCCTCGGCCCGGGCGAGGTCGCGCGCGGCGTCTAGGCGCTCGTAGATGGTGATCGCCTGATCGAGGACCTGGCCAGCGCGGTCCGCGTTGCCTTGCCGCGCGAAGGCGGCACCCGCGTCCTCGCAGGTGAGCGCAAGCTCAAGCGGACGCGACCCGCGGGCATAGGCGTTAACGGCAGCCTGCAGAATCTCGGCGTCGTCTTCGGCCAGTCCCTGGCAGCGCAGCGCGGCACCGGCGATCCAGGGCACCTCGTTTCGGGAGGCGACATCGGTGACCGCAGCCGTGACATCCCGGGCCCGTCCCGCCTCACCAGCGGCCAGGGCGAGCCGGACCAGATCGGCCCCGATAACGGGGTATTCCCTCGCGAGCCCGCAGCTGGCGCACCGGTCCCAGCACCCGCCGAGGATCGCGAGCGCCTGCGCGAGCTCGTCCTCGGCCTCGAGCACAAGGGCCTGCGCCCACGCGGACCAGTTGCCCTGGCGGGGGCTGACGTCAGACAGCTGGCCCGCGGTGACGCCCGCCGCGTCCCGGGCGCCGGGCAGGTCGTTGCGGTGCAGCCTGATCAAGGACAGCAGGCCGCGGCCGAGGATGAGGCTATAGCTGTGCCCGGTCTCGCTCGCCAGCCCGGCGCCCGCCTCGATCTCGGCGATCGCATCATCCCAGTGCCCCGCGATGAAACGCTCGAACGCGCGAACGGCGTGATAGCTGGCAAGGGGCCCGCGGATGCCGTGTTCCTCGCTGATCCGCCTGCCGGTTTCGATCGTGGTCCTGGCCTCATCGAGCCGGTCAAGCGCTACGAGAATGAAACCGCGGGGAATGTGGACCGGATACCGGTGTCCCAGCCTGCCGGGGCTCTCGTCGGCCAGCCGCACAGCGTCGTCGGCGATCTGCAGCGCCTCCCGGAGGTGCCCGCGGTTTTCAGAAACCACAGCGAGCGAGGCCATGGCGATACTCGTGGCGGCGTGATCGCGGGCCTGAACGGCTGCCGACCGCGCTTCCCCGGCGGCGGCTGCGGCGCCGTCGAGGTCTAGCAATCGCAGCCGGGCGAAGCTCGCCCACGCCTGGGCCTCGGCCCGTTCGGCGCTGGTGAGCAGGGGCGACTGGCATGCCCGCTCCAGCTCGCGAAGGCTGTCCCGTGCCCGTCCCGCCGATAGCAGGGCGTGCCCGAGGCATACCCGGACCGCACCCGCCAGGGATGGGTCTAGGTCACGGACGAGCAGCAGCCGGCAGGCCGTTTCGGCGTCGGCGATCCGCCCGGCCCACATGAGGCTGCTGGCCTGTTCAGCAGCCGACCAGCCGCACGTCATCCGTTTGGCGTTACGACTGGGCCAACTCGCGTGACGCCCCTTGATGCCGGTTTCGCCCTCATGCTCAGAGAGGAGTTCTGATGACATTCCAGAACCCCGGCAGACAGCACGAAGCTCACGGCGCGCCTCCGCAGGCCTACGTCCAACCCCAGGCGGTCGGCAAAAGCACCAGAAGCCGCGGCAGCGCCCATGACTGTTCCCGGGCGTCGGCACCAAGCCTGGGGCACCGTCCTGTAAGCGGCTCCTCGCGCCGCGCGCCGAAGGATTCGCTTACCGCACCCCGCATGACGGGCAGGCCCTGTCAGCGTCCACTGTTGCCGCGGCCTTGCCCCCAATCTGGAGCATGATGACGTGAGCGGCGCAGTAGAGGCGGCGATCCGCGCGCATGTCAGCCCAGGCTCCCGGCTTCCGACGCCGACTGGGCGGGCCGCGTTCGTCGTGCATGAGCTGAACTCGGCCGGAATGGTGCTGCTTCTCGGTCAGAAGCGCGCATGAACGTGCCTGAGCTGGGAGTGCCCGGAAGGCGTGCCGACGTTTCTCCGCAATTGCGGCTGGGTGCGCGTAGGTGCTAACCGAGATATGCGTGGCAATCCTGGAACCCTGGACAGCTATCTGAAGAACTGCCTGAAGCGGCAGACGGCCGGCTATGCCGCGGCAGTCCTCGAGCGCGCTCGCGTCGTTGAGCTTGATCGCGATACGCCCGCTCATGTCAGGCTATCGATGCCTTGACTGTGGAGATCATGGCCGTGCCTGTCCGCGGGTAACGAGCACGGCAGCCCACGCATGCTGTATATCCTGTTAGGATGCTGTGAGATATACTCTAGACGAAGGGGAGGCGGGCCATGGCGAAGACTCTGATCGAGATCGACGAGCAGTACCTTGCTGCCGCCCAGCGAGAGCTAGGCACGACAACCAAGAAGGACACTGTCAACACCGCTCTGCGCGAGGTTGCGGCGCTGGCGGCCCGGCGCCGGGACCTGCAACGATTCACCTCTCGCCGCCTTCCCGATCTTGAAGATGAGGACATCATGCGGGCCGCATGGCAGCGGTAGCAAGCTACCTGGCCGACACCAGCGCATTAGCCCGCCTACACCACGCGCCCGTCGCGGCGGCCGTTGGGCCGCTGATCGAGGCAGGAGTGGTAGCTACCTGCGGAGTAATCGAGTTCGAGCTCGGATGGGCGACCCGCAGCAGCGCAGAGTTCAACCAGCTGCGAGCTGATCGCGATGTCGGCTACGAGTGGCTGGCTACCCACGATGAGGACTGGCGGCGAGCGCTCGATGTTCAAGCCTCGTTCTGGCGAAGTGGCCGTATGAGGTCGGTCGGACTGCCCGACTTGCTCATAGCGGCAGTGGCCGAACGAGAACGCGTCACCGTCCTGCACTACGACGGCGATTACGACCTCATCACGGAGGTCACCGGCCAGGCGACGCAATGGGTTGTGCCGCGCGGCACAGTTCCCTGAGGCATTCCTCGGCAGGCCTGATCCGGTTCCTGGCAACCGCTCGGAACGCGGCATGAGCGGAAGTTACATGACGGTGGGGACTGTGGATCTGTCATATAGCTATGTAACGCGCCGTGCGCTGCGGTGTTCGCATTGTCTCGTATGGTGATCCGTCAGCGAGGTCTTCGAGCACCACGGCACTTGGCGGCCAGCCGATCTGCACGGCAGTCCAGGTCCGCCAAGACGCTGAATTTCAGCGCTGACCTAGTTGATCCGCGTTCGCCGACTCACGTCGGGCGAGGAGGCGGCTGACGAACAGAAGCTTCTTGATTGTGAACATAACTACGAGGTCTGTGAGCAACGACTGGTGCGGTGATTACAGGCGTTACCTTAGCCGGTCAGGGTGTAACGGCGATTGCTCCTGGCGCATCGCCTACGTTGATGGCCTGGCCGGCTGTGTTGGTTGTGGTAGCGATCGGTGTCACGCTGTCCGAGCCGTTATTAACGATGTAGGCGGTGTTTCCGCTGCGGGTCATCACGATCGTCCACGGAGTAGTGCCCACGTTGATCGGCTTGCCGGGCTTGTTAGTCAGGGTGGCGATCGGCGTGACCGTGTCCGATCCCCAGTTCACGACGTAGACGTTCTTCGCGTTTTGGGTCACCGCGATCGCAACAGGCTTAACTCCGACCTTGATTGGCTTTCCGGCCCTGTCGGTGGCAGTTGTGATGGGCGTCACCGTGTCCGATCCCCAGTTCGCGACGTAAGCGGTCTTCCCGTCCGGCGTGATCACGATCGCATCGGGGGAACTCCCTACCTTGATTGGCTTGCCAGGCTTCTCGGTGGCAGCTGTGATGGGCGTCACCGTGTCCGAACCGGCGTTAACGATGTAAGCAATTTGCCCGCTGCCGCGGTAGCCGGTGCCGGAATCTTCCCGGTATGCGGTGTCGCGCAGCCAGTGGACCGATTCGATACCCCACTGGCCGCGGGCGATCTTCGCCAGGTCTGCGGGGCCGGCGCGGTCTTGGTCCAGGCTGGTGACGGCGTGCACGATCTCCTTGGACAGCAGGCGCCGGCGGCGTCGTAGCCGTCGCGGCGGATCCGGACGGCCCGGGTGATGTGCGGGAAGTCCATGCTGGCGGCGTCGGTGACCCACAGGGATCGTCTGATGATCCGGCCGTGGCTGTAGTCGATCTCGACGTGGTCCGGCTGGCGCGGGCAGCCGGCCTGGATGGCGTCGTAGACGGCGCGCTGCAGGCCCGGCTGGTTTGCCTTGACGACGTTGATCAAGGAGGAGACGATGCTCGTGCAGGCGGTGGCGATCCCAGGCTCGGGGACACTGTCGTGGACGGTGCTCGGGGACGATGACGTGCCGGTCGTCCCGGTGGACCGGTTCCTGGCGTATCTGACGGACATCGGCCGGTCGCCGAACACGGTGAAGGCCTATGCCCACGACCTGAAGGATTACTGGGAGTTCGTCAGCCTTCCAGGGCCTGGACTGGCGCGAGGCCCGGCTGGAAGATGTCGGGGAGTTCGTGGCGTGGCTGCAGCTTCCCCCGGCGGGGCGCTCGGGGGCGGTCGCGGTGCTGCCGTCGGCGGCAGCGCAGGTCAGCGGCGGCGACCGTCAACCGCAAGCTCGCCGCTGTCAGCGCGTTCTATGCGCACCAGGCGCGCAACGGCGCGGAGGTCGGTGACCTGCTGGCCGCGTGGAGAACCGGCGGGCGGGGCGGGTGGAAGCCGTTCTTGCACCATGTCAGCAAGGGCGAAGCCGTATCGCGGCCGTGCGATCTCGCTGAAGGCCCCGGCGAAGCTGCCGCGGATCCTGACCGTCGGCGAGACGCAGGCGATCCTGGACGCGTGCACGCGGCTGCGGGACCGGTTCTTCTTCGCCCTGATGCACGAGACAGGGCTGCCGGGCCGGCGAAGCGCTCGGGTCTCCGGCATGAGGACATCGCCGCCGCCGAGCGGGAGATCAGCGTCGTGGCGAGGGAAACGCGAACGGCGCCCGGGCCAAGTCCGGCGGCCGGACGGTCCCGGTCGGCGGTGAGCTGATCCGGCTGTATGCCGATTACCTGCACGGCGAGTACGGCCAGCATCGATAGCGACTACGTCTTCATCAATATCTGGGCGCAGCCGCGGGGGCAGGCGTGGTCGTATCCGGCGGCCTATGACCTGGTCATGCGGCTGCGGGCGAGGACCGGCTTCGATTTCGACCCGCACTGGTTCCGGCATTCGGCGGCCACCCGGTGGCTGCGCGACGGCGTTCCCGTCGAGGTCGTCTCCAAGCTGCTAGGGCACTCGTCGGTGACCACGACGTCGGCCGTATACGGGCACCTGACGGCCGAGGACGCCGGGCGGCGCTGGAGAAGGCCGGCTGGTTCACCGGGCGGGAGGTGTCCTGGTGACCTGCGGCAGATCAGCGCAGGACGACCGTGCCCGCTGGCAGCGGCAGGCCGCCGCCGAGCTGGCGCGGATCTTGGACGCGCACCCGCATCTGCCGGCTATCGCCTGGACGGCCTGCCGGGTCCGGTGCGTGCGCGGGCCGGGTGCCCGGCCTGGCCCGCGCCGGGCAGGCCCGGGAGGTGTTCGGTGCCTGGCGGGCGGCGCTGGCGCTGGGACAAGACGAGCAGCAGCCCAGCAGCGCCGGGACGGTGTTCTTGCACGCCGCCGCCCGCCGCGGCGGCGTGACGGTCTGGATCACCGCCACCGTCTTTGACGGCCACGACGTGACGTGGCGGTGATCTGGTGAGCGCGCCCGGCCAGGCCGCTGGCGCGGATCAGATGCCGGGACCGCATCCGGGCCTGCTGGCAAAGCTGGTTGCGGCGGTCCGGCCGGAATTCCGCCACGACATCCTGGTCTTCGCTCCCGATGATCCCGTCTTCGGCGGCGCCGTCTGCCGTGTCAGCCGCGTGCGGACGGGTTTCCCATAGCGGCACGAAACTGTGCGGGGGCCATGGCCAGCGCTGCCGCTCGCAGGGCAAGCCGGACCTGGACAGTTTTTCGGCTGGCACCTCGCCGCTGACGGACCGCGGCTCGGCACCTGGCTCGGCCTCCGGCAGCGCGGACCGGCCGGTGATCACACCGCCTGCAGGCGAGTCCAGCATCGACCTGCGCTGCCTCGGGCCGCAGCTTACGGCTGGAGATCCAGTACGCGATGCAATGCCGCCGCGATGAGGCTAGGCGGCAAGGCCCGGCCGCTGGTCGCGCATGAGGGTCGTGCGGTTCCTGGCAGCCAGCGGCAGGCGCGGTCGCTGCTGGACCGCTCCGCTCAGGCAGTGGCGAGAGCGAGTTTCGCCGCGCCGCCGAACAGCAGCGCGCCAGGCGCTGCTGGCATACGCGCACCGCCGCAGGTCGAGGACCTTGCCCTCGGGCACGGCTGGGATGCCGAATACCCCCGTGACTTCTGGCGGCTGCGGTCCCTGGGGATCAGCGAGCCGCACGCGCACCTTGCGCTTCGGCCGCATAACCCAGCCCTGGCTGAAGGACCTGGCCAAGCAGTGGACCCGGTCGCCGGCTGTCCAGCCGGGATCAGCACGTCGCTGGCCTGCAGCGCGGTAAACGCGCATCTACCCGCTTCGGCGCAGTTCCTGCAAACCCTCGCGCGGGATCGTCGCAGCTCGGCCGACATCGACCGCCAGCGTGCTGGAACGCTACCTGGCTTACCTTTCCGCCGCCCTCCCCGGCGTCCGCGACCGGATCATGCACATCGGCCAGCTCGAACATGTTCCTGCACGCCATCCGCCGCCACCAGTGGGACCGCGGGACGCTGCCTGCCAGCGGCGGTGCTGTTCCGCGAAGACTACCCGCGGCCGCCGCGAGCCGCTCCCACGGTTCGCTCGCCGAGCACGTCATGGCCCAGGTCGAAGACCCCGCCCGCCTGGACCGCTGGGACGACCCGGCCTACAGCTGATCACCATCATCCTGATCCGCTGCGGCCTGCGGATCTCCTACGCCATCGAGCTCGCCTTCGAACTGCGTGATCACCGACCCCGACGGGCGCACCCTACCTGCGGTACTACAACACGAAGATGAAACGCGAGGCGCTCGTCCCCATCGACGAGGAGCTGCACTCGCATGATCACAGCTCAGCAAGCACGCACCCGCGCACGGTGGCCGGGCACGGTCCCGGTGCTGTTCCCCCGGCACCAAAGCCAACATCGACGGGCACCCGCCCGTTCAGCGGCCCGCTCCTACCGCACCGCGCTCTACCGCTGGCTGGCTCGCTGCGACGTCCGCGACGAGCACGGCCAGCCATGCACCTGACCCCCCACCAGTGGCGACACACCCTCGGGACAAGGCTGATCAACCGGGACGTTCCCCAGCACGTCGTGCAAAAGATCCTCGACCACGACTCACCCCAGATGACTGCCCACTATGCCCTGCTGTCGGACAAGACCATCCGCGAGCACTGGGAGAAAGCCCGTAAGGTCAACGCCGCCGGGCAGCCCGTCCAGCATCAGCCCCGACGGCCCGCTCGGCGACGCCGCCTGGGCCAGGCAGCAGCTGTCGCGGGCTACCCAGGCGCTGCCCAACGGGTACTGCCAGCTGCCCTGGTCCGAAAACCTGCCCGCACGCCAACTCTTGCCTGACTTGCCCGATGTTCCTCACCACGGCTGAGTTCCTCCCCCAGCACCATGCCCAGCAGCAAGCCACCCTGCAGCTCATCACCGCCGCCGAAGCCGCCGGGCACGCCCGCGTCGCCGAGATGAACAAGCAAGTCGCCGCGAACCTCGGACAAGATCATCACCGCACTCGAAGCCGGCACGCGATGAGCAGGAGGCAGCCGCCGATGCATCCTGACCCAGCCACCCCGCTGGCCGTCGCCGCAGCCCGCCGGCACCAGCTCACCCGTGCCAGAGCCGATCCAGGCACTGCGCGAACTCTACCGTGCCGGCGCGCCCGTCACATTCGTCTCCATCGCTGCCGCAGCCGGGCATCTCCCGGTCCTGGCTCTATACCCAACAGGAAGTAATCCGATTCCCGGCCCCCGTCCTCCGCGGGCCCTGCGATGTAGGCGGCGGTGGCGCGCTGGGCGTGGGCGGCGTCGCCGGTGACGACGGCGCCGCTCAGGTCTACCGGGTCCAGCAGTTCCCTGACCCGGGTGATCTCGCTGGTGTCCTCGGGGATGGCGTGCTGGGCGATGATCACCTTGTGCTCGTGCAGCATCGCGGCGAACAGCTTTACCTGCTGCCCGTCGCCGATGCCGCGCAGCCATTTCCCGTCGATCGCGATCGCGCGCAGCAGGTTCTCCAGCCGCCCGGCCTCCGCCAGGGCGCGCAGCCAGCCCCCGGTCAGCTCATCCAGCGTCGCCGCGTCGATCTCCTGGAGCAGGGTGCGGATCCGCTTCTCGCTCGGCGCGGTGATCGTCCCCAGCAGCGGGTGCGGCCTGCCGCCGAGCCGGGCCAGCACCTCCTGCGGCAGGTCGCCAGCCTGGTCGCCGATCTCCCGGAAGTTCTTCGCCCCGGCCAGCACGCACGCCACCGCGACGGCCAGCAGGAACACCAGCGTGTACCGCCGGCCCCGTCTCCTGCGCGGGTCCGGGACCCGTGCCAGCACCTCCAGCAAGCCGGGCAGCTCGTCATCGGCGCTGGTCACGGTGGTTACGCGGGCATGCGACACTGGCATGGATGGCCTTCCGTTCCGTCTCGGTCGTGGCGTCAGACACCTCGATCATCACGGCGGAAGGCCATCACCGCCAATCAGCGGCGGGTTGCGGTGCTCATAGCATTGCCAGTCGTGGGCGAGTTCACGATCGGGCCGATCCGGACACCGCAGGAGCTGGACCTTGCCTGCCGGTTCCTCCTGCGGATTTTCCCGTCCTTGCAGGCCGGATGGCGCGGCCCCGGCTTCTTCCGCGACCGGCTGGCCAGCCAGTCGCCGATGATGCTGGCCGCCAGGCAGGCAGAGGGGATCGCTGGCGTCGTGCTCGGGCATGTGGACGGCGGCGGGCTCGGGACGGTCGATCACCTCGCGGTGGCTGCCGCTGTGCGCGGCAGGGGCCTGGGACGCAGGCTGCTGTCGGCGATGGAATCAGGAGCCCGCAGCCTGGGCGTGCGACAGCTCACGCTCGGCAGCATCGGCAAGGCGGTGGGCTTCTACGAGCGGTGCGGCTACCAGGGACGTCTGCTGCTCCAGTTCGTGCCGCCCGCGCGCCGTGAAGAGATCGCCCCGCTGTTCACCGGCTTTGCGCTCCTGGAGACCCAGTGGCAGGACATCCCCCAGCTGTGGGTGCAGACGCCCAGGATCGACTTCACCCTGGCCGACCGCGTCAGTGGCCTAGACGGGATCCACGCACAATGGGTGATGGACAAGGACCTGGATCTTCCTGCCGGACACACGCCGATCGTGAGACCTGACGCCTGATAAATAGCTACGCTCGCGCTCCTGCCACACGCAGCGCTCATCAGCGAATCAGTCACTCAGGCACGCTCATGAACTAACAGGCACGAAGAACCAACATGCCGATCCCGTGCCCGGCACTAGGGAGGTCGACGGCGTGGCGCTTGATCGAAGCGATGTTCTCGCCTCCTGCTCCTAGTACCGGATCCCAGGAGGACCCGCCGATGGGCTGCTGTTTCTCATCGCGGCTACGAGCGAGCGGGTGCGCGGCAAGTGCCTGATGACACACTGGAGCCGCTGTCACAATGATGGGAGCAAGACCGGAATTGGAGTAGGCGGGAATGCCCACTATGGCTGCAGCTGACGTGCCGCCGTACCACGAGCTGCTCT
Source organism: uncultured Actinomycetota bacterium (assembly GCA_963749145.1). Lineage (GTDB taxonomy): Bacteria > Actinomycetota > Actinomycetes > Streptosporangiales > Streptosporangiaceae > JASHPR01. Next base: position 1,224,737 of record CAVVLN010000005.1, on the reverse strand, counting down.
GGCCCACGCTTCAGGCGGTGACTGAGCTGGGCGGGTCGGCGTCGATAGGTGAGATCGTGGAGACGGTCATCAAGCGTCAGGGCTTCGCTGACACTCAGCACGCCGTGCTGCACAACAACGGGCCAGAAACCGAGATCGGCTACCGGCTCGCGTGGGCCCGCTCCTATCTCAAGGGAATGAGCCTGCTGACGAACAGCGCCAGGGGTATCTGGGCGCTGACTGACGAGGGCACCGCATTAGTCACCGACCCGGCTGGCAGCGACAGCCAGCGCCGGGAGCGAGTCCGTGAGCTGTGGCAGTCCCACCTTGTGGTGCTGCGGGAGAAACGCAAGACGCGGCCACAAAATGACGCTGATCCCGACGCGGCAGAGCTGGCCGAAGAGCCGGGATGGAAGGAGCAACTGCTCGATCAGCTGATGCATATGTCACCGGATGCCTTCGAGAGGCTCGCCCAGCGGCTACTGCGCGAAGCTGACTTTGACACTGTCAACGTAACCGGCAAGAGCGGCGACGGCGGCATCGATGGGCTCGGCGTGTACCGGCTCGGCTTGGTCAGCTTCCCGGTCTTCTTCCAGTGCAAAAGATACCGGGGCAGCGTAGGCGCAGGCGCAGTCCGCGACTTCCGCGGCGCGATGGCGGGCCGGGGGGACAAGGGCTTGCTGATCACCACAGGCACATTCACCGAGGAGGGGGCAAAATGAACGAGGCTATGCACGCGGTCGCGATGACGACCGCAAAGACCGCCGACGTCTCGGCTGGGCTGAAGTGGGGGGCAGTGCTGAGCGGGCTTGGCTTGCTCGTGCTGCTTTACCTCTTAACGGCAGCTCTCAGTCATCAGTGGAACCCAAGGAAAGTGGTCGAGGGATTCGACGGCTTGGCCAGCACATCTAAGTTCCAGTGGTTCCTATGGCTCATGGTTATCCTCTTCGCCTACACCGCGCTGTGGGTCCTGCGAGCTGAGCAAGGTAATTACTCGGCGCTCAGCGAGATACCGGTCAACCTCCTCACCGTTCTCGGCTTCAGTACGGGCACGGCTGCTGCCGCCAAGGGAATCACCGCCGCGTACGTCCAGACTGGCAAGGTAACAAAACCAGGCGCGGCGCAGGGCGCGGCGCCCAAGGATACGGGCGGAATCTTCCAGGATGACACCGGTGTACCCGAACTAGCGAAGATTCAGATGGTCGGATTCACGATTATCGCGATCGCCATCTTCCTCACCACCGTCATTCATCAAATCGTCAGCAATGATGTCAGCGCCGGCTTGCCGAACATCGATTCTTCCCTCATGGTGCTGATGGGCATCAGCCAAGGAGGCTATCTCGGCAAGAAGCTCGTGACCTTCGGCTCGCCAGCCTTGTACCAACCGGATCCGCTGACCGGCCCGGTCGGCAAACCCGTCGAGCTCGCGGGCGTCAACCTCGGATCGCAACCGGGCAGCCAGCTGATGCTTAACAGTGAGCCGATTAAGGTCAGCAGCTTGTCGGACACCGCCATACAGTTCACCGTGCCCGGTGACGACCCCGCTACCGGCGTCGGCTGGACTGAGCTGCCTAAGGTCGTCCCGCTTGTCGTGTCGGTAATGGGTCAGATGAGCAACTCCGTGAATTTCACCGTCACCGCGCCACCCGCCCCAGCCAATGCCGCTGCCCCCGTCGCCGCTGCCGCCGAACCCGCAGCTGTCGCTGAACCCGACGCCGCCGGCCATGCCAGCGAGTAATGTTCGCGCTTCCCGGCCATTCCTGCTCTGTTGGCCGTCGGCCTATGGGTGTGGTCGTCAAGCCCGGTGCTGGGAAGCGAGGACTGGCCACACCCTCGTCAAGAGCTGCGCCCAGGCGGATGGGTCGGCTGCCTGGCATCGACTGGGCCGCCCTGGTGATGCGAAGGAGCACCAAGCGCTTGGGCCGTCAGAAGAATGGCCAGCCTGTTCGCGGGTCGTACTTGTTCGGCGAGGTCGCCTAGCCAGCTCAGGAAGGACTGGATAGTTCTGGCGGGCGACTTCTTGATGCGAGTTTTCAGGGCCTGAATCGTCACGATGGTGCCGCATCGCCACGATGGTGATCACCAGCGAAGCGGCTACCGTTCTCCCTACGCGGGACTTCGCGCAGATCGTTCATTCAGGGCGCAGCACCGGCGTCCACTCTGGCGGCCGCACTGCCGCGCCTCCAATAAGGCGGATCTCGCGCGGTGACCGTGGCCGGTCCACGACGCTCGTAGCACAGAGCCAGGATCCCGGTATGCGATTATGCCTGACATGCCGCTGACTCCTGATGAGCTGCTGACCACCACCCGATCCGTCCGCAAGCGGCTGGACCTGACCCGTCCCGTGCCGCTCAACTTGGTGAAAGAGTGCCTGGAGATCGCGCTCCAGGCACCGAGCGGCGGCATGCGCCAGGGCTGGCACTGGATCGTGGTGACCGATCCGCAGGTGCGAGCGCAGATCGGGGACTTCTACCGTCGCTCGACCGAGAGCTACCTGAGCAACGCCGCGGCCGACCCGAGCCGGGGCGCGGGGACCGGCAGCGAGGTCATGGCCCGGGTGAGCAGCAGCTCCGCGTACCTCGGCCAGCACATGGGCCAGGTGCCGGTGCAGGTGATCCCCTGCATTACGGTGCGACCGGCCTGGCAGGCCGGGGAGTCACAGGCCGGGTTGTGGGGATCGCTGCTGCCCGCCGCGTGGAGCTACATGCTGGCCTGCCGGGCCAGGGGCCTTGGTACCGCCTGGACCACACTGCACCTGCAATACGAGACGGAGATCGCGGGGTTGCTCGGGCTCCCCGATGACGTCCGCCAGGGCGCGCTGATCCCCACCGCCTACTACACCGGCGACACCTTCCGCCCCGCTGCGCGCCGGCCGCTGGCGGACGTGCTGCACGTAGACCGCTGGTAAGCAGCATCGCCGGCTCAGATGGTGATGGCGGTCTTCCCGCGCGCTTGCCCGGTTTCGAGCTGGCGCATGGCCTGCCGGACCTGGTCCAGTGGGTAGGTCGCGCCGACGCTCGGGGTTACCGCGCCTGCCCCGATGAAGGGAGTAAGCAGTTCCAGGTCGCTGGCGCGCTGGCGCGGGGTGAGCATGGTCAGCCGCTGGCGCAGGAACGGTGACAGGGCCAGCGCGCGGAGCTGCCGGCCCATGCCGGTCCACCGGCCGCCGTCCTCGCCGCCGGTCAGGACGGCGGTTCCGGCGGGCGTGAGCGCGCGCCGGAGCCGCGACAGGGCAGGGTTCCCGGCGATGTCGATGATCAGGTCGTAGCGGTGGGCGCCGTCGGCGAAGTCGTCCTGGGTGTAGTCGATGACATGGGCCGCACCCAGGGATCGCACCAGGCCGGTTTTCGCGGTGCTGCACACGCCGGTGACCTCCGCGCCCAGCGCGGCGGCCAGCTGCACGGCGTAGCTGCCGACACCGCCGGACGCGCCAGTGACCAGCACCTTCTGCCCGGTCTTGACATGACCGGCGACGGTCAGGGCGTTCAGGGCGGTGACCGCGGACACCGGGACCACCGCGGCCTGCTCGAAGGTGAGGCTGGCCGGCTTGCGGGCGAGCTTGTCTTCGCGGGCCGCGGCGTACTCGGCGAAGGTGCCCCGGCCGAACCCGAACACCTCATCCCCGGCCCGGAACCGGGTCACTCCCGGGCCGGCCGCGACGACCGTGCCGGCCACATCAAGCCCGGCTACCGGCTGTCTCGGCCGCCGCAGGCCGGCCACCAGGCGCAGCAGGTACGGCCGGCCCGTCATCACATGCCACGTGCCCCGGTCCAGGCCCGCCGCGTGCACCCGCAGCAGCACCTCGCCGTCGGCGATCCTGGGCGGGGCGATCCGCGCGAGCCGCAGCACGTCGGCCGAGCCGTAACCGTCCTGCACGATCGCCCGCATCGAGCTCGCTGCCGTCGCCTCCGGGGCCGCTGCCTCGCCCGTCGTCAGGTGCTGCCGTTCAGGTGCCATGACCGCTTCCTCCCGGGCCGCTGGTGCACCCGCCACTCGCGCCGAACCTGGGTTTCGTACTTAGTACGGCACGCTACAGTACTAAGTACGACTTGGCTATAACCCGGGAGCGACATGTTGGAGCCAGTGGCCGGGAGTCCTGGGGAGCGCGCTCCGCTCAGCCGGGAGCGGGTGCTGCGCGGCGCCGTCGCGGTCGCCGACGCGGGAGGGATCGGGGCGCTGACGATGCGCTCGCTGGCCCGGGAGCTCGGCGTCAAGCCGATGTCGCTCTATTACTACGTCAGCGGCAAGGACGAGATCCTCGACGGCATCGTCGATCTGGTCTTCGGCGAGATCGACCTGCCGTCGCCCGGCGGCGACTGGCAGGCGCAGATGCGGTGCCGGGCGGTCTCGGCCCGCCGGGCGCTGCGGCGCCATCCCTGGGCCATCGGGCTCATGGAGTCGCGGGCCAATCCCGGTCCCGCGACGCTGCGCCACCACGACGCCACCCTCGCCACCCTGCGCGGCGCGGGCTTCTCGGTAGCCATGACCGCCCACGCCTACGCCCTGCTCGACAGTTACATCTACGGATTCGCGCTGCAGGAGGCCGCCCTGCCCTTCAATCCCCAGACCGTCACCGAGGCCACCGAAGCGATCATGCAGCAGTTCGCCGACGAGTACCCCCACCTCGTCGAGATGGCGACCGAGCACATCCTGCGCCCCGGCTACGACTTCGGCGATGAGTTCGGGATCGGGCTCACCGTGATCCTGGACGCCCTCACCAGATCGATCCCCGGCGACGGCAGCCAGTCCCGGCCCTGACCGCCTGCTCGCAGCGTCCGCTGCGCTCGCGTCAGCCGATCGGGCAGCCTGGCTTCGCGCTCACCGCTGCGGAGTTGGGCCTTACCATCAGGCAGGATTCGTCGACGGCCTGGAACGCCCGGGCCGGTATCCCCTTGAGCAGGGACACCAGGGCGTCGGGCCATTGCGGGAAGGCGCTGCCCTGGAAGAACCAGTTGCTCCCGTTGTCGGCCAGGATCAGCCCGTAGTTCTTCATCTCCACCAGGATCGCCTTGGCGTCACGGCAATACGGCTGGGAATCCTGGCAGAACCGCGCCACGTCGAAGCTGGCTCGCAGCCGGAACCGGGCGCCCATCGGCGGCACGTTCGGGCTCGGGTCCGAACTCGCCTGGTGGCGGGCCGGCCACAGGTAAGCCGCCTGGGTGACCTGCGCGGTGAACCTGATCGCGTGCGTGATCGGCTTGCCCGTCCGTACCGCCGCCTGGACCTGCGCGAAGTTCAGCAGGCCGGGAAGGATCGGCAGGCCCGCCGCGTCAGCCGAGGTCCAGCCGCCGGCCGCAGCCGGTTGGACCGCAGGGGCCAGATGGCCCCCGAGCCCGCGGTCGAGCCGCCCGCGGAGTAATGCGCGTCCCACAGCTCATACAGCGCGCAGGTGCTGGCGTTCACCATGATGGCGTGGCGGTCCCCGCCAGCATTCGCGCCGCCCTCGATCGGCGTTGCCGGGCCGAACGGGTAAGGACCCTGGTCGCTCTCGCTCGCATACTGGAAATTGATCGTGACGAGCGGCTGCGCGCTGCTGACCACGGTGAACGGGATCCCGTACGGATAGCCCCCCGGATCCGGGCCGAAGTCGGGGTGCAGGTAGGTCGTCGCCGAATTCATGCTGGCCAGCCACGCCGCGCTGTGCGCATCTACCGGCAGCCTGGAGATGTTGGTGTTCCACACGTTGTTCGCCGGGAACATCGGGCAGTTCGGCGCGCCGGGAACGGTCGTTGACATGACCGGTGCCGTCACGTGCGGGACCGTTGTCGCGCTGGCTCGCGCCGTTGGCGTGCTGGATGGCACGGCCTCCCGCGCGCTGTCCCGCACGCCGCGGTGCACGCTGGTCGTTGACGCGGCTCCGCAACCGGCGACGAAGGCCGCCGCGACCGTGATCACGACGACGCGGCGGCCCATCTGAGACGTCATGAAATGACCATTTAGCCGGGGCACCGTCACATCCTGGCACGGACGTGTCTCGAGAACCCCGGGCTCCTCACAGACCGATTCCATCCCCGCGCGGGCGAGTGTCTCCTGGTTGACCGAGTCATCGCGTCCCGCGTGGTAAGTATCCAGGGCTCATGTGACCGCGGACCGCATCGCTTCCGACATCTGGAAGGCATTGAAGCGCTGCCCGGTCGCGAAGCTCGTATCTATGCCGGCCAGGAAGGCGAACGCGGGCGCCAGCCGCGACGGGTGCACCGCGCCGATCCACATGTCCGGCGTGTAGTGCGACGCGGACATGGGGGTATCGATCGGCTTGCCGGTCGTGATGGTGTTGACGGCGATGTTGAATTCCCGTCCTTCCAGTTCCAGGACGCGCATGAGTCCCTCCTGGGCATGCTTGCCGGGCGTATAGGCCGTCTCCTTCACGAACCCGCTGAGCGCTGAGCCCGAGGACACGTACAGGATGCTTCCCCGGCGTGCGCTGACCATCCCGGGCCACACCGCCCGCGACAGAATGAACGCCGCCTGCAGGATGATGTCGACCTCGCGTCGCCAGTTCTCGAAGGTGACATCGATCATGGCCACTTCCTTGAGCACGGCGGCGTCGTGGATCAGCGCGCGCGGCGGCCCATAGTGCTCCAGCGCCTGCGCAGCGGCCTGCTGCGTGGCGGCAGCATCGGCGAGGTCCACGACCAGCGGCAGCACCTCGGTGGCGGACGCCAGCTCGTCCGTCACCGCCTGGAGTTTTTCCGCCTGCACGTCAAACAGGGCCAGGCGCTTGCCGGCCCTCGCCAGCTCCCGGGCCACCTCCCGGCCAAGGCCCTCGGCCGCTCCGGTGAGGAATACCACCCGGTCATCCATTGGTTTCACAGCGTCCGCTCCTTCGCTCACTTGCTGGCCAGCCGCCTGGCCCCGCGGTCAGCCACGGGGTGGCCCCGGTCACGTCAGCCGCCACGGCTACCACCTTGCCAGGGGCCTGGACGCGCGCGATGGTCGGCCGCAGCCACGCCAGGCAGCTCCTGGTCAGCTGGAGATCTTGTCGTTGAGGCCAATGCCCAGCGTGATCGGGTTCGTGGTGCCCGGCGGCAGCGGATTCTTGCCGTCCACGTCCAGGCTGATCCCGCCCGGATTGCCCAGCCGCATATCAACGGGATACCCGAAGGTCCAGCTGCTCGAGGTGCCGCCGACGACGTAGGCCTGGGAAAGATACCCGCCGGCCGGGGTGGTGAACTCGACCCAGCAATCCTCGATGGCCGTGAGCCGGATGACGACCTGGCGGGCGTAGGACTGCACGGCAGCGGCGGGCTTCTGCGAGGGATGCCGCGTGGCGTGCTTGGCGCGGTGGTGAGTCACGGAGCCCGTCCCGGCCGCGGCCGCGGGGTGGGCGGGTGGCGCGTGAGGCGTGCCTGAGATGACGAGGTAAACGGCTAAGCCGAGGACGATCAGCAGCGCCAGGCCCAGCACGGGGGCCCGGTGGCTGCGGCGGCCCGGTTCGTGCACCTTGACCGGCGTGACCGGCTGGAAGAGCTCCGCGAGCGTGACCGGCTGCTGCGACCGTACCGTTGCGTCGTACTCCAGGATCAATGGCTCGGGGTCGGCCCCCACCGCGCGGCCGATGCTGCGGATGTGGCCGCGGGCATAGAAATCGCCGCCGCAGGCGGAGTAATCGTCTCGCTCGATGCCGAGGATGATCAGTTCCCTGATCCGTGTCCGCTGGCTGACCTGGTTAATGCTGAGACCGGCCCGGCGGCGCGCTTCCGCCAGGGCATCGCCGATGCTCATGCCACGCCTCCACTGCTTTTTCGCACGGCGTGCCGCTAGGGGCATGGGTGCAGTTCGTCATGACTCCATCATCGCCCCGTTTGCCCACGTTGAGCCCGCCGTGCCGCTAGTGCCTGGCGGACGGCGCCCTGGGCCTACGGCCCGGGTGCGGTAATAGCCGCTCCGGTCGGCGGGGATGCTGCGGCTACTGGAACAAGCCCTGCGCGTACCAGTCGGTGGCATCTCGTACGCCTGGGAGGGTGATGAAATAACCGCCGCCGAACGGTTGCACCTCCGCCGCCGCACGCTGGTGCTGGCCGGCCTGCCGGCGGCCGCACCGTCATCTGGCGGTATCGCGTGGGCGGCCGGCGGCGTCGCGGCTCGCCCCACCACTTCGCGCCCGTCACTGGCGGCCACGGGCGCCGGTGACGGAACGTTGCGGTTGGTCGGGATTAAAGCCGCTGCACCCGCTGGGCGCGGAGTTCCGTGGCGCGGTCGTGTGAGGCGGTGGAACAGCTGACCTGGATCAAGGGGCGGCCGGCTCGCCGTCGCCCGGCCAGACGTCCCGGATCGCTGCCGCTTCCGCCGCGGCCTGGGCCCGGCCCGCCGCCGCCGCTGCCGCCCGCCGCGACAGGTCGAGCACGTTGTGCCCGATGGCGCGCACGGCCGCGCGGTCCGGCTGCACCATCACGACCCGCGCCCCGGCCGCCGTGAGCTCTGCCGCTTGCCGGCGGGGGCTGGTCAGGTGGCCGGCGCCCTTGGCCACCGGCGCCACGATAACCACCCGCTCATATCCGGCGGCCAGGTCGGCGTTTGCCACCGAGCGCACGCCGCCGTCCACGAAGCGGCGGTCCCCGATGGTGACCGGCGGCCAGACTCCGGGCACCGCGCAGCTGGCGCCCACCGCATCCACCAGGCCGGCGTCACCGGCGGAATCGAACACCGTGAACGCCCCGGTCCGCGCGTCCACCGCGGTGATCTTGAGATTCCGGGCGGGCCATTCGCTGGCGGGCAGCCGGCCCTCGATCACCTTGCGCCGGTCGGCCTCCGGCATGGTGCGCGCGGCGAGCGCCCAGTGACCGACCCGGGCCCGCGCCCGCATCGGGTCCCGGCTGGTGTTCATGATCCATAGCAGCCTGCCGATAACGCCCCAGCCCATCCGGGCGGCGGGCTCGGGGGCCGGCGGCGCGAGCTGGGCCTGGTACAGCGCCTCAGGGTCCTGGCCGGAGGCGAGGTCAGCACCGACCACCGAGCCGGCCGATGTCCCGATGATCACGTCAGCCGCAGCCAGGTCGATGCCCAGCTCGGCCAGCCCGGCGATCAGGCCGATCTCCCACGCGACGCCGGTGACGCCGCCGCCGCCCAGAACAAGTGCGCGTCTGTCCATGACTGTCTATTACACCAAGGGACGCGCCGGCGACCATGATGGCGCGGCAGCCCGCGCAGCCAGCCCGTCCGGGGGCGCAGGCCTCAGCCAGCCCCGACAGCCCGGCGCAGGCCTCAGCCAGCCCCGACGGCCCGGCACAGCAGGGCCGTCGGGTCGGCCGGCGGGTCGTCTCCCGCCCAGGCGACATACTGGTCCGGCCGGACGAGGATGAAGCGCCGCCCGTAGCCGGCTCGCTGGCCATCGAAGGTGTCGGTGATCACTCGCAGCGGGACCCGCAGCGCGCTCGCCGCGGCCAGGAATCCCGCGGCCGTCCGCTCCGGCCCGGTGTGCCGGTCCGGCCCGGCGTGCCGCTGCTCCCCGGCGTGCCACTGCTCCCCGGTCAGCGCGACCAGGGTGAACCCGCCCGCCAGCCGTTCGAAGACATTGCCGCCTGCGGACAGGGCGACGGGTGCCAGGTGATGCCCGGCCCGCGCCCGGCAGGAATGCGGACCGCAGACGCCGCCGGCCGCTCCGGCGGGGCCCCACACGACCGGCGAGCCCTCATAGTGCGGCTCGTACCACGGCGGCGCCGTTTCTCCCCCGGTCAGGCCGCTCCACGCCAGCTCGAACTCGGCGCGGTCGCGGTGCGGGCTGTAGCGCGCGAGGAACGCGGCGTCCTTCGCGATGCCCTGGCTGATCATCTCCGCCGTCCCGGTGAAGACCGGGCGCCGCTCCTGCTCGTAGCTGTCGAGCAGCCGCGGCCCGCCCCACCCCTCCAGCACGGCGGCCAGCTTCCAGCCGAGGTTGACCGCGTCCTCGAGCCCGGTGTTGAGGCCGTACGCGCCATAGGGAGGATGGCTGTGCGCCGCGTCGCCGGCGATGAACACGCGGCCCCGGCGGCAGGCGTCAGCGATGTCGATCCGCAGGTCCCAGAAACCCACGTGCTCGAACGCGCACGCCACGCCGGACCCGGCCGCCTGCTCGATCAGGGTGTGGACGTCGAGGCTCCGGGCCGTCGCATCCTCGCTGACCGGCGCGTGGAAGAACCACGTCTCGGCGGCGTCAACCCGGCCGAAGAACCTCCAGTACCCGTGGAGCTCGGGATGCAGCACCCGGTACGTGGTCCGCAGCGGGAACCGGTCCAGGCGCGCGTGCAGCTCACGCGAGCGGAACACCGCCAGGACCATGCGCTGGCCGAAATCCGCCCCGCTGCTCGCTATGCCCGCCTGATCGCGAACCGGGGAATGGGCGCCATCGCAGCCGACCAGGTAGTCACCCTCGATCTCGCACCGCGCCGCGCCCGGGGCCTCCGCGGCGGTCACCCGCACGCCGCCGTCGTCCTGGGACACCTCGATGGCCGACCACCCGAACAGCGCGGTGACCGAGCCGAGCTCGCTCACCTTGTTGCGCAGGACGCATTCCGTCAGGTACTGCGGCAGCCTCTCGTTCCGCTGGTAATAGAAGTCGGCCACCGTCTCGCGGCCGGCCGGGGCGTACCAGTACTCGCTTGCGAGATTCTCGTAGGCCGTGATCCCCCCGATCGGGAACCCGGGCGGCAGGAGGCGCGCCGCCCGTAGCTCGTCGGCACAGTCCCAGTAGTAGAAGTGCTCCAGGCTGCGCGCGGTCAGGTTCTGCCCCTTGGGGATCATGACCGGCTCGCGCTGGCGCTCCACGAGCACGCAGGAGATTCGCGCCCGGCCGAGCGTCGCGGCCAGCGCGAGCCCGACCGGCCCGCCCCCCACGATGACGACCCTCGCCCTGATCCGGCGCGCCTGGGTCATGACTGACCCTCGACGATGAGCGCTTGGCCCGCGGCCGGCCCGGCACCGGTCCCGTCGACGAGCGTCAGGTTGCGGATGACGGTGGGACGTTCCTGCTCAGCCACTGCCCTACCTCTCACCAACGACGCCGGGGCTGCCGATATGAAGCGCCGGGGCTGCCGATACGAAGCGCCGGGGCTGCTGATATCAAGCGCCGGGGCTGCCGACATGAAGCGCCGGGGCTACCAGTACGAGTCGGTCGAGTACCGCAGGTCCTTGACCTGGTTGCGGTCGTGGCCGTAGATCATCGAGGCGTTCTCGCGGGTCGCCCGCTCGCGCAGGGCCAGCGCGCTGGCCTTGGCCGTCGGCGGGTCGGCCTGGCCGCCCCAGGCATCGTGGTCATAGTTCTCCTGGCAGTAGACCGCGTCGCCGCAGAGGATCATGGTGCCTGCCTCGGGCAGCCGCACCAGCACCGACTGGTGCGCCGGGGCGTGACCGGGTGTGGGGATCACCTCGACACCAGGGAACAGGGCCGCCTCGCCGTCGACGAGCTCATAGCTCAGGGCCGGCAGGTTCCAGTACTGGTTGGGGAAGGCCGGGTTGTCCTTGGCGTACTCGTAGTGCTCGCGCTGGACAAAGAACGTCGCGTCTTTCAGCAGGTCGTTGTTGCCCGCATGGTCGAAGTGCAGGTGCGTGTTGATCACGTAGTTGATGTCGGCCGGAGCGATGTCAAGCTCGGCCAGCCTCCAGAGCAGGCTGTCCTCGCGGCGCATATCCGGCACCAGCAGCTCGGCGAGCGGTGTTCCCCGCCAGGTGAGATCCGGGTCGGCGATATGCAGGCGGCTCATGCCGGTGTCGACCAGCACTAGCGAGTCGTCATCGAGCCGGATCAGGAACGCGGGCACCGGGATGTGAATGCGCTTGCCGTCCGCGATTCCCGGCGCGATGACCTCGTAGTTACAGCAGCATCCGCCGAGCGGCAGTATGTACAGCTGCATCATTCGTCTCCTGCCATGAGTGCGGTTGTGTCCTTGACCTTCTTCAGGAATAACCGTAATCACGGCGGCGGTCACCCGCGGACCGCACGCCACCGGACGGGCGCAGGCCACGGTGAGCTGAGCAAGCGGCGCCGTCTCAGTCCGATCCGGGCTTCTTTCGACGCGGTAAGTTCGCCGATGGCGCCGCCGGGATGCTGCCAGCCTGGTGCGGCTTGGTTTCCCTCGCCCGTCCAGCCTGATCCGCCAGCATTGTCATGTCGTACGCGACCCGGTCAAGGTCGGCTGCGGCCGTGGCTAGCACGGCGAGGCTCGATCCGTCATCGATCGCCATGATCACGAGAGTGCCCTGTTCCATGGCCACCAGGGCCTGGGTGAAGGCACCGCCGTCGGTTACCTCGACGGCGCCGCGGGCCAAGCCGATCAAGCCGGAGGCTATCGCGGAGAGCTTCGGCAGATCATCGGGCTGCATCGGGCCGGATGCTGCCATCGGGACGCCATCCGAGGACACCACGAGGGCGCGCACCACCCCGGGAACGCGCTCGGCGAAATCGGTAATGAGCCGGTCGAGGTCGTGCGGAGGGAAGGTCGGATCCACGTGGTTCCCTCAGGCGTCCGGGGATGGCTGCGTCGCGTCGCGGTCGATCCGGGTCACCGTCCTGGCCCGCCGGGAGCCCCGCTGGAAGCTGGCCAGCCTGCCCAGCGCGATCTGCGCCGGGTCGGCTGGCGTGGCTGGCCGGGCCTGCCGTCCGGCTGCGGTGCCGGGGGCGGGGTTGGGCCGCGGAAGCCGCTGCGGCAGCCCGGCGGAGGTGACGGATTCGACGATGGGCAGCGTGCCGCGCGGCTCCGCGCCGGCCGACTCCGCGCCGGCCGGCTCCGGCCCGGTGACGGCCACGGGGGCGGACGGGGTCGGGGATGGCAACGGCGCGCCGAGCGGCAGCGGGACGGCATCGCTCATGGCGATCTGCGGCCCGGCGGCAAACTCCGGCCCGGCAGCAAACTCCGGCCCGGCAGCGAACCGGGGAGCCGAGCGCCGCGGATCCGTTGCCGTTGCCGCGGCTGCCCCGGCGGCCCCCGTCCTGAGGGCTTCGCCAGCTGCTCCCGGCCGGCCGCCGGGCTTGGCGTCCGGCGAGATCAGCGCGGCGGGAAGGTGCACCTCGGCGGTGGTACCGCCGTCCGGCGACAGCCCAAGCGCCACCGTGATGCCGTGCCGCACCGCTAGCTGCGCGACCGCGAACAAGCCCAGGTGCGGGGCGTCCGTCAGGTCCGCGAGGTGCGGATGGGCCAGCTGCCAGTTGAGCTGGCTCCGCTGCTCCTCGGGCAGGCCCGGTCCGCCGTCGGTGATGGTGATCAGTGAGCCGTCTCCGCGCACTCTGTGCCCGGACATGATGACCGTGGTCGTCCTGGGCGAAAACGTGGTGGCGTTGTCCAGCAGCTCGGCCAGCAGGTGCACGGTATCGGGCACAGCGCTCCCACTCACCGAGACACCCTGCTGGGCGTTGACAACGACCCGGTCGTACTGCTCGATCTCCGACACCGCGGCCCGAAGCACGTCCACCAGGGTGACCGGCTCGGTCCGGCGGTGCAGTGCGTCGTGACCTGCGAGGACGAGGGTGCTGTCTGAGTTGCGCCGTAGCCGGGTGGCCAGATGGTCGATCTGGAACAGGGTGGCCAGCCGTTCCGGGTGATCCTCACCGAGTTCCACGCTGTCGATCAGCTGCAGCAGCCGTTCCAGCAGCGCGTGGCTGCGCCGGAAGGAACCCGCGTAGATGGCATTGACGCTGCCCTGCAGCCGAGCCTCTTCCCAGGCCAGCTGCACCGCTTCCTGGTGCACCCGGTCGACGGCCCGGGCGACCCGGCCGATCTCGTCGGTGGACGGCACGTCGATCGGCGGCACCAGTAGCGGGGATCTGGAGTAGCCAGCCACCTTCAGCGCGCGGACCTCCGCGGGCAGGCGTACCCGGGCGACGTCCAGGGCGGCCGCTTCGAGCCGTCGCAGCGGGCGCACCAGGGACCTGGCAATGATCAAGGTGACCAGCACCATCAGGATCAAGAAGGCCAGCGCCGTGCCGCCGGTGATCATCGCGGACCGCATCGCGCTGCGCTGCTGGGCCTGAGCGTAGGCCGTGATCCAGGCCGCCAGCTGCTGCCCGGCATCACCCAGCCAGCCGGCCGTGTAGGACATTCCGGCCGACCATTGCTGGCTGGCGTGGGCACCGAGGGCCAGCGTGCCATCACTAGCCGCCGTCGCGCGCCGTTCTATCGCCCTGGCCGCCGCGGCCAGCGGCCGGGCCAGGGTCTCGGTGAGAGCCCAGCTCTCCTCGGGAGTCGCTAAGCTGCGGAACGATACGAGGTCACTGGCCTGCTGCGCCTCGGCGCTGGTCAGCGCGGCGAGCGCCCCCGGCCCGAAGCGGCCCTCGGCGAGCGCCACGCCGAGGATGGCCTGCTGCTGCGAGGCCTGGTCCCTCATCCTGGACAGCCAGCCAAGCGCGCGCACGGTGGTGGTGAGCGCTGAGTTGCCGCTCAGGCCGGCGATGCCGTCGTTGACCGGGAACAGGCCGGCTATCGCCGCGGAATACCCGTCCAGCAAAGCCAGCGCGGGAGCCTTGGCTCGCGCCGCCTGCCTGCGCAAGCGAGGCAGTTCGGCCATGCTGGCCAGGGCCGTGGCCGTGCTGGCCCGTAGCCCGGCCGGGGACCCGCGGCCAAGCTGGAGAGCCAGCCGGCGCGTCCTGGCCGCCCAGCCGTCGGTGACCGCATAGCGCCGGCGCAGGGCCTCCAGGCCCGAGGCCGGGCGCCCGGCCGCGATGAACGTGGCCGTGTCCGCCCGCTCGTCCTCCATCGCCTGAGCTAAGCCGGTGACCTGCTGGCCCAGCACTGCGAGCCGGCCGACCTGGCCGTACGCCTCCGCATTGCGCATGGCGCCATAGACCCGCAGCCCGGTGAGCGCCAGGCACAGCATCGTCGGAATGGCCACCAGGACGATCAGTCGCCGGGCCACCCGCCAGTTCCGCAGGGCCAGCGCCGAACCTGCGCCATGCCGGGCGGGCAACGGCCCGGGCGGGGCGGCATCGGCAGGACCGGGCTGGCTCATTACGCGTCCTCACTCATCTCGGAAACTGCTTCGAGGCAACGGCTAGTTCTCGGGGCCACCTCAGGCAAGGGGCGCGAGAAGATCACCTTTCTCCCCGTTCTTCCCCCAGACGATACCTCTGGGTCCTTCTGCCGGGATACTGCCGCAAGGGCGTTCGTGGCTCACCAGCGTGCGGTGCGCCCGGAGTCCTGCGGCGGGCTTCTTCACGCGAGGGGCGGAGGGCATACCCGCTCTGCGGCCAGGGCACGACCACACGAAGCCCGCCAATACGCTCCCCTCGCATCCCCGGTACTGTCGCCTTTCCGAGTCTTCCGCAGGGCGCTCTCATCGCTTAGCCTGATATTGCAGTGATGCATCTCCGTGCCGTCTATGGGTTTCACCTTTATGACCGCCGGCACTCCGGGGACGTGCCTTCGGCCATGGTGCGTCCTGGCTGGCCCGCAATTTCTCTTCCGAAACCGGGACCGGGACCGGGAAACGTGCCCGCCGCCTGCGCGAGGCATGAGGAGGCACCATAAAGATGCGCACAACAAGCATGAGGACGGGCCACGGTGCGAGATTGGCCGTCGTCGGCTACGCCGCCTTAACCATATTGGTTTCCGCGGCAGTTTCGGCTTGCTCAGGGTCTGGAACCTCGGCGGCGCCGCCACCATTGTCGCCCGGAACGGCTAGCCCGACGGTCACCTCGTCGGCCAGCGCCACCGTCACCCCCTCGGCCAGCGCCACGGCCAGCCCCTCGGCCAGCGCCACCGTCACCCCGTCGGCCAGCCCGACGGTCATCCCCACGCCCAGCCCTTCGGCCAGCCCGACGCCCAGCCCTTCGGTGACGCCGAGCCCGTTCCCGGCCGTTGCCCCGGCCACTGGCGGCGGTGGCACGGCCGGATTCCAGCACCCCCTGCTCTTCGGACTCGGCATAGCCGCGATCCTGGCCGGTGCCGGGAGCATCGCCTACCGCAGAAAGGTCACCAGGAACCGCTGACAAACGCCCAGTCGCTGATACCGGCCGGAGCGAAATGAGGAGCCATGAACCAGCCCACTGACCCGGGCATGGGAGTACCTGACCCGGGGTCCTCGCCGCACGGTGATACGCCGCCCGCGGCGCCGCCGCTGGGCGAGACTCCGCCGGCCGCGCCGCTGCCCACCGCGCCGCCGCCGCCCGCCGAGGGCACCTACCCGGGATATGGCGTCCCGTATTGTCCGGCTGCGCGTGACCGTATTGTGCGGCTGCGACAGCGGGTGATCGCTGGTGGTCAGGCGGCCGCGGTCGCGGCGGGCTGGCGCAGCGGTGCCAGCGCGGTGCTCCAGGCGACGACCTGGTCCAGGAGGGTGTCAAGCGCGGCCAGGTTGTAGTCGCCGGGCTTGAAGACGCTGAAGTTCTCGAACTCGGTGAGCAGCGACAGCGCCACCTGCTGGCGGACGTCGGCCATCTGCAGCTCGCCGGCGACCAGGCGCAGGTGCTCGGCGGCCCGGGCGCCGCCGACGCCGCCGTAGGAGACGAACCCGACGGCCTTGTTGTTCCACTCGGCGTACAGGTAGTCGATGGCGTTCTTCAGCACCCCGGAGGTGGAGTGGTTGTACTCGGGGGTGACGATGACGAATCCGTCGAACGACGCGATCTTGTCGGCCCACGCCTTGGTGTGGTCGTTCTGGTACTGGCCCATCGAGGGCGGCAGCGGCTCGTCCAGGTGCGGCAGCGGGTAGTCGCGCAGGTCGACGAGCTCGTATTCGGCGTCGCTGCGGCGCGAGGCGATGTCGTAGACCCACCGGGCGACCTGCTCGCCGTTGCGGTTGGGGCGGGTGCTGCCAAGGATGATGCCGATCCGGGTCACGGGAGTTCCTCCTGCGCAGGGTAGGTTGCGTGCAGCCAACTAAACGGACTATACCCCGGTTAGTATTCCAGCCGTACAGTAAATCCCGTGGACCAGCTCGAGGTGCCCTGGGGGCCGCCGCGCGCCGAGCGCGCCGACGCAGCGCGCAACCGGGCGCACCTGCTGGCCACCGCCCGCCAGATGCTCGCCGAGCAGGGCCCGGACACGCTGACCATGGACGCGCTGGCCGAGCAGGCGGGCCTGGGCAAGGGCACGGTGTTCCGCCGGTTCGGCACCCGCGCCGGGATCTTCGCCGCGCTGCTGGACGACGACGAGACGGCCTTCCAGCAGCAGGTCCTGGCGGGCCCCCCGCCGCTTGGCCCGGGCGCGGCACCGCTGGACCGCCTGATCGCCTACGGCCGCGCCCGGACCCGCTTCCTCATCGACCACTGCGACATCGCCCGCGCCGCCCTGGACGGCCACCAGCGCATCCCAGCCGGGACACAGAGCCCCTTGTCCCAGGTGCACATCCGGGTCCTGCTGGGGCAGATGGACCTCGACGGCGCCGACCTCGACATGCTGGCCCTCCAGCTCACTGCCGCGCTGGACGGTCCCCTGCTGCTCTACCTCTCCGCCTCCGACCTCACCAGCGCCCCCCAGACCGAGCGGATCGCGCAAAGCTGGCAGAACCTGGTCCAGCGGGTATGCCGGCCCTGAACCCACCCATCACCAAGACCACGGCCGCGACGAGCCGCGTACCGGCCCGGCCATCTCGGCGAGGCTGGAGCCAGATAGGTTGCAGTCGTGGGTACGCGTAGCGCCCGTCTTCCCGGTGAGTGACCTGGCCGTTGCCCTGGCCTACTACCGCAGGCTTGGTTTCGGTGCCCGCCAGGAGAGCGAGACGTTCATGCGCGAGATCGGGTACGCGGTCAGGGGATTCCTCACGGTCCGCAAGGACTCCGTGCGCGTGCCGTTGCGGGGGTCGCTGGCCCTCCGCGCCGATCCGGACTCCGGCCTGTTCACCGGGGACCTCGCCCTCGACCCGTCCGCCGTCACCCGGGCGGTCCTCGGGGCCAGCCTCTTGCACGCCACCGTCCAGATTGCGGCCGGATCCCCCGTCGTCGGCGTCGTCGACCACGAGGGCCGGGTGTTCGCGACGGTCATGGTTGACGCGGTCATAACCGCTGCCCACGCGGCCGGGCGCACGCTGATCGGCGGCGGTTGCTGCCGCACGTCCGATCATGCCGTCGTGCCGCTGCGCTCTCAGCCCGGCTTCCGCCTGGAGCAGGGCGGCCGCCTGGTCGGCAGCTACCGCCGGCCGCCCTTCACCGGGTGCGGATGGGCCACTCCGATTGTCAACCTGCTGATCGCCGGCCCGGGCAACGCCGTCGTCATCGATCTCATCCCGGCCGCCCGCGCAGGGTGTCCCGCAGCGCCTCCAGCGCGGTGAAGCGGGGGGCCCAGCCCAGTTCCTGCTTCGCCCGGGTCGTGTCCATGATCGCCGGATGGCTGGCCGCCTCCACCCACTGCGCGACGGGCGGCAGGAAAGGCAGGGCGGCGACGGCCCGGGCCGTGACCTGGGCCAGGCCCGCGGGTAGGGGCAGCGGGAGCATGCCGAGCTCGCGGGCGATGTCGGCGGCGGTCAGGATCCCGTCGGCGGCGATGTTGTAGGCGCCAGGCGGCCCGGCGGCAACGACGCACCGCAGCAGCGCCTGCCCCACGTCCTCCTCGTGCACGAACTGAACGGGCAGCGTGGGCACCAGCACCGGCACCGGCAGCGGAAGCCGGCCAGTCCGCCCGGCCAGACGGCGGGCCAGCGGCGCCAGCGGCCCGGGCAGCAGGTCCTTCGCCCCCACGGTGTCCGGGCCCAGCACGATGGACGGGCGCAGCAGGTAAAGGGCGGGCCCGGCGGGCCGGGCCGCGGCCTCGGCCTGTAGCAGGTGCTCGAGTTCGGCCTTCTCCTGGGCATAGAACAGCCGGGCGGCTGGCCGCACCGGCCAGTCCTCGGTCATCCCGACCGGGTTGTCGGAGTGGAAGCCGTAGGCCGCCACCGAGGAGGAATAGACGAAGCGGCGGGCCCCGGCCGCGGCCGCGGCCCGGAAGGCGTTCAGCGTGCCCTCGACGTTGATCTCCCGGATCGCCTGACCCGGTGCGGCCCCGGTCACCAGGAACGCCAGGTGCACCACCACGTCGGCCTGGCCGAACGCGTCGCGCAGCGCCGCCGGATCGCGGACATCCCCGCGGCGGTACTCCATCTTCGTCCAGCCGTGAGCGGCCGGGTCGAACGGGCGCCGGGCGATGCCCACGATCCGCGTCACCCGGTCGTCGGCTTGAAGGAAGGGGATCAGTCCGAAGCCGAACGTGCCGGTCGGGCCGGTCACCGCGACCGTCAGGTCTCTTTCGCCGCCTGGCATCGCAGACAGCATATGACCGCCGCCACCGGGCAGCTCGCCGATCACCGCTCGCGACGAGGGCCGAAGGTCCCGGCCGAAGGGACGACCGGCCGGGGCGAGCCGGAGAACGCGCGGCTTACGATCGCGCCAGAAGAGGAAAACACCCGGCTGGACAGCCCGGCGCGGCCGGGCCGCGAGACGGGTGACAACCTCCGGCTGGCCAGCCCGGCGCGGCCGGGCCGCGAGACGGGTCCTACCCGGGAAGGGGGCGTCATGGACCGGCTGAACACGCTGGACGCCCTGTTCGTCGACGCGGAGGACGAGGATCCGCACACGTCGATGGCGATCGCGTCGATCGCGGTATTCGAGGGCCCGGGCCCATCCCACGAGGAGTTCCTGGCCTTCCTCGCCGGACGGCTGCCGCGGGTACCCCGCTACCGCCAGAAGCTTCGCACGGTGCCGCTCCGCCTCGGGCGCCCGGTCTGGGTTGATGACCCGCATTTCGACCTTCGCTACCACGTCCGGCGGACGGCCCTGCCCGCGCCCGGGGGCGACCAGCAGCTCGCCGACCTGATGGCCCGGGTGATGTCCCAGCGGCTCGACCGCGATCACCCGCTGTGGGAGTACTGGGTCGTGGAGCGGCTCCCCCAGGATCGCTGGGCGCTGATTTCCAAGGTGCACCACTGCATGGTCGACGGAGTGTCCGGCACCGACCTGTACCGCGTGATCTTCGATTTCTCGCCCGAGCCCTCGCCGCCGACCGCCGATGACCGGGCCGCGGGCGCGGAGCCTTCTGCGCTCCAGCTGGCTGCGGAGGCGGCGGCGGACATGGCCGTGCTCCCGGTCCGGGGAACCCTGGCGCTGGCCAGTGCCGCGGCCGATCCGGGCCGTGCCGTCCGCCAGGCCGCCGACGCGGCACGGGCGTTCGCCACCCTCGCGCCGGCCTTGTGGCCGGCCACGGGGTCCTCGCTGAGCGGCCACATCGGCCGGCAGCGGCGCTACACCTGGGCCCGGGCGTCGCTGGATGATGTCAAGAAGATCAAGCGGGAGCTGGGCGGCACCGTGAACGACGTCGTCCTGGCCGCGATCAGCGGCGGTTTCCGGGCGCTCCTGGTCGCCCGGGGTGAGCAACCCGAACCGCACATGGTCCGCTCGCTGGTGCCGGTTTCGGTCCGGGCCCCCGGTGAGGAGGACATCTACGAGAACCGGGTGTCAGCGCTGCTGGCCGATCTTCCCGTCCACATCGCCGACCCGGTCGAGCGGCTCGGGGCGGTCCGCGCCGAACTGCAGGCCCTGAAGACCGCCGACGAATCGAAGGCGGGCGAGACCCTGATCGCCCTCGGCCGCTTTGCCCCGTTCCCGTTCCTGTCCTGGTGGATCAGGCGGGCGTTCGGGCTGCCCCAGCGGGAAATCGTCACCGTCACCACGAATGTGCCGGGACCCCAGCAACCGCTCTACGGGCTGGGCCGCAGGCTCGTGGAGATCATCCCCTACTGCCCGATCGCCACCACGGTCCGCACCGGGATCGCGATCTTCACCTACTGCGGCGACGTCACCTTCGGGATCACCGGCGACTTCGCGGCCAGCCCCGACCTTAACGTGCTCGCCCACGGCATCGAGGACGGCCTGGCCGAGCTCCTGGCCGCCGCGGACCACCCGGCCCAGGCCGGCCGAGGCCGGTGAGGGGCCAGGCCAGGCCGTCGGAGGGCGGTGAGGGGCCAGGCCAGGCCGGCGGAGGGCGACCAGCACGAGCCCGTGGCCGGGCGTGAAAGGCCGTCGGCTGGTATCTGAATCCGGGCCGGGGACGCGCACCTATGCTGAAGCAGGCCGGCTACCACGACTTCGTGATCCTGGAGAAGAACGACGACCTCGGCGGGAAGCTTCGAGTACTGGGCGCGCACCCGGCACGCCCGCCCCGCCGACTACCTGATCCGCTGACGGGCCGCGCCCGGATCAGGCGCAAACCTCGCCGCCCATGGCCGCGTCACGCGGCTCCTGCGGCGGCACCGGGGCCCAGACTCGGTCGAGGAACTCGGTGATCTCGGCGGTCAGCCGGGCCGGCCGCACCCACAGCTCGGCGAACGTGCGGGTCCGGATCAGCCGGGAGTCAGGCAGCTGCCGGGCGAGCCGCCGCGCGTCGGTGAACGAGTGGATCAGGTCGATCCCGTGTCCCAGGACCAGCGCCGGGGCGGTGATGGCCTGGCGCTGGCCGACGGTCGGGGCGATCGGTCCCACCAGGACGCCGTGCAGCACGGCGGCGATTTCATCCGGGTCCGACGCGACAGCACTGACCAGCGATCCGAACGGGCCGAACCTGGCCGCGGGCAGGCGGGCGGCGGCCCGCGAGACCCACCGCAGCGGGGCCCGCGCGTAGTGCACCCCGAGCAGGATCGGCAGGAAGAACAGCGCCGCCGCCGGGACGGCCGACTCCAGCACCGGCATTTCCAGGATCAGGCCGCGGACCCGCTCGGGGGCCCGCACGGTGGCCAGCAGGCTCACGTTGGTGCCGAGCGAGACGCCGCCGAGCACCACCTGATCCGCGCCCAGCTCGTCCAGCAGGCACAGCACCTGCTCCGCGTAGAGGTCCATCCGGTGGGCGCCAGCGTGGCGGGGCTTCTCGCTCTGGCCATGACCCAGCAGGTCGAGGAGCACGACCCGGTTGCCCTGGGCGGCCAGCCTCCGGGCCAGGCCGCGGCTCAGGTTGGCGTCCAGCAGCAGGCCATGTAGCCACACGAGCAGCCTGTCGCCCGTGCCGTAAACCTCATAGGACAACCGGTGCCGGCCGCAGGACACCGTGTGGCGCGTGCCGTCGGCGCCCGGGTCGTCTCCGGCGGCCGCGGCGAGACCGTCGAGCCGCAGGGGCCCCGGCTGATGACGTTCGCCCCTATCGCCCGGCACCGAGCGCCGGAAAACCTGCATACATGATCATAACGTCCTCGGCGGGGCGCGACGGGCAATGCGGAGGGGGCCGATGAGCGAAACCCGCGGCAAGCGGCCAGACCACTGGCTGGCCCTCGAGTCGCCCGGCGCCGACGGCGCCGACGGCTCGAGCGGATGCCGGATCGAGAGCGTGGGCGTGAAGCTGCCGTCCCGCCGGCTGACGACCAGGGACCTGATGGGCCGGACCAGCCACCGCACCCGTATCCAGCTGGAGCGGCTGACCGGTATCCACGAGCGTCACGTCGTGGGGCCGGGCGAGAACTCCTTCACCCTCGCCGCCGGGGCGGCCCGTGACTGCCTGGCCCATTCGCAGCGTCAGCCGTCGGACATCGAGATGCTGATCAACACGAGCATCACCCGGTCCAAGGGCCGGTCCTCGCAGTCGTTCGAGCCCCCGCTCAGCCTGTACGTCAAGCAGGCGATCGGCGCCTCGCGGGCGGTGAACTTCGATCTGTCCAACGCGTGCGCCGGCATGCTGACCGGGGTGTTCATCCTCCAGGACGCCATCAGCCGGGGCGAGATCAGCTGTGGCATGGTGGTTTCCGGCGAGTACATCTCCCACCTGAGCTGGAACGCGGCGAAACAGATCCGGTCGGTGTTCAGCAAGCAGCTCGCGTCGCTGACGCTCGGCGACGCGGGCGCCGCCGTGATCGTGGAACGCGCGCCCGAGGGCGCCGCTGGCATCGAGGTCATCGGCTTCACCACGCTCGCCGAGCACAGCCGGCTGTGCCTCGCCTTCCCCAGCACCGTGGGCCCGGGCGCTCAGATGTACACCAAGTCGAGGACGTTGCAGAAGGTGGCCATCGACGACATGGCGCCGCTGGTCGCCGAGGTGATCGGCGAGGCCGGGATCGACCTGGCCGACATCGACTACCTGATCCCGCACCAGACCTCGGCCCGGGCCATCCGCCAGGGCACGCAGGAATTCGCCCGGCGTCTCGGCGCCAGGCCGAAGCACGTCGTGGTCAACCTGGAGGAGTACGGCAACACCTCGTCGACCACGCTGTTCGTGGCCCTCCACAAGTACCTGGTGGAGCAGCGGATCCGCAAGGGAGACCGGGTGATGCTGCTGGCGCTCGCCTCCGGCATCGAGATCGGCATGGCCATCTTCACCATCGACAGCCAGGTGGATCACTATGGGCGCACACATTGACGCCGCCAGCGCGCTGACCAGCCACGGATGGCGCAAGCCATCCGCGCGGCGTCTCGCCGACGCCGCCGCGCGGGCCTGCCTCGCGCACGCGGGAAGACAGCCCGGCGACGTCGACATGCTGATCAACGCCGGTGTCTACCGGGAAGACAACATCGGCGAGCCGGCGCTCGCCGCCCTGATCCAGGAGGACATCGGGGCCAACCTGGGCCAGCCGCCGACCGGCGGGCACGGCACCTTCTCGTTCGACCTCATGAACGGCACCTGCGGCGTGATCAGCGCCATCCGGGTGGAGACGGGCTTCCTGCGTTCCGGCGTCATCCGGCTCGGCGCGATCGTGACCAGCGACGTCGAGCCGGATCTCAAGGATGCGGGAACGGCCCCCTTCCGGCCGTCCGGCGGCGCGATGCTGCTCGGCTGGGATGACAGCCCGGCCGGGTTCACCGACTTCCACGCGGAGACCTTCCCCGAGTACGAGGATCTGTTCGTCAGCGGGCTGGCCTGGCAGGATCGGCACGGGCTCCGGGTTCCGCGGGGGTCAGCCGGCCAGAGCCAGATGGTCATCGAGGCCAGGCCCGGGTACCAGGAGCGCCTGGCCGACTGCGCCGAGGAGGCGGCCCGCCGCTTCCTGGACCGCCTGGGGATGGACCTGGGCGACATCGACCTGCTCGTCCCGGCTCCCTGCCTCCCGGACTTCGTCGACTCGCTGAGGGTAAGGCTCGGCGTCCCGGGAGACCGGGTCGCCTATGTCGCCGAAGACCTGGAGCAGGCCTACACCACCGCGCCCATCGCCGCCCTGCAGGCCGCGGTCAAGTCGGGCCGTCTCGGCGAGGCCCGCAGCACGCTGATGCTCGCGGCCGGGGCGGGCATCACCGTCACCCTCGCCCTGTACCGCCAGGCACCACCGTGACCCTTCCCCTTCCGCCCGGCGCGGCCGGTTAGCCGCCGGAAACTGCCGGGCCGGCTGGTGACCTTGTGCCCTGATGCCATGAACTCCGCCGCGGCTAACCTGGAAATAGGGATAAGGCCAGGCAAAGACTGGCATCAGGGGGGCAGCGATGCAAGAGATCACTGTGCCCGCGGCGTACGTCGTGAAGCCGGGTGACAACATCACCGACGACGTCGTCACGAATGCGCAGAACTGGCCTGATACGGTCGGTTTGCGACGGAAGGTGGATGGCGCCTGGACGCCGGTGACCTGGCGCGAGTTCGCCGGGCAGGTGCGCGATACTGCCGCCGGCTTCATTGGCGCGGGCATCCAGCCGGGTGACCGCGTGGGACTGATGTCGCGCACGCGGTTCGAGTGGACCGTCCTGGACTACGCGATCCTGACCGCCGGCGGCGTCACCGTCCCGATCTACCCGACCTCCTCGCTCGAGCAGGTCGAGTGGATCCTCGGCGACTCGGGGGCGGTAGCGGTCGTGGTCGAGACCGACGATCACGCCGCGAAGATCGCCGCGGCCCGGGCCGGGCTCCCCGCGCTCGGCCATGTGTGGCAGATCGACGGCAGCCGGTCCGGCGGCCTGGCCGACCTCACGGCGCAGGGCGCGCAGGTGACGCCGGAGCAGGTCGAGGAACACCGCCGGACCCGCGGCGCCGGTGACCTGGCCGAGATCGTCTATACCTCCGGCACCACCGGCCGCCCGAAGGGCTGCATGCTGAGCCACGGCAACATCGTCGCCAACGCCCGCAACTGCATGGAAAACGACGGCTTCGCCCGGGTGTTCAACGAGCACCGTTCGACGCTGCTGTTCCTGCCGCTGTCGCACTGCTACGCCCAGGTCATCCAGTACGGCGCCGTCTACTCGCGCACCGTGCTCGGGCTGGCGGACATGGCCGACGTGGTCGCGGAACTGCCGGCGTTCCGGCCGACGGCGGTGCTGTCGGTGCCGCGACTGTGGGAGAAGGCGTACAACAGCGCTCAGCACAAGGCCAGCGCCGAGGGGCACGGCAAGATCTTCGCCCGGGCGGAGGACACCGCCATCGCCTACAGCCAGGCCCTGGACGCCGGCGGACCCGGCCTCGTGCTCCGCCTGCGGCACGCCCTGTTCGGCCGGCTCGTCTACGGCAAAATCCGGGCCGCCCTCGGCGGCGAGGTGCAGTACGCCTGGAGCGCGGCCGCCCCGCTCGGCACCCGCCTCGGGCACTTTTTCCGTGGCTGCGGCATCAACGTGCTCGAGGGCTACGGCCTGACCGAGACCAGCCCCGCGACCAACTCCAACACGCCTGATGCCCAGAAGATCGGCACCGTGGGCCAGCCGATCCCGGGCTGCGCGATCCGGATCGCCCCGGACGGCGAGATCCTCGTCCGGGGCCACATGGTCTTCCAGGGCTACTGGAACAACGAGGCCGCCACCAAGGAAATGATCGACGAGAACGGCTGGCTGCACACCGGCGACCTCGGCGTTCTCGACGACGAGGGGTTCCTCGCGATCACCGGGCGCAAGAAGGATCTCATCATCACCGCGGCGGGCAAGAACGTCGCGCCCACCGTGCTCGAAGACCGGCTGCGCGCCCACTGGCTGATCAGCGAGTGCCTGGTCGTCGGCGACGCGAAGCCCTACATCGCCGCGCTGGTGGCCGGCGACCCGGAGACGCTCGCCCAGTGGAAGGCCGATAACGGCAAGCCGGCGACGGCGACCATGGCCGACCTGCGCGACGACCCCGCGCTGCGGGCGGAGATCCAGGCGGCCGTCGATGAGGCCAACCAGGCGGTCTCGCACGCGGAGGCGATCAAGAGGTTCGCGATCCTCGACGAGGATTTCACCGAGGCGGGCGGCCAGCTGACCCCGACGCTCAAGGTGCGCCGCAACATCGTCATGGAGCAGTTCGCGGCTCAGATCGCCGCCCTGTACGACGACGGTCCCCCGGACCTGGCCGGATGAAGACGGCCTGCGGCGACCGGCCCGCCGCGGCGGTGCGACCAGCCGTCGCACGGGGCCGGTGATCCGGCCGCGAGGGGAAGACCAGTACGAGTTTGCGCGGCCAGCCCGCCGTGCGCGGCAGGTGCCCGCCAGTGCGATAGTGAGGGAAGGAGGCGCGCATGGAGGCGTCAGATCTGTGGGTGGCCAACGACGCCGGAACCGAGATCATCCGGGCCCGGGACATCGCCGCGGTCAGCCTCGACTACGACGGCACCGTCACCGCACGGCTGGCCGGCCACAACAGCACGGTCGTGACGCTGGTCGCGAAAAGATCGCATCTCGACGAGGACAAGCCCGACGACCTGCACCGCCAGCTGCTCCGGGTCGTGGCCCAGATGGGTGATTCGTCCGGCGCCCATGTCGTGCGACCCGTCCACGACCAGTCGCGCGGCTGGGAGTGGGTCACCGAGCCCCTCTAACCGCCCGCAAAAGCACGAATCCTCCCGCTGCTGGCCGCTCCAGACTGGCCGCTCCGGACTGGCCGAACGAGCGGGATTGCGGGCAGGGGCGGCCCGCCTCGGCATCGTCTCCCGCATCCACGCCCGACGGATCGTGCCGGCCATGATGGATATGCCGGCCTTCTGCCCATTGACGCCTGGCCGGGGGGCCTAGCCGACCGGAGAGCGAACAATGAGTGATTTTTACGGAATCAAGCCGGGAACCGTCCCGGGCTTCGCCGAAACCGGTGGCGGGACCTTCATGAGCGTGGAGGGCCTGCCGGGGCACACCGTGCAGCACATGCTGATGTTCATGGGAAAGCTGCGCGGCATGCATGAGTCGGACCCGCTGGCGTTCGAGGTGTGCATACGACACGTCGCGTCGGTGATCGAGGACCAGCGCCGGGAGGAGGGGAGAACTGACCCGCGAGAGGATCCGGCCCCCTGACCACGTGAAAGATCAGGCGAGGCGATGGTGTTAAATGAGAGTGGTTGTAGTCGAGGTTCGTGCCGTGTCATAACGCCCGCGAATTCTGACAGCGGGCGCCCCTGTTACTCCAGGCGCAAGTTCCTTCCGTGAAGGGCGGGCGGTCGCGCAGCCCGGGACACACACCCGTGGATCCCGATGATCGTCCCAGGAGGAAGAGCACAGTGGCTCAGGGAACAGTGAAATGGTTCAACGCGGACAAGGGCTTCGGCTTCATCGTCCCGGATGACGGCACTCCGGATGTCTTCGTCCATCACTCCGCCATCGAGGCTGAGGGCTACCGCAGCCTGCAAGACAACCAGCGGGTCGAGTACACCGCGGTGCGCGGGGCCAAGGGACCCCAGGCCGAGCAGGTCCGCCCGGCCTGACGACGGAGTCATTGCCGCGTCATTGCCGCGGGGACGGCGTTCGCGCTGTCCCCGCGGCAACC
Source organism: uncultured Actinomycetota bacterium (assembly GCA_963749145.1). Classification (GTDB taxonomy): domain Bacteria; phylum Actinomycetota; class Actinomycetes; order Streptosporangiales; family Streptosporangiaceae; genus JASHPR01. The sequence continues at coordinate 1,197,273 of CAVVLN010000005.1, read as the reverse complement.
AGTGGCAGGTAGTGGCAGGTAGTAGCAGGTAGTAGCAGGTAGTAGCAGGTAGTAGCAGGTAGTAGCAGGCGCAGCAGCGTGCCGGCGGCGCCCGCCTGGTGCTGACGGGCCGTGGGCCCGGCGGCATCGGCCGGGAAGCATGCCTGACGCGGGCACCGCCTGTGGTTGGCGGGGCTTCCACCAGACCGTCCCCGAAGCAGTGCTGGGCTCGTGGCCAGCGATCACGCCGACGCCGCCCCGACGACCTGAGGAGCCCCGCCGACCGTGCCCACTCCCCCCGTAACCCCGGCACCGGCCTGCCCCCAGCCCCCGCCTGCCGCCGAGCGCGGCAGCGACTACGCGAAGCTGTCCCGCCAGGTACGGCAGGCGGGACTGCTGGACCGCCGGCTGGGCTACTACAGATGGAAGATCGCCATCACCGCGGCGCTGTTCGCGGCCGGGTGGACCGTATTCGCCGTCCTCGGCGACTCGTGGTGGCAACTGGGCACCGCGGTGTTCCTGGCCGTGGTCTTCGCCCAGATCGGGTTCCTGGGCCATGATGCGGGACACCGGCAGGTCTTCAGCTCACGGCGCGCCAACAACATCCTGGGCGTGTTGTGCGGCAACCTCGGCATCGGGCTCAGTTACGGCTGGTGGAACGGCAAGCACCGGCGGCACCATGCCCACCCCAACACCGAGGGCGCTGACCCCGACATCATGATGACCGTGCTCGCGTTTTCCGGCCGCCAGGCGGAGGCGAGCCGCGGCATACTGCGTCTGGTCTTCCGGTACCAGGCATACCTGTTCATCCCGATGCTCTTCCTCGAGGCCATCAGCCTGCACGTCGGGAGCATCCGGGCGTTGCGGAGAAGGCCGCGCCGGGACCGTGCCCTGGAGGCAGGGCTGCTCGGCATCCACTGCGCAGGCTTCCTCGCCGTGGTCTTCCTCGTCCTGCCGCCCGGGAAGGCCGTGGCCTTCATCCTCGTGCAGCAGGGCCTCTTCGGGTTCTACCTCGCGTGCTCGTTCGCGCCCAACCACAAGGGGATGCCCATCCTGGCCGCGTCGGACAAGACCGACTTCCTGCGCCGCCAGGTACTCACCTCACGCAACGTCCGCGGCGGCTGGCTCACCGACTTCGCCATGGGCGGGCTGAATTACCAGATCGAGCACCATCTCTTCCCGTCCATGCCGCGTCCCAGCCTGCGCCGGTCCCAGCCGCTTATCGCCGCATTCTGCGCCGAGCATGGCCTGCCCTACTGCGAGGCCAGCCTGCCCCGCTCCTACGCCCAGGCGCTCCGGCACCTCAACGCCACGGGCAGGATCGCCCGCCGCGCCGCGGCCCCCGCCGCCGTCACCTCGCCCTGACCGCTCAGCCCGGTGACGCCCGGATGGCGTCACCGGGACTCACCCCGTCACCATCACGAGTCGGATCGGGGCTTCCGGAAATATTTTGCTAGTTTCTGGGTGCCTGGATAAGCTGAGCGCAAGGCGACGGGGGCGAGCCGCCGAGGGCGGCTGGCTACCGCGGCGTCACCGGAGAAGAGGCGTTGGTGATGGTTGCGCTGGTGGTCATCCTGGTAATACTCGTCGTGGCCGGGCTCACCGCGGCCGGGCGGTCGTTCAAGATCGTGCAGCAGTACGAGCAGGGCATCATCTTCCGGTTCGGGCGGGTGCTGGGCCGGCCCCGCGGCGCCGGGCTGACCGTCATCCGGCCGATCGGCGACCGGATGCAGAAGGTCAACATGCAGATCGTCGCCATGGCCGTCCCGGCCCAGGAAGGCATCACCCGGGACAACGTGACCGTGCGGGTCGACGCGGTGGTCTACTTCCGGGTCGTGGACCCGATCAAAGCCACGATCAACGTGCAGAACTACATGTTCGCGATCTCCCAGCAGGCGCAGACCTCGCTGCGCTCGATCATCGGCCAGTCCGAGATGGACCAGCTGCTCGCCGAGCGCGACACCGTGAACCGGCAGCTGCGCCAGATCATCGACGAGCCGACCGAGGGCCCGTGGGGCATCCGCGTCGAGCGGGTGGAGATCAAGGACGTCTCGCTGCCCGAGAGCATGAAGCGGTCGATGTCGCGGCAGGCCGAGGCCGAGCGGGAGCGCCGCGCGCGGATCATCACCGCCGACGGCGAGTACCAGGCCTCCAAGCGCCTGGCCGCGGCGGCCAACGTCATGGCCCGCGACCCGGCCGCGCTGCAGCTGCGGCTGCTGCAGACCGTGGTCGAGGTCGCCGCCGAGCGCAACAGCACCCTGGTCATGCCGGTACCGGTCGAGCTGCTCCGGTTCTTCGACAAGTTCACCCCCCCGGCACCCGCGGGCGACCAGAAGTCGGCCGCCGATTCGGCGTCACTCGCGGACTTCGGCGACCAGGACGCGGCCGAGACCGAGATCGAGAGCGGTGCGCCGCTGGAGATACCCGACGTCGCGCCGATCCCCGAGCTGCCCATGCAGACGAGCAACGGCAAGCTGGCCGCCGCCCCAGCGCCGCAGCCCGACGCAGCCGCCCGGCCCGACCACGACGCCGCGGACCCGGGCGCACCGGCTCCGCCCGCCTGACCTGCGGGGACGCCGCCAGGCACGTCGCGGACGAGTTCGGGCTGCTGCGGCTCTGTTGCTCCGCGCCCATCACGTTCCCGATGCGTTTGCGAGCTGGCGAGCCATCGGCGGACCGCCGTGGCCAGCGGGGACAGGGCACGTCAGGGGCGGCACGCCGTCCTTCGCGGCAGCCAGCACCGTGGCTGCGCCGAGTTCGTGGTAGGCCTCGAACTCGGCGGCGTCATACAACTGCTCCAGCGTGCTGTCGCAGGGGTAGGTCGAGTGATCCTTGGCGTAAGCGAGGACGTCCCAGGGCGCTCCGCTCCACCAGCCGAGCTTGCACACCCAGATCTCACCCTGCTCGGGCAGGCCGTGCGCGCGCCGGCCTGGTGAACGTGCCGAACGCCCACGGGCGGACCACCTGGCCCGGAGCCAGCCCGCTGCCGCCCTCAATCATCGTGGAGGGATTGAGGACGATGTCCACGCCAGCGTCGCTCCTGGCCAGGGCGATGGATCCGCCGAGCGTGAACCATGTGTCGGCCTTGTCGCCAGAAGCGTCGAGCACCACGATGTGCTGTGCGCCGCGGCGCAGCGCCTCGACCAGGCCGAGGTTGTCGTAGTGACCGCCGTCGGTCACGTACATCCACGTGTCGCGGTAGCTCAGGTGGCCGACGGCCTCGGACCACAGCAGGCCCGCCGTGGGCTGCATCAGCCGGTACCACAGTTCCCCGGTGAGCTTGCCGCGGAGCCTGAGGTCGAGGACATGGGCCCAGAGCCTGGCCTCGCGATCGGCGTTCAGGTCCGCCCTACGGTCCCAGAGCGGGTGCGGCGACAAGTACCACAGCAGCAATAGCAGCGGCCGCCGCGCCCACCGCCGGTCGGGCCGCCCGGGGATGCCCGCCGCCTGCTGATTGATCCGGCTACGCGCTTCCCGGACCAGGTCCGGGTGCGGCAGCCACACGCCGAGGCGGACGTTCGTCGCGGTGAGCAGAATCCGGTAAGCCTGCCGGGTCGCGGAACCCATCAGCGGCGAGACGGCCGCCCCGCTGATCGCTGAGATGTCGAACAGGGTGCTCCGCCGCCGCCCGACGAGAGCCTCGTAGTCGGACGTCAGGGCCTGGGCGTCAGCCTCCCCTTCGGCGCAGGTTTCGCGGCGCAAGGTGACGTGGTCCGGGTCGAAGCTGACGCAGAAGCCGCCGCTGCCCGGGGGCACCTCGCGGTCCGCGTTGATGTTGGCGGTTCCGCAGATCACCAGGCCGGGTTCGTCAGCGGTGCCGGCGTGGTCCCGGAGCTCGGACAGCCGGGTCGCGGCGGCCTCGGCGAACAGGCGGCGTGCGGGCACCGGGTTCCGCTCCTGCGCCGCCCGCCGGGTCACGGCGAAAGCGTTGGCCAGCCGCCACCGGTAGACATCGTGCAGCGACATGCGGTTGACGTTCACGGCCGCCCGGCCGAGCACCATCACGGCCAGCGCGGCGATGACCTGCAGGAGCTGGGCCACGGTGAATCCGGACCGGGCGCCGTCGCTGATCCACAGCAGCGCGAGCACCGCGCCGCCAAGGACGATCACGGCGCTGGCCAGCCACGGCAGCAGCTTCTGGCGCAGCGTGCTGGCCAGCATGGTGAGAAAGCCCGGCTGCCCGGCCGCCGCCGAATTCGCCTGGCCGCTCAGCGCGTTCCACTTGGCCAGCCCCGCCTGGCAGAACTTGGCGATCGCCGCCACCGCGGCAATCAGGCCCGTCACCGCCGCGACCGACCAGGTCGGCCTCGTGCCGAAGCCGAGGCCGCGGGCTACCGTGCCGAACGATCCGGTACTACGCGTCAGCCACGAGATCAGCGGCGGGGCCGCGAGCATCGCCAGGGCCAGGCCGGCCGTCAGCAGAGCAGCCCAGCTCACCACCTTCGCCCGGTTGGCGCTGCGGTCCGGGTCGCCCGGCTTCAGCCAGGCCCACCACCGCACCCGGGCGGCGCGGCGATGGCTGAGGGACGGCTCGAGCGTCAGCCACCAGAACGCGAAGAGCGCCAGCGTGATCCCGGCGCCGATCACCGGCGGCAGCCACCATGCGGTACCGGTCACCGCCGCCGTCATCGTGCGGTGCCCCGACGGGACCAGCACGTCCTGCCCGCGCAGCAGCCAGCCCCAGGCGTGCGTGAACGCGTAGAGGGGGGCGGCCACGACGATGAACGTGGCGATCGCGCCGAGCAGCAGCGACAGGACACCGACCAGCACCGTCGCGCCGTTGGGCGCGATGTAGCGGGTGTTGTCGCGCAGGTTCCGCTCTTCGGCGGTACTGGGGGCATACGCGTGGGGAACCGTGCCGGGCGGCAGGTCGTGCGCCACGAGGGCGCGGGAGGAGGCGATGTAGCTTCCGCCGGACACCCCCACGATCCACTTGGCGATCCCGAGCAGACCGCCGCCGTCGAGGCTCTGCAGTGCCCCCAGGCAGTAGGCGGCGGACCGGATGCCGCCTCCCGAGCAGCAGATTGCCCAGTCGCCGTCGCCCGTCGCGTCCGGCTCGGCAGCAGGCACCACCCCGTTCTGGGCCGGCCGCGCCGCGTCAATCCCGGCCTCCGGCGGACTTGATCCCAATGACGTCATGCCGCTCCCCTCCTCGGGCCGAACGCCGGGCGCATCGCACCGGGCGTTCGGTCATGCGGAGCCAGCGAAAACGTCCTTGATACATGCCAGCGGTGCGGAGACCGAAGGGCAGGTCAGCTTTTCGGGCCCGCCTCCGCCGCCGTCACCGACGACGTTGTGGGTGACGAACCGGATGGTCGCCGGCGGCCGCGACGACGCGTTGATCCCGTGCCGGCCAGCGACCCGCTACCGAGTACGGCGATGTCGAGCCGCGCGCATTCTTGACGGCTCATTGCTTGAGTTCCCCGAGGAGCTCCCAGTACTCGCCGAGGACGGATGGCACCGAGCCGAACGCCGCGGCGAAGTGCTCGGCCAGCGGGATCTCGGTTTTCATCGCCGGATAACCGTGCTCGGCCAGGATCCCCCGCGCCTCCCGGGCTGAGCGCGTTCCACGGCGTACTTTCGTCAGCAGAACCCCGACCTCAACGGGATGCGATATCGCGACCTCCGCCAGTACGTCAAAGGTGGGCCTGATGCGGTTCAGGTCCAGCCCAGTCGGCGAGACGGGCACCAGGATGATGGCGGACGCCAGGATGGCCGATCGGATTATCCCGAGGTCCCCCGGCGGAGTATCCACGATGACGTGCTCGTAGCCGACGCCGAGATCGGCTAGCCGTATATGTACGTCCCTGGTGGCCATGCTGACCACTGTGAAGGGAAGCGAGTTACCCCGTTCCGCGGCGGCCTCGCTCCAGGTCATCAGGGAGCCCTGGGGATCACAGTCCACGGCCAGCGTGCGACCGCGTCGGTGCAGCACCATAGCGAGGCTGACCGCCGACGTAGTCTTCCCAGTGCCTCCTTTTGACGACACGAGCGCTAGCCTCATCTGACGGTTCCTTCCTGACACCTGGCCGGATCGTAGCGCGGCTGACGCCGGGTCAGCGCTGACTAGCCGTCTCCGGTGCGGGAAGAAGCTTCCTGTCATCGCGGACCTTCCTGGGATCAGCCGGGCATGCCACCGCCGCCATCGACGCCCGGCAGCTGATCGCGGGCGGCGCCGGCGCCCGGGTCCGATGGCCATCCTGAGGGACGCGCGGCTCACCGCCAGCGCTGGCGAACCGTGGCCACTGCTCCCCGGTGCGCTGCTCGCGAACGCAGAGGCCGGTTCCGGGTTTAGTCCCCGCGGTGCTCGCCGGTCACCTGTGTCAGGTCCTGGCCTGCCTTCGCCCGCGGTGCCTGGCCGACGTGCCGTCGGCGCTCCCGGTGCCGGCGGTGAGAAACGTCTCCACGATGGCCGCCATGCGTTTGGGCTCGGAGACGAGGTCAAGGTGACCGCCGTGGTAGATATGCAGTTCGCTGCGGGGGATCAGCCGATGCATGATCCGCGCATTGGCCAGGGGCGTGAGCGGGTCGTCGTCGCCGGCGAGTATCAGCGTGGGCTGGCGCAGCAGCGGCAGCAGCGGGAGGCTTGTCCATCCGGCGGCGGCCAGTAGCTGGTAGTAGTAGGCCCGGCCCGGTCCAGGGCTCGCCGTGGCATTCAGCAGTTCGCTCGCGCGCGATGCGCCGTCGCGCATGCTGCCGCCGTAGATCTCGCCAGCGATGGCCGCCGCGTATGCCGGGTCGCGGTGGCGGCGCGGCGTCAGCATGTGCCGCAGGACACGGGGGTGACCGGGCACCATCAGTGCCCCGGTGGCGGTGGCCACCAGCACCAGCCGCCGCACTCGGTCCGGGCATCGCACGGCGAACTGCTGAGCGAGCCCGCCGCCCCAGGAGATGCCCAGCACGTCGGCCTGCCGGTAGCCGAGCTGGTCGAGCAGGCCGCTCAGCAGCGGCGCGAGCGTCCACAAGTGATAGGGAATGACCGGTTCAGGAGACCCCCCGATGCCCGGCATGTCGAACCGGACGACTTCGCGCTGCGGGTCAAGCGCGTCCACGAAAGGCTGCAGCAGCTCAAGGCGGGCGCCGATGCCGTTGCACAGCAGCAGCGGCGGCCATTCCGGCTTCCCGGCCCGCACAGCGACCCGCAGGACCCGGCCCGGGAGCTCCAGCGTCCGTATCTGCTCACGCGCGCCGCGCCGCCGCCAGCCCCCGGCGCGCCGCCGCGCGGTGCTGGCCGTGGCACGCAGTCCGCGCCGTAGCTGGCTGATCCCGGCTGCCTGGCGCGCGGGCGGGTTAGTGGTCATAGACCTACGTTCCTGGCACGGCCAACACCGGCACCAGCCTGCTGCCGCCGATTATGCGCTGGGCCGCTTTCGGTTCAATGTAGCGCCCGGCCAGCCAGGCCACGCAGTCCTGGCGAAGACACAGATCGCCGGCATGGCCGGAGGGCGGCAGCACGAACTACTGCCGGCACCACAACCTGGCCTTCTGGCGGGCCCCCGCGGGCCGCCTTCAGAAGGCGGTCTGGGCGCAGGGCGGGCGCGCTTACGGCACGCGTGAGATACCCGTGTCATGCCGGCGCGGGCTCTCGCCTCAGCCGACCTGGGCAAGCCCCTTCTGCAGATCGTCACCATTCATCGCCGGAGCAATCTCCACAGCCGCGTTCAGCTCAGTGAAGAACGGCTCCGCAAATGGAGGAATGTCTGACGCATCCGGAAGATCGAACACCATAAACGCGGTCCGCTGCCCGTCGAAAGTCGTGAAGTACATCGCCTCAGGCTTCCAGCGCTGCGCGGCACGCTGCATGACTGTGCCCAGGCTGCCGTCCTTGATCGCCCGGTTCCCCGACTCCACCGGCATGGTGATCCTGGCCATGACTCGCATGAGTACCCCCCCGAATACCTCAAGCCGTCTGCACAACGTAACAGATCACCGGCTCTGCGCGGCCGGCCGGGCTGTGCCCACGCGAACGAGCGGCCGCAAGACTCCGCCAGCCTGGAGCAATTCCACACGCTGGCGTCCGGCCTGGTCACGTCTCCGCCGCTCGCGCCCGAGGACGCCGGCCCGCAAGCGGCCATCACCGCCGACACCGCGGCCGTGTTCGGCAACGCCGCCGCCATGTCGAAAACCCCGGCTGGCAGCGCCCAGGGCATCCCGAACCCGTTCACCAGCCTCTGGAACGGTGCCGAGCAAGTGCTGCGCACCATGTCCTACTACGAGATGAAAAACCGGGCCGGCGTCATCGGCCGCAACGGGCTGGGTCCCATGATCGGGAAACTCGCCGCCGCCGACGCCGGGATCCGTGTCCACCTGATGGGGCACAGCTTCGGCGCCCGGCTCGTGTCCTACTCACTCTCCGGCCTGCCGCCGGCCGCGACCGGCGCGAACAGCCCGGTCCAGACCCTGCTCCTGATCCAGGGCGCGTTCTCCCACTACTCATTCGCCAACCCGGTACCGAACTTCCTGGTCAGCGGGCCGGGCGCGCTGTCGGCCGTTGCCGGTAACGTCAACGGCCCGCTGCTGGCCACGTTCAGTGCCGCGGACCGGGCCTGCGGCTGGTGGTACCCGGCCGCCAGCATGCTGGCCCACCAGGACGCCGAATCCGTCGATGACCTCGCCGCCCAGTGGGGCGCCTTGGGTCATGACGGCTACCAGCAGTCACCACCCGGGACCACCGTCACGCTCGAGCCACAGGGAACTGGATACAACTTCCAGCCGGGCACCTTCTATCTGCTCGACGCCAACGCCGTCATCTGCGCCGATCAGTCACCGTTCAGCGGTGCCCACAGCGATATCCAGCACGCCCAGGTGGTCTGGCCGGTAGTCGACGCCTCTCGCTGACGCCCTCCGCGGCAGTAGAGGATGGGCGCTTGGGCCTTGTAGGCCCGCCGGCGCGTCATCGGCGGGAGGAGCCGCAGGCGCAGATGCAGCGGAAGGAGCGGGCCAGTTTGCCTGGTTCGATCGGACGGCCCGTCTTCGCCGTGAACACCAGGTCGTCGCGGACCGGATTGCTAGCCTATCCTCAATGGCACGCTCATGAACGGGTCGATGTTATAGGCCAGGCTGACGCGATGGTATCCATCAGCTATGTCTGCGCCTGGTTTCTGATCGCACACGAGCACGGGTGACAGCTTCTCACCGTTAAGCAGCTTGAGCAGGTCGCGCTGGACGCCAGGATCAGTCAGGGGCAGCGCAGGCAGGCCGGTGGCTCGCAGAATGTCATTGGCGCGGCGCGAGGTCAGCTCGGCCTTCTTCATGCGATCTACGATCTCGCTAGCGCGGTTGTCATCGAACTTCAGCGACAGGTAGTTGCACGCCGCGTCATAGTCGTGGTCCGCTACGTCTTTGAGCCATGCAATGGGTGACTTGCTCATCGAGCCTCACAAAGTTTGGATGTGGCAGCCGGCCAAGAGGGCTATCCCCATAAGCATAGAGCGCAGGCTGGCCGTCAACCTCCAGCCGGGTGCCGGCGGGAGCCCAATGCTCCCGAGCCAGTGCTGGCCGTCATTGATGCTGGCCGGGCGGCCCTGGCGGTCAATGCGCATTTTGGCGACGTCGACCAGGACTGCATGGTCTTCATCTGGTCTGGTACGCATACCGCCGTCGCGGGCCGAAATCCGATCAGGTCATCGCCTGTACTAACCAGAATGAACTCGTAGAGATCGGCTCGTGACGTCGGCCGCTTGCGGGCATATGACCGAGGTATGCGGTATGCGCAACGGGGCGGGTACCCGCCCGCCGAGCAGCAGCGGCGTGAAGGGCTGCGGCTGGAGGCAGCCGGCTCACATCCGGGACCTCAGCACGTCGACCTCGCAGCCTGGTGCCCACGGGTCGAAGCCGTGCTCGACCAGCCAGCGGACCCCGCACAGGCTTCGCAGCGACCACCACGCGCGGATCACGTCGAGGTCGACGTCGGTGCCGTAGCCGGCAACGACGTCGCCAAGGTTCTCCTCATGTCCGAGCGTCAGGACGGCGAGGTCGTACAGGGCATCGCCCCGGCATGCCTCGGACCAGTCGACTACGCCGGTGATCTTGTCACCGTCGACGAACACGTGGTCGACTTGCAGGTCGCCGTGCGTGAACACCGGCGTCCACGGCCGGAGCGCAGCCTCGGCAAATCCGGCGGTTGCGCGTGACCATGTCGGTGGGAAGGACGCCGTTGGTGACGAGCCACTCGCATTCGCCGTCGAGTTCCGCTGCGATCGCGTCGAGGCTCTGGCCGACCCATGGCGGCGGCGCGTTGTGCAGTATCCGTGCGGCGGCACCCGCCGCGGCCCACGCCGCCGGCGACGCGGTCGACGGCTCGCCGAGGCGGCCGAGTGCCGTTCCCGGGAGGGCGGCGAGCGCGAGCACGGGCGGCTTCCGCCACAGGATCTCCGGAGTCGGGATCGGCGCCATAGCCATCGCCTCGACCTCGACGTCGGTGCGGGCCTGGTCAGCGTCGATCTTCAGGAACACGTCGCCGACGCGCAGGGTCGCGCGCTCGTTATGCGCGACGACGACCTCGACCTCCTCCACGTCGGCCATTGTCGCGGGATGACCACCGAATGTCGCCGGGTTTATCGCGTGCGACTGTGCCGCTGACCGCGTCCCGCTGCCCGGAGGCCTCATGCACGACGCGCTGGCTGTGCCGGTCGATGAGCTTACGGACGGAAGTCTTCCAGCCCGGCTGGGAGGTTCATCAGATCGAGACCAGGTCACACACAAAGATGAGGGTCTCGCCCGGTGCGATCACGCGCCCGGCGCCCCGGTCCCCGTAGGCCAGACCCGGGGGAATGATCAGTTGGCGGCGGCCGCCGACCTTCATGCCCTGCACGCCCTGGTCCCAGCCGGCGATGACCCGCCCAGCGCCGAGCTCGAACTGCAGGGGGTCGCCCCGGTCCCAGCTCGCGTCGAATTCTTCGCCGGTGGAGAACGCGACCCCGACATAGTGAACCTTGACCACGTCACCCGGGTTCGCCACGGGGCCATCGCCTTCCCAGATGTCCGTGATCTCCAGCTCGGCCGGCGGCTCGCCGCCGGGAAAGTCGACCTCAGGCTTGCCGACGCTCATACTCGCCTCTCTCTGTAGTTCTTCGACCGGAGCGCGCTGGTCCCGGCCAGGCAGCCATGCGCCGCATTCTGGGCGAGGCCTCTTCGCCTCGCGCAAGGTTATGCCGCCCCGGGTCCGCCCCGTCGTGGAGAACACGATCTTGTCGGCTGCCTGCCAGATGCCTGCTGGGTAGCCTCGGGTCGGGTGGGCCGAAGGGCGGGCTCGGAGCGCGGCGGTGCCGGGAGGAACACATGCTGGTGGCCAGGTTGCACCGGGTGGGTGAGCTGCGGCTCGGCGGCGAGCCGGTGCCCGCGCCCGGGCCCGGGACCAGCCTGGTGCGGGTGCGCGCGGTTGGAATCTGCGGCTCGGACCTGCACTGGTGGGGTGAGGCAGGGATCGGGGATGCGGTGCTGGACCGTCCGCTCGTCCTCGGGCACGAGGGAGCGGGGATCATCGAGGACGGGCCCAGGCGCGGTGAGCGGGTGGCGATCGACCCGGCGGTTCCCTGCGGAGCGTGCCGCTGCTGTCTGGACGGCTACCGCAACCTGTGTACCAGGATCGTGTTTGCCGGGCATGGCGGGCAGGACGGCTTGATGCGCGAGTTCGTGGCCTGGCCTTCCTCGCGGCTGCACCGGCTGCCCGACCGGCTCAGCGACGCCGAGGGGGCGGTTCTCGAGCCGCTGGGCGTGGCGATCCACGCGCTGGACCTGGGCCACCTGCGGATCGGGGGCACGGCGGCGGTCGTCGGCTGCGGCCCGATCGGGCTGCTGCTGGTGCAGTTGCTGCGGTCGGCGGGCGCGGTGCCGGTGCTGGCTGTCGACCCGCTGGCGCACCGCAGGGACGCGGCCAGCCGCTACGGCGCCGGGGCCGTGGTGGATCCGGCAGCGCCGGGCGCTGAGGCGGGGTTGCGCGAGCTGGCCTGCGGCGGTGTGGACACGGCCTTCGAGATCGCGGGAACCGACGAGGCGGTCCAGCTCGCGATGGCGGTGGCGCGCCCGGGGGGACGGGTGGTGCTGGCCGGCATCCCCGGTGACGACTGGACCAGGTTCCGCGCGTCGGTCGCCAGGCGCAAGGGCCTGACGATCGCGATGGTCCGCCGGATGAACGAGGTCTACCCGCGGGCGATCGACCTGGCCGTGCGCGGCCAGGTCGATCTCAGTCCGCTGGTGACGCACCGGTTCCCGCTGGCCGCCGCGGCTGAGGCGTTCCGGCTGGCCGCGCAGCGCCGGGGCCTGAAGGTGATGATCGAGCCGGGCGGGCCGGCCTGAGGGCGCGAGAGCCGGCGCCGCCCGGGTCTCCCCGGAGCGTCGCCACGTTCGGACCGGCGCGGACCGCTCATCGCTGCAGCGGCTGCTGAGGATGCTCACCGGCCCTGGGCGTGTTCCGCGAAGAGCCGGACGGCCGTTTTGCGGTCACGCCGCTGGATGGAAGAGTCCGCAGGCGCCGCGTCGAAGGCTGAGGTGTCACGTTTAGCTCTGGGGAGCCTCCGCGGCCTTCACCAGGCTGGCCACGATGACCGGGTACAGGTTACGCAGCGGCCGATACACCAGGCGGCCCAGGATGGTCCGGTCCCACGATGCGCCCCAGCGGATGAGGGTGCCGTCGGGTGACGGGGTCAGCGTGACCTCGGCCCGGTAATTGCGCACCGGGATGCCGCGCAGGACGGTGTAGGCCAGCCGCTTGCCCGGCTCGACGTCGAGGATTTCCTCAACCGAGACGGGGTACCGGAACCCGTACCGCTTTGACCCCTCCAGCCAGTAGACGGCGCCCTTGCCGTTCGCGGCCGCGTCGCCCTCGCTCCGGTAGCCGGCCTTGCGCCATGGTCCCCACTGCGGGTACACCATGATGTCGCTGAGCAGGGACCAGACGACCTCGGCCGGCACATGGGCAGTCTGCTCTGCCGCAGCTTCCACCTTGCGCATATACAGGTTCTACCGTCCGCCGGTCAGACCGTACAAGAGCAAGCCGATGGCCGCCGACGCGCTCCGCGCCCACAAGGAGCAGCAAGCCGCCGACCGGCGCGCCGTCGGCACGCGTCCGAGCGAGCAGGATCTCGTCTTTGCCACCCGGTCAGGCGCCGCCCCGGATGCGGCCAACGTCCCGCGCGAGTTCCGGGCCATCTGCACGGCCGCGAACATCGGGGAGACTTGACCCCACGCGAGCTGCGCCACTCATTCGTCTCGCTCATGTCCACCTCAGGCGTTCCGGTCGAGGAGATCGCCCGCCTCGCAGGGCACTCCAGCTCCCGGACCACCGAAGTGATCTACCGCCGCGAACTGCGACCAGTGCTGACCACCGAAGCCGAAATCATGGACAAGATCTTCTATGCACAAGCCCCCGGATAGATACCCTGCAAGCAGGCGCCCGGCATCTGACGGCGTCCGCGAAAACACTACCTGTCATGCCGTGAGCGCATCAATTTGCACCCGAGTCGCCATGGCTAGATGGCAGCTGCCGTGACGTGATCAGTCGATGCGACGCGCGTCGGCACGGTAATGCGGCATTGCGTCGTTGGTCAGCATAGTTACCGCGGTCGTGGGCCTGGCCTGCGCGCACCGCACTACCGCCGAAAGCCTCTCCGCTGGTCTCGTGGCTGCATGTTATCGAAGTTCTCGAACCACGCCGCTGGCCCGTAGTCGCCCATAGCCATTTCGAAATTTAGTTCATCGTGCGGGTCGTCGATCCCATCTAGCTCTGGATCAAAGAGATGAAGAATGTCGATGTCCTGGAAAAAGACGTCAGGCATCTCGTCCCAGTTAAAGTCATCGGGATGCTCGGGGAGTGGGGCAAGTGTGTCTTCGTCCATCCCAGTCCATCCGTCCTCGACAGCAGGCGGGGCGTCCTCCAAGATCAAATGGAGTGCCATCTCCTCTGCCGGACATGTAGGCAATGGCCAATCGCCAGCCGCCAGGTCAGAGGCTAGGTCGTCGTACGATCGAGCCGCCTGACGTCTCCAGCTAGCATCCTGGCTCCACGTCAGCCTCGGATAGCGATCAAACAGATGCCACTCGCCCCTTTTCCGGAGTATGTCGCTGCCATGTTCCTCAACGTCGTCATAGCCCTGGTCCGCAAGGATCTGCGCGATCGACCAGAGGACCGCAGCTGTTCTTGGCGTGAGCTGGAATCCAGCACATATGCTGCAGGAGTCACTCCGGCAGGTGCAAACGGAGAAGTGAGCCGCGAAGTCAGGAACTTCCGAGCCGGGCATTGGGTGACTAACCTCCATATCATGATAGTTTAGACAGTCGACATGAGGCAGGCGTCTCACCCTATGTAAGGATACATACAGCAGCGGGCTCAAGCGTGCTGGCCACGACCGAGGCTGTCAGTCGTGGAACGATCGTCAACAATAGAGCGCACATCTAACTCGCCGGGTGACACACCAATCGGCGCAGTCCTTGCTGCTGGGTGTAACGCGCGCTCAATGCCGCGTTGAGATCGTCCGCCAGGTCGGGCGTAAGGCAGGGGGCCTCGTGGAGGGCGTTCACAAGGCAAGACCTCGCCCGGCGACCGACGGCGACCTGCGATAGGCAGTCGCAAACCGCCTGTCCGGGGGTCGACAGACCTCGGATTCGGCGGGAGGCGCGGTCGTCTGGCCCACACCGCGTGAACGGCCGAAATGAGCTGGCGCTGCAGGGAGCGGACATCCAGCGGCGCATGACCCGGACAAGATGCGTGCGCAAGCCGTGGTCGACGCGCTTGGCCTGCTGGCCGCGCCGCCCGTCGGTGGCTGCTTTGGCTGGCCTGAGGCTATCGGCCGGTGATGGCTTCACCGCCGGCGACGACACGCCGGGGCTCCTGCACAGCAATATGAGTGACCATGCGCACAATGAGGGACAGTTGGCCCGATCAGGGTGGCCCAGCGCCGGAGTGGAGAGAGCAGTTGATCAAGACAACCAAGCCCGGGCATAACGGCAGTGTCCGCGTCACCTTCGCACTGCCGGCCGATGAGCCTCGCGGGGCCGTGTCGGTGGTGGGTGATTTCAACGGCTGGAATCCCTTCGCCCATCCGCTGCGGCGGCGGGCGAACGGCACCCGCAGCGCCGCGGTGACCGTCCCGGCCGGCCGCATGCTGCGCTTCCGTTACCTGGCCGAGGGCGGGATATGGTTCGACGACGAAACCGTTCCCGCCCGGGACGGCCAGGGCGCCAGCATCGCGGTCTGATTCCGGGCCGCCGGCAGTTCGCACGCCATCCGTTTCGAGGCGGCGATCTGCAGTAGCTGGACGGCCTCACCGGTGGCGGCAGCTGCACTGAACGCTCAGCCGTGGCCATCCTTCCGATAGATCCCAGATCACCGTCGTGACGCCCGTGGGACGGGTGAAACTGGCGCGCTCAGCGGCAGTATCCACCGCGTGCAGGTGCCGGCAGGCTGATCGGCGGTACCGATTGGCATGGCGCGGCGGGCACGCCGGTCGGGAGGTCGGGTCTTGCTATTACAGCGGCAGGCCCCGTGGGTTATGGGTGCTGGGGTTAGCCATCAGCCTCATGTTGCTGGGGGTGGCGCAGCGGGCAAACTGGTGTCTGGCTCGTGGCCGAGCCACAGGACGCCAAGGGGTGGCAGCGTCAGTGTGGCGGAGTAGTCGAGGTCGTTCCAGCCGGTAGCCTCGGCGGTGACGGCACCGGCGAGGGTGTTGCTGCCGCCGAACGTCGCGTTGTCGGAGTTGAGGATTTCCACCCAGCGCCCCGGCTGCGGGAGCCCGATGCGGTAATCATGGCGGGGCACCGGTGTGAGATTCGCGACGCAGGCGACGGGGCGCCCGCCTGTGACCGGGAACCGGACAAACGACAGCACGCTGTTTTCTGAGTCGTTGGGGTTGATCCAGCGGAAACCGGGCCAGTCGAAGTCCTGCTCCCACAATGCGGGCTCGCGGCGGTAGACGGTGTTGAGCGCGCGGACCAGTGCCTGCACTCCGGCGTGTTCAGGGTAGTCAAGCAGGTGCCAGTCGAGGCTGCTGTCATGCCGCCATTCGTCGTTCTGCGCGATCTCGCCGCCCATGAACAGCAGCGGCCGTCCGGGATGTGCCCACATCCAGGCCAGCAACGCGCGCAGGTTCGCGAACTGCTGCCACCGGTCCCCCGGCATCTTGCCGAGCAACGATCCCTTTCCGTGTGCGACCTCGTCGTGGCTCAGCGGCAGCATGAAGTTCTCGCTGAACGCGTACAGCAGGGCAAACGTGAGCTCGTGATGGTAGTAGCGCCGGTGCACCGGGTCTTTGGCGAAATAAGCCAGGGTGTCGTGCATCCACCCCATGTTCCATTTGAACCCGAAACCGAGCCCGCCCAGGTAAGTGGGACGGGAGACCGCCGGCCAGGAGGTGGACTCCTCGGCGACCAGCATGACCGAGGGGTGGTGGCGGTAGACCACCTCGTTGGATTCCTTGATGAAGTCAATGGCTTCCAGGTTTTCCCGGCCGCCGAACCGGTTGGTGACCCACTCGCCCTCTTTACGCGAATAGTCCAGGTAAAGCATCGAGGCGACCGCATCCACGCGCAGGCCATCGATATGGAACTCCTCGATCCAGAACAGCGCATTCGCGAGCAGGAAGTTCCGGACCTCGTGCCGCCCGTAGTTGAACACGAGCGTGCCCCAGTCGGGGTGCTCGCCCAGGCGGGGGTCGGCGTGCTCGTACAGCGCCGTGCCGTCGAAGTGCGCGAGCGCCCAGTCATCCTTGGGGAAATGCCCGGCGACCCAGTCGACGAGGACCCCGATGCCCGCCTGGTGCAGCCGGTCGACCAGATAGCGGAAGTCGTCGGGGGTCCCATGCCGTGCCGTCGGCGCGTAGAACCCGGTCACCTGATAACCCCAGGAACCGGAGAACGGGTGCTCCGCGACCGGGAGGAACTCAACATGGGTGAAACCGAGGTCGCCGAGGTACCCGGGCAGCACCTCGGCGACCTCGCGGTAGGTCAGCGGCCGCCACCCGCCATCGGCGTCCTGGGCCAGCCGCCACGAGCCCAGGTGGCACTCATAGACCGACACCGGAGCATGCAGCAAATCGGTGGTCTCCCGGCCGGCGAACCATGCCGCGTCCTGCCATTCGTACCTGCTCTGGGTGACAACACTCGCCGTGGCCGGCGGCACCTCGGTAGCGAAGGCGAACGGGTCCGCCCGCAGACTCACCTGCCCGTGCCGGCTCACCACCTCAAACTTGTAGCGCGCGCCAGGGCCGACCCCGGGCAGGAAGACCTCCCAGACCCCGGAGCTGCCCAGCACTCGCATCGGGTGCAGGCGGCCGTCCCAGCCGTTGAAGTCACCAACAACCCGCACCGCACCGGCGCCAGGCGCCCACACCGCAAATGACGTACCAGCCGCCCCCTCATGCACTCGCACCTGCGCCCCCAGATGCCGCCACAACCCCTCATGCCGGCCCTCGGCCAGCAGGTGAAGATCCAGCTGCCCGAGCGTAGGCCAATACCGGTAGGGATCATCGACCACGACCACGACACCATCTGGATAAGTCGCCTCCAGCCGATACGCCGGGATCCCCGGCCCCTCCACCACCCCGGCGAACACCCCCGCGGGGTGCAGGCTGCGCATCTCGATCCGCTGCTCACCGGCGAGGATGACCATGCCGACCGCGTCAGGACGCCACCCGCGGATCACCACACAATCACGACCGTCACCGTCCCGCGCCGGGTGAGCACCCAGCAGGTCGTGCGGAGCGTGGTGCTGACCAGCGACCAGACACTCAAGGTCCGCGCCGTCCACCATCAGGCCAAAATCAACCGGCGAACCCATACTGGTCCCCCTCACGCACACCGCGACTTCGCGAACTGAACTGATTCCCAGTCTGCCCGTACATCACCGATCACAGCATCACCCGGCCACAGGTCATAGAAGGCGGCGGCACACAGCGCTCATCACAAGATCGTCATCGAGGTGGCCTGCCCCTGCGGTGGAAGGCGAAGCCAGGAACATCTGGCACCGACCACAGCTCGTTGTTCTGCCGCTCACCGCCGTTTCCACCTCGGCGATGTCGGCGTGGAAGCGGTCGCCGTCCGGTCCTTCGGGGCTAGCGCCCTCCCCGACTGTTCAACCCACACGAACAGCGCGCCAGACCGCGTGTCATCGGGAGTCAGTCCGCGAGGCCGAGTGCCAACTCTCTACGCCTTCCACGACGGTCAACTGACGGTCGGACGATCTCCCAGCTACCCGGGAATCAGGCTCTGACCTTGGCCGCCGCCACCGACACCCGGATGCACGCCTACATCGCCTTGTGCCTGGCCACCGGCATCCGCACCGAAGAAGCCCGCGCCCTGCGCTGGGAACACATCACCTTCGGCAACCCCGGCGCCGACCCGCCCGTCCCCGCCAGCGCCGCCGTCTGGCGCTCGGTACGCGCCCACGGCGACACCAAGACCGAGAAATCCCGCCGCACCCTGGCCCTGCCCCAGATCGCCGCCGACGCCCTCCGCGCCCACAAAGACCAGCAAGCCGCAGACCGCCGCGCGGCCGGCATGCGGCACAACGAACACGACCTCGTCTTCGCCACAAGGTCCGGCGCCGCCCTCGACGCCGCCAACGTCCGCCGCGAGTTCCGCGCCGCCTGCGAGGCCGCGGATATCGGCGAGACCTGGAACCCGCGCGAACTGCGCCACTCGTTCGTCTCCCTCATGTCCACCTCCGGCGTCCCCGTCGAGGAAATCGCCCGGCTCGCCGGACACTCCAGCACCCGCACCACCGAAGTCGTCTACCGCCGCGAACTACGCCCCGTTCTCACTACCGGGGCAGAGATCATGGACACGATCTTCAAACCACAAACAACGGACTGAGCCAACCCGGCAACACCTCGATGCCCGGCGACGGAGCCGCGAGACGAACTACCGCTGCCGCATATGGCACGCGTCAGTCAGGCAGAATCTTGCCGGTGGCGGGCGGGACGAACACTTGCATCACCGACGACACCTCGGCCTGGCGGCGATCTCCAGGCCAGTCGCGCCGCGCCAGGTCGGTGGTCGGCATGCGGCTACTTCGATCGACAGCATCACGCTGAGTTACGGGAGAGGCCAGGAGAACGCTCACCGAGCCATCGTTACGGGCGACGACGCCGGTCGATTTGTTGCCGGTGTCAGCCACTCTGAGCTGGCTGATCTGGACGTTCGTCGAGCTCGTAGCCGGGTGGGCGCTCGGCTTCGGGAGCGATGAGCGAGACAGTCGGGAAGTAGGTGCGGTATCTCGCTGCATCCCGGGTCAGGAGCCGGTAACCGCGCACGGCTGCGTGCGCGCCGATATAGAAGTCCGGGAGCGGGGAACGCTTCTGGCCGCCTCGTCTGCGGTAGGCCAGGAATGCCTTGCCGGCGAGGAAGCCCGCTTCGTACGGCAGCGCGTCGCGCTGGAAATCATCGGCGGGAACGGCGTCGTCGAGGTCCTCGATACGGTCGAAGCCGACCGAGACCTCGGCGTACACGATCGGGTTGATCACCAGCGGGCCGTCGTCCAGAGCCTGGGCGAGGGCATCTGCCGACCACTCGCTCCAGGCAGGATCCTCGGTGACGATATCGAGGATGACGCTGGAGTCCACCAGGGTAACGGGACGCCTCGCGACGGGAGTCAGGCGGGCTGGCGGCTCATTCGCCACGCAGCAGCTCCATGAGCTGATCGGTGCTCATGGAGGTGCTTGCCCGTCCGCGCATCCGGCGCACGAGCCGCTCCCCGCGGGTCGGGCCCGCCTTGACCTGGATGATGCGGAGGGTGTTGCCGTCCTCGATGACGTCGACCTCATCACCCTCGTGCAGGCCGTGCCGTTCGCGGAGCGCGGCGGGGATCGTCACCTGGCCCTTGCTGTTCAGCCGCATCGCCAGCCTCCTGATACGTAATACCAGTCATACATCCTACGCCATCCGCGCAACGGTCAGGCCGAGGCGACCCCGCGCTGGCAGCGCTGCACGAGTGGCCTGGCGATGTCAGGGGCTGCGGAATGTGGCAGCGAGCTGCTCGACGAAGGTGCGCACGAGCTCGTATTCCTCGTCGACGTGGTCGGGGATTGAACTCGCACACGGTAAGCGCAGCGAACTTGGGGTGCCGGACGCACTGTCTTGTCCGCATCCCAGCAACCGGCCCGAAGCATTCTCCCCCTGACCCCAAAAATGAAGCCAGATAATGCCACTCAAGCCCCTTGACAGTGAGCATCGATCTGGCCGCTCGCGGGCACCTTGACCTTCCAAATCTGTGGCTGCGCAGCGTAGCAAGACCGGCCGGGCGCGATCCTCGGCCTGGCTGGCGTGCGGAACTGTTACAAGGAGACCGCAGGCTTGCCGACACTGGGCTACCGCGCTATCGACACCTAGGTCGCTCGAGAACCACTTGGCCCCACCGCACAGCACCAACTCCGCAAGCGGCACCGTATGCGCAGCTTCCCGGCCTGGGCTGCGGGTGGATCCAGGTCCGTTCATCCCCGAGATCCCCGGCTCGGTACCCGGCCAGCCTGCTGGCAGGGGCATGTCGTGAAGCGGAGTCGCCGCGCGGGTTGCTCGCCTCGGGTTCAGTCCGGCTGCCGGGTGGTCTCGGCCCGCCTCTTGACCCCGCGCAGCAAGTTCCGCGCGGTGATGGCCTCGCCCCAGATCAGGACGATCGGAACGACGTACGCCCGGAAGGGCCTGGGCCCGCACCTGAGCCGCATGCGGCGGATCACCCTCGTCTTGCCCGGTTCCGGCTCGGCCAGCAGGAAGCTGTCACTGAGCTCGCCGAATACGCCCAGCCGGGGGTCGTCGCGCAGGCGGGCCGGCAGCAGGTACCGCAGGTGCGTGTCGGTGAACAGGACCCATGACTTGCCTGGTTCGGCTTGCCGCACGACGTAGTAGGCCGTCCCCGGCGGGCCGTCTGCGATGATGTCGCCCACGCGCGGGTTCTGCCAGGCGGCAACGATCCGCTCGTCGGCAGCGACGTGATAGCCGACTGCGGGCTTCCCGGGCTGCTGACGGGACAGGCGGCGGTAATACCAGTCCACCGACCGGTCCCAGAACCGGGAGTCGGAGTAGAAGCCGGCCCGTCCCTGGCCGGTCTGCACCAGCCATGGCCAGACCTGCTGCGGTGGCGCGTTGATGGTCACGGCGTGGGTGGTCTGCACCACCGGAGATGGCACAAGATCATCTCCCGGGAGCGGCATCGCCTGTTCTTCCTCGGTGGCCTTCCAGGACATCCGGGCAAGCTTGCGGGCTGGGCCGTCGGGCTCCGGGGCGCTTCTCGCCGTGGCTGCCCGGCCGTTGCGGGAACGGCCTGGAGCTGGCTGCCGGGAGAAGCGGCCGGAGAAGGACGCCAAGCTCGCTGCGGCCTGGGGACCGGTCATGGGGCGGCCGTGGCCGCAGGCCAGCACCTCGGGCTCGAGCCTGGCCAGCGCGGCGACGGACTCCTTGGCCGCTGGCCAGTCCCAGGTGGAGACATACGGCGGCCCGGAGACCCGGTGCTTGCCGGCCAGGAAGTCGCGGGCGGAGTTCACATTCACGGTCAAGACGGCGTCGCCAGTGATCAGTACCCGGTCTTGGCCGCGGAAGAAGGCGACGTGGCCGGGTGTATGACCGGGCGTGGGCACCGCCTGCCAGTCCGGCAGGCCGGGCACGCCAGCCATCGGGTCGAACGCCCGGGCCGTGCCCTCCAGGCTGTTACGTGCCAGGCTCGCCTCGACCGCCCGGCGCGGCATCAGCCTCAACAGCGGGGCAATCAGCCAGCGGTCCAGCGGGTTGCCGTATTCCGCCAGGTACTGGCCTGAAGCCAGCGGCAGCTCGCCGGGATGCACGTGGACCGGCAGGTCCCACAGCCGGGCCAGCTCCAGCGCCGAGCCGGCGTGATCGGGATGGATGTGCGTCAGCAAGATCGCGGCCGGACGTGTACCCGTCCCGAACAGCGACTCCGCCGCCGCGCTGATCACCAGTCCGCGATGCGGCCACGCGGTGTCAATCAGCACCCAGGCCGGCCCGGATCGCACGAAGTAGACGTTGGCCTCGGTGAGGCCTCGCCCCGTTTCCAGGCGGTACACGCCCTCGGCGATCTGTTCCGCGCAGATGCCCACATCCCCGGCATACTCAATCCGGAACACGGGATAGTGCTCCACGACATCCTGGATTTCCCCCAGCGGCGCCTCCGCGCTGACGCCGAAGTAAAACCGGGCCTCCCTGGCCACCGCCCTGGAGCCGGCGCGCCTGCCCCACCGCAGCAGATAGGCGCGGATGACGGCAGCCCGCTGCTCCGGCGGCACCTCGACCAGCCTGGCCGCACGCCGCTCCTTGCGGCCGAGCACCACCAGCCCGCCCGCGGCGCGGACGTTGCGTACCCACTGCGACTCGCCAGCAAGGGCCACCACGTACTGCTCGCCACCGCAGGCGGCCCGGACCAAGGTGGTGCGGCGGACGACGCCAGAGCGGCGGCCAGGGACCTCCAGCGTGATCACATCCCGCGGGCTCAAGCCCGACGATATCGCCGCCTGCCCGAGCCAGTGATTCAGCCTGCGGTACAAATCCGGCGGCGGACGGTACCTGTCCCGGCTGCGAGCGTAATAGACAGGCTTAAGAAACCCCTCCGACCGGCCTGTACCGGTGCCAGCAGCAGGGATCGCGGCCCCCGGCGGCCTGTTATCAGGAGCAGGCGCAGGCCCGCTGGCGGCATGTGCCACGTCATCTGATTGGTCCGGCATTCCCGACTCCGCTTTATCGTCCGGCGGGAGCATGCAGGACACCAGGGGCCAACGGCCCATGGCCTGCTGCCCGACGTCCGCCGCGCCTGTGCGCCCCGCTCCGCAAGGCAGCCCGCCGACCCCGTGTCTGGGTGTGCCGCGCTCAGGGCGCGGTTGCCAGTTCGCGGGCGATGCCAGCTGCCCAGTCATCGATATCCGGCCAGTCGCGGAAGTCGCCTTCGGGAAGAGCCGCGCGGGCGGCCGGGAGCTTGCGAAGCGACCGCTCGGCGAAGGTCAGCTTCCCGGCGTCCAGCGCACCGAAGAAGACGTGATGACCGCGAGGGTGCAGTGCCTCGGTGAACTCGGGAATCTCTTTCGGCACTGTAACCGTGCGCAGGTCCCGGCCCTTCGCGTCGGCGGGCTCGGTGCCGAGCGGACCGCTGCTGAACAGCCACACGGGCCTGGTGGCGAGGATCTTGGTGTTGCGTCGCACGAACTCCGTGGCTTCCTTGCGCCAGTGCAACTCGTACGCAGCGCTCCCGATCACGAAG
Source organism: uncultured Actinomycetota bacterium (assembly GCA_963749145.1). Taxonomy (GTDB): domain Bacteria; phylum Actinomycetota; class Actinomycetes; order Streptosporangiales; family Streptosporangiaceae; genus JASHPR01. The sequence goes on along the minus strand of CAVVLN010000005.1, from coordinate 1,174,106 downwards.
GCGTCGTAGGCGGCCAGATCACCCGCATCCCTCACCGGACGCACTTCGGCCTTGCAGCCAGCCATCCGCAGGCTCGCGGCGACGCGCCCGGCGATCCCCCGGGTTGCGCCGTGCTTGCTCGCATACACAACAAGAACAGACATCTTGATCATCTCCGCTTCCACGATCGGGCACGTCGAAGGGAGCCGCCAAGGGCCGAATGTCCTCTTCCGGCAGTCGGAAGCGGCGTCCATCCCGTGCAGCCGGCGTGCCTGGATGCGCCGCTTTGGCCGGGTAGCTGCCGCCGGCTTTATCCTTGGCCGGTGCGAGAACTCCCCCCCGAGCATGGTGCCCAGTGCGCGGAGGTGCGGTCGTGGGCGAGGTGAAGATCCCGATCACGGGTGACATGCCGGCGTATTTCGCCGGGCCAGACGGCCCGGGCCGGTGGCCGGGCGTGGTGATCATCTCCGATGTCCTGGGGATGAGTCACGATCTGCGCAATCAGGCCGACTGGCTGGCATCGGAAGGCTACCTGGCCGTAGCGCCCGATCTGTTCTTCCGAGGCAGCAAGATCATGTGCCTGCGAGCGATCTTCCGTGACGCCATCGCCAGGAAGGGCCGGACCTTCGACGACATCGAGGCGGCCCGGTCCTGGCTCGCGCGACGGGAGGATTGCACCGGCAGGATCGGCGTGATCGGGTTCTGCATGGGCGGCGGATTCGCGCTGGCGCTAGCCCCGGCCACCACTACGCGGCGGTCAGTGCCAACTACGGCGGCGTGCCCAAGGACGCCGAGTCGTTCCTGGCGGGCGCGTGCCCGATCATCGCAAGCTACGGGGCCAGAGACTGGACGCAGCGCGGAGCGGCCAGCAAGCTGGAACGGGCGCTGTCAGCCGCTGGCGTGGCCCATGACGTCAAGGAGTACCCCGGCGCAGCGCATTCGTTCCTCAACGACCACGACCCCGCCGATGCCTCCGGGCTGATGATCGCGCTAGCCCGCCTGTCGCGCAGCGCCTACCACGAGCCATCGGCACGAGACGCCCGCCGCCGCATCGTCGCGTTCTTCGACGAGCACCTCGAGAGCTGACCGGAACCAGCGGACGGCAGCCGCAACACGCCGCGGGGCCTTCGTGTTAGACGATTGGCTTCATCAGGCCGTGCTGAGCGAAGGGCCCGCTCGCGAGCGCTGCCCGGGATACATACTGACCCGAGCCCGGAGACCACGGCGGCGGGCCCGGGTCCGGCATCTACAGTCCTGCCTCGCAAGATAAGCGCGTTATCAGCCCGGCGCACATACCTGGATCATCTGTGATGCCTAGCGCCGCCAACACTTGCAGAAGGCGCAACGCCCGATTTGGCAGGTCTGGTCGCTCGCGAGCACCTTGACTACCGGATGTCTGTTGCGCAGCGTGGCAAGACCGGCCAGGCGCGATCCCCGGGCCGGGCAGCGGAACTGTTGCAAGGGACAGCCGGCTTGCCGGCACCGGCCATCTCGCTACTTGCCCCAGGTCGCCCGCAGAACGACTTGGCCCCCACCTTGGCAAGGGCAACACGCAAAACGGCATACTGAAGCAGCGCATGATTTCGAAAAGTAGCCTTTAAACTGCAGAGCCCCCTTACGGAATCGAACCGTAGACCTTCTCCTTACCATGGACAACGGGCGCCACTCCGACCTTGGCCTTCAGGGTCCGCGACTACGCCTCTAGCTGCAGGTTTATGGCTGCGCGTCGCTGGCTGATGCTCTACGTGGCTGGCCGATGGCCCCCAAGAATGGCCCCCATTGCTGCTACCCTTGACCCATGGCAGAACGGCGCGGCTGGGGCGAAGACGGCATCTTCTTCGAGCACATCGGCCCTTGCCGCGACCAACAAAAGCACCGGCACTGCCAGGGCCGCTGGCGCGGCGTGGTCAGCCTCGGAAACGGCCCTGGCGGCAAACGCATTCGGCGCAAGGTCTCCGGCAAGACCAGGGCGATCGTCCACGACCGGCTCAAGACACTGCATCACGACCTCGACTCCGGCGTAAAGGCCCGGCCGAACTACACCCTGCGCCGCGCCGCCGACGACTGGCTGCGAGAGGGCCTGGACGGCCGGTCCGCCAAGACCATCAAGAAGAACCAGAACGTGCTGGCGCCGATCCTGGCCTCGATCGGCGCCCGGCGACTGCGCGAGCTCACCGCCGACGACGTCCACCAGGCACTGACCACGATGGCCGCGCGGTACTCCACGGCCGCGGTAGCGATGGGCCACAACGCGCTCACCCGGGCCATCCGCCACGCCGAAGCCCGCGACCTGGTCGCCCGCAACATCGCCACCCTCGTCGACACCCCCAAAGGGCAAGCCGGGCGGCCCAGCAAGAGCCTGACCCTCCAGCAAGCCTTCGCGCTACTCGCCGCCGAGACCGACACCCGGATCCACGCCTACATCGCGCTATGCCTGGCCATCGGGATCCGTACCGAAGAAGCCCGGGCGCTGCGCTGGGAGCACGTCACCTTCGGTGATCCCCATGCGAACCCGCCGGTGCCGGCCAGCGCCGCCGTCTGGCGTTCCGTGCGAGCCCACGGCGACACCAAAACCGAGAATTCCCGCCGCACCCTAGCCCTGCCCCAGATGGCCGTCGACGCGCTCCGCGCCCACAAGGAACAGCAAGCCGCCGACCGTCGCGCTGCGGGCACGCGGCAGACCGAGCAGGATTTCGTCTTCGCCACCAGGTCCGGCGCGCCCTTGGACGCCGCCAACGTCCGGCGCGAGTTCCGGGCTGTCTGCAAGACCGCGGACATCGGACAAGGCTGGACCCCCCGCGAGCTGCGCCACTCCTTCGTCTCCCTCATGTCCACCTCCGGCGTCCCGGTGGAGGAAATCGCCCGGCTCGCCGGACACGCCAGTACCCGTACCACCGAAGTGGTCTACCGCCGCGAACTACGCCCCGTCCTCACCACCGGAGCCGAGGTCATGGACACGATCTTCAAACGATAGCCATCCAGTTAAGCGAACGCTGACCCGAAAACAGCCCGGCACGGCGACCAGAGTCTTAGGGAGACTACCGCTTCTGCGCGCGTTGCCCGAGCGCATACTCATGCGTTGCTTGACATATTTCATCGAGGTTCGGTGGCCGCGGCGATCGCCCACTCGAACTGCATTATCCCGTTATCTGGCAAGCCGAACGCCGATTACGCGCCTTGGCGAGCGGCGGGCACGTCGCGGCGCTGAACGCGCCGATCGTCCAGTTCGGCGTCCGGGACTTCCGGCTTCGCGGTCTCCCAGCTGGCACGTGCTTCGGCGGCTCGGCGGCTCCTGTTGTCGGCGAAACTTCGCACGGCCGGGAAGTGCCGGGCGGGTGGGCAACCGATCCGGCAGTTGTGCGCCGGCTAGTGGGGCATGAGCACGCTGACCTTCAACGCGGTCTACGAGGATGCCGGGAGCGGGTGGGCAAATGCGCGGACGTGCCGGAGCTGGCCGAAGCCCATACGCAAAGGCGAGGGACTGGTGTTGACGGCGAACCTCGTGAGGCGTGACTCCGCCTCTGCGCAATTTCGGGAATTTACGGTGCCGACTTGGTCATAATTTGGGCGATTTTTGGTGGTTTGGTACTCGACAAACGCCTCTATACGCGCGATGCTGGGCTCGGCTTGGCTGCGGTTGCTCGCGGGCAGCATCATCTGGTCAAGCTCAAGCCGGCCGTCGGCCTGGTGCGACTGGGCTGGCTCGGAGCATCGACCTCCGGTCGCGCACAATCGCGAGTGTTAAGGAGACCCACATGTCTTCGAATGACAGCATTCGCCCCTTCCGGATCGACATCCCGGAGGAGTCGCTCCAAGAGCTCCGCCGCCGTGTGGCGGTGCCCCGCTGGCCCGACCGTGAGACCGTCAGCGATCGCACCCAGGGCGTGCAGCTGGCGAAGGTGCAGGAGCTCGTCGACTACTGGGCCACTGATTATGACTGGCGCAAGCTCGAGGCCGAGTTGAATGCGCTCCCCCAGTTCATCACGGAGATCGACGGGCTCGATATCCACTTCTTCCACGTCCGCTCGCCGCATGCGAACGCGCTGCCGCTGATCATGACCCACGGCTGGCCGGGCTCGTTCCTCGAGTTCGTGAAGGTGATCGGGCCGCTGAGCGATCCCGAGTCCCATGGAGCTCGCGCGGAGGACGCGTTCGATCTCGTCGTGCCCTCGATGCCCGGTTTCGGCTTCTCAGCCAGGCCGCAGGTGACAGGCTGGAATCCCGATCGCATCGCCGGCGCCTGGGTGGAGCTGATGAGGCGAGTGGGCTACGGGCGCTACGTCTCCCAGGGTGGCGACTGGGGTGCGGTCGTCGCGGACGTGATGGGCCGCCAGGCGCCGGGGGGTCTCGTGGGTATCCACGTCACCACGTTGCTCGGCGCGATCGAACGGCCACCAGCGCCGGGCATGCAAACGGCCGTGCCTCCCGAGGTCGCGAACGCGCTCAAGTACGGTGAACCGGCGCCGGCGGGCCTCTCGGCCGAGGAAACGATCGCCTATGAAGGATCTAAAAATTTTGCCGCGCGCGGCTCGGGCTTTCGGGCGATGAATACCACGCGCCCGCAAACGATCGGCTACTCGCTCGCGGACTCGCCGGTCGGCCTGGCCGCTTGGCTTTACGAGAAGTTCGCGGAATGGACCGACACGGACGGCGAACCCGAGCGCGTCCTCACGAAAGATGAGATGCTCGACGACATCACGCTTTACTGGCTCACGAACACAGCGGCGTCCTCGGCCCGCCTGTACTGGGAGGACAGCGCCCACAAAACCAAGGTCGGCGGCGTAGTCTCGCTCCCTGCGGCCGTGAGCAGGTTCCCAGGAGAGATAATCCCCGTACCGCGCAGCTGGGCCGAGCGCGCCTACCCCAACCTCGTGTACTTCAACGAACTCGACAAGGGCGGTCACTTCGCCGCCTGGGAACAACCGGAACTCTTTGCGGGCGAGATGCGAGCGGCGTTCAGGTCGCTGCGCTGATCGGTGCACATCGGCGTCAGTCAGGTCGCATCGAAGAGTCAGACAACCACCGCAGTGAAAGCCACAGCCAGCGTCAGGCGGCCGGTCCACCTCCAGTGCTCCTCCGCGCGCCACGGTCGCCTGGCGCAGGGACTACCCACGGCGCGCCGCGTCTACGCGTCCAGCTTCTTTAGAGGCCATCGGCTGTTTGGACCCGGAAGTTGCGTCGTTTGCCCGTCCAATGTGCAGGAAATCATTCGGGTCGCGATGCGCGACCATTCCCGTATGGCTGCGGATGCCGGACGATTGGGAGATCCGGACCAACGCGTCTCTGACGTCGAGCGCGAGCAAGCGGTGGCGTGGTTGCAACACCATCTAGTGTCGGACCGGCTCACTCTGGAGGAGTTCTCCGAGCGGGTCGAGCAGGCCTACGCTGCCCGGTACTACAGTCCCAGTTTGTGATCTGGCGTCTGAGGTGATCATGTTCTGAGCGGCGGGCTGGGGCGCGAGCGCCGGCTCGCGCCACGTGGAGCGGTGTCACTTGACCAACAGCATCGAGCCTGCCCGCTGCCCGCAGGTCGCCCGCAGGTCGTCAAGCTTCATTTCCAGTGACACAGAATCGCCAGCTCTGGACGCCGCCTCTGGTCCGCCGCAGCACACCCTGCAACCACACCTAACGGCGGCTCCGCGTTCGTCAAGTACTCGACACCCGGTATCACAGAGTGTGACCTGCGCATAAGTATCGCCCGGTGCCGCATCGCCGATTACTCTCCCTGGTCTTTGCCGTCGCTCAGCCACGATCCCAGGAACGCGGCCTGGGCCCGAAGAGCCGACCGCATGGGGCATGGTTTGACTGGGTCTGCGGCCTGGGCCTGAGGGCTCCGCCGGGCTCCCGGCCTGGTTCGGCATGCTCTAGCACGCCTTGCCTCGTGTGTAGTCAGTCAGCCTCGAGCCGAGCGTCATCTGGTTGTGTTACGGAGTCTTGCCGGGGCTGGCCGCAGGCCAGGTGGCTAGCCCGTCCGATGTGCTTGTGCCGCTACGACACGTTTCTCGTTCGCCGGTGGTGGCAGACCCACTCAACGTGGGCCGGGTGCCACCCTGGTCGCCTGCCGCCGCCCGGACCAGGCTGGAGATGGCAACGTGGCAGCGGGGAGGCGGGCGCCGTGATCGCACTGGCAGCGCGGGGAATCCGCAAGTCGTTCGGCCGCCGCCGGGTGCTGGCCGGTCTCGATCTGGCAATCGCGCCAGGCGAGCTGGTCGCGGTGGTCGGCGAGAACGGAACCGGGAAGACGACGCTGCTGCGAATCCTGGCCGGTGACCTGCGTCCGGACGCGGGGACCGTCGCGATCGCGGGCAGGCCGGGCTACTGCCCGCAGACGGTCGTCCTGGATGAGGCTCTCACCGTGGATCAGCACGTGCGCTACTTCCAGGCCGCGTACGGGATCGGCTCCACGGCGCGGGCCGAGGTGCTGATCGAGCGGCTGGGCTATGCCGCCTACCGCGGCCAGCGAGCCGGCATTCTGTCGGGTGGCACCAAGCAGAAACTCAGCCTGACGCTGGCCCTGATGCATGACCCGCCGGTGCTGCTCCTCGACGAGCCCTACCAGGGTTTCGACTGGCAGACCTACCTTGCGTTCTGGGATCTCGCCGGCGAGCTGCGGGCGACGGGGACGGCGATCGTGGTCATCAGCCACCTGGTCTTCGAGCAGGGTCGTTTCGACCGGACCTGCCAGCTGAAGGACGGCCGGATCGACTCGGAGGCGGGCGACCATGCACCAACAGCTTAAGACCGCGATCCGCCTGACCCTGGCCGCGCAGGTCCGCAACCGGCTCGCCTGGATCCTGCTCGTGGCTTTCATCCCGATCTGGTATTTGCTGGTCGGCGCCACGATCACACACGGTGAGGCGACGTTCAAGCTGCGCGCCATCGATGCCGCCATCGTGGTGGACAGCCACGATCTCACCCTGATTACCGCCGGGCTCAACGCAATCACCCTCATCACCGGGTTCGTCGTGTTCGCCGCCGTCCGCCGGTCGCTGCCGTTCGACCGGCGCCTGGCGCTGTCCGGGTACCGGCATGGCGCCCTCATTGCCGCCAAGACCAACGCGGCGTTGCTGCAGGCTATCGGCATCGGCGTCTACGCCGCGATCGTCATGCTCGCCTTCTGGCGCCCCGCCGGGCTGTGGGCCATCGCGGTGGCGTTCATGCTGGGAGCCGCCACCTACGCCGCGTTCGGCCTGCTGATCGGAGTCCTGGTCCGGGGCGACCTCGAGGGCTTCTTCCTGATCATCATGATCTCCATCCTGGACACGTTCCTGGAGAACCCGGTAGACAACCCGCTGGCGAACAACCCGGTCCTGCAGTTCTTCCCCTCCTACGGCCCGACCCAGTTCGCCGCCGCGGGAGCCTTCCACCATCAGGCGCTGGCCAGCATGGCCGCCCTGTCACTGGCCTGGACGGCCGCCTTCGCCCTCCTCGGGCTGGTGGTCCTGCGCCTGCGGTTGCCCCGGCCTGCCCACGTAGCAGCCCCGGCCCGCTCCACGCCTGCGGAAGCGCCGCGCCCGGCCGCCACGGATTCCGGATCCCCGCACGCCTCCCCCGGCAGCAGCGCCTAGCCCGGAAGGCTCGGATCTGTCAGTCGAACTCCCCAGACAGAATGACCTGTTATGCGCTGCCATACCGCGCACAGTTCGTACCTTGAGAACCGCCCAGAACGACGGTTATCTTAAGTCCGCTTGGAAGAAGCCCAGATGGGAGGGCGGTTTCGCGTCGTGGACATGTCGCTGACGAGGGCCCGCGCGGGGAGCAAAACCAAAGAGCGGCATCGAGAAGGATGATCAGCGCAGGTCACGTGGGTGACATCACATCGGTTACGTCGTGGACACCGCTTAAGATAACGCATCTACCGCGCGTCGAATACTGGGCAAATACCCCGCGTCAGCTACATCGTGGACACCCCAATGGCGACTTAAGATATCGGCGGCTACTTGCGTTCATCGTCACCAAGGGGGCGAACGCGCTCCGTCGTCGGGGACAGCGGGGCGGGGGCTTGCGGGACTGGCTACTGGGACGGCCGGCCGAGTTCTTCGGGATGTGTTTGGCGGTAGTACTCAGTCAGCACCTCGCTAATCTTGCCGGGCGGGCAGGTGACCGTGCGGTAGCGGATGTGGCAGCTCGCGACCGGGCCTAGTAGATTACGGCACACCCCGACGGGAGAGGAGCAGACATGGCGAACGGCCGGCTAGCGCCGAGCCGGGTTGGCGTGCTCGGAAGCGGCGACGTTGGGCGACGCTTGGCAGCTGGGTTCCGCGGTCGTGGCCACGAGGTGATGATCGGCTCCCGTGACCCGGGCAAGCCCGATCTGCGCGGATGGCTATCCGGCGATGGAGCCGGCATCGAGGCCGGTACATTCGCCCAGGCCGCCGCGCACGGCGAGTTGCTCGTGCTGGCGGTGATGGGCAATGCCGCAGAGGAGGCGATCGCCGACGCCGGGCCCGACAATTTCAGCGGCAAGGTAGTCATCGACGCCATGAACCCGCTCGACTTGTCCGGCGGCTTCCCGCCCAGGCTCTCGATCACGGGCGAGGACTCGCTCGGCGAGCGCGTCCAGCGTGCGCTGCCCGACGCCAAGGTGGTCAAGGCGTTCAATACGATCGGCAACCCCTACTTCGTGGACCCAAGCTTCAGCGAGGGCCGGCCGACGATGCTGATCGCTGGCGACGACGAGGCCGCCAAGCGCACTGTCGGCGACGTGCTGGCCGACTTCGGCTGGGCCGATGTGGTGGACATCGGCGGTATAGAAGGCTCACGCGAGCTCGAGGCGATCTGCATCGCGTGGGTCAAGATCGGCGGCGCACGGGGCTCGTGGGACCACGGGTTTAAACTGCTCGTCGGCTAGCTACTTCGCTTAGCCCCCCTCCGAAAAGTTCTGTTGTCAGCCAGTTCCGTATGACCTCTAGCCATGTTTCCGCCAGAGCCACCTGGCCAGCACTCGCCGTCGCCGAGCCGCTCGCCGCCGAATCTGTGCCGTGTCGCCGAGCGCAGATCGACCTGGTCTGCGCGTTACCGCTGCCCGGTCCGAGCGGTCATTTCGCGTGCAGATAAGGCGGCTCGGCGGGCGTTATCCCTGACCTTCTTCGTCGCTCAGCGTAAGGCCGAAGATCCGGTAGCCGAGGTCGAGATCCCGACTGGCCGGTACGACCACCGCGCCGGAGCCCATCGTGGAACCCGTCTTGGGCCACGTTTCGGCATTGATCTTCTCTGCAGGTCACTGACCTGCGGGTTCGCTGCTCACGGCCGCTGAAGTCGCGCACTAGTACGGGCATGGCGCTGTGATGCGGTCGGCGTCAAGATGTATGGATGGCATCGGATGTGATCACCCTTTCTGACGGCAGGCGGCTGAGCAGGCACGAGTTCGGTGACCCGGATGGGTCACCGGTTATCTACACGGCGGGGACGCCGGTGTCGGGCCTGGGCGGAGCCTGGTATGACCAGACGGCCCGGGCAGTCGGCCTGCGCTGGATCTCACCGGACAAGCCCGGCTACGGCGGCTCCGATTACCACCCGCAGCGCAGCCTGGTCAGCTGGGCTGATGACCTCGCCGCGCTGGCCGGTCATCTCGGCCTGGACCGGTTCGCGCTGGCGGGCGAGTCCGGCGGTGGTCCGTTCACGCTGGCCGCTGCGCACCGGCTCGCGGAGAGGGTCAGTGTTGTCGCCCTTATCGCGTCGGCGGGGGCAGCGCGGCGCAGCCGGGCCGAGCGAGCGGGCCAGCAGGCGAGGATCCGGTTCTACAGCTGGCTCGCCAGGAACGCGCCAGCGCTCAACACGGTCCCGCTCACGGTGATGAGATGGTCGGTGGCCAGCCCGGCCAGGCGGGAGCGGGCCCTGCGCCGCGCGATGGCCACCACGCCGGAGGCCAAGCATGCCGGCCTGCGCATCGAATTCGAGGCCGTCGCTGACGCGCTCCGGCAGGGGACGCGCGCCACGGTCCAGGAACTCGCCCTGATCAGGCCCCCGTGGCCGTTCCCGCTCAGCGAGGTCAAAACGCCAGTGCACCTGTGGCACGGTGCCCGTGACACTAACGCGCCGATCGCCAACTCGCGCCACCTCGCGCGCGAACTGCCCGACGCCACCCTGCACGTCAGCGACTCCTCTGACCACAATATCGGCCACGACCGCAGCGACGAGATCACGTCCGTGATCTCCTCCCACGTGAAATAGAGCACACGTCAACGAAGGGAGTTACTTCTCCGCCGGGGTTGCGGTCAACCGCGGGCCCGATCCGGGTGCCTGGGGAGACGGTCAGCTGTCGTAAGGCCAGCATTTGGCCGAACGATCCACCGGGCACCCAGGTACGCACTCAATTGGCCCAACTCAGGCCACCAAGTAATCGCTCAGCGCCTATGGCCCCTCGAAGGCCCGCGCACCGGACAGCCGCGGCTGAACAACCTGTTATGCGCGGCCACGACGTAGACAGCTCCACGCCCAAGAGCCGCCCAGAACGGCGGATCTTTACACGCTTAGTTACTATGGGTGGCTACGTTCCGTGACTGCGGCCCGATATAATCAGCCCTCATCTAAGCCGACTCCACCCGCCAGAATCCTTCAGTAGCCGCATGTACTGGCCGATTGTCGGGTCGCCGGCTGAGACCGCTGATCGTTCAGCGTCAGCCGGACGATGGCCGGCGCACCGGCGGCATCGGCGCTCGATGTTTCCGTTGAAGGAGTCCGGCGCGGATCAGGATCGGTATCGGGGGCCGGTGCTCGCTACCGCGCCAACCTGGCTGCCTGTCGCCGCCAGGCGGGAGGGCAGCAGCCCGAGCTTGTCCCTGATGGCCTGCTGGACCTGCTCCCTGGGTGGCCGGGAGTCCACCGTGATCACGTACTCCTTGCGGCGGAAGATGTCCAGCACGGGATTGGTCTTCGCGTGGTACTCGCGCAGCCGGACGGCGAGCGCCTCCTCGGTGTCATCCTCGCGCCTGAGCAGCTCACCGCCGCAGGCATCGCACCTGCCCTCGTTGGACGGGCTGTTGTCGATCAGGCTGTAGTCCATCCCGCAGCCCGCGCACAGCCGCCGGGCGAGCACCCGGCGCGCGACCTCGCTGTCGGGCAGGTCGAGGTGGATCACCCCGTCGATGTCGTAGCTCTCCAAGAAGAACTCCGCCTGCCGCTCGTTGCGCGGGAAGCCGTCGATGATGAAGCCGTAGTTCCAGTCGTGCTCGCTGAGCCGTACCCCCACGACGGCCTCGACAAGGTCGTCGCCGACCAGCAATCCCGCCGCCATCGTGCGCTTGACCTGCGCGCCGAGCTTCGTGTGATGCTGGACGTTCCACCGGAAGATGTCCCCGACAGCGATGTGCTCGAGGTCGAATTCCCCGGCGAGCATTTTCGCGTGAGTTCCCTTGCCGCTGCCCTGGATGCCCATGATGACGTATTTGCGCATGCAGCTACTTTCGCACGGAACCGGGCCGGCGGCTCCTGGCCGCATGGCTATGCCGCTGCCCGGGGTGACGTCGCTGTCCACGACACCGCCACGGCGCCGGCCTGCCGTCCCGGCGCAGCCGCCGCGGGCATATCAACGAGCGGCCAGATACCCGCCCCAGGCAGGCCCCCGGCCGCCAGAGGCCCCGGTGATCACCTGGCCGGCCTGGAGAAGGCCGGCCCTGCTGGCGGCAGCGGCGTGGTTCATCCCAGCCACGCAGTCAGGTCCAGACCGGGTAGCGCTGGGCCTCAGCGGCTCGGGCACGCCCGCGGCCACGCAGATCACCTTGTCCTGGCGCTCTGCCGGCGGCTGCGGTAGCGAGCTGGTTGCCGCCCATATCGACGGTTAGTTAGCGCGCCTGCCCGGCGGAGCTGCGCTTCACGCTCAGTAGCTGCAGCGCCGGGCGGCGCGGAATTCTGTGTTCCTGGCCGGGCGTGGCGATTGGCAGTTGGCCGTGACCCGGGTAGAGGCCAGGGCCGGCTGCCTACTCAGGACCAGAAGTCGATACTCGCCTGCGGGTCGGTAGTTGCGGCCCAGAACTCGGTGACCTTGCCGTCGCGGACATGGCTGACGTTGGCCACCGGAGTCTCGACCGACTTGGCCCCGCGGGAAGCCGACAGCGTACACAGCGCCACGGTGTGCTCGTCGTTGGCGAGCACGTCGTGCACGTCAAGCCGGAACGTGCCCGCGGTCTCCTCGGCCAGCCTGCCGAAGAACGCGAACACCTCGTCCCGCCCGTGGTAGTCGCCGCTGAGCGGCCCCACGCCTCGCACGTGCCAGGTCACATCGTCGGCGATCAACTCCGATAGCGCAGCCAGGTCTCCCTTGGCAAAAGCGTCATAGCCCCGGCGGGTCAGTTCGACGTTCGGGTGCTCGGTCATGACTGCCTCCCCTGCTGATCTTCGTTGTATCTTTGCACCATAACGCCGCCCGGCCTGGGCATCATGAGTTTCTGCCTGGGCCTGCCGGACTCGCCTTAGCCCTGCTAATCGGGCTGGACGACCTCCCCCGCGCCGGCCAGCACCGCCGGGTCAGGCGCCCATACTTGCCAGATCGGCGCCCGGCGCGGGCGATCCCTCCGCGTCCAGGCCGCCGCCCCGAACGGCGGATACGGATTGTCAAGCCACATGTAGCGCTAATCACGGGGCGTGATATCGAGTGCTGTAGCTCGTGGTTCCGGATCGCCGGCCCGGGCCTGGCGATCCGACCTCGGGCGCCTGGCAGCAGGGCCGCCCTGAACTCCTGATTCTGGCGGCGGGAAGCGTTAGCGAATCGGGGCACGCCCGTGCGGGTGATCAGTCTCGAGCCGGCCAGCAGCCGGGGACGGTCGGGGTGAGCGGGTCCGGCTTGATGATGTGCCTGCTGGCAGTGGCACCGCCGGATCCGGCCTTTTACGCTGTGTCCGTGCAGACCCTCACCTTCCTGTTCACCGATATTGAGGGCTCGACGGCGTTGCTGCGGCGGGTGGGAGAAGACGTTTACGCGCAGGTGCTCGCTGGCCATCACGCGCTGATCCGGTCGTCTCTGGCTGCGCACGACGGCAGCGAAGTGGACACCCAGGGGGATGCGTTCTTTGCCGTGTTCTCCTCGCCGCGGGCGTGCGTGGCGGCGGTGCTGGAGATGCAGCAGGCCCTTCAGCGTCATGCGTGGCCGGCCGGGGAGCAGGTGCGGGTGCGGATGGGCGTCCATAGCGGTGAGGCGAAGCGGACGGCCGCTGGCCTGGTGGGCCTGGAGGTACACCGGGCCGCCCGGGTGGCAGCGGTTGCCTGCGGGGGGCAGGTGCTGGTGTCGGAGACGGCGGCTGCGCTGGTGCGCGACTGGCTGCCGCCGGGCGCGGCGCTGACCGATCTGGGCAGCCACCGGCTGAAGGACCTGGGGCGCCCGGAACAGATCTTCCAGCTGCACGCGGCGGGCCTGCAAGCCGAGTTCCCGCCGCTGCGGTCGCTGGGCAACCCGGCGCTGCAGAATAATCTGCCGGCTCAGCTGTCGTCGTTCATCGGCCGGGAGCGGGAGGTTTCGGAGGTCCGGGCGCTGGTGCAGTCGGCTCGCCTGGTTACCTTGACGGGGGCCGGGGGGGCGGGCAAGACCAGGCTGGGGCTGCAGCTGGCCGCCGAGCTGCTGGATGGGTCCGGGGACGGGGTCTGGCTGGTGGAGCTGGCCGCGGTCACGAACGAGGACGCGGTGGCGCCGGCGATCTCCGAGGCGCTGCGGCTGGCCGCCCGGCCGGGCCTGCCGGCGCTGGAGACCCTGCTGGATGCTCTGGCCCTGCAGGATGTGCTGATCGTGCTGGACAACTGCGAGCATCTGATCGGCGGCTGCGCCAAGACGGCTGACGCGATCTTGCGCCGGTGCCCGCGGGTGCATCTGCTGGCCACCAGCCGGGAGCCGCTGGGCATCGGCGGGGAGATCATCTACCGGGTGCCGTCGCTGTCGCTGCCCGGGCCCGGCGATCCCGGCTCCGGGACGCCCGGGTCCTCCGACGCGGTCGCGCTGTTCGCGGACCGGGCCCGGGCGCATGGCGTCGGCCTGTCTGCTGACGAGCAGACCGGCTCGCTGGTGGTGTCGATCTGCCGGCGGCTGGACGGCATGCCGCTGGCCATCGAGCTGGCCGCCGCCCGGCTGCGGTCGCTGTCGCTCAACGAGCTGCATGACCGGCTGGACCAGCGGTTTCGGCTGTTGACCGGGGGCAGCCGTACCGCGCTGGAACGCCAGCAGACGCTGCGGGCGGCGGTCGGCTGGTCCTATTCCCTGCTGACCGGCGTCGAGCGGGTGCTGCTGGCGCGGCTGTCGGTGTTCGCCGGCGGCTTCGGCCTGGACGCGGCCGAGGCGGTCTGCGGGTTCGGCGGCGTCGACGTGCTAGATGTCGCCGATCTGCTCGGGTCGCTGGTGGACAAGAGCCTGGTGGTGGCCGAGCAAGCCGAGGGAACCCTGCGGTACCGGCTGCTGGAGACCATCCGGTTGTTCGCCGCGGAACGGCTGGCCGAGGCCGGCGGCGACGAGGCCGCCGCCGTCACAGCCGCGCACTGCGCGCATTTCCTGGCGGTCGCCGAGGCGGCGGCCGCTCATCTGACCGGGCCGGAGCAGGGCAGCTGGCTGGCCCGGCTGCACGCCGATCAGGCCAACCTGCGCCGCGCCGGCCAGCACGCGGCCGGCCTGCCCGGATGGGACCGCGGTAGTGCTGCGCCTGGGCGTCGCGCTCGACCGCTACTGGAGAGCCCGCTCCCGCGAGCCGGAGGCCCTCGGGCTGCTCGTGCCGGCGCTAGCGCGGCCCGACGCCCGCGCCGACCCCGCGCTGTTCGGCGCGGCGCTGGTCACCGCCACGCGCGTCGCTCTCTTCATCGACGTCCCCATGGCACGGCAGCTTGCTGAACAGGCGGTCGAGGTCGCCCGCCGCCTGGGCGACGACCGGCTGCTCAGCAAGTCCCTCGCGGCACTGGGCGCCGCATGCTACTTCGCCGGCGAGCTGGAGGCAGGGCTGCCGTTCGGGCAGGAGTCTGTCGAGCGCGCCCGCCGGCTGGGCGACGACGTGCTGCTAGGCAGGAGCCTGATGCTGTATCTCATGACCATCGACACGATCGACCCGGCCCGGTCCCCGCCTCTGTACGCCGAGGCGTTCGCCTGTACCGAACGATCGGGCGACCATCTCATTAACTCCTTCCTGCAAAACAACGCCGGCAGTGCTGCCCTGACCGCCAGGGACATTCCCGCTGCCCGGGTTCACCTGGAAGCCGCGGCGCAAGCCGCGCGGCAGATCGGGTGGGAGCACACCGCCGCATCGCTGGGCCTGGGCCTGGTGCTGCGCGCGGAAGGGGACCTGGACGGCGCGCGGTCCATGTTCGAGGAAGGGCTGCGGGTCAGCCGCCGGAACGGCGACAACTGGAACATGGCCTACGCCATCCTTGGCCTGGCCTGCCTGGCCGGCGATGCGGGCGACTGGGACCGGGCTGCTGCGCTGCACGGCGCCGCGCAGGCGCGGCTTGACCGGACGGGCAATCCGTGGGATGAGGGCGACGCGCGCTACCGCCGGGACAGCCTCGACCAAGCGCGTGCGCACCTGGGCGATGAACAGCTGGAGCGGGCCTACGCCCAGGGCATGGCGCTCAGCCTCGACCAGGCCCTCGACCTGGCTCTCCGAAGATCGGATCCGGCCTGACCGCTACCGCCTAACCCCAGGACGGTCATGATCGGCCATCCCTGGCGGCCAGGCGCAGATACCGCGGTCGCGTTCGAGCCGGAGACAACCGGGCATGCAGATCGGCCGGATCTGCGCGTCTCATCTGATGATCGCCAAGAACCCGCGGGTCGCGCCGAACGGCGGGTCGGCGCGCGGTTATCACGAGCCCAGGACGTCGTTGACTGCGTAGCAGTCCCCCGCCAGATTCCGGTGGACAGTCGGCCGGGCTGTATTTTTATGCGTCGGCCCGACGTCGGGAACTCACTATTCTGCCGCGTTGATCGCGGGGTCCTCGGCAGCTGTGCCTACCGCATGATCGGTCAGCCAAGCTGACTGGGCGCCCAGACTGTCGAGCCACTTCGTGCTCACCGATGAAGGCGCATAACGGCCTTGTGAAATAGCGGAGCGCTCTTGCCGCACGAGCAGCGCTGCTACGGTGCTGGCGTGCCGACCTGGGTCTGCTTGCTTCGCGGGGTGAACCTCGGGAGGCAGCGCAAGCTGCCGATGGCGGCTCTGCGCGACTCGCTGACGGCTGCGGGCCTCAGTGGTGTGCGCACCTATCTGCAGAGCGGGAACATCATCGGCGAGTCTGCGCTCCGGACGCATGCGCAGGTAGCGGGCCTGGTTCGGACCGCGATCGCAGCGGACTTCTCGCTGGACGTGCCGGTGATCACCCGGCAGCCGGCGGAGATCGACAGACTGATTGCCGCGAACCCGTTCTCGGCCCATGTTGCGCACCGGCCGCACCTGATCCGGGTCATCTTCCTCGAAGCGGCGCCATCGAAGGAGCGGGCCGACCGGCTGGCGGCGGTCGAGGAGATCCGGGATACCTGCCAGGTCATCGGCAACCACGTCTACGTGGATTACGTCCGCGGCTACCACAACACTCACCGGACAGCGCCCTACTTCACGGGCGTTCTCGGAGTCGACGGCACCGAGCGGAACTGGCGTACCGTCCTGGCCTTAGCGGACCTGCTCAAACAGTAGCTAGCACGCCTCCACAGGCCGGGCACGATCAGATCATCTCGCGGCTGAGCAGGCCGTTTGCCCTGCTCCTGGACCCAGGGGACGGGATGGCGGTGTGAGGCAGCCGTCTGGGCCTGGACTGGTGGTCCCTGGCGTCGAACGGCTGGCGCGGAGCTGACGGGAGCAGGCCGATGGCCTGGTGGTCAGCGGTCGGTGTCTTTAGGGTGTCGCGGCGAGGCGTAGATCAGCCAGACGGTGCGTTTGTCGTCATCGATGGCGTAGCGGACGCGGCCGCCGCTGGTTACCTCGTACTCCCACTGTTCCATGTCACGACCGTTGTGCCGGTGTGTTGCCAGGTCGCCGCGGAGCCGGTGCTGGCGGTCATGGTCCGCCCCGGACCGCGGGTCGGAGCGCAGGATCTCCAGGCAGCGGCGAGTGTTCGCCAGCGCGTGGCGGCACAGCTCCTCCCAGCCGACCGCCGCGTCGCTGGTGCCGAACCGGACATCCCACTGGCCTTCGGGCGGCGGGACGGTCACCCGGTCACCGCGCCGGGGGGTCACCCGGTGACCTCGACCGGGCCGAAGTCCCCCTCGGTCGGCGCGAGCGCCCGCTCGTACTGCCCCTTATCCGCCTTGATCCGCGCAGTTGCACGCCACCCGGCGATCACCTCGTGTGCATTCCGGTCGATGGTAAGTTCAGCCGCATCAGACAGCGCGGCGATCAGCTCGGCCGCAAACCCAGCGCGCTCGGCGGCCGATAGGTGACGGGCCCACGGGAACACCTCCATTAGCGCGGACTCCACCACCCGCGCACCGGACTCGCTGCGGGCCAGCGCGGCGAACATCCGGGACGCGGTCACCAGGTTCTCATCCCGCTCCTCCTCCCGCTCCGCCGCCGTCAGGTAGAAATCCGGCGCGTCGCGGTGGGTCACCCGTAGCCGCCCCAGCCGCCGGGCGCGCTCGGCGACAGCCCGCGGGTTGCGGGACAGGTCGGAGAACGTTACGGCATCGGCAGGCTCAGCGCTCATGTCCCAAGTATATTCAGATCACGTTCTGATATACACCCGGCACCGTGACCACCCGCACCACCCGGCCACCGGAACCGTACCGCACGACAGACCACCTCGCTGCGGCGCCCGCGCCCGACAGGGTGATCTACGCGCGGGCGACCGGGGAGCCGGCGCGCCACCATGCAGACACCTATCCCGTTGCGGTCACTCGCGCGAACCTTGGCACCTAGGTTTATCTGTTGCGCAGGTTTATCTGTTGCGCAGCGCGACAAGACCCATCAGACGCGATCCCCCTCTCCGGCGAGGCTGCCGGAAACCGGCCGCTAGCACCAGGCTGCCCGAGAACCAGTTGGCCCCCACCACTAGGTACAAACATCGCAAAAATGGTGCACAGAAATGGCTATCAATTTCGAAAAAAGGCTGTGACCTGCAGAGCCCCCTTACGGAATCGAACCGTAGACCTTCTCCTTACCATAGACATCAAGGGCCTCCTCCACCAGGCCATCAACAACCCAGAAAGTCATATCTAGCTGCAGATTCATCGCCAGACATCGCTCGCTGTCGCCGCACAGGGCTGGCTGATGGCCCCCAAGAATGGCCCCCATCACTGTTATCCTCGACCCATGAACGCACGGCGTGGCTGGGGTGAAGACGGGATCTTCTTCGAGCACACCGCCGCCTGCCGCGACCCCGAACGGCACCGGCACTGCCAGGGCCGCTGGCGCGGGGTGGTCAGCCTCGGATTCGCACCCGACGGCAACGGATCCGGCGAAAAGTCTCCGGCAAAACCAGGACTATCGTCCAGAACCGGCTGCGCGCACTGCATGACGACCTCGACTCCGGCGTCCGCGCCCGGCCGAACTACACCCTCCGCCACGCCGCCGACGACTGGCTGCGCGAAGGCCTCGACGGCCGGTCCGCCAAGACCATCAAGAAAAACGAAAACGTGCTGGCGCCGATCCTGGCCGCGATCGGCGCCCGCAGGCTCCGCGAACTGACAGCGGCCGATGTCCAGCAGGCCCTGACCGTGATGGCCGCCCGGTACTCCACGGCCGCGGTAGCGATGGGCCACAACGCGCTCACCCGGGTCATCCGCCACGCCGAAGCCCGCGACCTGGTCGCCCGCAACGTCGCCACCCTCGTCGACACCCCCAAAGGCCAGGCCGGGCGCCCCAGCAAGAGCCTGACGCTAGAGCAAGCGTCCGCGCTCCTGGCGGCCGCCAGCGACATCCGGATGCACGCCTACATCGCCTTGTGCCTGGCCACCGGCATCCGCACCGAAGAAGCCCGCGCCCTGCGCTGGGAACACATCAACCTCGGCAACCCCACCGCCGACCCTCCCATACCCGCCAGCGCTGCCGTGTGGCGCTCGGTCCGAGCCCACGGCGACACCAAAACCGAAAAATCCCGGCGCACCCTCGCCCTGCCCCACATGGCCGCCGACGCGCTGCGCACCCTCAAACAGCAGCAAACCGCCGACCGTCATGCCACTGGCGCACGGCACACCGGGCAGGATCTCGTCTTCGCAACCAGGACCGGCGGCCCAATGGACGCCGCCAACGTCCGCCGCGAATTCCGCGCCATCTGCACGACCGCTGGCATCGGAACCGGCTGGACGCCCCGCGAACTGCGCCACTCCTTCGTCTCCCTGATGTCCACCTCTGGCGTCCCCGTCGAAGAAATCGCCCGCCTCGCCGGGCACACCAGCACCCGCACCACCGAAATCGTCTACCGCCGCGAACTACGCCCCATCCTCACCACCGGAGCCGAAATCATGGACACCATCTTCACGCGGCAAACACCAAGCGATCGAAACGGACAACAACTGCCGGCTCGCTGACGCAGCCGCGAGAACAACAACCACTTCTGCGTGTTCTCAGAACCACGGGAGGCTCTGCAACTCACAGGGCGGGCCGTCGGCCCTGATCGAATTCGCACCCCGGGGGTATCGTGCCGATTGGCAGGTTGTGCCAGCTATGATTTGCGGCGCGGCCGCTATAGAAAGCCGACATTCAGCGCCGATCAGCACAGTAGCTGCTCTTCGCTGCCGCTTGTCGACATCGGGCGCAGCTGGCCGCGCTGTCGCGGAGGATTTTCCCGCTTCGCCTTGACCGCGGAGTTTCTGGTAGGTCGCTGCTGATCAGGTCAGGCTGCTTCGGTGCCGGGTTCTGTGAAGGCGAGCCGCTGGTCGCCGAAGTCGGCGATGATCTCCAGGCGGCCGCCGAGGGCTTCGACGTAGGCGGCCAGGGTGCGTAGTTCGGTGGTGCCTGGCTTGGCGTGCTCGATGGCGGACACGCGGCCCTGGGTGATGCCCATCCGGGCAGCGACCTGGGCCTGGGTGATGCCGAGGCGGCGGCGCATCTCGGCGAGCCGGAAGGCGCGCTGCTCGGCGCGCAGCTGCTTCATCCCGGCGGCGATGGCGGCCTTGTCGGCAGGATCGGGATAGAACTCGGCGAGGAACTCATCCCGGGTGTAATGGTGGAACTCGCTGCTGCTCATCGGATGTCCTCTTGTTTCAGGTAGTCCTCGTAACGCTGCTCGGCGATCGGGATCGCCCGCCGGTACCAGGCCTCCCACTTACCAGCCTTATCTCCGGCTGCCAGCAGGACCGCGTTCCGCCGGGGATCGAATATGTACAGGATGCGGATCTCGCTACGTCCGGCGGAGCCTGGCCGCAGTTCCTTCAGGTTGCTCAGCCGGGAGTGGTGGACGCGGTCAGCGAGCGGGCGGCCCAGCTCCGGCCCGGCTTCGAGCAGCATGCCGATGGCCTGACCGACCTGGATCGCGCTGGCCCGGTCACGCTTGCGCAAGTCGTGCAGCCATGCCCGGACCTCCGGTGTCATGACCAGGGCATAGGCCACGTCAGCTGTCTCCCCGCAGCGGTAGCATTACGCAGACATAATATCACGTCAGCATAATATTATGTCGCTTGCGGGGCCGGTTAGCTATCCGTATTCGCGCTTGGGGTGAGTGCGAGCCTGCGCGGGTCGGAGAAGCCGAGGCCGGCGTAGCCGGGCGCGCGTTTGGCCAGCATGGCGGCGAGGACGCCAGTCCGCTCATCGAGGTAGTCGTGGACTTCGGCCGTGGTCTTGTTTTCATGCGTGCGCAGGATCCGGCCTACGTACTGGGTCAGGCTGCCCTTATTGGCGACCGGCGCGGCGAGGAACAAGGTATCCAGGGCCGGGCAGTCGAAGCCTTCGCCGGCATACGGGCCGGTGGCCACGACCAGGAGCGGCGGCCCGCCGGGCTGCGGCTGCAGGCGGGCCAGCGCCGCCGCGCGGCTCTTGGCACCCATCCCGCCGCGAAGAATAACTGGGTCGTGCCCGGCTTCGCGCAGCAAGCCGGCGAACTTTTCCAGATGGCTGGTCCGGTTGGTGAGGACCAGGCAGTTGCGGTCCTTGCTGAGTGCGGCGAGGACGTCCGCGATGACCTGCCGGGCGCGCTGCTCATCAGCGGCCAGGTGCCGGTAGATGGTCGTCATCCCGCCGGGGCGGGACGGGTCGGCGTCGCCGTCGTACCGGTACGCAGTCGGGTGAACGTACAACACGGGAGTGGGCCGGCCGGTGCCTAGAAGCGTGTCCTGGCCGGCTGCGTCGCGGGAGAGCACGATGGTGTGCCGGACCGGTCCCAGTTGCATGGCGATCAGGTCGTCGAGCTTGTCGCGGCGGTACGGGGTGGCGGTCAGCCCGAGCCAGCGCCGTGCCGGGATCTGCTTGACCGCGTGCTCGAACGCGGCGGCCGGGACGTGATGGCATTCGTCGGCGACGATAAGGCCGTACCCGGCAGTCAGCTCCGCGACGTCGTCGCGGCGGGACAGGGTCTGCAAGGTGACGATATCAATAGAGCCGCGCAGCTTGGCCCTACCGCCGCCGAGCTGCCCGGCTTTGACGCCGAGGAACTCGGCAATCCTGGCCCGCCACTGGTCTGTGAGTGTCTTCCGGTCCACCAGGACGAGAGTGGAGACCTGATGCGCGGCGATGACCGCGCATGCAATAACGGTTTTGCCCGTTCCGGGCGGCGCGACCAGCACTCCAAGATCGTGCCCGGTCAAGACCTGGGCGGCCGCCTGCTGCGGCTCGGTCAGCACGGCCGAGCAGGTGAATGCCTGCGTGGTGCCGGCCGCGCGCTCATCGGCCAGGTCCAGCTTGCTGCCTGCCTGCGCGGCGAGTTCGGTGACAATGGTGAGCATGCCGCGCGGCACGATCAGCCCGCCGTCGATGGTCTCGTCGAAGAGCTGCAGGAACCGGGGGGTGTCCCAGGTGGAGGCGCGCATCCGCTGCTTTTCGTAGAACTGCGGGTTGTGCATCGAGGCAGCGTGGCGCAGCGACGCGGCGAGCGCAGGCGTCAGGTCGGCCAGTTCGACCCGGATGCCTGCGCCGAGCCGGGCCCGGACCACAGTCGCTGCCTCCGGCCGGATCTTCGTGGAGACTGGCTCGGCAAGCCCGGTGACCTGGCTGCCCGCCGGGACCCGCCCGGCCTTGTCCGCGGCCCGGTTTACCTCCTTGGGCGTCATGCGGCCAAGCGTTGACAGGCAAGACCACTGATCCTGGTGCGGTTCGAGATTCTCCAGGTTCAGGAACACCGTCGCGTTGCGGTCCCGGGCCGCCCGGAACAGCGGCAGCGCAACCAGGTTTCCGACACCGCCGGCCGGGAGCAGGTCCTGGGACGGGAACAGCCGGTCATAACTGGCCAGGTTCACCTTCCCGCGAATCGCCATCGCCTCACGCAGCAGGCCGGTGCCCAGTCGCCGCGCAGTCCCCGCCGGCACTGGCGCGGTGAAGAAAACCCACGAGTGCATACCGACCCCAGAACGCGACACCTCCAGCGCCACCGGCACCCCGAACGCCCGCCCCGCCTTGACGTACATCAGCGCCTCGGTCAGCGCGTCCTGCCCGTCGAAGTCAGCGGCCAGCCACCAGCACCTGTCGCCGTCCAGCAGCGGATAGACGCCGACGTGCACATCGCCCTTCAGATGAGCAGCCAGCACGTCCGCGGTCAACGGCAGGTAGTCCCGCTTCTCATGCGGGATCCCACGCTGCCACCCGCCGCGCACCGCCGGGAGCCAGCCCTTCCAGCCAGTACGGGAATTCTCGATCCGGGTGGCGTAAATGTCGGTACGCGCGGCGAACAACGACCGGAAGAACGCCACCTTCGCGTCATTGGGCGAGTCTTTATGGACCAGTCCCGGCGGCGCATCGAAGAAACCAGCCTGCGCCGGACCGGGCGGCGCGGCCTGCCGCGGGCTCAGCTCCAGCATCCTCAGCAGGCGCGCGTTCTCCGCCCGCAGCCGCGCCAGCTCCACGGCCACAGCCGCGGGAATCTCTGTCACGCCCACACCATATGCAACTTGCGGCTGTTAGCTCTGCCCGAGTGCCAAGCGGCAGCCGGGCCACGGAGATCATTCCGGCGGCGCCCGCTCACCGGCTTGCCTGACCCGGTCTTGGCGCGATTTGAAATGACCACGCCAAAAGACGCGGCCAGACGGGCTGATCGCGGAACACGCCGATCCCCGCTACGGCGCTCGCGAACGGTATCACCAAGGCCGCCATGGAGGCCGAAATCAATGCGTCTCTCACCCAGCCGACCACCGCCCCGAGGGTACCAACAGGTCACAGACCGTTCCGAGAGGACGCTCTGCGGGCGATCAGGCGTGGCATCGACTCCGGTCAGCCAGGCGCGTAATCGGAAGGTCGCTCACGAGCACCGTGGCAGATAAATATGCGTCGCACAGCGTAACTAGGCCCGGCGGCACAGACCCCTAGGGCCAGACGCCGAACGGACCGGGTACGAGGAGCAGCAAGGCTTGCCGGAACCAGCCGCTCCGCCTACAGGCACCAGAGCCGTCGGCAGCCACTTGGCCCCCATCTCGCCGCATAAAGCCGCGAAAGCGGCGCCATATAGTAGAGAATATTTTCGAAATAAGTCTCTAACCTTCAGAGCCCCCTTACGGAATCGAACCGTAGACCTTCTCCTTACCATGGAGACGCTCTGCCGACTGAGCTAAGGGGGCACAGTCGCCGGATCTCAGTCCGGCCGGCGCGGACGCCGAGGGGCGTGACCGCGTTGGCGAGCATACACGACCGGCGATCACCGCGGTCGCCTGGCCGGCGCTGGAGTCCGACCCAGGCCCGGCCAGCCCACCGGGGAGCAACTCGGGCGCGCAGCAGCCCAAGGGTGAACCCGGCGCGGCCACGGTCCGTGCTACCCCACGGACTACGACCGCAGCTTTTCCCCTAGGGCTATGGCCTCGGCCTCAAGAGGAGGTGTCGAATGGAGGCAGAAGGGAATGGGACAGCCTGGACGTAGGTACTGTGAACCGTGGTGGAGGCGGAGTGCACCCCCCGAACGCCGACATCGAGGTGAGAATGTGCCGGTGACGTTGCGACGAGCCCAGGCCGCCAGCTTCGGCGTCGTGGCGGGCGCGTTCATCGTGATGGGCGGCTCCTCGAGCACCATCGTCGGTCATGCCTACCAAGCCGAACTGCTGAGCGCGGCCAGCACCTGCGCCACGCCCCCCACGGCCACGGCGAGCGCATCGACCGGGAGCGGGCACGTGCAGGCCGCGACGCTCGACGCGGCGGTTTTCGCGGGCGCGGCGAGCCCGACGCCAAGCGCCAGCGCGTCAGCCAGCGCCAGCCCGAGCCCGTCAGCCAGCGCCAGCGCGAGCCCGTCACCGTCCGACCCGCCGCCGTCTAGCACGCCGACGCCCGACGCGAGCTCAAGCGCCTCGCCGACACCGACACCGACACCGACGCCCACGCCGACGCCCACCCCCACGCCGACGCCCACGCCGACCCCGAAGCTGTGCGTGCTGGTGAAGCCGTTCTCGAGCAGCAGCGTCAAGCCGGGCGGGACGGCCAGCTACAAGATCTGGGTCTGGAGCACCGGGGCGGAAAGCCCCGGCACCACCGTCACCGTGAGCATGGGGAACGCGGCCAACGTCGAGGCGCCGACGTTCAGCGTGTGCCCGCAGGCGAGCACGGACGTCTGCACCGTGGGGACCCTGCCGGTCAACCAGAGCGAGGAGCTCGTGGCCGGGGCCCGCGTCCGCGACGCGGCGGCCGCCGGGGAGAAGGTCACGCTCACCGCCACGGCGAAGGCGACCAAGGCCACCTCGTCCCAGGGCGACGCGACGATCGACGTGGCCGCCGCGGCGTCGCCTTCGCCGTCACCGTCGCCGAGCATCCCGGGCAGCACGCTGCCGGGGACCACGCTGCCCGGGACCACGGAGCCGACGCTGCCGAGCGCGGCGCTGACCTCGCCGACCGACCCGTCTGGGCTGTTCCCCACCGTCTCCCCCGCGGGCCCGACCGCCGCGCCCGGCGGCAAGGCCGCGAAGGATCCCGCCCATGCCGGGGCGACGACCGTGTCGGCCACCCTCCCGCTGGACTCGCGCCTGATCGGCGGCCAGCTGGTCGGCCTGGTCGTGCTGCTCGGCGCGATCGGCATCGCGATCGCCCGGTTGTCGCTGCGCACGCCGAAACCGCGTGACGGGGGCTCGTCCCAGTAGGACGGGGCCACGCGGGCCGGCTACTGCTGGGTGCCCGCCCGGTGTTCGATCATGGGCCGCATCTGGCGCATCTCCGCCGCCAGAGCCGGCGTGCTCAGGGTCTGCGATGCCACCACCCCGAACGTGTCGTTATCGGCCCAGACGCACTCCGCCAGGCGCCCGTCGACGCTCGGGGCACACGCGGCCGCCCCGCCGAGCGGCCCGGGATTGGTCGTCTGGGCGCCGGGGAGCTTGCCGGTGAACGTCGAGATGAACCCGCCGCCCGAGGTGCCGGTCAGGTTGCCGCCGATGAACAGCACGATCTGCGGCCCGGCCGCGG
Organism: uncultured Actinomycetota bacterium; assembly: GCA_963749145.1. GTDB lineage: Bacteria > Actinomycetota > Actinomycetes > Streptosporangiales > Streptosporangiaceae > JASHPR01. The sequence continues at coordinate 1,148,715 of CAVVLN010000005.1, read as the reverse complement.
CGGCGGGCCCGGTGCTGTCCTGGTACACGGCGTAGATGACGTTGCTCGCGCCGCCCGCGCTTTCCCGGAGTATCTGCTGCCGCAACGCGGCCGCGTGCATCTGATTCGCCAGTTGGGGCTGCTTGGCGTAGACGCCCAGATCCTGGGGCGCGGTCAGGACGTGCGCTACGCCACTGCCCCCGGACGACCTGTTCATGAAGATGACCACGCCCCCGGCCAGAACGGCCGACGCGCCCGCCAGCGCGACAATCTGCTTGGTCCGCCGGCCCGGCGCTTCCTGGCGGGCGCCCTGGCGGGCGGCCGCTCGGTGACCGGCGGGGCCGACGGGGCCGGGGCGTCGAGGACTGGCGCGGCGAGGGTGGCGGCGGGAGTGCCGGCCGGCTGGCGTCCGCGCGGCTGCTTGCCGCGCTTCGGCTTGGCCGGTTTGCGGCCGGAACGCTTCTTGTCCGGGGCCGGGCGGGTCTGCGTGCCCGCCGGCGTTGATCCGGTGGCCACGTCGTCGTCGGCCAGCGGCCGGGCCCGGTTCTCGCGGGTCTTCACCCCGGTCGCGGGGCGACGGTCCGCGGACTTCTTGCCGCCGCGGTCCCCGCGACGGGAGCCGGGCCGCCGCGGGTCAGGACCCGCCGCCGCGGCCGCGAAGCTGCCGGTGCGGGGATGGGCCGTGTCGAGTCCGTCTTGGTCCGGGTCGGCGGCCACGGGGAAGCCGGGCATCTCCGGCCAGCCGGGCGCGTCCGACGGCGCATACGGCCGGTCGTCGGTGACCAGGGGAACCCCGGGCCAGCCGGGGGCGTCCGGTGACTGGTACGGCAGGTCGTCCGTGACCGCGGGCCAGCCGACCGCCTCGGGCTCCGCGTACCCGCGGTGATCGTCCAGCACGGCAGGCCCGTGACCGGCGTGGGCCAGGCCCGCCGGGTCCGGCCAGCCGGGTACGCCCGGCTGGTCGGCTGCCGCACCGGGCCAGCCGGGCGCGTCCAGGTGCGCGTAGCGCTGATCGTCCGCTGATCCGGTCCAGCCCGCCGCGTGCCGCTGGTCACCCGCCGGGCCGGGCCAGCCGGGCGCGGCCGGGGGCGCGTACCGCAGGTCGTCGGCCTGGCCGGGCCAGGCCGGCGCGTCGGCGGACGTGTACCGCTGGTCGCCGGTGACACCGGGCCAGCCGACCGCCTCGGGCTCCGCGTACCCGCGGTGATCGGCGGGCTGGCCGAACCCGGGATCGGCGCGGGTCAGGCCCGCCGGGTCAGGCCAGCCGGGCACGCCGGGCGGTGAGTACGGCTGGTCGGCCGCCGGATCGGGCCGGCCGGAGTGTCCGGGCCAGCCGGGCATGTCGAACGACGCGCTCGGCCTGGCCGACGCGGAGTGACGACCGGTCGCCGATGACCGGGGCGGCCCCGGATCGGTGGCGGCCGGCCGGTATCCCGGGTCGCTCGCTGGCCAGTTCAGCCCCGGATCGGTGGCGGCCGGCCGGTATCCCGGGTCGCTCGCTGGCCAGTTCAGCCCCGGATCGGTAGTCGCTGACCCGTACCCCGGCCAGCTCGGGCCCGGGTCGGCCGCGACGGACGGCGCGGGCGCCTGCGGCCCGACCGGGCCCGAGTCGGCGGGTGCCGACCGGCCGCGCCGGCGCCGGCCGGGCTCACCTGGCGCCGACCGGCCGTGACGGCGGGAGCCCGTATCGGGCGACTCGGACCAGTCGCGGTCGGGGGGCGCGGCCCGGCGGCCGGGATCCGTGACGTCGTCCAGGCGGTCGCGATCGGGGGGCGCGGCGTAGTCGAGGTCGGGCGCGGGGGCGGACCGGTCGTGGCCGCGGCGGCCGCGCAGGCCGCGACGAGCCGGCTGCTCACGGTCGCCGTCGCGATCACGGTCACGGTCGCGGCGCTTGTCGCGGGAACGGCCGGAGTCGGGCGGGCCGGGCCGCGGGGTCGCCTCGGGCTTGGCCGACGCGGAGCGTCCTCCGCTCAGGTACGAGAACCATTCGTAGTCGGCGTCGTCGCCGAACCCGCCGGCACCCTGGTCCCAGTCCTGCTGCAACTGGTCGGCCGGCTGGCGAGCGGACGACCGGGTCTCGGGCGCGGCGTAAGGGTCGTCCGAGCGGGCCGGCGCCCACGGATCGGCGACCGCCTGCGCGGTCGCGGTGCCGCGCTGGGCCGACCCCGCCGACCACTGGCCCGGGTATCCTCCGCCGTCCGGCTCCTGCCACCCGGCGTCCTGCCCGGGCTGAGCAGCGTCGTTGTCCTGGTTCCAGGATTCGTCATATGGGGCATAGGGCGACCGCTGGTCCTGCTGGTCCTGCGGCCATCTACTGCTCATGAAGTGAGTTACCCCTGACACTGGCGCGGCGTATCCGGCCTAGCGAGATCCAATACATCATGCGGCAAGATCCGCGCCCGGCGCCACAGCTTCGGCCCGTTTCGCCAGTGGTGTCGCGGGACCGGCGGGCCACCCGGCCGGCGAACTCTTGCGGCGCACGCCCATAAGGACGGATGATCCCGGTAGCTGGTATTACGGGAGGCGGGCGTGGAGAACCGTTACGCCGGGCTGGTCAGGGGGTCCTCTGCGGTCTTCCCCCGGGGGTACATCTGGCTGATCCCGCTGTGGTACGCCGTCATCGCGGCAGTAATCGAATTCAAGGGCCACTCGCCGACCTGGTATCTCCCGATTGCGCTGGGCGCGCTGCTGGTGGCGACGATGACGCTGGTCGTGGTGCTGTCCACGATGCGCAACAACGCCTTCCTGGCCGAGGACGGCGGCATCTGGCTGGGCCTGCGGGGCGGCGCGCGGCGGAAGTTCACGCGCCGGCGCCGGGAGACCCGGCACCTGCCGTGGGCCGAGATCGCGCAGATCAAGATCGCGTGGCGGCGGTACGGCGCGCGCGTGGACATCACACTGCCGGCCTATGCGCGCGGCCACCGCGGGCGCCTGGTCTGGCGGATGGCCGCCGCGGTCCTCACGGTCTTCCTCCCGCCCGCCTACCTGTTCCGCAACCCGGGATTAGTGCGCCCGCGCTCGTCGGACCCGATGCGCTACCGGATCCCGCTGTACGACGTCAGCCCCGAGCAGCTGCGGCTGGCGCTGGTGCCGATGGCCCCGCCGAACCTGCCGATCGCGGTGCAGCCGCGGTGGCGGACCCGGGCCCTGCGGCGGCTGCGGAGGCTGCGCCGGTCCAAGCTGACCACAGCCGCCTGACCGGCGCCAGGGCGCCGGGCCGGCCCGGGGACGCTAGGCCGGGAGGGCGCGGGAGCGCAGGGCGCGCTCGACCATGTCGCGGCACTCGATGACCACGCGGGCCAGGCCGGGGTCGCGTTCGTCCTCGGCCAGGAACGCGTCGATCCGCGCGACCAGCTCGGGCGAGGCCACCGGGTACGGGAACAGCAGCTGGCCGAGCAGCATCCGGAAGTGCTCGCCGCGCGAGGACCAGATCTCCGGCAGCGCCGCGAGGTAGCGCTCGGCGTAGGGGGCGAGCAACTCGGCGTGCTCGGGCTGGACGAAACCGCGGGCGACGTCGACCGCGCCCTCGACGCCGAGGTCCTCGCTCTCGGCCAGCAGCGCCCAGGCCGCCGCCTTGTGGCCGGCGTCCGGCAGCGCGGCACGGCATCCCGCGGCGTGCCGCCGGCCGGTGTCGGTCGGGTCCCGGTCCAGCTCGGCCTCGATCTGCGGCTCGCCGGCCCGGCCGGTCGCCGCGAGCCGGCGCAGCAGGGCCCACCGCAGCTCGGTGTCCACCGCCAGGCCCGGCACCTCGACGCTGCCGTCCAGCAGCCCGGCCAGCAGGTCGAGCTGGTCCGGCGTGACCGCGGTCCAGCCGAGCAGCTGGGCCCAGGCCAGCTGGTGATCGCTGCCCGGCTCGGCCGCGCGCAGCAGGCGCACCGCCTCGTCGGCGAGCTGCCGCTTGCCCTCGGGCACCCACGCCGGGTCGGCCATGAACACGAACAGGCGCGCGGTCACCGCGTGCAGGGTCTGCAGCACCGCGACCGACGGCTCCCGTCCCATGCCGCCGACCAGCAGCCGGACGAACGCGGGCAGCGAGAGCTCGGCCTCCTGGAGCATGTCCACCGCCGCGCTCCAGCACAGCGCGCGGGCCAGCGAGTCGGTGATCTCCCCGATCGACTCGGTCAGGGTGGCCAGCGACCGCGGGTCGAACCGGATCAGCGCGTAGCCGAGGTCGTCGTCGTTGAGCAGGACGAGGTCCGGCTGCCCGGCGCCGGCCAGTTCCGGCACGTCCGTGCGCGGCCCGGCCACGTCCACCTCGACCCGGCGGGTGCGGGTCAGCGCGCCGCCCGCCCGCTGGTACAGCCCGATCGCGATGTGGTGCGGGCGCAGCGTCGGGTGCGCCGCGGGCGCCTCCTGCAGGACCGCGAACGACGTGAACGCCCCGTCGGCGCCGGTCTCGAACCCGGGGCGCAGGGTGTTCGGGCCGGCGGTCTGCAGCCAGGACCGGGACCAGCTGGCGAGGTCCTTGCCCGAGCTCGCCGTGATCGCGCGCAGCAGGTCGGCCAGGGTCGCGTTGCCCCAGCCGTGCTCGGCCAGGTAGGCGTGGATCCCGGCGAAGAAGCTCGGCCGGCCGACGTAGGCGGCCAGTTGCTTGAGCACCGCCGCGCCCTTGGCGTAGCTGATCCCGTCGAAGTTCGCGATCGCCTCGGTCAGGGTCGCCACGTCGGCCGCGACCGGGTGCGTGGACGGCATCTTGTCCTGCAGGTAGCCGAACGACTTGCGGCTGTTGCAGAACGTCGTCCAGGCCTCGGTGAACCGGGTCGCCTCGGCGGAGGCGAGGAACGCGCAGTACTCGGCGAACGACTCGTTCAGCCACAGGTCTTCCCACCACCGCATGGTGACCAGGTCGCCGAACCACATGTGCGCCATCTCGTGCAGGATCACCATCGCGCGCATCTCGTACATCGCGTCGGTGACCTTGGAGCGGAACAGGAACTGCTCGGCGATGACCACGCAGCCGACGTTCTCCATCGCTCCGGCCGCGAACTCCGGCACGATGACCTGGTCGTACTTCTCGAACGGGTAGGCGGTGCCGAACAGGCTGACGTAGAAGTCCAGGCCCTGCTTGGTGATCGCGAACATGTCGCCGGGCTCGAGGTACTCGGCCAGCGACGCGCGGCAGGCCAGCCCGAGCGGGATCACCTGCCCGTCCGGGGTCTTGTGCGAGTCGCGGACCAGGTGGTACTCGCCGGCCACCACCGCGGTCAGGTACGTGGAGATGCGCGGCGTGGCCGGGAAGTGCCACACCGCAATTGCCCCGCCCGCCCCATCCCTCTCACCGGCGGGCTCGGGCACCGGCGCTGGCTGGTTCGACAACACGACCCAGTCCGCGGGAGCGGTGACGTGGAACGTGAACGACGCCTTCAGGTCCGGCTGCTCGAAGTTCGCGTAGACGCTGCGCGCGTAGGCCGGCTCGAGGTCGGTGTAGATGTACACCTTGCCGTCGGCCGAGTCGACCGAGCGGTGCATCCCGGTCCCGGTGTTGGTGTATGCGCAGTCGGCGACGACCCGCAGTTCGTTCTGCTCGGCCAGGCCGTCCAGCGCGATCCGCCCCCCACCCGCCTCCCCTACCCCCTTCACCACCGCGGCCGGGTCGAGGGCCACGCCGTTGAGCGTGATCTCCCGCACGGCCGTGGCGACCAGGTCGGCGTAGCTGGAGGCGCCCGGCTCGGCGCAGCGGAACCGGATCACCGACGTCGACCCGAACACCTCGCCGCCGCGGGTTAGGTCGAGCGCGATGTCGTAGTCGTCCACGCGCAGCAGCCGGGTGCGCTCGCTGGTCTCGCTGCGGGTGATTTCTGCAACCGGCATCTGGCCCATCCTCGCCGAATCTGCGGGTAACGCGAAAACACCTCAGCGTACCGGCGGCCCGACCCGGAGATCATCGCGTGGGCGGGGAGGCGGCCAGGGCCGGGAGCGGCCGCCGTATCATCGGCCCACCGCGCCCGTTCGCTGACGCGACGGGGGGAGACGGAGCGTGACGGAAGGCACAAGAGAGGACGCTGGCCGATGACACACGAGGTATCGGGCGTGATCGCCCGCGGCAAGGGCGCCGACGTCGAGGTCGTGACCGTCCTGGTGCCCGATCCCGGGCCGGGTGAGGCGCTGGTGCGCGTGCAAGCGTGCGGCGTGTGTCACACCGACCTGCACTACCGCGAGGGCGGGATCGGGGACGACTTCCCGTACCTGCTCGGGCACGAGGCGTCCGGCGTCGTGGAGGCGGTCGGCCCGGACGTGACCGGGGTGGCGGCGGGCGACTTCGTGATCCTGAACTGGCGCGCGGTGTGCGGGCAGTGCCGGGCCTGCGCCCGGGGCCGCCCCTGGTACTGCTTCGCCACCCACAACGCCCGGCAGAAGATGACCCTGGCCGACGGGACCGTGCTGTCGCCCGCGCTGGGGATCGGGGCGTTCGTGGAGAAGACCCTGGTCGCGGCCGGGCAGTGCACCAAGGTCGACCCGGCGATCAAGCCCGAGGTGGCCGGGCTGCTCGGCTGCGGCGTGATGGCCGGGCTCGGCGCCGCGCTGAACACCGGCCAGGTCGGCCGGGGTGACTCGGTCGCGGTGATCGGCTGCGGCGGCGTCGGCGACGGGGCGGTGCTGGGCGCGCGGCTGGCCGGGGCGCGCAAGATCATTGCGGTCGACGTCGACGACCGCAAGCTGGAGTGGGCGCGCGAGTTCGGCGCCACCGACGTGATCAACTCCCGGCAGGCCGACCCGGTCGATCAGATCCGCGCGCTGACCGAGGGCAACGGCGCCGACGTGGTGATCGAGGCCATCGGCGGGCCGGAGACCTACCAGCAGGCGTTCTACGGCCGGGATCTGGCCGGGACGGTGGTGCTGGTCGGCGTCCCCACCCCGGACATGCGGCTGGACCTGCCGCTGCTCGACGTGTTCGGGCGGGGCGGCTCGCTCAAGTCGTCGTGGTACGGCGACTGCCTGCCGTCGCGTGACTTCCCCATGCTGGTGGACCTGCACCTGCAAGGACGGCTGCCGCTGGAGAAGTTCGTGTCCGAGACGATCGCGCTCGACCAGGTCGAGGCGGCCTTGGCCAAGATGCAGCGCGGGGAGGTGCTGCGGTCCGTGGTCGTGCTGTGACCGCGGACGCTAGGGCCGGCGCGTCCGTGGACGCTGGGGCGGCCGACGCGTCCGTGGAGGCTGGGGCGGCCGGCGCGTCCGTGGACGCTAGGGCCGGCGCGGCCGCGGAGGCCGGCGCGGGCGCCGATCCCGGGGCTGACGGCGTGGCCCGGATCGCGATGTGGTCGGGGCCCCGCACGATCTCCACCGCGATGATGCGTGCCTGGGAGAACCGGCCGGACACGGTGGTGGTCGACGAGCCGCTGTACGGGTACTACCTGGACCGCGGCGGCATCTCGCACCCCGGGCGCGAGGAGATCATCGCATCCATGCCCGGCGGCTGGGCGGAGGTGCTCGACCGGCTCCGCTCGGCCCCGCTGCCGCCGGGCAAGACCGTGTACTACCAGAAGCACATGACCCACCACCTGCTGCCCGAGGTGGACCGCGGCGCGCTGCGCGGGCTGCGGCACGCGTTCCTGATCCGGAACCCGCGCCAGCTGCTGGCCTCCTACGCCCGGGTGCGCTCCGAGCCGGTGCTGGCCGACTTGGGGCTGGAGCAGCAACTGGAGATCTTCCGGCTGGTCGGCGGGCCGGTGGTCGACGCCAGCGACATCCTGCGCCAGCCGCGGCCGATGCTCGAGGCGCTCTGCGACGCGCTCGGCGTCCGGTTCGATCCGGCCATGCTGTCCTGGCCCGCCGGGCCGCGGTCGACCGACGGGGTCTGGGCCCGGTACTGGTACGACGGGGTGTGGAAATCGACCGGGTTCGGCCCGTACCGGGAGTCCGCGGCCGACGTGCCCCCCGCCCTGGAGCCGCTGGCCGACGAATGCCAGGTGTTTTATGACGAAATGTACGAACAGCGGATCGTGCCCTAGCCGGGCGGTCCCGGCGATTCCATGATCTGGGTACCTGGTGCGCACATAGACCACCTCAGGTACCCAGATCATGGAAATCAGCCGGGCGAGGAGGAGCGAAGAGATGCTGCAGACTTTTGACGAGCGGAACCGGGACCTGATCGTCAACGTCAACGGTCACCTGGCCCACCGGGACAAGGCCGCGATCAGCCCGTTCGACTCGGCCGTGCAGGGCGGCGACGCGGTCTGGGAGGGCCTGCGGCTCCACGACGGCAAGATCTTCCGGCTGGACGAGCACCTGGCCCGGCTGCGCCGGTCGGCCCACGCCCTGGCGTTCACCGAGGTGCCGTCGGACGAGGCGATCACCACCGAGATCCGGCGCACGCTGCAGGCCAACGGGATGGCCGACGGGGTGCACATCCGGCTCACGCTGACCCGGGGCGTGAAGATCACCAGCGGCATGGACCCGCGGCTGAACCAGTCGGGTCCGACGCTGATCGTGCTGGCCGAGCACAAGCCGCCGGTCTACGACTCATCCGGGATCACGCTGATCACCGCCAGCGTGCGCCGGACCGCGCCGGACAGCCTGGACCCGAAGATCCACCACAACAACCTGCTGACCTCGATCCTGGCCAAGATCGAGGCCAACGTGGCCGGGGCCGACGACGCGCTGATGCTGGACCAGCGGGGGTTCGTGGCCGAGACCAACGCCACCAACGTGTTCCTGGTGGCCGAGGGCGTGCTGGGTACCCCGACGGCCGCCGCGTGCCCGGAGGGGATCACCCGCGGCGCGGTGCTGGACCTGGCCGCGGAGGCGGGCATCGCGTGCGCGGTCGCCGACTACTCGCTGACCCAGCTGCACACGGCCGACGAGTTGTTCGTGACCGGCACCATGGGCGGTATCGCGCCGGTGGTCTCGCTCGACGGGCGCCGGATCGGGGACGGCGCGCCCGGCCCGGTCACACTGCGGCTGACCAAGCTGCTCGCGGACCTGACCGCGCGGACCGGCACCCCGGTCACCTGACCCCGCGAACCCGGCGCGGGCTGGGCCGCCCGGATCCCCGTCGGGCTCCCCGCCCGCATCCCGCCCGTCGGGCTCCCCGCCCGCATCCCGCCCGTCCGGCTCCCCGCTCTCCCGGCCAGGTGGCGGGCAAGTGGCACCCAGGTGGCGGACACCTGGCCGCCCGGCTCCCCCGCCGCCCGGCCAGGTGGCGGACAATAGCCCCATGACTGATCCACACGAGGTACCCACGGTCACGCTGGCCGGCGACGTGGCCATGCCAATGGTGGGGTTCGGTACCTGGCCGATGCGCGGGCGCAAGGCCTGCGAGGCCACGCTGCACGCGCTGCAGGCCGGGTACCGCATGATCGACACCGCCACCATGTACGCCAACGAGAGCGAGGTGGGTCACGCGCTGCGCGACAGCGGCCTGCCGCGGGAGGAGGTGTTCCTGACCTCTAAGCTGCGGGCCAGCGACGCGGGCCGGGCCCGCCAGGTCCTGGCCGGATCGCTGCGCGCGCTCGGCACCGACTACCTCGACCTGTGGCTGATCCACTGGCCGCCGCGCGGCGGGAGGAGCGTGCCGGCCTGGCGGGAACTGCTCGCGCTGCGCGACGAGGGGCTGGCCCGCGCGGTGGGGGTCAGCAACTACTCGCTGAAGCTGGTCGACGAGCTCATCGACTCGACCGGCGAGGCCCCGGCGGTCAACCAGATCCACTGGAACCCGTGGCGTTACGACCCCGGGGTGCTGGAGGGAATGCAGCAGCGCGGCGTCGCGGTCGAGGGGTACAGCCCGCTGAAGGACACCAACCTCAACGACCCCGTGCTGACCGAGATCGCCTGGGCGCACAGCGTGACGCCCGCGCAAGTCGTGCTGCGCTGGCACCTCGACCACGGGATCGCGGTCATCCCGAAGTCGGCCGACCCCAAGCGCATCGTGTCCAACCTGAACCTGTTCAGCTTCTCGCTCGACCCGGGCGAGATGGCCAGGATCGACGCCCTGGCGGCGTGAGTGAGCGGCCGGGCGAGGCCGGGCTCGTCCCCGGGCACCTGCGGCTTCCTGCCGTCGCGGGACGGATTCGGGTTCGCGAACTCATGGCCATCGTCTCCGGCCTTCACGCTCCGCACCCCGCTCGGCCAGGTCGGCATCGGGAACTCGGCCGCGGGGCTGTGCGGCGGCATGGTGTTCGCGGCGCTCGACTACTGGCACACCCGGGCCCGGCCGCCCGCCGACCGGCCCGAGCCCGGCTCGCCGCTGCACCGGTATGTGGTGCGCCGGCTGATCGCGTCCTGGCGCATCCCGGCCGGGGTCGCCCGGTACTACCGGTGGATGGTCCTGCCGGACGGGGGCCGCGGGGTGTCCTGGCGAACGATCGCGAGGCAGTGGCCGCGGATCAGGGCCAGCCTGGATGACGGGATCCCGGCGCCGCTGGGCCTGGTCACGGTGGCGTCGGCGAACCCGGTCCTGCTCCGGCACAACCACCAGGCGCTCGCCTACGGGTACGCGCGCTCCGGCGGCGAGGTCCTGCTGCGGGTCTACGACCCGAACTCCGGCCCGGACGACGGCGTCAGCATCAGGTTCGACCCCTCGGCCCCGGCGCGGGCCACGGCGTTCACGCACAACCTGAACCTCGGCTGGGCGGTGCGCGGCTTCTTCCTGGTGCCCTACACCCCGGCCGCTCCCCCGCCGCCGCCCCGCTGACCCGGCCGCTCCCGCCCCGCTGACCCCGCCCGCTCCCCGCCCCGCTGACCCCGCCCGCTCCCCGCCCCGCTGACCCCGCCCGCTCCCCGCCCCGCTGACCCCGCCCGCTCCCCGCCCCGCTGACCCCGCCCGCTCCCCCGCCCGCTGACCCCGCGCCGCTCCCCCGCCCGCTGACCCGGCCGCTCCCCCGCCCGCTGACCCGGCCGGCGTACAGTACGCGCAGGACCCTGCGGGAGGATGCGCCGTGGCCGAACGGGTCGCCAAGGGCGATGTGGTCGAGGATTTCGAACTCCCCGATGAGACCGGCACCCCCCGCAAGCTCAGCGACTGGCTGGCCAGCGGTCCGGTGGTCTTGTTCTTCTACCCGGCCGCCATGACCCCCGGCTGCACGATGGAAAGCTGTCACTTCCGCGACCTCGCCCAGGAGTTCGCCGACGTGGGCGCGGCCCGGGTCGGCATCAGCCGGGACCAGGTGAGCAAGCAGCAGCAGTTCGCCGACAAGTACGGCCTGGGCTACCCGCTGCTCTCGGACGCCGATGGCCAGGTCGCGCGCCAGTTCGGCGTGCGGCGGTCACTCGCGGTCGGGCCGCTGGTCACCCGGCGCATGACGTTCGTGATCGGCACCGACCGCCGGGTCCTGGAGGTCATCCACAGCGAGGTCAGCATGGACGCGCACGCGGACCGGGCGCTGCAGGTGCTCCGGGCGCACGCGGCCGGCTGACGCCTGCCCGGGCGCACGGCGTCCGGCGCACGCGGCCGGCTGACGCCTACCCGGCTCAGCAAGCCGGGCTCAGCAAGCCGGGCTCAGCAAGCCGGGCTCAGCAAGCCGGGCTCAGCAATGAGCCGGGCTCGGCATTACCGGCCGGCAATCATCCGGGCGGGCAATCATCCGCTCCCGCGCGCAATCATCCGGGCCGGGCAATCATCCGGGCGGCAATCAGCCGGGCCGGCAATCATCCGCTCCCGCGGGCAATCATCGGACACCCGCGGACCTTGGTCCCGGGCATGCGGGCCAGAGGTCCAGGCATCGCGGCCCGTTCGCCTCAGTCCAGGCCCCCTCGCGTGTGCTGGACTGGGGCCGACAGGGAAGAAGGCGATCGCGGTGAAGACGACAACGGTCAAGGACGTCATGACCCCCAGCGTGGTGGCCGTGCGGGAAGACGCCGACTTCAAGGAGATGGTCACCGCGATGCGGAGCCGCAGGATCAGCGCCTTCCCCGTGATCAACGCGAGCGGCCGGGTCATCGGCGTGGTGTCCGAGGCCGACCTGCTGCTCAAGGCGGCCGCGCCGGGACCGCCCGACGGGCTGATCCGGCTGGCCTGGCTGCTGAAGGAACGGTCCAAGGCCGCGGGCCTCACCGCCGCCGACGTGATGACCAAGCCGGCGGTGACCGTGACCGGCGACAAGTCGATCTGCGTGGCCGCCCAGCTCATGCAGGCCCGGCGGGTCAAGCGGCTGCCCGTGGTGGACGAGAACGGGATACTCAAGGGCATCGTCACCCGCTCCGACGTGCTGGCCGTGTTCGAGCGCCCCGACGAGGAGATCGCGGACGAGGTCATCAAGGCGATCATCAACGATGAGTACGGGCTCGACCCGGAGCTGTTCGTCGTGACCGTGCGGTCCGGCGTGGTGACGGTCACCGGATCGGTGGCCAAGCGCTCCGACGCGCTCGCCATGCTCGGCGCGATCCGGCACCTCGAGGGTGTCGTCGGCGTCCGCGACCGGCTCAGCTACCCCGCGGCCGGTTAGCGGCGAACCCCGGGACTTAGGGCCCTACCAGGCCTGACGGCGCCCCCGCGATCGTTGGGGCGTGGACGAGCACCCCGCATCCGTCGCGCAGCGGCCCGCTCGGGCCGCTGGCATGTCCCCGCGCTTGGTCACCGACCTGCTGGCCGCCGCCGTGGCCGCGCCGTCGTTGCACAATTCCCCGCTGTACACCCAGCCCTGGCGGTTCCGGGTCCGCCGCTATAGCCATCTCATCGAGCTGCGCGCCGACCCCGCGCGGGCCGTGCCGTACGGCGACCCGAGCGCCCGGGCCATCCACATCGCCTGCGGCGCGGCCCTGGTCAACCTGCGGCTGGCCGCGGCCGTGGCCGGCATCGAGCCGGTCGTGAAGCTGCTCCCCGACCCGGCCGAGCCGGTGCTGCTGGCCACGGTCCGGCTGGCCGGGCCCTACCGGGTGCTGCCGGACGAGCGCGAGCTGTACGCGGCGATCTTCGGCCGGGCGGCCAGCCGGCCCCTGCTCCGCGGGAGCCCGGTACCGACGCCCGTGCTGGCCGAGCTGGCCGACGCGGCCCGGGTCGAGGGCGCCATCCTGCATCTGCTCGGTCCCGACGACACGATCCGCGTGCGGGACCTCGCGCGGGGCACCGCGCAGGCGCCGTCGGCCTGCCCCGGTCACCGGGGCGAGCAGCTCGCCATGCTGTCGGCGCACTTCGGCGACCGGGCCAACTGGCTGCGGGCCGGGCAGGCCCTGCAGCGGGTGCGGCTGACCGCCATCGCCCGCGGGATCGCGATGAGCCCGCTGGACCCGCAGCTGCCCGCGCCGCTGGAGGCCGCGGAGGCGTGGCTGGCCACCGGCCCGCACGCCGGGCACGAGCAGCCGCAGATGGTCCTGGCGATCGGGCCGGGCCTGCCGGTGCCGCCAGTGCCCCGGCGGCCGGTGGAGCGGGTGTTGAATTAGAGCACTGTGGTTAGACCACAGCCGCACCGAATCGGAGCCGACAGAAGCAGCCGACAGAAATGGCGGGGAGTTATGACCAGTGACGGCGAGGGCCAGCCGGTGGTCGTGGTGGGCGTTGACGGGTCACCCGAGTCCGTGGCCGCGCTGACGTGGGCGGGCCGCTACGCGGCCGCCATGGGGGCGACGGTCCGGGCCGTGCACGCCTGGCACTTTCCCACGATGGCCGGGATGCCGCCCGAGGGCCAGGCACCGCAGCCGGTGACCGCGGAGATCGAGGAGCGGATGCGCGCCGACGTCACCGAGGCGATCGCCAAGGCCTACCCCGACCCGTCCAGCGCCAAGGTCGACACCAAGATCAGCTACGGCCACCCGGCCGAGGTCCTGATCGATGAGTCGCAGCACGCCAGCCTGCTCGTGGTCGGGCACCGCGGTCATGGCGCGTTCACCGGGATGTTGGTCGGCTCGGTTAGCATCCACTGCGTCACCCACGCGGCCTGCCCGGTCGTCGTTGTCCGCGGCAGCTGATCGGACCAGAGGGATCGATGACCACGACGGCTCACCGCGCACTGACCGAGGCCGAAGCCCGCACCATCGACAGCTACTGGCGGGCGGCCAACTATCTCACGGTGGGCCAGATCTACCTGCTGGCCAACCCGTTGCTGGCCGAGCCGCTGCGGCCCGAGCACATCAAGCCGCGGCTGCTCGGCCACTGGGGCACCTCGCCCGGGCTGAACTTCATGCTGGGCCCACCTCAACCGGGCGATCCTCGTCTACGACCAGTCGATGATCTTCGTGATCGGCCCGGGTCACGGCGGCCCGGCCGCGCTCGCCAGCACCTGGCTGGACGGCAGCTACAGCGACGTGTACCCGAGCGTGCCCCGCGACGCGCCCGGCATGCGGGAGCTGTTCCGCCAGTTCTCGTTCCCCGGCGGCGTGCCCAGCCACGTGGCGCCGCAGACCCCGGGCTCGATCCATGAGGGCGGCGAGCTGGGCTACTCGCTCGCGCACGCGCACGGCGCGGCGTTCGACAATCCCGACCTGATCGTGGTCTGCGCCGTCGGCGACGGCGAGTCGGAGACCGGGCCGCTCGCGACCAGCTGGCACTCGCACCGGTTCCTCGACCCGGCCCGGGACGGCGCGGTGCTGCCGATCCTGCACCTGAACGGCTGGAAGATCGCGAACCCGGCCGTGCTCGCGCGCATCCCGGAGGACGAGCTCGACGCGCTGCTGCGCGGGTACGGCTACGAGCCGATCTACGTGACCGGCCACGAGCCCTTCGCCATGCACCAGGACATGGCCGCCGCCCTGGATGAGGCGATCACCGCGATCCGTGCTATCCAGCGCCAGGCCCGCTCCCCCGGTCCGGACGGGGCCATCACGCCCCAGGCCCGGCCGCGCTGGCCGGTGATCGTGCTGCGGTCCCCGAAGGGCTGGACCGGGCCGGCCGAGGTGGACGGGCTGCCGGTGGAGGGCACCTGGCGGGCGCACCAGGTGCCGCTGGCCGAGGTGAAGACCAACCCCGAGCACCTGCGCCAGCTCGAGGAGTGGATGCGGTCCTACCGGCCGGAGGAGCTGTTCGACGACCAGGGCGGGCCGCGGGAGGGGCTGCTCGGCCTGGTTCCGTACGGCGACCGGCGGCTGGGCTCGAACCCGCACGCGAACGGCGGGCTGCTGCTGCGCGACCTGGCGCTGCCCGACTTCCGTGACTACGCGGTGCCGGTGGTGTCGCCCGGGGCCCGGATGTCGGAGCCGACCCGGGTGCTCGGCGCGATGCTGCGTGACGTGATGCGACGGGCCGAGCCGTACCGGCACTTCCGGGTGTTCGGCCCGGACGAGACCGAGTCGAACCGGCTGAACGCGCTGCTCGAGGTCACCGGCAAGACCTGGGAAGAGCGGACCATCGACGTCGACGAGCACCTGGCCCCCGACGGCCGGGTCATGGAGATCCTGTCCGAGCACACCTGCCAGGGCTGGCTCGAGGGCTACCTGCTGACCGGCCGGCACGGCCTGTTCAACTGCTACGAGGCATTCATCCACATCGTTGACTCGATGTTCAACCAGCACGCCAAGTGGCTGAAGGTCAGCCGGACGCTGCCCTGGCGGCGGCCGGTCGCGTCGCTGAACTACCTGCTCAGCTCGCACGTGTGGCGCCAGGACCACAACGGGTTCTCGCACCAGGACCCCGGCTTCATCGACCACGTGATGAACAAGAAGGCCGAGGTGATCCGGGTCTACCTGCCCCCGGACGCCAACACCCTGCTCTCGGTGGCCGATCACTGCCTGCGCAGCCGGAACTACGTGAACGTGATCGTCTCCGGCAAGCAGCCGTCCCCGGACTGGCTGGACATGGACGCCGCGATCCTGCACTGCACGCGCGGCGCCGGGATCTGGGAGTGGGCCAGCAACGACAGCCCGGGCCGGGAACCCGACGTAGTGCTCGCGTGCGCCGGCGACGTGCCGACCCTGGAAGTGCTGGCGGCCACCGACATCCTGCGCCGGAACCTGCCGGACCTGCGGGTGCGGGTGGTCAACGTGGTCGACCTGATGCGGCTGCAGCCGGCCTCCGAGCACCCGCACGGGATGAACGACGCCGAGTTCAACGCGCTGTTCACCTCCGACCATCCGGTGATCTTCGCCTACCACGGCTACCCCTGGCTGATCCACCGGCTCACCTACAGCCGGGACGGGCACCACAACATCCACGTCCGCGGGTACAAGGAGGAAGGCACCACGACCACGCCCTTCGACATGGTCGTGATGAACGACATGGACCGGTTCCACCTGGTCATGGACGTGATCGACCGGGTGCCCGGGCTGGGCAACTCGGCGGCGTGGCTGCGCCAGCAGATGGTGGACACCCGGGCCAGGCACCACGCCTGGACCCGCGAGCACGGCGAGGACCTGCCCGAGGTCGCCAACTGGACCTGGCCGGCCGCCGCGCCCGCCTGATCCGGCCGGTCCAGCGCCACCGGTCGGCCCGCTCGCCCGGGAGAAACCCCGGCGCCGGTCAGGGCACCTGCCGGGAGAAACCCCGGCGCCGGTCAGGGCACCTGCCCCGCGCGGGGCACGATGCCAGACTGCAGCACGGCCTCCTCGCCGGTGATCTGGCCCTTCCTGATGTGGAGGTACGGGCCCGACGGGATCCCGTTGTCGATGGCCGCAGGCAGGTTGCGCGGCTGGTACGCGACGTACCGGTCGCCCAGGTAGGCATAGGTCCTGGGATTGATCACGATCTCGACCTCGAGGTAGCCCTCCTGGCGGGTATAGAAGCCCACGCCGGTCTGGCCCGCGAAGTCGGTGACCCGCGGGTCGAAGTGCACCGCAGGGTCGGTGGCCAGGACGCTGTAGAGGGCGGCGCGCAGCCTGAGCGACAGCACCTCATTCTCCATCAGGGCCTGGATCGCGTTGAAGACTCCGATGTCCCCGGAACCGACCACGTAGTTCTGGGCCGTCAGGTTCGCCTCGATGACGGCCTTCAACTCCGTCGGGCCGGATGGCAGCGAGTTGAGGTACGGGTAGCTGGAGTCGGGCCAGCCGCCGGGCTCGCCCCCGCCTGGGCTGATGACGAGCTTGCCGCGCTGAAGGGACGCCAGCTCCCGCCCGTCCACCCGGGCCCAGTTCTGGGTGACCGCCTTCCCGTCCGGCGGTCCGAACAGCAGTCCGCCCTCACCCGCGGAAGAGGTGGCCGCCAGGGTCTTGGTGTAGATCCAGTCATGGGGCCTCGGGTCGAACGCCGGCGCCGCGGCCGCGGCCCGGGTGGCGTAGGCGACGAGCTGGGCCGCGGTGGCGGCTGGCCGGGGGGCGCCGGCCACCGGGACCAGCCCGGCCTGAGACCCGGCCGCCCGACCCGGCCCGGGCTGGGGCCCGGGCGATGCGGGCAAGCCGCGGACGGCGAGCGCCGCGGCGACGGCGAGCGCCGCGGCGAGCGCGGCGACCAGCACGACGCGGCGGCTGGGCCCGCGCTTTCCCGTCACGCCGGGCTGGCCTGGCCGGCGCGGCCTGCCGCCGGGGACGGCCGCGGAGATCTCGGCCGCCAGCCGGCGCTCAGGGCCGGCCAGGTCGATCCGGGCCGGCAGGTCTTGCCGGAGCCGCGCGACCAGGGTGAGTTCATCCATGGGGGCGCTCCTTGTCGTCAACGACACTCGTGGGATCGACGCCGCCGAGCGCGGTCCGCAGCCGGGCCCGGGCCCGGCTCATCCGGGACCTGACGGTTCCCTCGGGAACGCCCAGTGCCTCGGCGACCTGGTCATAGGTCAGCTCGGCCCAGGCGATGAGCAGCACGACGTCACGCTGGCCGGGATCGAGCGAGGCGATCGCCGCGGCCACCGCGCGGCTGGTGGCGTCCGCGGCGAGCCGGGCATCGGCCCGGTCGGTGAAGGATTCGGCCGCCGGGTCGACACCGGTCCGGGCCAGGGCCCGCAACTGGCGGGCCTCATCGCGGTGCTGCCTGCGGATCAGGTTGCCCGCGATCCCGTACAGCCACGGGCGGGCGTCGTCTCTGGTCACGTCGTAGCGATCGCGATGCCGGAACGCCGCGAGGAAGGTCTCGGCCACGATGTCCTCGGCCGGGCCCGGGCCGAGGCGGCGCGCGGCGTACCGGCCGATGCCGGCCGCATGGCGCCGGAACAGCACCGCGAACAGCTCCGGCTCCTGCCGCGACCGCCCGATGACCTCGCCGTCGGGCGTTAGGTCGATGATCTCGGGAGGCGTGGCGACCGCCGGGCGGGGGTCCTTCATGCGACCAGGTCCATGATCTCGGAGGCGTGCCGACCGCCGGGCGGAAGTCTTTCATGCGACCAGGTCCATGATCTCCGGAGGCGTGGCGACCGCCGGGCGGGGGTCCTTCATGCGACCAGGTCCATGATCTCCGGAGGCGTGCCGACCGCCGGGCGGAAGTCTTTCATGCGGTTTGCCCTTCGACGTTCGCTGGACACCCGTTCTTGCCCGGACCCGGATGGGTAGGTCCCGGTAGGGAGCCGACATCCTGCCCGGCGTCCAGGGTCCTTCGGCCCTGCCAGGGAGGCCGGGCGCGGAGCAGCGTGAGAAACAGGAGTTTCGCGCCTGGGCCGAGGCGGGGGCGGCCGGAAGGGGGCTCGATATGACAACACAGGAGCAGTCGATTCTGGGGGCGCAGCCATTTCTGCGCGGGCTCTCCGAAGAGCACCTGGCCAAGCTAGCCACCTTGTGTCGGCACGTCGCGGTGCCGGGACATCAGCGGCTGTTCGAGGAGGGCGCGACCGCGGACCGGTTCTGGCTCATCGACGCCGGCCAGGTCACGCTGGACGCGACCGTGCCGGGCCGGGGCCGCCTGATCATCGGCGCGCTCGGCCGGGGGGACGTGCTCGGCCTGTCGTGGCTGGTGCCGCCGTATGAGTGGCGGTACGGGGCGATGACCACCCAGCCCATGCAGGGCTTCGAGTTCGACGCCCGGGCGGTGCGCGCCGCCTGCGAAGACGACCCGGTCATGGGGTACGAGATGTGGAAGCGCTTCACCGGCGCGGTGGTGCGCCGGCTGCAGACCACGCGGGCCAGGCTGCTCGAGTCGTACGCGCACTCGGAGATGGGCGGCTGAGCGGGACACCCGGCGGCACCGCAGCCGCAGGACGCTGAGAGGGTCAGCGGCCACAGGACGCCCGGCGGCACCGCAGCCGCAGGACGCTGAGAGGGTCAGCGGCCACAGGACGCCCGGCGGCACCGCAGCCGCAGGACGCTGAGAGGGTCAGCGGCCGCAGGACGCCCAGCGGCGCAGCATCGCGATCCGGGCCTGGATCTGGTCGGCGGTGGCCTCGGCCAGCGGCGGGCCGCCGCAGGCCCGGCGCAGCTCGGCGTGGATGGTGCCGTGCGGCTGGCCGGAGCGGTGGTGCCAGGCCGCGATCAGGCCGTTCAGCTCCTTGCGCAGGCCGGCCAGCGTCTGCCGGACCGGAGCGGCCGGTACCGGCGCAGGGGCGGCGGTCACCGGGGGCGAGGCCGGCCCCGGACCCGGCCCGTCCGGCCTCGCCTCGCCGCGGCCAGGAGAGGGCGACCCCGGACCCGGCGCGTCCGGCCTCACCACGGCGCGGCCAGGACGGGGGGCGACGGTGCGTGATGGGCCGGTGGTCGTTCTCCTCAGCTGCTCCGCGTGGCGCTTGCGCAGCAGCACCGCCACCTGCTCCGGCTCGAGCAGCCCCGGCAGGCCGAGAAAGTCCTCGTCCTCGGCTGACGCGCCGAACTCGCCCCCGTCGTAGAGCACCCGGTCGAAGTGGGCCGAGGCGCCGAGCGCGGTGAACGGCGCCTCGGCGGGCTCGTCGGGGGTGTCGCGGCGACGCTGCGCCTCGCCCAGCTCGCGCTCCGGATCATCGTCGCCGGGCAGGCGGAGCACGTGGTCGCGCTCGGCCTCCAGCTCGGCGGCGTAGCCCAGCAGAACCGGGACCGAGGGCAGGAACATTGAGGCCGTCTCGCCCCGGCGCCGGGCCCGCACGAACCGGCCGACCGCCTGGGCGAAGAACAGCGCGGTGCTCACGCTGGTCGCGAACACCCCGACGGCCAGCCGGGGGATGTCCACCCCTTCGGAGACCATGCGCACTGCCACCATCCACCGGTCACCGGACGCGGTGAACGCGGCGATCTTCTTGCTCGCGGCCGGGTCGTCGGACAGCACGACCACCGGGCGGGTCCCGGTCACCCGGCGCAGCAGCGAGGCGTAGGCCCGGGCGTCGGCGTGATCGCCGGCGATCACCAGGCCGGCCGCGTCCGGCATGTCCCGGCGCACCTCGGCGAGCCGCCGGTCGGCGGCGTCGAGCACCCGGGCGACCCACTCCCCTTCCGGGTCGAGCGCGGTCCGCCACGCCTGCGCGAGCTGGTCGCTGGTCATCGGCGCGCCCAGGGTGCCGGTGACCTCGTCGCCGGCCCGGGTGCGCCAGCGCATCTCGCCCGAGTAGGCCAGGAAGATCACGGGGCGGACGATGCCGTCACCGAGGGCCGGGCCGTACCCGTAGACGTAGTCGGCCGCGCTGCGCCGGGTGCCGTCGGCTTCCCGGGTGTAGGTCACGAACGGGATCGGGTTGGCGTCGCTGCGAAAAGGCGTGCCGGTCAGCCCCATCCGGCGGCGCGCGGGCTCGAAGGCTTCCCGGGCCGCGTCGCCCCACGACAGCGCGTCACCCGCGTGGTGGATCTCGTCGAAGATCACCAACGTGCGCCGGTTCTGGGTGCGCTGCCGGTGCAGCATCGGGTGCGCGGCCACCTGGGCGTAGGTCACCGCCACCGCGGTGAAGTCCGCCGACACCCGGCCCTGGGCGTTCCGGTAACCGGAGTCCATGCCGATCCCGAACCCGTGCGCGGCCCGGGCCCACTGGTGCTTGAGGTGCTCGGTCGGGGTGACCACGGTGACCGCCGCGATCTCGCGGCGGGCCAGCAGTTCGGCGGCCACGGAGAGCGCGAACGCGGTCTTGCCCGCGCCGGGGGTGGCGACCAGCAGGAAGTCCCGCCGCGGGACCCGGAAGTACTCGCGAAAAGCCCCCCGCTGCCAGCCTCGCAGCGAGATCAGCAGATCCCGCCGCCGGGGAAGTTCTGGGTCGTCTGCCTCGTCCTGGGTTGCCGATGCGGGGTTGCTCACAGGGCCGAAAGGCTACCAGCCGGGTCCTAGTCCGCGTGGCTACTGCGCGGCCGGCGGCGTGTAGCGGAAAGCGGCCGGGAAACCTCCGGCTCAGCGCGGCCGGAGGCGTGTAGCGGCAGCCGGCCGGGAAACCTCCGGCTCGCCGCAGCCGGCGGCGTGTAGCGCCAGCCGGCCGGGAAGCCGCCGGCTGAGCGCAGCCGGCGCAGGAACGGGTCGCGCGCCTCGGCCGGGCTGACCCGGACCCGCACGTCGACGACGTGGATGCCGTCCGACCGCGCGATCAGCGGGTTGAGGTCCAGCTCCGCGACGTCGGGCAGGTCGTCGGCGAGCCGGGAGACCCGCAGCAGGGTGTTGGTGAGCTCGCCGGTGTCGACCGGCGGCGCGCCGTGGCCGAACAGCAGTGGCGCGCCCGGGACAGCGTGAATGAGCTCGTCCGCGTCGGTGTCGGTCAGCGGGGTCAGCCGGGCCGCGTGGTCGCCGAGCACCTCGGCCGTGGCCCCGCCGAGCCCGAGCACCACCAGCGGGCCGAACATCGGTTCCTGGATCACCCCGACCAGGACCTCGACGCCGTCGGTGATCATCGGCTGGACCTGGACGCTCTTCAGCCGGTCACCCAGGCTGGCCGTGAGCGCGCGGTAGGCTCCGGCCACCTCGTCCGGGGTGCGCAGGTCGAGCTTGACCGCCTCGGCGTCGGTCTTGTGCACGAGCCCCTCGGCCTCCGCCTTCAGCACGACCCGGTCGCCGAGTTCGGCCGCGGCCTGGACGGCCTCCTGCTCGCTGCGCGCGGGAAGCGTCGGGACCAGCGGGATCTGATAGCACGAGACCAGCTCGCCCGCCTGGTCGCGCGGGAGCCAGCCGCCGTCCGGGTTGCGGGCCAGGAACCGGGCCAGCAGTTCCCTGGCGTCGGCCGCGCGTACGCCCGGTAGCTCGGGCACCCGGCCCTGCTGGCGTTCGCGCCAGGCGCGGTAACCGACCGCGTGGCCGAGGGCACGGGCGGCCGCTTCCGGGTAGGCGTAGGACGGCAGGCCGGGCACGAGCGCGGGCGGGCCGGCCGGCGCGCCGTCGGCGGTGGCCTCCGACGCGCCGGTGGCGGTGGCCTCGGACGCGCCGGTGGTGGTGCCCGCCGACGCGCCGTTGGTGGTGGTTCCCGCCGGCGCGGCGGGTGTGCCGGGGCCGGGCGGTGCGGCGGGTGTGCCGGGGACGGGCGGTGCGGCGGGTGTGCCGGGGCCGGCCGGTGCGGCGGGTGTGCCGGGGCCGGGCGGCGCGGCGGGCGTGGTGGCCGGCACCGGCCCGAGCAGCCGCACCGACTCGGCCTGGTCGAGCAGCACCACGGCCAGCGGCTTGCTGACCTGGGCCGCGCGGACCGCTGTGCACAGGTCGGAGATGGCCATCGGTATCGCCACGGCGATCACCGCGTCGACGCCCTCATCGGCGGCCACCTCTTCGAGGCAGGCGCGGAACGCGGCGGTGCCGACCGCGTACGTGGTGTCCACCGGCCCGGTCACCGTGGCTCCCGGGGGCAGCAGCCGGCGCAACCGCCGCCGGGTGTTCCCGGCCAGGTGCGCCAGTTGCAGGCCGTTGTCGCCGCATGCGTCGCCGGTCAGCACGCCCGCCTCGCCCGCGTTGGTGACGATCGCGATCCGGTTGCCCGCGGGCAGCGGCTGACAGGCCAGCAGCGCCGCGGCCTCGATCAGCTCGCCATAGCTGGTGGTGACGATCACCCCGGCCTGGCCGAACAGCGCTTCCTGAGTGACCTGGCGGGTGGCCGCGGCGGCGATACCGGAACTCCCGGCGTGCGCGCCCCGGGCCTGCCGCCCGGCCGGGGAGCGCCCGGCGAGGACCGTCAGCACGGGCATCCGGTGCCCGGCCCGGCGCGCGATCCGCGCGAACATGCGCGGGCGGCCGAAGGACTCGACGTAGAGGATGGCCAGCCCGGTACCCTCGTCCTCGGCCCACCACGTCAGCAGGTCGTTGCTGGACACGTCGTACTTGTCGCCGACCGACGCGAATGAGGACACGCCGATGCCGAGCCGGGAGAGGTGCTCGAGCAGCGCGATCCCGACCCCGCCGGACTGGACCACCAGGCCAGCGACGCCGGGCGCCGGATGCGCGGCGGCGAACGTGGCGTTCAGCCCGGTCTCGGGGACGCTGACGCCGAAGCAGTTCGGCCCGATCAGCCGCATCCCGAACCGGCGGCAGATTGCCAGCAGGTCGCTGCCCTCGCTGCCCATGTCCGACGTGATCACTACCAGGCCGTGCACCCCGCGACGGCCGCACTCCGCGGCTACCTCCGGCACGGCGGCGGACGGCAACGCGATCACCGCGAGATCGACCGGCTCGGGGATGTCGGCCACGGACGCCACGCAGCGCACCCCCTCCATGGTTCTGGCGTACGGGTTCACCGCGTACACGCGGCCTTGATAGCCGGAGCTGACGATGTTGTGCAGGATGGCCCGGCCCACGGTGCCGGGCTTGCGGCTCGCGCCCACCACCGCGACCGAGTCCGGCCGGAGCAGGTGAGACAAGCTGGCCACGTCCGCCCGGCTTTCGCGGCGGGCGACCGACTCCAGGTAGCTGTCCAGGCTCTCGTCGGAGCCGCCGCCGGGCAGCGGGAAGGTCAGCGCGACCACGCCCTCGGAGGTCCGCCGCTGCACCGGCAGGCCCGCGTCCGCGAACACCCGCAGCATCGCCGCGTTGTCGGCCAGCGTTTCCGCGGTGAAGGCCTTCAGGTCGCGCTGCCGGGCCAGCGAGACCAGGTGCTCGAGCAGGAGGGTGGCGATGCCGCGCCGGTGCATGTCGTCCGGGACGGCGAACGCGATCTCCGCCTCCCCCGGCGTCCCGGTGGCCTCGTAGCTCGCCACGCCGACCAGCCGGCCGCTCAGCCAGGCGAGCAGCGCCTCGTGGCCCGGCCCGGGCTCCCGGCACACCCGCCGCGCTTCCCGCTCGCCCGCGCGCGCGCTGATGCTGAAGAAACGCAGGTACATGCTGTTGCGGGACATCGCGGCGTGCATCTCGCGCACGGCCGTGGCGTCCTGCGGCCCGGCCTGCCGGATCTCGACCGTGCTGCCATCGGTCAGCAGCGCATACGTGCTCGTGCCCGCGGGTGCGGTCACAGGTCGGTCCCGGGATCACGGCCGGTGCCCGCTGGGTGCCCGGCGGGCACGATCCGCGCGTACTGATCAGGCAGCACCATGGCGACGTGGCCGTCACTGCGCCACCTGATGACGTATGGCGGCGCCCCGTCCTGCCCCAGCACCCCGATGATGACGCCGTACCGGTCGGGACCGCCGGACAGCACCAGGCGGTCCCCCACACGAGCCTTCATGGCAGTCTCCTCACCTGCCGGACTCATCGTCGCACAGCCGGCAGTCAGTTATGGCTCGGTCACGGTTTCCCGGGCTAATCGGCAGCCTCCGGCGCCGGGACGACCACGACCGGGCAGTGCGCGTGCTCCCAGCAGTAATGGCTGACCGAGCCGTGCACGAGGCGCTTCATCGCCTGGTCATGCTCGGTTCCCACCACGAGCACGTCGCCGTCGTCCGCCGCGAACTCGGTCAGCACCCGGCCCGGGTCGCCCTCGGGCGTGGCAATGGTCACGGCGACGTCACGCGGGACGCCGCCCGTCGCGTTCCTGAACGCATGCCGGACCAGCCGGGCGGACTGGTGGCGCAGTCCGTGCTCGTCGTAGAACAGGACCACGCGCCCGTGCTCGTCGCCCACGTGCCGGTGACGGCGGCCACCGTGCCTGGGTACCCTGAGCCCCCAGGACCGGACCGCGACCAGCGGTGAATGACCCACTCTCGCCATGTCGACCGCGCGCTGCAGCGCGGCCAGTCCGCCGACGGAGTCGTCCACCCCGACCACGACGCGGCGGTAATTTGCCCCGCCGGGCTCCACGCTCTTCATTTCGCGCGCCTCTCGGTTGCCATTACTGCCAGCGTGCCCTGGTCAGCGACGGCGGTCAGGGGGAATGCGGCCCAGATCGGCGGGACCTTAGCCCTCAGCGGCGCGGGACCACCAGCAGCCCCCAGCAGCGCGGGGCGCACCTGCACTCCCAGCCGCGCGGGCACATCTCAGCCCTAAGCGGCGCGGGGCGGCTTAGCCCTCTGCCGCGCGGGGCGGCTTAGCCCTCTGCCGCGCGGGGCGCAGCTTAGCCCTCTGCCGCGCGGGGCAGCTTAGCCCTCAGCGGCGCGGGGCCCGGGCGCCGTCCGCCGCCGCGGGCGGATCAGCAGTTCGCCGGCCGGTCGGCGCGGGGTGGGCCGGGTGCTGCGGGACCGGCCGAGCTGCAGCAGCATCTGCGCCTCGCCCGGCAGGCCGAGGCGGGTGCGGATCAGATCCCGCACGGCCGGGATCTCCAGCGGCTGCGTCTGCAGGTTGGCGAACACCCAGGCGGACGCGGCCCGGATCAGCAGGCGGTGCATGGCCTGGCCCGCACGCAGCCAGTCGGCCGGGGTGTCACCCGGGGTGATCAGCACCGCGGTGGCTAGGGCGGGGGATCCGCCGACCGGCAGCAGGCCGATGCCGCGGCCCAGGTCGAAGTCCCGCTGCGGCAACCGCCCAGGCTGGCTGGCCGGCGAGGCGGGGAACGCCTGGGCCGGCACCCCGTCGCGGGCGGTGCTGTCTGCGGGGCGGCTCCAGCGCCGGGCCTCGGCCCGGGTGATCGGGTCGGCGGCGTTATGCCGTGTGGCCAGGGCGGCTAGCGTGGCCAGTTGCTGGTATTGGCCCGGCTTGGCCACCAGGGCCAGGGCCGCCCCCTCGATACGGGCCTCGTGCTGCAGCCGGGCCAGGAGCCCGTCGGGCAGCGGGCCCGGGCTGAACGGGCCGCGGTGGGTATGCCGGTGCGGCAGCGCGGCCAGCAACTGCCGCTCCTGGGTGGTCAGCGGGACTGGCTCGCCCAGCCAGACGCGGGCCAGCAGGGACGGCCGGGCGGGCTCGGGTAGCAGGTCAACCACGGGCTGGTAGCCGAGTTCCCGGATTCCGAGTCTCAGCCCGAACAGCGCGCCACCGCAGCTGATCAGCATCTCCCGGCCGCCGCGGTCGGCATGCAGCCTGCGGGCGGGGTCGGCCTGCAGCTCGATCATGTCGTCGCTGGCCAGGAACCGCCACGGCTGGGTGTTATGCACCGACGGCGCCCGGGTCGCCATCGCGACCAGATGGGCGACGCGGTCGGCCGGGATCGGCACCGTCGGCCGGTCCAGGCGCGGTCCGGCGCCGCGTACGCTCGGCCCGGACCAGGGCGGTCGCGTGAACTCGCTCATGGCGCTCACCTGCCTACTCGCTGAGCACCAGGATTTCCGCCCGGAAAGGCCAGCGGCCAGGGCCTTTGTGCCCGCGCGGCCGGGCCCAAACGCCCCCGTCCAGCCTTGCCGCCGGCTGCGGGCGGCGGTGGAACTCGCCGCCGAAAGGACCGCCCGGGCGATCCGGGCCCTGGTCGAAAGCCGGGGGCTGCTCGGCCAGCCCGCGCAGCGTCCGGCCAAGGAGGCGTGACCGCGCTCGTGGCCGAGCGGTGCACGAGAAACGCATCGCGCGGCGACCCGGAGATGGTCGCCGCGCGGTGGGTCGGTGTGAATTACTTCGCTGCCGAGGTGGCCTTCTTGGCCGGGGTCTCGTGCGCCGGCATCGCGGCCGCGGTCACCTGCAGCACTTCCTCGGCGAACTTCCGCTGGCTGGCCAGCAGCTGCTCGACGAAGTCGTAACCGCTCGTGACGAACTCGTCGGCCTTGGGCAGCTTATCGGCGAACGGCAGGTTCACCTCCGGCATGTCGGGCGTGATCGACTGGACGGCACTGGCCCAGGTCTGGATCGCGTCGATGACGGCCGCCTGGCCCTTGCTGACCGCGCTCAGGATCTCGTCCTGGAACTGCTTGCCAGTCGTGTTGAAATCGGTCATGGCTCCTCCTCGAGGTCTCTGCTAACTATATTAAGCACATGTGATTGATTTGTCAAGCGCCCAATCAGGGCCGGGGGGCGCGGCCGGGCGGACCCGCGGTCCCGGCGGACCCGCGGACCGGGCGGACCCGCGGTCCCGGCAGACCCGCGGACCGGGCGGACCCGCCACGCCCGCGGGTGGCCGGCCGAGGCTGACCCCGCGCGGGCGCGCGGGGTCAGCCGAGCACGTAGGTGCCGGGGGCGTCCCCGCCGGCCGGGTATGTGTCGCTGCCCATCGGCGGCGGGTCGATCATGTCGCCCGCGCGATGCTGCGACCACTTGGTCCAGTCCTCCCACCAGGAGCCCTCGTGCTTGGTCGCGTGAGCATGCCACTCGTCGGCCGTCGCGGGCAGGTGGGTGCCCGCCTGGTACCACGCCTTCGGGCCGGGCGGGTTGACGATGCCGGCGATGTGGCCGCCGCTGGACAGCACGTAGCGGACGTTGCCGCCCATTAGCCGGGTGGTCTTGTACGAGCCGTGCCAGGGCACGATGTGGTCATTGATCGCACCCACCACGTAGGTGTCGTTCTTGACGTCCGGCAGCGCCAGCTGCTGCCCGGCCATTTCCATCTCGCCCTGGGCCAGTTCGTTCTTCAGGTACAGGTGGTGCAGGTAGAACGTGTGCATGGCGGCGGGCATGCGGGTGCTGTCGCCGTTCCAGGCCAGGAGGTCGAAGGCCGGCGGGGTCTCGCCCATCAGCCAGTTAGACACCACGTAGTTGAAGATCAGGTCGTTGGCCCGCAGCATGTCGAAGGTGAGCGACATCTGGCTGCCCTCGAGGTAGCCCTTCTCGGCCATGTCCTTCTCCATCATCGCCACCGTCCGCTCGTCGGTGAACGCGCCGAGAATGCCGGGCTCGCTGTAGTCCAGCAAGGTGTTCAGCAGCGTGATCGAGCCGAGCCGGTCGTCGCCGGTTTGCAGCAGGTAGGACGCGAGCATGGCGGTCAGCGCGCCGCCCAGGCACAGGCCGATGATGTCGATCTTGGGGGCTCCGGTGATGTCCGAGATGACGTCGAGCGCCGCGACCGGGCCGTGGACCAGGTAGTCGTCCAGGGTCACCGCGCTCATCGTGGCGTCCGGGTTGCGGTAGGAGATCGCGAAGGCCGTGTGCCCGTGCTGGACCGCCCACTCCAGGAAGCTGCGCCCGGGCGCGAGGTCCATGATGTAGTACTTGTTGATCCACGGCGGGCTGGCCAGCACCGGGACCGCGTGGACCTTGGGGGTCTGCGGTTCGTACTGGATCAGCTCCATGAGGTCGTTGCGGAAGACGATCTTGCCCGGGGTGGCGGCCATGTTCTTGCCCAGCTGGAACGGGCGCGTGTCGACCTGGCGCGGGCGCCCGCCGTTGTGCCACAGGTCGTCCAGGAAGTTCGCCGTGCCGGCCACCAGGCTGCCCCCGCCGGTCTCGAACACCCGCTTGAGCGCGGCCGGGTTGGTGAACAGGAAGTTCGTCGGCGCCAGGGCGTCGAGCAGGAAGCCGGTCGCCAGGCCTGCCTTGGCGTCGGTCTTGGCATCGTCGCCCGCGCCCGCCGCGACCAGGTCCTGGGTCAGCCGCACCGAGGCCAGGTAGGCCTGGCGCAGGGCGAAGAACGCCGGGTTGTCGGACCAGGCCCGGTCGGCGAACCGCTTGTCGTTGCCCGCGAGGGGCACGGGCGGATCGGCCTTCGCGCCGAGCCACTGCGCCGCCGCGACCGGCCCGATCCGGGCCAGGGCGGTCGAGTACCGGGTGACGGCGGCGGCCACCTCGCCCGGGCGCTGAGCGGCCCGCCTCAGCACGGAAAGGGTGGACTCGCCGAAACCGGCCGGGTCCAGTGACCCGAACTCGGCCGCCTCGGGGGCGAGCGCAGCAATGGCCGCTTCGGCCGCTTGCCGCGAGTGTTCCTGCGCGGTGGTCATGTGATGACTCTCCTCCTGATCGCCTGGGCCGCTGCGCGCACCCCGGTCGGCCGATTGTTTGTCCTTGCCCAGATGTTCACGGATGCTCACCCGCGCTCGAAGACCGCGGCGATGCCCTGCCCGCCGCCGATGCACATGGTGACCAGCGTGTACCGGCCGCCGACGCGGCGCAGTCCGTAGAGCGCCTTGACGACGAGGATGGCGCCATGGCTCCTTTCTTCTCCCTCACATGCCCAGTCCGCCGTTGACGGCGTAGATCTGGCCGGTGATGTAGGGGTGCATGCGGTGCCTCCCGTTCACCCTCGGCCGGTATGCCCGGAATGACAAGAGGACCAACGTCCCGCGCGGCCAGGCCGGTCGGCTCTGCATCGCGATCTGCGCGCCCTGGTCTGCTGCATGAGGTTTCGCCAGCAGCCACGGCCATAGCGCGATCGGCCGACCCGAAACACCCGGGGCGCGCTGTGGCAGGGAGGGCATTGTGCTGGACCGGGTAGATGAGATTGTGGTGCCTGAGCGCGGGAAGGTCACCGAGCGAGGCACCCACCAGGAGCTGATCCGGGCCGACGGGGCCTGCCGGCGGATGTGGGAGTCTCGCCGGCCTGCGCCGCGCCGGCGGCCCGGCGGCAGTGAGGAGGGCCCGGTGACCTGCACCCTGCACGTGGCCTGGGACGAGCGGCTGACCGGCTACGACTTCGGGCCCGGCCACCCGATGGCGCCGGTGCGCGTGGAGCTGACGATGGCGCTCGCCCGCGAGTTCGGCGTGCTGACCGCGCCAGGGGTGAGCGTCACCGCGCCCAACCCGGCGACCGACGCGGAGCTCGAGCTGATCCACGACCGGGAGTACATCGACGCGGTGCGACGGGCCGGCTCGGCCGTCCCCGACGTCTCGGTGCTCGCGTTCGGGCTCGGCACCGAGGACGACCCGGTGTTCCCCGGCATGCACGAGGCGTCCGCGCTGGTGGCCGGCGCGACCCTGGCCGCGGCCCGCGCGGTCTGGGCCGGGTCGGCTGAACACGGGGCCAACATCGCCGGCGGCCTGCACCACGCCATGGCCGGGCACGCCAGCGGGTTCTGCGTCTACAACGACCCGGCGATCGCGATCGCCTGGCTGCTGGGCCAGGGGGCGGAACGCATCGCCTACGTGGACATCGACGTGCATCACGGCGACGGGGTGCAGGCGGCGTTCTACAACGATCCGCGGGTGCTGACGATCAGCCTGCACGAGCACCCGGCCACCCTGTTTCCCGGCACCGGCCGCCCGGCGGAGATCGGCGGCCCGGACGCCGAGGGCTCGGCGGTCAACGTGGCCCTGCCGCCCGGCACCAGGGACGCCGGCTGGCTGCGCGCGTTCCACGCGATCGTGCCGCCGCTGCTGCGCTCATTCCGGCCGCAGCTGCTGGTCAGCCAGCACGGCTGTGACACGCACTGGCTCGACCCGCTGGCCAACCTCGAGCTGAGCATCGACGGGCAGCGGGCCGCGCACGCCGCGATCCACCAGCTAGCGCACGAGGTGACCGGCGGCCGCTGGCTGTTCACCGGGGGCGGCGGCTACGAGCTGGTACAGGTAGTGCCGCGGACCTGGACGCACCTGCTCGCCGAGGCCGCGCAGCGGCCGATCGACCCCGAGACCCCGATCCCCGCCGGGTGGCGCGAGTTCGTCCAGCGGCGGACCGGCCGCCCGGCCCCGGAGCGGATGACCGAAGGCGAGCCCGGCAAGTACGTGCCGTTCGAGTCGGGCTTCGAACCGGGCGAGCCCGTCGACCAGGCGATCCTCGCGACCCAGCGGGCGTCGTTCCCGATGCACGGGATGATGCCGCTGCACTGAGCTGTCGACCGAGGCTGCTCAACCGAGGCTGCTCAACCGAGGCCGCTCGACCGAGGCTGCTCGACCGAGGCTGCTCGACCGAGGCTGCTCGACCGAGGCTGCTCGACCGAGGCTGCTCGACCGAGGCTGCTCTAACCGAGGCTGCTCAACCGAGGCTGCTCAACCGAGGCTGCTCAACCGAGGCTGCTCAACCGAGGCTGCCATTCGGGCCGCTCTGATCGGGTCGCCCGGCCGGCGTCGGGCCTGACCGGGCCCGGTCAGTCGATCCGGTCAACCGCCGGCCAGGCGCCGGGAGCGGCCGGCGAACCGGCCCCCGGGAGCAGCCGGAACCCGGTGACGACGTCCGCGCGGATCGCGATGATGTCGTCGGCCTCGGCGGCGCCCCAGGGCCGCAGCGCGCGGCGGTACCGGTCGAGCTCGGCCGGGCCGGTCACGGGCCCGGCCCGGCCGACCACCACGACGCTCCAGCCGACACACTCGACCGCGTCGATCAGGTCGGCCTCGTAAGCCACGACGGTCCCCGCGTCGTGGTCCGCGCCGGGGCTGATCGCCGAGCCCAGACCGGCCCGGATGATGATCCGTTCACCATCGACCAGGTGGTTGACCGGGCGAACGGCGGGCAGGGCGCGGTAGGTGTACACCACCCGGCCGACCTGAGCCTCGCCGAGCAAACGCAGGCACTCCTCCCGCGACAGCTCTCTGCGCTGTCTGGCCTCGGTCATCGGCGGTTCCCCTTGGTTACTCGGGTGGCAGTATGCCTACAGTTTCTGCGGGCGGCCGACCGGCGGCAGGGGACTCTTGCCGCAGAATCAGGGACCTTGGTCCCGACCTCCAGCCCCCGACGAAGGTCCCGCCGGGCCCGGACGTTCGCACCTGCCCGGCACGCCCGCGAGCGCGTCGGCTGGTCTTATGGGCGGACTAGGCTCGAACGAGGTCGCCAGGTACGTGGCGGCGGCCGCGGTGTGGGCGCCTTCGGTACACAACACCCAGCCGTGGCGGCTGTACGCCGGCGGCCCCGAGCTTAGCCTGTACGCGGACCCGGGCCGGCAGCTGGCCGTGGCCGATCCGGCGGGCCGGGAAATGCTGATCAGCTGCGGCGCCGCCCTGTTCACGGCCCGCCTCGCGCTGCGCTCGCTCGGTTACATTCCCGAGGCCGAGGTGCTGCCCGACCCGGGCCGGCCGACCCTGGTCGCCCGGCTGACCTGGCCGCGCCAGGTGTCGGTCACCGACTTCGAGCAGCTGCTGCTGCGCCAGGTGCCGCGGCGGCGGACGCACCGCGGCGGGTTCGACCCGGTGCCGGTCTCGGCCGCCCTGCTCGGCGCGCTGCGCGGCGCGGCCGCGCGGGACGGCGCGACGCTGCGGATCCTGGCCGACCCGGCCGACCGCGCCCGGCTGGCGGCGATCGTCGAGACGGCCGAGCGGGCGCAGCGCCTGGACGCCGCGCGCACCGCGGAACTGGCCCGCTGGGCGCCACCGCCGGGAAGCCCGCGGCCCGACGGGGTCCCGCCCACCGCTTACCCGGCGCGGCCCCCGCCGACCGACCCGAATTTCCCGGCGCGGGACTTCGCCCACGGTCACGACTGGGGCCTGCTGCCAGTCATCTCGGCCCCCCGGCCGCGCAGCGCCGGCGTGGTCGCGCTGCTGACCACCGGCGGCGACCAGCCCGCGGACTGGGTGAAGGCCGGGCACGCGCTGCAGCGGGTGCTGCTGACGGCCAGCCTGGGCGGCGTGGCCGCGGCCCTGCACAGCCAGCCCCTGGAGCTGGACTGGCTGCGTGAGGAGGTGCGGACAGGATTCTGCGCCGGCGCCTACCCGCAGCTGATCCTCAGGCTCGGGGCGGTGATCCAGATAGAGGTCAGCCGCAGGCGGCCGCTGGACGAGGTGCTCACCGATCTGCGGACCGAGGCGCGGGCCGCGAGGGGGCGAGGGGGCGACGGCGATGGCTGAGCTCGCGCACCTGCGCCGCTGGCAGGAACTGACCAGGTCCGAGTGCTTCGACCTGCTGGCCGGGCAGCGGGTCGGCCGGGTCGCGGTCGTCGACGACCTCGGGCCGGTCGCGCTCCCGGTCACCTACGCCGTCGACCGCTACACGGTGGTGTTCCGCACCGACCCGGGAACCAAGCTCGACGCCGCGCGCGAGCGCGCCCGGGTCGCGTTCGAAATCGACGGGTCCGACCCGGCCTCCGGCACCTGCTGGAGCGTGCTGGTCAGGGGCGAGGCCGTGGAGATCACCGATCCGGCGCAGCTGGCGTGCCTGCGCCGGCTGCGGTTGCGCCCGCAGGCACCCGGCGCCAAGAGCCGTTACGTGCGGATCCTGCCCGCGGTGCTGACCGGACGGCGGGGATGAGGGTGGAGCCGTGGGAACCAGCATCGAGAGGGACGCGTTCACCGAGCGCGACTACGCGCGTTTCCGGGAGCGGCTCGAGGGCTGCCTGTCGGTCCTGGCCGAGTTGCTGGACCAGCCGGGGTTCGGTACGGGCCCGGCCACCGTCGGCGCCGAACTCGAGCTGTTCCTGGTCGACCGCGCGGGGCGGCCGCTGCCGCGGAACCGGGAGATCCGCGCGGCGGTCGCCGATCCCCGGATCACATTCGAGCTGAGCCAGTTCAACCTCGAGCTGAACTCCTCGCCGGTCCCGCTGGCGGGCCCGCCGTTCACCGCGCTCGGCGACGAGATGACGTGGCTGCTCGACCGCATCGGCGAACAGGCCGCCGACCACCGCGGCCGAGTCGCGCTCATCGGCATCCTGCCCACGCTGCGCCTGCCCGACTTGCGTGCGGGCATGATGACCGACCTGCCGCGCTACCACGCGCTGAACCACGGCCTGCAGCGGATCCGCGGGGACCCGGTCCATATCCGGATCGCGGGTGCGGACCCGCTGGAGCTGGCCACCCAGGACATCGCCTTCGGGGGCGCGAACACCTCGTTCCAGGTCCACCTGCGGGTCGACCCGGCCGACTTCACCCGCACCTACAACGCCGTCCAGCTGGCCACCGTGCCGGCGCTGGCCGTGTCGGGCAACTCGCCCACGTTCCTGGGCCACCGGCTGTGGGAGGAGACCCGGATCGCCCTGTTCAAGCAGGCGATCGACGACCGTACCCGCCACAAGCCCCGGCGGCGGCTGGGGCGGGCGTCCCTGGGGACGGGCTGGCTGCGGGGCGGGGCCCTGGACCTGTTCGCCGAGGGCGTCCGGCTGCACGAGCCGCTGCTGCCGGTCCTCGACGACGACCCGCCGTCGGACGGGCCGCCGTCCCTGGGCGAGCTCCGGCTGCATCAGGGCACGGTGTGGCCGTGGAACCGGGCCATCTACGATCCGGCGGCCGGCGGCCACCTGCGGATCGAGATGCGGGCCCTGTCGGCCGGCCCGACCGTGACCGACATGCTGGCCAACGCCGCGTTCCTGATCGGGCTGTCGCTGTGGCTGGCCCGGCAGGACCAGCAGTGGACCTACGATCTCCCGTTCGAGCGCGCCGATCACGGCTTCTACCGCGCCGCCCAGCACGGCCTGGCGGCTGAGCTGAGCTGGCCGTCACGGCCGGGCGGCCGGATCCGGACGGTTCGCGCCGCCGACCTGGTGGCCATGCTGGTGCCGCGGGCGCGGCAGGGGCTGCTCCAGGCCGGCCTGGACTGTGCCGAGACGCACAACCTGCTGGACGTGATCGCCGCCCGGGCGGCCAGCGGGCAGACCGGCGCGGCCTGGCAACGCGCCGCGCTGGCCGCGGCCGGGCGGGCGCTCGACCGCGAGCACGCGCTGGCCGTGATGCTCGATCAGTATCTTGCCCGCGCGGCGACCGGGCAGCCGGTCCACACCTGGCCGCCGGGCGGCTGACCAGGAAAGGACTCCCGATGCCCAGCGATGCCGAGACGCCCAGGCTGTTCCATGTCCTCAGCGGGGACGCCCAGCAGGTCAGGCAGACCCCGTACGGCTCGGTCGGCACGATCTTCACCGGCCCCGGGCTGGAGGTCGTTTGGGTCAACAAGCAGGACGAGGACGTCGATCCGGGCTGGGTTTCCCAGCCCACCACCGACGTCCTGGTCGTCGTGCAGGGCAGGCTGCGGGTCGAGTTCGCCGACGGCCGTGACGACATGCTGATGACGCCGGGGGACCTGCTGGTGCTGCCGCCGGGCGTGAGGTGCCGGGCCTACCGGTGGCCCCGGGACGCGCGCCAGGGCACGATCTTCCTCGCCGCCTACTCCCCCGCTCCGGCCTGATCCGGCCGGCCCGCGCCGGGCCCGGGTCCGGCCGACGCCGATGTGGCAAAGCCGGCCGACGTGGCGGAGGGTGGCCGGGGCCGGGACACTGCCGCCC
The DNA here is from genome assembly GCA_963749145.1 of uncultured Actinomycetota bacterium. Classification (GTDB taxonomy): domain Bacteria; phylum Actinomycetota; class Actinomycetes; order Streptosporangiales; family Streptosporangiaceae; genus JASHPR01. The sequence goes on along the minus strand of CAVVLN010000005.1, from coordinate 1,113,876 downwards.
GGCGCCGCCGCTACTTCGGGCGGATCCGGCGGCCGGTGATCCGGGTCGGCGTGATGCGGATGAAGTGCTCCCGCTCGCCCTCGGGCCAGGCCTCGACCCCCGCCTGCAGCACGGCCGCCCGCTCGACGTCGGAGTCCACGTGGTGCGCCCCGCCCTGGATGAGCACGCTCCACCCTTCCCGCTGGTCCAGGCTGAAGTCGTCGATCTCGAAAGCGACCTTGTACTCGGCGTGGGCGATCCCGGTGCGCAGGTCCTCGTCGGTCGGGCTGTCCTGCGCCGTGCGGAACACGATGGTTCCCTCGTACAGCCGGTAGTTGACCGGCAGCACCGTCGGGCCGAACCGTCCGGTGTACGCGATCCGGCCGACGCCCCCCGGCGAGATCAGCCGCAGGCTCTCGGTGTCATCCATTTCCTCCATCACCCGCCCGCCCGGCCGGGCCGGGCCTGCGGGTGCGGCGCCGCTCGTGCTGTCAGACATGCGTGATCCTGTTCATGATCGTTCATGATCGGGCGGAACGAACGCAGGGCCAGCCTACGCCCGGTTCCGGCCGCACGCCCCGCGCCCTCCGCCCGATCGGCCGAAAGCCACCCGCCCCCCGCCCGATGGGCCGAAAGCCACCCGCGGCCGCGCCCAAGGTCCCTGGTGCGGCGGGACAAACGGAGGGAGCCTGAAAGTGGGTTTTGCGGTTGCCCGTTTGCGGCAGCCCGGTCAGAAGGAGGCAGAAAATGCCTGGCATCATCGTCGGTATCGACGGATCTGCTCACTCCGCGCGGGCCCTGGAGTGGGCCATGCGCCAGGGGGTCACACAGCATGCGGCCGTCACCGTCCTCGCCGTCCACTCGGTCCCGGCCAGCCCGTGGACCGGCAACCCGGTCGTTCTGGCCCAGGATCCGCAGGAGCTGCAGAAGCTGCGCCAGGTGGCCGAGGAACTGACCGAGAAGGTCACCAGCCAGCTCGGCGAGGCCCGGCCGGCCTCGGTGTCGGTCCGCGTCGTCAACGGCTTCCCGGCCAAGGAACTGATCGACGCGTCCCGTGACGCCGACCTCGTGGTCGTCGGGTCCCGCGGCGCGGGCGGGTTCGCCCGGCTGCTGATCGGCTCGGTCAGCGGCCAGGTCGTGCACCACGCGCACTGCCCGGTCGTGGTGATCCCGAGCGAGAGGTGATCACGGCGGTCCCGCCGCAGCAGGCCCGGGCCGGCGAGTAGGCGCGGCTATCGGCCGCACGGTGACGAATGGCCCTACCGGGGTAGGCCCGTCCGCAGACAGCCTCGAAGCAGCAGCGGTTGCCGCGGCCGTCCGGCGCGACGGCAGCCGGATCAGGCCCGGTGAGCAGGGCAGTGAGCGAGGTGAACCGGTGCCGTTCACAGACAGGTCGGACGCCGGCCAGCGTCTGGCCGCCAAACTTGCCTTCCTGCGCGGCGGCGACGTCGTGGTGCTCGGCCTGCCGCGCGGCGGCGTACCGGTCGCATACGAGGTGGCGAAGGAGCTGGACGCGCCCCTTGACGTCATCATGGTCCGCAAGCTGGGGGTTCCGTTCCAGCCGGAGCTGGCCATGGGAGCCATCGGCGAGGGCGGGGTCCGGGTCATCAACGACGAGGTGGTGCGCGGGACCTGGATCGCCCCGGAGGACATCGCGATCGCCGAGCGGCGCGAGCGGCGCCACCTGGAGGAGCAGGCCGAGCGCTTCCGGGCCGGGCGGCCCGGGGCGGACATCGCCGGCCGGACCGCGATCGTGGTCGATGACGGCATCGCGACCGGCTCGACGGCGCGGGCCGCCTGCGCGGTGGCCCGCCGCCTGGGCGCGGCGCGGGTGATCCTCGCCGTGCCGGTCGTGGCGCCGGGTTCGGCGCAAGCGCTCCGCGACGTCTACGACGAGGTGCTGTTCGTGCAGGCCCCTGCCTTTTTCGGTTCGGTCGGCGAGTGGTACGCGGACTTCTCGCCGGTACCCGACGCGGACGTGGCCGCCCTGCTGCGAGAGGCCGCGGCGGCCCGTCCGCCGCAGCCGGCCCGGCCCCGGCCCGAAGCGGGCGCGGACGTCCGCATCGAGGCGGGCACGGTCGTGCTACCGGGGCGCCTCACCGTGCCGCCGCATGCCGCCGGGATCGTGGTGTTCGTGCACGGCAGCGGCAGCAGCCGGCACAGCCCGCGGAACCGGCACGTGGCCGCGCGGCTCAACGAGGCCGGCCTGGGCACCTTGCTGTTCGACTTGCTCACGCCCGAGGAGGAGACGGACCGGGCCAACGTCTTCGACATCCGGATGCTCGCGGCGCGGCTGACCGAGGTCACCGGGTGGCTGCGGGGCCAGGCCGCGGCCCGGCAGGCCCGGCTGTGCTACTTCGGCGCCAGCACCGGGGCGGCCGCCGCCCTGTGGGCGGCAGCCGAGCCGAATGCCGACCTGGCCGCCATCGTCTCCCGCGGCGGCCGCCCCGATCTCGCCGGGAGCCGGCTCGGCTCGGTGCGCGCGCCGACGCTGCTGATCGTGGGCGGCCGCGACGACATCGTGCTGGGACTCAGCCGGCAGGCGCAGCAGCAACTGCGGTGCGAGAGCCGGCTGGCCATCGTCCCGGGCGCTACCCACCTGTTCGAGGAACCCGGGGCCCTGGACGCCGTCACCGGCCTGGCCCGTGACTGGTTTACCGGGCACCTGCCGTCGGCCGTGGCCCACAGCGCGTGAGCCCGGTCACGCCTGGCCCTGCACGGTGACTTTGTAGACGAACGCCTGGTACGTGCCGGAGCTGTCCGGCGGCAGCCTGGTGAACCAGAGCAGCAGGTACCGGCCCCGGACCGGCGCGGCCGGCCGGAGCCGGAGCACCCCTCCCGCGTCGGTGGCACGCGCCACCGTGGCCAGGTCGGCCAGGGCCGGGGCGCTCCCGGCCCGCAGCTGCAGGGTGGCCCCGGGGGTCGGGCCCAGCGTGACCTGGACGCTGGTGACCGTCTCCGTCTGGCCCAGGTCCAGCAGCAGGCCGGTCCCGGCCTGCAGGTTGCCGAAATCGGGGCTGAGGTACCAGTTGGTCTGCCAGCCGGTGCCGGCGGCCGCGCTGCCGTCGATGGCCTGGGCGGCCTGCTGGGGGTTGTCGCCGGTGGACGGCCCCCCGGGACCGAACGCCACCACGGTGACCGGGGTCAGGGAGGTGGGCGCGGGCGTTGGTGCCGGTGTCGGTGTCGGTGTCGGCCGGGGCGCGGGAGTGGCGGGGGGCCGGGCGCGGCGATGCGGGTGCGCCAGGCTGTACCCGGTCGCGGTGGCCGACGTGCGGCCCGGGCTCGTCGCGAGGTGGTAGCCGAGGACGGCGACCGCCGCGAGCAGCAGCACGGCCAGCACCGCGGTCCAGTTCGGCTTGCGCCGGGGAACCGGCCGGATCGCCATCGTCGGCGCCAGCGCCTCGGCCGCGGTGATCTCCTCCGGGGCCCGCAGGGTCTCGTCGTACTCCCCGATCAGCGGGCCCGGGTCGGCGCCCACAGCGAGGGCGATGCTGCGGATATCACCGCGGGCGTAGAAGTCGCCGCCGCAGGCGATGAAATCGTCGCGCTCGACCGCCCGGATGATGGTTTCCCGGATGCGGGTGCGCTCGCTGACCTGGGTGACGGTGAGACCGGCGTCGCGGCGCGCGTTCGCCAGGGTCTCGCCGATGCTCATGGCGCGCCTCCGCCGCTTCGCGCAGAGCGCCCGCCCGGATGCGGAGCGCATCTGGTCATGACCACATCATCTCCCGTTCCTCCCCCCGTGCGGCAGTGCGAACCGGCCTGGCCCGCAGGGCGTGTCCGGTCCATGTCGGTCATCCGCGGACGTAAACCGGCGTTCCCGGGACCGGGACGAGGGTGGGCCTGGCGGGCCGGGCCCGATGGCCCCTGGTGACCGGGACGTTCGCCCCTACCCGCCCGCGACCGGCCGAGCGCACAGTGCAGGTAACTGCGAGACGAGCGGAGGAGCCAGACGGCATGACCCCGGCCGGAGCAGCAACAATCCGGCAACGGGACCACGGCCCGAGGCTGAGAGGCTAGGACAAAGCGACTCCCAGGACCTGATCCGGGTAATGCCGGCGGAGGGAGAGCGTCTCGCGGTCGGTCCGGCCAGGGTCGCGCCAGGTCCCCCTTAATGGCGCGGCCCTCACGGGCCGCTTTCGCGCTGAGCATCCGTTGGTGCCGGCCGTGTTGATCTGCCCGAGGCAGGAACGGTAGCGTCCGTAGGCACCATGCAGAGCGGTGCCGCCGAAAGGACGCCTCCGGCCACCTGGCCTGAGTTCTGGCGCGACCTGGCCAGCCGGGCCTCCCGCCGCCTGCGCGGCCTGCTCGCTACCGATCAGCCCGCCTGGGCCCGGCCGGCGCTGCTGGTTACCGCCGCAGCGGCGGCCTTCTCGTACGCGTGGCGAGCCACCCGCCCGGTGAACATCGAGATCTACTACGCGGCCGCGGCCCGCAGCATGACGGCAGGGCTGTCCAATTTCTTCTTCGGGGCGTTCGATCCGGCCGGCACGATCACGGTCGACAAGCTGCCGGGCGCGTTCTGGCTGCAAGCCATCTCGGTGGGAGTGTTCGGCACCCACCGCTGGGCCCTGGTACTGCCGCAGGTCATCGAGGGCACGCTCACCGTGCTCGTGCTGTACCACACGGTGCGCCGCCTAGCCGGGCCGGTGGCCGGCCTGGCCGCAGCGGGCATCCTGGCGTTGTCGCCAGCCACGATCGCCCTCGATCGCGGCAACATCTCCGACACTCTGATGATCTTGCTGGTGGTGCTGGCCGCAGACTCGATCGTGTCGGCCGTCAGCTCCGGCCGCTGGCGGCCGCTGCTGCTGGCTGGCGTGTGGGTCGGCCTCGCGTTCCAGGCCAAAATGCTCGAGGCGTGGCTGGTGCTGCCCGCCCTGGGTGCCTGCTACCTGACCGCCGCCGCGGGGAACTGGCGGCAGCGCGTGCGCCGGTGCGGGGCCATGGTGCTACTCGCGGCCGCCGTCTCGCTGAGCTGGATGAGCCTGGTGGCCATCTGGCCGTCCGGCGCCCGGCCGTATATCGACGGCAGCACCGATAACTCGCCGTTCCAGCAGGTATTCGTCTACAACGGGTTCGGCCGGCTCGACCAGGGAACGCCCGACCAGCTCGTGAACCGCACGATCCGGCTCGGGATCATGATCTCGCCGCCACCGTCCTGGCACCGGTTGCTCACCGGCGACCTGGGCCGCGACACGGGGTGGCTGCTGGCCGCGGCCGTCATCGCCCTCGTGGCCGGCCTGGCCGCCCGGCGTCGCGAACCGCGCACCGACCTGACCCGGGCCGGGCTGCTGCTGTGGGGGATCTGGCTGCTGACGCTGCTGCCGGCCTTCTCCGCGGCCACCACGATCAACACCTACTACACCGCTGCGCTGTCACCCGCGGTCGCGGCGCTGCTGGGCATCGGCATCGCACTCGCCTGGCGGCGGCGTGACCGGGTCTGGTCGCGGCTCGCGCTTGGCATCGCCGTGCTGGGGACCGCCGGCTACGCCGCCTGGCTGCTGCCGGCCAGCGGCACCGGCCTGCCCGCCTGGCTGCGGCCAGCGGCCGGCGCCCTGTCCGCGGCCGCGCTCTGCGGCCTGGCTGCCGCGGCCTGGAGGCGGCAGTCAACGACGCTCGCGGTCATCTCCATCACGTGCGCGGCGGCCGCGGTGCTCATCGTCCCCGCCGTCGGGTCGGCGACGGTGGTGAGCAGCGGCCTTGGCCCCTTCCAGACGCCATTCGAGCCATTGCGGGAATCGGCGGACATCACCGCGTTCCTCTCGGCCGGATTCGAGATCGGGCCCGCTCTGGTCGCACTCGAGCACGCCAACGCGGCGAATCCGTACCTGATGGCGACCCAGACCTCGGTGCTGGCGGCGCCATTCATCTGGGCCAGCGGCCAGGAGGTCCTGCCGGTCGGCGGCTTCACCGGCACGATCCCCGAACCGACCCTGGCTAGCTTGCGGCACCTGATCAACACCGGATACGTGAGCACGTTCCTGCAGTCACCGACGACAACCGACCCGCGGCTCACCTGGATCGCCCGCCATTGCCTGAATGTCACGAAAAGAGCCCGGCCGAAGGCGGCGCTGCCGATCGCCGTGTATTACTGCTTCGCCCGGATTTAGCTACGCACCTGCCTCTCGGTCACGCGGTTTCCGCCTGGAGGATCGGGGTGACGGGACGCCGGGCCCCGATCCAGGCCGGGATGCCGGCCAGCACCGCCACCCCGGCCAGCGTGGCCAGCACGGCGCCGGCCAGCCACCAGGCGGGCGGGACGACCACCCCGGCCCCCTGCGCCGCGGCCGCGAACAGTTCGATGCCCAGCGGGATGCCGAGCAGCGTCCCGGGCAAAGCGGGCAGCACCTGCGCCGTGACGATCCCGGCGGTGACCTGCCGCGGCGACGCGCCGAGGGCCCGAGCCAGTGCCGACACCGGCCTGGCATCGAGCACGGTCGCCCAGGCTGTGCAGATGCCATTGAGGACCGTGAGCGCGACCAGCACCACGGTGAGCACCGCCAGCATCTGCTCTTCGCGGCCGGCCACCGGATTGCTCAGCCGGCTGGCGAGGCCGGACCCGGTCAGGCGGACGGTCGTGTGGAAGGCGAGCGTGGCGACGAGCCCGGTGGCGGTGACCGCGACGCTGGCCGCGCTGAGCAGCGCCCGGCGCGGCCGGCGGGCGACCAGCCGCAGCCCGAGCAGCAGCGGAACCGGCAGCCGCGCGGAGAGGGCGATCAGCCCGCCGTGGCGCCGCGGCGGGCGGGCCGCGTCCGCCAGCGCGCTGACCGTGCTGGTCCGGGCCCCGCGGATGGTGGGCGGGAGCGTCGCGGCCAGCGCGACGAAGAACGCCACGCCCACGACCAGGCCGCAGATAGGCAGCGTGAGCGACGGCGCGCCCGGCGAACCGACGAGGGCGGCGCCCGGGCTGGCGATCAGCGGGGCGCCCAGGCGCCCGATCACCAGCCCGGCCGCCGCCGCCGCCAGAGCCAGCACCAGGTTCTCGGCCAGCAGCGTGATCGCGACGGTCTCCGGCGTGCCCCCGACCGCCTTGAGCAGCCCGACCCGCCGGGTGCGCTCGGCCATCCGGCCGGCGGCCAGCACGGCCACGCTGGCCATCGCCAGCAGCGCGACCAGCCAGGCACCCGGCGACAGCACTTGCTGCTCGTCCTGCACCAGCAGCCCGTCTCCGCTCTGGATCGCCTGCCACGGGATCAGGTACGGCGAGCTCCGCGCCGCGCCGTATCTGCTGGCGAAGGCCGGCGCCGTGGACGGGTCCTCGAGCCTCAGGTTCAGGAAGTAGTACAGCGGCGCTTGTGCCGAGGCCAACCGGCGGGCATCCGGCTCGGTGATCCAGGCGAGCCCGACGGCGGCGGGCAGCGGCACCGACCCGCGGTACGGGGCGTCGAAGACGCAGCCGCCGCCCGGGGAGTAACACAGGTTCGGGTACGGCAGGCCGGCGGCGGTGACCGCGATCCCGGCCACCCGGAAGGTCTGGCCGTCCAGCGTGACCCGGTCGCCGACGCCGACCCCGAGCGCCTCGGCGAACGTGCGCTCGAGCACGACGCCGCCGGGCCGCACCCAGGTCCCGGCCGTCACCTCCGGCTGCTCGACCGACGCCGGCGCCTGCACCCGCCCCTCGAGCTCGACCGGCGCGGCCAGGCCGCGGAACCGCACGAAGGCGGACGCGACCGGGTACGGCCCGCTGTGGGCGGTGACCCCTGGCGCACGGGTCAGGGCCCTGACCTGCGCCTCGGTCCTGGCCTGGCCCGTCGCCGACGGCCCGCCCGCTCCGTGGCCGAAGCCGCCGAGCTGGGCCACCACGTCCGGCCCCCTGGTCGCGGTCCTGGTCTGCAGGTACGGCTGGTCGGTGACCCCGTGCAGGACCAGCCCCAGGGTCAGCGTGGCCGTGGCGGCGGTGATCGCCAGCACCAGCAGCACCGCCGGGCCCGGCCGGTACCGCAGGTCCCGGGCGACCAGCCGGCCGAGGAGCCAGACCCTGCCCATGACGTCAGGCCGTTTCGGATTGCAGGATCGGGGACACCGGCCGGCGGGCGCCGACGCGGGCCGGGATCGCGGCCAGCACGGCGACGACGACGAGCATGCCGAGCACCGCGGCGGCCAGCCACCAGGCCGGCGGGGTGACCACCCCGGCGCCTTGTGATACGGCGGCGAAGAGTCCGATGCCGAGCGGGATGCCGAGCAGCGTGCCCGGTATCGCCGGCAGCACCTGCGCCGTCGCTATCCCTTCCGAGACCTGCTGCGGCGTCGCGCCGAGCGCGCGGGCCAGCGCCGAGGAGTGCCGGGCGTCCAGGACGGTCGCCCAGGCCGTGCAGATCGCGTTCAGGACCGCGAGCGCGACCAGTACCACGGTGAGGATGGTCAGCGTCTGCTCATCCCGGCTGGCCACCGGATTGCTCAGCCCGTCGACCAGGTCGGCGCTCTGCCGGTGGACGGTGGTGTGGAAGGCCAGCACGACGACGATTCCGGTGGCGGTGACCGCGACGCTGGCCGCGCTCAGCAGGGCGCGGCGCGGCCGCCGCGCCACCAGCCGCAGCCCCAGCAGCAGCGGCACCGGCAGCCGCGCGGAGAGCGCGATCAGCCGGGGGCGGCGCCGCGGCGGGCGGGCGGTGTCCGCCAGCGCGCTGACCGTGCTGGTCCGGGCGCCGCGGATCGCGGGCACGAGCGTCGAAGCCAGCGCCACCACCACGGCCACGACCACCACCTCGGCCGCGATCGGCAGGGTCAGCGACGGCGCGCCGGGTGTGCCGACCAGCGCGGCGCCGGGGCTGGCGACCAGCGGGGCGGTCAGCCGCCCGATCGCCAGCCCGGCCGCCGCGGCGACCAGGGCCAGGACCAGGTTCTCGGCCAGCAGCACGACCGCGACCGTCCCCGGCGTGCTGCCGACCGCCTTGAGCAGCCCGACCCGCCGGGTGCGCTCGGCCATCCGGCCGCCGGCCAGCACGGCGACGCTGGCGATCGCCAGCAGCCCGGCGAGCAAGGCCCCGGTCGTCAGGACCTGCTGCTCGTCCTGGACCAGCAGACCGGACCCGGCCTGGATGTCCTGCCACGCGATCAACGGCGCCGACACAGAGCTGTAGGTGCTGGCGAAGGCCGGGGCGGCGGCCGGGTTGCTGAGCTCGAGGTTGAGGAAGTAGGACAGCGGCGCCTGCGCCGAGCCCAGCGCGCGGGCGTCCGGCTCGGTGATCCAGGCGAACCCGTTGTCGGCGGTGGCCGGGACCGCGTTGTCCTGCAGGTCATAGACGCAGTCGCCGCCGGGCGACGCGCACAGGTTCGGGTAGGGCTGGCCCGCGGCGGTGACCGCGATCCCCACCACCTGGAAGGGCCGGCCGTCCAGGGTGACCCGGTCGCCGACGCCGGCCCCGAGCGCCTCGGCGAACGTGCGCTCCAGCACGATCCCGCCGGGCCGCACCCAGGTCCCGGCGGTCGGTTGCGGCTGGTCGATCGACGCCGGCGCCTGGGCCCGCCCCTCGGCCTCCACCGGTGCGACGACGCCGCGGTAGCGCAGCACAGCCGAGGCGACCGGATAGGGCCCGCTGTAGCCGGTGACCCCCGGCGCGTGAGTCAGCCTCGTGACCTGGGCCGTGATCTGGGCGTGGCTGACCTGTCCTTGCCGGGGCGGCGGTCCGCCGCCCGGCCGGGACACCGCGGGGCCGAACCCGCGGATCTGGGCCACCACATCGGGCCCGTGCGTCGCGGCCCTGGTCTGCTGATACGGCTGGTTGGTCACGTCGCGCAGGACCAGCCCCAGGGCCAGCGTGGCGGTGGCGGCGGTGATCGCCAGCACCAGCAGCACCGCCGGTCCCGGCCGGCGCCGCAGGTCCCGGCCGACCAGGCGGCCGATGAGCCGGATCTTGCCCATGGTCTCAGACCTCCCGCTCGCACATCTCGGCCAGCCCGCTCAGACCGGTCAGACCGCCGAGGTTCCCGGCGCTGCCGCCGGTCAGCCTGGTCTCGTCGACGAACGCGCCGTCGCGCATGGAGATCAGCCGGTCGGCGGTGGCCGCGATCCGGGAGTCGTGGGTGACGATCACCAGCGTCTGCCCGGCCGCGTGCAGGTGCTCGAGCAGCCGCAGCACCTCCAGGGTGGCCTGGCTGTCCAGGTTGCCGGTCGGCTCGTCGGCCAGGACCACCTGCGGGTCGCTGACCAGGGCGCGGGCGACCGCGACCCGCTGGCGCTGGCCCCCGGACAGCGCCGACGGGAGGAACCTGGCCCGGTCGGCCAGGCCCACCTGGTCCAGCAGGTCCGCGGCCCGGCGCCGGGCCGACCGGGCCGACCGTCCGGCCAGCAGCGCGGGCAGCTCGACGTTCTCGACCGCGGTGAGCTCGTCCATCAGGTGGAAGGCCTGGAACACGAACCCGACCGCGTCGCGGCGCAGCCGGGCCAGGGCCCGCTCGCCCATCTGGTCGAGGCGCTGGCCGGCCAGCCACAGCTCGCCGCCCGACGGCCGGTCGAGCCCGCCGAGCAGGTGCAGCAGCGTGGACTTGCCGCAGCCGCTCGGGCCCATCACGGCCAGCGTCTCCCCGCGGGCCACGTCGAGGTCGACATCGTCGACCGCGCGCACCAGCCCTTCGCCTTTGCCATACTCCTTGCGCAGCCCGACGGCGCGCACCAGCGATGCGTTACGTGTGTCGCTCATGATCGGTTCCTCCGGCCGGTCCAGTTCCGCTCGCAGGCCTCCAGCCAGCGCAGGTCGGCCTGCAGTCGCAGCACGATGCCCTCCAGTAGCAGCCCGGCGGCCGAGCCGTCGGGTTCGGCCAGCGCCGCGCGCTGGGCATCGCGCAGCCGCCGCAGCAGCTCACGGCGCTGAGCGTCGACGATGGCCAGCGGGTCGGCCAGCCCGGCCGACGCGGCCGCGATCAGCTTGAGATGGAATTCGGTGAGATCGGGGCGGGGCCAGGCGACCTCGGCCAGCCAGTCGGTGACCTTCTGGTGCCCGGCCGCGGTCAGCACGTACACCTTGCGGTCCGGGCGGTCCGGCGCCTCCGCTTGCTCGGACGCCACCAGGCCCGCCTTCTCCAGCCGGGTCAGCGTGACGTAGACCTGCCCGTCGTTCATCGCGTCACCGAGCGGCCCGAGGGCCTGTCGCAGCCGCGCGCGCAGCTGATAGCCGTGCGACGGCTCCTTGGCGAGCATCGCCAGGATCACTTCCTGCTGCATCGCCCGACCCTCTCTAACGGTTAGTCTAACGGTTATATAGATAGCCGTTATCCTCCCGGCTGTCAACCGGCAAGACGGCGGGATCTCGGTGGGGGCGTGACCGGTGTCGCACGGCGACGACGCTCTGCGGCCGCGTGACGGCCGGGCGGGCACCGCCCGCTGCATACCGGCGGGAGGCCACGTCATGGCGTTCGCGCGGATCGCCGAGGTCACGATCGTCTGCCGCCCGCCGGTGCTTCACGACCTGGACAGCATCGGAGACCGGGCCTAGGGCCCGGCGGTTGCGCCGCCCCCGGTTTGCTGCCCCCGGCGCATGCGGGGCGGCGCGCCGCTGCCCGCCGCCGGTCAGGCCCGCGGCAGGGTCAGCGTCATCACGGTGCCCCGCCCGGGCTCGCTGCCGGCGGTCAGCGTTCCGCCGTGGGCCTGGGTGAGCTCGGCGGCGACCGCCAGGCCGATGCCGCTGCCGGACGTCTGCGCGGCCTGCCGCCCGCGCCAGAACCGGTCGAAGACGTGGGGCAGCTCGTCAGCGGGAATGCCCGAGCCGGTGTCGGTGACCGTCAGCACGGCGGCGGGCCCGGCCGGGCCGGCGGCCACGGTGACCCGGCCCCCGGCCGGGGTGAACTTCAGCGCGTTCGTGAGCAGGTTCGTGATCACCTGGTGCAGCCAGCGCGGATCGGCCAGGACGTCGGCCCCGGCCAGCCGCCGCTCCAGCCTGATTCCCGCCCCCTCGAACTGGGCGGCCAGCGCAGTGCGCCGTCCGGGCCGGAACGCGGTGCGCCGTCCGGGCCGGAACGCGGTGCGCCGTCCGGGCCGGAACGCGGTGCGCCGTCCGGGCCGGAACGCGGTGCGCCGTCCGGGCCGGAACGCGGCCCGCCCGCCTGACCAGGCTGCGGCCCGCCGGCCTGGCCGTCGCCGTCAGCCATCGCGGGCCAGGCCGAGCCGGTACCCGCCGCCCAGCACGGTCAGCACGATGCTGGGGCTGGCCGGCTCCGCTTCGATCTTGCGGCGCAGGTTCTTCACGTGCGAGTCGACGGTTCGCTCGTAGCCCTCGAACTCATAGCCGCGGACCCGGTTGATCAGCTCGAACCGCGAGTAGACCCGGCCGGGGACGGTGGCCAGCGTCAGCAGGATCCCCCATTCGGTCGGGGTGAGGTCCGCGGCCGCGCCTCGCACCGTGATCTGCCGCTGCGGCTCGTTGATGACCAGCGTCCCGCCGCCGTAGCTAGCCGGGCCCGGCCCGGCGGCCGGGCCGCCGCGGCGCAGGATGGCCTGCACCCGCAGCACCAGCTCGCTCGCGCCGCGGCCCGCCCCGGTGACCGGGGGTCCCCGCCGCGGGCAAACCCCGGACCAAGGGCCTGCCCGGTGGTGGCGTTGGTCCCTGCCGGCCCGCCCCGCGCCGCCGCAGGCTGGTACCGGAAGCCCAGCCGGAGGTGACGGTCATGGCTGGCATAATCCGGGCCGCGGGCCTGCCGCTGCGGTGGCTGGCCAGGCTGCTGATCCGCCCGAATCCGCTGCAGCGAAGATCCGACCGGATCGAGAGGGCGATCGCGGCGCTGCTGTCGGCCGCGTTCCTGGCCGCCGTGGCCGCGGCACCCGTCCTCGGCGTTCACTTCTACCAGGCTCAGCGCGCCGGCGCGGCCCGGCTGCGCCCGGCCACGGCCGTGCTCACCCGCCCCGGTCCCGATGACAGCTACTTCATGGCCGCGGCCGGGGAGACCACCGCCCGCTGGCGGGCCCCTGACGGCCGGCCGATATCAGGCGTTCTCACCGACGTGACCGCGCCCGCCATCCAGGGCGCGCCCGCCGGGGCCGAGGTCCGGGTGTGGCTGACGCCCTCCGGCGAGCCCCAGGCCCCGCCCTCGGAGGCCGCCCAGGTGGTGTTCGCCTCGGTCGCGATCGCCATCGGGGCGGTGTTCGTCGCCGGGCTCGCGCTGGTCGGGATCTACTGGCTGTGCCGCCTGGTCCTGGACCGGCGGCGGCTGGCCGGGTGGGAGCGTGCCTGGACGGCGATCAGCCCCCGGTGGACGACCCGTCTGTGACCAGCCGGCGCCCGGGCGTCCCGGCCCGCCGGCGCACGTCCCGGCCGGCCGCGTCGGCCCGCCGGCGCACGTTACCAGGGGCCGCGGCCGCGGTTGGCCGACGCCAGCGCGCTGACGTAGGCGGCCCGCTCGTAGGCCGCCCCGTCCGCCCCCTCCGGGACCGCGAGCAGCCCGCGCGCGTCCGACGCCCCGGCGAACCCCTTGCGCGCCAGCCAGGCGGACAGCCCGTCGAGCAGCACGCCCGCGTACCCGGGGCCATGGCGGATCAGCGCCGACGCGGTCATCACCACGTCGGCCCCGGCCAGCAGGTACCGGACCACGTCGTCCGGCTCCTCGACGCCGGTGGTCGCGGCGAGCGAGGCGACCACCCGGCCGGCCAGCAGCGCGATCCAGGCCCGGGGCAGCCGGCCCTCGGCCGGGCTGGACAGCCCGAACTGGGAGGTCACGGTCAGCGTGTCCGGGTCGATGTCGGGCTGCAGGAACCGGTTGAACAGGACCAGGCCGTCGGCCCCGGTCCGGTCCAGCCGTAGCGCCATCTCGCCGGTTGAGCTGTAATACGGGCTCATTTTCACCGCGACCGGCACCTTGACCACGGCCTTGACCGTGGTGAGGATCTCGACGTGCCGCTGCTCGACGTCGCGCCCGGGGAACAGCGGGTCGCCCGGCAGGTGGTAGATGTTCAGCTCGATCGCGGCGGCGCCCGCCTGCTCCAGCGCGGTCGCGTAGTCGGTCCAGCCGCCGGTGGTGGAGCCGTTCAGGCTGGCGATCACCGGGATGTCCACGCTGGCCACGGCGCGCTCGAGCAGGCTCAGGTAGCGGCGCGGGCCGGGGTCCTCCTCGGCCTCGGCCGGGAAGTAGGACAGCGACTCGGCGAAGCTCTCCGTCCCGGCGTCGGCCAGCACCGCGTTCTGCGCCGCCTCTCGCCGCAGTTGCTCCTCGAACAGGGAGAACAGCACGATCGCGCCAACGCCGGCGTCGGCCAGCCGCCGGACCCCGTCGACGGTGTTCGACAGCGGCGATGCCGAGGCGACCAGCGGGTTGCGCAGTTCCAGGCCCAGGTACCGGGTGGTCAGGTCCATCAGCGGTCCTCCTCCTGCGCTTCGGCCGGCGCGGCGGGCGGGATGGCGGAAGCCGGCGGGGCGGCGTCGGGCGGTGCTTTGCGCGCATCAGCCGGGAAGCGCGCCGAGCCGCGGCTGGCCATCTCCTCGTAGGTGTCCCACCGCTGGTCCACGGCCTGCTGGGCCAGGGCCCCCAGCCGCTCGGCCTCGGCGGGGTCGGTGTTGCTGAGCGAGCGGTACCGCAGTTCGCGCTGGGTGTACGCCGGCAGCGGGATGCGCGGGCGCGGCGAGTCGAGCAGGAAGGGGTTGCCGCCCTCCGCGCGCAGCACCGGGTCGTACCGGACCAGCGGCCAGTACCCGCTGGCCACGGCGCGGTACTGCTGGTCCAGGCCGTCGCGCATCTCGATGCCGTGCGCGATGCAGTGGCTGTAGGCGATGATCAGCGACGGCCCGTCGTAGGCCTCGGCCTCGCGGAACGCGCGCAGGGTCTGCTGCGGGTCGGCGCCCATCGCGACCCGGGCGACGTAGACGTAGCCGTACGCGATCGCCTGGAGCGCGAGGTCCTTCTTGGGCATGGTCTTGCCCGAGGCGGCGAACTTGGCCACGGCGCCGAGCGGGGTCGCCTTGGACGACTGGCCGCCGGTGTTGGAGTAGACCTCGGTGTCGAGCACCAGCACGTTCACGTTGCGCCCGCTGGCCAGGACGTGGTCGAGCCCGCCGGACCCGATGTCGTAGGCCCAGCCGTCCCCGCCCACGATCCACACGCTGCGCCGGACCAGGTAGTCAGCGACGCTAAGCAGGTCATCCACCGGCCCGCGGTCGCCGCTCAGGCCGGACAGCCGAAGCTTCAGCTCGTCCACCAGCTCGCGCTGGGCTCGCAGCTCCGACTCGCGCCGCTGGGGCGCGTTCAGGATATTGTCGGCGAGCTCGGCGCCGACCACGTCCCGCAGCTCGGTCAGGCGGCTGCGGGCCAGCTCGGTGTGCTGGTCGGCGGCCAGCCGGAACCCGAGGCCGAACTCGGCGTTGTCCTCGAACAGCGAGTTCGACCAGGCCGGGCCGCGGCCGTCGGGCCCGGTCGTCCACGGCGTGGTGGGCAGGTTTCCGCCGTAGATCGACGAGCACCCGGTCGCGTTCGCGACCAGCAGCCGGTCGCCGAACAGCTGCGAGACCAGTTTGATGTACGGCGTCTCCCCGCAGCCCGCGCAGGCCCCGGAGAACTCGAACAGCGGCTGCAGGAACTGGGTGCCGCGCACCGTGCCGAAGTCCACCCGGACCCGGTCGGCCACCGGCAGCGTCTCGAAGAACGCGATGTTCTCCCGCTCGGCCGCCACCAGCGGCTCACGCGCGGCCAGGTTGATCGCCTTGCGCTCGGGGTTGCCCGGCGCGGTGACCGGGCACGCCTGCACGCACAGCTCGCATCCGGTGCAGTCCTCCACGTACACCTGGAGCGTGAACCGGGTATCGGGGAGGCCGGGGGAGTCCAGCGGGGCCGAGCGGAACGGCTCCGGCGCCCCGGCCAGCAGCGACTGGTCGTAGTAGGTGGACCTGATCACGCTGTGCGGGCAGACGAAGCTGCAGTTGCCGCACTGGATGCACAGGTCCTGGTCCCACTCGGCGACCAGCTCGGAGATGTTGCGCTTCTCGTAGGCCGCGGTGCCTGTCGGGTAGGTGCCGTCAACCGGCAGCGCGCTGACCGGCAGGTCGTCGCCGCGGCCGGCCATCATTTCCGCGGTGACCGTGCGGACGAAGTCCGGCGCGCCGGCCGGCACCACGGCGGGCAGCTCCCGGCCGGACGTCACCCGGTCGGGCACCTCGATCCGGTGTAGCCCTTTCAGCGTGTGGTCGACCGCCGCGTGGTTCCGCGCGACCACCTCGGCGCCGCGCCGCCCGTAGGTCTTGGCGATCGCCGCCTTGATCTTGGCGATCGCCTCGTCCCGGGGCAGCACGCCCGAGATGGCGAAGAAGCAGGTCTGCAGCACCGTGTTGGTCCGGCCGGCCAGCCCGGCCTCGCGGGCGATGCTGGCCGCGTCGATCGCGTACACGTCGATGTTCTTGGCCAGGATCTTCTCCTGGACCGGCCGCGGCAAGGCGTCCCAGACCTCGTCCGGCGGATAGGCGCAGTTGAGCAGCAGCGTCGCGCCCGGCGCGGCCCGGCCGAGCATGTCGACCCGGTCCAGCAGCCCGAACTGGTGGCAGCCGATGAAGCTGGCCTGCTCGACCAGGTACGGCGCGCGGATCGGCTGCGGCCCGAAGCGCAGGTGCGACACGGTCTGCGAGCCCGACTTCTTGGAGTCGTAGACGAAGTAGCCCTGCGCGTTCAGGTTCTCCTCGCCGCCGAGGATCTTGATCGTGTTCTTGTTCGCGCCGACCGTGCCGTCCGCGCCGAGGCCGAAGAACAGCGCCCGGATCGTGCCGGGCGGCTCGATGTCCAGCGATGGCTCGTACGGCAGGCTGGTGCCGGACACGTCGTCGGTGATGCCGATCGTGAACCGGCGCCGCGGTCGCTCCCGGCCCAGTTCCGCGAACACCCCGGCGACCATGGCCGGGGTCATTTCCTTGGACGACAGCCCGTAGCGGCCGCCGGTGATCAGGGGGAGCCGCTCGCGTTCCCCGTCCGCGCAGGATTCGGCGAGCGTGGCGGTCACGTCCAGGAACAGCGGCTCGCCCGCCGAGCCCGGCTCCTTGGTCCGGTCGAGCACCGCGATCCGCGCCGCGGTCGCGGGCAGCGCGTCCAGCAGGGCCCGGACCGGGAACGGCCGGTACAGCCGAATCTGCACGACGCCGACCCGCTCTCCCCGAGCGCACAGGTGGGCCACGGTCTCGGCGACGGTCTGCCCGCCGGAGCCCATCACCACGATCACCCGCTCGGCCTCCGGGTGGCCGGTGTAGTCCACGATCTGGTAGCGGCGGCCGGTGCGCGCGGCCAGGGCGTCCATCGTCTCCTGCACCACGCCGGGGACGGCGGCGTAGAACGGGTTCACGGTCTCGCGGGCCTGGAAGTAGACGTCCGGGTTCTGCGCCGTGCCCCGGATGAACGGGTGATCGGGGGACAGCCCGCGGCTGCGGTGCGCGCGGACCAGGTGTTCGGGAACGAGCGCGCGCAGGTCGTCGTCGGTCAGCAACTCGATCGTGTTCAGCTCGTGCGAGGTGCGGAACCCGTCGAAGAAGTGCACGAACGGCACCCGGGTGACCAGCGTGGCGGCATGCGCCACCAGCGCAAGGTCGTGCGCCTCCTGCACCGACGCCGAGGCGAGCTGCGCGAAGCCCGTCTGCCGCACCGCCATCACGTCGGAGTGGTCACCGAAGATGGACAGCCCCTGCGCGGCCAGCGACCGCGCCGCCACGTGCAGCACCGCCGGGGTCAGCTCGCCGGCGATCTTGTACATGTTCGGGATCATCAGCAGCAGGCCCTGCGACGCGGTGAACGTGGTGGCCAGCGCGCCGTTCTGCAGCGCGCCGTGCAGCGCGCCCGCCGCCCCGGCCTCGCTCTGCATCTCCACCACCGACACCGCGCTGCCCCACAGGTTGGTCCGGCCCTTGCTCGACCACTCGTCCGCCAGCTCGGCCATCGGCGACGAGGGCGTGATCGGGTATATGCAGCAGACCTCGCTGAGCCGGTAGGCGACAGAAGCGGCGGCCTCGTTGCCGTCGACCGTGACATGCATCATGCGCCGCCTTCCGGAATCATCTCGATCGAGTGCACCGGGCACTGCTCGTAGCACTCGCCGCAGCCAGTGCACTTGTCGTAGTCGAACCGGTACCGGTGCCCCGGCCCCAGCTTGATCACGGCGTCCTCGGGGCACGCGCCCAGGCAGCCGTCGCACTCGCAGCAGTTGCCGCAGGACAGGCACCGCTTCGCCTCGTAGACCGCCTCCTGCTCGGACAGGCCGCCGACCACCTCGCCGAAGCCCGCGATCCGCTGCTGCGGCTCGGCCTCAGGCTGCTGGCGGCGGGCCGCGTCCCCGAAGTACCACAAATTCAATTGCTCGAACGCTACGCCCGGGTGCTTGGCCTGGTCCGCCGACGCGCCCCGGAGCCAGGCGTCGATGTTCCTGGCCGCCTTCTTGCCGTGTCCGACGCCGACGGTGACCGTGCGCTCGGCGGGCACCATGTCGCCGCCGGCGAACACGCCGGGGCAGCCGGTCATCATCGATGGCGACACCTGCACGGTGCCGTCCTTGGCGAACTCCACCCCGGGCACCTCGCGCAGGAACGTGGTGTCGGCGTCCTGGCCGAGGGCCAGGATCACGGTGTCAGCGGCCAGCGTCTCGAACCGCCCGGTCGGCTGCGGGAACCCGGTCTCGTCGAGTTCCATGGCTTCGATGGTCAGGTCCGGGCCGTCGAACGCGGTGATCGTGCGCAGCCAGTTGATCCGCACGCCCTCGCGCTCGGCCTCCTGCGCCTCGTCCTCGTGCGCGGGCATCTGGGCCCGGGTGCGGCGGTAGACGATCAGCGCGTCGTTCGCGCCCAGGCGGCGGGCCACCCGGGCCGCGTCCATCGCGGTGTTGCCGCCGCCGTAGACCGCGACCCGGCGCCCGATCACCGGCCGCTCGCCCGAGGCCACGCTGCGCAGGAACGAGAGCGCGTCCACGATCCGCCCCGCGTCCTTGGCCGGGATGTCCACGCGCTTGGACAGGTGCGCACCCACCGCGACGAACACCGCGTCGAAACCGCCCTCGCGCCGCTCGGCCGCCAGGTTCTGCACCCGGTGGCCGCCGGTGATCCGGACGCCGAGCGCCTCGATCCGGGCGATCTCGGCGTCCAGCACGTCGCGCGGCATCCGGTAGGCCGGGATCCCGTAGCGCATCATCCCGCCGGGAACGTCACCGGCGTCTCTGATCTCCACCTGGTGGCCGAGCCGGGCCAGGTGGTAAGCGGCGGACAGCCCGCTCGGCCCGGCCCCGATGACCAGCACCCGCTGCCCGGTGCTGACTGTCGGCCGCTCGTACTGCCAGCCGCGCTCCAGCGCGAGGTCGCCGAGGAACCGCTCCACCGAGTGGATCGAGACCGCGCTGTCCAGGCTGGCCCGGTTGCAGACGCTCTCGCACGGGTGGTAGCAGACCCGGCCGTGAATCGCGGGCATCGGGTTGTCGGCGGTCAGCTGCCGCCACGCTTGCTCGTGCTGGCCGGCCTCCGCGTGCGCGAGCCAGGCCTGGATGTTCTCGCCCGCCGGGCAGCCGGCGTTGCACGGCGGCAGCAGGTCTACGTAGAGGGGCCGCCGGTCCCGTACCGGCCCGGCGCTGGCGCGGCCGTGCCGCAGGTCAGGCAGGGCCGTCATGTCCGGCCGCGTCGTTTCAGGACTCACCGCACCTCCGCTTCGAAGCGTCGCCCGGGTACCCACTATCCCCCGGGCGGCCGGACCGAGACCAGGGACCTATGGCCCTGCCCGTCCAGGCCCAATGATGTTGGCCCCGCCCGGCGGAGCCTCGTGATGCTGCAACCATGGCTATCAGAACACAGACATTCCCCCGCGGCGAGCCCCGCGACCCCCGGGACGCCACCCCGCCGCTGGCTCCCTTCCCCGGACGGCGGCCACTCCCCCGTCCCGGACACTGCCTCTCCCGACGCCGCCACTCCCCCGTCCCGGACACTGCCTCTCCCGACGCCGCATCCCATCCCGTCCGGCGAAAGGGTAGACATCAGGTATGCCGCAGATCTGGGGACTGCACCACGTGAGCGTGCCCGCGACCGACGTGCTGCGCAGCAGCGACTGGTTTGAGCAGGTGTTCGGTTTCTCCTGCATCCTGATCGAGGAAGACGAGGACCGGGTCGCGCTGGTGATCCTGGAGCACCCCAGCGGCATCCTGCTGCATATCCGCGAGGCGCCCGACCTGGTGACCGCGTGCCGGCAGCCGGGCGCCACGGCGATATTCGGCTTCTCCGTGGCCGACCAGTCGGCACTGGACTGGTGGGAGCGGAAGCTGACCGAGCTCGGGGTCGAGCACTCCGCGCGGCGGCAGGCTCACCTCGGCCTGGCGCTAGACGTGAGCGGCCCAGACGGGCTGGGTATCCAGTTGCACACCTACGAGGAACTCAGCGGCGACGACACGTAGCCCGGCCGCCTGCTTACCGTGCGGCGCGGGCCGGCGGATCAGGCGGGGACCCGCGCAGCCAGGATGCCGGACAGCAGGTGACCCCAGTCGCAGGCACGGCTGTCCTCGCCGGCCCGCAGCCGGTTGTCGTTGGTGACCAGGAAGCTCATCGGCTTGGTGACCATGGTGCACCCGTGCTGGCGCAGCAGCCGGGTGATGCCGCCCGAGGCCCGCCCGGTGAACATGGCCGGCATTTCGAGGCGGGTGTCGAACGCCGCCGCCGGCACGTCGACCCGGCCGAGGGCGGCGAGCCACTCACGCAGGCCCGGCCCTTCCGCCCCGGGCAGCATCATGAGCCCGCTCTGCGACTTGCTGGCCGCCTGCGCGGCCCCGCGGCGGGTGGATGCCCGGCTCATGCCGTGCATATGGGTCGGGCCGCCGACCACCAGCAGGTCGGCCCCGTCCAGCAGTTCCGGGCGGGCCTCGGCCACCGGGACCACGACGGCCTCGTCGGGCCGCAGTCCCTCGGCGATGGCATCGGCGATCGTCCGGGTGTTCCCGTACATCGACTCGTAAATGATCACGGCCTTCATCACGGCACCTTCTCTTGCCCGTCGTTCCTCGCCATCGCGGGCGGCCCCAGGCCAGATCAGCGCCGGGCCCACCGGACCGCGCTCTCACTTTCATGTCAGCGCGGCCGCGGGAGCCGGGCCAGGGTCCAACGGCCGCTGCCCGCGGGACCTTCGCCGGGCCCGGCCGGGCGGCGGGCCGGGGCCGAGGGACCTTCGGCCCTGCCCGCCCGGATGGTTTCCGGCGAGTCTCGGCACAGAGCAGAGATAGCCAGCATGAGGAGGCAGTGATGGCCGTGCTCAGGTTCGAGCCCTTCCGGGACCCGTTCGACCGGCTCATGTCGATGGCCGCGACCGGGAACCGGGCGCCGCTCGGCATGCCCCTGGACATTTACCGCACCGAAGACGGCAGTTACCACGTCGAGACCGACCTGCCGGGGGTCGACCCGGGCAGCATCGAGGTCACGGTCGAGCACAACACGCTGACCATCAAGGCCGAGCGCGGCCCGCGCTACGGCGACCAGGCACAGGTGATCGTGGCCGAGCGGCCTCAGGGGAAATTCAGCAGGCAGCTTTCCCTCGGTGAGGGCGTGGACTCCGAGCATCTCACCGCCGACTACGCCGAGGGTGTCCTGCGGGTGACCATCCCGGCCTCGCCCAAGGTTCAGCCCCGGAAGATCGACGTCACGCACGCGCCCGCCGGGCGCCGCAGCGTCTCCGGCTGACCAGCGGGTTGAGGAGCGGGGACCGGCGGGCAGCGGCGGCCCTCCCCGCCGGTCCTGCCGATCCCCGGGTCTGGTCAGGCTGATCCCCGGGCCTCGTCAGACCGATCCCCGGGCCTGGTCAGACCGATCCCGGGCCTGGTCAGACCGCGAGCGCCTGCCGGGCAGCGCGCACGAAGTCATATCCCGCGCCCGCGGCCTCCACCCCGGCCCATGCGGCGGACTGCGGCATCCGGTCCTGGACGGCCGCGATCACGCCGTCCAGGCTGACCATCCGGCTGAGCGCCGCGAACCCGCCGAGCAGGGCCGCGCTCCGGATCAGGCCGTCGTGCCGGCCCAAGTCCAGCCGCGCCGCGGGCAGCACCAGCGCGCGATCGCGGTAGAACCGCTCCACGCGGTCGCTGACGCCCAGGTCGCCGAACCCGCACGTGGAGTTGACCAGCAGGTACGCCTCGGGGCTCAGCCGCGCGAAGATGTCCGGCCGGCCCAGCTCGCTCGGGTCCGCCACGATCAGCGCATCGGCTACCGGGGGCGGCCCGTCGACGGACGCCGCGGCCCAGCCGTCCGCCGTGCACAGCGCCACCGCCGGCCCGTCCATGGCCGCGGCCGCCACCGCGGCCCGTCTCCCCTCGGTGGTGACCGCCGCGGCCAGCAGCCCGGCCGTGGCCAGGACCTCGCCCCCGCGCCTGCCCTGCACTCTGATCCGGAACATTCCGCTACCCCCGTAGTCGACCCGGCCCAACGCCCCCGCTCCCGAGTCGCCGCGAGCCATCCCCCGGCCCCCGCTCCCCCGGCTGAACGTCTTTGGCAAGAGGGACCAATCCGGCTTCTCGCGGATCCCGATTGCGCGGTGTGCGAGCCGGCTAGCCGATCCCGTAACTCCGCGTCCTCTCGTCTTTGGTCCCTCTTGCCACTTACATCGCACCGCGATCAGCGGCCCCGGCGTAGAGAC
This sequence comes from uncultured Actinomycetota bacterium, assembly GCA_963749145.1. Classification (GTDB taxonomy): domain Bacteria; phylum Actinomycetota; class Actinomycetes; order Streptosporangiales; family Streptosporangiaceae; genus JASHPR01. The sequence goes on along the minus strand of CAVVLN010000005.1, from coordinate 1,091,364 downwards.
GAAGGGCCGCAGCGCCCGGGACCCCGGTCCCGGGCTGCGCCGGCCTTGGGGCCCGCCGGGCGGGGACCTTCGGCCCTGCCGACGGCCCACCGCGGGCGACGAACGTGGTTAGGAATGCTGACAAACACAGAGGAGATGGACCCTATGCGAGCCCTTGTCTACCACGGACCCGGCGTAAAAGCCTGGGAGGACGTGCCGAAGCCCGAGATCACCGCCGACACCGACGCGATCGTCCGGGTCGATAGCGTCACGATCTGCGGCACCGACCTGCACATCCTCAAGGGTGATGTGCCGGCCGTGACCGACGGCCGGATCCTCGGCCACGAGGCGGTCGGCACCGTCGAGACGGTTGGCAGCGGCGTGAAGACGGTCAAGCCCGGCGAGCGGGTCCTCGTCTCCTGCATCACCGCGTGCGGAACCTGCCGGTACTGCCGGGACGGCCATTCCGGGCAGTGCCTGGGCGGCGGCGGCTGGATCCTCGGACACAAGATCGACGGCACCCAGGCCGAGTACGTGCGCGTGCCGTTCGCCGACCTGTCCACCTACCCGGTGCCGGAAGGGGCCACCGACGAGGAGATCCTGATGCTGGCCGACATCTTGCCGACCGGCTATGAGGTGGGTGTGCTCAACGGCGGGGTGCGTCCAGGCGATGTCGTCGCGGTGGTCGGCTCCGGCCCGGTCGGGCTGGCCGCGATCATGGGTGCCCGGCTGTTCAGCCCCAGCCACATCGTTGCGATCGACATGGCGGCGTCCAGGCTCGAGGCAGCCAAGGAGTTCGGCGCTGACATCGCGGTGAACAACACCAGCGAGGACCCGCTCGAGGTCGTCCGGTCGCTCACCGGCGGGCTGGGCGCCGACGTGGCTATCGAGGCGGTGGGGGTGCCCGCCACCTTCGAGCTGGCCGTTCAGCTCTCCCGGCCGGGCGGCCGGATCGCCAACATCGGCGTGCACGGCGCCCCGGCCACCCTGCACCTCGAGGAGCAGTGGATCAGGAACATCACGATCACGACCGGCCTGGTCGACGCGTACTCCACCGCGACCCTGCTGCGGCTGGTGACCAGTCACCACATCGAGGCGAGCCGGTTCATCACGCACCGCTTCGCCCTGGACGAGTTCGAGACGGCCTACGACGTGTTCAGCCGGGCGGCCGACACCCGGGCACTCAAGGTCGTACTCAGCCGCGCGTCCTGACCCGCACGGCACCGGCGCCGGTAGAGGCGAGCCCTTCGCCTCTACCGGCGTGCCGCGCGGCGGGCGGCATGGGGCTCCTGTCACCATGGAGGCAGCAGCTGATCGGGGGGAAGCCAGGCAGACATGGAGCGCACCGGTGACGGAGGCCCGCTGCTGATCGAGGCCGCGGCCCTGGCCCCGCTGCATGCCGCGCTCACGGGCGCGGGATACCGGGTCATCGGCCCGACCCGGCAGGGCGGCGCGATCGTCCTGGGCGAGCTCGGGTCGGCCGACGAACTCCCGTTCGGCTGGGGGGTGGCGCTGGAACCCGGCGGCTACCGTGTCCGGCCCCGCGACGACACCGCCGCGTTCGGTCACTCGGCCGGGCCGCAGTCGTGGAAGCAGTTCCTGCACCCGCCCCGGGAAAAGGTGTGGTCGGCGCGCCGGGCGGGCGACGGATTCGAGGTGACCGAGCCGGGCGAGCCCGCGCCGCGGCTCGCGTTCTTCGGCGTGCGCCCGTGCGACCTGCGCGCGATCGAGATCCAGGATCAGGTGCTCGGCCGTGGCGAGCACGCCGGGTCACGCTACGCGGCCCGCCGGGCCGGGGTGTTCATCATCGCGGTGAACTGCACCGAGCCGGGCGAGACCTGCTTCTGCGCGTCGATGGGCACCGGCCCGCAGGCCGGGCCCGGCTATGACCTGGCGCTGACCGAGATGACCGGCCCGGGCCGCCACGAGTTCCTGGTCGAGGTGGGCTCCCCGGCCGGCGCCGAGATGATGGCCGGCGTGCTGGCCCGGCCGGCCGATGACGCGACGGCGGGCCAGGCGCGGTCGGCGGTGGCCGGGGCCGCGGACCGGATGGGGCGGTCGATGCCGGCGGGCGCCCTGCACGAGCTGATGGCCGCCAGCCATGACGCCGCGCGCTGGGACGATGTCGCGTCGCGGTGCCTGACCTGCGGCAACTGCACGATGGCCTGCCCGACCTGCTTCTGCACCACGGTCGAGGACACCACCGACCTGTCCGGCGATCACGCCGAGCGCTGGCAGCTGTGGGACTCCTGCTTCGACGTTGACTTCTCCTACCTGCACGGCGGCCCGGTGCGCTCCTCACCCCGCAGCCGGTACAAGCAGTGGCTCACCCACAAGCTCGGCACCTGGCACGATCAGTTCGGCAGTTCCGGCTGCGTGGGCTGCGGCCGGTGCATCGTCTGGTGCCCGGTGGGCATCGACCTGACCGAGGAGGTAGCCGCCCTGCAGGCCGAGGCGGAGCAGGCCGGGGCGGAGCAGGCCGGGGCGGGGCCGCCCGGGGCGCCGGCCGACGGCGGCGGAGACGGAGACGAGCGGTCATGAACGGCATCATGAACGACACCCCGCCACCCGGGTTCACCGATCACGCCTTCCTGCGCGGGATGCCGGCCGACAGCGTGGCGCGGCTGGCCACGACGGCCACGGCCGTCTCGTTTGCGGCTGGCCGGCGGCTGTTCGAGGAGGGCGCCCCGGCCGGAGCGTGCTGGCTGCTGACCGCCGGTCACGTGGCGCTGTTCATGCACGCGCCCGGGTCGGAGGACCTGATCGTGGAGACCCTCGGCAAGGGCGACGTGATCGGCTTCTCGTGGCTGTCGCCGCCGCACGAGTGGCAGTTCAGCGCCGAGACGGTGGCGGCCACCGACGCGTTCGAGCTGGACGGCGCGGCCGTGATGGCGCTGTGCGACCGCCACCCCGACCTCGGCTACCAGCTCACCCTGCGGATGCTGGGCGCGGCCGTGCGGCGGCTGCAGGCCACCCGCATCCGGCTGCTCGACCTGTACGGGGCCCCGGGGTCCCGGGCCAGGACGCGATGAGCCTGCAGGCGCTGCCCGCCCGGTACCGGGTCGCCGCGCGGACGGCCGAGACCCACGACACCGTGACGCTCCGGCTCGAGCCGGTGGACCAGCCGATCGCGCCGCACCAGCCGGGCCAGTTCACCATGCTGTACGCGTTCGGCGTGGGCGAGGTGCCGATCTCGATCAGCGGCGGCCCGGGCGGGCCCGGGCTGATCCAGACGATCCGCTCGGTGGGAGCGGTCACCCGGGCCCTATGCGAGGCGGGGCAGGGACAGGTCATCGGGGTGCGCGGGCCGTACGGCACGGACTGGGGGGTGACCGATGCGGCCGGGCAGGACGTCCTCGTGGTGGCGGGCGGGATCGGCCTCGCGCCGCTGCGCCCCGCGCTGCTGGCCGCGCTGGCCGGCCGCGAGCGGTACCGGCGGATCACCGTGCTGATCGGGGCCAGGACCCCGGAAGAGCTGGTGTTCGCGGGCGAGATCGCCGCCTGGCGGGACCGCGGGGCCGCCGTGCACGTCACCGTCGACCGGGCCGCGGCGGGCTGGAACGGCCACGTCGGCGTGGTCACCCAGCTGATCGACCGGGCGGCTATCGACCCGGCCGCGACCCTGGCCCTGCTCTGCGGCCCGGAGGTGATGATGCGGCTGAGCGCCCGGGCCCTGGGCGACCAGGGCATCCCCCGGCGCCGCATCCGGGTCGCGCTGGAGCGCAACATGCGCTGCGGCATCGCCGAATGCGGCCACTGCCAGCTCGGCCCGCTCCTGCTGTGCCGGGACGGCCCGGTGGTCAGCTACCAGCGAGCCGCCCCGCTGCTGTCCGTTGCGGAACTCTGACATGGCCCGCCCTAAGCTCGCGGTCTGGAAGCTGGCCTCCTGTGACGGCTGCCAGCTCACCCTGCTGGACTGCCAGGACGAACTGCTCGCGCTGGCCGGCGAGGTCGACATCGTGCACTTCGCCGAGGCGACCTCCACCGACGAGGCCGGCCCCTACGACGTCTCGCTGGTCGAGGGGTCGGTGACCACCCCGCAGGACGCCGAGCGCATCCGGTGGATCCGCGGCCAGTCCGGGACGCTGGTCACGATCGGCGCCTGCGCCACCGCCGGCGGCATTCAGGCGCTGCGCAACTTCGCCGACGTCGCTGACTTCGCGGCCGCGGTCTACGCCCGGCCCGAGTACATCCAGACCCTGGCCACCTCCACGGCGGTCGCCGATCACGTCGCCGTCGACTTCGAGCTGCGGGGCTGCCCGATCGACAAGCGCCAGCTGGTTGAGCTGATCTCCGCGCTGCTGGCCCGCCGCAAGCCGCAGCTGCCCGGGCACAGCGTGTGCTACGAGTGCAAGCGCCGCGGCAACACCTGCGTGATGGTGGCGCACGGCACGCCCTGCCTCGGCCCGGTGACCCAGGCCGGGTGCGGCGCCATCTGCCCGGCCTACGACCGGGGCTGCTACGGCTGCTTCGGGCCGGTGGCCGAGCCGAACACGAGCTCGCTCCTCCCCCAGCTGCGGCAGCTCGGCATGACGTCCGGCGGTATCGAGCGGGTCTTCTCGACGTTCAACGCCGCGGCCCCGGGGTTCGCGGCGGCGTCGCGTCCGGTGCCCCTGACGCTCGGGCGCCGGCCGGGCGCAGAGCGGACGGGCGCACAGCGGACGGGCGCACAGCGGCCAGATCGCGCAGAACCGCCGCGGTGACCTCGGCCGCGGCGGCCGCCACGGCCGGCGTGAGGCCGACGCCGAAGCCGGTGTCGGCCACCTCGACCGCGTGAATGATCAGGCGAGCGGGCATCCGGTCCAGCGCCCGGCCCAGGCGGACCGACTCGCCCAGGCCGAACCCGTGCGAGCTGACCGGACGGGCGGCGGCGAGATCTGCCTCCTCCAGCGTGATCCGGTGCCGCCGGCCCGGGGCGGGCCGGCCACCACGGCGTCGACGACCAGCGCGAGCGATGCGCCGGCCCACGCTTCGATCATCCGGGTCGGCTCGCCGTCGCAGGCCAGGAGGCGCACCCCGCCTGTTCCCCCGCCCGGTCCCCCGCCTGGTCCCCCGCCCGTGTCGGCGGTGACCTGGTCGCGCAGGCGGGACAGCACCTCCGGGCCGAGGCCGTCGTCGCGCCGGAACTCGTTGCCGACGCCGATCACCACGATCCCGCCGGCCGCGGGGCCGCCGGTCATCGCCGGTCCGCGCGGAGGGTGAGGAGGTGCATCGCGCACGCCGGCCCGCCGGTCATCCCCGGTCCACGCGCAGGGTGAGGAAATGCGTCGCGCAGGAGATGCACGGGTCGTAGTTCCGGATCGCCTGCTCGCAGTCGTGGGTGAGCCGCTCGTCGTCGAAGTCGAGCCGCTCCTGCACGAAGCCGCGCAGGTCGTCCTGGATCGCGGCCTGGTTCTGCGACGTCGGCGGCACGATGCGCGCGCTGCGGACGATCCCGGCCGCGTCGAGCTCGTAGCGGTGGTACAGGACCCCGCGCGGCGCCTCGGACACCCCGTGGCCGGTCCCGGCCCGCGGCGCGGCCTCGGCTGCCGGGCTGGCCGGCGGCTGATACGCCGTGACCAGCCGCAGCGCCTCCTCGACCGCGCAGACGATCTCCACGGCCCGTACCACGATGCTCTGGAACGGGTTGCGGCAGGCGGGCCCGAGCCCCGCCTCGCGGGCCGCCGCGGCCGCGGCCGGCGGCAGCCAGGGCGAGTTCAGCGTGTACCGGGCGAGCGGCCCGGTCAGGTAGCTTCCGCGGTGCCCGGCCAGCCGGGCGTGCAGCGCGGTGGAGTGCGGGACCTGCTCCTCGATCACGTGCCGCTCGAAATCGGCGGCGGTGAACTCCAGCCCGGCGCTGCTGACCAGCGTCCCGCCGTCGATCGGGTAGCGGCCGGGCTGGCGCAGCGCCAGCAGCTCGTGGTCGCAGCTGAAATCGGGGAAGTCGAACCCCGCCACCCAGCGCACGGTGTCCAGCGCCAGGTCGAGCGCCCGGCGCAGCTGCTCCGCGAGCGGGGCGATCTCGCTGGCCGACGGCACCCGGTAGAACCCGCCGACGCGGACGTTGACCGGATGCACCGACCGGCCGCCGATTACCTCCATGATCGAGTTGGCCACCCGCCGCAGCGCCAGGCCCCGCTCCACGATCTCGCGGTGATCGCGCGCGAGCTCCACGGCGCCCGGATAGCCGAGGAAGTCCGGCGCGTGCAGCATGTAGACGTGCAGCGCGTGGCTGGAGATCCACTCGCCGCAGTACAGCAGCCGCCGCAGGTCGGCGAGCGGCCCGGGCAGGCTGACCCCGCAGGCGGCCTCGATCGCCCGGCAGGCGCTGGTCTGGTAGGCCACGGGGCAGATCCCGCAGATCCGCGCGGTGATATCCGGCGGCTCGGTATAGGAGCGGCCGACCAGGAACGCCTCGAAGAACCGCGGCGGCTCGTAGATGTCGAGGCGCACCTCCTCGACCTGGCCGTCGCTGACCCGCACGTACATGGCGCCCTCGCCCTCGACGCGGGCCAGCCCGGCGGTGGCCAGCGTGCGAACAACACGGTGCGTCATATCCCCCCTGCCCGGATCAGCCGGCGGCGTTCCGGCCCGTCGCCCACGTCACTACCTTGGCAGATGCGGGCCGCCGGGATACCGCCCGGGCGGGCCGAAGGACGATTGCCTCTGGCGTAGATCATGCCCGGCAGAGGATGATGAACGGGATTCACGGCTGTCGTGGACGACAGCCCTCGGCAAAGGAGCAATGGCATGCCTGGAATCGTTGTGGGCGTCGATGGTTCTGGAGGCTCTCAGGAGGCACTCGAATGGGCAGTGAAGCACGCGGCGCTTGAGCACGTCCCGCTCACGGTCCTGGCCGTGCACGAGGTCGCGGCGAGCGCGTGGACCGGCAGCCCGATCGTCTACCCCGAGGACCAGCCGGACCAGCATCACACTCGCGAGTCGGCCCAGGAAGCCGTCACCAAGACCATCAGCGACCTCGCGGCCCAGCCCGAGTCGGTGACCGTGACCGCGCTCAGCGGGCAGCCGGCCAAGGCGCTGATCGACGCGTCCGCCGACGCCGACCTGGTCGTGGTCGGCTTGCGCGGCGCCGGCGGGTTCGCCAGCCTGGTGATGGGCTCGGTGAGCTCCAAGGTCGTGAACCACGCGAAGTGCCCGGTCGTGGTGGTCCGGCACTAGCCGCTTCCCGGGCCCGGTGAGCCGGGGACGAGCGCGCCCGCGGGCCGGCCGGAAGGCCTGCCCGCGGGCTGTCGGGCGGCTCAGCCGCCATGACGCAGCACCGGCCGGAGGGCGTCGAGAGCGACCGGGTCCTCGGTGGTCGAGGGCACCGGCTCGTCGGCCCCGTCGGCGATCCCCCGCATGGTCTTGCGCAGTCACCCCAGAATCCCTCGGGGTCGGCCAGGCTCCGCCGGAAGGCATCCGCGTATCCCAGTCATGTCGGCACTCCGTCGGCCGGGCATCCCGTCGGCCGATAGTGGCACGAGCGGGGCCGCGAGGGCCGAAGGGCCCGCCCGGTGGTGCCCAATGCCCGTGACTGCCGCCCGGGGCGGCGGGAGATGCTGGGGTAAGACACTTGGCCGACACCACCACCATGATGTCGCCTCGCACGGAACGGGAGGAATGTTAGTTATGACCATCCGCGTCGGAATCAACGGTTTCGGGCGCATCGGCCGCACGTTCGTGCGCCGGGCGCTGGAGCGGGGTGACATCGAGGTCGTCGCCGTGAACGACATCACGGACGCGAACACCCTCGCGCACCTGCTGCAGTTTGACTCGACCTACGGCCGGCTGAACGCCACGGTCGGGCACACCGAGGACTCGATCATCGTCGACGGCAAGCCGATCGCGGTCCTGTCCCACCGTGACCCGGCCGAGATCGACTGGGGCGGGCTCGGAGTCGCCGTGGTGGTGGAGTCCACCGGGAAATTCCTCTCCCGCGAGAAGGCGGCGCTGCACCTGAAGGGCGGCGCCCGCAAGGTGCTGCTGTCGGCCCCGGGCAAGGGCGCCGACCTGACCGTCGTCGTCGGGGTCAACGACCGCGACTACGACCCGCAGCGGCACGACGTGATCTCGAACGCGTCCTGCACGACCAACTGCGTGTCGCCGATGGCCAAGGTGCTGCACGACGCCTTCGGCCTGGAGAAGGGGTTCATGACCACCGTGCACGCCTACACCGGCGACCAGATGCTGCTGGACGGGCCGCACAAGGACCTGCGGCGGGCGCGCAGCGCGGCGGTCAGCATCGTGCCGACCACCACTGGGGCGGCCAGGACCACCGGCGAGGTCATCCCGGAGCTGAAGGGCCGGCTGGACGGCGTGGCGGTGCGCGTCCCGGTCGCGGACGGGTCGCTGACCGACCTGACCGCGATCGTGGGCCGCGACGTCACCGTGGCCGAGGTCAACGGCGCGTTCGAGCAGGCCGCGGCCGGACCGCTGGCCGGGATCCTGGTTTACAGCACCTACCCGCTGGTCTCCCGCGACATCATCGGCGACCCGGCCTCGTGCGTGTTCGACTCCGGGCTGACCCAGACCGCGGGCAGCCTGGTCAAGGTCTTCGGCTGGTACGACAACGAGTGGGGTTACACCTGCAGGCTCGCCGACCTCACCGCCATCGTGGGGGAGCAGCTCTAGGAGCGTGACATGTACAGGCCACTGGCGCAGGACAACGTCGTCCGCGCGCTTATCGGCGCGGCCGGCGCCGCGCCGTCCATCCACAACACCCAGCCGTGGCGGTTCCGGGTCAGCGACGACCTCATCGAGGTGCACGGTGATCCGGACCGCATGCTCTGGGTCGCCGACCCCCGGGGCCGCGCTCTGCACCTGAGCTGCGGCGCGGCCCTGTTCAACCTCAAGCTGGCGATCCGCGCGCTGGGCGCCAAGCCGCTGGTCTGGCCGCTGCCCGACCCGGAGCACGAGCCCACCCTGCTGGCGTCGGTGCGGCTGGAGGAGGCCCGCCCGGCGACGGTGGCTGAGCGCGAGATGTTCGAGGTGATCGATCAGCGGCACACCAGCCGGGCGCCGTTCTCCTCCCACCCGATACCGGATGCGGTGCAGATCGCGCTGGAGCAGGCGGCCACGGCCGAGTTCGCGGTGCTGCGCACGCTGAGCGTCCGTGACGCCGCGCTGGTCCTCGAGCTGGCCGCGGCGGCGGACAAGGCGCTGGAGGCCGACTTCGAGCACCGGGTCGAGATGGGCCAGTGGATCGCGACCGAGGGAGACGACGGCGTTCCCGCGGGCGCGCTGCCGCACCACCCGGACCGGGCCCCGGCGCCGGTCCGGGACTTCAGTCAGGCCGCGCCCGCCATCGAGCGCCCGGCGGGCAGCTACGAGCTGCTGCCGCGCCTCGCGGTGCTGTCCACCGCCCGCGACGAGCCGGGTGACTGGCTGCGCGCCGGCCAGGCGCTGCAGCGGGTGCTGCTGACGGCCACCCGCAGCGGGCTGGCCACCTCGCTGCTGTACCAGCCGGTCGAGCTGCATGATGTGCGGCGGGACGGGCCCGGCTGGTGGCCGTGGCCGGAGTGCCCGCAGATCGTCGTCAGGTTCGGCTACGGGCCGCCCGGGATGTCCGCGCCCCGGCGCAAGCTGGAGGACATCCTGGACGAGCGGTCCCCGGCCTGACCCGGGTCACCCCGGGGGGGCGGGCCCGGCTGCCGCGGCTACGGCCCGCGGCAGCCGGTGCACCCGGGCGCCGGCCCGGCCGCGACGGCGGCCGGAAAGGCCCCTGAGCGCGCGGCGGCGGGCCCAACGGCCCGGCCTGGCCGGGCTCAGGCCAGCGGCACCTGCCACTGCAGCTCGGTGCCGCCGCCGTCCGCCGGGCCGATCTTCAGCGTCCCGCCCAGCTGCTCGGCGCGCTCGGCGAGGTTGGCCAGCCCGCTGCGGCGGGTGGTGTCGCCCATCCCGACGCCGTTGTCGCGGACCATGAGCATCAGGTCCCGGCCCGCCTCGACCGTGACGTCGATCTGGCTCGCGCCCGCGTGCCTGGCCGCGTTGGACAGCGACTCCCGCAGCGCGGTCAGCATGTTCGCGGCGACGTCGTCGGGCACATGATCGTCCAGATCACCGGTGAGGCTCAGCGAGGGCGTGAACCCGAGCGGCCCGGTCATCTCGTCCATGATCTGCAGGACCTGCTCCCGGACGCTGGGCGGCTTGATGTCCGGCCGCGCCTGGAGCCCGAAGATGGCCGACCTGATGTCCCCGATCGTGTCGTCCAGCGCGTCCACGGCCCGGCTCACCCGGTCGGCCACCTCGGGGCGCCCGACCAGCGGCATGGCGCCCTGCAGCGACATCCCGGTCGCGTACAGCCGCTGGATCACCAGGTCGTGCAAGTCGCGGGCGATGCGCTCGCGGTCCTGCAGCACCGTCACCTGCTCGGCATCGCGCCGGACGTCGGCCAGTTCCAGCGCGATGGCCGCCTGCGCGGCGAACGAGGCGACCATCTCTATCGCGGCCTGGGTCAGCGGCATCGAGCCGGGGCGGCGGCCGACGGTCAGCACGCCGCGCACCTTGCCCGGGCCGCCGAGCGGGAAGATCACCGCGGGCCCGAGCGTCATGCGCTGCCTGGCCACCGGCGCGACCCGCCGGTCCTGGCTGAACTCCTGCAGCGTCACCGGCTCACCCGTGGCCAGCACCTCGGCCGACAGCGAGGTGTCGGGCAGCGTCAGCTCCCGCGTGCCCGCCGCGTCCTCGCCCGCGGCGTGCCGTATCACCAGCTGGTTGTGCTCGCCCTCGGGCAGCGCGAGGGTGGCCAGGTCGGCGCCGGACATATCCAGCACCTGCTGGATCACCAGGTCGAGCACGTCCTCGGTGTCGGCCCCGGACAGCAGCCTGCGGGTGACCTCGGCGCTGGCCTGCAGCCACCGCTGGCCCCGCCGCGACTCCTCGTAGAGCCGGGCGTTCTCGATCGCCACGCCCGCGGCGGCGGCCAGCGCGGTGACGACCGCCTCGTCCTCCTCGTCGAACTGGGCGCCGTCCTGCTTCTCGGTGAGATACAGGTTCCCGTAGACCTCGTCGCGGATCCGCACCGGCACGCCGAGGAACGACCGCATCGGCGGGTGCCCTTCGGGGAAGCCGGACGACCGGGGGTCGGCGGCCAGGTCCGGCAGCCGTACCGGCCTGGGGTCGGTGATCAGCGCGCCGAGCAGGCCCCGGCCCTCCGGCCAGTGGTGGATGCTGGCGATCTCGGCCTCGTTCAGGCCGACCGGCACGAACTCGGCCAGCTGGCCGGGCTGGCCGATCACGCCCAGGGCCCCGTACCTGGCGTTCACCAGGCCGACCGCCGCCTCCACGATCTGCCGGAGCACGATCTCCAGGTCGAGCTGGCTGCCGACCGCGACGACCGCCTCGAGCAGCCCGTGGACCCGGTCGCGGGTGGACAGCACGGCCTGCAACCGCACCTGCAGCTCGGCGAGCAGGTCGTCGAGGCGCAGGTGCGGAAGCAGCGGGTGTGGCCCCGAAGACGCCACCAGCGGCTCCTGCAGCTCAGCGGAGGTCCAGATGATCTAACGATAACGTCCGCCGATGACGCTACGCCACGGCCGGATCGCCTGCGCCCGCGGGCGCGGGTCCGGCGTGCCGGTTCGGGACCACCCGCCCGCCCACGCCCGCCGGGTCTCCCCCGCCGCGGAAATCCTGACCCCGCGGACCCACGAGAAGATCACCGCCTGACCATCGAGCGGCCATCCGCCGGCCTGACCCGGGACCCCGGTCCCGGGTCAGGCTTTTCGCGCACCGGGGGCGCCGGTCGGGGCCAGGAGGGGGGAGACGGAGCGTGAAGGGGATCGGTCCATCCGGCGGCGGGGCGCGGCATGAAGGGACCGCCCCGACCGGAACGTCAGGACGGCCCGTCAGCCGGTCGCCGGCCGGGTCAGCGGACCACGAGCACCGGCCGGTCGGTCAGGTGGATTACCTTGTGCGCCGTGCTTCCGAGCACCAGCCCGGCCAGGTCACCGCGGCCGCGCGAGCCCATGATGATGACGCTCACGTCGAGGTTCTTGGCCTCGTCGACGATCTCCCGGGCGGCGTACCCGTAGACCGTGCTGCGTACCAGGGCGTTCGCCTTGATGCCGGCCTTGGTCAGGTCGCTCACCGCGGCATCGACCTGGGCCTGCGCGTCGTCACCGGATTCGGTCTCGATCAGCCCGGCCCGGGGCATGACCTCGCGTTCCCGCAGGTGCAGTACCCAGACCTCGCCGTGCGACAGCAACGCCAGGTCCCGCGCCGCGCCGAGCACGTGCTCGGTGGCCTTGGAATGGTCGATGGCCACCAGCAGCTTCTCGTACATCGGCCCCTCCCTTTGCTCCGCTGAAAGCCCGGATTCCCCGACTAAGTTAGATAATGACGCATACGGGGGCGCTTCGGCCAGAGCCGAAAATCCGGGCCGGGCGGCGGCCCAGGGCACGCGGCAGGCCCGCCGTCAGTGCTCGCCCCGCCCGCGGATCACGAGCACGGGACAGCGCGCGTGGTGCGTGAGGTACTGGCTCACCGAGCCGAGCAGGGCGCTGGCGAACCCGCCGTGCCCGCGACTGCCGACCACCAGGAGGCTGGCATCGGCCGAGGCCTCGATCAGGACATCCGCCGGATGCCCCTCCACCACCACCGGCCGCACCCTGGCCGTGCTCTCCGGGTCGACGGCCTGGCTGATCGCGTCGGCCAGGACCTTGGCGGCGATCTCGCTGTAGTCGACGTCGTCACCCATGGGGACGGGCGCCCAGCCGTAGCCGACGGCGGCAGCGGGGTACTGCCACGCGATCACCGCGTCCACCTGGCCGCCGGTCAGCTCGGCCTGACGGACGGCCCAGCGCAGCGCCTCCACCGAGGAGGCCGACCCGTCGACCGCCGCCACGATCAGGTAACCGTTTCCGTCATGCTGTCCGGACACTGCGAACTCCGTTCTGGTCATGGACCTATCCTCTCCAGCCTCCGCCGTAACCCCCCGGCCTGCGCAGAGGCGAAAGTCCCCGGCGGCCGGGTTGCCCGGCCGCCGGGTCCCCCGGGAGCCGGGCCCCCGCGCGGAGGGCCCGGTCCGGCAGGCATCGTCAGGTCGGCGTGATGTGCTGCATCAGCAGGATCGGGATGCGGCGCTCGGGCGCCGCCGCCTGGCCCGCAGTGAGCCCGACGCTGACCTCGATGATCCCCTTGTCGTAGGCCGCCGTGATGTCCGACTCGTCCGCGGTCGCCGGCAGGGCCACGTGCCGGGTGAAGGCGCCGTAGCGGAACTCGCTGTGGTGCTTGGTGTCGGCCTCGTCGTGCCGCTCCGCGTGAATGGTCAGGATCCCCTGGGACACGGTGATCTCGGCGTCCTTCTCCGGGTCGATCCCGGGCATCTCCGCCCGCACCACGAAGCGGCCGTTCTCGACGTAGTCCTCCGTGCGGAGGAACTGCCCGGTAAACGGGCGCAACATGGCGAAGGGCGGCTCGAGCCACTCGAACAGGTCCGGGAAGAGCCCGCGACCGTCCCTGCGTGTCAGCGCGCTCATCTATCCCCACCCTCTCTCGCTGTATAGCTGGTCCTTCACCTTCAGTTCACCGCGGTCCCGGGGCCGCGGTCAGGGCCCAAGGCCCCGGAGGACCAGGCCCAAGGCCCCGGCGGACCAGGCCCAAGGCCCCGGCGGGACAGGCCCAAGGCCCCGGCGGGACAAGCCCAAGGCCCCGGCGGACCAGGCCCAAGGCCGTGGCAGGACAGGCCAGCCTGACCGGCCTTTTTCAGGACTTTCGGACCTATCCCGCGGGGCAGCGGGCCGGGATCATGAGTGTGCGCGAATTCTGGCGTGCTGGGCCCGAGGGTTCCGGGGAGGAAACGATGAAGAAGACGATCCTGCTGGCCGTGGACACGACCAGTCATGTGTCGGCTGCGGCGGAAATGACGCGCGAACTGTGCCGGGATAGCGGCGACAACGTCATCGTGCTGCACGTGCACGAATTCGCGGTTGGCCGCTGGGGCCGGATGCAGGTGGACTGCGGCGAGGGCGAGGGCGAGGGCATCGTGGCCGGGATCGTCGCCGACCTGAAGGATGCCGGGGTCAGCGCCGAGGGCGAGATCCGCGAGGCCCAGTTCGGGCACATCGCGCGCGGCATCCTGACCGCCGCGGACGAGCACGACGCGAGGATCGTGGTGCTCGGCTCGAGCGGCCGCGCGGACGTGCCGCACCTGCCGTTCGGCAGCGTGTCGCACCGGCTGCTGCACCTGGCCCGGCGGCCCGTGCTGATCGTGCCCAGGCAGGCGGCCGCGCAGGAGGCCGAGCCGGAGCCGGACTCGGCGACCGCCGTCGCCTGAGCAAGTTCCCGGTGCGGGTCGCCGCCCGCCCGGAGCCTGGGCTTTCAGGGCCGCCGGCCGCGGGCCGGTCCAGGCCACGGCCCGGCCCGCCACCCGGCGCGCCGGCGACAGGTTGCTAGCGTCCCCTTCCATGACGTCACCGCCGGGCCGCGGCCTGGAACTGCTCGGTGACCTGGACCGGCCCCGGGCGTGGATGCTGCTCGCCGACGGCGTACCGCAGTCCCATGTCGATCTCGATGACCCGCGGCACCTGGAGCTCGAGTACATGCGGCTGCTCGGCCACCTGATCGACCTCGCGGCGCCGTCCGGGATGCCGCAGCGGGTGCTGCACCTCGGCGGCGGCGGACTGACGCTGGCCCGCTACGTCGCCGCGACCCGGCCCGGGTCCCGCCAGCTGGCGGCCGAGTCCGACGCCGGGGTCGTCCGGCTGGTGCGGCAGCGGCTGCCGCTGGACCAGCCCGCCCGGCGGTCGGCCGCCGGGCGGGCCGCTCCCGGCCGGATCACCGTCCGCGTGGCCGACGCCCGCGCGGTCGTGGAGCAGGTCCGGCCCGGGTCGTTTGACGTGCTGGTCACCGACGTGTTCGCCGCGGCGCAGACCCCGGCCCACCTGACCTCGGCCGAGTTCACCGCCGCCGCGGCCCGGGCCCTGGCCCCGGCCGGCATCTACGCCGTCAACATCGCCGACGGCCCGCCGCTGGTCCATGCCCGGCGCCGGGTGGCCACGGTGTGCTCGGTGTTCCCGTACGCCTGCCTGATCGCCGAGCCCGGGGTGCTGCGCGGTCGCCGGTTCGGCAACCTGATCGTCGCCGCGGCCGCGCGGCGGCTTCCGGTCGCGGCGCTGACCCGGCGCGCCGCCGCCGACCCGTTCCCGGCGCGGGTCGTCGACGGCGCCGCGCTCGACCGGTTCGTCGCCGGATCCCGGCCGATCACCGACGCGGACGCCGAGCCGTCGCCGGCTCCGCCGCCCGAGGTCTTCGCCTGACGCCCCGGCCGGGGCCCGCCAGGCAGGCGGCGCGGTGGCGGGGGTTCACCGATCCCGCTGGCCACCCGTTCGGCCTGGTGACCCGCTGATCGGCCCGGGTGGTCAGCCCGGCCGCCCGGCGACCGCCGCTTCCTGACCCCGGGACCGGTCCCGAGCCGGCCGGAGGGTCAGGTTGCAGATCACCGCGACCACCCCGTCCACGCCCTCGGCCAGGCGCTCGGCGACCGGGATCAGGTCCGGCCGGGCCAGCGTGCCAGCCAAGATCACCACGCCTTCCCGGACCGTCACGTCCACGCCGCCGGGCTCTTCGAGCAGCAGCCCGGTCAGCACCCCGTGCACCTCGGCCGCGATCTCGTCGTCGTCGCGCAGGAACACGCTCAGCAGGTCCCGGCGGCTGACGATGCCGATCAGCTGGCCCGACTGGTCCACCACCGGCAGCCGCCGGATCCGGTGCCCGTTCATCAGCCGCGCCGCCGCGCCGATCGGCGCGTCCGGGTGAATCGTGATCACCGGGGTGGTCATCAGCTCTTCCGCGCAGCGGGCCCGGGCCTGCACCCGCTCCCGCCGGGTCCGGCGCGGCAGCCCCGTGCCGAGCCGCCGGAACGCCCGCTCCTCCTTGCGCAGCACGTCCGCCTCGGACACGATCCCGGCCACCCGGCCGTCCCGGGTCAGCACCGGCACCGCGTTCACCCGCTGCTCGGTCATGACCCGGGCCACCCGCTTGTACGGCATGTCCCTGGGCACCGTGACCACGCTGGTGGTCATCACGTCGCTCACCCGCCACCGGCCGTGGTGCAGGGGGCGGACATGATTACCCGGCGGCCGGTCGCGCCCGTCGGCCGCCTCGGCCGACCTGAGCGCGGACGTCACCTCCGACGCTGTGCCGTCCCCGTGGATCGTCTGGTAGTACGCGGCTCCCAGGTGCCGGAGCATCGCGTCGAACTGTGCCTCACTGCGGGTCATGATCGTCATCCTCCTGGCGGTCCCAGGCCGCCGCGACCGGGCCCGCTCCTGCATTTCAGCCCGCGCGGGCGCGACCGGGCAGAGGCCAATGACCCGAGTCCCGGGACCTTCAGCCCTCATTGACCTGCACCCGGGCTGACCCGCTACCCGGGCGGACCCGCTATCCGGTCTGACCTGCACCCGGGCCGACCCGCTACCCGGGCTGACCCGCTACCCGGGCTGACCCGCTACCCGGGCTCACCCGCTACCCGGGCCGGCCGGGGGCCGCGCCGGGCTCGCCGAGGTAGGTGCCGCGCCCGGCGACCGGGCGCAGGTCGGCGTCCAGGTGGTACAGCAGCGGGACGGCGTGGGGCACCTCCAGGCCGGCGATGTCCTCGTCCCCGATGTCCTCCAGGTGCTTGATCAGCGCGCGCAGCGTGTTGCCGTGCGAGACGACCAGCGCGGTGGCGCCGGCCCGCAGGTCGGCGGCGATCGCGTCGTACCAGTACGGCAGCAGGCGGGCGGTCACGTCCCGCAGGGACTCGCCGCGCGGGCGGGCCTCCGGCGGCAGCGCCGCGTACCGCGGGTCGGCAAACTGCGAGTACTCGGCCGTGACAGCAAGGGGCGGCGGGCGGCCCGCGTACGAACGGCGCCAGAGGCTGAACCGTTCCGGCCCGTACTCGTCGAGTATCTGAGACTTGTCCTTGCCCTGCAGCACGCCGTAATGCCGCCCGTTGATCCGCCAGGAGCGGCGCACGGCGATCCACTCCCGGTCGCAGGCGGCCAGGGCCAGGTCGGCCGAGCGGATGGCCCGCCGCTGCAGCGAGGTGTGCACCACATCCGGGCGCACGTCCGCCGCGGCGAGCATCTCGCCCGCGCGGGTGGCCTGGTCCTCGCCGTCCGGTGTCAGGCTCACGTTGACCCAGCCGGTGAAGCGGTTCCTGGTGTTCCATTCGCTCTCACCGTGCCGCAGCAGCACGAGGCGGTAGCCGGGACCGGCCCGGCGGGGCGCCGGCGCATGCCCCGGCTCGTCGGGTTCCATGGGCGTGCCTCTCCCTCGCGCGGCAACCGGCCAGCGACCTCATTATCCGGGCCGCGAAGCCGGGGCCGCCGGCGAGCACGCCGGGGACCTTCGGCCCTGCCGGGTCATGTGATGATCGGACAAGTTTGAAGTGAAGGCTCGGGAGGTGACTGCCATGCCTAAGACTCCGCGTCAGCGCGTGGTGGTGGGCGTCAGCCGGTCGGCTGCCGCGCAGGCCGCGCTGCGCTGGGCGGCCGAGGAGGCCAGGCTGCGCGCGGCCACGCTGCACGTGGTGTGGGCCTGGGATCCGGGCCGCCCCGTGGCACCCTACGCCGCCCCCAGCAGCTTGCCGAGCCGGGCCGAGGAACGGGCCGAGGCCCGCCAGGGCCTCACCGCCGCCCTGCGCGCCGTGTTCGGCGACCCGGCGCCGGCCGGGGTGGTCGTGGAGCTGGCCGAAGGCGTGCCGGAGCGTGTCATCGTGGATCGCTCGGCCCGCGCCGACCTGGTCGTGCTGGGCCTGTCCGATCCGGCCTGGCTGGTCATGCCGTCGGCGGGGCCGGTCGTCCGGGCCTGCCTGGAGCACGCCGCGTGCGCCGTGGTCGTGGTGGGCGCGGCGGACCGGGCGCCGGTGCCCGGTGACCGGCCGCTGGCCGACGCCGCCGTCTGAGCCGGGTCCCGGCCCGGGCCGCCGGATGCGAGGATGGAATCAGGCGGGCAGCGGGAGGTGCGGTGATGGCGGGCAAGGCAGCCAAGGTCACGACGGAGCGGAACGACACGCGCAAGCTGCCGAAAAAGGTCTACGAGAAAGAGCTCTACCGGCTGCAGGGCGAGCTGACCAGGGTCCAGGAGTGGGTGCGGGCCGAGCGCACCCGGATCGTGGTGATCTTCGAGGGCCGTGACGCGGCGGGCAAGGGAGGCACGATCAAACGGGTCGCCCAGTACCTCAACCCCCGCGTCGTCCAGATCGTCGCGCTGCCGGCGCCCACCGAGCGGGAGCGGGAGCAGTGGTACTTCCAGCGCTACGTGGACCATCTGCCGGGCGCGGGCGAGGTGGTGCTGTTCGACCGCAGCTGGTACAACCGCGCCGGGGTCGAGCACGTCATGGGCTTTTGCACGAAGGAGGAATACCACCGGTTCCTCCATCAGTGCCCGATCTTCGAGCGGCTGCTCATCGAGGACGGCATCCTGCTGCGCAAGTACTGGTTCTCGGTGAGCGACGAGGAACAGGAACGCAGGTTCCGGGCCCGGCTGGACGATCCGATGCGGCGGTGGAAGCTCTCCCCGATGGACCTGGAGTCGATCACCCGCTGGGAGGACTACTCACGGGCCAAGGACGAGATGTTCGTGCACACCGACATCCCCGAGGCGCCGTGGTACGTCGTCGAGAGCGAGGACAAGCAGCGGGCCCGGCTCAACATGATCTCCCACCTGCTGTCCACCCTGCCCTACCACGAGGAGAAGCGCGAACGGCTGAAGCTGCCGCCGCGGCCGCCGTCACAGGGGTATGTGCGGGTGCCGCGGGACATGCAGACCTACGTGCCCGATCACGCCGCCACGCTCACTCCGGAATGACCGCGACCGGGCCGTGCGCGTGGTTCAGCACCGCGTGCACGACGGTTCCCGTTCCGGCGTGGTCCGACTCGTCGCCGTGGCGGTGGCCGAGGACGACCAGGTCAGCGCGGGCCGAGGCCCCGGCCAGCACGCGTCCCGGGTGAGCATGCACAACGTCCTCGATGACCTGCACGCCCGGGTACTTCTGCCGCCAGAACGTGAGCAGGTCCGCCAGCCACTCGGCCGCCTCCGAGGTGACGTCGCGGGCGTCGGCCCCGGGCCGCTCGGTACCGGTCAGCCGCATCTCGGGCAGGAAATACTGCCAGGCGTGGACGACACGCAGCCGCGCCTCGCGCCGCGCCGCCTCCTCGAACGCGAAGGCGACCGCCGTGGGCTGGTCGAGATCGCGGATGCCGACCACGATCTCGTGGTGCACGGCCACGGTCTCCTCCCGCACCACAACCACGGGCACCGTGGCCTGAGTGGCGACGTACCGGCCGACCGACCCGAGGATCAGCGCGGTGAAGCCGCCGGCGCCGCGGGAGCCGACCACTAGCAACGCGGCGCCGGCGGCAGCTTCACACAGGGCATGGGCGGGATGGCCCGTCAGCAGCGCGGTGCTGACGGCCAGGCCGGGCTGCATCGTGGCCGCGCGGGCGGCCGCGACGGCCAGGGCCTTCTCGGAGGACTCGCGGATGGTGTCGGCGACCGTGTCCGGCCGGTCCGGCGCGGGCCGCTGCCAGGACATCCGCGGCGGCATCAGCGGCACGGAGACGATCTCCAGCGCGGCGCCGCGCAGCGCGGCCTCACCAGCCGCCCATTCCACCGCCCGCAGTGACTGATCGGAGCCGTCCGTTCCGGCCACGACCTGGTTGCCAGCCATCCCCGTCCTCCTCGCTTGTCGTGCTCCTGTCTGGCCCGCCCGGGATCCCGGCGTGCTGGTCACGGCGCGAAGACCAGGCGCGCCCGGGCCTTGCCCCGCAGGACTTCGTCGATCGCCGTGTTGACCGAGTCAAGCGGCCTGGTCTCGTAGATGACCCGGGTCCGGCCGAGCGCGTGCAGCGCGAACACGTCGTTCAGGTCCGCGCGGGTGCCGACGAAGCCCGGCTCCGGTATCGGCCGGTCCTCGATCACGAGGGGCTTCCCGAACTCCGGCACGACGGCGGCTTTCATGTCTCCTCCTCGGCAGCGGAGTCTCCGGTCACGATCCGCCCGCGGGTCGCGCCCCGCCCAGAGGCATTTGGGGCCGTTCCGGCGGGTCAAAGGTCCCACAAACCACCAGGGATGGGGGCTACCTTGGCGATGCTGACCGCCGCCGCTTGGCCGCGGAAGCGAAACGGCGGAAATGGACGTGGCCCCCGCGGCGAGCGAACACCGCTGACGCGGGCGTCATCTCCCGGCTCCCTCGTTGGTCACAGAAGCTGGAGAATGTCCAAGTGAACACTCGAAGGTTGGCTTCCTTGATCCTGCTGGCTTGCACGGTCGGCGGCAGCCTGGCCGCCTGCAGCAGCGGCAGCAGTACCACGAGCTCCACGCCGACGACGGCGCCGTCGTCGGCCGCGGCCGCACCGTCGGCATCGTCCTCCTCGACCTCGGCCAGCACCGCGGCCGAAGCGAAAACGATCGCGGCGAACTGGACGGCCTTCTTCAACCCGAAGACCGCGGTCGCGCAGCGGGTAAGCCTGCTGCAGGACGGCCAGCAATTCGCCGCGGTCATCAGCGCCCAGGCGGCCGCCGGCGGCCTCGCGGGCGAGGCGACCGCCAAGGTCACGAAGGTCAAGGTGATCTCGCCGCAGCAGGCCGCGGTCACCTACTCGATCCTGCTGGACGGGCAGCCCGCGCTGTCGAACCAGCCCGGCACGGCGGTGTACCAGGACGGCACCTGGAAGGTGGGCCTGGCCAGCTTCTGCGGCCTGCTGAGCCTGGAGAACAGCGGGAACACCTCGAAGCTGCCCGCGGCCTGCAAGTCCGCGGCCTAGCCAGATGCCCGAGCAGGCGGCCGTCGCGCGTCGCGGCGGGCGCTCGCTGGCCCTGGCCGTGCTCTGCACGATCTTGTTCCTGACGTTCCTGGACAACACCGTGGTGAGCGTGGCCCTCGGCAGCGTGCAGTCCAGCCTGCATGCCGGCGTGGCAGGCCTGCAGTGGGTGGTCAGCGCGTACGCGCTGACCTTCGCCGGCGCCATGCTCGCGTTCGGCATGGTCGGCGACGAATTCGGCCGCAAGCGGGTCATGCTGATCGGGGCGGGGATCTTCTGCGCGGGATCGGTGCTGTCGGCGCTGGCCACGAACATCGCGCTGCTGATCGCCGGGCGGGCGGTGATGGGGTTCGGCGCCGCGGCCAGCGAGCCCGGCACCCTGTCGATGCTGCGGCACCTGTACACCGACGAGCGGACCCGGGCCCGGGCGATAGGGGTGTGGACGGCGGTGTCCGGGCTCGCGCTCGCCGTCGGCCCGGTCGTCGGCGGCGCGCTGGTGGGCGTGTGGAACTGGCGGGCGATCTTCTGGTTCAACCTGTTCTTCGGCCTGGCGGCGCTCATCGCCGGGCTGATCGTGCTGCCCGAGAATTCCGACCCGGGCGCGCACCGGGTCGACATCCCGGGTTTCGTGCTGGGCGCGGGCGGGCTGAGCGCGCTGATTTTCGCCGTGATCAACGCCGAGTCCTATGGCTTCGCCAACCCGGCCGTGCTGGCGCTGCTCTGCCTGTCCGCGGTCCTGGGCGCGGCGTTCTTCTGGTGGGAGAGCCGGGCCGCCCATCCGCTGCTCGACCTGCGGTTCCTGCGCGTTCCCCGGTTCCTGACCGCCAACGTCGTGGCCTTCTGCGCGTACTTCGCCACGTTCGCCATTTTCTTCTTCACCGCGCTGTACCTGGCCGAGGTGGTCGGCGACTCCGGCTACCAGATCGCCCTGGTGTTCCTGCCCATGACCGCGCTGATGATCGTCTCGGCCCTGCTGGCCGGGCGGTGGACCACGGCGGCGGGGCCGCGCTGGTCCATCGTCGTCGGGTGCCTGCTGTTCGGCGCGGGGCTGCTGCTGACGACCCTGACGCTCAGCCCGAACCCGCCCTACGCGCCGCTGGCGCTGGCCCTGGCGCTGACCGGCATCGGCATCGGCTCGACGGTCGTCCCCATCACCTCATCGGCGCTGACCGCGGTGCCGCCCGAGCGCTCCGGCATGGCCGCCTCGGCGACCAACACCAGTCGCGAGATCGGCGCGGTCATCGGCGTGGCCGTGCTGGGCGCGCTGGTGAACGCCCAGTTGCACTCCAGCCTGACCAGCAGGCTGGTGCACCTGGGCATCCCGGCCAACTTCCAGACGATCGTGATCAACGCGGTGGAGACGGGCACCGTTCCCACCAGCGGCAACGCGTCCAAGGAAGGCGGCGCGCTCGTGCAGGAGGTGATTCACGCCGCCTACGACGCGTTCTACTCCGGCCTGCACGCCGCGCTGATCCTCTCGGCGGGCCTGGTGCTGGCCGCGGGGTTGTTCACCTTCGTGGTCCTCCGCCCGCCACGCCAGCCCGCCGGGTCCCCCGAGCCAGCCAAGCCGGCCGGGTCGGCCGAACCGGCCGGGTCGGCCACGCCGGCCGAGTCGGCCTGACCGCCCTGGCCCGCGGTCGGGCGGGCGCGGCGAGCTGGGACGTTGGTCGGCCCGCAGCAGACCATGGTCCCTGGTGGCCGGGCCGCGCCCGCGGCCATGATCGAGGTTGGTGCAAGCTCCGTCACGCTGGAAACACGGTGGTCCACATGTCCCAACCCCATCCGCACACCACGGCCGACCTGGCCCTGGCCCCCGTCCTCATCAGCATCGAGCGGAACCTGGCCCGGCTGCGTGACAGCGACGACCTGGAGTACGCGCTCGCCCTGGAACTGAACGACGACTCGGGCTGGTACACCGCCCCCGGTGACCGGGCGCACCGCATCCAGGTGTGCGCCACCCGCGGTGTGGACCTGCACGGCTGGACCGTGGCCCCGACGCCGGACCGGCAAGGGCTGGCGATAACCCACAGCGACTACACGGTGTCGATCATGCTCGGCAAGCAGCTCGCCAATTACGTCGAGCACGGGACGCCGACCTGGCCCTGAGGTTCCCGCCGCCGCGTCCGCGAGGCGCGGGCCCTGGGTCAGGGCCCGCGCCTCGCTGGCCGACCCGGCCCGGGCCTCGCTGGCCGACCCGGCCCGGGCCTCGCTGGCCGACCCGGCCCGGGCCTCGCTGGCCGACCCGGCCCGGGCCCGCTGGCCGACCCGGCCCGGGCCCGCTGGCCGACCCCGCCCGGGCCCGCCCGCCCGGTCAGCCGGCGTTGATCCGCCGGCCGCTGATGCGGGCCGGGATGATGCGCACCTGGACCTCGCGGCTCCCGCCCGGCCAGGGCTCTGCGGTCGCCTGCTGGCGCAGCCGGCCCAGCTCGCCCTGATCGGTGACCCGGTGCGCCGTGCCGGACACCAGCACGCTCCAGCCCTGGTGCAGCGCCTCATCGAAGTGATCGACCTCGAAGGCGACGTCGTCGTAGGCGTGGGCCGACAGCGCGGTGGCCGGGCCGGTGCGGAACACGATGGTGTGCCCGGCCATCACGAAGTTCACCGGCAGCACGACCGGGCCTGCCCTGGTGGAGAACGCGACCCGGCCGATTCCCCCGGGGCCCAGCAGCGCGTAGCACGCCTCGGGGGTGAGCGTCTTCAGCTCGGGCAGCCTGGCCGCGGCCTGGCCCGCTCCCGGAGCCCGGTCGAGGCCCGCGCCCAGCAGCGTCGCCGGCGTGGTCTGCAGCGCGGCGGCCAGCTGGCGCAGGGCGGCCGGCGTCGGCCGGGCCGTGCTTTCCTCCAGGTACCGCACGTAGGGCTCCCTCAGGCCGGACCGCGCCGCCAGCTGCGGCCGGGTCAGCTTCAGCTCGGCCCGGCGGCTCGAGATCCGGCGGGCCAGATCACCCGGGCCATAAGGCCCCGGACCTGCAGACTCCGGCCCTGGCACCAGTCCTGCCTGGCCCGCGCGCGCGGCCCGGGCCGTCCGCCCGCCGTGCTGCGTGGCGCTCATTCGGTCCACCTCCGGACTACCTCAGCCAACTTCCAGCGTTCTCATGCTGCTGGGCCCAGTGGCCCGGCAGCACTGGGCCGACGACCCTGATGTGGAGGACCTTGGCCCCTGAGCCCCCGGTAGCCCGCCGGGCAAACTGCGAGTAAGAGGCCAGCGCAGGCGCGTGAGCGCCCGGCCCGGCCGCCACACCGGCGTCGATGAGGAGGTCCCGATGAAGGCTCATGTCGGCGACCGCCTGGTGCCGGACGGCGACGAGAAGAGGGCGGCGGTGGTCGTCAGCGTGCGGAACGCCGACGGGTCCCCGCCGTACGTGGTCCGGTGGCTGAGCGACGGGCACCTCGCGCTGGTCTACCCCGGGCCGTACACGCGGGTCGTGCCCGCCCCGCCGGCCCGGGCCCGCTCCGGCCGTCCGCGGCGCCGGAATGAGCCCTATGAGCTGCCGAGGCTGGCGCGCAGGGCCAGCACCCGGTTGAGCGCGGCCAGGAACGCGGGCCTGGCCAGCGCGCCGTCCCGGTAACCGTTCTCCAGGCCCGCCGCGGCCTGCTCGCCCTCGCTGACGTTCTGCGCCGAGCACAGGATGAGATCCATCCCGGCCTCGGCGGCCAGCAGGCTCCGGTTCGGGTACGAGCCGTACGCGCGCAGCGCGCCGGCCTCGAGGGCGTCGGTGATCGTCACGCCCGTGAACCCCAGGCGCTGGCGCAGCTCACCGCCGACGATCGCCGGCGAGAGCCCGGCCGGGCGGCCGGGGGCGAAGGCCGGGTACACCGCCCACGACACCATGATCAGCCGGACCCCGGCCGCTATCGCCGCCCGGTACGGCAGCTCGTCCACGTCCCGGATCGTGGCCAGCGGCACGTTCAGCGTGACCGGGAGCTTGTCGGTGTTCTGCAGCCTGGCCGCCGCGCCCAGGCCGGGAAAGTGCTTGGCGGTGGCGGCGACGCCGGCGCCCTGCTGGGCCGTGATGAAGTCGGCGCCGAGCTCGGCGGCGACGGCGGGGTTCATGCTGTAGGAGCGCTGGAACTGGTCGTCGAAGTCATCCGGCTGGCGGTACACGTCGAGCACCGGCGCCAGGTTGACGTTCATGCCGAGGCCGCGCAGGTTCTGCGCCGCGCTGCTGCCCGCGTTCGCGGCCTGGGCCGCGGGGTCGGCCGACTCGGCGATCTGGCGCTCGGAGAGCAGCGGCGCGCCGGGGACCCGGCGGACCAGGCCGCCTTCCTGGTCGGTCATCAGCAGCAGCGGCGCGCGGACCGGGTTCAGCGGGCTGGCGTCGGCCCGGTCCAGCTCCGCGATGACCTGGGCGATCTGCGTGTCGCTGGACACGTTCCGGCTGAAGAAGATGACTCCCCCGGCCTCGCCGTCGCTGATCAGCCGGAGCAGCGCCGCCGGCGGGCGGAGGCCGGCGTAGCTGTAGATCACCCGCTGGCCCGCCATCTGCTGGAGCGTGAGCGCCGGCGATCCGCTGGGCTGGGGCCCGGGCGACGGGGTCACGGACGCCGGCTGCCCCGTGGCCTGCGGGGAGGTCCCGGCTCCGGCCGACGCGGATGGCCGGCCGGCCCCGCCTGGTGCCGCGCGCAGCCAGAGCGGGAAGCGCCCCGCGGCCGCGCTCACCGCGAGCGCGGCGGCCAGGGCCACGGCGACGACCACGGCGCCGGCCCGGATCCACGACTGTGACCTGCGCAACGGCCTGCCCCTCGGCGAGCCCGCCGCCGCGGCCCGCCCTGATCGTCGGTTCGTGATGATATTGCTACGTAAAGCTAACGCGGCCCGCATCGCCCGCTCTCCCGCGCCCCTACCCGAGACGGCGCAGACCCGGGCGAGGTTGCCCCGCCCCGCCCAGGCCCTCATCCGGTCCGGGACCCCCGTCGACCCGGCCCGCCTGGCCGACCCCGACGTCCCCTCACCGGCCTCTGACCCGGGCTCTGACCCGGCCCCCGCCCCGCCCCAACAGCGCTTGATCGATTACGACGGACGTCTGCCGGTCATAGTGACAGTCATAGTGACGTCATAGTGACCGGCAGACGTCCGTGGTAACGCCGCGCCAGACCCGGGCGAGCTCGGTCAGTTGCGGCCGGTCGGTGACGACGATGAAGTCCCACGGCTGCCAGTTCTGCGAGGACGGGGACCGGCGGCCGGCCTCGAGGATCTGATCGAGGTCTGCCGCCGGGATCGGCCGTCCGTCGAAGGCCCGGATGTTGCGCCGTGACCTGATCGCGTCCCAGGCGGTCATCGCGGACCGCGGCGGCGTCCGAGTCTCGCCCGCGTCGTTCGGTTGGCTCATCGCCCCATGCTCTCAGGCTCCGGCAATCTGCCGGCCCGCCGATCCCATTGCTATACGCTTCGTAAGCGGACAATTACCAGAACGTACACTCAACCGACGCGGACCCGTGGGGAGAATCTGATGGTTACTCGCGACACAGCCTGGCCGGCCGGCACACCGTGCTGGGTGGACCTCGGAGTGAGCGACATCGGCCAGGCGAGGGCCTTCTACAGCGGCCTGTTCGGCTGGCAGATCGAGGAGGGGCCGCCCGAGGCCGGCGGGTACAGCATGTGCGGGCTGGACGGGCGGCCGGTGGCGGGCATCGGGCCCAGCATGGGACCGCCCGGCACGCCGCCGACCTGGACCACCTACATCGCCTCCGACGACGCCGACGAGACCGCGAGCAAGATCAGGGCCGCGGGCGGCCAGGTGCTGGTGGAGCCGATGGACGTCATGGACGTGGGCCGGATGGCGGTCGCCGCCGACCCGGGCGGCGCGGTGTTCGGCGTGTGGCAGGCCCGGGCGCACAGCGGCGCCCAGGTGGCCAACGAGCCGGGCGCGGTGACCTGGAACGAGAACTCCAGCCGCGACTTCGAGGGCAACAAGGCCTTCTATCGGGCCGTGTTCGGCTACGAGTACGGCGACATGAGCTCGAGCGAGTTCCGCTACGCCACCGTCGACCTCGGCGGGCGCCCGGTCGGCGGCATCGGCGAGCTTGACCGGGGCCTGCCGCCGGAAGTCCCGGCCAACTGGGCCACCTACTTCGCCGTGACCGACACCGACGCCGCGGTCAACCGGGCCGTCGAGCTGGGCGGCAGCGTGGTCCGGCCCGCCTGGGACACCCCGTACGGCCGGATGGCCGTCCTCGCCGACGACCAGGGCGCGGTGTTCGCGGTCCTGTCCTCGGCGGGCGAGGCAGACTGACCTGGCCGCGGCGCTCAGCCGGACGGGGTCGCGACCGGGATCTGGCTGTCGGACGGCATGAGGCGGTTGGCGGTGCGTTCCGCGGTGCCCCGGGCCCAGCGGCCGCTGGTGGCCAGGCCCACGATCAGGATCGCCACGCCGCAGCCGGCGATGATCCACCAGCCCACGCGGCTGGCGTCCACGAAGCCAGCCCGCAGCGACCCGTGCAGCGCCGAGAGCACGGCGGACCCGGCCACGGCGACGCCGAGCGCGGAGCCGACCTGCCGGCTGGTGGACGCGATCCCGGCCGCGACCCCGGCCTGGGACCTGGGCATGCCGGACACCGCGGTGTTGGTGATCGGCGCGTTCACCAGGCCGCCGCCGATGCCGAAGACCACGTAGCTCACGACCAGGTACCCGAACGAGGTGTCGGCGCTCAGCCGGGTCAGCATGATCCCGCCCGCTGTCGTGGCCAGCCCGGCCGCGATCAGCGGCAGCCGCGGTCCCCGGACGGCGACGATGCGGCCGGCCAGCGGCGCGAGCAGCACGGTCATCGCCGCCATCGGCAGCGTGTACAGCCCGGCGTGTAGCGCCGAGAACCCCCGCGCGTCCTGCAGGTACAGCGTGTTCAGGAACAGGAACCCGCCCAGCGCGGCGAACGCGCACACCGCGATCACCGTCGCGCCCGAGAACGGGGCGCTGCGGAAGAACCTCAGGTCGAGCAGCGGCTCGTCACGGCGTGGCTCGTACCCGATCAGGCTGAGCAGCGCCACGGCGGCCAGCCCGAAGCAGCCGAGGATCCTGGGCGCGGTCCAGCCCGCAGCCGGCCCCTCGATGATCGCGTAGGTGATCGACGCGAGCAGCACGATGACCAGGGCCTGGCCCACCGGATCCACCCGGCGCGCCCGGGGCGCCCGCGACTCGGGCACGAACAGCGCGGTGAGGATGATCGCGGCGATGCCGACCGGGATGTTGACCCAGAAGATCCCGCGCCAGCCCACCGAGGCGACCAGCGCGCCGCCCGCGATCGGGCCGAGCGCCATGCTGATGCCGAAGACGGCGCCCCAGATGCCGATCGCGCGGGCGCGCTCGGCCGGGTCGGTGAACGTGTTGGTGACGATCGACATCGCCACCGGGTTGAGCATCGAGCCCCCGAGCGCCTGCAGCATCCGGAACGCGACCAGCCAGCCGAGGCCGGGGGCCAGGCTGCAGGCCAGCGAGCCGAGGGTGAACAGGGCCAGGCCCGCCTGGAAGGTCCGGCGCCGCCCGATCCGGTCCCCCGTCGAGCCGGACAGCATCAGGAAGCTGGCCACCACGATCGTGTAGGCGTCCACCGTCCACTGCAGGCCGGAGACCGAGGCGTGCAACTCGCGCTGGATCGACGGCAGCGCCACGTTCACGATCGTGGCGTCGATGCCGACGATGAACAGGCTCATGCAGCAGATCGCCAGTATGAGCATGCGGCGGCTGCGGCTGATGTCGGCCTGGCCCATCGCCGGGGTATCCCTCATATCATTTGCTAGGTTACAACTAACTACCGAGGGGGCGGCAGGCCGCGCTTACCAGCCGTCCGCTCCGTCGGCCGGCGCCCCGCTCCGTCGGACGGCGCCCCATGGTTCACTAACGGCATGCCGCGAGGCGATCTTCCCGTGCTCGGCTTCACCGACGCCGCCGCGTTCGCGTCCTGGCTAGCCGGCCAGCACGCGCAGTCTCCCGGGATCTGGCTCAAGATCCCTAAGAAGAAGCGCGCCGGGGGCACGGCTCCCGGCCCCTCCTACGCCGAGGCGCTCGAGGTCGCGCTGTGCTACGGCTGGATCGACGGCCAGAAGGACCGGCTGGACGACGACTACTGGCTGCAGCGCTTCACCCCGCGCCGCCCGGGCAGCCGCTGGTCGAAGATCAACACCGACAAGGCGGCCGGGCTGATCGAGGCGGGCCGGATGCAGCCCGCCGGATGGCGCGAGGTCGAGCAGGCCCGGGCCGACGGCCGGTGGGACGCCGCGTACGCCGGATCGCGGGCCATGACCGTCCCGCCGGACCTGGAGCGCGCGCTGGCGGCCAGCGACGCCGCGCGCGAGTTCTTCGCCACCCTGTCCGGCGCCAACCGGTACGCCATCCTGTACCGCATCGGCGCGGCCAAGCGGCCGGAGACCCGGGCCCGGCGGATCGCGACGTACGTGGCGATGCTGGCCGCGCACGAGACGATCCACCCGCAGCCCTGACCAGCCGGGCCGGAGACCCGGGCCCGGCGGATCGCGACGTACGTGGCGATGCTGGCCGCGCACGAGACGATCCACCCGCCGCCCTGACCGGCCGGGCCGGGGAACCGGGGCCGACGATGGCCGCATTCCATGATCCCGGTAGATAAGGCCGGCGCGTCTCAGCTACCGAGATCATGGAAACCGGGCGAACGCGGCCCGGCGGCCGGTAACCGCCGGGCCGCCCCGGCTCAGGCGTTGGCCGTGTTGAGCTTGGCCATTTCCGCCTCGACCATGGCCTCGTGCGCCGCCTCGTCCCGCTTGGCGTCCCTCGTCCGCCAGCGGCCCTTCAGCAGCGGGATGCTGAGCAGGAAGAAGATCATCCCTCCGAAGCAGACCCACCACCAGGTCTTCCATTGCCCGGCGGCATTGGCGGCGGCGGTAGTCACCGCGCTGCCGTGGGCCTTCAGGTACGCGATCGCCGACGGCGGCACCTTGGACAGCGCGGTCAGCTGCGCCGAGTACGGGGCGATGGTAGTCAGCTGCGCCGAGTACGGCGCGATCGTGGTCAGGGCCGCCGCGTACGGGGCGACGGTCGTCAGCGCCGGGCCGACCGCGATCACGCCGGCGATCGCCGCCGAGTTGGCCGAGATCGTGCCCAGGATCGCGGCGCCCTTGGCGCCGCCCCCGGCGGCCTTGACCGCCTGAGCCACGAGCGCGGGCGGGATCGAGGCCGGGTTCTTGTAGGCGGCCAGCTTGGTGAACAGCGCCGGGTTGGCCTGGATCACGCGCAGCTCGGGCGCGAACTTCACCGCGTTGGCGAGCTGCGTGGCGTCCGCCTTGGCGGTGGCCAGCACCGGCGCCGGGATCTTGGCCGCGGTGGCCAGCACCGACGGCGGGATCTTCTGCGCGGTGGCCACGATGTTCGCGTGCGTGGTGGCGAACGCGAGCTGGCTCTTGTAGGTGGCGGCGTACGTGGCGACCTGGGTGCCGTAGGTCACCAGCGGGGTGACCGAGGTGATGATGAGCGGGATGATCAGGTAGGAGGCGAACACCACGATCCGGATGATCCACCCCCAGATCGCCAGGCCGGTGGCGATCAGCGCCGGGTTACGCGCCTCCACGGTCTCGGTGAAGCTGGCCATCCAGGGCACGTAGGCGACGCCCAGGCAGAACGACAGCACGGCCAGGATGGCCGCCATCGTGTAGTAGCTCGGGTGGTGACCGAACTGCAGCAGGAAGACCACGGTCATTATCGCGGCCGCTATCCCGCCGACCACCATGAACGGCTTGCGCACCCGGAACACGTCGGAGAGGAACCCGATCAGGATCACCGCGGCGACGTTGAACCCCCAGTTCCAGTTGCCCAGCCCGTTGGCGTCCTTGACCGAGAAGCCGAACACCGTGGTCAGGTAGATCACGGCGAACCCGACGGCCGTGTAGTAGATGAGCAGGAAGATCGAGATGGCGATGGAGGACACCACCACGTCGACCTTGAGCAGCTGGCGGAACGGATGGCGCAGCGCGGTCTCGATGTCGGCGTCGGACAGGCCCTTGGCCCGGGCCTGGACCAGCGCGCGGTCGTGCATGGTCACCATCAGCTGGTCGCGCAGCTGCGGGGACAGCTCCCGCAGCCCGACGAAGGCGATCGCGAACGTGACGAGGCCGACGATGCCGGCGATGAGGTACTCGTGCGTCCAGAACCGCGTGTGCAGGACGATCGCGGGGATGGTGGCGCTGCCCACGATCGCGACGACCAGGCTGCCCAGCACCGGGCCGCTGGTCCAGAAGCCCATGGCCGTGCCCCGGCCCAGCTGCGGGGAGAAGTCGCGGATCAGCGCCGGAGTCGCCACCAGGCACATGCCCTCGACAAAGCCGACCACGAAGCCCTCAATGGTGAAGGACCACTTGTTGGTCGCGTTGGGGAGCGCGAAGGTGACGACCAGGCCGACGGCCAGCAGCCCGAACACCACCAGGTTGGCCCGGCCGAACCGGTCGGCCAGCCCGGCGAACAACGAGCCGAACGCCCCGATCAGCGCCCCGAAGGCCAGGGTCACCACGAAGAACGTGAAGCTCATGTGCAGGTTGGCCAGGATCAGCGTGGACACCGAGCCGCCCACGTACAGCTCGTAGTACAGCGTGATCGTGGCCAGCACCGTGATGGCCAGGTACGTGATGCGCGGGCCGGTGTTGGGATAGGTGTCAAGCTGGCGGCGCCACATCCACGACAAACCTCCGCCGCGGTTAGGGGCCAGATCTGCTGCGGTCGTGCTCATGCGGTCCTCCTACGCCCCGGATGCGCAGGGCGTCGAGGTGGCCCCGCTGCGACACCCACAACAACACCCAGAAGTACGATCGCGTACTTTTAGGTTGTGGCTATCGTAGAAGCGGGCCCTCTGTGAAACAAGAGGGTGTTCTGGCACGAACCCACGAGGGTGAGCCGGGCCTGCCCCGTGGCCGCAGCGGCCTGCCCTCCGGCGCGGTCCGGGAGGCCCAGCGGGAGCGGCTGCTGCGGTCGGTGATCGCGGCCGTGGGCGAGTCCGGCTTCCGCGACGTCACCGTGGCCGACATCGTCCGCGGCGCCCGGGTGTCGCGCGCCGCCTTCTACGCCCACTTCAGCGACAAGGAAGACTGCTTCCTGGCCGCGACCCGCGAGGGCGGCCTGCTGATGGCGGGCCGGGTGGCGTCGGCGGCCAAGCGGCCCCCCGCCGGCTCCGGCGCCGAGACCTCGCTGCGGGCCAGCATCGCCGCGTTCCTGGGGTTCCTGGCCGCGGAGCCCACCTTCGCCCGCGCCTTCTACGTGGACATGCCGATGGCCGGGCCGAACGCGGTCCGGCAGTTCGAAGCCGGGCTGCACGCGTTCGCGCGGATGAACCGCGCCTGGCACGAGCGGGCCCGCCAGGACCACCCGGACTGGCCGGCCGTCCCGTACCAGGCCTACTACGCGCTCGCCGGCGCGACCACCGAACTGGTGCGCGCCGAGGTCCGCCAGGGCACGACCGAGGCGCTGACCGGCCTGGAGGACCTGCTCGTCGCCCTGCACCTGGCGGTCCTGGCCGCCCGGCCCTGGCCCGGGCCGGCCCGGCCCGGCTAGCGCGATGCCAGCCAGCCGCGATAACGCGGGACCCGGCCGCCGGAGCGGACGCCGCCGGAGCGGGCGCCGCCGGACCTTGACGTCAGCGGCTCGCGACGTACGATATCGGTATCCTGCCGACGGTATACAATTCACGCGCTCGCCCGGCGAGCCCGACGTGAGGGAGCGCAGTCGTGTACCACGAGCTCACGGTCTGGTCACGCGGGATCATCATGGACAAGGAGGCCCGGGACGTCTCCTCGTGCGTCGCGGCCGCCGCCCGCCAGGCGGGCTACTACACCGAGAACGTCAGCGACTACATCGACGACCCGGACCGGACCAACTGCCTGGTGCGCCGGTACGCCCGGTTCGGTGACGAGCCGATCCTGGACCGCTTCATCTACGAGAACCCGCACCCCGACTGGGTGGTGCTCATCGAGGAGACCATCGTCAAGGCGGTGAACTTTTTCCGCGGCACCCG
Organism: uncultured Actinomycetota bacterium; assembly: GCA_963749145.1. Lineage (GTDB taxonomy): Bacteria > Actinomycetota > Actinomycetes > Streptosporangiales > Streptosporangiaceae > JASHPR01. The sequence continues at coordinate 1,058,701 of CAVVLN010000005.1, read as the reverse complement.
TGACGGCGAGGGCGTGCTGGTCATCAACTCGGCCCGCGACCCGGAGTACCTGCTGAAGTTCCTGCCCGACACCATGCAGGCCAAGCTGGCCCGGCTGGTCGTGGTCGACGGCGTCGGCCTGGCCGAGCAGCGCGGTGACAGCCCGTGGACGTTCGTCCGCAACTTGTCCGAGCTGGCCTTCGACCGGATGTCGACCGAGGGGGCGGTGGAGCGGCTGGCCATCGGCCTGGGCGTGGCCGCGCCGGTCATCGGCGCGCTCGTGGCCACGACCGGCACGCTCGCGCTCGATGACGTGGCCGGGGTGGTGGCCGACCGCGACGCCTTTTACCGGGGCGCGAAGCAGCACCGGGTGCTGGAACTTCGCCCGACCGCTGGCTGATCCAGGAGCAGGAGGTTAGATGTCCGTACGCGGCACCCACGTTCCCGAGCACCTGCGGCTGCCGATCGCGGGCGTGACCCCGCCGCCCACCGAGGCGGACGGCCAGCGCCTGTTCCCGACCGGCAACTTCCGCTTCTTCCGCCCGGTGTACCGGGACAAGATGCCGCCGTGCAACAACGCCTGCCCGACCGGCGAGCAGATCCAGAAGTATCTCGACTTCGTCAAGCACGACCGGTTCCTCGACGGCTATCTCACGATCCTCGAGGACAACTTCATGCCCTCGGTCACCGGCCGGGTCTGCTATCACCCGTGCGAGACCGCCTGCAACCGGGCCGCGCACGACGAGCCGATCGGCATCCGCAGCGTCGAGCGGTTCCTCGGCGACTTCGGGCTGCAGCTGCCCGAGAACCCCATCATCCCCACGCTCCCGGCCCTGAACGGCAAGACCGTGGCGATCGTGGGCTCCGGCCCCGGCGGCCTGGCCTGTGCCTACCACCTGCGCCGCCGCGGCTACGCGAGCGTGATCTTCGAGGCCATGGCGAAACCGGGCGGGATGCTGCGCGGCGGCATACCGCACTGGCACCTGCCCGAGGAGATCCTCGACGCCGAGATCGCCAAGCTGCTCGCGCTGGGCGGCATCGACATCCTGTGCGGCGTGCGCGCGGGCACGGCCGACCTGTCCTTCGACGACCTGCGGGCCAACTACGACGCGGCGTTCCTCGCGCTCGGCCAGGACGTCGGCCGCCGCCTGGACGTGCCGGGCGGCCAGGCCCGCGGGGTCACCGGCGCGCTGGAGTTCCTGCGCGAGGCCGGGCTGGGACGGCCGGTGCGGACCGGCCAGAAGGTCCTGGTGATCGGCGGCGGCAACACCGCGTCCGACGCGGCCCGCAGCGCGATCCGGCTCGGCGGCGGCACGGCGACGATCGTCTCCCTGGAGGCCGCCGGCGAGCTGGCCATCGTGCCGGAGGACCTCGAGCAGGCCCGGGACGAGGGCGTGCGGTTCCTGCCGGGCACCTCCTGCGTGCGGATCATCAGCGAGGACGATCACGTGACCGGCGCCGTGCTCTGCCAGGCCCGGCTGGCCAGCGACGAGGCGGGCCAGGTGCGTCCCGAGATCGTCGGCGGGACCGAGTACGAGGTGGACTGCGACGCGATCCTGATCGCGATCGGCCAGGTGCAGCAGCTGGAGTGGCTGCCCGGTCACCTGTCCGACCGCGGGCTGATCACCGCCGACGAGCACGGCCGGGTCGACGGCAACATCTTCGTCGGCGGCGACGTCCTGCGGGGCCCGTCGATGGTGGTGGACGCGCTCGGCGACGGCAAGCGCGCCGCCCGCGACATCGACCGGCTGCTGACCGCCCAGGCGCTCGAGCCCGAGCCGCCGGTCGAGATCATGCCGTACGAGAAGCTGAACTCGGCCTACTTCCGGCACGCGCCGCGGATCCCGGCCCCGATGGCCGACCCGGCCCAGCGCCGCCGCAGCCAGGCCGTGGAGGTCACCCTCGCCTACAGCCGGGAGCAGGCGGTGGCCGAGTCGGACCGCTGCATGAGCTGCGGCGTCTGCAACGGCTGCGACAACTGCTACATCGTCTGCCCCGACGTCAGCGTCATGCGCGACGCGCGCGAGAACGGGCACTACTCGATCCGCACCACCTACTGCAAGGGCTGCCTGGTCTGCGTGCAGGAGTGCCCGACCGGCTGCCTGGAGAAGGTGCCCGAGCTGGACTTCGACGAGCCGGACGCGGTGACCAGGATGGAGACGGCGTTCGCGCCCTACGACGGCGCGCACGCCGAGCAGTCGGCGTTCACCCGGCAGCTGATCGAGGATTCGATCGCCGAGTACGACGCCGCACGCAAGCTGCCCGCGGGACCGGCCGCCGCGGCCCGGGGCCGAGCCGAACGAGAGCAGCGGGGTGACGGCATGACAGCGAGCACCCCATCGGTGCCCATGAGAAAGATGGTGCCCTAGTGACCAGCGTGCACGTGGAGGGCGGCCCGCCCGCGGCGAGGCTGGGCCGCGCGATCAGGACCGCCGACGGCGAGCAGTTCCTGGCCGGCCTGGCCGGGCAGAAACTCCGGCTGAACGGCTGCGCGGCGGCGGCGTACGCCGCGCTCTACGCCAACGTCGACGTGATCACGGCCTACCCGATCCGGCCCTACACCGCGATCATGATGAACCTCGCCCAGTTCATCGCCGACGGCATCCTGGACGCCGAGTACCTGCACGCCGACGGCGAGCACTCCCAGCTGTCGGCCGCGTTCGGCGCCGGGTCCTGCGGCGCCCGGGCGTTCACCGGCTCCTCCGGGGTCGGGGTGACCTACGCCTACGAGATGTACTCGATCATCTCCGGGGCCCGGATCCCGATCCAGATGTCGATCGCCGACCGTACCCTCGACCCGCCGGGCGACTTCGGCTCCGAGCACACCGACGCGCTGTGCACCCGGGACATGGGCTGGCTGCTCGGCTGGGCCGCCACCCCGCAGGAGGTCTTCGACAAGAGCCTGATCGCGTACGCGATCGGCGAGGACCCGCGGGTGCTGCTGCCGCAGATGGTGGTCCAGGACGGCTACTTCGTCTCGCACATCGCCGGCGAGGTGGACCTGCCGGCCGTGGCGGACGTGGACGCCTACCTGCCGCCCTACCAGCTTCCGTTCGCGCTCGACCCGCGGCGGCCGGTGTCGCACGGCCCGCAGATCCACCCCGAGCAGGGACCGCCGCTGCAGCTGGAGCGGGCCCGCGCGATGGAGGACGCGATCCCGGTCATCCGGCACAAGACCGATGAGTTCGCGGCGGTTTTCGGGCGGCAGTACTCCCACTTCGTCGAGGAGTACCTGCTCGACGACGCCGAGATCGCGCTGGTCATCTCCGGCGGTCACTCGGTCACCTGCCGGGCCGCGATCCGGCGGCTGCGCGAGCAGGGCATCAAGATCGGCATGGCCCGGCTGCTCTGGATCCGGCCGTTCCCCAGCGACGACCTGCGGGCGGCGCTGCGCGGGATCAAGGCGGTCGGGGTGGTGGAGACCAACCTCGGCCTGGGCGGGGCCAGCTACGGCGGCATCCTGTCGCTGGACGTGACCACCGCGCTGTACCAGGCCGAGTACGAGCGCCCGCTGGTCACCTCGTTCATGGCCGGGCTGGGCGGCGAGACCGTGCCGGTGGCCGAGTTCGAGTGGATGGCCGGCAAGCTCGGCGAGGCGGTGCGCCAGGGCCGGGTCGAGAAGGCGACCCACTGGGTCGGGTTCGAGGAGTAGGAGAGCAATGGCACACGAGGTCGTCCGCCATCACCTGCCGCTGTTCGACGAGGAAGGCCGCGGCGCCGCGACCGACGACTCGGCCGGCCGCGACCGTCACTACCTGCCCGACTTCCCCGAGGAGGATCCGTACGCGGCGGGCCACCGCACCTGCGCGGGCTGCGGCCCGGCGATCCAGTACCGCTGGGTGCTCAAGGCCGCGGGCGAGGACAGCGTGCTGGCCGGGCCCACCGGCTGCATGTACGTGGCCAACTCCACGTACCTGTGCACCCCGTACACAGTTCCCTGGGCGCACACGCCGATCGCTAGCGGCGGATCGTTCACGTCCGGGATGGCAGCGGGCTACGAGGCCATGATCCGCAAGGGCCGCTACCCCGGCCCGTACCCGAACATCATCGTGATGGCCGGCGACGGCAGCGCCTCCGACATCGGGCTCGGGTCGATCTCCGGCGCCCTGTACCGCAACCACGACGCGCTGTTCATCTGCTACGACAACGAGTGCTACGCCAACACCGGCATCCAGACCTCGCCCACCACCCCGTACGCGGGCATGACCACGTTCACGCCGTTCGGCAAGGCGATCCCGGAGGGCAAGAAGCTGCCGCCCAAGAACCTGGCCAAGATGATGGCGGCCGGGCACCCGCACTGCTACGTGGCCACCACCACGGTCGGCTACCCCGTTGACCTGATGAACAAGACCCGCAAGGGCCTCAACCACGTGGGCGCCGCGTTCCTGCACTGCTACACGCCCTGCCAGAAGGGGTGGGTCTACCAGACCTCGATGACCGTGGAACTGGGGCGGCGGGTGGTCGAGGCCGGCCTGTTCCCGGTCTGGGAGTACGACCCGGCCACGCGCGAGTACCGCTACTTCCACCCGCCGGTGCAGCGCCCGGTCACCGACTACCTGGCCATGCAGGGCCGGTTCGGCCACCTGCTGCCCGAGCACATCGCGACCCTGCAGCGCGGCGCCAACCAGAACTGGCAGGACATGGGCATGGACGTACCCGCGCCCCTGCGCGAGGGCGAGGACCCCGCCCACCACAAGCGGCTCGCGGAGGAAACCTACTCGATGCCGCTGAACCGGGGCATCGGTGCTTAGCCGGTTACCGGCGCCAGCCGGGGCCGGCGGCCGGACGCCATGGAGCCCACCGCGATGACCCGCGAATGGCAGGTCCGCTTCGACGGCGGGCACCAGCAGCGCTACCTGGCCGACCGGGCCGCGGTGCTGCGATACATCCTGGCCATCGCGCCGCGCGCGGCCAGCCGACGGTTCGAGGTGTTCGCCGAGGCCGAGCCGGTGCGGCTGGCCGACGGCTCGCCGGGGGGCCGGCGATTCGCCCTGGCCGAGGTGATCGACCTGGACCGGCCGGGGGAAGCGGACCGGTTGCGCGACGAGCTGGCGGTGCTGGCCGGGCCGGATGGCCCGCCGGGGGCACCCCGGGGAGGCGGCCGCACATGACCAGCCAGAACGGGCCCGTGACCCCCGGCCCCGGCGCACAGTACCAGCCCGGGGGGGCGACCCCCCGGAACCCCCCGAAGCTCATCCCGCTCCAGCCCGGGATCGCCCGGCCGACCGGGGAGCGGCGCGCGCTGATGCGGGACGCGGTGATCCAGGTGGTCCAGCACCTGGTGATCAGGACCGTGCCGCCGGGCGAGCGCAGCCAGCTGTTCGACCAGGCGGCGGACCTGCTGGACCTGGCGGGCTGGGGACTTGACGAACTGTTCGAGGCGAGCCGGGAGGGCCCGGCCCGCGCCGAGCTGCTGCGCAGGCTCGGGCTCTTGGATGCGTGACGCGGCCGCGACGCGACCGCCAGCCCGGCCAGCGACCGCCAGGCCCGGCCAGCGCGACCGCCAGCCCCGGCCAGCGCGACCGCCAGCCCCGGCCAGCGCGACCGCCAGCCCCGGCCAGCGCGACCGCGCAAGACCCCCGGTCGTCTCCTCCCCCCGCGACCGGGGAAGGTGGATGTACCGCATTCACGAGCGTCCGACCCGTTGGGAGCGTCCGGTGCCGACCGACTTTCCGTACGAGCTGAGGCTGCCGCTCGCCCCGTACCGCTTCGTGTGGCGGGACGAGCCCGCCGTGGACGCCGAGAAGACGATCACCGAGCGGTTCACCCAGGAGCGCTACACGCACACCGACGGCACCACCACGATCATCCGCGAGTACGGGGCCGACGGCTCATTTCACATCTTGTCCGACCGCGGCGAGATCGAGCTCATCGACAATGCCCAGGACCCTTACGCCTCCGACCCGGTCAGCGTGGTCCGCCTGCCCTGACCCGGCCCGGGGTGGGCCGGTCCGCCCGGGGTGGGCCGGTCCGCCCGGTCCGCCCGGACGCCCGGACGCCCGGCTGCCAGCGCCCAGCGCCCGCGGCTCAGTCGGCCCGCGGCTCAGCGGGCCAGGGCGGAGCGGCTCAGTCGGCCCGCGGCTCAGCGGGCCAGGGCGGAGCGGCTCAGTCGGCCCGCGGCTCAGCGGGCCAGGGCGGAGCCGCCGGGGAGCGGGACGGGGGCGCCCGGGCCGTGATAGGCCGTGCGGGTCCGCTCGGTGTGGGTCCGGGCCAGCTCGGCCGCCTGGTCCTCGTCGCCCGCCTCGATCGCGGCGACCAGCTCGGCATGCTCAGCCCACGACTCGTGACCGCGGGCCGGGGCCACCTTGCGGTAGTACCAGCGCACCCGCCGGCCGACGATGTCGGTGAGCTGGGCCAGCACGGCGTTGCCCGCGATCTCGGCGACGGCCGTGTGGAAGGCGTTGTTGGCGGCCACGGTGCGGGCCAGGTCACCGGTCTCGACGGCGTCGACGCCCTCCTGCCAGGTCGCGCGCAGCGTGGTCACCGCCTCGGGCGTCGCCGCCCGTGCGGCCAGCCGGGCCGTCGCCCCCTCGAGCAGCTCGCGCACGTCCAGCAGCTGGTCGACCTCACGATCGGTGGGCACGTGCACGAACGCGCCCTGGCTGGGCCGCAGGTCGATCCAGCCCTCGGCTTCGAGCCGATGCAGGGCTTCGCGCACCGGCTGCCTGCTGACCCCGAGCTGGCGGGCCAGCTCGGACTCCACCAGGTGCTGGCCCGGGCGGAGCGAGCCGGCCACGATGAGCTCGACCAGAGCCTCGTACACCGACTGGCGCAGCGGCACCGGTCGCTGCACGGGCCGGATAGACCCGGCTGGGCCGCCGTCGAACATCCCGGCCACGCTCATCGCCGCCCCCCTCTGGCTCGGTCCGGGGGCTCATTACCCCGCTGGCTCGGTCCGGGGGATCAGTATATCGGCGACTGTATCCAAAATGCGGGCGCCCGGCCCAGGCCGTGATCATGAGAAAACGCTCAGCCGATATCGCGCCGCCGCAGGCCAGCCAAGCCGGCCACCGCCAGCGCCACGGCGACCACGGCCAGCCAGGCCAGCGGGACGCCGGTCACCGTCCCCCCGGGCAGCCGGGGCGAGTGGGTGAAGGGGGAGACGTCCTGGATCCACTGGGGGAGCCGCAGCGTCGGCCCGAACAGCATCAGCACGGCGGCCAGGCCCAGTGCGGTCCAGGCGCCCGCCACGCAGGCCCGGGGCCGCAAGCCGAACAGGGCCACCGCCACGCCCGCCACCACCAGCGCGGCCGGCAACTGGGCGAACGCCGCCCCGATCAGGCGCGGCACCTGCCCGCCGGCGTCGCCGACGCGCAGCCCGAACGACAGGCCCGCGCCGAGCCCGGCCGCGCCCAGCACCGCCGCCGACCCCGCCGCGGCCATGACCAGCTGGCTCGCGGCCCAGTTCACCCGGCTGACCGCGGCGGCCAGCACCGGCTCCGCGCGCTGCGCCGTCTCGTCCGACCACAACCGCAGCACCACGGAGACCGCGTAGGCCGCCGCGATCAGGCCGAAGATGCCCATCATCGCCGCCAGGTAGGCATCGGTGATGCCGGACTGCCCGCCCAGCCGGGCGATCACGTTCCGCACGTGCGCGCTGCTGCCCAGCAGGGAGCCGATGCTCGGGGCGATGGACCCGAGCGCAGCGCCGTAGAGCAGGGCCCCCACGGCCCAGCCGATCAGGCCGGCGCGCTGCAGCCGCCAGGCCAGGGCGAGCGGGCTGCGCAGCGATGCGGGGGCCTGCGCCGGGCCGGGCCGCGGCGGCACCAGGCCGGCGTTGAGATCCCGCCGGGCCGCGAGGACAGCGGCCAGGATCCCGATCACCGCGGCGGCGGCCACCGGCAGCGCGAGCACGAGCCAGCGGTCACCCGTGTAGGCCCGGACCTGGGTGACCCAGCCGACCGGGGAGGCCCAGAGCAGCCACCGCGCCCCGCCGGAGCCCGCCGCCGCCCCGGCCGACATGACCAGGTATGCGGCGGCCAGCACGCCGATCGCGATGCCCCGGGCGCCGCGGGCGGTCCCGGACAGCTGGGCCGTGACCGCGGCGACCCCCGCGAACACCAGCCCGCACGTCCCGATGGCCAGCCCCAGGGCCGCGGAGCCGCCCGGCGGCAGGCCGATGGCGGCCAGCCCGGCAAAGATCAGCAGGGCGACCACGGCGTTGGCACCCGCGGCCAGCAGCACGCCCACGGCCAGCGCGGCGCCCCGGCCCACCGCGGTCGAGCCGACCAGTTCGAGCCGCCCGGCCTCCTCGTCGGCCCGAGTGTGCCTGATCACGATGAAGATGCTCATCAGGCCCGCCGCGATGGCCGTCGCCGCGCCGACCTTGTAGACCGTCAGCGCGCCGATCGAGTCGCCGTACAGCGGGCCGCCCAGCGCGCGCGTGGTCGCGTCGTGGCCGATGCCGACGGCGATCGCCTCGCGCGAGGCCGCGGTCTTGTACAGGCCCTTGAAGCTATAGCCGGTGCTGACCGCCAGGATCGCGAGCACGTATATCCAGGCCGCCAGCATGATCCGGTCCCGGCGCACGGCCAGCTTGGCCAGGGCACCCGACCCGGCGAGGGAATCCCGCCAGCCGGACCGGGCCGGGCCGCCCGGCCGGGTCAGCGCGCCCGGGCCGGCCAGCGCGGTCACGCCGGGACCTCGTGCTGGCCGCCGCCCACGGCCCCGGCCGCACCGGAAGCCTCGGCCGGCCCGTCGTCGGCGTAGTGCCGCAGGAACAGTTCCTCCAGCGTGGGCGGCTGGCTGACCAGGCTGAGCACGCCCGCGTCGGCGAGGCGCCGCAGCACCTCGTCCAGCTTGTCGGTGTCCACCTCGCACCGCACCCGCGCACCCAGGTCACCGGCGCCGGCGGTGCCGGGCCCGCGGTAGTCCTGCAGGTCGAGGCCGTACACGCCGGGCAGCTGATCCAGGCCGGCCGGCGGGCGGGCCAGGTCGGCCGCGATCGAGGTCCGGGTGAGGTGGCGCATGTGGGCCAGCGTCCCCGACTCCACGGCCCGGCCTGCCCGGATGATCGTGACCCGCTCGCAGAGTGCTTCCACCTCGGACAGGATGTGGCTGGACAGCAGGACGGTGCGCCCGCTGGTCCGCTCCTGCTCGATGCAGTCCCGGAACGCTGCCTCCATCAGCGGGTCGAGCCCGGCGGTCGGCTCGTCGAGGATCAGCAGTTCCACGTCGGAGGCCAGCGCCGCGATCAGCGCCACCTTCTGCCGGTTGCCCCGGGAGTACGAGCGGGCCTTCTTGGTCGGGTCCAGTTCGAACCGCTCGAGCAGGCTGGCCCGCCGCTTGGGATCCATGCTCCCGCGCAGCCGTCCCAGCAGGTCGATGATCTCGCCGCCGGTGAAGTTCGGCCACAGCGTCACGTCACCGGGCACATAAGCGAGCCGGCGGTGCAGCGCCGTGGCCTCGCGCCAGGGATCCTCGCCGAGCAGCCGGGCCGTGCCCCCGTTGGCGCGCAGCAGGCCGAGCAGGATCCTGATCGTCGTCGTCTTGCCCGCACCGTTGGGGCCGAGGAAGCCGTGCACCTCGCCCTCGGCCACGCTCAGGTCCAGGCCGTCAAGCGCTACCGTCTTGCCGAACGACTTGCGCAGGCCGGACACGGCTATGGCCTCAGTCATGCTGGCAGGCTACACTAGTTTCATAAATTCGTGAAAATTGTGAAGGCTAATTCTCGGAGAACTCGGGGCGACGACGGGCAATGACCGACAGGACAGATCCGGCGCGCGCGGACGCGGCCGCCCCGGCATCCGGCGGGCCCCCGCCCGGCCACGCCGATCCGGCGCCCGCGGACCCGGCCGCCCCGGCAACCGGCGGGCCCCCGCCCGGCCACGCCGATCCGGCGCCCGCGGACCCGGCCGCCCCGGCAACCGGCGGCCCCCGCCCGGCCACGCCGATCCGGCTGACCAGGCCGCGCCGGCGCCGACCCGGGCCCGTCGGCCAGCGACCCGGGCGGGGCGCGGGACGACGAGGCGGTTAGCCGGTTCATCGAGGACTTCGCTTCGGCGCTGGTCGAGATGGGCGTGCCGCGGATGCCGGCCCGGGTTTTCGTCGCGCTGCTGACCGCGGACTCGGGCCGGCTCTCGGCCGCCGAACTGGCCGCCACGCTGCGGGCGTCGCCGGCCGCGATGTCCGGAGCGGTGCGCTACCTGATCCAGGTCGGGCTGGTCCGCCGCGAGAGCGAGCCAGGCTCCCGCCGGCACTTCTACCGGGTGCCCGATAATGTCTGGGACGAGCTGATCAGGATCCGAGACCGCCTGATGGCCCGGTGGACGGGGGTGCTGCGGGAGGGGATCAAGATTCTCGGCGCGGACACGCCGGCCGGGGCGCGGGTGGCCGAGTCGGTACGGTATTTCGAGTTCGTCAGCAGCGAGCTACCGCTCGTCATCGAGAAGTGGCGGGCCCACCGCGCGGCACTCGACGGTCAGGCGGACCCGGGCCGCTAACCGGGACCTGGCCCGGGCGCGGCGCCAGTTTCCCCGGCGCGGATGGTCAAACCGTGACCGCGGGTTGGTAAGACTTGTAGTAGGCAACGGCTGAGGAGGCTGGGAAGGTGGCGCGAGAACCGGCAGACCTCTACGAGGTGAGCCCCGACGCGCCCGAGGTCGGTGACGTCCCGATGCTCTACTACCTCGACGGCTTCATCGACGCGGGCGGGGCGGGCCGCCTGCTCACCGCGCACCTGCTGAGCGCGCTCGAGCACACGGAGGTCGCCAAGTTCGACGTGGACTCCCTGCTCGACTACCGGTCCCGCCGGCCAGTGATGACCTTCGCCAAGGACCACTGGGAGCACTACGACGCGCCCGAGATCTCGGTGTCGCTGCTGCATGACACGGCCGGCACCCCGTTCCTGCTGCTGAACGGCCCGGAGCCGGACCATGACTGGAACTCGTTCACCGCCGCGGTGCTGAACGTGGCCGCGGCGCTGCGGGTCAAGCTCGCGGTCGGATTCCACGGCATCCCGATGGGCGTGCCGCACACCCGCCCGCTCGGCGTCACCGCGCACGCGACCCAGGCTGAGCTGGTCGAGGGGTACCGGCCGCTGGTCGACCGGCTCCAGGTGCCGGGCAGCGCGGCCGCGCTGCTCGAGTTGCGGATGGGCGAGCAGGGGCGCGCGGCGATCGGTTTCGCGGTTCACGTGCCGCACTATCTCGCCCAGGCCGCCTACCCGGCGGCAGCGGTCACGCTGCTGGAATCGGTGCAGCGGGCCACCGGCCTGTCCCTGCCCGCCGACGCGCTGCGCGAGGCGGCGCACCGGACCGACCTGGAGATAGCCCGGCAGGTCGAAGGGTCGGAAGAGGTCTCCGAGGTCGTCCAGGCCCTGGAGCAGCAGTACGACGCGTTCGCTGCGAGCGGTGACGGCGGCATGCTGGCCGACGAGCCGGAGAACATGCCCACCGCCGAGGAACTCGGCGCGCAGTTCGAGCGGTTCCTCGCCGAGCAGCAGGGCCGAGGCGACTCCCCCGACGCCTGACGCGCCGACCGTCTCCATGATCCCGGAGAGTTTTCGGTAAATGGCGCGGCCAAGTCTGCGTGCTCATGGACAACACGGGCCGCAGACGCTCGCGGACCGGCACGGTCCTAGCTGACCTCGTTCAGCTTCCCGGTCGCCACGTCGAACACGAACCCGCGCACCGCGTCGGTGTGCGGGATGAACGGGCTGGCCTTGATCCGCGCGATCGACTGGCTGACGTCAGTGTCGAGGTCGGCGAAGGCCTCGGCCGCCCACGGGGGCTTGATGCCGGTGTCGGCCTGGATAGCGGCCTTGAAGTCGTCGTCGGTGAACGTGAGCATGCCGCAGTCGGTGTGATGGATCAGGATGATCTCGCGCGTGCCGAGCAGGCGCTGGCTGATCGCCAGCGACCTGATCTCGTCGTCGGTGACCACCCCGCCCGCGTTGCGGATCACGTGCGCGTCGCCCTCGGCCAGGCCGAGGATCGCGTACACGTTGAGCCGGGCGTCCATGCAGGCGATGACAGCCACGCCCCGGCCCGGAGGCAGCGGCAGCGGCCCGCGGAACGTCTCGGCGTAGCGCAGGTTGTTCGCCAGCAGGTCATCGGTGACGGACATGGCACCGGCCCCTTTCCTCGCTGATCCAGCCGGACGGCATCGCGCCGCACGGCATCCGGCCGCCGGGCATCGCGCGGCACGGCATTACCTCCCCATGTCAGCCAGGATGCCCGGTGACGTCGCGTTAAACCTACTAATTCAGATCGAATTAATCAACATTTGCGCGGGCGGGCCGGCCGGGCGCGCACCCGGCTCAGGTTCTTGTCGAAGCTTTGAGACGCGCGTGAGCGAACCGGGATACTGACCGGGGAATGAGCTTCCCGCCGGCATGCGGTGCCGTGGTGACGGGAATCGGGGGCGGCACCGCGGCCGGTTCACGGGCGGGGGACGGACTGGCGATGAACCGATCGACGGTGCGCGAGTTCCTGGCGCCCGGCATCCGGCCGGCACCGGGTGAGGTGCTGGTCCCGACCGAGATCGGGGACCCGGTGCGCGGCCCGCTGCCGTGCCCGGCCGCGCCGCTGGTCGGCGGGACGCTGCGGCGCAAGGGCCGGAGTGTCGCCCTCGCGCCGGTCGGGGCGTGCGCTGACCCCGGCGCGGACGAGGGCGGCGCGGCCATCTTCGTCGCGACCTGCCAGCGGCGGGACGGCAGCACGGCCGCAGTGGCCGCCGCGGCCAGCCCGGCGGACCGGCTCGCCGTGGCGGCGGCCCGGTCGGCGGTGGACGAGTGGTCGGCCGTGTTCGGGACCCGCCGGCTGCTGGCCGCGCCAGGCCCGTGGTGCAACGGCGCGACGCAGGCGCTGGCCGCGGCCCGCCGCGCGGTGGACGGCCGCCGCGCCGTGCACGTCTGCGGGGACCTGGCGGGCGACGCGGACGCGCTCGCGGACCTGGCCGGGCAGGGCGCGGTGTTCGTGCGGACGCTGGACGAGGTCCCGGACGGCGGCACGGTCATGTTCCCCGCGCACGGGGTCTCCGCGGCAATGCACGCCGAGGCGGCGGCCCGCGGTCTCGAGATCATCGATGCGACGTGCCCGCTGGTGGCGCGGGTGCACGCCGAGGCGCGGCGGTTCGCGCAGCGCGGCGATGATCTCGTGCTGATCGGCCAGCCGGGCCAGGCGGCCGTGGCCGGCATCGTCGGCCAGGCGCCGGGCAAGACCGCGCTGGTGACCAGCCCGGGCAGCACCGCGACGCTGCGGGTGACCGACGCCCGGCGGGTCTCCTACCTGCTGCAGCCCGGCATCCCGGTGGAGGACGCGGCCCCGGTGGCGGCCGCGCTGCGATCGCGGTTCCCGGCCCTGCACGGCCCGCACCCGGACGGGTTCTGCTACGCCGCGTCCGACCGGGCCGAATCGGTCCGGGTGATCGCGGCGGCGTCGGACGTGATGCTGATCCTCGGCGGGGCCGGCGCGCCGGACAGCCGCCACCTCCACGGCCTGGCCCGCGGCCGCGGGGTCAAGGCGCACAGCATCGCCGACGCCGGCGACATCACCCCGGCCATGCTCGGCGGCGTGTCCGTGATCGGCCTGGCCGAGTCGACGTCGGCGGGCCCGGCCCTGGCCGGGCAGGTGACCCAGGCGCTGTCTGGCCTTGGCGTGCTGAGCGTGACCACCCGGCAGGTCAGCACCGAGGTCGTCGGCCGGGCCTTACCGCGCCCTGGCCCCCAGCCTGACCCGCAGTCCGGCCCGCGGCCTGACCACGGGGTCTGATCCTGCCGCCGCCCCCGGTGCCCCTATTGTGGCAACCGCCCGGCCGGCCGCGGTGCGGCCGGGCCGGGCGCAATCCGGCGCGCAACGGAGGCAGACATGCTCTTCCCCACCTCGCTCGTGGGCAGCTACCCGCAGCCTGACTGGCTGATCGACCGCGAGAAACTGGCCGGCCGGTTCCCGCCGCGCATCCGGGCCACGGAACTGTGGCGGGTGGACCCCGCCTACCTGGACCAGGCCCAGCAGGACGCCACCCTGCTGGCGATCCGCGCCCAGGAGGAGGCGGGACTGGACATCATCACCGACGGCGAGATCCGCCGGGAGAGCTACTCCAACCGGTTCGCCACCGCACTGGACGGCGTGGACGTCGACAACCCGGGTACCGCCCTGGACCGCAGCGGGAACCCGAACCCGGTGCCCCGGATCACCGGGCCGATCCGGCGCCGGCATCCGGTGCAGGTGGATGACCTGACGTTCCTGCGGGCCCACACCAGCCGGACGGTCAAGGTGACGGTCCCCGGCCCGTTCACCATGGCGCAGCAGGCCCAGAACGATTACTACCCGAGCCGGGAGGAGGCGGCGGCCGGCTACGCCGAGGCGGTCAACGAGGAGGTCAGGGACCTGTTCGCGGCCGGGGCCGACATCGTGCAGCTCGACGAGCCCTACCTGCAGGCCCGGCCGGACGAGGCGCGCGGCTACGGGGTGGCGGTGGTCAACCGGGCCCTCGAGGGCGTGACCGGCACCACCGCCGTGCACATCTGCTTCGGCTACGCCGCGATCATCCACCAGCGCCCGGAGGGCTACTCGTTCCTGCCCGAGCTCGCCGCGAGCCGGGCCGACCAGGTGTCGATCGAGACCGCCCAGTCCGGCCTGGACTGCTCGGTGCTCACCGCGCTGGACGGCAAGACGATCATCCTGGGCGTGCTGGACCTGAACGACCACGCGGTGGAGACACCCGCCCAGGTGGCGGACCGGGTCAGGCGGGCCCTGCCCTACGTCGCGGCCGAGAAGCTCGTGCTCGCCCCGGACTGCGGGATGAAGTACCTGCCTCGCGACGTGGCCGCGGGCAAGCTCGCCGCGATGACCGGGGCCGCCGCGCGGCTGCGCGAGGAGGCCGGCGGCTAGGCTCGCGCGCATGACCGACGTCGCTGACTTTGCCGCCCTGGTGCCCGGCGACCACGGGCTGTGCGTGGTGTCCACGCTGCGGGCCGCGGGCACGATCCAGTCGTCCGTGGTCAACGCGGGGGTGCTCGCCCACCCGGTGACCGGCGCCCCGGTGGTCTCGTTCACGACCCGGGCGGGCACGGCCAAGCTGGTCAACCTGCGCGCCCGGCCGCGGGCCACGGTCGTGGTCCGGGCCGGGTGGCGGTGGGTCGCGGCCGAGGGGCCGGCCGAGATCGCGGGCCCGGCGGACCCGCTGCCCGGCTTCGACCCCGCGGCGCTGCCCGGTCTGCTGCGGGACGTGTTCACCGCTGCGGGCGGCACGCACGACGACTGGCCCAGCTACGACCGGGTCATGGCGGAGGAGGGCCGGGCCGCGGTCCTGGTCGTCCCGGAGCGGGTGTACTCCAGCGGGTGAGCGCCGGGCCGCGGTCCTGGTCATCCCGGAGCGGGTGTACTCCAGCGGGTGAGGGCTCAGCCCGGCCGGTAGGCGCGCACGAACGCGGCGACGCCGCTGGTGACCATCCGCTCGATCTCGGCCCGGCTGACCGGAACCACGCCGAACAGAGTCCTGGCGTTGATCTGGCTGATGGTCAGCGCCATCAGGTGATCGGCCGCCTCGTCCGGGTCGGTGATGGCCAGGCGGCCGGCCTGGCCCAGCCGGGCCAGGTGCCGGGCGATGATGCCGTGCATGGTCTGCGATCCCAGCTCCTCCCTGATCAGCGCGGGGAAGTAGGGGGCCTCGGCCAGGATGAGCCGGACCAGCGCGATCCGCTCCGGGAAGGTGGTCACGGTGAACGCCACCTCGCGGGCGAACGCGGTCAGGTCCTGCTGCACGTCGCCGATCTCGCGCAGGTGCGCGTCGGCGACGCGGCCGAACGCCGCCATCATCGCGGCGTAGGTCTCCCGGAGCACGGACAGGAACAGGGTCTCCTTGTCCCCGTAGCGGTTGTAGATCGTGCGCTTGGACACCCCGGCCTCGGCCGCGATCGCGTCGACGCTGGTGCGCTCGTAGCCGTCACGCAGGAACAACCGCAGCGCGGCCGCCGCGATCGCCTCGCCCTTAGGCCCGGAGGCGCCGGTCGCGCGGCCCGCGCCGGATGCCGCCGCCGCCCGCCCGGGCCACGCCTTCCCGGTCTGCTCGGCTAGCCCGCCTGCCATCGGCCCACCCCGCCTTCCGTGTGCGCCTGCGCCATTTTGCACTGACCAGTTTACATGAATGCACTGCACGGTGTAGTTTACGAGCATGAACCGGACCCAGGCCGCTGGCCAGGGCGCCGCCGCGAAGCCGGCGCGCGAGCGGCTGGACCCCGCCGTGGTCAAGCTCGTCGTCGTCCTGCTCACCGGCGCGATACCGGCGCTGCTCGACACCTCGATCGTCAACGTGGCCGTCGACACGATCGCGCGCGACCTGCACACCAGCGTGTCCACGATCCAGTGGGTGATCACCGGCTACCTGCTGTCGTTCGCGATGGTCATCCCGCTGAGCGGCTGGGCGCTGGCCCGGTTCGGCGGCCGGGCGGTGTGGACGTTCTCGCTGGCCCTGTTCCTGGCCGGATCGGTCGCCTGCGGCGCGGCGTGGAGCATCGGCAGCCTGATCGCGTTCCGGGTGGTCCAGGGCATGGGCGGCGGGATGATGACGCCGCTGATCACCACGCTGCTCGTGCAGGCGGCCGGCCGCGGCCAGCTGGGGCGGCTGATGGCCGCGGTCAGCCTCCCGGTCGTCGTCGTCCCGATCTTCGGGCCCGTGATCGCCGGCCTGATCATCAGCAACGTCAGCTGGCGCTGGATCTTCTACGTGAACGTGCCGATGTGCCTGGCCGGCCTGGTGCTCGCGTGGCGGCGGCTGCCGGCGTCGCGGCCGCCGGGCGGCGCATCGCGCATCGACCTGGCCGGGCTGGTGCTGCTGCCGCCCGCGCTGGTGGCGCTGCTGTACGGCCTGGCCGAGGTGAGCAGCGACGGCGGCTTCGGCCACCGCGGGGTGATCATCCCGCTGAGCGCCGGCGTGCTGCTGCTCGCCGCCTACTGCGGGCACGCGCTGCGGACGTCGGCGACGCCCCTGGTCGACCTGCGGCTGTTCCGGGCGCGCGCGTTCACCGGGGCGAGCACGCTGCTGTTCCTGGCCGGGCTCTCGATCTACGGCGGCATGCTGCTGCTGCCGCTGTACTTCCAGATGGCCCGGCACGACAGCGCGCTGGCGGCCGGCCTGCTGATGGTCCCGCAGGGGCTCGGCAGCCTGGCCCCGCGGACGCTGGCCGGCCGGCTCACCGACAAGATCGGCCCCCGGCTCGTCGTCCTGGCCGGGGTCGCGCTG
The DNA here is from genome assembly GCA_963749145.1 of uncultured Actinomycetota bacterium. Lineage (GTDB taxonomy): Bacteria > Actinomycetota > Actinomycetes > Streptosporangiales > Streptosporangiaceae > JASHPR01. The sequence continues at coordinate 1,041,538 of CAVVLN010000005.1, read as the reverse complement.
GCCGCCGCCGGCACCATCCCGTTCGCGCTGGCCGGGCTGCACACCAGCTACTGGCTGCTCGGCGCGGCCCTGGTCGTCCGCGGCGCCGGGCTCGGCACCGCGACGATCGCGGTCATGGCCGGCGCCTTCCAGGGGCTGAGCCGGGAGCAGGTGCCGGACGCCAGCAGCGCCACCAGGATCCTGCAGTTCATCGGCGGCTCCTTCGGCGCCGCGGTGCTGGTGGCCCTGATCCTCGACCGCCAGACGGTCGCCCACGCGGCGGCTGGCGCGGCGGGCCTGGCCACGGCCTACGCCAACACGTTCTGGTGGTGCACCGCGTTCACCGCGCTGGCCGTGCTCCCCGCGCTGCTGCTGCCCGGCCGCCCCCCGGCCGCGGCGACGGCCAGTTCCTGACCAATCGCCGATCGTGGACTGTGCTTATCCACAACCCGCTGTGTTCAGGATTCCGTGGTAAACAAACACGTCATGAACTGCTAGCGCGCGAGCTGGCCGCGAAATCCGACAAGTCAGGGCGGCCATCGCTTGTGCTTGTCAACAAGAGCCGGGAACCCGGACGATGTAGGCTAATGCGCCATGGTGGACAGGTGGCCGGACTCCCGCCCGCCCTCGGTCGTGCTGGACCACCGCGCGGTCCAGCACGAGAACGCGCTGCTGCGCGAGCTGGTGACGGTCTACCAGCACCTGACCGGCCTGACCCTGCAGGACGCCGACGTGTCGACGGTGGCGCGGCTGCTGGCCGAGCGCACCGTGGCCACGGTCGCGGTGGTCAGCCGCGGTCTCGAGGTCCTCGCCGCGGCCGCCCCGGACCTGGGCGGTGACGACGTCGCCGGCTACGTGCGCGAGTACCTGGCCAGCCCCCGGCTGGCCGCGGTGCTGAACAGCACCGCGCAGACCCGCCGGTCGCTGCGGCTGCCGGACGTGGGCGACGCGGCGCCGGTGATCGTGGCGCCGATCCTGGTCGGCGACGATGTCCCCGCCTACCTGATGACGTTCGGCAGCGGGCCCCGCCGGCGACGGCGGGGACATGAGCCTGCTGGTCACCGAGCACGCGGCGACGATCTGCGGGGTCATCCTCGGCCGCGAGCGCGTCGTGGCCGCGGCGGCCCGGCAGGTGCGGGACGACCTGGTCGAGGGGCTGCTGCTCGGCGGGCGCGACAACGGCGACGTGGGCCGGTGGGCGCGGCACCTGGGCTACGACTCCTCCCGCGAGCACCGGATCCTGGCCGTGGCCTTCACGGCGCCGGCGTCCGCCCGGCCAGCGGCCGGCGCCGAGGCGCAGCGCCAGCGGGTGGCCGCTGCCATCGACCACTTCTTCACCACCCGGATGCCGGGGGCGATCACCTCGATCCGGGAGGACGAGGTGGTGGTCGTGGTCCCCGAGCCCGCGGAGGCGGCCCGGCTGAGTACTCGCTGCGTGACCCGGATGCGGGACCTGTTCCCGGAGACCATGCTCACCGTCGGCATCGGCGGGGCCTGCCGCGACCCGGCCGACATCGCCCGCTCCTACGGCCAGGCCCGGCGCACGATCGACGCCGTGGTGCGCCTGGGCCGCCAGGGTCAGGTGGTGGCGTTCGAGGATCTCGGCATCCACCGGCTGCTGCTCCAGGTCCCGGACCTGGGCGAGCTGCGCTCGTTCGCCGCGGAGATCCTGGGCAAGCTCGGCGCGCAGGAGGGGCAGCGCGGCACCGAGCTGCTGACCACGCTCGCCTGCTACTTCCGGGAGAACAGCAGCCCGCAGCGCACGGCCCGCAGCCTGCACGTGCACCCCAACACCGTCGCCTACCGGATCCGGCGGATCCAGGAGATCACCGGCTTGCAGCTCGGCAACTACCGGGACCGGCTGATGGCGCAGGTCGCGCTCGAGATCGTCGACGCTCTGGAGGGCGGACCATGACCGATCTGGTGACCGCGCTCGGCCAGCAGGTGCTGATCTGCGACGGCGCCATGGGAACCATGCTGCACGCGGCGGGCAACTCGCTGGACCGGGCCCTGCCCGAGCTCAACCTGTCCAATGCCGACCTGGTCAGCACGATCCACGAGAGCTACCTCAGCGCGGGCGCCGACATGATCCTGACCAACACGTTCGGGGCCAACCGGCTCCGGCTGGGTGACCAGGGCTTTGGTGACCTGGCCCGGGAGATCAACCTGGCCGGCGCGCGGATCGCCGCGCGGGCCCGGGACGGGGCCGGGCGGCCGGTGTTCGTGGGCGGCTCGGTCTCTCCGGCGGTCACGGCCAGCCAGCGGCGCCGGGTCGCGCCCGCGCAGCGCGTCGAGGCGATCAGGGAGCAGATCGAGTGCCTGGCCGAGGGCGGCGTGGACGCGATCGTGCTGGAGACGTTCGGCTACCTGGACGAGCTGGCCGAGGCGGTCCGGGTCGCCGCCGACCTGACCGGCCTGCCGGTGATCGCGCAGGCCACGTTCGCGAGCGACGGCCGGACCCTGGGCGGCGAGAGCCCGCGCGAGGTGGCCAGCGTGCTCAGCGCGCTGCCGGTCGTGATGCTCGGCACCAACTGCACGCTCGGCCCGCAGGGCGCGCTGTCGGTGGTGCAGGCCCTGGTGCCGCACACGAGCCTGCCGGTGAGCGCGCAGCCGAACGCGGGCCTGCCCCGCCGGGTGGCCGGGCGCCGGTTCGAGTACCACGTCGACGGCGCCTACTTCGCGCGGTACGCGCGGCGCCTGGTCGAGGCGGGCGCGTCCCTGGTCGGCGGCTGCTGCGGCACCACGCCGGCCCACATCCAGGCGGCCGCCGCGGAGATCTCCGGCATGACGCCGGTCCGCGCGCGGCGGCCGCCCGCGGCGCCGGCCCGGCGGCCGGGCCCGGCAGTGACGCTGTCCGGCCCGGCCGGCGGGCTGAGCGAGCGCCTGGCCGGCGGGGAGTTCGTGGTCGCGGCCGGGATCGAGCCGCCGGTCGGCGGGGCCGCCGACGAGGCGGCCGACCAGGTGGCGGCGCTGCGGGAGCGGGGCATCGGCACGTTCTTCATCGCGCCCCGGCAGAGCCCCCGGGCCCAGCTCAGCTCGCTCGACCTGGCCTTCCAGCTGCAGCAGCGAGCCGGGGTCGAGACCATCGCCACGGTGACCACCTGGGACAAGACCATCATGGCGCTCCAGGCCGACCTGCTCGGCGCGAGCGCGCTCGGGATCAGGAACATCGTCTGCGAGACCGGCAACCCGCCGCTGCTCGGCGACTACCCCAACGTGGACGGCATCTGGGACGTCGACTCGGTCGGCCTGGTCGAGCTGGTCGCCGGCCTGAACCAGGGCACCGACTGCAACGGGCTGCCGCTGGCCACCAAGACCTCGTTCCAGGCGGGCGCCCGGTTCAACCCGAGCGCGGCCGACCTCGACGCCGAGATCGCCCGCACGGCCAGCAAGATCCAGGCCGGGGCCCGGTACCTGATCAGCCGCCCGCTGTACGAGCTGGGCCAGCTCCGCCGCATGATGGCCGCGCTCTCGGAGGAGGGCGTGCCGGTGCTGCTGTCCATCGTGCCGCTGCGCAGCTTCGAGGAGGCCGACTACCTCTCGCACGAGGTGCCGGACATCAGCATCCCGCCGCAGACGCTGACCGCGATGGAGCGGGCCGGCCCGCGCGCGGCCCAGACCGGGATCGATCTGGCCGCCGACTTGTTCGCCGAGGCCGGCCCGCTGGTGCAGGGCGTGGTGCTCACGTTCCCCGGCGGCGACCCGGGCGCCCTGGATCACCTGCTCGGCGCCGCGCCGGCCTGAGGATGAGCGCGGTGAACCCCCTGGCCGGCCCCTTGTCCCGGCGGCACAACGCGGTGAGAACGACGTTGTGGAACCGGATGTTGCCCGGACGAGCCAGGCAAATCCATCCTGAAGCCGAAGCCGGGCGACGCCCGCCGGGGCGGCCGGACGGGCGACCGGGACATCCGGGCGGAGGAACGCGGTTGAGCCTGAGCAGCACCGGAGCCGGCCGGGCCGCGGCCGCGCCGCGACCGGCCCGGCCGGCCGTGGCTGAGCCGGCCGGGCCCGCCACGCCGCGCCCGGTGTCCCCGCGACTGCCGGCCCGCTGGCTGTACCTGCTGCACCACCTGCTGGAGCCGAATGCCGCCTACCGGCGGCTGGCCGCGCTGCTGGAGGCCACGCCCTGGCTGCGCCGCCTGTTCACCGCGGCCGAGAAGGGCGTGAAGCAGGAGATCTTCGGCTGCCGGATGTGCAGCCAGTGCACGCTGCCGTCCACCGGCTACGCGTGCCCGATGACCTGCCCGAAGCAGCTCAGGAACGGGCCCTGCGGCGGGGTCGGCGCCGACGGCCGCTGCGAGGTGTACCCGGCGATGCGGTGCGTGTGGGTGGAGGCCTTCGAGCGGGCCGACCGCCAGGGCCGGCCCGGCGACCTGCTGCGGCTGCAGCTCCCGATCGATCACCGGCTCTGGGGGCAGAGCTCGTGGATCCGCTACTGGCAGGGCCAGGACGAGGACCTGGGGGCGGACATGGAGCTGCCCCCCGCGCGCCCGGCCGGCCGCCCGGTCGCGGTCACCGTGACCAGCCCGGCGGCGTCCGGGCCGAGGGCCAGCGGCGCATGACCCGGTCAGGCGACGCGATCCGGCCCGACGGCGCCGGGGTCACCCCGCCCGCGCCGGGCCGGTTCCGCGCGGCGCTGGAGAGCGGGACGTTCACGGCGACGGCCGAGATCGGCCCGCCGCGCGGCGCGGACCCGGCCGCGATCGCGCGCAAGGTGGAGCCGCTGCGCGACTGGGTCACCGCGGTCAACATCACCGACAACCAGGGTGCCTCGGTCCGGCTGTCCAGCTGGGCCGGGAGCCTGGCCGCGATGGCCGCGGGCGTTGAGCCGATCATGCAGCTCACCTGCCGGGACCGGAACCGGATCGCGCTGCAGTCGGACCTGCTCGGCGCGGCGGCGATGGGGATACCGAACATCCTGGTCATGACCGGCGACCATCCCAAGTTCGGCGACCACGCCGACGCCAAGCCGGTGTTCGACCTGGACAGCGTACAGCTGCTGTGGGCCGCGCGGACCATGCGCGACGAGGGCAAGCTGCTGTCCGGCCGCAAGCTCAGCCCGCCGCCGAGCTGGTTCCTCGGCAGCGTGGAGAACCCGTCCGCGCCGCCGGTCGACTTCCGCGCGGCCCGCCTCGGCAAGAAGATCGCGGCCGGCGCGCAGTTCGTGCAGACCCAGTACGTGTTCGACGTGGTCGCGTTCGCGCGGTGGATGGCCCAGGTCCGGGACCTCGGGCTGCACGAGCGCTGCCACATCCTGGCCGGCGTGGGCCCGATCGCCTCGCTGCGCGCGCTGGGCCATCTCGAGCAGGGCGTGCCGGGCGTGCAGGTCCCCGCCGAGGTCGCCCGCAGGCTGCGCGGCGTGCCGGAGGACCGGACCGCCGAGGAGGGCATGGCGATCTGCGCCGAGACGATCGCCGCGCTCCGGCAGATCCCCGGCGTGGCCGGGGTGCACGTGATGGCGGTCGCCAACGAGCACCGCATCCCGGCCATCCTGCAGCGGGCCGGGATCGGCGAAGCCGGGCTGTCCGCGACGGCCGGCCGGAGGCTGGCCCGAGCGGATGGCACCCGGGGGGGTCTGGGGGGGTTGTCCCCCCGAGGCAGCACCGGGACCGGTCATGCGGGTTGACGTGCGGCCGGTGAGCAGGCTCCGCGGCTCGTCGCCGGTCAGCGTGACCGCGGCGCTGGAGCCGGTCATCGAGGCCCTCTGCGCCAGCGACGTCGACCTGTCCCGGCTCAGCCTGGTGTGCGACTGGATCCAGTACCGCGCGAACTTCCGCGAGGTCGCCGACGTCCGCCCGGTGCTCGCCCCCGGGCGCGGCGGCGCCCCGGCCGCGGACCAGGACGACGACCAGGGCCCGGAACGCACCGCCAGCACCGAGACCGGTCTCGAGCTGGCGATCGACCTGCGCCGCGGCCCGGACGCCGATCTCCGCTCGGTGGTCGCCGGCCTGCTGGACGAGCATGCGCATCCCGCGGCGTCCACCCGGGTGCCGCTCGGGCCGTGGGTGACCGGCCGGCACAGCTGCATCTGGCGGTTCAACGCCCTGTACTGGCAGGCCCTGTCGCTCTGGGAGCAGGCCACCGGCCACGACTACGAGCAGGCCCTGCCCGGCGGCGAGAGCGACGCGCGTAACACCGCGGCGGTCCGGGAGCTGATCCTGGAGCTGTTCAAGACCTGGGACGACCTGGACGCCCGCAGCGCGCTGCCGCCCGAGCTGTACGTGGTGGAACTGGGGGTGGGCAACGGCAGCCAGGCCAGGACCTGGCTGGACGAGTTCGTCGCGCTCTCCCGGGCGCACAGCCGCGACTACTACCGCCGCCTGCACTACATCATGGGCGACTACTCGCCGCACGTGCTCGGCCGGGCGATCAAGGCCGTCGCCCACCACAGCGACCACATCAGCGCGCTCGTGATCGACGCTACCCGCCCGGCGGTCAGCCTCGGGTTCCTGCGCGGCAAGGCGTTCCTGGTCTACATCTCCAACGTGTACGACAACCTGCCCAGCGACGAGGTGGCCCGCATCGGCGGCCGGATCTACCAGGTCGAGACCCGGGCCTACCTGCCGGGCGGCGACGCGCAGCAGATCGCGCGGCAGTACTCCGCGCCGGCCGAGCGGGTGCCCGAGCTGGCCGACAAGCTGCTCCGGCTCGGTCCCGAGCTGCTGTGCGAGGCGCTGCCGCAGTACTTCGGCGACACCGGGCAAGCGGTGACGTTCTGGCGGGACGTCTGGGCGGCGCTGCGGCTGCAGGAGAGGTACCGGCCGCTGGAAGGCCTCGACCTGTACCAGGTGACACCCGACCTGAACGGCGAGCTGCTCCGTTCGCAGCTGGAGTCGCACGGCGACATCCGGGTCCACGTCAACAACGGCGCGCTCAGCAGCTTCGCCGAGACCCTGCCGCTGCTGCACCCGTTCGGCCGGCTCCAGTGCCATGACCTGTTCCTGGACGACGTGCTGCGGTACCACAGCGGCTTCTTCGGCCCGGGCAAGTACGACGGGTCGGTGGTGAACTGGGTCAACGGCCCGCTGCTGCAGCACATCGGCAGCCGCAGCGGGTTCGACGTGCACATCGCGCCGTTCGCGGCCCGGCCGTCATCGAACGTGAAGACTCTGACCGCGGCGGTGCGCGAATGACCGCCGGCCCGCGGCCCGCGCCGGCCGGCCGCCGCCTGTCCCCGGTGCTGCTGCCCACCACCGTGATCGGGTCGTACTCCGTGCCCGAGTGGCTCGGCCAGGTGCGCAACGACTACCACCGGCACCGGATCAGCCGCCGCTACCTGGACGAGATCCACGAGATGGCGATCAAGGCCGCGGTCATGGACCAGCAGCAGGCCGGCATCGACATCGTCTCCGACGGGGAACTGCGCCGCGACAACGACGTGGACTACCTGCTGGCCCGGATCCCGGGAGTGGAGATCCCGCGGCCGGACAAGGCCGACTACTTCGACTACTACGACGCCCGGCTCAGCCAGCCGCTGCCCGCGCCGGGCCGGGCCAACCTGGGGCTGGCCGAGGACTTCCGGTTCGTCCGGCAGCTGACCGACCGGCCGGTGAAGCTGTCCCTGACCGGGCCGTACTCACTGGCCCGCCGGATCCGGGCCTCCGCCGGGGAGGGCGGCTACGCCGACCACGCCGACCTGGTCCGGGCGCTGGCCCGCGTGCTCGGCGCCGAGGCGGCGGAACTGGCCCGGGCAGGCGCGCGGGTGCTGCAGATCGACGAGCCGTTCCTGGCCGGCTTTCCCGAGGACGTGGGGCTGGCGATCGAGGCGGTGAACATCGTGACCGGGGGTGCGGACGTCAGCTGGATCCTGCACGTCTGTTACGGCAACCGGTACGCCCGGCCGCTGTGGGAGGGGCACTACGACTTCCTGTTCCCCGCGGTCAAGGAGGCCAACGTCGACCAGATCGCGCTGGAGTTCGCCCGGACCGGCGATGAGGACCTGAGCCTGCTCGAGGAGCACCACTGGGATCGCGGCCTGGGGCTCGGCGTGATCGACGTGAAGACCGAGCAGGTGGAGTCCCCGGACCTGGTCGCGACCCGGATCCGGCGGGCGCTGCGGTACGTGGCCCCGGAGAAGCTCGTGATCAATCCCGACTGCGGCCTGCGTCACCTGCTGCCCGACATCGCCCGGGCCAAGCTCGCGGCCATGGTGGCCGGCGCGGCGATGGTCCGCGCCGAGATCAAGCCCGCGGCGGCCAGGCCCGGCGCCAGGAAGGCCGCGTCCCGCCCGCCTGCCGCCCGCCCGCCCGCGCCCGGCCCGGCCGCCCGGCCCGCCATCCCGAGCAAGGGGTAACCACGTGAGCACAAGCGACCAGGACGGATTCCACTTCACCTCCGAGTCGGTGACCGAGGGACATCCCGACAAGATCGCCGACCAGATCTCCGACGCCATCCTGGACGCGGTGCTGGCCGAGTCCCCGGAGTCGCGGGTGGCGGTCGAGACGCTGGTGACCACCGGCCTCGTGGTCATCGCCGGCGAGCTCACCACCGACGCGCGCATCGACTTCGCCGACATCGCCCGCGCCACGATCTGTGACATCGGCTACGACTCCGGCGAGCTCGGCTATGACGGCCACGCCGTGGGCGTGCTGACCGCGCTGGACCGGCAGTCCCCCGACATCGCCCAGGGCGTCGACCACTCGCACGAGGCGCGGCGCGACCAGGCGGCGCCGCACCGCTACGACGCGGCCGGCGCCGGGGACCAGGGCATGATGTTCGGCTACGCATCCCGCGAGACGCCGGAACTGATGCCCGCGCCGATCGCGCTCGCGCACCGGCTGGCCCGGCGCCTGGCCGAGGCGCGCAAGTCCGGGGTGCTGCCCTACCTGCGCCCGGACGGCAAGACCCAGGTGACCGTCCGCTACGACGAGGCCGGCCGGTGGCGGTCGAGAAGCTGCTGATCTCCACCCAGCACGCCGAGGGCGCGGAGGACAAGCTCCCCGACGCGCTCTGGACCGAGGTCGTCACCGAGGTCCTGCCCGCCGACCTGTACGACCCCGCGGACCTGCGCCGGAACTTCTACGTGAACCCGACCGGGCGGTTCGTGGTCGGCGGGCCGTGCGGTGACACCGGCCTGACCGGCCGGAAGATCATCGTCGACACCTACGGCGGCGCGGCCCGTCACGGCGGCGGCGCGCTGTCCGGCAAGGACCCGTCCAAGGTCGACCGGTCCGCCGCGTACGGAGCGCGGTATGTGGCCAAGAACGTGGTCGCCGCGGGCCTGGCCGACCGGGCCGAGCTGCAGGTGGCCTACGCGATCGGGATGGCCAGGCCGCTGTCCCTGCACATCGACACGTTCGGCACCGAGCGCATCCCGCGGCCGGCGATCCTGGAACTGGTCCGGCAGAACTTCGACCTGCGCCCGGCGGCGCTGCGCGACAATCTCCGGCTGCCCCGCCCGATCTACCGGGCCACGGCCGCCTACGGCCACTTCGGCCGGGACGAGCCGGACTTCACCTGGGAGCGCACCGACGTGGCCGGCCTGCGCGAGCAGGCCGGCCTGAGCAACGGGGCCGCCGCCTCGCCCGCCAGCACGGCCACCTGACCGTAGCACGCGTTGGTACAGTAGATATCTGTTACAGATATCCTTGGTATCCAAAGAATAACTACGCGGGCCGAGCCTGGACACGGAAGGCACGGTGAGCCCTATGGCCATGGCCAAGACACCGATCGAGATCGATCAGGAGGCTCTCGCGACGGCCGCCGAGGTTCTCGGAACCAAGACCAAGAAGGACACGGTTAACGCCGCGTTGCGCGAGGTCGGTCAGCGGCTCGTGCGCCTGCGCGCGCTGGCCGGGCTGGGCGAGATGGCCGATCGCGGTGACTTTGACGAGTTCCTCGGCAACAAGGCCGCATACCGGCGGTGAGCCGCGCCCTTTACCTGATCGATACATCTGGCCTGTTCCGGATCTTGCAGACGGATTGCCGGAAGGCTTGGGCCGATCAGCTCACCGCGGGTGTCATCGCGGTCTGCCCGCTCGTCGAACTGGAGTTTCTGTACTCGGCCCGGTCGCTCGCTGACCGGCTGGAAAAGCAGCGGCTACTCCACGACCTTTTCGGCTGGGTGCCCATGCACGAAGGAGCGTACGAACGGGCCAGCGACGTTCAGCAAGCGCTGACCCAGGCCGGGGCACACCGATCCGCCGGGCCCGACGACCTGCTGGTCGCTGCGACGGCGGAGCACGAACGGCTCATCGTGCTCGCTGATGATCGCGACTTTCAGATGGTGGCCGCCGTCACCGGCCAGCCGGTCACGCTAGTCACGGCTGGTACCTGAGGCGGACCGCGGCCCAGGCAGGCCATGCGGAGCCCGGCCCTAGAACGTGAGCACGAGGCGGCCCCGGATCCCGCCCGCCTCCAGCAGCCGGTGCGCCTGCCCGGCCTGCCCGGCCGGAAGCGTCCGGTTCACCCGCAGCGTGAGCCGGCCCTGGCTGACCAGGCGGGCCAGGTCGGCCAGCTTGTCCCCGGCGTGCAGGTAGTCGCCGACCCAGACCAGGATCACCTTGATCGAACGCTCGGTCTCGCCGGTGAACGGGCGCACGGCGGCGATCTGACCGCCGTCCCGCACGGCCGGCAGCACAAGCTGGTTCAGCAGGGCGGCGTCGAGCAGCGCGTCCACGCCGTCCCCGGTGGCGAGCCGGATCGCGGCGGCCACCTCGTCGCCGCGCGGGACCACCACGTCGGCGCCGAGACCGCGGACCAGCTCGGAGTCACGGGGCAGGGCGTCGCCGATCACCCGCAGCCCCGCCACCTTGGCCAGCTGCATCGTGTACCCGCCGACCGCGCCCGCGGCCCCGGTGACGGCGAGGGTCTCCCCCGGCGCGAGCCCGAGCAGGTCGAGGGCGAGCCGGGCGGTCAGCCCGTTCATCGGCAGCGTGGCCGCCTCGGTCAGGCTGACCCGGTCGGGCACGGCCGCGACCGAGTCGGCCGGCACCACGACGAGCTCGGCCTGGGCCCCGCCCTCCGGACCCCGCGGCGACGCGATGGCCATCACCCGGTCGCCCGGCCGGAACCGGGACGCGGCCGCCCCGGAGGCGGCGTCGATCGTGCCCGCCAGCTCCATGCCCGGCACGTACGGGGGATCCCCCTCCGGCGCGCCGTGCCGGCCGGTCCGCAGCACGGTGTCGGTCGGGTTCACGGTCGCCGCCGCGACCTTGATCCGCACCTCGCCGTCGCCGGGCTCGGGCACCGGCCGCTCGACGATCTGCAGCACCTCCGGCCCGCCGAACCGGGTGATGCCGACCGCGCGCATCACGCACCCGCCGCGGGGTCAGCGGGCGCGGGCGCGATCCGGAAGACGCGCTCGGCGTTCCGGTGGAAGACCTTCCGCATGATCACATGGCGGGGGTCGGTCACGGTTCCTCCTCTTGGCAGATGGACAGCAGCTCGTCGACCCCGCCCAGGTGCAGGTGCGGCCGCCGGGCCGCGGGCAGGTGATCGAACGAGTCCGCGGCGGCCAGCCCGGACGCCACCGCCACGGCCAGCGCGCGGCCCCGGTGCGCCATCGGCACCTCCAGCTCGGGGTCGTCGCCGACGACCGCCAGCTCGTGCGGCCGCAGCCCGAGGCGGGCCGCGGCGGTGCGCAGCGCGTCCAGCGACGGCTTGCCGACCAGCCGCACCCGGCAGCCGGTCAGGCTCTTGATCATGGCCGAGATCGCGCGCGAGGTGCCGATGGCCCGGCCCTGCGCGGTCGCGAAGAACATCGACTGCGAGCAGCTGAAGAGCTCGGCGCCGTCCCAGACCGCGTGGCAGGCCGCCTCGAGCGCGGCCAGGGTGAAGTCCGGGTACCAGCCGGCCAGCACCGCGTCCGCCCGCGGCCGCCCGTCGGCGGCGGCCGCCGCCACCTCCAGGCCGGCGTCGCGCAGCGGGACGGTCAGGCCGTCGTGGCCGAGCACCAGCACCCGGCGGTGCCCGCGCCGGGTGAGCGCGGCCACCGCGCTGCTCGCCGGGGTCAGCACCTGCTCGTCGGACACCTCGAAGCCGATGCCGCGCAGCGTCCGGGCCAGCTCCCGCGGGGTCTTGGTGGTGCCGTTGGTGAACACCACGAACGGCCGATGCCGCTGCCGCGCCCAGCGGGTGATCTCCAGGGCGCCGGGCAGCGGGACCAGCCCGCGGCCCCGCCGGTCGCCGAGAACCAGGGTGCCGTCCAGGTCGAACACGAACCCGCGCACCGCGCGCAGCCGCTCCCGGGCCGGGTGCGGCGCTCCCGGCGGGGGCGAGACGGGGCGTTCAGGCATGGTCAGGCCTTTCTGCGCCCGTCCGCAGCTCGAGGCGGAAGCCGGGTTTGTCGACCACCACTCCCGACACCCCGGCGCGGGTGCCGAGCCCGGCGAGCAGGTCGAGCACCGGCTTGAGGCCGGGGTTGTAATGCCGCCGCGCCGGCCCGGCGGCCAGCATGGCGTCGACCTCGCCGGCCGGCATGGTCGCGCGGAGCAGGAACTCCTCGTCGCTGATGCCGGCCGGGAAGCGCCGGCGCAGCTCGGCCGGGGCGGCCGGCGGTGGCTCGGCCATCAGCTCCCGGGCCCGGGGCCGGGACAGGATCCGGTCGGCCACATCCGGGTCGACCGGGGCGGTGGGCCGCCCGAACCGGCCCAGGACGTAGCGGATGGCCTGGTCGGACACGTTCTGGTAGCGCCCGGCGCCGATCACGTTGTAGAGCGCCTGCCCGCACACGATCTGCGGGAACGGGGTGACCATGATCGGGTAGCCGAGCTCGGCGCGGACCCGGCCGACCTCCTCCATCACCTCGCCGAACCGGTCTTCCAGGCCGATCTCGGTCAGCTGGCGCCGCATGGTGGTCATCACGCCGCCGGCCACCTGGTGGCGCAGGAACGACGCGTCGTACTCCTGCGGGGTGCCGGCCGGCAGCGACTCGGCCGCGGCCAGCCGGGTGAAGTAGGCCGCCGCCCGGGCCAGCAGCCGGTCGTCGACGTCCACGGTGTGACCGAGCTCGCGCAGGTTCGCGACCACGCGCTGGGCGTTGGGCAGCGAGGTGCCGTTGGCCAGCGGGCCGCACGCGGTCTGCAGCACCTCGACGCCGAGGTCCGGGGCGGCCAGGTAGGTCAGCGGGGAGAGCCCGATCGTGCAGTGCGAGTGCAGTTCCAGGGCTGTCGGCCCGAGCCGCGCCTTGACCGCCGGCAGCAGCGTGCGCGCGCGCTCCGGGGTGAGCAGCCCGGCCGGGTCCTTGACGTAGACCCGGTCGATGTCCGGCGACGCCGCCATCTGCCCGGCCAGGCCCGCGTAGAAGTCGTCGTCGTGCACGGCCGAGACCGTGTAGGTCAGCGCGGCGATGATCTCCTCGCCGCCCGCCTGGCGGATCATGCGCGCGGTCGCGAGCACGTTCTCCATGTCGTGCATGGGGTCGAGGACCACGAACCGGGACATCCCCGCCACGACCAGCCGGTCGTAGACGAGCTGCATCAGCCCGGGGTGCACCGGCTCCCAGGAGATGAACCGCAGCCCGGACCCGATGAACTGCAGCGGGGTGTGCGGGGCGGCCGCGTGGGTGAGCCGGATCCGCTCCCACGGGTCCTCCCGGTGGGTGCGCACCGCGACGCCCATATGGGTGCTGGAGGTGAAGTCCAGGGCCCGGAACCCGGCCCGGTCCAGGACCGGCGCGATCGTCACGATGTGCGCGGTGTCCAGGCCGGTCGCGCTCCACAGGCTCTGGTTGCCGTCGCGCAGCGAGACGTCGACCAGTTGCAGGTCAGCCACGGCGCCCTCCCGGGCTCACGGCCAGGTCCGGCGCGGCGGCGGTGAACCGGGCCAGGTAGCCGGTGTCCACCCCGCCCCGCGCGAACTCCGGCTGCGCGGTCAGCGCGGCGTGCAGCCCGAGCGTGGTCGCCACGCCGTCGATCTCGCAGCGGGCCAGCGCGCGCCGCAGCCGGTCCAGCGCCTCGGCCCGGTCCCGCCCGCTGGCGATCACCTTGGCCAGCAGCGAGTCGTACGTGGCGGGCACGGCCGTGCCCGCCTGCAGGTGGGTGTCCACCCGGATCCCCGGGCCCGCCGGGAACACGGCCCTGGTCACGGTGCCGGGGCTGGGCCGGAAGCCGTCCTGCGGGTCTTCGGCGTTGATCCGGCACTCGATCGCGTGCCCGGCCAGCACCACGTCCTCCTGGGCCAGCCGCAGCGGGCGCCCCTCGGCCACCGCGATCTGCTCGGCGACCAGGTCGAGCCCGGTGACGGCCTCGGTGACCGGGTGCTCGACCTGGATCCGCGCGTTCATCTCCAGGAAGAAGAAGCTGCCCTGCGCCACGTCGGCGAGGAACTCGACCGTGCCCAGGCCCCGATATCCGAGCGCGGTCCCGAACGCCACGCCGGCGTGCCTGATCTGGGCTCGCAGGCGGTCATCGAGGCTGGGGGCCGGGGCCTCCTCGAGCAGCTTCTGGTAGCGCCGCTGCACCGAGCAGTCCCGGTCGCCCAGGTGGATCACGCGCTGGCCGTCGCCGAGCAGCTGGACCTCGACGTGGCGGCCGTGCGGCAGGTAGCGCTCGAGGTAGACCCGGTCGTCCCCGAACGCGGCCCGGGCCTCGGCCATCGCGCGCTCGACCGCGGCGGCCAGCCCGGACGGCTCCTGCACCGGCCGCAGCCCCCGCCCGCCGCCGCCCCCGACCGCCTTGACCAGGACCGGCCAGCCGATCCGCGCCGCGAGGTCCTGGGCCTGGGCCAGGCTGGCGACCGCGCCGCCCGGGGCCACCGGCAGGCCGGCCGCCTTGGCCTGGCCGCGCGCGGCCAGCTTGTCGCCGGTCGCCTCGAGCTGCCCGGCGGCCGGGCCGATGAAGATCACGCCCGCGTCCGCGCAGGCCCGGGCCAGGCGCGGGTTCTCGGACAGGAACCCGTAGCCGGGATGAACCGCGTCCGCGCCCGCGGCGACGGCGGCGCCGACGACCGCGGCGACGTCCAGGTAGCCGGGGCCGATCGGGATCACCGTGCCGGCCAGCCGGGCGGGCAGGCTGTCGCGGTCCGCCCCGGAGACCGCGAGCGCGGTCTCGATGCCGAGCGAGTGGCAGGTGCGCAGGATGCGCACGGCGATCTCGCCCCGGTTGGCGACGAGGAGCCGGCGGATGACCCTGGTCTTCACCGGTCTTCCCTGATCCGCATCAGCGCGGTGTCGCGGTCCGCGAACTCGGCGTTCTCCAGCAGGATCTCCGCCACCGTGCCGCGGACCCCGGCGCTGACCGAGTTCATCAGCTTCATGGTCTCGACGATCGCGACCACGGTGTCCGGCTCGACCTGGCTGCCGATCTCGACGAACGGCGGGGACCCCGGCAGCGGGGCCCGGTAGAAGGTCCCGGGCAGCGGGGTGCGGACCGCGCGCATCCCGTCCGGGACCAGGTCACCGGCCTCCGGGCGATCTCCGGCCGCGTCCGCGTCTACGGCCGCCCGGCCGGCCTGGCCCGTCCCGCTCGCCGCGGCCGCCCCGGCCGCCCCCTCATCCTCCGGTACGGCCGCCGTGATCGCGGGCTCGGTCAGCACCTGCAGTTCCTGGGTCCACTCCCCGTCCGCGGTACGGCGCAGCCAGAGGCTGAACGAGGCGGTCCGCAGGTGCATCTCGCCGAACGGCAGGCCGTCCAGCAACTGCAGGATGTCCTGCACGTCCTCGCTGGTCAGGTCCACGTCAGCGCTCCGGCTTGACCGCGTGGACCCGGCCGAGCTGCTCGAACACGTGGTCAACCGCCCGGGCCTTGGGCCGGGCCGCCGGCGCGCCCGGCCGGCGGGGCCCAGACCGTCTCGGGCTGGCTCTGCAGCAGCACGACGCTGTCGTCCGGTGAGCCGCCGTCCGCGATCGCCCACTCGATGTCCTGCGGCGTGCCGTAGTGGTCCTCGACCCGGATCCCGAGCCGGGCCAGCGCGGCGAGCTCGGCGTCGCCGAGGCAAGCCCGGTCGCGCAGCGGGCCCGGCACCTCGTCGGCGGCCACCCCCCGGCCGCCCGGGCCCGCGTGGTGCAGCCGCTCCTTGACCGCCACCGAGCGCCGGACGATCTCGCCGGTCACCTTGCTGACCACGAAGCTGTCCGGCGTGACGTCGCCGCTGACCAGGGCGGAGCCCAGACCCCAGCAGCCCTCGATGGCGATCACCGAGCGGTCGCCGGTCGTCGGGCTGCAGGTGAACATGACCCCGGCGCAGCGCGGCTGGACCATGCGCTGGACCACCACGGCCATCGCGAGGTCCTGCTCCGCGATCCGCATCCGGAGCCGGTAGCCCACCGCCTCGGCGTTGTACAGGCTGGCCCAGCAGTCACGGACCCGGCCGAGCAGGTCCTCGGGGCCGCGGACCCACAGGTAGGTGTCCTGCAGGCCGGCGAAGCTGTTCTCGTCCCCGTCCTCGCCGACCGCGCTGGACCGCACGGCGACCGGCACGGCGCTGTCTGGTCCGGGACCGCTCTCGCCCGCGACGGCGCCGCTCCCGCTCGCGCCGGGATCCCCGGCCGCGTCTCCCTCTCCGGCCGCGTCGCCCTCCCCCGCCGCGCCTCCTGCTCCCGCCGCCAGGCCGCGGTAGCGCGCGGTGACCTGCTCGCACACGTCATCGGACAGCGGCGCGGCGGCTATGCGCGCCCTGATGCCGGCGGTGACCCTGGCGATAGCGGCCCGGTCGCCGGCCGGCAGCCGCTCGATCTCACGCCGGATCCCGCCGCCCGGATCGAGCGCCCGCAGCGCGGACTCGAACGCGAGCACCGTCACCACGAACCCCCCGGGCACCGGTATCCCGGCCCGCATCAGTTCGCCGAGCCCGGCTCCCTTCCCCCCGACGCTCGGCCGGTCGTCGGCTCCCACCTCCGCCAGGCCGCGAACGAACGCCTCTCCGCTGCGCATGTCAGCTCAGGATGGTCACGATGCCGCGGTCGCCGTCCACCCGTACCCGCTGGCCGGTCTGGATCCGCTTGGTCGCGTGGCCGGTGCCCACCACGGCGGGCATGCCGTACTCGCGGGCCACGATCGCGGCGTGCGACATCGTGCCGCCGATGTCGGACACGGCCGCCTTGATCTTGCCGAACACCGGGGCCCAGCTCGGCGCGGTCACCGGGCAGACCAGGATCTCACCGTCCCGGATCTGGCCGATGTCGTTGACGCTGCGCAGCACCCGGGCCACGCCCTCGACCACGCCCGGTGAGGCCGCGTAGCCGTGGACCTCGGCCCCCTCGCTCGCCGCGGTCGCCGCCCAGGTCGCGAGGGTCTCCGCGGTGATGCCCCAGAGCATGCGCACGGCCGGGTCGTTGAGTGCCTCGGGCACCGGGCCGATGGCCGGCGGGGGCGACCAGTCCCGCATCGCCTCGAGCATCCGCTTGCGCTCGGCGATGATCGGGCCGAAGTGGGCCGCGCCCAGCGGCGTCCCGCCGGCCGCCCAGGCCAGGCTCACATCGGCCAGCGCCTGGTCGACCTCGGTGTGATGCAGCTGGAAGACATCTTCGGCATCCTCCAGCACGCCCTGGCGCGCGAGCAGCTGGCCGAACTCGCGGATCTTGCCGAAGAACCGGGTCGTGAACCAGTGCTCGCAGTAGAACTTGTGATCCTCCACGTACGGGAACACGACCCGGGCCAGCCCGAGCATCTGGTCAAACGCCGCGCGCTCGTCGCCGCCCGGCAGCAGGCCGCGGTACTGCGAGACGATCCGTTCTCGTTCCACGCGCAGAGCCTCGGTGGGGCGGTCCAGCGGTTCGCCCGCGCGGATCAGGCGCACGTAGCGGGGCAGTGCCGCGAACGGCACCGTCAGGTCGTCGTTCCAGCTGCGGTGGTGGTGGTAGAAGCCGTCGCCGGTGGAGACGTGGAACCACGGCTCGCGGCTCTCCTCGAACCCCTCCAGCCACCGCTGGCCCCCCTCGCCGCGCTCGGCCATCGCGCCGAGCACGGCATCGGGCCCGCACCCCTCGGTGAACAGGTCGTCGACCCCGCAGTCGACGGCCAGCCGGGCCAGGCGCCGGAGCTCATCGTCCGGCCGGTACATGATCACGTCGATGCCCGCGACCATGCGCGCGACGGCCTGGTCGGAGATCTCCGGGAACGCCTGCTTGCAGAACTCGAAGAAGACGACGTAGGCGCCGTAGCCGAGCATGAGGAACTCGGTGTGGTGATTCCACATCTTGGAGAACAGGTCCAGGCAGCGGTGGTAGTTCTCGCGCACGTAGTGGTTCTGGGCCACGCCCGTCGACTCCATGACGACGGCGGCGTCGTCGAACTCCGGCAGCTCGGGTACCGTGATCTCCTCGATCTCCCGGATCAGGCCCGCCATCCGGGTTTTCCAGCCCGCGTAGAGCCGGTCCCAGTTCTCGTAGTAGTAGCCGGCCCGTTCCTGGAAGATGGCCAGCCGCCGCTCGATCTCGGCCGGGTCGGTGACCGGGATGGCCGTGATGTAGATCCGCCCGTTCACGATCCGGTGCTCGATGCCGAGCGTGGTGGGGAACACGAACACCCGCGCGGTGTTCGCGCCGATCGCGGTGTACGGGATCTCCGCCGTGATCACGTCGAAGGCCGGCATCGGCTCGGGGAAGTGCATCGCGTTGTAGAACCAGAACCGGTTGTCGTCCTCGGGCTGGAACCGCGTGAAGTAGGGGTACATCGACCGCCAGTTCTCGGCACCCGGGAGGTCGGCGATCTGCGAGGGCAGCGGGAAGCTGCCGGGGCTGCGGGGGGTATCGGGGGCCTGTTCCCCCGGAACCGCACCGTCGGTGGCCGTCACGGGATCCTCCTTCAGCCGATCGGGTAGTCGTGCTGCTTGCTCGCGTACTCGGCGAAGAAGTCGAGCGAGCCCGGGTTGGCCATCGCGTTGCGGTTGGCCGCCTCGTCGGCCGGCACGCCGCGCAGGATCTTGCGTACCGGCACCTCCATCCGTTTGCCGGTCAGCGTCACCGGGATCTCGGACACCTGAACGATCCGGTCGGGCACGTGCCGGGGCGTGTACTCCAGCCGCAGCCGGTCACGGATCTTCTCCTCGATGCGGTCGTCCAGCCGCACCCCGTCGACCAGCCGGACGAACAGCGGCATGAAGAACCGGCCGCCCGGCAGGTCGAGGTTCACGATGAGCGCGTCGTCGACCTCGTCGATGGAGGCCAGCACGGCGTAGACCTCGGCGGTGCCGATCCGCACGCCGTGCCGGTTCAAGGTGGCGTCGGAGCGGCCCAGCACGAAGCACCCGCCGCGGGCGTTGACGCGGAAGAAGTCGCCCTGGCGCCAGACCCCGGGGAAGTCGGCGAAGTACGACTCCCGGTAGCGCACGTCACCCTCGTCGTTCCAGAACCTGACCGGCATGGACGGCATCGGCTCGGTGATCACCAGCTCGCCGACCTCGTCGATGACGCTCTCGCCGTCGTGGTTGAAGGCCCTCGCGGCCACGCCGAGGTGCGGCGCCTGGATCTCGCCCGCGTAGACCGGCAGCGTGGGCACGCCCCCCACGAAGCCGGTGCACACGTCGGTGCCGCCGCTGCCGGTGCAGACCCACACGTCCTGCTTGACGTTGCCGTAGAACCAGGCGGTGCACTCGGGTGACACCGGCGAGCCCGCGGGCATGATCGCCCGCAGGTCGGGCAGGTCGAACTTGTCCGCGGGCACGACCCCGGCCTTGGCCATCATGTCCACGTAGGACGGGCTGGCGCCGAACAGGTTCACCTGGCACTCCTGCGCCAGCCGCCACAGGATGTCCGGCTCCGGGTAGCTCGGGCTGCCGTCGTACAGCACCGGCCGCACCCCGAGCAGCAACGAGCTGACCAGGAAGTTCCACATCATCCAGCCGCTCGTGGTGTGGAAGAACATCCGGTCCCCGGCCCGCAGGTCCATGTGGAACTGCTGCAGCTTCAGCTGCTCGAGCAGGATCCCGCCGTGGCTGTGCACGATCGCCTTCGGCAGCCCGGTCGTGCCGGAGGAGAACAGGATCCACAGCGGATGGCCGAACGGCACCTGCTCGAACGCGAACTCGGCGGCGGAGACCGGCGCGTGGTCGAACAGCGCGTCCCAGCTCAGGCCGCCCAGGTCCGGCCCGTCCGCTCCGTCCCCCGGCCCGCCCGCTCCGCCCCGCGGCCCGCCCGCTGCGCCCCCCGGCCCGCTCAGGTAGCTCAGGTGGACGAGGTACTCGAGGCCGCGCAGGCCGCCGACGATCTGCCGCACCTCGGCGCGGCGGTCGAGAACCTGGCCGCCGTAGCTGTAGCCGTCGATGGCGAACAGCACCTTGGGCTGGAGCTGGCGGAACCGGTCCAGCACCCCGCGCCAGCCGAAGTCCGGCGAGCAGGCGGTCCAGATCGCGCCGATGCTGGTGGTGGCGAGCATCGCGATCGCGGTCTGCGGGATGTTCGGCAGGTAGGACGCGACCCGGTCCCCGGGCCGCACGCCCATCGCGCGCAGCCGCGTGCCCAGGACCCGCACCTGGCCGGCCAGGTCCGCCCAGTCCAGGGCGGCCACCGGCGTGGTCTCGTTCACGTAGTAGAGCGCGTCCTCGCCGGGGCGCTCGCGCCGCAGCACCTGCTGCGCGTAGTTCAGCCGGGCCCCGGGAAACCACTCGGCGCCGGGCATCTCCCGGCGGCCGAGCACCCGCTCCGGTGGCGCCGAGGCGTCCACACCCGAGTAGTCCCAGATCGCCTGCCAGAACCCGTCCAGGTCCTCGATCGACCAGCGCCACAACGCGTGATAGCCGTCAAAGCTCAGGCCTCGCTCGGCCTTGAGCCAGGCCATGAACGCGGTGAGGTTCGTGTCCGCCACCCGCGCGGCGCTGGGCGTCCAGAGCAGGTCGCCCTCCCGAACCGGTGTCGCCATAGGCTGACCCTCCGCGCTTGCTTGTGCCTCGGGGGTATGCGGTCCGGTGGGTACCGGGCTGGTGCGCGCCACAGCGGCGATGAGCCCGGAATGTCCGGTCCTGTTGACCCGATCTTTACCAGGCTGTCAGCCGCGCCCGGCGCGGGGCAACAGACTGTCCCGAGCCTTTCACCTGATGAAAGACGAGCGCCCCGCCCGCGCCGCGAGGCGGTGATCCGGGGCCGCGGCGTGGCGGGCGCCGGCGGTTTCCGAGGGCTCCGGGGCCTCGGGGGGCGACGGACAGCGGCGGGTTTCGGGGACCCGAGGGTGGCGGAAGCCGACGGTTTCCGGGGGCTCCCGGGGTCCGCCGATGGCGAGTGACGGCGGTTTCCGGGGTTCCCAGGGTCCCGGGGCAGCGCGGCGGTTCGGGCGGGAGGCGCGGAGCGGGACGGGCTATGCGCCGGGCGGGGCGGGGAAACCGCCCACCGCGCTCTCGTAGGCCCGGGCCACGCGCAGGCAGGCGCCGTCGGCGAAGCGGCGGCCGACGATCATCATGCCGACCGGCAGGCCCTCGGACAGGCCGGCCGGCACGCTGGTCGCCGGGTGTCCGCTGACATCGAACGGCGCGGTGTTGGCGATCATCCCCAGGGACCGGGCCAGCAGCTCGTCGCGGCCCGCGCCCGGCAACGGGATCGTCGAGGCCACGATCGGCAGCGTCGGCAGGACGAGGACGTCCGCGTCGGCCAGCGCGGCGTCGTAAGCGGCGGTCAGTTCCAGGGCCAGGTTCCGGGCCATCGCGTAGTGCCGGCCGTCGTAGCGGTCGATCGCGTAGCGGCCGAGCAGCATGGTCAGCTTCAGCGACTCGGACATCTCGGCGGCGTGGTCCCGCCGGCCCCGGGCGTAGTGCGCGATGAGTTCCGGGTCGTACAGGCCGGGGACGTTCATGCCGTACCCGTTCCCGTCGATCATCTGGTTGGTCGCGCCGTCGGTGGCGATGACGTTCCAGACGTGCAGCCCGTCGCGGTGCCAGGGGATGCTGATCTCGGTGACGGCCGCGCCGGCCGCGGCGAGCGTGCCGATCGCCGCCCGCACGGCCTCGTCGACGCCGGGCTGCGACAGGCCGGGAATGCCGAACCCCTCGCCCACCACGCCGATCCGCAGGCCGGCGACCCCGGCGTCCAGCCCGTCGAGGTAGTCCCCCGGAGGCGGGTCGAAGCGCTGGCGCGGGTCCAGGCCGTCCCGGCCGGCCAGCACGCCGAGCAGCAGCGCCGCGTCACGCACGGTGCGGGTGATCGGGCCGAGGTGGTCGAGGGTGTTCTCGATCGGGAACGCGCCGGTGTAGGGCACCAGGCCATGGGTCGGCTTGTGCCCGACCGTGCCGCAGAACGAGCTCGGGATCCGGACCGAGCCGCCCTGGTCGCCGCCGAGCGCCATGTCGACCTGGCCCGCCGCCACCAGCGCGGCGCTGCCGCTGGATGACCCGCCCGCCGACCTGGCCCGGTCCCAGGGGTTACGGACCGGGCCGCTCCGGGAGGTGTGGCTGCCGCCGGAGAAGCACAGGTCCTCGCACACGGCCTTGCCCGTGATCGTCGCGCCGGCGTCGAGCACCCGCGTCACGACCGTGGCGTCCCGGCGGGGGACGTAACCCTCGACGGTGGCCGACCCGTTCATCATCGGCAGCCCGGCGACCTCGATGTTGTCCTTGATCGCGACTGTGCGCCCGGCCAGCGGCCCGTCGCCGGCGGTCCTGATCTCGGTCGTGACGTACCAGGCGCCGAGCTCGTTCCCGGCCTCGGACGGGAACTGATACGGCCTGCTCGGCGCCTCGGGCCGGCTTGCCGCGTACAGCCGCTCGACCTCGTCATACGATGCCGCGGCGCCGAGGATCACGGCGCGGAACTGCTCGACGTCGCCCGCGTCCAGCCCGAGCCGGTACCGCTCGGCGATCGCGGCAAGGTCGTCACCGGTAGGAGGCGTGAAGGCCATGGCGATCTCCCTGCGCTGTTGAAACGGCCGACCCGTCGCAGCATAGAGGCCGGTATGTCACGAATGGAAGAAATCCGGGCGCCGCCGCACGGACCCGATCGCGGCCGGCGAGCCGGGCCCGGTGGCGGTGAACGCGCTGGCGGAACGGTTGCCGGTCGTCGTCGCCGCGGCGCGGCCTTCAGCACCTCCCGTTACCATGGCCATGCCGGTGCCAGCGGCAACAACGCGTCGCCGAATACATCGCGCTTTGACGGGTAGCTGGCGGCCGTGGCTAGAGCGAGAACGGTTGCCGGGTATGCGATCCCGGGCATCATCGTGTTCTTCATATGGGTGGTCATCGTCATCCTGGCCATCATCCTGCTGGCGTTCATCGTGCACTGGGCCGGCGGCGGAGTACTGAACCTCAGGCTCGGACACTTCATCCTGAACGTCGGCTTCACCTGATCGGCGCCCGCCGCGAACGCGGCCGGCTGTACCTCGTCGACTGACCGGCAGCCGCCGCGAACGCGGCCGGCTATACCTCGTCGACGGCCAGGAACGGCGCACGGTGGCCAGCCAGCCGCCGGGATCGTCGACGTGGGCCATGTGACCCGCACCGGGCAGCACCACCGCGGTCGCCCGCGGGAGCCGGGCCGCGGCCTGCGCGGCGAGAGCGGCGGGAAAGGTCATGTCCTTCTCGCCGTGCAGCAGCAGCACGGGCCGGCCGGCCGCGGACAGTTCGGCCAGCGGATCGCGGAGCCAGGGTGAGGGCATGACCCCGGCCCGGTACGGTCGCAGCCACTCGGCGGTGAAGCGGACCTCCGACAGGCGCCGCAGGTAGCCGGGCAGCGACTCGGCGCGTCGGCCAGGCCGGCGGTCGACCGCCCGCAACCCCGCAGGTCGGGCAGCACGACCCGGTAGCCGCCGCCCAGGCGGTCCAGCGGCTCACGCAGGTAGGTGTGATCCCAGTCGGGCCCGCCGTGGATGACCAGCAGCGTTTGCCAGGCCGGGCCCGGGCTGACCGAGGTGAACAGCGTGACGCCGGTGCGCAGCGGCACCGCCTGCTCGGTGTACACGAAGCCCATGGTTACACCGCGCCGACAGGCGCGCAGACGCGCGGACCTCGGGCCGGACGAGGCATCATCGGGGTGACCGATCCCCGGCGGCGCCCCGCTTACCTCCCCGTCCTCCGGCGGCTAGCCGCGCGGACACGACCCCACGATCGGAAGGCCAGACCATGGCGATCTACCAGCACATACGGCACCCGCGCATCGCCTCGCGGATCGCCGACGGCCCGGTCAAGGTGGCCGACCTGCTGCCGCGCGGCACGGCGATCAACCGGTTCAACACCCGCGTCGCGCTGGTGGTCACCACGGCGGTCGGCAGCATGTGGTGCGCCTACGCGTTCGCGGTGTTCGACCTGATCAGCCTGCCAGAAGCGATCCGGGCCGGAACCGCGGCGGTCGTTTCCTGGGTGGCGCAGACCTTTCTGCAGCTAGTGCTACTTTCCGTGATCATGGTGGGGCAGAACGTACAGGCTGCGGCGGCGGACAAGCGTTCCGAGGCGACGTACCACGACGCCAGCGCCACCCTGCACGAGGTGGCGCACGTGCAGGGCCACCTCGCCGCCCAGGACGAGCTGCTCACCCGGATCGCCGCGAGGATCGGCCTCGACCCGGTCCCGGTCATCGACGCCCCGCCCGGTGAGTTCCCGGCCGACGCCGCGGCGGCTGGCGCGGCAGATGGCCGGCGCGGAGCCGGCCGCTAACGGAGCCGACCGCTAACGACCCATCCGCTGACGACCCGTCCGGTGCCGAGCCGTCCGGTGCCGAGCCGTCCGAGCCGTCCGAGCCGTCCGAGCCGAGCCCGCAGGCCTGACCCGGACGCCGGCGCCCGGGGTCACAGCCGGGGTCACAGCCCGAACAGGCCCTCCGCGATCGTCTGGAAGAACGCCTTCCTCTCGGCCGGGCTGAGCGGCAGCTCGTCCTGCGCGGTCACCTCGGCGGCGTCGTACTGGTAGGGGTAGTCCATCGCGTACAGCACCCGGTCGCCGCCGAGCACGTCCCGGGTGAACATGATCGCGGGCGCCGGCGTCGCTGCCCAGGTAGAACCCCCACAGGCTGCGGAAGCCGGGGTCGTCGGCCGAGCCGGCGTCCAGCATCTCGCGCCAGGCGGCCAGGATCTCCGGCGGAGCGAACGCCTCCTCGGTGGCGATCCGCAGGTAGCCGGGGTCCTTAGCCGGCATGGGGCACCACCTCCTGGCCGAGCAGGCGCACCTGGTCAACGTAGTCCGCGTCGTAGATGTGGAAGTACACGGTGTCGATGCCGGCCTCCGCGAGCTGACCGAGCCGGTCGAGGACGTCGCGCGGCACGCCGACCACGCCGGCTCGAGCAGCCGCGCGCCCGCGGCGCCGAGGAACTCCTTGTGCCGCTCAGCCTCGGCCGGGGTGGCGGCGCAGCACACCGGCAGGGTGGTCGACAGCCGGATATCGGCCGGGTCCCGGCCGGCCTCGGTGACGACGCGCCGGAAGTAGGCGAACCGCTCGGCCAGGCCCGCGCCGAGACCCAGGCCGGTGTTGAACTCGTCGGCGAACCGCGCCGCGAGCGCGGGGGTCCGGCGCGGTCCCCCGCCGCCGATGATGATGCGCGGGCCCCGCCGCGGGCCCGGGATCCCGGCCAGGTCACGCGCGGTGGCCGGGAAGTTCGCGCACTCCTCGAGCTGGAAGTGCTGGCCGGCGAAGCTGAACCGCTCCCCGAACGGCGTGGACCACAGCCCGGTGATCACGTTGAGCGCCTCCTCCAGCCGGTCGAAGCGCTCGCCGACCGCCGGGAACGGGATGCCGAACGCGTGGTGCTCGCGCTCATACCAGCCGGTCCCGATGCCGAGCTCGACCCGGCCCCCGCTCATCGCGTCCACGGTCGCCACCTCGACGGCCAGCTGGCCGGGGTACCGGAACGTGCCGGCGGTCATCAGCGTCCCGAGCGTGACCCGGCTGGTCTGCCGGGCCAGGCCCGCGAGCGTGGTCCAGGAGTCGGTCGGCCGCAGCGCGGGCTCGTTGGGCTCGATGCCCATGTAGTGGTCGGAACGGAAGAAAGCGTCGAAGCCCGCCTCCTCCGTGGCCCGGGCGAGCGCGAGTATCTGGTCGTAGGTCGCGCCGTAGCGTGGCTCCAGCAGCACGCGCAGCCTCATGGCCGTCTCCTTCCGGGTACGGGATCGTTCGGGGTCGGGGGGCGGGGATTACTGAGGGAGCGGGGCCCGGGTCGCTCGGGGTCTGGGCGGGATTCTCGGGTCTGGGGCCGGGATTACTGAGGGTGTGTGCGGCGGGGGTCACCCGGGGCCGGGATCGGGGGGACGGGGAACCGGGAACGGCGAGTGCCCGCCGCCGTCGAGCACCAGGATCTGCCCGGTCATGTAGTCCGCGCCCGCGTCCACCAGGTATGCGACGGCCGCGGCGATGTCCTCCGGCCGGCCCACCCGGCCCACCGGGATGCCGCGCCCCCGCCGGGCGAGCTCGGCGGCCTCGTCCAGGTCCGGGTCCTCGCTGAGGAACGACCGGCTGGTCCCGACGGCTCCGGGGCAGATCGCGTTGACCGTGATCCCCCAGGGCGCGACATCCAGCGCCATCGAGCGGGTGAGCGCGATCACGGCCGCCTTGGAGGCCGAGTAGGCGGCCGAGCGCGGCACCGCGACCACGCCGGCCATCGAGGAGATGTTGACGATGCGGCCGGAGCGCCGGGCGCGCATGACCGGGACGGCGAACCGTGACATCAGGAACGTGCCTCGCAGGTTGACCCGGACCACGTGGTCCCACACGTCGACCGGGACCTCGGTGATGTCGCGCCGGTCGAGGCCCTGCGGCGCGGCGGCGTTGTTCACCAGGATGTCGAGCCGGCCGTGCCTGGTCACGGCCTCGCCGACCATCCGCTGGGCGTCACCCTCGTCGCCGATGTCGCCCAGCACCGCCGACGCGGTCCCGCCGGCCGCCGCGATCTCCTCGACCAGGCTGGTGACGCCCTGCCACCCGTCCGGGCCGCCGGGCCCGCCGACGATCTCCTGCCGCCGGTTGCGCACGCCGGCCGCTCCTTGTCGCAGACCACGACCGCCGCGCCGGACGCGGCCAGCCGCCGCGCGATGGCCCGGCCCATGCCGTCCCGCTTGCCGCACCCGGTGACCAGGGCCACCCGCGGGCCCTGGCCCCGCTGGCCGTTATCCCCGGTCACGACGGCCGCCCGTGGTCTGGCTCGGCGTCGCCGGGGTAGCGCAGGTCGATCACGTCAGCCTCGACGCCGAGCGCCTCCCCGAGGATGACCCGCATCAGGTCGTGGCCGGTTCCCGGCCCGGCCAGGACCGACACGTCGACCCGGCCGTCGCGTTCCCGCAGTTCGAGCCGGTAGCCCGCGGCGGGCGATGGCGCGCCGGGCCGCTCCGGATCTGGTCTCGCCATCCGCCGATCAACCGCCCTTCCCGGCTGTGACCGCGTCCCGCGCCGTCTCGACCGGGACCGGGCGGCCCGACCAGAGGCCGAAGACCCGCACGACCATGGAGATGGCCGCGTTCCGCGCCCCGGCCACCAGCACCGGCACGTGCTGCCGCGCGGGCATGACGCGGGAGAGGGCGACGATACGTGACAAGTCTGCCTACGGGCACAGTAATCGAGGCCGATCTTTCCGTCACACCATGTCTTCCGCCCAGCGGCAGGCCACGTGCGCCAGGTGGGCAGCCCCGTCTCCGGTCCAGCTCTTCGGGCCGCGATGGGGCGCGACGGAGCGTTACGTGTGGTCTTTGGCCCCGGCCGTCGTCGGCAACGTCATCGGTGGCGAGCGCAAGCGCGGGCGGGACGGCCCGGGGGGGAAGGGCCGTCCCGCCCGCGGGCGGTGCGGCGTTAGCCCTTGTACAGGGTGGCGGAGCCGTCCGAATTGATGATCTCCATGGCGGCGAGCACCTGGGAGATGTTCTCGTAGTTGGCGGGCGTGCGGTCCCACACGATGCCCAGCGTGTTGATGTCCAGGTGCTGGAGCTTGTGCATGACCGCGGTCTCGTCGGTGGTGCCGGCGGACTTGATCGCCCACTGGACCTCCAGCCCGGCGTCCCAGCCTTCCTGGCTGTTGTCGAGCTGGTTGTCGCTGGTGTAGCCGGCGGCGCGCATGCCGGCGAAGTACGCCTTCAGGCCCGCGGCGGTCTGCTGCTCCTGCGACCCGGTGCCCTGCTCGGCGGCGGTCAGCCAGTCCTCCATAGAGCCGAGCACGTAGATGTTCTTCATCACCGAGGGCCCGCCCGCGGCGGAGATGAAGCTGGGCAGCTCGCAGGCGGAGCACTCGCTGATCGGGATCGTCGGGTTCTGGGCGCGGATGGCCGGGATCGCGGTGATCGAGTCCGTGCCCGGCACCAGGCCGAACAGGATGATCTGCGGCTTGGCGGCCAGCATGGCCAGGACCTGCGGGGTGACGTCCGTGGCGCCGACCTGGTCGATCTGGGTGGACACGAGCTGGAAGCCGTACTTGGCCGCCAGCGCCTGGACGCTGCCCTTGTTGGCCAGGCAGACCGACCCGCAGTTGTCCTCCAGCAGCGCCACCCGCGTGTAGTGGCGCGGCACGATCAGCTGCTGCACCGAGGCCAGCTGGTCGTTGTAGAAGACGTCGTAGAAGCCGGGGAAGCCCCAGGAGTTGAGCTCGCTGGCGGGATACCCGTTGGTCTGCCAGCCGGACGACAGGCTGATCAGGATCGTGTGGTAGGAGATCGCGAGCGGCAGCGCGGACTCGGTGTCGGCCCCGGACTCCGGCCCGATGATGAAGCTCGCGTGGTCGGACAGGATGCACTTGCGGGCGATCAGCTCGGACTGCGAGGCCGAGGAGCCGTTGTTCACCGTGATGTAGGTGACCTTGTGGCCGAGGATCCCGCCGGTGGCGTCGACGTGCTTGAAGAACGCGCTGGCCCCCCAGTTGTCGGTCTGCCCGATCTGCGCGTACGGGCCGGAGAGCGCCAGGTCACCGCAGGCGACGATCGGGGAGGTCCCCGACGCGCCCGAGCTCCCGGACGAGCTGCCGCAGCCGGCCATGGCCATCGCGGCCGCGGCGAGCAACGCCAGCGGGGCGATGACCTGTCTTCTCCTCGTGATTCTGCTCATCTTTCCTGCCTCACAATCGGTGTTTTTCCTGCTGCAGACCTCCGGGACCGGTTCTGTGACAATGCGCCCTCCCGCTACTGGCCGATCAGAAGTGAATTCACGACCGCCGAGTCGTTGAATTCCGACGGGCCGCCCTCGAATACCAGGCGGCCATGGCCGAGCACGAAGATCCGCTCGGTGATCTCCGCGACCAGGCCGAGGTCGTGCTCGACGAGCAGCACGCAGGTCAGCTCGCCGACCGCGCGCAGCACGTCCTTGAGCCGGTCGCGCTGCGGCTCGGACAGGCCCGCGGCGGGCTCGTCGAGCAGCAGCAGCCGGGGCCGGGGCGCGATGGCCCGGGCGAACTCCACCATCCGCTGGCTCTCCAGCGTCAGCGACGACACGTCCCGGCCGCTCAGCGCGGCCATGCCCAGGTAGTCGAGCGCCTCGGCCGCCTTGTCCCTGGCCTCGTTCAGCCGGCTGCGGCCGATGCCGCGCACGATGCTCGACCCGTGCGAGTCCAGGCAGGACACCGCCACGTTGTCCAGCACGGTGCGCCCGGTGATCAGGTGCACCGCCTGGAAGGTGCGGCTCATGCCCAGGTGGAAGCGCTGCTGCGGGGGCAGGCCGGTCACCTCCGTGCCGCCGAGCAGCACCCGTCCCGCGGACGGGGCCACGGTCCCGCCGATCACGGCGAGCAGCGTGGACTTCCCGGCGCCGTTGGGACCGCAGAGCCCGAACCGGCCGCGGGCCGGCAGCGACAGGCTCACCTCGTCGAGTACGTGCAGGCCGCCGTAGTCCTTGCTCACCCCGACGCACTCCAGCAGCGGCGGCCCGGCGCCGCCGGCGGGGGCGGGCGGGGCCTGCCAGCCGGTCACCCGCGGGCCGGGCGCGCCCGGAGCGACGCTCGCCGCCGTCCCCGGGGCCGCGCCCGGAGCCACGCCCGCCGCCGCCCGGCCGCCGGGACCGCGCCCGCCGCCGCGGCCACGCGTGCCGGGCCGGGCGGCATCGCGGCCGTCCACCAGCGGGCCAGCCGGGCGCGCAGCGTGGCGGCGATCCCGGCCAGGCCCTCGGGGTCGACCAGCAGCACGACCGTGATCAGCGCGCCCTCGACGAGCAGGATGTTGACGCTGACCCACTCGCTGGCCCCGGACACGTACTGGACCAGCATGGCCCCGACCACCGCCCCGAGGATGCTGCGGCGGCCGCCGACGAACAGCATGATCAGCAGCGACAGCTCGGCAGCCGAGCTGACCAGCGTGGCCGGCACGAACAGCTGCGTGCCCGCGTACACGGCGCCGCCGAGCGCGGCGAACGCCGAGCCGAGCACGAACAGCTCGAGCTTGCGGCGCGGCGTCGCGATCCCCATGGCCGCGGCGGTCCGCTCGTCGACGCCCAGCGCGTACAGCTCCAGGCCGATGTCGGAGTGCAGGATCCGGCTGGCCACGAACACCACCGCGCCGAGCAGGGCCACCGTGACCAGGCCGTTGCCCACGGCGATCGCCTCGGGCGAGCTGGCCTGCCACAGGTTGCCGGACAGCGGCATGCCCACCGACCCGCCCAGGTAGCCGGCCGAGCTGACGTAGCCGGTCGCGATCAGCGGGAGCATGATCGTCGCCACCGCCAGGGCCAGGCCCGAGGCCCGGGTGACCACCGAACCGAGCAGCAGGGCGACCAGCGCGCTGCCGACCATCATGATCGGCGCCGCCGCCAGGGTCGGCAGGTTGAAGTGGGTGTTGAGCAGCGCCGCGCCGTAGGCGCCCAGGCCCATGAACACCGACTGGCTGAACGCGATCTGCTGGCTGAAGCCGATCTGCACGGCCATGCCGGTGGTCACGATCGCGTAGGTGAACGCGAGGACCAGGACGCTGCCGACGTACTGCTGGCCGAAGGCCAGCACCACGACCAGGCCGACGGCGACGACCAGGCCCGTCGTGGCGAGCGGGCCGCGGGCGCCCGCGCGGCGGCCCAGGCGCGCGGCCAGGCCCGGGGACAGCGGGGTGAGGTCGGTCGTCATGGTCGCCCCGGCTCAGTTGCTGACCGCTGACTCGAAGCCCAGGGCGCGCGGCCGGGCCAGGACCAGGGCGGCGAGGATCGCGTACATCAGAGTGTCGCCGTATTCCGGGCTGACGTAGCCGCCGAGCAGCGCCTCGAGGACGCCGATCACGAGGCCGGCCACCAGGGCCCGGCCGGGGTTGCGGAAGCCGCCGTAGGCGGCGGCGATGAAGCCGGTGAGGCTGATCGTCGCCCCGGAGATGTAGGTGTAGCCGGTGATCGGCGACTCCACGATCCCGAAGATTCCGGCCAGCAGCGCGGTGATCACGAAGATGATCCGCCGGTACTGGCGGGTGTCGATGCCGACGATGCGGGCGCCGAGGGGGTTCTCGCCGCTGGCCTCCATCGCCTTGCCGCTCAGCGTGTAGCGGATGTAGAGGGCGAACATCCCGCCGCTGATCACCGCACAGCCCAGGACCAGGATCCCGGCGCGCTCGATGTTCAGGCCGGAGCCCAGGGTCAGCGAGTTGCCCGGCCACAGCGCGGGGGCCGCGTGCACGTTGGTGCCGAACAGGATCTGCGCGATGCCCTCGATGAAGAACGACAGGGCGAACGTGAAGAAGAACGTGACCACGATGCCCTCGTGGCGGCGCCGGTCCTGGGCCAGGCTGAGCACCACCCGGTCGTAGGCGTAGCCGAACAGCGCGATCGCGGCCAGCGTGCCGGCGATGGCCAGCGGCAGCGGCCAGTTCTCGACCCGGAACAGGTAGTCCACGCCGAGCGCGCCGACCATGGCGAAGTCGCCGACGGCGAGGTTCAGGATGTTGCTGACCCGGTACCAGACGGCGACGCAGACCGCGAACACCGCGTAGATCGACCCCGTGACGATGCCGGCGATGACCAGGTTGCCGAACTTCATCATGCGCCCGGCCCTCCTGCCCGCGGCCCGGCCGCGTTCCCGGAAGGCCCCGGCGGGCCGGAGGGCCGGCCCGGGCGCAACCGGCCGTCCGGGCCGGGCCGGGCCGGCCGGCGCCGCGGGACCGCCCTGGCCGCCGGCCCGGACGATGCCGTTGCGGACCTCGACCCGCCGGTCGCAGATCAGCAGCGCGCGCTTCGGGGCTTCCTCGACCACGATCAGCGTGGTGCCGGCCTCGTGCACCTGGGCCAGCGCCTCGTACACGCGCCGGCTGATCGCCTCGGCCAGCCCGAGGCAGGGCTCGTCCACGGCCAGGATCTTCGGGCCGGCGGCCAGGCCGCGGGCGATCGCGACCATCTGCTGCTGGCCCCCGGACAGGGTTCCGGCCGCCTGGCGCAGGTGCGGCCGCAGGTCCGGGAACAGGTCAAGGGCCCGGCCGAAGGCGTCGGACAGGCGGGCCTTCCTGGCGCTGCGCGTCCAGCTGTAGCAGCCCAGGATCACGTTGTCCGCCGCCGACAGGTTCGGGTAGAGCTGCCGCCGCTCGGGGACCAGGGTCAGGCCGTGGCGGGCGGTCCACATCACGTCCCCCGGCGGCGCGGAGGCCCCGAAGATCGAGACCTGGCCGCGGCGCCGGGCCAGTCCCACGATCCCCATCAGCAGGCTGCTCTTGCCGTTGCCGTTCGGCCCGATGATCGCGACCGCCTCCCCGGCCGCGATGCTGAACGTCGCGTCGCGCACGGCCACCAGGTCCCCGTAGGAGACCGACAGGCCGGTCACGCTCAGCGCGGCGGCATCGGCGGGCACGGCGGTCACCTCTCCCCCGCGGCCGGGCCGGTGTTGCCGAGCGCGCGCTCGCGCAGCACCGCCCCCTCCGGCAGCGGGCGGACCAGCCGCTGGTAGATCCGCAGCCAGCCCTTCTCCGCCGACGGCGCGGCCTGGGGCAGGCGGGCCCGGCGGCGGGCGAGCTCGGCCTCCGGCACGTCCAGGTCCGCGGTCCGGGCCAGCACGTCGATGCGGATCATGTCCCCGGTCTGCACCAGCGCGAGCGGGCCGCCCGCAGCGGCCTCCGGGGACACCTCCCCGACCACGATGCCCTTGTTGACCAGGCCGGACAGCTGGCCGTCGGTCACCACGGCCACCTGCCCGGTCAGCCCGGCCCCGTCCAGCGCGAACACCAGCTGGGAGGCCATGCCCATGCCCGGGCTGCCGGTCGGGCCCTGCCCGCGCAGCACGACGACCTCACCGCCCCGCACCTCCCCGCCCCGCACCGCGGCCAGCGCGGCGTCGGGCGAGTCGTACACGGCGGCGGGCCCCGCGAAGTCGAGCCGCCGGTCGTCGGCCACGGCCAGCTTGACGATCCCGCCGCCGGGGGCCAGGCTGCCCCGGATCAGCACGATCGTCGGGCGGCGGCCGAGCGGCCGGGCGGCCGGGCGGATGACCTCCTCGTCGGCGGTCATGGCGGCGGCCAGGTTCTGCCCGACGGTGCGGCCGGTGACGGTCATCGCGGTGGCGTGCAGCAGCTCCTCGAGCTGCTTCATCACCGCCCGGGCCCCGCCGGCGTCCTCGAAGTCCTCGATGGAGTGCTCGCCGTTGGGCCGGATCGCGGCCAGCAGCGGGACGTCGGCGGCCAGCCGCTCGAACAGCCGGTAGACGTCGACATCGCACTCGGCCTCGGCCGCGACCGCCTGCAGGTGCTTGACCGAGTTGATCGAGCCGCTGACCGAGAGGATCGTGATCACCGCATTGGTGAAGGCGTCCGGGGTCAGGATGTCCCGGGGCCGCAGGTCATCGGTGACCATCTCCACGATGCGGGCCGAGGCCTGCTCGACCGCGTCCCACATCGGCTTGCTGTTGGCCCGGACCGGCGTGCTGCCGGGCAGCGCCATGCCGAGCGCCTCGCACGCGACGTGCATGGTGTTCGCGGTCCCCATGCCCGGGCACACCCCGGGCCCGAGAATCGCGTTCTCGCTCATCTCGGTCAGCTCCGGCAGCGAGAGCTGGCCGTTGACGTGATGGCCGGCGGCCAGGAAGACGTCCTCGATGTCGCAGTGACGGCCCTGGTAGCGCCCGCTCGGCTGGTACCCGCAGGCGACGATGATCGTCGGGATGTCCAGCCGCGCGGCGGCCATCAGCTGCCCGGGCGCGGTCTTGTCGCAGGAGGCCAGGCAGAGCATGCCGTCGAGCAGCGCCCCCTCGACCGCGACCTCGATGTCGTTCACGATCAGGTCGCGCGCGGACAGGATGTAACCGCCGCGGTGCCCCGCGCTGGTGATGAAGTCGCTGGGCGCCGCGGTGCGCACCTCGAACGCCACGCCCCCGGCGCGCTCGATGGCCCGTTTCGCCCGCCGCGCGATCTCGTCGAGATGGCTGAAGCAGATGGCCAGCGCGGACGAGGAGTTCACGATGGCGATCTTCGGCTTGGCCATGTCGTCGTCGGTCAGGCCGAGGGCGCGCCACTGCGCGCGGCGGGTGGCCCACCGCGAGGTGCCCTCGTCGAAATTGCTCCGCAGTGTTGGCCCGGGGGGGCGACCCCCCGGAACTCCCCGCGATACTGGCCGGTTGGCGGCCATGGCTCAGCTCCGTTCTCGTGATGGCACCGGGGTCACCTCCACGACGCCCTGGTC
This sequence comes from uncultured Actinomycetota bacterium, assembly GCA_963749145.1. Classification (GTDB taxonomy): domain Bacteria; phylum Actinomycetota; class Actinomycetes; order Streptosporangiales; family Streptosporangiaceae; genus JASHPR01. Next base: position 1,007,241 of record CAVVLN010000005.1, on the reverse strand, counting down.
GGCGTCGATGCGCACCCAGTCCCCGGTCTTGATCACCTCGCAGGGGTCGGCGTCCAGGTCGGTGACGCTGGGGACCCGGGTCACCACCGCGCCGAGCGCGGACTTGGTGCTCACCCGGGCGAAGATCATGCCGATCGGCGCGGTGCCGAGCAGGCGGGTGCTCTGGAAGAAGCCCGACCACCCGGACGAGCCCTTGGCGCTCGGGAAGACCAGGATCTTCCCGGTGAAGCACTGGCCGAACAGCTCGTGCCGCGGCTCGATGATCACGCCCCGGGCCGGGTCGATGCCGCCCCAGCCCGAGATCGGCTCGTGCGACACCAGGGCCTCGCCCTCGACCGTGCCGGGCACGACCGCCCGCCCGCGGATGGTGATCATCTCAGCTCACCCCGCCACCGGCCGGTCACGGCCGCGTCGACGCACTCATCCAGCGTGCCGAACCAGGCCTCGATGCCGAGGATCGCCGGCAGGTAGTGCGCCTGCTTGGCCGAGTCGGTCGCGAACACCCGGGTGCCCAGCGGCGCGACCCGGGACATCGCCGGGCACGAGTCGCCGAGCACCTTGCCGCCCGCCCGCTCGATGATCCCGGTGTAGCCGCTGCGGTCCGCGACGTCCTTCAGCGCCCGCGGCACCATGATCCACAGCTCGGTCCCCGGGCTGAGCCTGCGCCCCTCCAGGGCCTGGGCCGCGCGCCAGATCTGCTCGACCGAGGCGTGCGGGCAGCCGAGCAGCACGAAGTCCACGTCGCAGCTGGTGCCCTGCGAGTTCAGGTCCGCGTAGACCGCGCGGCGCTCGGCCGGGCCGTACATGATGGCGTCGGGCACCGGGGCCCGCCCGAACGCCGCCTCCAGCGTCGGCGCCTCCGGCGTGATCCCCGGGATGTGGTACATCTCGACCCCGCCCGAGGTGGCCGCGGCCGCGCCGAAGTGCTTGAGCTCGACCAGGTCGGGCTGGCCGAGCTGGCCGGTCACGACCGGGCGCTCCTCGCCGACCGCGCCGCCCACGAAGTACCCGAGCATTCCCCACTCGGCGAAGTCGTCCACGGCGACCCGCACGTCGATCCGGTGAGTGCCGTGGCGGCCCTGATCCAGGTGATTCCCCCAGCACGGGATCTTCCCGGTCAGCGAGGCGGCGCCGGTGGACGCGATGCCCTCGCAGTTGGTCCGGGCGCCCAGCACCGAGTTGGCGTAGATGACCGCGGACGACTCCATCCACGCGCAGTGCTCCCCGCGCACCGGGATGTTGCCGACCTGGTAGGGCGTGCAGGTGGCCAGGATGCTCACCCCGCGGCGCCCGTAGAACGCCTCCGCGTCGCCCTGCAGCGCGATGCTGGCGGCCGGGTAGGGGACGATGCCGGCGGCGTCCGCGCCGAAGCCATGCTGCAGCTGGCAGGTCGGCACCCGCATGTCCGGGATCGCCAGGTCGTCGTCGCAGTCCAGGTTGATGACGGCGAACGCCTTGTCCCAGCCGCCCTCGCGGACCAGCCGGGCCTTGACCGGGGACGGCTGGGTCATCGTGCCCGCCACGTTGCGCACGTCGCACAGGCGCTCGCAGTCCAGCGCGGCGCCGTAGCGGACGAGCAGGTCCATCGCAGCCGCGACGGCAGGGCCTTCCGCGCCGTCGAGCATGCCCTTCTCCTCGTCGGTCAGCCTCATCCCCACCTCCCCGCGGCCGTCAGCCGAGATTTCTGGCCAGCCGCTCGCGCAGCCGGCCGAGATCGATGTCGTGCACGCTGCCGCCGCCCGCCAGGTCGAGCGCGTTCGCCGCGCCCGCGCCCATCGCCGCGCACGGGCCCATCACCCGCACGCTGGACAGCGCGGCGGCGTCCCCGTCGACGCAGCGCCCGGCCGCCACCAGGTTGTGGGCGCCCGGCGGGGTCATGCTGCGCAGCGGGACGTAGTGGACGTGGTCGGCGTCGAACATCTCCCACACGTAGCCGTCGGCGCGGTCGTGCAACTCGATCGGCCAGGCGGTGCGCGCGACCGCGTCGTCGAACCGCGTCCCGGCCCGGACCTCGTCGAGCGTGAGCTGGTGGCGGCCCTGGATCCAGCGGGTCTGCCGCCGCCCGGGGAAGCCGTAGGCGCGTACCCGTACCTCGCCGAACGCCTTGGGGAACTCCGCGCGCAGCAGCGCGATCGCCGCGTCGGCCTGGGCCTTCCCGTCCAGCTGGGCCGCGGACGCGGCGACCGGGTCCATCGGCGCCTCAATGTGGGTCACGTTGAGGACCGCGGTGCCGCGGCCGGGGAAGAAGAAGGCCAGCCCGCCGCGCCGCAGCAGCCCGTACTGCTCGCCTAGCGCGGCGATCCGCGCGTCCATCTCGCCCGCCTCGGGCTTGTGGGTCTCGTCGACGTTCTCGACGATGACCTGCTGCGAGCCGTAGATCGGCCGTTCCGGCACCCAGCACGGCAGGCCCGCCTCCCAGGTGAGCGCGGCGTCGCCGCTGGCGTCCACGAATCCGGGCGCGCTCACCGTGACATCGCCATAACGCGACGCCAGCAAGATCGACTGGATGCGGCCGTCGCGGATGTCGGCGTGCTGCAGCACCGCGGCGAGGATGGTCCGGATGCCCAGGCCGCGGATGGTCGTCTCCAGCCAGCGCCCGAGCGCGACCTCGTTGTAGAACACCGTGGTGGTGTGACCGCGCTGGAAATGCAGGTCGCCGGTCGGGCCCAGCGCGCCGAAGATGTCGTCGAAGACCCCGTGCGTGAGCTGGGTATAGCCGGGGGCGTTGCCGAATACCCCGCAGAACAGCCCGATCAGCGAGTGCACCATCTGGCCCCCAATCACCGGGAGCGAGTCGATCAGCACCACCTCCCGGCCGAGGCGGGCGGACTCGATGGCGGCGGACAGCCCCGCGATCCCGGCGCCGACCACGCACACGTCGGCGCGGACCTCGTGCGCGCGCACCTGCGCCGGCCTGGTGACCGCTTTGAGCTTCAACTCGGTCAGAGCATGCGGCATGAACGCTCCTGTCCGGGGCCGGCGAAAGCGCCGCGTTTCGTCCGCGAAATGCGCAGGAAATGACCTGTCGTTGCGGCTACGTTAGAATTGCGGTCACCGGCGGGCAAACAAACAATTCATCTATGCGGTATAAACGCGGCTGATGACCGGGCCCGGCCCGATTCACCACGCCCGGCCGCCGTTCACCAGGCCCCGCCGCCGTTCACCAGGCCCGGCCGCCGTTCACCAGGCCCGGCCGCCGTTCACCAGGCGGCCCGGCCGCCGTTCACCAGGCCCGGCCGCCGTTCACCAGGCCCGGTCGGCGGCGCGCGGGACGGGCAGCACGATCTCGCGGCCGGCGGCCCGGTGATCGAGCAGTTCCGCCATCGTGGACGGCGCGGCCGGGCGGTCCAGCCCCCCAGCGGCCTCCATGATCAGCCGGCGCAGCCAGGCGTGGGCGATGTCGTCCTCGTACTGCCGGTGCCACCACAGCGCCTCGACGATCGGCTCGGTCTGCCCCGGGCACTCCAGCACCCGCAGGTCCATCCGCTCGGCCAGCCGGGCGGCCAGCCGTTCCTGCATGAGCCCGATGCGGTCGGTGCCCGCTACGAAGTGCGGCACCGCGAGGTAGCTCTCCACCCGGACCGCGATATGCGGCTGGATGTCCAGCAGCGCGAGCTGGCGCATGATCGGCGCGGCCGACGGCGTCCCCTGGTCCCGGTAGTAGGGCGCCACCCAGGGCAGCCGGGCCAGGTCCTGCAGCCGCAGCGGGCCCGCGTCCAGCACCGGGTTGCACGAGGCGACCAGGCACACCCACCGGTCCCGGAACAGCTCGGCGGACCGCGTGTTCGGGAGCTTGAAGCCGTGCGTGGGCGGGGCCACCATCCCGTCGATGAACCGGATCGCGCCGGCGTACTCGGTGGCCAGCGACTCGCGCACCAGCCGGATGTGCAGCCGCACCCGCGGGGCCGCCTCGTGGATCAGCTGTGAGAGCGTCTCGCCCATCACGCCGATCGTGTAGTCCGCCATCACCAGCGTGAACTCGCGCTCGGACGTCGCCGGGTCGAAGTGGGTGCTCGCGGCGAACAGCCGCTCGGCCGCCCCGCACACCGCCTCGACCTGCTCGGCCAGCTGCGCGGCGAGCGCCGTCAGCGCGTACCCGCCCTTGTCCCGGACCAGGAGCTCGTCCCCGAAATGCCGGCGCAGCCGGGCCAGCGCCGCGCTCGCCGCGGGCTGGGTGACCCCGAGCCGCTCCGCGGCCCGGGTGACGTTCCGCTCGCTGAGCAGCTCACGCAGGGCGACGAGCAGGTTCAGGTCAAGGCTCGCCAGGTGGCTGACGGGACGGGCCATCGCGCTCCATCCTCGCCACGCCTGTGCCGGTGCGAGGACCCAGACGTCGCGTGATCCGGACCTGTGACATCTCCTGCCACGACGGTGGTAACACGCGCATCTAATCATCCGGCCCACCCGGTGCCAAGGCCTGGCACCCGGACGGGCCGCTCCTGCTCTGACACGGCGCCGGGTCAGCGGTCGGCCCGCTGATAGGTGAGGTGCACGACCCCGGCCGCCGTCACCCGTGCCTCGAAGAGCCAGCCGCCGGATCGACACGCCGCGCGATTTTTTTTCCGCGCTGCCGCGTGTCGATATCGGCGCCCGTTATTCGATGCATCAGCAGAGACGGGCCGCAGCCGAGGGCCCGGTGATGAAGGGAGGCAGGCCATGCGGTTCCTGATGACGACCACCGCGGGCGAGGCGCCGGACGAGCAGATGATGACCGAGATGGGACGGTTCGTGGAGGAACTGAGCCGGGCGGGCGTGCTGCTGGCGACCGGCGGACTCGACCCGGTGGGCACGCGCGTCTCGTCGAGGGACGGGAAGGTCACGGTGACCGACGGGCCGTTCACCGAGGCGAAGGAGGCGATCATCAGCTTTGCCCTGATCGACGTGCGGTCGAAGGAGGAGGCGATCGAGCTGTCCAAGCGCTTCTGGCAGATCGCCCGCAACGGCGAGGGCGCGATTCAGCAGGTCTACGGCCCCGAATAACGGGCCCGCGCCGCCCTCGCCCGTCGTGGTTGTACCTCCGCATGGCCAATAGCACGTGCAGAGGTACAACCACGCGGCCCGTCACTCGCCCGGTCTGGGCGGGCGGGTCTGGGCGGGCGGGGGCAGGCGGGCCGGGGCCGGCCGGCGGGGCCGGATGGCGGGGCGGGCTGGCGGAGCGGGGCCGGCGGGGCGGGCTGGCGGGGCGGGGACCGGCGGGGCGGGTTGGCGGGGCGGGTTGGCGGGCCGGGTTGGCGGGCCGGGTTGGCGGGCCGGGTTGGCGGGCCGGGCTGGCGGGCCGGGTTGGCGGTGCGGGCCCGCCGGTGATCTGATCGGCTGGTGACGGTTCCCGACGCGCACCGGGCGGTCGACGCGGTCTGGCGGCTGGAGTCGGCGCGGATCATCGCCGGCCTGGCGCGGATCGTGCGCGACATCGACGTGGCCGAGGACCTCGCGCAGGACGCCCTGCTCGCGGCGCTCCGGCAGTGGCCCCAGGCGGGCATCCCGCCCAACCCCGGCGCCTGGCTCATGGCGACCGCCAAGCACCAGGCCATCGACCGGCTCCGCCGTGACGAGCGGCTCCAGCGCCACGTCGGTCACCTCGGGCGTGAGCTGCAGGTGCGGCAGGAGATGGCCGTGTTCGACGGCGGGACCGAGTTCGACGCCGTCACCGACGAGGACTTCGTACCCGATGACCTGCTCCGGCTGATGTTCGTGGCCTGCCACCCGGTGCTGTCCACCGAGTCCCGGGTCGCGCTCACCCTGCGGCTGCTGGGCGGCCTGACCACCGATGAGATCGCCCGTGCCTTCCTGGCCGCCGAGCCGGCCGTCGCCCAGCGGATCGTCCGGGCCAAGCGGACCCTCGCCAGCAAGCAGGTCCCGTTCGAGGTGCCCCCGGCCGGCGAGCGCGCCGCCCGGATGGCGTCGGTGCTCGAGGTCATCTACCTGATCTTCAACGAGGGCTACACGGCGACCGCCGGGGAGGACTGGGCCCGGCCGGAGCTCTGCTACGAGGCGCTGCGCCTGGGCCGGATGCTGGCCGAGCTCAGCCCGGCCGACCCGGAGGTCCACGGCCTGGTGGCGCTGATGGAGATCCAGTCATCGCGGATGCGGGCGCGGCTCGGCCCGGGCGGCGAGCCGGTCCCGCTCCAGGAGCAGAACCGGGGCAACTGGGACCAGCTGCTCATCCGCCGGGGCTTCGCCGCGCTCCTGCGCGCCGAGCGACTGGGCGGCCCGCCCGGTTCCTACGTGGTGCAGGCCGCCATCGCCGCCTGCCACGCCCAGGCCCGGACCGCGGAGGAGACGGACTGGCCGCGCATCGCGGCGCTCTACGAGGTCCTGGCCGTGATCTCCCCCACCCCGGTGGTGGAACTCAACCGCGCGGTCGCGGTCGCGATGGCGTTCGGGCCATCCCGGGGCCTGGACCTGGTCGACGCGCTGCGGTCGCAGCCGGAACTGCGCACCTACCACCTGCTGCCCGGCGTGCGCGGCGACCTGCTGGCCAAACTCGGCCGGCCCGCGGAGGCGCGCGCCGAGTTCGAGCGCGCGGCCGCCCTGACCCGCAACGCCCGCGAGCGCGCCGTGCTGCTCCGGCGGGCCGCCGAGTGCCAGCCCGGCCCGCCCGGGCCCTGAACCCGGCCGGCGCGTTCTCGCGATCTATGACATGTCACGCTACGGCGGTAGTAACATGCGCAACTAGATCACTCGGCCGGGTGATGCCAAGGGACCGGACAGCGCCCGGCCGAGTGATGCCAATCTTCTGGCTGGCCCGCCTGCGGGAACTAGCCGGCGACCGCGCCGCCCCGCACCGGGACCGGGGAACCGCGGGCCCGCCCAGCCGCCGCCGCGCGCGATCCCCGCATCCGCCCGGACTAGCAGCCACCGGCCAGTCCTGGCCGCGGCCGCCGTCATTTGCCCCGGAGCAGATATATGACAGAACAATGGTCAGTCACCGGCGTATTCAGCATGTATGTCTGATGTCTGGCGCCCCGATGAACTCGCCTGATGGCCATGGTCATCGCGAACGGTCGTTCGATACGCTCTGGAGCGTGACCGTCCCCGACCCGCCGCATCCTCCGGAGGCGGACCGCGCGCTGCCCGGCGACGACGGCGAGCAGATGCGGCCGTGGGGCGTCGCGCAGCGGCCGCCGCGGCTGCTGCTGACGCTGCTCGGGGACTACTGGTGGCAGCACACCGAGTCGCTGCCGTCGGCCGCGCTGGTGGCGCTGCTCGCCGAGTTCGGCGTCAGCGACTCCGCCGCGCGGGCCGCGCTGAGCCGCCTGACCCGCAACCAGCTCCTGGTCACCTCCAAGATCGGGCGGCGCACGTTCGTGCGGCTGAGCGAACGGGCGGCGCAGATTCTCGACGAGGGCGCGCGGCACATCTTCTCCTTCGGCCGGGACACCCAGCCGTGGGACGGGATGTGGAGCCTGGTGGCGTTCTCGATTCCCGAGGACAACCGGGCGGCTCGCGACGCCCTGCGCAAGCAGCTACGCTGGCTCGGCTTCGCCCCGCTCTACGACGGGCTCTGGGTGGCCCCCCGCGATCAGGCCGCCGAGGTGGTCACCCGGCTGTCGGAGCTCGGGATCAGCACCGCCACCGCGTTCCGGGCCGCGACCGTTCCCGGCATCGAGCCGGACGGGTTTCCGCAGCGGGCCTGGGATCTCGATGACCTGCACACAAGGTACGTGGCCTTCATCGCCTACGCGCAGCAGCTGCGGGAGCGCGCGCTGGCCGGCCGGATATCGCCGGTGGAGGCGCTCGTGGCGCGGACCCGGGTCATGGACGAGTGGCGCGCGTTCCCCGGGCTCGACCCCGACCTGCCCGGCGAGCTGCTGCCCGCCGCCTGGCCGCGGGCGGCCGCCCGCGAGCTGTTCATCGCCAGCTACGACCTGCTCGGCCCGCTGGCCGCGCACCGGGTGCGGCAGATCATCGCCCGGTACAGCCGCGAGCTCGCGACCCGGGCCGCCTACCACAGCTCCGAGCTGACCGCGGCGGCCGGCGACGACACCGCCGCCGGCGACGGCGCACCGGGCCCCGGGGCCCGGGCGGCACCGCCCGGGGCCGACGGCGCGGCCGCCGGGCTGGCGCCGGCCGGGCAAGACCGGACCGCCAGCGACCCGGCGCGAGCCGGTGACGACCGTACGGCCGCCGGCCCAGCGCCGGCCGGGCCCGGTTCGCCGGTGCCCCTGGCTTCCGCGCCATGATCACCGGGCCGGCCCGGCCGGGCTGGCGGTGCGTCCGCCTGACGTGAAGGAGTTCCCGTGACCGCGGTCAGCCCGCTGCCTCCTCTGGTCGGCCTGTACTGGACGCTGGCGGGCCCGGTTGAGGTGGGGACGGGGCGTGAATGGAGCCTTTTCGATTTCCGGGACCGCTGCGAGGAGGCGGCGCGGGCCGGGTTCAGCGGGATCGGGCTCTGGCACGCCGATCTCGAGCACGTCATGGCCACCCGGAGCCTCGGCGAGATGCGGCAGATCCTCGACGCCAACGGCCTGCGGCACCTGGAACTCGAGTTCCTGACGGACTGGTTCCTCGACCCCGGTGACGAGCGCCGGGAAGCCGCCGACGCGCGCCGCCGGCTGCTACTGGCGGCCAGCGCGGCGCTCGGGGCGCACCACATCAAGGTGGGCAACCTCTTCGGAAGGGTCTGCCCGCTCAGCCGGATCGCCGATGAATTCGCCCGCCTGTGCGCCGATGCGGCGCAGCAGACGACGGCCCGGATCGTCTATGAGTTCATGCCTTTCGACGCCAGCGTGAACAGCGTCGCTACGGCCCTCGCGGTGGTCGCGGGGGCCGGGGCAGGCAACGGCGGTATCGCGATCGACACCTGGCACCTGGGCAAGCTGCGGATCGCGCCGGGCGACCTGGCCAGTGTCCCGCCGCGCTGGCTGGCCTGGATCGAGCTGAGCGACGGCCGGGCCGAGAACATGCCGGACCTGTCCGACGAGACCCTGAACCACCGCGAGCTGCCCGGCGAGGGCGAGCTGGGGGTCGGCCGCTACGTGGCGGCCGGCCTCGCGCTCGGCTACGACGGGCCGTGGGGGGTCGAGGTGCTGTCCGCGCGGCTGCGCACGCTGCCCATGCCGGAGATGTACCGGCGGGCCTACCAGGCCACCGCCGCCCAGTTCCCGCCCCGTCACGCCCCGTCACCCGGGCGCGGCGTCAGCGCACGAGAAGGAGCCTGAGTTGGCGAACACCGAAGGCACGGCCGGCCTGGACGCGGGCCGGCTCACCTGGATCTTCACCCAGATGGTCCGGATCCGGGAGTTCGAGGAACGGGTGAAGGCGACGTTCACCGAGCATCCGGGGGTGATCCGCGGGCACACCCACCTGGCCGACGGGGCGGAGGCGTCGATCGTCGGGTCGCTGGCCGCGCTCGGCCCGGGCGACCAGGTGCTGGCGACCTACCGCTGCCACGGCTACCCGCTGGTGCTCGGCACGCCCGCCCCGGCGATGATGGCCGAGATCTACGGCCGGGCGACCGGCCTGTGCGGCGGCTACGGCGGGTCGATGCACCTGACCGACCCGGGCCGCGGCTTCCTCGGCACCTCGGGCATCGTCGGGCAGGGCATCCCGCAGGCGACCGGCGCGGCCTACGCGGCCCAGATCCGCGGCGAGGGCCAGGTCGTGGCGTGCTTCTTCGGCGACGGCGCCGCCAAGCAGGGCGCGTTCCACGAGTCGCTCAACATCGCGTCGCTGTGGAAGCTGCCGATCGTGTACGTGCTGGAGAACAACGGCTACAACGTGGTGACCCGCGCCGAGCAGGAAGACGCGAACGCGGCGGCCGGCGAGCCGCTCGCGGTCAAGGCGGTCGCCTACAGCATGCCGGGGGTGACGCTGGACGGGGGCGACCCGGTCGCGGTCTACCGCGTGGTGGCGGCCGCCGTCGCCCGGGCCCGGGCTGGCGCCGGGCCCACGCTGGTGGAGTCCAAGATCTACCGGCTGAGCGCGCACGGCAACATCATCGCCCCGCCCGGCGTGCCGCTGCACTTCCCCGAGCACGAGGCGATCGAGGTATTCGGCGCGGTCGAGGAGTACGAGGCGGCCAGGCGCGGCGACCCGGTGCCGCGGATGCGGGCCCGGCTCGTGAGCGACGGGGTGCTGACCCCGGGCCGGGCCGACGAGATCGCGGCCGCGGTCCGCGACGAGATGCGGGAGGCGGTGGAGTTCGGCCTGCGCAGCCCCTTCCCTCCGCCCGAGGCCGCCGTCAGCTTCGTCTACGCCTAGGAGAGCGGCATGGGACGCGAACTGCCCTACATCGGCGCGATCAACGAGTCGCTGCGCCAGGAGATGGAGCGCGACGAGCGCGTGCTGTACTTCGGCCAGAACATCGCCACCACCGACAACGACCCGTTCCTGCAGGCGTTCGGGCCGAAGCGGGTCCGGACCACGCCGATCTCCGAGACCGCGGAGATCGGCATGGCGGTCGGCGCCGCCCTGGCCGGGTACCGGCCGGTCGTCGAGCTCTACATGGCCGAGTTCATGCTCGTCGCCATGGACCAGGTGGTCAACGAGGCGCCGCGGCTGCGGTACATGAGCGGCGGCCAGGTCACGGTGCCCCTGGTGCTGAAGGCGGGCTACGGGTTCACGGCCGGCTGGGCCGGGCAGCACACCGGCTCGATCTACGGCATGTTCATGGGCGTGCCCGGGCTCAAGGTCGCCCTGCCCGCCACCCCCGCCGACGCCAAGGGGCTGATGGCCACCGCCGTCCGCGACGACAACCCGGTCTGCTTCTTCCACCATTACCTGCTGACGCTGGAGCCGGGCGAGGTTCCGGAGGGCGAGTACCTGGTCCCGTTCGGGCAGGCCGCGGTGCGGCGCACGGGCGGGGACGTCACGATCGTCGCCACCGGCGCGATGGTGGGCCGGGCGCTCGCGGCGGCCGAGCAGCTGGCCGCTGAGGGCATCGAAGCGGAGGTGATCGACCCGCGCACGATCGCGCCGCTGGACACGGCCACGATCCTGGAGTCGGTGGCCAGGACCGGCCGGCTGGTCCTCGTCGACCAGGCGACGCGGCACGCGTCGGCGTCGGCGGTCATTGCCGCCGAGGTCGCCGAGGCCGGGTTCGGGTCGCTGCGGGCCCCCATCAGGCAGGTGACCGCGCTGGACGCGACGATCCCGTACAGCCAGCCGATGGAGGACTTCCTGCTGCCTGACCAGGACAAGATCGGCGCCGCGGTGCGGGAGGTGCTGGGCGTGACGGCCCCTGCTCCTGGGTGATCCCTTTCGAGGACACAACGGGCGGGCAGGCGCGGCCCGGCTCGCCAGCTAGGCCACCTGCCTCAGATATTGGAAATGTATTGCTAGTTTTTCATTTCGACTGTAGCCTGAAGGCAGGAACCGGGACACAGCAGCCAAAGGCCGCGACGAGCCCGGGGCCGCGCGGGAGCCGCTCAGCGTCTTAGCGGCCCGGCCCCGCCCGCCAGGAAGCAGTGCCATGACCGAACAGCCAACACCACCCGGCACGACCGGTACCCTGCCGCCCCCCTCCGCCAACGGCACCGCCCCGCCGCCCCCGCCGCCCCCGCCGCAGGCGCCCCGGCCCAGGCAGATGCACACCCGGATCAGCGGCATGCGCACCGCGCTGATCGCCGGCATCGCCGTCCTCATTCTGGTGCTGATCTTCATCATCCAGAACGCGCACGCCGTCAACATCAGCTTCCTGGGCGCGCACCTGCGCCTATCGCTGGCCGTGGCGCTGTTCCTCGCCGCCATCGCCGGCGCCCTGCTGATGGCCGTCGCCGGAACCGCCCGGATCACCCAGCTGCGCCAGACCATGCGACGCGACCGGCGCAAGCAACAGGCCAGCTAAGGCGACCGGCAACCGCCGCCGGCTGTTCCGGGGCCACGGGCCGCGCAAGCTGTCCCCGCCTCACGATCTTCCCAGCACCACCAACTAGCGCTTACCCACGCACGTCACTGACCTAAGGAGTCGGTTATGAGCATCATCGCCTGGATCGTTCTCGGCCTCGCCGCAGGCCTGCTCGCCAACATGCTGATCCCTGGCAAAAGATCGCAGGGCCTCATCCTCACCTGCCTGATCGGCATCGCCGGGGCGCTGGGCGGCGGCTGGGTCGCCACCGAGGCGTTCCACGTCCACACCCTGCACGGATTCTTCAACCTGTCCACCTGGCTCACCGCCATCGCCGGCTCGGCCGTCCTCCTGCTGGCCGTCCACCTGGTCACCGGGCGGACCGGGCACCGGATGGCACGCCGGTAAACAAGGAGCGGGACCGAAAGCGGCGCTCACCCGCAGGCCCGCGGGTGAGCGCCGCGCGTACCAGTCACGGGTGCCCGCAGTGGTAGCTCACGGCCGGCCGGCCGTGCTGGGTGTCCGCTAGCCGCTGGGCGGGTACTGGACCGTGACGGTCAGCCCGCCGGGACTCACCGTGAGGTCGGTGAGGAAGTCGGGCGGGCCGTTGCCGACCGCGGTCACCGTCACCGTGGCCGTCTGGCCCGCCTTCAGCGAGCCGCTGGCCGGGCTCACGCTCAGGCCCGCCGCATCGGCGCCCGGCACCGTGATCGTGAACGTCACCGGGCCGCCCTGCGCGGTCAGCGTGAATGTCGCGGACGACCCCGGCTGCGCCAGCCTGATCGTGGCGGGCGACTCGGCGAGCGTGCCGGGCGCCGGCGGGGGCGTCGGGCTCTTCGTGGGCGTCGGGGACGGCTTGGGCGTCGGCTTCTTCTTGGCCGGCGGCGGGGGCGCGGTGGGGCTGGGCGTGGCCGCGGGCGACGATGGTGCCGGGCTGCTGGTCGCCCCGGCGGTGGGAGACGGCGAGCCGCCGGATCCGGTCGCCGGCCCCGGCGTGGCCGGGCCGGTCGCCGGCGCGCCCGCGCTCGCCGCGCTGCGCGCCGCGGCCGTGGCCGGGCCGCCGCCGTGGCGCAGCATCGCGGCCGCGACCGCTCCGCCCGCCACGATGAGCAGCAGCGCGGCGGCCGCGGCGTAGATGACGGTGCGCCCGCGCGGCCGGGCGTGGCCGATCGCGGCGATCGGCACCGGGAACCCCGACGGGGCGAACGGCTCGGCCCGGCGGACCACGTGCTCCCGGTAGCGGACCGCCTCCGGGCTGGTGTCCGACACCAGCCGCAGCACCTGCCGCCGCAGGCCGGGCGGCAGGAAGACGACGGGCAGCGCGCTCAGCAGCATCGCCGGGCTCAGCTCGCGCCGCTTGCGCTCGCCGCAGATGTCGCAGTGCTCGATGTGGCGGCTGACCCGCTTGCGCATGAGCACGGTGAGCTGCCCGTCCCAGTCGGCGAGCATCGCGTCGAGTTCCGGGCAGGCCTCCCGGCCCGTCCTGGCCACCAGCAGCACGCCCAGCGACCGCTCGAGCTGGCCGCGGGCCCGGGACGCCAGCGCGTGGGCCTGGTTCACCGGCACGCCGAGCGCCCCGGCGAGGTCGGCGCCGTCGAGTTCGTGGCGCAGGCTGAGCTCGATGACCTCCCGGTCGCCGGAGTTCAGGCCCGCGATCGCGGCCCGGACCAGGTCGCGCAGTTCGCCGCGCTCGGCGGAGTCACCGACGCCGGGCGAGGCATCGGTCATCTCGCCCGCCTCGTCCAGGTCGGTGATCCTGGCCCGCGAGCGCAGCCGACGGTGGCACTCGTTCCGCGCCACCGCGTACAGCCAGGGCCGGAGGCGGTCCGGGTCGCGCAGCCCGTCCAGCTTGGACGCGGCGACCACGAAGGTGTCCTGCACCGCGTCCGCGGCGTCGGCGGGCTCGGCCAGCAGCGAGCGGCAGTAGGCGTGCAGCGCGGGCGCGTACCGGTCGTAGGCGGCCGCGAGCCCCACCGGGTCGCCGACCACGATCGCGGCGACGATCTCGCTGTCCTGCATGGGCCAACCGTAGGGGTACAACGCGTTCTGTGGACAGTGCCTGCCCGCGCCATGGCGGTCAGCCTCCCTTCGCGGGCGGGGCGGTCGGGAACCGCGCGCCGGGGCGGCCCTGGATGCCCCCGGGTATCCAGGGCCGCCTCGCTGGCGGCGGTCACGGTCTGCGCCCACCGCACGATGCCGTTGCCGCCGCGGACCTCCCGCAGCACCGGCCCGACGTTGACGTGGTCGCCGTTGATCCGGAGGTTGCTGCCCCGCCCGGGCCTGCGCCGGCCGGGCCCGGCACCGTCCCGTGGCCGGCCGGGCCCTGCACCGTCCCGTGGCCGGCCGGGTGCGAGGGCGAGAGCGTCAGCGCCCCGCTGACGTGCGCCACGATCGCGAGCGCGACGAGCGCCGCCACCACGGCGACCGTGATGGTCGAGGTCTTGTTCTGCAGATGCATCGCGGGTCTCCTTGCGCACCGCCGGCCGCCTTCAGGCGGCCGCCAACGTCGTGACGGTGGTAGGAGTCCCGGACCGGCCGGGCGCCAACAACTTTTCGGCCGGTTTCCGGGCCGGCGGCCGGCGGTCGGCGGCCGGCGCAGGCCGACCCGGGCTCGCGGGCGCGCAGGCCAGCCCGGGCCCGCGGGCGCGCAGGCCGGCCCGGGCCCGCGGGCGCGCAGGCCAGCCCGGGCCCGCAGACGCTCAGCCGGGGAACGTGGTACCGGTCACCTCGGCCCGAACTGGCCGGGTACCCGGCCCGGGCCCGGCGGCCCGGCGTAGGCCTGGGCGAAGCTGACCCAGCGGTTGGCGTCGGGCCCGCGGACCACCAGGCGGAGGTCGTCGCGGTGACGGCGCTGGGTGACCAGCAGGCAGAAGTCCACCGCCCGGCCGCTGACCCCCTGGGCGGCGTCCTCGGGTCCCCACGCCCACATCGCGCCGTCTGGCGCGGCCAGCTCGACCCGGAATTCCTCCTCCGGCGGGGTCAGGCCCCGGGTCAGAAACGCGTAGTCCCTGGTCCGCACGCCCAGCCGGGCCACGTGCACGATCCGGCCGGTCACCGGCCGCTGGACGCCGAGCGCGTCGGCGATGTCCTGGCCGTGCCCGAACAGCTCCATCAGCCTGGTGGTGGCCAGGGTCGCGGCCGAGACCGGGGCCACCACCCACGGCACCCGCTGCCCGTCGGGCACCGCGGCGAGCGCGCCGAGCAGGCCCGAGCGCGCGTCCCGCCAGCGTGACAGCAGTTGCTCCGGCTCGTCCCCGGCGAACTCGGCCGCGCCGGCGTCGGCGGCCTCGCTGACGTCACCGGACAGCTCGGCCAGCCGGCCCCGGAACGCCACCGCGTCCGTCGCCGCCAGCTCCGCGAGCCGGTCCGATGTCGTCAGGTGGCTGATCTGATGAGCGATGGTCCAGCCGGGCGCCGGAGTGGGCCGCCGCCACTGCTCGGGGTCGATGCCGGACACCAGCCGGTCCAGGTCGTCCCCTTCGGCCGTCAGGTCAGCGATGATCTGGTCCGCAATCGGCACGCCAGCCTCCATCCCGGTGATCGGGCCATCTCATCAAAGCGGGCGAACGTCGGTCAACGCGCCTACTACCGACCACGGCCGACCATGTGACCGGGCCCGGCCGCGCGGCCGGGCCGCCTGAGCCCGGCGGCGCGAGCGGGCCAGCGCGGCCGGGCGGCGGGCACCGGTCAGGGGATCTGGCCGGGCCGCGACACGATGCCGGACTGGAGCAGGGCCTCCCAGCCGAGGATCTGGCCCCGCCGGAAGCGCGCCGTCCCGTCCAGGCCGGTGCTGGTGTGCGCCCGGACCGCGACATCGACGTATCCCATGTAGGCGTAGGTCCTCGGGTTGATCACGATCTGCTGCTCGAGATAGCCCTCCAGCACCGTGGAGAAGCCCACCCCGGCCCGGCCCGCCAGGTCGGTGACCGACCGCTCGAAGTGCACCGCGGGGTCGCGGGCCAGCACCCCGTACAGCGCGGCCAGCAGCCGCGGCGGCAGGACCGGGTTCTGCATCAGCGCCTGGATGGCGGTGAACACGCCCGCGTTGCCCGTGCCCTCGGCCCCGATCGGATCGGGCTGCGCCCTCAGGTTGTGCTTGATGACCGCCATGAGCCGGGCCGGGCTGGTCGGCAGCGAGTCCAGGTACCGGTAGCTCACCGAGGGCCAGCCGAACGGGACCGGCTGCACCGCCCGCCCGGTCCGGGCCGACCGGGGCACGTTCGACGCCGCGATGACCAGCCGGCCGTGCTCGAGGTACGCGAACTCCTGGTAATCCACCCGGGTCCAGGTCTTCTGGTTCAGCCGCTGGTTCGGCGGCCCGAACAGGTAGCCGCCGCCACCCGCCGACGAGGTCGCCTGCAGGACGTCGGCGTAGATCCACTGGTGCGGCCCGGGGTTGAATGGCGGCGACGCGGCCGCGGCCCGGGTGGCGAACGCGACCAGCTGGGCCGCGCTGGCCGCCGGCGCGGGGGCGGGTACCGCGGCCGGGTGCGATGCGCCGGCCGCCGGCTTCTGACGGGCCGGGTGGCCATGGAAGGCCACCACCCCGGCGGCGATGACCGCCGCCGCGGCCAGCCCGGCGACGGGAGCACCGAAGAGCCACCGCCGCGACCGGGGAGACCTAGCCCGGACGGGCGCCGCGCGGCGCCCGGGCTCCCCCCGGGCGGGAGTAGCGACGATCTGCCCGGCGAGGTCGGCGAAGGCATCGCCGCTCACCAGGCGGACTGCGTCGGCATCGGAAATCGGGGAAATACGGCTGATCTGATTCATGCGAGGTCTCCGTGCGTGACGTGGACGGGGGCCGGCGACGGCGTTGCCTCACAGCGGGCGAGCGCGTCGGCGAACCGGCGCCGGGCTCGGTGCAGCCGGATGCGCACCGCGTTGCGTGAGCAGCCCAGGACGGCCGCGACCTGGCCGTGGTCGAGGCCCTCCCAGGCGACCAGCGCGAGCAGTTCCCGGTCCGGCTCGGGCAGGCCGCGGAACGCCGCCGCGATCTCGGCTAGCTCGCCGGGATACCGCGGGGGCTGGTACCCGGCGGCGAGCTGTGCGCGCAGGCGGTCGTTCGCCGCGGTCCGGCGCCGCTCGCCGCGGTGATAATTGGCGAGCACGCGCCGGGCCACGCCGTAGAGCCACAGCCGGGCCTCATCCCCGGGCGGCACGTCGTCGAGCCGCCGCCAGGCGGTGAGGAAGGTCTCGGCGAGCACGTCCGCCGCGTCGTGCGGGTTCTCGGTGCGGCGCAGCAGGTACCCGAGGATCGGGCCCACGTTCGCCGCGTAGACCTGCTCGAAACGGCGCCGCCGCTCGTCCGGGCCGCCGGGTTGCGGGTATCGCAAGGTTGCTCCCTTCGACACCAGCCACATGTCCGCGTCACGCCGAGCATTTCAGCCATCGGCCGCCGGCCCCGGCCGGGCTGACGGAGGCCCTCAGGCCAAGCCGGCGCCCTGCGGCGGCGAGATTAGTCGCCGAGCTCGGAGCGGCGGCGGGCCACGTAGGCCTCGAGCTCGGCCCGGATCGCGTCGTCCAGCGGCGGCGGCTGGTAGTCGTCGAGCACCTTCGCGTAGATCTCCGAGGCGCGCGCGGTGGCGTCCTTCCCGCCCTGCTTCAGCCAGCGCTCGTAGTTGGCGGTGGACGACAGCAGCGGCCGGTAGAAGCACTCGCGGAACCGCTCCATCGTGTGCTGCGCGCCGAGGAAGTGCCCGCCGTGCCCGACCTCCTCGTGCGCGCCGAACGCCAGCGAGGCCTCGTCGATCTCCAGCGGGGTGAACTCGACCCGCAGCATGCGCAGCAGCTCGATGTCGACGATGAACTTCTCGAAGCAGGAGACCAGCCCGCCTTCCAGCCAGCCGGCCGCGTGCATCACCCAGTTGGTGCCGGCCAGGAACGTGGGCAGCAGGGTCATCAGCGACTCGTAGGCGGCCTGGGCATCACAGGACTGGCTGGCGTTGAGCCCGCCGCCGGTGCGGAACGGCAGCCCGAAGTGGCGGGCCAGCTGCCCGGTGCACAGCAGGCCGATCCCGGACTCGGGAGTCCCGAACGACGGCGAGCCGGACTGCATGTCGATGTTGGACAGGAACGAGCCGAAGATCACCGGGCAGCCGGGCCGGATCAGCTGGGCCAGCGCGATCCCGGACAGCGCCTCGGCCAGCTGCTGCACCAGCGCAGCCGGGATCGAGACCGGCGACATCGCGCCCATGAGCAGGAACGGGGTCAGCACCACCGGCTGGTTCGCGGCGCAGTACTCGAACTGCGCGTCCAGCATCCGGTCGTCCCAGCGCAGCGGGGAATTGCAGTTGATCAGGGAGATCGTGGCCGGGGTGGCCTCGATCGCGGCGCGGCCGCCGAACAGGATCTCGGTCATCGCGATGGTGTCGGCGGCGTTCGGCCCGGACACCACGTTGCCCATGTAGATCTTGTCGGTCAGCGTCTGCAGGGCGAAGATCATGTCCAGGTGCCGTGAGTCGAGCGGCGCGTCGTTCGGCTCGCAGATCACGCCGCCGGCCGAGTCCAGCTCCGGGAAGGACTGGGCCAGCATCGCCAGCCGACGGAAGTCCTCCAGGGTCGCGTCCCGGCGCACGTCGCCCTCGCGGACGAACGGCGACCCGTAGACCGCGCCGAACACCATCTCGTCCCCGCCGATGTGCACGGTGTGGGCCGGGTTGCGGGCCTGCACGTCGAACTCCCGCGGCGCCTTGGCCACCTGCTCGAGCACGAACTCCGGGTCGAGGAAGACCACGTCGCCGTCGACCTTCTGCCCGGCCTGCCGGAACAGCTCCACCGCCTCCGGCTTGGCGAACTGCACGCCGATCTCGGTGACGATGCGCCGCCACCCGGCGTCCAGGACGCCGACCGCGTCCGGGGAGAGGATCTCGTACCGCGGCATGCGGTTGCGGAACATGAGCGCCCACCTCTGGTTCCCGGGGACCGAGCCGGCGCCGCCGGGCTCGCTTGACCCTGCGCCGGGCCGAACTTAGGATCACATAGTAGAACATTGTTCCGTAACATGGAACTTCGTGCCCGAGGGGAATCCTGTTGACCAGCCCTAACGGAACGCAGGCCGTCGACCGGGCCGCGCAACTGCTGATCCAGGTCGTGCATTCGGGCCCGGTCACGTTCTCCGAGCTGAGCGCGGCGTCCGGGCTGGCCAAGAGCACGACCTCCCGGCTGCTGATGGCGCTGGAGCGCAACGGCCTGGTCCAGCGCGACGGCCGCGGCGGGTTCCGGCCCGGCGAGGTGTTCGTCTCCTACGCCTGGCGCAGCGGCGCCGAGGCAGGCCTGATCACCGTGGCCCAGCCGTTCCTGGACCGGCTGGGCGAGGCCACCGGCGAGACGATCAACCTCGGCGTGGCCAGCCGGGGCATGGTGGAGCAGATCGCGCAGGTCGACAGCACCTACCTGATCGGCGGGACCAACTGGGTCGGCCTGTCGGTGCCGCTGCACTGCGCGGCGCTCGGCAAGGTGCTGCTGGCCTACGACGCGGCCACGCTGCCGGCCGGCCGCCTGGCCCGCCGGACCGGGCACACGATCACCAGCCGCGAGGCGCTGCAGGCCGACCTGGCCGAGGTGCGCCGCCGCGGCTACGCGGTGACGAACGAGGAGCTCGAGCCCGGCCTGGTCGCGGTGGCGGCGCCGGTCTTCCGCGACGGGGCCACCGTGGTCGCCGCGCTGTCGGTGTCCGGCCCGGCCAGCCGGCTGACCCGGGCCCGCATCCCCGCCGTGGCGACGCGGTGCATGGCCGAGGCCAGCGCCCTGTCCGCCGTGCTCGGTTACCAGCCCGGGCGAACCCGGCGCCAGCAGAAGGAAGGTGCGGCTTGACCAGAGACGAGCTCTTGAAGCAGCTGTACGACGACACCCTGGTCGGCAACGCGCCCTCGGTGCTCGAGCTGACCCGGGCCGGCCTCGAGCTGGGCCTCGGCCCGGAGGAGCTGCTGTACGAGGCGCTGATCCCGTCCCTGGAGGAGGTCGGCGCCCGGTTCGAGCGCGGCGACTTCTTCGTGCCGGAGATGCTGATCGCGGGCAAGGCGATGGCGGGCGCGCTGGTAATCCTCCGGCCGCTGCTCGCCGAGACAGGCGCCGAGACCATCGGCAAGATCGTGATGGGCACCGTCAAGGGCGACGTGCACGACATCGGCAAGAACCTGGTCAACATCATGTTCGAGGGGGCCGGGTTCGAGGTGATCGACCTCGGCGTGCAGGTGGCCCCGGAGAAGTTCATCGACGCGATCCGGGAGCACCAGCCGGACATCGTCGGCTTCTCCGCCTTCCTGACCACCACGATGCCGATGTTCAAGGCGAACATCAACGCGCTGCAGAAGGCGGGCATGCGCGATCAGGTCATCGTGATGGTCGGCGGCGCGCCGGTGACCCAGGAGTACGCGGACGTGGTGGGCGCCGACGGCTACGCCTCGGACGCGTCCGCGGCCGTGGCCAAGGCCAAGGAGCTGCTGAGACGGCGCCGCGCGCTGGCGCCGGCCTGAGGAGCGGGCATGGAGACGGTACTGCGCTCGGCCAGCCAGGAGCTGCGGATCGGCCCGGAGCAGCCGTTCTGCATCGTGGGCGAGCGGATCAACCCCACCGGGCGCAAGGTCTTCCAGGAGCAGCTGCGCCGGGGGGACCTGTCCCGGATCGAGATCGACGTCACCCAGCAGGTGGCGGGCGGGGCGATGATGCTCGACGTCAACATGGGCGCGCCGCTCGCCGACGAGGCCGCCCTGATGGTCGAGGCGGTCAAGCTCATCCAGGGCCTGTGCGACCTGCCGCTCTGCCTGGATTCCTCGATCGTCGAGGTGCTCGAGGCCGGGCTGGCCGCCTATGCGGGCAAGGCGCTGGTCAACTCGGTGACCGCGGAGGACGAGCGGCTGGACGCGATCCTGCCGCTGGTGCGCAGGCACGGCGCGGCGGTGATCGCGCTGCCGAACGACGAGGAGGAGATCCCCGAAGACCCGCGGCGGCGGCTGGAACTGGTCCGCAAGATCGTGGACGTGGCCACCGGGACGTACGGCATCCCGGTCGAGGACATCATGATCGACCCGCTGGCCATGCCAGTGGGCGCCGACACCTCGCTGGTGCTCAGCACGCTGGAGACGATCCGGCTGGTGCGGGAGGAGTTCGGGCTGAACATGACCCTCGGCGCCTCCAACGTCTCGTTCGGGATGCCGGACCGGGCCTCGATCGGCGCGGCGTTCCTCCCGATGGCCGTGCTGTCCGGGCTGACCAGCGCGATCATGGATGCCCGGTCGCCGCAGCTGGTCCGGGCGGTCAAGGCGGCCGACCTGCTCACCAACAAGGACCCGTGGGGCGGCAGCTGGATCGCGGCGCACCGGGCAGCGCAGGCCGCCCAGGCGCAGGCCGCCCAGGCGCAGGCCGCCCAGGCGCAGGCCGCCCAGGCGCAGGCCGCCCAGGCCCCCGGGCCATGACCCACGGGGGCCTGGTGCAAAAGGGCCTGGTGCAAAAGGGTCTGGAGCACGGCGGCCGGACGGACGGCGCCGCCGACCCTGCCGCCGACCTGGCCGCCGATCCGGCCGCCGGCCCCCGGCCCGCGTCGAGCTCCTCTTCCAGCCCAGCGGGACCAGGGTGCGGGTGCCGCCCGGCGTGACCCTCTTCGACGCGGCCAGCTGGAACGGCATCGCCATCGACTCGACCTGCGGCGGACACGGCACCTGCAAGAAGTGCAAGATCAGGATCGACGGCGGCGGCGTGCCGCCCTCTCCGCTGGACGCGCGCGCGTTCTCGCCGGACGAGCTGCGGGATGGCTGGCGGCTGGCCTGCCGGGCCGAGGCCGCCCGCGACCTGCAGATCGAGGTCCCGCCGCTGGCCACCAGGCCGAAGGCGGCCACGGTCGGGGTCGGCCGCCAGGTCATCCTGCGCCCGGCGGCGCAGAAGCGCTACCTGGAACTGGCCGAGCCGTCCCTGTCCGACCAGCGGACCGACCTCGAGCGGGTGCTCGCCGCCCTCGACGACCTGGAACTGCGGGTCGACCTCGCCGCGGCCCGGTCGGTCGGCCGGGCGCTGCGCGCGGCCGACTACCGGGTGACCGCGGTGATCGTGGACGACGTGCTGATCGACATCCAGCCGGGCGACACCACCGCCCGGCTGTACGGCATCGCGTTCGACCTCGGCACGACCACGGTGGTGGCCACCCTGCTCGACCTGTCCACCGGCACGCCGCTGGCCGTCGCGTCCAGGCTGAACCGGCAGCAGCCGTTCGGCGCGGACGTGATCACCCGGATCAGCGCGATCATGATGAAACCCGGGGCCCTGGACACCCTGGCCCGGCTGGCGCACGAGACGCTGGCCGAGCTGACCGCGGACGTCTGCGGCCAGGCGGGGGTGGATCCCGCCGAGGTCTGCGAGGTGGCGCTGGCCGGCAACGCGACCATGACGCACATCGCGCTCGGCGTCGATCCCGAGCCGCTGGGCGTGGCGCCGTTCATCATGGCCGCGCGGCAGCTGCCCGAGGTGCTCGCCCGGGCCGACCTGAGCCTGCCGGTGCATCCCCGGGCCCGGGCGTTCATGTTCCCGGCCTTCGGCGCCTACGTCGGCGGCGACATCACCGCCGGCCTGCTCGCCTCCGGCATGAACCGCGACCAGCGCACCCGGCTGTTCGTGGACATCGGCACCAACTGCGAGATCGTGCTGGGCAACCGGGACTGGCTGCTGGCCACGGCGGCGCCGGCCGGGCCGGCGTTCGAGGGCGCGGCGATCCGGTGCGGGATGCGCGCCGCCGACGGCGCGATCGAGGTCGTGTCGCTGACACCGGATGGCGTGGACCTAAGGGTCATCGGCGACACCGAGCCGGCCGGGCTGTGCGGCTCGGGCCTGGTGGACGCCGTGGCCAGCCTGGTCGGCGCGGGCCTGCTCGACCGGTCCGGCCGGTTCGTGCCCGAGGAGCAGGCGCTGGTGCTGGCGCCCGGGCTGGCCGGGCGGCTGACCGCGCTGGGCGCCGAGCGGGTGTTCGTGCTGCACTGGCTGGGCGAGCCCGGCGACGTGGCGCGCTCGGTCTACCTGTCCCAGCGGGACGTGCGGGAGCTGCAGTTCGCCAAGGCGGCCATCGCGACCGGCTGGAACATCCTGCTGGCCGAGGCCGGGCTGGCTCCGGACGGCATCCAGCAAGTCCTGCTGGCCGGGTCGTTCGGCAGCTACCTGTCGCCGGCCAACGCGATCCGCCTCGGCCTGGTGCCGAGGCTTCCGGTGCTGCGCGTGATCAGCGCGGGCAACGTGGCCGGCGAGGGGGCCAAGATGGCGCTGCTCTCGGTCCGGGAGCGGGCCGGGGCCCTCGCCCTGCAGGAGGAGGTGAGGTATGTCGAGCTCTCCGACCGCACCGACTTCAACGACGCGTTCGTCGACCAGCTGCAGTTCCCGGCCTGAGGTGGCGGTCATCGCGTGCGGGGCCCTGGGCGGGCCCATCCGCGAGATCGCCGCCCGCCGTGGCTGGTCCCTGGAGCTGCACAGCCTTCCCTCGCTGCTGCACGACCACCCGGAGCGGATCGCCCCGGCCGCCGAGCGGCTGGCCCGGCAGCTGCAGGCGCGCGGGCTGCGGGTGGCGCTGGGCTACGCCGACTGCGGTAGCTACGGCGCGCTCGACGAGCTGTGCTCGCGGCTGAACCTGCGCCGGCTCCCCGGCCTGCACTGTTACGACGTGTTCGCGGGCCCGGGCCGGCTGCGCGAGCTCTTCGAGCGGGAACCGGGAACGTACCTGCTGACCGACTTCCTGGTGCGCAGCTTCCGCCGCTCGGTGCTGGCCGAGCTGGGGCTCGACGCCCGGCCCGAGCTGTGGCCCGACTACTTCGGCCACTACCGGCGGCTGGTCTGGCTGGCCCAGTCCCGGGACGCGACCCTGGAGGAGGAGGCGGCCGCGATCGCGGCGATGTTCGGGCTGCCGCTGACCAGGATCGACGTCGGCACGGGCGGCCTGGAGCACGAGCTCGCACGGCTGCTCGCGCCGCCCGGCCTGTCTCCCCCCGGGAACGGCGGGCCCTGATGCGCGCCGGGCTGGCCCGCGTGGCGCCGCTGCTGCGGCGGCCCCGGTATGAGGTGCTTCCCGCGGCGTCCACCGAGGACACCGTGCTCGAATGGGCGCCGCCCGAGGTGACGGTGACCGTGACCGCCTCGCCGGCCCGGGGGCTTGACCCCACCCTCGACCTGACCGGGCGCCTGGCGGCCCGGGGCTATCGCGTGGTCCCGCACCTGTCGGCCCGGCTGGTCCGCGACGACGCCCATCTCGCCGAGATCGTGGCCCGGCTGAAGGCCAGCGGGGTAGACGACGTGTTCGTGCCGGCCGGCGACGCCGACCCCCCGGCGGGCCGGTTCGACAGCGCCCTGTCCCTGCTGGACCGGCTGGCCGAGATGGGCCGCCCGTTCGCCCGGGTCGGGGTGACCGGCTACCCGGAGAGTCACCCGACGATCGGTGACGACATCACCATCCAGGCCATGTGGGACAAGCGGCGCCACGCCACCTACCTGGTCAGCAACCTCTGCTTCGACCCGGCGACGCTGCGGCGGTGGATCGCCCGGGTGCGGGCGCGCGGCGTCACGCTGCCGATGTTCGTCGGCATCGCCGGGCCGGTGGACCGGGCCCGGCTGCTGCGGATGGCGGCGAAGGCAGGGGTCAGCGAGTCGGCGAGGTTCCTGGCCGGGCACACCGACTGGCTGCTGCGCCTGAGCACGCCCGCCGGCTACAACCCGAACCGCCTTCTGGAACGCACCGGCACCACGCTGGCCGATCCGGCCTCAGCCGTCGATGGCCTGCACATCTTCACGTTCAACCAGGTGCGCCAGACCGAGCAGTGGCGGCGGTCGCTGCTCGAGCGGCTGGCCGGCGACCGGAGCCAGGCGGGATGACCGGATCACACGGTGAAAATAGTCGCGACGCCGCACTGGCGTCAGCGGACTGCTGGCTCAGTAAGGCGCCGCCGCAACCCAGACCGGTCAGGCATGGTATGCGTCTCGCCGGTGCCGGACGGAATGGATCTCCACGGTGCGCTTGTCCTCGTTGATGCGGTAGATGATGCGGTAGGTCCCGCGGCGTGCGCAGTGGTAGCCGTCGAAGGGCTCATCGAGTGGCTTGCCGACGCGGTGCGGGTTAGCAGTAAGAGGCCCGTCGATCGTCGCCATGGCGGCCGGCGAGGCGGGGGTGCATTAGGGTGCTGACCGTGACAGCCCCCCGGGTGGCCCTGGGCCCGAACCGCAGTGAATTCGCCGAGAAGGCGATCCGCGACGGCGGCGGCGAGCCCGCCGATGTCGATGCCCGTGCCGACGCGCTGGTCTGGCTCAACCCGGCCGACCTCGACGGCCTGCGGGCCGCGCTGGCCATGGCGAGCTCCGCGCGCTGGGTACAGCTTCCGTTCGCCGGCGTCGAGAAGGTGGCGGCGGCCGGGATGTTCGACCCGGGCCTGGTGTGGACCTCGGCCAAGGGCGCCTACGCCGAGCCGGTCGCCGAGCACGCCCTGGCCCTCGCGCTGGCCGGCCTGCGCCTGCTGCCGCGGCGGGTCATGGCCCGGTCGTGGGGGAAGCCGGCCGGGACGAGCCTGTACGACCAGCCGGTCACGATCCTCGGCGGCGGCGGGATCACCGAGCGCCTGCTCGAGCTGCTCGCGCCGCTGCGGGTCACCGCGACCGTGGTCCGCCACCGGCCCGACCCGCTGCCCGGGGCGGCGCGCACGGTGGGCGAGGATGCGCTGCCCGGGGCGCTGGCCGGGGCTCAGGTGGTGTTCCTGGCCCTGGCGCTCACCCCGGCCACCGAGCGCATCATCGGGCCCGCCGCGCTCGCGGCCATGCACCCCGGCGCGTGGCTGGTCAACGTGGCCCGCGGCGGTCACGTCGACACCGGTGCCCTGGTGACGGTGCTGGACGAGGGCGCGATCGGCGGCGCGGCGCTCGACGTGACCGACCCCGAGCCGCTGCCGGACGGGCACCCGCTGTGGGGGCGGGAGAACTGCATCATCACCCCGCACACCGCGGACACCACCGAGATGATCACGCCGCTGCTGGCCCGCCGCATCCGGGACAACGTGGCCAGGTTCGCCGCGGGCGAGCCGCTGCTCGGGCTCGTCGACCCCGCCCTCGGATACTGACGGTCACGGCCAGGACCGCGTTCTGGGTCAGCAGCCAGCACGACGCCCGCCATCAGGCCGGCGCCCTGGATCAAGGCCCGCTGACGTGTTCGGCGGAAAAGCCGGGACTGGCTGGCCAGAAATGCATCAATCGGCGGGGTAAGCGGCACGCCACGGTGGAGCTATTCAGCCAGCGTCAGTGGCTTGATGTGACGATGCCGAGTTCCTCCTGCCCAACCGCCGCCCGGCCGGCCGCGCCGCCATGGCGCCGCACTCCTCGCAGGCGGATCAGCGCGCGATGGGCTGCGACCCGGGAGGGCTCCGTCCCGCGTGGTCGCCGATAAGCGTGCGGACACCTAATAGTGCGGCCGTGATTCGGTAGCGGCCTCCTCACCGCAAAACGTGACGCTCGCCGGACGTCGAATGGCGCGGGCGCCGCCAGGTATTGCGTCGCGCAGCGTCATGCGATGGAATTGCCCCAGGGGGTAGCAACATTGGCCCTGGTGGCAATCGTGGCGCGATCGTATCCAGGGGGTGCGCAACATGAGGTGTCGAGCCCGCAGTATTGCCGGACTGTGCGCCTGACCATCGGAGAGGTCCATACCGGGCTTCTGCTGACCTCCACCGCAGTGTCGGCCGATACCGCGGCCGCGTTGCTTTCTGTTCTGCCCGGCAGTTCGGTGCGAACGCGTGAGCGTCCCGTGCGCTACGCGTGGTCGCCTGAGGTCCTCACGGGCGTTGATTGCCTCGCACCGGTCGCCGGACAGCGTGAGGTGCGCCTCGTGGGAACCCCGGCTACCCGCCTGTCGCTGACCGACGGCCACATCGTCCAGGCCGGGACCCACGCGACCCTCCGGCCCGAGTCCACCGGCCGCCGTCGGCCCTGGGGGCACTACCTGGCTCAGCCCGGAGTGCTCGAGGTGCTCGGAACCGTGCCCCAGGAGAAGCTGGTGACGGGGTTCCTCGACGGTCCGGCGAACGTGCGGGTCCTCGATCTGGGCGCGGTGAACGTGCGCGCGCTGGCCGCGATCCAGCGGAGCACGCAGCTAGATCACAACCCGCCGTTCCGCAGCCGCCGCACCAGGCTGCGCTGGTCCGCCGAGTTCGCGCCGGACCGGCAGGAGATGGTCTTCACCCTGGGTGCCGACGGGTTGCGTACCGTGCGGTTGCGCACCGAGGAACCTGACCCGTGGGCGCTGGCGGACTTCTGCGCCGATCTGGCTCTTCACGACTGGCTGCTCTCGGCCCTCGTCGGCCTCGTTGACCGGGCTGTGGCCCGTAGCCGGCCGGCCGCCGAGCTGGTCGGCATGCTCCGGCCCGGCATCGATCATCTCGTTCACGCCTGGATGCCGGCCGCCCATGTAAAAAGGACCCTGACCGGGATATGGCAGGACTTCGATGTCAGGTCGGGGTTTTCCCTGCAATGGCAGAAAACCGTCCAACGGATACGGGACCAGCTGTCCGTGGGCATCATAGAGGCATTGCAGCCGCTCACAGAGCCAAGAAAGAGGAGGTCGGAGCCGCATGACGCCCGGCGGAACCCGGCGGACTCTCGCCCTGAGCCTCATCTCGAAGATCGGGATCCCTCTGCTCCTCGGGCTGATCACGATCGCGGCGTCGAACGCCGGTGGAATGTCGGGTCGGAACGCTCTTGAGCTCGCCGCGGTGGTCACCTTGGGGACCATGCTCGTGCTGTTCATCGTCGACTTCGAGGTCCGCGTTTCGGGACTGCAGGATCAGGTGGAGACGGGCTTTCAGCAAATCCACACCTCGAGCGTGCTCTTAAACCTGATGGACCGGTCGGTCCTGGATACCGCGCTGCTCTCGGAGTTCATGGAAGCAGCCGGCAAGGCCGACGCCAGCGTCAGCCCGATGATGCAGGGCCTTGCGCGGCGAGAGATCGAACGAGCGACCCGGTTCGTGCGGCAGCTACCGACAGGAGGAGAGATCGCATACGACGGCGAAGACCGGGAGTGGCTGCTCGGGCTTACCGAACAGGCCCAGCGCTCGGTCGACGCGATCTCGCTCTCGACCGTCGACGCGGGCATGCGCGGCTTCGACGGCGGGTTGTGGACCAGCGACCTGGGCACTCGCTACCTGGAACTCCAGCGCGAAGCCATCCAGCGGCAGGTCACCATCCGCCGCATATTCGTTTTCGAGAAGGAGGACCTGGCCCGCGACGAGACGTTCTTGAAGATCACTCAGGCACAGCGTCAGGTCGGCGTCGACGTGCGGATGCTTGATCATCAGCTCATCCCGGAGCGGCTGCAGGCGATGATCTTCGACTTCATCATCTTCGACGGGGCCGTGGGTTATGAGACGACGCCGGCGACCACCTTCACGTCCGGAGCAACCAGGCCGGCCATCGTGCGGACCCGCCTCGCGCCGATGCCGTCCCGGGTTCGCGACCTGGAGAACCAGTTCGAGAAGTTGTGGGCGGCCGCTAACCCCGAGCGCGAGATCCGGACCTGAGCACGCCGCCGGTTCAGGCCGGGTCGGTCTCTCCCGGCGCCACGAACACGTAACGGATCCGGTCCACCAGTTCGTCAGGCAGCCGCATCCCATCCCGCGCGGCCCTGGCGTCGGTCTCGGCCAGGACCGCGGCCTCGGGCTGGAACTGGCCCAGAATGGTGCGGACGGCCAGCTCGACGGGCAGGAAGCGCGGCGACAGCGCCGAAAGCGTCGTGTAGGCGGCGAACGGGGCCGCATCGCGGTTGAGCCGGGTGATCGGCGGCATCTCTTCCCAGTTGTCCGGCCACGGGCCGGCCGGGTCCCGCGGCACCAGGACGGGCTGTCCCCGGACGCGGAGGAGCCCCAGCCGCAGCAGCTGCCAGACGGCGGCCAGCATCGGGCAGGACCAGGTCCGCTGGCCCTCGTACTCGTCCCACAGTTCGACGTCGACAAAGATCGAGTGCCGTCGGCGCGCGCTCTCCAGCGGCGGTTGCCAGGGGCTGCGCTTGGCCATGGCCTCGCCGCCGGAGGTATTCGGGGACCGCCGCCCGTTGGTCAGCCAGCCGGTCTCGGTGAGGGGCGGCCGCGCGCCGGTGGTTCCGGGCACCGGCTCGGTGACGAGGCGTCCTAAAACGAGATTCGCCGGACCGTTGCCCGGCTCACCCGCGCAGGACGACTCCAGGGCGAGGTAGTCGATCCGCAGCCCTTCGCTCTCGGCTGCGGACAGGATCATCGGGATCGCTTCGGCCGGCGTGGAGAACCGGCCGAAGTAGTCGTCAATCAGGAAGCAGGTGCTGATCCGGGCGTGCGGCTTGTCACACCCGATCGCCCGCGGGGTCTGTGCTGCCGCCCTGGCCCACGGCGCCACGGTCGCGAAGGTGTCCCTCATCGCGGCCTCGCCGGCGGCCAGATCCTCCGTGTAAAGGTGACCGAGTTCAACCGAGGCGTGGGAGAGCGGCAGCGAGTCCACCTTGAGGTCGGCGCTGCTTTCCACGAACTCGGTCTGGACCTTCGTCACAGCCGTTCCCACGCTTGTTCGTCGACCATGCTCTTGGCGATGGCATCGAACGCCTGGATGGTGGGCTGGTTCGCCACATGGCGGTCCCATACGTCGCTGTCGGTGATCAGTTGTTCGCGCCACTGCAGGACCGGGTCCAGCGGCACCTCACCCAGTACAGTGGACCGCCCTACATCCAGTTCGGAGGCCAGCCGCTGCAGATCCCGGTTGGCCTCGCGCAGCCAGGCCAGTTGCGGCGGTCGCAGGCCCGCGAGATCCGGTGCGTTGGGATCCACCAGCGCGGTCCGGACGAAGCGGATGTTCTCGATGAAATTCTCGCGTTCCTGGCCGTGCGACTCGCCGATGTCGAGCAGGCCGCGTTCGCCGAAGACTAGGCCGTGGGCGGCCACGACATGCTGACGGGTCCAGCGATGGAAGACCAGCCACCGGGTGACGACGCCCGACAACTCCGGCGCCGAGGTGGCGCGGATCACCATCTCCGCGGCGTAGGACCGGCCGGCGCTGAGGTCCACCAGAACGACTTCGAACTCGCTGTGCAGCCGGAGGAACAGATCGATGCAGCGCTCGACCGTGCCGGCGTCGAAGGAGAACTCCCCTCCGCCGGCGTCACCAGGCACCAGCGCCAGTCGGCCCGTGCCAGGCCGCCGGTGCCGGAGGCTGTTGCGGTCGGAATGCTGCCAGACGTCCCACACCTCCTCCGAGTGCGATCGGCGCTGAAGGTAGGAGTGGGTGCCACTGCCCGTGGTCGTGCCGCGGGAGAGCGCGCTGATGCCGAAGATCGCTCCCGATGTCGGCGAACCGAAGTCGAAGTCGACGTAGCAGACGTCGCCGCCTTGCAGCGCGCGCCGGTACACCACGTTGCTGCCGGTGACCGAGCGGCCAGTCCCGCCCTTGTCCGAGGTCGCGAACAGCAGCATCCCTAGGTCATCCTTGCGGTGTCCTGGCGAGCCGCATCGAGCGTGTCGAGTTCGCGAAGCACGTCACCGGCCAGGACGCTCGCGGTCGCGGGCCGGTCGCGCAGCAGTTCCCGGGCCCGCCGCAGCTTCCCACCCACCACCTGGAAGCTCTCCCGCATCTGCTCTCCGGTGTCGTTCGTACCGCGCAGCCGTTCCTGGTCGAATAGGTGTTCCGCCTCAGCCAGCAGTTGCTGGGCGTGCCCGATGAGTTCGGAGGTCACCGTGGCCTGGGTCACGTTGGCCGCGGCGACCAACACCTCGATAACCCGTTCGGTGTGGTACCAGGAGGGCACCCCGTAGGCGGGGAACGGGCTGTCGGCGAAAATCTGCGTCGGCTCGTCCCAGAGCCCGCGCGCTGCCGACGAGTTCATTCGGCGGCGTTCAATGTGTGTCCAGATCAGGTCGGCCAGGTCGAGGAACCGGATCCGCGCTGTCGGGTCGTCGAGCAGTTCAGCCACGCGCAGCAGTCGCTTCAGCACCAGCAGGGTGTAGCTGGATACGATCCACTGCAACTCGGGACCCTCGGCGACCTTCTCGCTGCCGAACAGCCGCAGTTCCATGCCCGGGATATGCAACTCGATCGCTGGATCGTCCTTGATCGGCCTGCGGGTGACCCGTCCGCGGTTCGCCAGTTCCTCGAGCAGGCGCCCGATCCGCCCGACGTCGACGTTGGCAAACTTCTCGCTGCCGATGCCTTCGACGACGATCGAGGTAAGTAGGACCGAGTAGTAGTCCGATTCCAGGCCGTCACTCGTGCGCCAGGGCAAGTCTTCGAGCGGCCACCGGCCGGCGCCGAAAGTCGCCACCTTGGCCCAGAACTGCCGGGTCAGGTCGAAACGTAGCTGCAGGGCCCGGGCCAGCCGTTGCTGCTCCTCGTCCAGTAGACCGAGGATGCGGGTCCGCTCGCTGAAGAGGTCCTGGATGCCGTCGAGGGCGACCACGGTGAAATAGAGATACGGGCGCGCCTCGGCCACACCGACGGGCTGGTGGCCGATGTTGGTCGCATAGGGGATCTCCGGCGCGCCGTCGACGACGCCCCAGGACCATCCGCACTCGAACAGGCGGCCGCGGTTCTCCAGTTCCTCGGCGACCTGGCCGGACCCGATCGTCAGTTCCTGCCGCAGGCCGGCCCGGACCTGGCTCAGGTCCTGCAGGAGAGTGCTCACGAGGATCTCGTTGGCTACGCCGGTCTGGTTGATCACCGAGCACATGGTCTGGCCGGGCACGTCGCTCGGGTCGAAGGTGTTGACCGTGAAGCTACGCAGCAAGCCCACCATAGCCGCGGTCAGTCGTTGCGAGGCGAGCTCCTCGACCTTGTCGATCCGCTGCAGCATCTTCTGGCTTTGCAGGCTCTGACGATAGACCCGCAGGAAGCCCAGTGTGGCCAGGCACAGGGTGACGGACATCGAGAAGGAGTCCACCACGTGCAACTTCCGCTGCTCAGGCTTCACCTCCCGGGCATCTTCCTCGTCGACCTGGAAATAAGAGCTTCCCGAGAAATCAGGGGCTCCGTCGATCAGGTAGGTGGTTAGGTATTCGTGGACGAAGTCGACAAGCCGCCTCGGGATGTCTATCTCATTGCCGAGAGAGCGCAGGTAATCCCGAACGTCGTCTGCGGTCTCGTCGACGCTGTCCACTTTCAGCGATTCGACGGCGGTGGCCGGATACAGGATGGTCAGTAGCTGCTCAGCGTCGCTGATGGAGTTAGGCCCGCTGCGCCCGCCCCAGTTCCATTTGCCGTTACGGTAAGAGTAATCAACGGTCGCTCGCCAGATCTCGAGGATCTGCCGCCGCGTCTGGATCTCCATAGTCGCCGGCCTTCGTCAATGGTCGCCGGTAATGCCGGTAGCTACAATCATCCCCTTATAACCTTCCCGCACAAGCTGGGAGGTTTCGAGCTCCTTTACGCTAAGCTCGCTCACGCGGAGGCGCGTGAAATGTTCCCTTATGTCGTCCGCGGTAACCGGCAGGGCCGGGTAGGTCACGCTGCCCAGCGGGTACCCTTCGGAGCCGCTCATGAAAGCAGCCGCAAACGGCGAATGCGGCTCGAGCGCGCGGACGAAGCGCCCGATCGCCTTGGCGAACTCTCGGGGGTCCCGGGTGATGGACTCGGCGACAAAGAACATGGTGCCTAGCTGCCACTGCGCCCGGGGCAGGTCGAAGACGCTGTACTCCTCGATCGCCGACTGCCCGCCCTTGCCGGTGCAGGTCACCCTTAGTTGCTTGCGCGGCTCACTGACCTGGTCATAGCCTTCGAGCGCCTGCAGTTCCCGCCAGAAAGGTTGCCACGTCCATGCGACGTTGTCGTCCATGACCTGACCGCGCAACCAGCGGACGTTGCTCTCGGAATAGTCAGTGAGCAGGATCTGCTCGGCCCAGGGCAGCATCAGCAGAGCCGGGTAAAGATTCGTTCCCGAACCGACGTCGATCGCTCGCGGAACACGAGCGCGGCCGCGGAATGCCTCACTGAAGAAAGAGCCGACCAGCCGGATAATTTCTTTGTCCGGGGGCAGCATCT
Source organism: uncultured Actinomycetota bacterium (assembly GCA_963749145.1). Taxonomy (GTDB): domain Bacteria; phylum Actinomycetota; class Actinomycetes; order Streptosporangiales; family Streptosporangiaceae; genus JASHPR01. The sequence continues at coordinate 974,462 of CAVVLN010000005.1, read as the reverse complement.
CCTTGTAGTTGCGATGCCAATAGTCCTGGGACGGGAAGTCTTCCCACCTGACATCGGCATTGTACGTGGGTAGAGCTGTCTCAACCATAGACCGCAACGCTACAGCTTCTGAATGGTCTGACTCAGCAGCTTCGAGAAGATACTCGTGAGGTAACCCCAGACCGCCGCTCGGCGTGAGATGTCTCATTTCGGCCTCAGTCCGCGAGTGACGCAGAGTACTCCAGACGGTAACAACCAGCCTACCACCGGAAACGGCGCCCGGACAGCCCAGGTCCGGGGCCGCGCCGACCCGCCGGCGATAGCGCCCGGCAGGGCGGCGATAGCGCCCGGCAGGGCGGCCCGCCATATCGGTGTCAGTCCGCATCTGGCACTGTCATCGGCCAACGTATCCCGTTACCAAGAGCATGGCGTCGTAACCGGGTCGTCAGCCGGCGAACCGAGTTGTCGGTTCGCAGGAGACCGGTGCCGGTGACGGGGAGGCGGCCGAGGAGCTCATTCAGCGACCTGGGAGTGACCCTGACCCCCGGGAACCTGACGCCGCTCACCTCGTAGCCGGCCGAACCTTCCATGAAGGCCATCATGAACGGCGCCCCGGACGTCAGCGCGCCGAGGAACGAGCGAACCGCCGACTCGAACTCCGCTTCCTCGGAAGACATGCCGCCAGCCACGAAAGACATGCTGCCCATGTCCCACTCATGCCGGGGTAGGTCGAAGACGCTGAGGAGGCGGATCTCGTGACGGCTGGCCAGTTGGCGCCGGGGCTGCTCGACGCCGCGGTACCCCGGCAAATTTGCCACAAGATCCCAAAATGGCTGCCAAACCCATTCGCCGGGCCCGTCGGCCAGGTTTTCGGCGAGCCAGGCGATATTGGCCGGGGCGTACTCGGTGAAAACGAGGCTTTCAATCCAGGGCAAACATGAGCAGTGCTGGATAAAGATTGGTTCCCGTGCCGACGTCCACAGCACGCGAGATTCTCGGCTTGCTGGTACGGGCGCGGATCAGAAAGTCACTGGCGTAGCTTAGTATTTCGGCGTCTTCTGGTAAAACTGAGGAATAGTTGCACTTCCAATATCCGTCGGCGTCGAAGTCCGACCAGGGCACCTCGTCGTTCCGGCATGCTGGCGATCCGCCATGGAACAATTATATCAGGGCAAAGTCTGTAGACATGCCCAAAGTGTTGCTGCCCGAGCTATCCGTGGCTAATAATGACTCATCGGGGATGTGAGACAGGTGATGTCGTTGCCAGACGGCCAGCGAGGGATTCCGGCGCAGAAAGTTCCGCCTTTGCGCACTAGCTCGACGCGGCAACGGCCGCAGACGCATCGGCCCTGGTCACAAGCCCAGGTCCGGGTAGCCGACTCGTGGCCGACCAAGCGCGGCCAGCCGGTCAGCGTCGCCCTGTCGCCGACGGCGGACCGCCTGGCGCTGTCTGTCGGGCAGCGACTGAGCGTTTCGGCGATCTCAGATCGCCAAACCCGCGGTGAGCCGCTGTATCAGCTGGCCTGCGCGCTTGCCCCGGGGCTAGCGTGGTCGCCGGCCGGCGACAAGCTAGCCTTCCGTGACGTCGATGGCCGGTGCCGGGTGCTCTCTCTGGCGGGCGAGGTCCCCGTCGTCGACGGAGAAGTCCAGACCGAGTTGCTCGGGGTGACGAGCGCGATGGCGTTCTCTCCGGGGGGCGAACGGCTGGCCACGCTCGCGCCGTCGTTACCGGGCCGGATGACACTGACCCTTTGCGGGCTGCGCGGGGAGGAGTTCTGGGAGTCCACGCTGACGCGGCCGCGGGCGTCCTACCGCTCCGAGGGAGTCAACCTGGCCTGGTCGCCCGACGGGAAATTCCTGGCCTGCACCACCGGGACATCGTCGACGGCGTCCACGGTCTGGCTGATCGATGCCTCTGACGGCTGCACCGTCGGGCAGTTCGACAACCATTCGGACACGGTGACCGGGCTGGCCTGGATCGACGACGACTGGGTGCTGTCGGCCTCCGAGGATGCGACGCTGCAGTTGTGGCGCCCGGACGGCTCGGCGCCCACCACCGTCGTCGAGACCATCTCCACGGCCGGGATGATCTTCGTCGGGGAGCGGGATACCGCGCTGATCTGGTCCGGCGACGGCGAACTGTTCGCCTGGTCGCTGGGAGATACGCCGATCCAGCTGTGGTACCGGAACCCGCCATCCCGTAACGTTGCGGCTCACTTCACCAGGCTGGCGGTCAGCGCCGTGAACGGCCTGCTGGCGCTGGTCGACGCGGGAGCAACGGAACTGATCCTCATCGGCGACTGGCACCAGACGGCGAGCGCCCCCGCCGCCACCACAACCTATACAAACGCGAAGGTGCTGCTGCTCGGCGACTCCGGCGTCGGCAAGTCGGCCCTGGCCATGGTGCTCGCGCGTGAGGAGTTCCGCGCCACCGAGTCCACGCACGGACGCCGGGTCTGGCGGCTGCCCGCGACCGAGGAGCCGGATACCTACGGCGGTGACCGGGAGGTGCTGCTGTGGGATCCGGCCGGGCAGCCCGGATACCGGATCGTGCATCAACTCCATCTGGGCGGGGCGACGGCCGCGCTCATCCTGTTCGACTCCAGGAGCGAGACCACGCCGCTGGCCGGCGTGTACCACTGGGCGCGGGCGATCCGGCACGCCCATCCCGTTGCCGGCGGCGGATTGATCACCTTCCTGGTCGCGGCTCGGACCGACCGCGGCGGCATAACGGTCTCGTCCGAGCGGATCCAGCAGGTGATGAAGGACTTCGCGCTGGACGAGTACGTCGAGACCAGCGCGAAGGAGGGAACCAATACCGATCTGCTGCGTTCCCGGCTCCTGGCGGCGATCGACTGGGAGCGGATCCCCAAGATTGCCTCGACCGCTCTGTTCGCTGAGGTGAAGCAGTTCATCGTGGACCAGAAGTCGTCCGGCAACCTGCTCACGCCGCTCGATGAGCTGAGCCGGGCATTCCAAGCCGCCGCGCCGAGCAGCCTGGAGCTCCGGGACGAACTGCAGCTTCCCGATCTCAGCGACGCCGAGGCCGAGGAAGCCTATTCGGCCGCCTTGAACGCGGTCTTCGAGGGATGCGTGGCGCGGCTCGAGTCCGCGGACCTGGTCAAGCGGCTCAAGTTCTGGGACTATGTGCTGCTGCAACCCGAACTGCTCGACGCCTACGCCAGCGCGATCGTGAACGCCGCGCGGGACGAGCCGGACGGGCTCGGCTGCATCCTGGAGTCGAAGGTCATCGAACTCGACTTCGCGATCCCGTCGGCGGCCCGGGTGCCGGTGGAGCGGCAGGAGCGCCTGCTGGTCCTCGCGACGCTCGAGGAACTCATCCAGAACGAGCTCGTCCTGCGGGAGCACACCGAGGACGGCGTGCAACTGGTGTTTCCCGCGGCCTACCGGCGCGACCTGCCGGCGTCGGAGGCGCCCAAGGGAAACGGGGCGGTGTTCCGGTTCGAGGGGCCCGTTGACAATGTCTACGCGACGCTGATCGTCCGGCTGACCCGCAGCAACCGGTTCACCCGGGTGGCCACTTGGCAGTCGGCGGCCCGGTTCGCCGCCGATACCGGTGAGTGCACGATCTTCCTGAAGACGGACGGCGAGGGCAAAGCCGAGCTCTGGATCGGTTATGACGAGGTGCCGCCGGTCCTGCGGACCCAGTTCGAACGATTCATCCATGCCCATCTCAAGCGCAGGGCCATATCCGGCACGGTTATCCGGGAACGTCAGTACAGCTGCCCGGACGACAAGACGGCGTTCACGCCCGAGCAGGTGGAGCAGGTCCGCAACCGCGGCCGGGTGAGCATCCTGTGTCCGGTCTGCGAGAAACGGGTCTCGCTGCGCGACGACTACGAGCCGACGACCGGCGCGGACCAGTCCACGGCGGCGATGGATAAATCGGCCGACGTCGGCCGGGAGAAGGCAGCCGCCTCGACCGTGTTGCGCGGCAAGGAGGAGGTCGCGGAGTTCGACGTCTTCCTCTGTCACAACTCGGAGGACAAGCCCGCCGTCCGCGACCTCGCGCAGCAGCTCAGGGAGCGCGGCCTGAGACCATGGCTGGACGAACGCGAACTGCGGCCGGGCCTTCCGTGGCAGCGGGTGCTGGAGGAGCAGATCCAGAGCATCCCGGCGGCGGCCGTGATCATCGGCTCGCACGTAGGCCCGTGGCAGGACCAGGAGCTGGCCGCGTTCATGCGCCAGTTCGTCCGGCGCCGCTGCCCCGTGATCCCGGTGCTCTTGCCCGGTGCCGAGCGCCCGGAACTCCCGGCGTTCCTGGACGGCATGACCTTGGTCGACCTGGCCGCGAGCGATCCAGACCCCCTCGACCAGCTCGAGTGGGGCATTACGGGCCGGCATCCGGACCTCTAGCGGCACGCGGCGAGGATGCGCGGTGCGGCGCGCTCGCTGGGTCGACGGTGAGCGGCCGCCGGCGGCGCCGCACTCCCGGAACTCCGCCGGCCGGTACCGGAACCGGTGATCCGGCCATCAACGAGCCTCATCGCGGTGCCCCGGGAAAAGCCGGCCTCAGCCCGGCCCGGCCATCGGCTGCTACTCGCGCGGCTCGAAATGCAGGCGGGCCCGTAGCTCGGCGGCCTCGGCCTGCAGCCGGGCCTCGGGGATCACGTCGGCCGTGGCGAGGTTCAACGGGAACGGCTCCCCGGGCCTGGGATCGGCCCGGAACCGGGGAATCAGGTGCGTGTGCAGGTGGGGCAGGGAATTGCCCAGCGTCTCGTAGTTCATCTTCAGCGGCTCGTAGACCGCCAGCAGCGCCCGGGCCGCGGACAGGATCTCGGCCCAGTAGCCGCTCGCCTCGGCGTCGCTGAGCTCGGTCGGCTCGGTGACGTGGCGGCCGCGCCAGATCACCACGGCGTAGCCGCGCTGGATGTCCTTCCGCTGCAGGTACGCATCGGTGAAGGTCCCGTGCTGAATGCAGACGCCGTAGGCGTCCGCATCCGGGCGCCCGCCCTCGCACATCGGGCAGCCAATCCCGCGGATGAGCTGTGGCCAGTCGGCCGGCCAGTCCTCCATCGTCACCTTCCCGCCCGGGCGCCGGGTTCGCGGCCAGGCAGCGGCCCGGCGCACCTGCGTGCTCATGATCGCAACATCCGGGACTGAGCGGCAAGCGAGGACCGGCTCGGACCGGTCCCGCGCGACCGGCCGCGTGATCGGGTCCGCGCCGCCCGCCTCGTGACCCTTCGGCGCCACCGGCCTCGCGACCAGCCACGCCAGTTTCCAAGCATTGGCTTGACAAATTCCGGAGGCGTGCCGATGATTCCAAGCATGTCCTTGGAAACATCGGCCGGGCCAGCGGACGCCGGAGCGGGCGAGCGGGCGGGCCAGGCCGGCCAGCGGTTCCGGCTGCTGGACGACCCCGTGGTCATCCGCGCGCTCGCCCATCCGCTGCGCCTGGACCTGCTGTCGATCACCGGGCACGCAGGGCAGATCACCACCGCGGACGCGGCGCGGGAACTGGGCATCAGCCATGGCCTGGCCTCCCATCATCTGCGGCAGCTGGCCAAGTACCGCTTTGTCGAGCAGGTGGCGGGCAAGGACAACCGGGAGCGGCCGTGGCGGCTCACCAGCACGTCCATGAGCTGGCGGGACAGCGTCGACACCGCGGAGGGCGCGGCCGCGGCCGCGGTGTTCGAGGAAGTCCTGGCCGAGCGGGCCGTGGCCGCGCTGCGCGGCTGGCTGCGGCGGCGCGCGGACTGGCCGGCCGGATGGCGGCGGCACACCGGCGTCGGGCAGTCGACGGTCTACCTCACGTTGCCGGAACTGGCCGGGCTGGAGGCCGCGATCGAGGCCCTGATCCAGCCCTACGTCGACGAGCGCCCGCTCGATGACGTCGCCTCCCGGCCCGAGGGCTCGGTCCCCGTCGACATCACCCAGATCGTCGTGATACCGCAGGTCCAGCCCCCGGGAGGCGAGTGAGCTGCGCACGATCTGGCGGCTGCTCGCGGGCCAGCGGGATCTGCGGTTCCTGCTGTCGGCCGGGCTCGTCTCGCTGGCCGGGGACTGGATCTTGAGGGTCGGCCTGGCCTACCGGGTCTACGCGCTCACCGGATCCACGGTCGCGTCGGCGCTGACGATGCCGTCCTCGTTCCTGCCCCAGGTGCTGCTGGGCGCGGTGGCGGGCGTTTTCGCCGACCGCTAGGACCGGCGGCGCACCATGGTCGTGGCCGACCTGCTGCTCGCCGCCGGGCTGCTGCCGCTGCTGGCGGTGCACGGCCCGGGCCAGGTCTGGGTCGTCTACATCGTGCTGCTGTGGGAAGGCGTGGTCGCGCAGTTCTTCTCCCCCGCCGAGCAGGCGCTGCTGCCCGGGCTGGTGCCGGACGACGCGCTGGTCACGGCGAACGCCGCGGGCGGCCAGGTGCAGAACCTGTCCCGGCTGGCCGGGTCCGGTCTGGGCGGTGTCATCGCGGCCGCCGGCGGGATCCCCGCCGTGGCGCTGGCCGACGGGGCCAGCTTCCTGATCTCGGCCGCGCTGATCGGGCTGATCCGCGCCCCTGGGCGGCCGCCCGCGGGCCGGGCGGCCGCCACGTCGCTGCGGCGCCGGGTCGCCGCGGTGCGCGGCGAACTGGCCGAACGGCCTGCGCTGGTCGGCGCGCCACCGGGTGGTCCGCGCCCTGATGATCTTCATCCTGGTGACCAGCATCGGCGAGCCCATCATGGCCACGCTGTTCGCGCCGTTCGTCCGGCACGTCCTGCACGGCAGCAGCCAGGCCTACGGCGTGATCGCCGGCGTCCAGGCCATCGGCGGCGTCCTGGGCGGGCTCCTGGTGGCCTCGCTCGCGCACCGGGTATCCGCGTCGCAGCTGCTGAGCTGGGGTGCCGTCGCGTTCGGGGCGGTGGACCTGGGGATCTTCCTGTACCCGCTCGGCTATGTCGCCGTGTGGCCGGCCGCTGCCGGGATGGTGCTGGTCGGCGTGCCCGGGGCCATGACCATCGCCGGCGCGATGACGCTGTTCCAGCGCCATACCGAGGACGCCTACCGGGGCCGGGTGTTCGGGGCGCTGAACACCGTCGAGGGTGTCGCGGTCCTGGCCGGGATCGTGGGTGCGGGCTTTCTCGGCCAGGTCGCCGGCATCGTTCCCGTCCTGGCCGCGCAGGGCGGCGGCTACGTCGTGGCGGGGCTCGTCATGCTGATCGTGCTGCGGCGCGAGCCGCGCGCCTCGCGGCAGCGGGCCCAGGCCGGCGCGAGCGCGGCGGTCGGGTCCGCACGCTGAGCACGGGGCGGGCCGTACGGCCCGCCCCGTGCGTGCCGCCGGGTCAGCCGACGGCGGCGGCCGTCAGGCCGGCCGGGGCGGCAGCGGCCAGGGCGTCCCCGGCGGGGGCAGCCGGGACCGCCGGGGCGGCAGCGGCCAGGGCGTCCCCGGCGGGGACAGCCGGGACCGCCGGGGCGGCGGCGGCCAGGCCGGCGAGCCGACCGGCGAGCCGCGCGAGCTGATCCCGCGCGACGCTGTAGCAGATCGTGTTTCCCTTGCGCCGGGACGTGACGAGCCCGGCGGCGCGCAGCGCCTTCAGGTGGGCCGAGATGGTGGGCTGAGACACGGCGAAGAACTCGGTGAAGTCACAGGCGCAGATCTCCGGCTCGGCCGCCAGCCGCAGCAGGATCCCCCAGCGCACCGGATGCGCCAGCGCACGCAGCACCTCGACCTCGCTCGCCATTTGACTATCATATCGTGCCGCGTAAATATAGCTGTAACTCTATATAGGCGGGAGACGATGATGCCCGACGGCAGCGACGTACCCGAGCGCGAGGACATCCTGGACGAGAGCCTGAGCAGGCTGGCCGCCACCGGCCCCGAGTTCGGCGGCGGCCTGGCCAACCACGGCCCGATGGCGTCCGAGGCGATGATCCGGCTCGGCCTGCCGGGCGACGTCGAGCCCTGGCTCGACCGCTACATGCGCCGGCTCGAGGAGCCACCCCGCGCGGCAGAGAAGATCACCGATGCGAACTGGCGCGAGGCGCTCGGCGTCCCGCGGCGGGTCGGCGACTGGGAACTGTACCTGCGTGAGCAGCTGGCCGAGGATCCCTGGCCGCAGGTGCTCGTGCGCTGGTGGCCCCGGCTGACCCCGGGCCTGGCCGCGGCCGCGACGCACGGCATCATCCGCACCTCGCACGCGGCCCGCAGCCTGGCCGCGAGCGAGACGAGCGAGCGGCGCGCCGAGCTCGCCCGCGGCCTGGCCTACTGGGCGGCCTTGTACCTGGAGATTCCCGGCCCCGCCCGCACCGCGGGCCGGCTGGACCTGGCCGCCGCGATCTCCGGGCTGCCGGTACCCGCCGGACCGGTGCCGCGGGGCCTGATCACCGACCGCATCCGCACCAGCCTGGCCGGCGAGCCGCGTTTCCCCGGCGCGGTCGCCGCGCTCCGCCCGCCCGCCGACGTGTCCGCCGACCTGCTGGAGCTCGGCACCACGTTCGCGCGGATCTTCGCGGTCTACGGGCGCAGGCAGCCGATCGGATTCCTGCACGCGGTGACGGCCCCGGTCGCCGCGCGGTCCGCGCTCGGGTTTCTCCCCGCCGACCTCGGGCGGCCGACCTACGACGCGCTCTGGCAGGTGGCCGCGGCGCTGTACTCGACGCACGCCGCGGACGCCGAGCCCGAGCCGGTGCCGCTCGCCGATCCGCCGGCGCCGGACGTGCTGGCCGACATGGCCGTCGCCACCGGCGACGAGCACGCGATCAAGCTCACCGAGGCGTGCCTGCGCTTGCACTCGGAGTCAGCGGATCCCGTGCTGCGGCACGCCGCGGCCCGCGGTTGCGCGCGGCTGGCATAGTCCTGACCAGGCATGCGCCCGCCGGCAGGCTAGAATCGGGACACAGGTCCCGGTTCTAGCCGGGTCGAGGGGGTGAGCCGGCCATGGCGGACGGGCGCGCCCCGGCGCGGCGCGCCGACGCCCGGCGGAACCGGGCCCGGGTGCTCGAGGTGGCGGCCGGGGTCTTCGCGGCCGAGGGTCTGTCGGTGCCGGTGCACGAGATCGCCCGCCGGGCCGGCGTGGGGACCGGAACCGTCAGCCGCCATTTCCCGGCCAAGCAGGACCTGTTCGCGGCGATCCTGCTCAGCCGGATGGAGCAGATCACCAGGACGGCGGACGCGCTGGCCGCCGAGCACGACCCGGGCGCCGCGTTCTTCACGTTCTTCGCCGCGCTGACCCGCGAAGGCGCCGCGAACCGGGGGCTGGCCGAGGCGCTGGCCGGCGCGGGCTACGACCTGGACAGCGCCGCGGCCCGGGCCGGCTGCGACGTGCCCGGCCGGCTGCGCGACCTGCTGGCCTCGGCCCAGCGGGCGGGCGCGGTCCGGCCCGATGTCGACCCGGCCGACGTCAAGGCACTGCTGGCCGGCTGCCTGGCCCGGGACGCCAGCGACGGCGCGGCGCTGGACCGCGTCATCGCCGTGGTCTGCGACGGCCTGCGCCCGGGCCGGTCTCGCTGAGCGCTCAGGTGGCGGCCCGCTCGCGGCGCTCGGCGGTCTCCCGGGGGTCGTGGATGGTGGCGACCTGGCCCGGCCCGGGTTCGGTGTGATGCTGGTGGGTGTAGAAGCGGATCTCGTGGCCGTCCGGGTCGTGCAGGTACGGCAGGATCCAGCCGACGCTGGCCCAGTGCACCCCCGCGCGCTGCTCGCCGAGCGCGGTCAGCCGGGCGGGATCTCAGCCCGGCGCCCAGACGACCGGCAGCCCGTGCGGGGGCGCGGAACCGAGCACCCGCGGCACACCGCCGGGCCAGGTGGTCAGGGTGACCAGGCACTCGCCGTTCGCCGTCCGGCGGTGCGGCTCCAGGCAGAGCCAGGCGAACCGCGCTGAGCGGGTGGCCGCGGCGCCGAGCCTGCCGATCCCCTCGGTCACCGCGGCGCGCTGCTCGTCGTCCAGGTACTGACGGACGATCGAGTGCCACAGCACCGTCCAGCAGCCCTCGGCCAGCGAGGTGCGCCGGAGCGTGTCGGAGGCGAGTTCCTGCCGCAGGTCGGCCGGGAGGCTGGCGGCGACCGCGAGCGCGCCGCGCAGCCGGTCCATGCGGTCCCGCTGATCGGGCCACACGTAGGCGGCGAGCGCCAGGCGGCCCTCGTCCGTGGCCGGGTCGATCGGGTCGCGGTCCCCGCCGGTCCGCCCGGCGACCTCAACCGGCGCGGGCGGCGGCGGCTGCCCCCGCCACGCGCCGGCCAGCACCACCGGCGACGACGGGTCACCGTAGCGGCCCGCCTCCCCCGGTACGTGGAAGCGGTCCGCGCGCAGGTTCAGGCCGGCGCTGGCGCCGATCTCGACGAGCCGGATCGGCAGCGGCGCCTCGGCGGCGACGTGGCGCAGCCCGCCGAGCAGGGCGGCGGCCCGGCCCACCTCGTTGGTCTGCGGCGGCCGGTCCAGCCAGGCCCGGACCGCCTCGCGCTGCCCGGCCAGCACTCCCCGCAACGCCGGCCAGGCCCGGGCGCCGTCCGGGCCCGGGTCGGCGGTGCCTTTGGCGGAGGGATAGAACTGCGCGAGTTCGGGCGCCTGCCCGGTCAGCACCAGGGCATGGGCCCCGCCGAGCATCCGCAGGGCCAGCGCGCTGCGCCAGGGCGAGGTCAGGTAGCCGTCGAGCACGGCCGCCGTCGGGCCGCCGGCCAGCAGGTCGTCGGCGGCGTGGTCGAGCAGCGCGCCGTACAGCGGGCTGCCCAGCTCGCGGCAGGCCAGCGCCTGCCGGCGGATCCGCCGCGCGGTGGCGTCGGCCGGCGCCTCGTCGTCCTGGCCCGGGGTGCTCACGCGGCCACTATCGCAGACCGCAGGACGGCGTCCATGTCACGCAGTCGCGGCACAGCTGCTTGGTGTCCGCTCGGGGGCATCTCCCGAGGCCAGATCCTTTGCTGTCGAAGAAATCTGACTACCGGGCCGATAAGCAACTTGATGCGGCCGAGCGAGCCCCGAAAGCGAAAGCACCCCATGTTGCCATGGGGTGCTCCGCTGTGTTTGTGAGATCATTCCCGCAGCTGTGAGCCCGAAGCTCTGGCCGCGGTGTACAGCTGTGAGCCCGAAGCTCTGGCCGTACTACTTACAGTATCCCCGGTACAGCGTCACCGCCGCCGGCGTTCCCGGCAGCGATCTCCGGCGTGTCGTTGCCGGGCTATCGCGGCCGCTGGGGCAAAATAGGACCAGGCCCCTCCATGTATGAGATGGAGGGGCCTGGTCTGGCCTTGCGGTCCTAGCGCGCCGATTACTCGGCTGCCGTGTCCGCGCGGCCCCACCGCCGCCGCACACCCCGCCCGGATTGCCGGTCACCCGGTCCCTCGGACGTTCCCGGGGTCGCCCCCGGAGCGGTATCCGTCTGTAGTGGTGAGAGCTTTTCTACGCCCCCATCTAGCTGCGGCACAAGGGTTTTTCCGCAGCTCATTCAAGATTCTTTGGTCATCCACAGCGCGCCGGAGGTTGTCCCCCGACGGCGGCGGCTTTCCACCGGATCATCCACAGAGCGGTCCACAGCCACGCCGTTCTCACGGGGTCGCGCCCCGGCCGCGGATCGCCGCGACGAGCGCCGGGATCACCTGGTTCAGGTCCCCGATCACCGCGTAGTCGGCGTGCGAGATGATCGGCGCGTCCGGGTCGGTGTTGACCGCCACGATGTGCTTGGCGCTCAGGCAGCCGGCCATGTGCTGGATCGCCCCGCTGATCCCGCAGGCCAGGTAGAGCTCGGGCGATATCCGGGTGCCGGTCTGACCCACCTGCTGCTTGTGCGGCCGCCATCCCTCGCTGGTCACCACGCGAGAGACCCCCACCACGCCGCCGAGCAGGCCGGCCAGTTCCTCGAGCACCCCGAACCCGTCGGGCCCGCCGACCCCGCGCCCGCCGCCGACCACCACGCGCGCGGTGGCCAGCGACGCCCCCGCGCTGCGCCCGGCCGACTCGGCGGCGCGCACCCGCAGGTCCGCCTCGCCGAGCACGGGCCGGTACGTACGCACGCTGGTCTCGGCCGGCTGCTCGGCTGCCGCCGCCGGCACCGCGTCCGCCGCGACGGTCAGCAGCGCGGGTGAAGCGTCGAGCACCGCGTCCTCGAGCAGGCTGCCCGCCCAGCGCTGCCGGACGAGGCGGAGCGAGCCGGCGCCGGTCACCTCGGCCGAGACGCAGTTCGCGGCCATCGGCTGGCCGGTGATCGCGCCCAGGTGGGCCAGGACCTCGCTGCCCCGGTCGGTGCCCGCGGCGACCACGGCGGTGGCGGACCGCTCGGCGGCCAGCCCGGCCAGCGCCCGCGCCCAGGCCTGCGGCGCGTAGCCCGTGAGCTCACCGGAATCGACGGCGCAGGCGTCGGCCACGCCGTAGGCGGACAGGTCGGCGGCCGGCACCGAGCCGGCGCCCCCGAAGACGACGGCCGTCACCCCGCCCGCGCCGCCCGCCTTCGTGCCACCGGTCCCTTCAGCCGTGCCGTCCGCTTCCGCTGAGGCTGGTGAGGCTGAGGCTGGTGAGGCTTGTGAAGCCGCCGAGGCGGCCAGGGACCGGGCGAAGGTCAGGGCCCGCAACGAGACGTCCGCGACCGCATCGCCGTCCGGCTCGACCAGGCACAGCACCGTCATCGCAGCACCCCGAGCTCGTCGAGCAGGGCGACCAGCGCGGGCACGGCGTCGGTGCCGGCCCCCAGGATCTCGGCCCGCTTGGTCTCCCCGGCCGGAACGCGGAGCCGCTCCTTGCGCAGGCCCTCGGGGTGCCACGGCGGCGCGGACTGCTCGATCGTCGCCCGCTTGGCTCGCAGCCGCCCGGGCAGGGACGGGTACCTGGGCAGGTTGATGCCCTCCTTCACCGAGACGACGGCGGGCAGCGGGATCTCGAAGACCTCCTCGACGCCGCGGTATTCGCGCCGGGCCCGCGCCCGGGTCGCGCCCCCGCTCACGGCGGCCGCCTCGCTCTCGCCGGCCGACTCGCTCTCGCCGGCCGACTCCGCCGCGGCCGTGGCCCCTCCCCCGGCTGCCGCCCCGTCCGCCGCCTCGGTCGTGATGATCTCCAGGTTCTTGATGCCGGTGACGCAGGGCAGGCCGAGGGCGTGCGCCACCCGGACCGCGACCTGGTAGTCCCCGGTGTCGGCGGCCTCGTTGCCGAACAGCAGCAGGTCGTAGGGGCAGCCGCGGGCGCGGATGGCTTCGACGATCGCCTCGGCGGTCGCGACCGGGCCCCACTCCCGCCCGTCGGTCTCCAGCAGCACCGCCCGCGTGGCGCCGAGCGCGAGCATGTCGCGCAGCTGGCCGGCCGCGTCCGGCGGGCCGAGCGTGAGCACCGTGACGCTGCCGCCGTGCCGCTCGGCCAGCCGGACGGCCTCCTCGACCGCGCATTCCTCGTGCGGGCTCACGGTGAACCCGGACATCCGGGTGTCCACGTCCTGGCCGTCGGCGGTCACGACGATCCTGCCGCCGACCATCGGTACGCGCTTGACGCAGGCCAGGATCTCCACCGCGGTCAGCTCCTGACCCGCTCGTTCTCCGGGTCGAACAGCGGGGTCGAGCCGGCCACGGCCACGGTGACCGGGTACCGCTCGCCCATGTACTCAACGGCCAGGGCCTGGCCGGCCCGCACGTACTCGGCCGGCAGGTAGGCCATCAGCAGGTGCTTGCCGACCGACGGCCCCGAGCCCGCGCTCGTGACGTAGGAATGCCGTCCCTTCGTGTCGACGAGCGGCTCGCCCGCCGTGGTCAGGACCGGCTCCCCGCCGAGCATGTACCGCAGCTGGCCGGAGGCGGACCGGTGATCGTCCACGGTCAGCGTGCACAGCAGCGCGCTCGGCGGGGCCGACCGCTGCTCGAGGTAGGCGTCCCGGCCGGTGAACGGCTGCTCCTTGACCTTGGGCCGGGTCATCCCGGCCTCGACCAGGTTGTAGCAGCTCTCCAGCTCCGCGCCGTAGGCGCGGTACCCCTTCTCCAGCCGGCCGGTGGTGCCGTACACGCCGATGCCGACCGGGACCAGGCCGTGCGGCCGTCCGGCGTCCCAGATCGTGTCCCAGACCCGGCGGCCCTCCTCCATGGGGACGTACAGCTCCCAGCCGAGCTCGCCGACGTAGGAGATCCGCGAGGCCAGCACCGTGACCCCGCCCAGCTCCAGCTCGCGGCAGGTGCCGAACGGGAAGCCGGCGTGCGAGACGTCGCCGGAGGCCACCGACGCCAGCACGTCCCGGGCCCGCGGCCCCCACAGCCCGAGCGTGGTCCACGCCGAGGTCAGGTCGGCGATCGACGCCGCGCCTTCCCCGCCCTCCGCCGGCAGGTAGCCGGCGAACCACTTCAGGTCCGCCATCCCGGTCGCGCCGCCGGTGACCACGCGGAACCGCTGCGGTCCGAGCCGCATGATCGTCAGGTCGCCGCGGAACCCGCCCCGCTCGTCGAGCAGCGAGGTGTACACGACCCGGCCCACGCGGACATCCATCTGCGCGACCGCGACCGACTGCACCGCCGCGAGCGCTCCCGGGCCGATGACGTCGAACACGGCGAACGCGGACAGGTCGACCAGCCCGCAGCCATCACGCATCGCCAGGTGCTCGGCGTTGATGATCGGAGACCACCAGCGCGCCTCCCATTCGGCCTCGCGCTCCATCAGCCGCCCGGCGTAGCGCTCGAGCAGCCCGGCGTTCGAGTCGTACCAGTTGGGCCGCTCCCACCCGGCGGTCTCGATGAACACCGCCCCGAGGTCGCGCTCGCGGTCGTAGGCCGGGCTGAGCCGGACCGGGCGCCCCGACTCCCACTGCTCGGCCGGATGCACGATCCCGTACATCTTGTTGAACCCCTCGCGCGCCCGCGCGGTCACGTGCGCGGTGGTGCGCTGGTGACCGTAGAACCGGGCGATGTCCGCCTCATGGATGTCGATCTCCGGGGGCAGGCCGCACATCCACTCGGCGACCGCGCGGCCGATGCCCGGGCCCTCCTTGATCCAGCTGGCCGCGACCGACCACAGCCCGGGCACCTCCGGCGTCTCGCCGAGCACCGGGTGCCCGTCCGGCGTCATCGAGATCAGGCCGTTGATCGCGTAGCGGATACCGACCCGCTCGTCGCCGAGCAGGTCGGGCATCAGCTCCAGCGCCTCGAGCAGCTGCGGGTCGAAGTCGTCCTGAGTGAACGGCATCTCGGTCGGGGACAGCACCGCCGCCTCGATCGAGGGGATGTCGTCGGGCGGCACGATGATCGGGCGGTGCGCGTACGAGCCCACCTCCATGTCGCCGCCGTGCTGGCGCTCGTACATGTTGGTGTCCACGTCGCGGACGATCGGGTAGCTGATCTCGCCCTGGGTGTCGGCGAACAGCGGGACCGGGCCGACGCTGATCATCTGGTGCACGATCGGGGTGAGCGGGATCCTGGCCCCCGCCATCCGCGCGATCCGGGGCGACCAGACGCCGCAGCAGACCGCGCAGACCTCGGTCGCGATGTCGCCCTTGGTGGTCCGGACCGCGCTGACCCGGCCGTCGGGGCCGGTATCGATGCCGAGGACCTCGGCCCCGGCCAGCACCCGCAGCGCGCCGAGCTGCTGGGCCCGCTCGCGCATCAGCGTCCCGGCCCGCAGCGAGTCGACCACGCCGACCGTGGGGAAGTACGCCCCGCCGAGGATCACGGACTCGTCGAGGTAGGGAACGAGCTTGGCCACCTCGGCCGGCGAGATCTTTTGCGCCGGTATCCCCCAGGCCTTCGCGGCCGTGCAGCGCCGCCGCAGCTCCTGCATGCGCGCCTCGGTCCTGGCCACCTCGATCCCGCCGCTGGTGGTGTGCACGCCCAGCTCCTGGTACTGCGCGGTGCTGTCGGCGGTCAGCTCCATCATCATCTTCGAGTACTCGATCGGGAAGATGAAGTTCGACGCGTGCCCGGTCGACCCGCCCGGGTTCGGCATCGGGCCCTTGTCGACGAGGACCAGCTCGGTCCAGCCGAGCCGGGCCAGGTGGTAGGCCAGGCTGTTGCCGACGATGCCGGCCCCGATGATGACCGCGCTGGCCCGGGTGGGGATGTCGTTCATGAGCTGGGTTCCCGCCATTCGGTCGCTAGATGGAGCGCGCCGGCCCCGCCGCCCGGTTCGGCGCGGGCAGCGGGGCCGGCGAGCCCGGTGAGGTGAATGCCGTCTGGCCTATTCGACCGGGATCTCCTTGTTGATCAGGCCGAGGTCGATTCCCTGCCTGCTGCGCACGATGCGCGCCACCACGAAGATGACGATGGCCAGCACGTACATCGCGCCCATGTAGATCAGGGAGTCGTGGTAGTTGACGAAGTACTTGTCGTTCCACAGCCACTCGATCAGGTTGAACACCAGCAGGCCGATCGTGATCACGCCGGCCACCGGCACGATCTGCACGCCGAAGATCTTGATCCGGCTGGCCGGGGACGCCCGCCACAGGTCGGGCTTGCGCCAGGGCAGGATCACCACGGCGATCGCGCTGAACAGGTAGGTCACGGCGATCACCAGGGTGGCATCCAGCGTGTAGAGGCGGAACGTCGTCGAGTACGCGTAGATGGCACCCAGGACGACCGCAGGGGCCAGCATCAGGATCAGCGAGTAGAACGGCACCTTCCGCTTCTCGGACACCTCGGCCGCCCGGTCGGGCAGCACCCGGTCGAAGGCGGCGGCGAAGATGACCCGGGTCGAGGACAGGAACAGCGTGCCCACCCAGCCGAAGAACCACAGGCTCAGCACCAGCAGCAGAATCACCTGGAACGCGGTGTTGTGCACCAGCCAGCCCGTGAACAGGAACGGGTACGGCCAGATGCCGAACTGCGGCGTGAGGTTGTAGTCCAGCGAGTTCAGGTTCTGGTAGAAGCCCCAGCCGACGGTCTTGGCGATCAGCAGGAAGAAGATCACCGTGAGAATGACCGTGATCCACAGGCCGATGAACATGCCGCTGAACACGCGCCGGAAGTCGCTCGCCCCGCGGATCTCGCCGTACAGCGTGGCGCCCCAGTTCGGCCACAGGATGAAGAACATCATCGCCGGGACCAGGAGCATGGTCGGCCCCAGCGGGCCGAAGCCGAACGGTGACGTGGTGTAGCCCGCCTTCACGGCGGCGGCGTTGGTGGCCGCGTAGGCGTGCTTGACGCCGAACAGGTGCTGCGCCTCGAGGTTGAACGAGCTGACGAAGCTGGCGTGCGAGTTGAACAGCAGCAGCCCGACGATGACCGCGAACCCGATCAGGCCGCCGATGAAGCACCACTTCTGGATCCGCGCGTAGCCGCCCATCCCGAGCGAGACCAGGAAGCCGGCCAGGACGATCGTGATGACCGTCACGATGAAGATCCCGTTCTTGGTGCCGAACCAGGCGTAGCCGCCGCCGGGCCAGGTCCACTTGAGCGTGGCCCAGATCGGCTGGAAGAACTGGACCGAGAGGATGTTGCCGTAGATCGGCGCCCACAGCCAGAGGATGAACCACCAGCCGGTCGCGGCCATGACGAAGCCGATGCCGCTGCCGAGGATCCGGGTCTGCCAGACGTAGTCACCCCCGGCCCGGGGGATCGTGACGATCAGGCCGGCGTAGGCGATCACCAGGAACGAGACCCAGACCCCGGAGATCAGCACCGAGGTCAGCAGCTGCCCCTTGGGGAACGCGGGGCCGGCGAACGTGAACTCGTAGATGCCCAGCGTGACGAAGTTGGTCGCCAGGCAGGCGTAGATCAGCGAGTCCCGGACCGACCAGCCCCGGACCAGGCCGGTCGCCTTCCTCAGGAACAGTGTCGGTGTCTCGCCGCCGACAGCTTCTGTGGCCATTGCGCCTCCGGTTAGCCGTTCACCAGCAGGTATCTTGCGACTTTCCCCTTCTTCGCGTTCAGGTCCAGCACCGCGCCCTGCAGCACCCCGTCGCCGTAGACGCTGCCGGGGTTGATAGCCAGCGTGCGGCCCATCCGCTTGATCGCGCGGCTCTCGTGGATGTGGCCGTGCACCGACAGCATCGGCTGGTGCTGGAGGATGGCGTCCCGCACCGCGGTCGAGCCGACCGGCTTCATGACCGCGCCGCCGTGGATCGGCCGCAGCGTGTCGTCCAGGGCCGGCGCCTCGTCGAGCCCGGTGCCGTAGGGCGGGGCGTGGAAGTTGAAGATCGCCCGCCCCATGTCCGGCACCCGGCTGGCCACCGCCTCGATCTTGGCCGCCAGTTCCGGCTCGGGGGCCTCGCGGAAGGTGTCCCAGGGGGTCGGGTTGGTCCAGCCCATGGACACCAGGGAGAAGCCGTCCAGGTCGAGCAGCTTGCCCTCGGCGAAGCTCACGCAGGGCGACTGCTCGATGATGTCGTCGATCTCCCAGATGTCGTCGTTGCCGCCGTTCAGGATGCAGGGGATCTCGCCGCCCCGCAGCTTGCCGTCGGCCATGTCCAGCCAGCGGTCCAGGCTCTGGGTCATCTCGACGGTGAACCGGCGGTCGACCGCGCCTTCCTCCTGGCTGAGGTGCCGCAGTTCGTCCGGGCTGACGAGGGCCGGGTAGGAGCCGGCGTTGCGGATCTGGCGCTGGATGTCCTCGAGTTCCTGCTGGGTTTCCAGCGTGTAGGCCTGGCCGCGCACCGTGACCTTCCAGTGCCCGCCGTCGGCGACGATCGGCACCATTACCTTGCCGGTGACATCACCGCCGAGGATCACGAGGTCAGCCTTGTAGAACGCGGCGGCATTCAGGAATTTCCGCCAGCAGATCTCCGAGCCGTGAATATCAGTGGCAAAAAAGACTTTCATACGACCCACCACGCCCATTGATGCGCTTCCTGTGCAACGGTGTAGCATTCGGCGCAACTGGCCGTCAAGGAGCAGCCCCGGGCGAAACCGGCCGAACAGCGAGGTCAGCGCCCCATGGCGGGGATGGTCAGTGGTCTACTTCCTCGGGCAGTTCGTACCAGCGGACCCGGTCCCCGACGTTGGCCCGCAGCTTCCACTTGACCCCCTTGGGCGCGGAGTCGGCCACGCCCACCAGGTGCTCCGATTGGGCGACCGGATCCAGCGGCGGGTCGGGCGGGATCAGCTGCGGATGCTCGGCGGCCAGCGCGGGCAGCTTGGCCAGGTTGGCGGTGACCGTGCGCCACCAGCCCCAGTCCGCGCCGAGCAGCTTGCCGAAACGCTCGCTGTCGATCGACGCGCCGGCGCCGGCCGCGGCCTGGCCGTCGGTCCCGCTCACCGGCACGCCCGCCAGCAGGTGCAGGATGTCCCGGGCGTCCTTCTGGTTGAGCTCGACGATCTGCAGCTTGGACAGCAGCAGGTCGACGGCGTCCACGGTCAGCGGCAGCCGGCCGAACGAGGGCCGGAAGTCGAGCGTGTGGCACATGGTCAGCCGGTCGACCATGACGTCGATCGGCCGTCCCGACGGGGCGGTGAAGTACATCTGCCGGTCGCCGTTCAGGTTGTTGAACCGGCGGTCCGGCTCACAGCCGCTGCGCTCCAGGTAGGCCACGACGTTCTTGCGCCCCTTGGACAGGCAGGCGAAGTCCATGTCCTGGCCGGCGCGCTGCCGGGGCGGGAAGGACGGGCACAGCACGCGGATCGCCAGGCCGCCCAGCAGCTTCAGGCCGAGGCCGGCGTCGGCGGCACCGCGCGCCAGCGCGACAGCCTCGGGCAGCGGATCGTCTGCGGGGCCGCCGGCGGGGCCTGGTCCGGTGTCGGTGTTGCCACGGCTGCTTCCTCATGCTGGAACGACGGCGCTCACGGCCATCCCGGGCGCCACCGGCACAATACCTCCGACAGGCCGCGATGCCACGCTTTCGCGGCGCCGGGGTGAGGAGGGGCGGCGCGGCTTCGCGGCGCCGGGGGCGGGAGGGGACCGCAGCTTCGCGGGGCCGGGGGCGGGAGAAGACCGCGGCCTCGCGGGGCCGGGGGCGGGAGAGGACCGCGGCCTCGCGGCGCCGGGGGCGGGAGAGGACCGCGGCCTCGCGGCGCCGGGGCCGGGAGAGGACCGCGGCCTCGCGGCGCCGGGCGAGGTGCGGGTACCGCCGTTGACTTGGGACGGGGGACGTGTCCATCCTGGTTGCGTGTCACGGACTGAGGTTGCCGCTGGCGCAACCTATCAATCGGCGGAGCGCGTGCTGACGCTCCTGACCAGCTTCGACGACACCCGGGTCGAGCTCGGCGTCACCGAGATGGCCGCCTCGCTCGGAGTGCACAAGTCAACGGCCTCGCGACTGGCCGGGGTGCTGGAGCGGGCCGGCCTGCTCACCCGCTCGGGCCGCCGGTTCCGGCTGGGCCGCGAGGTCATCCGGCTCGGCACGCTGGCCATGCGGAGCCTGGACTTCGTGGCC
Organism: uncultured Actinomycetota bacterium; assembly: GCA_963749145.1. Classification (GTDB taxonomy): domain Bacteria; phylum Actinomycetota; class Actinomycetes; order Streptosporangiales; family Streptosporangiaceae; genus JASHPR01. The sequence goes on along the minus strand of CAVVLN010000005.1, from coordinate 954,298 downwards.
TCGATGCAGCCGGCCATGGGCAAGCTGTCGCAGCGGACCGGGGAGACCGTGAACCTGGCCGTCCCCGACGGCCCCGACGTGCTGAACGTGGCGGAGGTTCCGAGCAGCTACCTCCTGAACTGCTCGGGCGGCTGGATCGGCCGCCGCACCCGGCCGCACGCGGTGGCCAACGGCAAGGTGCTGATGGCCTACGGGGCGATCCCGGTCCCCCGGCAGCTCGAGCGGTACACCGCCCAGACGATCACCACCGGGCGGGCGCTCAGCGCCGAGCTCGCCGCGGTCCGCCGCAACGGTTACGCCACCGCGGTCGCCGAGCTCGAGGAGGGCCTGGTCGCGGTCGCGTCGCCGGTGTTCGACGCGACCGGAGCCTGCGTGGCGGCCCTGTCGGTGTCCGGGCCCGCGTTCCGGATGCGGCCCGAGTCGCTGGACGAACTCGGCCGCCTGTGCGCCGGCGCGTGAGGGCCCCAAAAGGAGAGCGGGACATGCCAGATCACCTGCTGTACATTGACGGCTCGTGGCGCGGCGGCGAAGGCGGCACCGCGGCGGCGGTCAGCCCCGCCTCGGGCGAGACGTTCGCCACGGTGGCGGTCGGCGGCCGGTCCGACGTTGACGACGCCGTCCGCGCCGCGGCCGGCGCCTGGCCCGCATGGGCGGCCGCCTCGGCGTTCGACCGCGCGGCCTGGTGCGAGCAGGTCATCGCCGGGATCGGCCGGCGGCGCGACGACCTGGCCCGCGCGCTGACGCTGGACCAGGGCAAGCCGCTGATCGCCGAGGCCTTCGACGAGGTCGACGAGCTGGCCGAGTACTTCCGGATGGCGGCCGAGGACGCGAAGCGCCGCGCGGGCGGGCGGCCCGCGTCGGTCTCGGCCGGGCGCCGGATCCTGGTCGACCGGGTGCCGCTCGGCGTGATCGGCGTGGTATCCCCGTGGAACTGGCCCTACACCATGGGCGCCGAGATCTTCGCGCCCGCGCTGGCGGCCGGGAACACCGTGGTCTGGGTGCCCGCCCCGTCCACCACCGCGTGCTGCGCGCTCCTGGCCGAGGTCATCGCGGACGCCAGCGCCGCGGCGGGGGTCTCGGGCGGGCTGTTCAACTTCGTTCCCGGCCCGGGGCCCGTCGTCGGTGACGCCCTGGCCGGCCACCCGGGCGTGGCCGGCGTCGGGTTCGTGGGCTCGGTGCAGACCGGGGCGAGCGTGGCCGTGCGGGCGGCCGGCAAGGCGCAGCTGCTCGAGCTCGGCGGCAACGGGCCCATGGTGATCCTCGAGGACGCCGATCTCGAGCTCGCCGCGGACGCGGCGCTGGAGGCCGCGTACCTGTGCGCCGGCCAGAGCTGCACCGCGGGCGAGCGGTTCCTGGTGCACGCCGCCGTGCGCGCGGAGTTCACCGAGCGGGTGGTCGCGGCGACCAAGGCGGCGGTCCGGCTGGGCGACCCGTTCGACCCGGCGACCACGATGGGCCCGCTGAACAACGAGGCGACCGCGGCCAAGTTCGACCGGCACATCGCCGGCGCCGTGGCCGGCGGGGCCAGGATCTGCTGCGGCGGGCGCCGCGCCGGCGCCTTCCCGACCGCGCTCTACGCCGAGCCGACCGTGCTCGACGGCGTCACCCCGGGCATGGCGATCGAGCGCGAGGAGACGTTCGGGCCGGTGGTGCCGGTGGTCGAGGTCCGGTCGGCCGACGAGGCGCTGGAGCTGACCAACGCCTCGCCGTTCGGCCTGACCGCGGCGGTGTTCACCGCCGACCTGGAGCGTGGGCTGGCGTTCGCTGAGCGGGCCCGGGCGGGCTGGGTGAACATCAACGCCTCGACCAACCTGTGGGAGTCGCACTTGCCGTTCGGCGGCCGGGCCGGCAGCGTCAGCGGCATCGGCCGGGTCGGCGGCAGCTACCCGATGGACGCGTTCACCGAGCCGAAGACGGTCACGTTCCCGGCCCCGCGTCAGCCTGGCCCGGACCGCGCGCGGAGGTGATGGCGGCCGCGGCCGCGATGACCCGCCCGAGGCGGCGGCGCGGACCGCTCCAGCACGTCCCGCAGCTGCTCGTCGGGGCGGGTGCCGCGGGTGTAGCCGCCGAAGCGCAGGCTCCGGCGGCACAGCAGTCCCCGGTCCCGGGTGAGCAGCACGCGGTCCTGGGCGTTCGCCTGCGTGATCAGCTCATCGTCGCGCTCCCGCTCAGCCAGGCGGCTGGCCGTAGTCCACGCTGAGCCAGTGCTCCGGGGTCATCCGGAACATCATGTTCTCGCCGGCCGGGTCCGGGTTGCTGGCCACGTACTGGTCACCGCCCTCAAGACCCAGGTAACGACGGGCCATGGCCAGGCGGTCGGCCGGATCGAGCTCGGTGATCTCGACCGGCCCTTCGACGCTGACGTACCGGTACGGCGGCTGCTCGTCCTGGGCGCACAGGCTCATCCGGCCCGCGGCGCGGATGGCGCGGCCCTTGCGCGAGCTGCGGCCGGTGATCACGCTGACCTCGCCGCCGGGCTGGTAGTCATACCAGACGGGCACGGCGAGGGGTGCCCGGCTCCCGGCCGCTTCCCCGGCCGCCTCCCCGGTCCCGTTCACGGCCACGCTCAGCACTCCGACGTGCAGTCCGGCCAGGAACTGCTCGCGTCCCCCCGCGCTCATGGCGAACGACATGACGGCCTCCCTAGACCCGCTCCGTGGCACCGATTCTCGCAGTCGCCGGGCGGCGTCCGGCAGCCGGTTGCGCGTGGCGGGCCGCGGCAGCAGCATGGCCGGCATGAGCATCAGGATCGAGCCGATGACCCTATCCGACCTGGACGCGGTCCTGGCCGAGCTCGACCGGTTCTGGGGCGGGCGTGACATGCGCTTCCTGCACCAGCGGGTGCTCATCAGGGAGTTCGGCGGCACGTGCCTGGCCGCCCACGGTCCGGAAGGCCATATCGCCGGGTATGTGATCGGGTTCACCACGCCGCGCCGCGTCGGGTACATCCACGCGGTCGCGGTCCGCGGCGACGCGCGCCGGGCCGGCTGCGCGCGGGCGCTGTACCACGAGTTCGCAGCCGCGGCGGCTGCTGAGGGCGCGGATCGCCTGAAGGCCGTCACGACGGCGGCGAACACCGGGTCGATCGCGTTCCACCGGCGGCTCGGGTTCCTGGTCGAGCCGGCCGACGGCTACGGCAGCCCGGACGAGCCAATGGTGATGATGACCCGCCCGCTGCCGATGCGGTGACCCGCCGCCGACGTCCCCTCTTCGCCCCTCCCCCCGGGGGTTTCGGACGCGTTGGTCGGGAATCGGTCCAGGCCTGGTCCCAGAGGCACAGGTCCCAAATCCGCCGTCGCCCCGAACTGCTCGCCACCGACCGGATCATGGCCGAGCCAACGGGTGCGAATCCAGTCATAACTTCCCAGTCTGAGGTCGCTCGAGCCTGTACTCGGGATGGGCGGCCGCATGGGTGGAAGTTTGCTGCTGAAACAACAGCAGCGATGGCGCCATCCACCCGGAATGAGCGCGAGTCCGAAACCCCGCGCCGCGAAGTGAGCCCGGCCGGTGCGCGGGTTAGGGGCGAGAGCCGACCGGCGGTTAGGGGCGAGAGCCGGCCGGTGCGCGGGTCAGGGGCGAGAGCCGACCGGCGGTCAGTGACGAGAGCCGACGGTCCTCGCCTACGCCCACGCGGCCGGGTCCGGGGCCGGGGTCGCGGCGGAGTCGGCGATGACCTGGAGCGTGGCCAGGGTCGGGTCGGCCGCGTAGGCGATGCGGCCGCCGTCCGCGTGGACCTCGCGCAGCGCGTTCAGGGCTGCCGACGTGATCAGCTCGCCGGGCGCGAGCACCGGCACGCCCGGCGGGTAGGGCGCGATCAGCTCGGCGCTGACCCGGCCGACCGCGGCGTCGGCCGGGACGGTCTCGTTCGGGGCGAAGAACGCCTCCCTGGGCGCCAGGATCGTCTGCGGCTCGACCGTCCACGCCGCCGTCGCGACCGGATGGCGCGGCGCGCCGCGGTGCCGCTCGACCGCGGCGGCCAGGGTCTGGGCGAACGCGGCGATCTGGTCCTCGTCGTCGGCGATCACGACGATCGGCACGATCGTGTCCCGGTCGGCCATCTCCACCGGCATCCCGGCCGCGATCAGGTCGGCCTCCACGGCCTTCCCGTGCGCCCCGGTGCCGGCCAGCAGCACGACCAGCTTGGTCGGCTCCACGCCCGGGCCGTCGAGCACCTCGAGCCCGGGCACCTGGCGCAGCCGCTGCCTGGCCGCGGCCATGCCGCGCAGCAGCCGGGCGCACAGGTCCTTGCCGTCGCGGGCCAGCAGGGCCCGGGCGGCATCGATGCTGGCCATGATCGAGCCGGCCGGGCTGGTCGTGTGGGTGGCCTCGAACGCCCGGTCCAGCCGGGCCGGGTCCAGCCGCTCGGTCCTGGCCAGCACCAGCGCGCCCTGGGTGCACGCGGGCAGGGCCTTGTGCGCGCTGGTCACCATGGCGTCCGCACCGGCCGCGATCGCGTGCGCGGGCAGGTCGGGGTGGAAGCCCAGGTGCGCCGCCCAGGCGGCGTCCACGATCAGCGGCACCCCGGCCTCGTGCGCCACGGACGCGTGACCGGCCAGGTCGCCGATCGTGCCCACGTAGGACGGGTCGCCGAGGAACACCGCGCAGGCCCGGGGATGGGCCGCGAGCGCGGCCCGCACCGTGTCCACGGCCACCGCCGTCGGCAGCCCGGACGCCGGGTCCATCTCCGGCCGCACCCACACCGGGCGCAGCCCGGCCAGCACCAGCCCGAGCAGCAGCGACCGGTGCAGGATCCGGGTGATGATGACCTCCTGGCCCGGCGAGCCCACGGCCAGGGCTAGCGCCTGGTTGCCGTGCGTCGACCCGGCGACCGAGAACCGGCACCAGTCCGCGCCCCACAGCCGGGCCGCGCGGGCCTCGCCCTCGGCGCGCAGCACATCGGCGTGCTTGATCGTGTCCAGCGCGCCGTACAGCGGCGCGTCGCCGGCCACCACCGACCCGACGAGATCGCGGCGCTGCTTGTGCCCGGGCGTGATCATGGGCGTGAGCTCGCCCGCGTCGACCCGCTCGGTGATCGTCAGCCAGGCGTCCAGCAGCGGCGCGTCGGCCCGCAGCCCGCGCGGGTCCCGCGGGTCCGGCATGTCGTGAAGCATCCGACCAGTGTGCCCGACCGGGGCCGGGCCGCGGAAATGCGGGAACGCCCTGACGGGCCGCCGGCTGGTGACGGTCGAGCCCCTCACCCGGCCGCCGGCTGGTGACGGTGGAGCCCTCACCCGGCCGCCGGCTGGTGACGGTAGAAGCTGACCGGCGACGGCGGCAGCGGGGGCTGGCCCAGGATCAGGTCGGCCGACTTCTCGGCGATCATCATCACCGGAGCGTAGATGTTCCCGTTGGTGACGTAGGGCATCACCGACGCGTCCACCACCCGGAGCCCGTCCAGCCCGTGCACCCGCATCGACGCCGGATCCACCACCGACCGCTCGCCGGTGCCCATCGCGCAGGTGCATGACGGGTGCAGCGCGGTCTCCGCGTCGCGGCGGACCCAGTCGAGGATCTGCTCGTCGGTCGTGACCTCGGACCCTGGCGAGAGCTCGCCGCCGTTATAGGCGTCGAACGCGGGCTGGTTGAGGATGCGGCGGGCGACGCCGATCGCCTCCACCCACTCCTGGCGGTCGGTCGGCGAAGACAGGTAGTTGAATCGCAGCGCCGGGTGCACCGCCGGATCGGCCGAGGTGATCTGCACCGATCCCCGGGAGTCGGAGTACATCGGCCCGATGTGCACCTGGTACCCGTGACCGCCGGCCGGGGACGAGCCGTCGTAACGGATCGCGATCGGCAGGAAGTGGAACATCAGGTTCGGGTAGGCGACCTCCTCGTTGCTCCGCGCGAAGCCGCCGCCCTCGAAGTGGTTGGTCGCCCCGGGCCCGCTGCGCAGGAACAGCCATCGGGCCCCCACGACCGGCCGGTTGCGCCACCTCAGCGCGGGCGCCACCGACACCGGCTGCGTCGAGGCGTACTGGACGTAGACCTCCAGGTGGTCTTGCAGGTTCTCGCCCACGCCGGGCCGGTCGGCGACCACGTCGACGCCGTGCCGGCGCAGCAGACCGGCCGGGCCCACCCCGGACAGCTGGAGCAGCTGCGGTGAGTTGATAGCCCCGCCGCACAGGATGATCTCGCCGGCCCGGACCCGCTGCACGGAGCCGTCGCGGACGAACTCGACGCCGACCGCCCGGGTCCCGCGGAAGATGATCTTCGTGACGAGCACCCGGCAGGCCACGGTGAGGTTGCCGCGCCGCATGACCGGATGCAGGTAGGCGCGCGCGGCGGACAGGCGCCGCCCCCGGTGCACGTTGCGGTCGAACGCGGCGAAGCCCTCCTGCCGGTAACCGTTGACGTCGTCGGTGAGCGAGTACCCGGCCTGGGTCACGGCCGCGAAGAACGCCGTGAACAGCGGGTTGGTGGCCGGTCCCCGCTCGAGCACGAGCGGGCCGCCGGTGCCGCGGTACTCATCGCCCCCGGCCAGGCAGGTCTCCATCTTCTTGAAGTACGGCAGGCAGTGGGCGTAGTCCCAGGCCGCCATGCCCGGGTCGGCCGCCCAGCGCTCGTAGTCCAGCGGGTTGCCGCGCTGGAAGATCATGCCGTTGATGCTGCTCGAACCGCCGAGCACCTTGCCCCGGGCGTGGTAGATCCGGCGCCCGTTCAGGAACGGCTCGGGCTCGGACTCGTACTGCCAGTCGTAGTGCCGGTTGCCGATGGGCATGGTCAGCGCGGCCGGCATGTGGATGAAGACGTCCCAGATGTAGTCGGGCCGTCCCGCCTCCAGCACCAGCACCCGGTTCGCCGGGTCGGCGGACAGTCGGTTCGCCAGCGCGCTGCCGGCCGAGCCACCGCCGATGATCACGAAGTCGTACGGCGCGCGCGGCAGCGGCGCCGCGCCGGCGGACGGGAGTTCAGGGGCCATTTCGGGATGTTATATCGGCCCCGGCGGCAGATCACGCGGTGACGGGCCCGCCCCGGATGCTCCGCCCATCCGCGCGCCGTCACCCGCGCGCCAGCATCCCCGCGCCGTCACCCGCGCGCCAGCATCCCCGCGCCGTCACCCGCGCGCCAGCATCCCCGCGCCGTCACCCGCGCGCCAGCATCCCCGCGCCGTCACCCGCGCGCCAGCATCCCCGCGCCGTCACCCGCGCGCCAGCATCCCCGCGCCGTCACCCGGGCGCTAGCATCCCCGGGCGGGTATCCGGGCCCGTCGGCGGGTAGAGGGCGCCGTGTAACACTGAATCGTGGGCCCGGCCGGCCGCCCGAGGTGGTGATGCAGGTGACGACGCACGACACGGGACCGCTGGACGCGCAGTTCGGCGAGCACCCGAGCGACCCGCTCTGGGAGTTCTCGCCGTACCCGCCGATCGCCGGCTACGGATTCCTGTCCGACTGCGAGGTCACCGCGCTGGTCGCGCCGGGCGGCTCCGTCGAGTGGATGTGCCTGCCGCGGTTGGACAGCCCGAGCGTCTTCGGCGCGCTGCTGGACCGGGACGCGGGCTGGTTCCGGTTCGGCCCGGAGGACATGACCGTGCCGGCCGACCGCCGGTACCTGCCGGGGACGATGGTGCTGGAGACCAGCTGGGACTGCGGCGAGGGCTGGATCATCGTCCGGGACTGCCTGGTGATGGGCCCATGGCGGCACGCGAACCCGGAGCGCACCTCCCACGTCAGGCCGCCGACCGACTACGACGCCGAGCACACCCTGCTGCGGATGGTGCGCTGCGTGAACGGGGCGGTCCAGCTCACCCTGGACTGCGAGCCGGTCTTCGACTACGGGCGCCAGCGCGGCCGCTGGCGCCACACCGACCAGGGATACCACCAGGCGGTGATCCGGCCGGACGGCAGCGACCTGGCGCTGACCCTCACCTCCGACATCCGGCTCGGCGTGGAAGGGCCGAGCGCGCGGGCCCGGACCCTGCTGCGCGAGGGCGACACCCGCTACTGCGCGCTGTCCTGGGGCAGCCGCAAACCGCCCAGGGACTACGAGGAGGCCTACAAGCGGCTGACCTGGACCGCGCACCACTGGCAGCACTGGCTGGCCCGGGGCAGCTTCCCCGACCACCGGTGGCGCCCGTACCTCACCCGCAGCGCGCTGACGCTCAAGGGCCTCACGTTCGCCCCGACCGGCGCGATCGCGGCCGCCGCGACCACGTCGCTGCCGGAAACACCGCACGGCGAGCGGAACTGGGACTACCGGTTCAGCTGGATCAGGGACGCCACCTTCGCGCTCTGGGGCCTGTTCACGCTCGGCTTCGAGTGGGAGGCCAGCGACTACTTCGCGTTCCTCACCGACGTGGTCGAGCGCGACCGGGGCGACATCCAGATCGTCTACGGCATCGACGGCCGGTGCGACATCGACGAGTCCGTGCTCGAGCACCTGCACGGCTACCAGGGCGCGCGGCCGGTCCGGATCGGCAACGCCGCGCACAACCAGAACCAGCACGACGTGTGGGGCGTGGTGCTCGACTCGCTGTACCTGCACACGCGGTCCAGGGACCGGCTCGACGACCGCGTCTGGCAGATGGCCAGGCACCAGGTGGAGCACGCGCTGGAGCACTGGCGCGAGCCGGACTGCGGCATCTGGGAGGTCCGCGGCGAGCCGAGGCACTTCACCTCCTCGAAGGTGCTGTGCTGGGTCGCGGCCGACCGCGGCGCCCGGCTGGCCCGGCTGCGCGAGGACGCCGACACCGCCCGGCTGTGGCAGAAGGCGGCGGACGAGATCCACGCCGACATCTGCGCGAACGCGCTCGACGAGCGCGGGGTGTTCTGCCAGCACTACGAGACCGACGCGCTGGACGCGTCGGTGCTGCTGATGCCGCTGCTGCGGTTCCTGCCGCCGGACGATCCGCGGATCCGGGCCACGGTGCTGGCGATCGCGGACGAGCTGACCAAGGACGGCCTGGTGCTGCGCTACCGCGTCGACGAGACCGACGACGGCCTGTACGGCGAGGAGGGCACGTTCACGATCTGCTCGTTCTGGCTGGTGTCCGCGCTGTCGGAGATCGGCGAGCACCGCCGCGCCCGTGACCTGTGCGAGAAGGTGCTCTCGTACGCCAGCCCGCTGCTGCTGTACGCCGAGGAGATCGACCCGCAGTCCGGCCGGCACCTGGGCAATTTCCCTCAGGCGTTCACCCACCTGGCGCTGATCAACGCGGTGATGCACGTGGTCAAGAACGAGCAGGCGGCGGAGCAGATGGCGACCAAGAGCGGGGCCGCGGTCTCGCCGGGCCGGGATTAGCGGCGGACGACCAGCGGACGAGCGGCGGCCAGCGCCCGAACGACGGCATGGCGCCCGACGCCGGCGCGGCCGCGCTCAGCCGGACGGGGGGCCGACCGCCACCGTCGCCTCGATCTCGGCGACCGGCACCCCGGGGTCGAACCCCTCGAGCACCCAGCTGGCCCCGGCGCCCTCCAGCGCGGCCAGCGCGGCCGACCGCCCGGCCAGGTCGAGCCCTCGCAGCACGCACCGCACGACCAGGTCATGACCGTCCGGGGCGCCGCGGCGGCGCAGCTCGCCGCGCAGCGCGGACAGGTCGGCCGCGGCCGGCACGTCGGGCGAGCCGCGGAAGATCGGGAAGCAGCCCTGCATCCGGGCCGCGCGGGCCAGCGGCGCGCGGTTCGGCCACCGGCAGGCCACCCAGACCGGCACCGGGTCCTGGACCGGGACGGGCCGGAACGGCGACGCGTGCACGGCCAGCCGCTGCCCGTCGAACGAGACCGGCTGGCCGACCAGCAGGCGCCGCAACGCCTCCAGCGAGTCGTCGAGAAGGACGCCGCGCTCGCGCGGCTCGGTGACCTCGCCGAACGAACTGAACTCCTTCCAGCCGTCGTCGCCGAGGCCCACGCCGATCACCAGCCGGCCACCGGACAGCCGGTCGAGCGTGGCCACCTGGCGGGCCAGCACCCAGGGCCGGCGCCGGGACAGCGGGGTCACCATGGCTCCGAACCTGATCTCGCGGGTGGCCGAGGCCACCGCGGCCATGGTGATCCAGGCGTCGGCCACCGGCACCCCCGGCCTGGACAGCACGTGGTCCCACAGGAAGAACCCGGACCAGCCGGCCTGCTCGGCCGCGACGGCCAGGTCGGCGACCCGGCCGGGGTCAGAGAGCTCATCGAACGGGGGAATGAAGAGCCCGAATCTCACCTGTCACCATCCGCCCTCGCCGGGCGCCGCCCCTGCGGCAGCGTCCTGTCCGCGCTGCCCTGCGGCAGCGCGTTCCGCCAGCGCCGCCCCTGCGGCAGCGCGTACCGCCAGCGCCGCCCCTGCGGCAGCGCGTACCGTCAGCGCTGCTCCTGCGGCAGCGCGTCGTGCCAGCGTCGCCGCAGTCCGGCCAGCGCTTCCGGAATGATCTCACCGTGGATCCTGAGCCGGGCCAGGCCGCCGTCCGGCACCACGTCCAGCCGCACGTGGGTGGCCACGCCGCCGTCATCGAGCCGGAACCGGTGCCGGGTGTCGGGCTGGACCCGGGTCAGCGGCAGCACCTCCCGCCACGCCGGATCCACGAAGCCCGGGTCACGCCCGCCGCGCTCGCCGCGCTCCCCGCGAACGCCGCGCTCGCCGCGCTCCCCGCGCTCCCCGCGAACGCCGCGCTCGCCGCGCTCGCCCTGCTCGCTCGGCTCGTCCAGGGCCATCAGCCGGACCCGGTCGGGGGCGTTGCCGATGAAGCACGAGGTGTCGATCTCGGCATGGCGCAGCCTCCCGGCCGCGGCCAGGGCCACGATCACGTAGTCGTGGCCGGCGTCGCGGCGCCGCGCGTTCTCCCAGCCCTCGGCCATCCCGGCGGCCCGGCCGGGCAGGATCAGGTGGCCGGCCGAGGCGTAGAACGCGTCCGAGCAGCCGGTCACCCGGCCGCCGTTCTCCAGGGCGGCCAGGTCGACGGTGCCGTCCAGGAAGCGCGGGTCGGGCAGCGGGATCCCGTGCACCCGGAACCTGGCCACCCCGCCGTCGGGGTAGACCGACAGCCGCACGTGCGTGAACCGGGTGTCCCGCGCGGCCACCGGGTAGACGTTCGCGGCGTCCCCCCGCGCATCCGACCGCGGCACCAGCGTCTGCCACGCCATCGCGGCCAGCTCGGCCGGGGCCGGGTACCCCTCGGCCCCGACAGCCTCCACCGATACCTGCGGCGGGTAGTTGCCGCGGAAGAACGAGGTGTCCACGACCACGCCGTGCACCAGGCCGGGCAGCCCGAGCCGGACGATCGCGTGGTCGTGCTCGGGGGCGCGGTGCCGCCGGGTCTCCCAGCCGTCGTAGACCTTGCCGCGGACGCCGAACGCGGAAGGGGCGAAAACCGGCGGCTCCGGCTTGACCAGGTTCTCCTTCTCGGCGAACAGCTCGTCGGTGGCGAAGACCACGCTGCCGCCGAGCCGGCGGGAGGCCAGGTCGGGCAGGGCGGTGAAGTCGGCCGGCGCGGTCACCCGGCCTCGTCCCCCCGGGCCAGCAGGCGCCCGGCGGGCCGGCTACCCGGAACCGGCATCCCGCGCAGCCAGGTCCGGCGCACCACGCCGTCCAGCCGCCGGCCCGCGTACGGGGTCAGCTTGTGCCGGTGGTGCAGCCGCTCCGGGTCGACCACGAAGCTCTCGTCCGGCGCGAACGCGACCAGGTCGCCGTCGCCGCCGGGCACGATAGCGCCCTTGCCGCCGAGGCCGGCCACCCGCGCGGGCCCGGCCGCCATCCAGCGGGCCACGTCGTCCAGCGGGAAGCCGCGCCGGCGGGCCTGGGTCCAGACGACCGGCAGCGTGAGCTGGACCGAGGAGATACCGCCCCAGGCCGCACCGAAGTCGCCCCCGCCCCGGCGCTTGAGCTCCGGCGGGCACGGCGAGTGATCGGACACCACGCAGTCGATGATCCCATCCTGCAGCGCCCGCCAGAGCAGGTCGGAGTTGGCCCGCTCGCGGATCGGCGGGCAGCACTTGAACTCGGTGGCGCCGTCCGCGACGTCCTCGGCGGCCAGCGCGAGGTAGTGCGGGCAGGTCTCGGCGGTGACCCGCACCCCGTCCCGCCGCGCCGCGGCCAGCAGCGGCACCGCCCCGGCGGCGGACAGGTGCAGCACGTGCGCCCGCGCCCCGGTCTCCCGCGCCGCGCCGATCACGGCGGCGACCGCGGCCACCTCGGCCGCGGCGGGCCGCGAGCGCAGGAACGAGGAGTAACCGGGCCCGGCCGCGGACGGCGCTGACCCGATGACCGCGGCATCCTCCGCGTGCACCAGCACCATGCTGCCGAGCGCGGACGCCTGCGCCATCACCGCCCGCAGCCCGGCCCGGTCCAGCGGCGGGAACTCGGGCACGCCGGAATCGATCAAAAACACCTTCATCCCGAACGCTCCGTCTCGCACCAGTCCGGGCACCCCGTCCGCGCTGCCGGGCACGGCGCCACCCCAGAAGCCCACGTCCACCTGGACCTGGCCCGCGGCCGCCGCCCGCTTGACCCGAAGCGCCACGGCGCTGGTCGTGGGCGGGATCGAGTTCAGCGGCATGTCGATGAGCGTGGTGATCCCGCCGGCCGCGGCGGCCCGGGTCGCCGAGGCGAAGCCCTCCCACTCGGTCCGGCCCGGCTCGTTGACGTGCACGTGCGTGTCGACCAGGCCCGGCAGTAGCACCTCGTCATCGGCCAGCACCTCGGCCCGCGCCCCGTCCGCGTCCGCGTCGTAGGGCCCGACCGCGGCGATCGTGCCCACGCCCCCGGTCACCCGCACCGCTGCCGGGCGGGTACCGTCGGGCAGCACCGCGCGGCGGGCCCTGATCACCAGGTCGGGACCGGTCCCGGCGCGGCCGGGACCGGTCAGGGGCCCGGCCGGGCTAGCCGAGGGCATCGAGGCCGGACCGGTCCAGCCCGGTCAGCGAGACGAGCTCGGGCTCGGTGACCGCGCCGCAGTCCAGGCCGCGGCGCAGGAAGCCCGCCAGGGCCCGGGCGGTGGCCGGCTCCTCGAGGACCGTCTCCGCCTGGTCCGGTCCGGCGGCGCGGCGCCCGGTGTAGCCGCGCAGCCGGGCGGCCGCCGCGGGCAGCCCCTCGCGGAAGAAGCCGAACGTGGCCGCGTAGCGGCTGGCCAGCTGGGCCGGATGCATGTCCCAGCCCTGGTAGAACCCCCGGTCCAGGGACCGCCGCACCAGCCGCGCGTGTCGTTCCCAGGCCGCCACCACCTGATCCCGGCTGCCCTCGGGCAGCACGTTCGACGAGCCGTCGCAGAGCCTGACCCCGGTCCCGGCCGCCGCCACCTGCATCACCGCCCGGGCATGGTCGGCCACCGGGTGCTCCAGGCTCTGCTGCTGGGCCGCGATCCCGAGCGCGGCGCTGTAGTCGTAGGTGCCGTAGTGCAGCCCGGTGAGCCGGCCCTCGGCGGCGTGCACGCACCGGGCCACGGTGGCCGCGCCGTCCGCGCCGAGGATCAGCTGCGGGGTCTCCACCTGCACCTCGAAGACCAGGGCCCCGGTATGCAGGCCGTGCGCCTGTTCCAGCGACCCGGCCAGCCGGGCCATGGCTGTCACCTGGTCGGCCGAGGTGACCTTGGGCAGCGTGATCACGAAGCCGGGCGGCAGCGGGCCGCCGGCCAGCAGCGCGCCCAGGAACGCGTCCAGCGTGCGGATCGCCCGGCGGCGGGTGGACGGCTCCAGGCTCTTGCAGCGCAGGCCGGTGAACGGCGGCGCGGCCGGCCGCCGCGGCGGCCTCGGCCGCCAGGGCCGCGGCGGCGCGGCGGGCGTCGGCGTCCTCGGCGTCGTCGCCCCGGTCGCCGTAGCCGTCCTCGAAGTCCAGCCGCAGGTCCTCGACCGGCTCGGTGATCAGCTTGGCCAGCACCCGGGACCGCACATCCGCGGCCAGCCCGGCTGGCAGGCCCATCACGTCGCCGAACGGGGCCGGGCCCGGGGCGTGGGTCTCCAGGACGAGCACGGCCTGCCGGCCCCACGCCGCGGCCAGCCCGGGGGCGAACCGGTCCGCGGGCAGGTAGGCGGTGTGCACCGGCTGCCGGCCCGACCGCGGCCCCGGGTAGTCCCGGGCCAGGGCCCGGTCGGCCTCGGCGAGCAGCCGGTCGGTCTCGGCCAGCATCGCGTCAAGCCGCGCGTCGACGGCGCCGGGAGGCGACGAAGACGGGCCTACGCCGCGGGGTCCCCCGGCCGCGCCGGGCCGGGACGAAGGCGGGGCGGCAGCGCCCGGCCGCCCGGCCGCACCCGGGCCCGCGGCATCCGAACGCCCGGCTGACCCCGGGCCGCGGCCGACCGGCTGCCCGGCCGCTCTCTCGCCGCCGCCCTGCTCCGCGCCCGGCCTGGTCACCGGGTGCCCGTGAGGTGTTCCGGCTTGATCGGGATCTGCGTCAGGTCAAGCCCGGTAGCCGTGCGGATCGCCGCGGCGATCGCCGGCCCGGACGAGATCGTGGGCGGCTCGCCCACGCCGCGCAGCCCGTAGGGGGCGTTGGGGTCGGGGTACTCGAGCACCTCGACCCGCATCGGCGGCATGTCCAAGATGGTGGGGATCAGGTAGTCGGTGAACGACGGGTTCGCGATCCGCCCCCCGGAGACCTGGATCTCCTCCATGATCGCCAGGCCGAGGCCCTGGGCGCTGCCGCCGTGGATCTGCCCCTCCACCGCCTGCGGGTTCATCGCCTTGCCCACGTCCTGGGTGCAGGCCAGTTCGATCACCTTGACCAGGCCGAGCTCGGTGTCGACATCGACCACCGCGCGGTGCGCGGCGTAGGCGTACTGCACGTGCGCGAAGCCCTGGCCGGTCTCGGGGTCGATCGGGCGGGTCGGCCGGTGCCGCCACTCGACGGTTTCCTCGATCACCTCGCCCGCCACCACCTCGGCGATCGTGGCCAGCGGGCCCTCGGCGTCGCTGACCACCCGGCCGCCGGCCAGCCGCAGGCCGGCCACGGTCCGGCCGAGCCGGCGCTGGGCCAGGCCGAGCACCCGCTCCCTGACCCGCTCGCAGGCCGCCTTGATCGCGCCGCCGGTCACGTACGTCTGCCGGGAGGCCGAGGTCGACCCGGCCGAGCCGACCCCGGTGTCGACCGGGCTGATCACCACCTGCTCCACGCCGAGTTCGGTGCGGCAGATCTGCTGCTCGATCGTGACCAGGCCCTGGCCGACCTCGGCGGCGGCGGTGTGCACGGACACCACCGGCTCGCCCGCGGTGACCTGGAGCCGCACCCGCGCCGTCGAGGAGTCGTCGAAACCCTCGGAGAAGCCGACGTTCTTGTACCCGACGGCGTAGCCGACGCCGCGCACGACGCCCTCGCCGTGGGTGGTGTTGGCCACCCCGCCGGGCAGGCCGCGCAGGTCGGGCCCGGCGACGGCGTCGGCGGCCGGGGCCCGCTGCGGCAGCGGCATCGCCTCCAGCCGCCGCAGCAGTTCGGCCACCGGGGCCGGGCTGTCCACGATCTGCCCGGTCGGCGCCTCCCCGCCCATGCTGATCGCGTTGCGGCAGCGCAGTTCAACCGGGTCCATCCGCAGCGCCGCCGCGAGCTTGTCCATCTGCGCCTCGTACCCGAACGCGGCCTGGACCGAGCCGAAGCCGCGCATCGCGCCGCAGGGCGGGTTGTTGGTGTACAGGCCGTAGCAGTCCACGTGGACGTTCGGCACCACGTACGGCCCGATGCCCATGGTGCCGGCGTTGCCGACCACGGCGGGCGTGCTCGAGGCGTAGGCCCCGCCGTCCAGGTGGATCTCCGCCTTGACGTACACCAGGGTGCCGTCGCGGCGGGCGCCGTGCTCGTAGCGCATCCGCGCCGGGTGGCGGTGCACGTGCCCGAAGAACGACTCCTGGCGGTTGTAAGCCATCTTCACCGGCTTGCCGGTGTGCAGCGCCAGCATGCACGCGTGCACATGCATGGACAGGTCCTCGCGGCCGCCGAACGCGCCGCCGACCCCGGCCAGCACCAGCCGGACCTGGTCGGGGGGCAGGCCGAGCGCGGCGCAGACCTGCTTCTGGTCGACGTGCAGCCACTGGGTGGCCACGTACAGGTCGACCCCGCCCGCGCCATCCGGCACCGCCAGCCCGGCCTCCGGGCCGAGGAACGCCTGGTCCTGCATCCCGACCTGGTAGCTCCCGGTCACCACGACCTCGGCGGCCGGCGCCGGGTCACCCTTGCGGATCTTGAGATGGCGGACCAGGTTGCCGCCCGGGTGCAGCCGCGGGGCGGCCGGGTCGAGGGCCTGCCTGGCGTCGGTGACCGGGGTCAGCACCTGGTAGTCGACCGCAATCTTCTTGGCCGCCTGCCGGGCGATCTCCGGATGGTCGGCGGCCACCAGGGCCACCGGCTCGCCCTGGTACCGGACCACGCCCTCGGCCAGCACCGGCTGGTCGGCGTGTTCCAGGCCCGAGGCGTTGTGGCCGGGCACGTCGGCGTGGGTCAGCACCGCATAGACCCCGCCGGTGGCCAGCGCTTCCCCGATCGCGATCGAGCGGATCGCGGCGTACGGGTGGGGGCTGCGCAGGGTCACCCCCCAGATCATGTCGTCCATCCACAGGTCGCTGCCGTAGGCGAACTGGCCGGTCACCTTCGGCGTCGCATCCGGGCGGACCGCGGAGGTGCCGACCCCGCCGGCGGCCGGCTCGCGGCGGCCGGCGGGGGCCTGCGTGGGCGCCCGGGTCGGCGCGTGCGTCGGCGTGGTCACCGTCCCATGCTCCCGCACCGCGGCCCGGACGCGCACGCCGCGGGCCCGCCGCGGGCCCCGGGACCAGCCCTGGCCGGCCTTCAGTACCCGCCCGGAGCCGCCCGCCCCGGGCCGACCCTCAGTACCCGCCGGGACCGGCCTGCCCCGGGCCTCTCGGACCCGGCGCTTCCAGACCGCCCTAAGTCGCGTGAGCGGCGGCGCCGCGGCGCCACGTCACCTTCGCGGTGACCGCGGCAGCCTCCCCGCCGGCCTGACCCTGGCTGCCCCGTCCGGGTCCGGCACCGTCATCACCGGAACCCCGCCCAGGCCGGACGTTCAACTTCACCATCAAGGCGACCGACGGGGGCCTGACCGCCACGCTGGCCTACCAGATCACCATCACCGTGCAAGGCCCGCCAGATCAGCTGCTGTGCACTCCGCTGCCAACGGCGGCTTCCTGATCAGCGGACCTGCGTGCTGCCCGACGCGTCATCGGCCAGCCCTACGCCGGGCACCTGCCCACCAGCCACAAGCCGCGGCACGCTCGCGTCATCGCGGCGCCCTGCCCGGCACGACCATGCCGCCACCTTCGGACTCCGGCGACACGTCAGCGGTACCACCACCCAGCTGCCGGCACCAATCACACCTACAACTCACCGGCAAGGCACCGGCGACCAGGCCAGCCGCTGTACCAGGCCTACTCGATCACGTCGACCCGAACGTGCCGCTGACCATCAACGCCAGCGCGGAACAGACCTCGGTCCGGGGATGGTCGGCGGGGCGTATGCGCAGAACTTCTTCCTCAGCGGCGGCGCCGCCCCCTACACCTGGTCCGTGGCCGCCGGCAACTCCCGCCTGGCCTCAGCCTGCAGACCTTTTCCGACCTCCGCGCGACGTCAACGATGAGCTCGCCGGGACACCGACCACGGCCGGCACCTACACCTTCACCATGCGGCTTGCCGACTACGACGGGCAGCAGGCCACCCAGCAATTCACCCTCACCATCGATCCGCCGCTGCAGATCAGCACCACCCCGCTTGCGACCGGAAAGGTTGGCGTGCCGTACAGCCACCACCTCATCGCCCAAGGCGGCGACCCTCCGTACTCCTGGTTCGTCGTCACCAACATCAATGAGCTCCCGCCCGGCCTCACCCTCGGCACCACCGCTCCGGACTTCAACAACGTTCTGACCGGAACGCCGACCGAGGCCGGCACCTTCACCTTCCCCGTGCAGGTGCAGGACTCACAAGACAACACCGCGACCGACGAGCGCGGCGGCGTGCTGGGTGCGGCGTGGTCTGGCTGGCCCGTGGCGAGGAGCACTTCGCCAAGGCCGTTCATCGCCTCGGCCTGACCGCTGCGGTCGCCGGTCTCGCGGAATAGGTCCAGCGACTGCCGGAGGTTGCTGGTGGCCTCCGGCAGCGGCCTTGGCGCAGGTCGATGATTCCGAGATTGGCCAGCACGTGGGCCTCGCCGGTACGGTTGCCGGTCTCATGGAACAGGGCCAGGGCCTGCTGGAGATGGCCGGCGGCCTGGTGGTAGCGGCCCTGCGTCAGCTCGCCGCCGCCAAGATTGGCCAGGATGTAGGCTTCGCCGGCCGGGTGGCTGGTCTCGCGGTATACCGCCAGTGCCTGCTGGAGATGGTCGGCGGCCTGGTCGGGGCGGCCCTGCTGGAATTCGATGATGCCGAGGTTGCCCAGCGCGCGGGCCTGGCCGATCCGTTCGCCGGTCTGGCGGAACAGGTCCATGGCCTGCTCGAGCCGGCGTGCGGCCTCCGGCCAGCGGCCCTGCTGAAAGTCGCCGAGGCCCAGGTCCTGCAGGGCGCGGGCCTGGCGGTTGCGGTCGCCGGTTTCGCGGCTCAGCGCCAGGGCCCCCCGGAGGTGGGCGGTGGCCTGGAGGTAGCGGCCCTGGTGCAAGTCGACGAGGCCCAGGCTGGTCAGGGCGTCGGCCTCGGCGTTACGGTCGCTGATTTGTGCCGCGGCGCTGCGGGCGTGGCCGTGGATGATGACGGCCTCGGCGAAGTGACCGCCGGCGTCGAGGTAGCGGAACAAGGTAGCGGCCAGCCGTGTGGCATGGTCAGGCCAGCCATGCGCGGGAGAGTACATGGCCACGGCGACCAGATTGGCCCGCTCGGTGTCCAGCCACGCCCGAGCCGCGGCCCGGTTCTCGAGGCGCGGCAGGGCACAGTCGGCGGGCGTGGGAATGCTGGGCCGACGGCCTGCTTCGGCTGGCAACAGTGTGTCCATCGCGGCGGCCGAGGCCTGCAGGTAATAGTCGAACAGGCGGGTCAGCGCCGCCCGCTGCTCGCCCTCGTCATCGTGCATGCCCGCGAGGTCCCGGGCATAGGCGCGCAGCAGATCATGGAGGGCGTATCGGCCGGGTGCGGTGGTCCGGACCAGGTGACCGCGGGCCAGCGCGTCCAGCCCGCGGCGGGCAGACCCGGCCGTGGCGGCTGTTAGTGCAGCGGCGGCATGGATGTCCAGATCACGGCCTGGGTGCAGGCCGACCAGGCGGAACAACCTGGCCGCCTCGGCGTCCAGGTGCTGGTAGGACCAGGAGAACACGGCCCGAACCCCGGTGCGCGGGTCTCCGCCGGCGTCCAGCCGGTCCAGACGCTGCTGCTGGTCCGCCAGCTCTTCGGTCAGTTCGGCAAGGCTGGCGGCCGGGCGGGACGCCGCGAGTTCCGCCGCGACTCGAAGAGCCAGGGGCAGCCGCGCGCACCGGGCCGCGAGCGCGTTAGCCGCATAAGGGTCGGCGTCGACGCGAGCGCCGATCAGCGCCCGCAACAGCCCGACCGCCTCCGTCAGCGGCAGCAGGTCGAGGTCCAGCCGGACCGCGCCGTCCCGGGCCACCAGGCCCGGCAGCGCATCACGGCTCGTCACCAGCGTCACGCACCCGGGGCTGCCGGGAAGAAGGGGCCGGACCTGCTCGACCTGCCCGGCGTTGTCTAGCAGTACTAGCATCCGCCGCCCGGCCAGCAGGCTGCGGAACCTAGTGGCGCGCTCGCTCGCCTTGGCCGGGATGTCCGGCCCGGGCACGCCCAGGTCACGTAGGAACCCGGCGAGAGCGTCCGACGCGGGTAACGGTTCATCGGGGTCATAGCCGCGCAGGTCCGCATACAACTGTCCGTCCGGGAAACGCTCTGCGACCTGGTGCGCCCAGCGGATGGCCAGCGTCGTTTTGCCCACCCCGGCCGTTCCCTCGATCGCCGAGATCAATACCGTCGCTGGCGTGCTGCCAGCCTGGTCCAGCAGGCCGGTCAGCGCCGCCAGCTCACTATCGCGGCCGATGAAATGCCGCACCGGGCCCGGTAGCTGCCGGGGCACGACGTGGCCGCCGCCGAGCCGGGCCAGTCGGCTCTCTGACGCTGCGGCATAAGCCGCGGAGGCGTTACCGGCCAGCCGCCGTCCAGCAGCGGCGAAGAACTCCCTCCGAGGGTCGCCGCGTAGCCCCAACGCATCGGCCAGACGGAGGATCGAGTCCCGGTGTGGCCACCTGGTGCGGCCACGCTCCAGGTCGCTGATCGCGCGGATGCTCAAGCCGCACCGGCCCGCCAGCTCCTCCTGCGACAGCCCAGCCGACTGCCGCCAAGCACACAGTTGCGTCCCGAACGCTGCGACGTCGTCGGTCATCGCGGGCCCTTGCAGGCTTGGGCCGGTCAGCTGGCAGATGAGCCTGGTGCCAGCGGCCTTGGCGGGGTGGTCGGGCACGGTCTCGGACGTGGTCCGGTTACGCGATCGACTGGAATTCTACTGGAAACGGTCTGTAAAGCTGCGGGCAAAAGACTGGCGATTTGCTCCGCGCGCTCTTCACCGGACTCTGCGTTGGGACGCCCGCCCGCCAGGGCCGCGTCCGGCCAGGCTCGGCGGATCGGGCAGGCTCATCGGTCATTGCAGAACGGCCAGCTCGCCGACCTGGAACTACGCCACCGGTGCCGGGCCCGGTGCGAGGACCGCATCCGCTGCGCCAAGGACACCGGGCTGCGCAACCTGCCCCTGCACGGCTACGCCCAGAACCAGGTCTGGTGCGAGATCGTCGCGCTGGCGTGCGAGCTGCTCGCCTGGACCCAGATGCTCGCCCTCACCAGCCAAGCCCGCCGCTGCGAACCCAAACGACTCCGGCTGCGGATCTTCGCCTGCGCCGGACAGCGAGAAGGCCCGCATACGGGACCGGAAATCCTAGCGGGCCGACTCTTAAGACTGCCTCTGCCGGGCTCCTTTGTGGTCAAGGATGGTGGTCAGGCTCTTGCGACGAAAGCAAGAACGGTGTCAAAGCCAATCTTAACGCTGGTTCCTTCGTCCCAAAACCAGCCAGGCGTGGCAGCTGGGCTTGCATGCGCCCTGGCCCGTCCCGGCGTCAAGCCTGCGCCAAGCGGGCGCCCGCAAGCTTAACTGATAGCCGCGCCCCAAGGACATGCCCATGAGATGGATCCGATCCTTCACGGCTACGAGCTACGTCGTCGCGGCAGCTGCATCTGCGGCCTTTCTCGCCGTAGCAACGATCCCGGCGGCGCGGCCAGGGCAACCCGTGTATGGGCAAATTGCCGGTCAAACTGCCGGTCAAACCTCATGTCCGCTTCTCAGGTGCAGCGTTAGGCTTTGCCAGAAGGGAGAACACAGTGGAAAAACCAGAAGGGAACATAGTGAAGAAAACGCGTAGGCTTTACCGAATCGGCGCACTGGTAGGCGCGCTTCTCCTTCCTATTGCCGCTGTCCTGTCAACCGGAATAACGGAAGCATCGGCGGCAACACTGGGATCGCCGGCACCCGGCGGAATCTGCACCGGCGATTCCTGCCTGAACGCATGGGGCGGCGGACCGTTCGTGAAAGCCTATACAGGAGGCACCCCTAACCAAAATGATGATTTTGATGTAATCGGACAGCCGGATGGCAATGTCGTTATCGCATTCCTGCCCGGCAGCGGCATCCCATGGAACGGCTACTGTGTCGGTGACGCGTATAACAATTCCGGATACGCGGACACTAGTCTCGACCCGTGCGGAAATAATGGTCAGGGCGCGGGATGGGGTACTCAATTCGAGTGGATTCAAGGTAATGGCAGCAACGGCTGCCCTTCGGGCTACAGTGCATTTTATAACCGCCACTGGGGCGGCTACCTCGGACCGGAGCAGTCGGGAGTTAACGGTTCTCCTTTCTACCTTAACAAGCCAGGAAAATGGTGTTTCGACGTATAGGGTATTAGTGACTTAACGTCATTAGCAGAAAGAGGCCAGTTAATGGTCTGCGGCCTGCCCACAGCGAAGATCACTGCCCGCTTCGGCCGGGCCCTCGCCGCACGGACTTCAGCATCCCCGTCCTCCTGATAGGTGCCGGGGTCTTGCTGGCCAAGAGCACTGTCAAGGGTGGCGCGCAGCGCCATCGCGTCAGCGACGCGCCGTAGGCGTGCCCTTGATGGTGCTCTTTCGCAGTGAGAGACTGCCCCCGCGACCGGAGGTCGGCCCGGCTATCAGTGCCGGGCGCCGCGCTGCGGGACCGTTGCGGCCGGTAGCGCCTGCCTGCCGGTAGCGAGGCTGGCGACCGGCGGCGGCGACCGCGACCGGAGGGCTACCGCCCATAGGTCGCGGGCAGGCCGCCGCCCCCGAGTCGCCAGGCAGCCCCCGCCGCCTCGGGCTGCTCCAGGCGGCCAATCTCACGCCGTTGCGCTCCCGCGGCGCCTCGCGTTGCAGCTGGCGTGTCTAGCCCTGTCACTCTGCCAAACCGGCCGGGCATGGTCCAGACCGCCCTGAGTCCGCCCTGCCGGCCATTGTCCGCCCGGTGCCGATCGCGGCGAATGAGAAGATGGCGGGCGTGACGTCTCTGGGGGGCGCCCGCCCGACGGCGGATGACGGCGGCCGCATCCCGTTCAGCCTGCGGGTGGCGGTCACGGGTCACCGGGTGCTGGCCGACCCGGCGGCCGTGACCAGAGCGGTCGACGAGGCCATCGACCTGATCGTGCGGCGCCTGCCCGGCGCGGCCCGCGGCACCTGCCCGCTGGTGGCGGTCTCGGCGCTCGCCGACGGGGCGGACCGGGTGGTCGCCCGGAGCGTGCTGCGGCGGCCGGGCGGCCGGCTCGAGGTCATCCTGCCCATGCCCGCGGCCGAGTACATCAAGGACTTCGAGCCGGCCGGGTCCGGGCCGGAGTTCGAACGCCTGCTCGCCGCGGCCTGCTCGGTGATCACCCTGCCGGCCCAGCCCACACGGGAGGACGGCTACGCCGCGGCGGGCCGGGCGGTCGTCGACCGGGCCGACATCACGATCGCCATCTGGGATGGCCAGCACGCCGCGGGCAAGGGCGGCACCGGGCAGATCGTCCGGTACGCGCGCCGACAGCGCCGCCCGCTGGTCTGGCTGCCGGCTGCCGGGGGCGACCCGGTGGTCGAGAACCTGGGCGAGATCGCCGGGCTGGGACCCGGTGACCTGGACGGCCTCGACGAGTTCAACGCCGCGCCCGTGCGCCCGGAGGAGTCACGGGCGTGCCTGCGGCCGTTCACCGAGCGGACGCGCGCCCGGGCCGACGGCGTCGCCGCCGCCCCCGGCGGCCTGAACCCGCTGCTCGACTGGATCGGGCCGCCGCTCGGCCGGGCCGAGGTGCTGGCCCGGCGGTTCCAGGCGCTGTACATCCGGCTCAGCGCCGCGCTGTTCGCCCTGGCCGCGCTGGCCGTCTGCGTGGTGGCCGCGCAGCTCATCTTCTTCCCGGAGATCCGGCTGATCGTGGCGGGTGAGGTGACCTGCCTGCTGACCATCATGAGCATCCTGGAGTGGGGCCGGCGCCGCCATGTGCAGCAGCGCTGGATCTCGACCCGTTACCTGGCCGAGCGCCTGCGCAACGCCTTCTTCATCGCGCTATCCGGGGCCGAGGAGCGGCCGTCGGCATCGCTCCTGACCAGGGACGATCCCGCCGCGCCCTGGGCCCAGGCTGCGTTCCGCCAGATGTGGGCGCGCCGTCCGTCCTGGGATGCCCAGCAGGTCGCGCTGGGGCCGCTGCGCGACTTCCTGGCTGACGCCTGGATCGAGGGCCAGCGCGAGTATTTCGACCAGGCGGCCAAGCTTGCCTTCGCCCGGCACCGGATCTCGGGCCGGGTGGTCGAGGGCCTGTTCGGCGTGTCGGTGGTCGTCGCGCTCATCCACGTGACGCTCGGCGGCCCGGAGAACTGGTTCCACCACCTGCTCAGCCTGCTGTCCATCGGCATCCCGGCCTGTGCCGCCGCGCTGGCCGGCTACACCGCGCAGCGCGAGTACCTGCACCACGCCCGGCGCTACGCGCGGATGGCCGAGTTCCTCGCCGAGGCGCGGGATCAGATGCTGGCGGGCGCGAACCGCGCCCGCGTGCGAACCATCGCCGCGACCGTGGACCGCCTGCTGCGCGAAGAGCGCGGCGACTGGTTCGGCACCGTCGGCCAGCATGACCTGGAGTTGCCCGCCTGACCGCGGGGCCCGGAGCGCGCGGGTCAGCCAGCGAGGGCTGCGCAGGCCCGGCGGGCCGCCTCGGCTACCCGCGCCTCGTCCACGGTCACCACGCGGTCCCGATCGACCACGGCCGCACCGTTCACCAGCAGCAGTTCGAGCGGCGGCGGCGGGCCGAGCACCAGCGCGGCCACGGGATCGGCGATGCCCGCGTGCGGCAGCGTGTCCAGCCGCCACAGCGCGATGTCGGCCAGCTTGCCCGGTTCCAGCGACCCGATCTCGCTCTCCCGGCCCAGCAGCCTGGCCCCGCCGAGGGTGCCCAGCTCGACCGCGTCGCGCACGGACATCGCGCCCGCGCCGCCGACCGCCCGGGCGAACATCGCCGCGGCGCTGACCTCGCCGCGCAGCGACCTCGCCTCGTCGGAGGCGGCCCCGTCCACGCCGAGCCCGACCGGCACGCCCGCGTCGAGCAGCGGGCGGGCGCGGCAGATTCCCGCGCCGAGCCGGGCATTGGACGTCGGGCAGTGCGCGACGCCGGTGCCGGCCGCGGCCAGCCGGCGGATCGCGCCGTCGCCCAGGTGCACGGCGTGCGCCAGCCAGACGTCCGGGCCCAGCCAGCCCAGCGAGTCCAGGTACTCCACCGGCGTGCAGCCGAACCGCTCCGCGCAGTACTCGTCCTCGTCGGCGGTCTCGGCCACGTGCGTGTGCAGCCGGACGCCCAGGCTCCGGGCCAGCGCCGCGGACTCGGTGAGCAGGTCGCCGCTGGCCGAGAACGGGGAGCAGGGCGCGACGCCGACGCGCAGCATCGAGCCGGGCGACGGGTCGTGGAACCGCTCGACCGCCGCCTGCGTCGCCGCGAGGATCGCGTCCGGGTCCTCGACCACGTCGTCCGGCGGCAGCCCGCCGGCGCTCGCGCCCAGGTCCATGGACCCGCGCGTCGGGTGGAACCGCAGGCCCACCGCGGCCGCGGACTCGACGGTCGCGCCGAGCAGGTCGCCGCCGCCGCGCGGGAACAGGTAGTGGTGGTCCATCGTGCTGCTGCAGCCGGTCCGGGCCAGCCAGGCCAGGGCCGCGGTCGCGGCCGCGCGCACGATCGGCTCGTCGATCCGGGCCCAGACCGGGTACAGCTCGGTCAGCCAGCCGAACAGCGGAGCATCAACCGCGCGCCCCCGGGTCGCCCACTGGTACAGGTGATCGTGGGTGTTGACCAGGCCCGGCGTGGCCAGGCAGCCGCTGGCGTCGATCCGGTCGGCGGCGGCCAGGCGCGGCGGCACCGGGCCTGGCCCGGCCTCGGTGATCGTGGTCCCGTCGATGGCCACGTACCCGCCCGGGTACTCGTCCCGCCGCGGGTTCATGGTCAGGACGTGGCAGCCGGCCAGCACCAGGCTGGTCACGGCGCGCGACCCGGCCAGCGGTCCGCGGCCAGCCGCACCGCGTCCAGGATCTTCTCGTACCCCGTGCACCGGCACAGGTTGCCCGCGAGGGCCTCGCGGATCTCGGCGTCCGTGGGCCGGCCGCGCCGGCGCAGCAGGTCGTGCGCGGCGATCAGCAGGCCGGGCGTGCAGAACCCGCACTGCACCGCGCCCGCCTCGATGAACGCCTGCTGCACCGGATGCAGCGCGGCGGGATCCACGGCGCCGGGATGGGCCGCGTCCCCGGCGGCCAGGCCCTCGACCGTGACGATCGTGCGCCCCTGGGCCTGGCCCGCCGCGACCAGGCAGGCGCACACCGCCACGTCGTCCAGGTAGACCGTGCACGAGCCGCACTCGCCCTGCTCGCAGGCGTTCTTCGAGCCGGGCAGCCCCATCCGCTCGCGCAGCACGTAGAGCAGGCTCTCGCCCTCCCAGACGTCGTCCGCCTGCCGCGCCTGCCCGTTGACCGTCGCCGTGATCCGCATCCGCTCATCCTCCGCCAGGACCGCCCGGGGTCACTGAGCCGGGTCGCCCCGCTGGTAGGAGTTCCAGGCCCAGGTCAGCGTACGCCTGGCCATGACCGCCAGCCCATGACGCCGGTAGGCGGCCGTGCCGCGGACGTCGTCGACCGGGTCGGCGGCGGAGGCGACCTTCGCGCCGAACTCCCGGACGACCCCCTCGGGCAGGGCGGCCCGGGACTCCCACAGGCCGGCCTCGTCCAGGGCCCCGGACAGGAAGGCCTCGGCCGCCTCGGCCCGGCGCGGGGTCGGCGCGGCCGAGCCGAGCCCGGTGCCGACCGCCCGCCGCGGGGGATCGAGGGCGACGCAGAACGAGGCCACGGCGATCACCATCGCGTTGCGGGTGCCGATCTTGCTGAACTGCTGCGGGCCGGCCGCGGGCGGGATCAGGATCGCCGCGATCAGCTCGTCCGGTGCCAGCGCGTTCCGCTTGACACCGGTGTAGAAGGCCGCGGCCGGGATCGTGCGGGTGCCGCGGACCGAGGCGACCTCGATCACGGCCCCGGCCGCGAGCAGCGGCGGGTGACAGTCGCCGGCCGGCGACGCGGCGCCCAGGTTGCCGCCGACCGTGCCGCGGTTGCGGATCTGCGGCGAGCCCACGGTCCGGGCGGCCAGGGCCAGCCCGGGCAGCGGCCCGGCAAGCTCATCGATGAGGCGGGTGTAGCTGACCCCCGCGCCGAGCCGGATCAGGCCGTTCTCGACGGCCCAGCCGCCAAGCTCGCCGATCCTGGTCAGGTCGAGCAGCGCGGCGGGGCGACGGGTGTCGAAGTTCAGCTCCACCATCACGTCGGTGCCCCCGGCGATCGGCACCGCCTCCGGGCGCTCGGCCTTCACGGCCAGCGCCTCGGCCCAGCTCGTCGGCTGCAGGAAGTCCACCCGCTGCCCTCCTCACTCCCCGGGCCCCTCTCACCCGGCCCAGATTCAGGAGCGGGGAGGATCGTCAGTCAATACGACTGAGAATGCTCCCCGATAAATGATCACGCAAAGGTAGCCGCGGAGTCCCAGGCCGGGCCGGGGTCGCCGGCGTCGTCGCGCTGGACCGCGCACTGGATCAGCCCGTAGGGGCGGTCGGCGGCGTGGAACACCTCGCCGGGGTTGTCCAGGCCGAACGGCGCCAGGTCGGCCAGGAAGTGGTGACGGTTCGGCGCGGACAGCCGGATCTCCGCGACCTCGTCCCGGGCAGCGAGCGCGGCCCGGCCCATCTCGAACAGGGTCTGCTGCAGCGCCAGGCTGTGCAGCTCGGCGAACCGCTCGACCAGCACCTGCCGGATCTGCGCCCGGGCCTGGTCCCAGCCTCCGGCCGGCGGCCCGGCCCGGTAGCGCCACCGCGCGGTCAGCGAGGTGGCCAGGACCCGGTCGGTGGTCTCGGCCAGCGTGGTGTACCGGTCCTCGAGGAAGCCGGCGAACTCCGAGCCGGTCGACTTCAGCAGCACCAGGCCGGCCAGGCCGGAGATCACCCACTCCCGCTCCCCGCCCTCGGCGGTGACCGCCGTGGTGGCGACCTCGTCGCCGGCCCGGGCGAACGTGTGCGGGTGCGGCGGCCGGCCACGCTGACCCGCTCCCAGCGGTACTCCTCGACCTCGATCCTGGCCGCTCGGACCGGCTCGATGTCGGTGACGAAGTGCCGGGCCAGGGCCAGCGCGTAGTCCTCGATCGCGCCGCCGGCGTGCTCCTTGGCGTAGGCGAAGCAGGTGTTCTTCTGGCTGTCGGTCGGCAGCACGCTGGCCTGGTCGCCCCGGGTGTGGGCGGCGGCGAAGTCGCCGCGCAGCACGGTGGAGACGTTCAGGTCGCGGATCTCGTGCCGCGCGGTGTCCCGGTAGACCCGCACCACGCGGGTCTCCGCCTTGCCGTACTGGTTCGGGCCGAGCACGATCGCCATTGACCTTAGCTCCCGCGGTAGGTGGTGTAGCCGAACGGGCTGAGCAGCAGCGGAACATGGTAATGCGGGGCCAGCCCGTCGGCGGTGAACGTGACGGTGACCTCCGGGAAGAACACCGCGCCGGGCTCGCCGTCCGGGCCGGCGTGGGGGGAGCCGGCGCGTGAAAGGCCCTGAGATACTCGGCGGTGCCGAACGTGAGCCGGTAGGTGCCGGGCGTCAGCCGGTGCGGTCCGATGGCGCCGACGCGGCCGTCGGCGTCGGTGCGGGCGCGGCCGATCTCCTCCGGGCCGGCGCCGGAGACCCGGTCGAGCCGGACCGGGACGCCGGCCGCGGGCACGCCCCGGGCGGTGTCGAGCACGTGGGTGGTGACCGCGGTGCGCTGCGGCGGTGCCGCGCCGACGTCCCGCAGCAGCCCGCGCAGCCGGATCCGGTTGATCTCCCCCAGCTCGCGGCGCACCGCCTCCCACTCGGCGGCGGGGTCGTGACCCAGCCGCTCCCGCAGCAGCGCGAGCAGTTCCCCGCCGCTGCGGCCGGACGCGCGGACCAGGTAGATGTGGCCGAACCGGCGCTCGTAGGCCTCGTTGCCGTCGGCCAGGGCCTGCCGCGTGGCCGGGTCGGCGGCCTGGGCCCCGGCCTGTTCCCGGCGCGATCGGCCGCCCGGCGGCCCGTCCGGGCGGCCGATCCTCGGATGGCCGGCCAGCGCCTGCTCCAGGTCGGCCTGGGCCAGCCCGGCCACGGCCGCGTCGGAGCGGGCGAGGATCTCGTCGGCCGAGGCGTACGGGCGGCCCGCATCGACCTCGGCCGCCCAGCGCCGCGACGAGCAGCAGGCCAGCAGGTGCTCGCGGGCGGCGGCGGCGGGGAGCGCGTTGAAGGCGTCCAGGCCGGCCCGCTCCGGTGAGGGCGCGGTCATGACATCCCATTCTGTACCGTCGGCCGCGGGCTCCCGCACCGTCGGCCGCGGGCTCCCGCACGGTCCGGCCGCGGGCTTCCGCACGGTCCGGCCGCGGGCTCCTCAATACAGAACAGAATGTTCCGGTCTACTATGGGGCGCATGAGGCAGCAGCCAGCGTCGCTTCCCGGCCGGCAGGCCGAGGCGGCCCGCAATGATCAGCGGATCCTGGCCGCCGCGCGGGCGGTGTTCGTCGCCGACCCCAACGCGCCGGTGTCGGAGGTGGCCAAACGGGCCGGCGTGGGCATCGCGGCCCTGTACCGCCGCTATCCCAGCAAGGAGGACATGCTGCGGAAGCTGTGCCGCGACGGCCTGCACCGCTACATCGCGGAGATCGAGGCGGCGCTGGCCGACGACCGGGACCCGTGGACCGCGTTCGCCGGGTTCATGCACCGGGCCGCCGCAGCCGACACGAACTCGCTGACCCAGCGCCTGGCCGGGACGTTCACGCCGACCGAGGACCTCTACCGCGACGGCGAGCGGGCCCAGGAGCTCAACGTGACCCTGTTCGAGCGGGTCCGCGCGGCGGGCGCGATCCGGCCCGACGCGGTCGTGGGCGACATGGGCTGGGTACTCGAGATGGTCGCCTCGGTCCGGCTCGGCGGGCCCGAGCGCAGCAGCCAGCTCCGGGAGCGCTACCTGACCCTGCTGCTGGACGGCCTGCGCACCCCGGGGCCGGCCGCGCTGCCCGGGCCGCCGCCGACCTGGGCCGAGTACGGCGAGCGCTGGCAGACCTGACGCCGTGCTCCTGGCCTTCGCGCCCGGGCCGGGCATCGTCAGCCACGGCGGCCCGCCGCCGTGGCCAGATACCGTTCCGATCGCCTGCGCTGCCCGGTTTGCGCTGGCCATAGTCCCGGAGTTTCAGACGAATTGCAATTTCCTCGCTATCGTCCTCAACCAGGTTGCTCGTGAGAACCGGAATAGCGCACCGGGAAGGACGATGAACAAGCCATTGGCCAGCACGTGCACGATGGAAACGCTCGAGGCGGCATTCGGCGGGCGCTGGGGCATCTGGCTCAGCGATACCGGCCGATGGTGGGCGGCGCGCCGCGCCGCCCTCACCGGGCCGGAGTTATCAGCCGGATGTGTCCCGTTCCTGCGCGCCGACACCCCGGGCCAGCTGGCCGAGCGGATGCAGACGCAGGACCAGATCTCGGGCCAGGCGGGCCGCCGGGCCTAGGTCTAGGCGCCCGCCCGGTGACGCCGGGCGGTCAGCGGCGGGTCCGCACGGCCGCGTACGTGCGCTCGAGCGCCCGCAGCGTCTGTTTGTAGTTGCGCTGCGCCACGGCGACGAACAGGCAGTCCACGACCGTGAGCGCGGCGATCCGGCTCGACATGGCCCCGGACCGGAACGTCGTCTCGCGGGCCGCGGTGGTCAGCACGTGATCCGCGACGCGCGCGATCGGCGATCCGGGAAAGTTCGTGATCGCGACCGTGGTCGCCTGCTGGTGGCGGGCCTCGGCCAGGCTCCCGACCGTGTCGCTCGTCGCCCCGGTGTGCGAGATCCCGATGGCGACGTCGCCGCGCCGCAGCAGCGCCGCCGAGGTGACCGCGACGTGGGGGTCCGGCCAGGCGTACACCACCCGTTCGATGCGGTGCAGCTTCTGCTGCAGGTCGAGCGCGACGAACGCGCTCGCCCCGACGCCGTAGATGTCGATGCGGCGGGCCCGCACGACCGCGTCCACGACCGCGCCGAGCGTGTCCGGGTTCAGCTGCGCGCCGGTTTCCTCCACCGCCCGGGCGTCGCTGTGCGAGATCTTCTTGATCACTTCGTCCAGGGAGTCGCTCGGGCCGATGTCGCTGCCGATGTTCTCCCAGCCGGTCTCCCGCCCGGCCTGCGCCGCGGCGGCCAGGGCGAGCCGTAGCTCGGGGTAGCCGGGGAAGCCCATCGCGCGGCAGAACCTGATCACGGTGGTCCCCGACGTCCGGCACGCCTCGGCCAGCTCGGAGATGGTCATCGCCGCCACCCCGCCCGGGTCGTGCACCACGGCGGTGGCCACGCGCTGCTCGGCAGGCGCGAGGTTCGGCGTGAGCGCGCGCACGTGCGCGAGCAGCGTCTGCGGCGTATGCGCTGCTGACTCCGGCGACGTCAAGCGCCGTGCTGGTTGCGGCATGGCGTCACTGTACGACGTCCAGGGGACAAATGACCCACCCCGTTCGCCACCAATCGCGACATCGCCGACCGGCCGTTCCGACTTCATATGAATTTTACCGGCGCAAGCCCGATCATCTTCCTTCAACATGACAATTACTAGCTTTCCCGGCAAAACACTCGAAGGGCCCGGACAGGCCCACGTCGCGCAAGCCGGCGGCGCCGAACTAATTGGACACCGTCCCGGGGCCGGTGCCAGCCTGGGTGGACCTGGATGCACTCGTTGTACCGGATACGCGCATCACGAGAGCGAGAAGGACGGAGGCGCGGTGGACGGCGCTGGCGAGAGGCTGCGCGAGGTGCAGCAGCCGCTGAAAGAGGCGTACCAGAGGGATCCGGGACAAGCGGCCATCACGCTCCGGGCCCGCGGCGAACTGGGCGCGGAGCAGATCAGCTGTTCGGTGGCAACCGGCCAGGCGCTGGCGGTGGCCGGCCTGCACCCCGCCACCGGCGGCGACGGCTCGCTGGCCTGTTCCGGGGACATGCTGCTGCAGGCACTGGTCGCCTGCGCGGGCGTCACGCTCCGGGCGGTGGCCGCGTCGCTGCGGGTACCGGTCGCCGGCGGGACCGTGCACGCCGAGGGCGACCTGGACTTCCGGGGCACGCTGGCCGTGTCGAAGGACGCGCCGGTCGGGTTCACGGCCATCCGCCTGAGCTTCGAGCTCGACACCGAGGCCACCGAGGAGCAGATCGCGACCCTGCTCCGGCTGACCGAGCGTTACTGCGTGGTCTACCAGACCCTGGCCCACCCGGTCCCGGTGAGCGCGTCGGCCGCCGCGCAGGCACCCTGACCCGCCGGCTCGGCCCGGGCATCCCGACCCGCCGGCCCGCGCAGGCACCCTGACCCGCCGGCCCGGGCATGCAGACCCGTCGGCCCGCGCCGGCATCCTGACCCGCCGGTGCCGCCGGGGCATCCAGACCCGCCGATCCGGCCCGGCCCGCGCCGACGGTGCGAGCATAGGCCGATGGCGGAGTTCGTGGTGCGAGCGGCGGGCCCGGACGACGCACGGGCGATGGCGGAGCTTTTCGCGGCGGTGGCCCAGGAGCGCGACGGGATCGCGACCGAGCCGCCGGTCGACGTGGCCGAGCGCACGGAGCGGTTCGCGCGCAGCACCGACGGGTCGATCGTCGCGGTGGCCGGCGACCAGATCGTCGGGCTGATCCACGTCGAGGCCAGCCGGCACGGCTTCGGCGAGTTCGGGATGCTCGTCGCGCGCGGCTGGCGCGGCCGCGGCGTGGGATCGGCGCTGGTGCGGGCCGCGGCCGACTGGGCCCGCGGGCAAGGGCTGCACAAGCTCAGCCTGGAGGTGTTCGCGCACAACACCGCCGCGATCGCGATGTACCGCACGTGCGGTTTCATCGAGGAAGGGCGGAAGGTACGGCAGTACCGGCGGGCCAGCGGCGAGCTCTGGGACTCGATCGTCATGGGGCTCCCGCTCGAGCCGGAGTCATAACCGGTCACGCCAGCAGCGCGGCGGCGACCGCGGCGTGGACCTGCTTGCGCAGGCCGACGACCGAGTGCCCGGGGCCGCGGCCGAAGTGCACCGCGTTGGTGAGCAGCACCGCCCACAGGCCGCTGGCCGGGTCGACGGACAGGCTGGTGCCGGTGAAGCCGGTGTGCCCGGCCCCCGACGCCGGCCAGCCGTCGCCCATGTTGTCCCACGTGTCGCCGCGCAGTCCCCAGCCCAGGCCGCGGCGCCCGCCGAGTCCTTCGGTCTGGCAGCGCAGGGCCTGCGCCCGCAGGCCGCCGGCCGGCGAGCAGTCCCCCGCCCGGGAGTCCCCGGCCCAGGCGGCCGCGTAGCGGGCCAGGTCGGCCGCGGTGCCGAACAGCCCGGCGTGGCCGGCCACCCCGCCCAGCACCTCCGCGTTCTCGTCGTGCACCACCCCGACCTTGGCCGCCCCGCCGGCCGGCTCGGTGGCCGCGATCCGCCCCGCCCACCCGGCCGGGGGCAGGTACCTGGTCGCGGTCAGGCCCAGCGGGGCGCACACGACATCCCGCACGAACTCGTCGAGCCCGCAGCCGGCCACCGCGGCCACCAGCTCGCCGAGCACGATGAACCCCACGTCGGAGTAGCAGAACACCGTGCCGGGCCTGGCCACCAGCGGCTCGGCCAGCGCGGCGGCCCGCACCGCGGCCGCCTCCCCCAGCCACCGGTAGTACCGGCGCTGGCCGGGCAGGCCGGAGGTGTGCAGCAGCAACTGCCGGACGGTCACCTCGTCCTTGCCTGGCCCGAAGGCGGGCAGGTACCGGCGGGCCGGCTCGTCCAGCCCGATCTCGGCCCGGCCGGCCAGGTGCAGCACGGCCGGCAGGGTCGCGACCACCTTGGTCAGCGAGGCGAGGTCGAAGACCGTGTCCGCGGTCATCGGCCGCCGGGCCGCGTCATCGCGTTGCGCGTCGCCGGCCACGTGCCACAGCAGCGGCGCCGCGCCGTGCCGCCCGGCGGCGAGCACGGCGCCGGGCACCACGCCCGCCTCGACCGCCCGGTCGATGAGCCCGGCGGCGGTGGCGGCGGTCACCCGGCCCGCTCCCCGGCCTGATCCCCGGCCCGCCCGCCGAGCAGCAGGTCGGCGACCGCCTCCAGGCTGGCCCGGCCCGAGCCCAGGGTGCCCAGGTAGCGGCCGCCGGCCAGGTCGCGGTCGTGCCCGGTGCCGGTGCCGACCACGATCGCGTCCGGGCGGCGGGCCAGCACCCGGCCGAGCAGGTCGCGCTGCCAGGGCAGCCGGTGCGCGTCGCGGACCGCGAGCACGAACGGCCGGCCGGCGCCGCGCGCGATGATCCCGTCCAGCCTGTCCGCCCCGTCGGCCCCGCCCGCCCCGTCCAGCCTGTCCGCCCCGTCGGCCCCGCCCGCCCCGTCCAGCCTGTCCGCCCCGTCAGCCCCGCCCGCCCCGTCCAGCCTGTCCGCCCCGTCAGCCCCGCCCGTCGCGGCCATCCCGTCCGCCCCGCCCACCACCGCGTCCAGCCTGTCCGCGTCCGGCCCGCGGCGGACGCCGGCGGGCCCGGTGAGCCGGATCCCGTCGACGCCGGGGGCCCGCTCCCGCAACACCCCGAGCAGGCTGCCCGAGGCGTCGCGCAGCAGGCCGCTCATCCGGCCGCCCGCGTCCAGCACGTACGGGGCGGCGGTCAGCGGCAGCCACCCCGCGCCGGCCAGCAGCTCGTCCACCAGCAGCGCGCGGCGCGCGGCGAGGGCGCCGAGCGACGGCTCCGGGCCGCCGCCCGGATCGGCCCGGGCCCAGGCGGCCAGCTCGGCGACCCGCGCCGCCGCTTCCGCGAGCCGGCTGGCCGGCACAGTGCCGTCGCGAACCGCGCCGGCCAGGGCCTCCCGGGCCAGCCGCTGCGCGGCCGGCGTCCCGGGCAGGCAGAGCAGGTCGGCACCCGCGGCCAGCGCGCGCACCGCCCCGCCGGCGCTGGTCTCGCCGTCGCCGATCGCCGCCATCTCCAGCGCGTCGGTGATGATCACGCCGCCGAAGCCGAGTTCCTCGCGCAGCAGCCCGGTCAGGAAACGGCGGGAGACCGTCGCCGGGACGGCGTCGATCTCGGGGAACACGACGTGAGCGGTCATGACCGACCGGACCCCGGCGGCGATGGCGGCCCGGAACGGCACCAGGTCGGTGCGCCGCAGGTCGCGCAGGGACGCGCCGACGGCCGGCCGGGTGAGGTGAGAGTCGGTGTCGGTCCGGCCGTGGCCGGGAAAGTGCTTGGCGCACGCCGCGACCAGGTGCGACTGGAGGCCGGCCACGAACGCCGCGGTATGCGCGCCCACCCGGGCCGGGTCGGCGCCGAACGAGCGCACCCCGATGATCGGGTTAGCCGGGTTGCTGTCGAGGTCCGCGACCGGCGCGAGGCCGAGGTTGACCCCGCCGCCGGCGAGCATCGCCCCCATGCTCGCCGCGACCCGCCTGGTCAGCCCGGTGTCGTCGACCGCGCCGAGCGCCGCGTTGCCCGGGTACGACGAACCGGTGCGCGCCTCGAGCCGGGTGACGGCCCCGCCCTCCTCGTCGGCGGCGATGAGCACCCGCGGGTTGTGCGAGCGCAGGTCCGCGGTGAGCGCCCGCAGCCGGGCGGGCCCGGCGATGTTCGCGGCGAACAGCAAGACCCCGCCCAGCCCGTCGTCGAGCCACCGGCGCAGCCAGTCGGGCGGCTCGGTTCCCGCGAACCGGGCGATCAGGCAGCCGTCCAGCTCTGACATTCAGCCGTCCTTCACGCACAGTCTCGGCCCGGGCCGCGCGGCGGCGGCCAGCGCCAGCCGGACCGCGCCGGTCACCGCCTGCCGGTTCAGGGTCCGGACGTCGCTGCCCGGCCGTGCCTCCTCGATCGCGACCCGCACCGTGGTCTCCAGCCCGGCGTGGCGGAACAGGCCGCCGGACAGCACCACGGGCAGGCCGGGCGGGGCCCCGAGCCGCTCCGCGGCGGACACCGCGAGCCCGGCCAGGGCGTCGGCGGCGCTGGCGGTGATGGTCGCGGCGGCCGGGTCGGGGCAGCCCAGCACCAGGGGAGCGTAACTGGCCCAGTACCGGGGGTGCGTCCGCGCGTAGAACAGCTCGTGCAGGGCGCCGAGGTGGCCGGCTCCGGTGGCCTCCAGCAGCCGGTCGCCGAGCTCGCCCAGCGGGGCGCCGCAGTCACGGCGGTCCAGCAGGACCCGCAACGCCGAGCGCACCATCCAGTAGCCGCTGCCCTCGTCGCCGAGCAGGTAGCCCCAGCCCCCGGAGTGCACGTCGCGGCCCTGGTAGCTGCCGAACGCGACCGAGCCCGTGCCGCCGATCAGCGCGATGCCGGCGCCCAGGCCGGCCGCGGGCAGGATGAGCATCGCGTCCTTGACGATGACCACCTGCCCCGAGCGGGTCAGCGGCGCGAGCCGCTCGGTGAGGAACTGCCGGGTGCCGGGCACGCTGGTGCCCGCCGAGCCGACGCAGATCGCGTCGAGGCGGGGCCCGGGGTCCAGCGGCAGCCGGCTGAGCAGGTCCGCCAGCGCGGCGCCGGCGCTCACCGCGCCGACCGCGACCAGGCTGGCACTGGCCGCCTTGCTCTCGGCGATGATGTCACCGTTCACGCACAGCTGGGCCCGGCTCTGGGTACCGCCGATATCCAGGCCGAGGACCCGGCTCACCTCCGCTCCGGCGGGCCGTGGCGGGCCAGGGCCTCGCGCACGCTCCCCCCGGTCTCCGCCAGCGTGTCCCGGGCGGCGGCCGGCTCCAGCCCGGACAGCAGGCAGAGCAGGGCCAGCCGCAGGTCCCCGCCGCACCGGGCCAGCGCGGCCCGGCACTCCTCGTCCCGGGCCCCCGAGGCCTCTTGCAGGATCGTCAGCTGCCGCTGGCGCAGCTTGGCGTTCACCCCGGACATGCTGGCCATCAGGTTCGAGTAGGTCCGCCCGAGCCGCACCATCGCCGCGGTGGACAGCGCGTTGAGCACCATCTTCTGGGCCGTGGCGGCCTTCAGCCGGGTCGAGCCCGCGATCGCCTCCGGGCCGGTGTCCACGATCACGCCGTGCTGGGCCAGGGCGGCCAGCGGCGCGTCCGGGTTGCTGCTCACCAGCACGGTCAGCGCTCCGGCCGACCGGGCCGACCGCAGCGCCCCGGCCACGTACGGGGTGCGGCCGCTGGCCGTGATCCCCACCGCGACATCGGCCGCGGACAGCGCGCGCGCGTCGCGGACGCCGAGTGCCTCGTCGTCCTCGGCGTTCTCGACGGCGACGCCGAGCGCCTGGTCACCGCCGGCCTGGTGCGCGATGAAGATCCCGGGTTCGAGGCCGAAGGTCGGGATGACCTCCGCCGAGTCCAGGACGCCCATCCGTCCCGATGTCCCGGCGCCGAAGTAGTGCACCTGGCCGCCCGCCCGGAGCCGTTCGACCACGCGGTCCACGACCGTGGCCAGCGTCGGCAGGACCGACGCCACCGCCCCGGCCACCGTGGCGTCCTCGGCGTTCAGCAGCCGCAGCACTTCTTCGGTCGAGACCATGTCGATATCGACGGTCCGCCAGTTGCGTTCCTCCGTGCGGGACCACATCGGCAGCGGCGTCAGCCGTGTGTGCTCCCCCGATTCCGGCTCCGCGGGCACCAGCCCTCCCTCCCGGACCTGCGCGCCGGTCGGGGGCCATCGGATCGCCGGCCGCGGGCCTGTCACCTCAGTAACCTGATTATGTGCGTGCAGCATCGTCGCGGACGGGCGGGTCGTTAGGCAAGACTCGCCCGGGTGTTCGGCTCCAGGGCTAGCCGCCTTCGTCGGGTTCGTCCGGGAGATAGAACATCCGCAGCTGCATCGGCCGGGCGCCCGGCGGGGCGTTATGGGCCGTGTACCCGTGCTTGCGCAGCAGCGCCATGTATTCCTCGAACAGCGCCTCCAGGCCCTCGGCCGTGAAATAGCCGCTGGCCCGCGACGCCCTGGCCCACGCGCCATGCCGGCGGAACTCCCGCACGAACCGGTTCACCAGGTCCAGTTCGCCGGGGATCTGCGCGGCGCGCCACTCGTCCAGCGCCGCGCGGTCCGGCGGGCTCAGTTTCTGGTAGTCGGGCTCGCGGTGATCGGTGGGGAACGTGCGCCACCACCGCTCCCGGCCGTGCGCGCGCTCCGGCACCTCCTCGATGATCCCGGCGTCGGCCAGCACCCGCAGGTGGTAGCTGGTGGTGCCGGTGTTCTCCCCCAGCGCCTCGGCGATGGTGGTGGAGGTGGCCGCGCCGTGCTCGTCGAGGTGGCGCAGGATCTCGCCGCGCAGCGGATGTGACAGGGCCTTCCAGCGCTTGGCGTCGCCGACCACCCGGCGCGGCGTTATGGGCACCCGCCCAGCCTACCAGGTGTGCCGAGGATCTTCTGCAGGAATTAATTTGCAGAATTTTCTCTGCATATTAAACGTGAGGCCCATGCCGACCCAAGCACCCGCCCTCGACGCCCCGCCCTCGACGCCCCCGCCCTCGACGCCCCCGCCCTCGACTCCCCCGCCCTCGACTCCCCCGCCCTCGACTCCCCCGCCGTCGACTCCCCCGCCGTCGACTCCCCCGCCGGCCACGGCCCGGCGCCCGGGGCCGCCCCCAACGGCGATCGCGCCGCCTTCGCCGGCCGCGCGAGCGCAGCCCTGCTCCGCCGAGCGCGGCTGGCCGCGCTGGCCGTGGGCTGCTTCCTGCTGCCCTGGTGCGTGCTGCTGGCCGCGACGCTGCCCGCCACCACGCGGGTGCAGCACTGGTCGCTGGCCTGGGTGGGCCTGGACGGCGCGGAGGCCATCGCCGCGCTGGTCACGGCCCTGCTGCTGGCCCGGTCCGACACCCGCGCGGGCCTGGCCGCCACGGCCTTCGGCACGCTGCTGCTCGCCGACGCCTGGTTCGACGTCTGCACCTCGGCGTCCGGTCTCGACCACGCCCTGGCGCTGGCCGAGGCGGCATGCGTCGAGGTCCCCCTGGCCTGCGCCGCGTTCTGGCTCGCGGTCACACTGACCCGAAAGCCTCGCCTGCCCCGCCCGTAACACGACAGCTCGCCACGTTGCCCGATTTCCATGATCTGGGTACCTGAGGTGGTCCATCTGCGTCTCAGGTACCCAGATCATGAACCGGGCCGCGGCGGGGCGGCTGCGGCGAGGTGCGGGCTGATCAGCGAGGATGGAGGGATGCGACTTCCCGTCATGCCGCCGGTGGCCCCGATGCTGGCCAAGTCGGTCAAGGAGATCCCGAGCGGATCGCTGAGCTTCGAGCCCAAGTGGGACGGCTTCCGGTCGATCGTCTTCCGCGACGACGCCGAGGTGGAGTTCGGCAGCCGTAACGAGCGGCCGCTGACCCGGTACTTCCCCGAGCTGGTCGAGGCGGCCGCCCGGATCCTGCCGCAGCGGTGCGTGCTGGACGGGGAGATCGTCATCCCCGACGCCGACGGCCGGCGGCTCGACTTCGAGGCGCTGCTGCAGCGGATCCACCCCGCCGAGAGCCGGGTCCGGCTGCTGGCCGAGCAGACCCCGGCCCGGTTCGTCGCCTTCGACCTGCTCGCGCTGGGCGAGGTCGACTACACCGAGCGGGAGTTCGACGTGCGGCGCGAGGTGCTCGAGGAGGTGATGACCGACGCCCTGGCGCCGTTCCACCTGACCCCGGCCACCCGGGACCGGGCGGTCGCCGCCGAGTGGTTCAGCCAGTTCGAGGGCGCGGGGCTGGACGGCATCGTGGCCAAGCCGCTGAACGGGATCTACGAGCCCAACCGCCGGGTCATGTTCAAGGTCAAGCACGAGCGGACCGCGGACTGCGTGGTCGCCGGGTACCGGCCGCACAAGAGCGGCCCGGACGTGATCGGCTCGCTGCTGCTTGGCCTGTACAACGACGCGGGCAGGCTGGCCAGCGTGGGCGTGATCGGCGCGTTCCCGCTCGCCACCCGGCGCGAGCTGTTCACCGAACTGCAGCCGCTGGTCACCGGGTTCGAGGGGCACCCGTGGAACTGGGCCAGGCCCGATCCGGGGGTCCGGGGGCCGCGCGACGCTGAGCACAGCCGGTGGAACGCGAGCAAGGACCTGTCGTTCGTCCCGCTGCGTCCCGAGCGGGTGGTCGAGGTCCGCTACGACCACATGGAGGGCACCAGGTTCCGGCACACCGCCCAGTTCGTCCGGTGGCGCCCGGACCGCGACCCCAAGTCCTGCGGGTTCGGCCAGCTCGAGGAGCCGGTCCGCTTCAGCCTGGCCGAGATCCTGGCCTGAGGCTGATACCTGCACGTGCCCGCCCATACCAGCACGTGCCCGCCTCATACCAGCACGTATCCGCAGGCTCATACCTCCGCGTACTCGATGCCGGTGAGCTGACAGAACACCCGCCAGCTGGCGGCGTGATGGCCCAGGTTCATCACCTCGTGGTGCGGGCCGCCGGCGGCGAGCCAGGCGTTGAGGCAGGCCCGGACGCCGGTGTTCGGGCGGAACTGGCCGTAGGGCATCTCCAGCGCGGGCAGCTCCTGGCTGTCCAGGATCTCGCCCTCGGCCACCACGAGCCGGAACCGCTCGCCGCCCAGCGACACCAGGGTGGCCAGCGTGGCCGGGCCCGGCTGGTACTGGAACAAGAACGTGGGCGGGTCGTCCAGCTTGCCGATCCCCAGCGGCCGCTTGATCAGCTTCACCGGCCGGTCCGCGCGGGCGACCTTCCAGTTGCCTTCGCCCATGTGGCTCATCAGGATCGAGTCCGACGGGAAGTCCATCGCGTACATCTCGGTGAAGTGCGCGTCCCCGATCAGCATGTGCCCCGCCGACACCAGGCAGGCGGTCAGCACGTCGCCCTCGGCCGCGTATCCGTAACCCTCGGCCATCAGGGTGGAGGCGGCGGCCAGCGGCAGCCGGGAGAACCGGCCGTCCTCAGCGATCGCGTCGAAGTGCGCGGTGTAGGCGCCGTAGCCGCCCTCGTCCAGGATCTGCTTGATCGCGACCTGCATCCGGGCGTGGTCGGCGCGCTCCTCGGTGGACAGCGCCGGGTCGATCTCGAAGTGCTCATCCTCGAACGCGATCACCCCGGCCAGGTCCTCGCTGGTGACCTTCAGCATGCCGCGGTACAGGTCCCCCGGCGCGACCGCGAGGATCTCCGGGCCGAGGCTGCGGATCAGCGCGCTCTCGTCCACCCGGATGTCGCCCATGTCGTTCATCGCGTAGCCGAACAGGGCCACCTTCAGCGACTTCCACGCGGTCACCGCCGCCGCGGCGCGCGCCCAGCGGCCGACGCCGGCCCGGAACGCCTCACTGCGCCAGTCGTCGGTCAGCACGGCGAACCGGCGGCCCGCCCGGACCATCGCGTTCGCGGTGTCCTGCGCGCCGTGCACGCCCTGGTTGTAGGTCATGTCGGCCATGTCCCACGCCGGGGTGACCGAGGGCTCGGGCTGGATGTTGGCCATCAGGATCGGCAGCCGCGACTCCGCCAGCAGCCGCGCGACCCGCATGGCCGGCCCGTACGTGAGCATCACCACCATGACCCCGTCGAGGTTGCCGTTCTCGAACTCGCGCATCGCGTGCTCGGCTTCCTCGCGGTACTTGATCGGCTCGCTCGGGATGAACTCGGCCACGTCGGCGAGGTGCGCGGCGATCTCGCGGGCGTAGCCCGCCTGCCGGGCCGCGATGTCGGGGATCATCTCGTCGTACAGGTCCTGCATGATGCCCAGGATTCCGATCCTGGGCTTGCGGTCCGTCATCAGATTTTCCTCTCCTGAACGGATAGCCGCGGGCCGCGCCGGGGCGCCGCGGCCGGTCGTGGTCCGGGGTGGGTCAGGGCTGGCCGTACTCCTCCTGGTAGCGCCGGTGCAGCGCGTCGATCTGGGACTGCGGGATCGGGGTGAGCGGGTCACCGAAGGCGCGGGCCAGGTGCACGGTGCGGGCCGCGTCCTCGCACATGACCGCGGCCTTGAGCGCGTCCCGGGCGGTCGGGCCGATGGTGAACACGCCGTGACTGCGCATCAGCACCGCGGGCGACCGGTGGCTGGCCAGGGTCGCTACGATGCCGCGGCCGATCTCGTCGCTGCCGATCAGCGCGAACGGCCCGACCGGGATCTCGCCGCCGAATTCGTCGGCCATGGCGGTGATCACGCACGGGATGGCCTCGCCCCGCGCCGCCCAGGCCGTCGCGTACGCGGAGTGCGTGTGAACGACGCCGCCGACCTCCGGCATCGACCGGTAAACGTAGGCGTGCGTCGCCGTGTCGCTGGACGGGCGGTACCCGCCGGGATTGACCGCGCGATCCTCGACGGCCCGGCCGTCGAGGCCGCAGACCACCATCGACTCCGGGGTCAGCTCGCGGTAGCCGACGCCGCTGGGCTTGATCACCATGAGGTCCTGGCCGGGCACCCGGGCCGAGATGTTGCCCGAGGTCCAGGCGACCAGGCCCGCCGCGACCAGGTCGGCGTGCAGATCGCAGACGGTGCGCCTCAGCTCGCCCAGGCGCGCGGGAGCGCTCATACGCCCGGCCCGCCAGGCGCGATCTGGCCGGCCTGCCCGGTCTCCGCCTGCGCGGTCTCGCCGGCCTGCGGTCGCCGGCCTGCGCGGTCTGGCCGGTCTCGGCGGCCTGGGTCTCGGCCGCTTGGGTCTCGGCCGCCTGGGCGGCCAGGATCCGGTCGCGTACCCCGTGGAGCCGGTGCATGACCTCGTTGCCGCCGCGGCCGAAGTAGTCGTACAGCAGCCGGTACTCGGCGTACAGCCGGTCGTACACGTCGGCCCGGGACGGGTCGGGCTGGTACACGGCGTCGCGCTTGCCGCCCATCGCCGCGGCGGCGGCCGGGACGTCGGGATACCAGCCGGCCGCGACCGCCGCGTGAATGGCCGAGCCGAGCGCGGGCCCCTGGTCGGAGACGATGAGGCTGAGCGGGCGGCGGGTCACGTCGGCGTAGACCTGCAGCACGAAATCGTTCTTGGTCAGCCCGCCGGCGATCACCAGCTCGGTGACCGGGACCCCGGCCTGCGCGAACGTGTCGATGATGACCCGGGTGCCGAACGCGGTCGACTCCACCAGCGCCCGGTAGATGTCGGGCGCCCGGGTGGCCAGCGTGAGGCCGACGATCAGGCCGGACAGGTGATGGTCGACCAGCACGCTGCGGTTGCCGTTCAGCCAGTCCAGCGCGATCAGCCCGTGCGCGCCGACGGGCTGGGCGGCGGCCTCCTGGGACAGCAGGTCGTGCAGGCCGATGCCGCGGCGCTCCGCCTCGGCGTGGTACCCCGGCGGGACCGCGTGGTCGGCGAACCAGGCGAAGATGTCCCCGACGGCGCTCTGCCCGGCCTCGTAACCCCACCGCCCGGCCACGATGCCGCCGTCGACGACGCCGCACATGCCCGGGACCTCGGCGAGCCAGGTGCCGTTCATCACGTGGCAGGTCGACGTGCCCATGATCGCGACCATCTGGCCCGGCGCGATCGCCGCGGCCGCGGGCGGGGTGACGTGCGCGTCCACGTTGCCGACCGCGACCGCTATCCCCTCCGGCAAGCCGGTCCAGGCGGCCGCCTGAGCGGTCAGCGAGCCGGCCCGGGCGCCCAGCGGCATGACCTCGCGGGCCAGCTTGTCCGCGGCGAAGCCGGCGAACCGGGGGTGGAGGGCGGCCAGGAACTCGCGCGACGGGTACCGGCCGTCCTGCCAGATTCCCTTGTAGCCGGCCGTGCAGGCATTCCTGGTCTCGACTCCGGTCAGCTGCCAGATGATCCAGTCGGCGGCCTCGATCCACCGGCTGGCCTGCCGGTAGACCTCGGGATCCTCCTCCAGCAGCTGCAGCCCCTTCGCGAACTCCCACTCCGACGAGATCTTCCCCCCGTAGCGGCCGATCCACGGTTCGCGGCGCTGATGGGCCAGGGCGTTGATCCGGTCGGCCTGCGGCTGGGCCGCGTGGTGCTTCCACAGCTTCGGGTACGCATGCGGCCGGGCCGCGAGCCCCGGTAGCTGGCACAGCGGCGTGCCGTCGGCGGTCGCGGGCAGGACCGTGCACGCGGTGAAGTCGGTGCCGACGCCCGCGACCAGGGCGGGATCGATGCCCGCGCGGGCCACGGCCTCGGGGACCGCGCGGCGGAGCACGTCGAGGTAGTCCTCGGGATCCTGCAGCGCCCAGTCCGGCGGCAGCGGCTCGCCGGTAGCCGCGAGCGTGGTGTCCATCACCCCGTGGGAGTACTCGTGCACCGCGGTGCCGAGTTCCGCGCCGTCCCGGGCCCGCACGACCAGGGCCCGCCCGGACAGCGTGCCGAAGTCGATCCCGACGAAGCAGGCATCCGGATTGTTAGCGCTAACAGCCTGGCGGTCGTCCACGGTACCTTCCTTACCTCACGGCGGGAGAGGGTCAGCGCCCCGGCGGCCGGGTGGCACTGGCGCGCACGATCAGCTCCGGTGCGACCGGCAGGCGGGCACCGGGGGCCGGTCGGCGGCAGATGCGGTCGACAAGTAGTCGCAGCGCCTGCCTTCCGAGCTCCCCGAAATCCTGCCGCACCGTGGTCAGCGGCGGGAGGAAGAAGGCAGATTCCGGGATATCGTCAAATCCCACGACACTGGCATCGGCCGGCACCTGGCGCCCGTGCTCGCCCAGGGCGCGCAGCACGCCGAGGGCCATCTGGTCGTTCGCGCAGAAGATGGCGGTCACCTCTGGCATCCTCGCGAGCTCGTGGCCGATCTCGTAGCCCGACCGGGCCGACCAGTCGCCGCGCACGATCTCGGGCTCGGTCGTGCCCGCCTCCGCGAGCGCGCGGGCCCACCCCTCGGCACGCTCCAGGGCGTCCAGGGTGGAGTCCGGGCCGCCGACGTAGTGCACGGTCTCGTGCCCGAGGTCGAGCAGGTACCGCGTGGCCTGGAAGGCGCCCGAGATGTTGTCGATCGCGACCGAGTCCAGCGGCGCGCGGGTGCCGCAGCCCACCGCGACCAGCGGCACGTCGGTGGCGACCCCGGCCAGTGCCTCGAGTGCGGGCATCTCGGAGGCGATCACGATGATCCCCTCGACGCCCTGGCCGAGGAAGCGGTCGACCGCCTCCTGCATCGACCGGCCCTCGAACGCCGGCAGGCTGGTGATCGTCACCGAGTACCCCGAATGCGCGGCCCGCTCGATGCCGTAGAGCATCGACGCCGGGCCGTACAGCGTGGTGTCGAAGCTGATCACGCCCAGCGTCTGGGTGCGCCCGGTGACCAGCGAGCGTGCCGCCGCGTTGGGCCGGTAACCGAGTTCCCGGATCGCGGCGAGGACATCATCCCTGGTCTGCGGCCTGACGTTGGGGTGGCCGTTGAGCACGCGGGACACAGTCTGGTGCGAGACGCCTGCCCGCCGGGCGACATCCGCCATCACCGGCCGCGCGGCCGGCCCGTTCGCCGTAGACGCCACCAGGTCCCCTCGGTCAGCGGCTTCTTCCTAGCCCGCGCCACGCAGCGCCCTTGAGGCGAG
Organism: uncultured Actinomycetota bacterium; assembly: GCA_963749145.1. Lineage (GTDB taxonomy): Bacteria > Actinomycetota > Actinomycetes > Streptosporangiales > Streptosporangiaceae > JASHPR01. The sequence goes on along the minus strand of CAVVLN010000005.1, from coordinate 909,582 downwards.
GCGATTGTGACCGCTCACATGCCAGCCTGTCAAGAATTGCGTTCCGGGCACGAACCAGGGTAAGCGAGGCCGGGCCCCGGCCCGAATGCTGGCCAGCGCGCGGCTACCGGTCCGCGGGCCGCGCCGGCGACGCGATCGCGCTGCTGGCCAGCGCGTTCTGGTCGGCCGGCCGCTCCGGGCCGCGAGCGGTCAGAGGCGGCGGAACATGATGTGCAGGCCGACATAGCCGTGCTCCGGGTGACAGAAGCCTTCCGGGATTGTGGTGAGGATCTCGAAGCCAAGCTGGCGCCAGAGCGCGACCGCCCCGGTGTTCGTCTCGACGACCGCGTTGAACTGCATCCCCCGGAAACCCTGGGACCGCGCCCGGTCCAGGATGTACTGACCCAGGGCCCGGCCCACCCCGCGCCCGGCGTGGGCCGGGTCGACCATGAAGCCCGCGTTGGCGATGTGCGCGCCCGGCCCGCCGTGGTTGGGGCCCATCGTCGCCGTGCCCAGGATCGCCCCGTCCGGGTCCGCCGCCACCACGGTGCAGCCGTCCTTCTGCCCGGCCCACTTGAACCAGATGGCGCGGAGCTCCTCCTCGCTCTGTTCGCGGTCCCAGGAGTAGGTCTCCCCCGCGGCCACGATGCGGTGCATGAAGGGCCACATGAGTGCCCAGTCGTCGCCAGTCGCGTCCCGGATCAGCATGGCGTCAGCATGGCCGCCGGAGCCGTTGTCAGCCAACTCGATTTGGGTCCCGGCCGCCCGCTGCCTCCGCCGGGCGCCCTTGCCAGCGACCACGGCGGGCCCACGGCGCGGGCCGATGTAGCGAGTCGCCGGTGCGCCGCGATGGTCAATGGCAAGGCCATTCAAAACCGCGCGAGAGGAAACCAGCATGGAATACCGAATACGGTCGGGCGACACGCTTAGCGGAATTGCCACGAAATTTAGCGTGAGCCTGACCGAACTTACCGAGGCGAATACGCATATCGCGAGCCCGGAGGCCATCTTCCCCAACGAACTGCTACATATCCCGAGCCCGGCCCCGCCGGGCGACACCATGCCCTGGGTCGCGCCCGCGGTCGTGACCTACGTCGTCCAGCCCGGCGACACCATGATCAGCACCGCCGCCGCCCACAACATGACCCTGGCCGCGCTGGAGGCGGCCAACCCCCAGGTCACCAACTCAGACCAGATCCAGGTCGGGCAGGTGCTCAACCTCGTGCCCGGCAGCACGCCGGTGGCGGCCACCGCCACGACGTCAGGTGCCATTCCGATCAGCGCCGTCACCTACGCCCACTACACCGGCACCGGAGACGTGGCCTCCTGGACCAAGCGGGCCTGCCACATCATGGACCTGCCGCACGCCCACTGGGTGCGCGGATACAAGGTCCTGTGCGCCCGGGAATCCTCCGGCCAGCCTAACGCGATCAATGATTACGACTCGAACGCCTGGGGCCCGATTCAGTCGGACGGCCATCCGCTGCATTGCTCGAGGGGAGTAGCCCAGTGCATTCCAGATACCTTCGCGAGGTATCACGAGGCCGAGACGAGTGAGGATATCTACAACCCGGTCGCCAACATCGCGGCCTCCATGCACTACGTGATGGTGACGTACGGCGTGGCTTCCGACGGCTCCGACCTGGCCGCGCTGGTGCAGCAGGCCGATCCCACCCGTCCCCCGCACGGCTACTAACCGGCCTCGCCCGCAGCGCGGCCCGCCCAGCTTTGGTTCAGCCCGGGGGTACCCCATCGCCCCCGGTACACGCCCGGTCCCCCGGGGGCACCCGCCCGCCCCCGGGGGCACCCGCCCGGCCCCCGGGGGCACCCCGCTCAGCCTGCGCCAGGTGGCCGACCGGCTGGACGGAGTGCACCGGGCGCTGCGGCCGAGGTGCGCCGGTCCAGCCAGGCTCCCGCCCGGTCCCGGCCCGCGGTGCGGACCTAGGCCGGGCCAAGGCACGGACCGAGACGCCGGCCCGGGCGCGAACCCACGACAATAGAGACCATGCGGATCGCTCTGTTCGTGACCTGCCTGGCCGACACGCTCTTTCCCGATGTGGGCAAGTCCACCACTGTGCTGCTCGAGCGGCTCGGCCACCGGGTCGAGTTCCCGCAGGCGCAGACCTGCTGCGGCCAGATGCACGTCAACACCGGCTATCAGCGCGAGGCCCTGCCGCTGATCCGCCGCTACGTGGACGCGTTCGAGGGCTACGACGTCATCGTCGCCCCGTCTGGCTCCTGCGTGGGCTCGGTCCGGCACCAGCACGCGATGGTCGCCCGCCGCCTCGGCGACGACGACCTGGCCCGCCGGGCCGAGGCCGTGGCCGCGCGAACGTTCGAGCTGTCGCAGCTTCTCGTCGACGTGCTCGGGGTCGAGGACGTGGGCGCCTATTACCCGCACCGGGTCACCTACCATCCGACCTGCCACTCGCTGCGTCTGCTGCGAGTGGGCGACCGGCCGGTCCGGCTGCTGCGGCGGGTGGCCGGCCTGGACCTGGTGGAGCTGCCCGACGCGGAGGTGTGCTGCGGGTTCGGCGGCACGTTCGCGCTCAAGAACGCCGACACCTCGACCGCGATGCTCGCCGACAAGATGCGCAACGTGCTCGGCACCCGGGCCGAGGTGTGTACGGCGGGCGACAGCTCGTGCCTCATGCACATCGGGGGCGGCCTGTCCCGGCTGCGGGCCGGGGTCGCGGCCGTGCACCTCGCCGAGATCCTCGCCTCGACCAGGGACGGAAGCCCATGACCACATTCCTTGGCCTGCCCGTCCCGGGGGGTTCCGGGGGGTCGTCCCCCCGGGCCAGCACCGCGCCGCGCGGCGTCGGCCACCTGCGGGCCGACGAGCCGTTCCCGGCCGCGGCCCGCCGGGCTCTGGCCGACAGCCAGCTGCGGCGCAACCTCGGCCGGGCGACGACGACCATCCGGGCCAAGCGGGCCGCGGTGGTCGCCGAGCTCCCGGACTGGGAGGAACTGCGGGCCGCGGGCCAGGCCATCAAGACCGAGACCATGCGCCACCTGGACCGCTACCTGGAGCAGCTCGAGGCCCAGGTCCAGGCGCGCGGCGGCACCGTGCACTGGGCCCGGGACGCGAACGAGGCCAACCAGATCGTGGCCGGCCTGATCCGCGCGGCCGGCTCGTCGGAGGCGGTCAAGGTCAAGTCGCTCGCCACCGACGAGATCGGCCTCAACGACGCGCTCGCCGCCGCGGGCATCACCGCCTACGAGACCGACCTGGCCGAGCTCATCATCCAGCTCGGCCGGGACCGGCCCTCGCACATCCTGGTGCCCGCCATCCACCGCAACCGGGCCGAGATCCGGGAGATCTTCCTGCGCGAGATGGGCGACGTCGACCCGGCGCTCACCGACGACCCGGCGGCGCTGGCCGAGGCGGCCCGGCTGCACCTACGCCGCAAGTTCCTGGCCGCGCGGGTCGGCATCAGCGGGGCCAACTTCGCGATCGCCGAGACCGGCACCCTGTGCGTGCTCGAGTCGGAGGGCAACGGCCGGATGTGCCTGACCCTGCCGCAGACCCTGATCACGGTGATGGGCATCGAGAAGGTCATCCCATCCTGGGATGACCTCGGCGTGTTCCTGCAGTTGCTGCCCCGCTCGTCCACCGGCGAGCGGATGAACCCGTATACGAGCATGTGGACCGGCGTGACGCCGGGCGACGGCCCGCAGCAGTTCCACCTGGTGCTGCTGGACAACGGGCGGACCGCCGCGCTCGCCGACGAGACGGGCCGGGCCGCGCTGCACTGCATCCGCTGCTCGGCGTGCCTGAACGTGTGCCCGGTCTACGAGCGCGTCGGCGGCCACGCCTACGGCTCGGTCTACCCGGGCCCGATCGGCGCGGTGCTGTCACCGCAGCTCACCGGCGTGGAGGATAACGCGTCGCTGCCGTACGCGTCGTCGTTGTGCGGGGCGTGCTATGACGCCTGCCCGGTCAAGATCGACATCCCGTCGCTGCTGGTCCACCTGCGCGCCCGGCACGTCGAGGAGGCCCGCCGGGAGCGCCGGCGGCCCGGCCCGGAGGCGGTGGCCATGGCCGCGGCGTCCTGGGTGATGGCCGACCCGCGGCGGTTCGCCGCCGCGCAGCGGGCCGGCCGACCCGGGCGCGCGCTCAGCCGCGGCGGCAAGATCCGCGCGCTGCCGCCGCCGCTGTCGGCCTGGACCCGGGCCCGCGACCTGCCCGCCCCGCCCGCACGAACCTTCCGGCAGTGGTGGCGCGACTCGGGCCGGGAACGCTCGTGAGCCGGGGTCGAGCAAACCAGGAGGCACAGTGACCGCGCGCGAGGAGGTGCTGTCGCGGATCCGCACCGCCCTGGCCGCCGACACGCCATCACAACCGGATTCCGTCACGCACCGTCTCCTCCCCGCTGGGCCCGCCTACCGGACCCTGGGCGACCTCGACGAAGCGCGTCGGCTGGACCTGCTCGCCGAGCGGCTGGCCGACTACCGCGCGGCGGTTCGCCGGACCCGGCCGGCTGGGCTCGCCGCCGCCATCGCCGCCGCGCTGGCCGGGCGCGGAGCGCGGCGGGTGGTCGTGCCCGGCGGCCTGGACCTGCCGCCGGGAGCACTGCCGCCGGGCACCGAGGTGGTGGCCGACGACGGCCTGACCCCGGCGGATCTCGACGCGGTGGACGGCGTCATCACCGGCGCCACGGTCGCGATCGCCGAGACTGGCACCATCGTCCTGGACGGCTCCCCCGATCAGGGCCGGCGCGCGATCACCCTGGTCCCCGACTATCACCTGTGCCTGGTGCGGGCCGAGCAGGTCGTCCACCTCGTGCCCGAGGCGATCGCCCGGCTGGCCGACCGCGCCGAGCGGCCGCTCACCTGGATCAGCGGGCCCTCCGCCACGAGTGATATCGAGCTCTCCCGGGTCGAGGGCGTGCATGGCCCCCGGACGCTCGAGGTCATCCTGGTCGAGCCGGAGTGACCTCCCCGGTCTGGTGCGGTCAGCCGCGGGCGGCCAGGGCGGCCTGCCGGTGGTCGCGCATGGTCTGGCGGCCGTCGCGGCCCGGCTGGCGGCCGAACCCGCAGTACCGGGCCACGCCGAAGCCGGCCAGGTACCTGGCCGCGGTCGCCTGCCGCCGCCGCATGCCCGCCGCGCCGTCCACCGGCAGGACGATGCCGAGGTAGACGCGCGCGTCGCCGGCGTCGAGGCCGGCCAGCGGCCGGAAGAAGTTGTCATCCTCGCTGCGCAGGTAGCGCGGCCCGGCCAGGTGCAGCCAGTCCACCGGCCGCCCGGAGTTGGCCGCCGCGTAGTTGGCCATCCGCACCAGCAGCCCCATGTCCCGCGCTTCGTACATGGGCCACTCGGGGAACGTCCCGTAGCAGAGGTGGTAGCCGACCAGCACCTCGTCCGGGATGAGCCGGGTCAGCCGGCCGACCGGCCCGGCGAAGCGCTCCCAGGCCCCCGGCGCGGTCCAGGCCAGCACGCCTTCGGCGTCCAGCACCTCATAGGCGACATCCCACTGGATCGCGAGCTCGCCGGCCGGGATCGCCGCGGTGAGCCGCCGCAGTTCGCGGGCCACGAGGTCCTCGAACCCGCGCTCAGCCACCGGGTAGTCGGCGGCGAAGTCCGCCTTGAACCCGTTGAGTGCGCTGGACGGGAACGGGAGCCCCACCTGGAACCGCAGCCCGGCCGGGATCACGCCCTCGGCGCGCAGCCGCCGGAACACCTCGTACGAGGCGATCGCGTCGTCGATCCGGGGCCATGAGTCCCAGTGCAGCTCGCGGACGCCGGGACGGACGCGGAAGACCGGGGTCTCGTAGGCATGGCGCGGGATGCCCGTGGGCGAGGCGGTCTCCTCGACTGTCTCGACCCCGGGGTTGGGGCGGACCAGCCGCTCGCGCTCATAGCCGACCCAGGCCGACCGCGGGCCGGTCTCGCCGTCCGGCAGCGCGAACACCAGGTCGCCGAACAACTCGCCGGCCGCGCGCAGCGCGGCCTCGGTCGAGGCGGCGGGCAGGCTCCCGACCAGCAGCAGGTCACTGGTGACTCGCGGCGCCATGGTGCCTCCTTCCTCAGCAGGCACCATTGTGAGCCACCCAGCGCGACCGACAGCCGCGGGGGATAACGGCCGTGGCCCGCCGGGCGCGGCCAGCCGCCGGGCTAACCGCCGTGGCCCGCCCGGCGCGGCCAGCCGCCGGGCTAACCGCCGTGGCCCGCCCGGCGCGGCCAGCCGCCGGGATAACCGCCTATCGTGAAAGCGTGCGGGTCACCGTGAGCAGCGACGCGGCCGAGTTTGTCCGCACCCAGGGCGGACGGCTGTGGGTCTGGGCTGCGCCCCCCCGCATGTGCTGCTCGGGCGCGCCCGCGTGGATGCACGCGGCCACCGAGCCGCCGCCCGGCCTGGCCGGGTTCAGCCAGGTCGCGGGCGATGACGTGCAGGTCTGGTTCCGCGGCGTCGGCGATCTGCGGCCGGACGTGCTGGAGATCGGCCTGCGCGGCAAGCGCCGGCCCAAGGTGGCGGCGTACTGGGACGGCTGCCTGATGGCGATGGTCTAACCGCCGGCCCGCGGCTCGCCGCGGTAGGTGCCGAACGACCACTGGTTGCCCTCGGGGTCGAGCACGGCGAAGTCCCGGGAACCGTAGTCGGTGTCGTGCAGTTCCCGCAGCACCCGGGCCCCGGCCGCCGTGGCCCGGGAGAACAGCCCGTCGGGGTCGTCGGTGACCACGTACGCGCTGAGGGTGCCCGGCCGCAGCGGCCAGGAGTCCTCTTCCTCGCGCGCCGAGCCCAGCATGATCCCGCCCCCGGCGGGCCAGGACAGCTGGGCGTGCTCCACGCGCTCGCCCTCGCCGTATACGACAGTTTCCTCGAAGCCGAACGCGTCGACCAGGAAGTTGATCAGCCCGCGGGCGTCGCCGGCCCGCAGCGTCGGCCACACCTGCGGTGGCGGTGTCTTGTCGCTCATGGCCACAAGACTGGCCGCGCCCGCTCCGGCCCGGCTTGGACGATTCGGAACTCCTCCGCGAGCCAGGCCGACGGCGGGCAGCCCGCCAGTTCGCGGAACTCGCGGGCCAGGTGGGCCTGGTCGTAGTAGCCGCAGTCCGCGGCCAGGTCGGCGAGCACCGGCAGCGCGGCTCCGGCCGCCGCCCGCTGCTGCAGCAGCCGGCGGGCCCGGTCGAAGCGGATGACCCGGGCGGCGGCCTTCGGGGTGAGGCCGGTCTCGTCCCGGAACCGGCCGCGCAGGTGCCGCTCGCTCCACCCGGTCTCGGCGGCGAGGCCGGAGACGGCACAGCGGCCGCCGGCCCGCAGCAGGCGGCGCCAGGCCTGGCTGACCTCGGAGCCGGCCCGGTCACTGACGGCGCCGGCCGGGCCCTCGGCCAGCCGCGCGGCCAGCATCTGGTCCAGCACGGCGAACCGGCCCGGCCAGTCCGGCGCCTGGCGGAGCCGTTCGCCGATCTGGCCGGCCAGCGGCCCGAGCACGGCCGGGCCCTCCACATCGATCTCGGCCAGTTCCCCGGCCGGCAGGCCCAGCAGCGCCCGCGCGCCGAGCGGGCTCATCAGCAGCTGGATGCCGGACTGCCGCCCCTCGTGCGTGATCAGCGCGGGTGCGGTGTGCAGGCCGCCGACCAGCGTGTCGTAGCTGCCCGGCGGCTGCCGCGGATCGGGATGCGCGACGAGGGTGAGCGGGTCGTCCAGAGTGAAGATCACTGTCAGGTAGGGCGACGGCAGCCCGCGGTGCCGGGCCGGGACCACCCCAGCCTGGCGGAACCCGACGTACCGCGCGATGAACGGCCGGAGCGCGGGCGCGGGAACGCCCCGCACCGACTCGTCGATGCGGGGTGCCCCGCCGGGCTGGACCTGGTCCATGCCCTCCATCATCGCGCAGGCCATGCGGCTCGCATCACCCCGCGCTCGCCATCGCGCAGGCCATGCGGCTCGCATCACCCCGCGCTCGGCGCGGCATCGCTCAGGGCACGCTCCCGTCTGGCCGGCCTCGGCGCGCCGCGCCAGCACGGGACCAGGGCCCGGCCGGGCGGCGGCCGGCCTCATGCCGCCTCGGCCTCGCGCCAGCGCACTACCTCGTGCCTGCTGACCGCGTGCAGCGGGATGGCCTCGAGGCGCGCCACCGTCTCCTCGACCTCCTGGCGGGTGTCCGGGCGCTTGATGACCATCCACAGCGGGATGACGGAGATGGCCAGGAAGATCAGCGCCATCAGCGGGACGTTCAGCCAGATATAGGTGCTCATCTCTCCTCCTTCGGCACGTCCGGCGGTGAGTGTCCGCCGTTCGCTCATGCCTGTAGCCTGCCGAGCCAGCCTCTGAATCGACTCTGAGTGGCCTAGGCCAGAACAATGAGTACGCAGAGCTACGAAACTGCGCAAAAGGTGACCGGAACCGGCCTGGTACCCGGCTCAGGCCCGGGACCCGGACGCGTCAGGCCGAGTGGGTGTCCCAGCCCCGCGGCGGCCTTGGCCAACGGCCCCGCCTGGGCGGCCGAGGCTGAGCCCGGACGATCGCGCGGAGCCCCTCGTCCGGGTCCTCGGTGTCCTTGAGCCACGTCAGGGCGGCGACGAAGACGACGGGAACGAAACAGAGCGCGGGCACTGCCCACATCAGGGCGGTGGCGATCTCCTGGTCCGCCACCGCGCCGTGGCCCGCCGTGTGCCCGTATGCGGTGAACCACGCCACCTGCGAGAACCCCAGGATGTAGCCGAGGATCCAGATCGTCCACATGGCCAGCGCCGCAAAGGCCGCGCGCTGCGGGCGGGACAGGTGCGGGAGCAGCGGCGGCGACTCCACCAGCTCCAGCCACAGGGCAGAGCCCGCACCAACCAGGGTGACCATCTCCAGCACAGCCAGGCCGGGCTGGGTGGCCAGCGCGTTGACGGTCACCGGCAACCGCCACGTGATCACGGCGCCGATGAAGACCAGCAGCGCAAACAGGGCGCGGTGGAACCCCGATCCGCGCCGCGGCCGGGCCCGGCCCTCGGCCAGCCGGCCCACGTGCCCGGGAAGGCGGCGCAACGATTGCCACGGCGCGCCGAGCACAAGGAGGGCCGGCCCGGCGGTGGCGAACACCAGGAACTGGAGAGTCTCGGCGAACACGTAGCGCCGCGCGTAAATCGCGGCGGGCGGGACCAGGCAGAACAGGATCAACACCGCGGCCGCGACGGCCAGCCAGGCCCTGTTGCGGGGCACCCGGTTCAGCACAGGCTCACCCTAACTCGCGCACTTCGCCTAACCCGTCCCGTTTCCCATACCCGCATCCCCGAGCCCGCGCTTCCCCGACCCCAAAAGCCCGATCCCGCACCCTTCCCCAACCCGCACGCTTCCCTCGACCCCGAAAGCCCGATCCCGGACCTTCCCGGCCGACATGCTTCACCCAGCCCGGTCGCCTCACCCCCGGGCCTGTGCTTCCCAGCTCGGTCGCCCCACCCGGCCGGGCTTCCCCGTCCGGTCCCACCCCGGCCCATTCCCTCCCGCGCCTTTCCCTTAGCTCGCAGCGCCGCGCTGGAATGCCGCCCTGATCGCCTCGGCCACCTGCCCGGGCGTCTGAACGATGTCCTGCCAGGTGAAGTGGACGACCTCGAAACCGGCTGCACGCAGCCTCGCGTCACGCCGCAACTGCGCGACGGCGCGTTCCGGGTCGGCGTACTTGAGGGCACCGTCGGCCTCGCCGATCGTCCCGTACTGCGCCCACAGGAAGTCGGCCCGGCCGATGACCTCGTAATCTCCGCCGACCCACTCCTGGAGTTCCGGCGGCGGGAGCCCCTGATCGCGGAAGACGACCCGCGAGATCGACTCGAGCGGCGACTTGGACCGCGCGTCGCTGAACTCAACCACCAATGTGGCCTGCCGGACACCCGGCCAGCGTGAGCAGGCCGATAAGACCGCGCGGAGCTCGGCCTTGGTGGTCTGCTTGCGCCGCAGCGCCGAGTCGGCCACGACCACGCCCTCCCGGAACGACGAGGTACGGGCCAGGTCGACGACGGTCCTGGCCACGGTGGTCACGGGGACGCCGTCGCCTACCGTCACATGCTCCCGGGGCAGCGCCGCGACGTGGATATCCACCCCCGGCCGACCGGTCCTGCTGCCGGCTCCAGGCGGATGAGTCACCGTCAGCGCGGCTTGCTCTCGCCCCAACACGTCGAGGGCGTGGATCAGAGCCGCGCTGCGGTGGCTGCCCACGGCCCCCGGTCTGGTCACGGCTAACACAGAGGAAAGCCGCAACACCACGCCCTGGTCCCTGGCCATCTTCGGCGGGGCATATACCCCACGCCCCACCCGCACCAGAACTCCCCGCCGCACCAGGAGCTGGATCCGCACCGGCGAAATCCCCGCCGCGAGAAGCTCCCTGGCCGTCATAACCCTCGCAAACCGGGGCAGTGTCGTTCTGTTCATACCGCCACCATGACCAGAGCCACCGACATTTCACGTGTTCGAGTCATTTGATCACCCAAATTGGGATGGTTTGTCCTCACCGAGGACGTGAAGAGACGATTTGATCAATGTCTAGGCGCCGACCCGGCGGGCTGGAGAGGCTAGGGAGCTGACCGACCGCATCATCCCCTCGCTCGGCCTGGCCCGGTCCGGGCCGGGCCAGCGGCCCGAGGTGACCGACGCCGAGCTGGCCTGCCTGGCCGTGGCGCAGGTGCTGCTGCGCTACGACGACGAGCGGCACTGGCTGCGCGCCGCGCGCAAGCAGGTGGGTCACCTGTTTCCCCGGCTGCTGGCCCAAAGCGAGTACAACGCCCGGCTCAAGAACGCGGCACCGCTGATGGAGGCGGCGCTGCGGTGGCTGGCCGATCACACGCCCGCCACCGCGGAACTGCTGCGGCTGATGGACGCCACCCCGGTCCCGTGCGGGCAGTCGGTGATCACCGCCCGCCGCTCGGACCTGTTCGGATGGGCCGGCTACGGGTACTGCCCCAGCCACTCGCGCTGGTACTGGGGGGCCAAGCTGCTGCTGATCTGCACCTGCGACGGCACGGTGACCGGGTTTGGCCTGGCCAACCCCAAGCTGATGGGAGAACGCGAGCAGGCCCGCAACCTGCTGGAACACCAGCCTGCCAACTGCCCGGCGCCGGGCACCGCCATCGTCACCGACAAGGGCCTGTCCGGCGAGGACACCGAAGCGTTCTTCGCGGGCCCGGACCTGGGCCTGGCGCTGATCCGCCCGGCCCGCAAGGACGAGAACCAGCCCCGGTACTTCCCGAACTGGCTGCGCCAGCGCGTCGAGGCAATCATCTGGACCCTGAATGTGTCTGGTTTGCATTGCGGTTTCGTCTCCTTATGGTTTCTCGAATAGTCCAGGCTGATCGGGTTTGACCTGGATACGCAGGCCGCTTCGCCTGCCGTGGCGGACGTGGACGGCGGCGAGTTCGCCGCGCTGGACCTTGTGCAAAACGGTCTGCCTGGCTATGCCGAGCGCGGCGGCTGCCTGGTTCAGCGGGAGCCAGCCGTCGGGTGCCTGCCCGGTGACTTTGGCGCGCAGTTCGCTGGTGAGGCGGATGCGCCAGGGTGCTCCCGGTTCGGCCTGCTCGCCGGGGATGAACCCGTCGGCGAGCCACCGGTAGATGGTGGAGACCCCGACGCCGAGCTGGGCGGCGGCCTTGGTGATGCTGACCACGTCGTCATCTTGCCCGGGCGGGGTGACATTCTTGCGGGGCGCGGCGGGGATGCCGTGGGCGTGTCGCAGGTCGGCGACGCGGTTCTTGGTGAAGCCCAGCCCGGTTCCGGTGCGCCGGCCCTGGCGGGCGAGCACGCCGGCGATGGTGGCGTCGTCGTGATGCTCGGCCAGGCGGCGGACCAGGTCGAGGGTGGAGGTGTCGGTGGTGCGCCAGGGTGTTCCGAGGCGGGGCAGCGTCACGGTGATGCTGCTGCTTGCCCCTCCTTCCCAGTAGATGGTGAGGGCGGCGGTGCGTGCCTGCTGGTCGATGGTGACGGTGATCTCGGTGAGCAGGGCGCGGATCAGCTGCTTGCGTTCACGGGGCGTGGTGCAGGGCGCGTCGAAGACTGCCCGGATGTCGGCTCCGGCTGCTGACAGCCACCGCACCTCGCCGCCGGTCAGGGAGCTGGGCTGGCGGGCTTGCTCGGCGGCTAGTGAAGCCTCGGCCGCGGTGACCGCGGCCAGCTTGTCCTCCCAGGCCGCTTCCAGCGTGCGGGCCACCAGCCGGTTCTCCGGCTCGCAGGCGTCATACTGTCGGCGGGCGCAGCAGGCCTGGTAGCGGGCCCGTTCGACAGCGAGCTCGAAGGCCTTCAGCCGCTCGGCCCGGGCCGCTTCGGTATCGGCCAGCGCCCGGGCGGTGGCCGTCGCGCGGCAAGCTCCAGCACGGCGAAGACCTCCGCCAGGACCGCCTTCTCCAGTTCCCGGCCGCCCGCGCTCTGGCAGCAGGGCGCTTTGCGGCCCAGGTAGGTGGTCTCGGCGGCGCAATAGTAGCGGGGCCGGACCCCGCTCTTACCGCTCCTGTCATACCCGGTGCGCATCATCCGGCCGCAGCGGCCGCAGCGCAGCAGGCCCTGCAGCAGCCCGCGGCCTTCCCGGACCGCGCCACCGCCCTGCCCGGCCGGGGCGGGGCAGTTCGCGTGCAGTTTCTGCTGATTGCCCAGGTAGTCCTCCCAGGTGATGTATCCGCGATGGTGCCCGGTGATCAGCACCTCCCACTGGTCCATGGGAACGGGCAGGCGGATGATGCAGCCGGCAGGCCCTGGCCAGGTGCCGGGCGGGCATTGCGGGTGCGGCCGAACGTGAACGCCCCGGCATAGCACGGGCTGGCCAGTATGCCGATCACCGCGCCGTAGCTCGCCGGCGCCCACTCGATGCGCCCGCCGGCCCGCCGCCGGGGCAGCTCGAGCCCGTCATCACGCATCGACAGCATCACCTGCCGGGCCGAGCCCAGCTCGGTGAACCGGCGGAACACGGTGGTGATCGCCTCGCGCACCGCCTCATCGGCGCACAGCACCGGCTGCCCGGCCATGTCATACTCCAAGCCGGCCGGGAGGGCGACCCGCAGCTCGCCCTTGGCCGCCTTGTGCCGCATCCCGGCGATCAGCCGCCCCTGATCAGGTGCAGTTCGGCCTCGGAGATCGTCCCTTTCAGCCCCAGCACCAGGCGGTCGGAGTAGGCGGCCGGGTCGTAGATGCCGTCCCCGTCGGCGATCAGCGTGCCGGTCACCCCGCACAGGTCAAGAAGCTGGTACCAGTCGGCGTTGCTGCGGGCCAGCCTGCTCGCCTCCAAGCCCATGACCAGCCCCGCCCGGCCGAGCGCGACCTCGGCGACCAGCTGCTGGAACCCCTCCCGGCCGGCCGCATCGGCGCCGGACAAGCCCAGGTCGGCGTCCACGACCCGGACCCGCTCCCGGTCCCACCCCAGCGCGACCGCCCGCCCGGCCAGCTCATACTGGCGTTCCAGGCTTTCGGTATTGGCCCGCGTCTGGGCCAGCGTGCTCTGCCGGACATAGACCAGGCACAGGCGGTCCCGGTGCGAGGCCGTGATCTTCGAGATGTCGGTCACGACGGCACCTCCCGGGAACTGCCAGCCGCATCCGCGCCGAGCACGGACCTGGCAATCATCCTGGCCAGCAGTGCCAGCACCCGCGCCCGGGCGTGCTCGGGCAGGCCATCCCACCGGGCCGGGGAGCCGTCTTGGCCTGCGAACAAGGCCAGCTGCCGGGCAGGCGCTATCCTGACAACGCGCATGGGTTCACCTCTTCCGTTCGTTTGCCGCGATCAGGAACGAGGTGAACCTATTGCCGTTTCCGGGGCCACACGGCCAGGACCGGCGCAACCACCCGCCGCCTCGCAGCTGGCCCGCAGCGCCACAGCCGCGGCCCGCGCGGTCTCGGTGAACGGCCTGCCGGCATCAAGCGCCCGTGCGTACTCCGGATCACAGCGCACCCGCGGATCCGCCGGGCCGGTCCCCAGCCGCTGCTCAGCCCGCTCCCGGACCTCATCGGCCCACACGCCCCACGCACGGCAGGCTGCCTCCAGCTCGGCTACCGCAGCCGCCAGAGGAGGGCGGGCCGGTGACCAGGTGGGCGGGGCCGACCAGGTGCGGCGGTGACCAGGTGGGCGGGGCCGACCAGGTGCGCCGGTGACCAGGTGGGCGCGGGGCCGACCAGGTAGGCCGAGGCGACCAGGTAGGCCGAGGCGACCAGGTGGGCCGGGCGAGACGGGCGGGTGAGGAGGTCGGGCTGAGCACAGGAGTCGCCGAGACCGTCTCGGTGCTGATGCTCCTCGCGGCTTTGGCGGCGGCGGTGATCCGGCCGTGGGGATGGCCCGAGGCAGTGATCGCAGTGCCGGCCGCGGCCCTGGTCGTCATTACCGGGGCGATCTCGCCCACGCGCGCGCTGGACATGATGAAGCGACTGGGGCCGGTCATCGGGTTCCTGGCCGCGGTGCTGATACTGGCCCAGCTATGCCAGGAGGAGGGGTTGTTCCGCGCCCTCGGGGACTGGCTGGCGCGCCTGGCCAGGCCGGGCCGGGCACGCAGTAGCGCCCGGCTGCTGGCCGGGGTCTTCGCCGTCGCCTCGGTCGTGACCGCGGTGCTGAGCCTGGACGCCACGGTGGTGCTGCTCACGCCGGTGGTGTTCGCCGCCGCCGCCCGGGCCGGCGCCCGCCCCAAGCCGTATGTCTACGGCTGCACTCACCTGGCCAATTCCGCGTCGCTGCTGTTGCCGGTGTCCAACCTGACCAACCTGATCGCCTTCGCGGCCAGCGGGCTGTCGTTCACCCGGTTCGCGGCGCTCATGGCCGTGCCGTGGCTGGCCGCCGTCGGAGTCGAGTACCTGGTCTTCCGGCAGTTCTTTCGCACCGACCTGAACGCTCCGCCAGCCCCCATGCCGGCCGCCCCGGCCGCCCCGGCCGCCGGGGTTCCGGTGCTGGCTATCGTCGTTCTCGTGGCCACGCTGGCCGGGTTCGCCGCGACCTCGGTGGCCGGGATCAACCCGGCGTGGGCGGCCGCAGCCGGGGCGCTGGCCCTCGCCACGCGGGCGCTGGTCCGGCGGCGCACGACACCCCGTGAGATCTGGCGCGCCGCTGACGTGCCGTTCCTGCTGTTCGTCGTGGCCCTCGGCGTCGTAGTCGCGGCGGTGACCGGCAACGGGCTGGCCGGGGCGCTGCACCGGGTGATGCCCAGCGGTTCCTCATGGCTCGCGCTGCTGGCCACGGCGGCGCTGGCCGCGGCGGCGGCGAACGTGATCAACAACCTGCCGGCCGTCCTGGTCCTGCTGCCGCTGGCCGCGCCGGCCGGCGCGGGCGCCGTCCTCGCCGTGCTGATCGGGGTGAACATCGGCCCGAACCTGACCTACGCGGGTTCGCTGGCCACCCTGCTGTGGCGGCGGGTGCTGCGGGAGCATGACGTCGAGCCGGATATCGGGGAGTTCACCCGGCTGGGCCTGCTCACCGTGCCAGCGGGCCTCCTGGTGGCGGTGACGGCCCTGTGGGCGGGACTGATAGTGATCGGAGGCTGACGGTCATGACGGTGATCATCTGGATCGTCGAGGGTACCTGGCCGGCCTGCGTCGACGCCGCCCGCGACCTCGCGCCGGCCGACGCCGGCATCGTGCTGCTGCACGTCACGGGGGGCGCGACCCCAGCCGCGGCCCGCGGCGCCTATGCGGGCCTGCTGGGCCGCGGGCGTCCCGACCGCGACCCCGGAGCGCTGGTGACGGAACTTGGCGCCGCCTCCGCCCGTGACCTGCTCGAGGCGGCGGCCAGCCGCCTGGGCCGGCCGTGTACCACGCAGGAGCGCCGCGGGCGGCCCGAGCGTGAGGTCGTCGCGGCCGCCGAGGGTGCTGACCTGCTCATCGTAGCCAGGGACGGCGACGATGCCCGCCTCGGGCCGAAGAGCCTGGGCCCGGCCAGCCGGTTCGTCGTCGATCACGCTCCGTGCCCGGTTCTGCTGGTCTGGCCGCGTGAGGCCCCGAGCACCGGCTCCATACCGCCACCGCCCCCGCCCCGGCCGTACCACCGGTGATCGCGGTATGGGCGGTATGGGGCCCGGCGCCCGGCCGGGTGGCGGATCTGGCCCGCCTGGCGCCTGGCCATGATCCGGATCTGGCCGACACCGCAACCGGCCGGTGACCAGGACCTGGCCGGCCCCGCACCCGGCCGGGGACCCGGATCTGGCCGGGCGCGATGCCCAGGGCGGGGACCCGGATCTGGGCCCGATGGCGACCCTAGATTCATCAGCACATGCAGATGCGTGTGTCGATGCACGTGCATAACGTAGGATGTAATCGATCAACAATCGGCCGGAGCCTGAGCCGGCCGATGACAAAGGAGAGACGCCATGACCGAGGCGCGCAACGGGATTCCCGCGGCCGAGCTGCGCGATGTCACCTGGCGGAAGAGCCGGCACAGCAACTCGCAAGGCACCTGTGTCGAGATGGCCGGCCTTCCGGACGGCGCGATCGCCGTCCGGAACTCCCGGCACTCCGACAGCCCGGCGCTCATCTACACCCCTGCCGAGATGGACGCCTTCATCCGGGGCGTCAAGGACGGCGAGTTCGACGACCTGCTCGGCTGAGCGCTACCGAGCAACGCGGCGGCAGGCCGCATAAGACGAGGGGCCCCGGCCCTAACCGGCCGGCGGTCCCTCGTAACTGCGTTAATTG
Organism: uncultured Actinomycetota bacterium; assembly: GCA_963749145.1. GTDB lineage: Bacteria > Actinomycetota > Actinomycetes > Streptosporangiales > Streptosporangiaceae > JASHPR01. The sequence goes on along the minus strand of CAVVLN010000005.1, from coordinate 893,030 downwards.
CAGCAGCGCCCACACGACCTTCCCGTTCCCCGCCACGGGCTGCCAGCCCCACCGCACGCTGCACGACTCCACCACCTGCAGGCCGCGGCCGCCTTCCGCCCCGGCACAGGAATCGATCCGGACCGGGCGCGCGCGCCCGGGATCGCTTACCATGCACATCACATACGGATCCCGGCGTAGTATCGTCAGCCCGATTGGGTGCTCTCCAGGCATCCACTGAGTGGAGAGCAAGCCATGCCGGAGCGAGTTGGTCACGAGTTCGGAGACCACAAGCTCCGCCAGATAGCTTTGCCCGGTCATCCCCCAGTCCTGGAGCGTGACCCGGGCGAACTCCCTGGCCCGGCGGGCCGACTCGGCCCCGGCCGCCAGCTCGCACGTCACCGCGGGCTCGTCCCGCTCACCGATCATGCGGTCGTGCCGGGCCGGGAGGTCGGCGGCCTCGAGCACATCCGTGAATCCCGACGGCAGGTCTTCGGCGTCCGCCTCGCGATACCCGCTCGCCGTGAGGAGGCGGTCGTGGGTCACGCTGGCATCCTCCGTCCTGAGTTCCGCGACCACCTGGGGAGTGCCGTGGCGTGCGGGTCCCGGATCACATCCGGGCGCACGCCCAGGAAGCCGCCTCTCGCGCGTCCGGGCTGCAAACGTTATCATCACCCAAGTAACTTGCAGGCGCAAGGCCTGATGCACGTGCAGAGGAAAGCTTACGCCGCACGTGCACGGGGCACAGGAGGGATATGCCGAAGTAGATCCTGGCGTCCGGGGGGGCCGATGTGATCTCGATAGAGCCGGGCAGCGGCCCGACCGTCCGGCGCATCCTGCTCGGCACCCAGCTGCGCAGGCTACGCGAGGCCCGGGGCATCACGCGCGAGGACGCGGGCTACCGGATCCGGGCCTCGGAATCCAAGATCAGCCGGATGGAGCTCGGCCGGGTCGGGTTCAAGGAACGCGACGTGGTGGACCTGCTCGCGCTGTACGGCGTCGAGGACGAGACGGAACGCACCGCGCTCGTGACGCTCGCGCGCGAGGCCAACGCGCCGGGCTGGTGGCATCAGTACGCCGACGTCTTACCAGATTGGTTCCAGACCTACGTCGGCCTCGAAGAGGCCACCTCGGTGCTGCGGGTCTATGAGGTGCAGTTCGTGCCCGGGCTGCTGCAGACGCCGGCCTACGCACGAGCGATCATGACCCGGGGCTGGCCCGGGGCGCCCGCCGAGGATATCGAACGCCGCGTCAGCATGCGGATCACCCGGCAGGAACTGCTCACCAAGCAGGGCGGCCCACGCCTGTGGGCGGTCGTGGACGAGGCGGCGCTGCGGCGCCCGGTCGGCAGCCCCGAGGTGTTCCGGTCGCAGCTGGAGTACCTGATCGAGGTCACGCAGAACGTCAGGATCACGCTCCAGGTCACGCCGTTCCGGTCTGGCAGTCACGCCGCCGAGGCCGGGGCGTTCACGATCATGCGGTTCCCCGAGGAAGACCTGCCCGACGTGGTCTACCTCGAGCAGCTCACCAGCGCTCTTTACCTCGACAAGCGCGAGGACGTCGAGCGGTACAGCGAGGTCATGGAGCGGCTCAGCGTCGAGAGCGAGCCCCCGGAACGTACCGCGGACATCCTGCGGGAGATGCTCGCCGACCTCGAGTAGCGGCCGCGCGGCCGTCGGCTACTCTCCCAGGCGTCGGCGCTCTCCCCCACCCGCGTCGGCGTTGGGAGGGTCCCCGTGCCTCGCGTAGCGGTCACCGGCGGGAGCGGTAAGCTCGGCCGGTTCGCGGTCGCCGAGCTTCTCGGACACGGCTGGCAGGTGGTCAACCTGGACCGGGTGCCGCCATCGGGGCCGCTGCCCGGCGAGGAGCTCGTCCGCATCGAGTTCACCGACTACGGCCAAACCGTCGAGGCGCTGACAGCGATCGACGGCACCTACCGCGGAGTGGACGCCGTGGTGCACCTGGCCGCCGTTCCCGCGCCGGGCCTGACCGCCAACGCGGCCACGTTCGCGAACAACATCACCTGCACCTACAACGTCTTCTCCGCCGCGCGCCTGGCCGGGATCCGGAATGTGGTGTGGGCCTCCAGCGAGACCGTTCTCGGGCTCCCGTTTGACACGCCGCCGCCGTACCTGCCGGTCGACGAGGAGTACCCCGCCCGGCCGGAGTCGTCTTACTCCCTGGTGAAGCACCTCGAAGAGCAGATGGCGGCGCAGTTCTGCCGCTGGGATCCGCGGCTGAAGATGATCGGGCTGCGCTTCTCGAACGTGATGGCGCCCGCCGACTACGCGGAGTTCCCCTCGTTCGACGCGGACCCTTCGCTGCGCAAGTGGAACCTCTGGAGCTACATCGACGCCCGCGACGGCGCCCAGGCGATCCGGCTGGCGCTGGCCTACCAGGCCACCGGCGTCGATGTGTTCATCATCTCCAGTCCCGACTCGGTGATGTCCAGGCCCACCGCGGAGCTGGCGGCCGAGGTATTCCCCGATGTCCGGGTCACCCTGGAGCTCGGCCGGCACGAGACGCTGCTGTCTTGCGCGAAGGCCCGCCGCGTGCTCGGCTATCAGCCCGCCCACAGCTGGCGCGACGAGGCCGGCGCGTAGCCGGCGGCGCCCGGCACTGACCACGCGAGGAGATGAGAGGCAGATGAGCAGCGAGATGTTCGAGCGGGGACTGCGGACCCGGCGCGAGGTACTGGGCGCCGAGTATGTCGACGCCAGCCTGGCCCGGGCGGACGACTTCATGATGGCGTTCCAGCGGATCACCACCGAGTGGGCCTGGGACTACGTGTGGAACCGCCCGGGCCTCGACCGCCGGACGCGGAGCCTGCTGAACCTGGCCATGCTGACCGCGCTGGGGAAGAGCGCCGAGCTCAAGCTGCACGTGAAAGGCGCGCTGACCAACGGCGTGACGGCGGAAGAGATCAAGGAGGTCCTGCTGCACGCGTCCGTCTACTGCGGCATTCCGGCCGGGCTGGAGGCGTTCCGGTCCGCGCACGAGGTGCTGTTGGCCGAGGGTGCCCTGGCCCGGGAGGCGAGGCCGGGGCCGGCCGAGGACAGCGGGTGAACAGAGGGCAGCAGGCCGGCAGCGGACAGCAGGCCGGCAGCGGGCAGCAGGCCGGCAGCGGGCAACAGGCCGACAGCGGGCAACAGGCCGACAGCGGGCAACAGGCCGACAGCGGGCAACAGGCCGGCAGCGGGCAGCAGGCCGGCAGCGGGCAACAGGCCGGCAGCGGCCGGCGAATGAGCGGAGAGCAGGTCGACAGCGGGCAGCCGACGCGCCCGGCGCCGGTCCGGCGGCGTCGGCGCGGGGCAGGCGATGAAGGCGCTGAACAACCTGGTCTCGGCGGGCGGCTTCCTGATCGGCGTCGAGGCGCTGCTGATCGGCCAGCAGTTCGGGCTGGCCCCGGCGGTCATGGTGGACGTGCTCAACGCCGCCACGGGCATGAACAACAGCACGCAGAAGAAGTTCACGCAGTACGTGCTGTCCCGGCGGTTCGACTCGGGCTTCGGCCTCGACCTGATGGTGAAGGACCTGTCGATCGCGCTCGAGGTGGCGCGGGACACCCAGACCCCGGTGCCGTTCGCCGCGCTGTGCCGGGAACTGTGGAGCAGCGCCGCGGCCGTGCTCGGGCCGGGCCAGGATCACACCGCCGCGGCCCGGTTCAGCGAGCGGCTGGCCGGAGCCGAGCTTGGCGGGGCCGGCGAACCGGGACCGAGCCTCGACCAGTTCGACCAGTTCGTCCCGTTCGGCCACGACGAGTGGCCGTGACCGCACCAGCCGTGCATCCCGTCCGGCCCGCCACCTACGACCGCGTTCAGGGTGGAGGAGGCTACCGCGAACCGGACGATCTTCGTCGCCAACGCGGGACGCCGAGGCCGCGACCAGGTTCTGATCAGGTGCGCCGAACAGGGCGGGGTGCCCCGCCGCTAGCACCCGCCGTGGGACCGGTTCGGCGGCACGTCACAAAGATCAGACCGGATGGGTAGTAATCAGACCATCCCGGGCACGGCACGATGGGGCAGCGTGGCGGTCATTCGCGACACCACAGAGGATGACTGGCACCTGCTGCGGGGGATCAGGCTGCGGGCGCTACGAGAATCACCGCGCGCATTCATGTCGGAGCACGACCGCGAGGCTCGCCGCGGCGAGCGGCAGTGGCGCACGCTGCTGCGCGGTGACCTCTGGCTCCTGGCCTTCGCCGACGGAACCGCGGCGGAGCCGGTTGGCGTTATAGCCGCCTCCCGAGAGCCCCCCGGGGGAGAGCCGTTCATCAGCGCCCTGTGGGTAGATCCGGGCCATCGCAGGCAGGGCATCGCCAGCGGGCTCATTCAGGCGGCGCTGGACAGGGCGGTTGCCCGGGGTGCGAGGGCGGTCTCGCTGTGGGTTCTCGATGGCAACGACGTAGCGCGCGCGTGCTACCTGGCCGCCGGCTTTGCCGGCACCGGCAAGAGCCAGCGAGTCCCCGGCTCATCGGGCACGCGTGAATGGCGGATGCGCCGCAGGATCGGCTGAGCCGGGGTCAGCCGGCCAGGCCGACGCAGGAACCGTGCGCACCTGACGCCGAGCGCCAGGCCGGCTGCGGTTACCTGACTACGTGGTGGATCCCCTGCAGCAGGGCCAGCGCGCCTGAAATCAGCAGGATGACGGCAACGATCGCCGCGATCTTGAGTGCCGCGCGCCAGAACACCACTGCGATGACCGCGCAGACCACGATGAATGCGGACATGCCCGTTCCTCTGTATCTGGTATCCCGAGAGGTCCCGTGGCCCGGGCAGGCCCGGGCCACGGGAGCAGACCGGTGATGAACGACGCTGGCGGCCGCCGCCCGGGCTCAGGCCGAGAAACGGTCCATCTGCCGCTGATGACGTGCGGTCATGCGGTTGCTAGCATCGTTGGCATCACGATCTCTTGCTAACCGGAGCGATCGCTGATGGCTGGGCCGGTGTGCCGCCGGCCCAGCATCTTTTTTCCTGGCCTCCTGCGCGACGACTCGGGGGCCAGGGAGGTGACCGGAGGCGCTCGCGGCGAGTGCCCCGTCCGGCGCACGCTGCCTCGCGTGGTGTCACCCGACACCTGCCCCCGCGACTGCCCCGCGTCTGCCGCGGACCCAGATGCCCCCGGTGCGGCCGCGGCTCTGGCCACGTGAGCCCGAGCCGAGCGGTGAAACCCAGCGCGCACGCCTGAAACGCGCCGATCACCAACCTCTTTGGTGCTGCACAACGTCTACGGCACCCCCAACCTGAGCTGGCGTCTTCCTCCAATCAGCCTATATATTCTCTACTGAACTTAGCTGTTATACAGTTGAGTTCAGTAGTCTTAAGTATTCCTTTGTAAAGAATGGTAACCAGCACTAAGCTCAGGCGTCAATCGGTATGATGCCCCATCGCACTGAACGGGCAGCTAAATGATCATTGCTCGCTCCGGGACGCGCCTGGCATCTGACCGTTGTCCGCCGATCAGGAGGTGAGCACGCCCCATGCAGCCCGTCCCTCCTTCGTCGCTTCACCTGGCCCAGCGCCTACGCCAGTTGCGGGAGCGTCAGTGGCCGGATGTCCGCATCACTCAGGAGGCGCTGGCGAAGGCACTGGGCGGGGTAGCGGCAGCGACCGTCTCCTCGTGGGAGAGCCCGACCGGGCCCAAGGTTCCGCCCCGCGATCGGATGCTCCTGTACGCCAGGTTCTTCGCCACCCGCCGGTCCGTCGCGGAACCGGAGCCGAGGCTCCTCCCGCTCGAATCCCTGACCGAAGAAGAACAGGAGGCTTACGGGGCGCTCGAGGCGGAACTGCTCCGGCTCAGGGAAGCGGCCAGGAAGCCGTTCTCGGTCGAGGCCGTGACCGCCCGGCGATCCTGGCATTTCGCCGATAGCGGTCCGGCGACTCTCGTCTGTGCGCAGCTTCCGAAGGTCGAGACGGCATCTCTGGCTGACCCGGCGGATCCCAACTACACCGAATTGCTCTCCTTCGCCGATCTGGACGCGCTGGTAGAACTGCACGGCCACATCCGGGCCGAGAACCCGACGATGGACGTGTTCTACAAGGCCGCGCCGAACGTCGTCCCAGACGACCTGTCCGGCCATGTGATCCTGCTCGGCGGTATCGCCTGGAATGATATAACCAGACGGCTGTCCGCCATGACTCCGCTGCCGGTCAGGCAGGTCGCCGATCCGTCGGTGGAAACAGGGGAAATCTTCGTCGCCACTGCCGACGGTAAGGAGGCGACCTTTCTGCCCGTGTGGGCCGACACCGACAATACCAGTCTCGTGGAAGATGTCGGCTTCCTGGCCCGCGTGCCTAACCCGCTGAACTCGGGGCGCACGCTTACCATATGCAATGGCATACATAGTCGCGGCGTGCTCGGTGCCGTGCGCAGCCTGACCGATGCGCGCCTGCGCGACACTAACGAGCGATACATTTCGGCCAACTTCAGCAACACAGATTCGTTCGCCATTCTCATGCGGGTACCAGTCATAGAGGGGCAGACAATGACACCTGATTTCAGTATCTCGGGCCGGGTGCTCTACCAGTGGTCCGGGGACCCCGGCCGGTGATATCCGCCGGCCGCATCCTTGCCCCGTCCCGAGGGCAGCGCAGGTGACGCCGCCCCGCTCAGCGGATGTCCGGCAGCATGCGACGCACGGAGACCTACTGGGGCCGGCGATGTCGCCGGTCTCGCCGGTCTCCGCGCGGAAGCTCGACGCCATCATCGTTCCCGCCTCCAGGCCGGCCGAGCACCTTGATCACGCCGTCACCTTGGCGCAGGCCGTGAACTGCCGGCTCGTCATCCTGTGCAGCCGCCAGGCTCGCGCCGATGAGGTGAGCCAGCTGCTCGGCTCGCGGTCCTTCAGCCAAGGCGTCGTCATCGACCTGCCCGCCAGCTACGAGCACCGATGGTTCGAGTTCGCTGTCTGCCGCCCAGAAGAAATCAGGCGCCTGCCCGAAGCCTGTGCCGCTAGGGACACAGACCTGAGCGTGAAACGTAACCTCGGCCTTATTCTGGCCCGCATGCTGGGCTGGGATCGCGTGTTTTTTATGGACGATGACATCACGAGCGTCGTAGACGAGGACCTGCGCCGCACGGTAGCGATGCTTGGCCGCCAGTATTACTCGGTCGGCATGCGGGTTAACGAGTTCCCGGACAATTCCGTTGTCTGTCACGCTCATCGGGCGACGGGAGGGCCTCAAGACGTCTTTGTCAGCGGCTCCGTACTAGCCATCGACTGCACGGCCCTCTTTGGCTTCTTCCCCAATGTCTACAATGAGGACTGGCTGTTCTTCTACAACGACACCGTCGAGGGACGGCTCGCCTGCTCCGGCCTGGCGATTCAGCTAGCCTATGATCCCTTCGACGACCCGCGGCGCGCCGCCGGGCAAGAGTTTGGCGACGCTATGGCGGAAGGCCTGTACGCGCTGCTTCATCACAACAGGAATGCTGCCCACGCGACCCGGGAGTACTGGTCTGACTTCCTGGGCGCCCGGCGACAGTTTCTCGAGGCCGTCATCGTCCGGGCCGCCAGGGCGCCCGTCGACGTGCGGGAGAGGATGCTGGCTTCGGTCGCGGCGGCGCGAGAATGCTCGGCCCAGATTGACCCCGCGCTATGCGAGAACTACGTCCGGCTATGGAGGAAGGACCTCGGGCGGTGGGAGGACCTGCTCAAGGCGATTCCCAGGCTTTCGTCTCTCGGCAGAGCGCTGAGCGAGCTGGGCCTCGGGCCGGCCGCGGGCAGGGCGGACGGAGATGTCCCTTCGCGGGCACCGGTCTCGGCGACCCGGCCAATTGCCCATGACGCTACGGCCGCGCTTAACGAAGCCACGGCGCCGTGGTCGATGCTGACCTTGAATGCCGCCGCGATCGGTTGCCGGCCCCGGAGAACAGTGCTCGGGCGGAACCCGACGCGCTCGCGGACACCGACCAGATACGGCAAGTGAGATCGCGCCGCACGCATTGGCCCCCCGCCGACCAGGTCAGGAGACGTGCCGCTATGAAAGTCGGAGTCGGAATGCTGGTGGTGGCCGGGGTGGTCGGCATACTCGTGGTCGTTACGATCGCCTGGCCCTGACCGCGACCGGCCACGTTCTCAGGCCGGCTCGACCGCCACGGGCAGGGTGCCCAGGCCGCGCAGCGAGTTGTTCAGGCGCGGCCGCGGCTCGCCGGTCAGGTGCCAGGAGCCGACCCGGGCGGCCAGGGCGCGCAGCACCGCCTCGCCCTCCATGCGCGCGATCACCTGGCCGACGCAGTTGTGCACCCCCACGCCGAAGCCCAGGTGACCAGCGGCCTTGCGGCGGATGTCGAAGCGGTCGGGCTGCTCCCAGCGCCGCGGGTCACGGTTGGCCCCGGCGAACGAGACCAGCACCTTCACCCCCGCGGGCAGGCGGGTGCCGGCCAGGTCGGCGGGCTCGCTCGTGGTGCGGAAGAAGTTGGTGACGGGTGACTCGAGGCGGACCACCTCCTCGAAGGCGCCGCGGGCCAGCGACGGGTCCTCGCGCAGCGCCTGCCACTGACCGGGCCAGCGCACGAAGTCGAGCACGCCCAGGGCGATCGCGCTGACCGTGGTGTCCAGCCCGGCCGACAGGAACGAGCGGACCAGCAGCGCTGCCTCGTCCTCGGTCACCTCGCCGGCGTCGACGCCCGCGTAGATCAGGGCGCCGAGGCCATCCGGGCGCAGCGACGACCGCGCGCACTGCCGGGTGATCCAGCCGATCACCTCCCCGGCGCCGGCCATCGCCGACTCGAACAGGTGGTTGCGCGGGCCCATCCCGTTGAACACGATCGACCCGTAGGCCAGCAGCATGTCCCGGCCGTCCTCGGTCAGGCCGAACGCGTCCGGGAACACCCGGGTCGGAAAGATCTCGGCCAGGTCCGGCACGGCATCGAACGTCCCCCGGGCGACCAGGCTCGCGGCCAGTTCGCCCGCGCGGCGGTCGAAGATCTCCTGCAGGTAAGCCAGGGACCGCGGCGCGAGCGCCCGCGCCACCACCTTGCGGTTGCGGGTGTGCAGCGGCGGGTCGACCTCGAGCAGGATGCTGGGCTTGCGCCACGGGTTCGCGCTCGCGATGTTGGTGATCCCGGTGCCGGCCGCCGAGGAGAACAGCAGCGGCTGCTTGAGGATCGCCTGGACCTGCTCGTACCGGGTGACCGCGTAGACGTCGTAGCGGTCGAGGTACACGACCGGGCCCGCTTCCCGCAACTCGGCGAGGAACGGGAACGGGTCGGCCAGGAACTCATCCGAGTACGGGTCGATGTCCGAGCGGGGGCAGCCAACGGACTGCCGCGTTCCGGATGGCATCACGGCCTCTCCCCTCCGCGGGCGCAGCAGCGGCGCCGTCGTCATCGATGGTAGATGCGGCCAGCCGCCCCGGCCCGCCAGCAACGGCAGATGCGGCCGGCCAGCCGCCCCGGCCCGGTAGCGACGGCAGATGCGGCCGGCCAGCCGCCCCGGCCCGCTAGCGACGGTAGATGCGGCCGGCCAGCCGCCCCGGCCCGCTAGCGACGGTAGATGCGGTGGGCCAGCCGCCCCAGGGCCCCGCTGAGGCTGGTGTCGACCAGGTGGTCGCGCACGATGTAGGTCCAGGTCGCGCTGGGCCGCCGCAGCCCGGCGGCGTCGAGATCCACGCCCGCGTCGGTGATCGCCGCGGTCGCGAAGGTCTGCGCGGAGTGCTCCTGGACCTGGTCGAGCAGGCTGGTGAACAGCTTGACCGCCTCGGCCTGGAACTCGGCCACCGGGTCCAGGGCCATGCCGAACGGGTTCGGGCCCTGGCCGAGCGCGCGCAGGTGGATGCCCTCGCGGATGTCGGCCAGCACGGCCAGGTGGTCCGCCCAGCCGCGGTCAAGGTGGTAAAGGACGATGGCCCGGGCCGCGGCGGCCAGGGCGTCGGGGCCGACGGTGGCGGCCAGCTCCTGGTAGCGCTCGGGGCAGCGGGCGGCCAGCGCCTGCAGCGCCGCGTCACCGCGCAGCAGCCGGTCCCGGTGTGACAGCACGACCTGCCGCTGGTCCTCGATGAGCTTGTTGTAGCGGAACGTGTCGCGGTGGATCTGGAGGTTGGCGCCGTCCGCGACCCGCTGCGCGTGGCCGACCGCCGCGCCGGCCGAGGGATCGGACACCCGGCCGTCGGCGGTCACGCCGGCGAGGTCCGCGGCGGCGTCCGGGGCGAAGCTGGTGATCAGGTCGTCTTCCAGGCTGACGAAGAACACCGAGCGGCCCGGGTCGCCCTGGCGGCCGGAGCGCCCGCGCAGCTGGTCGTCGAGCCGGCGGCTGGCGTGCCGGCCGGTGCCGATCACGTACAGGCCGCCCAGCGCGGCGACCCGGTCCCGGTCGCCGTCGCGGCCGCCCAGCCGGATGTCGGTGCCGCGGCCGGCCATCTGGGTCGACACGGTGATCGCGCCGAGCGCGCCGGCCTCGGCCACGATCGCCGCCTCGTCCGCGTCGTTCTTGGCGTTGAGCACCACGTGCGACAGGCCGACCGCATCCAGGCGACGGCCGACACGCTCCGACTCGGCGATATCCAGGGTGCCGATCAGCACTGGCTGCCCGGCGAGGTGCGCGGCGGTCACCTCGGCGACAACTGACTTCTCCTTCTGCGGCAGGGTCGCGTACAGCCGGTCCGGCTCGTCGTCACGCACGCACGGCCGGTTCGGCGGGATCACCGCCACCTCCAGGCCGTAGAACTCCCTGAGCTCCTCACCCACGCTCACCGCGGTGCCGGTCATCCCGCAGGCCTGCGGGTACCGCCGGACCAGGAACTCAACCGTGATGCTGTCCAGGACCTCGCCGCTGTCGCTGACCGCGATCGCCTCCTTGGCCTCGACTGCGGCCTGCAGGCCGTCCGGCCAGCGCTGCCGCTGGGCGACCCGGCCGCGGGAGGCGCTGATCAGGTGGACCTGGCCGTCGCGGACGATGTAGTCGACGTCGCGCCGCAGCAGGGCGCGGGCGTGCAGGGCCACGTTCAGCCGGGTCAGCGTGTCGATCTGGTCGGCGGCGTACAGGTCGATCCCGCCCAGGGCCTGCTCGGCCGCGCGCGACCCGGCCTCGGTCAGCGACGCGTTGCGCCCCTCGTCGTCGGTCTGGTAGTGCAGGCCGGGCCGCAGGTCGCGCACGATCTCGGCCATGCCGAGGTCGGCGTCGGCCCGCCCGGTCGCGCCCGCGAGCACCAGCGGCACCAGCGCCTCGTCGATGAGCACCGAGTCGGCCTCGTCGATCAGCAGCACATCGGGGCCGGGGGTGACGAGGTCGGAAACGTCCGCGGCCAGCCGGTCGCGCAGCACGTCGAAGCCGAGCTCGCTGACCGGCGCGTAGGTCACCTGGGCCGCGTAGGCGCGCCGCCGCTCGGCCGGGGCCGACGCCTGGGTGATGCAGCCGACCGTGACGCCGAGCAGATCGTAGACCGGGCCCATCCACCCGGCGTCCCGGCCGGCCAGGTAGTCGTTGACCGAGGTCACGTGCACCGAGTGGCCGCGCAGGGCGTAGCGCGCGGCGGCCAGCGCGCCGGACAGGGTCTTGCCCTCCCCGGTGGCCATCTCGGCGACGTGCCCGTCCAGCATGACCAGCGTGCCCAGGAGCTGGACGTCGTAGGGCCGCTCGCCGAGTGCGCGGCGGGCGGCCTCCCGCCCGATCGCGCAGAACTCGGCGTCGTCGCCCGCGGCGCGGGCCAGGCCGGCCAGGTCCGCGTCCGCCACCCCGGCCAGCGCCTCCTCGCGCGCGGCGATCGCGGGCAGCAGCCGCTGATACGGGGCGAGGTCGGTGGTGCCGGGCCGCTGCAGGAACCGCTGGATGCGCCGTTGCACCCGGCCCGGCTCCCGGCGCCGCGGAGGGCTCACGGCGCGCCGCTGGCCTGGGCGAGCACGGTCTCGATGATCTGCTGCGCCTCGGCCTGGATGCGGGCCAGGTGATCGGACCCCAGGAACGATTCGGCGTAGAGCTTGTAGACGTCCTCGGTCCCGGACGGGCGGGCCGCGAACCAGCCCGAGTCGGTGACAACCTTCAGGCCGCCGAGCGGCTCGCCGTTGCCCGGCGCGGTGGTGAGCCTGGCGACGATCTTCTCCCCGGCCAGCTCGGTCGCGCCGACCTGGTCCGGGCTGAGCCGGGCCAGGGCCGCCTTCTGCTCCCGGGTGGCCGGGGCGTCGATCCGGGCGTAGGCGGGCGCGCCGAGCCGCGCGGTCAGCTCGTCGTAGTGCTCGGACGGCGTGCGGCCGGTGACCGCGGTGATCTCGGAGGCGAGCAGGGCCAGGATGATCCCGTCCTTGTCGGTGGTCCAGACCTGACCGTCGTGGCGCAGGAACGAGGCCCCGGCGCTCTCTTCCCCGCCGAACGCCACCGTGCCGTCCAGCAGGCCGGGCACGAACCACTTGAACCCGACCGGCACCTCCATCAGCCGCCGCCCCGCCGCCTCGGCCACCCGGTCGATGATGGACGAGCTGACCATGGTCTTGCCGACGGCGGCGCCGGCGGGCCAGCCGGCCCGGTTGCGGTAGAGGTAGTCGATCGCGGCGGCCAGGTAGTGGTTCGGGTTGAGCAGCCCGGCCTGCGGGGTCACGATGCCGTGCCGGTCGGAGTCGGTGTCGTTGCCGGTCGCGATCGTGAACTCGCCGCGGCGGCCGATCAGTGACGCCATCGCGTACGGCGAGGAGCAGTCCATCCGGATCCGGCCGTCCCAGTCCAGGGTCATGAACCGGAACGTCGCGTCGACCACCGGGTTGACCACGGTCAGGTCCAGGCCGAACCGGTCGCCGATCTCGCCCCAGTAGGCGACGCTGGCCCCGCCGAGCGGGTCGGCGCCGATCCGCACCCCGGCCCGGCGCACGGCGTCCAGGTCGACCACGGCCGGCAGCTCCGACACGTACTGGCCGAGAAAGTCGTGGCCGCCGGCCGCGGCCCGCGCCTTGGCGTAGGAGGTCCGGCGGACCTCGCGCAGCCCGCCGGCCAGCAGGTCGTTGGCCCGGTCCTGGATCGCCGCGGTGATCTGCGCGGCCGCCGGGCCGCCGTCGGGCGGGTTGTACTTGAAGCCGCCGTCCTCGGGCGGGTTGTGCGACGGCGTGACCACGATCCCGTCGGCCAGCCCGCCGTCGCGCGCCGCGTTGTGCACGAGGATCGCCAGCGAAACCGCCGGGGTGGGCGTGTAGCCGTCCCGGCTGTCGGCCAGCACGGCCACGTCGTTGGCGGCCAGCACCTCCAGCGCGGTGGCGAACGCGGGCTCGGACAGCGCGTGCGTGTCGCGCCCGATGAACAGCGGCCCGGTGATGCCGCTGCGCGCCCGGTGGTCGCAGATCGCCTGGGTGGTCGCGGCGATGTGGTCGTCGTTGAACGACCGGCGCAGCGCCGAGCCGCGGTGGCCCGACGTGCCGAACGCAACCCGCTGCGCGGGGTCGGCCGGATCGGGGTGCTCGACGTAGTACGCGGTCACCAGGCGGGCGACATCCACGAGGTCGCCCGGCGCGGCCGGCTGTCCTGCCCGCTCATCCATTGCCGTCTCCTTGATCGCTAGCGGACCGGCGGCAGGACCTGCCCGCCGCCCAGCACGGTCCGGAATGGGTCACCGCGTTCGGCCAGGCGCTGGCTCACGGTGCGGATCGTGACGCCGTCCGGCCGCAGCGCCGGATCGTCCAGTTCTGCCCACTCGATCGGAGCGGAGACCGGCGCGCCGGCCGCGGGACGGGGGCTGTACGGCGCGACCAGCGTCTTGTTGATGACGTTCTGGGTGTAGTCGAGCCGGGCCCGGCCCTGGCGCGCCCGCACGTCCCACTCCCAGCTGACCAGGTCGGGCACGACCCCGCCGACGGCCCGCGACACCTGCTTTACCCACTCCCTGGTCTCGTCGAAACCGGGCCCGCGGGTGACCGGGACCCAGATCTGGATGCCGGTGTGGCCGGTCAGCTTGGGCTGGGCCCGAACGCCCAGGTGCTCCAGGGCGGTGCGGTGCAGCCGGGCCAGCGCCAGCACGTCGTCCCAGGTCGTGGCCGAGCCGGCGTCGATGTCGATCAGCGCGTAGGTCGGCAGGCGCGGCTCGTCGGTGCACGAGGTCCAGGCGTGCCATTCCAGCGCGCCGAAGTTGGCCGCCCACACCAGCGCGGCCGGCTCGTCCACGACCAGGTAGGTGGTGACCTCGCCGCGGTCCGCACCGGGATTGTCCCAGCGCGAGATCCAGTCCGGCGCATGCTCGGGCAGTTGCTTGTGCCAGAACCCCGCGGTCTGCGCGCCGCCGGGGAAGCGGTGCATGTTCAGCGCGCGGCCGGCCAGGTACGGCAGCACGACCGGGGCGATCCGCGCCGCGTAGCCGATGAACTCCCGCTTGGTCACCGGCGGCTCGCCGTCGCGGCCGGGGAACATGACCTTGTCCAGGTTGGTCACCCGGAGCCTGCGCCCGAACACGTCCCACGTGCCGCCGCCCGGCCCCAGTGCCGCGAGCGCGTCACGCTCGGCGGCGTCCGGGCCGTCCGGCACGGCCGGGCCGACCGGGACCGACGCCTGGGCGGGCGGCAGGTCGGCCCGCCACATCCGCTGCGGGTCCGCCTTGACCTCATCGTTGGTGCGCCCGCTCAGCACCGAGCGCGGGTGGTCCTCCGGGTCCCAGCCGGCCACCGCGTACTCGTCCCGCTTATGCAGCAGCAGCCACTGGTTCTCTTCCTCGCGGCCGTGACCGCGCTGCACCAGGACCAGCCGGCCGCGCAGCTTCTGCCCGGTCACGTCGGCGTGCAGTTCCCCGGCCGCGACCGCGGCGGCCGGGTCGTCGGTGGCGTGCGGCTCCCAGGTCCCCCGGTCCCAGACGATCACGTCCCCGCCGCCGTACTCACCGCGCGGGATGATGCCCTCGAAGTCGAGGTACTCCATGGGATGGTCCTCGACGTGCACCGCGGTCCGCTTCACGTCCGGGTCGAGGGTCGGTCCCTTGGGCACGGCCCAGCTGGCCAGCACCCCGTCGATCTCGAACCGCAGGTCGTAGTGGAGCCGCCGGGCCCGGTGCCGCTGCACCACGAACCGGCGGGCGGGACCGCCGTCCCCCGGGGCCGCGCCGCCCCGCTTCGGCCGGGCGCCGGGCGCGCCTTCCGGTTCCGGCGTGCGCCCGAAGTCCCGCTTGCGCCGGTACTCCCCCAGCCGCCCGGCACCGCCCGCCCCGGCCGCCTTGCCGGAACCGCCCGTCCCGGAACCGGCCGTCCCGGAACCGGCCGTCCCGGAACCGGCCGTCCCGGAACCGGCCGTCCTGGCACCGCTCTGGCCGGCGCCGCCCTTCCCCGGGGCCGGGTTCTGCTCGCGGCGCGGTCTCGGCATGCCGCCTCACAACCCCAGCAGCCGGGCGGCGTTGTCGTGGCAGACCGCGCGCAGCCACGGCGCGCCCAGGTCCAGCCGGGCCAGGGCCTCCAGCTGGTGCAGGTACGGATACGGGATGTTGGGGAAGTCGGTGCCGAGCAGGATCCGGTCGGCCGCGTCGGCCAGCCGGGGCCGCAGCGCGCGCGGGAACGGGGCGATCCGGTTCAGGAAGTCGGTGAACGCCATCGTGGTGTCGAGGTACACCGCGGGGTAGGTTCCCGCGAGGCCGAGGAACTCGCCGTACTCGGGCGCCCCGAGGTGGGCGACGATCACGGTCAGCCGGGGATGGCGCGCGAGGACCGCGGATATCGGCCCCGGCCCGGTGTACCGGCCCGGCGTGGGCCCCGAGCCGCAGTGCACGATCACCGGCACCCCCGCCTCGGCCAGCAGCCCCCAGACCGGTTGGAGCAGCGGGTCGCGCGGGTCGTACCCGCCGACCTGCAGGTGGGCCTTGAACAGCCGCGCCCCCGCGCCGACCGCCTCGGCCACATAGCCGCCGGCGCCGGGCTCGGGAAAGAACGTGGCGCTGTGCAGGGAGTCCGGCGTCCGGGCCGCGAACCGCGCGGACCAGTCGTTCAGCCAGGCGGCCATGCCGGGCTTGTGCGGGTAGGACAGCGCGCTGAACCGGCGCACGCCGAACGCCCGCAGCATCGCCACCCGCTCATCCTCGGGCCCGCGGTAGGCGATCGGCCAGGGCTGCCCCACCGCGATGTGGTCCTCCTCGAAGAACGCCCACACCTTGGCCAGCACGTTGGGCGGCATGAAGTGGGTATGCACGTCGACCAGGCCGGGCAGGCCGAGAGCGGTCCAGAACGAGACGACCGCCGGCGGCTCGCCGTCCGCCGGGGGATCCACCCGGGGGGCAGACGGAGCGTTCTGGTCGGTCACGACTCCCAGTGTGCCAGGCGGCCCGGGCGGTGCCGGGACACCCGGTCGGCGGACCAGCTCGTCGAAGAGCCGGGCGACTCCCCGGCCACCGCCGCCCGAACGGAATTGAAACGTGTTCTAGCCGGCTCGTAGGCTTGGCCCGTACACCGGCGCGAGGAACCGGAGGGACGGTTGATCCTGGATCGCTTCCGCGTGACCGGCCGGGTCGCGGTGGTGACCGGCGCGGGCCGGGGCATCGGCGCGGCCACCGCGATCGCGCTGGCCCAGGCCGGGGCGGACGTGGTGATCTCGGCGCGGACCGGGGACCAGCTGGCCGGGGTCGCGCGCGAGGTCGAGGCGGCCGGCCGGCGCGCGGTCGTGGTGCCCGCCGACCTGGCCGAGCCGGACACGGCCGAGGGGCTGGCCGCCACCGCGGCCGACGCGTTCGGCCGGCTGGACATCGTGGTGAACAACGTCGGCGGGGCGATGCCGCGGCCGTTCCTGGCCACGAGGCCGCGGCACCTGACCGAGGCGTTCGGGTTCAACGTGGCCATCGCGCACCGGCTCACCGTGGCGGCCGTCCCGCACCTCCTGCGCGCCCCGGACCGGTCCGCCGCCGTGATCAACATCTCCTCGGTGGTCGGGCGGGTGGCCGGCCGCGGCTATCTCGCCTACGGCACCGCCAAGGCCGCCGTGGCGCATTACACCCGGCTGGCCGCGGCCGACCTCGCACCCCGGATCCGGGTCAACGCGATCGCGGTCGGCTCGGTGGCGACCTCCGCGCTCGACCTGGTGCTCACCGACGACGCGCTGCGCGGCCAGATGGAACGGGCGACGCCGCTGGGCCGGATCGGCGATCCCGAGGACGTCGCGGCCGCCGCCGTGTTCCTGGCGTCGCCCGCGGGCGGCTACATCACGGGGAAGATCCTCGAGGTCGACGGCGGGCTGGAGCAGCCCAATCTCGACCTCGGCCTCCCGGACCTGTGACCGGGTCGCCGTCGCGGGGATCGCGGTCGGCCTCGCCGTCCTGACCGCGGTCGCGGCGCCCGCCGTCCGCCCGCCGGCGGGCGGTCACCTGCCCGTCCGCTGACTGCGGACCGGGAATGGCCGGTGAAACGGATGCGGCGCCCGGTGCGATGCCAGATCGTAACCGGGGTCGCTCATCCGTATCCGCAGGTCCGGCGTCGTATGAGTGACGGGGATGGGGTCACGAAAGGAAACGTCCACATGAGACTCACTCGCACGCGCGCCGCGCTGGCGGCCGGGCTGATCGCGGCGGCCGGGACGGTGACCGGGGCCGTGCTCGCGGCCGGGCCGGCGGCGGCCGCCTCCGGCCCGGTAGTGCTGGTCAACTGCGCCGGCCACGGCCAGGTCCGGCCGGCCATCTACGACATCGGCTGCATGCCGTCCAGCGAGTACGTGGGCGGGCTGCACTGGACGAGCTGGCGCGCGGTGGCGTTCGGCGGCGGCGACCTGAAGGTCAACGACTGCACGCCGACCTGCGCGCAGGGCAAATACATCAGCTACCCGATCCTGACCGTGCTGTGGCGGGCGCAGCCGTGGCCCGGGCACGCGGGGCGGGCCTACTTCTCCCGGCTCACCTGGATCTTCACCGGCAAGCGCCCGGCGCACGTGCGGGTCAGCCAGACGTTCACGCTGCCGGGCCGGTAACCGCAGATCACGCCAGGAACGCTCCAGGCCGGCCAGAACATGGCTACCGCCCATCCTCACCTGGGAAAGCCCCCAGGTGAGGACCGCGGCGGCGGCCGTTACGGGGTCGCGATCATCACCTCGGTCGACTTGATCACGACGGACACCTCGTCACCGGCCTTCAGGCCGAGGCGCTCCCGCGACGAGTCGGTGATCGCGGCCGTGACCGTGCCCGCGCCGACGTTCACCGTCACCTCGGCCATGACCGCGCCGGACTTGACGTTCTGAATCGTGCCGCTGAGCTGGTTGCGTGCGCTGAGCTCCATATCGGTTCCCCTCTTATCTGGTATCTCCCTGCATGACCCCGCCGCTGTGATCTTTCCCCGGAGGCGCGCCGCCACCCGCGCGGGCCCTCACGGCGGGTAGACCCGGACATCCCGGGCGTCCACGCGGGCCCACAGCTCGCCGCCGTCGTCGAGCTTCAGCTCGTCCACGACGGCGGCCGCGAACACGACCACGGTCCCGGACGGCTTGGCGGCCGAGGACGTGGTCGCCGAGCCGGCTGGCAGGCCGCCGCGAGCAGCCCGGCGCCCGCGACCAGGCCCGCCGCGGCCCGCCAGCCGGCCCGGCGACGGCCGGTACGCAGGTGACGCCCCATGCCCGCACCCCCCGGTGGTAGTCCCAGTGTGCCTACCCAGGCAGATACGTGACGTAACGTTAAGGCCACTTATAGTGACGCCTCCGCAGGCTGGCGGGAACGGGGAACCCCATCGCTAGGCTTTGACGGTGCGCAAGGCCGGGTTGCTCGCCATGGCGTCGGTGGTGCTGGCCACCGGCGGGGCGGCGGCGGGTGCGGCGGCCGCCGCCCCCGGGCCGGCCACGGCGGCGTCCTGGACGGTGTACCACGCGAACCCGGCCGGCACCGGCGTCGCCGGGCCGGTGTCGGCGGTCGACACCAGGACCCGGGCCTGGACCTCCCCCGGGCTCGACGGCGAGATCTACGGCGAGCCGCTGGTCTTCGCCGGGCGGGTCTACGTGGCCACCGAGAACGACACCGTGTACGCGCTGTCGGCCGCCACCGGCGCGGTGGCCTGGTCGGCGCACCTCGGCACCCCGGTGCCCGCCAGCTCGCTGCCCTGCGGCGACATCGCGCCCACCGTCGGCATCACCGGCACGCCGGTGATCGACCCGTCCCGGAACGAGATCTTCGTGGTCGCCGACGAACTGGTGCGCGGGGGTCCCGCCCACGTGCTGGCCGGCCTGGCCACCGCCACCGGCCAGACCGAGCTGACCCAGGACGTGGACCCGCCGGGGGCCGACCCGGCCGCGCTGCTGCAGCGCACCGGGCTGACCCTGGACGACGGCCGGGTCGTGTTCGGCATGGGCGGGAACTTCGGCGACTGCGCCAGCTACCGGGGCCGGGTGATCGCGGTCCCCGAGGCCGGCGGCCGGCCCCGGATCTTCACGGTCGACGCGGCCGGCGGCGACTCGCAGGGCGCGGTCTGGATGGGCGGCGCGGCGCCGGTCGTCGACGCGGCCGGGCACGTCTGGGTCAGCACCGGGAACGGCTCGATCCACGCGCCGGGCCAGCCTTACGACGACAGCGACGGGGTGCTCGAGCTGTCGCCGACCATGCGGCTGCTGCAGTACTTCGCGCCGGGCAACTGGCCCGCGAACAACGCCCAGGACCTGGACATGTCCACCGCGCCGGTGCTGCTGCCCGACGGCCAGGTGATCCTGGCCGGCAAGTCCGCCGTCGTGTACCTGCTGGACGGCGCGCACCTGGGCGGCATCGGCCGCCCGCAGGCCGCGCTCGGACCCGCCTGCGGCGCCGACATCGACGGCGGGGTCGCCGTGTCGGGCATGACCGCCTACCTGCCCTGCGGCAGCGGCGTGATCGCGGTCCGGGCCACCGCGTCCCCGCCCGCGCTGCGTCTGCTGTGGAGCTCGGCCACCGCCCCCGGGCCGCCGGTCCTGGCCGCCGGGCTGGTCTGGACCATCGGCCAGAACGGCACGCTGTACGGGCTCAGCCCGGCCAGCGGCGCGGTGCGCCAGACGGCGTTCGTCGGCGCGCCGGCCAACCACTTCCCGACCCCGAGCGTGGCCGGCGGCCTGCTGCTCGCCCCGGCTGCCCGGGACGTGGTCGCCTTCGCCGCGCCCGCCGGGACACCCCCGGCCACCCCGGCCAGCCCGGCCGCGCCCGCGCCGGCCACGCCGGTCCCGGCCAGCACCGCGGCCAGCCCGCCGCAGGCCGCCGCGGGCGGGGGCCTGCCGGCCGGCGCGATCGCGGGCCTGTCGGTCCTCGGGCTAGCCGCCCTGGGCGGGCTCGGCTGGCTGGTGTGGCGGCGGCGGAAGATCGGCCACAATTAGCGGACCGTCACGTCCTGCGGAGGTTCGGTGCGCTTCTCCTATGCCGAGTCGATGGTCAGCCCCGCGTTCTACGCCCCGCTCGCGCGGGCGGCCGAGGACAGCGGCTACGACTCCATGATCGTGCCCGACTCGATCTGCTACCCGGAACGCTCCGTCAGCGTCTACCCGTTCAACCCGGACGGCAGCCGTGAGTTCCTCGAGGACAAGCCGTTCCTGGAGCCGTTCTCGCTCATTCCCGCGCTGGGCGCGGTCACCGAGCGGCTGCGGTTCGTCACGTTCGTGCTCAAGCTCCCGGTGCGCAACCCGGTGCTGGTGGCCAAGCAGGCGACATCGACGGCGGTGCTGACCGGGAACCGGCTGGTGCTCGGGGTGGGCACCAGCCCGTGGCGGGAGGACTACGAGGTGCTCGGCGTGCCCTGGGCGGGCCGCGGGCGGCGGATGGACGAGGAGCTCGAGGTGATCCGCGGGCTGTCGCGCGGCGGGTACTTCTCTTTCCACGGAGAAATATTTGACGTGCCGGCGATCAAGCTGGACCCGGTGCCGACCGAGCCGCTCCCGATCCTCATCGGCGGGCACGGCGACGCCGCGCTGCGGCGGGCCGCCCGGGCCGGGGACGGCTGGCTGCACGGCGGCGGCGACCCGGCCCGGCTGCCCGGCCTGCTGGCCCGGCTGGCCGAGTTCCGCCGCCGGGAAGGCACCACCGGCCGTCCATTCGAAATCCACGTGATCTCCACGGACGCCTATAGCGTGGATGGCGTGCGCCGCCTGGAGGACCAGGGCGTGACCGACGTGATCGTCGGTTTCCGCTGGCCGTACCAGGTCGGCCCGGACCCCGAGCCGCTGGCCGGCAAGATCGCCCACCTGCGCCGGTTCGCCGACACGGTGATCGCCGCCGCCAGGGCCTGACCTCGCCGGACGGCCCGCTCCGGGACTAAGCCGGGCCCGGCGCGACGGCTAAGGCATCTACCCGATGCGGCGGGCCCGGCCTTACGGCGAGCCTCGTAACTGCCGGGCGCCAGGCGCCCGGCCGGAAGGAGGAACCCGATGCGCACCACACTGCGGGCCATGGCGCGGCGGATCGGCGCGGTTGTCGCCGAGTGCAACGACGCCCAGCGCCGGGTGACCATGATCCAGGCCTGCCCCGATCAGTACCTGCTCGCCCCGGGCCAGGCGCCCGACACCTACCAGGACTTCCTGTTCCGCACGGCCGGGCCGCTCGTGCACGAGCCGCCCGCGGCCAAGCGGAGCGGCCCGCTGCAGATCCGTTAGCGGCCGCCGGCCGGTCCAGCGGCCGGCCCGGCGGATGTCCCGGGTGAAGGCCAGCCACCAGGTGAGCAGCGCCGCTCCCGCAGCCCCTCTCCCGCGATTGTGGAGACTTTTCAGTATATAGGATCGTAAACTCCCCACGATCATGGGACGCAGCGCTCGCGCAGCACCGCGTACAGGCGCGAGATCGCGGTGGTGAGCGCGTGCGCGGGCGGGGTGCCGTAGCCGAGCACGAGCGCCTCGGGGTGACCGGTCCCGGCCGACCGGAAGCGGCTCATGCCGTCCAGCGCGAGCCCGCGGCGGGCGGCGGCCGTCACCACGTCGGCCTCGGTCACGCCGCCCGGCAGCGCCAGCACCGCGTGCAGGCCCGCGGCCATGCCGCTGATTCCCGGGGCCGGGATGACCCGGGCGAGTGCGCCGGTCAGCCGGTCGCGGCGGCGGCGGTACCGCAGCCGGGACCGGCGCACGTGCCGGTCGTGCCCGCCGGAGTCGATGAACTCGGCCAGGGTCAGCTCGTCCAGGCCGCTGCCGGGCCGGCCGCAGGCCTCTTTGGCCGCGATGACGTCCGGGAGCAGCCGGCCCGGCAGGACCAGCCAGGCCAGCCGGACGGCCGGCGCCAGCGTCTTGCTGGCCGTGCCCGCGTAGACGACGTGCTCGGGGGCCAGCGCCTGCAGCGACGCGATCGCGCGCCGGTCGTAGCGGAACTCCCCGTCGTAGTCGTCCTCGATCACGAACGCCCCGGCCCGGGCCGCCCAGCGGACGGCCTGGCTGCGGCGCGACGGTGCCAGCGGCACGCCGAGCGGGAACTGGTGCGCCGGGGTCAGCAGCAGCGCCCCTGCCCCCGGCACCTGCCCGGCCGCGCCGATGACCGCGCCCTCCCCGTCGACCGGTACCGGCGCGGGGGACAGGCCGTTGGCCGCGATCACGTCGCGGTGGTGCCGGTGCCCGTAGGCCTCGACGGCCATCGCGGCCGCGCCCGATCCGGCCAGGGCCCGGCAGAGCAGCGCGAGCGCCTGGGCGAACCCGGAGCAGATCACGATCCGGTCCGGGGCGGCCCGGACGCCGCGGGCCCGGGCCAGGTAGGCGGCGAGCGCGGCGCGCAGTTCGGGCCGCCCGCGCGGGTCGCCGTAGCCGAACGCCTCGGACGGCACGGGCGGGTCGGAGCGCCGGGCCTCGCAGCTCAACGGCTGCGCCTACTGCATCGACATGCACACCAAGGACGCCCGCGCGATCGGCGAGACCGAGCAGCGCCTGTACGGGCTGGCCGCCTGGCGCGAGACCCCGTACTTCACCGCCCGCGAGCGGGCCGCGCTCGCGTTCACCGAGGCCGTGACCCTGGTCGCGGACACGCACGTCCCGGCCGCGGCCTACGCGGCGGTCGCTGCCGAGTTCACCCCGGATGAGGTCGCGGCCCTGCTCAGCCTCATCGTCACGATCAACGCCTGGAACGCGATCTCCGTGAGCACCCGGGCCTGGGTGCCCGGCTCCTATCAGCCCTGACAGAATCGGGCCAATGACACAGCAACCAGACCCAGCAGGCGCCGGCCTCGCCGCGCGGTTCCTCGCGCTGCACCGCCCCGGCCAGCCGCTGCTGCTGCCGAACCCGTGGGATCTCGGGTCGGCCCGGGTGCTGGCCTCCCTCGGCTTCGAGGCGCTCGCCACCACCAGCAGCGGCTTCGCCGCCACCCTCGGCCGGCTGGACGGCTCGGTCACCCGCGAACAGGCCATCGGGCACGCCGCCCAGATCGCGGCCGCGACGCCGCTGCCGGTGTCGGCCGACCTGGAGAACGGGTATGCCGACGACCCGGCGGAGGTGGCGCAGACCGTGCGGCTAGCCATCGGAGCCGGGCTGGCGGGCTGCTCGATCGAGGACGCCACCGGCCACGGCGACGACCCGATCTACGAGATGGGCCGCGCCGTCGACCGGGTGGCAGCGGCGGCCGAGGCGGCGCACGCGGGCCCGCTGCGGCTCGTGCTCACCGCCCGGGCGGAGAACTTCCTGCACGGCCGCGCGGACCTGCCCGACACCATCGCCCGGCTGCAGCGCTACGCCGAGGCCGGCGCGGACGTGCTGTACGCACCCGGGCTGAGCCGTGCGGATGACATCCGCGCCGTCGTGGAGTGCTCGGGCCAGCCGGTCAACGTGCTCGCGCTGGCCGGCGCGCCGCCGGTCGCCGAGCTGGCCGAGCTGGGCGTGGCCCGGATATCGGTCGGCGGCGCGTTCGCGTTCGCGGCGCTCGGCGCGCTGGTCGAGGCGGCCCGGGAACTGCAGACCGCCGGCACCTACGGCTACCTGCGCCACGCGGCGGCCGGGCGGCAGGCCGCGGGAACCGCGTTCCCGGCCTGACGCCTGCCCCGCCGGGCCCCGTCAGGGAGGCCGCCTACCGGGGCAGGCGGATCCGGGCGAGCAGCGCGCGGTGGTCGCTGCCCGGCACCGGATGGACCGAGGTCGTGAGCACCTCGCAGCGCGGGTCGATCAGCACGTGATCAAAGGCGAGCAGCGGCGGCCGGCCGTGCGGCTCCGGCCCCCAGGTGGGCACGAGCCCGTGGCCGACGCGGCTGGCGGCGTCCACGTGGCCGAGGCCCAGCAGCCGCCGGAACTGAGCGTGATCGGCGGTGGCATTGAAGTCGCCCGCGAGCACCACCGGCGGGTCCCCAGCCGGGGGCAGCGCGGCCAGCTCGAAACGCCAGCGGGGGGCCGACGGCCAGGACCACGGCGGCATCGGCGGATGGGGGTGCACGCAGACCAGCTGCACGTGCTGCCCGGAGGGGAGGTCGAGCCGGGCGGTGGGCTGCGAGGCGTAGCTGGGGCCGATGGTCAGGCCGTCGCGCAGCGGGTATCGCGCGTAGATGCCGCTGCCGCGGTAGCGGTATCCCTCGATCTCGAGCATCTCGTGCGGCAGCAGTTCGGGCAGCCCGGCCCGCTTGAGCTGCACCACTGCCTCGTCGGTGAGCTCCTGCAGGAACAGGACGTCGGTGCCGGTGCGGCGGACGAGCGCGACCAGCTCAGGCCCCGCCGCCCCGCCCGCGAGCAGGTTGACGGTCAGCACGCTGAGCTCCGGGCCGGTCGCGGCAGCCTGGCGCTTGGGGATCGCGCGGGGGACCACGACGCCGGCGAGGGCGGCCGCGGCAACCGCGGCGGTGACCGACGGGCCGCGGCGGCGCAGCGCGAGGGCGGCCAGCCCGGCGGCCGCGGCGGCCTGCGGGGTGAGGGCGATCAGCGGCACGGCAATTCGCTCGAGCGGGCGGAGGCGGTCGGCGGCCGTCAGACGGGCGACCGCCCATCCGGCGACGCAACTCGCGACGGCCCACTCCAGGCGCGGGGAGGGCATTGCCTCATAGTGGCATGAGCCCAGCACTAATTTGTCCGCTGGCCCGTTCTGGCCGCGGCTGCGGTCCGCGGGGCCGGCCGCCCCGCGGCGCCCGGTCAGGGGGCCGGGAGCTTGGGAGGTACCGGGGCGGCTGGCGGCTTCGGGATGGCCGGGCCGCCCGGCGGGCCAACGCGTGGTCCGGCGAACGGCCAGGGGGACCGCAGGTTAGAGGAGTAGACCGGCAGAAGCCGGATCTCCTGCTGCCACTGCATCCGCACCTGCGGCCGGCCCGCGGGCGCCGGGTCCTTGGGCAGGCCGATGAGGGCCATGACCGCGAGCACCCCCGCGCATCCTGCCAGCACGTCACGCAGGATTTCGTTCCTCATGCCCTCTCTAACTCCCGGAACCGGCCGGAAGTGCCATCGCGGTGTGACATCGGCCTCGGCTGGCTCGTCAGGCCTACGACGGACCGGTGAGTTAGTGGGTTCACGCAGCCGATCCACTGATCATCAATGCCGCGGGGCCACCCGAACCTGAGCGGTTTCAGGGGATAGCGGTGGCAGCGCTGGAGCTGAGGCCTGGGACGCATTACGAGATCGCCGACGCAACCGGGCGAATCTCATGGACGGCCGAGGGTTTCCGGCAGGCAAAGCAGATCCTGCGGGCCGACCTGCAGAGCCTTGGCGCGGCGGTGACCAGGAGGCGCGTCGAGGACGCGCTGCGCGCGACGGACTGGTACCGGCGCGGCGCCGACTACCGGCTGGTCGACGGCGGACTGGCTGTCATCCATGAGCGGGGCAGCAGGCTGGCTGGTAATGCCAGGCTGAGCAGTGGTGTCATCCAGGCCATCGAGGCGAAAGAGGGCCTGCCCGCGTCCGGCGAGGTGGCGGTGCTAGCCAGGACAACGGTGCGCGACTTTTTCCGGGGGTATGAGCGGCTGTGCAGTATCTCAGGCCAGGCCGTCTATGCCAGCGCAGAACTGGAGCGCCTCTACCAGCTGAACACGGCGGCCACCACGGTGGAGGCGTCGGCCCGGACAGATCATGCCGATGTTCTCTTCGAGAAGGCGGAGTCCAGATTCGAAGCGCTGGCCGAGGATGCCCTTCAGCGGCACCGGGCCGGCCAGCCGGTGCTGATCGGGGTTGCCTTCGCCGGGGATGCGCCGCTGGTCACCCGGATGCTGGCGCAGCGCGGCTTGGACGGCTCGGCGATGGCGGCTGGTGATCAATCCGCAGCCGAGGTCTTCGCCCAGGCCGGGCGCGCCGGCGCGGTCACGGTCCTGACGCCGGCCCAGCCGCACGGCTATGACATCGTCGTCGACGGCGAGCGGACCGCGCTCGATGATGAGGCGAAGCCGTCCGCGGGGCTCGCCGTGCTGGTGTCCGGCCGGAGCCGGTCCTGGCGGGCCGATCAGTGGGTGAGGGGCCTGGCTGGGCGCCGCTACTTTGCGGAACCTGGAACGCGAGTTCACCCTCGGGGTCCTGGACCGTAACTGGGCGCAGCATCTGCTCGAGATGGAATCGATGCGAATAGTTTGCAACTCGGACCCCAAGCCAGATGACCGCCTCGAGGAATACCAGCTGACGCGCCAACTGACTACGCACTGCCGTTCCCGCGTCGCTGTCGGCGCTAGGCTCGATCCCGATGCGACGGCGAGCTCGGCATGAGTGATCGGCTGTCCGGCCGGCCAGTGCCAGACGACACGAACGATGACGTTCCCCCGCCGGTCGATCCTGGCACGATAGCGCTTCCCGGCTCGCGGGCCGACGGGAGCGGGCCGCCGGCCCCGAGCGCCGCGCCGCGGGCCGACGGGAGCGGGGCGCCGACAGGCGGCGGCGCGGCGGCGCCAGCGGGGTCCGGCCGGGCGCCTGCTGAGTGCACGGCGCCGGCCGAGAGCGGCACGGCGCCAGCGGGGTCCGGCACGGCACCAGCCGAGGGCGGCGGGCCGCCCGGGCCGGCCGACGGGGAGGCACCGGATCGGGACGCGCCCGGTGCGGCTAAGCCGGCCCGGCGGAACCGGTCCCTCTGGCGCGAACTGCCGCTGCTGCTTGTCATCGCGCTGGCGATCGCCCTGCTGATCAAGGCCTTCGTCGTGCAGCCGTTCTTCATCCCGTCCGCGTCGATGGAGAACACGCTGGAGATAGGCGACAAGATCCTCGTCAACAAGCTCGTCTATCACTTCCGCAGCATCCAGCCCGGCGACATCATCGTGTTCGACGGCGCCGGGTCGTGGGACCCGCTGCCCCGGGCGTCGCGGCCGAGTTCTGATCCGCTGGTCCGGGCGTATGACGCGACGCTCGTGCCGCTGGCGCATTCGATCGCCGGCCTTTTCGGTACCGCCCCGGGGCAGACGGACTACATCAAGCGCGTGATCGGCGTTCCGGGCGACCGGGTGGTCTGCTGCAACGCGCAGGGCCTGATCACCGTCAACGGCGTGGCCCTGCATGAGCAGTCATACGTGTATCCCGGTGAGCTTCCTTCCGACGCCCCGGCCGGCTACTCGGGCCACTTCAGCATCACCGTGCCACCCGGCCGGCTGTGGGTCATGGGCGACAACCGGGCGGTCTCCGATGACTCCCGCCTGCGCCAGGACGACCCCGGGCGCGGCACGATCCCGGAAAGCGCGGTCATCGGCCGCGCCTTCATGATCGTGTGGCCCCCGTCCCGGTGGCGGTTCTTGCCGATCCCCTCGACCTTCCTGCAGCCCAAGATCACGACCGCGACCGCAGCCGTGGCGAGCACATGGCCGGGCCCGGTCCGGCCCGACCGGGTCGGCGCGCTGATCCCGGTGACAGGCGGCCTACTCGGAGCGGCGCCGCTGACCTGGCTGCAGCGACGCCTGCGCCGGCGCCGCTGCCGGCGACGCCGGGAGCGCCCGGCTGCGACCGGGAGACCGCGCTGAGCCCGCCGCCGCCAGGACGCGCCCCGGCCGGGCGGCCTATGGTCGCGACGGAGGCGTGCCGGCCGGTCAGCCGCCCAGCGGCGACGGGTGCCGCGGCTCGTAGATCGCCAGCTCACCGCCGTCTGGCAGCCCGATCGCGGCTAGCCGGCCCCAGCCCTGGTCGGATGTCTCCTGCGTGACCGGCACCCCCTTGCGCCGCAACTCGGCCAGCGTCGCTTCGATGTCGTCGCACATCAGGTACAGCTCGTGGCGCCCGGCGCCGTCGCTGGGATGGACGGCCAGCTCCGCGGGCGGCATGGCGAAGATGAGCCAGCCCTGACCCGCGTCCACCGAGGGCAAGCCGAGCACGTCGCCGAAGAATGCGCGTACCTTCTCGGCTTGCGGGGAGAAAACAATCGCGTGCAGTCCGTTTATCATAGGCTGATCGTAACACCATGGCCGCGTCAGTTCGGTCAGGCAAACGCATTTAGCCACACCTTCATGATGCGGCGAAAGATGCAGCTCGCCGGGGCATCTCATTACCGCCCGATCGCCGCTTTGGCCTGACGCGCTGAAACATGCTGCGGCGATTCTCGCATTCTCGCTCGCAGCCGAAAACATCCACGCGCCATTCGTTGCCTGGTCCGGCCCGGTGCCGGAGCGCCCCGGCCGGGACCATCGCCAGCCGGGCGTCCCGGCCATGCGGCCCGGGTGCAGGCCGGCCATGCGGCCCGGGTGCGGCCCGGCCATGCGGCCCGGCGCAGCCCGGCCGGGCAAGGAGCCAGGCAGCCCGGCAGCGCCGTGCGGTCGTGCGGCACTGCCGGGCGGGCCCGCCGGGCGGGCCGGCCGCACGGGCGCGTGGCCGGGCCCGAGACCCGGCTGATCCAGCCGCGAATCGACGTTCTCCTGCCGCCCGGAGGCACGGCTCATGATCACCCGGACCGCCGCCGCGGGTAAGCCTTTGAACTGTAGCACGAACATGTGTTCTAATGAAGAAGGCTTCACAGCGTCTCCGGAAGTGTGTTCTAATCATCTGCATGACCAAGGAACCTCGCTCTTGCTGCTGGCCACGTCGCGGCGGCCAGCCGGTGCCCGAGCGCGCGACCATGGACCTGCCGGGCGGCATCCATCACCGCCTGACCCAGGTTGCCCGGCCCCGGTCACTGGTCCGCCCGCGCGGTCCTGACGGCCGGTCCGGCCGACGCGAATGGCCGGCGCGGCGGGTCGAGGGCCACAGGCGGGTCGAAGCCGCCGAGAGGCTCGTGGTCGCCGCGGCGCGAGGCGTGCCTCGGCCATTACGACGAGGCGGCGGCCGCCCGGGTCAGCACGGGTGGCCAGATCGCCGGCGACAGCCGTCCCCGATCGCCCCCGCGCACCATGCTGACCCGGACCCCGGCCCCGTACCACCGCACAGGCAGATTCCGGATGACCGATCTGGCGGAAAATGCCTGGTCTGGTCTCATGCTAGAAGGTGAAAACGTGAGAGCACATCCCGAATACTCCGTCCAGTACAACGGTCACCGCGTTGCCGACCTGAGAAACAGGAGCACGGAACTTGAACGCGAGCTCGATGACATTCGCCTCAAGCTCCAGTGCGAAATCGATCAGGGTTATGTGGCCGAGGCCTTGCATGAGCAGATCATCTCGCCTGAATCGCGCCGGGAGACGCTGATCAATCTGGGCCGGCATAACTCTTATCGACGGGGCATCTCGCGCGGGCGCCTCATCGCGATCTCCGCGGCGATCGCCGCGCTGCTCATCGGCGTGCTGGTGATCGTGCTGTCCGGCGGCGGGGCGTCATGGCCGGCCAGCGTCGCGACGGTCCAGAGCGACATCACAAAGGCGTGCCAGAACCCCGACGTGATGTCCGAGCCCGGCCAGGTGAACTTTGCCTGCGCGCCGGCCACCCGCCAGATCCTGTGGGTGTTCGCCTTGATGACGAGCGGTGACAACGCGGACTTCAACGACTCCGGCACCGGCCGGCTCGGCTTGGAGCCGATCACGCCCGCCCAGGGCGGGCAGGTGGCGTGGTCACTGAACCTGCACCACCCCTACAACCCGTTCAACCCGGTCGACAGCCTGGCGGTGGCGGCACGGGCGATCAACAGCATCATCGGCGGCGCGACCGTGACCGGCGCCGGCGGCGTCGCCGAGGTGCAGCCCGGGCTGGAGAGCAACGCGGCGAACTGCGTCCGGTACACCGGGTCGGCCGCGCTCACCGCACGCGCCGGCTTCCCCAGCCTGTGCGCTAGGCCGCTCACCAGCCTGGCCGGGGAGGGAGCGCTGATCGCGGACGTGTACCAGAAGTGGATCGTGGGCGCCACGCCCAAACAGGCTCAGGACGCCGCGGTGCTGTTCGAGAACGCCAACACCCCGGGCAATCCGCAGGTGCAGGCCATCCTGAAGCGCCTTCCCGGCGCCCGGCCATCGGCCTGATTCGCGCAACGCGCGCCAGGCCAGCACCGGAAAGGAGGTGAGCTAGTGATCTCGGCCAGCAAGCCGCG
Source organism: uncultured Actinomycetota bacterium (assembly GCA_963749145.1). Taxonomy (GTDB): domain Bacteria; phylum Actinomycetota; class Actinomycetes; order Streptosporangiales; family Streptosporangiaceae; genus JASHPR01. Next base: position 862,904 of record CAVVLN010000005.1, on the reverse strand, counting down.
ATGGCAGCAGGTGACCGCTCTCGTGAGTCTCGGCGCGAGCGGCACGATCACCGGGTTCTCGTTTGTCCCGGCGTCACCGGCCGACCTGACGTCGCCGACGAGCATGCCCATCCGCCTCACGGCGCTGGAGCGATCCAGCCAGTCCGCGCCGGCGGACGACGCCACGCTGCGCTCGGCCATCGTCAACGTGGCCAGCTACTACCTGCGGATGGCGCAGGGGAAGACCCCGGCCGAGATGGAGGCGATCATCTGGCAGCACGACAGCATCGACGGCGTTGACCACGGTGCGTCGTGTGCGGCCTTCGCCAGCCTGACGCTCGAGCTGGCCGCTCAGGTGGTCGGCCAGCAGAGCTGGGTGACCGGGGGCACGTCCTACCCCTGGCCGCTGCACAAGTGGGCCGACGTCCGGGTGGACCCGAACCCGGAGTCCCCGGGCATCATGTCGGTCCTGCAGGACGCGCAAGAGAACGGTCGCTGGCACCCGCTCGGCGACGGTTATGTCCCGCAGCCCGGCGACTGGGTGCTGTTTGACGGCCACGTCGAGGTGGTCACCAAGTACGCGGCCGGCACGCTGTACACGATCGGCGGCGACTCGCTCCCGAACTTCTCCGTGAATGCGCACCAGTACAGTGCTCCCCTCGCCGCGCAGGGCATCGCCGGGTTCGTGAACAACGGCAACCTGCCCGCGGCGACGGCCGACGTAGAGACCGCGGGCCACGGGACCAGCGCCCGGTTTCATCACGCGCACGGCCAGGCGTCGACGGCCCTGGCTAGCATCCCGGGAACGGCGGCGGCCAGCTCGTCCGGTCCGGCTGGTGGCGCCCCGCCGACGGCGACGTCGGCCGATCCGGCCGGGCCGGCGGCCGAGGGCAGCGCGGTCATTCCCGGCATGTCGCCGGGGCCGGGGACGGGCCAGGGCGGCGAGCCGGGCGTGCCGACGGGGCCGGGGACGGGACAGGGCAGCCCGCCGCAGCGGCGGCATCCGCTGCGCGTACACCGGCATGTGGTGCATGGCCGCGGGACCCACGCCACGTCGCCGGCAGCCTCCGGGCCGGGCGCGGCGCGACCGCATTCCGCGCCGCCCGCGCAGGCCTCTCCGCCCGCGCAGGTCACTCCGTCCGCGCATTCCGGCCTGCCCGCGCAGGCCTCTTCGCCCGCGCATTCCGGCCCGCCCGCGCAGGCCGTGGCGCAGGTAGCGGGCGGCGCGGACGTGCCCGGCCTCACCGCGCCGGGCGCGGACCCGGTGCGGGCCAAGGCGGCCGGCGGCGGGCCCGCCGAGGTGCCGGGCGCGGCGGTCTCCGGGCCGGCCGCGGCGCCGAAGGTCGAGTCGGCCGGGGCGGCTGCGATTCCCGGACTGGCCGGGCAGCCCGCCTCCGCGCCGCCTTACCGCCGGCACGTCGCCGCTCCGGGCGTGACGCCCGGGCCGGTCGCCGACGCGCAGCAGGCCTTCATCGACGAGATCGCGCCCGGGGCGATCGCCACCCAGCGCGCCTACGGAGTGCCCGCCGCGGTCACGATCGCCCAGGCCATTGACGAGTCAGGCTGGGGACAGAGCGAGCTCGCCGTCCGCGACCACAACCTGTTCGGGATCAAGGGCACCGGGCCATCGGGCACCGACGCGCTCCCGACCCAGGAGTTCGAGAACGGGGAGTGGATCTCCACCACGGCCGGATTCCGGGTCTACAACAACTTCGCCCAAAGCATCAACGATCACGGCGCTCTGCTCGCCACGAGCGGTTACTACACCCAGGCGATGGCCGACCGGTCGAACCCGGACTCGTTCGCCAACGCGCTCACCGGCGTGTATGCGACCAATCCCCAGTACGGCACGGACCTGATCAGCCTCATGCAGCAGTACGACCTCTACCGCTACGACGCCACGGCGCCGCGGGTCGCGCCGCGCGCGCCCCAGGCGCCGGAACCCGGGGCGACATCCGCCCCACGGCCGCGATCCACGTCCCCGGCGCGCCCCTCTCGCCCAGCGCGCCCTGGCCCGTCCCCGACACCCGCCGTATCGCCTGGCACCGGAGCGCCCGGCGGGGCCTCGCCGACGCCGACGCCGACCGCCCCAACCCCGGCGCCCGGCCAGTCCACCCCGCCCATGCCCGGCCAGACCGGCTCGCCCGCGCCCGGCCAGCCCACCCCGCCTGTTCCCGGCCAGCCCACCCCGCCTGTTCCCGGCCAGCCCACCCCGCCTGTTCCCGGCCAGCCCACCCCGCCTGTTCCCGGCCAGCCCACGACCCCCGCCCCGGCAACCCCGCAGCCGGCCACCCCGCAGCCGGCACCGACAGGCTCGGGTCCGGGCGGCACGGTGGCACCCGGCGGAATCTCCCCCGCGTCGAGGGCGACGCCTCCCGCGCGCTCCACGGATCCGGCCAGCCCCGCCGGCTCGCCAGCGCCGACGGCGGGAGCTCCGGCCGCCGCCACCCCAGGCCCGACACCAACCGATCCGGCACCGACCGCCAGCCACGCCCCCACCGGCGCCCGGAAGCCCGCTCCCACCGGCACCCCGCACTCCGCACCCGCCCGCACCTCGGGGCCCGCGCCCTCCCGCGCCGCGCGGCCCGCGCCCTCCCGGACCGCAGGGCCCTCGCCCTCCCGCACCCCAGGGCCCGCGCCCTCCCGCACCCCGGGGCCCGCACCCTCCGGCACCTCCTCCGGCAGCGGCGTGGCCGCCACGCCCAGCATCCCTGGCGTCCCGCCCGTGCCCGCGGCCGAGTCCGGCGCAGGCACGACGCGCTCCACCACCAGCGCGGCCAGGTCAGGCTCGGACGCGAGCGCGGAACCGGCCACGCTGACCGCCTCCTATCAGCGCCTGGCCGCGGACACGCCGCCGCCCCAGGCCGGCCCGGCCCGCGGTGCGGCCGCGGCCAGGACGACCGCTCCGAGACCTTCCGTTTCCCGGTCCGCGACCCGGCCCAGGCTGTACCAGCCGCAGCTGCCCGCGTCGGTGAAGAACGCCTTCGTCGCGCTGGCCAAGGCCCCGCTGATGAGCCAGGAGTTGCTCTACCAGGACGTCGCCAGCCACACCGGCATCCCCTGGCAGGTGCTCGCGGCCTGCGACTGGATGCAGTGCGACGCTCGCCCGAGCCACTCACCGGTGCACGGCGAGCGGCTGGGCAGCGCGAATCCGAACCGTACGGTGTACCGGACCAAGTCCGAGGCGCTGGAACAGTGCGCGTGTGACCTGGCCGATCTGGCCCAGGAGGTGTACCAGATCGACCTCGCCGCTCCCGCAGGCCTGTCCGTGGCCGATCTGGCCAATGTGTTCGCGGCCTTCCGCTGGGGCCGGCTGCTCAGACGACACAACACCTCGGCCATGGAGTTCCCCTACTCCGTGGCCGGGCTCACCGTCCGGCACCTCAGCATGCGCTGGCCCAACATCGATGAGCCGAAGGCACCCGACCGGCCAGGGGCCCGGTTCCGGATGCCATTCGGTGCCGTGCCCGTAGTCCTCAGCCTCGGCTTCCCGGCCACGATCTGACCCCGCGATGCTAAGAAAGCAGGTGGACGTGATGGTGCGTGTGCTGCTGCTGCTGGTCAGCATGCTGACCGTGAACGGGCCGCGCCAGCGGGCGCTGGGCGGGTACCCGCCGGAGGCGCAGCGCGATCGGCGGGCCGACGACACCTGGCCGGACATGGACGCCGCGCCCGCGCCGCCCGCCGCGCCCGGTCCCCCGCCACCGCAGGCGGGCGGGCCAGCCGGTTTCGGCTCGCCGGCGTCATGGACCGGTTACGTGGCCCCGGCCCCGGCGCGTCCTGGCCTGCGGCCGGACGGCCCGCGCCCGCGCCGGCGCCGCATCCCGCGCAGGGTCACGTGGATCGCGGTCCTCGCCGTCGCCGGCCTGATCTTCCGCAAAGCGATCGCGTCGGTCGTGCTCGTCGGGCTGTCGGCCGCGCTGCACCTGGTCGGTGTCAACGTCCACCTGCCGCGGATCAAGCTCGCCTGGCCCTGGCAGACGATCACTGCCGGCACCACGACCAACACCGACCTGGGCCCGTGGGTGCTCCAGCGGATCGAGGGCATCTCGCGGCCCGCCCTGGGCCGGGCCAACTTCACGTTCTTCTTCACGCACAAGGTGTCGAAGAACATCGGCCCGTGGCCGTGCTGGTATGCGAGCACCTTCTACGCCGTGGGCTACGCGTCCGCCACCGTGGACCTCAACCCGGGGCCCGCCTGGTGGGCACCGGCTACCGGCCACTACCAGCTGCAAGTGCTCAGCCGCCCGCTGAACGGGAATCCGGGCCAGGTGGCGGTCACGATGGTCCTGCCCCCGCCGCAGCTTCCGCAGTCCGCGCACGACGTGACGATCGACAACCTCCCGTCCCGGCCGATCGCGACGCAGCACAGCTGGACGTACCCCGGCTTCGGCTGCGGGCTGCTGCTGCGTCCGCAGTTCGCGGAGTCGGTGCTGTACGCCGAGGCCCAGCAGATCGCCTACTACAAGTCCACCCACGTCCAGCAGGTCACCCGCCCGCTGATCGCCTCGGCCGAGACCCAGGCGGAGCTGACGATTCGCGACAACTTCATCCAGCCGACCGTGAACGCGTTCGGCTACACGCTGCAGCGGTTCAGCATCCGCTGGGCCGCCGCGCCGTAACCGGCCCGGCCCGGCGGTACGATCCGGTATGACTCGCGGCATCGCGGTCGTGGGCGGCGGCATCGCAGGCCTGGCGACCGCCGGGTTCCTGCGCCGGGCGGGCCTGGACGCGACGGTCTATGAGCAGGCCAGCTGGCTGACCGAGGTCGGCGCCGGCATTGTGGTGACGCCGAACGCCGCGCGGCTGCTGCGCCGCCTGGGCGGGTTCGAGCGCTTCCAGGACCGGGCCGTGCCGCTGGAAGTCGGCTGGGAGTTCCGCCGCTGGCAGGACGGCCGGGTGCTGTTTTCGCAGCGGCTCGGCGCCGATTGCGCCCGGCTCTACGGCGAGCAGTGCTACACCGCGCACCGGGCGGACCTGCTGGACATCCTGGCCCCGGCCGTCCCGGAAAGCGCGCTGCGACTGGGCTCGCGCTGCATCGCGGTCCGCCGCCAGGCCGATCACGCGGAACTGGCCTTCGCCGACGGGTCGGCGGCCGCGGCGGACGTGGTGATCGGGGCGGACGGCCTGCACTCGGTGGTGCGCGAGGCGGTGGTGTCGACCGGCCCGCCCGCGTTCTCCGGGATCTGCGCCTACCGCAGCCTGGTTCCGGCCGACCGGGCGCCCGGCTTCGCGCGCCGGCCGGTGCAGACCCTGTGGCTCGGGCCGGGCCGCCATCTTGTGCACTACCCGATCTCGGCCGGCCGCTTGGTCAACGTGGTCGCGCTGACCCCGGCGGGAGACTGGACGATCGAGTCGTGGACCGCCGAAGGCAGTGTGGAGGACCTGCGGGCCGCGTTCGCGGGCTGGGATCCGCAGCTCACCGCGCTGCTGGCGGTGACCGAGCGGACCGGCCGCTGGGCGCTGCTGGATCGCGGCCCGCTGCCTCGCTGGACCAGCGGGCCGATCGCGCTGGCCGGGGACGCCGCGCACCCGATGTTCCCGTTCTTCGCCCAGGGCGCGGCCCAGGCCATCGAGGACGCGGCGGTGCTGGCGGGCTGCCTGGCCGCCGCAGGTTCCGACCCGGCGGCCGGGCTGCGCCGCTACGAGGCCCTCCGCAAGGCCCGGACCACGCGGGTCCAGGCGGCCAGCCACGCGCGGCAGCACGTCAACCACCTGCCGGACGGCGCGGAGCAGCGGGCCAGGGACGCGTCCTTCGCGCAGGAGGACCCGCTCGGGCACAACGCGTGGATCTACGGGTACGACGCCGAGCAGGCCCTGGCCGGGCCCGCGGCGCTTCCGGGCAGCGGAGGTTAGCAGATTCCCCAGGCCGTCTCGCACCTGGTGCTCCTTGAACGCGTGCGTGCACCTGATCCGCGAGGACGAGCGCATCGGCGCCGGCTAGGTAATCCCTTGACCGGCGCGCCGTCCCGCGGCCGGCCCGTCAGGACTGCCAGCATTGACAAGCCAGCTATCAATTTGATATCATATTTATAGGTGATCGGGTAACGACACCACAGCCCGCAGGAGGCGATCCCGATGAACGGACCCAACGACAACACCGCTGCGAAACGCCTGCGCAGGTGGTGGCTAACTCCCCCGCGACCCGGCCTGCAACGCCTGATCTACCCATGGGAGTACCGCCACATCCTCGTCTTCGGGGCCATCCGTATTGCCGGTGGCATTGTCGCGGCTGCCGCGGGCGTCATATGCCTCTCGTACGGTGTCTACGGATGGGCCGCCTTCTTCCTGGTTGTCGCGGCGCTGAGCGTCGCGGCTGGCTCCTGGTACCTCACCATCGCTCGCTCCACATCTGCCCGAACCTGAGCCTGGCCAGACGGCCGAAGTCGGGTCCTTCGCGCAGGAGGACCCGCTCGGGCGCACCGTGCCGGTCCATTCGTGACCGGGCGTGAAGTCGCCGAATGGCGGCGTCTGCGGGAAATGGCCGTCGAAGGTCTTCAGGTCGGTCCCGCACATGCCGCACATCGCCACCCTGACCAGCACCTCGCCCGGGCCCGGCCGGGGCCCGGGGCCATGTCGCCCGGGCCGAACAGCACCGCCGCGCGCATGACCCTGGGCACTGCGGTCACAAGGAGACCCCGTGCCGCTGGTCCGGCGTGCCCTTCAGGGCGTTGAGGAAGGTCGCGGCCCAGTGCGCCACGTCGTTCTCACGCACCCGCCGGCGCATCGAGCGCATCCGCCGCCTGGCTTCGGCCGGGGAGATCGTCGCCGCGCGGACGATGGCGTCCTTGAGCCCCTCGATGTCGTGCGGGTTGACCAGGAACGCTCCGGACAGCTCGTCGGATGCGCCGGTGAACTCGCTCAGCACGAGGGCGCCGGTCTCGTCCTCCCGGCAGGCCACGTACTCCTTGGCCACCAGGTTCATCCCGTCACGCAGCGAGGTCACGAGCATGACGTCGGCGGCCAGGTACAGCGCGGCCATCTCCTCCCGCGGGTAGGACTGGTGCAGGTAGTGCACCGGCGGGTTGCCGAGCTCGCCGTGCTGCCCGCTGATCCGGCCGACCGCGACCTCCACCTCGTCACGCAGCACCCGGTAGTGCTCGACGCGCTCCCGGCTGGGGCTGGCCACCAGGATGAACACCGCCCCGGGGGACGCCAGCCGGCCCTCGTCGAGCAGCTCGCCGTAGGCGGTGAGGCGGTGCAGGATGCCCTTGGTGTAGTCCAGCCGGTCGACGCCCAGCAGGACGACGTCCGGCTCGCCGAGCGCCTCCCGGATCTCGCGGGCCCGGGCCCGGACGTCCTCGCGGCGGGCCAGCGCGCCGAACGCGGACGAGTCGATCGAGACCGGGAATGCGGACGCGCGGATCAGCCGCACCCGGCCGGCGTCCGGGACCTGGACGAGCGAGCCGCGGGTGATCATCCCGGTGGCCCGGCGGCAGGCCCGCAGGAAGTTCGCGGCATCGGCGTGGCGCTGGAAGCCCAGCAGGTCCGCGCCGAGCAGGCCCTCGACGATCTGCCGGCGCCACGGGAGCTGGGCGAAGATCTCGTAGCCGGGAAACGGTATGTGGTTGAAGAAGCCGATCCGGACGTCGCTGCGCATCGCGCGGAGCATGCCGGGCACCAGCTGCAGCTGGTAGTCGTTCACCCACACGGTCGCGCCGGTGGCGGCCTGCTCGGCGGCGGCCCGGGCGAAGCGCCGGTTGACGGTCACGTACGACTCCCACCAGGGCCGGCGGAACACCGGCGGCACGATGACATCGTGGTACAGCGGCCACAGCGTGGCGTTGCAGAACCCCTCGTAGAAGTCGCTGACCTCATCTTCGGACAGGCCGACGCAGACCAGGTGCATGCCGTCGGCGTCGAATGGCTCGGGCGCCGGCCCGGCCGAGCCGGGCCAGCCGACCCAGGCCCCGCCCGCCTCGCGCATGACCGGCTCGAGCGCGGTGACGAGCCCGCCCGGGCTGCGCCGCCACTCGGTCTCGCCGCCGGCCTCGTCGACCCGGTCCACCGGGAGCCGGCTGGCCACGACCACGAACCCGTAGTCACCGGCCGGGGCGGGCTGCCCGCCGGAATCGGCGGCCTCCTTCTGGATCACAGACACCGATCAACCCTATCCGCTGCCGGGCAGGCGGCCCTGGGGACGCCTTGGCGGCGCGGGAGGCGCGATCCCGGGACGCCGACGCGGCGCGGGAGGCGCGATGCCGGGGACGCCGACGCGGCGCGGGAGGCGCGATGCCGGGGACGCCGACGCGGCGCGGGAGGCGGGATGCCGCCCCCCGCGCCGCGTGACCGGTGCGATCAGAAGGTTTCGGTGATCAGCGCCGCCATCTTCGGCGTGCCGATCCCGGTGGCCAGGTCGTAACCCGGCCGGGTCGGGAACAGCCCGTTGTTCGTCGTGTGCTGGCCAATCCCGGTGATGTCGTGGAAATACCGGCCGGGGTCGACGTTGTAAAGCAGGTACAGCAGCGGGTTGAAGTTCCCGCTGCGGTGCCCCTGGTAGCTGTCGCGGTCGGCGGCGATCCCCGACCACAGCGGCGACGACAGGCTGGTCCCGCCGATCCCGAACCAGCCGGGCGGGTTCTGGCTGCCGCTGAACGTCGCGCACACGCTGTTCGGCGTGTTCGCGTTGCCGGTGCAGTACTCCGCGTACGGCGTGAACTGGTCGGCGTTGGCCGAGATGTCGGGCACCTCGCGGCAGGGCGTGCCCTTGGCCGCGAACGCGCACTGGGTCGAGCCGTTGCCGAACGTGGTGTACGGGTTGTTGATCCCCGGCCCGCGCTGGTAGAACGGCCGGCCCCAGAACGAGCTGGTCCCGCCACCGCCGGCCCCGGTCTCGGCGCACCAGAACAGGCCGGTCTGGCCGCCCTCGTCCGCGCTGGTGTTGCAGAGGTTGTCGACGTTCCAGACACTCTCCACGCCGGCCGGGTAGGCCGGGTGCGGCCGGGTGCCGGGGTTGAAGTTCTGCCACGAGGTGCCACCCACACTGGTCACCCAGGGCTGCGACTCGGGGTCGTCCACTGACGCGCTCGTCGAGTCGGTCTCGCCGAGGCAGTCGAACGCGCCGTCGTCGCCCGCCGACGCGAACATGCTCTGCCCCTGCGCCGCCATCTGCTCGAAGACCACGTTCTCGGCCTGGGCCATGGCCGGGCCGAGGGCGGCCTCGCACTCACCCCAGCTGGAGCTGACCACGGATGCGGTGTCGTCATTGGCGATCCGCGTGTACTCGTCGAGCTCGGTCTGACCGGTCTCGTCGTTGGGGGCGTTGTACACGATGATGTGGCTAGCGTCGGGCGCGATGGTGAGCTGGGTCTCGATATCGGCGTCAACCTCGATGTCACCGGCGTAGCCCTCGAAAGACGCCGGGCAGGTGTCGCCGGCCGGGCACTTCGGGTTCAGCGGGCCGCCGTCCACGATCACGTTCTTCAGCGGCGGGGTGAAGCTCTTGCCGTAGACCGTGTGCGCCCAGGTGTCGATGTCGGACGGCAGGTAGGCCGATAGCTCGAACACGGCCAGGTTGACGCCCTTGCCCTTGCCCCGCGCGCCGGCCGGGGCGTCATAGAGGGAGTTGGTCTGCGACGGCGTCAGGCCGGCGCAGCCGGGCCCGCCGCCGAAGCCACTCGGGAAGCCGACGCCGTTGACGTACAGGCCGACCAGCTCGGACAGGGTGGGATACCCGGTCTCGCAGCTGGCCGAGGCCGCGGCCCCGTGACCGCCGGACCGTGAGGCCGGCTTGGTCGGCACGACCATGTCGCGCGGGCGCACCGTGTTGGTCAGCCCGATCACGCCCAGCACCCCGGGCGCCAGCGTGGCAGGCAGCCGCACCGCGGTGGCGTTGGCGAAGAACCGGGTGCCGCGGGTCCCGCTATAGGTCCGCAGCGTGGTCTGGAAGGCCGCGGACACCTGCGCGCTGGTGCCCACCGCGCGGACCAGGAACGGCGAGGCCGAGGCCGTGACCGTCAGCCCCTGCTGGGCCAGGTAGCGGTCGACGGCCGCCCGCGTCGCCGCGGCCGGGGCGAAGCGCGCGTCGAACTGGCCCCGGGCCAGCCAGTCCTGGTACTGCCCGCCGCCCTTGGTGTACTGCGCCTGCAGCAGGGCGTTCAGGCCGGCCGGATCGCGCGGCGCCAGCGCCACCTCGACCGACATCCGCGAGTTGCTGTAGCTCCCGGCGACCGAGTCATGAGTGGTGGTCGCGCTCCCGCTCAGCGCGACGAAGCGCGGCGCGGCGGACGTGGCCGAGGCGAGCGCCGAGGTCGCGAACGCACCGGTCATGGCGCTCATCGCCAGCCCGAGTACGGCGATCAGGGCGGCGCGCAGCGGACGGTGGATCAAGCTCATGCAAGCCCTCCTTGGCCCTCATGACGGTCCTTGCCAGCGTCCGGCCCGGCGGCGCCGCTGGCGACGGGCGCCAGGGGGCAAAACGGGGGCACGCGACTGTCGGTCATGGGGGGGACGACCGCGTGAGGTCGGGCCGGAGGGTTTTACCGGCCTAAGCCTGATTGACACCAGATATGCGTGTCAAGCACCGGAAACACGCGCTAAATCGCAAAAATGTCGCAACCCGGCTGGCGGCCCACGCAACCGGGCTGGCCGGCCCGTCGCCGCGCGAGCTCACGCGGCCAGCGTCATCACCCGGGCGGCCGCGGCCCGGGCCGGGGGCACCCGGCGAATTCGTTTGGGCTCGCGGTCTGGCCGGCCGCATGATGGCAACGTGGAGCATCTCAGCACCGCCGCGCTGGAAGCCGGCCTCGATCATGTCCGCCAGGCCCCGGCCGACCACGGCACGGTCGAGCTGATCGTGGCCCGGCCCGCCGTGGACCAGCGGATGGCGCTCGAGGAGGGCACGCTGGTCGCGGGCGGCGGCCTGGCCGGCGACACCTGGCGGGAGCGGGGCAGCCAGCGGACCGCGGACGGGTCGGCGCACCCGGACATGGAGCTGACGGTGATGAGCGCCCGCGCCGCTCTGCTCGTCGCCGATGACCCGGGCCGGCGGATGCTGGCGGGCGACCAGATCTACGTCGACCTCGACATCAGCGTGGCCAACCTGCCGCCGGGCACCCGGCTCGGCCTGGGCTCGGCGGTCATCGAGGTCACCGGCCAGCCGCACCTGGGCTGCGCCAAGTTCGCCGCCCGGTTCGGCCGGGACGCACTGCGGTTCGTCAACTCCCGGACCGGCCGCGCGCTGCGGTTGCGCGGCCTGAACGCCCGGATCGTGGTCTCCGGGACCGTCCGGCCCGGCGACGTGATCAGCAAGCGGCCGCCCGCCGCCGCGGCGGGCCCGGCGCGCGACCGCGCCGCCACGCGGACCTGATTCCGCGCGGCGGGCCCGGCCGGGGGGAGGCGGAGCGTGAAGGGAAAGGCTATGGCGTCCGGTTACCGTCGATCTGGTCGAAGTCGCCCACGCCGTTGTTGCTCCCGCCCCCGCCTGACCACTGCCACATCAGCGCGTACTTGGAGCCGCTGGTCACCCCGCCGAAGAAGCGCGCGCAGGTCGACGACGCGCTGCCGGTCAGGCACCAGCTCACCGGCGGGTGGGCCAGGCTGGCGGTGAACGACTCGTAAGTCCACTCGTAGGTGTTCGGGATCGACGCGGCCGAGCCGGTGCCGAAGATCGAGGCCCAGATGTCCGGGGCCGAGTACACGCCGACCTTGTCGGAGGAGTGCGCGGTCACGTAGGCGGCGAACCCGTTGAAGTCGGCCCGGTCCACGCTGGCCGGCACCGACGAGATCCGGACCACGCTGCTGCACGGCGACGTGTACACCGAGTTCCAGCCGTTGTCGGGCGCCGGCGTGTAGTCCGACGGGCCGCCCGGGATCTCAATGTCGGCCCAGATCACCGGGTAGGTCACGTGCAGCTTGGCCGCGTCGCCCAGGGCCCGCGCGGCCTGGTCCTCGCCCCACGCGTACGCCTCGGCGGTCGTGCCGTTGTAGTGCGGGTCGACGCCCGGGCCGCCCATGAAGTAGTAGACGCCGGTGCCGACGCCCAGATGGTCGGCGAAGTCGGCGTTGGCCTGCGCGGCGTTGGTTGCGGACCACACGACGATCTTGTGGCAGCCGGTGAGGTTGGCCCAGTTGCCGGTCATGCCGATGTACCCGCCGTAGGAGCCGCCGATCACCGGCTCCTTGTACGGCGCCGACCCGGTGATCGTGACCGCGCGGCTGTCGGTGCCGTACCAGAAGCCGGCGGGCTTGTCTGCCGCCGCGGTCGCCGCCGCGCTCAGCGCGACCAAGGCCGCCGTGATCAGCAGCGCGCCGGCCGTGGTCGCCGCGACCACACGGCCCGCCTTCCCGGCCCGCGGCGGCCAGCCCCGCACTCGTCCCGTCATGTGCCACCGCCCTATCCGTCGCCGCCCCGGTTCTTACTCTGATATCGGGCGGGCCGTCTCGATGGTTACGCCCGGACTTGTGACGGCTGAGCCATCGGCGAGGTTGCGACCGCGGGCACCAGGAGCAGCCCGGGGATCGCGATCATCATCGTCAGGCTGGCCAGCGCCAGGGCGGGCCGGCGCTAGGCCGGGGTGGTCAGGTCGGCGGTCGGCAGGGTGGCTGCCTCGGCCGGGGCGGTCGGGCCGGCCAGGGTGGCTGCTTCGGCCGGGGCGGCCGGGGCGGCCAGGGTGCCGGTCATGGGCGCGCCGGGCATCGACGGTCCCGGCACGGAGGGCCCCGGCGCGGGCGGGCTCGGGACGTCGGCCGACGGGCCCTGCGGCATCCGCGGCGGCTGCGCCGCCGCGGAGTGCGGCGGGATGAGCATCCACGCGAACGACGCGATCAGCGCGACCAGGAACGCGCAGTAGATCCAGAACGCGGCGGTGACGCCGGTGTTGATCGTGAGCCCGATCTGCGCGGCCTGCGCGGGCGAGACCCCGAACTGCGTGGGCGAGGTGGCCTCGCCCACCCCGATCAGCGCCGAGATCGCCTGCCCCGCCATCGGGATGATCGCGCCGGCCAGCAGCGCGGCACCCAGCCGGATCGGACGCCACAACGCGGCCGCGGCCACCACCGCGACGAGCGCGACCATAACGGCCACATCCCCGACGATCACCGGGGCCGGGTTGGCGAAGGCGTTGCCCGCGGTCAGCGTCTGCGTGGCTCCGGCCGCGTTGTGCAGCACGTAGCGGTCCCAGGAGGGGGCGAACGCGATGGCCGTGCCGAGGGCCGCGAGCATCAGCATCACGACCGGGCCCATGTCGTCGCTCTGCGGCTTGCCCATCCCCCCGGCCGGCCGGAGCCGGAACGCCATGACCGACCCGGCCGCGCAGGCCACCCAGCCGATCAGCCCGAGCACCAGCCCGGCCCCCATGAGGTGGGTACCGCCGGACATCACCGTGCCGGCGTCGGCGAAGAAGAAACCGAACGTGACGATGCTCACGCCGAGCCCGAGCAGCGCGCCGATCCACAGCCGGGTGCCGCCCAGCAGGATGAGCACGGCGCTTGCGGCCCAGGCGGCGAGGTAGAGCACGTGCGGTACCAGTTCGGCGGGCTGCTGGGCCAGGCTCGCGCCGCCCAGGTAGCCGGGGAAAAGCCCGGCGAACCCGAGAACGACGCCGACGGCGAGCAGGCCCGCCGCGGCGAGGGCGCCCGCGCTGCGGCCGGAGACCAGGCTGGCATCGGCCGCAGGCGCGGGGCCGGCGCATCGGCCGCCGGCCCAGCGAAACCCGGCCCGGCGAAACCCGGGCCGGGGGCGCCGGCCGGCCCGGGGGCGAAACCCGGGCCGGGGGCGCCGGCCGACCCAATGAAACCCGGCCCGGGGGCGCCGGCAGGCCCGGGAAGGCCAGGCCCAGTGAAGGCCGGCCCGGGTGCCCTAGCCGGCCCGGGAGCGCCGGCCGGGCCGGAGACGACCGGGCCCGGGGCGGGCGGCGGGCTGACGGGGACGATCGTGCCCGGCGTCTCGATCGCGGTGAACCGGGACCACGCGCCAGACCAGCCCTCGGGGGTCGGGGGCCACCACTCCAGCGGCTGCGGCTGCGACGACGAGGCCGCCCAGATGCCGTAGAAGTGCTCCCCTCGCCCGATCTCGTAGCCGGCTCCCCGGTACGAGATCGTCACGTTCTCACGCACGGTCCCCATCCTCCCTGCTCGGTTCGCCCCGAGGTGTCCCCTGAGCCTAAGAACCTGATCTGTGCTTCGGCTGGATGATCCCTGAAGCCTTCCTGACCAGGGCGCTCTCACGGGCCGGGCCGCGGCTCGAACGGATTGAGCACCATCACGGCGCGGCCGGCCAGGTCGCTGGTGTGGCGAGTGACCAGGGTCCAGCCGCGGACCCTGGCCGACGCCGCGAGCAGCCCGGCCGACATCAGGAGACCGCGCGGGCCGGCCGCTCGGGCCGGCGCCGGCGCCGGCCCACGATCAGCCGCACCGTCCCCACCGTAGCCAGCACCAGCGCGATCGGCAGGAGGATCACGCCGGCGAGGCCAGCGTGAAGTCCATGTCGACCACGTAGCTGACGTCGGGGGGGTCGCCGGGCCCGGCCGGGCGGAACGGCCGGACCAGGGAGTCCTTGACGCCGAACACCGTGTCGGTGCTGAGGTAGGGGTTGTCGGCGTCGAAGATGTGCGTGGTGACCGCCCGGCGGCCGGGGGCCGAGACGATCGCGTGGATGTGCGCCGCGCGCCAGCGGCTGCGCCCGGTGGCGCGCAGCAGGTCGCCGACGGGGCCGTCGGTTGGCACCGGGTAGCTCGCGGGGCGGGCGGTCCGGAACTCGAACCGGCCGTCCGGCCCGGTGACGAACACGCCGCGCAGGTTGAACGGCGGCATGTCCGGGTCCTGGATGTCGTAGAGCCCGCTGCCGCTGCTCTGCCAGACGTCCAGGGTGGCCTCGTCCAGCGGGCGGCCGGCCGGGTCGGTCACGCGGCCGCGGACCAGGGTCGGGCTGCCGTCCTCGGGGCGGCCGATGTGCTCGCCCATCGCCCGCCGCGGCGCCCCCGGCACGTAGAACGGGCCGAGCACGGTGGACTCGGTGGCACCGGGCGCGGCGTTGACGATGTCCACCAGGGAGGACAGGCCGAGGATGTCGGACAGGAGAACGAACTCCTGGCGCTGCGCGTCGCATTTCTGCCCGGTCGCGGTGAGGAACCGCAGGCCGGCCAGCCATTCCTCCGGCGTCAGCCGGGTCTCGGCCGCGAACGCGTGCAGGTGCCTGATCAGGGCGGTGATCAGCTCGCGCAGCCGGGGGTCGGGCGTGCTGCCGAAGGCCCGCAGGACATCCTCGGTCAGCTCGGCCGGGGGCATGGCGTTCACGGTTGCTGCTCCCGGCCGGCCGGGTCGAACGGCGCGCCATGGCCGGGCACGATCAGGGCCGGGCTCAGCTCGAGCAGCCGGGCCCGCGAGCGCTCGAGCAGTGCCTGGTCCTCGGCCAGCGGGTCGATGTCCGGTCCCTCGGCGGACCACCACAGGTGGGTGCAGGCGGCGAGGCCGCCGTCGGTGCTGACCAGCGTGGTGATGTCCTGCGCGGTGTGCCCGGGCGTGGCCATCAGCGTCACCGCGGGCGACAGCGCGAACCCGTCGGCGGGCCGGTCGGTCCACTCGTCGCCGGCGTAGATGGCCCAGACGTCGTGGAACCGGGCCCGCTCGAACAGCGCCGCGTTCAGCGTGTGGTCGGGATGGTGATGGCTGAACACCACGTCGGTGACGCTGGCCGGCTCGACGCCGAGCCGCGCCAGCGGATCGAGGATCCGCCGGCGGTCGGCCACCATGCCCGGGTCCACGACGATCACGGCGTCCTGGTCGCGGATCAGCACGACCGTGCTGGCCACCCGATCGGCGGCGTACCCGGCGCAGAGCACATCGAGACGCGCGGTCATATGGTCATCTTGTCACCCGAGGTGCTGATGGGGCATTACTGTCCCTCCCGTGAGCCACGTCGCCTGCATCAACCCCGGGGACCGGGTGGTCATCACCGGCGCCACCGGATTCATCGGGTCCGCGGTCACGCGGGCCGTGCAAGCCAGGGGCGCCGATGTCGTCGCCCTGGTCGCCCCGGGCGCCGACGACCGCAACCTGGACGGCGCCGATGTCGAGCGCGCCCTGGTGGACGTCCGGGACGGCCCGGCCGTCCGGGCCGCGTGCGCGGGCGCCCGGTTCGTGTTCCACCTCGCCGCGATCTACCGGTTGTGGGCCAGCGACCCGCGGATCTTCTACGACGTGAACGTGGGCGGGACGCTCAACGTGCTGGACGCCGCCCGGGCCGGGGGGTGCGAGCGGCTGGTGTACACCTCCACGGTCGGCGTGCTCGGCCTGGGCATGACGAAGTACGGCAAGCCGGCCGACGAGACCGCCTTCGCCGACATCTCGCACCTGTTCGGCCACTACAAGAGGTCGAAGTTCATCGCCGAGCACGAGGTGCTCCGGGCCGCCGCCGAGGGGCTGGACGTGTGCCTGGCCCTGCCGACCTTCCCGCTCGGCCCCGGCGACCTGGCCCCCACGCCGACCGGGAAGGTGGTGGCCGACTTCCTCAACGGACGGATGCCCGCCTACGTCGACACTGCCCTGAACGTCAGCCACGTCGATGATCTGGCCCGCGGGCACGTGGCCGCCCTGGAGCGCGGCCGCCGCGGCCGCAGCTACATCCTCGGCGGGGAGAACCTGTCGATGCGCGAGATCCTGCAGGCCCTGGCCAGCTACTCGGGCCTGCCCATGCCGCGGCGGCAGATCCCGCGCGGGGTGGTGCTCACCGCGGGCGTCGCCTCCGAGCTGATCGAGGGGCGCCTGCTGCGGCGCGAGCCCCGGGTCCCGCTCGAGGGCGCGCGCATGTCCGCCACGAGGATGATCTTCAGCGACGACCGGGCGCGCACCGAACTCGGCTACACCTCGCGGCCGGCCCGCGAGGCGATCGAGGAATCGGCGCGCTGGTTCTCCGATCACGGCTACGTGTCCGTCGACCGGAAAGCGCTCATCACCTGGCCGGACTGAGCCGATCCGGGATGCCGGGCGCTCGTGTGGTCACATGGCTGTAATTCGCTCCACACCGCCGTCCACAGGCTGTGGGCAATCCGGCCCGGGCCCGGCCTGAAATGCACGACGATATCCGCGTCGCTGTGGAAAACGGTCGCTTTCTGGCACGCGCCGTCTCGCGCCCGCCCGGCTCCCCGCCCCGATCTGGTGCAGTAGTGCCGTAGTTACTGTATTACTGCATACGCCCCCGGCGCCTGGTAGCCCACAGTTCCGGACCGCGCACGGGCCGCCAACAGGCCTCAGACCGGCTACCGGAATGGCCCGAGCGCTGCAATACTGCCTGGATGACGGGGATCCGGCTCGCTCTAGCGAACCTCAAGCCGGGTACGGGCAAGACCACATCGGCGGTCTGGCTGGCGCACGTTTTCGCGGAGGCCGGGAACAGGGTGCTGCTGGTGGACGCCGACCCCTCGGGCAGCGCCCTGGAATGGTCCGACCTCGCGGCCATGTATCCGGGGATGCCGCCGCAGGCCGCGTTTCCGTTCCGGATCGTGGCCCTGCCGTCCCGGGAACTGCACCGCCGTGTACCCGAGATCGCCAAGTCCGACGACGTGGTGATCATCGACGCGCCGCAACTGGAAGACCACATCGGCATCGCCAGGTCCGCCCTGCGGTATGCCGACGAGATCCTGATCCCGTGCGCGCCGAGCCCCATTGAGATCAACCGCACGTCGCCGATGCGGGACGAGATCAGGGAGGTCTGGGCCGCCCGGGACCGGCCCGCGCGTTCCTCGGTGCTGCTCAACCGCTGCGTCACGCGGGCCAGTTCCACGGACCACGCGCGCGAGGCGCTGCAGGACCTCGGATACGACGTGCTGGGGACGGCCGTGCCCCGGCTGGAGGTGTACGCGCAGAGCTTCGGCATGCCGATCCCCGGGACCGGCCGCGCGGTATGGCGGCAGGTGGCCCACGACCTCATCGAGCGATGCGCCCCGCTCTGCTCGGTGCGGTCATGACCACGCAGCGGGAGCAGCGCAGGGCGCAGATGGCGGCCGCCGCCGCGCGGCGCAGCGACCCGGCGGCGCGGCCGGCCGGCCAGACCGCGATCCGGTCGAAGCCGGTCCGGATCACCCTCGACCTGAGCCCGGAGCTGTACCGCCAGCTCACCCAGTGGGCCGACTCGGCCGCGGTCGCGCTCGACGTGCCCCGCATCGCCCTCGCGGATGCGATGCGGGCGATGATCCGGGCCACCGCCGAGAACCCGGGCGACGTGCTGGACCGGCTGCGCCGCGACCGCGGCCGGTAACCGCCCGGCATGTCAGCGGATGGCCTGGCCCGGCGGCCTCTCGGCCGGTCCGGGATCGAGGTCTCGGCGCTGTCCCTGGGCTCCTGGCGCACGTTCGAGCGCCTGCCCGCCGAGACCGGGATCGCCATCATGCGCGCCGCCCGCGACGAGGGCATCAACTTCTTCGACGACGCCCGCTACGACGACGAGACCGGCCAGGCCCCGATCCCGACGGGGTATTCCGAGGTACGGTTCGGCGAGCTGTTCCGCGGCGCGGGCGTGCCGCGGGGCGAGGCCGTCGTCGCCAACAAGCTGTGGTGGGAGTTCTGGCCGGGGCAGAGCGCGGCCGCGGAACTGGACGCCTCGCTGCAGCGCATGGGGTTCGACCACGTCGACCTGATCTACGCCAACCCGCCGCCCGGGGGGCTGGCGGTCACCGACCTGGTGCAAGCCGTCGGCGGGCTGGTCACCGCGGGCAAGGCCCGCGCCTGGGGGATCGTGAACTGGCCCGCCGGCCTGACCGGCGAGGCGGTCCAGGCGGCGGCCGGCCTCGGGGTCGCGCCCCCGTGCGCGGCGCAGCTGCCCTACAGCCTGGTGCACCGGTCCTGGGTGGAGGACCCCGCGATGACCGAGGCGCTCGGCGCGGCGGGCGCCGGCGTCATCGCCTCCTTCTGCCTGGCCGGCGGGGTGCTCACCGGCAAGTACCGGCATCACCCGCAGGCGGGGCGGGCCGCCGGGGCCCTGGCCGAGCCGCGGTACGCCGCCGCGGCCGCGGCCGCCGCCGACCTGGCCGGCCTGGCCGGCCGGCTGCAGACCACCGCGGCCGCGCTGGCGCTGGCGTTCCCGCTGCTGAACCCGTCGGTCACCAGCGTGCTGTTCGGGGCCACCAGCCCCGAGCAACTGCGGGCCAACGGCGCGGCGGCCGGCCTCGCCAGCCGCCTGGGCCCGGAGGATCTCGCCCGGCTGCGGCAGGTCGGGCGGCCCGGGGACTGATCCCGGCCCATCCGGGCGGGTGATGCGGGCCTGAGGCCTGATCCCGGCCATCCGGGCAGGTGACCCGGCCTGAGACCTGATCCCGGCCCATCCGGGCGGGTGATGCGGCACCACCCGGACGGGCCATATCCGGCCCGCCCGCGAACCACCCGCCCGCGCCGGAAACCCGCGCGGGCGCGACGTTGTCGACCGATATTCGCGTTTGTCCATGTCATAGCCTGCCTGGGCTATTTACCGGAATTCGCCCGCGCGCGGCCTGGACGTCCGGCCAAGCTGCTCCATGAGAAAAATGTCAGGCCCGGTGAGAGGCGCGGTTGGCCGAGTAGCCGGGCGCGGATCCGACGTAAGGCAGGTTTGTGAGGTCAGGCACCCCACGCAGGAAGAACCCGAAGTTCAAGGCGGCAGGCCGGCACCGCAGGCCATCGCCGGCCCGGCGGGCGGCCCGGCAGGCGACCCGGCAGGCGGGCCTGGCCGTCCCGGCCCTCGCGGCCACGGGCGCGCTCGTGGCCGGGTCCCACGCGCTCGCGGCCGCCGCGCCCCATGCCGCGCCGGCCGGCCCGGCCGCACGGCCGGTCACCGCGCGCCTCGACGCGGCGGTCCGGCCCGCGGCCCGCACGTACACGATCCAGCCCGGGGACACGCTGGCCGGGATCGCCAAGCGCTTCTACGGCCACGCCAGCTACTGGCGCTGGCTGTACGAAATCAACAAGTCGCGGATCGCCGACCCGAACGTGGTCTTCCCCGGGCAGGTGCTGAGCGTGCCGGTCGATCCGCCCGCGTCGGTGCGTAATGGCACCAAGCTGGCCCGGCACGCCAAGGCCACCACCGCCACGGACGCCAGCGCCGTCAGCGCGACCGGGGCCGTCACGTGCTCAGCGAACGCCGGCGGCCCGCTCCCGGCCAACTACGCCGCGATCGTCGGCTTCCTGACCGCGCACGGGTACACCGGCCTGGCCGCGGCGGGCATCGCCGGGAACATCTACCAGGAGTCCGAGGGGAACCCGGAGTCGGTCGGATCGGGCGGCGGCGGGCTGATCGGGTGGACCCCGCTGCCGGCCGGGTTCGTCACCGGCAACGTCGCGGCCGACCTGCAGACCCAACTGGAGGCGCTGCTCACCTACAACCAGCAGTGGGCGCAGTTCATCCCGGCCCTGAACGCTGCCACCAGCGCCGCCGAGGCGGCCGACATCTACATGGACGACTTCGAGCGTCCCGGCATCCCGGCCGCCGGCAACCGGGAGGCCGCCGCCGACGCGGTGGCCGCCGCCTGCGGGCTCTGACCCCCCGCAGTCTCGGACCCGAGCCCCTGGCCAGTCCATCCCCGGCTGGCCAGGGGCTCGCTCGTGCGGCCGGGCCGCGGTTCGCCCCGCGCGGCCGGGCCGGGGTTCGCCCGCGCACCCGGGACCGCCCCGCGCACCCGGACCGCCCCGGGCACCTACCGGGGGGCGTCACCCATGCGGTATCCGTGCGTGATCTCGTCCAGCCGGCGCTTGAGCGCGTCGTCGAGGGTGACCTCGGCGGCCGCCAGGCTGGGGCCGAGCTGGTCCGGGCGGCTCGCCCCGATGATCGGCGCGGTGACCGCCGGGTTGGCCAGCACCCAGGCCACCGCGAGCGTGACCAGGCTCTGCCCGGCCTGCTCGGCGAGCCCGCGCAGGACGTCGACCGTGTCGAACTCGCGGTCGTGCCAGTAGCGGTCCTGGTACATGCTCCCGGCGTTGCCGAGGGTGAACCTGGTCCCCTCCGGCGGCGCGCCGCCCCGGGCGTGCTTGCCGGACAGCAGGCCGCCCGCGATCGGGTTGTAGGGAATGACGCCGATGCCCTCCTCGCGGCAGTACGGCAGCATTTCCCGCTCGATCTGGCGGAACAGCAGGTTGTAACGGGGCTGGACGCAATCCAGGCGGGCCAGCCGGAGGGTCTCGGTCCGGCCGACCGCCCGCACCAGCTGATAGGTCAGGAAGTTCGAGCAGCCGAGGTAACGGACCTTCCCCTGGTGGACGAGGTCGTCGAGGGCGCCCAGCGTCTCGTCGATCGGCGTGGCCGGGTCGTACCCGTGCAACTGGTAGAGGTCGATGTAATCGGTCTGCAGCCGCCGCAGCGAGGCCTCCACGGCGGAGAGTATGTGCTTGCGCGAATTGCCCGCGTCGAAGGGCGCCGGGCCGGTCGGGACGAAGCACTTGGTGGCCACGATGAAGCGGTCCCGCCGTCCGCGCAGCCAGCGCCCGAGGATCTCCTCGGTCACCCCACGGGTCGACAGGTCCCCGCCCAGCGGGTACGCGTCGGAGCTGTCCAGGAAGTCGACGCCGCCGTCGGCGGCCCGGTCGAGGATGGCCGTCGCGGTCGGCTCATCACACTGCAGTCCGAAGGTCATGGTGCCCAGGCACAGTCGCGACACCTGGAGGCCGGTGCGGCCGAGTCGGATATGTTCCACAGCCGCACGTTACCGGGTCAGCCGAACCGCGCCGGGTCGAGGAAGTCCGTCGCGCAGTACGGGCGCTCGCGCGCCACGATCTGGGCCAGCAGTTCGCCGACCCCGGCGGCGTGCTTGAAGCCGTGGCCGCTGTCCCCGCCGGCCACCACGATCCGCGGCTCGCCGCTCACCCGCCCGATCAGGAACTGCTCGTCGGGCGAGTCTGTGACCAGGCACGGAATCACCTTCGCGGGCCGGGGCTCCAGGCCGGGGAAGGCCCGCGCCACGGCCGCGGTCAGGTCGTCGATGTCGCTGTCGAGGTGGATGTAGCGGTCCATCTCCTCCGGGTCGATGGCGGTGCTCACGCTGGCCCGCGCGGGATCCAGGCCGACCTTGACGTCGTAGTCCTCGGCCGACCCGTGGCCCCACAGGACCTCGCCGTCCGGCCGCTCCCAGATGAACGCGGGGAAGCGGTCCAGGGTGAACTCCGCCGACCGCTGATCGCGGGGGCGGAACCAGTACAGCGGCGTGCGGCGCGGGGCCAGCGGCAGGCCGGGCACCAGGCGGCCGAGCCACGCGCCGGCCGCGACGACCACCTGCGATGCCTGCCACTGGGCGGTCGGGGTGCGCACGGTCACGCCGCCCGGGCCGGGCTCGATGGCGGTGACCATCGTGTGCGGGTAGACGTCGGCGCCCAGGGCGCGGGCCGCCGCCGTCTGCGCCCGGACGTTGCGCTCGGGGTAGCAGATCCCCGCCCCCGGGTCCCAGACCGCGACGTCCTGCGGGGCCAGGCCCGCGTACTGCGGCTGCCGGGCCAGCAATTCGCCGTGGCTGAGCCGCGTGACCGGCACCCCGGCCGCGGCGGCCGCCGCGGCCGCGCCGCGCACCGGCTGGCTGTCTGGCGCGCCCGTGCTCAGGCAGCCGCTCTGCCAGACGAGCCGCTCTCCCGTCTGGTCCCCCAGCCGGGTCCACAGGTCCAGCGACTTCAGCGCGACGGGGGCCAGCCCCGGATGTTCCTGGCAGGCGATCCGGAACAGCCGGGTCGCGCCGTGCGAGGAACCGAGGTGGTGGCCGATGCCGTGACGCTCGATGCCGGCCACGTCCGCCCCGCGCCCGGCGAGCCGCCACAGCGCGGCCGACCCGAATCCCCCCAGGCCGACCACGACCACGTCCTTGCGGATGACCTCCATCGCGCCGACCTTACCCGGCCGGCCTAACGCCAGTGAATCTCGGAACGAGAGCTCGCGCGGGGCCGGTGCGCCGCCCGGGAAGGCGTCCCGTCCGGCCGGGCTGGCCGGACGGCGGCCCGGCCGGGGAGACTGGGTTGAGCCAGGCCCGGCGGGGTGATGCCGCCCGGGCGGGACCCGGGAGGAGAGCGCGTGAACACGACCGGAACGGCCACGGGCTGGGACGCGGGCGGGCAGGGCGCGGGCGGGCAGGGCGCGGGCGGGCAGGGCGCCGGGCAGGACTCTGGCGCGCGGGACGCCCGGCCGGACCCCGGCGGGCGGGACGCCGCCGCGCGGGAGGCCGCGGCGCGCATGGCCAGCGCGGCGGCCGCCTGGCTCGACGCGCTCGACCCGGCGCAGCGCGTGCTGGCCACCGGAAACGCGCCCAGCCCGGATCCCGAGCCGGACGCCGAGCGCAGGCGCTGGTACTACACCCCGACCGACCACGGCGGCCTGACCCTCGCCGCCCAGCATCCCGCCCAGCAGCGCCTGGCCCACCAGCTGGTCGCCACGGGGCTGTCCACCGCGGGCTACGTCACCGTGGCCACCATCATCGGGCTGGACAACGTCCTGGACCACCTCGAGGGCTGGAGCATGGACTGGGGCCGGGAGCGGGGCCGCGACCCCGGCCTGTACTACTTGCGGGTGTTCGGAGAGCCCGGCGGCCCGGCCCCGTGGGGCTGGCGTTTCGGCGGGCATCACGTCTCGCTGAACAACCTGGTCGCCGGCGGCATGGTCCGCTCCACGACCCCCTGCTTCCTCGGCGCCGACCCGGCGGTCTCGCCGCTGCTGGGCCCCGCGCCGCTGCGCCCGCTGGGCGGGGCCGAGGACCTGGCCCGGGAGCTGGTCCGCTCGCTCGAGCCCGGGCGGGCCGGCCGCGCCACCCTGCTCGACCGGGCCCCGGCCGACATCGTCGGCGGCAACCGGGCGCGCCTGGCCGACGGCGACCGGATGATGTACCTGCGCGACATCTGGCGGAGTCAGTTCACCGACCCGGTGCTGGCCGAGCGGGTGGCCCGGCTGGATGCCGACGCCGAGCGGGCCTCCGGTTACGACGCCGGGGACTATCAGCGGCTCGCGCTCACCCGCGTCCCCCAGGGCCTGCCAGCCCGCGAGCTGGACGCCGGGCAGCGGGACCGGCTGCGCGCGCTGCTGGCCGCCTACCTGGGCCGGGTCCCCGACGGCCTGTCACCCCGGGCGGACTACGACGACGACGCCGCGCTCGACGAGGTCCACCTGGCCTGGGCCGGGCCCACCGAGCCCGGCCGGCCACACTACTACCGCCTGCAGGGGCCGGGGCTGCTCATCGAGTACGACAACACCCAGCGCCACGCGAACCACGCGCATTCGGTGTGGCGTGATCCCGACGCCGACTTCGGCTACGACGTCCTGCGCGCTCACCTGGCCGCGCACCACACGTGAGGGCCTGCGCCGCCCCGTCTGCGCGGCGGAACCCGGGCGCCCCGGAAACCCGGGGGCCCGCGTCTACGATGAGCAGCCCGACGCCGGCGAGACGGAGCGTGAAATGGCTGTCACCAGGATCGCAACCGTAGCTGACGCGGCCGCCCTGGCCGCCGCCCTGCGGGAGAACCGCGCGTTCCTCGCGCCCTGGGAGCCGCTGCGGGACGACGACTATTTCACGGTGGAGTCGCAGCGGGCGGCCCTGGGGAGGGCGCTCGACGCGTACGCGCGGGAGAGCATGGTGCCGCTCGTCATCGCCGATGACGGGCGCGTCGTGGGGGGCATCAACATCAACGGGATCACCCGCGGCGCGTTTCAGTCCGCGAGCATCGGCTACTGGGTGAGCCAGTCGCACAACGGCCGCGGCCTGGCCACCGCGGCGGTGACCGACGCCGTCACCATCGCCTTCACCGCGCTGGGACTGCACCGGCTCCAGGCGGAGACCCTGCTGCATAACACGGCGTCGCAGCGGGTGCTCGCCCGCAACGGCTTCAAGCCGTTCGGCGTGGCGCCGTCCTACCTGAAGATCGCCGGCCAGTGGCAGGACCACATCCTCTACCACCTGTTCAACCCGGCCGGCTGACCAGGCCCGGCGTGATACCGCGGTCGCTGCTGAACAACACGACGCCGTGCCGCATGGGCCCTCCGGCCGTTTCCGCGCCCCGATCTTAGGACCGCCACCCGGACGCGCCGCGCCGCGATTGGCCATTTGTCGCGGATGAGCCGGCCAGCTTTCGACAATTGCCCGTTCTCCTCCACGACCCGTCGCAGTAACCTCCGGATTATCCGGGAGTGCGGCATGCCGGTCTTTTGGTGCGATAACGACGCGCCAGCGAGCCGGGTGAGCGCAGATCGGCGTGATGGCGCCCAACCTCGCAACCGCGACGTTGAGAGGGAGTACTGAGATGAAGCCAGGTCAGTCGCCAGGCGGGCGCCGGGCAACGGCGAGCAGGACCAGACGCGGCCTGCTCGGGCTTACGGGGATGGTTGCCGCGGCCGCGCTGGCGCTCAGCGCATGTTCCTCGACGAGTTCCCCCGCTGCCTCGTCAAGCGGGGCCGCCAAGAGCGGCACGGCAACCGTCGGATTCGTCGCCGGCCAGGCCCCCAACTGGATCTGGCCGTTCATCCCCATCGCCTATGAAAGCGTCCCTAACGGCCAGGACTTCGAGTACATCCTGTACCGGCCGCTGTACATGTTCGGCAACAACGGCGATTCGGTCCAGGTCGATTACCCGCTGTCTCCGGCAAATGCGCCCGTCTACAGCGACGGCGGCAAGACGGTGACCATCCAGCTCAAGGGCTGGAAGTGGTCCGACGGGGAAGCTGTCGACGCGCAGGACGTGGCGTTCTGGCTCAACATGATGAAGGCGGAGAAGAGCAACTACGCCGGCTACACGCCGGGGACCCTGCCGGACAATCTGGCGTCTTTCTCTATCACCGGTCCGGACACGATCGTTCTGCACCTGACCAAGGATTACGCGTCGACCTGGTTCACCTACAACCAGCTCGCCGAGATCACGCCGATGCCGCTGGCGTGGGACGTGACCCATGCGGGCGCCAAGCCCGGAAGCGGCGGGTGCCACACGAGCGTCGCCGGCTGCGCGGCAGTGTTCAACTTCCTCACCGCCCAGGCCAAGGACGCCACCAGCTACGCGACCAGCCCGATCTGGTCCGTGGTGGATGGCCCGTGGAAGCTGGCTGCGTTCACCGTCGCCGGCGCCGACACCTTCGTGCCCAACAAGGCCTACTCGGGTTCACCGAAGCCGACGCTGTCGGCCGTCAAGTACGTCACCTACACCAGCGACACCGCCGAGTACACGGCGCTGAAGACCGGCTCGCTGGATGTGGGCCAGATCCCGTCGGCCGACCTGCCGCAGAAGCCCCTGAACCAGACGGTGCCGGCGGCCAATCCGCTCGGGTCCGGCTACAAGCTCCAGCCGTTCGACACCTACGCGATCGCCTACTACCAGATCAACTTCAACAACCCCACCTACGGGCCGGTGTTCAAGCAGCTGTACTTCCGCCAGGCGCTGATGTACGTCAACGACCAGGAGGGCATGTCAAAGGCCATTTACCGGGGCTACGCGTACCCCACGACCGGGCCGGTTCCTCCCGAGCCCGCGAACACCTTCGAGCCCGCGGTGGAAATGGCCAACGGCGGGGCCCCTACCCCTTCGACATCGCCAAGGCCAAGAGCCTGCTGGAAAGCCACGGCTGGAAGATGGTGGGCGGCGTCATGACCTGCGAGACTCCTGCCCTGTGCGGCAGCGGGATCAAGGCGGGCACGCAGGCCAAGTTCACCATGGACTACACCTCAGGCGTCGCCGCGCTGCAGGCGCAGGAGGACGTCTACAAGTCTGACGCCGCGCAGGCAGGCATCTCCATCGCGACCCAGGCCGAGTCGTTCAGCACGCTGCTCGGGGTGGCCGTCTCGACGAACAAGAGCTGGATCATGGTCGATATCAGCGGCTGGGCGTACGACGGCCCGGGCTACCTGCCGACCGGCGAGCCGCTGTTCCTGACCGGCGCCCCGTCCAACTCGGGCGGCTACTCCAACCCGACGATGGACAGCATGATCCGCGAGATCCAGGACAACAGCAGCATGTCGCTGTTCCACCAGTACGCGACGTTCACCGCCGAGCAGCTGCCCTTCATCTGGGTGCCCCAGCAGTACTTCATCCAGGCCGTCAAGAGCAACTTGCAGGGCGTCACCTGGAACCCGATGTACACGTTCTTGCCCGAGTACTGGTACTTCACGAAGTAGCCGCCGTCCTGCCAGCAGGCCCGGGCGTCCCTCAGCCGGCGCGCCCGGCCTGCTGGCGGCCGGCCCGCTGGCGGCCGGCCTGCTGGCGGCGGGCCGGCCGGGGCTCCGGGCCACTGGATCGGGAGAGCGGGTAAGTTCCGTTCAGGCGGGCCAGCTTGAAGCCGAGGTGCAGGGCGAGACGGTCGTTGCCGTCGTGCAGATCCGCACCGGTCAGCCGGACGGCCTTCGCCAGCCGGTAGTACAGCGTGCCGCGATGAAGCCGCAAGCGCTCGGCGGTCCGCTTGGCGTCACAACCGAGATCGAGGTAGGTCTCGACGGTCCCCGCCAGGTCGTCCTCGCCGCCGATCAGCCGTAGCAGCCGGGGATCAACGCAGGAAGAGCGGACGTCATCGCCCAGCGGCACCTGCACCAGCACCCGGAACGCGCCCAGGTCCCGCCAGCGAGCCGGGTCGCCCACGGTGGGCACCGATGCGGCCACCCGGGCGGCCAGCAGCGCTTCGCGGTAGGAGTGGTGAGCGTCGGCAAGCTGCGGCTGCGGGTCGCCGATCCCCGTGATCACGCGCGCCTCGCCGCGCGGTTTGCCGCGCATCCCGCGGGCGAGCGCGGCCGAGACCTCACGGGCGCTGGCCACCGCCTGCCGGTCGTCGTCGGCCGAGGCGACCGGCACCAGCAGCACCCCGTGGTCCGGACGTGCCATCTGCAGCACTCCCGGCTGGACGTGCCTGCGCAGCAGCTCGAGTATGGCCTCGCCGATAACCTCCCCGGGACGGGGCACCGGGACGTTGGCCAGCCGGACCACCACGACCGCGTGGGGCGCTTCGGCCGCCGCCAGGCCCTGCTCGGCCAGCTGCCGGGCCGCCGCCTGGCGCATCTCCGGGTCCGGGGTGAGCAGATGGGAGAGCACGCTCGCCGAGAGACGGCGGTCAAGCTCCTCTTCGTACAGCAGCAGCCCGGCATGGCGGCTGAAGCGCTCGACCAGCTCGATGTCGGGGCCGTTCAGCCGCCGCACATCGTCGATGAGGAAGAGGAAACCGAGCAGCCGGCCCCGGAAGCGCACCGGGACGCACAGCCGGCCGAGGATTCCCAGCTCCGGATGGCTGGGTATCCGCAGCGGCGAGCTGGCCTGCACGATGCCGAACTGGCGGAACCAGTGCTTGACCTCCGGGCGGGTCTCGCGCATCAGGATCGAGTCCCGGCGGACCTCGTCGATGGGCCCGTCCTGCGCGGAGTAGACGACCATGCGCTGCTCATGGTCTTCGAGCACCACCGGAGCGCCGATACGCCCGGCCAGCTCCTCGACGAGAGCCTGGAGTTCGTTCAGGGCCACGACCGATCCGCGATCTGCGTAAAGGGATAATGCCCCAGTTTTGGCCAGTTCGAGGAACTGGTCAAGCGCCAGCCTTTGACAATCGTCGCAGCGGGAAAGCCCCGGCATCTGACACGTGCGCCATCCCGGACCGGACCGTCAGGGCCCGGTGGTGAGGTCGTCGGGGGGCCCGGCGGGCGCCGTCCCGCCGGGGGCGGCTGATTCGTCCTTCATGACGATCTCCTCTTCTTGTTTTCCGCGTGCGCGGCTTCGGCGAGCCGTTTGATCGTGTCGAGCCGGCGGTCCCATTGGGCGGCTACCTCGGCCATGGCCCGGGCGGCCTGGTCGAGACGGCCGGCTTGTACCTGGTAGAGAACCTCCCGGCCCTGCTTGCGCCGGCTGATCAGCCCGGCGCGTTCGAGCACGACCAGATGCTTGGAGACGGCCTGGCGGGTGAACGGCACCCGTCCGGCCAGCCAGCTGGCGCTGACCTCACCGTTGCTGACCAGCAGGTCGAGGACATGGCGACGAGACGGGTCGCCGATGGCCGACCACAGCTCATCGTCGGTCTGCGCCGTCATCGCGATCAGCGCCCCGTGAGCACGCCGGCGAGGCGCTCCAGGTACTCCACCCAGCCGTCCCGGTGCTCGTCGGCATAGCGCTGCTTCTCCGCGTCAGGCCAGTCGCGCAGCTCGTGGCCGCTTTCGACCACGCGAAGACGGGTCCGCTCGTCGCCCTCGGGCGTCAGCGTGAACTCGACGAGCATCGAGTTGCCGGCCACCGGCTCCTCCCCGCGGGGGTGGTTCCAGCGGAACGAGAAGCGAGTGGGCGGATCAACAAGCTCCACGACGACCGGGCCGCCCTGGTCGCCGAACTGCATGTAGCCCTGGGCGCCGGGTTCCACCACCAGGTCCACCCGGTCGGCGAACCACTGGCTCATCTGATCGGGCTCGGTGATGGTGCGCCACACCACCTCCGCCGGCGCCTCGATCAGGACGTCCCGCTCGATCACTAGGTCTGCCATCGGTATCCGGCCCCTTCCCTGTATGTGCAACCGACAGTAGCAGGTCAAGCGGGAATATGCAACCGATGTTTGCATGTTGGGCGCACTGAACAGGCTTCGCCGATCGGCAAGACGTTGCGCTGGCCGCGACCCGCTAACGAGGAGGTACTGCACCCAACCAGCACTGCCGCGTCCTGTGACCTGCTACTTCATCAGTAGGCCCGACGATGCCACTCGTCGGCCAGCAGCTGGTAGGAGCGGACCCGGTCGGCGTGGTCGTGGGTGATCGTGGTAATGATCAGCTCGTCGGCGGCGGTGGCGTCGCGCAACTGCTCCAGCCGGTCGGCGACCTGCTTGGGCGAGCCGACGAACTGGGTCTCGATGCGGTCGGCGACCAGGGTGCGGTCCTCGCCGGTCCACCGGTGGGCGCGGGCCTGCTCCGGGGCGGGAAACGCGATGGCGCCGGCGCCGCTGCGGATGCTGAGCACCCAGGGGCCGTAGCCGCTGGCCAGCTCGCGGGCGGCCTGCTCATCCTCGCCGACCACCACGTCAGCGGACACGCTGACGTGGGGCTCGCTCAGCTCGTCCGACGGCCGGAACGCGGAACGGTAGCCCTCGACCGCCTCCAGCACGGTCGCCGGGCTCACGTGGTAGTTGGCCGCGAACCGGAGTCCGCGCTCGCCGGCCACCTGGGCGCTCTCGCCGCCGCTGCTGCCCAGGATCCAGATCTGCACGCCGGCGTTCTCGCCCGGGATCACGTGCGCCTCGACTCCGTCGGGCGTGCGGTAGCTGCCGCCGAGCAGCGCCAGGACGTCGTCGATCTGCTCGGTGTAGTTCTGCGGCTCGGCGCCGGGCAGCATCAGCAGCTTCTTGTTCAACGCCAGCCGGGGCGAGGCCAGCAGGCGCTCGAGCGAGAACCGGGGCGGGATCAGCAGGCCGTTCGGCGCCATCGTGCCGCCTGCGGGCGGCGCGGCCGGCGGGCCCCCGGGCCGGGCCGGGCCGGGCTGGGGCTGGCCCGGCGGGCGGCCGCCGGACCGGCCCAGGCCGAGGTCGAGCCGCCCGGGGTGCAGCGCGTCGATCAGGCCGAACTCCTCGACGGTGGCGAGCGCGGTGCGATGCCCCATCTGCACCGCGCCGGAACCAAGCCGGATCCGGGAGGTGGCGGCGGCGGTCAGCGCGATCACCACCGCGGGCGAGGTGCCGGCCACGCCCGGGTTGAGGTGGTGCTCGGCGAACCAGTATCGCAGGTAGCCGGCCTGCTCGGCCTGCTGCGCGAGGTCGATGCTGTTGCGCAGCGCCTGGCCCGCGGTGGAGCCAGACGAGATCGGGACCAGGTCCAGGACCGTCAGCGGGGTGTTGGCCATGACGTCGTGTCCTCCTCGGCCGGTGCCAGTCAGCGATTTCGTCATCCGGGCCGGTCAGCCGGTGCTGGCCAGGCTCACCGGGCTGGGCCCGGCCGGCCCGGGACCGGCGTCGGCGATGCCGGCAGGCCCCCAGGGCCAGGGCGGGTCGGGGATGTCGCGGCGCAGCACGGGCGCGATCTCGGACTGGAACAGCTCCAGCGAGTCGCGGTGCTGCCCGGGGGACAGTCCGCCGGCCTCGGCGTGCAGGTGCAGGACACTGTGCCCGAGCTGGTCGTGGTACCGGTGCACCTTGTCGATCACCTGCTGCGGGCTGCCGATCAGCGCCGAGCTCCGCTCGACGAAGTCCCCCAGGTCGGCGAACACCGGCGGCAGGCCGATCCTGCGCTGGAACTCTCGCTGGGCGTGGTAGATCGGCCCGTACACGGCCAGCGCTTCCTGCGAGGTGCGGGTGGCGTAGTACCCGGCGGTCCCGGCGCCGACGGCGATGAGTGCCGGGTCGTGGCCGTAATGGGCCCAGCGCTCGCTGTAGTAGCGGACCAGCTCGGCGTAGGGCTCGATCGGGTTGGTCACGTTGGCGGAGAACAGCGGGTCACCCCAGGCAGCCGCGAGGTCGACCGATGCCCGGCTGGTGGCGCTGCCGTGCCAGACCCGGACCGGCTGCTGTAGCGGCCGGGGCCAGACCTCTGCGTCGGTCAGCGACGGCCGGAACCGCGGGGTCGCCGTTACCTTCGGGCTGCGCCAGATCTGGCGGAACAGCTCGTAGCTTTCGGCGTTGCGTTCCCACTGGCCGTCGGGTGTGACGTGAAACAGCTCGCGCTGGGCGGCGCCGTTCCCTTTCCCGATGATGAGCTCGAGACGTCCGCCGGACAGGTGATCAAGAGTCGCGTCGTCCTCGTAGGCGCGCACCGGGTCCAGCAGGCTCAGCGTCGTGACGGCGGTGAACAGCCGGATCCGGGACGTGATCGCGGCGATGTGGCTGAGCACGACCGGCGGTGAGGACGAGATGAACGGCCGCTCGTGCCGCTCCCCCACGCCGAACCCGTCGAAGCCGAGTTCCTCACCCAGCCGGGCGCTGTCCAGCACCTCGCGGAACCGGTCGAAGGTCGGCTTCTGCTCCCCCGTGCCCGGATCCGGGGCGTGCACGATCAGCGTGATCAGCAGGAACCTCATGAGGCCGCCCGCACGCCCGCCGGCCCGGCCAGCGCCGGCCCGGGAGGATGAGCCCGCCGGGTTCCCCCGTCCAGCGGCGTGAGACCGAGATTCTCGCGCAGCGTACTGCCCTGGTACTCGGTGCGGAACACGCCACGTTCCTGCAGCAGCGGCACGACCCTGGCGGCGAACTCATCCAGTCCGCCGGGCGTGATGTGCGGCACCAGGATGAACCCGTCGCTGGCGTCTGCCTGCACCAGCGCGTCGATCTGGGCCGCGATCGTCGTCGGCGAACCGATGAACGACTGGCGGCCGGTGACCTCGATGATCAGCTCCCGGATCGACAGGTTCCCGGCCTCGGCCCTGGCCCGCCATTCCCGCGCGGTCTCGATCGGGTCGCGGTGCATGCGCACGCTGGCCCGGCCGCGCGCGATGGTGTGCTCCCCGGGGTCCGGGTCGATCTCCGGCAGCGGCCCGTCCGGGTCGTAGCCGGACAGGTCGCGGTTCCACAGCTGCTCCAGGAACGCGATCGCGGTCGCTCCGCTGACCTGCTGCCGCCGGACCAGCCCCGCCAGCTCGGCGGCCTCGGCGTCGGTGTCGGCGAGCACGAACGTGGCCGCCGGGAGGATCAGCAGCTCGCCGGGCGACCGGCCGTACTTCGGCAGCCGCCCCTTGACGTCGGCGTAGAACGCCTGCCCGGCCTCCAGGGTGCCGTGCCGGCTGAAGATCGCGTCGGCATCCGATGCCGCGAACTCCCGGCCCTCGTCGGAATCGCCCGCCTGGAAAATCACGGGCCGGCCCTGCGGGCTGCGCGGCACATTGAACTGCCCGGCGATGTCGAAGTGCGCGTCGTGATGCGCGAACCGCCCGGGGCACGGATCGGCCAGGAACACGCCGGCCTGCTGGTCGGCGACGATCTCATCGCCGGGCCAGGAGTCGAAGAGTTCCCATGCCGTGTGCAGGAATGTCCGGGCGCGCTCGTAGCGCGCCTCTTGCGGCAGGAACCCGCCGCGGCGGAAGTTCTCTCCGGTGAAGGCGTCCCACGAGGTGACCACGTTCCAGGCGGCGCGCCCGCCGGACAGGTGGTCGAGCGAGGCGAACTGACGTGCGACCTCGTACGGCTCGTTGAAGGTCGAGTTGATCGTGCCGGCCAGGCCCAGGTGGTCGGTGACCGCGGCCAGCGCCGCCAGCACGGTGAAGGTATCCGGACGGCCGACCACGTCCAGGGCGTAGATCTTGCCGTTCTGCTCCCGCAGCCGCAGGCCCTCGGCCAGGAACAGGAAGTCGAACTTGGCCCGCTCGGCGGTCCGCGCGAAGTGCGCGAACGAGCTGAACTCGATGTGGCTGCCCGATCGCGGGTCGCTCCACACCGTCGTGTTGTTCACGCCCGGGAAGTGGGCGGCCAGGTGGACCTGCTTGCGCGGCCCGGCTGAGGCTGGCTCGGTCATGTCAGGTCCTCTCCGCCGCCGGCGCCGCGAGGCTGGCGTAACGGCTGGCGGGCCGGCCGAGGCCGAGCAGGCCGCGCAGCGTCCGTGCCTCGTACCCGCGCCGGAAGGCGCCGCGGCGCTGCAACTCGGGCACCAGCTGCGTAGTGATCGCCTCCAGGTCCTCCGGGATGGCACCGGGGCGGAGCCGGAACCCGGCCAGCCCCGCCTGCCGCCACTCCTGCAGCAGGTCGGCCAGTTCCGCCGCGGTCCCGGTGAAGATGGCGGCGTCGCTGTCATAACGGAACCCGGCGAACTCGTCGAGCCGGTCCTTGCGGCCCGAGGCGCCGGGCCCGATGAAGACGACCAGATCGCCGAACACGTGCAGGGTTTCCCCGGCGCGGCCGGCCGCGTCCTGGGCGGCCCTGATCTCCGCGGCGATATCCGCGGCGTGGCCGGCGTCGCGCGGGGTCACGAAGCCGACGTCAGCGGCGCGCGCGATCAGCCGGTACGGCACGGCAGCATGACCGAGGGCCGTGACGACCGGCTGCCCCTGCGGCGGCCGCGGGGTGATCGACGGGCCCTTGACGGAGAACCAGCGGCCCTCGAAGTCGATGTAGTGCAGCTTGCTGGCATCGACGAACCGCCCGGTCGCGGCGTCGCGGACTTCTGCACCGTCTTCCCAGCTGTCCCATAGCCGCCGGAGCACTTCCACGTAGTCGGCCGCCTCGTCGAACCCGTCGGCGATCAGTTCCGCGGCCCCGGGCCGGGTGCTGTCGCCAGGGCGGTGCGGCGGGGGCGAGGAGGCGGGCGGGGGCGAGGAGGCGGGCGGGGGCGAGGAGGCGGGCGGGGGCGAGGAGGCGGGCGGGGGGAAGCGGCGCCGGCCGAAATGCGCCGCCTCGTGCTGGCTGAGCGATACCCGGATCCGCACCCCGGCCCGCCCGGTGCTGACGTAGTCGAGCGTGGCGATCGCCTTGGAGACGTGAAACGGCTCGGTATGGGTGACGATCACCGTCGGCACCAGCCCGATGTGCCGCGTGAGGGGCGCCGCGCGCGCCGCGATCAGCGTGGCGTCGAGCCGCCCGCGGACCTGGTCGGTCCGCGGGTCGGGCTGGCCGAAGCGGAGGGACTGCAGGCTGAGCCCGTCCTCGACGGTGACGAAGTCGAGCAGACCGCGCTCGGCCTCCTGGACGAGATCCACCCAGTACCGGGCCGTCAGCAACTCGGCCGGGCGCGCGCGTGGCTCGCGCCAGGCGGCCGGATGCCAGCCGGCGCCGTCCAGCGCGACGGACAAGTGAACGAGCCGGGACGGAGCCGCGGGCGGCGGCGCAGCGGAGGTCAGGATGCTCTCCCGTTGATCAGGGGCACGCCGGCCAGGCCGCGCCCGGCCCGCGCCTCCCGGTGCCTTTTCGCGGCGCCGGGCCGGCAGGCCCGGGCCTGCTGCTAACTCTCGTGACCCGCGTGAACAGGGCCTCTGACGCCAATCTAGGTTATCCCTATCGAGATTGTCGAGTAATGAGCCTGGCCCCGGTGTGATCTGTGCTGCCGGCCGGTCGAGAGCCCGGCCGGGAGCTCCCCTGGCCGGCCAAGCCGAGGCCTAGCCGGGCCTAGCCGCGGGTCAGCGCGTGAGCGTTGGCCGCGGCCCACGTCGCGGCGAATGATCCGAAGCTCTCGACGTCGGACTCGAGCACGAACAGGCCGCGCACGGGGACGGCCGCGCCCAGCTCGAGCAGCAGCGGCGTGAAGTGCACGTCCACGGCGAGCTGGTGGTTGGGCGCGCCGCCGAGCAGCACCGGGACGGCGGTCTTCCCGGCCAGGCTGCCGGTGGCGAGCCGGTCCAGGAATGCCTTCAGCAGGCCCGAGTAGGTGGCCTTGTAGGTAGGGCTGGCGACAACCAGCACGTCGGCGCCGAGCACCTGGTCGGCGGCGGCCGACGCCTCAGCGTCGGACTGATCGAGGACCCTGGGTCCCAGCTGGGCCAGGTCCACCTCACCGAGGGTCGCACCCGGCCGGGCGCGAGCAAGCTCGCTGGCGAGGGTCCGCGCCAGGCCATGCGTGCGCGATGCGGGACGGGGATTGCCGACTAGGGCAACGATCCGCACGGAGGCTGATCCTGCCATGACTTACCCACGGATGTGTAGGCGCCTCGCCAGTACAGCAGCGGGGCGGCATCGCCGTCGCTGGTCTCGATGTCAAGCACGCGGCCGACCACGATCTCGTGATCCCCTCCCGGGAGGCTGTTCTCGACCGTGCACTCCAGGGCCGCCAGCACGCCCTCCAGCCGGGGACTGCCGGTCGGGCCGGGGCGGTGCCGGACGCCGTCCCATGCCGCCGCCAGGCCGTGGCGGGCAAAGTTGGCCGACAGGTGCTGTTGCGGCTCTGCGAGCACGTTGACCACGAACGCGCCGTGCGCCCGGACCGCCCGGAGCGTGAGGCTCGAGCGATCGAAGCAGACCAGCACAAGCGGGGGCTCCAGCGACAGCGAGCTGACCGCGCTGGCGGTGGTGCCGACCGGCTGGCCGTCAGCCCTGAGCGAGGTCACCACCGTGACACCGGTGGCGAAGTGACCGATCGCCTGCCGGAACTCGGAGGCGGTAATCCCTGCCGCCGGCTCCCCCCGGGCGGTCATCGTCAGGTTGCCCCGGCAGCGGGTATGTGTAACCGAACGACCGGGTGAGGACTGCCTGGTCAGCGGACAGTGATGGTGCGGTCGACCGGGACAGGGTTGCGGAACAGGTCCAGTACCGGGCAGTGCTCATCCACCGCCGCCGCAAGCTGCCGGTAGCGCTCGCGGGTTTCCGGTCCGGTGATGTCGACCCGCACCCGGACCGCCGAGAAACCGGGCCGCACGCTGTCGTCGAACCCGAAGAAGCCCCGGATGTCGAGATCCCCCTCGACGGTGACGGTGAGCTTGTCGAATGAGATGCCGAGATGTTCGGCCCAGAAGCTATAGGTGATGGCCTGGCAGGATCCGAGCGAGGCGAGCGCGTACTCGACCGGGTTCGGTGCGCCGCCGACGCCGCCGAGCGCGGGCGGCTCGTCGACCGTGAATACGTGGGTGGCGGTGCGGACAGCCACCTCTGTGACACCCGTCAGCGTGCTGTGCGCACTGAACAGCGCCTGGGCGGCGGGCGGGCTGTCGGTCACGGCCTTGCGGGTGTCTGCGATGACGGTGGTGAGCGTCACTGCGGCCTCCTTACGCGCATCCAGGCAATTGTCTATAATCTTGATCTGGATTGTCAATAACACGCCTGGCCCGGCCAGTTATGCCGCGGAGCTCCGGGGCGCTTCGGTGACGGTCAGGCCCGCGATGGCGGCGTGGGCGAAGTCGTCGTCGACGGCGGTGACGGTATGCCCGGCCGCCCGCAGCATGGAGGCGGCGATGCAGGCACGGTAGCCGCCCTGGCAGTGGACCCACAGCGGGCGGTCAGGCAGGTCGTCCAGGCGCCCGGGTAGCTCGTGGAGCGGCAGGTGAAGGGAGCCCGCGATGCGGGCGCGAGCCCGCTCGGGGCCACGGCGGACGTCCAGGACGGCCACGTCCTGGCGGTCGCGGGCGCAGGCCAGGCCCGGGTAGTCGCTGACGGGATAGCTGGCCAGGCGCGCTGAGTCCGGCCAGCCGCCCGTGCTGGCGATGGTGGCGCCGGCCAGGCGGTCGATCCCGATCCGGGCCAGGTCACGCTGGGCGGCGGCGATCTGCCTGCCCGTCTCGCCGACCAGGGTCAGGGGGGTGCCCCAGGGGATCAGCCAGCCGAGGTAGGTGGCGAAGCTGTCCCCGTACTCGAAGCTGAACGATCCCGGCACGTGCCCGGCCGCGTAGACCCGCCGGTGGCGCAGGTCCACCACCCACTCCCCGGCGGAGATCCGCCGGCCGAGTTCGCCCGCGCTCACCCGGGCGGGCGGCGCGGGGTCCGGGGCATCCGGCCCGGCCGCGTTGGCTGCGGCCATGTGCACGTAGTAGGCGGGGTAGGCGTCAAGGCCCGCGATTAGGGCGGCGGCGTAGCTGTCGCGATCGAGGACCAGTGCCGGGTTGGACCGCTTCTCATCCCCGATGGTCGACCCGGCCGCGGTGGCCGCGGCGGCGGCGGTGGCGGCGCAGAAGCTGCCGAAGCCGTGCGTCGGGCACACCGGGGTACGGTCGGGCAGGACCTGGGCGAGCCGCCGGGCCGAGGCGTGCTGCGCGGCCGCGAGCGTTAGCGTGTGCCGTGCGCCGAGCAGGTCCGGGCGGCCGGTCGAGCCGTACAGCAAGGACCCGCCGGTAAACACCGCCGCCACCTCGCCGGTCGCGGCGTCCTCGAGTGCGTACGCCAGGTGCGTGAAGGTATGCCCGGGCGTGGCGATGACCCGCACCCGCATGGACCGCCCGACCGCGATCGTGTCGCCGTCGCTGATCCCCGCCCGGTCGAACGCCACGGCATCGGCGGCGTTGACGTGGTAGGCGGCGCCGGACCGGCGGGCGAGAGCCAGGCCACCGGAGACGTAGTCGTTGTGGATGTGGGTCTCGAACAGGTGCGTCACCGCCACGCCCCGCGCGGCCGCCACCGACAGCACCCGGTCGATGTCCCGCTGCGGGTCGATCACCAGCGCGCTGGCACCGTCGGTCGCCAGGTAGGTCCGGTCACCCAGCGACCGCGTCTCGATCGTCACGACCTCGATCACCGGTCCCCCCCATCAGCACTATCTCGCGAGGACGCTCCGCCGACCCGGGCGAGGCCGCGCCCTGCTCCTATTTATCCTATCGACATTATAGGCTTTTGGTGCTGCTGTACAGCCCGGCCGCCCGGCGGCCGACCGTGATCGCCGTGATCGGCCGGCACGGCCGGCACCGGCTCGGCCGGGCCTGCCGGGGTCAGGATCGCCGGCGCACGGCCAGGTACCGCGTGAGGTGGTCGATCACCTCACGCGCATCGTCCTCGATGCCGCACATGAACGTGGACCTGCGTCGCCGCAGCACCGGCAGCCCGAGCGCGTACAGTCCGGGGCTGTCGGCCACCCCGCCCTCGTGGCGCAGCTGGCCCTTCGCGTCGACCACGGGCACGTCGAGCCACCCGTAGTCGGGCCGGAAGCCCGTCGCCCACACGATCGCGCGGATCTCGCCGCTGCCCAGGTCGAGCTGCAGCCGCGCCGACTCGGGCACACGGGTCGGCGCGAACCGCTCGGGAGGACCGACCGCAGCGTCACGCCCGCTCGCCCGAGCCCACTCGTCGAACGCGTCCAGCAGGCGCACCATCTTGAGGTCCGCGAGCGAGAACACGTTGCGCAGGCCGCCGGAGAACAGCGCCCGGCCGTCCCGCACCGCCGCCCAGCGGCCCATCAGCTCGACGCCCATCGAGGTGAGGGCGTTCAGGTCGAGCGTCATCCGCTCGGGAGTCCCGACGAGCTGGGGTGAGGGCAGCCGCCGGGCCCGCGTGAGATCCTCGACCTCGTCGTAGCGCTGGTCCCACACGCCCGACGCGTCCATCCACCACAGCACATCACGTCCGCGGTAGGTGCGCGGCAACCGCACGTGCTCCCCCACCGACAAGATCACCGGCCGGCCGGACCGCTGCAGCTCGGCAGCCAGCTGCACGCCGGTCGCCGACGCGCCCACGACGAGCACGCCGCCGTCAGGGAGCTGGGCGGGGTGGCGGTAGCTGAATGGCGTCAGTTGCTCGACGAACGGCGGCACTCCATCGCGCAGCGGCGGCATCGCTGGCTGATTGCAGGCGCCGCTCGCGATGACGACGGTCCGGGCCTGAATCTCGCCGCGGCTAGTCGTGACCTGATACCCGTTGTCGGCGCGGCGCACCGACGTGACGTTCGCGCCGGTCCGGACCGGAGCACCCGAGACCTTGGCGAAGCGCTCGATGAACTCGGTCACCTCGCCCACCGTCATGTAGCCGTCTGGCTCCGGCCCCTCATAGCGAAGGCCCGGCAGGCGGCTCTGCCAGTTGGGCGTAAGCAGCCGCAGCGAGTCCCAGCGTTCGCGCCGCCAGGAGTTCGCCACTTCGCCGCGCTCGAGCACGACGTGATCGATTGACTGGTCGCCGAGGAAGCGGCTGGCCGCGAGGCCCGCGTGCCCCGCG
The DNA here is from genome assembly GCA_963749145.1 of uncultured Actinomycetota bacterium. Lineage (GTDB taxonomy): Bacteria > Actinomycetota > Actinomycetes > Streptosporangiales > Streptosporangiaceae > JASHPR01. Next base: position 823,594 of record CAVVLN010000005.1, on the reverse strand, counting down.
CCGATGACGACCGTGGTAAAGCGCTCGATGGCTGGGCCCCTCAGGCGACCTCGACGGTGACGTTCGTCGGGTTCGTGAGGGCATCAAACACGGCCGAGCGCTTCTGGGACTGGGCCACCAGCGCCTCGATCTCCTGCCTCGATGCGTCCGCGTCGATGGTGAACGTCACCTTGATGTCGTTGAAGCCGTTGCGGACGTCGCTGTCGGCACCGAGGATCCCGCGGATGTCGTGCCCGCCCTCGACCGTGGACTCGACCGAGCGCAACTGGATGCCGCGGTTCTCCGCGACGGACGCTATCCCCCCCGTCAGGCAGCTCGCCAGGCCGACGAGGAGGTACTCGATCGGCGTGATGCCGTTGTCCTCCGCCGCGAAGACCTCGGGGTGGTCGGCCTGGAACACCCACTCTTCCTTATGGTTGTGCTCCTCCCCGAGGCCGAAGAAGCTCTGGACCTTGATCGTGCTGTGGACGCCGCTCTGCCACTTGGCCGACGCCCGCCAGGTGAACTGAGCGGCCTCGGGCGCCCCCTTCAGCACTTCGCGCGCGTCGAGCAGCGCCTGCACGTTAACGCCGTTGGTGACCGTAGTCATGTCCTTTGATGCCCCTTCGTCCCTTACCCCGGAATCCCTACGAAGATGCTTGACAATACACTGTCCGGGACCAGTTACCATAGCCCCCATGACGGAGCCAGCCTCGACGCTCGCGGCCGGCTCGGTCGGGACGGTCGAAACACAGTACCTTGACCTGCCCGAGCCGGTGCGGCTCGACTGCGGGCGGGAGTTGCACCCGGTTCGCGTGGCCTACGAGACCTACGGTGCCCTCTCACCGCGGCGCGACAACGTCATCCTGGTGTGCCACGCGCTGAGCGGCGACGCCCACGCGGCGGGCTTCGCGAAGACGCCACCCGAGGAGAGCACGCGCGACGGGTTCGCCGCCACCGATCGCGACGGCGTAGCCGGCAAGGGGCTGGGCTGGTGGGACGGGATGATCGGCCCGGGCAAGGCGTTCGACACCGACCGCTTCTTCGTCGTCTCCACGAACCTGCTCGGCGGCTGCCGCGGGACCACGGGGCCGGGGTCGATCGACCCGGTCACCGGCAAGCCGTACGGGGCCGACTTCCCGGTGATCACGGTCGCGGACATGGTGCGGACCGAGCGCGCCTTCCTGGGCGAGCTCGGTATCGAGCGGCTGGCGGCGATAGCCGGCGGCTCGCTGGGCGGGATGCAGGCGTTCGAGTGGGCGACCCTGTTTCCTGATCAGGTCGACGCCGTCGTGGCGATCGCCAGCACGCACGCCCTGCACCCGCAGGGCGTGGCCTGGAACTCGATCGCGCGAGACGCGATCATGCGCGACCCGGCCTGGCAGGGCGGCCACTACTACGGCACGGGCGCCACGCCCAGTGCCGGCATGGGCGTGGCGCGGATGGTCGGCCACGTCACGTACCTGTCCGGGCTGGCCCTGGACGACAAGTTCGGCCGGCGGCTGCAGTTCGCCGACGACATCCGCTACACGATCACCGAGCCTGAGTTCGAGGTCGAGAGCTACCTGCGCCACCAGGCCGACTCCTTCGTCCGGCGCTTCGACGCCAACACCTACCTCTACACCTCGCGCGCGCTGACGTATTTCGACCTCGCGCGGCAGCACGGCCGCGGATCACTGGCGCGGGCCCTCGAGAGCGTTTCGGCGCGCACGCTGCTGATCGCGTTCAGTTCGGACTGGCTGTACCCGCCGTCGGCGTCGGGCGAGATCGCCGACGCGCTTCGCGGTCTCGGCAAGCCGGTCGAGTTCCACGTGATCGAGGCGCCGTACGGCCACGACTGCTTCCTGCTCGAGGAAGCGCGGCAGACGCCCATCATCCGCCAGTTCCTGGGCCGCCGCAGCCTGGCCGACAGCCGGGCCGGCGGGTGACGACGTGACCGACAAGCCCGCCCGGGGCGAAGAAGACCGCGCATTCGGATTCGAGACTCGCCAGCTGCACGCCGGGCAGCGGCCCGACCCGAATACGGGCGCGCGCGCGGTGCCGATCTTCCAGACGACCAGTTACGTGTTCGAGGACCCGGAATCAGCCGCGGCGTACTTCAACCTGCAGGAGTACGGGAACACGTACTCGCGCATCATGAACCCGACCGTGGCGGTGTTCGAAGAGCGGGTGGCGAACCTCGAGGGCGGCTGCGGCGCGGTGGCATTCGCCAGCGGGATCGCCGCGCAGGCCGCCGCGCTCTTCACGCTGCTGCAGCCGGGAGACCACGTCGTCTCGTCCTCGGCGCTCTACGGCGGGACGGTGAACCAGCTCAAGCACCTGCTGCGCAAGATGAACGTGGAGCTGACGTGGGTCGATCCTGACGATCCGCAAGGCTGGCGGAAGGCGGTCCGCGCCAGCACCAAGGCGTTCTTCGGCGAGACGATCGGCAACCCCGGCGGGAACGTGCTGGACATCGAGGCGGTGGCGGCCATCGCGCACGAGCATGAGCTGCCGCTGGTCGTGGACAACACGTTCGCCACGCCGTACCTGTGCCGCCCGATCGAATGGGGCGCCGACATAGTGATCCACTCGGCGACCAAGTTCATCGGCGGTCACGGCACGAGCATGGGCGGCGTCGTCGTCGAGGCCGGCACGTTCAACTGGTCCAACGGGCGGTTCCCCGTGGTCGCGGATCCGTCGCCGGCCTACCACGGCCTGCAGTTCCACGAGACGTTCGGGACCTACGGCTATCTCATGAAGCTCCGGGCCGAGACCCTGCGCGATCTCGGCGCGGCGCTCGCCCCGTTCAACGCGTTCCTGTTCCTGCAAGGGCTCGAGACGCTGTCGCTGCGGATGGAACGCCACGTCGTCAACGCGCGGGCGGTCGCCGCGTTCCTGGAATCTCACGAGCTGGCATCGAAGGTGACCTACCCGGGCCTGCCGTCGAGCCGGTACCGGCCGCTGGTGGAGAAGTACCTGCCGCGCGGCGCGGGCGCGGTTTTCTCGTTCGACTGCGCCGGCGGCCGCGCCGGCGGGCAGGACCTGATCCGCGGGGTGACGATCTGGTCCCACCTGGCCAACGTCGGCGACGCGAAGAGCCTGATCATCCATCCCGCCAGCACGACGCACCGTCAGCTGAGCGACGACGAACTGCAGGCGGCCGGGGTCGGGCCGGGCACGGTGCGGCTGTCGGTCGGCCTCGAGTCCGTCGAGGATCTGATCTGGGACCTGGACCAGGCGTTCGCTCATGTCGCCGCGGCACCGGGGATGGGATAGGAACGGCATGACCGATCTCGGGCGGTACCAGGACTCGCTGACGATCCAGCGCCTGCTTCACACCGCGAGGACGATCGCGATCGTGGGCCTGTCGGGCAACCCGCTGCGGGCCAGCTACTTCGTGGGCTACTACCTGAAGCGGCACGGCTACCGCGTGATCCCGGTGAATCCCCGCGAGACGGAGATCCTCGGGCAGACGTGCTACGCGAGCCTGCTGGACGTGCCCGTGCCGGTGGACATCGTGGACGTCTTCCGCGCCCCGGATGCGCTGCCGGGCATCGCGCGGGAGGCGGTGGCGATCCACGCCGGCGCCCTCTGGTGCCAGTTCGGCGTGATCAACGAGGAGGGGGCGCGGATCGCCGAGGACGGCGGCGTGACAGTGATCATGGACCGCTGCCTCAAGGTCGAGCACGCGCGCTACCTGGGCCGGATGCACTGGCTCGGCTTCAACACGCAGCGCATTACGTCCGTGCGCGCCGGGCTCCAGTAGCCAACGACCGCGGGAAGCCTGGCCGCTACCGATTCGCCCCCCCTGGCCGCGCCCCGACGTCGCCGAGCGGGCGGGGCCGACGTGGCGAGCAGGTCAGGAACGCAGCCGCCGCTGGCCGGGTGCTGCCAGGCCCGGCGGCAGTTCTACGCTGACATACCAGCTGCCGTGCCCCCAGCGCCTTGTCGCGCACCCAGGCTGAGCCGTGGAGATCACAAGTGCCCACTAATTATGACGAGATTCGTGCGGAGAACATCTCGCGCTACGGCTGGGACACAGCCGTGCTCGAATTGCTCGGGCAGCTCTACAGCGAGCGCGCTCACTTCATCTTCGAGCTGATCCAGAACGCCGAGGACGCCGGGGCGACCGAGCTGACCTTTGAGCTTTTCGACGATCGGCTGGAGGTATGCCACGACGGCCGCCCTTTCACGGCCGCCGATGTACGTGGCATCTGCGGAGTCGGCCAGGGTGCAAAAGCCGAAGACCTTACCCAGATCGGCAGGTTCGGCATCGGATTCAAGTCGGTCTACGCGTATACCAATACACCCCGGATCTACAGCTCGGACGAACATTTCCGGATCGAGAAATACGTCCGCCCTTATTCTGTAGATGCGCTCGACGAGCCCGCAGCCGGGACTCTTTTCGTGTTTCCCTTCGACCGCGCGGAGATTCCCGCGATGGTCGCCGTCCAGGAGATATCCACGGCCCTGAGCAACCTCGACGTCGAGACCCTGTTGTTCCTGCGCAGCATCGAACGGGTGCGCACCTGCGGTCATCAGACGGCGGACGCGGTGCTCGAGCGCAAGTCCACCGCACGTGCCGATTCGGGCCGCCACGTCATGCTGGCCAGGCAGCGAGATGAAGGTCGCGGCAACGAGGAGTGGCTCGTCTGGCACCGGCCGCTCGATGCTCTTGGCGAGCCGGGGCACCGGGTGGAGATCGCCTTTATGGCTCACACCGAGATCGACGCACGCCGGCTGGTCAGGCGCGAGAGCTCGCCGCTGGTCGTGTTCTTCCCCACGCAGAAGGAGACGTTCCTCGGCTTCTTGATCCAAGGTCCTTACCGGACGACGCCCGCTCGGGACAACGTCCCCGAGCATGACCCCTGGAACCAGGCCCTGGTTCGCGAGACCGCACGCCTGCTCGTCGACGTGCTGGCAGACCTCCGCGATGGAGGGCTACTCACGGTCGATATCCTCCAGGCGCTGCCGCTGGATGCCGCTCGATTCCCGCCCGAGACGATGTTCCGCGCCCTGTTCGACTCGGCTCGCACCGCTCTCGTCCAGGACAAGTTCATTCCCGCCGCGGCGGACGGCTATCGCTGTGCCCGAGAGGTAAGACTGGCCCGGGGCGCAGGCCTTCGCGAGCTGCTGACGCCGGATCTGCTCGGCGAACTCTACCGAGACCCGGGCCCGGTCGCCTTCGTTCATGACTCGATCACGGAGAGCCGGACGCCCCTGCTCTGGTGGTACCTGCGAGAGGAGGCCGGCGTTGATGAAGTAACGCCAGAGGCCGTCGTAACCAGAGTCACGGGCGAATTCCTTTCGGCCCAGTCCGATCAGTGGATCGGGTGCTTTTACTTGTTCCTCCACCAGAACCAGGCGCTGTGGCGAGAGGCGAGTCATCCGGGCGATCAGGCGGGTCCGGCCCGGGCGAAGCCGATCATCCGGCTCGAAGATGGCATTCACGTGGCGCCATTCGACGCGCGGGGCAGGCCGGCCGCTTACCTTCCGGGCCCGGTGCGGACAGAGTTCGCCACGGTCCGGCGGGCCGTCGCCGCCCTTCCCGACGCCCGGCAGTTCCTGGAGGCGCTCGGTTTCGCCGAGCCGGACATCGTGGCCGAGGTCCTCGATCACGTGCTTCCCCGCTACCACGACGCCGACGTCGCGACGCTGGACATGGCCCAGCACGACGCTGATCTCGAGCTCGTCGCCCGCGCCCTGGCTGACGCGCCACGTGCTGGGAGAGACCAGCTACTCGAGCAGCTGCGTCAAACCAGCTTCCTTGTCGGTGAGAACGCCGCGACAGGCGAGAGCCGCCTCATGCGGCCGGGCGAGCTGTACCAGCGGGCCAAGGCCCTGGAAATCTACTTTGGCGGAAACCCCGACGCCTGGCTCACTGCCGATGCCTACGGGCCCTGGCTACCTCAGCTGCGCGCGATGGGCGTCCGGGAGACGGTCCAGCTGAAAGCGCGCGAGGCGGACGAACTCGGTTACGTGGCCATCGCCGACGAATTCGCCCGGCACGAGCGCGGGATTGCCGGATTCGATCCGTCCGCGAACCTCGACGGCGTGGAGTACGCGCTAAGCCACCCGAATTCTGCTCGCTCAGAATACGTCTGGAACACTCTGCTCGTGCCCAACCGGCACCTGATCGCGGGCGTTGTCGAGAGGTCTCCTCGCCAGGAGTTCGCTGACGCTCGCCGCGAGAACGCCCTGTCACCCATCGGCGAGGTGGCGACGGCGGCGGCCTGGCTCCCAGCCCCGGACGGAACGTTCCGACGGCCGGCAGACCTGGACATCACAGATCTTCCGCAGTCCTACCAGAGAGACGACGTGCTCGCGCAGGCGCTCAAAATGATCCGCCCGGTGATCGAGGAGGCGAGCCGCCAGCTTGGGTTCCCCCCCGATTTCCTGCGCAGGCTGAGCATGCATCCAGACCTCGTGGCGATGATCGAGCAGGAACTCACGGCCCGGGCCTCCGCCGCTGGGCAGCGGCCAGAGTAGTCACCGAGCAGTGCTGGGACCGGCGCTTGCGCGGGTGACGCAGCAGGGCACTGGCGTTGGCGGTGCCCTGCCGGCGCGGCGACTGGTGCCGCGCAAGACCATGGCCGGGGGCGGGGGTTCGTTTCCGGAGCCCAGGACCGGTAGGCTCGCAGTCGGCGCGGCGAGGTCGCGTCGTGGCATGCGCGGATAGAGGATTTGAACTGATGGCAACGGGAACAGTGAAGTGGTTCAACGCCGACAAGGGCTTTGGTTTCATCGCCCCCGATGACGGGACGGCGGACGTGTTCGTCCACTTCTCCGCGATCGCGAGTTCCGGCTACAGGTCGCTTGATGAGAACCAGAAGGTCGAATTCGAAACGACCCAGGGGCAGAAGGGACCGCAAGCGGAGAACGTCCGTCCGCTCTGACGCATAACGCCCTGCGTCTTCCCGCGGCGCGCTGGTCAAAGCAGCCGGTTGATCTGCGGCATCTACGGGCGCGTTCCCACCATGCTCGAGTAGGCGCGCCGCTTCGAATACAAGGTGCTCAGCTGCTCGTACGCGCGCGCCTGAAGCCGTCCCAAGACCGTCACCAGACCACGAGCGCCGGGTCGTCCAGGGGCGAACAGAGACGGCACCGCGTCGCGGCGCCGTCACCCTCCGGGCTTGCGCGCGGAGCTGAACACCAGCTCGTAGTCCTCGACCGAGCGAATCACGAGGCCAGCCGACTCCAGCACGTCGGCCTTGATCACGGCGACGGTGCTCGGGCTGGCCGCCCGGGCCTGCGGGGTCTGCCACACGGTCTCGCTGACCATGTGCCCGGAATGCGGGTCGGTCAGGAGCAGCGCGCCCAGGAAACCGGGGATCTCGGCCAGCGACGGCACCGCGCTGTCCCCGAACACCTCGACCACGTCGTCGACCGCGAACGGCCTGGCCTCGATCCGGGTCAGCCGGACCGCTTCCCCGCCGTGCACCGGCGCGTCCCGCTCGAAGACCTCGATCCGGTACTGCTCGCCGGTCACCGCGGCGCCGACCCGCCGCGCAAGTTCGCCGCGAAGGGATGCCGCTGCTTCCTCGCTCGCCGCCAGCGCGTGGTCTGACACCCAGAACGACTCGAGCACCGCGACGCCGCGGTCCACGCTGAGCAGCAAGGTCATCCCCAGGCTGCCCGGCTCGCCTTCCACCGCCGGGCGGACCTCGGTCTCGATGTACCTGACGCACGCGCCCAGCGCGGCAGGGCCCGCGGCGATCAAGTTGAGGCGGAGATGCAGCACGCGAGGCCTCCAGGTCGGAACGGACGATCTGATCCTCCGGCGCGGGATACGGTACCAGCATCACCCGGCCCGGATGATCTCGGCGGGACGATCGCGGCCGATGGTGGAATATGGCTACCTGGGCCGACGGAGCCGTCGTGCCGCTTAGCCCGTCTCGACATGGCCGGCGGCGACCCGGCCGAGTTCGGCGATGGCCGAGCCGGAAAGCACCTGCACCGTCCTCGCAGCGGGCGAGGCCTGGAGGGCGTGGCGCGGCAGCCGTACCCGCAAGGCGCCGGGCCGGGACTCGAAGACCAGGGGCGGGTCCATTGTCAGGGCCTCGCCGTCGACGCCGATCGGCACTGGGGCGCCAGAGCCGACCTCGAATCGCGGTGCGCTCCACTCGACCCACCCGGGAAACCGGCGCACCTGGCCTGCCGCCTCGAGCGCCGCAAACTGCCTGGCGTCAGCCGCGTCGGCGATCATGACCACCACCATCCCGAGCACGCCGCGGTCGATCCGCGCGCGGGTTCCCCGGCCGCCCGGGTGGTCGAGCTGGTACGGGTCGTTCGACACGAGGATCAGATGTGCCGTGCGGTGCGCCTCGCCGTCCGGCCCGGTGTAGCGCAGGTCGAGCTGGGTCGCGTCCGGGCCGAGCAGGTCGGGCAGGATCGAGGCGGCGGTCTTCAGCTTCGCGTCCCGGTAGTCGGGCGACTGGACGACCTCCGCGTAGAGCCCGAGCGAGGCATTGTTCACGAAGGTCCGCCCGTTGACGGCGGCCAGGTCGATCCGGCGCTCGACCCCGTCCGCGAACGCGTCGAGCGCGCCCACCACGTCGCTGCGATCCAGGCCGAGGTCAAGCGCGAAATGGTTCCGGGTGCCCGCTGGCACGCATACGTGCGGGACATCGTGCCGCGCGGCGACCGAGGCGACCAGCGCCTGGGAACCGTCGCCGCCAGCCATGCCGATCACGTCGGCACCGCGCGCGATGGCGTCCTCGGCCAGCTGGAGCAGGTCATCGCCGGGCCGCAGGACGACCGGCTCGATGCCCCGCTTCCGGCATTCCTCGGCCAGGTGGAACCGCTCCGCCTTGCCGCCCCCCGACTTCGGATTCACGATCAGAACGGGATGCGCCGGGCGCTCGCCCTGGACGAGATGCGCCGTTTCGGCCCGCAGTTGGCTGCGAGTCCGGTGCAGCGCATACCGCGCCGCCAGCACGGACACCCCGCCCAGGGCCGCGATGAGGACCACCCGCCAGACGCTGATGTCGGCGAAGAACAGGCCCGTGCCGAACGCGGCGACAGACGCCACCATCACAGCCATGGCGATCACCCGCACCACGCCGCGCCTTGACACCGCGTACCAGCCGCCTGTGGCGCCGATCAGCAGGGAAATGAAGGCCAGGACCACGGCGGCCAGATGCAGAGCGATGCCGATGAGCACGAGGGCGGCCGCTGCCACCAGCATCGCAATGGCGGCTACGGCGGCCAGCCGCCGCGCCACGCTCGGCCGCTGCGGTGCCCGCACCGCCGCGTCCTGCCCCGGCACCCGATCCTCCCTGGCTGGCAGATCGCTGCGTTCCCGTTCGGTTGGGCGCTAGCGTACGCCGATGCCCGCCGAGGCTGGGCGTCACCTGGAGCTGCTGGTGAGGCGTGGCCCGCTGGAGGCGTCGTCGTGCTCACCCGAGGCTGGCGGCACTCTCCGAGAGATTGCTTGTCTAACGTACCGCGAGCCGAGTGTGCGTAGCGCTCCAAGAGCTGCTACGGCCCAAGGACCGGGCTAGGTGGTGGGGGATACGCTGGTCACGGGGTTTCTTGGAGCGTTCCTGGCGGGTGACGTTCGGATCGCTGCGTAGTCGCGTTGAGCATCAGGCCTGGCCCGGGCCGGAACGCGATCATCGGGTCTGGTTTGCCGCTGGGGAGGCAGCGTGAGCGGTGGGGGGTTGGTCGCCGGCTCGCGGGTGGCGGGGTATCTGCTGGAGGAGCAGGTCGGCGCGGGCGGGATGGCGGTGGTGTTCCGGGCGCGTGATGAGCGGCTTAGCCGGCTGGTGGCGCTGAAGGTGCTCGCTCCGGCGCTGGCCCAGGATGCGGGGTTCCGGCAGCGGTTCATCCGGGAGTCGCGGGCGGCGGCGGCGGTGGACGACCCGCACATCATCCCGGTGTTCGAGGCCGGCGAGGCGGGCGGGGTGCTGTTCATCGCGATGCGGTACGTGCCCGGCAGCGATGTGCGCACCCTGCTGCAGCGTGAGGGCCCGCTGCCGGAGGGGCGCGCTGCTGCGATCATTTCTGCGGTGGCGTCGGCGCTGGATGCCGCGCACGCGGCCGGGCTGGTGCACCGCGATGTCAAGCCGGCGAACATGCTGATCGATATGCGACTCGGGCGCCCCGATCACGTGTACCTGTCGGACTTCGGGCTGAGCAAGACGGCGGTGGCGGCCACCACCGGGCTGACCGGCGCCGGCCTCTTTCTGGGCACCTTGGACTACATCTCCCCTGAGCAGCTGCAGGCCCGGCCGGTGGACGGGCGGGCCGATCAGTACGGACTGGCGTGCGCGGCGTTCGAGTTGCTGGCGGGCTCGCCGCCGTTCCAGCGCGATCAAGCTGCGGCGGTAATGTACGCGCACCTGTCGGAGCCGCCGCCACCGCTGGTGTCCCGGCGGCCAGACATTCCGCCTGCCGTGGATCAGGTGCTCGCCCGGGCTATGGCCAAGGCGTCGGCGGAGCGGTATGCCTGCTGCCGGGAGTTCGCCGAGGCGCTGCGTGCGGCGCTCGGGCTGGCGCCTTATGCGCAGGTCCCCGGTGACGGCGGCCACGCCGACGGCCCGGGTCGCCTGCAGGGCGCCGAGACTGCCAACCGGCCAGGCCCGGAAGCCTGCGCCGTGGGCCGGTCGGCTCCGGGCTCCGGGCGCGCTGGGCCTGGCATGACCGAGCTCGCAAAAACCATCCTGGCGGTGACAGGCGCGGCGGCGGGAGGGGCGCACGGTTTCGCGCCCGGGCTGTCCAGCTTTGTCGGCCGGGCCGATGCGATGGCGGAGGTCGCCGGGCTGCTGGGCGGGTGCCGGCTGGTGACGGTGACCGGGCCGGGCGGGGTGGGAAAGACCCGGCTGGCTGGCGAGGTGGCCCGGCGGGTGGCCGGCGGTTTCGCTGACGGGGCGTGGCTGGTGGAGCTCGCGGCGGTCACCGACCAGGACGCGGTGGCGCCGGCCACTGCTTCGGCGCTGGGGATCGCCGGGCAGCGTGGCCGGCCGGTCGCCGAGACCTTGGTCGATGCGCTGGCCCCGCAGGACATCTTGATCGTGCTGGACAACTGCGAGCATCTGATCGGCGGCTGCGCCAAGACCGCTGAGCTGATCGTGCGACGCTGCCCGGGGGTGCATCTGCTGGCCACCAGCCGTGAGCCGCTCGGCATCGGCGGCGAGACCGTTTACCGGGTGCCGTCGCTGTCGCTGCCCGGATCCGGCGACAACGGCCCCCCGGCGGCCGGGTCGTCCGATGCGGTCGCGCTGTTCGTCGACCGGGCCAGGACGCAGGGCGTCAGCCTGGCTGTTGACGGGCAGACCGCCGAGCTGGTGGTGTCGGTCTGCCGGCGGCTGGACGGGATGCCGCTGGCCATCGAGCTGGCTGCCGCCCGGCTGCGCACGATGTCCCTGGCCAGCCTGCACGACCGGCTGGACCAGCGTTTCCGGCTGCTCACCGGGGGGAGCCGTACCGCGCTGGCGCGGCAGCAGACCCTGCGGGCGACCGTCGAGTGGTCCTACTCGCTGCTCAACGGCGCCGAGCAGGTGCTGCTGCGGCGGCTGCCGGTGTTCGCCGACAGCTTCGACCTGGACGCCGCCGAGGCGGTGTGCGGCTTCGGCGACCTCGACGCGCTGGATGTCGCCGGCCTGCTCGGCTCGCTCGCGGACAAGAGCCTGGCCGGCGCGGAGCCAGCCGGGGCAACCCTGCGCTACCGGCTGCTGGAGACCATCCGCCAGTTCGCCGCCGAACGGCTCGCCGAGGCCGGCGAGGACGAGGCCGGCGCCCTCACAGCCGCGCACAGCGCGCACTTCCTGTCCGTCGCCGAGGCGGCGGCCCCGCACCTGACCGGGCCGGACCAGGGCCAGTGGCTCGCGCGGCTGGACGCCGAGCAGGCGAACCTGCGGCGCGCTGCCGGGCACGCGGCCGGCGATCCCGAGGGGACCGCCCGGGTGCTGCGCTTCGGCGTCGCGCTGCGGCGCTACTGGATGGCGCGTTACCGGGACGAGGAAGCCTGCGGGCTGCTCATGCCAGCGCTGCAGCGGCCCGACGCCCGGGCAGATCCCCGGCTGTTCGGTGCGGCACTGGTCGCCGCCGTCCTCACCGCTCGCGCTACGCGCTCTGGCACAGCCCGGCAGCTGGGAGAGCTGGCGCTTGAGTTCGCCCGGCAGCTCGGCGACGAGCGGTTGCTCATCGAGTCGCTCGCGGCGAGCTGCGACGCTTATTTCCGCGCCGGCGAGCCGGAAACAGGACGTCCCCTCGGTCAGGAGGCGGTCGAGCGCGCCCGGCAGCTCGGCGACGATGTCCTGCTGGGCGAGAGCCTGATGGAGTACCTGCTGTGCAGCGACCTCATCGCCCCGGCCCGTTACCGGCAGCTGTTCGCCGAGGCCATCGCCTGCACCACGCGGTCCGGCGACCAGCTCATGAGCCGTTACCTGTACAACAACGCCGGCGTGCAGGCGCTGCAGGCCGGGGACATCTCCGCCGCCCGGGCTCATCTGGACGCCGCGGCGCAGGCGATGCAGGCGATCGGCGAGAACTCCGCCGTTTTGCCGGCCAACCTGGGCTGGGTGCTGCGCCAGGAAGGCGACCCGGACGCCGCACGGTCAATGTTCGCGGCTGGCCTGCGGGCCGCTCGCCGGAACGGGGACCATGCCGGCATTGCCTACGCCAGCCTCGGCCTGGCCTGCCTGGCCGCGGACCGGGGCGACTGGCACCAGGCAGGAGTGCTGCACGGCGTCGCGCAGGCCTTTCTCGACCGGGCCGGAGAACCATGGCAAGACCCCGAGGCGCGCTACCGCCGGGAAAGCCTCGACGACGTGCGGGCGCGCCTCGGCGATGACCAGGCTGACCGGGCCTATGCCGAGGGCATGGCGCTCGGCGTCGACGAGGCCCTTGACCTGGCCCTGGGCACCTGAGTTCCCCGGACCCGCGGCAGCCGCCAGAACACGCCGGGCCTAGCCCGGCTCGGCCCGGGAACGGAACTTGTCAACCTGGTCGCCCGCGGCGCCACCGACGCAGGCCTGCCAGCTCGCCGCAACGTATGTCCGCAATGCCGTTTTCTGCCGATCACGCGCGCCAGATGCCGCGCAGCAAGGCCCGATCCTGCGGACGAACCGCGGATAAACGATCAAAAGGCCCGGCCGCCGTTCCCGGCGATCAGGCCCTGACCTGCACTCACCTGGTAGCGGGGGTGGGTTTTGAACCCACGACCTCTGGGTTATGAGCACAGGCGGGCCTTGTTCAACCCGGTTACCGTTCGGATGGACGTGGCGTCCGAACGCGGTAGGGCAGACATGGGAGGCCTCGGAGGCCGAGTCCGTCGATCGCGAACACCTTGCCTGCGTCCGGCTGATGGGCCAGCGCGTCGTCGTCGAGGTCCGCCCGCGCGGAGGTGACGAACAGCGTGTCCCGGTTAGCTCCGCCGAATGCGCACGAGGTCGGTCGCTGGACCGGAAGCCGCACGCTGGCCAGAAGCGATCCGTCTGGTGCGTACCGGTGGACAACACCGCCGTTCCACAGAGCGACCCAGATTCCGCCCTCTTCGTCGACCGTGAGCCCGTCGGGCGCCACGCCCGGCTGGTCGATTTGCACTAGCGTGCGACGGTCGCTGATCGCGCCGCTGGCACCGTCGAACCGGAACGCGTCGAGGCGCCGGGTGCCGCTGTCGTTGAGGTACATCGTGCTGGCGTCGGGGCTCCATCCGATGCCATTGGAGATGGTCAGGCCGGTCAGCACGGTGGTGCAGCTGCCGTCGTTCTCGAGGCGATAAAGAGTCCCCGCGCCCGGCGACTCGTCGTAGGCCATCGTCCCGGCCCAGAAGCGTCCTTGCGGGTCGCAGGCTCCGTCGTTCATCCGCACGTCAGTGTGGCCGCCTTCGGGCTGGGCCAGCTCGCGGATCGAGCCAGTGTCGTCGACGAACAGGAACCCCTGACCGGCGGCGAGCACATATCCGCCCCCTGCGGCCGGGGCGACGGCGCCGATATGCCGGTCGACCGAGATCGTCTCGACGCGTTCCAGGGCGCCGTCGGGGCTCAGCGTTCCCCGGTGCATTTGGCGGCCCAGGATGTCGACCCACAACAGCTCCTGGCGCTCCTCGTGCCAGCGAGGGCCTTCGCTCAGTAGCCCGGGGTTTACCGACCACGCCTTCACTTCGTAGCTGTTCATAGGGTGAGGTCCACCACGACTTTGATGTCTTCAGGGTGCCGGTCGAGTGCCTTGGTCCAGGAAGTAAGCGGCACCCGGCGTGTGATTAGCCTGTCCAGCCAGGCGGGGTCGGCTGCCGCGAGTGCTTCGGCCGCCTGTTCCCAGTGGCGCCGGCCAGCGTTCACGGTGCCGAACAGAACCTGGTTGCGCAGCACCATGTGGCGATTCAGGGTGGTCGCGTCCACGTCTAGGACCGGGCTCAGGTTCATGATCCCGGTCAGGCACATGATCCCGCCGCTGGCCAGTCTGCGGGCGGCGGACCGGCCGACCGCGCCGAGGCCGGTGCACTCGATGACGACGTCGACATCGACGTCAATGTCGGCGGCGTCGCCGGAGTGGTATCGGGCGCCGAGGTTCTCGACGAGATCACGTTTCGGGCCGGCTTTGGCGAGATCGACGACGTGCACCTCGTAGCCACGTTGTGCGCCAAGCAGGCATGCCATCAGCCCGATCGGCCCGGCGCCGGTGACCAGCGCCCGGTGGCGCAGGAAGAATGCACGCCGGGAGATCTGGTCAACCTGGTCCCAGGCCTTGGCCAGCACAGACGTCGGTTCCAGCAGGACGCCACGTTCGCCAAGCCTGGGGAGGATGGGCACAGCGAAGCCCGGCTCCACCCGCCAGTGCTCACTTCCGTATCCGTGCAGACGGACGATGCCGCGCTCGCCGAAGCTGTCCGTCCGGCACATGTCCCACTCGCCGGCGGCACACGCCGGGCACGGCTCCGGATCGGGCCGCCGCACGATCCCGACGACCAGATCGCCGGACGCGAAGCCTGACCCCGCAGGCGCCTCGAGTACCTCTCCTAGGCTCTCATGGCCGATGACCAGCCTGGCTTGACCGGATGGCGGCGTGCCATAGTTGCCTTCCGCGATCTCGCGGTCGGTCCCGCAGATACCGACCGATATACCCCGCACAAGCAGGGCGCCGTCCTGCTTGTCCGGGTCCGCGATCTCCTCCAGGCCAGTGGTCCCCTTCTGGCCCGGCAGAACTGTCATCGCGCGCATGTCTTCATCGTGGTATCCGGCTGTCGCGTCCGCCTCACCCCCGAGGGGGGGATGACAGCCGTGGTTGGGCTTCGGATGATCAAGTCATGGCCTCATCACCGCTCTCGGCATTCGACGTCGTGGTCGTGGGCGCAGGCCCGGCCGGCGTCGTCGCGGCGCTCCGCGCGGCCCGTCTCGGAGCCAGCACGGCGCTGATCACCCGCGATCAGTTCGGGGGAATGGCCGCGAACGACGGCCCCGTGCCGGTCCGCACCCTGGCCCAGGCCGCGCGCCTGATCCGCGAGGCCAGGCAGCTCCCGCTTTACGGGATCTCGGGCGGTGAACCCTCGCTCGACTATCCCCGGCTGCTTGGACGTGTCCGCGACGTGACAGAGAACGCACGCCGGCACACCCTGCTGCGCGACGATCTGGAGCGTGCCGGGGTGGAGGTGTACGAGCAGGCTGGCACGGCACGGTTCGCCGACGCTCACACGGTCGAAAGCGACAACGCGCCGCGGCTTGAAGCAGGCAAGATCATTATATGCACGGGGGAACCTCGCGGCCGCTGGCCGTTCCCGGCTTCGATTTGACCGCGACGCACAGCGACGCGTGGCACCTTTCCTCGGTGCCGGCGTCGCTGGTCGTGATCGGCGGTGGCGCGACCGGCGTGCAGGTAGCGTCCATCTTCAACGCGTTCGGCTCACGGATCCACCTCGTCGAGGTCGCCCCCCGCATCCTGATGACCGAGGACCGCGAGGTCTCCGAAGCTGTCCGCGCCGCCCTGGCTGCGTCCGGTGTCCAGGTCGTCGAGCAGGCCGGGACGATTGACCGCTTCGAGCGCTGTGCCGCCGGCGTGCGGCTTGTCCATTCGACAGGCGACGGGCAGCACAGCATCGATGCCGCGATCGCCGTGGTCGCGGCCGGATGGGTCGCGGCCACCGCCGGGCTAGACCTCGACCGGGCCGGCGTGCAGACCGACCGGCGCGGGTACGTCCAGGTCGACACGCACCTGCGTACGACCACGCCGCATGTCTTCGCGGCCGGCGATGTCACCGGGCGCGCGCTGGTTGTGCACGAGGCGGTCCGCGAGGGACTGGCGGCCGCGACTAACGCCGTCCTCGGGCCGACCACGGTCCTGCCCCCGCAGGCGGGCCCGATCGGCAGCTTCACCGATCCCGAGTACGCGTCGGCCGGGCTGACCGAGGCGGCTGCCCGGGACAACCACGAGGTGGTTGTGGCGAAGGTGCGCTTCGACTCACTCCCGCGACCGATCATCGATGGCCGCCCGACCGGATTCTGCAAGCTGGTCGTCGACCGCGAACTCCATACCATCCTGGGTTGCCATGTCGTGGGAGAGCGCGCGGTCGAACTCGCGCAGCTGGCGGCGACGGCGATGGCCGCGAAGATGCCCGTCGAGCAGCTCGCGCTGGTCCCGTTCTCATTTCCCACCTACGCCAACGCGTTGGGCCGGGCAGCAATCGTCGCTGCGATCGAACTCGATCACACCGGAATGTGGGCGGTTGACCATCCCGAGACGGCAGTGGAGGCCGGCGTTGCCTGAGCTCACTGCAGCCGTGCGCGGTACCCAAACCATGCCCTGACCGACAGGAGGAAGATCTTGGCCACCCCTTCAGCAGGAACGCCCCGACCGGGCGTCCGCGTTGGCTCGACGAGCGAATTCAGCTTGTTCTTCCGCGTCAGGCGGGGTCACGAGACTGACTTGCGCGAAGCGGTGCAGGCGCTGCAGAACAGTCCCGGCTACCGGCCAGGGGATTACGACCTGCCGATCGCGATCATTCAGGAAGCGAGGTTCGTGCTGTTCGACGGGGACACCCGGTTGCTCTTCGCCACGAGCTTCGATGGCTCCTGGGACGCCTACATGGAGGACTTCGCATCCAAGCCGCTGCAGCTTTTCGATGCGATTTTCCGGCACGTCGAGGGCTACGAGGGTCTCCCAGACCTCACCGCAGTGAAGGATTTCATCTTGAGCGCACAGGTTACCGCCGGAGCCTACGCACGGAATTACCCCGGCACGGTGAAGGAAATCCGCAAGGCGCTGCGCGTGAACGAGGCCTTCCAGCAGGTGCTCGACGATCCTGCCGCCGCGGACGCGCTGCGGCACCCCGCGCTGAAGGCGCTGCTCAACGAGGCCGCAGACGCCTAGCCGAGCCGCCGCGAACGAACCGAAGGCAGGCGATGTCGCACCATATCTCCGGGCCGCGAGCCGTGGCCGAGCCGATCGCAGACATCACCGATCTTTACGCGTTCCCCAGTCCCGAGCACGCGGGCGGGCTCGTCCTGGTGCTGAACACGCTGCCGTTCGCGCCGCCCTCGGCGGTCTTCTCCGACGGGCTGATCTACCGCTTCCGGCTGCGGCCGCTCACCGCGAGCGACCGGGACGGGGTGCCGTTCGTCCCGGGCGGCGAGGAAATGGTGATCGACTGTACGTTCTCTGCCCCCGTGGGCGGCCGCGCTGCGAACGGCCCAGCACAAGAAGGCACGTGCGCCATGCCGACGGGCGAGACGGTGCCGATAAGGGTGAACGACGAGCATGGAGGCCAGGACCACGGCGTCCGGGTCTTCGCCGGCCCGCGGTGGGATCCGTTCATCATGGATGCGCCCGCGGCACTGAAGACGATCGCCACCGCAAGGCTCGCGTTCACCGACCCAGGCGCGATCTACCTCGACGGCAAGAACGTCCTCAGCCTGGTGGTCGAGGTCGACCGCGCCGTGCTGCCTGGCGGCGCTGAGCTGCTCGGCGTGGTCGCGGAGACCCTGACACGCGGCAGTCTCAACGTCCGCCTCGAGCGCGCCGGGAGGCCCGAGGTGCCCAACCTGATGCTGGCGCCGAAGCAGTTCGACCCCGTCAACCGCGACCTTGAGATCCGTGATCTTTACAACATGGAGGACGCGTTCGACCTCAGCGGTGTCTACGCGGGCGCGTACCGGGCCCGCCTGAACGCGAACCTCGCTTTCTGGGACAGTCTGGACGGCAAGACCGACTGGCCAGCTGGCGAGCTTGGCGCACATCCGCTGACCGAGCTCATCCTGGCGGACTACCTCGTCGTCGATGTCACCAAACCGTACGCGGAGCGGGACTCGTTCCTGGAGATCGAGCTGGCCGCCCAGCGTGGCCGAGCTCACCGGACCTGCGGTGGCCGGGCGCTCAACGACGATGTCATGGACACGATCTTCACGCTGCTCGTGAACGCCAGGAACGGGCCTATCATCCACGACGGCGTCGACCAGGCGACCAGGCCCGCATCGCGGGCATTCCCCTACCTGGCACCCCCGAATCCCGACCCCCCGGAGGCTCCCCGCCATGGGTAGCGAACGAGCGGCCCCGGACACCGTCACGACCGCGGCGGACACCGCTCTCGAACTCGACGACATCCAGTCCGGAATGCTTCACCAGCGGCCGGCCTCCTACGTCGGCACTTACCTGCTGCTTCATATCGACGACCGCGGGGCAGGGCAGACGCTGGTCGAGCGGCTGCTCCCGGTGATCGGATCCGCCCGGTCCCCATCCGATCCGTCTCAGAACGCATGGGTCTCGGTCGCATTCACCTACCAGGGGCTGAAGGCGCTCGGCGTGCCCCAGGAGTCGCTCGGCAGCTTTGCACCGGAGTTCCGTCAAGGTATGGCGGCACGCGCAGCCGAACTGGGCGAC
Source organism: uncultured Actinomycetota bacterium (assembly GCA_963749145.1). GTDB lineage: Bacteria > Actinomycetota > Actinomycetes > Streptosporangiales > Streptosporangiaceae > JASHPR01. The sequence continues at coordinate 804,820 of CAVVLN010000005.1, read as the reverse complement.
ACCGGCGAAAGCAGCCCCGAGAACTGGGAGAAGCCGCTCGGAAGCCCCGCGGTCCACGTCGCGCTGTCGGTGCTATCGCCAGACGCCGTGCAACAGGAACGCCTGGTCGCGCGGGCACGCCGCGCACACGAGCAGCTCGCCGGAGTCGAAGTCATCTGGCGTCAGGACTGCTATCAGCTCCCGACCGGACGCACCTCCTTCGGCTTCAAGGACGGAATCGGACAGCCGGCGGTGGAGGGCAGCGCAATCTTCGGCTCCAAACCGCACGAGCGGCCCATAAAGGCGGGCGAGTTCATCCTCGGCTACCCCGACGAGACAGGAAGCGTGGGCCCGATGCCGAACCCAGAGGTCCTCGGCCGCAACGGCACCTACCTGGCTTTCCGGAAACTTCACACCCGGGTCGCCGCATACCGGCAGTACCTCCGCGCCAAAGCGGCCAGCCGCGAAGACGAGGCACTTCTCGGCGCGAAAATGGTCGGCCGGTGGCAAAGCGGCGCACCGCTCGCGCTCTGCCCCGAACACGACGATCCCGATCTCGGCGCGGACCCTGGCCGCAACAACCGCTTCAGCTACGGAGATGACCTGCGTGGATTCAAGTGCCCCGCCGGCGCGCATGCCCGGCGTGCGAACCCCAGGGACGCGCTCGAGCACGAGATGAGCGTCGATGTCCGCCTGCACCGCATGCTCCGGCTCGGGACGAGCTATGGCCCGATGCTGCCCGAAGGCGTCCTGGAAGACGACGGCGCCGACCGCGGCATCATCTTCGTCTTCGCCGGTGCTTACCCCAAACGCCAGTTTGAGTTCGTCAAGACCCAGTGGCTAAACGACGGCATCTTTATCGGCGCGCCGGCCGAGAAAGATCCGCTCGCCGGAGCAACCGACGGATCAGGCACCTTCACCATCCCGCAGCGGCCGATCCGCCGCAGGCTGCAGAGCCTGCCGCCGTTCGTGATCACCCGCGGCGGGGAGTACTGCTTCGCCCCGGGTCTGCGAGGGTTGCGCTGGCTGGCGGAACTAGGCACCGAGAACAGCTGAACAGGAAGGGAGGAGACCGTGGCCACCAGCCCCGCACACACCGACCGCTGGAAGACACTCGATTTCGGCCCGCCGACGCCAGGTGCGCAGGAGCCCGATCTGCCAGTGCTCGTCGAGTACACACCCGACGAGCAGATAGCGGTCATCACGCTGAACCGGCCGCACGCAGACAACGCGATCACCACAGCGATGGGGGCACGCCTGACCGAGATCCTCGAGACGATAGCGGTCCGCCCTGCGGTACGCGTCGTCATTCTCACCGGAGCCGGTCGCCGGGCCTTCTCCGTCGGCAGCGACCTGCGGCAGCGCAAAGACATGACCAAAGAAGACTGGCTGCGGCAGCGCCAGGACTTCGATCGCACCCTCTACACCGTCCGCCAGCTGCGAAAGCCGATCTTCACCGCCGTCAACGGGATCGCCTACGGGGGCGGCTGCGAACTCGCCCAGAGCACTGATTTCATCATCGCGTCCGACAATGCCACCTTCGGCCAGCCCGAGGCGATGCTCGGCCTCGCAGCCGGAGGCGGTTCGCCGGCGTTGCTTCCCCGCCTGCTTCCCCCGGGGAAAGCCATGCAGATGCTGATGACAGGCGAGCCGATCAGCGCGCAGGAAGCGCACCGGCTCGGAATGGTCAACGAACTCTACGCTCAAGACGAGCTCATCGACGCCGCGCACCAGATCGCAGAGAAGATTGGGAGCAACTCACCCACCGCAGTACAGGCCGTCAAGCAGGCGGTCCGGATGGGCCAGGGCGAACCGATCGAGCAAGCCATCGCGATCATGATGGAAGCCCACTGGCGCTCGGCCGTCCATCCCGATCGAATCGAGGGCATCGGCGCCTTCAACGAGGACCGCGAGCCCCACTTCCAGGATCCCGACCGCTAAGCCGAAGGGCACTCCGCGCCAGGCTCCCCGTCGGCGGCCCGCACCGTGGATGCGGTGCGCCCGAACCCGCACCGCTCCACGCAGAACCGGTGCAGCATCCGGTACGGCACCACCACCCCGCCGCGATCCAGCAGCATCCCCGATCTTCACCACCGACAGCCCGGCCTTCACCTGCGCCTCGATCTCGGCGCGGCAGGCTTCCAGCTGATCCCACGCCCGGCCGTGCCCGCCCGGCCGCACCGGCCGGACTACCTCAGCGACCTGGCCGACCAGCTCATCGGTCAGCTGAGCCACCCCGCCGTCGCGGGCCAGCCCCGCTTCCACCGCCGCGGCCACATACCGGCGGGCGGTCTTGCGGTCCACCCCCGCCTGAGCGGCCACCTGGCGCAGCCCCGCACCGGCCAGCCACGCCCGCAGCACCTCACGGATCTCAGTCACTGCAACCTCCCGGAATGCCATCCCTCCGGGTAGCGGGCTTGGCCGCGACGGTCCCGCTCGCGTTCGTGCGGTTTAGTGCTTAACTAGAAGCGATCGCGAGGTGGCGCTCCCCAGGAGGAGCACATGACCGTTGTGGTCGGCGAGGACGTCCCGCAGGCGCGCCATCCGCTGGCGGGAAGGCTGCGTGCAGCCGTGCTGGGACCGTACGGCGGCGGCACCTCCCGGCGGCGGGCATCGGACGCGTTCCGGCTGGGGTTCGCGATCATAGTGGTGGCGGTTTCCGTTCCGGTAATGCGGGCCAATTCGGCTGTCGAGCTGAGCATCGTGCGGGCCTTGCACCCGCCGCCGGCGGCGATCAGCTGGCTGGTCACCTCGCTCTTCTGGCTCGGTTCGGCCGGGGTAGTGGTGTTGCTGGCGATCGTCGGGCTGCTGGTTCCGCGGCTGACCGCAGTCCGCCACATCGCGGCGGCCGGCGTGCTGAGCTGGGTTGTGTGCCTGCTGCTCGGCGCGCTGCTCGGATCGGCGGCCGGGCGGCCGCCGGACAGCGCGCTCGCCGGGCTGAATACCGGTTACCCGGTCACCTGGCTCGCGGTCGCGGTCGCGGTGGCGGCCACCGCGCTGCCCTACCTGAGCCGTCCGGTGCACCGGCTGGTGTGGCTCCTGGTTCCGCTGGCGGTGCTGGCCGGCGTCTGTGGCGGGGCGGCGCTGCCGGTAAACGCGCTATCCAGCATGGCAGTGGGCTGGGGCGTCGCGGCGGCCGTGCACCTGGCCGTCGGCTCACCGCTTGGCCTGCCGTCGGCGGCAGAGGTCGCGGAGTGGATCTCCGACCTGAACGTCGTGGTGACCGGCATCACGCGGGCACCCCGCCAGGTCTGGGGGGTCGAGCAGTTCACCGGCCGCGGCGCGGGCAGCGAGAGGATCGAGCTGTCGGTGTACGGCAGGGACGCGTCCGACGCGCGGATGCTGGCGAAGCTGTGGCGGTTCTGCGTGTACCGGGACTCGGGGCCCACCCTTATCCTCGACCGTCTCCAGCAGGTCGAGCATGAGGCGTACCTCACGCTGATGGCCGCACGTGCCAAGGTCCTGGTGCCCGAGGTGCTCGCCACCGGAAGGTTCGGCCCGAGCAAGGACGCGGCGCTCGTGACCCGCGTACCCGATGGCCTGGCGCTGTCCCAGGCAGGCGACGGCCTCGCCGACGGCACGCTTGACGAGATCCTGCTCGCCCTGCTACGGCTGCGCGCGGCCGGGCTCGCCCATGGTGCGCTCGGCGGGGATACGATCATCCTCGCCGAGCAAAGCGTCTGCGTCAGGGGTTTCCGCAGCGCGTCGGCTGCGGCCCCGGCCAGCCGCCTGGATGCGGATCTGGCCGCTGCACTGGCCGCCATGGCCGTGCAGGCGGGCGTCGAACGCACCGCCGCGGCGGCCGGCCGGGTGCTTGATGCGGACACCGTTCGCGGCGCCCTGGTGCACCTGCAGCGCCCGGCGCTGGACCCGGCGACCATAGCCGCGCTGGCACAGCGGAAAGGCCTCCTCCCCCAGCTGCGGTCGGCGGTGGCAAGCGGAGCCGGCATCGAAATTCCGGAGCTCGCTGAGTTCAAGCGGATCAGCTGGACCAACCTGCTGTTCGGCCTCGGTTCGCTGATCGGCATCTGGGCGATCATCGGCGTGCTATCCGACGCGGGCAGCGCATTCGCAGCCATCAAGGGGGCCAGCTGGGGGTGGGTGGCACTGGCGTTCGTCTTCGCCCAGTTGCCGCCGCTCGCCTCGGCCTGGTCACTGACCGGCGCCGTCGTCGGCGAGTTGCCATACGGGCGGTGCGCGGCGCTCGAGGTGTCCAATGCCTTCAGCTCGCTGGTCGGCGGTAACGTCGCTGTCTTCGCCGTGCGGGTCAGGTTCTTCCAGCGTCAGGGGTCCGACGCGACGGCCGCGGTCAGCTCGGGCGCCGTCGTTTCTACGGCGGAGTGGGTTGTCAAGGCCCTGCTGTTCCTCATCGCCATCCCCTTTGCCGCAGGAGACATCCACGTCCAGACCACTTCAGGCAACAACCAGATAGCCATCTGGATCATCCTCGCGGTCATCATCGCCGCCGGGATCGCCGCCACGGTGATCGCCCTGATACCGCGGGTGCGGCGGCTGGCCAGCGCCCGGCTCAGGCCCTACCTGATAAACATCTGGGGCCACGTCAAGGCCATCGCAGCCGAGCCGCACAAGATCGTCTACGTGCTGGCCGGCTCCACCCTGGCCCAGCTGGCCGTCATCCTGGCGCTGGGCGCGTCGCTGCACGCGGTCGGGCAGCACGCCAGCATCGCGACGCTCATCACCGTGAACACGCTGGCCGCCATCATCGGGGGCGCGGTGCCGGTGCCGGGCGGCGCGGGGGTGGTGGAGGCCGGGCTGATCGCCGGGCTCACCGCCGTTGGCATACCCCAGGATGAGGCCATCGCAGCGGTGCTCATCCAGCGGGTCTTCACCTCCTACCTGCCTCCGGTCTGGGGCTGGCTGACCCTGGCCTGGATGCGCCGGCGCGAGTACATCTGAGACCGAGCCAGTCTTCTCCTGCGAGGAGTACGTCGTCGTGGCGCAAGATGCTAATGGGAGTAGCGCGTAACAAGTAATCGCGTTCATCAGGGCGTCGCCTCCGGTTCGGCACGGGCTTCGGCCCCGGCCTGGGCGCCGGCATCTGGTTCCGGAAGGGGCACGGTCTATCCTTCCTTGTCCGGGTTCAACCACCGGTCGAGCGCGTCTGCTGCCTCAGGATTGCGACATAGCCAGATTGCGAGGTCTTCGGCCCGCATCAACGTCATGATCGAGCAAGAAGGGCACTACCCGGCCGCGGTCAGGAGCCGGGACGCCCCTGTGATTCAGGCGTGTCCTGCTGGCCCGGCCGGGCGACTGAGATGCACGGTTCCTCCAGTGCTGGCTGCTGGCATGATCCTGCTGCTTCCGCGTCGGACGCAGGGTGGTGGAGACACTCCGGCCCACCCTCCGGACAAAGCCGGCCCTGTCACGGCCCATGCCACCCCCAGACCAGGGTTCGCTTCCGCGCGCCCGCCGGGGACCCAATTATCGGGTTAGTAGCAGGGCGGCCCGACACCGGTCGTCAGTTCAGGTCGCCGGCCTGGACGGTCGGGTGGGGTCGGTGTGGGCGGCAGGGTTACCGTACTCGTCTGCTTGCCCAGCCGCGGGCGCCGAGGATTCATGGGGCTCATCCGGAGCCGTGGCCTGCCAGACCTCCCTGACCAGCACCTGCAGCGCCCCGGCCGTCGGGATGGCCAGCAGCGCCGCGACGAAACCGCCGAATATGCCGCCGATCAGGGTGCCGAGCGAGGCGCCGACCAGCACCGCGATGAACACGAGCAGCGGGTTGATCCGGACCGTCTTGCTCATGACCACCGGGTTCAGGACGTGGTTCTCGACCTGGGTATAGACGGCGAAGACGACCGCGGTGACGATGCCGGCAGTGAGGCCCTGGGCGATGAACGCGAACAGGACGGTAGGGATGCCGGCCAGGGCCCCGCCGATCATCGGCAGGAAGTCCACCAGGGCCACCCACAGGCCCCACAGCAACGGGAACGGCACGCCGAGGATCAGCAGCGTCACGAACACCACGATCCCGGCGATGAGCGAGGTCAGCAGGTCACCGAACATGTACCCGGTGACCTTCTGGCTGACGTCGGCCGCTACCCGGGTGACCGTGGCCTTGCGGCCCGGGGTCATCTGGCCGAGCGTCCAGCCCCACATCTTCGGGCGCTCGAGCAGCAGGAGCAGGACCAGAACGAAGATCGCGAACAGCTCCACCACCAGCGAGACCGCGCCCTTGCCGACGGCCAGGGCCGCTTGCTGAGCGACTGGGCGTAGCCGACCAGCTTGGGCGTGTTCCGCTGCACCCAGCTCTTGACGTGGTACTTGGCCACGAGGTGGCCGATCCAGCCTCTGCCGTGCTGCGCGCTGGCGATGTAGCTGGGCAGCCGGTCGGCCAGGTGGGTGATGCCGTTGACCAGCGGCACGCCGAACGCCGCAGCCAGGCCGATGAAGACCAGCGCGGCCCAGAACGTGACGATCGCCACGGCGAGGCCCCGGCGCGGGATCCGCCGCTGCACTTTAGCCACGGCCGGGTCGAGCAGCATCGCGGTGAACCCCGCCACGAGCACCAGCACCACGATGTCCCGCAGCAGGTACATCAGCTTGCTGACCAGGTAGGTAGCGACGACCACCCCGACCGTGACCAGGATGGTCCGCAACGGGACGTGGCGCCGGTCGGCGGCCTCGAACAGGCGCGCTAGCCGGCCTCGCGGCGGCTGCTCACAGCTCACCTGGCCACCATGCCAGGTCTCGCCGGGGCTCCGGGAAACTGCATCTTGAGCCGCTCTTTGTGAACTCTTACCCGCGGATCGTGCTGCGATCGGCGGGTCATCGACGTGCGCGACGAACTCCACGTCACCGGCTGACCGGCATAGCCCGTGACACCTGCGGGCAAGGACGCGGGCCGGCGCGTGCCGACAGGCTGTGTTGTCATGATCAGCTCCCTACACCAGATCGCTGAATTATTCCATCACTCTTGTAATTAATCATCAGTTATGATTATCATCGTGTCAAGAGCTGGCCCGGCGGGTGAGGCACCCCGGGCGCCCGGGCCGCGGAGCGAGCGAAAGGAACTGTCATGTTCAAGTCACTGAGCACGCCGCTGATCGCGCGCGGCATCCTGGCCGTGGCGGTCGGGATCATCGCGCTGGCCTGGCCCTCGGTCACGGTGCTGGCGCTGGTCATCTTGTTCGCCGTGTACGCGTTCATCGCCGCCGGCCTGCAGGCCGCGCGGGCGTTCAGCAGCCGCAAGGCCGGCCCGGTCATCGGGCACCTGCTGCTCGGCCTGGCCGACCTGGCCGCCGGCGTGATCGCGCTGGCCTGGCCGGCGCCCACCGCGCTGGTCCTGGTGCTGATCGTGGGCGTCTGGGCGGTCATCGCCGGCCTCGCCGAGTTCTCCGCCGCCTTCGCCTCCGGCGAGCCGGCCGGGACCCGGGCGATGCTCATCCTGGGCGGGCTCGCCACCATCGCGTTCGGCGTGGTGCTGTGCACCCGCCCCGGCATCGGCGCGATCACCCTCGCGCTGCTGTTCGGCCTGTTCAACCTGATCTACGGGACCTGGACGCTGGTCCAGGGCACCGAACTGCGCCGCACCGGCAACACCCCGCACTCCGTCACGCCGGCAAAGCCGCAAACAAAGACAGCCTGAGCCATGTCTAGGCAAGAGGAACCACCCTCGGAGCGCAGAAGCTCCTCGGGCTGCACGGTGGACGCGAGACAGCGGCGACGAGCGATCACTGGTGGCTACCAGCCCAACTACCCGTCGTCGACTCTGGGGAACTGAGCTGCCGAGGTGCGACCCGTGGCCGCATGCCACGTCTGTGCCAGAACGGGCCGACCAACGGTCACCCATGGGGCAGCGAATGGACTCCGACCGGCCGATTGTAAGGGGATGACTGGGCATGTCCGGGGACGGCCAGCGCGGACCGGGTAGCAGCGGCACGGCTGATCGCGGGCGGCCGGGAGCGGCAGCGCTCTGGCGGGGAGAGTCCGCCGGGCGACGGTCAGGACCATGTTGGCACGCCGCGGCCCGATGCGCTGATTCCGGCGCTTGACGAGGGTCAGCTCGCCGCCCTGCGCGAGGTCGGGCGCGAGTGGGACCGGGTGAGCGCAGCCCCGCAGGTGTGGCGGCAGGCGCTGCCGGTCGACCCGTCCCTGGGCGAGTACCCGGAGGCCAGCGAGGTGCGCCCGGGTCTGTTCACCCGGTTCGTGCCCGTCGCGGGACAAGACGGGCAGCTGCCACCGATCCAGACCACGAGCGTTTCCGAGACGCCGCCCACGCGGCCGGGCCGGGCCGGCCAGGCACTGAAGCGGCTGGTCATCGGCCCACCGCTGGACGCGAGCGCGATCGCGGTGGAGCGGATGCGCAAGCTCGTGGCGCTACCCGTGCTGTCGGCGGACGCGCTGTCCTCGGTCGCCTACGGGCCCCAGGCGATGCTGGCCGTCCTGGTCCTGGCCGGCCTGCCCGGCTTGTCGTACTCGCTGCCCGTCGGCGCGGCGATCATGTTCCTGATGCTCGCGGTCGGGGTCTCCTACCGGCAGACGATCCGGGCCTACCCGCAAGGCGGGGGGTCCTACATCGTCGCGAGCGAGGAACTCGGCCGCGTCCCCGGCCTGATGGCCGCCGCAGGCCTGCTGATCGACTACGTCATGACCGTCGCGGTCTCGATTGCCTCTGGCGTGGCGGCCATCACCTCGGCGTATCCGTCGATGCATCCTGCAACGGTGTGGATCGGCGTTGGCGTGATCGTGATCCTGCTGGCCGGGAACCTGCGAGGGATTCGTCAGGCGGGGGCTATGTTCGCCGTGCCGACGTACGCTTTCATCGCGGCGATCGCCGCCCTGGTGGTTGTGGGGCTGGTGCACGCCGCAGGCCGTGGGTTCCACCCCGTCCCGGTTCATCACCTGGTCGTGGTGCAGGCCGTTACCGTGCTGCTGGTGCTGCGCGCGTTCGCGTCCGGCTCCACGGCCATGACCGGCATCGAGGCCATCTCCAACGCCGTGCCGGCGTTCAAGCCGGTGGAGTGGCGCAACGCGCGGATCACGCTCAGCTGGATGATCGGGCTGCTCATCGGGATGTTCGGCGGCGTCCTGGTGATCACCGGGCTCGCCGGGATCGTGCCCGTGGCCAGCCAGACCATGCTGTCCCAGCTGGCCCACCTCAGCTTCGGCGACGGGCCGGTTTACATCTTCATCCAGGCGGCCACCGCGGCAGTGCTGCTGATGGCGGCCAACACCTCCTACAACGACTTCCCCAGGGTGCTGTTCCTGATGGCCCGCGACCGGCAGGCGCCGCGCTCATTCCTGCGCATCGGCGACCGCCTCACCTTCCGCAACGGCATCCTGCTGCTGTCGGTCACCTCAGCCGCCATCTACACCGTGTTCCGCGGCAACACCGAATCCCTGCTACCGCTTTACGCGGTCGGGGTCTTCCTCGCCTTCACCCTGTCGCAGACCGGCATGATCATGCACTGGCGGCGCCACCGCGACCAGCCGCACTGGAACCGCAGCCTGGCCTTCAACGCCACCGGCGCGGTGCTGTCGGGCATCGTGTTCGTCATCGAGGCCGTCACCAAGTTCACCGCCGGAGCTTGGGTCGCCATCGTCCTCATCGGAGCGATCACCGTGACCGCGCTGCGCACCCGGCGGTACTACGTCCGGACCGGACAGCAGCTAGCCCTTCGCGCCAAGCAAGCCGCTACCCCAGCCGCGCTGCCCGCGAAGTTCGCTCCGCAGCCACCTTCGAGCCGGCCCGCGCGCGGGCCCGACGGCGCCGCCGTACCCAGCTCGGCGGGCGAGGGCGCCGAACATCCCGGGCAGATCAACGCCCTCACCATCGTCCCGGTGGAGGTCATGGACCGGGCCGGCCTGCAGGCGCTAGCGTACGCTGCCGCACTCGGCCAGCCCGCCTTCGCGCTGCACATCAGCCCCACCGCCGAGGAGGCTGACAGGTTCCTTGGTTACTGGCGGGCATGGGGAGACCACCTGCCGCTCGAGGTCATCGTCTCGCCGCACCGCGCTGTGGTCGCCCCACTGGTCAACTACCTCTGGACCCTGCACGAGCAACGGCCGGACCTCATCCTGACCGTCGCCGTCCCGGAGCTCGTGGACCGGCACTGGTGGCACCGCCTCTCGCATGAGCACGTCGCCGAGAGGCTGCAGCCCGTCCTGCAGTCCCTGCCCCGGGTGGTCGTCACCAGCGTGCCCTTCTACCTGGACGACTGATTCCCTTATTGATGTTCAGTCGTTGGCGATCAGCGAGCGGGTGACCGGTCAGCGCACAGCGGAATCCGTTAGGCGGCTCTCGTACTGGCGGACGCTCGTGACCGCGGATTAGCGTGGGACTCATCCATCGGATAACCCGACCAGGGAGATGCCATGGCTAAGAAAGAAGCGCTGGTCGTCTACGCCGCAGCATACGAGACCGTCGAGGCCGCGCTGGCCGACCTGGACGCCATCGAGCAGCTGCACAAGGACGAGGCGATCGGCAAGTACGACGCTGCCGTGATCGATAAGGAGGACGGCAAGCCCCATGTTGTCAAGCGGATGGACCGCCCGCACATCCGTGTCGTCCCGGAGTGGTTCGGGGGCGGGGCGCTGCCTCGCAAGGAACTCCACGAGGCGGCTGAGAACCTCACCGCCAACCAGGCAGGGCTGATCGCGGTCGGCGAGCCCACCATCGAGCAAGCAGTCGACAAGGCGCTGACCAAGGCCGCCAAAGTCGTGAAGCGCACCATGGAGGCCACGACCGACGAAATCACCAGCGAGCTGCAGGAAGCGCTCAAGAGCTGACGCTGCCGCAGCCGTCGAAAGCGGCCTCATGCGGGGGCCGGCTTCCTGGTGCAGGTGGCTCAGCACCGTTGCCTTAGAACGGTCGGTTCCAGCGGGTTTTCGGGATGAAGACGACTCCCGATTTGGGGCGGTCCCTGCTGGTTGTGCGCGCCTATCCCCTCCTGCCCTGAGATCGGGGTGGGTGGCCCGGGAGGTGGAGGAGTGCTGATGGCGAGGCGCCCGGGTGGCGCGAGCAGATCCGGACCCGCAGCGCCGCCGGCCGGATAGCGAACCGCAGCGGCGGATCCAGGTCCACCGCCTCGCCGTCAACCCCGGCGTGGACCGGTTCCGGGGCACTGACCTCCAGACGCGGCGCGCTCCAGGCTCGCCCGGGAGGGCGCGGGCTGTCGCCGGGCGCGTCGACGACGACGACCCCGAGCTGCCCGCTGCCGAGCGTCGGGCGGGTGCCGCGGGCCAGCGGGCGATCAAGCGCGTAGGGGTTGTTCGACACGAGAACGATGACGGGATCACGGTGCTCGCGCCCCAGGTCGTCGGCCAGGCACAGCGCAGGCGCCTCTGCGCTCGGCCCCATCACCTCGGCCGCGGTCTCCAGCAGCGTGCGCGCCTTGGCTTCGCGGTAGGCCGGGCTGCGGACCGCGTCGCCGTAGATCCCGAGCGAGACATTGTTGAGGAACGTGCGGCCGTTCACCTCGGCCATGTCGATCTGGCGCTCGACCCCGTCGGTGAACGCGTCCAGAGCGCCGGTCACGTCGTGCCGGTCCACGCCCACGTCGAGCGCGAAGTGGTTGCGCGTCCCGGCCGGGACGCACGCAAATGGAATCCCGTGCGCCGCGGCCGCCGCGGCCACGACCGCCAGCGACCCGTCGCCGCCGGCCATCCCGAGCGCGTCCGCGCCGACCGCGACGGCTTCGCCGACCAGCGTGGCCAGGTCCTGGCCCGCGTCTAGGACGACGGCCTCGATCCCCTTGGCGCGGGCCTGATCGGCAAGCCCGGCGCGTGCGGCCTTGCCGTCACCCGACCTCGGGTTGATGAACAGCACTGGCCGACGCGGCGGATCAACCGGCCGCCAGCCATGACGTGACAGCTGTCGCTGTGATGGGTTCATCGCGGGTGTGGGGAGCATGGACGAATCACGACGCCGGCGTCAGGTCCAGGCCACGGTAGCTCTCCGCACCTAGTATCCCGCATCCCGCCCGCGATACCCGCGCCCGCGGCGACCCGGCCACCCGGGATTGCTGGCAGGGGATGCGGTCGGCGGCATTGTCGCGGGTGTTACCACGTGCCGGTGTCCGGGAGGGGGAGGGCGGTGAGGCGGGCGGCTTCGTCGGCGGGGACGCCGAGCAGGCGCAGCATGGCCTCGGCGAGCTGGTCGGCCGAGGCCTCCGTGACGCGATCGGGATGACGCTGGCGCATCCGGAAGAGCCCGAGCATGCCGCCGGTCGCGGCGCTGAGCGCGATCTCGGCATCAGGCACGGTGAACCGGCCCGCGGCCTGCCCGGCCTCGATGTCGCGCAGGGCGCGCGGCGCCAGGCCGACGGGGATGTCCAGGACGCCAAGGCCGACGCCGGCGAGGAACCCGGCGATCTCCGGGTGGGTCCAGCCCAGCCGCCCGGTGATCCGCGTGCCCACCGCGAACAGCTCCGCGGGATCGGTGATGCCGGCGCTGGCGCGGTCGATCATCTGCCCCCAGCGCTCCAGCACCTCCTCCGAGGCGGTCGCGAACAGCTGCTCCTTGCTGTCGAAGTGGTTGTAGAACGACCCGAAGCCGATGTCGGCCTCCTCGGTGATCTCCTGGATGCTGGCCCGGTCCCCGCGGCCCTCGGCGATCAGCCGCACCGCCGCGTCGATGAGAGCCTGCCGGGTACGGGCCTTACGCCGGTCCAGCCGCGACACCCGCGGCGCCCCCGCTGCCGGTACCGCCTCACCCATCACTCCTCCTCTGCCGTCCATCTGGCACCTTAGCGGCCACACTGGCTGGTCATAGCCCCACCGCGGCCGCCGCCTACCGGTCGTTGCTCGGCATTCACCTTAGTGAAGTCGAAATCACTACTGATAGTTTATAACAAGACTGGCTATACCCGATCCGATGCCGATGTGCATCTCCCCACGGGCGTCTGGCTTCGCCCTGCGCATCGCCCGCTGATGAGCGGACCAGGGACGAAGGGCCCCGGCTACCAGGGACCGATAGTCCTTCCCTTCCTGATCGCAGCGGACGATCGTGGACCGCTGGCTGAGCGGCGGCCTCACGTCCAGGGCCGGACAGGTGCGCTCGCTGAGGCTCCCCAAACCAAGGAGACGATCATGAGCAACCACGCCAGGCACAAGTCGCAGGCGAAGGCCGCCAGGGCCCAGGCGAAGGCCGAGCAGGCCCAAGCCGAGCTGGCTGAGGCTGAAACGAAGGTGGCTAAGGAGCAGGGCGCGGCAATCGCCAGGGCCTTGCATGAGGACGAGGCGCACCGGCAAGCGGACCTGCACGAAGTCGCTGAAAAAGAGGCCGAGGCCGTGCCCGACCCGCCACCCGGCCTCTGACAGCGGCATGAACGCACCGCCTCACCAGCACATGAGCAGCCCATTACAGATCCCGGTCACCGTCCGGTCGCCCGCCAGGTGAGGGTGGCTGCCGCATCTTGACGGGATGGACCACCGCGGAAACCAGGAATGGCGGTGTCAAGCCGCTGACGCGGCTGCAGGCTGAGACCGGCACAGCGGCCACCACCGCAGCGTCAGCATCCCGACGCCTACACCGACTGCCCACCCCCGGCGATGTCGGACGGGTAATGCACGCCGTTCACGACCCGGGACATACCCACGGCCGCCGCGAGCGCCCCGGCCGGCGCCGCTAGGGCAGGCATTTCCAGCCCGACGCCGTTGGCGAACGCCGCCGCCGCGGCGGCATGCCCGGACGGAAACGAGGTGGTGGCCGGCGTCCGGCCCGGGCGGCGGTCCGGCTGCACCTCACCGGCCGGGCGCGGCCTGCGCACCAGGCCCTTGGCCAAGACGTTGCTGGCCGTGCTCGCGATCACCATGCCGACCAGGCCCCGCAGGGCCGCCCGGCGGCCCCGCTCGTCCTCGCTGGCCGCCAGCGCCGCGGCGATGCCGATCCACAACGCGAAGAAATCGGCCGACCGGCTCAGCGCGGGCAGGAAGCGGTCCGGCACCGGGGAGCTCCCGCGGAAAGGCGGGCCATGATGGCCTGATCGGCACCGTCGATCCTGTCGCGCACGGCACTGCGCCCAGTCCTGCGCGTTGGCATTCGCGGCCTCCAGGCTCGGCGAAGACAGTCGATATACGGTACGACGGCGCGGACAAGGACCGCGCACCGGCGGGACGGCTGCGAATGGCCGTCTCAGGCGGCTGACGCTGCCGACGGGCCGGCCGGGCGGGCGAGGATCTGGCCGAGCGCGGCAGCGAGCGCAGCGCGGGGCTCGCCACTGCGGGCCGGGCAACGCCAGGCGATGAACCGGTCCGGGCGGATGAGGACGGCGCCGTCGCTGGCGATATGGCGGTGGCGCTGCCAGGCGCAGCGCGGGTCGTGGTAGTCCCCGTCGAGGTGGCCGATCCGCACCGCGTCGAGCGGGACGTCCGCCTCCGCGGCGAGCTGCCTGGCCGCTTCGCACCAAGCCTGGCCGTCCTCGCCGGCGATCAGCAGGAACCGCCCCGGCGCCACGAGGTCCTTGACCGGGCGCCGGCGGCCGTCCTCGTCATCGATCCAGGCGTGCGGCAGCGGAGCACCCGGGCGGGTGGACGGCTGATACACCCGGATCTCATCGGCCGGCGCGGGCGGGGCACTGCCGTCCGGCACCACGGCCCCGGACTGGTAGCAGTAGCCGTACTCGACGTTGAGCTCGCTGAACTCCATCGACTGCGCGCGCATCGCCCGCAGCACACTCGAGCGGTACGCGGCGTCTTCGGGCCGACCGCTCCACATCCGGCGCAGCTGCTCCATGTTCTGCTCGGGCGTGTTCTCGTGGGAGACGCCGAGCGCCGCGCCGATCGCGAAGTGGTTGAGCGCATTCTCCAGCGAGCGCTGGGCGTTGCGCTCGTCGACCGGCCGCCGCTCGGCTTCGTAGGTGTCCAGAAGCGCCGACGACGCGTGACCGGCGAGGACAAACGCGACCTTCCAGCACAGGTTCTGCGCGTCGTGGATCGCGCTGGTCAGCCCCAGCCCGCCGGTGGGCGGGTGGCGGTGCGCCGCATCCCCCAGCAGGAACACGCGGCCGACCCGGAACGCGGAGGCCATCACCGCCTCGACCGACCAGCGCGTGACCTTGTGGATCTTCATCGGCAGATCCGGAATGCCCAGCGCCTCGCGGGCGTCGGCTTCCACCTGCGCGTCGGACTGCGCGCGGGGATCACCGGCCGGGTAGTTGAGGTGGATCACCCACTCCTCCGAGTCCGGGCCCCACCGCTCGGGCCCCATCGGGACCATCACCACCAGGACACCGGCCTGCGGCGAGAAAATCCAGCGGATCAGGACGTCCGGATCCTTCGCCCACGGCGAGAAGTCGGCGGACACATGCAGCGTCGCGGTCTGCGTCACCACGCCGAGCCCCTCGTACCCGACACCGGCCAGGCCGGCCACCCGCCGCCCCCCGTCCGCGCCGAGCAGGTACTGGCAGCCCACCGTGTAGCCGCGGCCGGAGGCGTTATCGCGGATGCTGGCCTGCACCCCCTCGCCGTCTTGCTCGAAGCCGGTCAGCTCATGGCCGAACCGGACCTGTCCCGGCGAGAGCTCCTCCGCGCGAGCCTTCAGCAGCGGCTCGAGGCGGATCTGCGGCAGGTTCAGCTGCCGCCACGGGCTCGCCGCCCGCCAGTTCTCGTCTGCCCCGCCAGCGCCCCAGCACTCCAGGCGCGCCAGGCGGCGCCCGTAGTCCGGGCCGGGACCGGCGAAGCCCGCGTAGAACGCCGTCGCCGCCATCTGCTCCGGCGGCGTGCTGCGCTCCGCGACGGCGCCGGCCACACCCACGTCCTCGAGTACCTCCATGGCACGCTGGTTCAGGACGTGGGCCTTGGGCAGATCAGAGGTCTCCGGCCGCGCGCTGACCAGCAGATGCTCCACCCCCAGGCGTGCCAGCAGCATCGAGGCGGTCAGGCCCGCCCCGCCCCCGCCCACGATCAGAACCGGGACCTTCTCGTCAGCGTCCGTTATCCCGGACATGGCTTCCTCCCTCGGCCAGAACTGGAGTGAACGCTACAATAATAAGTATTGTAGTGTCAACTCCAATACTTGCGCTATCGTGGGAGCATGGCCGTACGTCCCGGGGTAACGCCCAACCGGCGCGGCGTGAAGTCACGGGAGCTCGTGCTGGACGCCGCCGAGCGGGTCATGGCCGAGCACGGCTTCGAGGCGGCGACCCTCGCCCGCGTGGTCGGCGAAGCCGGCATCCCGATGAGCTCCGTCTATCACTACTTCGGTTCCAAGGACGGGATCCTGCTCGCCGTGATGGAGCGCGGTGCCGAGCGCTTCTTCGCCGACCTACCGGACCTGAGCCGACGGCCGGGGCGCCCGGCGCAGCACCTGGCCAGGGTCATGTCTGCTGCCGCCTGCACGCTTCAGCGCCACCCGAGCTTCCTGCGCCTGCTGATCGTCTTCGCCGCGCAGCCGCCGGCCGCCGGCGACGGGGAGATACAAGCCGTCGTGCGCCGCGTACGAGAGCACGCGCTCGATCTACTGCGAACACAGATCGCGGCCGCTTTCGGCGACGATCCACAGGGCCCGGCCACTGACCAGCTCGCGCGCTTCGCGCTCGCCGCCATCGACGGCGCGTTCGTGGCCTGTCAGGCCGACCGCGCAGCCACGCTCGAGCACCTGCTCCAGCTGCTCGTGCCCTCGCTGGTAGCATCCCGCCGGACACTGCTGGCCAGACAGAGCCGCACTGGTCGCCAGCAGTAGCACCGGCTGGACCAACAAGCCACCCATGGCCGGACAGGCCGACACGGAGTGAATGCTGCCGTCCGGCAGTGGCTGACCTGCACCGCCGTGGCGCTGTCGGTCGTGGTGGCTCCGGGATCCGGAAAGCCGTGCTGCGGCGGCGGCCCGCGGCGATGCCGGTCAGCCGGTGATCTGAAGCTCGTCGCGGATGTCGATGACCCCGCGGGCCATCCACGCGGCGACGACCACGGCGTCGTGTTCGGCCCAGGTGCGGACATGGCCGGTCAGCGTGATGATGCCGTCCTTGGTGTCTGCCGTCACGTCGCTGTCGTCGGGGACCAGCGCGGCGCGGTCCAGCGCCTGCTGGACGTGCAGGTCGACCTCGACCGGGTCGAGGACGTAGCTGATCTCGATATCGTTGCTGACGTTACGGACACCGGCCAGGCCGGCCACGGCCGCCTCGGCGGCAGCGCGCTGCGTGCCGTAGGACACGGTCCCGGTCAGGGTGATGTTGCCGTCCTCCGCGGTCGCCTCCACGCTGTCCGGCACGGTGACGTTGGCCGCGAGCGCGTTGTTCGCCGCGGTGGCCAGCTTCACGTCATCGCGCCAGTCGCTTTCCGGAAGCACCACCTCCAGGTTGTTGTCCACGGTCTTCACCCCGGCGACCCGCCGCGCGGCGGCCGCCGCCTCCAGGTACTGGGGGTAGCTCGGCACCGTGCCGGTGAGGTTTACATTTCCGCCGATGTTCACGACCGTGATACCCGCGGAGTCGACACGCGGATCGAAGCTGAGCTCCGCTTCGACCGCCGCGCGGACGTCCTTGGCCTTGCTCACTGGGTCCTTGCTCATCTGCCTGCATCCTTTCGCTGGGCGACTAAAGCTCACTGCTCGCTGGCCAGCCGAAGTTACCGTCCCGCCCGGCGGGCTGTAAGGGACGAAGGGCCATGGCTGCCGGGGACGGGTCGTCCCTTGCTTCCTGCGGACCTGGGCACTCGCGGTCGTTGAACTTCGTCAGGCCGGCACTTGACAACATCTCTATCATAACTGATAGTTAATTACAAGACTGATCGAATGATTCAGTGGTTGAGAGCGAGGGAACCGATCATGACGACTCATCCGAGCCCGACCCAAGCCCCCGGGTCTTCGTCACCCCGGGAACCCAGGGAAGACCCGCACCGCTCGCTGCACAGCGAGGCGGGGGCGCGGCCCGGGGAGCATCCCGGGCGGTCGAAGGATCCCCTGGTCAAGGTGGCCGGGCTGGCCTGGCTGGAGTTCGAGAAGCCGGACCTGGACCGCGCCGGGCGGTTCGGCGCCGACTTCGGCTTTACCGTGGCGGACCGGACGCCGCAGATGCTGGTGCTGCGCGGCCGGCCGGCGGCTGCCGCGTGCCTGGTGGTCCGCCGCGGTCCGCGGGCCCGTTTCGTGGGACCCGCGTTCCAGGCCGCCGAGCGGGGTGACCTGGACCGGCTGGCCCGCGGCGCCGGCGGGACGGTCACCGCGCACCAGGGCGGCCACGCCGTCCTGCTACGGGACCCGAGCGGGTTCCCGGTGCGCGTGGTGCACGGCGTCGCGGAGTTCCCCGCGCTGCCCGAGCGCGCCCCGCTGCCGCTGAACTTCGGAACCGAGCGGGCGCGGGCCAACGCCACCCAGCGACCGGACCGGCACCCGGCGGAGATCCAGCGGCTAGGACACGTGGCGCTGGGCACCACCCGGTTCCGCGCAGCCCTGGACTGGTACCTGGAGACCCTCGGGCTGATCGTCAGCGACTTCCTGTACCTGGACAGGCAGCGCGAGCGCGGCCCGGCGATGGCGTTCATCCGCTGTGACCTGGGCAGCGTCCCCGCCGACCATCACACCCTGGCCATGGCCCTGCAGCCGCACACCGGCTACCTGCACTCGGCCTATGAGCTCACCGACCTGGATGAGGTCGCCGCCAGCGGGGAGTACCTGCGCGAGCAAGGGTACCGGCACGCGTGGGGCCTGGGCCGGCACATCCAGGGCAGCCAGATCTTCGACTACTGGCGCGATCCGGACCGGGCCATGTTCGAGCACTACACCGACGGTGATGTGTTCGACTGCTCGATGGAGCCCGGCTGGGCCCCGCTGTCGCGTAGCGGCCTGGCCCAGTGGGGGCCGAAGGCGACGGCGGAGTTCACCGGCACCAACGACCCGCGCGTCGCCGTCGAGGCGATCAAGGCCCTGCGGGACAAGGGCAACGAGGTGGACCTGCGCGCGTTGCGCGGGCTGATCAAGGCGATGAGCTCATGAGCGTCCGCCTGGCCCGCACCGCGGACGGCTGGTGGGCAGTGACCCCGGCCGGCCTGGTCCGGCTCGGCCTGCAGGCCGCCACCACCAGCGTGCTGCTCGCCGACCGGGCGGCCCTGGACGCGGCGATCGAGGCCGCCCAGGCCACCGCGGCTGCCATGCCGCAGGCTGCCGTTGCAGCCGAGTCCCTGGACCTGCTCAGCCCGGTGACGTCGCCGACGCGGGTGGTCGCGCAGGCGGTGAACTACTGGTCCCATGCGACTGACTCCGGGTTTGACCCGGACCGGGTCCCGGCGGCGTTCTTCCGCAAGGCCTCACACTCCATCACCGGCCCGGCCGGGGACATCATCCGCCCCGAGGATGTCGGGTTCCTCGACTACGAGGTCGAGCTCGGCCTGGTCATCGGGGCCAACCTGCCGGTCGGCACGACGGTGACCGAGCAGGACCTGGCCCGGTACGTCGCCGGGCTCGTGGTCACCGACGACGTCAGCGCCCGGCAGATCCAGCTGGTCAAGACCCAGTTCTACGAGGCCAAGTCCTACCCCACCTTCACCCCGGTGGGACCCTGGCTGACCCTGATCGATGCCGGGGACCTGGCCCGGCTGGACTCGCTGCGGCTGACGCTGTCGGTGAACGGGCAGGTACGGCAGGACAGCACCACCGCGGACATGATCGTCCGGCCGGCCCGGGCGCTGACCCTGCTGTCCCGGTTTCAGCCGATGGCCCCGGGCGACCTGCTGCTGACCGGCACGCCCGGGGGCACCGCGCTGAAGGCACCGGCCAAGATCACCGGGCTGCTCGCCGGGCTGCTGCCGCCCGCCACCCGGTGGAAGCTGTTCTTCGGCCGGCAGGCGGCCAACCCCCGCTACCTGCGCGACGGCGACGTCATCACCGCAACGATCGCCTCACCCGACGGGCAGCTTGACCTCGGCACGCAACGCAACACCGTTATCGGGAAGACGCCATGACCGCGCACGAAACACTGCCGCTGCCGGAGTCGACCTACCGGCTGCTGCTCGACGCCACCGGCACCTGGCCCGACGGCATCGCCACCCAGTGGATCCCGGACCCCGCCGATTACACCCGCTGCCTGGCCTGGACCTACGCCGAGCTGGCGGGCACGGTGACCCGGATCGCCAACGCGCTGACCGCTCTGGGCGTCCGGCGCTCGGACGCGGTGACGCTCAGCAGCGTCAACACCTCGATGCTGTACGCCGCCACGCTGGCCGCGCAGGCCGTCGGGATCGCCGCCCCGGTCAACCCTGTCCTGTCCGGCGAGCGGATCGCCGAGCTGATCCGCCGGACGGGATCCCGGGTCCTGGTCGCGGCCGGTCCCGAGCTGGACCCGCAGCTGTGGCCGCGGCTGCTCGAGGTGGCCCGCCAGGCCGACATGACCGCCGTCCTCGCGCTGCGACCCGACGGCGCACACGGCGACCCGCCCGCCCTGGACCTGAGCGGTGACGCGCCTGCCGGCGGTACCACGAACGGCCGCGGGCCGTTCGTCGCCTACCTGGACGACGTGATCGCGGGCCAGCCGTCCGGCCACCTGGCCGACGCGGACCTGCCGCGGGCAGGCGATCTCGCGGCGTTCGTGCACACCGGGGGGACCACCGGCGCCCCGAAGATCGCGGCGCACACCCACGCCAACCAGCTGGCCTGCGCCGGGGGGATCGCCCTGTGCAGCGGGCTGGCTCCCGGGGAGGGAGTACTGGGCGGGCTGCCGTTGTTTCACGTCAACGCCCTGATCGTCACCGGCATCGCCCCCATGTTCAGCGGCACCCAGGTGGTGTGGCCGGGCCCGGCCGGCTACCGCGACAAGGCCCTGTACGCCCGGTTCTGGCAGATCATCGACCACTACCAGATCGCGGCCATGTCCGCCGTCCCCACCGTCTACGCCGCCCTGGCCCAGGTCCCGGTCGACGCCGACATCGCCGCGTTGCGGCTGCCGATCGCAGGCGCGTCCCCGCTGCCAGCCTCGGTGCGCGAGGACTTCGCCGCCCACACCGGGCGGCCCCTGCTGGAGGGCTACGGGCTCACCGAGGCGACCTGCGCCAGCACCTGGACCAGGCCGGGCGAAGAACGGCCCGGGTCGGTCGGCCGCGCCCTGCCCGGGCAACAGGTCAAAGCCGTCCGGATCGCCGACGACGGATCCTGGGCGGACTGCACCCCGGGCGAGACCGGCGTGCTGGCCATCGGCGGGCCCGCGGTGTTCGCCGGCTACGTCACCGACCCCCGCCTGGGCGGCCCCCGGGTGAGCCGGGACGGCATCGTCCGCGACGGCTGGCTGGACACCGGCGACCTGGGCCGCGTCGACGCCGACGGCTTCGTCTATCTCACCGGCCGGGCCAAGGACCTGATCATCCGCGGCGGCCACAACATCGATCCCCGGGTGATCGAGGACGCGCTGCTGACCCACCCGGCGGTCCGCGCCGCGGCGGCCGTCGGCCGTCCCGACCGGCACTCCGGCGAGGTCCCTGTGGCCTACGTCGTCCCGGCCGGCCGCGGCCGGTTCGATGAGGCCGAACTACTGGCCTGGGCCGACACCGCCATCGGCGAGGCTGCCGCCCGGCCGAAGCGCATCTATGCAACCGATGCGATCCCGGTCACCGAGGTGGGCAAGCACTTCAAGCCCGCGCTGGCCGCCGACGCCGCCGTCCGCGCCGTCACCGAAGCCTTGGCCGCCGCCGGCCTGGCGGATGCCCGGGCCACCGCGGCGCACGAAGACGGACGGCTGGTCGTCACCGTAACCGGCGCCGACCCCGGCCAGGTCCGCCAGGCCGCCGCCGGGTTCGCCCTTACCATCCGCACCGGGCCGTCGCCCACCGCCGAGACCGCCGCGAACTGGCCTGCCGAGAAAGGGACACGACCGTGAACGACCAGAACCCCATCACCCAGGAACCCGTCATCGCCGTGGGCGCCGGACCGGCCGGCTGCACCGTTTCCCTCCTACTCGCCGACTTCGGGATCCCCGTCACCCTGCTGGAGCGCCACACCCAGCCCCACCCCCTGCCCCGCGCGGTGCACCTGGACGACGAGGTCGCCCGGACCCTGGGCCGGATCGGGGTGAGCGAGGGATTCCTGGCCCGGTCCCGCCCCGGCAGCGGGCTGCGCCTGCTCGACGCCAACCACCGCGTGATGGCCGAGTTCAGCCGCGACCACCAGGCCAGCCAGCACGGCTTCCCGCAGGCGAACATGTTCCACCAGCCCGACCTGGAAGAACTGATGTTCGCCCGGGTCGAGCGGCATCCGCTGATCACATTCCGCCGCGGCGCCGAGGTGACCGGGCTGGACGGCACCGTCGGCCCGGTCACCTCGGACCCCACGGGACAGGTGCGGGTGCACGCCCGCGCCGCCGGGGAAACGCAGACGTTCACCGGCCCGGTCGTGCTGGGCTGCGACGGCGCCAACAGCACCATCCGGGAACTGGCCGGGATCACCATGGATGACCTCGGCTTCACCGAACGTTGGCTCGTGGTCGACATCCGCGTCAGCAACGGCCTGGACACCTGGGACGGCGTCGAGCAGATCTGCGACCCGGCCCGGGCCGCCACCTTCATGCAGGTCACCGGGGACCGGTACCGCTGGGAGTTCCGGCTGCGCGACGGCGAGGACGAAGCCGACCTGATCACCCCGCAGGCCCTCGGCCAGCTGCTGCAGCCCTGGACCGGGCGCAGCGACCTGGCCGGCCTGCAGATCATCCGCAGCGCGACCTACACCTTCCGCGCCCAGATGGCATCCCGCTTCCGCAGCGGGCGGATCTTCCTGCTGGGTGACGCCGCCCACCTCACCCCGCCGTTCATCGGGCAGGGCCTGGCAGGCGGGCTGCGCGACGCCGACAACCTGGCCTGGAAACTCGCGTACGTGCTCACCGGCCGGGCCGGGGAAGACCTGCTCGACAGCTACGACAGCGAACGCCGCCCGCACGCCACGGCCCTGGTGAAAAAGGCCGTCAGGGTCGGCTGGGCGATGACCGGCGGCCAGGACCGCGCTGCCGCCGTCCGCCGGATCGCCCTGGCCGCGGCCGTCCGCAGCGAGCGGGTTTGCCAGGCCATGGGCGCCATCGCGACGCCGCGGCTGAAGACTGGCGCCCTGCAGCCCACCCCGCGGCGCCTCCTCCCGTCCGGCATCCCCGCCGCGCTGCGGCCCGGCGGCCTGATCGCCAACCCGCTGGTGGCCACCGGTGACGGCCCGCCCGCACGGCTGGACGCCGTCCTGGCTGGCCGGGCGGCCGTGCTGACCGCGCGGCGCCCCGACGCCGGCCTGGCGGATTACTGCCGCCGGCATGGCCTCGTCCTCGTGCGGACCAGCGGCACAGCACCCGGCGCCAGAAGCCCTGAGCGACCAGGCGCCGGCCCAGACACCGACTGGATCGACATCCACCTCGCCGCCGACGGACAGGCCGCAGGCCTGCAGGCCCTGGCGGCCAACCCGGCGCTGACGGTCGTCGTGCGCCCGGACCGCGTGGTCGCGGCAGTCGAACCCCGGGGCCGGCTGCCCCGCCTGCCCTGGCACATCCCGGCCGCTGCCGTGTGCGGGTGCCCGGCAGCGGCTCACCCACCAGCTCAGACCAATCCCGCCGACCCGTCCCCGGCCACCCGCTAAGAGGTTCCCATGTTCGTCACCGTCTCGCTGCTGCTGGCCGCGGCCTGCCTCCTCCCGGCGGCGGGCAAGCTGCTGGCCACCCGAAGATGCGGCAGTCCGCCGCGCACTTCGAGATCCCATGGCCCAGGTACCGGCTCATCGGGGTCGCCGAACTCGCCGCCGCCGCAGGCATCCTGATCGGCCTGTGGTGGCACCCCCTCGGCCTGGCCGCAGCCGCCGGGATGGCTCTGCTGCTCCTCGGCGCGCTGATCACCCACCGGCAGGCAGCAGACAGCGGGAAGGAGACGGCACCGGCCCTGCTCGTCCTCGCCCTCACGCTCGCCTACCTGGCCATCGCCCTCACCAGCTGACGGAATGCCGCCGGATACGTTGCTAGGGTCGCCTCGGCTTCACGGGGGCTGGCCTGCCGGACAGGCCATCGTCGGTGGCGTCGGTCGAGTAGCGCGAGATGAGGCCATCGTGGCCGAGCTCGCGGCGGACCGCGTCGATGGTGTTGGTGAAACGGTGGTCGGCCGGCTCCAGCAGGCCGACCAGCCCGACCATCAGCGCGCGGCGTCCAGCGCCGCCGAGCCATAGGATTGGGTGAAGGCGTGGCGCTGCGGGTCGTAGGCCCGCTCGAGGATCTGATCGTGGATCTAGGCCCGGATCTGCTCCCAGCGCCGCACCGGGCCCTCCAGCTTGAAGCGCTTGGCCAGCGCGATGGCGCGGTCGAAGGCGAGCCAGGCCATCACTTTCGACTGGGTGTAGTGCCGCCGCGGCCCGCGTGCCTCCCACATGCCGTCGTCGGGTTCCTGCCAGGCGCTCTCCAGGTAGTCCAGCAGGTCGCGAAGCTGCCGCATGCGCGCTCTTGGGAATGCGAGCACGATCTCGGTGATGCCGCGGAACAGCGCCAGCACTTCGACCCAAATGATCAGCAGCACGGCGCGGGCGGCGACCAGCTGCTCGGAGGCCCAGAAGCACACCCGCCCCTTCCTCGGGGATGGGAGGAGCGCAGTCGGTCGCGTCTATTGGTCGGTCGCGTCTATTGCTTGCGGAACTTCGCCTTCAGCGCGTCCACGCGCCGTTGACAGGTTTCCTTGTGCTCCTGCTTCTTCTGTTCGCGGATTGCCTTGCGCGCTGCCGGTGATCATTCCTCGGTCGCGACGGCGCGCTCGGCGACGGCGACGTCGCTAGCCCACCAGGCTGGTAGCTCTCGCGGCTGCCGATCTTGGGCACATGACGGCCGCGTCCTGATCCGCCTTTGCCTTGCTGACCTGGCACCAGGAATACTCGGTAAGACATCCCAGGGGTTGCCGTCGGCCGGGTCGGCCGCGGCCATCCCGCGCCGGTCTGGGGAGGTCGCGATGGAGGAGGATTTTGTCTGGATGACAACGCGCCGGATCAAGCCAGGCACGCTGGCTGACTTCAAGCGGACCTGGCGACCCGAGCGTCATCCCGACGGCATGCTGCACGCGTACGCATACTGGTCTGACGACGAGCAGGAGATCATCGGCGTGTCGTCGTGGGTCTCCCGGGAGTCATGTGAAACATGGCGGGCATCGTGGGAGGAAACGCGTCGGCGTGCGGCGATGGCTCCCTACGTCCTGAGCGAGCACGAGGGGTTCTACCGCGGCCGCGAGCTGATCGTGCCTGCGCAGCCGTGATCATCCGGGCGGGGTTCACCGCCATCGATGATCTGGTGCACGGCTTCGGCGCGGCAACGAGCGCGGTCCGGGCATGGATGCGGAGGGTTCCGGCTCGGCGAGGTGGCGGTGGGGGCGCGGGCAGGCCGCGCTCTGTAGCAGGTGCCGGACCCGATCCCGATGCCGGTAGCGTCGGGGGTGCCGCGGATCCAGGTGCTGGACGCCACGAACCACGTGGTCACCGGGGACCCTGCCTCGGCCGCTGGGCCGGCGATGTACCGGCTGCCGGGCGGCCGGAGCAGCCAGCAGGCGGTGCTAAGCCATCCGGCGTTCCTGGCGGCGTCCGGCGTGGCGGTGTACGCGGTCCGGGCGGCGGCGCCCCGCGGACCCGAGACCGTGGTGGCCGCGATGTCCCTGGACCCGGCCGCGGCGCAGGCCCGGAAGGTGGCCGAGTTCACCGCGGCGCTGGCCGTGGGCGCCCTGGCGGTGGTGGCGGTGGTGTGCTGGCTGACGGCGGGCTGGGCGCTGCGGCCGGTCGAGCGGTTGCGCCGGGAGGCCAACGTGGTGGACAACGCCCTGCGGTATGCCGCCAGCATCGTGGAGCTGTCCGTGCGGCAGGACGGCCGCCACGCCGTGGTGTCGGTGTCCGATGACGGGCCCGGGATACCGGCGGCAGACCGCGAGCGGATCTGGGAACGGTTCGCCCGCCTCGACGATGACCGGTCGTGGACCAGTGGCGGCAGCGGCCTCGGGCTGGCCATGGTCAGGGAACTGGCTGCAGCGCACGGCGGCACGGTGTCGGTGACCAGCCGGGAGCCCGGCCCCGGAACGACCTTCCTGGTCTGCGTGCCGGTCATCCCCGACCGACCCCGGTGATCACGACCTTGCGGATGCTCGTGCACGCGACCGCCTCGCGTAGCGCCGGGTGATCTGGCCGCCCGACCGTTCGATTGCGCGTGGTTTCTTGTCCACCGGGATGAGCACGTACGAGTCGATGGCCCGGCCGCGGTCACCGGCGTCGGGAGGGGCTGAGGATTTCCAGGACGACGCGCAGTATCAGCGTGACGGCGAGGAACAGGCCGACGTAGCCGAACAGCTGCAGCAGGGTGAGGCCCTGGGCGAGGCGGGGGGAGCCGGGGGGGAGCAGCAGGATGACCGACATCATGCCGAGCGCGGCCCCCAGCAGGCCCAAGACGGCCCGGTTGACCAGGGTGGTGATCACTGACACGTCGTGCGGATCGCTGAACAGCCGCAGGCTGGTGGTGAAACGGCCCTGGGCCATCGCGGCGGTGATCTTGTCGGCACGGCGTGGCAGCTTGCGCAGCATCGGCAGCAGGGTGAGCAGTTCGCTGGTGGCGGCGTCGCGCAGTGAGGCGGGGGCGAGCTGGTGGCCGGCGATCTGCCGGGCCAGGGCCTGGGATTCAGCGGCGATGTCGAAGCCGGGAGCCAGGGCGCGCAGGGTGCCGTCGAGGACGGTCAGGGCGCGGAAGACGCCGCCGATGACCGCGGGGAAGGCGATGCCGGCGGCGGCCAGCATGGTGAGCAGGCCGCGGATGAGGGCGGCATCGACGGTCATGCCCGGGCCGAGGTAGCGGGTCATGAAGACGGCGATGGTCTGCTCGAGGGCGTCCTGGTCGGCGGCTGGCCGGGTGGCGGCGAGTTCGGTGACGGCGTCGTACAGCCCGGCGGGGTCGCGCTGGGCGATCGCGGCGAGCAGTTGCCGGAGGGCGGCTTGCTGGCCGATGTCGAGCCGGCCGGCCGAGCCGAAGTCGATCAGCCCGAGCTGCCCGGTCCGCAAGACCAGCACGTTGCCGGGATGCGGGTCAGCATGGAAGGTGCCCTGGAGGAGGATCTGGCGGAGCAGGTCGCGCAGCAGCCCGCGGGCCAGGGCGTGCCGGTCGGCCCCCAGCTTGTCCAGTTCGGGGCCGGCGTCGCGGACGGAGACGCCGTCGAACCGCTCCAGTACCAGCAGCCGGCGGGAGGAGATGTCGGTGTGCACGGCGGGGATGAGCACGCTGGCGTCGGGTGGCGCGGCCGCGGCGATCACGGCGATGTTGCGGGCCTCGGCCCGGAAGTCGAGTTCCTGGGCGAGGGCGTCAGCGAAGCCCTGGGCGAGGTCGCTGACTTGCCAGGCGCGGGCCAGCTCGGATCCGGCTTCGGCGCGGCGGGCCAGGCGCCGGATCATTTCCAGGTCCCGGGTGACCTGCTCGTCCGTCCCGGGCCGCTGCACCTTCAGGACGACGGCGG
Organism: uncultured Actinomycetota bacterium; assembly: GCA_963749145.1. GTDB lineage: Bacteria > Actinomycetota > Actinomycetes > Streptosporangiales > Streptosporangiaceae > JASHPR01. The sequence continues at coordinate 777,481 of CAVVLN010000005.1, read as the reverse complement.
TGCCGTCGGCGCGCCAGGCCGCGTGCGCCTGCGCCACCGACGCGCTGGCCAGCGGCTCGGGCTCGATGCTCTTGAAGATCTGGCCGGGGTCTTGGCCTAGTTCTTCGGTCAGCAGGGCGTGGATTTGCGGCCACGGCGCGGGGGGGGACGTGGTCTTGCAGCGTGGCCAGCTCGGTGGTCACCGGCTCGGGCAGCAGGTCGGTCCGGGTGGACAGGACCTGGCCGAGCTTGACGAAGATCGGGCCGGCTTGCTCCAGCGCGGGCCGCAGCCAGCGGGCCACCTGGCCGGGGTCGGCTCGCGCCACGGCGGGGCTGGCCAGCCCGTGCCGGGCCGCGATCCTGGTCAGCTGCCCGTACCGGCGGGCGTTTCGCGCCGTCCGGCGCAGCGCCCGCCCCGGGTGCGGCAGGCCAGTAGGCACCAGATCGCGGCGGCCCGGCCGGGCCAGCAGCTCGGCCAGCACCATCACCAGCATCATGGCCACGACCGCGGCGAGTACCCCGGCGCCCACCACCGGGGCGGTGACGTGGTCGTGATCGCGCTGCCAGACCAGGTACCCGAACGCGATGCCGGCCGCGACGCCGGCCAGCCCGGCCAGCGCCATGCGGCCCAGCGCCAGCCGCACCCCCAGCAGGCGCCCGCCCACCGCGGCCAGCAGCACCACCAGCACGATGATCTCGATGACGGCGACCATGGCCGTGTCCTCCTGCGTTGCCGGGAACGTCGCTTCGGCCTACTGCCGGCGGGGGCGGTCCCGGCCGGCGATGAACAAGATGGACAGGTAGCACAGCATGGCCACCGCCCAGGCCATTGCCATGGCCATGGAGTCGCCGTTCTGGCCGGTGCCGACGAACCGGGTGCCGTTGATGGCGGCGCTGGTCAGGCCGGCCAGACCGAGCACGGCCAGGGCGATCAGGCCGCCGCGCCGGGTGGCCGCGATCGGGATGGCCAGGCCCAGCGCGGTGATGATCAGGGCCAGGCCGAGCGCGATGTGGACGGACACGGCCACCGGCCCGTTGGCCAGGGCATTGCCCAGTCCCTTCCCGTGGTCTTGGCGGGGCAAGGTGACGAAGAGGTTCACCCCCATGCCCAGGCCATACTGCACCAGCAGCAGCACGGCCATGGCGAAGGCCTGTCGGCGGATGCCCGGCAGCGACGCGGCGCGGGTACGCACGGCCGGCGCGGCGCCGGTTTGCTGGGTAGTCACTGTCATCATCCCTTCCTGGCCGCCGGGTCCTGCCGGACCGGGGCGCCTGTGATCCCTCGTGATCCCGCGCCGGGGCAGGCCTGGCCGACTCGGCCTGATGGCGCAGCCTGGCCGAGACGGCATGGGCTGCTTGCTGCTCCGGTGGGCGGCCCCGTCGGGCGGCCTGGCCGGCGCCCGTCCCCGGGCGGAGGCGCATGCGCCCGGGGACCGGCGCAGGGGTCAGCCGCGCGAGGCGCTAGCGGCTGAGGTGTCCCAGGTGGCGGCGTCAGCACCGGCGGCCGGAGCGGTGCGGGCCAGCGGCCCGGAGCGCAGCAGCGCGCCGCAGATGATGGCGCCGGCGGCGAAGATGCCCGCGGTCCACCAGAACGCGACGGTGTAGCCGTGCAGGGCGGCCTGGGCGAGCTGCAGCGGGGCGGGCCGGCCGCGGACGTTGGCGGCGATCCAGGTGGTGATGGCGGTGGCGAAGATGGTGTTCAGCAGCGAGGTGCCGATCGACCCGCCGAGCTGGTTGCCGGTGTTGACGGTGGCCGAGGCCACCCCGGTGTCCCGGGGCCGGACTCCGGCGGTGCCGGTGTCGGCCGACGGGGCGAAGATGAACCCCAGCCCGGCGCCGATCAGCAGCACTGACGGCAGGATGTACCCGGCGTAGCCCGAGTGCAGGCCCAGCCGGGTCAGCAGCGCGGCCGACGCCCCGCCCAGCAGCATGCCCGCGGCGATCAGCGGCCGCGGCCCGGTCCGCGGCATCAGCACCACGTTGGCCAGCTGGCCTGCCATCATGACCAGCGCGACCATGGGCAGGAATGCCAGGCCGGTAATGACCGGGGAGTAGCCCAGGTTCTGCTGCATGTAGTAGTTGACGAACAGCAAGATCCCGAACATCCCCGCCCCGGCGAACAGCATGGCCAGGTAGGCGCCGGACCGGGTGCGGTCGGCCACGATACGCAGCGGCAGCAGCGGCTCGCTCGCGCGGGCCTCCCAGGCCACGAACGAGACCAGCAGCACTACCCCGGCCGCGATGAACGCCCAGGTGGACGGGGTGTCCCAGGTGTGGCTGGCGGCGTTGGAGAACCCGTACACGATGCAGAACATCCCGCCGGATACCAGCGCCGCGCCGAGCACGTCCACCCGGGTGCGGATCCGGCCGCCCTGCTTCAGCAGTATTGCCACGCCGATGCCTGCGACCGCGGCGAACAGTACGTTCACATACAGGCAGTAGCGCCAGGACAGGTACTCGGTCAGCACCCCGCCCAGCACCAGGCCCACCGCCCCGCCGCTCCCGGCGACCGCGCCGTACACCGAGAACGACTGGCGCCGCTCCCTCGGATCGGTGAACGTGGTGGCGAGTAGCGACAGTGCCGTAGGGGCCAGTACCGCGGCGAACGCTCCCTGCACCGCCCGGGCGCTGATCAGCATGGTGAAGTTCACTGCCGCGCCGCCGACCGCCGAGGCTGCGGCGAACCCGGTTATGCCGATCAGGAACATCACCTTGCGGCCGACTACGTCGGCCAGCTTGCCGCCCAGCAGCAGCAGGCTGCCGAACGCCAGCGCGTACGCGGTCACCACCCACTGCCGGTCGGCCACCGAGAAGTGCAGCGCCTTCTGCGCCGAGGGCAGCGCAATATTCATGATCGTCGCGTCGAGCACGATCATCAGCTGGGCGATCGCGATCACGACCAGGATCCACCACCGCCGCGGATCCGGCGGCGCGGCCGTGCCGTCCGCGCCAGGCCAGCTGCCCCCGCCGGGCGAGCCGGCCGCGCCGCGGCCATCAGGAGTGCTGGGAGTCGACATGGTTCCTCCTTGGGTCGAGGTCCATTTCCGCTGTCCTCGCAGGTCGCGGGATATGACCGTTGCGCTTGATGGTGGCTGCCGGCGGAGTGAGCTGTCGTCGCACGAAAATGCTGATCGCAGATTCGCTTGTCCGTACCGGCGCGATGAGCTGGCTCACCCTTTTTGAGTGATTGGGGTCGCTCGATCTAGGCCGGTTCCCGGCCGGTCAGTGCCCGTGTGCGGAGGCTGCTCTGCCGGAGGATCGAGCGCCTGCGGGCAAGGAAGACGGTCAGCTGTCCGCTTGCGTCGTGGCCGGATAGCTGCGGCGGCCGGTGATACGGGTGGGCCGTATGCGTATCAGGTGCGCCGTTTCGGCCTCCGGCCACGGCCACGGGTCGGCCCCGGCGCCGATGATCGACGCGCGCTCGGCCTCTGTATCCACATGGTGCGCCGATCCCGCCACCAGTACTGCCCAGCCCCCGCGCGCGTCGGGATCGATCTGGTCGATCTCGAACGCGACCACATAGTCAGCGTGCGCGATACCCGTGCGCAGATCCTGTTCGGTGAAGGTGCCCTGCAAGGGATGGAAAAGGATCGAGCCTTCATGCAGCTTGTACACGATCGGCAGCACGGTGGGGCCCTCCCAGCCGTTATAGGCCAGCCGCCCCACCCGCTCGGCACCGAGCAGACGCATGCATTCGCTCTCCCCCAAGCTCTCGATCACGCGCTCCCCGGATCCTCCAGGCGCACTTGGTGGCGTGGAACCGCCATCAGGAGTTCTCAGAGTCGACATGGCTCCTCCTTGGACGTCGAGGTCCGCCTCCGCTGTTTCGCAGGCAGGCGGGTATCACCGTTACGCCTGATGGTGGAAGCCGGTGGAGTGAGCTGTCGTCGCACGAAAATGCTGATCGCAGATTCATTCCGTCCCAGAAGCGGTACGTTGAGCTTCCTGGCCGCCTCCTGGTGGCCGAAGGGCTAAGCGCGGGCCGGCCAGGTGAGGTCTTCGACCGCTTTCCTGGCCCAGATCTGGTTCTGCCAGTCAGGGTAGAGGCCGAGAACCTCGGCGCTTACCCGATCGACTATCTCGGCCTCGGAGAGCTCGCCTGCTGACCGAAGCTCATCAACACGCCTCTTGGCCAGCTCCAGGTACGCGCGGTAGTCGGCGATCCGCTCTGGTCCGCCCGTGTGGCCATGTCCGGGCACCACGAGGTCCGGATCGAGCTGGCCGAACCGCTTGAGCCGGTCGATCCACGCAACCGTGTGCGAGTCGCTGTCACCAAGCACCCCGAAGGTGCCCTCCTCGACCAAATCGCCGGTGAAGAGCACCGAGGCCGATCCGCGAACCAGGATTCCCTGATCGCCTAGCGAATGCCCCCCGCCGAACTCGTACAACTCGACAGTATGCCCGCCGCCAAGATCCAGGTTCAGCGAACCCGTGTAGCGCAGATGAGGCGGAACGAACTCGACGCCGTCGAGCATCGGGGCCAGCGCAGGCATCCGCTTCCTGAACATCCGCAGCAGGATGGGGCCCTTTTGCTGCAGCTCGCTCCACTGCGCATCGTTGTAGACGATCGTTACCTCGCCGGCCACCGCGTTGGCGCCGTAGCCGTGCTCGGGATGGCAATGAGTATGGGTGAGGAATATGGGACGCCCGTCACTGAGGCGGCGTGCCTGTTCCAGGACAGTGCGCGCGTTATCCGGGCCGAAGCCGGTGTCGATCACCAGCGTGGCTCGCGGTCCGACGATGATCCCGATGTTCGGCACCATCGGGGTGTGGTCCGAGTCCGGGATAACCCAGACGCCATCGGCAATCTCGGTGATCGCACTCGTATCGATGACCGGTGCCTTGGGCCGGCTGGCCTGGATGCTCATTGGCTCTTCCTTCTCGCCGGGCGGCCATGGGCCGCAGGCGCCGCCTTCGCATCACACCTTTAGCGCCGGCGCGGGGAGGGCGCGAGCAGGCCCAGGGCGCGGGCCTGCCGGACGGCCTCCCCGCGCCCGTGCACGCCGAGCTTGGCGTAAATGTGCCGGATGTGGGTCTTAACGGTGTGTACCGACAGGTACAGCTCGCCGGCGATCTCCGCAGCCTTGAGATTGGTCGGCAAGAAGCGCAGGACGCGCATCTCCATCTCGCTCAGCGGCTCGGCGAGCGTTGCCTCGGGGGGTCGATCCTCCCAAGAGGCCCCCTGAACTTGGGGAGGATGCCCGTTCCCCCAAGCCTCCCCGGTCCCCTCGAACCTTCCCGGCCCGTCAGAACCGCCCGGGGCGAGCAGGGAGCGGATCTTGGCGACCAGGGCGGCGTGTGTGGTGCGGCGCCGGGAATGCCGCTCCAGCAGTTCGGGTGCCCGGTGGATGAGGAACGGCATCACGATGCCGTCGGGCTCGGCCAGGTCAAGCGCACGTTCGAGAGCGTTCTCGGCGGCGGCCCGGTCACCGGCCGTGTCACGGGCGATAGCCTCCAGCAGGCAGGCCCCCACACGGGCAGGAGCGATCACCGAGCCGGAGCTGTGGAGGACCGGCGCGAGCGCCTCGAGTGCGGCCTGCGGATCGTCCTGAGCCAGCCGCAGCGCCGCCACGGCTTCGCGCATTTCTGCATCTTGGCGCTGCTGCTCGTCCATCTCGGCGAGGTCCTGCTCAGCGGATTGGACGTCGCCCGCGCGCAGCAGGGCATATACCGTGAGCGCTCGCGGTTGCGCGCGGAGCGGGTGTGACGAAACGAGCAATTCAGCGTGCTTTCCGGCTGCCCGGAACGCGGCCAGCGCGTCGTCGTAATGACCGCGCGCCAGCTCAAGCGTCCCCCGAGCCTGGTGGAACAGCAGGCTGGTCGCCGGCTCGGCTTCGGTTCGCAGCGTGCCCTCGGCGTCGCGTAGCCACCGTTCTCCTTCATCGAACCGTCCCCGCCAGATCATCACGGTGGCGATCAGCGTGTAGGCGGCAGAAAGAACCGGGTGCTCGGCCCAGCCGTGCTGCCGGGCCAGCTCGATCGCCTGCGTGCCGCGCTCCACGGCCAGCGCCAGTGACCGGTAGGCCGCGACCCTGGCTCCGTGCGCCAGGCCGATGACCTCGGTGTACGGCCGCCCGATCCGGCGGGCCACGGCGATGCCCTGCTCGAGGTGCCGTTCGGCCTCGTCGAGGCGCTGCCACGCCAGCTCGACCTCTCCCAGGCTGATCAGCGCCACCGCCCGTACGTCTTCCCCTACGCCCTGCGGCACCGCGTCTGCTGCTTCCGCCAGGTCCATGAGCTCCCGGGCTGCTGCCACAGCCGCGGGAAGGTCGCTGCGTTTGCGGGCGAGCCGGATCTGCTGGAGAGTGAGCAGCACGCGGAAGCCTCTGCGCCGGTCTGCGGGCACCGACTCCGACCCTGCCGTTGCGCGCTTGAGGTGCCGCTCGGCCTCCTCCAGCGATTCTCGGGTGAGCTCGCTGGCCGCCGTCAGTGTGGTCAGCTCCGCATCGGCGGTGACCAGTTCGGCGGGGAAGCCGACCAGCAGTTGGTACGCAAGGGCCGCCCGGCCATCAAGGACAAGGCCGAACCAGTGATCGGCCAGGACACGGACGGCCAGGCTCCAGTCACCGGCGGCCTGGGCGTGCCGGACCGCTTCCGCGGGGAAGCCGTGCGCGGCCAGCCAGTTCGCGGCGGCGGCGTGCAGCACCGCAAGCTCATTCGGCTCGGTCGCCTGCAGCTCCAGTTGCAGCAGGTCGGCGAACAGCCGGTGGTAGCGGAACCAGGACCGGGCCGGGTCCAGAGAGACCACGAACGCGCCCGCCTGCTCCAGCTCCTGCAAAATCCGTCCTCCGCCGGCGCGACCGCTCAGCAGGTCGGCGAGCTCGCCGTTGACCCGCTCGAGAATCGATGTACGCAGCAGCAGCCGGCGAACCTGCCGCGGCTGGCGCTCCAGCACCTCGGCCAGCAAATACTCGGCCACCGTCCGCTCACTGCCAGAGAACCCGGCCACAAACCCTTCTGGGTCCGGGTGCCCCGCCAGCGACAGCGCCGCCAGCCGCAGCCCGGCCGCCCAGCCCTCGGTGCGCTCATGCAGTCCCGCGAGCGCCGACGCGGACAGTTCCACCCCGGCCGCTTCCAGCAGCGCCTGTGCTTCCTCGAGCGTGAAGCGGAGATCAGCGGCCCGGATCTCGGTTAGCTCCCCCTCCAGCCGCAGCCGGTGCAGGCCCAGGCGAAGATCATGCCGCGTAGCAAGCACGAAGCGCAGCTCCGGCGGTGCACGCATGATCAGCAGCTCCAACTGGCGCTGCGCGTCGGCGGGGCGCAGCTCGTGCACGTCGTCGATCACCAGCCAGATCCGGCCCTCCAGCGCCGCCAGGTCCTTCAGGAGCCACTCGAGGATCGCCCAGCCGTCCAGGTCCGGTGCCGCCGTCACCGGCCGCACCAGCGGCGACCCGGATGCCGTGTCCCGCAACGCGTCGGCCAACGAGATCCAGAACCGCTGCGGATCACCCTCCCCGCGCTGCACCTGCACCCACGCAGCCCGATCCGTCAGGCCGGACCCAGCGATCCAGGAGCGCAGCAGCACCGTCTTCCCGCTCCCCGCCGACGCCGAGACCTCGACCACCCGCGACGCCCGGTCCAGCCGATCGAACAACCCGCCACGGCGGACCACCCCGCCGCTCACAGCAGGGAAAGCGCCCGCTTCCTCGGCCCGGACGGAAGACCCCATGCGTGCGATCCTCGCATCGCACCCGGCAGATTACTATCCCGGCGAGAGCGCGCTCCGCGCGCTGGGCGCAGGTGATCTGTGTCCCGCTCAGTTGCCTGACAGTGACGCCAGGTGGCCCATTGCTCCGCTGCGGTACCTGGCGGCGGCCTCCTCGATTTGCGACCGGGTGTTCATGATGAACGGGCCCTCCGAAACCACCGGCTCGCGGATCTCGGCGCCGGACAGGATGAGGAGGTGCGAAGGCGGGACGGCCTCGAACCTCACGCGGCCGCCACTGCCGCGCAGCGCCAGCGCGCGGCGGCCGTCCACCTTCTCCTGGTGGCCATCGGCGCTCACCGCGACGTGCCCGGTGAGGACATAGACGAGCACGGCGTGCCCGGCCTGAGCGGTGAAGGAGATCTGCTGCCGCAGATGGACATCGAGCAACGTGAACGGCTCGGCCGGGACCAGCGGCGAGGCGACCCCCCCGAAGGATCCGACCACCACGCGCACCCGGTCGCCGGCGTCGTTGCGCCACTCCGGCACCTGCGCCGGGTCGAGGTGAAGCACACGCGGCGGCGTCAGCTTGCCCTGCGAGCTGAGGTTGACGAAGATCTGGATCCCGCGCAGTTCACGGCCCTGGACGGCCGGGACTTCCTCGTGGACCACGCCGCTGCCCGCGTGGGTCCAGACGATCCCCCCAGGGCCGACGACCAGGTCGGCGCCGGACGAGGCGCGACTGCGCAGGTCTCCTGGCGAGTCTTCGAACACGTAGGTGACCGCGGCGAAGCCCGCGTGCGGATGCGGGGAGAAGGGCAGGCCGGCCACCCGGAAGTCGTCGAGGACGGCGACCGGGGAGGCCGCCACGCCCAGCTCGTCGAGGTCGACGTACAGAAGGGAGGAGAAGCCGGGCAGCGCGCGTTGCTGGGCCGCGATGACCGGCGAGAACTGGATCGACATGGTGCCTCCTGCCTCAGTTGCTGATGTGCCAGCCACGGCGGGCGTCATCGCCGCCGCGACTGCCTCCGATGCCTGCACAGCCGAGCTTCATGCGGAGGAGGATGAACCCGCATCGCACGTTCCAAGTGATCTTCTCCGGCCCGTGGGACAGAGGGCCGTCGCTGCAGCGGCCCGATGCCGGTACGAAACTGGCGGCCGATGGACGGCAAGGCGATGTTCACCACCGTGCGTCAGCGGCGGCATCTTCAGCTTGGATGCCCAAACTGGAGCACGGATAGTACTCGGCGATGAGATTGGAATATGCCTCGGCGGTGTCGCCGTTGGCCCAGTCGTATTGCAACTCGGCGGCGAAGCTGAGCCAGGTGGTCGGCACGACGCCCGCCTGCGTCATCCGTGAGAACGCCATGCCGTGGGCTTCCCGCGTCGCGCCTGCGGTCGCATCCTCCACGAGCGCGACGGCGTAGCCGAGCCGAAGCGCGCCGAGCACAGTGAAAAGCACGGAGCCTTCGCTCGTCAGCCCGGCGATGGCTAGGTACGAGCGGCCTGTCGCTTCGACCGCCTTCCGGACATCGGGGTTCTCGAAGACGTTGTACTCGCCCCCGTGATAGATGATCGGCTGGTCGCCGATCGCCTGCACCAGCTCCGGATAGGGTCTTTGCCCCCGCCCGAGGCTGACCACAAGTCCGGTGTTGAAGGCCCGCGCTACCTTGGCGAGGGCGACTGTATTCCTGAGGTTCTCCTCGACGGTGTGCGAACCGAAGAGGTTGATGAACCCGGTGGAGTAATCCACCATTAAGATGGCGGTGTTTTCAGCAGTAAACCGGTGGTTTTCCATTTGGAGCTTCCTTAGCGAGAAATGCGTATGTATGGCGAGGCCCGCATCCGCTCACGGTGCGGGTCATAAGGGTCACCATCTCCGAAATACAACTCCTGGCCGGATGAGCTGACATCGCACAATCCGTGTGATCCAGCCATCGAGGCCACTCCTAGTGCGGCGAAGTGACGCGCGTCGGTCAAGCCGGCGTAGCGCCGTGCGGAGCCGCAATCCCAGCTTGCTCGTCAGCGCCGCCGCCTCCGGCGAGAAACTTCCGTTCGGCCTCCACGCACAGTTGCGTTTGGGAAGCCTCGGTGGCTGCCAGGCCGGCTGCGCTCACCGCGTAGACCAGATTCCTTTCGCCCAGCATGCCGTCCCCGCTGCGGCCCTGTGAGCCAGCATCACGCGCCGCGGAATGATCCGCGCGAGTGCGGCCAGCGAGCACATGATGCCGGTCCGGACAGCGTGGATGTCCGATGACCCGGGTCGTAGCACAGCTGGGAGCCAGCCGTGGGGACCGACGATGACTCACTTCATCAGTGCGATGCGTACTCACCCGCCGCCCGCCGATGCTGGTGTGGTGGACAAGGCAGGCAGTTGAGCCGATGTGGTGCGAGTTCCGCATCCGGGGACGGGTGGGAAAGTCGCTGCTCGGCTCATTTCCGTGCCTGCATGGCGAGGTGAACGGCTCCGAAACCGTGATGACTGGGCCGTTGCGATGAACATCGCGCTGGGCGGCCGGGCGATACCGGTCCTGACCGAACCGGGCTTCGACGAGATCGAGGCGGGCGACCTCGACGGCGAGCTGATCCAGGCCTACTGGACTCATCTCATTTGTGCGATGCGCAGTCATCCATCGTCGGCGAGGCTGGTGTGGTGAGCAAGGCGGGCGAGCCAGGCAGGTGCGAGTTCCGCATCCGGGGACGGCTGGGCAGGTCGCTGCTCGTCGCGTTCCCGTATCTGCATGCCGAGATGAACGGGCCCGAGACCGTGCTGACCGGGCTAGTGCCCGATGAGGCAGCCCTGTACGGCGTGTTGGCTCAGCTCGAGGCGCTGGGTCTCCAACTCCTCGAATTCCGCCGGGTAGGTCGCTGAGACGGCCGCTGCCGCGGCCTCGGCTAGCTCCTCCTCAGTCATCCACAACCCCCCTTCCTCCCTCACTGGTGCCGCGACCGACAACGTAGCCCCGTTTCGCCGAGGCCGATGCGGGCGTGAACCAACGCCATCCGCTTTGGTCGGCATCTTGATCCTCGGGATGGCTGCCTGTGCCGCGCCAGAACCGTTGTCCGGCGCGCCGTGGTTGCCTGGCAGCGGGCGACGGGCCGACCCAAGGCGATGAGCTCCGGGCGCCGGGCGGGTTTGCCCGCTACGGTGAGGGTGGCCGCTCGCCCGCGAGCAGGAAATCACGAGCCGGAGGCCAGCATGCCCCAGGACCCGAGCGCATCGGTCATCGCCAGCGACGCTGAGCCTGGCACCGAACCTCTGTCCTGGCAGGAGGTGCGCCAGCGCTTTGGCCATGTAGCGCGTCACGTCGAGCGTGACGCAGCCGCCTCGCCGTAGTGTGCTGCGCCGGGTATGGCCTCATCCGGCGACCGACGGTGGCCTCTTGCGGCCGGTCCCCGTACGGCCCGGTTCGCAGGTTGATCTCGGTCTCTCCGAAGAGTCAGCGGCTGGGTCCGGCTCGCCTGAGCGGCAGTGGTCCTCTGGCCGGCCGCGGCCGAGACCGGCCAGGTGCGACAGACGCGGAACGGCTGGGGAGAGCTGACTCGGCAAGGTCGCCACGGGCAAAGTCTGCTGCGGTCGCCATGCGGTTGTACCGGCGATCCTCCGTCCGGCCGTGCCACTGCGCCAGGGCTTTGCCTTCAACGCATGCAGAAGGCATCTGCGACGCGGCGGCCCGGGCGGCGGCGGCCTGGGCGACACGCTGCTGAGCGCCGCGCAGCTCGGCAACCGCGATAACCAAGGCGACGAGGTTGGCTATCAGCGCGATGGTTACGAGTGTGGTGTCATCGGTGACCTGGCCGGTCATCGCCATCAGTCGTGCGGCGGCGCGCAACTGGTTCCCCCCGGGAGTGGCAGCAGCGATCCGGCCGTATGAGGCGCGGGCAGCGCGGTCGTAACTGTCGGCTGCGCGGCGCAGGTCCGGACTGTCCAAGATCTGTGCTGCGACGTGCAGGGTGTCGGCTGCCGCCCACGCCGCATCCGCTCCGGAGTCCGGATCGAACCGGGCAGAGTACCGGATGCGCTCCGCGGCGAGTCCGGCCTGGCGGGCCGCATACTCGAATACTCCGGAGCGTTCCGAGGTGCCCCGGGGGATGGTCCAGCGGCGCCGCAGGCGCGGCAAGCTGAGCCCGGTTGCCAGCCTGCCGCCGCCATACCACAGAGGCAGTCCGTTGGAGCCGTCATGGCCGGGCAGGCCGACCGCGTAACCGGTGACTTGGCCTGGGCAGGTCTCGCTGAACCGCGGCCGCACCAGTACGCCGGCCTGGCGCAACCGGGCAAAGAACGCCGCCTCATCACGTGCCTGCTGCGCCGCCTCGGAGACTGCGTTCCGCAGCACGGCGCGTGCCGCCGTAGCCGACAAGCCGCGCCCCGAGAACGCTTCGGACCAGACCCAGCGGCGGCGCAGCCTGGGCAGAGTCAGATCGGCAGCCAGCTTCCCGCCGTCGTACCATACGATCCCGCCCTCACTCGCCCTATGCCGGGCCAGGCATACCCGGTCACCTCATCAGGGTTCGTGGTGCTGTGCCGCTTGCGGATCGCTACCCCTGCCTCGGCGAGGCGGGCGAAGAACTCCTGCTCCGTCCGCGCCGCAGCGGCTGCCGTACACACCTCGCGGCGCAGCGTCACCCGCGGCGGCTCGCCCCATCCGCGCCGCGCAGCCTGTTCCACCTCCGAACGGGACGGGCAGCGGGCCGCGGTGCGATCTGCAGGGGGCGTGGACCGCAGCCCGAACCGCGCCTCGGCGTCCTGGCAGGCCTCCCGTACCCGGTAGAAGTCATTCCAGACTCTTGGCTGGGTGCCGTCCTGGCGGGCCAGCGTGGCCACGATGTGTACATGATCGGCAGCGTGGCGGACCGCGACCCACCGCACCCCCAGGTCATCACCGGCGGGCACCAGCCTGGTCCGGTCCATGACCTGCGCCGCGACCTGCGCCCATTCCGCATCCGACAGCAACCGGTCGTCCGGTGCGGCGCGCACCGAACAATGCCACACCGGCTTGGCATACCCCGGCCCCGCCAGTGCGGCCAGCAGCCCCGCCAGCCGCCGGAAATCCCGAGACCTGCCGGGACGGCGTTCTGGCTCCAGCCCAAGTGCCAAATTCGTGATCATGTTATGGGTGGGGCTGCTTGTCCTGGATGATGAGCGTTTGTGAGCCGCCCTACTCCGTTGAGCCTTGGTGAGCTGATCGGGCACTGGACGCGGGGCGATGATGAGGCCGGCCTGCCGGTGTCGTACCTGCCGGCGATCCGGGAAGCCTCAATGACAGGCCAGAGCAGGTAACGTGGCGCCCGCCGGCTACTGCAGTGGCGGGGCTGCTGCCTTTCTGCCTCGTCATGACGCGAGGAAGCTGGTGATCAGGGGCGTGAGCAGGCTCGGGCGGGTCGCCAGCTCGACGTGGCCGCCGTGGTAGACGTGCAGCGTCGCGTGCGGGATGCCCGCGGCCAGGATGCGGCCGTTGGCCACCGGGATGATCGGGTCCTGGTCGCCGGTGAGCACCAGGGTGCGCTGGCGGATGAGCGGCAGTAGCGGCAGCGTGGTGAACCCCAGCGCGGCGGTGTGCTGGTACAGGTAGCCCATGCTGAGCGGGCTGATCCGCGCCTTGCGCAGGGCGCTGGCCAGCGCGTCCGGGTCGGTTTTCGCGCTTCCTCCCCACAGGTCGCCATAGCGGCGCAGGATGAGGTTCTTCACCGGCGGCAGCGGGTTGGGCGGCACCATCGTCTGCGGCCCGGTTGAGGTGGCCACCAGGATCAGCCGCCGGCATCGGCGCGGGTTGAGCAGCGCGAACTGCTGAGCCAGTCCGCCTCCCCAGGAGATACCCAGGACGTCGGCCTGCTGGTGGCCGAGATTATGCAGCATCTCGCGCAGGAGCAGGGCCAGGGTGGTGAAGCGGTAAGGCAGATTCGGTAGCTGGGAGCCGCCGGTGCCGGGGGCATCGAAGCGGATCACCTCGATGGCCGGGTCGAGTGCATCCACGAACGGCTGGAAGGCTTCCAATCGCATGCCGATGCCGTTGCACAGCAGGAGCGGAGGCCCTGTCCCGGTGCCCGGCCGGATCGCGACGCGCAGCGACGTCCCGCCTGCCTGCATGATCTCTTCGCGCACGTCGTCATCCCTGACAGGCATGTCCATTCCTCCTGGGACACGCCGTGGCTGCCGCGTCTGTGGCGGCAGTCACACGGCTACGGGGATAGTAACGACGCTTGAGATAGTACGCAATAAGCCAAGCCTACTTAGCGGGACTGGCAGCAGCCCCGCCTCGGCACTGCGAGGCGGGGCTGCTGCCTTGTCGCGGGCAGCCGGCGGCGGGCGGAACCTCCCGCAGTCGCAGGCGGCCGTCCAGCCTGCGAGACGAACTGGCGCTCTTCAAAGAAGTCAGCGGCCCGCCTGACGGAGAACATCACCCGGCCGGAGGACGGGACGGTGCTCATCGCGTCACCCCTCGTGTCTATACCTACGGCGGGCAGCTCACACGCGGACGCCGCGACCCAGCAGAACTCCGGGGAAAGTGGGGCTCCTGGTAGGAGTCTGGTTGCCTAAATCAAACCGCCTGCACAGGAGCCCGGGGTGTCTTCTTCGGCCGGCCGTTGATTCTGCAAGCCCGGTGTCGGCGGATGCGCTGCCAGGAGCGCTGCTTCCAGGGGTTCCGCCGGTCTTTATGGTGGCGTTTCGTGCTGCTGACCTGCGGGTTCGCCCGGGGATGAGGCTGTCGGGCGGGCCGGGCGCGATGTTTGTTCCCGTTCCGGGACGGCCGGGGCCGGGGTGGCGGCGGGCACGCTGGTGACGTTCTGCCTTCCGGTGGTGAGCGTCCCGGCGGTGATCCGCCGGGACGGGACGGTGCTGGCCGGCAAAGCCAGCTGGCTCCTCCTTGAGCACAACCGCGATACCGGCTGACGGCCGAGCACCGCATCGTGCCCTTCGACGCCGGTGCCGTTATCTGCGATCTCCGTCGCTGCCACCACCCCCAACGCGGACTTCGTCGAGTCCATCCTCACCGGCCAGCGCCAGCAACTGCGGACACCCTCGGCCAGCTAAGGCCAGCGATGCCGAGGGCAGTGGTAGGGGTCCTCGGCGGGGTCGACCACGAGCGGACGCTACCGCCCGTACCGACCGGTCTCAGCGCTACCGCCCCGAGCCGCCCGGTCCCCGGCGCGGGATACCGGCCGGCTCCCGTCAGCCGGTCTCCGCGAAGGCGACCTTGGCCAGCGGGCTGCGCTCCACCCACTCATCGAGGACGGCCTCCGGCCACGGACTGTCCGGGCCGTGGCGGCGGTTGAACTCCTCGACGAAGACGGCGAGGACACGCCGGCGCTCCGCCGGGTCGACGATGACCGTGGCCGTGGCCGGCAGGTCCGCGACGACGCCGTGCTTGAGGTGGAAGGTGAACTGTGGCCGGGCGGCCAGGTTGGCCAGCCAGTCGCGGGTCTTGGGTCCAGGGATCCCGCTCAGGTAGATGTCGTCGCCCAGCCGGTAGAAGGCGATCTCGATCCGCCGCGGCTGGCCGGAACGCCGGCCCGTGGTGGTGATGTCGATCGTGCGATCCTCGATCGTCGAGGAGGCATCGATGGCCAGCGCCTGGCGCACGTCCTCCCTCACCGGACGCCGCCCGCCCCGGCCTGCGCCGTCGTCGATCTCCGCCACGCCGAGCCGGCGGCGGGAGTGCTGTTGGCGGACATGGACTCATCCTCTCCTTCGCAGGTCACCTTGCGTTCCCGGTCGGCACTGCGCCCGCGCACTCAGATCAAAGAGCATCACCAGCGGCTTCGCTGGCCCTCCGAAGCCTGCCCGAGCCAGGGTCTCGCTCCCACCCGGCAGGAACTGGTGCGCCGTCGTGAAACCTTTGCGCCGGTGAAGTCCGCGCCGCGAAGGTCTGCGGTGATGAGGATCGCATCGGCGATGTCCGCGCCAGTGAGGTCCGCCCCGCGGAGATCGACATCGTGATCGAGCAGGAAGAGCACTACCCGGCCGTGGCCAGAAGCCGGGAGGCCTCCGCTACGTCAGCGGCGCTCAAATCAGGGAACGCTTCCAGGATCGCGTGGGTGTCATATCCATGTCACAGATAGTCCTGCACAGTCGAAACCCGGATTCTTGTCCCGGCGAACACGGGCGCACTGGCATGCACGCCGCGCTTCTTGAGTACCTGGTCCTCATCATCGGCCTGACGCTCGGCGGCCTGGGTGATCCGCGACCGCATCCGATCCAGGCGCAAGACTTCCTCGAGCACGATCTGATCCAGCTGGAGGTCACCCTCCCACGTGCCATCCGGGTGTTGGAAGTAGATCTCCCCGCCCAACGTGGCGAACGTCAGCTCCCGCAGCGGCGACTGGTAGCCACGCGACCGCAAGTGCTCGACAACCCGCTGGACGTGCTGCAGCGACATTCCCCGCTCAGTCCGCAACTGCGCCACCACCAGCAAAGACAGTAGATCCGTGAAGCTATATAGCCGGACGGTGTTCTTCGGGCTGAGCTGACGCCTGATCGACGGCACGACTAGGCAGTTTCTTCCCAGTACCGCAGCCGCCGCTTCGACACTCCTGCCAGCTGACGGGCCCGGGCATCGGGAAATGCCAAGAGTTCCTCGGTGGCCGACGTCATCACACACCTTCCGTCGCCTGCTCTTGATCGTAAACCGCAGGCTCCCAGATCCAACGCAGACACCCGCCAGTTACATGCTTCAAGACTGTCGCCCGGCCAACCTGAGCGAGGCCTCCGCAAGATATCGTTTCCTGCCGATGCTGGACGTCCACGACCGCGGGATGCGGTCCCATCCTGCTGCCACCGTGCTGCCATCCAGCAAGAAGGCCCGACCGCCGTTCCCGGCGATCAGGCCCCTGACCTGCACTTACCTGGTAGCGGGGGTGGGATTTGAACCCACGACCTCTGGGTTATGAGCACAGCGTGGCACCGTTCAACCCAGTCCGGCGCCTAGCGGCCCCGTTTACGAATCAACTCCAACCAACTACAATGTAGTCATGAGCAGGCGCGCAGCGACCCCAGTACGGTTCGACGTCACCGTGGCCGAACGACTGGCCTCGTTCGTGGCCGCGAACCCTGGCATGTCCCTATCGTCCGCAGCGAACCGCCTCGTGGATGAGGCCCTGCGCACGAGCGAGCACCCAGGGATCGTGTTCCGGCCCGGTCCCACCGGACGCCGTGCCGCCCTGGCCGCCGGGCCCGACGTATGGGAAGTTGTCCGCGCGGTCAAGTCCGCCCGGACGGCCGAGCCGGAGCTAGCCGACGATGGCCTGCTCATCCTGGTCGCCGACAACACCGGCATCCCGTTGCGGCTTGTCCGCGCTGCCGTCCGCTACTGGGCGTCCTACCCCGACGAGATCGACGCGGAGATCGCCGCCGCTGACGCCGCCGAGGATGCGGCCGCGCAAGCGTGGCGCCGCGAACACCAGCTGCTCGCCAGGTGATCAGTGACCTTCCCGCTGCTGCTCGATGAGATGTTCGCCGACACTATCGCCCAGCAGCTCCGGGCCAAGGCCCACGATGTGCTGGCCGTCGTGGCAGATCCCTCGCTGGTTTCCCTGCCTGACGACCAGATCCTCTCCCGTGCCGCCGCCACCGGACGCGCGCTGGTCACCGCCAACATCAAGGACTTCATGCCACTCGACGCCCAGTACCGGGCCGCCGGGCAATCACACGCTGGGCTGATTCTCGTCTCGGCCAAGACCTTCCCCCAGAACCGGAGCTACACCAGCGCGGTCACCAGCGCCCTCGCCGCTCTCCTCGACCAGCCCGGGCAGATCCAGGCGGGCCAGGTTACCTTCCTCCTCCGGCACTGACCAACCCCGGCCAGCCAGCACACCGCCGCATTGCCACACCCGCGACAAGCACCACGGCACACGCCGGCCGCCTCATAGGCCGTTGCCGCCGGAGCTGATGAGACCGGGTGCGGAGATGCGCTCGTCTGGTTCTTGGGTTCTTACGCCGATTACGAGCAGGTAGATGACTATGCAGATTTCGGCGATCGCTGATGGAATGGTGATGAAGGTGTTGATCTTTTGGCCGGAGCTGGGGATCAGGAATGCCGCGAGCGTGCCCGTCAGGTAGCAGGCGCCGCCGGCGATGAGCAGGACGCCCAGCGTCTTGGGGAACATCGCTGATTTGTAGGCGAGATAGCCCAGCGGCACAAGCCACAAGCCGAAGAAGATCTGCGCGATGAGAAACCCATAGTGCTGGGTGTCGAGCAAGAGCAGCACCAGGGCATGCGAACCTGCTGGGCTGAGGGAGGCCAGGTTCACCGCACCGGTTGCCGCCCGCAATCCTGCAAACTCGAAGACCTCGTTGAGGAAAACGATGCCGGCCCCGATGGCGACGAAGACCACCATCACGCTGGCCGCGTTCTTGCTCACGTGTTTGAGCAGCAGGTAGAGGGTCATCGCCAGGAAGACCCAGATCGTCGCCTGGAACAGGTCGGCGACGATGGCGGCACGGACGAGCCCGGAGTGCGCGACTACGTTCCTGGCCGTGGCGGCCGCGTCGCCGGAGACATACACCTTTTTTTCCGTGAAATAGGCAAAGGCGCTGAGGATGGCGTTGAGCAGGTAGAGGATGCCAGCGGTTCTCGCGAGGCGCTTCGGTGAGTTCATAGTGGTCTCTCTTTCTAGGGGCCGCGCCACGAGCAAGCCGCGGGTGGCATCAGCGTTTACACGGCGGGATGCGGTCATGGTGGGCATGGCCATGGGGTTGTGTGGCAGCCGGGAAGCTGGCTGGCTAGGTTCTCGAAGTCGTCGTTCATTCCCGCGGGCTGCCGGAGCATGGCGGCGATGCGGAAGGCGAGAGGGTCGCAGCCGATACTGGCGAGGTGTTCGCGGAGCAGGTCAGCTGCTCGCCTGGCATTGCCGGTGGCTGCGGCGTGGACCACTTCGATGTGGTGGCGCTCCCAGTTCATCTGCCGGTGACTGGGAACTTGGCTCGCCGTTCCGGTGATGGCGTTGAGATCGGCGACGGCGAGCCCGAAGGCCGGGTCCGCGTTGACGGCGAGCCGCAGTGCCGTGGTAGCCAGGCGTGAGCCGGCGGCGCGCTGTGCCTGCCGGTACCGCGCAGCGGCCCGCTGGTTTGCGGTTACCACGCGGCCGTGGACGTCAACCGCTGGCCCGGCGCCGGCCAGATGGTCATGGTGGCTGGGGTTCTCGTCACGCATTGGCTGCATGACGGCAAGGTTGCCCGGGTGCCCTGAGGGGGCGCTGAGGTGCCGCTGAGGTCAGCTGGCTGCAGATGGCCGCCAGAGCTTCGACGTGCCATTCTTGGGGGTCACGCCACCGGCGCCCGAAAGACCGCGGCGGAATGACCCGTGGCGACGGCTGTCTTGGCCAGGACGGGCCGCTCAGTGAGCGGATAGCGCCAGCCGGGCCGCGAGCGCGGCCACATCTGGCTCATCGGTGAGGGAGCGGGAGCGATACGCGACCCCCTGGGCGCGCTGCTGGGCGAGCGCGGCAAAGGCTTCGATGTTGTGGCGGGTAGGCTCGGCGGCCACCTTGACCGCGGCGACGGCCGTATCGGCGAGAAGTTGGGTTGCCCGGTCCCCGCTGGCTGCGGCACCTTCGGCGGCGTCAGCGGCGAAGACGGCGGCCTCGCCCAGTCGGTCGGCGGCGAGCGCCCACCACGCCAGGCCGGCGAGCACAGTGGGCGGGCCGACGGGAAAGTCGAGCTGCCGGTACTGGCTTCCCGCCGCGTCGAGCAGCGTCCGGGCCCGCGCCAGGTCGCCGAGGCGACGTGCGACAGCCGCCTGGCCGACCATGGCGTCGGCCGACAGCCACGAGCTGGACGAGCATCCGGTTGCCTCCTCGTAGAGGCGGTCGGCTGCGGTGTCGTCGCCTTGCCTGGCCCGCAGCGCGCCAAGAGCCACAAGACACAACGGCACGTGGATGCGCTGCCTGGTGGCCCGGCATCGCTTCAGGAGGTCTTCGTAGGCCGCTGAGGCAGCATCGAGGTCCCCTCGGGCCTCGGCGATGCTCGCGAGGGCGTGCAGCGGAGAGACGACCACCAAGACCTCTCCCTCAGCGTCGAAGCGTTCGAGGCTGGAGCGGGCGACTGGCTCGGCCTCCTCCAGCCGTCCCAGCGACAGCAGGTTCCAGACGACCATCAAGTCGTGCGTGGCGAGGAGCCAGCCGTGGCGAGAGGGTTCTAGCAGGTCGCGTGCCTCGCCCAGAATCTCGAGTGCTCTGCTGAATTGGGACGCGAACCCGAGCACCGCCGCATAAAGCACCAGCGCCTCTGCCAGGCGAGCCCCGCTGCCGGCGGCCGCCAGGACGGCAACGGCCTCCTCGCATTCAATGAGGCCGGCCGCTGGACTGGCGGACATGCCCACGCAATAGCCGTGCCATACTCGCGCGGTTGCTTCCAGTTCGGCGCGGCGCGCCCCGTCCGCGCTCAGCGCGTCACCGAGCCAGCGCGCTCCTTCGGCGAAGTCGCCGTTGATGAACCACAGCCACGCGATCCCCGACGCCAGCGACAGCGCGGCATCAGCGTCTGCGGCTGCGATGTGCCAGTCAAGCGCGGCCCGCAAGTTGCCCGACTCCGATGTGATGCGATCCCGCCACACCGGCCCGGTCACGCCGCGCAGACCCTCACCGGCTTGCTTCGCCGTCTGCAGGTAATAAGCGCCGTGCCTGGCGCGCATGGCGTCAGCCTCGCCGGACTCCTCGAGGCGATCCCGGCCGTACTGCCACAGCGTCTGAAGCTGAGTGAACCGCGCCTCACCAGCGGCGCCGGGGCCAGTGACGAGGGACTTGTCGACCAGCCGGCTGAGCACGTCGAGGATCTCGCTGTCCGGCACTTTCTCGTCCGCGCAGACCGCCTCGGCGGCGGCGAGCTCGCAGCCGCCGACGAACACCGAAAGCCGGGCGAACAGGCGGCGCTCGTCCTCGAAGAGCAGGTCGTAGCTCCAGTCCACCACGGCCCGCAGGGTTTGCTGGCGGGGCAGCGCGGTGCGGGCGCCGCCGGTGAGCAGCCGGAAGCGGTCGTTCAGCCGTTCCGCCAGGGTGGCCAGCGGCAGCGCGCGAAGCCGGGCGGCGGCGAGCTCGACGGCCAGGGGCAGGCCGTCCAGGCGTCGGCAGATGTCCTCGATGACGGTGCCGGCCTGCCCGTCCCCGAGGAAGCCTGGCTGCACGCCCCGGGCGCGGTCGGCGAACAGCTCGACGGCGGCCGGGATGGCCAGACCACCCACCGGCAACATGACTTCCCCAGGTATGCCCAGCGCCTCACGGCTCGTGGCGATCAGCCGCAGACCCGGCACCGCCCTGGCGAGGGTGTCGGCCAGCGCAGCCGCCTCGCCGATGACGTGCTCGCAGTTGTCGAGGACAACGACCAGCGACCGTCCGGCCAGGTGACGGACGATGAGCTCCGCTGTCGATCCCGCAGGCTGCGGGCCGGCGAGGGCAGACGCGGCCGCCCCGAGCGCGCTGGCCACGGCCGGCGCCACCCCGTCGGGGTCGGCGACGCCAGCCAGCTCGACGAGCCAGGCACCATCTTGGTATTCGGCGCGCAGGGCGGCCGCGGCCTCGACCGCGAGGCTGGTCTTGCCCGTCCCGCCAGGGCCGGTCAGTGTCACGAGCCGGCTGGAGCGGACCGCCTCGCGCAGCTGTTCCAGCTCGGCGTCGCGGCCGATGAAGCTGCTCAGCCGCTCCCGCAGATTGCCGGCTGACGCCGCCGACGCAGCCGCCCGGACCGGAGCCGGGTCGGCTGCGGCGAGCGAGGGGTCCTGCGCCAGGATGCGGACCTGAAGTTCCCGCAAGGGCGGCCCGGGGTCGATGCCCAGCTCGTCGGCCAGGCGGTCGCGGACTTCGGTGTAGGCGTGCAGGGCGTCGGCCTGCCGTCCGGCCCGGTAGAGCGCGAGGATGAGCAGTTCCCAGAGGCGCTCGCGGAGTGGGTGCTCCCGGCACTGCGCCTCCAGCTCGCCTGCCAGCTCCCCGTGGCGGCCCAGCACCAGGTCCGCCCCGGCTCGGGTTTCGATGGCCACGAGGGTCAGCTCGTCCAGCTGCGCCCGTTCGGTGTCAGCGAAGCCTGCGTAGGCGAATTCGGCCAGCGGCTCGCCCCGCCGCAGGCCGAGCGCGTCGGCCAGCGTGGCAGACGCCAGGGCCATCTCGCCCTGCTCCGCCAGGCGCCGTCCTTTCGCCACCAGCTGCTCGAACCGGGCGACGTCGACCTCATCGGGACCGACGGCGAGTGCGTATCCGGCTTCGGTAGTGACGATCGCGCCCGCTCCGAGGGTGCGGCGCAGCTGGCCGATCTGGGCCTGCAGGGCGTTAACCGGGTTCGCGGCCTGCCCGTCACCCCACAGCGCGTCGATCAGCCGGTCGGCGCTGACCGGCTCGCCGCGATGCAGCGCCAGCAGCGCCAGCAGGGCGCGCTGCTTCGCGCCGCGGACAGCGAACGCTACGCCCCCGTCCGCTGCCTCGAGCTGGCCGAACAACCGCACGTCCATGACCCCCACCGTACGGCTCTCACCTGGCCGCTGCCGGGGCAGCTTGCGTCGCCCTGACCGGTATGCCACGACTCGTCCCCGCCTCAGCGGCACGACAGTCCCGCCTCAGGCCCAGGGCGCAGGCTTCACCCAAGACCCGGGCGAAAGAAGGAAACCCATGTCAGCGAAAACCATCGGGCGAACAGTAGGAGTCCTGTTCCTGCTTGCCTACGTCGTGTACCTCGTCGGCGGCGCCCTGGCCGGTGCCGGCTCAGCCAGCACGGTCGTGCTATCGCATGTCGCCGGCCATCAGCTGCAGATATCGACAGGAGCCCTGCTGATGCTGGCCAACTCCGCCGCCGTCATCGGCGTCGGCGTACTGATCTTCCCCATCCTGAAACGGCACCACCAGAACTCCGCCTACGGCTACCTGACCGCCCAGGTGGCTCAGGGACTGTTGCTGGCCATGGGAATCGTCTTCCTGCTGCTCCGCATACCACTCGCCCAGCAATACACCGGCACTCACGGTGTGTCGGCCGTCCCAGCGCTGGCGCGGGTCGCGCAGGAAGCCAACCACTACTCCTTCTGGATCGGCATGCTCGCCGTGGGCGCGGGTGGCCTGCTGCTCTGCCGGGTCCTGCTGAAAGAAAACCTCGTGCCCAAGTTCCTGGCCGTGTATGGGCTGGCCGGATATGCCATCTTCCTGGCGGGAGCGATCCTCGAGATCCTCGGCCACAACGCCGGCGTGGCCCTGTCCATCCCTGGTGGCCTCTTCGAAATCGCCTTCGGGATCCTCCTCATCGCGAAAGGATTCCCCGAAACGCAGAGCAGTGACTACGAAGGCCTGGCCCGCAACGCCCCACCGGCCAGGACAACACCATCGAAAGCGCCCGCACGCTGATGCGGTCAGGCCGACCGGGCTCAGCCTCCGATGCCGCTGAGCCCGGCCGCCGGCTGTGGGCCAACTGTGGCTGAAGGGCGCAGAACTGCTGGTTCTGCCTGTCGCCTGACCGGCTAGCTGAGGCTCAGTTTGTAGCGCACCTCGTCTGTGCCCGGAACCGGGCCAGTGAGGTGGAATCCCTGCCGTTCAAGCAAGCGGCGGGAAGCGGTGTTCTTCACACCGGTAACCGCGGTCAGCTGGCGGATTCCGGGCACCGCCGCCAGGCGCTGGACGAAGGCGGCCACGGCGGCGGTGCCCATGCCATTGCCTCGCGTGGACGGGGCGAGGCTGTAGCCGATCTCAACGCAGCCCTCACTGTCGGGCGGGCCGTGGGTCCCCAGATCGCCGAGGACCCGTTCATCATCGGGACGGACGATGAGCCAGACGGTCGGCAGGACGGCGGCCGCGCCGGAGTCGATGTCGCGGATTGCGATGCCCATGGCTTGGGGGATCCTGTCGTGCAGGGCTCCTGGCTCGAACGTGCGCGTGATCGGCCCGCCCGCGAGCACGTCTTCCGCGATGCGGCGAGTGACCGGCTGGAGCAGCACATCTCCAGCATCGATGGTCCACTGGCGCTGCCAGTTAGCGGAGCCTGGAACGGCTGGCTGTGTCATGTCGGGCTTCCTCCCAGGCCATTGCCTGCCTGACAGACCCTAGCCAGCCGCAGCGCGCCGCGATCGTGGATTCCGTTGCCTGGCACCCGATCAGATGCCTGCCATCCAGCAAGAAAGCCCGACCGCCGTGACCGGCGATCAGGCCTCTGACCTGCACTCACTTGGTAGCGGGGGTGGGATTTGAACCCACGACCTCTGGGTTATGAGCCCAGCGAGCTACCGAACTGCTCCACCCCGCGTCGAGTGCCTTTACTTTAGGGCCTCGCCGGCCGACAGGCAAATCCCGCCGCGCCCGGCGACATCGTCTGGCCGGCTGCTCAGACCCGGGTGCCCAGCAAGCCGGGCGAGGTCATCCAGATGACGTAATGAACCGGCCAGGGCGCGGTCGGCGGCTGGGTCAGCGTGTGCGGATCCTGCAGGGTGAACAGGTTGAGCACCCGGACCGGGCTCCCGCCGTAGGGGCCGAGCTGCGCCGGCCGCGACCCGAGCACGACCGGCCGCCGGTCGGCATGCTCGATGCCGCCGAGCACGTCCAGCACGCTCCCGGACGGCTGCCCGACCATCCACGCCACCGGCACGCCGCACATCCCCCTGATCACCTGGGTGAACCGCGCGGCGACGACCCGATCCACGATCACTACCGAGGCACCGGGCCCGATCGACGAGCACAGCCCGTTGACCGCACCCACTTCCCCCTGGCCGGTCCGCTTCAGTGCCATGCCGTCCGCCGACAGCCGCAGCCCGCCGTTCGGGCCGGAGTGGGTCAGGCCGAGGCCGAACGTGGTGGCCACGATCGGCACGAGCATGGCCCCGACGCAGAACACGGCCACGACCGCCGCGGCCGGTCGGCCTGCCCCCCGCGCCCGCGCCCGGTCCCGCAGCCACGCGGCCGCCCAGAGGGCGCACAAGATCAACCCCGGCAGTACCAGCGGCACCAGCCGACGGCTGGCCCACGGCTGGTCGGGAACGGTCTCCGGCTGCCACAAGACCGCGGCTGAGCCGAGGCCGATGACCGCGAGCGGCAGGGCCCAGTTCCGTGCCGCGCGGGACGGGTCATGCCAGGACAGCAGCGCCCGCAGGCACCGGCGCACCAGCAGCGCCACGCCGAAGCCGCCGAGCAGCACGGCCGGCAGCCCGACATACCAGATGACCCAGTACAGGGTGTCCTCGGCGTACAGGCGCCCGGGATCGACCGGGAGGTGCTCGAGGCGCTGCAGGCTGGCGACGTAGGCCCCCTGACCGACCGGCCCGCGTACCGTCTGCAGGTACGGGCGTATCGCCAGGCCGATCAGCGCGGCCACGGCCAGGACGGCGCCGAGGTCGGGCAGCCATCGCGCCGGGCGCAGGGACAGCTGCCTGCGCAGGCCGCGGCGGAAGCCGGGCAGTCGCAGCAGTTCCACGCCGGCCAGCGTCAGCGCGGCCAGCCACGCGGCGATCAGCCCGATCAGTTCCGGGAGCGGCTGCAGCGAGTTAACAAACGGCCGGGCCAGCAGGTACGCGTCGGCGAGCCCGTATCCAGCGCCGATCGCCAGGCCGGCGGCGAACGGAGCGGCGGCGGGACTGCGCCGCACCACCAGGATGCCCACGAACGGGATCGCCGGGAGCACGTCGAGGAACCCGTCGAATTGCACCAGAGCGCTGAGCCCGAGCGCCAGCCCGCCCAGGGCAAACAACGCCCGCTGCGGCTCGGCATGGCGATCCCCGGCGCGCCAGGTGAGCCAGCCGGCCCACCCCCGGGCCCCGCGCCGACGCCGGGGCGGGGGCCATCCCGAGTGCTCGCGCGAGTAGCCGAGCGTCAGCGCGTCGGCGACCAGGCTCAGCCCGCCGAACAGCAGCACCTGCGCGACCGTCTCGCTGAACGAGGCCCGGCTCGTGTACTGCTCGGGGAGCGTGAGACCGAGGACGAGGGCGCCGGCGGGAGCCCACTGCGGTCCGGTCAGCCGCCCGACCAGCCCGCCGAAGGCCAGCACGGCGAGGCCGCCGAGGATCGGGCCCATGGCCGCGGCGGCTGAGGTTCCGTGCACCCAGAACGCGCCGGCCAGGAGTAGCGGCAGCCCGGACATGAGCCCGGGCACCACGGAGGTGCCCTGGGCGAAGAAGCCGGTGCTGGAGAAGCCGAGCCCGGGATGCGCGCCGCCGAAGTCCGCCAGCGACTGCGGGATCGGCAGCGAGCCGTGCTGGGCTATCCAGTAGCCCGTCTGCAGGTACGCCCCGGGGTCCCGTAGCACGATGACGCTCTCGGAGTTGAACAGGAACTGCCAGAGGGCGAAGCCGACTGCCACCGCCACGGTGCCGGCCAGTCCCCACCAGGCCGACCATGCAGGCTCCCGCCGCGCAGCACCGGCAGGCCGGGCGCCGGGGGAAACGGCAGCGGGCCGCGCGCGCGGAGAAGCCTCGGCTACCCGTGCCTCCGGGAAATCCTCGGCCACGTGCGCCACCGGCGCAGCCTCGGACGCCCCCTCGGGCGCCCACGCCTCCGGGGAGCCCTCGGGCGCCCACGCCTCCGGGGAACCCTCGGCCGCGCGGGTCTCGGGGGAAGCCTCGGGCGCCCAGGTTTCGGGCGAATCCTCGGCCTCCCGGGTTTCGGGCGAGCTTTCGGCTGCCCAAGCCTCCGGCGAACCCTCGGCCGCCCGCGCCTCAGGAGAAGCCGAGGCCGCCTGGCCCTGGGTTATGGCCTGGACTGCCGCCGCCCAGGACAAAGCCCGGGGCCAGGCGCCGGGCACCTGACGCAGCCCTGCGGCCAGCGCGATCGCCACCGGCACCGCGATGAGCAGCATGGGCGCCGGCAAGAATGACCGGGCCAGCAGCAATGGCAGGCCGACCAGCAACCAGGCCATGACCAGGATCGCGGGCAGCACAGTGGCGCGGGCGAACGCCGGGCCGGCCGCCGCCGCGTACCGGCGCCGCTGGCCTTCCGAGAGATGCGGGCGGCGCGCCCCCGCAAGCCCGGAGCGCAGCCATGCCGGGGCGGCCAGCGGACCTGCCCGGTGCCTCGGCCCGCGACGCACCGGGGCCGACGTCATCGTCCCGGCCGCCGACCCGCCGGGCGGGGCGGCGTCCAGGACCGGTCCCAGGCCGTCCCCGCCCCGCTCCAGGCCGTCTCCGCCCGCCTCCGGGCCCGCACCAGTCTGAACGCGGTCCGTGCCACCATCAGCACGACCGCTGGCGTCCCCGGCCGGGCCCACGCCATTACTGGCCTGGCCGACGTCTTCTTCAGCCTGGCCCGCAGCGTCTTCAGCCTGGCCCGCGGCGTCGTCAGCCTGGCCCGGGGCGTCTTCGGCGCGGGCCGGAGCGTCTTCGGCGTGGCCGACGCCGTTCTCGCCGGGGATGTCGCCAGCTGGCCCGCCCGCCGGCCCGGCAGTCGGCTGAACCGCCGTCGCCGGCTCGTCGGCGTCGATATCCTCAAGGTGGCCGGTGACCCCCGCGACCGCCGACGACTGGTCAGTCGCGGCAGTATCGCCGATCGGGCGGTCGCCAGAGCGCACGGGTTCCACTGTACGGGGGACGCCAGCGGGACGGCACCTGATGGCCGTGCCGCGCCGTGAGCAACACGCGGGCTGGCGGTACAGGGCTGACGCAACAGGCGGTTACCGCTGTCCCAGAGCAGCGCTAACCAGGAGCTTTGCTAACTACATACGAATACTGACATTTACTGCACGTATTATGGGCGGAACTTAACGGCCAGACTCCCCGCGCCGGTCGACGAGGATTCTTGCCCGGAGGAGCAATGAGCCGCCGCAACGATGTGGATGATCCGGGCTGGCATGAGCCACGGCGAGGGCGCCGCGGACGCCAGCCCGTGACCCGCCGTGCCCAGCACTCGCTCGGGCACCGGGTCGCCGCGTGGACGTCGGTCGCCCTTGTCGGCGTGCTCGTGGCCGGTTCGCTGGTGCTCTACGGCAAGTACCGCGCGTACTGGGATAGCATCCGGCGCGTCGACGTGGCCGGACTGATCGGCAGGCAGCCGCCCAAGTACAACAACGCGGAGAACATCCTGCTGATCGGGTCGGATACCCGCAGCGGCCAGCACGGGATCGGCGGGTTCCAGCCCGGCTGCAACTGCTCTGACACCCTGATGCTGCTGCACATTTCCCCCGGTCATCACCGGGTCCTGGTGATGAGCATCCCCCGGGACACGATGGTGCCGACGCTGAGCTGCGCGGCCAGCGACGGGACACCCGGTCAGGCAGCCGACCCTTCGTCCTTCGAGCGCATCAACTCCGCGCTGGCCGAGGGCGGCCCGGCCTGCACCTGGAAGACGGTCGACGCGGAAACTGGCATCCACATCGATCACTTCATCGAACTGGACTTCACCGGGTTCGAGAAGGTCATCGACGACCTGGGCGGGGTCACCGTCTGCCTGCCCGAGGCCGTTCACGATCCCATGTCGGGGCTCAACCTGTCGGCCGGGCGGCACCATGTCTTCGGAACCGAGGCGCTCGCGTTCTGGCGCACCCGCGAGGACCTCGGCCAGGGCTCGGACCTCCAGCGGATCCAGCGGGACCAGTTCCTGATGGCCGCCCTGGTGCAGGGCATGGTGCACAGCGGCCTGCTCACCAGCCCGAGCAAGATAGTGAAGGTCATCGGCGACGCGACCGACGCGATGACCACCGACACCGGCCTGGACCAGAACGCGATGCTGCAGATCGCGGAGAGCCTGCGGGGAGTGACCGCCAGCTCGGTGCAGTTCGTGACCGCGCCGTACGTCGCCTACCCGCCGGACCCGAACGCCGAGCTTGAGTTCGAGCAGCCGCAGGCCGACGAGCTGTTCAACGCGATAGCGCACGACACGACCCTGCCCAAGGCACTCAAGAAGCGGGCCAAGAAGCCAACGCCGCCACCTGCCCTCGACGCGACCCCGTCTCAGGTCAGGGTGCAGGTCGAGAACGGCTCGGGGGTCAACGGGATCGCCGGGCAGGCGGGCAGCGCCCTGACCAGCCGCGGCTTCGACGTGGTCGGCACCGGTGACGCCAGCAACTTCAACTACACCAGCTCGGTGATCGAGTACGCCGTCCCGTCCGACGTGCCGGCGGTCAACACCCTCAAGACCCTGCTCAGCAACGTGCAGGTGCAGCAGGACTCGTCGCTGACCCCGGGCACCGTCGAGCTGATCCTGGGCTCGACGTTCTCCGCGTTCAACCCGCCGTCCTCGCCGTCCACGTCGCCGTCGTCCAAGCCGACGTCGATCGCCAGCCTCAGCGCGAGTGACGGGGGCATCTCGGCCAGTACCAGCATCTGCAGCGACCAGTCCGCGTTCGCCGGCCCGGACGGGGGGTAGGCCCGCCCAGCCCGCTCGGGCCTGGTCAAGCTCCTGGCGTTTGCCGGCAGTTTGGCGTTTGCTGCCGGTTTGATGGGTCGCTAGCTGGCAAGGATCATGCCCAGGGGGGCATGATCAGCAACGGGAACCCGGATCCGGGCGACGGACATCCGCCGCGCCGGCGAGGGCTGCCCCCGTCCCGGCGCCGGGTCGCGAAACGGCCCTCCACCGGCCGTATCGTGGCCGCCTGGACCTCAGTGGCCGTGGCGCTGCTGCTGGTGGTGGCGTCGCTGGGCGCCTACGTGAAGTACCGCAGCGTCTGGAACAGCATCAACCGGATCGACGTCGGCTCCCTGGAGCCGGCCGCGCCGCAGGACACCGGCGCGCTGAACATCCTGCTGATCGGGTCGGATTCACGGGCCGGGACGAACCGCCAGTTCGGTGCCGGCATCTCCGGCCAGCGGTCGGACACGATCATGATCTTGCACATCTCGCCCGGGCACCGGGGGGCGACCGTGCTGAGCATCCCGCGTGACTCGATGGTGCCGCAGGTGGCCTGCCCGGCCATGGGACCGGGCACCCCAGGCCAGCAGGCGGACCCGGGCCAGACCGAGCGGATCAATGCGACGTTCGCCAATGGCGGGCCCGGCTGCCTGTGGAAGACGGTCGAGCGCGAGACCGGCATCCCGGTCGATCACTTCATCGAACTGACCTTTACCGGCTTCGAGCGCGTCATCGACGATATCGGCGGGGTCAGCATCTGCCTGCCCGAGGCGGTCAACGATCCCGACTCCGGGCTGCACCTGACCGCGGGCCTGCACCACGTGATGGGCCGCGAGGCGCTCGCATTCTGGCGGGAGCGGCACATCGGGACAGGCTCGGACCTGCAGCGGATCCAGCGCGATCAATTCCTCATGGCCTCGCTGCTGCAGGGCATCGCCCACAGCGGCTTCCTCGGCAGCCCGGCCAAGGTCTACTCGGTCGTGGTCGATGCCGCGAGCGCGATGACCACCGACACCGGGCTGGACCTGAGCACGATGCTGCGGATCGCCGACAGCCTCCGGGGACTTTCGACCGGTTCGGTGCAATTCGTCCAGGTTCCCGAGGTCCCTTACCCGGGCGACCCGGGGGCCGAGGTCATGTTTGCCCAGCCGCAGGCCAGCCGGCTCTTCAGCGCCATCTCGCACAACACGACCCCGCCCCGGGCCACCCGGCCTGGCCTGCGCCCCGACCGGGCCGCGGCACGGGCGGCGTCCCAGCGCTCCGGGCCGTCGGCAACCGGGGCGGCCGCGCCGTCCCCCTCGCCCTCGCCCCAGTCCTCGGGCCTGACCAGGACCTACGGCGGCATCAACGGGAACGCCAGCGTCTGTCACGACCAGTCCGCCTTCACCGGCGGGGACGCCCCGGCCGACTTCCCCAACCCCTGAGCCCCGCAGGGCGGCCCGGGCCTAAGCCTGGCCTGAGCCAGGCCTAAGCCGGGGCGGCCCGCGCCGGGCCGGGTTGCCCGGCTGCGATCTGGCTCTGCCCCAGTTGCGCGATCGCCAGCCACAGCAGCAGCGACGCGGGGTAGATGAAGTAGCCGAACCGGGTGGCGGGCGCCAGCGTGAACATCAGCGCCAGGCCGATGCTGAGCCGCCAGACCGCGGCCGGAACCGTCGCCGGCGGCCGGATCACGAGCGAGATCGCTATCGCGGCCCCGGCCAGCACTAGGAGCCCCACGGCGATCAGGTGACCGATATGCCCGGTGTCGGCGAGCACGTGACCTGGCAGGGGGCTCGCCGCAGCCGACTTGACATCGGCCAGCCCGAGCGGGAACAGGATCGTGTTGTCGACCAGGGCGCCCGGCCAGAGTGCCGCGACCGGCGCGACGATCACCGCGCACGAGACCACCGCCGAGGCCAGGAAGACCAGCACCGGCCGGCGGCCGTCCCGCGTGCCGATCAGCACCGCCGCGACGATCACGGCCGGCCAGGCCGTCGCCTTGGCCGCCGACGCCAGGCCGAGCGCGATCCCGGACAGCACGAACCGGGGCCGCCGCCACAGCAGGGCGAAACCGAGGCACATCAGGGCCAGGATGGGCACATCGGTGCCGCCGACGGCAAGCTCGAACGCGATCACCGGCGAGGCCGCGATGAACACCGTCCAGCGAACGCAGTTCCGGGCCCCGGCCGCCCTGAGCGCGAGCCAGAAGATGACCAGGAACGCGACGCCGAACCAGACCCGGGGGTCGGTGATCACGTGCGAGCCGAACAGGGCTCGCGGGACCCCGAAGAGCGCCATAACCGGCAAATACGGATTATAGGCATTCGGATCATGAACCGTGGCGAGCGAGGCGACGCTCTGGTACGGCGAATGGTCGTTCACCAGTTGTTTGGCCGACCGGGCGATCACCGCCACCTCGGGCTGCCGCTGCCCGGTGGCCGCGTTCCAGAACATCGGCGTGATCAGCGCCCCGCAGACGCTGAGCAACAGGGCCAGGTCGATCCCCCGTGACCGCCAGGCCAGGACCGCCATCGCCGCCGCCACGTAGGCGCAGCTAGCGATCAGCCCCCAGAGCCGGTGCAGGTCATTCGTGCTGAACAGGGCCACTCCGCCCGCGAAACAGGCGCAGACCGCGAACGCCGCCGCCGCCCAGTACCGGGGAACGCTGACAGGCGACAGCCACGCAGCCCGGCGAACCGGCGCGCTGCGCGGCGGCGCTGCTTTCAGCGAGAGCATATTCGCAGACAATCCTCCAACCCTCGAAGCTTAGCGCGCGCTCGGGGCCAGCCCAGAGTCAGTTTCCGGGCCCGGCCCGATGTCGGCGGCAGCCGGACGCGGACGCGAGTCCTCAGATCACCGGAGGACGGCCGGCCCGGGTCATCCGCCACGCGGTGCCGGCTGACATCGGAAGCCGGCCTCCCGGGTCCATCCGCCAGCCCTCGGCGAACCCGGACAGCCAGGCCCGCACCGCGGCCGCGGAACGCTCTCGCAGCACGGTCAGGGCCAGCCAGTCCGCCAGGTACACGCCGGCCAGGAGCCAGGGCAGGTTCCGGCGCACGAGCAGCACCCGGTTCCGCCCGTCCAGCCGGTACCAGGCCGCGTGCCGGGCGTTCGGCACCGCCGGGTGGCACATCCGGGCCGCGGCGTCGTACTCCAGCCGGTAGCCGAGCCCGAGCAGCCGCCAGGCCAGGTCGGTCTCCTCGTGGGCGTAGAAGAACGACACGGGCAGCCCCCCGGCCTGCTGGTAGGCCGAGCGCCTGATCGCGCAGGCCCCGCCGGCGAACGTGGTCACCGGTGAAGACCGGGCCGGGTCACCGGCGCGCAGCCGCGGCACGTGCCACCGCGCCCCGGGCCCGCCCGCGGGATCGACCACCCGGAACGAGAGCACGGCCAGGCCCGGGTCGGCCGCGAACCGGCCCGTCACGTGCTCGCCCAGGCCCGGGTCCGGGTACCAGCCGTCGTCGTCGAGGAACAGCACGACGTCGCCGCCGCATGCGTCGACGCCCGCGTTGCGTCCCCCGGCCACGCCCGCGTTCTCCGGCAGCCTGATCGTGGTCACCTCCGGCGGCAGCGGCGGCACGTCGGCGCCGTTGCCGACCACCACCACCTCCACGCCGCCACCGGGCGCCGCGCGCCCCATGGCCACGGCGCTGGCCACGGCCCGGCCCAGCTCGGCCGGGCGGTCGCCCATGGTCAGGATCACGCAGGAGAGCTTCACCGCAGCCGTCGCGAGGCCAGGATCGCGGCGAGATGCGCCACGACCATTACCGCCGCCACCACGAGACACGCGACGACCAGCACCCGGGTCGCGGTGAGCCCGCCGCGAGCGGCGTCCGCGACCGCGGCCACCAGGATCAGCACCGACAGCTCGACCGCCTGGGTGATCCGGTGCAGCCGCAGCACGCTGGCCAGCCGCCGGGCCAGCGCCAGCCCCGGCGAGCGGGGCGCCAGCACCTCGTCCGCGGTCCCGCCCGGCAGGCCGGCCTTGGCCCGGGCGACCGTCACGTTGTCGGTCTCGGCCTTGACGATCGCGGCGAGCAGCGCGGCGGCCAGCCCGGCGCTCACGTAGCCGCCGGACAGCGTCAGATGGCCCTGGGCCCGCACGCCCAGCCCGGCCAGCAGCGCCGCCTCGCCCAGGTAGTGACCGACGCCGTCCAGGTAGATGCCGGCCGCCGAGGTCCGCTTGCTCCAGCGCGCCAGCTCTCCGTCCGCGCAGTCGAACAGCAGGTAAGCCTGAATCAAGATCGCGGCTACGACCGCCGTCAGCAGGCCGCCGAACGCGACCACCACCCCGGCCGCCAGCCCGCATAGGATGAACGCCCAGGTGACCGCGTTGGGTGACCAGCCCAGCCGGGCGAACAACCAGGTCGCCCGCGGGGAGAGCTTGCGCATGTAGAGGCGGCCCGCCCAGTGCTCGTCGTTCAGCCGGTCGATCACCGCCGGCGGCTGGCCCTGCGCCCTCAGCTCAGCCAGCGTAGGCCCGGGCATATTCCTCCACTCGCTCGGCCGTCTCCGCCTCCGACAGGCTGAGGCGCTCCAGGATCGTGTACCGGCCCGGCCGGGTGGCCGGCGCGCTCGACACGGCCTTGGCGAAATCCGCGAGCGACAACCCCAGGTCGTCGGGCGTGCGCGGCAGCCGGTGCCGGCCCAGGCAGGCGGCGATCTGCTCCGCCTGACTCGAGGACCCGCGCAGGTGGGCGCAGAACAGCGCGCCCACGCCGGCCAGCTCGCCGTGGCTGGCGGTGCCCGGGTACAGCTGGTCGATCGCGTGCATGATCTCGTGATCGCCGCCACTGCACGGGCGGCTCGACCCGGCGACGGCCATCGCCATCCCGGACAGCACCAGCGCCTCGGCCAGCACCGCGAGGAACTCCTCGTCGCCGACGTCGCCCGGCTGGTTCAGCACGGCCAGCGCGGCCGTCCTGGCCATGCTGACCGCGAGCCCGTCCACCCGCTCACCGGTGTCGGCCGCTGCGAGCTCCCAGTCCGCGACCGCCGACAGGTCGCTCACCACGTCGCCGACCCCGCTCGCGACCAGCGGGTGCGGCGCGCGGCGTACCCGGTCCAGGTCCACCACGACCGCGACGGGCGGCGCGACCCCGTAGGAGCCCTTGCCCGACTCGTGCTCCAGCGAGCTGACCGGCGAGGCGATGCCGTCGTGCGCCAGGTTGGTCGCCACGGCCACCATCGGGATCCCGGCCATCTGGGCGGCGAACTTGGTCACGTCGATGGTCCGGCCGCCGCCGATCCCGGCCACGGCCTCGTAGGCGCCGGCCCGCAGCCGCTTGCCCAGCGTCACCGCACCGTCGTGGCTGCCGTCGGCGACCCGGAACACCTCGGGGGCGTCGATCTCGAGCTCAGCGACGATGCTGTCCCCCTGGCCGGGGCCCACCGCCACCGCCACCCGGCCCTCGGTGGCGATGCGCCGGTCGGCGAGCAGCGCGCCCAGGCCGCTCACGGCTCCGGGCCGCACGTCGACGATCAGCGGCGCGGCGAGCATACGGGCCAGCAGCGGCATGCTCGCGAGACTAGCAGTGACAGAGGATTTACTAACAGTGACCGGCAATCTCCCGGGCCCGGCGCAGGTCGTGGTGGTCGTCGACCTCTACCCAGTCCACGGCGCCGATTGGCGCGGCCGTGACCTCGCCCCCCCGGTCGGCGAGTTCCTGGTACCCGTCCTCGTAGTACAACCCGGGGTCCCGGCGCCAAGTGGTCTCGAGCGCGTCCGACAGCGGCACGGCGGCCTGCGGCTCGATCAGCGTGGCGCCGATGTACTCCCCGTAGGCCAGCAGCGGATCCATCTGCTTGGTGATCCTGGTCAGCAGTCCCCGGGCGTCGAGGACGACCTTCATCTCCTCGTCGGCCAGCGGCTTGACGTTGTCGACGGCGATGATGACCCGCCGCCCGGACCCGCCCGAGACCCTGGCCGCCAGCAGCGTCTTCTCCACGGCGACCGGGTGCACGGTATCGCCGTTGACCAGGAGCGCCCCGCCGCCGAGGTACTCGCGGGCGAGCCAGAGCGAGTACGCGTTGTTCCACTCCAGGGCCCGGCTGTTGTGGACGAGTTCCAGCGTGACCCCGTGCGCCCGCTCCAGGCCGGCGGCCCGGTCGGCGATCGCGCCCGCGGCGTGCCCGACCACGATCACGACCTCCCGTATGTCCACCGCGGCGAGGTTGCGCAGCACGATGTCCAGGATCGTGGTCTCGCCCGCTACCGGCAGCAGGGCCTTGGGCAGCTCATCGGTGTCGGGGCGGAGCCTGCGGCTGGCGCCGGCCGCGAGGACGAGGCCGATCACCGGGCGGCCTCGCCCGCGGGCAGCAGGTAGCTCGACGCGACCCGCGCCGCGATGACCACCACGAGATACGCGGCCAGGGCCGCGTAGCCGACCGTGGCGACCCCGACCATGGCGCCGATGCCGAGGATCAGCATCCGTCCCTCCCAGCCCAGCCGGGTGTCGGGCCCGGGTCCGGCCCGCTGCCCGGGGCGGGTGGCCAACTCGACGTAACGCAGCGCGATGAGCGCGCACAGGCCGAACGTGAGCGGGGCGGGCACACCGAACGCGAAGCCGAGCGCCGCGATGTACACCAGCTGCCCGGCGAGCAGCACCGCCGGCGTCAGCCAGTCCAGCCGCCCGGCGTGCGGGTGGGTGGAGCCGAACGCGGCCAGCAGCATCACGACCAGCGGGGTGAGCAGCAGGATCCCGGGCAGGTTCCGCATGCCGAGCCAGGCCAGGAGCGAGGTGGCGGCCAGCCCGGCCACCGCGGGCGGCAGCGGCACGAACTGGCCCCGGACCAGCTGGCCGAGCCAGACGGCGGCCGACCCGTCGTCGCGGCACGCGACCATGGTCGCCAGCGCCCTCGGGTCCAGGACGGTCTTGCTGGCTGGCTCCCCGGCCTCGGCCACATCGGCGGGGATCAGCAGCTCGAGCGTCATCGTCGGCTCGCCCGGGTCGGCCAGGGTGAGCGGCTGGTTCGGTGGCTCGGCCCGGCTCACGGCCTCGGCGTGCGCGGCGGGTTCGGCGGGTTCGGCGCGGGCGGCGGGTTCGGTGCGGGCCGCGGGTTCGGTGCGGGCCGCGGGTTCGGCGCGGGCGGCGGGTTCGGCGCGGGCGGCGCGGGCGGCGGGTTCGGCCGGCTCGCCCCACGCAGGCGCGGGCTCGGCCCGCGCCGCGGGCTCGACCCACGCGGCCGACTCGACCCAGGCCGCGGAGTCCCCGGACGCGGCGGACTCCACCGGGACCGCCGATTCCACCGCGAGCGCCGGCCCCGCCGCGAGCGCACGGGCCGTCGCGGCGCCCGCCACCCGGGCGGGCTCCTGGGCATCCGCCACGGCGATCGCGCGGTAGGGCCCGTGGCCGGTGACCGCGTAGCCGGTGGCCACGATCCCCCACTCGAGCAGGACCATCAGCGTCGCGCGGGGACCCCAGAGCGGCGCGGCCAGCGCGATCAGCGCGATCCGCCCGCCGGGCGGGCAGGACAGGAACCCCTGCAGCGCACGGCCGGCCGGGCTGCGGGCGCCCGGATCGGCGCCGGACTGACCGGTACACGCGACCACGGTCCCGCGCACCGCCTGCACGATCAGGACCGCAGTGGCCAGCTGCCAGGTGCCGCCCCAATGCGCCTCATATCCGCCCACCGCGAGGCCGGCGTAGACCGCGAGCTCACCGAAGGCGCCGCCCAGTTCGGCCCGGGCCGCGGCCGAGCCGTCCGCGTCCCGGCCCGCGAGCCGCCGCGCGGCGCGCGCGGCCAGGTAGCTGGCGGTCAGCGCCAGCGCGCCGGAGACGTTGTCCGGGCGGGTGCCGGCGCTGAACCAGGCCGCCGCGCACAGCGCGAGGGCGACGGAGATCCCGGTCACCGACGCCGGGGACAGGGACCGGTTCACGGCCCAGCCGGTCAGGCGGCGCGGCAGGTCATCGAGCGTCTGCGGCATGCTCACGCCCGCGCTCCCGTGGGCCGAGCACCCGGCCCGGCCGCGATCATCCGGCCCATCCGGCTCCAAGTACTACACGAGTCCGCCCAGTGACCAAGCGTACCTATCTCTACCCACCTCGGCCGGGAGGCAGACCTGGCCCCGGGCGGCGCGCCGGCCGGGCCGGGATCCGCCCGGGCCGGGATCCGGCCGCGCCGGGGGTGCCGCGGCCGTCGGGGCCCGGGAGCGCCGGCGGCCGGGTAGGGTCCCCTCATGCGGACGGTGGCGGTCGTGCTGGCCGGCGGCACCGGTCAGCGGTTCGGCGGCGACATGCCCAAGCAACTGCACGTGCTGGCGGGCCGGACCCTGGTCGAGCACTCGGTGGCGGCCTTCGACCAGGCGCCCGGAGTGGACTCGATCCTGGTGGTGATGCCCGCGGGCCTGCCCGGCCCGGCCCGGGAGCGGTTCCTGGCCGCCGCCGGCTACCCCAAGGTGACCCGGGTCATCGAGGGCGGGGTGACCCGGACGGACTCGACGCGCTGCGCCATCGCCGCCCTGAGCAAGGCCGAGGCCCAGGACCGCGCTCAGGACCAGGCTCAGGCCCGGGACCGCGCTCAGGACCAGGCTCAGGCCCGGGACCGCGCTCAGGCCCAGGCGCAGGCCCGGGACCGCGCTCAGGCCCAGGCCCAGGACCGGGCGCACGACGACGGCGACACCAACGTGCTGTTCCACGACGCGGCCCGGCCGCTGCTCGACCAGCGGATCATCGCCGACTGCGTGGCCGCGCTGGCCACGGACCAGGCCATCGGGGTGGCCGTCCCCTCGTCGGACACCATCGTCGAGGTCAGCGACGGCGTGGTGACGGGCATGCCGCGGCGCGACGCGCTGGCGCGCTGCCAGACCCCGCAGGGATTCCGGCTCTCGGTGATCAGGCAGGCCTACCGCCTCGCCGACGCCGACCCGGAGTTCGGGCAGCGCCCGGCCACCGACGACTGCGGCATCGTGCACCGCTACCTGCCCGCCGTCCCGGTCCGGCTGGTGCGGGGCAGCGAGCGCAACATCAAGATCACCTACCCGGGTGACCTGGACGTGGCCGAGGCCCTGCTGCGCCGCGGCTAACCCGGGTGACCTGGACGTGGCCGAGGCCCTGCTGCGCCGCGGCCTACCCGGGTGACCTGGACGTGGCCGAGGCCCTGCTGCGCCGCGGCCTACCCGGGTGACCTGGACGTGGCCGAGACCCTGCTGCGCCGCGGCCAACCTGGCCGTCCCGCGGCGCCGGGCCTAGGACGATCCCCGGCGGACGGCGCCCGGCATCAGCCGCCGCGGGCTGGTCAGGAAACCGAGACCCCAGGCCAGGTGCATGGTGGTCAGCGCGGCCGGCAGCCGGGCCGCCACGCGCGGGCGCAGCCGGCGGACGGCGCCGACGGTTGCGCCGACAACGGCGGTCAGGTAGAGCACCGGGATGGCCAGGCCGCACGCGGCGAGCGCGGGCCACAGCCCGGCCGCGCCGCTGGCCAGTCCGGCCAGGCCGGCCAGGCCGGCCAGGGTGCCCAGCAGCATGAGCAGCACCGCCGCGGGCGGGGCCAGGTAGCGGGGGTT
This sequence comes from uncultured Actinomycetota bacterium, assembly GCA_963749145.1. Lineage (GTDB taxonomy): Bacteria > Actinomycetota > Actinomycetes > Streptosporangiales > Streptosporangiaceae > JASHPR01. The sequence continues at coordinate 739,148 of CAVVLN010000005.1, read as the reverse complement.
GATCGTGCCCGCGTGCTGGCGGGCTATCACCCGGCGCCAGCGGCCGTAGTGGAAGTATTGCGCGGCGAGCGCGCCCATGCTGGCCCGGGGCCGGTAGGTGACCCGCAGGTCCGGCTGGAACCAGATCAGCCCCCCGGCCAGCCGGATCCGGTGGTTGAGCTCCCAGTCCTCGGCCCGCTGGTAGGTCTCGTCGTAGCCGCCCACCCGCTCGATCGCGGCCCGGCGGTACACGCCCAGGTACACCGTATCGACCGGGCCGGGCAGGCCGCCGGTGTGGAACTTCGCCGCGCCCACCCCGAACGCGGACGTCATCGCCCACGCCACCGCCTGCTGGAACGGCGTGACGCCCTGCGCGGCCATGATGCCGCCGACGTTGTCCGCGCCGGTCTGGCGCAGTTCGGCGACCGCGGTGCGCAGGTAGCCCGGCGGGAGCAGCGCGTGCCCGTCGACCCGGGCCACGATTGAGTGCCGCGACACCTTGATCGCCGCATTGACGGCCGAAGGGATGTACCCGGTCGGGTTGGGCACCACCGTGACCCGCCGGTCGGACCCGGCCAGCCACTGGGCCACCTCGAGCGTCCGGTCGCGCGACGGGCCGACCGCGAGCACCACCTCCAGTTCGCCCGGATAGTCCTGGCTGAGCACGCTGCGGACCGATTCCGCCAGGGTCAGCTCCTCGTTGCGGACCGGCATCACCACCGAGACGGACTCGGCCGCGGTTCCCCCCGGGTCCGTGGCCTCCGTGGTAACTCTCGGTGATTGACTCATGACGCGCATCACGGTACCGCACCGTACCGGGCCCGCCGCTTGGTCGCTGCCCGTTATCAAGCAATTACTTAGAGAGCAGCGTCCTCCAGCATCTCGGTCACCAGCGCGGCGATCGGGGACCGCTCCGAGCGGACCAGCGTGATGTGCGCGAACAGCGGGTGGCCCTTGAGCTTCTCGATCACCGCGACCACGCCGTCGTGCCGGCCGACCCGCAGGTTGTCACGCTGCGCGATGTCGTGGGTGAGCACCACCCGGGACCCGCCGCCGATCCGGGACAGCACGGTGAGCAGCACGCCCCGCTCCAGGGACTGCGCCTCGTCCACGATCACGAACGAATCGTGCAGCGACCGGCCGCGGATGTGGGTCAGCGGCAGCACCTCGAGCATGTCCCGGGCCAGCACCTCGTCGATCACCTCCTGGGAGGTGACCGCCGACAGGGTGTCGTAGACCGCCTGCGACCACGGGTTCATCTTGTCCGCCTCGGACCCGGGCAGGTACCCGAGCTCCTGACCGCCCACCGCGTACAGCGGCCGGAACACCACCAGCTTGCGGTGCTGATGCCGCTCCATCACGGCCTCCAGGCCCGCGCACAGCGCCAGCGCCGACTTGCCCGTCCGGCCCGCCCGCCCAGGGACACGATGCCGACATCCTGGTCGAGCAGCAGGTCGAGCGCCACCCGCTGCTCGGCGCTGCGGCCGCGCAGCCCGAACACCTCGCGGTCGCCGCGGACCAGCCGCACCGATTTGTCCGGCTGGACCCGGCCCAGCGCGCTGCCCGCCCCCGACGCCCCGCAGACCAGCACCAGGCCGGTGTGGCAGGGCAGGTCCCGGGCCGCCGCGCAGTCCAGGTGCCCGCTGGCGTACAGCTCGTCGATCTCCGCCGCGGTGACGTCCAGCTCGCGCATGCCGGTCCAGCCCGAGTCGGCCGGGAGCTCGGCCCGGTACTCCTGCGCGGTCAGGCCGATCGCGGCCGCCTTCACCCGCAGCGGCAGGTCCTTGCTGACCAGCACGACGCTGTCCCCCTCCGCGGCCAGGCTGCGGGCCACGGACAGGATCCTGGTGTCGTTGTCGCCGAGGCGGAACCCGGCGGGCAGCACCGACGGGTCGGCATGGTTCAGCTCGACCCGCACCGTCCCGCCCGCGTCGCCGACCGGGAGGTCGGCGTCGAGCCTGCCGTGCTCGACCCGCATGTCGTCCAGGTGACGCAGCGCCTGCCGGGCGAAGAAGCCAAGCTCCGGGTGGTGGCGCTTGGCCTCGAGCTCGGTGATGACGACCACCGGCAGGACCACCCGGTGCTCGGCGAACCGGCCGATGGCGGCCGGGTCGGCGAGCAGGACGCTGGTGTCAAGGACGTACGTGCGACGTGCTGAGGAACTGGCCACTCGCTCTCCCCTGGGCGCCAGCGGCGCCGTGTTCGGACACAGACGTGTCGGCGGGACCGGGACCGGCCAGCGCAGGGCCGGGCGCCGGCCCTTCGCTCATCTCGCCTGCGCACCAGGACGCGAAGCTCGAGGATCTCGAGGGCCTTCCCGGCGGGCGGCTACGCACCGCCCGTCACACCACGACGGTACCCTTGGTCAGCCGTCTCCCGGAAGTACCGCCGCTCGCTGTTAACACAGCCGACACCACGACGCCTCCCGGCGCCGCGTTCAGGCCCCGGCCGGGAGGAAGTCGAGCAGCAGCCGGCTCAGCGGGCCCGCCTGCTCCGCGGGGATCGAGTGGTGGCTGGCGCCGGGCAGCACGGCCACGCGCAGCCAGTCCTGGCTGACCGCCGCGCCGTCGGCTTCCCACCGGATCAGCGCCCCGGCGCGGGCGGCACTCGGCCGGGCCAGGGCCGGCACCCCGCGCACCAGGTACCCGGGCCGGTACCCGGCGAAGCACTGCGCCGGGCCAGCAGCGCGTCGTAGGCGGCGAGGACCGCCTGCTGGCGGCCATGGGCTCGTTCACCGAGCCGGAACTGGACACGGTGGCGCGGTTCCTGCGCGCGATGGCCGAGGCGGCCGGGCGCGCCGCGCGGGACGGCCTCGGGTAGGCCGGAGCCTCAGGCGCCGAACCGGCGCTGCCGCGCGGCATAGGAGCGCAGCGCGCGCAGGAAGTCCACCCGCCGGAAGGCGGGCCAGTAGGCGTCGCAGAAGTAGAACTCGGAGTGGGCGCTCTGCCAGAGCAGGAACCCGCCCAGGCGCTGCTCGCCGGAGGTGCGGATGACCAGGTCAGGGTCGGGCTGCCCGGCCGTGTAGAGGTGCTCGGCGATGTGCTCGACGTCGAGGATCTCGGCGAGCTCCTCGATCGTGGTGCCCCGGGTGGCGTGATCTTGCAGCAGCGAGCGGACCGCGTCGGCGATCTCCCGGCGGCCCCCGTAGCCGACGGCCACGTTGACCAGCAGCCCGGTCTGCGTGGCCGTGGCCTCCGCGGCGTCCTTGAGCACCTGCGCGGTGTCGGCGGGCAGCAGGTCGAGCGCGCCCATCGGGTTCACGTGCCAGTTCTGCGCGACCAGGTGACGGACGGTGTCCTCGATGATCCGCAGCAGCGGCTCGAGCTCGGTCGCCGGGCGGGCCAGGTTGTCGGTGGACAGCAGCCACAGCGTGACCACCTCCACGCCCGTCTGGCGGCACCACTGGAGCACCTCGAAGATCTTGTCGGCGCCGGCCTGGTGGCCGCTGCTGACGTCGGCCAGGCCGGCCGACCGGGCCCAGCGCCGGTTACCGTCGCACATCACCCCGACGTGTCGCGGGATCGCCTGCGGCGAAAGCGACGCTTCGATTCTGTGCTCGTAGAGCCGGTAGGCGAGATCGCGTACTCCCATCCCGCACCTTTCCTCGCTGCCGCCAGGATGACCGGCCGGTGGTGGCTAGCCCGATCCCGGCTACTGTCGCCTTCGCTCCGGCCGGTGCCCAGCGCGCGGCCAGGGCATCGTCCGGCTCCTTAAGCACCGTATCCAAGAATGTCACCAGTTCGGCCGAGGTAAGGACGGCACGCAGGCCGGTCCCTTCCGTCCCCCACGCCTCAATGACCGCCCGGCGGGTCAGGCACCAGCCACCCGCCCGCCCCGCGCCCTGCGGCTCGCCGCCTCGCCATTCCGCCGAGTCCCGCAGCACGCAGCGTAGCTCCCCGCGGCCCGGCAGGTCGGTCCGTTCCCGGGCCCGGAGCGAGAAGTACTCGCGCTCCCCCGGCCTGAACCCCTCGCCGAACGGCCCCGGCTCGGGGAAGCGGTCGTCGGGATCGGGCCAGGCCAGGGCCTGGTCAGGGTCCGCTCGCGCCTCGGTCACCCGGGCCGCGAGCTGCGCCAGCCGGAAGCCGCAGCGCTCGCCCACCGACGCGAACGACCTGCGGCCGCGGCGCAGGTCGAGGGTGATCTCATACGGCTGGCCCATCCGGTCCCGGCAGGCGACCGCGACGACGGTCAGCACCGAGCCGTCAACGCAGCGTAGTTCCCCCATAACGGAACGTTAACAGCCGGGGTGCCCGAAGCGACAGCATGGCGGCCAGGTTTTGACTAGCCGATGGACGTGACGATGTCCTCGTTTAGCCCGGGGAAGGAGCCGGGGAATCGCTTGGGCTCGCTCGTGAGCCTGGCCACCATCGCGTCGTACTCGGCCAGGCGCCCCTGGCGCTCCTACGGCCGCCCCGGCCGCAGGATCTCGATGTCGTCCTTTGTCGGCCTGGCCGCGCTCAGGACCGAGGACCCTCGCCCCGCACCTGCTCGACGTGGCGCAGCGCCTCCCTGAGGTCGGCGAGCCAGGTGTCCTCGTGCTCGCCGACGAGCCGAACGCACCAGGCCAGCGCGTCACTGCGGCTGCGGGCGACGCCGGCGTCGACCAGCGTGTCGAGCACCAGGCGCTCGGGCTGGCGGAGCCTGGTCATCACCGGCACCGAGAATGTGGTGAACATCACCTTTTTCTCATCGCAGATCACGCCCCAGGAGACCTTCCGGCCGAACCGGTGCTCTGCCTCGCGGGCGATCTCGATCCGCTGCTGGCGCGTATCCTCGCGGAACCGGCGGCTGCGGCCCTCGGCCGCCTCGGCACGCTCCGCTTCGGTGCTCTGCGCCGCGGTCTCCGGGGCCGGCAGGACGCCGATCACCGTGATCTCCTCGCGGTCGAGCGTGATATCCGGCGCCGCGGAGAACCAGTCACCCGGCATGCGGCCGCTGAACCACCCGCGGAGCCGCTCGCTCGGGGACGCCGTCGAACTCTCGTTAGCTGCGCTCATGACTCGCTCCCTGTACTCATGTAATGATGATTACACACCAGGTGGCGGCATGCAACGGCCGGGGCCCGGATGTTAGCGCCACGGCGCGCCTCGGCTGCCCGGCAGGCCCGGCCGGATACGTCAGGGTGGCTCGACTTGCCCGGCTGGGCGCGCCCGTCAGCCCGTCAGCCCGGCGGCCCGGCGAAGACGCGGGCGTGGAAGCCGGGACCGAGGAAGATCGGCCCGCCGCCGGGACCCTGGTTGGTCGGGTTGTTGTTCGGCAGCGGCTGGTTCAGGTTGGCCAGCACCACCTGCTCGCCCGGCCGCAGGCCGGCGGTGATCCGGGTCATCTCCGGCCCCATGGTGCCGATCTTGACCTTGGTCACCCGGGCCCGGCCCCCGGCGTACACCGTGACCGTGGCCTGGTGCCCGGAGCGGTGCACGGCCGAGGTGGGCACGCTCACCCCGGTGCTGCGCGCGGTGGTGATGGTGACGCTGGCGAATCCGTCCGGGTGCAGCCCGGAGGGCGGCCCGGTCAGGCCGATCGTAACCGGGTAGGTGGTCGGCGACCCGGTCGAGTCGGGGATCAGACCGATCGACACCACCGTGCCGGGCAGCGGGGTGCTCGAGCCGTCCGGCTGCGCGGTGGCCCGCTCGCCGATCTCGAGCTGGGGCATGTCGGTCACCGGGACGTCGGCCATCACCTCATAGCTGTCCAGCCCGGCGATAACGAACGCGGTGCTGCCCGCGGACGCCGTAGCGCCGGCCGTCGCGCTGACCGAGATCACGGTGCCGCTGATGGGGCTGACCACCGTGGCGTCGGCCAGGTTCTCCTGGGCCACGGTGACCTGCGCCGCCGCCGCGTCGGCCGCCGCCTGGTCGGCGGCCAGCTGCGCCGCGCTGACCGGGCTCCCGCCGCCCCCGCCGCTCGCGGTTCTGCCGCCACCGCCAGCGCCGCTGCCCTTGCTCCCGCCGCCCGAGCCGCCGCCGCTGCTCCCTCCGCCCGAGCCGCCGCCGCTGCTCCCTCCGCCCGAGCCGCCGCTGCTGCTCCCTCCGCCCGAGCCGCCGCCAGCCGCGGCGACGGCCTTGGCCAGCGCCGTGGCCAGCGCGGTGAGCCGCCCGGACAGCCCCTGCTCGGCGTGCAGCGCGGCAGTCTCGGCGCTGAGCACCTGCTGGGTGGCGGCGGCGCAGGTGACCGGGGACGGGGCCGGGCCCGATGACGAGCCAGCGCCGGGCGCTGGCCTGCTCCCGGCCGATGCGGATGCCGCAACCGAGGTGGGAGCCGGGGTTGGGGCGGGAGTCGGGGTCGGAGTAGGAGCCGGGGTCGGAGTAGGGGCCGAGGTCGGAGTAGGGGCCGCGGTCGGAGTGGGAGCCGGGGTGGGGGTCGGGGTCGGGGTCGGAGTGGGAGCCGGGCCAGGCGAGGGAGCCGCGGCGCAGGCCCGCCTGGCCTCGGCCAGGTCGGTCCTGGCCTGCGCGAGCGCGGCGTCCACCGCGCGCTGGGCGCTCAGTACGGCCTGCTGGAGATGACGCAGCGACGAGGCGGGCGAGGTCCCCGGGTTGCCGCGGCCACCCGGCCCGGACGCACCGCCCCCGCTTCCGGAACCCCCGCCCGACCCGGACGCACCGCCGCCCCCGCCGGACTCCGACGCAGCGCTGTCCTGGCTGGCCAGGTCGTTGTGCACCTGCAGGTTCGCGTCGGCCAGGGCCTGCTCGGCGGTGCCGAGGCTGGCCTGGAGCTCCGTAGGGTCGAGCGAGCCGAGCTTCTGGCCGGCGGTCACGTGCTGGCCGGCCTGCACGTCGACGGACTTCACCGTCCCGCCGACCGCGAACGGCACGTCGGCCTGCTGCACCGGCGTGAGCGTGCCTACCTCCGGCAAGGTGGCCGTCACCTCGGCCGAGGTGACCGTGGCCAGCCGGTAGGACGGGCCGGAGGGGGACATCGCCGCGTACGCGGTGCCGGCCCCGGCCGCGACCACGAGGACGGCGATGACCACCGCGCCGACGCGGCGCAGCCGCTTATCCATTCCCGCAGCTCCTTCTATGGTTCGCGGTGCTCACCCGGTGCGCGGTGCTCACCCGGTGCGCGGTGCTCACCCGGTGCGCGGTGCTCATTCGGTGCGCAGGGCGTCGATCGGGGCCATTCGCGCCGCGCGGCCGGCCGGGTAGACCCCGAACACCAGGCCGACGAGCATGGCGACGGCGATCGCGCCCGCGATGGCGGCGGGCGAGATCGCGATGGCGTTGGAGATCAGGTGCGGCAGGACGACCGCGCCGGCCAGGCCCACGCCCGCGCCGAGGATCCCGCCCGCCAGGCCGAGCAGCGACGCCTCGACCAGGAACTGCCGCCGGATCAGCCGGGGCGTGGCGCCGAGTGCCTTGCGCAGGCCGATCTCGCGGATCCGCTCGGTGACCGAGACCAGCATGATGTTCATCACCCCGATGCCGCCGACGAGCAGGGAGATCGCGGCGATCCCGGCCAGCAGCACGGTCAGCGTGCCGTTGACCGAGGTGGCCGTGGACAGCAGCGACTGCTGGGTCTGGATGGTGAAGTCGGGGTTGGCCGTGCTGTCCCCGTGCAGGTTCAGCAGCAGCGTGTTCGCCTCCTGGTAGGCCGCGGACAGGGTGGCGGACGAGGTGGCCTCGGCGTAGATCGTGTCCACCGAGGTCCGGGAGACGCCGCCGATCTGCTGGGCCAGCGTGGACAGCGGGACGATGGCCTCATCGTCCTCGTTGGTGGCGCTGGCGGAGGAGCCCGCCGACGTCAGGACGCCGACGACCTCCAGCGGCAGGCCGTTGACGTTCACGGTCTGGCCGAGCGGGTCGGCGGGCCCGAACAGCTTGCTCGCCGTGACCGGCCCGAGCACGGTCACGTCGGCCACGTTCTTCTCGTCGGCCGCGGTCAGGAACCGGCCCTCGGCCATCTGACGGGCGCGGGCGGCCAGCCAGGCCGGGGTGGTCCCGACCACGTTGGTGCTCCAGTTGGCGGTGCCCGCGGTCAGGGTGTCCGGCGTGGAGGATACCGGCGCGACCACGGCGATGTCCGGCGCGACGGCCTTGACCGCGAGCGCGCTGGCGTCCTGCACGGTGAGGGTGGTGGCGGAGCCGAGCGGGCCGTTCACCCCGCCCGAGCTGGTCGCGCTGCCCGGGGTGATGATCAGCAGGTTGGTGCCCAGCGAGTTGATCTCGTCGCGGATCTGGCTGGAGGCACCCTCGCCGAACCCGACGGTGAGGATCACCGCGGCGATCCCGATCAGGATGCCGAGCATGGTCAGCGCGGACCGCAGCCGGTGCGTGCGTACGGCCTCCAGCCCGGTGCGCAGGGTCTGGGCCCAGTTCACCGGCCGACCGCCGCGGTGGGGGCGTCGTCCGAGACCCGGCCGTCGAGCATGCGCACGGTACGCTGGGACCGGCGGGCCACGTCGGCCTCGTGGGTGATCACCACGACCGTACGGCCGCTGCCGTGCAGTTCGTCGAGCAGGTCGAGGATATCGGCGGTGGAGGCCGAGTCGAGGTTGCCGGTCGGCTCGTCGGCCAGCAGCAGGTCCGGCTCGGTGACCAGGGCCCGGGCGATGGCCACCCGCTGCTGCTCGCCGCCGGAGAGCTCACCGGGCCGGTGCTGAACCCGGTCACCGAGGCCGACCCGGTCCAGCGCGGCGATGGCCCGCTCGCGGCGCTCGGCCCGGCCCCCGTCCCGGTAGGTGAGCGGCAGCTCGACGTTGCGCCAGGCCGGCATCGAGGCCAGCAGGTTGAACTGCTGGAACACGAAGCCGACCCGCCGGTTGCGCACGTGGGCGAGCTGGCCCTCGGACATCACGCTCACGTCCTCGCCGGCTAGCCGGTAGTGGCCGGCGGTCGGCACGTCCAGGCAGCCGAGGATGTGCATCAGCGTCGACTTGCCGGACCCGGACGGCCCCATGACCGCGACGTACTCACCGTCGTCGATGCCGAGCGTGATCCCGGCCAGGGCGGTCACCTTGAGTGACCCGGTGCGGTAGGTCTTGCGGACATCGGTCAGCTCGATCAGGCTCACGGTCCGCCGCCGCCGTTGATGATGATCTGCTTGGCGTTGCCCCCACCCGGGCCGCCGTTGAAGATGAACGGGCCGCCGCCGGGCCCGCCCGGGCCGCCGGTGGTCCCGGAGATCCGGACGATGGTCACGACCACCGTCTCGCCCGCGGTCAGCCCGCGGGTGATCTGGGTCAGCCCGCCCGCGGTGAGCCCGGTCGTGACGTCCTTGGTGACCTGACGGCCGTTCACCATCACCTGCACCTGGGACTGCCCGCCGGGCCCCGGGGTGATCGCGGCGGACGGCACCGCAAGGACGTTCGGCAGCTGGTTGTAGATGATCGTGGCCGTCGCCGAGGCACCCGCGTAAAGGCCGGACGTGCTCCCGGTGACGTCGACGGTCACCGGGAAGGTGGCCACTCCCGAGCTGGTGTCGGCGGTCAGGCCGATCGAGGCGACCGTGCCGCTGACCGGGCCGTTCGCGCCCTCGGTGGTGATCACGGCCTGGTCGCCGTCCTTGATCTTGTCGACCACGCTGGCGTCCACGGTCGCGTTCACCACGTCAGCGCTGCTGACCACCGTGATCACGTCGCTGGAACCGCTCGAGCCGCTGCCGCCCGAACCGCTCCCGGACCCGCCACCGCCGGAACCGCTCCCCGAGCCGTCACCACCGGAACCGCCGCCACCGGAACCGCCGCCACCGGAACCGCCGCCACCGGAACCGCCGACCCCGAACCGCCGCCGGAACCGGAACCGCCGCCGGACCCGCTCACCTGCTCGCCGACCGTGTACCCGACGGCGGCCACGATCCCGTCGGTCGGCGCGGTGAGCGTCGCGCCGGCCAGCGCGGTATCCGCGCTGTCGACCTGGGCCTGGTCGGCGTTGACGGCGGCCTGGTCGGCGGCGATCTGCGCGCTGGAGGCGCCGCCCGACTCGTCCTGGGAGAGCCGGGCCTGGTCGGACGCCAGCGTGGCCTCAGCCTGCGCGACCTGCGCCACCAGTGTGGGCGAGTCCATGGCGGCCAGGGTCTGGCCCTCGGTCACGTGCTCGCCGACCGTCACGTCCACGGCCGTGACCTGCCCGAGTGCGTCGAAGCTGAGGTTGGCGGTGGTGGCCGGCTCGAGGGTGCCGGTGGACGACAGGGTCTGGGTCAGCGTGGTCCTGATCACGGGGACCAGCCGGTAGGTCGGGAGGGCGGACGCGCTGGACTGGGTGAGCAGCCAGGCCCCGACCGACGCGCCGGCCACGAGCACCACGATCGGCACCGTGAAGCGCAACCGGGGAACGCGCAGGCGGGGGGAGAAGGGCTTTCTCCGATTCACGGGGGAAAGGCTAGAGCGTCCCGGCCGCCCCAGTCGTCCCGCCGGAGAGTGTCATACCCCGGTATGAGATGGCCGGACCGGGTCAGGCGGCCGGATCACCGGCGACCGCCGCCGCCAGCCGCGGGTCCACCTGCACCGCGCCCGCGAACTCGGAACCGAACGACGCCGGGATGATCTCGACGTCCTCGCCGGGCTGCGGGGCCTGGAGCATCTCCCCGTCGCCGATGTAAATGGCCACGTGCGAGATGTAGCCGGGAGCGGTGGGGTCGGTGTGGTAGAAGAGCAGGTCGCCGGGCGCTAGCTGGCTGAGCGGCACCAGCGGGCCGGTCAGCGCCTGCTGCGCGGCGACCCGGGGCATGACCACCCCGGCCTGGGCCATCGACCACTGCACCAGGCCGGAGCAGTCGAACGCGGTCGGGCCGTTGGCCCCCCACACGTACGGCATTCCCACCCTGCTCTCGGCGGCGGTGAGGAACGCGATCACCTCGGCGCCGCTCAGGCTCGGGCCGTCGGCGGCCCCGGCCCCGGCCAGGCCGGCCCCGGCCGGAGTGCCGGTGCTGCCCGTGGCGGCCGGCCCGGCCGACTGGGCCACCAGCGCCGCGATGGCCGCGCCGCGCGGCAGCACCTTCTGGATCTGCCGCATCAGCGAGCTCAGCTCGGCGTGTGGGGCACTGATCACGATGGCGTTGTCCGCGGGTATGCCGAGCGAGCGGGCCACGCTGTCGGAGACCACGGCGTCGACCCCGCCGATCCCGACCGTGCCGAGGCCGGCCAGCGGCAGGTCCTCGACGTGCCGGCCGGTGACCTGGACGTCCCGGCCGAGCGGCAGCTTGTCCAGCTTGCCCATCGTGTAGGAGACCGCCACGCCGCCCGCCGCGACGTTCTCCCACAGGCCCTGCGACTGCGCCGTCGGCCGGGCGGCGAACGCGCGGAACTGGGCCGGGTCCACGCCGAGCGTCGCGGTCAGCTTGCCGTCTATCTCGATCCTGGCCGCGTCGAGCGCCACGGCGGCGGTCACGCCGGGCATCCGCCGCACCGCCGCGGCCACGGCGGGGCTGATCGTCGTCGGGGCCACCACGAACAGGTCGGCGGGCAGCAGCCGGCGCAGCGGGGCGAGGGCGTCGGCGGGCTGAGAACCGCCGAAGCGAGCGACGGCCACCGGCCCCGTGCCAGGACGCGCCGTCTCCGCGGGAACGGGATCAGCAGCGCTCGCCTGGCCGCCGCCCTGCGGGCCGAGGCCGGCCTCGGCCGGGCTGCGCGCGCCGGCCAGGGTGGTCCCGCCGTGCGCCGCGGCCAGCGCCGGCGCGCCGTTGCCCGCGGCGGCCACGGCCAGTACCGCCAGTCCCGCGCCCAGCGCGACCAGCAGGCGACGCGCTCCGTCGCGCGGCAGCACTACGTCACTTCGCTTTCCGCCTCCGGCGTCGTGCTTCGGGCCCACAACACGGTCACGGCTGCCCGGCCCGGTCCGTTCACGGCCCGGTGGCCGCGACGCGGCGCACCAAAGCCATCATGCACAACAACACCTTGTCGCAACCGCCGCGCGGCTGTCTATACCGCCGCTTGCCTTACCGCCGTTGGCCGGAATGGCCGCGGGCCCTCCGGCAGGCGGTCCGGCCCGCAGGCCAGGCCGTCCGGCCCTTACGCCGAGGCTAGCTCGGCGCGGAGCCGCTCCGGATCGGTGACCGGCATCCGGCAGGCAAATTGCCGGCAAACATAGGCGGCCGGGACCCCGGCCACCGGCTCGCGCCCGGCCAGCAGCGGCACCGTTTCCGCGCCATTGTCTTCGCCGTTGGCGTCTTGGCCGCGGCCGTCCACGCCGTGGCCGTCCACGCCGTGGCCGCCTGCGCCGTCGCCTTCGCCGTGGCCGTCTGCGCCACTGCCGAGCGCGATGACCGCGCCGGGCGGCGCCGCATACAGCGCCATGCGGTGCAGCGCGACGGTGCGGTCGTCGTCGCGCGGCCCGACCACCGCGATCTCGGCCGGCCCCGAAGCCATGGCCTCGGCCACGGCCAGGCCCCAGCCCGCGGCGCGCGGGTACCGGGCCGCGACCGCGGGCAGCGGCCCGAGCGCCCCCGCGGCGGCCTCGCGGTGGCGGGCCGAACCGGTCAGGGCGGCGTAGCTGAGCAGGGCCCCGGCGACCGCGAACGTGCCCGAGGGGCTGGGCCCGTCCGCTGGGTCGGCGGGCCGGTAGATCAGCGGCTCGCCGTCGTCAGCGGTGTCGTAGAAGCCCCCCCGGCCGTCGCCGAACCGGGCCAGCGCGGTATCGAGCAACTGCCCGGCCAGCGTCACCCAGCGGCCCTCCCCCGTGACCCCGGACAGGGCCAGGTAGCCCTCGGCCACGCAGGCGTAGTCCTCCAGCACGCCCGCGCTGGTGCCGGGGATCCCGTCGCGCGAGGTGCGGGCCAGCCGGCCGCCGGCCAGGTGCGTCCTGGCCAGCAGCCCGGCCGCGTCGCGGGCCGCCGCGATGAACTCCGGGCGCTCCAGCAGCAGGCCCGCCTCGGCCAGCGCCGCGACGGCCAGGCCGTTCCAGGCCGCGACGACCTTGTCGTCCCGGGCCGGGCGGACCCGCCGCGCCCGCGCGGTCAGCAGCGCGGCACGGATCCGCGCGAACCATGCGGCGTCCGCCGGGTCGGCGTGAAGCTGCAGCACCGACGCTCCGTGCTCGAACGTGCCCGCCTGGGTCACGCCGAGCACCTCGGCCGCCCGCGGCCCGTCGGACGGCCCGAGCACCTCGCGGAGCTGGGCCGGCGTCCAGCTGTAGAACTTGCCCTCCTCGCCCTCGCTGTCAGCGTCCAGGGCCGCGGCGAAGCCGCCCTCGGCGGTGCGCAGCTCGGCGATCATCCACGCGCAGGTGTCGGCGGCGACCCGGCGGCCCAGCTCGGAGCCGGCCCGGCGCCACCAGTGCGCGTAGACCCGGGCCAGCAGCGCGTTGTCGTAGAGCATCTTCTCGAAGTGCGGCACCACCCAGCCCGCGTCCACCGAGTACCGCGCGAACCCCCCGGCCAGCTGGTCGTACATGCCGCCGCGGGCCATCGCCTCGAGGGTGCCCGCGGCCATCCGCAGCGCCCGGGCGCCGGCCGGGCCAGCCTCCCGCTCGTGCCGGCGGAGCAGGAACTCCAGCACCATCGACGGCGGGAACTTGGGCGCGCCGCCGAACCCGCCGCGCGGCGGGTCGTAACTGGCCTCCAGGCCGGCCAGCGCCGCATCGCCGGCCCGGGCCAGCGCCTCCTGACCGGGGGCGGCGCCGGCCGGGGCGGCCGACATCTGCTCGGCCAGCGCGGCGGCGATCCGCTTCGCCTGCCCGGTGACGGCGCCCCGGTCCCGCTGCCAGGTGTCGGCGACCGCGCGGACCAGCCGCTGGAACTGCTCGCGCGGGAAATAGGTGCCGCAGTAGAACGGCTCGCGGTCCGGGGTCATGAACACTGTCATCGGCCAGCCGCCCTGGCCGGTCATGGCCTGCGTCGCGGTCATGTAGACCGCGTCCACGTCCGGCCGCTCCTCGCGGTCGACCTTGATCGAGACCAGGCGCTCGTTCATCAGCGCCGCGGTCGGCCCGTCCTCGAACGACTCGTGCGCCATCACGTGACACCAGTGGCAGGCGGAGTACCCGACCGACAGCAGGACCGGGACGTCGCGCTCGCGGGCCGCGGCGAATGCCTCGTCGCCCCACGGCCACCAGTCCACCGGGTTGCCCGCGTGCTGGAGCAGGTACGGGCTCGTCGCGTTGCGCAGCCGGTCAGCCATGCCTCCATCTTGCCGCGCGGGCCGAAGACGGCCACAGCCGCGGGGTCGCCGGCAACCCGCGGAAGGCTGCTACCGTGCGTGTGTGACCACTTCCCGGCCCGCTACCTCACCGCTCGGCCGCGGCACCCGGGTCCGCGGGACCCGGCAAGCCGAGGCGCTGTCGGCGGTGCTGGACGGGCTGCCCGGATTCTGCAGCGCCCAGCAGATCCACGCCGAGCTGCGCAACCGGGGCGAGCATGTCGGGCTGACCACCGTCTACCGGCACCTGCAGGTGCTCAGCGAGGACGGGCGGGTCGACGCGATCCGCGACTCCAGCGGGGAGACGCTGTACCGCAAGTGCCGCAGCGACGCCCATCACCACCACCTGACCTGCCGCAACTGCGGCCGCAGCGTCGAGGTGGAAGGACGGGCGGTCGAGCGGTGGGCCGAGCAGGTCGCCGCCGAGGCGGGCTTCACCGACGTCGGGCACACGGTGGAGCTGTTCGGGCTGTGCCCGGACTGCAGCCAGTCCTGACGCCGGCCGCTACGGCTCGGGCCGGCCCACGTGCCGCTCCAGCCAGTCGCCGAGCGGGCGGCTGGCGGCCAGGAACCTGGCTACGTGCCGCCGGGCCGCGGCCGTCCCGAGCCAGGGCCCGGCCGGCCATTCCTTCCACGCCACCAGGCCCTTGCACCGCAGCAGCCCGATCCGGGGGTGGTCGGCGGGATACCCCCGGGGCGCGGTCTTCAGCACCTCGTGGCCGTGCACGGAGATCTCGTGCCGCTCGACGTCGCCGATCACGCGCTCGAGTTCCTGGCCGGCCGGGTCGCCGGCCACCGCGCGCCGGTACCGGTCCAGCTGGTCCGGGGCCATCTGGTACATCCCGCTGCCCGCGGCCAGGCCGTGCACCGACAGCTGGATGTAGCCGTCCCCGATCATCGCGCCCAGGTGCGTCTTGTACGGCGTCTTGTCCTGGCTGAACCTGAGGTCGCGGTAGGGCCGGAAGATCTTGGGCTCGCCGAACTCGGGCGCGAGCTCCTCCAGCAGCTCGCGCATCGGGCCGAGCACCATCTCGTCGTAGACCGCCTTGTGCGCGGTCCAGTACGCCTTGGAGTTGTCTGCCTCCAGGCCCTCGTAGAAGTCCAGCGCCTCCGCTGGCCAGCCGTCAAAGGACATCGCCCGGCTCCTCCTCAAACGTGCCCGCCTGGCCCGCGACCGCGGTGCGAGCGGCAGGATATACGCATGTCCCCGCCCGACCAGCAGGATCTCAGTGGCCTCGCGGCCCTCGTCACCGGCGGTGCCTCGGGCATCGGCCTGGCCACAGCGCGGCTGATGCAGGCGCGCGGCGCCCGCGTCGCGGTGCTCGACCGCGAAATACCCGCGGCGGTCGCCGACGCCGGGCTGCACCCGGTCCGGGCGGACGTCACCGACGACGAGGCGGTCCGCGCGGCGGTCGGCGCGGCGGCTGGAGCCCTGGACGGCCTGGACATCCTGGTCAACAACGCTGGCATCGGGGCGGCCGGCACCGTCGAGGACAACGACGATGAGGAGTGGCGGCGCGTGCTGGACGTGAACGTGCTCGGTGTGGTCCGCACCACGCGCGCCGCGCTGCCGGCGCTGCGCGCCGCCGCGGCCCGGCGGGGCACGGCGGCCATCGTCAACACCTGCTCGATCGTGGCCATGGCCGGCCTGCCGCAGCGGGCCCTGTACTCGGCCAGCAAGGGCGCCATCTACGCGCTGACCCTGGCCATGGCCGCCGACCACGTCCGCGAGCGGATCAGGGTCACCTGCGTCACCCCGGGCACGGTCGACACGCCGTGGGTGGCACGGCTGCTGGCGGCCGCGCCGGATCCCGGCGCCGAGCGCGCGGCGCTGACCGCCCGCCAGCCGACGGAGCGGCTGGTGACCGCCGACGAGGTCGCCGCGGCGATCGCCTACCTGGCCAGCCCGCTGGCGGGCGCGGTCACCGGCGTGGCCCTCGCGGTCGACGGGGGCATGCAGGGCCTGCGGCTGCGCCCGCGCTCGGGCTAGCCGCGGGCTACCCGCGGACCGCGGCGGCGCAGGCGGGCCAGCGGATGCCCGCCGGGCTGATCACGTGCAACGGCAGGACCGGGTGCGCGACCTTCTCGCTGGACGCGTCGGAGATCATCACGCCCGAGCCCGACCCGGTCGCGTCACCGTACTGCCGCGTGACCTGAACGTAGGCCCCGGTCCTGGTGCTGGCCAGGTACGTCGCCGCCGTGGTCGTCCAGGCCAGCGTGCCCGGTCCCAGGGCCAGGTCGGCGAAGTACTCGCCCGCGGGCAGCCGGAGCACCGCCCGGGCTGGCCGGTCCTGGGCCGGCGAGTAGTAGAGGCGGGTGAGATCCGGGCTGAGGTAAGCGGTCCTGGTGCCGTCGGTGACGACGAAGTCGGTGCCGCGCACCGTGCGCAGGACCGGCGGCAGCGCGGCTGGCCGGCCGGTAGTGAGATTGAGCGCGCGCAGCGAGGTCGGCTGGCCCGGCCGGTCGGACTCCGGCCACACCACCAGGTTCCGGTCGAAGAACGGCGGCTGGGTGTGGCCCCGGCGGATGACCCGGACCCGGCTGGTGGCCAGGTCGGCCAGCCGGATCTCGACCTCGCCGCCCGGCCCGTACCCCTGGGCCCAGGCCGCGTAGCGACCGCTCACCGCCGGCGGATGCCAGGGGCTGGGCCAGGGCTCGCCACCCGGCCTGGCCAGCGAGTGACCGAGCCGGAGCAGCCGGCCGGTCGCCGCGTCCCAGGCGTAGACCGTGAAGTCGTCCAGGCTCTGCAGCGACACGGTCTCCTCCCAGGCCAGCCAGGACCCGTCGGACGCGCCGTCGGCCTGGTCGGCCGCCGGGTCGGCGAAGGGCTGGATCGGCCGGAGCCGGCCGCTGGCGAGGTTCAGGGCGGCGACGCCGGAGAAGCCCTGGGTCCAGGCCGACACGTAGGCCGTGCCCCCGCTGGCCGACATCCCGAGCGGGATGACCTCGCCAGCCAGGGAAGCGGGCACGGCCCGGCCGAGGTCGGCCGCCAGGCCCTTCGGCGTGGTGACGGCGCACATCGAGCGCCAGGCTGGCCCGGCCTCGGGGGGCGGGAGCGTCCGGGTGCCGCAGCCGGCCAGCACCACGGCCAGCACGGCTGAAACCGCGGCCAGCCGCCACGCCTTACCAGTCGTAGCCACGATCCCCGACAATGGTCACGATCGTGGCGGACGGCAGCGACGAATAGCCCGGGACGGTGGCGGCCCAGCCGATACTGGACGCGTTATGCACCGAGTCCTCATAATCGGTCATGGCACCGTATTCCTGGTAGCCGCGGATATCGAACCAGTGGTAAATCGTCTGATTGAGCGGATGCCCGACCAGATGCGGTCCTCCGGGAACCTCGTAAGCGTCCCCGGCCAGCGGAACGCCGCCGCGGTAATTGATGTCGGTCACCAGGTCGCGCTCGTAGGTCTTGAGCTGCGGCCTGGTCGGCGCCCACGGCAGCCCCACCGCCCGGTAGTCGTTACGGTGCTGGTTCTCGTTCAGCACGTCCGGCACCGGGTCGCTGTCCAGGTCCGACCAGCCCGTCCCGCTGGTGGTGGTCCCGAGTTCGGCGGCGGCCTGCCGCTGGCTTACCCGCTGGCCCATCTGGGCCAGCATCTCCGACACCGTGGCCGGGCCGCAGAAGTAGCCGGTGAGTTGCGGTTGCTGGGTGGCCCGCAGGTCACGGCAGGCCGGCATGCCGCGATGGCAGACCCCGACTGCGCAGGCCCGGGCCGGGGTGGCCGTCGCCCGGGCCTGGGTGGCCGTCGCCCGGACGCCTCGCACCGCCGCGCCGCGTACCGCCGCGGCCGGCACCTCCGGCCCGTGATGTCCCGGCACCCCCGGCCCGGGCCATGCCGCGCCCGCCCCGAGCCATCCCGCGGCCATCGCGGCCACCATGATCAGCCGGGCCGCCCGCCGCCGACCTTTCATGATTCCCCCATGGTTTCCCTGAAAGGCACGCAGCCAGTAAGGTTAGGCGAGCGGGCAGCCCATTGTCTTGATAACCAGATCAATCGGACCCTGGAAAAGGCGCCGAAACTAGCGGTCGAGCAAATGCCGGAAATATGAGTCCGGCTCGCGCAGGAACTCGCGCCAGTGGCGGACGATGTCCAGCTCGTCCCACCGCGCCGCGCGGATGCCCCAGCGGCCGAGTTCCAGGATGCGCGCTCCGGGCACCGCGGCGACGAGCGGCGAGTGCGTGGCGACGACCGCCTGGGACCCGGCCCGGGCCAGGTCGTGCAGCAGCGCGACCAGCCCCAGGCAGGCGGTGAACGACAGCGGCGCGTCCGGCTCGTCCATGAGGTAGAAGCCGGGCTCGTTCACCCGCGTGCGCAGCACTTCGAGGAAACCCTCGCCGTGACTGAGCTCGTGGAAGCGCTCGGGCAGGCGGCCAGGGTTCGCCTCCAGGTAGCTGTACAGCCCGTGCATGGTGTCCGCGCGCAAGAAGTACGACCACCGCGGCGGGTCGACCCCGCGCTCGACGATGAAGCTCGAGCCCAGTCCTGGCTCGCTCTCCCGGGTCAGGAACTGTCCTATGGCCGATCCGCCCTGCGGGTTCAGCCCGCAGGCCTCCGCGAGGATCTCGACCACGGTCGACTTGCCCGAGCCGTTCTCGCCGATCAGCACGCTCAGGCCGGAAGGCAACTCCAGGCCGTCGCGCAGCATCTGGGCTACCGCCGGAACCGTCGCGGGCCACCGGCCGGGATCCGGCATCCGGCCGGGATCGGGACGCAGCGCCCGGACCGGGCGCCGGTCGAAGCTTCCGCTGCCCGCCACACGACGAATCATGCCCGCTGGCGCCGACAGTCGGCACCGGCTGGTACGAAGGAACCCATGACCGATGACGCCGCGCTGCGAGACGAGGCCGAGCGCTGCCTGTGCGCGCTGGCCGGGCCGGGCGCCACGCTCCGGGACGACCAGTGGACGGCGATCAGCGCCCTGGTCACCGGCCGGAGGCGAGCCCTGGTCGTGCAGCGGACGGGCTGGGGCAAGTCGGCGGTCTACTTCACCGCGACCGCGCTGCTGCGGGCCCGGGGCAGCGGGCCGTCGGTGATCGTCTCGCCGCTGCTCGCCCTGATGCGCAACCAGATCGAGGCGGCCGGCCGGGCCGGGATCCGCGCCCGCACCGTGAACTCGGCCAACACCGACGAATGGGACCAGGTATACGCCGAGGTGGCCGCGGGCGAGGTGGATGTGCTCCTGGTCAGCCCGGAACGGCTGGGCCATCCCGGCTTCCGTGACCTGGTCCTGCCCAAGCTGATCGCCGCGGCCGGCCTGCTGGTGGTCGACGAGGCGCACTGCATCTCCGACTGGGGCCACGACTTCCGCCCCGACTACCGCCGGCTGCGCGCGCTGCTCGAGGAACTGCCGCCCGGCATCCCGGTGCTGGCCACCACGGCCACCGCCAACGCCAGGGTCACCCGGGACGTGGCCGAGCAGCTCGGGACCGGCCAGGACGGGCAGACTCTGGTCCTGCGCGGCCCGCTGGACCGCCGCAGCCTGCGCCTGGCCGTGGTCTCGCTGCCCGCCGCGCCGCAGCGGCTGGCCTGGCTGGCCGCGCACCTGGGCGAGCTGCCCGGCTCCGGCATCATCTACACGCTCACCGTGGCCGGCGCGCACGAGACCGCCGCGTTCCTGCGCGAGCGCGGGCATGACGTGCTCGCCTACACCGGCCAGGACGATCATTCGGCACGCACCGCCGCGGAGGAATCCCTGCTCGGCAACGAGGTCAAGGCCCTGGTGGCCACCAGCGCGCTCGGCATGGGGTTCGACAAGCCGGACCTGGGCTTCATCGTCCACCTCGGAGCCCCGCCGTCGCCGATCGCGTACTACCAGCAGATCGGCCGGGCCGGCCGGGCCACGGAGCGGGCCGAGGTGATCCTGCTGCCCGGCCGGGAGGACGCCGACATCTGGGCCTACTTCGCCTCGCTGGCGTTCCCGGCCGAGCCGGTGGTCCGCGCCAGTCTCGCGGTCCTGGTCGAGGCGGGCCGGCCGCTGTCCACGGCGGCGCTGGAACCGCATGTGGACGTGTCCCGGGGACGGCTCGAGATGATGCTCAAGGTCCTCGACACCGACGGCGCGGTCCGCCGGGTCAGCGGCGGCTGGGCCGCCACCGGGGTGCACTGGGCCTACGACGCCGACCGGTACGCGAGGGTGGCGGCCGAGCGGGCCCGCGAGCAGCAGGCCATGCGCGACTACACCGCGACCGGCGGCTGCCGGATGGAGTACCTGCGCCGTGAGCTGGACGACCCGGACGCCGCGCCCTGCGGGCGGTGCGACAACTGCACCGGGCAGCCCTGGCCCGCGCGGGTTCCGCCGGACGCGGCCGCGGCCGCCGGCGAGCGGCTGCTGCGGCCCGGGGTCGAGATCACCCCGCGCCGGATGTGGCCGGCCGGCATGGCCGGCCTCGGCGTGGACGTGTCCGGGAAGATCGGCCCGGACCTGGCCGCCGAGCCGGGCCGGGCCCTGGGCCGCCTGACCGACCTGGGCTGGGGCCCGCGACTGCGCGCGCTGCTGGCCGACGACCCGGCCATAGACAGCGCGGTGCCCGATGACCTGATCGCCGCGATGGTCAAGGTGCTGGCCGCCTGGGACTGGGCGCAGCGGCCCGCGGGTGTGGTCGCCCTCCCGTCCCGGACCCGGCCGCGCCTGATCGGCAGCCTCGCCGCGCGCCTGGCCGAGATCGGCCGGATACCGCACCTCGGCGAGCTCGGCTACCAGCCGACGGCCAGGTCCGCGGGCCGTCAGTTCAACAGCGCCCAGCGGCTGGCCGCGGTCTGGCACCAGCTGACGGTGCCCGAGCCGGTCGCCGCCGCGCTGGGCCGCCTGGGCGGCCCGGTGCTGCTCGTCGACGACCGGGTCGAGTCCGGCTGGACGATGACGGTCGCGGCGAGACTGGTCCGCGCGGCGGGCGCGTCCGCCGCGCTTCCCCTCGCCCTGGCCGTCACGACCGGCTGACCGTCCCGCATCGGCGCCCGCCGGGCTCAGGCCGGGCCCGGGCGGGGTCAGCCGTGGCCCAGCACCGGGTGCGGGACGTAGGGCTCCTCCAGGCGCCGCATCTCCTCGTCGGTGAGCGAGAGTTCCTCGGCGGCCAGCGCGTCCTGCAGGTGCCCGAGCCGGGTCGCCCCCACGATGGGCGCGGTCACGCCGGGCCGGTGCATGAGCCAGGCCAGCGCGACCTGGGCGGCCGGCACGCCGCGTTCCGCGGCCACCTCGGCCGCCTGGTCCACCACGTCGAAGTCGCGCTCGCTGTACAGCGAGTCACCGAACGGGTCGGAGTTGGACCGGGTGGTCCGCCGCTCGCCGTCGCGGGTCCTGGTGCCGGCCAGCAGGCCGCGGGCCAGCGGGCTCCACGGGATCACCCCGACGCCCTGGTCGATGCACTGCGGGATCATCTCCCGCTCCTCCTCGCGGTAGACCAGGTTGTAGTGGTTCTGCATGGACACGAACCGGGACCAGCCGTGGGCGTCGGCGGCGTGCTGGGCCTTGGCGAACTGCCAGGCGAACATGGAGCTGGCGCCGATGTAGCGGGCCTTGCCCGCGCGCACCACGTCGTGCAGCGCCTCCATCGTCTCCTCGATCGGGGTCCGGGGGTCCCAGCGGTGGATCTGGTACAGGTCCACGTAGTCCATGTCCAGCCGCTCCAGCGAAGCGTCGATGCCGGACAGGATGTGCTTGCGGGACAGGCCGCCGCTGTTCTCCCCCGGCCCCATCGGCATGAACACCTTGGTGGCCACGACCACGTCGTCGCGACGGAACAGCTTGCCGAGCAGCCGGCCGGTGGCTACCTCGCTGGCGCCGCCGGAGTAGGTGTCCGCGGTGTCGTAGAACATGATCCCGCCGTCGGCCGCCGCCTTGACGATCGGCTCGGCCGCGTCCTCGTCGATCACCCACGGGCGGCTGCTGTTGTTGCCGAAGCTCATCATGCCCAGGCAGACGCGCGACACGCGCAGTCCGGTCGAGCCCAGGTTCACGTACTTCACGGCATCCTCCAGTTTGGTCAGACCAGCTCGGACGGGCGACCGTTGTGAACGCGGCGGGCCGGCCCGCGATTCCGGCCGGCCCGCAGCCGGCGGCTGACCAGCTGGCGCGCGAGGTGCTGGCCGACGTGGCCGGGAAGGCGTTCGTCGGCTTCCCGCCGCCCGCCGTTCCGGCCCGCCCCTCAGGCCCCGGCCGGATGCGACACCGGCTCGGGGACCTGAGCCGGGCCGGAGCCCTCGACCTCGCGGATGCCGTACCGGGCGTACAGGCCGCGCAGCGGCTTCGGCGCCCACCAGTTCGCCGGGCCGAGCAGCCGCATCACCGCGGGCACCAGCAGCACCCGCACGATCGACGCGTCCACCACCAGCGCCACGATCATCCCGACCCCTAGCAGCTTGATGAACGTGATCCCGGAGGCCGAGAACGCCCCGACCACGATCACCAGCAGCAGGGCCAGGCTGGTGATCAGCCCGCCGGTGCGCTGCAGCCCGCTCGCGACCGCGGCGGTGTTGTCGCCGGTGAGGTCGTAGCGCTCGCGCACCCGGGACAGCAGGAACACCTCGTAGTCCATGGACAGCCCGAACATGATGGCGAACATCAGGATCGGCATGGTCGGGTCGATCGTGCCGGTAGATGTGAACTGCAGCAGCCCGGACAGGTGGCCCTCCTGGAAGATCCACACCACCACCCCGTACATGGCCGACAGCGACAGCACGTTCATCACGATCGCCTTGACCGGCAGCACCACCGAGCCGAACGCGAGGAACAGCGCCGCGATCGTGGCCGCCGCCACGACCAGCGCCATCCACGGCAGCGTGCGGCCCAGGCTGGACAGCTCATCCACCAGCTGCGCGCTCGGTCCGCCGACGTAGACGCGGGCCCCGGCCGGCGCCGGCACGTCCCTGACCTGTGCCACGATTGCCCGCGCCTGCGGTGAATAGGGGCCAGGGCCATAACGCATCGTCACCCGCGCGACGTCGCCGCGAATGCCGGTCAGCCGGGCGCCGCTGACCCCGGGGACGCGGCCGAGCCGGGTCACGTACGTGGCCAGCGCTCCCTCCCGGGCCGGCGAGCCGGCCAGCGGGCCGCCGAACCGGACCAGGGACTCGATCGGCGCGGTCGGGTTGCCGGGGAAGTCGCGGCCCAGCGCCTCGCTGACCACCCGGGGCGCCGCTCCGGCGGGCAGTACGGTCGCGTCGGTGGTGCCCCAGGTGACCCGCAGGAACGGCGAGCCGAGCGCGAGCAGCACGACCACGATCGGCACCGCGTACAGCACCGGGTGGCGCATCACGCCGCGCGCCAGCCGGTACCACGCGCCCTGGCCCTCGGCGACCGGGGGCCGGCGCACCGCCCGGCGGATCCGCAGCGCGTTCACGTTCGGGCCGAGCACGGCCAGCAGCGCGGGCATGACGGTCAGCGCCGCGAGCATGTCCACCAGGACGGTCGCCACCCCGCCGTAGCCCATTGAGCGCAGGAACGTCTCGGGGAACAGCATCAGGCTGGCCAGGGCCGCCGCGACCGTGATGCCGGAGACCAGCACGGTGCGGCCCGCGGTGGCCACGGTCCGCGCCACCGCGTCCTGGACCGACCCCTGGCGGTGCAGTTCCTCGCGGAACCGGCTGACCATGAACAGGCCGTAGTCGATGCCGAGGCCGAGGCCGAGGATCGTGGTGATCTGCACGGAGTAGATCGAGACCGTGGTGACCATGGTCAGCAGCCGCAGCGCGGTGAACGAGCCGAGGATCGCGATGCCGCCGATGACCAGCGGCAGGCTGGCCGAGGCCAGGCTGCCGAAGATGACCAGCATCACGACCAGCAGCACCGGCAGCGAGAGGCCCTCGGCCCGGCCGATGTCCGAGGTGACCTGCTTGTTGATCGCCTCGTTGGTCGGGATGTAGCCGCCTACCTCGGTGCGCAGACCGGGCGCGCCGAGCGGCCCTTGATCGCGTCGTAGTTCGCCTGCCGCGCACTGTCGCTGCCCCCGGCCAGCTCGAGCACGGCGTAGGTTTCCCGGCCGCTGGCGCTGGCGAACTGCGGCGAGCCGGTGGACCAGTAGGTCGCGACCGAGTCCACCCGCCGGCCGGGCAGGCCGGCCAGGGTCCTGGTCACCGCGGCCCGGAAGGCCGGCGAGCGCACGGTCTGGACCGGGCTCGAGTACAGCACCACCACGTCGCCCGTGTCCCGGCCGAACGCGGCGGCGGCCAGGTTGGCCTCCTGCTGGCTCTGGCTGTCCGGCGGGGTGAAGCCGCCCGACGACTGCAGCCGCCCGAACACCCCCGTGCCCCAGGCGGCCGCGAACCCCACCACGATCAGCGCGATCACCAGGACCAGGCGCCGGCGCCGGTGGACGACGCGCCCCCAGCTCTCGAACATGGCTTCCTCCGCGGGCTACACTGAATGACGATCACCGTGGTGAACGGTGTAAACTGCTAATGGCGTTAACTTCGCATACGCAGTTCGCGAGTGTCAAGCTCGTTTACCGAAGGTTCACGGCCGGCAGGAGGCGGTATGGTTCAGGCCCTCAGCCCGTCCAGCGCGCCGGGCCCGCCCAGCCGGCGTGAGCGCGTCCGGGCGGCCACCACCGAGGAGATCAAGGCAACCGCGCGGCGGATCCTGGTGGAGGAGGGGCCCGACGCGGTGTCGCTGCGCGGCATCGCGCGCGAGATGGGCATGACCGCGCCCGCGCTCTACCGGTACTTCGGCAACCGGGACGAGCTGATCAAGCACGTGATCGCCGACATCTTCGCCGAGCTCACCGCGGACCTGCACGCGGCGATCGCCGCCGCCGGCAGCGACCTGACCGCCAAGGTCATCGCGGCGGCCCGGCAGTTCCGGCGCTGGTCGCTGGGTCACCAGCGGGAGTTCGGCATGCTGTTCGGCACCCCGCTGCCCGGCGTGAACTGCGAGCAGGACGAGATCATCACCGAGCGCGGCGGGCAGTTCGGCAACACGTTCTTCGCGCTGATCCTGGAACTGTGGCGCAAGCACCCGTTCCCGGTGCCGCCGGACTCCCAGATCGCCGCGGGACTGCGCGTGCAGCTAGAGCGTTACCGCGAGGGCCTGGGCGACCTGGCCGCCGGGCTGCCGCTGGGCCTGCTGCTGACGTTCCTGCGCTGCTGGGTGCGCCTGTACGGCATCGTGAGCCTGGAGGTGTTCGGCCACCTCGGCTTCGCGCTCGACGACGCCGAGCCGATGTTCGAGCTCATGCTGGCCGAGACCGCGCCGCTGATCGGCCTGGAATTGCCCGGCTGACCGGCCTGGCGCGCCCGCCTGGGCTGAGTATTACTGATGAGTAGTTCTGCTCAGGCGCCGCGGTCGCGCCGCGCTCACCATAGGGGCATGAGTACAACACCGCTTCGGCCCCACACCACCACCGCGTTCTACATTCAGGCGGCCGTCTCGCTCGGCGCCTCCCTCACCCTGGCCGCATTCGGGATCGCCTACCTGCCGGCCGGCGCCTGGATCCGCGCCTTCCTCGCCGTCACCCTGCTCTACACGGTCACCTCGGCGTTCACGCTGGCCAAGTGCGTGCGCGACCGCCAGGAAGAGGCGGCCGTGGTCAGCCGGGTGGACCAGGCCCGGCTGGACAAGCTGCTCGCCGAGCAGGACCTGCTCCGGGTAGACATGCACTGACCGGCTCCGCCGCGCCCCTCTCCCCCGTACTCGACCTCCCGATCGCCGGCCGCCATCCTGGCGGCCGGCTCTTCATGTCCTGCGCCAGCCCGCCTGCGCCAGCCCGCCTGCGCCGGCCCGCCTGCGCCGGCCCGCCTGTCCTGGCCGGCCTGGCGCGGCACAATAGCGTGAAAGTCCCTGGCCGGACCGACGAGAGGTGATCAATCGTGCAGCGCAGCGCTAAGCCGAACCGGCGGGTCCCCTGATGGCCCCGCCTACCAGCGCGCAGGCCGCGCTCGGTGACCAGGTGGCGGTCTTCATCGACCTGGAGAACCTGGCCCTCGGGGCCGGGGAGGACCTGCCCGGGCAGGCCGACCCGATCCCGTACAAGGCGCTGGAGCTGCTCTGCCGCGACTACGGCAACACCTCGATCCGCCGGGCCTACGCGGACTGGTCCAGGCCCGAGTTCGGCCGCTACCAGAACAGCATGGCCCAGAACGGGATCACGCTGATCCAGGTGACCCGGTTCGGCGCCCAGCAGAAGAACGCCGCCGACATCCTGATGGCGGTGGACGCGATGGAAGTGCTGATCACTCATCCCGACGTCGGCACGTTCCTGCTGGTCGCGGGCGATGGCGACTACTCACCGCTCGTGCAGCGGCTGCGCGAGTGGGGAAAGCGGGTGGTCGGGGTCGGCACCAAGGCGTCGGCCAGTTCCCGGCTGGTGGCGGTCTGCTCCGAGTACAAGTACTGGGGCACGATCGTCGCCGCGGTCAACCCGGCGGTGCGGGCCGAGGTGGGCGCCAACTTTGACATCGCCGACGCGAAGCGGCTGGTGGTCGCGGCCATGGAAGAGTCCCCCGACGCCTCGGCCACCGGGTCGTGGCTGAAGAGCAAGATGCTGGCCCTCGACCCGTCCTTCGACGAGCGCAACTACGGGGCCAGCAGCTTCCGCGTCCTGCTGAGCCGCCTCCCGGATCTGGTCCAGGTCAAGAAGGACCGGTCGTCCTCGGACATGCTGGTCACGCTGGTCGCGCCGTCGGCCAGGAACGGCAAGGCGGCGCCGGATGGCAAGGCCGGCCCGGAGGGCAGGGCGGCGCCCGATGGCAAGGCCGCGCCGGATGGCAAGGCGGCGCCCGCGCGGCGGAGGAGGACGGCGGCGAAGCCGCCCGTAACATCCTGAGGCCGCGCCCTTACACGTCCCGCCGTATCCGGGGCGAAGCCGGCCGTGTCTCACCTCGGGCTGCGGGGCGCCGAGGATCCGCGACCTCGCGGACGGCGACGGCTCCCACTGGTGGTATGGCGGAGTTGGCCTGCGCGCGTGACCCCAGGTGGGAGGATCTCCGGGAACCTTGCTGGCCACCGACGGGGAGCCTTGCTGGCCAGCCACAGGAGTCTTGCGACCAGCTACGGGAGCATTTCTTGCCACCTACGGGACGGTGATGGAGACGGTGATGGAGTTGCGCGGCAGGAGCGTGACGGCCTACGCGGCGATGCTGGGGGTCGCCTGCGGCTTAGCCGCCGTGCTGACGGGATGCACGGACACCACGGGCCCCGCCTCCGGCCAGGCCGCGCACGCGGCCGCGAAGACCGCGCCGAGGCGCTACTGCGCGGACGAGATCACCACGCTGACCGCGGCCGAGCAGGAGGCGATCAACCGCTACTGGACGCCGCTGGCGCGCAGCGCCCTGGTGCTGGTCAGCCGGGGCAAGATGACCATCCGGGTCCCGCGCCAGCACCTGAGCGGCGCGCAGCGCCAGGCCCTGCAGCGGGCCGAGCGGGCCGAACGGACCTTCAGCCCGAAGCCGAAGCTGATCTGCGGCAGGCTGCCGTGAACGTACCTGCGCACGTGCTATGGGCCCAGGCAGAGGTACAACCACGAGCGCGGCGCGGGCTTGGCGCGGCGCGGGCTTAGCGCGACGCGGGCTTAGCGCGACGCGGCGTTAGCCGGGCGGGGCCGGTGGCTCGTCATCGCCGGCGAGCCGCTGGTAGGCCGGGACGAGCAGGGCGAGCAGGTCCTGGCCCTTGATCACCACGTCCGGGGGCTCGAACGTGCGCAGCAGCAGGTCGGGCGGCGTGGCCGGGGCGGGCGGCAGGGCCCGCAGCCGGGCCGGGCTCATCCCGGGCGCCCAGTAATCGGCGATGCACTCGGCCAGCGGGCGGTCGGTGACGTCGATGAGCGGACGGGCGGGCTCGGCCTCGCCCGCGGTCAGCCGCAGCGCGGCCAGCAGGTCCTCCCGGCCCCGGCCGCGCCAGGCCAGGATGCCGAACGGGTCGAGGTCGAACGCCTCGGCCAGCACGTAGAGGACCGCGGCCAGGTGCTTGCACGGCACCTCCCAGTCCGGGCAGGAACAGGACATCACCATGTCCCGGGCCGAGCGCGGGAACAGCGGGGTGCCGCATTCGGCGAACACGTCCTCGATCTCACGCGGCATCTCGCCCGCCAGCAGCCTGGCCCGGAACAGCGCCTGCCCGGCGAGCGCCCGCTCCACCTTCCGCCACTGCGGCGTGGTCAGCGGCGTCACCTGGACCCGCACCCGGTACGGCTTCGGCCGCGATCCCTGCACCTGGGCGGTGACGTAACCGCAGGAGATCTCGAAGCTGAGCACCTGACCGCGGCGCGCGTAGTTACGGCCCCGGGCCATCCGCCCGCTCATGCCGAACGACTCGAGCACGTCGATGAACCGCCGCGACCACCACTGCTCGCCGATGGCGCCGCGCTTGCTGCGCGCCCTGATGCCGCCCTCGACCTCCAGCGGCCGGCCCGGCGGCCAGTCCGACCAGCCGCTCATTCCGACACCGCCTCCGGGGAGAGCGCCAGGACCCGGCGCAGGTCGGCCGTTGACAGCTCGGTCAGCCAGCCCTCGCCGGTCCCGACGATCCGATCGGCCAGCGCCTTCTTCTCCTCGATCATGGAATCGATCCGCTCCTCCAGCGTGCCCACGCAGACGAACTTGCGCACCTGCACGTCCCGGCGCTGGCCGATCCGGAAGGCCCGGTCGGTGGCCTGGTCCTCCACCGCCGGGTTCCACCACCGGTCGACGTGGATGACGTGGTTAGCCGCGGTGAGATTCAGCCCGGTCCCGCCCGCCTTGAGCGACAGGAGGAACAGCGACGGCTCGGCCGCGTCCTGGAACTGCGCCACCAGGGCGTCACGCTGCTTCTTCGGCGTGCCGCCGTGCAGGTACAGCACCGGGCAGCCGAGCCGGCTGGCCAGGTAGGGCTGCAGCATCCGGCCGAACTCCGCGTACTGGGTGAAGCACAGGGCCTTGTCGCCCTCGGCGATGACCTCGTCGCAGATCTCCTCCAGCCGGGCCAGCTTGCCGGACCGGCCCTCGAGCCGGGAGCCGTCCCCGAGCAGGTGCGCCGGATGGTTGCAGACCTGCTTGAGCTTGGCCATCGTGGCCAGCACGAGCCCGCGGCGCTCGATGCCGTCGGCCGCCTCGATCTTGGCCAGCATGTCGGAGACCGTGGCCTGGTACAGGGACGCCTGCTCCGGGGTGAGGTTGCACCAGACCTTCATCTCCAGCTTGTCCGGCAGGTCGGAGATGATCGTCTTATCGGTCTTCTGCCGTCGCAGGATGAACGGGCCGGTGATCTGCCGCAGCCGCTGCGCGGCGTCCTCATCGCCGTTGCGCTCGATCGGCACCGCGTACCTGGTGCGGAACCGCTCGGCCGGGCCGAGCAGCCCGGGGCCCACGAACTCCATGATCGACCACAGGTCGGTGAGCCGGTTCTCGACCGGCGTGCCGGTCAGCGCGATCCGGGACCGGGCGGGCAGGGCGCGGACCGCCTGGGCCTGGCGGGTGGCGGCGTTCTTGATGTTCTGGGCCTCGTCGCAGACCACCCGGGCCCACCGGACCTGGCTCAGCGCCTCCTGGTCGCGGGCGGCCAGGCCGTAGGTGGTGATCACCAGGTGGGCCTGGTTCAGCGCCCGGGTGAGCTCCTCGCCAGCGAGCCGGTCGGCGCCGTGATGTACGTGCACCGCCAGGCCGGGGGTGAACCGGGCCGCCTCCCGCTGCCAGTTGCCGACCAGCGACATCGGGCACACCAGCAGGGTCGGTCCCGTGCCGGTGTCCGGCACGAGGTCCGGCTGCGCTGCGAGGTCCGTGTCCCGCGCAAGGTCCGTGTCCCGCGCGAGATCCGTGTCCCGCGCGAGCTCCGTGTCCCGCGCGAGCTCCGTGTCCCGCGCGAGCTCCAGGTCCTGCGCGAGCAGGGCCAGGGTCTGCGGCGTCTTGCCCAGCCCCATGTCGTCCGCGAGCACCGCGCCGAGCCCGAGGCCGCCGAGGAACGACAGCCAGGCAAGGCCGCGCTCCTGGTAGGGCCGGAGCTCGCCGCGGAACGAGGCCGGGGTGGCGATGGGCGCGAGCCGCCGCTCCGCCTGGCCGGACAGCAGGTCGCCGAGCCAGCCGTCGGCGTCGACAGTGACCACCGGCAGGTCGTCGTCCAGGCCGCCCAGCCCGTCGCGGAGCGCGTCCGCCGCCTCCATGGTCTGCGTCCGGCCGCGCTGCAGGAACTTCAGCGCGGCCTGCAGGTGCCGGTCGTCGAGTTCCACCCACTGGCCGCGCAGCCGGACCAGGGGAACCTTGAGCCGGGCCAGTTCCTCCAGTTCCTCCGGGTCCAGCGCCTCGCCGCCGACCGCCAGGTCGTACCGGAAGTCGACCAGGTCCCCGAGCCCGAACTTCGCCGCCGCGGCGCTGCCGCCGCCTGCCGTGCGCCGGGTCCTAGCGTTGACCTTGAGGCCGAGCCGTGATTTGCGCACCCAGTCCGGCAGCAGCACGCCGAACCCCGCCCCCGACAGCAGCGGGCCGGTCTGTTTCAGGAACCTCAGCGCCCCCTCGGTGTCCAGGGTGACCGAGTCGGGGGCGGCCGTCCGCAGCCCCTCATCCAGCTCGGTGAACAGCCGGGACGCGGCGCCGAGCCCGGCCAGCAGGTCCTCTTCCGGATGCCTGATCCCGGCCGCCGCCCAGCCGCCGGCGGCGGCGCCCGACCATATGTCCGCGGCGGGCAGCAAGAGGCTGGGGTCGTCAGTGGACTGCAGCGCGAACCCGACCGTCCACGCGGCCGGGTCTTCCGCCGCCGGCTCGGTCAGGCGGAAGCAGGTGCGCACCGGCCCGGCCGGAAGCTGCGCCACCGCGCGCCACTGATCCAGCGCGGCCGCCAGGTCCGCGGCCTCGGCCTCGTCCTGCGGCGTGACCACGGTCACCTGCGCGTCGGCTCCGGTCAGCGCGGCCGCCCAGCGCTCGGCGACCGGGACGCGGGCCGGCGCCCGCGCCGGGCGGGCAGCAGCGCGAACCCCGGATCGCCGCCGAGCCGGGCCCGGGCCGCGGCGTCGGCCAGCGCGTCGAGCGCGTCGGTCAGCAGCCGCGCCGACGGCTCCTGGGCTCCGTCGACGGCGCGGCACAGCGGCGGCATGGCGGCGGCCAGGTCCCGGGCCCGCTGCGCGTCCGCGCCGGACAGCACGGCTCGCCACCCGGCCGTGTACCGGCTGTCCGGCCCGCTGGCCAGGGCCGGCAGGACGCGGCCGCGGGCCGCCAGGTCGTCGGCCTGCCGGGCCAGGGCAGCCAGGTAGAGCACGGACCCGCCGAGCACCGCCCGCGACGACCCGGCCCCCGGCTCACCGAGCACGGCGAGCAGGTCCAGCGCGGCGGCGGGCTCGAAGGTCAGCGCCGGCACGCGCCAGGCGGCGAGCATGGCCCGCGCGGCCGGGCGGGCGGGCTCGGCGCCCGGCTCCCTGATCAGGGCGGGCGAGGCCAGCGGGCCATCCGGCGTGGCCGGCAGCCGCAGGGTCAGTTCGTCCTCGATTGCCTTGCGGGCCAGGTCGGCCGCCTGATCGGCCAGTTCGCTCAGCGCATCGGCCAGAGCGCTCACGCCGGCCGCGAACGGGTGCGGCCGGGGAGCCCGCGACGGCCGACCGCGCGGCGGCTGGGCCCGGGCCGGGCCATCGGAGTCCTCGGCCCACAGGCTCAGCGCCCCGAAGGCCCAGACTCCCTGGATCACCAGCATGACCAACACTCCAGCAACGACCCGAACCGACCGCTCAGCACGCTAGCAACCGGCCTGCCGCGACCCACGGCGAAACGCCGGATCCCGCCGATCCCCTGGGGTCACCGGTCAGGCGGTCGCCGGTCAGGCGGTAACCAGCCGGGCGGTCAGGCGGGTCACGCGACAAACGGGTCGGCGCCCGAATCGGTGGCCATGGGCCGGCCGGCCGCCGCCCAGTCCTGCATGCCGCCCGCCACGTTGATCGTGTCCCAGCCGGCCGCCGCGAGCGCCTGCGCGGCCCGCGCGGACCGGCCCCCGGACCGGCAGATCACGTAGACCGCCTGGCCCTGCGGTATCTCGGCGGTGCGGGCGGCTAGTTGGCCCAGCGGGATGTGCCGGGCGCCCGTTGCGTAGCCCGCCGCCCACTCGTCGTCTTCGCGCACGTCCAGCAGCCACGCACCATCCGGCACGCCGGCCGCCGCCACCTCGCGGACTTGCGGCCCCCGCTCTGTCACTGATGATCAGCGCTCCCTCGCGACATCGGCCGCATCGGCCGCATTTGCTCTGCAATCGCTCGCTCCCAGCCTACGGGCTGGCCCGCCCCGGTGCCCTGGTTAGATGACGCCGTGGTCATTCGCGACGCGCGGCCGGATGAGCTCGAGGAGGTCGGCGAACTCCGGGTCACCGCCTACCAGGCGGCCGGCTTCATGTCGCCGGACTCCGGCTATGCGCCGACGCTGCGCGCGCTCGGCCGGGACGGTACCGGCACGGTGCTGGTCGCGGTGGACGACGAGGACGGGGACCGGATACTGGGCACCGTCATGCTGCAGCTGCCGCCGCACGGCGGGGAGATCGGCATCGGCCGGGAGGAGGCCGAGGTCCGGGCGCTCGCCGTGGTCCCGGGCGAGCAGGGCCAGGGAACGGGCAGCGCGCTGCTGCGGGCCGTGATCGAGCGGGCAGCGCACCAGAATGTCCGGCACCTGGTGTTGCTGACCCAGCCCGAGATGCAGGCCGCGCAGCTCCTGTACCGGCGGGCCGGCTTCCGCAGGCTGCCCGAGCGCGACTGGTCCCCGGTGCCCGGCCTGATCCTGCTGGCCTACGGCCTCGCCCTCGCCGGCGAGGATAGGCAGGACTACGTCAGGCCGGCGAGGGTAAGCAGGACCAGGTCAGGCTGGCGAGGATAGGCAGGATCAGGTCAGGAATCCCGGTGCCAGTCCGCGGCACTCGTCGCCGCGATGTCGGCCGCGGGGTCCTGGGCCGGCCCGCCCGGCGCCTCGGCCGAAGCCTCGTCCCGGCGCGCCGCCGCGTTGACCTTGCGCAGGTGCTTGCTCATCGACCGGAAGAGCAGGGTCATGGCGACGGCCATGCCGAACACGATGATGAACGCGAGCGTGCCGGGCTGAGCGGAACTGCTGGCCGAAGCCGCTGCCAGCGCCGTCACCGGCTCACCCCGCCATCCACGTCACGTTGTCCCTGACCCCGGCGAACAGGTCGTCCTCCGGCTTCCCAGTATCCACCACCGACCGGGCCAGATGGAAATCCTCGGTCGGCCACGCGGCCCGCTGTACCTCACGCGGGCAGGCGAACCAGCCGCCCTCCGGATCGATCTGGGTGGCGTGCGCGAGCAGCGCCTGGTCCCGGATCTCGAAGAAGTCGGCGCAGTCCACCCGGGTCGTTATCGCCAGCGGCGGGTGATCGGGGTTGTCCACCCACTCGTTCAGCCGCTCCCCGTAGGGCGACTCCAGGCCGCGCCGCACCATCTCCTCGTGCAGCGCCGTCAACCGGGCCCGGTGGAACGTGGCGAAGTAGTAGAGCTTGGCCGGCTGCCACGGCTCGCCGGAGCCGGGGTAGCGGTCCGGGTCGGCCGCCGCCTCGAACGCCTCGATCGTCACCTCGTGGCACTTGACGTGGTCCG
Organism: uncultured Actinomycetota bacterium; assembly: GCA_963749145.1. GTDB lineage: Bacteria > Actinomycetota > Actinomycetes > Streptosporangiales > Streptosporangiaceae > JASHPR01. Next base: position 705,624 of record CAVVLN010000005.1, on the reverse strand, counting down.
GGTGCGGATACCCGCCGTTCTCGTCGTAGCCCAGGATCACGTGCGGCCGGAACTCCCGGACCGCCCGCACCAGCGGCTGCGCCGCGACGTCCAGCGGCTGCACCGCGAAGCACCCCTCGGGCAGCGGCGGCTTCGGATCGCCCTCGGGCAGCCCGGAATCGACGAACCCGAGAAAGTCCTGCCAGACGCCGAGGATCTCACGGGCTCGGGCCATCTCCGCCCGCCGGACGGCGGCCAGGTTGGCGCGGATGTCGGGGCGTTCCATGGCCTTATTCAGGATGTCGCCCCGCTCACCGCCGGTGAGCGTGACCACCAGAACCTCCACGCCCTCCCGGGCGTATCGGGCCATCGTCGCGGCGCCCTTGCTCGACTCGTCGTCCGGGTGCGCGTGCACGGCCATCAGCCGCAGCGGCGCCCGGCCCGGCCGGACGGCATCGGCGTCCTCGGTCCTCGCGCCAGCCGTCGCCTCCGCAGGATCGGTAGTCACGGCAGACAAGTGAATTCCCTTCACGCATAGTCATAGGGCGAGCCTGGCCCGAGGCCGCCCTGGCCGGTTCGGGCGCCTGCGCGGCGGCGGCGCCGACTGGTCATTGTGCATCACAACAAGCTCGGTTCGCGAAGCAATTCCCGGGTGTGTCGCGGTGCCGCCCGGCCCCCCGGGCCCGGGTCCGCGCCCATTGACATGAGCGACGTACTTGCGGAGCCTTGTTAATCTCGAAGGATTACCCCCAAGGGCCGAACCCGGGCCCGGCGGACGCCTGGTCCGCTTCCACCCTAGGAGTTCTCGTGACCGAAACCCGTGATGACACCGTCACCTGGCTCACCCAGGAGGCGTATGACCGGCTCAAGTCGGAGCTGGACTACCTCTCGGGTGAGGGGCGCACGGAGATCGCCAAGAAGATCGAGGCCGCCCGCGACGAGGGCGACCTGCGCGAGAACGGCGGCTACCACGCCGCCAAGGAAGAGCAGGGCAAGCGGGAGGGCAGAATCCTCCAGCTCATGCACATCCTGGACAATTCGCGAGTCGGGGACCCCCCGCGCACCGACGGCGTCGTTGGTCCCGGTATGACGGTCACGGTCCGCTTCGCCGGGGATGAGGATGAGGTGACGTTCCTGCTCGCCTCGCGCGAGGAGAGCGGCGCGCCGATCGACGTGTACTCGCCCAAGTCCCCGCTCGGCGCCGCGATCTCCGGGAAGAAGGTCGGCGAGTCGGCCACCTACACGCTCCCGAACGGCCGCAGCACGACCGTGGAGATCCTCGAGGCGGTCCCGTACGTCGGAGCCTGACCCCTGAACGCGTGATCGCGGTGGCCTGCCTGGGCAGGCCACCGCGATCTTGATTTTGGACCCGAACGAACCGGTGCTACGCCGCGAACTCCGGCTCGCTCGCCGGTGCCTCGGAGGACGGCGGCGGCGCGCTGCTGCGCAGCGGCACCTCCTTGATCAGCAAGGCCAGGATGAACACCAGGATCGCGGCGGGCGCGGCCCAGATGAACACGCCCTGGATCGCGTGCGCGATCGCGTAGAAGACGTCGTGCCGGACCGGCTCGGGCAGGCGGTTGACCGTGACCGGGTCGAGCTGGCCGCCGGCCGCGGTCATGTGCATCCCGGGCAGGGACTTGCTCAGGCTGTCGGTCAGCCGCCGGGCGAAGATCGCGCCGAACAGGGCGACCCCGAGCGACCCGCCGATCTGCTGGAAGAACGTGCGCGAGCTGCTGGCCACGCCGATGTCGCGGGGCGCCACGCTGTTCTGCACGATCACCGACGTGATCTGCATCAAGAAGCCCATGCCGATGCCGAGTATCACGTAGTAGATGGCCGCGTGGAACAGGCTGGTGGTCACGCCCAGCCCGGTCAGCAGGATCATGGCGACCGACATGATCGCCCCGCCGATGACCGGCAAGGCCTTGTACCGGCCCGTGCGGGTCATCACAAAGCCGCCGATCAGTGACGTGGTCGTAACGCCGAGCATCATCGGGATCAGCATCAGGCCGCTGCCCACCGCGGACAGGTGCTGGACCGTCTGCTGGTAGAGGGGCAGGAACGTGAGCGCGCCCAGCATCGCCATGCCGAGCAGGAAGCTCATCGCGGTGGCGACCGAGAAGTTCCGGTTGCGGAACACGTGCAGCGGCAGCACCGGCTCCGCGGCCCGGGTCTCGATCCACAGGAACGCGGCGGTGGCGACCACGGCCACCAGGCCCAGCATCATGATCTGCGCGGATCCCCACGCGTACTGGGTGCCGCCCCAGGTGGTCAGCAGGACGATCGCGGTGGCCGCGATGGCCAGCACCCCGGCGCCCAGGTAGTCGATCCTGTGCTGCACCTTCTTGAACGGCAGGTGCAGCGTGAACCAGAGGTAGACCAGCGCCGCGCCGCCGACCGGCATGTTGATGTAGAAGATCCAGCGCCAGGACAGGTCATCGGTGATGTAGCCGCCGACCAGCGGGCCGGCGATCATGGCCAGCATCATCGCGGCCATCATGTAGCCCATGTACTGGCCGCGCTCCCGCGGCGAGACCATGTCCCCGATGGTGGCGATCACGCCGACCATCAGCCCGCCGGCGCCCAGGCCCTGCAGCGCCCTGAACATGATCAGCTGGTCCATCGTGTGCGACAGCCCGGACAGCGCGGATCCGATCAAGAAGATCACGATCGCGACCATCAGCCAGCGCTTGCGGCCGTAGAGGTCCCCGAGCTTGCCGTAGAGCGGGGTGGTGATGGTGGAGGCGAGCACGTACGCGGTGACGACCCAGGACAGGTGCGTGACCCCGCCCAGGTCCCCGACGATGCGCGGCAGCGCGGTGGAGACGATCGTCTGGTCGAGCATGGCGACGATCAGCGCGAGCAGCAGTCCCGGCAGGACGATCAGGACCTCACGCTTGGGCCCGCTGACCGCCGCTCCCCCTGCCGCCGCGGTCGACTGGGTCTCCGCCATGCCTCTTCTCCTTCCGGGTCCCGCGTGGCCGGCGCTTCCCACCTACTTGCCGACCGGCTAGCATCAGCAGACGACTCACAGTATGCTGTCTACTAACCGGCCGTCAAGTAGGTTTGACGGCGATACGAGTCGGGATACAGGCCATGAACGAGCAGGTGCGCAAGATGACCGCGGTCGCCGCGATGGCGCCCGCCGCAGCGGCGCCTGCCGGTGCGGAATCTACCGGTGCGGAATCTACCGGTGCGGGACACGCTGGTGCGGGGCACGCGTCGGCGGGCGGCACCGACACCGTGAGCGGGCACGACGCTCGCGGCCGCAGTGACACCCGGGCCCGTATTAAGAACGTGGCCTTGGAACTGTTCGCCGAGCAGGGATACGACAAGACCTCGCTGCGCGAGATCGCGGAGCGCCTCGACGTCACCAAGGCCGCGCTCTACTACCACTTCAAGTCCAAGGAAGACATCGTCCGCAGCCTGGTCGAGGACTACTTCGGCCAGATCGACGCGCTGATCGCCTGGGCCAAGAGCCAGCCACGCACGGCGGACACCCGCGGCGAGATCCTGAGCCGCTACGTGCGGATCGTCGCGGACGGCAGCGACGTATTCCGGATGCTGCAGCACAACCAGGCCGCAATGAACAGCCTGTCCACGGCCAAGCAGCGGGGCGACATGTTCCGCGAGCGGATGACCGGGCTGATCGGCGCGCTCACCGAGCCTGGCGCGGGGATGGAAGAACGGCTTCGCGCCGCCATGACCCTCGGCGGGGTGAGCGTCGGCTGGATGTTCTTCTCTGACCAGGTGAAGGACCGCGAGAAGCTGCGCGCGGCGGTGGTCGGCATCGCCTGTGAGCGGGCCGGGGACGCCGGGGACGCTAGCGGGCGGTGAAGGTCAGCCGGATCCAGCTCACGATCCAGGCGAGGCGCGCCGTCGGTGCATGGCCGCCCCTGCGCGGAGCAGGACCGGCGCTGCGGTGCGGCCGCTAACTCGTCCAAAGCTCCGCCGTCGCGCCCATGACCCAGGTCGTGCGGGCACCGCCTTTGCCACCCCCGTCGGGCAATCCCGGTCGGCTAAGCCCCGGGCGCGGGCTCAGCCGCGCCCGGACATCCGGCCGCCTCGCACGATCCGCCCGGCTCTCACACTCGCTATCGAAATTAGGTAGTATAGCTAGCCAGATTATGGTAATCTAATCGAACATGATAACGACAGGCGTCGGCGGGAGGAGGACATCATGACCACCACCCCCGAACTACCTGGTTCCGATCCGTCTGACCTCGCGGCCCCGGGCGTTCCTGGTGGCCCCGCGGTGCTCACTGCCGAGGACCTGGCGGCGATCCTGCGCGGCCGCGGTCCCCTCACCGACACAGAGCTGGACGCGCTGGACCGGCTGGACCGGGCCTGCCTTGACCCGGACGACGACCCGGGTGATGACCCGGACTGCGGGCCGCCGCCGGAGTGGCTGACACTGCCGCCCGAGGAGCAGCGGGCCCTGCTGGGCGCCGATGAGAACCTGGCCGGGCTGGCCGACGACCCGGACGAGGACCCGGACCCGGACATCCTGGACGCCGGCTTTACCCGCCACGACCCCGCCCCCGGCGCCACCGGGTTCGCCGCCGGCGGGCTGCTGGATCAGATGCTGCCCGGCGCCGACCTGGCCTGGCACGCGGGCATGGTCCGCCAGCGCGGGCTGGGCACGCTCAACGATGACCAGCTGATCGGGTTCCTGGACGCCGCACGGCGGCTGGAGTCCTGGTCGGCCGCGCTGAGCCTGGCCGCCACGTCGGAGCTGGACGCGCGCCGCGCCGGCCCCGACGGGCGCGAGGGCGAGCATGTGGCCGCCGAGCTGGCCGTGGCGCTGACCTTGACCGGCCGGTCCGCCCAGGCCCAGCTGGACCTGTCCCGCCAGCTGGAGCGCCTCCCGCAGACCGCCGCGCTGCTGGCCGCCGGGATCATCGACCGCCCCCGCGTCCTGGTCATCACCGCCGAACTCGCGGTCCTCGACGACGCCACCGCGGCGGCGGTGGAGGACCTGATCGCGCCGCGGGCCGGGGGGATGACGACCGGGCGGCTGCGCGCGGCCTGCCAGCGCGCGGTCATCGCGTGTGACCCGCAGGCCGCGATCCGCCGCCGCGAGCAAGCGGAGAAGGACGCCCGGGTGGACTGCTGGACCGAGGCGGCCGGGACCGCGGCGCTGGCCGGGCGGGACCTGGACCGGGCCCGGGCCATCGCTGCCGACAAGACCCTGGATGCCGACGCCCGCTGGCTCCAGCAGCACGGCGTGGCCGGCAGCTTTGACCAGCTGCGGGTCGAGGCGTTCCTGGCCCGCCTCAACGGCCAGCCCTTCGACACCCTCCTCCCCCCGGCCCCCGCCGGGGCCGGGGCTGAGACGAACCCCGGCGCCGGGGCGGCCGGGCCCGGCGCCCCGGGTGCCCCGGGCGTGTGGCCGCCCGCCTTCGGCGGCCCCGCCAGCACCGCCGGCACCGCGGGCCCGGCCGCGCCCGGTGCCGGGCCGTCCGCCCCGGGCAGCACCACCCCCGGCACCTGGCCCCCGGCCGCCGACGGCCGCCCGGCCGCCCCCGGCGCCCCCGCCCCTACCGCCGGCCCCGCTCCCGGGCCCGGGGCCGGCGGGGTCAACGTGATCGTCCCCTGGCTGAGCTGGCTCGGCCTGTCCGACACCCCCGGCGAGATCACCGGCACCGGCGCCGCCGGGCCCGCCGACGCCCCGACCTGCCGCACCATCGCCGACACCCTGGCCACCAACCCGGCCACCCGCTGGTCGGTCACCATCACCGACCCATCCGGGCGCCCCGTCGCTTATGGCCGCGCCCGGGCCGGGCCCGGACCACCCGGCCCCGCCCGCCGCGCCTGGCTCACCGCGATCAAGCTCACCCCGATCGCCGCCGGCACCTGCGGCCACCCAAACGAGTCCGCCGGGTACCGCCCCTCGAACAGGCTGCGGAACCTGGTCAAAACCCGCTCCCGGCGATGCGGGTTCCCCGGCTGCCGCCGCCCGGCCTGGCGCTGCGACGACGACCACACGATCCCCCACGACCAGGGCGGCCGCACGTGCGAGTGTAATTTGTACCCTTTGTGCCGTCAGCACCACCAAACCAAACAGGCATCCGGGTGGCGCCTCGACCAGCCCCAGCCCGGCGTCCTGGTCTGGACCGCCCCCAACGGACGCCGCTACACCACCACCCCCGAGCCCTACCCGGTCTGAGTGCGCACCCCGAGCTCGGGGCCGCCTCAGCCCTGATCACCGCGGCCGGCGGCCGCGCGCACCAAAGGCAGCACGCGGTACTTGATCGGCGCGGCCAGCGCGATCACGGTGGAGGTCCGCACCACGCCGGGCACGTCGACAATCAGGTCGATGACCCGCTGCAGGTCCGCGTTGTCGCGCGCGACAACGCGGCAGAGCATGTCACCCTGGCCCGTGATCGTGTGCGACTCGAGCACCTCGGCGATCAGCGCGAGGCGGTCCGCGACCGGGTCGTGGCCTCCAGCCTGACGGATTTCCAGGGTCACGAACGCGGTGACCCGGTATCCGAGCGCCGCGGGATCGACGTCCGGGCCGTAGCCCGTGATGACACCGTGTGACCGCAGCCGGTCCAGGCGGGCCTGAACCGTCCCTCTGGCCACGCTGAGCCGCCGGGATGCTTCGAGCACTCCAATCCGCGGCTCCGCCGCGAGCAGGTCGATCAGGCGCGCGTCGAGCCCGTCCATCGCAGGTACTCCCGTCCAGCCAGCCCCGGACAGCCAGCCCCCATCCGGGTAACCTCATCCAGCCAGCAGGGTGCCCAGCGGGGCGGTGGTATCACTGCGAGAACTATACAAAGTGTCTAGCGATCCACGTCACAGTTGCACATCTTGATCTCTTGATCGATGCTTCCAGCAACCCCGATGACGGCAGGGAGGGTGACATGGGAACACAGACGCAGCGGGGAGCGGTGACCGCGGCGGACGAGTTCCCCGTCGCCGGGATGGATGCTGCCGTCTTCGCCGTCGGCAACGCACGGCAGGCCGCGCACTTCTACTCCACGGCCTTCGGGATGCGGTGCGTGGCCTATCACGGGCCCGAGACCGGATCCAGGGACGAAGCGGCCTACGTGCTCGAATCCGGAACGGCCCGGTTTGTGTTCCGTGGCCCGGTCAGGGCCGGCACGGCCCTGGGCCGGCATGTGGCCGACCACGGCGACGGGGTGATCGACCTGGCCATCGCCGTCCCGTCGGCCGAGGCCGCCTATGACTACGCCGTCGCCCACGGGGCCACCGGCCTGGACAAGCCCGAGGTCTTCGAGGACGCTCACGGCAAGGTCGTGCTGGCCGCCATCGCCACCTTCGGCGACACCCGGCACACCCTGGTCGAGCGGGCCAACTACAGCGGCCCCTACCTGCCCGGCTACGTCGCCGCCCGCCCGGTCGCCCCGGGCCGGCCCGGCCGTTCTTCACCGAGATCGACCACTGCGTGGGCAATGTCGAACTCGGCCGGATGGACGAGTGGGTGGACTTCTACCGGCGGGTGATGGGCTTCACCAACATGAAGGAGTTCGTCGGCGATGACATCGCCACCGAGTACTCGGCGCTGATGAGCAAGGTGGTCGCCGACGGCACGCGCAAGGTCAAGTTCCCGATCAACGAGCCGGCCGTGGGCAAGAGGAAGTCACAGATCGACGAGTACCTGGAGTTCTACGGCGGCCCCGGGGTTCAGCACATTGCACTGGCCACCGATGACATCGTGACCGCGGTGCACGGGATGCGGGCGGCCGGGCTGGACTTCCTCGACACGCCCGACAGCTACTACGAGACCCTGGGCGAGTGGGTCGGCGACACCCGGGTTCCCCTCGATGAACTGCGCGACCTCAGCATCCTCGCCGATCGCGACGAGGACGGTTACCTCCTGCAGATCTTCACCAAGCCGGTTCAGGACCGGCCGACGGTCTTCTTCGAGCTGATCGAGCGACACGGGTCCCAGGGCTTCGGCAAGGGGAATTTCAAGGCGCTCTTCGAGGCCATCGAGCGAGAGCAATCACGCCGCGGGAACCTCTGACGTCCGAGCCTCGTCCGAGCCTCGTCCGAGCCCCGGCCGGGCCGGGCCCGGGCCGAGTCAGCTGAACAGCAGCGTGTAGCCGCACGACCGGAGCTGGCCGATGACACTCTCGCAGTGCCCCGGGCCCCGGGTCTCGGCCTGCAGGAGCACCTCGACCTCGTCCACGCGCAGGCCCGGTGTGATGCGCTCGTGCATCACGTCAAGGACGTTGGCGCCGAGCCCCGCGACCTCGGTCAGCAGCGTGGCCAGGGCCCCGGGCCGGTCCGGCAGGCGGCAGCGGAAGGTCAGGTAGCGGCCGGCCGCGGCCAGGCCGGTCCGCAGCACCTTGGCCAGCAGCAGCGGGTCGATGTTGCCGCCGGACAACACGGCCACCACCGGGGCCTCGAACGCGCGGGGATGCTCGAGCAGCGCGGCCACCGCCGCCGCCCCGGCCGGCTCCACGACCTGCTTGGACCGCTCCAGGCAGAGCAGCAGCGCGCGGGACAGGCCGTCCTCGGACACGGTCACCACCCGGTCCGCGTATTCGGCCAGTACGGCGAACGTCAGCTCGCCCGGCCGGGCCACCGCGATGCCGTCCGCTATCGTCGGGCCGGCGGTCACCGCGACCGGGTGGCCGGCCGCGAACGAGGGCGGGAACGCTGCCACCGCTTCGGCCTGCGCGCCGATGACCCGGATGGCCGGGTTGGTGCCCTTGGCCGCGATCGCGATGCCCGAGGCCAGCCCGCCGCCGCCCACCGGGACCGCGATCGTGCGCACGTCCGGGCACTGCTCGACGATCTCCAGGCCCACGCTGCCCTGGCCGATCACCACGTCCGGGTGATCGAACGGGTGGATGAAGATCGACCCGTGCTCCGCCGCGAGCTCCTTGGCCCGGACCAGCGCCTGCTCCATGGTGCTGCCGTGCAGGATGACCTCGGCGCCGTATGACTTGGTGGCCTCGACTTTGGGCAGCGCGGCGCCCTCCGGCATGACCACGGTGGCTTTGGCGCCGAGCAGGGCGGCGGCAAAGGCCACGCCCTGGGCATGGTTGCCCGCGCTGGCCGCGATGACGCCGCGGGCCCGCTCTGCCTCGGACAGCCGGGAGATCCTCAGATAGGCGCCACGGGACTTGAACGATCCGGTGCGCTGCAGGTTCTCGCACTTCAGGTAGACCGGGCCGCCGATGCGCTCGGACAGCACCCGTGAGTGCAGCACGGGGGTTCGCAGCAGGATGCCGGAGAAGACCTCGCGCGCTGCCGCCACGTCATCGAGGCTCAGGCGGGGAGACGCCGTCGTCATGCTTGCAGTCTGGCACCGATGCCCGGCCGCCGGCCCGGTACCGCCTGGCCGCCGGTCCTGTCCCGCCCGGCCGCCGGTCCCGTCCCGCCCGGCCGCCGGTCCCGTCCCGCTCAGCCGCCGGTCCAGTACCGGTCACTAGCCAGGACAAGCGCCGCGGCCCCGACAAGCCCGGCGTTCTGGCCGAGTGCCGCCGGAACCACCCGGACCTGGCGCGCGAACGCCAGCCTGGTGTGCGCGTGCAGCGCCTCCTCCAGCGGCTCGAACAGCAGCGCGCCCGCCTGGGAGAGCCCGCCGCCGATCGACACCACCTCGAGATCACACAGGTAGGTGGCCGACGCGATGGCAATGCCCAGGGCCCGGCCGGCCCGTCGCATCGCGGCCAGGCCGACCGGATGCCCCTGGACCCCGTCGCTGGCCAGGTCCCTCGCCGTGGCGTCGGGCCGGCCGGGGCGCCAGCCCTGGCCCTGCGCCCAGCCCACCAGCGCGGGGCCGCGGGCGATCGCCTCGAGGCAGCCGCGCGCTCCGCACCCGCACTCCGGCCCGTCCTCGGGGTCCACCACCACGTGCCCGATGTGACCGGCGTTGCCGGACGCGCCCTCGATCACCCGGCCGTCGAGGATCAGCCCGCCGCCCACGCCGGTCGAGACCACCATGCCCAGCACGTTGTCCCGGCCCCGGCCCGCGCCCCGCCAGTGCTCTCCCGCCACCAGGCAGATCGCGTCGTTGTGCACCCGGACCGTGGTGCCGGCGAAGCGTTCCTGCAGCCGGAAGCGGAGCGGGAACGACCGCCAGGCCGGAATGTTGAGCGGCGAGACCAGCAGGCCGGCCATTCCATCGGGCCGCCGCACCCGGCACCGACGCCGGCCAGGCCGTCGGGCGCGGAGATCCTGGCGGCCTCGAGCACCTCGTCCAGCAGCGTGTCCAGCGTGCGCCATAGCCCCTCGGCGTCCAGGTCACGGGGGGTCGGAACCTGGGCCCAGGTCACCAGCCGGCCGCCCGGTTCCACCACCGCCGCGGCCAGCTTGGTGCCGCCGACGTCGATGGCAAGCGCCGGGCTCGCCTCGCCCACGCCCAGCCTCCTGAGATGCGCATCCGGCCAACATGCACGTAGTGTCTATGGGTGCAGCGAAAGAGCCAGCCGCAGTCGGCAACAGCGACCCAGTCAGCTCCCCCCGCACCCTCGACCCTAGGCGAACTGCGGGCCAGCGATCACGAGTTCACCACGGTCAAGCAGGAAATCCGGCGTAACCTGCTGGCCCGGATGCGCGCGGGCGAAGACGCCTTCCCCGGGATCATCGGCTTCGGGCAGACCGTCCTGCCGCACCTGGAGCGGGCGATCATCGCCGGGCACGACGTGATCCTGCTGGGCGAGCGCGGCCAGGGCAAGACCCGCCTGATCCGCACGCTCACCGGCCTGCTCGACGAATGGACCCCCGCGGTCGCCGGATGCGAGATCAACGACCACCCGTTCGCCCCGGTGTGCACGCGCTGCCGCCGCCTCGCCGCCGAGCAGGGCGACGACCTGCCGGTTGTCTGGCGGCACCGGGACGAGCGCTACGGCGAGAAGCTGGCCACCCCGGACACCAGCGTGGGCGACCTGATCGGTGACATCGACCCGGTCAAGGTGGCCGAGGGCCGGACGCTCGGCGACCCCGAGACCATCCACTTCGGCCTGGTGCCGCGGACCAACCGCGGCGTCTTCTGCCTGAATGAGCTGCCCGACCTGGCCGAGCGCATCCAGGTGTCGCTGCTGAACGTGCTGGAGGAACGCGACATCGGCGTCCGCGGCTACGCGCTGCGGCTGCCGCTCGACCTGGTCCTGGTGGCCAGCGCGAACCCGGAGGACTACACCAACCGCGGCCGCATCATCACGCCGCTCAAGGACCGGTTCGGCGCGGAGATCCGCACCCACTACCCGGTGTCGCTCGAGTCCGAGCTGGCGCTGATCGACCAGGAGGCGCAGGTGGCCTGGGACGGCCAGGAGCCGGGCGCGGTGCTGCCTGAGCACCTGGTGCAGGTGATCGCGAGGTTCACCCGGCTGGTGCGGGCCTCGCCGGCCGTCGACGCCCGGTCCGGCGTCTCGGCCCGGTTCGCGATCGCCGCGGCCGAGGCGGTGGCGGCGTCCGCGGTGCGCCGGGCCGCGATCACCGGCGAGCGGCAGCCCGTGGCCCGGGTCTGCGACCTGCCCAGCGTCGTGAGCACCCTGCGCGGCAAGGTCGAGTTCGAGGTCAGCGAGGAGGGCCGCGAGCAGGAGGTGCTCGATCACCTGCTGCGGCGGGCGATCGCGGAGACGTTCCGCTCGACGCTCGGCAACGCGGACCTGAGCGGGCTGCTGGCCAAGTTCGCCGAGGGCGGCTGCGTGGAGTCGGGCGACCTGGTTCCCGCGGACGACCTGCTCCGCCGGATCGGTGACGTCCCCGGCCTGGCTCGGATCATGGACCGGCTCGCCATGGACGGCAGCGAGTCCTTCGGCCAGGCCGCGGCGGCGCTGGAGTTCGCGCTGGAGGGCCTCTACCTGATGCGCAGGCTGTCCAAGGACGTCGTCGACGGCACCGCGGTCTACCGGACGTAACGGCCTGGGAGGCGGATCACACCGTGAGCGGTTACCGGTACGGCCCGTACCACGACGGGCCCGACCCGCTCGAGCCGCCCTATGACGTGCGCGGCGCGGTCGACGAGCTCGGCGAGTCGGTACTGGACGGCTCCGACCCCGCCAGCGCCCTGCGCGAACTGCTCCGCCGGGGCATGTCGGGCCACCAGGGCCTGGACGACCTGCTGCGCCGGGTCCGCGAGCGGCAGCGGGAGCTGCGCGACCGCGGCCGCCTGGACGGCATCCTGGAACAGGCCCGCGCGCTGCTGGACACCGCGGTCGGGCAGGAGCGGGCCGAGCTGTTCCCTGACCCGGCCGACGAGGCCCGGCTGCGGGAGGCGGAGCTCGACGCGCTGCCAAGCGACACCGCGCAGGCCGTCCGGCGGCTCGCCGACTACGACTGGCGCTCGCCGGCGGCCCGGGAGACCTTCGAGAAACTCAAGGACCTGCTGCGCCGCGAGGTGCTCGACAGCCAGTTCCGCGGCATGAAGCAGACCCTGCAGCAGCCCGACCCGGCGGCTATGCAGCGGGTCAAGGACATGATGGCCGCGCTCAACGCGATGCTCGAGGCCGATGCCCAGGGCACTCACACCCAGCAGGACTTCTACGACTTCATGGCGCAGTACGGCGACCTGTTCCCCGACTCGCCGGGCAACCTCGACGAGCTGGTCGACTCGCTGGTCCGCCGGATGTCCGCGGCGCAGCGGCTGCTGAACTCGCTGACCGACGCCCAGCGCGAGGAACTGGCCGCGCTGATGGCGCAGACCCTGGAGGACGCGGGCCTGGCCGCCGAGATGGCCCGGCTGGCCGACGCGCTGCACGCCCGCCGCCCGGACATGGACTTCGACGGATGGCCCGGCGAGCAGATGACCGGCCAGAACCCGCTGGGGCTGAGCGAGGCGACCACCGCCCTGTCCGAGCTGGCCGACCTGGCCGAGCTGGAGGACGCGCTGCGCCAGGACTACCCGGGCGCCCGGCTCGACGACATCGACGAGGAGGCTGTGCGGCGCGCCCTCGGCCGGCAGGCCGTCGACGACATGGAGGCGCTGCGCCAGATCGAGCGGGAACTGGAGCGGCAGGGGTACCTGCAGCGCAGCGACGGCAAGCTGGAGCTCACCCCGAAGGCGGTTCGCCGCCTGGGCGAGACCGCGCTGCGCCGGGTGTTCGCCGAGCTGCCCGAGCGCGGCTTCGGCGATCACGACCAGCACGACGCCGGCCAGGCCGGGGAGCACACCGGCAGCACCCGGCCGTGGATCTTCGGCGACGAGCAGGCCATCGACGCGCCGACGACCGTCCGTAACGCGCTGCTGCGCAATGGCCTGCCCGAGCCGGACCGCCCGGTCCGGCTCTCGGTCAGCGACTTCGAGGTCACCGAGACCGAGCGGCGGACCACGGCCGCGGTCTGCCTGCTGGTCGACCTGTCTTACTCGATGGCGCTGCGTGGCACCTGGGGAGTGGCCAAGCAGACGGCGCTGGCCCTGCACGCGCTGATCCGCAGCAAGTACCCGCAGGACTCGATCCAGGTCGTCGGCTTCTCGAACTACGCGCGCGAGCTGCGCGAGACCGACCTCGCCGGGCTGGGCTGGGACATGGTGCAGGGCACTAACCTGCACCACGCGCTGGTCCTGGCCGGGCGGTTCCTGGACCGCCGGCCCGAGCAGAACCCGGTCGTGCTGGTCGTCACCGACGGCGAGCCCACCGCGCACCTGCGCCGCGACGGGCAGTCGTACTTCGACTGGCCGCCGTCGCCGGAGACGCTGGAGCTGACCCTGGCCGAGGTGGACAAGATGACCAGGCGCCGGGCGACGCTGAACGTCTTCATGCTCGCCGACGACGCCCGGCTCACCGCGTTCGTCGACGAGGTGGCCAGGCGCAACGGCGGCCGGGTGCTGCGCGCGCTGCCGGAGAACCTGGGCGAATACGTGGTCAGGGACTTCTTGCGCGCCCGCAGGAACGGCAGTAGATAGATTTTACTTTCGCCGCTTTTGGGAAGTCCTCCGCGCCGGGGCCCGCCGTAGTACCGTGCCGCAGGTAGTCATCGATGACGGGGCATGGAGGATGGTCCGCCGCGGGGGACGCTGCGGACTTATAGGAGGAGACAGTGAGTTCTGCAAGCGTGTCTGGCGGCGCGTCGGCCAGCAAGAAGCCGCTGGTCATCACCCTGGCGGTGATCGGCGTGCTGGCCATCGTCCTCGGGATCCTGTACATGGTCGCCGGGCACTCGCTGCCCAGCTTCCTGACGGCGGGCAGCCACGTGCACAAGGGCAACCACCTCGCCCGCGGCGGCGTCCTGCTGGTCATCGGCGTGGCCGCCCTGATCGGGTCCTGGTTCGCCACCAAGAGCAAGTCCAGCTAGGCGCGTCCGCGGGAACCAACGGTTCCCGCCACTCAGCGGATCCGGGTCCCGGGATTCCGGGACCCGGGCCGGGTGCTCGCTCCGGCAGGGCAGCGGCTCATGTCACACCAGCCCGGTCAGTAAGCTCGACCTGGTTATCCGGGACCTAAAGTGGGCCCAGTTCATCTTCTAGGAGGAGCACGTGAGTTCAGCAAGCACCCCGGGAAGCGCCCCGGGGGGATCATCCAGCCGAGGGCCGCTGGTGATCGTCCTGGCCGTGATCGGAGTCCTGGCGATCATCGCCGGAATCCTCTATGTGTCCGGCGCGGCGAATTCCATACATGTCATGGTCGGAAGCGTCCATCATGGCCACCACAAAGTCCGGGCCATTGTCTCGTTTGTCGTTGGTATCGCATTCCTGATCGGCGCCTATCTCGCCAGCCGCAGGCCCGCGACCACCGGTAGGGCGAGCGCCAGCGGAACCGGTAGCACCAGCACGAGCGGAAGCACCAGCACTAGCGGAGACAGCAGCGGAAGCGGAACCGGCGGCACCAGCACGAGCGGAACCGGCGGCACCAGCACGAGCGGAACCGGCAGCACCAGCACGAGCGGAACCGGCAGCACCAGCACGAGCGGAACCGGCAGCACCAGCACGAGCGGATCAGGCGGCACCAGCACGACCGGCAGCTAGCCGCCGACCCGCGGATCCGCACCGGATGCGGCCGGCCCCGGGTGGGCCGGCCCTAGGATCGGCACATGTCCTTTACCGACCGGCTAGTGCTCTGGCTGCACATCGGCTTTGCTATCTTCGCTATCGGCCCGGTCACGGTGGCGATGATGTCGACGCCGCGCTACATCAGGAAGCGCGACGTGGTCGTGGTCCGGTACCTGCAGCGGACCACGCGGATTTTCTCCATCATTTCGCTCGGCGTGCTGATCGCCGGCCTGGTCCTGGCCAAGCAGCTGAACGACTTCAGCAAGCCCTGGCTGACGGCATCCCTGACCCTTTTCGTGGTCTCGCTCGTGCTGCTCGTGCTGATCATGCGCGATCAGCACCGGGCCATCCTCGCGCTCGAGGACGCCGCGGCGGACGCGGCCGAGGCCGCCGCGCTGCAGCCCGAGCCGGCCATCCAGGCGGACGCGGCGGCGGCAGGCCCCGCGAACGGCGGTTCCGGGCCTGCTCAGCTACCTGGCGACCCGCCCGCCGCGGGCGTGCACCTCGGGCACGTGGAACGCGGCCGGATCGCCAGCATGGCCGGGGTGGTCACGCTGATCTGGCTGGTCATCCTGGTCCTCATGGTCTGGAACAGCTGACCGGCCGGCCCGGCGTCAGCCCAGCGCGGCCCGCAGGTCCTCCAGCAGGTCCTCGCCGGTCTCGATCCCGACCGACAGCCGGACCAGGTCGGGCGGTACCTCAAGCGCCGACCCCGCGACCGAGGCGTGCGTCATCCGTCCCGGGTGCTCGATCAGCGACTCCACCCCGCCGAGCGACTCGCCCAGGGTGAACAGCCGCGTCCGGCCGCAGACCGCTACCGCCTCGGCCTCCCCGCCCGCCGGCCGGAACGAGACGATGCCGCCGAACCCGCGCATCTGCTTGGCCGCCACCTCGTGCCCGGGGTGCGACGCCAGCCCGGGATAGAACACCTCGACCACCCTGGGATGCGCGGCGAGCATGTCGGCCACGCGCCCGGCGTTCTCGCAGTGCCGGTCCATGCGCACCGCGAGGGTCTTGGCCCCCCGCAGCGTGAGCCACGCGTCGAACGGGCCGCTCACGGCACCCGTCGCGTTCTGGATGTAGGCGATCTTCTCCCCGAGATCAGGGTCCGCCACGACCAGTGCGCCCCCGACCACGTCAGAATGACCGCCGATGTACTTGGTGGTGGAGTGCACGACCACGTCGGCGCCGAGGGCCAGCGGCTGCTGCAGGTAAGGGGAGGCGAACGTGTTGTCCACCACGAGCAGCGCACCCGCCTCGCGCGCGACATCGGCCAGGGCCGCGATGTCGGCCACCGACAGCAGCGGGTTCGTCGGCGACTCGACCCAGATGACCTGCGCGGGGCGGGCGGCCAGCGCTTCGCGCACCGCGGCCGGCTCCGACATCGGCACCGGCCGGTAGCTCACATCCCAGTTCCGGAAGACCTTGTCGACCAGCCGGTAGGTGCCGCCGTAGGCGTCGTGCGGGATCAGCACGTGGTCGCCCGGCCGGCACACCGTGCGGAGCAGGCAGTCCTCGGCCGCCATCCCGGACGCGAACGCGAACGCGCGGGTCCCGCCCTCGAGCGCGGCCAGGCACTCCTCGAGCGCGGCCCGGGTCGGGTTCGCCGACCTGGAATACTCGTAACCCTCGATCCAGCGCCCGGGCAGCCCCGCGCCGCGCAGGCCCCCGACCCCGTCCTGCTTGTAGGTCGAGACCTGGTAGATCGGCGTGACCACGGCCCCGGTCGCCGGATCCGGCTCCTGGCCCGCGTGAATCGCCTGGGTCTCGAATCCGTCAGGCATCTTTGCCTCCCGTTCCGCCCGGCCTTGCCCGTCGCGCCCGGCCTTGCCTGTCCCGGCTGCCCTACACCATCCCGCCGGCCGCGAGGTACGTCAGCACATCCTGCCGCGTGATCATGCCAGCCGGCTTGCCTTCGACCAGAACCACCGCGGCGCCCGCCTTCTCCATCGCCCGGACCGCGCTGCTGACCGGCTCGCCGGAACCCACCATCGGCAGCGGCGCCGACATGTGCCCGCCGACCTGGTCCTGCGGCCGGGCCCGGCCGGACACCAGCGCGTCCAGCAGGTCGCGCTCCACGATCGAGCCGATCACCTCCGCCGCCATCACCGGCGGTTCCGCGCTCAGCACGGGAAGCTGCGAGACCTCGTACTCGCGCAGGCTGTCGATGGCCGCGGCGACGGTCTCGCCGGGGTGGGCGTGCACGAACGGCGGCAGGCCGCCCTGCTTGCCCTCCAGCACGTCCGCGATCCGCGGCTCGGCCGTCTCCGAGGTCAGGAACCCGTAGTCGGCCATCCACTCGTCGTTGAAGATTTTCGCCAGGTAGCCGCGGCCGCCGTCGGGCAGCAGCACCACGATCACGTCGTCCGGCCCCGCCTTCCTCGCCACCCGCAGCGCGGCGACCACGGCCAGCCCGCTGGAGCCGCCGACCAGCAGCGCCTCCTCGCGGGCCAGCCGGCGGGTCATCCGGAACGACTCGGCGTCGCTGACCGCGACGATCTGGTCGCATATGTTCTTGTCGTAGGTCTCCGGCCAGATGTCCTCGCCGACCCCCTCGACCAGGTACGGGCGGCCGGTCCCGCCGGAGTAGACCGAGCCCTCGGGGTCGGCGCCGATGACCCGGACCCGCCCGCCGGAGACCTCCTTCAGGTACCGGCCAGTCCCCGAGATCGTGCCGCCGGTGCCGATCCCGGCCACGAAGTGGGTGACCCGTCCCTCGGTCTGGGCCCAGATCTCCGGCCCGGTGGTGCGGTAGTGGGAGGCCGGGTTCTCCGGGTTGGCGTACTGGTCGGGCTTCCAGCCGCCCTCGGTCTCCCGGGCCAGCCGGTCCGACACCGAGTAATAGGAGTCCGGGTGATCCGGGGACACGGTGGTGGGGCACACCACGACCTCGGCCCCGTAAGCGCGCAGGACGCTGATCTTGTCCTGGCCGACCTTGTCCGGGCAGACGAACAGGCACCGGTAGCCCTTTTCCATCGCCACGATGGCCAGGCCGATCCCGGTGTTGCCCGACGTCGGCTCGACGATCGTGCCGCCGGGGCGCAGCGCGCCGGACGCCTCGGCCGCCTCGACCATCGACAGCGCGATCCGGTCCTTCACCGAGCCGCCGGGGTTGAGATACTCGACCTTGGCCAGCACCGCCGGCGCGCAGCCGCGGCTGACCCGGCGCAGCCGCATTAGCGGCGTGTGGCCGAACAACTCAATCAACGACTCGTGTACCTGCATGTCACCCACCTTGCCTCAGGTCACCGACGGTATCCCACCCGGCGTGACGGGCATAAGCTACTGTCGAGTTAACAATCATGATGGGGAGTCACCATGCCCGAGGCAGTCGTCGTCGCCACCGCCCGCTCGCCGATCGGCCGCGCGTTCAAGGGATCGCTGTCCAGCATCCGCCCCGATGACCTGACCGTTCAGATGATCACGGCAGCCCTGGCCAAGGTACCGCAGCTGGACCCGGCCGACCTCGGCGACCTGATGCTCGGCTGCGGCCTGCCCGGCGGCGAGCAGGGTTACAACATGGCGCGCGGGATCGCGGTGATGCTCGGTTACGACAATCTGCCGGGCACCACGATCACCCGTTACTGCTCGTCGTCGCTGCAGACCACCCGGATGGCCTTCCACGCGATCAGGTCGGGCGAAGGCGACGCGTTCATCTCCGCCGGCGTGGAGTGCGTCAGCCGGCTCGCCAAGGGCAGCAGCGACAGCTGGCCGGACACCAAGAACCCGGTGTTCGCCGCGGCCGAGGAGCGCAGCGGCAAGCTGACCGAGGGCGGCGCGGGCCTCTGGCACGACCCGCGGGACGACGACCAGATCCCCGACATCTACATCGCCATGGGCCAGACCGCGGAGAACCTCGCCGGGCTGCGCGGCATCTCCCGGCAGGAGCAGGACGAGTTCGGCGTGCGTTCGCAGAACCAGGCCGAGAAGGCGCTGGCTGACGGGTTCTGGCAGCGGGACATCACGCCCGCCACCCTCCCGGACGGCACGGTCGCGGCCAGGGACGACGGCCCGCGCCCCGGCACCACGCTGGATAAGGTGGCCACGCTGAAGCCGGTGTTCCGGCCGGACGGGACGGTCACCGCGGGCAACTGCTGCCCGCTCAACGACGGCGCCGCCGCCGTGATCGTGATGAGCGACACCAAGGCGGCCGAGCTCGGGATCACGCCGCTGGCCCGGATCGTCTCCTCCGCGGTGACCGCGCTGTCGCCCGAGATCATGGGCCTCGGCCCGGTCGAGGCGTCGCGGCGGGCGCTAGCCCGGGCCGGGATGACCATCGACGACATCGACCTGGTCGAGATCAACGAGGCGTTCGCCGCCCAGGTCATCCCGTCCTACCGCGACCTGGGCATCGACCTGGACAAGCTCAACGTCAACGGCGGCGCGATCGCGATCGGCCACCCGTTCGGCATGACCGGGGCCCGGATCACGTCCACGCTGCTGAACAGCCTGCAGTTCCACGACAAGACCTTCGGCCTGGAGACCATGTGCGTGGGCGGCGGCCAGGGCATGGCGATGATCTTCGAGCGGCTGTCCTGACTCCCCGGCCCCGGCCGGTCCGGTGACCTTCGCAAACGCGGCATTACAGAAGGGTGACGTTGGGGGGTTGTCAGGCGCCCCGCGGTGGTGCAGTCTCGACAGGAGGGGTTGACCCCGCCCCAGCGCCCGGGCCCACCTGGAGGTGCCACTTGTCTCTGACCCACTCTCCGGAGATGCACAAGAACCTGATCGCCCGCATCCCCGTGGTCACCGGACGTGACCTCCGAGAGTGGTTCTCGAGGCTGGAATCTGGCCCCGCGTTCCTGCGCTGCGCTGAGCGCGCGCACTGGCTGGCCGACGAGCACGGGCTCACGCATGGCTACGCCAGCGCGATCGTGCACGAGTATGAGGTGCAGCGCCGGATCAGGCTGAACCGCGCCTGAGGTGGACCTCCAGCGCGCCAGGGAGTTCCTGCGCGTCCATCATCATGCGGTGCTGGCCACGACCCGCCGTGACGGCCGGCCGCAACTCTCGCCGGTGACCGCGTGCGTGGACGCCGAGGGGCGGATCCTGGTCAGCACCAGGGAAACGGCGATAAAGACCAGGAACCTGGCCCGCGATCCCCGGGCCTCGCTGTGCCTGCTGAACGACGGCTTCTTCGGGGAATGGGTCCAGGCCGAGGGCACCGCCGAGATCGTGCACCTGCCCGAGGCGATGGACCTGCTGGTGGACTACTACCGGCGGATCTCCGGCGAGCACCCCGACTGGGATGACTACCGGGCAGCCATGCGCCGCGAGCGGCGGGTCATGGTCCGGATCACGATCACCCGGGCCGGGCCCGACGCCAGCGGCTGATCCCTGGCCGCACCCGCCTGTCCGGCCAGGCCTCCCGGACCCCCGCTTTCCTCCTCAATGTTGCAAAAGCAAATGCAAAAGCACGTGCATAGGAAAATGCAAAGGAACGGTAAAGAACTCTAACTAACTGGCGGACGGGAAAGGCATACGTAACCAGATTACGCTCCGCTTAATCGCACCCGCAAAGGCCGGGCGCGGCCCCGCCTACGGCAAGATCATTGGCAGGAGCGGCGGCGATTGAATGAACAGTCAGCCACATGAACATGGCCGGCGCGGAGTCAAGGCAGCTCAGGCGTACCCCCGGTCGGAGTCGAACCGACACTGGGGACCCTTTTAGGGGGCCGGCCTCTTCCCTTGGGCTACGGGGGCTCAGAGATGATACCCCGCGCCGTTCAGATAATGCACGGAGAATGGATTTACGGCGAGTCCGATTCTGGCCCAAAGACACCTATCCAATTGATTTGATCTAGCAAACAGATACGGCGTGTAACTATTCTACGGGAACATTTACACTCTGTAAGCAGATCGGCGGGACGGCGCGGAACGTTACGCAGGCCTGGCGGCGAGCCCGCGCGAACACGTCGTCCAGCATGCCGCCGGTCACCCGCCCGGTGAAGGTGTTCTGCTGGCTCGGGTGGTAGCAGCCGATGACCAGCAGCGGCGCGGCGCGGCCCGGGCCGTCCACCATGGCCTCGGCGCCGTGACCGAACGACGGCCGGGGCCTGGGCACCGTGAACCCGGCGGCGGCCAGCTGCGCCCACATCGCCTGCCAGGCGAAAAGGCCCAGGCAGACCACCGCGCGCAGGTCGCCGGCCACCAGGGAGAGCTCGGCCGCCAGCCAGGGCGCGCAGGTGTCGCGCTCGGCCGTCGTCGGCTTGTTCTCCGGTGGCGCGCACCGCACCGCCGCCGCCATCCGCGCGCCCAGCAGCCGCTGCCCGTCCCCGGCCGTCACGCTGGAGGGCTGGGCGGCGAGCCCGGTCCGCCACAGCGAGGCGAAGAGCACGTCGCCGCTGCGGTCGCCGGTGAAGACCCGCCCGGTACGGTTCCCGCCGTGCGCGGCGGGCGCCAGGCCCACGATCAGCACCCGCGGCTCGTCCGATCCCCAGCCGGGGACCGGGCGGCCCCAGTACCGCTCGGCCCGGAACGAACGGCGCTTTTCCGCGGCGACCTGCTCCCGCCACGCGACCAGCCGCGGGCAGGCCCGGCACACCGACTGCCGCGCGGCCAGTTCGGCCAGGGTCCCGGCCGACCGCGCCAGCGCGCGCACCGCGTCCGGCCCGTCGGCGACCGGCGTGGCGGCCGTCGCGGGGTCGCCGGGCCAGCCGGTCCCCGGCGGTACCGGGCTCACGGAGCCCCGCTCGCCGCCAGCGACCAGGCCATCCCGTCCAGGATGTCGTGCTCGCTGGCGATGACCTCGGCGAAGCCGAACCGCGCCAGCACCCGGTCCAGCACCAGCGCCCCCGCGCCGATCACGTCGACCCGGCCCGGGTGCATCACGGCAATGCCGGCCCGCTGGCGGCGGGTCTGCGCGAGCAGGCCGGCGCTGATCCGGTGGACGCCGGCCGCCGGGACCCGCGCGTGGTGGATCCGCCCGGGATCATAGCCGGGCAGGCCCAGCGCGATGCCGGCCACCGTGGTCACCGAGCCGGCCAGGCCGATCAGCGTGCGGGCCTCGCTCACCGGCACCTTCGCCGCGACCACGTCCAGCGCCGCGTCGATGTCGGCGGTAGCCGCGGCGACCTCGGCGGGCTGCGGCGGGTCGGAGTGCAGGTGCCGCTCGGTCATCCGGACGCAGCCGATGTCGACCGACACCGCGGCCGCCGGCGGCGCGTCGGGCGCGGAGCCGAGCACGAACTCGGTGGACCCGCCGCCGATGTCCACGACGAGGTAAGGGCCGGGCGGGCGGGGCGAGTCGGGCGGGCGGGGCGAGTCGGGCGGGCGGGGCGAGTCGGGCGGGCGGGACGGCCCGGGGAGTCCGGCCAGTTCGGCCGTCGCCCCGGTGAACGACAGCCGGGCCTCCTCGTCGCCGCTGAGCACCTCGGGCGCGACACCAAGGATCGCGGTGACCCCGCGGACGAACTCCGAGGCGTTGGCGGCGTCCCTGGTCGCGCTCGTGGCGACCATCCGCACCCGGCGGGCCCCGGCCCGCCTGATCGCGGCCGCGTAAGCCTCGAGCGCCCGCAGCGTCCGCGCCAGCGGCTCGGGCGCGAGCCGGCCGGTCGCGTCCACCCCCTGGCCGAGCCGGACGATCTCCATGCGCCGGTCGACGTCGGTGAGCTCGCCGGCCGCCACGTCCACGTCGGCGATGAGCAGCCGCAGCGAGTTGGTGCCGCAGTCCACCGCGGCCACGCGCACGGCGGCGTTCTCGCTCACGCCGGCGTCCCCGCGCACGGCGGCGTCCCCGCTCACGCCGGCGTCCCCGCGCACGGCGGCGTCCCCGCGCACGGCGGCGTCCCCGCTCACGCCGGCGTCTCCGCTCACGCCGGCTCCGGGCTGACGCACGGGCCCGCGCTCCACCACGCCCCGGCCGCCTGCGCGGCCTCGGCGCCGAGCGGGTTCGCTCCCGGGGCGGCCAGCGCATGGGCGACCAGAGCGTGCAGGCATTTGACCCGGTCCGGCATGCCGCCCGCGCTGGGCGTGCCGGGCGGCAGCGGCTCCACGCCGGCCGCGCGGGCCGCCTCGTCCCGCCGGGTCAGGTAGTCGCGGTGCGCGGCCCGGTAGGCCGCCCGCAGCCGCGGCTCGGCCGCCGCCCGCCGCGTCATCTCCCGCATCAGCCCGCCGGACTCCAGGCGGCTCACCGCGGCGACCGCGCGGGGGCAGGTCAGGTAGTACAGGGTCGGGAACGGGGTGCCGTCCGGGAGCCGCGGGGCGGTCGCCACGACGTCGGGCAGGCCGCAGGGACAGCGGTGCGCCACGGCGAGCAGGGCCCGCGGCTCCCGGCCGAGCTGGCGCGCCACGGCGGCGGCATCGCGCTCCGGCACCGCCGTCACCGGGCCGGGGCCTTGTCCGCCTGCCGGACCGATTCCCACAGCCGCTCGTACCAGGGCGTGCCGGGAGCGTGGCTGCCGGTGGCCCTGGCCGCGGGCGGCGGCCGGTTGATGATGACGTAGCACGTCTGGGCGGGCAGGCACATGTGCAGCCGGTCCTCGGCCTGCTGCTCCACGTAGGCGTCGCTGCTCAGCAGCTGCTGCTGCCGCTCGAGCTGGCCGAGCTGGAGCGCGATCGCCTGCCGCTGCACTTCCAGCTGGTCGATCTGGCGCCGCTGGGCGATGTACTCGCGCACCGGGTAGGCCAGGCTCAGCGCGATCGCGCAGAGCACGACGGCCAGCACCGCGGCCCGGCTGGTCAGCCGGGACCGGTCCGGCTGCGGCCGGCGGCCCGGCCCGGGCCGGTCCTGGCCGCCGGCGGCGCCGGTCATCGCCCGCTGGCCGCCCAGCGCGGGAAGGCCGCCCGGCCCGCGTACTCGGCCGCGTCGCGCAGCAGTTCCTCGATCCTGATCAGCTGGTTGTACTTGGCCACCCGCTCGGACCGCGCGGGCGCGCCGGTCTTGATCTGGCCGCAGTTGGTGGCCACGGCCAGGTCGGCGATCGTGGTGTCCTCGGTCTCGCCGGACCGGTGGCTGATCACGCAGCTGAACCGGCTGCGCTGGGCGAGCGCGACCGCGTTCAGCGTCTCGGTGACCGTGCCGATCTGGTTGAGCTTGACCAGCAGCGAGTTCGCGGTGCGCTCGGCGATGCCGCGGCGCAGCCGCTCCGGGTTGGTGACGAAGATGTCGTCGCCCACCACCTGCACCCGGCCGCCGAGCCGGGCGGTGAGCTCGGCCCAGCCCGGCCAGTCCTCCTCGGCCAGCGGATCCTCGAGCGAGACGATCGGGTACGCGTCCAGCCAGCTGGCGTAGATGCCGGTCATCTCGGCCGACGTCTTCCGGCTGCCCTCGAACGTGTACGCGCCGTCGTCGTAGAACTCGGACGCGGCCGCGTCCAGGGCGAGCGCGACGTGGTCCCCGGGCGTGAACCCGGCCTTGCCGATCGCCTCCACGATCAGGTCGAGCGCCGCCCGGTTGTGGGCCAGGTCGGGGGCGAAGCCGCCCTCGTCGCCGACGCCGGTGGCCAGGCCGTGCTGCTTGAGCACGGACTTCAGCGCGTGGTAGGTCTCGGCGCCCCAGCGCAGCGCCTCGGCGAAGGTGCCGGCGCCGATCGGCAGGATCATGAACTCCTGGACGTCGACGTTGTTGTCGGCGTGCACGCCGCCGTTGAGGATGTTCATCTGCGGCACCGGCAGGATGTGCGCGTTGGGGCCGCCGAGGTAGCGGAACAGCGGCAGCCGGGCCGACTCGGCGGCCGCCTTGGCCACCGCGATGCTGACGCCCACGATCGCGTTCGCGCCGAGCCGCGACTTGTCCGGCGTGCCGTCCAGGTCGATCAGGGCCTGGTCCACGAGCCGCTGGTCGTAGGCGTCGTAGCCGAGCAGCTCGGGCTGGATCTCGTCGTTGACCCCGCGCACGGCCCGGCCGACGGCCTTGCCGCCGTACTCGGACCCGCCGTCCCGGAGCTCGACGGCCTCGAACTGGCCGGTCGAGGCCCCGCTCGGCACCGCGGCGCGGGCCACGATGCCGTCGTCGAGCACGACCTCGACCTCGAGCGTCGGGTTGCCGCGCGAGTCCAGGATCTGCCAGGCGTGAATTTCATCGATGGAGGACAAGAAGACTCCCCGGCGAGGCTGCGATGACATGTCCGCATTGGAGCCTAACGGAGTGAGCGCGGGCGAACACACAGGCCACGCCGGGATACGGCCGGGCGCTCGCGGCGGCTGACGGCCGGCGCGGGCCCGCGAGCGGGCGCCTCAGCCCCGCCGGGCGTGCTCCCAGGCCAGGACCCGGTCGCGGTAGGCGCGGGCGGCCGCGCGCAGCTCCAGTTCCGGGTCAAGCCCGGCCGCGCGGGCCCGGGCCACGAGCGCGAACAGCTCGGCCCCGACCGGGCTCGGCTGCCCGTCCCCGCGCGCGTCCAGGTCGGCCAGGGCCGCCGGCGCCCCGGCCCGCTCCGCGCGCCGCTGCAGCTGGGCGGCGAGCGCCAGGGCGGGCTGGCCGAACGGCACGCCGTCGAGCACCGAGCCGGGCCCGCCGCTCTTGGCCTCCCGCTCGGCCGCCTTGATCGCGTCCCAGTTCTGCTTGACCTCGTCCGCTCCCGAGACGCTGACGTCGCCGAACACGTGCGGGTGCCGGCGCACCAGCTTGGCCGCGATCTGCTCGGCGACGTCGTCGATCGTGTACCCGGTGCCGTCGGCACGCTCGGACGCGACCTCGGCGTGGAAGACCACTTGCAGCAGCACGTCGCCGAGTTCCTCGCACAGCGCCTCGGGGTCCCCGCTCTCCAGCGCCTCGAGCGCCTCGTAGCTCTCCTCGAGCAGGTGCGGCGCGAGCGTCTCGTGGGTCTGCCGGGCGTCCCACGGGCACTCCTGCCGGAGCCGGGCCATGACCGCGACCAGTTCCAGCAACTGCTCCCCGGGGCGGGGCGGGGCCGCGCCGTCGCGCTCGTCCATGGCTAGCAGGGCGGGGTCAGCACCGGCTGGGACGCGGCGGGCGTCGGGACCGTCACCTGGGTCCGCGACAGCGCCGACGGGGTGAGCACGACCGACAGGTCGCTGTAGTCGAGCGAGCCGTACTGCGGGTTGACCAGGATGTCCAGGCTCTTCGCGGCCCGGCACTGCGAGGTGTTGAACTGGTTCTCCAGGGTCTGCTGCGCCGAGGAACTGGCGGGCAGCGTCCCGCCGTCGAGCTGGTTCAGCACCTTGGTCTCGATCGCCTGGTAGCGGCCCAGCTCGGGGAGCAGATCCGGCGGCAGCCCGTTGGCCACCGCGACCTGGGGCAGCGTGGCCGTCCCGCCGCTCTGCCGGATCGAGGCGGAGATCGCGTCCAGCGCCTGCTGCACGTCGGTCGGCGTCACCGTGATTCCCTGCTGCTCGGCCAGCCGGTCCCGGACCTGGAACCTGATCAGCCAGGCGAGCACCGCCTGCGGCATCTGCGACACCGGGAACTGCAGCTGGATCCCGCGCTTGTCGGCCTGGTAGGCGGTGTTGAGGTCGTTCACCTCATCGGCCAGGGTGGTGCTCGAGATCCGCTGGTTGCTGGTGATCGCGGCGGCGCCCAGCCGCACCGTACCGCAGGCGGTCGCCGCGAGACCGGCCACGAGCACGGCCGCGGCCAACTTCATCGAGGTGCGGGGCACGTCGACGCTCCCTCCTCACGCTTGCTGTCCGGCCGGGGCGGCGCCGCCGAGCACGGCCTCGATCAGCTCCTCGCACCAGGCGAGGAGTTCGGAATCGCGCAGGGGCGGGGCACCCAGCGACACGGTCGGCGCCGGCCGGCGCGAACCGGCCGCGCCTTCCGCCTTCGGCACCGGTACGAGCATGGTACGCACCGTCGGCTTCAGCAGCGTCCTCGGGTACAGCCGCTGGACGCGGACCTCGCGGGACTCGGGCAGTTCCACCGGCGAGAACCGGATGTGGTTGCCCTGCTGGGTGATGTCGGTCAGGCCCGCCCGGCGGGCCCGGGCCCGCAGCCGCGCGACCGCGAGCAGGTTCAGCACCGGCCGCGGCGGCTGGCCGTACCGGTCGGAAAGCTCGTCCCGCACCGCGTTGATGTCGTCGGCCGAGTCGATGGCGGCGATCTTGGTGTACGCCTCGAGGCGGAGCCGCTCGCCGGGCACGTAGTCGTGCGGGATGTGCGCGTCGACCGGGAGCTCGACCCGGACCTCCGGCCGCTCGGCCGGGCCGGCCCCGCGCAGCTCGGTCACGGCCTCGCCGATCATCCGCACGTACAGGTCGAACCCGACGCCGGCGATGTGCCCGGACTGCTCGCCGCCGAGCAGGTTGCCCGCGCCGCGGATCTCCAGGTCCTTGAGCGCGACGTACATGCCGGCGCCCGTGCCCGAGTGCTGCTGGATCGTGGCCAGCCGCTCGTGCGCGGTCTCGGTCAGCGGCTTCTCCGGCGGGAACAGGAAGTAGCAGTAGCCGCGCTCCCGGGCCCGGCCCACCCGGCCGCGGAGCTGGTGCAGCTGCGGCAGCCCGTAGGCGTCGGCGCGGTCCACGATCAGCGTGTTGGCGTTCGGGATGTCCAGGCCGGACTCCACGATCGTGGTCGACACGAGCACGTCGTGGCCGCGGTCGAGGAACTCGCCCATCACGTTCTCGAGCACGCGCTCGTTCATCTGGCCGTGCGCCACCGCGATCCTGGCCTCGGGCACGAGCTCGGCGAGCCGGGCGGCGACGCGGCCGATCGACGACACCCGGTTGTGCACGAAGAACGCCTGGCCGTCGCGGAGCAGCTCGCGCCGGATGGCCGCGGCGATCTGCTTCTCGTCGTAGGGCCCGACGAACGTCAGCACCGGGTGCCGCTCCTCGGGCGGGGTCTGGATCGTGGACATCTCCCTGATCCCGGCCACGCCCATCTCCAGCGTGCGCGGGATCGGCGTGGCCGACATGGCGAGCACGTCCACCTCGGTGCGCAGCCGCTTGAAGTACTCCTTGTGCTCGACCCCGAACCGCTGCTCCTCGTCGATGATCACCAGGCCCAGCTGCCGGAACCTGACCTCGGGAGACAGCAGCCGGTGGGTGCCGATCACCACGTCGACCTTGCCCTCGGCCAGGCCGGCCAGGGTGTCGGCCACCTCGGCGTCGGTCTGGAACCGCGACATCGGCCTGATCACCACCGGGAACGGCGCGTACCGCTCGCTGAAGGTGGCCAGGTGCTGCTGGGCCAGCAGTGTGGTCGGCACCAGCACCGCCACCTGCCTGCCGTCCTGCACGGCCTTGAACGCGGCCCGCACCGCGATCTCGGTTTTCCCGTAGCCGACGTCGCCGCAGATCAGCCGGTCCATCGGCACCGGCCGTTCCATGTCCCGCTTGACCTCGTCGATCGCGGCGAGCTGGTCCGGCGTCTCGGCGTAAGGGAACGCGTCCTCCAGCTCGCGCTGCCACGGCGTGTCCGGCCCGAACGCGTGCCCGGGCGAGGCGGTCCGCGCCGAGTACAGCCGGATCAGCTCGGCGGCGATCTCGCGCACCGCCCGGCGCGCGCGGCTCTTGGTCTTGGCCCAGTCGGCCCCGCCGAGCCGGTGCAGGCTGGGCGCCTCGCCGCCGGAGTACCTGGTCACCTCGTCCAGCTGGTCGGTCGGCAGGTAGAGCCGGTCCGGCGGCTGGCCCCGCTTGCCCGGGGCGTACTCGATGACCAGGTACTCGCGGGTCGCCCCGGCCACGGTGCGGCTGGTCATCTCCAGGTACCGGCCGACGCCGTGCTGCTCGTGCACGACGTAGTCGCCGGGAACCAGCTGCAAGCGGGTCGATGCCGCCGCGGCGCCGGCTCGGCATGCGCTCGTGCCCGGCGCTGGTGCGCTGGCCGGCCAGGTCGGCCTCGGACAGCACCGCGAGCCGCACCGACGGCCAGGTGAACCCGTGCCCGATCATCCCGGTCGCCACGTGCACGAGGCCCGGCTCGGGCGGCTCGCCCGCCTCGCCGGCGCCCAGCCGCGCGCCCACGCCCTCGCCGCTCAGCAGCTCGACCAGCCGCTGCGCCGGGCCGTGGCCCTCGGTGACCAGCACCACCCGCCACCGGTCGCCGAGCCAGCGGCGGATGTCGGCGACCACACGCGCCGTATCGCCGCGATACGCCTGCGCCGGACTCGCTTCCATGAGGAACGCATCTCGCCCGGCCCCGTCGCCCGCCGCCAGGCCGGTGTCCTCGGGGAGCGAAGGCGTGGCGTCCGCCGGGTTCAGGGCTATCCGCGTGCCCGGGATCATCGCCGGGCCCGCGGCGGCCGCCCGGCCCGCCGCCCTATCCCCCGTGACGGCCGCCGGATCCGCGGCGAACGGCGTGATCGTCCACCAGGGCAGGCCCGCCGCCCCGGCCGCGCGCCTGACCTCGGTGATCGGCCGGAACGCCGCCGCGCCCAGGTCGATCGGGACCTCGCCGCCCGCGGCCGCGTTCACCCAGGACGCCTCGAGGAACTCCTGGCTGGTGCTGACCAGCTCGGCCGCCCGGGCCCGGATCCGCTCCGGGTCGCAGGCGAGCACGCAGCCGCCGCGCGGCACGTACTCGAGCAGCAGCTCCATCCGCTCGGCCAGCACCGGCGCGAACGCCTCCATGCCCTCCACCGTGATGCCGTCGGCGAGCTTGCCGAGCACGTCCGACAGCCCCGGATGCCGGTCGGCGAGTTCCTTGGCCCGGTCCCGCACGGCGGGCGTCAGCAGCAGCTCGCGGCAGGGCGGGGCCCACAGGCCGCTGTCCGCCACGCCCAGGCTGCGCTGGTCCGCGACCCGGAAGAACCGGATCTCCTCGACGGTGTCGCCGAAGAACTCGATCCGGAGCGGATGCTCCTCGGTCGGCGGGAACACGTCCAGGATGCCGCCGCGCACGGCCAGGTCGCCGCGCTTGGAGACCAGGTCGGTCCGCGCGTACCCGATGTCCACCAGCCGCATCACCAGGTCGTCGAGGTCGGCCGTCTCGTCCTGGCGCAGCCGGACCGGCTCGAGCGCGCCGAGTCCGCCCGCCATGGGCTGGAGCAGGCAGCGGACCGGCGTGGCGACGACGGTCAGCGGGCCCGACCGGGGGTCGGCCGGGTCGGGGTGGGCGAGCCGGCGCAGCACGGCGAGCCGCTGGCCCGACGTGTCCGAGCGCGGGGACAGCCGCTCGTGCGGGAGCGTCTCCCAGGGCGGGAAGTATGCGGCCGCGCCGTCCGGCAGCAGCGAGCCGAGCGCCGCGGTCAGATCCTCGGCCTCCCGGGCGGTGGCGGTTACGGCGAGCACGAAGCGGCCGCCGGATTCCCCGGCGCCGGCCAGGGCAGCGGTCAGGAACGGGCGCAGCGCAGGCGGCGCGATCAGGTCCGCGCCCGGCGAGGCCGGCTCGGCGGCCTGCTCGAGGGCACGGCTGAGCTGGGGGTCATCCGCGATGACCCGCAGCAGTCCCGGCAAGCTCATTGTTTCCTAAATGTCCCGGTGTCCTAAGGCCGGCAGGCAGCACGAAACGCCCGCGTCCAGCTCCAAACGGCCCGCCTGGACACGGGTCTTGCGCCAAGTTTAACGGCTGGCCGGACCCGGCCCGACGCCGCGCCGGCCACCCGAGCGCGCCTTAACAACTAAACGTATCCGGAGAGCTACGCTATGGATCCGTGAATGGCGAAGAGGGAGACAACGCGCCCGGCGAACGGGCCGGACGGCACCGGGCCGCCGCGGGCGGGCGGTGGGGCGGCGGGGCCGCGACGCTGATCGCCGTGGCGCCGGGCGACCTGGACGCGCAGCCGTTCACCCGGGCGGTGCTCGACTACGCCGCGCAGCGGCCCGGGCAGCCGATCGCGCTGCTGCAGGCCGGCTGCGCCACCGCGGGCGCAGATCCCGATCTCGGTAAGCTGCGCCGGGCCGGCTGT
The DNA here is from genome assembly GCA_963749145.1 of uncultured Actinomycetota bacterium. Lineage (GTDB taxonomy): Bacteria > Actinomycetota > Actinomycetes > Streptosporangiales > Streptosporangiaceae > JASHPR01. The sequence goes on along the minus strand of CAVVLN010000005.1, from coordinate 674,982 downwards.
GAGCTCGCCGTCAGCCTCGTCGACGACGACAACCGCCTGGCCCGGGCCACCGTGACCGCGCGCCACGACCTGGTCATGTGCACGCTGTGCGACCTGCGGATCGCGCCGCTCGTGCCCCGGTCCTTCGACATCGTGCACTGCGCGCTGCTGCTGCAGCGGGTCAGCCACGCCGAGCTCGTGCTCGACCGCCTGATGGAAACGCTCCGGCCGGGCGGGCTGCTCCTGCTGCAGACCGGTGACCGGGACAGCGCGGCCGGCTTCCTGGACCGGGTGCTCCCCGGGCCGCTGCGCGCGATGGCCTGGCGCCGCCTGCGGCCCGGTGAGCCCGGTCCCTACCCGGCCGTCTACGAGCGCCTGGTGTCCGAGCGCGGGATCGAGTCCTACGCCGGGCGCCGCGGCCTGGTGATCGCGCAGCGCCAGGCGCTGGCCGGGCTGGCCGCCGGGCCCCGGCCGTCCTGGCTGCCGCCGCTGGGCCGGCTGGCGGCGCGCCTGTCCCGGGGGCGGCTGACCCCGGCCCACCACGAGCTGCGCTATGTCATCCGCAAGCCGGAGAGCGGCTTCGCGCGGGTGCTGTAGCCTCGGGCTTGCCCGGCCGGATACCGTGCCCGACGGAGGGATGACGTGACTGCTGAGGCAAAGACCGACCTGCCCGCCGACCTCATCGAGGTCCCGTCCCTGACGCTGCACGACCGGCAGCTCGGCGACCTGGAGCTGCTGTTGTCCGGGGCGTTCGCGCCGCTGACCGGGTTCATGGGCGCGGCCGACGTCGCGGCGGTCGCCGAGCACGGGACGCTGGCGGACGGAACGCCCTGGCCGGTCGCGGTGACGCTGGACGTGCGCGAGGACGCGGTGCCCGCCGGCGCGCGCCAGGTGGTGCTGGCCGATCCCGAGGGCACCCCGCTGGCCCTGCTCGACATCGCCGGGCGCGACGAGGACAACGGGCTGACCCGGCTCAGCGGGCGCGTGACCGCCCTGCGCGAACCCGAGCACGGCCCGTTCCGCCGGCTCATGCTGCGGCCGGCCGAGGCCCGCGCGGCCTTCGGCGACGCCCCGGTGCTCGCCTACGCCACCCGCGGCCCGGTGCACAGCAGGCTGATCGGCCAGCTCCGGCACATGGCCGGCCAGCTCAAGGCGCGGCTGCTGCTGCTGCCGCTCACCGCCGGGCCGGCCGAGGTGGTCACCAGGCCCGAGGCCCTGATCCGCGCGGTCCTCGCCGCCGCGGCGAGCCTCCCGCCGCCGACGATGGTCATCCCGGTGCCGCTGGCCGCCCGCGACCCCCGGGCCGGCGCCGGGCCAGAGCGCGAGCTGGCGGCCCGGGCCCTGGTCGCCGCGGCCTACGGGGCGACCCACCTGATGGTCGACGGCCCGGCGCCGGCCATCACGACGGTCTCGGTCAGCGGGGCGCCGTCCGCCGCCGTGGCCCCCGCTGACGGCGCCCGGGTCGCGATCCCGGTGGTCCGCGCGGGTGACTGGGCCTATGACCGGGTCGCTGAGGTGTGGCGGCCGCTGGCGCTGATCGAGGCCGGCACCGAGCGGGACGACCTGTCCCCCGATGAGCTGGCCGACGTGCTGGACGCGGGCGCCGAGGTACCCGCCTGGTTCACGCCGTCCGCCGTGGCCGCCGAGCTGCGCCGGGCCCGCCCGCCGCGGTCCCAGCGCGGCTTCGTGGTGTTCCTGACCGGCCTGTCCGGCTCGGGGAAGTCCACGATCGCCCGGAGCCTGGCCGACGTCCTGGCCGAGCGGGGCGACCGCAAGGTCTCGCTGCTCGACGGCGACCTGGTCCGCCAGCTGCTCTCGGCCGGCCTGACGTTCTCGCGCGCCGACCGGGACCTGAACATCGCGCGGATCGGCTTCGTGGCGGCCGAAGTGGCCCGGCACGGCGGCATCGCGATCTGCGCGCCGATCGCGCCGTACGCGGCCGCCCGGGCCCGGGTCCGGGAGATGGTCACCGAGGCCGGCGACTTCCTGCTGGTCCACGTGGCCACCCCGCTGGAGGTGTGCGAGGCCCGCGACCGCAAGGGCCTCTACGCCAAGGCGCGGGCGGGCATCATCGGCCAGTTCACCGGCATCTCCGACCCGTACGAGGAACCGCTGGACGCCGACCTGATTATCGACACCTCGGTGATGACCCGCGAGCAGGCGACCGAGGCGGTGCTCGGCCTGCTCACCTCGGGCGGGTGGCTGCCCGCTTCGGGCTGACGCTCAGTCGTCGTCCTCGGCCCGGGTGCCCTCGTCCAGGCGCCGGCGGAAGCCGCCGATCCGGGACGTGATCGCGCCCGACATCGCGTCCCGCTGCCGGGACAGCACCACGAAGCTGATGGTGCCGCTGATCACCAGGGCCAGGCCGATCAGCAGCAGCCCCCGGGCGCCGATGAGGTACAGCACGCCGAGCGTGGCCGCGAAGAGCAGGATCCGCGCGGAACTGTAGGCGACCGTGGCACGCATGGCGGGGCCCAGTTTATGGGCCGCGCGGCGGGCTGGGTCAGCCGGGCCTGCGCCGGCGGCGATTTCCCAGACCAGATTTTACGGAAACTAGGGAGAAAAACCGTTCTTGTCGCGACACTTAGGACAGGCTCCGATGGAGATCAGGAGGGGTACAGAGAATGGACGGCAACAGTGAGCGGCTGCTGACACCCGGTGAGGTCGCGGCCCTGTTCCGGGTGGACCCGAAGACCGTCACCCGCTGGGCCGCGTCCGGGCGCATCAGCAGCATCCGCACTCCGGGGGGGCACCGGCGGTTCCGGGAATCAGAGGTCCGGGCCCTGCTCGGTGACGACTCTCCCGCGTCGGTGGAGCCGGCGCGCTAGGGCTCATGACCGTCCTCCAGGTCCGGCGCGCGCCCGCCGCGGCGGGCCAGGAAGTCAAGAAACTGCCGGCGCAGCGACTCGTCCCCGTCCTGCCAGCGCCTGCGGCGCTCGTCGGACTCCTCCTGGGTGAGCGCCTGCTCAGCCAGTCGTGCGTAGTCGGCGTCATCCGGCCCGATCTCCACGTAGGCATCGCTGATCAGCCTGCCGCCATCGGCGATCGCCGACTCGGGCACCAGTAGATTCCCGTTGGGTAGCCGTATCACGTACATCGCCTGTCCACCCTAGATGCCGTAGCGCACGTTGAAGTAGAGCATGACGTTCAGGGCCGCCCGCGTGTCGCCGCCGAGCATTTCCACCAGGGCGGGCCGCTGCCGGGACGCGATCGCGGCGAACGCGTCCGCGAAGAACTCGCGCCGGCCGAGCAGCCCCGGCTGCCGGTGGAACGCGCTGACCATGTGCGGCAGGCACTGGTCGTAGAGCGTCTCGAACTCCGCGGAGTCAGACTGCCACTGATCACCGGTGCCGTCGATGTCGTCGAGCGCGTGACCGATCTCGTGGCACATGACGTCCGGTGACGGCGAGGGCCGGGACCCGACGATGATCTTGCGCTCGCCGTAGGCACCCGCGCAGGCGTCCCAGGTCGCCCGCCCGGACGGCAGCGGGACCCCGGACAGCCGGCCCATGTCGTCGAGGTCGGGGACGCCGCCCGCGCCGACGTAGATCGCGTCGAGGCCGGCGGCCAGCTTCGACTTGATCAGCTGCGGCAACTCGGCCAGCCGGTCGACGGCGCGCACCACCTCGGGCGGGGGAACCACGCCCTCGGCCCACTCCCGGTGCACCAGCGGCTCCAGGTGCCCGCAGTGCCTGCGGCCGAGCGCGGTCCGGTTGCTCTGGGCGATCTCATACCAGGGAGGCCTGGCCACGGCGGCCCGGCGGGCCGGGCGGGCCGGCGCCCGCGCCGCGGGCTCGGCGGCCGCCTCCGTCTTGACCGCCGCCCGCGTGGCCGCGCGGGCGAATCCCCAGCGCCGCGGCAGGGCGTGCCCGGCGGGCGGCCCGGGCGGGCCCGGCGGCCCCGGCGGGCCGGGCGGGCCCGGCGAGGCGGGCGGGCCGGGCGAGGCGGCACCGGCCGCGGGCGGGGCGCCGGGGGCAGGCCCGCTGGTCCGGCGGTGCGCCCCGGGGCCGCCGGCGGCCGGCCCCGGCCGCGGGACCGGCGCGGTGCGCCCGCCGGCCTGGTCCTCGTCCGGCTCGCGGCGCCACCGTGAGCGACGGATGCGATCGAGTAACCGCAGCCGCATACCGCATCTCCCTGGATAGACAGGCCGCCAGGTTACGACGGATCGGCGCGATCCTCCTATCACGTTACTGAATGTAATCTATTACGGTCGGCCCGGACGACCCCGGAGGACTCGGCCGATTTGGCCGCGAGCCGGGCGCGGCAGCCGCTAGGCTGCCGCCATGTTGCTCGTGGGCGTACTCTTTGGGCTGGTCACGGTCGGTTTCGTGGTGCCCTGCCTGATTGACGTTGCGGTCACACCCGCCGGCGACCTGCGCAGCCTCACCAAGCCAGCCTGGGTACTGGTCATCCTGTTCGGCTCGGTGTTCGGCGCCACCGCGTGGCTCGTGGCCGGGCGGCCGGACCGGCGCCGACGGACGATGCTGCCCCCGCACCTGCAGGGCGCCCCGTCGTTCGGTCCCCAGGACGCGCTCAGGCGGCACCCGGCCGGCCGGGCCATGGATCCCTACATCGAGACCTCCCGCGGCCAGGGCGCGATCCGGGCGGCCGAGGTGGAGCGGCCGATAGGCCCCGACGACGACCCGGAGTTCCTGGCCGAACTCAGTCGCCGGATCAGGGACGCCCGCGAGTCCGGCGACTGAGGGTCAAACAACTGAGCCGGCCGGTCAGCTCAGGCCCGCGTAGGAGTGCAGGCCGGGGATGACCAGGCTCACCACGAGCACGTTGAACAGCAGGCAGGCGAACCCGGTCAGCTGGATGATGGTCGCCCGCCGCCCGCGCCAGCCGGCGGTCGCCCGGGCGTGCAGGAAGCACGCGTACACCACCCAGGTGATGAACGCCCAGGTCTCGGTGGGGTCCCAGCTCCAGTAGCTGCCCCAGGCCCGGTCCGCCCAGATCGCCCCGGCCATCACGCCGAACGTCCAGATCGGGAAGCCGAACACCACGGTCCGGTAGGCGAGCCGGTCCAGCGCCTCGGGACCGGGCAGCCGGCGGAGTATCCCGTCCGCGCCGGCCGGGCGGCCGGCCGCGACCCGCCGGGCGTACCGGTCCACGAACAGGTACATGATCCCGGTCACGGCGGCCACGAAGAACACGCCGGTGGCCAGCGTCATCGCGGTCACGTGGATGGCCAGCCAGTACGACTGCAGCGCGGGCGGCAGCTGCCCGGCCGGGGTGTAGATGACGGTCTCGGCCAGGCCCAGCACGAGCACCACCGCGACCATCACGAACAGGCCCATGTAGTAGGCCCGGTACCGGATCATGACGGCCAGGAAGAACGCGACGGCCACGCAGGTGAGCGCGGTGACGAACTCGTACATGTCGCCCCAGGGCAGCCGGTGCACCGACACCCCGCGCAGGACCACCCCGGCGACGTGCGCGGCCAGGCCGGCGCAGGTCAGCGCCACCGCCATCCGCACCCAGCGGCTGATCACGCGGGACGCCGGGCGCCCGTCGTCCGGCGGCGCGGCAGCCGGGGGCTCATCGGCCGCCTGGGCCTCGTCGGCGGCCGGCCCGGCCGCGGCGCCGACCAGGGCAGGCTGGGCGGGCACCGTGACGGCGGCGGCCTTCACCGGCCTGCTGCCGAACGCGAAGTCGCAGGCGTAGGCCAGCATCGCCAGCGCGTAGATGACCACCGCGATGAGCAGGAAGTCGTTGCTGACCTGGGCGAGTCCGGTGTTGACGGGCACGTGAGCCTCACTCCTTCGCGGCCTGGGCGCTGATCTCGGCGGCCAAACTGGAGAACTCGTCCTCGAAACCGCCCGCCGCGTCCGATCGGGTGAGCCCGCCGACGTCGAGGATGGTTCCGCCCGAGTCGGCCGCCCGGGCGCGCACGAACACCCTACGACGGCGGACCATGAACGACAGGAGCAGCCCCCCGAGGACCGCGATCCCGGACACCAGCGCGGGCAGCTGCCCGGGGTCGTAGGTGATCGCGAGGCTGATCCACTGCTGGTAGCCGGTGTAGGTGAGCGTCCCCAGGCCGCCGGGGAGCTTCATCGACTGGCCGACCGCCAGCGGCTGCGGCGTGATCGGCAGCCGGCGCAGCCCGGCGGTGTTCAGCGTGTACACCGACTGCGGGGGGCCCGAGTTCATGCCGAGGTTGCCGGCGTACGAGACCAGGCTGACCATCGGGCGCAGCGGGGCCGGGAACGCCGACTCCAGGCGGCCGCCGGCGTCGACGGCGGTCGGCAGGAACACGCCCGCGAACCCGAGCTGCCGCGGGGTGGCGTCCGGCACCTTGATCGCGCCCTCGGAGGTGAGCCCGGAGGTCTCCACCGGGATGAACGGGACCGGCCCGTCGAACACCACATGCCCGGTGCCGTCGGTGACCCGGAACGTCGGGGCGTACCCGTGGCCGATCAGGAAGACGCGGACGCCGTCCACCACCAGCGGGTGATTGACCTGCAGCGAGTAGCTGCGCACCGGGCCCTGCGGCGAGGCCGAGTAGCGGATCGCGGCGACGAACGAGGCGGGCTGGCCGGTCAGCGGGCCTGAGGTCACGTAGGAGGCGCTGAAGTGATCCAGCGACACCGTGAACGGCTGCAGATCGCCCGGTGACACCAGCCGGCCCGGGTGGAACTCGTCCAGCGCCGTCACCGTGTTGGCGAACGAGGTGCCGGTCACCAGCAGCCGGTCGGCCTTGTAGCCGAACAGCCCGCCGAGCCCGATCGACACCAGGCAGCCGAGCAGCGCGATGTGGAACAGCAGGTTGCCCGCCTCGCGCAGGTAGCCCTTTTCGGCGGACACCCAGCCCGGGCCGGTGCGCAGCCGGAACCGCCGGCCGGACAGCACCGCAGCCGCCGCCCGCAGCGCCGCTTCGGGCGCGAGCGCGCTGGCGTAGGTGGCGGAAAATGGCAGCCGGCCCAGGTTGGCCGGGGCCCGGGGCGGCGGCTGCCGCGCCGACCCCACCAGGCGCAGCGTCCGGGGCAGCACACAGCCCACCAGCGAGGCGAACAGCAGCAGGTAGATCGCGGCGAACCAGGGCGCCCCGAACACGTTGAACAGCGACAGGCTGCCGAGGACCCGGGCCAGCAGCGGGTGAGAGGCGTAGTACTGGGACACCGCCGCCGGGTTCGTGCCCTCCTGCGGCAGCACCGACCCGGGTATGCTGCCGGCCGCGAGCAGGAACAGCAGGATCAGCGCGGTCCGCATCGACGTGAGCTGCCGCCAGCCCCAGCGCAGCCAGCCCGCGACGCCGAGCCGGGCGCCCGGGCGGGCCGGGGCGGCGGCCGGCTCGCCGAAGTCGTCGGGCGGCGCAGCGTCCGGCGGCACTGCCGGGACGGCCTCGGATGATACAGCCGGGCCGGTCACGAGCGCTCCGCCGAGACCTGCGTGATCAGTGCCTTCAGGCCGTCATACGACACCGGCCCGATGATACGGGCCGCGATCCGCCCGGCGCGGTCGATCACCAGCGTGGTGGGGACGCCCGCGGGCGGCACCGTGCCGCTGAAATCCAGCGCGACCACGTCGTTCGGGTCGTTCAGGCTCGGGTAGCCGATCCGGAAGGTGCGCATGAACGCCTCGGCGCTGGCCGGGTCGTCCCTGATGTCCACGCCGACGAACCGCACCGGGGCCCCGGCGAAGCGCCGGGCCAGGGCGCCGAGCGCGGGCGCCTCCTCGCGGCACGGCGTGCACCACGATCCCCAGAAGTTCATCACCACGACGGCGCCGCGGTCGGCGGACAGCCGGAACGTGCTCCCGGTCAGCATGGTCCCGGTCACCGCCGGGGCCTGCGGCCGGGACCCGGGCTGGAACACCGTGGTGCCGTAGCTGCCGCTCACGAAGCTGCTCCCGGTGCCGACCGCGGCGTCCTGCGCGGTCGCTCCCCCGCCGCAGGCGGCCAGGCCCAGCGCCAGGGCAGCGGCGAGCGCCGCGCCGGCGGCGGCGCGGCGGGCGAAGCTCGGCGGCCGCGACACGATGTATGTCCCTACCAGTGATCTCCTACACGCAGTAGTACCGCGCCCCATTGTGCCGGACCGGCTCGGCCGGGCCGCACCTGGGCCGGCGTTCAGGCGCCGGCCACCTGCCCGCGCCCGGCTCCGGCGGGTGCGGCGTAACTCACCACGGTCACCTGGCCGCCGGAGTAGGCGAAGCTGGTCACGCTGGCCAGGGCGGCCTCCCGGCGGCGCGGGTCGTGCCAGAGCCGACGGCCCTCGACGCTGCGGCGGGCCACCCAGATCGGCAGCTGGTGGCTGACACAGACCGCCTCGTGCCCGCGCGCGGCGTCGGCCGCGTCAGACATCGCGGCCTGCATCCGCGCCTCGATCTCGGCATACGGCTCGCCCCACGACGGCCGCAGCGGGTTCCACAGGCGCGGCCAGTGCGCGGGCTGGCGCAGCGCGCCGTCGCCGACGCCGAAGGTCATCCCCTCGAAGTGGTTCCACGCCTCGGTCAGCCGCGGGTCGACGACCACGGTCAGGCCGAACTGCGCGGCCAGCGGCTCGGCGGTCTCCAGGGCACGCTCCAGCGGCGAGGACCGCAGGACGGTCACGTCCCGCCCGGCCAGGTAATCCGCGGCCGCCTTGGCCATCACGCGCCCGTCGGCGGACAGGTGGAAATCGGGGAGCCGCCCGTAGAGCACGCGCCGCGGGTTCTCGACCTCGCCGTGGCGGACCAGGTGCACGATCGTGTCGGGAGTCTGCGGCGCGGCGTTCATGGCCCGCTCAGCCTACCGGCCGGGCGTCTAGGCCTGGATCTCCAGGTAGCGCCGCCGGTCGGCGATCACCTCCCGGATCTTGCGCAGCCGCGCCTCGACGGCGGGCCCGTCGATCTCGTCGAGCACCGCCACCGCGCGCAGCCCGTCGGACAGCGCATCGGCCTCGCCGACCAGGGTCCAGTCGAACTGCAGCAGCTCGTCCAGGCCCAGGTGGCGCACCCGGTCCCAGACCTTGTCCTGGTTCAGCAGAGGCAGGCCGCGCACGATGGCCGAGGTCTCGTCGACGGCCCGGATCAGCCGCTCCGCGCGGCGGATCGGCTCCATCGCCTCTGGCGGCGGGAACGGCTGCTCCCGGGTCGACGGCGGGACCCGGTCCGCCCGCCAGTCGCGGATCAGGGACCGGATCCGCGCCGTGGCCTCGCCCAGGCCGCGGCCCACCCGCTCGCGGACCAGCAGGTCATCCGCGCGCAGCCGTCCCTTCTGCGAGTACACGTCGGAGGCGAGCAGGCCGCGCAGCTTGTCCGCGGCGGCGTCGCCCATCAGGCCCCCGGGCGCAGCACGTTCGCGCCGGGCCCGTTGCCGTCGGCCAGGCCGGGCAGCCCGGGCACCGGGCCGGCCTGGACCGAGGTGATCCCGATGTTGAACGGCTCCCCGCACGCCATGTTCGGCGCGGACAGCAGCCCGTGCTCGGCCATCTTCATGGCGCAGTAGTAACGCACCGCCTCGTGCTCGGACAGGCCGAACGCGCGCAGCGAGATCAGCTCGCGCATCCGCTCGTCCCGCGGCCGGATCAGCACCTTCACGTCGTTGAGCATGATCCCGTAGATCGACAGGAAGTCCTGCAGGTGGCCGCGGACCAGCTCGGTGATCTCATGGATCCGCTCGTTCACCTGCTCCAGCGGCGTGACCTGGACCAGCTGGTTGACCGACTGCTCCACGACCGGGCCCGCGTAGGCGTTCACCGCCTCCGCGGTCAGCACGTGCCCCTGGTACGGCATGTGCGTGACCAGCCTGACCGCGTCCTCCTTGGTGTCGACGTGCACGTAGTAGTCCACGTCGTAGACGAGCTCGGCCAGTTCCCGGGACAGGGCCAGCCCCTGGGCCTTGGCCACGCTCTTGGCCCGGGACACGAACAGCGCCTCGTACTGCCACGGAGACTGGCCGCCGTAGAAGCTCTGCTGGATGCTGCCGATCAGCGGCCGCTGCGGCGTCGACACCGGGTACTGGCCGGTCTCGTACACGTCCAGCACCGCGCCGCGTGACTTCAGCACGCAGAAGTGGTTGTTCTCCACCGTCAGCAGGCTGCCGTTCATGATGTCGTTGCCCGGATAGTGGTACATCAGGATGCCCGGGCCCATCACCTCGGTGCCGTCATTGTTCAGGGTGCTGATTACGTTGCGTAAGGCCATGACGGGCTCCTCGGACCCCCGGCCCGGGCGGGCTGCCCGGGCATATACCGCCATCCTGGCACGGTTTCCGGCGGGCCCGGTCAGCCCAGCACGCGGGCCGCCTCCCGGGCCGCGAACGGCAGCGCGCCGGCGATCCGGCCGATCGCGTCGTCGTCGTGGGCCGCGGACAGGAACCAGGCCTCGAACGGCGACGGCGGCAGGTAGATGCCCCGGTTCAGCATCGCGTGGAAGAAGGCGGCGTACGCGGCGGACGACTGGCCGCGGGCCGCGGCGAAGTCCCGCACCGGGCCCTCGGCACCGAGGAACACCGAGAAGAGGTTGCCGGCCTCCTGCAGCCGGAACGGCACGCCGTCCGCGGTCAGCGCGCCGGTGACCAGCCCGGCCACGGCCGCGGCGGCCTGGTCCACCCGGGTATACACCTCAGGTGTGCACGCCCGCAGCGTGGCCAGCCCGGCCGCGGTGGCCAGCGGGTTGCCGGACAGCGTGCCCGCCTGGTACACCGGCCCGGCCGGGGCCAGCCGCTCCATGATCTCCGCGCGGCCGCCGAACGCCGCGGCGGGCAGCCCGCCGCCCATCACCTTGCCGAACGTCATCAGGTCCCCGGCCACGCCCTCGCGCCCGTACCAGCCGGAGCGGGTGACCCGGAACCCGGTCAGCACCTCGTCCATGATCAGCAGGGCCCCGTGCTCGCGGCAGAGCGAGGCGAGCAGCTCGTTGAACCCCGGGCCGGGCGGCACCACGCCCATGTTGGCCGGGCAGGCCTCGGTGATCACGCAGGCGATCTCCTCCGCGCGGGCCGCGAACGCCTGGCGGACCGCCTCGGGATCGTTGTAGGGCAGCACGATGGTGTCGGCCGCCACCGCGCCGGTCACCCCGGGCGAATCGGGCAGCCCGAACGTGGCGACGCCGGAGCCGGCCGCGGCCAGCAGCGCGTCCACGTGGCCGTGGTAGCAGCCGGCGAACTTGACCACCAGCCGGCGGCCGGTGAAGCCGCGGGCCAGGCGCAGCGCGGACATCGTCGCCTCGGTGCCCGAGCTGACCAGGCGGACCTCGTCGACCGGGGTCCGGGCGGTCAGTTCCTCGGCCAGTTCCACCTCACCGGGGGTCACGGTGCCGAACGAGGTGCCGTGGGCGAGGGCCTGGCGCACCGCCTCGGTCACGCGAGGGTCCGCGTGCCCGAGGATCATCGGTCCCCAGGAGCAGACCAGGTCGACGTACTCGCGGCCGTCGACGTCGGTCAGGTAGGGACCGCGCCCCGAGGCCATGACCACCGGGGTCCCGCCGACCGAGCCGAACGCGCGCACGGGCGAGTTCACGCCCCCGGGCGCGACCGCCGACGCACGGGTGAACCACTCCTGCGAGAGTTTCCCCGGCTCGTCCGGCATCAGGTGACCCCCTCGCAGGCGTCGGCCAGGTACCCGAGCAGCCGCAGCCCGTCCGGCAGCGGGCGGCCGTCCGGCGGGCGCAGCCAGTGCGCCTTGTGCTGGCCGGCGTCCCGCGACGGCGGGGCGAGCACGTAGCTGTTGCGGCAGTGCCAGCGCAACCCGGCCACGTCGGGATTCATCTCGGGCTCGCAGTCGAGATGGCAGGACCACCACTCGTCCTCGTCGGCGGGCCGGCCGCGGGTCGCCACGAAGAACAAGGCCCGGCTCCCCGCGCTGATCGCGACGGGACCGGGCCGGACCGCGGAGCGCTCCATCGCGGCGAGCGCCACGGCCCCCGCCGGGGCGGGCACGTCCAGGACGTCGAAGACCCGCCCGGTGACCAGGATCACGTTGGCCTCGGGCCGGGTGGCCCACCACTGGCCGACGATGCCGGGATCCGCGCTCGCCTGGACCTGCCAGGCCGGGGACAGCGGATGAGCCCCGGGATCGGGGCAGCCGATCCGGTCACACGAGCAGGCCCGCAGCGTCTCCCCGTGATGCTGCGGGCGGCCCGGCGGGTAGGCGCCGACGCATACCGGCCAGCCCATGGCGGCGTACTCGGCGGCGGCCGCCATCCGCCCGACGGCCCGGCGGCGGCTCCGGCGCAGTACCGCCTCTACCATCGGCTCCACTCCGTCTCCGGCCGCGCGTTCATCACCCACCGCCGGGAACGGCCCGGCCCGCGGCCGGCCGACGCCGGCCGTGATGAGCCGACGCCGGCCCTGATGAACTGTGTACCCCTGATAATGCCCGGCCCGCCCGGCGGCCCGCCCGGCACCCCCGGGCCGAGATACATCAGTTGTGCAAGAGAGATGGCACGGTGACCCGGTCACGGTCAACCCCGGCCCGCGGCACCGCGTCTAGCGCATCGAGCGCAGGCGGCGGGCGGCCTCGGTGGCCCAGTAGGTCAAGATGATGTCCGCGCCGGCCCGGCGGATCGCGGTGAGCGTCTCCATGATCACCCGCTCACGGTCCAGCCAGCCGTTGGCCGCGGCCGCCTCCACCATCGCGTACTCGCCGCTGACCTGGTAGGCGGCGAGCGGCAGCGGCACCTCGGCGGCCACCCGGCTGATCACGTCCAGGTAGGCCAGGGCCGGCTTCACCATCACGATGTCGGCCCCCTCGTCGACGTCGAGCCGGACCTCGCGCAGCGCCTCGTCGGCGCCCGCCGGGTCCTGCTGGTAGGAGGCGCGGTCGCCGAACTGCGGGGCGCACTCGGCCGCGTCGCGGAACGGCCCGTAGAAAGCCGAGGCGTACTTGGCCGAGTACGCGCACACCGCGACCCCGCTGAAGCCCGCCCGGTCCAGCGCGGTCCTGATCGCGGCGACCTGGCCGTCCATCATCCCGCTCGGCGCCACCACGTGCGCGCCCGCCTCCGCCTGGGCGACCGCGATCGAGGCGTAGCGCTCCAGGGTCGCGTCGTTGTCGACCTCGCCGGTCAGCGTGAGCAGTCCGCAGTGGCCGTGGTCGGTGTACTCGTCCAGGCACAGGTCGGCCATGAGCACGGTGTCCTGGCCGACCTCGGCGGCCAGGTCGGCCAGGGCGAGCTGGACGATGCCAGCCGGGTCGTCGGCGGCCGAGCCGCGCGCGTCCTTGACCGCCGGGATGCCGAACAGGATCAGCCCCCCGACGCCGGCCTCGACCGCTTCCGCGGCCGCCTTGCGCAGGCTCTCCCGGGTGTGCTGCACCACGCCGGGCATCGAGCCGACCGGGTGCGGCTCGCTGATCCCCTCCTTCACGAACAGCGGCAGCACCAGGTCGGACGGCTCCACGCTGGTCGGCGCGACCAGGCGGCGCAGCGCGGCGGTGCGGCGGAGCCTGCGCGGGCGCGCGACCGGGAATCCGGCGCTCATCGGCTGGTCCTCCGCTCGGTCGGGTTACCTGATCCTGCGGCGGGCGCCGCGACGGCGCTCGCTCGGCCTGCGCACCGGCTCGCCGGCCAGGGCGGCGGCGTCGCGCAGCCCCGCGCCGTACTCGGCCAGCGCGTCGACCAGCGCGGTCGCGGACGGCCGCGGCGCGGTCACGTCGACCCGGAGCCCGAACTCGGCGGCCGTCTTCGCGGTCTCCGGCCCGATCACCGCGATCACCGTCACCGCGTGCGGCTTGCCCGCGATGCCGATCAGGTTCCGGACGGTGGAGGACGAGGTGAACAGCACCGCGTCGAACCCGCCGCCCTTGATCGCCTCGCGGACCGGCGCGGGCGGCGGCGCCGCGCGCACGGTCCGGTAGGCGGTGACGTCCTCGGCCTCCCAGCCCAGCCCGGTGAGCCTGGCCACCAGGCTCTCGGTGGCGATGTCGGCGCGCGGCAGCAGCACCCGGTTGATCGGGTCGAGCACGTCGTCGTAGGCGGGCCAGGCATCGGCCAGGCCCTCGGCCGACTGGGCGTGCTCGGGGACCAGGTCGGGCATGATGCCGAACTCGCGCAGCGCGGCCGCGGTCTGCTCGCCGACCGCGGCGACCTTGATGCCGGCGAACGCGCGCGCGTCCAGGCCGTACTCCTCGAACTTCTCCCGCACCGCGCGGACGGCGTTCACCGAGGTGAACGCGATCCACTGGTACCGGCCCGTGACCAGGCCCTTGACCGCGCGCTCCATCTGCTGCGGCGTGCGCGGCGGCTCGACCGCGATCGTCGGCACCTGCTCGGGCACGGCGCCCCAGGCCTGCAGCCGGCGCGTCACCTCGCCCGCCTGCTCCTTGGTCCGCGGCACCAGGACCCGCCAGCCGAACAGCGGCTTGGTCTCGAACCAGGACAGCGAGCGCTGGGTGGCGACCGCGTCGCCGACCACGGCCACGGCCGGCCCGTGCGCGGTGAGCAGGCTCACCCCGGCGGCCTTCAGGTCGGCGGTGACCGTCCCGAGGGTACCGGTCACGGTGTGCTGGTCGGTGGTGGTGCCGTCCCAGGTGATCGCGAACGGGGTGGTATCCGCCCAGCCGGCCGCCACCAGCATCTTGGCCAGGTCGGCGGGCCCGGTCTCCGCGCCGAGGATGACGAGGGTGCCCGGCCCGACCTGCACCCGGTTCGCCTCGGACGCGTGAATGAACCGGACGTCACCGCTGGTGTCGGAGGTCAGCGAGATGCCCGCGTAGGCGGGAACCGCGGTCGCGGTCGGCACCCCGGGGACCACCTCGAACGGCACCCGCGCCTTGGCGCAGGCGGCGGCCTCGAGGGCGACGGCGCCGAACAGGAACGGGTCGCCGCGCACCAGCCTGACGACGTGCTGGCCGGCCCGGGCCGCCTTGACCAGCAGCCGCGGGTCGGCGGCCAGCGCGTCGGAATCCGCGATCTCGGCGTCCGGGCGCAGCAGCCGCCCGAGCTGGTCGGCCAGGTCCGGCCCCGCCACCACCAGGTCGGCCTGGGCCAGCAGGTCGGCGGCCCGCACGGTCAGCAGGCCCTCATCCCCCGGTCCCGCGCCGACGAAGGCGACCCGGCCGGGCGGGTGCTTGCCGGAGCCCTTCTTCTCGGCTGCCTTCTTCTCTGTCACGGGTGGGTTCACTAGTCATCGTCCCCGTTACTGACGTGTGCCGCTGTCTCAGCGGGCACGGCCGTATACCGTCCCGCACCGCGCCGGAGCAGCTCGGCAGCCACCTCGCGGCCGAGGCGATCGGCCTCGGCCGCCGGTCCGCCGGCGCTGGCCCGCAGTGCCGCTTCCCCGTCGGCCGCTACGACAATCGCGCGCAGCCGCAATCCGTCCGTCCCAGCGGCATACCCGCCGACGGGGGCGCTGCAACCTGCCTCGAGCGCCGCGAGCAGGCTGCGCTCGGCCGTGACGGCCGCCCGGGTCGCCGCGTCGTCGGCGCACCCGAGTAGGGCGGCCAGCTCCGGGTCGCCCGACCGGCACTCCACCGCCAGCGCTCCCTGGCCCGGCGCGGGCAGCATCTCGTCGGGCTCGAAGACCTGGGTCACCGCGTCGAGCCGGCCGATCCGGGCCAGGCCCGCGTAGGCGAGCAGCACCGCGTCGACCTCGCCGGAGTCGACCCGCCCCAGCCGGGTGCCCGCGTTACCGCGCACCGGGACGGGGCGCAGGTCGGGCCGCAGCAGCAGCAGCTGGGCGGCCCGCCGCGGGGAGGCGGTGCCGATCCGCGCGCCTGGCGGCAGGTCGGCGAGCTTGGCCCCGTCGCGGGCGGCGAGGGCGTCCCTCGGGTCGTCCCGGCCCGGCACCGCGGCCAGCTCGATGCCGTCCGGCCGCGCGGTCGGCAGGTCCTTGAGCGAGTGCACCGCGATGTCGATGTCGCCGGCCAGCAGGCCCGCCCGCAGCGCGCTGACGAACACGCCGGTCCCGCCGATCTGGGCCAGGTGGGCCCGGCTCACGTCCCCGAACGTGGTGATCCCGGTCAGCTCCACCTCGCACCCGGCCCGCTGCTCGAGTAGCCGGGCGACGTGCTGCGACTGGGCCACGGCCATCGGGCTCTTGCGGGTGCCGAGCCGCAGCCGCCGCGGCCGTACCGGCGGCGTGGTCACCGGGGCACCTCCTGCTCAGGCCATCCGGGCGCGACGGCGTCCGCGCGGATCACCGCCTGTACCGCTTCGGGATCGAGGTCGAAGAGCACTCGCAGCACCGCCTCGTAGGAGTCCCCGCCCGGGGAGCCGGCCAGCTCCTTGACCCGGACGGTGGGCGCGTGCAGCAGCTTATCGGCGATCCGGCGCATCGACTGGGCAATCTCGTGACGGGCGCGGGCGTCCAGGCCCGGCACCCGGCCGGCCAGCCGGGCCAGTTCCGCGTCCACCACCCCGGCCGCCTTGGCCCGCAGCGCGACCACGGTCGGCGCCACCCGCGCCGCTCGGTCCGCGGACACTTGCGCGGCGAGTTCCTCGGCGACGATCCGCCGGACCGCGGCCACGTCCTCCTCGTGCGCGGCGGTGCCCCCGCTCTCGCCGCCGGCGCCGAGGTCCTCCAGGCCGACCAGGCTGACCCCGGGCAGCGCCTCGGCCGCGGGATCGACGTCGCGCGGCAGCGCAAGGTCGAGCAGGACCAGCGGCGCGCCCGCGGGCGGGCGGCCGGCCAGCGCGGCCGCGACGGCCGGCGCGCTGATCACGTGACCGGGCGCCCCGGTGCAGGAGACGACCAGGTCGGCGGCGGCGATCTGGCCGGCAGCCGGGACAGGTCCGTCGCCGTGGCGGGCACGGTGGCCGCGACCGTGGCCGCCAGCCGCTGCGCCCGGCTGACCGAGCGGTTGGCCACGGCGAGGCGGGCCGCGCCCATCCGGGCGGCCGTGGCGACGGCCAGCGCGCTCATCGAGCCCGCGCCGACCACGAGCACCGACAGGCCAGCCAGCGGGTCCTGGGCCGGCGCCCGGTCCGGGGCGCGCCGCCGCGCCGCGGTGGTGAGCCCGACGCTGACCAGGCTCGCGCCCGCCCGGTCGATCCCGGTCTCGGCGTGCGCCCGCTTGCCCGCGCGCAGCGCGAGCGAGCCCAGGTCGGACAGGGCCCGGCCGAGCGTGCCCTGGTCCCCGGCGGCCCGCAGCGCCTGGCGCACCTGGCCGAGGATCTGGCTCTCGCCGACCACCATCGAGTCGAGCCCGCAGGCGACCGAGAGCAGGTGCTGGACCGCGCGGTCCTCGTAGTGCACGTACAGGTGCCGGGTGAGCTCGGCCAGCGGGATCGCCGGCGTGCCGCGCCAGCAGCTCGCTGATCGCCGACACGCTGCCGTGGAACTTGTCCACCTCGGCGTAGACCTCGACCCGGTTGCACGTGCTGATCACGAACGACCCCGCCACGTCGCTGGCGTGGAACACGTCGCGCACCAGCTTGCCGAGCGCGTCGCCGGCCAGCGCCGCCCGCTCGAGCGTCGCCACCGGCGCGCTCTTGTGGGACAGGCCCACCACCAGGACGCTCATGTCGCCATCGCCTGCGCCGCCGCCCGCGCTCAAGCCGTTGACCGGCGTGTCCGTCGTCCAGCGCGACCGCGCGCCACCACCGCCCGCCGCTGCGCGTGGAAGGCCAGGATCTGCAGCTCGATCGACAGGTCGACCTTACGCACGTCCACGCCCGGGGGCACGCTGAGCACGACCGGCGCGAAATTGAGGATGCTGGTCACGCCGGCCGCCACCAGGCGCTCGCAGACCGCCTGGGCCGCCGCCGCCGGGGTGGCGATGACACCGATCGACACGCCGTGCCTGGCGATCACCGATCTCGATCTCGTCGGTGTGCGTGACCATCTGGGACGCGATCTGGGTGCCCACGGTGAGCGGGTCGGCAGTCGAAGATCGCCGCGACCCGGAACCCGCGTGAGGCGAACCCGCCGTAGTTGGCCAGGGCATGCCCCAGGTTGCCCGCGCCGACGATGATCACGGGCCAGTCCTGGGTGAGCCCGAGTTCCCGGGAGACCTGGTACACCAGGTACTCGACGTCATAGCCGACGCCGCGGGTTCCGTAGGAGCCCAGGTGCGACAGGTCCTTGCGCAGCTTGGCGGAGTTGACCCCGGCCGCCGCGGCCAGTTCCTCGCTCGACACGGTCGCGATGCCCCGGTCGGCCAGCGCGTACAGCGCCCGCAGGTAGACCGGAAGCCGGTTGACGGTAGCCTCCGGGATACCGCGATGACCGTTTTCGCTCGCGGAACTGCGGGACATGCGCGGGCACTCCTGGGGGATCGACGCCGCATAACCCCGGGCCTGCGCGGCCCGCGGGCTCGCCTGGTTACGACTGTACGCCCTTGTGAACGCATGCACAAAGTCGGGAAGTCCCGGCCCGGCGCCCTGACCGGCGCTTTGCCAGGGTTTTACCCGGACTGGCCGGCCAGGGCGGCCCGCAGCCGCGCCTCGCTGACCCGCCAGAAATCGTGCTGAATGCCGTCGATCAGGGTGACCGGGATCATCTCGCCGTAGGCGCGCAGGTCGTCGCCGTCCTGGTGATGTCCCGCTCCTGCCAGCGGACACCCAGGTCGGCGGCCACGCGCGCGATCACCGCCCGCGCGTCGTCGCACAGGTGGCAGCCCGGCCGGGTGAGCAGCGTGATGACCGGGCCCGGCCCCGGGCTAGCCATGCGGCCCGCTGCCGGTCCCGCTGGCCGGCCGCCGCGGGCCGTAGCCGGGCTGGCCGAACCCGGTATCGCTGAGCAGGTCGTACCCGGTATCGGTGAGCAGGTCGGCGACCGAGGGCAGCGGCGAGACCTTGGCCTGCTGCAGGCCCAGCTCGATGATGTTGGTCGCCAGCACGTAGGGCCGGCGTTCGGCCTCGAACTCGGCGACGTAGGGCTGCCGCTTGTGCGCCTCGTGCGCGGCCCGGTCGCTGTAGACCTCGTACAGGATCCGCTGCATGGGCGCGGACGGCACCGCGTGCACGATGTAGACCAGCGTGTCCGGCTCGTGCGCCCGCACCTGCCTGACCACGCCCCGGGTCAGCCGGTCGAAGTCCTCCACCCGGTCTTCCAGCAGCGTGTAGATGGCGATCTGGCCGAACAGGTCCGCCTGAGCCCGGGACTGATCCTGGTATTCCTGGTGCGGCGGCTCGGCCGGGTAGCCGGGCGCCTCGTCCTGATACGGGGGCGGCTGGCCGAACTCGGCCACCTCGCCAGGGTAGAGGCGCGGCTCGGGGAACTCGGCCGCCTCCCGGAATACCGGGGCGGCTCGGGGAACTCGGCCGCCTCCCCGGAATACCGGGGCGGCTCGGGGAACTCGGCCGCGTCGGCGGCATAGCCCGGGTCATCGCGCTGGCTGCGCGAGCCGTTGCGGTAGATGCCGAACTCGTCGTCGGCAGCGGCGCCCACGGGCTCGAGGTCCCCGGTCGCCTCCGGCCTGTCCCAGTCGCGCGGCTGGTCCCAGTCGCGCGGCTGGTCCCAGTCGGCGGCGGCGCCGGCGTGATCGGCCCGCTGGCGCATGGCGTCGAGACGGAGGCGGCCGAGCCCCATCCCGGCGAACCAGGTCGCCGCGGCGGCCAGCAGGCACAGCGGTGTGAACAGCGAGCCGACCGGCAGGTTCAGCCCCAGCATCGCGATGATGCCGGGCGCCGCGAGCAGCAGGGCCGCGACCCCCGCCGACGCGGTGACCGGGACGGCGTCCCGCCAGGCCGGGTCGCGGCCCGGCCGGGCCGCGGTCACCCCCATCGCGATCAGCGCGATGATCACGGTGGCCGGAGCCAGCACGTACTCGAGCAGCTTGTTGGGGACGATCTGGTAGTAGACCGTCGTCGCGGGCCAGGCCTTGCCGAACGCCGCGGAACTGAGCGGGTCGGTGGCGAAGATGACCAGGGTCACGATGGCCAGGCCGGTCAGGATCAGCCGCGCCGCGAACCTGGCCACGATGCTCTTGCCGGCCACCTCGGCCAGCCCGAGCGCGAGCGCGAGCGGCGCGAGCACCTGGGCGCCGATCTCCATGGCCCGGAAGGCCATCGGGCCGAACCCGATCTGGTAGCCGAGGGCCTGCGCGCCCAGCGAGACGGTGAGCCCGAACAGGGCCACCGTCCAGGCGATGAGCGCGGTGCCCGGGGCGCGCAGGCACCGCGCGCCCAGCACGCCGGTACCCGCGGCGGCGATGAGCGCGCCGACGATCGCCACCAGGAAGTGAACAGACATCGCTGACTATGGTGCCCGACGCGCGGCGATGATGCGACCGGACTGCTGACCAGGCCGCATGACGCCGGGGGGCCCGGCGTCTGGCATGCGGCCACCCCGGGTTCGTGCCCGGTAGGCTCGGGGCCATGTGGCGGCTGGGCAAACGGCTTCCATCCCGCGGGGCGGCGCTGGCCGGGCAGGCCTCGGCCGCCGCCGCCGAGGTGGAGCAGCCACCCCCGGTGCCGGACCCGGGCGCGGGGGCGTTCTTCGACGTGGACAACACCCTGATGCGCGGCGCCTCGATCTATCACTTCGCCCGCGGCCTGGCCGCCCGCAAGATGTTCGGCCCGCGGGACCTGGCCCGGATGACCTGGGGGCAGGTGGCCTTCCGGCTGCGCGGCGCCGAGAACTCCGACCACATCGACGCCGCGCGGGAGGCGGCGCTGGCCTTCGTGGCCGGGCACAGCGTGGCGGACATCGTCCGGCTCGGCGAGGAGATCTACGACGACTCGATGGCCGACCGGATCTGGGCGGGCACCAGGGAACTGACCCAGCGCCACCTGCGCGCGGGCCAGCGGGTCTGGCTGGTCACCGCCACCCCGGTGGAACTGGCCAGCATCGTGGCCCGGCGGCTCGGCCTGACCGGCGCGCTCGGCACCGTGGCCGAGACCAGGGACGGCGTGTACACCGGGCGGCTGGTCGGCGGCCTGCTGCACGGTGAGGCCAAGGCGGCCGCGATCCAGGCGCTGGCCGTGCGCGAGAACCTGGACCTGACCCGCTGCGCCGCCTACAGCGACTCGCTGAACGACATGCCGATGCTGACGCTGGTCGGCCATCCCTGCGCGGTCAACCCGGACCTGGGCCTGCGCAACGAGGCGCGCCGCCGCGGCTGGCCGGTCTACGACTTCCGCTCCGGCCGCCGGGCCACCATGATCGCGCTGCCGATCGCGGCCGGCGCCGGGGCGGTGGCCGGCGGGATGGTCGCGGGCGCCGCTGTGCACCGGCGCCGGTCCGGCGCTAGCTGAAGACCGGGCCGCGCTCCGCGAGCAGTTCGTCGAGCTTGGCCTGGATGATGTCCCGCACGCTGTCCGCGAGGCTCACGACCGCCTGGTCCGCGCTGGCCCCGTTGGTCGCGTCGGGCGGGACCGGCGGGCAGAACTCGATGATCCAGTTGGACGGCAGCGGCACGGCGCCGACCGGCCCGAGCCACGGGAACAGCGGCGTGACCGGGAAGTACGGCAGCCGGAGCAGCCGGGCCACGGTCCGCGAGTTGCCGATCATCGGGTAGATCTCCTCGGCCCCGACGATCGCGCACGGGATGATCGGCACACCCGCCCGCCGCGCGGTCGCGGCGAACCCGCCCCGTCCGAACCGCTGCAGCCGGTACCGCTCCTTGTACGGCTTGCCGATCCCCTTGAAGCCCTCGGGGAACACGCCGACGAGATGGCCGGCCGCCAGCACCTGGTCGGCCTGCTCCGGGTCGGCGCGGATGTGCCCGCTCCGGCGGGCGAGGTCGGACAGGACGGGCACCTCGTAGACGAGGTCCGCGCTGAGCACCCGCAGGATCCGGTGCGCGGGGTGCTCGTCGAACACGCCCGCCTGCAGCATCAGCGCGTCGAACGGGAGCACGCCCGAGTGGTTGGCCACGACCAGCGCCGGGCCCGAGGCGGGCACGTGCTCGATGCCGCGCATCCTGACCCGGAACCAGGACCGGTACAAGGGCCGGAACAGCGGCATGAAGACGTTCTCGTTGAATTCGCTGTCGAAGCCGGTCTCGTCGGCCTCGTGGTCGCCGACCAGCCGGCGCACGAGAAGGTCCTCGGCACCGGTGATCAACCTCCGCCAGCCGTCCGCGAGCCCGGGGCCGGGCTGGCTCACATCGCCTCCCAGGCGTATCCCTACTTCTTGTTCCGGCGCTGAACGCGCGTCTTCCGCAGCAGTTTGCGGTGCTTCTTCTTGGCCATGCGCTTGCGGCGCTTCTTGATGACTGAGCCCATGGATCCACCCTTGCTCTGCGACCTGGTTTACGGGCATGCGTACGCGCACACCCGCCGCGCAGCAACCGGGCACACGCCCAACGCCACAGGTTACCTCGGTGACGCCGGGACTATTCATCCGGCCGCCCTAACCGGGCGCTCGATGCCCCCCGAAGGTCAGCTGGCGGCGACGAAGGCGTCCCGCAGGTACTGGTTGACCGCCTGTTCCGGCACCCGGAACGAGCGGCCGACCCGGATCGCCTCCAGCTCACCAGAGTGAACCAGGCGGTAGACGGTCATCTTGGACACGCGCATGATCGTGGCCACTTCGGCCACGGTCAAGAACCTGACGTCGCTGAGCGAAGTTGCGTCTGCTGCCATTGATAGCCCTCTTCCGGCTGGCTGTCTGCGCCTAGCGAGATTCAGCGCACCAGTCACGCCCGTCTCCAGCGTAAGTCCTGTACGGAAAAGGGCAACCCCGCCGCCGAGCATCAATTCCACTATGACGCCGCGCCAATTCCGCGGCCAGGCCTCATCCGCTGCCGAGCTCGCGGCCCCGGTCCCTGGCCGCCTCGATCGCGGCCAGGAACGCCGCCCTGACCCCGTGCTTCTCCAGCTCGCGGATCGCGTTGATCGTCGTGCCCCCCGGGGAGGTCACCGCCTCGCGCAGGATCACCGGGTGCTCCCCCGAATCCCGGAGCATGGTGGCCGCGCCGAACACGGCCTGCTTGACCATCTCCAGCGCGGTGGTCCGCGGCATGCCCAGCAGGATCCCCGCGTCCACCATGGCCTCGACCAGGAAGTACACGTAGGCGGGCCCGCTGCCCGACAGCGCGGTCGCCGCGTCCTGCTGTGACTCGGGGATCCGCAGCACCTGGCCGACCGGCCGGAGCAGTTCCTCGGCCCGGCGCAGGTGCGCCTCGCCCGCGTGCGAGCCGGGCGAGATCACGCTCATCGCCTCGTCGACCAGCACCGGCGTGTTCGACATCACCCGGACGACCGGGACGTCGGCGGCGAGCCTGCCCTCGATGAACGACGTGGGGATGCCCGCGGCGACCGAGATCACCAGTTTGCCGCCGGTCACGGCGGGCGCGATCTCGCCGAGCAGCGCCGCCATGTCCTGCGGCTTGACCGTGATCACCAGGGTGTCCGCCCGGCGGGCCGCCTCGGCGGCGCCGTAGACCTCGATGCCGTAGGCATCGCGCAGAGCGACGGCCCGGTCGTCGCGGCGGACGGCGGCCAGCACGCCGGCCGGGGCGACCACCCCGGACCGCAGGAGCCCGGACAGCAGCGCCTCGCCCATCTTCCCGGTCCCGAGGATAGCGATCATCCCACGGAGCCTACCGGGACCGCGCCCCGGTCAGCGGCGCGTGGCGAGGGAGCGCAGGAAGAAGGCCAGGTTGGCCGGGCGTTCCGCGAGCCGCCGGATCAGGTAGCCGTACCAGTCGCTGCCGTAGGGCACGTAGACGCGCATCTGGGCCCCGCCGCCGGCCAGGCGGAGCTGCTCGGCGGGCCTGATGCCGTAGAGCATCTGGTACTCGAAGCTGGACGCGGGGCGCGCGGCCAGCGTGGCCGCCGCGGCCGCGATGGCGATCAGCCGCGGGTCGTGGGTGGCGATCATCGGGTAGCCGGCCCCGCCGAACAGCGCCCGCAGGCAGCGGGCGTAGCACCGGTCCACCTCGGCCCGGGCCGCGAACGCGACATCGGGCGCGGCGCTGTAGGCGCCCTTGCACAGCCTGACCCGCGATCCGGCGGCCGCCAGCGCCCGGCAGTCGTCCGGGCTGCGGCGCAGGTAGGACTGGATCACACAGCCGAGTTCGGGGAACTCCGGCCGCAGCTGCTCGCAGATCCGCAGCGTCGCGTCGACCCGGCTGTGCTCCTCCATGTCGACGGTGACCGTCGTGCCGGCCTCACGGGCCGCGGCGGCGATCCTGGCGATGTTCTCGCGCGCGGTCTTCTCACCATGCTCGGCCAGGTCCAGCCCGACCGCCGTCGGCTTGACCGACACCTCCGCCCGCCCGCCGCCGGACATCCCGGCCGCGGCGAGCCGCCCGAGCAGCCGCACGTACTCGCCGGTGACCGCGGCGGCCTGCTGCGGGTCGACGGTGTCCTCGCCCAGGTAGTCGAGCGTGACCAGGAGGCCGTCGTCGAGCAGCCGCCGCGTCACGGCCAGCGCGTCGTCGGCGGTGTCACCGGCCACGAACCTGGCCACGACCCCGCGCGTCAGCGGCGCGGTGGTGACGAGGAGACGGACGCGTTCGCTGGCCGACGCGGCCAGCAGCGCTCGGCGCAGCATGGACGGATGACCTCCCGGACCGGCGGGACGGCGTTGTCCCGGCCAGCCAAAGGCTACTCGCGGGCGCGCAGGGCGTCCCCCCGCGGCCGCCGCAGCGTGACGGTCACGTTCGCGCCCGCGTCGGGGGGCACGATGACCTCCTGCGCCGCGGGCAGGCCCGCGGCGGCCAGCGGGGCGCCGACCGGGACCGTCCGCTTGACCAGGGCGAGCGCGATCGGCCCGAGCTCGTAGTGCCGGGCCGCCGATCCGAGGAACCCGACCCCGGCCCCGTCCAGCGTGACCGGGTCGCCGTGGGCGGGCAGCCGGTCCTCGCTCCCGTCCAGGTGCAGGAACACCAGGCGGCGCGGCGGATGACCCAGGTTGTGCACCCGCGCGACCGTCTCCTGGCCGCGGTAGCAGCCCTTGGACAGGTGCACGGCGGTGCCGATCCAGCCCACCTCGTGCGGGATCGTCCGGTGGTCGGTGTCCAGCCCGAACCGGGGCCGCCGGGCGGCGATCCGCAGCGCCTCGTACGCCCATACGCCCGCGAGCACGGCCCCGCGCCCGCGCAGGGCCGCGGCGGTCGCGGCCAGCCGGTCCCGGGCGACGATCAGGTCCAGCCCGAGCGAGCGCGTGCTGGCCGCCGCCGCGTCGCCCGCCAGGCCCGACTCGGCGGCCGGCCCCATGAGCGTGAGCACCGCGTAGTCGGCGGTGACGTCCGCGGGCTCGACGCGCAGCATGAACCGCATCGACTCCAGGAACCCCAGCAGGGGCGCGGCCGTGCCCGGCTCGACGTGCGCCCACAGCGCGGTGCCGTCGTCGGTCAGCACCAGGTGGTGCTCGACGTGCCCGCTGGCGCTCAAGATCAGCGCCTCGGCGGTGCGGCCGGGGGGAAGGTGCTCGGTGTCCTGGGTGGTGAGGCTGTGCAGCCAGGACAGCCGGTCCGGCCCGGTGATCCGGATCACGCCGCGGTGCGACCGGTCGACCAGGGCCAGGCCGCCGTCCGCGGCGCGCTGCTCGGCGAACGGGTCACCGTAGTGCGCGGCGACCCCGGCGTCGGGGCCGTCCGGGTCGGCCGGGACCGCCCCGTGGGTATCCAGCAGTGGGCTGTGCATACCGGCCAGACTATGCGCGCCTGCGGCAGTCCTGGCAGGTACCGAACACGGTGAGGTGCCCCACGTCGGTCTCGAACCCCTGCTGCTCGTCGAGCGCGGTGACCAGGGGGCGGGCGGCCTCGGGCGCGACCTCGGTCACCCGGCCGCAGTCGCGGCAGACCAGGTGCACGTGCTGGGCCTCGGCGGCGAGGTGATAGCGGGGCGCGCCGTGCCCCAGGTGGGTGTGGGTGACCAGGCCAAGCTGCTCGAGCAGCTCGAGGGTGCGGTAGATCGTCGAGACGTTCACCCCGCGCGCCTTCTGCTGCACCTCGGCGAAGATGTCCTCGGGCGAGGCGTGGTTCAGCTTGGTGACGGCCTCGAGCACGAGCTGCCGCTGGGGGGTCACGCGATAGCCGCTGGCCCGCAACGCGGCGTCCCACGACTGCGCCATGAGCCGAGTCTAATGAGCCCGCGGCACAAACGCGCTTGCCTGCCTGGCTCGCTCTGACATAGCGTGCTGCGTAACGCGGGAAAGGAGGTGGTCCAACAGCATGCATAGATGTCGGACTCGCGAGGTGGCTGTCAGCTAGCCGCCGTCCCGTGTAGCTCCCAGCTTCTGGGCGCCGCAGTGGCGGCGGTCGGCTAATACACGGCAGACACCGGACCCCCGGGCTGACCGGCCTTGTCCAGCCGGTCCCCTCAATGGGAGGCGCCCGGGGGCTCTTATTGTCTTTCGGGGGGTACTGTCTTTTCGGGGGTACTGTCCTTCCGGGGAGCACTGTTCTTCCGGGGTTACTGTCTTTTCCCGGGGTTACTGTCTTTCCGGGGTTAGCCGGGGTTAGCCGGCGACTCTTTTCAGCCGGGCCGAGGCGTGGGCCTGCAGCGGCTGGCCCATCGCGGCCATGTCGTAGGCGTAGGCCAGGTCCCCTTCGACCAGGCCGTAGAGCCGGTGGCCCGCGATGACCTCCTTGGCGGTCGCGGTGCGCAGCACCGCGTCGGTCGCCAGCTCGATCTTCGTCCCGGTCACCTCGCCCAGGTACAGCTCGCTGATCCCGGTCGGGTGCACGATCAGCACCTCGAGCTGGCGGTCCGGCAGCGGGCGCCAGAACCCGGTCTCCATCGCCAGCGGGCGCCCGGTCTGCCCCTGTTCATCCAGCAGCCAGGTCTGGCTGGAGTAGATCACGTACGGCTTCCCGTTCTGGCTGAACGTGATCTCCTGGCCGAACCGGGCGCTCTCGATCGTCGGATAGCCCACCACGCCGGCGCCCTCCCAGCGGCCGAGCAGGAAGCTGACCGGGGCCAGCGCCTCGTGCACCGGGGGCGGCGGTCCCGCCGGGCCGGTCACGGCGGCGGCGGGCCGGGCGGCGCCGGCGGGCCGATGCGGGCCAGCCGCGCCATCAGGACCGCGCACAGCCCCGTCACGATCACGAACACCGCGACCAGCGCCAGCCAGCTGACCATAGACGGAGTGTAGTGGCGGAACCGGCGCGCGCCCCGGCGGCACCCGCCGGCGGCCGGGCGTGTCGCGCGTCAGCGGGCAGTCGCCCAGGTCACCGGCACGTCGGCGCCGCCCTCCTCGGTGATCCGGGCGCCGAAGCGCAGCAGCGCGGGCTGGGGTGATATCCGGCCCGCGATCAGCCCCTCGCCCTGGCGGAACGTGACCGAGCGCTCGATCAGGCTCGGCGGGACGAACGAGAACGCCGCCTCGGCGAACGCGGTGTCCGCGAGCGAGTTCAGCCGCAGCAGCACCAGGTTGTCGGCCTGGGAGAGCACGTTCTCCGGGATCTTCTGCGGCCGCTGCGTCGACACCAGCAGGTACAGGCCGAACTTGCGGCCCTCGGCGGCGATCCGGACCGCGTGCTCGGCGGCCAGCGCGACCAGCGGGTCCGGCGGCGCGGCCGGGCAGACGTTGTGCGCCTCGTCGATCACCAGCAGTACCGGGCTGCGATCGTGCCGCCGCCGCCACAGGTCGCTCAGCACCGCGGTGGCCACCAGGGCCTGCTCCTCGCGGCTGGGCAGCGAGCCCAGGTCGACGACCACGCACCGGACGGCCGGATCGCGGACGGCGTCGAGGACCGATCCCGCCTCTCCCGGCGCCCACACCGAGAACCGGTCGACGCCCAGGCTGCGGATGCGCAGGCCGAGGCGGCCCGTCTCGGGGCGGTCGCCGGCGGCCAGATCCTCGAGCGTGAGCGGGCTGCGGCCCGCGAGCACCTCGGCCAGCGCGACGTACTCCTCGCGGTCGGCGATGGGGTCCAGCCGCAGGGCGGCGGCCTGGGTGGCCGGGTCGAGGTCGGCCGCGTGCAGGCGCAGCCTGCGCTCCCCGGCGGCGGCCGCGGAGTACACCGCCACCTCGCGCGCCGCGGCCCGGTAGCGCCCGGCCAGGTCCGGGTCGGCGCCCGCCCGCACGTCGCCCAGCCGCACGAAGTCGGAGTTCGGGTCGAGGATCACCAGCCGCAGGTCGGTCTCGATCAGCAGCCGTTCCAGGATCACCCCGAGCGAGTAGGTCTTGCCCGAGCCCGACTGGCCGCACAGGAACGTGTGCCGGTTGAAGCCGCTGGCATCCGCCAGGCAGGGCACGCCCTCGGCCAGCGCCAGCTCGCCGAGGCGCAGCGTCGCGTAGGGGCGCTGGGCGCGCCGCAGCCAGGCGCGCACCTCGTCCGGGGCGGCGGGCCGGATCGGCGCGTCGTGGAACGGCGCGGCACCGCCGTCGACGATGACGCCCTCGCCGCGCGCGCACCGGATCTGGACGTCGGTCCGGGCCTCGGGCCCGCCGCCGCCGGGCCGGCAGGGTCAGTTCCGCGCCCTGCAGCACGGCGAGTTCCAGCCCGAGCAGCTGGCCCAGCCGCGGGCCGCCGTCGGCGTCCACCACGACGTAGCCGCCGACCTGGAGTTCCAGGCCGTACAGCGAGGCCTGGAACGAGAACCGCCGCCCGTCGACCGAGGTGGCGACGGGCAGGACCGATGCCTCGATGTCCCGGCGGGTCCGCCGGAAGGTGTCGAGCTGTCCCTCGACCGAGGAATCGGCGCTCACCGGCCGGCCTCAGCGCTCGGCGCTGGGGTCGGTGGCCGGGTTCTCCCAGACCGGGATCGCGGCCACCCGCTTGGGCGCCGGCACCGGGACCGGCAGCGGCATGAGGCCGTCCCGCCCCCGGTGCGCGACCATCAGCTGGCGGTGGTATTCCTCCAGCGTCTGGGCGAATTCCTGCGTGTGATAGGGCCGTCCGTCGACGACCGGCCCCTCGATGCCCTTGATGATGGCGTCCACGTCCTGGCCGCTGATCGTCTTGTGCATCTCCAGCGCGTGCGCGACCGCCAGGACGTAGCCGCGATTCTCGTCCAGCACATGGCGCGTGCTGTCGGCCAGCGCGGCCATCTGCGCCTCGGCGCGCTGGCCCAGCGCGGTCTCCATCACGGCGCGGTCCTGGCCGTCGGCCACGGGATGCGCGTCACGGGGAGCCGGCGTGACGGCGTAGGAGGCGAACTGCCCGCCCATGCCCCACAGCCCCTCCATGGCCAGGGCGACCGTGGTCGCGTTCTGCAGGTCGCCGCCGACGCCGGACGAGGAGTCCCCGTCGAAGAACATCCGCTCCCCCATGAGCGAGGCCAGGCTGACCATGATGTCGGCCTCGTACTCGTGCCGCCAGTTGGTGAACTGCTCCTCGATCGGGATCGGCCGCACGAAGCCGAGAACGTCGGCATTCTTCTGGATGGTGGCGGTGTCGATCACGTTGCGCTTCTGCACCCGGTAGCTGACCACGGCGTGACAGGCCTCGTGTACCGCGACCGCGTGCCGGTCGCGCTCGACGTACTCCACCCCCTCGGCCGGGCCCACGCTCTTGAGCAGCTTGGCCCGCAGCACGTCGCTCCAGGTGATGGTGTCCCGGTCGTCGCGCAGCGCGACGATCAGCGACTCGTTGACCAGGTCCTTGATGGTGGCCCCGGTGGCGTACGGGGTGATCGTGGCCAGGTGGTCGATCTGCTCCGGGGTGAGGTCGTTCTTGACCTTGCCGAAGTAGCCCTCGTAGGTGCGGCGGCGGCCCTCCTTGGACGGGTAGCCCACCCGGTAGACCCGGTCCAGGCGGCCGGGCCGCAGCAGCGCCTCATCCAGCGCGCTGGGCATGTTGGTGGCCATCATGATCAGGATCCGGTACTTCGGCGGCGGCTTGGGCCGCATGCCGAGCGTCCGCCGGACGATCCGGTTGAAGAACCCGCGCGGCTTCTTCAGGCCGGACATCTCGGTCAGCAGGGCCTGCAGCGTGCCCATGCCGCCGCCCCCGCCCATGCCCATGCCGGGGATCATCTGCCGGAACTTGCCCGGTGGCCGCGGCGGGGGCGACGAGCTCAGCGCCCGCGCGAACAGCGCCGCCTGGGTGTCGGACGACAGGTAACAGAATCCGTGGCAGGACTCGACCAGGCTGGACGGCTTGTAGTTACCGCCACCCACGCCGACCCCGCCGCCGCGGTTGCCGAGCGAGTCGGCCTCGTCGAAGAACACGATCACCCCGCCGTACCGCACGGCGAGCCGGCGCAGCCGCCGGAACAACGACTTGACCTTCAGGATCCCGACCCCGAAGAACATGTTGATGAACGCGCCCGGGTCGACGAACACGTAGGGCTTGCCGGTCTCGCCCGCCACCGCCTCGGCCATCAGCGTCTTGCCGGTGCCCGGCGGCCCCCACAGCAGGATGCCGCCGGGGACATGGCCGCCGTGTTTCTCGATCGACTCGGGGTCCTCCAGGAACAGCATGTTCTCCTTGACCCGCTCGAGCACGTGATCCTGGCCCCAGACGTCGGAGAACCGGGTCGAGACGTCGTCGGGGAAGTAGACGTCCACCCCGCCCTTGGACATGAACCAGAAGATCGCGACGAACTGCAGGATGCCGAGCGAGACGATCGCCATCACGTAGAGGATGATCGGCAGCGCGTGGATGATCGTCATCGGCGCCCGGAACAGCCCGAGCAGCGGTGAGGTGTGGTAGGCCTTGCCCAGCACCAGGGCGAGCAGGGCGATCACGATCAGCCACTTCACCGCCCGGGAGATCCGGAACCTGGTCCAGTCGCTCATCCGGTGGCTGGCCCGCTCGGTGCGGCCGAAGATGCCCCGGGTCCAGAACCGGTGGTAACCCGCCCAGTGCTCGGAGATCAGGAAGTGCAGCTGGCGCAGGACTTCCAGGCCGATCAGGACCTCCACCCAGGCCGCCAGCCGCAGCTGCTGGCGGGCCGCGTCCAGGAACCCGATCAGCGGGTCGTTGGCCATGTCCGACCACACCAGCACCAGCCAGAGCAAGACCAGCAGGAGGAGGAACTTCACCCGGTCCCACAGGACCATCGGCTTGCGGGTGGGACGGTCAGCGTCCCGGGGGCGCTCGTAATGCACGGAGCGGGAGTGGCCCGGGCTCGGGCCCCCCGCACCAGATTTCCGTGACCGTGCCATCAGGACCCTCCTCCGACCGTGAACGATCCGACGACCGCGGCGATCTGGTTGTAATTTGCGGCGAAGCACGTCGCCGTGCAGTGCACGAGCAGGAAGTAGAGCTTGGTGGTGGCACTGTTGACCAGGACGGTCAGGTCGAAGGTCTCCAGGGTGGTGCCGAGGTCATAGTCGAAGATCTCCCGGATGCCCCGGTTGTTGTTGTCATCCGTGATGACCTGGTCGCTGAGCGAGGCGAAGCCGTTGAGTTCCTCGTGGTCGGCGGCCGCGGCCTTGCGCGCCTGCGCGGTGACCGGCAGCAGCAGGTCCCGCATGCTGTTGAAGGAGATGTCGTTGCGCTCGGCCGAGTTCAGGGACAGCACGCTCGCGTACGCGACCGGTGCTGGCGTGGCCGAGAAGACCTGGCTGACCGAGGGCTTGGCGGTGTCGTCATAGGCGGCCGACCACAGGTAGGTGCCTTGCTGGCTCTGCTGGCCCTCGGCCGACTGGAGGCTGTTCTCGTTTACCGGCTGCCAGGCCGGCGGCACCTTGAAATAGGCATTGTCAGCGTTGTCCGCCACGTACGTGTACTGCGGAGCCGCGCACCCGCCGACGCACCCAACGACCGCCAGACCCACAATGATCAACGCCGCGACACGACCGGGATGTCGCAGACCCACAGGCGCCCTCCCCCGAATCGGAGTGGCCCTCTTTGCCGGTTCTCAAAATGTAACTCTTTCGAGTATGAGGGGCAGAGGCACCACAGCGCCAATGCCTGCGTGCGGGGGCGGCGTGCGGGGGCGGCGTGCGGGGGCGGCCGGCCCGCACTAGGCTGCCAGCATGGCTTCCCGCTCGCTCGTGATCAAGGTCACCGCGGGTCAGGACGACCAGGAACGCTGCAACCAGGCCTTCACCGTGGCGGCGACGGGGGTGGCGAGCGGACTGCAGGTGTCTCTGTGGCTGACCGGCGAGGCGGCCTGGTTCGCCCTGCCCGACCGCGCCGACGGCGTCGAGCTCTCGCATGCGGCCCCGCTCGGGCAGCTGCTGGCGAAGGTGCTGGCGGAAGGGACGGTCACCGTCTGTAGCCAGTGTGCGTCGCGCCGGAACATCGGCGCGGACGACACGCTCACGGGGGTGCGCATCGCCGGCGCCTCCACGTTCCTGGCCGAGATCATGGCGGACGGGGCCCAGGCGCTCGTGTACTGAGGGGTCGGCGGAACCACTGCATTCGGCGCCGACTCTGCAATCGCGCCGAGCCGCTCACGGCGCCGCCTAGCCGACTCTGCAATCGGCGCCGGCCTAGCCGACTCTGCAATCGGCGCCGGCCTAGCCGGCGACGGCGGTCAGGCGCTCCTCGCGCAGCCGGCGGGCCAGGTCCTCGTCGGCGGCCGGCAGCGGGGCCAGCGGCCCGGCGGCCCAGCTGAGCAGCAGGTCGGCCAGGCCCGGGTTGCGCACCAGCACCGGCCCGTGCAGGTAGGTGCCGAGCACCTTGCCGGCGTAGGCGCCCTCGGTGCCGTCGCCGTTGCCCACGCCGAGCGTGACCCGGGCCAGCGGCCGCGCCCCGGAACCGAGCCTGGTCACGCCCTGGTGGTTCTCGAACCCGGTGAGCCGGGGCACGCCAAGCTGGGGGTCGACGTCGGCGACGATCTCGCCCACCCCGCGGCGCTCCCCCCGCCCGCTGCGGGCGTCCAGGATCCCCAGCCCGGGCACCGGCTCGCCCTCGCTGCCGCCGAACCGCTCGCCGATGACCTGATAACCGGCGCACACCGCCAGCACCACCGCCCCGGCGTCGGCCGCGGCGGCCAGCCCGCCGTCGGCGCGCAGCCGCCGCGCGGCCAGGATCTGCGGCAGGTCCTCGCCGCCGCCCATCAGGTAGATGTCACCGGAGCGGGGCACCGGCTGGTCGGCGTGCACGCTGACCGCCTCGGTCCCGATGCCGCGCAGCCGGGCCCGGCGCTCGAGCACCAGCAGGTTGCCGCGGTCACCGTAGGTGCTGAGCAGGTCCGGGTAGACCCAGACCAGCCGCAGCTGGCTCGAGTCCCGGCGGCGCCGGCCGGGGCGCCGGGGCGCGGACGGCTCGGGGTCGGGCTCGGGGTAGGCCGGCTCCGGCGCGCGGTGCCTGGGCGGTGTCATCGGCTCTCCGTCGGTCACTCGGCCCGGCCCAGGGCCGTGCGGATCTGCTGGAACGCGGTGTAGTTGGCGATCACGTCCAGGGGCCCGGGCGGGACCCGTCCCACCGCGTCGTCCACGCCGTCGACGAGCACGAACTCGACCTGGTCGGCCTCCAGCCTGACCGCGAGGTCGAGCTTGCGCTCACCCGCCACCAGCACCGGCCGGCCGCGCAGCACCCGGTAGTCCACGTCCCACAGCCAGGACGTGTCCTTGCCGTCGGGAACGTTCGCGTTGACCGCCAGCAGCACCGGCGTCGGCGCGGGCGCGAGCACGTCGAACGCCTCCAGCCAGCCGGCCGGGTTCTTGGCCAGCAGCAGGCGCAGCCGCCGCCCGTCGCGGTCCAGCTGGGTGTACCGGCCGGCCACCGATGTCACCTGGCGCAGCCGGGCCAGCGCCGGGTCCGGGCCGACGCCGAACAGCTCGGCCACGGCCAGCGCGACCACCGCGTTGGCCCGGTTGGCCCGGCCGGGCAGGGCGAGCGCGAGCTCGGTGACCCGGCCGGCGGGGTCGATGACGGACTCGCCGTCCAGCACCCACCGGGGCTTGGGCCGGCTGAAGCCGCATTCGGCGCACCGCCAGCCCTGGTCGTCGCGGCGCAGGTGGGACCCGCACTCCGGGCAGCACCAGGAGTCCTCGTGCCAGCGCTGGCCCGCCGCCACCCAGGTGACCCGCGCGGCCGCGCTGGCC
The DNA here is from genome assembly GCA_963749145.1 of uncultured Actinomycetota bacterium. Classification (GTDB taxonomy): domain Bacteria; phylum Actinomycetota; class Actinomycetes; order Streptosporangiales; family Streptosporangiaceae; genus JASHPR01. Next base: position 641,348 of record CAVVLN010000005.1, on the reverse strand, counting down.
GCCCACGCGATCAGCGGGTCGTCGACGTTGGCCACCACGTGACAGCCGGGCGGCGCGCCGGCCAGCGCCTCCCGCCAGCGCCTGGCCACCAGCCAGATCTCGGCCGCCCGGTCCATCTGGTCCCGGCTCAGGTTCAGCAGCGTGATCACCCGGGGCCGGGTCGTGCCGATCATGGCGGGCAGGTACCGCTCGTCGACCTCGAGCACGCCGATCGGGGCGTGCGGGGCCTGGCCGAGCGCGGAAGCGAGCCCGGCCGGCATGTTGGCGCCGAACGCGTTGGACGCGATCTGGCCGCCCAGCGCGCCGAGCGCCGCCGTGACCAGCCGGGTCGTGGTGGTCTTGCCGTTGGTCCCGGTCACCAGCACGATCTGGCGGCCGGAGGCGAGCAGCCGGAGCAGGTCGGGCTCCATCCGCAGGCCGACCACGCCGCCGATCACCGATCCGTCGCCGCGGCCCGCCAGCCGCGACATCCGCCCCGCCGCCCCGCCCACGGTGGTGGCCAGGCGCGCGCGCAGCGGAAGCTTCCCCATGGCCGCCGATGCTATCCGGCGGCGGCGGGGTTGGCCGCCGGGCCCGGCGAAGGCGCCGCGGCCGCCGCCTGATCCTCGCTGCCGACGATGAACCGCCGGGGCCAGCTGAGCACGGCCTCCAGCCAGCCGACGATCCCCATCTCGCCGGCCGCCTGGCGCAGCTGCCCGCGGTGGCTGACCCCGATCACCACCGCGGCCAGGTCGTCGGCGAACCCGCGCTGCTCGTCCTCGCCGAGCAGGACGGTCCAGGCCGGCTGCCGGTTGCGGGGCAGCTCCATCGACAACGGGTGCCGGCGCAGCCCGCTGACCCGCTGGCCGATCTTCAGGCCTGGACGGTCGGCCAGACCGTCCAGGAGGTAGTCCAGCGGCGGTGCCGGGGCGAACGGGTCCGGCTGGCCCTCGTCGAACGGGCAGACCCGCTCCACCTCGTGCAGCCATTGCAGCTGCGGGATCACCCAGTCGCGCCCGGCCGGGGCGCCCGCCCCCGGCTGCCCCTCGAGCAGCTTCAGCGCGGTGGATGCGACCGCCGCGGCCAGCCGCTGCGGGTCGTAGAAGGCCCGCACGGCCAGGGCCCGCCCGCGCAGCGACCGGTCCACGGCCGTGGCCAGCAGGCACTCACGCAGCCGCTGATCCAGCTCGGCCCAGCGGTTGCGCAGCGCGGCCGGCACCACGGGCAGGGCCCGGTTGGTCAGGAACGCCAGGACCAGCGCCTCGGTCCAGATCCGCAGCCAGGCGTCCTCGGGCGCGGCGGCGAGCAGGTCCGCCGAGCGCAGCTCCAGCAGGCTGCACGCGCGGCCGGAGACGCACGCCGGGCCGCAGGCGGCCGAGCGCCGCCCGCGGACCGGTACCGGCGGCCCGCCCGGCGCGGAGCCGGCCCGCAGCGCGCCCAGGGCCGCCGCCGGCCGCTCCCGGGCACCGCCGAACGGGACCCGGATCCGCAGCGGCCGGTCCATCCCGTCCGCGAACACCGCGGCGACCCCCGGCCGCAGCGAGACCACCTGCCGGGACTGGCTCTCGTCGAGGTTCATCGCCGCGCCCACGACCTGCCGGTCATCGTGCGCGGGCAGCCGGTGCAGCACCTTGAGCGCGGTGTTCTTCACCACGTCGCCCACCAGCTTGGTCGGGATCTGCTCGACCACGATGATGCCCTCGCCGTAGGCGCGGATCTCGGCCAGCAGGCTGGCGAACAGCTCGACCGCGTGGGCGCTGGCGCCCTCGCGGGTGGCGCGCAGCAGCCGGTGCGCCTCCTCGATCACGATCACGTGCTGCAGGCCCTCACCCGGGTCGGTGCGGGCGCGCAGCCGCAGGTGCTCGACCAGCCGGATGATCAGCGTGCCGATCAGGAACGCCTTGTCCTCGTCGTTGGCGACGTCCTCGATGGCCAGCACCACGTTGCGGCGCAGCAGTTCGGCGATGTCGGCCGGGTGCCCGCCTTCGAAGAACCGGCAGGCCGAGCCGGTCCGCAGCGAGCGCAGCCGCACGTCGACGAAGCCGCGGACGTCGGCCCGCAGCTCGCGCCCGTACCCGACGTCCTCGATCACCTCGAGCGCCGCCCGCTGCAGCTCGGCGATGGCGGGGACCGCGGGGTCGGCCCGCGCGCCCGGCCGGCCCCGGTCACCGGATCCCAGCCGCAGTCCTCGTAGGCCCGCTGCAGCGCCTGGGAGATGATCTGCGGGAACGGCTCCCTGGCGTCGAACGCGGCCAGGAACAGCGCCCGCACCATATCGATGTGCGCCTGCACCGGGTACCCGGGCTCGGGCTCCAGCGGGTTCACCGACAGCGGCACCGCCGCCGGGTCGGACGGGTTGATCACCGTCACCTGGCCGGCGCCCGCGATCCGGCCCGCCATGGCCGCGTACTCCGACTTCACCGGCTCGATCGCGAGCCACGGGATCCCGGCCGCGGTGAGCTGCTCCAGCAGGTGCCGGACCGTCTGCGACTTGCCCGAGCCGGTCGAGCCGGTGACGAGCGCGTGCCGGTTCAGCGTCGTGAGCGGGACCCGGAACGTGCCGACCTGGCGGTCCTGGCCGTCGAGGATCGCACCGAGCTCGAGGGCACGATCGCCCGGGTCCTGTTCGCCCGCGGCCGGGCCGGCGCCGCTGCGGGCGCTGGTCTCGCTGGTCACGTCGAAGCGGCCGGGCTCCAGCACCCGCACCCCCGGCACCTCGCCGTGGGGCAGGCCGGTGAGCGCGGCCAGGGCCCCCGCGGTGGCGGCGAACGGCACCTGCGCGCCGTCGACCGGGTCGGCGAGCCGGGCCGCGAGCGCGTCGGCCAGGTCGCGGGGCTGCTCGGCGCTGCGCAGCCGGTACGGGTGCGCGGTCAGGTCGACCGAGCCGACCAGCATCGGCGCGATCAGCCGCAGCTCCTCCTCGCTCGCCGCTCCGACCAGGACCCGCACCTGCCACAGGCCGGCCTCGCGGAACGCGTCGAGCTCGGCCAGCCGGCGCTCGGCCCGCGCGGCGTCGAAGCGGGAGCGCTCCTCGTCGTAGCGCCGCAGCACGTTGAGCTCGGTGCGCAGGTCGGCGATCTCGGTGTCGATGAGGTCGGACGGCTCGGCCACCACCAGCCAGCCGAACGCCCGGGCCATGAGCGTCACCAGCGCCGACTCGAACAGCGTCGGGCGCCGCGCGGGCTGGTCGTCGGCGCCGCGGGGCCCCGGCCCGGCGCCCGCGTCCCAGGCCGACTGGGCCGGATCCCAGCCGAGCGGCGGGGCCTGGCGGCCCGGGCAGGGCGCCCAGACCAGCCGGTCCAGATCGGCGAGCAGCCCGCCCGGCATCGGCACGCCGCGGGCACCCCAGGGGAACAGCAGCTCCCTGGGCTGGAACGGCCCGGCCGTCGCGGCGGCGGCCGGCTCGACCGCCCGGCTGGGCCCGATGACCCGGCTCGGGTCGATCACCCGGCTCGGCTCGATCACCTCGTCCGGGCCCGCCGGGTCGTGCCGCGCGCGCGGCCGGTCCTGCAGGCTGACCACCTGGACCTGGCCCACCCGCGGCCCGGGCACGATGCCGGGCTCGGGCAGCGGGCCCGCGTTGGTGATCAGTTCGAGCGGCGCGCCCCCGCCCCGGGACAGCCACCCGGCCACGAACGGGCGGCGGTGCAGCGCGGCGTTCATGACCGCGGGCAGGACCGACGCGTAGTCTTGCTCGGCGGAGCCGCCGCGGCGGCCGTCGGCCATGATCGCCTGGACCCGGTACCACGGGCCCGCGGCGCCGCCGCCAATGCCAGGACTCGCCCCCATATCGCGTGCATATCAGGCCGCAGGCCGGCCTGCCACCGGTTGCCGCGGATCGGGCGGTGCCGGCCCCGCCGGACATGGCTGCCGATGCGGCAATCGCGGCCTTACAGTGAAGGCATGACGGACGGGGACCTGGAAGCAGCCCGCCCGGCCAGCCCGGCTCCGGCCAGCCCGGCCCCGGCCAGCCCGGCCCCGGCCAGCCCGGCTCCGGCCAGCCAGCTGCGGGCCTCGCATCAGGACCGGGACCGGGTGGTCGAGATCCTGCGGGTCGCGGCGGGCGACGGGCGGCTGACCGCCGACGAGCTCGATGAGCGGCTGGAGGCCGCGCTCACCGCGCGCACCTATGCCGAGCTGGCCGCGCTGACCACGGACCTGCCCGCGGCCCCGGGCGCGGCGATGGCCGCGGTCGCGGCCGCGCCCAAGGACCTGGTCCGCATCGACTGCGGCATGGGCAGCGCCACCCGCGAGGGCCGGTGGGTGGTGCCCCGCCGGATGGAGGTGAGGCTCGGCAGCGGCGAGGTCCGGCTCGATCTCACCGAGGCGGTCATCACCCAGCCGGTCCTGCGGATCGACGCCGACGTGCACATGGGGCGGCTGAAGCTGATCACCAAGCCGGGGATCGCGGTGGACACCGACGAGGTCCGCATGGGCCATGGCGAGGTGAAAATCCGGACCCCCTGGGGCCCGGACGTGCCGGTCACGCTGCGGGTGGAGGTGGCGGGCAGCGTCAGCATGGGCAGCATCGAGGCCCGCCCGCCGCGGCGGAGCTTCTGGCAGTGGCTGACCCGCCTGCCGCCGGCCTGGGCCAGGGCCCGCGCCGCGATCGGGCCCTGACCGCGCTCAGATCCGCAGCACCATCCCGTCGTAGGCCGTCTCGAACCCGATCTCGTCCAGGTGGTCGAGCACGTCGTCCGACATGTGGGTGAGCACGATGCGGCGGCAGTCCAGTTCCGCGGCGTGCGCGACCAGGTCGGCGTGGCGCAGGTGGTACGGGATGGGCTTGTCCCGGTAATAGGCCTCGGCGATCAGCAGGTCCGCCCCGGCCGCAACCTCGGTGAGCGCGCCGGTCCACGCGGTGTCGCCGGTGTACCCGATCACCGCGGCGCCGAGCGAGAGCCGCAGCGACAGCGACGGGCTGTCCTGGCCGGCCGGGTGGTCGGCCGCGAACGCGGTGGCGGTCACGCCGGCCGCGGTGAGGGTCGCTCCGGGCGCCAGTTCCATGACGTCCACCGTGAACCGGCGCGAGACGGTGGTGGAACCCGGGAACAGGCCCTCCATGAGCTCGGTCAGCCGCCGCCCGGTCCCGGGCGGCCCGATCACCGCGAGCGGGCCGGCCCGGCGGGCAAACTGAGCGTGCAAGAGGAAGAACGGGATCCCGCCGACATGGTCACCGTGCAGGTGCGACACGAACACCGCGGCCACCTCACCGGGATCGAGGCCGCAGCGCCGCAGCGCGGGCAGCGAGGTCGCGCCGCAGTCCAGCAGCACCGGGGCCGCGCCGCCCGGGCCCCGCAGGTGGATGCAGGCCTGGTACCGGCCGCCGCTGCCGAACGCGTCGCCGGAGCCGGCGAAGGTGACCGTGACCGGCCCGCGCGAGCTCACGGGCACCATTGTCGCGCCCGCCGCGGTCCGTGGCAGACTCATGCCCGTGGACCGGGTCGTCGTCACCCACTGGGTGCACCCCGAGGTCGTGGAGTACCTGGCCGGCTTCTGCGACCCGGTGCGGCCCGGACCCGGCCAGGGCGTCTGGCCCCGGGAGCGGGTGCTGGAACTGGCCGCGGACGCCCGCGGCCTGATCGCGTGCATGGCCGACCGCGTCGACGAGGCGTTCCTGGCCGGCTGCCCGCGGCTCGAGGTGGTCAGCGCGACGCTGAAGGGCTACGACAACTTCGACGCGGACGCGTGCGCACGGCACGGCACCTGGCTGACCATCCTGCCGGACCTGCTGACGGTCCCGGCCGCCGAGCTCGCGGTGGGCCTGGTCATCGGGATCATGCGGCGGGTGGCCGAGGCCGACCGGCACGTCCGCAGCGGCGCGTTCGCCGGCTGGCGGCCGCGGTTCTACGGCGCGGCGCTGCACGGGGCCACGGCCGGGATCGCGGGCATGGGGCGGCTGGGCCAGGCGGTGGCCGGGCGGCTGGCCGGCTATGTCGCCGACGTGTTCGCGATGGAGGACTGGGCCCGCGCGGACCGCCCGGCGGCGATCCCGGCCCGACTGCTGGCCCACCCCCGGACCTTGTTCACGCCGCACCTGGGCTCCGCCGTGGACGAGGTGCGGCGGCAGATGTCGCTGGCGGCGGCGCGCCAGGTCCGCCAGGTACTGGACGGCCAGCGGCCCGAGCACGCGGTCAACGAGCCGCGCCGCTGACCACCCGAACCGGCCGGGCCGCCCGCGCTTCGGTTACGATCGGGGCGCAGGCTCGCCAGGAAGAGGGTGCTCCGCATCGCCAGCGCCGACGAGGCCGCGCAAGCCGATGACGGGACCGAGCCGGACGCGCGGTTCACATACGCCAACGAGCGCACGTTCCTGGCCTGGAACCGCACCGCACTCGCCTTGGTGGTGGCCGGGCTGGCCATCGTCCAGCTGCTGCCGCCGTTCGCGGGCGTGCCGTGGGGGCGTCACGTCATCGCGATCCCGCTCATCGCCCTGGGCGCGGTGATCTCGGTCGCGAGCTACCGCGACTGGCAGCGCAACCAGCGGGCCATGCGCCGCGGCGAGCCGCTGCCCCGCTCGAACCTGCCGGTCATCCTGGCGTCCTCGATCGCCGTGCTGGCCGTGGTCGCGGCGGGCATGGCGCTGGCCTCGGCGATCCTGCGATGACCCCCGGCCCGGCCGAGCCCCCGGACCGGCCCCCGGCGCCGGACATGGAGGACATCGACCCCGGCCAGGCCCGGGCCCGGACCCACCTGGCCTGGACCCGGACCGCGATCTCGTTCGCGGCGCTGGGCGCGGCCATCCTCAAGACCAGTCCCGCGGTCGGCACCGTGGTGCTGGCCGCGAGCGGGCTGATCTGGGGCGCCGGCCGCCTCGCGGGCCGGTCACGGCGGCCCGGGCGGGACGCTCAGTCCCGGCTGCGGGACGATCAGTCCCGGCTGCTGCTGGTGACGGTCGCGGTCACCACGGTGGCGCTCGGCGCGCTGGCGCTGGCCGCGCTGGCCAGCAGCGCGCTGCCGCTGCGCTGAGCCGGGGCCAGCCGGTAGCCGGTACGGGCGGAGAACTCGGCCAGCAGGCTGAACCGGTCGCCCCGGATCAGCGTGTGGCGCCACTCCACCGGCCTGCCCGCCGCGTAGCCCAGCCGGCTGATCGCCAGCACGCCCGTGGCCGGGCCGATGCCGAGCAGGCGCTGCTGCGCCCGGGTCGGCATCACGGCGCGGATGTACTCGCGCCCGCCGTCCAGCCGGGTCCCGGTCCGTTCGGCCAGCTCGTCGTACAGCGCGGTGTGGGTGAAGTCCGCGTCCAGCAGCGGCGCGCCCAGGTCGGCGGGCAGCCACACGGTGTCCAGCGCGAGCGGCTCCTCGCCGGCCAGGCGTAGCCGCTCCAGGCGGAACAGCGGCGTCGACGCCTCCAGGCCGAGGTGATCGGCGATCACGGCGTCGGCGCGGATGTCGCGCGCCCGGATAACGCTGGTCTGCCGCAGCCCGGCTGACTCGACCGACGCGAACAGGGAGTACAGCGCGCCGAGCGGCTGGGTGATCGGCGATGGCGGCGCCACCCGCGGACGGCGGCCCCGCTCGGCCAGCACCACCCCGTCCGCGCGCAGCTCGCGCAGCGCCGAGCGGACGGTGTGGCGGCTGACCCCGTAGGCGGCCACCAGCGCCATCTCGCCGGGGAAGTCCGCGTCGAAGGCGCCCGCCTCGAGCCGCCGCCGCAGCTCGGCCCGCAGCTGCGCCCACAGCGGCATCGGGCTGCCGCGGTCCAGCGGCCTCGGCGCCGCCGGGGGCCCGGCCGCTGCCGGGGGTCCGGCCGCTGCCGGGGGTCCGGCCGCTGCCGGGGGTCCGGCCGCTGCCTGCGCCGCCATGGCGTCCTCCCGTCATTGCCAGCTACGTCCGAATGATCGTACATTTGGCGAGTCGGTGCCAGGGGTCTGCGCGGGGAAGGTGGCGGTCATGGTTGGGGTGCTCCAGATCGAGACGCCTTCGCTCGGCGACCGCAGTTACCTGGCTCACGACGGGCGGGTGGCCGTCGTCATCGACCCGCAGCGGGACACCGACCGCGTCATCGCCCTGGCCGAGCGCGAGGGCGTGCGCGTCACGCACGTCGCCGAGACCCACATCCACAACGACTACGTCAGCGGCGGCCTGGCCCTGTCGCGGGCGCTCGGCGCAACCTACCTGGTGAACGCCGCGGATCCGGTGAGCTTCGGACGGGAGCCGGTCAGCGACGGGGACACCGTGGACATCGCGCCGTCGATGCGGCTGCGGGTGCTGGCCACGCCCGGGCATACTTTCAGCCACCTGTCCTACGTCCTGGAAGCGGGCGGCGAGGTGGCCGGGGTGTTCACCGGGGGATCACTGCTGTTCGGCTCGACGGGCCGGCCGGACCTCCTCGGGCCGACCAGCACCGCCGCGCTGGCGCGCGCCCAGTACGCGTCCGCGCAGCGGCTGGCCCGCGAGCTGCCGGACGCCGCGGAGGTCTTCCCGACGCACGGGTTCGGCAGCTTCTGCGCCGCCACCCAGGCGCAGGTGGCCGCGTCCACGATCGGCCGCGAGAAGCGGTTCAACCCGGTGCTGGCGCTCGGCGAGCAGGCGTACATCGCCGGGCTGCTGGCCGGGCTTGACGCGTACCCGGCGTACTACGCCCACATGGGCCCGGCGAACCTGGCCGGGCCCGGCGGCCCGGACCTGTCCCCGCCGCGGCCCGCCGACGCGGCCGACATCCGCCGCCGCATCGAGGCCGGCGAGTGGGTGGTCGACCTGCGCGACCGGGCCGCGTTCTGCGCCGGGTTCGTGCGCGGCTCGTTCAGCTTCCCGCTCGACGGCAGTTTCGCCTCGTATCTCGGCTGGGCGCTGCCCTGGGGAACGCCGGTGACCCTGCTGGCCGACACCGAAGAACAGGTGGCGCAGGCCCAGCGGGAACTCGTGCGGATCGGGATCGACCGCCCCGCCGCCGCGGCGGCCGGGCCGCCCCGGCGGTGGACGGACGGCGAGCCGCTGGCGTCCCTGCGCCGGGCCACGTTCCGCGACCTGGCCGCCGCCGGCCCGGGTGCGGGCCGGGACCTGGTCGTGCTGGACGTGCGGCGCCAGCTAGAGTGGGACGCCGGGCACATCGCGAGCGCGATCCACATCCCGTTCAGCGACCTGGCCCAGCGGGCCGGGGAGGTCCCGGCGGGCGAGGTCTGGGTCCACTGCCAGTCCGGCTACCGGGCCATGGTGGCGGCCTCCATCCTCGCCGCCCGCGGCTGCCGGGTGGTCAGCATCGATGACGAGTTCGCCAGCGCCGGGGCCGCCGGGCTCCGAATCACCCAGGAGGGGACCGGGCGGTAATGGCCGAGCCGGACCAGTCCGCCCCGCGCTGGGTGAAGCTGCTCGACCAGAGCCGCTGCATCGGCTGTCACGCGTGCACGACCGCGTGCAAGTCCGAGAACGAGGTTCCCGTCGGGGTGACCCGGACCTACGTCAAGTCGGTCGACGTGGGCGTGTTCCCGCAGGCCCGGCGGGTGTTCCAGGTGACCAGGTGCAACCAGTGCGAGGACGCGCCGTGCGTGGCCGCGTGCCCGACCCGGGCCATGTTCCGGCGGGAGGACGGCATCGTCGACTTCGACAAGTCGGTCTGCATCGGGTGCAAGGCGTGCCTCGCCGCCTGCCCGTATGACGCGATCTTCATCAACCCCGACGATCACTCCGCGGAGAAGTGCAACATGTGCGCGCACCGGATCGACATAGGCCTGGAGCCGGCCTGCGTCACGGTCTGCCCGACCGAGGCGATCATGGTCGGGGACCTGAACGACCCGGCCGCCCCGGTGACCCAGGCGATCACCGGCGAGGCGGTGCAGGTACGCCTGCCGGAGAAGGAGACTCGCCCTCGCGTCTACTACGCGGGCGCGCATCAGGCCACCCTGGACCCGCTGGCCGCCCGCCGCCCCGACGGCGGCCTGTTCGCCTGGGCCGCGCAGGGCCCGCCCGGCGCTCAGGCGGTGGTCTCGGGGCATCCGGGGCAGCCCACCTCCTCGGCGGCGGCACTGCTGTCCTACGACGTGCCGCACCAGGCCCCCTGGGGCTGGCGGGTCAGCCTGTACACGTGGACCAAGAGCATCGCGGCCGGCGTATTCGCCGTGCCCGCCGCGCTCGCCCTGGCGGGCTACCTGGGCTGGGGCAGCCCGGTGGCCCGGTGGGCGGCACCAGCCCTGGCGCTGGCCTTTCTCGGTGTCACCGGGGCGCTGCTGATCGCCGATCTGGGGCACCCGGCCCGGTTCTACCTGATCTTCACCCGGCCGCACTGGCGGAGCTGGCTGGTGCGCGGCTCGTTCGTGCTCGGGGGGTACGGGGGCGTGACGGCCCTCTACCTGCTCGCGGCGCTGGCCGGCCTGACCGGCGCGCGGCAGGTTCTGGCCGGGATCGCGCTGCCGCTGGCCGCCGCCACGGCCTGCTACACCGCGTACCTGTTCGCCCAGGCCAGGGCGCGCGACCTGTGGCAGAACCCGCTGCTCGCCCCGCACCTGGCCGTCCAGGCCGCGCTGGCCGGGGCGGCCGCGGCGGCGCCGGCGCTGGCCTGGTCCGGGGGCGGCCGGGCGCTGAGCGCGGCGGAGATGGTGCTGGCCGTGGCGGCCGGCCTGCACGTGGTCCTGGTCGCGGCCGAGGTGACGCTGCCGCACGTGACCGCGCACGCTCGCCTGGCCGCCAGCGAGATGACCCGGGGCCGCTACGCGCGGTTCTTCTGGCCGGGGCTGGCCGGCGTGGCCGTGGCCGTGGCCGCGCCGTGGATCGGCGTGGCCGCGGCGCCGTTCGCGCTGGCGGGCCTGCTCGCTTACGAGCATGCCTACGTCCAGGCCGGCCAGTCCGTGCCGCTCGCCTAGCCGGAGGCTCCTCATGCCGCGACGCCGCCGATCCCGGGACGACCTGGACACCAGGCCGGACCTGGACAACCTGGACGCCCTGGGCGCCCGGGTGTCCGCCGCCCGGGCGGCGGCGCAGGCCCGCGGCGAGACCTTCTACCAGGGGGCGAGCCGGGTACACCTGGCCGCGTTCCCGCCCAAGGAACGATGGGACGACTGGGCGGAGCTGTCGTCCCGCGCCTGGCCGGCCCGGCAGGAGCGGCACTACATGCTGGTGCCGACGACCTGCTTCAACTGCGAGTCGGCGTGCGGGCTGCTCGCCTACGTGGACCGGGACACCGGCCAGGTCCGCAAGTTCGAGGGCAATCCCGAGCATCCGGGCTCGCGGGGCCGCAACTGCGCCAAGGGCCCGGCCACGATCAACCAGGTCACCGACCCCGACCGGATCCTCTACCCGATGCGGCGCGCGGGCGCGCGCGGCTCCGGTGCGTGGGAGCGGGTCAGCTGGGACGAGGCGCTGGACGCGCTCGCGGCCCGGATCCGCGCCGCGATCACCGAGGGCCGGCAGAACGAGATCATGGTTCACATCGGCCGCCCCGGCGAGGACGGTTACACCGAGCGGGTGCTGGCCAGCTGGGGCGTGGACGGCCACAACTCGCACACCAACGTGTGCTCCAGCGGCGGGCGGACCGGGTTCCAGTTCTGGATGGGCATCGACCGGCCCAGCCCGGACCACGCGAACGCCAAGGTCATCTACCTGATCAGCGCCCACCTGGAGGCGGGGCACTATTTCAACCCGCATGCCCAGCGGATCACGCAGGCCCGCGCGAACGGCGCGAAGGTCATCGTCCTGGACACCCGGCTGTCCAACACCGCCACCCACGCCGACTACTGGCTGTCCCCGCGGCCGGGCAGCGAGGCCGCGATCAACCTGGCCATCGCGAATCACCTGATCCGGACGCGCCGCTACGACCGGTCCTTCGTCCGGCGCTGGTGGAACTGGGCCGAGTACCTGACCGCGTGCCACCCCGGACGGCCGGCGACCTTCGATTCCTTCGAGGAGGTGCTGGCCGGGCTGTACGCAGACTTCACGTTCGAGTACGCGGCGGCCGAGTCCGGGATCGACGCCGCCGTGCTCGCCGAGGTCGCCGACGTCGTCGCCGGGGCCGGGACCCGGTTCGCCTGCCACTGCTGGCGGTCGGCGGCGGCCGGGAACCTGGGCGGCTGGCAGGTGTCGCGCACCCTGTTCCTGATCTCGGCGCTGCTCGGCGCCGTCGCCACCCCCGGCGGCACGTTCCCGAACGCCTGGAACAAGTTCGTGCCCAGGCCGATCCACGTGCCCCCGCACCCGCCGGTGTGGCAGGACATGTCCTGGCCGGCGGAGTACCCGCTGGCGCAGAACGAGATGAGCTTCCTGCTGCCGCACTTCCTCGCGGAGGGCCGCGGGCGGCTGGATACCTACTTCATCCGGGTGTACAACCCGGTCTGGACCAACCCGGACGGCCTGTCGTGGATGGAGGTGCTGACCGACGAGAGCATGGTCGGCTGCTTCGTCGCGCTCACCCCGACCTGGAGCGAGTCGGCGTACTTCGCCGACTACGTGCTGCCGATGGGGCACGGGCCCGAACGCCACGACACCCACTCCTACGAGCAGTACAACGGCCAGTGGATCGGCCTGCGCCAGCCCGTCCTGCGCGCGGCCGCCGAACGGCTCGGCGAGCCCGTGGCCGATACCCGGCAGGTGAACCCGGGCGAGGTGTGGGAGGAGAACGAGTTCTGGATCGAGCTGTCCTGGCGGATCGACCCGGATGGCTCGCTCGGCATCCGCCGGTATCACGAGTCCCGGGCCCGGCCCGGGGAGAAGCTCACCGTGGACGAGTACTACGGCTGGATGTTCGAGCATTCGGTGCCGGGGCTGCCCGAGCGTGCCGCCGCCGACGGGCTCACGCCGCTGGAGTGGATGCGCCGGTACGGCGCGTTCGAGATCTCCCGCGGCGCCCCGGCTCCGCACGAGCAGCCGGTGCCGGCCAGCGAGCTCGACGACGTGGTGGTCACGGCCACCGGCCGGGTCTTCAGCGCCGCGGCCCGGCCGCCCGGCCCGAACATCGTGCCGGTCGCCGCGCCCGAGCCCGCGCCGGACGGCCGCCAGCCGGCCGGGGTGCAGGTCGACGGCGAGGTCCTGCGGGGCTTCCCCACCCCGTCGGGCCGGCTGGAGTTCTGGTCATCGACGCTGGCGGCCTGGGGCTGGCCCGAGCAGGCGCTGCCCGGGTACATCAAGAGCCACGTGCACCCGCAGCGCCTCGCGCCCGGCGAGGTGGTGCTGCTGTCCACCTTCCGGCTGCCCACCCAGATTCACACCCGCTCGGCCAACGCCAAGTGGCTGGACGAACTGGCGCACACCAACCCGGTGTGGATCCATCCGTCCGACGCCGCCCGGTTCGCCGTCGGCAAGACCGGGGACCTGGTCCGGGTGCAAACCGAGATCGGCTACTTCGTGGCCAAGGCGTGGATAACCGAGGGAATCCGGCCCGGCGTGGTGGCCTGCAGTCATCACATGGGCCGGTGGCGGCTCGACGGCGGGCCGCGCGGCCCCGGCGCCATGGCGGCCACGGTGGGCCTGCGCCGCGGCGATGATGGCTGGCAGATGCAGCACCTGGCCACCGTCCGCCCGTACGAGTCGGCCGATCCTGACACCCAGCGCATCTGGTGGGGCGAGACCGGCGTGCACCAGAACCTCGCGTTCCCCGTCCACCCTGATCCCATTTCCGGCATGCACTGCTGGCACCAGGCCGTCCGGGTCGGCCCCGCGGATCCCGCCGACCGCCATGGCGACATCGCCGTGGACACCGCCCAGGCCCGCGAGGTCTACCGGCGCTGGCTCGCGCTCACCCGCCCGGCCGGCCAGGTGTCGCCCGACGGCACGCGGCGCCCGCGCTGGCTGATGCGCCCGCTCAAGCCCGCTTCGGCCGCGTACCTCCTGCCCGGCGCGGCGCGCCCCGGGGGCAGGGCCGGCGGGGAGGCCGGGTGACGCCCGACCGCCGCGCAGCTGCTGCGCGCGCTCGGCGCCGTCGCCGACAACCCGGCCGACGCCGGCACCGCCGGGCGGGCCCTCGGCCTGCCCGGCCTGGACCGCGGCCAGCACACCGACACCTTCGTGCTCAACTGCCCCCCGTACGCGTCGGTGTACCTCGGGCCCGAGGGCGGGATCGGCGGCGAGGGGGCCGACCGGGTGGCCGGGTTCTGGCGGGCCATCGGGCTCCGCCCGCCGGCCGAGCCCGACCACCTCACCGCCCTGCTGAGCCTGTACGCGAGCCTGGACGAGGCGGCCGCGCAGAGCCGCCGGCCCGCCACCGCGGCCGCGCTCGCCTGGTCGGCCGCGGCCCTGCTGCACGAGCACATCTGGCCCTGGCTGCCCGTGTACCTCGACGCGGTGGCCGACCTGGGCGCGCCCGGGCCGACCGCCTGGGCGAGCCTCACCCGCGCGGCGATCACCGCCGAGGTCGCGTCGCTGGGTCCGGCCCGGCTGCCGCTGGCGCTGCGGTCGGCCCCGGCCCGGCCCGACACCGAAGGTCGCCTGGAAGACCTGGTCAGCGCGCTGGTCACGCCGGCCAGCAGCGGGATCGTGCTGACCCGCCGCCGCCTGGCCGACGGCGCCGGCCAGGCTGGTGTCGGCTACCGGATCGGCGAGCGCCGGTTCACCATGCGGGCCATGCTCGAGCAGGACCCCGCGGCCACGCTGACCTGGCTGAGCCGCGAATGCCGGCGGTGGGAACGCCGCCACGCGAGCCGGCCCGGGCCGGCGCCGTCACCTGGTGGTGGGCCGGGCGGGCGGCGCATACCCGACGGCTGCTGGCCGAGCGGGCCGGCGCCGCGCTGTCCGGAAGTCGGCCCGGATGACCGGTCCGGGCGGCCGCGGGCTCCGCCCCGGCCTGGGACGCCGGCTCGCGGCATGGCACGGCCGGCGTCAGAACCGGGTCAGCGAGCGGCTCCGGCGCCCGCAGCCGCTGGTGAAGCAGCGCCTGCCGTCCGGCCGCGGCGCGATGGAGCAGCCCAACATCACCAGCCACGGGGCAGACGTGCTCACGGCCAGGTTCTGGGTGCTCGTGGTCCTGACCGGGATCGCCACGGGCCTGCTCGGCGCGCTGATGATGCTGATCCTGTTCAACGTGCAGTACGCGGCATTCGGCTACCACTCCGGCAGCCTTCAGTACGGCGTCGAGGAGGCGCCGGCGGCCCGGCGCGTGGTCTCGCTGCTGATCGCCGGGGCGTTCGGCGGTGTCGCCTGGTTCCTGCTGCGGCGGTATACGGAGGACGAGCCTTCCGAGATCGATGAGGCGCTATGGAACGGCGACGGGCGGCTGTCCTTCCGCCGTTGCCTGGGCACGTCGGTGATCTCCGAGGTGGTCATCGGCATGGGCGCCTCCATCGGCCGGGAAGCAGCACCCAAGCTGCTGGGCGGCGCGTCCGGAAGCGTCCTGGCCGGGGCCGGCCTGTCGGTGCAGCAGCGCCGGCTGCTCGTGGCCTGCGGCGGCGGCGCGGGCCTCGCCGCCGTGTACAACGTCCCGCTAGCCGGCGCCCTGTTCACCGCCGAGATCCTCATCGGCAGCATCTCCCTGCCCGTGATGCTGCCTGCCATCGTGTGCTCCTGGATCGCCACGGCCACGGCGTGGGTTTACCTGCCCAACCGCGCCACCTACCTTGGCATCCCCGACTACCGGTTCACGGCGTCGCTGATGACCTGGGCGCTGCTGGCCGGGCCGGTCATCGGGCTGATCTCCGCGGGCTATATCCGCCTCATCGGCTGGGTGTCGCATCACCGGGCCAGGGGAACCACGGCGCTGTTCGCGCCGGTCGTGGCCTTCGGCGTCCTCGGGGTCATCGGCATCTGGTACCCGCAACTGTTCGGCAACGGGCTGGACATGGCGCGCGACGCGTTTCTCGGCATCGCCGGCTTCGGCCTGCTGCTGACCTTGTTCGCGCTCAAGCCGCTGGTCACGGCCATGTGCCTGGGCAGCGGGGCATCGGGTGGCCTGTTCACGCCGACGCTTGCCACCGGCGCGGTGCTGGGCGGCGCGCTCGGCATCGCCTGGAACCTGGCCTGGCCAGGATCGCCCTCCGGCGCGTTCGCCATGGTCGGCGCGGCCGCCATGATCGGTGCCGCGATGCAGGCACCGCTCTCCGGTCTGGCCCTGGTGCTCGAACTCACCCACAGCGGCTTCGGGCTGCTGGTCCCCATGATGGCGGCCACCGCGGTCGCGACGGTGGTCGCCTTCTACGTCGACGGGTACTCGATCTACTCCGCCCGGTTGCCCGCGTACGGGCCCGACCGTGCGCAGCATGCCGCCTGACTCCCGGGGCGGCGATCCCGGCCTGTCCAGCCCGCGGGGACCGGTGGCTACCACAATCCCAGCAGCGAGCCGAGGTTGCGTGCCGCCTGGCCACCCTCCTGCTCGGCGATGCCGAGCGCGGCCGGCACATCCAGATCGTTCATGAGCGCCGCCCGGACCGCGGTCGCGGCCGCGCCAACCTGGGCCAACGCACTGCCGTGATCCGGGCGCCCGGCCGCCGTCTGCAGCCGCTCCAGCCTGGCCGCGGCCGCGTCCAGGTCATGGCGCTGGTAATCCCAGTCACGGTCCCAGCCGCGGTCCAGGATCAGCAGCCGGATGGCCGCCGCCGGATAATCCTCGAGCAGGTCGGTGACGAGCACCAGGTTCCCGGCCGACTTGGCCATCTTCGCGCCGGCCACGCGGACGGTCCCGGCGTTCAGCCTGGACCGGGCGAACGGCGCGACCCCGGTCAGCGCCTCGGCCAGCGCCGCCTGGTAGGTGTGGTGCGGGAAACGCAGGTCGCCGCCGCCGACCTGGACGTCGACCGCGGGGCCGAACGCATGCAGAGCCATTGCCGCGCATTCGGCGTGCCAGCCCGGCCGACCGGCCCCCCACGGGCTAGCCCAGGCCGGCTCGCCATCGCGCGATCCCTGCCACACGGCGACGTCGAACGGGTCGTCCTTGCGCGGGTCGTCGGGATGGTCTCCGTACTCGGCCGCCAGCCGCAGCGCCGCCGCGGAGTCCGCCATCGCCCGCGCGGCGACGGCGCCGCGGAAGTACACCTGACCGTCCCGCTCATAGGCGGCACCCTGGGCCAGCAAACCGGACGCGAGCGCGATCACCGGCCCGACGTAGGCGTGCGCCCGCGGCTGGATCGCTGGCGGCGCGACCCCGAGCGCGGCCATGTCTCGATCGAAGTAGAACTGCTGGATCGCGGCGAACCGGTCGTAGGGCTCGCCGACCCGGCTCGCCGCGGCCAGCAGCACGTCGTCCACGTCGGTGACGTTGCGGCACACGATCACCTCGGCGCCGCTCGCGTGCAGCACCCGGACCAGCGTGTCCACCCACACGAATGTCGCGGCATGGCCAAGGTGGGTGACGTCATACGGGGTGATGCCGCAGGCGTACACCCGGGCCCGGCCCACCAGCGGAAGCGCGGTGCCGCCGAGCGTCACCACGGACGGAAGGCCATCCGGCAGCGCCTGATCCGCCGGCATCTGGTACGCCGGCACCTGGTTCACGCGGCGGCCTCCCTTCGGCGGGTACGGTCACGCGGTGCCCGCCCGACTGCGAGGGTACGCGGTCCCGGGCCCGGGCCCGGCGGCAGGCCGGGGCCCGCGGCCCTAGCGCGGCTTGCGCCAGTCCAGGCGCTCGGGCGGCGGGCCGAGGTTCGGCGGGGCCGCCGCGGCGGTCAGGCTGGAGGCGGGCGGGACCGGGTCGCCGGGCCCGGCATCGCCTTGACCGGATGGCCCGGGCCCGGCCGCTGCGCCCCCTCCGGACGCCTCGGCCCCTCCGGACGCTGCGACCCCTCCGGCTGCCTCCGCCCCTCCGGACGCCGCGGCCACCGCCTCCTCCAGGCTCAACAGCGTGGCGGTGCCCAGCGCGATGATGCCGGGGTTGGCGTCGGCCAGCACCACCCGGCGGCCCGGGCCCGAGGCGTAACTGACGATCACCGCGCTCGGCGGCAGCTGCTGCAGCTCGTGCGGCTCGACCAGGAACTCGCGCGTGCGCTGCGCCGTGCGGGCGGCCGAGGAGCTGGCGCTGGCCGCCTCGGAGGTGCTGATCCCCCACGCGGTGCTCGAGCTGATGCCCTCGGCGATCGAGCGCGAGTCGGACCAGGCGCGCGAGTGGCTGGAGTCCTGGCTGCGCGACCCGGTCACCGGCGCGAACGGGGCGAAGGCGCCCTGGCGGGTCCGCCCCCGCCCGGCGCTGCGGCCCTGGCTGTCGGTGACCGACGCCGAGTCGGTCACCGAGTCCGAGGTGCCGACCGTGCCGGTGTAGGAGTCGCCGGCGGTGTCGGTGACCGAGAACCCGACGGTGTCGGTCAGCTGGCTGACCACGAACCGATGCTCGGTGCCGATCTGCTCGCTGGCCACCCGGGCGTCCTCGGCATTGCCGAGCCGCATGAACGCGACCGCTGCGTTGCCGCGGCCCAGGCGTTCCTTCACCGGGCCGGGAATCGTGCGGTACCCGATGACCAGCCCGGTCCCGGAGACCTCGCACGCGTCGGTGAGCCGGTCCAGCACGTCGGGGCCGAGCTTCTCGGCGCCGAGCACGCACAGGGTCTGCTGCCACCGCCGGCCGGACGGCGCCTGCCGGAGCAGGTGGGTGAGGGTCACGGCCAGGTACGTGCCGAGCACCCGGTTGCCCAGGGCCCCGGCCCGCCGGTCCAGGGACGCAACCTTGAGCCGGCTCGGCGGCAGCAGCGCCGGGCCCGACCCGAGCCGCTCCAGCTTGCGCAGCCGGGACTCGATCGCCCAGGCCCGCTCGATCACCACCCGGTCCGCGGCGCCGCGGCCGAACAGGGTGCTCACCCGCTCCAGCTGGCCGGCGGTCAGCCGCCCGGCCCGCAGGTCCTCGCGCGCGTCGCCGACCTGGGCCAGCACCCGCAGCGCCGCCGTGACCTGGGCGATGCTCACCGCATCGCCGAGCACGCCGAGCACCCGCTCCAGGATCGCGTGGTCGACCGGGGCCGACCCGCTGGCCGCGCCCCCGGCCGCCCCCGGGTCCTCGCTGGCCGCGACGGTGGCGGCCAGCACGTCGGCCAGGGCGCCGGCGTCGAGCCCGGTGCCCAGGTCGAGCCGGGGCAGGTCGCCGGGCACGATCCAGACCAGCGGCTGGACCCCGCACCGGCGGGCGACCGCGAGCAGGTCGAGGGCGACCGCGCCCTCGGTCAGGTCGAGGACGGTGACGTCGCCGCCCGCGGACAGCCGCGGCGCGGCGATCATGGTAAGCAGCGCGGACCAGCCGGCCAGCGTCCCCCCGGCCAGGTCCACCCGGTCGATCCCGCCGGGCAGCGACACCGCGTACCACTGGTTCTGCCGGTCGAACGCCTCGCGACGCGTCTCCCAGGCGCGGACCTGCCGGGCGTGCTGCTCCTGCCGGGCCGCCAGCCGGCTCTCCTGCACAGCGCGGATCTTCGCCACCCGCGCCCGCTCGGCCGCGATCCGGCCGGCCAGGTCCTGCTCGCCGCGCCGGATGCCGCGCCCGCTGACCACCACGCCGGCCAGGGCCGCGGCCACGCCGACCGCGGTGAGCGAGGCGTTCAGCAGCCCGGTCAGCCCGAGCGCGAGCACCACGCCGCCCGCGCCCGCGCAGGCCGCGCAGGCCAGCTTGAGCGGCCGGCGCAACCGCCGGTTCTCCCGGCGCTGCGCGTCCACCCAGCCCTGGTTGAGCTGCTCGGCCGCGGGCGGGACCGGGCGGCGCGGCAGCGGCCCGGGATCGGGGTGCAGCGGCGCGTACTGCCAGCCCAGGTACACGCGGTCGGGGCGGAGGGCGGCGGCCGCCGGCGGGGGCGGGGCCGGGCGGTACCCGGCGGGTGCCGCGCTCACCGGGCCTGCTCCCCGGCCAGGCGGGCCGGCACCAGCCGGCAGTGCGACAGCGTCCGGGGCCGGGGTTCCCGCGCCACCAGCGCGAACTCGCCGACCGCCGCCGGCGGGAGATCCGGCCCGGCCCGCCCGCTCGCGGCCCGCCCGCTCGCGACCAGCCCGCTGGCGATCGGCCCGCGCGCGACCAGCACGTTGACGACGGCGGCCAGCCGGTCCGCGGTGGGGACGGAGGTGGTGGCCAGCACGACGCCCATCCCCGCGCCCCGGCCCTGCGCGACCAGGTCGGCCAGCACCCGCTGGCCCAGGACCTCGCAGCCGTTGATCCAGGCCAGGCTGTCCCCCGGGACCGACATCGCCTGCAGCTCGGCGCACACGCCCATCAGGTCGGCCACGACCAGCCCGGCGATCATCCGGGCGGCCTGGTCGTCGGCCCCGCGGTCCAGCGAGAACAGGCAGACGCCGCGTTCCCGTACCGTCCGTCCCACGCTGACCCGGCCGGGACCCGGCGGCCCGGGCTGCAGCCAGGGGCCCAGCGCCGAGGCCCGCAGCGCCGGCAGCTGGGCCGCGGGCGCCGCCACCATGGCCGGTTCGGCCTGCAGCAGCCCGGCCGAGACGCTGGCCCGGTCGACGAGCACGTCCCGCCGCGGATGGTAGGCGGGGATCAGCGCCGCGCGCTCGCGCAGCCCGGCCGGGGTCAGCAGGCCGGCCAGGTCGTCGAGCACCGGCACCCGGCGGTCGCCGGGCGCGGCCGCCTGCACGGCCAGCGCGTCGGTCAGGTACGCGGCCGCCGACCGGCGGTGCCGGTCGGGCCCGTCGGACCAGTCGATCATGCCCATGACCAGCGCGGCGGCCCGCGCCGGATCGCCGCCGCGCAGTGGCTCGTAGTACCCGGGCCCGGCCGGGCCGAAGCAGCCGAACGGCGCGCCCGGCTCGGCGCACGCGGCGGCCAGAGACCCGGCCAGCCAGGCGGAGCCGGTCAGGTCGACGACGATCACGGGCTTGCGCCGCCTGATCGCGGCGTGGGCGAGCATGAAGCCGGTCTCGGTCAGCGCGGGGCCGTCCTGGCCGGCCGGACCAGGCCCGGCGCACAGCACCCCGCCCTCGGCCTCGCCCCAGGAGATCTCCGCCGGTCGGCCGGTCGCGACGTCGATGCCGACGCAGCCGCCGTCCCGGGTGACCACGCCGCCGGACCGGAGGGTGGCCGTGGTCAGCCACCGCCGCGCGGCCACGACCAGGCCGCTGCGCCACTGCGGCGGGCCGGTCAGCCGCCACTGCAGCCAGGTCAGGCCGAGGACCTCGGCGGAGGCCAGGATCAGCGCGACCGGGAACTGCCCCGGCAGCCAGTGCCCCAGGCCGGCGAAGGCGCCGAACGGCCGCAGCAGGTGCCCCGGGTAGCGGCCGATGCCGCCCAGGTAGCCCAGCACATGCCGGGGCCCGGCGGCCAGGTCCGCCCCGGCGCGGGGCGGGCCGATCGCGAGCACCCACAGCACCCCGACGCCGGCCGGGACCGCCAGCCACTGCGGCCGCCACCGGGTGAGGAGGCCGACCGCGTACAGGACCACCGTGAGGATCAGCGTCAGCTGGGCCAGCAGCAGGTGCACCAGCACCACGGCCAGCGCCACGGCGGCGATTAATTCGCCGTGGCGGGGGGCGTCCCTGGGCTGGAGCGAGCGCGGCGGGTTATCAGCCTGGCCAGCTGCGGAGTACGGCATATGGGGTCAAGGCTCCCAGCCCTCCACCGCGTGTGTCCAGGCTCCTGAAAAACTCCCCTCCTCGCGGTCGGGGAGAGGGCGCGGGCCGGACTCGACCACGATCCGGAACAGGTCGGGGCGGAGCACGGCAATGGTCAGCGCGACCGGGCGGCCGGCCGCCGGGTCGTCGAACCGCACGGTCACCAGGGCCGCGGGCTGCCCGGCCGAGAGGCGCAGGCTCCTGGCCACCGACGGCGGCGGCGGCTGCATCTCCACGTGCACCGCGCGCGGCTCGCCCACCGGCGTCAGCTGACCGTGGTCGGGATCGGGGCGGGCGGGCGGGGCGGTGATCGGCAGCAGCGTCAGGCCGGCCGCGGGCCCGGCGCCCGGCGCGCCGATGAACGGGCCCGCGATCTCCTTGAGCAGGTAGGTCGTGCAGAACGCCGCGGGCTCGCCGCCGGCCGCCCACTGCACCCGGATCACGCCGACCGGGTCGGCGGGCGGGATCTGCAGGGCCCAGCCGATGTCCTCGGGGACCTGGCGCCAGGAGGCCTGCCGGCTCCGGCAGACGATCTGCCCGCCCATCGGGTCGGCGCGCGAGGCGAGCCCGGGCACGCCCTCGATCGGGATCAGGTACTCGGCCGGGCTGATCCGGTAGAGCTGGCCGTCCGGCAGGCGGCGGACCAGGTGGCGGGTGGCCAGCTCGTCCACGGCGGCGTCGATCTCGGCCGTGCTGACGTTATAGCGGCGGGCCAGCGCGGTGTGCCGCGGCAGCCGCCAGCCCGGCTCGTGGTGCACGAGCGCCGCGGCTATCCGGTCCGCGAGCACGGCGACGGCCGGCCGCGAGGGCCCGGGCTGGCGACGGCCGCCCGGTACGGCGTCCGGAGCCCGGTCGCGTGCCTCCCGGTTCTGGTCGCCACTAGCCGGCACGCGGGCCTGCGCGAATGCCGACCTGCTTTCCCCCTCCGGAACCGGTTCCTCCCTGGCGCCCGGCACGCTGCTCACTCACTCTGCATGGCGCCGGAACCCTGCCAGGCCGATGAAGCAGAGGCCCCAGAACAGCATGGTGCCGATCTTCCTGTGCACCGGCACGCGCGGCCGTTCGGCGCCTGGGCCGGCCAGCGGCAGGCCGAGCACGCCGACGTCCGCAACCGAGAACCACAATGTAATCGCCCCTCCGGGCCCAGGCCACGCCTACTGCTCCCTGGGTGGCTAGAGTAGGGACGGAAGGTGGAGCGCCAGGGACTCCAAGATGAATGCAGAGTTAACATCTGTTGGCATCCATCACCATGGCGACCTGCCGGCCTCAGGACTAATCCCAGGCGCTACGCGAGCGCGGCCGGGCGCGCGGCGGATGCCATGATCACCGCGGGCTGGGGTTCAGCGCGGAGTACTAACACGGGGCTGAACCAGCCCGTCCATGGTGGCGACGAAATCCTGCCACACTGTAGGTTTTGACTATGGTCGAGCACCGGCAGGAATTCCAGCGTGATCTGGAGACCATCGAAGCCAAAGTCATCGAACTGTTCGCCATGGTGGCCGAAGACCTGCCCGGGGCGACCCAGGCCCTCCTGACCGGCAACAATGACATGTTCGAGGCGCTGACCGAGCGCGAGCAGGCCATCGACGCCCTCTATCTCGAGATCGAGGGCCTGGCCAACCGGGAAATCGCGCTGCAGGCACCCGTCGCCTCAGACCTGCGCTTCTTGCTCTCCGTGCTGCGAATCGTGCCCGAGCTCGAACGCTCCCACGATCTCGTCATGCAGATCGCCTCCCGGGCCAACCACATTCTCAGCGATGACCTCACGCTGCGCAGCAGGGGACTCGTCGAGCGAATGGGGAATCTCGTGTCGGACATGTGGCGCCAGGCCGCCGACTCCTGGTACCAGCGGGACCGTTCGGCCGCGGCCGCGCTGGAGGAACGTGATGAAGAGATGGACGAGCTGCACACCGGCTTGGTCGCCGAGCTTGCCTCAGGACAGATGGCGCTCCCGGTGACGATGGAGATGCGGCTGGTGGCGCACTTCTACGAGCGTCTCGGCGCCCATGCCGTCAACATCGCCCGCCGGGTGGTCTACCTCGCGGGGTCTCACAACCTGGCCTGAAGCGGTTCGCTGCGGTCAGCGGTTCGCGGCGGTCAGTGTGCGCGATGCTCAGGGATGATCACGACGGGGCACGACGCGTGGTGCGAGACCTGGCTGGACACCGAACCCATCATGAGCCTGCCGAACCCGCCGCTGCCGCGGGATCCCACGACCAGCATGTCGGCGTCCCGCGAGGCATTGACGAGTTCTTCCGCCGGGTTCCCCGCGGTCACGCTCACGGTAACCTCGGGCTGGGTCCCGCCGATCTCGCCCGCGACCTTGTCCACGACCTTCTGGACCGCCGTCTGCACCAGGTCCTGGTCGTCGGCGGAGTAGGTGTGCAGCCCCCAGAAAGCCATCGTGGCCGGGCGAGCCGGGCTCGGGCGGACGGTCAGCACGGTCAGCGGGACCTGACGCAGCACGGCCTCGTGCATCGCCCAGCGCAGGGCATTACGCGAATGATCAGACTCGTCCACGCCGACGATGATTCCCGACATCGATGCTCCTCAGCCCGTTCGGCCCGTGACGTAGGCCTGCGTGCGGCTGTCCTGCGGGTCCTGGAAGATCTGCTCGGTGCGGCCGTATTCGACGAGCACGCCCGTGCGGGTGTCACTCTCAGGGTTGACGAGCACGGAGAAGAAGGCGGTGCGGTCGCTGACCCGCGTGGCCTGCTGCATGTTGTGCGTGACGATGACGATGGTGAACTGCGTCTTGAGTTCCCGCATCAGGTCCTCGATCGCGGTCGTCGCGATCGGGTCGAGCGCCGAGGCGGGCTCGTCCATGAGGACGACGTCCGGCTCGACGGCGATCGTCCGGGCGATGCACAGCCGCTGCGCCTGACCGCCAGACAGGCTCAGGCCCGAAGTGTTCAGCCGGTTCTTGACCTCGTCCCACAGCGCGGCCTGACGTAGCGAGCGCTCGACGATCTCGTTCAGCTTGTGCTTGTTGCGCTCGCCGTTGATGCGCGGCCCGTAGGCGACGTTGTCGTAGATGGACTTCGGGAACGGGTTCGGCTTCTGGAAGACCATGCCGATGCGCCGGCGCACGGCGATCGGGGAGACATCCTTTCCGTACAGCGACGCACCGCGGTAGTACATCTCACCTTCCACGCGGGCACCCGGCACGAGGTCGTTCATGCGGTTGAAGGCCCGCAGCACCGTCGTCTTGCCACTCCCGGACGAACCGATGAACGCCGTGATCTCGTTCTCGTATATCGACATCGAGACGTCCGTGACGGCCTGGAAGGAGCCGTAGAAGATCGCGACGTCTCTGGTGTCGAAGATGGTCGTGCCGGGCGTGTCGGCGACGGGCGCATCCGACCGCCGCGTCTGCAAGGCTGCCGGCACGGGCAGCTCGGTCTGGGCGACGAAGTCCTGCTCGGGCTGTTCCATGATGTTCCTCGCGCGGGTGTCGGCTGAATCCAGGATATTCCTAGCGTGAATATCTGGAGAATCGTGCGGTAACGAGGCGGGAGGCGATCATGAGGATGAAGGCCAGGACGATGAGCGTGAGCGCCGCGCCCCAGCCGCGGTCCTGCGCGCCGGGATACGGCTGTGTCGCGTTCGTGAAGATCAGCAAGGGCAGCGCGGTGTTGGCCCCGCTGAACACGTTCGCGTTCGCTGTAGACAGACCCCCGAGGATGGTGAATAGCAGCGGCGCCGTCTCACCCAGGGCCCGGGCCACGGCGAGCAGCGCGCCGCTGACGATCCCGCCGATCGCCGCCGGCAGCACCACGGTGACCGTCACGCGGCCCTTGGTGGCCCCGAGGGCGTAGCTCCCTTCGCGCAGCGCGTTGGGCACCAGCCTCAGCATCTCGTAGGTGGAGCGGATCACGATCGGCAGCATCAGGCAGCCCAGGGCGAAGGCGCCGGCCAGGCCCGAGAAGCCGAAGTGCAGCACCCAGATCGAGAAGATGAACAGGCCCATCACGATCGACGGCACGCCCGTCATCACGTCGGAAAAGAACCCTATGGCCCGGGCCAGCGGGTTCTTGCCGCCGTACTCGTTGAGGTAGATCGCGCCCAGGATGCCGAGCGGCACGGTGATGACCGTGGCGAGGCCCGTGATCTCGAGCGTGCCGAGCACCGCCGGCCCGATTCCGCCCTCGTTCGCGGGCGCCACGATGGAGGGGATGGGGCTGGTGAGGAAGGACCAGCTGATGATCGAGATGCCCTTGGCGATCACCGTGAACAGGACGAATCCCAGCGGGATGATCACGAGCACGAACGCGAGCACCATCAGCGCGGTCGCGATGCGGTTCTTGAGGCGCCGCCATGACGGCGGCTCTCGCAGGTCGGTCTTCTGCTCGTCGCCGGTGACAGCAGCCATCAGGCACCACGCTTCCGCCGGGCGGAGCGCTCCACGACCCCGCGGGCAATGACGTTGATGATGATCGTGAAGGCGAACAGGAGCACGCCCATCCCCATCAGCCCGGCGCGGAACACCCCGGTGGACTCGCCGAACTGGTTCGCGATGACCGAGGGCATGCTGTAGCCGGGAGCAAATAGATGCGACGTGATCTCGGGCGACGAGCCGATGACCAGCGCGGCTGCGATCGTCTCGCCCATCGCCCGGCCCAGCCCGAGCAGCACCGCCCCGACGACCCCGCCCTGGCTGTGCGGCCAGACGGTGCCGCGGATCATCTCCAGGCGGGTGGCGCCCAGCGCGTACGCGCCCTCCCGGTCGATGGCCGGCACCGTCGCGATGACCTCGCGCGACAGCGAGGTCACGATCGGCGTGATCATGAAGGCCAGGATGATGCCGCAGGTGAAGAACGAGGGCCCGCCGGTGGGCGGTCCGAACAGGTTGCCCAGCACCGGGATGCCGTTGACGCCCGAGCCGATCGAGGCGTAGATGTGCTGGATCCAGGGTGCGAACACCAGGATCCCCCACAGGCCCCAGACCACGGACGGGACCACCGCCAGGAGGTCGATCACGTACACGATCGGCCGCGACCACCGGTACGGCACGACCTCGGTCAGCAGCAGGGCGATGCCCACGCTGACCGGGACGGCCATCACGAGCGCGATCAACGCCGTGACGGCCGTGCCGTAGATGAAGGCCAGCCCGCCGAAGTCGTTGGCCGCGGGGTTCCAGTTGTTGGTGAAGATCTTCAGGCCCTCGGTGCTGAACCACGACGCGGCCTGCTGGCTGGTCGTGACCGCGATCAGGACCAGGATCACCAGCACCAGCAGGCCGCACGCGAGGGCGAGAATCTGGAAGCTGCGGTCGCCGAGCGGCCGCCGCTCCGACAGGGCGCCGCCGGCGGATCCGGCCGGGACGGCCTGATCCGCCGGCGCTACGGCGCTCACGACGACGAGCCGATCTGATCTGCCTGCATTACAGCGCTCAATGCAACGAGCCGATCTGATCTGCCTGCATTACCGGAGTTCCCCCCTACTACGAGGTTATCTTGCTCAGCTGCGCCGTGGCCATCTGGTCGATGTTGGCGGGCAACGGCGCGTAGCCCAGGGCGGACAGCGTGCTCTGGCCCTTGCCGATCAGGTAGCCGATGTAGGCCTTGAGCATCGCCGCGTCGTTCGCGTTCGGCTGCTTGGCGTAGACCAGAACCCAGGACTGGTAGGTGATCGGGTACGCGGTCGGGCTCGACGACCAGACCGCGTGGAACGTCAGGTTCGGCGCGACGGTGACCCCGGCCCCGGCCGGGGACGCCGTCGCCGGCGACGGCACGACGTAGGTGCCGGACTTGTTCATGACCGAAGCGAAGCTCAGCCCGGAGGCCTTGGCGTCGGCGTAGTCCACGTACCCGATGGCCCCGGGGGTGGACTTGATGATCTGCGCCACCCCGGGGTTGCCGCTGCCGGCGTGGGCAGTGTGTGGCCAGTTGATGGTCGAACTGCTGCCGAGCGTCCACACGCTGGGCACGGCGGTCATGAGGAACAGGGAGAAGTTCTGCGTCGTGCCCGACGAGTCCGAGCGGACCGCGATGGTGATCGGGGTGCTGGGCAGGTTGACCCCCGGGTTGATCGCCTTGATGGCCGAGTTGTTCCAGCTCGTGATCTTGCCCTGGAAGATGTCCGCGATGACCGTCGGAGTCAGCTGGAGCTTGCTGACGCCCGACAGGTTGTACGCCATCGTGATCGGGCCGAGGAAGACGGGGAAGTAGAGCACCGTCTTGCCCTTGAAGTTCGCCGTCTCGGTGGAGGGGATCGGCGAGTCCGAGCCCGCGTAGTTGACGACCCCCGAGGCCAGGTCCGTCCGCCCCTTGCCCGAGCCGCCGGCACCGTAGTTGACCGTCATGCCGGGCTGGATCGACTTGAAGGCGGCGATGGCCGACTGCTGGTAGACGGTCTGGAACGTCGATCCGCTCCCGTTGAGCGTCCCCGACAGGGCGGCGCTGGTCGACGAGGATGCGCCGCTGCTCGGCTTGGAGCTCGTCGAGGAGGGCGATGACGAGCATGCGGCCAGGGACAGGGCCACCACAGCGACGGCGGCGACCCCCGTCATCGTGACCTGCTGTCTGCGTCGAAGTTGCATAACGGGTACTCCTTATAGGTCTTATATGGCTTCTCAACCGCGATGGACCCAGCCCCCCGGGCTGGCCGGTCAGCCTGCCGGGACCGGTCAGCCTGCCTAAGACTGATGTGCCAGTACAGTCTGGCCGCGCCGGCAGTACTGGCGGGCAACCGTATGGCGAACGGATGGCGAACAGATAGAGGGCAGAAAGTAAAGAGATACGCCCCGCGTTCCGCGCCAGTCCAGCGGCGGGGGTGGACCTGGGTTGGCCTGGCGGCGGGCGCTCGGCGACAGATATCAAGAAGAACATGTCAAGAAGAACACAGTCAGCCGAGCGCGCGGCGGGGACGACCCCCAGGCTGCATGTACTGAGGATCGTCCCCGCTGACTCGCTGAGCTGCTAGGCCGGTCGTGCTCGTCGGCCACCCGGTGGCGCTAGACGGCCACCTCCAGCTCGGTGACCCGCCCGATGTCGGCGGACACGACTCGCTCGGCCCGGATGTTCCCCGGCGCGAGCACGCGCAGCGTCCAGGACCCGGGCGCGGCGAAGAACCGGAACCCGCCGTCCTCGCCGAGCGGCACCTCGGCCACGAAGTCACCGCCCGAGTTCAGCAGGCGCGCGTAGCCGACCGGCACGGCCGACCCGTTCCTGGTGACCTTGCCCTGCACGACAGCCTGGGTCCCGGCATCCTTGGCCGCGCTCACCGGCGCCCCGCCCGCCGGGGCCCCGCAGCCCTCGGCGGTCACTTGGCGTCCCCGACCTCGATCGGGACGCCGACCAGGGAGCCGTACTCGGTCCAGGATCCGTCGTAGTTCTTCACGTTCGGCTGGCCGAGCAGCTCGTGCAGCACGAACCAGGTGTGCGCCGAGCGCTCGCCGATCCGGCAGTAGGCGATCGTGTCCCGGCCGAAGTTCAGGCCCGCCTCGTCGCCGTACAGCTTGCGCAGCGCATCGTCGGACTTGAACGTGCCGTCTTCCTCCGCCGCCTTCGACCACGGGACATTCTTGGCCGTCGGGACATGCCCGCCGCGCTGGGCCTGCTCCTGCGGCAGGTGGGCCGGGGCGAGCAGCCGGCCGGCGAACTCGTCCGGCGAGCGGACGTCGACCAGGTTCTTGTTGCCGATCGCGGCGACCACCTCGTCGCGGAACGCGCGGATGGCCTGGTCCTGCTCTTGCGCGCGGTAGCTGGTCTTGGCCCGCCGCGGCACCTCGGTCACCAGCTCGCGGGACTCGAGCTCCCACTTCTTCCGGCCGCCGTCGAGCAGCTTGACGTTGTGGTGGCCGTAGAGCTTGAAGTACCAGTACGCGTACGCGGCGAACCAGTTGTTGTTGCCGCCGTAGAGGATGACCGTGTCGTCGTTGGCGATGCCCCGCTCGGAGAGCAGGGCCTCGAAGCCGGCCTTGTCCACGAAGTCGCGGCGCACGGGGTCCTGCAGGTCGGCCTTCCAGTCGATCTTGACGGCGTTGCGGATGTGGCCCTTGTCGTAGGCGCTGGTGTCCTCGTCGACCTCGACGAGGACCACGCCCGGGTCACTGCCGTGCGCCTCGACCCACTCGGCGTCGGTGAGGACGTCGGATCGGCTCATATGGAAACCTCCTTGTTGGCTTCGGCCGGGACCAGACCGTGGCGGCCCGGCCAGATACGTCGGATCAGCAGATACATCTCGCAGCCCAGGCAGAGCCCGAAGACCCCGTTCAGGAACGCCGCGAGCAAGCCGGCCGAGGCGGCCGCCATCCCCAGCGGCGTGATACCCGCTGCGTAGCCGATGACCCCTATCGCGCTGATGACCATGCCGACGCCCTGGGAGAACCGTGGCGGCGCCGCTGGCTCGAGTTCGCGGGGCGGCCCGAGGCGCGGCCGCACCAGCCATCGGTAGATCAGCCCGTAGGGGGCGTTGCGCATGCCGAAGATGGTGGCAATCGCGAAAATCAGGCCCTGTGCGGCCAGCAGCCACACGTTTCCGGTGATCAGGACCACGACGAAGACCACCGTGGTGATGAGCGCACCGAAGCGCGGCCCTCTCGGATCGATATCCATCTGCGGTGTCCCTTCGGGATGCTGGCGGGGCAGGCCCGCGGCTGCGGCACCCGCCCGGCGCGCCTTCTCGGGGCCGGCCAGCCCCCGCTACGCGGATGGCGGCCGATGGCGCGCCCTGCCTCGGCAGCCTGTCCTGGCCGGTGCCGCGGGGGCCAGGCAGACGGGGTTAGGGTCAGCTGGCGCCCCCGGAGGGCTGCGGCGTGACAGGCTGGCTACTGCCCGGTAAGTCGCGACACAGCGCGGTCGCGACCCGGCAGTAGTCGACGGCGCGCCGCCTGGTCAGCATCGACCGGGGCGGCCGGGTGGTCCCGGCCGGGCAGCACGCTGATATCCAGGCATGCACAGAGCCGATGGTATGCGCGGGCGGGCGTACTGTCACCGTGCCCTCTTTTCCCGATCTGAGTCATAGGGAAAGCCTACGGCACGTCCCCAAGTGCGGCGATAACATCGGCCTTGCGTGGCTGGCCGCTCGCGCGCCTGGCGATCCGGCCGTCCGGGCCGACCACGAGGACCGTGGGTGTCCGGCGGATGTCCAGCCGCCGGACCAGGTCGAGATGCGATTCGGCGTCGATCTCCACGTGCGCGACCCCGTCGGTCGTCCTGGCCACCTCGGCCAGGATCTGGCGGGTGGCGCGGCAGGGCGCGCAGAACGCGGTGGAGAACTGCACCAGCGTGGCCCGCTGACCCAGCGGCAGGCCCAGTTCGGCGCCGGTGATGACCGGATCGCTGGCCGCCGGGCCGCCCGGTGCTGTTGCGCCCGGGGCCGGATCGGCCGCCACGGACACGGCCCGCATGCGGCCGTTGGTCCGCTGCCAGACCAGCCCGGTCGCCACCGCGACGGCGAGCGCCGCGACGAGGGCGATCAGTCCGGGGGCCACGTTCTGCTAAGCACCGAACCCGGTAGCCGCATTCCCGCGGTTAGGCCCGGTTGCCCGGGCCGGTGGCGTGCTGGGGGGCGCTGTATAAGCTCGCCGGGATTGTGACCAGCACCTGGCCCTGGGGGCCGGTGATGTCGAACCCGCGCACGCTGGCCGGGGAGGTGGCCGAGTGGGCCGTGTACCAGTTGCCGTCATGAGCGGCGTTGACGGTCCAGTTGCCGGCGTATACGTGCTGACCGGTGGCGTTCGTCAGCCAGAACTGGCAGTGCGTGCCGTTGCGGATGCCGGAGACCTGGATCTCCATCGCGGTCCCGGAACCGTCCGAGTGGTAGTAGACAGCCGCGGTGACGTGGGTCGCCGCGTCGGTGCCCCGCGACAGGTACGAGTACGCCGAGTTGCCCGGTCCGCTGGTGTTGTGCGAGTGCGCCATCAGGGCGCCGCCCGTGATCCCGCCGCCGACCGCGATGACTGCCGCCGCGGCGGCCGCAGCGACAACGCGCCACCGGCGCGCCCGCCGCCGCGCGGTCACCTGCTGCAGCAACGAGTCGAGCAGTTCGGCCGGCGCCTCCTCGAGTTCTTCGCTGCCGAGGGCGAGCCGCTCGGCATCCTCCCGCGGCACCCGGCCGAGCAGGGCGGGCAGGCCGGCCAGGCCGGCCAGTTCCTCGCGGCACTCGTGGCAATGGCTGAGGTGGGCGTCTACGGTCGCGCGCTCGGCCGGGTCGATCGCGCCGACCACATAGACGCCAAGGGAGTAGCGGATCTCGCCGCAGTCGGTGAGCTCGGTCATGGCGCGAGCCCCCGTTCTTCTAGTGCTAGCTTTAGCGCCCGGAGCGCGTAGAACGTCCGCGATTTGACGGTACCGGGCGGAACGCCGAGCGCCACCGCCGCCTCGGCCACGGACTTGCCCCGGTAATAGGTCTCGAGCAGCACCCGGCGATGCTCGGGCCGCAGCGCCCTGACCGCGTCGGCTACCGCCCAGGACTCAAGGGCCCGCTCCGCCTCGTCCGGAGCGGGTACCAACTCCAGCGCGGCCTCGCCAACCTCATGCGGACGCGCCTTCCTGGCCCGGTAGGCGTCCACCGCGAGGTTGCGCGCGACCGCGAACAGCCACGGCCGCGCGGGCCGTTCCGCAATCGCATCGGGGTGCATCCACGCCCGCAGCAGAGTTTCCTGCACAATATCCTCCGCGCGCTGCCGGTCCCCGCTGGTCAGGTGCAACGCGTAGCGCAGCAGGGGCCCCGCGTGCTCGGCATAGAGCGTGCGCACCAGCATCTCGTCCGAGGCCGACCCGCCGCGCGTGCTGCGGCCGCCGACCCCTGGTAGCCCTGCCACGTTCCTATTAACGGCCCCGGCGCGCCGCCCGGTTCATGTCGCCGCCAACAAATTTGCGGTTCCTCCCAGCTGTTGGCCAGCGGCCCGCGCCCACCTCACCGAGCGGCCCGCTCCCCGGCCCTCTCCAAACCCGATTCCATTTCCGAACAGAATATTCGAAAATGGTTAGCATAGTGAGCCCGTTCATGCTATAGTAGATCGAAGGTAAAAGCGACTTAACGCGGAGAGCTGAACGCGGAGAGGAGGCCAGGTGGCTGACGTGCCCGACGAGGACTACGACGACGGTTACCTGGACTGGTACCGCGAGCCGCCCTCCGAGGAAGAACTGCACGGGATCGCCTTTGATCCCGCCAACAGCCCGCCCGAGGGCTGGGAGGTCATGTCCGACGCCCAGCGCCGGGAACTGCTGGGCGACGATCGCTATCCCGACGACCCGGACGAGGACGCCCGGCCTGAGGTGCTGGACGCCGGGTTCACCCACGGTTGCCCCGCTCCCGGTGCCACCGGGTTCGCCGGCGGGGGGCTGGTGGATCAGATGCTGCCCGGCGCGGACCTGGCCTGGCACGCGGGGATGGCGCGGCAGCGCGGGCTGGGCACGCTGGATGATGACCAGCTGGTCGGGTTCCTGGGTGCCGCGCGGCGGCTGGGGTCGTGGGCGGCCGCGCTGGAGCACGAGGCGACCGCCGAGCTGGACGCCCGCCGCGCCGGGCCGGATGGGCGGGAGGGGGAGCATGTGGCCGCCGAGCTGGCCGCGGCGCTGACCTTGACCGGCCGGTCCGCCCAGGCCCAGCTGGACCTGTCCCGCCAGCTGGAGCGCCTGCCGCAGACCGCCGCGCTGCTGGCCGCCGGGATCATCGACCGCCCCCGCGTCCTGGTCATCACCGCCGAACTCGCGCTGCTCCCCGCCGGCGCGGCGGCGGAGGTCGAGAACCTGATCGCCCCCCGAGCCGGCGCGATGACCACCGGGCGGCTGCGCGCGGCCTGCCAGCGCGCGGTGCTGGCGTGTGATCCGCAGGCCGCGATCCGCCGCCGCGAGCAGGCCGAGAAGGACGCCCGGGTGGAGTGCTGGGCCGAGGCGGCCGGGACCGCGGCGCTGGCCGGGCGGGACCTGGACCGGGCCCGGGCCATCACCGCCGACAAGACCCTCGACGCCGACGCCCGCTGGCTGCAGCAGCACGGCGTGGCCGGCAGCTTGGAGCAGCTGCGCGTCGAGGCGTTCCTGGCCCGCCTCAACGGCCAGCCCGTGGAATCCCTGGTGCCCCCGGTCCCCGCCGGAGCGAGCGCCGACCCGGCCGGACGCCACCGCGCCCGGCGCCCGGCGGCCCGGGCACCCCGGGCGTGTGGCCGCCCGCCTTCACCGGCCCCGCCCCCGGCAGCACCGCCGCCGGCGCCGCGGGCCCGGCCGCGCCCGGCAGCACCCCGCCCGGCCCCGGGAGCACCGCCGCCGGCGGGTGGCCCCCGGCCACCGGTGGGCCCCCGGCCACCGGCGGCCCCGGCCCGGTCACCGGCGCCGCCGGGTCTGTGCCCGGGGTCAGCGGGGTCAACGTGATCGTCCCCTGGCTGAGCTGGCTCGAGCTATCCGACACCCCGGGCGAGATCACCGGCACCGGCGCCGCCGGGCCCGCCGACGCCCCGACCTGCCGCACCATCGCCGGCACCCTGGCCACCAACCCGGCCACCCGCTGGTCGGTCACCATCACCGACCCATCCGGGCGGCCCGTCGCCTATGGCCGCGCCCGGGCCGGGCCCGGACCGCCCGGCCCCGCCCGCCGCGCCTGGCTCACCGCGATCAAGCTCACCCCGATCGCCGCCGGGACCTGCGGCCACCCAAACGAGTCCGCCGGGTACCGGCCCTCGAACAGGCTGCGGAACCTGGTCAAAACCCGCTCCCGACGGTGCGGGTTCCCCGGCTGCCGCCGCCCGGCCTGGCGCTGCGACGACGACCACACGATCCCCCACGACCAGGGCGGCCGCACCTGCGAATGCAATTTGTCCCCTTTGTGCCGTCAACACCACCAAACCAAGCAAGCCGGCGGCTGGCGCCTCGACCAGCCCCAGCCCGGCGTCCTGGTCTGGACCACCCCCAGCGGACGCCGCTACACCACCACCCCCGAGCCCTACCCGGTCTGACCGGCGGCGCTCATCCGCCCGCGAACGGCGGCAGCACCTCGATCACGCAGGCCTCGGTGAGCGCGACGGATTCCGGCGCCCGGCTCCCGACGGGATTGCCGTCGATCAGGAACGAGGAGCGGGCCAGCACCGCGGCCAGCCGGGCATCCCGGTCGGTGTCCCGTCCGTTACTCCGGGCCGCGGCGAGCGCCTCGGCGAGCGTTTCCGCGCTGATCTTCTCCTCGGCGATCCCCGCCGCTTCCTTTGCCGCCGCCCAGTAGCGAAGGGTCACGATGGCCATGTCAGCTATCCTGGCCTATGACGGACCCGGACGGCGCCGACCCCGGGCCAGAGCGGGAGTCAGGGCAGCCTCCCGCGGGTGACTCCGCGGGATGGAGGTGTCAGCGGTTGAGCATCGTGCTGCTGCTTACTGACGCGCATGAACCGGCGGCTGACATCCTGCCGTCGCTCAGCCTGCTCCCCCACACGACCCGCACCGGCCCGGCCACGGCAACGGCCGCTAACGGCGGGACCGGCGTCGATGCCATCATGGTCGACGCGCGCCGGGACCTGGTACAGATCAGGCGGCTCCTGCGACTGCTGCGCGGCGCGGAGATGAGCGTTCCCGTGCTGGCCGTGGTGACCGAGGGCGGCTGGGCCGCGGTCACCGCCGACTGGGGCGCGGACGACGTGATCCTGCACACGGCGGGCCCCGGCGAGGTCGACGCGAGGCTGCGCCTGGCCATCGGCCGGATGGCGCCCGCCCTGTCCGGTGAGATCAGGTCCGGCGACCTGGTCATCGACGAGCCCACGTACTCGGTGCGGCTGCGCGGCCATGCGCTCGACCTGACGTTCAAGGAATTCGAACTGCTGAAGTTCCTGGCCCAGCACCCCGGCCGGGTCTTCACCCGGTCCCAGCTGCTGCAGGAGGTGTGGGGTTATGACTACTTCGGCGGCACCCGCACCGTCGACGTGCACGTGCGCCGGCTGCGGGCCAAACTGGGGGCCGAGCATGAGGCCCTGATTGGCACCGTCCGCAACGTCGGCTACCGTTTCGTCCCGGTCAAGGGGGACGAGGCGGGCCGGGACAGTGCCGACCTGCCGCCCGGCACCGACGACGTGATCACGGACAGGGAGGCGCGCGCCGACCATGTCGAGGTCTGACGGTGCGCCGCCGCCCCCGGTCGACGCGCCGGAGGTCGTCGTGCGCGGCCGCCTCACCGAGGCCGAGTCGCTGGCCGCCGGTGACCTGGTCAGCGCCGCCGCGGAGGAGGACGGCGTCGGGCCGCTGTCCGAGCACGTCATGCTCCACCTGCGGTACGGCGGGGATCCCCGCGCCCGCAACCTGCTGCTGATCCGCGGCGGCGAGGTGGCGGGATATGCCCATCTGGACCCGACCGACCCGGTCGAGGGGCCGAGCGGTGAGCTGGTCATCCACCCGGCGCACCGCAGGCACGGGCTTGGCCTGCTGCTGACCCGGGCGCTCGTGGCCGAGGCCGGGGACCGGCCGCTGCGGCTGTGGGCGCACGGTGACCTGCCCGCCGCGACCCGGCTGGCGGCCGCGGCCGGGTTCGAGCGCGTACGCGCGCTGTGGCAGATGCGGCGCTCGCTGCAGTCCCGGCTGGACCGGCCGCAGATCGCCGACGGCATCACGATCCGGACGTTCGTGATCGGCCGGGACGAGGACGCGTGGACGGACCTGAACTCGCGCGCCTTCGCCCGCCACCCCGAGCAGGGCGCCTGGACCCGGGAGGACCTGGACCTGCGGGAGCGGGAGCCCTGGTTCGACCCGGATGGTTTCTTCCTGGCCGAACGGGCGGGCAAGCTCGTCGGCTTTCACTGGACCAAGATCCACGGGTTGGCCGACGCCGACGCCGCCACAGTCGAGACACCCGAGACACCGGGCCGGGCCGCCCACGAGCCGATCGGCGAGGTCTACGTCGTCGGCGTCGCTCCCGACGAGCGGGGCACCGGCCTCGGCCGCTCGCTCACCCTGGTCGGACTGCGCTACCTGCGCTCCCGCGGGTTGTTCCAGGTGATGCTGTACGTGGACGAGTCGAACACGCCGGCCATCCGGCTGTATGAGTCACTCGGCTTCACGCACTGGGACACCGACGTGATGTTCGCGCGCACTCATGATCAGCTGGGGTAGACCGAAGCCCTCGCTACCGGGCGGACCCCCAGGACCTGATCGAGTTCCTCCGCGGTGAGCGGCCGGTCGGTCGCGGCCACCGCGCTCAGTACCTCGGCGTACAGGTCGATCTCATCCAGCGCGACTCGGTCGTGAACGCGCAGGTCCAAGTGCTCTCGCAACGCGCCCACCTCCATTGCCGAGCGGTTTCGCGGGAACCTAGGTCCCAGGCTATGGTGCGCACTCATTGCCCCGCATGACCCATCGGGATCATTTCCAGAACCATCTTCTAGTAAGGCGTACCCAGGCCTGGGGAACTAATTCAGGCGGATTTCAGCCTGATTTCAGCCCTGCTGTCCGGGTAGCCCGGCCCAGGTCGCGGCGCGGTGCCGGGTGGCCCGGGCTACGTACGTGGCCGCCGCGTCGGCGAACGTCGCGCGGTCGGCGTCGGTGAGTTCCCGGACCACCCGCCCGGGCACCCCGGCGACCAGGACGCCGCCGGCACCCGGGAGCCCGGCCGGACCACCGAGCCCGCCGCCACCAGCGTGCCGGCGCCGATCTGGGCCCCGCCGAGCACGACCGCCCCGATCCCGATCAGCGCGCCCGCGCCCACCTGCGCCCCGTGCACGGTCGCGTGATGGCCCACAGTGACCCGCTCCTCCAGCCGTATCGGTTCCCCGGCGTCCACGTGCAGGCAGCACAGATCCTGGATGTTGCACTCGGGGCCGATCACGATCTCGTCGTCATCCGCCCGCAGCACCGCCCCGTACCACACGCTCACGGCCCGGCCCAGCGTGACCCGGCCGACCACGACCGCCCCGGGGGCGACCCACGCCTCCGGATGCACCGAAGGTGCGGATCCGTCCAGCGATCCAAGGAAGCTCATCGCCTGTTCCTCCCCGGCCGGGCGGAGGGTACCGCGCCCAGGCCTTGATTACTCCGACCGTGCCTCGATCAATCCAGACATAACTGGATACTCGGCCGTTTCGGTTGCGCGGATGGGTGCTTCGGGACAAGAGTCGTGCCCGTCATTTCATAACGTCGCGCCCGGCCGGGTCACTGCCGCCCACGGGCCGCCTACAGTAGACAACATTCGCAGATCCGGCCCGTCCCCCGAGCGGCTGGTGACCTAACCAGCCGAGGGGCCGAGTCTGCCTGACCCATCTGACGGGTGGAATCATGACTGAGCACACGGACCGCGTTGCCGACCTGGGCCAGGAAGAATTCGAACTGGAGCGGCGTGGCTACAGCCGCCGGCAGGTGGATGAGTTTGCGGCCAAGGCCCGGAACCAGGCGCGCCAGGCCCGCGACCTTGAGAACAGGCTGTCCCACGCCCTCGACGAAAACGAGCGGCTCAGGCTGGAGGTTTCCTCGGCCCGGCAGGCGGCTTCCGCCCGCCCGCCGCACGAGGAGATCAGCGAGCGCGTTGGCCAGATCCTGAAGCTGGCCGATGACGAGGCCAAGTCGCAGCGTGACCGGGCCAACGAGGAGATTGCCGCCCTCCGCAACGACGCCAAGCAGGAGAGCGACCGGCTGCGCGCCGAGGCCAAGCAGGAGACCGACAAGTTCCGGGCCGAGGCGCAGAGCCAGGCCGAGCGCATGCTGCGCGCCGCGCAGGAGCAGGCCGAGAACTCCGTGGCCAGCGCCAGGTCCGAGGCGGAGAAGACGCGCAATGCGTCCCGCGCCGAGGCCGAGCGCTCGGTCGCCGATGCGCACAAGCAGGCCGAGACCGCGCTGGCCAGCGCCAAAGCCCAGGCCAAGCAGGTGCTCGACGAGGCGACCGCGCGCGCGACCGCGATCCACGACGGCGCGGAGCGCCGGCTGAACCTGCTGATGTCCCGGCACACCGAGGCGATCAGGCGGCTGACCGAGATCCGGGACGTGGTCACCACCCTGGTCGCCGGCGAGGTCGCCCGCGGCTCGCTGGAGGACGAGGTCGAGAAGGCCGTGGCCAACGCCCTCGGCGAGAGCAAGGCCGCGGGCAGCCGCGGCCCCGACGCCGGCCGGCACGCTCCCGCCGGACCTGT
The DNA here is from genome assembly GCA_963749145.1 of uncultured Actinomycetota bacterium. Classification (GTDB taxonomy): domain Bacteria; phylum Actinomycetota; class Actinomycetes; order Streptosporangiales; family Streptosporangiaceae; genus JASHPR01. The sequence goes on along the minus strand of CAVVLN010000005.1, from coordinate 602,950 downwards.
CGGCCCCGCCAGCCCCGCCAGCCCCGCCAGCCCCACCGGGCCCGCCGGGCCGGCGGCGATGGCTCCGGGCGCCGCGCCGTCCCAGGGCGTGGTGGCGGCCACGGCGGCTGCGCAGCAGGCCGCCGGGCGCATCCGCAGCGCCGAGCAGAGCGCGCGGCCCCAGCCCCAGCCCGGGCCCGCCACCAAGCCGGCCGAGCCACGGACAGCCGAACCACGGACAGCCGAACCACGGACAGCCGAGCCACGGACGGCCGAGCCGCGGACGGCCGAGCCGCGGACGGCCGAGGTGTCCTCCGGGGCGGGCAATGGCCAGGGTGGCGCCGAGAACCCGGCCCGGCCCGGCCCGGCTGGTCCCGCGGGCCCGGCCACGTCCCGGACGGCGAACGGCCAGCCCGGCGAGGGTGAGGGCCGGCACGCCGCCGACGGCGCCTAACGGCCGGGAAGACGGCGCCTAACGGCCGGAGACGGCGCCTAACGGCCGGGAAGCGCGTCGAGCCGCCGCAGGATGACGCCCTCCCGCAGGGCCCACGGGCAGACCTCGAGCTCGGGCAGGCCGAACAGGTCCATGGCCGCGTCGGCCACGATCGCGCCCGCGGCGAGTTGCGGGGCCCGCCCGCGCGACACCCCGGGCAGCTCGGTCCGGTCCGCGACGCTGGTCCGGGACAGCCGCTCGGCCAGCGCGGTGACGTCGGCGTGCCGCAGGAGCCGCCGGACGTAGGGACCGTCGCTGGACGGGGCCGCGCCTGCGATCCTGGCCAGCTGCCGGAACGTCTTCGAGGTCGCGACCGCGTGGTCAGCCCGGCCGTCCCGCATCACCGTGCCGGCCGTACCCGCGATCTCGGCCCGCACGTGCTTGCGCAGCTGGCGCACCTCGTCCGCGGACGGCGGGTCGCCGACCAGCCAGTCCCTGGTCAGCCTGCCCGCGCCGAGCGGCAGCGAGACCGCGACCCCGGGGTCCTCGTCCACCCCGGACGCGATCTCCAGCGAGCCGCCGCCGATGTCGAGCAGGAGCAGCCGGCCAGACGACCAGCCGAACCACCGGCGGGCGGCCAGGAACGTCAGCCGGGACTCGTCCGCGCCGGGCAGTACCTGGATGTCGACCCGCGTCTCAGCCTTGATCCACGCCAGCACCTCGTCGCCGTTGTCGGCGTCCCGCACCGCGGACGTCGCGAACGCCAGCAACTCCTGCACGCCCTTGTCCTCGGCGATGCCCAGCGCCTCGTCCACGAAGGCGCGCAGCTGAAGCGCGCTTTCCTCGGTCAGCCGGTTTGACGCGTCCAGGTGCTCGCCCAGCCGGAACTCGGCCTTGTGCGAGAACGCGGGCAGCGGGCGCGCACCCTGATGCGCGTCGACCACGAGCAGGTGGACCGTGTTGGACCCGACGTCCAAGACACCCAAGCGCATACCCTGACGCTATCCGATACGGATGGAGGGCCGGGTTGACCGAGAATTCACGGGGCAGCGTCCGGGTCGAGCGGGGACCCAAGCGGGTCCGCGTCTACCTGAACGGGGAACTGGTCGCGGACACCAGGACGCCGTTCCTGGTCTGGGAGCACCCCTACTACCCCACGTACTATCTGCCCGCGTCCGACGTGCGGGCCACGCTGATCGCCGCGGACGAGACCGACCACTCACCCAGCCGGGGCGACGGCGAGGTGCTGCACGTCAAGGTGGCCACGGCGACCGCCGAGCGCGCCGCGCTGCGCTATCCGGACTCGCCGCTGGAGTCGCTGCGCGAGCTGGTCCGCATCGACTGGAACGCGATGAGCGAGTGGCTCGAGGAGGACGAGCCGGTCTACACCCACCCGCGCGACCCCTACAAGCGGATCGACATCCTGGCCAGCTCGCGCCACGTGCGGGTGGAGATCGACGGCGTGACGGTGGCCGACTCGCGCCAGCCGCGGATCCTGTTCGAGACCGGCCTGCCCGCCCGCTACTACCTGCCGCTACCCGACGTCCGGATCGACCTGCTGCGGCCGTCGGACACGGTCACGCACTGCCCGTACAAGGGCGCGGCCAGCTACTGGTCGGTGGACACCGGCCGGGACCGGCACCAGGACCTCGTCTGGATCTACCGGGCCCCGCTGCCGGAGAGCCAGAAGGTCGCCGGGCTGGCCTGCTTCTACAACGAGAAGGTGGACATCTACCTGGACGGCGAGCGGCAGGAGCGGCCCCGGACACCGTTCAGCTAGCGGGGCTCAGCTAGCAGGCTCAGCCGACACGCTCAGCCGCGGCGGCGGCCCGGCCAAAGTCCTGGATCCTGGCCCGCGACGGCCCGCGGCGAGCCGAGATCGCCCGGGCGGCCGCCTCGGCGTCGTGCAGGGTGCGTAGCACGTTGCCGCTGGCCAGCTTGCCGCAGTCGGCCTCGCTCCAGCCCCGGTCGCGCAGCTCGGCGATCAGGGCCGGGTAGCAGGACACGTCCTCCAGGCCCTCGGGCAGCCAGTCGACGCCGTCGTAGTCGCTGCCGATGCCGACGTGATCGACCCCGGCCACCTCCCGGACGCGGTCGACGTGGTCGGCCACCTCGGCCAGCGTGACCGCGGGCCGGGGGTGCTGCGCGATCCACGCCGCCCGCTCGGCACGGACCTGACCCCGGCCGGGCACGTTGCGGAAATCGAACCCGCGTCGCTTCATGTCCTCGGCGAAGTCCCGTTCCCAGTCCCGGCAGGCCTGGGAGATGAACGCCGGGACGAAGTTCACCATGCACGTGCCGCCGTTGCCGGTCAGCCGGGCCAGGATCTCGTCGGGCACATTGCGCGGATGGTCGCAGATGGCCAGCGCCGAGGAGTGGGAGAAGATGACCGGCCCCTCGGCCACATCCAGCGCGTCGCGCATGGTGCCCGGCGCGACGTGCGAGAGATCAACGAGCATGCCGAGCCGCTGCATCTCCCGCACCACCTCGCGGCCGAACTCGCTGAGCCCGCCGAGCGCGGGCTCGTCGGTGGCCGAGTCGGCCCAGGGCAGGTTGCGGTTGTGGGTGAGCGTCATGTACCGGACCCCGAGCGCGTACAGGGCGCGCAGCGTGCCCAGCGAGTTGCCGATGGAGTGGCCGCCCTCCGCGCCGATCAGCGAGGCCAGCCTGCCCGCGGCGGTGATCCGCTCCACGTCCGCCGCGGTCAGCGCGAGCTCCAGGGCGCCTGAGTAGCGCCGGATCAGCTCGTGCACCAGGTCGATCTGCTCGAGCGTGGTGGTGACCGCGGCCTCCCCCTCCAGGTCCGCCGAAACAAAAACCGACCAGAACTGCGCGCCGACGCCGCCCAGGCGCAGCCGGGGCAGGTCGGTCTGGATCGCCGGGACCGGCCCGGCCAGGTCGGTGGTGTCCACGCCGACCTCGTCGGCGACGCGCAGCGTCCACGGCAGGTCGTTGTGCCCGTCCCAGATGGGATGGCGGCTGAGTATGTCGCGGGCGGATTCGCGGGAGGTTGCGGTCATTGCGTCAGCTTACGAACGCGCGGCCGTGGTGATCCCGTCAGGATTCCCTCCGCGGGCGTATGGATCCTGTTAGGGCCCGGCCCGGGCGTGACCGGGAGGGCCGAAGATAAGGCCATGGCTCGCTACCTGACCAGGGACCGGGTCGCGGTGGCGGCTGGGCTGCTGCTGCCCTTGGCCGTGGCGGCGGTATTGCTGCCGCTGCGGTCAAGCTGGTCGAACACGAACGTGGCCCTGGTCCTGGTGGTCGCGGTGGTCGCGGTGGCCGCGATCGGCAACCGGCTGGCCGGCGCGCTGGCGGCGGTGTCGGCCGCGGCCTGGTTCGACTTCTTCTTCACCGTGCCCTACGACCGGTTCGCGATCGCCCAGGCGTCCGACATCAGGACCGCGGTGCTGCTGCTGGTGGTGGGCGTGGCCGTGTCCCAGCTGGCCGCGCGGGCCCGGCGGCTGCAGGTGATCGCGGTCACCGACGCGCGCTACCTGGCCGAGATCCACGAAACCGCCGAACTGGCCCACACGGCCCGGTCCCCCGACGCGGTGGTGGACCACGTCAGGAAGCAGCTCATCGGCGTGCTCGACCTGGCCGGCTGCCGGTTCGAGTACGGAGCCCTGCTCGGCCATCCGCCGCGGCTGGATCCGGACGGCAGCGTGATGGTCGGGCGCCACCGTCGTGACGTCGAGGAGTCCGGGCTGCCCGGCGAGGAGATCGAGCTGCGGACCTTCGGCAACGGCCAGTACTTCGGGCGGTTCATGCTGCGCCCTAAGCCGGACTCCCGGCCGTCCCTGCAGGCCCGCCTGGTCGCGGTGACCCTGGCCGACCAGGCCGGACGCGCGCTCAGCGCCCGCTGAACTCCGGCCGCCACCGGTCCCGCCACGATCAGGCCCGCTCTGAGGTCACGACGTAGCCAGGCACCACGCGATACAGTACGAAAAGCAGCAACATGATCAGCGATGGCGGACTCAGGAGGGGCGGCAGCTCGGGCGGTCACCGGGCGCGGAGCTGCCACGTAAGCCATGGAATTAGCGGTGATTGCGGCGGCGGTGGCCTGCTACATCGGCTGGCACGCCAGCCGGGCCCACATGTCGCACCGCGGCATCCCGGTCCGGCAGCGGCAGCTGCGCGCCTTTCGCAGAGAACGCACGCATCACGTGATCTGGTTCCTCCTGACCGGGGTCGTGCTCCTGGTTATCCTGCTTCTCGTGTCGGCCCTCTGAGCGGCGCCCTTCATCTGACCACCGGCGGATCGTCCGGCCCGGCGGGAAGGTAGGCACGCCGGGCCGATAATTGTCCGGTGACTGACGACGATGCGCGGGATCCCTCGCAGGCCACCGGTGCCGCCGCGCTCCGGGCAGGATGGTCACACGGGCACCGCGACGTATCAGGGGGCTGGCTACGGCCGACCGTGTTCGGGGCGGTCGACGGCCTGGTGACCAACGCGTCGCTGATCGCGGGGGTCGGCGGCGGCGGCGTCTCGCCGCACGCGATCGTGCTGACCGGCGCGGCCGCGCTCGTGGCGGGCGCGTTCTCCATGGGCACCGGCGAGTACATCTCCGTGACCAACCAGAACGAACTGGTGCGCTCCGAGGTGGCGCTCGAGCGCACGATGCTGGCCCGGTTCCCGGCCGCGGAGCAGGACGAGCTGGCCGGCTACTTCCGCAGCTACGGCGCCGACCCCGACACCGCGGCCCGCATGGCCACCGCCGTGTCCCGGGACCCCCGCACGGCCCTGCGCCTGCACACCCGCGAGGAACTCGGCGTGGACCCGGAAGGACTGCCGTCCCCGGTCCTGGCCGGGTTCGCGTCCCTGCTCGCGTTCTCCCTGGGGGCGCTGATCCCGCTGCTGCCCTACCTGTTCGGCCTGTCCGTGCTGGGCGTGAGCCTGGGCATCACCGCCGTGGCCCTGGTCAGCGGCGGGGCCATGGTCGGCAGGCTCACCGGCCGGTCCGTGGTGCACTCGGGGCTGCGGCAGCTCCTGCTCGGCGGCCTGGCCGTCGGCGTGACGTATACGGTCGGCAGCCTCATCGGCAGTCACATTTCGTAAGGACGCGGGCCCGCCGCGACCGCAGGAGCGGCCGACCAGCCCGCCCGGCGTCACCGGCCGGGAGGAGGCTAAGCGTGACGGGTGGTAGTGACACCAACGGAGGGCGACCGGCTAGCGCCCTTCCCGGCCCGCGCGGGCGCCGGCGAGACTGCGGCCATGAGCCGCGCGGCAGTGCGGGTGGCGTGGTACCGGCTGCGGTCCACGTTCGGTGACCGCTGGGGCGGGTACCTGGCCGTGACGCTGCTGATCGGGCTGGTCGGCGGCCTGGCCCTGGGCGCGGTGGCGGCGGCCCGGCGGACGCAGTCGGCGTTCCCGGCCTACCTGGCCAGCACCAGCCCGTCCGACCTGACCGTGCTGACCGGCCTGTCCTACTCCGGCCCTGGCAGCGGCTACGATCCGGCGCTGGTGCGCAAGATCGCCGGGCTGCCCGGAGTGCGGCGGGTGGAGAGCTACGGGCTGGCGGACGCGGCGGTGCTGGCCCCGGACGGGGCGATCGAATACAACGCGCAGGGCGTGCCGGGCAGCATCGACGGCGAGTACTTCAGCCAGGACCGCGTCACGGTCGTCCAGGGCCGGATGGCCGATCCGGACCGGGCCGACGAGGCCGTGATCGACGCCAAGGGCACCCCGGCCCAGGTCCACGTGGGCGAGGTGATCGGCTTCGCGTTCTTCAGCAACGCGCAGGAGGCCTCGCCGGACTTCGGCCGGCCGGGCCTGAAGCCGTACTTGCGGATCAACGTCCGGGTGGTCGGGAAGGTGATCTTCAGCCAGGAGGCGGTGCAGGACGAGGCCGACGCCGGCCGGGACGGCGGGGTGCTGTTCACCCCGGCCCTCACCCGCCGGCTCACCGGGTGCTGCATTCTGGGCACCGAGAGCGCGGTGCGCCTGGCGGGCGGCAGCAGCGGGGTTCCGGTGGCCGAGGCCCGCATCGAGCAGGCCCTGCCGCCGGGCTTCCCGGTCGAGTTCTACGTCACCTCGCTCACCGAGGCCAAGGCCGAGCGGGCCATCCAGCCCGTGTCGATCGCGCTCGCCGTGTTCGGCGCGATCGCCGCCCTGGCCGCCCTGATCATCGCGGGCCAGCTCATCGGCCGGCAGATCCGGCTGGGCGCCGACGACCTCGGCACGCTGCGCGCCCTGGGCGCGAGCCCGGCCATGACGGTCGGCGACGGGCTCCCCGGGGTGCTGGCGGCGGTCGTGGCCGGCGCGCTGCTGGCCGTGGCGGTGGCCGTCGGCCTGTCGCCGCTGGCACCGCTGGGTACGGTGCGCACGGTGTACCCGTACCCGGGGGTCGCGTTCGACTGGACCGTGCTCGGCGGGGGCGCCGCGGTGCTGACAGGCGTGCTGGCCCTGGTGGCGGTGACGCTGGCGTACCGGGCCGCGCCGCACCGGGCCACCCGGGCGCGCCTGACGGGGCGGGGGTCGGCGATCGTCCGCGCGGCGGCCGGGCTGGGCCTGCCGCCGCCGGTGGTGGAGGGCATCCGGCTGGCCGTCGATCCCGGCCGGGGCCGCTCGGCGGTCCCGGTCCGGTCGGCCATCCTCGGCGCCGCGCTGGCCATGATCGTCGTCGTCGGCACCGTCACGTTCGGCGCCAGCCTGGACACGCTGGTGTCCCGCCCGGCCCTATACGGGTGGAACTGGACCTACGCGCTGAGCGCGGGCAACCCCACGTTCGTCTCCCGGGCGCGGGCGGCGGCCGAGCTCGATCACGACCCGGCCGTGGCCGCCTGGACCGGCATCTACTTCGCCACGTTCAAGATCGATGGCCTGACCGTGCCGGTGATCGGCGCGAGCCTTAACGCACCGGTCGGGCCGCCGGTGCTGTCCGGGCACGGGATGCGGGCCGCGGGGCAGATCGTGCTGGGCCGGGCCACGCTGGCCCAGCTGGGCAAGCAGGTGGGCGACGAGGTCACGGTGAACGGCGGCAGCACCCGCCGGGCCCGGCTGCGCATCGTCGGCACCGCCACCCTGCCCTCGTACGGCGTGTCCGGCACGCTGCACACCGAGATGGGCGTGGGGGCGGTGGTCGACTACCGGCTGATCCCGGGCGCGGCTCCGGCCCAGCCGGACAATGTCCTGGTCACGCTGCGCCGGGGCGCGAACGGGGCCGCGGCGCGGGCCAGGCTGCAGCGGGTGGTCCCGGCGGCCGACGGCGGGCAGGTGCTGGCCGTGCAGCGGCCGGCCGAGATCGTCAACTACCGCTCGATGGGGGCCACCCCGGCCTACCTCGGCGCGGCCCTGGCCGCCGGGGCCGTGGCCGCGCTGGGGCTGACCCTGCTGGCCTCGGTCCGGCGCCGACGGCGGGACCTGGCCCTGCTGAAGACCATCGGGTTCACCCGGCGTCAGCTCGCGGTGGCGGTCGCCTGGCAGTCCAGCATCGCGGTCGCGGCCGGGACGGTCATCGGCGTGCCGGTCGGCATCGCGCTGGGCCGGTTCCTGTGGGACCTGTTCGCGGCGCAGATCAGCGTCGTGCCCGAGCCGACGGTGCCCGGGCTGGCGGTCATCCTGATCATCGCGGGCGCGCTGGTGCTGGCCAACCTGGTGGCGGCGGGGCCCGGCCGGATGGCCGGGCGCACGCCCACCGCGCTGCTGCTGCGCGCGGAGTGACGGCCGGGCCCGGGCCGCGACCCCGGCCGTGGCTCAGCCGGTCACAGGCCGGGCCGGCTCCAGGACTGGTGGTAGTAGTAGCCGGGCCCGATCTGCCCGTGGCGCCACATCCGCCGCCGGAACCGGGCCGCGGCGAACAGCGCGGTCGCGCCCGCCACCAGCATGAACATCAGGAACAGCGGGAAGATCGCGAAGAGGAGCCACGGCCCGGCCGGGAGCAGCACCGCCGCCAGCAGCACCAGGAGCGCCACCGGCAGCACCCGCGGCCCGCGCCGCCGGTAGACCGGGCCCGGCCTGGTGGCCCAGGTCAGGCCGCCTGCCGGCGCCAGCCCGGCCCTTTCCGTTCCGTCCCCCGGCAGGTCGGTCATGACCTGGCGCAGGTCACCGACCGTCTTGGCGTTCAGCGCCGCCGTGATCCGCTCGTCCAGTTCCTCGCGGTTCAGCCGGCCCGCGGCGAAGTGGTCGCGCAGCTTGGTGGTAACGCGCTCCCGGTCAGCGTCGGAGACCCGGATTCGGTCATTCGTGGCCATGCTCGCCCTCCTGCGGCTCGTCCTGGTCATCCGCCAGGTCGTCCTCGGCGTCGTCATCGGCGGCGTCGTCGTCCAGGTCGTCGGCCAGGATCTGGTACAGCCTTCGCCGGGTCTGCTCGAGCAGCCGCTCGGCCGCTTGGACCTGTTCGGGCGTGCCGGCGTGCGCGATCTGCACGATGCCGCCGCCCAGCCGGGCCGCCTCGGCGAACAGGCCGGGTACCTGCCAGGCCTCCTGCTGCTCCCGGGACTCCCACGCGCCCCGCGCCATCTCCGGGTGCTGCTCGATGTGGTCCCGCCCGGCCTCGGTGAGGCTGAACGTCCGGCGGCCGGCCGACTCCTCGCCCACGATCAGGCCTTCGTCGGCCAGCTGGGCCAGCGCCGGGTAGACCGCGCCCGGGCTGGGCCGCCACGCCCCGCCGCTGCGCTCTTCGATGTCGGACATGATCTGGTAGCCGGTGCGGGGGCCCTCGCGCAGCAGGGCCAGGATCGCGGCCCGCACGTCCCCGCGGCCGGCCTTCGGCCCGCGCGGTGGCCCGGGCGGGCCCTGGGTTCCGAACCACCAGCCGCCCCACGGGCCGCCGCCGCCCCAGGGCCCGGGCCCTCGGGCCCGACGAACCCGCGTACGCCGGCTCCCCAATCGCCGCCGCCAGGGGTGGCGTGCATCCGGGCCGCCCGCTTGAAGTGACCAAGCATTCCGCCCGCGCAGTCGAGCAGATCGAACAGGCCGGGATCGAAGTCCCCGGCCCGCCAGCGTGGTGTCGGCATCCCCTGCCTCCGTTCCGCCTCCGCGATACGATCGCGATATATCGACAGCGTACGTCGGCCTGGCCCTGATGACAAGATATGACGCGAGTTGCCTTACTGCCACATTGAGCCCGGGCTCCGCCGCCAGCGCCGCACCTCACCGGGGCGGTGAACACCACCCGCCGCGCGGCCGGCCGCCTGCCGGGCCAGCACCGGGCCAGCACCGGGCCAGCACCGGGCCAGCACCGGGCCAGTCTTCGCCGGCCGCCGCACCCCGGCCAGCCAAAATCCGGTGGGCCTAGACTGAGCCGGGCGCTTCGGGCGATCGGGAAGGACCGGTGCATGCGCGAGAGCGGCGCGGCGACGGATCAGGAACCGCGGCACCTGCTGACCGACCGCCTCGATCTGCGCGCCGTCGGCCCGGACGACGTGGCGGACCTGCACCGTCTCACCAGCGACCCGCGCAACTCCGAGCACATCCCCGGAGGCCTGCTCGAATCCCCGGCCGCGACCCGCGCGTGGATGGAGCGCTACAGCCGCGGCTGGGAGGCCAACGGCCTGGGCTACTGGACGGTCCGGGTGCGGGGAAGTGAGGCGGTGATCGGCGTCGGGGGCGCCGAGCGCCGTCCGGAGTTCTGGAACCTCTACTACTGCATCGACGCGGATCACCGGGGACGCGGCTACGCCACCGAACTCAGCCGCGCCGCGCAGCGCGCGGCCGCCGCCGCCGACCCGGACCTGCCGGTGGCCGCCTGGATCCACGCGGACAACCTCGCCTCGCAGGTCGTGGCCCGCCACCTCGGCCTGGCCGACTACGGCCCGCTGGAGCCGGGTCACTGGAAGGGCGAGCCCATGCACTACTGGGCCGACCGCCCGCCGGCCACCGCCGACCGCGGAGACTGACCGCCGACCGCGGAGACTGACAGCCGACCGCGGAGACTGACAGCCGACCGCGGAGACTGACCGCCGACCGCGGAGACTGACAGCCGACCGCGGAGACTGACAGCCGACGGCGCGACGGCCGCGACGCGGCACGGCCGCAGCCAAGCCTGACCCGTTTAAGGTCAGCATGCCGGGGTGACGCGGCTATAGATTCGGGCGTGTGACGCCTGCGCAACTCGCCGAGACCGTTCTGGCCGCCGCCGGCGCGGCGCTGGCCGACCGGGGCCTGGACCCGGCCGTGCTGCCCAGGACGGCCAGCGTGGAGCGGCCCCGCCATCCCGACCACGGGGACTACGCCTCGGCGCTCGCGCTCCAGGTGGCCGCGCAGGCGGGCGTGGCCCCGCGGGTTCTGGCGCAGGCCATCGCCGGCCGGCTGGCCAGTGATCCCGCGATCCGGAGCGTAGAGGTCGCTGGCCCGGGATTCCTCAACATCCGGCTGCAGGCGGCGGCAGCGGGAGCGGTGGCGGGCACCGTCGTCGAGCAGGGCTCCGCCTACGGGCACAGGCGCGCGCTGGCCGGCCAGCGCGTGAACCTCGAGTTCGTCTCGGCCAACCCGACCGGCCCGATCCATATCGGCGGGGCGCGGTGGGCCGCGGTCGGTGACGCGCTGGCCCGGCTGCTGCGCGCGCAGGCGGCCGCCGTCACCACCGAGTACTACTTCAACGACGCGGGCGCGCAGATCGACCGGTTCGCCGGCTCGCTGCTCGCGGCCGCCCGCCAGGAGGCGCCGCCGGATGACGGCTACGCCGGCGAGTACATCAGCGAGATCGCCGGGCGGCTGCTGGCCGGACACCCGGGCGCGGCGGCCAGGCCCGACGCCGAAGCCCGGGAGATCTTCCGGTCCGGCGGCGTGGCGCTGATGTTCGACGAGATCAAGGCGTCGCTGGCCGGCTTCGGCGTGCATTTCGACGTGTACTTCGCCGAGCGGGACCTGCACGACCGCGGCGAGCTCGCCGCGGCCCTGACCACGCTGCGGCGGTCGGGTCACGTGTACGAGGCCGATGGCGCCACCTGGGTCCGCACCAGCGACCTCGGTGACGACAAGGACCGCGTCTTTGTCCGGAGCAACGGCGAGTACACCTACTTCGCCGCCGACTGCGCCTACTACCTGGACAAGCGCGGCCGCGGCTTCGGCAAGATCGTCATCATCCTGGGCGCCGACCACCACGGCTACGTCGGGCGCATGCGCGCGATAGCCGCGTGCTTTGGTGATGACCCCGACCAGACGCTGGAGATCCTCATCGGCCAGCTGGTGAACCTGGTCCGGGACGGCGAGCCGGTGCGGATGTCCAAGCGGGCCGGCGCCGTCGTCACGATCGATGACCTCGTCGACGCGCTCGGAGTGGACGCGGCCCGCTACGCCCTGGCCCGGTACTCGCTGGACTCGACGATCGATCTCGACCTGGGCCTGTGGACCCGGCGCAGCAACGACAACCCGGTCTACTACGTGCAGTACGCGCACGCCAGGATCGCGTCCCTGCTCCGGAAGGCGGCCGACTCCGGGATCACGCGCGGCGACCGTTACGACGCGAGCCTGCTCTCCCGCGACCGGGAGAACGACCTGCTGCGGGCGCTGGCCGAGTTCCCGGGGGTGGTGGCCTCGGCGGCCGAGCTACGCCAGCCGCACCGGGTGGCGCGCTACCTCGAGGAACTGTCCGGTACCTATCACCGCTTCTACGACGCCTGCCGGGTCCTGCCCCGGGACGACGAGCCCTTCGACGAGCTCGGCCGGGCGCGGCTGTGGCTGGCCGCGGCGGCCCGGATCGTCCTGGCCAACGGCCTGGAACTGCTCGGCGTCAGCGCTCCCGACCGGCTGTGATCAGGGATGGGCGGCCCAGTGGCGGCGCAGCGCCGCGGTGAGCTCGGCGGCCCGCTCGTCGGGGAAGAACAGGCGTGCTCCGTCAAGCTCGACCACCTCGGTGGCACCGGGGATGGTATCGCGCAGCCAGTAGGCCCACTTGCGGGAGAAGAACCGGTCGCCCGTGCCCCAGACGATGAGCGTGGGGACCTGCAGGCGGCCCAGGGCGGGCTCGATGGCCAGCAGGTCGCGGGCGCGCAGCGACGGCATGATGCGGTCGTTCTGGCGGGCCGATTCGGCGGTGCCGAACAGCGGTTCCAGCCAGGCGCGCGCGATATCCAGGGGCAGGTTGCTGACGTCCTGGTAGCCGGCCCCGTACATGCGCTGGCGGCCCCTTGAGATGTCGCGTAGCAGCAGCCGGGGCATGATGCGGGCCGTCAGGCCCATGCGGGCCAGCGGAACCGCGGGCCGGAGCAACATGGGCGGCATGTTGTTGTGCGCCTCGCAGTTGGTCAGGGTCAGGGTGTGCAGCCGCCCGGCGTGGCCGGCGGCGAACGCCTGGCAGATCGCGCCGCCGGTGTCGTTCCCGACCAGGTCGATGTCGGTGAGCTCGAGCACGTCGCAGCAGTCGGCGACGAACCGGGCCAGGCCCGGCAGCGAGAAGTCCTGGCCGGCGGCGGCGGGCGTGCTCCCGTGCAGCGGCAGGTCAAGGGCCACGCACCGGCGCTCGCCGTCGAGTTGCTCGATCACGTTGCGCCACAGGTAACTGCTGGTCGCCAGGCCGTGCACGAACAGCACCGGGCGGCCCGGGCCGCCGGTGTCAATGAAGCTGGCCGGGCCGGACCGCGTGTCGGCCTGGCTGCGGTGCTTGTCGAGGTATTCCTTCGCGCTGAGCATGGTTTCCTCCCTCGCGGAGTGGCCGCCGGAGTACAGTGGCGACAAAGACCGACTGGCGGTCTAACTCTTACAAACCGCCAGTCGGTCTGTCAACTTCGCAAGGGGGCGGATGAACAAGAATGTCGAGCGGGGCCAGGCCACCCGGGCGCACCTGGTCGACGTCGCCACGCGGCTGTTCGCCGAGCGCGGCTACGACGGCACGTCGATCGAGGCGGTGCTGGCCGAGTCGGGAGTGAGCCGCGGCTCGCTCTACCACCACTTCCCGGGCAAGGACGCGTTGTTCTGGGCGGTCCTGGAGGGCATCGCCGTCCGGGTCGGCCTACAGATCGCGGAGGCGGAACAGGACGCCCCCGACCCGGTCGCCGCCCTGCGGGCCGGCTGCCTGGCGTGGATCCGGCTGGCCGTGGACCAGGTCGTGCAGCAGACCGTGCTGATCGACGCGCCCGCGGTGCTGGGCTGGCAGCGGTGGCGTGAGCTCGACGAGCAGGTCAGCCTGGGGCCGTACCGGGAAGCGCTCAGCTACGCCGCCGAGGCCGGCCGCATCGCGCGACGGCACGTGAATGTATTCGCCCACATTGTGCTGGCCGCCACCAACGAGGTGGCCATGATGATCGCGCGCGCGGACGACCCCGCCGCCGCGCTCATCGCCGGCCAGAGCGCATTCGCCGAATTCCTGGACCGCCTGGTCGGGCGGCCGGGCGACACCGCAGGCGCCAGCAACACCGTCGTGTAGAGACACCGGCCGGGGGGCCAACTGGGCGGCGGGCGGGCGCCCATTTTCCTGGCTAGCGGTGTCTACATCGCTGGTAGCTGACGACGCCAGCCAGGAAGGAGAACGGCCATGGGAAGGATCGTGATCAGCACGAACGTCTCGCTCGACGGAGTCGTCCAGGACCCGGACGGCGGGGAGGGCTTCCGGCTCGGCGGCTGGTTCGGCCAGGCCGGGGGCAAGGACCTCGAACAGTGGGCCAAGGTCGAAGCCGACGAGGCGCTGCGCGCCGAGGCCCTGCTGCTGGGCCGGCGAAGCGACGAGTGGTTCGCCGCGCGGTGGCCAGCCCGGACCGGCCCGTGGGCCGACCGGCTGAACAGCCTGCCCAAGTACGTCGTGTCCGCGACGCTCGACGAGCCCAGGTGGAGCAACGCGACGGTCCTGCCGGGCGACGCGGTGAGCGAGGCCGCGAAGCTGAAGCAGGAGCTGGACGGGGACATCGTCGTCTACGCCAGCTACCAGCTCGGGCGCACGCTGCTGGAGCACGACCTGGTCGACGAGCTGCGCCTGGTCGTCTTCCCGGTCGTGCTCGGAGCCGGCGAGCGCCTGTTCGGCGAGACCAGCGGCCAGAAACCGCTGCGCCTCGTCGATAGCAAGACCATCGGTGACGGCCTCGTCTTCCTCACCTACCAGCTCGTCCGGGACGCCACGTGAAGGCTTGGCCGGTGCTGACTCGCTGATCTGCGACTGCGAGGATCATCGGGTGGTACCCGAGGACATCCGTGACTTCTTCGCGGCGAGCTGCAGCGTGGCGGGCGCGCTGATCGGGCTGCTGTTCGTAGCCATCTCGGTGGCGTCCGACCGGCTCGCCCGCGAAGAAGCCGGATCGCAGGTCCACCGCATTCGCGCGGCGGCGGCGCTCACCGCGTTCACCAACGCGCTGGCCGTGTCGCTGTTCGCGCTGGTCCCCGGGCACAAGATCGGGCCAGCCGCACTGGCCGTGGCGGCCACCGGGCTCGTGTTCATCACGGCATCGCTGCTGTCGCTGATCCGGCGGCATGAGGTGCGCCGGGACACCCTACGTGACGCGCTGTTCCTGGTCGGGCTGGTCGTCGTGTTTGTGGTCCAGCTGATCCAGGGCGCCTACGTGTTCGCCCAGCCAGGCAACGCCGGCGCGGTGAACACCATCGCGATCCTGGTGATCGTCTGCTTCCTGATCGGGATCGCCCGCTCATGGGAACTGATCGGCGGTCCTTCGATCGGTATCACGCGGGAGGTCACGGCACTTGCCCGCAGCCACCGGCGCGCCGCCGACGACCCGGCCGACAAAAAGTCGCCCTAGCTGGACCGGACGCCGGGCCTGTTCCCGGGCCGGGACCACACCCAGCCTCGCGCGGTCAGTGAACGGCTCGAATGGTCCTTCACCCAGCTGGGGGAGCTCAAGCCGATGCCGCTGGCCTGGGACGTGACCAGCCTGGGGGCCAAGGCGGGCAGCGGCGGCTGCACCACCGACAGCGCCGCCGACGGCTGGGCCAAGTGCAAGGCGGTCTACACCTTCCTGACCGCCCAGTCGAAGATCGCTACGACCTACGCGACCAGCCCGCTGTGGTCGGTGGTGGACGGGCCGTGGAAGCTGTCCAGCTTCAGCACCACGGGCAACGTGACGATCGTGCCGAACACGGCGTACTCCGGCTCCCCCAAGCCACAGCTGTCGGCCGTCAGGTTCGTGCCGTACACCGCTGACTCGACCGAGTACACGGCGCTGAAGACCGGCCAGCTCGACGTGGGTTATATCCCCTCCCAGGACCTGCCGCAAAGGCCGGCGAACTCGACCTTGCCGGCGACCGACCCGCTGGGCAGCGGCTACAACCTGCAGCCGTTCTACTTCTTCGGCATCACCTACGCCCAGCCCAACTTCAACAACCCGCAGGTGGGCTTCATCGTCCGCCAGCTCTACGTCCGGCAGGCCCTGCAGGAGGCATTCGACCAGCTCGGCATCATCAAGGCGCTCTACCGCGGGTACGGTGTCCCGACGTCGGGGCCGGCCCCGAACTCGCCGCCGGGGAACCAGTGGATACCCGCCGCCCAGTCCGAGAACAGCTCCCAGGGCCCGTACCCGTTCAGCATCGCCAAGGCGAAGGCGCTGCTGACCAGCCACGGCTGGTCCGAGGTGGGCGGCGTGATGACCTGCCAGGACCCGTCCAAGTGCGGGACCGGGATCACCGCGGGCACGCAGCTGAAGCTGACGTACGTCTACTCGACCGGCGTGGCCGCGACCACGGCGATGTGGCAGACGTACAAGTCGGACGCCAGCCAGGCGAGCATCGACATCAACCTGGTCGGGCAGTCGTTCAACACGATCGTCGGCGAGGCCGCGCCGTGCACGCCGATGGGCCCGAAGTGCTCGGTGCAGGTGTTCGCCTACGGCGGCTGGGCCTTCGACGGTCCGGGCTTCGAGCCGACCGGCGAGCCGCTGTTCGCAACCGGCGCCGGCTCGAACTCCGGTAACTACTCGAACCCGACGATGGACAGCCTGATCAACGCGACGCACACCAGCGGCGCGTTGTCGACGTTCGACCAGTACGCCACGTACGGGGCGCAGCAGCTGCCGTTCGTCTGGAACCCGAACCCCTACACGGTCCAGGCGGTCAGCAGCAAGCTGCACAACGTCACGTTCAGCCCGCTGTTCACCCTGCTCCCCGAGTACTGGTACTTCACCAAGTAGCCAGCAAAGGTGCCGTCCCGCCGCTCGCGGCGGGACGGCACCCGGGGTGCGGTGCGGATGCCGGCGTCTCAGCCGGCGCCCTGCAGCACGTCGTGCCGCAGGAGAGCGTGGACGCCCCACACGTCGTTGGCCACCTGCGTGACGCGCAGATCCACGGTGGGGCTCGCCACGGCGAGAGCCGCGCCCTTGCTCAGGCCGTAGAGCGACTGCATCCAGGTGATCATCGCGTCCAGCGCGTCTCCCATGGCCTCGTTCAGGTCTTCGCTGAAGCCAAAGGTGATCCTCCCGGCCGGGGCGACGGCGTGGATCCCCGGCACCGGAGGGTCCTCGACCAGGTCCAGGACCATCTCGGTCATCATCGAGCACTCGACCCCGGTTCCCCCGACTTCCCCGTCGCCCTGGGCGGCATGCCCGTCGCCCAGGCACAGAAGCGCGTCCGGAACGGTGACCGGCAGGTAAAGGGTTGCGCCGGCCACTAGCTCGCGGCAGTCGATGTTGCCGCCGCCCTCAGCGCGGGGGGGCTTCGTCGGGTGCTCGCCGGGCTCATCCGGCGGCATCCCCACCACCCCGAGGAACGGGGCGAGCGCCACCGTGTAGCCCAGGTCGTTGGTCCCGGTCCCCTTGTCGGCGTCGAGATCCCACAGCAGCCACGACGGCGGTCCCTCAGCCAGACCCAGCCGGCGGGTCAAGGGGGTGTCCCCGGCCGCGGCGGCCGTCCAGCCCCAGGGGTCGGGCCGCAGCGATACGAACCGGACCGAGAGAACCATGCCGGGCCGGGCGCCCCTCACCGCGACCGGGCCGGTCAGGCAGTGCCCCCTCGACGCGCTGATCATGGTCGGCTGCCGGTCCCCCGGGTGCTGCTGGCGGGCCAGATAGCCAGAGGCATCGAGCGACCGGACCACCACCGTGTCCCCCGGGCTGACCGTGAGCACCGGCGGACGCTCGCGGCTGAACACATCGGTGACGGTGTCACGCGTCGGCGCAAGCCGGTGCTTGGCCATAGGGGCGAGCACCTCCAGATAAGGGCAAGGCTCCGGGCAATCAGGCAACAAGGACACGGTAGCGCGGGCATGATCGACTCGACCAGGGCGGCGACCCCGGCCGGGATGCCGCCGGGCGCTCACGGGAGCAGGCCGGCCCGTGCCTGGATACTGGTTAGGTGAACATCATCCTGGAAACACAGCGACTGACCCTGCGCCAGTTCACCGCGGACGATGTAGACAACCTGTTTGACCTGAACAGCGACCCAGAGGTGATGCGCTACATCAACGGCGGCAGGCCAACCCCCCGCGAGGAACTCCGGGACAAAGTTATTCCCTTCCATCTCGCTGTCTACGAGCAGCTCGACCGGCTCGGAACCTGGGCCGCCGAGTCCGCCGCCACCGGAGAGTTCCTGGGCTGGTTCCACTTCCGCCCCGGCCCCGGCCCGGGCATCACCAACATCGACCTCGGCTACCGGCTGCGCAGGTCGGCGTGGAGCAAGGGCTACGCCACCGAGGGGTCGCGGGGCCTGATCGACGTGGGCTTCACCGACCTCGGCGTCGAGCGGGTGTTCGGGCACACGATGACGGTCAACACCGCATCCCGGCGCGTGCTGGAGAAGTGCGGCCTGACGCTGGTGCGCACGACCCCGTGGGAAGGACTCGACGCCTTCGAAGGATCCGAGCACGGCGAGGTCGAGTATGCGCTGACCAGGCCCGAATGGGAGGCACGCGCGGCGGGCGACGCCCGCAACTAGCTCCAGCTAGTTCCGGCTAGTTCCGGCTAGCTCCGGCTAGCTCCAGTGCCCGGCCAGGCCGGCCGCGCGCACCTCCTGTTTCCAGGCCTGGCGGCGGTTGTCGTCGATGAACGAGGCGTCGAACGAGTTGAGGGCGAGGGTTTCGATCTGGCCGGGCGTGACGGCGCACTGCTCGCGGATGGCCGCGTAGTTAGCGTCGACGTAACCGCCGAAGTAGGGCGGGTCGTCGCTGTTAACGGTGACGAGGAGCCCCTGCTCGAGCATCGCCGGGAGGGGGTGATCGGCGAGCGTGTCAACCACCCGCAGGCACACGTTGGACAGCGGGCACACGGTCAGCGGCACGCGCTCGTCACGAAGCCGCTGCACCAGCGCGGGATCCTCCATGGCCCGGATGCCGTGGTCCACCCGCTCGACATGCAGGACGTCGAGGGCGGCCGCGACGGTCTCGGGCCCGCCCTCCTCCCCGGCGTGCGCCACCAGGTGCAGGCCTTCCGCGGCCGCCCGGGCGTAGACCCCGGCGAACAGTTCCGGCGGGTAGCCGATCTCGGTTGAGTCCAGGCCCACGCCGATGATGTCCCCGCGGAACGGCAAGATCGCGCTCAGCATCTCGCCGGCGGCCTCGGCGCCCCGGTCCCGCAGGAAGCACATGATGAGGTCGCTGGAGATTCCATGGGTACGCTCGCTGTCCCGGATGGCTGCCGTCAGGCCCTCCATCACGGCCTCCAGCGGGACCCCGTTCGAGACGTGGGTCTGCGGGTCAAAGAAGATCTCGGCCCGCCGGACGTTGCCACGGCGGGCCCGGTCGAGATAGCCGGTGGCGAGCTCGAAGAAGTCCTGCGCGGTCCGCAGCACCGACAGGTTGGCATAGTGCAGGTCGAGGAACGACTGGAGATCGGAAAACGTGTACCGGGCGAGCAACTCTCCGGGATCGGTCACCGGGATGGACACCCCGTTGCGCGCCGCCATGGCGACGACGGCGGCAGGTTCCAGCGTGCCTTCCACGTGGACATGCAGCTCGGCGGTGGGCGGGTTCTCCCAGCCGGGCCGGTACCCGGCGGCGGGCGAGATCCCGGACTGAGGTGAAGTCCCGGCAGCGGGCACGGCACACCTCCGTGGCGGTGGGCGCATCCAGGGCAGCGCGCTATCCCGTATTCAACCCCGCCGGCCAGACTCACTTACGGCCGGCTCGCAAACGCCAGGACGTGGCCATCTGCGTCCATGCAGTAGGCGACCTCGTCACCCCAGTTGCGTTTCATCAGCGGGGATAGTTCAACCGCGCCCGCCGCCACGGCCCGGGAGTGATATGCCGCCGGGTCGTCGACCACGAGATACACCTCAGCCCGGGGAACACCGCGAGCGCCCGCCGGATCGGGCAGGGCCGCACCCAGCAGCGCGGCGATGCCTTCTTCCGGCATCAGCCCGAGGACCGCTCCCTCCGCGAGGCTGAACTCGGTCATACCGGGAACGTTGAGCGACGGAGACTGTCCCAGTACGTCGCGCCAGAACGCGGTCGCGGCTTCCTGGTCGGCCACGTACAAGATGAACTCGGCCAGAGCGGTCATCTCAATCGCACCCCGCGATCCGGATCTGAGCCACGGGCGGTGGCCCTAGCCGACGCCGGCCGCCAGGTCCTGATAGGCAGGCATGAGCTCCTCCCACCGCGCGTTTGCGTCGCAGCGCTCACGCCCGGCGATGTGGGCGGCGAGATCTTCGACGTGGACCTGGATCCCCGCCCCGTAGGCGGCGAGATACTCCAGGGGCATGCCCCGTTCCTCGAGGACCAGGACGGTCCGGTCACCGTCGGCGGCCAGCGTGACCGCGATGGCATGTGCGTTCGGCTGGTCGGGGGCGTTGGTCAGCACCTGCAGCCGCCGCGGGGGCTCGCACACCTCCACGCGCCCCGTGCCCTCCCACCCGCTGGAGAAAAAGTGTGCGCGGAACTCACCGCCGAGGCGGAGGTCGCCCTCTACCTTTCCGAGCCAGCGGGCGAGGCGCGCGGGATCGGTGAGTGCCGACCACACGTCGTCGATATCGGTGTCGAAGCGGTCCTCCATGCGCACGACGCCCTGGCCATCTGCTGATCGCAGGCTGCCCATGATGCGGTTGCCGCCACGTGCGTAGCTGTTCATCTGGTGCTCCTTCGTTCGCGTTTCCCCCGGGCCACCTCGGTGTGCAGGGCATCCAGCCGCTGCTGCCACAAGGCCCGGTACCGGCCCAGCCATTCATCGACCTCGGCGAGCGGCTCGAGGCGAAGACTGTAGACCCGCCGCTGCGCCTCCTGGCGGACCTCGACCAGCCCCGCCTCCCGCAGCACCCGCAGGTGCCGCGATACCCCCGGGCGAGCAATCGGCAGCAGCGCCGCCAGCTCACCCGCGGTGGCCGGACCGCCGGCCAAGGTCTCCAGCATCGTGCGCCGGCCCTCGTCCGCCAGTGCCCGCAAAACAGCTTCCACGCCATGAATGTACCAATGTAGTTATGTAACCGTCAAGGTACATAAGCGCTGGACCCCGGCTGCACGCGTCGCGGACCGTGATCAGTACGCCACGGCGAAGCGGGCGCGGATGGAGGACTCGTTCTCGAGGGTGTCGATGACCGCGGTTGTGTGCCGTGACCCTCCGGCCGGGATGCCTGTTTACTGCTTTACTGCTTTACTGCGTTCGCAGGAGCTGACCGGCCTGGAAACGCCTCGCCGCCAGTGCTGGCACGGCCGCGAGCAGATTCACCGCGACGAGGACTCCTGCTATGAGAGCGGCCAGGAGCCAGAACTGCACGATGGAGACTGGCACGAATCCGAGGTTGCTGGCGAACGCGCTCCACATTGCCCGGCCGATCAAGATCCCGAGGGGGACGCCGATGACGATCCCGACAATGGCCACGGTCGTGGCCTGCCAGGCCACCGTCGCGGCGACCTGGCCGTTCACGAACCCGAGCGCCTTGAGAAGACCGATCTCTCGCCGGCGGCGCGACACGCTCACCACCAGCAGGTGAATGAGCGTGGCCGCCCCGAACACAGCCAGCATGGCACCGAAGATCAGCGGGAAGTTGACCGCTTCCCCGAAGTTCACCAGAGCGGTCGGGGCGATGACGAGCGCGGCGATCGACTGGTAGGTATCGAGGTAATGGTTGATCGCTGCCTGGCCCTGTGGGCCTGAGACAAAGCTGACCAGGAACCCGCCGGGAAGCGGCCCCGAAAGCAGCGCCCGCAGGCACGCCGGCTGGCGCGGTCCCGGCGGGCAGGCGGCATTCTCGTAGCCGGCGATCGTGAACGCCGAGCCGGTGCCCAGGCCCAACCCGCTGAGCACCGGGAAGGAGATCTGAGAGACCACCCGGAAGGGCACGGTGCGCCTGCCCCCCGTCGGCGACGAGACGGTGACGCGGACGACAGAGCCCAGGTGGGCACCGGCCTGGCGCATTGTGGTCGCGCCGAGACCGATCTGGCCGTCGCCGTCTGGAACGTGCCCGCTCACCGTCGAAAGCAGGACCTGGCCCTTGACGGGCGTTACGACGGCGGCTCCCACCGTCGTCTTGTTCACGGAGACCTGGACGGCGAAGCCTTTCATGATCCCGGTGACGGCCTTGTTGTGGTTCAGGCTGGCGAGCAGGACCGGAGGCAGCCCGCCGCCCGGGTTGCTGATGTTGAGCTGGAACGGGTCGCCGTAGAGCCTGGGGGTGGCGGTGAGGTTCGAGAGGCTGGCGCCGAAGACCCCCGTCGCGCACAGCGCTGCCACCGCCAGCGCCGTGCCGAGAAGCGCGGAAGCCACCGGAACCGTGGCGCCGCCGCTCCTGCGCTCCAGGGCGTTACGGACACCGATCATGGCACTCGGCGGTGCGCCCAGGGCCGCCAGACGGGTCACCACCGCTGAGGGACGGGGCTCGCCTGTTCGCTCTGCGGCTCGCAGCGTACGTGTGGCCCGAACCGCCGGCCCTATGCCGAGCCCGAAAACCACCAGCACGGTGGCGAGAGCACCGAGCGCGAGAACGAGCAGGTCGAAGGTCACCCCGGTGGAGGTCTCGGCGATGCGTGCCTCGCCGAGAGGAGCGAGCGGGGACAACGCGACGGCAACCACGACGGCACCGGCCGCGCCCGCCAGCCCCACCGCAACGTTGCGCGCCAGCCCGAGCGCGAGCAGCTGCCGCCGATCGGCGCCTAGGGCTGCCATCGTGGGGTAGTCCTCGCTCTCGACGATGCTTTGACGGACGAGAGCCTGGCCCACCACCGCTAGTGCGACCAGGGCAGACAACAGGGCCAGGATCCACCACCCGACCGCTTGTGGATGGATCGATGCCTGGACGGACGCCGCCATCTCGTTCAGGTTTGTCGCTTCCGCTCCCAGCGAGCTGGCTTGCTGGGAGAACTGCGGCACGCCGGCGGCACCGTTGCGCAGGCGGACGTAATACAGATCGCCCGTCGCCGTCCGGGGCAGCAGGGTACGTGCGAAAGCCGGGGTGGTGTACAGATCGTAGGAAAGACTCGATCCGGACGGGAACTCGGACTCGGCGGCCTCGAAGCCGACCACGCGGAATGCAACCGTCGGACCGTCGGGTCTGGGCGGCGCGCCAATGGCGTTGTCGTACGCCGAGGCCTGCGCCGCCGCATAGAACGGGACATGGATCACCGTGCCCACGTGCACGCCGTCGTTCTGTTGCAGGGTGAACGACGCCAGTACCTGGTCCGGGGACGACGGGTCTGGCAGGTGGCCGGAAATCAGCTTGTAGATCGGCCTGCTCCCAGGTGGCACGACAAGGACCTCGAAGTCGTTCGGGTTGATCGGGTTGGTGCAGTCACACGTCGGTTGACCGGTGGACGGCCCGACGACATCGATGGCGGAGCTGACCCCGGAAAGCTCGGCCAGCTTCGGCACAGGTCGGGTGGTGTACACGCCGGCGTCGAAGCCATATGCCGCGACAAATCGCGGGAATGCGGATTCGGTACGACGGCCGGCCGCAGCGGCGGCCAGGACGACCCCGCCTACGACGGCTATCAGGGTGGCCAGGGCCAGCCACGATCGCCACCGGCGCCGTAACTCAGCGCGAAATAGCAGCCCGAGAGCCCCCATAACGACCTCCTCGGCCCAGTGTGGGCGACCGGAGGTGCTGGGCCAAGGTGGTCAGCCGGTGCACGGGGCCTCGTGCTAGCACAACGTCTCTCACGATGCCTGCGACGGCCTAACGATCGCGAGATCGATCGAGGTTCGCTAGGGCGAACAGGCCCAGCCTGATTCAGCCGAGCAGCTCGCAGCCGTACCTGACGAATTCAGTCCGGAGCCGCTGCCCACGCACGGCGTCGAACAGCCCTCGTGCCGATCCGAGGAAGCTTGCCGCTACGGCAGCTGCGAGGCCGGAATGTGCCGGCCTGGTCGCGTGATGCGCGACAATAACGTGGTTTGGACACACGGCGGCGGCCCAGCCGGAGGCGGAATGGTCAGCGACCTGCCATGGGAGGAGACCCACTTCGGCCCTGGCTCCCGGATCGGCAAGTACGTGCTGGAGCAGCAGATCGGCCACGGCGGCATGGCGGTGGTGTTCAGGGCGCGCGACGATCAGCTCGGCCGGCTGGTCGCACTGAAGATCATGGCCCCGTCCGTCGCCTCGGACTCGGAATTCCGGCAGCGGTTCGTCCGCGAGTCGAAGGCCGCGGCGGCTGTGGACGACCCGCACATCATCCCGCTGTTCGAGGCCGGTGAATCGGCCGGCGTGCTGTTTATCGCCATGCGATACGTCGCCGGAGGCGACGTTCGGTCGCTGCTCGCTCGCGAGGGTCCGCCAAGCCTTGATCGGACCTCCGCGATCTTGGTATCGGTAGCGTCCGCGCTCGACGGGGCGCACGCCGCTGGGCTGGTGCACCGCGACGTCAAGCCAGGGAACATGCTGATAGACGTCCGCAAGGGTCGGCCGGATCACGTCTACCTGGCGGACTTCGGGCTGACGAAGGCCACATCGGGGGCAGTCACGCTGACCGGCACCGGGAAATTCCTGGGAACGGCCGACTATGCCGCACCAGAGCAGATCAGGGGACGGCGCATCGACGGGCGGACGGACCAGTACGCGCTGGCGTGCGCCGCCGTCGAGATGCTCACCGGGCGGACGCCCTTCCCCCACCAGAAGGTCATGGAAGTCCTCACCGCGCACATTTCCGAGCCTCCGCCGCCACTGTCGGCTCGCCGTCACGGGCTGCCTGCGGGGCTGGATGCCGTCCTCGGCCGGGCACTGGCGAAGTCGCCCAGTGATCGATACCGCAGCTGCGGCGACTTCACCGCGGCATTCCAGCGCGCAGCCGGCGTCGGCCGGTACCTGACTCCCGTCGCGGCCGGAGCATCGCACCGCAGAACTGAAGGGGAGGCAGCCGGCCTCGCCCCCGGCGGGCCCGGCGGTGCTCGCGCGGAACCCGCGGCCACCAAGCCCTCGGCGCTGCCGCGCTCGATGGAGCCTCCCGGCCGGATCGACGTCGCCCGGGGGCGCAGGCGCGGCGGGCGCTGGGGGATCGCCGCCGCGGCGGCTGTTGCCGTTGCCGCGGCGGTCGTCGCGTTCCTCACGCTCGCGCAGCCCCGCCGCGGACCTGGCGCACATGCGGCTGGCACCGGTCACGCTCCGGCCGGGCGAGCGGCGTCGGCGCCCCGCTGGCACACCTACGACGACCCCAGCGGGTTTGCTATCGGTTTGCCGCCTGGCTGGGCCGTCGCCTCGACGGCGCCCGGCGATGTCCAGTTCACTGGGACGCCCGGCGGGTTTGTCCTGGTGATCGCCTGGAGCACGCACCCGCAGGCTGATGCCCTGGCCGACTGGCAGCAGCAGGCAGCGGGGAAGGCTGCAGCCGATTCCTCCTATCGGCAGATCTCGATTCGCCCAGTGAGCTACCGCGGCTACAACGCCGCTGACTGGCAGTTCACCAACATCTACCAGGGCGTCCGCATCCGCGTCATCGACCGGACCTTCATCGTCCGGCCCGGCCAGCTTGCCTACGCCATTGAGCTGTATGGCCCGGCCAGCCAGTGGCTCGCGGTGTCCGCGAGCATCTGGCAGCCTCTAGTGACCAGCTTCCGGCCCGCATCCCACCCGCCGTTGCGGCCCCCCCGCCTGCCGCGATCCCGCTAGCTGGTCGAGGCCGCTACGACCAGAAGGGTGCCAATGGCGGCGGTCGCGGCGACCGCGGCGAAACTAACCGAGCGCATGCTCGCAATATTCGGCAGGTGCAGTGAGAGGGCGAAGGCTGGCGACAGGTCAGCGCCCCGGCGCCGCTGGTGCGATGGATCATGAAGTGCCGGCCCGGCGGTGTCCACACTTCAGGGGAACCCCGCGACCCCCAACGTTCGCCCTGCCTGCCCGCTGTCTGCGGGGACGGCCGAACATGGAAGGGTGACCGATTACCCGGAGCGCTGGCGTTGCCCGTTCACGCAGCTTGAGATGCACGAGATGTGGACGTACAGTGACGGCGCCCTCACGGTCAAGGGGTACTGGCGGCCGGGCGGGACCGCCGGGGCCGGGAATTGGGTCCTGGTCGACCAGGCGACCGGTAATGTCGAGGGTGTGGTTCCGGCCGGAGAATTCTCCCGCCGGTTCCGGCCGGTGGACGTGTTCGCCGATGTGCCCGGGCTTCCCGCCTATCTGGGGACGGTTACCGCGCCTGGCGGTACCGCCGGGGTGGACCTGGTCCTCGATCGCAATCCCTTCATGCTGGCTAACGGGCCCCGGCAGGCGGCACGGCCCCATGCGCTCTTGGTGCCCCGCCGCCATCGCGACGGATGGTCCTCGGCCACGGCTTCCGAACTGGCGGCTTGCCGGACGGCGATGACCCTGGTCGCCGCGTGGTACCGCAGCCTGGACGACGGGCACGTAGTGTTCTGCGCCAACGACAGCGCACCGAACCGGGACTACCTGCGTGATGCGGAAGCCGCGAGCGGGATCCTCGCCGCCAGCGGCCCCGATACGGCGATCACCAGGAATCCCCGGCAGGACGTGCAGCACGCCCACTTGCACGCCTTCTATGCCGAACACGATCGGACCGAGAACCACGAGTCGTCGGCGCTTGCGGGGCATGCCGTTCTCGCAGCGGGCCACCGGGCGTTCAGCGCCGCCCTCGGCAGCGACGCCGTGCAGGTAGAACGGGACAGCACAAGCCTCGCCGCCGGCATGCGCGCTGTGGCGCAGCCCTGGGGTGGTAATTACTGCTCCTACCAGCTGAGCGTAGACGGCCCCTTGTGGGTTATGCCGGCACTGGGACCATCCCAGGACGAGGTCAACCGGCGGCTGGCTCGGGCCGACGGCCTGCAGGCGGAGCCCGACCCGGAGCTGGGCGGGGCCATCAACCTGGTGCGGCCCAGCCTGGCCGACACAGGGCGGCTCCATGCGGCGCAACGGGCGACAGCTGACCAGCGCGCCAGTTTCCAGACCTTCATAGCCCAGCGCGGACTGAACGCACAGTCGCTGGCCGCGGGTCTCGTACTCGGAGCACCGCGCGCTCTGTAGAGCCCAGTCCGGCGCCCGGGCCCTTCATCCGCGTTTGGGCAGCCGTCGGCCTCTGAAAGAAGGATCTGGGCGTGGTGACCCAAGGGCACCGAGGTCCTTGAGCAAGAGCCGACTGTGGTGCGTCGACGGCGTTGCCGCCTAACTGGCCCGGTTTGGCGCGGCGAGCGAGGTTAGAGACGGCTCATAGGGGGTCACTCACCGGCACTCATCGCGCAGAACGCCAAGGCTCGTTTGCCCAGGTCAACACGCTGCGGATCGAGTGGTAAGGGCGGGGTCGAACCACCGACCTTCCGCTTTTCAGGCGCAATCGGCCAGTCGCGGACTGTCGCTGGCTGCCGCCTGATAGGCCATCTAGCTGCAACAATCGTCGCTCGGGGTCGCCGCTCGTCGCTCGAGATCTGCCTCTGTTGGCTCCCCGCTTGGCTCCCCGAATCCGGCAGTCGGGCGGTCATCGGGGGTTACACACATATAGTCCCGCCGCTAGTCGCTGACACCTCCGGGTGGGCACCAGCGGTCTTCCGCCATCGGCCGCGTCGGGATTCGCCGGTCGCGGCGCAGCATCTACCTGCCATGGAGACAGCCAGCGAATCGCCGGGGTCACTGCGGTGCTATGTCATCCCTGAAAGCGCCCCCGGAGTCCGTTTCAGAAAGTTCGCCGGGCTAAGGAGCGCCAATTCGCATGTAATAGTCGGATATCCGTTGCTCTACACAAAGTGACTATCGTGGCGGGCATCTGAGTGGTCAACGAGTAACATCCCTGCCGAATATTTGCCCAGGCATGCGGGCGAGATCAGTAGTGGGTAGCGACTGCGAGCAGGATGATCTCTGCTTCGGTGACGATGTCGACGGGGCGGCGCCCGGTTCACCCCACTACGGGAGAATTCCAGCTTCGTAGGCCCACGCGAAGAGGGCCGTACCCGTGCTGACCGGCAAGCGCATCCCCGTGCCGATTAGGTCGTCCACGATCGCCTCGACCGTGGCGCGATCAAACAAACGGGTCTTGAAGCCCCGGATCAGCAGCCACAGTGATCCATGGACTTGCAATCCTTCCCGCCCTCCGATAGCGCGGGCCACAACCTCGTCAATGATCGCTATACCGCCGTTAACGCTTACCCAGGCAAGTACTGCCGCTTCGCCATTGTTTCTATCCGGCCCGCCGCCAAGTTCGCCCTTGAACCTGGCGAACGCCGCAAGCTCAGGTAGTTCCTCAAGCTCGACCTGCTTGAGCCAGCCACCCGCCGCTGAGCTCCCGAGCGACGGGTGGCCGGGAATGCCTCGGATCAGTTCTGCCGCTACTTCAGCCAAGAGAACGGGCTCGTCGCCGGCGACGGCTGTCTGGAGCTCGTCCGTGCGGCCGGCGCGAGCGAAATGGCTCAGTGCTGCGGTGTCGAGAACGAGACTAGTCACAGTCCTGTCTCGAACTCGCCGCGAAGTTCGTCCAGCGACATGGCATCCGGCTCGGGAAGGTCGGTTTCGTCAACCGAATGGTGGAGCAGTTCCACGGTCCTCGCTGCTGTGAGCTGCCCCTTCCGGTATGCGCTCACCACCGCGCGCGCATAAGCGGGGGGCACGCTCGGCGGATCAAGCTCGACAGCGAAGCGCTCGCTGAATTCGAATAGCTCCCCTCGCCGCAGGTCGTTCTCGAGGAGGCGTTCACGCTCCCGAGAGTCGATGAGGTCTAGATTCCTGAGCTGGTTGCACGCAGCGGTCCAGCTCACGCTGAACCGTACTGCGACCGCGATGGCGGCCATCCGCGGCGACTGGGCCGAGAATTCACCCCAGATGCTCACCACGGAGGACCGCGGCATGAGGAGGTATGCGGCGAACGCGTTGAACATGCGCTCGGTATCTGAAGGGCCTAGCCTGGCTGACGGCTCGTAGGCGTCACCAGTCAGATGGTGACCGAGTTCGTGAGCGAGACTGAACCTCCGCCGGCCTGGATCGGTCGTTCCGTTAATGACGGCTACGCCAAGGTTCCCCACCTCGACGTATCCGGCGTCACCAGCATCGGGACCAAGCGCAAGGGAAAATCCCAGCAGTCCGAGGCTCTCCGCAACCGACTGAAGATCTAGCAGCGGGCCGTCCGGCCGTCCTGCTTCCGTGCGCACGTCGCGGGCAAGGTCCTCGGCATCCTTGAAGCTCTCCGGCGCCTTGCGCGCCGGACGTTCCGCAGACGACAGCAGGCGGCGACCTTCTAGGAAGGCCACGTCCCGCGCAGCGATTTCGAGGGCGCGATCAAGGATGCGGGAGAACCCGCCGACCGCCGGATCGCGGCGTCGGCTGACAACCGCGATCGGAGGCTCGGTGAAGAACCAGTCGACCGGCCTGTCCAGGACTCCCGCGATGGCTACCAGTTCCGTCGCAGAAACCTTTCGCTCTCCCGACTCGATCCTGACCAGCGCAGTGCGCTCCAAGCCAATGCCGGCGGCCAGATCAGCCTGGGTGACGCCAGCCTCCGTCCGCGCATCCGCGATGCGTCGACCGAGGTCGGCCTGAGTCACAACAGCCTCCCGTCTCATAGTGTGATTATCGCACATGCGGATTGCGTGAGCTGCAAGCCCTGCACCAAACCCCAACAAGCGACCCCGGCGGGTCAGCACCGCTTACCGCCCGCCCCCTGGGCTGCCGGTGATGTCGGCGCCGTGGCTGCGGCGCAGTCCGGCCAGCCGGGTGCGGATCGGGGTGGGCGGCCGGCCGCGCAGGTTGAGCGGGGGGTCCAGCGCGTCCAGGACCGCGGTTTCGATCTCGACGAGGCGGTCGGCGTCGGGCACTGGCACCGCGGCGACCCGCAGGTGGGTACTGATCCAGGCCGACAGCTGCGGGTCGTCTTCGCTGGTGAGGCCGAGCACCGGCCGCAGGATCGCGGCCAGGGTCCGCCGGAAAGTGGAGAATTCGGCGGCTCCGCCGAGGTGCATGCCGGTGATCCGGCCCCACAGCGTGTTGCCCGACCGCTTACCGCTCGGCCACCGGGTGGCGCCCGCCTGCCCGGCGTAGATCAGCCCGCTCGCTACTGGCTGCCCGAGCCCGCGGGACAGGTCAGCGGCTCCCAGCTCATCCACCCGCCACGAGTACATGCCAGCCGCCAGCAGTCCGCGGCTCCCGTGGCCGGCCAGTTCCTGCGGCGACAGCGCCTGCGACGGATCGGACAGCAAGCGGACCAGGTCACCGGCATCCGTACCAGGCGCACGCCCCGGCGGTGAGGGCCGCGTCCTGGAACTAGGTGATCCGATGGCGTGGGTCCTGTACCAGGCCAGCTGCTCGCCCTGGCGCAGGCGGGCCAGCGGAACGGCCAGCGTTGCTCCGCGGGCGGCCAGCGGCGCCCGCAGCGGGTCCACATAGGGGGCACCCGCATGGATCTCGATCGTGCGCCCGCGCAGGTCATGCTCGCGCTGCTCCAGCGCAGCGGTCACGAACTCGCCCCAGGCCTTCCGGTAGCCGGGGCTCTGATCGGCGAGGTACACGTCGTAGGGGCCGATCACATCCTCGGGTGCCAGCAGCCCGAACTTGGCGCTCAAGATGTACCACCGCAGCCCGCGGGCCACCGCATACCGGTGCCGCCCCTCAAACAGCGGGCTGGCGAACAACTCGGCCGCGGCGCACGGGCCGGCGCGCTTGGTCCGCACGCACCCGACCAGGAGCACGTCGGCCGCCGCGCCTTCCATGGTCTCCGGCTCCGGCGCGTCCACCTGCACCGCGAGGTCCACCACCCGTTCTCGTGGCAGCCCGGCCCGGACATACATACCGTGGCCGACGCGGCGCAGCAGCGGTGGCCGTGCGCCAAGCGGGTTGTTCTGTGCTCGGTTGGCCGCGTTTGCCGTCGCGGCCTGTATGTGGGCGCCCAGCGTAGCCTCATTGACATCGGGATGGTGCCGGCGGAACCAGCCGATGATCTCGCTGCGGCGGAATGGCTGATCAAGCTGGCCGACGCACTCCTCCAGCATCGACCACACGGTCATGACCTTAAGTGTGAGCCAGCCCGGCCCCGCTTGGCCATCCGGCGCGGAAGAATGACGATCGGCGCCCACCGGCTCTAACAACTCCGCTCTGGTGCCGCGCCTACGAGGCGCTGCTCAGCACGCGGGCTCTCTCCTGTTTTCAGGCGCAATTTGCCGGTCGCGGATTGTGGCTAGCTGTCGCCTGATATGCCATCTAGCTGCAACAATAGTCGCGGGGGGTCGCCGCTCGTCGCTCGAGATCTGCCTCCGTTGGCTCCCCGAATCCAGCAGTCGGGCGGTTATCGGAGCGACAAACTTATAGCCCTGCCGGTAGGCGAGTGATCCCCGAACTGGGCAGTCCGCGGCAGGGTCGTCGGACCTCGGATGACATCAGGTCGGTTGCTTCGCCGAGGCGCAAGTTCTAGCGCAACTCCCCGACAGGCCCTGCCCGCCAACGGACACGACGAAGGACGCGACATGGCTATCACAGAGTCTGACCGAATAACTCGAACATTAGGCCGCGGGACCGAGGCCTCCCTGCCGAATCGGCGCACTGTCTGGGTAACGATTTCGCCGTGACCGGGCGGCCGCAGAACTGCCAGTTCTGGCCTGTCCCGCTCACAGGCTGTGAGCGCTGTGCCGTATCGCCCGGGGACCTGTCCGGTTCCAGGGCGATCCGGGATGCGCGCCGGTGTGTTCCATCACGGATGCAGGTCTCAGTAGCTGAAGGTTGTTGCTCCCTCGTCGCCGATCCACTGCCACAGCTGGACGCTGCCGGCCAGTTCGGCGTTGGGAAGCAGGTTGCCCTTGTCGAGCTGCTTGGCGTTGAAGCAGACCGGGCAGACCATGTACTGGCCGCCTGCCTGGTCATACCGTGCGAGCAGGTCGGGAAGGGGCGGGCAGCCTTCGCAGGCGACGCCAGCCGCCACTCCGTCCAGCGCGAGCCGGACGGCTTCCTTGGTCTGGAACATCAGGGTCGGCCGCGCCGATTCGGCGGCGCCGACGGCGACCAGGAACGCCACGGTCACCTTCTCCGGGTCCTCCAGGCCGGTGCTGAGACTGATCACTGCCTTTCCGGCCATGACTGCTCCCCTCATCTGGTGCCACCTTGGCCGGCCGGGCCTACCGGGTCCGGCGGCTTAGTTAGCACGACCGTTCGTGCTAAGTGAAAAAGTACGACCGGTCGTGCTATCTTGTCAAGACAATGAACGACACCGCCAGGCAGGCAACCCGCGCCCAGCGGCGCCCGCGTACCGACGGGGAACGCACCCGCGGCGCGATCTTGCGCGCGGCGGCGTCGCTGGCCACCGTGGACGGGCTGGAGGGCCTGTCGATCGGGAACCTGGCCGCGGCGATCGGCATGAGCAAGAGCGGCCTGTACGCCCACTTCGGGTCCAAGGAAGAACTCCAGCTGGCCACCGTGCAAGAGGCCGGGCGGATCTTCGCCGACGAAGTCGTCCAGCCCGCTCTGGCGGCCCCGGCTGGCCTTGCCCAGCTCGCGGCGGTGTGCGAGGCGTTCTTCGAGCACCTGCAGCGCCGCACCTTCCCCGGCGGGTGCTTCTTCGCCGGCGCGGCGCTGGAGATGGGCACCCGCCCGGGCCCGGTCAAGGAGGCGGTTGCCGGTTTCCAGGCCGGGTTCGTCCGTCTGCTCCGCGGCTTCGCGGCCACCGCCATCGAGCAGCACGAGCTTCCTCCCGGCGAGGACCCCGACCAGCTCGCCTTCGAGCTGAACGGGATCATCCTGGCCGCCGACGCCAACTTCGTCCTGCACGACAACCCCGCCGTCCTAGACCTGGCCCGCCAAGTCGTGCGCCGCCGGCTGGGCCCCGGCCACGACGGCAACGCCAATGGACGGTAGGGTCGCAGCCCGGCAACTGCCGGCCATCGTCCCAAGCCACCGCCCATAGGCGGGCTCAGGGGCAGTCGCTGGACGGCTTGCCTGTCCGGGCGGAAATCGTGGTCGTGGGCTGTCCCGCCCTCAAAACCCGAAGGAACCGAGCACTCATCACAGGCAGCTTTCCCGGGGACGCCCCGGTGTCCCCTCGGGTCCAGGCGCTCTACGACGAAGACCTCGCTGGCGCCGGGTACGTGTCGAACGGGTCCCGGCTGTGGGCGCATCAGCCCGACACCCGGGTCAGGCCGAGCGGATGCTCGCTGGTGGCGGGCACTGGCCGACCGCGATCGAGCGGATGCCCACATGGCGCATCGCGCGCCGGATGACCGGACGAGTATCCCGCCGCAGGCCACGCGATGACTGATGGCGCGACTCGCAGGACGGCCGGAGCCGGCACCAGGAGCCGCCCGCATCACCGGGTTCCATCGGGGTCAAGAGCTGGAAACAAGCGCAGGCAGCGGGACACTGTGACCGTGCAGCTACTGGAGCGGGGGGCGTCTCTGGCGTCGCTGGCCGGGTATGCGGAGGAGGCGCGCCTCGGCGAGGGCCGGCTGGTGCTGGTGGCCGGGGAGGCGGGGATCGGCAAGTCGGCGCTGGTGGAGCAGCTGCGGAACGATGTGCCTGATGCCCGCTGGTCGTGGGGGGCTTGTGATGGCCTGTTTACCCCGCGCCCGCCGGGGCCGCTGTTCGGCGAGCCGTACCGCAACTCAACCGCGCAGCGATAACCGGCCAGATTGCCCAGATCTGCGTCAGCACCACGTCGATCGACAGGATGCTGATAGCCGCGCCGAACGGCGGATATTTCGACCGCCCAGATCCAGGGATCGATTACGTGCCGTGACGAGTACGCCCGGCCGGGATTCCGGCCGCCCGGCCGGGCTGCGTGCCTGACGGCGGGAACGTCGCCCGGTTGCGGCCTCCTGCCGCGGGCTGTGAACGCCGGGTGGCCTTCCCGCCGAAGATTTCAGCGGCCCGACAGGGCGACAGCTGCCGCGTAGACCGGGCTGCCGGGCTCGTGCGCGGCGACCGCGGCCGGGGCCGGCCGCGTGACCGCCGGCTCAGCGGCGGCCCTTGCCGCGAGTGCGGCGTGCTTGGCCTTGAGCTCCGCGTCCCAGCGGGTGAACGTAAGCCACAGCGGAATCCCTGCCCAGCAGCAGAAGAACAACACCGCGAGCGGGATGTTCAGCCAGAACCAGCTCATCATCTTCCCCCTCCCCAGCCGCCACGGCGGCGCCGGTCACGATGAGCATGCCGGGGTGGCCCTCAGCCGCGATTGAGCCATGATTGAGCCGTGACGCCGTGACACTTCGCCGGGTGTCCCCGGCCCGCATGTCCGGCAGGGCACTGGCACCGTCGGCGAGTGCACGCAGAAAGCGCCCATATCAATCATCCGGGTGTGACACCGGCGGCCGTGTCGATCGGCCAAGTCTGGCGACAGAACGGCGGGGTTGTGCGCGGCTGCCGTCAGTGAGCTGGTAACTCCCTGCGATCGGCTCAGCCGACGCGACCTCCCGGCGGTCGCGTCACCACTGGCGCCCTCGACTGCTCGGCTGGCGCGGGCGGTTCAGGGTCGCGCGTTACACAACAGACGGATTGGTGCTCCTCCTTGGCACGAAGGAAGCTTGGACGCCTCTCTCGTGGCAAGCCATGGAGGGTATTCCCGACTTCCTCCGTGGACGGGGCTGGGTAGCGGTTGACACTGCATTCGGCAGAAAGCCAGCGATGCAGCCTCGACGAGTTGCGGCCGGCCACAATCCCGCACTGCCCGCGCCATGACAGCGTGTTCGGTGCGGTGGAAGGCTGGGTAGCGTGAAGGGCGGCTCGACCGGGGTGCTGAGGGAGTGCGGAGGCGGGGCCGGGATGTTCCGCGCCGGCCTGGCGGACGGTGTCGGGCTCGCGCGCTCGTGTCACTGGTCCTGGCGGTGGCCGTCAGGGCGGCGCACGGCCTGCACCCAGTCAGTCGGCCCGGTCCAGGCCGCCCCGGACTTGGGCAGCTGCCTGGTCAAGCTCGGCCCGGCCGGTGATTGCTGACCCACGCTCGATACGGAACCCGTCGCCCGGTGTCCTCGGCAGCACGTGCAGGTGGATATGCATAACTTCCTGCCCGGCGACCTCGCCGTCGGGGACGAAGAGGTTGACTCCCTCGCACGGCAGACCTGAGCGTCGGATGGCTCCCGCCAGCCGCTGCCCCACGGCGAACATCGCCGCGCCTTGCCGCTCGTCCAGGTCGGCGAGGCGCGCGGCGTGGGCCCGTGGCACTACCAGCAGGTGGCCGGCATTGATCGGGCGCAGGTCCATGAAGGCGATGATCCCGGCATCAAAGTAGACCACGCTGGCCGGTTCCCGGCCGTCCACGATCTGGCAGAAGACGCACGTCGCTCGCGGTGATTCGTCAGCAGGCACGGCTCTCATTATCCGTGCCCGCCGTGGTGCGCTGTCCAGGGCCGGCACCCAGCGTACGGCCAGACCGCCGGAAGTTCGCCGTGGTTACTTCATCGTCGTCGCCGCAAATCCTGGCGGTCACCGCCGGGTCTGTCACGGAGGAGACGAGGAGACAGTGACGAAGCGGCCGGCGACCGTGCTGCGGCCGGTCAGCACGACGGCCGGCCGCGGGGCGAGGGCGCAGCACAGGTCCGGTGAGAAATTTTCTTCTGGCCGAGCGTCAGATCCGGAGCAAGGCGTTCGTCTGTAAGTCAACAGGCGGCCGGAGCAGGCCGCCGGGGCAAGTGGAGTCAAGGGATGACGCGATACCTGATCTCGTTCGGTGCCCACGCGATGGACCACATCCCCGACGAGGACGCGCCCGCCGTGGCCAGGGCCGCGCACGCGGCGGTCCAGGAGGCCATCAACGCCGGCGTGTATGTGTCCGCCGGCGGGCTGGAAAACCAGCCGGCGAGCATCGTGGCCACCGACGGGGCGGTCACCGGCGGCCCGTACCCGCAGGCCATCGGCGGATTCACGCTCGTCGAGGTGTCCTCACGCGAGGAGGCGCTGCAGTGGGCGGCCAAGATCGCCGTCGCCTGCCGCTGCGCGCAAGCGGTCCACCAGATCGGGGCCGACCCCGAACTCGACGCGATGCTCCGCCCGGCCGATAGCCGACGGTGACGTCCCGACTGCGCCTGATCGAAGGCGACCCGCAGCGCTAGAGCAGGACTTGCCCTGGCAGCAGTCTGACAACGCGGGTCTGCGCATCGACCTGAGCCGGGGACGCGGGGCGGCGCCTTTCGGACCGGACATGAAGCCCGGTCCTCGTGGCTGACCGGATCGCCGCAAACACTGATCGCCCGGCAGAGCGACAGCCAGGCCCGTCGCGGCGAGTGCGCGCGCTCATCGGCAGATCCAAAGCGTTGGCAGGGCCGTTGGGCTGCGGGAGTGACCGGACGCAGAACATCCAGTCCGGCGCGGCGCGAGCCAGCCGTCTGGGCGACCAGGTTGCCGCGCATAGCGGCTCGGCGTGCCAGCTGTCGGAGCGGGCAGGTCGGGCAGCGTGATCGCGTGTCAGCCGCCCGGCACCACGTCGGTCAGCAGCTGACAGAGGCACGCGCTGGCTAGGCTGGCCGACATGGCCTACGACACCGAGCTTGCTGACCGGATCCGGTTCCTCATCGGCACCGGGCCGGGCGTAACCGAGAAGAGGATGTTCGGCGGCCTGGCGTTCCTGGTGGGCGGCAATATGGCGATCAGCGCCAGCACCCAGGGCGGTGCTCTGGTCCGGGTCGACCCCGCCGGCACCGACGTTCTGGTCGCCACGGCGAATGCCACCCCGGCGGTGATGGGCGGCCGGGAGATGCAGGGGTGGCTGCGCGTCAGCTCCGAGGACCTGGAAACCGACGAGCAGCTCACCGGGTGGGTCAACCGGGCCGTCGGCTACGCCCGGTCGCTTCCGCCCAAGCGCTAGCGCGGCCACGCGCAGAACATCCGTCTCGGCGCCCGGCAGCTCACCAGCGCCACTGAGCATCCAGTCGTCCAGGTCGGCGGCGATGCGCGTTTGACTTTCCGAAGGGCGGCCACCTGATGGAACAGCTCACTGAGCGATGGCGGCTTTGGAAGTTCGCCGAATCCTGCCGATGGCAGCGTCTGGACCGGCGCCTGGCTGCAGAATGCGACCGGATTCAGGAGATGACCCCGATGTTGATGATGCATACCGTAGCGGCTTCATTGCCGACTTCGTACAGGACCCTGATGCTGCCCGCGTGTAACCGGTAGATGCCTGTGGCACCCCACGCGACCGCACCTTCTGGATACAGCTGGTCAGCAAGCAGGGCCACGGCCCGGCGCGTCCGGACGAACGCATCCTTGTCCTCGCTGCGAATGCGGGCCAGGTTACGAAGCGCCGTCTCGCGGAAGACGACGGCAAGGCTCACGGCAAGGTCTCTGCATCGATCCGGTCAAGCGCAGCATCCAGTTCATCGAGGCTTACACCTTCTCGCCCGGCGGCCTTGTCCGCCAGGTGCGCCGCCAGCGCCGCGCGATCCTCAAGGTCGGCGAGGTCATCGATGTTGATCAGCGCGGCGACCGGCTTGCCGTCTTCGCTGATGGTGACCGGACGGTGACTTTGCCGCGCCTCGGCGACGAGCTCACCCAGGTGCGTTTGAGCGGTCGGCAGCGGATAGGCCATGCATG
Source organism: uncultured Actinomycetota bacterium (assembly GCA_963749145.1). GTDB lineage: Bacteria > Actinomycetota > Actinomycetes > Streptosporangiales > Streptosporangiaceae > JASHPR01. Next base: position 565,877 of record CAVVLN010000005.1, on the reverse strand, counting down.
GACGGTAACACCGTGCGGTAGCCATCGCGGCGCAGAAACACGCACGACCAGCGTGCCGTCCCTCACCCGCAAACGCGGCCAAGCGCAGGCCCCGATGCCAGTTCAACCAGGGAAGCGATGTGTCCCTGGCCACGCCGAGGGCGCGTCCCCCGCAAGTCGGGCATGCGACTTGAACCGTGCAGATCAATCTTATGAGCGTTGCCGGACGACGTTCGAGCCGCTGCACGCCCAGCAGGCAACAAGGCGGATATCGCGTGTCAAGCGACCGAGAGTTCCTGACCGCGGGTGATGGCGCGATTGAGCCGGCTCAGCGGCAGTCGGGCTGCGCCCGCCGACCGGGGGCGGGCGAGGCGGATCGAGCACCGGCGTGATCGCTGGCGGGCGCTGCAGATCCGGGCTGGCGCTGCAGCAGGCTGCTGATCGCGGGCACGACTTTGGCCACGATGCTGAAACGGCCGAGGTCATCGACGATGACCGGTTCCGCGCCCGGGACAAGCCCGGCGGTGTGCCGGGCGTGAACGACATCGACCACGCGGTCGCTTCCGCCGAGCAGGACCGTTACCGGCACTGGATGGATGTGACATCGAAGGTGACCCAGCCCGCGCCGTCAGCCAGGCGATCATCGGTGCAGCCCTCCAAGCCCCGCGGGCGAACATCGCCGCGAATCCTGCCAGCGCCGCCTCCACCCACCCAGGATCACGAAACAGCGCCACGTCGGACGGAGCGAGCGCTGCCGCCATACCGCCGCCGCGCATCTTGCTGCCATCCTGGCCGTGCGCATCGGCAGCGGCAGCCAGGGCCGCCTCACGGCCGGGCGCCTCCCACACAGCATGAGTGTGGGGCCGGCTCATCGTGGCCCTGCCCTCCGGCCAGCGCATATCGGTCATCGAGCAGCAGGCGACAACGCCGAGGACACGCTCGGCGGCGAGCGCGGCGAGCGCGAGCGCGAACGCGCCGCCGGTCGAGACCCCCACCGTGGCGAACTGCCCGATGCCCACGTGATCGGCGACAGCGAGCGCCACAGGCACCCAGCCGGCGATCGTCCGGCCCGGCCGCGGCGTCGACAGGCCATAGCCGGGCCGGTCGATACCGATGATGCGAAGGCCCGCCTCGCTGGCCTCCCGCCGCAGGTAAGCCGGCTGAGCCGGCAGCCAGGCCCGCCGTGACACCACGGCACCGCCGTGCCATCGGGGGCGCCGTAGCCGGCGAATCCCACCGTGCGCCCCCCGGCGAGCCGGATCGTGTGGTCCTCCACCCGCCCCTTCCTACCCTTCGCGGGCGCAGATGACCCGGTTCGGGCGCAACGCAGACAGCCGCGCTGGCAATCAAGCTGCCGCCCGCCCCAAACGGCGGCTCGGTGAGCGTTCTCCCTGACCTCCTGCGTCACTCAACGTGATGCTGAAGACCGACCTCCAGACCGCCCCCATGCGACCGGCCTGCCGGACGCTATCGTCGGTCGCCGGGTGACATCTCGCCGTGTCACCCGGGCCCGCGAAAACGGCTACGTCACGCCCGACCTAGCGCGCTGTACGCGGCATTCCAGGATGCCCGGTGGTGTGCTTGTGGGCACACTGGCGGGGTGGAGATTCGTCTGGACGGCGGCAATACCGGCGGGGCGGTCCGGGTGGACGACACCGTGCGGCGGGCGGCCGGGCAGTGGACGCCGACGGTCCACGCGCTGCTGGCGCACCTGGCTGACAAGGGCTTTGTCGGCAGCCCGCGCTGGGGTTCGATGCGCAAGGACGGGAGGTGCTGACGTTCCTGGCGGGCGAGACGGTAGGCAGCGCGCGGCCGTGGCCGGGGTGGGTGTATGCCGAGGACACCCTGGTGCAGGTGGCCAGGTAGGTGCGCAGCTTTCACCGGGCGGTCGCGGACTTCGCCCCGCCGGCGGGCGCGGTGTGGCGGATGGGCGGCCAGTGGGCGCCGGGCTGATTGCGGGCCACAACGATGCTGCTCCTTATAACGCCGTGTGGCGCGACGGCAGGCTGGCCGGGTTCTTCGACTGGGACATGGCCGGTCCGGTGCCCGCGGCGTGGGATGTGGCGTTTGCCGCGTTCAGCTGGGTGCCGTTGCACGCCCGGCACGTCGTCGCCCGGGAGGGTTTCACTGACGTCGAGGGCCGGCCACGCCGGCTGCGCCTGTTCCTGGCCGGGTACGGCTGGACCAACTCAATCCCGGCATTTCTTGAGGTCGTGGCCGCCCGGATTCAGGCCCACGTCACGAGCTTGCGCGATCTAGCCGCGCGCGATCCGCGGTTCGCCCGGATAGTGGCGCAAGGAGGAGCAGACGACCTCGAGACCGCCCTAGCCGAACTCGAGCACTTCGCATAGGCCCACCGCGGCATAGGGGGACGTTTGCCAGGTCGTGGTGGACAGGCGTGGCGGGTGTTCAGGACAATGCCATCTCGCGCTTGCCGGAACGGACTTACGTGCTCCAGCGGTGGCACGGCGCTGGCTGGGGAAGGAGAAGTCATGGCAACCTTCACCGGCTCTGACGACCTGCAGGGAGCGGAGTTCATCGACGCGAACCTGCATGGTGCCCGGTTCCGCAGGGCTGACCTGTCCGGCGTCGTGATGCGCGCGGTCGACGTGCGGAGGGCGGACATCGATGCACCGTGGCTCTTCCGGGGCGAGAGCTTCTTGCGCGTCAACGGCGTGGACGTGATCCCGCTGATCGAGGCGGAGCTCAACCGCCGCTTTCCCGGCCGCGCCGGGCGGCGCGCCACAGATCCCGATGGCCTGCGCGCGGCCTGGGCCGCGCTCGAGCGGACGTGGGCGGCCACCCTGCAGCGAGTCGCGGCGATGCCGGCGGGCACGGTCGATGTCTCGGTGGGCGGCGAGTGGTCGTTCGCGCAGACGCTGCGGCACCTGGTCATGGCCACCGACACCTGGCTGGGCCGGGCGATCCTGGGCACCGGGCAGCCGTTCCACCCCATCGGCCAGCCCAACGCCGAGTACGAGACCGACGGCAACGACATGTCGGTCTTCGCGGAGGTCGCACCGTCGTACGCCGACGTGCTCGAGGTCCGGGCGGGCCGTGTCGCCACGGTGCGCGACTTCCTCGCCACCGTCACATCAGACGACCTGGCCGCGGCCCGCAAGAACCCGTGGGCTCCCGAATATCCCGAGACCATCTTGTCGTGCCTGCACGTGATCCTCGGAGAGGAGTGGGAACACCACCGCTACGCCGTCCGCGACCTCGACGCGATTGATGCGATGTCCGACGCATGAGCCAGTGATCTCAGCCGCACAGCGAGCGAATCGCGGCATAGTAAGTGGTTTTGCGTGTCGGTCTGAGACGTGAAGACGTCCTCCTGATGCGCTGTTCGGGTTCGGATCCCACGCGCAGGAGGAGGACGTCCGTGTCTGACCGTAGTGGTGTTTCCCGGGGTGATCGCAACCGCAACGCGCGCCTGGCCCGGCTGCGGGAGGCAGTGCCGCTGAGCAACGCGATCGCGGGCATCGATCTGGCGGACAGCAAGCAGATGGTCGTGGTCACCGATCACGAGTCGCGGGTGCTGGCGCGCCGGACCTTCCGGCGGCGGGCCTGGGAGCTGGGCGCCGCGCTGGACTGGGCCGAGCGGGCCGCGGCGGCCGGGTTCGGCGGAGTGACTGTCGCGGCCGGGACCGACCGGGCATCGCTGGCGGGTGGCCGGGCAGCTGGCCGCCGGGCGCGGCATGCCGTTCGTGTGCGTGCAGCCGCTGATGAGCGCCTGCGCCCGGCGGGCCGAGGACCTGACCTCCGGCCAAGACCGACAAGGACGCGGTGCTGATCACCCGCCTCACGGCGCAGCTGCGCTGCTGCCTGCCCGAGCCGGCTGACGCGACCTGGGCACGGCTGCGCCAGCTGGGCATCCGCCGGGCCCGGCTGGTCGCCGAGTCGGTCAGCCAGGTGCCGCAGATGCGGGACTTGCCCGAGTGCGCCTGGCCCGCGGTCCTGGATGCGGCCCGGCAGCCGCTGGAGTCCGCCACCTGGCACGCCGCGCTGACCGTGGCGCTGGCCCGGGCCGACGGTGACCTGGCCCGTGTGACCCGGCTCGGCCAGCGGCGTTTCGACGCGGCGGTCCGCCGCCAGGTCGCCCGCCAGAGCGACGTCCACCCGTGGCGGAAGATCATCGACGGCGTGTTCGCCGCCTGCGCCGACCCGGCCGGGGTGACCGGGGTGACCGGGCCGCGCCACGGCGCGCTGGAACGCGTCGGGTTGCTGCTGGCCGACTGGCGCGACACCCAGGGCCGCCTCGCCGGCACCGGGCAGCGGATGGTCACCGTCCTGGACGAGCTCGGGCTGACCGAGCTGGTCACCTCCATCACCGGCCTGTCGGCGGTCGGCGCGGCCAGCATCCTGGCCCAGACCGGCGACCCGCGCCGGTTCACTTCCGGCCGGGCGCTGGTCAAGCACGCCGGCCTGGCGCCGCGGCAAAAGAGCTCCGGCAGCTACACCGGCCGTAGCCGGATGACCGGGCAAGGCAGGCCCGCGCTGCGCCTGGCGGCCTGGCGAGCGGTCTGGGGAGCGCTGAAATCCAACCCCGTCTACGCCGCCCGGCTCGCGCACCGGACCGGCCGCGAGCACAACAAGCTGTCCACCGGGCAGGCACACGCCGCGCTGGCCGCCGCGCTGCTGCGCCACCTGCACGCCGTCATCACCACCGGCCAGCGACGGGACCCGGCCATCGCCACCGGCGGCCGACTGGACCAGACCCTGATCGCCGCCTGACAGCCGGGCACAGACGGCCCGTCGAGCTGACGGCCGGGGCGAGCCCCACGCGGCATCGAGACGCGCACCTCAGCGATCTCGCCGCTCATCCTGGGCAGCCCCGCCCGTCGCCGGGCCAACCCGATCAAGCGCTGCCGGGCACCATCCCCATGACAGCTATGCAGGGACCGACGACGAGCAGGGCACCGGCCCGGCAGCCTCTCGTGATTTCTGGGTGGGCGTGCTGGGTGCGGAACTGTACCGGGAGTACGGCGGCACCAGCGTCGTGCTCAAGTTCGCTGGGACCTGGCTTTTGCTGGTGAGCGGAGGAGGCCCGACCACCGACAAGCCCGGGGTCACCTTCCGGGCGCCGACTGACCCGGACCTGGTCAGTCATGCTATGACGGTGCGGGTCGCTGACTGCCGCACAGCCTACGCAGCATTGACGGCCCGGGGTGCGGCCTTCCTGACCCCGCCGCATGATTGGGGCGGGGAAATCCGCTGCTTCCTTCGAGATCCCGACGGCCACCTTGTGGAGATCAGCGAGTCAGTACCTGCCTAATCGCGGCATGGGCGGGCGACTCGCCGGCACGGCGATCGCCGTCACGGGCGCCAGCTCTTGGTGTAGGGCCTCGAGCATCCGAGCGCGGGGGTTTCCAGCAGGCTCACCGTGATCGTGTCCGAGGGCGCCGCCGAGCTTGGCTCCGCCTTGAGCTGGGTCACCGTGAGGCTGCAGACGGCCGTGGAGTACCAGAACCATCCGCCGGCCTTGCCGATCCGCTTCGTCGTGATCAGCTTCCAGCCGCGCGAAGCCGGCCGGTAGCCGGCCGCGGTGACCGTCGCCAGCGGGGCCGGGGCGTTGCCCGGGGACCGGGTGGCGGTGAGCACCACCTTGAAGCTGCTCAGCGTGGTCACAGCCAGTTGGCGGTGCTGCGGATGGATGGAAGCACCGGTAGCGGAGCCGACCGCAGGCAGCACGGCCGCGGCGGGATGAACTGGGGTGCCCGGGGTTGCCGATGAGGCTAAGGCGGTGGCCGGGAGCAGGACGCCGCAACAGGCCAGTGCGACGCCCACGGCGAGGCGCCGGCCAGTGCGGGGTGTGGGGTTCAGTTTCACGAGATACACCCTCTTGGGTCTGAGCCGGAAGTTCCGGCAGCGCGGCCATCTGCCGCATCCTGGGCACAGGGTGCGTCGGCATCGCGCCGATAACAAGGGGAGACCTTCCCATCCAGACAATGCGCCGCGCAAAGCTTGCGGCATGAGCGTGCGTGGCGGCTTGCTTTTACTGGGGTGACCGGATCGATACCGAAAGTCGGCTTCCGGGCAGGTTCGCGGTTTGGGGCCGGCACGGGATTATGGGACCGTGCCAGCGGCGGCGATGTGGTCGTGCCCGCACGGCGGGAGGAGTTTCGCGAACCGGAACCAGTCTCATGCCTGCGCCCCGCTTGGCAACCTAGATCAGCTTTTCGCCCGTGCGACCCCGGAGGTCTGTGCCGCCTTTGACCGCGTGCTGGCCGCGGTATCGGCGCTCGGCCCCGTGGAGGTTCTGCCCGAGAAGACCCGGATTGCCTTGCATCTCCGAATGAGCTTCGCGGCCGCCGGTGGCGCACCGCCGCTGATCGCCGGAATGCGGCCACCTGTGATCCTTCCCGGCGTATCCGCCCGTCCGGGCTGATAAGTCCGGCAGATGCCGGACGAGTGATTCCCGAGGCCGCGCTGATACCTCAGCCCTGCCGGGGACGCCGCCGTGCGGCCCCGCCGGCGCCGGATCCGGAGTCGTTGCCGGGCGCCGTGGCTCGCCCGGCGACGGCCCCGGGACGGCTGGCGCGCGGCGGTCCGGCCGCCGCGCTGCTGGCACCCGCGGGCTGGGCGGCGACGGCGATGGCCCTGTTCTTCTGCTACCTGCGCCTGTCCCGCACGACGCCGATCAACTCCGACGGGGCATCGAACGCGCTGCAGGCCTGGGACATGCTGCACGGCAACATGCTGCTGCACGGCTGGAGCCTGTCAGACGTGTCGTTCTACACCACCGAGCTGCCGCAGTACATGCTGGTCGAACTGGCCCGCGGGCTGGGCCCGCAAGACGTCCACATCGCCGCGGCCGTGACCTACACGCTGCTGGTCCTGATCGCCGCGGCGCTGGCCAGGGGAACCGCGACGGGCAGGGAGGCCGCGGTCCGGATGCTGATCGCGGGCGGGATCATGCTCGCGCCGGCACCGGGTACCGCCGCGCGGGTGCTGCTGCTGTCGCCTGACCACGTGGGCACCTCGGTGCCGGTGCTGCTCACCTGGCTGCTGCTGGACCGGGCGCCGCGCCGGTGGTACGTGCCGGTGGCGGCGGCGGCCCTGCTGGCCTGGGCGCTGGTCGCGGACGGCCTGGTCGTGATCATCGGGGTGCTGCCGCTGCTGTCGGTCTGCGCGGTGCGCGTTTACCAGGCGCGGATCGTGCGCCGGCAGCCGCTGCGGTCGAGCTGGTACGAGCTGTCGCTCGGCGCCGCGGCCCTGGTCGCGGTGGAGGCCGCGCAGGCCGCGCTGGCGGCGATCACCGCGGTCGGCGGGTTCCGCGTCTCCGGGGTGGGCAGCCGCCTGGCGCCGTTAACCGACCTGATGCCGCACGCGCTGCTCGCCCTGCACGGGCTGCTGGTGCTGTTCGGCGCCGACTTCACCAGCCAAAAGCCCGGCCTGGGCTCCGGGCTGGCCATGCTGCACCTGGTCGGCCTCGGCCTGGCGGCGCGGGCCGTCGGCCACGGGGTCCGGCGCTTCTTCGCCGACCGCGACCTGGTCACGTCGCTGCTTCTGGCAGGCATCCTGGTCAGCCTCGCCGCCTACCTGGTCGGATACCGGGCGGTGAACATCCAGAGCACCAGGGAGATCAGCGCGGTGCTGCCGCTATCCGCCGTGCTGGCGGCCCGGCTGCTGGCCGGCCGGCTCGACCGCGCCCGCATGGTGCCCGCGCTCGCGCTGGTCCTGGCCGGCTACTGCGCAGGCCTGGGCTGGGCAGCCGCCCGCCCGCCCGCCCCCGATCCCAGCCAGCAGCTCGGCTCCTGGCTGGCCGGCCGTCACCTGGACTATGGCCTGGCCGGCTACTGGGAGGCGAACCGCATCACCCTGGGCAGCGGCGGCCGGGCGGTGCTGCGCTCGGCGGCAGGCCGGCCCGTCGGGCCGGGCGGCTGGGAGACCAGCAGGTCCTGGTACGACCCGCGCCGCTATCGCGCCACGTTCGTGGTGCTGTTCCCCGGCGGCCTGTCCCAGGCGTCCGCGGTGGCCAGTTTCGGGCGGCCCGCGCGGGTCTACCAAGACGGCGGCTACACCGTGCTGGCCTGGAACAAGAATCTGCTCACGGAGCTGGGGTGCAGGGACTATCCGGCCGGAATTGAACGCCAAGCCTCCCGCCGCAGGCCGGACGGCGATGGAGCGGTCTGCTCGCGCTAGTTGATCCCGGCTTGGGGTGCACCGGCTGATTAGGTGATGACCGCCAGCACCACAACGCTAGATACCGGCAATCATGTCCATGCCGCCGCGGCAGTGTTCCACCGCGGCGGCAAGCGCCCGATCATGACCCCGGCCACACGACGCGACCTTCATCGTGGAGGCTCCGCCATCGCGCACAACACCGGTCTCACCCTCGCATCGGCTCCCACCAGCATGGTCGAGAGTTTCGGCAGGAGCAAGGACAGCGCGCGCCGACGGACGACCGAGTCCCCGGCAAACCGCACCCAGCGGTGACCGCGCACGCTTCCGGGCCGAATAAGGACCGACACGCAAAAACCCGTTCCCGGGGGCCCGGCTCGGGCACAACAGAACGGGCGGGCGCGCATTCGCCGCAATTTGGGTCTTACGCCCTATGGCTGCCGGGCTGCTGGCCGCGCTGGCCGCTCGGCCCGTTCCGTCATGCGTACTCAGCATAACACGCGGCGTAAGGGACCAAACACCCAGCGACGTGCACTTAGATCAAGCGGCCTGCAGATCCCTCCGATCGGTGACGACGTTGAGCCTGATCATCAGTGCACGGCCCGGCTGGACAAGATGCTCGGAATCCTTTCCAACGCCCGATCGGCGGCATGAGAGGGCGGGCTTGATGGGCTGCTGTTGTAGCATGCCGGTGGTGAATGGCCTGTTCATGGATGGAGAAACGGACGTGCGCGATACCGCAGGGGTGCGTGTCCGTCCGCTCGCCGAGGAGGATCTGGACGAGGCTGACCGGATTTTCCGGGTGGCGTTCGGCACGTTCCTCGGGATGCCCGAACCGCAAAAGTTCTCCGGTGACGCGGATAGTGTCCGGACCCGGTGGAAGGCGTACCCGGGCGCGGGGCTCGCCGCAGAACTCGGTGGCCGTCTGGTCGGATCGAACTTTGCCGCGAACTGGGGCAGTGTCGGTTTCTTCGGGCCGTTGACCATCGCCCCGGAGTACTGGGACCGGGCCATCGCTCAGCGCCTGCTCGATGCGACGATGGAGCTGTTCTCGGCCTGGAACACCCGCCATGCCGGGCTGTTCACCTTCGCGCAAAGCGCCAAGCACGTCGGCTTGTATCAGAAGTACGGGTTCTGGCCGCGTTTCCTTACTGCCATCATGTCCCGTCCGGTGGATCCGGGTTCCCGGTCAAGCTCGACGCGAATGTCCGCAGTCGCCGATAAGGACCTGGCTCATGCTCTGGAAGCGGTCGGCGAGCTCACAGGCGCCGTCTATCCCGGGCTGGACCTGAGCCGGGAGATCAGGGCCGTGCGGGCCCAGTGGCTGGGGGATACGGTGCTGATCGACGACGGCGCGGGTCTGCAAGGCGTGGCCATCTGTCACGTCGGCGCGGGCACGGAGGCCGGCGGGGGCGCCTGCTACGTCAAGTTCGGTGCCGTCCGGCCGGGTCCCGGCGCGGAACGCAGGTTCGGCCTGCTCATCGACGCATGCCATGGGCTGGCCGCCGACCGCGGCGCGTCGGTCCTGGTCGCTGGGGCGAACGCCGGCCGCGACCGCGCCTGGAGGGTGCTGACCGACAGGGGCTTTCGCCGGGACTTCCAGGGCGTGACGATGCACCGTCCCAACGAGCCTGGCTACAGCACCAGCGACTCCTACGTCATCGACGACTGGCGCTGATTGCCCCGCCGTGCGCCGGTCCATCCTGGCGCCCCGGGTGAGCAGCAGGTCAGGGCCTGTGACCATCCGCCCGTGCTTTCTCGCCGCTGCCCCGATGGCGCGGACAAACCGCCCGCCACTGATCGGTCCTGCCCGCCGGGCTGGCGGGCTCGCCCAGCCGCATTGCATGCATAATCGCCGGCCCTGCAGCCGGACCATCATCCTCGCGGCTGACGGCATCCCAGCACCACCTGCTCACTCCCCATGCGGCATGACAGTGAGTTCGGATGCCGACGGAGGCAGCCTCACTCGTTGCCGGTCTGGCTCTCTACGGGATGTCCCGCGTGCTCTTCGGTACGTAATCAAAGAACCGGACGATCTGGCCGCCGCCGGTCCATTCTGCCCGCAGGCGCGTCCGCTTTTCTGCACGCCGCAGGGCGGATAGCAGCCGGCGGTTCACATCTCGGACGTCTTCGCCTTCAATCACGCCCTCCACGTGCAGCCCGTCCGCGTTCTCGGTCACCGCCTCGTGTCCGAAGATCTCGGTAAGCACAGGGCGGATCGCGGCCACGTCGTCCGAGCTCACGTCACCCACAAGCCTGAATCGGGCCATGGGGGTCAGTCTGACGTGTGGGCCGCCGACGCCGCAGGCAGTTTGCATGTCGGCCATGCCGTCGAGCGCTCACCACGCGGCATGACAGCGCGCCTGCAGGTCGCCATTCCGTGACACGACGACGAAACGCTGTGGCGAGTCCCGTGACGTATGATGTTGCGTGTTGTGGCATTATCGGAGATTTTGCGGAGGCAGCGCTAAAGCTTAGCGTCCCGGGTGCTCGCGACCGGTCCCCCGTCATTGTCAGCACTCGCTAAAAGAGAGCGGACTCAGGTAACTTTTACAGGCGCGGCGTTCCCGGAATCGTCGGCAGGGAAACCAATAGTCTGTCCCGCATGGGCTCCCTGCTGGCCATTGTGGTACCCCTAGCCCTAGGGGCCGCCATCAGCCCGACGCTCTTCGCTCTCGAGGTTCTCGTCCTCTCAGGTCGGCGCCATCCCGTCGCTCGGGCGTGGGCGCTGGCCGGCGGTGCGGCAGCGACCCTTATCGCCTTTAGCGTGCTGGGACTGACGCTCCTGCGGAACCTGCACTCTGGCCACCATCACCGTTCGCTGGCCGATGCCGCCATCGACCTCGTCGCCGGAGTGCTGCTGGCGCTGCTCGCTGCCCGGGCCCTCCACCGCCGGAGGACCGCAGCCGAGTCACACCGTGACCGGACCCAAAGACGCCTTGCTGACACCCCCACGATCTTGTTCGTGGGCGTCGGCAGCCTCGGCATGTTAGTCAACTTCTCCACTCTGCTGTTATTTCTGCCGGCCCTGCACGAAATCTCCCGCTCGCCGGTGAGCCTGGCTGGTAAGGGAGCGACCTGGCTCATCCTGTTAGTGATCACCCTGTTGCCGGTCCTGATTCCCGTCACGCTCGTGGGCGTGCTGGGCCGCCGGGCCAGCCCGATGCTGCAGCGCCTCAATAAATTCGTCGGCGGCCACTCCCGGCAGATCACCGTCGGTATCGAGGTGCTCTTCGCTGTGGTTCTCATCTGGAAAGGGATCGCCGAACTGAGCTGAGCCTTGCCCGGCAAGAGCGCACGCTCATGCATGAGCGCAAACTGTCTGGGCCTTCGACGCGGGATGGTGAGCATCAGTCTGGGCCTCGTGCCGGTGCGCGGGTGGTTCAGCTGATTATGGCTCCGCCTCAGGTTGGGGCCACGTGGCCGGCGATCTGATGGCCGGTGTATCCGGTGTCTGTGGCGGCGCGTTCGGCGTTCTGTCGGTGCGACGGCGGAGCGGGGCCTGCGAAGCGCGGGTTCCGGTGATCGTCGCAACGCTCGGGGGTTTCGGGGGTTTGCGATGGTTCAGGGTTGTCCGGGCCGGCCGCCGCTGGCGGCGAAGCGGGTGCAGTTCGCGCGGTTGATCGCGCGGGGTGCCGGTAGCGCGGAGGCGTGCCGGATCGTGGGTGTGCATCCGAAGACCGGGAAACGGTGGCGGCTCGGCCGTGTCATGACCAGCAGCGGCGGCGCGAGGTTGCGCTATGCAGCTGTGGTCCGCACGGGGAAGCAGGTGATCTCGGAACGGTACCTGTGCGAGGAGGAGCGGGTCCGGATCGCGGATCTGCGACGGTCTGGTTGCGGGGTGCGGGTCATCGCCGGGCAGCTGGGCCGCAGCCCGTCGACGGTCAGCCGCGAACTGCGCCGCAACCAGGATCGGGGCAGCGGCCGGTACCGGCCGTTCGCCGCGCAGCGGCGGGCGGCGCGACGGCGGGCCCGGCCCGGGCGGGGCAAGCTGTTACGCGACCCGGTGCTGCGCGAGTTCGTCGCCGGCCGGCTGCAGAAGCGATGGAGCCCGGAACAGATCAGCCATGCGCTGCGCGGCGAGTTCCCCGGCGACCGGGGACGGCATCTGGCGCACGAGACATCTACCAGGCGATCTACCGGCCGGAGCTGTCCGGGCTGGGCCGGGACCTGCCGCGGGTGCTGCGCGCCGGCCGGCATCACCGCAAGCCGCACCGCCGCGCTGATGCCCGCCGGGCGGGGGTGCTGGCCGGCATGATCAACATCAAGGAGCGCCCGGCCGAGGCCGCCGCCCGGGCCGTGGCCGGGCACTGGGAAGGCGACCTGATCATGGGCCGCGACAACAAGTCCGCGATCGGGACCCTGGTCGACCGCGCGACCCGGTTCACCATCTTGCTGCACGTGCCCGGCTCCCGGCATACCGCCGAGGCGGTCGCTGGCTCGCTGGTAGCGGCCCTGGCGCACCTGCCCGCGCAGCTGCGCCGTTCGCTGACCTGGGACCAGGGCAAGTAGATGGCACGGCACGCTGATATCAGCCGGGCGCTCAGCATGCCGGTGTTCTTCTGCGACCCGCACTCGCCCTGGCAGCGCCCGACCAACGAGAACACCAACGGGCTGCTGCGCCAGTACTTCCCCAAGGGCACCGACCTGCGGGTCCACGCTCCCGGACTGCTGGCTGCCGTTGCCGCCCAGCTCAACGACCGGCCCCGCAAGACCCTCGGCTGGGACACCCCGCTGGCCCGGCAGGCCGTAGCACTGGCCGAAAGCCAGCCGCCGCGAGGCGCGCCTTGAACAGCCCGCTGCTAGGAAGATGGCCGCATGGCCGACCTGCGCCGCCGCAGCGCTGGACCACCACCCCGGCCACCGCAGATCCAACTCACGCCAGGTCTCGGCGAGCAGACACTGCGTGAGCTCGCGCCGCTGCCCGCCGCCGACGGCATCGACGCCTGGCAACACCGGGCGTGCCCGACCTGGACACCCTGCAAGCGGCCCTGAACCGCGCCGTCGAACGGCACAACATGACCCGGTTCACCCCCGCCGGCCACGCCCGCGACCTAGCCGTCACCACGCTGCGCCAGGTCATCGAGGCCCTCGCCGGACACGACACGACCCAGGCCGCAGGAATCCTGGCCCACGCACAACCTGACTCACCCGGCAACACCGAGCCCACCGCCGCCGCCTGCACCGGCGTCGCCCTCGGCCTCCTCGACGACTGGCTGACCGGAGCTGACCCGCACACCCCGCGACCTCAGGCGGCGCGTACAGCTACCAGCCGGGCACCGGAACGGCGAACGAGCCGCGACCGGCATCCTGGCCCTGGCCCGCGAAGGCCGCGCCTTCGCCTCGCTCGCCACCCTGATCGCCCGGCACGGCGGCGAGCACGTCCTGCACGGCAGCGCCCTCACCCTCACCGCCGCCGCCCAGACCTGGGCCACCAGCACCGACACGCCACTCCGCGACCTAACCAGCACCGCCGTGCACTAAACGGCTACCATCCACCAGCATCAGTCACCGTGCTGCGACGATCGCTGGAATCCGCCCTCCCCGTTTGGCTCCCTGCGACGGGAGCGATTCGCCTGACTAGGCCTCTGAACTGGTCAGGTCTTCACGTTTGGGATTGAGCTGCGATAACGGGCGCTGATGCTGGCTTGGGTTTCCCCTCGTACCGTGGAGACATCGCCTTAAAGGAGGACGGCGATGGCAGAATCACGGCGGAAGTTCGATCAGGATTTCCGGGAGGGCGCGGTGCGGATTGTCCGGGAGACCGGGAAGCCGATCGCGCAGGTGGCCCGGGAGCTGGGCGTCAACGAGGGGACCCTGGGGAACTGGGTGAACCTGGACCGGCGCCGGCGGGGTGACGGGAACGGAGTCCTGGGCGAGGATGAGCGCGCGGAGCTGGTACGGCTGCGGCGGGAGAACGCCGAGCTGGCGATGGAGCGCGATGTCCTCAAACGCTCGGTCGCCCTCTGGGTGAAGGACGCGATGGGCCGGTGAGCCTGGCGGCTGGTGATCGCGTCCCAGAGGGACCAGCACGGCATCCCGCATGCTGTCAGCTGCCGGGCGCTGGGCGTCAGCCAGGCGTGGTTTTATAAGTGGCGGGGCGGCGATGTCTGTCCGCGGCGGGCGCGCCGGGCGGCGCTGGCCGCGGAGATCGCCCGGCTGTTCGAGGCCCGCCGCGGCACGTACGGATCGCCGCGGATCACCGCCGACCTGAAGGACGCGGGCTGGAAGGTGAGCCAGAACACCGTCGCGCAGCTGATGGCCGGGCAGCACCTGGCGGCACGGCGCAAGAAGAAGCGCACGGCGACGACGCGGCCGGGGAAGGGCCGGTGGCGGGCACCGGACCTGGTCAAACGCGACTTCAACGCCGGGAAGATCAACAAGAAGTGGTTCGGTGACGGCACCGAGATCAGCACCGGCCAGGGCAAGCTGTACCTGGCCAGCGTGCTGGATGTGGCCTCGCGGCGGATCCTCGGGTTCGCCCTGTCGGAGCATCACGACGCTGACCTGGCGTACGGGGCGCTGGCGATGGCGGCCGCGGTCCGCGGCGGCCAGGTCACCGGCGTGATCCTGCACACCGACCAGGGCAGCGAGTACACCGCGGGTTTCTTCCGCGCCGCCTGCACCAGGCTGAGCGTCCGCCAGTCCATGGGCAGGCCCGGCTCAGCCCTGGACAACGCCGTCATCGAGTCGTTCCACTCCACGCTGGAGTTTGAGCTGCGGTCCCTGGAGGACTTCCCGACCATGGCCGCCGCCCGGGTCCGGGCGGCGGCCTGGATCGATGAGTACAACACCATCCGGCGGCACTCCGCGCTCGGGATGATCTCCCCGGCCGCCTGGGAGGCCGCCCACGACCCGGGCCGGGCAGCATGAACACGCGCAGCCAGCCGGCCGCAAACCGTGGTGACGGCTTCGCCGCCGCTCATCCCCCGGTGCGCCGCGCAGGGTACGGGCCCGCCCCTCCAGCCTCAAGGCTGCTGCGCATCGCTGACGCGACGGCCCTGCGGGCCGGCCTTGACCCCGGAGCCTCTGCGGACCCTCGGGACAGCAAGCGCGGGCTGGACACCCTAATGTGACTGATCTTGCCTGGTCCGCGCTTCTTGATAGCTGCCATGTTACCGCCGGAGCGCAGGCCCTGTCCAGGTGGAGCCCCCGCAGGCCGAGGCCCGGGAGGAACGACCTTGACAGGGCCGAGCACCGGCCGATGCTGGGCGGCGGAGAAGCGCGGGCATCTCAGGCTGCCTTTCCGGCTTTAAGTGCCTGCTCGTAGTCGGCCGGGGACACCATGCCCAGCGCGGAGTGCCGCCGGTGCCGGTTGTAGTCCTCGATCCATGCGGGGACCCTGGCCCGGGCCGCTGCCCTGGTGGCGAAGTGTTCCACCGAGCGCGCAGCTCGAACTCCAGGGTGGAGTGCCAGGACTCGATGACCGCGTTGTCCAGTGCGGACCCGGGCCGGCCCATCGACTGGGTGACGCCCATCCGCGCGCAGGCCTGGCGGACCAGGGCCGCGGTGTATTCGCTGCCCTGATCGGTGTGCATGATGACGCCGGGGACCTGGCCGCCGCGCACTGTCACCGCCATGACCAGCGCGCCGTAGGCCAGCTGCGCGTCGTGGTGCTCGCCGAGCGCGAACCCGAGCACCCGCCGGGAGGCCATGTCCATCACCGAGGCCAGGTAGAGCTTGCCCTCGCCGGTGGGGATCTCAGTGCCGTCGCCGTACCACTTGGTGTTGACCTGCTGCGCGGGGAAGTCCCGCTTGACCAGGTCCGGCGCCCGCCACCGGCCCTCTGCCTGGCCGGGTCGTGGACCTGCGCTTCTTCTTCCGCCGGGCGGCCAGGCCCAGCTCGCGCATCAGCGCCGCGACCGTGTTCTCGCTCACCAGCCACCCCGCCTCACGCAGGTCGGCGGTGATCCTCGGCGATCCGTACGTGCCCCGGTGAGCCTTGAACAGCCGCCCGATCTCGGCCGCCAGCGCCGCCCGCCGCGCTGCCCGCGGCGGCAAGTCGCCGTCTTTCCACTTATACAACCAGGACCGGGACACCCCCAGCGCCCGGCAGGCCACCGCGTGCGGGATCTGGTGCTCATCCCTCTGAGCAGCGATCAAGGCAGCCACCGCTACCGCCCCATCGCGTCCTTCACCCAGAGGGCCACGCTGCGCTTGAGGACATCACGCTCCATCGCCAGCTCGGCATTCTCCCGGCCGCAGCCGGGCCAGCTCCGCCCGCTCATCCTCGCCCAGCGCACCGTCGCCCTCGCCGCGGCGCCTCTTGTCAGCATTCACCCAGTTGCCCAGCGTGCCCTCGTTGATCCCCAGATCCCGGGCCACCTGCGCGATCGGCTTGCCGGTCTCCCGGACCAGCCGCACCGCGCCCTCCCGGAAATCCTGATCGAACTTCCTGCGTGTCTCTGCCATCGCCGTCCTCCTTAAGGCGATGTGTCCACGCTACGCGCGGCCACAGGTTAAGAGGCGGGTGGCCACAGTGTTATGGGTGGTGCCGGCGGGTGTCGCCTTGTTTTGCCTGCCGGCTGTGCTTCGATCGCGGGCCGGCGTCGGCGATGGCCAGGGTGAGGGCTTCCAGCTCGGCGACCAGCTCCCGGAGCCGGCGGTCGTTGTCGATCCATTGCTGGTAGTCGGCGATCTGCTCGTCGGGCACGATCCTGGTGATGGTCTTGCCGGCCACTTTGCGGGTCCACTGCCAGTAGGGGCCGTGGAGGACGGGCGGGTCGGCGTGGCAGGCGCAGCGGGGCTTGCCGCAGCGGACGCGCCGCTCGATGAGGGTGCCGGGCAGGGCGAGCCCGATCGCGGACAGCTCGGTGGCGATGCGGGCGGCGCGGGCGCGCGGGCCCCGGTCGGGCGACACGCTGCCATCGTCGCACGCGGGGTGCGTGCATCCGGCCATTCCTTACAGTATGAACTACTGTATGACAACGGCCGTGACCCCGGCGTATGTGGCACGGTGGGGGCCGCCGTCAGTATCTGCGGCAGCGGCCGGGTTCGCCCGCCAGGCGGTGACGCGGTGCGGCGGCCTGGAGCGCGAGCGGGCCAAGAACCTGTTGTGGGCCGCGGGCCGGCTCGCCGATTACGGGATCTCGATCGGGCTCGACCCCGAGCCGGGTGTGCTGCTGCACCCGTCGGTGATCGAGCGGTTCGCCGCGTACTCGCCCGGCCTGTCACCCTCGGCGCGGCGGACGCTGCGCACCAACCTGCGGTTCATCGCCCGCCATATCGTCCCGGCGCTGCGCCCGGCCGACGCGCCGCTGCCCCGCGGGCGCGCCAAGCCGCCCTATACCCCGGGCGAGATCGCCGGGTTCCTCGCGCTGGCGGGCGCCCAGCCCACGCCGGCGCGGCGGATGCGCGCCGCCGCGCTGGTGTGCCTCGCCGCGGGCGCCGGGCTGACCGGGGCGGACCTGCGCGCCGTGCGCGGCACCGATGTCAGCTGCCGCTCCGGCGGCATAATCGTCGGCGTCCGGGGCGCCCGGCCGCGCGCGGTGCCGGTGCTGGCCCGCTACCATCAGCGGCTGCTGGCCGCCGCCGAGTTCGCCGGCGGCCAGCTGATCACCGGCGGGACCGATCCCGCCCGCCGCAACGTCACCTACCCGCTCATCGCCCGGCTGTCTGGCGGCTCGGGGCTCCCGCCGCTGGACTGCTCCCGGCTGCGCTCCACCTGGCTGGCCGAATGCGCGCAGCTGCTCGGGCTGGCCACCTTCATGCACGCCGCCGGGATCACCTGCTCCCAGCAGCTCGGCGACATCATCGCCACCCTGGACCCCGGCAGCGAGGAGCACGCGGTCGCGCTGCTCGGCGGCACCGCCCGGTGAGGGTCAGGTGGCCAGCCGGGTTCCGCTCGCCCGCCTGGAAGAAATCATCGACGACTCCGGCGTCGCGCCCCGCATCGAGCAGATGCTGCCGGCCGGGGTGCGGCACCGGCAACTACGCGTGCGCACCTTGCTGGCCGGCATGCACCTGGTCCTGGCCGACCGCCGCCCCGCCCACCTGACCGAGGTCCACGCCGCGCTGACCAGCCTGCCCGGCGCCGACCAGGCCCGGCTCGGCGTGATCGAAGACTGGAAGAACGGCCCGCACCAGCTCACCTACCGGCAGACCGAGCGCACCTTCGCCCTGATCGCAAAGGCACTGTCGAACGACCAGCCCGACGGCGCGCCGTCCCGCGACCTGGCCTCCTTCTGCGACGACCTGCTCGAAGCCAGCATCCCCGCCCAGTACAAGGACCCGCCCAGCCCGCAGGCCTCCAGCTCGCTGGCCGCCGACTGGACCGACGTGGAGAGCTGGTCCCGGCCGCCCCGGCACGGCAGCACCCAATGCGCCGACCCCGAGGCCTCCTGGGGCCACCGCAACTCCAACCTCCCCGGCCCCAAGGGAGAGATGTTCTTCGGCTACTACCTGTCCGCCGCCGTCATCGTCGCCGAGGAACACGGACCCGCCATCCCCGAGCTGGCCCGCCGGATGACGCTGGCCGGCTGCGACCACGACCCCGTCCGCGCCCTGGCCGCCACCTTGCTGCGCATGGCCGCGGCCGGCACCCCGCTCGGCGACGTCATCGACGACTCCGGCTACTCCCACCGCGACGCCCGAACCTGGGCGATACCACTGCGTGCCGCCGGCGCCCAGCTCATCCAGGACCTGCACCCGCACGACCGCGGCCCCCGCGGCACCCACCAGGGCGCCATCATCGCCAACGGCAATCTGTACTGCCCGCAAACGCCCCAGGCCCTGCTCGAACTCGCGCCCCCGCCGCCCGCATCAACCAGCGAGCAGATCGCCGCGCACGACCAGCAGGCCACCGAGCTATCCCGCTACAAGCTCGGCCGGCTCACCGCCGACGACGCAGACGGCTACCACCGGGTGACATGCCCGGCGGCGATGAGCAAGATCCGCTGCCTACTCCGGCCAGACTCCATGCTGCTCGGCCGGGACCGGCCCGAGATCATCACCCCGCCCGAAGAACCCCCGGCGTGCTGCGCCCAGCGCACCATCACCGTCCCGCCCCAGGTCAACGCCAAAACCCGGCAAAAACACGACTACCCATCGCGGGACTGGCGACAGTCCTACCGTCGGCGCACAGGCTCCGAGCGCGCCTTTTCCACCATCAAAGACCCCGCCACCACCAGCATCGCCCGCGGCTGGTGCCGGCTCACCGGCCTGGCCCCCATCGCCCTCTGGCTCGCCTGCCTGCTGGCCGTCCGCAACCAGCGGATCCTCTCCGCATTCAACGCCCGCCAAGCCGAGGACGACCGCCGCACCGCAGCCGGGCTCCCACCCAAGACCCGCCGCCAGCGCCGTAAAACCCTCGCCATGCTGACAGCCACGCCCCCATAACCAGCACAACCAGCCACACCCGCGCCACCACCACCCAGCAGCGACCACCCCGGCCCACCCCGGCACCCGCTCAAACAGCCCCGACAAGCACCCGAAGACCACGACCGCCGCAAAAACCAGGACACGCGGCCAGCCACCCAGACTGTCAGACCCAAACGTGAAAATGGTCTCCACCGAAACGTGAAGACCTGCTGGTGGTCAGGGGCGGGGTCGAACCGCCGACCTTCCGCTTTTCAGGCGGACGCTCGTACCAACTGAGCTACCTGACCTTGCCTGGGGGCGCCGGCACCGGCTCAAGCCTCAGGCGCCGCCGACCCGAGCGGTCCTGACGGGATTTGAACCCGCGACCTCCACCTTGACAGGGTGGCGAGCACTCCGAGCTGCTCTACAGGACCATGTTGTGCTGGCGGGCGCCAGCAGTGCCCCCAACGGGATTTGAACCCGTGCCGCCGCCTTGAAAGGGCGGTGTCCTAGGCCGCTAGACGATGGGGGCTTCGACGGCTTCCGCCGCCGTGACCCGTGGCGCCCGCCGTCGGGGACCGCCCCAGCATAGGGGACGAACCGCGCTGCCGGCAAAGCGCTTGACGCAGACGCCGATCTTCCCGGTTTCGGACGCGCAAGCACCGGCGCGGGCCCCGGCCGAGATTCCGCAACGATATCCCGGTCGGCCGGATCCGTGCGTTACACGACCCCGCCCGAAGCCGCCTGGTTCTGCGACCCGGCCGGAACCACTACGGTCCGCGACCCCGGCCGGCCGACGGCGACCCCGCCGGAACCGATCCCCGGCAGGCCGCCGTCAGGGTTTGCGGTTCTTGTTGACCATGTTCTCGGCGATCGAGGACTTCTCCCCTTCCTCGGGGATCACCACCCAGGCCGCTAGGTAGGCCAGGGCGCCGAAACCCCCGGTGAAGACCGTCAGCACCGCGACGACCGCCCGGATCAGGTTGGCGTCGATGCCGAAGTACTGGGCCAGTCCCGAGCACACGCCCGCCACGATGCGGCCGTCACGCGTGCGAACCAGCATCTTGCTGCCGTTAACGTCGCTCATACCTGCCATCATGCCCGATCTGAAACCTGGCCACGACAGGCATCCGGACGCCCGCATACCCTGACGGCGAGGCAACAAGAGAGGACCGGCCATGCCGCCACGCACCGACAGCGCCCCGACCGACCTGCTCCGCATCGACGACGAGCTGACCGACGAGGAGCGCCTGGTCCGCGACACCGTCCGGGCGTTCGCGGCCGACCGGATCATGCCCCATATCGCCGACTGGTTCGAGGCCGGAACGCTGCCGAAGGAACTCGTGCCGGAACTGGGCAAGCTCGGGCTGCTCGGCATGCACCTGCAGGGGTACGGCTGCGCGGGCATGGGACCGGTCGCCTACGGCCTGACCTGCCGTGAGATGGAGGCCGCCGACTCCGGGCTCCGCAGCCTGGTCTCGGTGCAGGGCTCGCTGGCGATGTTCCCGATCTGGAAGTACGGGTCCGAGGAGCAGAAGCAGGAGTGGCTGCCCCGGATGGCGGCGGGCGAGGCGATCGGCTGCTTCGGGCTGACCGAACCGGATCACGGCAGCGACCCGTCCGGCATGACCACCAACGCCAAAGCCGACAGCGGGGGCGACTGGGTGCTCAACGGCACCAAGATGTGGATCACGAACGGGTCCATCGCCGACATCGCCGTGGTCTGGGCCGTGACCCCGGACGGGATCCAGGGCTTCCTGGTCCCGCGCGGAGCCCGCGGCTTCACCACCCGCAACATCCACAAGAAGCTCTCGCTGCGCGCCTCGGTGACCTCGGAGCTGCACTTCGATGGCGTGCGGCTGCCCGCCGACGCCGTGCTGCCCGGGGTGAGCGGCCTGAAGGGACCGCTGTCGTGCCTGTCCGAGGCCCGGTTCGGGATCGCGTGGGGGGTCACCGGGGCGGCCCGGTCGTGTTACCTGGCGGCCGCCGAGTACGCCCGGACCCGGGAGCAGTTCGGGCGCAAGATCGGCGGGTTCCAGCTGACCCAGGCCAAACTGGCCTGGATGCTGGCCGACCTGTCCAAGGCCCAGCTGCTCGCGCTGCACCTCGGGCGGCTGAAGGAGGCGGGAAAGATCACGCCGGAGCAGGTCAGCCTGGGCAAGATGGCCAACGTGCGGACCGCGATCGACATCGCCCGCCAGGCCCGGACGGTGCTCGGCGCCAACGGCGTGACCCTGGAGTACCCGGTGATCAGGCACGCCAACAACCTGGAGTCGGTCCTCACCTACGAGGGCACCGAGGAGATCCACACGCTCGCCCTGGGCCAGGTCATCACCGGTATCTCCGCCTACCGGTGACCGGGCCGCTCGCGGCCCTGCTCCGGGACGTGGCCGCGGGCCGGTACCCGCCGCCCGACGGCGACGTGACGATCCTGCCCCAGCCCTCACCGCGGGACGCCGGCGTGCTCGCGTTCACCGCGCACTCGGTGATCTTCGTCGACGCCGATCCCGCCTGGATGCGCGGCCTGCTGTCGCCCGGCGACCTGTCCGGGCCGCTGCTGCCGCCGTTCCTGCAGGCCGTGGGGGCCAGGACCGGCCGGCGGCTGAACAACATCGACCTGTTGTGCGTGGCGCAGGCGCGGCCGGGCCTCCCGCCGGCCGAGAGCCAGCTCACCCCGGTCTCCCAGTCCGATCATCGCCAGGCCGATCACCCCCGGGTGTTCCGGGCCCGCCGCTACCGCGACGACCTCCGGGTGTGGCAGGCCCCGGGCGGGATCGTGGCGCTCGGCCGGGGCCTGGCCGGACGCTGGGAGATCTTGGTCGAGGTCGATCCCGGCTGCCGAGGCCGGGGGCTCGGCCGGAAACTGGCCGCTGCCGCCCGGCACCTGGTCCCCGGCGGCGCCCCGCTCTGGGCCCAGATCGCCCCGGGCAACGCGGCCAGCGTCCGCGCCTTCCTGGCCGCCGGCTACCAGCCCGTGGGCGCCGAGGCGCTGCTGCCGGCCGCCGACGGCGGCTAGGGCCGCAGAACGATCTTGCCCCGGGTGTGACCCTGCTCCAGCTCCCGGTAGGCGTCCTTCACCTTGTCCAGCGGGTAGACGTTAGCGATCGGGATCTCCAGGCGCCCCTCGTCGACCAGCCGGGCCAGCTCGGTCAGGGTCTCGGCACTGGCCCCGGCCGCGCTCCCGTCCATCTTCACCCCGTACTTCTCCCGGGCGGCGAAGTCGGCGATCGTGTCGATCCGCTCGGGCGAGACGCCGAGTTCCAGCGCCAACTCCACGTACCCGCCCCCGAACGTGTCGAGGAACGCGCTGACCTGGCCGCCGGCCGCGGCCCGGATGCGGTCGGCCACCCCGTCGCCGTAGGTCACGGGGGTCACCCCGTGGGCGGCCAGCCACTCGTGGTTGGGTTCGCTGGCCAGGCCGATCACCGCGGCCCCGGCCAGCCCGGCCAGCTGCACGGCGATCGAGCCGACCCCGCCCGCGGCGCCGGAGACCACGACCGTGTCCCCCGGCCCGGCCGCCACGGCCCGGACCATCGCGTAGGCCGTGCAGCCCGCGACGAACAGCGAGCCCGCCGCCTCCCAGGAGACGCCGGCCGGCTTGCGGGCCAGGTTCCCGGCCTCGACCACGGCGAGCTCGGCGTGGCTGGACCGGTTGTCGGTGTACCCGAACACCTCGTCGCCGACGGCGAACCCGGTGACATCAGCGCCCAGTTCCGCCACGACGCCCGCCAGGTCACTGCCCTCCCCGGACGGGAACGTGGCCGGCCACCGCTGCGCGAGCAGGCCCTGCCGGATCTTCCCCTCGCCCGGGTTGATCGACGCGGCCTTCACCCGGACCAGCACCTGCCCGGCGCCGGGGACCGGCCGGTCCACCTCGACCACGTGCAGCACGTCGATCCCGCCGTATTCATCGAACCTGACCGCCTTGGGCATCGCCCGATCTCCCTTCGTCGCCGTGGCGACCACCGGAAACCACGGGCCGGGCGGATCTATGCCCCGCGGCGGGCGCCGACCCGGCCGTGGTGCGACGATGGTGCCCGTGAGCGACAGCCCGCCGGTGACCGACAACCCGGCCCGGTCCCGCCTCGAGCTCAGCGCCGACGGCTACCTCGCCGAGCTCGTGTACCACCGCAACGGCAACCGGCTCGTGCTCATCCACACCGAAGTCCCGGCGGAACTCGAGGGCCGGGGCTTCGGCGGCCGGCTGGTGGTCGCGGCGATCGACCGGGCCGCCGACGAGGGCCTGACGGTGGTCCCGGTGTGCCCGTTCGCGCGCGGCTGGCTGGAACGCCACCCGGCCGAGGCGGGCCGGGTCACGGTCGACTGGGGCTAGGCGGCCCCTCCCGGCAGCTAAGCCCGCGCGCTGCCCCGCAGCAGGACGTCGGCCACCAGCGCGGGGTCGTCGGTCATGGGCACGTGGCCGCAACCGCGCATCCGCACCAGCCTCGCCTCCGGCAGGCGGGCCTTGGCCATCCGGGCCTGCCGGGGGAACAGCAGCCGGTCGCGCATCCCCCAGCCGATCGTGACCGGGACCCCGTCCGGGACCCGGCCGGTGAAGTTGGTCATCCCGGCCAGGACCACGTTGATCGCCTCGCGGGAGGCGACGAACGCGGCCATGTCGTCCCGGGCCTGCTCCGCGGTCAGCTGCGACGGCTTGCTCACGATCGCGCCGAACACCACGGCCCGGCCGGCGGTGCTGCGGGCCAGCGCCGGGGCGATCCGCTGCGTATGCGCCCCCGCGGTCTCCATGATCTTGAACACGGCCCGGCCGTAGCGGGCCTCGCCCTCGCTGCGGAAGAACCCGGCCGGGGCCAGCGCGGTGACCGTTCTGGCCCGCCCGGCCACGCCGGCCTCCAGGGCCAGCCGCCGCCCAGCGAGTTCCCGGCGACGTGCGGGCGCTCCAGCGCCAGCTCGTCCAGCAGCCCGGTCACCTCGCCGAGCAGCGCCTCCACGCACCGGCTGCCCGTCCAGCCGCAGCGGCGGCGACTCGCCGTGCCCGGGCAGGTCGACGAGGACGACCTCGCGGTACGGGCTCAGCAGGCCGGTCACCGCGTCCCAGGCCTGCCGGCGGTGCCCGAGGCCGTGCAGCAGCACCAGCGGCGGACCAGCACCCAGGCGCTCGTAGGCCAGCCCCACCGGACGCTCCCTACTCGCGAGTAATTTCTCCGGGCATCCTAACAACTGGCCCGACCGTACCTTGAATTCATGAGCCGGCACGCACCGTCTCCCCCCGGCTGGTCACGGCGAGCCGGGGATCCAGGCTCGGGGCGCTGTCCCCCCGGCGCAGGCTGCTCCTGGCCGTGATCGCCGTGCTCGTGGCGGCGGCCGCGGCCGCCGCAGCAGTGGCCGCGGTGCGCGGCGGGTCAGCGGGTACCGCGGGCGGGTACCCGCCGCAGGACCGGCCGGGACCGGTGCTGCTGGTGCCCGGCTACGGCGGGCAGACCGGCTCGCTGTCGGTGCTGGCCGCCCGGATCCGGGCCACCGGCCGCGCGGCCACGGTGGTGCGCCTGCCCGGCAGCGGGACCGGGGACCTGAACGCCGACGCCAGCGCGCTGAACACGGCGGTGGGCCGGGTGCTGGACAGCGGCGCGCCCTCGGTGGACGTGATCGGCTACTCGGCCGGCGGCGTGGTGGCGCTGCTGTGGGCCCGCCACGACGACGGCCCGGCCAAGGCCCGGCGGGTGATCACCCTCGGCTCGCCGTTCCACGGGACCGCGCTGGCCGCCGGCGCCGCCGGGTTCGTGCCCGGCGCGTGCCCGGCGGCCTGCCAGCAGCTGGTGCCGGGCAGCAGCCTGCTGGCCGGGATCGACGCCGCCCCGGTCCCGGCCCGGCCGCCCTGGATGTCGCTGTGGACGACCGACGACCAGGTGGTCACGCCGCCCGGGTCGGCCCGCCTGGCCGGGGCGCTCAACGTGCCGATCCAGTCGGTCTGCCCGGCCGAGCGGATCAGCCACACCCAGCTGCCGACGAACCCCGTGGTCATCGCGATCGTCCTGCAGGCCATCGGCCCCGGGCCGCTCCGCGCCCCGACCGCCGCCGACTGCGTCAGCCCGTGACCACCCCGACCGCCGCCGGGCTGCGTCAGCCCGTGACCACCCCGACCGCCGCCGGCTGCGTCAGCCCGTGACCACCCCGACCGCCGCCGACTGCGTCAGCCCGTGACCGAGCCGACCAGCGCGGGCGCGTCCGGCGCGGCGCCCGGCTCGCCGGGACCGCGCAGGTTCCAGCGCCCGGTCAGGCAGAGCGCGATCAGGCCCGCCGCCGCGGCGAACATCACCAGCGGGCTGAGCACGGCCACGCCGAGGTAGTGGATCTCGCCCAGCACGCGGCCGAGCGGAGCGCCCGGGCTGTCCGGGATGTTGGCGATCGATGTGGCCGCGAGCCGCCCCAGCACCAGCCAGTCGAGCCGGGACGCGGGGTAGAGCACGAGCAGGCAGACCAGCATCACGTCGTACCAGGGGTACTGGTAGGGCCAGAAGAACAGCCAGGCCAGGCTCAGCGCCAGGGCGGCCTGGATGGCCGGGCGGTCCGGGATCGCCTGCGGCATGCGCCGCAGCACCAGCACGGCCAAGGCGGCGACGAGGACGATCGCGATCACGGCCAGGTGGTGGCGCAGCACCGGGATCAGGAACACGCGGTACATGCTGTCCGCGCTGCTGTCGTTGCGCCGGGCGGTGATCGCGTGCACTGCGGGCAGCCCGAACCAGGCGTAGCTGGGCCCGAGGACCGCGAGCGCGGCCGCGGCGGCCACCGCGAGCGAGACGATCGACCGGCGCAGCACCCAGGCCACGCCCAGCCCGTACAGCAAATAATTGATCTTGATGTCGGCCGCGACCCCGATCAGCGCGCCCGCCGCGAGCAACCGCGGCAGCGGAACCCGGGCGGTCCCGGAGTGCCGGCCGAGCGCCACCAGCCCGAGCAGCCCGGCCGCCGCGGCGAGCACGTCGAGGTGCCCGGCCGCGACCACCGCCCACAGCATCAGCGGGTTGGCCGTCCACAGCAGGTGCGCGCGCAGCCGCCGGGCCGGGTCGGCGCGCACCAGCCGGTCGATGACGAACGCGACGACGCCGAACGCGAGCGAGTTCCACAGCTTCAGCCAGAAGGTGACCCGCGCCGCGGACAGCCCGCCCAGCTTGGCCGCCAGGAACTGCTCCATCGTGGCCAGCGGGCCGTAGACGCTGACGAGGTGCTGCCAGGCGGTCGGCACCGACCGGGTGAATGCGTTGTGCGTCAGGCGCAGGTGGTACGGGGTCATCACGTACGGACTGTGACCGAGGGCCACGATCCGGCCGTAGGCCGCGTAGTCGAGCGCGTCGGTCGACCCGGTCGGCAGCAGCACGGTCAGCGCCACCACCGCGATCGCCGCCCCGGCCAGCAGGCCCCGCACGCTGGGCCGGGCCCCGCGCCGGACGGCCAGCAGCCCGGCGGCCACCCCGCCCACGCCGAGGATGACGGCGATCCACAGCCCGGCGGTCGCGGTCCCGACCGATACGTGCACCGAGCGCAGGTCCCAGGGCGGGCCCCACGCGGGCGGTACGACCGGCGTGGACATCCAGCTATTCCGCACCACCGACGCCGCGATCATCAGCAGCACCGAGACGGCGATGCCGGCACCGGCCAGCCAGGTGAGCAGCCGGGCCCGGGCTGCCGGCGGCGGGGCCGGATTGGCGCCGGGCCGGCCTGAACTAGCTCCGGTGACGCTGCGCATGCTGCTGTGCTCCCTCGTGCCTGGGCAAACGGGGTCTCGGCGCTGGTATCGGCCGACCGGACGGCAACTGGCGCACGTAGAGCCGCATATGCCCGGTGCGGCCGGCTAGCCGCGACTCTACCCGGATGGCGGCATTTTCACGTTCCGGACGCCGGACCCCGCGGCCGGTGGTTTGTACCTCCGCACGGGTAATAGGCCATGCGGAGGTACATCCACGGCGCGCCCACGTCCGCCCGCCCGCCCGAACGTTCCCGGACAGATCCCGCTGCTTCACTTTTTCGATCGCAATTATAGGAATATACCAGGCGGGGCGCGGACGGAGGGCCGGAGCCGGGACTTCCTAGCTGGTGATGTCCTTGGTGGCGAAGTTGGCCCAGGCGGCGCCCAGCAGCACCACGACGTACACGGCCTGCACCGCGAACCCCCGCTCGATGTTGCGCCACAGGATCGGCTCGCGGAAGAAGTCGACCCAGGCCAGCCAGTACCGGGTGGGCAGGTAGGGGCTGACCGACGCCGCGGCGTTGAGGGTGACCAGCACCTGGCTGGTCACCAGGGCGGCCAGCGCGCCCAGGGCGGCCCCGAGCGAGGAGTCGGTCACGGTGGACAGGAACAGCGCGATCGCGCCGACCCCGAGCATGGACACCGCGATGAACGCGATCGCGCCGAGCGTCCTGACCAGCACCTCGCCGGGGCTCAGGCTGGTCCCCGACAGCGAGGTCGCGGCGAAGTTGGCGGCGATGGCCGAGCTGGTCACGCCGTGCGAGGTGACCGCGACCGGCTGCACGCCGAACAGCAGCCGGCCGGTCAGGTACGAGGTGCCCGCCACCGCCACCACGGCGGTCACCGTGTACGCGACGAGCGCGATGAGCTTGGCCACCAGCAGCCGGGTCCGGCCGACCGGCCGGGCCAGCAGGTAGCGCAGCATGCCCGAGGCCGCCTCGCCCGCGACCGAGTCGCCGGCCACGACCGCGACCGCCACCGGCAGGAAGAGCGGCAGCACGATGGCCAGGGCGGCCGCCGGGTACAGCGACCCGTTGGTCAGCACGGCCGACAGCAGCGCCGGGCCCTGGCCCGGCGGCGGCGCGAGGTGGGTGACCGCGACGAACACCGCGACCGTGACCGGCAGCCCGCACAGCAGCGCGATGCTGACCCAGCTGCGGGGCCGGCGCGCCAGCTTGACCAGCTCGACCGTGATCACTCGCTGTCCCCGCTTCCGCCGTCGATCCGGTCGGAGCCGGAGCCGGTGACCGACAGCATCAGCTCCTCCAGGGACCGGCGCTCGGGGCCGATCTCGGACACCCGCAGCCCGGCCGCCACCAGGCTGGCGTTGACCGCGGCCGGGTCTGCCGCCGCGACCACCAGCCGGTCGCCGTCACGCTGGTCGACCCGGCCGTCCAGCAGGGCGGCCGCGCGGTCGGCGTCCGGGGTGCGCACCACGACCCGGCCGGTCGGGGCGCGCAGCGTGTCCAGGTCCTGCTGCAGCACGAGCCGGCCGCGGTCGACGATGCCGACCCGGGTGCACAGCTGCTCGACCTCGCTGAGCTGGTGGCTGGACAGGAACACGGTGGTCCCGCCCTGGTTGAGCTCGGCCAGCAGGTCGCGGATCTCGCGGATGCCCTGCGGGTCCAGCCCGTTGGTGGGCTCGTCCAGCACGAGCAGGCGCGGCGCCCGCAGCAGCGCGGCGGCCAGGCCGAGCCGCTGCCGCATCCCGAGCGAGTACTTCTTGACCGCGCGGTTGTCGACCCCGGCCAGGCCGACCCGGTCCAGCGCCTCGCCGATCCGCCGGCGCCGGGTGCGCCGCGGGCCGGCCTTGCCCGCGGCGTCGATGAGCGCGAGGTTGGCCCGGCCGGACAGGTGCCCGTAGCAGGATGGCCCCTCGACCAGCGCGCCGATCCGGGGCAGCACCTCGCCGACCCGGGACGGCACCGGCCGGCCCATGATCTCGATCTCGCCGCTGGTCGCGTAGACCAGGCCGAGCAGCATCCGCACGACCGTGGTCTTGCCCGAGCCGTTCGGGCCGAGAAAGCCGTACCGGTCCCCCTCGCGCACGTCCAGGTCGACCCGGTCGACGGCGAGCACCCGGCCGTAGCGCTTGGTCAGCGCGCGCGTGACGATCACGGCCCGCCCTGCCCGGCCGCGTTCAGCACGCCGGACCCGGCCCGGACCAGCAGCGCCGGGGTCACGGTCCCGGCGAGCAGGTAGACCGGCGAGCCGGGCTCCCCCTGCGCCAGCAGCACGGTGAGCAGCGGGGTCGCGATCAGTGCCCCGGTCCCGTTGGACAGGATGATCCCGCCCGCGCCCGCGTCGTCGGCGGCGGTCATCGCCCGCTCCCCCACGGCGAACGGCAGCGGCAGCACGGCCACCCGCGAGAACCCGGTGCCGTAGGCGGCCACGTCGGGGAGGCCGCCGGGGGCCGGGACCTGGCTCATCCCCGCGATCCGCGCGGGCAGCGGCGGGGCGAAGCCATTCACGATCCGGTTGATGTCGGGCTCCTCGGTGGTGGTGAAGCCGACGTCCGGGGCCGGGTCCGGGGTCACGGTGGCGAGCGCGGGACGGCTCTGCGTCAGCTCGAGGAACCGGACGACCAGCACCGGCTTGGCCGAGCCCCGGCCCACGATCTCGACCTGGACCGGCAGGCCGCTGGCCGGGTCGGCCCAGATGTCGACCGCCGCCACCGTGGTCGATGGCTCGTCGGGCACCAGCCGCAGGCCGGCCGCGGCCACCCCCGCCACCCGCTGCGACGGCAGCCGGGACATGTGATCGGCGGGCGAGGCCAGGCCGAGCAGCCGGCGGGCCAGCGCGGGCGGGAGCAGGTCGGCGGCCCGGGGCAGCCGGACCGGCTCGGGCCCGACGATCTGGGTCAGCAGGTTCTGGCTGTAGCTCCAGACGAAGATGCCGGCGACGGTCTGGTAGGTATCGGTCTCCCCCGCCGAGGTGACGACGTCGGCCCGCCACTGCGACGGGGAGAGGTACCAGGCCTCCTGGTCGGTGATGCCGTCGAGCAGCGTGCTGACGTCGCCGAGGTCGGGCAGGGCGGGCAGGCCGAGGTCGACCGAGCTCTCCGCGTAGCCCTGGTACGGCACGCCCGCCGAGGCCAGGATGCGCGCCCGCAGCGCGGCCGCGCTGAGCGGCGAGTTCGGCACCGGCAGCGCAGCAACGACGGCCGGCAGCCCGCACAGCAGGGCCGTACCGCACGCCACGGCGAGCCACCGGCGTCGGGCCTGGCGCCGGACGACGCTCACGGGCCGGGGCGGCCGCGCGTTGTCCCCACCTGTCCACAGTACGTCGGCGGCGCCAAACTTGCCCGGGGCGGCAGGACCAGCCGAGACTGGGACCGTCCCGGCGGCGCGGCGAACCCGGAGGTCTTCGTGCGGATCGGCAACCTTGACGGCCGGCTGGTCATCGTGACCGGTGACGGCGCCATCGACGTGGAACGGGCCAGCGGCGGCCGGTTCGGCGCCGACCCGCAGGCGGTGTACCCGCGCTGGGCCGACTTCACGGCCTGGGCCCGGTCGACGGGCGGCGCGGCCGCTCAGCCCGGCCAGGCGGGCCGGCTCGGCGCGCCCGCGCCCGCGCCGCGGCAGTCGTTCGGGATCGGCCTCAACTACCGCGACCACGCCGACGAATCCGGCTTCGGCGTCCCCGACCAGCCGAGCGTGTTCACGAAGTTCCCGAGCTGCATCACCGCGCCCCGGTGCAGAAGTCGCGCACCAGCCACCTCATCATCCCGGTGCCGCAGCTCGTGGCCCGGCTCTCGGCGATCACCCGCCTGCTGCCCGGCGACGTGATCTTCACCGGCACGCCGGCCGGGGTCGGCCAGGGCCGGAGCCCGCAGCGCTGGCTAGCCCCCGGCGACGAGCTGGTCAGCTACGTCGAGGGCATCGGCGAGCTGCGGCAGCGTTTCGTCGCGGCGCCGGATCGCTGACCCTCAGACCAGCAAGGCCCCGCCCGCGATCAGCGCGGCGACCGACCCGGCCATCCACAGCCAGACCCAGAACACCGGCCGGACGCGGGTGATCGCGGCCAGGTTGCCGGCGTCGGCCGCGTTGACGCCGTGGTCGAGCACCACGCGGATCCCGGACAGCAGCAGGAACCAGGCGCCGAAGTACGCGGTGACGGTGTCGGCCCCGGACGAGCCGTAGCGGGCGACGAGGTAGATGAGCCCGCCGATGATCAGCACGGGCACGAAGCTGAACACGGTGCGCAGCACCACCAGCAGCAGCGCGAGCAGGAGCAGGGTGAGCCACAGCACCGCGACGCTGTGCCCGACCTGGATCAGCTTGGCCGCGCCCAGGCCGAACGCGCTCGGCCCGAGGTAGCCGATGAAGCCGACGGTGACGACGCCCGCCGCCTTGCCGCCGCTCGTCAACGTCGCGCCGGTGGCGTTGGGCGCGAGCGTCACGCGCTGAACCCGCTGGCCGACCGCGGAACCGGTGATCGCGTGCGCCCCTTCGTGCGCGATCGTGTTGACGTGCCGGAGCAGCAGCCAGAACTCCTGCACGGCCACGGCCGCCAGCGCGAGCAGCCCGATCAGGACCGAGACAGCCGCGGGCAGCGGTACCTGGATCTCGCCGATCCGGTCCAGCGCCGAGCCCGCCAACGGCGCGGGGGTCATCCGCCTTCTCCGCTCACGGGGGCCTGCCGGGTTGGTCGCCGCTCACGGCATTGCTGCCCTGTGCCCCGAGTATCCCCTTCTTGCGCGCGTTTCGGAACGACCGGTTGACCCGTAACCTGGCGCGGCCAACAATGCAGTGCGGGCGCTCGCCCTGTTCGGGAGAAATCACATGATGCTGGCTGGCCGGGGGTCGTGGGTGTTCGGGCACGGGCTCGCGCAGTTGCCGCACGCCGCCCTGTACGTGCGTGACGTGGCCGGCCTGGAGACGCCGGCGGACCCAGTCGTGCCGCCCCGGCTGGTCCCGCCCGAGGACGGCCGGCTGGATGTCCTGGACGCCGCCGGGCGGGCCGAGGCCGGGACGCAGTGGCTGCGCTGGTGGCGGGCCCTGGTCATGGCCGAAGCCCGGCTGTGTGACCCGGCCGGGTCGTGGGCGCAGGACGACCTGCGCGGCCTGCGCGAGGCGACGCGCGGCATCTGGCCGGACGACACCGGCCGGATCGCTGATCTCGGGCCGGGCGACCAGGCCGCGCTGCAGCGGGCGGTCTCGGCCGCGTTCGCCAACGGCTGTCAGTGGCACGCGCGCCGGTTCTCGCCCGAGGACGCCGACCGGGCCTGCTTCGAGTGGCGCCTGGTGCGCGACGCCGCCGAGGAGGTTATCCGCCGGCACCGGGTCAGCCCCGACGCCGTGCGCGGTTACGCGGTCGTGCTGGGTGTGGACGGGGCATGGCGGGCACTGGTCGGGCCCGGGGCCTGCGCCTGCTCGCTGGCCAGCGCGCAGGACCCGCAGGCCGCGCGGACCGTGCTGCTCGAGGTGTTCGAGTCCAGCCTGGCCCCGCCGGGCGGACAGGCGGGAGACTGACCGGATGACGTCACCGGACACCCTGGCCGCGGTCGACGTGCACGCGCACCTGGTGCCGCCGGGCCTGCTCGACGCGGTGCGGGCGGGCGAGTTTCCCGGCGTGGCCGTCGACGAGTCCGGGGGGCCGCCGGTGCTGGCCGCGGGACCCGGCCGGCTCGGCCCGGCCGCGCCGGACATCACCGACGTGGCCACCCGGCTGCGCTGGATGGACGAGCACTCGATCGCCGAGCAGTGGGTGTCGCCGTGGATCGACCTGTTCACCTGGCACGCGTTCGGCGCGAGCGAGGGCCGGCGCTGGGCGGCGGCCACGAACGAGGCGCTGGCCGGCTGCGTGCGGGCCGGCCAGGGGCGGCTGCGGCTGGTGCCGGCCACCGACCTGTCGGCGGGCCCCGGCCCGGCCGCCGACGACGTGACCGCCCTGGCCGAGCGGTTCGACTCGCCGGCCGTGCTGCTGTCCACCCATCCTGCCGGGGCGAGCTCGGCGGCCGACGAGTCACTCGCGCCGCTGTGGGCCCGGCTGGCCGAGTTCGGGCGGCCGGTGCTGCTGCACCCGCCGGGCAACGGGCCCGCCCAGCGGCTGGTCCCGCCGGTGATGCAGAACGTGGCCGGGCGGCTCATCGACACCAGCAGCGCCGTGCTGCGGCTGATGGACAGCGGCCTGTTCGAGCGCCATCCGGGGCTGCGGGTGATCGTCGTGCACGGCGGCGGGCTCCTGCCCTACCAGGCGTTCCGGCTGGACGGCCTGGCCCGGGCCGGCCTGCTGGCCCGGACCGGGATGACCGAGCCGCCGTCCCGGCTGCTGCGGCGGCTGTTCTTCGACACGGTCGCGCTCGACGCACTGAGCATCGAGTTCCTGGTCCGCCGGGTCGGCGCGGACCGGGTGCTGCTGGGCAGCGACCGCCCGTTCCCGATCGCCGATCCCGACCCGGTCGGCACGCTGCGCGCGGCCGACCTGCCCGCGGCGGTCAAGCGCGCGATCGGCGGCGAGAACGCCCGGGCGCTGGCCGCGCGGCCCGGCCAGGGGGAGACGGAGCGTTAAGGCGCGTTGTCGTCCAGGGCGAAGCTGACATACCTTTCCGCGGACCGCTGCACGGCCGCGGCGCCATCGGCCTCGACGATGCGGCGCCGCACCAGGGCCCGGGGTGAGTAACGCCACGGGGGCCGGTATCGCTCTCGGGGTGATGATGCTGCCCCGGGCTTGCCGCCGGGGCCGAAACCCCTCGAAGGAGAGCCATGCGTTCATCCCTGTTGGCGCGGGTCGCATCCGTTGCCGCCGCCGCCGCGATCGCCACCACCGGGGCGATGGCCGCCGCCAGTGCCGCTGATGCGTCGTCGGTGCACCACGCGCGCCGGCTGCCGACTCACCTGTCGATCGCGCACCGGCGCGCGTTCGAGCACCACCACCGCGTGACCCTGATCGGCGGCCGCCTGTCCACGGTGCGCGACATCTCGGTGCCCGGACGCGTGGTCTGGCTGGACCGGATCGGCCCGAACCACCACCTGTTCGCGGTGGGCCACGAGCGCACCGGCCGGTTCGGCGGCGTCGCGTTCGTGGTCGCCCCCCAGCACGCCGCGGCCTACGTGCTGGTCTTCGAGGGCACCCGGTTGTTCCACTCGAGCCACAGCCGGGTCGTGATCGTCAAGGACTAGCGCGGCGCGGGTCACACGCCGGCGGGCAGGACGGATGCCACATGCAACGAAAAATCGCGTGTTGGCCCGCCCGGTCCGCCGGTGTGGGACTCTGTCTGGCGCGATGGCGACAGAGGCTGGTGACTTGGGCAGGTTGCTGGCGCGGGCCCGGTCCGGTGACGAGGCCGCGTTCCTCGAGCTGTGGCGAAGCCTGCAACCACGCCTGCTGCGTTACCTTCGCGTCCTGGGCTGCGACGACCCTGATGACATCGCCAGCGAGACCTGGCTGCAGGTGGTCCGCGACCTGCAGCGGTTCTCCGGCGACGACGACGAATTCCGGCGCTGGCTGTTCACGGTCGGGCGGAACCGGGCGATCGACGCCGCGCGGGCCCGGATGCGGCGGCGGGTCAGCCCGGTCGCCGGCGGCCTGGACGGCCTGCCCGACGGGCAGACGGTTGAGGATCAGGTGCTAGAGGGCATGTCGGTCAGGAAGGCGGTCGCGCTGCTCGCCGGCCTCTCGCCGGACCAGGCGGAGGCCGTGGCGCTGCGGGTCATCGCGGGGCTGGACACCCCCGCGGTGGCCAGCATCCTCGGCAAGTCGCCGGGGGCCGTGCGCGTGGCCCTGCACCGCGGCCTGCGCGCCCTGGCCGCCGACCCGCGGGTCCGCGCGCTCGGGCTGGCCCTGGGGGAGGTGGACTGAGTGAGTCCTCACGACCGGCCGGGTGACCCGGCGCAGGGCTGGCGGCCCGGTGACCTCCCCGAGCCGCTGCCCGGTGACCTGCTCGGCGACATCACCTCGACCGAACCCGGCCTGGACGTGCTGCTGGGCGTGCTGGCCTCCGACCCGGCCCCCGATGAGCTGCACGGGGCCGACGCCGCGCTGGCGATGTTCCGCGCCAGCCGGCCACCGACCATTCCCGTGCCCGGGCCGCTTGCCCCCGAACCCCGCGCGCCCGGGCCGCGCGGGCCCGGGCCGCATGCGTCCAGTCCGCATGCGCCCGGGCCGCGTGCGGCCGGGTGGCCGTCCCGGTGGGCCCGGCACTCGGCGGTCCGGCTGGCCGCCGCGGTCACGCTGGCCGCCGCGGCCGGGTTCGCCGCGGCCGCCTACACCGAGGCGCTGCCCGGCCCGATCCAGCACGCGGCGTATCAGGCGCTGGGGTTCGCGGGCGTGCCGGATACCAGCCACCCGGCGCCGGCCGCGGCCGGCCTGCACCCGTCCCGGCACCACCGGGCGCACGGGCACGCGTCGAACCCGGCGGGCGGGCCGCAGCCGTCGGCGGCGCCCTCGGCCCGGCCGGGCGTCTCCGCCTCGGCCACCCCGCCGGCCGCGGGCCAGGCGGTGCTGTCG
This sequence comes from uncultured Actinomycetota bacterium, assembly GCA_963749145.1. GTDB lineage: Bacteria > Actinomycetota > Actinomycetes > Streptosporangiales > Streptosporangiaceae > JASHPR01. The sequence goes on along the minus strand of CAVVLN010000005.1, from coordinate 530,317 downwards.
GTCACGGCCGCCAGCGGCCGGATCACGGCGGGCGGCGGTGACACGTTCACCGGGTCGCTGGCCGACCACGGGCAGCCGGTCGCGGGCGTGAACCTGAGCCTGCTCGAGCGGGCGGCCGGGCAGCCGTCCTGGCACCTGATCGGCTTCGCGACCACCAATGCCAGCGGGCGGGCGGTCGTGACCGCCTCGGACCTGACCCGCAGCGCCCTGTTCCGGCTCACCGGGCCGGATCGCGAGCTGAGCCAGCCGGTGCTGGTGGTCGTGGTGCCGCCGGTGTCGGCCAGCGTCACGCCGGGCCCGGCCGGGCGGGCGGACGTGCTCACCGGCAGCAGCCCGCTCGCTTCCCCCGGCAACGCCGTCGTGCTGCAGGTCTGGTCCGGGACGCGCTGGAACAGTGTGCAGGCGGGCAACCTGAACGGCTCCGGCCAGGTCTCGTTCGCGGTGCACGCTCCGGGCCGGCCGTTGCTGTACCGGATGGTGCTGCTGGCCACCACCGAGCACGCCCTGTCGGTGAGCAACACGGTCACGGTCCCGGCCCGCTAGCCGCGGCTGTGCCTCGGCCGGCGGTCGCCGGTCAGCGCGGTGCGACCAGCAGGGTCTGTATCGCCTTGCCGCACGCGGCGTACCGGTCCGACAGCGTGGTCTCGGCCAGGCCGGTGCCCTGGTTCCCGATCGTGGTCACCGCGTCGAGCAGCAGCCAGTCGCCGTCCGGGTCGCGCGACAGGACGACGGTGAGATCCACGTTGATGAACATGAACCGCTGCGGGTCGAGGGTCGCGCTCACCCCGCTGCCCGAGTCCGCGATCAGCAGGGCACGGCACATCGGCGAGGTCGGCTCGTCCGGGATCAGCGGGATCGTCGCGCGGGCCCAGACCATGGCCGGGCCGGGCACGTCGAACGCGCCGCCGGTCACGAACCGCCAGTCGATCGCGTCCAGGTAGCCGGTCACGTGCCCGCTGGGGAGGGTGATCAGCCCGCGCTCGGCCGGGGCGGGGATCGGCGGCGGTGCCGCGTCCGCCCCGATCACCGGGACTTCGCCGCCGGGGGTCGCGAGCCGCCAGCCGCGGGCGTGCAGGACCTCCTGCCCGTCGGCCTCCATGACCGCCTCGAGCATGGCCACCCGCCGTCCCGGCCGGACCATCCGCGTCCGGACCGTGACCTTGCCGACCGGCACCGGGCGCAGGATATCGACGGTCACCCGGGCCAGCCGCTGGCCCTCGTCCGGCTCGTGCCGCTCCATCGCCCACGCCGCGAGCGCCGACGGCGGGCCGCCATGCTGGGACTGCGCGCTCCACGGTCCCGCGGTGGACGGCGTGGCGACGAAGCTGTGCGTGCCGGCCGGCTCAAAGAAGACACTGTGCACGGACTGGACGCTACCTGAGACGCTTGATGCGGGTGCCGGGCCGGTGGCGCCGGAGTGCCGTCGCGGTGCCGTCGCGGTGCCGTCGCGCGCGGGCAGGAGCCGCAGGCGTTTGCGTCGGTAAGGTGACAGCCAGGCCGGCCAGTGGGGAGCCGGCGGGCGGAGTCGGTACGCTTCGTGCCGTGGCGACGGTTCGGCCGGCGTCCGCGGGGCGTTAGCTCAATGGTAGAGCAGCGGACTTTTAATCCGTGGGTTCTGGGTTCGAGCCCCAGGCGCCCCACTCCCTGACCTGGTCAGACTCCTCCGGCGTGGTCGCGCTGCCTTGGCCGGGTTGCAGTCCGGGTTGCAGTTGGCCTCACGAGGAGCCCCACAGCGCCTGGCCGATGCGGTCGGCGGCGTCGGTCATGACCTGCGGCAGGACGTGGGTGTAGCGGGTGGTCATGCTGATCTGTGAGTGGCCGAGGATCTCCATCACGACCCGCTGATCGACGCCCTGGGCGAGCAGCAGGGTGGCAGCGGTGTGCCTCGCGTCGTGCAGCCGGGCGTCGCGGACTTTGGCCGCCTTGAGCAGTGCCTTCCAGTCGTCCCAGTCGGCGTGCGCGCCGATCGGGCGGCCGTTGGCCTGGCACCAGACGAAGTCGCCGTCGTGCCAGCGTGATCCGGCCGCCATGCGCTCGGCCAGCTGGGCGGCGCGGTGCGCCTTGAGCGCCTGGACGAGGGCGGCCGGGAGGGCGATCGTGCGGCGGCTCTTGGCGGTCTTCAGTTCGGTCAGGACCAGGCCGCCGCCGGTGCGCTGGGGGCAGGCGCGGGCGTGTGCGATGCAGTCGGCCGGGCAGTTGCCGTCGTGGCGCTGGATGCCGCAGGCGTGCGGATCGGCGCAGCCGTGCTGCCAGGCAAGCCGCTGGAGTTGCCAGCGGACGGTCAGGGTCGCGGCCTCGAAGTTGACGTACTGCCAGCGCAGGCCTAGGGCCTCGCCTTGCCGCAGCCCGAGCGCGAGGGCCACGCTCCACCGGGTGCCGTTGCGCTGGCTGGCGGCCAGCCGGATTGTCCGCTGCGCCTCGTCCAGGGTCAGCGGCTGGATCTCCTCGAGGCTGAGCGGACGGGGCGTCCACCAGGGTCGCGACGTTGCGGGAGATGTAGCCGCGCTGCACCGCGACCTTGAGCGCGCGGGACAAGATCCGGTGGATTTGCAGCACCGTCGCCGGGGCCAGGCCTTCGGCGTCGAGCTTGCTGTAGAAGCGCTCCAGGTGCTCGGGCGTCAGCCGGTCGAGGCGGTGCCTGCCCAGGCCGGGAATGATGCGGTTGCGCACCTTCGGCGCGTAGGTGCTGTCCAAGGTGGACCGGCGGACCCGCCGGGCGGCGACGGTGGTCAGCCAGGTTTCCAGCCACTGCGCCACCGTGAGGCTGGCGCCCGCCTTGGGCAGGCGGCCGGTGTCGCGCTGGCGTTCCAGTTCCTGGACCTTGCGGGTGACCTCGGCCTCGGTGCGGCCCTTGCGGTGACGCCGGTCGGGTGAGCCGTCGTCTTTGGTGCCGACGGTGACCCAGCCGTGCCACCAGCCGTCGCTGCCGAGGTAGATCGAGGACCGCCGGTTGGGCTTGCGGTCAGCCATATCAGGCGGCCTTGGCGTCGGCGGCCCGGGCGGCGTCTTCCTCGAGTTCGCGGACGAACGCGAGCAGGGCGTCGGCGGTGACGAACCGGCAGCCGCCGAGCTTGACCGATCGCAGCCGCCCGGACTTCAGCAGCCCGAACAGCGCGGTGCGGCCGACGCCCAGGATGTGGGCGGCTTCCTCTGGGCGGTACATCAGCTGATCCATGGTGATCGTTCCTTCGGGGACGGGACGGATTAGGGGACTTGGGCTTCGTCGCGGGCGGCGCGCTCGTGGTCGCGAGCGCGGGCGGCGGCGGACAGGGCCAGGAGCGCGTCGCCGCTGCTGCGCCAGCCGGTCCCGGCCCATCGCAGGGTGGTGATGGTGATGACGGCCTGGTCGCCGGGGCCGCTCGCGGGGCTCGGATGCTGGCGGCGGTGATAGTCGGCGCGGGCCTGGCGGAGGGCTTTGAGGGTGGTGGAGTAGCGGCGGCTCTTGGTGGCGAAGTGGCCGCGGTAGCCGAGCATGTGAGCCCAGCGGCGAAGCGCCTGAAAGTCTGGGTGGTTATGGCTGCCGAGATGCCATGCGGCGCGGATCAGCCTGCCCTGATGACTGCGCGGGTTGCCGTAATAGGAGACGTTATCAGCGGTGATGCGGCAGTTCACGGAGCCGACCGCCTCGGTCGACTTCGTGGCGTACTTCGCCAGGTAGGACGCGACCGCGATGTTGGGCGGTCTGGCCACTGGCGGGCAGCCGGATGACCCGGGTGTCGATCTGGCGGCCCCACCGGATATCCCAGCCCTTCGGCTTGGCCGGATGCGCGACGGTGGCGAACCACGTCGCGGCCGCAGCGGCCTGGATGGCGGCGGCGAGTTGGTCAGCGGTCAGCGTAGGCGGGGCGAGCTGCCCGGCCGGACCGGTGGCGTCGAGGCGGAAGATGGCGTGGAAGTGGACCAGGCCCGCGGGTCTGGAACTCGGCCACCTTCGCGTATGACAGTTGCACGCGTCCCGGCCTTGTACGCCTTCGCGGCGCGGGCCAGGTGGCGGCGGATCGCGATAATGGTGCGGCGCCATAGCTCCGGCGCATGCACGTTCCAGACCACGGCGGCGTTGTAGTCGTAGCAGTCGGCGCACAGCGGCCGGCCGAGGCTGGTATCGGCTTCGGCGTGCCGTTGGCCGCAGGACATCCGCCGTCCGTGCGGGCACATGGCGCTCTTGCGGCGAGGGCGGCAGCGGACTGTCCGGCCGTCTGGCCTGGCGTTGCGGGTGTGGACCGGGCCGAGCGAAGGGGCGGTGAAGGTCGCGAACACGCACGGATGAGCGCTGATCGTTTCGGGTACGCCCTTGCCGCCGGTCAGTCCGGCGCGGATGAGGTGGTAGGTGTCGCGTCGATAGGTCTCTGAGCAGGCCGGGCACACGCTAGCTCGGCGGTCACCGCACGGGATGTAGAGAACGCCGTCCGGCAGTGACTCGGTATCGAGGGTCCGGACGATCTCACCCGTAGCCGGGCTGATATCACGGATGGTCCCGCACAGCCGGATCGGCCGAACGCACCCATTCGCGGTGGCGGCCCCTGCCAGCCAGGCGTGGTAGTCAGGCTGGGTAACGCGATCGAGTAGCTCATGATCGAGGGACCGAGTGCTCGCCCCGTTACCCGTGTCGATCAGGACGGGAGCGAGAGCCAGCACAGGAACGCCACTGTCCTCGTGCGAGGTAGACCGGCACCACGGATCAAAGGCTGCCTCGGCCATTCGCATGGGAACAGTGACATCGGCGGTGTCAGAACCGGACAACATCGTGACAAATGGATGTCACCATTCCTGTCACCAGCGCCTGACGCCGCAGCCGTTGTGTGGCTGGTGAGGACTTTCTACACGGTTTCAAGGGCGCGCGGAGCGCGCCGGGCTGGGGCTGGCCACCGCACCGGGATAGCGCCGCGCGCGGGAACCACTGACTGCAAGGCGGCGCAGCACCCGCCCGCAGCTAGCTGGCCGCCGGGGGCAACCGCGCAGCGCCGGGCGCCGGCTGCCTTCCTTTGGCCCTTCGGGCCACGTCGGCGCCGGCGCGCACTCACCCCCGCGGCCGACCGCACAGGCAACTCGCCGCAACGTCAGCGGTGGCGCGCGGGGTCACGGAGCCGAGCCATCCCTCCGGCGCCCGCATTGTGAAGCCCTGCAAGATCACGGATCAAGGTCGTACGTCCTCGCTTCGCTGCGGGCGCTCCACCTTGACCGTGAATCTTGACAGGGATTCAACCGGCGCCTATCGCAGGGATGGCAGGGACCGAGTTCTGGCCGATCGACTCGGCTTCTCACTGACCGTCAATCCCAACCTCACGGAGTGTAGAGATCGAGGACTTTTTTTTGGGTCGCATAACCGTCAGCAGGACAACGACGGCTGCAAGCAGCCCGGCGATGCTGAATGTAAGGAGACGAAAAAGGTTGGGATGCCCACTGACAGTAGCAAGATCGGTAACCACGGTCGAGGCTACAACAGCTAGACCCAGCGCCGCAGGGCGGAAGTTGGGCCGTCGTCCTTGACCATTACCCACAAGCATGTCACCCAAAATCCTACGTCACGCCTAGCGTTTGTAGCTATGTCGTGTAGCAACCGTCTCGAACCGTGCAGATCCCAAGTGATCAAGACGAGCCTGGGAGCCCACGCCAGGCTCCGTGCCGGTCACATGGTGCGTACCTGGCCAACATCCACTCCCAGCTGGCCGACACCTTCCGCGCCGCCCGCGGGATCGAGGACATCCAGGACCGGCGCTGGCATTTCGCTATGCAATAGACAACTCATTCGCTCGATTCATGGCGCTTCCAGGCAGCCTTCATGCTGAGCCCTTTGTATGGACATTCCGCCTCATGCCTGGCTCTGCATTCCACATGTCGGCATGAAAGTTTGCCTGGTGCCATCGGCGACATTATCGTGCCGGTAGGTAGACTTAAAATCGCATCTGCGATCTTTTCTGCAATCTTTTCTCTTATTCTCACCCAGGCCATCCTTCAATCTTTGGTTGCGAGAAATCGGCGCAAGTAATCCAACGACAATCCAACTGGCCTCAACTGCGCATCCAGCGAGTACAAGCCAAACTGCCGCCCATCTCCAGTCGGCCTGTGTATCAGTACCATACCGGGGCGGCAAAGCCAGGGCCAGCCCGACCAATAATGCGAGAACGCCAAGATTATAAGTCATTCGCATCCACAAGGTCCATGTCTTCCATTGATCAAATGCTATAGCTTGCTCTTCACGTAGCACGGCCTCGCGATCAGAATCTTCTGCCACATCGGGCCACCATTCTCGCACATTGGCGGCGGACCAAAAGTACCTACGAGCGTTGTATCCAAATTGAACAGCTGCGATGAGCAGGACCGCTGCGGCAGCAAGAGCAAATACAACCGTGCCGGGCCATCGGAAGTTGGCTGAATCATCACTAACCAAAATGACGGAGGCGAGGCTAAAGCCCGCCAGAAGCGGCGAGGCAACAGAGCCGAGCGACTCCACTGCCGTCCCATATCCTAGCGGTCTAGGCTTACGCCATTTCGGCGCGTGATATGTATTTTGAAAGGACGAGGGCGACGAAGACGATGAATCGGCCTCTATACCTAGATATACCTTTCGTCCTGTTTCGCCCGGAGTATCAGCTTGTTCCGAGGATGGCGTTCCTGAAACCATAAGCTCTAGTATCTCAAAGCGAGCAACTCTGGATATCCTTTCCGGGCTGTCGCGCTCGCAAGCTACCAGCCCTGTTGCAACGCCGGTCACGTCATCCAGACAAAGCACCGTTGTTCTGTAGCCACCTCCTGTAGCAACCGACCCGGGCCCTAACGATCCCAGCTGGCCATCGGCGAAGCTGGGAGCCCACGTCAGGGACCATCCCGGTCACTTTGCACGTACCTTCTAGGCAGCCGGTCGCGTGGTCGGGTCGGCTCGCTCGTACGGCAAGGGCATCCTCCCGACGCTCCAGTCTTGAGCCGACCAAGATCACCATCAAGAGCGCTCTGGCCTGCGGCCTCCGCGTCGCATGCGACTCGCTCCACTAGCGCTCCACTCGCTCCTGGCTGTGATCTTCGTCAGCACATCATGGCGCCTATCGGAGGATGGCGAGGACCAGGCTGTCCCCAAAGGTGCAGCAGGAAAGTGCGGCAACCGTACCGAATCCAGCCCGACCACAGCTGACCGCTGCCGACCGCATGACCAGCGCGAACACCGCCAACGACGGCCGGGTGCCGCGAGTTCGCATCGAGAGGCGCAGCCGCGATGCCTGCTCGCTAGGCAGTTGTCGAGCATGATGCTGCCCCAACGCTGACATGCACAGCGTCGCCACTCGCGGCATCGAGGTAGACATCGGCATAGCCGGTGGCGTCGGTGTACCAGCTGTGGGATGCTCCGTTGCTGGCCGTGGCTGTGACAGTCCGGTTGGGCTGATTGGAGTGCACATAGATGTCGTAGTCGGAGTATTCCGCATCGTAGGCGGCGCTCGCCGTGCACCACGCTCCGGCGCCACCACCGCCTCCGCTGCCTCGGATCCGAAGCCGTGCCTCAGCGGTCAGCCAGTCGGCTGCGATGGCCTTCTGGGCTGCGGCCAGGCTCACCCGCCCGTCGCAGACGGCGTGGTTGAGTGCGTTTTCGACACTGTCCTTCGGGTTGGGAATCTTGCCAACCTCTGGCCACAGGTTCGTAATGTCGTTGCTGCCGCCGAGTTCGAGCGGGACCAGATGGTCAAGCTCGCTGCGCGCGCTACCCGGGATGTGGTACGCGGGGTAGGCCACGTGGTATTTCGCCCATTCAGTCTGCGATTCGGGAGGCCTTACCTTTGTGGTCCACCCGTCCCGGCAGATCGTCGAGTGGATGTTGCGCTGGGTCACGGCCGGGTCGATGCTGCCGGGCGTGCAGGAGCGATCGGGCAGCTTGCCGTGGTCGCGGGTACGGCAGGACCTGAGATGGATGGAGTAGGTGACATGCCGCGGGTCGTGTATGCGCTTCAGCCCGGTGTCAGAGCGGGCAAGAGACGCATGGCCGAAGCCAACCACCGCCGCGAGGGCCAGTACTGCTACCGACCTTAATACATGAGCCTGACTCACCGATGTTCCCTCCCCGTGGCCTGCATCCGGTGATTGGACGTGCGCGACGATAGCGTGGTTTATCTGAGGCTGCACATCGGCTGCATCGGCGACCCGGCCGTCCAATGCACCGTTTAGCGACGTATCAGGAAATCGGGTCGAGAAGGTAACCCGCCAACCTTGGACATAGAGCGAAACAGCACCGTCGTGTCCCAGTTCGCGCTCTTGCGCTATCAAGTAGCTTGCGCTACGTGATAGGTCGGTTTCATCGGATCCTTTCCTTGATCAGCTTGACCCGTAGCTCAGCAAGGTTATAGGCGGTGCGTTGCAGAATCGTCGAAGGCGGCACTCGCTTGATCGCTATCCATACCGGACCCGACTCCTCGTGGATTTCCCAGTCGTTGAATTCGAGCACCAGCGCAGCCAGGTCCACCGACGGCTTCATCGCTGGCTCATCGAGCTCGGCTTCGACCAGCTTGGCCAGCTCGTCCGGCGTTGCAGCCTCGACAGTGTGCCCGGACGGTCGCCCGCTGACTAACCTGCGGGCCGAGAACCCGAAACCTCCGGTGGGCGCGCCGAGCCGCCAGCCAGGAAACGCTGCCTCGAATCGGCCGACGTTCAACCCGAAGCTGTCCCGCTCCGACTGCTCTTCCATGACATGCCTCCCGCGCGGCCAAGGGAACGCGCTTGCTCGCGTCCGCCGGCCCTGGCCACGGCCCCTCCGATTTTACAGACGTTCTCTCTTGTCTGCATACAAGTGTGAACGTCTCCGATTGCTAGCTGACGTGCTGACCTGGGTATCTTCACGGGATGCAAGATCGGGAAATCATCCACGGCGGCCCTGTACCCGTGTACCAGCAGCTTGCATCGATCTTGCGCGACCTGATCACGTCAGGCGAACTAGCCAAGGATCAGGCACTGCCCAGCGAGTCCTACCTCGTCCAGCAGTACGGCATCAGCCGAGCCAGCGCCCGGCACGCCGTGGCGGTCCTCCGAGACGAAGGACTCGTCTACACCGTCCCCCAGCGAGGCACGTTCGTCGGGAGCGCTCCCCCGGCCGGGTAACAACACTCCGCCCGCGGCCGCAGCCGGGTTGCATTCCGGGTTGCAGTTCGCCCTCGTTCGGCGCTGTCCGAGGATGTGCCGTCACCATGCCTGACCTGCGCAGCGACCAGTTGCGAACCGACCCGTACGAGCCAAGGTCAAGCTTTTAATCCGTGGGTTCTGGGTTCGAGCCCCAGGCGCCCCACCAGCGAGAACATCGTTCATCGCGAACTCTTCGTGGAACCAACCGGTCTTGTGGCGCGTGGTTCCTTCGGTGTCGACCCGACCTGGTCACATAGAGCGACTGCCGAGCGGCTCGTACCGGGTGATCGTGTACGCGGGCACGGGACCCGCTACCCCGCCTGGCAGGAATGGCTCCGCGAGCACCAGCCGCCACTTCAGGTGGTATGGGGCCGCTACGACCCGTCGTTCCAGGTCGAGGAGGCCGAGGCATACCACCGGGACGTGCCGGACGCCGAGGTCCACGTGCTGGACGCCGGCCACTTCGCTCTCGACCAGCAGCCCGACGTGATCGCCGACCTGACCCGGGGATTCCTGCAGCGCCGACAGGCTCACACCGATGGCTGACCAGCACGCGGACACTGCGGGCCGGCCCCGCCTGTCGCTCCCGGTTCCAGGTCAGTCGCTGCCGTCGCAGCCTTGATGATCAGCGGTTCGTGACGGCGAGTATGCGGGCGATGCTGCTGACGAAGCGGGAAAGCGCGTCCGGGTCCCCGGCGCAGCGGGTCGGGTTGAGTTCCCCGATCGACAGCGCTCGCATCCGCTGGTCTCGGGCCGCCGCCGTGAGCGCCTCGGCGACCTGGTCGAGGGTCGGTCCCGTGTTACGGCAGTCGGTGTTCTCGGCCAGCGGGGCATCGATGAAGTCCATGACATCGACGTCGAGGTGGAGGGCGAGCGGCCCGGGCGGAAGCTGGCTGAGCGCGGCCAGGGCGGTGGCGGCCGGATCGGCGGCGAGCGCCTGGCTGGAGGTGACGTGCAAGCCGAGCCGGTCGGCCTGCTCGCGCTCCCACTGCGTGGTCACCTGGGGCTCCACCCCGAGCCAGGCCACCTGGTCCGCCTCGAGCAGCGGCCGCCGCCCGAACGCGCCGGCCAGGGTGTCCAGGCAGCCCGGCAGGGCAAGCGCATGCGCGAGCCCCATCCAGTCCAGAGCCCCGTCGGTGGTGCTTTCCGGGGTGTTGATGTCGTAATGGCGGTCGACGTAGAGCAATCCCGGCGCCCCGGCGCCCAGGCGCCGCAGCGCCGCCACGACCCCGAGCGCGATGGTGCAGTTCCCGCCGAGCACCAGGGCAATGTCGCCGCGGGCCAGCAGCGGGTGGAGCCGGTCCGCTAGCTGCTGCACAGACATAGTCGCCGGGCCGGCGTTCTGGGCCAGCGGGTGATCCCGGTCCGGCCGCCATGGCTGATGAGGCAGGTCCCCGTCGTCATGCACGTCGAGCCCGGCGGCGCTGAGCTGCTCGAGCAGGCCAGCCGAGCGCAACGCCGCAGGCGCCAGGTCCTGGCCGGCCGCATAGCTGGCCGCGCTGCTCGGAACGCCCACGACGGAGATCCTGCTCACCGGGGAGAGGCTACCGGCGCCCGCCCCGGGGGCGCCACCGAGTACCCGTGGAGGCGGCTCAACTGGCGCGCCAGGCACCGACGACAACCGCCGTGGTCTTCATCATGCGGGCGTCCGGGCGGTGCCGGTCAGGCCAGCTCGACGAGCACCTTCGTCGGGTTGGTCACGATGTCGAAGACCGCCGAGCGCTTCTGCGACTGGGCGATCAGCGCCTCGAGCTCGTCGCGCGAGGCGTCGGCGTCGATGGCGTACCGGATCGTGACGGCCTCGAAACCGTTGCGGACGTCCGGGTCGGCGCCGAGGATGCCCAGGATGTTCATCTCGCCTTCGATCGTTGCGGTGACCGCGCGGAGCTGGATGCCCCGGTGCTGGGCGACCGCGGCGACGCCCGCGGTCAGGCACCCGACCAGGCCGACCAGCACGAACTCCACCGGCGTGGCGCCGTTGTCCTCGGACGCGAAGCACTCGGGGTGGTCGACGTCGAAGTCGTAGGTGGCGCGGTGCCGCTGCTCGGCACCGAGCCCGGTGAAGTCGACGACGGTGGACCGGCTATGCGTGCCCTTGCGCCAGGTGCAGCTGGCCCGCCAGGTGAACTGCGCACCTTCCGGTGCGGCGGACAGCGCCTCGCGGGCAGCGAGCAGGGCCTGGACGTTCACGCCGTTGTCGACGGGACGGTCGGTGATGGTCATCGGTGTCTCCTTGGTTTCGACGGGACCGGACGGTTGTTCGTTCCGGGCGGATGGCTGGGGCCGAGGACGACGGGCAGCGAGACGAGGCCGCGCAGGACGAGACCGTCGCCGTGCGCCCAGGCGAGCGCGTCACGGTCGACGGCGAGCCGCAAGCCGGGGTGACGGCCGAGCAGGGCTTCGAAGGCAACTCTGGCTTCGAGCCGGGCCAGCGGCGCGCCCAGGCAGTAATGGATCCCGTGGCCGAACCCGAGGTTCGGGCCATCGTTGCGGCCGATGTCGAGGACGTCGGGCGCGGGGAAGCGGCCCGGATCGCGGTTGGCCGAGCCGAGGCACACCAGCACCTGTTCGTGCGGCGGTATCACCGCGCCGTCGAGAGCCACCGGCTCGGTCGTCACCCGGAACGTGGCATGGGGGACCGGGGCGGTGAAACGGATGAGCTCGTTGATCGCGGCGGAAAGCCGGCCGGGATCGGCCAGCAGCGCTTCGAGCTGGCCGGGGTGATCAAGCAAGGCCACCACCCCGTTGCCGATGAGGCTGGCCGTGGTGTCGTGGCCGGCGACCACGAGCTGGAACAGGCTCGACAGCAGCTCCTGAGTCGTGAGCGCGTCGTCTTCGGCGGCGACCAGGACGCTGACGAGGTCGCCGGCCGGGCGCCGCCGCTTGGTGTCGACCAGCTCGCCCAGGTAAGCCACGATCTGGCCGGATGCCTCGACCGCCTCGGCCGGGGGGTCCCCGGCCCACCCGGTCAGCAGTACCTGGAACCAGGCGTGCAGGTGCGGGCGGTCGGCGGCGGGGATGCCCAGCAGCTCCCCGATCACCCCGAACGGCAGCGGGTAGGCGTATCCCTCGATGAGATCGACGGTGGCGCCAGGGCCGGCATCGTCCAGCTCGTCGAGGAGGTTGCTGGCGATCGCCCGGATCGCTGGCTCGAGCGCGGCGATCCGGCCCGGCGAGAAAGCCCGGGACACTAGCCGCCGTAGCCGGGTGTGGTCGGGCGGGTCGACGTTGAGCATGTGCCGCGAGAACTCCGGCCCGGGCAGCCCTTCGGCCACGACGTCACCGTTGTCCTGCAGGGCGGCGAGCATGTCCTTGGAGATGCCGGGGTCGCCCAGCGCCTGCCGGGCCGCGTCGTAGCCGAGCACGGCCCAGGCGAGGTGGCCGTCGGCGAGGCGCACCCGCTGCACGGGGCACCGGGCCCGGGCCTCGGCGAAGTGACCGAACGGGTCGTCGCGGATCGCCGGCTCGCCACCCGCCCCAGGTGGGCAGGGTGGGCAGGGTGTCAGCCATTTTCGTTCCCGGGCCGGTAGCCGGTGCAGAGCAGGTCGAGCCGGGCGATGCGCCCGCCGTCGGCGGTGTCGGCGTAGGCCTGCTGCTCGACGGTGAACCAGCCGGGGCCGAGCCGCTCAGCCCGCAGCCGCAGCCGCCAGTGCAAATGCAGGCGGCCGCCAACCTCGCCGACGGTGGCCTCGACGAGCTCGAACTCCTCGGTGCCGCCGAACCATCTCGCGAACACATCGGCGATCGTCTCGGCTCCGGTCCACTCCCGCAGGCCCCCGGGCAGCAGCGCGCGGAGCCGGGCATCGGCGGTCAGCGCGCCATCGAGCCGGGCGAAGTCCTGAGCGGCGAGGCCCTCGAGGAACGACCCGGCCAGGGCGAACTGCGGCACCGTGGTAGCCGCGTTGTGGTTGGGTGCTGTCGTCGTCATGAATCCGTTGTACGGATCCGCCGGCGCGAGCGAATCGGGTAACTGCCCGATCTTTTTGTCAGGTCCCTGGTTCGCCCGCGTCCCCGGTGAGCCCGTGGCGCATGGCGAACAGGGCGGCCTCGGTCCGGGTTTTCACCCCCAGCTTGGCGTAGACGTGCTCCAGGTGGGAGGAAACCGTCTTGCGGCTGACCTGCAGCTCGGCCGCGATCTGGGGGTTAGACCGGCCCTGGCCGAGCCGCACCAGCACCTCAACCTCGCGGGCCGTCAGCCCCGACGGCAGGGCCGCCCGGCGCCGTGGCCGGTGGCCAGCGGCTCTGAGCACCTCCTGAACCACGTCGCCGTCGAGCCGTCCGGCGCGCACCTCGGCGCGCATCGTCCGTTCGGCTTCGTCGGCCTCGAGCGGCGGGCGGTGCGGACGGGGCTGACGCAGAGCGTTGTAGACGTCGGCAGCGCCGAGGATCCGCGCCGGGAGCGAGATGGCGTCGCCCCGCAGCCCATGCGGGTAGCCGGAGCCGTCCAGCCGCTCGTGATGCAGCGACGCGCAGTGCCCGACCTCGGCCAGCAGCGGCGTGCGGGCCAGCATCCGCTCGGTCAGGTACGGGTGCGTCCGGGCCCGCTCGCGCTGGGAGATGCTCCACTCACCCGGCTCGTCCCAGACACCGCTGGGAATCCCGATCATGCCAATGTCATGCACCAGTGCCGCCCGGCGCAGCATGACGACATGATCGGCCGGGAGCCCCAGCGTCACGCCGGCGTGGGCGGCCAGCCCGGCCACGCCCCGGGAATGGCCAAGGCGCAGCGGCGATTTGAGGTCACTGAAGTCGGCGAAGGCAGCGAGCGCCCGGTCAAGCTGGTCGTCGGTCAACGCCGCGCCCAGCCGCGGGTCGAGCGCGATCACCTCATCCCACGCGGAGATGCCCCCGAGCCCGTCGAGGATCTCGCCGTGGCTGGCACAGAAGCGGTCCACGAGATCGGGATCGAACTGGGTGCCCCGCCGCTCGCGGGCTACCTGCAGCGCGGCCGGTGCGCCGCCGGTGTGGTGGAACGCCTCGATGATGTCCGCCAGCTGCACCAGGCGGATGGCGGGAGCGAGAGCATCGGCGCCGACCGAACCGGGTACCCCTCGGCCGTCCCACCGTTCGAATGTCTGCAGCAGCGGCTCGCACACCGCAGGTCCGAGCTCCAGCCACTCAGCGAAATCGCTCGCCGCCTGGCAGTGCGCCATCATCACCTGCTGCACCGAGCGGCCGGCCGTGGCCAGGAACTTCCCGACCATCCCGATCCGGCGGAAACTCGACTGACCGCGACCGAGATGACGCGCGACGAAGGCCGCCAGGGTGACCCGCCCGAGGTCCTCATCGCGCGTGTCGGCGTACACCTCGGTCTCGTCGCCGAACAGCGCAGCCACCTCACTGGTTTCGGTGGCACAGCCCACCCATGTCAGCAGCGATGTGTAGTACGCGGACGTGCAGGCCGCCTGTTCCATCCCGGCTGCCGTCCCCAGGCGCATGGCGATGACGGTCTGGCGCAGGACCCGCTCCATCGGCCGTCCCATGCCGAGGTCGGATGCCAGCGACAGCGTCGCCACCAGCTCGGCGAGAGTCACTCGCGCCGGGGAGTGCGAAGCCACCAGCCCATTCTCCTCCTCCGGGCCGAACGACGGCGGAGTGCTCCCGCTGACCGGGGCGTTGCTCTGGCCGGGTGGCAGACTCATGGTCCCGTGGACCATCTCACGATTGGACCGATCATGGAGAACCCGCCCGCGCGCTTTCCCGCCTGGCCCGGCGACGCCGAGGTGGCCGTGGCCCTGACGTTCGACGTGGACGGCGAGGCTCCCTGGCTCAGCGAGGGCCCCGGGTACGCCCGCCGGCTGACCATGCTGTCGCAGGGCCGCTTCGGCCCGGCCCGGGGCCTCGGCCGGATCCTCGGGCTGCTGGCCGAGCTGGATGTCACCGCCACGTTCTACGTCCCCGGCCACACTGCCGATCAGCATCCCGGCGCCGTGGAGGCCATCCTGGCGGGCGGTCACGAGGTCGCCCACCACGGGTACCTCCATCGGGGCACCGATGACCTGGACGCCGCGGCGCAGCGCGCCGAGCTCGAGCAGGGGCTGACCGCGCTGGGCAAGCTGGGGGTCCGGCCGGACGGCTACCGGTCACCGGGCTGGGAGCTGGCCCCGGAGACCCTGGACCTGCTGGGCGAGCTCGGCTTCTCCTACGACGCCAGCCTGATGGCCGACGACCGGCCGTACTGGGTCACCAGCGGAACGGAGCCGCTGCTGGAGCTGCCCGGCCACTGGAGCCTGTGCGACTGGCCCTACTTCGGCTGGACCTCCTACCACGGCGGGCTGCTCGCCGACCCGGCCGCGGTGGAGCGGATCTGGCTGGCTGAGTTCGAGTCGGCCCGCCAGGACCGCCGGGCGGTGACCTACACGATGCACCCCGAGGCCATCGGCCGCGGCTACCTGGTGCGGATGCTGGAGAGCGTGATCACCGCGATGGCCGGGCCGGGCCGCCCGTGGTTCGCCACGCACGCCCAGATCGCCGGCCTGGCCGGCGCCTCACCGAGCGGCTCACCCGCTGACTCACCCTGAAGGCCAGGGCCGCCGTCCGCCAGCGTCGGGCTGTATGCCACCGCGACCAGCGTGCGACCGGCCGTACCCGGCCGCCAGCCACTGGCCGCTGGGGAGCGTGCGATCTTGACAGCGATCGCAGAGTTCTGGTGCAATTGACTTAGTCGGTTGACTAAGTCAATGGGCTAAAGATGCGGCCCCCGGGAAGAGACAGGCGATGGCAGCCGATCAAGAGCTGGTCACCCAGGCCGCGCCGAAGACGGCGGCGCGCACCGCTGCGGAGGAGGCGCTGCTGGATGCGGCGGAGCGGCTGCTGGCCGAGGTCGGGTATGCCGGTGTCACGACGCGCAGGCTGGCGGAGGAGGCCGGGATCAATCACGGCCTGGTCCACTATTACTTCGGCTCGAATGAGAACCTGCTGGTTCGCGCGCTGGAACGGTTCACCGGCCGGCTGATCAGCCGCCAGCGGGAGCTGTACGCGGCCGATAAGCCGTTCGCGGACAAGTGGCGCACGGCGATGCGCTACCTGGTCAGCGAGGATGTCAGCTATCAGAAGATCTGGCTGGAGCTGCAGGCGCTGGCCTGGAACAACCCGGACATCTCCGAGCGCCTGGCGCGGGTGAATGCCGAGTGGCGGGCGGTGCTGGCCGGGGCGTTCGAGCAGCCGCGCCGCGAGCTGGGCATCGAGATGCCTCTGGAGGCGCTGGTGTCGCTGGTGATGACGTTCAACCTCGGGATCATCGTCGAGCGCCTGGGCGGCATCGAGGCCGGGCACCGCGCACTACTGGATTGGATCGAGCGATGGCTATCGAGATGAGTGAACCCGGCGGCGAGCAGTCGCGGGCGCGGTACCCCGACAGCAGCGGCTACATCAAGCGCGACGGCGTGCGTCTTTACTACGAGGTCTACGGCTCGGGTGAGCCGACCGTTTTCCTGCTGCCGACGTGGTCGATCATCCATTCGCGGCACTGGAAGATGCAGATCCCCTACCTGGCCCGGCATTGCCGGGTCCTCACCTTCGACGGGCGGGGTAACGGCCGATCCGATCGCCCGGCGGCCGGATACGGGGAAGACGAGTTCGCCGCCGATGCCCTGGCGGTGATGGATGCCACCGCGACCGGCCGCGCGGTGATCGTGTCGCTGTCGGTCGGCGCGCAGCGCGGCCTGATCATGGCGGCTGAGCACCCGGACCGCGTGGCCGGGGCCGTGTTCATCTGCCCGGCCGTGCCGTTGGCCTCGCCGCTGGAGGATCGCACGCGTTACCCGTGGGATGAGGTGCTGCCCACCGAGGAGGGCTGGGCGAAAGACAACCTCTACTACTGGCTGCGGGATTACCGGGGCTTCCTGGAGTTCTTCTTCTCCCAGATGTTCACCGAGCCGCACTCGACCAAGCCGGTCGAGGACTGCATCGGCTGGGGCCTGGAGACCACCGCCGAGACGCTCGTCGCGACGGAGATCGGTAACGGCCTGGACGAGCCGGACGCGCGCGAGCTGTGCGGCCGGGTGCGCTGCCCGGTGCTGGTGATCCAAGGCACCGCGGACGCGATCACCGGGCCCGGCCGCGGGGTCGCGCTCGCCGAGGCGACCGGCGGTGATCTCGTGCTGCTCGAGGGCTCGGGCCATGGCCCGCATGTGCGTGACCCGGTCAAGGTGAACCTGCTGCTGCGCGACTTCGCCGTCCCCGCGCGGCCGAGCCCGCGCTGGGTGCGCGGCCGGGCGCGCCGCAAGCGCGCGCTCTACATCTCCTCGCCGATCGGCCTCGGCCACGCCCAGCGCGACGTCGCGATCGCCGACGAGCTGCGCCAGCTGCACCCCGGCCTGGAGATCGACTGGCTCGCCCAGGATCCGGTCACCAGGGTCCTGGAAGAGCGCGGTGAGCGCGTCCACCCGGCCAGCGCGCACCTGGCCAGCGAGTCCGGGCACATCGAGTCCGAGTCGGCCGAGCACGACCTGCACGCCTTCCAGGCCATCCGGCGGATGGATGAGATCCAGCTCGCCAACTTCATGGTCTTCCACGACCTCGCCCGTGAAGAGGACTACGACCTGTGGATCGGTGACGAAGCCTGGGAACTCGACTACTACCTGCACGAGAACCCCGAGCAAAAACGCGCCGCCTACGCCTGGCTGACCGACTTCGTCGGCTGGCTGCCGATGCCCGACGGCGGCGACCGTGAGGCCCTCGTGACCGCCGACTACAACGCGGAGATGATCGAGCACATCACCCGCTACCCGCGCATCCGTGACCGCGCCATCTTCGTCGGCGACCCCGACGACATCGTCCCGCACACCTTCGGCCCCGGCCTGCCGCGCATCCGCGAGTGGACCGAGCAGCACTACGACTTCGCCGGCTACATCACCGGCTTCGACCCGCGCCAGCTCGCCGACCGCGAAGCACTCGGCTACCACCCCGGCGAGCGCGTCTGCCTCGTGACCGTCGGCGGCTCGGGAGTCGGCGGTCACCTGCTGCGACGGGTCATCGCCGCCTTCCCCGAGGCCAAGCAGCGCATACCCGGCCTGCGGATGATCGTGATCGCCGGCCCGCGCATCGATCCTGGGAGCCTTCCCGCCTACGACGGGCTCGAGGTCCGCCCCTACGTCCATGAGCTGTTCCGCCACCTGGCCGCCTGCGACCTCGCGGTCATCCAGGGCGGGCTAACCACCGCCATGGAGCTGACCGCCAACCGCCGGCCATTCCTCTACTTCCCGCTCGCCCGCCACTTCGAGCAGAACTACCACGTCCGCCACCGGCTCAACCGCTACCGCGCCGGCCGGTACATGGACTACCAGACCGCGGGCCCCGCTGACATCGCCGCCGCGATCGCCGCCGAGATCGGCCGCCATGTCGACTACCGCCCCGTCGCCACCGACGGCGCCGCCCGCGCCGCATCGCTGCTGGCCAGCCTCCTGTAGCAAGAGACCAGCCGCGGCCACGGGGATCCGGTGGCGACTGAGCCGGAGCGGAACACGTTCAGGCCGCTCGTGTGGCCGGTTGTGGCGGCGCCTGGGCGGTGCGCTGGGCGAGCAGGCCGGCGAGCAGCATGACGAGCACGCCGATCCCGACGCCGCACAACGTCCAGAGCACCCGGTAGCCCTCGGCCGCGTAGCTGGAAGGCTGCGGAAGGTCCACCAGGATCAGCACCCCGGCGGCGATCGCCGCGCCGTAGAGCGCGTAGTTCCAGAAGCGGATCGCCGCCCCGTGCATCAACAGGACCAGCGCGACAACTTCGAGTCCGCGCTCGACCGCGAACAGCCGCAGGCCGTGTTCACTGGCGGGTATCAGCAGCAGCAGCGCGGCCGCCGCGGCGCCGATCAGCGCGCCGGCCACCCGCTGGACGCCTAGCAGCGTGCTCTGCTGCAGGCTCGGCTTCATCGCGACCATGGCCGCGATCGGCATCCAGTAGCCGTGCGACAGGTTCAGCCCGAACGCAAGGGCGACGCTGCCGGCGATGGCCACGGCGCGGATCACCGCGAACATGATCAGCGGCCTGGTCAGCTTGCGCCGTGCGGTGTCACCGGGCAGCTCCGCGACCGGCTGGGGCCGGTCCTCGCGCCCGCGGACCAGCCAGGCCACGAACGTCACCGCGATCCACAGCGCCGACCCCCCGGCCCAGGCGAGCACCTGAGCCCAGGTGTAGCTGGTGATGCGGGCGTCGTGATGGAAGCTGGACGCGACCCCGAGGGCGACGATGAACCAGAGGTTCAACAGCAAGGCCGCGACGAACCGGCGCACCCCGAAGGCGACCGCCAGACCCGCCGCCAGCGTGACCGCGAAAGCCGCCAGCGTCAGCCAGCCCCAGGCGTCCCCGCCGATGCCGAACCCCAGCGCGGTCAGCGCCGCGCCGATCAGCGCGAAGACGGCGATGTGCGACGCGCGGTACCCGAAGCCGCCTCCCGGGTCGGCCAGCCACGCGAACAGCACACCGAACAGCGCGCTGAGAAGGTACTGCTCGTGCCCGATCGCCCAGAAGACGACCAGCGGCACCAGCGCGACGTCCAGGAACATCACCGCTCGCGGCCAGTTGAGCCCGGCGGGGTTGAGCCCGAACACCTTCGACAGCCAGTTCACGACCTTCCCGCCATGAACGAGCTGTACTTCCCGACCGCTGGCACTGGCCATGATCACCTTGTCCGTCTTCATCGCCCGGCACGCCGCCCCGGTCCCGCATTCTCCGGTCCGGCCGAGACCGCCGCGACGTGGCCCGCACGTCTCGCGCCATCTCGCTGGTACCGTCCCCGCAGGCAAACCGGCCGGATGCGTCCAGCCGCAACCGCTCACGCCGCTGCTGCCGCGGAATGCGCGTACCGCCCCCCCGTCGCGCATACCGCTTCCCCGGTCATACCCCGGCAGCCGCCGGCGTCACGACCTGATCTCTACGAGTTGACCGGGAGGCGCGGCTCGGTCATGGCGGTCCGGCCGGCAGTCCGGCCGGCCGTCGCCGGCCAGCCAGCGCAGCACCCGCCGCCACAGCGCCTGCAACCAGCCACCACGGCGGGCGGGCCGGGCGGAGACCGAGCCGCTGCCGACCCGGCCGGAGACCTTCACCCGCAGCTCCACCGGGGCGTCAGGCCCGGCCGGGGGGACCACCTTGACGCTGCCGCTGCTCACGGTCACGTCGTCGGCGTCCACCACGACGCCGGGCCGGGTGATGAGCGTCAGGCTGCCGCTGGCGATCCTGGCGTCGATTCGCAGCTCCGCCGCGGCGATCACGGCCTCCCGGAAGTCGAGCCGGACCGAACCGCTGCCGACCTTGATCTCCAGTCGCCGGGGCACCGCCCAGGACCCGTCCCGCTTGGCCGAGCCGGAGCCGCACTCGATGCGCACCAGGTCCGGCACCTCTGCCGCGGCAGCGGCGGTCAGGCCGTCGAGGAGCGGCTCGAGGTCGGCCAGCGTGCGAGCGGTGAGCGCGGCCTCCAGCCGCTGGTCGAGCTCGTCAGCGGTGAGCCGGCCGTCGCCCGCGGCTATCCTGAGCACCTCGACGACCCGGTCCCGGTCGGCATGCGAGGCCAGCAGCCCGGCCGGGCGGCCAGGCTGCTGCGCGGCGGGGACGGCCATCCGCTCGGCCAGGAACGCCGCCTCGACCTGGTAGATCCGCTCCGGCAGGCTGAGGTCCTTCAGCCGGTGCGTCCCAAGCTCCCGCAGGCCCACGCCCTCCGGCAACTCATCCGACAGCAGCTCCGCCGCCACCCCGGACACCAGCACCTGGCCGCCGCTGGCGACCGCCAGCAGCCGCGCGGTCCGGTTCACCGCCGGCCCGAAGTAGTCCCCGTCGCGCTCCTCGCAGACCCCGACGTGCAGGGCCATCCGCACCACGATCGGCCGGCTGGTCGGCCACGGCTCCGCGGCCAGATTCCGCTGCGCGACCAGCGCCGCGTCGAGCCCAGCCCGGGTGGCGGAGAACGCCGCGCAGAACGCGTCGCCGACAGTCTTGAAAACGTAGCCGCCGGCCTGCTCGATCGCGTCTCGCAGGATCTCGTCGTGGCGGCGCAGCGCTGCCGCCATCGCGTCCCGCTCGGCCTCCCACAGCCGGGTGGAGCCTTCCACGTCGGTGAACAACAGCGCTACGGTGCCCGACGGCGCGCCGCTCATCGACGCCCCGCCAGCGTGGGCAGCGTCACCGGGACCACCTCCAGACCGTCGATCCCCTCGAAGTCTGCCGGATGCCAGGAGCACACGGGAAGTCCAGGGCCACGCTTCCGCCCCGCTGCCGGACGGGGAGCATCTTCCTTTTCAATCCCAGCTCGACGCCGCCAAAGGAAACGCCGCGACCAGGCTGCCGCGCACGCTCCGCCGCCCGGCCCGCTGGCAGTAGACATCCTCATTGCGACCGCGTCTCCTCCGCGGCGGGCACCGGCGATGTAGCCTTGACGACGATGTCGCCGCCCGATGCGCCTGGAGGGCAGCCCCCACGCTGACATTGCCCGACTCCGACCCCGTCGCCGTCCACGTGACCGGGGCCATCCACGGTGGCGACCTGGCGACCCTGCGGCGTCTCCTCGCTGAGCGTCCCGAGCTCGCCTCGATCCGCATGATCGGCCGCGAAGGCCTCGAGGGCGGCTGGCGCACCCCGCTGCACGCCGCCACCGACTGGCCCGGCTACTTCCCGAACGCTCCCGCCGCGGTCGCCATGCTCCTCGACGCCGGCGCCGACCCCAACGACGACTGCGGCGGTGACCGCCCGGAGACGCCCCTGCACTGGGCGGCCAGCACCGACGACGTTGACGTGGCGCTCGTGCTCATCGACGGCGGCGCCGACCTGGAAACCCCGGGCGGGTCCATCGGCACCCAGCTGGACAACGCCGTCGGTTACGGCTGCTGGCATGTCGCGCGGCTCCTCGTCGAGCGCGGCGCGCCGGTCGACGCGCTCTGGCACGCCGCGGGCCTCGGGATGCTCACCCGGCTCGACGAGTTGCTCGCCGCGACCCCGCCGCCCGGCGCGGACGACCTGAACGAGGCGTTCTGGCAGGCCTGCCACGGTGGCCAGCGCCGGGCAGCCGAACGCCTCCTCGCTGCGGGTGCCGACATCAACGCCACGCCCGGCTACGCGAACCAGCAGACGGCGCTCGAGGCGGCCACCCGCCCCGATACCCGCCGGGACCTGCTCGCCAGCTGGCTGCGAAAACTGGCCGACCGCTCCGCCCCGGGAAACTGACCGCATCGCCCAGCTAGCAGCCCGGGTGGCGCGGGGTCATCTCTGCTGTTCGTCCTGGCGCGGAAGCTCGTCGGCGTGGCGAAGTATCACCTTCCACTCACCGCCTTCACGGCGGTAGGCCTGGGTGCAGCGCAGGGTCCTCGGCACGGGGTGACCATCAGCGTGACGGGTCATGTGCTCCAGGTCGACGGTGTAGGCGAGGCCGTCCCCGATGACCGTCACGACGTTCTCCGCCACGCGGTCGGTGGCCTTGATGCCCGTGGCCGCCCAGTCGAGCCGCTCGCTGACCTGCCGCCAGCCTCGCTCGTAACCGCCGAACGCGCCCATGATCACCACATCATCGGCATGTGACCAGAGCGCCTTGAACGGCTCCGATCGTCCTTCGACCAGCTCACCCAGTGCTTGCTGGCACCGGGCTACGAAGCGCTCCCAGTCGCTATCCACGGGTACATGATGCCAAGGTGCCCGGATAGCCGGAAGCGGCCGGGCCGAGGGCGACTGGCAGGCGGCTACGGGATGAAGACCGGGCGGCGGCCTTGCTGGTCGCGCCGCCAGACCCCGGCCACGGCGGACAGCGGGACGCGGTCGATGTCGATGCGGAGCTTCCCGGCGGCGAGCAGGCCGAGGAATTCGTCCAGCAGGCCCGTGATCACCTCGACGGGCGGCATCGTGCCGGTGCCCATGCCCAGCACCTCCAGGCCCGCGCTGCGCAGAACCTCGGCGGGCAGCGCCAGCACGGGGCCGGCCATCTCGCCCGCCTGGAGCAGGCGGATCCGGCCGGACCGGGGCTGCGCGTCGTGGTGGCCCACCGTGCCGAGGAAGATCTCGGTGGGGTGTCCCCACAGGTAGTCGAGCACCACGTCATAGCCGCTCTCCCCCGCCTGGGCGGCGAAGGCGGCGGCGACTGCCTCGTCGGGCTGGCCCAGCTGGATGGTCGCGTCCGCGCCAAGTTCGGGCAGCATGTCCAGCGCCTGCTGGTTGCGGCCGACCGCGACGACCCGCCCGGCGCCGAAGTGCCGCGCGGCCTGCACGGCCAGCTTGCCGGTGACCCCGGTGGCGCCAAGGACCAGCACGCTCTGGCCCGGCTCCAGCTGGCACCGCCAGCCGAACGCCAGCCAGGCCGACAAGCCCGGGTTCCACGCGGCCGCGGCCACCGCGTCATCGAGATCGCCGGGGATGGGGAACGTCATATGCGGGGGGGCCGCCGAGTACTGCGCCATGGTCCCGAACCGGGAGCCGAACAGCACCCGCTGCCCGCCGGGCCGCCGGCCCGCGCCGACCACGCCGGGCACCGCGGGCAGGTCACCGGCGGCCTCGCCAGAGCGGACCGAGTAGTGGGAGCCGTCCGCGCGGACCCGGTCGATGTTGTTCAGCGGGGCCGCCGTCACCTCGATCAGCTCCTCGCCGTCCTGCGGGACCGGCTCCGGGAAGTCCTCCCACCGGGGGACCTGCCCGAGCGCGTGCAGCACGGCCGCCTTCATGACCGCACCCGGCCCTTGGCCGCGAGGCGGCCGATCCCGTCCGGCCAGGACCGGAGCACCCGAGGTTCGCGGGGCCGGTGCAGGGCCGCGGGCAGGCGCGCGGCCAGCGCGTGCGCCCGGTCGCGGGCATCGTCGTGACGCGACCGGGCGGAACGGGCGCGCAGGCCGAACGTATCGGCGGTCCAGTCCACCGCGATGCGATGGAGCAGGCGGATGGTTCGCATCGGCATGGAAACCTCTCAATCTCGCTTACGAGTACATCGTACTTCTTAAGAGTACAGTGTACTCATAGGTTGGCGCTAGGCTATCCGCGTGCCAGCAGAGCCCGCGAGCCAGCCGATCTGGACCCGGCCCGAACCCGGGGCGCGCAAGCCCCGGTTCAGCCGCGAGCAGATCGCGGCCGCGGCGCTGGCGATCGCGGACGCCGAGGGCTTCGAGGCGGTCTCGATCCGCCGCGTCGCCGCCCGGCTCGGCGCCGGGACCATGAGCCTCTACCGCTACATCAGCGCCAAGAGCGACCTGGTCGCGCTCATGGACGACGCGATCATGGCCGAGTCCCTCGTTCCGGACGGCCAGCTACCCGCCGACTGGCACGAGGCGCTCGCCATGATCGCCCGCGCCACCCGGGCGGCGCTGCTGCGCCATCCGTGGGCCGTGCAGGCGCTGCAGGGCCGCGGCGCCGCCGCCCAGGACGGCGCCTTCGGCCCCAACGGCATCCGCCACTTCGAGCAGTCCCTGGCCGCCGTCGCCACCGCGCCGCTCGATACCGCGGCCAGGCTCGACCTGATCGCGATCGTCGACGACTACGTCTTCGGTCATGTCCTGCGCTCGGGGGAAGTGCAGGCCAGGGACGCCGACGCCGACCACGAGCACGCCGCCGCCATCACCGGCTACATCCAGGGCCAGCTCGGTACCGGGCGGTTCCCGCACCTGAGCCGCCTGGTCACTGACCGGGCCGCGCAGTCCATGGGCGATCCCGCGCAGCTAGATCAGCGGTTCGAGCGGGGCCTGCGGGCCCTCCTCGACGGCGCCACCGCGCCGGGCGGCTGAGCCGGGGCGGACGCCGAGCACGGCCGGGGTCACCCCGGCCAGGGTCACCCCGGCCAGGGGCAGGCCGAGGGTGCTGGCGGCGGACGCGACGGTGGTGACCACGCCCATGACCCGGCCGTGCGCTCCCACGGGCGCGAGCTTGTGCAGACCGGATCGCGCCGGTGCACGACCGGACCCTCGAGGCGCTGCTCGACAACGTCGAGGCGGCGGCCGGGCCGGGCAGCCTGTCATCCTAGGAACGAAACGCCCGGAGGGATCAGCCGTGGACTACCTCGTCACCATGACCACTCGCGTTCCGGACGGAACGCCCGGCGAAGCCGTCGACGACGTCCGCGCCCGCGAGGCGGCGCACTCGCAGGATCTCGCGGCGCAGGGGCACCTGCTGCGGCTGTGGCGCCCGCCGCTGCAACCGGGCGAGTGGCGCACGCTCGGGCTGTTCGCCGCCGACGCCGCCGCCCGGCTCGAGGAGGTCCTGGCCTCGATGCCGCTGCGCGTGTGGCGCCGCGACGAGGTCACGCCGCTCGGCTCGCACCCGAACGACCCGGTAGCGGCCGGGTGGCCGGCCCCCGGCGCGCGCCAGGGCGTCCCGGACGGCACCGCCGAGTTCCTGGTCACCTTCACCCTCACGATCCCGGAGGGCACGCCGGACCCGGCGGTCGACGACACCGTCGCGAGCGAGGCGGCGCGGGCCCGGGAACTGGCCGGCCAGAGCCACCTGGTCCGGCTCTGGCGGCTGCCGGGCGACCAGGCGCTGGGCCTGTGGCGGGCCCAGGACGCGGCCGGGATGGAGGCGATCCTGGCCTCGCTGCCGCTGCGCGCCTGGCTGAAGACGGAGACCACGCCGCTCACCCGCCACCCGAGCGACCCGGGGATCAGCGCAAGCCCGGTCCGGTAGGAACGGGAGGCGTGAGGTGGACCGGGCCCGGGCGACGGCGCTGCTGCACGACGCCGCCGAGTTCGACGCGATCTGGTCCGGCTAGCGCCGGGCGCTACCTTTCAGCCGGCCGCGCCGAGTGCCGCCATCCCAGTGGCCCCTCTAGCCCCGCACGCCCCGCTGGCTCCGCCAGCCTGGTCATGATCCGTTACAGCGGACTCGTGTCAGCCATAGTGACCGCCATAGTGACCGGCAGGCGTCCGCCGTAACGGATCAAGCAGGATTCGCTACCCGGCGCCGGTGTTCCCGGCGTCACCGGGGGCGTAGCCGGCCGAGCTCAGCAGGCGGCGCAGGTCCACCACCTCCTGGGCGTCGAGGTCCTTCTGCCGGGCGGTCTCGAAGAATTCCGTCTGGGCGCCGACCGTCACCGCCACCTTGCCCGCGCGGTGCTCCGCGACCGAGCCGATCGCTTCCAGCAGGGACAGCACCGCCCGCCACTCGATGTTGTGGCTCACCGGGTGCTCGAATAGCTGCCGCAGCGTCGTGCGGTGATGGTTGCTGAGGTGCACCGGGTCAGCCATCGATGACATCCTTCGCGGGTCGGCGGCGGGACATGCAACAGCACGTTACGCCCCCCGGTCATGAGGCGCCGGCCGCGCACGGCGAGTACCCCGGCCGGGAGGCGCCCGGCCGGTTGCGGGCCGCGATCGGCGGGGAAGACCTGGCTAGGCCGCGCGCGGGGACGTGGCCGTCCGCCTGGCCGACGGGGGGCAGCGGCGAGCATGAGCAGGCGGCGCGGCGCGGCCGCGCAGCAGTACGCGGTCTGGGTGGACGTGCCGCGGGCCGGCGGCTGGCGCGCGTGGAACACCGCCGCGGGACAGTTCGAGGAGCGGCTCGCCGCGCAGGTCACGCCGCCGGTCCTGGATGCCCAGATCGACTCGGAGACCCGGCACGGCCGGGACTACGTCCGCGTCCGGGTGAGCGTGACCGTCGAGGCGGCCGATCTCGCCGGTGCGGTCAGCGCGGCCTGGACGGCGTTCCGGGCGGCAGCCGGCGAGATCGGCGGGTGGGACACCGCGGCGGCGGCAGCGCAGGTACGGCCGGCCGGGCCGCCGCCGGTCACGCGGGCCGGCAGTCGGCCTCGACGGTGAGGTCGATGGTGCGTCCCACCATCCCCTTCTTCTTGGTGATCCCGAACCGGGCGCGGTCGAGCGTGGCCGCGGCGTGGAACCGGACGACGCCGTCCTCGACCGCGCTGACCGCGAGCCGGATCTCGACCGGGTCGGTGACCCCGTGCGCGGTCAACGTGCCGGGAAGCAGCCAGCCCGAGCCGTCCGGTCGCGGGCCGCGGCCGGCGAAGACGATATCGGGATAGTCCGCCGCGTCGAGCAGGGCCGGCGACAGGACATCGGCGTCCCGCACGCTCAGGCCGGAGGTGAAGCTGCCCGCGTCGATGGTCAGCCGGACGCTGGACTGGCCGGGGTCCGCGGCGATCTGCACCTCGCCGTCCCGGAGCCGGAACGTCCCGTGCACCTTCATGAGCCCGAACATGGCCTGGACGTCGACGCGGACGGTGGTGCGGGCGGGGTCGATCCGGTACCGGCCGGGGGGCGGCGGGGCCGCCGGCGAGGCGGCGGGGCGGGGCTGGGTCATGACGGGGCGTCCTCCTCGGTGGATGGGTCCGCGAGGGTCCGGCCATCGGACGTCGCGAGCAGGTCGCGCAGCGCGGCGGTGTAGTCCTCGAGCGCCCGGCGCCCGGGCGGTGACAGGGAAAGATAGGTGACCGGGGTGCGGCGCCGGAACGTCTTGGTCACCGTGATGTAGCCAGCGTCCTCGAGCTTGCGCAGGTGGGTGGCGAGGTTCCCGGCCGTCATCCCGGCGAGCTCCTGCAGCCGCGGGAACGTGATCTCGTCGCCGTCCGGCAGCGCCGCGAGAGCCACCATCACCCGGAGCCGGGGCTGGGCGTGGATGACCGGGTCCAGCAGCGGCAATGCGCCCGGGGCGGTCATGCCGGCGATCGCCGCCGGCTCAGCGCGTACGGCAGGGCGGCGACCAGGAAGCCGCCGCCGCCCGCCAGCGACAGCACGGCGAAGTTGCCCGGGAAGCCCGCGAACACGCTGGCCGCGCCGGTCACCAGGATCCACGCGCCCAGGCCGTAGTGGATCCGGTCCCGGTACAGGAACCCGGCGCCGAGGAACAGCAGGCCGACCGCGAGGGCCGAGCTGGCGGGCCACAGCAGCGGCGCCAGCCGCGCCGGCAGCCCCTGGTGGACCAGGCCCGCGTTAACGGCGGTCACCGCGCCGAGGGCCAGTATCCACGCCCACATGTACATCGACGTGACCTGCCGCGACGGGCCCTCGATCCCCCGGCCGCTCCGGGCCGGCAGCCCGAACGACACGATCATCGCCGCGACGTTCAGCACGCCGATCACCGGGCCAGCGAGCCACCAGGACACGACCGGGTGCGCGGCCGAGGCCAGGTAGGCGAGCCCGAACCCGACCAGCCAGGTCACTCCCCACGCCCCGAGGATCACCGGGACGTCCACCTCCAGGCTCCGGCTGACCCGATCCTGCTGCGCCTCCAGGACGGCCAGCGCGTCGCGCGGCGACAGCGGCGCGTCGTCGTCCAGCCCGGCCCCGCTCCGCGGCCCGGCCCCTGGTCCGGCCATCGTGGTCACTCCTCCCGCTCCCGTGGTCCCCGGCAGGGACGCCAGGGACCGTGCCCGAAACTCTGCCAACAACTTTGTGAATCAAAGTTCTTGGAAAGACTACGTCGACTGCGGCTCGCCCGCAACTGCAGCGTGCCGAGCGCCCGCCCGCCTTCCCGTAGTGGCCAGGTCCGGCCCAGCCCAGCGTCTGCCCGCCTTCCCGTAGTGGCCAGGTCCCAGGCGGGTTGGTTAGCTTCTGTCTTCATGACGTGGCAACCAGAACTGGACGATCTGCGCCGGCGACAGGAACTGGCCGAGCGGATGGGCGGGCCGGACAAGATCAGGCGCCAGCACGACGCCGGGCGGCTGACCGTGCGGGAACGCCTGGCGGCGCTGCTCGACGACGGCTCGTTCCGCGAGATCGGGTCGCTGGCCGGAACGGCCGTCTACGACGACGGCGGCGCGCTGGCCGCGTTCACGCCCGCCAACTTCGTCACCGGGACCGGACGCATCGACGGGCGCAAGGTCGTGGTGGGCGGGGACGACTTCACGGTCCGCGGCGGCGCCGCCGACGCCGCGATCGCGGGCAAGCAGATCTTCTCCGAGCAGCTCGCGAACGAGCTGCGGCTGCCGCTGGTCCGGCTGGTCGAGGGCACCGGCGGAGGCGGCAGCGTGAAGATGCTCGAGCAGATGGGCCGGACCTACGTCCCGGTCAACCCGGGCTGGGACTACGTCGTCGACAACCTGTCGGTCGTGCCGGTGGTCGCCGCCGGGCTGGGCCCGGTGGCCGGCCTGGGCGCGGCCCGGCTGTGCGCCGCGCACCTGTCGATCCTGGTCGAAGGCACCGCGCAGCTGTTCGTGGCCGGGCCGCCCGTGGTGCGCGGCGGCATCGGCGAGGACGTGGACAAGGAGCAGCTGGGCGGGTCGCGGGTGCACAGCCGCAACGCGGCGGTGGACCTGGTGGCGGCGTCGGAGGCCGAGGCGTTCGGCATGATCCGCCGCTTCCTGTCCTACCTGCCGGCCAGCGCCTACCAGCTTCCGCCGGTGGTCGCCGGGCAGGACCCGCCCGGCCGGCGCGACGAGTCGCTGCTGTCGGCCGTGCCCCGGGACCGGCGCCAGCCCTACCGGATCCGGGACATCCTGGGCGCGGTGTTCGACGCGGGCTCGCTGATGGAGGTGCAGCGCTACGGCGGCTCGGTCGTCACCGCGCTGGCCCGCCTGGACGGTCACCCGGTCGGCGTGGTGGCCGGTGACCCGTACGTCGCGGGGGGCTGCCTGACCGTCGAGGGCGCCGAGGCGGTGACGCGGCTGGCCGACCTGTGCTCCACGTTCCACCTGCCGATCGTGACGCTCACCGACCAGCCCGGGCTGCTCATCGGCACCCGGGCCGAGCAGCGGGCTACGATCCGGCACGGCGTGCGGGCGATCAGCGCCGTCTACCAGGCGAGCGTGCCGGGCGCCGAGATCATCATGCGCCGCGTCTTCGGCGTCGGCGGCGCGGGCCTGACCAACCGGCACCGGCTGATCCGGCGCTGGGCCTGGCCCTCGGCGGACTGGGGCTCGCTGCCGGTGGAGGGCGGGATCGAGGCCGCCTACCGGGCCGAGCTGGAACGGGCGGAGGATCCGGCCGCCCTGCTGGCGGAGATCCGGGCCCGGCTCGACGCGGTGCGAAGCCCGATGCGCACCGCGGAACGGTTCGGCGTCGAGGACATCATCGACCCGCGCGAGACCAGGCCGCTGCTGTGCGACTGGGTCCACGACGCCTACGCCACGCTGCCGGCCAGCCCGGGCCGGCCGTTCGGCACCCGCCCCTGACGCCGCCCGCCCAGCCCGGGGCCAATGTCCGGCACGGCCTGACGCCGGCCGCCCAGCCCGGGGCCAGTGTCCGGCGCCCGGCCCCGACGCCGCCGGTAAAGCCCGGATCCCGGCACCCGGCACCTGGCCGCAACGCCGCCCGGCCAGCCCGGATCCCGGCACCCGGCGACGCCGCCCGGCCAGCCCGTCCACCCGGCACCTGGCTGTCACGCAATTGCCAAAAGATCGGTCAGCTGACCGATGTCTCTCACTGCAAGTTGCAGCAGGATTTTCTCTGAAATCCGGCAACAGCAATGGCCTGGCAAGGAACCCAGATGGACACGATGGCGCCGATCCGCCCGACCGTTCAGCGGCCTCGCCGCATCGCGCTCAGCGCGGGCCCCGCCGCCGCGGCGAAGGCCCGCAGGCAGGTCCGCGAGGCCATATGCGCCTGGGACGTCCCGGTCGACCCGGACGTCGCGGTGCTGCTGACCAGCGAACTGGTGACCAACGCGATCCGGCACGAGGCGAGCGACACGATCGTGCTCACCATCACCTGCATCTGCGGCCTATTACGCATCGACGTCGGCGACACCTCGCGCTGCGTGCCGGTGCCGGTGAACACGCCCGGCGACGCGGAGGCCGGCCGGGGCCTGATGCTGGTCGCGAGCCTGTCGACGGACTGGGGCTATCACCGGACCCCGACGGGCAAGGCGGTCTACTTCACGCTCGCGTTCGAGGCTGATGCGTGAGGATGACGGCCACCGCGGCCGG
This sequence comes from uncultured Actinomycetota bacterium, assembly GCA_963749145.1. Lineage (GTDB taxonomy): Bacteria > Actinomycetota > Actinomycetes > Streptosporangiales > Streptosporangiaceae > JASHPR01. Next base: position 499,451 of record CAVVLN010000005.1, on the reverse strand, counting down.
GGGCGGTCAGACGTGGGTCCGGTGAATCGGTAAACCCCCCCAACGATTCACCGGGCCCTCCCGGCCCTCAGCCCGCGCCGGTCACCAGCCCGCACCGCCCGCTGGCCAGCCCTCGCCGCTCACCAGCCCGCACCGCCCGCTGGCCAGCCCTCGCCGCTCACCAGCCCGCACCGCCCGCTGGCCAGCCCTCGCCGCCCCTCCGTCCATCCGGCCAGCCTTCACCGCGGTCCGATCGTGCGCAGGGCCGACTCGCGCGCGATGTCGGTCCGCGAGTGGACATCGAGCTTCTTCAGGATGTGCGAGACGTGCGTCGCGACGGTGCGCCGCGACAGCAGCAGCTTGGCCGCGATCTCCGGGTTGGACAGCCCGCCCTCCACGAGCGCGGCGATCTTGGTCTCGGTCGGCGTCAGGCTGTCCCAGCCGCTGCGCGCCTGCCGGTGCTTGGCGCGCGGGCCGCGGCGGATGCCGTGAGCGTGGAAGCTGGCCCGCAGCCGGCCGGCGTCCGCGGCAGCGCCCAGGGTGGTGTAGATCTCCACCGCGCTGGTGAACGCGGCCCGGGCCTGGTCACGGTCGCCGTCCCCGACAAAGTTCCCGGCGGCCGCCTCCAGCGCCTTGGCCCGGTACAGCGGCCGGCCGGCGTCGCCGTAACGCTCCGCGGCTGAGAGCAGCCGGGGGGCATCGCGTTCGAGCAGGCCGCGGCAAAACAGCGCGTTCGCCTGCCGATGGGGGATGTCCGATCCGGCCAGCGCCGCCGCGTGCATGGCGAGGGCCTGCGCGGTGCCCAGCTCACCGGTCTGCGTGGCGAGCCGGACGGCGTCGGCCAGCAGGTCCTCGATCTCGGAGAGTTCCTCGGTGTTGTCGGCGAACCCGGCGGTCAGCTCCGCCAGCGCCTCCGGCAGTGCCCCGGCGTCCTCCCGGTCCAGGCTGCGCGCGAGGGCCAGCGGGGCGACGACCCGGTTACCTATCCGCTCCGCATGCGGGACGGCCGCCGCCAGGTAGCGGCGCGCCGCCGTGCTCTCGCCGCGATGGAAGCAGATGACGGCGGCCATGCCGAGATCGCTGCAGGCCGCGCCGGGCTCCTTCAAATCCTCGTGCCGGGCCGCCACCTCAGCCATCGCATCATCCCAGCGCCCCGTCTCGAACAGCAGCTGAGCCAGGGCGGTATGCGCCTGGGCCAGCCGGATGACCGCCCCGACCTGGTCGGCCAGGTAGCGGGCCTGCCGCACCGCGGTGAAAGCCTCCTCGTACCGGTCGAGGCCGGCCAGCGTGACCGCCTTGTTCAGCTGCAGCAACAGCCGCAGGTCGGTCAGGGCCGGATCGGCCTCCGTCACCGTCAGGGCCCGGTCGAACATCGGCAGCGCGTCGGCTCTTTGCCCCTGCACGGTGGCGACGATGGTCAGCACGTGCAGGGCCCAGCCGGTCGCCCAGTTGTCCGACGCCTCCGATGCCGCCGCGAGCGCGGTGGTGGCGACGCGGCCTGCCTTCTCGAGCTCACCGCAGTGGCTGTGGGTGCGGGCCGAGAGCACCAGCAGCCGGGCGCGATGGCGGGCCGAGATCCCGGGGGAAGCCAGGGCCCGGTCCAGCGTGGCCAGCGACTCGGCGGACTGGCCCACCCGCATGCGGCACTGGGCCAGCGTCCAGTGCAGGTCAACCACGAGATCGGGATCGGCCGCGTGGGCCAGGGCCCGGTTGGCCACCTGCTCCGCCTCGGCCGTGTCGCCGACCCGGTACAAGGCGTCAGCCAGCCGTCCCACCAGAGCGTCATGCTGAGCCGAGCCAGCCGGAGAACTCGCGACCGCCCGGCGGAGGAGCTCGGCCGCTACCTGAGGCGCCCGGCCGACCAGCGGCTCCGCGGTACGGGCCAGCCAGCTCAGCATCCACTCATCCATCGCCTCGGCCGGGCCACCCGGTCCGCCGACGGCCCACAGCAGCTGCCGGGCCACCCGGTCCGCCGGGGCGCAGGCCAACGCCAGGGCCTGGGCGGCGTCGCGGTGCCAGGCGGCACGCACCGATGCGGGCATCTCGTCGTACAACGCCGCACGAATGAGCGGATGCCGGAACCAGAGGCCGCTGCCGGACTCGGTCAGCACGCCGGCCGCGCAAGCCTCATCCACAGCCGGAATTAGCTCCACCACGGCCCGGCCCAGGACGACGGCCAGGTCCGCCACGGCAATATCCATACCGAGCAGCGCGGCGGCCCTTAGTACCTGGCGTACCGAACCCGAGACGAAGTCAAGGCGGTCCGCGATAGCCGCGGATAGCGACCCAGGGGCTGAGCTGTTCGTCAGCTCGGCAGCCCCCTCGTCAGTAACGGTGACACTGGAGCTGCGGGCCAATGCCGCAACCAGCTCGGTGACGTACAGCGGGTTCCCGGCCGCGCCTTCGGCGAGCCGCAGGAGCTTGCCGCCGGGCCTGCCGCCGACGAGGACGGCGACCAGCTCGGCCACGGCCGCCTCGGTGAGCCCGGAGAGCTGCAGCCGTCCGCCATCGCTGACGGTCCGGCGTAGCGCCAGCAAGTCATCCCGCTGCGGCACCGGGCGCATCGTGCCGACCAGCAACAGCGGGGCTTGCGGTGCCGACTTCGCCAGCCGCCCCCACAGGGCGACGCTGGCGCGGTCGGCCCACTGGAGATCGTCGATGACCAGGATGGTTGGCTGCGTGGCGCACTCCTCGGCGACCAGCGCCAGCAACTGCTCCGCGAGCGCGGCCGATACGTCGGCGCCGCGGTCCGCCGCTACCTCGCCGCGCAGCAGCCGGACGATGGAGTTCCGCCGGGGATTAGCAGAAGGCTCGCGAACCCTTAAACTCTCTAACAATGGCAGCAGCGGTAGCGCCTGCCCCAATTCATCACCGGCGCCCCAGAATACCTGACAGCCAGCATCTGCCGCATCCGTCACAGCCGCCCGCACCAGCGCGGACTTGCCGATTCCCGGCTCCCCCTCGATCAGGGCCGCACCGCCCCGGCCCACAGCGGCATCCCTGATGAGCCCGACCAGCGTCATTAGCTCGCTGTCGCGGCCGATCAGCGCACCGGCGGGGGTCACGGTGGGCATGGAGCGAACTTTACTACCAGAACAATTAGGGAACAAGCGGCATGTTCATGTATAAATTAACCGGCTTAAAAGTGCCTTCTCGTGATAATGACGCCATTCGTGCCAATGCACCATGCCATGAAAGTTGCGCCAGCCCTTGCCGTACGCGGGCAAACAAAAATTTCCAGGCACTTTTGCTGCAATCAACCGTCAACATTTCTTGAGCAGCTTTTGCGTTCAGGAAACTCTAGGAAATGGCTCACGCATAAGAAATACTTTAACCGATAAGTGATGCGCGGTGCAGGTCAGCGAGGCGGCACAACCACCCGCTGACCTCGGGAGTCGCCAGGAGGAGTCATGCGCATCGGGCGAACGGTTCTCATACCCGCCATTCTTGCACTCGGCGTGGCTGCGTCGGTCCTGGCTAGCTCGGAAATGTCCGCGGCTGCCGTGCACGCACCGGCTGTCCACGTGCAGGCAGTGGCCGCTCCCAATGTTGTCTTTCATACATGAGCTGACCCGATACATGGGCTCACGGACCGAGCCCAGCCGGCTGCTGCGGTTACCCCGGGGCTGCGGCGGTTTCCGTTGTGTTGTTTTTAAGTCATCGGCGGGGGTCCGGATCATGCGCTAGGCCGCGGACACCGTAACACTGGCCACAGATATTGACAGCCACATCGCTCGCCACAAACAGCGCAGCAATCCCGGCGGCGCTCGAAATATGGCTATGCGTTATCCGGCTCAGCCTTCACCTTGGTCTCGTTGGTTCCGCGCCCCTCCTTCTGGTGGTTGCCGTACTGCCCGGTGCGCAGCGGTCTTCCTTCCGGTAGCAGCGGTCTTCCTTCCGGTAAAGGCGCGCCCTTTCCCGGTAGCACCGCGGTCCGGTACGGTGCCGCTCAATGGCCAGCGTCGCCCGTCAGGTACGGAAGGGATCTTCGCGTTGCGCCCAGGTCCGGGGCGGCCCGCCGGAACTTGTAAGCTGCCGCCCGGACCGTCCCCCGCCCAGGGCCCGGGCGGCCGGACCGGGCACTGCCGGTGACCGACGCCACCGGCGTCACGACCGGGATTGCCGGGCGGCGGAGCGGCCGGCGACTTCGGTGCGAGATGTGATGAGAGTTTCACCACCGATTCTGGGTAAAATCCCCGTAAGGGGCGCACGTCCCGCCCGCGCGGCACCGGGAGGAGGGACGCAGATGACCGTGCCAGGAAGCCCCACGGTACGGCGCCGCCGGCTTGCTGCCGAACTTCGTGAGATCCGGGAGAGCAAGGGCAAGAGCGGCGATACCGTTGCTGCTGCGCTGAAATGGTCCCCCTCGAAGGTAAGTAGGTACGAACGGGCCAGGACCGGTTTACAACCGAGGGAAGTCGAGAGGCTGCTCGACTACTATCAGATAACCGGATCGCGCCGTGCGTTCCTCCTCTCACTCGCCGAGGACGCGAGCCACAAGGGGTGGTGGGAGGAGGTCGCTGAAATCGTCTCCCCCGACTACCGGCAGTTCATTGGCCTCGAGCACGAGGCAAGCTCGATCTTCGTCTGGCACACAGACGCCGTGATCGGCCTGCTGCAAACGCAAGCCTACGCCCGGCACATAATCGCCAGCTATAACCGGCTCGAGCCCACTCCGCCCGGCATTATCGAGCGACTGGTCAAGGTCCGGATGCAACGCCAGCAGGTACTGGACCGCGACCCGCGGCCTGAGCTTTCGGTCGTTCTCGACGAGTCGGTCCTGAGGCGCCGTGTCGGTGACGACGCGGTGATGCGCGAGCAGTTGCAGCGGCTCGCGCGCGAGGTCGAGCGACCCAACCTGACGCTGCAGGTTCTCCCCCTCGACGCGCAGCACCCGGTCTTCGCGGGATCGTTCGTCATCTTCCGCTTCGGGCCGGATAATGATGCCATGCTACAAGATGTAGTTACTACGGAGCATTTGAGGAGCGACTTCTCCATTGAAGGTGAGAAAGCCACTTTTCTGTACAGTCTCGCCTTTCGGGCGCTTGCTGACGCGGCCCTCGACCCGCGGTCGTCTAGAGAACTGTTCCTTGATACCGCTGAGTCGCATTGGTCTGGTAGCCGCCGAGCCGGCCGTAATTGAGTTTTCTGCCCTCGGTACATTGAGTAGCTGATACCGTACCCCGCGTAGTGGCCATTTCAGGCCGAAGGAATACCGGACATTTAGCGAGGTAGGGCATGGAAATACCTGCGCCGGGCTCAATGCTGCGCTGGGCCAAGAGTTCCCTGAGCTTCTCGAACAGCAACTGCGTCGAGGTGGCTAGCCTGCCCGACGGTGGTATCGGTGTTCGTGACAGTAAGGACACCGAAGGGGCGGTTCTCCGGTTTACGCCAGGCGAATGGCATGCGTTCCTTGGCGGCGTGCGGAATGGCGAATTCGACGGGTTCGGCAGCCGGTGACCGTTCCGGCTCGCGCGCGGGAGGCGACCGGTTCGCCGGGATGGCCGTTCCGGCTCGCGGGCCGGGGAGTCGGCCGCTACCGCGGGCGAGCCCGCGGTAGCGGCCTGAGGTCAGATCAGCCGCCGCTCGGTGGCCCAGCGGGTCAGCTGGTGCCGGGTCGATAGCTGGAGCTTGTGCAGCACCGAGGAGACGTGGGTCTCGACCGTCCGGGCCGAAATCGTGAACTCGCGCGCGATCTCCTTGTAGGTGTAGCCGCGGGCGATCAGCCGGAGCACCTCCCGCTCCCGGGTGGTGAGCTGATCCAGTTCGGGGTCGAACAACGGGCGTCCCTCGACCTCGGACGGCAGCGCGGCGAACGCGTCCAGCACGAAGCCGGCCAGCCGGGGCGAGAAGACCGCGTCACCGGCCGCGACCCGGCGCACCGCGTCGATGAGGTCGGGCCCGGAGATCGTCTTCGTCACATAGCCCCGGGCGCCCGCGCGGATGACCGCGATCACGTCCTCGGGGGCATCCGAGGCGGACAGGGCCAGGAAGCGCACCTGGGGATGTTCGGTCTTGAGCGCCGAGACCACGAGCTGGCCGCCGCCGCCGGGCAGGTGCACGTCGAGCAGGACCACGTCCGGGAGAACCTGCCCGATCAACGCGATCGCGGGTTCCACGTCGTCGGCCTCGCCCACGACCTCGACCTGGTCACCGAGCTCGGAACGGACCCCGGAGCGGAACAGGCCGTGGTCGTCCACGATCGCCACCCGGGGCGGATGCGTCCCGGCTCGCGCCCTGGGCGTGCTCATGCCCGGCCCGGCTGACGTTCTCCGGCCGCCCGGGGCATGGTCAGCGACACCTCGGTGCCCTGGCCCGGGGCGCTGCGGATGGCCGCGGAGCCGCCGCGGCGCGTCATCCGGGCGTGGATGGACTCGGCCAGCCCCTTGCGGTCCGCGGGCACCGCGCCGGGGTCGAACCCCTGCCCGCGGTCGCGCACGAACACCGACACCTCGGCCGGCTCGACCTCGGCGAACAGCGAGATCACGTCCGCCCCCGACCACTTCGCCGCGTTGACCGTGGCCTCGCGGGCGGCCGCGAGCAGCGCGCCGAGGTCGTCGTCAAGCTCGCAGTCGCCGACGGTGACCGCCTCGACGGTCACCCCGTGCCGGGCCTCCACGTCCTGCTGGATCCGCCGCACCCCGGCCGCGAGCGTCATCTCGTCGTCCATGGAGCCGGGGGCCCGGCCGTCGAAAAGCCAGGAGCGCAGCTCGCGTTCCTGGGCCCGGGCCAGCTGGATGACCTGCTGCGGCTGGTCCGCGCGCTTCTGGATCATCGCCAGGGTCTGCAGCACCGAGTCGTGTACGCGCGCGGCCATGTCCGCCCGCTCCTCGGCCCGGATCCGGGCCCGGCGCTCGGCGACCAGGTCCCGGGCGATGCCGAGCCACCAGGGGCCGAGCGCGATCGCGATCGCGGCCAGCACCAGCACGGCGCCGCCGAGCGGCTTCAGCAGCTTGAGGCTCTCGTGCCCCGACACCAGGATGCCCGTGCCGGCGATCAGCAGCACGGCGGCGATGGCCACCCGCCACACGACCCGCCCGCGGCCGCCGCGCCCGGTGAGGCCCGCCAGCGGCTCGGCCAGGTGGCGCATGGTCGCCTGCTCGCCGGCGTCGCCGTTCCGCCAGATCAGCACGATGCCGGCGGTGCAGATGACCAGCGGCCACTCCACGGCGCTCAGCAGCCCGGCGCCGAGCACGGAGGCGATCAGCAGCAGCACGATCAGCAGCGTCGCCAGGCCGGCCGCGAGCGCGATGCCCCGGCGGTCGGACCTGGCCCGGCTCGCGATGCTGCGGTCGGCGCCCCGGACCGGCACCAGCAGCCAGGCCACCACGTAGGCCACGGCGGCGTAGCCGAAGGTGATCAGGGCCGCCAGCACCAGCGCCAGCCGCACCAGCGTGACGTCCAGGCCGGTCCGCGCGGCCAGGCCCGCCGCTACCCCGCCGACCAGGCCGTCCTCCCCGTCCCGCCGCAGCGGCCCGTCGGCCCGGGGCCCGCGCGCCCAATGCCCCGAATGCCAGCGTTCCCGCCAGCGCTCGTGCCGGAACTCGCGGGCGCGCCAGCCCGCGGCCGGGCCGCCCCACCGGGACGTGTCCTCGGGGCCGGGCGGGCGCGGCGGGGAGCCGGTCGAGTTCATGGGCCCATCATCGCGCCGGGAGAGCCCGTAGGGCTATCCGGGCCAACCCGGATCCTGTCCGGGCGGCATCCGGGATCAACCCGGGTTCTTCCCGATACCCAGGCCGGGCCGGGGCGGCCACGCTGGAGGCATGAACACACCGATTGACACCACCGAGACCACCGATCAGCCCCAGGCCGACCAGGACACCAACACCTACGGCGGGTCGCCGCCGCTGCGCCGCCCGCTCGCCGACCGGATGCTGGCCGGCGTGGCCGCCGGCATCGCCGACTACCTCGGCGTGGACGTGACGGTCGTGCGGATCGTCTTCGCCGTTCTCACCGTCATCGGCGGCGCCGGGATACCGGTCTACCTGGCCGGCTGGCTGCTGATCCCCGAAGAGGGCTGCGAGCAGTCGCTGGCCAGCGACATCGCCTCGTCTCTGTCCCGTTCGCTGTCCGCCCGCTCGCACTGACCAGGGAGGCCGCCGTCATGTCAGCGCCGAGCAGCCCGCCGCCGTGGCTCCTGGCCACCCGGCGCCGCACCAACTACGCCAGCATGCGGATCTCCGACGCCGAGCGCGCCGAGGTGGCCGATCTGCTGTCCAAGCACTACGGCGACGGACGGCTCGACCAGGCCGAGTTCAACCAGCGCCTCGACCAGGCCATGCGGGCGAAGACGTACGCCGATCTGGGCGGGCTGTTCGCCGACCTGCCCCGGACCGAGGAGGAAGCCATGCAAGGACCGAAGGCGCCGCCCCGGCGGCGCTACGAGCACTCGCACATCGGGACGCTGTTGCTGGCGGTGGTCATCGTGATCGCTGCGGCCACGGTGGCCGGACACATGCTGACCTTTGCCTTCACCCCGCTGGTGTGGCTGGTCATCCTGGGCGTGATCCTCTACGTGGCCTTGCACCGCCGGGGGAAGATCTAAGCTGACAACGTGATCACCGCCGATGAGCGAGGTGCCGCGCGACGCCGCGTCATCCTGCTCATCGGGGTGGCCGCGACGGTGCTGGCCGCGGACATCGCGAGCAAGGCCGCGATCGTGGCCGCGCTGTCGCCGCAGTCGCACGTGCGGCTCCTGGGCGGGGCGCTGACCCTGGCGATCTACCGCAACCCGGGAGCCGCCTTCGGGGACGGCGATCCTGGATCGTCGTAGCGATCGAGGATCGCCCGCGCCGTCGTCAGGAGCCGCCGGCTGACCGAGGCCGGGGACAGCACCTCGACCTGCCCGCCGAAGCCGGCCAGCCGGTGCGCCGCCGCCCATTCGTGCTCGAACGAGAGCGTCAGCTCCCGCCAGCCCACCGCGTCGGGCGGGGACGCCGCGTCCAGCGCCACGGCCGCGCCGTCGCCGAAGACCTCGCCGAGCAGTGCCAGCGCCGCGGGCGACGCCCGCAGCCGCACCGGGAACCGGGGCCTGCTGGCCTCGAACTCGGCCGACCACCGTTCCCAGAACTCGGCCAGCTCGAAGTCCGCGGGCCGCGGGGCCGGCTCGGCCAGGACCCGGGCCGCGCGGATCCGCCCGGCCCGGAAGACCGTGACCCGCCCGCCGCGGGCGGCCGCCACGAGGTACCAGATTCCCGCCTTGTTGACCAGGCCGAGGGGGCTGACGGTGCGTTCGGGTCCCGAGAAAGGGTCGCCGGTGCGCTGATAGCCGATGGCTGCCCGCCGCTGCCGCCGCAGAGCCTCGGCCAGGGTCCGCAGGCAGGGCAGGTCCTCGCGACCGCGGAACCAGCGCGGCATGTCGAGGTGGACCAGCGCCGCGCCGGGGCCCGCCGCCGCATCCATGCCCGCCGTGACCCGGATCTGACGCTGCGCCGCCGTGACCGCGCCGTCCAGGCCGAGTTCCCGGAACGCGCCCGGCACGCCCAGGATGAGCAGCGCCTCGGCTTCCTCCGGGCGCAGCGCGCGGAGCGGGAAGCGGTAGCCGTCGAGCAGCCGGCAGCCGCCGCCGGGCCCCGGCTCGGCGCGCACCGGCACGCCGGCCGCGCTGAGCGCATCGAGATCGCGGTAGACGGTCCGGACGGATACCTCCAGCTCCCGGGCCAGGCTGCGGGCGGTCATCGGCCCGCGGGCCTGAAGCAGGAGGACCAGGCGGACCAGGCGGTCGGCGCGCACGAGACCAGAATACGGATTATCGCTGACAGGGGATGTCAGTGATCGGCGCGTAAGGTCGGCTGGCATCGGCAAATCGTCACCGGAGGAGAACCATGCGCACGCTGCCCAGCTACACCCGGCCGGGGGTCATGACGTCGGCCGGCCGGTTCGCGCCGCTGCTCGAGGAGCTGCCCGGTGACGTGGCCAGCCTCGCCGCGGTCGCGCAGGGCCTGCTGATCCACGAGTTCATCGCGCCCGCCTACGGCGTGACGCTGTCGGAGGCAGACCGGGCCAGCGTGCACATCCGGCCGGCCGAGACCATCCTGGAGCAGGTCGTGGCCAGGGACGGCCGGCCGCTGGGCGCCGCGCGGGTGCCGGCGGCCCGCCTGGCCAGCAACTGCCGGGGCTTCACCGTGCTGATGGTCGCGATGCTGCGGGCGCACGGCACGCCAGCCGGGCCCGCTGCGGCTTCGGCGGGTACTTCACCGACGGGTTCTTCGAGGACCACTGGGTCTGCGAGTACTGGGACGGCGGGCGCTGGGTTCTCGTGGACGCGCAGATCGACGAGCGGCAGCGGGAGCTGTTCTCGATCGGCTTCGACGTCACCGACGTGCCGCGGGACCGGTTCCTGATCGCGGGTGACGCCTGGGCCCGGGTCCGCCGCGGCGACGCGGACCCCGCGGCGTTCGGGCTCAGTCACATCAGCGAGGCCGGCGACTGGTGGATCGCGGGCAACCTCATGCGCGACGCCGCGGCCCTGGACAACACCGAACTGCTGCCCTGGGACTGCTGGGGGGCGATGCCGCGGGAGGACGAGAAGATCGGCGAGGACCTGGCCGCCCTGTTCGACCGGCTGGCCGCGCTCACCCGGGCGCCGGACGAGGTGCCCGGCGAGTTGCAGGCGCTGTGCCGCGGCGACGGCCGGCTGCGGGTGCCGCCGGCCGTGCGCAACGCGTTGCGCGGGCGCGACGAGGAGATCTGAGCCAGACGGGCCGCTGGCCGGCTGGGGCGGGCTCAGCCGCCGGCCAGCTCGCTGGCGGGCGAGCCCGCCGATACCGCGAGCCGCCGGGCGAGGCCGCCCGCAGGCCGGGTGCTGGCGTGCCGGCCTGCCGGGCGTCGGGCCAGGCCGGGCACGCCGTGCCGGGTGCCAGCCTGATGCGGTGCGGCGTGACGGCCCCGCGCGCGTCGGCCGGCCGCGGCGGCCCCGGCCTCGGCGATCTGTGTGGTCCCGGAGCTGTCGGCGGCCTCGGTGCCCTGCGCCATCTGCGTGCTCTCGGCGGCCACGACAACCTCGGCGCTCTCGGCCAGCGCGGCCCAGATCGCCTCGGCGGGCTGCGCGGTCTCGGCGGCGTCGCCCGTCCGGATCATCTCGGCGATCTGCGCGGTCTGGGTGGTCTTCGGGCTGGCCTGGCTCATCGTGTCGGTCATGTCGTGTCCCCTCCGGGCCTCGGTCACCGCTGCCTGCGGCGGTCCCCTCCGCCGTCGCCGGCGAGCGGCCGCTGGTGTGTTGCCTGACACCGGTAGGAGCCACGGGGGCGACGCACGCCAACAACTTTTCGGGTTTCTGGCGGGTTTTCTTTTCCGGCTGTATTCGCGGCCAGGCCGTCCGACACGGGTCCGGCCGGGCCACCGGGCCGGTGTGATCCGTTAGCGGGGACGATCCTCAGTCGCATCGGACTGAGGATCGTCCCGGTTAAGTTATCAATGCCCGCGGGCGCCTCATCCGCGTCGCTAGGTACTGGTCGCGCCGAGCAGCGGGCGGTGCGCGGATCGGGCCGCCGCGGCGCGCGGGGCCGCGGGCAGGTCCCTGGCCGCGGTCAGGGCGCGGCTGAGCAGCAGGGTCCCGGACAGCGCGACGGCGCCGAGCATGACCCACAGCGCGGGGCGGATGCCGAGCCAGCCGCCCAGCGCACCGCCGAGCAGGGCACCGACCGGGCTGGTGCCGAAGACCAGGAAGCGCATGGTCGCGGTGACCCGGCCGCACATGCCCGGCGGCGAGTAGGACTGCCGGAAGGCGGCGATGATGATGTTGCCGACCGCGATGCCGGCGGCGGCGGTCAGCGAGCCGGCGACGTAGAACGCCAGCCGCGGCCCCGCCCCGGTGAGCGGGATGAGCAGGGCGCACGGCATCGCCAGCCAGGTGCTCAGCAGCAGGCCGCGCGCGGTGCCGAAGCGCGCCGTGATGCGCCCGGTGAGCAGGGCGCCGAGGAGCCCGCCGACGCCAGGGACCGCGGTGAGCAGCCCGACCGACCCGGGCGTCAGCCCGATCACTCGGACCAGGAACACGACCAGGAGCGCCGCGTAGCCGGTGAGCGCGAGGTTGGCCGCGGCCCAGAACGCGCTGAGCGGCCGCAGGAACGGGTCGCCCAGCACAAGGGCCAGCCCGTCGGCGATTTCCCGGCGCAGCGTCGGCTGCCTCGCCGGACCCCCCGGCGCGCGCCCGGCCCTCGATGGTCCCCGGGCCGGGCGGGTGCCGATCAGGCAGGCGGCCGAGACCACGAAGCTGACCGCGTTGCCGAGCAGGGTCGTCGTGGCGCCGAGCGCCTGCGCCACCACGCCCGCCAGGCCCGGCCCGGCGAAGGCCGCCGCCGACGCGCTGCCCTGCATCTTGGTGTTGCCCTCGATCAGCTCGGCCGGGGTGACCAGGGACGGCAGGTAGACCTGGTACGCGGTCATGAACAGCACGCTGGCCGCTCCCCCGGCCAGCTGGACCGCGACGACCAGGCCGATGGTCAGCACGCCGGCCCAGGCCGCGAGCGGCACGCTCGCGTACAGCACCGCCGAGACCACGTCGCACCAGATCATCACCTGCCGGGCCGGCCAGCGGTCGACCCACGCCCCGGCGGGCAGCCCGATGACGAGCCAGGGCAGCCACGCGGCCGCGGTGAGCACGCCGACCGCGAGCGGCCCGGCGTGCAGCACGATGACCGCGACCAGCGGCACCCCGACCACGGCCATCGCGTTGCCGAGCTGGCTGACCGTCTCGCCGATCCAGAGCAGCCGGAAGCTGCGCTGCCGCAGCAGCCCGCCGAACCGGCCCGACCGCATCCCGCCAGCATGGCAGGGACCGGGCGGCCCGGCGGCGCCAGCTCAAGACTCGCGGACCACCTCGGCCGGGTCTTTGTCCGTGCGCAGCCCCTTGTAGGAAGCGGCGCGCATCACGCCCGCGCTGGTCCAGCCGCCGAAGCCGACCTCAACGACCAGCCGCGGCTCGGCCCAGACGGCCCCCCGGGCGTGGTCGGGGGGAACCGGCGCGGCGAACGGGGAGGTGCCCCGGCGCAGCGGGAACAGCTGGCGGCCCAGCATGCCGAGCGCCTGCTGGGTGAACCCGGTCCCGACGTGCCCGGCGTAGTCCAGCCCGGCCGGCCCGTACACGCCGACCAGCAGTGAGCCGATCTGGCCCGCCCGGACGCCCTCGCCCGGCCGCCAGCCGCCCACCACCGCCTCCTGCCGGAGCACCACCTTGACCTTGCGCCAGGCCGGTGACCGCTTGCCGGGCTCGTAACGCGACGTCAGCCGCTTGGCCACCACCCCTTCCAGGCCCTGCTGCCTGGACACCGCCAGCAGGTCCGCGCCGGTCACGTCGGTGAACGAGGGCGGCACCTGCCAGTGCCGGCCGGCCAGGCCCAGCGCGTCCAGCCGGGCCCGGCGCTCGGCGTACGGCGCGTCGACCAGCGGCCGGCCGTCCAGGCACAGCAGGTCGAAGGCCAGGTAACTGACCGGGATCTCGGCCGCGAGCAGCGCGATCTGCGCCGGCGAGGAGATGTTGATCCGCTGCTGCAGCGCCTCGAAGCTCGGCCACTGCCCGCCGCCGAAGGCCACGATCTCCCCGTCCAGGACCGCCCGGGTGATCCCGGCGGACCCGTCCGGCGGCTGCCGCAGCTCGGGATAGGAGGCGGTGATCTCGCGGCCGGAGCGGGACCACAGCCGCACGGCGCCGGGCTCGACGAGCGCGATGGCGCGCACGCCGTCCCACTTCATCTCGTAGGCCCAGGCGTCATCGTCGGGCGGCAGGTCGCCCGCTGTGGCCAGCATGGGCCGAACCCGGCCCGGCTCGACCTGCCGCCCCGTATCGGTCACGCCATATAACTACCCGGCGCGCTCCGTCTCGTTACAGCAGGGTCGTGACCGCCTTGACCTCGGTGTAGTTGTTCAGGACCTCGTGCCCCATCTCCCGGCCCCAGCCGGACTGCTTGTAGCCGCCGAACGGCAGCGAGGCGTCGAAGACGTTGTAGCAGTTGATCCAGACCGTGCCGGCCCGGATCTTCTTGGCCAGCGCATGGGCCTTGCCGATGTCCTTGGTCCAGATGCCGGCGCCCAGGCCGTACTCGGTGTCGTTGGCCTGCGCCGCGATGTCGTCCAGGTCACTGAACGGCGCGGCGACCACGACCGGGCCGAAGATCTCCTCCTTCACGACCTTCATGTCGCCGTGGGTGTTGGTCAGCACGGTGGGCTCGATGAAGAAGCCCTTGTCGCCGAACCGGCCGCCGCCGACCACCGCGGTCGCCCCCTCGGCCCGGCCGGACTCCAGGAACCCGCTGACCCGCTGGAACTGTTCCTCGGACACCAGCGGCCCCATCTGGGTGCCGGCCTCCAGCCCGGAGCCCAGCTTGATCGACTTCGCGATCTCGGACACCCCGTCGACCACCTCGTCGAACCGGCTCTGGTGCACGAACAGCCGCGAGCCGGCCACGCAGCACTGGCCGTGGTTGAAGAAGATCGCGTTGGCGGCGCCCTCGACCGCGCCGTCGAGGGCGTCCTCGAACACGATGTTGGGGCTCTTGCCGCCCAGTTCGAGGGTCAGCTTCTTCAGGTTGCTGGCCCCGGCGGCCTGCACGATCAGCTTGCCCACCTCAGTGGACCCGGTGAACGCGACCTTGTCCACGTCCATATGCATGGCCAGGGCGGCCCCGGCGGTCTCGCCGAAGCCGGACACCACGTTGACCACGCCCTCGGGCACCCCGGCCTCGGCGATGAGCTCGGCCAGCCGCAGCGCGGTCAGCGGCGTCTGCTCGGCCGGCTTGAGCACCACGGTGCAGCCGGCGGCCAGCGCCGGGCCGAGCTTCCACGCCGCCATCAGCAGCGGGAAGTTCCACGGGATGATCTGCCCGACCACGCCGACCGGCTCGCGCAGCGTGTAGGAGTGGAAGTTCGCGCCCGGCATGTAGGGCACGGAGATGTCGATCGTGTTGCCCTCGATCTTGGTGGCCCAGCCGGCCATGTAGTGGAACAGGTCGGCGGCCAGCGGCACGTCGGCGGCCTGGGCGACGGCGAACGGCTTGCCGTTGTCCAGCGACTCGAGCTGAGCCAGCTCGTCGACGTGCTCGAGGATCTTGTCGCCGATCTTCCAGACGATGCGGCCGCGCTCGGACGGGGTCATCCGGCTCCACGGCCCCTCATCGAACGCCTTGCGCGCGGCCCGCACCGCCCGGTCGATGTCCTCCGCGTCCCCCTCCGCGATCCGGGCGAGGGTCTCGCCGGTCGCCGGGTTGGGCGTTTCGAATGTCCTGCCCGACGCGGCGTCGGCCCACTGCCCGTTGATGAACAGCTGCCGCGGGGCGGCGATGAACGCTTCAACGTTGCGGTCCAGGGTCACGGTCATGAATGGTCATCTCCCTTGCTGGCGCGGCCGGGCGGCCGCTGGGCTGCGGCCTGCCCGTTGTGAGCGCGCGGGACCCCTACCGGGGCCCGGTCAGTAGTCTCAATGAGACCTTAGGAAGCCGGGCGGGCACAAGGGGGGGATGCCGCCGGCGCCGGAAGCGGCACAGGCCGCACGGCGGAAGCGGCGCAGGCCGCACGGCGGAAGCCGCGCAGGCCGCACGGCGGAAGCGGCGCGGGCCGCACGGGCGGGCGAGGTGGCGGGCTGGCGGGGTGGCGGGCCGGGATCCCGGGCCGCGCCCGGCGGTTTACCGCCGCGCCCGCGCCGCGGCCTGCGCGCGCAGGGCGTCGAGGAACCTGACCGTGGCCGAGATGGTCTCGTAGCGCCAGAGCACGAGCGTGCTGTCGAACCCGCCGGCCGCGCCGAGCCGGTCGCGCAGGCCGTCGGCGACCGGGGCCAGGCGCTCTCGCTGGGCGTCGAGCAGCGGCAGCGGGTCCGCCCCGGCCCGGTCCAGCAGGGCCAGCTTCACCAGCAGTTCCGACCGCACGTCGCGGGCGTGCTCGGCTGGCCTGGTCAGCCAGGCCGAGGCGGCGTCCCGGCCGTCCGGGGTCGCGTCGACCAGTGACCGGACCGGTCCCTGGCTGGACGTTTGCTGCTCGGTGGTCTTGATCAGCCCGAGGGGCTCGAGCCGTTGCAGGGCGCGGTAGATGACGGGCTTGGGCACCCGCCAGATCCGGCCCAGGCCGCCCTCCGCGCCCAGCAGCCCGACCAGGGCGAACCCGTGCGTGGGCTCCTCGCAGACCAGGCACAGCACCAGCCACTCGGCCAGTGTCAGCGAGCGTTCCCCGGGCGTGGTCATGGCCAAAGGCTACGAGGGACCCGTGCGGCCGGCCAGCAGGCCGAGTAATCTCAGCCTCAGTAGTCTCAGTGTGACTAGCAATAAGAGGGCGAGTCATGTCCGCAGAGATGACCGGCCCGGTGGCCGCCGCCGCCCGGCCCGCCGGCCTGCAGGTCCGTCCCGTCGCCGCTGTGCTGGCCGACGGCACGCCTTGCTATGCGCCGGTCGGTGAGGTGGTGATCGTCGACGGCACCCGGGTGACCTGCCACCTGTGCGGCCGGTCCCTGCGGTCGGTCGCGGCGCACCTGAAGGCGCACGGCTGGACCAAGGACGCCTACTGCGAGGCCTTCGGCCTGGAACGCGGGCAGTCCCTGGAGGGCCCGCAGACCCGCAAGCTCCGGGCGGCCGCGTTCGCCGCCCGCCTGGTCTTCGACGCCGCCATCCGCGAGGGCAGCGCCGCGGGGCGGGACCGGACCCGGGCCGGCGACCTGGCCCGGGCGGCCGCCGCCGCGGCCCGCGGCCGGCCCATCCCGGAGCAGCGCCGCCGTAAGGCCCTGCGGGCGCTGGCCGAGATCCCGCCCGCCTCGATCGCCCGGGCGAACGCCGAGCGAGCCCGCCGGCGGCTGGCCGATGAGGCGGCTGGCGCGGCCGCCCGGGCCGGGTACCCGGACATCCGGGCTCTGGTCCTGGCACGGGTGGCGGAGGGCGCGAGCCTGGCCGCGATCAGCCGCGAGGCCGGGCTGCACAAGGACTGGCTGTCGCGGCACCTCGCCGACATCGACCCGGCGGCGGCGGCGGACGCGCGCCTGGCGCTGGCCCGCCGCTGGGACGCCGCGTGGCGGCCGGCGTTGAACCGGCTCGGCTTCGCCGATGTGGCCGGCTACCTGCACGCCCGGCACGTCGTGCAGCACCGTACGGTCAGCGCGATCGCCGCCGAGGCGGGCCTGTCGCACCATGCCGTGACGTCCGCGCTGCGCCGCCACAGGCTGGACCGCACGGCCCACGCCGCCAAGCGCCACGCGTCACGTGAGCGCGCAGCCGAGGTGGCGGCCGGTCTCGGCTTCGAATCCATGGCCGGCTACCTCACCCGGCGCCGGTCGGCGGGCTGGACCTGGCAGGCGATCGCCGCCGAGACCGGCCAGCCCCCGTCCTGGATCCGCCGCCAGGCCGCCGCCTGCGCCCTGCGTTAACCCAGATCGCGGCGGCTAAAGCCGCGCGATGTGCCGAGAGGTCTCCGCAATCACCGGGAAGCGGACCCGGGAGGTCAGGCGTGCCGCAGGCCCGGACCCGCGGGGAGGTCAGGCGTGCCGCAGGCGCGGACCCGCGGGCTGGCCGCTGCGCCAGGCCACGAGGGTGGCCAGCGCGGCCGCGGCCGCGGCGGCGAGCATGGCGGCACGGTCACCGCCGGCCGCCGACCCGGCACTGCCGTGGCCGACCGCCTCGGCCACGGCCGGCAGCAGCGCGGCGCCGATCGCCGCGCCGACCTGGCGGCTAGTGTTGATCACCCCGCCGACCAGCCCCTGGTCGGCGTCGGCCACGCCGGCGCTGGCGGTGACCATGGTGCCGAACGCGGTCCCGGCGGTGCCGAAGCCGACCAGCATCACCGCGGCGAGCAGCGGACTGTAACCGCCGGCCGCCGGCAGCCGGGTCAGGGCCAGGAAACCGATCGTGGCCACCGCGCTGGCGAGGATCAGGACCCGGCGGATGCCGACGCGGCGGGCCAGCCGGGCGCCGAACGCCCCGGCGGTGAACCCGATGACGCCCTGCGGCGCTATGGCCAGGCCGGTCATCAGCGGCGAGTCGTGCAGCACCTGCTGGAAGTACAGGGACAAGACGATGAGCTCGCCCGCGTTCCACAGGCCGAGCAGCAGGTTCATCGTGCTGGCCTTGCGCAGGCTCGGCCGCCGGAGCAGGTCGGCGCGGACCAGCGGCTCGGGATGATGCCGCTCGACGGCGGCGAATGCCGCGCCCGCCGCCGCCGTGGCGGCCAGGGCGCCGAGTACGGCCGGCGACGTCCAGCCGAGCACGTACCCCTGCGACACCGCGAACACCAGCGCGGCCACCGCCCCGGTAATCAGCAGCGCGCCGCCGATGTCCAGCCTGCGCCCCGGGTGGCCGGCCTGGCGCGACTCGCCGAGCAGCCGCGGGGCGAGCGCCAGGGCCACCAGCCCGACCGGCACGTTCACCAGGAACACCGCCCGCCAGCTGGTGAACTGCACCAGCACGCCGCCGAGCACCTGCCCGGCGACAAACCCGATCGACGCGGTCGCGCCGTACATGCCGAGCGCGCGGGTGCGCCCCGGCCCCTCGGCGAATCCGGTGGTGATCAGGGACAGCGCGGACGGCGCGACCAGCGCGGCGCCGGCCCCCTGCACGACCCGCGAGGCCACCAGCAGCACCGGGTCGTGGGCCAGGCCGCCGGCCAGCGACGCGGCCGAGAAGATCGCCAGCCCGGCCATGAACATCCGGCGCCGGCCGAACATGTCCGCGGCGCGGCCGCCGAGGATCAGCAGGCCGCCGAACGCGATCGCGTATCCGGTGACGATCCACTGCACCGCCGTGGCCGAGAAGCCAAACTCCCGCTCGATGGAGGCCAGCGCCACGTTCACGATGCTGAAATCCAGGACGACCATGAACGCCGCGGTCAGGATCAGCGCCAGGCCGAGCCGCCGGTGCCCGGACGGCTGGGTCGCTGGCCGGTCCGCCTCGTGCCGCCGCGGCGTGGTCCTCGCGGCGGTCATCGTGCTGGGCATGCGGTCTCACCTATTCGATACTCGACGTTTCGTTTCTGAGGTCCACCACTGTAACCGTGCTGGCCCGGCCGGTATTCCGCGGGCGGCGCGTAAGGCAGGAGCAGGCCGGACGGCCCGGACGGACCGGTCCGGAGGGGCCGGACGGGCCGCGAAGCGGGCCCGGGGCGGGCATGCCGCAGGGGCCGGGCGCGCGGGCCGGGGCGGGACCAGGATCAGGGGCCGGGCGCGCGCCGGGGCGGGACCGGGATCAGGGCCGGCGCGCGACCTCGGGCCGCCTTTCGGCCTGGGCGGTCAGCCGGAGGGCCCGGTATAGCAGCCGCGGGTCGCCCAGGCGCCGGCGCAACTCCCGTTCCAGGCCCGCGATCGGGTACAGGTTCTGCGGAGCCCGGGCGTCCTTGTACTCGGCGGAGGCGAACCGGCCCAGGCAGGCCTGGCTCAGCCCGGCCAGCCCGGTCACCTCCGCGGTCGGCAGGTCGGCGGAGCACTCGATGCGCACGATGCCCGCCCACGGCGGGCCGGACGGGCCGGCCGCCACGGGCGCCACGGGCAGGCGCAGATACCAGGTGTGCCGGTCCCAGCTCGTGCCGATCAGGAACACCGGCGTGCGCTGGCCGGGTGAGAGCGCGGCGACCAGGGCGTTCAGTTCCGGGGGCAGGTAGGTGGTCCGGTGGGACTTGATGTAGCCGAGCGCGCGCGGCAGGTGCTGACGGCCGCGCAGCGGCCCGTCGATGACCAGGAGGTCGCCGCCGGCCGGCACCCCATGCCCCGCCATGGCGGCCCGCGCCGCCACCGCGGTCTGCACCTCGACGTCGCCCAGGCGGCGCTGCAGCGCCTGCGACAGCGTCACCGACACCGGCCAGGCCGGGCTGGCCGAGGTATGGCAGGCGGTGTAGCGGCCGGCCCAGGTCGAGATGTCGTCGGCCCGCGGGGCCACGGTGAACAGGCCGCGGCGGGTCTCGACGTGGATCAGGTGAGCACGCTGGCCGCAGCAGCACACCACGCCAGCCGCATACGACGCGCAGAGCGCGGCGCTGGCCCCGGGCGCCGGGCCGCCGGGATGCGCTCCCGGTTCTGGTGCGTCCTCCTCGATCCAGACCCGGGCCTCGATGCGGCGCACGCCGTCGACGAACAGCAGCGCCGCGGGCAGCGTCTGGCCGGGAACCGGGTCGATGGCCCGCCAGCCGCGCGGCCGTTCCACGTTCACATCCACCCGGGCCGTGGATTCGCCCAGGAGATCCTCGAGTTCCAGGCTGGCACCGTACGCCGGGTCCCACGCGTCGACGCTGAACCGCATCGGCGCGTCAGCCGGCATCGCTGAACTCCGGGGTGGCGCCCTCGCGGACGACCCGGGACGTCCGCGCGTCCCTGGACACCAGGAACCGGACCGGGACCCGCTCGGCGAGCGCGGCGACGTGGGTGATCACACCGACCATCCGCCGTCCCTGCGCCAGGGTCTCCAGGGTGGCGGCGACCACCTCCAGGGTCTCCGGATCCAGGGTGCCGAATCCCTCGTCCAGGAAGATCGAGTCCAGGCGGGCGGCGCCCGCGGCGGCGAGCGTGGACATCTGCGAGGACAGGGCCAGGGCCAGCGCCAGGGACGCCTGGAAGGTCTCGCCACCGGACAGGGTGCGCACCGAGCGGCGCGAGTCGGCGTCGGCATGGTCCACCACGTAGAACTCCCCGTCCTCGTGGGTCAGGTCGAACTGGTCGTTGGTGAGCTCCGCCAGGTTGGTCGAGGCCTCGGCGACCAGGGCGTCCACGGCCGCGGTCACCAGCCAGCGCGGGAACTTGTCCGAGCGCAGCAGGTCGCCGAGCTGCCGGGCGACCTGCTGCTCGTCCTGCGCACCGTCCCGCCGGGCGGCCAGGTCCGCCGCCCGGGCCCGCCGCTCGGCGATCCTGTTGGTCTCGGCGCGGGCCCGCTCCAGCGCGCCGACGACCGCCGCCGACGCTCTGGCGGCGACCGCGTCCGGGGCCAGGCCCACGCCGGCCGCGGCCAGGTCCGCGGCCAGTCGCGTGGTCAGCGCCTGGAGGCTGGCGCCGGCAGTGCCGACGCGCCCGCGGGCGGAGGCCATGTCCTGGTCGCGGGCGTCGGCCTGGCCTGCGGCCCAGACCTCCAGGACCGTCCACCCAGCCAGCAGGGCCAGGCCTTCCAGCGCGGGCGCGCCCAGCCTGACCAGCGGGTCACGCGTCCCGGACCGGCGGGCCAGCGCGGCGGACTCGGCCCGTTCCCGGCCGGCCAGGTCCCGCTGGGCCTCGCCGCGAGCCGAGCGGGCCCGGAGCAGCTCCTGCTCGGCCGCTGACGCCACCGCCTCGAGCTCGTCGAGCCACGCGAGCTGGGCGACCACCTCGCCCTCGTCGGGCGCGTCGTGCAGCAGCCGGTCGAGTTCCGCGAGCCGGCCGGTCAGCTCGGCCAGCCGGGTGCTGGCCTGCTGCTCGGCCCGGGCCGCGTCCGTCGCGTCCGCGCGCAGCCGGGGCAGCGCGGCCTCGGCCCGGCCGAACCGGTCCTGCGCCTCGTCTCGCTGGCGGTCCGCCGCCCGCGCGGCGGTGCGGGCCTCGGCCAGTTCGGCCGCCCGCGCGCGGGCCAGGCCGGCGGCCCAGGCGGCCAGCTTCGCCCACGCCGCGGCCAGGCTGGCCTCGTCGGCCGGCGGCGCGCCGAGCGGGACCAGCGGATCACGGGCGTCGCGGAGCGCGCCGCGCGCGGCCGCCGTGTCGGCATCGGCCCGTTCCAGCCCGGCCTGGGCGGAGCGGACGCGCGCCCGCGCGGCCTGCACCGCGGCCGCGGCCGCGTTCGCGGTCCCCTCGAGACCGTGGCGGGCGCGGAGGGCGGCGTCCACCTCCGCCAGCGCCGCCGCGATCCGGCCCGCTTCCGGGGCGGCGGACCGCACCGCGGGGTCGGCATGGTCCAGGAACTCGCCGACCCGGGTGAGCCGGGCGGCGGCTAGCGGACCCGCCTGCACGGCGGTCAGCGAGGTGACCCGCCGGCGGTACTGCTCGGTCAGCGAGTCCAGCTCGGCCGCGGCCCGCTCCTCGGCCGAGGCGGCCGTCCTGGCCGCAGCCTGGGCGGCCGTGACCGCCTGGCCGGCCTGGTCGAGGCGCGCCCGCGCGTCGTCGAGCGCCGGAGCGGGCAGCGGGGCCGGCAGCGCGGCGACCGTCTGCTCGCACACCGGGCAGGCCTCCCCCGCGATCAGGTGCGGGCGCAGGCCGGCGACTACGTGCGCGCGCCGGGCCGCATCGAGATCCTGCTGGCGCTGCTCGCGGTCGGACTCGGCCGACTCCAGCACCGTGTCCGCCTGGGCTCGCCGGTCACGGGCCCGCCGCAGCCGGGCCAGCACCGGAGTCCGGCCGGCGATGAGCTCCTCCAGGCCGCGCAGCTCGGCCAGGGCCTTCTCCAGGGCCCCGGGCCCCGCCGCGCGATCGAGGGCCGCGCGGGCCTCACCGTCCTCCTGCTCGGCGGCCTGCAGTGCGGCTGAGGCCTGCGCCACCGCCTCGGCGGCCGCCTGCCGGCCTGCGTCAAGCCGGTCCACCTGGCCGGGGACGGTCACCGTGGTCAGCGCCGTGTGCTGGGCGGTCAGGTCAGCGACCCGCTGCTCCGCCGAGCCGGCCACGCCGACGGCATCGTCGCGCCGAGCGCGCAGCGCCTCGAGCGCGGTGGCGGCGTCGGCCACGGCGGCCTCGGCCCGGGCCGACCGGCCGGACACGCTCGTGACCTTTTCCCGCAGGGCGGGCAGCCGGGCGGCATCCTGGTCCCGTTCGGCCCGCCGCTGCCGGGCCAGCTCCAGCGGGGCGCGCTGCGGTCCGCTCGCCAGCGCCTTCCGCGCCGCGAGGTCGGCCTCCTGGGCCAGGTCCTCGCTCGCCCGGGCCTGCTCCAGCGCGGTGCGGGCCGCGCCAAGCCGCTGGTCGAGCACGGCGACGTCGTCCGGCGTCTTAACGGCCGCGAGCGCCGCCCGGTCCCGCTCCAGCTGCGCGAGCTCGCCCTCGGCGGCCGCGAGTTCCTGGCCGGCCGCCCTGATCTGCGCTACGGCCTCGTCCACGCGCTCGGCGAGGCCGGCCAGGGCTGCCTCGGCCGCCCGCGCCGCGTCCTCGGCGTCCTGGGTGGCGTCGCCGAGGCCCGTGAGCGTCTCGTCCAGGGTCTGCGCCCGCTGGGCCGCCTCGCTGGCGCGCAGGTTCGCCCGCACCATCATCTGGCGGTAGTGCTCGGCGCCGAGCAGCCGCAGCAGGATTTCCTGCCGGTCAGTGGGCTTGGCGTGCAGGAAGTCGGCGAACTGGCCCTGCGGCAGCACGACGCACTGGCAGAAGTCCTCGTACGACAGCCCGAGCAGCCGCTCCACGGCCTCGGCCACGCCCGCCAGGTCCTTGGCCAGGACGTCGGTGGCCTCCCCCGGCTCCGCCCGCCCCCGCGGATCGGCCAGCCGCTCCAGGCTCGCGGCCCGCTGGTTCACCTGGGCGCCCATCCGGCGCAGCTCGCGGGCCACGACGTAGCGCTGGTCGTCCACCTCGAAGACCAGCTTGACGGTGCCGCGGGCGGTGGTGGGCGCGAGCGCGAGGGACACCATGCCCTTGCGCCCCCAGCGGGGCACCGATCCGTACAGCGCGAACGTCATCGCGTCGATGACGGTCGACTTGCCCGAGCCGGTCGGGCCGACCAGCGCGAAGAAGTCCGTATCGGTGAAGTCGACCCTGGCCGCCTCCCGGAAGGAGGCGAACCCGCAGAGGTCCAGAACGATCGGTCGCATGGGAATGCCTCTTCCGTGGGCTCAGCCGACGCCGGCGGCGGACGCCGTGACCTCGTCGTGCAGCTCCGTGAACAGGGCCGCCACCCGCGGATCGGCCACCCGCTCCGCGGCGCAGTAGTCGGCGAACAGCTGATCCGGGGTCCGGATCGCGGCGGCCAGGTCGGGATGGTCCGGCCGGGACGGCGCGGCGAACTCAGGGTCGATGCGCACCTCCAGCGCATTCGGCAGGACCTCGGCTGTGTCGTCGCGCAGCCCGGCCCGGGCGGGCTCACGCAGCCACACCCGCAGGAAGTCGTCGCCGAACGACGCCGCCTGCGCCTCCAGCTCGGCCAGGGTCCCGCGGACTGTGCGCAGCCGCCGCCCCGAGGTGACCGGGATGTCGGTCACCCGGGCCGGGACCGACGGGCTCGCCTCGACCAGGCACACCACCGGGGTGTTGTCCTGCTCGCCGAAGTCGACCGCGACCGGGGAGCCGCTGTAGTGCACCGGGCAGTGCGCGGGCAGCGTCTGCCGCCGGTGCAGGTGGCCCAGCGCGACGTAGTGCGCGGATACCGGGAAGATGCTGGCCGGGACGCTGTACTCGAAGATCGACTGGGCCGACCGCTCGCCGCCGCCGAGCGCGCCGCCGATACAGGTCAGGTGCGACATCAGCAGGTTGACGCTGTCACCGCTGAACCCGGCGGTCAGGGCCGTCACCACCTGGCGCACCATCTGGTCGTAGGCGCGCACGTTCTCGGACGGGGTCTGCGAGACGATCTCGGCGGCCCGTACGGCGTAGCGCGGGGTGAGGAACGGCAGCACCGCCAGCTGGACGTCCTCACCGCCCGAGCGGGCCCGGAA
The DNA here is from genome assembly GCA_963749145.1 of uncultured Actinomycetota bacterium. GTDB lineage: Bacteria > Actinomycetota > Actinomycetes > Streptosporangiales > Streptosporangiaceae > JASHPR01. The sequence goes on along the minus strand of CAVVLN010000005.1, from coordinate 474,998 downwards.
CCGGACCACGCCGCCCCGGTCCGGTCGGCGCACGGCACCGACCAGGGTGATGCCGGCCACCCCCATCAACGGCCGGTACGCCTCGAACGTCGGCCCGTGGTCGTGATTCCCGGCGATCGCGATGACCTCGGTGCCAGCCCGGCGCAGCCGCAGGAGGGTCTGCACGACCAGGTTCTGCGCCGCGGCGGACGGGACGGCGTGCTCGTAGATGTCCCCGGCGATCAGCACCGCGTCAGCCTCGCTGCGCTCGGCGATCTCCGCGATCTCGGCCAGCACCTCGCGCTGCTCGTCGAGCCGGTCGCGGCCCTTCAGGACCTTTCCCACGTGCCAGTCGGCGGTGTGCAAGAACTTCACGGCGTTCCGTTCCTGGTCGGCGTCAAAACGGCGGGATGTCGTCCTCGTCGGGGACGGGCAGGCGGGCGAAGGCGGCCGCGGCATCTGCGTTCGCCGCGGCGCGGGGCGGGGCCGCGCACTCCGCGAGCCGGGTCGCCCAGGCGGGGAACGGGAACTCCACGGCCAGCGGCACCGGGATCTCGGGCTGGGAGACGAACATCGCGCCGGGCTTGGCCAGCGTGGCCCGGGTCCGCTGCGAGGCCGGCAGGAACCCGTACTCGGGCCGCCCCGCCTCGGCCGAGTCGAGGCGGCCCACCACGCGGATGGCCGAGTTCGACACGATGCGGCGCTCGACCTCGCTGGCGGTCTGCTGCGCGCCGATCAGGATGATCCCCAGGGAGCGGCCGCGCTCGGCGATGTCGAGCAGCACCTCCTTGATCGGCGAGGTGCCCTCGCGCGGCGCGTACTTGTTCAGCTCGTCAATCATGGTGAACAGCAGCCCGCCGGGCCCGGCGTCCTCCTTGCGCGCGGTCTCCGCGGCCAGCACCACGCCCACGACGAAACGCTGGGCCCGCTCGTGCAGGTTGTGCAGGTCCACGACCGTCACCTGCTGGTCCCGGGTGGAGATCCGCCGGCGGGGCCGGCTCCAGGTCCGCCCGGACGATCGGCCGCAGCGGCCGCAGCGACGAGCGCAGCCGCCGGATGAACGCGTTGATCGTCCCGACGCCGGTGACCGGCCCGGCCCAGTCCGCCCGGGTGGCGTCGTCGGTGAGCCGGGCCGCGACGAGGTCGATCAGCTCCTCGTATGTCGTCACGATGTCGCCGTCGATCTTCACCGCGCCGCTCTCGCCGTAGGCGGCCGCGTCCAGGCGCAGCCGCGTCGCCACCTGGTGGACCACGATCGTGTACTGGTTGCGCTCGTCCTCGGCGTCGGCGAACACGTAGGGCAGCATCTGCCCGGCGCAGAACTCGGCGATCGTCCACCAGAACGCCTCAACGCCGCTGGTGCGCCCGGTGACGTTGGGCCGGCCGGTCAGGTCATCGGGGATGGGCGGAGCCCAGAACCCGGCCGAGGCGAACGGGCCGGCGGGCAGGCCGAGCCCGGCGTATTCGGTGCGCAGGTCGTCGTCCAGGCGGACATTCGGCTGGTCGAGGAAGAGCAGATCCTCGCCCTTCACGCTGAATACCAGGGCCTTGGCGTTGACTGCGCGGGCGCCGAGGGCGCCCGACTGGAAGATCGAATGCAGCAGGAACAGCGCGAAGCTGGTCTTCGTGGCCACGCCGGAGATGCCGCTGATCGATACGTGGGCCCCGCGCGTACCGTCGAGGAACTCCATGTTCACGTAGATCGGCGCCCCGTCGCGGCCTCGCCCCACCGGCAGCCGTGACGCCATCTGATCGAAGTACAGGGCCTGGGCGCGCTCGGTCCCGCTAGCGCGGCGGACAAGCTCCCCGGGCCGGGGCGGGACGTACACCTCGGGCTCCACCCGGGTGGTGCTGACCTCGGCGATCTCCTGGACTCGCGCGGGCAGCACCCCGTCGGAGATCAGGAACACATCCGAGCCGAAGCTCGCCCCCTCGTGCCGGGCCCGGACCTGCGTCACCACGCCGCTGGTCAGGATGGGGCCGATCCCGGGGATCTGCCGCACGGTGACCACCACGTCATCCAGCTGCAGGTAGGAAGCCTCATCGAGGGCGACGGCGAACTGCAGCGGGGTGGAGTCCTCGGTTCCGGCGACCCGTCCGACCGGGGCGGCCGGGCCGATCACCGGCCCGTCCGGGCCTGGGGCGCCGTCGGCGTGCCCGTCCGGGCCTGCGGTGCCGCCGTTGGGCGAGCTGGCCCGACCCACCGTGAAGCTATCCGTCACGACGCTCCTTCGCCCCGCCCCCGCCACCGGGTCTTGCCCTGGCCGCTGCGGAGCAGCCTAGACACCACCACCGACAAAGGATGGCCTAACGCCCCGGATTGCGCGGGGCTGCCTACCCGATGGCCGTCGACGATGGGTTCGGCGTGGGCGCTGGCGTCGTCGGCGGCGGCGACGACGGCGGGGGCGAGGAGGGCGGCGGGGTGGTCGGCGGCGGGGTCGTCGGCGGCGGCGAGGACTTCGGCGGCGAGGACTTCGGCGGCGGCGACTGGGAATGCGACGGCGCGGGTGACGTGCGCGATGGCGACGAGGCCCCGGTCTGGCTCGCCGACGGATCGGGCAGTACGCCGAGCGGCGTCGGGCCGATCAGCGGGAAGGCCGGCAGCACGCGCCGGGGCAGCGGGTGCGGCGGCCCGGGTGCGGCCGGCCTGAGCTCGGGCGAGATCGGCGACGGGGCCAGGGTGGGCTGCTGCAGCCCCGAGGCCTCCCTGACCGGCAGCGGGCGCGGGCCGGTCACGGCCAGCTCGTGCCGGAAGAACAGGACTCCCGGCACGGCCAGGACGGCCAGCGCCACCGATGATGCCGCCATCGCCTTCGGCACGCCGCGGCGCGCCTTGACCGGCGCCGGAACGCCGGTGTCATCAGCCTCGCCGAGACCAGCGGGCACCGCGGGCCCAGCCGGCTCGGCACCGCGAGCCCTGACCGGCGCCATGACGCCCGTGTCATCAGCCTCCCCGAGACCGGCCGGCACCGCGGGCCCAGCCGGCTCGGCACCGCGAGCCCTGACCGGCGCCATGACGCCCGTGTCATCAGCCTCCCCGAGACCAGCGGGCACCGCGGGCCCAGCCGGCTCGGCACCGCGAGCCCTGACCGGCGCCATGACGCCCGTGTCATCAGCCTCCCCGAGACCGGCCGGCACCGCGGGCCCAGCCGCTCGGCACCGCGAGCCCTGACCGGCGCCATGACGCCCGTGTCATCAGCCTCCCCGAGACCAGCGGGCACCGCGGGCCCAGCCGGCTCGGCACCGCGAGCCCTGACCGGCGCCATGACGCCCGTGTCATCAGCCTCCCCGAGACCGGCCGGCACCGCGGGCCCAGCCGGCTCGGCACCGCGAGCCCTGACCGGCGCCATGACGCCCGTGTCATCAGCCTCCCCGAGACCGGCCGGCGCCGCGGGCACAACAGGCACAGCGGGCTCGGCGCGCCTGGCCCGCGGATCCGGGCGCGCGGGCTCGGCGGGCTGGCCCGGCTCGAACGGGCCGCCGGGAAGATCCGGCACGTCGACGACCTTGCGGCGGTACGTACCAAGAGCCACCGCGGTCCTGGCGATACGCAGCCGGAGCCTGCCCACCGGGACCTCGAGCGGTACCCGGGCGATCAGGCCGGCTTCGAAGGAGCGGCCGGCGAGAACGCGGGCGCAGTCCGGGCACGACCCGACGTGACGGCTGAAGCGCGGGCCGGCCCGGAGCGCAGCCGGCGCGGCGGGGTCCGGCGAGCCCACGATGCCCGGCGCCACGTGGCATCCGGCCGGGCCCGCGCGCAGCACCTCCACCACGGACGCCGACTGCGCGAAACGGGCGCACGCGCCGGCCAGCAGCGCCCGCGCGCGGCGGGCCGGCAGGCCGAGCACCCCGGCGAGGTCGCCACCCTCGATCCCGTGCCGGTACGCGAGGTTCAGTACCTCGCGATCGGAGGCGTCCAGCCGGGCGAGCGCGGCCGACACGATCGCCAGCGTCTCGCGGTCGGGCCCGGCGGGGCCCGGGGCGCCGAGACCGAAGCCGTCCGGGGCGCCGAGGCCGAAGCCGTCCGGGCCAGCGGCCTCGGCCGGGCTGGCGGGCCTGGGCCCGCGGGCGGCCAGCCGATTCTGGCACGCGCGGCGGGCGGCCGCATACAGCCAGAGGCGGAGCTGGTCCGGGTCCGGCAGCTCGCTGATCTGCCCGTCGACGGCGACCAGGCTGTCCTGCACGGCGTCGCAGGCCGCCACCGGATCGGGCAGGAGCCCGGCGCAGTAGTCGAACAGGGACGCGGCGAAGGTCTCATAGAGATAGACGAACACGTTGCGGCCGGAATCCCGCAGCAGCGCGTCAGCCGTGTGCTGATCCTCGGTGGACCCCCCGCCGAGCTGAATGGTCATGGGACCTCCCAAACCCGCTCCGACCTGCGGGGAGCGGGCAGTACCGGGCGGAGCGGGCGCCACTAGGTGCCACTAAACCGGGCCGCTGGCACCCCGCGCAAGAGGCCCGGGGCGGTTCGATAGTAATCAATCGTATATCATCATAAATATACCGATTAGACCGAACATCCTAAGGACCTTCCGAATCGATGACCGAAGTCCCGGCATAGCCGGGCCTAGCTGCCCTGCCGGGGGCCCGGCCGCCGCCATGGGCCAATACGCCGGGCAGCCCCTGACCACCGGCGCCCAGGCCAAGGTCTACGCCGACAACTTCATCGCCTTCCACCTGTCCAAGATGGGCGGCACCTACGCCCAGCTGTCGGCCGCCTCGCTGGCCCAGCCCGGCAACGCCAAACTGGCCGCCCTGGCCGGCGTGGTGTTCAAGGGCACCACGCTGCGCTCCATGCTGCTGGACGCCTACGCGTTCTGGCAGATCGGCGTCATCGCCCTGTGGGGCGCCATCGTCTCCTTCATCGGCGCCGGCCTGCTGCTCATCCTGTCGGCCTTCGGCTTCGCCCACGCCCGCCAGGTCTCCCCCGCCGCAGAAATCCTCACGGCCCCTGAGAAGGTCACCGCCTGAACGGCGGCGGCCAGGGACTAAGGTCCCATGAGCACAGGGCGGGCGGCCCTCGTCACCGGAGGGCCGCCCGCCGCACTATGGCGGACAAATGCTCGCGCACACCATTGAATCCGGCCATTCGGCATCGAAAACCTGGAGTCCCGCATGAGACCCGCGCTGGCTATCGACCTGAATCAACCCGCCACCTACTGGCACTGGTCCATCTTCACGGTGTCCGAGGCGAACCTGATCCTGATCGCGGTGATGGTCGTCATCTTCGGTGCGGCGCTGCTGCTCCCGTTCCCCAAGGGGCACCCCAGCGAGCCCGCCCCGGCGGAGGCCGACGACGACCGGCTGGCCGAGCCGGCGGACCCCGCGACCGCGAAGATGTGGACCTCACGGGTGCGGCGCGGCGCGCTGAAGGCACTGCCGCCCGGCAAGGCGCTACCCGACCGCCAGCCCGCCTACGTGGCCTCCTGGGCCTACGTGTTCGGCGTGGCCTCGCTGGCCGCGCTCGGCGTGGCGATCGTGTCCGGTTTCGCGCTGGCGCTCGGCGGCCCGGACTGGTGGCACTACAACTCGGTCGGCCATTTCTTCAACAGCCTGCACCTGTGGAGCGTCGAGCTGTTCATGGCGCTGCTGGTCATCCACCTGTGGGCGAAGTTCTGGATGGCCGCCTGGCGCGGCCGCCGGGCGCTGACCTGGATCACCGGAGTCGTCGCGTTCGTGGCCTCGGTCGTGGAATGCTTCACCGGCTACCTGTCCCAGCAGAATTTCGACTCCCAGTGGATTTCCACCAGCGGCAAGGACGCGTTCAACTCGGTCGGTGTCGGCGCGTTCTTCAACGTGATGAACTTCGGCCAGATGCTGATGTGGCACATCGTGCTCGTCCCGATCATCCTGGTCGCCATCGTCGGCGCGCACGTGCTGATGGTCCGGATACGCGGGGTCGCGCAGCCGATCGACACCACCGAGGCCGCGGGCCGCGGCCGCGGGAACTGGCGGCGGCGGCGCCGGGCCGTGGCGACCGCCGACGCCAAGCCCTGGCGCGGCCCGAACCGCCGCTACGACATCCTGAAGGAGGGCACGGTCGCCACCGCGGTGATCCTGGCGCTCACGTTCATCCTGGCCGGCGTGCTGTCCTCGCCGGACGTGCCGCCGATCACCATCGCCACCTGGGCCCGGGTCGCGCCCGCCGACTTCCTCGGCACCGCGGCCGCCGAGCTCAACGGGACCAGCGAGACGGCCACCTACGGCCCGCCGTATAACAATCAGTCCGGCAGCGTGCAGAAGCTGCTGTTCTCCCCGCAGACCTGGTTCGGGGTCACCCAGCCGGTCAACGCGGCCCAGGATTTCGTGATCCAGCCGCTGACCACGCTGGCGCTGGCCAAGCCCACGACGGCCGCCCCGCTGGCCATCTACCAGGCGGCGTCGCCCGCGCAGCAGCTGGCGTGGGCTAACGCCTACGCGGCGGCGGAGGCGAAGGTGAAGTTCGTCAACGGGACCCCGGTCGTTCCCCGGGCCAACGACGGGCCGGTCCCGGCCATGATGGCCAACGAGCTCACTCTCGCCCGCAGCGGCGCGCTGGACGCGGACCTGCTCGCCCAGCAGCCGTTCTACGGCACCAACTTCACCAAGCCGCTGCTGTTCATCGAGGACGGGTCGTACTTCGTGAACCAGGCCACGGCGCTGGGCCTGACCGGCAGCCAGTGGGGCGTGATGAACGAGACCGGCAGCTACCCCGGCCAGCCGTGGCTGTGGCTGTACACGCTCTGGTACCAGGTCCCCGGCTGGACCAACTCCGCCAACATCGACATGATCGCCATCTACATGACCGGCCTGGCGACGGTCCTGCTGCTGGCGGTGCCGTTCATCCCCGGCCTGCGTGACATCCCCCGCCTCATCCCGGTGCACCGGCTCGTCTGGCGCCGGTGGTACCACGAGGACACGCCGTCCGGTCCGGGCGGCGGGCAGGTCACGGCCGGGGCCGCCGACAAGGCGCATACCTGACGCGGGCGTCTGGAAGGCCCGGCCGGGATCCGCGCCCCCGGCTGAGCCCGGCTCGGACACGGCGGCCCGGCGGGGGGAACCCTGGCCGGGCCGCCGCCCGGCCATCCGGCCGGTTCCCGCTTGACAAATCTACCGAATGTGCTTAATATAGTGAGCAGAGACTTGAGGAGGAACCATGACCGAGACCCGCAACGTCGGCCAGGAAGTGCAGGCCGAGATCTTGAAGACGGTCCGCCGGAGCCAGGAGGCCGTTATCGAGGCCATCAAGACCTGGGCTGAGACGGTCCGGACGATCACCCCGCCGCTGCCCGAGATGAACCTGCCGTTCACCGACAAGCTGCCCAAGCCGGAGGAGCTCGTCGCGAACGCCTACGACTTCGCCGAGAAGCTGCTGGCTGGCCAGCGGAAGTTCGCCGAGGACGTGCTGCACGCGACCGCACCGCTGCTGCCCGGGAACAGCGACGCCCCCGCCAAGAAGAACGGCGCGGCCAAGTAACCCGCGACCGCACCTAGCGCCACCACACCCCGCGGCGGGCCGGTTCCGGTTCGCCGCGGGGTTTGCTTACTATGCTAAGCACGGCCCGTGGTACCGACCAACCGAGGCGACAGTGACCGAATCCTGGAACGCTCAGATGGAGGCCCTGGGCGCCTTCATCCGCAATCAGCGCAAGCTCGCCAACCTGTCGCTGCGCCAGCTCGCGGAGAGGACGACGCTCTCCAACCCCTACCTGAGCCAGATCGAGCGCGGACTGCACCAGCCGTCGGTCCGCGTGCTCAAGCTGATCTCCGGCGCGCTCAACGTGTCCGCCGAGACGCTGCTGGCCCAGGCGGGCCTGCTCGACTCCGCCGCGGGCGTGCCGCGCGATGACTCGAGCGGGGCCGCCGGCGAGCCGACGGCGTCTTCGGTGGAGGCGGCAATCGGCGCCGACGAGCGCCTGGGCGACGAGCAGAAGGCCGCGCTGCTAACCGTGTACCAGAGCATGCTCCGGGCCTGACCCCCCTCCCCGCGCGCCTGGCCCGCCGCACGCCTGGCCCGCCGCACGCCTGGGCCGCCGCACGCCTGGCCCGCCGCACGCCTGGCCCGCCACGCCCTATCCGCCGCGCGCCGACTGTTGATCATGGACCGGCCCGGGCGGTAGCCTCACTGGAATGAGCACGGCGATAACCGGCGCACGGGTCATTCCGGTCACAGGCCAGCCCATCGACGGCGGGACGGTCCTGGTCGACCAGGGGAAGATCGTCGCGGTGGGCGGCGAGGATCTGGCCGTGCCGGCCGATGCCGAGGTCATCGACGCGTCCGGCAAGTGGCTGCTGCCCGGGTTCGTCGACGCCCACGCGCACCTCGGCCTGCACGAGGAGGCCGAGGGCTGGGCCGGCCGGGACGTCAACGAGATGACCAAGCCGGTCACCCCCTATGTCCGGGCGATCGACGGGATCAACCCGGCCGAGCAGGGATTCCGCGACGCCATCGGCGGCGGCGTGCTGGCGGTGAACATCAACCCCGGATCCGGCAACCCGATCGGCGGCCAGACCGCGGCGGTCAAGTGCTGGGGCCGGGTGGTCGATCAGATGGTGCTGCGGGCCCCGGCCGGGCTGAAGTCCGCGCTCGGCGAGAACCCCAAGCGCGTCTACGGCGAGCGGCACGAGACCCCCTCGACCAGGCTGGGCACGGCCGCGGTCATCCGGGAGGCCTTCGTCCAGGCCGCCAACTACCTGGCCCGGCTGGCCGCGGCGCAGGAGCAGCCGCCAGCGGAGCGCAAGCCGGTGGACCGCGACCTGGGGCTGGAGGCGCTGGGCATGGTGCTGCGCCGGGAGATCCCGTGGCGCCAGCACTGCCACCGCGCCGACGACATCGCGACCGCAATGCGGATCGCCCGCGAGTTCGGCTACGACCTGGTCATTGACCACGGCACCGAGGCGCACCTGCTGGCCGACCTGCTGGCGGCCGAGTCCATCCCGGTGATCATCGGCCCGCTGTTCACCAGCCGGTCCAAGGTCGAGCTGCGCAACCGGTCCCTGGCCAATCCCGGGCGGCTGGCCGCGGCCGGGGTGACGATCGCGATCACGACCGACCACCCGGTGGTGCCCATCCACTTCCTGATCCACCAGGCCAGCCTGGCGGTCAAGGAGGGCCTGGATCGCGACACCGCGCTGCAGGCCGTGACGATCAACCCGGCGCGCATCATCGGGGTCGCCGACCGGATCGGCTCGCTCGAGCCCGGCAAGGATGCCGACCTGGTGATCTGGTCCGGCGATCCGCTGGACGTGACCAGCCGCGCCGAGCGGGCCTTCCTGGACGGTCGCGAGATCTACGCCTATGACTACGACCGCCGCGAGGGGGTCTTCTTCGGGCCCTGATCCCCGGATCAGTCGTTCTCCACCACGAAGTCCCACTTGGCGACGATGTTCTGGCCGTCCGGAGCCCAGCGCATGAGCCCCTCCCCGGTGGCCATGACGGCGCGAAGCTCGAACCGCACCGTCATCCCGGGGTGCAGGATGCCCGGCGGCTCGGGCTGCCCGGGGACGAACGCGGGCCGGTAGACGCGGTTCTGGTCGTCAATGCTGGTGAAGTCGGACGGCGAGATCGGCACCGGCCCCGTTGCCTTGGACATGGTCACGACCCAGGTGCAGGTCGTCGCCGGGGCCTGGTAGGGCAGGCCCTCCCCGGGCACCTGGGGACCGGTCACGACCACCAGAACCGACCAGTGCGACGTCACCGCCTCGACCCCGTCGCCCTCGGTGGTCAGGGCGGGCCGGCGGACGGTGCCGGTCAGCACGATGTCGTCGTGGTAGTGCAGGGTGCTGGCCGGCAGGAAGGACGGATAGCCGCCGAAATGGTTCTGGCTCTGGCTGGCCGCCGCGCCGCAGCCGGCCGCGGCGATGAGGAGCAGCACGGCGATGGCCACGCCGACGGCCCGGCCCGGGCCTCCGCCGTGGTGACGGAGGCCGGGCCGGGCCGGGCGTGCTGCCTGCCGGGCGAGCAGGCTCATGGCATCCCGTGCTGCGTCCCGCGCCGGCGGCGCAGGTACCAGACGTTGCCGCCGATGGCGGCCAGGGCCAGCAGCGGCACCCCCGCGGCCAGCGACGTCCGCTCCCACATCGGGCCCGAGGCCGCGCCGCCCAGTGTGGCGAACGCGTCCAGGTGGTACTGGCCGTAGCCGTTCGGGTTGTTGAACACGTCGCGGCCGAACGGCCGCAGGCCGGGCTGCGCCGCATAGCCGAGGTGGCCAAGCCCGTCGAGGCCGCCGGACACCGTGCCGGCCGGGAGCCGCGCGTAGTCGTGACCGCGCGTGACGTCGAAGATGTCCTCCATCGTGCGCAGCCAGCTGTAGTGGTTGTAGTACACGTCAGAGACCGTGCCCGGCCTGATGAACGGGCTGATCAGGACGGAGCCCGTGTCCCCGCCGCCGGTCGTCGGGAGCGTGGCGTTGAACAGCGGGTCGGGGGTCTCCCCCGGTGCCAGGTCCGACGGGTCGCCCTCGGCGCTCAGCGTGATGCTGGTCACCGGGCCGGTCGGGTCGACGGGGCTGCCGTTCTGGCTGACCAGCTGGAACGATCCGGTCGTCGCGGACCCGGTGTTCGTGGTCGGGAAGTCGGGCCCGGTGTCGGTCACCGCGCCGACGAACGAGTTCGCCGGGATGCTGGTGCCGGTGACCGCGCGCCCGGTGTCGTCGGCCAGGATCGAGTTGTCGGCGATGACATTCGATCCGGGCGCGCCGGTGACCGTGTCGGTTCTGGCTCCCGGCGGGCTGCCCGCGCCGCCTCGCACGATGCCGGGCACGCAGTCCGATGGCACCAGGACCGGGGTGGTCTGGGTGCACGCCGGCGGCCGGTCGATGAAGGCGTTGTTACCCGGGCCGGGATAGAGCTGGTCGCCCTGGGCGTTGGTGCCGAGCGTGGAGTTCGGCCCGGTCGGCTCGTAGTGGACATTACGGCCGTACAGGTTCTCGCCGGCCGTGTCTGAAACGATGCTGGCCGTGTAGTTCGGCTGGTCGGACGAGGTCGGGCCGTAGTCGTTGGCGTTGTTGAAGCTGTTGCCGGTGTAGGTGAACGCCGGGAACGCCTCGTCGAAGGTGATGTCGATCAGGCCGCCCTGCTTGAACGCGGGCGACTGCTCGATCAGCGGGATGTAGTACTCGAGGAACAGGTCTGATGCGTACAGTCCGCCGGTGTAGTTCTTCGGCGTGGTCGACTCGGGGTCGTAGGGGATCGGCGAGTTGTAGTCCGGCGTCCCGTCGGCGCTGAACGCGCCGGAGAGGTTGTTGCCGTGGCAGACGGCGTCGTGGGCGTCGCTGCAGTTGTCCGGGGTGATCCAGCTGAAGTCCGGGGTCGTCTTGACGCTCTGCAGGTCGTGCACCAGGCCGTCGGCCGGGTTGTCCAGGTTGGCGATGTGGTTCCCGTCGCAGTTTGTTCCGCCGTTGGACGGCTCGTTGAGCGGCGGGGTGTCCGGGCCGCTCGCGTTGACCGCGCCAGTCAGGGACTCAAACCACGGGAACGGGAAGTGCTTGGTCACGAACTGGTCGTCCGGCTGCGCCGCGGTGAACGTCGTGACGCCCGGCGGATAGTCGCCTTCCATGTCGGTGGGGTTGGTGTCCGGGTTGTTCGCCGACGTCCCCGGCCCGGCGCAGGTCGCCGCCTCCCGGTCCGGCACCGTGTTCGGCACGAACTGCGTCGAGCCCGGCGTCTGCGCGCCGCCGATGTCCTGCGCGTATCCCTTCCAGGTCACCCCCGCGGCGTTGAACTGGTTGAACAGCGTCGGCACGGCGGTCGGGTACGAGCACCCGTTCTCGCCGAGCGGCGCGTTGGCACCGCTCGGCTGCGAGGCGTTGGCCGGCGAGTTCATCTGGCCGTAGTTCTTGTTGGTGAACACCGATCCGGAGTTCAGGATGTCGGAGTCCGGACCGATCAGCTTGTTCGCGACGCTGCAGTCCTCCTGGGTGTCCTCCTGGGGCGCCTGCCCGGACACCAGCGAGATGTAGTTGTCCATGCTGGAGTGGCCGGTCCCGTAGTAGTGCTTGAGCAGCACCCCCTGGGCCGGCAGCGTCTTCCACAGGTAGCTGTTCTGGTTCAGCCCGGTGAACGTGGCGTCGTAGGACTTGTTCTCCAGGATGATCAGCCATACGTGCTTGATCGCCCCGGGCCGCAGCCCGGAGCTCGTGATGGTGAGCCCGCTGGCTTGAGCGGGGGGCGCGGCGATGATCGAGGTGGGGACCGCGATGCCGGCCAGGGTGAGCACGCCCACCCCGCCCGCCGCGGCCGCTCGCAGCAAGCGATGACCCAGGGCTGGAATTCGCATAAACATGTCCTAGTGCCCGTGCGGTACGTGGCGGGCGTGGGCAGGTGACGAATGGCTGGCGCTTCGGTTAACAATTGGTGCCAATGCCCGCGGGATCAGCGTACCGGACGTTACCCCGAGTGTCGCTGCAGGAATTCCAGGGTCAGCTGGTTGAACTCGTCGACGTTCTCGTAAATGGGCGCGTGCGCGCAGTCCTCGAACACGATCAGCTCGCTGGCCGGAATGGCCGCCCTGATCGGGTCCGCGAACCGGGTGGACGTCACCGCGTCGTGCCGCCCGAAGGTGACCAGCGTGGGCGCCTGGACCCCGCCGAGCACTTCCCGCGCGTCGTGGGTCAGCACCGCGCCCGACTGGCGTACGAGCGCGTCGACCGGCGGCATCGGCCGGCTCCGGACGAAGTCGGCCAGGGAGTCGACGTACTCGGGCCGGGCGGCGTACATCTCCGGCGTGAAGCACCAGGGGAAGATCCCCTGGATCACCATCTCGGCCACGCTGCCCAGGCCTTCGGCCATGACCCGCCAGCCCCCGACCACCGCGCGCAGGAACGGGTCGGTGCGGTCCCAGGCGCTGTGCAGGGACAGGGACTTGACCCGCTCGGGGTGCTTGGCGGCCAGCCACATGCCGGCCGCGGCGCCCAGGGACAGCCCGAAGATGTGCGCCCGCTCGATGCCGGCCGCCTGCATGAACGCCGCGATGTCGTCGGCGAGCAGCTCGGTGGTGTAGGTGCCGTCCGGCTTGCTGGTCAGGCCCGCGCCGCGCAGGTCCACGCTGTAGCACGCGAAGTGCTTGGCGTACTCCGCCACCTGGAACGCGTAGCAGGCCTGGTCCGCCGCGAGGTAGGGGATGAGCACCATGGGCTCGCCGTCGCCCTGCACCTCGTAGTTGATCTCTATTCCGTTCGCCGGCACGATCGGCATCCTCGGCCCCTCCCCTGTCCGCGGCATCCCGCGACGGCCCGCCCGACCTGGCGGCCGCTGGGTCAATTGTGCCGCCGGTTAGCCTGGCCTGGTGAGCAACCTGGCCAGTGCCCGCAGGTTTGCCCTGTCCCTGCCCGGGGCGACCGAGGAGCCGCACTTCGACATGTCCTCGTTCCGGATCGGCGGCAAGATCTTCGCCACGGTGCCCCCGGACGGCGCTCACCTGCACGTGTTCGTCGACGAACTCGAGGTGGAGGCGTCGGCAGCGGAGAACCCGGACGCGTTCGAGCCGCTGCGGTGGGGGCAGCGGATCAGGGGGCTGCGGGTCCGCCTGGCGGCGGCGCCGGACCGTCGCGTGCACGAACTCCTGGAAGAGTCGTGGCGGCGCAAGGCCCCCAAGCGCCTGGTCGCCGGGTACGACCGTCAGCCGTGAGCGATCAGAGGCTTAGGATGCTGGCGTGGCGGCTGGGGTTAACGGGGACTTCCCTCGGGGATGTACGCAGGCCGAAGCCGAGGCCCGGGCCGCGCTGCTGGAGGTCGAGTCGTACGCCGTGCTTCTTGACCTCACCGCCGACCCCGGCCTGGTCCGCTCGCGCGCGGTGATCCGGTTCCGGTGCCGGGAGCCCGGCGCCGCGACCTTCGCGGACGTGCGCGCGCCCGCCGTGACCCGGGTGATCTGCAACGGGCAGCACCTCGACCCGGGCCGAACGGTCTCGGGCGGGCGGCTGCACCTGCGCGGGCTGAGCGCGGCGAACGTGCTGATGGTCGACACGGAGTTTCCTTACTCGTTAGACGGCCGCGGGCTGTCGCGGTTCGGCGACGCGGCGGACGGGGCTGACTATGTGCTCGGCCAGTGCTTCCCGGTCAGCGCGCCCAGCGTGTTCTGCTGCTTCGACCAGCCGGACCTGCGCGCGGATCTCACGCTCGCGGTGTCGGTCCCGGCGGGCTGGGAATGCGTGGCCAACGGCGCGGTGACCGACCGGCCGGCTGACGGCGGGGCGGGAACCTGGCGGTTCGCGACCGTCCCGGGGATGAAGCCGTATGAGCTGGCGCTGTGCGCCGGGCCGTACGTCACGGCTGCGGAACAGGACTACCGGGGCGCTGGCGGAGCCGTCCGGATGAGCGTGCGATGCCGGCGGTCGCTGACCGGGTCCGCGGGCATGGCCCGGGTGGTCGCCGTGGTGCGTGCCGCGCTCGCCTGCTACGAGCGGCTGCTCGGCGTGGCCTGCCCGTATCCCAAGTACGACACAGTGTTCGCGCCCGACCTCGGCCCGCTCGCGGTGTCGCTCCCCGGGGTGATGGCGGTCAACGAGACCCTGCTGCAGCGGATGACCGACCCCGGCGACGACTTCGCCCCGCTGGTGCTCGCGCACGAGGTGGCACACCTGTGGTTCGGCTGCCTGGTGGAGGGGCGCTGGTGGGATGACCTGTGGCTGGCCGAGGCGCTCGCGACCTACCTCAGCTACGTGGCCGGGGAGCAGGTGCTCGGGATCGACTCGCCGTGGCGCGCGTTCTGCCTGCGCGAGCAGGAGGCTGCCTACCGGGCCGACAGCCTGCCCAGCACCCAGCCGGTGTCCTCGCCGGTGGCCAGTGCCGCCGAGGCGCTGGGCCGGCCGGCCGCCATCACCTACGCCAAGGGCGCCAGCGTGGTGCGCCAGCTGGCCGTGCTCATCGGCGACGACGCGCTGCGGGCCGGGCTGCGCGAGTACCTGACCCGGTTCGGCGGCGCGTCCACGACCCTGGCCGACCTGGTCGGCTGCTGGTCGGCGGCCAGCGGCCGCGACCTGAGCGGGTGGTCGCGGCAGTGGCTGCGCACACCCGGGGTGAACCTGCTGCGGCCGGAGCTGACGCTGGCGGCCGACGGCACCGTCACGTCGCTGGCCATCGTCCAGGAGCCGCCGCCCGGCCAGGAGACGTTGCGCACGCACCGTGTCGCGATCGGGCTGTACGAGCTCGACGGCGGCACGCTGCGCCGCCGCGGCACCGTCGCCGCGGAGCTGTCGGCCGGCCGGGCCGAGGTGCCGCAGCTGGCCGGGACGGTGGCGCCCGACGCGATCATCGCCAATGACGATGCGCTCACCTTCGCCAGGATCAGGTTCGACGGCCGGTCGCTGCGCGCGCTGCTGGCCTGCGCCCTGGACCTGGACGACCCGCTGACCGAGGCCGTGTGCTGGAACGCCGCGTGGGACATGACCACCGCCGCGGAGCTGGGCGTGGCCGAGTTCACCGACCTGGTCGCCCGCCGCATCGGCGGCGGCCGGCCGCCCGCCGGCGTCGCCGAGCTGGTCCGGCACGTCGTCACCGGTGCCGACTACTACGCCGGGCCAGCCCGCCGGCCGGCGCTGCGCGAGCGGGTGGCGGCCGCCGCGCTGGAGGGCGCCCGCCGGGCGCGGCCAGGCAGCCGGACCCAGCGCGTGCTCGCGGTCGCGTTCGCGGCCACCGCTCAGGGCGAGGGCCAGTTCAGCCTGCTGCGGGAGTGGCTGGGCGCAACCGCGCTGCCCGACGGCGTCCAGGCCGACCTGGAACTGCGTGGCCAGGCCCTGGCCACGCTGTCCCCCCACGGCCTGGCCGGCGACGAGGACCTGGACGCGTTCGCGGCGGCGGACCCGGTCGGCGGCGAGGCGCAGCGCGCCACCTGCCGCGCGCTGCGCCCGGACCCGGCGGCCAAGGAGGCGGCCTGGGCCGCGGCACTGGCCCCCGGGCAGTCCCGGCGGATGGCGCTGGCGCACGCGCGCGGGGTCTGGGTGCCGGGGCAGGAGGCGATCCTCGCGCCCTACCGCGACCGCTACTTCGCCGAGGCCCTGCCTGCCCTCGCCGGCCGCGAGGTCAGCGCGGCCGGGCGTCTGGCCCGGTTGCTCTACCCGGCCATCCTGGCCGACGCGGCGACGATCGCCGCCACCGAGGCGGCCGCGGGCCGCGATGACCTGGGCGAGCCGCTCCGGCTGGTGCTGCTCGAGCAGCGGGCGATCCTGCTGCAGGTGCTCGCCGCGCGCGCCCGGGGTGGCTAGGGCGGGCCCCGCCGCAGCCATACCCCGGCCGGCCAGCTAGAGGAGGCCGCGACCGACAGCGAGTACGTGCTCTGCCTCGCCCGGCCCCGCCCCGGCCGGCTCAGCCTTCCGGCCGGGACCCGCCCCATCCGCCGTTCATCCTGGCGCCCGCCACCCAGGCCCGCCCCGCAGCCCCGCGGCTACGCTTCCGGCGTGGCTTTCTCGGTGGCGTTCGTGGTCTCCATGGGCGGGATCGTGCTCATCTTCAACGTGTTCCTCCAGGCCGGGCTGGGCTTCTCGCCCTGGCCCGCGGCGCTCACCACCGCACCGCGGGCGGCGGGCGCGGCTGCGGCGAGGTCCGGTGCCTGAGCCCCGGGTGCTCGGGCAGCGCGCGCTCGGCCGCGCGCTGCCCGAGCGCCAGCTGCTGCTGCGCCGGGCCGACCTGGCCCCGCTGCGGGCCGTCGAGCACCTGGCCGGGCTGCAGTCCCAGGCGCCGAACGCGCCCTACGTGGGGCTATGGACCCGGCTGGCCGGCTTCCGGCCCGCCCAGCTGGCCGCGCTGATGACCGAGCGCGCGGTGGTGCGCGGGCACCTGATGCGCAACACGGTCCACCTGGTGACTGCGGGCGACTTCCTGGCTGAGCGCGGCCTGTACCAGGCCGCCATGGCCCGGAGCTTCGCCAGCTCAGGCTTTGCCCGCAACCTGGCCGGCGCCGACTTGGCCGCGGTGCGCGCGGCCGGGCGGGCGCTGCTGGCCGAGCGGCCGCGCACCCGCGCCGAGCTCGGCCGGCTGCTGGGCGCGCGGTGGCCGGGCCGGGACCCATCCTCGCTGGCCTACGCGGTCACGTACCTGGAGCCGACGGTCCAGGTCCCGCCGCGCGGGATCTGGGGCGCCAGCGGCCCGGCCGCCTTCACCACGGCCGAGGCCTGGCTGGGCGGCCGTCCGGCGCCCGATCCCTCCCCCGGCCGGCTGCTGCTGCGCTACCTGGCCGCCTACGGGCCCGCGACCGTCCGGGACGCGCAGGCCTGGTGCGGGCTGACCCGGCTGGGCGAGGTGGCCGACCGGCTGCGCCCGCGGCTGCGCACGTTCCGCGACGCGGCCGGCGCCGAACTGCTCGACCTGCCCGACGCGCCCCGGCCGGACCCGGACACCCCGGCCCCGCCGAGGTTCCTGCCCGAGTACGACAACGTGCTGCTCGCCTACGCCGACCGCAGCCGGGTCATCCCCGGCCGGCGCCGGGTCCCGCTGCCCCCCGGCCCGGGCGGCAGCGGCGGTACCGTGCTCGTCGACGGCCTGTGGCAGGCCACGTGGCGGATCATCCGCCGGGGCGAGCACGCGACCCTGGTCGTCGAGCCGTTCACCCGGCTGCCTGCGGCGCAGGCCGCCGAGGTGGCCGCGGAGGGCGCCCGGCTGCTGGCCTTCGCCGCGCCGGGAACAGGCGGGCGCGACGTCCATCTCGCTGCCCCAACCTGAGCGAGCGGCACCCGAAAAACCCCTAGGGGGACCATACTGGTAGATCGTGAAGACATCGCGCGCCGCGCCCCGGCGCTACTTCCCAGGAAGCCCGTTCAACAACATCCCCGAGCCCGTCCGCCACGTCGAGCGCTACGTCGTGAACGATCAGGTGACGCACGACAGGTACGGGCTCGGCGTGGTCATCGGTGTCGAGGAAGAGATCGCCGTGCTGGTCGACTTCGGCACTCAGAAGGAACGGATCACCTCGCCGTACGCCAAGCTGACCAAGCTCTGAGTCACCGGCCGAGCCGGGCCTGCGGGCGCACCGGCTCGAACAGCTCCACCGGGTTGCCCGAGGGGTCGTTGAGCATGATCTGCCTGGTGCCCACGCCGGTCACGATGTCGTTGCGGAAGCTGACCCCGTCCCGCCGCAGCGTGTCCACGGTAGCGGCCAGGTCGGATACCTCGAGCATGAACCGGTTCCACCCCCCAGGCTGCTGTTTCGTCCCGTTCGGCATCGGCCTCGAGCCGCCGCCCCGGTGATCGGCCGGGACCGGCGAGACCAGGACCAGGCGCAGATCGCCGCGCGAGAGCATGGCGAAGGCCGGATCCGGGTGCATCTCCTCGCGAAAGCCCAGGTGGCGGTGAGAGCGGCCCGCTGCGGGGCCGGCAGCCGCGCCAGCGCGGTAGCAGATAGCCGTAGACCTGCGGCAACGCCCGGCGGTAGATTGCCGCCACCGGGTCGCCGGGGCATGGCTCCGGCCGGGAGCGCGGTGCGGGCCTGCGCGGTGCGGGCTCGCGCCGTGCGGGCTGGTTGCCCATATAACCTCATCGTCTGTCCGCGGCCGGATCCGAGCACGCCCGGCCAGGTTTCCCGGCCCGGGGGCCAGATTCCCGGCCGGGCCGCGATGAGTTTCCCGCCCGGCGCTCGTCCAAGGGGGATAGCGGTGCCGCCAAGGGGCGCGGCCAGGAGTGTGAAGGGACCACGATGACTGGCGTACGGGTACTGGTGGGCACGAGCAAGGGCGCCTTCGTGCTGACGTCCGACGGACGTCGCAAGCAGTGGGAGGTCAGCGGCCCCCACTTCGGCGGCTGGGAGATCTACCACCTGAAGGGGTCCCCGGCCGACCCCGGCCGGGTCTACGCCTCCCAGTCCAGCAGCTGGTCCGGCCAGGTGGTGCAGCGCTCGGACGACGGCGGCCGGACCTGGCACCCGGTGGGCAACAAGTTCAGCTACGAGGGCACGCCGGGCACGCACCAGTGGTACGACGGCACGCCGCATCCGTGGGAGTTCGCCCGGGTCTGGCACCTCGAGCCGTCGCTGACCGATCCGGACACGGTGTACGCCGGGGCGGAGGATGCCGCCCTGTTCCGGTCGGATGACGGCGGGGACACCTGGCAGGAGCTGGCCGGCCTGCGCGACCACCGGACCGGCCCGTCCTGGCAGCCGGGCGCGGGCGGCATGTGCCTGCACACGATCGTGCTGGACCGCAGCGATCCTGGGCGGATGTTCACCGCGATCTCGGCGGCGGGCGCGTTCCGCAGCGACGACGCGGGCGTGACCTGGCGGCCGGTGAACCACGGCCTGCAATCCGAGGGCATCCCGGACCCGGACGCCGAGGTCGGTCACTGCGTGCACCGGATCGCGATGCATCCCTCGCGGCCGAACGTGCTGTTCATGCAGAAGCACTGGGACGTCATGCGCAGCGATGACGCCGGGGAGTCCTGGCACGAGATCAGCGGCAACCTGCCCACGGACTTCGGGTTCCCGATCGACGTGCACGCGCACGAGCCGGACACGGTGTACGTGGTCCCGATCAAGAGCGACGCGGAGCACTACCCGCCCGAGGGGAAGCTGCGGGTGTACCGCAGCCGGACCGGCGGGGACGAGTGGGAGGCCCTCACCGAGGGCCTGCCGCAGCGCGACTGTTATCACAACGTGCTGCGGGACGCGATGGCGGTCGACTCGCTCGACGAGTGCGGGGTGTACTTCGGCACCACCGGCGGGCAGGTCTACGCCTCGGCCGACGCGGGCGACAGCTGGGCCCCGATCGTCCGCGACCTGCCGCGGGTGCTCTCGGTCGAAGCTCAGACGCTGCCGTGATCCGGGTCGTGCTGCCCGCGCACCTGCGCGCGCTGGCCCGGGTGACCGGTGAGGTCCAGCTGAGCTGCCCGAACCCGGTCACGCAGCGCACCGTGCTGGACGCGCTCGAGGCCCGCTACCCGATGCTGCGCGGGACGATCCGCGACCAGGTGACCGGCCAGCGCCGGGCCTTCATGCGGTTCTTCGGCTGCGAGCAGGACCTGTCGCACACCTCGCCCGACGACCCGCTGCCGGGCCCGGTCGCGGCCGGGGCCGAGCCGTACCTGATCGTGGGGGCGATGTCCGGCGGCTAAGCCGGGACCGGCACGACCAGGTCGTCGCCGTGCTGGCGCAGCTCGGCGACGGTGGTGACGCCGAGCAGCTGCATGGTGCGGCGCAGCTGCGCGACCAGCAGGTCGATGGCGTGCTCCACGCCGGGCTGCCCGGCGGCGGCCAGGCCGTACAGGTACCCGCGGCCGATCATGCACAGGTCGGCGCCGCGGGCGATCGCTACCGCGATGTCGGCGCCGTGCCGGATGCCCGAGTCGAGGACGATCGCGGCCCGCTCGCCGACCGCCTCCCGCACCGGCCGGACCAGGTCGATCGCGGGGACGCAGCGGTCGAGCTGGCGGCCGCCGTGGTTGGACAGGTGGATGCCGTCGACCCCGGCGGCCACCGCGCGGGCCGCGTCCGGCGGGCCCAGCGGCCCCTTCAGCAGCAGCGGGCCCGGCCACAGGGCGCGGATGCTGTCCAGGTCCTCCCAGGTCAAGCTGGGGTCGAACATCGAGATGATGTCGGCGACCGTGGTGCCGGAGCCCGGCGCGGGCGGCTGGAAGCTGGCGTACCGCAGCGCCGGGCCGCGCAGCAGCGACACCCAGTAGCCCGGCCGCGCCGCGATGTCGAGCAGGGCGCGCGGGCTCAGCGCCGGCGGCATCGTCAGCCCGTTGCGCAGGTCCCGGGTCCGCCGCCCGGACACCGGCGTGTCGACCGTGACCTCGAGCGCCCGGTAGCCGGCCGCGGCGGCCCGCTCGATCAGCCCGCGCGCCAGGTCCCGGTCGCGCAGCACGTAGAGCTGGAACCACAGGTCACGGTGGCCGGCCGCGGCCAGGTCCTCGATCGTGACCGTGCCCACGGTCGACAGGCAGTACGGCAGGCCGCGGGCGGCCGCCGCCCGGGCTACCGCGGACTCCCCGGCCGGGTGGATCAGCCGGGTGAAGCCGGTGGGGGCCAGGCCGACCGGTGCCGGCAGCTCCGAGCCGAACAGCGACACGCGAAGGTCCGGGTCGGTCACGTCACGCAGCACCCGGGGCCGGAACCCCCAGCGGCGCAGCGCCGCCCGGTTGGCGCGCAGCGTGACCTCGTCGTCCGAGCCGCCGTCCACGTAGCCGAAGACCGGCCGGGGCAGCCGGCGCCGCGCGGCGCGGCGCAGGTCACCGAGGTCGTGGCAGCGGGCCAGGATCCGCAGGTCGCGGTCGGGCTCAAAGCCTCGCAGCCGGACCAGTTCGCGGACATCGCTGGCCCTCACGGCGCGCCTCCTCCGGTCGGGCCGCCCCGCCGCGGCCGCGGGCTAGTGCGGGACGTGGCCGTGCGGGCGGATCGGGACCCCGCGGCCGCTGGCGGCCCCGGATCCCGGCGGCCGCTGCTCGATCACGAACGTGCCCCGGCCCGGGACGGTCTCGACCAGGCCCTCCTTGACCAGGATGTTGATCGCCCGGCGGACGGTGCCGACGGCGAGCTGGGTCTCCTCGGTGAGCTGGGTGATCGACGGTAGCTGGTGCGTGATCTTGCCGGACTCGATGTCCGCCCGCAGCAGCCCGGCCAGCTGCAGGTACGGGTGCTCCGGCGAGGTCTCGTCGATCTTCACGTCGGTAACTTAACCGGCTGCGACATGCGGAAACCAGATAAGGCATTGTCTAACATGGCTTAGCATGGTCTATAATGCGGGCCATGGATACCACCGACGATGTGGCCCAGATTGCCGGGGAATTCCCCGGCTGGGAGGCATGGCAGGGAATCGACCGGATGTGGCACGCGCGGATCCGCGGCGCCACTCCCCCGGTGATGGTGCACGGAGAGGACCTGGTCGACCTGCGCGATCAGATCATCCGCGTTGCGCACCACCGGGAGACCGGTACTCGCTAGCCGTCGGCCGCGGCCCGGCCGGTTCCCGCCCGGCCGACCGCCACGTTAGGGTCATGGGGTGACTGACCGGGCGATCTTGGTGACCGGGGCGTCGCGGGGCATCGGCCGGGCCATCGCCCGCGCGTTCGCCGCCGCCGATGACCGGGTCGCCGTGCACCACCGGGACTCGGCCGGCCTCGCCGCCGGCGTGCTGGCCGGGCTGCCCGGCCGCGGGCACGCGGTGGTGCAGGCCGACCTGGCCGACGCCGGGGCGGTGCGGCGCATGGTGGACCAGGCCTGCGACGCGCTGGGCGGCCTGGACGTCCTGGTGAACAACGCCGGCGTGTTCACCCCGCACCCGATCACCGAGGTGTCCTACGAGCAGTGGCAGGCGGCCTGGCAGCAGACGCTGGCGGTCAACCTGACCGGTGCCGCGAACGTCACCTGGTGCGCGGTCCGGCACATGACCGGCCGCGGCGGCCGCATCATCAACGTGTCCTCGCGCGGCGCGTTCCGCGGCGAGCCCGGCCAGCCCGCCTACGGGGCCAGCAAGGCCGGGCTGAACGCGCTCGGCCAGTCGCTGGCGCTGGCCCTGGCCCCGCACGGGATCGCGGTCGCCACCGTGGCCCCGGGATTCGTCGACACCGACATGGCCGCCGGGCACCTCGACGGCGCGGCCGGCGCGGCGATCCGGGCGCAGAGCCCGTTCCGGCGGGTCGCCGAGGCCGACGAGGTCGCGGCCGCGGTGCTGTACCTGGCCTCGCCGCAGGCCGAGTGGGCCAGCGGGGCGATCCTCGACCTCAACGGCGCCTCCTACCTGCGATCCTGACCGGCCGGTTCACCACTGATACGGGCCGGACCGGGACCGCCGGCGCTACGACCGCCCGGCGAACGTCACGGTGACCTGCCGGAAGCCCAGGGAGTGCAGCATGCCGCCGAGCATGCCGGTGGTGTTCTTCTGCGCCTCGGCCAGCAGCGGGCTCTGCCGGGCGGCCGTCTGGATCTTCTGCTGGGCCAGGATGTAGACCTGCTGCTGGCTGTTCGGGTTGCCGGAGAAGAAGTTCCCGATCCGGTTCAGCAGCCCCTGCTGCTCGGCGTAGACGTACGACTGCCTGACGTTGAGCACGGCCGGCTCGAGCTGGGCGGGCGGCAGGATGATCGTCACCGCGGTGCGGTCCGGTGATACCCGGATCGCCGACCCGTTCAGCCGGGAGAAGTCGACGAACGCGATCTCCGAGCCCTGGCCGATGAACAGCGTGTCGCTGCCCTCGATGAACGACGGCAGGAACGCTGTCTGCTTGCTGAGGTCGACCACCACCTGGAACGAGCCGCTGGCCGCCTCGTAGCGGCTCAGCGCGGTGATCGACCTGAGCAGCACCGGCCCGCTGCGGTCGGTGGTGGACTCAGCGAACGGGTTGCGCAGCTGCGGCAGCAGGTGCACCGCGGACAGCACGAGCAGCCCGACGATGACCGCCGCCAGCGCCGCGGCCACCCCGACCAGGCGGGTGCCCCAGCCACCGGAGACGGCGCGCATCACCAGCCCCCACCGGTCGCCGTGGCGGTGACCCGCGGCGGCACCGGGGAGCCGGCCCCGCCGGCCTTGGTGCCCTTCTGGAAGCCGCCGAACAGCAGTGACAACACGATCAGGACGATGATCACCGCGAGGATCCACAGCAGGCAGCCGGCGAGCCGGCGCCGCGGCCGGCGGGACCTGACCCGCCGCCGCCCTAAGCCGTCGAACATCTCTCCTCCAGCCCCTCCGGCCCGGGCCATGCCGGGATCAGGCCACCGGCCGCGGGCGCGCCGGCCCTGAGCGGGATGGCCGGCGCGCCCGAGCTCATCGTCAGCTGCTGGACGAGCCCACCGGCTCGGTGGCGGGCTCCGCGGTCTCGTCGGTCGTCACCTTGCGCCGGGTCACGATCCGGCGCCAGCCGGAGGGGCCGGCGGGCTCGGCGGCGTCCGCCGGTGCCTTGGGCGCGGCGGCGTCCGCCGGTGCCTTGGGCGCGGCGGGCGCGGCCAGCCGCGCTTCCCGCACGCCGACCACCGAGAACCGGCCGATGGCCGTCGCCGCCACCAGCACGATGGCCACGCCCAGGCCGGCGAAGAAGCCGATCTGCTCGATGGCGTGGGTCGCCGTGGTGCTGCCGGCCGGGGTTCCCGCGGTCATCTTCAGCCCGGTCCAGGTCGGGCCGACCACGCTGCCGAGCACGAACCACGCGCCGCTCAGCGCGGCCAGCCACGCGCCGAAGTGGGCGGCCGGCCGGGACGAACTGGCCAGCACGATCAGGCCGCCGAGCACCGTGGCCGCCCCGGGCAGGATCTCCAGCCAGAGGCGCCCGGTGGTGTAGGTCCAGGCCTTGTCCGGGGTGTAGGCGTAGTGGAAGTACGGGCCGACGAAGGGGACCAGTGCCCCCCACGCGCCCAGCAGGACCAGCACGAGGCCGCTGAGCATGCCGCGGCTCCTGGGAACCCGGAGGATCCCGGTCATATCGATCACTTCCCTCTGCAGGCCGGGGTTGGAGGCGCCTGCGCGCGCTCAGCTACCCCGCCCGCGGCCCGGTATGCAGCCCTCGGCGAAATAGCGGTGATGGCGCTGGTCGCCGGGCTGATACTGTTCCGCGGATAGCTGGTCCGGTCTGCGGGAGCCGTCGAGGAGGGCCATGGTCATGCCCGAGCCCGGCCGCGTCATAGCGGCCGTGGTCGGTGGGCTGCTGGTCATCACGGCGGCCCGGAGCGTGATCGGCACGGTGATCGTGCCGCGACCGTCGGGAAGCTGGCTCACCCGGTGGGTGGACAAGATCGTGAACGGTGCCTACCTCTTGGTCACCGGCCTGATCGCGAAGCGGCGCCGGCAGATCGCTGACTACACCGGCCAGCACGGCGCGGTCGTGGCCGCGATCGTGACGGTCGCGGGCCGCCTGCGCGGTCACCGCCGGCGCTGGGTGGACCGGGTCTCGATCGACCAGATCCTGGCCGGCCAGGCCGCGGCGATCCTGATGGGACAGCTGATCGCCTGGGTGGTGATCTTCTACGTGGGCTTCTCGCTGCTGCTGTGGCCGTTCATCCCCGGCGGCATCGGCGACGCGTTCAGCCTGGCGGGCCCGGCCGTGTTCGGCCCCAACGACTCGCTGGGACCGGCCGAGCGGACGATCGCCGACCTCGCCGCCATCGCCGCCCTCATCACCGTCACGCTGCAGATCGCCTACCTGCCCACCCTCTACTCGGCCTTCAACCGGCGCGAGACCGACGTGGCGCTGCTGAACGCGCGGGCCGGGGTCCCGTCCTGGGGCCCGGAACTGCTGGCCCGCACCCACTACGCGCTCGGCTCGGGCACGTCCACCATCGATACCCTGCCCGACCTCTACGCCCAGTGGGAGCGCTGGGCCGCGGACATCGCCGAGAGCCACACCACCTACCTGCCGCTGGTCCGGTTCCGGTCCCCGCGGCCGCTGTCCTCCTGGGTGACGGCCCTGCTGGCCGTGCTCGACTCGGCCGCGCTCATGCTGGTCCTGTGCCCCAAGGCCGCGCCGGTCGTCCCGGCCCGGCTCTGCCTGCGCAGCGGGTTCCTGTGCTTCCGCGACGTGGCCCGGGCGATGGGCATCGAGGTGCCGGACGAGCCGGACCCGGCCGCGGGGATCAGCCTGACCTACGAGGAGTTCCTCGACGCGATCACCCGGATGCGCAACGTGAACTTCCCCATCGAGCGCAAGAACCCGGCCGACGCGTGGCCGGACTTCGTGGGCTGGCGGGTCAACTACGAGCAGGCCGCCTACGCGGTGGCGGCCGCGGTTGACGCCGTGCCGGCGCTGTGGTCCGGCCCGCGCCGCCACCTCCGCTCGCCGATCCCGCCGATCCGCCCGCCCGAGGGCAAGCCGCCCACGTAGCCGCGATGACACCCGCCGAGCAGCGCACCCTGGCCGGGATCCGGGCCGAGCTGGCCCGGGTGATCCGCTACGACGACGAGTCGATCGCGGGGGACGCCTGGGTCAGACAGCGTTACGACTGCGGCTGCTTCTCCGGCCTGGCCAAGGCCAGGACGGCCACGGTCGAGACGGCCTGGCACGAGGCCGGCCACGCGGTGGCCGCCCTCGCGGTGGGGGCGCGCTTCCGCTCGGCCAGCATCCGGCACGCCTGCGTTCAGGAGGGCCGGGTCCACGGCATCACCGCCGCCGGCGAGCGGGCCTTCGTCATCGACGCGGCCGGCCAGATCGCCGAGCGGCTGCGCACCTGGACCATGCTCGAACGCGACGACGAGCTGCGGGCCTGGCTGCCGACCTGGAAGGGCGACGGCGGGGACGCGCGGCGGTTCCGCCGCGGCCTGGCCGCGCGCTTCGGCGGCGACGAGTGCGGCGCGTGGCGTTACAGCGAGCGGCTGCTGACCCCGCTGCGGCTGACGATCCGTGAGGTGGCCCGGGGCCTGCTGGTGCACCCGCGGCACCTGCCCTACGCGGTCGTGGCGGCGCTCGCGGAGCCGCCCTGAGCTCTTACGGCAGGGCGAGAGCGCCGGCCAGGGCCCGGTAGCCCTCGAGCAGGTCGGCGTCCGGTGCGGTCAGCAGCTGGACGGCCACGTGGTCGGCGCCGGCGTCGAAGTGCTCGGCCAGCCGGGCGGCTACCTCGTCGCCGCGGCCGTGCGCGACCAGCGCGTCGATCAGCGCGTCGCTGCCGCCGTCGCTCAGGTCCGCGTCGCTCCAGCCCAGGCGGCGCAGGTTGCTGGTGTAGTTGACCAGGCCGAGGTACGGGTTGCGCACCCGGGGGCGGCCGATGGCGCGGGCCCGCGCCGGATCCGCTTCCAGCACCACCTTCTGCTCCGGGGCCAGCACCGGCCCCGGGCCGAGGATGGCGCGGGCCTGGCGGGTGTGCTCCGGCGTCACCAGGTACGGGATGGCGCCCGCAGTCCGGTCCGCGGCCAGGCGCAGCACCCGCGGGCCCAGTGCGGCCAGGACCAGGCTGTCGGCGGGCACCCCGCCCGCGAGCAGCG
The DNA here is from genome assembly GCA_963749145.1 of uncultured Actinomycetota bacterium. Lineage (GTDB taxonomy): Bacteria > Actinomycetota > Actinomycetes > Streptosporangiales > Streptosporangiaceae > JASHPR01. Next base: position 448,221 of record CAVVLN010000005.1, on the reverse strand, counting down.
CGTCGACGTAGCGGGCCAGGGTCTCGTAGGGCCTGGTGTACTGCTGGGTGGCCTCGCGGTGACCCGCCCCCACACCGAGCAGGAACCGGCCCGGGTAGCGCCCCTCGACCCGGGCGAACGACGCGGCGACCGTGGACGCGTCGTCCTTCCACATGTTCACGATGCTGGTGGCCAGGGTCAGCCGGGTGGTCGCGTCGAGCAGCCGCTCGGCCTGGGCCAGGTCGCCGTCGGGCGAGCCGCCCAGCCAGAGCGTGCCGTAGCCGAGGCGTTCCAGCCCGGCGGCCAGCTCCGGGGTCACCTGGCCGGCCCCCCGCCAGACCCCGAACCGGCCCAGGTGATCACGAGCCCGGTCAGTCATGTCGGATCCTTCCTCCGCAGGCCGGCCACGGTAAGCGCGGCCATGACGATCAGCGCCGTCAGCGCCCAGCCGGCGGCGACATCGGTGAACCAGTGATAGTCACACCAGACCAGGGCCGCCCCGACCAGAAAGCACACGGCCACCATGGCCCCGACCGCGGCCCGCCGGGTCCGGGACGGCAGGTCCGGAGCGAGCAACAGCACGGCCAGCGCCAGGCACACGCCGGACGTGGTGGTGTGGCCGGACGGGAACACGCCCATGTGACCGGGGGCGACGGGGGGCAGGCCAGGCCCGGCGCGGCCGATCAGGATCTTGGCCGGGATGACCGTGGCCAGTAGCAGCGCCACGCCGGTCACCGCGGCCAGCAGCGGGCGCGGCGAGCGGTGCCAGAGGGCCACCACCACCGCACTGAAGGCGAGCAGCGGCACCGCGACCTGATAGGTGCCGAGGTCGACCAGAAGCTGGGCCGGGGAGTGCCAGCCGTGGCCGACCCAGCGCCAGGCGGCGGAGTCCGCCTGGCGCGCCACGGCCGCGCGGATCCGCCGGTCCGCCCCGGTCAGCGGGCCGCCGGCGAGCACGCCCGCGGTCAGGAAGGTCAGGATCAGCAGCAGGCCGCCGGGCACCAGCCAGGGCGACCGCTGCCCGGGGGCGCCGGCCGCCACGGCGGGCGCCGCGCGGGTCTCATCCATCCGCACCGAGGCTACCGGGGAGGCCGGCCACCAGATCCATTACCTGGGATTCCAGCCCGCGGAGCCCGCCCGGCGTCCGCGGGCCGCCCCGGTTGTCGATGGTCAGGTGCGGGGCGGCCGGCTCGGCGCCGAGCCGCATGCTGGCCGCGAACGCGTCGAAGTCGGCCAGCTTCGCGGTGTCCCGGGGCGACCCGCGGGCGGTCAGTCGCCAGCGCAGGGTGGCCGCGTCCGACCGGATCCAGACCAGGCGCACCGGCGGGCCGCCGAGGTCGGCGACCCAGGCCCGCCACCGCGCCGGGTCATGGATCTGCTGGGTGAACGGGCCGGACAGCAGCACCGGGCAGCCGTGGGAGCGGATCTCACGCGCGGTGGCGGTCAGCCCCCGGTATTCATGCACCTTGACGTGCTCGTCGTACCACGGGCCCTCCCGCTCGCCGGGCGGGCGCCCGGCCGCCGCGAGCGTCGCGGCCACGAACGAGCCGTACATCGTGTCCTTGTCCAGCAGCGCCGGCCGCGGGGTCAGCGCGGCCAGCAGGAGGTCCGCGACCGTGCTCTTCCCCGACCCGGGCGGCCCGGCCACCACCCACACGGCCGCGGGGGCGGCCGCGCGGCGGCGGCTGGGCATGTTATCGGGCACGGTCCGGGTCGGGTCGTTGCAGCTTGTTTGGCTCGCTAAGCTGTGCGGGCAAAATCTTTGCTAGGAGGATTGAATCACCATGGGTGACGTCACGGGGATCGAGCGGACTCTGGTCCTGCTCAAGCCCGATGCTGTAACTCGGGGCCTCGTGGGGCGCGTGCTGGCACGCTTCGAGGACGCGCTGCTGAAAATTGTCGCCAGCAAGATGGTCTGGATGGACGCCGAGCTCAGCCGGCAGCACTACTTCGACCTCGAGGACCGGTTCGGGCCCGAGGTCTACAACGCGGTGGCGGTGTTCATGCAGACCGGCCCGGTGTTCGCGTTCGTCCTCGAGGGGGTCGACGCGGTCGCCATCGTCCGCAAGCTGGTCGGCGCCACCTACCCCGACGATGCCGCGCCCGGCACCATCCGCGGCGACTTCGCCCACCAGAGCAAGGCGTACGCGAACGCCAACGGGCTGGCGGTGGCCAACCTCGTGCATGCCTCCGCCAACGCCGCCGAGGCCAAGCGGGAGATCGATGTCTGGTTCGCCGAGGGCGAGATGCACGATTATCAGACCCTGGCCGAAAGGTACGTCTCGTAGCGGGACCCGGCCGGCACGGCCGGCGGCAATCTGGTAGGAAGGCAGGCATGCCACCGCGCATCACTGTTCTCGGCACCGGCTACCTCGGGGCCACGCATGCCGCGTGCCTGGCCGAGCTCGGATTCGAGGTCCTCGGCCTGGATACCAGGGAAGACCAGGTCAGCGCCCTGGCGGCCGGCCGCCTGCCGTTCCACGAACCCGACCTCCAGGACCTGCTGCGCCGCGGCCTGGCCGGCGGCCGGCTGCGGTTCACGACCAGCTATCGGCAGGCGGCCGAGTTCGGGGACGTGCACTTCGTGTGCGTGGGCACCCCGCAGCGGGCCGACTCCGCGGCCGCGGACCTGACCCACCTGCTGGCCTGCATCGACGCGCTGGCGCCGCTGCTGACCCGCCCCTGCCTGGTCGTCGGGAAGTCCACCGTCCCGGTCGGCACCAGCGAGATCGTGGCCGAGCGGCTGGCCCGGCTCGCCCCGGCCGGGTCCGCCGCCGAGCTGGCCTGGAACCCGGAGTTCCTGCGTGAGGGGCACGCGGTCACCGACACGATGCGGCCGGACCGGATCGTGGTCGGGGTCCGCTCCGCCCGGGCCGAGGCGATCCTGCGCGAGGTGTACGCGGGTCCGCTGGCCGCGGGGGTGCCGTTCCTGGCCACCGGCCTGCCCACGGCCGAGCTGGTCAAGGTCGCCGCCAACGCGTTCCTGGCCACCAAGGTCTCGTTCATCAACGCGATCGCCGAGGTGTGCGAGGCCGTCGGGGCCGACGTCGTCCCGCTGGCGGAGGCGCTGGCGCACGACACCAGGATCGGCGGGCGGTTCCTGGTCCCCGGGCTGGGGTTCGGCGGCGGGTGCCTGCCCAAGGACATCCGCGCGTTCGGGGCGGCCACGGCCGAGCTCGGCGTCGGCTCGGTGAGCGCCCTGCTGAACGAGGTGGACGCGATCAACCTGCGGCGGCGGGCCCGCATGGTCGACCTGGCCCTCGAGCTCGCGGGCGGATCGCTCGAGGACCGTGCGGTGGGCGTGCTGGGCTGCTCGTTCAAGCCGCACTCCGACGACATCAGGGACTCGCCGGCCCTGGACGTGGCCGGCACCCTGCACGGGCTGGGCGCGCGGGTCACCGTCTACGACCCGGCCGCCATGGACCGGGCCCGGCAGGTCCACCCCGAGCTCGAGTACGCGGGCTCGCTGCGGGAAGCGGCCGCCGGCGCCGACGTGCTGCTGCTGCTCACCGAGTGGCCCGAGTTCGTGCACGCCGATCCCGGGTCGCTCGGCGAGGTCGTGGCGCGCCGCAACATCGCCGACGGCCGGAGCGTGCTGGATAGCGACCGGTGGCGCGCGGCGGGCTGGCGCTACCGGGCGCTCGGCCGGCCGGCCGCGGACGCCGGCGCGGACAGCGTGTCCGTCACCGGATGAGCGGGGAGGTTGGGGGGGGTCATCCCCCCGGCCCAGCACCGGGCGGGCTGCCCGGCCCGCACGCCGCGACCCCGGCGGGCAAGCCGCGGGCCCGCTCGCTGGGCCTGCCGTTCGAGGGGACACCGGGCCCGTGGAACGCGATCACCGACGTGCCGGGGGTGGAGGTCGGCTACGCCACGCTGATCCGCGGCACGTCGGTCCGCACCGGGGTGACCGCGATCCATCCCCGCGGCGCGGCGGGAGCCGGTGACCCGGTCGCGGCGGGGTTCTTCTCCCAGAACGGGAACGGGGAGATGACCGGCGTGTCCTGGATCGGCGAGTCGGGCACGTTCGCCGGGCCGGTCGCCATCACCAACACCCACGCGGTCGGGGTCGCGCACGCGGCCATCGTGGCCTGGGCGGTCCGTGACCACCCCCGGCTCGCCGACACCTGGCTGCTGCCGGTGGCCGCGGAGACCTGGGACGGCTACCTCAACGACATCAACTCACCCAACGTCACCGAGCAGGACTGCCTGGACGCCTTGCGGGGCGCGGCGTCCGGGCCGGTCGAGGAGGGCTCGGTCGGGGGCGGGACCGGCATGAACTGCTACCAGTTCAAGGGCGGCAACGGCACCGCCTCGCGCCAGGTCGGCTACGCGGGCACGACCTACACCGTCGGCGTGTTCCTGCAGGCCAACTTCGGGCGCCGGGAAGAGCTGGCGCTGGCCGGCCTGCCGCTGGGGCGGCTGCTGGCCGACGACAACCCGATGGCCGCGCCCGCCGCCAACCCCGCCGGGGCCGGCTCGGTGATCGTGGTCGTGGGCAGCGACGCGCCCCTGCTGCCGCACCAGTGCGCCGCGCTGGCCCGCCGGGTCACGCTCGGCCTGGCCCGCACCGGCACGACCGGCTCGCATTTCTCCGGCGACCTGTTCCTGGCCTTCTCCGCCGGCAACCGGGGCGCGTTCACGCCCGGCGGGGAGGTGATGCTGGGCGCCGCCGCCGAGCACTATGACCAGCTGCGGTTCGTCCCGTGGGGCTTCATCGACCCGTTCTACGCGGCCGTGGTCCAGGCCACCGAGGAGGCCGTGGCCAACGCGCTCGTCGCCAACGAGGACATGACCGGGCGGGACGGCCACCGCAGCCCGGCCCTGCCCCGCGAGCGGGTCGCCGGGCTGCTGCGGGCCGGGCGGCGGCCGGGGTAGGGCCGGGGAACCCGGCTACCGGTCCAGCAGCCCCGCGTCGCTGCCGCCCTCCTCGCCCAGGATCGAGCCGATGCGGGCGACGGCGTCCGCGCGCCGGGCGCGCAGCCACAGCACGACGACGATGCCCAGGACCAGCCACACCCCGGCCACCACCGGCGTCCAGGCGAGGATGCCGGGCGGCGTCGGGTGCACCGACCCGTACAGCGCCGCGCCGAACACGACCGCCCGAAGATGATGCCGTAGAAGACGCCGCTGAAGCCGCCCTTGAGCGAGTGGCTGAACGTGAAAGCCGACGGGGCCTGGCCGTGCGCGCCGCCCTTGGCCGTGGTGATCAGGTCGACCAGCACGATCAGGGCCACGGTCACGATGCCGACGATCAGCTGGGTGCGCGTGGTGACCTTGATCTTGACCACGGACAGCACCACGAACAGGGCCAGGCCGAGGAAGAAGAACAGGATCCACCAGTCGGGGTTCAGGCCGAGCAGGTTGGCGGCCAGGTAGCCGACCCCGGACATCGTCATCGGCACGAAGCAGACCATGCCGAAGAAGTAGAGCCAGCCGACCACGAACGCGGTCTCCTTGCCCAGGCTGCGGCTGGCGTAGGTGTAGGCGTAGCCCGCCGACGCCATCCGCCGGGTGAACCCGATGACGACGAAGGCCAGGGCGAGGCAGGCCACCCCGCCCAGCAGGAACGCCAGCGGGGTGGAGCCGCCGCTGACCCCGGCGACGGCGGAGGTGTTCAGCAGCATCGCCATGCCCGGCGCGAGCACCGACACCGAGATCGCGATCGCGTCCCAGATCCGGAGGGAGCCGTGCGCGAGCTGGTCCTGGCTGGTGGCTGCCGCTAGCGAGCGATCGGTCTCAGCCATGGGGGTGCCCTCTCTAACTTCACTTCCGGCCGGCGCGTCATTCGGGCGCGAGGACGCTGCCGGCGTCCAGGTGGTAGTCGAACGCGAGCGGGGTGCAGTCGCGCTCGGAGATCCAGTCCCGGAACCGCACGTGGACTGGGTGATCCTGGTACCGGCGCAGGGTTTGCTCGTCCGGGAACTCGGTGTAGAGCAGGTAGCCGTAGCCGCGGGTGCGCTCGCCGGTCAGGTCGGTGCCGAACCGGCACTTGGTCATCAGCCCGATCTCGCTCGGCCAGCTGGCCACCATCGCCCGCATCGTGGCCGCCTCCGGCTCGGTGAGCGGCCGCGGGAAGCTGAACAGGACGATGTGCTGCAAGGTCACCGCTGGCTCCGTCGTGGTGTCGTGGTCTGGTCAGAAGAACTCGAAGTACTCACGCATCTCCCAGTCGCTGACCTCCTGCCCCTCGGGCAGCGGGTGCTCCGCGAGGTACGCCTCGTAGCGCTCGAGCTCGGCCCGCTTCATCTGCAGCAGGTAGTCGACCAGGGTGTCGCCGAACGCGCCGCGGTAGAACTTGTCGGCGTCCAGGGCCGCGACCGCGCCGGCCAGGGAGGTCGGCAGCATCGGCGCCTCGGCGGCGTAGGGGTCCGCCTCCACCGCGGGCGGCGGCGCGAGGCCCCGGCGGATGCCGTCCAGGCCGGCGGCGATGTTGGCGGCCATGTACAGGTACGGGTTGGCCGCGGGCTCGCCGATGCGCATCTCCACGTGGCTGCTGTCGTCGCCGGGCGCGCCCTGGACCCGGACCAGGACGCCGCGGTTCTCCAAAGCCCAGCTCACCCGGTCCGGGGCGAACGAGTAGGGGCGGTAGCGCTTGTAGCCGTTGATCGTGGGGGTCGAGAACAGCATCATCGGCAGCGCGTGCTCCAGCAGCCCGGCGACGTACTGCGTGCCCGCGGCCGACAGCGCCGCGTCCGGGCTGGCGAACGCGTTCCGGCCGTCCTGGCGCGAGGTCAGCGACTGGTGCAGGTGCCAGCCCGAGGAGAAGAAGTTCGGCAGCGCCAGCCGGCACATGAAGCTGGCCAGCAGGCCGCGGCGCTGGCAGACCTGCTTGACCGCGGAGCGCAGCAGCACGACCGCGTCGGCCGCGGCCAGCCCGCCGATCGGGCTGAAGCTGAACTCCATCTGGCCTGGGCCCCACTCGTCCTCCATGGCCCGCGGCGGCAGCCCCACCTCCCACAGCGCGTCCCTGATCGCCTCGAGCGTGCTGCCGACGCTGTCCAGGCGCACCTCGGACAGGTACTGGTAGCCGCGCTCGAACACGCTCACCTCGGGGGGCGGCGGGGTGAACCCGGCGTCCTCGGGCCTGATCCGGTCGGACTCCAGCTTCACGATGTAGTACTCGAGCTCGATGCCGGACACGTAGTCGTAGCCGGCCTCGGCCAGGTCGCCGAGGACCCGGCGCATCAGGCCGCGGCCGTCCAGCGGCATCGGCTGCCCGCTGGAGAAGTAGACGTCGCAGAGCATCCAGCCGGTCCGGTCGGCCCAGGGCAGCACCTGGAACGTGGTCGGGTCGGGCACCAGGACCACGTCGGGGAAGCCGGTGAACTCGTCGATGCCGAACCCGCCGCCCGGGGCGAACGCGGGCACGAACACCGTATTGCCGGTGTCCAGGCTGTAGATCGCCCCGGAGAAGTCGAGCCCGTTGGCCAGCCCGGCCAGGGCCGCGTCCGCGGACAGCGACTTGCTGCGCGGCATGCCGTGCTGGTCCACCACGATGAACCGCACGGTGCGCAGGCCAAGCTCACTGATCCGCGCGGCGACCACCTCGGCCGCGTTGGCCTGCCGCTCGTCGAACAGGCCGTGCCGGGCGATGAAACCGGGCTGGCCGACGCCGGCGGCGCCGAACTGGTCAAAGGACTCGGGAGAAACGGTGCTCACGGGGTGCGCTCCTATGCGGTCTTGTCCGCTCCGGGTGGGTTGCCCCGGGCCTTGTCGCCGGGCCGGGCTCGCTGGCTCGTGCGGCTCATGTGGTCGAGCAGGGCCCCGGCGAAGTTGTCTGGCTCGGCATCGGCGAGCGACAGGAGGGTCTCCGTGCGCTGCACGCCGGGGATCTGGAAGATCGTATTCAGCAGCAGCTCGCGCAGGTGCGTGTGGTCCCGGACCCGCAGCCGGACCAGCAGGTCGAAGGCCCCGGTGACCACGCTCATGTCCTGGGCCTCGGGCAGGGCCTTGATCGCGCCGATGATCTGGCTCAGGTCCATGCCGGGTCCGGCGGTCACCGCCAGGTAGACCACGACGGGGTAGCCCAGCGCGGCCCAGTCGACGTCCACCCGGTACCCGCGGATGGCCCCGGCCCGCTCCAGCCGGGCCAGCCGGTCGGCGATCGCCGGCGGCGACATCCCCACCGCCCGGGCGAGCGCGCGCTGGGACTGACGGGCGTCGGTCGCCAGCGCCCGGAGCAGGGTGAGGTCGAGGTCGTCGACCTCGACCCGCTGCGTAGACGGAGAGGCCACGTCGGCCAGCCGCGCCAGCGGCGCTGAAATGGTTGTCAATTGCCAGACATCTCTGCTAGACGCTTAATGCTCTCGTGTATGATTTGCAGTAGATCCGAGCAAATGTATGTATTGCTGGCAAGAATTCTTACGTTTGCCAGCCGTGCCTGTCAAGAGTCCTGGAGGGCGCCATGACAACCGCCGCGCCGGAGCTGCGTGACTGGACCGCGAGCTTCGCCCGGCGGACGCGCTCGCTCGGCGGCGGGGAGATCACGGCGATCCTGGCCCTGGCCGGGGCCACCGACGTGATCACGTTCTCCGGCGGCTTCCCCGACCCGGCGACGTTCCCGCAGGACGTGCTCGGGGAGATCGCGGGCCGGCTGGTCGCCCAGGACGTGGCCGTGGCGCTGCAGTACTCCCCGACCGAGGGGCTGCCGGGCCTGCGTGATTACCTGACCGGGCGGATGGAGGCCCTGCAGGGGCGGCGGCCGGCCGCGGGCGAGCTGATGGTTACCAGCGGCGGGATCGACTGCATGGAGCTGCTGGCCAAGAGCATGGTGGACCCCGGCGACGTCGTGGTGGTGGAGGAGCCGACCTACCTCGGCGCGATCATGGCGTTCCGCGGCTACGAGGGTGACCTGCGCGGCGTGCCGATGGACCGCGACGGGATGCGGGTCGACGTGCTCGCCGACATGCTCGGCGCGGGCCTGCGGCCGAAGGCGCTCTACACGATCCCCGACCACCAGAACCCGACCGGCCTGTCCCTGACGGGGCCGCGGCGCCAGGCGCTGGTCGAGCTGGCCCGCCGGTACCACTTCCTGATCCTCGAGGACGTCGCCTACCGCGAGCTCGGCTTCGACGACTCGCCGCCGCCGAGCCTGTGGTCGCTGGCCCCCGACGTCGTCGTCCAGTCCGGCACGTTCTCCAAGACCTTCTTCCCCGGGGTCCGCCTCGGCTGGGCGGCCGGCCCGCCCGAGGTCATCGCGCAGCTGGTGACGGCCAAGCAGAACTCCGACCAGTGCTCGGGCGCGCTGGGCCAGCGGATGCTCGAGGAATACGGGCGCGGCGGGCACCTCGACCGCCAGCTCGTCGCCTCCCGCGCGCTGTACGCGCGCCGCGCCGCGCTGATGGGCCGGGCCCTGGCCGAGCACATGCCCGAGGGCAGCAGCTGGACCACGCCGGGCGGCGGCTTCTTCACCTGGGTGAGCGCGCCCGACGGGATCGACACCGTGGCCCTCGCCCCGGCCGCCAGTGCCCGCAAGGTGGCCTACGTCCCGGGCCGGCCCTTCTACTCTGGCCAGGGCGGCACGTCCCAGCTGCGGCTGGCCTACAGCCGGGTCGCCGACGATCTCATCGGCGAGGGGGCGCGGCGCCTGGCCGGCCTGTTCCGCACCGCACGGGAGGGAAAGTGAGCGACGCTGCCACGCACTTCACGACCGAGGCGCTCGGCGAGCCGGCCGGGCCGGGCCGCTACGTCCGCATCGACTCGATCACGTCGGCGGAGTTCGTGCCCGGGCTGACGTTCCGCCCGGTGCTCGGCCAGCGGGCCATGGCCAACTTCGTGAGCTTCGAGCCGGGTGCGCAGGCGCCGCGGCACGTCCACGAGGAAGAGCAGATCGTGATCGTGCTCGACGGGGAGATGACCTTCGACCTCGACGGCGACGTGCGCACGATGACCAAGGGCGACGTCGCGGTGATCCCGGCCTGGGTGCCGCACGCGGCCTGGACGACCGACACCAGCTGCCTGGAGGTCGACGTGTTCTGCCCGCCGCGCAAGACCCTGCTCAACCTGGCCGCGCAGCAAGGGGCCGGGGAGCAGGCCGACGGCCAGGCGGGTGACGCCTAGATGGAGCTGGGACTGGACGACCGCCGCGCGGTCGTCACCGGCGGCTCGAAGGGCCTGGGCAAGGCGATCACCGCCGAACTGCTGGCCGAGGGCGCGCAGGTCGTCATCTGCTCCAGGAACCAGGCCGAGCTGGACGAGGCCGCCGCCGACCTCGGCAAGCCGGGCGGGACGGTGACCGCGCTGCGCTGCGACGTCACCGACCCGGGCCAGGTGGAAGCCTTCCTCGACGAGGCCGCCGCGGTGCTGGGCGGCATCGACATCCTGGTCAACAACGCCGGCGGGGCGCGGCCGGGCCGGTTCGAGTCGCTGGCCGACGCCGACTGGCAGGCTGACTTCGAGGTCAAGGTGCTGTCCCAGATCCGCTGCACCCGGGCGGCCCTGCCCCGGCTGCGGCGCAGCTCCGCCCCGCGGGTCATCAACATCAACGCCGTCTACGGGCGCTACCCGGACCCGGGGTTCCTCGCCTCGTCGGTCAACCGGGCCTCGTGCCTCAGCCTGGCCAAGGCGCTGGCCATCGAGCTCGGTCACGAGGGGATCCTGGTCAACAGCGTGAATATCGGCTTCGTGACCACCCCGCAGTGGGACAACATCCACCGCAGGCGCGCGCCGGACCTGCCCGCCGACGAGTTCTTCGGCCAGCTGGCCGCGGCCGAGGTGCCGCTCGCCCGGTTCGGCCGGCCGGACGAGGTCTCGGGGCTGGTGGCGTTCCTGGCCAGCGACCGGGCCAGCTACATCACCGGCGCTTCCATCGACGTGGCCGGCGGCATGGGGAAGTACCTCTAGCCATGTGCCGGCTGCTCGGGTACTGCGCCAGGGGAAACACCTCGCTGGCCGAGGTGATGGGCGAGCGCGGGCTGCGCGAGTTCACCCGGCTGTCGCAGTTCCACGGCGACGGCTGGGGCATGGCCTGGTACGAGGACGCGCTGGGCCTGCACAAGTCCCCGCTGCGGGCCTCCGACGAGCAGGCCTACCATGACCTGGCCCACCGCAGCCTGGGCGACCTCGGGCTCGTGCACCTGCGGTGGGCCACGCCGGGCCTGCCGGTGGAGCCGGCCAACACCCACCCGTTCCGCCGCGGCGATGTCGTGATGGCGCACAACGGCGCGATCCATCCCCAGGACCGGCTCGGCGACCTGCTGCCGCGGGCCTGGGAACGGCGGCTGACCGGGACCACCGACAGCGAGCGGTACTTCCTGCACGTCATGTCCGGGCTCGAGGCGCACGGCGGGGACATGATCGCCGCGCTCGACGACACCGCCGCCCGGTTGGACGAGATGTTCACGGCCAACAGCCTGAACGCGGTCTTCCTCACGCCGGATGCGCTCTACGCGGTCTGCTTCTACTACCCCGACCGCATCCCGCACGACGCGCTCGCCAGCCGGGGCCATGACGGGCCGACCGAGCGCTACTTCGACATGGCCTACCGGGAGACCGACCACGCGGTGGTGGTCGCGTCGTCAGGCTGGTCCCAGGACGGCTGGACGCTGCTGCGCAACCGGCACGTCCTGGTGGTCGACCGGGACACCCTGCAGGCCAAGGTGATGCCGCTCGGCGCGGCGGGCGCGGCCGCCGGGCCGTTACCGGTCCTGGTGGGGACGGTCCGCGTCTAGCCGCACCGCGCCCCTTTTGCCCCGCCCCGCCGGGCCCGCGGCCGGGCCTGCGGCCTGGTGAGCGGTCCGTGACCTACCGCGCGGGTGTCTCATGCCGCCGCTGCGCCGCATCCGCCAGGTGCTGCTCGATCCGGCGGACGCCGGCCTTGCGCTCGTGCCGCCGCGTGAGGGCCGCCGCGGCCACGATCGAGACCGCCAGCAGGACCGCCAGGCCCACGACGAACGCCAGGGTCACCAGGGCATCGCTCAGGATCTGCATGTCGATCACGGGACCACCTTCCCGGGGATGTTCACCCGGCCATGTTGACACCGTTTACATCGTCAGTATGGCCCGCCGAAGTAAACGGCGTCAACATGAATTCGGCCGCGTAGCCCGGCAGGCGCGGGGCGGCGGCGCGTAACCCGGCAGGCGCGGGGCGGCCGCGTAGCCGACGGGAGGGCGCTAACGGCGGGCGCGCGACGGCGCGGCGTTAACCGGCGGTCTCGGCGAGCCGCCGGTCCAGGTAGCGCCGCTCCGCGTCGGTCGTGGCCAGGTCACGGGCCGACCGGTAGCTGGCGGCGGCCTCGCCTGCCCGCCCGAGGCGGCGCAGCAGGTCGGCGCGGGTGGCGGGCAGCAGGTAGTAGCCGCTCAGCTCCCCCGAGGCCTCGATGGCCGCCACCAGCTCGAGCCCGGCGGCCGGGCCGTCCGCCATCGCCACCGCGACCGCCCGGTTCAGCTCGACCACCGGCGACGGCGCCACCCGCGCCAGCAGCCCGTAGAGCCGGGCGATCTGCGCCCAGTCGGTGGCGGCTGCCGCTGCCGCCGTGGCGTGACAGGCGGCGATCGCGGCCTGCAGCTGGTAGGGCCCAGCGCGCCCCCGGCGCAGGGCCGCCTCGAGCACGCCGGTCCCCTCCTCGATCTCCGACCGGTCCCAGCGGCCACGGTCCTGGTCTTCCAGCGTCACCAGGTCGCCGGCGGCGTCGACCCGGCTCGCCCGCCGGGCGTCGTGCAGCAGCATCAGCGCCAGCAGGCCCAGCGCATCGGGCTCGTCGGGCATCAGCCGGGCCAGGGCCCGGGCCAGCCTGATCGCCTCGGCGCACAGGCCCTGGCGCACCAGATCGGCCCCGGCGGTGGCCGAGTACCCCTCGTTGAACAGCAGGTACACCACGGCCAGCACTCCGGCGGTGCGTTCGGGCAGCAGATGGGCGGGCGGGACGCGATAGGGAATCCTCGCATCGCGGATCTTGTGCTTGGCTCGCACCAGGCGCTTGGCCATCGTCTGCTCCGGGACCAGGAAGGCCCGCGCGATTTCGGCCGTGGTCAGGCCGGCCAGGGTGCGCAGGGTCAGCGCGACCCGCGCCTCGAGCGGCAGCGCGGGATGGCAGCAGGTGAATATCAGCCGCAGCCGGTCGTCGCGGATGCCGCTCTCATCGCCGTCGTCGGCGGGATCGTCGGTCGGCGCCAGCATGGCTGCCTCCTTGAGCTTGGCGGCCTCGGTCGCGCTGCGGCGCAGCCGGTCGGTGGCCCGGTTCCGCGCCACGGTGGTCAGCCAGGCCCCCGGGCGGCGCGGGACGCCGTCGCGCGGCCAGGTCTTCAGCGCCTGCGCGAACGCGTCCTGCGCGCACTCCTCGGCCAGGTCCCAGTTACCGGTCATCCCGATCAGCGCCGCGACCACCCGGCCCCACTCCTCGCGGAACGCCTCGGCGACCGCGTCGCCGGCGTCGGCCGTCAGTCCACCCAGAACGGCCTCACCTCGATCGTCCCGATGGCGGCCACCGGGTGCCGGGCCGCCACCTCGAGCGCCTCGTCCAGGTCCGCGCACTCGATCACGTCGAAGCCGGCGATCTGCTCCTTGGTCTCGGCGAACGGCCCGTCCGCGACCAGCGTCTGGCCGCCGCGCACCCGGACCGTGGTGGCGTCGGCCACCGGCCGCAGGCGGTTGCCCAGCAGCCGCACCCCGCGGCCGTCCGTCTCCGCGATCCAGGCGTCGGTCGCGCGCCCCATCTCCGCGCCCTCCTGCGGCGTCAGCGCCACCCCCTCGTCCCGGCAGATCATCAGCATGTACTTCATGGCTCCTCCACGATCTCGTCCGTGCGCTCGTGCCTTCGCGATCACGACGAACGCGGGCATCCCGCCATGGACACCGGCCCGGAACCGGTTTCCTGGCCGCGGCGAGGGCCGTGGCCAGGCGCTCCGGCCAGGCGCTCCGGCCAGCGCTCCGGCCAGGCGCTCCGGCCAGGCGCGGCTAGGCCGGAGGGGGCGGCGCGCCGATGCCGGCGATGAGGATGTCCAGCGTGCGGTCGATCGCGGCGGCCTGCTCGGGCCGGTTCAGCGCGGCCAGCGGCCCGTCGACCAGCAGCGTCGCCAGCCCGTGCACGGCCGCCCAGAACGCGATCGGGGCGACCGGCCGGCGGGCCCGGTCCAGCAGCCCGACCGCGACCAGCTCGTCGAGCGATTCCGACAGTATCTGGTACGGGCGGGAGGCGGCGATCCGAGCGGTCACGTCGCCGGGCGCCGGATCGGCCGCGTCGGGCCGGCAGAACGCGGTGTGAAACAGGCCGGGATTGTCCAGCGCGAAACCGACGTAGGCGCGGCCGAGGTTGCCGAACCGGCGGACCGCCTCCTGCGCCGGGCCGGCCAGCGGCTCGCCGCGGTCCAGGCCGTCCTGCATGGCGTCGGCCAGCGCCGCCAGCGCCCGCTGCTTGACCGCCTGCAACAGCTCGCCCTGTCCCATGTAGTGCCGGTACGCAGCGGCGGCCGAGACCCCGACCCGGCGCGCCGCTTCCCGGAGCACGATCGCGTCGGGCCCGCCGCGGCGGGCCAGGTCGGTCGCGGCGTCGGCCAGCGCGCGGGGCAGGTCACCGTGGTGATAGCTGGCCCGGCCGACACGGGTGGTGGTCATCGCTTCATAGTGCACCGCCGGCCGCGGGCTGACAATGTGAACAGCAGTTAGGCCCGCGGTGGCCGCTTAAGCCCGGCCCGGGTGGCCGCTTAAGCGCGGCCCGCGGTGGCCGCTTAAGCCCGGCCCGCGGTGGCCCGACATCCAGCCGATCCGCAGAGCATTTTCAGGCTGCCTGCACCTTGCCGCGATCTGCTAGTCCATAGCGCGGCGCGAGGGCTCGCCGGAACGGTCCTGCTCCCATGATCCGGCATGCCGCGCACGTCACCCGGACGGGCCCGGCCGTGACCCCCGGGCCGCCGGGTGACCCAGACCGATTCATTGGCCGGTCAGCTGAGCCAGCGGCGCAGCCAGTCGAACTGCTCCGCGAGCACGTGCAGCACCGACTCGCGCGCCAGGTAGCCGTGGCTCTCATGCGGCAGCAGCACCAGCCGGGCGGTCCCGCCGTTGCCCTGGATCGCCTGGTAGAGCCGCTCGGACTGAATCGGGAACGTGCCCGAGTTGTTGTCCTGCTCGCCGTGAATGAGCAGGATCGGCGCGGCGATCTGGTTCGCGTAGCGGAACGGCGACACCTGGTCGTAGACCCCGGCCGCCTCCCAGAAGCTGCGCCGCTCGGCCTGGAACCCGAACGGCGTCAGGGTCCGGTTGTACGCGCCGCTGCGGGCGATCCCGGCGGCGAACAGGTCCGTGTGCGCGAGCAGGTTCGCCGTCATGAAGCCGCCGTAGCTGTGCCCGCCCACGACCACCCGTCCGGGGTCCGCGATGCCCATCTCGTCCAGGGCCCGGACGTGCGCCCGCGCGGCCGCCGTCACCTGCTCGATGAACGTGTCGTTCATCGTCTCGGGATCGCCGATCACCGGCATCGTCGCGCCCGAGAGCACCGCGTAACCGCGCAGCACGAACCAGGTCGGCTCCAGCGCGTTCAGCCTGGTGAACCGCTTGGTGCTGCCCCGCACCTGGCCAGCGGTGGCGGCGTCGCCGTAGTCAAGCGGGTAAGCCCAGATGACCAGCGGCAGGCGCCCGGCCGTGGCCGGGTCGTAGCCGGGCGGCAGGTGCAGCATGCCGGAAAGCTGCACCCCGTCGCCGCGGTCGTGCACGATCAGCCGCTTCTGGAGGCCGGTCAGCTGCGGATGCGGATCCGGCCAGCGGGTCAGCGCCCGGGAGCCCGAGCCGTCCAGGGCGGTGAGGTACAGGTTCGGCGGCTCGGCCGGGCTCTCGTGCCACAGCACGACCTCGCCGCGGGCGGTCGCGGCCGGGCCGCCGGCTCCCCGGCCGCCGGCGGCGGGGAAGCCGAGCACGTGATCCAGGCTGTCCGCGGGGCTGGTGAACAGCCGT
The DNA here is from genome assembly GCA_963749145.1 of uncultured Actinomycetota bacterium. Taxonomy (GTDB): domain Bacteria; phylum Actinomycetota; class Actinomycetes; order Streptosporangiales; family Streptosporangiaceae; genus JASHPR01. The sequence continues at coordinate 432,359 of CAVVLN010000005.1, read as the reverse complement.
TCTTTCTGCGTGGTCGCCAGGTCCAGGCGGTCCAGGAACGGCCGGTCGCCCTCTGGCGTCGAGCCGTCGCCGCGCAGGTAGATCGCGGCCCCGTCCTGCAGCACGGTCCGGCGGCCGTCGGGCCCGGTGGCCATCAGCGGCGAGCCCGGATCGGCGTAGGCGTCGTCCATCGAGTGGTCGAACAGGATCCGGCGCTGCTCCGGCGCGGCGAGATCGCAGATCCAGGTGGTCAGCCACCGCCGGTCGCGGTCGTGCTCGGTCAGCAGCACCCGGTGCGGCTCGTCCAGGTCGAGCCAGCCGAGGCAGCGCTGCTGCACGTCGAACACCCGCTCCGGCTCCCCGGTGAACGGCGCGGCCAGCCGCATCACGCGATCGCGGTGGTCGGCCGTGGTCACCGGGTCGCCGCCGTCCAGGGCCTCGGTCCAGACCAGGCTGGCCGGGGACCGCTCCTCCCAGGACACCTGGCGCGGGCCGGTCGGCACCCCCTGCCGCGGGACCTCATCGCTGACGCCAAGCTCGGCCACGACCCGCTCCAGGTCGCCCGCGGCCGACCACACCTCGATCGTGCGGGCAAAGAAGTGATAGGGAACCCGGAACGAGAACGGCCGTCGCAGCCGGTGGACCAGCAGGTGCTCGCCGTCCGGTGAATCGGCGAGCCGCTGGTAGAGCCCGGGCGGGCCGAGTTCCTTGGCCGCCCCGGTTCGCGGCTCGACCCGCAGCGGCACGGTGGTCGCCAGCGCCTCGAACGCGTCCTCATCGGCCACGGTCCGCAGCAGGTCCTGGTAGGTCGCCATCTGCGACCGCTTGCCCGCCGTCTCCTCGATGCGCGGCTCGTCCGGTGCCTCGGGCAGCACCGGCGCCGGGCCCGGCGCGCCCAGCGCGAGCAGCGAACCGCTGTCGCGCGACCAGCGGACGGCGGCGCCGATGGTCAGCGGGTCACCGCCGAGCACGTCCCGGACCCGCAGCCCGGGCACCTGCCAGGCGGTGGCGGTCTCGGCGTCGGCCACCCACACCCCGATGCCGTCCGGCTCGTCCACCGTGAACGCGAACGTGCGCCCGTCCGGGGCCCAGGCCGGCACGCTCGGCGCCGCCCCGTCGGGCAGGGGGATGGCCCCCTCCGCCCCGTCGGCCAGGCGCAGCACGGACAGCCCGGTCAGCCGGCGCACCCGCTGCCGGCCCGCCAGCACGGGATCGACCCGGATCCCGGCCAGCGGCCGGTAGCGGCGGGCCAGCAGGGCGACCGGGGGATGCGACTCGTAGTGCACCAGCGCGACGAACCTCCCGCCCGGAGCCAGCAGCGCCACGGGGGTCGGCGGCGCGTCGATGATCGCGACGATGTCGCGTTCCGGGGTCTTGTACGGCACTGGTGATCCTTTCGCTGCGTGGCCTCAGGCCTGGGCGCCGCGCGATCGGCCGCCCATGCCAGTCTGACGCACCCCGCCCCCTGCTCTCGCGCGCCCGCCGTCTTCCCCGGCCCGCCGTCTCCCCGGCATGCCGCGCCTCCTTCTCCGGTGCGCCGGCTCCTTCTCCAGCCCAGCCCGTCGTGGTCGCGCGACGCCGGGGCGGATAGCGTGGATGCCCGTGACCGACGAGCGCACGCAGCGCCTGCTCGCCGCTCGGCTGGCCCGGGAGCAGTCCGCCCAGCGGCTTCCGTCGCTGGCCGCCGGGCTGGCCCGCCAGGGCACGCTGGTCTGGTCGGGTGGCCGCGGCCGGATCGGCGGGGCGAGCGGGCCCGCGCCCGGCCCCGACGTCCAGTACCGGGCGGGCTCGATCACCAAGACGTTCGTCGCCGTCGCGGTGCTGCGGCTGCGCGACGAGGGCCGGCTCGACCTGTCCGACCCGATCGGCCGGCACCTCGGCTCCGCCGCCGCGGGCGCAGCGGACCTGACCATCGGCCAGCTGATGTCGCACACCTCCGGCCTGCGCGCCGAGACGGCCGGGCCGTGGTGGGAGCGGACCCCCGGGTCGTCCCTGGAGTCCCTGGCCGCCACGTCGCTCCGACCGGACGCGCGGCGGGCCCGGGCCGGCCGCTGGCACCACTACTCCAACGTCGGCTACGCGCTGCTCGGCGAGCTCGTGGCCCGGCTGCGCGGCCAGCCCTGGGACGACGTGATCGCCGCCGAACTGCTCGCGCCGCTGGGCATGAGCCGCACGACCGCCCGGCCGCAGCCGCCGCTCCGGTGCCGGGCGGCGTGGATCCCGCCGGCTGGTGCGCCGGGTAGCCCGGCGGGTCCCCGCGCCCCAGCTGACCTCGTCACCTTCCAGGTGGTCGGCCGCACGCGCTTCGACGTGGCCGCCTACCAGAAGGCCTGCGGCGGGCCGGCCGGGGGCCGGCGCGATCAGCCCCTGGCCGTTGGCGACCGGGCCGACCCAGCCGCTCACCGCCGACGAGCGGGCTTCAAGGACACCGTGCAGGCGAACCCCGGTTACCTCACCGCTCCGGGTTCGCCCCGCCGGCCGCGGGCTCGTCGGCCAGTGATATCGGCTCGGCGAGCGTGATGCCCTGCGGGCCGATGTCGAACGTGCAGGTCACCGCCGTGTGACGGCTGGCGCGCGTCTTGATCACCGTTATCGCCCGGCCGACGGTGGCCCGCCGCTGGAAGTAGCGGAGCAGCACCACGTTGTCGGACAGGTGCGAGATAGCGCCTTCCGTGAGCCGCCCGGTGCCGAACAGATCGTGGATCTCGAAGGTCATCATGCAGCTGACCCCCTGCCGGGAGAAGCGCTGCACGAGCGAGTAAATGAACTCCCGGAACCGGATCTCGTCCGGTGCGGCCAGCCTGAGGTCGGCCAGGCTGTCGATGAGGACCCGGGTGGCTCCGTTGCGGTCGACCGCCCGGATGAGGTCGTCCGCCCATTCGTCGATGTAGATGTCGACCGGCGAGCGGTACATGACCTCCACCCCGGGCTCGCTCAGCGACCAGCCGAACCCCGCCGCGATCCGCCGCAGCTGCGTCGTGTTCTCCTGCAGCGCGGCGATGACCCCGTGCTGCCCCTGCCGCGCCCCGTTGAAGATGAAATGCAGCCCCATCAGCGTCTTCCCGGAGCCGGACGGGCCTGCGACCAGCGTCGACGCGCCGGGCCAGTAGCCGTCGGCGAGCAACTCGTCCAGCGCCGGGATGCCCGACGACATCCGGACGCCACCGAGCTCGTACTCGGTCACGTCCGCCACGTCGGCGAGCCGGGGGAAGACGTGGATGCCGGCCTTGCTAAGCCGGTAGGCATGCCGACCCGACCGGAAGCCGCTGCCGCGTAGCTTCCTGACCTGGAGAAACCGGAACTCTCGCTGGCCGTAACGCTCAGTCAGCAGTTCTACGATGGCATCCGCCACCGCGAACTCCGGCAGCGACCCGATCTCGGCGTCCTCGTACTCGCCCAGCCACAGCGAGGCCGCCGGGTAGGCCGTCAGCCGGGCCAGCTCGTGCAGGAACTGGCGAAAATCGCCGTACCCGTCGGCGAACGCGTGCAGCGCCTTGAAGCTGTCGATCACCACCAGCCCCGGATGGCGCTCCCGCAGTACCGCCGTCACCTGGCGGCCGGCGCCGGGCAGGCCCTCACTGCTGAGCGTGGCACCCAGATCCTCGTAGAGCACGGAGGTTCCGATCGCGGCCGGGTCGAAGAAATCCAGGCTCTGCGCGAAGCGCACGATCTTCTCCAGCGGTTCGGAGACCGTGGAGAAGTAGACCGCCGGACGTTCCGGCCGGCTGTTCTTGAACACGTACTGCTGCGCCAGGATGGTCTTACCGGTGCCGGGCAGGCCCATGAACAGGCTGATCGCGTTGGCCGGCAAGCCGCCGCCGAGCACCGCGTCGAGGGGCTCGTGCCCGCTCTGCAGCCGGTCGCTCACAGCGCCGCTTCTGGCCGTGGCCGCGGGGCAGTCCCGATCAGGTCCCGGATGGCCGACAGCAGCCGCAGCGGGCTCAGCGGCTTCCCGAGGAATGCGTCGGCGCCAGCGGCGAGGGCCAGGTCCCGCGCCTGGAGCACCGAAGCCACGATCACCGGCACGCCGCTGCTCTTCAGAGACCGGCACAGCTCCAGGCCAGTGCCGCCGGATATCAGCGGCTCGATGACCGCGACCGCCGGGCGCCTGCTGCTCAGCACGCGGCGCGCCTCGGCCTCGCTCAGCGCCACCTGGACCTCGAACCCTTCGGTGGTGAGGAAGTGCTCCTGCAACTCGGCGGCGTACCGGTCGCACTCGGCCAGCAGGATCGCCGGGGGGGCATCCGGAACCGCCACGGCCGGCCGGCCGGCACCGCGGACCCGGCCGGCTCGGCGGCCGGCAGCGGGCCGAGGTCGAGCCGCTCGGCGAGCAGCCGGTGGGCGTCGGCCGCGCTCAGGCCCTCGGCCATCCGGGCCCGGACGAACCTGAGCTGCTCGACCTGGTCCCGGCGGTACAGACGGTGCCCGCTGGCGCTGCGGTCCGGGACGACCATCCCGTACCGGTCCTCCCAGGTGCGGATCGTCGCAGCGGGGACGCCCAGGGTCCGGGCCACGGCGCTGATGCTGAAGACGGGGCGTACTGCTGCTTGCACCGCCACATCATAACTTCCCGATAACATCCGTCTCACTCGCTGCTTAACAGTTGCCCAGGGCGCGTCTCGGCGATATCTCGCCAGGACTTCAGCAAATATGCTCCAAACTCCCGTATGAACGGCTTGGAACTCGGTAGTAGCATCGGCCACATGCTCTTCGATAGTTCTTCATCGAGATCGGTGAGCAGCTTGAAGGGGGTTGGTGACCCCGACGTGACTGGCATGCTGCGCAGCGCGCGCGGATGCGCGAAAGGGTTGCCGGGCCGTGGGTGACGAGGTATTGCGCGTCACCAAGGCCAGCGGTCAGCCCGGTCTGATCATTGCCGGGGAGATCGACGAGTCCGGCTACTCCCTGCTGCTGCAGAGCCTGGCCGCCCTGGACCCGGACGGGGACGTCCACATCGACCTCGGCGGCGTGGAGTTCTGTGACCTGGCCGGGCTCCGGGCGATCGTGTGCGTGGCCGCGCCGGACGACGACGGCCCGGCCCGGAAGGTGACCCTGCACGCGGTGCCCGCGCGGCTGCGGAAAATCCTGCAGATCCTGGGCTGGGATGTCATGCCCGGGGTCGCCTTCGACGACCGCGGCCTGGCCGCTCCCCGCGCCAAGCCGCGAGCAGCCCGCCAGTGACGGGCTGCTCGCGAAGGCTTTGCTCAGGCGGCTGGCACGAGCTCGGCCACGGCCGGCCGAGCCTCCTGCGCCGTCTGCGGCGCCGGGCGTCCCGGGAGCGCGAAGGCCGCGGCGACGGCGGACGCCAGCGCCACGGCGGCGGCGACCCGGATGCCTAGGCTCATCGAGCTGACGAACGCGTCGTGGGCTGCGCCGAGGAGCTCATTGCCGGGGATCCCGCCGATCTGCCGGCCGACGATGTCGGCCGCGGCCACCGAGCCGGTCGCCGCGTGGGCAACCGCGGCGGGAACGTGGTGGGTGGCCATCACGCCGGCCAGCCGGGACCGGTAGGCGGCCGCGGCCAGGCTGCCGACGATCGCGACGCCGAGCGCCCCGCCAACTTCCCGGATCGTGTCGTTGATGGCGCTGCCCGCCCCGGCCTGGTGCGCGGGCACGGTCGTCATGATGGTCGAGCTGGCCGGCGCCATCACCAGTCCCATGCCGGCGCCCATGATCGCGACCGCCACGGCGAGCGGTGGGTAGCTCGTGTGCACCCCGGCCGTGGACAGGTCCAGCAGGCCGAAACCCATCAGGGCCAGCCCGGCCGGCACCACGACCCGGCTGCCCAGGCGCTGGGCCAGGACCGTGGACACCGGCGACATCGCGCCCATCGCGGCGGCGAACGGCAGCGCGCGCAGCCCGGCGGACAGCGGGCTGTAGCCGTGCACGAGCTGCAGGTACTGGGTGAGCAGGAACAGGCTGCCGAAGAGGGCGAAGAAGATGACGGTCACCGACGCCGCTGCGGTCGTGAACGGGCGCGAGGTGAAGATCCTCAGATCGATGAGCGGGTGCGCGACGCGCAGCTCCCACCAGACGAATGCTCCCAGCGCCGCGACGCCCACGGCGACCTCGGCCAGGGTGGACGGGGCGATCCAGCCGCGGTCCGGGGCCTCGATGATGGCGTCCACGATCGCCACCAGCGCGCCGGCCACCATCACGACACCCGGGATGTCGAGGCGGTGCCCGCTGGGCTCAGCCGTCTCCGGCACCGCCCGGATGACGCCGGCCAGCGCGACCGCCACGAGCGGGACGTTGATCAGGAACACGCTGCCCCACCAGAAGTGCGACAGCAGCAGGCCGCCCAGCGTCGGCCCGATCACGATGCCCACCCCCGCCACGGCCGACCACGCGGCGATCGCCTGCGGACGCTCAGCGGGCGGGAAGACCGCGTTCAGGATGGACAGCGTGGCCGGCATGACGAAGGCCGCGCCCAGCCCCATCACGACCCGCGCGCCGATCAGCATGCCGGTCCCGGGCGCGAACGCCGCGGCCGCGCTGCCCAGCGCAAAGACGATCAGCCCGCCGACCAGCGAGCGCTTGCGCCCGAACTGGTCACCCAGCGCCCCGGCCGGGATGAGCAGCGCGGCGAAGCACAGCGTGTAGGCGTCCGTGATCCACTGCAGCGAGCTCGTGCCCGCGTGGAGCACCCGGGCGAGGGTCGGCAGGGCGGTGTTCAGGATGGTGTTGTCGATCACGACCACGAGCAGGCTCAGGCACAGGACGAGCAGGATCTGCCGCCGCCGGGGGTGCCCACCGGGCCACCGCGAGTCCGCCTGACCGCCGGCAGGCCGGGGCCCGTCCGCTCGGGTGCTGGCTGGTGCGCTCATCGCTTTCTCCTCACGTTCCTTCTTACGATCGTCAGCTTACGTCTGTAAGCATAACTCGATGAACTAACGCTTGTAAACTCACCTGGCGCAGATTCGCTGGATTCCTGGACCCCGAGAAGATGATCGCTTCGACTTGTCACGGCTTCGGTGAGCACAAACCGGTGCAAGTTGGGTGATCAACTGACCCGAGCACGTGAAAGGTGAGGCAAACTGTTCGGCTCGCGGGACGCGGCGGGCGGGCGGAGCGGGGCGGGGGTTAGCCGTGGACCAGGTCGACGGCGGCCTTCTCGATCGTGGGCTCGTCCAGCAGCACCGCGCTGGCCGCCTGGCCGAGCGGGATGAAGCTGTCCTCGCTGGTCACCCGGGCGATCCGGCCGCGGTATCCGGCGTCGACCAGCGCGGTGACCACCCCCTCGGACACTCCCCCGCTGCGGCGGGTCTCGTCGACGACCAGGACCCGCCCGGTCACCTCCGCCTCGTAGAGCAGGTGGCCGACCGGCAGCGGGGCCAGCCACCGCAGGTCGACCACCCGGCTGGAGATCCCCCGGCCGGCCAGCCGGCGCGCGACCCGCAGGCTCATCCGCAGCCCGTTGCCGAAGGTGACCAGGGTGAGGTCGGTGCCGTCGCCGTAACTGCGCGCCTGCCCCATGGGCACGTGCGCGTCCGGCCGCGGGTATGGGGCCAGCCAGCCGCCGTCGCCCTCGTCGTGCAGGTCCCGGGTGTGGTAGAGCGCGATCGGCTCGAGGAACACGCAGACCGAGCCGTCCACCGCGGCCGCGGCCAGGCAGGTGCGCAGCATCGCGGCCGCGTCGTCCGGCCGGGATGGTGAGGCGATGACCAGGCCCGGGATGTCGCGCAGCACCCCGACCGCGTTGTCGTTGTGGAAGTGACCGCCGAACCCCTTCTGGTAGCCGTAGCCGGCCACCCGCAGCACCATCGGGTTGCGGAACTGGCCGGCCGAGAAGAACTGCTCGGTGGCGGCCTCCCCGCGCAGCTGGTCCTCGGCGTTGTGCAGGTAGGCGAGGTACTGGATTTCCGGCACCGGCAGCAGCCCGGCCAGCCCGCCGCCGAGGGCGAGCCCGAGGATCGACTGCTCGTCGAGCAGCGTGTCGAAGACCCGGGCCGCGCCGAACCGGCGCATGAGGCCCTTGGTCACGCCGTAGACGCCGCCCTTGCGCGCCACGTCCTCGCCGAACACGCACATCCCCGGGTATCCCTCAAGCAGCTCGCCGAGGGCCATGTTGATCGCCTGCGCCAGCGTGACGGGCTCGGCCCCGGCGCTGGTCACCGGCGGGCCGCGCCGGGCCCGCTCCGCCACCAGGTCCGGGCGGCGCGGCGCGAGCGGGGCCATCACCTCGGTCGCGCTGGACAGCGGCCTGCTGGCCAGGGCCTGCTCCGCGGTGCCGCGGACCCAGCCGCCGATCGCGACGTAGCGGGCCACCGCCTCGCCCGGGGTCAGCAGGCCGCAGCGGACCAGCTCGGCCGCGGTCGCCACCAGCGGGTCCCGGTCCAGGTCGGCGGCCAGGTCGGCGGCCGGCCGGTACGCGGCCTCCGCGTCGCTGCCCGCGTGGCCGAGGAAGCGGACCATGGACAGGTGCAGGAACACCGGGCACCGCCGGGACCTGGCCAGCGCCGCCGCCGCCGCGGCCGCCTCGTACGCCGCGACCGGGTCGCAGCCGTCGGCGGCCAGGTAGCGCAGGCCCGGCCGGCCGTCGAACGCCGCCGCCACCCACCCGCGCGGGGTCGGCACGCTGATCCCGATCCCGTTGTCCTCGCAGACCAGCAGCAGCGGCACCGGGATGCCCTGGAAGGAGGTGTGGCAGGCGGCGTTGATCGCCCCCAGCGCGGTCGAGTGGCTGGCCGAGGCGTCGCCGAACGAGGCCACCGTCACCGCGTCGCGCGGCCACGGGCACGGCACGCCCAGCTTGGCCGCCCGGCCGATGCCCAGCGCGACGCCGAGCGCGCGCGGCAGGTGCGAGGCGATCGTCGAGGTCTGCGGGATGATCGAAAGCTCGGCCCGGCCGAACACCTTGTGCCGGCCGCCGGCGATCGGCTCGTCGGCGGAACCGGCCACGCCGAGCAGGACGTCCTGGATCGGGTCCACGCCGTCCACCTGGTGCGCGCGGGCACAGTAGAACGCGCCAGAGCGGTAGTGCAGCAGCGCGGGGTCGCCCGGCCGCAGCGCCGCGGCCACCGCGGCGTTGCCCTCATGGCCGGCCGAGCTGATCGTGTAGAAGCCGCGGCCCTGCTGCTGCATCCACCGCGCGGCGAAGTCGAGCTGCCTGCTCTGCGCCTGCGCGTCGAAGATCGCGAGCAGCGTGCCGCCGGCCAGGCGGCTGCCGTCACGCACCGGCGCCGCCGGATCCGGGCGGGGCGGCCCGCCCGGCAGCGCGCCCACCACCTCGAGGAAGTGCTGGTCTAGCTCGGCTGCGGTGGTCATGAGCGGGTCACGTTGGCGCGAAAAGTCACAACCTGAACTCTAGGTCCGGCGTGAGCTCGGCCACGTCCATCTGCGCCTTCTGCAGCCGGCCGGAGTAGTCCCAGTTCAGCGCCTGCCACCGGGTGAACTGGTCGAGTACCCACACGCCGGACTGGCGCGACCCGTTGCCGGACTTGCCGTTCCCGCCGAACGGCAGGTGCGCCTCCGCGCCCGACGTCGAGTTGTTCACGCTGACCATGCCGGCCGAGATCCCGCGCCGGAACGCGAACGCCTCCCGCGCGTCATTCGTGTAGATCGACGAGGACAGCCCGTAACCGGGGGCGTTGGCCAGCTCGATCGCCTGGTCCAGGGACCGGTAGGTGGTCACCCCCACCATCGGCCCGAACGTCTCCTGGCCGAAGATCTCATCGCCGGGCCGCACCCCGTCCACGATCGTCGGGTGGTAGAACAGGCCGGCCTCCGGGTCGCCGACGAACCCGGCCCGCGGGTTCGCGGCGGTGATCCGCCCGATGCCGGCCGAGCCGAGCACCTTGTGCTGCGGGCCGATCCAGCCCAGGTACACCTCGAAGCGCTCGGCGAACCGGACGTCCAGCATCGGCCCGTACAGCACGTCCGAGAACGGGTCACCCACCGCCGCCGCGGCGGTCGCCTCGGCGAACCGGGTCAGGAACTCGTCGTGCACCGACTCGTGGCAGATCACGGTGCCGAGCGAGGTGCAGCGCTGGCCCGCGGTGCCGAAGCCGCCGAACAGCGCGCCCTCGACGGCCAGGTCCAGGTCCGCGTTCGCCGTGACCACCATCGGGTTCTTGCCGCCCAGCTCCAGGCAGGCGGACTGCAGGTGGCGGCCGGCCAGCTCGCCGATCCGCGCGCCGACCTCGGTCGAGCCGGTGAACCCGACCTTGTCGACCAGGCCGGCGTCCAGCGCCTGCTCCAGCCCGGAGAACGTGGCCGCGCCGTCGGCGTGCACCACGTTGAACACGCCCGGGGGCAGCCCGCCGCCGCGGCAGAACAGCTCGTGGAACGCCGCCGCCGCGGCCGCCGAGTACTCGGCCGGCTTCCACACCACGGCGTTCCCGCACAGCAGCGCGGGCACGATGTACCAGGAGGGGACCGCGACCGGGAAGTTCCCCGCGGTGATCACCGCGACCACGCCGACCGGGTTGCGGAACGTGAAAAGCTGCTTGTCCGGCATCTCGCTCGGCACGGTCTGGCCGTACAGCCGCCGGCCCTCGCCGAGGAAGAAGTCGCAGGTGTCGATGATCTCCTGCACCTCGCCGAGCGCCTCCGGGTACGGCTTGCCGATCTCCCGGGCGACCAGGCCGGCCAGCTCCTGCTGGTTGGCCTCGATCAGCCGGCCGATGTGCGCGATCGCCCGGCCGCGCACCGGCGCGGGCACGTCGGCCCAGGCCCGCTGGGCGTCACGCGCCGCCCGGGCCGCCGTCACCAGCAGCGCCGCGTCACCCAGCGCGACGTCGGCGACCACGTCGTTGAGCTGGGCCGGGTTGGTGGAGCGGAACCGCCCGGCGGGCGCGTCACCGACCGGGCGGCCATCGATCACCGACGAGACGGCGCGCGCCTGCGGGCCGGAATCGGTGTAGGGGTTAGCCATCTGCGGCGTCCTTACCTAGTCGTCAGCTGCCAGACAGGCTACGCAGCGAAGCCAGCACGCGGTCGAGGGCGGCCAGGCCGAAGCGGAGCTCCTGCTCGTTGATGTCGAGCGCGGGCCGGAACCGGATCGTCCGCTCTCCGCACGGCAGCACGATCACGTGCTGTTCCCGCAGCCGCCGGACCGCGGCGTCCCGGTCCCGCCCGGACGGGAGGTCGAGCGCGCACATCAGGCCCCGGCCGCGGACGTTCGACGCCACCGCGGCGTGCCGCTCCCCGAGCGTCCGCAGCTCGCCGAGCAGCCAGTCGCCGAGCTTGGCCGCGTGGTCGATCAGGCCGTCCCGCTCGATGATCTCCAGCAGCCTGCGGGAACGGACCATGTCGGCCAGGCCGCCGCCCCAGGTCGAGTTGATCCGGCCGGAGACCGCGAAGACGTTGTCGGCGACCTCGTCCACCCGCCGGCCGGCCATGACGCCGCCGAGCTGGACCTTCTTGGCGAAGGCCACGACGTCGGGCTCGAGGCCGAGCTGCTGGTAGGCCCAGGCCGTGCCGGTGAGGCCCACCCCGGTCTGCACCTCGTCGAGCACGAACAGCGCGTCGTGGGCGTGGCAGAGGTCCTGCATCGCCCGCAGGAACTCCGGCCGCAGGTGATTGTCCCCGCCCTCGCCCTGGATCGGCTCGGCGAGGAAGCAGGCGATGTCGTGCGGGGCGGCCTCGAAGGCCGCCCGGGCCTGGGCCAGCGCCCGCGCCTCGGCCTGCTCGACCTCGGCCAGGTGCTGGTCCAGGGGGAACCTGACCGCCGGGACGTCAATCCGCGGCCAGTCGAACTTCGGGAACCGGTCGGTCTTGGCCGGCTCGGTGTTGGTCAGCGACAGGGTGTAGCCGGACCGGCCGTGGAAGGCCCGGGTGAGGTGCAGCACCTTGCCGCCGAGCCCGGCCAGGCCCGCCGCCTCGTTGCGGCGGCTCTTCCAGTCGAACGCGGTCTTCAGCGCGTTCTCGACGGCGAGCGCGCCGCCCTCGACGAAGAACAGGTGCGGCAGGGCGGGGTCGCCGAGTACCCGCACGAACGTCTTCACGAACTGCGCGTAGTGCGTGGTGTACATGTCGGGGTTGGCGGGCTTGTTGGCCGCGGCGTCGGCCAGCACGGCCATGAACTCCGGGTCGTCGGCCAGCCCGCGCGGGTTGGACCCGAGCGGCGCGGACGCGAAGAACGTGTACAGGTCCAGGTATTCCTCGCCGGTCCGCGCGTCGACGATCCAGGAGCCGTGGCTGGCCTTGGTGTCGTACACGAGCTTGAAGCCGTCGGCGAGAACGTGCCGGGCGAGCACGTCGTGCACCCGCTCCGGGGCGATCGCGACGTCGGGGGCCGGGTCGGCCGCGACTCCGCCCGGATACCGGCCGATGATCGATTCCACCGGAAGTCCTCCTGTCGCCGCAGCCGCTAAACGAATAATCTCCAGCATAACGGCCATCCAGCCGCACATCGTGCGGCACCGATTCTCGGGAGAGAACATGTCCGTCGCCCGGGTCAACGACATCGAGCTGAACTACAAGCTGGAGGGCGAGGGGTCGGAGACGCTCGTCCTGATCAACGGCCTGGCCGACGACCTGGAGACCTGGACGCTCCAGATGGACGACTTCCTGGCCGCCGGCTACCGGGTGCTGCGGTTCGACAACCGGGGCATCGGAGGCAGCTCGAAGCCCGCCGGGCCGTACTCCAGCCGGATGCTGGCCGGCGACGCGAAAGCGCTCGTCGATGCGCTGGGCGTGACCGGCTTCCACCTGATGGGCGTGTCCATGGGCGGGATGATCGCCCAGGAATACGCGCTCGCCTACCCGGGGGACCTACGCTCGGTCACCCTCGGCTGCACCTACGCGGCGCCCGGGCCGTTCTGCTCGCGGATGTTCGCGATGTGGGCGGACCTGGCCCCGGTCCTCGGCGTGCCGTTCGTCATGCGGGACGTGACGCTGTGGGCGTTCACGGCGGAGTTCTTCGAGCAGCGCGGCGCCGAGCTCGCCGAGTTCGAGACCGCGATGCGGTACCTGAACCAGCCGGTGCACGCGTACCTGGCGCAGCTCGCCGTCATCCAGGATCACGACACGACCGGCCGCCTGGGCCGGATCGCCACGCCGACGCTGGTGCTGGCCGGGGCGCGGGACATCCTCATCCCGGTCCGGCTGTCGCGGCGGATCCACCAGGCCATCCCCGGCTCGGAATGGGCCACGACCAAGGGCGGCCACGCCTGCGTCTGGGAGCACCCGGCCGAGTTCAACCAGGTCTTCCTGGACTTCGTGGGACGGCACCGCACAGGCTGAGCAAATGGCCCGGACGGGCCCGGGCGGCCCTGGCGCCGCGATCCGGGACCCGCGGTCCTGGCCGCGCGCTCCTGGCCCGCGGTCCTGGCCCCGTACTCCTGGCCCGCGGTCCTGGCCCCGTACTCCTGGCCCGCGGTCCTGGCCCGCGGTCCTGGCCCCGCGTTCCTGGCCGCGCGGTCCTAGCCCCGCGCTCCTAGGCCCGGGCCGCGGCCTCGAACGCGGCGGCGAACGTCTCGGCGATCCGCTCGATCTCGCCGACGGAGATCGTGAACGGCGGCGAGATCTGCAGGGCCGCGCCGCGCAGCAGCCGGGTGATCACCCCCCGCTCGCGGATGTCGGTCACCAACCGGGCGCCGAGGCCGGGGTCGGCGGCGCGCGCTTCCTCGGCGATCTCGACCGCGGCGAGCAGGCCGGTGCCGGCCCGCACCTCGCCGACGAGGTCAAGCCCGGCGAGTGGCTTGACCCGGTCGGCCAGCGCCGGCTCGAGCTCGGCGACCCGCGCGACCAGGCCCTCACGCTCGATCAGGTCAAGGTTGGCCAGGCCGACCGCGCACGCGGTGGGGTGCCCCTCGTAGGTGTAGCCGTGCCGGAAAACCTCGGCGGACCCGGGGCGCCAGAACGGCTCCGTCACCCGCGGGCCCACGATCACCGCGCCCAGCGGCGCGTAACCCGACGTCAGGCCCTTGGCCGAGGTGATCATGTCAGGGTCGAGCGCGAACCGCCCGCTGCCGAACCAGGCGCCGAGCCGGCCGAACCCCGTGATCACCTCGTCGGCCACGAACAGCACGTCGCGGCGGCGGCAGATGTCCCGGACCTGCTCCAGGTATCCCTCGGGCGGCGGGTACACGCCGCCGGCCCCGACGACCGGCTCGCAGAAGAACGCGGCGACGCGCTCGGCGCCGAGCTGCTCGATGAGCTTGTCCAGGGCCGCCGCGTCATCCCACGGCACCTGCTCGATCTGCGCGACCAGCGGGCCGAACGGCTCGGCGTTGGCCGGGATCCCGCCGAGCGACGTCCCGTAGGCGTTCATCCCGTGGTAGGCGTGCGAGCGGGAGACGATCACCTGCTTGCCGGGCTGGCCGACCGCGCGCCAGTACGCCCGGGCGAGCTTCCCGGCTGTGTCCACGGCGTCCGATCCCCCGCCCGGGGTGAAGAACACCTTGGCGTCCGGGACCGGAGCGATGTCCGCCACCCGCCGGGCCAGCGCCTCGGCCGGCGGGTTGGAGAACGGCTCGAACGTCTGGTACGCCGCGAGCCGGCGCATCTGGGCCGCGGCGGCGTCGGCCAGCTCCGGCCGGCCGTGGCCGATGTTGGCGTACCAGAGGCTGGCGATCGCGTCCAGGTACGGGCGCCCCGCGGTGTCGAAGACGGTGACCCCCTCGCCCCGCTCGATGGTGACGGCCCGCCCGGCCAGGCTGGCCATGTTCGCGAAGCCATTCCACAGGGCGGTCGCGCTGTCTGCCGGCACTTGATCTCTCCTCGCTCGTCAGCGGCCCTGGTAGGCGCGGGCCATCTCGGTCAGCTGCGCGTGCGTGCCGCGCATGGTCGCAGCGCCGCCGGGCAGCCAGTCCTTGCGCAGCTTGGCGACGGATGTGTAGTTGGTGTCGCACACGTTCGCCAGCGGTGCCTCCACGGCCTGGGTGATGTACTGGTAGGCGTCGAGGACCGAGAGCCCGAAGTCCTGCGCCACCCAGTGCACCATCTCGGCCTGGGCGATCCGGAACGCGTCCTCCAGCGGCCGGGCCGAGCCCGCGGTCATGATGTGGGTGTCGGACTCGATCCTCGGCCAGGGCGTGGCCAGGCCCTTGATCAACTCCACGGCCAGCACCGTGTTCATCGCGCATTCCACGGCGACCCCGCAGGTCTCGCCCTCGCCCTGGCGGGCGTGCCCGTCCCCGACCGACATCAGCGCGCCCTCGACGTTCACCCCGAGATAGCAGGTGACGCCCGCGCGCATCTCCGGTGTGTCCATGTTCCCGCCGAACGCGTCCGGGACCAGCGCCGATCTGACCTCGAGGTTGGCGGGCGCCACGCCGATCGTCCCGTGCATCGGGTTCATCGGCAGGTCGGCGGTGAAGTCGCTGTCCCGGGCGGAGAACCGGCAGATCCGCTTGCCCCGGTCGAGCTCCCAGATCCAGACGATCTCGGGGAGCGGGTCCTGCAGCGTGGCGGTGAGATGGGTGGAGGTCAGCGCGCCGAACAGCGGGACGGTGGTGGACGCGGCCCAGTCCCGGCTCGGCTCGATCGACACGAAGTGCACGGCCAGGGTGTCCCCCGGCTCGGCGCCCTCGACGTAGAACGGCCCGGTCTGCGGGTTCAGGAACGGGAACTCGCACACCCGCGAGACCAGGTCGTCCCGGCCGCGCACCCGGCCGGCGAAGCAGTCCTCGGTCCACAGCTCAAGCACGGCCGGCGGCTCGATCCGCGCGATCGGGGCGGCGCCGCCGAATGTCCACGCGTACTGGGCCGCCTCCGGCCGGAACGACAACAGCTGCGGATCGCCCATGCCTGCCTCCATCGGTGGTTAGCACCAACTGTGGCGGAAACCCCCCGCGCCCAACAAGCCGGGTGGCGCGGGGCCGCCGGGGTGGCGCGCCGCGGGGCCGACCGGGGTGGCGCGCCGCGGGGCCGGCCGGGGTGGCGCGCCGCGGGGCCGGCCGGGGTGGCGCACCGCGGGGCGCCGCCCGCCGGGGCTGGAGCGCTACGACACCGCCGCCGCGTCGAACAGGTGCAGCCGGTGCGCCTCGGCCGCCGCCTCCCCCCGGCTGGCCACGCCGACCTTGGCCAGGATGTTCGAGACGTGGACGCTGGCGGTCTTGGCCGAGATGAACAGCCGGGCAGCGATCTCCGGGTTGGACCGGCCCTCGGCGACCAGCCGCAGCACCTCGAACTCCCGGGCGGTCAGGCCCAGCGGAGCCGCCGCGGCCGGGCCCGGGCCGTCCCGGGGCCCGCCCGGCCGGATCCGGGCCGACCGGGCCAGCGCCCGGGTCTGGTCCGCGAGCGTCCGGGCCCCGATGCCGTCAGCCAGGTCGGCCGCCTGCCGCAGCCGCTGCGACGCGCCCTCGCGGTCCCCGGCGGCCAGCGCCGCCTCGGCGCCGCGCCGCAGCGCGTCGGCCCGCGCGTAGGGCTGGCCGAGACGCTCCCAGGCCCCGGCCGCGGCGTCGAAGGCGTCCCGCAGCCGGGCGGCCGCCGCCTCGGCGGCGTGGCCCGCCGACTCCGCTCGCTGCGCCTCGGCCAGGAACGTCAGCCGGTTCGCCTGCTGCGCCGGGCCATAGGCGGGCAGTCGCTCCGCCGCCGCGCGCAGCCCGGCGAGCAGGTCCGCGGCCCGGGCGGCCAGCGCGCCGTTACCCCGGCCGGCCTGTCTGGCCGCGGTGACGGCGCGGGCGCCCGCGGCGAGCAGCGGCCACGCGTACCGGGGCTCGCGGGCCAGGTCGACGCGGCCCACGGCGTCGGCGGCGGCGGCCATCGCGTCGCCGGGGCGGCCCACGGCGTCGGCGGCGGCGGCCAGCGCGTCGCCGGGGCGGCCCCCGGCCAGCGGCAGCTCGATCTCCAGCCGTGCCTGCGGGATCAGGTACTGGCCCTTGTGCCGGTAGGCGCCCACGCCGAGCGCGGCCCGGGCGGCCGCGGCCGCGTCCGCCGCGCCGGCCAGGTCACCCCGGCGCAGCGCGACGTCGCCCGCGAGCTGCCGCAGCGCGGCCCGGTAGTGCTGGTAGGGCGGGGACAGCGCCAGCGCGTACTCGATCACCTCGAGCGCCTCGTCCCACCGGCCCAGCGAGACCAGCGGCTCGGCGACGTTGATGGCCAGGAACGCGCCCGAGGTCCGCGCGAGCCCGTAGTGCTCGGCGCTGGCGATGCCCTGGCGCGCCAGGTCCGCGGCCCGCTCGTGCTCGCCCAGGCCCTCCAGCACGTGCGACTCGTTGATCACCGTGTACAGCAGCGGCTCGTAGGCCCCGGCCCGCTCGGCGATCGAGCGGGCCAGGCCGAGCGTCTCCAGGGCGGCCGCGTCGTCGCCGGACCGCGACTGGAGCAGCCCGAGCTCCTGCAGCGCGGTGGCCTCCGTGGCGGCATCCCCGGCCCGCCGGGCTAGCCCCAGGCCCTCGTCGATGGCCGCCGCCGCCCGGGGCTCGTCCGTCTCCCAGACCCACCGGGCCAGGCTGACCAGCACCTGGGCCCGCGCGGCGTCGGCCACGCCCGGCGGCACCAGGTCCAGCGCCGCGCGCAGGTCGGCGGCGTCGTGCTCCTTCAGCAGCCCGCGCGCCTCCAGCAGCAGGGCCGCCCGGGCCGGCTCGGCGGCCGAGTCGACCTCGGCGAACGCGGCCGAGGCGAACGCGGCCGCCCGCTCGCTCTCCCCCGCCGTCCGCGCGACCCGGCTGGCCAGCTCGAGCACGTTCAGGTGGCTGGCGCCGATGCGCTGCTCGGCGTCCGGCACCTTGTCCCACAGCTCTAGCACCCGGCCGAGCAGCGTGAGCTGCTCGGCGTGCGCCAGAGCCCGGCCGGCCTGCGCGGCCGCGTGCCAGCTGCTCACCAGGGCCCAGACGGTGTCGTGCGCCGCGTACCAGTGGTGCGCCTGCTCGATGGCGGCCCGGCCCGGCGCGACCAGGCCGGGATCGGCCTCGAGCGCCTGGGCGAACCGCGTGTGCAGCCGGGTGTGGTCGCCGGGTAGCAGGTCATCGAGGATCGCCTCACGGATCAGCCCGTGCCGGAACGCGAACCCGTCCCCGTCGACGGTGAGCACGTGGGCCTCGACCGCCGGGCGCAGGGCGCGGGACAGCACGTCATCGGCCAGGCCGGTGACTGCGGCCAGCAGCGCCGGCCCGCTGCGCTGCCCGCCCACACCCGCCGCCCTGAGCACCTCCTGGGTGTCCTCGGGCAGCCGCTGCACCCCGATCAGCAGCAGGTCGCGCAGGGAGGCGGGCAGCATCGCGTTGAGGCCGCCGTCGCAGTCGCACAGCAGTTCCTCCACGAACAGCGGGTTGCCATCGGCTCGCTGGTAGATGCGGTCCGCGAGCGCAGCGTCGGGCTCGCGGCCCAGGATGCGGGCGACCAGCTCGTCGGCGGACCGCCGGCCGAGCCGGGGCAGCTCTATCCGCTCCACCCAGCCCAGGCGGCCGAGCTCGGCCAGCAGCGGCCGCAGCGGATGGGTGCGGTGCAGCTCGTCGGACCGGTAGGTGACGATGATCAGGACACCGTCCAGGATCTGCTGCCGGCTGACCAGGAACGCCAGCAGGTCCCGGGTCGACCGGTCGGCCCAGTGCGCGTCCTCGATCAGCAGCACCACCGGCCCGGCATCGGCCAGGCGCTCGAGCAGCGCCAGCATCTGCTCGAACATCCGCGCCCTGGCCACGGTGTCGCCCACCGCCGCCGCCTCGCCGTCCGCCGGGCCGAATTCCGGCAGCAGCCGGGCGAAGTCGCGGGTGACCCCGCCGGGCAGCAGCCCGGCCACGCCGCCGGCGCCGAGGTCGCGGACCAGATCGCGCAGCACCGCGGTGAACGGTGCGAACGGCAGGCCGTCGGTGCCGAGTTCCACGCAGCCGCCGGCCAGCACCCGGGCCCCGGCGGCTCGTGAGCGCGCCGCGAACTCGGCGACCAGCCGTGACTTCCCGACCCCGGCCTCACCGCCGATGAGCACGACCGACGGCGCGTCTCGGCCGGACGGGCCCAGCGCGGCCTCGAGTACCTCCAGCTGCGCGGCCCGCCCGACCAGGACCGGGCTCGTGCTGCGCGCGACCATGCCACCAGGATGCCAGGCCGTGACACCCGGCCCGGCCGTCGGCGGCGGGCCGCCCGGTGCCCCGGGCGGGCCCGCCGCCGGCGCTGCGCCGCTCACCTCACGCGGCCCGGCGGCCCGCGGCCCGGCCCTGGCCCTCGGCCACGGCCTGCTCACCGGCGGGCCGGGCGGCCACGGCGCGCGACCCGGAGCCGATCAGCAGCCGCAGCCGGCGCGCCGCCGACACCGGGGCCGCGTCACGGGCCCGGCGCGCGTCCTTCACCATCCGGTCGATGTCCGCGGCCGCGCGCCACTCCCTGATCCGCTCGGCGGCCAGGCCCTGCGTCATGCTCGGGTACATCTCGTCCTCCTCGATGTGCGGGCCGTCCTGGCCCGGCACCATCGAGGTTCGTCGTAAGACCCGGGGCGGCACATCGGGCAACTGCCTTATCTTGGCCGCCGGGCCCGGCCTTAGCGCTTAGTGCGGCGGCGGCGGCGCCACCGACCCGCGCCGGACCAGGTTCATCGGCTCGCGCACCATCACGTCGCCCGCGGGCGCGCCCTCGATGCGGGTGATCAGCGCGTCCACGGCCGCGGCACCGAGCTCGGGCAGCGGCATGCTGAGGCTGGTCACCGGGACTTCGAGGAACGCCAGGCACTCGTCGTCGTCGAAGCTGACCACGGACATCTCGCCGGGCACCTCGACCCCGGCGTCGCGCAGCGCGGCCATGACGCCGAAGACCTGGTTGAGGCTGCCCACGCCGCAGACCGTGGGCCGCGGCCCGTGGCGCAGCATCCGGGTGGCGGCATCCCAGCCCCCGTCTTCGGTCGGCGCAGCGTGCCGGACGGCGAGGCTGAGCCCCCGCGCGGCGCAGGCCCGCCGCGCCGCCCCCACCCGCCGGCTCACGGTGTCCACCTCGGACGGCCCGTCCACCAGCGCGAAGCGGCCGTGGCCGAGGCCGGCCGCGTAGTCCAGGAACAAGCGGACCGCGCCCGGCTCGTCCATCACCACGTCGTGGCCGCGGTCCGGGCCGCGCCGGTTGATGTAGACGTGCGGGGGCCCGCTCACTCCCCCCGCGTGCCCGGGGATCCGCAGCGCGGTGGCCAGCAGCAGGCCGTCGGCGCGGCTCTCCTCGACCAGGTAGCAGTAGTCGGCGGGCGGCCGGGGATCCTCGGTCGGCTCCTCCATGATCATGACGACGTAGCCGCTCTCGCGGGCGCGCTGCAGCGCGCCGCGCTGCAGCCTGGCCCAGATCGGGTTGCGCAGCAGCGGCACCACCAGCGCGATGGCCCCGGTGCGGCGGCGCTTGAGCGCCCGGGCCAGCGCGTTAGGGCGATAGCCCTGCTCGCGCGCGGTGCTCAGGATCCGCTCGTAGACCTCGGGCCGGATCGACTGGGCCGGGTCGCCGTTCAGCACCCGGGACACCGTCGACACGTGCACCCCGACGGCCTCGGCGATATCGACCAGCCGGGAGCGCCGCTGACCGCCCGGGCGCTGGCCCGCCTCGTCGGGAAGCTCGACGCCCACTTGTCAGCGCCTCCTTAGTACGGCGGTACCGACGATACCGCCGGACGGCCCGGTCAGACGGTCTCGGCGACCGTGCGGGTGATCAGGATCGCGGCGCAGAACGAACGGTAGGTCTCCAGCGCATCGCCGCCGCGGATGCGCAGCTCACGCGGGCCGGCCCGGTCCACGCCGCGGACCCAGGTGGCTGCCTCGGCGATGTCGGTGGTGCGCACCGTCAGCTCCAGCGTGGCCGAGGCCAGCGGCGGCGGCTCGGCGGCGGCCGCCCCGGCGGCGGCCCGCTGCGCCGTCTCCCTGATCAGCGCGCAGGCCCGGGACGGGTGCAGGCTGTGCGCGGCGATCCGGGTGACCGGCTCCTTGACCACGGCCGCGTGCACGCCCGGGATCAGCGCCGCGGTCTCCTCGCATGCGCAGCGGTCCCCGGTCACCAGCACCACGGGCACCCCGTAGTGCGCGGCCACCAGCGCGTTGATCCCCGCCTCGCCGGTCACCACGCCGTCCAGCCTGGCCTCCGTGATCGCGCGCGGGTTGTAGGTGTGCGACAGCCCGGCGGGCGCGCCGACCGAGCCGTGATAGGAGACGAACAGCACCGCGTCGAAGCTGCCGTCCAGGCCCTGCATCATGTAGAGCGGCTTGTGGCTGCCGGAGATGCAGGACGCCTCCCCGGCCAGCGCCTCGGGCGGCAGGTTGCGCATGGTGGAGTGCGAGTCATTGACCACGATCTCGGTGGCCCCGCCGGCCAGCGCCCCCTCGATCGCCGCGTTGACCTCGTCGAGCAGCAGCCGGCGTCCCGCCACCGCCTGCGGGCCGTCACCCACGCACTGCTCCCAGTCGACGACGCCCGCGGTCCCCTCCATGTCGCTGGACACAAAGATCTTCAAATCTGCCTCCGCTCTAGGATCCGGAAAGTCTCGTCCTCAGCGGTCATCACGCTGTAGGTCGACCCGGGCATGGTCGAAGCGCCGCCGTGGCGGCCGTCCGGGGTCAGGCACAGCGCCAGCAGCGGTGACCGGAACTCGTCGGGCAGGTTCAGCGTCTGCGCGAGCGCCTCGGCGCAGGCCTGCGCCGGGTCGCCGCCCGCCGCGAGCGCGTGCAGCACCGACCGGGCGGTGGTGCCGCGGATGGCCAGCTCGCCGCGGCCGGTGCAGGCGGCGCCGCCGACCGCGTCGTCGCAGTAGTTGCCCGCGCCGATGATCGCCGAGTCGCTGATCCGGCCCGGGTACTTCCAGGGGTATCCGCTGGTGCTGACGCCGACCGCCAGGTGGCCGGCCGCATCGAGGGCGAGCACGTTGACCGTGTCCCAGGGGCCGTCCGGCAGCCCCATCGCCGCCAGCCGGTCGAGCACACGCTCGCGATAGGCCCGCTCGCCCGGGCCGAACCGGCCCACGGCGGCGTTGATTCCGGCCGCGGACAGGCCGTGCCGCCACCGCCGCCGCGCCTCCTCGGTGAGAGTGGGCCCGCGCTCGATCCCGGCCTCGTCGCCGAAGCGTTCCGCGCCCGCGCCGACCAGCAGCAGATGCTGCGGCAGGCGCTCGCAGACGGCCCGCGCGATCGAGATCGGATGCGGGAAGCCGGTGACCGCCGCCACCGCGCCGGCGCGACGGGTGGCCCCGTCCATGATCGAGGCGTCCAGCTCCACCTCGCCCAGCAGGTTCGGCACCCCGCCGACGCCGACCGTGTGGTTGTCCTCGTCCGATTCCACCAGGCGGACCGCGGCCTCGACCGCGTCGAGCGCGCTGGCCCCCGCGCGGAGCAGGGCCATGCCGGCGGCCAGGCCGACCTCGCCTCGCTCGCTGGCGACGATGATGGGCGTGATGGCTGGTCCTCCTGATCACGCGGGGTACCGTGACCGGCCTGCGACGGTCTCCTAGCATAGTCAACGAAGCAAACCTTTGTTCTAGGCAGATGCGGCGGCCGGGCCGCGAGTAAGGTGGGCGCCATGCGCTACGTGGTACTCGGCTGCGGCGCGATCGGCGGCACCGTCGCCGCCGGGCTGGTGCGCGACGGCCATGACGTGCTGGTCTGCGACGCCGACCCGGCCGTGGTCGCGGCGATCAACGACCGCGGCCTGCGGATCGAGGGGCCGGTCGAGAACTTCACCGTCCGGGTGCCCGCGGTGCGGCCCGAGGACCTGCCGGCGGAACTGGACGGGCCGGTCCTGGTCGCGGTCAAGTCGCAGCACACCGCGGCCGCCGCGGCCGCGCTGGCCGGGCGGATGCGCGGCGACGGGTTCGTCGTCTCGCTGCAGAACGGCCTGAACGCCGATCAGCTCGCCGAGGGCGTCGGGGCGTCGCGGGTCGTGGAGGCGTTCGTCAACTTCGGCGCCGACGTGACCGAGCCCGGCGTGGTGCTGCGCGGCAGCCGGGAGACGTTCGTGGTCGGCGAGATCGACGGCACGATCTCCGACCGGGTCAGGGCGCTGGCCGCCGACATCGCGGACGCCAAGCCCGCCGAGCACATCATGGGCTACCTGTGGGCCAAGGAGGCCTACGGGGCGATGCTGGCCGCGATCGCGGTCAGCGACCTGTCCATCGCCGACGGGCTCGCCGACCCCGCCTACGCCCCGCTGCTGGTCGCCGTGGCCCGCGAGGTGCTCGACCAGGCCCCGGTCACCCCGATGCCCTTCGACGGCTTCGACCCCGAGGACCTGGCGGGCTCGCTCGCGCCGCTGGTCGCGTTCAACCGGCGCTCGGCCAAGACGCACTCCGGGATCTACCGGGACCTGATGGTGCGCCGCCGGCCGACCGAGGTGCCCGCGCACCTGGGCGGCCTGGAGGGGCCGATGCTGCGCCGGGTGGTCGAGCTCATCACCGAGATCGAGCAGGGCCGGCGGACCTGCGAGCGGGCCAACCTCGACCTGCTGGCCGCCTACGAGCGGCTGGAGCGGCTGGGCCGCCCGCTGCGCGCGGTCGCGGCGGTGATCGGGGCGCCGCGGCGCGCGGCCGACGGGCCGCTGGCCGGGCGCCCGGTGGGCATCAAGGACATCATCGCGGTGGCCGGGGTGCCGACCCGCTGCGGCAGTCCGGCCAGCGACCCTGAGCCCGCCGCCGGCGACGCGGACCTGGTGGGCCGCCTGCGGGCGGCCGGCGCCGAGGTGTTCGCCACCACGCAGTGCCTGGAGTATGCCGCGGGTTTCGCCAACCCTCAGATCGGCGACACCCGCAACCCGCGCGATGTGTCCCGCACCTCCGGCGGGTCGTCGGGCGGCTCGGCGGCGCTGGTCGCCGCGGGCGTGTGCGACCTCGCCATCGGCACCGACACCGGCGGGTCGATCCGCATCCCGGCCGCCTACTGCGGCGTCGTGGGGCTCAAGCCCAGCTACGGGCTGGTCTCGGTGGACGGGGTGTTCCCGCTCTCGCCGACCTGTGACCACGTCGGCACGCTGACCGCGTCGGTGGCCGGGACCAGGGACCTGCTGGCCGTGCTGGCTGACCGGGCCGACCTGGTGGGCATGGCCGACCCGGCCGACCTGGCCGGGCCGGCCGACCTGGTCAGCCTGGCGGCGGACCGGGAGCCAGCCGGCGGCCCGGGCCCGGCCGTCTTCTCGGTGGGCGTGCTGGCCGCTGAGCTGGCCGACCCGTCGGTGACCGCCGAGGTGCGCGAGGCGGTCATCGCCGCGCTGTCCCGACTGGCCGCGGCGGGCTGGACGGTGCGGGAGCTGACCGCCTCCTGGCTCGACGACCTCGCCGCCTGGGAGGAGGTGCTGGCCGTGATCGTCGCCCGCGAGGCGCACCTGGTGCACGCAGGCCGCGACCAGAGCCGCTACGCCGAGGGCACGCGCGCCCTGCTCAGCTACGGCGGGTCGCTCGGTGACGAGCAGTTCGCCCGCGCGCTCAGCCGGCGGGAGGAACTGACCGCCGCGATCGAGGCGAGCCTGGAGGGCGTCGACATCCTGGCCGGGCCGACCGTGGGCTACCAGGCGCCCGAGCAGGACCCGCCGTTCGGCGTGGGGGACGGCCACGCCGAAGGCCGCTTCACCGGGCCGTACAACCTGACCGGCCACCCGGCCATCTCGCTGCCCGTGACCGCGCCCGGCCTGCCGGCCGGCCTGCAGCTCGCCGGCCGCCGCGGCCGCGACCTCGCCCTGCTCCGCGTCGCCGCCGCCGCGGAGCAGCTGATCAACTCCCCTGCAGCAAAGGAGACCTGACCATGGCCACCACCGTGACCCGCCGCACGCTCGACCTCGCAGGCCTGGAGGTCCCCTTCGTCGAGATCACCGGCAGCGAGGACGGGCCGCTGCTCACGGTGGTGTCCGGGGTCCACGGCTGCGAGTACGCGTCGATGGACGGGGTCCGCCGGTGGACCCGGAGCCTGGAAGGACGCGACCTGCGCGGCCGGGTCCGGGCCGTGCCGGTGCTGAACCTGCCGGCCTTCCGCGCCCGCACGCCGTTCGTCGTGCCCGACGACGGCAAGAACCTCAACCGCTGCTTCCCGGGCAACTCCGGCGGCACGCTCGCCGACCGGCTGGCGCACGCGGTGTTCACCCAGCTCATCACCGGCTCCGACGCCTACATCGACGCGCACTGCGGCGACATGGTCGAGGCGCTGGAGCCGTTCGCGCTCTACGAGGCGGGGCCGGCCGAGGCCCGGTCGGGCGAAATGGCCACGGCCTACGGGCTGCCATACGTGATCCGGCAGGAGAAGGGCCCGGACCGGGCGGTCAGCGGCACCTCGAGCTCGGCCGCCGCCGAGATCGGCGTGCCGGCGATCACCGCCGAGTCCGGCGAGTGCGGCCTGGTCCAGGAGGAGGCGGTCGCCCGGCACGTCCGCGGGCTCGACGGGGTGCTGGCTCTGCTCGGCATGGCCGCCCGGCCGGACGGCGCCGAGCCCCCCGCCGGGCCCACCTACCTCAGCCGGTTCCTGTGGATGCGCAGCGAGCAGGGGGGCTGGTGGGCGCCGACGGTGCGGCCGGGCGAGTCGGTCGCCGAGGGGCAGACGATCGGCACGATCAGCACCCTCGACGGCTCGCGGGTGCTGGAGACGATCACCGCGCCCGCGGCCGGGGTCCCGATCTTCATCACCAGCTCGCCCGCGGTCGCCGCCGACGGCCTCCTGCTCGGCCTGGGCGTCGTCTGACCTCCCTGGATTCGCCGGCTGTTCCTTACCGTGGAGACTTTCCGGCGTATCTCGCGGTCAAGTCTCCAGGATCATGGGCGGCACCGGCGCCGGAGCCCCGGGCAGGCGTCCGCTGGCCTCCTGGCTCCCGGTGGCTCCTGGCTCCCGCTGGCTCCTGGCTACCGCTGGCTCCTGGCTCCCGCTGGCTCCTGGCTCCCGCTGGCTCCTGGCTCCCGCGGGCACCCGCCAATCTCTCGCTTCCCGCTAGCCTCCTAACCAACTGGAACGAATCATTCTGTTCTGTTATACTGGAACAGATCGCTTCGTTCTACGGATGCCTGGGAGGGCGAGATGGACTGGAAGCTCGAGCTGGTGGCGGTGCCGGTCACGGACGTTGACCGGGCCAAGGCCTTCTACACCGAGCAGGCCGGGTTCCACGCCGACCACGACCACACGGTCAGCGACGAGATCCGCTTCGTGCAGCTGACCCCGCCGGGCTCGGCCTGCTCGATCGCCCTGGGCCGGGGGATCGTGGACGCGCCGCCCGGTTCGGTGGCCGGCCTGCAGCTGGTCGTGACGGACATCGACGCCGCCCGGTCCGAGCTGGCCGGCCGCGGCGTGGCGGTGAGCGAGGTCCAGGAGTTCCCCTGGGGAAGGTTCGTCTTCTTCGCCGACCCGGACGGCAACCGCTGGGCGGTACAGCAACTGCTGCCGCGTCAACCGTAGAAAACAACGAAAACCGAGACCAATAGTGAGGTTTGGTTAGCCGCTGGAGCCCGGGCCGCGCTGCTACGTTCCGTCTGCGACGATGCATCGGCTCGGGCTGCCGGGAGGTGGCGGCTAAGGAGAGCTTCCCGGATGCGGTCTCCGGCTCGGACGGTCAACGTGGTCCTGGTCGCGTGCGGCATCCCCGCCGGGTTCGGGGCCACGTTCGGCCTGCTCGGCCTGGCGGGCGTGCGCGCTGGCCACCGCCCGGCACCGGCGGTGGCGGGCCGCCGGGACGGGTCCGGCTAATGTGACGAGGTGACGGACTCGGTCATCGGCCCGGCGGCCCCGGCCGACCTGGAGCAGGTCGCGGCCATCTTCGCGCACTACGTCACGCATACCGCGCTCACGTTCGAGGTCACCCCGCCCAGCGTCGCCGACTGGCAGCGGCAGCTGGACAGCCTGGCCGGCCTGGGCCTGCCGTTCCTGGTCGCCCGGGCCGGCGCGGAGGTGGCCGGGTACGCCTATGCCACCCCGTGGCGGCCCAAGCCCGCCTACCGGCACACGGTCGAGGACTCGGTGTATCTCACCCCGGGCCGCACCGGCCAGGGTCTCGGCCGCGGGCTGCTCGCCGGGCTGCTGGCCCGGTGCCGGACGGCAGGGGTGCGGCAGGTTGTCGCGGTCATCGCCGACGCCGGCAGCGACGCGTCGGTCGCGCTGCACCAAAGGCTCGGCTTCACCCACGTGGGCCGGCTCACCGGTGTCGGCTACAAGCACGGCGCCTGGATCGACACCGCGCTGCTGCAGTGCGACCTGACCGCTGCCCGGCGTGTCGGTTGACCTGATCGCGCGCGGCCGGCATGCTCGCTGGTGACGTGGGGGGACGCATGCGATTCGGGCTGCACGCGCTGGGGATCGGGGCCGGCGCGCGCCCGGCCACGATGGCGGCCGTGGCCCGGGCCGCGGAGGCGGCGGGCTTCGCGACGTTATGGTCCGGGGAGCACGTGGTGATGCCGGACCGGCCCCGGTCCCGGTACCCGTATTCCGCGGACGGCCGGATGGCGGTGCCGGCCGGGGCCGACTGGCTCGATCCCCTGATCGGCCTCACGTTCATCGCCGCGGTCACCCGCCGCATCGGCGTCGCCACCGGGGTCCTGCTGCTGCCCGAGCACAACCCGCTGCTGGTCGCGAAGCAGGCCGCCAGCCTGGACACGCTGTCGGCTGGCCGGCTGACCCTGGGCGTCGGCATCGGCTGGTCGGCCGAGGAGTTCGCCGCGCTCGGGGTGCCGTTCACCCGGCGCGGCGAGCGGACGGCGGAGTACGTCAGCGCCATGCGGCGGCTGTGGTCCGACGACGTCGCCTCGTTCGACGGCGAGTTCGTCCGGTTCGGCGGCGTCCGGCTCAATCCCAAGCCGGTCCGCGGCCGTCGCATCCCGGTCGTCGCCGGCGGCAACAGCGATGCCGCGCTCGGCCGCGCCGCGGCCTGGGCCGACGGGTGGTACGGGTTCAACCTCGGGCTCGGCGAGGTCGGTGACCGGGTGGCGGTGCTGCGCGAGCGATGCGCGCGATGCGGCCGCGCCGTGACCGGGGTGGACATCGCGGTGGCGGTCCCCGACGCTGTTCCCGCCGACCGGCCGGCGCTCGCGCAGGCCGGTGTCGACGAGTTAGTGCTGGTGGGCGAGCCACCCGCGGACCCGTCGGACGCGACGGCCTGGGTGGGCGACCTGGCCCGCCGCTGGGGCGTGACCGCCGGCCTGCCCGGGGCTCACTAAGCTGACGCAGCGTGGCCGGACAGGGCACCGCGGCGACCGCACTGCTGACCAGGCAGGGCATCCCGTACACGGTGCACGCCTACGCGCATGACCCCCGGCACGGCTCCTACGGCGCCGAGGCCGCCGAGGCCCTGGGCGTCGCGTCCAGGCGGGTGTTCAAGACCCTGGTCGCCGAGGTGGACGGGGCGCTGACCGTGGGCGTGGTCCCGGTGACCGCGCAGCTTGACCTCAAGGCCCTGGCCGCGGCGGTCGGCGGGAAGAAGGCGGCCATGGCCGACGTAGCCGCGGCCGAGCGCGCCACCGGCTACGTGGCCGGCGGCATCTCGCCGCTCGGCCAGCGGCGGCGGCTGCCGGTGGTGATCGACGCCACCGCGCTGGAGTTCCCGAGCGTCTACTGCAGCGGCGGGCGGCGCGGCCTGGAGATCGAGCTCGCCCCGGGCGACCTGGTCCGGGCCGCGAACGCCACGGTCGCCCCGATCGCCAGGACCTGACGGGGGTGGCTCAGCGCAGCACCTTGCGGCGGTAGAGGTAGACCGCGGTGGGGGCGAACACCGCGATCAGCCCGGCCGACCACAGCAGCACGGCCAGTTCGGGGTGCTGCATCGGCCAGACCGGCGGCGTCGCGACCTCGCCGCCGAACAGCTTCCGGCACGACGCGGCGATCGCGCTCATCGGGTTCCAGTTGGCGAAGGCCCGCAGCCAGCCCGGCATGCCCTGGGTCGGCACGAACGCGTTGGACACGAACGCCAGCGGCAGGAACACCACGAAGCCCATGGCCTGGGCCGCTTCGGGGCTGCGCAGCAGCATGCCCGCGCACGCCCAGCCCGAACCCGGCCCCGCCGGACCACAGCGCCGCGGAACTGAGCCGCAGCGCCGGGACCAGCCCGAACCCGGCCCCGCCGGACCGCAGCGCCGCCGAGACGAGGGCGCAGTCGCTGACGACCTGTGGATGCCGTCCGGCACGGCCTCCGCCGCGTCCGGCTCCCGGAACCGGATGCCGCCGGGGCGCGCCGGGCATGAGCCCGGCCGCGGGGCGCGCGGACGCGGTCGCCTGGCGCCGTCCCTGTCCCGCGGCGAGATCGTGGACGCGGCCATCGCGGTGGCCGACGCGGAAGGCTCCGACGCGGTGAGCATGCGGCGGATCGCCCAGGTGCTCAGGGCCGGCACGATGTCGCTGTACTGGCACGTCGCGAACAAGGAGCACCTGCTCGACCTGATGCTCGACGCCCTGATCGCCGAGGTGAGCGTGCCGGAGCCGAGCGGCGACTGGCGGGCGGACCTGGGCACGCTGGCGCGCAACAACCGGTCCATGCTGTTGCGCCATCTGTGGTTGATGGACTTCGTCGGCGGGCGGCCGCCGCTCGGGCCGAACACGCTGCTCAACCTCGACCGCTCGCTGGCCCTGCTGGACGACCTCAGCCTGGACGTGGAGACGGCCGTTAACATCCTGTCCACGCTGCTGACCTACGTCATGGGCGCGGTCCTGCGCGAGATGCGCGAGAGGCGAGTCCAGCGCGAC
Source organism: uncultured Actinomycetota bacterium (assembly GCA_963749145.1). Classification (GTDB taxonomy): domain Bacteria; phylum Actinomycetota; class Actinomycetes; order Streptosporangiales; family Streptosporangiaceae; genus JASHPR01. Next base: position 402,909 of record CAVVLN010000005.1, on the reverse strand, counting down.
CAGGAACAGGCCGGCATCGACCTGGCCGGCTGGGAGCCGGTCCGGGCCGCCTGGCGGAACCGGCTTGCCGCCGACGGCCGGTTCACCCGGGTCGTCCGGTTCCTTGACGAGGGCATCGACCCGGACGCCGAACAGACGAGGGACGAGCGGTTCGAGTTCGGCCTCGACTGCGTGCTCGACGGGATCGCCGCCCGGATCGCGGCGCCATTGTCCGGATAGCGGCGACATCGGGGGACACCAGCCGTCGCCATGACGGCCGTTCCGGCCGGGACGAGTGTGACAAAACGGCTAACTGGCCAGACCGCCGAACACCAACTCATGGGATGGTGTTGGATGGCCCTGGTTGCGTTCAGTGGTTTTCATGCGACCTGCGCCGGCCGGATCTCTCGGAGTCCGGGGGCACGATCGAGAAGCAGACGCACGACCGCGGCAACCCGGGATCCTCATAAGTGGGTTCCGGAGATCGTCTCGTAGGAGAAGGTACATGCCTCAGGGCACCGTAAAGTGGTTCAACGCCGACAAGGGCTACGGTTTTATCGCACCCGACGATGGCACCGCCGACGTCTTCGTGCACCACACCGCGATTCAGGTTGACGGCTTCCGCAGCCTTCAGGAGAACCAGCGGGTCGAGTTCACCGCCGGCCAGGGCGCCAAGGGTCCCCAGGCCGAGCAGGTTCGCCCGCTTTAAGATCCGACGGGCTTGCCACGGTCAAAACGAGGGGCGGCTCCCTTGCGAGCCGCCCCTTTTCCGTGCCACGCACCCGATCAGGCGCCAATGGGCACCAACGACGCCGGCCGCTGAAAACCAGCCTAAAGTAAGCTGAATGATCTCCGGGTGCTATAGCCGCACTATTAACGTTTACAGGAAATTTAGCGTGCGCTTTGCAGATTGCAACTGCCGAACGGCTTCTACGGTAACCCGCCGCATGTTATAACTCCCTCATATCGCCGCTGCCTGCTATGGCATGAGGGAGCAATGTGTTGGCGAAAGAGATTCCTGAGCGTTTTACCGGCCCGCGGTTACGGATTGCTCCGGCGTGACCGGCTACCGTGCCGCGTGGCCTGGCCACGCCGGGCCCACGGGGCCAGACAGCTGCCCGCCCGGCGGTGCGCGACCCGCCGGGCCCACGGGGCCAGACAGCTCCCAGCCCGGCGGTGCGCGTCCCGCCGGGCTGGCTGAGCACGACCAGCCGGCCGAACACGACCAGCCGGCCGAACACGACCAGCCGGCCGAACCCGACCAGCCGGCCGAGGACCGGCCGGATGGGCCAGGCCGGCTGGACGAGGTGCTGGACTCGGCCACCGGCCCGCTGCTGATCGGCGCGTCTGTCTACCGCGAACCCGCCGACCGCAACGCGCTGCTGTTCCAGGTTGGCCGGCCCGACTGGGCCGCCGCCTGGGCTCCGGACCGGCCAGGCCCCACGCCGCCGTACCGGGAACCGGCCGGCCTCGACGACGTGCTCGCCCGGTGCGCGGCGGCGGGCCTGCTGACCGTCGGCTGCCTCCCGGGCGCCGGGCCGCAGTCTCGGACCGTCTTCGTAGACCGGCGGGTCGCGGCCGGGCTAAGCCGCGCGCTGCAGGCCGCGAACCGGGCCCAGGACTTAGCCGCCGCGCACCGGCGCGCCGCGGAGTACTGGCGCTGGCGGTCGGTCGCCTGGCCGCAGGAGCGCTGCAGCGACCTGCACGACCTCCTCGAGGCCCGGCATCACCTGCTCGAGGCCGGAGAGACCGCGCAGGCCTGCGAGCTGACCGAGGTCGTGCGCTCCCAGCTGCACGCGGGCGGGGAACTCGGCCGGGAGGCGGACCTGATCGGCGACGCGCTCGCCGGGCTGCCCGCTGGATCGGCCCAGCGCGCCGCCTGGGTGCACGAGCTGGGCACGATCGCGCAGTTGCGGGCGGACTATGCCGAGGCCGAGCGCCGCTACCACCAGGCCCTGGATCTCTTCGCGGCGGCCGGCGACACGGAGGGCGTCGGCCGCAGCCACCACAGCCTGGGCGTGCTGGCCCAGGCCCAGGGGCAGTACGCAACGGCGGAACGGCGCTACCAGCAGGCCGCCGAAACTGCCGTCGCCCCGGCCGTCCTCCCCGACACGCCGGAGGCGGTGTCGTCCGCCATACCGGCCGGGCCACGGCACGCCGCCGGGCGCGCCGCGGTTCGCCCGCCCGCCCGCTGGCGCGCGGCGGTCGCGGCCGGCGTGGCGGTCGGCTTGCTCGCGCTGTCGGCCACCGAGATCACGGGCACGATCCTGACGCCGGGCCGGGCCGACCGCCCGGCCCGGCACGCGGCGTCCGGGGCCCTGGCCGCCGCCATCGCGCGCCAGCAGGCCGCCGCCTGGGTGGCCGCGCAGGTCAGCCGCAGCGCGATCGTGTCCTGTGATCCGGCCATGTGCGCCCAGCTGGAGGCGCACGGCTTCCCCGCGGGCGACCTGCTGATTCTCGGCTCGTCGGCGGCGGACCCGCTGGGCTCGGACGTGATCGTGGCCACCGCCGCGGTGCGCAGCAGGTTCGGCAGCCGCCTGGCCGACGTGTACGCGCCGGTGGTGCTGGCCGCCTTCGGTTCCGGCGGCGAGGTGATCCAGGTCCGGGCCATCGCCCCGGGCGGGGCGGCTGCCTACCGGGACGCGCTGGCGGCGGACCTGGCCGCGCGCCGCCAGGCCGGCGCCGAGTTGCTGCGCAACCCCGACATCAGCGCCGCGGCCGCGGCCGCCCGCCAGCTGGCCGACGGCGCGGTGGACTCCCGGCTGCTGATCACGCTCGCGGCCCTGGCCGGCCTGCGCTCCCCCGTGCAGATCATCTCCTTCGGCGACGCGGCGCCCGGGTCGAGCGCGCAGGTACCGCTGCGCTCGATCGAGATCGCCGGGCCGGCCGCGTTGGTCGCGCCGGGATTCCTGCGGGCGCAGCGAGCGCCGTACCTGGCCGCCGTCATCGCCACGGTCCGGCTCCCCGGCGGGCAGGCGGCCCTGCGCATCGGGTTCGCCGCACCCAGTCCCCTCGGACTGCTCACCAGTGCCACTACCGCAGCGCCGGCGGCCCCCCGCCGTGACCGGACCCGGCCACCGCTGCGCACCCGGGTCAGAACAGGAGCAGTCGCCATGCCCGTCACGTCGTCTTTATGCCGCCTCCGGCTGACCGCATGCCGCCTCCGGCCGGCGGCATCTCGCCTCCGGCCGGCCGCATGCCGCCTCCGGCCGGCGGCATCTCGCCTCCGGCCGGCCGGATGCCGCCTCCGGACCGCCGCATGCCGCCTCCGGCCCGCCGTCGTTCTCGCGCTGTCGGCGGGATTGCTGGGATACGCCAGCCCCGCCGCCGTCGCGGCCGGCACCTCGGCGGACGCGAACCGCGCCGCCGCGCACAAGCCGGCCCTGGACTCACGGGGCCCCGGCTACCTGCGCCTGGCGGACCTCACGCCGGGCCGTCGCCCGGTAGACGTGTACATGTACTCGTTCGGCCAACCTGGCGCGGCGGTCGTATTCCGACACCTCGGCCACGGCACGGTCTCGCGCTACCGCGCCGTCGCCAGCGGCGACTACACGGTCGCGGTGCGCTCCGCTGGCACCGCCGCGGCCGCCAAGCCGGTGCTGTCCGCGACCATCCACGTGGCCGCCGGTCACTCGTACACGGTCGCGGTCAGGCCCGGCGCCGTCTCCGGGTTCGGCGCCGCCGCGCCGAAGCCCGCCCGCTCGCTGGCCGTGTGGCTCGTCCTGGCCTTCGCGGGACTGCTGGCGAGCGTGGCCGGCGTCACCAGGTTCCGCCAGTTCCGCTGGGCCCGCCGCGTCGCCGCGCAGTTCGCCGAGATGGCGACGCTCCCCGGCCGGGCCGGCTGACCCGGATAGGGTCGGCGGCCGTTCTCCGTTATGCTTCAGCCCGATGATCGTGCTGGTGGCAGGCGTGGCGGGCTGTGGTAAGACGACGGTCGGCATGGTGCTCGCCGACCGTCTGAGCTGGCGCTTCGCGGACGCCGACTCCTTCCATCCCGCGGCAAACATCGCCAAGATGCGCTCCGGGATCCCGCTCACCGACGCCGACCGCGCGCCGTGGCTGGCCGCCATCGACGCCTGGATGGACGAGCGGATCGCGGCGGGCGACAGCGCGGTCGCCGGATGCTCGGCCCTGAAGCAGTGGTACCGGGACGAGCTGCTCACCGGCCGACCAGCCGCCCGGATGGCCTTCCTCCAGATCAGCCGGGATCTGGCGCACGCCAGGCTGGCCGCCCGGCACGGTCACTTCTTCACCGTCCGGCTGCTGGACAGCCAGTTTGCCGAGCTCGAGCCGCCAGCCGAATCGCCGCAGTTGCTGATGCTCGACGCCACCCTGCCTCCGGACCGGCTGGCCGGGGAGATCATCGACCGCCTCGGGCTGGCGGACGGCGCGGCATAGGATCATGCTGGCGCCTGGAACGAGCCGTGACACGTGGAGGATCCCAGTGACCAGTGCCCAGAACGCGACGGACGCGGCCACCCCGGTTCCGCGGGCCACCGTGTACCGGGCGGCCCGGCAGGACAAGCCGTGGGGGCACGAGCTGATCTTCGCGGCGGCCGAGGGCCGGTACATCGGCAAGGTCATCCACGTCAGCGCGGGCCACTCGCTCAGCCTCCAGTATCACCTCCAGAAGGAGGAGACGATCAGCGTCATGGCCGGCGAGGCGCTGATCGAGTACGGTCCCGCAGCCGATCAGCTGACCGACGGGCACTTCGGGCCGGGCGACACGATCCACCTGCCGCCGGGGGTGCTGCACCGCATCACCGCCCTCAGTGACCTCGACTTCGCCGAAGCGTCCACCGCCTACCCCGGGTGGCGCGAGGACGTGGTCCGCCTCGAGGACCGGTACGGGCGGGCCGGGACCAGCGCACCCTGACCGCGCTGCCCGAGACCAGCGCCCTGACCGCGCTGGCCAGCCGCCACCCCTCCGTCACCCGTCCCGCGCCTCCGGCACCGTCCCGCGCCTCCGGCACCGCCCCGCGCCTCCGGCACCGCCCCGCGCCTCCGGCACCGCCCCGCGCCTCCGGCACCGCCCCGCGCCTCCGGCACCGTCCCGCGCCTCCGGCACCGTCCCGCGCCTCCGGCACCGTCCCGCGCTTCCGTCACCCGTCCCGCGGCGATGCGTCCATCTCGAATGTGAGATACCGTTAGGCATATGGACGATCAGGATCCCGCGGCCGGGGCCGACGAGCAGCTGCCGCTGCTGCCGGGCTTCCGCGAGATGGCGCTGCGCCGCATGGCGGCCGACCGGCGCCGCCTGGTCACCGACCTGGCCGCGGAGCGCCAGGCGGCCCGGCTGTCGCAGACCGAGGTGGCGGCGAGGATGGGCACCTCGCAATCGGCCGTGGCCCGGCTCGAGTCGGGTGAGGCGGACGCGCGCGCCTCGACGCTGGAACGCTACGCGGCCGCGATCGGCCGCCAGATCACCTGGCGCCTGGGGGATGGCGCGCCGCCGGTACCGCGAGAGGATGTGACAGGCGATGACTCCCTCCGCCGCTAACCGGTTCCCGCCGCACCCGATCCCGCCCGGGCCGGACATCCCGGAGCGGTCGGACATCTCCCAGCGGTCCAGCGTGCCGGCCGGGCCGGCCATCTCCCAGCGGTCGGCCATCTCCCGGCCGTCGTCGGCGCTGCCGCCGGGACCGGACATCTCCCAGCGGTCGACGGTGCCGCCCGGGTCTGGTTTCCCGCGACATCCCGGCGCCCGGCCCCGCCCGCCGGCCGGGCCGGGCTGGCCGTGGCGCCGGTCCGCGTCTGGCCGGACGCCACCCCGTGGCCGGGCCGGGTGTACGAGCGCCTGTACGAACGGCGGATCGTGCTGGCCCACGGAGAGCTCGACGACGAGGCGGCCACCAGCCTATGCGCCCAGCTGCTGACCCTGGACGCCGAGCGCAACGACCCCATCCGGCTCGAGGTGCAGAGCCTGACCGCCGGCCTCGCCGCCGCCTTGACGGTCATGGGCGTCCTCGACGTACTGCGCGTTCCGGTCCGGGCCTATGCCAGCGGCCAGGTCGGCGGCCCGGCGCTCGGGGTGCTGGCCGCGGCGACCGAGCGGCGCGCGTACCCGAACGCGATGTTCGTGCTGTCCGAGCCGCGGCTCGGCTTCGAGGGCAGCGCGACCGCGCTGTCGGCCCGGGAGGAGCAGGTCCGGGTCATGCTGGACACGCTTTACCTGCGCCTGGCCGACGTCACCGGCCGGGAGGTGGACGAGATCCGCGCCGACGCACGGCGCGGCCGGTACCTCACCGCGGACGACGCGGTCGGCTACGGCCTGATCCAAGGGCCGGTGCCCCCCGGGGGCGCCGCGCCCGTGGCCTAGACATGCCTGCGGGGGGACCGGTCACCCGGTCCCCCCGCAGACGGAGGTACTACTTGACGGTGTAGGAGTACGGCAGCCCGGCCAGCTCGTCGGTAGCGATCTGCCCGTAGGGCGGGATGCTCGTGAGCAGATCGTCCATGTAGAGCGTGCCGTGCACCTGGGTGCCGGGCGCGGCCGACGGCGTGATCGTGACATCGATCGTGGCGGACTGGCCCGGGTTGATGACCACGGGCGAGAACGTCGCCGCCGGGTTGATGGAGGCCAGCTCGACGTCACCGGTCGTCGACGTGACCGACGTGTCGAACTGCTTGGCCACCACCGACATGGCCGAGCTGACGGTGCCCGCGGGGGCCGGGCCGGAGTACGGACCGCACTCGGTCGGCACCGCGCCCCAGAACCCGTTCGAGATAGTGCCGCCGGGCGGGCTGTAGCTGGCCGACTCGGTGGTCGCGCACAGCGGGCCCGCGCCCGGGTTGTGACTGGAGATGTCCGGGTCGCCCGGGAACGGCGACCAGTCGAACATGATCGGCAGGGACGCGGTCGACGTGGTGCTGGCGCTGGACGCCTCCGTCGGCACGAACCAGACCGGCTCAGCCCCGGTCAGCGGCAGGCCCAGGCCCGTGATCTGGTCCTGGCCGGCCAGCGTGATGCTGCCGGTCTGGTCCAGCCGCGGGTCGACGAAGAACGCCTCCGGCGCCGCGCCGTTGTTCGTGATCGTCACCGGGACGGTGACCGGCGCGCCCGCGGCCAGCTTGGTGCTGGTGCGGTCCGGCAGCCCGGAGGCGCTCACGTTCACGTCGTTGAACCGGACGTTGCCCGTGTACGGCTCGGAGATCTCGTTCCCGGCCGTGGGCTCGGTGAACGCCACGATCAGCGTCCAGGTGCCGCGCACCGGGTTGAGGGTGTAGGCGGTCAGTGACAGCGTCTGGGTGCCGCCGGTGCTGTTCTGCCCGAAGCCGAGCGCATCGCCGTCCGGGCTGACCAGGTAGGCGGCCACCGGGTCGCTGGCGTCGTTGGCCAGCGTCACGTTGGCGGTTATGTTGTGCACGCCGCCGCCCACGTGGAACTCGTAGAACTCGTCCTGGCCCTGGCCCGGAGCCCGGCCATTGCCGCCGGTCAGCGTGCCGCTGAACGCGCCGCCGGCATTCGGGTCGATCTCGGAGCGCAGCGTGACCGGGATCGTGCTGGTCCCGCCGGCGCCGAGGTTCGAGGTGAACACGATCGACCCGTCGGCGTCACCCGGCGACGACGGCGTGCTCGCGGTCACGTGGAAGGTACGGCTCTGGCCGGGCCGCAGCAGCACGACCGACGGTGACACCGACCCGAACGGGGCGAACGTCTCCGTCGAGACCTGCCAGCCGACGGTCCCGTTGGTCCCGCCGTCCGAGGCCACGTCGCCGAAAAGCACACCGGTCCAGGTGCCCGGGGTCGGGTGCTGGACGTCGGCGGTGTCGAAGTTGCCCACGCCCTGCGGGAACGAGTGCGAGGCGAACCGGCCCTTCGGGTCGATCAGGATCAGCCGCACCCGTGAGTTCAGGCCGTTGGCCGGATTGCCGGGATAGAAGTCGTCCGCGACGAGCCGGTCCTGGCCCGGCGGGACCGTGAAGTGGAACTCCGCATAGTTGTTCTGGATACCCTGGTAATTGGCGAACTGCGGGCTGGTCGCGTCGTTCAGCGTGGCGGTCCCGGACTGCACATTGGTGTCCGGCCCGAAGGTGCGGCCGCGGGCGGTGACCAGCTGCGGCACCGCGCCGGTGTTGGTCACCGAGACGTGCCAGCTCTCCGTGGTGCCGGGCAGGTCCGTCGCGCTCAGCGAGTTGGCCGACTTCAGCAGCGTCGCCCCCTGCGGAGACCCGCCGTTGATCGACTCGGCCATCTGCACCGCCTTGTAGGCGTTGACCAGGCCGGCGCCCTGCTCGTCGGCGGGCGCGCCGAGGTCGGTCGCGGTGCTGACCAGGATCTGCTTGATCAGCGCCGGGGTGGGGCTGGCCCCGCCGTGGGTGTTCCGGTAGGCCTGGATCACCAGCGCCGCCACGCCGGCGGTCAGCGGCGAGGACTCACTGGTGCCGCCGGACTCCTCGAAGCCGGGCGCCCCGCCGATCGGGCTGGCGCACCCGGCGTAGAGCGCGATGTCAGTGCTGCAGGAGGCCCAGCTCAGCTCGGCGGGCGCGACCAGGCTGACCGTGCCGCCGGTCTCGTTCTGGCCGCCGGAACTCAGCGCGCTGATGTTGTTGTCCAGCCAGCCCGAGGTGGCGAAGTAACGCGCCGCCGCGTAGTTGGTCTGGGCGTAGAAGCGGTCGTCCGTCGACCCGCCGACCGAGATGACGTTGGGGTCGGTGGACGGCGAGCCGATGGTGTTGGTCGAGCCGGCGTCGCCACTGGAGACCGTGACCGTGACGCCGGCCGCGACCGCGGCGTCGTCGAACTGCTTGGTCGCGTCGAGCGCGGTCACGTCGGGGAACGGGTTGGAGCCGAACGACTCGTTGATCACGTTCACGTGGTCGGTCTCGACCGCGTAGTTGATCGCCTCGAGGAAGTTGGACTGGGTGGTGTCCTCGAACGAACCGAACACGTCCAGGCCGACCAGGCTGGCGCCGGGGGCCACGCCCTCAATCCGGACGTGGCACGCGGACGGGTCGGGCTGGGCGCTGTAGTTCTGGACGTTGTAGACGTGGATGCCCTGGCCGGCGATCGAGTTGGCGTCGAGGAACGCCTCGTCACCGTTGGTGGGCTGGCCCGGGCCGTCCCCGGAGAAGTCCTCGTAGTCGCCGCCCGTGGCCTTGTCGAAAACCGACGTGCCGTTGGGTCGGATGAAGTTGACGTTGTTCGGGTCGAGCCCGTCGGCGATCCAGGCGACCTTGACGCCGGCGCCGGTGATGCCCAGCGAGCGCGCGGTCGGCTGGTGCGGGTTCTGCGAATCGACGCCCATCAGCGACAGGCCCTCGGGGTCGAGCTGGACCGACCCGTTCTTGCCGCAGGCGCCGGGGATCACGTGCGGGGTCAGCGAGGTGGGCGCGTCCGACGTCCGGACGACCTTCGCCGCCGTCTTGATCGTGGGGGTCGCGGCGGCCGTGTCGGGCTGGGCCAGGTGGATGGTCACGTCCGGGATGACCTCGGCCACCGCCGGGTTGGCCTTCAGCCGCGCCTCCTCACCCGCGGACACCGTGGCCGCGAGCGAGTTCACCAGCCGGTAGGCCTTGACGTGGGTCGCATGCACCTCGCTCAGCTCGCTTACCAGCGGCTTCTGATCGCTGGCGATCATGCTGGCCCGCGTCGTGGCCGCCTGGCTGCCCACCGGGGCCGCGGCGAGCTGGCTCTTCATGATCACGATCACGTGCTGGTTCGCGTTCTGCGACAGCTGCGCGGCCAGCGCCGGGGTCATCGGCGCCAGAGCTGCGCTCGGCGCCGCTGACGCGGCCGTGGCCGCCGTCGCCATGACGGATTGCCCGGCCACCAGCGCTGGCACCGTCGCCGCCGCGATGATCAGGGGAATGGCCCTGCTCCTGGCGTGCGCCCGCGACGCACCGCCTTTCCTGCGTCCTAGCATCTCGCCTCGTCTCGAAGGCGGCCCAGGCAGCCGCGCTGATGGGTCCGGCGCATCGTGCGCCCGGGCGGGGGGCGCACGACGACATACAGGCCCGGACGCTAGCAGTACCGGCCAGGTCCTGAGAATTTCCTCCTATGTAACTTTTCAATCACGAATATTGGCGCTTACGCTGTGTAATCCGTTAAGAGGTTAGGCGCTCATAGGAATAGCGTCTGCGTTGCGTGATTAATGGCTACTGTCGTGTTTAGGTAGTGGAGTGCACTTCACTGACACCATGACCGTTTACCTGGCTCCCCGGGGCGGACCCGGGTGACCGGCCCGGCCGGCATCGGCGGCCGGTGCGACCCGCGCTTCACGGCCGTGCGCGACACCTTCGCCGCCAACTTCGCCGAGCGGGGCGAGGCCGGGGCCGCCGCGTGCCTGGTGTGGCACGGGACCGTGGTCGCCGATCTGTGGGGCGGCCGGGCCGGGCCCGGGCCGGGCGCCGCGCCCTGGCGGCGGGACACACTGGTCAACGTGTTCTCGGTGGGCAAGGGCCTGGTGGCCGCGTGCGCGGCCCGGCTGATCGGCCAGCGGCGGCTGGACCCGGACGCCCCGGTCGACCGGTACTGGCCGGAATTCGGCGCTGCGGGCAAGGCGGCCGTCACGCTACGGCAGTTGCTCAGCCACCAGGCGGGCCTGCCCGCGCTGCGTGACCCGCTGCCGGATGACAGCATGCTCGACTGGCCGGTGATGACCGCCGCGCTCGCGGCCGAGGCACCGTGGTGGCCGCCGGGCACCGGGCACGGCTACCACGTCAACACGTTCGGGTTCCTGGCCGGGGAGGTGATCAGGCGGGTCACCGGGATGACGGTCGGCGCGATGCTGCGGCAGGAGATCGCCGGGCCGCTCGGGGCCGACGTGCACATCGGGCTGCCCGCCGCCGAGCATGCCCGGGTGGCGGAGTTCGCCTGGCCGCGGGCGGAGAACGCGGCCGCCGCCCCGGGGGTTCCCGTCCCGTCCACCGCCCCGGGGGTTCCCGTCCCGGCCACCGCCCCGGGGGTTTCCGTCCCGGCCGCCACACCGGGGATTCCCGCACCGGCCGCCACACCGGGGATTCCCGCACCGGCCACCGCCCCGGGGGTTCCCGTCCCGGCCGCCACACCGGGGATTCCCGCACCGGGCCCCACGCCGGCCGCAGCGCCGGGGATTCCCGTCCTGGCCGCCACGACCGGGAATCCCGCCCTGGCGCTCGCGCGCGAGCGCATGATCCGCAACGCGTATTTCAACCCGGCGGGCCTGTCCGGCCTCGGCGTGGTCAACACCGCGGCCTGGCGGGCCGCCGAGGTGCCGTCGGCCAACGCGCACGCCAGCGCGGCCGGGGTGGCGCGGGTGTACGCGGCGCTGGCGGCCGGCGGGGCCATGGACGGCGTGCGGGTCGTCGACTCCGGAGCGCTCGCCGACGCCGTGACCGAGCAGGTCTACGGGGAGGACCTGGTGCTGGGCCGGCCGTCCCGGTTCGGGCTGGGCTTCCAGCTCACCCAGCCGGAGCGCCCGCTCGGGCCCGGCCCGCGGGCGTTCGGACATTTCGGGGCCGGCGGTTCGGTCGGCCTGTGCGACCCGGACGCGGGCGTGGCGTTCGGGTACGTCACCAGCGAGATGGGCCCGCGCTGGCAGAACCCGCGGAACCGGGCGCTGATCGACGCGGTCTTCGCCTGCCTGTAGCCGCTACTCGTCCGCCGGCGGCGCAGCCGCTTGATCTCGGACCGGCGCTGCTTGTCGGCCAGCCGCCGCTCGCGGGACGCGCGGGTCGGCTTGGTCGGGCGCCGCGCCGGGGGCGGCGGCGCGGTCGCCTCGGTCAGCAGCGCGGACAGGCGGCCCGCCGCGGCCTCGCGGTTGCGCAGCTGGGACCGGTTCTCCGAGGCGGTCACGGTGATCACGCCGTCGGCCAGCCGGCCTGCCAGCGCGCGCAGTGCCCGCTCCTTCATGGCCGGCGGGAGCGCGCCGGAGCTGGCCAGGTCAAAGGACAGCTCCACCCGGCTCTCGGTGGTGTTGACCGACTGGCCACCCGGCCCGGGTGAGCGGGAGAACCGCCAGGTGAGTTCGTCGGGCGGGATCACCACGCCGCGGGCGGTCACGTCGACGCTCACGGCGCCCCGCCGTCCGCGGTGTCCCGGCCCAGCGCGCCGATCCAGGCATGGCCGGGGTGTACCCGCCGCAGGGCCTGCCGCAGCCAGCCGGCGGCATCGTCGCCGAGCAGCGGCGCCGTGGCGGCGAAGTCGGCCCGGTTCTTGGGCTCGGCGGCCCACTTCGCCTTGAACAGCAGCCCGATGTGCGGAGCCAGATACGGGATGCCGTCCGGCGTGCGGCGGATGATCTGTTCGTACGGCAGCCGGATGGACTCGTCGCGACGGCAGACCCACGCGCCGTTGCGTTGCGGCTCGCGGAAGACATCCAGCCGGTACACGCCGGTGGCCGGCTCGCTGACCCAGGTCTGGTGCATCACCCGGAACGCCGGGCTGTCCAGCGGCCAGGCCCGGCCCGCTCCGACAACCTCGAAGCGGTAGCCGGCCAGCGCCTCGCGGATGGCGCCGAAGCCCGGCGCCGGGACGGCGATCTCCAGGTCCGCGTGCGCCCGGGTCGTCCGGCCGAGGAACAGGTCAATAGCCCAGCCGCCGGCCACGTACCAGGGAACGCTGACCCCGGCCAGCCGCCGGGCGACGTCCGCGGGGCGCCACGGATCCCAGCGCGGGTCGCTGACCTCGGTCCCGCCCGGCGGGATTTCCTCGTCCGTCACCCCACCTGCCTACCACGGGCCTGGTGGCGCCCCGGCGCGGCCGGGTAGTGCCACGTTGGCCACGTGGCCTGGCGGATGCGTCCGGGGCGGGCGGGCTGGTGAGATGGCGGGATGGTGCGGGTCGCGGGCGCGGGGTGTGTGCGGTAACTGTTGCTATAACAGCAGTTTGGGCGCGCACCCCGGTCAGTCCGGGGCGTCGACGGTGGGCCGCGGTGACCACTGATGCAGAAGCGGCCAGCGGGGACAGCCGGGCGACGGGGGAAGCTGCCAGCGAGCGCAGCCCAGCCAGCCAACCCGGGCAACCGCCATCTGCTACGGCACCAGCGAGCCGACCGAGGCGGTCCGGCCAGGCCGGCTACCGGGCCAGGGCCCGCAGTACCGGCGCGAAGTGGTCGAACGGGACCACCTCGGCCCGCGGGTCCTTGGCCGCGTCGTCCCAGCGGCGAACCTGGATCGCCGCCGCCGCATACGGGTGCGCCGCGAACTCGGCGAGTTCCGCGCCGTGCATCGGCCCGCCCTGCACGCCGAGGGTGTAGACCGACGCGGGGGACAGCGCGGCCGCGTAGCCGGGTTCCACGGCGCACAGGTAGCGCTTTGCCGCGACGTGCAGCCGGACCGGCTCGGTGACCTCCTCGCCAAACCAGCGGGCCAGCCAGGCGGCCCCGGTCTCGCCGTGCCGGGTGTCGGTGCCGCGCATCAGGTCGTGGCCGCTGAGCGTCCCGGCGAAGTGCCCGACGTCGTGCAGCAGCGCCGCCGCGACCAGCGCGTCCCCGGCGCCGTCACGTTCGGCCAGCGCGGCCGCCTGGAGCATGTGGGCGGCCTGGCTGACCGGCTCGCCGAGATACTCGGCAGCGCCCTCGCTCGCGAACAGGCCGGCGATGACCGCGACCGCGTCGGCGCCGGTCATGTCGCCGCCGGTCACGTCTGACCCGGTCATGTCGCCGCCGGTCATGTCGGACCCGGTCATGTCGCGCCGTCACTCGCCGCCGGTCATGTCGCGGCCAGGCGCGCACGCCAGAGCACTGCCACCGTCGAGGCAACGCCGTCGAGGTCGGCGTAGCAGCCTTGGTGGCCGTCGGGGCCGAAGGTGACCTCGACCGCGTCGCCCGCGGCCCTGGTCCCGGTAACGGTCACGTCAGCCGGCAGGTCGGTGATGCCGCGCAGCCGCTGCCCGCTGCCCGGATCCCGGCACTCGGCGCAGACACAGCAGTCCCGCAGCCAGATCGCGGGGAACCCGGGCAGCGCGGGGTCGGCGGTCGTCATGACCCTTCCAGCGTGAGCCCGCCGGCCGCCGCCAGGCAACTCGCTCCGTCGTCTGTTCGGTGACCGGACGTGCGGGCGGTCGCCGGCGTTCACCGGCGCGCCGCCCGGCCAGGGGGGGCGGGTCACGCCGCGGCGGTGCGCCGCGCCCGGACCTCCCCGGCCGGCCGGCGGGCCTGGCCGGCCGCCGGGTCAGCGACCGGCGCGCGAGCGCAGGAACGGCAGGCCGAGCGGGGCCGCGGCCGCGATCGCGGCGGCCAGGCCGATGAACGCGCCGAAGCCCCAGCCGATCGAGACCACGCCGTCGCCAGAGGGCTTGAACACGAACGAGATGACCGTCAGCACGAAGATGACCGCGGTGGCGGCGAGCAGCGCCTGCTCGTGATCGAGCGGAAGCTGGAAGGGCATTTCCTTAAAGCCCGCGCGCATGACCAGATAAGCCAGGACCGCCAGCGCGAGAATGAGGCCGATATACATATAGCCGTGCCAGAGCCCGTCCACCGATCCGCTAAAGCCATCGGCACTGCTGGTGAACCAGGGCAGGAATAGCGAAATGACGAACACCAGGGTCGCCGCGCCCACGATCCGGTCGACGCGGGTCAGCAGGGCCAGATCGAGGCTGAAGGCCGGGGCGGCGGGCGCCGGTGGTGCCCACGCGGGCCCTCCGGCCGCGGACGCCGGGGATGACCATCCACCCTGAGCCGCGCCGCCAGCCTGAGCCATGCCGCCAGCCTGAGCCATGCCGCCAGCCTGAGCCGCGCCGCCAGCCTGAGCCGAGCCGCCAGCCTGACCCCCGGCCGGCCCGGCGACCGCGGGCGCGCTCACCTGAGCGCCGCACCGGGCGCACCAGGCCGCCCCCTCGGGGACGTTGTTTCCGCACTGCGAGCAGATCATGTTTCCGCCTCTCGAATTGGCCGGAGCCCCGCTCCAGGCCAGCTGCCGATTTTTGCTGCCCGTCCTTGCCCCCATAGCCCCCATAGCCGAGTGGGCGAGCACCGGCCCGGGCCGCAGCGGGATTACGGCACCGTGGCCAGTTTCGGCGGCGCGCGCCATTTTTTCGACCGGGTAATCCCTGGCTTTCGCCCTAGGCGTCGCCCTAGGAGCCGAAACGGAGCACAACGCGGTCTTCGACCGGCCGGTATCCGAGGCGCAGGTAGACGGAGTTGCTGGCCGGGTTGGCCAGGTCGGTGAACAGCACCACGTGATCCGCGCCAGCGTCGAGCGCCGCCTGGCTGACCGCGGCGGTGACCGCGCTCCCGTAGCCCCGCCGCCGGTGACCGGGCGGGGTGTAGACGGGGCCGACACGCACCGTCCCGGCCGCCGGCCGGTTGGCCCCGGCCAGCGCGACGGCGGTGCCACCGGTCTCCCACAGGGTCAGCCCCTGGTAGCTGAACCAGTCATCGAGGATCTCGGCCGGGTCGCGGCTGGCGACGTCGTCGATTTCCGCCGCCAACGGAACCGGGTCGGCCCGCAGGAAGCCCCCGGCGGCGGCCAGATAGTCGGGGAAATTATCCGTTAAAGTCCAGGTCATGCCCTATGTTCGCGGTTCCTGCGGCCTCGTGCACCTGATTTTCCGTAAAGCGCGCAGGACTCCCGGATTGAGGCGGCCGGTTTGGTAGCGTCCCCAGAACGGACCGGCCGGTCGGCCGGGCCTGGCCAGCCGGGGAGGATTTGTGGGCGGATTCAGGAAGTTCCTGCTACGCGGCAATCTCATCGACCTGGCGGTCGCCGTGGTCATCGGCATCGCCTTCAACATGGTCGTCCAGGCGCTGATCGCCGACATCGTCACGCCGCTCATCGCCGCCCTCGGCGGCAAGCCGAACTTCAGCTCGCTGTCCTTCACGATCAACAAGAGCCACTTCCTCTACGGCAGCTTCATCGACGCGCTGCTGTCCTTCGTGATCATCGCCTTGGTGGTCTACTTCCTCATCGTCGCCCCGGCGGTGAGGGTCACGGCGATGTCCGACCGCAAGAAGGAGGCGACCGAGCGCGAGTGCCCGGAGTGCCTGTCGACCATCCCGATCGGCGCGCACCGGTGCATGTACTGCACCGCGCAGGTGCCGCCGGCCGCCCCGGCCGCCTCGGCGCCGCCGGCCGGCTAGCGGCGCCGGCCCGCGAGCCGGCGGGCCCGGCCCGTTAGGCGGGTGCCCCCGGGGACCAGACGTACGGCGTGGTCCGGGCGAGGCATTCGAAGCCGAGCCGCTCCAGGATCGGCCGGCTGTCCGGGGAGGCATCCACCTCCAGGTACCGGTACCCGCGCTCGGCCGCCAGCCGGGCCCGGTAGCCGACGAGCGCCCGGTAGAGCCCGCGCCCGCGCCAGGACGGCAGGGTGCCGCCACCCCACAGCGAGGCGAAGTCCGTGCCGGGAGTGAACTCGGCCCGGGCCGAGCAGACCGGCTCGTCGCCGGCCATGGCCACCACCATCGCCGTAACCTCCGGCGACCTCCTCAGCTGGGCCGCCAGGGACTGGCGCAGCTGCGTCTGGTCGGTGCCGAACACCCGCTCGTGCACCTCGATCAGCCGGGCCACCCCGGCCTCGTCGGTCACCCGGACCAGCCGCACCCCGTCCGGCAGCGGGCCCTGGGTGGCCTGCGACGCGGCGGCCTGCGCGGCGTCGGCCACCATGACCGACTCCTCGTCCTCCGCGACGAAACCGGCGGCGAGCAGCCGCTCGCCCAGGTCGGGCGGCTGGTCGTAGCTGTACAGCTTCCACTCGAACTGCTCGCCCCGCGCGGCGAAGAAGCTGACCTGGTCCGCGATGGCCCGGTCGGCCGTGGCCGCATCGAGGTCGGACCAGACGATGCCGGACCAGCCCTCCCCGCTCTCGGTCGTCCAGCGCAGGACCGGCCCGGCCTGCTCCGCCCGCGCGCCGGTCCCGTCGGCCCCCGTGTTCCGCCGTATCTGCGCGTCGTAGTCCGCCAGCACCCTGGCGCGGTCAAGAGCCACCCGCACAGGTGACCACGAAGCCCCGGCCAGCGCAAACCGGTTACCGGCCGGCGCAAACCGGTTACCGGCAGCCGGCCGGCGCAAACCGTTTACCGGCCGCCGGCCGGCGCAGCGGCGGGGGCCGGCGCAGCGCCCGCGGCTCACTTCGCGTCGCCGTAGCAGCCGACGACGGCGGTCGTCATCGGGAACCGCACCGGCGTCCGGCCGAACACGGCGCGGCCCGCCTCCGCGGCCGACTCGGTGACGGCCGCCACCACGGCCGGCGCCAGGGCCTCGGGGCAGTGCACCAGCACCTCGTCATGCTGGAAGAACACCAGGTGCGCCCCGTCCGGGTCCCAGCGCCCGGCCTGCCCGGGCCCGGGCAGTGCCGCCAGCCGCCGCCGCAGCCCCGCCAGCAGCACCAGGGCCCAGTCGGCCGCGCTGGCCTGCACCACGAAGTTGCGGGTGAACCGGCCGCGGGCCCGCGACGCGCGGCCCGCGCCCGGGTCCCGCCCGGCCTCGGCGTCCCCGGACTCCTCGGTGACAGCGCGCCACGCGGCCGACGGCGGCGGGCACGTCCGGCCAAGCACCGACCGGACCACCCGGCCTTCCTCGCCGGCCCGCGCCGCCGCCTCCACGTAACCGGACGCGGCCGGGAAGCGCCGCCGCAGCACGGCCAGCAACTGGCCCGCCTCGCCCCCGGCCCCGCCGTACATGGCCGACAGCAGAGCGATCTTGGCCTTGCCCCGGTCCCCGCCGAACACGCGGGCCAGCTCCTGGTACAGGTCGCCGCCCGCCGCGGCCTCGGCGAACGCGCGGTCCCCGGCCAGCGCCGCGAGTACCCGCGGCTCGAGCTGGGCGGCGTCCGCGACCACGAGCACCCAGCCGGGATCGGCCACCACCGCGCGGCGCAGCACCCGCGGGATCTGCAGCGCGCCGCCGCCCCGCGAGGCCCACCGGCCGGACACCACCCCGCCCACCACGTACTCCGGGCGGAACCGGCCGCCGCTGACCCAGGCATCCAGCCAGGCCCAGCCGTGCGCGGCGTGCAGGCGGGACAGCTCCTTGTACTCCAGCAGCGGCGCGATGGCCGGATGGTCGATCTCCCTGAGCACGGAGAACCGGGTGGACGGGACCCGCACCCCGGCCGCGGCCAGCGCCCGGACCAGCTGGCTGGGCGAGTCCGGGTTCACCGGCCGCCCGC
This sequence comes from uncultured Actinomycetota bacterium, assembly GCA_963749145.1. Lineage (GTDB taxonomy): Bacteria > Actinomycetota > Actinomycetes > Streptosporangiales > Streptosporangiaceae > JASHPR01. The sequence goes on along the minus strand of CAVVLN010000005.1, from coordinate 384,899 downwards.
CCAGCGCCGCCGAGATCTGCCCGGCGAGCTCGGTCAGCCGGGCCGGCCGCGCGCCGGCCAGCGCCGCGGGCGGGCGCGGCCCGAGCATCCCGGCCAGCAGCTCGTCGTGCACATCGGCCCGCCAGGGCAGTCCGGCCAATGTCATCTCGGCGGCCGCGAGCCCGCCGGCCGACTCGGCGGCGACCAGCGCGCCGAACCGGCTCGGGTGCTCCTCGGCCGCGATCCGCCGCAGCTGATCCGCATGCACGGCGATCAGCGCCTCGAGCGTGGCCTCCGCGTCGGGCGCCACGGTTCCGGGCGCTTCGAACAGGGCGTCCTGGCGTCCCCCGGGCCGCGCTTCCGTGGCCGGGTCCGCCAGCGCGGCGGGCGGCGGCGCTCCGCGCAGCCGGGCGTAGGCCGCGGCCAGCGTGGCCGGCTCGGCGCCGCGGCCGTCGCGGCCGAGCAGCAGTCGCTCGGCCAGGGCCACGTCGTGACAGCGCGCGACCCGCGCTCCGGCCCGCAGCAGCGCCGGGTAGTCCTGCGCGCCGCTATGCCACACCCACCGGACCTCGGGCCCGGCCGAGCTCTCGTAGCTGGCCACCGCCGCCGCCAGGTCAGGGGCCAGCACGGGACGTCTCGACGGCCTGCCGTCCGCCGAAAGCTCGCACAGCAGCGCGGTGCCGGAAGCCCCCGGCGCGACAGCTACCCGCACGTCTTCGATTCTGCGGTACGGGTGTGACAAAGGCGCTGGTGTCTGGGACCCAGTCCGGTAGCTGGGCGGACCGGGCCCCAGACGTTTCCGGCCGGGCTGGCGGCCTCAGGCGCCGGGCCCGCTCAGCCGGTCTGCGCGCTGGGGCTACCGGACGAAGCCCGCCAGTAGCCGAATCCAGGATGGCCCGGCCGGAGCAGGGTCACGTCGGCGATGTTCGTGGCCGTGGCGGTGCCGCCACTCACCGTGGCCAGCACCGAGGCCTGGTTGCCGACCTTGACCGAGCCGATGCCGTCGCGTTGCGCGTCCACCAGGGTGGAGCTCGTGACCGCGTAGCTCTTGGTAAACCCGTCGGCGCTCTTGAGCGTGATCGACGTGGTGCTGACCGCGGCGACCTGGCCGTTTTGCACATCAACGGTCTGATAGCCGCCGCCGGGCTTGCCGACGACCAGCTGGCCGTGCAGGGCGCCGAACACGCCGCCGAGCCCGATGCCGAACCGGTGGAAGCCGGGACGGCGCGGCTGTCCCGGCGCCCCGGGCTGAGCCGGGGACGGGGCCGGCGAGGCGGCCACCGCGTTTGGAGATCCCGCTGGTGATCCCGAGGTCGTCGCGGCCAGGGCCGCTCCCGCCCCGCCGAGCAGCGCCACGACCGCCACCCCGGCCAGCACATAGGGGCGGCGTGACCAGGCGCGGAAACTCATCGGCCCGATCGGCCGCGTGGAGTGGATCCGGCCCAGGTCGATCCGGTCGTCCGGCTCGGCCGGGTCCGGCCGGTCCGGCGGCATCCACCAGGCCTGGTCGTTGTCTGACGAGTCATCCGACATCGGAAGACTGCTCCCTCCGGTGAGACTCCACCGGCAGGTTCCCGCCCGGACCTGAACGCACGCTGAGTCCCAGCCGAGACCGTGCTCTAGAGCCTGCCAGGCCGGCGGCCCGGGAACTGGCCGGGTGCGCCGGGCATGCTGGCCGGGCAGCTGCCGGGGTTGCCCGAGCGCGGGGTGCGCCGGGCATGCTGGCCGGGCAGCCTGCCGGGGTTGTCCGAGCGCAGGCTGCCCGGCCGTACCAGCTGGTGGTGGAGCGCAGGCCGGCCAGGCCGGCCTCACCAGCCGGAGCTAGCGGCGGCACGACCGCGGGCGCGGCCGCGCCGGCCGGGCTAGAGCGCGGGCCGGTCGGGCCGGGTCACCGGCCGGGGCGCCCGGCGGTGCGACGCCTGGCCGGGCAGCTCGCCCGCGGCCCAGCCCGCCAGCTCGGCGGCCAGATCGGCCAGGCCCGCGCGGTCCTTGCCCTCCTGCTTGCTGCCCGACCCCTTGCCCGCCCCGCCCGCGCGCTTCTGCCGGGGCAAGGGATGGCCGCCCGCCAGACGGCCGGCCCGCCGCCAGCCTCCGGAGGCGCCGGCCTCGGCGGGCTTGGGCTCCTCGGCCGGGGCGGGCCCGGCGCCCTCCTCGTCGCGGGACCCCGACTCATGCCGCGGCCGGAACGCCGCCACGCTGGCGGCGGTGTCGCCGTTCGCCGCCGGCGGCTCAGGGCCGACCGCGGGCTCGGACACCGGCGCCGGGCCGGGCTCGGCCAGACCGGCGGCCGGCGGTTCGAGCGGACCGAGTAGCGGATCGGCCCGGGGCGGCTCCTTCGCCACCTCCCGCGGCGCGGTGACCGGCTGGACCTGCGACGGAACCCGGACCCGCCCGCTGGCCGGGTCGGCCACCTGGAGGTCTGATTCCTGGTCGGCCCGCCGCGATGTCATCGCGGCATAGACCGGCCCGGCGCAGTCGTGGCGGTCGAGCAGCGCGGCGAACTGCTCCGCCTCGCGGGCATCGATACCGAACACCACGCGCGGCTGGCCCCACGGCTCCTCCAATGAGTAGCCGACATAACTGGAGACCGGCGGCAGCGGGTCAGCCCCCAGTCCGTGCATGGTGCGCCAGCGTTCCCAGGCACGCTCCAGCTCTACCGCAGCCCGCTGCGCACGCAGGATCAAATCCGGATCACGCATGTGCGACCCCTCCCCCTCATAGCGACGGCACGCCCCGCCAACTGGCGGCCCCCCGAGCCTGCGCACGTCGCCGATGCGTGGATTTGAGCCAGCTGCGGCGTGCGGTTCATGATGTGCGGACGCCTGTCCGCCACCGCCGGTTCCCCCGCCGACGGTGGCACGGCGACCAGTATGGCGGAGCACCTGCTCCAGCACGCATGATTACTAAAAGTTTACAGCCAGCTACACAGAGTTACGAGAGGGCGCGGCGTCGGGCCGGGCCCGGACGCGAAGTACGTGCGGATCCGCCCGCTGACAGCGTGCATGCCCGCGATCTGCGCCATAACTGCGCTATAACGTCCTAAAGGGGATTTACCCCGGGAGGCCGGATCGACCCCGGCTCCGCCGCATCCGGCACGATCGCTCCGCGAGCGCCGGTGCGGCTAGGCCCTCTGAGCGGTGCTAACGCCGCCGGGGCCGACCCCCCCTTTTTTCCCTGCTCTTCGCCGTGGCCGCCACTGCGCACGTCACCGTGCGCCAGCATCCCTGGCGGCACCATCGCCAGGTCCGCGGCCAGGCTTCACTCCGAACGCTGCTGCGGTATGCCCGCGAGCAGTGCGCGAACTTCTGTCTCCCGGTACCGGCGGTGCCCGCCGAGCGTACGGATGGAAGTCAGCTTCCCGGCCTTGGCCCACCGTGTCACGGTCTTCGGGTCAACCCGGAACATGGTCGCGACCTCTGCTGGGGTCAGCAGAGGCTCGGCCTCTGGCGTGCGTGCAGACATGTTGACGGCCTCTCCTCCTGGACCGGTACTGCGATCCTGCGTTTATTGCCGTGCCTGGCTCCATTGGGGAGCCTGCCGTGGATGTCCCATATGGTCTACTCCAACCATATTGCCATCACCAGCGGTGACAAGTCGACCACCAGGAGCAAAAGATTCTTCACGAGTCGCCCCGTTGCTCCATTGATCCGAGTCACGCTGCGTGATTCTAGCGACACGCAGCGTCGCAACGGGCAGATTCGGAAAAGTCATCCCCCCCTCCCCTCAGCTTCCTAGCTCGACTGCCTCCAATTCCCGCCACCTGGCCCGCAGCCGCTGGTACATGGCGGCTGCCAGCTCATACTCCCTGCTCGCCAGGGCGCTGACGGTAGCGGACACCTCTGCGACTGACTGGTCCGCGCGGAGCGCGTCATCATCTAGCAGCTGGACCAGCCCTCCATAGTCGAGTTCCAGCAGCGAGTGCGGGTGGAACTCCTCCAGCCAGCGGCCGATCTCCTCGAGCGCAACGGTAGCTCGCAGGAGGTTAGCCGTGGCCGGCGCCCGGCGGTCCGGGTCCGGGGCACTGGCCGGGACGCGGCGGACCGTGGCCAGCGCCCGGGCCACCCGCCGCCGCGCCTGGGCCATGGTGGTGACGTAGATGAGCGTGCGGGTCGCCGACGCGGTGGCCGGCGCTGCCCCGGTCACTCGCCGTGCCCAGCACGAGCCAGCGCTCGGTGGGAGCGAAAGGAATGAACCAGGTCGGCGGCACAGACCAGGTACTGCTCTGGATGTATACCCGCGGCGCGGCCTCCCTTCTCTCCCACCGGGCGAAGTCCGCCGCGGCCCGGTCGGCCTGACCGGGCGCGAAGGCGTCCGCGAGCGGCGGTGCCGCCGTGGCCCGCAGCCGGCCCAGGGCCAGCCACGAGCGGAGCCTCGTCTGCCACGGGCATACGTAGGTCATCCCGTCGGCCCAGCGCACGTATGCGTGTTTACTCTCCCGTACAGGGGCAACGATCGGCGGCAGCGCGATAATCCTGCGCAGCGCCTCTTCGCGCTCGGCTTCAAGGGCGTCCGCCCTGCGCGGCCTGTCCGCAGATGCGGCATATGCCTCCCACTGGGCCCGCTCGCTCCGCCCGAAGGCAGATAGCGGTTCATACACCCGCAGAAAGGCAGCGCACGGCAGCATGATCAATCGTGACATACCGGTGCCCCTTAGCAGAAGTCCTGGACCTCACGAGATTGCAGCGGGCTGGTCTCGGCGGCCCCGGGCCTGACATCTTTGGGCATACCCTGGGTCGGGAAGATCCCGCGTCAATGGCGACAACGGACTGAGCCGGGAGTCACCGTCGTGACCAACGTATTCGACCGTTCCGACCGGCCGGGCGCTGACGAGACCGCGCCCGAGCTGCTGACCAGCCTCGGCGCGCCCGCGCCCGCCGGCCACGAGCAGGTGGTGTTCTGCCAGGACCCGCCGACGGGGCTGCGCGCCATCATCGCGATCTACTCGACCGCGCTCGGCCCCTCGCTGGGCGGGACCCGGTTCTACCCGTACCCGAGCGAGGACGCGGCCCTGGCCGACGCCCTCAACCTGTCGCGCGCGATGACGTACAAGAACGCCATGGCGGGCCTTGATCACGGCGGCGGCAAGGCGGTCATCATCGGCGACCCGCTGCGCCTGAAGTCCGAGGCGCTGCTGCGCGCCTACGGCCGGTTCGTGGAGTCGCTGAACGGCCGGTACATCACCGCCTGTGACGTCGGAACCTGCAGCGAGGACATGGACATCGTGGCCCGGGAGTGCCGGCACGTGACCGGCCGCACGGTGCCGAACGGCGGCGCGGGCGACTCCTCGGTGCTGACCGCGTTCGGGGTGTTCCAGGGCATGCGCGCGGCCGCGGAGCACGCCTGGGGCACGAGCAGCCTCGAGGGCCGCACGGTCGGCATCGAGGGCGTGGGCAAGGTCGGGCACCGCCTGGTCGATCACCTGGTCGAGGCCGGGGCCCAGGTGGTGGTCTGCGACGTCAGCGCGGGCGCCGTGGAGCGGGTGCAGGAAAGGCACCCGGCGGTCGAGGCCGCCGCCGACCGCGACGACCTGCTCAGCCGGCCCCTCGACGTGTTCTCGCCGTGCGCGCTCGGCGGCGCGGTCAACGACGAGAACCTGGCCCGGCTGAACACCAGGATCATCTGCGGCGGCGCCAACAACCAGCTGGCCCACTCCGGCATCGAGAAGCTGCTCGCCGACCGCGGCGTGATCTACGCCCCCGACTACGTGGTGAACTCCGGCGGGGTGATCCAGGTGGCGGACGAGCTCGCTGGCTTCAGCTTCGAGCGGGCCAAGGCCCGCGCGGCGCAGATCTTCGACACCACGAAGCGGATCCTGACCATCGCCGACGCCGACGGCGTGCCGCCCGCCGTCGCCGCGGACCGGCTGGCCGAGCGGCGAATGTCCGAGGTAGGCCGCTTGAAGGGCATCTGGCTGGGTTTCTGAACTTGGCTCAGGACCCCGCCCGGGCCCACCCTCCGGCCGCTTCCGGCCGCGGCCCCGGGCGCCGGGAGGCCTGGTCACCGGGGAATCTGGGCTCAGGCCGTCCGCAATGGCCGGAGGCGCCAACCGCCCAAACCAGGTACCGTTGGGTTAGCACGGAAGAGCGAGCGCGCTGTGCTCCGGCGGTGGAGAGGCAGCGGGTCGTTTAGGTGTGCGAGAAAGCCCGCAAGCGTCAGCGCGCTGAGGGCAGACGATCAGTGCGGTGACTAGGGGCCCTGACCGGGCACCCGTACGTTCGAGGGGGTCGAGCCAATGGGGCGCGGCCGAGCCAAGGCCAAGCAGGTGAAGGTTGCCCGCCAGCTCAAGTACAGCGGCGGAGGTATGGATCTTGACCAGCTGCGGGCTGAGTTTGGCGTCGGCACGGACCGGCAGAACGCGAACGACCACGCCGTGTACGCGGACTTCGCGGATCGCTACTCCGTGAACGACGAGGACGAGGACGAGGACGACGACTACTCCGTCGACCTCGACGACGACGACTTCGACGACGAAGACGACGACGAAGACCTCGACGACGAAGACGGCCTCGATGAGGACTTCGACGACGAGGACGAGGACGAGGACGACGACGAAGACGACCTCGACGACGAAGACGGCCTCGATGAGGACTTCGACGACGAGGACGAGGCGGCCGTGAGCACCCGCGCGCCGCGGGGGGCGCGGGCGTCCGGATAGCCCGGGCGAACGTCCGCCGGGCCGGACCGGGCCGTACGCCCGGGATCAGGGCCCGGGATCAGGCCGGATGCCGCCCGCGGAGCCGGGCCGCCCCCGCGCCCTCCGTGACCTCGCCGGCCAGCCAGGCCGGGACGCCACGGGACGCGAGCCGGGCGAGCGCCGGGCCGGCGTCGTGCGCGCCCACCACGGCGACCATGCCGACGCCCATGTTGAAGACCCTTTCCATCTCCGCGGCGGCGATCTTCCCTCGCTCCGCCAGCAGGCCGAAGACGGGCGGCGGGCGCCAGGTGGCCCGGTCGAGCACGGCGTCGGCGTGCGGCGGGAGCACGCGGGACAAGTTCAGGGCGAGCCCGCCGCCCGTCACGTGCGCGAAGGCGTGCACGTCACAGCCGTCGGCCAGGGCCAGGCAGTCGCGTGCGTAGATGCGGGTCGGGGCGAGCAGCTCCTCGCCGAGCGGCCGCCCGAGTTCGGCCGGCGCCTGGTCCAGGTCCAGGCCGGCCTGGCTGATCACCTGCCTGACCAGCGAGAACCCGTTGGAGTGCAGGCCCGATGACGCCATCGCGACGACGGCGTCGCCGGGCCTGACCCGCTCGGGCCCGAGCAGCCGGTCCGCCTCTACCACACCCGTCGCCGCGCCCGCCAGGTCGAAGTCGCCGGGCGCGAAGTGCCCGGGGTGCTCGGCGGTCTCGCCGCCAAGCAGCGCGCACCCGGCCCGGACGCATCCCTCGGCGATCCCGCCGACGATCGTGGCCACCTGCTCCGGCTCCACCCGGCCGCACACTACGTAGTCGGTCATGAACAGCGGCTCCGCCCCGCAGACCACCAGGTCGTCGACGACCATGCCGACCAGGTCGATCCCGATCGTGTCGTAGGCGCCCAGCCGCCGCGCGAGCACCACCTTCGTGCCCACGCCGTCGGTGGCGGTGGCCAGCAGCGGCCGCCGGTAGCCGGCCAGCCGGGAGGCGTCGAAAAGGCCGGCGAAGCCGCCCAGGCCGCCGACCACCTCGGGCCCGGCGGTGCGGGCCACAGCCGCCCGGATCAGGTCGACGGCGCGCTCGCCGGCGGCGATGTCGACCCCGGACCGCGCGTAGCTGAGGCCAGCGGCAGGCGGCTGCGGGGCGTTCACGAACTGGTCCGGGCCGGGCTGGCCACCTCATCTTCGAGCAGGTACTTGCCCTGTTCGGCGGCGTCGACCCCGAGCGGGTAATCGCCGTCGAAACAAGCCCGGCACAGCCGCTCCCGTGGCAGGGTGGTGGCGGCGATCAGGCCCTCCAGCGAGGTGTACCCGAGCGAGTCGGCACCGATCGAGGCCCGGATCTCCTCGGCCGACAGGCTGCCCGCGATGAGCTCGGCCCGCGTCGCGAAGTCGATCCCGTAGAAGCACGGCCAGGCCACCGGCGGGCTGGAGATGCGGATGTGCACCTCGGCGGCTCCCGCCTCCCGCAGCATGGCCACGATCGCGCGCTGGGTGTTGCCGCGGACGATGGAGTCGTCCACGACCACCACCCGCTTGGAGGCGATGACGTCGCGGAGCGGGTTCAGCTTGAGCCGGATGCCGCGCTGCCTGATGGTCTGGCTCGGCTGGATGAAGGTGCGGCCCACGTAGGAGTTCTTGACCAGTCCCTGCCCGTACGGGATGCCGCTGGCCTGCGCGAAGCCGATGGCCGCCGGGGTGCCGGACTCCGGCACCGGGATCACCAGGTCGGCCTCGGCCGGGTGCTCGGCGGCGAGCCTGCGGCCGACCTCCACGCGGGTGGCCTGGACGCTGCGGCCCGCGATCGAGGTATCCGGGCGGGCCAGGTACACGTACTCGAACAGGCATCCCCGCGGCTGCGGCGCGGCGAAGGTGCGCGACCGCATCCCCCGCTCGTCGATGGCGATCAGCTCGCCCGGCTCGACCTCCCGGACGAAGGACGCCCCGACGATGTCCAGGGCCGCGGTCTCGCTGGCCACCACCCAGCCGCGGTCGAGCCGCCCGAGCACCAGCGGGCGGAAGCCCTGCGGGTCGCGCGCCGCGTACAGCGTCCGCTCGTCCATGAAGACCAGCGAGTACGCCCCCCGCACCAGCGGCAGCGCCGCCAGCGCGCCGGCCTCGATGCCCTGGCCCGCGGCCGGCGGCGGGCCGGCCAGGCCGCCGGGGCCGGCCGGACCGGTCGCCGGCCGGGTGAACAGAGCGGTCAGCACGTCGGTATCCGACGTCGCCCGGCTCGCCGGGCCGGCGTCCGGGCCGCCGCGGGGCCCCGAGGTCTCCACCAGCGCGGCAAGTTCCAGGGTGTTGATCAGGTTGCCGTTATGGCCGAGCGCCAGGCTCGCTGACGGCGTCGCGCGGAACGTCGGCTGGGCGTTCTGCCACACCGACGACCCGCTCGTCGAGTACCGGCAGTGCCCGACCGCGATATGACCGCGCAAGGTGTTGAGCACGGACTCGTCGAAGACCTGCGCGACCAGGCCCATGTCCTTGAACACGACGATCCTGGTCCCGTCGCTGACGGCGATGCCGGCCGATTCCTGGCCGCGGTGCTGCAGCGCGTACAGGCCGAAGTAGGCGAGCTTGGCGACCTCCTCGCCCGGAGACCAGACGCCGAACACCCCGCAGGCGTCCCGCGGCGGCTGATCGGCGGGGTTGAGATCATCCGTCAGGCGGCCGTCAGGCGTGATCACCTCGACAGTCTACGGGGAGGATCGCGCTGATCAGCCGTTCTACGCGCCCGCAGCGGCCAGCGGCAGGTACTCGGAAAGGTCGGCGCGCGGGCCGCTGGCGGCGAGCACGCCATCCGCCACCGCGGCCGCCCAGGAGATCCGGCCGGCGGCCAGCTTGACCCAGGTGAGCGGGTCGGTCTCCACCACGTTCGGCGGAGTGCCGCGGGTGTGCCGCGGGCCCGCCACGCACTGGATCGCGGCGTAAGGCGGGATGCGCACCTCCACCGCGCGGCCGGGGGCGCGGCGGGCGAGCAGGCCGAGGAGATACCGCACGGCCCAGCGCAGCGCCTCTGGCTCGGGCGGCGGCCGGCGTCGGCCGCAGCGAGCACCGCGTCGGCGCAGCCCGCCCCGAGCGCGTCGGCGGACAGGCGCCCGGACCACGGCTCGCCGCCGAGCGCCGCTCGCTGCGCGTTCACCGCGGCGAGCAGGCGGGCGGGATCAACTCGTCGCACCGGCATCGCAGCGAACTTAGTGCACCGCAGCACGGGCCGTGCGGGCCGGACGGCTGGACCCGGCGACGAACCTGGACGGGCCGGACGGCCGGATCCGGCGACGAACCTGGACGGGCCGGACGGCCGGATCCGGCGACGAACCTGGACGGGCCGGACGGCTGGATCCGGCGACGAACCTGGATATGTTGGCCGTGACGTGGGTTTTGGTCGGTAACTTTTCGTGTCATCCGCTAGCAGAACTGGGCGGATAGAGGTAATCGTTCCTGGTATGCGTGGTAGGCGCAACGCCCGCTCGCGGGTCCGCGGGTCCTGGGCGGCCCGGCTGACCGGGACCGCCTTCGCGATCCTGCTGGCCGGGGCCGGGGTCGCCGCGTACCTCATCGTGGGCGCGGGCCACGCCAGCAAGGACGCCTCCGTGCTGCCGACCCGGGTGCTCGGCACGCAGGCGATCAGCCTGGTCAGCCCGGGGGGGCCGGCGGCATCCGGCGCGAGCCAGGCCCCGCTGGCGCTGCTGACGTCGCGCTCGGGCCTCGGCTTCACCGCCGCCGCGCCGGCCGGCGCCGACTGGACGGCCGACCAGATGGCCGGGGGCACGTACATCTTCATCTACCTGCCGGACGGGCTGTGCCTGGGATCCGCCCGGGGGGCGGCGGTGGCCCTGCAGCGCTGCAACCTCGAGGCCGGCCAGCGCTGGGTCCGGCAGCACGCGGTCATCGGCGTGAGCGGGCTCGACTACTGGCAGTTGCGCAACCTGGCCACCGGGCGCTGCCTCACGGCCGCAGGTCCGTCCGGTGCCTCGGGCGGGACGCCGGCCCGGCTGGAGCGCTGCCCGGCGGCGCCCGGCTCGGCCCAGCTCATCGGGTTCCTGACCGTGTCGTGAGCCCGCCCGCGGCGGAGCGGGCCAGGGCCTGGTCAGCCGAACAGGCCGGGCAGGGTGGCGCCGTGCGCGGCGGCGAGCTCGGCCAGCGGGATCGTGAAGCAGCCGGTGACCTCGAGGTCGGGGCCGCCGGTGACCCCGAGCCCGGCGGCCGGCACCGCGCGGTCCGCGCAGAGCGCGGCGAACTCGGCCTCGGCTTCCGGCCGCACGGCGACCACGACGCGTGCCGCCGACTCGGCGAACAGGCCAGTGAACGCCTCGCCGGGCAGCCGCACCCGGCAGCCCTGGCCGCCGGCCAGGCAGCACTCGGCGAGCGCTAGCGCCAGCCCGCCGTCGGACAGGTCGTGCGCGGCCGCGAGCAGGCCGCGGGCGGCCCCGCCGGCCAGCACAGCCGCGAGCGCGCGCTCGGCGTCCAGGTCCACCGCGGGCGGGCGGCCGCCGAGGTGGCCGTGCGCGATCCGGGCCCACAGCGACCCGCCGAACTCGGGCGCGGTCCGGCCGAGCAGCACCACCCGGCAGCCCGGCCGGGCGAAGCCGATCGACAGCCGCCTGCGCACGTCGTCGTGGATCCCCAGGACGCCGACGACCGGCGTGGGGTGGATCGCCGTCTGCGCGGTCTGGTTGTAGAAGCTGACGTTGCCCCCGGTCACCGGAACGCCGAGGGCCAGGCAGGCGTCGGCGAGGCCGCGCACGGCCTCGGTGAACTGCCACATGACGGCCGGATCGGTGGGCGCGCCGAAGTTGAGGCAGTTGGTGACGGCCAGCGGCCGGGCCCCAGTGGCGGCCACGTTGCGGTAGGCCTCGGCCAGCGCGAGCTGCGTGCCGGCGTAGGGGTCCAGCAGGCAGTACCGGCCGTTGCCGTCCACGGCCAGCGCGACCCCGAGCGAGGTCCGCTCGTCGACCCGGATCAGGCCGGCGTCCTGCGGCGCCGCGAGCACGGTCTCGCCCCGCACGTAGCGGTCGTACTGCTCGGTCACCCACTTCTTGTCCGCCGCGTCCGGCGCGGCCAGCAGGGCCAGCAGCGCCGACCGCAGTTCCCCACCGGTGCCGGGACGGCCGAGGCGGGACGGGTCGTCGGCCGCCAGCGCGTCCTGGCCGGGCGGGCGGGCCGCCGGGCGCTGGTAGACCGGCCCCTCGTCGGCGGCCGTGCGCGGCGGGATGTCCACCACGACCGCGCCGTGCCAGGTCATCTCCAGCCGCCCGGTGTCGGTGACCTCGCCGATCACGGTCGCCGCCACGTCCCACCGGGCGCAGATGGCCCGGAAACGCTCGAGCCCGGCGGGCTCGACGATCGCCATCATGCGCTCTTGCGACTCGCTCATCAGGATCTCCGCCGGCCCGAGCGACGAATCCCGCAGCGGGACCGAGTCCAGCCGGACCCGCATGCCGACCCCCGCGCCGCCGCCCGCGGCCAGCTCGGTGGTCGCGCACGCCACCCCGGCCGCGCCCAGGTCCTGGATGCCGAGCACCAGGCCCGCGGCGTAGAGCTCCAGGCAGCACTCGATCAGCAGCTTCTCCATGAACGGGTCGCCGACCTGCACGCTGGGGCGCTTGGCCCCCTCGCCGCCCGCGGCCTTGCCGTCGCCCGCCCCGCCACCCTCGAACGACGCGCTGGCCAGCACCGACGCCCCGCCGATGCCGTCCGGGCCGGTCCTGGCGCCGAGCAGGACCACCTGATTGCCCGGCCCGGTGGCGGCCGCCAGCTTGAGATCCTCGTGCCGCATGACGCCGAGGCAGAGCGCGTTGACCAGCGGGTTGCCGGCGTAGCAGGGATCGAAGGCCAGCTCGCCGCCGATGTTGGGCAGGCCGAGGCAGTTGCCGTAGAACGAGATGCCGGCCACCACCCCGGGCAGCACCCGGCGGGTGTCCGGCGCGTCGGCCGGGCCGAACCGGAGCGCGTCCATCACCGCCACCGGGCGGGCGCCCATGGCCAGGATGTCGCGCACGATCCCGCCCACCCCGGTCGCGGCACCCTGGAACGGCTCGACATAGCTCGGGTGGTTGTGCGATTCGAGCTTGAACGTGACCGCGTATCCCTGGCCGATGTCCACCACGCCCGCGTTCTGGCCGATCCCCGCGAGCAGCACGGTAGTCGGGGGCGCCTTGTCCGCGAACTGCCGCAGGTGCGACCGCGAAGACTTGTAGGAGCAGTGCTCGCTCCACATCACCGAGTAGATGGCCAGCTCGGCGTCGGTGGGCCGGCGGCCGAGCATCTCGGTCACGCGCCGGTACTCCTCGCCGGTCAGGCCGAGCCCGGCGTAGGGCTGGGGCCGGTCCGGCGTGGCGGCCGCCCGCGCCACGGTGTCCTGCGGCGGCATGGCGTCCTGCTGAGGCACGGCGCCCGGCCGGGTCACGCGGAGACCAGGGCGCGCACGGCCGAGGTGAAGAATCCGAGCCCGTCCGCACCGGGCCCGGTGAGCGCGTCGATCGCGTGCTCGGGGTGCGGCATCAGCCCGGCGACATTACCGTCCTCGCTGCAGATCCCGGCGATGCCGGCCGCGGAGCCGTTCGGGCTGGGCCGGCGTAGCGGGCCAGCACCTGGTGCCGCTCCTCGAGCCGGGACAGCGTGGCCCGGTCGGCGACGTAGGCGCCCTCGCCGCTCTTCAGCACCAGCGTCAGCTCCTGGCCCGGCGCGTAGTCGCGGGTCCAGGGTGTCCTGGTGTTCTCCACCCGGACGGCGACCTCGCGGCTGATGAAGCGCAGCCCGCTGTTGCGGGTCAGCGCCCCCGGCAGCAGGTGCGCCTCGCACAGAATCTGGAACCCGTTGCAGATGCCGAGCACCGGCAGGCCGGCCCGGGCCGCGGGCACCAGCTCCGCCATCACCGGCGCGAACCGGGCTATCGCCCCGCAGCGCAGGTAATCGCCGTAGGAGAAGCCCCCCGGCAGAACCACCGCGTCGACGCCGCGCAGGCCGCGCTGACCGTGCCAGAGCGAGACGGCCGCGGCGCCGGCCCGCCGGATGGCCCGGGCCGCGTCCTGGTCATCGAGTGACCCGGGAAACGTGATGACCCCGACGCGGGCGGTCATGAGCGTCCTCGTGCAGCCGCCATGCAGGCAGATTACCGGCTCAGCCGGCGTCCCTCAGCGACACGGCCTCGGGGTGCGCCAGCGGCGCGTCGCTGCGCAGCTCGATCCGCTTCTGCAGGGAGACCACCGTGCCGCGCCCCGGCCGGCTGCGCAGCGTCACGTCGTCGACGCAGGCCCGCATGATGGCCAGCCCCCGGCCGGACTCGGGCAGCTGGGCCAGGGCCCGCGCCTCCGCGTTGCGCCGGACCCGGGACAGGCGGTTGCGCCGGGCCGACGACGCGGGCGGCGGGGGGAACGGCCACTGGACGGGCGGGCGCCGCCGCCGGAAGCGGGGCACCGAGCGCAGCGGCAGGCCGTGCGCCGGCAGCGCGGCCGGGTCGAACCCGCGGCCGTTGTCGACCACCTCGAGCACGCAGCTGTGCTGGCCGACCGCCGCGATGACCTCGTACCGGAACCCGGGGCCGCTGTGCCGCAGCACATTCGTGCACGCCTCGGTCACGGCGAGCAGCAGGTCGGCGACGCACTCCTCGTCGACTCCGAGCTTGTCCAGGGTCTCGCCGAGTACCCGGCGCATGACCGGGACGCTGATGGTTTCGCGGGGAAACAACAGGCAGAACCGAGCGCCAGCCTCTGGCGGCTCGGCCGTCGTCACCCGAGTACGCATCCGCTCCTAGGCTCCCCGAATTCACAGGTCATGCTGACCACATTGTGAAGGTTTCCCGTGACGGGCCGTGGTAACCATGAACTTGGGCGATCTCTGGACGAACAGTGCCGTTCTCTGTCGTTAACGGCGCCGGCCCGGGGTCAGTTCAGGCGGCCGGAACTGGCCCGTTCAGGCGGGCCGGACCGAGAACTCCTCGATCACCGGGTTGGCCAGCAGCTCACCGGCCAGTTCAGCTACTCGCGCCACGGCGGCCTCATCGGCCTCACCAGCCGGATCGCTGAGCTCGACCTCGAACCGCTTGCCCTGGCGGACACCGGCGACCTGGCCGAAACCCAGCCGATGGCACGCGCTCGCGATCGCCTCGCCCTGCGGGTCGTGGATCTCGGGCTTGAGCATCACTTCGACGACGACTCTGGCCACGGATGGCAGCGTACGCCAGCCGCGCCCCGGGTTAGATCCAGGCGCCGCGGGCAGGGCTTCTGGCGGAGGCATGCGGTGATGTCTGTCACGATGGATTTGTATCGGACTGCGACCGCTTGACCTCCCGCGCCGCCTGGCGGCGGGTACTGTCACAGCGGGCGCCGGCCTAGTACAGACCGGCCGGTCAGCGCCCTGTGCGACCGGCCCCGAGCAAGCGAGGAGTGGCACGTGACCGTCAATGACGCCGGACGAGCTGCTTCAGCTGATTTCCTCCGCCACGGCGGGCAACCGGAGTCAGCGGAGTTCATTCAGCTTCTGACCCCTGAGGGTGAGCGGGTCGATCATCCCGATTACCCGCTCGAGATATCGGCGGAGGAGATCCGGGCGCTGTACCGCGACCTGGTGCTCGTGCGCCGGATCGACTTCGAGGCGATCGCGCTGCAGCGCCAGGGCGAGCTGGGCATCTGGGCCTCGCTGCTCGGCCAGGAGGCCGCGCAGGTCGGCTCGGGCCGGGCGCTCGGGCCCAGGGACATGGCCTTCCCCACCTACCGCGAGCACGGCGTGGCCTGGTGCCGGGGCCTGGACCCGGCCAAGCTGCTCGAGCTGTACCGGGGCGTCAGCCACGGCGGCTGGGATCCCAAGGCGCACAACTTCCACCTGTACACGATCGTGATCGGCAGCCAGACGCTGCACGCGACGGGCTACGCGATGGGCATCCAGCGCGACGGCGCCGTGGGCGAGGACGGCGAGGCGGTCATCGCCTACTTCGGTGACGGCGCGACCAGCCAGGGCGACGTGAACGAGGCGTTCATCTGGGCCTCGGTAACGAACGCGCCGGTCGTGTTCTTCTGCCAGAACAACCAGTGGGCGATCTCCGAGCCGCTGGAGCGGCAGAGCCGGGTCCCGCTGTACCGGCGGGCGCACGGCTTCGGCTTCCCCGGCGTCCGGGTCGACGGCAACGACGTGCTCGCCTGCCTGGCAGTGACCAGGAAGGCGATGCAGGCGGCCCGGGAGGGCCAGGGCCCGACCCTGATCGAGGCGTTCACCTACCGGATGGGCGCCCACACCACGACCGACGACCCGACCAGGTACCGGCTGGCCGCCGAGCTGGAGACGTGGAAGCTCAAGGACCCGATCGAGCGGGTCAAGGCGTACCTGGTCCGCTCGCAGGCGGCGGACGAGCAGTTCTTCACCGACCTCGAGGCCGAGGCGGCCGAGGTCGGCGCCAGGATCAGGAAGGCGTGCCTCCAGATGCCCGACCCCAGTCCGCTGAGCATGTTCGACAACGTCTACGCCGAGCCGAGCCCGCTGCTGGAGGCGGAGCGCGACCAGTACGCCGCCTATCTCGAGACGTTCGAGGAGGCCGGGCGATGACCAGGCTCACCCTGTCCAAGGCCCTGAACGAGGGGCTGCGCAAGGCCCTGGAGAGCGACCCGAAGGTCCTGATCATGGGCGAGGACGTCGGGAAGCTCGGCGGGGTCTTCCGGGTCACCGACGGGCTGCAGAAGGACTTCGGCGAGGCCCGGGTCGTGGACACCCCGCTGGCCGAGTCCGGCATCGTGGGCACCGCGATCGGGCTGGCCCTGCGCGGCTACCGCCCGGTGTGCGAGATCCAGTTCGACGGCTTCGTGTTCCCGGCCTTCGACCAGATCACCACCCAGCTGGCCAAGATGCGGTTCCGCTCGCTCGGCCTCCTCAGCCTGCCGGTGGTGATCAGGATCCCGTGCGGCGGCGGCATCGGCGCGGTCGAGCACCACAGCGAATCCCCCGAGGCGCTGTTCACGCACACCGCCGGGCTGCGCGTGGTGGCCTGCGGCGACCCCGCCGACGCCTACGCGATGATCCAGCTCGCGATCAGCTGCGACGACCCGGTGATCTTCTTCGAGCCCAAGCGGCGGTACTGGGACCGGGCCGACGTGGACACCGCCGGCGGCCTGGCCGCGGCGCTGCCGCTCGGCCGGGCCCGGACCGTGATCAGCGGCACGGACGTGACCGTGCTCTGCTACGGCCCGATGGTCCGGACCTGTGCCGCGGCGGCGGTGGCCGCCGGCCACGAGGGGCGCTCGCTGGAGGTCATCGACCTGCGGTCGCTCTCGCCGCTGGACACCGGCACGATCTTCGAGTCGGTCCGGCGCACGGGCCGGTGCGTGGTCGCCCACGAGGCGCCGGTCACCGGCGGCCTCGGTGCCGAGATCGCGGCTAGGATCACCGAGGAGTGCTTCTACCAGCTGGAGGCGCCGGTGCTGCGGGTCGGCGCGTTCTCCGCCCCGTACCCGCCCTCGCGGATCGAGGAGCACTACCTGCCGGACCTGGACCGGGTGCTGGACGCCGTCGACCGCACCTTTGGCTACTGAGGGGGCCGCATGTCCGAGCTCAAGCAGTTCCGGCTGCCCGACGTGGGCGAGGGCCTGACCGAGGCCGACATCATCAAGTGGCACGTGCAGCCGGGCGACCGGGTGACGATCAACCAGATCATCGTGGAGATCGAGACCGCCAAGGCCGTGGTCGAGCTGCCCTCCCCGTACGAGGGCGTGGTGGCCGGGCTGCTCGTGCCGGAGGGCACGACCGCCGACGTCGGCACGCCCATCATCTCGGTCGAGGTGGGCCCGGACGCGGGCAGCGCCCCGGCGCCCGGCCAGCCTCCCCCTCCCCGCGGGAGCACCAGCGCGGACCTGGTACCCCCGCCGCCCGCCGAGGGCGGGGCCGAGCCCGGGATCCACGGGACCCTGGCGCCCAAGGAGGAGGAGCGCCAGTCCGTGCTGGTCGGTTCCGGGGTCAAGCCGAGCGCGACCACCCGGCGCCCCCGCAAGGCCCCGGCCGTGTCCCGGAGCCAGGCTCCCCGGGTCGCGCCGGCCGCCACCGGCGCGGCGCCCGCCAGCGCGTCGCCCCCTGGTGCCGGGCCCGCCGGCGCCTCGCCCGCCGTCCCTCCTGCGGCCGTCCCTCCCGCGGCTGCGCGGGCCCGCCCGGCGGCCTCCGGCGACAGAGCCGCCGCCGTGCTGGCCAAGCCACCGGTCCGCAAGCTAGCCAAGGACCTGGGCGTCGACCTGACCCGGCTGTCGGGAACCGGCCCAGGCGGCTCGATCACCCGGGACGACGTGCAGTCGGCGGCGCGCGGCCTGGCTGCCGTGGAGCCGGCCCCGTCCGAGGGCGCCGCCTCGCCGGCCCAGTTCGCGCCGGTCACCGCCGTGGCGCGGGAGGAGCGCATCGCGATCCGCGGCGTACGCAAGCACATGGCCGCGGCGATGGTCGGCAGTGCCTTCTCCGCCCCGCACGTCACCGAGTTCCTGCAGATCGACATCACCGAGACGATGGCCGCCACGGCCCGCCTGCGGCCGCTGCCCGAGTTCAGCGAGGTCCGGGTGTCACCGCTGTTGCTGGTGGCCCGGGCGCTGATGATCGCGGTGGCCAGGCACCCGATGATCAACTCCTCCTGGGACGAGGAGGCCCAGGAGATCGTCGTCCGGCACTACGTCAACCTGGGCGTCGCCGCCGCCACCGATCGCGGGCTGATGGTGCCCAACATCAGGGACGCCCACGCGCTCTCGCTGCCCGGGCTGGCCCGCGCGCTGGCCGAGCTCACCGAGACCGCCCGGGCCGGCAAGGCGACCCCGGCCGACCTGCGCGGGGGAACCATAACGATCACGAATGTCGGCGTCTTCGGCGTGGACACCGGCACCCCCATCCTGTCGCCCGGCGAGGCGGCCATCCTGGCGTTCGGGCGGGTGAAGGACGCCCCGTGGGTGCACCAGGGCCAGCTTGCGGTCCGCAAGGTCACGACCCTGGCCCTGTCCTTCGACCACCGCATTGTCGACGGCGACCTGGGCTCCGCGGTGCTCCGGGACATCGGCGCGATGCTGGAGGACCCGCTGCGGATGCTCGCCTGGTCCTGAGCCCCCGGTCAGCCCCGCGCTGCCGAAGGGCCCTGAGCCACCCCGCTACCGAAGGGCCCTAGCCCACCCCCGCTACCGAAGGGCCCTGACCTACCCCCGCTACCGAAGGGATCACGATGCTGAGGCACGTGGTGTTATTCGCCTGGAGTCCCGAGGCCACCGACCAGCAGAAGCGGCGAGTGGTCGAGGAACTCCGCACGCTGCCGCCGCTGATGAGCGGCTTGCGCGCCTACCACGTCGGGCCCGATGCCGGAGTCGTGGCGGGCAACTTCAACTTCGCGATCGTCGCCGACTTCGACGACGCGGCGAGCTACCTGGCCTACCGCAACCATCCGGCCCACCGCGCGATCGTGGAGCAGGTGGTCAACCCGATCATCAAGGAACGCGTCGCGATCCAGTACGAGATCTGACCCGCCGCCCCGGCCATGCTCGGACAGCGGGGAATCGTGTTGGTCATAGTGGCCGACACGATTCCCCGCTGATCTGGGCGCGGGTCAGAAGGCTTCCTCGGGCAGGTCCATCAGGTCCGTGGTCGTGGCTTCGGCCAGTTCCCGGTCCAGGGCCAGCCTGGGCAGCACCGTCGCGGCGAAGAACCGGGCGGCGGCGATCTTGCCCTCGTAGAACGCCCGTTCACCGGCTGGCCCGGGCTCGTCGAGCCGGCCCAGCGCGATCTCCGCCTGGCGGGCCAGCAGCCAGCCGATGATCAGGTCGCCGAGGGCCAGCAGCAGCCGCGTGGTGTTGAGCCCGACCCGGTAGATCTCCGCGGGCTGCTCCGCGCTCCCGACCAGGTAGTCGTGCATCACGGTGATCATGGCCTCGACATCGCCGGCCGCCCGGGCCAGCGCGGTGCGCTCGGCCTTGAGCCGGCCGTTGCCCGCGTCCGCGGCCGCGAAGTCCCTGATCTGCCCGAGCAGGCAGCCGAGCGCCTTCCCCTCGTCCCGGACGATCTTGCGGAAGTACAGGTCCATGCCCTGGATCGCGGTGGTGCCCTCGTAGAGGCTGTCGATCTTCGCGTCCCGGATGTACTGCTCGATCGGGTAGTCCGGCAGGAAGCCGGAGCCGCCCAGGGTCTGCAGCGAGTGGGTCAGCATCTCGTAGGCCCGCTCCGAGCCGACGCCCTTGACGATCGGGAGCAGCAGGTCGTTGAGGCCGGCGGCCAGCGGGTCGGTCGTGCCCTGGGCCTCGGCCACCTGCACCGCATCCTGGAAGGTCGCGGTGTACAAAGCCAGCGCCCGCATGCCCTCCGCGTACGCCTTCTGCAGCATCAGCAGCCTGCGGACGTCGGGGTGGTGGATGATCGTGACCCGCGGCGCGGCCTTGTCGGTGATCTGGGTGAGGTCGGCGCCCTGCACCCGGGCCCGCGCGTAGTCCAGGGCGGTGAGATAGCCCGTCGACAGCGTGGCGATGGCCTTGGTGCCGACCATCATCCGGGCGAACTCGATGATGACGAACATCTGCTTGATGCCGTCGTGCACGTCGCCCACAAGCGTGCCGACCGCCGGCCGGTCACCGCCGCCGAAGGTCAGCTCACAGGTGGTGGAGGCCTTCAGCCCCATCTTGTGCTCGACGTTGGTGGCGTATACGCCGTTGCGCTCGCCGAGCGTGCCGTCGGGGGCCACCAGGTACTTGGGCACGAGGAACATCGACAGGCCCTTGGTGCCCGGGCCGGCGCCCTCGGGGCGGGCCAGCACCAGGTGGAAGATGTTCTCCGCCATGTCGTGCTCGGCGCCGGTGATGAACCGCTTCACGCCCTCGACGTGCCAGGTCCCGTCCGGCTGGCGGATCGCCTTGGTGCGCCCGGCACCGACGTCGGATCCGGCGTCGGGCTCGGTCAGCGCCATCGTCGATGTCCATTTGCGCTCAATCGCCTGGGTCGCGAACCGCTTCTGCTCGGGCGTGCCCATGCGCCACAGGGCGTGGGCCATCGAGGCGCCGCTGGCGTACATCCAGATCGCCGGGTTAGCCCCGAGGATGAACTCCGCCACGGCCCAGTGCAGCGACCGCGGCGCCTGGGTACCGCCGAGCGCCGCCGGCAGCTCGAGGCGGAACCACTCCGCGTCCACGAACGCCTGGAAGGACTTCTTGAACGCCTCGGGCATGCGCACCGACGAGGTCGCGGGGTCGAATACCGGCGGGTTTCGGTCGGCCTCGACGTAGGAGTCCGCGATCGAGGCCGGCGGCCAGCCTCTCCACTTCGGCCAGGATCCCGCGGGCCGTCTCCTCGTCAACCTCGGGGAAGTACTCCGAGCCCAGCACGTCCTGACGCCGCAGCAATTCGAACAGGTTGAACTCGATATCCCGGAGGTTGCTCTTGTAGTGCCCCATCGTGCCTCCCCGCCCTGGTCGGCGACATATTACTCGCCAGTAACTAGGAGTATACTACCTGCGGGTAACTGCGGCCAAGAACAACCGGCAGGCCTGCCGTCGCCAAGCCCGACAGACAACCGCGGGGCTAGAGGATGTTGACCGCCCGGGCGATGACCAGCGCGCCGACCAGGAGCGACACCGCGGACTGCACCGCCATCGTCATCTTGGCCCACCGGGCCAGCGGCATCACGTCGGTCGGGCTGAAGGCGGTCGCGTTCGTGAACGACATGTAGAGGTAGTCGACGAAGTACGGCTCCCAGCCCGGCGGCGCGAGCTCGGGCGAGGCCATCTGCGGGAACATGAGATCGGGGTGCTGGGCGGTGCCCTCGGCCCGGCGGACCGGGCCGCCGCGGTCGAACTCCCAGTACCAGAGCCCGAACGCGATCACGTTGGTGGCCCAGATCGATGCCCCCGAGGCCAGCAGCGGCGCGGCATGGGCGGTGCTGGGCAGCGTCTCCAGGATCGCCCGGATCAGGAGGATGGCCGAGCCCGCGTTGGCCGCCGAGATCAGCACGATCAGCGCGATGCTGGCCGCCCGCACCAACGTCCCGCCCCGCTCGATCCGTACCGGGTTGGCGATGCTGAGGCCGATGCCCAGCGCCACCTCGAGCGACGGCAGGAGGTAGTGCGGCAGCGGCTTGTTCAGCGTGTCCGAGAGCAGCATCTGCAGCACGATCGCGACCACGACGCTCGCGGTCACCGGCCATCGGTGCTCGCCCCTGGTCCGGCGCCGCCAGGCCGGGACCACCGCGCCCGCGACCCGGCCCGCGGCCACCTGGTCGGCGAGCCGCATCAACTCGGCCCATGGGTCGGAGAGCCGGTGGCCGCCGGCCACGGGATGAGCCCGGGCCCCCGGGCCGCCGTGGTCTTCTGGGTGCTGCGTCGCCTCGCCGGCCGCTTCTGAATCCGCCATCTGCCCATTCTCGCCAGCACGCACCGGCTTCGGCCAAGCCGCCGCGGGTTGGCGGGCCAGGGCGTCGCGGAGGTCGGTCCGGTGCCTGTTCCGTGAAACCGAATCTCGTTCTAGAATTTCGGCAAGCCGCCAGTGGCCGTTCACCCCGGGGAGAAGCATGACGCTCGGCCTGACCGAAGAGCACCTGCAGCTGGCCGAGACCGTCCGGGGGTGGGCCCAGCGGCACTGCCCTCCGGACGTCGTCCGGGCCGCCGCCGACGGGCCGGACAGCGGGTCGGCCCACTATCGCGAGGCACTCGCGCCGGGCCTGGCCGAGCAGGGCCTGCTCGGGCTGCACCTGCCGGAGGAGGATGGCGGGCAGGGTTACGGCCTGCCCGAGCTGTCGGTGGCCGTGGAGGAACTCGGGCGCGCGCTGGTGCCCGGCGACTTCCTGCCCACCGTGCTGGCCAGCGCGGCCCTGGCCGCGGCCGGGATGACCGGCAAGCTGGTCACCGGCCTGGCCGACGGGTCCAGGACGGGCGCGGTCGGCCTGGCCGCGGGCCTGACCGGCGTCCGGGAGGCCGCGGGCGGCGCGGGACCCGCCGGGCCCGGCGAGGCGGGGGACACCGGGACGGCCCTGGCCATCGACGGCGAGTCCAGCCCGGTTCTCGGCGCCGGCCAGGCCGACCTCGTCATCCTCCCGGTGCAGACCGAGGACGGCGAGGTCTGGGCCGCGATCGACGCGGGCAGCCTCGACATCACCGGGCTGGAGAGCCTGGACCTCACCCGGCCGGTGGCCCGGGTCCGCGCCGAGCGGGCCGTCGTGCCGGCCGACCGGCTGCTGACCGGGCTGGACCGGCGCGCGGTGACCAGCCTGGCGGCGATCCTGTTCGGCGCCGAGGCGTCCGGCATCGCCGACTGGGCCACCCGCGCCGCCAGCGAGTACGCCAAGATCCGCTATCAGTTCGGCCGGCCGATCGGCCAGTTCCAGGCCGTGAAGCACCGCTGCGCGTGGATGCTGACGGCGGCGGAGCAGGCGGCCGCCGCGGTCTGGGACGCGGCGCGCGCCGAGCCCGGCACCACCGAGCCCGGCACCGCCGGGCCGGACGGCGCGGGACCAGGCGGCGAGGGACCGGGCGGCACGGGGCGGCAGCGCGAGTTCGCGGCCGGTGTGGCCGCGGTGGTGGCGGTCGATGCCGCGGCCCGGTGCGCCCAGCAGTGCATCCAGGTGCTCGGCGGGATCGGCTACACCTGGGAGCACGAGGCGCACCTGTACTACCGGCGGGCGCTGTCGCTGCGCGCCCTGCTCGGCTCGTCCGGCGAATGGGCCGAGCACGTGGCCGGGCTGGCCCTGTCCGGGGTCAGCCGGCCGGTCCAGGTGGAGCTGGCGGGCGGCAATGGCCAGCTGCGGGCCCGGATCCGCGAGGAGCTGTCGGTGATCGCCGGGCTGGCCGGCCAGGAGCGCACCCGGCGGCTGGCCGACGACGGCTGGGTCGTGCCCCACCTGCCCCGGCCGTGGGGACGGGACGCGGGCGCGCTGGAGCAGGTGATCATCGCGCAGGAGATGCGCGCGGCCGGGGTGCGGGCCCCCGCCCTGGTCATCGGCGCCTGGGTGGTCCCGGCGCTGGTCCGGTACGGGACCCCGCAGCAGCAGCAGCGGTTCCTGCCGCCGACGCTGCGCGGCGAGATTAGCTGGTGCCAGCTATTCAGCGAGCCGGGCGCGGGCTCGGACCTGGCCGGGCTGACCACGCGGGCGGTGCGCGCGGACGGGGGCTGGACGGTGACCGGCCAGAAGATCTGGACCTCCCTGGCCCGGCAGGCCGCCTGGGCGATCTGCATCGCGCGCACCGACCCGGCCGCGCCCAAGCACGACGGGATCAGCTATCTCCTGGTGGACATGTCCTCGCCGGGCGTCGAGGTGCGCCCGCTGCGCGAGATCACCGGCGACTCCCTGTTCAATCAGGTCTTCCTGGACGAGGTGTTCGTGCCCGACGACTGCGTGGTCGGGGAGGTGAACGGCGGCTGGCGGGTGGCCAGGACGACGCTGGCCAACGAGCGGGTGTCGCTGTCGCAGACGTGGACGTTCGGATCGGGCGTGCCCGAGCTCCTCGCGGTGGCGAAGGCGGCCGCCGACGCGCCGCTCGGCCAGGTGGGGACGCTGGTCTGCGAGGGGCATGCGATCGACCTGCTCGGGCTGCGGGTGACGCTCAAGCAGCTGTCGGGGACCGAGCCGGGCGCCACCGGAAGCGTGCGCAAGCTGCTCGCCATGCGCCACGCCCAGCAGGTGGCCGAGGCCTGCCTGGCGATGTCGGGCCCGGCCGGGGCCCTCAGCGGCACCGCGGGCGCCCCGGTCGCCGCGTCCGGCGCGCCGGACGGCGGGCACTGGGCCCGCCAGGTCCTGATGACCCAGGCCCTCACGATCGGCGGCGGCACCACCGACATCCAGCTGAATATCATCGGCGAGCGGATCCTCGGCCTGCCCCGCGACCCGGAGCCGCCCGGCGCGTAGCCGGCCGACAAACCCCGGACGCCGCCCGGCGCGTAGCCGGCCGGCAAAACCCCGGTCACCGGCGCGGCAAAGTGCGGACCCGCCGGCGATGGAACCGCTTCTTGGCCAGCCGCCGCGCTAGCCTACGAGCAACGGCATCCCGGGGGAGCTGATGACCGGCAGTGACGACGGCACGCTGGGCGGCGAACCAGGCCCCCGCGGCGATGGGGGCATGCCGCTGCGCCGGACGGTCTCCTCGCCGGACTCGCCGCAGCCCGGCCCCCCCGGCCCGCCGCCTGGTCATTATCCGCTGCCGCCCGCCACACGAGCCCCCGCCGCGCGAGCCCCGGCCGCGCGAGCCCCCGGGTCCGCTTCCCGGACACCCGGCGGGCCACAGCCGCCCGCAGGCGGGCGGAGCAGGCACAGCGGAACCCGGCGCAGGCCCGCTCCGGCCCCGGCGCAGCAGCAACTGATGGCGCGCATCTCCGCGGGCCGCCGGGCCCGACAGCGGCGGGCCCTGCTGGTGGCCGCCGGGCTCCTGTCGGCGCTCGTCATGCTGGCCTCCGGCAGCGCGTGGGCGCTGACCAGCTACATCAACGACCATCTCGGGCGGCTGAACGCCGGCACCACGGGCACGCCGTCCAGCGGCCCGCTCAACATCCTGGTGGCCGGCCTGGACGAGAGGACGGGCCTGACCCCGCGCCAGCAGGCCCTGCTGCACGTGGGCCGCAGTACCGGCGAGGTCAACACCGACACGCTCATGCTGGTGCACGTGCCGGCCGACCACCGCTTCGTCCGGGTGGTCAGCCTGCCCCGCGACTCGTGGGTGAACATACCCGGCCATGGCATGAACAAGATCAATGCCGCGCTGGGCCTGGGCGGGCCGCAGCTGATGGTGCAGACCGTCGAGCAGGCCACGGGGCTCACCGTCAACGACTACGTCGAGGTGAACTTCCTGGGCTTCGTCAAGGTGATCGACGCGCTGGGCGGCGTGAACATCTGCCTGCCCTACGCGGTCAACGACTCCTACAGCGGGCTGCACATGTCTGCGGGCATGCACCACGTGAGCGGCATCACCGCGCTGGAGTTCGCCCGGGACCGGCACTCGTTCCCGACCTCCGACCTGGCCCGGATCCAGGATCAGCAGCAGCTGATCTCCACCGCGCTCAGCGAGGGCATCAGCTCCGGGGTGCTGGCCAACCCGGTCCGGCTGGAGAGCTTCCTGTCCGCGGCGTCCGCCGCGATCCGGGTCGACGAGGGGTTCAACGTGGTGAGCCTGGCCGATGAACTGCGCGGGATCTCGCCGAGTGACGTCACGTTCACGACCGTGCCCCTGGCCAACACCAGCTACATGACACCGACGGGCGAGTCGGCGGTGCTGTGGAACTCCAGCGGCGCGGCAGCGCTGTTCAACCAGCTAAAGACCGACCAGCCGCCGGCCGCCCCGGCCCGCGGCCACCGCCCCGGGCGGCACGGGCCGCGCCGAAGCCAGGTCTCGCTGGACGTCTACAACGGGACGCTGATCGCCGGGCTGTCCGCCGGCACCGGGCGCCAGCTGGCCGCGCTCGGGTTCCGGGTGAACCGCTCGGGCGTCGACTGGACCAGCCAGAACATCGCCCAGACGGTCATCCAGTACCCGGCCGGGCAGAAGGCATCGGCGCAGCTGGTCCTCCAGACGCTGCCCGGGGCGGCGCTGCAGCAGGTGAGCGGTCTGGCCCGGGTGAGGATCCTGCTCGGCCAGAATGACCACGCGGTCACCGCGCCGGCCGCGCCGGGCAGCCAGGGCCAGTCCCAGCCGGGCCAGAACGCCCAGCCGGGCCAGCAGCGGACGGCGGCGCAGGACGCCTGCCGCTAGACCTGCGTGGTGGTCTCCTCCGGCGGGACGTCCCCGCCCGGCTGGCCGGTGGATGCCATCTGGTCCGCGGATTCGGCGGCGAGGTTGATGCCGTTCTCAGCCTCGTGCGCCGAGATGTCGGCGATCAGCTTCTCGATCTGGGCGTCGGTGTCGGGCGTGGCCCGCCCGGTGCGCTCGGCGTAGACCGCGGCGCCCAGGTTGCGGAGCATGGCGTCGGCGCGCCGCTTGGCCTGGACGTGGTCGAACTTGACCTTGCCGTCGCGCGCCGTCTCCTGGGTCTTCTGCGCGAGCACCGTAGCCTGCGCCTTGACCTTGTCCATCAGTCCCATGGCTGCCTCCGGAGGTCCGCGGCTCTCGGCCCGGGCGGGCGACTCCCGCCCGCTTAACCCAGCAGCTTAGGCCCCGGTCCGACGCCGCAGCGGGCCCACCCGGGCCGACCGGGCCCGGCCCGGGCGCGGGCGCCGATAGCGCCGGCGCGGCCGGCGGACTGGCCCGCCACCGGGCTGGGCCGGAACGCGGACTGGCCCCGCCACCGGGCTGGGCCGGAACGCGGGACTGGCCCGCCACCGGGCTAGGCCGAACGCGGAACACCGCCTGATTTCGCAGGTCAGAGCGTCGCTTATTCCCGTCTTCACCCAGAGTGACAAGACTCATACACGACATCAAATGGGATGCTCCCGGCTTTGACCAGGCGTTATACGTGCGATCCCCGTCCGGGAGCATGCGCCCCTGCCAAAGACGCGCGCTCCTGTGCCTGCCCGGCCGCCCGGCCGTCGCATCCCCCGCGACGTAGCGCCGGCCCGCCGAATCCCATGGACGTACGCGAGGCAGTCCTGCGCGTACGTGCCGAGGCAGGCAGCGTCAGACCCTCCGGCCCGGGCTCAGCGCCCGGCCGGGCGACGGGGAACCGAGGAAAGGAACCACCCTTGCGGAGCATTGCTCGTTTCCCCAGCCCCCCGCGACCGCGCGCGATGGCCCTGATCTACCTGGGCTCCGCGCTGGTGCTCGCTGGCGTAGGCACCGCCAGCGCCGCGACGGACGGCCCGGGTGCCAGCCAGGCCGCATCCGTCACTCATCGCATCAGTACCCACCACAGCACCACCCAACACATCAATTCCCTACAGATCGCCATCGCGGCGACTGCCCACCGCGAGCGGCACCACCACCACCGGGCCCGCCACGCCGCGACGCACCAGCCCCTCAACAGCTGGAGCGCGATCACCCACGCGGCGGCGGGCCAGAACCGCGGGCCGCTGCCGGCCAGCGACCGGCTGCTGCCCGCGCCGATCAGCGGGTCTCAGGCCTTCCTGCCCATGACCCCGGCGCGGGAGGCTAACGCCGCCACGATCGTGCAGCAGGCCCTGGCCAAGCACATGGGGCTGCGCTCGGCGGTGATCGCCGTGGCCACGGCCATGCAGGAGTCCACGCTGCTGAACATCAACTACGGCACGTACGACTCGCTGGGCCTGTTCCAGCAGCAGCCGGACATGGGCTGGGGCACCCCTTCGCAGGTCCTGGACCCGGCCTACGCGTCCGACGCCTTCCTGAACGGGCTGCAGCACTACCAGGCCAACAACCCGGAATGGGCCACGCAGCCGCTGTGGCAGGCCGCGCAGGGCGTGCAGAACTCCGGCTTCCCCTACGCCTACGCGAAGTGGGAGAGCCAGGCGGCGCACATCGTGGCCAGCGTCGCCCGGGGCATGTTCTGACGGTCCCCCCGGACCCGGGCCCCCACCAGTAGCCCCCACCCCGACGCGCGCCCCGCCAGGAGACATTCCTGGCGGGGCGCGCGAGCGCGCGGGCCAGCCGAACGAGGCCGCGGGACGCGTGAATCCGGCGGCTTGGCCAGGCCGGCGCCGTCCGGTCAGCCGCGGGCCACGGCCAGCTCGCTGGCCGCGGTGCGGGCCACGGCCAGCACGTCCACCGCGACCGTGATCAGCTGGCAGCCGTTCTCCCGGTACAGCCGGGCGGTCGTCCCGTCCGAGGCGTGGACCCCGCACGGTTTCCCCGCCGCGGCGCAGGCCGCCCAGACCCGTTCCAGCTCCTTCCGCAGTACCGGATCGTGCGGGTCCAGGGCGCAGCCCAGCGAGTACGACAGGTCCCTGGGGCCGACGTAGATCCCGTCCACCCCGTCCAGGGTCAGGGTCGCGGGCAGGTCCGCGATCGCGTCCGGCGACTCCACCATGACGAAGCAGAGCGGCTCGGCGACCGCGATGGTGCCGCCCGCCGACCGGTAGCCGACCGGCGGGTAACGGCAGGCTCCGGCGACCGCCGCGGCCTGCTCGGCGGACTCGACGTTCGGGACGATCACGCCGTCGCAGCCGAGATCGAGGGCCCGCCCGATGTCGGCCGGATGGGCATGCCGGACCCGGCCCATCGGGGTGGCGCCCGCCTGCCGGATGGCCATGGTCATCGCGGGCAGATCGCGCTCGGTGGCCCCGCCGTGCTGCAGGTCGACGACGACATAGTCGAGGCCGGCCGCGGCCAGCGACCGGGCGCTGAGGACGTCGGGGATCGTCGACCAGCCGCCGTACACGGCCTCGCCGCCGCGCAGGCGGTCGCGAAGTGAGGGGGTCGTCATGGCATTAGCCAAGCACAGCCGCCCGGGGCCGCCCGCACCGCGCCGCGACGGCCGCGGGGCGGGTGGGGGTGCGGCGGCTGGCGGCGGCGGGCGGGGAAGGCGAGGAACCAGCACAACCTAGTAGATCTGGCTGGCCGACTCGCTGGCGACCTCGTGCCCGGAGGACGCGTACCACCCCACGCTGACCAGCGTGAATCCCTTGGGGATCGCGAACGCGAAGAACCGGGGCCCGCCCACGTCAACGGTCCGGGCCGTGACCGAACGGCCGCCGGACACCAGCGCCCGCACGTAGCTGACCGCGGCGCTGGCCGTTCCGACGGCCCAGTTCGCTGAGCCATGCCCGCCGCCGGTGACGGAGCCGACCCGGTTGCCGAGCGACCGGGACACGGTGTCGAAGCAGCCCCCGGTCGGCCCGGTGAAGCAGTACCCCCACGGGCCCGCGTGGACGCTCTGCGACCAGGCGCTCCCGTCCACGGTCCCGGAACCGATCACGCGGGTCACCCGCGGCGGGCCCGGCTGGCCCGGGCCCAGCCAGACCCCGACCGTGTCACCGCCGGCCGTGTTGAACGGGACCGCCTCGCTGATCTCGCCCCGGGCCGAGTACGCGACCACGCGGATGATCGCCAGCGGCAGCGGGATCGCGAACGCCACGTAGCGCTGCCGGTAGGCCTCGGTGGGGCGCAGCCGGAGCATGGTCCCGCCGGCCAGCGTAACCGTGACCCGGGTCACGCCGGGCGCCACCGGGCCGTACAGGGCCTGGGCCGGGCCGCTGCCGATCGAGGCGAAGCCCACCGGATCGCCACTGCCCCCGCTGGGCGCCGTCGCCCCGAAGCAGGCCAGGTCCGACGGCACGGCGCCGCGGGCCAGGAAGCACTGGCCGTTCCCCGTCGCGCCGTCCGTCCCCGGCCGCTGGGCGACCAGCTGCCAGCGCTTGCCGTCGATCGTCCCCGAGCCGATCACGCCCCCGCGGGCCGCCGGCCCGGCCGGGTTCACCGTCACCGCAGGTTTCCCGGGAGACTCCGGCCCCTGGTGCGCGGTCAGGCGCAGCAGGCTGGGGACCGCCACCGCCATCCCGACGGCCACCGCCAGCCCGGCCGCGACCGCGACGTGCCGCCGCAGACGCAACAGCCTGCCCTTCCTGATCGTCGCGGAGACCGGCGCCGGCGAGGGCGTGACGCCCTCGAGGACGCGGCCGAGCCGCCGCCGCAGCTCCCGCTGGTCATCGACGCTCATCATGGCCGCATCCCCTCCGCCAGGTCCTCGCTGATCCGCAGCTTGGCCAGGGCCCGCGAGGCCTGGCTCTTGACATTGCCGACGGAGCAGCCGAGCGCGGCCGCCACCTCGGTCTCGGTCATGTCCATCCAGTACCGGAGCACCACCACCGAGCGCTGCCCGGCCGCCAGCCGCATCAGGGCGGTCATCAGCATCGACCGGTCGTCGGGCGGCCCCGGCTCCGCGGCCGGCCCGGACTCCGGCGGGGCGTCGGTGAGCTGCTCGCGCAACCGGCGCTTGCGGAACCGGCTGCGGTTGGCGTTGAGCATGATCCGCCGCACGTACGCGTCCGGATTGCCCGCCCGGCGCACCCGTGGCCACGAGGCGTACGCGTTCGCGAGCGCGGTCTGGGCCAGATCCTCGGCCAGCCCCTGATCACCGGTCAGCCCGTACCCGAGCCGCACCAGCGCGGCCCAGCGGCCGTGCATGAACTCGGCGAACTCGGCCTCGGCCCGAGGATCCATGGCCACCTCCTCACTGCAGCAGAGCACGCGCGACCGCGTGACCGTTGCACGGGGAATGGCGGGGAAGGACGATCGATTCCGTGCCCGAGCAGCTTATTAGGAAGGCCCGGCCGTCCGACGGGCCCGCCATCGCCCGGCTGCACCTCGCCTCGTACCGGGCCGCGTACCGTGACCTGCTGCCGCCCGCCTTCCTGGCCGGCCTCACGCTGCCCGCCCGCGAGCTGCGCTGGCGCGCGAGCCTGCGTGACCCGTCTCGCTCGACCTTCGTGACGATGGGCCATAACGCGAACGCCGCGGGGCTGACCGGGTTCGCGGAGATCGGCGCCGCCCGCGACGACGACGCCGGAGCCGCCGACGGGGAGCTGATCGCGCTGCATGTGGCGCCGGCGCAGTGGCGGCGCGGGATCGGCCGGGCCCTGCACGGGCAGGCGATCCGGGCTCTGGCCGACCGCGGGTGCGGCGCGGCCACGCTCTGGGTGCTGGCGGGCAACCAGCGAGCCCGGGCGTTCTACGCGGCGATGGGCTGGGCCCCCGACGGCCGCACCCGTCACTTGGCCGCGAACGGGATCACCATCCCCGAGGTCCGCTACCGCATCCGGCCCGGCTAACGCAATGGCCGCCGCCGCCTATAACCCGGGTGACACCATAGGGCGGCGCAACGGCGGAAATGTCCGCCGCGCTATTGGCGAAACGGGGGCGGAAATGAGCAACGGTAACGGCCTGGCTTCGGTCAACCACGTCGTCGTGCTGATGCTGGAGAACCGGTCGTTCGACCACATGCTGGGCTTCCTGTACACGGCCCAGGGCAACGTGTCGCCCGCCGGCCAGCCGTATGACGGCCTGGCCGGGACGGAGTCGAATCCCGACGCCACCGGCGCGGCGGTGACCGTGTCCCGGATCGAGCCCACCACGCCGAACGCCTACTTCATGCCGGGCGCCGATCCCGGCGAGGGCTACATGGCCACGAACGACCAGCTGTTCGGCACCGAGAGCGCGCCGGCCAGCTCGTCGGTGGCGCCCGGGATGCAGGGCTTCGTCAAGGACTTCAACTACACGCTCGGCTGGCAGTCACGCGGGGGCACCTGGTCCATCGTGGCGGGCACCGTGGCCAGCGACATCATGGGCTGCTTCACCCCGGAGGCGCTCCCGGTGCTGTCCGCGCTGGCCACCTCGTACGCGGTCTGTGACCAGTGGTTCGCCTCGGTGCCGACCGAGACGCTGCCCAACCGGGCGTTCGCCTGCTCCGCGACCAGCCAGGGTCACATGGACGACAAGACGCACACGTTCACCTCGCCGTCGATCTTCGGGCTGCTCGGCCAGCACGGCATCGGCTGGGCGATCTACGGCTACGACGCGCAGCCGCTGACCAAGTCGACGTTCACCGACGTCACGAGCGCTGCTAACGGCACGACCGGCCAGTTCACCGACTTCCAGGCCGCCGCGGCGGGCGGCACGCTGCCCGCGTTCACGTTCCTCGAGCCGAGCTGGGGCGCGACCGGCAACAGCCAGCACCCGAACTACGACGTGGCCCTCGGCGAGCAGCTCATCCACGACGTCTACGAGGCTCTCCGGGCCGGGCCGGGGTGGCCGCAGACGCTGCTGATCGTCACCTATGACGAGCACGGCGGATGTTACGACCACGTGCCGCCGCCGTCCGGCGCAGTGGCGCCGGACAACGACGCCGGCGAGTTCGGGTTCGACTTCACCCGGTTCGGGGTCCGGGTGCCCGCGGTGCTGGTCTCGCCGCTGATCCAGGCCGGGACGGTGTTCCGGGGCCGGCCGGTAGCACGCCGATCGACCACACGTCGATCCTCAAGACCGTGCAAGAGCGCTGGGGCCTGCCGTCGCTGACCGCGCGCGACGCGGCCGCGCCCAGCCTCGGCGGCGTCCTGACCCTGGCCACCCCGCGCACCGACGACGCGCTGGCCGGCGTCACCGTGCCGGTGGCGGCGGCCGCGGGCCCGTCGGCGGCGCTGCCCTCGCACCTGCAGGAGATCCAGGCGGAACTGATCTCCCGGCGGTACCCGGCCGGCCAGCACCCGGCCGCCGACGCGCTGGCCGCGCAGAACTCCGGCGCCGCGTACGCGAACTACATCAGCCACGCCGAGGCGGTGGACCCGCCGCCGCGCCTGACTCCCGCCGCCGGCCTGACCACCGCCGCCGGCCTGACCACCGCCACCGGCCTGACCACCGCCACCGGCCTGACCACCGCCACCGGCCTGACCACCGCCACCGGCCTGACCACCGCCACCGGCCTGACCCCCGCCGCCGGCCTGACCACCGCCGCCGGCCTGACCGCTCACCCGATCAGGGGCAGCCGGTTGTCGTCGAACGCCGTCCGGCCCGAAGCGGCCAGGATCCAGTCCAGGTCGTCCGACAGCGCCGCGGGCCGCCGTCCCACGGTGCGGCGGGCCAGCAGGTCGTCGAGTATCTCGGCCGTGGTCTTGATCCCGTCCGTGGTGGCGATCGGATTGCGGCCCAGGGCCTGAGTAAGGTCGATGCCATGCACCACGGCCTCGACGACGCGGCTCGCGACGAACTCGTCCGCGCGCATCGGGGCGAAGTACCCGGGGCCGACGGTCCCGGCCGGGACCGCCCGCGCCAGCGAGAGGGCCTTCTCGAACGTCGCGTGGAGCACGGCCGGCATGTCGGCGGACGTTTTGCCCGCCACCATCGTGTACGCGTAGTCGTACACGACCGGCGCGGTCTCGGAGCGCGGGTTGATGAAGAAGCTGGTCCGGTCGCGCGCGGGCTGGCTGTCGTCGCGTCCGTCGATCAGCATGCTGGTCAGCCCGATGGAGATGTCGAAGTGGCCGGCCAGCTCGAAGACCGTCCACCGGGGCAGGCCCGGGTCGACCGGGATGAGCCTGGTCGGCATCTGCCATTCGCCGGGCGACAGCTCGCCGAAGACCTGCTCGACGCGCGCCAGTTCGTCGGCCAGCGTGCCGATGATGACCTCGTAAGATCCCATGCCCCGCCTCCTCGCGGGTCAGTCTGGCAGATCCCCGCGGTCTGCGGAACGCCGCGACGGTGAGCGTGCCGGGCTGGGAGTGGCGCTCGCCCCCGGGCTGGCCGCCGCCTCCGCCGGGCTGGGTACCACAGGCCGGCTGGCGCCCGTCGCCGGACTGGCCGCAGCCTCCGGCCGACTGGGTGTACTGGGTCCCGGCCGCGCCTCCGCCCCCGGTCCGGATCGAGGAGGCGTCCCGGCGCGGGCTGGTGCTCGAGACCTGGTTCGTCCAGATCGCGTTCGTGGTCCCGGGGGTGCTCGCCGCGGTCGACGTGCTCGCCGCGCACGTGGGCGGGGCCGGCGCCATCACCCGGTTCCCGACCCTCGTCTCCGGCCACCCGGTGGCCAACCTGATCCTCGGGATCATCAGCTACACCGAGGTGGCCGCGGTGGTGCCGCTGGCCCTGCTGCTGCTCAGCCGGACCGGCCAGACCCCGGCCAAGCTCGGGCTGACCAAGATCGGCTGGACCAGGGACGTGTGGCCGGGCCTCGGGCTCGCCGCGGCCGGCTGACGGCGTGGCCGCGCTGCTGACGATCCCGTTCGCCGCGCTGCTGGTCCGGCACAAGGACCTGATCAACCAGGTCCCGATCGGGCACGTGCCGAAGTACTACGTCATCTACGGGATCGCGGTGTCGGCCATGACCGCGGTTGCCGAGGAGACCCTGGTCAACGGATACCTGCTGACCCGGCTGGAGCAGCTCGGCTGGAACCCGCGCTGGGCCCTGGTGCTCAGCCTGACCCTGCGCACCAGCTATCACGTCTACTACGGGCTCGGCTTCCTGCTCACGATCCCGCTCGGCTACTTCGTGACCCGGTCCTTCCAGAAGCACCGGCAGCTGATGCGGCCGATCGTCGCGCACTTCCTCTACGATGCCGTGCTGATCACGATCAGCGTGCTGGCCTCCTGAGCTCAGAGCAGGCCGGCCACCAGCGCCGAGCGCGAGCGGCGGCCGGCGGGGGCGCGCGGCGGCCCGCTCGGGGGGCGGCTCGGGAGCGCGCCGCGGCCCGCTCGGGGGGCGCGCGGCGGCCCCGCTCGGGGGGCGCGCGGCGGCCGACAACCGGGCTACCGGAGCCCGGCGGCCGCCCGGGCCCGGTGCCTTGACGCTGAGCAGGTGATTTCTTTGTCCGTAGGTGACCTGGGGATGGCCCTGGCTTAATCCCGCGCCGCATACCGTGACTCCTGCAGGTACCCCCGGTGATTGAGGAGTCTGGCGTTGAGCCTCGTCCCATCGGCGGTCGAGCCAGCGCCGGTCGCCGAACTCCGGCCTCCCCGCGCCGCAGCCCGGGCCAAGTGGCCGATCCTGTGCTGCTACCTAGCCGGCGCGGTGGCGGTGACCTGGCGGCTGTGGGCCGACCCTGCGGGGCAAGCGCAGATCGGCGACACCGCCGACGTCAACCTGTTCGCCTGGTTCATGCACTACGACGCGGTGGCGGTCGTGCACGGGCACCTGCCGGCGCTGATCACGACCGCGATGAACGCGCCGCGCGGCATCAACCTGATGTGGAACACCTCCCTGCTGCTGCCCGGGATCCTGCTGGCGCCGGTCACGGTGCTGGCCGGCCCGCAGGTCAGCCTCACGATCCTGCTGACCCTGGGCATCGCGGGCTCGGCGGCCGCCCTGTTCTGGGTGCTGCGCCGGTGGGGGGCCAGCCTCAGCGCGGCGGCCCTGGGCGGCGCGGTGTACGGCTTCTCCCCCGCGCTGCTGAATTCCGGCATCGGCCACTACCACCTGCAGTTCGCCGTGCTGCCGCCGCTGATCATCGACGCGGCGCTGCGCATTATCACCGGCCGCGGCAGCGTGGTCCGGACCGGGATCTGGCTGGGCCTGCTGGCCGCCGCCCAGATTTTCACCGGCGAGGAACTGCTGGCCGACAGCGCGCTGACGATCCTGCTGCTGGTGGTGGTGCTCGCCGCCAGTTATCCGCACTCCGTGGCGGCCCGGGTGCGAGACGTGGCGTCCGGGCTGGGAATCTCGGCCGCGGTCGCACTGCTGATCTGCGGGTACGCGCTGTGGGTGCAGTTCTTCGGGCCGCTCACCGAGCACAACCATCCCACGGGACCCGACCCGATCACGAACCAGTTCAGCTTCTTCGTCAGCCCGTCCGGCGACGTGCTGCTGCATACGCCGGGCAGCGCCGCCGCGGCCGCCGCCTACAGCCGGGGCCTGCCGGAATACCTCGGCTACCTGGGCTGGCCGCTGCTGGTCGCGCTGGTCGTGGCGATGATCCGGTACTGGCGGGATCCGAGAATCCGCACCGCGGCCGTGTGCTGGCTGGCCCTGGAGGTGCTGTCCCTGGGGGGCGGCACGATGCACAGCGGCTGGCTCGAATACCCCGGGTTCCTGCTGCCGTTCCACTGGCTGCAGGGCTCGCCGGTGCTGAGCCAGGTGCTGCCGGACCGGCTGTCCATCCTGGCCGACGGCGCGGCGGCCGCGGTGATCGCGTTCTCCCTGGACCGGTGGCGCTCAGCGACGCGGCCGCAGGCCCGGGCCTGGCTGCGCGCCGTGCCCGCTTCGGTCGCGGTGCTGGCGGTGGTGCCGCTGATCCCGCTGCCGTACCAGACGGCGCCGGTGGCGGCGACGCCGGCCGGCTGGCAGGCGGCCTTCGCCCGGTTGCGGCTCGCGCCGGACGCCCGCGTGCTCGTCATTCCGGTCGCGCTGCAGCGCCTCACCGAGGTGCTGCGCTGGCAGGCGGACACGGGCTACCCGGGGTCGATGATCGGCGGCTACTTCGTCGGGCCCGACAAGACCGGGCAGCAGGAGATCTACATCCCAGGCCCCGACACCACCGCCGACCAGTATCTGGACAACCTGTGGCAGGGAGCGCCGCCCGCGCCGCTGCCTCCCGGGCTGATCCGCGGCGATCTCGCGTACTGGCGGCCCGCGGCCGTGATCGCCGTGACCAGCCGGGGATCGCGGTTGGGGCACTACCTGACCGGGCTGTTCGGGCCGCCCTCGTTCGGCGTCGGCAGCGTGCTCGCGTGGCGGCTGCCGCGGGCGGGCGGGCCCGGGGCACGCGGCCGGGCGTTACCCGGGCCCGCCCGGGCGCGGGATCTGATGGCGCTGCGGCCGGGTTCCGCGGCCGGTCAGCGCCGCCGGGCGTAACCGACGTTGATGACCCCGATGATCAGCCAGATCAGCGCGACCACCTCCCGTCCTGGCCGGCCCGGATTCGCCGCACCCCCCGTCCTGGCCCGCCCAGGTTCGCCGCACCCCCCGTCCTGGCCGGCCCGGGTTCACCGCAGCGGCCAGTCCACGCGAGCCCAGACGACGCGGCTGTCCTCGTCACCTTCAACGCCCCATTCGGACGCGAGCGCGTGGACGATCCCGAGCCCGTGCCCCCGCTCGGGGTCGGGCACGGCCTCGAGCCAGGTGCCGCCCTCGTCCTCGACCTCGATCCAGACGTAGTCACCCGGGTAGGCCTCGGCGC
Organism: uncultured Actinomycetota bacterium; assembly: GCA_963749145.1. GTDB lineage: Bacteria > Actinomycetota > Actinomycetes > Streptosporangiales > Streptosporangiaceae > JASHPR01. The sequence continues at coordinate 347,879 of CAVVLN010000005.1, read as the reverse complement.
GCACCGTGAACGTCCCGCCCGCCCGGCGGGACCGGCTGTGCCGCACGGCGTTGGCCGCCAGCTCGGAGGCGCAGTGGATGATGTCGTCAGCGACCGGGCAGCCGGCCAGCAGTAACCGTAAGTCGGCCCGTACCGCCCGCACGGATTCGGCGCGGCCCGGATAGCTGGCCGCGGTAGCGCGCAGGGCAAGAGCCTTGGGGCCTGGCGTCGTCATAGGTCCTCGCGGTGAGCCCGTCGCCAACTCGGTCGATACTAAGCGTACTTTGGCTACTAGTATCACACAATAGATACGTGTTAGTTTGGCATTCCAGTGGCCGGCCTTGGGTGCGAGCATGACGTCACGGTCCTGGAGGGAAGTATGTTCGGTCTTTGCGTACGGTTCACCTGCAAGAACGAGGCGTGCGCCCGCTCGTTCGACCGGCTGGTGGCCGAGACCGTCGAGAGCATCACGGCGGACGAGCCGGGCACCCTGATCTACGCCAGCCATCAGGTCGAGGGCCATCCGCTGCAGCGGATCTGCTATGAGCTCTACCGCGACCGGGCCGCGTTCGAGGCCCACGAGGCCGCCCCGCATACCCGTCGCTACCTGGCCGAGCGGGAGCAGTACCTGGCCGCGACCGAGGTGGACTGGCTGACGCTGGACGCCGGCAAGGGCACCGGGTGAGCACCGCCGGCTACCAGCAGGCCCTCGGCCGCAGGATCGCCGCCGAGCGGCGCCGCCGTGGCCTGTCCCAGGCGGAGCTGGCCCGGATGATCGGCCGGTCCGTGGCGTGGGTCTCCCAGGTCGAGCGCGGGGTACGGCGGATTGACCGGATGACCGTCCTGGAGAACGTCGCCCGCGCTCTGGACCTGCCCCTGTCCGAACTGGCCGCCGAGGCGCCCGTGGTGGCCGCGGTGACCAGCGAGCCCCCGGCCGCCGTCGAGCTGCGGCTGGTCCTGTCCGGGGCGCACGCGCTGCGCGCGATGCTGGACGCGCGGGGGGCGGCCGACCCCGGAACCCTGCGGGCCGCGGTGGATCACGCCTGGGAGCTGACCCACGCCGGGCGGTACGCCGAGCTATCCGACCTGCTCGGCGGGCTGATACCGGACCTGGAGAGCGCCGCCCGGGCCCAGCCCGAGCCGCAGCGGCCGGCCGCGTTCGAGCTGTTGGCAGCCGCCTACCAGGCGTGCTCGGCGGCCCTGGCCAAGCTGGGCGAGCCCGAGGCGGCCTGGATCGCGGCCGACCGTGCCATGTCCGCCGCCGAGCGGGCGGCCGCCCGCTGCTGGTCGCCGCGGGCGCGTACCGGCTGGTGTTCGTGTTCCTCTCCGCCCGCCACTACGGCCAGGCTGAGGAGACCGCCCGGACCGCGGCCGACGCCCTGCGGCCCCTGGCCGACCAGGGCCGCCCCGAGGCGATGGCGCTCTGGGGCGGGCTCACGCTGCAGCGAGCCGTCACCGCCGCCCGCGTGAACAACGCGGACGCCGCGTACGCCCACCTGGACCGGGCCGGGGAGATGGCGGCCCGGGCCGGCGAGTGGCCCAACTACCACAACACCGAGTTCGGCCCGGCCAACGTGTCGCTGCACGAGATCTCGGTCGCGGCCGACCTCGGCGACGCCGGGCGGGCACTGCGGGCCGCCGCGGCCGTCGACCCGGCCGGCCTGTCCCCGGAGCGCCAGGCCCGCATGCTGATCGACGTGGCCCGGGCCCACACCCAGCGTCGCCAGGTCGACCAGGCCGTGGCGGCCCTGCGGCGCGCCGACGAGCTCACGCCCGAGCAGGTCCGCGGGCATGGCCTGGTGCGCCAGCTTGTCGCCGACCTGCTCACCATGCAGGACCCGGCCAGCCGCGACCTGCTCGGGCTCTCGGCCCGGCTCGGGCTGGCGGCCGACTCGGCCTGAGGCCGGCGGAGCCGGGACGGAGCCAGGGGTATTGCGGCCTGCGGCCCGCCGGTGCCGCGGGCGGAGCCAGCGGGCGAGCCTCGCCGCTATGGCCCCGCCACCGGCCGCGGGCTGATGGGCGGCAACGGCTGCGGGGTACCCTCGTCCGCCGGCGTCCGGTCCGCCACCCCCGGGCGGGGTCGGTCGTGCCGTCCCCCGCGCCCGCGCCGCCGCCGGCCTGGCCGCCGCAGGGACGGGGTCGACGGTGTAGTGGCCAGGCCGGGTCTCGTCGTACCCGTCGGGCAGCCTGACCGCGCGGAAGACCAGCGTGAGCACGGCCGCGACCGCCAGGTTGACGACCAGCGCGGTGATCGCGATGTAGGTGACATGGCCGAACACCGGCGCCGCCGAGGCCCCGAAATGTGCCTGGCCGCTGCCGGGGGTCCGGTACGCCTCGACGGTGCCGTACGCCATGCCCGCCGCCCAGCCGATGATCAGCGCAAAGCGGTGGAACCAGCGCGTGTACAGGCCGACCACGATCGCCGGGAAGGTCTGCAGGATCCAGATCCCGCCGAGCAGCTGCAGGTTGATCGAGAACGTCTTGTCCAGCGCGACAGCGAAGCCGAGCGCGCCGACCTTCATGATGAGCGACGCCAGCCGCGCCACCCGGGTCTCCTCGGCTGCGGTGGCGTTAGGCCGGAAGAACTCCTTGTAGATGTTGCGGGTGAACAGGTTGGCCGCCGCGATCGACATGATCGCCGCCGGCACCAGCGCCCCGATGACGATCGCCGAGTAGCCGATCCCGGCGAACCAGCTCGGGAACATGTGCTCGAACAGCAGCGGCACCGACAGCTGGGTGTTGCCCCCGCCCGCCTTGACCCCCGCGTTCACCGCCGGCGTCGCCCGGGCCAGGTAGCCGAACAGCGCGATCAGCCCGAGCACCAGCGTGTAAGCGGGCAGCATGGCCGCGTTGCGCCGGATCACGTCGCGCCGCCTGGTGGCCAGCACCCCGGTGATCGCGTGCGGGTACATGAACAGCGCCAGCGCCGAGCCCAGCGCCAGGGTGGCGTAGGCCCACTCCCCGGCGGGCAGCACGATCAGGCTGCCGTAGGGCTTCCCCGTCGCCGGGTTCACCGAGGTCAGATGGGCCGAGGCGGTGCCGAAGATGTGGGCCCAGCCGCCGAGCCGGGTCGGGATGTACAGGATCGCGACGATCACCGTGACGTAGATCAGCGTGTCCTTGACGAACGCGATCAGCGCCGGGGCGCGCAGCCCGGCCAGGTAGGTGTACGCGGCGACCACCACGAACGCGATGATCAGCGGCAGGTCCCGGACGAGCACGCTGCCCGACGTGACGCCGACGCCCATGACGGTCAGCACCGCCTGGATGCCGACCAGCTGCAGCGCGATGTACGGCATGGTGGCCAGGATCCCGGTCACGGTCACCGCCAGCCCGAGCCCCTGTGAGCCGTGCCGGCCCCGGGCGAACTCGGCCGGGGTGACGTAGCCGTGCGCCCGCGATATCGACCACAGCCGCGGGGCGAAGACGAACACGATCGGGAACACCATGACCGTGTAGGACAGGGCGTAGAAGCCCGCGGCGCCGGTCGCGTAGACCAGCGCCGGCACCGCGATGAAGGTGTAGGCGGTGTAGAGGTCGCCGCCCAGCAGGAACCAGCTGACGAAGGTGCCGAATCCCCGCCCGCCGAGGCCCCACTCGTTCAGGTGCCGCGGGTCCTCGGCCGGCCGCCACCGGGCCGCCGCGAAGCCGATCAGCGTGACGAGCAGGAACGAGACGACGACCATGGCTAACGCGGTCACGTTGACGTGGGTCACTGCCACCCCCCACCGGAAGGATCGCGCTATAAGGTGATCCGCCACAATCGTGCACCCTCACCGGGTGCGCGGCAGGGGTTTCGGCCGGACCGGGTCAGCGCTGGCCGGTCAGGCCAGGGCCGCGACCACGTCAGGCCGGTGCTGCCAGTCGCCGGGCAGGAAGACGTCAAAGGCGGGGAGCCGGAGCGTGCCGGCTGCGGCAAATTCCCGGTGCGCGGCGGTCAGCAATCCGGCGGCCAGGGCGACGCGATCGTCGGCGGCCACCGACGCGCGCACGAACAGGCCGTCGAGGGCGGACGGCCGGGACCCGCGCGGATCCCCCCACCAGACGGCGGCCGCGGCGGGCGGCTCACCGGCGTGCTCCTCGGCGATCCAGGTCCACTCGGGCCGGTATTCGCGGTTGCCGCACCTGGTCTGGTACGTGCCCGCGGTGAGCACGCTGGCCGGGTCCGGGGCCAGCAGCGGCATGAGCCGGCCCAGGTCCTGACCGGTGACGGGACGGAAGATCATGATTGCCGCAGCCTCCGCATGCCGCGCAAACTGGCTGTCGCCCGGAACACCGGGAGAATGCCACACTAAAGGGATCGGTGCCGGAGGTGAGTCAGTGAGCGTCGACCGTCGGCCCGCGCCCTCCTTCCCGCAGGCGCCGCCATGACCCTGGCCGAGTTCATCGTCTTGTTCGTGCTCGTCTTTATCCTGGGCGCCGGCCTGCCGGGTCTGGGCGACGCAGCGCTGATCGCCGCGGGCACGCTGGCGGGGGAGGGCCGGATCAATGTCTGGCTGGTGCTCGCGCTGTCGATGATCGCCTGGATGCTGGGCTCGGTGGCGGGATACGTGATCGGCACCCGCGGCGGGCGCCGCCTGCTCGACCACCCGGGTCGCCTGGAAAAGTCGCGCCGGAAACTGCTGGCCAAGGGGGACCGAGCGTTCGGCCGTTACAACTTCGTGGCGTCCGTGACCATGCCGGCCTTTGTCTCCGGGATCTTCCGGGTGCGATTCCCGATCTTCATCCTGGGCGCGCTCGTCGCGGGCATCGGCTGGATCGGGATGTACGTCGGGCTCTCGTACTTCCTCGGCGCGGAGATCGCCAAGCGCATCGGGAGCGCCGGCACCAAGGCAGTGCTCGGCGTCGTCGTGATCGTCGTAGCGGGCCTGCTGCTCCGGGCCGGGCTGGGGAAGTGGCGCGCGGCCCGGCAGGCCCGCCCGGCCCAGCCGGCCCCGCCGGCCAGCCCGGCCTGAAGCAGCGCTGGCGCTTAGTCCGGCGCCGTCCGCTCGTCTCTTATGTCGGTGTGCCGCCCAAGCGCGGCCCGGCGGGCCGGCGGCTGGGCGTATCGGGCGGTTGCGGCGGAGCCAGGCGATCTGGCCAGGCGGAGAAAGGCAGGCGCACAGATGAGCGAGTGGAAGAAGGACGTTGGCGCGATCGTGCTGTTCGTCGAGGACCTAGACCGCTCGAAGGCGTTTTACCGGGACGTCTTCGGCCTGAAGCCGATGGCCGAAGACGCCGATAGCGATGTTCCGCTTCGCGAATACCATGATCGTCTTGCTGGCAACCCCGGCGGCGCGCGACCTGATCGGGCCCGCACCGGTGGCGAGCCGCGAGGCCGGGTCGCGCTTCCAGCTCAGCATCTTCGTGGACGACCTGGATGCCGTGTGCGGCGAACTGACGGCCAAGGGCGTGACGCTGATCAACGGCCCGATCGACCGTCCGTGGGGGGTGCGCACGATCACGTTCGCCGATCCCGGCGGCCATGTCTGGGAGATCGCGCAGGACCTGCCCCGCGGCTGAGGGCGCGTAGCACCGCTGGTGGAGTACGGGCCAACTGGCAAAGACATCCCGAGCACCTGAGCCTCGCACCCGGCGGGTCCTCGGCGTCAATCGGTCCAGTCCAGCTGAGGCTCGGGCGCCCCGCACCGGCGGCCGTGTTCCTGGGCGGCCGCGCGCCCTTCCCGGTCACCGCGCCGGTACCGGAAGATCTTGCCCGGGAACACGATGGTCGCCTCGGTGTCGCTGCTCCAGTTCACGTACCAGCCCGGGCTGAGCAGGCTTTCCGACAAGTCGTCGGCGAGCGCGGCCGCGCTCGCCTCGGGCGCCTCGAACTCGATCGCGGTCCAGACCGGCGGCTGGTAAGCAGCCACACCGCTGACCTCGTAGCGGCTGCAGCGGACCAGGCGCATGTCGTGACCGCCGATCGCGCTCCCGGTCTTCAGGCTCTCCGCGAGAATCACGCCCCGGATGACGGCCGTCCGGGGTGACGAGGCTGGCGGTGCTTGCTCCATGCTCGTTGGTTCCTCTCGCCGTGCGGATGACCCGGGCCGGGCTCGCCTGCACAACCTCAGTGTGGACGTAGCCACCGACAGTCCCCGGGTGGCCAGGCCACTCCTGGCCCACCCGAGCGGCGTCGCCGCACCCCTGGCGTAACCTGCGGGGTATCGGGGACGCCTGCTGTCCGCCGAACCTGAAGGCCAGCGGCCTTGGTGTCTGACGGGAGCAAAGGAGCCCAAACAGGCATGGCTGATTCGCCAAGCGGGGAGGACGGGACATCCTCAGCGGGCGGCACTAAGCCGGGATCAGCGACTCCCGGCGGACCGGGATCGTCGCCGCCCGGCGCCCCCACCGCCGAGGCGCCATGGGCCGGGCCAGAGCGGCCGGCGGTGGAGCGCGGCTTCGAGCGGGCGCTGAGCCTGTCCCGGATCGTGGTCGTGGTCCCGGTGATCATCCTTCTGCTCTCCGCCTTCTCGTCCTTTGCCTACGGAACCGACGTCTTCATCCGGTCGGTGCAGCGCGTGGTGGATGATCCCGAGCTGACCAGCCACAATCTCGGCTTCCTGCTCCTGCTGACCGACCTGTTCCTGGTCGGGGCGACCCTGATGATCTCGGCCTTCGGCTTCTATGACCTGTTCGTCGCGAGGATCGACCCGGTTCACCCCTCGCTGCGCCTGCCCGGCTGGCTGAGGATGCGCGACCTCAACGACCTCAAGGCCAGGGTGATCTCGATGGTCATCCTGGTGGTGGCGGTCACGTTCGCCGACGTGGCCGTGGAGTCGGAGGGCGGGCTGAACACGCTGTACCTCGGCGGCGCCGTGGCCCTGGTGATCGCGGCGCTCACGGCGTTCCTGCACTTCGGCGCCGACCGCAACACCTAGACCGGTCAGGAGCCTGGTAGCGTGCGGCGCTGGCTGCGGCCGGCCATCCGCGCAGTCCGGGCACACCTGGGCAAGGGCGCCCTCGGGGCGGCCGAGGTGCAGCGCGGCCCGGCGCGGACCGCCGGTCCTGCGGCCGGGCTGTCGGCGGGCGGGTCTAGCGTGGCTGCCGACAGGAACCGGCGGGAGTAAGGAATGCTCATGACCACACTCGAGAACCGGCCGAACACCGCGCTCCTCGTCATCGACGTGCAGAACGGTGTCGTCGAGGGGAATCACCAGCGCGACGCGGTGGTCGCGAACATCGCCAGCCTGGTCGAGAAGGCGCGGCGGGACGAGATCCCGGTGGTCTGGGTACAGCACTCCGACGAGGGGCTGACCCGCGGGAGCGACGACTGGCAGATCGTGCCCGAGCTGGTCCCGGGCGACGCCGAGCCGCTGGTCGAGAAGAACTACGGCGACTCCTTCGAGGACACCGCGCTCGAGACCGTGCTGTCGGGCCTGGACGTCGGCCGGCTCGTGGTGGCCGGCGCGCAGACCGACGCGTGCATCCGCTCGACGCTGCACGGCGCGTTCGCCCGCGGTTACGACGCCATCCTGGTCAGCGACGCGCATACGACGGAGGACCAGACGGAATGGGGGGCGCCGCCGCCGGACCAGGTGATCGCGCACACGAACCTGTACTGGACCTACCAGACGGCACCGGGTCGGACCGCCGGGACGGTCGAGACCAGGGACGTCGACTTCGGGGGCGCGCCCTGAGCCTGCGTCAGACCAGGGCGGCCTGGTCGTAACCGAGAGCGGACCGCGGCTCGGGGAAGAGCTTGCGTTCCCGCGTCCACTGCTGGGTCGCGGCGAAGACCTCCCGGGGGTAGGGAAGGAAGACGATGCGCTCGCCGGTGCCGAAGGTCCGCACGTCAACCCGTTCGCGGTACTTCTCCGGCACGGCCCGCCGGTGGTAGTGCTTGTAGCGCTCCGGATGGAGGTCGATCTCCATCTGGGCGCGCCGCAGGGCGGCCAGGTATTTCTCCACATCGGCGGAGCTGACGCCCGATCCGGTGATCAGGAACCCGATCATGAAGGTGGCATCGACCACCGTACGGAACCCGAAGGCCTCGGCGATGTACAGCGGCACGCCTTACACCGTGGCCGCCGGGACCTGCCGCTCCAGCAGCGCGTCCAGCCGCTCGTTCGGCGGGCCCTGGAAGCTGAGCTTGATCTCGCCGGGCGCCAGCACATCCTCCAGGGCCTGCAGGGTGGCGAAGTGGCTCCCGGAGTGGTAGCCCACCCCGATCGCCGTCCCGGCCAGGTCCTCGGGGCGGCCGACCGGCGACTCGGGCGGTACCACGATGGCGCAGGGCGCGACCGAGTAGGCGGTGGTCACGAGCCTGCCGGTCCCCTCGCTCGCGGCGGCGCTCGTGGCCCAATGGCACGCGCAGCTTACGTTCGCGCCGTCACGGCCCGCCTCGAAGGTCTCGAACGCGCCGGTCTTGATCTGCTCCGGCTGAACGGTTTCACCGTCGGCCTCGGCACGGTCGAGGCCGCCCCGCGTCCACGGGGTCGAGGCCGCCCCGGGAAGCCCGGCCATGGTCCTGGTCGTGTGGACGGACGACGTCGACCAGGCCTACCAGGCGCTGGTGGCGGCCGGTGTTCCCGCGATTCAGCCACCCCACGACACCGGCAACAACAACCGCAACGCCCTGCTGCGCGATCCCGACGGGAATCTCGTGGAGATCGTCGCCAAGAGAACGTGAGCGGAATGCCAGGCGCCCGAACCGGTCACCGCAGAGATATGGGTGGTTCGTCGCTGAGTATCTCGTCGCACAGATCCAGGCACTCGTCGCAGATCCGCGCGTCACCGGCCGATGCCATGGCCGCGACCTGATATCGGTGCTTCCCGCAGAAGCTGCACTGTGGCGCCCCGGCCTCCTGCCTTACCGGCTGGATCGTGGCGATGTGCGTGCTGGCCGCCGTTTGGCCGGGTTCAGCTGTCACCGTGCGGGCGCGGCTCACGCAACCGTCGCAGATGAACCCCTGCGGCCCGGCGATCAGCTTCTTGACCTGCTTTTGATTCGTTCCGCAGAACGAGCACGACAGAAGCTCCCCAGGATCAGGCACTCACCCAATGTACCCAGGCCACGGCGCTGTCCAGCGGCAGCAAGGGGCGCGTCCGGCCACGGTAGCCACGGCGCTGTCTAGCGGCAGCAAGGGGCGCGTCCGGCCACGGTAGCCACGGCACCTAGCCCCAGAGTCCCGGAGTCCCGGGGTCCTGGAGTCCCGGGCACGCAGGCGAGTGCCTGGAAATGGCTGGCGGGAAGTTGTGCTGCGGCGAGGAAGAGTTTGCATTGATCATTCTAGAATTTTATTGCTAGTTTTTGATTACTAGCGTAGCATGGTCTTTAGGCCTGAAATCGGCCTCGGACGGCGGCCAGCCAGTTCCGGCGACCGGGGATACATGTGATGAAGGTCTGCGTCGCCGAAGCCTCCGGGAAGCTCGGGCAGTACATGGTGCACGCATTTGACCGGAGTTATGAGGTGGTCTGCTCGTGCCGTGGGCAGAGCGTCGCGAAACTAGCAACGATGAGGCAATGAGGCCCCCGATGATCAGCAACTACCAATTCGCTATCCGGGGCCTGCGCATCCACGCCCAGTCGGCGGGCGAAGGCGTCCCGATCCTCCTCCACTCCGGCATCTTTAGCGAGATGCACCACTGGGAGCCTCTCGTGGAGCACCTTCACGGCTGCCGGGTGATCACCTACGACGCCCCGGGTATCGGCTCCTCCCAGGTGCCGTCATCCCCGATGTCGATGCGGGGCCTGGCGGACATCGGCGCGGGCATCCTGGATCAGCTGGGTCTGGACTCCGCCCACGTCCTCGGCGTGTCGTTCGGCGGCGCGGTCGCCCAGCAGATGGCCATGTCCCATCCCGAGCGGGTAGACAGGCTGATCCTGGCGTCCACCTCGTTCGGCGGGCTCGCCATGCCGGGCCGACCCTCGGCGCTGCTGCGGATGATGCATCCGCGCGGATACCATCCCGACCGGCTCGCCAAGAGCGCGGGTGCCATGTTCGGCGGGAGGATGCGGACCGAGCCGGAACTGGCCGCGGGCTTCAAGATGTCCAAGCCGGGTGGCTTCCGGGCTGCGGCGTTCCGCCTGTCAGCGCTCGCCGGGTGGACCAGCCTGCTCCACCTGCCGTCGATCCGGCACGAGACGCTGGTCCTGTGCGGGGACGACGACCCGGTGACACCGCACGTGAATCACCGGACGATGGCGAGGCTGATCCCGTCGGCGCGGCTGCACACGGTCAAAGGCGGAGGGCATCTCGTTCTGCTGGATAGCGCGCACAAGGTCGGCCCGCTGATCACCGCGTTCCTGCACGGCGGGCACGAACGGGCGGAACTGCACGAACGGGCGGAGCTGAAGGCGGCGTGAGATTCTCCCGCAATAGACCTTCCAGCCACTTGTGATCAGTCGGCGTCGTTCCGGGCCCCAGACGCGCTGCACCTGCTCGGATCCGGCGAAAGAGCCCAGACATTCAGGTGTCGACAGCGCTCGGACGATGCGTCAGTTCAGGCGGCTGCCGCGGCCTCGTGTCGTTCGTGCCGCCCAACGGGTTCCGGTAGCGACCCTTCTGACCAGCCGGAGTGCGAGCCGACGCGGCCATCCCGGGCCAGGTCGTCGACGTGCATGGCGAGCAGAACGGCGCCATCTATCAGGAGGTCACGCTCGGTAGGAGTGATATCACCCCGGTCAGCCTGCTCGCGGAAGCTCGCGCAAATGTGCTGGAGCGCCGCATCAATGGTAAGCACGGTGATCACAGGTCCCACCTCCACCCCAGGCATACCGCCAGGGATGCCAGGCCGGTCATGGGCTTTGGTCCTCACTGTGGGCCCGCATGTTCCGGATCATGGTCAACCAGGTGTCAGGGAGCGGTGCGCCCGCGCCTGGCCGGCAGCAGGCTACCGCCGATTTGTGGCGCCATAGGTGATCAGGCCGACAAAGAAAGCAAAGACGGTGACGGCGAGGATGGCCAGGAACGGCCACCACCAGGTGGCCTTGACCGCAACCGCTACCGTGAGGCCGATGAAAGCAGCGATCACGGCAAGGCGCCCGTCAAGGCCCACGACTGCTGGCTGAGCTGCTTTTGGCGCTCATCGGCGCGGGAACCGGCCAGGGCGCCCACGTCGGCGTCTTCCCCGCCCCAGGCGTAAAACATAAACGCCCGGCCCGCAGCCACCACCGCCACCAAGGTCGCAAACTCCCACGCATGCGGGCCGCCACGGATGACCCACGCGGCTGCGAACACTGCCCCGGCAAGGACGGTCCATGCAGGCTTGCGCCACCGCGGCTGGATGAAGCTCATCATCTGCCCGCCTCCTCATCGTCGGGGTCGAACATCTTGTCGACCGTCATGTCGATGAGCCGGACAAACACCTGGCACCACGCGGAGGGAAGCGGGATGCCATGACCTATGCGATCACGAACGTCGTTGGCATTGATGAGGCTGCCTACAGGGCAATACAGGCCCAGGTGGGCCCTGAAGTCCCCAAGGGCCTGATCGTCCACCTGGCTATCAAGCGCCCCGAAGGGGGCCTGCGATACATCGACGTGTGGGAGTCCGAGGAGGACTGTCAGCGCTTCGAGGACGAGAGGCTGCACCCAGTGGTACACCGGCTGGTCCGGCAGCGTCTTGGACTAGGGGAAGGCGACCCGGTCCCACCCGAACCCGAGAAGGTGCCTCTCACGGTTATCCATGTCTTGGGCAGTGGCGGCAACTTTGACCTTACCGACTGAGCCATAGGAGCCTTGGGTTCTAAATACGCCATTGAACCAACCATTGTCCCGTTGCTTCAATATGCATCGCTGGCATATTAGACACCCGGCTCTCCCCTTCCCCCGATAGCCGCCAACCATCGGCGTCTTTCGGCCGGGTTCAGTCAAGGGTGGCCGCAGGCCATCGCGTTAGCGACGCGAAGCGCCCTTGGCGGTTCTGGTCGACGCCGAATAATCGAGTAGCGGGGGATGAGCCAACTTCAGCCAAGGTCATGGCTTGCGCAGTTTCGGCGCGGGCGTGCCGGGCGGGCCTCCCCAAGGCAGAGCCCGGGCGCGGGCGCCGGGCCAGCGGCGCCGCGCAGCGGCACCGCCTTGATCTAGCGTGCGGCGATCATCTACCAGCATCAGGCCCGGGGCGCGGACACTGTGATCACAAGGGCGATCGATGCTCACGCGACGCCGAGCTGCACCGCGATGATGACGGTGACAGTGGCGCTGCTGGTGGCCTGGCTCCGGTCGGCTGATGGCACGTTAATGGCACGTTCGGCACTGAGGAGCTTCGGCCTGGTGAAGGCTGGATGTGGTGCAGGCCGCTGGCCTGCGGGTTCGTGGTGGAGCGGGTGACGAGAATCGAACTCGCACTATCAGCTTGGGAAGCTGACGTTCTGCCATTGAACTACACCCGCGAGAGGGCCGGTGGCCGCCGCGATCCGGGCGGCCCGGCCGAGCCCGTCCCGACATGGTACCGGAACCGGTAGGTTGCCAGGGTGCTGCTCTCCGACCGGGACATCAAGACGGAGGTGGAGTCGGGCCGGGTGAAGCTCGACCCGTACTCGCCCGAGCTTATCCAGCCGGCGAGCATCGACGTCCGGCTGGACCGGTACTTCCGGGTGTTCGAAAACCACCGCTACCCGCACATCGACCCGGCCGAGGAGCAGCCGGAGCTGACCCGGCTCGTGGAACCGGCCGGCGCCGAGCCGTTCGTCCTGCACCCCGGCGAGTTCGTGCTGGCCTCTACCTACGAGGTGGTGAGCCTGCCGGACGACATCGCGGGGCGGCTGGAGGGAAAGGCGCTCGCGGCCGACACCCCGATCCCGACCCCGGGCGGATGGCGGCGCATCGGCGAGCTCCGGGTCGGTGACCAGGTGTTCGACGAGGCCGGCCGCCCGACCGTGATCGTCGCGGCGACGCCGGCCCTGGTGGGCCGGCCCTGCCGGGAGGTGGTGTTCTCGGACGGCCTGACCCTGGTCGCCGACGTCTCCCACGGCTGGGTGACCCGTACCGCCGCCGACCGCAGGCACGGCAGGCCCGGGGCGGTCCGGACAACCGGCGAGATCGCCGGTTCGCTGCGGGCCGGGGACGCCTGGAACCACCACGTCCGGCTGGCCGGGCCCTTGCGCTATCCGGCCCGGCGGCTGCCCGACGAGCCGTACCAGCTCGGAAAGCGCCTGGGCCGCGCCGCCATGGCCGGCCCGCCCGCCAGCCACCCCGTGCCCGCGCTCTACCTGCGGTCATCCGTCGCCCAGCGGCAGGCCCTGCTGCGCGGCCTGCTCGAGGCCGACGGGGGCGCCGGGGACGCTGACGGGGGCCGCGGCCAGTTCACCAGCGTCGACGAGTGTCTCGCAGATGCGGTCTTCGAGCTAGCCGCCGGGCTAAGCTGCCGTCCCGTGAAGCAGAAGACGGCGGTGACGCGCGGCGGTGTCGAGCTGCCGCCCGCATACCGGGTGCGATTCGCCTGGCCCAGGCAGGGGCCGCGGTCCCGGGCCGTCGTCGACGTCCGGGAGGTCGGCTCGCGCCCGGTGCGGTGCATCCAGGTCAGCAGCCCCGGCGGCCAGTTCCTGGCCGGTCCGGGGTTCATCCCGACGCACAATTCCAGCCTGGGCCGGCTGGGCCTGCTGACGCATTCCACCGCCGGCTGGATCGATCCGGGCTTCTCCGGGCACGTGACGCTGGAGCTCTCCAACGTCGCCACCCTGCCGATCAAGCTCTGGCCGGGGATGAAGATCGGCCAGCTGTGCCTGTTCCGGTGCAGCTCGCCGGCCGAGCATCCCTACGGATCGCCGGTATACGGCTCCCGGTACCAGGACCAGCGCGGGCCGACCCCCTCGCGGTCCTACCTGAATTTCTACCGGACTGATGTCTGAGCGCGATTTCACGTCTTCGTTACGTGACGGAATCGCGTCGGCAACCGTCCGGATGAACAGTCGGCAGACGAGTGCTAACGGACGGAGTGTTCCGTATGCCCCTGTGGAGAATCCGGATCGCGGTGCCTGACGATCCGGGCAGCCGGACCGCGCTCAACGAGGTGCTGGCGGCGCAGCCAGCCGCCCGCCTGCGCGAGCTGCCCGGCCGCACCGCCAGGTCCGCGACGACCGGCGAGATCGTGGTCGAGCTCCCGCAAGATGACGGCCTGGTGAGCGTGCTCTCCGCGCTGCACCAGATCAGCCCCCAGGTGTTCGTCAGCCGCGCGGACATCCCCGAGCCCGCGTCCTGACCTTCCGCTCGCGCGGCTTCCGCGTTACCGTCGGTCTGTACCGGGCAGTAACCCTGTAATCAGCCGACGAGACAAGGATCAGCCCCGTGAGCGAGCACCAGGTCACCGAGTCCGAGGCCCGTCAGGTCGCCGAGCAGGCCAGGGAGTCCGAGTGGGCGCTGCCCAGCTTCGGCAGGCAGCTCTTCCTGGGCGACTTCCAGCTCGGCCTGATCAGCCCCCATCCGCGCCCGGCCGAGGAGGCCAGTCGCCGCGGTGAGGATTTCTGCGCCCGGCTGCGTGAATTCTGCGAGGCGTCGCTGAACGGCGCCCTGATCGAGCGGGAAGCCCGGATCCCCGATGAAACCGTCAAGGGATTGGCGTCTATCGGGGCGTTCGGGATGAAAATCCCGCCACGCTACGGCGGGCTCGGGCTGTCCCACCTGTACTACAACCGGGCCCTGATGATCGTCGGATCGCTATCGCCCGCGGTGGCGGCGCTGCTGTCGGCGCACCAGTCGATCGGCGTGCCCCAGCCGCTGGCGCTGTTCGGCACCGACGAGCAGAAGGAGCGCTTCCTGCCGCGGTGCGCGCGCGGGGAGATCAGCGCGTTCCTGCTGACCGAGCCGGACGTCGGCTCGGACCCGGCCCGGCTGAGCACCACCGCCACACCGTCCGCCGACGGCACCGAGTACGTGCTGGACGGCGTGAAACTGTGGACGACCAACGGTGTCGTCGCGGACCTGCTCGTGGTGATGGCACGGGTCCCGGGGGATCCGGGCGGGCGGGCCGCCAGCGGCGGGCGGCGCGGCGGCATCACCGCGTTCGTGGTGGAGGGCAGCGCGGCGGGGATCACCGTCGAGCAGCGCAACAGCTTCATGGGGCTGCGCGGCCTGGAGAACGGCGTGACCCGGTTCCACGAGGTCCGGGTCCCGGCGGCCAACCGGATCGGCCAGGAGGGCCAGGGCCTGAAGATCGCGCTGACCACGCTGAACACCGGGCGGCTCTCACTGCCCGCCAGCTGCGCGGCGGGCGGGAAGGTCGCGCTCAAGATCGCGCGGGAGTGGTCAGGCGAGCGGGTCCAGTGGGGGCGGCCGGTCGCCGAGCACGAGGCCGTCGCCCGGAAGATCGCGTTCATCGCCGCCACCGGGTACGCGCTCGAGGCCATCGTCGACCTGTCCAGCCAGCTCGCCGACGACAAGCGCCGGGACATCCGGATCGAGGCCGCGCTGGCCAAGCTGTACTGCTCGGAGATGGCCTGGCTGGTCGCTGACGAGCTGGTGCAGATCCGCGGCGGCCGGGGCTATGAGACCGCCGCGTCGCTGGCCGCGCGCGGCGAGCGCGGGGTGCCCGCGGAGCAATTGCTGCGTGACATGCGGATCAACCGGATCTTCGAGGGATCCAGCGAGATCATGCGCCTGTTCATCGCCCGGGAGGCGGTGGACGCGCACCTCGCCGCGGCCGGCGAGGTGATCGAGCCGGGCCTGCCGGCGTCGCGCCGGGCCCGGGCCGCGGCCAAGGCGGGCGGGTTCTACGCCCGCTGGCTGCCCACGCTGGTGACCGGCGAGGGCCAGCTTCCCCGCAGCTACGCCGAGTTCGGCCCGCTCGCGCCGCACCTGCGGTACGTGGAGCGGGCGAGCCGGAAGCTGGCCCGCGTGACCTTCTACGGCATGGCCAGGTGGCAGGGCAGGCTCGAGCGCAAGCAGGGCTTCCTCGGCCGGATCGTCGACATCGGCGCGGAGCTGTTCGCGATGAGCGCGGTCTGCGTGCGCGCCCAGATGGACGCCGCCGAGGACCCCGGCGGGCGGGGCAAGACCGGATTCGAGCTGGCCGGCGCATTCTGCGCGCAGGCCAGGCAGCGGGTCGACGAGCTGTTCGGCCAGCTCTGGACGAACACCGACGCGGCGGACGCGGCGCTGTCCCGGCGGGTCATGTCCGGCCGGTACACCTGGCTGGAGCAGGGCATCATCGACCCGTCGATCCCGGGGCCCTGGGTGGCCGAGGTGGTCCCCGGGCCGTCCAAGCACGACAACGTCCACCGGCACATCGGCTAGAAGAACGACCGCCCGGAACGCGGACGTCCCGGGGAGCCGTGGCTATCCGGGACGTCCGGCCTGCTCGTAGTCACGAGTCAGGTGCTACTTCTGGGACCAGCGCATTCACCGCTATCGGTCGTGGAGCTCGGGAGCGTGGTCGCCCTCGCGGCGGTCCGTCGTGAGCCGGGCGAGTTGCGCCTCGCGCTCGGCGACAGCCGCCTGGAGGGTAGCGACCTGCGCCTCCAGTTCACTGACGCGCTCCTCGAGCTCGAGCACCCGCCGGACCGCGGCCAGCGTCATCCCCTCGTCCACGAGGTTCACGACGTACTGGACCACGGTGATCTCGCGCCGGGTGTAACGGCGCTGGCCGCCCGGGGACCGGGTGGGGCGGACGACGCGGAACTCATCCAGGCGGCGCAGGAAGGCCTGCTGGATCTCAAGCATCTCCGCCACCTGGCCGACGGTGAACAACGGCAGGTTCTCATCATCGAGTGGCAACGATGGCATGACTGGCTCCGGGGATGGTTCCGGGCCCGGGCGGATAACCGCGCCGGGCCCGGACAGATTACCTCTGCGTACCTTAGCGTCAGGCGGCGATGGCCTTGGCGTCGGAACGGACCTCGATCTTGCGCGGCTTGGCCTGCTCCGCGACGGGGACGTGCACGGTCAGCACGCCGTCGGTGTAGCCGGCCTCGATCTTCTCCGCGTCGACCGCGTCCGACAGGCGGACCCGGCGGACGTAAGTGCCCATCACCCGCTCGCGGATGACCGGCTTCTCGCCCTCGGTGTACTCCTCGTTGCGGCTGGCCTTGACGGTCAGCACGCCGTGGTCCACCGAGACGTCGATGCTCTCCGGGTCGATGCCCGGCAGGTCGAACCGGAGCTCGACCTCGTTCTCGCGCCGGATGGCGTCCATCCGAGCCAGCCGACGGTAGTCGGCCCGCTGCGCAAAGGGATCAAAAGTGGTAAGCAGCATGCGTTTCACCTCCAAGTGAGTACCAGGATTCGGTTATCCAGGTAACCTCGGTTCTCGCTTCCATAGAACTTATAACTGAGATTATATATTCCCTGCCACTCAAGGCAAATCTAAGCTGTCGGCGGGTAGCCGGGGATCCAGGGCACCGGATTCCGGACACGATCCAAACATGGATAGAGCAGTCCAGAATCAGGCGCGGCCCGGAGCAGGACGGCTTCCGGCTCCACTGGCCCTGCCGGGATACTGGCATACCGGGGCGTAACGGGCACTGAGGACGGGTGGCCTGCGGCGCGGCAATAGTGTGGCCGGCACGCTGCTGCTGAAACAACAACAGCGATGGCACCATCCACACTCTTGGCGGCGCCGGGCCGAAACGGGCCCCGGCCCGGCGGCCCGGGCTTCGCGGCCTCACCGGGGGCGAGGCACCGCCGGGCTGCGGTCAGGGCGCGGCGGTCCGGCTGACGGGCGCGGCAGCCCCCGCCCGGACCGCGGCGGGCGCTAGCCGAGGCGCTCGATGATCGTGGCGTTGGCCTGGCCGCCGCCCTCGCACATCGTCTGCAGGCCGTACCGACCGCCGCTGCGCTCGAGCTCATGCAGCAGCTTGGTCATCAAGATCGCCCCGGTTGCGCCGAGCGGGTGGCCGAGCGCGATCGCGCCGCCGTTCGGGTTGGCCTTCTCCAGCGAGGCGCCGGTGTCGGCGGACCAGGCCAGGACCACCGGGGCAAACGCCTCGTTGACCTCGAACACGTCGATGTCGTCGACGGTCAGGTGCGACCGCTCCAGCGCCTGCTCGGTCGCCGGGATCGGGCCGGTCAGCATGAACACCGGATCGGCACCGGTCACCGTGAGCGCGTGGATCCGGGCCCGGGGCGTCAAGCCGTGCCGCCGCACCGCGGCTTCGGAGGCGACCAGCACCGCGGCGCTACCGTCGGAGATCTGCGAGGCCGTGGCCGCCGTGAGCTCCCAGCCTTCGCGCAGGGGCTTCAGCTCGGCCATCTTCTCCAGGGACGTGTCCCGGCGGGGCCCCTCGTCCGTGGTGACCCCGTCGACCGGGACGATCTCCCGGGCGAACCGGCCCTCATCGATCGCGCGCACGGCCCGCTCGTGGCTCTCCAGCGAGAACTCCTCGAGCTGGGATCGCTTGATGCCCCACTTCTCGCAGATCATCTGCGCGCCGCGGAACTGGGAGATCTCCTGATCGCCGTACCGGTCGCGCCAGCCCTGCCCGAACGGGCCCGGCATGCCCTTCTCCAGCGGCAGCCCCACCGTGGTGCCCATCGGCACCATGCTCATGCTCTCCACGCCCGCCGCGACGACGAGGTCCTGGGTTCCGGACATGACGGCCTGGGCGGCGAAGTGGACGGCCTGCTGCGACGAGCCGCACTGCCGGTCGATGGTGACCCCGGGGACGCTCTCCGGCAGGCCAGCCGACAGCCAGGCGTTCCGCGCGATGTCGATGGACTGCGGCCCGACCTGGGAGACGCAGCCCATGATGACGTCGTCCACAGCGGAGGGATCGGCACCGGTCCTGGCGATCAGCTCGGTCAGCACCTGCGCGGCCAGGTCCACCGGGTGCACCTTCGCCAGGCCGCCGTTCCGCTTGCCGACGGGGGTGCGCACCGCCCCGACAATGTATGCCTCCGACACGATGTCCGCCCTTCGCTGCCTTGCCGCCAATCTGCCGCCCGGGCACGCTCTTCACCGAAACGTCCCGGTCGGCCCCTGCTTTGAGGTTACTCCGGAGTTCCGCGCGCTCCATAGACCTGCCGGCCATGATCCGCCGGCCCGGGATTCCCGGGAGAAGCCGGTCCTGGATTCCCAGGAGAAGCCGGCCCGGGATTCCCGGAACAACTGGTGTCTCTGTTGGTAGTCAGGAGACTACTATCCGTGATGTACCGAGGCCAGCCGAGGTGCCGGGCGAGGGGGCTCGCCGGGCACGGCGGTCCGGCGGGTCATCGGCCACCGGTGGGCTGGCGCGCGGGGCACTGCGCACCGCCGGGCCAGCTGGCATGGCAACAGGGGGACACGGGCATGGCAGCCAAGATCGTGGAGGATACGACGGGCCTGGTGAGCATCGGGCAACTGGCCAAGGCGGCGGGGGTCAGCAGCCGGACCATCCGGTACTACGAGGAACTCGGGATCCTGCCCGAGCCGCGCCGGTCACCGGGCGGCACCCGCCGGTATCCGCGCGAATACCGCGGCTACATCGACACCGCGCTGGCCCTCAAGGACCTGGGCTTCCGGCTGGAGGAGATCAAGCCGCTGGCGCGCCTGGCGCTGGGGCGCTCGGTCAGCGCCGGCCAGCGCGACCAGGCGGCCCGGCTGGTGGACGAGCGCATCGAGGCGCTCGCCCGCCAGGCCAGCGTGCTGCGCAGGCTGCGGGACTCGGTGCGGGGGCCGGACGCGGCGACGGCGGTTCCCGGCGTGCTCAGCTCGGCGGACTTGGCGGTGGTCGCGCCGATGCGCAGCGACGGAGCCGCCTGACCCCGGGCCGACGCACGAAGGGCCCAGCGGGGCCGGGCGGCTAATGGAGCCGCCTGGCCACCGGGCCGGCGGCGCGAAGGGTCCCAGCGGGGCCGCCCAGCTCATGGAGCCGCCTGGCCACCGGGCCGGCGGCGCGAAAGGCGCGGCGGCCGGTCGGCTGATTTTGCCGTGTCGCGGCTTATGCTCGGAGCAGGAGACACCCGGGGAGACCGCGATGACCGATGGACTGATCCTGCTGGGATTCATCGGGGTGCTCGTGGCCCTGTTCACCGTGCGGATGCGCCGCCGCATGGGCATGGGGTCGACCGGCCGGACCTGGTTAATGATCATCATCGGGGTAGTGCTGGCCGGGCTCGTGCTGTGGGCCTGGTCCCTGCCGCACCAGTGACGCCCGAGCCCGCGGCTAGCCAGCGCCGCTCTTGATCGGAATCTCGAACCAGACGGCTTTGCCGTCCTGGGTGGGCCGGGAACCCCAGCGGGTCGCCAGCTGGTCGACCAGGTAGAGACCGCGGCCGCCCTCGTCGTTCTCGCCCGCGCTCCGGATCCGGGGCAGCCGCAGGTCGGGGTCGAAGACCTCGACCCAGACGGCGGAGTCCCCGCGGCGCAGCCGGAGGGTGAATTCCCGGCCGCCCGGCGGGGCGGGGAAGTCGTCGGCGAACGGCGAGGCCGACCAGTCGTCGAGGATGCCCGCGTCCGGCCCGACCGAATCCAGGGCGAACTCGTGCCGGGGGCTCGGCGACACGGCGGCGTGCAGCACCACGTTCGTGACCACCTCGGAGACCAGCAGGCAGGCCAGGTCGGCCTGGCTGCTATCCATGCCCCAGCTGGTGAACGTCTGGTGGGCCAGCCGCCTGGCCTCGGAGACCCGGATCGGCTCGGCCGGGAAGTTGCGTTCCCGCGAGGCCAGTTCCACGCCCGAGGTACGGACGACGACGATCGCCATGTCGTCGTCGATCTCCCCCGGCACCGCCTTCTCGGCCGCCTCGGCGATGGCTTCCACGCTCTCGGTGGCCACCGTGCGCACCGCGTCACAGAGCATCTGCAGCGCCTCGGCCTCGGTGTAGCGGCCGTCGCCGTCCGCGCGCGGCCGCCGGTCGGTCAGGCCGTCGGTATAGAACACCAGCGCCGAGCCCGGGGGAAGGTAGCGGGTCTCCTCCCGGTAGGTCGGCACGCCGGGCATGCCCTTGCCGCGCACGCCGAGCAGCACGCCCTTGTGCTCGATCTCCATCTGCCCGACCTCGCGGTCGGTGATCAGCAGCGGGGCGTCGTGGCCGGCGTTGGCGAACGACAGGGTCCGTGACCAGGCGTCGTAGACCAGGTACGTGCAGCTGACGGTGGGGGGGTCGGGAGCGCCGACGTCGTGCGCCTCCGGGCCGGAGGGCTCCAGGGTGCGGCACCAGTCGTCCAGCCTGCGCAGGATCTCCGCGGGTGGCTTGTCGTCCTGCGCGAACGCCCGCAGCGCGGCCCTGAGCTGGCCCATGGTCGCGGCGGCGCGGGCGCCGCGCCCCTCCACGTCGCCGATGACGATGCCGACCCGCCCGGCTGACAGCGGGATGATGTCGTACCAGTCCCCGCCCACCTGGGTCTGGATGCCCTGCCCGTGGGTCTCGAGCGGCTTCGCCGGCACGTACTTGTAGGCGACCGTCAGGCCGTCGACCGCCGGCGGGTCGTGCGGCAGCAGGCTGGTCTGGAACGCGAGCGCGGTGCGGCGCTCCTCCTCGAACAGCATCGCGTTGTCGATCGCGATCGCGACCCGGCTGCCGACCGCGCCGAGGAAGTCGCCGTCATCCGCGGTGTAGTGCCGGTGATCGCGCTCGGTGAGGCCGGACAGCGCCAGGCTGATCACCCCGAGCACCTCGCCCCGGGCGACCAGCGGAGTCGCGATCACCGACCGCAGGCCGATGTTGTCACAGGTGTCCAGGCTCGACTGGCGCGGCGCGGGCCACTCCTTCTCGGCCAGGTCGGCCACCACGACCGTGTCCCGGCGTGACATGGCCTGCTCGCAGAAGTGCCCCTCCGGGTAGCTGACCGGCTCGCCGACCATGGCCCAGCTGCCCGGCTCGGGCATCCAGCCGCGCGAGTGCAGCTGCGCCTTGCGCACCAGTTTGTCGCCCTGGAACAGGTCGATCAGGCAGTGGTCAGCGAACTGCGGCACGAGCGTCTCGGCGACCTGCCGGAGCGTCACCTCGAGCTCGAGCGAGCGGGCCAGCCGGTCCCCGATGCGCTCCAGCAGCCGCAGCCGGTCCCGCTCGCTGCGGCTGCCGCGCATGGTCGCCTCGCGGGCGATGATGACGATGCCGCTGATCTCGCCGGACGCGTCGAGCAGGGAGGCTGCCCGGGCCCGGATCAGCAGCCGGGTCCCGTCCACGTGGCGGCTGGCGAAGGTCCCCTCCCAGGCCCGGCCGCGGAGCACCTGGGACACGAGGTAGTTGACCCGCGGCGCGTCGCCTTCCTCGAACCCGAGCGAGGCCAGCGAGCGGCCGACGAGATGCGCGGCATGGTCGGGAAACCCGAAAAGGTCCACCGCGTAGGGATTTGCGTACACCAGGTTCCCGCCCCGGTCGGTGACCAGCACGGCCGCCTCCAGCTGCTCCAGGATGTCGGCCGGGCTGGGCAGCGGACGGATGGCGGCCTCGTCGGCGGCGCGCGATCTCATCGCGGCGCCCGGTGAGGGCCTTGGGGACGCGGCGGCTGCCCGCCGCGGCGAGGCGGTACACCGCCGGTGGCGCGCCGGTCAGGGCTTGGTGACGAAAACGTGCACGGCCACCTGGCGCGGCAACTCCGCTTCCAGACCGCCGATCCCATTGTCACCTGTCACCCGCACACCGTCGTCGCTGACCGCGAGCGTGACCTCGCGCCCGGGTTGTATCCCGATGCTCTTGAGTTTAAGCATCAGTTCCGCGTCGCTTTGGACCTGTTCGCTGATCCGGCGCACGATCACCGGCTCGGCTTGCCGCGACGCGATCGTTGTCATGGCCACGGCGTGCTCACGGCCCGCCGCAAGCGCGCGCTTGCTAGCATCGGCCGGAACGCCGAGTTCCGCAAGCCCCGGGATGATATTTCCGTGTGGGCACCGGATCGGGTAATCGAGCAGTTCGACCAGCCTGCGCTCCACGCTGTCGGAGATCACGTGCTCCCAGCGGCAGGCCTCGATGTGCACTTCCTCCCAGGGCAGCCCGATGACGCCGACCAGGAGGCATTCGGCCAGCCGGTGCTTGCGCATCACCCGCATCGCCAGCGTCCGGCCGGTCTCGGTGAGCGACAGCTGCCGGTCGCCCTCGACCCGCAGCAGGCCGTCACGTTCCATTCTGGCCACGGTCTGGCTTACGGTCGGGCCGCTCTGCGACAGGCGTTCGGCAATGCGGGCCCGCAACGGGACGATGCCTTCTTCTTCAAGCTCGAAAACCGTGCGAAGGTACATCTCCGTCGTGTCGATGAGCCCGTGCGCCGTCAAAGAGCCTCCCTTCAGGAACGATGCTATGCCGCGGGGCCACGTCGGCGAACCAGGAAAAAGCGCCCGGCACCAGGTGCGACGGGCGCGGGGTCAGGGGGCCAGCCGCTCGGTCATCCAGCGGCCGCCGTCGCGGCGGTACCTGAACCGGTCGTGCAGCCGGTTCACCCGCCCCTGCCAGAACTCGACGACCTCGGGAATCACTCGATACCCGCCCCAGAACTCCGGCATCGGGACATCCGTCCCTTCCGGCCACAGCCGCACCAGCTCGGCGTAACGGTCGTCAAGCTCGGCGCGGGATCCGATCACCGACGACTGCCTGCTGGCCCACGCGCCGACCTGCGAGCCGTGCAGGCGGGACCGGAAGTAGGGCTCGCTGTCCGCGGTGGACAGCGCGGTGACCGCCCCCTCGATGATCACCTGCCGGCGCAGGGGGTACCACGGGAACAGCAGGCAGGCCCGCGGGACCTCGGCCAGGTCGGTGCCCTTGCGGGACGTCCGGTTGGTGTAGAAGACGAATCCGTCGGAATCGTAGCTTTTCAGCAGAACCGTCCGGGCCCGCGGCCGCCCGCTGGCCGAGACCGTGGCCAGCACCATCGCGGTCGGCTCGGGGAGCGGCGCGGCGACCACGTCGGCCATCCAGGCGGCGAACTGGTCCAGCGGGTCGTCGGCCAGCATCGCCTCGTCGAGGCCGGGCTCGTCTGGGACGCGGCTGATCGGTTCCACGGCTAGAGATCATCACACATGACCAGCGCGGGCCGCCACCGGATGCCCGCCTCCGGGCCATGGCCAGGCCGGCGGGGCAGGGACCGGGACCGGGTCTTGGCGGGGTATCGGCGGATCTGCGCGGGTGCTGGCCGGAAGCCCGGGTTAGCAGATGCGCCCCGGGCGCGATTGAATAGGTCGGCTGGCCACGCAGCGCTACCGGGCCGGAAGGCCCCGCCAGTGACGAAGAGACGGAGGAGCTAGATGTCCGATTTCACGCCCGGCCTGGAGGGTGTCGTCGCGTTCGAAACGGAGATCGCCGAACCGGACCGGCAGGGAGGCTCGCTCCGTTACCGGGGGGTGGACATAGAGGACCTCGTCGGGCACGTGACCTATAGCCACGTTTGGGGCCTGCTGGTGGATAACTCCTTCGAGCCCGGCCTGCCGCCCGCCGAGCCCTACCCCATCCCGGTGCACTCCGGGGACATCCGGGTGGACGTGCAGAGCGCCCTGGCCATGCTGGCCCCGGCCTGGGGGATGCGCCAGCTGCTGGACATCAGCGACGAGGAGGCCCGCGACGACCTGGCCCGCGCCTCGGTGATGGCGCTGTCGTTCGTCGCGCAGGCGGCGCGCGGCCTGGGCCTGCCGATGGTCCCGCAGCGGCGGGTGGACGAGGCCAAGACGATCACCGAGCGGTTCATGATCCGCTGGCAGGGCGAGCCGGACCCGAAGCACGTGAAGGCCATCGACTCCTACTGGGTCTCCGCGGCCGAGCACGGCATGAACGCCTCCACGTTCACCGCCCGGGTGATCGCGTCCACCGGGGCGGACGTGGCCGCGGCGCTGTCGGGGGCGGTCGGCGCGCTGTCCGGGCCGCTGCACGGCGGGGCCCCCGCGCGGGTGCTGAGCATGATCCAGGAGGTCGAGCAGAGCGGCAACGCGGACGCGTGGGTCAAGTCGGCGCTGGACCGCGGAGAGCGGCTGATGGGCTTCGGCCACCGGGTGTACCGGGCCGAGGACCCGCGAGCCCGGGTGCTGCGCCGGACGGCCCGGGAACTCGGCGCGCCCCGGTTCGAGGTGGCCGAGGCGCTGGAGAAGGCGGCCCTGGAAGAGCTGCACAACCGCCGGCCCGACCGGGTGCTGGCCACGAACGTCGAGTTCTGGTCGGCCGTCGTCCTCGACTTCGCCCAGGTACCCTTGCACATGTTCACCTCCATGTTCACCTGTGCGCGGACGGCTGGGTGGGCGGCGCACATCATGGAGCAGAAGCAGGCAGGCCGCCTGATCCGGCCCAGCGCACGGTACGTAGGCCCGAAGAGCCGCCCGGTGTCGGAGGTGACCGGCGCGGCCGACGTCCTCGACAAGGAAGTCTGACCGTATGACTGAGATCGTCATCCCCGAGGGGCTGCGGCCTGCCGATGGCCGGTTCGGCTGCGGCCCGTCGAAGATCCGGCCGGCCCAGCTGGCCGCCCTGGCCCAGTCCGGTTCGGCGTACCTGGGCACGTCGCACCGGCAGGCGCCGGTTCGCTCGCTGGTGCAGCGGATCCGGGAAGGGATGGCGGCGCTGTTCTCAGTGCCGGACGGCTACGAGGTCGTGCTGGGCAACGGAGGCACCACGGCGTTCTGGGAGATCGCCGCCTTCGGCCTGGCGAACCACAAGGCGCAGCATCTGTCGTTCGGGGAGTTCTCGGCCAAGTTCGCCCGGGTGACGGCGGCCGCGCCGTGGCTGGAGGCGCCGTCGGTCATCGAGTCGCCGCCGGGCACGCACCCGCTGCCGCGCGCCGAGCCCGGCGTGGACCTCTACGCGCTGACCCACAACGAGACCTCGACCGGGGTGGCGATGCCGGTGGGGCGGGTGCCCGACGCGGACGGCGAGGCGCTGGTGATCGTCGACGCCACCAGCGGCGCGGGCGGCCTGCCGGTGCGGGCCAGCGAGGTCGACGTGTACTACTTCGCGCCGCAGAAGTCGTTCGGATCCGACGGCGGGCTGTGGCTGGCGCTGATGTCGCCGGCCGCGCTCGACCGGGCCGGGAAGGTCGCCGCCAGCGGCCGCTACATCCCGGAGTTCTTCTCGCTGCAGGTCGCGATCGACAACTCCCGGCTGCAGCAGACCTACAACACCCCGGCGGTCGCGACGCTGTTCCTGCTGGCCGACCAGGTGGAGTGGATGCTCGGCCAGGGCGGGCTGGCCTGGGCCACGGCCAGGACCGCGCAGTCATCGGCCGTGCTCTACGAGTGGGCCGAGAAATCGGCCTGCGCCACGCCGTTCGTGGCTGACCCGCTGCAGCGGTCCCCGGTGGTCGCCGCGATCGACTTCGACGATGCGATCACCGCGCCCGCGCTGTCCGCGGCCCTGCGGGCCAACGGGATCGTGGATACCGACTCCTACCGCAAGCTCGGCCGCAACCAGCTGCGGATCGGCATGTTCCCGGCCGTGGACCCGGCCGACGTGCGGGCGCTCACCGCTTGCATCGACTACGTCGTCGAGCGGCTGTAGCCGCCAGCCCCGCCTGGAAATCCCTGGCCCGCCCGCGCGGGTCCGTGAGAGGGTCACCGCATGACGACGGAACGGGCCGAGCCCGCGCTGCAGGCGGGCGAGCGGGAGATGCTGACCGGATGGCTGGACTACCACCGCGCCACCCTGCTCTGGAAGTGCGAGGGGCTCGGCGACGACCAGCTCCGGCAGCGCTCGGTGCCGCCTTCGGGGCTGTGCCTGCTCGGGCTGGTCCGCCATCTGGCCGAGTGCGAGCGCGGCTGGTTCCGCAATGTGCTGCTCGGCGAGGGCCTGCCCGCCCTGTACTCGACGCCGGAGGACCGGGACGCGGACTTTAACGCGGTCGACTCCGCGGACGTCGCCGAAGACATCGCCACCTTCGAGCGGGAATGCGAAGCGGCGCGCGAGGCGGTCGCCTCCGTGCCCGACCTCGACGCCCTCGGCCAGAAGCCGGACCAGCGCACCGGCGCGCAGTTCTCGCTGCGCTGGATCCTCACGCACATGATCGAGGAGTACGCGCGGCACAACGGGCACGCCGACCTGCTGCGCGAGCGTATCGACGGCGCCACCGGCGATTAGCCACACTGGGATCGTGGAGAAAGACGGCCGACGTGGCGGGACCATCGCTCGGCGGTTACGGCCGGCCCGGCCGTCGCTGCTGGTCCGGCTCGTGGCCCTGGCCCTGGTGCTGACCGCCGCCGGAGCCGCGGCGATCGGCACGGCCGGCCAGGTGATAGCCCGCGGTTACCTGATGCGCCAGGCCGGCCAGGAACTCCGCGGCTACCTCGATCAGCTCACCAGCCGTCCGTTCTCGGTGTTCCCGCAGGCCCCGGTCGCGCCGGGCGCTGCCCGCCCCGACGCCGGCGCGCTCAGCGTCGCGGTGCGCGATGCCGCGGGCCAGTTGCTGATGAGCGCGGGCCCGGCGGCTCTGGCCGCCCCGGCGGCGGGCGGGCCGCCGCCGGTCACGGTCGTGGCGGCCGGCGGACGCTGGCTGGTGACGGCCGCGCCGATTCACTACCAGTTCCGGCACATCCCGTTCGTGTTCGGCGCCGAGGACTCCTCGGTCTGGGTCACCAGCACCGCCGCACGAGGGAGCCTGGCTGGCACGCTCGTGGCGGGGCTGAGCCTGGCCGGCGTCGGCCAGGCGGCCGGCCGGCTCGCCCGCATCAGCCTGGCCGCGGCCGGCCTGGCGCTCCTGTTCGTCGCCTGCGGCGCGGCCTGGTCGGTGCGCGGCATCCTGCGGCAGGTCCTGAGCGCGGCCGGGGCATCGGAGGCGGCGGCCCGCGGCCGCGCCGAGCGACTGCGCCAGGCGACGGCCGAGACCGGTCACGACCTGCGCAGGCCGCTCAGCGTCCTGCACGGCCTGGCCGTGTCCTACCGGGAACGCGGCCCGCTCAGCGCCGGTGAAGCCGACCGGCTGATGCGGCTGGTGGCGGACGAGGCCGCGCGCTTGCAGGCACTGGTCGAACGCCTGCCGCCGGGCCGTCCCGATGACCCTCCCCCGCCGTAGCGCCACGGCTGTGACGCAGATGTCACCCCGGTCCCGGCCCGGCCCGGGATGGCCGATGTTCGCCGGTTTGGTGGTGCTTTACGAGCGATGAGCGGAGAGTGGTGCCCGGGATATTTCGTGCCGTTAGCTGAAGGGCGGGTTCGATGGTCACGGACATCCACGCCGAGCATGTGGGCAGCCTGCTGCGCCCGGCGGCGCTGCTGGAGGCGCGCTCGGCGCACAAGCGAGGCCGGCTGACCGCCGGCGAGCTCACCGAGCTCACCAACCGGGCGGTGCTCGACGCGCTCCAGTTGCAGCAGGACGCCGGCATGGAGGTCTACACCGACGGCGAGATGCGGCGCGATACCTGGATGGCGGGCCTGCTGGAGTCCACCGGCGGCGTGGTGGCCTACGACCTGCCCGCCGTGGCCTGGCACCGGGGTGGCGTGCTCGTGCCTGACGAGGAGACCGCGTTCGACGCGGTGGCGGCGAGCGAGAAGGTGACCAGGAAGGCCGCGCACACCAGCGTGGAGGCGGCGTTCCTGGCCCGGCACGCCCCGGGCGCCTTCAAGATCACGATGATGAGCGCCTCGATGGGCGGGCTGCTGTGGCAGCCCGGGATCAGCGGCCGGGCGTACCCGCACCCCGGCGACTT
Organism: uncultured Actinomycetota bacterium; assembly: GCA_963749145.1. Taxonomy (GTDB): domain Bacteria; phylum Actinomycetota; class Actinomycetes; order Streptosporangiales; family Streptosporangiaceae; genus JASHPR01. The sequence goes on along the minus strand of CAVVLN010000005.1, from coordinate 319,511 downwards.
GGTGCGCGACCTCGTCGCGCTGCAGATCGGCGAGATCGAGGGCCTGATCGACCAGGGCGTGCGGTGGATTCAGCTGGATTCGCTGAGCTATAACCAGGTCTTCGACCCGCAGTTCCGGGAGCAGACCGGCCTCGCCGCGCTGAGCCCGGAGGTGATCCTCGACGCCACGGTCACGGCCGACGCCCAGCTGGTCGCCGCGGCCCGGCGCAAGGACCCGGCCGTCGTCGTTGGCATGCACATCTGCCGGGGCAACAACCGCAGCGCGTGGATGGCCCGGGGCAGCTACGAGCAGGTCGCCGAGCGGCTGTTCGGCGAGGTCGGGGTGGACCGGTTCCTGCTCGAGTACGACACCGAGCGGGCCGGGGGTTTCGAGCCGCTGCGGTTCGTCCCGCCGGGGACCACCGTGGTGCTCGGGCTGGTCTCCTCCAAGGTGCCCGGGCTGGAGTCCGAGGACGAGGTGCGGCGCCGCATCGACGAGGCGGCGCGGTACGTGCCGATCGAGGCGCTGGCGCTCAGCCCCCAATGCGGGTTCGCCTCCACGGCCCGGGGCAATCAGCTGACGATCGACGAGCAGCGGCGCAAGCTCGAGTTTGTCGCCCGCACCGCCGCCCGGGTCTGGGCCTAGGCCCGAGGGGCCGCGAAATAGGGTGGACCGCTGCCGGGCCGGCCAGACAGGCTAGCCAGGTGACGCTCTCCGACAGCGAACGAGAGCAGCTCCGGCAGACGTTCGACCAGGCGGCCGGGTCTTACCAGCGCGCGCGCCCGGACTACCCGGCGGAGCTGTTCGACGATCTCATCACGGCCGCCGGGCTGGCTCCCGGCGACCGCCTGCTCGAGGTGGGCTGCGCCACCGGGAAGGCCACCCTCCCGCTGGCCCGGCGCGGCTACCGGATCACCTGCGTGGAACTCGGCGCGGACCTGGCCGAGGCCGCACGCCGCAACCTGGCCGGGCTCGGCGCGGATGTCACCGAGGGCCGGTTCGAGGACTGGCGGCCGCGTCCCGGCGAGCAGTTCGACCTGGTGTTCGCCGCCACCGCGTGGCACTGGATCGATCCGGCGATGCGCTATCGCGCCGCCTGGCGGGCGCTGCGCCCGGGCGGCCACCTGGCGTTCTGGAGCGCGATGCACGTGTTTCCCGAGTCCGGCGACCAGTTCTTCCACGAGCTCCAGGACGTCTACGACGAGATCAACGAGGGCCTGCCGCCCGGTTACGCCTGGCCCCGCCCGGGCGAGCTGCCGGAGCACTCGGCCGAGATCGAGGCGAGCGGGCTGTTCGACGTGGTGCTCGTCCGGCACTACGACTGGGAGCAGGTCTACGACGCCGAGGGCTACATCGCCCTGCTGGATACGTTCTCCGGTCACCTCAGCATGGCGGACTGGCAGCGGGACCGCCTCTACGGCGAGATCCGCCGCCGCCTCGGCCAGCGCGCCGACCCGGCCCTGCGGCGCGGATGGGGAGCCGTCCTGCACGTCGCGCGGCGCCGCGCGGGGACGGACTGACGCTGGTCAGGCGTCCGCCGTGGCGGCGGCCGCGCGCAGCGGCCAGGTACCCGCGGTCTCGTACCGCGGGGGCCGGCCCCCAGGTGGCTGCGGATCAGGTGGATCTGGCCGGCCGTCCACGCCGCCCCCGCGTACCCGGTCAGCGCCTCGACCAGCCCTCCGACGTCCGCGGGCTCGCGGCAGCGGGCCAGGGTCAGGTGCGGCCGGAACCGCCGGCCCTCGTCGGGCGGCGGGGCCCCGGCCCGCCGCGCGCCCGCCGCGACCGACCGGGCCAGCGCGGCCAGGACGGCGCGGTCGCCGCCGATCCCGGTCCAGAGCACGCGGGCCCGGCGCGGCCCGGGAAACGCGCCCGCGCCGCCGAACGACAGCGACAGGGGCGGATGCCGCGCCGCGGCCCGCCCCAGCCGGGGCCCGAGCGCCATCGCCGCCTCCTCGCCGACCTCGCCCAGGAACGCGAGCGTCACGTGCCAGGCATCATGGCCGGTCCAGCGCAGGGCAGGCCAGGCCGGCCGCAGCGGCGCCACGCGGGCTTCCAGGTCCGCCAGCACCTCGGGCGGCGGCGCGATCGCGACGAACAGCCGCACACGGCCATCCTGCCGCCGCCGCCGGCGAGCCGGCAACCGGTAAGCCTCAGGCGACGAGCCGGGCCAGCTGCCGGGGCCGCAGGTACTCGCGCACGCGCACGCGGCGGGTGCGAGCGAGCATGGCCCCGATCACGACCGTGGCCACGACGGAGATCACGCCCCCGGCGATCAGGCTCATCCGGGCCCCGAAGACCTCGGCCACCCAGCCCGCCAGGGGCGCCCCGAGCGGCGCCCCGCCCAGGAACACCAGCATGTACAGGCCCATGACCCGGCCCCGCATCTCCGCCGAGGTCCCGAGCTGGACGGCGGAGTTCGCGGCGGTGGTCAGCGTGAGCAGCGCCATCCCCGTCGGTATCAGCAGGATCAGGAACGACCAGTAGCCCGGCATCAGCCCGGTGATCACCTCGAGCAGGCTGAACGCGAACGACGTGACGAACAGCAGCGCGATGGTCGGCCGGCTCCGGCGGGCGGCGAGCAGTGCCCCGCCGAGGGCGCCGACGGCGAACACCGCGGAGGCGAGCCCGAAGGCGCCGGCCCCGGTGTGGAACACCACGCGGGACATCAGCGCGTTCGTAACCTGGAAGTTCATGCCGAACGTGGCCACGAAGAAGATCAGCACCATCGTCATCAACAGCGGCGGGCGCGCCCTCACGTAGCTCAAGGCCTCACGCAACTGTCCCTTGGCCCGGGGCAGCCGCTGCCCGGTGTGCAGCTCGGACGGCCGCATCAGCTTCAGGCTGATCAGCACGGCACCGTAGGAGGCGGCGTTGACCAGGAACGCGGCGGGCGTGCCCACCGCGCTGATGACCAGGCCGGCCACGGCCGGGCCCGCGATCCGGGCCAGGTTGAACACCGCGCTGTTGAGCGCGATCGCGTTCGCCATCCCGCCGCGTCCCACCATCTCGGCGGCGAAGGCCTGCCGGGTGGGGTTATCCACCACGGTCACCAGGCCGAGCCCGAAGGCCAGCGCGAACACCTGCCAGATCGCCACGGTATGGGTGAGCGCGAGCACGCCGAGGATCAGGGCCAGCCCCCCGGCCGAGGCCTGGGTGACCATGAGGATCCGGCGCTTGGAGTAGCGGTCGGCGACCATGCCGCCCCAGAGGCTGAACAGCAGCAGCGGCAGGAACTGCAGGCCGGTGGTGATGCCGAGGGCCGACCCGCTGCCGTGGGTGAGTTCGAGCACCAGCCAGTCCTGCGCCACCCGCTGCATCCAGCTGCCGGTGTTGGAGATCACCTGACCGGTCGCGAAGAGCCGGTAGTTACGGGTGTGCAGCGAGATGAAGGTCCGCCCCGGCTGCCCGGCTACGACTGGCTGAGCTTCTCCAGGATCGGCGCCGCCGCGCGCAGCTTGGCCCGCTCCTGCGGGGTCAGCTCCCGCAGGCGCCGGGCCAGCCAGGCGTCCCTCAGCCGGCGCGACTGGTGCACCAGGTCCCGGCCCTCGTCGGTCACCGTGAGCATCACCTGGCGCTTGTCCGTCGCGTGGGCCGACCGCATCACCAGGTTGCGCTGCTCCAGCACGGCGATGACCCTGGTCATGGACGGCGGCTGCACCTTCTCGTGATCGGCCAGCTCGCCAGGGGTCATCGCGCCATGGTGCTCGAGCGTGGCCAGGGCGCCGAGCTGGGTGTCGGACAGCTCCGACAGCGCGGGCAACCCGTGCCCGGCCCGCTCGGCGCGGAGCCGGCGGGCAAGCCGGCTCACCGAGATCCGGAGCGCTGAGGCCAGGCCCGCGTCGGACCTGGTCTGCGGTGAAGTCATGGTCATTAGCCTGAGTCATTACTCTTGCTAACGATACCGGAGCCACGGGGATTCCGGCAAACCATTAGCGAGATGAACGAGCACGCGTCGTTGCGTTCGGTAGATCCAAGTACATCACGCGCGCCTCGGCAAGTTACCGTGGATCTCGTGAGCAGCACCACCCGCCGCCCGGCCCCGCCGCCGCTGGAGGCCAACGACCAGCTGGTTACCGGGGTGATCACCGCCGGGTGGGCCGTGGCCCTGATCGTCCTGCTCGCGGTCCGGACGCAGATCCCGCCCGCCGACCGGTGGTGGATCTGGACCTGCGTGACCGGCCTGGGCCTGGGCGTCTTCGGGCTGCTGTACGTCCCGCGCCTGAAGCGGTCCCGCGAGCGCGCCGCCCGCCGCCGCGCCGGCGACACTCCCGCCGGTCCTGGCTAGGCGTGGTCGAGCGACTCGAAGACGGTTTCCTCGATCGAGACCCCGGGCGCGTCGACGAGGTCGTACCCCAGTTCGTCGATGACCGGTGACACGGTGCCGTAGCCGCCCCCCGGAGTGGCCGCCTCCGAGTGCGCGCCGCAGCCATGGTCGAGCGAGACCACGCGCCCGTCGTCCGGCGCGAACTCATTCGCGCAGACGCCGAAGACCCGCCCGAGCGGGCCGGCCAGCGGCACCAGGAAGCCGCAGGTCATGCACGGCCCCGGTGCCGCGTGCGCCAGCGGGCTGCGCGGGCCGTGCTCGCTGGAGTACCAGCGCAGTGCGGTCTCGTCGCGCCCGATCGCGGAAAGGACCCTTCTACGCTCACCCCCCGGACCAGCCTTCTCCGGCGCCGGGGCTGGGTCGGCACCGGCCGAGGGCAGTGCCGGGGCGTCGTCCTGGCCCGCCGCGGGCAGCCCGGGCCCGGCCCAGCCGTCGTCGTCGTCGTCCCAGTCAAGCATGCCTTCGTCGCCCTGGAGCATCGCCACCGGGACGAGCCGCTCGTCGTCCTGGTGGGCGGGCAGCAGGTCGCCGACGCCCACGTCCCCGGGCCGGACCCGGTCGCGCCAGGGCACCCACTCGGGCGCGAGGAGCGACTCGGGGCCGGGCAGCAGCAGAGCCTCGCTGACCGTGACCGCCTTGGCCCGCGACGCCCGGGCGACGGTGACCGCCCACCGCCAGCCGATGTAGGCGGGATCCAGGCACGCGAAAAGGTGGGTGACGATGCGGTCGCCCTCGGCCTCGACCCCCAGGTGCTCGCCGGCTTGTCCCGGGCCCGCCACTTCGTCGGCGGCGGACCTGGCCAGATCCACGGCGGCGACGCAGGCCTCGTCGGGTTCCCTGGTGCCTGCGCGGCTGGGGCGCGTGCGGAGCGTGCTCACGTTAAGTAATTGTTCCTCATTTGGCGGTTACTACGCATCCGGATGACCGGACTGCCGCTGATTCGGCGAGCGGGGCGGTCGTCTTAGCCGCCTAGAGGAAGAATACTGGTGGCTATGGGTGAACCGGGACGCGTGCACGGCGGGCGGGCTGCTCCCTGAACCCGACGACCAGCGGGGAAGACGAGGACCACGTGCGGAGCACGGAAAGACCGGCGCCTGGGTCGAGGGCGTTCGGGTCCGCCTACCGGGTCGTCCGCCGCGGCGGGCAGGCCGCGAGCCGGCGGATCGTCGCGGCGTCCGGTGGGCCCGCGCGGACCCGGATCGTCCTGGTGCTCGGCAGCGTGCTCGCCCTGTCCAGCGCGGACGCGGCCACCGTCGGGGCGGCGGCCGTTCAGTTGCGGCACTCGCTCGGGATCGGCAACACCGACATCGGGCTGCTCGTGGCCGTGACCTCGGCGGTGGGGGCGGTGTTCTCGGTGCCGTTCGGAGTGCTCGCTGACCGGGTCCGGCGCACCTGGATGCTAGCCATCGCGATCCTGGTCTGGGGCGTGGCGATGATCTGGGGCGCGACCGCCCATACGTTCGCCCAGCTGATGGTGGACCGGATCTGGCTCGGCGCGGTGACCGCCTCCACGGCGCCCGCGGTGGCCTCGCTCGTCGGCGACTGGATCCCGGGCGCGGAGCGGGGGAAGATCTACGGCTACATCCTGACGGGCGAACTGGCCGGGGCCGGGGTCGGCTTCGCCGTCACCGGCGACATCGCCGCGCTGTCCTGGCGCGCGGCCTTCATCATCTTGGCCTTGCCCGCGTTCTTCCTGGCCTGGCTGGTGTTCAAGCTGCCCGAGCCGGCCCGCGGCGGCCAGGGACTGCTCGCTCCCGAGCCGGGCTATGAGCAGGCCACGGCCGCCGGGGCCGCGCCGGGACCCGAGCCGCCGCCGAACGGCAACGCGACCTCGCATGAGCCGACCGACGCGCAGCGGCTGGCCCAGGAACGCGGCATCGCGCCCGACCCGGTGCTGGTGCGGATGGCTTCGGCCCGGCGGATGCCGTTCTTCACGGCCGTCCGGTACGTGCTGCGGGTCCGCACCAACGTGGCGCTGATCATCTCCGGCGCCTGCGGCTACTACTTCCTGGCCGGCATCGAGACGTTCGGCGTCGAGTTCGTGCGCGGCCAGTACGGGACCGGCCAGGTGCTGGCCAACTTCCTGCTGCTCATCGTCGGGGGCGGCGCCGTGCTCGGCGTGCTGACCGGCGGGCCGCTCGGGGACGCGCTGCTGCGCCGGGGCCGGCTCAACGGGCGGGTCCTGGTCGCCGCGGTAGCCGCCGCGGCGACCGTGGTGCTGTTCATCCCGGCCCTGGTCACCAGGAGTGCGGTCACCGCGCTCCCGTATGTCGTGCTGGCCGCGTTCTTCCTGTCGGCCCAGAATCCGCCGATCGACGCGGCCCGGCTGGACATCATGCCCTCGTGGCTGTGGGGGCGGGCCGAGGGCATCCGCAACTTCGTCCGCACCGGGGCCCAGGCGCTGGCGCCGGTGATATTCGGAGCGGTATCCCAGTACGTGTTCGGCGGCGGCACCAGCGGGCTGCGGTGGACCTTCGTGGTCATGATGGCCCCGCTGACCGCCTCGGCGGTGTTCCTGTTCGCGGCCAGCCGCCGCTACCCGTCCGACGTCGCCACCGCGGCCGCCGTCGCCGCCCCGCGGATGCGCGGGCCCGTCCCGCCGGCCTAGCCCCGCGCGGGGCACCGGGCGGCGGCGTCCGCCGGCCTAGGCCTCGAGGTCGCTCGCGACGGCCCGGAGCACGGCCGCGATCTTCTTCGAGTCGCGGTTATCCGGGTGCTTGTCCCGCCGGTAGGTGTTGGACACCCCGTCGAGCAGCTTGATCAGGTCCTCGATGATTACGGTCATCTCGTCGGGACTCTTGCGGTTGACCTTGGCCACGGTCGGTGGCGGGTCAAGCGTCCGCACCTGGAGTGCCTGGGTACCTCTGCGCCCCTCGGCCACGCCGAACTCGACGCGCTGCCCGGGCCGCAGCACGGTGTTAGCACTCTCCAGGGCGGTTGAGTGCACGAATACCTCACCCCCGTCGTCACGGGTGAGGAAGCCGAACCCCTTGTCGGCGTCATACCACTTGACCTTGCCAGTGGGCACGAGCGAGACCTTACGCGAAGAGGAACCGTGGGCGTGCCGCGCGGGCACGTCATACAAGGCTATCGGTACCGCGAGGGATATGGCGGATCCTGACCGCCCCGGGCCCTGGTCCCGGTGGCCGGAATCCGGCGACTTTGGCTGTCCCGGCCGTCCCAGTGACGTGGCCCCGGCTCGGCAGCCAGGGCCACGCCCTCCACAGCCTCACACGTCGAATGGTGCTGGGACGGGATCGCGTGCGAAGCCGGGAAACAGCGGGTGCGCCATGCTGCCCCCCGCCAAGCATCAAGACCCACGTCCCTGATACCCGTTCTGGTCACCAGCAATCACGCGCGGACCCCGTCCGTAACCTAGTTGTCTGCACGGCGTGACCACCGGTATTTCGTGATCTGTTCCTTGATCGCGGAGACCTTTCGGCACATCGCGCGGCTAAGTTTCCACGATCACGGCCGGCGCGGCACCGGACGTTCGGGTCAGCGTGCTAGCGGCTGTTGCGGCGGACCCAGGGCGGCACCGAGGGCGCGCGGCGGCCGCGGTAGATACGCCAGGCCAGGTATCCCGCTCCGAGCAGGGCGCCCAGCTTGATCAGCCACACGGAGTCGGCCAGCGCCTCATGGACGTAGTCAGACACGGTCGCGAGCTTGCCGCCGAGCGACACGGCCACCGCGATACCGATGATGACCAACGCCACCGGCCCGGCCAGGCCGATCCACTTGTCCGGAAGGCGCCACAGGGTCGACGCGAGTGCGATGCCGACGCCGACCAGCCAGATCACGAAGCCAGCCAGCCAGATCGGCCACGGGTAGATCAGCCCGGCGACGGCCATGAGCACCACGGAGATCGTCTCCATGCGGTGGCGGCGGCCGACCTCGGCCGCCCTCCGGGCGATGTCCCGGGTGAGGTCACCGGGTTGCAGGCGCCGAGGCCGCGGCAGGCGGCGGGTGGTCCGCCAGTTCGTGATGGGCATGGGCGCCGCGGACGCCGGGGTGCCGACGCCCCCCGCCGCCGGACCGGGGACCGGGCCCGGCGCCGTACCGGGCGGCAGCACGCCCCGGGCGGGACCGCCCGATGCCGGGACGCCCGGCACCGGGGTACCTTGACCTGGCGAATCCTGGACCGGGCTGCCCTGACCCGGAGCCCCCTGACCCGGAGTCCCCTGACCCGGGCCGCCCTGACCCGGAGTCCCCTGACCCGGAGTCCCCTGACCCGGAGTCCCCTGACCCGGAGTGCCCTGACCCGGAGTGCCCTGACCCGGGCCGCCCTGACCCGGGCCGCCCTGACCCGGGCCGCCCTGACCCGGCGGGTGGGCTGGGGCAGCCTGGGCTCCCGCCACCGCCGGCGATGCCATAGCGGCCATCCCACCGCCCGGGCTCGGGGCCACACCGCCCGCTGGACCCGCGGCACCGGGACCGGCCACACCGGCGGCACCCGGCGCTCCGGCAGGACCGGCCGACGCGGCACCCACGGCACCGGCACCCGCCCCGCCCGAGGCACCGGCACCCGCCCCGCCCGCCGAACCCGAGGCACCGGCACCCGCCCCGCCCGCGACGCCCGCCGCACCGCCCGCGACGCCCGCCGCACCGGCACCTTCCGCACCGGCCGCCGCCGCGCCAGCCGGGCCAGCCCCAGCCCGGCCCGGCCGCGGCCTGAACGGCTCGCCCGGGCGCCAGCGCGACGTGATCGGCCGGCTCGTCACCTTGATCTCGCCGGTCACCGGGCGCCCGTCCTTGCGGGTCAGGTTCCCGATGGCGTCCTCGCCGGCCTCGTCACCGCCTGGCCGGCCATTTCCAGCGGGCGCAGGCCCGGGACGCCTGGGCTTCCACAGGGTCACCTTGCTGGCCGCGGCCGCCCGCTCGCTCCGCCGCACCTCCAACCGGGCCCGCTCGCGCTCGACCACGGCTTCCGGCTCGCCGATGCCGGCCAGGATCCGCATAACCTCAGCCGGGTCGGCGGTCCCGCGCACGCCGGACTGGCGCTCGATGAAGTCACCAGTCCGGGCGAGGAACGCACGCCTGTCCTCCGGCTGCAGCTGGTTCCGCGCCGCAACCGAGAGCCGGTTGAGGTAGTCGCGGATGAGTTGCTCGGCGGGGGGCCTCATGCGCCGATAATCCCTCGTTTAGGCGATGTTGTGGAGCCCCGGCTGCCCGCGCGTCCGCGGGTACGCAAAGAGGCGGCCCCGAACATACCGGGACCGCCTCCTGGCGTCTGACTCGGGCGGGACTAGAAGTCCATATCGCCGCCGCCGGGAGCGGCCGGAGCCTTCTCCTTCTCCGGCTTCTCGGCGATGACAGCCTCGGTGGTCAGGAACAGCCCGGCGATCGACGCCGCGTTCTGCAGCGCGGAACGCGTTACCTTCGCCGGGTCGATGATGCCGGCCTTGAACATGTCGACGTATTCGCCGTCCGCGGCGTTGAGGCCGTGACCAGCGGAGAGCGACCGCACCTTCTCGGCCACCACGCCGCCCTCGAGGCCGGCGTTGATCGCGATCTGCTTCAGCGGCTCCTCGAGCGCCCGCCGCACGATCTGTGCGCCGGTCGCCTCGTCGCCGGTCAGCTCGATCTTCTTGAACGCGTTCTGGCCCGCCTGCAGTAGGGCCACGCCGCCACCGGCGACGACGCCCTCCTCGACGGCGGCCTTGGCGTTGCGCACCGCATCCTCGATGCGGTGCTTGCGCTCCTTCAGCTCGACCTCGGTGGCCGCGCCCGCCTTGATGACGGCGACGCCGCCGGCCAGCTTGGCCAGCCGCTCCTCGAGCTTCTCGCGGTCGTAGTCGGAGTCGGTGTTGTCGCGCTCGGCCCGGATCTGGTTGACCCGGCCGGCGATCTGGTCGGCCTCGCCGCCGCCGTCCACGATCGTGGTCTCGTCCTTGGTGACGACGACCTTGCGCGCCTTGCCGAGCAGGTCGAGGTCGGCGTTCTCCAGCTTGAGACCGACTTCCTCGCTGATGACCTGGCCACCGGTCAGGATGGCGATGTCACCGAGCATGGCCTTGCGGCGGTCGCCGAACCCGGGCGCCTTCACCGCGACAGACTTGAACAGGCCGCGGATCTTGTTGACGACCAGGGTGGCCAGGGCCTCGCCCTCCACGTCCTCGGCGATGACGACGAGCGGCTTGCCCGACTGCACCACCTTGTCGAGGAGCGGCAGCAGGTCCTTGTTGGCCGACACCTTCGAGTTGACGATCAGGATGTAGGGGTCCTCGAGGACGGCCTCCATCCGCTCGGGGTCGGTCGCGAAGTAGTGCGAGATGTAGCCCTTGTCGAAGCGCATACCCTCGGTGAGCTCGAGTTCGAGCCCGAAGGTGTTGCTCTCCTCAACGGTGATCACGCCTTCCTTGCCGACCTTGTCCATCGCCTCGGCGATCATCTCGCCGATCGAGGTGTCGCCGGCGGAGATGGAAGCCGTCGAAGCAATCTGCTCCTTGGTCTCCACGTCCTTGGCGAGCTTGGAAAGCTCCTCGCTCACCCGCTCCACCGCCGCCTCGATGCCGCGCTTGAGCGACATCGGGTTAGCGCCGGCGGCCACGTTGCGCAGGCCCTCACGGACCAGCGCCTGCGCCAGCACGGTCGCCGTCGTCGTGCCGTCGCCGGCCACGTCGTCGGTCTTCTTCGCCACTTCCTTGACCAGCTCGGCGCCGATCTTCTCCCACGGGTCCTCGAGCTCGATCTCCTTGGCGATGGACACGCCATCGTTGGTGATCGTGGGGGCGCCCCACTTCTTCTCGAGCACCACGTTCCGGCCCTTCGGGCCGAGGGTTACCTTGACGGCGTCGGCCAGCTGGTTCATGCCGCGCTCGAGGCCGCGCCGGGCGTCCTCGTCGAACGCGATCATCTTCGCTGCCATAGGCTCCAGATCCTCCCGGAACTTTGTGCCATGCGTGCCGATCGAGCCGACGCCCGCGACGGACGGCCGCCCCGCGGGCATTCCCTGCCTGCCGCGGGACCGGCCTCGTCGCCCCGATCACGTCACTGCGTTATCACTCTCACCCCGAGAGTGCCAACGCCCTGTTTAGCACTCTCGGGGTGAGAGTGCAAGCCGGGCGGGGCCCCGCCGCCCCAGCCGCGGCCCGCCGGGGGCACGCCAGGGGCACGCCGGGGTACGCCAGAAGGCCCGGTCCCGCCGTGCGGGACCGGGCCTTCCGCCTCGTCCTGAGACCTACACCGCGCGGACCGCCTCGGCCTGAGGCCCGCGGTCGCTCTGCGTGATGTCGAATTCGACCCGCTGACCCTCTTCGAGGCTGCGGTAGCCGTCCATCTGGATTGCCGAGAAGTGCACGAACACGTCCCTGCCACCGTCGACCGCGATGAAGCCGTAGCCCTTGTCCGCGTTGAACCATTTGACGGTGCCCTGAGCCATTACCAACAACTCCCTAACTTTTGCTCGGGCTTCGGGTTCCGCCCTTGCCACCGCGAAACCCGTCGATCGCGGATCGGACCAGACGTGCCGCGCAAGCTGTGCTTGCCGTTCTCGCCGTGCCTACAGCGACCGGACATGATTTTACATCGTAGCGTGCCCCCCCGTGTCCAGTTACTCCCTGAATCCGGCGGGGCCGGCGGGGGCCGCGGAGCACGGGTCACCAGCGGCTGCGCCCCCGGCCACGGCCGGAATCACCGACACCTGAATACCGGGCGGCACCTCGGTGTCGAGTCCCTGGGCGAGCCGGACGTCCTCCTCGCCCACGTAGACGTTGACGAAACGCCGCAGTTTCCCGCTCTCGTCGAGAATCCTTCCGCCCAGGCCCGGGTACGAGGCGTCCAGCCCGGCGATGACGTCGCGCAGGGTTCCCTCCTGCGCGGTGACCTCGGCAGCACCGCCCGTGTAGCTGCGCAAGATGGTGGGGATGCGGACCGAGACGCTCATGCAACTGCCTTTCGTGGGTGGGTGGACGACTCGAGTTCGGCGAAAGCTTCCATGGTGGGTCGGATCGGGCCGGCCGGGGAGACCGATCCGGCCACGGCGTCGAGCGTCTTCAGCCCGTCGCCCGAGTTGATGATGACGGTCTCGGCGTCGGGGTCAAGCTGCCCGGACTCCAGCAGCCTGCGCGTGGTGGCGATGGTGACCCCCACCGCGGTCTCGCCGAAGATGCCCTCCGTCGCCGCGAGCAGCCGGATCGCGTCCACGATCTCGTCGTCCCCCACGTCGGCGACGGCGCCGCCGGTACGGCGGGTCACGTCGAGCACGTACGGGCCGTCCGCCGGGTTCCCGATCGCGAGCGACTTGGCGATCGTGTCCGGCCGGACCGGCTGCACCACGTCGTGACCGGCCCGGAACGCCATCGCGACCGGCGCGCAGCCGGTGGCCTGGGCCCCGAACACCCGGTAGGGCGCGTCGTCGACCAGCCCGAGCGCGGCCAGCTCACGGAACGCCTTGTCGATCTTGACGAGCTGCGCGCCGGATGCGACCGGGACGACGACCTGCGACGGCAGCCGCCAGCCGAGCTGCTCGGCAATCTCGTAGCCGATGGTCTTGGACCCTTCCGCGTAATAGGGCCGCACGTTGACGTTGACGAACGCCCAGTCCTCGCGGTCGTCGGCCAGCTCGGAGGCAAGGCGGTTGACGTCGTCGTAGCTGCCGTCGATGGTGACCAGGGTGCCGCCGTACACCGCGGTGCCGATGATCTTCTGCGACTCGAGGCTGGCCGGGACCAGCACCACCGAGCGGATCCCCGCCCGGGCCGCGGCGGCCGCCACCGCGTTGGCCAGGTTCCCGGTCGAGGGGCAGGCCAGGACCTGGTAGCCCATCTCGACCGCGGCGGCGAGCGCGACCGCGACCACCCGGTCCTTGAACGAATGGGTCGGGTTGGCCCGCTCGTCCTTCACCCAGAGCGCTCGCAGGCCGAGCGCGGCGGCCAGCCGGTCGGCGCGGATCAGCCGGGTGCAGCCCGGCTCGGTGTTCGGTCGGGCGGCGACGTCGGCCGGGACCGGCAGCAGGCTGGCGTACCGCCAGATGTTGGGCGGGCCCGTCTCGATGTCCGCGCGGCTCAGCGCCGGGTAGTCGTAGCCGACCTCCAGCGGCCCGAAACACTCAGCGCAGGCGTGCTGGGCGCCGAGCGGGGCGGCCTGCCCGCACTCGCGGCAGGCCAGCGTGCTGGCATGACCGAACCGGGTGGTCGTCGGGCTGGTGATTGCTGCCGATGTGCTCACGGGGCGAGGCCTCTCTCCTCATCTTTCCCGGCGGCCGTCTGGCCGCGGGCCGGAGTTGGCACCTGTCGCGGTATGGCCTCGCCCGTAAGGCGCGGACACGTCATCACCGTGATGGTTGCCGGGGCTTCACAGGGCCGATCCCTCCACCCCTCTGGATGAGCAATATGAAGTTGTACCCAGCACTGTAACCCGGATTGACCGTGCCCTCCGCATCGGGCCCCGCCCCCGCCGGCCGCCGCCCGGCCGGACACGCGACGACCCCGCCGATGCCGCTCCCGCGGATCCCGGCCCGGTAGCCTGGCCGGACCATGGGCGCAGGATCAGCCGCCGACCGGGTACTCATCGCCTCCAACCGGGGACCGGTGTCGTTCACGCTCGGCTACGACGGGAGGCTGTCCGCCCGGCGCGGCGGCGGCGGCCTGGTGTCCGGGCTCTCCTCGGTGACCGAGCACGCCGACGCCCTCTGGGTCTGCGCGGCGCTCAGCGACGCCGACCGGGCCGCGGTACGGGGCGCGCCGGACGGCCGGCTCGCCGCCGACGGGACGCCAGGCGGCTCGGCCGTGCACATGCTGGACATCCCGACGACCATCTTCCACCGGGCCTACAACGCGGTGGCGAACTCCACGCTGTGGTTCGTGCACCACATGCTGTACGACACGCCCACCCGGCCGCACTTCGGGATCGCGTTCGCGCGGGAGTGGGAGTCGTACCGCACCTACAACCGCGCGTTCGCCGAGGCGCTGGCCGACGACGCGGGCCTGCCGGGCCCCGGGGGGCGGCCGGTCCGCGCCCTGGTGCAGGACTACCACCTGACCCTGACCCCGCGGATGCTGGCCGACTTGCGCCCGGACGTCAGGATCGCGCACTTCTCGCACACCCCGTGGGCGCCCCCCGACTACTACCGGATGCTGCCCGATGACGTGGGCCGGGAGGTGCTGGACGGCGTGCTCGGCGCCGACCACGCGGGGTTCCTCTGCCAGCGGTGGGCGGACGCGTTCGCGGACTGCTGCGAGGCCATCCTCGGCGCGGACGCCGAGGTGGACCGGGTCCGGCAGCAGGTGAGCTACCGGGGCCATGTCACCGGGATCGCCGTGCATCCGCTCGGCGTGGATGCCGCCGAGCTGACCAGCCGCGCGGCCGAGCCGGACGTGCTGGCCCGGATGGCGACGCTGGCCGAGGCCGTGGGCGGCCGGCAGCTGATCGTCCGGATCGACCGCACCGAGCTGTCCAAGAACATCGTCCGCGGTCTCGCCGCCTACCGCGAGCTGCTGGTCACGCACCCGGAATGGCGCGGGCGGGTCACGCACCTGGCCTCCGCCTACCCGTCCCGGCACGACCTGCCCGAGTACCGCGAGTACACCGCCCGGGTGCAGCGGCTGGCCGGGGAGATCTCCGAGGAGTTCGGCACCGCGGACTGGGATCCGCTGATCCTCCAGGTCGACGACGACTACGCCCGGTCGCTCGCCGCCTACCGGCTGGCCGACGTGCTGCTGGTCAACCCGGTCCGCGACGGCATGAACCTGGTCGCCAAGGAAGGCCCGATCCTGTCCGACCGCGGCTGCACGCTCGTGCTCTCCCGGGAGGCCGGCGCGGCCGCGGAGCTGTCCGCCGACGCCCTGATGATCAATCCCTTCGACGTGTCCGGCACGGCGCAGGCCCTGCACGAGGCGCTGACGATGACGGGGCCAGAACGCACCCGTCGCACCTCGGCCCTGGCCCGGGCGGCGTCGGCCCTGCCGCCGGCTACCTGGTTCGCCGACCAGCTGGCCGCCCTCGACCGGCTCGAGGGCTGAGCGCCGGAGCGTGAAGCTGGCTCAGGCTGGCCCGGCCATGGCGGCCGCCAGCGCGCGGAGCAGTGCCACCACGCCGTCGGGGCCGTCCACCACCAGGTCCGCCCGGCCGGCCAGCCCGGCCACCTCCGCCGATCCGCTGCAGACGGCCAGGCCGGCGATCCCCTCGCGACGCAGCCGCGCGACCGCCTCGAAGGCGGGCACGTCGCCGAGGTCGTCGCCGACGTACATCAGGGCCGAGACGGCGCGCTGCGCGGCGAGGTCTTCGAGGGCCTGCCCCTTGTCCGACCCGGGCGGGCGCAGCTCGATCACCATCCGGCCCGGCTCGACCGCCAGGCCGGTCCGCGCGGCGAGGTCGGCCAGCGGGCCGCGGAGGCGGTCGAGGGCGACCGCGGGCTCGGCGGTGCGGCGGGTATGCACGGCCAGCGCGCCGGCCTTGTCCTCGGTCCAGGTGCCTTCCGGCGCGCCCGCGGCGGCCAGCACCCGCGGCAGCTCCCGCCGGGCGGCCGCCACGCCGGGCGGGACCGGCGGCGAGGTCAGCGTGCCGTCCTGCCATCGTTCCCGGCCGTAGTGCCCGAGCACGATGAGGCCGGGCACCCGGTCCAGGCCGCCGAGCGCGACCGCCTCGCCGGGCGGCCGGCCGGTGATCACGGCCAGGGTCCCGGCCCGGCTGGCCAGCCGGCGCAGCGCGGCGACCGCGCTGCCGTGCGCGCGGGCCGCCGCGGGGTCGGCGACGATCGGGGCCAGCGTGCCGTCGTAGTCCAGGGCGATCAGGGCCCGGCCCGGCGCCCGCACCAGGGCGGCGAGACCGGCCCGGCCGGCCTCGGTGCGGGGCGAGGGCAGCGGCGGGACGTCCGCCGGGCTGGGCACGGCGCTCAGTCCGGGCTGGCCGACCGGATCCGGTTCCGGCGGCTGCGCTGCCGGCGCAGCCGAGCGACGAGCACCGGGTCGAACTGGCTCGCCTCGGGCCGGTCGATCAGCGCGTTCAGGAGCTGGTAGTAGCGGGTCACCGGCACGCCGAACACCTCGAGGATCTCCTTCTCCTTCGCGCCGGGGAACCGCCACCAGCTCTGCTCGAAGGCCAGGATGCGCTGGTCGAGCTCAGACAGCGCCGCCATCCCGTCCTCCCGGAACCTAAGGTAGGGGACTCCATCGTAGGCGCCCTCTATGCGTCTCGTCTCCGGCGACGTACGCTCACCCTTCGTGGCTTCCTTTGACTGCATAACCTTCATAACCGACTACGGCCTGGAAGACGGTTTCGTCGCCGCTTGTCACGGCGTCGCCGCCCGGATCGCCCCGGCCGCCCGGATCATCGACATCACCCACCTGGTGCAGCCGGGCGACGTGCGACGCGGGGCGGCCGTGCTGGCCCAGACCGTCCCCTACATGCCGCCCGCCGTGCACGTGGCCGTGGTGGATCCCGGGGTCGGTACCGCCCGCCGGGGCGTCGCCGTGGTGGCCGGCGAGAGCGTCATGGTCGGGCCGGACAACGGCCTGCTGTCCTGGCCGATCGCCGCGCTGGGCGGGGCCAGCCGGGCGTTCCAGCTCACCAACGGCGACCTGTGGCTGCACCCGGTCTCGCCGACGTTCCACGGCCGGGACATCTTCATGCCCGTGGCCGCGCACCTGGCCGCCGGGCAGGACCCGTCCGCGGCCGGCGACGAGATCGACCTGGCCGACCTGGTGACCCTGCCCGAGCCGACCAGCCGGGTACGCGACGGCGAGGCCGAGGGCGAGGTCATGTCGGTGGACCGGTTCGGCAACGTCCAGCTGTCCATCGTCGCGGCGGACATGGGACGGCTGGGCATCGGCTTCGGCTCCCCGCTGGTGGTCCGGGCGGGCCGCCGCCAGCTCACGGTGCCCTTCATGGAGACGTTCGCGTCCGTGGCGCCGGGCGAGGTCGTGGCGTTCACCGACAGCGCCGGGCTGATCTCGCTGGCCGTCAACGCGGGCGACGCCGCGCAGCAGCTGGGCCTGCCGCCCGGTGCCCACGTCCGGCTCTCGGTGGCCCGGCCGGCCTGACCGGATCTGCGCAGACGGCCGGCCTGACCGGATCTGCGCAGACGGCCGGCCTGACCGGATCTGCGCACACAGTACGTAACCGGCGTGAAGGTGGCAGAATGCGGGGGTACCCGCACGGAAGGCAAGCACGCGTGCCGATGAGGTTCCCCCGCCCGGTGCCGGTCACCATCGCCATCGGCCTGGTCGTCGCGTGGTCCGCGGTCGGCAGCGTCCCGGCTCTGGCCGACCAGGTCCGCCAGGGCCAGTGGTGGCTCAGCGCGCTGCACGTCACGCAGGCGCAGCGGACCAGCCAGGGCTCGGGCGTGACGGTCGCGCTGCTGGACAGCGGCGTGGACCCGGCCCAGCCCGACCTGGCCGGGTCGGTGATCACCGGGCCGGACTACACCGGCACCAAGGAGAAGCCGGGCAGCCAGTTCTACGGGGTGCACGGGACCGCGATGGCGAGTCTCATCGTCGGCCACGGGCACGGCCCGGGCCACGCCGACGGCATCCTCGGCGTGGCCCCGCAGGCCCGGCTGCTGTCGATCCGGGTCGGCCTGGACAGCGGCGACCCGCTGCTCATGGACTCGGCCATCACCTCCGCCTTGCCCGCCGCGGTCGCGGCCGGGATCAACTACGCGGTCAACAGCGGCGCCCAGGTGATCGACCTGCCGCTGGACCCGGGCCAGTCCGCGAACACCCTGGTGGCCTCCCTGGCGCCGACCCCGGTACCGATCCCGGGCCAGCCGCCGTCCCCCGCCGCGGCGGCGCAGCAGGCCGCGGCGGGCGGCAGCGCGGCCGAGCAGTCGGCCGTGGCCTACGCGCTGAGCCGGGGGGTGGTCCTGGTCGCGCCCGGCGGCGACAACAACGCCCAGGCCGACGCGCCGAACTTCCCGGCCGACTACCCCGGCGTGATCTCCGTGGGCGCGTTCGACAGCACGTTCACCAAGGCCCCCTTCAGCAGCCGCCAGTCGTACGTGATGCTGACCGCGGCCGGGAGCGGCATGACCGCCGCCATCCCGCCGAACGGCTACACGACGGTCAGCAGCACCGCCGCGGCCAGCGCGATCGTCACCGGCATCGTGGCGCTGATCAAGTCGGTGTACCCGGAGCTCACGCCCGCCCAGGTCACCCAGGCCCTGATCACCAGCACGGTGTTCCGGCCCGCCGACGGTATGCAGGACGGCTCCGGGCACGGGACCGTCGACGCCGCGCGGGCGCTGGCCGCCGCGGCGGTCATCGCCGAGCCCGGCCCGTCCCGGGCCGGCCACGGGGCCGTCTCGAGGCAGCTGCCCGCCGCGCCGCCGATCCCGTTCGTCGACCGGGGACTGGGGCCGAAGCTGGAGCGGTACGGGCTCATCTCCGGAGTACTGCTCGTGGTGCTGCTGCTGCCGATCATCGCCTACGCGCTGGTACAGCGGCGGCGCACGCGGAGCCGGGCCGCCGCCCGCGGCGAGCGCGACCCGGCCGGGCGGCCCGTCCACGCTCCCGCCAGTGAGGCCCCTGCCGACGAGATGCTCGAGTACTTCACCGCGCCCGCCCAGCCGCCCGGCGCCCGCGGGGCCCGGGCCATGGCCGGCTCCGGGCTCGGCTCACGCGCGGCGGCCGGCCGGGGCGGTGCCTTCGGCAGCTTCGGCGATTCCCCCGGGCCCGGTGACGACCCGGTCGGCCGGCGCCTTGGCGGCCCGCCCGCACGGCTGCCGCTGACCCCGATGACCCGGGCGGCCGCCGCCCGGCCGCCCAAGGTGTCCGGATCCCCGCCCTGGGGACCGGCGCCCAAGCCCGACACCGAGCTCCCCTGGGCTGCGGGCCCGCCATCGACCCTGATCAGGCGGGCACCGATCGCGCCCATCGCGCCCATCGCGCCCGCACCGCAGAATCTGTCCGGGCCCCAGAATCTGTCCGGGCCCCAGAATCTGTCCGGGCCCCAGAATCTGTCCGGGCCCCAGAACGCGCCCATGCCCGAGTCAATCTGGGGCCCCGCCGCCGACCGTACCGAGGAACTGGCCGCCACCAGACCGCCACCGGAGAAGGGCTCAGCGCCAGAGGAGGGCTCAGAGCCGGACGCCGGGCCGATCTTCGTATGGAACCCCAGCGCGAACACCGAGGCCTTCCCTAAGGTTCCTCCCCCGGGCGACTAACCCGGCCCCGGGCGACTAACCCGGCCCCGGCCGGGCCCCGTTGCGGGCAGCGGCCAGTTCCTCCTTGCGGACCGACGCGTAGACCGGCACGTACTCCTGGCCGGACAGGGCCTGGATGGACCGCATGACGTCGTCGGTGATCGCCCGCCGCTGCCGGGCCGGTGAGGGCAGGTCCCGGTACTGTTCGAAGGTCAGCGGTTTGCCGACGGTGATCCTGATCTTGGCGAGCCGGGGGATCTTCTGCCCCGGCGGCAGCACCCGGTCCGTGCCGGACATCGCGACGGGCAGCACCGGCAGCCCGGAGTGGAGCGCCAGCCAGCCGACGCCGACCCGGCCCCGGTACAGGCGCCCGTCCGGCGACCTGGTCCCCTCGGGGTAGATCCCGAACAGCGCTCCCTGCTGCAGCAGGCGCAGAGCCGCCTCCAGCATGTCCTGCCCGGCGCGGGCCCCGGCCCTGTCCACCGACAGCTGGTTGGTCGCCCGCAGGTAGGCGCCGGTGAGCCGGTCGATCGGCCGGGTGCCGGTGAAGTACTCGGACTTGGCCGCGAACGTGACCGGGCGGTCCACCATCAGCGGCAGGAAGATCGAGTCCACGATCGACAGGTGGTTGGAGGCGAGGATGGCCCCGCCGGACGCCGGGATCTGCTCAGACCCGGTGATCTCCGGCCGCCAGAGCAGGCGCAGCAGCGGCCCCGCGAGTACCCGCGACATCCGATACTGCACTGGCCCTCCGGTCACACTCGTCAGCGGCAGTCACAGGTTAGCCCGCGCCCCGGGCTGCCCCGCCAGCGCCGCCGGGGCGGGGTGGCGGGACAGCACCAGCCCCCGGTAGCCCTGCTCCGCGACGTCCTGGCCGATGGCGCGGAAGGCGGCGATACGCTCGCTTCACCCGATGCGCGATGCATTCTGTTCTCCGGCGAGGTGAAGCGTGGCAGTTGACGAGGCAACCAGCGCCCTGATGGCCCAGTTCGCGGAGAGCGGGCTCAAGCCGTTGCACGAGATGACCCCCGAGGAGGCCCGCGCGCTCGAAGGGGCGTGGCGGGATATGTACGGCGCGGGGCCCGAGGTCGGCTCGGTCAGCGACGACGCAGTGCCGGTCGAGGGCGGCGAGGTACCGGTCCGGGTCTACCGCCCGGAGGAGGAGGCCCGGGCGCTGATCGTCTACTACCACGGCGGCGGCTGGGTGCTCGGCACGCTGCCGGAGTTCGACGCGCTGGCCCGCTACCTGGTGGACCGCACCGGGGCGGCCGTCGTGCTCGTCGACTACCGGCTCGCGCCCGAATACCGCTATCCGGTCGCCGCCGAGGACTCCTGGGCGGCGCTGGCCTGGGCCGGCGCCCGCCTGGAGGACCTGGCCGGGGCGCGAGTGCCGCTGATCGTGGCCGGGGACAGCGCGGGCGGGAACCTGTCGGCGGTCGTCGCCCAGCGGGCCAGGGCCGAGGGCGGCCCGGACATCAGCCTTCAGGTGCTGGTCTACCCGGTCACCGACGCCGACCTGGACAATGCCAGCTACACCGACCCGGAGAACCAGTTGCTGCTGACCCGGGAGGGCATGACCTGGTTCTGGGACCACTACGCCCCCGACCCCGCGGACCGCGCCAATGCGGACGCGTCGCCGCTGCGGGCCGAGGACCTGTCCGGGCTGCCGCCCGCCGTGGTGCTCACCGCCGAGCACGACCCGCTCCGCGACGAGGGCGAGGCCTACGCCGACAAGCTCCGCGCGGCGGGCGTCCCGGTGCAGCACCAGCGCTTCGACCGGCAGATGCACGGCTTCTTCACCATGGTCAATGTGCTGCCTGGCGCCGCGGCCGGGATGGACTACGTGGCCGGCCACATCGACCGCCACCTCGTCAGCCCCCACTGACCGCGGCGGACCGCTGAGCCCGTCGGGTCAGCCGTCCGCGGGGACAGGTGTCGCCCAGCCCGGCCGCCGGATGAGGCAGAAAGGGTGACCGGCCGGGTCAGCATAGACATTCTCGCCATCGAGTTTCCTTGCCCCGAGGGCCAGAACGCGGGGCCCGGCTGAGACCGCGTCTTCGACCATGACGTCCAGGTGGAACTGCTGAGGCACGGCCGGATCGGGCCAGGTGGGCGGGCGGTGGTCCGGGGCGAGCTGGAAGGCCAGGCCTGACGACTTGTCGCTGGCGGCGACGACGACCCAGTCGTCGCTTTGGTAGGTGATCGGCTGCCCGAGCAGCCGGGAGTAGAACGCCGCCAGGGCGGCCGGGTCAGGGCAGTCGAGCACTACATGGTGCAGTCGTCCGAGCATGCCGCAAGCATGGCAGGCGAGGTGATGCGGTCTCGCGTGCGGCGTGGCCGCATAGGTCCGGCGCTCCCCCGGTCGGGTGTTTACTGATCTGGTGGCTGATGAGACCGGTGTCATGCGCGTCCTGGCGGCGGGTGCCGCCCGGGGCGCGCGCGGCGGGACAAGCCGCTACGAGAGCACGACCGGCACGGCGGTCTGCGGATGCTGCAGATCGGTGAGGTAGCCCGGCTGGCCGAGGAGCTGGCCGGCGTGCGCCGCACCACGGCGGACGGGCTGGTCCAGTGGCGGTACCACGGCAGGCTGGTCGCCCGCCAGCTTGACGACGCCCATTTGGTGATCCGCGCCGATTTTGCGTACCGCGACTGGCTGCTGCGGCAGTTCCCCGAGACCTTCAGCGTTCCGGCCCGGTACCGCAAGCACATGATGGTCGTCGCTGACCTCGCCGGAGGCGATCCCGGTGCCGTCGAGGATGCCCTCGAAGCGGCATGGCAGCTTCAGCGCAGCGCCGACTGACCGTGCCATTCCCGGCGGCAAGCCACACCGCCTCTGCCGAACCAGTCCAGCCGCCAGTCGTGGAATAGTGTTGCCCGCCATGACCGACTTCATTTCCTGGCCTTTCTACGACCTGCTCCAGGAGAACGGGCATGTGCCGGAGATCCGCAAGAAGCTGCCCCCGCTGCTGGCCGGGGTCCGGGGGAGCGTCCTGGAGATCGGCGCGGGAACCGGTCTGATCACCACGTCGCTGGTCGAATGGACACCGGCTGAGATCTTCGCGTTGGAACCCTCGGCCGGTATGCGCGCCGTGCTGCTGTCCCGGCTGAGTTCGCGCCCGGAACTGCTGAAGCGTGTGACCGTGCTCCCTTGCGATGCGCTCAACGTGGGCCTGGACGAGCCCGTTGAGGCCGTGGTCATGATCAACGTGATGTATGCGCTGGAGCCGGACTATCGGCAGCGGCTCTGGCCGGTGCTGGCGGCTCAGCTGGCCCCCGGCGGCCTGCTGGTCTTCACCTGGCGCGATGGTGGTCCTCCGACGCCCCGTCCGCTCCAGGAACTGGATTCGCGTCAGGTGGGCCGGCATACCTACACGGTTCTGTCGGAGATTCTCGAGTCGGATGAGGAGGCGTGCCGCGCTCGCTATCTGTACCGGGTCACCGAGGGTGAGAAGGTCATTAGCGAAGAGGAGATCATCGGTTACGCTTACCGCCCCGTATGGGACGTGATCCAGCGCGAGCTGGTCCATGCGGGATTCACCCAGGCTGAAGGCGCCGAACGCCTTCTCGCCTGGCGGCTCGCCTAAGGTCAGCAGCGGGTTTCACGGGCCCGACCGGGCCAGGATCATCGGGAAGCGCGGGTTGCCTGGGGCCGATTCTCCAGTTGCCCCCGCGGGTCTCCCGCTTGGGCGCAGTACCCTGTCGAGAAGGCAGAGCGGCGAGACGGCCCGCGTTCTCTGCCAGGAGTCAGGTGTCGCAGACTCGTCACTGCAAGCATTGCTGGGGAGATTGCCTCGGTGGCTGTTTGCTCCCCGGCGATGAGGGCCTGTGCATCCACGTCAGTCCTTACCGCGGGTTCCCGCTCCGTGACTGGCCTCGCCTGATGCGCACGCGCCGCTTCTGGCGCTGGTTCCTTGTGAGGCGATGATCGATCAGCGGCAGGCTGCGGCACGAGGGCCTGGCGCATGCCGCTGACCGTAGACACCGGCACGCTTGTGCCCCCGAAGATCGAGCGGGCGGCGATCGACGCGGCTGCGAGGGCGATCTTCGAGTGATCGGGCCGCGCACGCCACGGCTATGACGAAAGCGAGCGCGGTCAGCACGTAGTAGTTGCCCACGATCAGTTCCAGACCGCGCCAGTGCAACTCGGGGGTGCCCAGCCCGGCCGTACCGTAGTGCGGCGCCAGCCGCAGCAGGCCGCGCGGCAGCCATCGCGCGGCCGGGTGGAAGCCGCCGTCACCGCCGATAGGCATCGGCCAGTAGCCGAACAGCGCGATGATCACGGCGACACCAGCGACGCGGTAGCCCCGCCGCTGCGGGCCGTAGCAGGCCAGGGCGAGCGCAGGGACCACATAGACGTAGTGGTGCGACCAGGACACCGGCGAGATCAACAGGCCCGTGGCCCCGCAGGTGACCAGCCCCAGCAGTTCATGGCCGCGCCGACTGGCCAGCGTTGCGGCACCCACGCCGACCACGCCGACCACGATCGCCGCCGCTAGCCAGTACGCGTGCGCCTGCGGCCCGTCCTGGGTCAGGCGCACCATCGCCCCGTTGAGCGACTGGTTCAGCAGGTGGCCCTGGCCGTCATAGGTGGTGAGCTGGTTGTGCCAGAAGGCCGCGGAGGCGGTCGGCAGGAGGGCGAATCCCAGGGCGACCGAGGCACCGAAGGTCAGCGTTCCGACGACCGCGGCGCGGATCCGGCGGCTGAACAAGAGGTACGGAATGAAGATCAGCGGCGTCAGCTTGATCGCCGCAGCCAGGCCGATGCCAATCCCCTTGCCCTGGAACCGGTCGGGCAGCGCCAGGTCGCCGACCACCAGTACCAGCAATAGGACGTTGATCTGCCCGAACGCCAGCGTCGACGCCACCGGCTCCAGCCACAGGGCCGCCGCCGCGATCGCCAGCGCCCCGGCCAGCCTGGTCAGGCCAGCGGGCCGCCCGGCGATGCCCAGCGCCAGGTAGGCCACCACCGGAAGCGCCGCGATCGTTGCCACGGTCAGCACGACCTGCCAGGTGGCGAACGACAGCCCGCTCGCGGCCGCGAACAGCAGCGCGGCAAACGGCGGGTAGGTGAACGGCTGCCTGCCCACGCCGAGGCGCAACGCGTACAGCTGCGCGGGGTGAGCCTGCACTGCGATACCGGCGTCCCGGTAGGTGGTCGCGTCGGTCGCCACCCAGGTCGGGAAGTAGGTCGATATCAGCCAGGCATAGACCGCCACCGCGGCCAAGAACAGCGCACCCGCCAGTACCAGCCACCCGGCCGGTCGGATCCGAGTCACCCGTAACGTCGACATCATCTGATCTCATTCTGCTACGGCGATGGCCATGACTGTGCTTCCGCCAGTAGGGGTATTCCCAGCATCAGGTCGCGCCCCGGGTCACCGGCGCCCTCCGGGCCGGTCCCCTCAGCCCCCAGCCGACGGCGCTGTCCGCCTCGGCTGCCTGGCCGTGGGGCGATCTTCGAGTGATCGGGCCGTGTTGGGCTGCACTCTTGGCTGCAATGGCGGCCTGCGCACCTGGACAGGCGTCCGCGGAAGTGGTCCTGACTCGAGCCGGTGAGCGGGATCGAACCGCTGACCTGCCGTTTACAAGGGGTACTGTCACCCCTTGAACCATGATCCCGATTTTCGTACATAGACCCTGCTCGCCCGCGTTAACGCTGGTCAGCAGGCTTACGGGGTCACGATAGCAGGCGTGCCACCACGTGCCGCTCAGTTCCGTTTTGCCTGTGGGGAAGTCGACAGAAGCGCGGTTTGTGGGGCTCTTGTGGGGCGCCGCAAGACGCCCGACCCGGCGAAGTGGATGTCGAGCTAGCCGAGCGGACCGGCGCCGACCCCGCCCAGATCAGCCGCTGCGTAAACGGCCGCATCACACCGTCCGCCGACGCCGTAGTCCGCCTCGCCGAGACATTCGACGTCTCCACGTCTCGGGAGCCACCCCGGGGCTGCGCCTTGCCAGGACCTCACCAGCAAGCAACGCCGGGTCTTCACCGCCGTCACGTTCTCGTGCCGCCAGCCAGCCGGGAAGGAGGCCCGTCAGGCCGTCAACGTGTCAGCCGGCCGCGTGCCGGGAAAGAAGCCTCCGGGCGTATGGGTGATGTTCAGCGGGAGCCAGCGGAGGCGCGCAGGTCCTGGAGCAGCTCGGCCTGCCCGGACAGCACGCCGGTGAGGATCCGCCGGGCGACGGCCAGCAGGTCGGCGATGTGCGGGCTGGTCAGCGAGTAGTAGACGGTGGAGCCTTCCTTGCGGGATGTCACCAGGTTCGCCCGGCGCAGCACCGCTAGCTGCTGCGACAGGTGCGCTGGCTCGATGCCAACCTGCGGGAGCATCTCGGCGACGGCGTGCTCGCGCTCGGACAGCAGTTCCAGGATCCGGATCCGGGCGGGGTGGCCCAGCGTCTTGAAGAATTCCGCCTTCAGCTGGTACAGCGGCGCGCTCACCCTGGCATCCTCCCTGGCCCGCGCACGCGCGCCGTTTTTCCCTCGGGCGCCCCGGGGCGCCTGGCCGTCACCTTATGTGACCCATCATGCCCGACGCCGGCCCCGGGCGGTTATCATCGGACTCAGCAATTGCCAATCTTAGCAATCAGCAAGGGGCGGCGTGCGGATCAGCGGGTCCTGTGACGTGCGGCATGGCCATGGCCTGGCCGGCATCGCCGGGTACGTCGTCGTCCGCGTCGGCGCCCTGGCCCGCCCCGCCGGCGAGGGCGGCGATAGCGAGGCCCGGACCGACCTGGTCGTGCTGGAAGGCGCCGGGCAGTACGTCCGCGCCCGTGAGAAGGTGCGCTGCCTGCGTGCCCGGCACGCAGGCCCGGGCGTGCAGTTCCGGGTGGACGTCATCTACGGCGACGGCTGCCGCATGCCCTGGTAGCCCCTCCTCCCTCCGGGGGGGCTACCAGGTTCCAGCCGGACACAAGGACCCCGCCCCTGCCGCGCCTCCCGGATGGCTACCGGGAGGCGCGGCCCTCGCCCAGCGGAAGGGGAGGCCGCGCATGTATGGGCCATGTCGCTGTGGCTCATGCAGCCGCTCCGGTGCCAGGCGCCCGGCGGCAGCGCGTCACCGGGCAGGACCGGGCGCCGGCGGCGGCGGGATTCCCCGCGGCGCCTTGCCCCCGCGCGCGAGATGACCCTGGGCCCCGGGGATCTGTCGTGTTCCCCGGCCCGGCCGCCGGGGTGCGGGCTGCCCGTCTGCGTGCCGGGAAAGGCGGGCCTCGCCAGGCCCGTCCCGGAGACAGCCTGCTTGCGGGAGGCGCGGCGCCACGGCCGCCCTCGACACCGGAGGCCTGGGGATCAGCCGCGCCGACCTGGACGTGCTGCTGTCGGTCGACCCCGCCACCTGGCGCGACGAGGCCGCCCTCATCGGCGAGTACCTCACCACCCTTCGGCCGCCACCTGCCCGGGCAGCTGCTTGAAGAACACCACGCGCTGCTGGAGCGCCTGGACGCCGCCTCCCGATCTGGCCCGGCCTGTGGAGGGCGGCGAGGCGGCCTGCCGGTGACGCGGCCGGCTACTCGCCGCCGAACTTCCTGATCTCCTCGAACTCCACCTCGGTGAGCTCGCGCGGCACGTCGTCCCGGGCGACCTTCTCGCTCTGCACGTGGTGCCGGATGTTATCGACGATCTCCGGGTTGGCCAGCGTGGTCACGTCACCGACGTCGGCGAAGTTGGAGATCGACGCGATGACCCGGCGCATGATCTTGCCGGACCTGGTCTTCGGCATGTCCGGCACGATCCAGACGTTCTTCGGCCGGGCGATCTTGCCGATCTCGGTCTCGATCGCCGTGGTGACCTTGGCCTCCATCTCCTTGCCCGGCTCGAAGCCGGGCTTCAGCGACACGTACACCTCGACGGCGCGGCCCCGGATGTCGTCGATCACCGGCACCGCGGCCGCCTCGGCGACCTCGGGGACGGTCAGCGAAGCGGACTCGATCTCCTTGGTGCCCAGCCGGTGGCCGGCCACGTTGATCACGTCGTCGACGCGGCCGAGGATCCGGAAGTACCCGTCGGCGGCCTGCACCGCGCCGTCGCCGGCGAAGTACGGCCAGTCGTGCCAGTCCTTGCTGTCCGGGTCCCTGTTGTACTTGGCGTAGTAGGTCGAGACGAACCGCTCGGGCTGGCCCCAGATGGTCTCGAAGATCCCCGGCCACGGGTTGCGGATGCAGATGTTGCCCGCCTTGCCGCTGCCGCGGCACCTCGTTGCCGTTCTCGTCGTAGATCACCGGGTAGACGCCGAGGACGCCCGGGCCGCAGCTGCCCGGCTTCATCGGCTGCAGCGCGGGCAGCGTGCTGCCGAGGAAGCCGCCGTTCTCGGTCTGCCACCAGGTGTCGACGATCGCCGCCTCGCCCTTGCCGACCTCGGAGTGGTACCAGCGCCAGACCTCGGGCTCGATCGGCTCGCCCACCGTGGTCATGTGCTTGAAGTGGTAGTCGTACTTCTTCGGCTCCTCCGGGCCGACCTTGCGCAGCATCCGGATGGCGGTGGGCGAGGTGTGGAAGATGTTCACCCCCAGCTTCTCCGCGATCCGCCAGGGCCGCCCGCCGTCGGGGTAGTTGGGCACGCCCTCGTAGATCACCGTGGTCGTGCCGAGCGCCAGCGGGCCGTAGACGATGTAGGAGTGGCCGGTGATCCAGCCGATGTCGGCCATGCACCAGTACACGTCGCCGGGGTGGATGTCCTGGTAGTACTTCGACGTCCCGGCCACATAGGACAGGTAGCCGCCGGTGCTGTGCTGGCAGCCCTTCGGGCGGCCGGTGGTGCCGCTGGTGTACATCAAGAACAGGGGCGCCTCGGCCGGCATGGATACCGGGTCGACGGTCGCGCCCCGGTGCCCGGCCAGCAGGTCGTCGACGAACACGTCCCGGCCCTCGGCCATCGGCGTCGGCGATGCGTACCGGCCCGGGTGCCGGCGCCACACCAGCACCTTGTCGACTTCCTGGCCTTCCTCGGCGGCCGCCGCGACCGCCTCGTCGGCCTTGACCTTGTGGTCGGTCAGCTGGCCGCCGCGGTAGTAGCCGTCCATCGTGATCAGGACCCGGCTGCCGGAGTCGGCGATCCGGTGACCGCACGCGGTACCGCTGAACCCGCCGAACACCTGCGAGTGAATGACTCCCAGCCGGGCGCAGGCCAGCATGGTGACCGGGAGCTCGGGCACCATCGGCATGTGCAGGGTCACCCGGTCGCCCGTCTTCAGGCCGAGAGAGTCACGCAGCACCGCCGCGAACTCGTTCACCTGCCGGTGCAGCTCCGAGTAGCTGATCTCCACGTGATCGTCGGACTCCAGCTCCGGCACGAAGATGATCGCGGTCTTGTCCGGCTTCGCCGCGGCATGCCGGTCCACGCAGTTGTACGAGGCGTTCAGCCTGCCGCCGACGAACCACTTCCAGAACGGCGCGTTGCTGGTGTCCAGCGTCGTGTGCCACGGCGCGTCCCACGTGAGCAGGTCCGCATACTCCTTGAAGCAGTCAGGGAACTTGTCTTCGGTGAACCGCTCGAAGATGGCCGGGTCCTTGGCGTTGGCCTGCTCGATGAAGCTCGGGGGCGGCGGGTAGTTTTCTTCCTCGCGCCAGTGCACGGCGATCTGCGCCTCGGACACCGGTGTCGTAGAATCCTGCGGCTCCTGGCTATCTGCCATCGTCTTGTCCTCTCGCTCACCATTGGAGTACGCAGGTCAGGCCTGCCTAATCTTCCTCGAGCAGGCCAGCGCACACGCCGAAGTCGTGCAGCTCGGCGCAGACCGCCGCCTGGCGGGTGAACGCCGCCGCGTCGCCCCGGCTCAGCGATTCCCAGCACAGGCCCTCCGTCAGCGCCAGCGCGCGGACGGTCACCAGGCCCAGCGCCGGGATCGGCTCCGTCTCGGCCGCGTGCCGCAAGGACCACGCGTCCCGCCCGGCCGCGTCGGTAGTGGTCACCGCCTGAAGGTGCGCCAGCAGCACCGACAACTCACCCGCCACGTACTGCCGGGTCATTCCCATCGCCACCCTCTGACCCGTGCCGCCGTACCCCGTCCAGGTGGGCGGGCCGCGTCACGCCCGGCACGTCCCGCTGCCGCCCACCTCGAGCCGCAACGGCCACGGAACTCTTATCATCGAATCAGCAATTGCTGACTTTAGCAATCTGTTGCGGAGGAGGCTAGGTGCGGACGAGCGCATCTGTGACGCCGATCAGCCCACGGGGTCACTGCGAGCCGCCGGATACGCCACCGCCGGCTGGTGCTGCAAGCCGTTCACCGAGGTCAGCATCAGGCGGTCGGCCAGCGGAAGAGCACGGGCCAGCCCCAGGAGGACGCAGGGCCCCTTTCTGGACCGCTACCGGCGCCTGTCTGGTACCAGCACCTGCTGGAGGGCGTCGAAGTCCTCAACGCATTTGCCCGTGCCGAGCACGACCGACTCCAGCGGATTGTCGGCCAGCTGGATCGGCATCTGTGTCTCTTCGCGCATCCGCTCGTCGAGGCCGCGCAACAGCGCACCACCGCCGGTGAGCACGATGCCGCGGTCCATGATGTCGCCGGCCAGCTCGGGCGGGCACTGGTCGAGCGTGGTCTTGACGACGTCCACGATGGTGCTGACGGGTTCGGCGATCGCGTGCCGGACCTCCTCCGCGGAGATCACGATGGTCTTCGGCAAGCCGCTGACCAGGTCGCGGCCGCGGATCTCGGCATGCGGTTCATCTGCTGTCGGGCAGGCCGACCCAACCGTCATCTTGATCTGCTCGGCGGTCCGTTCGCCCAGCATGAGCGAGTGCTCCTTCTTGGCGAAGGCGATGATCGCCTGGTCCATTTCGTCGCCGCCGACCCGGATGGACCGGGAGGTCACCATGCCGCCGAGCGAGATCACCGCCACCTCGGTGGTCCCGCCGCCCACGTCCACGACCATGTTGCCGGTCGGCTCGTACACCGGCAGCCCGGCGCCGATCGCGGCCGCCATCGGCTCTTCGATGATGTACACGCGGCGGGCACCCGCCTGGTGCCCGGCTTCCTGCACCGCGCTTCGCTCCACGCCCGTAATCCCGCTGGGCACCGCCACCACCAGCCGCGGCCTGGCCAGGTGCCGGCGGCGGTGGACCTTCTGGATGAAGTAGCGCAGCATCTGCTCGGTGACGTCGAAGTCGGCGATGACGCCGTCCTTCAGGGGCCGGACCGCCACGATGTTCCCCGGGGTCCGGCCGATCATCTGTTTCGCCTGGGCACCGACCGCAACGATCTTGCCGGTATTCGTGTTGAGCGCCACCACCGACGGCTCATTCAGCACGATCCCCCGGCCACGCACGTACACCAGGGTGTTCGCCGTACCGAGGTCGACCGCCATGTCACGGCCGAGGAACGCCAGCATGTTCCCCATGACAAACGAGCCTTCTAACGAACTATCTGCCGATGACGCTGAATGCGCAGACCGGGCCGCCCGCCTGGAGTCAGGTGAGCCGAGCCACGCACGACGTCATACGTGACGTCCAACGCACAGACACCACCGATCGTGCCCAGCGTCGCCGGGAGCAGCTGCCGGCCGGTGCTGACGCCAGGTCGCCATCCGCGGCGGTCTTCGGCCGCGAACGTGCGGGCGCGGGCCAGCTTCGCGCCGGAGACCTGCGGCAGGCCGCGAACCTGACCTGCGGGCACCACATCCCGGTCTACCGGGCCACGATCTTGCTGTGCCAGCTCGCCGGCATCACGGTCTCCACCGGCTGGATGGCCAGGAGAGCCTTGTCAGGACGGCTGGGCTTGGGCGAACATGAGCCAGGCACGTGCGGGCGAAAGCAATGTGGCGCCTTCCCGGCGTGAGGGGCAAGGAGGGGACCTGAATGCTGATCGCGATTCTTAACCAGTCAAGCCTGGTGTCCGATGCGGACGCCGCGACCATGACGCAGGCGATCGCGACCCAGGTCCGGCTGGACGCTGCCCCGTTGTGGGACCGGACGCCGGCGGCGGTCGTGTTCTACACCGACCCGGCTGCCGTCCCGGTGACGGCGCACGGCATAGCGATCATGGACACCATCCAGCACCAGCCCCAGGGCGTGGACGGCTTTCACACCGAGAGCCAGGGCGGGAAGCTGTGGGGGGTGGTTGCGGCCAAGCCAGAGCTTGATAACGGCGGGCAGGTAACCATCGGCGACTGGAGCGTTTCCAGCGTGCTGTCCCATGAGGTGCTGGAGATGTTCGTCGACCCGAACTGCAACCTGTGGGCCAACGACGGCAAGGGGGCGGCCTACAGCTTCGAGGTGTGCGACCCGGTCGAGGCCCCCAGTTACACCGTCAACGGGGTATCAGTATGCAATTTCGTGACCCCGGCCTGGTTCGACCCGATGGCCCCCGCGACGGCCCGGTTCGACAAGCTGGGCCAGCTCACCACGGCATTTAGCATCCTCAAGAGCGGCTACGTGGTGTATGAATCCGCGGGCCAGGAGCATCAGCAGTTCGGCGAGGACTTCCCCGAATGGCGCAAGCAGATGAAGGCGGGGCCGGTGGCGCGCGCCAGGCGGCGACTTAGCCAGGCTTCCTACAGGACAGCGCCCACAGCCTCCTACAGGACATAGCCCACACGGTAGACGGCGGGTCGAGGGCACCGGCTGGGGGCTTGGCGCCCGCTGTCTACGCCAATACGTCCGGCTGGGTGGGTATCAGCTCTGCCCGGTCGAGCAACGGCTGGCAGCGCAGTCGGCGGGCGATGTCGCGAGCCTCATCGACCGCCGCTGTGGCGGCGTCGGCGTCGCCGCGGCGGCTGAGCCGCTGGGCGTAGTCGAGCAGGCCGTGGGCGAGGTGGTAAGGGGTGCTGTACTCGCGCAAGCTTGCGATCGCCGCTGCGAAAGATGCCATGACATCGGGGTCGCCGGGGTGGTCGGCCAGGCGGGCGCGCGCCAGGTCCCGCTCGGCCCGCAGCATGGGGGCAAGGTGGCCGGGCTGGTAGGAGTCGAGCAGGGCGAGCAGTTCGCCGATGGCTGTGGTGTCACCCAGGTCATGGGCGGCCCGCGCGGCCAGCGGCCACGCCCAGCACAGGCATTCGTGGCTTATCCCGAGCGCGCCGACGTGGGCGAGCGTGTCGCGGGCGTGGCGTAGCGCGTTGCCTGCCTCATGGCGTGCGGTGGCGGTGAGGGCTTGCGCCGTGCTGATCTTCGCCTGGTCCTGGGGATCCTCGCTGGCCCGCAGATCCCGCAGGCCCCCCACCATGGTCTCGGCGGTATCGGCATCGCCGCGCAATGCGGCCAGCCAGCCCAGGTAGCAGGGGAGATAGTCGATGCCCGCCAGCCCGCCGGAATCCACGGCCTGGTTGAGCTCTTGCTCGGCGGTGTCCCAGTCGCCGACCAGCAGCAGCACATGGGCCAGGTTCGTGATCGCAAACGCCAGGTAGTCCCGGGCGCCGGCACGGCGGAGATGCTCGGCGGCGGTACGCGCGGCGGAAACCGCACCTGCCGGATCGGTGACCGCCAGCGCCTCAGACAGGTTGAGCAGCACCACGCCCAGGCGCAAGTTGTCGCCAGCCTGTTCGGCCAGCCGGGCAGCTTCGCGGAAGTAGGCAACCGCCTGGGGGTGGCGGCCGGCGATGCCATGGTAGACCCCGCGGGTGGTGAAGAGGCCGGTGAGCTGGCCCGCGTCAGCGCCGATGGCCTGGCCGAGGGCCAGCGCCTCGGTGGTGAGCCTGTCCGCGTCGGGCGAGCCGGCGTACATCTCCAGGGCCGCAAGTTCCTCCAGGGCGCCGACAGTGTCGGCGTCGGGGTCTGCCCGCAGCACCTCCAGGGCGGCGGTGAGCCTTTCACGCGCGTCGGCGTGATGGCCCCACCTGCGCAGCGCCTGGCCGGCGATGGCCTGGGCGCGGGCGGCCGCCCGGGAATCGCCGCGCTGAAGAAAGCAACTGCGGGCGCGGTCGGCGTGCTCGACCGCCGCGGCGAAGTCGGCATTGGTGAGGGCGGCGTCTGCGGCTTGTTCCCACAAGACGGCAGCTGTTCTGAGTCCGTCCGCCGTATCTATCGGGGTGAGCTGGGCGGCCTCGTCGTAGATGGTGACAGCCAGGGCGGGAGCCCCGGTGCGGCCGGCGCGCTCGGCCGCGCGGATGAGCGCAGCGACGGCCTGCTCGCGGATCTCTCCGGCATCAGGGTCCTCAGGGACCGCCGCGAGGGCGTCGAGGTAGTGGCGGGCGATGACGTCGGCGGCTTCCTCCCCGTCGCCGGGGAAGGCGGTGCGCAGGTGGGTGGCGACCTTGAGGTGGCGGGCCTTGCGGTCGCGGCGCGACAGGGTGTCGTAGGCCACCTGGCGCAGCATCTGCTGGGCGAACTGGTAGCTGCCGAGTTCCGGCGACAGCGGGTCGGCGGACACGCAGAACACCTCACGGCGCACCAACTCTGTCAAAGCGGATCGCACTGCCGTTTCATCCTGGCCGGAGACGGCGATCAGGGCTTCGGCGGGGAAGGTGGTGCCCAAGACCGCAGCGTCGCTCACAAGCCGCCGCGCCTGGGGGTCAAGGACATCCAAACGGGCAGCCAGCAGGGCATGCAGGCTGTCGGGAACCGCGAGCTGACCGATGTCACCGACCAGCCGGTAGACGCCCTCGACGGGCTGGACGATGTCACGGTCGATCAGCGAGCGCACCGTCTCCACCGCGAACAAAGGAATCCCTTGCGCCTGGGCGGTGATCTTCGCCCGTGCCGCCGGCGGCATGCCGGGTACCAGCGCCTCCACCAGCTCATCCATCGACGCCGCGTCCAGCGGGTCGAGCGTCAGCGTGATCCGGTTGCGCCCGGTACCGAACCCGGGCCGGGCTTGGCCCAGCTCCGGGCGGGCGAACACCAGCACGTAAATGGGCAGGTCCCGCACCCAGTCGATCAGGTAATCCACAAAGTCCAGCAGGCCCGCGTCGGCGTACTGGGCATCCTCGATCAGCAACGCCACCGGGCCCTGCGCGGCCAGCCGCTCGAAGAACAGCCGCCATCCGGCGAACAGCTCGGCCCGCGCCAGCGGCCCCCCGTCGTCGTCCGAGACCGCGACGCCGAGCAGCCGGCCCAGCCGCGCCCCGACATACACCCGCTCCCCGGGATCGGAGATATACCTGTCCAGGCCCTCCTGCAGCTTGATCGCGGCGATGTCTGCCGGATCTTCCTCGGCGATGGACAGCCGCTGGCGTACTATCTCGGCCAGCGCCCAGAACGCCACCCCGTCGCCATACGAGAGGCACCGGCCCCGGTGCCACCACACCTGCTCGGCCAGGCCGTCGACGTACTTGTCGAACTCCCAGCCCAGCCGGGACTTGCCCACCCCCGCGGGCCCGGACACCAGCACCAGCCGGGGCACCCGCCGCTCGGCGGCGGCGTGGAACAGTTCCTTGACCGTGCGCAGTTCCGCATCCTGCCCTACCAGCGGCGCCTCCAGCCCGTCCAGCCGCTTCACCCCGCCGACCCCGGACGATACCCAGGTCGCCCGCCACAGGTGCACCGGCTCGGCCTTGCCCTTCAGCGCGTGCTCCCCCGCATCGGCGAACCCCACCCCGCATTCCGCCAGCCGCTTTGTCGCTCCATCAGCCAGCACCGACCCGGGCTCGGCTGCAGTCTGTACCCGGGCGGCGGTGTTGACCGTGTCTCCGGCAATCCCCTCACCGATGGCGCCCACGGTGACCGCTACCTCCCCGGTCACCACCCCGCACCGGGCCGCCAACCCCGGGACGCCGGCCTCGGCGCCCAGCTCGGCGACCGCGGCCACCAGGTCCAGGCCCGCGCGCACCGCCCGCTCCGCGTCGCCCTCCGCGGCGACCGGAGCCCCCCACACCGCCATCACCGCATCCCCGATGAACTTCTCCACCACCCCCCCGTAACGGCCGATCACCGTCCGCGCCATCACGAAGTACTCGCTCAGCAACTCGCGCACCGCTTCGGGATCCCGCAACTCCGACAGCGGCGTGAACCCCACCAGGTCGCAGAACAGCACCGAGCACACCCGGCGCTCCGCCACCGGTCCCCCGCCCGACCCAGCCACCGGCACAGCAGGCGAAGATGAGGCGGCGGCCACAGACAATCCGGAGGCTGCTCCCACCAGCGCATGCCCGCACGCCGGGCAGAACCGGTCGCCCGGCGGAACCGGCTCACCACACGACGGGCACCCCTGCAGAGGAGCACCGCAACCACCGCAGAACCGGTCGCCATCCCCCCGGGACGCACCGCACTGCGGACACGTCACCACGAGCCATTTATACCCCCTGGTCAGAGGCCTCGCATATGGCGCGGCCCAGGACATTGGCCAGCTGCAGTCGCGGACATCCGGGGTTCCCCTCAAACCGTGGAGACTTCCTTCTAGCCGATTCGTGTTATTTCGTCGTGAAAATAGGCCTCACTCAAACGTGAAGACCTCCGGGAGCCGGTGAGCGGGATCGAACCGCTGACCTGCCGTTTACAAGACGGCTGCTCTGCCAACTGAGCTACACCGGCGGGTGACTGCCCGCATGCTAGCCGACGCCGCGGCGCACCCGGCTGGCATTATCGTGCCCATGACCGTGATAAAGATCAACGCGATTACCGTGCCGGCCGACAGCGGGGACGAGCTGGCCCGCAGGTTCGCGGCCCGGGCCGGGGCGGTCGACGACCAGGATGGGTTCGAGGGCTTCGAGCTGCTCAAGCCGACCGATGAGCGCACCACCTGGCTGGTGGTGACCCGGTGGCGGGACGAGGCGGCGTTCGAGGCCTGGCTGCGCTCGCCCGCGTTCGGGCACGGCCACCGCTCCGCGCAGGAACGTGCCGGCGGCCATCCGCCCGGCCCGGTCGGCGTCAGCAGCGAGCTGTGGTCCTACGAGATCGCCGGCGGCTCCGCCCGCAAGAGCGGGTAGCGCCCCGGAACGTTTCCCCCGGCGCCGGGTAAACGCGCACATGGCCGGCTCGCGGCCGGCTGCGGCATCATGAGGACAGGGGGAATGCGCGGCCGCTGGCGTCACCGGCCGGACCGATCCGGGCCAGGCGCCAGCCGGCCGGCCCGGCCTTCCGCCGCGAATGCCACGGGCCGGGGAGGAGGCTCATGCTCTCGGACTCATCGCTGCGCACGCAGGTCGTCTACGACATGGCGGTCCGCTACGCGACCCCGCTGTGGCGGATAGGCGCGGCCTTCCGGGCCGCCTGTGTCGGCGGCCTGTGGGTCCTGCTCGCCTGGTTTCCCGGCGGCGTGCTGCCGCGCGCCTCCGCGCAACTGCTGATGGTGTCGGCGGGCGTGAGCATGGCGTGGATCCAGACCCAGCCGGACATCCTCGACCGGCTCGCCTCCGGACGGATCGCCGCGTTCCGGAAAACGGCCGGTCATCTGCGCGGCGTCCGCGGCCGGGCCACCGCCGACCTGTCCGGGCTGCTGGAGGGCGTGGGAATCATCCTGGTCCTGCTGCTGTACGGCGGCCCGATCTCGGTGCGGCCGCTGCCGCTGCCGGTGTACGTGCTCGGCCTGGTCCTGATCACCGCGCACGTGTGGAACGCCTTCGCTCAGGTGATGACGGACGCGAGCTGGTACAACCCCGAGACGCCGCCGGCCGGCGGGCTGCTCGCCTTCCGCCCGTGGATCCCGCTCGTCGTGGCTGCCATCGAGATCGGGCTGATCGTCTCCCCGGCCCGGCCGCATGAGGAGCGGCTCCCGGCCGGGCTGGTCATCCCATTACTGCTGGCCGGCTCGGTTGTCTTGCTCCTGCCGTTCACGATGGCCTTCGAGGTGATACTCCGGGCCGGGCGGGAGGCCAGCGAGATATCGATGGGCGAGGTCCGCCGCAACGACTCGATCACCGTGCACAGCCTGGTCAAGAACGGGGCGCACGCGCTGGTCCGGCAGGTGCAGGCCGATGCCGGAGCGGGCCAGGAGACCAGGTCGCTGGCGGACAGCATGCTGATGCTGGCCGAGG
The DNA here is from genome assembly GCA_963749145.1 of uncultured Actinomycetota bacterium. Lineage (GTDB taxonomy): Bacteria > Actinomycetota > Actinomycetes > Streptosporangiales > Streptosporangiaceae > JASHPR01. Next base: position 282,292 of record CAVVLN010000005.1, on the reverse strand, counting down.
AGGCACGCCAGATGACGCTGGGAGGCGGGCCGCCGGCCGAGACCGTCGCGCTGCTGTGGGACTGCGTGCTGCAGACGGTGCCGGGTGACCGGCGGGCGGGCATGTTCCTCGATTCCGGCTGCCGCCACCTGCGGATGCGCAAGACCGACTACGGGCTGGCCCGGCGGGTCCTGCCCGACCTGGTCACCAACGCGTGGAAGGCGGGCGCGCGGCGGGTGGAGGTCGCCGTGCGGGAGGAGCCCCCGGGCGCCCCCGCCGCCGGGCCGGGCCGCAACGGACGCCCCTGGGTGACGGTCTCGGTCGCCGATGACGGCCCGGGCATGCCCGCCCAGGCGGCGGGTATCCGGACCAGCCTGCGGATCCTCGACGACCACCTGCACCGGTTCGACGGCGGGGTCACCACCGAGCACCGCGAGGGCGGCGGCACCCGGGTGCTGGCCCGGTGGAAGTCGTCGCCCTGGTGAGGCCGGCCGGCCCGCCTCGAGGAGAGGACCGCTCGTGCACATACTCGTGGTCGACGACTTCGTCCTGGTCGAGCTCGCGCTGGCGCAGGTGATCCAGGGCACGCCGCACACCCTGACCGGCGTCCGCGACCCGCGCGGCCTGCCCGAGGCGCTCAGCCAGGGACCGCGGTTCGACCTGGCGCTCGTCGACATCAACTTCGGGCCGGGCTGCCCGACCGGCCTGACCGCCATGCGCATCCTGCACGAGCTATCCCCGGACACCAAGATCGTGATCGAGAGCACCGACGAGGAGCGCAACCGGCTGCTGTTCCTGCTGGCGTCGTTCGTGTTCTTCGAGCCCCTGGCGCTGCTGTCCAAGGCATCTCCGGCCGAGGCGATGCGCGCGCTGATCGACGCCGTGGACCGGGGCCAGCTGACCGGGCCCGGGTTCGCCGCACCGGACGGCGGCCGACCGGAGCAGGCCGAGTCCACCGTCCAGCGCCTGATCCGCAACAAGGACTGCCTGGACGAGCTGATCCGCAACAGCACCGATCTCGCGTTGTGGCGCGCGCTGGTCCGGTTCGACAAGCGCGGCGAGGTCGCCCGGGCCGCGCACGTGGACGAGCGGACCGTGGACCGGTTCACGGCGAGCAAGTCGCAGGTCATCGACAAGATCCAGGCCGAGTTCCCGGAAGGCGCGTCAGGAGCGGGCCCGCCGCCGGCGGCGGCCGACGCCCCGGGCGGACCGGCCCGCCATCCCAACCTGGTCCGGCTCGCCCGGTTCGCCCAGACGCATAGCCACTTCTTCACCGACCCCGCCATCGACGACCTGTTCGCCGGGCGCTGGCAGGTGCCGCGCCCGCGCCAGCGCCGCTCCCGGCTCTAACCCGCCCGGCCGCGAACGGCCGCCGGGAGCCGGAGCGTGCCGGAAGATGGCGAAGTTTTCCCTGTCTAGCGCCGCGCGCTCGCTGCGATCGTGAGATCAGCCATCTCGCTACGCCCGCCGGAGCTCAGACCAGCCGAGGCGGGACGCGCCAGCGCCGGGCCCCGCCCTGGCCGCCCCGTGCGGGGGCCGGGACGGCCAGGGGGATCAACGCCGACCCCAGAAGCAGGTGACGCGGCGGATGCCGTCCAGATCCGGCCGATCAGGCAGGCCGGGCGACCGGGCCGCGGGCGGCGTCGGAGGGGAAGCCGCCGGCGGCCCGGACCCGGCCCGGGGGCTGGCCGGGTACCTGCTGCACCCGCGGCCGGACGCATGGGCCAAGGCGCTGATCGCTCCGGCCTGCTTCCTCCTGGCCGCGAGCTCGGCCGGCCACTTCGCGCGCTGGCCGCGCTTCCTGGTGCTCTGGCTGGTGCTCGAGCTTCTCATCTACGCGGCCCGCTACCAGTGGAACGACATCCGCGGCATCGAGGGGGACCGGCTGCACCCGGAGGCGCGGGCCCGCTCCCGGCTGCCAGCCGGCCCGACCGAGCGGGACCGCCGCCGCAGCATCCGCATCAGCGGGGCGACCGCGGCGGCGCGGATCGGCGCGGCCCTGCTCGTGGGGGCCGCCGCCGGGCTGGCGAGCCAGGTCGTGGTGCTGGCCGGGGCGGTGTTCGTGGTCGCGGCGGCTTACGAGTTCCTGCGCGGCCGCCCGGCTCCGCGCTCGCCGGCTTCCGCCCAGGTCCGCGCCGTCGCGGTCTGGCTGCTCGTAGGGCTCGGCTACCTCGTCCGGGGCGGTCTCGGGCTGAGCCTGGGCGGGCTGGCCTGGGGCAGCCTGGCGATGGTGGCCGGCCTGGCCTGCGTCGCCTCGTTCGGGATCATGTTCGTGCTGCTGACGTGGGTGCTGGAGGCGACCAGCTACTGCGAGGCCGACGCGGACGGCCGCTGGCACGCCCGGGCCGCCTTGGCCGGCAAGCCGCATCTGGCCGCGCTGCTGCCCAGCCTGGGCCGCCCGGTCCTGACCGGCCGCGCCGCGCTGGATCCGGGCCGGTACTGCGGGGCTGAGCGGGTCCTGCGTCACGGCGGCCGGCTGACCGCGCCGTGGAACCTGGCCCTGCTCGCCGCCGCGGCGTGCGGGGCCGCCGAGGCCTTGGCGCTGGCCCGGCCCGGCGCGGGCGGGGCCGCCGGTTACCTGGCCGCGGCCGGGGTGAGCGTGGCCGCCGCCGTGCTCCTGGCCCGCTGCGACAGCGCGCCGGGGCGCTGGGGCATCACGGCGGCCACGGCGGCCACGCTGATCGCGGCCGCGGCGTTGTCCCGCTGCGCGCTGCCCCTGCTGGCCGGGGCGCCGTGGCTGGTCATCGCCGGGATCTACGTCGCCTTCCGCGGCTGGTCCTACCGGGACCTGGTGGCGGCTGGACCGCGGCTCGCGGCGGCGCTGCGGACTGCCGGCCGCTCCAGGTAACCGCGAATATGCCGGATATGCCAGGAAACAAGAATGGTAGAGGTTTAAGTCGGCTAAGCCAGTTAACTCACTATTCGGCCTTAGCTCTCGCCGAACGTGCCCATCATTTAACTGTGCGTACGCTTTGCCGGAAACATCGACGTCATCAGATGCATCGACGTCATCGGATACTAAGGGTTCTGTTCCGCCCCAATGTCATCCGATGACACAGATGACCCGTCATAGATGTGACCAAAGTCGTCGGCCGGTACCACCGGGACGGCGCTGCTCAGGAAACGTCGGGGGGCCTTGTGCCCACGCGGTGACACGCACCGCGTCAGGGGAGGTAACAGGATGTACCCCCACGCGGCTGACGCCGTTCTCACGCTGCCCGGGATCCACTTCTCCCAGTGGTCGAACCTCCGGCACATACTCCCGATCGGCGTGGTCGGCATCATCTCCTGGTCGGTGTGGCTGCTCAGGTTCAGCCTCTCCCGGGTCTACCGGGCGCTCCCGGACGGGTACACCGCCACTACCTCGGTCGTGATCCCCGCGTTCCGCGAGGATCCGGATATCCTGGACCGCTGCCTCACCTCGTGGCTCGCCGAGCGGCCGACGGAGATCATCGTCGTCCCCGACCTCGAGGACGTCGAGGTCATCCGGCGCCTGCACGCAAGGGCCGCGACCGAACCCAGCCTGGTCGTGTACCCGTTCGCGCACACCGGCAAGCGATCGGCGCTCGGCGCGGGCATCCGCCAGGCCCGCTGCGAGATCCTGGTGCTGGCCGACTCCGACACCCAGTGGCAGCCGGGACTGCTCCGGGCGGTCCTGGCCCCCTTCGGCGACCCGAAGGTGGGCGGGGTCGGCACCCGGCAGAACGTCTACCTGCCGCACACCAGCGTCTGGCGGCGGGTGGCCGACTGGATGATCGACGTCCGCTATCTCGACTACGTCCGGGCGCAGTCCCGCTCCGGCGCCGTGGCCTGCCTGTCCGGGCGGACGGTGGCCTACCGCCGCAGTGTCGTCATGCCGGTGCTCGAGCACCTGGAGGACGAGTTCTTCCTCGGCCGGCGCTGCATCTCCGGCGACGACGGGCGCCTGACCTGGCTGATTCTCGCCTCCGGGTACAAGACCGTGTACCAGTCCAATGCCCAGGCCCTGTCGATGTTCCCCGACACCGGCCGGGCCTTCCTCAAGCAGCGCCTGCGCTGGAGCCGCAACTCGTACCGGTGCTACCTCACCGCGATGTGGAAGGGCTGGCTCTGGCATCAGCCGTTCATATGCCAGCTCAGCGTCCTGCAGATCCTGCTGACGCCGCTGACGATGGGCTTCGCCATGTATTACCTCGCGGCCTGGCTGCTGCACCCGGGATGGATCATCCCGCTCGTGGCCGTGACCTGGCTGCTGCTCGGCCGGACCCTGCGCGGCATCTCGCACCTGAAGCAGAAGCCCGGCGACATCTGGGTCCTGCCGCTGGTCGCGGTCATGACCATCGTCGTGGCGCTGCCGGTGAAGACCTACGCCTTCGTGACCATGAACGTGCACGGGTGGCTGACCCGCAGCAGCGACCAGTTGGGCGGCGAGGCGCAGACCGCCGCGTCGCTGCTCAGGTAGGAGAGCGATGTGACCACAGAACTCGCGGCCGGGGCCGGGTCGCGCCTGAACAAGCGCCGGTACGCGGTCCTGCTGGCCCTGCTGCTGTTCGCCACGCTGGCCGCGACTCCCGAGATCCTGGGCGCGCTTCACCTGCGCATCGAAGAGGGCGCGCCGACCACGGTGCGGGGGGTGCGGCTGCTGCCAGCGCCCAGCGCCCCGCGCCAGGTGGCGCTGCCATCCGTCGCGAGGCCCATCGATCCCGGCCAGCCGCCGGCCGCGCTCCCCGCGGTCAGCGCGGCGCGCCAGGCCGCGACCGTCGCCGCAGAGGACAGCCGGATCAGGTTCCTGGTCCACGACGCGGCCGCCGTCTACCAGCCCGAGGTGGTGCCGACCCGCGGGGCCCTGCCGACGCTCGTGCTCACCGCGGGCTCCCGCGCCTACACCTACGCCGACCTGATCCAGTACGGGGCCCTGGTGATGCTGCCCGATCACGCGGGCCTGCTCCTCGACAACGTCTTCGTCGCGACCAACGCCCGCCTCGACCTGGGCGCCCCGGCCCTGCGGGCGCTGTACCTGGACAGCTCGCCCGGCGGCTTCACGTCGATTGTCGCCTGGGGCGGCAACCTCTTCTTCACGGGTACCCAAGAGCACCCGCTCACGATCATGGGCTGGGACCGGACGGCCAGTTCTCCGGCCAAGGACGACGGCAGCGGGCGGGCGTACATCCGCGAGGTCGGCGGGCGTATGGTCCTCACCGACGTCCGGGCGTCCGCGCTGGGCTTCTGGAGCGGGCGGACCGGCGGCGTGGCCTGGACCGGGTCCACCGGGCAGCCGAGCACCGGGTCGGCGACCGACTCGACGTTCACGAACGAGACCTACGGCGCCTTCGTCACCCGCGGCAAGAACGTGACGTTCCACGACGACCTGTTCGAGTTCAACGAGCTTGACGGGCTGCACATCCACCGGGACACGACCGGCACATCGGTCTCCGACAGCTCGGCGGTCCGCAACGGAGGCAACGGCTTCCTGGTCGACCGCGCCACCAGCGACACGGTCCTCAACGGGACCATGGCCGAGCACAACGCCGGCGACGGCTTCCTCATCAACGGCCGGCCGCTGGTGACCGGCGCGTCGGCCTCGGGCGGGTCGGTCGCCGCGGACACCGGCACCTACGTCGAGAACAGCGCGGCGCTGGGCAACGGGGACACCGGCATCGAGCTCGAGGGCGGCCTGGGCACCGTACTGAAGGGCGATGAGGTCTGCGCGAAGATCACCGGCATCGCCATCCGCGACGGGGCCGGGAACACGATCGTCACCGGCGCGGACGTCCGCTGCGGTCCGCGGGTCGCGCTGGAACTCGGCCCGGCCGCGCCGCAGACCATGGTGTCCGGCAACACGCTGGTGGACGCGCGCGTCGGGATGCTGATCCGCAGCTCGGGCCCGATCGAGACGGACAACAACCGGATCATCGGCGCGACCGTGTTCGGCATCACCGCTCGCGGGTGGACGTCGCACGTCAGCGGGCAGGGCAACGTGATCTCCGGGACCGGCTTCCACGCTGTGGACGCCCGCGCGGACGCGCCCGTCCCGGCGCTCATGCGGACCCAGGACTCGGGCTGGGCGCACCAGGTCAGGACCACGGTGTGGTCCTACCTGATCTTCCACCCGCTCGCGATGCTCTGGCTGAGCATCCTGATCCTGGTGATCGGCGGCGAGATCTGGTCCCGCATGCGGCGCATGCCGCCGCACCCGTACCCGGTCAGCACGCACTGGCGGCCGGAGCCGGAGCCAGCCCCGGCCGCCGCCCGGCTCGTCGGTGCCGTCGGCACGCTCGTCGGTGCCGCCGTTACAGCCGGTGCCGCCACAGCCAGTGCCGCCGCCTACGCCGCGCCGGCCCGGACGGCCCGGGTGGCCGCTCCCGTACCGGCCCGGCCCGACGCCCAGTGGCTCGTGCCGGAACGGGAACTGGTCGCCGCCTTCGACGGGCCGGGCCCGGCTGACCGGCCGCTCTCGGACGACCTGCCACGCTTCGACGACCAGCCACGGCTGGACGACCTGGCCCGCCGGCCGGAAAAGCCGCGTGTGTCGGACCCGCGCCTGGCGGACCTGCCCCGCGTATCCGACCCGAGGATGTCCGGGCCACGCGTTCCTGACGTCCCGCGGATGCCTAACCTGCCGCGCGTCTCCGACCTGCCGCAGGTTCCTGATCTGCCCCGGCGAGCGGCCATGACCGGGCTGGGCGACGGCCTGCCCGACGTGCCGCGGCGCGCCCCGGGAACGCACCGGTCGGGCTCGTCCAGGTCGGCGACCGAGCAGCCGCGAGCGGCCGCGACGGACCTGGAGCCCGGGGCGCTCGCGGCGGAGTACCGGCCGTCCGGCGGTGACGCTCCGCCCGCTGACGCGCTGCTCGGCGCCGGCGCGCGGCCGGGCGCCTCCGACACTCGGGGGTGGTTCACCCCGACCCCCGTTCCGCGACCGGATCCCGAGCCCATGCCGAGCCTCTCGGGCGCCGCGGCCGTCCCCGCCGCGCCGCCCGCGGCTGATCACCCCGAGTCGGTCGACGCCACCAAGCCCTTCCCGAGGGTGGAGGGAGGATCATGAGATCCCGGCTGTCCCGGACGGCACCGGCGGCCGCCGTACTCGCGGCGTTCGCCCTGGCCGGCTGCTCGGCCGGCGCCACCTCCAGCCCGCCGAGCCACCCCAGCACCACCCCCGCGTCCGGCCCGCGGTCCGGTTCGGCCACCTCCGGGCCGCCGGCTGCGGCTAGCACGGACGCGGCGGGCTGCGGGGCCGCGGGAAGCGTCGCCGTCTCCACCGCCACGCAGCTTTCGCGCGCGCTGTTCGCCGCGCATCCCGGCGAGACGATCGTGCTGGACCCGGGCGTCTACGTGGGCGACTTCGCGGCCAGCCGGTCCGGGCAGGCGAGTGCCCCGATCACCTTGTGCGGCAACCGGAGCGCGGTGCTGGAGGGCGAGAGCATCCGGCACGGTTACGTGCTCCACCTGGACAAGGCCTCCTGGTGGCGGGTCGAGGGGTTCACGGTGGAGGGCGGCCAGAAGGGCGTCGTGACCGACGGCGTCACTCACGATCTCATCGAGGGCCTGTACGTGCACGGTACCGGGGACGAGGCCATTCACCTCAGGGCGTTCAGCAGCTACAACACCGTCAGCCACAACGTGGTGCGGGACACCGGCCTGGTCACGCAGTTCTACGGCGAGGGCATCTACGTTGGCAGCGCCAACAAGAACTGGTGCCGGTACACCGGCTGCCAGCCCGACCGCAGCGATCACAACCGGATCATCGATAACAACATCGCGGATACGACGGCCGAGAACATTGACATCAAGGAAGGAACCACCGGCGGGCTGATCGCCGGGAACGTCCTCAACGGCACCGGGATGGTCAGCTCGGCCGCCACCTCCTGGGTCAACGTCAAGGGCAACGACTGGACCATCGAGGACAACACCGGGACCCACAGCATCGCCAACGGCTTCTCCGTGCATCAGGTGTACCCGGGCTGGGGCCTGGACAACGTCTTCCGGGACAACAAGGTGATCCTCGGCGGTTCCGGGTTCGGCATCTACGTGCAGAGCCACGATCTCGGGACCGTGGTCGCCTGCAACAACGTCGCCAGCGAGGCCGGCGGCGGGCTGTCGAACATCGGGTGCTCGAATTCCTAGGCCAGCAAGGAGACCATCAGCATGAGCATGCCTTTCCCACGCTGCCGCCTCAGCGTCATCGGGATCGGTTACCTGGGCCTGACGCACGCCGTCTGCATGGCCGACCTCGGTCACGACGTCCTGGCCATCGACGTGGACGCGGCCAAGGTGGCCACGGCGGCCAGCGGCACGGCGCCGTTCTTCGAGCCCGGCCTCGAGCCATTGCTCCGCAAGAACCTCGACCGGCCGGCTGCGCTTCACCACCTCGTATTCCGAGGTCGCCGACTTCGCCGACGTCCACTTCCTGTGCGTGGGCACACCGCAGTCGGCGGACGGCTCCGCCGACATGCGGTACGTGGACGCCGTGGTCGACGCGCTCGCGCCGGGCCTGACCCGCCGGTGCCTGGTCGTCGGCAAATCCACGGTCCCGGTCGGCACCGCGCGGCGGATCGCGGCCCGGATCGCCCGCCTGGCGCCCGCCGCCGGCCTCGCGGAGCTCGCCTGGAACCCGGAGTTCCTCCGGGAGGGCCACGCGGTCCAGGACAGCCTGTCCCCTGACCGGCTCGTGTTCGGAGTGGCGTCGGAGTGGTCCGCCGAGCAGCTGCGCGAGGTGTACGCGATACCGCTGGCGGGCGGCGTGCCGGGGCTGGTCATGGACCTGGAGACGGCCGAACTGGTCAAGGTGGCGGCCAACTCGTTCCTGGCGACCAAGATCTCCTTCATCAACGCCATGGCCGAGGTCTGCGAGGCCGCCGGGGCCGATGTCACGCTGCTCGCGGGAGCCCTCGCCCACGACGAGCGGATCGGCGGCAAGTTCCTGTCGCCCGGCCTCGGGTTCGGCGGCGGCTGCCTGCCGAAGGACATCCGGGCGTTCCGCGCGGCCGCGCTGGACCTGGGCGTCGGGTCCGTCCCCGGTCTGCTCCGCGAGGTCGACGCGATCAACATGAGCCGCCGCGCCCGGGTGACCGACCTGGCCCGGGAAGCCGTCGGCGGCGCCCTGGACGGCAAGCGGGTCGCAGTGCTCGGCGTGGCGTTCAAGCCGGGCAGCGACGACGTGCGCGACTCGCCCAGCCTCGACGTGTGCGACCGCCTGGGCCAGGAGGGGGCGGAGGTCAGCGTGCACGACCCGGTGGCCATCAAGAACGCCGCGCGCGACCGGCCGCACCTGCGGTACGCCCAGACCGTGACCGAGGCCGCGGCCGGCGCGGACCTGGTCATGCACCTCACCGAGTGGGCCGACTACCGCGCCATCGACCCGGTCGCGCTGGGCCGGGTCGTGGCCAGCCGCACGATCGTGGACGCCCGCTGCGCACTGGACGCGGCGCACTGGCGGTCGGCCGGCTGGTCGGTGCGGGTCCTGGGGCGCCCGTGATCACCCGCCGCGCGGCGGCGGCGCTCACCCTGGGGCTGTGCGTGACGGCACTGCTGACCGGGTGCGGTGCCAGCGGGCACCGGCCCGCGGCGGCCCCCAGCCCGCCGAAGGTACCCGGCCAGGCCAGCGGGCCGGACCTGACCAACGTGACCCTGCCGGACTTCACCATGCCGCTGGTCACCGGGGGCGTGTCCCAGCCCAGGCCCGGGCTGACGCCGGGCGCGATCGCCACCAGGAACACCGCCGCGGTCTGCGACCTGCCCGATCACACGGGCAACTCCACGATCCCGGCGGCCACCCAGGCGGCCGTGTTCCAGGCGTACGGCATCACGAACCCGCAGGTCCAGACCAAGTACGACATCGACTACCTGGTCCCCCTGTTCCTCGGCGGCGCCGACAAGACGGCGAACATGTGGCCGGCGGCGCTCAAGGGCACGGGCTTCTTCGAGAAGATCCAGCTAGACCACGTGCTCCGCGACCTGGTGTGCCACCGGACGCTCCCGCTCGTCACCGCGCAGCAGGACCTGGAGCGGAACTGGTACGCCGCCTGGCTCCGGTTCGTGGTCGCCACCGGCCGGGCCTGAGCCGCCGGTCAGCTGGTCCAGGCCGGGACGAAGCCCACGTCCTTGGCCGCGACCGCGCCCCGGAACATCGGGTGCAGCTCGAGGGCGGGCGAGTACTTGCTGGCCGGAACCTCGCGGCCCAGCGCCTCGGCCATCGCGCGGACGTGGTGCGGGCCGGCGCCGCAGCAGATCCCGACGTAGTCCACCCCGAGATCGCGGGCGGCGCGCGCGAAGCCCGCCATCTCGAACCGCGTGCACCCGAACGGCTCGAGCGCCAGCGGGAAGACCCGGTCGGCGCCCGCCGACCGCAGCGACTGCATCGTCGGCGAACTCGCGTCCGTGCGGTAGGGCACCGGCTGGGCGGCGACCGCGCAGTCGACCGCCTCCCGGATCCTGGCCACCAGCGGCAGCATCGAGGCGGGCCCGCGGTCGCAGTTCATCCCCACGATCGTGGCGCCGTGGCCGGCCAGGATGCGGCACGCCTCGACGTAGTCGTAGCCATCCCGGGTCTGCCCGGGCTGGGTGGCGGCCAGCGTCACCATCGACGGCAGCCCGAGATCACCGATGACCTCCAGCGCGATCAGCGCCTCGCCCAGGTAGTCGTTCGTCTCGGAGATCACGAAGTCAATGCCCTCGTCCGCCGCCCAGCCCAGCTGCTCGGCGTACATGGCGCGCACGGCGGCCCGGGTCGACGCGTCGTCCGGGTCGTAGGCCCAGGTGTTGCAGACGTTGCCGGCCACCAGCGCGCCGCCCTCGGCCGCCACCGCGCGGGCGATCCGCACCGCCTGCCGGTTCATGGCCTCCAGGTCGCCCTCCCGGCCGACGTCGCGCAGCTTCTCACGGTGGGCGTAGTACGTGAGCGCGACCATCACGTCCGACCCCGCGCGCAGGAACTCGCGATGCAGCTGAGTCACCGCCTCCGGGAAGTCCAGCACGACCTCGGGGACGTAAGGGCCCGCCTTGATATAGCCGCGGCGTTCCAGCTCGAAGACGTAGCCCTCGGCTCCGAGGACGGTGCCCTCCTGCAGCCGCTCCGCGATCCCTGGCCCGCTCATGGTGCCGTACCTCCGATCCCGCCCATGTCGTTCCGGCCACCGCCGGCGAACCGTCCGGGCGCGAAACGACGGATGTCGTAGACGGTCCCTTGCTGCAGGGCGAGCTGGGCCAGCACCCGGCCCGCCCAGGGCGCGAACTTATAGCCCGTGCCCCGCCACCCCACGCCGGTGAAGACGCCGGTCACACCGGGGACCGGCCCCAGGATAAAGTCGCCGTCGGCCACCAGGTCGTAGAAGCAGACATCCGCCCCGCTGGCCTCGGCCACGTCAACCACCTCGGCGCCGCGGAGGGCAGGCATGCACTCGTCCACGAAGTCTTCCACGCTGGCGATCCGGGTCTGGGCCGTGCGCGTGACGTCGGGCGGATTATAGAAGCCGATCTTGACGCCGGGGGTTCTCCCCTCGTACATCGGATGCCCGTAGATCCCGATATCCAGGTAGGCGAAGACCGGCAGCGCCCGCTCGGTGAACCGGTCGCGCTGCCCGGCCGCGGGGATGAAGTACTTGGACTGCGAGGGCCGGTCGGGCCGCAGCGGGAACCGGACCGAGCAGCCCGGCAGCAGCTCGAGCACGCCATTCGTGCCGAGGCCGGCGGTGATCACCAGGACGTCGGACTCTACGTCTGCGGCGTCGGTGCTGACGGCCCAGGCCCCGCCGACCCGGGTGATGCCGCGGATCGCCGCGCCTTCGGCCACCCGCACGCCCCGGGCGCGCAGCGCCGCCTGCAAGAACCTGGTGGCCGCCGGCACGTCAACGAATCCGGCCTCCACGTCCAGCCGGCCCGCGTCGGCGGCGAACTGCGGGTAGCGCCGCCGCAGGCCGGCGGCGGAGAAGGCCTCGCGGCGCAGCTGCAGCTGCTCGAGCACGGCGTAGCTGCGGAAGGCGTAGGTGCTGGCCAGGTCGGGGGTCACGGTGCGCTTGGCGAGGTTCAGGCACCCGCAGTCGACCAGCAGCGGCTCGCCGGACTGCGCCTGCAGGTCCAGCCAGAGCTGCCGCGCCTCGTAGGCGAGCCGGGCGTACTCCGGGTCCGGGTAGTCGTTCCGGGCCGACCGGGTGAGCGAGAACGACGCCGTGGCCGGATCACCGACCCGCGTCTTCTCCAGCACCGTCACGGCCGTGGCGAACGGTGCCGCGTAGTAGGCGGTCATGAGCCCCATGACCCCGCCCCCGATGATCGTCAGGCGCTTCCCGCTGACCTCGGCCACGGCCACTCCTCCCCCAGATCCTCCGCCAGCCCGCCCCGTCCCGGCCGGAACGGTCCGGCGCAGGGCCTGCCGGACCCGGCGCTGACCCGGTGCCGGCGGCACGCGGGCTAGCTAGCTCCCGAAGCTCACGTTCTGGCCGGTGACGGTGCCCACCAGGCCGGACGGCGTGACGCTGATCGACTGGATGGACAGGCCCATCGGCAGCGACGGGAGCGGCACCCTGATGTTCCCGATCCCGTTCAGCAGCGACGAGGTCAGGCCACTGCTCGAGACGAGCTGGATGCTGATCTCGTTGTGGTCGGTCCTGGTCACCCGCCAGACCGCGGTGCCGCTGGTGATCACCAGGTTCAGGGTGGCCTTGACCTCGTCGTTGCTCGCCTTGGACAGGCTCAGCCCGGCGCCGGCCAGCGATCCCAGCGCGCCGGCCTGCGAGGTCATGGCGTTGGCGAGGGCGGCGAAGGTGACGGTCATCGTCCCGTTGAGATGGGTCACGGTGCCGCCGTTGAACGAGGAGTCGACGTGCACCCCGGTCATCGTGGCGTCGATCGACTGGATCAGCAGCGGGCCCTCGGTGATGTTGCTGGAGCTGATCTGGATGTCGGAGAAGTTCCGGCTGATGACCTGGGTCAGGAACGGGAATCCCTCGATCGACACGCTGGGTTTCTTGGGGAACCCCTGTTGCTGGATCTCCGAGGCCACCTTGCTCTCGGCGAACGCCCGGGCCCCGAAGTCCAGGGCGACCAGCAGGCCGATCACGACGATCAGCACGATGATCACCGTCCGGAGCCGGTGCCGGGAGCGCGGGGTGACGGCGCGGTCATAGCCGGTGTATCCGGTCATGGCAGGCTCCCTAGGTCGATGGCCTGCAACTGGCCAGATCCGTAGTCGGTGGAAAGCAGGGTCTTTCCGCCCGGCTCCACCGCGAGCTCGCGCGGCGTCACGCCGGTGGTGATGAAGCCCCGCACGGCGCCGGCCTGGCCCTGCAGCGCCTGCTGGGTGCTGATCAGGGCGAGGTTATCTGCCCCCGGGGCGCTGTGGAGGTTGGCGTCGGCGACGATGATCTCGTTGCCGCCGTTGACGAAGGACAGGCCGAGCGGGGTCTGGCCCACGCTGATCCGGGCGATGAGTGACCGGGAGGGATCGCTGAGCAGCCTGGCCGCCGAGAAGGCAACCAGCGCGTTGCTGTCCCGGTCGGTGACCCATACGTCGGTCCCGTCCGCGGACACGATCACGCGCGCGGCAGCGCAGCCCGTCGCGGCCGATGACTGCAAGGCGTGCTGCGGATCGTTCTCGGCCTTGTTCTCGTCGACCACGTACAGCCGCCCGTCCTGGCTTTCTCCGGTCACGTACAGCCAGCGGCCGTCGGGTGACTGCGCCATCGCCTGCGGCTCCGACGCCGCCCCGAGCTGGACCGATCCCTTGTATCCGGCCTGCCCGAAGCCGCCCGCGATGGCCTCCCGCAGGTTGAATACGCCCACGTCACCGTCGTTCTGGAAGGTGATGAACGCGAACTTGCCATCCGCGGAGACCGTGACCTCGTTCGCCGGGTTGCCGGGCGGCCCGGCGAGGGTGCCGAGCACCGCGCCGGCTCCGGCGCCGGCCTCGGCCTTGGCCACGCTGATCACGTAGGCGCCGTTACCCCTGACGGCCAGGAGGTACTGGCCGTCAGGGGTGATCGCCTCGGTCTTCTTCGCCCCGGGCGCGGGCACGCTCGCGACCTGCGTCGGCGCCAGCGAGCCGCCGTTGGTGCTCAGGACCGCTACCTCATTACCCAGCGCGACGAACGCGAACTTGCCGTCCAAGGTGACGACGACGCCGAACGGGTTGCTGCCGAGGGTGACCGAGTGGCTATGGACCTGGGAGATCGACTGCGTTTTTGCCACCGCGACCGTGCACCCCGGGGGCTGGACGGCGGCGGTCAGCCCCCCGCCCGTGCCGCCGCTGCCGGTGACACCGCTGTGATGCAGGGCGGAATAAGCGCCTCCCGCCACGCCGATCACCACGACCACGGCGGCCGCGGCTATGAGGGCGCGCGACTGCCACCACGGACGCGGCGCCGGGGGCGCGATGACGGCCCCGGCGTGCGGCCACGAGCCGGGCCCGGACGCGCCGGACGCCTCCCGGTAGTCGGACGACGTCGGGCGACCGGACGGCGCGCGGTAGTCACGCGAGGCCCGGTAGTCCGCCGATGACCGGTAACCGGGCTGGTCGGGCGCGGACCACCCGGGCGGCCAGGCCGCGGGCCCGGGCGCGGCGGGCGGCGACGGCTCGGTCAGCCCCGGCCGGGTCGAGCGGGCCCCGGGAACCTGCGCGGCCTCAGTCGGCGGACCGGCGTCCGCGCGCGGCCCGGACGGCCCGGACGGCCCGGACGGCCCGGAGGGACTGGAGGGACCGGAGGGACCGGAGGGCGGAAAGGAACCGGACGGTCCGGGGTCGGCGCCCGGCGCGGGCCCGGAGGGCCCGGAGGGCGCGGACGACCCGGCATCAGCAACAGACCCGGCCGCCGCGTTTGGCCCTGGAAACGCCGCGGCCGGCTCGCCTCGTCCAGGGCCCGATTCGGCGCCGCCCGGCTCACCCGGCGCAGGCCCCGAGACGGCCGTCGGCCTGTCCGCCCCGGTCCCGGAGGATGCGGGCGCGGGGGACGCGGGCGCGGGGGACGCGGGCGCGGGGGACGCGGCCGGCACTGACGGCACGACGTCCGCGGCGGGCCCCGGCCCGGCCGGGGCCGGGCTGGCCGACACCGCGGGCACGGCGATCTGGGTCGGGGTCGGGGACGCCGGCGGCCTGGCCGCGGGGCCGGAACCGGCCGCCCGCAGGCCGAGCGAATCGCGCAGGGCGGCGGCGAACTCGCCGCAGGTCCCGAAACGGTCGGCCGGCGCCTTGGCCAGGGCCCGGTTCATCACCGAGTCGACGGCCACGGGCAGGTCCGGGCGGCGCTGGCTCAGCCGCGGCGGCGGCTCGGACAGCTTGGCCCAGACGACGGCCAGCCCGCCGTCCCGCTTGAACGGCGGCGTGCCGGACAGCAACTCGAACGAAGCGCACGCGAGCGCGTACAGGTCGGCGCGCCCGTCGACCGGCTGGCCCTCGACCTGCTCGGGCGCGACGTAATCGAGGGTGCCGAGGAACTGGCCCTGGGAGGTGAGGGCGGTCTGCGCGAGCGACTGCTTGCTGAGCCCGAAATCCGACAAATACACATGATCCTGGCGGCCGCCGCCTGCGGTGGCGTCCAGCAGCATGTTGCCGGGCTTCACGTCACGGTGCACGAGCCCGCGGGCGTGCGCGGCGTCCAGGGCCGATGCCACCTGCGAGACGATGTCGGCGGCCCGCGCCGCCGGCAGCGGGCCCACGGCGTCGAGCAGCGTGCGGACGTCCCGGCCCTGGACGAAGCGCATGGCGATGAACAGGACGCCGTTCGCCTCGCCGGCGTCGAAGACCGGGATGATGTTGGGGTGGTCGACAGCGGCCGCGGCCCTCGACTCACGGATGAACCGCTGCCGGAACGCGTCGTCCAGCGCCAGCCCGGGGGCCAGGATCTTCAGCGCTACGTGCCGGTCCAGGCGCGGATCGTACGCGCGGTAAACGACGGCCATCCCGCCCCGGCCTATCTGCTCTTCGAGCCGATAGCCAGCAATCTGCGAGCCAATGGCAAACTCGCTGAAAGCCGAGGGAAACTCGTCGCCCACCGCCGCTCCTCCAATCACCCTGACGGTATCCGAAACCGGGCAGGAACGGGACGGTTGTGCGGACGCCTGCTGTCACCGCGCGCCGGGATCCCGGAAGGCAAATATGCCACGAACCGGGCGCGGCCAGGGCAGGCAGATGTTTCTTTGGCCCACATCGCTCTAGAGTTATCAGATGACGATCGAGCGGGAGATCTCGTCTAATGCGCCGGCGCTTGTGGTCCGGACGCAAGGGTCGGATCGCAGCCTGGAGGCCGGGCCCAGTTACAGCATCGGCCGCAACCCGGAATCGGACATAGTAGTCGATGAGGCCCGCGTGTCCTGGCGGCACGCTGAGCTCAGGCTTGAGGGCGCGACCTGGCTGCTGGAGGACGTCGGCAGCACCAACGGGACCTACCTCGGCGCCCAGCGGGTGCAGCGCGTCGAGATCACCGAGGACACCGTGCTCCGGCTCGGTCATCCCGACGACGGGCAGCGGCTCTGGTGTTCGGTCGTGGCGCCGCGGCAGCAGACGGCGGTGGCCGCGCCTGTCGCCGCGAACCCGCCGACGGCGGTCGTCCAGTCGCCGCCGGGCGGGCTGCCCGCCGCGGCCTACTCCCCTCCCGCCCCGCCCTACTCGCCGCCGGGCCCGGCCTACTCGCCCCCGGCGGGCCAGCCGGCCGCGCCGGGCGGGGCTCCCCCGTACCAGCCCCCCGCGGGCCGCCAGGTGCCGCCCGCCGCCGGCCCCCGGCCTCCTACGGCACGCCCGCGGCCGGCGGCTCGAGCATCGCGCGCCAGCCGAGCGCGATCATGCGGCTGCCGACCCGGGTGCTGCGGATCGGGCGCGCCAACGACAACGAGCACGTGGTGTCCGACCTGAGCGTCTCCCGCTACCACGCCGAGCTGCGCCGGTCCAGCCGCGGCGGGTACGAGATCGTCGATCTCGGCAGCCACAACGGCACGTACGTCAACGGCCAGCGGGTGACCTCCGCCCCGGTGACCGAAGCCGACATCATCGGCATCGGGCCGGCCACGTTCCGTCTCGTCGGGCAGGAACTGCAGGAGTTCATCGACACCGGCGACGTCTCGCTGAACGTGCAGGACCTGACCGTCAAGATCCCGGGCGGCAAGGTGCTGCTCGACCACGTCAGCTTCCCGCTCGGCGAGCGCTGCCTGCTCGGCGTGATCGGCCCGAGCGGCGCCGGCAAGTCCACCCTGCTCGGCGCGCTGACCGGCATGAAGCCAGCCGGCGAGGGCCGGGTGCTGTACGACAACCGCGACCTGTACCAGGACTACGCCGAGCTGAAGCACCGGATCGGGCTGGTGCCGCAGGAAGACATCATGCACACGCAGCTGTCCGCCCGCCGGGCCCTGCGCTACGCGGCCGAGCTGCGGTTCCCGAAGGACACCAGCGCCAAGGAACGCAACCAGCGGGTCGACGAGGTACTGGGGGAGCTCGGACTGAGCAAGCACGCTCAGACTCGCGCCGAGTCGCTGTCCGGCGGCCAGCGCAAGCGGGTCAGCGTCGCGCTGGAACTGCTCAGCAAGCCCTCGCTGCTGTTCCTGGACGAGCCCACGTCCGGCCTGGACCCGGGGCTGGACAAGTCGGTCATGGAGATGATGGCCGGGCTCGCCCACGACGGCCGCACGGTGATCGTGGTCACGCACAGCGTCGCCAACCTCGACCTGTGCGACCGCCTGCTGGTGCTGGTGCCGGGCGGCAAGGTGGCGTTCTTCGGGCCGCCGCGCGACGGCCTGCGCCACTTCGGCCAGCCAGGCTGGGCCGAGGTGTTCCAGGCGTTCGAGGCCGAGCCCGACCGGGACTGGGCCGGGGAATTCCGCCGGTCCCCGCTCTGCGCGCAGTACGTGACCGGGGAGATGGCCGCCGCCGCGGCCACCCCGGCCCGCCGGCCCGGTCAGGCCGCGCCGCCGCCGCGACGGCGCAACCACCTGTCCCAGCTCTCCACCCTGTGCCGGCGTTACCTGGCCGTCATCGCGTCGGATCGCGTCTACCTGGGGTTCCTGGCCGGGGCCCCGATCGCCCTGGCGGGGATCTTGCAGCTGGTCTCGTCTAAACAGGGGCTGGCCGGGGCCCCCGGCAGCAACACCAACGCGGAAGAAGTGCTGCTGATCCTGGCCATCGGCGCCTGCTTCACCGGGGCGCTCAACTCGATCAGGGAGATCGTCAAGGAACGGTCGATCTACACCAGAGAACGTGCCGCCGGGCTGTCGTCCGGCGCGTACCTGTGGTCCAAGCTGCTGGTCCTGGGCGTGCTGAGCGCGCTCCAGGCCGCGCTGATGACCGTGATCGGGCTGGCCGGCAAGCCGTTGCCGCCGCAGGGGTCGCTGATCAAGGGCGCGCCGTTGCTCGAGATAGTGCTGGCCATGGCGCTGCTCTCGATCGCGTCGATGACCCTGGGACTGCTGATCTCGTCGGCGGTCAGCACCTCGGAGAAGGGCCTGCCGCTGCTGTTCGTAACCGTGATGGCGCAGGTCGTCTTCACCGGAGCGGTGTTCCCGATCAGCGGGAAGGTGGGGCTGGAGCAGGTCGCCTGGCTATCCCCGTCCCGCTGGGGCTTCGGCGCGGTCGCCTCCACGACGAACCTCGCGGTGATCACGCCGGCCACCAAGCCGGACCCGCTCTGGAACCACACCGCCAGCGCCTGGCTGCTGGACATGGGCATGATGGTCGTGCTGGCGGCGGTGTTCTCCTTCCTCACCTATCGCCGGCTGCGGGGCCGGAGCCCGGGCCGCCGCCGCTGAGCCGGACCCGGTTACCCGGCCTGCGGATAGCGTTACCACCCGCCGCCGAACTAGCGGGGTCCGAGGTCGTACGGCCGCAGGTAGGGGTAGGGCCGGTAGCTGACGAACGCCGGCGGGGTGGCGACGAGCTGGCTGCCGGAGGAGAACACGTTGTCGGACGGCCCCAGCGCCGCGGCCGTGGCATTCAGGCTCGAGGGCTGCAGCGCCTGGTCGTCCCATTGCCCCGTGGCGAGCCGGTGGAGCAGCGCCCGGGCGGCGGCGATGGTCTCCGCCGGGGTGAACGCGCAGTGCCCGGCCCGGCTGACGAACACCTGCCGCAGCAGCCGCGAGTCGCCCGCCCGGGCCACGACGCTGGCGTAGGCCTGCTCGTTCTCCGGCACCACCAGCCCGTCGCCGGTGGTGTGCATGGTGAGCACCGGCACCGGCAGGTGCCCGTTGAAGGCGATGTTCTGGGCCAGGTACCGGACGGCCGCTGGGTCGGCGCTGATCCTGGGCGCGCTGTTGAGCGCGGCCACGTCCGTGGCCAGGCTCAGGCCCGCGGCCCGGTACAGCGCGATGACCTCGCGGAGGTCGGCCGACCTGGCCAGGTCGATGAAGTAGTTCACGCCGGTGTTCCAGGACGGGTTGCCGCCGGCCCGGGCCTGGAGCTCGGCCCGCAGCGCGAACACGAACGGGAAGTCGACCTCGGTCTCCCACAGGAACTGGTTGCTCTCCTGCGCCGCGTAGTCGGTGGCGCCAGGCTCGGGCGACAGCGGGGTGAACCAGCCGGGCGTGTCGCCGAGCGCGGCCACGAGCGCCAGCCGGGCCCGGCCCTGCGGGGTCTGCTGCGCCGCGGTGGCGGCCTGCTCGGCCGCAGCCAGGTTGGCGGTCGGGTTGGTGATGTTCACGACCTGCACCGAAGGGTCGATGAACTCCTGGAACGCGAACTCGGCGTCGAGCGCGGTGTTCCAGGTGGCCACGCCGCCGGACAGCACGCCGCACATCGGCAGCGCCGCGCTGAACCGGTTCGGGTAATCCTGGATCAGGCCGGCGGTGATGATGCCGCCGAGGGAGTGCCCCCAGGCGATCGTCCGGGCCGGCGTCCCGACCTGCTCGTCGAAGATGTTGAGGGTGCTGATCTGGTCGGGCAGCGCCTGCTGGATCGCCCAGCCGGTGCTGGCGTACGACGATCCGGCCAGGGCGTAGCCATGGCCGAGCAGCCAGGCGCCGGTGATCGGGTCGCCGACGTCGGTCGCCGGGTTCGGCGACCCTGGCGTCACGTAGCCGTGGCTGTACAGGAACAGGGTGCAGTTCCAGTTGGCCGGGACCTGGATCAGGTAGGTCGCCCCGTCGGCGAGCGTGCCGTTCAGCGTGCGGGCCGCGGTGGCGCAGGAGCCAGACCCGGCCGAGGCGAGCGAGGGCGCCGCCGCCGGGCCCCAGGCGACCACCACCGCCACGCACGCCGCCAACAGGGAATATCGACCGATCCGCCGCATGATTCACGCTCCAGTGCGTACCACCATGATCCCGACCTTGTGGTGGACTGTAGTCCGCAACGGACCGCCGGGCCAGGCCTGGATCGGCTTGCTCTGAGACCGCGGGGCATGGTTGTGCCGTTGGGCGGCCCCGGGCCCGCCCAACGGCGCCGGCACGAGCGGGCTCAGCCCCTGATGTAGACCGGGGTGCCGGGGATCTTAACGAGCGTGTGGAAGAATGTCGCGATGTCGTAGGGAATCCTGACGCAACCGTGCGAGTCGGGATACCACGGAACACTGGTGTTCAATTCCCCGTGAATGGCGAATGTCGAGCCGATGAAGAACACGGGGTTGTACATCTCGCCCAGCGGCACCTGAATCCAGCCGCGGTAGAACCAGATTGTCCGGAAATTGCCGGTCGGGGTGTTCCAGCCGCAGCCTTGCCCGGGCAGGCAGCCGGCGCCGGTGGAAACGTGGCTGATCAGCTCGACACTATTGTGGTTATACAGGACCAGCGTCTCGTTTCTCATATTGACCTCGATCCGCATGCTCCCGCCATGCGGCACGAGGACCTTGGGCGACCGCGGGCGGACGAGCGCGCGCTCGGTGGCGCGGGACACCACGTCCTCGTTCCCGCTGTTCACCGGGTATCCCTGGACCTCCTTGAACGCCCATACCGCCTCGAGCGTGTCCAGGCCGAACTGGCCGTCGGCCGGTCCGGGGTAGTACTTGAGCGCGGCCAGGCGCTTCTGCAGCGCGCGCACGGCCGGGCCGTGCATCCCCAGCGCCAGGAGCTGGCTGGGCGGGACGTACGCCGGCGCCGACGAGCGTGCCGCCAGGCCGGCGCGGGCCGCCCGGGCGCCGCGCGCCGGTGCGGCGGGACTGGCGGCCGCCGCCTGGACCTGGCCCAGTGCTAATGCCCCGGCCGCGGCCAGGGCCCCGAGGCTGGCCAGCCGCCGCCAGGAGAAAAGCCACCGCCATGCTGCGTGCCTCATGTGTCACCCCTTACCTGTGTCCGCCTCGCGCCCGTCGCCCGGCTCGGGATCCGTGACGCCCGCCGTCCCTTGCAGACCTAGGTTGGCGTCCTGACCAGGCGCGATGATGACCACGCACCGCGCAGGATTCAGCACGCGCAGACCGATGTCGCTTTCTAGACGTTTTACCTACGCTGTCGGTTGCGGCACCCAGTTGGCCCGGCGACTGTACAATACGCAGCCGCCTGCCCGGATATCCGGCCGCCACGCCGAACCGTTACGTGCTCCGGGCCGTTGTGAGCATGGAGGCATGACATCCGGCCGTTACCGGGAGGTTCGCTTCGTGATGATGAGGAGCCTGCTCGTCGGCGTCGGCGCGCTGGTCACCATCGCCGGGATCGTGTTCACGCTGCAGGGCCTGGGTTACATCGGCGGCAGCGTGATGTCGGGCGTCACGTTCTGGGCCGTCGCCGGGCCGCTGATCGCGCTGACCGGGATCGCGCTGGCCGCCTTCGGCCTGCGCCGCCGGCGCCCGGCCCGGTAGCGCTGCATCCGCGGGGGCGATGCAGCGCTCGCCTCAGGCCAGCAGGCTGACCGCCGGGCCGGGCATGGGCCCAGGTGTGCCCGGTAGGCGGCCGGGTATCAAGCCCGTGTTCACCTGACGTTCACCTACCGGGGGATCGGGGGCGGGTTGGTGGTGAGCGGACGACATGACCGGAAGACCGACGCCACCCTGGAGCGCCTCGCGGATCAGCTGGGCCTGCGGATCCAGCGCAAGAACAACGGGAAGGCGGCACTGGTCGGGCCGGACCGCCAGCCGGTCCAGACGTGGCGGGAGGACTACCCCTACCCCAAGCGGCTGAGCCGGGGCGAGTACGAGAAGGCCAAGCGGCTGCTGCAGATCGAGCTGCTGAAGCTGCAGCGCTCGGTCCGGGCCCGGCAGGGTCGCCTGGTCATCTTGTTCGAGGGACGGGACGCGGCGGGCAAGGGCGGCACGATCAAGCGGTTCACCGAGAACCTGAATCCGCGCGGCGCGCACGTGGTCGCGCTGGACAAGCCGACCGAACGCGAGCAGACCGAGTGGTACCTGCAGCGCTACATCTCGCATCTGCCGTCGGCGGGCGAGATCGCCATGTTCGACCGGTCCTGGTACAACCGGGCGGGCGTGGAGCGGGTGATGGGCTTCTGCCGGCCGGACGAGGTCATGGAGTTCCTGCGCGAGGCCCCCGAGTTCGAGCGGATGCTGGCCCGGGACGGGATCATCCTGGTCAAGTTCTGGTTCTCGGTATCCAGGACCGAGCAGCTGCGCCGGTTCGTGCGCCGCCAGCTTGACCCGGTCAAGCGGTGGAAGCTCAGCCCGATCGACCTCGCCTCGCTGGACAAGTGGGACGAGTACACCCGGGCCAAGGAGTCCATGTTCTTCTACACCGACCTCGCGGACGCGCCGTGGACCGTGGTGAAGAGCAACGACAAGAAGCGGGCCAGGCTCGAGGCGATGCGCTATGTGCTGTCCCGGGTCCCCTACGAGGACCGGGACGAGCGGGTCGTCGGCCGGGCCGACCCGCTGATCGTGGGCCCGGCGCCACTGCTGCACGAAAGCGGCGAGCGCGATTTAGCCGGGCGCGCTGCGGCCAGCGGGGGCGGCCACCGCGGTGACGACCACCTCGGGCACCAGGCGGGCCGGCTTGATCAGCGCGGCCGGGGTGATCCTGGCCGCTCCGAGAGCGCCGACGCGCAGGCAGTCCATGATCCTATTCTGAAGCCGCGGCGCCGGAATCCGTAACCGTGCGGGTCCTGGCGCCAGGCCGAGCGGCGCCCAGCTTCAGGGCAGCGCTACCGGGCTGGCCAGCTCAGCGCCAGCCGGGTATGCCGCCGGTCCACCAGCACCGGCCCGGGCCCGGACGGCACCGGGACCCCCGCCGGGTACGCGGTCACGCTGATGCCCGCGGCCCGGGGCCGTCCCCGCTCGTTCCAGGCCTCGACCCGGCCGGCCAGCCGCCGGGCCAGTTCGCCGCCCCAGGGCCCGAACCCGCGCACCGCGACCTCGAACTCAGCGGGCCCGCGCGCCGTCGGCGGGGGCAGCCGGGCCGGGATGAGCGCGGCCACCCCGAAATCGCCCGCCCAGTCGGGTTCGCGCGCTCCGTCGGACCCGGCCAGGGCACCGAACGGCAGCAGCGGCAGCGCCCCGCTCCGTAGCGGCCCGCCGCCGGTGATCGTCAGCCGGACCAGCTCCGGCTCGGTGACCGTGATCCACAGGTCCGCGTCACTCAGCTCGGCCAGGCCGGCCACCAGCATCCCGGTCGGCAGGTCCGGGGCCGGGGCGGCCAGCGCCTCGTAGAGCGCGCCCGCGTCCAGGGCCCGTCCGTCATCGGCCTGGACGTGCAGCCCGGGCTGCGGGCCGAACGGGACAAACGGCTCGGGACTGGCGAAGGAGCCGGCCATGCGGATGAAGCCGCAGCGGCAGGCCGACCGGCTGCGCCAGGGACCGTCATCGCACTCCAGGGCGAGGCAGAGCTGGATCCCGCGCAGCGACAGGGGAAGCACCAGGCGCCCGCCCGGGCCGAGCTGCGCCAGCCAGTCTGGCGCGAGGTCCCAGGCGCCGGCGGTGACGATGACCCGGTCGTAAGGCGCGTAGCCGGGAGCGCCGAAGCCGCCGTCGCCGGCCAGCACGGTGACGTCCGGGTACCCCGCGGCGGCCAGGTTCTCCCTGGCCCTCGCGACCAGGTCGGCGTCGATGTCCATCGTTACGACCGATCCCTGCTCGCCGACCAGGCAGGCCATGAGCGCGGCGTTGTAGCCGGTACCGGTGCCGATCTCGAGCACCCGGTGGCCCGGGACGAGCCCGAGCTGCTCCAGCATGATCGCCATGATCGCCGGCTGGGAGGACGAGCTGAGCGGCAGTCCGTCGGCATCGGTCTTGATCACGAAGGCCTCGTCCTGATAGGCGTCGCTGGCGGAAAGCTCCGGCAGGAACAGGTGCCGGGGAACGCTGCCGAACGCGGCTTCGACAGCCGGGCTGGTCAGCCGGCCGCTGTCGCGAAGCTCGTCAACGAGCCTGGCGCGGGCAGCGTCCGGCCCGGCTGCCATCCGCGACCACCTCCTGGCTCAGCCTCCGGCGGCCGCCCGCCGCCTGGCCACCTCGTACAGCGCGATCCCCGCGGCGACCCCCGCGTTGAGCGACTCGGCGCCGCCGGGCATCGGGATCCGCGCGAGCATGTCGCACCGCTGCGCGACCAGCCGTGACAGCCCCCGGCCCTCGGAGCCGACCACCAGCACCAGCGGCCCGTCGGCCAGGTCCAGGCCGCCGATCTCGGTGTCGCCGTCCGCGGCCAGGCCGACCGCGAACAGCCCGGCCTCCTGATAGCCGACGAGGACCGCGGCGAGGTTGCTGGCCTGGGCGACCGGCACCCGGGCCAGCGCCCCGGCGGACGCCTTCCACGCCCCCGCGGTGACCCCGGCGGACCGCCGCGCGGGCACCAGCACGCCGTGCCCGCCGAACGCGGCCACCGAGCGGGCAACCGCGCCCAGGTTCCTCGGGTCGGTAACCCCGTCCAGCGCGACGATCAGCGCGGGCTGCCCTGCGTCGGCGGCCCGCTCGATCAGGTCGCCGGGATGCGCGTACTCGTAGGGCCGGACCCGCAGCGCGATCCCCTGGTGCACCGCGGTGCCGGCGAGCCGGTCAAGCTCGGCGCGGCCGGCCTCGACCACCGGGATGCCGGCCTCGGTCGCCAGCATGACGGCCTCGCCGATCCGCTCGTCGGCGTCCAGCCGCGGCCCGATGTGCAGCGCGGCCGCGGGCACGCCGGCGCGCAGCGACTCGAGCACTGCGTTCCGGCCCGCGACCACCTCAGCCGTCCGCCCCGCTCCCCTGGATTTCGGGCCGGCACGCTTAGCCTCCTCCCGCCCGGGCCCGCCGGGGGCGCCCGCGTGCCGGGAACCAGGTGGCGGGCCGGCGGCGGCCGCCTTGCGTTGCGCCGGATGGCCGGGTCGCAGGTGTGCGGGCGGAGTGGGTCCCTTGCCCTCAAGCCGGCGCTTGCCGTAACCGCCCGTGCCGGGGCGGGGCTTGCCGGACTTGGTGCGCCCGCCCGGGCCGCGGGCGCTCACCGGCTCAGCTCCCAGCGGGGGCCGCGCGGGGTGTCCTCGACCAGGATCCCGGCGTCGGCCAGCCCGGCCCGGATCGCGTCCGCCGCGCCGTAGTCCTTGCGGTCACGGGCCGCCTGGCGCTGCTGCAGCGCCACCGTGACCAGTGCGTCGACCACGGGCCGCAGGCCCTCGCCCGCTCTGGCACCGGACCAGTGCTCAGCCAGCGGGTCGAGCCCGAGCACCGACATCATGCCTCGCACGTCCGCGGCCTGCTTGGCCGCGCCGGCCACGTCCCCCGCCGCGAGGGCGCTGTTGCCTTCGGTCACCGCCTCGTGCACGACCGCGAGCGCCTGCGGCACGCCGAGGTCATCGTCCATCGCCGCGGCGAACCCCGCGGGGAGCGCCGCGACGCTGGGCACCGCCGGCGCGGAGCCGGTGGCCGGCCCGGCCTCGGCCGCCCGGGTCACGAAGCCTTCGATCCGGCGGTACGCCGCCGCGGCCTCGGCCAGCGCGTCCGGCGAGTACTCCATCTCCGAACGGTAGTGCGCCTGGCCCAGGTAGTACCGCAGCTCGGCGGGCCGGACCTCCTTGATCATCGCGTCGACCAGCAGCGAGTTGCCGAGCGACTTGCTCATCTTCTCGCCGGACAGGCCGAGGATGCCGTTGTGCACCCAGTACCGGGCGAAGCCGTCGCCGGCCGCGCGGGACTGGGCGAGCTCGTTCTCGTGGTGCGGGAACACCAGGTCCAGGCCGCCGCCGTGGATATCGAAGGTCTCGCCGAGGTACTTGGTGGACATCGCCGAGCATTCCAGGTGCCAGCCCGGGCGGCCCGGGCCCCACGGGGTCTCCCAGGACGGCTCGCCCGGCTTGGCGCCCTTCCACAGCGCAAAGTCACGCGGGTCCCGCTTGTGGCTCTCGTCGACGTCGTCGGCGGCCCGCATGTGCTCGAGCTTCTGGCCGGAGAGCTCACCGTAGTCCGGGTACGACATGACGTCGAAGTAGACGTCCCCGCCGGCCGCGTAGGCGTGCCCGCTCTCGAGCAGCCGGCGCATCAGCACGATCATCTCCGGCACGTGCCCGGTGGCCCGCGGCTCGACGTCCGGCGGCAGGCAGCCCAGTGCCTCGTAGGCCCGGGAGAACGCCCGCTGGTTGCGTTCTGCCACCGCCCACCAGGCGACGCCCTCGCTGGCCGCGGTGCGCAGGATCTTGTCGTCGATGTCGGTCACGTTCCGGCAGAACGTGACCTGGTACCCGCTCGCGGTCAGCCAGCGGACCAGGATGTCGAAGTTGACGCCGGACCTGATGTGCCCGATATGCGGTGGCGCCTGCACCGTGGCCCCGCACAGGTACAGCGAGGCCCGCCCAGGAGTGACCGGGGTGAACTCGCGCACCGCGCGGGCGGCGGTGTCGTGGAGGCGCAACGTCATGCCCAAAGGCTACGGGACGTCGCGACCACCGCGCGGGCCGTGTCGGCGGCAGGCCCGGCCGGGAGCGGCCGGGCGAGGCCGGGGAGCGGCCGGGCGAGGCCGGGGAGCGGCCGGGCGAGGCCAGGGAGCGGCCGGCGTGATGGGCCAGCCCGGCACCGTGGCGCGGCCCCGGCGACGAGCGATAGGGTCCGGAGCGTGACGGTCAAACTCGTTGTCCTGTATACGCAGCCGAGCGACCCCGACGCCTTCGACCGGCATTATCTCGGCACCCACATGCCGCTGGTCGGCGCCATCCCCGGCCTGGAGCGGGCCGAGACCGGGCAGATCACGACGGCGCTCGATGGCGGTGAGCAGACCTATTACCGGGTCGCCGAGCTGTACTTCGCCGACCAGGCGACGCTGCAGAGCGCCTTCGGGTCGGAAGAGGGGCGGGCGACCGCAGCCGACTACCAGGAGATCGCCCCGCCCGGCTCGCGGATGTTCATCGAGGTCCTGGACGACTGACGGCCGTCGCGGCTCGCCGGGGGCCGCTAACCGCGCGCGGCCCGGGCCCAGGTCCAGGCGTACTCCGGGTCCTCCGCGCGCCGACCGGCCGCGGCGAGCAGCAACGGCCGGAACGTGTCGATCATCACGGCGGTCTCGTCGGTGGTGGCCCGCCCTTCCTCGAGACCCCGGATCGCGGCCTCGACCGCACCCGGCTGCGGCCCGTGCGTGAATCCGCTTGGGTGCAGGGTGATCGAGCCGATGCCGACCCCCGAGCCCTTGCGCGCGCCGTAATCGCCGGCGACGTAGAACATCATCTCGTCGGAATCCACGTTGTGGTGGTTATACGGGATGGGCACGGCCTCGGGGTCGAAGTCGAGCGGCCGCGGGCAGAACGAGCAGATGACGAAATTCGGCCCTTCGAAGGTCTGGTGCACCGGCGGCGGCGCGTGAGTGCGCTTAACGATCGGCTCGAAGTCGGCGATGTTGAACGCGTACGGGTACAGGTAGCCGTCCCAGCCGACGACGTCGAACGGATGGAAGGCATAGCTCAGCCGGGTCAGGCCGCTGCGGTTGCGGACGAGCACCGGCACGTCCTCGCCCTCGGCGAGCAGCGGCCCCTCCGGGCCGCGCAGATCCCTCTCGCAGTAGGGCGCGTGCTCGAGAAACTGCCCGGAAGCGGACAGATATCGCTTAGGCGGCCTGATGTGCCCGCGCGCCTCGATGACCAGCGCGTCGATCCGGCCAGGGCCGGGAATCCAGCGGTGAATCGTGCCCCTGGGCACCACGATGTAATCGCCGGCAACGGCATCGATGGCGCCGTAGACGGACTCAAACCTGGCTGAGCCGTCGCGAAGGTAAA
The DNA here is from genome assembly GCA_963749145.1 of uncultured Actinomycetota bacterium. Taxonomy (GTDB): domain Bacteria; phylum Actinomycetota; class Actinomycetes; order Streptosporangiales; family Streptosporangiaceae; genus JASHPR01. Next base: position 254,331 of record CAVVLN010000005.1, on the reverse strand, counting down.
TGGCCTCGTCGCCGGTGGAATTCCGGTAAAGGTCCGAGGGAGCATCGGCGGCCGCGAATGAGATCCGGACATCGTCGTTCGCCAGCAGCAACTGCCTGCCGAGCACCATGTCCCCGCCGACGGGCAGTTCCTGGGTCCTGAAATGGCGCGGTAGCAGCGGGTGGTTCGGCGTCACGCCCGCTTCCGCGCCGTCATCGATACCCTCGCTTTTCACGATGGCAGTGGGCGGGTGAACATGGTAAAGCAGCGAGGAATCGGACACGAACCCTTCCTCGCCCATCAGTTCTTCGGCATACAGTCCCCCGTCCGGACGGCGGAAGCGCACGTGGCGCTTTCGCGGAATCTCCCCAGCAACCCGGTAGTACGGCATATCGTCTCCCTTGACGCCGAAACCGCGAGGCTCTGCGCGGAGCCGACTGGCCTGCCGCCATTCGCGCCCGGTATTCCAGCGGTAACGCCGATAGTCATGCAGCGCCATGGCGGCGGCGCGGGTCTGGCTCCCGTTCCCGACTATAAGCCTGCGGCGTGACCCGGTCTTGCGCCAGGAAGGACGACAGGCTCGATGAGCTACCAACGCACGGCGCCCGCCCAGTCGGCGGATGGCCACCGCGGACTGCGGATGCTCGCGCTCGCCGCGGTCACGATCGGCGTGCTGCTCCTCGCCGCCGCCGCGTTCGTGCTGTCGTACGCGGGCATACACGCGGTTGCGCTGTCCGCGGGCGTTTCGCCGCGGCTGGCCCGGCTCTATCCGGCGATCTTCGACGCCATGCTGGTCGTCGCGTGCGCGGCCGTCCTCTCGCTGCGCGGGGCTGGCCTGTTCTCTCGCTGCTACGCCTGGCTGTCAATGCTCGCGCTCTTCGCCGCGGCCGCGGGCGCCGATACGCTGCACGCGACCGGCGTCACGCTGCCGCACAAGCCGGCCGCGGCCGCCGCGGCGATCATCCCGTGGGCGCTCGTCCTGATCGGGTTCGGACTGCTGCTGTGCATGCTGCGGCAGGCCCGGCTGCGCCGCGCGGCAGCCGCGGTGCCGCACCAGGCCGTCCCCGAGCCATCCGGCCACGTCGAGGTGCGCCGGTGGGCCAGCGATCAGCATCCTGCGGCCGCCTCGGCGGCTGCCGAGGCGAGGCCCGTGGCCCGGCAGGCGGAGCATGAAGCCGACCTCACGGCGGATCTGGCGATCGACACCGATCCCGGGCATGACGATCCGGCCAGTGACGAGGGTATGGCCTGGGTTCCGCAGGCGCGCGAGGAGCAGCCGGCCGGTCCGGCCCGCTCGATGTCGGCGTTCAGCCCCGCGCCGACGATGGCCTCCTTTGAGGCCAGAACCGACTCCCGCTCCGGCGCGGAGAGTGATCCCGAGCCCGGTTTCGGGCCTGAGGGCGACAACGGCGCGTTTCTGGGGCTGCTGCCCGGCAACAGCGCCGGGCCTGGGCCGCAGTCCGGGACCGGGCCGCAGTCCGGGACCGGGCCGCAGTCCGGGACCGGGCCACAGTCCGGGACCGGGCCACAGTCCGGGACCGGGCCGGGCGCGATGACCGCCCCTCATGCTCCGCCCGCGCCGCAACCCCCGTCCGAGACGGCAATCCGCGCCCAGCCTCCGCCCCAGCCCCGGCCCGCGCCTGAGGCCGATCCGGGATTCAGCGCTGCGGCGGCTCCCGATCCGGCCGGGAGCGCGGAAGCTGAGACCACGCTCGTGCAGGACTCCCCGGAGCCGGAGACCACGCCGGAAGAAGTGCCTCTGCCCGAGCCCGGGACGCCGTCACCCGCCGCGAATGCTGCCCCGGCGGCACCAGCGGCGCTGCCGGAGAAGGAGACACCGCCCGCTGCTGAAGCTGAACCCGCGCCCGCCCAAACCACGCCCCCCGAAACCGCGCCCGCTGAACCTGCGCCCGCTGAACCTGCGCCCGCCGAGCCCGCAGCCGCCGAAACCGCGCCCGCCGAAACCGCAGCCGCCGAGCCTGCGCCCGCCGAAACCGCAGCCGCCGAGCCTGCGCCCGCCGAAACCGCAGCCGCCGAGCCTGCGCCCGCCGAGCCCGCGCAGTTCGACCGGATGCGAAGTTCGCCGGTCCCGCCGGAGGCCTAAGTCAGCCCCGCCGAATCACACCTCTCAGAGGTCAGACGGCCGACTGCGGCACCACCAGCGCCGTCGCGATCGCGGCGACGCCCTCGCCGCGCCCCGTGAGGCCCAGGCCATCGGTCGTGGTTCCTGACACGCTCACGCGCGCCCCGTCGAGCGCGGCGGACAGTACCTGCTGGGCCTCATCCCGGCGGGCCGAGATCCGGGGACGATTGCCGATGACCTGAACCGACACGTTGCCCACCGCGAAACCGGCGGCGGCGAGCAGTCGCGCGGTCTCGCCGAGCAGCAGTGTGCTCCTGGCTCCAGCCCAGCGCGGCTGCGCCGTGCCGAAGTGCGCGCCCAGGTCGCCGAGCCCGGCCGCGGCGAGCAGCGCGTCGCAGATGGCGTGCGCCGCCACATCTCCGTCGGAATGCCCGGCCAGGCCAGGCTCGCCCGGCCAGAGCAACCCGGCGAGGTACAACGGCCTGCCGTCACCGAATGGGTGGACGTCCGTCCCCACGCCAACCTGCGGGAGCATGCCCGTCATGACAATCGGGGACTGCGTGAGCCCGCTTCGCAGCGGCGCTCATGCCGCCAGGATGGCTCACACACCGGACGCTCCCGGCTGGGCGCCACGCGGAGGTCAGGACGCGAGGATCTCGTCGAGCAGCGCCTCGGCCTTGTCCTCGTTGGTCTTCTCGGCCAAGGCCAGCTCACTGACAAGAATCTGCCGCGCCTTGGCGAGCATGCGTTTCTCACCTGCGGAAAGACCGCGCTCGCGGTCCCTCCGCCACAGATCCCTGACCACCTCGGCTACCTTGTTCACGTCGCCCGAGGCGAGCTTCTCCAGGTTGGCCTTGTACCGCCTAGACCAGTTGGTCGGCTCCTCGGTGTACGGGGCGCGCAGCACCTCGAACACTCGCTCAAGACCCTCCTGCCCGACTACGTCCCTGACGCCCACAAGCTCGGCATTGTCCGCAGGAACACGCACAGTCAGGTCACCCTTGTCGACCTTCAGCACGAGGTAGGTTTTATCCTCGCCCTTGATCGAGCGGGTCTCGATCTCCTCGATCCGAGCAGCCCCATGGTGGGGGTAGACGACTGTGTCGCCGACCTTGAAAGACATGTGGACATACCCCTTCCGCTGAACCTATGTTACCACGTCGAACAGGGGCGATTAGCCGTCCTTGAGAGCAAACACGCAGGTCAATGGCGCAATTCAAGACCCGCAAATTGCGAAGTGCGGGCCGGGCCGCACGGGGCCGCCGCGGCCAGGGCAGCGGCGGCGTCCGGCCTGGCCCGGCGATCGCCTCCCGGTGATGTGCTGGACTACCCGGAGTAAGCCAGTTCATGTGTTGGCAAGTGGCCTGCTCGCTACCACTTGGTAACCTGGCCGCCACCGCCTGCTCACCTGGGCGGCCGGTGCTGCGGCCCTCCAGCCGGGAGGGCATGCGGCCAGCCCGATGGCACGCCAGCCCGGGAGCCCGGCGGCCACTCCGGGCCTACGGCAGGTGACCTTCCGGCAAGAGGCCTACCGGGCGGTTACACCGGCCGGCCGGGGCCTCATACTGAGAGAAAGATGCCGCTCATGCCGGAGGGTGCGGGTGAACGCTGGCGGCGATCCGGACCGGGACGACTTCGGCCTCCCGCCCATCGATATCGAGATTCCCGATGATGCGCGGGAACTCGATCGTGACGTGCAGGCCTACCAGCGCGAGCTGCGGGCCATGCGGCGGCGGCAGCGCGCCGGCCGCCTGCGCGGGCCGCTGACCCGGGAGGGGATGGCACTGCCGCTGCTGGCGGGCTGCCTCATCCTGGCGCTGATCACCAGCACCCTGCTGATCATGTTCGCCGCGGACCAGACCGGCATGCCCGAGGTGCCGTCCCACGTCACCGCCCAGCCCGCCCCGAAGAAGCACCCGGCGGCCAGCAGCCACCCGGCGGCCGGAGCGATCGGCGGGCCGCTGCCGGACGGACAGGTCGTGGTCGACGGCAAGACGGTCTCCCTGCGCGCGGTCACCGGTTCCAGGCCCGCCGTGCTGACCCTGGTCCCGCGGGACTGCCGGTGCGCGATCACGCTACGGCAGCTGGGCGCCCAGGCCGCCCAGGCGCGGGTGCCGGTTTACCTCGTCGCGGCCAAGGGCGGCGCGGAGCAGCTGACCCGGCTGGCCGCTCAGGCCGGCCAGGGCCGGCCGAGGTCGCGGAAGACACCGGCGACGTCCTCTTCAAGACCTACGGGCAGCCCGGGGTGACCGCGATCCTGGTCCGCCCGGACGGCTCGGTAGCCTCGATCGCCCGCCTGCCCCAGTCGGGCCTGGCGACCGCCCTGCGCCAGCTGAGCTCGGCCAAGCTCGCCAACCGCTGATCCGCCGGTCGGCCGCGCCGGCCGCAGCACCCGGGCCGGCCACGGCGGGCCAGGTCGCGGCGGCTACGCTTTGCGACGTCCACTGCCTGGATTGACGAAGACGAGGAGAGCAGGCCGTGATCCGGAGCAGCCACAGGATCGCCGGGCCGCGTGCCCTGGCCGTCCTGGCGATTGCCGCGCTTATCCCCGTACTCGCCGGGTGCGAGGCCGGATTCAACGCCCCCACCCAGGCGTGGCACCAGCCGACGGACGGAGCCGGCCTCGTGCACGACAACATCGCGATCAGGAACGTCTTCGTGCTCGGCGCGCCGGTCGGCGAAGTGATTGCCGCCGGCCACACGGCCGGGGTGTTCCTCGCCCTGGTCAACAATGGCTCGGCGGACAAGCTGGTCAGCATCACCGCGCCCGGTACCGCGAAGTCGGTCACGCTGCCCGGCGGCAGCGTCAGCCTGGCCAGTCAGCAAGCCGTGCTCCTCACCGGCCCGGCGCCGAAGGTGGTGCTGCAGGACCTCACCCGGCCCCTCTCCGGCGGCTCGGCGGTGCGGCTGATCCTGACCTTCCAGAACGCCGCCAGCGTCTCCATGGTCGTCCCGGTGATGCCGCGCGCCCAGTACTACACGACGTTCTCGCCCGCGCCGTCTCCCACCCCGTCAGCGACACCGGGCAAGCACCCGAAGGCCGGCGCTGGCCCGACGCCAACCGCCAGCCCGTCGCCGACTGCATAGTCGGCCGTCACGCGGACGTACCGGCCGGGAGGCCTCAGGCCGAGGAAGGCTCGAACTTGTAGCCGAGCCCGCGCACGGTCAGGATATGCGTCGGGTTCGCCGGGTCGGCCTCGACCTTGGCGCGCAGCCGCTTGACGTGGACATCGAGCGTCTTGGTGTCCCCGACGTAGTCGGCACCCCAGACGCGGTCGATGAGCTGCATCCGGGTCAGTACCCGTCCGGCATTGCGCAGCAGCACCTCCAGGAGCTCGAACTCCTTCAGCGGCAACTGCACCTGCTCGCTGCGGACCGTGACCACGTGGCGGTCGACATCCATCCGGACCGGTCCCGACTCCATGATCGACGACAGCGGCTCGTCAGCGTCGCCGCGGCGCCGGAGTACGGCGCGCATCCGGGCCACGAGCTCCCGCGAGGAGAACGGCTTGGTGACGTAGTCGTCGGCGCCCAGCTCGAGGCCGACAACCTTGTCGATCTCGCTGTCCTTCGCGGTCAGCATGATCACCGGGACATTGGAGCGCTCGCGCAGCGCCCGGCAGACCTCGCTCCCGGGCAGCCCGGGCAGCATGAGGTCCAGCAGCACCAGGTCCGCCCCGCTGCGATCGAAGGTCTCGAGCGCGTCCGGGCCCGTCGGGCAGACCGCGACCTCGAAGCCCTCCTTGCGGAGCATGTAGGAAATCGCGTCACTGAACGATTCCTCGTCCTCGACCACGAGCACTCGTGTCACTTCACTGCCTCCTGGCGGATCTCGCCATTACCGGTAGCGTGCCGACACTGATGGTGACGGCATCGGGTCGCAACGGAAGCCTGAGGGTGAACGTGGACCCGGCGCCCTCGGTGCTTTCCACGGTCACCTTTCCCCCGTGCGCGGCGGTGACGTGCTTGACGATGGCCAGGCCGAGGCCGGTGCCGCCGGTGGCACGCGACCGCGCGGGGTCCACCCGGTAGAACCGCTCGAAAATCCGCTCCCGGTCACGCTCCGGTATCCCGATGCCCTGGTCGGCCACGCTGATCTCGACGGCATCGCCGGAGGCAAGCCTGGTCGACACGTCGACCCGGGTCTTGTCCGGGCTGTAGGCGACCGCGTTCTCCAGGAGGTTGCGCAGCGCGGTGATCAGCAGGTCCTCGTCGCCGAGTACGGACAGGCCGTGAGCACCGGTGGCCACGAGTTCGATGCCGCGCGCGCTCGCCTTCATCCGGCACCGGTCCAGCGCCTCGGCCACGACCGCGTCCAGCTCGACCGGGACCGGGTCGGGGATCGGCTCGGCCGCCTGGATCCGGGACAGCGTGATCATGTCCTGCACCAGGTTGGTGAGCCGCGACGCTTCCTGCCGCATGCGGCCGGCGAAACGGCGTACCGCCTCCGGGTCGTCGGCGGCGTCCTCGACCGTCTCGGCCAGCAGCGCGAGCGCGCCGACCGGGGTCTTCAGCTCATGGCTGGTGTTGGCCACGAAGTCCCGGCGGACCTCCTCGACCCGGCGGCTCTCGGTCTGGTCCTCGATCAGCAGGAGCACCAGCCCGCCGCCGCCGACGGCCGCGCCCAGGGGGGCGACCCGGACCGCGAAACTCGTCGTCCGCTGGTTGACGCCGCTGGTCGAGACCTCCATCTCGCCCTCGCGGATCTCTCCGTCCCGGCGGACCTGGCGGGCCAGGGCGAGCAGTTCCTGCACGATCAGCTCGTCGCCGCGGACCAGCCCGTACGCCCGCGCCGCGACGCTGGCCTGCAGCACCCGGTCCTCGCTGTCCAGCACCACCGCCGAGGACGACAGGACCGACAGTACGGAAGCCACTCCGGGCGGCAGCCGCGAAGGCTCCGGCCCGTCAACGGGCTTATCGTGGGTCTTCAACGGCACCCGGATCTTCATGCGGCAGAGGTTCCCGCCGCGGGGTTAGTACCAACGATGCCGACCTGGGTCGATCCGCCTGCCACCTGGCCATGCATCCATTTGTACCGAGGCGCACCCGCCCAGACGGTAATCACCCCCATACCCACGCTTTGATGGTAGGACGCGGTCCTGCGGCACGCACCTGGCAGTGGTTCCCGACGTGGCGTTATTCGCGAGATGTTCACGCACCCGATGACCGCCGGCCATGCCGGCCCCGGCCGGGCGACACTCCCCAGGGAAGGCGCCGGCCCCGGGCCGTGTCATCGGCCCTGGTTCTTGACCGCCGCGGCGCCTTCGGCCGCGGCCTGCGGATCGAGGTAGCGCCCGCCATGGGTCACCGGCCGGAACGCGGCGTCGATGTCGTAGACCAGCGGCATGCCGGTGGGAATGTCCAGCCCGGCGATCTCCGCGTCCCCGATATCGTCCAGGTGCTTGACGAGCGCGCGCAGCGAGTTCCCGTGCGCGACGATCAGGACCGTCTGCCCGGCGGCCAGGTCGGGGACGATCACGTCATGCCAGTAGGGCAGCATCCGCCGCACCACGTCCTTCAGGCACTCCGACCGGGGCCGCAGGTCGGCGGGGAGCAGCGCGTACCGGGGGTCGGCGGCCTGGGAGTACGGGTCGTCATCGGCGATGGGCGGCGGCGGCACGTCGTAGGAGCGGCGCCACAGCATGAACTGCTCGTCACCGTACTGCTGCCGGGTCTGCGCCTTGCTCTTGCCCTGCAGGGCGCCGTAGTGGCGCTCGTTCAGCCGCCAGGAGCGCCGCACCGGCAGCCAGAGCAGGTCGGCCGCCTCCAGCGTGAGATGAGCGGTCTGGATGGCCCGGGTGAGCACCGAGGTATGCACGACGTCGGGGCGCAGGCCCGCCTCGTCGAGCAGCCGGCCGCTGTTGATGGCCTCGTCGGCGCCCTTCGGCGACAGGCCGACATCGACCCAGCCCGTGAACAGCCCTTCTGAGTTCCAGACGCTCTCGCCGTGCCGGATCAGCACAAGTGTCCCCATGCCGCAGAGCCTAACGGGTGCCGCCGGGCCGGCCTAGATAGCCGCCGGGCCGGGGCGGAATGCGGGAACAGGATGCCTCGGGCCGGGGTTGATCACATCCGGAGGTGTATGCCCGTGCCGCGACCCTACCCCCGGCGGATCGCGACTCTCAGCGTTCACACGTCACCGCTCGAGCAGCCCGGAACCGGCGACGCGGGCGGGCTGAACGTTTACGTCGTCGAGGTGGCCAGGCGCCTGGCGGACCGCGGCGTCGAGGTGGACATCTTCACCCGAGCGGTCTCCCGTGACCTGCCCCCCGTGGCCGAGCTCGCCCCCGGAGTGCTCGTGCGGCACCTGGCCGCCGGGCCGTTCGAGGATCTGGACAAGGCTGACCTGCCGGGCCAGCTGTGCCACTTCACCTTCGAGGTGCTGCGGGCCGAGGCCGCGTACGCGCCCGGCCGTTATGACATCGTGCACGGGCACTACTGGCTATCCGGCCAGGTCGGCGCCGTGGCCAAGGAACGGTGGGGCGTGCCGTTCGTGCAGTCCATGCACACCCTGGGACGGGTGAAGAACGCCGCGCTGGCCGACGGCGACGCCGCCGAGCCGGAGGTGCGGCTGCGCGGGGAGGCCGAGGTCGTGGCCGCCGCCGACCGCCTGGTCGCGAACACCGACGACGAGGCGCGCCAGCTGATCGGGCTCTATGACGCGGCGCCCGCCCGGGTGCGGACCATCAACCCCGGCGTCGACCTGGCGATATTCAAGCCGGGGTCACGGCTGGCCGCCCGGCAGCGGCTCGGCCTTCCCGCCGACGCGGTCGTGCTCGTCTTCGCCGGACGGGTGCAGCCGCTCAAGGCGCCGGACGTGGTCCTGCACGCGGCGGCCCGCATGATCCGGGACGACCCGGGCCTGGCCGGGCTCAGGGTGGCGTTCGTCGGCGGCCCGAGCGGGACCGGGCGGGCCGACCCGGACGGGCTGACCGAGCTCGCGGCCACGCTCGGGATCCCCGGCCTCGTCCGGCTCGAGCCGCCCTGCCCGCAGCCGGAACTCGCCGAGTGGTACCGCGCGGCCACGGTGGTCATGGTGCCGTCCTGCTCCGAGTCGTTCGGCCTGGTCGCCGTCGAGGCCCAGGCGTGCGGTACGCCGGTGGTGGCCGCGTCGGTCGGCGGGCTTCGCACCGCGGTCAGGGACGGGGTGTCCGGCGTGCTGGTTGACTCCCGGGACCCGGCCCGTTACGCGCGCGTGGTCCGGGACCTGATCGCTCAGCCGGCCGCCCTGGCCCGGCTCTCTCGCGGCGCCCGCGAGCACGCGTCCAGGTTCGGCTGGAACGTGACCGTCGACCGGCTGCTGAGCCTGTACGCCGGGGCGATGTCCGAGGCGACGCAGGCGGTGGATGCTTGACCGGGCGCGGGGCGGGCAGCACCACGGAGGTGACCACCAACGCGACGGCCTGCCGGGCCATCGAGGCGGCCCTGGCCGACCTGGGCCTGGGCTTCGAGTCCCCCCGGGCGGGCGCTTACCTGGTCCGGCTAGAGGGCCAGCACAAGCTGGCCACCATGACCTGGCTCATCGTCGGAACGCACAGCCTGCACGTGGAGGCGTTCTTCTGCCGCCAGCCCGACGAGAACCACGCCGCCTTCTACCGATTCCTGCTCGAGCGCAGCGGCCGCATGTACGGGGTGCACTTCGCGCTGGACCCGGTGGGCGACGTCTACCTGGTCGGGCGGCTGCCCCTGGCCGCAGCGGTGCCCGAGGAGATCGACCGGCTGCTCGGCTGCGTGCTGAGCTATTCGGACGAGAACTTCGACCAGGCCCTCACGATCGGCTTCGCCTCCTCGATCCGGCGGGAGTGGGCCTGGCGGGTGAAGCGGGGCGAGAGCCTGGCCAACCTGCGCGCGTTCGCGAGCCTGGCCGACCCACCGGATGGCGCCCCCGCGCCAGACGCCTAACCACTCCGCCCGGCGCGCCCGCGACCCCTCAGATTCCATGATCTGGGTACCTCAGACGCAAATGGACCACCTCAGGTACCCAGATCATGGAACGCCTGACGTTCCAGGCGGGCCGGGCCGACCGCCGGGGTCTAGCGGGGTGGCGAGACCGAGCCGGGCGGCGGTATGGTCCCCGGTCCGGTGATGCTGCAGGACAGCGAGCCCGGGTCGGTATCCAGGAGCGGCTGGGCCAGCTGCGGCGGCTCGAGGAACGCCGGGAAGCGCAGGTCGATCATGTCGAGCAGGTTCCCGGCGTTGGCGTCCCGGTAGGTCATCGCCGGGAGGTTCCACTTCGCCTCGACCAGCGCGCAGATACTGGTGTGGTCGTTGACCCGGTGCGAGACGTAGTGGCTCCGGGACCACGGCGAGATGACCGCCATCGGCACCCGGAACCCGTACTGGGCAAAGCCGTTGTAGGCGGACTCCCCGGCCGGCACGTCCGGGGGGATGCCGTCGGGTGCCAGGGCCGGCGGCGGCGGCACGTGGTCGTAGTAGCCGCCGTGCTCGTCGTACGTCCAGATCAGCAGGGTGCTGCGCCACGCCGGGCCGGTCATGACCGCGTTGATCACCGACGCCGCGAACGCCTCGCCCTGGACGATGTTCTGCGGGTCTTCCTCGGACGTTACGTCGTAGTCCGGCTCGACGATGCAGTAGCCCGGAAGGCTGCCGGCCGCCGCGTCGGAGAAGAACTGCGCTATGGGAACGATGTTGGCGGGGTTCTTGAGGTACACCGGCGGGTAAAGCAGTGCGGTCGCAGCGGGCAGCGTGGTGCCGTCCAGGTTGCTGCTGTAGTAGTCCTTCCACGTGATGCCGTTCGCGTTCAAGCGGTCGAACAGCGTGCCGTTCGCCGGGTAGTCGGTCTCGTTCGGCGTCGTGTCGTCCACCTGGCCGATCGAGGTGGCGGCGATCAGGTAGCGCCGGTTGGGGTAGGTCTGCCCGAGCACCGAGCAGAAGTACCGGTCCGCGATCGGGAACACCGAGGCCATCGAGTAGTAGAACGGCTGGTCGGCCTGCTGCCAGTAGCCCATCGATACCGGCCCGCTGGGAGATTCGACGAAGCCGTCGTTGCGCCCGTTGTCGAACTGGATGTGGCTGGACTGCCACTCCTGGCTGGGCGCGTTGTTCTGGCAGGTGGTCGGCATGCGGAACGCGTGCTGGATGTCGCCGTTGGCGTACGGGTTGGTAGCCAGCGGCAGGCCGTCCCGGCCGAGCCGGAACCCGTCCGCGCCGCGGCGGCGCAGCATGCCGAGCTTGTTGTCGTAGGAGTGGTTCTCCATCATCAGCACGACGATGTGCTCGATCTGGGGGATCGTGTCGGTGCCCATGGGCAGCCGCGGGTACGGCAGCGACCCGGGCTGGCGCAGCCGCGGGAAACGCACGCCGCCGCCGGGTGCCGAACTCCACGCCCCGGTGCCGACCACCGCTCCGGCCGCTAACCCGGCCTTCAGCAGCCCCCGCCTGGTCGGTCCGGCCTTGCCGTCCCGGTCAGCACTCATGACGACCTCCGTTCTGGCGACTGGTCAGGCCGAGTCTGCTGGACCGGCGCAACCAATAGGAGATTTCATGACAACAAGCGGAAAACGCTCTGGTTACCGGAAAGTCAACACTCATTCGCCGTTGCGCGCCAGTGCGTCCGCGCGGTCCCGCCGGAGCCTGCGGCAGGGTGCAGCCGGAGCCTGCGGCAGGGTGCAGCCGGAGCCTGCGGCAGGGTACACCGGAGCCTGCGGCAGGGTACAAAGGAAGACGGGGCGCGGCGTCACAGCGAAGTGCGGCGGCGGCGCGGCGAGGTGCGGCAGCGTACGACGAGGTGCGGCGCGGCCGCACGACCGGCGCCGAGGCCGCGACGGCTTTCAGTGAACCTGAACCGGGCTTGCAGCCGTTCCCAGGATACGGTCGGAATGCTGGAGGCCTGGACTCAAGTGTCCGGGGCGCGGGCCTTGGTCGAGCAGGAGGGATCGCGCTATGCGCCGGGACGACGTGCGCTTCGCAGCAGCCGCACGTGACGATGGCATCCGCAGGGTCAGCAAGTACACGTGGCGGGCCGGGGCGGTGGGCATCGCGTGCTCGGCCGTGATCGCCGTGGCGTTCGGGCACCATGTGGCCATTCAGCAGCCCTCGACCGTCCAGGGCGGGACCGGCAACAGCGGCGGCAGCACCAGCGGTGGCAGCACCAGCCGCGATGGCAGCACCAACACCGGCACCAGCGGTGGCAGCACCGGCCGCGGCGGCAGCACAAACACCGGCAGCGGCGGCGGCGGCAGCAGCAGCACCGGCAGCGGTGGCAGCAGCAGTACTGGCAGCGGCGGTAACCAGGGCCAGGGCGGCACGATCGTAGTCCCGGCCCAGCCCCCGGCTCCCGCCAGCGGCGGGGGCCAGGTGACGTCGGGAGCATCGTGACCACGCTGGCCGCGGGCACCGATACCTTCGGCGTGTTCGGCACCACGGCGACCCTGCTCGTCAGCGAGCCGGGGCGGGTGGCGCAGGCCCGGGCCATCGCCGATGCTGAACTGGCCGCCGTGGACCTGGCCTGCAGCCGGTTCCGGCCCGACTCCGAGCTCGCCCGGCTGAACGCTGCCCGCGGCGCCGCCATCAGCGTCAGCGACCTGTTCGCCGACCTGGTGGAGGCCGCGCTGCGCGCGGCCCGGCTCACCGACGGCGACGTGGACCCGACCTGCGGGCAGGCGCTGGAGGAGATCGGGTACGACCGTGACTTCGCGCTGCTGCAAGCCGGCGAGCGGCCGCCGCGGCCGCGGCCAGCGAGCCGGGTGCCCGGCTGGACCAGCGTGCGGCTCGATCGGGAGCGCCGGCTGGTGCGGCTCTCGAACGGGGCCCAGCTTGACCTGGGCGCGACGGCCAAAGCATGGGCGGCCGACCACTGCGCCGGGCTCATCGCGGCCCAGGCCGGCGGCGGGGTCCTGGTCAGCCTGGGCGGCGACATCGCGGTGGCGGGCCCGCCACCGGCCGACGGCTGGCGGGTGCGAGTCACCGACGATCACGCGGCCGGACCGGAGACGCCCGGGCAGACGGTGACGATCCGGTCCGGCGGGCTGGCCACCTCTAGCACCACCGTGCGCACCTGGGCCGTGGGCGGCCGGCGCATGCATCACATCATCGACCCGGCCACCGGCGAGCCGGCCCGGTCGTGCTGGCGCACGGTCAGCGTGGCCGCCGGGAGCTGCGTCGACGCCAACACCGCCAGCACCGCGGCGATCATCCGGGGCGAGGCGGCCGTGCCCTGGCTGGCCGGCGCCGGGCTGCCCGCCCGCCTGGTCGCCGAGGACGGGTCCGTGCGGACTACCGCCGGCTGGCCGAGCGACCCCGACCCGGGCGCGTGACCGGGATGGCCGCTGCCCTGCTGGCCGCCCGGGTGCCGCCGGCCGCCATCGTCGTCACCTCGTCGACGCCGCTGTGGTACATCACCCGGGCCACCGGGCTGGTCGCGCTGGTGCTGCTGACCCTGAGCATGGCGTTCGGCCTGCTGTCATCGGTCAGGTACCAGCGGCCGGCCTGGCCGAGATTCGTCACCATCGGGCTGCACCGCAACACCGCGCTGCTCGCGCTGGCCTTCACCGGCGTCCACATCGTGACCACGCTGGCCGACAGCTTCGTCCCGATCCACCTGCCGGACGTGGTGATCCCGTTCGTCTCGGCCTACCGGCCGCTGTGGCTGGGCCTGGGCGCGATCGCCTTTGACCTGCTGCTGGCGCTGGCCGTGACCAGCCTGCTGCGGACCAGGATGAGCTACCGGTCGTGGCGGCTGGTGCACTGGAGCGCCTACCTGTGCTGGCCGGTGGCGGTGCTGCACGGCCTCGGCACCGGAACGGACACCCCGGTGCGCTGGGTGCTCGCGCTGACCGTGACCTGCGTCGCGCTGATCGCGGCCCTCACCGGCTGGCGGCTGACCTACGGCTGGCCCTCGCATGCCGCCGCCCGCCTGGTCGGCGCGTTCGCCCTGGTGCTCGCGCTGATCGCGGGCGGGGCATGGCTGAGCGCTGGCCCTCTGGCGCCGGGCTGGGCGCGGCGGTCCGGGACCCCGTCGCACCTGGTCACCGGCGGCAGCCGGACCGCCCCGGCACCCCCGTCCGGCGGCACCCGGTGAGCACCACCGGGGCGATCAGCGCCGCCGGGGCCGCGGGCCGCGCGCTCCCGCCCCCCGGCCTGCCCCGGCTCATCCCCGCGGGCGGGCCGCTGACGCTGCGCGACCACGTCGGCCGGTACGGCCCGGTCCCGTTCCGCGACGCGGGCGGGCGCGGTCACCGGGCCCGGGCCGCCGATCTGATCGCCGAGGTGGAGCGGGCCGGGCTCACCGGCCGCGGCGGCGCGAACTTCCCCACCGGGCGCAAGATGCGCACGGTAGCCGAGAACGGCCGGCGGCCCGGGCCGCTGCGCGGCCAGGGCGGCACGGTCGTGGTGGCGAACGGGGCGGAGTCCGAGCCCGCCAGCGCCAAGGACCGGCTGCTGCTGACCCGGGCCCCGCACCTGGTGCTGGACGGGATCGCGCTGGCCGCCGAGGCCGTCGGGGCCACCCGCGGCTACCTGAGCGTGCATGAGGGCCAGGACGAGCTGGCCCTCATGCTGGCCGCAGCGGTCAGCGAGCGAGATCGCCACGACCAGAACCGGGTGCCGATCCGGGTCGTCGCAGTCCCGGGCGGATACGTGGCGAGTCAGGAGACCGCCCTGATCAGCCAGCTGAACGGCGGAGCGCCGAAACCCGCCTTCGTGCCGCCGCGGCCGTTCCAGAAGGGCGCGCACGGCCGGCCCACGCTGGTGCAGAACGTCGAGACGCTGGCGCACATCGCGCTGATCGGCCGGTTCGGCGCCGACTGGTTCCGCGACCTGGTCCCGGGGCCGGCCGATCCAGGCGCCGCGCCCGGGCCGGCCGGATCCGCGCTGATCACCATCGGCGGCGCGGTCCGCAGGCCCGGGGTCTACGAGATCGCGCTCGGCATGCCGGTCGGCGACCTGGTCCGCCGGGCGGGCGGGCCGTCCGAGCCGCCCCAGGCGATCCTGGCGGGCGGGTACTTCGGCGGCTGGCTGCCCTACGGCCCGGCCCTGGACATCCCGATCAGCGATCCCGCGCTGCGGGGCGCCGGGGCCGCGCTCGGGCCCGGGGTGCTGGTCCTGCTCCCCGAGTCGGCCTGCGGGCTGGCCGAGACCGCCTGGATCGCCGGCTACCTGGCCGGACAGAGCGCCGGCCAGTGCGGCCCGTGCTTCAACGGGCTGCCCGCCCTGGCTGACATGCTTGAGCGGATCGCCTTCGGGCGGCCGGACGGCCCCACGCTCGGCTGGGCCCAGCAGCTGCTGACCCTGGTCGCGCGGCGCGGCGCCTGCCACCTGCCGGACGGGACCGCGGCCTTCGTCGCCAGCGCGCTGGCCACGTTCGGCGATGAACTGCACCAGCACAGCATGGCCGGGCCGTGCCCCCGGGTGCGGCGCCGGCCGGTGCTGCCCGCTCCCGGTCACCGCTGGAGGGCGCGGCGATGAGCCGCGCGAGCCTGCGGGTGAACCCGATCGCCTGCGAGGCGCACGGCATGTGCGCCGAGCTGCTGCCCGAGCTGATCACGGCCGACCCGTGGGGCTACCCGATCACCGCCCCGGGGCCGGTGCCCGATGAGCTGCTCCCGCTGGCCCGGCGCGCGGTCGCGGCCTGCCCCACCCTGGCCCTGCTGCTGACCAGCAAAGGCTGAGCGCCTGCGCGCGGGCTGGGCCGGGCGGCCGCGGCGCCAGCCTCTAGGCTCCCGGTAGGGCCCGCCGGGCGCACCGCCGGCGGCCGCGACGGAGCGTGCCAGAATCCGGTAGGGCCCGCCGGGCGCACCGCCGGCGGCCGCGACGGAGCGTGCCAGAATCCGGTAGGGCCCGCCGGGCGCACCGCCGGCGGCCGCGACGGAGCGTGCCAGAATCCGGTAGGCCGGCCGGGCGCACCGCCGGCGGCCGCGACGGAGCGTGCCAGAATCCGGTAGGCCGGCCGGGCGGACCGCCGGCGGCCGCGACGGAGCGTGCCGGAATCCGGGCCCCGGAGCGGGGCGGAGGAGGTCAGCCGATGGGTCCGCTCGACGGCGTGCGGGTGATCGAGATCGCGAGCCTCGCGCCCGCCCCCTTCGGCTGCATGATCCTCGCCGACCTAGGCGCCGACGTGGTGCGGGTGGAACGCGCCGAGCGCTGCGGGCCGGGCGCGGCCGCCCCGGTCGACCCACTGCTCCGGGGGCGCCGGTCGGTCGGGATCAACCTCAAGGACCCGGCGGGCCTCGCGCTGCTGCTGCGGCTGGCCGACGCGGCCGACGTGCTCGTCGAAGGGTTTCGGCCCGGCGTCGCCGAGCGGCTCGGGTTCGGCCCGCAAGCGTGCTCGGCGCGCAACCCGCGGCTGGTGTACGGGCGGATGACCGGCTGGGGGCAGGACGGGCCGCTCGCGACGACCGCCGGGCACGACATCGACTACATCGCGATCTCCGGCGCGCTGTCCATGATCGGCCGGGCCGGCCAGCCGCCGGTCCCTCCGGTCAACCTGCTGGGCGATTTCGGCGGCGGCGGGATGCTGCTCGCGCTGGGCGTGCTGGCCGCGCTGCTCGAGCGGGAGCGGTCGGGACGCGGCCAGGTGGTGGACGCGGCGATGGTGGACGGGTCCGCGCTGCTGACCGCCTTCGTGTACGGCCTGCGGGCCGCGGGCGCCTGGCAGGACGAGCGCGGCGTCAACCTGCTGGACACCGGCGCGCCCTTCTACGACACCTACCGGACCGCCGACGGCGGGTACGTGGCCGTCGGCGCACTCGAGGCGAAGTTCTACGCCGCGCTGCTGGCCGGGCTGGGGCTGTCCGGCGCTGACCTGCCCGGCCAGCACGACCGGGCTGGCTGGCCGGTGCTGCGGGCCCGGTTCGCGGAGGCCTTCGCCAGCCGGACCAGGGACGAGTGGGCGGAGGTGTTCGCCGGCTCGGACGGGTGCGTCGCGCCCGTGCTGAGCCCCGCCGAGGCGCCCGGGCATCCGCACAACGCGGCGCGCGGCGCGTTCGCCGACATCGGCGGCGTGGTGCAGCCGGCGCCGGCGCCGAGGTTCGGCCGGTCGCCGGCCGCCGTCCCGGCGGCGCCGCCGCGGCCGGGCGCCGACACCGACGCGGTGCTGGCCGAACTGGGCTGCGCGGCGGCCGAGATCACCGCGCTGCGAGCCAGCGGCACCGTGGCCGGACCGACCCGGGCCTGACCAATCCGGCGTGGCCACGCCGGCCGGACAAACCCGGCGTGACGAAACCCACAGTCTCGAAGTTTGCCCGGAGCGCCTGGCCGCGCCTATCATGTAGACGTTTGCCAGGCACCTCGTTCGGTGAGGCGTCGACACGAACACAGGCCACTGATCCGACGACGTCGAGAGACGCCCAGGGTCAGGACAGGTCTCCCCGGCTTAAGGGGTGACCCGAAGTGGCTGCACCGCAAGGTGCTACGTCGTGTCGTGCCAAAGCTCTGACGAGAAGGGGTGCGCGTCTCCCCTTGTGTGCCGTGCTGTGCGGCAGCGGACACCCCCGTGTGTCACGACCGGAGGAGGCGAGACATGGAAAGTAAACCGGGCCATCAATGGCCCCGCTTCCGCGCACTCTCGCTATCCCCCGGCACGCGGTAACCACCCCGTAAGATCCACGCGGTAACACCCGCTCGATCGACGTCGGCCTTTCTGGCTGGCTGCTGCGTGCCTCCCGAACCCTGGGAGTACCACCATGACCGCCACCCTGGAGCGCCGCAGCGCGGTACTCGACTCGCAGCACACCGGCGACATCCGCGGCGCGCTCGGCACGATCCGTCTCGACGACACCGCGCCGCGGCGCGGCGGCACGGCGTACCTGAAGACGCTGCTGGCCATCCTCGGCCCGGGGCTGATCGTGATGGTCGGCGACAACGACGCCGGCGCGTTCGCCACCTACGGCCAGGCCGGCCAGGATTACGGCACGAGGCTGCTGTGGACGCTGCTGCTGCTGGTCCCGGTGCTGTACGTGAACCAGGAGATGGTGCTGCGCCTCGGCGCGGTGACCGGCGTCGGGCACGCCCGGCTGATCCTGGAGCGCTTCGGCAAGTTCTGGGGTGCGTTCAGCGTCATTGACCTGTTCATCCTCAACGCGCTGACGATCATCACCGAGTTCATCGGCATCACCCTGGCCGCCGGCTACCTGGGCGTGCCCAAGATCGTGGCGGTGGCGCTGGCGGCGCTCGTGGTGATCGGGACGGCGTTCACCGGCAGCTTCCGCCGGTTCGAGCGGATGGCTGTCGCCCTGTGCGGGGGCTCGCTGCTGCTGATCCCCATCTACTTCATGGCCCACCCGGTCGCCACGCAGATGGCGCACGGCTTCGTCACGCCGGCCATGCCGGGCGGGTCCGGCCAGCTGGCCACCGTGATGCTGCTGGTCATCGGGATCGTCGGGACCACGGTCGCGCCCTGGCAGCTGTTCTTCCAGCAGAGCTACGTCATCGACAAGCGGATCACCCCGCGGTTCATCCGGTACGAGAAGGCCGACCTGTGGATCGGCATCGTCGTGGTGGTCCTCGGCGCGGGCGCGATCATGGGCTTCACCGCCGCGGCGTTCGCCGGCCACGCCGGGGGCTTCACCGACGCGGCCGGCCTGGCCGCCGGCCTGCAGGCGCACGCGGGCCGGGTCGCCGGGGTGCTGTTCGCGATCGCGCTGCTGGACGCCTCGATCATCGGCGCCTTCGCGGTGTCGCTGTCCACGGCGTACGCGATCGGCGACGTGTTCGGCCTCCGGCACTCGCTGCACCGCGGGGTCAAGGGCGCCAAGGGCTTCTACGCGATCTACGGGGGCCTGATCCTCGCCGCGGCCGCGGTGGTGCTGATCCCCGGCTCCCCGCTCGGGCTGCTCACCGAGGGCGTGCAGGCCCTGGCCGGGGTACTGCTGCCGTCCGCCGCGGTCTACCTGCTGCTGCTGTGCAACGACCGCGAGGTGCTCGGGCCCTGGGTCAACGGGCGGCGGACCAACCTGTTCACCGGCACGGTCGTGACCGTCCTGGTGGCGCTGTCGGTCATCCTGACCGCGTCGGTGATCGACCCGGGCCTCACCGCGCGGCAGATCCTGCTGATCCTGGCCGGCTGCGGCGCCGCGGCCCTGCTCGGCCTGGCCGGCGTCGCGGCGTGGCGGCTGCGGGCGGGCACCCTGGCCACCCCGGTGATCGACCGCGCCGACCGGGAGAACTGGCGGATGCCATCGCTGGCCCTGCTGCGGCGGCCGCCGGTGCCGCTCGGCCGCAAGATCGGCTTGACGGTGCTGCGCTCGTACCTGGCGGTGGCGACGGTCCTGGTCGCGGTGAAGATCGTGCAGCTCGCCATGGCCCACTGACCCTTGTTTCCATGATCTGGGTACCTGGTGTGCAAATAGACCACCTCAGGTACCCAGATAGTGAACGGAAGGCCGGGCCCCCAGATCACGAACGGAGGGCCGCTGGGGGGTTAGCGGCGGGTGCTCCGGGGGGCGGCGGGAGCTGGCGGGCCAGAACGGCGGACGGCGGTGGTCAGCCGCCGCTGCCGAGCTGGACGGCCTTGACGATCAGCAGCAGGACCGAGATCACCAGGTAGCCGCGCAGCAGGAGCACGCCGAGCTTGGTCCCGGTTGACCACTCGACCGGCTTGAGCAGCGCCAGCGGCGGCATCCGCCAGTTCGTCCGCTCCTGCGGTGTCATCCGCGCCGGGGCTGGCCGGGCCCGGACCCCGCGCCGCTGGATGATCATCAGCCATAGGCCGGCCCCGCCGCCGCCCGCCAGCAGCGCTATGGCCAGCGCTATCGCGATGTCGATGACGTTCAGCTTCGGGAACACCGTGCTGACCACGAGCGTGCCGGACAGCGTGAGCAGGACTCCGATGATCACGCTGGCCAGGATGTTGAGCCAGCGCTGGTTGACCCAGGGGCCGAGCACCTCCCGGTCATTGCACAGCAGAAGCAGGAAGACGCTGGCGCTGGGCAGCAGCACGCCGGCCAGGGCCTGCACGCTCGTGGTGATCAGCCCGAGCGGGGCCCGCGGGATGAGGACGATGCCCGCGGCCACCACGACCAGAGCGGCGTAGCTGAGGTAGAACTGCCGTGCGTCGCGGAAACTCCGGTGCAGCGAGTGCTTCAGGCCGAACACGTCACCGAACGCGTAGCTGGTGGACAGGGTCACCGCCGAGGCGCCGATGATGCTCGCGTCGAGCAGCACGATCGCGAACAGCGCGCCGAGAGCGTAGCTGTGCGCCTCCAGCGCGCGGGCCACCCCGAGCGCATCGGTGAACTTCCCCACCAGGTTCGTGCCGCGGACCGCGTACACGGCCACCACTTCGATCGCGATCGCCCCGGCCACGACGACGACGGCGCCGAGCGCGGTATCGGCCCGCTCGTAGCCGATGAACCGGGGCGTGATGCGCTTGTCCACCACATTCGACTGCTGGAAGAACAGCTGCCAGGGCGCAACGGTGGTGCCCACGATCGCGATGATGAGCAAGATCGCGGTCGAGCTGGCGCCCCCCTGGATTCCCGGCACCACCAGGTGGTAGAAGATCGCACCGTAGTGCGGCTCCGACAGCAGGGCCAGCGGGTACAGCACCAGGCTGGTCCCGATGAACAGGAAGATCGCCCGTTCCCACCGGGCGAAGCTGCCGCTCGCGGTGATGGCTACCAGCAGGACCGCGGCCAGCGGCACCGAGACGTAGGGGCTGACGCCGAAGTAGCGCAGCGCCAGCGAGACGCCGATGAACTCGGTGACGATGGTCAGGAAGTTGAGCAGGAACAGGTCACCGACGCTGAACCAGCCCCAGAACCGGCCGAACCGCTCGTTGATCAGCCGGGCGTGACCGACGCCGGTGACCGCGCCGAGCCTGACCACCATCTCCTGGTTCACGATCAGCACCGGGACCAGCAGCAGCAGCACCCAGAGCAGGCTGTAGCCGTAGTTCTGGCCGGCCTGCGCGTAGGTGGATACGCCTCCGGCGTCGTTGTCGCCGACCATCACGATCAGGCCGGGTCCCATGATCGCCAGGAAAGTGATCAGCCGGCGCCGCCAGCCGCTGCGCTGCTCGTCGTCGAGCCTGATCCGGCCGAGCGCGCCCTCGATGTCGCCGAGGTGCGCGGTATCCAGGACCGCGCTTTGCTGGGCGGCGGCGCGCCCGGGGGCGGGGCTGGCCAGCTGCTGGGCAGGCGGCCGGGCGGCGGCATCCGCGGCCGGGCGCGGACGGCTGGGCGGCGGCCGACCCGACCGCGTGTGCCGGTGCGACGCGGCCTGCTGCGAAGCATCCCGGCGCGACGCGGCCTCCTGCGAAGCATCCCCGCGCGACGCGGCCTCCTGCGAAGCATCCCCGCGCGACGCGGCCTCCTGCGAAGCATCCCCGCGCGACGCGGCCTGCTGCGAAGCATCCCCGCGCGACGCGGCCTCCTGCGGCGCGGCCTCCTGCGGCGCGGCCTCCTGCGGCGCGGCCTGATGCGGCGCGGCCTGATGCGGCGCGGCCTGATGCGGCGCGGCGGGGGGCTGCGCGTCGTCCTGCGGCCGGGCAGGCTGCTGCGAGGCGTCGCCCGCTTCGCTCATGTGCCGCCCGCTCCGGTCATGCCGAGTCTCCGTGGTGAGCGTCGGGCGGCTGCGCGGCCTCCCGGCGCCGCCAGTCATCGGGCAGGGTGACCTCGAGCACGTCGTCGACCGTGATCAGGCCGATCATCTTCCGGCGCTCGTCCACGACCGGGATCGTGATCAGGTTGTAGTCGCTCATCAGCACGGCGACGTCGACCACGTCGGTGTCCGCGCCGACCCGGACCGGGTCGTCGTCGAAGATGTTCCTGACCGGCATGTCCGGCGCCGCCTGGACGATGGAGACCAGCCGGGCCACGCCGCACAGCCGGCCGCGCTCGTCGATGCCGTGCACGCTGGTCAGCGCCTCGGGCTGCAAGCTGGTCGAGCGGGCGACCGCGTCCAGGGCCTCGCGCACCGAGGCGTCGCAGGCGACGGCGAGGAAGTCCACGCCCATCAGGCCGCCGGCGCTGGTCGGGTTGAAGCCCATCAGCGTCAGCACCTTGGTGCGCTGCCCCACGGGCAGCAGGTCGATGACGGGCTGCCGGCGCCGCTGCGGCAGTTCGGCGATCGTGTCCGCCGCGTCGTCGGCCCGCATCCGGGATAGCACCTCGGCGATCTCGGTGTCGGTCCTCGCCCCGAGCAGCCGGGTGGCCAGGTCCTCGTCAAGCTCCTCGAAGACGTCGGCCTCGAGTTCCGGGTCGGCGTGGACGTGGCCCAGGATCTCGGTTTCCTCCTCCTTGGACGCGTCCTCGATCAGGTCGGCGATCTGGGCGGGCTTCAGCCGGCGGATCCGGGCGAACGGGCCGCGCAGCAGGGCGCTGCCGGTGTGGCCGATCAGCGGCTCGAACTTGTCCCACTCCCGGAACGTGTGGTCGCCCGCTCCCGCGGCGTGCCCGCGCCGCAGCAGCCGCCGGGTCTGGCGGTGGGTGTCCACCCCGGCCACCACCCAGTCCTCGCCCCGCTGCTCGAGTTCGAGGTCGCCGGCCTTGATCAGGTGGGCGCTCTCCACGTCGATCAGCCGGTGACCGAGCACGTCGGCCCGCAGCAGCACCTCGCCCTCGCGCCTTTCGAACGAGCGCAGGTCGAGCTTGGCGCTGGTGAGCTTGACCTCCTCGGTGTCGAACGAGACCACCTGCTCGATCGGCACGTAGACCTCGCGGCTGCCGACCGTGGCGACCAGCCCGGTCACCAGCGGGTTGTCCGCGCCGCGGAGCCGGACGATGACGTCGGACAGCCGTCCGACCGCCTCGCCCCCGCGGTCGGTGAGCGGGCGGCGCAGCAGTTCGGACAGGTGCAGGGTCCTGGTGTGGCCAGCTTGCGGAGCCGGGGCAGCCGGCGTCGTGGTCATGGGCTTGCCTCCCTGATCGGGTCGCCCGGTGTGCCGTAGTCCTTACCCGGACTACAGTGCTTACCGGATCACCCTGCCATGCGTGCAGAGCCCGGCCTCCAGCCGTCCCCGAGCATGCCGCGCTGCTCCCGGCAGTCACCCGGCAGTCTTCCCCGGCGAGGTGAACGGCCGGTTAACCTGGTAGGGCGGCCACGTCGGCCCCGATCAAGGGCGGTGCCTGGCTCCCGGAGCAGGCCACCGCGATGGTATGAAGGCCACGTCAGGGTATTTACGAGGCGGAGGATCCGGCAGCGTGGCCATGCGCAGGGCGGTGGGCCTTCTCGGCAGCCAGGGCGACCTGGCCGAGGGGCTGGGCTACTCGCTGAAGCGGCGGCTGCTGGGGCGGCCGCTGATTAATGAGCAACTCGGTGAGCAGCGGCTGTCCAACCCGCTCGCGCTCGGGGTGCTGGCTCCCGACGGGATCTCCTCCTCGGCCTACGGCACCGAGGAAATCCTGATCGAGCTGCTCAAGGGCGGACTGGCGGTCACCGCGTTCACGCTGATCCTGCCGCTGACCGGCGTCGTGCTGTTCGTCATGGCCCTGGTGGTTTTGTCCTACCGCGAGGTGGTCACGGTCTACACCCGCGCCGGCGGGTCATACGTGGTCGCACGCGAGAATTTCGGGCGCAAGTGGGCCCAGATCGCCGCGGTCGCGCTGCTCATCGACTACGTGGTGACGGTCGCGGTCCAGGTCGCGGCGGGCACCGCCGCGGTCGCGTCGGCCTGGCGCGCGATCGACAACCCGACGCTGATCACGGTGATCTCGGTCGTGATCGTGATCTTGATGTGCTACGGAAACCTGCGCGGCATCCGCGAGGCGGGCCGGTCGTTCGCCGTGCCCACCTACCTGTTCTCCGGGTCGGTGATCATCATGATCATCATCGGCCTGATCCGCGAGGTGACCGGGACGCTGCCGCGCTATCACTGGCCGCTGCCCGGGCAGGTCACCGCGCACTCGAGCACCAGTGGCCTGATCGCCTTCGGCATGGTCTTCGTGCTGCTGCGGGCGTTCGCCAACGGCGGCTCCTCGCTGACCGGCATCGAGGCGGTCTCCAACGCGGTCAGCGCGTTCCGCCCGCCGGAGGGGATCAACGCCCGCCGGGTGCTGGTGGCCGAGGGCCTGATCCTGGGCTCGCTGGTGGCCGGCATCTCCTGGCTGGCCCACGTCACCCACGCCGCGCCGTACAACCTCGGGGTGCCGACGGTCATCTCCCAGGAGGCGAAGATCGTCTTCGGCGGCTCGATCGCCGGCCATGCGGGGTTCATCTTCGTCCAGGCCGCCACCGCGCTGATCCTCTACACCGGCGGGAACACCAGCTTCAACGGCTTCCCGTTCCTGGCCAGCTTCGTGGCCGAGGACGCGTTCCTGCCGCGCTGGCTGACCAAGCGCGGCCACCGGCTGGTGTTCTCCAACGGGATCGTCGTGCTGGCCGTGCTGTCGGCCACCCTGCTCGCCGTGGTCGGGGCGAACGTCAACAAGCTGGTGCCGTTCTACGCGATCGGCGTGTTCACCGCGTTTACCATGGCCGGGCTCGGCATGGCCAAGTACCACCACAGGACCAGAGAACCGGGCTGGCGGCGCCGCCTGGTGATCAACTTCTCGGCGGGCGTCATGTCGGCGGTCGTCGTGGTGATCTTCGTCGTGGTGAAGTTCACCGAGGGCGCCTGGCTGGTCGTCGTGCTGTTCGCGATCGGGGTGCCGGCCCTGATCCGGCTCAACCGCGAGTACCAGATGGAGGCCGGGGTGCTGGCCCGGATCAGCACCCGGCCCCGGCCACCTGACCCGCCCACGTACTCGCGGCGTACGGTCTTCGTGTTCGTGGACGACTTCGACCTCGCCACCATCGCCGCGCTGCGGTACGCGCGCAGCCTGCGGCCCACTACGCTGCGCGCGGTCCACATGGTGATCGACAACGTCCAGGCCGAGATGCTGCGCCAGGACTGGGTCCGGGCCAACACCGGGGTCGTGCTCGACTTCGTGGACTGCGCGGACCGTAGGCTAGCCCGGTGCGCCGCGGAACTGGTCAGCGCCGAGGCGGCGCTGCCCGGCGTCGGGGTCACCGCGATCCTGCCCCGGCGCGGCTACTCCCCGCTGCTGGGCCGGCTGCTGCACGACCGCACCGCCGACAAGATCGCCGCCGTGGTGAGCCGGATCCCGCACGCGGCGGCCACGATCGTGCCGTTCGACGTGCGCAACCGGCTGGAGACGATCCAGGAGCGGCGGGCCGCGGCCGCCATCCAGCGTCACCACATGGCCGAGCCGGCCGCCCCGGTCCCGGACATGACCGCCCCGGACATGACCGCTCCGGACCCGGCGGCCCCGGACCCGGCGGCCGCCAGCCCGGACGGCCGCGACGAGACCGCGGACGCGGCGCACATGGCCGGGCCCGCGCTCGCGATGGCCGACGCGACGGCCGCTGACGCCGTCCGGGGCCAGGACGGCAGCCAGTACGACCGGCCGGCCCCGCCGCCCGGGGTGCGGCCGATCGGATCGCTCACCAGGCCCGGCCGGGCCACGGTCGAGGGACGGGTGTACGCGGTCGAGATCCGGCCGGTCGAGCGCAACACCGTGCTCGCCGCCGAGGTGGCCGACTCGACCGGCCAGCTCACCGCGCTGTTCTACGGCCGGTCGCACATCCCGGGCCTGGACTGCGGCTCCCGGGTCCGGTTCCGGGGCCAGGTCGGCATGCGCGATGGCGGCCCGGTCATGATCAACCCCGCCTACGAGCTGGTCGCGCCCGGCGAGGGCGGCACCGCGCCGGCGGCTGGCCCCGCGGGCGGCGACCCGCCGGCCCAGCCGCCCAAGGGCCGCGGCCCCCGGAGGCGCAAGGGCGGATGACCGGGCACGCGCACGGCGTGACCGTGACCGGGCAGCACCGCCGGGCACTGGCCACAGTCCTCGCGCTGAGCACCCTGATCGCGGTGGCCGAGGTGGTCGGCGCCGTGATTACCGGCTCGCTGGTGCTGTTCGCCGACGCGGCGCACATGGCCGCCGACGCGGCCGGGCTGGGCCTGTCCCTGCTGGCGGCGTACGTGGCCAGCAGGCCGCCCACCGGCCGGCGCACGTTCGGCTACGCCCGGGCGGAGATCCTGGCCGCGCTGGCCAACGCCGTGCTGCTGCTCGGCATGGCCGCGTTCATCATCGTCGACGCGATCC
Organism: uncultured Actinomycetota bacterium; assembly: GCA_963749145.1. Classification (GTDB taxonomy): domain Bacteria; phylum Actinomycetota; class Actinomycetes; order Streptosporangiales; family Streptosporangiaceae; genus JASHPR01. Next base: position 228,267 of record CAVVLN010000005.1, on the reverse strand, counting down.
GGCGGCTCATGTCCCCGCCCGCGGTGAACTCCGGGCTGCTGATCGTGTTCGGCGTGATCGCGCTGAGCGCCAACGCCGTGTCGCTGCTGCTGTTGCGGCGCGGGCAGGCGGAGAGCCTGAACCTGCGCGGCGCCTTCCTGGAGGTCGCCTCGGACACGCTCGGGGCCGCGGCGGTGATCGTGACCGGCGTGATCATCGCCACCACCGGGTTCACCCGGGCCGACCCGATCGCCTCGCTCGCGGTCGGGCTGCTGATCCTGCCCCGGACCTGGCGGCTGCTGCGGGAGACGACCGACGTGCTGCTCGAGGCGAGCCCGCGGGGCATGGACCTGAGCGAGGTCCGGCGGCACATGACCACGCTGAACGGCGTGCGCGACGTCCACGACCTGCACGCCTGGACGATCACCTCCGGGCTGCCGGTGCTGTCCGCGCACGTGGTGGTGGACCCGGGTGTCTTCGACGACGGCCGCTGCTTCAGCATGCTCGACCGGCTGCAGGACTGCCTGCGCGGCCACTTCGACGTGGAGCACTCCACGTTCCAGCTCGAGCCCGCGGGGCACGCGGCCCACGAGCGCCCGATGCACGAGTGAGCTCCGTCACGCTCCCACCGCGCGCCCAGATCACCGGAAAGGCGGACAGCTGACCTGGAGACCGGGCGTACTGGAAAGTAATATGAGGTCAATCGCCGAACGGGGAGCCAGTCGTGAGCACATATGATCACTACGTCACGCCGGTGGAGACGGGGACCTGGGACGTGCCTGCCGCCGGCGCCACCCGGTTCAGCTGGGAGTACGACAACGGCCGGGGCCGGCTGCTGGACCTGTACCAGCGCGGCAAGGACAAGCAGTGGGACGCGGCCAAGCGGATCGACTGGTCGATCCCGGTCGACCCGACCAACGTGATGGAGCAGGGCGAGGAGCTCTGCCCGATCTACGGCTCGCGCCAGTGGGATCTCCTGTCCCAGGCCGAGCGCGACGAGCTTGGCCACCACCTGTCCGCCTGGCTGTTCAGCCAGTTCCTGCACGGCGAGCAGGGAGCGCTCACGGTCGCCGCGCGGATCGTGGAGTCCGTGCCTGACATGGACTCCAAGTTCTACGCGGCCACCCAGGCCATGGACGAGGCGCGGCACGTGGAGCTGTACTCCCGCTTCATGCGCGAGAAGATCGGCCTGTACTATCCGGTCAACCCCGACCTGGCCCAGCTGCTGGCCGACGCGCTCAGCGACTCCCGCTGGGACATGCCGTACCTGGGCATGCAGGTGCTGATCGAGGGGCTGGCGCTGGCCGCGTTCGGCGTGCACCGGGACATGTCCAACAACGCGCTGGTCACCCAGCTGCTCGCGTACGTGATGCAGGACGAGGCCCGGCACGTGGCGTTCGGGCGGCTGGCCCTGCGCGACTACTACCGCGAGCTGACCGAGGCCGAGCGCGCCGACCGCGAGGAGTTCATCGTCGAGGGCTGCTACCTGATGCGCAACCGGTTCCGGGCCCAGGAGGTCTGGGAGCGGATGGGATTCGACGTCGAGGAGTGCCTGGAGTTCACCGAGCAGTCCCCGGTCCAGCAGGCGTTCCGGACGCTGCTGTTCTCGCGCATCGTGCCGTGCGTGAAGGACATCGGGCTGTGGGGGCCGAAGGTGCGCCGCGCCTACACCGACCTGGGCGTGATCGAGGCGGCCGGCAGCGACCTGGACGCGCTGATGCGCTCGGACGAGGAGATCGCCGAGCGGGTCGACGAGGAGAAGTACGCCGCCGAACTGGCCGCGCGGCAGGCCGAGGTGACCGGGGCCATCTCCGACGCCGCGCCCGCCTGACCCGCCCTCGGCATCCTGGAGACTTTTCGGCAAATAGCGCGGCTAAGTTTCCACCATGACCAGGGCGTACGCTCACGGCATGACCGACGATGCCGCGATGCCGCGCTTCCCCGCCGACTTCGCCTGGGGGGTAGCCACCTCCGCGTACCAGATCGAGGGCGCGGTCGCCGAGGACGACCGCGGCGAGTCGGTCTGGGACGTGTTCTGCCGCAAACCCGGGGCGGTCCGGGACGGCCACACCGGCGACGTGGCGGCCGACCACTACCATCGCTGGGCCACCGACATCGGGCTGATGGCCGAGCTCGGGCTGACCGCCTACCGGTTCTCGATCGCCTGGCCGCGGGTGCAGCCGGACGGCAAGGGCCCGGCCCACGAGCCCGGCCTGGACTTCTACGACCGGCTGACCGACGCGCTGCTCGCCCGCGGCATCACCCCGGTGCCCACGCTGTTCCACTGGGACCTGCCGCAGCCGCTCCAGGACGAGGACGGCGGCTGGCTGGCCCGGGACACCGCGCACCGGTTCGCCGACTACGCCGGCCTGGCCGCAGAGCGGCTCGCGGACCGGATCGGGCTGTGGATCACGCTGAACGAGCCGTTCGTGGTCATGGCGTTCGGGTACGCGCTCGGCATCCACGCGCCCGGCCAGGCGCTGATGCTCGGCGCCCTGCCCGCCGCCCACCACCAGTTGCTCGGCCACGGCCTGGCCGCGTCGGCCCTGCGCGCCGCGGGCGCCCGGCAGGTGGCGATCACCAACAACTACTCCCCCGCCTGGCCGGCCACGGACGACCCGGCCGACGTGGCCGCCGCGCGGGCCTACGACGCCATGCACAACCGCATGTTCGCCGACCCGCTGCTGCTCGGCCGCTACCCCGACCTGTCCGCGTTGGGGGTCGGCGAGGACGGCCCGGACTGCGTGCTGGACGGCGACCTCGCGGTGATCTCCGCGCCGCTCGACGCGCTCGGCGTGAACTACTACAACCCGACCCGGCTGTCGGCGCTGCCCGACTCGCCGCTGCCGTTCCGGATGGAGCCCATCCCCGGCTATCCGGTGACCGCGTTCGGCTGGCCGGTGATCCCGGCCGGGCTGACCGAGGTGCTGACCCTGCTCCGCGACCGCTATGGCGACCGGCTGCCGCCGGTCCACATCACCGAGAACGGCTGCTCGGTCGCGGACGAGATCGCCGCGGACGGGACGGTCGATGACCAGCCCCGGATCCGGTACCTCGACGGGCACCTGCGGGCGGTGCACGCGGCCATAACCGCGGGCGTGGACGTGCGCGGCTACTTCTGCTGGTCGCTGATCGACAACTTCGAGTGGAGCGAGGGCTACCACCAGCGGTTCGGGCTCGTTCACGTCGACTTCGAGACCCAGCAGCGTACGCCCAAGGCCTCGTTCGCCTGGTACCGCGACCTGATCGCCGCGCAGCGCCGCCCCGCCTGAAGCACCCGCGACCGGCGCCACCACGCCGGGCCGGCTTCCCCCGCCAAACGGCCATGATCGATTACCGTGGACGTCTGCCGGTCACTATGGCCGATAAATGACCGTTGTAACGGATCAAGGTGGCGCGGGGCGGGGAGACGCGTCGGGCGGGGAGCGGCGGGTAGGGAGCGGCGGGCAGGGAGCGGCGGGCAGGGAGCGGCGGGCAGGGAGCGGCGGGCAGGGAGCGGCGGGCAGGGAGCGGCGGGCAGGAGGAGGGAGGATCCAGCGACGGGATCGGGAGGCCGGGCTGGCCGGGCCTGCGGCGCGCCCTGACCAGGGAAATGGGCGCGCCCTGACCAGGGAAATGTTCGGCCGCAGGCATTGACGGGGGATCTGAGATCGGATATATCATATCTCCGATCTTGTTCCGGTGCTCGCCTGGACATGGAGGTACCCGGCGCGCGTGCGCAGCGGCTGGCTGCGGCCACCGCAGACTGGAGGGACCATGACCGAGGCCGCTGAGCGGGGGAGTCTGGGGTCGACCCCCCGGGCCGACGCTGACGAGCTGCGGGTCTACGAGGGCGCCAGGCCCACCCGCACCGGGGACCTGGTCCTGGAGGGCCAGGGCATGGCGCCGATCCCGGAGGACCACCGCTACGGCGGGGTGTACCGGATGTTCACCGTGTGGTTCACCCCGAACATGGAGCTGTCCGGCGTGTTTGCCGGGACCCTGGCCGTGGTGTTCGGGCTCGGCTTCGGGCTCGGCATGGTCGCCATCGTGGTGGGCACGATCATCGGCTCGCTGCCGGTGGCGATCCTGTGCACCTGGGGGCCGAAGACCGGCACCGGCCAGGTCCCGCTGGCCCGGCTGCCGTTCGGGAAGACGATCGTGCTGCCGGGCGCGGTGCAGTGGCTCTCGTCGATCGCCTGGGACGCGCTGGTCGGGCTGTTCGGCGGGCAGGCGGCCCAGTTGCTGTTCCACGTGCCGTTCTGGCTCGGCGTCGCGATCGTCCTGGTGCTCGAGGGCGCGATCAGCGTGTTCGGCTACGAGTTCGTGCACCGGGTGCAGGAATGGGGCTCGGCGATCCTGATCGTGCTGTTCGTCGTGCTCACGGTAAAGATCTTCCAGCACCACGTGGTACTGCCGCACAACGCCGTGCACGGCACCGCGCTGGTGGGCGCGTTCGTGCTGATGGTGACGATCGCGCTGTCCGAGGGCATCTCCTGGGCGTCCTACGCCTCCGACTACAGCCGCTACATGAAACCGGGAACCTCCAAGGCCGCCATCTTCTGGCTCACCATGCTCGGCCTGACCGCGTCGTACGTGTGGGTCGAGGGCATCGGCCTGGCCGGGGCCAGCGTGCTGGGCAACCAGACCGCGGCCGGCGTGCGCACGCTGATGGGCGGCGGGTTCCTCGGCGTGCTGGCGCTGATCGCGATCGTGTTCGGGGCCATCGCGTCGAACTCGATGAACGACTACACCGGCTCGCTGGCGTTCCAGGCCCTCGGCGCCCGGGTGCGGCGGCCGGTCATCGCCGGGGTGGTCGCGGTCCTCGCGTTCGCGGCCATCTTGTGGATGAACGCCGCCAACACCTCGGGGCGGTTCGAGAACCTGCTGCTGTTCAGCTCCTACTGGATCGCGCCGTTCTGCGCGATCGTGATGATCGACTGGCACTACAACCGGCAGAAGTACACCCCGTCGTGGCTGCGCGGGGCGCTCTCCTTCCGCAGGCTGGGCAACGGCTGGCCGGCGATCGTGTCGTTCGTGGTCGCGTTCGGGGTGATGGTGCCGTTCATGAACACCTCGATCATCGTGGGCCCGGTCGCGAACTCGCTGCAGGGCGCCGACCTCGCCTTCTATGTCGGGTTCGTGGTCGCGGGCGTGCTCTACTACGTCCTGCGCAAGGTCGCCATCGCCCAGGAGGCCCGGCGCGGCGTCACGCCCGCGGTCGAGGTGGCCGGGACCGACGGCCGCGCCCTGTGACCCGCACGCACTGACCGGGGACCGCCATTGTGACCACCGTGGACGACCGCGAACTGGCCGGCCGGGTGCTCGAGCACCTGGACCTGGACCGGGCCGTGCAGCTGGCCCGGGAGGTCTGCCGGATCCCCAGCGTGCTCGGCGAGGAAGGGCCGCTGGCGGCATTCCTGGCCGACGTGATGAAGGAGTCCGGGTTCGAGGCGGTGGAGCTCCAGCCGGTGCTGCCCGACCGGCCGAACGCGATCGGCGAGGTCTCGTTCGGCCCCGGGCCCCGGGTGGTGCTCACCGGTCACATGGACACCAAGCCGGTGTCGCACGGCTGGACGGACGCCGAGCCGTTTTCCGGCGCGGTCATCGACGGCGCGGTCTACGGACACGGGATCATGGACATGAAGGCGGCGCTGGCCTGCGAGATCGCCGCGATCGAGGCGGTGGCCCGCAGCGGGCTGCCGCTGGCCGGCACCGCCGCCATGTCCGCGGTCAGCGACCACATGGGCGCCCAGGCCGGCGCGATCGCCTACTTCTTCACCTACCCGGCCGACCTGTGCGTGCTCGGCGAGCTAACCGACAACCAGATCTGCCTGGGGCACCGGGGCCGGTACTACTTCGACATCACCGTGCTCGGCAAGTCAGCGCACAGCTGCCACAAGCACCTGGCGGTCAACGCGAACACGCTCGCCGCTCACGTGGTGCTGGCCCTGGACGCCTCGCGGTACGAGCCGGACCTGCCGCGAGATGTCCGGGAGATGTTCGGCGCGGAGACCTACGTGGTGCCCGGCCGGATCTACGGCGGGCTGCCGCCCGGCGGGCCTTCGATGATCCCGGACGAGTGCGTGATCAGGGTGGACTGCCGCCCGCAACCCGGCGTCATGGTCGAGCAGGTCCGGGCCGAGATCGACCGGTGCCTGGCCGCGGCGAGCGCGGCGGACGAGCGGCTGACCGCCCGCGTCGAGCTGGCCGACGTCAAGAGCGGGTACCTGGCCCGGCCGGACGACCAGGTGGTGCGGCTGATGCGCCGCGCGATGCGCATGATCCGCGGCGGCGAGCCCCGGCTGGTCACCGAGAACTGGCTCGGCGACACCGCCAGCTTCGGCGCCAAGGTGCCCACCGTCATCTTCGGGCCGGGCGGCCCGCCGGTGTACTGCCCCGATGAGCACCTGCCGATCGCCGACATCCACGAGGCGACCCAGGCCTACGCCGTGTTCACCGCGCTGGCGCTGGCCCGCGGGGACGGGGACGGGCCGCGGTGACCGCGTTCGACAACGTGCTCGACCTGTGCCTCGCGGTCGCCGCGGGCGAGGAGGTCGTCCTGCTGACCGACGAGGGCACCGACCCCGGAGTCGTGGCGGGCCTGTCATCGGGCCTGGCCGAACGCGACGCCACGCCGCTGGTGGCGCGCATGCCGGCGCCCAGACTGCCGGGCGCCGAGCCCCCGGCCGCGGTCGCGGCGATGATGCGGCACGCGGCCGCGACCATCGAGCTGACCAGCCTGTTCATCGGGTCGTCGGCGGCCCGGCGGCGCGCGACCGACGGCGGTGCCCGGTACCTGGCCATGCCAGGGGTCCGGCTGGACACGTTCCGCGCGGGCGGGCCGCTGGACGTCGACTTCGAGCGGCTGCGGATCGACGCCGAGACCGTCGGCAGCGCCTGGGGCCGCGCGGCGTCGTTCCGGCTGACCAGCCGGGGCGGCACCAACCTGCGCGGCAGCGTCGACGGCCGGCCGGGCCGGGTGCTGCACGGCATGGCCCGCGAGCGCGGCGCCTACATGGCGCCGCCCGACGTCGAGGCGGGCACCGCGCCGGTGGAGGGTACCGCGACCGGGATCGTGGTCATCGACGCCGACCTGCTGTTCATGGGCGACGGGCCGCTGGCCGAGCCCGTGGTGCTGCACGTGGACCGGGGCGAGCTGACCGGGATCGAGGGGCCCGTGAGCGGCCGCGGCCGCCTGGAGTCGATGCTGGAGCGCTGCGGAGACGACCGGATGACCAACATCGCCGAGGTGTCGGTGGCATTCAACCCGGCGGGCACGATCTGCTCGGTGCCGATGGAGACCGAGTCGTCCCGAGGCTCGGCCCACATTGCGCTGGGCAACTCGATCGCCTACGGCGGCCGCGTCGACGCGATCGCGCACCTGGACTGCGTGATGCGCGACGCGGTCCTCGAACTCGACGGCGCGGTGGTGATGGCCGAAGGAACGCTGCCGTGAGCTCCGGGGGGTCTGGGCCAGCACAGCGAAGCTGGGCAAGCCGCGACGGCCGGCCGGAGGCTGGCCATGAAGGGGGAAGGCGAGGCGGGCGGGGGCATGAGGAGGGGTCCGGGGGGGTCGTCCCCCCGGGGGCAGCCCCAAGGGCAGCCCCGAGGGCCGCGCCGAGGGCAGCACGGATCCTGCTGGCCAAGCCCGGCCTGGACGGGCACGACCGCGGGATCAAGGTGATCGCGTTCGGGCTGCGCGACGCCGGGGCTGAGGTGATCTACCTCGGCCTGCGCCAGACGCCGGCCTTGATCGTCGCCGCCGCCGTGGCCGAGGACGCGGACCTGATCGGGATCTCGGTGCTATCCGGCGCGCACCTGCCGCTGGCCCGGCAAATCCTGACCCAGCGCGAAGAGCAGGGCGCCGGGCACATCCCGGTGGTGATCGGCGGCACGATCCCGCCCGCGCACTCCGGCGCCCTGCGCGCGCTGGGAGTCGAGGCGGTCTACCCGGTGGGCAGCGCGCTGCCGGACGTGGTGGCCGGCCTGCTCGCGCTGGCGGGCGCCGCGCGGGAGGGAGCGGCGTGACCCCGCCGGGCGAGGTGACCACCGACTCGGGGATCCCGGTCGCGCTGGTCTACACCGGTGACGACCTGCCCGGCGGCGAGGCCGCGCTGGCCGGGCGCCTCGGCCGGCCGGGCGAGCCCCCGTTCACCCGCGGGCCATACCCGACCATGTACCGCGGCCAGCTGTGGACCATGCGGCAGTTCGCCGGGTACGGCGCGCCCGAGCACACCAACGAGCGGTTCCGGTTCCTGCTGGCCCAGGGCCAGAACGCGCTGTCGGTGGCGTTCGACCTGCCCACCCAGCTTGGCTATGACTCGCCCGACCCGATGGCCGCCGCCGAGGTCGGCCGGGTCGGCGTCGCGATCGACACCGCGGCGGACATGGCCGACCTATTCGCCGGCATCCCGCTGGACCAGGTGTCGGTGAATTTCACCATCAACGCCACGGCACCCATCATCCTGGCCACCTACCTCGTCGCCGCCGAGCGGGCCGGCGTGCCCTACCGCGCGCTGACCGGGACCCTGCAGAACGACATCCTCAAGGAGTTCCTGGCCCGCAAGGCCTACCTGTACCCGCCGGGACCGTCGCTGCGGCTGGTCACCGACGTGGTCGAGTTCAGCTCCCGGGAACTGCCGCGGTTCAACCCGATCTCGATCACCGGTTACCACGCCCGGGAGGCGGGCTGCGACGCGGTGCAGGAACTAGCCCTGACCATGGCGTCGGCGGCGGCCTACTGCGAGGCGTTCCTGGCCCGGGGCCTGGGCTTCGACGCGTTCGCGCCACGGCTGTCGTTCCACTTCGCCACCACCCTGGACCTGTTCGAGGAGGTGGCCAAGCTCCGGGCGGCCCGGCGGATCTGGTACCGGGTGGCCACGGAGCGGTTCGGCGCCAGCACGCCGGAGGCGGCCCGGCTGCGCTTCTTCTCCGGCAATTCCGGCACCACCCTCACCGCCCAGCAGCCGCTGAACAACGTGATCCGGTCCACCCTGCAGTGCCTGGGGGCGGTGCTCGGCGGGGCCCAGTCCATCCACGTCATGGGCTACGACGAGGCGTACGAGATCCCCAGCGAGGAGGCGGTCACGCTCTCGCTGCGGACGCAGCAGATCATCGCCCTGGAGTCCGGCGTGACCCGGACCGCCGACCCGCTGGCCGGCTCGTACTACGTGGAGTCGCTGACCGACGAGCTCGAGGCCAGGGCGACGGCTCTGATGGCCGACATCGAAGCGCTCGGCGGCGCGGCCGCCGCGATCGAGGCCGGCGTGCCGCAGCGATGGATCGCCGAGTCGGCCTACCGGGCCGAGCAGCAACTGGCCACGGGTGAACGCCCTAAGGTCGGCGTGAACGTCTACGCCGACCCCGGTGCCGCGGCGGCGGCGCCGCCCTTCGAGGTAGACCCGCTGGTCAGCGAGCGGCAGGCGGAGCGGACCCGGGCCCGGATCGCCGCGCGGGACCCGCAGCAGCACATCAGCGCCCTGCTCCGGCTGGCCGACGACACCCGCGCGGGCCGCAACGTCATGCCCGCACTGATCGACGCGGCCCGGGCCGGGGCCACGGTCGGCGAGATGGCCGACGTGTTCCGCGACGCGTTCGGCGAGTTCACCGAGCCGGCGCCATGGTAGGCCGGCCCCGGGCGGGGGGATCTGGAGGGGTCGGCCCCCCGAGGGCAACACGGCCGGAGAGATCTGGGGGGACCGGCCCCCCGAGGCAGCCATTGCGCGGCGTCCGGGTGGCTGACCTGACCCGGTTCGTCGCCGGGTCGCAGGCCACCATGTGGCTCGCCGCGCTCGGCGCCGAGGTCGTGAAGGTGGAGCCGCCCGCCGGGGATCCCTACCGGGCTCAGGGCACCGAACGGGCCGGCGGGGAGTCGGTGCTGTTCATGGCGCTGAACGCGGGCAAGCGCAGCCTCGCCGTCGACTTCCGCCAGCTGGCCGGGCGGGAGGTGATGGACCGCCTGCTCGGCCGCTGCGACCTGCTGGTCGAGAACTCCCGCCCGGGCAGCCTGGCCGCGTACGGCCTGGACTGGGATTCGGTGCATCAGCGGTTCCCGCACCTGGTCTACGGATCCATCTCCGGCTACGGCGACGTCGGCCCCGAGGCCGGGCGGGGCGGCTTCGACCTGATCTTGCAGGCCGAGAGCGGCGTGATGAGCGTCACCGGCAGCCCGCAGTCCGGGCCGGTCAAGGTCGGCGCGCCGTTCCTCGACGTCGGCGCCGGGCTGAGCTGTACCTGCGGGCTGCTGGCCGGCTACATCGAGCGGCTGCGGACCGGGACCGGGTGCCTGGTGTCCGCCTCGCTGCTCGAGTTCGGGCTCGCGGGCCTGGGCACGGTGCTGGCCAGCGTCGCGGTATCTGGCCGCGAGCCGGGGCTGCTCGGCACACACTCTCCGCTGTTCGCGCCCTACGGCGGCTTCCGGACCGCCGACGGCTGGCTGGTCATGGCCGGGGCCGGGTCCGAGCAGATGTGGCAGCGGGCCTGCGCCGCCCTGGGCCTGGCCGGCCTGGAAGACGACCCCCGGTTCGCCGACGGCGCCGCCCGGGTGGCCCACCGGGACGAGCTGACCGCGACCATCGAGGCCGTGCTGACCGGGCAGCCCACCGAGTACTGGCGGCGCAGCCTGGAGAAGGCTGGGGTGCCGGCCGCTGAGGTCCGCGGGCTGGCCGGCGTGCTCGGCTGGCCGCAGGTGGCCGCACTGGGCAGCCTGCAGGAACTTCCGGCCGGCGCGGACAGCGGATGCCAGGTGGTCGGGCCGCCGTTCCGGCTCGACCGGGCCGTGCTGGCCTATCCGGGGCCCGCGCCGGCCCTCGGCCGCGACACCCGCCCCGTGCTGGCCGAACTCGGCTACCCGGCGGACGAGGTGGCGGGCCTGGAGGACACCGGGGTGGTGGTGGCGGCATGATCGCCGGCGCGCTGGGGGAGGCGGTGCTGCGCCGCACCGTGGAACTGGCCGAGATCCCGGCCCCGACCGGCCAGGAGGGGGCCCGCCGGGAACGGGTGCGCTCCTGGTGGCAGCAGGACCGCTGGGACGATGTCCGCGCCGACGAGGTGGGCAACCTGTGGGCCCGGGTCCGGCCCGGCTGGCGGCCCGGCGTGGTGCTGGCCGCCCACTTGGACACGGTCTTCGACGAGACCGTGGATCACCGGGTGCGCCGCGACGGGGGGCGGCTGCGCGGCCCCGGCGTCGGCGACGACAGCGTCGGCGTGGCCGCGCTGTCCGCGATCGGCCGGCTGCTGGCCGGCGCCGGCGGCACCACGCCGGTATGGCTCGTGGCCACCGTGGGCGAGGAGGGGCTCGGCAACCTGCGCGGGATCAGCGAGGTGATCAGGCAGGACCTGGTCCCGCTGGCGGCGGTGGTGGCGATCGAGGGTAACTACCTGGGCCGCGTCGCGACCGTCGGGGTCGGCTCGGTGCGCTGGCGGGTCACGGTGTCGGGCCCGGGCGGGCATGCCTGGGAGCAGGCGGCCGCGCCGAGCGCGGTGCACGCCGCGGCCGCGATGGTGGCGGCGCTCGGCCGCCTCCCCGGGGACGACCCGGCCGGCGCCGGTCACGCCGCGTCTCCCGGCAGCGGCGGCACGCCCGGCGACGCCACAGCCGGCAGCGCCACGCCCGGCGGCGCCACACCCGGCGGCGCCACACCCGGCGCCGGTCACGCCGCGTCCGCCGGCGCCACGGCCGGCGGCGCCATCACGTCCGTCAACGTCGGCCTGTTCACCGGCGGGGAGGCCGTCAACGCCCGGGCCCGGCGGGCGGTCTTCCATGTCGACCTGCGGGCCACCGGAAGCGCGGCGCTCGCGGACCTGGAGGACCGGGCCCGTCGGATCATCGGCGCCGACGGCGGCGGGGTGGTAACCGCCGAGATCGAGGAGGTGGGCCGCAGGCCGGCCGGCGAGCTGGCGCCGACCCACCCGCTGGCCCTGGCCGCGGCGGGCGCGCTGCGCGCGGCCGGCCTGCCCGCCTCGTTCACCGCCGCGAGCACCGACGCCAACGCGGCGCACGCCGCCGGGGTGCCGGCTGTCGCGATCGGCGTCACTACCGGCGCCGGCGAGCACACCCCGGACGAGTGGATCGACACCGCGCCGCTCGCCACCGGGATCGCCTGCGCCGCCGATACCATTTCCAGCTGGGAGGGGGTAGCGCGTGACCGGTCCTAGCTTCGGCGTCGCGCTGCAGGGAGTCGACCCGCCGGGCAGCTTCGCGGCCACGGTGCGCCAGATCGAGGCGCTGGGCTTCGACCACCTCTGGCTCACCGACTCCTCGCTGCACGCCCGCAACTGCTACGCGTACCTGACCCTGGCCGCGGTCAACAGCTCGCGGCTTCGGCTCGGCCCGGCGGTCACCAACCCGGTGACCCGGCACCCGGCGATCACCGCGGCCGCGGCCGCCACGCTGGACGAGGTGTCGGCCGGGCGGGCCGTCCTCGGCATCGGCGCGGGTGACCGCCCGCTGCTCGCCCTCGGCCGCAAGCCCTGCTCCCCCGCGGACCTGGCCGACGCGATCAACGCCATCCGCGCGCTGTGGTCCGGTGACGAGGTCACGATGACCGCGCCCGGCTTCGCCCTGGACCACGCCCGGCTCCGGTTCGGGGCCCGGTCCGAGCTGCCGGTCTTCGTATCCGCCAGCGGGCCGCGGACCCTGGAACTGGCCGGCCGCATGGCCGACGGCGTGATCCTGCTCGTCGGCCTGTTCCCGGACGCGATCACCTGGGCGCTCGAGCACATCGACCGTGGCGCCCGGGCCGCGGACCGGCCACGGCCGCACACGGCGCTGTTCGCCTACGGGGCGATCAGCGACGACACCGGCGCCGCGCTGGCGGCCGGCCGGTCGATCGCCGCCTGGTTCCCGCAGACCGCCCCGCACCTGTGCACGCTGGCCGGACTGCCCGCCGACGTGGCCGCGGCGGTCCGGTCCAGCTACGCCGGCGGCGAGTTCCAGGAAGCCGAGGCCGCGGCCCGGCTGCTGCCCGACGATTTCGTCCGGCGGATGGCCCTGGCCGGCGACGCGCGGGAGGCAGCCGCGCGGATCGGCGACGTTCTGGCCGCCGGGGTGGACTCGGTGCACGTGTTCCCGCTCGGCCCCGACCGGATGGCCACCGTCCGGGCGTTCGCCGGCCTGATGTCCGGAGGTGACCGATGACCCGCCCGGCCTATGGCGGCCAGCCCCACGACGATGTCTCGTCCCCGTTCGGCGAGCCCTCCGGGCACAAGACGATGACCGACTTCGTCTACGACCAGCTCAAGGCCGCGATCGTGGAACTGCGGATCCCGCCGGGCGAGCGGCTGCGCGAGGCCACGATCGCGCAGGGCCTGAGCGTCAGCAAGACGCCCGTCCGCGAGGCCCTGGGCCGGCTCGAGCAGGACGGCCTGGTCGAGCTCAGCTCGTTCAAGAGCGCGGTCGTCACCGCGTACACCGAGCAGGACCTGTGCGAGATCTACGAACTGCGCGAGATCATCGAGGCGGCCGCGGCCCGGGCGGCGGCCGAGTCCATGTCCGAGCAGGGCCTGGCCGACCTCGGCCGCGTCGCCACCGAGTGCGTCCGGCTGAGCGACGAGGGCGGCGGCCCCGAGCTGGTCCGGCTGATCACCGAATTCGACACCGTCCTGTTCGAGGAGGTCGGCAACCGGCGGATCCGGGCCATCCTCGACAACCTGGCCGCCCACCTGGCCCGGATCGGCCTGCTCACCGCCGAGATCCCCGGCCGGAACGCGGCCTCGGTGCGGGAGCACGCGCAGATCTACGAGGCGATCAGGCGCCGCGACCCCGAGGCGGCCGAGCGGTTCATGCGCCAGCACATCCGCAGCGTGCGCGACGACCAGCTACGCGCGCTGCCCGGGCCGGGCAGCGCGCCGTGAGCCCGACCGCAGCCGGGCCGGCGACCGCGGGTGCGGCGGCCACCGGGCCCCCCGCCGCGTCGGCGGCCCTGCGCGAGGCGGGACGGGAGGCGTGGACGGCCGCGGTGCGCCACCCGATGGTCGCCGCGATCGCGGCCGGCACCCTGCCGCACCGGGTGTTCCGCGGCTACTTCGAGCAGAACGTCCGGTACCTGGAGGACTACGCCCGCGCGATCGCGCTGACCGCGGCGAAGGCGCCGGACCGGGCCGCCCTGGAGGTGCTGTCGGCGTTCCTGCGCCAGATCGTGGCCACGGAGATCCCGGCCAACCTGCACTTCCTGGCCCGGCTCGGCGGGTCCGCCAGCCGACTGCCCGGGCCGGCCGCGCTGCACCCGGTCACCTACGCCTACACCCGGCACCTGCTGCACGTCTGCGCGCAGCAGGGCTGCGCCGAGGGCCTGGCCGCGCTGCTGCCGTGCCAGTGGAGCTACGGGGAGATCGCGCAGCCGCTGATGGCGGCCCCGCCGGCCGACCCGGTGTACGCGGACTGGATCCGCATGTTCGGCAACGCCGGCTACGACGCTCTCGTCGCGGAGACCACCGGGCTGCTCGACCGGCTGGCCGATCCGGCCGACCCCGGGCAGTGGTCCCGGCTGGCCGAGGTGTTCAGCATCTCGGTCCGCTACGAGGGCGAGTTCTGGGACATGGCGTACGCGGCCACCTGAACCGCGGCCGCGCCAGGAGACAGGAAGAAAGGCAGGCACCGATGCGAGCGATCCAGGTCCAGCAGGACCTCACCGTCGGCCCCAGCGAGATCGAGACGCCGCGGCCCGGCCCGGGCGAGGCGCTGATCCGGGTGCACGCGGCCGGGGTCTGCGGCACCGACCTGCACATCATGGACGGGATGATCAAGCCGGACAACTACCCGATGACGCTCGGCCACGAGGCCGCGGGGATCGTCGAGGAGACCGGGCCGGGCACCTCGATCCGCGCCGGGACCCGCGTCGCGGTATTCAACAAGCTGTTCTGCGGCGCCTGCGAGCAGTGCCTGCTCGGCCGGCAGAACCTGTGCTCCGTGGAGCCGGGCCAGCTCGGCTTCAACCGGGACGGCGGCGACGCCGAGTACGTGCTGGCCCCGGAGCGGAACCTGGCCAGGCTGCCCGACGCGGTGGACTTCGCCACCGCCGCGGTGCTGACCTGCGCGGGCATGACCGCGGTGCACGCCTCCCGGATGTCCGGGCTGCGGTCCGGCCAGACCGCCGTGGTCAACGGGGTCGGCGGCGTCGGCATCCTGGTGACGCAGGTGGCGGCCCACGCCGGGGCGAGGGTCATCGCGGTGGCCGACTCCGACGACAAGGCGGCGCTGGCGATCGGGCACGGCGCCGCGGACGTGGTCGTGCTCGGCCCGGACGACGACTACGCCGCGCTGCCCGAGGCGGTGCGATCCCGGACCGGCGGCCGGGGGGCGGACGTGTTCTTCGAGCTCGTCGGCACCACCGAGACCATGACCGCCGGGATTCGCACGCTCGCCCCGCGCGGCCGGTTCGTCAGCACCGGCTACACCGATCAGCCGCTGAACATCCACCCGATCGACTTCATCCTGTCCGAGACCAGCCTGGTGTCCACGGTCGCGGCGACCAGGACCGACCTGAACGACGCGATCACCCTGGCCGCCGCGGGAACGCTGGTCGTCCCGCTGGCCGGCCGCTACCCGCTGGACGGCATCGCCGACGCCCTGTCCGCTCTGCGCAGCCGCAGCGTGCTCGGCCGCCAGGTCCTCGTACCGAACTGAACGGAGCAGTCATGGCCGGCAGAATCCTGATCAAGAACGGCACCGTCGTCACGATGAACGACGCGGGCGACGTGCACTTCGGCGGCTCGGTTGTGCTGGAGGGCGACCGGATCGCCGACGTCGGCCCGGCCGACGAGGTGGCGGCCCGCTCGGCGGCCCCGTCCGACGGCACCCAGGTGATCGACGCCGCCGGGAAGGCGGTGCTGCCCGGGCTGGTCGACCTGCACTACCACACCGCGCTCGGCAAGGGGTGGAGCGATCACCTGCCGCTGTGGGAGTACCTCGACACCTGCTGGTACCCGATCATCCGTGCGCTGGATGACGACGCCGCGTACTGGGCCGCGCTGGCCAGCTACACCGAGTCGATCCGGTGCGGCGTGACCACGGTCAACGACATGTACCGGCGCCTCGACGCCCTGGCCGCCGCGGCCGAGGAGGTCGGGATCCGGGCCGTGCTGTCCAACGACGTCGCCGACGCCGAGCACGACCTGGACACCCTGGAGATGAACGAGCAGGCGTACCGGGCCAACCACGGCAAGGCCGACGGCCGGATCGAGGTCTACGTCGGCATCGAGTGGCTGCCGCTCGCCTCGGAGGGGCTGCTGCGCGACACCCGGGCCATGGCCGACGACCTGGGCACCGGGATCCATATCCACCTGAACGAGTCGCTGACCGAGGTGGAGAACTCCAAGCAGCGGTTCGGGCGGCGGCCGACCGAGGTCGCCTACGACTGCGGCATCCTGGGCCGCAACACCATCGCCGCGCACTGCGTCTGGCTGTCCGACACCGAGATCGCGCTGATGCGCGAGACCGGCACCCAGATCTCGCACAACCCCTCGTCCAACGCCAAGCTGGGCAACGGCGTGGCCCGGGTGCCGGAGATGCGCAGCGCCGGCCTCAACGTCGGGCTCGGGCACGACGCGGCCGAGTGCAACAACAGCCGGGACCTGTTCGAGGTGATGAAGTTCGCCTCGCTCGTGCATCGGGCCACCCGGGTGGACGCCAGCCTGCAGCAGGCCCCGGACGTGGTGCGGATGGCCACCAGGAACGGCTCGGCCGCGCTGGGCCACGAGACCGGCCAGCTCACGCCGGGGCACAAGGCCGACCTGATCCTGGTCGACCTGCAGAGCCAGATGTTCACGCCGCTGATGCCCGGCAACGCCGACCACCTGTTCTCCCACCTGGTGTTCGCGGCCAACGGCAGCTGCGTGGACACCACGATCATCGACGGGAAGATCGTCATGGCGGGGCGCAGGCTCACCACGGTCGATGAGCCCACGGTGCTGCGGAAGGCCAACGAGGCGTTCGTCCGGGTGCTGGACAAGATGGTTGTTCCTGGTCAAGGGCGCTAGACCAGTCGGATCGAGGCACGGTGGGCCGTTATCTCGTTCAGGGTGATCCCGTCGTCGCGCTCGGCGCCCAGACGCTGATACCGGACGGCGCGCTGATCGTCGAGGGGCCACAGATCACCGACGTCGGGCCCCGGGAGCTGCTGGCGGCCCGCGGGCCGTTCGACCGGGTGCTCGGATCGGCGGACCACTTCGTCATGCCCGGGTTCGTCAACTGCCACTACCACTCCGAGCTGGCCATCGGCCCCGGCCTCTACCAGCACATCTTCGAGAAAGCGAACGTGTACATCCAGGGTGCGGTGGGCCCGGTCGCCGAGGAGGACCTGTACGACGGGATCTTGTGGGGCCTGATCACGGCGATCAAGGGCGGGCAGACCGGCACCGTCGACATGTACTACGGCCGGACCGGGATGGAGCACTTCGGCTGCGTCCCGGCGCTGCGGGCCTACGCCGACGCCGGCCTGCGGACCATGTTCGGCCTGGTCAGCCGGGATCAGAACATCTACGCCCACGAGCCGGACGAGGCCTTCCTGGCCCGGCTGCCGGCCGGCCTGGCCGCGGAGGTGCTGGCATCGCCGATGGGATACGCCTGGCCCGTCGACGAGGTGATGGCGACGTTCGAGACGCTGTCCGCCGACTGGCACGGCCGCGGCGACCGGATCAGCATCGCCACCGCGCCGGACTGGACGCCCGCCTGCTCGGACGAGCTGTACCGGCGCTGCGCCCGGGCCGCGCAGGAGCATGACACCTCGCTGCTCACGCACGCGCTGGAGACCAGGTCGGAGATGATGTTCAGCCGGGAGCGCTACGGGATGCCGGCCGTCCGGCGGCTGGCGGGCCTCGGCGTGCTGGGGCCGCGGACGGTGCTCGAGCACTTCGTCTGGGTCACCGACGACGAGATCGGGCCGTTCGCCGACAGCGGCGCGGTGGCGTCCTGCGATCCGGGCTCGAACCTGCGGCTGGCGTCGGGGATCTGCCGGGCGCGCGACATCATGGCGGCCGGCGGCCGGATCGGGTTCGGCACCGACGGCATCTCGTTCTCCGACCGGGAGGACTTCTTCGCCGAGCTGCGGCTGGCCAGCTACCTGCAGCGGCTGCCGCGCACCTTCGGCGAGGGACGGCTGGACAGCGAGGCGCTGCTGCGCGCGGCGGCCGGCAACGGGGCCCGCGCGATCGGCGCCGAGTCCAGGCTGGGCAGCCTGGAGCCGGGCAAGTGGGCCGACCTGCTGGTGGTCCGCAAGGACCGGATCCTGTTCCCGCCCGGCCGCTACGACGCCGAGCCGTTCCTCGACGTGGTCGTCGACCGGGCCGACGCGAGCGACATCGACACGGTGGTCGGGCACGGCCGGGTGCTGATGGAGGCCGACCGGGTCACCGTGGTCGACGAGGACCAGGTGCGGGAGCGGTTCGCCGCGGCCGTGCGGGATCGGGTCTACCGGCCGCCGGCCGAGGTCCGGCGCTGGATCGAGCTTGGCTCGCTGGTCGAACCCCAGCTCGCCCCGCTATACCAGCGCTGGTATGACGTGCCGGTCGAGCCCGCGCATGCCTACAACGCCCGCCGGGTGGCGGACGATGCCGCCTGCCGGGCCCGGCCGGGGACGCGAGCCCGGGCGTGATGGATGGAGGCCAGGGCGCGGCGGGCGGGGAAAGGATGCCGCGGTGCTGATTGACGCGCACAGCCACATCCTGAGCCTGGCGGCGGATCCTGAGTTCACCGCCGCCTACGGCCGCGAGGGCTCGCTGTGCATCTTCCGCAGCATGGGCCTGCTGCCCTCGCACCGGATGCCGGCCGACGAGGAGTGGGAGGCCAGCGGGTACTCGGGCCGGGGCTGGCCGGTGACCGGGCCGGCCGAGTCACTGCGTGACCACCCGGGGTTCGACAAGATCGTGGTGCTGGCGGTGTCGCCGCAGTACCTGGACGGGCGGCTGATCGGCACCGTGGACACCGGCGGCTCCCTGGGCGTGCCCGGGCCGCCGGACCCGGAGCGGTGCAACGACTACGTGGCCGCCGTGGTCCGGGCCGCCCCGGAGCGCTTCATCGGCTTCGCGTCGGTGAACCCGGCGTTCCGCGGCGTGCGGGCGGCCGTGGCCGAGCTGCGCCGGGCCGTGACCGAGCTGGACCTGTCCGGGGTCAAGCTGTACCCGATGTACCAGCACTGGTCCCCCGCCGACCGTGACCTGGCGTTTCCGGTTTACCAGGCCGCCGGCGAGCTGGGCATCCCGGTGATGATCCACCAGGCGGGCTCGACCCGGATCGACGCGGCGCTCGAGCTCGGCAGGCCCGCGCTGCTCGACGACGCCGGCCGGTGCTTCCGCGACCTGCGGGTGATCGTCGCGCACTGCGGGCACCCGTGGGTCGACGAGGCGCTGTTCCTGCTGACCAAGCACCCGAACTTCTACGGCGAGCTGTCGTACCTGCTGGCCAGCATCACCCGGCGGGACCTTTTCCTGCTGCTGCACCGGTGCGAGCCCATGTTCGTCCCGCTGGAGAAGCTCTTCTTCGGCACCGACTACCCGGGCTTCCTGTACGACCCGGTCGCGCTAGCTGAGAAGGTGCGCTCGGTCAACCAGGAGGCCGCGGCGCTCGCCCTGGACCCGATACCGCCGGCCAAGCTGGACGGCCTGCTCGGCGACAACTTCGTCCGGTTCCTCGGCCTGCCTTGCTGACCCGAGCCCAGGCCCGGCCTCCTGGCCCGCAGGCTGATCGCTAACGCAGGCTGATCGCTAACCCGGCGGCGGGCGCGGCTAGCAGGCAACGATGACCGGGTGGTTCGCGGCCGCCGTGGCCAGTCGCGTCAGATCCCCGGGGTCGCTGGTCAGGATCCGGTCACCCCGCGTAGCCAGCAACACGACGGTCGCGTTGATGGGATCGGCGGTCCCGGCCGCGGCCAGCAGGGCCCCGGCCCGACGGCCATCCCCGTCCGCGACCGCCCTCACATCGACGGCTCGCAGCAGCCGGGCCAGGCTGGCCTGCCGGCCGCGGCGATCACGCCAGACCTGGGCCACCACCATCGCGTTGGTACGCAGCTCCAGCCCGTGCCGCTCAGCCGCGCGCAGCCTGGCCGCCATCGCCCGGTCGTCTCGGTCCGCGGCCACCAGCGCGCCCGCGTCGAGGATCAGCGCGCTCACGCCGCGGAATCGGCGGAATCGGCCGCCGCCAGGCTCAGTTCCTGTTCGGCCCGGGCGATCTCGTCTGCGGTCAGCACGCCATGCTCGGCTTCCCAGCGAGCCAGGTAGTCGGCCAGCGCCTCGGCCCGCAGCTTGCTGGCCGCCGCGTCGGCCAGCCACGAGGAGACCGGCTCGCCTGCCTGCGCGGCCGCCGCCCGCACGGCATCGCCGAGTTCCGGGTCGAAGGAGATGCTGAGCTTGTCGACCTTCATGAGATCAGCCTACCAGCGTTCATACTCTGGTAGTTGCTACCATGGTAGTCTCGTGCGCCGGGCAGGCTCAGTAGGCGAGGGCGGGGGTGCGCGTGCACCGGGTGGCCGGCGCCCAGCCGACCACGTGGCCGCCGATGCGGCCGGTGGCGCCGAGGATGCGACCTGCAGGCCGGTTCGTCCCTCTGGTCGCTTACCAGCGGCTGACCCTGGCGTACCGCGGCCGCCACGCGACCCGGTACGCCAGCCGCAGCGGGGGCGGGAGCGTGGCCAGGACTGCGGCGGCCCGGTCGGCGGGCGCGCCCGCGAGCGTCCAGGCGAAGAACTCCCCTACCCCGGAAAGCCCGTTCGCAGCGCCGAGGCGCCGCCCGACCGCGCGCCACTCGGCTGCGGTGAGCGCGGTGGCGATCAGCGGCAGCGCATCGCGCTCCTCGTGCCCGAGGTGGCCGTGCAGCGCGGTGACCAGCTCGTCGGTGGCGCCGGCGAGCCGTTCACCAGCGGGATCGGCGAACGCGGCGTCGACGGCCGCGAGCAGCGGGTCGATCCGGGCGTGCTCTGCCTCCATGGCCTGCAGGGTGGACATCGCATCCGCGCTGCGGGCCAGGCGCTCGCCCAGCGTTGGCCAGATGTGCTGGTCCTCGCCGGTGTGGTGAAGGTGCAGCTGGCGCTTGAACACCTCCCAGCCCCGGGCGACCCGCTCACGCCGGGCTGGGTCCGCCCGGTCCGCGGCCGCCGCGGCCCGGGCCAGGCTGACCAGGTCGCGCCGGAACGCGTCGTGCGCCGCGATCATGATGGTGAGGTCGGCGTCCCCGGCGCCGTGCCGGGCCGCCTCGGTTCCTCCGATTCGCTGCGTGGTCATCGGGATTCTCCGTTCTGGTCGGCGGGCCGGATCTGCCCGGCCCGTACCGGCGGGCAGGTGGTCTGGGTCTCCGTCATCGGGTCACGATCCCTTCGGCTGCTACCGGAGCGGCCGCGCCCGCGGGTCAACGGCATCGCCCGCGGCCCCGGGAGATGCCAGGATCTGAGCGTCGGAAGTCATCTCGGTCTCCGCTTCCAGGAGGTTCTTACCCTTACACTCTTGGAAACTTAACATCTCGGCTTGCTATTGTCTAGGAAGATTAACAAATAGGGAGCTTAAGCATGTCCGACGAGCCGTCCCTGCCGCCCGGCCAGGCTGGCGGCCAGGAAGCCGATGGCAGCCCGGCGGCCGGTAGCGGTCCGGCGGCCGGGGCCGAGCCGGCGGCTGGCCAGCACGACTGGGACGTGCCATGGATCGAGGCGATCGGCACCGGCCGGCCCGAGCGCGCGCGGCTCGCGGCCGAGTTCGGGGCCGGGTTCCGGAAGACAAGCTCGCTGATGCAGCTCCTGGGCCAGGCGGCCGCCGACCGGATCGGCCTCAACGCGACGGACCTGAACTGCCTGAACATCCTGAGCTTCACCGGCGAGATGACGGCGGGCGAGCTGGCCCGGGCGACCGGGCTCACCACCGCCTCGATCACCGGAGTGGCCGACCGGCTGGAGGAGGCCGGCTACGTGCGCCGGGAGCGTGACCCCCGGGACCGCCGCCGGGTCGTCATCCGGCTGGTCCTGGAACGCGCGCTGCAGGACGTCGGGCCGGTCTTCCTGCCCCTGGTCCGCGCCTGGCAGGGCCTGGTGGATCACTACAGCGATGACGAACTGCGGCTGATCGTGGAGTTCTACGGCCTGATGGAGCAGGTCATCCGCGAGCACCTGAGCCGGCTGCGCGGCCCGGCCGAGCCGGCCCCGTGAGGCGCGCCGCACTCCCCGGTTCAGGCGGGCGCGTCCAGAAGGCCAGCGCCCGGCACTACGGACCGCAACAGCAGCGCGCTGGTTACCGGGCCCACACCGCGCAGGCCCCGCCGCGATCCGGGCCGAGACAGCCGCCGGGACCGCGGCCCGGAGCGCGGCCCGGTACTCTTCCGGGCCACGGGGCCGCGGTCACGCGCGGATCTGCTCGCGGACGGCGGCGGTGACCCGTTCCGCCCGGGCGATGATGTCGTCCGCCTTGTCCGCGTCGGCGATCATCTCCAGGCTCGCCTCCTCGTCGGTGATTCCGGCGAGGTTGATTTCAACGTTGACCCGGGCAACGGCCGCCGCGGCGCGGGCCGCCTCCGCGGCGGCGGCTACGTCGCTGATCACATTGCGGTTGGCCATCGTTACCAGCGCCCCGGCCAGGTCGACCACCATGCCGGCGACGCCGATGAGTTTGGCCGGCGGCCAGGTCGCGTTGCCCAGCGCCTCGGCGATGGCCGCGGCGCGGCTGGCCTGCTCCGCGTCGGTGGACCTGGGGAGCCGGTAGGCATCGGCCACGGCGGCGAACGCCTGCGCATCAGCCTCGGCGAGACGCAGTGCGATCGCGCGCAGCCCGTCGGCCTCGGTGATGATCCGGCCGATCGCCTCCTGATGCTCGGCATACTGTTCGCCGGTGCTGTAGCGGGCGGCCATGCCGAGCAGGGCCGCGCCCTGCGCGGCGTGCAGGGCCGCCGAGGCGCCCCCGCCCGGGGCCGGGATCCGGTCGGCCAGCCGGCCGAGGAAGTCGCCGATCTTCTCGTCGTGCATGAGCAGCCGTCCTCCGGATCGGCGCGGGCGAATCGGGTGCGGGTCACCGCACGCGCGAAGATCATCCCATAGGATCCGGGCCGCCGGTCGCCCGGCCCGGAGCGCGGGGACGCCGGGCATGCGCGCCTGGTCCGGGCGGCCACGCCGGCTCAGGCGGGCAAGCCCAGGTCGGCCAGGACGGTGCGGGCCGCCCAGTCGCCGCACATCCCGTGCACGCCGCCGCCGGGCGGGGTGGAGGCCGAGCACAGGTAGACGCCGGGCAGCGCGGTGCGGTACGGGTTCCACCGCAGCGTGGGCCGGAACACCATCTGGCGCAGGGTCCCGGCCCCGGCGCCGATGTCGCCGCCGATGTAGTTCGGGTTGTACTGTTCCATCCCCGCCGCCGTGCGGACCGACCGGGCCAGGATCAGGTCGCGGAAGCCGGGGGCGAACCGCTCGACCTGCGCCTCGATCGGGCCGGACATGTCCACCGTCGAGCCGGGCGGGACGTGGCAGTAACCCCATAGCGTCTGCTGCCCGGCCGGGGCCCGGCTGGGATCGACCACGCCGGGCTGCGCGATCAGGCAGAACGGGCGATCGGGGTGGCGGCCGGCGGCCACCTCCGCCTCGGCCCGCGCGACGTCGGCGAACGTGCCGCACGCATGCACGGTGCCCGCCTCCCGGCAGGCCGGCGCCTGCCAGGGCACCGGCCCGCTGAGCGCCCAGTCGACCTTGCAGACCCCGGGGCCGTACCGGAACCGCTCCAGCGCCTTGCGCTCCCGGCCGGGCAGCCGGGGCCCGGCCAGCGCGACGAGCTGGCGCGGGGTCACGTCGAGCAGCACGGCGCGGGCGGGCGGCAGCTCGTCCAGCGACCGCACCCAGCGGCCGGTCTCCACCCGGCCGCCCAGCGAGGTCAGCTCGCCAGCCAGGGCGTCGATGATCCGAGCGCTGCCGCCCTCCACCACCGGCCAGCCGACCGAATGCCCCGTCATCAGGAACAGCAGGGCGAACGCGCTGGTGAGCGGCGCGCTGAGCGGGCGCATGGTGTGCGCGGCCGCGCCGGCCAGCAGGGCCCGGGCCTCCTCACCGCGGAACCGCCGGGCCAGCACGCTGGCCGGGACCAGGCCCTCCAGGCCGAACCGGGCCAGGGCCAGCGGGTGCCCGGGCACCGAGCGCCCCAGTGGCGCGAGGATGGCGGGCAGGGTGAGCGGGAACTCCCGTACCAGGGGCCCGAGCAGCCGCCGGTAGACGCGGCCGTCGGGCTCGAGCCCTCCGGCGGTCTCGTCGACCGAGCCGGCCAGCGCCGCCGCCCGCCCGCCGTCCAGCGGCTGGGCGAAGGCCACCTTCGGGGTCAGCAGCCGGACCCCGCGCGCGGCCAGGTCGGTGCCGGCGAAGAACGGCGAGGCGCCCGCCAGCGGGTGCACGGCCGAGCAGACGTCGTGCCGGAACCCCGGCAGGGTCAGCTCGCCGGTCCGGCAGCCGCCGCCGAGCTCGTCCGCCCCCTCGATGACGAGCACCCCGAGGCCGGCCCGGGCCAGGATCACGGCCGCCGCCAGCCCGTTCGGCCCGGACCCGACCACGACCGCGTCGGCGGCCCGGGCGCTGGCGCTAGAGCTCAATGATCTCGCCCTCCGCCGCCACCGTGGCCTCGACCGGTGCCGCGGCCACGCGGGCGGCCAGCCGGTCGAGCGCGTCATCGGTCCGGCCCGGCTTGTGGTGGGTGAGCAGGACCCGGCGCGCCCCGGCCCGGCGGCCGAGCTCGATCGCGTAGTCGGCGGCCGCGTGGCCGAACGCGGCCTCGGCCGCGACTTCCTCGGGCAGCAGGAACGCGTCGTGCAGCAGCAGGTCGACCCCGCTGGCGAGCTCGAGAGCGTCCCGGTGATACTCGCCCCAGCCGTCCGGGCCGGGCCCCAGCACGGTCGGGCAGTGGTCGGGCAGGTAGGCGATCGCCCGGGACCCGTCGCTGACCCGGTACCCGAGCGTGGCCCCGCCCTTGTGCGGGATCGTCCGCGCCTCCACCGTGAACCCCTCTGCCTTCAGCGCCCCCGGCCCGACGGTGCCGAAGGTCCAGGCGCCGCGCAGGCCGCCCGGCGGTATCGGGAAGTGCGGCGGTGACATGCCCTTGGCCAGCGCCTCCTCCGCGCCCGCGCCATCCTCCTGCTCGGGCAGCAGCAGGCTGACCCGTGAGCCCTCCCGGTCGCCCCCGGTGAAGAACGGCAGCCCGTGCACGTGGTCCCAGTGCAGGTGGGTGAGCAGGATCGTGCCGTCGAAGGGCAGGCCGCCGAGCAGCGGGGTGACCTGCCGCAGGCCGGTGCCGGCGTCCAGGACCAGCACCGGCCTGGCCGCGTCGTCGTGAGCCAGGGCCACGCACGAGGTGTGGCCCCCGTAGCGAAGGAAATCAGCGCCCGGCGCCGGGGTGGAACCGCGAACTCCGCAGAGATACAGGCGCACCCCGCCTACCCTAAGCTCCGCTGGGCTTCTTCTCGCCGGTGGCCGCCGGATAGCTCCTCGAGGGCCGACCGGTCGAGCTGGGCGGCGTCGACCGCGGCCACCCGGCAGGCGGTGACGGCCTCCAGCGTCGAGGTCCGGGTCCCGCCCTCCAGGTGGGCGCGCTCGCCCAGCATGGCGCCGGGGCCGTACTCGGCCAGCCGCTCCCCGTCGCAGGAGACCCGGATCACCCCGTCGAGCACCAGGTAGATATCGGCGCCGGGCTCGCCCTGGCGCACCAGCACCTCGCCGGCCTTCAGCCGCCGGATCTTCGGCTTGGCCGACCCGTGCATCAGCTGCACCGACAGCGTGCGCTCCAGCGCGGTCTCCACCGCGGTGACCAGGGCCGGGGAGTCCTCGTCCCCCCACGGCGAGTGCTTGCCGAACGACTTGCGGTACCAGTCGCTGAAGTCGGTTAGCCCGGACTTGTGCGAGAGCGCGCCCTTGGCGTCGTAGACCCAGTGCCGGGGGAACGGGCTGGCCCCGGTCATCGCCGACTCGGCCGTGCCGTCGGCGTGCAGCGTGAGCGACAGGGTGGTCCAGGCCAGCGGCGCCTGCCACTGCACGAACGGCTTGCGCCGGACCCGGCGCGGCGCTGGCATCCCGGTTCGGCCCCCGTTGGTCTGCACGAACCGGACCCAGCCGTCGCCCGCCTCGGGATCGCGCTGCAGGAGCGGGAGCTGGACCGCCTGGAAGCGGTAGTGCAGCCCGCCGAGCCGGACGAGGGTCGAGCCGATCAGGCCTTCCCCGCCGTACCCGGAGCCGGTGATCCGGCCGGCGTCGTCCACCTCGATCCAGGCCCGCAGCACGTTCGCGAAGCGGAACCGGTCAGCGATCCGCAGCGCCTCGATGTCGCCGAGCTCGCCGGGCGGCGGCTCGTCGTAGTGGGTGATCCCGGCGTCGAAGGCCATCCGGGTCCCCCCGGTGATCGCTTCCGAGGGGATCCAGGAAAGAGCGGTGATGCAGCTTTCGTATCGCATGACCTCATCGTCGCGCCGGCCGGCGGCCGGGGCCAGGATGGTGGCTGGCGTTTCCCGGGTGTACCTACCACCACGGGAAGCCGCGGATAACCGCCGCCTCACTCGGCCCGCAGCGCGAGGGCCGTCGGCAGGCGCGCGCGGTCGAGGCCGCAGCCGACCTTCGCCGACCTCACGCCCGCCGCGCTCGAGCGGCTCCGGCAGGTAGCGCTGCCGCCGGCCCCGGGTGTGCCTAGCACCACCGGCACTTCGGGTGGTCCCTCACTGGCCGCATTGCTCCTATCTGTGGGAGAACTGACCCGTGGAGCAATTCGCGGCGCCGGGGGAACGCGCCATCGATGTCTTCCTCGCCGACGACAACCTGATCGTGCGCGAGGGAGTCCGCGCCCTGATCGAGCGCCACCCCGACCTGCGGGTCGTGGGGGTGGCCGCCGACTATGACGAGGTGGTCAGCGGGGCAACGGCCACCGAGCCGCAGGTCCTGGTCACCGACGTCCGGATGCCGCCGTCGTTTCACCGTGAGGGCATCGACGCGGCCAAGGAGGTGCGCAAGCGCCATCCGGGGACCGGGGTCGTGATCCTGTCGCAGTACGACGATCCCGAGTACGCGGTGTCGCTGCTGGCCGAGGGCTCGGCGGGGTACGGCTACCTG
This sequence comes from uncultured Actinomycetota bacterium, assembly GCA_963749145.1. Taxonomy (GTDB): domain Bacteria; phylum Actinomycetota; class Actinomycetes; order Streptosporangiales; family Streptosporangiaceae; genus JASHPR01. The sequence continues at coordinate 201,280 of CAVVLN010000005.1, read as the reverse complement.
CTGAAGGACCGCGTCGCCGAGGGCAACCAGCTGGCGGACGCGATCCGCTGCGTGGCCACCGGCGGCACCGCGCTCGACCCCGCGATCGTCGAGGCGCTGGTCCGCCCGGTCACCTCGCCCGGGGGGCTGTCCGCGGCCGAGGAGGAGCTGCTCAGCATGGTCGCCGAGGGCAAGCCGATCAAGGCGATCGCGGCGGCCCGGCAGCTCCCGCCGGAGGCGGTCGACGCCGAGGTGGAGGCGGTCTTCGTCAAGCTGGCCGCGGGTGTCGCGTCCGGCGAGCCGGCCGCGCTCAACCGGCTCCGGCTGCTGCACCAGGCCATCGTCGACCGGGAGGAGCAGGGCGAGACCCTGTCCCGGCTGCTGCCGGGCGGTCTGGCCGAGAAGCTGCGCGGCCGGCGGCAGGCCATCGGCGAGACCGAGACCGTGGTCGTGACCGTGCTGATGAGCGACATCAGGTCCTACTCGACGATCGCCGAGCACGCGGACCCCAGCCAGCTGGCCGGACAGCTCAATACGCACCGGGCCGCCATGAACCGTGCGATCCTCGGAGAGGGGGGAACGGTCATGCAGTTCGTCGGCGACGCGGTGATGGCGGTGTTCGGCGCCCCGTTCCCGCAGCCGGACCACGCCGACCGCGCCGTGGCCGCGGCGGCGGGCATGCACGCGCTGCAGGCCGAGATCAACGGCCGCTGGTCGGCCGACGGGCTGCAGCCGTTCGGGCTGGGCATCGGGCTGTCGACCGGCGAGGTCGCGGCCGCCCTGCTGGGCTCGGAGGAGCGGCTGGAATACACGCTCGTCGGTGACACGGTCAACCTGTCCCAGCGGCTGCAGCAGCTCGCCTCGGCCGGGGAGACCGTGCTCTCGGACGCTACCGCCCGCGCCCTCGCCGCGGCCGCGGACACGATCGCGCTCCCGTCCCAGCTGGTCAAGGGCCGCGATACGCCGATCGTCGCCTACAAGCTCGCGCCGCCGGCGGTTCCCGCCGTGGCGGCCGGACCCACCTTCACCTGAAACCCGAGACGACCCGGGGGGGCCGATGAACGACAACCAACCAGCGCTGGCCGTGCATGGCGTGCGCAAGACCTTCGAGGCCGAGAACGCTCCGGTACGGGCGCTGCGCGGCGTTGACCTGACCGTGACCGCGGGCGAGTTCGTGGCCCTGATGGGCCCGTCGGGCTGCGGCAAGTCCACGCTGCTGAACCTGGTCGCCGGGCTGGAACTGGCCGACGAGGGCACGATCAGCGTGGCCGGCGAGCAGGTGACCGGGCGCGGCGAGGACGACCTGGCCCGGCTGCGCCGCAAGCACATCGGCATCATCTTCCAGTTCTTCAACCTGCTGGAGGGGATGACGGTGCTGGAGAACGTGGCCCTGCCGGCCGTGATCGCCGGGCGCAAGCGCAAGATGGCCGAGACCCGGGCCCGGGACCTGCTCGACCTGCTCGGCATCGGGGACAAGGCGGCCGCGGTGCCCGGCGTGCTGTCCGGCGGCCAGCGCCAGCGGCTGGCCATCGCCCGCGCGCTGGCCAACGAGCCGACGCTGCTGCTCGCCGACGAGCCGACCGGGGCCCTGGACTCCGAGGGCGGCCACGAGGTCATCGAGCTGCTCAGCCGGCTGCACCACGGCGGGCAGACCATCGTGCTGGTCACCCACGACGCCAAGGTCGCGGCCGCGGCCCAGCGCATCGTGCGCATGCTCGACGGCCGCATCCTGCCGGCCGACCAGCCGGAGCCGACCCGCGACGCCAACGTGCCCGCCGGGGCCCGCTAGCCGTGAGCCGGCCCGCCGCCCGCCTGGCGTGGTACCGGCTTCGGGCGACGATCCGCCGCCGGCTGGGTGGCTACCTGGCCCTGGCCCTGGTGGTCGGCCTGATCGGCGGGATCGCCCTGGCCTCGGTGACCGCAGCCCGGCGCACCGACTCGTCCTACCCGGACTACCTGGCCAGCACGAACCCCTCCGGCCTGATCATCCAGCCGAACTCGAACGGCGCCCCGGGGGAGACCGCCGCCCAGGCGTACCGCCTCTACCTGGGCCTGCTCACCCAGTTGCGCCACCTTCCGCACGTTCGGGCGCTGGCCACGGCCGACGCTTTCTACGCCGCCCTGCTCACGCCGCATGGCAGGTACGGCCAGGTCCTGTTCACTCAGGTGCAGCTCGTCGCCAGCAGCGACGGCATGTTCGCCAGCCAGGACCGGCTGACGATCATCCAGGGACGCAAGGCCGTGCACCCGGACGAGGTGGTGGCGACGAGCCGGGCGGCCGCCACTCTGCACCTGCATGTGGGGTCGCGAGTGCCCGTCGGCATCTGGGCCCCGAGCCCCTCGGGGGGGCTGCCCCCGTTCTACCGGAAGCTTGACCTGACCGTAACCGGCATCGGCGTGGTGAGCACCCAGGTCGTGCAGGACGACATCGATTCGCAGCGGACCGGGTTCCTGATCGGCACGCCGACCCTGGACCGGGAGTTCGTGCCTTGCTGCGTCGCCACGTCCTACATCGGCCTGCGGTTGGCAAACGGCGGGTACGACGCAGCCGTCGGCCAGGAATACGTGAACCTGACGAAGACCAGCTCCTACTTCGCAGGCGGCGCCGCTCAGCTGCTGCAGCTCCTGGAGCTCTACAACACCGGGGCGATCGAGGCGGAGGCGCAGAGCGCCATCCACCCCGAGGCGGTCGCGCTGGCGGTGTTCGGGATCATCGCCGCGCTCGCCGCAATGATCATCGGTGCCCAGTCCATCTCCCGGCAGCTGCGAGCCGCGACCGATGACGCCGATATCCTGCGGGCCCTGGGCGCCGGGCCCGCTGCGACCTCCGCCGACAGCGTCCTCGGGATCCTCGCCGCCGTCGTTGCCGGGGCACTGCTCGCCGTGGCCGTGGCGATCGGCCTGTCGCCGTTCTCGCTGTTCGGGCCCGTCCGCCAGGTGCAGCCGGGCCGTGGGATCTATCTGGACTGGGCTGTGCTCGGGCTGGGCGCGCTCGGACTGGCCGTCATCCTCGGCGGCGTCGCCGTTGTGATCGGCTACCGTCACGCGCCGCACCGCGCCGCCGCCCGGCCGCGGCCCGCCGGCCGCGGGTCCGCGGTGGTCCGGGCCGGCCTGGGCGCCGGCCTGGGCGCCCCCGGCGTCACCGGCCTGCGGATGGCGCTGGAGCCCGGGCGGGGGCGGACCGCCGTGCCGGTCCGGTCGGTGCTGGCCGGCGCGGTGCTCGCCGTCATGGTGGGCGCGGCGACGCTGACGTTCGGCGCCAGCCTCAGCAACCTGGTCTCCCGTCCCGCGCTGTACGGGTGGAACTTCAGCTACGCGCTGTACTCGACCGACGGCTGGGGGCCGTTCCCGCCCTCCGCGGTCACCCCGCTGCTGCACCGGGACAAGCTGATCGCGGCCAGCACCGGCGTCTACTTCCTCACCGTCCAGATCGACGGGCAGACCGTGCCCGGCATCCTGTCCCCGACCCGCCCGGCGGTTGGCCCGCAGGTCCTGTCCGGCACCGGGCTCGACGGGCCCGGTGACATCGTGCTCGGCCGCGGCACGCTCGCCCAGCTGCACAAGCGGGTCGGCGACGATGTCACGGTGCAGCTCGGCCCGGTGATCCGCGACGCCAGGCTGAAGATCGTCGGCACCGCCGCGCTGCCCGCGCTGGGCGACACGCTGGGGATCCATCCCTCGCTGGCCACCGGCGCGATCCTGCCCACCAGCGTGGTGACGCACGCCGCGCTGTTCGAGGCCGGGTCCCACTCCGGCCCGAATGCCATCTTCGTGCGGCTGCGGCCGGGCGTGAGCCAGGCCGCGGGCCTGCGGTCGCTGCAGCAGATCGCGAACGACTACAACCAGGTCACGCATTCCCCGCGGGTCGTCGACAGCTTCGGCCCCGAGGCCCTGGAGCTGACCGCCAACGTGCTGCCGGTCCAGCGGCCCGCGGAGATCGTGAACTACAAGTCGATGGGCACGATGCCCGCGGTGCTGGCCGGCGGGGTGGCGGCCGGCGCGGTGGCCGCGCTCGGGCTGGCGCTGGTCGCCTCGGTGCGGCGGCGGCGGCGCGACCTCGCGCTGCTGAAGACGCTGGGCTTCACCCGCAGGCAGCTCGCGACGACCGTGGCCTGGCAGTCCACGGTGGTCGCCGTCGTGGGGCTGGTCATCGGCATACCGCTGGGCATCGCGGTCGGCCGCTGGCTGTGGATCGCGTTCGCCCGCGAGCTGTCCGCGGTGCCCGACCCGGTCGTGCCCGCCGCATCGGTCGCGCTGGCCGCCGTCGCCGCGCTGGTCCTGGCGAACCTGGTCGCCGCGCTGCCCGGCCGTTCCGCCGCCCGCACCCCGGCGGCCCTGCTGCTGCGAGCGGAGTAGGCCGATGCGTTCAAGAAGGTCATCATGAGCCGGGCGCTGCGGATCGCCGCGTACCGGTTCCGGGCCACGTTCCGGCGCCGGTGGGGCGGCTATCTCACCCTGGCCCTGCTGATCGGCCTGGTCGGCGGCGTGGCGATGGGGTCGCTGACCGCGGCCCGCCGGACGTACGCGTCTTATCCCAAGTTCCTGGCCAGCACGAACCCGTCCGACCTCCTGGTGCTGCCGTCACTGAACGGTCCGGACCCTAGCCTGGTGCACGAACTCGCCCGGCTGCCACACGTGCGCAGCGCGGAGGCGGGCGAGCAGCTCACCGCCGCGACCCTGACGCCGCGCGGAGGCGTCGGGACGGTACTGATAACCCAGGTGGAGCTGATCGCCAGCCCGGATGGCCTGTTCACGGACCAGGACCGGTTGAAGATCATCGAGGGCCGGGCGGCGAACCCGGCGCGGGCCGACGAAGTCGTGGCCACAAATGAGGCCGCTTCCGTCCTCGGCCTGCACGTGGCGTCACGCATCCCGGTCGGGATCCTGCCGGACAACGCCGAGGGCCCGAAATTCGTCAGACGGACCGAGCTGACGGTCGTGGGGATCGGCGTGCTCGGCATCCAGCTCGTGCATGACGACATCGACTCCGACCGGGCAGGGTTCCTGGTGGGCACCCCCGCCCTGCTGCGGGAGTACGAGTCCTGCTGCGCCACCAACAGCTACGACGGCCTGCGGCTCGACGGCGGCAGCCGCAGCGACGTCCCGGTCCTGCAGGAGTACGAACGCCTCATCGACGGCCCGGCCACCGGCTACGGCCAGCTTGTGGTCTACCAGACCTCCGCCATCGAAGCCGAGGCGCAGCAGGCCATCCGGCCCGAGGTGATCGCCCTCGCCGTGTTCGGGGTGATCGCGCTGCTCGCCGCGCTGATCATCGGAACTCAGGCGATCTCCCGCCAGCTCTACGCGGCCGCCGGCGAGACCGCGGTGCTGCGGGCGCTGGGCGCTGCCCCGGCAGCCACGATGGCTGACGGACTGCTCGGCGTCACTGCCGCGGCCGTGGCCGGGGCGCTGCTCGCGGCGGCGGTCGCCGTAGCCCTGTCGCCGCTGACCCTGTTCGGGCCGGTGGCCAACGTGGAACCGGCGCCAGGCATCGACGCCGACTGGACCGTGCTCGGCCTGGGCGTGCTGGCCCTGGCCCTTGTCCTCGGCCTGGTGGCGGCGGCCGTCGCCTACCGTCTCGCCCCGCATCGCACGGCGCGGCGCGCGGCGGCGGGCGGCAGCGGTTCTGGCGTGGTTGCCGCGGCGCTGGCCGCCGGGCTGCCGGCCTCGGGCGGGGCGGGCCTGCGATTCGCCCTCGAGCCAGGCCGCGGCCGGACCGCGGTCCCCGTCCGGTCGGTCATCGCGGGGACGGTGCTGGCCATGCTGGTGGGCGTCGCCACGCTGACGTTCGGGGCCAGCCTGAGCACGCTGATCTCGCACCCGTCGCTGTACGGCTGGAACTTCGACTACGCGCTGTACTCGGTGGACGGCTACGGGTCGGTGCCGCTGCGGTGGGCCGACCCGCTGCTGGCCCACGACCGGGACGTCGCGGCCACCACCGGGGTCTACTTCGCGACGGTCCAGATTGACGGGCAGACGGTGCCGGCCATGGCCGCCCCCGCGCGTGCGGCGATCAGGCCGAGCCCGCTGACCGGCGGCACGCTGACCGGGCCGCGCCAGGTCGTGCTCGGGCCCGCGACCCTGGCCGCGCTGCACAAGCGGGTGGGCGACACGGTGACGGTGTCCGAGGGACAGCTGGTCCCCCCGGTGCGGCTGCGGATCGCCGGCACCGCCGCGCTGCCCACGATCGGCGACGTCATCGGCGTGCACGCGTCGCTGAGCACCGGCGCAATCATCCCCACCCAGGCCGTGCCACCGAGAGACCTGACCGAATACGGCCCGATCAGCGGGCCCAACGCCATGTTCATCCGGCTCCGGCCCGGCGTCAGCCCCGCGGCGGGGTTGCGCTCACTGCAGCAGATCACCCGGCAGCTCAACGCCGACAGCCGCTCGCCAGTGGCGCAGGCGGTGATCGGCGACACCGGGATCTACCTGAACCCGATCTCGGTGCTGCCGGTGCAGCGGCCGGCCGAGATCGTGAACTACAAAAGCATGGGCGCGATGCCCGCCATCCTGGCCGGCGGCCTTGCCGCAGGCGCGGTCGCCGGGCTCGGCCTGACCCTGATCGCGTCGGTCCGGCGCCGCCGCCGCGACTTTGCACTGCTGAAAACCCTCGGCTTCACCCGCGGCCAGCTCGCCGCCGCCGTCGCCTGGCAGTCCACCACGATCGCGGTGATCGGCCTGGTGGTCGGCGTGCCGACGGGCATCGCGGCCGGCCGATGGCTGTGGCTGGAGTTCGCTCACGAGCTGTCCGCCGTGCCGGACCCCGTGATCCCGGCCGGATCGATCGCCCTGGCCGCCATCGCGGCGCTGGTGGTGGCCAACCTGGTCGCCGCGCTGCCCGGCCGCGCGGCCGCCCGCACCCCCGCCGCGATCGTGCTGAGAGCGGAGTGAGGAAGCGATGGCCACCGACGCCCGCCCGCCAGGCCAGAGAGCCACCGCGCTCGCGCCCGCTGCGGGTGCCCCCGCGAGGGCCGTGCCACCGCCGCCCGGCGCGCTGCTGCGCTTTGCCTGGTACCGGTTCCTGGCCACGTTCGGCCGCCGGTGGAGCGGCTACCTGGCGCTGACCCTGCTCGTCGGCCTGGTCGGCGGCGTGGCCATGGCATCGGTGACCGCGGCCCGGCGCACCGATGCGTCCTACCCGCGGTTCCTGGCCAGCACCAACCCGTCGGATCTCGTCGTCCAGCCGTTCACCGCGCCGTCATACTCGCCTGCCTTCCTACGCCAGCTGGCCCGGCTGCCGCACGTGAGCGGCATTGCTGCTGCGGTCCCGCTCACCGCGGTCACGCTCACCCCGCGCGGGAAACCCGGCACTGTGCTGCTCGCGCACGTGCAGATCGCCGCGCCGGTGGCCGCCGCAGACGGCCTGTACTCGGCCCAGGACCGGATCACGATCACGGCCGGCCGACGGGCCGACCCGGCCCGGCCCGGCGAGGTGGTGGCCACGCCGGATGCCGCCGCCCTGCTCCGCCTGCACGTGGGGTCGCGGGTGCGGGTCGCGCTGATCAACGGCTCCAGCGGCGGTCTCGCCGGGCGCGCCGATCTCACGGTCGTCGGGATCGGGGTGCTCAATACGCAGGTCCTGCAGGACAGCGTCGACTCCGGCCGGACTGGTTTCCTGATCGGCACGCCCGCGCTGGCCCGGGAATTCGCCGCCTGCTGTGCCAGCGGCATGGATGTCGGCCTGCGGCTGGACGGCGGCAGCCGATACGACACGGCGGTCGGCCAGGAGTACGACCGCCTGCTGGCCACCAGCCGTTACATCTCGCTGAGCGGGTCAGAGCTCTACATCTATGTCACCTCGGCGATCGAGGCCCAGGCGCAGCGCGCGATCCGCCCCGAGGCCATCGCCCTGGCCGTGTTCGGGGTGATCGCCGGGCTGGCCGCGCTGATCATCGGCACCCAGTCCATCTCCCGGCAGCTGCGGGCCGGGGGGGATGATGCCGGGGCGCTGCGCGCGCTCGGTGCCGGGCCAGCGATGATCATGGCTGACGGGCTGCCCGGCATCGTGGCCGCGGTAGCGGCCGGGGCGCTGCTGGCCGCCGCGGTGGCCGCGGCGCTGTCCCCGCTGTCGCTCTTCGGTCCCGTCCGCCAGGTCGAGCCCGGGCGCCAGCTCTACCTCGACTGGACCGTGCTCGGCCTGGGGGCGCTTGGGCTGGTCCTCGCGCTCGGCGGCGTGGCAGCCGTCACCGCCTACCGCCAGGCGCCGCACCGGATGGCCGCGCGGGACCAGACCGGCCAGCGGAAGCCCGCCGCTGCCCGTGCGGCGCTTGCCGCCCGGCTGCCGGCCCCGGGCGTGGAGGGCCTGCGGCTGGCCCTGGAGCCCGGGCGGGGGCGTACCGCGGTGCCGGTCCGCTCAGTCCTGGCTGGAGCGGTGCTGGCTATGGCCGTGGTCAGCGCCACGCTCACCTTCGGCGCCAGCCTGACCACGCTGGTCTCGCATCCGGCCCTGTACGGATGGAACTTCGACTACGCCTTCTACGCGGTTCAGGGGTGGGGGCCCGTGCCCGCCCGTTGGGCCGGCCCCCTGCTGGCCCGGGACCGGCTGGTGGCCGCCACCACCGGGGTGGTCTTCGCGACGGTGCAGGTCGACGGCCAGACGGTCCCGGCCATGGCCGCCCCCACCCGCCCGGCCGTGGCCCCGCGCATCCTGTCCGGGTCCGGGCTCGACAGCAGCCACGAGATCGTGCTCGGCCCGGTCACCCTGGCTCAGCTGCACCAGCGGGTCGGCGGCTACGTGACGCTGGCCAGCGGCAGTCTCCACGTCCGGCTCAAGATCGCGGGCACCGCCACCATGCCGGCCATCGGCGGCGTGCTGAGCGTCCATTCCTCGATGAGCACGGGGGCGCTGTTCTCCACGACGGTTCTCCCGCGGGGCGCCTTCTCCGGCCCGTTCGGCCGCCTGCTGGCCGGCCCGAACGCCATCCTCGTCCGGCTGCGGCCCGGCGTCAGCCGGGCGGCGGGCCTGCGATCGCTGCAGGCCATCAGGCGGCAGCTCACAGCGGTGCTCATCTCGCCGCGGGCAATGGCGGCCAGCAACGGGGGCTCGATGGCCGACACCATCGATCTCCTGCCGGCCCAGCGGCCGGCCGAGATCGTGAACTACAAGACGATGGGCGCCATGCCGGCCGTGCTGGCCGGCGGCCTCGCCGCCGGGGCGGTGGCCGGGCTCGGGCTGACGCTGGTGGCGTCCGTGCGGCGGCGGCGGCGCGACTTCGCGCTGCTCAAGACGCTGGGCTTTACCCGCGGGCAGCTCGCGGGCGCGGTCGCCTGGCAGTCGTCCGCGATCGCCGTGATCGGCCTGGTCATCGGCGTGCCGCTCGGCATCGCGGCGGGCCGCTGGCTGTGGCTGGCCTTCGCCGGCCAGCTCGCGGCCGTTCCCGATCCGGTGGTCCCGGCCGGCTCGATCGCCCTGGCCGCCCTGGCCGCCCTGATCCTGGCCAACCTGGTCGCCGCGCATGCCGGGCCGGCAGGCGGCGCGCACGCCGGCCGCCCTCCTCCTGCGAGCGGAGTGACGATGGGAGTAATGACGAACCCGACGATCAACGAGCCGGCCGCCACGTCCTCGCCGCCGGGCGGCAGTGCCGCCCGGCGGATCCTGGCCGGGGCGGTGGTGCCCGTGGTCACGATCGCGATCGCGGTGGTCGGGCTGCGCGTGCCGACCCCGGGCGGGCTGTCCGCGCTGCTGGCCGTCGCGTTCGGCCTGGTGCTGGTCGGCGCGGTGTCCGGCGCGATCCTGGCCCGGACCCCGCACCGGTCCGCGCTGTGGCAGGTGGCGTTCGGCGCGCTGGCCGCGTCGGTCGCGCTGACCGCCGCGCGGTTCGGCGACCAGGCCGGGCACCATCAGGCGGCCCGCGACGTGGCCACGCTCGCCGCGCCGGTCGTCATCGCCATCTCCGTGCACATGCTGCTCGCCCTGCCCGACGGCCGGCTGGGCAGCCGCGCCCGGCGGGTGGGCGCGGGCCTGGCCTACGCCGCCGCGGTGGCGACCGGCCTCGCGCTGGTGATCGCCGGGCGGCCGTTCCCGGCCTGGCTGGCCGCCGTGGCCTGGCCGCTGGCCGGGGCGTGCGCCCTGCCCGCGGTGCGGCTGCGCTACCTCGCGGCGTCCGCGCGGGACCGGCAGCGGATGCAGTGGATGGCCGTCGGCGCGATGCTGGCCGCCGACGCGGCGCTCGTGGCCGGCGTGCTGCACGTGCTCGTCGGGTGGCCGGGCCCCATCGCCCCGGTGGCCGCGGGCGGCACGGTGTTCCTGGCGTTCGGGATGGTGGCCGGCGAGCTGCGCGGGCTCGGCCCGTACGGCGGCCGGGTGCTGGTCCAGGTGCTGTCGATCGCCGGGTTCTCCACCGTCGTGGCCGCCATCTACCTGGTGATCGTGCTCGGCATCGGCACCCGGCCGGGCGACCCGGCCGACCGCGAGATCCTCGGGCTGTCGATGCTGGCGGCAGCGGTCGCCGCGATCGGGTACCTGCCGGCCCGGGACCGCCTGGTCGCGTCGGCCACCCGCTTCGTCTACGGGGCCAAGGAGGCGCCCGACGAGACGCTCCGCACCTTCGGCAGCCGCATGACCCGCGCGATCCCCATGGACGAGCTGCTGCTGCAGCTGGCCGAGTCACTGCACAAGACCATGACGCTGACCAGCGCCGAGGTTTACACCGGCACCGGGGACGTGCTGGAGCGCGTCGCCGCGGTGCCCGACACCGGCCCGGGGTCGGTGGTGATCACGGCCCGGGAGCGCACGGTCGTGGCCCGGGCGGGCGTGTCCGGCAACGCCTGGGCGTCGGTCTGGCTGCCGGCGCTGCTGAACGGGCGCTCCCAGGTCCAGGTCCGGATCGCGCCGGTCAGCCACGGCGGCGAGCTGCTCGGGCTCATCGTGGCCGAGCGCCCCGCTGCGGCCGATGCCTTCTCCGAAGAGGACGACCGCGTGCTCACCGAGCTGGCCCGGCAGGTCGGCCTGGCGGTGCACAACGCGCGGCTCGACACGGCCCTGCAGACCACCCTGGACGAGCTGCGCAAGCAGGCCGACGAGCTGCGCCAGTCCCGGGCGCGCGTCGTCGCGAGCGGCGACGCCGAGCGGCGCCGGGTGGAGCGCAACCTGCACGACGGCGCCCAGCAGCACCTGGTCGCGATGGCGGTGAACGTGCGCCTGGCCCGGGACATCATCGCCGACGACCCCGAGGCCGCCACCGAGATGCTGGACCAGCTCGCCGACGACGTCAAGAACACGATCCAGGAACTGCGCGAGCTGGCCCACGGCATCTACCCGCCGCTGCTGGCCGACGGCGGGCTCGCCGAGGCGCTGCGCGCGGCCGGGAGCCGCAGCCCGCTGCCGGTCACCTTGACCACCGACGGGATCGGCCGGTACACCCCGGAGATCGAGGCGGCGGTCTACTTCTGCTGCCTGGAGGCGCTGCAGAACGCGGCCAAGCACGCGCCGCAGGCCCGGGTCGAGGTCCGGCTGTGGGAGGAGTCCGGCGGGCTGCTGTTCTCGGTCACCGACGACGGCCCCGGATTCGACCCGGCCACCGTGCGCCGCAGCCACGGGTTCGTGAACATGGCCGACCGGCTCGGCGCGATCGGCGGCACCGTGCGCTGGGAGTCGCAGCCCGGCCACGGAGCCCGGGTGCTCGGCACCGTCCCGCTGCTGTGAGCTGCCGCCCGGTCAGCCACCGTCAGCTACCCCGGGCGGCCCGTCAGCTGACCCGGGCGGCCCGTCAGAACCTCGGGCGGCCCGTCAGAACCTCGGGCGGCCCGTCAGAACCTCGGGCGGCCCGTCAGCTACCTCGGGCGGCCCGTCAGCTACCCGGGCGGCCCCTCAGAACCGGCGGCCCGTCAGCTACCCCGGGCGGCCCCTCACCCCCGGGTCAGCAGGAGACGAACGAGCCCGAGTTCCGCTTCTCCCACAGGTCGCGGAGCGTGCTGGCGGCCAGGCGTTCCTTGTTCACGTAGGCGGTCGCGCCGCTGGCCGCCGCCCCGGGCGGGAGGTCTTGCGCGTCGTAGGTGGAGCACAAGATCACGACCACGTCGGGATGGGCGCTCACGATCTGGCGGGTCGCCTCAATCCCGCTCATCTCCGGCATGTTGATGTCCATCAGCACCAGGGCCGGGTGCAGCCGCTCGACCAGCTCGATCGCCTCGGGGCCGCTGGAGGCCTCGCCCGCGAACTCGAACCCATCGAGGCGCCGCAGCACCGCCCGCGCGGCGGAACGGAACGGCGCCTGGTCATCGACGACAAGGACGGAGCGCGGGTTGGTCACCTCACCAGCCTCGCACGAACCGCGGCCGTGGGCGAGGGTGCTGCCATCCGCAGCGCAGGTGTGGCCAGCCTCCCCCCGGGGGCCTCACCGTTCCGGCCGCTGGCTGAGGTAAACCAGCACCGCCTTGACCCGGCGGTTCACGTCCTTTTCCTCAGAAAGCCCCAGCTTGGCGAAGATCGAGTTGGTGTGCTTCTCCACCGCCCGCTCGGTGACGAACAGGGCCGCCGCGATCGCGGAGTTGCTCTTGCCCTGGGCCATCTCGGCCAGGATCTCCGCCTCCCGCGGGGTCAGCGAGGACAGCCCCGGCTCGCGATCCTGCGCCCGGGCCCGCACCAGCTCGTCGACGACCAGGGGATCAATCACCGACCCGCCCCTGGCCACGGTGCGGATCGCCCGGGCCAGCTCGTCCACGCTGCCGATCCGCTCCTTGAGCAGGTAGCCCCGGCCCGCCGAGCCGTGCTCGAGCAGGGCCAGCGCGTACCCGGGCGCGGTGAACTGGGTGAGCACCACCACGCCGACCTCCGGGTGGTTCTCCCGGATCCAGGCGGCCGCCTTGATGCCCTCGTCCGTGCCGGTCGGCGGCATCCGGATGTCGGTGACCACCACATCGGGGACCTGCTCGGCCACGACAGCCAGCAGCTGCGGCAGGTCGGAGGCGGCACCGACCAGCTCGAAGTCTTCGTTGGACGCCACCAGGCGGGAGATGCCCTCGCGCAGGAGAACGTGATCCTCGGCCAGCGCGACCCTGATCTTTGCCATTTCGGAACGGATCGTAGCGCGCCATGGGGGCCGGATACAGGCCCGGGCCGTCATCCCCCGGCTGGCGTGGCCGGCCGCGCGCGCGCCGGGGCCGGGCCGAGGCCCGCCAGGCGGCACTGCGGCCGGGTCAGCAGCGAGAGCTTGTCATCATGGGCGAACGCGTTGCGGCACATGGCCACGGCCTGCGGCCCGCACGCGTGCAGCAGAGCCCCGCCGGTCGAACTCGCCGCGGAGACCGTCACGCAGCCGTCGCGTGATTGCCCGTAGCCACCCGGGCTGACCGCCGCCCAGATGCCCAGGCCGCCGAGGCCGGCCACCAGTACCGCGCCGACGGCGGCGATCCCCCGCCGGTCGCGGCGGGTGAGCGGCTCCGGCCTGGGCTGCTGGGTCTTCCGGTACACGCTCGCAGTCTAAGCGGGGCCTTTTCTCGGCCGGGGCACAGAAGCTCGCCCTGGCGGGCAGGTGCCCCGCCAGGGCGAGCCTGATGAGCCGGTCCCCCGTTTCATCATGTGGGTCCCCCAGATGCATGATCGCATGCCCGTGATCAGGGATGATGCACCGGGGTGCCCGGTCCGGGCGTGTCGCCCGCCCGGCGTGCGCCGGTGTTCAGCGCGCGGGCAGCAGCCGGTCGGGTGACGGCAGCGCGAACCGGTAGCCCGACCGCGGCTCGGTGATGAACAGCGGCTCGCCGTCCGCCGACTCAAGTTTCGCGCGCAGCCGGGCCACGTAGACCCGGGCGTACTCGGTCTGCGTCTCGTAGCCGGGCCCCCAGACCCGGCGCAGCAGCGTCGCGTGCGTGAGCAGCACGCCGGGGCTGAGCGCGAACTGCCGCAGCAGCGCGAACTCGGTCTGGGTCATGTGCACCAGGCGCCCGGCCTTGGTGACCCGCCGCCGGGCCAGGTCGATCTCCACGTCGCCCACGGTGACCACGGTGGGCTCAGGCGGCCCGGCGGGCGCGGGCCTGCTCCGGCGCAGCGTGGCGTGGATCCGGGCCAGCAGTTCCTCGATCCCGAACGGCTTGGTCATGTAGTCGTCGGCACCCAGGTTGAGCGCGCGGACCTTGTCGGTCTCGGCCCGGCGGGCCGACAGCACGATGATGCCGACCTCGGACAGTTCCCTGATCTCCCGGCACAGCTCGAACCCGTCGGCGTCCGGCAGCATCAGGTCCAGCAGGACCAGGTCGGGCGCGCGAAGCTCCAGGGTCCGGGCGATGGACTCGCCGCCCTTCGAGACGATCACGTCGTGCCCGCGGACGGAGAGGTTGGACCGGACCAGGTCCACGATGTTCTGGTCGTCCTCCACGATCAGGATGACGGTTTTGTCAGGCAAACCGGTATCCCTCCTGTTCCTCGGCGAAGGCGGACGAGGAGCACGCGGACGTCGGGGCGCCGCACCTGTCGTTGGTTACCCGCAAAATCGCGGTAAATGCCGATCAGATACACCCGGTTCCCGGACCGCTGGCGGTCGGAGGGCAGTAACCGGGCCCTGGCGCCCGGCACGCGCATGGTCATCGCAGGGTGACCTTCCGTGCGCCGACATGACGGCGGCCAACCGGACTGCTGGCGGCAGCGACCCAGCGGCCGGCGGCCGCTCCCCGGTACAGGTCCCGACGGCCGGATCGTCCGGTCCGGCTCCGGACGCAGTATCACGCCGCACCCGGCCGGCCGTCAACGGACCGGCCGGGCCGCGGCGGGGCGTTAAGGCCCCTGTCACGAAGACGCAATCGCGGTACCGTCGATGACGTGAGGGCGAGATGAGCCGGGTTCATGACATGGGCGGGCAGACCGGGTTCGGGCCGGTCGCCGCCGGCGATGACGACGGGCAGTTCTTCCACGCGGACTGGGAGGCCCGGGTTTACGCGCTGGTCCGGGTGCTGCAGCGGCGCGGGGTGATCAACGCCCAGTTCGACGAGCTGCGGGACGCGATCGAGCGGATCCCGCCCGCCGAGTACCTGACCCTGTCCTACTACGAGCGCTGGCTGCGCGCGGCGGAGATGCTGCTGGCCGAGAAGGGCCTGCTCGCCGGTGACTAGGTTCGCGGCCGGCGGGCGGGTCCGGGCCCGGTCGGCCGACCCCGACGGCCACACCCGGCTGCCCCGGTATGTCCGCGGCCACGTCGGCGAAGTGCTGGAGGTCCGCGCCACCTGGGCGGTGCCGGACGAGACCGTGCGCGGCGTTTCCCGCCGCGAGCCGGTGTACGCCGTGCGCTTCGGCGCGGCCGAGCTCTGGGGGTCCGGGTCGCACGCGGTCATCCTGGACCTGTGGGAGTCCTACCTGGAGGAGGCCACGTGAGCGGGTCGCACGACGAGCTTCCGGTCGCGGCGCGGGTGCGCGGGCTCGAGGAGCGGCTGATCGCCGCCGGCCTGGTCACCGACGCCGAGCTCGAGGAGGTGCTGGCCGCGGTGTTCACGTCCGCCTCACCCACCAACGGGGCGCGGATGGTGGCGCGGGCCTGGACCGACCCGGCCTACGCCGGCCGCCTGCTCGCCGACGGCAACGCCGCCGCCGCCGAGCTCGGCTTCGCCGAGCAGACCCGGGGCTACCTGCTCAAAGCGGTCCAGAACGCCCCGGACCTGCACAACGTGATCGTCTGCACGCTCTGCTCGTGCTATCCGACGGCCCTGCTCGGCCCGTCCCCGAGCTGGTACAAGAGCTTCGCCTACCGCTCCCGGGTGGTCAGGGAGCCGCGCGCGGTGCTGGCCGAGTTCGGGCTGGAACTGCCCGACGACACCGAGATCCGGGTGTGGGACGCCAACTCCGAGACCCGGTACCTGGTGCTGCCGCGCCCGCCGGAGGACGCCGGCGGCCGGGACGCCGACGCGCTGGCCTCCCTGGTCACCAGGAACGGCCTGATCGGCACCGCCGCCCGCTGACGGCGCATTCCCCGCGTCCGCCGCCGCCCGCTGACGGGGCATTCCCCGCGTCTGCCGCCGCCCGCTGACGGCGCATTCCCCGGTTACCGCCGCCGCCCGCCCGCCCCTGTTCCATGATCTAGTTCCCCGCGTCCCGCCGCCCCCGCCACCCCCCGTTTCATGATCTGGGTACCTGAGGTGGTGCATGTGCGCACCAGGTACCCAGATCATGAAAACTGGGGCGCTCAGGGTATGGTGACGCCCTGGAGGGCGACGCCGGACGGGTTCTGGGTCGGGTCGAGCTCGGTCTGCACGTTGACGGTGGCGGGCGGGATCGTGTCCATCACGATCGGGACGTCGGCCGGGCTGACCGCGCAGACGGCGGGCGGGGTCGGGCCGCCGGCCACGGCCGCGGAGCAGACGCCGAACGTGTACTGGCCCGGCGTCGCGGTGAACGTCCGGGCGTCGTCGTTGCCGCCCTCGCCGTTCTGCCCGGTGAGCGTCACGGTGAAGGTCCAGCCCGAGCCCGGGGTGCCCAGCACCGACGCCGGCACCGTGATCGTCACCAGCCCCGGTGTCTCGCCGGACGCGGTCGGCGCGAGCTGCGCCACCGACATCTGCGGGGTGCCGAGGCTGGACGAGCCGGACAGCTCCGAGGTGGTGCTGGCCGGGGTCACCCAGTCGTCGGTGCCGAACCCGTCCACCTCGATGAGCTGATTCCACGCGTCCGCCGGCACGATCGAGTAATTCCACGCCCCGGCCGCACCGGTCGACTGAAGCTCCCCGCCGGGCACGCTGCCCGACGGCGCGTGAATGTACAGGTCTATGAGCTGCGCGCCGAGCAGCGACCCGAACGTGGGCTGCAGGTTCGCGATCCCGACCTGGAACGTGACCGTCGAGCCCGAGTCGATCACGGTCAGGCCGTTCAGCCGGAACGAGTCCGGCACGAACACCGGCGAGCCGTCGGAGTTCGTGGCGGTCGGGTAGGCGTAGGTGCCGGGCCCGTTGCCGCCGCCGGGGGCGGGCGCGGCGCTGAGCACCACGGTGCCCGGCACGAACAGGTCGGTCACGGTGAAGATGGCCTCGTTGGTGGCGCCCCCGGCGGTGGCCGCCACCTCGACCGAGTCGGTGCCCGGCTGCAGGCTGACCGGCGTGGAGAACGCGCCGGAGGAATCCGCGGTCACCGTGGTGATCGTGGTCGCCGGCGCCGCGGCGCCCGGGGCGGTCCCGGTCACGGCCACGTCCACGGTCGCGCCGGCCGCGGTCGTGCCGGTGACCGTCACCGACGCCGCGTCCACGGTCACGCTCGGCCGGGTGAGGTTGGCCGGCACGTTCCCCCCGGACACCGGCAGCGGCGCGGTCACCGTCAGCGGCGCCGTCGCGGGCGGGCCCGGCAGGTAGCGCGCGGCGACGACCGACGGCTGCTCGAGCAGGCGGCCCGCGGCCATGTCGGAGATCAGCCGGAGCAGTTGGGCCTGGGCCCAGGTCAGCGGCGCGGCCGAGCCATCCGGCTGGCCGTCGGTGAACCCGATCGACGCGGTGGCCGGGTCGGATCCATACGGCGAGGCCGGGACGTCGGGGTAGTTCCAGACCTGCTCGGGGACCAGGCCGACGCCGGATGCGGAGTTCAGCATGAAGTCCAGGTCGGCGCCGAGCGCGCTGGCGCCGCCCGCCAGCACCTGGTACTCGCCGTTCTCGCCGGACAGCACTGGCCATGGGTGCCCGGTGCCCTCGTCGGTAGTGGCCCACGGCTGCCCGTTGACCTGGCAGTCGTTGAACACCGCGACCTCGCAGTCGCCGTAGCCGTCGCCGTTGTAGCGCATGATCCCGGTCCCGGACGGCGTCGGGCTGTCGATCGTGGCGGCGGCCACCGCGAGCGAGTTCGTGACCAGCGGGTCGCTGGCCGGCAGCTCGCCGAGCCGGACCAGCTCCAGGAAGCCCTGGTCGATGACGGTCCGCTGGTCGTAGCTGGTCGGGTCGCCGTTGCCGAGCGTGTAGGGAGCCGCCTCGTCCGGGTCGCCGGTCTTGTCCACCCGGATGAAGTACGGCTGGGCGGACAGCGGCCCGTTGTCGGTGACGGTGGTGGCCAGGATCAGCCGGCGGAAGTTGTCCGCGGTGGCCAGGAACAGCCGCTGCGATGCGGTGTCGCCCTGGACCTTCGCGATCGCGGCCGCGGCGACCAGGCCGGCCACCTCGTCGGCCATCGTCGACGGCGAGAACCCGGTCTGCTCCTCCCAGCGCTCCACCCCGTCGGCCGGCCCGTTCGCGGCCAGGAAGTCGGCCGCGGGCCGGATGTGGTCGGTGTACAGCGCGCGGTCGCCGGCCAGGCCGCCTGCCAGGCCTCCAGGATCGGGTCCGCGGCCTCGTCGAGCTGCAGCCCGCCGGTGTCCGGGGCCGCCTTGCCGTTGAGCAGCCCGTTGCGCGGGAACGACCCGTTCGGTAGCTGCATGTCATCGAACATGTACATCACGATCTGCCGCGCGGTGGCCAGGTCGCCGTCGGTCAGGAAGCCGGTGAACGTCTCGTAGGCGTCGCGCGGGAACACCTCCCGGTAGGAGCCGAAATACGGCGCGAGGCCGTCGCTGGCGGGCTGGCCGGCCGGGACCGCCTGCCCCCACGGGCTGGCCAGCGAGGCGGCGGTCGCGCCCGGGAACGTCTTGTCCTCGCTGGCCTTGATCACGTTGGCGCTCAGCCAGTACGCGGCCGCGTCCCGCGCGCTCACCGGGGCGTGCCGCCCCGCGCCGCCGGGCGGCAGCAGCCGCGCGTCATAGGCCTGCCACCCCGCCTGGTAGGCGGCGTAGGTGGCGGCGAACGGCACGGCGGAGGCGGCCAGCGCGGTGCCGACCGCGTCCCGCTCGCTGGTGCCGAGGCCGAGCGCGACCGTCGCGGACCCGCCGGCCCCCAGGCCGAGCCTGACCGTCTGCACCACGTTGCCGTCGCTGGCGTCCGGGGCGGTGCTGGTCAGCGTCCCGGACGAGTCCAGCTCGGTCAGCCCGTCACTGGCCGTGCCCGCGAAGCCCGTCTCCACCGCGCCGAACGGGACGTCCGCGGCCAGGGCGGCGTAGATCGGCGTGGCATAGCTGCGGTTGACGGCCTCGGTGAACGAGTTGGTCGAGTAGGACAGCGGGATCGGGCCGCGCGGGGTCGAGACGATCGTGGCCGACTCGCCGCCCGCGTTGCCGGCCCCGCCGCCGCCGTGCCCGTTCAGCAGCGGGTTGAACCGCAGGTAGACCGCCAGGCCCGACGGGGCTCCGGGCAGCGGCACCAGGCTGATCCGCATCACTACCGCCTCGGCGGCCGGGTCGGTGACGAAGTCGGTGACCAGCTTGACGTCGTGCGCCGCGTCCACCGCGGTCACCTGGCAGGCCATGCCGGTGCCGCCGAGCGAGGCGACGGTGTAGGTCATGTCGCGCGGCTGCAGCGCGGTGAAGCCGGGCCCGGTCACGATCGGGTCGAGGCTCTTGACGTCGGTGTTGTCGATCGTGGGCGCGTAGACGTCGGACAGCGTGCCGTCGGCGACCGTGTACCAGACCTTGGACGCGGTGCCCGCGGCCGTGCCCACGCAGTCCTTGCGGGCCTCGTCGTAGTAGGAGGCGGCGCCGGGCGCGCCCGCGGCCTGGAGCCCCGGCGACCCGACGGTGAGGCTGAACACGTGCATGGACGGGACGTTCTTGCCGACCGACGCCCCGACCGCGGGCAGCGTCACGGACGTGACCGGCTGGCCCGCGGTCAGCGGGATGGCCGCGTAGAACAGGCTGACCGGGGTGGTCCCGCCCGGGTTCCAGCCGCCAGTCGTGGCCAGCAGGTCGGTGCCCGAGGCGGCGCTGGTATCGATCCAGTCCGCGAACGTGACGGTGGCCTGCGTGGTGCTGCCGTTCGCGTAGCCGACGGTGAACGTGCCGGTGGTGCTCCCGTAGGCGGACGCGCCGACCACGCCCAGCACCGAGCCGGTGCCAGTCGCCGCCACCGTCTGGCCGTCGGCGACGACATTGTCGGGGGCGCCGGGCGCCACGTCCGGCCAGGTGATCGCGAGCCCGTCGTGCAGCAGCGGCTGCCCGGGGCTGAGCGCGTCCGCGGCGAGCCCGGCGGAGGAGAACGAGTCGCCGATCCCGTCGTAGTTGCCGGCCGTGGCATCCGACGGCGCGGTGATGCCGGTGTTGTTGAACGCCTGCTGCAGGCTGGGCGGCGGCGCCGCGGCCGCGCCGGGCGCCGAGGCCAGCAGCGCCCCGGCCGGCAGCAGGGCGCTGATCGCTGCCACCAGTAGCTTCCCCGCCGGTCTGCGCCTGATGCCCATAGCCGCCTCCGTTGCCGTGCCAGGGCAGCGACGTCGGCCGTGCCGCACCGCCATCCCGCCCCGGGTCTGTACTTCGACGAGATGGTCTCGCTCGCGAATGCGGCTGACGAGACCTGCGCCGCAATATTGTCAAAAGATTTCTGCGGCCGGCCGCTGCGGCGGCCGGTAAACGCCGCCGGGCCCGCCCGTTAAGCGCACCGTGCTCGCATGGGCACGTCGCGTTACTCATTTGGGTATGCCGCCGGCCCAGGGAAAACCTTTCCCGTGCTGCGGCCAGCGCGGCGTAATGCGGGCCGGGCGCCGGGCGCCGGCGCGCAATGCCGGCCCGTAACGCCGCGCGCGGAATGCCGGCGGCCCACATCCCCGGGCGTGCGCACACTCAGATGGCCAGGCATGCGCGCACTCGCATCGGCGGGCACGCGGGCACTCACATCCCCGGGCGGCGCGCACTCACATCCCCGGGCGGCGCGCACTCGCATCGGCGGGCGTGCGGACACTCACGTGGCCGGGCATGCGCACGATCACATCCGCGGGCATGCGCGCACATCACATTTGTGCGTCTGCTACGTGCTGACTCATTGACGGCAAAGTCAAGGTGTTCTAGCTTATGGCCTCGTCGGGGCAATAGCTCCTAGGATGTTAGCGCTCACATCGGCCGGGTCCGGGCGACCGCCAGCGCGAGTCGCTCCGCAGATGAGGCGGCGCTGAGACAGGAGTCAGGTGGGGCATGGCTGGTGAGGTAATCCCGTCGCCAGGCGCGGCCGCCTCATGGCTCCCGGCCGCCGTCCAGGCACCCGCCGGTCAGGGCATTCAAGACGCGTCAGCAGGTGTACCAGCCGGGGAGCGCTCTGCTCGCCCGGCCGCCAAGGGGACATCAGCCCCAAGCACATGATGGAGGCCCGTGATGGACAAAGTCGACCCCAAGGTCGATGAAGCGATCGAAACACTCAACATGCAGGACGGGCCGACGCGGCGCCGGCTGCTGAAGGGCACCGGGCTGGTGAGCGCGACGGCGGCCGCCTCCGCGCTGCTCGCGGCGTGCAGTTCCGGAAGCAGCACCGCCGCCAGCACCAGTTCGTCCAGTGCTGCGTCCGTCGCCGGGAACTTCCCGAAGACCCCAGCGTGGCAGTTCTGGTTCGTCAACCACGTGACCACCAACAGCTTCTTCGTGCCCACCCAGTACGGGTTCGCCGACGCCGCCGCGCTGCTCGGCCTGCCCACGCCGAAGTGGACCGGCTCGATCAACTCGATCGCCTCGCAGATGGTCTCCGCGATCAACGCCGCGGTCGCGGCCAAGGCGGCCGGCATCGCGACCACGCTGATCAACTCCACCTCGTTCACCACCCCCGTGGCGAGCGCGATGAGCGCCGGGATCCCGGTGCTCAGCTACAACGCCGACGGGCTGGTCAGCAAGACGGGGGTCGCGGACATCGGCACCAACCGGCTGGCCTACGTCGGGCAGGCACTGTTCACCTCGGGCCAGCAGCTCGGGGAGCGGATCAAGTCGGCGATCCCGACGCCGGGCGACGTGGTGATCTTCATCGAGACCCCCGGGACGGGGAACATCCAGCCGCGCTACGACGGCGCCAACGCGGTGCTCGCCCCCCTGGGCTACACGGTGGCCGAAATCGCGACCAGCACGGTCACGTCCGCGATACTGGGGGCCGAGAAGGCTTACCTTCTCGCGCACAAGAGCGTCAAGGGCGCGTTCGCGGTCGACTCGACCTCGACCTCGTTCCTCGGCCAGGCGCTCACCGAGACCGGCCTGAAGGGGCTACCGAACGGCGGCTTCGACACGGTCCCGCAGACGCTCACCAACATCAGCTCAGGGCTGACCGACTTCACCATCTACCAGGACCCCTACCTGCAGGGGTTCCTGCCGACGCTGTACATGTACCTGTACAACATCTCCGGCGGAACGCTGATCCCGTCCGACAGCGACACCGGCCTGTCCTTCATCACCAAGACCAACCTGCCTGAGTTCAACCTGGCCAGCCGGTACCAGGGCTCGACCACCGCGCAGAAGTACCTGCCGCGGCCCTCCGGCGCCATTTCCAACCCGATGGCGACCACCAGCACCTGATGCGACGCCCGGGCAGCCCGGGGTTGAATAGCACAAAGTCGGCGGCGGGCGACCGTGCCTGGGCGACAGGCCGGCCGCCCGCCTTCGGTCTGGGCGAGCGCGAAGTTCAGGAGGTGACGTGAGCGACACAGCGTCGAGCCGGATCATCGGCCAGCCAAGTGCCAGCGGCGGAGATAGTGGCGGCGGCAACGGCGCCGGGCGGCTCGTGGCGCGCGGTGTTGGCGTGTTCCTCAGGCAGCGTGAGGCCACCGTGCTGGTGGTCACGGTCGCGCTGCTGCTCTGGTTCGGGATTACGCATTACTCGACGTTCGTCTCGACGACCAACGCGGTCGATCTGCTGTCCGAGAACTTCGCGCCGATCGCGATCATCGCGATCGGCGAGGTGCTGCTGCTGATCTGCGGCCAGATCGACCTGTCCGTCGGCTTCATCTACACGTTCGCGCCGTTCGTGATGCTCTTCTCGGTCGAGTACTACCACTTCCCGGCGTGGCTGGGGGTCATCGCGGGACTGGTAACCGGGCTCGTCGCCGGATGGGTGAACGGGTTCCTCGTCGTCGGCCTCGGCCTGCCGGCGTTCATCGCCACGCTCGGCACCGGCTTCGTGCTCGACGGGCTGGCCCTCGTCTTCTCGCACGCCGAGCCGCTGACCCCCACGGCGAGCATCGTGTCGATAGGCAAGCTCATCGGCACCGACCCGTGGTCCCAGTTCATCTGGGCGGTGGTCCTGGTCGCGATCTTCCACGTGGTGCTCACCTGGACCCGGTGGGGCCTGTACACGATCTCGGCCGGGGGCAACATGCTCGGCGCGCGGGAGGCCGGCATCAACGTCGGCCGGATCATCTACGGCAACTTCATGATCACTGGAGTGCTCGGCGCGTTCGTCGGCATGCAGGTCGCGTTCTACGACAACTCCATCGACCCGGCGGCGGGGGGCTACACCCCGATGTTCTACGCCGTGACCGCGGCGGTCCTCGGCGGGACCGCGATGCTGGGCGGGTCCGGCACGATCCTCGGCGCCTTCCTCGGCGCGCTGCTGCTCTCCACCCTGATCGACGGCTTTGACATACTTGGGATCAGCGCGAACATATTGCCGGTCATCTTCGGCAGCGCAATCTTGGTCGCCATGATCGCTAACGTGCAGCTAGCGCGGCTGCGCGGATCGGGGAGGACGTGATGACCGTCCAGGAACCTGGGGCGAACGGGGTCAGCGGCGGCCCGGCACCAGACGACGTGCTGCGCGTCGAGCACATCAGCAAGCGGTTCGGCGCGGTGACCGCGCTGCGCGACATCAGCCTGCACCTGGGCCGCGGCGAGGTCCTGGCCCTGCTCGGCGACAACGGCGCGGGCAAGTCCACGCTGATGAAGATCCTCTGCGGCTTCCAGCAGCCGGATCACGGCCGGATCGTGGTCAACGGCGAGGAGGTCACGCTCAAGTCGGTCGAGCACGCCCGCTCGCTCGGCATCGACATCGTCTACCAGGACCTCGCGCTCATTCCCGGACTCAGCGTCTACCACAACATGTTCCTGAACCGGGAAAAGGTGCGCTGGCCGCTGCTCAACAACAGGGAGATGCGCCGGGTCGCCCGGGAGCACCTGGACGAGATGGGCGTGAACCTCCCGTCGGTCACGGTCAACGTGGCCCAGCTCTCCGGCGGGCAGCGGCAGGCGATCGCCGTGGCGCGGGCGGTGTTCGAGAACGCGAAGATCCTGCTGCTGGACGAGCCGCTAGCCGCCATGGGCGTCAAGGAAGGCGCGATGATCCTGGACCTGGTGCGGGACCTGAAACGCCGCGGCGATGTCTCGGTGATCATCATCGCGCACAACTACGGCCAGGTGTTCGAGATCTGCGACCGGGTGAACCTGGTGCAGCAGGGCGAGATCACCTTCGACAAGCCGAGCCGGGACACGTCCGTGGAGGAGCTGACCGACATCGTCGTGGAGGAGTACCGCCGAGCGCTGAAGGAGCGCCACGGCGCAGCCTGAGCGAGCCTCGCCTAGCCTGCAGGGCATGGAGCGCCTCGACCAGCAGATGCGGTTTGCCGGCGAGATCGGCCGGCTCAAGGGCGTGCTGCGGCAGACGATGCTGGCCGGGCCCGGGCGCCGGGAGAACTCGGCTGAGCATTCCTGGCACCTGGCGGAGATGGCCCTGGTGCTGGCCGAGCACGCCCCGCCGGGCACCGACATCGGCCGGGTGACGGCCATGCTGCTCCTGCACGACCTGGTCGAGATCGACGCCGGCGACCTGTTCGCCTACGCCGACGCGGCGCAGCAGGCCCGGCAGGAGGCGGCCGAGCGCGCCGCCGCCGACCGGATCTTCGCCCTGCTCCCGCCGGACCAGGCGGCCAGCTTCCGCGGCCTCTGGGACGAGTTCGAGGAGCGCCGCACCCCCGAGGCCCGGTTCGCCCGCGCCCTGGACCGGCTGCAGCCCATGCTGGCCAACCTCGAGGTCGGCGGGGGGACCTGGCGGGAGCACGCCGTCACCGCCGACCAGGTGCTGGCCAAGGTGCGGCTGATCGAGGACGGCTCGGCCGCGCTCGGCCGCTACGCCAGGGACCTGGTGGACGGGGCGGTGCGCGACGGGCTGCTCGCTCCCGCGCCCGGCGACGCGAGCTCGCCGCGAGGCCGCGGATCCGGACCCTGAGACGGCGGCCAGAAGGGGTGCCCGGACGGCCCGGACGGGTGCACGCGCGCTCGCGGCGGCGCTCGCGCGGCCTGCGCCCTATCCGGCCGCGGCGGAACCGCCGCCGCCCCGGCGCGCCGCCGCGGCGCCGGGCCGGCGCGGCGCGGGGTGCTCGACCAGGGCTATCACCCGGCTCGCCATGAACCGGGCGGTCCGGACCGGGGCGCCGCCCCGGGTCAGCTCGCTCACCTCGACCAGCCCGCGCCGGTTGACCACCTCGACCCGGCGCCCGGCGCGGGTGGCCGCGACCTCATAGGTCTTGGTCACGTCGCCGGCGTCAACGACGATCTCGACCTTGTCACCCTTCATCGGCGGCCTCTCGGGCGGCAGGTGCCATCGGGGCACGCGGTGCGCATGCCGCTCCTGCGCCGGTATAGATACCCGCAACGCGGCCCCGCGCAACCCCGGGAACGGGAGTCGGCGCGGCCGGCCGGGCCGCCCGGGCCTGTGCGGCCCCGCGCAACCCCGGGAACGGGAGTCGGCGCGGCAGGCCGGGCCGCCCGGACCTGTGCGGCCGCGCCGGGCCAGGCGACCACCGGAACCTGGCGGTCAGCGGGCGGCGGTCCGGGCGGTCCACCGGCCGGCGCGGTGCTCAACCAGCAGCGGCACCCCGAAGCACCGGGACAGGTTGCGCTCGGTGAACACCTCGGGCAGCGGGCCGGCCGCGAGCACCCCGCCCTTGCGCAGCAGCATCGCGTGCGTGAAGCCACCCGGCACCTCCTCGACGTGGTGCGTGACCAGCACGATCATGGGCGCCTGCGGGTCGGCGGCCAGACCGGAGACCCGGCGCAGCAGGTCCTCGCGGCCGCCCAGGTCCAGGCCAGCGGCCGGCTCGTCGAGCAGCAGCAACTCGGGGTCGGGCATCAGCGAGCGGGCGATCTGCACCCGCTTGCGCTCCCCCTCGGACAGGCTGGCGAACCGGCGCCGGATCAGGTGCGCGCAGCCGAGCGCGTCGAGCAGTTCCACCGCGCGGGTGACGTCGAACGAGTCGTAGTCCTCCTCGTCGCGGGCCAGGATCCCGTACGAGGCGGTCAGCACCAGGTCGATGACCTTCTCCGACGGCGGCACCTGGTCGGCGACAACGGCGCTGGCGAAGCCGATCCTGGTGTGCAGGTCCGGCAGGTCGGCCACCCGGGCGTCCTCGCCGAGAATCTCGGCGGTGCCCTCGGTCGGCGCCAGCAGCCCCGCGGCCACCTGCAGCAGGGTGGTCTTCCCGGCCCCGTTCGGCCCGATGACGACCCAGCGCTCGTCGCTGCGGACGGTCCAGTCGACGTCCCGGAGCAGCATCGATCGCCCGTGCCGGACCCCAACTCCGCGAAGCCGCAGTACCTCGTCCGACAATGCGGCTCCCTCCTGGCCCTGCGCCGTCCTCGGGTCGGTGTGACGCCCGCCGCTGCGCCGCTCCCGCCGGGGTCGGGCGCAGGCTATCTCTCCCGCTGGCGCACGGCAAGGAGCGCCGCCTGGGTTCGGTCGGCCACGCCGAGCTTGGCCAGGACCGAGCTGACGTGCGTCTTGACGGTCTTCTCCGATACCCGCAGGAACCTGGCGATCTCCCGGTTGGAGCGGCCCTCGGCGATCTGCGCCAGCACCTCCCGCTCGCGGCCGGTGAGCGCGCCGATGCCGCGCACGGCCGGGCCGGCCGCGCCCGAGCGCAGCAGCGACCCGGCCGCCTCGGGCGCGAGCAGCGTGTTCCCGTCGTGCACCGAGCGCAGCGCGCGGACCAGCGCGTCGGGATCGACGTCCTTGTACAGGAAACCCGCGGCGCCGGCCTGCACGGCCAGCGGCACCAGGTTCCGGTCGCCCGCGCTGGTCAGCACCAGGGCCCGGGTCCTGCGCCCGGCCTCCCGCAGCTCCCGCAGCACCGCGATGCCGTCCATGACCGGCAGCTTGAGGTCGAGCAGGATCACGTCGGGGTCGAGTTCCGCCGTCATCGCCACCGCCTCGCCCCCGTCGGCCGCCTCGCCCACCACCTCGATGTCGTCCTGCACGCTCAGCAGGACCTGCAGCCCCTGCCGGACGACCGGGTGATCGTCGGCGACCAGCACGGTGATCCGCCCCGCCGCGCCGGTCACGGGTGATCCGCCCCGTGGCCGGCCGCCCGGCCCGCGGACAGCTCGAGCCGCACCAGCGTCCCCTCCCCGGGCGCAGAGCGCACCGTCAGCCTCCCGCCGGCCGCCGCCGCGCGCTCGTGCATGGAGGCCAGCCCCAGGCCGCCAGTGAAGCGGTCAGGGGCGGCGGGCGGGGCCTCAGCCGCGAAGCCGCGGCCCCGGTCGGTCACCTCGAGGATGACCCGGCGCCGCCGGGCGGTCAGGGACACGCAGATCACCGCCGCGCCGGAGTGCCGCAGCGCGTTGTGCAGCGCTTCCTGGGCCACCCGGTAGACCGCGGTCTCCTCGCGCCCGCCGAGGGCGGGCAGGCCGGGCGCCGCGTGGAACCGCACCTCGGCCCCGTACGTCCGGCCCGCCAGCACCGCATAGCTGCGCAGCGAGGCGGCCAGCCCCCCGGCGGCCAGGTCCGGTGGCGCCAGCCCGTCGATCACCGCCCGGAGCTCGGCGTGCGCCTGGCCGCTCAGCTCGGCCACGCTCCGGATCTCGGCGGTCGCCCGGTCCGGGTCCCGCCCGACCAGGACCTCGGCGGCGCGCGCCTTGGCCCGGATGCCGAACAGCTTCTGCGACACCGCGTCGTGCAGCTCCCGGGCCAGCCGGGCCCGCTCCTCGAGCACCGACAGCTCCCGGCCGCGCTCGTAGAGGCGGGCGTTGGTCAGCGCGATGGCCGCGTGCGAGGCGAACAGCCCGAGCAGCCGCTCGTCCCGCTCGGTGAACCCGCCCGGGCCGCGCTTGCAGGCGGCGAAGATGATGCCGAGGACGTCGCGGCCGTCCCGGATCGGCACCCCGAGGAAGTCGGACATGTCCGGGTGCGCGGCGGGCCAGCCCTCGAACCGCGGGTCGGCGCGGATGTCGGGCACCCGCATCGGCCGTCCCTCCCGCAGCAGCACGCCGAGCATGCCGTGCTGCCGCGGCAGCGGGCCGATCTCTCGGCGCTGCCTGGCCGGGATGCCGTCGACGACGAACTCGGCGAACGACCCGTGGTCGTCGGGCACCCCGAGGGCGGCGTACCTGGCGTTGACCAGCGAGCGGGCCGACCTGACGATCATCTGCAGCACGTCCCTGGTCGACAGCTGCCGGGCGACCGCCGCCACCACCTGGCTCACCCGCTGCAGCACGTCGTCCTGACTGCCCGCGGCCGGCCGGCCGCCCGGGCCGCCGCTGGGCCGCGCGTCGCTCACACCCCGCACGCTACCGGCGCGGCGGCCGGCGCGGACCGGTCGCAGGTCCTAGGACCATCGGATCAGGCCGGTCCGGCCGCGGGCCCGATGTGCCGCCGCGGCCCGCGGCCTAGCGTGAGATCCATGACGAACACGAAGAACGCTGTGATCACCGGCGCGTCCCGCGGCCTCGGCCTGGCGCTGGCCCGCGGGCTGGCCGCCGCCGGCTGGTCTCTCGTGATCGACGCGAGGGACGGCGACGCGCTCCGCGCGGCGGCGGCCGGCCTGCCGCCGGCCCGGCCGTGACCGTGCTGCCCGGCGACATCACCGACCCCGCCCACCGCGACCGGCTCCGGCAGGCCGCGGCGGACCTCGGCGGACCCGACCTGCTGGTCAACAACGCCGGCACGCTGGGCGCCAGCCCGCGGCCGGCGCTGGCCGACTATCCGGCGGGCGAGCTCAGGGACGCGTTCGAGGTGAACGTGCTGGCCCCGATCGCGCTCACCCAGCTGCTGCTGCCCGCGCTGCGCCGGCGGGGCGGCGCGGTGCTGTCGGTCACCTCGGACGCCGCGGTGGAGGCGTACGCGGGCTGGGGCGGCTACGGGGCGGCGAAGGCCGCGCTCGAGCAGGCCAGCAACGTGCTGGCCGCGGAGGAGAACCTCGTCCGGGTGTGGTGGGTGGACCCGGGTGACCTGCGCACCCGCATGCACCAGCAGGCCTTCCCCGGGGAAGACATCTCCGACCGCCCGCGGCCCGACGCCGTCGTCCCCGCGTTCCTCCGGCTCATCACCGAACGCCTGCCCAGCGGCCGGTACCGGGCCGCTGAGCTGATGCCGACGGCGGTGCGGTCATGACCGCGGGCCCGGGCGCCGCGACGGCGACCCGGGAGCGGGGCCCGGCCGGGCCGGGCGCCGATGCCCGCACCGCGCTGGCGTTCACGCTCCCGCCCGAGCACGAGGCCCACGAGCCGCCCGAGGCCCGGGGCACCCCCCGGGACGGCGTGGCGCTGATGGTCAGCCGCGGCGCGGCGGGCGAGATCAGCCACCACGCGTTCACCGGCCTGCCCGCGCTGCTGCTGCCGGGCGACCTGCTCGTGGTCAACACCTCGGCCACGCTGCCCGCGGCGGTGCCCCTGCCCGGCGGGCTGGCCGTGCACTTCTCCACCGCGCTGCCGGACGGCGACTGGCTGGTGGAGCTGCGCGCGGCGGGCGGCGCCGCCACCGTCCCCTACCGCGGCGGGTCCCCCGGGCAGCGCTTCGGGCTGCCCGGGGGCGCGGTCCTGGTGCTGGGCGAGCGGTTCACGGCCCGGCTGTGGCGGGCCCGGCTGTCCACTGCGGTGGTGCCCTACCTGCTCCGCCACGGCGAGCCGATCAGGTACTCCTACCTGCGCAGGCCCTGGCCGATCGCGTCGTACCAGACGGTCTTCGGCACCGGGCCGGGCAGCGCGGAGATGCCGAGCGCCAGCCGCCCGTTCACGCCGGAGGTCGTGGCCCGGCTGGTGGCGCGGGGAATCACGTTCGCGCCGGTCACCCTGCACACCGGCGTCTCGTCCCTGGAGGGAGACGAGGATCCGTACCCGGAGCCCTACGACGTCCCGCCCGCCACCGCCCGGCTGGTCAACCTGACCCGGCGGCACGGCGGGCGGGTCATCGCGGTGGGCACCACGGTGGTGCGGGCGCTCGAGACCGCGGCCCGGGCGCCGCGGGCCCCCGGGGCGCCCCTGGTCAGCCCGTCGGCCGGGTGGACCGGGCACATCGTCACCCCCGCGCCCGGGCACCGGCTGCTGGCCGTGGACGGGCTGGTCACCGGCCTGCACGAGCCGCGCTCGTCGCATCTGCGGATGCTGGCCGCGTTCGCCGGGATCGACCTGCTCGGACGCTGCTATGCCGCCGCGACCGACCGGGGCTACCTCTGGCACGAGTTCGGCGACCTGCACCTGCTGCTGCCCTAGCGGAGCCCTAGCGGCCGGGCCCGCCGGGTAGCGTGGGCAGCGCCATGTCCAGTCCTCAGCTGACGCTGCTCGTCACCGTGACCGGCCGGGACCGGCCCGGCGTCACATCCCGCTTGTTCTCGGTGCTGGCCGCGCACGAGCTCAGCGTGCTCGACGTCGAGCAGGTCGTGATCCGCGGCCGCCTCGTCCTCGGGGTGCTGCTGGCCTGCGGCGCCGCTCCCGACCTGACCGCGATCCACCGCCAGGTGACGGCGGTGGCCGCCGACCTGGGCCTGGAGGCCGAGATCACGGCCGGCTCGGCCGAGCCCGTGCTGCGGCGCGGCCGCCTGCACGTGACCGTGCTCAGCCGCATGCTGGCCCCGGCCGCGATCGCGGGCATCGCCGGGCGGATCGCCGCCAGCGGCGCGAACATCGACCGGATCTCCCGGCTGGCCCACCGGCCGGTGACCTGCATCGAGTTCGACATCTCCGGGGCGGACCCGGCCGCGCTGCGGGCGGCCCTGGCCCAGGAGTCGGTCGAGCGCGGCGTCGACGTCGCGGTGCAGCGCGGCGGCCTGCACCGCCGGGCGATGCGCCTGGTCGTGATGGACGTTGACTCCACGCTGGTCAGCGGCGAGGCCATCGACCTGCTCGCGGCCCGCGCGGGATGCGCGGCGAAGGTGGCCGAGATCACCGCGGCCACGATGCGCGGCGAACTGGACTTCGCGGCCGCCCTGGCCGAGCGCGTGGCCCTGCTGGCCGGGCTCGACGCGTCGGTCATCGACGAGGTCCGGGCCGAGCTCACGCTGGCCCCCGGGGCGCGCACGCTGATCCGCACGCTGCGCCGGCTCGGCTACCGGTGCGGGATCGTCAGCGGCGGCTTCACCCAGTTCACCGACGCCCTCGCCGCCGATCTCGGTCTCGACTTCGCGGCGGCCAACACGCTGGAGATCGCCGGCGGCACGCTGACCGGCCAGCTCACCGGGCCGGTGATCGACCGCGCCGGCAAGGCGACCGCGCTGCGCGACTTCGCGGCCCGGTCGGGGGTCCCGCTGAGCCAGACCGTGGCGGTCGGCGACGGGGCCAACGACCTCGACATGATCGCGGCGGCGGGCCTGGGCATCGCGTTCAACGCGAAGGCCGCGGTCCGGGACGCCGCCGACGCCTCGCTCAGCGTCCCCCACCTCGACGCGATCCTGCACCTGCTCGGCATCTCCCGCGACGACGTCGAGGCCGCCGACGCCGAGGACCCGGCGGACGGCTAGGTCGCGGTCGTCTTCTCCGCGGCTGTCTCGCCGCCCTCGCCCGCGCCGCCCGCGCCGGCCCCGGCCGCGCCGCCGATCTCCGCGCTCGGGCCCGGCCCGGCCGCGCCGCCCGCTGCGCCGCCCGGCTCCCCGGCGGCGATGCTGGTGGCCCGGCGCTTGGAGATCACCACGGCCGCCACGACGATGATCACCGCGCCGAGCGCCACGCCCGTGCGGAGTCCGTCGTTGTGGGCGTACTCGACCACGCTGGTCGCGACCAGCAGCGAGACCAGGTTCATGACCTTGATCAGCGGGTTGATCGCGGGCCCGGCGGTGTCCTTGAACGGGTCGCCCACGGTGTCGCCGATGATGGTCGCCTCGTGCGCGGCGGAGCCCTTGCCGCCGTGGAACCCGTCCTCGACCAGCTTCTTGGCGTTGTCCCAGGCCCCGCCGGAGTTGGCCAGGAACACCGCCATCAGCACGCCGACCGCGATCGCGCCGGCCAGGTAGGCGCCGAGCGGCCCGTAGCCGAACGCGAAGCCGACGGCGATCGGCGTGAGCACCGCGAGCAGCCCCGGCGTGGCCAGTTCGCGCAGCGAGTCCTTGGTGCAGATGTCCACCACCCGGCCGTACTCGGGCTTCTCGGTGTAGTCCATGATCCCCGGGTGGAGGCGGAACTGATTACGCACCTCCAGGACCACCTGGCCGGCCGCCCGGCCGACCGCCCGGATCAGCAGGCTGGCGAACATGAACACGACCGACGCGCCGACGATCAGGCCGACGAGCACGTTGGGATGGTCGATGGACAGGCTGAAGGTCCCGCCCGCCTTGCCGAGCGCGCTCACCACCGAGGTGCGGAACGCGCCGAACAGCGCGGTCGCGGCCAGCACGGCGGTAGCGATCGCGATGCCCTTGGTGATGGCCTTGGTCGTGTTGCCGATCGCGTCCAGGTGGGTCAGGGTCGCCGCGGCCTCGCCCTCGAACTCGCCGGACATCTCGGCGATGCCCTGCGCGTTGTCGGTCACCGGGCCGAACGAGTCCATCGACACGATCACGCCGACGGTGGTCAGCAGGCCGGTGCCGGCCAGCGCGACCGCGAACAGGGCGATGGTCGCGTTGCCGGTGCCGAGCAGGAACGCGCCGTAGACGGCGGCGCCGATCAGCAGCGCCGAGTAGACGGCGGACTCCATGCCGATCGCGACGCCGGCCAGGATCACCGTGGCGGCCCCGGTCTCCGAGGCCGCCCCGATCTCGCGGACCGGCTTGCGGTTGGTCTCGGTGAAGTAGCCGGTCAGCAGCTGGATCGCGCTGGCCAGCACCAGCCCGATCACCACCGCGCCGACGGCCAGCCAGCGCGGGCTCCCGCCGTGGCGCAGGATGGTGCCGTCGGTCACGCCCGTGAGCTGGCTGAAGTGCGCGGGCAGGTAGAGGAACGCGGCGCCGATCACCAGGATCAGCGAGATCACCGCCGAGATGAAGAAGCCGCGGTTGATCGCGGTCATGCCGCTGCGGTCACCCTTGCGGGGCGCGACCGCGAAGATGCCGATGACCGCGGTGATCACGCCGATCATCGGGACGATCAGCGGGAAGACCAGGCCGTAGTTGCCGAAGGCCACCTTGCCCAGGATCAGCGCGGCCACCAGCATCACCGAGTACGACTC
Organism: uncultured Actinomycetota bacterium; assembly: GCA_963749145.1. Classification (GTDB taxonomy): domain Bacteria; phylum Actinomycetota; class Actinomycetes; order Streptosporangiales; family Streptosporangiaceae; genus JASHPR01. The sequence goes on along the minus strand of CAVVLN010000005.1, from coordinate 168,280 downwards.
GAACAGGTCGGCCGCCATCCCGGCGCAGTCGCCGACGTTGTCGCCGACGTTGTCGGCGATCGTGGCCGCGTTCCGCGGGTCGTCCTCGGGGATGCCCTTCTCGACCTTGCCGACCAGGTCCGCGCCGACGTCGGCGGCCTTGGTGAAGATACCGCCGCCGACCCGCATGAACATGGCCAGCAGCGCCGCGCCGAAGCCGAAGCCCTCGAGCACGTTCGGCGCGTTGGCCTTGAAGATGAGCACCACGACCGCCGCGCCGAACAGGCCGAGGCCGACCGTGAACATGCCGGCCACGCCGCCGGTGCGGAACGCGATCCGCATCGCGGAGTGCTCGCCGGAATCCTTCGCCGCCGCGGCGACGCGCAGGTTGCCGCGCACGGTCAGCGACATCCCGGTGAACCCGGTCAGGGCCGAGAACAGCGCGCCCACCAGGAAGAACACCGACCGGCCCCAGCGGATCCCGTCGGTGTCCGCCGGCAGCACCAGCAGCACGAAGAAGATCACCACGACGAAGACGCCGATCGTGCGGAACTGGCGCCGCAGGTACGCCGCCGCGCCTTCCTGAACCGCCGCCGAGATCTCGCGCATCTTCGGGCTGCCCTGGCTGGCCGCGAGTACCTCGCGGACCAGCAGGCCGGCGACGCCGAGGGCGCACAGGGCGACCACCGCCACGACGATCACCCAGGTGAGGTTGGAGCCGGTCACGACCGGCCCGCTCGCCAGGGCGAGATGGAGCCTAGACATCTGTCCTCCTTGACAGGACATACGAGCTTCGCGCGATGCTGCGGCCCGGCGCAGTGTCACGGGCGGTGTCACGGCACCTAGGCGCGGGCATGTCGAACTTCGTCGAGGAGTGCCACCACGGCAGTGCCGGGGAGTCTACGCATCTGCGTCGCTGAATGGTAATACGCCCCCGCTTGTCGTGCCCCAGGACTCAGCTCACGCCGCCGGTCAGGGCGTGAGCCCGACCGACGGCCAGCTCATCCGGATGCTGGTCCCCGCGGACGTCTCGCTGATCTGGACGTCGTCGGCCAGTTCGGCGATGACGGCCAGGCCGAACCCCTGCGGCCGCCCGGTGTCGGTGACCTCCACCTCGAAGCGCCCGGACTGGTCGGTCAGCGCCAGCCGGACCGGCTCGCCCGGGCAGTGCAGCCGGTGGGCCTCCACCGCCCTCGAGCACGCCTCGCCGACCGCCAGCCGGACCTCGTCGAGCAGCGCCTCGTCCACGCCGCTGCGCCGCGCGACCGCCGTGGCGACCAGCCGGGCCGTCCGCACGTGGGCAGGCAGGGCCGTGAAACTAACCTCAACGGTTGGCATCTCGGCGCGTCAGCCGCGGGCTACTTCTCGGCTTTCCTGGCCGCGATCGCCTCGTCCACGGTGTCGTGGATGCCGAACACCTTGGTCAGGCCGGTGATCCGGAAAATCTTGAGTATCCGCTCCTGCGTGCAGACCAGGTCCAGGGATCCGTCGTGCGCCCGGACTCGCTTGAGCCCGCCCACCAGCACCCCGAGCCCGGTGGAATCGAGGAACTCGACCTTCTCCATATTGACCACGAGCTGGTAGAAGCCGGTGTTCACCAGTTCGATCAGAAGCTCACGCAAGCGCGGCGCAGTGTAGACGTCGATCTCGCCCTCAACATCGACGATCTCGATCCCATCCTTGGTGTGGTGATCCAACTTCAGATCCACAAAATCCTCCAGCGCCATGCGGTCAGGGACTGAGCGTGCCGCCCGGGAGCCCGAACGCGCGCCCCGCGGCGGGCCATGTTACCCGCGCGCATTCAATCACGCTCTGAGGTCATGTCTATACCAGATCGGAGTTCGAGGCACTCCCCCCATGTCATGACACACTGAAACCCTATGCCTGCGGTGCCGCTGCTCGCCGACGCTGAGCTCCAGATCCCCCCGGGCGCCGCCCGGATCCTGGGGGAAGGCGCGCGATCGGGCAAGCTTACCCACCTGGAGCACGTGCCCGCCGCCCCGGGCCGGCGCGTCGGCTGGCCGGACTGGGCGGACCCCCGGGTGACCCGGGCGTTCGAGGCGGCCGGGATACCCGGTCCCTGGGCGCACCAGGCGGCGGCGGCCGACCACGCCGCGGCGCGCCGGAACGTGATCATCTCGACCGGCCCGGCCTCGGGGAAGTCGCTCGGCTACCTGCTGCCCGCGCTGACCCAGGTGCTGGCGGGCGGCACCGCGCTGTACCTGTCGCCGACCCGCGCGCTGGCCGCCGACCAGCTGCGGATGCTGTCCTCGCTGTGCATCCCCGGCCTGCGCGCGGCCGTGGTGGACGGCGACACGCCGGCCGCGGGGCGGTCGTGGGCCCGGGCCCACGCGGGCTACCTGCTCACCACCCCGGACATGCTGCACCACTCGCTGCTGCCGCAGCACGCCCGCTGGGACGGGTTCTTCCGCCGCCTGTCCTGCGTGATCGTGGACGAGTGCCACGCCTACCGCGGCGTGTTCGGCTCGCACGTGGCGCAGGTCCTGCGGCGGCTGCGGCGCGTCGCGGCCCACCACGCCCGGGCCAGAACGATCCGTCTCCCCCCGGTCTTCGTCCTCTGCTCGGCCACGATCAGCGAGCCAGAGAACTGCGCCCGGCTGCTGACCGGGCTCGACGCGGCCGCGGTGACCGGGGACAGCGCCCCGCGCGGCCCGCTCACGTTCGGGCTCTGGGAACCGCCGCTCACGGCGCTGCGCGGCGAGGCGGGCGCGCCGGTCCGCCGCACGGCCACGGCCGAGGCCGCGGGCCTGCTGGCCGACCTGGTGACCGGCGGGACGCCGGCCCTGGCCTTCGTGCGGTCCCGCCGCGGCGCCGAGGCGGTCGCGCTGGGCGCCCGCCGGAGCCTGGCCGAGGCGGGCGCCGCCGGCCTGGCCGGCCAGGTGGCGGCGTACCGGGCCGGCTACCTGCCGGAGGAGCGGCGGCTCCTGGAGGAGGGCCTGCTCGCGGGCACGATCACCGGCCTGGCCGCCACCACCGCGCTCGAGCTGGGGGTCAACATCGGCGGCCTGGACGCCGTGCTGATCGCCGGCTGGCCGGGCACCCGGGCCGCGCTGTGGCAGCAGGCCGGGCGGGCCGGGCGCCAGGGCCGGGGCGCGGTCGCCGTCCTGATCGCCCGGGACGACCCCCTGGACACCTACCTGGTGCATCATCCGGAAGCGCTGCTGAACCGCCCGGTCGAGGCGACCGTGCTCGATCCGGGCAACCCGTACGTGCTGGCGCCGCACCTGTGCGCGGCCGCCGCGGAACTGCCGCTCACCGAGGCGGACATCGAGCTGTTCGGCCCGGCCGCCGCCGCCGTCACCGACGAGCTGAGTCAGCGCGGCATGCTGCGGCCGCGGGCGAGCGCGGAGGGGAAGCGGTGGTACTGGCGGAGCGGCCGCGGCGCGATGACCGGCCTGCGCGGCACCGGCGGCCCCGCGGTGCGGATCGTCGAGGCCTCGACCGGCCGGCTGGTCGGCACGGTGGACGAGCCGTCCGCGCACATGCTGGTGCACACCGGCGCCGTCTACCCCCATCAGGGCGAGATGTACCTGGTCAGCGAGCTTGACCTGGACGCGTGCGTAGCGCTCGTGGAGGCCTGCGATCCCGGCTACGCCACCTCGGCCCGGCAGCTGACCGGCATCGAGGTGGGGGCCGCGCTGCGCCGGGCCGACTGGGGCCCGGCCGAGGTGGCCTTCGGCGACGTCCAGGTGACCCGGCAGGTGGTCTCGTTCGTCCGGCGGCGGCTGGACACCGGCCAGCCGGCCGGCGTGGTGCCGCTCGACCTGCCGCCGCGCACGCTGCGCACCCGGGCGGTGTGGTGGACGATCTCGCCGGGCCAGCGGGCGGGCCTGGCGGGCGCCGGGGTGGACCTGCCCGGCGCGGCGCACGCCGCCGAGCACGCGTCCATCGGCCTGCTGCCGCTGGTCGCCGCGTGCGACCGCTGGGACGTGGGCGGGGTATCGGCCGACCTGCACCCGGCGACGGGCCGGCTGACCGTCTTCGTGTACGACGGGCACGATGGAGGGGCCGGGTTCGCCGAGCGCGGCTTCCGCGCGGCCCGCGACTGGCTGGGCGCAACCGTCCAGGCAATTGCGTCGTGCGAGTGCGCGGCGGGATGCCCGTCCTGCATCCAGTCACCCAAGTGCGGCAACGGCAACGAGCCCCTGTGCAAGCCGGGCGCGGTCGCGCTCCTGGACTGCCTGCTCGGCCGCGATCACATCAATTCCTAGCGGCTAGCCAGGGAAAGCGGGCGGACGGCTGCGGCCGGACGCAAGTGTCTGGCGCATTGCCTTGGCGAAGCCGGAAAAAGAGGTGACCCCCGCCGGGGGGAGAGCGGGGGTCACCGTGCGGTCCGGCCCCGGGGGGGCAGAGCCGGTTCCGTCACCCATTAAAGCCTACGCGGCGTGAGCCAAAGTTACCAGCCGGTCATCCGGAGGCAACCTAGAACTCGTTGCATTCCCCTATGCTGCCGGACTGTGGGCAGCTACGTCGAGAGCGATGGCACAATTGCGGCGGCGTTTTTCGACCTCGACAAGACCATCATCAGCCGGTCCAGCACGCTGGCCTTCGGTCCGTCGTTCTACCGTCACGGCCTGATCACCCGGAGTGAGGCCGTCCGGACCGCATTAGCGCAGCTGGCGTTCCGGCTGGGCGGCGCCGACCACCAGCGGATGGAGCGGATCCGGGCCCAGGTGGGGGACCTGTGCCGGGGGTGGCCCGCGGACCGGGTCAGCGACATCGTCGGGCGGCACCTGAACGAGACGATCCTCCCACTTGTGTACGCCGACGCCCGGCGGCTCATCGCCGCGCACGGCAGCGCCGGGCAAGATGTGATCATCGTCAGCACCTCCGGCCTCGAGATGGTGGCGCCCATCGGGGCCCTGCTGGGCGCGTCCGAGGTGATCGCGACCCGGATGAAGGTCGCCGACGGCTGCTACACGGGCGAGATGGAGTTCTGGGCCTACGGCGAGGCGAAGGCCAGCCGGGTGCGGGAGCTGGCGTCCGCGCGCGGCTACCGGCTCGCGGACTGCTACGCGTACAGCGACTCGATCACCGACCTGCCGATGCTGGAGGCGGTGGGCCACCCCCGGGCGGTGAACCCCGACCGGGCGCTGCGGCGGGTGGCCCGCCAGCGGGACTGGCCCGTGCTCGCCTTCGGCACCCGGTCCGCCCCAGCTCAGCGCATGTGAACACGCACATCCATCGAGATCACGAATCGGTTACGCCGAGGGCGGGGTTCACAAGCCCGCGGATCCGTCGTAGAAAGAAGTGAGTAACCGGACGTAGCGTCCGGAGAGCACGTTAACCCGGTGTACCCACGCGCGACCAGCCGCGGGAGGCGTGCCGGGGCAGGTCAGCGGCCTGTCTCGGCGTAGAAGGTGCACGCTTGGTAACTCGGGTGCGACGTGCCGGCGGCGGCGCCCCCCACGGGGCGCCGTTCGCGTGTCCCGGCCCGACGGCTCCTCCGGCCGCTCTCGCTCGCCGGCCCCGCGCCGCCCGTACCGCCTGGCCGCCCGCCCGCGGCGCCGCGGCCCGGGCCCGCGCTGGCGGGTTGATTCGATGTAAATATGGTTACCAATCTACCACCATCATGAAAGATCGGGACGTGGGCGGCTGCGGCGCGCCAGAGTGGACGCGGTGCGAACGGCGCGATGGGGCATGAGCGAGACTTGTTGCGACAGCGCGAGAAGTGGAGAGCACTATGGCCGAACCTGCAGCCAAGCGCCCGGCAGATAACGCAAATGACCAGTCGCTCGGCGACCTGGTGTCCATGGCCGTCAGCGATGTCTCGACCCTGATCAAGTGCGAGCTCGACCTAGCCAAGATGGAGCTCAAGAAGGACGCTACGCGGATGGGCATCGGGGGGGCGCTCATTGGCGTCGCCGCATTCGTGGCCTGCCTGATCCTGTTGTTCGGCGGCTTCGCGTACGCCTATGGCCTGAGCGCGGCCGCCGCCATACCGCTGTACGCCGCGTTTGGGTGTGTCGCACTGACCTGCCTGTTCCTGGCGGCGGTGGCCGGCCTGATCGGGGCCACCAGGTTCCGCAGGCTGACCGCCCTGCGCCGGACCCGGCAGACCGTCCAGGAGGACCTGACGCTGCTCAAGCGCGAGGACGGCGCGGCGGCGGCGCCAGTCCCCCGGGCGGGATGATCAGGGTGACCGCGCGGGGCGACGGACCGATCTTCATCGACGGCCCCTGGTCGCACCGGTCGGTCAGCGCCAACGGAACCCGGTTTCACGTCGCCGAGAGCGGGGACGGGCCGCTGGTCCTGCTGCTGCACGGCTTTCCCGAGTTCTGGTGGACCTGGCGTGAGCAGTTGTCGTCGCTGCGCGGCGCCGGCTTCCGCGCGGTCGCCGTCGACCTGCGCGGGTACGGCGGCAGCGACAAACCGCCGCGAGGCTACGACCTGATCACCGCGGCCTCCGACGCCGCCGGCCTGGTCCGCTCGCTGGGCGAGGCGAACGCGGTCCTGGTCGGCCACGACTGGGGCGGGCTGATCGCCTGGACCGTGGCCGCCTACTACCCGAAGGTGGTCAGGCGGCTCGCCGTCGTCTCGGTCCCGCATCCGCTCCGGCTGCGCGCCGCGGTGCTGTCCGATCCGTTCGGCCAGGGCCGCCGCAGCGGGTACGCGCTGGGGTTCCAGCTCCCGCTGCTCCCGGAACGGCAGTTGCTCCGCGACGACGCGGAACGGGTCGGGCGGATGCTGAGCACCTGGTCCGGGCCGGGCTGGCCCGACTCCGCGACCGAGCACAACTACCGGGCCGCGATGAGGCTGCCCTCGGTGGCCCACTCGGCGCTTGAGTATCACCGCTGGTTCATCCGGTCCAGGTTCCGGCCGGACGGGCTGCGTTACGCGCGCAGCATGCGGGCCCCGATCCAGGCGCCGACCTTGCACCTGCACGGCTCCCTGGACAGCTGCGTGCTGCCCAGCGCGGCCCGGGGCTCGGGCCGGCACGTCGAGGCGCCCTACCGGTGGCGCCTGATCGACGGGGCCGGGCACTTCCCGCACGAGGAGATGCCCGGGCGCTTTGACGCCGAGTTGCGCGCCTGGCTGGCCGACCCGGAGCCGGAACGGTGACGCAGCCGCCCGGAACCAGGGACCGGGATCCGGCGGGCCGACCACGGAATGCCCGGCCCCGCGACGGGTTCGGCCGGCCGCTGCGGCGCGGAGCGCCTGGCGAGCTGCCGCTGCCCGACGCGCCGGCCCTGGCCCCGGACGCCGCCCTCGACCTCGCCCAGCAGCTGATCGATGCCGGGCAGGCGTTCCGGGCCCACGAGGTGCTCGAGGCGTCGTGGAAGGCCGCGCCGCCCGCCGAGCGCGACCTGTGGCAGGGCCTGGCCCAGGTCGCCGTGGGCCTGACCCATGCGCAGCGCGGCAACGCCCGCGGCGCGGCCGCGCTGCTGCGCCGGGGCGCGGAGCGGGTGGCGGGCTACGCCGGCGAGCCGGCGCCGCACGGCGTCGTGGCCGCGCGGGTCGCCCTCGACGCCGGCGGGCTCGCGGACCTGATCGAGCACGATGGCCTGGCCGCGGCCCGGCCGGGCGCGCTGCGGGTCACGCTGCGCGGGGCCGCTCGCTGACGCGCGCCTCAGCCGCAGCCCCGGGCCGAGACGCTCGCGGTGACCTTTAGCCGCAGCCCCGGGCCGAGACGCTCGCGGTGACCTTTAGCCGCAGCCCCGGGCCGAGACGCTCGCGGTGACCTTTAGCCGCAGCCCCGGGCCGAGACGCTCGCGGTGACCTTTAGCCGCAGCCCCGGGCCGAGACGCTCGCGGTGACCTTTAGCCGCAGCCCCGGGCCGAGACGCTCGCGGTGACCTTTAGCCGCAGCCCCGGGCCGAGACGCTCGCGGTGACCTTTAGTCGCAGCCCTGGGTCGAGACGCTGGCGGTGGCGTTCGCCCCAGCCGAGGCGTCGCCGGCCACCTCGGCCGCGGTCAGCGCGTACCCGGTGTCGCCCACCGTCGTGGCCGCCGCGAACACCACGCCATACACCTGGCCGTACGGGGTGAGCAGCGGGCCACCGGAGTTGCCCGGCTTGACCACAGCCCTGATCGAGTAGATCTGCCTGGTCACCTGGGCCGTCTGGTAGATATCCGGGCTCGTTGCCCGCACCGTGCCGCCGACCCGGGCCGGGACGGCAGTGAACGGGCCGTCGAGGGGATACCCGGCTACGATCGCGTTGGCGCCGCCCCTCGCCTGGCCGGCGAACGCGAGCGAGCCGGCGGTGAGGCCGGGCACGTACAGCACGGCGATGTCGCGCTGCGGGTCGTAGAGCACCACGCGCGCGTTGAGCACGCCCTGACCGGAGATGACCTCGGGCCCCTGGGTCACCCCGGCCACCACGTGCGCGTTGGTGAGGACATGGTCCGGCGCGAAGACGAAGCCCGACCCCTCGATCCGCTCCTGGCAGCTCGTCGCGACGCCTTCGACCTTCACGATGCTGGGCGCGGCGCGGCGCAGCCCGGCCGAGTTCAGGACCGCGTTGTCCGGCGGCCCGACCGCGAGCACCGCCTCGGCGCCCAGCGAGCCGAAGACCTGTGCGTAAGGGCCACTTTCCAGCAGGCTGCGGAAGTCGGAGAACATCACGCTGGCCTCGGACGGCACCAGCCGGTCCACGACCCTCAGCACGGCGGAGTCGTTCACCTGCCGGGAGATGACGGGGAACGGCGCGTACGCCACGGCCGAGCCGATCAGCCACGCGATCAGCAGCACGGAGATCACGCTGACCACGGCCCCGCCGACGGAGTCCAGGAGCGTGGCCGGCCGCCAGGTCAGCCGGGATCGCATGGCCACGCCCACCGCGGACGCGAGCAACTGGCCGATCATGGCGGCGAGGAAGACCACCAGGATGGCGGCGATGGCCTCCCAGGCCGAGTTGGCGGTGATCGCGCGGGCGATCCTCGGCCCGAACAGCGCGCCGATGGCGCCGCCGCCGATGAACCCGGCGAAGCTCAGCACGCCGATGATGAAGCCCTGGCGGTAGCCGGCCACGCCGAAGGCGATCACGAGCACGATGAGGATCAGGTCCAGCAAATCACCCGGCACGTGCCCAACCGTATAGCGCAGCGGAGAGTGCATGGGGGCAGCGCCGGATTGCCCGGTAAACTACCGGTGACCTCAGGGGATCCGGTCGGGGCCGGCGGCCGCCTGCAGTACCTCCGGGGGCAGGTCCTCGGCCGACCCGCGATCCCACGGGCGCTCCCAGCCGCCGATCGCGAGCAGCCAATCCACGATCATCGCGGTGAACCCCCACACCAGCATGCCGCCGACCCGGAACGCGGGGCCGGCCACGCCCGACGGGTAGCGGGCCATCAGCCGGTTGGCCGGATCGGCGAGGTCCGCGACCGGGACGCGGGCCACGGCCGTGATCTCCCCCGGGTCACCGGGTTCCACCGGGACCGGGTCGCGCCACCAGGCCAGGACCGGGGTGACCGTGAACCCGCTCCGCACGATGAACAGCTCCGGCAGCACCGCGAGCACCTGGACGCCGGCCGGGTCCACGCGGGCCTCCTCGGCGGCCTCGCGCAGCGCCGCGGGCACCGCGCCGCCGTCGGACTCGTCGACCGCCCCGCCGGGGAACGCGGGCTGGCCCGCGTGCCGTCGCAGGAACGGGCTCCGCTGCACCAGCAGCAGGTCGGGGCCGCCCGGGCCGTCACCGAACAGGATCAGCACGGCGGCCGGGCGGCCGCCGCCGGGCGGCGGGCGCAGCGGCGGCGGCACCGGCATCGCGGCGGCGGCACCGGCCAGGCCGGTCAGCCAGGCGGGGGGCCCGCCGCCCGCGGCCGGCCGCTCGCCGGTCACGAGAACGGCCCGGCTTTGACCAGCCTGCGCGCGATCTCGGGATCGGTCGGGCCCTCGCCGTAGGAGGGGCAGAGGTGGGCCACCGCGCACGCGCCGCACGCGGGCCTGCGCGCGTGGCAGACCCGCCGGCCGTGCCAGATCAGCAGGTGCGAGAGGAGAGTCCAGTCCTTGCGCGGGAACAGCGCGTCGACCTCCTGCTCGATCTTGACCGGGTCGGTGTCGGTGGTCCAGCCGAAGCGCCGGGAGAGCCGGGCGAAGTGGGTGTCGACCGTGATGCCCGGGATGCCGAACGCGTTGCCGAGCACCACATTCGCCGTCTTCCGGCCCACCCCGGGCAGCGTGACCAGGTCCTTGAGCCGATGCGGCACCTCGCCGCCGAAGCGGGTGCACAGCGCTTGCCCGAGCCCGATGAGGCTGGTGGTCTTGGCCCGGAAGAAGCCCGTGGACTGGATGATCTTCTCCATGTCCTCGCGGTCGGCGGACGCGTAGTCGGCGGCGGTCCGGTAGCGCGCGAACAGCACCGGCGTAACCAGGTTGACCCGCTTGTCGGTGGTCTGCGCGGACAAGATCGTGGCGACCAGCAGCTCGAGCGGGGTGCTGAAGTTCAGCTCGGTATGCGCGTCAGGGTAGAGCGCAGCGAGCTCGCGGCCGATGCGGCGCGCCCGCCGTACCAGGGCGGCGTGTGACGGCGGTTCCGGGGGCACGCCTGTAAGCCTATTGAGTGCGGCCGGGGGCGTGCACGGCGCAGAGCCAGGGACGGAACGGCATGGCCTCGGGCGAGAACCCGCGGCCGGCCGCGGCCGGCCCGGCGTCCAGGTGCCTGCCGAGCACGATGACCGCGACCGACCGGGCCCCGGCCAGCCGCAGCGCCGCCGCGGCGCTGACCGCGCTCGCTCCCGTGGTCCAGGTGTCGTCGAGGAGCAGGACCCGCGCGCCGGCGATCGGGGCCGACCGGAACAGGCTGGGGTCCGGGTCGTGCGCCGGCGGGTCGTCCCGGCGGGCCAGGGCCAGCCCCGCCCAGCGCAGGGTGAGGTAGGGAGCGGCCAGTTCCTGCAGCGGATGGGGCGCCGGGCGCCCGCGGCGGCTCGGCACGACGGCGACGTGGGTGGGCTGGGCCATCCCGGCCCGGCGCCAGACGCAGCGGCCGTGGTCGCGCAGGTAGACCAGGAGCAGGCCGAGCAGCGCGGCCCGCGCCGCCGCGGCGGCCGGGCGCCCGGACTTGTACAGCCACAGGTTCGTGGCATGCAGGCCGCCCTTGACCGCGTAGGCGACCGGGGCGACGACGTCGGGCATCAGCCCGGGCAGGCACTCGCCGTACAGGTCGCACTGGTAGCAGCGGGGCCGGCGGGGGCGGCCGGGCCCCCGGCAGACCGAGCACAGTCCCCCGGCCGCGGGCGGCGGCGCGCTCAGCATCGGCGCCTGGGCGCCGACCTGGCTGCGGAGCCGCTGCCACGCGGCCGGGGGACTCTCCTGCTCGGCGTGCACGGCTGTGACGTTACGGCGGCCCGCCGACAGTCGGGCCGCCGTCATCCGTCAGCTCCGGGCCGGAGTGATCGCGATGTAGTACGGCGCGCTGCCGACCTTGATCCAGCCGGTCACCCGGTTGGTGGCGGCGGCAATCACCGTCACCCGGTTCCCGCCGCTGTTCGCGACGTAGACGGTCTTCCCGTCCGGCGTGATCGCGATGGAGCGCGGATGGATGCCGACCTTGACCGGTGCCAGCGCCGTGTCGGTGGCGACGTTGATCGGGGTCACCGTGTCGGACAGGTAACTGGCGACGTAGGCGGTCTTGCCGTCCGGCGTGATCGCGATCGCGATGGGCGCGGTCCCGACCGTGATCGGCGCCAGCGCGGTGTTGGTCGCTACGCTGATCGGGGTCACGGTGTCACCGCTGTTGTTGACCACGTAGGCGGTCTTGCCGTCTGGCGTGATCGCGATGGCGTAGGGACCCGGGCCGGTCGTGATCGGCTGGCCCGCCCGGTTGGTGCTGGTGCTGATCGGGGTGACCGTTTGCCAGGCTCCCTCGTTGTTGTCGGTGACGTAGGCGGTCTTGCCGTCCGGAGTGATCGCGATGTCGGTGGGGCCGGGCCCGACCGTGATCGGCGCCAGCGCGGTGTCGGTGGCGACGTTAACCGGGGTCACCGTGTGCGTGCTGCTGTTGGCCACGTAGAGGGTCCGCCCGTTCGGGGTGATCGCGACGCCCCATGGCCCGAGCAGTCCCTGCGTGATCGCGGGGCCTGCGCGGTTGGTGGCGGTCCGGACCGGGATCACGTCGTTCCCGTTGGAGACGTAGGCCGTCTGGCCGTTGGGCGTGATCGCGATCTCGATGACGTTGCTGCCCACGCCGACCGGCGCGAGCGCCCGGTTGGTGGCGGTCCGGACCGGGGTCACCACGTTGGTCAGCGCGTTGCCGACGTAGGCCATCCTCCCGTTCGGGGTGATGGCGATGACGTCGGGCCCGCCGCCGACGGTGATCGGCCAGGCCCGGTTGGTGGCGGCCCGGATCGGGGTAACCGTGCCCGATCCGTAGTTGGCCACGTAGACCGTCACGGGCGGGGCGGGCCGGTGCCCGGCGGCCGAGCCCGCCGTGGCCGCCATGGCCGGCGAGGCCAGGGCAGCCGCGGGCAGCAAGGCCGCGGCGATGGTGATGGCGGCGGCGGTTAAGCCTCCCGCCGCATAGCTGGTGAGTTTCATCTGCGATCCCCTCCTCGGGATGGATCGGATCCGGCCGGGGGGCGATCTCCTTCTGCCTTTCAGCGTGCGTCCGGGCTTTGACGCCGGCAAGGGGAGCCCTCCCCGGCCGGCGCCCGTCTGGGGAGGGATCCCCCGGCGCGCCTGGCGCGGTGCCGCCGGCGCGCGCGGGCTGCCGCCCGCCCGGCGAAACGGGCCGAATTTCACATTTTGTAATGGCGCGAAAATCTCTGGTGACCGGCGGCAGCGCTTGTATGCGGCCCGCGTTCCCGCTCCGGTAGGCTCACCAGGGCAGATCTGTGTGCCCGGGCAGGACACTCAGCTAATTCTCAGGACAAGCGAGCACGATGAGACGGTCCGGGCAGGGAGTGATCGCGGCCGGCCGGACGAGAGGCCCAACCGACGGCAGGCCCCCACTCAGCCGCTGCCCGCCCAGCCAGCCCCAATCAGCTTCACCTAGCGGATGCCATTGATGCGAATGCCGAGGTCAGCTACCGGACAGGCGCCCCCTCCCGGTCCCGGTCGGGCCGCTCGGCCCGCCGCCCCGGGCGCCGCGAGCGGTCGGCTGCGCGCTGCCGCCCGCCGGGGCCGCCAGATCGTCCCGGCCGCCAGGCGGCACTGGCTGATGACGGTCCTGCTGCTGGCCGGGCTGGTACTGCGGGTACTCGCCCAGGTCGCCTACCGGCCCGCGCTGCTGTACATCGACACGCTCAAATACCTGTACAACGCCTGGCCCGGCACCGACCCGCTCGGATACAAGGGCGTGCTCAAGGCCATCCTGCTGGTCGGCAACCTGCAGGTGGTCACCGCCGTGCAGCACCTGGTCGGGCTGGCGATGGGCGTCGCCATCTACGCCGTGCTGCTGCGCCGGGGCACGCCGCGCTGGCTGGCGGCGCTGGCCGCCGCGCCGGTCCTGCTCGACGCGTACGAGTTGCAGACCGAGCAGACCATCATGCCCGACGTGTGGTTCGAGGCCCTGATCGTGGCCGGCCTGGTGCTCCTGCTGTGGCGGCCGCGGCCGACACCGCGGGCCATCGCCCTGGCCGGGCTCGCGCTCGGGCTGTCGGTGACCGTGGCCCAGGTGGGCGAGATCCTGATCCTGCCCGCCGCGGTCTACGCGGTGATCTCGGCTGGTGGCTGGCGCCGCGCGGTCGGCGGCGCGGCGCTGATGTGCGTGGCCTTCGCGGTGCCGATCCTGGCCTACATGAGCATCTCGGACGCGGTCAGCGGGCACTTCTGGCTGTCCCGCTCGGGCGAGACGACGATCTACGGCCGGATCGCCGAGGCGGCGGACTGCGCCACCCTGAAGCTGCCCGCCTACGAGCGCCCGCTGTGCCCCACGGCCCGGCAGAAGCTGCTCGGCCCCGACGGCCTCGACCACGCGCCATCCTCGCCGCTGACCCTGTACGTCCCGCCGCCGGGGATGAGCCAGTCCGCGATCGTCTCCTCGTTCACCGACGCCGTCATCACCCAGCAGCCGCTGCGGGTGCTGTCGGCGACGGCGGCGGACGCGGCCCGGCTGTTCGCGGTGACCAGGCAGACCAGCCCGGGCGACACCCCGATATCCCGCTGGCAGTTCCAGACCTACTATCCCGGCTACCAGAATTACATCCGCACCAACCGCGACAACGTGATCATCCTCGGGCTCAAGGTCCAGAACCCGCCGCCGGACTACGTCTACCAGCCGCTGGACCCGGCCATGGGCGGCCAGGCCGCGGTCATCCGGCCGCTGGCCGCGTTCCTGCGCTCCTATCAACTGAACGGCGGCTTCACCCCGGGCCCGCTCTACCTGGCCGCGACCGTGCTCGGCCTGGCCGGCACGCTCAGCCTGGTCCGCCGCAAGGTCCGGACCGCCGACAGCGACCTGGCCCTGGCCTGCTGCCTGTTCTTCACCACCGCGGCTGCGATCCTGCTGGCCTCGGACATCCCGGAGTTCTCCTGGCGGTACCAGCTGCCCGCGATCGAGACGCTGCCGCCGGCCGGGGCGCTCGGGCTCGCCGTGATCCTGGCCCAGCTTGGGCGCAGGCGCCGCCAGGCGGCGGCGGAGCACCCGGCCGGGCCGGGCTCACCCGGGCCCGGCGTGGCCGCCCTGGATGGCGTGACGGCCCCGGGTGACGCGGCCGCCCAAAATGGCACCGCCGCCCCGGATGGCACCGTGGCCCCGGGCGGCGTCGTCACTACGAACCACGCGACCGCCCCGGACCAGGCGTTCTGACGCGGGCGGTCAGGCGGCGCGGGAGCCCTCCCGTGCGGCGCCGGTCAGGCCGCGCGCGAACCCTCCCGCGCGGCGGCCGCGCGGCGCACGAGCATGTCCGTAACCTCGCCGACGGCACCGCCGAAGCTGCTCAGGCCGCCCCGGCCCGAGGTCCGCCGCACAGCCATCTCGGCCACCGCCACGGCCTCGGTCGCCAGCTTGCGCACCTCGGGCGAGGTCCTGATCGAGTGCCAGGAGGTGCGCAGCCGCTCCAGGCCGTCACGCCCCTCGCGGGTCCCGACCAGGTAGCCGGCCACGAATCCCACCAACGTTTCCATAGTTCCCGCCTTCACCTCGCCGGCGAACCGGTGGACACTTTCTGTCCGGTCACATCTCACGGAGTTCTAGGTAGCGCTTGAGGTCGGGCAGCGACTGCACGATCGCCGCCAGGATCGCCGCGAACACCACGGCCTTGATCAACCTGATGATCATTGTTGCCTCCTCTGGGCGGTGGGGGATGGTTGGGGACGGTAGGGGCGCCGCCGGTCGCGCCAGGCTCAGGACGGCCCCGGCCCGGGCCCGGCGGGCCCGGCCGGCTCGGTGGATCCCGCTGCGTCCGCGGAACCCGCCGCGGGCTCGGCGGGATCGATCGGATCGATCTCGTCGGGGGCGAAGTACAGGAACCGGCCGTGGCTTCGCTGCAGGTCGGCCACGGGGTCGTGCTCCGGGCTCACCGCCACGTGCACCTGGCCGTCGACGTCGTACAGCACGGCCTCGACCAGCGCCGTGCGCCCGACCAGGAACAGGTCCTGCGCGTCGGCCCGCCGGGAGCCGGGGCGCATCCGGACCTTGCTGCCGCGGGCCACCCGGACGCCGCCGATAACGACGTGGTCAGTCTCGGGTGACACCGAGGTGTCCGCGCCCGGATCCCACCAGGGGACCTGCGGCCGGCCCGGGAACTCCTCGCCCGGGAGCCCGGCCGGCTCGGGCGCCTCGCCCGCCGCGGAACCCGGCCGGCCCGGCCGCCGGCGCGCCGCCGGGCACCGACTTCAGGTACCGGATCGCGCCATGCATGCGCTCGAGCATCTCCGGCGGCATCCCGTCCAGCCGGTCGATGAGCTCGGCTGCGCGCGGGTCCGTCGCGCGGGCCTCGCGCTTCTCGGCATCGGTCAGGGCCAGCGTGCGCAGCGTGAGTATCTCGTCAATCTCGGTCGCGTCGAACAGGTCGCCCGCGCTCTCCGCCGCGACCTCGGGATGGTCATAGAGGATCACCGGCGATGACAGCACCAGGTCATGGCAGTCCTCGGGCCCGGCCAGCACCGGCCAGGTGCCGGTGTTGACGCAGGCGGCGGCCTCGGCGGCCGCCCACTCCGGCGGGTCGGTCAGGGACAGGAAGCTGCCGCCCGGCACCCCGATCAGCAGGTGGGCCGCGATCAGGGAGTGGCGCAGCGCCTCGTCCCTGGTCTGCGGCGGGACCGCCGGCACGGTGCGGTTCTCGACCCGGACCCGCAGCCGCAGCGCCTGATACGGCCCGGCGACGCGCTCGCCGCTGAGCTCGATCTGGCCGTCCAGCCCGCTCCAGCGCCGGAGCAGCCGCCCGGCCAGACGGCCGTCGGCGCCGGCCAGGTCCTCCCTGACCTCCCCGCAGCCGAGATGGAACTCCAGGCGCCGGCCCGGGCCGAGCAGCCCGGAGACGGGCGCTGACGCCTGCTGCTGCCGCTCCGCGGCCTCGTCCCACGGCGTGTACTCGCGCCCGTCCACCTGCAGCCCGGCGACGTCGCGGTACTCGCCGGTGTCGGGCGAGTAGGCCTGCACGCTCCGCCGCTGCAGCTGCAGGAAGCGGACCAGCACCAGCACCTCGGCGTCGTCGCCGCACTCGACCAGGCACTCGGTCTGGCTCGCCGTCCGCTCGAAGTCGTCGACCGCGGCGTAGGCGGGCGGCACGAGCACCCCGAACTGGAACCTGGCCCGGTTCTTCTGCGCCGTCCCGCGGTACGGGTACAGCAGGTAGCCCTCGTACAAGATGGCGTCGGCGACGCCACGGGCGTGCTCGAGGTGCGCGGAGTCCAGTCTCATGACGGGCGCTCCGCGTCATCGGCGGCCCGGGCCAGCAGCGCGGCGAGCGTCGCGTCCCAGGTGGGCAGGGCCTGGCGGGTCTTGAAGCGCTGCAGCTCGTCGAGCGTCTCCAGGCTCATCCTGATCCAGGCGCTGTTGGGGAAGTGAACGTCGATGGCCTCCCGCCAGACGCTGACCGGCAGCCGGTAGGACGCCTCCTTGCTCCACGGCACCTGCTGCACCTGGAGCCGGCCGCCGGGCGAGCTGAACACGGTGCCGCTGAACAGCAAAAGCAGCGGCACCTCGCCCCCCTCCAGCCCGGCGAAGTACCTGGTCGAGCCGATCTCCAGGTCGTAGCTGAGCATGACGGGCAGCTCGATCTCGGTGCTGCCGGTGAACCCGGGCACCATGAGCGACACGGTCGTGAACTGCAGCGGCTTGAGCGTGTCGGCCCAGCGCTGGGTGTCGCCGAACAGGTCGTTCAGCCGCTCGGCCTCGGCGTCGGAGTACCGGCGCCGGGTCGGCTCGATCCTGATCTGGCAGCGCAGCGCGATCGCGTCCACCTTCGCCCCGGTGGTCTCGGCGATTCGCAGGGTGAGCGCCATCGACGGGGCGACCGCGTACCGGTCGGAGTGCGCGCCCACGCAGTCGAAGACCAGATCGGCCACGTCAGGGCTCCTGGCCGATGTCCCGGGAGCGGGCCCGGACGCGGTCGAGGAAGGCGGCGATGCTCTGCCGGGCCTCGGCTCCGCCGTCGAAGCCGCGCCACTGCAGCCGCATCCGCCCGGCCAGCTCGTAGCAGGCGTCGATCGGCACCAGGAAGCACTCGACGGCGTCCCGGCCGCCCGGGCCGCGCGTGATCAGGATGGCCTCGACGTCCGCCGCCGCGGCGCTCATCAGCGGGTGGGCGCCGGCGATCCGGTCCCACGCCTGCAGGTCGAGCCGGCACTCGGTGGCGCCGGCCGGGCTGGGGTAGAAGGCGGTCAGGCTGCCGTCGGCCGAGCTGCGCAGGAAGAACGCCAGGCCGACCGGTATCTCCAGGGCCTCCCAGTCGGCGGCCGAGAGCGGCCGGCCCGGGTCGGTGCGGTAGCGGTCCGGGATGGCCCGGTACCGCCGTCGGCCCGTCCGTTCCCCGCCGGCCTGCCGGGCCAGCCCGGCCCCGGAGTGGGTGAACAGCAGGTAGCACGCGCGGCAGGCGCACATCAGCGTCGAGGCCTCGAGGTCGGCCACGTGGCCGTGGCCGGCCGGGACCGTGGCGGCGCAGAATTCGCAGGCCTCCTCGCCCGGCGCGGCGGCCGGGGGCGCCGCGGGCTCCGGCGCGGCCCGGGCCGCCGGTGCCTCCTGGGCGGCCGGTGCCTCCTGGGCCGGCGGGGCGGGGGCGACGAACCGGCGCAGGCCGGCGCCCCCGCTCATGAGCCAGCCGTTTCGGGGACCGCCACGCGAACGCCCCGGCTGTCGGCCAGCAGCGGCAGTGGCTCGAGATGCAGGGCGGGATCGTCCAGGCCGCGGCCGGCCAGCCGCACGTCGTAGCGGGCCCCGCAGCCGGGGCAGGCCAGTTGCTCGCGGTCGAGCGCGCCCTCGGCGAGCGAGCCCCCGCAGGCGGCGCAGCCGTCGCGGTAGGCATACAGCGTGCCGCGCACCGAGCAGACCAGCACGGCGAGGTCACCCGCGGCGGTCACGACCGGCCGTGAGCTCGGCGGCCCGATGCTGGGCAGGGTGACCCAGCCGGCCTGGCCGTCGCGGCCGGCCGTGTCCGTGTCCGGGCGGCGGCCGATCTGCAGCAGCGGCGGGCCGGGCGGCGCGGTCATGCCCTCCACCACGACGTCGGTGACCTCGGGCGCGGCGTCCTGCACCGCGCCGGTGATGGCCAGCTGGACGGTGACGGTGGACGACGGGCAGCCGTGACAGCTGCCCTCCAGCCGCAGCCGGGCCACGCCGTCGCGCACGCCGAGGTACTCGACCCCTCCGGCATGTGAGCCCAGGTACGGCCGCACCCGGTCCAGGGCGCGCTGCACCCGCGCGTCGACGTCCAGGGGATGCAGGTCGTGCAGCAGCAGCAGGCTCTCCACCAGCGGGTCCTCGGTCAGCCGGTGCAGCATCTCGAGCCCGGGGGCGCCCTGCTCCCGCAGCGCGGCCACGATGTGGCTCAGCCCGTCGCCGTACAGCCCGACCAGCAGCCGGACCAGTTCCTCGGCGGCCGGGCCGGGGTCCTTGGCCGCGCCGGACCGGAGCGCGGCCAGCAGTTCCTCGACCCGCGTGCCCACGTCCCGCACGCCGCTCATGGCACCCTCCGTCTGCCCGTCACGTGCTGCCCACCCGCCGGGCCGGCCGCCGCTGGCCCGCCCCGGCCGGCCTGCTGGGGCGGGCGGGGCCCGGACGGCCCGGGCCGTCCGGCAGGCCTCAGGTCGACAACGTCACCGTCATCGGGGAATGCACCTTCTCCAGCATCTTGCCGTTACCGAGGTACATGTGCACGCCGCAGGGCAGGCAGGGGTCGAAGCTGCGCACGGCGCGCATGATGTCGATGCCCTTGAACGACTCCGGCGGGTTCTCCTCGAAGATCGGCGTGTTCTGCACCGCGTCCTCGTAAGGCCCCGGGGTGCCGAAGCTGTCGCGGACGCTGGCGTTCCACGGGGTCGGCGGGTACGGGTGGTAGTTCGCGATCTTCCCGCCGCGGATGACCATGTGGTGCGAGAGGACGCCCCGGACCGCCTCGGTGAAGCCGCAGCTGTTGGCCTCGTCGGGGACGCTGAACGGCTCCCAGGTCTTGGTCCGCCCGGCCCTGATCTCGGCCAGGGCCTTCTCGGTGAAGTGCAGCGCGCACGCCGCGGCGTAGGCCTGGAAGTAGGTCCGGGCCCGGTCCCGCTCGATCGCGTTGGACAGCGGCCGGCCCTCGGAGTCCCTCGGGATCTTCCACTCGAACGTGACCTCGGGCTTGGTGACCGTGCGCGGCAGGTTGATCAGCACGCTGCTGCCGGTCGACTTGACGTAGCCGAAGTCCACCAGGCGGCCGAGCGCGGTCGCCCAGAGCCGGGCGATCGGGCCGCCCCCGGTGTCGGCGGCCATGTGGTTCGTGCCGTCGAACCAGCGCGGGGACATGACCCAGCTGTACTTGCTGTCGAAGTCCCGCTTGGCCGGCCGCGGGATCGTGTGCTGGTTCCACGGGTGCCTGCGGTCCACCGGGTTGCCCAGCGGGTCCCGGGTCACGAACATCTCCTGGTCTTCCCAGTCCTCGTAGTACGAGCTGCCGAGCAGGATGCGGATCCCGAGGTTGATCTCGACCAGGTCGTTGGTGAGCAGTTCGCCGTCCCTGATCACGCCGGGGCTGACGAACATCTTGCGGCCCCAGTTGGTCATGTTCTCGTACCGGAAGTCGCAGTGCTCCGGGTCGTTAAGGCTGCCCCAGCACACCAGGTCGGCGCGGCGCCGGCCGACCTCCTCGTACCCCGGCATGGCCTGGTAGAAGAAGTCGAACAGGTCGTCGTGCAGGGGCACGACGCGCTTCATGAACTCCACGTAGCGCATCAGCCGGGTCAGGTAGTCGGTGAACAGCTGCACCGTGGCCGTGGTGCCCACGCCGCCCGGGTAGAGCGTCGAGGGATGCACGTGCCGCCCCTCCATCAGGCAGAACATCTCCCGCGTGGACCGGCTCACCTGAAGCGCCTCGCGGTAGAACTCGCCCTCGAGCGGGTTCAGGGCGCGCATGATGTCGCCGATGTAGCGGTAGCCGTGCTCGGCCGCGTGCGGGGCCTCGGTCCGGTTGGCCATCTCCAGCACGCCCGGGTTGGTCTCGCCCACCATCCGCGCGCAGAAGTCCACCCCGACCAGGTTCTCCTGGAAGATGTTGTGGTCGAACATGTACTCGGCGGACTCGCCGAGGTTGATGATCCACTCGCCGAGGTGCGGCGGCCGGACCCCGTAGGCCATGTTCTGGTTGTAGACCGAGCAGGTCGCATGGTTGTCGCCGCAGATGCCGCAGATGCGGCTGGTGATGAAGTGCGCGTCCCGGGGGTCCTTGCCCTTCATGAAGATGCTGTACCCGCGGAAGATCGACGAGGTGCTGTGGCACTCGACGACCTTCTTCTGCTTGAAGTCGATCTTGGTATAGATGCCCAGGCTGCCCACGATCCGGGTGATCGGGTCCCAGGCCATCTCCACTAGGCCGGCGTCGTCGACCGTCGTCATCGCTCTCCCCTTTCGGTGGTACCCGGGACACGGCTCCCGCGCGGGAGCGCCGGCCGGTCGGTGTTACCAGCTCTTCTGATATCCGGTCAGGAGCTCATCGCCCTTCTTGCGCCACTTCGGCTCCTCGTCGGCCGTCCTGGCCGTGAAGCCGCGCAGCGTCCGGATGACCGTCCCGTAGAGAGTGCTCGCGGTCGCCGACACCTTCGACCCCGGCGGCTCGTCCATGAACGGCATGAACTTGTCGGGGAACCCGGGCATCGTGCACGCGATGCAGATCCCGCCGACGTTCGGGCAGCCGCCGACGCCGTTGATCCACCCGCGCTTGGGCACGTTGCACTTCACCACCGGCCCCCAGCAGCCCAGCTTGACCAGGCACTGCGGCGAGCCGTACTCGGTGGCGAACTCGCCCTGCTCGTAATAGCCGGCCCGGTCGCACCCCTCGTGCACGGTGGCCCCGAACAGCCAGGTCGGGCGGAGCGCCTCGTCCAGCGGGATCATCGGTGCCTGGCCGGCCACCTGGTACAGCAGGTACAGGATGGTCTCGGAGAGGTTGTCGGGGTGGATCGGGCAGCCGGGCACGCAGACGATCGGCAGGCCCGCCTTGGACCGCCAGTCCCAGCCGAGGTAGTCAGGAACCCCCATCGCGCCGGTGGGGTTGCCCGCCATCGCGTGGATCCCGCCGTAGGTCGCGCACGTACCCACCGCGAGGATGGCGGTGGCCTTCGGAGCGAGCCGGTCCAGCCACTCGTTGGTGGTCATCGGCTGCCCGGTCGCGGGGTTGTTGCCGAACCCGCACCAGTAGCCTTCCTCCTTGATCGCCTCGTTCGGGATCGATCCCTCGACCACCAGGACGAACGGGTCGAGTTCCCCGCGATCGGCCTTGTGCCACCACTCGATGAAGTTGTCCGCGCCGGTCTCGGGCCCGCACTCGAAGTCGATCAGCGGCCAGTGCACCGCGATCTTCGGCAGCCCCGGAAGCGCGCCCAGCACGATCTCCTCGATGCTGGGCTGGGTGGCGGCGGTCAGCGCGACGGAGTCCCCGTCGCAGCCCAGGCCGCCGTTCATCCAGAGAATGTGCACCACGGGCTCGGCCGCGGTGTCCGCCTGCGACGCGTTGGTCTGGTTGCCAGCGGCCATGGCGTGGCCACCTCCTCGCTTCCGGGTCGGCTGGTGACCATGCCCGCGCCCCCGCTTGTGCGATTGCGCGGACGCCGCCATGCTAGACCGGCCACGGGCGGCTCACAAGACTGAACAGTCACGGAGCCGGACAGTAATGTCTGTGTCCCCGGGAGCAAAACGGCACTCTCCGTGATGTTTTCCCCCATCTAGTGACGTGACGTGCACGTGGGGATTCCCGTTTCTGGCTTAGTTCACGTACGCTGACGACTACCTGCTACCTGCCACAGCGCCCCCGGTTTCGCCGAGGGAGAGACCGGCGGCTGAGGGAGAGACCGGTGGCTGAGCCTGCCCGGGGACCCGGCATGGACCCGATTGAGGTCGTGCCGGTTGTGGTGCTTTCCCAGGTGTTTCCCGCGCGCCCGTCATCCATCCCCGACATCCGTGTCTTCGTCCGGCGCTGCCTCGCCGAGTCGCCGCTCACCGACGAGGGCAACCGGGAGGTCGGCGAGACCGTGTTCCGCGCGCTCCTCGACGCGGCCGGGCCGACCGGGTCGATCCAGGTGGCGTTCCGGATCTTCCCGGAGCACGTCGAGGTGGACGTGCTCCACTCCGACAGCCAGATCCCGTCCAACTACCTGGCCAACGGAGCCGCCCCGGCCAAGCAGGCGACGCGGCTGGGCCCGGCCTCCCCGCCCGGCCCGGCCATGCCGGGCGAGGCCGGCGCTCCGGCCGCGGGCGGGCCCGGCAACCTTGCCGCGGTCGGCGGCCCGCCGGGCCGGGCCGACGACGCGCCCGCGGCCGCGGGAGTCCCGGCGCCGAGCCCGTCCGAGCCGGTCGCGCTGGGCGGGGCGGGCCAGCCCGCCACGTTCGCGGAGTGGATGTCCGTCGCGCTGCGCCGGGAGGGACTGACCCAGGAAGCGGCGGCCCGCCAGCTCGGCGTGTCGGTGAAGACGGTCAGCCGCTGGGTCGGCGGTGCCACCGAGCCCCGGATGCGGGACCTGCGCCGGATCCAGGAGGTCTTCGGCCAGGTACCGCTCCCCTAAGCACCCCGGTGGCGCACTCCCCGGGCCCGCTGCGGCGGCGCCTTCCGCGGCCCCCGGGGCCCGGCGGGGACCGGGGTGGCCAACCCTGTCTGGTCGGAGCACTGGACGTCCCCCCACAAGTGTCCTACGGTGCTCCCATGGCGGTTCATGCTGGACGCCACGAGCTCGGTACGGAGCGTGGCCGGATCATCCTGCACACGTTCCGGGACGGACTGGCCGCGCAGGCCGGCCACGACCTGACCATCGAGGTCGGCCGGTGGTCAGGTGAGCTGACGATCAACGACGACGGCAGCCCGGCCGACCTGTCGGCCCGGATCGACATGGGCTCGCTGATCGTGCGGGCGGGCACGGGCGGGATCAAGCAGCTCACCGACCGGGACCGCCGCGAGATCGCGGTGACCGCGCGGAAGGTGCTGGCCTCCGACCGCCACCCCGAGGCGAGTTTCGCCGCGGCCACGTTCGAGCCGGGCGCGGATGGCGGCGGCACCGTCAGCGGGACGCTCACGCTGGCGGGCGAGTCCCGGCCGCTGCGGCTGGAGGTCACCGCGACGGGCCCGGACCGCTACCACGCCACCGCAACGGTGGTGCAGTCGGCCCACGGGATCAAGCCGTACACCGGGTTCCTAGGGGCGCTGCGGGTCCGTGACGCCGTCGATGTCGACGTGGACGTCGACCTGTCGGAGCCGCCCGGCCCCGGCGGGGGGCAGCCGTCATGACCGCGAACCCGGGCCGGCCGGGGCCGTCACCGCCCGGCGCGGGCGGCCCGGGCGACGCCGTCCGCGCGCTGTTCGGGCTGCGCGAGGCGCCGGTCGGCGATTTCGCCGAGCAAGCCGAGGCGGTGGCCAACGCCTGCCACGCCATGGCGGTGCGGTTCCACCAGGGCGGGAAGCTCCTCACGTTCGGCACCGGCGGGTCGAGCACGGACGCGCAGCACGTCGCCGTGGAGTTCGTCCATCCGGTGATCGTGGGCAAGCGCGCCCTGCCGGCCATCGCGCTGACCACGGACGTCGCGACCGTGACCGGGGTGGCCGCGCGCGACGGCGTCGCCGGCATCTTCGCGCACCAGATCCGGTACCTGGCCGAGCCCGCCGACATCGCGCTCGGCCTGTCCGCCGACGGGAACTGCGCGAGCGTGCTGGCCGGGCTGCGCGAGGCCCGGGCGCTCGGCCTGCTGACCATCGCCCTGGCCGGCGGCGACGGCGGCGCGATCGCGGCCAGCCCGGACGTCGACCACCTGATCCTGGCCCGGTCCGCCGACCCGCGTATCGTTAAGGAACTGCAGGTGACGGCGTATCACGTGCTCTGGGAACTGGTGCACGTGTTCTTCGAGCAGCCCGGCCTTCTCGCGCCTGGAGTCGTCGCATGAGCAGCACGCCGGAATGCCACGACGAGGTCTGCGTCACGTGCTCGGACACGGCGGTGGCGGTGACGATCGTGCGCCTGCTCGACGACGGCCTGGCCGTGGTGGACACCGGCGCGGGCGACGAGGAAGAGGTCAGCGTCGCGCTGGTGCGCGCGGCGGTCGGGGACACGGTCCTGGTCCACGCCAAGGAAGCGATCGCGGTCGTGGGGAGATGACCGGGATGACGCGGAGCCAGCCAGGCGCGGGATCGGTCGAGTCGCTCTACCCGTTCCTCTACTCGGACACCTCCGACCTCCCGGCGGTCCTGGAGCAGGTCCGCCGGTCCACGGTCGCCAAGGCCCAGGAGATCACCGAGCTGCGCCAGGTGATCAGCGCCCGGGACGGCGCGAGGCTGATGGCCTGCGCCCGGGACGCCGCGGCCCGGTTCGCCGCCGGCGGGCGGCTGCTGGCCTTCGGCAACGGCGGCAGCGCCACCGACGCCCAGCAGCTGGCCACGTTGTTCCTGAATCCCGGCGGCGCCGCCCGGCCGCTGCCCGCGCTCGCGCTGGCCAACGACACCTCGGTGGTGACGGCGCTGTGCAACGACATCGGCGTCGACGTGGTGTTCGCCCGGCAGATCGCCGCGTTCGGCCGCCGCGGTGACATCGCGGTCGGGCTGTCGACCAGCGGAAACTCCGACAACCTGCTTCGCGCGTTCGACGAGGCGAGCAGGCGGGGCCTGCTCACGGTGGGCCTGGCCGGCTATGAGGGCGGCCGGATGGCCGAGCTGGACAGCATCGACTACCTCTTCGTCGCGCCGTCGGCCTCGGTGCACCGGATCCAGGAGGCGCAGACCACCGTCTATCACGTGCTGTGGCAGCTCACTCTCGCGGCGCTCGGGACGGCCGGCGAGGAGGCGGGCCGGTGACGGGGCGCATGCTGATCGCGTGCGTCGGCAACATCTTCCTCGGCGACGACGGGTTCGGAGTCGAGGTCGCCAGCCGCCTGGCCTCCGCCGGCCTGCCGGACTGGGTGCGGGTCGCCGACTACGGGATCAGCGGCATGCACCTCGCCTACGACCTGGCCGAGGGCTTCGAGACCACGATCCTGGTCGACGCCTCGCCCCGCGGCGAGCCGCCGGGCACGGTGTTCGTGATGGAGCTGGACACCAGTGGACGGCCGGCTGCGGCGGCGGACGGGACAGATAGGGGAATCCCCCTTCTTGACGGGCACGGCATGCAGCCTGATGTTGTGTTCGGGATGCTGGACATGATCGGTGGCAACGCGGGGCGGGTGCTGCTGGTCGGCTGCGAGCCGGCTAGTACCGAACCAGGACTGGGGCTGAGCGCGCCGGTCGCGGCAGCGGTCGACGAGGCCGTGCGAATCGTGCACGGCCTGGTGCGCGCCGCTGAGGCAGGCACGGGCACGGAAGCCGTGGCCGGGGGCGGACGATAAGGCAACGAAAGGGTTGATCCTATGTGCCTCGGTATACCCGGCGAGGTGATCGAGTTCGTCCCGGATCAGCCCGACCTGGCCCGGGTGGACGTGAGCGGGGTGCGCCGCGTGATCAACATCGGCCTGCTGGCCGACGACCCGCCCCGGCCCGGCGAATGGGTGCTGATCCACGTCGGCTTCGCGCTGTCCAAGATCGACGAGGACGAGGCCGCGGCGGCCATGCAGTTCCTGGAGGGAATCGGCCAGGCCTACGAGGACGAGCTGGCGGCGCTGGCGGAATCAAGGATCGAGTAGGGGGGCGCGGCCATGCGATTCGTTGACGAATTCCGTGACGCCGACACGGCGCACGCGCTGTCGGCGAAGATCACGGCGCTGTGCGAGCCCGGACGGCAGTACAAGCTGATGGAGGTGTGCGGCGGGCACACCCACACGATCTACAAGCACGGGCTCGAGGACTACCTGCCCGAGCAGATCACCCTGGTGCACGGCCCGGGCTGCCCGGTGTGCGTGATCCCGATGGGCCGGGTCGACGACGCGATGGCGCTGGCCGCCGACCCGGACGTCATCATGACCTCGTTCGGCGACATGATGCGGGTCCCGGGCAGCAACGGGTCCTTCTTCGACGCCAAGGCCCGCGGTACCGACATCCGCATGGTGTACTCGCCGCTCGACTCGCTGAAGATCGCCCGTAAGAACCCGGACAAGCGGGTTGTGTTCATGGCGATCGGCTTCGAGACCACCGCCCCCTCGACCGCGATGACCGTGCTGCGCGCGGCGGCGGAGGGACTGGCCAACTTCTCCATCTTCTGCAACCACGTGACGATCGTCCCGGCGATCAAGGCGATCCTCGACTCACCCGACCTGCGCCTGGACGGCTTCATCGGGCCCGGCCACGTGTCCACGGTGATCGGCTGCCGCCCGTATGAGTTCATCGCGCGGGACTACGGCAAGCCGGTGGTCGTGGCCGGGTTCGAGCCGCTGGACATCCTGCAGTCGATCTACATGCTGATGCTGCAGCTTTCCGAGGGCCGGTCGGAGGTGGAGAACCAGTACTCGCGCGTGGTGCCGTGGAACGGCAACCCGGTCGCGCTCAGGGCCATCGGCGAGACCATGGAGCTTCGCCCCTACTTCGAGTGGCGCGGCCTCGGCTTCATCTCGCATTCCGCGCTCCAGGTCAGGGAGCAGTACGCTGCGTTCGACGCCGAGCGGCTGTTCGCGGTGCCCGGCGTGCGGGTCGCCGATCCCAAGGCCTGCCAGTGCGGCGAGGTCCTCAAGGGCGTGCTCAAGCCGTGGGAGTGCAAGGTGTTCGGCACCGCGTGCACCCCGGAGACACCGATCGGCACGTGCATGGTGTCGCCCGAGGGCGCCTGCGCGGCCTACTACAACTACGGCCGGCTGACCCGCCACCGGGTCAAGGAGGCGAGCCAGACATGACCGCCGATCAGGGCGCTGGCTCGACGCACGCCGGGTCGGCGCAAGCGGGCTCGGCGCAGGCGGGCTCGACGCAAGCGGGCTGGGTGCAGGAGGCGCTGCGGGTCCACGACGAGCAGGAGCATGCCCGCCGGGGCTCCCCGCAGCCGGCACCGGGAACGGTGCGCGAGGACCTCGTGCTCGAGCGCATCGACCGGGCCCGCCGCAGCCGCCCGCGGATCAGGGAAGAGCGGATCACGATGGCGCACGGGGCGGGCGGCAAGGCCACCCAGACCCTGATCGAGGCGATGTTCCTGGACGGGCTGCGCAACCCGCTGCTGCAGCCGCTCGAGGACGCGGCGCGGTTGCAGGTCAGCGGCGCGCACCTCGCCCTGACCACGGACTCGTACGTTGTGTCGCCGCTGTTCTTCCCCGGCGGGAACATCGGCGACCTGGCCGTCAACGGCACGGTCAACGACCTGTCGACGTCCGGCGCCACCCCGCTGTACCTGTCGGCGGGGTTCATCCTGGAGGAAGGCTTCGAGGTCCGCGACCTGGGCCGGATCGTCGCCTCCATGCGCGCGGCCGCCGACGCGGCCGGGGTGCAGGTCGTCACCGGCGACACGAAGGTGGTGGAGCGGGGCAAGGCCGACGGCTGCTACATCAACACCGCGGGCGTCGGCCTGATCTCCCACGATCTCGACCTCGGCGTGGCCAGCGCGCGGCCGGGGGACGCGATCATCGTCTCCGGACCGATCGGCGACCACGGGGTCACGATCATGCTGGCCCGGGGCGAGCTGGACATCGAGGCCGACGTGAGTTCCGACACCGCACCGCTGAACGGGCTGGTGGCGGGGCTGCTGGCGGCCACCTCCGGGGTCCGCGCGCTGCGGGACGCGACCCGCGGCGGCGTGGCCACGATCCTGAACGAGATCGCCCGCTCGGCCGGGGTTGGCGTGCTGGTGAGCGAGAACGCCATCCCGGTGCGCACCGAGGTGCGCGGGGCATCCGAACTGCTGGGCATCGACCCGATGTACGTCGCCTGCGAGGGACGCATGGTCGCGGTCACGGCGCCCGAGGCGGCCGGGCCCGCCCTCGGCGCGCTGCGCGCGCACCCGCTGGGCGGGGAGGCGGCGGTCATCGGCCAGGTCACCGCGGACCCGCCGGGCATCGTGCAACTCAAGACCGCGTTCGGCGGAACCCGGATCGTCGACCTGCTGGTCGGCGATCCCCTCCCCCGGATCTGCTGATGCGGGCCAGATAAATCGCCGGAGCGAACGAAAGCGAGACCGAAGTGCACGAGCTGGCGATTACCGAGAGCGTGGTGGACGCCGTGACGGAGCGTCTGCCCGGCACCAGGATCACGTGCGTGCACCTGGAGATCGGCGCGCTGTCCGGTGTGGTTCCCGACTCGGTGCGGTTCTGCTTCGACCTGGTCACGGAGGGGACGAACCTGGAAGGGGCCCGCCTGGAGATCACCGAGACGGCCGGCCGGTGCCACTGCCGGGTGTGCGGCGGCGATTTCGAGCCGGACGGCCCGATCGCGATCTGCCCGTGCGGGAGCATCGAGGTCAAGGTGGTCTCCGGGCAGGAACTCAAGATCGCCTCGGTTCAGGTGGCCTGACCATGTGCGCGACCTGCGGGTGCTCGGGCACGGCGGCGGTAGTGCGGCTGTTCCCGGCCGACTGGGCCGGGGCCGCCGAGGCCGAGCACCGGCACGACCGTGAGCACCAGCACGGGCCCGGTCACGAGCACGAGCACGCCGGTCACGAGCACGCCGAGCACGAGCACGCCGGTCACGAGCACACCGGCCAGGACCACCGCGGCCCCCGCGAACCTGGCGGCGGCGAGCGCATCCTGCGCCTGGCCGGGCGGGAGGACGAGCGGACCATCCAGCTCGAACAGAAGGTGCTGGCCAAGAACGACCGGCTGGCTGAGCTCAACCGGGACTGGCTGCGGCAGCGCAGCGTCCTGGCCGTCAACCTGATGAGCTCCCCGGGCGCGGGCAAGACCACGCTGCTGGAGCGCACCGCTCGCGAACTCGCCGGCAAGGTGGGCATCTCGGTCATCGAGGGCGACCAGGCCGCGGCGCTCGACGCCACCCGGATCCAGGCCGCGGGCTGCCGGGTGGTGCAGATCAACACCGGCGCCGGCTGCCACCTCGACGCCGAGATGGTCGCGGAGGGGCTGCGCGTGCTCGACCCGCCGAGCGGGTCGGTGGTCATGATCGAGAATGTCGGCAACCTGGTCTGCCCGTCCCTGTTCGACCTGGGCGAGCAGGCCAGGGTCGTGCTCGCCTCGGTGACCGAGGGCGACGACAAGCCGCTGAAGTACCCGCACATGTTCCGCCGGGCCGACCTGGTCCTGGTCAGCAAGACCGACCTGCTGCCCTACGTCGACTTCGACAGCAAGCGGCACGCCGCCGACGTGCGCCGGACCAGCCCTGACGCGCTGATGCTGCAGCTATCGGCGGCGACGGGGGCGGGCATGCAGGAGTGGTACGACTGGCTGCGGCGCCGCACGCCCCCGCCGGGTGACTAGGGTGACCCAGGCGGCCGGGCCGCGGCCACGACCGCCTGGCCCAGGCTGATCCCGCCGTCGTTGCACGGCACCCTCGAGTGCACCAGGACGTCGAACCCGTGCGCCTCCAGCAGGCCCGCCGCGGCGTGCAGCAGCAGCAGGTTCTGGAACACCCCGCCGGACAGCGCCACGGTGCTCAGCCCGTACCGCTCGCGCAGCAGCAGGCAGCCGTCCCGGATCAGGCCCGCGACGCCCTGGTGGAACCGAGCGGCGGCGACCGGCCGACCGGCTCCGGCGGCCAGGTCCTCGGTCACCGCCCGCACCAGGTCCGGCCCGGCGGCCTGGAACGGGTCGGACGGCGTGATCGCCGCCCGGTACGCGCCCCGCTCGGCGGGGTCGGCCAGCTGCTCGAGTTCCACGGCGGCCTGCCCCTCGTAGTTGATCGCGTCTCGCACGCCCAGGATCGCCGCGACCGCGTCGAACAGCCGCCCGGCGCTCGACGTCACCGGGGAGTTGACGCCCCGGCGGGCCATGGCCAGGACACTGGCCCACCGCTGCTCGTTCCGCCGGGCCACGTCGAGCCCGTCCGGCAGCACGCCCGGGCCGGCGGCGTCGAGGTAGGCCGCGGCCATCCGCCACGGCTGCCGGATCGCGGCCGCGCCGCCGGGCATCGGCACCGGCGCGAGGTGTCCCGCCCGCCGGAACCCGGCGAGGTCGGCGACGAGGAACTCGCCGCCCCAGATCGTGCCGTCCGCCCCGTAGCCGGTCCCGTCGAATGCCACCCCGATGACCGGCCCGGCTACCCGGTTGTCGGCCAGGCAGGACGCGATGTGCGCGTGGTGGTGCTGGACGCCGGCCAGTTCCACGCCCGCCAGGTCCAGGGCGTACTTCGTCGACAGGTACTCCGGGTGCAGGTCGTGCGCGACCACCTCGGGCGTGATGTCGAACAGCCGCCGGAAGTGCTCGATGCCCTCGGTGAACGAGCGCAGCGTCTCGGCGTTCTCCAGATCCCCGATGTGCTGGGAGACGAACGCGTGACCGCCCCGGGCCAGGCAGAACGTGTTTTTCAGCTCGGCCCCGCAGGCCAGGACCGGCCGGGCGAACCTGATCGCCACGTCGATCGGTTCCGGCACGTATCCCCGGGACCGGCGCAGGACCGCCTCCCGGCCCCGGAAGACCCGCACCACCGAGTCGTCGGTCCTGATCTGGATCGGGCGGTCGTGGGTGAGGTAGACATCGGCAATCCCGGCCAGCCGTTGCGCGGCCTCGCCGTCCCGGTACACGATCGGCTCGTCCGAGACGTTCCCGCTGGTCAGCACCAAGGGCCGCCGGCGTCCCGGAGCAGCAGGTGGTGCAGCGGGGTATACGGGAGCATCAGGCCCAGCTGCCGGTTACCGGGGGCGACCGGTGCCGCGATGCGTGCGCGCGGCCGCTGCGGCAGCAGCACGATCGGGCGCCGGCCGCTGGTCAGCAGCGCGGCAGCGGCCTCATCCACCTCGCATAGCCGCTGCGCGGCCGCAAGGTCGGCCACCATCACCGCGAACGGCTTGTCCTCGCGGTGCTTGCGGGCCCGCAGCGCCCCGGCGGCCTCCTCACTAGAGGCGTCCACGGCCAGGTGGTAGCCGCCCAGGCCCTTGACCGCCAGCACCCGGCCCTCGCGGAGCAGGTCCGCAGCTCTCGCGAGCGGCGGGCCGCACACTTCCGTCCCGGCCGGGTCCAGCAGGGTCAGCCGCGGACCGCAGGCCGGGCAGCAGATCGGCTGGGCGTGGAAGCGGCGGTCCGCGGGGTCGTGATACTCCGCGGCGCAGCGCTCGCACATCGCGAAACCCGCCATCGTGGTGAGCGGCCGGTCGTAGGGCACGTCGCGGACGATCGTGAACCTCGGGCCGCAGTTCGTGCAGTTGATGAACGGGTAGCCGTAGCGCCGGTCGCCGGGGTCGGCGAGCTCGGCCAGGCAGTCGGCACAGGTCGCGGTGTCGGCGGACACCAGCGTCCGCCGCTGCGGTCCCGGCTCGCTTGGCGCGATCGCGAACGAGGCGGTGCCGTCCGGCCGCATGGCGGCGGTGGTGATCCGCTCGATCCTGGCCAGCGGCGGCGCGTCGCGGGCCAGCGAACTCAAGAACGCCTCGACCGCCGCGGGATCGCCTTCGACCTCAGCGAACACCCCGTCGACATCGTTGCCGACCAGCCCGCCGAGGCCGAGCCGGGTCGCGAGCGAGTAGACGAACGGCCGGAAGCCGACGCCCTGGACGATCCCCTCGACCCGGACGGCCGTCCTGATCCGCTCGCTCACCGGGGGCCTGCTTGCCATCCCGCCACCCTCCGTACTCGGGCCGCCGCCGCGGCACCCGGTCACCAGTGTCTCGCGCCGGGTCCATGAATCAGGCACGTGCCCGCTGCTTCCAAAAGCGCACCAGCCCGTCTAACGTGAACAAGCATGTCCTGCTCAGCCAGTTGCTCATAGGGCAGGTGAGCGGCATGAAAAGACCCAGCGACGGAACCGCCATCGGCTTCGCATCCGCTCTCGGCGTGGCGGCGACCGTAGCGGTGGCGCTGGCAGGGATAGAACTGGCTAACCCGCACGGGGATATCTGGGCCAACTCATGGACCTATGTTGCGATTAGCCTGGCCGGGATCGGGCTGATCATAGCCTCCGCCGCTTGGCTGCTTTCCCTCCCTGACCGCCAGGGCGGAAATCCCGGCTTGCACTATGGAAAGAGCACGTGGATAAGAGGTCATGCGAGGCCTGACAGTGAAGCCGGGCCTCGGCCAGAAGACGAGGAGACAGGGCTAGTACACCGCGATAGCCATGCGAAATCTCAAGCGTCGGCTCACATGAGCGCGGCGGCTTCGGCCCGGCTGGCCGGGGAGGCCGCTGCGCCTGCCGACGACAACGCCCCTCCTCGCCGACCCGGCGGCTCGGCCCTCGGCCGCGCGGAATTGGCCGCCGACCTGGAGACTCTTGCTGAACGCCTCAGGACGACTTCCAGAAGGCTGAAGAGAGCCAAGCCCTATCCGGGCCAGGATGTTACCAGCTTTTGGCGAATGGGCCTCGAAGAGGCGGGCCAAGGTATTGATGAGGCAGACCGGTTGCAGGTTGGCTGCCAATCTGCCATTAATGAGGAGCCCGAGGACTACGACGGTGATTATACGGCGCAGGTCCTCAGGAATCTTGAACGAGCTGTCACGGATGCGTTCGGCGCGCAGCTCGCCGCGCTCGATTCGCTAGAGCATCCTGATCAGCCATTCACGCCAGGATCCCGGAGCGAGTATTACCTAAAAGCCGTCGATCAGCTGACCGAGCTTGCCTCGCACTGCAGGGGCCTGGCGGTGCTTCTGCGCGGGCCGCAAGCTCTCTAAACGAGGCCGCCGGCGAGCGGTGATACCGATCCGCCGTACGGCCACAGCCGACCGCGAGCGGCGCTGCGTGCTCTACTAGCTGACGGGCACGCTCGTGCTACCTGCCGAACGCCAGTCGCTGAGCTAGGCGACGTAGGGAGGGATCCGTGGACATCATCGACCCGGCGGTCAGCGACTACCTGATCACGCATTGCACGCCCGCCGACGACCTGCTGCGCGACCTGGCCGCCGAGACTCGCGAAGCATACCCGGACGCCGCGGGCATGCAGGTCTCGGCGGACGAGGGCCGGCTGCTGACCATGCTGACCCGGCTGGCAGGCGCCCGGCGAGCGGTCGAAGTGGGGGTGTTCACCGGCTACTCGTCGATCTGCATCGCGCGGGGCATGCCCGCCGGCGGCCGCCTGCTCGCCTGCGACACCAGCGAGGAGTGGACCTCGCTGGCCCGGCGCTACTGGAAGCGGGCCGGACTCGAGGACCAGATCGACCTGCGGATCGGCCCGGCCCTCGGCACGCTCCGCGCGCTGCCTGCGGAGCCGGTGCTGGACCTGGGGTTCATCGACGCCGACAAGGTCAGCTACCCGCTCTACTACGAGGAACTGGTCACCCGCCTGCGCCCGGGCGGCCTGATCGTCCTCGACAACGTGCTCATGGGCGGAGAGGTGGTAGACCCGGCGTTCCGTGGCCGCGCCACGCTGGCCGTGCGTGACCTGAACGACACCATCGCCCGCGACGACCGCGTCGAGTCCGTGATGCTGCCGGTCCGCGATGGCGTCACGCTGGCCCGCCGGCGCTGAGCGCGCCGCGGACCGGGCCGGCTAGCCGGACCAGCCACGCGCAGGCCGGCTAGCCGGAGGCCGGGCGCGGACCGGGCCGGGCGATCCGTAGGCCCGCCATCGGCGCGGCTAGCCGAAGGCCGGGCGCGGACCGGGCCGGGCGATCCGGCGGCCGGGCTATCCGCCGGCCGGGCGCCGGATGCCCGCGAACAGGTCGTCCTCGGGGACCGGCGCGCCGGTCCGGTCCGCGGCCCGGATGAAGCTCTCCCGGCCGAACACCTCGGCGCCGATCCCGGGCGGGAGCTTGCTGAACCAGGACTCGCGGATCTGGCTGGCGTGCGCGAGGAGCGCCGCCCGCTTGCGGTCCAGGACGGGACGGATGTCGATGTTGGTGGTGATCTGGCGCTCGCGGTCTTCCATCTGGCGCAGGGTCTGCTCGTCGATCCGGCTGGTGTCGGGCACCTCCACGCCCTGCTCGCGCAGCGCGTCCCAGACCTTGCGCCAGTCGCTGCGGCGCATCGCCGTCAGGTAAAGCTTGTCCGGGATGCCGGTCGCCGCCACCGCGGCCTGCGCGCACCGGCTGGCGTGCAGGTGGTCGGGGTGCTGGTACGGACCCTGGTCGTCATAGGTGATCACCACCTGGGGCCGGTAATGCTCGATCAGGGCGCCGATGCGGCCGGCGACCACGCTCTGGGGCACGTTGCAGAACGCGTCAGGACGGTCCTTGTAGTCCCAGTCGGGCATGCCCGAGTCGTGGTAGCCGAGCAGTTCGAGGTCGGTCACCGCGAGGTGCTTGCAGGCCTCCCGGAGCTCGGCCAGCCTGATCTGCGCCACGGCCTGCTCCTCGTGGCCGTCCTGGCCGGGCTTGACGCCATCCAGCGTGTCACCGAACTCGCCGTTCGTGCAGGTCACCAGCACCGTCCGGATGCCCTCGTCGGCATACCTGGCCAGCACCCCGCCGGTGCTCGAGGACTCGTCATCGGGGTGCGCGTGTACCGCCATCAGGGTAAGAGTGTCCGCCATGCCTCAAGCCTGCCTGATCGCGCGCCATGGCGGCGCCATCGGGGGTGCGGC
The DNA here is from genome assembly GCA_963749145.1 of uncultured Actinomycetota bacterium. Classification (GTDB taxonomy): domain Bacteria; phylum Actinomycetota; class Actinomycetes; order Streptosporangiales; family Streptosporangiaceae; genus JASHPR01. The sequence continues at coordinate 133,279 of CAVVLN010000005.1, read as the reverse complement.
CGCGCCGCCGTGGTGACCGATCTCACCTTCATCGGGTCCCGGCCCTGATGCCGCGGTGACCGCGCGGTGATCTGATGGATGGTGCGGGCCGCGGCGGAGCCTGGCGCGGCCGGCGTTCCCGCGCCGAGAAGGAGGTCACGGGGTGACTGATGCGGCAGCCCGGACCCGCGAGCTGAGCACGCGGCCGGTCTGGGTGGCGCCGATGGCGGGCGGCGCGTCCACAGCCGGCCTGGTCGTCGCGGCGGCGCAGGCGGGCGCGTTCGGGTTCCTGGCCGGCGGCTACCAGCCGGCCGCCGCGCTCGGCGCCGAGATGGACGCGGTGCGCGGCGCGACCGCGCGGCCCTTCGGCGTGAACGTGTTCGTGCCGGGCGAGCCGGCCGCCGACCCCGGTGCCGTGCGCTCCTACATCGGTTCGCTGCGCCGGGAGGCCGCGCGGCTGCGGGCCGAGCCCGGCGAGCCGCGCTGGGACGACGACGGCTGGGCGGGCAAGATCGCCCTGCTGCTGGCCGACCCGCCCGCGATGGTCAGCTTCACCTTCGGCTGCCCGCCGCCGGAGTTGGCCGCCGAGTTCCGCGGCCGCGGCGTCCTGGTCGCGATCACGGTAACCAGCCCGGGCGAGGCCGGTCAGGCGGTGGCGGCCGGGGCGGACTGCCTGATCCTGCAGGGGCGGGAGGCGGGCGCGCACAGCGGGACGTTCACGAACGCCGGGCGGGCGGATGCCCGGACGGCGCTGCTCGACTTGGTTGCCCGCGTGGCCGGGATGACCGGCGTTCCCCTCGTGGCCGCGGGCGGCCTCGCGGACGCCGCCGGGGTCGCGGCCGCGCTCGGCGCGGGCGCCACCGCGGCCGCGCTCGGCACCGCGTTCCTGCGCTGCCCGGAGAGCGGCGCGCACCCGCTGCACAAGGCGGCGCTGGCCGATCCCCGGTACGCCGCCACCGCGATCACCCGGGCGTTCAGCGGCCGCCCCGCCCGGGCCCTGGTCAACCGGTTCGTGGCCGATCACCCGGACGCGCCCGCCGGATACCCGGAGATCAACAACGCCACCCGGCCGCTGCGGGCCGCAGCGGCGGCGTCCGGGGACGCCGACCGGATGAGCCTCTACGCAGGCGAGGGCTTCCGCGCGGCCGCCGACCGCCCGGCCGCCGAGATCATCGACCGGCTAACGGCGCGGTGACCGGGCTTTCGCCGGGCCGGCGGGCCGCCGCACGGCGCCTGCTGGCCGCGGAGCGGGCGAGCACCGAAGCGCGCCTGGCGGCCTTGCGGCGGGACTTGGACGCGATCGTCTCGTCCTCGGCCTCCGCGGCCGGGGCGGATGACGAGCACGACCCGGAGGGCTCGTCCACCGCATTCGACCGGCAGCACGTCGCCGCCCTGCTCGACCACGCCACAGGCCGGCTGGCCGAGATCGCCCGGGCCGAGCGGCGGCTCGATGACGGCAGCTACGGCGACTGCGAGCGCTGCGGACGCCCGATTGCCGCCGCTCGCCTCGCCGCCCGCCCCGCCGCCGCGACCTGCATCGCCTGCGCCAGGGCCCGGTCCTGACCCTCGGCCGGGCCGGCCGCGGGTCTAGCGCCGCCCCGCGCTCCCGGCGTCCGGCCCGCTGTCCTCGGGCCCGTGCTCGCTGGCGGGCGGTGTGGCGGGCCCGGCCGGCTGGCCCGGGGCCGGCGCCGGCACGCCGGCCCGGCCGGGCTGCCACAGCGTGCCCAGCGTGCCCTGGGCGGCCTGGGTGCTGTGCTTGCCCCCGCCGGGGCCGCGCAGCACGTAAGCGAAACCGACGGCGATGACCGCGCCCGCCACCGGTCCGGCCAGGTAGGCCCACCATGCCGTCCAGTCGCCGGCCACCAGGGCCGGCCCGAGCGACCGCGCCGGGTTCATCGAGGCACCGCTGACCGGGGACCCCCACAGCCCGGCCAGCGCGATGTAGCTGCCCACCCCGATGGCGGCCAGTGCACCGACCTGCTGGGCCCCGGACGCGGTGCCCAGGATCGTGCTGACCAGCCCGACGGTCAGCAGTACCTCCCAGAGCATCGCGGTCAGCGCGGAGATACCCGAGCCGGGCAGGGTCAGCCCGGCGTCGCCTTGCTTGCCGATCAGCGCCCACAGCAGCAGGGAGGCGAGCACGGCCCCGGCGAACTGGGCCACGATGTAGAGAGGCACCCGCCGCCACGGGAAATCACCGCGCAGCGCGAAGCCGATGCTCACCGCCGGGTTGAGGTGCGCCCCCGAGACCGCGCCCATGAACAGGATGATCGCGATCACCATCAGGGCGGGCGCGACCACGAGCGCCGCGGTCGGGATGACGTGACCGCCGAACCTGGCGTTGACCATTCCCCCGCCCACGGCCACGAGCACCAGGAAAAAGGTGCCGAGCAGTTCCGAGAAGATGCGCCGCCACTCGTACTGGCTGTCCCAGAAATCGAACCGGCGGGCGAATGAGTTCGGCTCGCCGATGGAGCGCAGCGCGATCGCAGCGCTGCTGGCGATCTGCTGCTGCCGCGCCGTCACATCCGCGGCGGGCGGCCCGGCCTGGCTGCTGCTCATCGGCACGCCTCCCTGGGATCAGCGGCCGGCCAGCCAGCACGGGTCAACCCGCCCGGGCCAGAACGGTCACCCCGATCGCGGGGCCGAGACGATCGCGCGGGCAGACCCGCGGGCGGTACCCGGCGGCGAGCCGGGCGCAGGCTTCACTGCAGGTGTGAGACGTTGAGCCTAACGTGCTCGGCGAGGTCGAAGGCGTGCTGGCGCACGCGAGCCTCAACCGTATCGGCGTCCCGAGCCTCGAGTGCCTCGAGAATGTGCGCGTGGTCGACCACGGAGTGAGCCATCCGCTCGTCATCCCCGATCGTGGTCTGGCGGATCGCCCGCATGTGGATCTGCAGCCGGGAGATCAGTTCGCAAAGGAGGCCGGAGTGGGCCAGTTCGACGATGCGCTGGTGAAAGTCCAGGTTTAGCTGCGAGTACTCATTCAGCGGCAGGGCCGGCCGGCGGCGCCTCGTCCGCCCCGGACCTGGCCCCGCTGAACTCGGGGAAACGGGCGACCAGGTCGGCGATCTCCACGTCGGTGGCGCGCTCCGCCGCCAGGCGCGCGGCCATGGCCTCGAGCGCGGCGGACGCCAGGATCACCTCGATGATCTCCGCCTTGGTCTTCCTGATGACATACACGCCCCGCCGGGGCACGGCCCGGACGACTCCCTCGCTCTCGAGCCGCAGCAGTGCCTCGCGCACCGGGGTCCGGCTGATGCCCAGCCCTTCCGCGAGCGCGCGCTCATCCAGCCGGCAGTCCTCGTCGTCGGTGCCGTCGTCGTAGATCGGCATCTCCGCGATCGCCTGCCGCAGGATGTCGTAGGCCCGGGAGGTCAGGGTGGCCTCGACCGTGACGGTTCTCAGGACCAGGCCCTCGGCCCGGCGGCGGGCCGGGCGTGGCCTCGATTGCAGCGTTGCGATGGCTCCCCCCCAGGTTGTCCCCTCGCGGGCGACGGCGTGCCTGAGCGCTGGCGCGAGGTACTTTGCCCACTCTACGCGTAGTTCGCGGGCCTATTCTGGCCCGCGTCAAATCACCGCCGCCCGTCATCGCGGCCAGCCGGGGCGGGCGTAGCCTGCCGGGTGGGCGGGTCAGGCGCGGGCGGGGTAGGCGGCGGTGGCCAGGGCGGCGATCTCGTCGGCGTCCTGCTCGAGGAGGAAGCCCGCGGTCACCGCCTGCGAGGTGGATAGCCGGAACGCAGCGGCGTATTCGTCACGGCCGCCGGGATAGCGGCGCGCCAGCTCGGCGTCGTCGAACACCCGGGTGGTGCCGAACAGCATGGCCACCCCGGGGGCGTCGTCCGGCGCCAGCCCGGACAGCGCGGCGACCGGCACGTCGACCCAGCCGGTCCGGATACCGCCGCGCGCGATGCCCGCGTCGTCGGCGAGCAGGCGCATCTGGTCGTCCGGGTCGGTCTCCAGCCGGGGTGACGACGGCGGCGGCGCCCCGCCACGCGCCCACCGGTCCAGGTGCGCGAGCGCGGCCTGACCCACGTAGTGGTGCTGCGGCCCGGAGTTCACCGGCGCCGAGCACTGCATCCCGAGCGGCTCCGAGGTCGGGGCGAGCATCCGTGCCAGATCGGCGGCGGGCAGCTCGCCGGAGTCGCTGAAGGCGGCGCCGAGCACGTAGGTGTCGGCGTGCGAGGCGCCGGCGATCTCCCACCAGCGGAACCGGGCGCTGTCCGGCTGCCGCGCCGTCACCCCGGCCAGCACGCCGGTGATGTCGGTCTCGGTCTGCACGGTCAGCACCGGCCACCGCCCGTCCGTGCGCACCCGGACGCCGTCCGGTCCCCCGGTCCGGATCCGGCCGTCCCAGCCCGTCAGCGGCGCGGCGCGGCCGGTCCGGCAGCCGATCAGGTAGCCGTCGCACTCCGCGTCGGGCGGCATCACCGGCGCCACCGCGTTGACGTAGCTGACCAGGTGGATCGCGGACTGGGACACGCCGGTCGCGAGCAGGCACTGGACGCCGGGCGTCCCGAGGACCGCGCCGGAGCGGACCGCGCGGGCGGCCTGGGCGAAGATGTCGAAGCTGAACGCGTCACCGGGATGATGCAGGGTCCCGTAGCGCGCCGGGTCGCTCTCCTTCAGCGCGGGCAGGACCATCGTGCGCCGTGACGCGGCGTCGGGCTCCTCCCCGGCGTTCTCGAAGATGTTGCCGCCCTCGATGCCCGCCCGCTGGGCCGAGACCCCGACCCAGGCCCAGCCCGACCGGACAACGTGGCGGTGGGTCAGCATCCAGTGCGCGGGCGCGTCGAACCCGGCGCTGACGTTGAGCCATTCCAGGATCACCGTGCCGGTGAAGGCGTCCGGGTCCGACGGGCGGCATACCACCAGCCGGGTGGCGAACGGTGCCCGGCCGGACGGGGTGACGTCCCAGTGCCCGTCGACCCCGGCCGGTCCCCGGGCCGCGTAGCGGTCCGCGGTGCCGTCGAGGAAGAACTCCTCCAGGGTGTAACCGACATGGCCGAGATCGAAGCCGGTCATGATGATCCCCGGCTGACCTTCGACCGGCCCGGTCAGCCGCGCGGATCCGTCCATCCGCGGCACTTTACCGCAGCCGCCGGCGCGGGGGTGATCGTCGCCGCGCTGGCCGTGGCGGCCGCCACGCTCAGGCCGGTCAGGCCGGCCCGGCGTCCTCCGGCTGCGCCACCCACGCCGAGAACACCGGCAGACCGTGCCACGGATCGGGGCCAGCCTCCGGTGGCCGGCCGCCCGGGTCGACGGTGACCGCCACCACCGCGTACGGGTGGCCGAAGCGCAGTTCCGCGGTCCGGATCAGGCCCTGGCGCGGCACCGTCATGGCCATGGCCGCCGCGACCGCCGAGACCGCCGCGGCCTCGAAGCCGACCCGGCCGTACCGGGCCATCGCCGACTGCCTGGCCTGCCACGGGTCGCCTGGGGCGAGGGCCGCCGCGACGGCCGCGAAGCCGAGGTCGGGATAGTCCAGGTTGTGCTCGCTGCGCGCCGACCAGGCCGGCAACACCGCCGTGCACCGTTCCTGCTGGCCGCCGGCGGCCTTGACCGGCGCGGCGTGCTCGCTGATCGTCCACAGCGGCCCGTCGCCGAGCGGCAGGTCGAACAGCGACCGGCGGGCGACCGTGCCGCCCGTCGCGAGTGCCGGGGCCAGGTCGTAGGCGGCGCCGAGCACGTCCAACGCGGGGACGCCGGGCGCCGCCGCCACCGAGGTGACCAGCAGGCCGCCCCGGGCCCGGGCGGTATGCACCACGACGTCACCCGTGGCCTCGGTCGTGGCCACGAACTGCTGGTGACCGGGGCCGTCCGGGGTCCGCAGCACCTGGCTCAGCTCACTGGCCCACGGGCTGGACGGGCCGAGCGCGGCGGCCGGGACGACGTCGAAGGGCCGCTCCCAGGAGACCCGGGTCGCGAGCACCGTCGCGACCAGCAGCCAGATCGACGGGTCGCCCAGAGGAAAGCTCTCGATGAGCCCGCCGGTGTGACGGCGGGCCCAGTCATCCAGCTCCGCCTGGCTCACCAGCGGGCCGCTGTCCACCTCCGGCGGCAGCCCGGCCAGCCACCGCCGCAGCGCCTCGGGCCCGGTGTACTCGTGATGCCAGACGGCCGCCGCCACCGGAACCAGCGGATGCGGCCGGGCGAGCAGCGCGGAAGCCAGCCCCGCGGCGGCGGCCGGATCAGCGCCGAGCGTGGCGTGAAGGCTCTGCCCGACGGTTCCCTCGCCGGCGGGCGCGCACAGCGCGAGCAGCAGCCAGGCGCCGAGCGGCGAGCCGACGTGGTGGCGCGCGCCGGCATGGGCGTGGAACCGGCGGGCGTAGCGGGCGAGCGGCGTGGTCACGTCGGCCGCGGTCAGGGTCACGCTTCCCACTGTGTCACGGGCTCGCCGGGGCGGCGCGCCGGGCGCGGCTGCGCGGCAGCACCGGAGCCGCGTCCACCGGGTCCCCGGGCCGGGCCAGGGCCCAGGGCCGGCCGTCGATGACCGCGACCGGGTCGGCGCGCTCGGCCCGGGCGGGCACCACCCGCGCCGAGATGAACTCGCCCTTCTGCGGCACGGGCAGGCCCAGGGCCGCGGCGACCAGCGGATCGGTGTCCTGGTGCCCGAGCACCACGATGCCCTCCTGGCGCAGGTGCGTCCGGGCTCCGCCATTGCCCCGGGCGCGCTTCATGAAGTCGTCCTGCTGCGCGACCGTGGCCAGCTCGGCGCGGCGGATGATCCGGCGCTGCACCGAGCGGAAGAGCTCATTGGTCCTGGCCTGGCCGCCGGGCAGGCCGCGCGCGGACCGCGCGCCGAAGATCCGCCGCCGGACCTGCGGGTCCAGGCGCAGGAAGAGGTTCTCGGCGAGCCGCCGGCGGCCCGGCCATAGTTCCCGGATCCGGGCCCGGCTGGCCGCGGTGAGCTGGCGTTTCGCGTCCCGGTTGGGCACGCCGCGCAGGTCCGGCTCGCGCACCCGGATCAGCCCGGCCGACCAGGAACCGCTCGCGTCGCTGGCGGTGATGAGCAGGCCGAGATGGCCGACGGCCTCGGGGGGTAGCTCCCAGCCGCCGTAGGACATCGAGTACTTGCAGTCGACCTCGACGCCGGCGATCCGGTAGTCGGTGACGTCGCCGTCGTCGAAGCCGAAGCGGCGGTGCAGGTTGATCTCGACCAGCGTGCCCATATGCGTCTTCTCGGTCTTGCGCAGCTGCTCATAGGCCCACCGGCCGGAATGCTGGCCGTCGTAGAGCTGGTCGAAGGTGTCGCGCAGCACGCAAGCCACCGCGTCCCCGGCGGGGTCGAGCCGCCGCAGCTCGGCCTCGACCGCCGTGAGCTGGACGTCAGTGTCTTCCGGCAGATCCCAGAGCGGCAGGGTGGTCAACCGAGGTCACGAGGCGTCGCGCAGCAGCCGCAGCGGCGCCCCGCGGGCGGCCTCGATCGCCGCGCGGATGCCGGCGCCGACCGCTCTGGCCACCGGGGGCGGGAAGGCGTTGCCGATCTGCCGGTAGCCCGCGGTCTTGCGGCCGGAGAACCGCCAGCCCGGCGGGAAGCCCTGCAGGGCGGCGGCCATCGGCAGGGTCAGCCGAGGGATGTGACCGGCCGGGCAGTCGGCGCCGGGCGGCGCGTCGGCCAGGCCCTTGCCGTCGACGCCCAGCCTGAGCCAGGCCTCGCGGGCCCGGGTCGGCCCGAGGTCGGGCCCGCCGTGCTTGCGGGAGCCGCCGACCAGCGTGGGACCGATGCCGTTGGCCCGCCGGGCCCAGGCGTCGGCGCCGGCCCAGCCGCGCGCCGCCATCAGGTCGCGGAGGGTCTCGCCGACGGTGGGGGGCGTCCGGACCGGCCGGGGCCACTCGAAGTACTGCCTCGCGGCCAGCTTCATCGCCACCAGGACGAAGCGCGGGCGCAGTTGCGGCACGCCGAACTCGCTGGCGTTCAGGACCTGCCAGTCGGTCTGGTAGCCGAGCTCATGCAGCCGGGCGAGCACCTGCTCGCGGTACCCGGCGAAGCGGGCCGTCGCCAGCCCGCGGACGTTCTCCAGCATCACCGCCGTCGGCTCGCACTCCTCGATGAGGCGCAGGGCCTGGGGGAACAGGTCCCGTTCGTCGTCGGCGCCGAGTTGCTTGCCCGCGATCGAGAACGGCGGGCACGGGACGCCGCCGGCCAGCAGGTCGACGCCGCGGTAGTCGATGGCCTTGAAGTGACGCACGTCGAGCTGCTGCACGTCCCAGCGGGGCCAGTTCAGCCGCAGCGTCGCGCACGCGTCGGGGTCGATCTCAACGGCCGCGACATGGGAAAAGCCGGCCTGCTCCAGGCCAAGCGACTGGCCGCCCGCGCCCGCGCAGATCTCCAGGCAGGTGAGTTCAGGCACGCCGGTTCCCCTCTCGGATCATGGAGCGGGCGGCGCCAGCGGAGGCACCGAACATTCATTCGAGCCGCCATGATGGCACAATCGGCGCGGCCGCGCGAGGAGGCGCACCAGGTGCCGCGCACCTAGTCTGACAGCCGTGGGATCGACGCGACGGCGATTGGCGCCGTCGGCGGCCAGGCCGGGCTAGGGTGCGGCGGCAGCGGCGGTAACCCCCTCGGGCTCGCGCAGCGGGAAGTGGCAGGCGGCCTGGTGCCCGTGGGCGGTGAACGGCCGCAGCGGCGGCTCTTCCTGGGCGCAGATCTCCTGGGCCCGCGGGCAGCGGGTGCGGAACCGGCAGCCCGACGGCGGGTTGATGGCCGAGGGGAGCTCGCCGGCCACGCCCTTGTCCTCGCGGGCCTGGGCGATCCGGGGGTCGGCTACCGGGACCGTGTCGATCAGGCCGCGGGTGTAGGGGTGGACCGGGTGGTAGTAGACGTCGTCGGCCGGGCCGATCTCGACCATCTTGCCCAGGTACATCACGCCGATGGTCTCGGACAGGTAGCGCACGACGGACAGGTCGTGCGAGATGAACAGGTAGGTCAGGCCGAGGTCGCGCTGCAGGTCGAGCATGAGGTTGAGGATCTGCGCCTGGATGGAGACGTCCAGGGCGGAGACCGGCTCGTCGGCGACGACCAGCTGGGGCCGCAGGATCAGCGCCCGGGCCAGGCCGAGGCGCTGGCGCTGGCCGCCGGAGAACTCGTGCGGGTAGCGGTCGACCGCGGCCCGGGGCAGCCCGACCTCGTCCAGGATCGCGGCGATCTTCTGGTGCTGCTCGGACCGGGAGCCGATCCGCTGGATGGCCAGCGGCTCGCGCAGGATCGGGCCGACCCGCATCCGGGGGTCCATGGAGGCGTAGGAGTCCTGGAACATCAGCTGGACCTTGGGGCTGCGGCGCCGCCGCTCGCGCCGGCTGAGCGGGCTGCGGCGCCGCCGCCCGCTGACGGTGGCGAGCTGGACGATGTCCTCGCCGTCCAGGACGATCGAGCCCTGGTTGGCCCGTTCCAGGCCCGCGATCATCCGCCCGATCGTGGTCTTGCCGCACCCGGACTCGCCGACCATCCCGAACGTGGCGCCGGGCCGGATCGAGAAGCTCACGTCCGCGACCGCGGACACCTCCCCGATCCGGCGCTGCAACACCGCGCCCGAGGTGACCGCGAAGTTCTTCACCAGCCCGTCGGCGCGCAGCAGGACCCCGTCCCCGTCCTGCGGGTGGGGGACGCGCTCGCGGCGCTCATGCGCGATCTCGGCCACCTCGAGCCGCCCGGCCTCCGCGTCCGCGCCGGCCTTGCCGACCGGGAAGAAGCACCGGAACGCGTGGTCCCAGGAATCGCCCTCCAGCGCCGGCTCCTCGCCGATGCACCGGTCTTGCCGGTAGCGGCACCGGGCCGCGAACCGGCACCCCGGCGGCGGCATGGTCAGGTCCGGCGGCATGCCCGGGATGGAGTACAGCCGCTCGGTCTCGTCGGCCGCCTTCTCCGGCAGCGCGCCGAACAGGGCCTCGGTGTAAGGGTGACGCGGGTTGGCGAACAGCCGCGCGGTGGTGGTGGTCTCCACCACCTTGCCCGCGTACATCACGACGGCCCGGTCGGCCCGGCCCGCGATCACGCCCAGGTCATGGGTGACCAGGATCACGGCCATGCCCAGCCGCTGCCGCAGGTCGTCGATCAGCTCCAGGATCTGCTTCTGGATCGTCACGTCCAGCGCGGTGGTCGGCTCGTCGGCGATCAGCAGCTTCGGCTCGCAGGCCAGCGCCATGGCGATCATCACGCGCTGCCGCATGCCGCCCGACAGCTGGTGCGGGTAGCTCGACACCCGCTCGGCCGGGCGGGGCATGCCGACCAGGCCCAGCACCTCCACGGCCCGGGCCCGCGCGGTCTTGCCGTCGGCGCCGCGGTGCAGCAGCACGGTCTCGGCGATCTGGTCGCCGACGGTCATCGTCGGGTTCAGCGAGGTCATCGGGTCCTGGAAGATCATCCCGACCTCGTTGCCGCGGACGTGGCGCATGCCGTCGTCGTTCAGCGAGGAGATCTCCTGGCCGTCCAGCGTGATCGACCCGCCGACGATGTGGCCGCCCGGGGGCAGCAGTTGCATGATCGACAGGGCGGTCATCGTCTTCCCGCAGCCTGACTCGCCGACGATGCCCAGGCACTCCCCGGCCTCCAGGCTCAGGCTGACCCCGTCGAGCGCGTGCACGGTGGCCGACCGGAGCCGGATCTCGGTGCGCAGGTCCTCAATCTGAAGCAGCGATGACATGTACCCTCGCGAGTTCTGTGGTCATTCAGTTTCCCTGGCCGTGCGCTAGCGGCGTTGCAGCCGGACCTCGACCGCGTCGCGCATGCCCTCACCGATGAAGATGGCCGCGGCGATCACGATCACGATGCAGAACCCGGCCGGGATGATCAGCCACCAGTACCCGTCGTAGACGTACTGCACGCCGTTGGACAGCATCTGGCCCCAGTCGGTCTGCGGCGGGCGGATGCCCAGGCCCAGGTAACTCAGCGCGACGATCAGCGCGATCGCGTCCGCGACCTGGAACGTCGCGTTCACCATGATCGTCCCGATCGCGTTCGGCGCGATGTGCCGCAGCACCGCCCGGGTGCCGCCGCCGCCCATCGCCTTCATCGCCTGCACGTAGTCGCGGGTGCGCAGGCTCAGCGCCTCGCCCCGGACCAGCCGGGAGGTGGTCAGCCACGAGGTCAGCGCGATCACCAGGATCAGGATCGGCTTGCTCGGAGTGATCATCGACACCACCACGAGCGCCAGGAACAGCGTCGGGATGGACAGCAGCGCGTCGACGATGCGCATCATGCCCGCGTCCACGAACCCGCCGATGTACCCGGCCACCGCGCCCCACAGCACGCCGACGATGGTGGCGAGGAAGGCGGCGGCGATGCCCACCTCCAGCGACACCTGCCCGGCCACCATCAGCCGGCCGAGCACGTCGAACCCGCTGGCGTCGGTGCCCAGCAGGTGGGCGGACGACGGCGGCAGTTCCTCGTTGGCGAAGTCCACCTGGAGCTGGTTGGTGTGGTAGATCAGCGGCCCGATGAAGCAGAACAGCAGCATGAACACGAAGATCCCGACGCCGGTGACCGCGAGCTTGTTCTCCAGGAACACCTCGAGCCCGCGGCGGAACGTGCTGCGCGGCTTGCCCGCCGGCAGCATGCCGGTGGCGACCGCGTCCGCATCGCCCGGGAAGGCCACGACGGCCACGCCGACGTTGGACAACGGGTCTGGCTTGATATCGGTGGGAATGGGTTCCGGGGAACCGCCGGCAAGACTCATTGGCTCACATACCTCACACGCGGGTCGAGCACCGCATAGGCGATATCAGCCAGCAGCGACCCCACGACGGTCGCCACGGCCACCACGACGATAATCCCGAGGAGGGTCGGATAGTCCTGTTTGAGGGCTTGCTGGTAGAACAGGTAGCCCATCCCCGGGTAGTTGAAGACGGACTCGGTGATCAGGGCGCCGGCGAACAGGGCCGGCAACAGCAGGCCCAGCAGCGTGGCGATCGGGATCAGCGAGTTACGCAGCACGTGCCGCAGCAGCACCCGCCGCTCGCTGGCCCCCTTCGCCTTCGCCGTCCGCACGTAGTCCTCGGTCAGGTTGTCCAGCACCGAGGAGCGCATGTACCGGCTGAACAGCGCGATCGTGATCAGCGTCAGCGTGATGATCGGCAGGACCAGCGCGTTGAAGTTGGTGAACAGCACGCCCAGCCCCTCACCCTGCGGGCCCTCGGGCGGGAAGATCGGGAACTTGATGGCGAAAACCAGGATCAGCAGGATGCCGAGCAGGAAGGCGGGCATCGCGTAGAAGATCGTGGAGAACCCGTTGAAGAAGTGGTCCACGATCTTGTTCCGCCGCACCGCCTGCACCACCCCGATCGGGATGGCGAGCAGCAGGGCCAGGATGATCGAGATCCCGACCAGGAACACGGTCTTCGGCAGGTGGTTAGCCAGCAGCGAGGCCACGCTCTGGTTGAGGTTGTAGGAATAGCCCAGGTTGAAATGCAGCAGGTGGTCGAGCCAGAGCCAGTACTGGCCGTACCACGGCCTGTTGAAGCCGTAGACCCGGTCGAACTGGGCGATCGCCGCCGGGTTGCGGTACGCCTGCGGGCCCATGATCGCGATGGCCGGGTTACCCGGAATCAGGCGCAGCAAAATGAAGGTGATCACGGTCACCAGCAGGACCACCACGACCGCCTGCAGCAACCGGCGGACCATGAAGATGATCAAAGTTACCCCCTTCCGGGCGGGTCCCCGCGGGAGATGGCGGGCCAGCCGGCATCCCCGCGCCGGGAGGACAGGTCAGCCAGGTCGGCCTGACCCGCCGGTACAGCTACGTCACGAAATACCAATTCTCCGGGTTGATGCTGAGTGTGAGGCGCACCGGGGTGGCCCCGTTGAGATTGTTGGCGATCGGCCAGATCATGGCCGCGGCGCGGGCAGGTAGTCCCGGCCAGGAGGTGCGTAGCTGGCATGTTATTGCTGGTCACGGTGTGGTCGGTGAGCGAGTCGGCCGCCCGCCGCGACCCGGGCCAGCGCGGCCGCGCCCGCAGCCCGCGAGAATCTTGCTGCGAAGCCTGGAGATACATCTCCGTTGATGCTGGGGATAGCCCCCATGACCGGGCTCCTTCTTTCGTTCTGCTTCCTTCGGGCTCCTGGTTCCTGACATGGCAAACGCGGGGTCTCGGCGTCTTCGCCAGCGTCACTGACCGTATGAGCCCCGTTGATCACGGTACGGCCGGGGTCAACCTCCGTCCAGACGAGGGCCGGCCGCGAACCGAGTTCGCGACCGTACCGAGACGTGCGCGTAATAATGCGCCCACGTCGTTAGCAGGCAAAACAGGCCCGCCGGGCCCGCCCGGCCCCCGGGCCGGCGGTGGCCGCCCGTAGGCGGCCAGGGCGGCGACCGCCGCCGTCACTAGTAGGCGGCCAGGGCGGTGACCGCCGCCGTCACGCTGTCCACGGTCGGGATCACCTGCTGCTCCAGCACGTCGGCGAACGGCAGCGGGACGCAGGCGGCGGCGACCCGGCGGACCGGGGCATCGAGCAGCTCGAAGCCCTCATCGGCGACGACGGAGGCCACGGTTCCGCCCCATCCGCCCTGGTAGGGATTCTCCTCCACGACAACCAGCCGGGACGTCCGCCGGACCGACTCCAGGACGGCGGCCATGTCGAGCGGCACCAGGCAGCGCAGGTCGATCACCTCGGCCGATACGCCGTCACCGGCCAGCCGGCCCGCGGCGGCCAGCGCCAGCGGCACCGTGGCGGCCAGGGCCACCAGCGTGACGTCGGTGCCCTCGCGCACCACGGCGGCCCGGCCCAGCTCCACCAGGTGCCCCTCGGGCGCGGCCGGCCCTTTGCTGGCGAACAGCCCCTTGTGCTCGAAGAACACCACCGGGTCGTCGCTGCGGATCGCGGCGGCCATCAGCCCGATCACGTCGGCGGGCGTGGACGGGGCCGCGATCTTCAGGCCCGGGATGGCCAGGGCCCAGTTCTCCACCGCCTGGGAGTGCTGCGCGCCGAAGCCCAGGCCGCCGCCGTTGGCCGTGCGGACCACCAGCGGCACCGTGACCTGGCCACCGGTCATGTACCGCATCTTCGGTATCTCGTTGGCCAGGTAGTCCCAGCAGCAGGCGAAGAAGTCGGAGAACATGATCTCGGCCACCGGGCGCATCCCGGTCATGGCCGCGCCCATCGCCACGCCCAGGATGGCCTGCTCGGAGATCGGCGTGTCCCAGACCCGCTGCTTGCCGAACTCCGGCAACAGCCCGGCGGTGGTCTTGAATACCCCGCCCGCGGCCCCGATGTCCTCGCCCAGGCACACCACCGACGGGTCGCGGCGCAGTTCCCGGGCGATCCCCTCGGCCACCGCCTCCCGGTAGGTGATCACGTTCGCCGCGTCGGTCAGGTCCGCCATGCCGAGCCTCCGTCCGCCCACACATCGGTCAGCGCCGCGCCCGGGTCGGGACCGGGAGCCGCCTTGGCCGCGGCCACCGCCTGCTCGACCAGGCGGCCCGCCCGGTCGTCGGCCGCGGCCACCGACTCGGCGGGCACGCCGAGCGATTCCAGCCGGGCCCGGGCGACCTCCAGCGGGTCCCGGCTCAGCCACTGCCTGACCTCCTCCTCGGGCCGGTAGGTGGCCGGGTCGGTGCGGCTGTGCCCGAAGTGCCGGTAGGTCTTGGCCTCCAGCACCGTCGGCCCCTCGCCGGCCCGGGCCCGGGCGGCGGCCCGCGCCACGGCCTCCTTGACCACGACCACGTCGTTGCCGTCCAGGACCTCGGCGGGCAGCCCGTACGCGGGGGCCCGGTCGGCGGCCGGGTGGCCGACCGCGGTCACGTCGCCGATCGGCGTGTACTCCATGTAGAGGTTGTTCTCGCAGATGAACAGCACCGGCAGCGACCACACCGCGGCCAGGTTGAGCGCCTCGTGGAACGCGCCGATGTTGGTGGCGCCGTCACCGAAGAACGCCACCGCGACCTGCCCGCTGCCGCGGAGCCGGGCCGACCAGGCGGCCCCGGCCGCGATCGGCAGGTGCGCGCCGACGATCGCGTACGAGCCGAGCATCCCGGCCGAGGCCTTGGTCAGGTGCATCGAGCCGCCCTTGGCCTGGCACAGGCCGGTGCTCTTGCTCATCAGCTCGGCCAGGCATTCCTCGGGCGACGCGCCCCGGGCCATCGCGTGGTGGTGGCCCCGGTAGGTGGCGAACACGTAGTCGTCGGGCCGCAGCGCGGCGCTGGCGCCGACCGCGACCGCCTCGTGCCCGGCGGCCAGGTGCGTGGTGCCCTTGACCAGGCCGGCCAGGAACAGGTCGTGCGCCGCCTTCTCGGTGCGGCGGATCACCGCCATGGCCTCGTACAGCGCGAGCAGTTCCTCGGCGCTGACGACGCTGGCGCCGGCGTCCACGGCGGTCACCGGGCATCACCCGCCGCGGCGCGACCGGCCGCGCCGCCGGATCCCGCGGATCCCGCCCCAGCCCCGTTCCCGGCGCGGGCGGTCTCGCCGCGGCCGGCCGGCGTGTTCAGCTGGGACTGGCTCTCCCGGAGCGTGTTCAGCGCCCCGCCCGCGGTCCAGTACTTGCGCCCGGCCACCAGCAGTTCCTCGGCCGGGAACTTGGTGATGACCTCGCACCCCGCGGCGGTGACCACGACCTCCTCCTCGATCCGGGCCGCCGACCAGCCGTCGCTGGCCGGCCAGTAGGTCTCCAGCGCGAACACCATTCCTTCCTCCAGCGTCTCCGGGTGGTCCAGCGACACGAGCCGGCTGAAGATCGGCTTCTCCCAGATCGACAGGCCCACGCCGTGGCCGTACTGCAGCGCGAACGCGGCCATCTCGTCGGGGAACCCGAACTCGGTGGCCCGCGGCCACAGCGCCACGATGTCGGCGGTGGTGGCCCCGGGCTTGACCAGCGCGATCGCCTGGTCCATGTACTCGCGGCAGCGCACGTAGGCGTCCCGCTGCGCGCGCGAAGCGCTGCCCACCGCGAACGTCCGGTAGTAGCAGGTCCGGTAGCCCAGGTGGCTGTGCAGGATGTCGAAGAACGCCGGGTCCCCGGGCCGGATCAGCCGGTCCGAGTACACGTGCGGGTGCGGCGAGCACCGCTCACCGGAGATCGCGTTGACGCCCTCCACGTACTCGCTGCCCAGGCCGTACAGGACCTTGCTGACCAGGCCCACGCACTCGTTCTCGCGCACCCCCGGGCGCAGGAACTCGTACAGCTCGGTGTAGGCCGCGTCGACCATCGAGCACGCCTGGGCCAGCAGGGAGATCTCGTCGCGGGTCTTGGTCCGGCGGGCCTCGAGGAACACCTGCTGCCCGTCCACGGTCTCGATGCCCTCGGCCCGCAGCGCCGCCAGCACCGGCATCTCGGCCACGTCGATGCCGAGCGGAGCGTCCGCCACCCCGTGCTCGCGCAGCACCGTGGCGACCTTGCCGGCCACGTCGGCCGCGATGCCGGCGTCCGGATGGAAAGCACCGCGCAGCGTGGAGATGCCGGCCCGGGCCCCGGTGCGCGCGGCGCCCTCGGCCGACGGCGGCCCTTCGGTGTAGTCCAGCCACGGGTTGTACAGCTGGTGGTGCCGGGCCGCCGACCCGAAGTCCCAGACCACCGGCTCGCCGCCCCGGGGCAGCACCGCGAACCGGATCAGCTTGTCCACCGCCCAGGTGCCGATGTGGGTCGAGGTCATGTAGCGGATGTTCGCGAAATCGAAGCTCAGCAGCGCGCCGAGTTCGGACCGGTCCAGCTCCGCCCGCAGCCGGGCCAGGCGCTCGGCGCGCAGCCGGGCCAGGTCGACCCGCTCCTCCCAGTCCACCGCGTCGGTTCCGAAGGTGTGAATCGCCATCGCCGGCCACCTCGCTCTCGGGCTCGGCTTTAGTTAAGAGCCCGCGCCCCGTCAGTGTCAATAAATACTGAACGCAACGCCTCGCCCCGATCCGGGTCCTCCGAGGCCAGCCCGGCCGCGGCCGCGCGCGGCGCGCCAGCCCGGGCGCTACGGGCCGCCGGGCTCGGCGACGAACCAGACGCCCACCGCGGGTCCGGGGCCCTCGTTGCGGTAGGTATGCGGGGTGGCTGACGCGAAGCTGACCGCGTCCCCCGCCGTCAGCCGGTGCGAGCGGAACCCGAGGGTGACGACCAGTTCGCCCTCGATGAGGTAGCCGTACTCGGTGCCCGGGTGCTCCATGAGCCAGCCGGCGTCCGAGGAGCAGCCGCCGGGCGCGTACCTGACCAGCAGGAAGTCAACGTGGCGGCCGGGAACGCGGCCGAGGCGCTCCCAGGTGACCCCGGAGTCGAACTCGAGGATCTCGCGCTGCGCCGGGCAGACCACCGGGCCGGCCAGGCCGTCGGCCCGGGCCCGGCCGGCCACCACCGGAGCGGCCTCGGCGGCCTGCGCCCCGGCCGGGGCCTCGCCCAGGACATCCTGGACCGAGACGCCCAGCGCGGTGGTGATCGCGTACAGGGTGCTGACCGACGGCTGGCACTTGCCGGTCTCGATCTGCGAGATGAGGCTCGGCGACAGCCCGACGCTGCGGGCGAGGCTGCGCAGGCTGATACCGCGCTTGGCCCGCTCCGCGCGGATGCGCCCGCCGATCTCGAGCACCGCCACGGACACGCCAGCCTCCTCCCGCCAGCATGCCACGGGGCGGCGTCCGCGGCTGGCCCGGTCCGGGCCGACCGCTTAACCCGCCGCCGGCCTGGCCGCGGGCGGCCTGGCCGGGCTCCGGCTCGTGCGGCGGCTCGTAGCAAGCGTACTGACAACCCGGCGCGCGGCAGGCGATGGTCCGGTGGCCGCTGCCCCGTGGCTGGGCCGCACGGGCGGGCGCGCACTGGCACGGCAGCCACGAGACGATCACCTTGCCGGGCCCCCAGGCGTGCCCGTTCCCGCAGCAGGTCGGGTAGGTCCACCACTCCGGCAAAGACGCGTCGCTCATCCGTATACTAGAACACGAATTCGATATCTCCCGCTAGCCCCTCACGGTTATCGCGGCCAGGTGTCGCGCCTGGTCACCGCGCTGCTACCGGTCGCGGGCCGGGCCCGGCCCGGGCGCCGCCCGCGCAGACCGCCCGCGGGCCCGAAGCCGGATTCCGCGCGCGGCCGGCCTGCGGACCGCGTGGCTACGCTGTCTGCGACGCGCAACGAACTCCGGCGAGACGGCCGCCGGCCCCCGTTCCATCCCGCCCCGGGTCGAGAAGCAAGGAGCCCGCGATGCCAACCTGCCCGGCCGGCCACCAGTCGGCGGCCGACGACTACTGCGACGCGTGCGGGCGGCGGATGGGCGGATCCGCGGCGAGCGGCGGGCCCGGCGGCGGGCCGACCGGCCGCGGAGCGCCGGGCGGCGGCGGGCCGACCGGCCGCGGAGCGCCGGGCGGCGGCGCGACCATCAGCGGCGCCGCGACCACCAGCGGCGGTGCGACCATCAGCGGCGGCGCGACCACCAGCGGCGGTGCGACCATCAGCGGCGGCGCGACCACCAGCGGCGCCCCGGCCGACCCGCAGCCGTGCCCGCAGTGCGGCACCGCGCGATCGGGCCGGTTCTGCGAGGTGTGCCGGTTCGACTTCGTCTCCGGGGCGCCCGCCGCCCCGGCCGCCGAGCCCGACGGGCGCCCCGCCCGGCCGCCCGGCACCGCGGCCGGCACCGCGGCCGACATCGCCCGGCCAACCCGGGCCGACGGTCCGCCCTGGTCAGCGGTGGTGACCGCCGACCGGGCGTACTTCGACCGGGTCGTCGCCGCCGGCGCGCCCGAGGCGGCCACGATCACGTTTCCGCCCTACTGCCCGGAGCGCCGGTTCGTGCTGGGCCTGTCCCGCCCCGGGGAACAGCAGCAGATCGGCAGGCATAGCGCGTCCCGCGGCCTCGCCCCGGAGATCGACCTGACCGGGCCGCCGACCGATCCGGGCATCTCCCGCCTGCACGCGGTCCTGATCGGGCAGCCGGAGGGCGGCTGGGCCGTGCTGGACCCGGGCTCGGAGAACGGGACATTCGTCAACGACCAGGAGATCGCCACCGGCGTCCAGGTGCCCCTGCGCGACGGGGACCGCATCCACCTCGGGGCCTGGACCGTCATCACGATCCGCCGCGCCTAGCCGGGACGGGCGCCAGCCACGGAAAGTTGTCCGTGAGTGGCTGGTATCACCGCCAGTTACGGACACTTTTCGCGGGTTTCCCGAGTTGGCGGTTGCGGGCCCGCACCCTATGTCGGCCGGGCGCGGCGACGGGCTAGGGTGCCATCGTGGACCGGGAGCAGCGGCGGCGGTACGTGCGCGATCACCGGGTCTGCGTATTCGGGTACAACCGCCGGGAGCACGGGCCCGCCATGACCGTCGTCTACTACGTGATGGACGGCGACGATCTGCTGATCTCCACGATGGCGGCCCGGGGCAAGGCCAGGGCCGTGGCCCGGGACGGGCGGGTCAGCCTCTGCATCCTCGACGAGGGCTGGCCGCTGCGGTACCTCCAGGTGTACGGAACCGCCGTGGTCTCCCGCGACCGGCGGCTGGCCGCGGACGTCCTCGGCCGGGTGGTCGGGCTGATGGCCGGCGAGGACGTCCCGGAGAGCCGACGCCCGCAGATCGAGCGGATGGCCGAGGACGAGGAGCGGGTGGTGATCAGGATCACGCCGTACGCGACGTTCGAGACCCCGCCCCGCCACGTCTACCAGATGAGTGATCTCGACACGCTGACGCACTTCACCAGCACGTCCATGCCCTGGTAAGAACCGAGCGAACGGGAGAACGCCGATGACCATCGCCGACCTGCTGGCTGACGCGTTCGGCCGAGTCCGCGAGACCGTGCACGAGGCGGTCGACGGGCTGACCCCCGGCCAGCTGGCGTTCCGGCCGGAGAGCGGGGCCAACTCGATCGCCTGGCTGGTGTGGCACCTGACCCGGATCCAGGACGACCACATCGCCGATGTGGCCGGAACCGGGCAGGTCTGGACATCGGGCCGCGGCGGGACAAGCTGGGCGGACCGGTTCGGGCTGCCGTTCGCGGCCTCGGCCACCGGGTACGGGCACGGCACCGAGGCGGTGGCCGCGGTCCAGGTTGAATCCGGGGAGCTGCTGACCGGGTACTACGACGCGGTGCACGAGGAGACGCTCCGGTACGTCCGGGGCCTGTCCGAGGAGGACCTGGACCGCATCGTGGACAAGGCGTGGGATCCGCCGGTCACCCTCGGGGTCCGCCTGGTCAGCGTGATCTCCGACGATCTCCAGCACGCCGGCCAGGCCGCCTACCTGCGCGGCCTCATCGAGCGCGGCTGACCGGTCAGCGCCACAGGTATTCCAGCGCCGCGTCGACGGTGACCGCGAGCCGGGTCATGCGCGGCACCACCGGCTCGCGCGGGACTGCGTCCACGATCTCGCACCGGGCCTGGGCCCGGTCGTCCAGGAACCGGCTGAGCTGCCCGTAGCCGTGCCGGTCGTCGCGGCCGGTGCGGTGGTGGTGCAGGCGCAGCGGCGCGTACAGGTACAGCTCGTCGCGGGCCCGGGTCACCGCCACGTAGAACAGCCGCCGCTCCTCGGCCAGGCCCGCCGGGGTGGACAGCGCCATGTCGCTCGGCACCGCGCCGTCGACCAGGTGCGGCAGGTGCACCACCGGCCATTCCAGGCCCTTGGCGGAATGGACGGTGGAGATGATCAGGAAGTCGTCGTCCAGCCGCGGCCGCCCGGCCAGGTCGGACGCGGAGACCGGCGGGTCGAGCGCCAGCTCGACCAGGGCATCGTGCAGCGAGGGCCGGCTGGCGGCCGCGTCGGCCAGCCGCTCCAGGTCCGCGATGCGCACCGCGGCGTCCGGGTAGCGGACGCGCAGCGGGCCGGCGAGGGCGGCCAGGATGGCGCCGGCCCGGTCCGCCACGCTGTCCAGGCCGGCCGCGGCGGCCAGGGCCGACAGCGTGGCCGCCACCGCGGCGCGGGACCGGGCCGGGACCGCCTGCGCCGCGGCCGCGCACCGGGAGAACGGAGCCGGGTCGGCCGGCCGCAGCACCTCGAGCATCCGCCGGGCGTGCGCCGGCCCGATCCCCTCATGCAGCCGCAGCACCCGGAACCAGCCGATGTCGTCGGCCGGGTTGGCCACCACGCGCGCCGCGGCCAGGAAGTCCTTGACGTGCGCGGCCTCGGTGAACCGCAGCCCGCCGTACTTCACGAACGGGATGCCGCGGGCCGTCAGCTCGACCTCGAGGACATCGCTGTGGTGCGCCGCCCGGACCAGCACCGCCTGATCCTGCAGCTGGCGCCCGGCCTCGTGCGCCGCCAGCACCCGCGCCACGATCTCGCGCGCCTGGGTCGCCTCGTCGTGGCACCGCACCAGCTGGGGGGCTGGCCCGGCGCCCCGCACCCCGGTCAGCTCCAGCTCCAGGCCCGCGGACTGCGGCCGGACCACGTTGGCCAGCCGCAGCACCGAATCCCGGGACCGGTAGTTATGGACCAGCCGGACCACGGCCAGGCCGGGGTAGGCGCCGCCCAGCGCCCGCAGGTGCCCGGGGTCGGCGCCGCGGAACGCGTACACGGCCTGGGCGTCGTCACCGACGCAGGTCAGGCCGCTGCCGTCCGGCCGCAGCAGCCGGACGATCTCCGCCTGCACCGCGTTGACGTCCTGGTACTCGTCGACCAGGACCGCGTCGAACAGGCCGCGCAGGGCCGGGCCGGCGGCCGGGTCGGCCAGCGCCGCCCGCCACAGCAGCAGCAGGTCGTCGAAGTCGACCAGCCCGTGCCGGCGCTTGTGCGCCACGTACGCCCGGAACAGGCCGGCCAGCTGGGCCGTGAAGTCGTGGCACCAGGGGAAGCCGGCCGCCACCACGTCCGCGATCGTGGCCTGGGTGTTCACGCAGCGGGTGTAGATGTCGGCGCACACCGCGGCGCGGGGCGCCCGCCGCTCGGTGCCCACCAGGCCGTGATCGGCGCGCAGCACGTCGAGCACGTCGGCCATGTCGGCCGGGTCGATGACGCTGAACTGGGGCGACAGCGAGAACGACTCCGCGTGCTCGCGGATGATCCGGTGCGCGATCGCGTGGAAGGTGCCGCCGCAGATCCGCTCGGCGCTCCCGGGCCCCCCGGGACCAGCGGCCCGCGACCTCATCGACTCCACCCGGGCGAGCATGTCGTCGGCGGCGCGGCGGGTGAACGTCAGCAGCAGGATCCGGCCGGCCTCGATGCCCTGGTCCCGCAGCCAGGAAGCGCGGGCGACCAGCGTCCGGGTCTTGCCCGTCCCGGCGCCCGCCAGCACCAGCAGCGGGCCGCCCGGGTGCGTCGCGGCCCGGCGCTGCTCGTCGTTCAGTTCGCCACCCGCGCCCGCCGCTTCGAACATGCACACGAATGTAACCAGCCCGCATGGCGCGGGCCAGCACCCGCGCCGGCGGCGCCATTTCCGGACGATTACGTAATGGCCCTATCCGCCGTGACGACGGGCGAAAGCGGCCGGCCGGGCTGGTTATGCTGCCAGCGTGGCGCCGATTGATCCGCAGGGCCAGGCCGGGGAACGCCGCCCGGGCCACCTGCCGGTCGGCCTCATCGCCGGCGTCGCGGCCTGCAGCCTGGTCGCGCTCGGCGCGCTCGCCGCGGTCGCCGCGCGGGGCGCGGTGCCCGCCGGCATCGGCTTAACCCTGGCCCTGCTGCCCATCCCGGCCCTGCTGGCCGGGATCCTCGCCCTGGACCGGCTGGAACCGGAACCACCTGGCAGCCTGGTGTTCGTGTTCGGCTGGGGCGCGGGGGTGGCCGCGCTGATCGGGCTGATCGGCACGCTGTCCGGGCATCAGCTGCTCACTACCCCGGCGCTGCGCTCCGGCGGGTTCGCCGCGCCGTCGCCGGCGGCCGCCATCGGCGTGGCGGCGCTGGAGCAGACGCTCACCGGCCTCGTGCTCGTCGGGCTGCTGCTGCGGCGCCCGCAGGAGATCGACGGCCTGACCGATGGCGTGGTCTACGGCAGCATGGTCGGCCTGGGCTTCGCGCTGATCGAGAACATCTACTACTACGCCGAGGCCACCCGCTACGGCTTCACCGGCGTCGCCACCACGTTCCTGCTGCGCGGCGTGGTCTCCCCGGTGTGCCAGGCGCTGTTCGCCTCGCTGATCGGCGCGGGCATGGCGTACGCGGCCATGACCGGCCGGCGGCGCGGCCTGTGGGCCGTCGGCGCGGGCTGGATCGCCGCGGTGGCGCTGCACGCGCTCTGGAACACATCGCTGGCCGCGAGCGGGAGCCGGCTCGCCGTGACCTACGCGGTCATGGCCGGCGTCGTCGTCATCCTGCTCGGCGCCATGATCTGGGACCGGCGGCGGATCATCGGGCTCATCCTCCACTACCTGCCCGGGTATGTGCCGACCGGCGTGGTCGCCGAGCCCGACATCGGGATGCTGAGCAGCATGCCCGACCGCCGCCAGGCCCGGCAGTGGGCCCGGCTGCACGGCGGCCTCGGCGGCCTGCGCGACATGGCCGAGTACCAGCTCGCCGCCACCGAGCTCGGCCTGCTGCACCGGCGCTCCGACCGCGGCCTGGTCGACCTCGCGTCGTTCAATCAGCGGCGCGACGGGCTGCTCGGCGGGATGCGGTCGGCGACGTCGGCCTTTTTGAGCCGCCTTCACGATCCGCCTCGCCCGCCCTGGGCCCCGCACGGCCCGTCGTGTTTCCGGCCCGCGCGCCTCCGGCCCGCGCCGCAGGCCGCCCGGGCCGACCCGGCGGCGTCCCAGCCCGACGGGCCGGCCGCCGAGCCCGAGACCGGCCGGCCGGACGGGTGAGGCTGGCGCCTGGTTCCCGCCCGGGGTTCCGCGGTCACCGTCCCGGCCGGGTTCCGCGGTCACCGTCCCGGCCGGGGTTCCGCGGTCACCGTCCCGGCCGGGGTTCCGCGGTCACCGCCGCCGCCCGGCGCTCCGCCTCACAGTTCCCGCCCAGCGTTCTCTCAGGATTCGTGGGGCTTTCTCGTATTTCGGGAGCCAGCCGGCCAACCTATCGTGGGCGGCGTGGATGAGCTGTCTTCCTCCAGTGCCCGGCTGGGCGACCCAGATGCACTGCTCCGGCGCCTGGCCGCCGATGGTTACCTTTTCTTCCCGGGCCTGCTGCCCGCCGCCGAGGTGAGCGCGGCCGCCGACGGCGTGAGCGCCGCGCTGCGCCGCGGCGGCTGGATCGACGACCGGGGCAACGCCTCGGCCGACCGGCGCGCGCTCAACCCCATGGACGCGCGCGGCGATCCGGCGTTCCGCGCCGCCCTGATCAGCCCGGCGTTCAACCGGCTGCCCTACCTCGCCGAGCTGCGGCGGCTGATCAGGATGATCCTCGGGCCGCGGTCGTTCTCCTACCCGGCCAAGGTGCTGCGCGCCATGTACCCCGAGCGCCCGCCCGGCATGGCCCGCGGCCGCTACGTGCACCAGGACTACGCGGTCTCCGGGGTGCAGGACATGCTGACCACCTGGGTGCCGCTGGCCGACATCCCGCTCCGGCGGGGCGGCCTGGCGGTGCGGCCCGGCAGCCATCTCGGCCCGCCGCAGCACCCGCACGTGCTCGGCCCGGGCGAGCGCGGCTGGGCCACCGCGAATTACCGGGCCGGGGACGTGCTGGTCTTCCACTGCCTGACCTCGCACGCCGCGCTGCCCAACCGGGATACGGCGCTGCGGCTGTCCGGGGATTTCCGCTGGCAGCGCTCCGACCAGCCGGCCCCGGTCCAGCTCGTGCTCGGCCCGGGCGGCCAGCGGGAGCTGTTCAGCCGGCTGTTCGCCCGCAAGCCCTGGTGGGAGCCGGTCCCGGGCGATCTGCCGCTGATCCCGCGCGAGCGCCTGGTCGGGATCTCCCCGGGGCCGTCGCGGTATTTCCCCGTCCACCCCGGCTGGCGGCACTGGCAGATGCCCGGGGGCGCGGTGCACTAGAGCTACCAGGCACCAGAGCTACCAGCCGAGTTCCTCCAGCCGCCGGTCGTCGAGGCCGAAGTGATGCGCGACCTCGTGGATCACGGTGCGGCGGACCTGCTCGACCACCTCCGCCTCGGTCGAGCAGATCGCGCAGATCGCCCGGCGGTAGATCGTGATCCGGTCGGGCAGCACCCCGGCGTAGCCCGTCGTGCGGCTGGTGAGCGGCACGCCCTGGTAGAGGCCGAGCAGCCCGGGCGGGCCCGGCCCGTGCTCCACGGTGACCGCCACATTGCGCATCAGGCGGCCGAGTTCGTCGGGCAGCGAGTCGAGAGCGTCGCCGACCATCTCCTCGAACCGCCCCGGTTCGACCCAGATCACGAACCCATTGTCCGGCGCCGGTCAGCCGGCGCTCCGGCGGGTACGCGCTGGTCGTGGTGGTGGTCGCGCGGGCGAACGTCCGGTTCTGCCGATCGGCGAGAGCGTCGCGCATGCCTTGGTTCTATCGTGGGCGCGTGCCCGAGCCTGCCCGCCCGACGCGCGGCGACCTGGCCGCGGCGCGGCAGCGGACCATCCCCGACGTCGCCGCGCCCGGCCTGCGCGTGCTGTTCTCCGGGATCAACCCCGGTCTGTACTCGGCCGCGACCGGCTACCACTTCGCGCGGCCGGGGAACCGGTTCTGGCCGGCCCTGCACCGGTCCGGGTTCACCCCGCGCCAGCTCCGGCCCGACGAGCAGGACCAGCTGCTCGCGCTCGGCCTCGGCATCACCAACCTGGTCGACCGGGCCACCGCGAGGGCCGACGAGCTCAGCGCGGCCGAGCTGCGCGACGGCGGCCGGGCGCTGCTGGCCAAGGCCGGGCGGCTGCGGCCGGGCTGGCTGGCGGTCGTCGGCGTGACCGCGTACCGGACGGCGTTCAGTGAACCCAGCGCCGCCGTGGGGCCGCAGCGGCTGGCCGTGGCCGGGACCCGGGTGTGGGTGCTGCCCAACCCGAGCGGTCTCAACGCGCACTGGGCCGCCGACACGCTAGCCGCGGAGTTTGCCCGGCTGCGCGAGGCGGCGTTCCCGGCGTCGGGCTGCGCGGCCGGCGTTTAGTCCTCGCACATGGCGAGGAGCTTGGTGACCGTGGCCCAGTTGCGGGCCGTGCCGGTCACGGTGTCGGTCTTGCGCTGGCCGATCTTGACCAGCGCCGCGGCCAGGTCGCTGCGGCCGTAGCCGTCGGGGGTGTGCAGGAAGATGGTGCGCCCGATGACCTGGGCGGTGTCGCGGCTGCCCTTCCCCGCGACCTCGTCCTGGGCGGCCGCGACCCGCTGCGCCACCTCGGGCCCGGTCTCGCCGCTGAGAAAGATCGCGTGCAGGGCCCGGTGGTTCGGCTCGTCCGGGTACGGGTTGTCCCGCGCTACCTGGGCCAGTTCCTCGCGGGACAGCACCACCACCCGGGACTGGACGCCGAGGGTCTGGGCGATGACCTCCTCCAGGGCGAGGGCCAGGGCCACGGTGTCGGACTGGCCGGTGCTGAACACCACGTTGCCGCTCTGGATGTACGTCGCCACGTCGGCGTGCCCCAGGGAGGCCACGACCTGGCGCAGGTCGGCCATGGCGACCTTCTTGTGCCCGCCGAGGTTGATGCCCCGCAGCAGGGCGACGTGGGTAGGCATGGCCCTATCCTGCCGCACCCATCCCTGGCCCGGGGCGCCCATTCGCGGCCGCTTGACAGGGGTGCAGAGCGTGTTAATCTGAACATGAGTATATCTCTAAGCGAGAATAACAGCCGGGACGCAGAGGACGGGCGACGTGACCGAACGCAGTAGCGGGGAGCCCGGGGCGGGCGGCGCGGGAACCGGGCCGCCCGGCGGCGCGGGAACCGGGGCGGACCGGGAGGCTCGGTTCCTGGCCGAGTACGACCCGCGAGCGTTCGACCCGATCGGGGTCACGGTCGACGTGGTCGCGCTGACGATCAGGGACGGGGCCCTGCACGTCCTGCTGGTGCAGCGCGGCGTGCCGCCGTTCGAGGACCGGTGGGCGCTGCCCGGCGGCTTCGTCAAGACCCGGCCCGGCACGGGCGGGCAGCGCCAGGAGGAGGACCTCGACGAGGCCGCGATCCGGGAACTGGGCGAGGAGACCGGCACCGAGCTGGGCCGGTTCCACCTGGAACAGCTCGGGGCCTACGGCACCCCGGGCCGCGACCCGCGGATGCGGGTGATCTCCGTGGCCTACCTGGCGTTCGCCCCGGAACTGCCGGACCCGCGGCCGGGCACCGACGCCCGGGCGGCCGCGTGGGTGCCGGTGAGCGAACTCGGGATCGCCGGGAACGGCGGGACCCAGCGCCCCGGAACCACCAGGAAGCTCGCCTTCGACCACGCCCGGATCCTGGCCGACGGCCTGGAACGCGCCCGGTCCAAGCTCGAGTACACGCCGCTGGCCACCGCGTTCACCGGCGAGCAGTTCACGATCTCCGAGCTGCGCGCGGTGTACGAGACCGTGTGGGGCGAGCCGCTGCACGCCGGCAACTTCCACCGCAAGGTCCTGTCCGTGCCCGGGTTCGTGGACAGCACCGGCGCGCTCACGCCGCACGGCGGGGCCCGCGGCGGCCCCCGGGCCCGGCTCTACCGGCGCGGCGACGCGCGGCTGCTGCACCCGGCCCTGCTGCGGCCGGACCGCGAGGACGAGGTGCGCTGACCATGACCTGGCCGGAGGCGGTGCGGCTGATCGAGGCGGCGCGCGGGCCCGCCGACCTGTTCGGCGACGACGCGGCGCGCCGCTTCCGGCGGCTGGCCCGGCATGCTGCGCCAGCCGTCCCGCCGGCCGCAGGACGCCTGGCGGCTGCTGGCCGAACTCGACGACCTGCTCGGCCGGCTGTACGGCCCGCGCAGGTTCCGCCCCTTCGCGATGCCCGCGCCGGGGTGACACCACCGAGGAAAGGGGAACCTCATGGGAAGCGGACGATGGTCCACCGACGTGTACGACGCCGCGGCGCGCTACCGGGCGGCCACAGGAGCCAGCGCCTTCGCCTACAGCGACGGCGGCGCCCGGGACGCGCACCCGGCGCTGGACCCGCGGGACGTGATGCGCGAGAGCCGGGATTCCGCCGAGCACCCGGAGTCGCTGGCGATCGCGGTGCTGTTCGACGTGACCGGGTCGATGCGCCGGGTGCCGCGCGCCCTGCAGGCCAAGCTGCCGCAGCTGCTCGGGCTGCTGCTGCGCCAGGGCTACGTCGAGCACCCGCAGATCATGTTCGGCGCGATCGGCGACGCCACCTGCGACCGGGCGCCGCTCCAGGTGGGCCAGTTCGAATCGGACAACCGGATGGACGATGACCTGGGCCGGATCCTGCTCGAGGGCGGCGGCGGCGGGCAGAAGACCGAGTCGTACGAGCTGGCCATGTACTTCATGGCCCGGCACACCGCGACCGACTGCTTCGGCGAGCGGGGCAAGCGCGGCTACCTGTTCCTGATCGGCGACGAGATGGCCTACCCGAGAGTGAAGCGGGCCGAGGCGAACGCGGTGATCGGCGACTGGCCGCCCGGCGACATCCCGCTGGCCCGCATCGTCGCCGAGGTGACCCGGGCGTGGGACACCTACTACATCCTGCCCGCCGGGGCCAGCTACGCCGGCGACCGGAGCGTGCTGGGCTTCTGGCGTGATCTGCTCGGGCAGAACGTGATCGAGCTGAGCGATCTCGACGCGGTGTGCGAGACCATCGCGCTGACCATCGGCCTCGGCGAGGACGCCATCGACCTGCACGACGGTCTCGGCGACCTCGCCGGCGCCGGCTCGGCGGCCGACCCCGTGGTGTCCAGCGCGCTGGCCACGATCGGCGCCGGGTCCGGCGGCCTCATCCTGGCCCCCCCGCCCCCGGACCTCGGCGGCCCCAGCGGCAACACCCGGCTCTGAAGGAAACGCGCCATGCCCCACTACATCGTGGTCGACCTCGGGTACGGCGACGCGGGCAAGGGGACCGTGGTGGACTGGCTCTGCTCGCGCGGGGGCGCAGAGCCGGTCCGCGCGGTCATCCGGTTCAACGGCGGCGCGCAGGCCGGCCACAACGTCATCACCGAGGACGGCCGGCACCACACGTTCGCTCAGTTCGGGTCCGGCACGTTCACCCCCGGGGTGCGCACGCACCTGTCCCGGTTCATGCTCGTCGACCCGCTCGCGCTGGCGGCCGAGGCCGCCCACCTGGCCGCGGTCGGCGTACCCGACGCCCTCGACCGGCTCACCGTCGACGCCGGCGCGCTGCTGACCACGCCCTACCACGCGGCGGCCAACCGGGCCCGGGAGCTGGCCCGGGGCCGGGCCCGGCACGGGTCGTGCGGGATGGGCATCGGCGAGACCGCCCGGTACGCGCTGCGCCATCCGGCCGACGCGCCCCGGGCGGGCGACTGCCGGGACCCGCGGTGCCTGGGGCAGAAGCTCACGACGCTGCGGGACCGCCTGACGGCCGAGGTCGGCCCGCTCGGCGCGCCGCCGGCTGCCGACGTCGGCGCGGCGTGCCGCGGGTTCGCGCGGCGGGTACGGCTGACCGGCGCCGGGTACCTGGCCCGGCTGCTGCGGGAGGGCCCGGTGGTCTTCGAGGGCGCGCAGGGCGTGCTGCTCGACGAGTGGCACGGCTTCCACCCGTACACCACCTGGTCCACCACGACGTTCGGCAACGCGGCCACCCTGCTGGCCGAGGCCGGCCAGACCGCGCGGCGGATCGGGGTGCTGCGCTGCTACCAGACCAGGCATGGGCCGGGTCCGTTCGTCACCGGGGATCCTTCGCTGGAACTACCCGAGGGCCATAACGCTTACGGCACGTGGCAGGGCGAGTTCCGTATCGGCCATCTGGACGCGGTGGCGCTGCGCTACGCGCTGGAGGCGGCCGGGGGCGCGGACCTGCTGGCGCTCACTCACCTCGACGTCGCCGCCCGCCACCCCGAGCTGCGGGTCGGCCGGGGTTACCAGATCGACGGCGAGGAGGTCACCCGGCTGCCCGCGGGGCCGCCCGGCGACCTGGCCGCGCAGGAGGAGCTGACCGGCCGGCTGCTGCGGGCACGCCCGGTCTACCGGGACGCCGGCGGCGACTGGGTCGCGGCCGTGGAGCAGGCGCTCGGGGTGCCGGTCGGCCTGGTCTCGTCCGGTCCCCGGGCGGCGGACAAGCGGGTCCTCACCCCGGGCCTGCGGCCAGGCCGCGCCGCCGGGCCCTCCGGCGGGCGGGCCCGGCGCTCTCGGCCCGGCTACTGCCCGGCCCGGGCCTGCTCGTAAA
This sequence comes from uncultured Actinomycetota bacterium, assembly GCA_963749145.1. Lineage (GTDB taxonomy): Bacteria > Actinomycetota > Actinomycetes > Streptosporangiales > Streptosporangiaceae > JASHPR01. The sequence continues at coordinate 103,331 of CAVVLN010000005.1, read as the reverse complement.
CTGCCCGCATGTATGGCTTGGCGTTGATACCGCAGCGGCCTCGCGAAAGGCGCCGGTTATCGCCAGCAGTCACGATCGGGGGGTCGGTGCCGAATGAGAGTTTCTCCGGGCGTGCTCGCGCCGCCGCACGAGATCCTCACGCCGGACGAGTGGCGGGCCCGGGGCCGGGCCCGGCGGGAGCGGGTGCCCCGGGCCGAGCATGCGCGGTGGGACCCGCCGCGTAGCCGGCCGGATCCGATCTCGATCCTGGAGGAGCAGGCCAAGACCCGGGTGGCCGACCTGGTACCGATCCGGTACGGCCGGATGCTCACCTCGCCGTTCGCCTATTTCCGCGGCGCCGCCGCGCCGATGGCCTGGGACCTGGCCCACACCCCCACCACCGACCTGCGCGTGCAGTGCTGCGGCGACGCGCACCTGCTGAACTTCGGCATGTTCGCCGCGCCGGACCGGCGGCTGGTGTTCGACGTCAACGACTTCGACGAGACGCTGCCCGCCTCGTTCGAGTGGGACGTCAAGCGGCTCGCGGCCAGCTTCGCGGTCGCCGCCCGCGACAACGGGTTCTCCGACCAGGAAGCGCTCCGCGCGGCCCGGCGGTGCGCGCACAGCTACCGCACCGAGATGGCGCACTACGCCACGATGCGGTTCCTCAACGTCTGGTACTCCCGGATCGACGTTGACGAGGTGACCCGCCTGTACGACGCGGTGCAGCCGAAGAAGGCGGTGCAGCGGCGGCGCCGGGACATCGAGAAGGCCCTGCAGCGGACCAGCCTCAAGGCGCTGATGAAGTTCTGCGACCAGGTCGGCGGGGAGTACCGGATCCGGCCCGACCACCCGATGATCGTCCGCTTCCCGATCGAGCGGAACCCGCAGATGCTCGACGAGCTGCGCACCGCGATCGCGCTGTACAAGGAGACGCTGGCGGCGGACCGGCGCGAGGTGCTGCGCCGCTACTACTTCGGCGACTTCGCGCGCAAGGTGGTGGGCGTGGGCTCGGTCGGCACCGAGGCCTTCGTCCTGCTGCTGCTCGGCGACCGCGAGGACGAGCCGCTGTTCCTCCAGCTCAAGGAGGCGCAGGAGTCGGTGCTGGCGCCGTTCGCGGGCCCGAGCGAGTACGAGCACCAGGGCGAGCGGGTGGCCAGGGGCAGCGGATGACCCAGGCCGCCACCGACGAGTTCCTCGGCTGGACCAAGGGCATCGCGGCGGACGGGAAGCCCAGCCGCGACTACTACGTGCGCCAGCTCCGGGACATGAAGGGCAGCATGGACGTGCCCGCGATGGACCCCGGGCAGCTCAACTACTACGGGCGGCTGTGCGGCTGGGCCCTGGCCCGCGGGCACGCCCGCACCGGCCGGGCCACGGTGCTGTCCGGGTACCTGGGCGAGGGCAAGGACGGCCGGGAGTTCGACGACGCGATCGCGGATTTCGCGCTCGCCTACGCGGAGCAGAACGCCCGCGACTACCAGGCCCTGCTCGACGCGGTCGCGAACGGTCGGATACAGGCCATTATGGGGATGTAACCGCAGTTACCGGGCGGCCGGGCACTCCCGGAGGTGCTCGGCGACGTGGCGGATGGCGAGGTCCTGGGCCCGCAGGTGAGCCTGCAGGCGCTCGCACGCGTGCAGCACGGCCTCCGCGTTGTGGTAGGTCTGGTCCGCGCGCTTGTCCGCCGCGCGCCCGATCACCCGCTGGCCCACCATGATCACGAACATCAGCAGCAGCTGGGCCTGGCTGGACAGGAACAGCAGGAACTGGTACGGGTACGGGTCGAACCCGGCGGCCTGCCCGGCGATCATCCAGGCGGCCTGGAAGGCCAGCGCGACGTAGAAGGCGGTCATCGTACCGGCCCGGTGGGTCAGCCAGGCGGCCAGCCGGCCGTTGACCCCGACGTACTCATCCTCGGTCGCGGGTGGCGCCTCGATCCGCTCCGCGGCCTGGTCCTGCGGCGTAACGGCCTCCAGGCCGGCGACCCCGGCCAGGTGCGTGTCCTGCGCCAGCAGGTGGTTCTGGATCTGCTCGCAGTCGACCAGGATGGCCTCCGCGTCCTCGTAGGTGTGGACCGACCGGCGGTCCGCGGAGCGGCCGAGCACCTGCTGGCCGAGCAGGATGATGAAGATCAGCAGCAGCTGGGCGACGTTGCCGAGGAACAGCAGGAACGGATACGGGTACGGGTCGAAGCCCAGGACCGGCCGGGCGCCGAGCACCATCCAGATCACCGTGACCGCCGAGCAGACGTACACGGTCCACATCGACCCGATCTTCGCCGTGATCCAGGCGGCCAGCCGGTCGTTGAACCCGGCCTGCTCGCCGGCGTGCGCCGGATCCTGGCTCCGCCGTGCGTGCGCCCGGGGATGACGGATCTCGGTGTACAGGCTCATGGCCGGCACCCCCCAAGGTGGCCAGCCGACGCTCTTGGGCGGCTGGCGCTTCCTACGGACGGTACCCAGACGCTCGGCCGCCGCACCATCCCGCCGCCCGGCTCTGTCCGGCCAGGTCCGGGTCCTGCTGCCCGGGCGCGATGAGGCGCCCGCGGCTTACGGCCCGGCGGGCCGCGGGCCCTTGCCGCCGAGCTGGCCGTAACCCGCCTCGATCGCGTGGGCCAGGTCGTCGACGGGCAGCGGCCACCGGCCCGCGCCCGCCGCGGCCGCCTCGCCGGCCGGCACTCCGGTGGCGTGCAGCTCCCTGATCAGCTCCGCCACGCCGGCCAGCTGGGCCTGCTGGTCCCGCGCGAACGGCGGGCCGACCGGCCGGCCGTGCCCGGGCACCAGCACGTCGCTCTCGCCGGTCAGGGCGAGCAGCCGGGTCACGGTGCCCGGCCACTCGAGCGGGAAGCTGTCCGGCCCGTAACACGGCGGGCCGGATTCCTCGATCACGTCGCCGGTCAGCCACGCGCCCGCGTCCGGCACGTGCACCAGCAGGTCGTTGTCGGTGTGGCCGCGGCCCAGGTGCAGCAGCGCGACCACCCGGCTGCCGAGATCCAGCGCGTGCCGGTCCCCGACCAGGTCGGTGGGCGCGGTGATGATCACCTCGGGCCATTCCCCCGCTGGCTCCTCACCGAGGGCGATCCACTCGGCGAGCAGCGGCCGCTCGAACTCGTCCAGGTGCGCCGGGGCCCGGAGGTGGCCGTAGACCGGCACGTTCAGGTCCGAGCCCGGGCCGAACCGCTGGTTGCCGAAGCAGTGGTCGAAGTGCGCGTGGGTGTTGATCACCCAGCGGACCGGCCCGCGGCCGAGCTCACGCAGGTCCGCGAGGATCTCGTCGGCCTGGCGCGGCGACGACCGGGTGTCGACGACCGCCAGCCCGGCCGACCCGCGTACCACGCAGACGCTCACGTCCAGCGGGTCGTACCGGCGCTGGAAGACCCCGGCGGCCACCTCGTCCCAGCCCACGCCGGAACCCTACCGGCGCCCTGTCCGCCGCCCAGCGCCGGGACCGGCGTGGCATGCTGCACGGGTGGCCGAACTCGAGGTGCTGCGCGACCGGATGCGGCGGTTCGCCGGTGAACGGGACTGGGGGCGGTTCCACGATCCCAAATCCGTGCTGCTGGCCCTGGTCGGTGAGGTCGGCGAGCTGGCCGAGCTGTTCCAGTGGCTGCCCGCGGCCGACGCGCGGCGGCTGGCCCGGGACGAGCCGCTGCGGACCCGGGCCGGGGAGGAGATGGCCGACGTGCTGCTCTACCTGGTGCTGCTGGCCGACGTGCTGGGCATCGACCTCGGAGCGGCCGCGCTGGCCAAGATGGCTGACTCCGAGCGCCGGTACCCGCCCGGGCGGGATGACCCGCGATGAGCGCGGGCCCTTCCTTGCGCAGCCGGTACCGCGGCTGCCTGCTCGGCGGCGCGGTCGGGGACGCGGTCGGCGCGAATGTCGAGTTCCTGTCCCTGGCCGAGATCCGGGAGAAGCTCGGCCCGGCCGGGGTGACCGGCTACGGCCCCGCCTACGGACGCCTCGGCGCGATCACCGATGACACCCAGATGACGCTGTTCACCGCCGACGGGCTGATCCGGGCCCAGCAGCAGGTGCTGGCGGGCGGCTCGCCCGACGTGCCGTCGCTGCTGTGGGCGGCGTATCAGCGATGGCTGGCCACGCAAGGGCGCAGGCCGGGCGGCGCGGGCAGCGAGGGAGGGTGGCTGCTCGCGCAGCCTTTCCTGCACGCCTCACGGGCGCCGGGATCCACCTGCCTGCGGGCGCTGGAGTCGGGGCAGCCCGGGTCGGCGGCCGAGCCGTCCAACGACAGCAAGGGCTGCGGCGGCGTGATGCGCGTCGCGCCCGCCGGCCTCGCCGACGGCGACCCGTTCGCGCTGGGCTGCCAGGCCGCGGCGCTCACCCACGGCCATCCGAGCGGGTACCTCGCGGCGGGCGCGCTGGCCCTGATGATCCGCGAGGTCATCGCCGGCCATGACCTGAGCGAGGCCGTCGACATCGCGATCGGCCGCCTCGAGGACAGTCCGGACGGCGGCGAGGTCGCGCGCGCCCTCAACGGCGCGGCGGCGTCCGCCCGGGCCGGGCCCGCGCTCGCCGCCAGCGTGGCCGGCCTGGGCCAGGGCTGGGTCGCCGAGGAAGCGCTCGGCATCGCCACCTACTGCGCCCTGGCCGGCGGCGACTTCCGGTCGGCCGTGCTGCTCGCGGTCAACCACGACGGGGACAGCGACAGCACCGGCGCGATCTGCGGCAGCCTGGTCGGCGCGCTGCTCGGCGCCGAGGCCATCAGCGCCCGCTTCCTCGGCGATCTCGAGGGCCGCGACGTCATCAAGCAGACGGCCGACGACCTGTACGAGGTGTTCGTCGAGCGCCGCCGGATCCCGGGTGACCGGTACCCGGCGGGATAAAGGAATGCTGGCCCGGCGGTCAGGCGGACGCGCGGATTAATCTCATCGCTGGCCAGCGCCCCTGACCCGGTAGTAGGCCGTGGGATGCCAGTAGCTGTTCGTGGTGATCCAGCCGATCAGCTGGCCGGTGGCGTGCGCGCCAAACGTTATATCCCCGTGATCGACGAGTTCCACGTGCCCGGTCCCGAAAAAGGCAAGGTCTCCCCGCCGGGCCTGAGCCTGGCTGATCCTGATGAGCTGGCCGCTGTCGAGCATGTCGTAGGTGGTGCGGCCCAGATCGATGTCTACGTGCAGATAGGCCTCGTAGACGAGCCCGGAGCAGTCGTAGCACGACGGCCCGGTGCCTCCCCAGCAGTACCACTTGCCCTGCTGGGCGACGGCGTATTCATAGGCGATGTCACGTAGAGGTTTCCTGTTTCCAAAGGTCGTGGCGTGCGCGGGCCCGATGGTAAAAGCCAGCGTCATCAGGATCACAAACGCCATGACCACAGGTTTTCGGAAACACATTTTCTGTTGTTCCCCTTCTTTGCGCATTGAAATAATCTCCGCTCCTTTCAGGGGCCGTCTCTTGTTTTCCCGCCCCGGTGCCGCGAGAATCGTAAAATCCCAGATCAGCGGCCCGGAAAGGGCATCATGCCCGGTTTATCCGCATGTCATCAGGCTCGGGTCTGGCATCGGCGGCCCGGGCATCAGGACTTTCCCGGCCAGGCCGGATGAGCTGGGGCAAGCCGCAGTCCCGCGCGCCGGACATACGGGCATTCGGAGCGGATGGTGGCGTGCGCTGGGATCAGGCCGCCCTGATGACGGGTCAGATCGCCCCCGGTGACGGGTCAGATCGGTGCCAGCAGGCTGGCCGCCCCACCTGCGGCGTTGATCGATCTGGCCGCCCCACCTGCGGCGTTGATCGATTACGACGGACGTCTATCGGTCATAGTGGCTGAAAATTGTCCGTTCTGGCGGATCATGGGCTGAAAGGGAGGCGGGCGGGCCAGCGCGGCGTCGAGGGTACGGCGCGGTCCGCCGTGGCGCCGCCGAAAGCCCGGCGACTAAAGGCGCGGCCCGGTCAGCTAACGGCGCGGGATCGCCTCCCAGTCCCAGGCGGGATCGCCTCCCAGTCCCAGGCGGGATCGCCTCCCAGTCCCAGGCGGGATCGCCTCCCAGTCCCAGGCGGGATCGCTTCCGAGCCCCAAGGCTGCGAGAATAGGTCGTATCGCGAGGTAGGTGCCGGGTCACGGCACGGCGAAGAGGTGGCGGGTCATGAGCCTCAGCGCGCGGGAGCAGCACGCACTGGACTGCATCGTGGACGATCTCGCCAGGACCGATCCCAAGCTGGCCTCGATGCTGGCCGCGTTCACCCGGCTGACCGCGGGCGAGGAGATGCCGACGCGGGAGAGCATCCGGCCGGGACGGCGGTGGCGTACCGGCCGCCCGCGCGACCGCCGACCGCCGGGGCCAGAACCGGCAGGCCGTCCCGCCCGCGGGCGCCGGCGCTGGCTGGACCGGCAGCGCGTCGGGCTGGCGATCTGGCTCCTGATCGCGGTCGGGCTGATCGCGGGGGCGGTGGCTACCACCGCGGGCGACCGGGCCAAACCGTGCGGGGGCCCGGCCGTGGGCTGCCTCGGGCTGGCCCCCGCAGACAAGGGGCCATCCGCGGGCACGCTCGTCATCCGGCGGACAGGCCAGCGTGACGAACCCGCCGGAAACGGGGCAGAACTCACCTCCTGGCTACCGTCTCATCTGACCGGATCGCGCTGATCACCAGCGCCCACCGCAGCCTGGGCCGCGAGGCCGCCTCCCATCTCGCCGACCTGGGCATGCACGTCCTTGCGGCCATAGCTGGTGACAATGCAAGGGCGGGAGATCGCACCGTTACCCGGCCCGGGGCCGACCACGGCTATCGCCTGACCAGGTACGCCAGATGCGAGGGGCGGTGCCAATGTCGAGTTGTACACCCTCGACGGAGGGGACACGAATGGCCGAGCGGCCCGAAGATCCCCTGGCTTTCACCCAAGATGCTGGGCTCGCAAAGCTACGCGGTGGACGCCAACGCCTCCGTGTGGGCGTTTTTCCTGGTCCACCCGCTGCCGTGACCGCAACGGCGGGGTCGCCATCCTCCGGATCGGCCCGACCCGCTCGCTGGCGTCGTCCGCCGGCGGGATTAGTGAGCCAAGCGCTTGCTTCGTGCTTCTTCTGGTTATTTCGCTCTTATTCATCGTTCAGATCTAGACGCCCCCTAGAATGACGGGTTATGGTGACACTTGTGACCAAGGGGGTAGTCACAAGTGTCCTGCGACTCGGCCTGTGGGTCGCAGGTATCGCCATGGCTGCCCTGGGCCTGCTTCTAGGCCTGTCGCTGCTCACGGCGAGGCCCGCATCGGCGGCCACCGATCCCAGTTCCGTGGCCGCGCAGAGCGCGGCCTCCACGGGTAGCGCGGGTCCCTCCTCGGGTGGCGCAGGTCCCTCCTCGGTGGTTGGCCAGGCCGTGTCGGCGGCTACGTCCACGGTGACCGGCTCGGGACCCGCGTCCAGCGCCGCGGCGTCCTCCGGAGGCCCGGCATCATCCAGCCCGGCAGCGTCGTCCAGCTCTCCGGCCGCCCCCAGCACGCCGGCAGCGACGAGCACCCGCGCGGCCCCGAGCACCCCGGCAGCCCCGAGCACCCCGGCAGCGAGCCCGGCCCCGAGCACCTCGGCGACGTCAGGCGCTTCGGCCTCGTCCAGCCCTTCGGCATCCGCCGGGGCTCCGGTGGCCCAGGCGGTGACGGCGGCGCTATCGGCCGTCACCCCGGCCGCCACCGCCAGCCCGCCCAGCACCCCCGCCGCGACCGCGAGCACCGGGACCGGCGCATCAGCGGTCGGGCAGGCCATCTCGGCCGCCACCTCCGGCCTGACCGGCTCGGCCCCCCAGGCCAGCACCCCGGCATCCCCGGTTGTGAGCCAGGTCGCTTCGGTCGGTAAGACCGCGACGGCTTCGGTGACGCCGACGGTGGCCGAGGCCACTGCGCCGGTCGCCCCAGTCGGGTCCGCGGCCGGAGCGGTGACGCCGATCACCGGTGCGGTCGCCCCAGTCGCCTCCATCACCGGGCCGGTGGCGCCGGTCGTCTCCGCCGTCACCGGCGCGGTTGCCCCGGTCGCCCCTGCAGTATCGACCGCCACCGGCGCGGTGACCTCAGCGGTGTCCGCCGTCACCGGCGCCGTCGTCCCGCTCGTGACCACCGCCACCGCCGCCGTCGCCCCGGTCGTCTCCACTGCCACCGGCGCGGTGACCCCGCTCGTGACCACCGCCACCGCCGCCGTCGCCCCGGTCGTTTCCACTGCCACCGGCGCGGTGACCCCGCTCGTCTCCACCGCCACCGCCGCCGTCGCCCCGGTCGTCTCCACCGTCACCGGCCCAGTCGCTCCCCTCACCGGAGCCGTGGGCCCGCTGGTGACCACCGTCACCGGCGCCATCGCCCCCCTCACCGGCGCCGTCACCCCGCTCGTGACCACCGCCACCGGCGCGGTCGCTCCCCTCACCGGAGCCGTCGCCCCGCTGGTGACCACCGTCACCGGCGCCGTCGCCCCCCTAACCGCCGCGGTGGATCCCCTCGTCTCGACCGTCACCGGCGCAGCCGCTCCCCTCACCGGCGCCGTCGGCCCGCTGGTGACCACCGTCACGGGCGCCATCGCCCCCCTAACCGGCGCCGTCGGCCCGATAGTCTCCACCGTCACCGGAGCCGTCGCCCCGTTGGTCTCCACTGTCACCGGAGCCGTCGGCCCGCTCGTGACCACCGTCACCGGCGCTGTCGGCCCGCTGGTCTCCACCGCCACTGGCGCGGTCGCTCCCCTCACCGGAGCCGTCGCCCCGCTGGTGACCACCCTCACCGGAGCCGTCGGCCCGCTGGTGACCACCGTCACGGGCGCCGTCGCTCCCCTCACCGGAGCCGTCGCCCCGCTGGTGACCACCGTCACCGGCGCCGTCGGCCCGCTGGTCTCCACCGTCACCAGCGCGGTGACGCCGACGATCGGAGCCGTGGCACCGACCACCGTCGGGACGGTACCGCCGACCACCGTCGGTGTGGCCCCGGGAACCAGCGCGGTGCCCCCGGCCGTGTCCGGTGCCACGGGAACGCCGGGCGGGGGCGCCTCCTGGCTGGCGGCCTCGGCGGCGGGCACCGGCCCGGGTGGCGGCGGTACGCCACCCCCGCCAACGCCGACGTTCTCCTGGGTGCCCCTCGGGGCAACTGGCGGCGCCAGCGGCGCCGGGAATGCTGGCGGCAGCTCCGGCGGGACCGGCGGGGGCGTGCCGGGCGGCGTTGGTGCTGCCGTGATCGTGTTGCTCACGCTGGTGCTGCTGCGGCTCGCGCGGCGGGCCGGCGCCAGGCCAGTGTGGCGTTGCTACCTGCCGGAGGTGCCCCCGGCGTAAGTCCTTTCCTTCCCCCGGCCGTTTCGCGTCTTTCGGCGTCTGGGCCGACAGCGTCCGGCGCTGAGGTCTTAGGAAGGAAAGTGACAGCACAATGCGTGTGTGGACGAAGTCTGCATGCGTGGTGCTCGCCTGGGGCATTCTGCTGGTCGTCGTGATGGCGACCGGTCTGAGCGGGTCAGCCCGCCCGGCTCGAGCGAACATCAGCATTGCAAAAAGTACTCAGGTCACCCTGGCCAGCGCGGCAAGCGCCGCCGTGGCCGGTGTGACGGTCGCCAGGCCTACCACGAGATATGTGGTACAGCCGGGTGACACGTTGTCGGGCATCGCCGCGCGACTGGACGTGCGCGGCGGCTGGCCGGCGTTGTACGCGGTCAACCGGACCGTCATCGGCCCGGACCCGGATGTCATCGATCCCGGTACGGTCCTGATACTGCCCGGCCGGGCCGCGCTGACCCGGTACACCGTGGCCGCCGGCGACAGCCTGTCCGGCATCGCCGCCGGACTGGCGGTGCGCGGCGGCTGGCCCGCGTTGTATGCGGCCAACCGGCGGGTGATCGGGCCCGACCCGGGCGTGATCCGGCCGGGAACCGTGCTCATGGTCCCCGGCGTGGCACCGTCGCCGCCGACCTCCCGCCCGGCCCCGCCAATCCGGCATCCGGCACCGCCACCGGCGCCGGGCCGCCGCCGGCACCACCGTCGTCCGGTCCGGCTCACCGTGCCGGCACCGGCCGGCCTGCCCACGTGGCTGAAGATCATGCTGCTGGCAGCCGGCCTGATCATCGCGGCCGCGTTCCTCGTCGAGTTGGTGCTGGCGGCTTATCGGCGTCGCCGGGTCACCACACGGGTGGCCCCGCCTCCCGCCGTCAGTCCCGACCCGGCACTCGCCGTCAGTCCCGACCCGGCACTCGCCGTCAGTCCCGACCCGGCACTCGCCGTCAGTCCCGACCCGGCACTCGCCGTCAGTCCCGACCCGGCACTCGCCGTCAGTCCCGACTCGGCACTCGCCGTCAGTCCCGACTCGGCACTCGCCGCCGGCCCAGGGCCAGAGCCCGGGCCAAAGCCCGAGCCCGGGCCAAAGCCACAGCCAGAGCCGGGGAGCCAGCGACATGCCACGGACACTGGCGGCATCGTCATGGCCGACTACGACCGGGTCGTCGTGACTTACAACAAGCACGACGACACGGCCTGCGTGCTGCGGCCTCCCGGCGCAGACCCCAGGACGATCATGCGGGCCGCCCGGCTGGTCCTGCCCGAAGCCCGCTATGCCGAACTGGCCGGTCGGCTCGGGATGCCCGCCAGCTGGCCGATCGTCCTGGCCGACTACGACCGGGTCGTCGTGACCTGCAGCAAGCGCGATGACACCGCGTACGTGTTACGGCCTCCCGGCGGGGATCCCCGGGCGGTCCTGCGGGCTGCCCGGCTGGTCCTGCCCGAGGGTCCGTATGCCGAGCTGGCCGAGCAGCTCGGGGTATCCGCCAGCTGGCCCATAGAGGAACGATGACACTCCGCAAAGGCGGGCCGGGGGCGTGCGCTCCTGGCCCGCCCGGGACTCCCGGGACCCCCGGCGCGGCCATAGCGCGCCGGGGCCCCGGGCATCCCGGCCTCCCGGAGCCGGCGCTAACGGTCGGTCGGCTCCGCCGCCGCCCGGTTCCGCAACGATTCGACGAGCGCGGCCACGTGACGCCGGTCGTCAGGGGTCAGCTCGTCGATGCTCGCGATCAGGAGTTCCCGCTCGCGGTCGCCCGGCTGCTGCAGCCCGGCCGGAACGTCGTCGTAGTAGTGCAGCCCGGTCGACTCGGCCGCGGCGGCACGGACGACGGAAACCGGCACGTCCAGGCCCTTGGCCAGGGCGTCGATGGTGGCCGGGCGGGGCGGCCGGACCAGGTTCCTGGTCGTGGCCAGGGTGTAGACGGTGGAACGGGGCAATCCGCCGCGCCGGGCCACCTCGCCGTAGGACCACCCCCGCTCTCGCAGCCGCTGGTAGATCAGGCGCTGCAGCGGGTTGATCGCACGATCCGGCGCCGCGGCCGGGGCGGGCGACCGCTCCAGTGCAGGATCCGGCGCGACGGCGGAGGCGGGCGACCGCTCTGGGGCCGGGTCTCGCCTGTCGCCTGTCGCGTGCGCCGTCATAGCCACCAACCTAGCCCGCCTTGGTCCCATGAGCTCAGTCGCGATCCGTCGACATTGACTGCCCGTGTGTGTCTACTGTACGCTAGTAGCCGTACAGTTTGTACGTCAAAGAACGTACACTCTGGTCCGCGGCCCGGCGCCACCGGGGTGCAGGGCGGTCCCGGAGGCATCGTGCGGCCGGGAACGCGGGCATACCCCGGGCCGCACCCGGCCCGGGGCAGATCGCCCCGAAGGAGGCATCATGTCCACCGCCGTCACCATGCAGGACCTCGAGCTCGAGACCGCCGAGCTGCTGCCAAGCCGGGAAACCCTGTGCTGCGCCTACTCCAACCACGGCTACGGCTCCAGCTTCAGCATCACCGAGATCGGCAACACCAGCCAGGTCGGGCTGGTGAACATCTCCGCCTTCAACGGCGTTGGCAACTCGGTCCTGTCCTTCTAGCAGCCGCCTGGCTGGTTCCACTGTCCTGTTGCGCATCACCGGAGGGGCATGCGCAACAGGAGGGGAGGGTCGCCCGACCCCTGACGGGTGGCCCTCCCCGCTTGCGTATAAGCACCGGGGGCGCGCGCCCCGCCGTTTCTGAGGTCCCCCGCAAGCCGACGAGGGAGGAGCAGTACCCGTGACCGTGACCGAAGGGCATGCGACGACCGGGCGCGCGGCATCCGCCTCGCCCCCGGAGGGAACGCCCGGGCTGACGGGGGTGCCCCGGCTGGCCGACGGGGTCGAACTGCTCGGCGAGTACCAGGACTCCGGCTACAGCCAGCCGCCGTCGCTCGTGCGGCGGCCCGACGGCCAGATCATCCAGATGTCGGCGCTGCTGTACCAGGTCACCTGCCGGATCGATGGCTCCCGTGACGCGGCCGCCATCGCCGAGCTGGCCAGCACCGACCTCGGCCGGTCGCTGACCGCGGACCAGGTCCGCTATCTCATCACCGCCAAGCTGCTGCCGCTGGGCATTGTTGCCGACCAGAACGCCCCGGCAGCCCCGCCCAAGGCCAGCCCGCTGCTGGCGCTGCGGGCCCGGGGCACGCTGCTGCCCGAGCGTGCCGCCAACGCCGCCGCGGCCTTGCTGCGGCCGCTGTTCCGGTGGCCCGTCGTCGTGACCGTGGTCGCCAGCGTGGCGGCCGTGGATTACTGGCTGTTCGCCATCCACGGTCTGGGTGCCGGGGTGCAGCAGGTCCTGCGCGACCCGGTCAGCCTGCTGGCCGTGCTCGGCCTGACCGTCGTCTCCGCCGCCTTCCACGAGTGCGGCCATGCCACCGGCTGCCGCTACGGCGGAGCGCGGCCCGGCGTGATCGGCGTCGGCCTGTACCTGCTGTGGCCCTCGTTCTTTACCAACGTCACCGACTCCTACCGGCTCAGCCGGGCCGGCTTCGCACCGACCTTGGCGGCCTGTACTTCAACGCGGTGTTCATCCTGGCCCTGGCCGGCCTCTATGCGGCCACCTCGGCCCAGGTCCTGCTCCTGGTCATCGCCCTGACCCACCTGGAGATGCTGGAGCAACTGCTCCCGGTCGTCCGCTTCGACGGCTACTTCATCCTCAGCGACCTGGTCGGCGTGCCGGACCTGTTCGCCCGCGTGGTCCCGATCCTGAAGAGCGCCGGGCCCGCGGGCCGCCGGGACCCGCGCGTCAGCGGGCTGCGGCGCCGCACCCGGATCGCGGTGACCGGCTGGGTGCTCTGCGTCATTCCTCTGCTGACGGCCGGCATCGGGTACCTCATGCTGCACCTGCCCGAGATCAACCGGGCGCTATGGCATTCCGTCCGCCTGCAGGCTCACCTCACGACCACGGCCGTCGCCGGCCACCGCTACCCGACGGCCGCCATCGACGCGATCGGCGCCGCGCTGGTGGCGTTTTCGATCGCTGGCTCGCTGTACATCGCGACCGGGCTGGCCCGGCGGATCGTGACCGCGGCGCTGCGCTGGTCGGCCGGCCGTCCCGCCCGCCGCGTCATGGCCGCTGCCGCCATCCTGGCCTGCGTGGCCGCGCTCGCCGCCTTCTGGACCGGGCAGGGCCAGTTCCGGGACTGGTAGCGGGGCGCATACTCATACTCCGCCTTTGCCTCTACCATGGCCCACGGCGCGATGTTGCGCGGCGAAGGGAGCCGACCGTGCCGGGATCAAGCGACCGGCTAGGCCAGTCATACGCCCCGGACCAGCCCGCCAGGCCCGACGCCCCCGGGCGGTTACAGCCAGCCGATCACTTAGCCGCCGACGCCCAGTCCCCGCGCTGGTCGCGCGATGACCTGCGGCAGCGGCTCGAACGCTTACCGCCCGGTCATCCCAGCTCCCTGCCGGGCGATGGCCGCAGCCGTCCCGATCACGGCCGGGGCGAGGCGCAGGCTGATCATCGAGCCGACGCGGTCAAGCGGGACTTCTGGACCGAGGTACCCGGGTTCCTCCGGGCCTGGGCCGAGCACGTGCGCAGATGGCCAGCCGAGCGGGTGACCGCGGCGATAGACCGGTCACGGGACCCGGCCGGATCCTGGCGGGGAGACGGCAACCAGTACCTCGATCCCGAGCAGCACCAGCAGGCCAGGAACGTCATCGAACTAGTGCGGGGCAGGGAGGAGAAGATCACCGAGGACATCCGGGCCGTCGAGCGCGAGAACACCCGCGGCGGCTGGCTCGAAGGCCTCGACCACCGCCTCAAGAGCGGAGAACGGCTCAAAGAGAAGATCGCCGAGAAGATGGAGCATGAGCCGGGGAAGGCGGTGGCAGCGGCCGTGCGACAGGTCAGTGACGCGATCCGGTACACCATCTGCTTTGACCCGGCGAGCTACTCGGATGGGTACAGGGACGTTAAGCATCGGCTGGAATCGCGCGAGTACCGGATGATCTACAGCAAGAACCACTGGGCCGACGATCCGGAGTACAAGGGGATCAACACGCGCTGGGTCACGCCAGGAGGCCAGCGGTTTGAGCTTCAGTTTCATACGGCCGAAAGCTTTCATGCCAAGGAGGACGTCACCCACGGGCCCTACGAACGGCTGCGCAACCCGCTCACCAAGGGTGACGAGCGCCGGGAGCTACGCTCGTATCAGCGGGAGGTGTGCTCCTGGATCGCCGTCCCCGAAGGCATCGAGGCTATCTCAGACCACCCCCGGAAAGGTCATGGTTAGATGCCTGACAAGATCACCTTCTACGCCATCGTCGATGACGAGACAACCGTTGAAAGGCCGTACGGGCTGGTACGCCGTTTGGAATTTGATGGGAACGGATTCACCGACGAAGGGCTTCGCCGCGATTTCAGCTGGAGCTTCACCCCGATCATTGTGGAGTGGAAACGCAGCGACTTCGACGACGAGCTGGTCGAGGTCAGCCATGCCCAGGCTAGCGAGATCATCGAGTACTTCCGGGAGAAGTGGGGGCCGTTCGGCCAGCCGCTGCATCACTGACTCGCCCGTTCCCGTTGCGGGCGGAGCGGCCCCGCGGCCGCGGCCGCGGCCCGCGCGTGTGAGTCTGGGCAGACGAGTGAATGGAGCAGCCAGGTGCCGCAACGACGGGACCCGGGTCGAGTTCGGGCGAAGTGATATGGTTTAGCCCCCCATTGCCTGAACTTGACGTTTGCGGCCGTCGCGAACCCACGCCAAGGAGTTGGTCGCCGTGGGCCTGCGTTTCAACCCGCCCCCTGGATGGCCGCCCGCGCCGCCGGGCTTCACGCCCGAGCCAGGCTGGCAGCCGGATCCGTCGTGGCCGGCGCCCCCGCCCGGATGGCAGCTGTGGGTCAACGACGACCGGCTGCCGACCGACACCCTGTCGCCGCCGACACCGCAGGCCACGCAACCCATGCCGGATGACACGCCGACGATCCCGCCGCTGCCGGGCTACGCCGGCGGCAGCCCGGGAGCGCCCGGAACGCCCGGCGACCAGGGAGCCGCTGCCTACGCCGGCGGCGGTTACGGAAACCCGGGCAGCCCGTACGGCGGCGGCTATCCGGCCCCGCCTGGCGCCTACGGCGGCGGCGGTTATCCGCCCCCGCCCGGCGCGTACGGCGGCGGCGGTTACGGCACCCCAGGCGCCTCGGGCGCCCCCTATGGCGGCGCGCCCTACGGCGGCCCCTATGCGTATGGCGCACCGTACGGCCCGGGTCAGCCGGGCACGGGCAAGTTCAGCGCCTGGGCCATTGCCGCGTTCATTCTCAGCCTGGTCGGCGCGATCCTGCTCAGCGTGATCTTCGGCCTCATCGCGCTGAGCCGGGTCAGGCGCCTGGGCCAGCGCGGCCGCGGCCTGGCCATCGCCAGCCTCGTCCTTTCCGGGCTGTGGCTAGTGATCTTCATCCTGCTCGGCGTGGCCGGCAGTTCGGGCACCACGTCCCGGTCATCATCCACCGGGCCGATCAAGCACGCCGGGCGGCTGAACGTGTTCTCGCTGGCGGTCGGTGACTGCTTCGACAACCCCGCCGGCGCGTCGACCGTCACCACCGTCACCGCCCTCCCCTGCAACCAGCCGCACAACGCGCAGATCTACGCCAAGTTCAACCTCAGCGGGTCCGACTTCAACTACCCGGGGACGGCCGCGGTCACGAAGCTCGCCACCAACGGGTGCAACGCCCGCACCGGCGACGTCGACAAGTCGCTGACGACCAGTTCGATGACCATCCGCCTGCTGTTCCCGGAGGAGGATGCCTGGCTGAGCGGCCAGCGGACCGTGTCCTGCATGATTCTCAACCCGTCCTCCGACCTCACCACCTCGCTGCTGAATTCCTGACCCCGGGCCAACCCCCCGGCCCGGGCCGGGCCCGCATCGCCGCCCCGCGCGCCACTCAGTTCCCCTGCGTCACCTGCAATAACCCGTTCCTCAGACGTGACGCGACCCGAGCTCGTGCGGTAGGTTCTGGGGCCTAACGCGACGGGTATGCCGGATTGCAGCGAGATGGGGGGGTCATGGCGCGGCAGCAGGTCCGGCTGCTGCGCGGGGTGCGCGCCCTGCTCGGTTTCGTGTGCGTCCTAGTGGCCGTCGACACCATGTTCTTCACGGCGCTCACCCCGCTGCTGCCGCACTACGTGCACGCCGCGGACCTGACCAAGGCGGGCGCCGGCATCCTGGTCGCGGGCTACCCGGCCGGGACCCTGGTCGGGGCGCTGCCCGGCGGCCTGCTCACCGCCCACCTGGGCCCCCGCCGGGTCGCGCTGCTCGGCCTGGCCCTGATGAGCGTCTCCACCCTGGTCTTCGGCTGGTCGTCGGCGGCCGCGGTGCTCGACGGCGCGCGGTTCGTCCAGGGCCTGGGCGGGGCGTGTACCTGGGCTGCGGGTCTGACCTGGCTGGCCACGGTGGCACCGGAGGAGCGCCGGGGCGAGATGCTCGGCCTGGCGATCGGCGCGGCGGTCGGCGGTGCGCTGTTCGGCCCCGTGATCGGGACGGTCGCCGCCAAGGTCGGCACCGGGCCGGCGTTCTCGGCCGCCGCGGTCGCGGGCGGCATCCTCATGGTGGTCGCGTTCCTCGTGCCGGCCCCGGCCCGGGCGGAGCCGCAGGGACTGCGAGCAGCCTGGCCCGCACTCCGCGACCCGCGCGTCGCGGCGGGCATGTGGCTGACCTTGATCCCCGGGCTCGGGTTCGGCGTGATCGACGTCCTGGCGCCACTGCGGCTGAGCCGGCTGGGGGCCTCGGCCCTGCTCATCGGCGCGACCTTCCTTGCCTCCGCGGCGATCGAGGCCAGCCTGTCCCCGCTGGCCGGGCGGCTCTCGGACCGCCGCGGCGAACTGGTCCCGGTCCGGCTGTCGCTGGCCGCGGCAGTCGTGGTCAGCCTGCTCGCGCCGGTCGTGGCGCCCAAGGCGTGGCTGATGGCGCTGCTGATCGTGGGCATGCCCGCGTTCGGCACGCTGTTCGCCCCGGCCAGCGCCCTGCTCAGCACCGGCGCGCAGCGGCTGGACCTCAACCAGGGCCTGGCGTTCGGCCTCGGCAACCTCGCCTGGGCCGCGGGCCAGGCGGTGGCCGCCGCCGGCAGTGGCGCCATCGCGCAGGCGACGTCGGACGTCGTCCCGTACGCGCTGCTGGCCGGCGTGTGCCTGGTCACGCTCATCGCGCTGTGGCCCAGCCGGACCCGGCTGGTCCAGCGCCTCACCCGCGACCCGGCCGCTGTGGCCGTGCCCCCGATGCCGCGCCAGCCAGCCCGTGCGGGCCGGAAGCGTGATCAAGACCACTTTCCGGCACGCTCCGTCACCCCCCGCCCTGGGTTCGTCAGCGTCCGGTGGTCGGGGCTCCGGCACGCTCCGTCGCCCCCGCACTGGACCCGCCAGCATCCGGCGGTCCGGGTTCCGGCCCGGGCGGCCCTTGTGTCGTTCGGAACGCCGGGCGGGCCGGCTGGCATCCTGGGTGATGTGACCAGCCGCGCGGTGAGCCGGGTCTTCGTCGGCCGTGAAGCCGAGCTGGGCGCGCTGGCGGGCGCCTTCGACGAGGCGGCGGGCGGGACCCCCGGCACGGTCCTGATCGGCGCCGAGGCGGGCGGCGGAAAGTCCCGCCTGGTCAGCGAGTTCACCACGCGAGTGCGGGACCGGGCGCTGGTGCTGGCCGGGGGCTGCGTAGACCTGGGCGCGGTGAGCCTGCCGTACGCGCCGTTCACCGCGGCGTTGCGACAGCTGGTCCGCGAGCGCGGGACCGAGGAGGTCGCCGGGCTGCTGCCCGGCCATGACGCGCGCGAACTGGCCGGGCTGCTGCCGGAGTTCGGGCTCCCGGTCGCCGCCGGTGACCCGGAGATGGCCCGGGGCCGGCTGTTCGGGCTGCTGCTGACCCTGCTGGAGCAGCTGGCCGCGCCGCGGCCGCTGGTGCTCGTGATCGAGGACCTGCACTGGGCCGACGCCTCGACCGGCGACCTCCTGGCCTACCTCGTCCGCAACGTGCGGCAGGCGGCCGTGCTGCTGGTGGTCACGTTCCGGTCCGACGAGCTGGCCCGCGGCGGCCCGCTGCGCCGGCTGCTGGCCGGGCTCGGCCGGCTGGACGGGGTGGCCAGCCTGGAGCTGGCGCGGCTGTCGCGCCGCGAGGTGGCGGCGCAGCTGGCGGGCATCCTGGGCCGCCCGCCCGAGCCCGCCGTCAGCGCCGAGGTGTACGACCGGGGCGCCGGGAACCCGCTGTTCACCGAGGCCCTGCTGGAGGCCGGCGGCACGATCAGCGCCGGGCTGCCGTGGTCGCTGCGGGAACTGCTGCTGAGTGCGGTGAAGGAGCTGCCCGAGCCGGTCCAGCAGGTGCTGCGGGCCGCCGCGCCGGGCGGCAGCCGGGTCGGGCACCGGCTGCTGGCCGCGGTGACCGGGCTCGGTGACACGGCGCTGACCGCCGCGCTGCGGCCCGCGGTCGACGCCAGCGTGGTGATCACGGACTCCGGCGGCTACGCGTTCCGGCACGAGCTGTTCCGCGAGGCCCTGCGGGAGGACATGCTGCCCGGCGAGCTCGCCGAGGCGCACCGGGCGTTCGCCGAGGCGCTGGAGGCCGACCCGTCGCTGAGCCCGGAGTACCGGGTGCCGGTCCAGCTGGCCCTGCACTGGAACGGCGCGGGCGAGTACGAGCGCGCGCTGCGGGCGGCCCGGGCGGCCGCGGGCCGGGGAAGGGACCAGGCCGCGGCCTGGCTGCCCCGGGCGGCGGAACTTGCTGCCGGCGTGGGCGCCCGGCCCCTGCTGGAGCAGGTCACCCGGCTGGCCCGCGCCGCGCGCGTCGATCTGCCGGCCGCCGCCGGCGCGGGGAGCCCGGCGGCGCCGTTCGGGCTGACCGGGCGCGAACTGGAGGTGCTGCGCCTGGTCGCCGCCGGGCGCAGCAACCAGCAGATCGCCGCCGAGCTGTTCATCTCGCCCAAGACCGCGAGCGTGCACGTGTCGAACATCCTGGCCAAGCTGCGGGTGAGCTCACGGGTCGAGGCCGCCACCACTGCCCACCGGCTGCACCTGTTCGATCCGGGCTGAGACGGGCAGCGCCTAAGGACCGCTAAGCCCCCGCTTACCCGGCCGCCGGGCGACCCGCGGCCCGGGATAGGGCCGCCGCACCATGCGGTGCGAGTGCGCTTAGGAAGAGCCTGGACCGTACCAGCCGGCCAGGCGAGCACCGGAACGGCCGGCCGCGACGAGGAGGAGAGGAACGATGGACTTCAAGCTCGAACTGGTGCTGCTGCCGGTCGGCGACGTGGACCGGGCCAAGGACTTCTGCACCAGAGCCGCGGGCTTCGCTCTGCAGGAGGTCCGGCGGGACGCCGCGGGAGGTGAGCGGTGATGGAACTGCCCGCCGACGTCCGGCGCCTGTTCGAGGCGGCCAACTACGGGCACCTCGCCACGCTGCTGCCGGACGGCAGCCCGCACACCGTGCCGGTCTGGCTCGGGATCGAGGGCGGCCAGATCGCCGTCCTTACCTCGCCCGGGTCGCGCAAGGCGCGCAACATCGCCCGCGACCCGCGGGTGGCTATCTCGGTCACCGACCGCGACCAGCCGTACGCGATGGCGCAGGTGCGGGGCCGCGTCACCGCCCGGCTGGACGGCGCGGAGGCGTGGGAGATCATCGACCGGATCTCGTGCGACTACACCGGCCAGCCCTACCCGCTGCGCTCCGACCGGGTGGTGTTCCTGATCGAGCCGGGGCACGCCCGCGCCCTGTCCTACGGCTGACGCTGCTGGTCGCATTGTCCTACCGCTGTACTACCATGTGAGTTATGGCGGTGCGGAAGAAGCGGTCGATTTCGATACCGCCGGAGCTGGACGCCGAGATCGCCGCGGCGGCGGCGGAGGCGGGCCTGAGTTACAGCGCCTGGCTGGCCGAGACCGCCCGGAAGGAGTTCACCATCCGGGCGGGGCTGGCCGCGGTCAGTCAGTTCGAGCACGACCACGGCGCGTTCACAGCCGAGGAGCTGGCCGATGCCGACCAGTGGGCGGCGCGGGCCGTCGAGCGGTCCAGCCAGGCCGGAGCCAGCGCCCCGCGCCGGAGTGCCTGATGGGCGTCACTTACGACAGCGGCGCGCTGATCGCCGCCGATCGCGGCGAGCGCCAGATGTGGGCCCGGCACCGGGCACTCCTGGTCCGTCGCCTGGCACCGACGGTGCCTGCTCCGGTCGTCGCCCAGTCCTGGCGCGGGTCCGGCCGCCAGGTTCTCCTGGCCAGGCTGTTGTCCGGGTGCGACGTCGAGGCTCTTGATGACCGGCAGGCCCGCTCGGTCGGCTCCTTAGCCGCCCGCGCCGGGACGGCCGACATCGTCGACGCATGCGTGGTCGAAGGGGCCTTGCGCCGCCGTGACCTGGTGGTCAGCTCCGATGAAGACGACCTGCAGGCCATCGCCTCCGCGGCCGACCGCCGGCTTGAGATCGACCATCCCTGACCCGGCTACGGCAGCTTGACCCCGGGGCCCGGCCTGCCATTGGGCGCACAGCCTGTTACGTTGAGTAATCAATGTCATCGATCGCCCACCGGGAGCGGCATGCCGGAGTATGTCCTTGATCATCACCAGGAGGGCGAGCGGCAGCGGCTGGCTCTGATGTCGCAGCTGCTGGACCCGATGCACCGGCGGCACCTGGAGGCGCTGGGCGCCGGGCCGGGAGCGCGGACGCTGGAGGTCGGCTGCGGCAACGGCTCGATCTCGGCCTGGCTGGCCGGGCGGGTCACGCCCGGAGGGCGTGCGGTGGCAGTGGACCTCGACCTGTCGCTGGCCGACGCGGACGGGCCCGCGCTGGAACTTCGCCAGGGCGACATCGTGGCCGGGCCGGTCGCACCCGGGGACTTCGACCTGGTGACCGCGCGCGCCGTGCTGCACCACGTCGCCGACGTCCACGCCGCCGTGGCGAACCTCGTGGCCAGCGCCCGCCCGGGCGGGGCGGTGCTGCTGATCGAGCCGGACTTCCTGCCGGTCAGCATCGCCGAGCCGCCGGAGATCCGGGCGTTCTGGGACGGGTGGCTGGCCTGGTCGCGCGACCAGGGCATCGACTACTTCATCGGCCGCCGCCTGCCGCCGATGCTGGCCGAGCTGGGCCTGGACGAGCTGACGGCGACCGCGCAGACCGCGCTGTACCGCGGCGGCTCGCCGTGGGCCAGGTACTGGGAGCAGACGATCACCGAGCTGCGCCCCCGCCTGGCCGATTCCGGCCACCTGGACCGCCGGTCGATCGACGCGTTCCTGGCCGGGTGCGCCGATCCGGGATGGTGGACGCAGACCATCGCGTTCACGGCCGTGTCCGGTCGCGTCCCGAGCTGATTACCGGGCTCTCGCCCGGCCGCCTGGCCTTCAGTAAGAACTCATCTCGTCAAGTACTCTGGCCGCGAGATCAAGGATGTCCTCGATCTTCGGGATATCCCGGGTGACATCGCTCGAAGTCAAGGGAGCCGTGTCCTGAGGCGGATACTCCACGCTGTTGCGCTGTCGGCGGAGGCGGTCAAAGGGCCTCAGCACCTTGCCCATGGGCGGATCAAGCTGAGCCGATACCGCTTCCAGCACGGCAATATGACCGCCGCGGCTTGTCGGCCTCAATCCCTGGTTCTCTAAGATCGCGGACAACCCCTTGCGGGCCGCGTCGTACAGCAGCTGGAAGGCGCCCGCCGGGGTAGTCGTCCACGGTCCGCTGGGCAGATGCCAGGTGCTTACGCGCTTGTCCGATCAGTGCGACAGCATGCTCGGCACTAGGCGGAACACGCTCCAGATCACGGGCCGAAAGCATGACGTCAATCACGCTGCGGCCTTGCTCCCATCTCACGTTGAAGCTCCAGCCGAACGATAGGCCGCGACCGCACCGACGTCAGGAAGGGATCGGATGCGGAGTCGTGCCAGTTTTGCGCGGACACTCTGCGCAGGTTGACCTCCCGTCCGAGCACGCGCTCGGCCCTGCGGGCCGCGTCGTACAGGTCATCGTCATCGGCGTTGCCCACCACCAGGACGTCGACATCATGTGGCACATCGCCGCCCTCGCCGCGGTACCGCGCGGCCCACGACCCGTACACATAGGCCTCGTCAACCCCGGGCACCGAGGCGAGAAGCTCTCCGAGAACAGCGGTCGGCCCGTAAGTTGCCGCCAGCAACTCTGCCAGCGGACCGGCCACGACGTTGTCGGTCCTGGCCCGGATGAACCGCAGGTTCCCCTGTCGCCGGTCGGCGACCAAGCCCGCCGAGGCAAACCGGTCCGCCTCCCGCATGACCGTAGGACGCGACACGCCAAAACGCCGAGCCAGATCCGTTAGAGAGAACTCCTGCTCCGGATGCAGAAACAGCCAGGCCAGCAACTCCCCCTGGAACACCGACCGCAAAATCGGCAGCAGCACCGGCGGAGCTTGTTTCATGACATGAAACATAGCGCACATGTTACGAAAATGAAGGAGCGGGTTCGGCGAAGTCAGAACAGCGTAACTTCCCGTCATGCGTGCATGAGAGTTACGAGCTGACCGGCTTCGCTGAGCCAGCTGGTCAGCTCGGCAGCGGTGGGGGCCAGTTCATAGGAGTGATAGTGACAGGCGCGGCTGAGAGCAGCGGCTAGGTAGGTCGCACGAGTGGCGGCGTCCTGGTCCAGGTATGCGGTCAAGCACAGGAGCTGGGACCGCATCGATGACTCAGCCAGACCGGCGGCTTGCGGCCGACCGGACCAGAGCGAAGCCATCGCGGCCTCGAGCGCTTGGCGGGCTAGGAGCGCGGCAGCCCGCGGCCAGACACCGACCGTCCCGGCATCGGGGCGTTCGACCAGCTGCTGGGCGGCGGCGAGTAGTTCCTCCGGAGTCATAGCAGCCCGGTCCGGATCTGGTCCGTCAGCTTCCGGGCGTCGCTGACGAGCAGGCCGAGATCACCGGCGTGCGCCACATGCGCGCCCTTGTTGAGCACCTGGTAGGTGTCGGCGAATGAATGGCCCCAGGTGTTCAGCCGGCCCAGCACCGCCCCACCTTTGGCGGGGTCACCAGTCAGCGCCAGGGCAGCGAGCAAGTTAAGGCGGACACCTGCCGATTCGAGCATGGCCTCGATCTCATCGTGGCCTTGGCCGACGCGAAGCTGCCGCCGCCATACCGCCTCGGTGAACGCGGCCTCGACCGCTGTCCGGCATAGTCCGGGGACTACGTGAGCCGCGACATCGGCGGCCACCGAGGGATCCGCGGCCAATGCCCCAGCGTCGGCCAGCGCCTGCCCAACCGGGTCCAGGCACGGCCGCACCTCCACCACTGAGCCGGGCCGCCGGGTCACCTCGAGGATGGTGGCGGAGAGCCTCAGCTGCCGTACTGCCTCGGCCAGACGGTTGTCGTGGGTGAAAACGATCACCTGTCGGTCGGTGGCCGCCTTCTCCAGCACTCGCGCCAGCCCGTCCACTTTCGCGGGGTCCATGGCCTGCACCGGGTCATCGATCACCAGGAACCGGAACGGGCTGGCTGGCAACCTTGCCCGCGGCAGGAACACGCTGAGCGCCAGCGCGTTCACCTCGCCCTGGCTCATCACCCCCAGCGCTGAGCCGGGTGCGCCGTCCACGCTCACATCCAGCTCCAGCCGGCGCTGCGTCGATGATCCGGCCAGCCTGATCGCGCCGAGGTCGACGTTGCTCTCCTGGCGCAGCATCGCCCAGATGCTCCGGGCCTGCCTGGCGAGCGGAGCGAGACGTTCGTTGCGGATCGTGTCGGTCGCGGCCTTCAGCCAGGTCTCCGCGTCCTTGATCGATGCGACCAAGGCGAGGCCGTCCTGCGCGGCAGCTGCGGCAGCGCACCAGGACGTCACCGCGGCGGCCACGGGGTTCCACGAGGCGTCGCGTTCCGAATGCTTGTCCGTCGCCTGTGCCGACAGAGCGTCGACCGCCTGCCTCAAGGGAGCGAGCGCGCTGTCCAG
Organism: uncultured Actinomycetota bacterium; assembly: GCA_963749145.1. Taxonomy (GTDB): domain Bacteria; phylum Actinomycetota; class Actinomycetes; order Streptosporangiales; family Streptosporangiaceae; genus JASHPR01. Next base: position 79,228 of record CAVVLN010000005.1, on the reverse strand, counting down.
GTGATCGGCGAGGGCGCGCAGGCCGTTGGCGGTGGCCGGGCTCGCCGCGGACGCAGGACTCGCCCAGCGCTGCCATGCCGCCCGGGCCGGACCCGGGTCGACGCCCCGCGGAGGTTCCTCGGCCAGCACCGGCGGCGGTTGCTGGAGCAAGGCCGTGGCGCGCCGGCTGGCGCCGGTCGCGGCCCCCTCGGCTCCCTCCGCCGCCTGTGCCTCGTGGTTGAGCCTGGCCACCTCCTCCTCTGTTGCCTGCCGCCATTGCATGGTCAGCGCTCCCGGCCGCTTGCAGACCGGGCAGTCACCATCGCCGTGCTCCTTGTGATGCCGAAGCGCTGACATCAGCAGCGCGGCCAGGGCACGCGCCCGCCCGGCGGCCGTGCCCGCGACCGCCTCAAGCCCTTCCGCGGCCTCCCGGAGCTCCGCTGCCGCTGCCCGGACCTCTTCCTCGGCAGGCACCGCAAGCTGCGCGAGGCGGCGCAGACAGTCGAGCTCGCCTCCGTCGGCCGCCAGCCGGACACCGGTCGCCGCCTGCTGCGCCGCGGCCAGGTCCCAGGTCCGCCCTTCGAGCGCGTCCAGAATGGGCCCGGCTCGCTCGTCCTGTACGTCCTCAAGCTGGGTGCGCAGCTCCGGCAGCTTCTTTTTGACCTCCTTGAGCGCTGACTCCCGTGCCAGCCGGGCCTGCTGCAACCTGGTCGCGGCCGTGGTGAGGTCGTCCAGCCCCAGCACCGAGGCGAGCAGTTCGTACAGGCCGGATGGGCTGCCGAAGAATGCCTCGAGCTCGCCGTGCGCCAGGAACGGCCGGTAGTCGGTGAGCGCCTGAGACCATCCCAGCCGGTCCAGTCCTGCTTTCCTCTCGCCTTGGACCTGCACCGTGCCCGTTGACTCGGCGAAGGCCGCCTTCTTTGCCCAGGCCCGGCTGACGGTGGCCGGGCCGCCACCCTGGACCAGGAACTCGGCCGTGATCTCGGCGTGCTCCGGCTGGTGCATGCTCCGCCAGCCCTGACGCCAGACCTGTGGCAGCTTGTCCCAGCGTCGTAGCTTTCCTGTCAGGAGGACTTCCAGTGCCTCGGCGAAGCTGGACTTCCCGCTGCCATTACGGCCGACAACCACGGTCAGGCCCGGCCCGGGTTGCAGGCTCAGGGTCGCGGGCTTGCCGATCCCCCGGAAGCCGCTGACCGTCAGCGACCGCAGTAATGCGCCTGCTGGCTCGTGCTTGACCGCGTCGGGCTTGCTGGCCACGTGTCGCTGCGCTGCCTTGCCTGCGCCCTCGCCGCCGAGTTGGGCCGCCAGGCTCTCCTCGTTATCGAACGCGGCAAGTAGCAGGTCAGTAGCCTGCTCGGCCAGGGGAGACTCTTCTAATCGCCGCAGGACGATCTCGAGCAGCTCGTCATCCATGACATGGCGTTTTATCACCGATTGCCGCCCGACGGCATGACCGCACCAGACAGACGTAGTTGACCAGGCGTAACGCTGGCGGCGGGGGTTACCCCGCGTCGCGGAAGCTGGCGGAGAGGACCGACGGCCGGCCCTGGACGGGCTGGCCGGGCGGCTGGGGGTGGCCCGGGTCGCGCGAGGAAGGTGAGAAGCGGGCCGCCGGGCGGGGGGCGGGACGGCTAGGGTAGTAGCCGTGGCGAGGGATCGCGAAACCCACGTGGATTTCGGAGACTTCGAACCGCACGACGACCTCGGGCCAGGCAACCTCGGCCCGGGCGGCGAGGACTTCAGCCCGGGCGGCGATCAGGATCTTGAAGATCTTGAGCTAGACGATTACTTCGACCTAGACGACTACCTGGACGACGAAGACCTCGACCTGAAGGGGGCCTTCGGGCTGCCCGACAGGCTGCCGCCGCTGCGCTTGCCTCCGGAGCCGGAACTGGCCGCGATGAGCAGGGCCGCGCCGCTGCTCGTGCGGGCACGCAGGCTTGCCGAATGGGTCGCCCCGGACCGCGAGGTCACCTGGGACGAGGAGCTGACCGCCGCGGACGCGGTCGCGGCGGCGCGCGAGCTCGGCATCACGGTCCCGGTCAAGGCGGGCGCGTCCGTCGGAGCGCTGCCGGGCATGCCGGACCTGCCCGCCGTCGCGAGCATGCAGGACGTACCGGAGCTGGCCCGGCTGTGGGACATCGCGCTCGACGCCGGTTTCCTGGACTCCGGCATCGAGGTCGGCCGCGTTTACCTCGGGGAGGCTATGGCCTGGTGGCCGGGCGGAACGGACGAGGAGGCCCTGGACGTCTGGTCCACCGCGCTTCCCTGCGTACTCGACCGGCTGGAGGACGTTCCCGATGGTCACGCCGTCCCTGGCGAGCTGCTCGATTTCACCGGCGCTGGCTGGGCGCTGATCGTGCTGCTGTTCCTGGCCCGAGGGGCGGGTGTGCCGGTCCGGGAAGCTTCCGACCTGATCCGGGAAGCTGCCATAGACGAGATCGCGCCTGCCCGGGGGGCTAGGGCGTGGAAGTCGTGGACCCGGGCGCACGGGGATCCCGCAGAGGAACTGCTGACGCAGCTCGCGGATCTGGGAGCTGTGTCGCTGCCGGGCGAGCCGCTGGACCATGTGGGCGTGGACGGCCCGGTGGCGCGGCTGACCCCGCTCGGCACCTGGGCTGTCCGGGAGCTGCTGACCGAGGACGGCGTGGAGATCCCGCTGCTGCCGCCACCCGCTCAGATGACCGCGGCGGATCTGGTCTGCGCGGCGGAAGGCCTCGACGAGGAAGAAGCCGAGGCCGAGACCGAGGCTTGGCTGGCGGCGCGGGCACCGGATGTCGCGGCCAGCGAGCTGCTCGCGGTCGCGGCCGACGGCGGAGCGGCGGAGCGGCTGCTCGCGGTCGCGGCCGCGCGGAAGCTTGGCGCGGCCGCGGAACCGACGTGGCGCGCCTGGCTCGGCCGGATCGAACTGCGGCCGTACGCGAAGATCGCGCTGACCGAGATCGCAGGCGGCGAGCCGGGAGTCACCATGCCGGCTGGCATGGAACCGGAGGCAGCCGATGTTGCCTGGCTGCTCATCGACACGCTGGCGGCCATGGCCAGGACCCCGGACGATCTGCCGCAGTTCGTGTGCGACTCGATCCCGGCTGACACTGAGCAGCAGGCCTTCGACGCCATGTCCCTCTCGCCCCATCCGGACGCGGCGAGCGTGCTGACCCTGATCGGCAAGCATCATCCCGATAAGCGGATTGCCAAAGCGGCGCGCACGTCCGCCTTCCGGGCGGGCAGCCGACCCAGAACCCGGTGAGGGGACCAGCACGGTGCGGACGGGACCAGCCCCGCGCACGGACGGCCTGACCAGGCGCGAGGCGTTACCTGTCCGGGACCGACCGGCCGGCCGACGGCGGCACCATCGTTCACCTTCGGAATGGTGGCAGGCCGGGCGGGCCTGCCGGTTCGATTCCGCTGCAGGACCGGCCGAATGCTTCCCGTAACGGCCGGAGCTAAGATGACGGCATCAGTGCGGGTCTAGGAGGTCCGGCCATGACGGCGACTGCACCGGCGACCGCTCCGGCCCAGGGCACGCAGGAGATCCAGGGCGCCGGTCACGTCGATGTCCTCATCGTCGGCGCCGGGGTCTCCGGCATCGGCGCCGCGCACCACCTGCGGGAGCAGTTCCCCGACCGGACCTTCGTGATCCTGGACGGCCAGGACAACCGGGGCGGAACCTGGTGGACCCACCGGTACCCGGGCGTGCGCTCCGACAGCGACCTGTTCACCTACGGCTACCGGTTCAAGCCGTGGCGCGGCCCGTCGATCGCGGCGGGCGATGAGATCCTCGCCTACCTCGACGAGGTCATTGACGAGGACGACCTCGGCCAGCACATCCGCCTCCGGCACCGGGTCACTGCGGCCAGCTGGTCCACCGACGACCGCCGGTGGACCGTCGAGGTCACCCGGGGCGACACCGGACAGCAGCTGCGGTTCACCGCCGGCTTCCTGTGGATGTGCCAGGGCTACTACAACCACGCCAAACCCTACCGGCCCCAGTGGGAAGGCACGGACCGCTTCCGGGGCGTGATCGTGCACCCCCAGCGGTGGCCCGAGGACCTCGAGCTAGCGGGCAAGCGCGTCGTCGTGGTCGGATCCGGCGCGACGGCCGCGACGCTAATCCCCGCGATAGCCAGCCAGGCGGAGCACGTGACGATGCTGCAGCGCTCCCCCTCCTACTTCTTCGCTCCGCCCACGACGCACGAGCTCGCCGTGACGCTGGCCCCCCTGGATCTCCCCGATGAGTGGATGCACGAGATCCTGCGCCGTCAGTACATCTTGCAATTCGACTGGCTGGCCCGGACGTCGCAGGAAGCGCCCGACGAGCTGCACACGTTCCTCATCGAGTCCATGCGCCCGCTGCTGCCCGAGGGTTTCGACGTCGCTAAGCACTTCACCCCCCGCTACCGTCCGTGGCAGCAGCGCATCGCCGTCGTACCGGACGGTGACCTGTTCGCGGTGCTGCGCGAGGGGAAGGCCTCGATCGTCACCGACACCATCGAGACGTTCACCGAACACGGGATAAAGGTCAGCTCCGGTGAGGAGATCCCTGCCGACATCGTCGTCACCGCCACCGGGTTCAACATGTCGGTCCTCGGTGACGTCGCGTTCACCGTCGACGGCGAACCCGTCGACTTCACCGAACGCGTCACCTGGCGCGGCATCATGATCAATGGCCTGCCGAACATGGCCTACGTCTTCGGCTACTTCCGGCACAGCTGGACCCTGCGCGTGGACCTGGTCAGCGACCTGGTGTGCCGCCTGCTGGCCCACATGCAGGACAAAGGCGCCACGATGGTCGTCCCCACCCTGCGACCCCAGGACGCCGACATGCAGCTGCGGCCGTGGTCCGATCCGGAGAACTTCAACTCGGGCTACGTCATGCGCTCGCAGCACATCCTGTTCAAACAGGGTGATCGCGAGCCCTGGACCCACCTGCTGGAGCACGAGCAAGAGCGCGACATCCTGCCCGGGGCGGACCTCGACGACGGGACGCTCGTCTACCGCTGAGTCCAGCAGGCCGACTCGAGGCACCAACAGCGCCGCCCGGTGTCGCCGGAGACCTCGAGGCCATGGCGTTCGGCCTCTTCCTCGCCGCCCCCGGCCGCCTGGAACTCCGCCACGCCGAACTGACCGGGTCGAGATGCCGCGCGAGTAGCGTGCGGTCGTGGATATAAGGACGGCGCGGAGGCTGATCTGGGAGAACGAGCTCGCGAAGGGCTTTGACACGACCGACGTCCCGTTGGAATTCTGCCTGCTATCCGCGCTGATCTACTGCGAGGCGCTCACGGTTTGACGCGGAGTTCCAGAATGGGTGGCTATCACTGTTCTGATCGTTTGGAGCCCACTATGTGCTCGGCGTGCTGACGGATCGTTGCAAGAACCCGCTGGTCACCCTGAAGGGTTTGAGTTGCACGGATCGCCCCGTCAATTGTGCTTGAGACAACGGCCGCTGCCGTCCGGCGGCGGATGCCCCAGGTAACTGCTTCCTGGACAATGTCAGCTGCGACGACGTTCCGGATGTCCGTCTTCCCGCCAACTCGCTGACCCAAGTGCGTGTCTGCCCGGAGCGGGCGCCCTGTGTTGTCTGTAAGCTCTAGGGCAACGGTTGACAGTACGTCATAGAGCGGAGCGAGCTTGACAATCGAAGTGTCAGGTTCGTGTAGCACCGAGAAGTTCTTTGCGTGTGCGTCGGCATTGCCGACTGCCATGTTGAATACGGTGCGGCGCAGCAGGTTGATCACGTCGGCGGGATTACCGAAATCCCGGAGCACAGACGCGAGATCTCGCAGTGTGGGGCCGCCTTGCTCTTCATATTTCTGTGCAGGCGGCCTGCTGGTCGCCTGGCAGCCGTCTTCCTGGTGGACGCGTACCGGTCCGTCTGGTGATTGGCGGCGGTCGTAACGTTTGACGGCGAGGACTGGGAGCCCATCGAGGTCGAGGAGGTCAATGTCGGGTACCTCCAGTTCACATGCCGCGGCTAGCCGCAGGCAGGTTGCCTCGTTTGCCGCCATCGCATGCGGCCCGTCTGGTTTGAGAATCCATGTAGAAGGTGCGTTGCCGAAGGGCATCTGCCAACTGCCATCGTCAGCGCGCGCGACGAGCGCTTTGCGCTGGAAGCCGGCTAGCGATGGACGGAATCCTCGTTCCAGGTTGACTGCTAGGGGCGCCACATCGAGGGAGTCGACCAACCTCCTTAGGTCGTCGTCGGTGGCAGGCAAATATCCGTTGTCTTGTTCCGCATCGGGACAATCGGATTCGGCCAGCAGCATGATCGCCCCGGCGCAATCGCGGCCGAACATGGCAAGGATGCCGTACGTGTCCGCCTGACGAACGCCTGCCAATGACGCCATCCTTGCCAAAGCTTCTCCTTCGGGGAGGATGTTCTCGAAGTAGTCCAGCGCGCGTACGTCGCGCCGGGCGACCGGGGAGCCTAGCGGCAGCCCGACCGACAAGGCGCGACTACCGCGGCCCCATCGCTCGATTCCCTCGTTGCGCCATTCCAAGGCGATGCGGTAGTTAGGTGCAGGTGTGATCGTTGCCACCGGTGTGCCATAGAGCCATGCGACAAGCCGCTCAGCCACGCCTGGTCCCGGGGCGTACCACGAGTTCGCAGCCCACCAGCCGGATCAGCCGAAGTGTGTGGGTGAGGGAACGGCCGAACTGGCCCCCCTCCAAGGAGGACAGGTATGGCTGCCCGATCCCCTCAGCTTCGGCTGCGGCCTGCTGGCTAACTCCCGCGACCGTCCTGTAGTGCTTGAGTGCTGCGCCGAGGTCTCGGGCAGTCGTGACCAGGTACTCGTCCGCTATCGCCATAGATCAATATTATACCAGGATCGATGATGACTGATATCGCCCATCAGTAATATCTTGTTGGAATCAGGAGGACATCAAGCTCCGGACCACGGCGAGCCGGGACGAGGTCGTCGGGTGGCCGGCGGAGTTCGGGGGGGCGGCCGGGAGTGACGCCGCGTCGCGGAAGCTCGCTGAGAGAACCGGCGGCCAGATCGACCTGAGCGCCGAGGACCACCGGCTCGCGCTCATCTTGTGGCTGCGGGCCTGGGCGCCGACACCGCCCTTGCCAGTGAGGCCTTTCGGGGTGGTGGAAGGAGTGGGGTCATGGTTGCCTCCAGCCCAGGAGACGCTGACGGGCTGGCGTCTCCCCAGTTGCTGAACGAGCCGCTCACGGGTGTTCGGCCTCTTCCTGGCCGCCCCGGCCGGATCGAACTGCGCAACGCCGAACTGACCTCGCCTGACCGCCCGCGCCTGACCGCCCCGCTCCTTATTCGGCGTCGAGCAGCGTGTCCACGCACTCCCAGCGCCAGGCCACCGAGCCCGCCTCGCCCGGCGGCATGATCACCACGGTCCGTCCGTCAGCGTCCGCGCGCCTCATCACCTCGAGCAGCGCCAGCATCTGCCTGTCCGAACACGGCTTCCCGATCAGCCGCACCGCCTGCCCGCTGGCGCACTCCGCCCGCAGCCCGTCGGAGCCGATCGCCAGCAGCACGATCACATCGGCCCGGACCAGCACGTCACCCTGACCCCGGACCCAGACGGATGCCATCTACGCCACGTCCGCCACCCACCACGGCCGCCACAGGCGCCGCACGGTGCGGGCCATTCCACCGTAGGCGACAGCGGGCTGGCCGAAGTGGTCACACCGGTCCGGCCGCCAGGTGCTGACCGGCACCACCCCTGGCGCCACCAGGGGGTACCCGCCGAACAGGTCGGTCACCCGGGCGTGGGTGCGGGCCGTGACCGGCGTGGCCGCCCGCTCGTTGTGCTCCTGCGCCGCGGCCGTTACCACCCCGGGCACGAAGTCCGCCGTGAGGTGCGAGATCGCGAGGTAGCTGCCCGGTGCCAGATGCCGGGCCAGGGCCGCCACCGCTCCGGCCGGGTCACCGTCGTCCGGGACCGAGGGCAAGACCTCCAGTAGTAACAGGGCCACCGGCTGGCCGAGATCCAGGGTCCGCGACGCCTCCCTCAGGATGAGATCGGCGTCCCGCAGGTCCGCCTCCAGGTAGTCGCAGAACCCCTCGGCGCTGCTGGTCAGCAGCCCGCGGGCGTGTGCCAGCACGATCGGGTCGCTGTCCACGTAAACGACCCGGCTCTCAGGCGCGGCCCGCTGCGCGACCTGGTGGGTATTGCCGGGGGCGGGCAGCCCGGTCCCGACGTCCAGGAACTGACGGATCCCGCGGCTGACCAGGTACCGGACCACCCGCCCGAGAAACTCCCGGTTCGCGAGCAGTCCCGCCACCATCTCCGGCCGCACCTGCATGACCTGCCAGGCCGCCTCCCGGTCCGCCGCGAAGTGCGCCTTCCCGCCCAGCAGGTAGTTACCGACCCGTGCCGGATGCGCCACCAACGGATCGAACACCGGCCGCTCAGCACACTGAACCGTCCTCATAACATGACATGCTATGCCATGATAAAGCCTCGGCCAACGACCTGCGCGCGTCCGCCGGGCTCCGGGGCCGTGCAGTCTATGATCCTGGAGACTTAGCCGCGCCATCTGCCGAAGGTCTCCACAATCAGGGAAGACCGTGCACGGAAGACCGTGCACACGACATCTTCGGCTCGGAATGGGGCGGTGACTCGTGCCGGAGCGGGACATGACCAGCCTGAACCGGCAGGTCATCGAGGAGTTCCGCGCCAACGGCGGGCGGGTCGGCGGGTCCTTCGCCGACATCCCGCTGCTGCTGACAATCTCCGCATGTCGATGGCGTCAGATCTGATGTCCGGGCCCGCCGGCGAGGCCGGGGTCACCGCTCTGGAGGAGTTCCGGTCGAGCCTGAGCCGCGAGGACATCGCCCGGTACCTGGCTCACTTCGGAACCGGGACAGGCGTCGACTCCGCGACTCAGCGGCTGCGGAGCGTGACGGGTGGTCACCTGGATCTGCGAGACGACGGGCACCGGGTGGCGCTCATCAACTGGCTGCGGGCCTGGGGCTGCCGGCACCTGCGGCGGGCGGACACCGGCCGGACCAGCGAGGCGTTGCGGGGGTGGTGGGCCGAGTGGGGCTCCCGGCTGCCCCGCGACCAGGACACCCTGACCGGGCTCGGCGAAGACGCGCTGATGGTGGCCGGGCTGGCGTATGACGATCTGCGGGCCAGGCCCGCGGCGAGACGGAGCGTAAAAGGCACTGATCTTGATGTGGCCTTCGGTGATACGGCGGCCGGGAAAGCGCTGTACGCCATCAGGCCGCGGGCGTTCCTGCCGTGGGATGAGCCGATCCGGCTGGCGTTCGGGCGGCCGGGCGGCGGCGCCGCGTATGTGCGGCTGCTGCGGCTGTCGGCCGCGGCCCTGGACGGGCTGGCCAGGCGGCTGGAGGTTCCGGTCGGCGACCTCCCGGCGGTCCTCGGGCGGCCCGGTTCGGAGCCGCCCAAGCTGGTGGATGAGTACCTATGGGTCAGGATCACCCGGGGGCGGTGAACGCCGGCTCGCGCGGGGCGCCTCGCGGGTCAGCTCGCGCGGAAGGTGAACAGCGGCCCGGCGGGCAGCGTGGCCGCGGCCGCGCGGGCGAGGCGGTTGGCCCCTACCGCCGGCGGGGTGCTTCGTCGAGCGCGTGCGCGAGGTGCGACCGGACCGCCCGCAGGCGGGCGCTCAGCCCGGAGGACGGATCGTCGTAGCCGGCGTGCCAGGCCACCCAGTCCTTCATGCCGGCTAGAGGCCCGGCCGGGCGCCGGCCAGGGCCTCGGTCATGCCGCGGTTGGCGAGCGCGTCGGCGCGCTCGTTGCCGGCGTTCCCGGCGTGGCCCTTGACCCAGCGCCAGTCCACGTCGTAACGCTCCGTCGCGCGGTCCAGCCGCTGCCAGAGGTCGGCGTTCTTCACCGGCTTCTTATCGGTGGTCTTCCAGCCGTTCTTCTTCCACCTGGGCAGCCACTGGCTGACCCCGTTCCGCAGGTAGGTGCTGTCGGTGTGCAGGCGGACGGGAACCACGCGGCTCAGGCTCTCCAGCGCCTGGATCGCGGCCATGAGCTCCATGCGGTTATTGGTGGTGGGCCCCGCGTCGCCGCCGTAGAGGTCCTTCTCGTGGCCGCGGTAGTACAGCACGGCACCCCAGCCCCCCGGGCCCGGGTTGCCGCTGCACGCACCGTCGGTGTAAATGTCCACCGCATCGCCCGCCGCCCGATCTGACATGCAGGCAAGATACCGCTCGCGAACCGCGCCCGTGTTGGGCCCGAGCCGACCGGGCAAGCACGTCATCGGCCGGGGTGCGGGCCCTCACTGCTGTGATAGCAACAGTCACCGCACACACCCCGCGCCGCGGCACGACACCGGGCCTCTCCTATGGTGCTCCTGCGGGCGTTGCGGAACCGTGGAGGCGGCGTGGGCGAGAGGAACGCGACCGGAGCGGCCCCGGCCGCGCCCGGGACCGGCCGGACCACCGGCCGCCCCGGTTTCGGCATCGTCGGCGCGGGCGTGATCGGCGCGACGCACGCCCAGGCGATCGCCCTCGTTCCCGGCGCCCGGCTGGTGGCGGTCGCCGACGCCGACCCGGCCCGGGCCAGGGCCCTGGCCGGCCAATACCAGGGCGCGGCCGCCGAGGACCTGCCCGCGCTGCTCGCCCGGCCGGACCTCGACGTGGTCTCGGTCTGCGTGCCCAGCGGCCTGCACGCCGAGGTCGGCATCCAGGCGGCCCGGGCCGGCAAGCACCTGGTTATCGAGAAGCCGATCGACGTCACCCTGGAGGCTGCCGACCGGCTGATCGAGGCGGCCCGCACCGCCGGCGTCCAGATGACCGTGATCTCCCAGCACCGCTTCGACCCGGGGCTGGCCGAGCTGCGCCGCCTGCTCGGCAACCGCGCCGCCGGCGACCTTGTCCTCGGTGAGGCCAGCACCAAGTGGTACCGCACCCAGGGCTACTACGACAGCGCGTCCTGGCGCGGCACCCGGGACCTGGACGGCGGGGCCCTGATGAACCAGGGCATTCACTACGTCGACCTGCTGCTGTGGGCCATGGGACCGGTCACCGAGGTGACCGCGGTCTGCACGACCCGGGCGCACCGGATCGAGGTCGAGGACATCGCGCTCGCGATCGTGCGGTTCGCGTCGGGCGCCGTCGGTTCCATCGTCGCCACCACCGCGACCTTTCCCGGCTCGGCCCAGCGCCTGGAGGTGTCCGGCACGCACGGCACCCTCGTCGTCGAGGACGGCCAGCTCACCCGGGTCGCGCTCACCACCGAGCCGGGCCAGCCCGCCGGCCCGGTCCCCGGCGGCCCGGTCCCGGGCGCCGCCCCGGCCCCGGCCCCGGCCGCGGCCGCCAACCCCGCGGGCATCGACCCGGCCGGCCACGCCGCCCAGATCGCCGACCTCCTGGCCGCGATCGGCGAGGGCCGGCCGCCGTCCGTCACGCCCGCCAGCGCCCGCGCCACTCTCGAAGTCGTCTGCGCCGTCTACGAGTCGGCCAGCACCGGCCGCGCCGTCGCCATCGCGCCCCCGGCCGGCGACGGGCGCTAGGACGGCGCGACAGCGATGGCCTTCATCCTCAGCGGGTTCGCCGACGAGATCTCGCCCGACCTGGGCGAGCAGCTCGCGGTGCTGGCCGCGGAGGGCATCTCGCACCTCGAACTGCGCAGCGCCTGGTCCGCCAACGTCGCCGACCTCAGCGACCACGAGGTGGCCAGGTTCCGCCGCGCCCTGGACGACCAGGGAGTGCGCGTCTCCGCGATCGGCTCGCCGGTCGGCAAGATCACCGTGCAAGCGCCGCTCGGCCCCGAGCTTGACCGGATGAAGCGCGTGGCCGACATCGCCGGGCAACTCGCCGTCACGACTGTCCGCGTGTTCTCCTTCTTCATCCCGGAAGGCGAGCCGCCGGAGCAATACCGCCAGCAGGTCACCGACCGGATGCGGGCCCTCACCTCGATCGCCGAGCAGCGCGGCCTGGTCCTGGCCCACGAGAACGAGAAGGAAATCTATGGCGACCAGCCGCGGCGGTGCGCCGGCCTCATCGAGGCGGTGAACTCGCCGAGCCTGCGGGCCACCTTCGACGCGGCCAATTTCGTGCAGTGCGGCGTCCGCCCGCATGCCGACGCCTACCCGCTGATCCGGCCCTACCTCGTCTACCTGCAGGTTAAGGACGCCCTGGCCGCCACGGGCCAGGTCGTCCCGGCCGGCCAGGGCGACGGCCAGGTACGCGAGACCCTGGCCGCCTTGCGCGACTCGGGTTTCGCGGGTTACGTATCTCTTGAGCCCCACCTGGCTGCGGCCGGACGCCACGGCGGCTTCAGCGGCCCGGAAGGGTTCCGGCGCGCCGCCCGGGCGCTCAAGGAACTCCTCCGCGAGCTGACGATCCCGTGGCGCTGAGCGCCCCCCCCCCGACTCCGGCGAGGAGGCTGATCAGGGATGGCAGCAACCCGGGTTTTCCTTTCCCGAACGCGCCAGCTCCGCCGTCACCCAGCTTCCAGGGTTACGGGATGGGCAGTTACTGCTTCTTCGACCTAGGCGTGCCGGTCTTCGCGACCAACGCGTTCGAGGCACCGGACACTTCTGGCGTCCAGTTCCACGACCTGCTCACGGTGTTCCTCAACGCCACGGCCTCGGGCGGCATCGATCACGCGATCAACGGCGCCGGCGGACCGGCCACGGCGGCCAACCCCGACGCCCCGGTCGACGTGGTCAGCTATCCGTGACTGGCCATTGTGATCGATGATGAATTGCGGTAGTCGTTTGTTAATGGAAGTGGCCCGGTGCCGGTTTTGCCGCCAGCGGTGAGGGGTATGCGGGCCAACGGCAGTGAGCGGTGCTGCTCGCCTGCGTCCCCACTCCGCCGCCCCACGGAGGCACAGCGATGGCCGAGCGCTTTCGGTATGAGTACATCGAGGTCAGCGACAACGACCGCACCGTAGCCGCCGCCGAGGTGACGATCTCCGCCGGATCCGGGGGCATAGCCCAGGCCTCATTACGCGCGGAGTCCGGGCACATCACGCCCGGGCGCCGCGCCAGCCTGGTCGACGCCGTGCTCGACCTGCCCGCGGTGCGGGGCTGCTCGCGGCTGCGCGCGGTCCTGCCGCTCGGCGACCACGAGTCCCTGCAACGGCTCCGGGAGCGCTGCTGGAACGTCAGCGCCCGCCCGGCCGGGTCGAGCGCGATCCTGGAAGCGGACCTGCCCTACGGGGTGACCGCGGTATCAGGCGGCGCGATCGGCTAAGCCGGCCCGGCGGAAGAACTCCGCCGAGGTGCGCAGCGAAGTCTCGAACACGCTCTCACGGCGGGCCGGGTCCATCAGGTTCGCGCCCATCGCGTTGAGGTCCTCAGGACCGGGCGTCATCAGCGTGACCTTGATGCCGCGGGACCGCAGCAGGTCGATCTCGCGGCCCAGCGCGGCGGTCATCCGGCGCCGGACCAGGCGCTCGGCCCCCTCCAGCGCCGTGCGCGGCGTGGCGGCGACCACGCTCGCCATCGGAGCCAGCACGTACACCTCGTCGAGGCCGGCCCGCCCCAGCAGGTCGGCCGACGCCGTGGACCGGACCCCGCCGTCGACGTAGCGGCGTTCGGCGATCACCATGGGCCGGAACCAGCCCGGAACCGAGCAGGAGGCCGCCACCGCGTCCGGCAGCGACGCCGCCGGCGCCCCGCCGCGCCCGAACGCCACCCGGCGGCCCGTGTCGTAGTCGACGGCCACGATCCAGGTCCGCCCGTCCGCCGCCCAGTCGGCCGCCGGGACCGGGACAACAGCAGGCTCTGGCGGGTCGCTTTCCTTCACGTTCCGCGCGCCCCCGACCAGCCGCCGGATCCAGCCGCCGTGGCGTGCCGCCGGACCCACTCCGGTCAGCCGGGGCCGCTGGGCCGCCAGGGCCCGGCGCTGCTCGCCGAACCGGGTCATGTCGTGCACCATCGCCCGCAGCGGCGCGTGGTCGGCCCGCCCCTCCGGCAGGCACGCGCTGACGATGACCCACGGGTGCACCCGGTGCGGGGCCCGCAACGCCGCCAGCAGCAGCCGTGGTGAGCCCACGCTCGGCCGCGGCCAGGGCGGAAGGGCCCCGTAGCCCAGGTCAGGCGAGCCGAGTGCGCGCAATGCCCCGGCCGGTCCCTCGCGCTGGTGAGCCGCGATCTCGTCCACGGTCAGGCCGCAGCGCAGCGCCGCGGCCAGCACGCTCCCGGCGCTGGTGCCCACGATCACGTCGGATTCCCCGAGCGGCACCGGCACCCGCTGCTGCAGCGCGGCCAGCGCGCCGGTCGTCCACGCGGCACCGAGGACGCCGCCCGCGCCGAGCGCCAGCCCGATCCGCGGCTGCGCCCGCCCCCGTGCCGAAGCGCTGATCATGTGTTTCGGCTACCTCTTTGCCCGCTCAACAGACTTCAGGCCATTATGAACCCGCCGCGAACCACCGGCGACCATCGCCGCCGCACGGGGCTGCCCGCGCTGCGGTCCCAGCCCGTCCGCCACGGCCGACACGACTCAGCGGACGGGGGCCCGGTTCGGCCTGGCCGCAGTGACCAGGGAGCCGGGCAAAGGACAATCCGATACTCAAAACCTGTCGAAGAAGCCGTCTTTCAGGCTGACGATCCAGACCCGCCATTGGTCACGGCTAACCGCGAGTTTAGGGCCGTCCGGATCTGCCGAACTCCGAACCATGATCAGGCCGTCATACTCAACAACCTCAATACAGTTGCCCCCGTTACAACGGCTGCTGCGACGCCACGCCAAACCGTCCGGAATGCTGGAACCCACGTGCCCCTCCAAGTGGTAAGCAAAGCTTACCATCACGATTACACACATGGTAGCCACGAAGCATTCGAGGCTGTCAACAGCCGGTCGGCGCCCCAGTGCTCCTGGGGATAATGTGACTCCTGGGGCCGAAGGATCTGGGGCTTAGTGCGACTACACGAGGTCGCTAAGAATAGTCAGAACCATCGCGGACTGATTCAATCCTATTTACCGAGTCACGGGGATTGAGAGCTTCGTCGCGCAGGTACTCAAGTGCCTCACCGTAACGCAGGACGTCAGCCGGGCGCTCAAGATAGGCGTTGTTTACGAGGCCCTCCACAAAGACCTTGTCAGGAAGCGGTGATTTAGGGCTGAATTCCAGATAATCAAAGTTGCTGTCGACAGCCGCGTAAGCGCCAACCTCATACGGGATGACCTGGATCGCCACTCTCTCGTCCTGCACCAGGTCCAGCATCTTGTTCAGCTGCAACTTCATCACCGACTGCCCGCCGACCTGGCGGTGCAGGACCGCCTCGTCCAGCACGGCCCGGTATCTGGGCGCCTTAGGCTTCCGTAGTAGCTTCTGCCGCTCCAGGCGAGCCGTGACTCGTTGCTCTAGAATGGCTGGATCGATGTTCGGAACGATCCCCTTTATTATATGCCGGGCGTACTCCTCGGTCTGGAGCAGTGCCGGGACGAAATACATACCGAAAGAGGTGATAGCGGTCGCTTCCTGCTCCAGCCCGATCAGTGGCTGGATCTCCAGATCGCTATACCGTGCCCACCACCCAGGCTCGCGCGCCTGGCGGGCCAGGGCCATGAGCTCGGCCGAGGTTTCGTCATCAACGTCGTAGAGCTTACAGAGATCCCGGACGTCACGCAGAGTCGGCTTGCGCGCACCCGTTTCGGCTCGGCTGATCTTGGTTGCCGAACAGAGTAGCTGAGCCGCCACATCTTCGACGGTCAAGTTCTTGGCCCTGCGGAATTCACGCAAGCGCATGCCAAGCTCGCGTTGGCGAATCGTTGGACTACCTTCTGCCATGACGCCGCCCCGCAAACTCTGTTGAATTACGCGTATTTCCAGGCCGGACCGGGGGAATTCGGGACAACACCGGAACGCCTCTAGAGCATCCGCCCGCGTTCTGGCCATAGGCACATGCCAAACATAACAAGGCTAAAACTTGGGGGAACATTAGTCAATACTTAATCACCTCTGGCCAGTTTGCCGCCGACCCGCTGCGCGGGTTTTCGCCGCGCCTGGAGCGGATGCTCCGGCCGGCGCTGCCTGGTCGGCGGGAGTCCCACCGGACTCGCGGCCAGGACGTCAGAAGCCTATGGCATTAGCCTGTGGTATGTGCCAGACTACTGCCTACCAGGGCCGTCCGGTGCCCAGGCGAGGTGAGATGACCGACACCATCGAGCGGCCTGCGGCCGCGAGCGAGGGCGTCCCGGATCGGCCGCCGCAGGCAGGCCGGCCCTCTTTGGCCTGGTTCGCCGGTGCTCGCCGGGATGTGCTGGCCTCGTGCCCGAGCGAGACTCGCTTCTACAACGCGCTCGGCCTGGCCGTTCTGCTCACCGGTTGCCTCAGCGGCGTGACGATGGCGGTCGCGCTCGGCTATGTCCTGCGCCGACCTCCGGTTCACCTGTGGCCCGTGTCAGTGGCGTGGTCGGCATTCATCATCAACCTGGACCGGCTGCTCGTCATGATGCCCGTGACCAGGAAGTTCGCCGTCGCCGCGGCGGGCCTGCTCTTATTTCCCTGTTCATCGGGATACAGATCGCCGAGCCCCTGGTGCTCACGATCTTCCAGCCGGAGATCAGGGCGCAACTCCAGTCCGACACCCAGAATGCCCTGCAGCGAGCCGAGGCGGGTGTCGCACGCTACTACCAGCCGATGATCACCCGGGCCCAGGAACAGATCGGCCAGCTGCGCGCGCAGGAGCAGAATCTGGTCGCCGATGTCGACCACGACAAGTTCATCTCCGCGTGCGAGGCCGCTGA
Source organism: uncultured Actinomycetota bacterium (assembly GCA_963749145.1). GTDB lineage: Bacteria > Actinomycetota > Actinomycetes > Streptosporangiales > Streptosporangiaceae > JASHPR01. Next base: position 62,606 of record CAVVLN010000005.1, on the reverse strand, counting down.
GCGGTCCTGCTCGATCACGCACGAACTAGGATGCGGGCCGGTTTGCCAGCACTATGCGCAGCTCGCGGCGTCGGCGCAGGCCGACCTGGAAAGCATCAAGCCGGCGGATGACGCACAGATCTCAGCCGACGAAGGCGAGATAAGGACGCTGACGAGCGACGAGCAGCGCCAGCAGGGCCAGGCGGCCACGGCAGCAACGGGTGACACCGGGCTAATTGCCCGGGAGGACGCCCTCAGCGAGATCGAACGCGCGCATCCGGGTACCGCCTATGAGGTCTGGTTCATCCGGATCAGCCTGATCCTGCTCGACCTCATGCCACTGATCTTGAAAATTGTGCACGTCCTCGACGGCTCCTCGTATGAGCACGTCGCCGCAGCGTGGAAGCGCCGGGACATGCTGACTGAGGACGAGCTCGATCTCGGCACGGGGGTAGCGAAGGAACGGCTGGAACAGCAGGCTCGCGCCGACCGGGATGTCAACCGGATCGTGATCCGCTTCGACCGTGATCGCCGTATCGCCGAGGCCCAAGCCGCCTGGACTAACGCCCGGGGCGGCCCTTACCCCGGCGCCGACCCCGGCAGCGCTTACCCCGGCGCCGACCCCGGCAGCACTTATCCCGGTACCTATCCCGCGCCGGAGGCCGTCCGGGCGCTGAGCCTGCACGAGTACGTGAGCTCGATGCGGGGTCAGGGAGACCAGGAGAGCATGGCCGTGGCCATGCCCCGCATGCTCGCGATCGCGGGGTGGGCCGGCACTGGCCTGATAGTGGCCCTGGCGGTGAGCCTGGGGGCGGTCGCTCTGGTCAGCGGCCAGATACTCAACATCGCGTGGCTCGTCTGGCTGCTGGCATTCGGCGGGATCTCGCTCACCGTCTTCACCCGGGGCTATCGACGGGCGCCGGGCTGGGCGCTGCGGGCCACTCTGGCCACCCTGTTCGTGGGCCTCGCTCTGCCGCTCCTCGTTGCCGTCCTCAACCTTTGAGACACCGAAACAGAAAGGAAACGACATGAACCACTACAGAACGACCGGGCCGGGCGGCGACTTCCCCCATGGCACGGTCGCCCGCCGCCAGCGGGACCATTATCCCCCCGGGCATCGTGACCAGGGTCTTGCCTTCCTGTTGCGGCATGGCGTGGCCACGCTGGAGCGGGAAGCTCCCCGAACGGTCGCACTGGCCCGGCAAGCCGGGGTCGAGATCGAGTACGTCGGTATCGGACCGCTGCTCGATGGCCATCAGGTCTTCTTCGCCGAGGACAGCCCGTGGGTTATCGGCCCGGCCCGGCCCGCTGACGCCGCGCTCATCCCTAGGAAGCAGGCGCAAGCGCTCATCCTGCTCGACCAGAGCCCGGTCACCTTCCCTCTGGTGTACGTCGCCCACCAGCTGGCGGCGGACCGCTTCCCGGGATCGCCTGCCGAGGCGACCGGAACGATGTCCTCGGTCTCTCCGTCTCGCGCCGAGGAGCTGGTCGGGCCGGTCCCCCCGCCGGCCGCCGTGGTGGAACTGGGCGACCGGCTGAGCCAGCGGGCCAGGCAAGTGTTTGCCGCGATGAGGATGGCGGCGATGGCAGCCGGGAGAGTGGCCGCGGCACCGTTCGCGCTGGGGGCGGCCGCCATCGCCAGCATGGCCACCCTGGATCCCATCCTGTTCGGGGTCATTCCGGCCGTCTCGTCCGACCCCGGAGAGCCGGGCGCCTGGTATGTCCTGGCCCGCTGGGATTGGTGAACGCTCAAGTGAGCATAGCCGGGCGCATAACGAACGGAGGACCTCCGCTAGCGGATGGTCCTCCGTTCGAGCGTCCCCTGGCTAGAGGAGATCGTCAAAATCTCCCTCTCTGATCCCTTCGACAAACGCCGCCCACTCAGCGCGGCTGTAAGAAATGAACGGCCCCCCGGGAAGTTGCGAACTTCCGAGCGTTACCCCGTCACCATGGGCGGCCACGACAACACATGCACCGCCATTGCATCTTCTTGCAGATCGCCACGAAAGTTGTTCTTTACTTTCCTGCGCTGACAACATTCCACCTCCTTGGTTCGGGCACATCTCCTGCCACAGGGGAGTCCCGTGAAGTCTCGGCCGGACTTAGGCGAATCGCGAGAGCCGGTCAGATGCTCTGCGCCGACGAAACAGATGCCCGGTCACTTGATCGTGAGGGTTTCAGGCGGCCGTTCCTCTGAGCGCTCGTCAGCCGGATGGCCGGGACGAAGCCGGCCACGGGCCAGCCAGGGGTCTCACCACGCATGCCGACCGGGGTGACGTCGTTCATCGACGATCGCCCTCAGGACACGGCGGCCTGCTACCCCAACCCCCCATGGCACTTGCCACGAGGTTAGATGCTACCGGGCACTGGCCGGGGTGACAGCCGAAGGCTCCATTTACTCGTGCGCTTCGCCCAGGCCGCCGAATCCAGTGCCCTCAACTGGCGATTCATAGTAGATGATCTTCCGACGGGGTGATCGGCGCTCCGATAGGAGCATCGGGACCGCGCGCGAAACGGCTCGCACTCGTCTTGGGCCCATTCCTATGGCTTAGGCCATTGGCATGTGCCAAAGAACGTGAGATTATGGATCAGGCGCGGTGACGCGGGCGGGCGCCGCCCGCGCCGGCACCGGGGCTGCTGCGGCCGCGCTGGACCCGGGCGCCGACTGGGCGGCAAGAAGGACACGCCCGTCCTGACTCGCGGGCCCGCCGGAGGGAGGTGCCCATGCCCCAGGATGTCGTGGCGATATGGACCATCGCATGGCTGGCCGCCATCGTGGCCGTTGTCTTCTGGCGCACGACGATCAAGTGCCTGATCATGCTGGCCGTGATAGCGGTCGTCGCCACACTGGCCTTCAGCGTGATCATGCTCTGGCAGCTCATGCACTACGTCGGCTAACGTTGGCTGCCGTCTGACGCCCGTCCTGGGACAACCGGCACGGGAGTCGACCGACAGTGCCGTACGGGCACATGTGACCCGAACTTAGGACACTTGTGGCATTCCGGCGGCTGCGATCCCGGTGAGAACATGGCCTAGGGAGTGGATTGGCCGTCGGAAATCGGGGCCGGCGGCCGGTCCCCCTACCTTTTTGACGCGGGGACACCTTCTGACCGGGGCCTGAGAATGACGTGCCTGGCCTGAGCATCAGCGATGTCAGTCGCCTGCCGCCGTTTGAATACCGCTGGCCGCAGGGCTTAGAAGTGTTCGAAGGCGGCTGGGCCTGCGCGGCGGAGGCCGGCGGCCGTCGCCACGCGATCCGGCACGCGATCGGCGCGCGCCGCGCCTTCGGCCGGACCCGCGTGCGCACCGTGACCTGGATCGGCGGCGAGGCCCAGGCCGAGGGCGTCGAAGCCGACGATTACCCGGTCAGCCAGTCACTGTTAAGCCGCCTCCGCTCCTCCGGGCGCGTGCTGGCCCGCACCCCGGACCAGGTTCCCGCCGGGTATGAGCCGTTCGAGATCGTCGAGCACTGGCGGGAGCTCGACGCCCCGTACAGCCCGTTCTGCCTCGCGGTCAAGCTGCGTGAGGACGACCTGCCCGGCTGGGCCGGGCACGCCTGGCTACGCAGCCAGCTGCCGCGAAGGCCCGGCCGGGCGTCGCGCCCGGCCGGGCCGCCCGGGCCTGCGGCACCGCTTCCGCCGCCGCCGGCGCCCGACGCGCGGGCGGTCGGACGGGCGCTGCTCGCTCACGGCGAGGCCCTGGCGCGCCAGCTCGGCGGCGGGGTCGTCCTGCTGGCCCAGGACGCGAACCCCAGCGGGCTGGACGCGAACCCCAGCGGGCTGGACGCGGCCGCTGGCGCGCTGATCAGGCAGACGCCTTCGCCTTTCTGGTGGCGGTCATCGCCGACCTCGGCGTGCCCGCCGAGCAGGCCTGGTCGCTGCCGCTGCGGCTGAGCCAGCGGCTGGGCGGGCTCAGCCCGGCCCGGCTGCACCAGGACCCGGCCGCGGTGCGGGCCGCGATACGGCAGGCCCCGCCGCTGCACCGGTTCACCGGCGACCTGCCCGACTGGCTGGTGCGGGCGGCCGAGATCATCCTCGAGCGGTACGGCGGGCAGGCGGCGCGGCTGTGGCTGGACCAGCCCACCGCCATGGAACTGCGCCGCCGGCTGGAGGCGTTCCCCGGCGTGAGCCCGAAGAAGGCCGCGGGGGCGGTCGAGATCCTGGCCGCCGACCTGGGCAAGCCGATCCGGGAGCTCAGCGGGAACGACGTCGCCCACGACGCGCACCTGCGGCGGGTGTTCCTGCGCACCGGCCTGGCCCGCCAGGACGACGTGAGCCACATGGTGGCCGTGGCCAGCGGCCTGTTTCCGGGCCGGCCTGCCGCGGAGAGCCTGGCCGCCTGGGACATCGGGCGGCGGTGGTGCCGGCCCGCCGGCCCGGACTGTCCGGCCTGCCCGATCCGCGCCGCCTGCGCGCGGCTGATCCAGGCCGGGTCGCGGATCCGGGGCCTGCCGGCCTGAGCGGACGACACCTAGCCATCTCCCCAGTCATCTCCCCAGCAATGTCCGCGCGGTCGTCGGCTCTGGCCTGCGGGGCGGCTTGGCGAAGTATGATTCGGGCACCAGTGAGGGTCGCACTCCACATCAGGGGGCATTTCGATGGCCATCCTCGGTCGCGAGTTCATCGCCGCACCCGACAGCTCAAAGCGCCAGATCGTCTATAAGTGGCCGGACCAGAACATCCGCAAGTTCACGCGGTGCATCGTGGAGCCCGATGCGGTGGCGGTCTTCACCAGCCAGGGACAGGTCATGGGGACCCTGCTCGGCGGCCATCACCAGCTGGACGCCAAGGAGTACCCGTTCCTGGGCATGTTCGCGGACTGGGCCACCGGGGGCAACGCGTTCAAGGCGGAGCTGTACTTCGTCGGCATCCGGGACTTTCCGAACATCCGGTTCGGCGGCCGGCTGGACGAGGTGCAGGACCCGCACACCGGGCTGATCGTCACGCTCCGGACATTCGGCGAGTACGCGCTGCGCGTGGTCGACGCGCCCAAGCTGATCCTCAACCTGGTCGGCACCGTGGATGTGACCGACAACAACGCGATCACGGCCTGGGTCACCCAGCAGCTGCTGAAGGTCACCAGGACCACGGTCACCACCCAGCTCATGTCGGGCGCGTGGCCGATCCTCGGCCTGTCCGTGCACAGCCCCGAGATCGAAGTGTCGGCCAAGCAGGCCGCGAACAACGAACTCGCCGAGTACGGGATCTCCATCACCAAGCTGGGCAACCTGGACATCAACCTCGACGACGACGACAACGCCCGGCTGAAGAAGCTGGCCGGCGACACCGCGTACAGCCGGCTGGCCGGCGGCTTCCTGCAGGCGGCCCAGGCCGAGGCGCTGCAGGGCGCGGGCGAGGGCCTGGCCAAGGGCGGCGAGGGCGCGAGCCCGCTGTTCCTCGGGGCCGGCCTGGGCGTGGCCGGCATGATGCAGGCGCCGATGCAGCAGGCTCCGTACCCGCCGCCGCCCACGGGCTTCGCCGGCGGCGGCCCGGGCTTCACGCAGGCGCCCCAGCAGCAGGCCCCGCCGCAGCAGGCCCCGCCGCAGCAGGCCCCGCCGCAGCAGGCCCCGCCGCAAGATGCCCCGCCACAGCAGGCAGCCCCGTCCCAGGCCGCCACGGCACCGGCCCCGGCCCCGGCCGCCACCGCCGAGTGCTCCAACTGCCACAGCCCGGTCGCGGTCGGCGCGAAGTTCTGCGCCGAATGCGGCACGCCGATGCAAAAGCACTGCGCCAACTGCAACGCCAGCCTGTCCCCGACCGCGAAGTTCTGCGCCGAGTGCGGCACGCCGGCGAACCCGCCGGCGTCATAACACGCGACGACCTGCCGTTTTACGGCCAGCCGTCCCCGCTGGCGTCGCGTGAAATATCTCTTTGTCGTTGGGAAGACCCCGACCAGAAAGGCCTGTCCGGATATGGAACGGATCGAGTGCCAGTGGTGCAAGGCTCAGAACGAGCCTGAGCGAACCAGTTGCTTCACCTGCGGCGCGCCGCTGGACAAGAGAAACCTTGTCTCCGACTCCGGCTGGGCCGAGGCGCCCCGCCTGCGGGACATGACGGAGTTCCGGTTCTCCAACTCCACCTGCCAGATCGAGGGCGAGCTCGTGCCGGTGGCCGAACTGGCGCTGGCCCAGGGCGACGCGGTGTTCTTCGAGCACCACGTGATGCTCTGGAAGGAGCCGCAGGTACCGATGTCGGCCATGAACTCCAGCGGCGGCATGAAGCGGATGCTCGGCGGCATGCCGCACGTGCTGTCGATCGCGCACGGGCCGGGCCGGATCGCGTTCTCCCGTGATGCCGCGGGCGAGGTGGTGGTGCTGCCGCTGCACCCAAGCATGGAGATCGACGTGCGCGAGCACGCGTTCCTGGCCGGGACGCACTCGCTGAACTACTCGTTCGTGCGGATCAAGGGCCTGGCCAACGTCCTGCACGGCGGCGAGGGCATGTACCTGGACCGGTTCGTCACCCAGAGCCAGCCCGGGCTGCTGCTGCTGCACGGCTACGGCAACGTGTTCCAGAAGACGCTGCAGCCGGGCGAGAAGATCATGATCGAGCCGGGCGGGTTCCTGTACAAGGACTCCTCGGTGACCATGAACACGGTCAAGCAGAACGTGCGGACTTCGATGATGGGCGGCCAGGGCATGTACCTGGCCGAGATGACCGGCCCCGGCCGGGTCGGCATCCAGTCCATGTACGTCCACCACGGTTCCGCGTAGGGCGGCCGGGATGACGACGCCGACCACCACCTACACCTGCCCGTACTGCCGCATTCCCAGCGAGGGGTCCGGCGGGACCTGCCCGCACTGCGGCGCGCCGGTGGACATCCGGGAGCGCGTGTCCGACTCCGGCTGGGCCGAGCAGCCGCCGATCCGGGACATGGCCCGGATCCACTTCAGCCGCTCGACCTGCCAGATCATCGGCACCTACGTGCCGGTGGCCGAGATGGACCTGCACGACGACGACTGGGTCTACTTCTCCCACCACGTGCTGCTGCATGTCGACCCCCGGGTCCGGCTGGACGCGATGAAGATGGGCAGCGCCTGGAACCGGCGGCTGGCCGGGATGCCGCTGATCATGATGACCGCGCGCGGGCCCGGGCACATCGCGTTCAGCGCCGACGAGCCCGGCGAGACCATCGCGGTGCCGTTGCAGCACAACCAGGCCGTCGACGTGGTCGAGCACCGGTTCCTGGTCGCCACCGGCAACGTCAGCTACCAGTGGGAGAACTCCGGGATCTGGTTCGCCACCCAGAACGGGGACGACACCGAGTACCACTACCCGCTCGGCCGGACCATGGACCGGTTCTGGGCCAAGGGCGGCCCGGGCCTGATGCTGCTGCACGCGCCGGGCAACTCGTTCATCCGCGACCTGCGGCAGGGCGAGCGGATCTGCATCCAGCCCAGCGGGCTGATCTGGAAGGACCCGACGGTCCGGATGTTCCTGCATTTCGAGTACCCGCGGGGCAGCTACTGGTTCAGCTCGGCCCGGTGGCAGGCCAAGACCGTGTGGCTGACCCTGCAGGGACCCGGCCGGGTGGCGATCCAGTCGGTGTTCGAGCGGCCCGAGCTGGTCGGCCAGGTCGTCAACTGCTCGGCCGCGACCACCCAGTACTGGTGACCGCCCGGGCCTGATCGCGCGACGGCTCCTGGGATGCCCGCGTCAGCGGGAGTTCCAGGAGCCGCGCAGCTCAGTCAGCTGGGCCGCCTGCGCGGACGCGGTCTCGATGTGCTTGGCCAGCAGTTCGCCGGCGTGCTCGACGTGCCGGGTCATCGCGGCCCGCGCGGTCCGCGCCGAGCCGTTGCGGAAGGCCTCGAGCACCTCCCGGTGATCTTGCACGGTGGCGGCGGGCCAGCCGTCGATCGTGGAGTGGAACCGGGCCGGCACGTAGCACAGCGACACCCCGAGCAGCCAGGCCAGCTTGGGCGAGTCGGCGAGCATGTTCACGGCCCGGTGGAAGCGGAAGTTGAGTTCCTCCAGCTCGTCATGATCGCCGCGCTCGGCGGCCGCCTCCAGGTCCGCGTGCAGCTGCTCGAGCTGGCCCAGGGCCTGGGTGTCGCTGTGCTTGACCGCGCGCGCCGCGAGCTCCCCGGCCAGCAGGGCCTGGCCGGTGAACGCGTCCCTGATATCGTCGCCGGTCAGCGGGACCACGACGTAACCCCGCCGGGGCTCCAGCTTGACCAGGCCTTCGGTGCGCAGCATCAGCAGGCCCTCGCGCACCGGGGTGGCGCTGATGCCCAGGCTCTGCGCCACCGCCTCGGGACGGATGAAGTCCCCGCCGTGCAGCTTGCCGGAGACGATCAGGTCGCGGAGATAGGACGCGGCCTCGGCGCCGAGCTGGGGGCGGTGACGGCTGTACTTGCGCGGCCCGCGCGGGGACGGCCGGTCCGCGAACGGATCGGCGCGGTCGGCCGGCTGGGCCGGTTCGCTCATCGGGTGGAACCTCTCCGGACGGGCATGGGCGGCTGACGGTCGTCCAGCAGCGGGTAGGTGGTGGTGTCGGCGGATGAACGGAGCCGCGATACCCAGTCCAGGTTAAGGTCGGCGGCGGCGACGCCTACCGTGTCCCCCATCGCGAGCCGGGTACGGCCCAGCGGATCGATGATCCGGCTGCGGCCGTGGAACCGCGTCAGCCCCATCGTACCGGCCTGGTTGGCGCAGACGACGTACGCGACGTTCTCGATGGCGCGGGCGGCCACCACGCCCTCGAACACGAACGCCCGCTGCTTCTCCCAGGCCATCGGGAAGATCAGCGCGCGAGCCCCCGCTTCGGCCAGGCGGGCGCAGACACCCGGGAACGCCAGGTCGTAGCAGCAGCCCAGGCCGAGGCGGCCGTCCTCGGTCAGCACCAGGTCGGTGCCCGGGGTGAACACCGCGCGCTCGGCCCGCACCATGTGGGTCTTGGCGTAGATGGTGCGCCCCCCGGCTCCGGGCCGGCCCGGCTCGGTGATCACGATCAGGTTGCGCAGCGCGCCGCCGTGGCGCTCGGCGGTGCCGTAGGCGATCCGGACCCGCAGGCCCCGGGCGGCCTGCTCCAGTTCCTCGGCCGCCGCCGCGCACTCGGCCACGAACGCGCCGGTGTAGCGGGCGGGGTCGAGCAGGTAGCCGGGCAGGCCCAGTTCCGGGAAGCAGACCAGGTCCGGCCGGTCCCGCGCGGCGTCGGCCAGCAGCGTCCGCATCCGGGCCAGGTTGCCCGCGACGTCGCCCGGCCGCGCGGTGAACTGCGCCAGCGCGATGCGCATCGGCCGGGCCCGGTCAGCCCCGCAGCGGCAGGCCGATAGGCCGGATCGGCGAACCGGTCCCGCCGCGCAGCTTCAGCGGCATGCCGATGAACGCGATCTCGAAGACCTCCGCCGCGCTGAGCTCCTCCAGGTTGAGCACCTCGATCACCGGCGTGCCCGCAGTGGCGAACAGGTAGCAATGCACCGGGACAAAGGTGTCCGGTTCCCGGTGCGGGTCGACATCGATGCTGATCGCGTCGGTGCCCAGGCACATCGCGCCCGCCTCCTCGCACAGGTACCTGGCCGCCGCCATGCCGATGCCGGGCGTGGCGCGCAGGTAGCCGTCGAGGTCGGGCCACAGCGACATCCGGCCGGTCCGGATCAGCACGACGTCACCGTCGCGCAGGTCCGTTCCCTGCTGCCCGGCGGCCCGGGCCAGGTCGCCGGGCTCGATGCAGTAGCCGTCGGGCAGGCAGGCGACGCCGTTCATCCGGGCGATGTCGAGCATGACCCCGCGGCCGATGATCGGCGGGCACTCGTCGGCACCGCCCTGCAGCCACTGCCGGCTGCCCAGGTCCTTCCCCGCGGTGCGGCCGTTCCAGAAGCGGCCGTAGTGGCCGAGGTGGTTGAGCATGTCGATGTGCGTGCCGGTGTGGGTGTACATGCTGATCGAGTCGCCGCAGTAGCTGTACTTCTCGTGCACCTCGCTGGTGGCGCCGGACGAGCGGTCGTTCATCGAGCCGCCCGGGGTGTGGGTCATCCACATCTGGTAGGTGGGGTCGCCCGCCGCCGACCAGGACGGCATGCCGAGGAAGTACTCCACGGCCAGGTCGAACACCCGGCTGCCGTCGGCGCGGGCCAGCGCGGCCTGCCGGGACCGCGCGGTCATCATGTTCAGCCGCCCGATGTTGTCGCGCGGGCCCCACGGGCTGCGGGACACGGTGACGCCGTCGCGCTCGAACAGCGGCTCGTACGGGGGTGTGCCCATGGACGTTGCCTCCTCGGGGCGGTCAGATCGTGTAACCGGGCAGGTCCCGCGGCGCGACGCCCGCGTCGATGGCGGCGATCATCGACTGCTCGCCGCGCAGGATTTCCTGCACTTCCGCGGCCATCGCGGTGATCTGCGCGGCCGGCACGACGCAGGTCCCGGTGCCGTCAGCGACTACCAGGTCCCCGGGCGTCACCTCCGCGCCCGCGATGGCCACGGTCCCGTTCACCTCGACCGCCGCCATCCGGCGGTTGCCGCTGACCGGTGTCACCGCCCGCGACCAGACCGGCACGCCCTCGGCCGCGATGCCCTCCACGTCGCGGACCGCCCCGTCCACGACGCAGCCGGCGATGCCGAGGCGGCGGGCCCACTTGGCCGAGATCGAGCCCATGACCGAGCCCGCGGTCTGGCCGCCGCAGTCGAAGACGGCCACGTCGCCGGCGTCGCCGAGCGCGTACATGTCGCGCTCGCCGAGCCGGGAGTGCTCGCCGCGCTGCAGCAGGCCGCTGACGTCGCCGCCGTGCCGGGCGTACCGGATCGTGATGGCCGGCCCGCAGACCCGCTGGCCCGGGGCCAGCGGGGCCAGCACGCTGCCCGGGACCCGCCCGCCGATCCCGAGCCGGTCCATCGCGTCGGACACCACCGACGAGATGTCGCTGACGGCCAGCAACGCGGTAATGACCCGCGGGTCCGGCCGGGGGATGCGGACCTGGCGGATCTGGTCGTCGCGGACCAGCCCGAACATCCGGTCCCGGACCCCGGCCAGCTCGGCGGCGGTCGCCATGGGCTTCCCCTTCCCTGGTCAGGACTTCAGCGCGACCGACGCCGGATACTGCTCGGCGAACTCGCGGGCGATGTCGATCCGGCGCATGAACGCGACGTCACCGAACTGCTGGGCGTAGTCGATGAACCGGGCCAGGCCGTCGGACCGCGCCGGGTTGCCGCTGACCCGCGGGTGGATGCCGATCGACATCATCCGGCCCAGGTCGTCGCCGTCGGCCCGGAGCCGGTCCAGGCTCGCCTTGGCCGTGAGGAAGAAGTCGTCCGGGCTGGCGTAGCCGGTGCCGACGATGTACCGCGCGTCGTTGACCACGAGCGTGTAGGGCACGACCAGGTGCGGCCGGCCCAGGATCCGGGTCCAGTACGGCAGGTCGTCGTTGTAGCAGTCGGAGTCGTACTCGAACCCGCCCTCCTCGACGACAAGCTCGCGGGTGTTCGTGCTCATCTCCCGGCAGTACCAGCCCACGGGGCGGGTGCCGGTCGTGGACTCGATCGACGCGACCGCCCGCTTGATCGCCTCCCGTTCCTGGTCGCGGGTCATCTCGAAGTGGTTGCTCCACCGGTAGCCGTGGCCCGCGGGCTCGTCGCCGCGGCTGGCCAGCTTGGCCGCGACCTCGGGGTTGCGTTCCAGGGCCACCGCGGCCGCGAAGAACGTGACGCCGATGCCGGCGTGGTCGAAGACCCGGAACAGCCGCCAGATGCCCGCCCGCGACCCGTACTCGTACATCGACTCCACGGCCAGGTCGCGCTGGCCCTCCAGCGCGAACGGCAGCTCGTAGAGGATGTCGTTGACGCCGTCGCCCATGGCGAAGGTCTTCTCCGAGCCCTCCTCGTAGTTGACCACGAGCTGGATCGCGACCTTCACGCCGCCGCCGCGCCACCGGATGCTCGGCGGGTGCTCGCCGTAGCCGACGATCTCCCGCGGCGGGCCGGGCACCTCGGCGGCGGGCAGGTCGGTGCGGCGCAGGAACGGGTCATCGGACATCGTGGCCTCCTCTTCTCGTGGCTGCCGGGTCAGGCCGCGCCGGCTCGCGGCGGGGGCGGGCCGGCGTCCGCCCGGGACAGGTGGCGCCGCGCGACCCCGGCCAGCCGGTCCGCGCCGGCCCGGATCTGGCCGGCGGAGTGAAAGCTGAACGACAGCCGCGCGGCGTTCTCGCCGCCCCCGTCGCTGAAGAACCCGGGCCCGGGCACGAACGTCACCCCGGCCTGCTCGGCGTCGGCGAGCAGGCCGGCGGTGCGGGCGCCGCCGGGCAGCTCCAGCCACAGGAAGTAGCCGCCGTCCGGAACCGACCAGGTGGCCGCGGCGGGCAGGCCGGCCTCGAGCCCGCCGGTGAGCGCGTCGCGGCGCTCGCGCAGCACCGGCCGGATCCGGGCCAGGTGCGCGGGCAGGAAGCCGGCCGCCAGGAACTCGTAGACCACGGCCTGCGGCCACAGCGGCGGGGACACGTAAGCGTCCAGCGCCGCCTGGGCGACCGGGCCGGCGAGGTGCCCGGGCAGGACCGCGTACCCGACCCGCAGCCCCGGCGCCACGATCTTGGAGAACGACGAGGCGAAGACCGACAGGTGCCCGGCCCCCCGGGCGAGCAGCAGCTCGCGCAGGGATGCCGGTTCCGCGCCGCCGAACCGCAGCTGGCCGTAGGGGTCGTCCTCGACCAGCAGCAGCCCGTGGCGGACGGCCAGGTCGGCCAGGCGCTCGCGGTCCGGGCCCGGCATCGTGGTGCCGGTCGGGTTGTGGAAGGTCGGCATGACGTACAGGAACGCGGGCGGCCCGGCGGCCTCCCGGTGCTCCAGGTACTGCTCGAGCGCGGCGACGTCGATGCCGCGGCGGCCGCGGCGGACGGCGACGGCCCGCGTCCCCGAGCCCGGCTGCCGCAGCAGGCTGACCATCCGGTCGTAGGTCGGCGCCTCGACCAGGACCGGGCCGGACCGGGCCAGCACCCGGACCAGCAGCGCCAGGAGGATGTAGGACCCCGGGGTGATCACGACCTGGTCCGGCGCGGCGCCGTGCCGGCCGGCGAGCCACTCCTGCAGCGGCCCGAACCCGGCCGGCGGCCCGTAGTTCAGCGCGGTGGCGCTGTGCCGGGCGAACGCCCGGCGGGACGCCTCGCCCAGCTCGGTGACCGGGAACAGGTCCGGCGCCGGCACGCCCCGCGCCAGCGAGATGACCCCGGACGCCGGCAGCACCGACACCGCTAGTCCAGCCCGGCGAGGTGCCGCGCGCCGTCGGCGACGATGAGCTGACCGCTCACGTAGGACGCCTGCTCGCTGGCCAGGTACTGGAACAGGTAGGCGATGTCCTCCGGGACGCCGACCCGGCCCGACGGAACCTTCGGCGCCACCGCCCGGACCCCGTCCGGGCCGAGCGAGTTCACCGGGTCGTTCGCCTGCGGCGTGTCGATCACGCCGGGCGCCACCGCGTTGGCGGTGATGCCGTCCGGGCCGTACTCGACCGCGAGCGTCTTGATCAGCCCGACCAGGCCGGCCTTGGCCGCCGTGTAGTGCGGGTGCGCGGCCCAGGCCTGCACGGTGCCGGCGATCGACGAGGTGGCCAGCAGCCGGCCGTACCCGGCCCGGCGCATGTGCGGCAGCGCGGCCCGGAAGCAGCGCCACGCGCCGTTCAGGTCGACATCCAGCACATCGCCCCAGGCCGTGTCGTCCAGCCGGTCCAGCTCGACCTTGCGCGCGATGCCCGCGTTGGCGACCACGATGTCGAGACGGCCGAACTCGGCCACGGCCCGCTCGGTGATCGCGTCCACGTCCTGCGTCCGGCGCACGTCGGCCTCCGCCACCAGGCAGCGCCCGCCGCCGTCGGTGATGGCCTTCTCGACCAGGGTGACGTCGTGCCCGTCCGGCGGGTACCAGGCCAGCACCACGCTGGCGCCGGCCTGCGCGAACACGCGCGCGGTGGCGGCGCCGATTCCCGAGGCGGCGCCGGTGATCAGCGCCACGCGGCCGTCAAGGTCGAACATGCGGGGTCCTCTCCGAGCGTCACGTCCGGGTTCTTCGCGCCCGCGCCCCCGCCGGGGCCGGGCGGGCTCAGCGCGCCCGCCGGGGCGGGCGCCTGGTGTCTTTAGAGCATCACGTCCCCCCCGTTGGGGCAGAGCGTCTGGCCCACGTAGTACGACGAGTCCGCCGAGGCGAGGAACACCGCCGTGGGCGCGACCTCGTGCGGCTCGCCGAACCGCGCCATCGGCAGCTCGGCCAGCTTGCGGGCGGCCCACTCCTCGGTCTCCTGCGCCATCATGTCGGTGAGGATCGGGCCGGGCGCGATCGCGTTGACGTGGACGCCCTGCGCGGAGACCTCACGGGCCAGCGCCTTGGTGAGCCCGATGACCCCGGCCTTGCTCGCGCTGTAGGGCACCATCTCGATGCCGCCGATCTGGCCCAGCTGCGACGCGATGTTGATGATCTTTCCGGACTTGCGCTCCAGCATCCCGGGCAGGACGAACCGGGTGCACAGGAAGACCCCGCGCAGGTTGACCGAGATGACCCGGTCCCACTCGCTCACCTCGAGCTCGGCGAAGTGGCGCTGGCTGAACGTGCCGGCGTCGTTGACCAGGATGTCGATCCGGCCGAACTCGGCCAGCGCGGCGTCCACCATCGCCCGCACCTGCTGCTCGTCAGCCACGTCGGTGCGCACCAGCCGGTGGCGGCGGCCCGACGCGGCGATCGAGGACAGCACCGGGGCGGCCGCGTCCGCGCCGAGCACGTCGGCGATCACCACGTCGGCGCCCTCGGCGGCGAACGCGGTGGCGATCTGGCCGCCGATCCCCCGCGCGCCGCCGGTGACGACGGCCACCTTGTCCTGCAGTTTTCCGGCCACCTCGGCTCCCTTGGTCCGGCGGCGGTCAGGCCGCCCAGTGCTTGCTGATGTCCTCCGACGTGGCCAGGTCGAAGCGGTGGGCCATGAGGTACATCGAGGCCTCGTGCTGCTGGCGGTCGTCGCTGCCGACGGCGTCGGTGGCGAGCACCACGTAGTAGTCGCTGAACATCGCGTCCCGGGCCGTCGACTCGACGCAGCCCTCGGTCGTGCAGCCGGTGACCACCACGGATTTGATGCCGTTGCTGCGCAGCAGCAGGGCGAGGTTGGTGCCCCAGAACGCGCTCGACCGGTACTTCTTGACCACCGGCTCGCCGTCGCGCGGCTCCAGGCCGGGAACGAAGCGCTGCCCCTGCGACCCGTCGATGGTGTAGGTCAGCGGTTCCGCCTGCCCGTGGTGGCCGTCGTGCAGCCGGAGGTTGAACCGGATCTGCGCGGGCGACTCGCTGACCCGGTTGGCCAGCACGGTCATCTGAATGAAGACCGGCAGCACGCCCGCCTGCCGCGCCGCCCCGAGCAGGTCGCCGATCCGGTCGATCACCGGCGGGTACATGGACAGGTCCACGCCGAGGCGGTCGAAACTGCCGCCCGGGCAGCAGAAGTCCCGCTGCATGTCGACGATCAGCAGCGCGGTGTGCGCCGGGTGGATGATCTCGGATAGCTCGGTGAAGACCTGCTTGCCGGCGATCTCGATCATGACGCGTCCGGTTCGGTCCGTTCCGGTGCGGTCCCGTCCACCGCGCCGGAGGACAGGCTCGGCGAATGCTGCTCGGCGAAGTCGATCTCGTCGGTGGCCATCGTGGCGCCCAGCGCCGCGAGCTTCTCCGGCGCCTTGCGCTGAAGGTAGGCGTAGAGGCCGTAGCCGATGATGATCCAGGCGAGCACGATGTAGGCCACGTAGTTGTACGGGTACGGCTGGCCGGGCTTGGCCGTCTCGTAGAGCGGGTACAGCAGCACGGCGGTGCCGATGACCGGCGCGACGACGTGCCGCAGCACGTTGAACTCGGGCTGCCCCCAGTAGAACTTGATCAGGCAGATGTTGGCCAGGCCGTAGACCAGGATGACGGCGATGGTGCCGATCGACCCGGTCCAGCCGTAGACGTCGGTCAGCCCGTCGCCGAGCCAGGCGGACAGGATGACGCCGACGATCACCGCGAACCCGACCACCGAGTAGATCGCGACGTACGGGGACTTGAACCGGGTGTGCACCTGGGACAGGCTCCCGTGGATGATGTGCTCCCGGGCCATCGCGAACACCACCCGCACGGTGGTGTTCAGCACGGCGAGCATGCAGGAGAACAGCCCCGCGATGGCGGCCAGGTCGACCGGCTGCTTGAGCCAGGACGCGTACTGTTGCGCGAGCGTGGAGAACTGGGCCGGGCTGGCCAGGAACGCCTTCAGCCCGGCGGCAGTGTTGAGGTGGAACCCGGCGGCGAGCCCGTAGAGGACGAAGACGAAGAACACGCCGACCCCGATCAGCGCGAACCGGACCGCCAGCGGCACGTTCCGCCGGGGGTTGCCGGTTTCCTCGCCCAGCACCGCCGCGGCCTCGAAGCCGATGAACGACAGCAGGCCGAAGACCACGGCCAGGCCGACGCCGGAGAAGCCGCTCGGGCCCGCGGACGGGTTGAAGTAGCTCCAGCTGTTGCCGTGGCCGGCCCGGATGATCGCGATGATCGCCAGCAGCGAGAAGATCAGCATTTCCAGGCCGAGCAGGATCAGGTCCAGCCGGACCGAGGTCTTGATGCTGCGGACCGAGAGCATCATCGCGATCCCGAGCAGGATAACGCCGAGGATCCACCACGGGACGTTCCAGCTGAACGTGGACTTCAGGTACTGGTTGAGGAACGCGCCGTTGGCGGTGAACAGGCCGACCGTGAGCACCACGAACGCGCCCGCGTAGAGCCAGCCGGTGAAGAACCCGGCCAGGCTGCCCATCGCCCGGCTGCAGAACGTGTAGAACGACCCGGCCGAGGACAGCTTCTTGGCGAACTCGATGACGGTGTTGCCGACGAACAGCGCGGCGATGAACGCCAGCAGGAACGCGAACGGCAGGGCCGCGCCCGCGTCCGCGCCGCCGGCCGGGGCGTTCAAGATCACCGCGAGGACCGGGGCCATCACGGCGGCGGACAGGGCCAGGCAGTTCCTCAGGGTGAGGATGTTCCTGGCCAGCTGGGGGTTCTGCCTGTCGGCAGGAGCGGCGGTGGGCTCGGCAGCTGCCATCGGTCGGATCCTCTCCCTCGTGAACCCGGGCTGCGGCATTCCGCGGAACGGCGCGATCGGGGCCGCCACGGCGGCGGCCGGAAGATCGAACACCCGTAGTAGAGCGCCGTCCGGAAGCCGCTGTCAAGAGATCCGATATTCTGTTTCTAACATAATATTTAATATTTGATCTTGCTGACGCCCATGCTGGGCGGCACCGAGCTCGAACTTCTCCCCGGCCCGGGCGACCGCCCGGTGCCGCTGCGGCCGGCCACCCGGCGGCACGTCGTGGCGGCCATAACCCGCAGCCCGTGCTGACCCGCCGCGTCACGATCTGGTCAAGCCACCGATCCTGTCCGGATCTGGCGAGCCTGCGCGGGATGCCCGGATCCAGCCTGGGGGCATGCACCGGCTCACCAGGCGCCTACCCGCGCTCAGCCTCCACCGCCGGGCGCCTAGCCGGAGCCACCGCCGGGGCCGCGTTCACACTCCGCGCGGCCCCGGCGGGCTGCGCCACGCCCGGCGGCCCGCCCCCCGGCAGCGGGCGGGCCGCCGGCCAGGGGCGAGGTGGCGATCGGCAAGCCGGACGCCACCGAGGCCGTCATCGTGATCACTCGGGCGCGTTCCGCCCGCATGCGACCTGCGCCGGCCAGCAGCTGCCGTTCATCTGGATGCCGACTAACTACGCAATCCAGGCGGTAACGGCGACGGCACGACGCAACTTTTGGCCCGCTCTTTACTTTGCTCCCGGAGTAGGCCCGGATCGCCGCCGTCCGGGACGGGGACAGGCCGAGCCCGTCGAGCTCGGCGTCGGCCAGCGCCGATGGCGGCGGGAAGGTGTGGGTCAGCCCCAGCGGGCGCAGGCCGGGGACCGGGGTGCCGTAACGCTCCACGATCCGCCGCATGATCCGGGCCGTCGCGGCCGGGCCGGCCTGCTCGCCCACGATGGCCTCGACGCCCGTTTCGAACGGGTCCCAGGCCCCGGGCGGCCGCACGCCGGGCCGGTCCCGGAACAGGCGGCCCACGAGCGGGTCGCCGCCGAGATCGCGGCTGGCCGCCTCGACGTCGGCGTCGAGGTTGACGATGCCGCGAGCGCGCTGCGCGACGTGGATCAGGCCGGCCCAGTGCGGCAGGTGCGCGTGCAGTACGAGGTGCTCGGGCCCGCCCGGCGACAATTCGAGGACACCGGGATCGCCGTCGATGACGACCGTCCGCCGGTAGCAGTCCGCGGTCACGTGCTCGACCCCGGCGATGCTGCGGGCGCGCAGGTAGCCGGCCATCGACGGCCAGTCGAACGGGGGCTGGAAGGGCAGGCGCAGCGCGAGGCCGCCGTCGGCCACCAGGCGGTCGCTGACCCGGCGCCGGGCCCGCAGGTCGCCGGGCGTGGCCCGGAACACCTCCCGGCAGGCGCGGTTGAACTGCCGCACGCTGCCGAATCCGGCGGCGAAGGTGACATCGGTGATGGGCAGGTCGGTGTCGTCGAGCAGCCTGCGCGCGAAATGTACCCGGGTCGACCGGGCGAGATGGTCAGGTGTCACCCCTAGGTGCTCGGCGAACAGCCGACGCAGGTGCCGGGCCGAGATGCCGAGGCGGGCACTGAGGTCGTGCTCGGTCCCCTCGTCGAGCGCCCCGTCCACGACGAGCCGGACCGCACGGCAGACCAGTTCCGGGGCGGCGTGGTAGGAGACCGCCGGCTGCACCCGGTAGGGGCGGCAGCGCAGGCAGGCCCGGAATCCCGCCGCCTCGGCCGCCGCGGCCAGGCTGAACGCGCGCACGTTGGCGCGGTTGGGGCGTCCCGCGCAGCCCGGCGGCAGTAGATGCTGGTCGTTACGACGGCGTTGAAGCTCCCCACGCCTCGATAATGACCGGCCGGGAGCGGCCCGCGCGAGACACATCCGGACCTCGCCGGAAACGCAAGCCAGCCGGATGTGAGCCAGCGAGCCGATCCGGACCCGAGCCAGCGAGCCGGCCAGGATGTGAGCCAGCGAGCCGGCCAGGACCCGAGCCAGCGAGCCTGCCCGGACCCGAGCCAGCGAGCCGGCCAGGATGTGAGCCAGCGAGCCGGCCCGGATCTCAGCCAGCGAGCCGGTCCCGACATAAGCCTCGTGAGCCCGTCCGGATCTGACTAGCCCGGCCGCGCCCGACGGATCCAGCCTGAGGTCATGCACGCGGATGACGTCCAGCCGACCGGGGCGATCCGGCACGGGGCATACCTGTGCCTGACCGTGCGGCCTGGGGCGCGGCCGGCCGTGGCCGGCCTGCCGGTGCCAGATCTCGCCGGACGCCTGGGGTTGCGCAACGAGTTCGACCCCGGTGATGACCACCCGCCCGACGCGGTCGCCTTCCTGCGCGGCACCGGTGCGATCCCGGCGGACATCGCCGACCCCGGCTTGCTGGGCGCAGACGCGGTCATCCACGTCGCCTCGGCGCGCGCCGACCTGGTCGCTGAGTTCTGCGCTGCGGTGATCCGCCTGCTTGGCCCGGCGAACACGCCCCGGATCCTGACCGGGATCGTGCGCCCGATGAGCTACACCGGCACCGCGATGTACAACTTCGCCTACGCGCATCGCGTGCTGCAGCACCCCGGGCCGACCATGCCCAACGCCTTCCTGATCCCGCTGAGCAAGACACAAGCCTGGTGGGAGAAGGACTGGATGGAACGCCACACGTACTTCCTGCCGCGGTACGACGAGTCCGGACGCCGGGTCGCGACCTGGGCTGAGTTGTTCGATCGAGGCGTCCGGGCGGGTCCGGCGCCCGCGGAGCTGACCATTGACTGAGTAATTCCTGAACGCCCGCTGGACCCTCAATCTCAGCCCGCGGACGCCGGCGGGAACTCCTCAGCCGGGTCACGGTTGCCGCGCAGGTGCGGATCCGACCATCAAGGTAACGCAGCACGACGAGACCCATAGAGGGACCCTTCATGAGCACGGTTCAGGATCAGCCCGGCGAGACCGGGCGTCCAGCGAATTCACCCACTCCTCCTCCGCCGCCGCCCTGGTACCCGGGCGGATACGTCGGCTCCGGCGACTGGGCCGACGGGGGCGCGCCAACCCCGCGTCCGGCCCGGAAGAAGCGGCGGCTGGCCGTGACGGCCGCGGTCGCCGCGGTCGGCCTGGCCGCGGGCGCGGCCGGGTGGCACGCCCTCGGGACCTCGTCGACGGCGGGCCCCTCCGCTTCTACAACGGCGCTCACCACCCCCCAGATCGCGTCGAAGACGGACCCGGGACTGGTGGACATTGTGTCCACGCTCAGCTACCAGCAGGCCGAGGCCGCCGGCACCGGCCAGGTGCTGACCCCCTCGGGTGAGGTCCTGACCAACAACCACGTCATCGACGGCGCCACATCGATCAAGGCCACCGACATCGGCAACGGCCGGACTTACACGGCGAAGGTCGTCGGGTACGACAAGACCGACGACATCGCGGTGCTGCAGCTACAGGGCGCGTCCGGGCTGGCCACCGTGTCCCCGGGCAACTCGTCGCAGGTCACTTCGGGCGAGCAGGTCGTCGCGCTGGGCAACGCGGGCGGCAAGGGCGGCACCCCGTCGGTCGCCGCCGGGACGATCACCGCCCTGAACCAGTCGATCACCGCCAGCGATGATGACGGCAGCTCGTCCGAGCAGCTGAGCGGCATGCTCGAGACGAACGCCAACATCCAGCCCGGCGACTCCGGCGGCCCGCTCGTCAACCCCGCGGGACAGGTCATCGGCATCGACACCGCGGCCTCGACCGGCACCGAGTCACCGTCCGGCCAGTCACCGTCCGGCCAGTCACCGTTCGGGCAGTCGCCCTACGGGCAGTCGCCGTCCGGCCAGTCACCGTCCGGCCAGTCGCCCTACGGGCAGTCGCCCTACGGCCAGGCCCCCTCGAGCCAGGCCCCCTCGGGCCAGTCCTCGTCCGGGTCGTCCCAGACCCAGGGCTTCGCGATCCCGATCAACCGGGCTCTGTCCATCGCCAGCCAGATCGAGGCGGGCAACTCCTCGAGCACGGTGCACCTGGGCGCCACCGGGTTCCTCGGCGTGGAACTCGGCTCCCAGGGCTCGTCCTTCGCCGGTGGCGGGCAGAGCAGCTCCGGCGTGACGGTCGAGGGCGTCCTGCCCGGGTCGCCGGCCGCCGCGGCGGGCCTGTCCGCAGGCGACGTGATCACCTCGGTCGGCGGCCAGGCCGTGTCGTCACCAGCGAACATCGCGTCGGTGGTCGAGCCGCACCACCCGGGTGACCAGGTCAGCGTCGGCTGGACGGACGAGTCCGGCCAGACCCACACCTCCACCCTCACGCTCGCCAGCGGCCCCGCCGACTGAGCGCGCGGGCCAGACCGAGAGACCGAGCCCGGGCCTGGCGGCCCGGGCTCGGTCTCGTCCTGGATGACCCCGCCGGCCGGCGGCGGTGGCCGGGTCTGCGAGCTGGCGCGGGACAATTGCGTGATGGCAGCTCAATACGGTCCCCATCGCTGGTCGGCTGGCTATCACGACGATGGCCGCAACGCCGCGTTCCGCGGCGCGAGATTCATGGTCGCCGACCTCGAGGGCGCGAGGTTCACCGACTGCGACATGAGCAAGGTCAAGATCGTCGACTCCTGGCTGGTCGACGTCGACGTATCCGGGTACATCAGCAACTTCGTGGTCAACGGCGTCGACGTCACCGAGTTCGTGGATGCCGAACTCGACCGGCGGCACCCGGAACGGGTCCAGTTGCGGCAGATGCAGACCGCCGGGGACTACCGCGCGATGTGGGACACGATCGAGCGGCTCTGGTCGGACACGTTGGAGCGGGCCGACCGGCTGCCCCCGCCCGCTCTCAGCGAGCGAGTTGACGGCGAGTGGTCCTTCACCGAGACGTTGCGCCATCTCATCTACATCACCGATTCCTGGGCGAGCCGCACGATCCTCGACGAGCCGATGCCCTACCACCGGCTCGGCCTCCCGCAGACCGCCTACGCCCCGGCCGACGCGGCGGCGCTCGGCATGGACCTGTCCGCGCAGCCCTCGCTGGCCGAGGTGCTGGGGGTGCGGGCCGGCCGCATGGCGCAGATGCGCTCGATCGTCGACGGTCTCACCGACGCCGAGCTCGAACGGATGTGCCCGCGCTCGCCTGCGCCCGGCTATCCGGAGGAGCCGCGCTCGGTCGCCGAGTGCCTCGGCGTGGTGATGGAGGAGGAGTGCGAGCACCACCGCTTCGCAGTGCGTGACCTTGCCGTGCTGGAAGAAAGCTAGCGAATCCGAGGCCGGGGTCAGAACGTCTGGACGTGCTGGCCGTCGATGAACACCTGGTAGCTGGACGGCAGGACCCCGCCGAACAGCAGCGCCCGCTTCTTGACGATGGCCACCGCGTGCCGTTCGGCCTGGCCGACGGCGAAGTCGTACCGCCTGGTCAGCTTGAACGAGAACATCATGCGGTCAGATGCCACCAGCAGGCCGTCCACCTTGATGGACAGGCGTCCCCGCATCCGGTCAAAGGCGACCTCGACCCGGTGCCGCTCGTCCCGCCCGACATCGAACCAGAAGTCGTCATCCATCCCGTCTCCGAGCCACCCGGTCCCGCTGACAATCCAGGCATATTAGTGCCCCGGCGGCCAGGGCGGCGGCAGGTCGCGGAGCAGCGGGGCGGCGGCCGGCCATACTTCCCCGACCGGGGCGGCGGCAGGCGACAGGCTAATCCTGCGCGGCCGGGGCGGTGGCCGCGGCGGCGAAGGCGGCCATGGACGGGAACTCCCAGTCCGGCGTGACGCCGGCCGGCGGCGCGGGCGTGGCGCCCCACCCGGGACGGCCGTGCCGCCGGTTGATCCACGCCGTCGGCAGCCCGGCGCGCTGGGCCGGGATGTGGTCGTGGTACAGGCTCTGGGCCGCGTGCAGCAGCCTGCCCTCGCCCACGCCGAGGCGGCGGGCTTCCGCCAGCAGCGCGTCGAAGTTGCGGGCCGAGGGCTTGTAGGAGCCGATGTCCTGCGCGGTCAGCACGCTGTCGAAGCGCACCCCGAGCCGGCGGCGGCTGCCGTCGAACGAGGCCCGGTCGACGTTGGACAAGATGATCAGCTTGAACCACGCCGCGAGCGCGGCCAGCGCCGCGGCCGAGTCGGCGAACGCGGGCCAGTCCGGCACCGACCCGGCCAGCCGCTCCGCGTCCCCCGCGCTGACCTCCGCCCCGAGCTCAGCGCCGAGCGCGCTCATGCTGCGCCGCAGGATGTCGGGGTACAGCGCCCCCGGGTCCTCCGCCTCGGCGCGCTCCTCGTGCCGGGCATACGCGGCCAGCAGGGCCTCGTCGTCCAGCGCCAGCCCGCGCGACCTCGCCCACGGCCCGAGCGCCGCGGCCAGCCCCGCCTCCCAGTCGATGAGCGTCCCGTAGCAGTCGAAGCTGATCGCCTCGAAACCGGAGATCTCCACAGCTCACACGCTAGCCCGCCAGCCCCTACGTGGCGGCCGCCGGCGACCCGAGATGCCCGATGCGCTGGCGGCGAGGTGGGTCAGCAGCATCGCCGTGCCCGGGTACACGGCTGCCATCGCGGACACCAGCGGACGGGAGCCACCGCGGCCGGGCTCCGGCACGCCGTCAGCCGCGGCGGGCGCGCAGGACGCCGGTGACCATCGGCAGGGTGAACTCGCCCGCGGCGGTTTCCGGTCGCTCGCGCAGGTAGCCGGCGATCCGCGACAGCAGCGCCGCGCGCTCGTCGTCGGGCATGACCAGCAGCCGGGAATGGGTCGCGATCGTGGCCAGCAGCGAGTCGGCCGTGCGGCGCATCCCGTGCGGGAACTCGGCCGACTCGGGCGGGCTGAACAAGGCGGCCAGGTCCATCCGGGCCAGGTGCGCGTCCGATGCCTGCGTGCGCCAGTCCGACAGCGTGACGCTGGCCGAGCCCTCGCAGGCCCGTTCCAGGCCGGCCACCCAGTCCACCCGGTCGTCGTCGACGTTCCACAGCCCGGCGAGCACGCCGCCGGGAACGAGGACCCGGAAGATCTCCGGCCCGGCCACGGCCATGTCGAACCAGTGCAGGGCCTGGCCGACCAGGACGGCATCCACGGACGCGTCGGGCAGGGGGATCGCCTCGGCGCTGCCGGGCCGGGACCGGACCCCGGGCAGCAACCCGCGCAGTTCGGCCAGCATCGCGGGGTCCGGCTCGACCGCGGTCACGTCCGTGCCGATGGCGGCCAGGGTGGAGGTCAGCTTCCCGGTGCCGGCCCGAGGTCGAGCACCCGCGGCACGCCGGGCGCTGGTCCCAGAGCCCAGCGCACCGCGGCCTCTGCGTAGCCGGGACGGTGCTCGGCGTAGGCGGCGGCCGCCGCCCCGAACGACGACCCGTGACGCGCTCGCTCGTCCGGCTCCATGTCAGGCGGCGTTGGCCTGGCCGAGGCGGTGCAGCAGCAGGGCCTCGGCCAGGCAGGCCCGCTCGAACGTGGCCAGGTGCAGGCTCTCGTTGGCGCCGTGCGCCCGGGTGTCGGGGTCCTCGACCCCGGTGATGAGGATCTCGGCGTCCGGGTGGATCTCCGCGTAGCCGGTGACGAACGGGATCGACCCGCCCCCGCCGACCGCGACCGCCGGCGTCCCCCAGGCCTCGGCCAGGGCCCAGCGCGCGGCCTGGTCAGCCGGGCCGCCGGACCGCGCGGCATACGGGGCGGCGGTGGCGTTGCGCTGCACGGTGACCTGCACGCCCCAGGGCGCGTGCGCCTCGAGGTGGGCCGCCAGGGCCGCGCTCGCCTCGGTCACGTCCTCGCCCGGCGCGACCCGCAGGCTGATCTTGGCCCGGGCGAGCGGGATGAGCGTGTTGGACGCCGCCGCGACCGACGGGGCGTCGATGCCGATGACCGTGACCGAGGGGCGGGCCCAGAGCCGCTCGGTCAGGCTGCCGGTGCCGATCAGCCGGACCCCGTCGAGCACCGCCGCGTCGGCGCGCAGTTGCTCCTCGGTCAGGTCGAGCGGGTCGGCCGTGCCGCGGGCCAGGCCGGGCACGGCCACGTCCCCCTGCTCGTCGTGCAGCGTGGCCAGCAGCCGGCACAGCGCGGTCAGCGCGTCCGGGACCGGCCCGCCGTACAGCCCGCTGTGCACGCCATGATGCAGGGCCCGTACCTCCACCACGACCGGGGCGGTGCCGCGCAGCGACGTGGTCAGTGACGGCACGTCGGTGGTCCAGTTCGCCGCGTCGGCGAACACGACCACGTCCGCGCGGAGCCGGTCCCGGTACTCGGCCAGGAACCGCCCCAGCGTGGGCGAGCCGATCTCCTCCTCGCCCTCGACCAGCACAGTCACCCCGACCGGCAGCCGGTCGCCGTGCGCCCGCAGCGCGGCCAGGTGCGCGGCGACGCCCGCCTTGTCGTCGGCGACGCCGCGCCCGTACAGCCGGCCGTCACGCTCGGACGGCTCGAACGGGTCGCTGTCCCAGCCGGCCGGATCCCCGGTCGGCTGCACGTCGTGATGCGCGTAGAGCAGGACGTGCGGGGCGCCGGGCGGCCCGGGGCGGCGGCCGAGCACGGCTGGCTGCCCGTCCGGGACGGTGAGGACCTCGACGTCGGGCAGGCCCGCCCGCTCGAGCAGCACGGCGATCTCGCTCGCGCTGGCCTGGACGTGCGGGGCGGCGGCCGGATCCGCCGACACGGACGGGATCCGCACCAGCCGCTCGAGGTCGGCGCGGACCGATGGCAGGGCTTGCCGCACGGCGGCCGAGAGGGGCCCGGCCCCGTTGTGAGCAGAGTTCATGTTCCCGGACGCTACCGGAACGTTTGTTCTGCGTGGCCGGCGGGCCAGAGTCCGTGTGCTGGGTGAGTCATGAGAGACGGAGCGTGAAAGGGATTCTCGGGGTTTCGCCACCGCGGAACACCGGGTGCTGCGTCTCCCTGCCCAGAGTCGAACTGGGACGGCCGGGCTTCGGACGCCCGGCGGCAGGTCCGCTGCCAGGGAGGTGGGCGCGAAGCCGTGGGGTGCCTGACGGGTACCGCCCCCGCTGATCCCCGGGTCACGGCCGGGTCCCTCGCTTTCTGGGTCCAGGCACCGCAGTACCCAGTGGAGGTGCTGCCCCTCCTGCCTCTCCGGTGTGAGCGGAGCGCTCTGCTGGTGAGCTAACCGGGCCTGTGTCGTTGCGTGCTCCCGGGAGGACTCGAACCTCCACCGCCGGATCCGCGTTCCGGCATGATCTCCCTTTCACCACAGGAGCGTGGTTACCGCTCCGGCGAACGGATTCGAACCGCTATCACGTGGTTAACGGCCACGGGCCCGGCCATTAGGCGACACCGGAATGCGATGGGACTTCGTAGCGGGGACGGGATTCGAACCCGCGCATCTCTGGGTTATGAGCCCAGCGCCGTACCAGACTTGGCTACCCCGCAGCAGCCCCACAGGGAGTCGAACCCTGCCCCCGGAAATGAAGGTCCCGGATCCTGCCGATAAACGATGGGGCCGTGCTCCGTGCCGGGCTTGAACCGGCATTCTCCTGGTTGAGGGTCAGGCGAGTTATCCCGTTCCTCCAACGGAGCGTGCATTTCGCAGGCCGGGCCCGGATCGGGCTGGCGGCTGATTCCCGATGGAGCCATCGCAGCCGGCACGGACAGCGCCGGATTCGAACCTGCCTGCGGCTCGCGATCGCGTAGCGCTCCTCGGATTCGAACCGAGATACCCAGGGTCTGGGCCTGGTGGCTCTGCCAGTTGGCCTAGAGCGCCGTGATCGGCTTCTCGTTCCTCGTTCCTCGTTCCTCGTTCCCGGCCGGCGGGAGTTCCCCTTACCGCACCCTCGCCATCGTCAGCCGGTCAGCACCCGGTAGTGCCCGGTGGTGCGTTCCCTGTTACGTGTGCACGGTCCTGGGCTGCCCTGTTGCCGACGTCGGCGCGGCCCTTCGCGCCAGAGCTGATCTCAACAGCACCCATTGAGGAAGCGGACTCGTGCTCGCCCCGGCCGATCCTGGTTACCGGCTCCCGCCAGCCCGGGAAGGTTGACTAATCGAGTAGTTCCGTCGCCCAGCCGGCCTGCTGGATGCGGACATCCAGGTTCCGGCGCGCCTCGGCGATCTGATCGGCCTCCGCGCGCAGGTCGGCCACCCGGACGGCGGAAACCTGCTGCAGCTCACTGCGCAGCTGCCGGGCCCAGGCGACGCCCCGGCCGCCCGCGCCCGCGTCCGCGACGGCGGTCACCAGCTTGTACTGGGCCGCGTACCCGTCGCGCAGCGCGAGCGCGTCGGTGAGCGTGAAGCCCGGCTCCAGCTCGGTCGCGCTGTTGGTGCGGTTGATCCGGCGGGCCAGTTCCCGCAGCTCGCCGATCAGCACCCGGCCCGTGGCCAGGAGCTCGCCCGCGCTCTCGGCTGGCTCCTCGCCTTCCTGGTACCGGGCCACCGCGGTGGCCCGCACCGCAACCTGCTCCAGCTGCTTCTTCTTGCCAGCCCGATCGGCTAGCGCCTCTCCGAGTAACATTGGCGGACCTCCTCTCGATCGTCGTTTGCCACTGCTGACTGCGGAGCGGATAACGGGCCTCGAACCCGTGACCTCCACCATGGCGAGGTGGCGCTCTTCCCGCTGAGCTACATCCGCACTGAGTTACACCTGCCTGAGTCACATCCACCCTGCTTATATCCGCTTGGAGCCCCCGGCCGGACTCGCACCGGCACCCTCTTCCCTACCGAGGAAGCGACCCGACTTCGGGACCGCGAGGGCCTGAGCCTGGAGCGTGTCCTCGGTGCGACTCGAACGCACACTGCCCCGCGCCTCATGCTGGGCCTCCTGCCGGCTGGGCTACGAAGACATCCGAGCCGCCGTCCGGTGCCGATCCGGACCGCCCGCCTTACGAGGGCGGGGCCGCAGCCGTGCGCGGCGGCGAAGCTTCCGGGGCTGGGCTCGAACCAGCGATGGCAGGGGTCAGGGCCCTGCTGGGGACACCGGCGCCCCACCCGGAATCGCGTGCGGGCGGAGAGATTCGAACTCTCACGGCAGCCGGTTTTGAGCCGCTAGGTATCCCGATTCCCGTCATGCCCGCATGGTGGTGCGCCGCCAGGGACTCGAACCCCGTTTCGCTGGATTAAGAGCCCAGTGCTTCACCCGTATAGCTCGCGGCGCGCGGAGCGGCATGCGGGAATCGAACCCGCATTCCCGGCGTGGAGGGCCGGCACACTGACCTTTGTGTTAATGCCGCGTGGTTCCCCGAGGGCTCGAACCTCGCGCCTGCTGAACTTCACTCAGCCGCTCTACCCGATGAGCTAGAGAACCATCGTCGGACGGGCCGGGCTCGAACCGGCCACCTCACGCTCCCGAAGCGCGCGCGCTACCACCTGCGCCGCCATCCGGTTGAGTCTGGCCAGGAGGATTCGAACCTCCGGTCTCATGCTCCCAAAGCATGCGCCTTACCTCTCGGCCATGGCCAGCCGGTGGACCGCTCCGGACTCGAACCGGAAGCCTTCTCCTTGCGGGGGAGTCGCTCTGCCAATTGGAGCTAGCAGCCCAGGGGCCGCCCGAGCCTGCGGCGTCGGGCGGCCGGGCAGGCCCGGCGGGCGCACATGCCGCCGTCAGTGGGCGGGCGCACATCCCGCCCGCCCGCCGGCCTGCCTTATTGTTTGGTGTTCCGCTGTGGAGTTATCAATACACAGGCACGTTCACTCCGCAGAGTGGTGCTCCGCATGGACGGCAGGAATCGAACCTGCAACCACTGGTTTTGGAGACCAGCGCTCTCCCAGGTTGAGCTACGTCCATATGTTTCGACGCAAATGAAAACCGCCCGCCGGGCATATCCCTGCGAGCGGCTTCCGTTCGGTTCTACACCTCTATCCGGAAGCCTCCCCGGCGAACAGGGCAGTGCGCGGCTGCAAGCCCGGCAGCATCGCTATATGCTGCTCGACTCGCTCGCGCCGGTTGCCTGACCAGGGTGTCACGGTGAGATTCCTTTCTTTCCTGTTATTCAGGGTACGTGCCCCTGCTGAGATGGGCAACGGCATTTATGGCCGGATTCTTCCCGGCTTACGTTGGGCGCCGCCGCCGACGCCCGGCCCGGAGCCCGGTGTCGTCGAGGTCATGGGCCGCGGCCGCCAGGCGGCTCGCGTCGCCGGCCTGCCGGGCGGCGAGGTCGGCGTCCCAGTCCGCGTCCTCAAGCGGGACGAGTTGGCTGTCTTCCACGCTGCGGTGTGCCCTCCTGGCGCCCTCTGTCCGGCGAGCCTCGCCCGTCTGGCTCCATCTCCGCGCATGGCCAGCAGGCGAACCGGTGATCCGGCCCGCCTGCCAGCCGGTCGGATTCACCAGACGCCGTACAGCACCGACGTGTCGTACTCGGCGGTCAGGCCGCCCGCGAACTGCACGCCCCACAGTCCGGGGGTATACCCCGGCGACAGCTTGTCCCCGTCCAGAGTGCTGATCCATACCAGGTAGTTGAGGCCCTCGAGCACGGAGCGGACCTTCGGCAGATTCGCCCGGTCGCAGTAAACCCGGGCCCGGGTGCCCATGTTCTTGCGGCCCTCCACGAAAGCGCGCAGCGCCCCGGGCTCTGAGTACACCGCGTTTCCTTGCTCGTAGTCCGCAATGCCGCAATTACGGTAATCGCCGAGAACGGTGATCCACCGCACCGCCGCGAACCGTTTCGCCTCGGCTGGGTTGGCGGCGTAGTCACCGTCGTAATACAGGCACGCGTGCGAGCCCGCCGGGATCAGGTTCGGCTGCGTCGAGTCGTAGAAGTCCATGCGGCTCACTCTAATCATCGCAAAGGCCGCTTTTCGTTGGCATTCTCGAAATGGCGCACAGCGGCTGATCGCCCCGCAATCATCCCGGCAGTGGTGGTGGGCCGGATCCTGCCGAGGTGGATGGGCTGGGTCATCTTCGCGTTCGGGCTGCTGTGCGTGGCCGGCCCGATCTCGTTCTTCGCCCTGCTGGCGACGATGCTGTGGGTGCTGGTCGCCGGGATCTGGATGGTCAAGCAAGGCCCGCCGGTTACCGGCAGCGTGCCGCAGAGGGTCGGCGAGCACGTCCTGGCCTGACGCCGGCAATGCGGTCGTCCAGGGCGCCATCCGCGCCCGCGCGCCGGGCTGCGACCCGGCGCGCGGGCCGGGGGCACGCTGGCGAACGGGCCGGGTGCACCCTGGCGAACGGGCCGGGCGTGGCCGCGCAGGTGCTGTCGGGGCTGGGTGCCGACCTGGACGGGGCGCGCGAGCAAGTGATCCGGCTGCTTGACGGGTACCGGCGCGAGCGCAGGCATCGGACCAGCTAACGACTCGACATAGGCGCCCGCGACTGGACGTCGCCGCTGGGCCACGAGTACGTGTGAGCAACGTTCTGTCCGGCTCCGCTTGAGGTGCGACCACGGTGGCTCCACCTGATGCGCGACGCTCCGTTCATCTTCGGGAGCTGAACGTGGTCGAGCAGACGTACCGGACAGTGCTGGGTGTTTTGTCCGGAGTCCCGGTGAGCGAGGTCGCGGAGCGGCATGGCGTGGCCCGTCAGGCGGGGGGATGTCTTTCAGTAATCGAAGTCGAGACGGTGCAGCTGGCTCCCGGCAGCCACCCATGTCGCCGTGCGGCCAGGTCCATCGTGAGGTCGACATGTCCCCCCAGTGTTCGGAACCCAGCAGCATGGAACCGTCGTACGGCAGCGACGTTGCGAGCAACGGGGCGGATGGCCAGGTACTCATAACCACAGGCGATAGCCTCCTCGACGGCGCGACCAGACCAGCTCGACCAGGTTGAGCTCGTGATCATACGGCGGCAGCTGATGGGCGGTCAGCCAGTTCCCGGTCGCGATCAGCTCGGCCATCGCGCGGCTGACGTGCGTGTTCATGTTGCCTCAGACCACCACGAGCGGGGCGCCGATCTAGGGCGCTCATCGAGCATGCGGTGGCATCAGCCGTGACCGTGCCCGCTGCGGCCACCACTGCCTCGAGGAGGCTCCCGGGGAGATACTGGAGATACTGATTGGGTTTCTGGCCCGTACCGGGACGGGCCGGCCGCGGCGCCCACCCGCGGGGCCGCGCGCTGCCGGGGAGTAGGCCGATGGGACTGGAAGAGGCTCTGCCGAGCGGCATCCTGCTGACCTCGGTGGAGAAGCTGGCCGGCTACCGCGGCCGATGTTCCCGGCAGCGACGAGATCGGCCCGGGCCACGCATAGTCGTGGCGGACCGCGGCCCAGGCGGACTCGACCAGGACCGGCTGGAGATGCTGGTTGCCGTGGCGGCGCCGGCCGTGGCGGCGTTTGCCGGCGGACTCGTGGTTGCCCGGGCAGATCCCGGCCCAGGAGGCCAGGCGGGCGGCGTCGGGGAAGAACTCCGCGGGGCTGGCGCCCGATCTCGGAGATGACCGCCGCGGCGGCCAGCGCCCGATGCCCAGGATGGTGGTCAGGTACCGCTCGGCGCGAAACGGCTCCATCTTTTCAGATCCGTAGATTGTGCCGCGCGCTTCAGCAGCCTGGGCACTTGGCGGCTGGCCTGCCGCGATAGTTCCCACTGCCTTGCATTGTCTTCCCTTGTTTTCAGCGTTGCAGGCCAAATCAGGCCACCGCAGCGTGGGCCGGACCTCGTCATGCCATGCTGCCTAGTTTCCTGCCGTGCGAAGCTGACGCTTCAGTGTCAGCCCCGATCGGCCGGACTCCCGGGCCGACACCTTCACTTCGGTGACGTTGACTAGGGTTTGGAGCTATGCCAGATGATGAAGCCGACCTCAGTCCTCCTAGCGATCCTGCTTCGCCCGGACCGGGCGCGAGTGCCCGGCGCGCGCTGGAGCGCTTGGGCGAGGCCGAATGCATGGAGCTGCTCGCCGACGGGGGCATGGGGCGGCTGGTCTTCAACAGCCGGTACGGCCCTACAGCGCTGCCGGTCGTGTACACGATCGACGAAGGGTCGCTTGTCCTCGGCACGTGGGACCCCGTCTTTGACGAGGACTTGCGCACTGGCATTGAGCACGCCGACTACCACGTCGCCGTGGAGGCCGACCAGATCGATCTGCAAGCACGCGAGGGGTGGATCGTCCTCGTGCGGGGGGCGGCGCATCATCTGGATACCGAGGTCGAGCGCGCGCCGTTCATCGATGCCGGGCTCGAGCCGTGGGTCGAGGAGGTGCCTGCGCACTTCATCCGGGTGAATCCCACCACTATCTATGGCGTACGCGCCCGCCGGGCATGATGCCAGCGGCGGGGGCCGGATGACCGCTTTGCCGACCCAGATGATCGACCGGTGGCAGCATCGCGCCGACCCCGCGCCCGGCGAGGGGACGGTGTACTGGCACATGCCAATGGACGGCTACCCGCAGGTGGTCCGGCTCGCCCGCAAGGCCCGGCAGCGACTGGCCCCCTTCGACGGGCTGCACATGACCCCGCTCGAGCGGCTGCACATGACGACGATGAGCGCCGGGCCGGCAGCCGACTTCACTGAAGATCAACTGGACCGCATGGCCACGACGGCCGCTGACCTGCTGGCCGGCAGGCGGCCGGTACCTGTGACGGTCGGACGCATCCTGTATCACCCCGAGGCGATCATGCTGGGGGTATCGCCCGCGAAGGCGCTTCTTCCTATCCGCGACCGCCTGGCGTGGCTTGACCAGGCCCCAGCTGACACCGGGCGGGGCGTGGTAGGAGATGGCGGTCAGGCTGATGCCGTCCATGCATAGCTCGGTCAGCAGGATGCGTTCGGGCAGCGCGACGGCCGCGGGCAGCCAAGAGCGGGCGGGAGCCGGCCGAAGCCGGCGATCGCGACCCCGCGGCGCCGGACGGGGCGGTCACCGGTGCGCGGGATCCGGAGATCGACGGCACGGATCAGCCAGTTCGCACCGGCGGCCCGGCGCAGCACCTCCGCCGAGCCAGGGTTGACTTCTTGTAGCAGCAGCAGGTCGGGCCCAAGTTCGCGCAGCAGATGTCCCTGGCGCTGCGCCGCTGCAGTTGCCCGGAAGGCGACATTCCATGACCCCACCCGCATCGCCAGATCATCTCGCAAGCTCGAGCCAACCGAGGATCAGATCGGCAACGCGCACTCGGCCCCGACCGGGCGGTCATGCCGATGTGAGCGAAGTCTCGCCGGCGCATTCCTCGTGCCGCATGTCCATTTATGGTGTTGGTATACGAGGCAATATCGAGTTGCAATTATCAGTAGACGTATCAGACCACGGGATGCCGTTGGGAGAAAGTCCGAGAGGCATCACTGGCGCCTTCTGCTGCTCAGAGCCCACGACGTGAGCGCCGCTGTTCGCGGCTTGCCACCAAGTATTTCACGCCTTCTACGCCGAGGTACGCGGTGACGACGGCAATCAGGATGGGTGCGGTCTGCAGCGCCCCTACGCGGGTCAGGAACGCAGACATCAGCACCATCGCGAACGGCGCGGCCGCGAGCGCCCCCAAGACGGCGGTGAGCAGGCAGCTGAACGCCAGTCCCAGCGGAACGCCAGGGATGGCCTGATGGACGATGACCCCGGCGGTTCCGCCGATAAACAGCGACGGGAAGATGGGCCCCCCCACGAATCCGCTGCCCTGGCTGACCGCGTAAGTGAGTATCTTGGCGATCAGGATCGCGATGCACAGGCCCAGGCCCAGAGTCCTTGCATCTTTCAGCACGGAAGTGAGCTGAACGCCGCCCGAGAACATCGTCAGCGGGAGTGCCACGCCGACGATGCCAAACATCATCCCGCCCAGTGTTGATTTCACGATGGCCGGGATCTTCAGCCAGCCGAACAGCCGCGACGCCAGCATCATGAACCCTGCCAGCAGGATCGCCACCAGGGCCCCGAACAGGCCAAGGGGAATGCCAGCGAGCAGCTGCCAGGCCTCGAACGTGTACCGCGGCACCTGGTAGGCGCCCAGGAACACGGCGCCGGCGATAGCGAAGTAGATCCCGAAGGAGACGCTCCCGGCGACGATGTCCGTGAAAAGGATCTTGCTGAACCGGTGTCCGCCCGGGCGGGCAATCTCCAAGATCAGCATCACCACGATCACCGGGCTGGAGAACAGCCCACCGAAGATGCCGGCGATGCCAGCCAGGGTGTTCACCTGGGAATCCTCTTTGCCCAGCCCTCGTCGCCGGGCGATCCAGCTGCCGATGCCTGCGCCCATGGAGGCCAGCACCTTCTCCGGACCGACGCTCGCGCCACCAATCAGTGACACTGCGGAGACGGCCATGGTCCCCGGCACCAGTCCCGCGTCGAAGTGCTCGGCACGCAGGTCGTCGAACAAGCCGGGAACCTCCTCGGGCAGGCGGGTCAGCCGCCGCAGCAGGCCAACCACGACGCCGGCCGCCGCGGTGACCGCCACCCACCACCAGTGCCCGCCGAACCAGCCAGGACGGGAATCCGTGCCCCACCTGACCCCGAACTTGATTGCCCCCAGGGAAACCAGTCCGACGAAGGCGCCGAACACCCCGAGGGCGGCCGCGTAACCCATGAGCACCCAGAACTCCCGCTTCCGGGCGACCGGGGCAGCCGCGGTCGGCCCGAGCCTGACGCCCACAAACGTGACGCTAGCAGAACCGAACCTGCGACTTTGCCTGTGAATACCGCCATCCACCGCAGATGCCCGCATTAAAGGCTGCCGTGCCCTGGAACCCGGTACCGCCCTAATCCGTCGAGTACCTAATGAGCAATACGCCTCTCGCAGCACGTGCCAGTTGAGTTCCAGGGAGGCGCCCATAGGGGCGGCTCGGCGCGCGTTATCAAACTCCCCGCACATGCTGGCGATCCCGACCGTGGCCAGGCGGCCAGGCCGTGTGGCCTACGCATCTCAGGCGCCGTTGACGACAGCTAGGCGTGATCGCCCGCACATGCCGCGTTCCGAGCGGTTGCGCTGCAGTGCCTGACGGCCCGTTCGGTCAGAGTTGCCGGGGAACGGCCTGGCCGGATCACTCAGCCCGGGCCGGCCCGCGAGCCGTACCATGCCGCCTGGCACGGCAAGATCACTCCGGTGGTGCTGGCATCATGGAGATGATGAGCAATTCAGGTTCCCGCCGCTTCCCGGTGACCGTGACCCATCTGCCGGTCACGCGCTGCCAGATCTGCCACCGCACCGTCGCCTACCCGCCCGGCAATCTCAGCGAGGTCCTGACCGA
This sequence comes from uncultured Actinomycetota bacterium, assembly GCA_963749145.1. Taxonomy (GTDB): domain Bacteria; phylum Actinomycetota; class Actinomycetes; order Streptosporangiales; family Streptosporangiaceae; genus JASHPR01. The sequence goes on along the minus strand of CAVVLN010000005.1, from coordinate 27,662 downwards.
GCACTACCGCCGGGCCCACCCGGAAGCGCTCGCCATCCCTTTCCGTTAGCCGGGCGCAAGACCCGCGGCATCCGCCCTGCGGCCGCAGTCGTCTGCCCGGGCCGGGACGACCTGGCCGGAGGGCTGGCCCGGAGGATGCCAGCGGTGACGGAGCGTGGCTGCTTCATGCCGAGGGCCCGCGCATAGAGCCGCCGTTCGGCGCGGCTGAGGGTGCGTGACGGCGTCGTCGGTGATGCGCGCAGATTTGGTGATCTGCGCCCGCCCAGCAAATCGTTGTAGGTGCTGCCGCCTTTCGGCGGGCGAGGCCAGGGATTCGGTCACTTCGCTGCCTGAGATGATGCGTGAGCGGACTCACGATTGGGATACAGATCCCTCCCATGCCTGCCGTGCGCGGTGTCCGTTCAGCGGTTCACTGAGGTGTGTCGTGTGCTTGATTTTGTGCCAGGAGGAGCGTGACCGCCTGCTGCTGGGTGAGCGCGCGGCCGGCACCCCACTCGGCGTCCCACTTGTGGCGTGCGATGGCCGCGCGGGCCGGAGCCACGAACCGCTCGAGCAGGGCCGCGTCGAATTCTAGTATTGGCATGCCCGCCTGCAGCCGGACCGCCTCGGCAGCTCCGGCGAGGCGCGCCGCCCGCAAGGCCTCGCCGAGTTCTGCCGCCACGCAGGCGGACAATTCCAAGGTCGTGGCCAGGATCTCGGTGTTGCCGGCGCTGGCGGCAAAGTCGAACGTGGCGGACAGCAGGTCGAGGGCCTCCTGGGCACGGCCCGCCCGGAGGCTGACCCTTGTCAGCGCATGCCGGTCCATGGCCACGCCCAGCAGGTCGCCTTGTTTCTGGTCCTGCGCGAGCGCTTCCTCCAGCACCTGGGTGGCGCGGCCGAGGTTGCTCGCGTTGGTCTCCAGGATCCCCAGGTTGGTAAGGGCCGAGGCGAGCCGCAAACCGCTGCCGATTTCGCGGGATATGGCGATGCTTTCTTCCAGCATGGATCGTGCGGTGTCAAGGTGGCCAGCGTCGCCATGGGTGATGCCGAGGCTGTTCAGTTCCTTGGCCTGCTGGTCCCGGTTGCCCAGTTCCCGCCAGATGGCCAGGCTGCGCTCGAAGAGCGGTAGTGCCGCCTCCAGCTCGCTCTGCTGGGTCAGCATCATCCCGAGCCCGTGCGCCACCCGGGCCAGCGGCTCTCCGGACGCAGCAGAAGCCAGGCTCATCGCCCGCTGCAACCACCCCCGCCCTTCGGCGGCGTGACCGTGCTGGTACCAGAACGAGGTAAGCGCCTGGACTAGCCGCAGGCCGATGACGGCCCGCTCGCCGCCCCCTCCAGGGTCTGCGGCGCCGGTTTCTAGCGACCATCCCAGCGCGGCGCGCAGGTTGTCATGCTCGGCTTCCAGGCGGTCCAGGGCCGCCAGCTGCTCCGGGCCATCCAACTGCTCGGACGCTCGCTCGGCGAACGCGGCGTAGTACCCGGCGTGCCGACGACGGGTCTCGTCAAGCTCGCCGGCCTGCTCCAGGCGCTCCAGAGCGTACTCGCGGACCGTTTCCAGCATGCCCACGCGTGGCTCGCCATCGGCGCCCTCGGTCACCACGATCAGGCTGACGTCCAGCAACCCGACGGCAAGCTGCAGCGAATCGGTCCCGGCTCCCTCGTCGCTTTCCGCTGCGCCGACTGCCGTCAGCGCATCAAGGTCACATCCCCCGGCGAAAACCCCCGTGCGCCGGAACACCCCGGCAAGCTCGGGGGCGAGCAGGTCATAGCTCCACGCGATAGTGGCGCGCAAGGTCTGCTGGCGCGATGGCCGCGTGGTATCGGCAGCGGCCAGGCTGAGGCTGTTCCCGAGCCGGGCCAGGAGCGCGTGCGGTGCCAGTAGCTTGACCCGGGAGGCGGCCAGCTCGATCGCCAGCGGCAGCCCGTCCAGGCGCCGGCAGATGGCCGCGATGTCTGCGGCGTTGCTGGCGGCCAGGGCAAAGCCCGGCCGGGCCATGTCTGCCTGCTGGACGAACAGGCGTGCCGCACCGCAGGCCGCCACCTCCTCGACTCCGCCCTCGCCGGGTACCTCCAGCGGAAGTACCGGCATCTCATGCTCCCCCTGAAGATGCAGCGGCCGCCGGGATGTCGCCAGGATCACCAGGCCGGGGGCGGCCGTGAGCAGAGTGCTCACCACATCGGCGGCGCCCTCTAGCTGCTCCAGGTTGTCCAGCACCAGCAGTGCCCGGCGCTCGCTGAGTAACCCGTCACCGCGTCGGCGGCCGGGCCTTCCCCGCTGACATCCAGGCTCCCGGCGAGAGTTTTCCACATCACCTCAGCATCGCGGACGGCTGCCAGGGCGACGAAGAACACGCCGTGCGGGAAAATCTCAGCCAGTGACGCGGCAGCGGCCAGGGCCATCCGGGTCTTGCCCACCCCACCGAGACCGGTGAGGGTCACCAGCCGGAGCTCCGGGCGGCCGAACACCGCGCGCAGCTGCTCTAGGTCGCCGTCCCGGCCCACCAGCGGCGTCATCGGAACCGGCATGCTGGTCGAGGCCCCCAGGCTCTTGAGCGGCGGGAACCGCTCCTGCAGGCCGGAGGCAACCAGCTGGTAGATGCGCTCAGGTGCCTCGATGTCCTTGAGCCGGTGAAAGCCCAGGTCCCGGACCGACGCCCCGGCAGGCAGCCGGGAGGCCGCCAACAGCCGCGTCGCGTCCGACAGCACCACCTGGCCGCCATGCGCGGCCGCCGCGATCCGCGCGGCCCGGTGCACGTCCAGCCCGATGTAGCCATCCTCGTGCCGGGTCGGCTCTCCGGAATGCAGGCCCATCCGGACCCGCACAGTCACGCCATCCGGCCAGGCAGGTGCGGAAAGAGCACGCTGCGCCGCCACACAGCACGAAACCGCGGCGCCGGCTGACTGGAACACCACGAAGAAGCTATCGCCCTCAGTTCCCATCTCGTGGCCGCCGAACTCGGCGAAGCAAGCGCGCAGCAAGGCGCGCTCGGTCGACAGCGCCTCGCCATACCGGTCGCCAAGGCGGCCCAGCAGGGCCGTCGATCCCTCAACGTCGCTGAACAACAGCGTGATCGTCCCGGTCGGGAACTCCGCCATCCTTCGATTATCACCGCGTGGCACCCCAGACGGCCGGTCGATCATCGCGGCTTCGGCGGGGTCGCCGCCCCGCACACACTCCCCGACGGCCGAAAGCCTTGTTGCTGGTCACGGTCTCCGATATCACCAGCGGCGTGACACGGCCGGGTGCGCCGATGTCATCTCGCTGCGCGCTGAGCTGGGCGTCCGGCAGTCCATGGGCAGGCCCGGCTCAGCCCTGGACAACGCCGTCATCGAGTCGTTCCACTCCACGCTGGAGTTTGACCTGCGGTCCCTGGAGGACTTCCCGACCATGGCCGCCGCCCGGGTCCGGGCGGCGGCCTGGATCGATGAGTACAACACCACCCGGCGGCACTCCGCGCTCGGGATGATCTCCCCGGCCGCCTGGGAGGCCGCCCACGACCCGGGCCGGGCAGCATGAACACGCGCAGCCAGCCAGCCGCAAACCGTGGTGGCGGCTTCGCCGCCGCTCATCCCCCGGTGCGCCGCGCAGGGTACGGGCCCGCCCCTCCAGCCTCAAGGCTGCTGCGCATCGCTGACGCGACGGCCCTGCGGGCCGGCCTTGACCCCGGAGCCTCTGCGGACCCTCGGGACAGCAAGCGCGGGCAGGCCAGGGCCTGCCCCGCCAGGCGCGCGGCACACAAGCATCATCACCAAATCGGAAGTCTCCACGGTTACAGGGGATTGCCAGAGGACGACCGCCGCACCGCAGCCGGGCTCCCACCCAAGACCCGCCGCCAGCGCCGTAAAACCCTCGCCATGCTGACAGCCACGCCCCCATAACCAGCACAACCAGCCACACCCGCGCCACCACCACCCAGCAGCGACCACCCCGGCCCACCCCGGCACCCGCTCAAACAGCCCCGACAAGCACCCGAAGACCACGACCGCCGCAAAAACCAGGACACGCGCCAGCCACCCAGACTGTCAGACCCAAACGTGAAAATGGTCTCCACCGAAACGTGAAGACCTGGCGGAGCCGCCTGTCGGAATCGAACCGACGACCTGTTCATTACGAGTGTTTCTGAGCACCGTACCCCGGCGTTCCGCCCAGTGCATTTGCCCAGGCAGATACCGGTTTCATCACTCCCCGGAACCCCGCTGCATTTGCGGGAACTGAGCCGAAAACTGAGCCGAAACCCGGCGCACTACTCCCCCAGCTTTGCGAACCAGGCCGCCGCATGCGCGCGAACGTATCCGGCGGCCCTTGGCCACCCCATCCGCACGACCGGAAGGACAACCCGATGAACGACCCTGCGGCCAAGACCACCGCCGAGTGGCCAGGCATCGAGGAGACCGCCGGCCTCCTCAACTTCCGCATCGCTGAATGGCACGACTTCGGCTACGCGACCCCCCTGCCCCGACCTGCAAGACGATCCCTCCGCTGGGCGAGCGCAGCGCCGAGGCGATCAAGGCGGGGTACGGCGCGATCGAGGTGATCGACGAGATCGTCCGAGACCTCCGCCGGCTGCGGGAGCAGCTGGCCGGCGAGCTGCGCGCCGACCAGCACGCGAGGGCCGGGGCAGTCACCAGGCAGGAGGCCGAAGCCCTGCTCCACTCCGGTCGTCCAGGCTCGCTGCCCGCGGCCGCGCTGCAGGACGAACTCGGCCGCTTGCGGCGCTCGCGGGAGGCGTGGGAGGAGACCGCCCGGGCGTGCGCCTGCCCGCCAGGCGCGTGCACGCGGGGCGAGTTCCGTGACCACGCGGGACAGTCCGAGGGCTGCATGGTCTGCGCGGACCTGGACCCAGACCAGCCCTGCTACGCGGCGGTGGCCCGCGGCCTTCGGGCGCGTGAAGAGGCAGGGCGGTGAGCGGCATGATCGGCGAGAACGACGGCAGGTTCCCCGACGAGTCCGAGGTCCTGGTCCGCTACCCAGTGCATCCTGGGCCGGAGCGGCACCCGGGCCAGTCCCAGGCCGAGCACCTCGCAGCCCTGCGGGCCGAGCGGGAGACCTGGCCATGGCTGCCAGGCACCGTCGAACAGCAGTGCGGCCCGGACGAGTGGCTGGTCACGATCGAGGACCGGCGCCTGGCCGAGCTCCATGACGGCCGCCCAGCTCCGAAGGCACTGCGGACGAGGACCTGCTGTTCCCTCAGTGCTTCCGGGATAGCTCCGAGCTCCGGCCTTCCCCGCATGCCAGGACGGAGGCCGGGCAGTGAGCGCCGCCAACCGCCCCATGACCGCACGCGAGCGGGATCTCCTGCTGGCCATCGTCTCGGTGCTGGACATCCCGCACCCAGCCTCGTATGAGCACAGGCAGGGCTTCTACGACGAATTGTCCAAGCGCGCGGCGAGGTTGTCCGCGGGGCGCTGGAGAATGCGGCGCAATCCGAGGCAGGGAGCCTGTCCTCCATCATTGCCACCTGCCGCCACTTCGCGGCGGCGCCGCTGGGGTACAAGGCGAAGCGGCCCGGCGAGCCCGCTACCGCGCGCCTTGCCGACTCGCCGGGCTTCCGCCAGCTGGCTGCCTACCTGGACGAGGTCGACGCGCGCGAGGCCGGGCAGTGAACGGCTCGCCGACCGTGGGAACGGCTCCCGCTGCCCGTCGTGACTACGGTCCGTACCAGTTGGCCGACTACCTCGGCGCCTACGGCGGCCAGGTACGGCGGGCGCGGACATTCGGCCTGCTGCCCCCGGCTAACCGCCGCGGCGGGCGCGCTTGGTCGGCCGCGCTGGCGGACGATATCCGGTCCCGCTGGCCGGAGATCGCCGCGGCCGCGGAATGCGTTGGCGCTCCGGTACTGAAGGAGCGCGGCTGCACTGAGGCGATGATCCGGGACCTGCTGGGCAAGCCGGACCTGCGCGAGGACAACCCGCACTACTCCAGTGCCGCCCCGATGCGCCTGTGGCGACTGCAGAGAGTGGAGGCGGCCGAGGCGGCACCGGGTTTCGCCCAGCGGAAGGAACGCGCGGACCGACAGTGCACTGCCGCCACCAGCGCAGCGGAGACCAGGAGGATCTGGAAAGCGCTGGGGGGTTACTGATGGCGGCGAGCGCCGGCAACGGCCAGGCCGCTGAGCGAGCCCGGCTGCACGAGATGATGGCAGTCGGCGAGGCCGAGAGGACCGTGGCCGATGCGCGCATGGCCGATCTCAAGGCCGCGCAGGATGCCGCCCGGCGGTCCCACATCGCGGCGAAGGGGCTCGTCACCCGCGCCCGCAAGGACGGCAGCGCCGAGAAGATCGCCGCCGCGGTCAAGCGAGAGCGGGAGGCGTACACCGAGTTCATGGCGGTGAGCGACGCGGCCATCGACGAGATGTTCGTGATTAATCGCGCGGGCCTGGACCGCCTCGCCGGCCTGCTCGGCCATCATCTGCCGATGGCAAGGGCAAATAGGGTATCGATCGCAGTTTCGAATGGACGGGGATCCCGAAGTACCTGAGCGAGTAGAAGCCCCCCCTGGAGCGTGGCGAGCAGAGTAGTGGCGAGGTCGTCCGGGTCGATGCCGGACGGGAGTTTCCCATCGGCATGAAGGGATCTGAGTCCATCGCCGATGGCGGCTGCCCACTGATCGAACCCTGCCGCTATGAGCGCTCGGGCCTCGGGGTCATTCTCGGCGAGCTGACCAACGAGCGAGCCAAGTTGGCAGCCCCCCTTTGCCTTGGTGCGCTTCGCTGCGGTGATCACCATGTTCCGCCAGGCTTCGACTCCGTTCGCGCTGCCGAGCGCCTGCCGCTGGCGATTGACGATGGCGTCGGCTTGGTAGTCGATGACCGCCTGCACGAGCTCGTTCTTGTCGGGAAAGTAGTGGTACATCTGAGAGCCGCTGACTTCCGCCGCCACCTTGACGTCTTCCAAGCTGGTGCCCGCCACCCCGCGCTCATGAATCAGGGCGGCAGCCTGCTCCACTATTCGTGCCCGGGTGCGCGCTCCCTTGGGGGTGAGCCTCGGCCGGTCACTCGTCTCTTCGGCCATGCACCCATGCTAGCAGGATTTTGAGTTTGACAACCCAGTCCTGAACTGTCAAAGTGAGTTACACAACCCATTCTGGGGCGAGAGGGCGACGTCACATGACTGACCTGAGGGGCAAGACAGCTCTGGTAACGGGCTCGACGAGCGGGATCGGCAAGGCTACGGCCATCGCCTTGGCCGCCCGCGGCGCTCGCGTACTGGTAGTGGGACGCGATGAGCAACGAGCCAAAGACGTGGTCGCCGAGATCGAGGGCAGCGGGGGCAGCGCAACGTTCCGGCTCACTACGTTGAGCGACCTCGAATCGGGCCGGGACCTGGTCGAGTGGGCCACTGAGGCAGGCGGCGGTCACGTCGACATCCTCATCAACAACGCCGGCGTCGCCTTGCTCGGACCAAGCAGCGCAGCGACCGAGGCAGAGTTCGACGAGACCTTCGCACTGAACGTCAAGGTTCCGTTCTTCCTCGTCGCGTCACTGGCGCCAGCCATGGCCGAACGCGGATGGGGTTCGATTGTCAACATCTCCACCATGGTCGCCAGCTTTGGACAAGCCGGCATGGCTCTGTACGGCGCCAGCCGGGCGGCCCTCGAACTGCTGACCAAGGCCTGGGCCGCCGAATACGGCGCTCGTGGTGTTCGGGTCAACGCCGTCGCCCCCGGTCCGACGCGTACCCGGGTGATGGAAGGTGTCCCCGAAGAGATGGTGAATCAGCTCGCAGCCCTAGCACCAGCAGGTCGCGTAGCTCAGCCCGAAGAACTCGCTGCGGCAATCGTCTTCCTGGCCAGCGACGATGCCAGCTTCGTCGACGGGGTCACGCTTGCAGTCGATGGGGGCCGAGTAGCGACGTAACGACGACGAAGGCACCTGCCGATCACCCTTGAGACCGGTCGGCCTGCAGTTGCCTTCGTCGCCGGGGCCGGTCAAACGGGCTCACCTCTAGGCCCGACCCGATGTCACCGTGACGTTCCGGAGAATGGGCTACACGACTCACTCCTACTGCACATCTTCAAGGAGAGACCATGAGCAAGTTCGACGCTCAATTCGCGGGTCGGCTGGACGGACAGACCGTGCTAGTCACCGGCGCCAAGGGCGGTATCGGCCATCAAACCGCCCAAGGCATTGGGAATAGTGGGGCGACTGTGCTGGTGCACGCGCGTCGTGCCGACGACGCCCGACGCGCTGTCGACCTGCTGGTCACCAACGGCAACGGCAACGGCCGGTACCTGCCCGTAGCCGCAGACCTCGGATCTCTGGCAGGTGTTCGGGAACTGGTCGACGCTGTGCACGAGGCCGCGCCGAAGGGACTCAACGGACTGGTCAACAACGCGGGCGCCGCGTTCTCCAGCAAGGCGCTGTCACCCGACGGGTACGAGCGGACCATCGCCATCAATCACGTCGCGCTGGCGGCACTGACCGACGGGCTGCTCGACCTGCTCCGGAAGGGCGCTGATGATTTCGCCGCGCCCTCGCGGGTGGTCAACATGACCGCCCTGATCGAGTCGCGGGGCAAGCCGATCACCGACTGGAGCTACCCGGGTAAGTACAAGCAGATCCAGGCCTACGCCGATGCCAAACTGCTGGCCCTGATGTACACCTACGCCCAAGCTCGCCGCCATGACGGCGAGGGCCTGACGTTCAACGCGGTCAGCCCGGGCGCGGTCAAAACCAGTCTCGGCAGCAAGGCCGGCGGGCCGTTCAAAACGATTGAGGCATTGACCAATCCGTTCGTCGGGCCTCCGGAGAAGGGGTCACGCGGCTGTGTGCGGCTGATGGCCGATCCGGAGCTCGCGACCGCGACCGGGGGCTACTACAGCTCCGCGAAGTTGAAGAAGTCCTCGAAGAAGTCCCAGGACGCCGAAGGCCAGGAACGCATCTACGCCCAGACCGAACGGGAACTGCGCGCCCACCCCCAGCCGGCGGTCACCTACCGGTGAGACCCGCCGACAAAGAGCTCACGCAAGCGGTGCGGGCATTACGTGATCCTCGCGCCTGGGGTCGGTGGGGCGTTCCTGGGCCCGTCGCCAAAGCGCGCCTGGCGAGAGGGCAACTGGAGGAAGAGCTCTTAATCGCGCGGGCCTGGACCGCCTCGCCGGCCTGCCGGCCAGATGGGCCCGGCCTGGGGTGTCGCGGGCCGCAGACTGGAGGCGGGGCGGTGACTAATCCCCGCCTCCATCCCGCGTTCGGCGATCGCGCGGGCGTGGTCTAGGCCGAGCATCTCGGCCCTGTGTGTTAGCGGCACGTTTATCTGGACACCATGTCATGATCAACGGCCATGGTTCGAGTCCAGGCGCCTCGCGAGCAGGTTCAGAACACCGGCAGTGGTCCGCAGCGTTGACGCGGTCAACCCAGCGAGTCGCCCCTCGATGCCGCCCCGCCATGGCATGGGAACGGGGTCGCGGACGGGCACGGTGAGGGCTTGGAGGATGTCTTCGCGGTCACGCTGGGAAGTTCCGCCAGATCGGCCGCGTGATCGTTATCGCGGCGAGTGGCGGAACCCGCCGATTCGGGCTGGGGCGCCACGACTGTGACCAGCAAGGCCGCGGCCCGGAGACCAGCACGGCGTATACCGGGCTGATGTCAGCGACGAAGCCGTGGGCCACCTCGTTGCGGATGTTCATCCCGAGGGGGCCGAGGAGCAGCCAGCGCAGGAAATAGGTCCACGACTCGTCTAGAGCTACTTTTTCGAGTTCCTGAAGGAGCACGTACAGGCCGGGGTACTGGCCCGGATCTTTCGCGACCTGCAGCCGGTAGATCCCCTCGTCCAGTTCCCGGAGAAGCGCCCGGGCCGCTGTCTCTATCTTGGGGACGACGACGTGGACGGACGCCTCGTAGTCACCGACCCAGTAGTGGCGGAACCCGCGGGCGAGGCTCAGCGCGAGCGCCTGGTCGGTCTGCCCGTTCCGCGACAGGTGGGCCGCGAGATCTACTTCCGCGGGGATGCCGTAGCGGCGTTCCATGCGCTGGAGGCCCTCGGCGAGGATGCGTCCCTGATTCTCCGCGTGGACGCGGGCGCAGGTGGCGAGCCGCTCGGCCCGACGGTCTTCGTTAGATGAGGCGGTCCAGCGTGGAAGGCCGTCTTTACCGAGGATGGTGCGGGACAGGAGGCTGCTGAAGACAGTGACCTTCGCAATGTCGCGTTCTTCCTGCCGCAGCCGCTCAAGATCCCCCAGCGGGCAGTCCGTCTGGATGAAGTAGCTCATCGCGTCGCGCCAGTCGGGGCTCGCTGTGAAATCCGTAGAGGAAACGTTCTACGTAGTCGCGCGGTATGCGGAACGACGAGGAAGACCTCTTCAGGCCGAGATCCTTCACGGGAATCGCCTGGAGCCGGGCGGTGGCCTGCCTTGCCAGGTCCATGAGCCCCCGCGCCCTGGCGATGCTGATGGCCTCCTGAAGGTGGAACTGCTTCGCCATCCCGCTGCTGGCTTCGGCCTCATAGAGGTGGGCCGTGACCTCGCGGCGGTCTATCTCATCGACCGCTGCCGGGTCGTCAGTTCGTGCCCGCATCAGGGATGTGATCTGGCTCGCCAGGTACCCGCCCTTGTAGGTGGCGAACGCCGTATCGAGCAGCTGTCCCACCGCCGCTGGGTCCGGAATGGTCTTCGGTGCCTGCTTGATCTGGTTGCGGACGGGCTTGGCGGCGACGGCGGCGATCATCGGCAAGACAACACCCGGCGCTCCTGCGCGCCCGGACATTTCCTCATCGGCGCGCTTGATGAGTTCCGAGCAGGAGTCAGCCAGCAGTTCCCAAGCGCTCACCCGCCGTGCGAGGTCCCATGCGCGGACGAGGAAAGCGGCAACATCGAGATCCGTCCGCTCGCATGAGCGCGCGGCTGTGAGGTACGCCGTTCCGGCGGCCACGGCCCGCTCACGGCCTACGCCGTCACGACGCTCAAACAGCAGGTCATGGAAACGCGCCCGAGCCGCCGGATGACTCGCAAGGTCGGCGACGTCCCGCCACAAGGCAACTACATCAGGAAGCACCTCGGCGATACGAGGCGGCCAGGCGAACTCCTCAGTATCGGTGCTAGAACGAAGCACACAGCCTGCCTTGCCGCCATGATCGAGCCGGAGGTCATAACTTGCGGCCAAGACCAGCTGCTGCACTAGCGGCCCTTCAGGTATCAAGCCCAGCTCTGGCGCCTGGGACCGCAGGTGCTCAGGGAGATCCCACCGCCGCTCAGCCGCGGCGTAAGCGAGATCGGCAAGCTGTGCCGCAACGTCAGCGACGGCTGGGTCATGTTCGTAGGCAATCTCTTGGGCGCCGCTGCCTTTCGGGGCCGCGGAGTCGGCGGACGCCCCGTCTGCAGCAGGTTCAGTCACGACGCGGCTCTTCCTTCCGATGGGATCTCCGCAGACCTGGCCGCGCCGCTTCGCGGAGTGTCGCGTTACATCCCGGCCAGTGATACCACTTCCGTGCGCGGCGGTTCACCTCGTTAACTCGGACCCACCCGCTTCGCGCCGTCCGTCATGTGCCTGTGTCGCGCTGAACTGCCCGGGTTTCGTTAAATGGTGAAGCCTCCCGGCGGCGACCTGGTCGGGTGTGGTGTTGCAGGTGAGGTTGGTGGGGTCCGGAAATGCCTGGCCCCCTCGCAGCGGAACCGCCGACCTAACGTCTTCAATTGTGAGGGTTACCGAAGGCGGTAAGCCGGGCCCGGTTGGCTGGAGCCTTGTCACGCGCTGCTGCGCCGCCACCGGTCTAGCGGTCGTGCCCAGGCTAGACGGCAGGCTGACCGCGGCTGCCGCCGCCGGGGCGGGATACTGGTCACCGTGCTCGATGATGCCTTCCTTGCCGACTGGTGCGACCGCTATCTCGGCGCTCGTCCTGCCTGCGTGCTGTTCCGCTCCGGGCACCTGTCGGAGGTCGTCGCCGCCGAGCTCGCCGACGGCAGGCGGGTGGTCATCAAGGCGCGCCCGTCCGACCCGCGGATCGCCGGCTGCACCGCGGTCCAGGAGCACCTGGCCCGCGCGGGGTTCCCCTGCCCCGAGCCGCTGACCGCTCCCGTGCAGGCCGGCGGGCTCACGGTCACGGCCGAGACCCTCGTGGCGGGCGGCAGCCAGCTGCCGGCGGAAGGCGGCGCGGCGCCGTTCGCGGCGCTTCTTTCCCGCCTCATCGGCTCTGCGCCCGGCCCGGCCGACGTTCCCTCGCTTGCGCCGTCGCCGCCGTGGACCGGCTGGGACCATCCGGGGTCGCGGCTGTGGCCGGACCGCGACGACCGGGGCCGCGACCTCAACAGCGCGCCCGGGCCGCGTGGGTCGATGACGCCGCCCGCCGTGTCCGGGAGCGGCTGAGCGCGTCCGCCGCTCCGGCGCGCATCGGCCACGGCGACTGGGAATCCCAGAACATCCGCTGGTCAGGCGGCCAGCCCCTGGCCGTGCACGACTGGGACAGCGTCATCGCCCAGCCCGAGACGGCCATCGTCGGCCTGGCAGCCGCCGTCTGGCCGGCCGCCGGGGCGCCCGGCGAGGCCGCCACCGTCGCGCAGAGCGCGGATTTCATCGCCAGCTACCAGCAGGCGGCCGGCGGCAGTGGACCGAACGAGAGGTCCAGGACGCCTGGGCGGCCGGCCTGTGGGTCCGCCTGTTCAACGCCAAGAAGGACGCGGCCGACGGCGGCGGACCGCAACTCGACCGCCTCGCCGGCGAGATTGGCGAGCGGCTGGCCCTGGCAGCCCTCGGCAACGGGTAACCCGGCGACTGCCTGCCCGGTTGCAGGCGGCGGCGCGCCGGATGGCCAGGCTCCGTAACCTCTGAGATTGAAGATCGTTAGTCAGCCAAAACATTTAATCTGGCGTACCGATCATCCAGCTCTGCGCGCATCGGTGCTATGGACGCCACGTTCCGCTCTGCGGGCAGATCGGCGGCTCGGCGCCGGGTCAGTCTCATCAGGATGGTCGGACTCCCGTCACGATGCCTCGTCAGTCGGCCGTATCTGCAATGTCACTAGCCAGATCTCGTTAATCATGTGACCAAGCAGCTCCGCGATGGCGTCGTGCGCGCTCATCAAGGTGCCCTGGGTAAATGTCACGCCGGGTACGGCGAAAATTTCCCGCCATCGAGCAGTCTGCCGATCTTGCCAGTCGTTGCTAGAAGCCGGTCGCGCCGCGCTTCGTGCGGAGCCGCTGGCAACTTGGGCTTCTGGAGGTTCTACCGCCACCAGAATCTGAGGTGTATCGCCGCGCATGGGTGCCTCCAGAATCGACGCGCCGCGGTCGTGCCCTCGGAGCCTGCCAGGTCGGCCCTCGGGCGGATCCAGCAGCAGGTAGATGTCTTGGCCGGCCGGCAAATTGCGGCCGAAAAGGTCGGCCATCTGCATGCGCTATATTCTCCCGCTCATCGAGTTGCCGCTGAATGAGGGCCTGCAAGGTTTCGACGTCTGTCGGCACCTGGCGCCGCGGTTGATGCTGGTTGTAGGCGATGATCTTTCGCGAGTGACGCATGACCTCGTTGGCAACCAGCTGCATATTTGTCAGCTGCCTCAGACGCCCGGAGCGAATCTGGGTAAAGCCGATTGTCTGTCGCGGGTCGAGTCCGGCCAACTCGGACAGCGCGACGCGGTCAAAGTTCTGAAGCACAGACATCGGGACGCTGCTGACCCGCACGATGCCTTCAGCATTCTCTACCACCGCGGTCAGTTCCGCGTCACCATCGGGAGCGACCCACGTTAGAAGCCCGTAAGACCCGGCCGTATACCCAGTGACCTGGCGTTCTCGCTCGCTGGACAACTGGGCAAGCAGATTGAGTGCACCAAGCTGCTGGCGTCTGGCGTCATCTCCAGAGATCTTCTCACCCCGGAGAGTGACATCGAATGAGTTTATGACTCCGCCGATCCTGACCCCGAGTGCCCTCTCGAAAGCGCGGACGAGCCGACGTGACGGCAGAGGAGCGTCCGGCTGTTTCGTGATCACTGTTAGCTCTGTCTGGCGGCCAAAGACGGTCTCCGCCGACAGTGCCAGGACGCTGGCGAGTGCGGCGTCTCGGTCCTGCTCCTTCTCGTAGGTAACCGATGCATAAAAAGGTGTATCGCCGAAGCGGCCGGTGAGGAGCAGGCTAGGCCCCTTTCGGCCGGGACGAATCTGCCGTATGTGCGGGGGCCGGACCTGAAGGTCTACGCTGCGGCTCGCCAGCTCAGCCAGGGGCGCTTCTCCGATCCCATAGACGACAGATGCAAACGGTCCCAGCGGTTCGCTCAGGCGGTTGTAGAACACGGCGGATGCCATCTGGGGAAGCGGCGTGCGCCCGAGCCGCACCGCAATCCTGCCATTCGCGTACAGCCATGCCTCTACCGAGGGGAAGGTGGCGGCGGCAGACGGTCCGGTTCTGCGTTGATCTCACGATGGCCAGGTCAGCTGCAGAGAGCCTTCTCAATGCTTCCCACAGATCGCCGCTGGTACGGAAGACGCGCCGAGCGTACAGCAGTGCCTGCTCGCCGCCGACCCCCGCGCTGCCTCCGTCGGTTAGCTCAATAAGAGCGCCGAGCACTGCGAGTGCGTCATCATCGAGGTGCGCAACCGCAGACAATGAGGGCTCTGCAGCCTCAAGGTTAAGCAGTTCATCGGTGATTTCCGCATACTGCACTAGAGAGCCTGGCGGTGAATCTGTGTCTTGGGCTAGTGCGCCCAATTGCGTGGCGGCGGCTTGCAGGTAGGGAACGACTGAGGTAGCGGAAAGCTGCTCGCGCAGCAAGCGTCGGCGCTGATCATGAAACCATGGCGGATTGCCCGACACGAATATGTGGCTATCGATCAGTTGTCCCTCTGTTGCTACCCAATCGGCGGAATCCATTCCCAGGTATTCGGCGATGTGCGGCGCAGGCAGCGGAGAAGCAAGGACGCTGAGTTTGAGCGCCGCAGCGCGCGAGCCTGTATCAAGATCGCGAAATGCCTCCCGTGTGGCTGCCTGCATGATCGCCTCCCTGCCGCCCCAGGTGGCCTCAGCTAAGGTCTTGCCGGACTTGAGGAGATGAATAACGTCCGCGACGACAAGTCCGTAGCCGTTTGTCTTGCGGCGAACCTCCTCAGAAAAATCTGCCGGGAGGCCCTCAGCCTCTAGCCACTGCCGCACGGCCCACTGTTCCAGCCCGTACAGCGGTTGGACGCTTATCCCGGCCAGCCTGTACTTATCGAGGAGGGATTCGTCAGCCTCTCGAAGACTTGTAAAGGTACAAACGACGCGCGTTCCGGTTGGCAGGATCGGGCCAAGGTCCATCAGCCGTGCGCGATCATCGGGTTGCAAGTTATTGACATTGTCCAGCGACAGAAGGAGTCTCCTTCCTTCCGTGGCCGCTGCTACGTCCGCGGCCAGCCCCGCTACCGCATAGATCACGTCAGGATCGGCAGCCTGGCGAATTCGTGAGATCAAATCGTCGGTAGCGGCGTTCTTGACCTGTTCGAAGTACTCGATCACCAAGTTAGTCACGTTCGCGCCCACCCGATCACGGATAGCGGCGAGTACAAACCGCGCTGCTGCCAGGCCGATTTCGTTGGCCTTGGCACGGGCCAGTCGCTGACCCCCTTCGACCAGCAGACCACATACCCGTTGCGCTGTTCCCTCGTCTTGCGCGATCAGTGCAGCAGCGGCCGCCAAGGCTTCAAGTAGACCCGCTTGAAGCGCCGCTGGCGAGTGCGCAACCGTTACCGGGGCCGGAGCGACGCCATCGAAGCGGGCGACAATCTCCTCAAGAACGCTCGTCTTACCGACTCCGCTGTCGCCGCTGATGAGAGTTACCGGCGTGCTCAGACCCGAGCAACCGGCTGACGTCCTCGTCCCGGCCGTACAGCATCGAGGGCCTTTCTCCAAAGAAGAGAGTGGAAAGACCTTACACGTGTGTAGCCACAACCCATTCGGCAGATCCGGATGACATGGCGCACAGATCGACCTGATCGGGCGCCCCGGCCGGTGAGCAGCGAAGAGCCGTCACGGGCACCGAACGGCGGGTACTCGTGCGCCTGCAGCCTTGTCGACAGTCACAGCTCGTAGTCGGGTCCGCTCGAAGTGGGCGAGGTGGCGACGCCAGCGGTCATCGTGAATCCCGGTGAAGCTGCAGGGCCTTGACGGCCGCAATCGCCATGTCCACTTCTACCGGGCTGAAGCCCGCGAGGTACTGAAGTACCTGCTGGCTCTCCGCGTCGGTCAGGGTTGCCACCCGCACGGCCACAGCCTGGGGGTCGCCGCTGCTCGCCGGGCCGCAAGATCGCTGGAATCCGGTCGTCATCAGGCACCTGCTTCCGGCCGGCTGCCCGGCTGGATCGTGGGAGCCGGGCCCGGACGCCGGACGGTGAGCAGTTCGCCATGGCGAACGGCGGCGACATCGGTACCTGCGGTGCTCACTGTCCGGCCTCCCATTCGCGCTCGGCGCTGTCCGGCCCGGGCTCTTGCGGCCACCTCCGCCAGTAGCGCGACCGCATCTCCGGTACGGTGATCTTCTCCACCTCGCCGAGGCGGGCCAGCCGCTGCAGCATGTCGCCCGCAACCCCTGCAGGCTCGTCGAAGCACCGCGGGCCGGGCAGGCCAGGAAGGCGGCGCTGAGCGCCGGGCAGGCCCGCGCCGTGCTCACGGCGGTCGAGGGCCGCCGGAACGCCTCGCGGTGGTCGGTCGGGCTGGCGTGCGGCTCCGGCAGGGGGAGGCGCTGGGACTCCGCTGGGCGTTCACCGACCTGGGCGCGGGCGAGATGCACGTCTGGTGGCAGCTGCAGCGGCTGCCGTGGCGGCATGGCTGCGCCGACGCCGAGAAGTGCACGGCGGGCAGGCACCGGCGGCCATGCCCCCGGAACTGCCCGAAGGCAGCCCGCACATCGGGCCGGCGTCACGTGTGCGTCCCGGAGGACGCGCCCCGCCTGTGCCAGCCGGGCTGCGCCGGGCACGCGGCGCAATGCCCGCAGCGCCGCGGCGGCGGCCTGGTGTTCCGCGAGATCAAGGAACGCCGCCGCAAGGCGGTCCCGCTGCCGCCGGAGCTCGTCGCCGCGCTCAGGAAGCACCGGGCGGCGCAGTCCCGCGAGCGCCTGGCGGCGGCGAACGTATGGGATGACTATGACCTCGTCTGGTGCCAGGAGAACGGCCCGATCGACTCGCGGGCCGACTGGCAGGAGTGGGCCGACATCCTCGCCGAGGCAGGCATCCCGCACACCGGCGTACACGCGATGAGGCACTCCGCCGCGACGATCGCGCTTGACGAGGGTGTCGCCCTGGCCGTGGTGCAAGAGCTGCTCGGCCACTCCGACATCCGGGTGACTCGCGAGCACACGCATGTGTCGCTCGCCCTGGCTCGCGACGGCGCCGAGCGCGTAAGCCGGGCGCTCTTCGGAGAGAAGTGAGCCGAAAAATGAGCCGACGAACCGTGATCACTGATCTTGGAATCAGCGTTTTCGCTGGTCAGACCGGAGCCGCCTGTCGGAATCGAACCGACGACCTGTTCATTACGAGTGCTTCTGCGGGCCGTACCGGGCCGTTCCGCACAGTGCATATGCGCCGGTAGATAGCCATTTGCGCACCGCCCGGAACGGGCGTGCTCTTGCCTGCATTGCTACGACAACTGCTACGAAGCCCGCAGCCCCCTCCCCCAGTCACGAACGGGCCGCCGCATGCGCGCGAACGCATCCGGCGGCCCTTTGGTCACCCATCCGCACTACCGGAAGGACAACCCGATGAACGACCCCACGGCCAAGGCCACCGCCGAGTGGCCAGGCATCGAGGAGGCGGCCGGCCTCCTCAACTTCCGCGTCGCTGAATGGCACGACCTCGGTTACGAGACCCCGCCGACGCCGGACTGCAAGTCGATCCCGCCGCTGGGCGAGCGCAGCGCCGAGGCGATCAAGGCCGGGCACGGCGCTATCGAAGTGATCGACGAGATCATCCGCGACCTGGGCCTGCTGCGCGGCCAGCTGATCCGCGAGCTGGGTGAGGACGAGGACATCCGTCGCCGGGCCGGCGCGATCCTCGCCGAGAAAGCGCCGAGCCCGGCTATGTCGGCGGGGTGCTGAACGATGGCCTACGACGACGAGGAACTGTTCGACCACCAGGTGACGCCGTGGACGGCCGGCCAGCTGCGCCAGGCCCTGGACGGGCTGCCCGACGATCTCCCGGTGAGCGTCCTTGTCTCCGAGGAGCCTGGCGGCGAGTTCGCAGACGAGCAGGTCGTGATCAGCGCGGCGCCGTGGGCCAGGGTGAACAACGCGACTGCGGAGGATGTCCGGCGCAAGCTCGCGAGCGGCGAGCTGCACCCCGACCATTTCGAGATCTCGCTTGAGTTCCCCTCGGGCCAGTACTACCGCCGCGCGGGGCGGTGAGCGGCATGACGTACGACAACGACGGCCGGTTCCCCGACGAGTCGGCGGTGCTCGTCCGCTACCCGCTGACGCCGGGCCCGGAACAGAAGCCAGGGCAGTCCGACGCGGAGCAGCTGGCGGTCAGGGCGGCCGAGCGCAAGACGTGGCCGTGGCTGCTGGGCACGGTCGAGCAGCAATGCGGGCCGGACGAGTGGCTGATCACGATCGAGGACCGGCGCGTGGCCGAGGTCGGCGACGGCAGCCCGGCACCGGAGGGCACGCCCGATGACGACCTGCTGTTCCCGCAGTGCTACCGGGACGCCTCGGAGTTGCAGGCCGCGCCGGACCTGGAGGCAGGGCAGTGACCGCCTCGCCAAGCACCAAGCTCATGCCGTCCGACGTCAAGCAGCGCATCACGTACGCGCTTGGCCGGGCGTACCCGAACCGCTACTTCGCCGGCTACGTCCGCGTGAGCCCGCAGGACGAAAATCGCCGCCGGTGGCGGCCTGGTGTGCGCGCCGCTACGAGGTTTTGCCTACCCGATGGCCACAGGCGATCCGCTCGACCCGATCGCCGGCGTGCTCCGGGATCTCGGGCTGACCGGCGTCCGGATCAGGACCGCCGCTGACTTCGCTGCCGACTACGCACGGAAGGCTAACCCGGTGAGGCCGGGCGTGTTCGCCTACCTCGAGGCGGGACAGTGAGCGCCAGCGAACACGCGAATGCCGAACGCGCCCAGCTGCACGAGATGATGACAGTCAATGAGGCCGAGCGCACCGTGGCCGAGGCCCGGATGGCAGACCTGAAGGCGGCGCAGGACCGCGCCTGGCGCCGTCACATCGCGGCGAAGGGCTTGGTCACCCGCGCCCGGAAGGATGGCAGCGCCGAGAAGATCGCCGCCGCGGCGGAACGGGAGCGGCAGGCCTACACCGAGTTCATGGCGGTCAGCGACGCCAGCATCGGCGAGATGTTCGTGATCAACGGCGCCGGGCTGAACCGCCTTGCCGAGCTCAACGAGCAGATCGGACGCACGTGGGACGCCGATGCTGTCGCCTTAGACGAGGTCCTCGGCAAGGACGCGAAGGCCGGCCAGTGAGCGCCAGCCACGCCCCTCCCGCCGCCGAGCCCGGCGCGACTACGGCCCTATCCAGCTAGCGGACTACCTTCGCCAGTTTCACCGAGCACGTGAATGAAGTATGCGAACTTCTTGATCGCATTGGCGTGCGTCTTCGCGGATGGCTGACGGTGAGATGCGCTCGCCGAACCGCCTTACGGTACGTCGCGGCGCACCGCCTGTGGTCACTAACGCCACTCCGGAACGAACGTTCTGTCGCCCGTGTTGGGCAGGAGTCGGTCTGCGTCAGACGTGAGCGCTCCGTGGGCCTGGGGTGGCTGGCTGACTGTCGGCGGCTGCTCGCCGAGACGTTGCGCCGGGTTCCGGCCACTGCGCCACACGGCAGACCAGCCTGGCGCGACCGCGGCGAGGTGCTTGCTTCTTGGATTTCGCGTCGACGACCAAGGTCACCAGGCCGGTCCCGACGTCGTAGACGTGGCCCGAGGCGCCGAGGTCTATCGGGACCGCCTGATCCCACAGCACCCGCTTTACGTCGGTCGCGGGCGGTGCGTGCGGGGTCAGAGGACGGGCGTGTCGTTGAGAGTCTGCTCGTCGGCGCCGATTCGCTGGGCGAAGCCGCGCCAGAGTTCGTCATCGGCCAGCAGCATGCATCCGCAGTGGGTGTGGTGAATGACCGCCATGTCGAAGTACGCGCCGGGGCCGAGTGAGGTTGACACAACCAACGGGCCCTACGGGCCTTGGACTCCACCAGGAGTTAGCGATGTAGGCGATATCCCGCAGGACGGCCGGGGTTACACGAGCGGCTGCTTCGGGTGACGGAGCCCAGTCGATTTGTACGCCGGAGAGTCCAGAGCGTTTTCTCGGGGCGTGGCCGACCACCACTACATCCTCGGGAAGACGCTACGCTCCGGGTCCGCCGGGGCGGAGGCCGCCCGTCTGAGTACGGGCGGCGGCCTCGCGGGCTAACCGGGATTCCGGGGGGCAGGCGGAGCGCCGGCCCGGACAAGGATCCCGCCGTAGATCAGCAGCGAGGCGATGAAGCTCACCGCCATCGCATACGACCACCAGTTGCTCTTGGTGATCAGGGTGAGGATTCCCGCCCCGACTGTGACCACGATCGCCGCGGCGCCCCAGATCGCCAGCCTGCGCCACCGGCTCCCCGCCCGCGCCGCGGCCCGGACGACCACGAACGCGCCGGCGAGCAATCCCGCGGCCACGACGATGTGCGCGGCCAGGAACGCGATCGTGGCGGCGTGGGCGGCTCCCGTGGCCTCGGATGGCAGGCCGAGCAGGTTCACCGCCATGCCGAGCAGGAACTCGACGGCCAGGAACATTACCTGGTTGCGCGAGTGGAGCCGCGCCCAGCCACGCCGGCGCGGGCGGCCGCGTCGCCTGGGCCGGGGCCTGCCGCCGGCGCGGCGGGAGCGGCCCCGCTCACCGCCGCCTCCCGTAGAGCCGGGCCGTGACCGGGCCGAACACCGCCACCAGCGCCGCTGCCGCGAGGAGGACCCAGGTCACCTGGCGGCGGACGGGTGGCCGGCCATTGTGTATGGCGAGAACAGTCCACGCCAGCTCGACGTGCTCTGACCAGTGTCCGCGGAGGCCATAAAGGACGGATAGCTCACCGCGATGCCGCCCGTCGCGGCCGGCGACGGGCTGGCGCGGAGCGCGCTGCCTCACGAGTGGAGGGTGGTACCGAGTCGCTGATCTATTCGAGTCCGACCCACCGATCCCGTTCAGCGCCGCAACTCGACGACCGCCGGCGCGCCCGGCGGCCAGGCCAGGATCCGCTCGATGCTGGGCGCCGCTGACATTGTCGAACTGCAGTGTCATCGGGATGCGCAGACGGCTTCGATGAACTCGCCGACCAAGCCTTCAGGCAGATGACGCGCCAGGTCCGCTTGGCTGATCATGCCTACCGGCTGCTGGCTCTCGATAACCGATAGCCGATGGATCTGGTGTTGTTCCATGGCGCGCAGGCCCTCTGTCACGTCCGCCTGTGACTCGATGGTGACCGGCATGCCATCCGCCAGCTCGCCCGCGGTGACACTCGCCGGGTCAACGCCGCGGGCGATGCACTTGGTGACGATGTCACGGTCGGTGATGATGCCACGCAGGCGGTCATCGTCCCCGCAGACCGGGAGCGACCCGACATAAAGGTCGCGCATCTGCTGGGCGGCGTGCTGCAGCGTCTCGTCTTCTCCGATGCACTTCACACCGGCGTGCATGATGTCTCGCGCCGTCGTCATCAAATATTCCCTGGATCCGGGAGGGGGCACCGCCCCTGCCCCGCTGTCTCATCGTTGCCTGCTTCTGGACTGGGCTGCCGGGCCACCCTCAGGACGCGCGCCCGCACCTCCATGGCCTCGGCAGCCCTTCTGCCCGCACCTCTCGCCGGCCGATGCGCCGATCAAACACGCCGCGAGCTACCGCCACTCGGCCTGCCGATCCGTTCGTGGGTAAATATGGTAGCACGCCGGGACATATACATCGATGACCAAGCTGGCTGATGGCGGCCGACCGCAGCGGCCGCCGGAGTGCCGCCGTTGGCTTTCCGGGACGTAGATGATGTTGTCTACGGCAGTCGCCACCCCCGCGCGACTATTCGCGAGATGTAGTCCGATACTCAATGTGATGTGGTGATCTGACCGCCAGCCTGCCGATGCGGGCCCTGTCTCGGATCGAGGACCGTGTGCTAGCCGCAGCAGATGAGGCCGTAAGCAGCCAGACTAGCTTCGCCACTGGCGGCCGGAAACTCGGAGCAATCCGCAGGGCTCATAGTGCCCGTGACTGATCAATCCGATCCGGACCGATCGGCCAACCCGCTCCGATGCGGCCCGACAGACCGAGGGAACCTGGCAGCACTGCTGCGCGGAGACAGCCAGCTTGATCACAGAGCGCAGGATAGGTGCAGTGCCGGTACGCACACTGACCCGCCTGATGCGTCGCTCTGGCACGTTCGACGACAGTCAGCTGTGGCGTGCAGATCCGGTATTACATGCGCGTGTATCGGAGCGCTGCCGGTTGTCGCCCGTCCACCTGTCCGGCATTGTTCAGGGGTCGGCCACCTCGGCCGTCAGTGCCGGGCTGGCCGCAGAGCCGGCGCCAGGTCCGCCTCTGCGCTGGCCTCCAGGCTGCAGCTTCCGCGCTGTGTGCCGTGGTGGCTCACGGCGTCTGAGTGCCGGTACCACGCTGGTCCCGGACGATGGCTACCGCCTGCTGCTGGGTGAGCCCGGAGCCGGCGGAGAACGCCTGATCGAACCGGGCTGCGCCCAGCCTCTGGCGGACCTGGGCCACCAGATCGGCCTCCACCCGCCGCAGATGCGGCCACGCCCGCAGGCCGACCCGCCGGCGCAGGCCCTCGGCCGCGCCTTCCAGCAGCGCCGCCCGGTCCGGGTCGCCGTCTGCGAACGCCAGCTAGGCGTACCCGGCCAGGCACAGGGTCACGAACGTGGTGCTGCGGGCCGCCAGGCTCCGGTCCAGCGCCTCCTCCAGCAGCGCCCGGGCCTCATCGAGGCTGCCGCGCACGACATCTAGGATGCCCAGCTGTACCCGGGAGCCCGCGGCGAGCCAGTCACCGCCGACTCGCTCCGCCAGGTCACGCGCCTCACGCAGGTGACGCAGCGCGTCATCGTAGCGGCCCAGCGTCGTCTCCAGGGAGCCGACGGTCAACGCGGCCATCGCGGTGAAGACAGGCTCGTCCTGGCCGCGGAGCTCCTCCAGCGAGGCCGCCGCCTCCCGCAGCGCCCCGCCGTAGTCGCCGGCGACCGGCAAGGTCCACGCCATCGCCAGCCGGGCCACCGCGTGCAGGAAGGGATCCTGGATCCCGGGCAGCAGCGGCGCCAGGCGCTGGCGGGCCGCCAGCGCCGCCGCGTCGTCCCCGATGTCGCCGGCGAGCACCGCCGCCGCCCAGGCCAGCTCGGCCCGGGCCTGCGGGTCCAGCGTGCCAAAGCCGGGCAGCAGCTGCTCCACCCAGGACCAGGCCTCGCGCCCGAGGTCCCGCTGCGACCAGAACAGATACAGGACCCGGAACAGGTGCGGCAGCGGCCCGCGGTCATGCGCCAGGTACCAGCGCACCGCGGCGGCCAGGTTGCCCGCCTCGGCGCCCAGCCGCTCCGTCCATTCGCTCCGCCCGGGGCCGCGCAGCGGCCGGTCGGCCTGCTCGGCCAGCGCCCGGTAGAAGCCAGCGTGCCTGCGGCCGACCTCGGCGGCGTCGGGCCGGGCCGCCAGCCGCTCGGCCACGAACGCGCGGACGGTCGCCAGCATCCGCGACCGGGGCCCGAGCTCGGTGCTGTCGATAGCGACCAGGCTGTGCCGGGCCAGCGCCTCACACAACTCCAGCGCCCGGTCCTCATCCAGGCCCGCCACCTGGGCGGCGGCCGGGATGGTCCAGCCGTCGGTGAACACCGCCGTGACCTCCAGCAGCGAACGCTCGGCGTCTTCCAAGAGGCCGACGCTCCACTCCACGGTGGCGCGCAGGGTCCGCTGCCGCTCGGGGAGATCCACCGCGCCGGTGCCGAGCGCGTCCAGCGAGGCCGCCAGCCGGTCCAGCAGCGCGGGCGGGTCCAGCAGCCGGGTGCGGGCGGCGGCCAGCTCGATCGCCAGCGGCAGCCCCTCCAGCCGCCGGCAGATCTCCGCCACCGCCGCCGCGTTGCCCTCGGTGAGGGCAAAGCCGGGCCGCACCGCGCGGGCCCGGTCCACGAACAGCGCCACCGCCGGCGAGGCCGCCACCTCCGCGACCGAGGCGGTGCCCGGATCGGCCGGCAGCGGCAGCGGCGGCACCGGGTACTCCCGCTCGGCGCGCAGCCCCAGCACCGTGCGGCTGGTGGCCAGCATCGCCACCCCCGGGCAGCGGGCCAGCAACTCGCCCAGGTCCGGGGCGGCCTGGATCACCTGCTCCAGGTTGTCCAGGACCAGCAGCCACGCGCCGTCGCCGAACGTCTCGGCCAGCGCCTCCAGCGGCGCGCCGACGCCGGCCAGGTCGGCGCCCGCGGCCCGGCCGATGGCGGCCAGGACCTGCCCCGAGTCGGTGACCGAATCCAGCGGCACGAAGGCGGTGCCCGCGCCGAACCGGTCTCGCAGCCGCTCGCCCACCGCCACCGCCAGCCGGGTCTTGCCGACCCCGCCCGGCCCAGTCAGCGTCACCAGCCGCACCTCAGGACGCTCGAGCAGCCCGGCCACCTCGTCGACGGCCCGCTCCCGCCCCAGCAGCGACGTCGTGCTCACCGGCAGCGGGCGGGGGCCGCGGCGCCGGCCGGCGACGGCACCGCGGCCGCGGCCTGGCCGGCAGCGGCGGCGAACCGCTCACTCAGCAGCACCGCCAGGTCATCACGCACCAGCCGGCCCAGCTCGGCGGGGGTGCGGAAATGCCGGTAAGACGCCGAGGCGTCATCCTGGATGCGGGCCAGCAGATCGCCCAGGCGAGGGTCGCGGCCAGCCGCCGGCGCCTTGACGTACAGCAGCCGGGGCAGCGCACCGGACAGGTCGAACTCCTCCTCCAGGCCGGAGACCTGCATGCCCGGGGCGGGCTGCCCGTACCGCTGCCAGTACAGCCCGATGAACACGTCGCTTTGCGCCAGGTACTGCTGGTACACCTCCCGCGGCGGGTACGGCCGGGCCCCGAGCTCAAACATCACCGGGGTCAGGCGCAGCGCCTCGATCGCGCGCGAGACGGCCCGCCGCTCGTCGGCTAGCTCGCCCAGCGTGGAACTCACGAACACCCGCAGACGCCGGTCAGGAGTCCGGATGACTGGCTCATCCCGCGGCCCCTGGCTCACCGATCGCCCCTGAGCCGGCCCACCACGCAAGTCTGCAACCAGCCATCCCGGCCAGCAAGCCCGCGTAAGCACCCAATCCGTCAGCCAGCACCGGCTAGCGCAGGCGACTAAGTCCTCGGTGCGCAGCTATCAGGGCCGCAGTCCCGACCATCAGCTCAACGGCGGCTCGAACCGCCGTTGACGCGCGAGTCTCTTGACCAGGCCGCTGCCCAGGTCAATGCCGAATTGGGTGCATTGCCTGTTTGCATGCTTACACGTTGACCGACATGTTCAGTCACAACCATAAGAGCAGACTGGAGACGGCGACCGGCAATTCAGCTTCGTTGTTCGTATCCGCGGCAGGCCTGGCGGTTCAGCTCCACATGAGGCTTCAAGCTGGGCTCCGAGATGGGGCCCTATGTCCACTGATGGCGCCGGATCACAGTGTGCTTCTGTCGCGAATGCCCAGGCTCGCTGGCCGTATCCTCGGCCGAGAATGGCCGTCGGTTCTCGGTTAAGCTGAGGCAAAGTCCCGGTCAAACTGCATTTTCCCGGAGGGCTTGAGCCTGTGAGCGCAACGCCGACATGACGGGTTCGAACCGGCGGTCGCGCTGCATCTCGGTCTCCGCTGTGGCCGCCGCGTCGGTGAGAAGCTCCGCACTAACGAGCCAGGCCGCTTTGCGGTGCGGGAGAAGGTAGTCGGGCTGGTAGAACAGCTCGAAGGTCGCTCCTGCAGTGCGTCCTGGATGTTCGGGCCCGACGGGCATGGTGCTGAGAATGTCGGCCAGTGGCCCGATAACGTCGTTCATGATGCCTACGGCCACCGTCGCGAGCGTGCCGATCTGATCTGCCGACTCGTCGATGTGGCTCATGAGCCGGTAGAACACGTGAAGGAGCATCTCGTAGGCGACGTTGCACAGATCGGCAACGCGTGCGGTGGCCGGGTCGGTTATCAGATTCACCTCCTCGCCGGTCTCGGGGGGCCGCACCAGCACGGGAAGGACCGGACGTGTCACCTCAAGGCCGGGTGCGTTCTGCCTCATCTGGAGATACTCGGTCAGCACCGACAGGAAGCGGCCGAAGTGCGCGTTACGCCAGTCACCGCGAGACCCTTCACCCTGCTCGACGATCGCCTCGATAGCGCGTACCGCTTCATCGGTGCTCGAGATCGGCCCAAGCTCCTTCCAGCCGAACAGCTCGCCCCGGGTCTGCGATCCGCCCGGGCCGAGGAAGAGGTTCTCCTCGCCCATCTTCTCCGCCAGGTGGCGGAAGCCCGCTTCGATCGACCGGTACAGGTGGCCGACGGTCCGGAACTCCTGCAGGTGAGGCGCGATCTCCTCCTTCCCCGTGACCGGGACCGCGTTTTCCATCGCGGCCAGCCCTTCGGCATCGTTCAAATCCATGCCCTCGGGCCGCTCGAGGAACAGGAAGTGGCGAAGTGCCTGCTCACCGAACGGAAGCAACTCA
Source organism: uncultured Actinomycetota bacterium (assembly GCA_963749145.1). Taxonomy (GTDB): domain Bacteria; phylum Actinomycetota; class Actinomycetes; order Streptosporangiales; family Streptosporangiaceae; genus JASHPR01. The sequence goes on along the minus strand of CAVVLN010000005.1, from coordinate 1,118 downwards.
AAGCGCACCCCACTTGGATAGTGGCGGGCCGGTTGGGGCAGGTTGGGCCGCGACAGATGCGGACTTACCCCGATGGACGTCAGCAGGTTGCAGGCGATGGCCAGATGGAGCATCTCCTGCTTGGCAACCCCCAGGATCGTGGATCGCCACCGCTCGACCGCGGCGAGTTGCTCGTGCGTGAGCCCTTCATCGACGGAGCGTTTAAGCGAGAAGGCCGCAAACAGGTACTCACACATGAGCGCGTGCTCAAGCTCGGCGGCTTCGCAGAGCATGTAGATGAGCGGGCCGCGATGCTCGATGACGATGGCGCGTTCGCGCACATACTGTTCACTGCGCAGATCGAGGACCCTGCGCAGCCGGCCCTCGATCGCCTCGACGCTCGCCGCCGAGGCCCCGCTTGACTGTGCAGGTCCGGCCGCTTCGGGGACCGGGTCAGAAGCTGTTTCCCGCATCCCCATGTCCATCCACCGGCGGAAGAGCTCGACCCGTTCGGACGGCCAGGCGCCATCGCACGGCATGACGCCGGTGCTCACCTTCTCAAAGATCGCGGCCGCGTTGGCCGACACGTCCTCGTATGACCACAGGTCGAACGCGAAGCGCATCGACTGGTGGTCTTTCCCCCTGAACAGCGGCCTGATGTGCTCGTCATAGCTGACGGGTATACCCCGCTTGGGGATGCCGGCGCTCACCTGTCAGCTCACCTACCCAGACGCATGCGGGGCGGCCGGGGCCTGGACTCGCGTATTCGTAGACAGCGTAACGCTCATGCCAATCTTGCTCAAGGCGCGGACCTTTGCTCTTTGAACAGTCCCGCCGCGACCGCCAGCCCGTAGGGGGACTCGAGGGCCACCTGGTGTCGCGCGCTTCGCCCATCACCTCGGCAAACCCGATGGCGGCCCTGGACGCGAACGCAGGCGAACGTCGTGCCCGAACCGCGAAGGCGTCAGCCAACATAGGCAGCCGGCGGCCCTGAAACTCGTTCACCCGGGTCAGATGTACTGGCGAGAGCCGCCAGCGCCGCAGCGTACTCGACCTGTGGCAAGCCGTCCGTGAGTGTCCGCTGCTGTCCACTGCTGTCGGTGGCGATTGTTACTCACTTGGTTACTCGGTCGCGCGCC
>CAVVLN010000004.1:0-2201228 GCA_963749145.1 uncultured Actinomycetota bacterium | reverse complement strand
GCTGGCCGAGTGCGGCGGGTTGTCATCGGAGCTGGTTGCTGAGGAAGGAGTGCAGGTGGGCGCCTAGGGCTTCGGAGTCCGTGACTGCGCCATGGATGTACGTGGAGGCGCGGGTGCGGAGTACCGGCATGCCGAGGACGTAGAGCCCGGGGGCGCTGGTGACCACCCCGCCGTCGTGGCGGATGTGGCCGGCGTGGTCGTGCACGGGGATGTCCAGCCAGGAGTGGTCGGGCCGGAAGCCCGTCGCCCACAGCAGAGTGGTGATCTCTCCGCTGGCCAGGTCCAGCTCCAGGGGAGTGCGGGGATCGACCTGCGTGGGTGCGAAGCGGTGCGCTGGCGGGAGTTCGTCGTCCAGGCCGTGCGCATTTGCCCAGTTGTCAGCTCTGGCGAGGAAGCGGTTCATCTTCAGGTCGGCGAGGATGCAGGTGTTGCGGAGCGACCCGGAGAACTGGGCCACCCCGCCGGTAATGCGGCCGAGGCGGCCGACGATGCGGACCCCCTGCGCGGTGAGCGTGTTGAGGTCGGTGGCCGCTGGCTCGGGGGTCCCGGTGAGCTGCGGCGAGGGCAGGTGGCGAGCCCGGGTGAGGTCATCGATCTGGTTGTAGCGTTCGCCCAGCACTCCGGTGGCTTCCAGCCACCAGAAGATGTCGCGGCCGCGGTACCGGCGGGGCAGCCGGACGTGTTCGCCGACGGCCAGGGTCACCGGGCGCCCGGACCGGTGGATCTCGCCGGCGAGCTGGACGCCGGTGGCTGACGCTCCGACGACGAGCACGCCGCCGTCGGGGAGCTGGCCGGGATCGTGGTAGGTGAGCGGGGTGAGCGTCGTAATCGGCCGGGGGACGGCGCCGGTGACGGCCGGGATCGCTGGCCGGGCGCACGCCCCGGTCGCGAGCACCACGGCCCGGGCGTGAAGCATGTCGTCGTTGGCCCGGATCTCGAAACCTCCCGGTGTGGTGCGCACCGTGTGCACCGTCGCACCGGTGCGCACCGGTGCGGCGGCGAGGCGGGCGTAGCGGGTGAGGGTGCTCACGACGCCGGCGGCGGGCATGTAGCCGTCGGGGTCATCCCCGGCGTAGTCGTAGCCGGGCAGCCGGGTGAGCCAGTTGGGGGTGAGCAGCCGAAGGCTGGGCCAGCGCTGGCTCCGCCACGAATTCGCCACCGCACCGCGCTCCAGGACGACGTGGTCGATGGAGCGTTCGGTGAGGCGGCGGCTCATGGCCAGGCCAGCGTGGCCGGCGCCGATGACGACTGCCGTGGTCTGCATCATGCGAGCGGCTGGACCGTGGTCGTGAGGCTCAGGCCAGCTCGACGAGCACGTTCGTCGGGTTGGCCACGACGTCGAAGACCGCCGAGCGTTTCTGCGACTGGGCGATCAGCGCCTCAAGCTCGGCACGGGAGGCATCGGCGTCGATGGCGAACCGGACGGTGATCGCTTCGAATCCGTTGCGCACGTCAGGGTCGGCGCCGAGGATGCCCAGGATGTTCATCGCGCCGTCGATCGTGGCGGTGACCGAGCGGAGCTGGATGCCCCGGTGCTGGGCGACCGCGGCGACGCCTGCGGTCAGGCACCCGGCAAGGCCGACCAGAACGAACTCCACCGGCGTGGCGCCGTTGTCCTCGGACGCGAAGCACTCGGGATGGTCGGTGTCGAACTCATAGGTGTTGCGGTGCTGCTGCTCGGCGCCGAGGCCGGCAAAGCCGGCCACGGTGGAGTGGCTGTGGGTGCCGTTGCGCCAGGTAGTGCTGGCCCGCCAGGTGAACCGCGCCGCTTCCGGTGCGGCCGACAGCGCGTTGCGGGCATCGAGCAGGGCCTGGACGTTCACGCCGTTGTCGACGGGACGGTCAGTGATGGTCATCGGTGTCTCCTTTGATTCGGACTTGATCTCGGCTTCGGAGATCTCGGCGCGATGGGATGGTCATTCAGCCCGGTGCCGGGCCGGACCGAGGACGACGGGCAGTGAGACGAGGCCGCGCAGCACGAGGCCGTCGCCGTGCGCCCAGGCGAGGGCGTCGCGGTCGCCGGCGAGCCTCAGGCCGGGGTGACGCCCGAGCAGGGTTTCGAAAGCGACCCGGGCTTCCAGCCGGGCCAGGGGCGCGCCGAGGCAGTAATGAGCGCCGTGGCCGAAGCCGAGGTTCGGCCCGTCGTTGCGGCCGATGTCGAGGACGTCGGGGGCGGGGAAGCGGCCCGGGTCGCGGTTGGCCGAGCCAAGGCACACCAGTACCTGTTCGTGCCCGGGGACCGCCACGCCGCCGACCGTCACCGGCTCGGCCGTCACCCGGAACGTGGCATGCGGGACCGGGGCGGTGTACCGGATGAGCTCGTCTATCGCGGCGGGAAGCTGCCCCAGGTCGGCCAGCAGCGCCTGCAGCTGGTCAGGATGATCAAGCAGGGCCACCACCCCATTGCCGATGAGACTGGCCGTGGTGTCGTGGCCGGCCACGACGAGCTGAAACAGGGTCGACAGCAACTCCTGGGTGGTGAGCGCGTCGTCGCTCGCGGCGACCAGCACGCTGACCAGGTCCTCGGCCGGGCTCCGCCGCTTGGTGTCGACGAGCTCGCGCAGGTAGGCCACGATCTTGCCGGATGCCTCGACCGCCTCGGCTGGCGGTTCGCCCGCCCATCCGGTCAGCAGCACCTGGAACCAGGCGTGCAGGTCCAGGCGGTCGGCCGGGGGGATGCCCAGCAGCTCCCCGATCACTCTGAAAGGCAGCGGATGGGCGTATCCCTGGACCAGATCGACCGTGGCACCCGGGCCGGCGTCGTCGAGCTCATCGAGGAGGTGCATCCGCGATGTCCCGCACGGCCTGCTCGAGCGCGGCGACCCGGGATGGCACGAACGCCCGGGACACCAGCCGCCGCAGCCGGGTGTGGTCGGGCGGGTCGACGTTGAGCATGTGCCGGGAGAACTCCGGCCCGGGCAGGCCCTCGGCCACGACATCGCCGTTGTCTTTGAGCGCGGCGAGCATGTCCTTGGAGATGCGGGGGTCGGCCAGCGCCTGGCGGGCTGCGTCGTAGCCGAGGACGACCCAGGCCGGGTGACCGTCGGCGAGGCGTACCCGCTGCACCGGGCACCGGGCGCGGGCCTCGGCGAACAGGCCGAACGGGTCGTCGCGGATCGCTGGCTCCCAGCCGCCCCAGGTGGCCAGGGTGTCAGTCATCGTCGCCCTCGGGCCGGTAGCCGGTGCAGAGCAGGTCGAGCTGGGCGATGCGGCCGCTGTCGTCAGTGTCGGCGTAGGCCTGCTGCTCGACGGTGAACCAGCCGGTGCCGAGGCGCTCTGCGCGCAGCCGCAGCCGCCAGTGCAGGTGCAGCCGGCCGCCGACCTCGCCGACGGTGGCCTCGACGAGGTCGAAGTCCTGAGTGTCGCCGAACCAGAGCGCGAACTGGTCGGCGATCACCTGAGAGCCGGTCCACTCCCGCAGACCGGGGGGCAGCAGGGCGCGGAGCCGGGCCGCGGCGGCGAGCGCGCCGCCGAGCTGAGCGAAGTCCTGGGCGGCCAGGCCCTCAAGCAGGGAACCGGCCCGGGCGAACTGCGGCACCACGCTGGCCGCGCTGTGGTCATGGGTTGTGGTCATGAATCCGTTGTACGGACCGGCCAGCGGCGGCGAATCGGGTAACCGCCCGATCTTTCTGTCAGATTCCGGGCTCGCCCGCTGTCCCGGTCAGGCCGTGGCGCATGGCGAACAGGGCAGCACCGGTTCGCGTCTTGACACCCAGCTTGGCGTAGATGTGCTCGAGGTGGGAGGAGACCGTCTTGCGGCTGACGTGCAGTTCGGCGGCGATCTCGGGGTTGGACCGGCCCTGGCCGAGCCGCACCAGCACCTCCACCTCGCGGGCGGTGAGCCCCGACGGCAGCCCGGCCCGGCGCCGGATACGGTGGCCGGCTGCTTCGAGCACCGCGTGGGCGCACTCGCCGTCCAGCCTCCCGGCGCGCACCTCTTCGCGCATCACCCGCTCGGCCTCACCGGCACCGAGCGCCGGACGGTGCGGACGAGGCTGACGCAGCGCCTGGTAAACGTCGGCGGCACCGAGGATCCGCACCGGCAGCGAGATGGCGTCGCCACGCAGCCCGTGCGGGTAGCCAGACCCGTCAAGCCGCTCGTGGTGCAGCGACGCGCAGCGCCCGACCTCGGCCAGCAGCGGGACCCGGGCCAGCATCCGTTCGGTCAGGTACGGGTGGGTGCGCGCCCGCTCGCGCTGGGCGAGGCTCCATTCGCCGGGCTCGTCCCAGACACCGCTCGGGATCCCGATCATGCCGATGTCCTTGACCAGCGCCGCCCGGCGCAGCATGACCAGGTCAGCTGCTGGGAGCCCGAGCTTCGTGCCGGCCTGGGCGGCGAGATCGGCCACGCCGCGGGACTGCCCAAGGCGCAGCGGAGACTTCAGGTCACTGAAATCGGCGAAGGCAGCCAGCGCCCGTTCCAGGTTGTCCTCGCTCAATCCCTGGCCCAGCCGGGGGTCGAGCGCGATCACTTCCTCCCACGCCGAGATTCCGCCGAGACCCTCCAGGATCTCGGCGGGCTGGGCGCAGAAGCAGTCGACCAGCTCCGGGTCGAACTGCGTGCCCCGCCGCTCCCGGGCCACATGCAGCGCGGCCCCGGCACCGCCAGAGTGGTGGAACGCCTCAATGGCGTCGGCCAGGTGGACCAGGCGGATGGCCGGGGCAAGATCACCGGCGCCGACCGACCCTGGCACCCCTTTCCCGTCCCATCGTTCGAACGTCTGCAGCAGCGGCTCGCATACGGCCGGGCCCAGCCCGAGCCGCTCGGCAAGATCGCTCGTCACGCGGCAGTGCGACTCCATGACCTGCTGCACCGAGCGGCCGGCGGTCGCCAGGAACTTCCCGACCAGCCCGATCCGCCGGAAACCCGACTGGCCGCGGCCAAGATGGCGGCCGACGAACACCGCCAGCGTGACACGCTCGAGGTCCTCATCGCGGGTATCGGCGTACAACCCGATCTCATCACCGAACAACGCCGCCAGCTCGGTGGTGTCGACGGCACAGCCCACCCACGCCAGCAGTGACGTGTAATACGCAGACGTGCAGGCTGCCTGATCCATCCCGGCCGCCGCCCCGAGCCGCATCGCAACAACGGTCTGACGCAACACCCGCTCCATCGGCCGCCCCATACCAAGATCGGCAACAAGCGACAGCGTCGCCACCAACTCGGCAAGAGTCACCCGCCGCAGGGAATCGGCAGCCACCACCCCAATCTCCCCCTCATGCTGCGCCGACCGGTTCGCAGATCATAAGCAGCATGCCCGGTCACGCGCGAGTGCCCCGAATAGGGTCAAACACGACCGCCAAAGGCCCACCCCCGCCGCGCGCGGTGGCGCAGGGACGGCTAATTACGGAGCGTGGTTGCATCGCGCCGATGGCGTGTCGAGTGCACCGACCCTTGCGCTTAGCCTGCCTTGCAGGGCAGCACTGCCGGCGTGGCCTGCCAGGGACGCGCTGTCCGCGTGACCTTCCAAGCATGGTCTCACCTGTTCCTGCACGCGGCGGCAAGCGCGCCAGTCCGGTGCAGGGCGTTCCTCGCCTCGAACCACCGGGGACGGTCAGCCGGGGGACCATGACCCGTTTCACGGTGGAGCCCAGCCCTGCTCTGGCGGTGCGCAGGGCAGGCGCCCGGCTCGTCCGGGGTTACTGGCCGACGCGGCCGTCGATCCGCTCGCGGAGCAGATCGGCGTGGCCGAGGTGGCGGGCGTACTCCTCGACCATGTGGAGTATCACCTCGCGCAGCGCGACGGTGGTGCCGTCTGGCATGGGGCTGCGGATGGCGAGGTCGGGCGCGCCGGCGACGAACTGCTCCGCGAAAGCGACCTCCTCACGCCAGGCCCGCCAGGCGCCGGCCACCACCGCCGGATCAGCCACCGCCCCCGCCCAGTCAGCGTCTTCGGCATCATCAGACCAGTACAGCGGCGGCGCGTCGGCCCGGGCCATCACCCGCCGGAACCAGTTGCGCTCCACGTCGGCCATATGGCGGACCAGGCCGAGCAGGGACATGGTGGAGGGCGGCACCGAACGCCGGGCCAACTGCTCCGCGTCGAGGCCGGCGCACTTCAGTTCCAGCGCCAGCCGGTAGGCGCGCAGGTAGTCCAGCAGCGTCGCCCGCTCGCCGTCCAGCTCTGCGCCTGCCGCGAACCTCGGGTCCTGCGCCGGATCCATCCACATGTTGGACTTCGGGCCAACCGCGTTCCAGCGCCCGGGCACCGCGTCCCCGGTGCTCTGCTCCGTCACGGCGACCAGCCTGTCATCGCGTGCCCGGGGTGGCCAGCAAAATGACCCCGCAAGACAAACCCCGGGTTCTGGCGCTGGCCCGCGTGCCGTGACCGGGGAGACTGCCCGCCGAGTCCGGGCAGCTAAGTTAGCTTCTAAGCCGACCGCAGCCGAGCGCCGATTACGCGCCTTGGCGAGCGGAAGGCACGTCGCGGCGCTGAACGCGCCGATCGTCCAGTTCGGCGTCCGGGACTTCCGGCTTCGCGGTCTCCCAGCTGGCACCGTGCTTCGGCGGCTCGGCGGCTCCTGTTGTCGGCGAAACTTCGCACGGCCGGGAAGTGCCGGGCGGGTGGGCAACCGATCCGGCAGTTGTGCGCCGGCTAGTGGGGCATGAGCACGCTGACCTTCAACGCGGTCTACGAGGATGCCGGGAGCGGGTGGGCAAATGCGCGGACGTGCCGGAGCTGGCCGAAGCCCATACGCAAAGGCGAGGGACTGGTGTTGACGGCGAACCTCGTGAGGCGTGACTCCGCCTCTGCGCAATTTCGGGAATTTACGGTGCCGACTTGGTCATAATTTGGGCGATTTTTGGTGGTTTGGTACTCGACAAACGCCTCTATACGCGCGATGCTGGGCTCGGCTTGGCTGCGGTTGCTCGCGGGCAGCATCATCTGGTCAAGCTCAAGCCGGCCGTCGGCCTGGTGCGACTGGGCTGGCTCGGAGCATCGACCTCCGGTCGCGCACAATCGCGAGTGTTAAGGAGACCCACATGTCTTCGAATGACAGCATTCGCCCCTTCCAGATCGACATCCCGGAGGAGTCGCTCCAAGAGCTCCGCCGCCGTGTGGCGGTGCCCCGCTGGCCCGACCGTGAGACCGTCAGCGATCGCACCCAGGGCGTGCAGCTGGCGAAGGTGCAGGAGCTCGTCGACTACTGGGCCACTGATTATGACTGGCGCAAGCTCGAGGCCGAGTTGAATGCGCTCCCCCAGTTCATCACGGAGATCGACGGGCTCGATATCCACTTCTTCCACGTCCGCTCGCCGCATGCGAACGCGCTGCCGCTGATCATGACCCACGGCTGGCCGGGCTCGTTCCTCGAGTTCGTGAAGGTGATCGGGCCGCTGAGCGATCCCGAGTCCCATGGAGCTCGCGCGGAGGACGCGTTCGATCTCGTCGTGCCCTCGATGCCCGGTTTCGGCTTCTCAGCCAGGCCGCAGGTGACAGGCTGGAATCCCGATCGCATCGCCGGCGCTTGGGTGGAGCTGATGAGGCGAGTGGGCTACGGGCGCTACGTCTCCCAGGGTGGCGACTGGGGTGCGGTCGTCGCGGACGTGATGGGCCGCCAGGCGCCGGGGGGTCTCGTGGGTATCCACGTCACCACGTTGCTCGGCGCGATCGAACGGCCACCAGCGCCGGGCATGCAAACGGCCGTGCCTCCCGAGGTCGCGAACGCGCTCAAGTACGGTGAACCGGCGCCGGCGGGCCTCTCGGCCGAGGAAACGATCGCCTTTGAAGGATCTAAGAATTTTGCCGCGCGCGGCTCGGGCTTTCGGGCGATGAATACCACGCGCCCGCAAACGATCGGCTACTCGCTCGCGGACTCGCCGGTCGGCCTGGCCGCTTGGCTTTACGAGAAGTTCGCGGAATGGACCGACACGGACGGCGAACCCGAGCGCGTCCTCACGAAAGATGAGATGCTCGACGACATCACGCTTTACTGGCTCACGAACACAGCGGCGTCCTCGGCCCGCCTGTACTGGGAGGACAGCGCCCACAAAACCAAGGTCGGCGGCGTAGTCTCGCTCCCTGCGGCCGTGAGCAGGTTCCCGCGAGAGATAATCCCCGTACCGCGCAGCTGGGCCGAGCGCGCCTACCCCAACCTCGTGTACTTCAACGAACTCGACAAGGGCGGTCACTTCGCCGCCTGGGAACAACCGGAACTCTTTGCGGGCGAGATGCGAGCGGCGTTCAGGTCGCTGCGCTGATCGGTGCACATCGGCGTCAGTCAGGTCGCATCGAAGAGTCAGACAACCACCGCAGTGAAAGCCACAGCCAGCGCCAGGCGGCCGGTCCACCTCCAGTGCTCCTCCGCGCGCCACGGTCGCCTGGCGCAGGGACTACCCACGGCGCGCCGCGTCTACGCGTCCAGCTTCTTTAGGGGCCATCGGCTGTTTGGACCCGGAAGTTGCGTCGTTTGTCCGTCCAATGTGCAGGAAATCATTCGGGTCGCGATGCGCAACCATTCCCGTATGGCTGCGGATGCCGGACGATTGGGAGATCCGGACCAACGCGTCTCTGACGTCGAGCGCGAGCAAGCGGTGGCGTGGTTGCAACACCATCTAGTGTCGGACCGGCTCACTCTGGAGGAGTTCTCCGAGCGGGTCGAGCAGGCCTACGCTGCCCGGTACTATAGTCCAGTCCCAGTTTGTGATCTGGCGTCTGGGGTGATCATGTTCTGAGCGGCGGGCTGGGGCGCGAGCGCCGGCTCGCGCCACGTGGAGCGGTGTCACTTGACCAACAGCATCGAGCCTGCCCGCTGCCCGCAGGTCGCCCGCAGGTCGTCAAGCTTCATTTCCAGTGACACAGAATCGCCAGCTCTGGACGCCGCCTCTGGTCCGCCGCAGCACACCCTGCAACCACACCTAACGGCGGCGATGTGCGCGTTGTAGATGTCGACGCAGGATTACTGACTGTGACGGGCTGGTAGGAAGGCGCAGCGCCGGATCGAGTGATATACGGGTGATCATTTCAACGGTTGGTTACGGAATGTGTACCAGAGCGGTGGTTTCGTATCCTCCGCTCCTGGCCTGGCGGATGCCTGCCAGGCTCGCGAGGTCGGCGGCCTAGTGGGTCCTGGTGTCCGGGCTGGTTGCGCTTGACCCGGGTCAAGGTTCTACGGTGACCGGCATGGGGCCGAAACCAGCGGAGGGGTTGCTGACCGTCGGGCTGGTCGCCCGCCGGAGCGGGCTGACCACCAAGGCGCTACGGCACTATGACCGCATCAAGCTGCTGCGGCCAGCTGCGGTTGACGAGGCTACTGGGTACCGGCTCTACCGCAGCGATCAGGTGGCCGAGGCCCGGCTGGTTGGCCTGATGCGCTCGCTGGACCTGCCGCTGGACCAGGTGCGCACGGCCGTCGCCGCCTGGAAGGCTGGCGACGCCGCGGCCGTCAGCGAGGTGATCCGCCGGCACCGGAGCCACCTGGATGCCCGGGTCACGCGGCTGCGCGGTGCCCTGCACCGCATCGACCACCTGCTTTCGGAAGGACTAGATGCCGTCATGCCCGAGCTGGAGGCATCCGCGGCAGCCGTGACCACCAACAGCCCGCCGGGCACCGGCAGCGTCACCGACGAACGGCTGCTGGCCGCCCAGCTGTTCAACGCCACCTGGCGGCTGCTGGAACACGAGGGGCGGACCAGGGCCGACGACGACCGCATGATCCACACCGCGCATGCCTCGCGCTATCACTGGGGCCAGGTTCCCGAAGCGACCCCGGCACACCTGGCTCGCGGGGAATGGCTGATCAGCCGGATCTACGCGGTCCTCGGCCGGGCCGAGCCCGCGCGGCATCACGCCCGCCGGGTCCTCGACCTGTGCCAGGAGCACGGCATCGGCGATTTCGACCTGGCCTTCGCCTACGAGGCGCTGGCCCGCGCCCACGCCGTCGCCGGGGAAGCCGGGCGGGCCCGGGACTACACCGACCAGGCCCTGGCCGCCGCCGAGGACATCGCCGACAGCGACGATCGCGACCTGGTTCTGGCTGATCTGGAAACCATTCCCGGCCAGCCACGGTACTGGTAGCCGGCGCCGCGCCTTGTCCGCAGCGGCTGCTTATCTTCGCGCCGCCGCCGACCGGGCGGGTGTGCCCACGCGCCAGGTTTGCCAGGAGCTTGCCCAGGGCCCGGACCGGGCCCGCTTCCCGGCTGACCCGCGGTCAAGCGGCTCCAAACTTAACGCGCGGCAGAAAGACCTGATCTGTATTCGGCGCCGCAAATACCGTGATGCTCATCTCGGCATGCAGAACGGCGGATCTCGCGCATTGGCCTCTGACCAGCTCAGTTGCTGAGCGTGACGCGAATCTCAGCTCGACATGCCTCCCTGCCGAATATTTGCCTAGCCAATGCACGGCATCTGGATGCTGGTATCCGCGCAGATCATCCTGTTCGGTGGGCCTTTCGGCCGGTGCCCTTGGGGTGATCAACGAACGCCGGGCGTTATGCAGCTAAGCGACGGACCGGGCGCCGGGAGGCCTGCTGTCGATGGACTGCGTGGTCAGCGAATGCGGGCTCGCAGGAACGTCCTGATTCGCTCGGTGGCCTGGGCTGCCTCGGGGGTGCTGAGCAGGAGCTGGCAGACGTGGGGCAGGCCCTCGCCGATCTCCAGCGTGACGTCGACCCCGGCTTGGGCTGCTGCTGTGGCCAGGCGTTCGGAATCGCTCAGCGTGTGGAGTCTCATGCAGCTTGAGCGCCAGCCCCCCGGGCGTCCTCGCGCAGCACGCCGCGCCGAGGCGGTGGCGCCCCGACTAGCCAGCGACGGTCTGCCCGTCCGGGAACACCTCACTGAGCCGCCCGGTGCTGACGTTAAAAACGAACCCCCTGACTGGGACCTCCGGCGAGATCCATGGATGTGACCTGGCTTTCTGGATCTGCTCCTTGGTGTTCGCCTCGGCGTCGGTGAAACTGTAGAACCTGGCCGGCGCAATCGGCGCCCGCCCCGTCTCCTTGCGGAGCCGGTCCTCAAAGTCGCTGTCGGTGAACCTGAGCATCCCGCAGTCGGTGTGATTGATGATCATTATCTCTCGGGTGCCCAGCAGCCTGGTCGACAGAACCAGCGACCGGACCGCGTCGTCGTCGATCACGGTGCCGAAGTTCCTGATCATGTCGACATCGGCAGCGGCCAGACCCAGCATCTGCTCGATGCTGGTTAGCCGCGGATCCGCACAGGTGACGATCGCGATCTTGGGCGCCGGCGGCCCCCCGCGGCTGGGATCGTAGCCGTCGGCGATGGTCGCATTGGCGCTCAGCGCCTCGTCGATGAGACTCATGGCCTTTTCTCCTTCTCTCTGGGCGTGCCGGGAGCTGCAGCTGCAGCGGCGTTGGTACCTGGTTAGCGGAGCGTCTTGAACGAGGCGCGCATCTCGGCGGCGAACAGTTCTGGCTGTTCCCAGGCGGCGAAGTGGCCTCCTCGGTCGAGCCTGTTGTAGTGGATGAGGTTGTGCGGATAGGCGCGTTCCGCCCAGCTGCGCGGGGCCTCATACAGCTCGTCGGGGAAGACGCTGATCGCGAACGGGATGGTGATGGGCTTGGCGTCGAAGAAGTCGGCCTTGTTCTCCCAGTACAGGCGGCCCGAGGAAACCCCGGTGTTCGTCAGCCAGTAGAGCGTGATGTTGTCGAGGAGGTCGTCGCGGGTCAGGGCGCTGTCCAGGTTCCCTTGCAGGGCCCGTTCGACGAGCCCGGGCTGGCCGGTGCCGTCGCCGTGATCGAGCATGAACGACGCGAGATGGGCGGGTGAGTCCGCCAGCCCGTACAGCGTCTGCGGGCGCGTCGTCATGATCAGGGCGTAGGCCACGTGCTTCGCGTAGAAGTCACTCAGCTCCTCAAACGCCCGTGCTTCCTCGGCTGACAGACCCGGCGGCGGCGGGTCGCCGCGCTTGACCGCCGTGTTGATGGCAGCTGGGGCGGTCCCCGGCATGTTGGAGTGAATGCCGGCCAGCTCCGGTGCCGCCTGCGCACCCATTGTCTGGGTAACGGCCGCCCCCCAGTCGCCGCCCTGCGCCACGAACCGGGTGTATCCCAGGCGCTTCATCAGCACCACCCACGCCCGCGCGATCCGGGCGGGATCCCACCCGGTGGCGGCCGGCTTGCCGGAGAACCCGTAACCCGGCAGCGACGGAATCACCAGGTGGAACGCGTCCGCCGCGCTCCCTCCGTGCGCCGTGGGATTGGTGAGCGGCTCGATGATCTTCAGCTGCTCGATGACCGAGCCAGGCCACCCGTGCGTGACGATCAGCGGCAGCGCGTCCTCATGCGCCGAGCGGACGTGGATGAAATGAATGTCCAGCCCGTCGATCTCGGTGATGAAGTTCGCCAGCGCGTTCAGTTTCGCCTCGCACGCGCGCCAGTCGTAGTCCGTGCCCCAGTAGCGCACGAGCTCCTGCATCATCGCGAGCCGCACGCCCTGCGAGTCGTCGGCGACCGTCTCGCGCTCGGGCCACCGGGTCGCGTTCACGCGCCGGCGCAGCTCGGTAAGCTCCGCCTCCGGGAAACCGACCTGAAACGGGCTGATGGCGTTGTCGTCGGTAGGCATCTTCTTCTTCTCCTAACATCCGCGATTGGGCGGGGAACAGCCTCACGTTGTGCCTAGTGCCATGCACGGTCGCATCCGGGCCGTCCCATCGCGCCCGTGAAACACCCTGGCCGGTCACACCGCCCGAAGGCCGTTGCCCGGCTCGGCCCTGGAACCGGTGAAGGTCATCGGCCCGCTGCCCGATCCGGTCGCTCACGGCGGCCGCGCCAAAGACGCCTTCGACCTGAAGCCAAGCAACCCGGCGAACAGCGACAGCCCAGCCCCGACCGCTAACACTGACGCTACGTTTTCCCCCCGGAAACTAGGAATAGATCTCCGGAAATTTTTGACCAAGCTTGACTCGGCCGGAAAGAGGCTGCCTGGTCGGCCATGCCCGTGCCTTCGCCCGCAGCCATGGCAGTGCGCCTGCGCGGCTGGCGCGGGACAGCCACACCTGCGAGACAGCCATCATGTCCGGGACCGTCAGCTATTCCCCCGACCCCGTCGATGACCCCGCCGAAGGCGACGTACTGATCTGCTGCTCACAGCCACGCGGCGACCTGGTCCTCGACCTGTAACCACCCGGCGGGCGGGCGGCCGCGACCGGCCAGTGGTGACCACGTCCGCGGCGGGACGGCCCGGGTGCGACCATGGGCCCTATGCGTCCTGACATCAGACCTGGCGGCATCTTCCCTGACTACGCTCTCCCGGACCACCTCGGCACGGTTCGCAAGCTCAGCGAACTCCAGGGCCGGGACCCGTTGATCCTGACGCTCGCGCGTGGCAACTACTGCCCGAAAGAGCACCGGCAGCACCTGGAGCTGGCCGAGCACTATCCGGAGATCGCGGTGGCGTATACACAGATCGCCACGATCGCCACCGACGACCATCACACGCTGCAGGAGTTCCGCGCGTCGGTCGGCGCCCAGTGGCCTTTCCTGTCCGACCCGGGCCGGATTGTCCAAAAGGATCTGGGCATCGCGGAGTACACCGACCCCGAGCACGACCCGATGATCCCGCACACGTTGGTGCTCAAGCCGGGGCTGGTCATCCACAGTGTCTATAACGGCTACTGGTTCTGGGGCCGCCCGCCGTTCTACGACCTGTGGCGCGACCTGCGCGCGGCCACCGCCGAGATCCGCCCGGACTGGGACCTCAGCACCCCGGGACTGCGCGAGGCCTGGGACGCCGGCGACTACTCGAAGTTTCACGGCTGGGACCGGCGGTCCCCCGGGACGAAGCCGACATCGTATGTAGAACCGGGGCAGGCCAGGTAATGCACGCTCACCTGGTGGCCGGCAAAGATCATCGAAGGGGCGATGGCAGTGAGCACACCGGTATGCGAGATGCTCGGAATCGAGCAGCCGATCGTCCAGGCACCCATGGTCGACATTCCCCAGGCGGCCGCGGCGGTCTCGAACGCCGGCGCGCTCGGCATGGTGACGCTGACCTGGTCTGCTGATATCGGGGCTGTCGTCCGTGAGACGGCGGCGCTGACCTCGCGCCCGTTCGGCGGCAACTTCGTTCTCACCTCAGATCATCACCATCACCTTGACCAGGCCCTCGAGGCTGGCTTGCGGGTCGTCTCGTTTTTCTTGGGGGATCCCGGCGGCTACGTCGAGGCCGTGCACGACGCCGGGGGAATCGTCATGCACACGGTCGGCAGTGCCGAGGAGGCACGGCGGGCCGCCGGGTCCGGCGTGGACGTGATCGTCGCCCAGGGCTGGGAGGCCGGCGGGCACGTGGGGAGTACCGTCGCGACCCTGCCGCTGGTGCCCGCCGTGGTGGACGCGGTGGCGCCGGTGCCGGTGATCGCGGCCGGCGGCATCAGTGACGCTCGCGGAGTCGCCGCGGTGTTCGCCCTCGGCGCGCAGGCCGCGTGGGTGGGCACGCGGTTCCTGCTGGCCGAGGAGATGCCGATCCACGAGGACTACCGGCACGCGCTGATAGCCGCGGCCGAGACCGATCCGCAGTGGTATCCCAACCTGTACGACGTCGGGTGGCCCGACTCTCCCCACCGCGCCCTCCGCAACTCAACGGCCAAGGCGTGGGAAGCCGCGGGCTGCCCCCCAGACGACCAGCGGCCCGGAATAGGCGACGTGATCGCGCATCTCGCCTCCGGCGAGGCAATCGTTCGTTACGAGGGAGCGCCGCCGATGGTCGGGACGACCGGTGACATCGAGGCGCTATCGATGTGGGCCGGGCAGGGCGTCGCACTCGTGACGCAGCGACAATCAGCAGCGGACATCGTCGCCGAGCTCACCTCCCGCCTGCAGGCCTGATGCCGCGCCCGGAGGACCTCCCCGGCTAAGCCTCCGTTACCCGTGAGCGGACACATGAGTACCACATGAGAACGGAGAAGCCGTGAACGAAACCGGGCAGAAGGTAGTAGTCGTGACCGGCGGCTCGCAGGGAATCGGCGCCGGCCTCGTCGATGGATACCGGCAGCGACGCTGGGCGGTCGTGACCAACTCTCTCAACATCAAGCCGTCGAAGGACCCGGACGTCCTCACGGTCAAGGGCGACATTTCCGAGCAGGCCACCGCCGACCAGATCATCAGCCAGGCAATTGACCGCTTCGGCCGCGTCGACACCCTGGTCAACAACGCAGGCGTCTTCGTGTCCAAGCCATTCACCGACTACACCGCCGAGGACTACGCGCTGGTCACCGGCGTCAACCTGGCCGGATTCTTCTGGCTGACCCAGCGCGCCATCGGCCAGATGCTGAAGCAGCGCAGCGGCCATGTCGTCAACATCAGCGCCAGCATCGCGGACCGCGCGGACTCGGTGGAGCCAACCGCGCTGACCGCGCTGACCAAGGGCGGCCTGGCCGCGGTCACCAAGTCGCTGGCCGTCGAGTACGCCTCCCGCGGCATCCGCGTCAACGCCGTCGCGCCAGGCATCATCCAGACCCCGCTGCAGCCAGCCGAGTCCTACACCCCCGAGGCGCTCGCGGGGAAACTGCCCCCGCTCGGCCGCGCGGGCCTGGTCAGCGACATCGTGGGGGGCATCCTGTACCTCGAGTCAGCGCCATACGTCACCGGAGAGGTCCTGCACATCGACGGCGGCCGACTCTGAGCCGCCCGACGCCGGCCGAATTGGCGCTGCCCATGGCAGGCCACTGCGGCTGCGTGTCGCGCGGAAGGCTGAAGTCCTACCGTTGAACGAAGCCGCGTTGACGCAATCGGCGATAGGAGAACTTCCATGACCGAACCCAGCCTTGAGCAGAATATGACAGCGGCTCGCCACGAACACCTGGTCCCGGGCCGGGAGATCCATATGCAGGACATGCGCGGCCACCGGTTCTGCGAAGTGGGCCTGATCGCTGGCACTGGCCAGGACAACGCCATCGCGAACATCTGGAACACAACCGGTGCGTGTGACCCGACACCGGAGCAATTCGACGCACTCGACCCTGACATGATCGCGCGTGAAAACGGAGCCCTGCGCGCCTGGCTCAACCCGGTTAGGTACTGGATGTTCGACCAGCTCGACGTCTGGGAAGCCGGAGACGACAAGACCTTCGGGAGCATCACAGGCACCTGGATGGGCGTCGTTACCGCCGCAACGGTGATGCAGGCCCCGGTTCAGGCCAGTTATGATCCCGGCTACGTCTATTGCGCCAGCGCCTTCACCTTCAACAAACGCAGCGAGGTCTACCTGCTCAAGGCTCCCGACGGTGAACTGTTCGTCATGCAATCCTTCACCCGGCACTCGGATCCGGCTCCAGCCAAAGATGAGCTCGCCCATCTCGCCGGCCGGCTCGACCTCCCGGCCGGGTGGGGCTTTCGCGCTGAGGTGCTTGACCATGACCTGGAGGTCTCGCCTGCCAGGCACGACAACCGCGCACACGTCGTGCAGGACAATCTGCACAACGTCTACCTGGGCTCGGACGTTGGCAGGGCATTCAGCCAGCTGACTCCGGAAGACGGGCAGTGGTAGGCACTTGCGAGGAGCCAGGGAGGTCACGCTGATCCTGGCCGAGAGCTCACCGCCTCCGGCAGGAGTCGAACACGGCGACCTTCGGGACAGCCAGGCGCTCCGCCAGCTGAGCTACAGCCTCATGCGAAATGTCCGGCATGGCCGCGCCACGGCGTTCGCCGAAGGCTCCAGCGAGGGATGCGCACCGTTGGAGCCCCCAACTGGCGACGGGCGCTGACGACGGGCGAACAGACATGGGCACGGCACACACCGGTCAACGGCCTAGCTATAGCTAGCTATAGCTAGGTCCCGAAGCGGGTGAATGGCTACAGCAGGTCATGCCATCCGGGCCACCTCCGGCTCGTCACGCTGCGCGACGTCAGCCGGCCGTTCCCCCCTTCTTAGGGGTCTACGTCGCCGGTCTGAAGGCGCCGCGCAACGCGATCATGGCCGAGCGGCGCCCGGCCGGTGCTGGTGCTCGGTGACTCGCGGCGGCGGCCCGCACTTGTGCCCGGAGTGTGACGCCGGTGAATGACTTGCCACTTGGATGGGCACGCTACCAGCGGCGCTGAATCCCAAGCATCGCAACATCGCCTGCAGACCCCGTCGTAAGCGGGGTGTGAGACCCACCCGTTGGAGGTGCCCGATGGACGAGCTCCCACCGCCGCCAGAGGGAATTGTGCTGGCCCACTTCATCGTCTCGGACGATGTCGAGCGCTCTCGGCGCTTCTACACCGAGGTACTCGGCGGCAGGGCGGCCTTCTCCGGCCCCGGAGGGCTGACCTATGTCGCGCTATCCAACAGCTGGATCATCATCAATGTCGGCGGAGGCCCGACCGACGACAAGCCCGAGGTCACCCTGGAAACGCCGCGTGATCCCGAGCGGGTCAGCAGCTTCCTCAATATCCGGGTCAAAGACATCGCGGCCGTGTACGCCGAATGGAGCGCCCGGGGTGCTCAATTCCTGACGCCGCCGAAACAGCACCAGTACGAGATCCGTTGCTACATCCGCGATCCCGACGGTCATCTGATCGAAGTGGGACAAACCACCGACCCAGAGGGGGACTGGTCGCCGTGGTTGCCGTCTCCTTCGGTGCCATGACGACGGCGATGGTCGACGCCTCGCGCTCAGCGTCGCCGCCTGCCAGGCCGGGCACAAAGTCCGCTACTTCACCGCCGCAGGCCTGGTCGAGACCGTCTTTCGGGCACTGGCCGACAATAGCGTCGGCAAGACCATCGAGACCCTGCTGCGCCACGACCTGATCATCGTCGGCCTATGCCGACCCCGCAACTATGCCGACGCTGGCAGGACCCGCCTGAGGGCGGGCCTGGTCGGGGCGGCTCCTTGGCCCGTGGCTGGTCTCGGCGATCGGCATAGTTACAGGCTTTTGATGTGAACGGAGACAACCATGGATCGCACGGCGTACCGCACCGTCGACGTCAACAGCTTGTCTGTCTTCTATCGCGAGGCCGGCCCGCAGGATGCGCCCACGATCCTGCTCCTGCACGGATTTCCCTCCTCGTCCCGCATGTAGCAGCCGCTCCTGAACCGGCTCGCCGGCACGTTCCACCTCGTCGCACCGGACTATCCCGGGTTCGGGCACAGCGACGCACCCAGCCACACGGAGTTCGCGTACACCTTCGACCACCTGGCCGCGGTCATCGGCCATTTCACCCAGGCTCTCGGGCTGACCAGGTACACCCTGGTCATGCAGGACTACGGCGGCCCGCTGGGATTCCGGCTCGCGATCGCACATCCCGAGCGGCTCGAAGCGCTCATCGTCCAGAACGCCGTCGCCCACGAGGACGGTCTCGGTCCATTGTGGAAGACCCGGCGAGAGTTCTGGGCTGACCGCGAGACACACGAGGCCGCGCTGCGGGAGAACTTCTTCTCCTTCGCGGCGACGCGGCAGCGCCACGTCGGAACCAGCCCGAACACCGAGAACTACGACCCGGACCTGTGGACCGACGAGCTCGCCTTCCTCAGCCGGCCCGGCCAGCACGACATCCAGGCCGATCTGTTCTACGACTACCGCACCAACGTCGCGAGCTACCCCGCCTGGCAGGACTGGCTCCGCAAACGCCGGCCACCCCTGCAGGTCGTATGGGGCCGCTACGACCCCTCGTTCCAGGTCGAGGAGGCCGAGGCATACCGCAGGGACGTGCCAGACGCCGAGGTGCACGTCCTCGACGCCGGCCACTTCGCTCTCGACGAGCAGCCCGACCCGATCGCGGACCTGACCAGGAGATTCCTGCTGCGCCGGCAGGCTCGCACCGATGGCTGACGATCACGCGGACACCCGGACGCCACCGAGACAGCGAACACAGAAACCCCGTGAAAACTAAGGAAAACGACCCCTGCCAGCAGACAGACCCGGCACTCCTGCCGGGCCGGGACTGGCCAATCGGCTGCCGACGGCAGAACACTCCGTTATGTACCGCCAGCTCCGCAGGCGGTCGGCGCCCCATTACCGCACCTAACGGCGGTTACACGTGCGTCTGCCCGCGCAAACAATCACGCTTCGTGACCTCCTGGACCGCTTTGGTCGCGTATGGCCGGACGGTATCGGCTGCCCGACGCGCTGCGCCGTGCCGATGCGCTCGCGCGGGCGGGTCTGCCCGCAGCCGCGCTGACCGGCTACCAGCAAGGCTGACTCATACCAACGCGCGGATCGCGGCATTATGTCGGTCACCTGCGCCCTTCGGGCCACATAATGCCTGATCATGCGGGGTGATCGAGGCGCGGTGTTCTTGGTCTTGGCGGCTCACGATCACCCCGCATATCAAGCAGATGAGGGCGTTTGTGAGGTGGCTGAGAACACGGTCAGCCCAGCGGCGACGATGGCGCGGGCGTGGCTATCTCGACAGTTGCCTCGCGCTTCGGCGTTCCGGCGGGCAGCAGGACGCACCCCGGCTTGCGGGCTGGCTGTACCGAGCGCTCACGGCCCGCGATCAGGGCGGTGAGTCAGTTAGCATCAGTGGCAGGCGAATTTCGCGGTGAGGAACCGGCGTGGCGCACGATACCGATGCAGACGCAGTCGGCAAGGTTCCCCGAAGCTACCCGTTCAGCCGCATCCGGCTCGAACCAGACCCGCAGTACGCGGAACTACGCCGCAGCGAGCCGGTATGCCGGGTGCAGCTGCCCTACGGGCCGCCGGCCTGGCTGGTGACCGGCTATCACCTGACGAAGGCCGTTCTCGGCGATGCCCGGTTCAGCCGCGCCGCGGCGGTTGGCCGGGACAACCCGCGCGAGACCGCGGCCGACGTGAGCCAAGTCGCGGAGAGCATCCTCAGCATGGATCCGCCGGAGCATACCCGGATCCGCAAGCTGGTCGGCAAGGCATTCACCCCTCGCCGCGTGGAGGAACTACGGCCCCGCGCGGCGGATATCGCCTCCCGCCTCCTTGACGACATGATCGCCGCTGGGCCGCCTGCCGACCTGGTGGACAGCTTCTCGTTCGCCCTTCCCGCCATCATGATCTGCGAGCTGCTGGGCATCCCGGAGGATGACCGGCACACGTTCCGCAGCTGGGCGGACGCGACCGTCTCGGGCACGACGGCCACGCCGGTCCAGGAGCAAGACGCTTACCTGCACTTGGTCGGCTACATCGCCGGCCTGTTCGCACAGCGTCGCGCCCGTCCCGGCGACGACCTGCTCACCGGGCTCGTCCAGGCCCGCGACAACGACGACCGGCTGTCCGAATCGGAACTGCTAGTCCTCGCCATGGCGCTGCTGGTCGCCGGTTATGAGACGACAGCACGCCAGATCACGAACATGACCTATACGCTGCTCACGAATCCGCCGCAGCTGCAGCAGCTCAGGCAGCAGCCGGAGTTGCTGCCGGCAGCCGTCGAGGAGATGCTGCGGTTCAACGTGTTCGCCAGCGCCATCAACCCCCGGATAGCAACAACCGACGTTGAGCTTGGGGACGTGCTGATACGGGCAGGCGAGCCAGTGCTCTGCTCTCGCGCCTCGGCGAACCGCGACGAGAAGGTCTTCAGCCGCGCCGATGAGCTCGACTTCGGTCGCGACCCCAACCCGCACGTCGCGTTCGGCTATGGACCCCACTTCTGTCTGGGAGCTAACCTCGCCCGGATGGAACTGCAGGTGGCACTGAGGACGATCCTGTTGCGGCTGCCGCGGCTGCGCATCGCCGTTCCCGAGGACAGCCTGAACTGGCACGAAGGAACCATGATGCGGGGGCTGGCGGCCTTCCCGGTCGCCTGGTGAGCCACTTTCGATTGCGTGGCGGATAGTGCCGGGGTCTCAACGAGGTCGGTGATACCGCCCAGGCGGATACGGACGTGCTCTGGTTGTGGAGTCGATGACGCTGGCGTGGGTCGTATTGAGTCTTGCGTATCGAACCTCGGCTTTGGCGGGAGGCCAGGGGCACGGTGATGACGGCGATGAGGCGCTTTGACCTCAAGCTGGGTCTGTGCCTGCGGGGTGGCTGCTGTTGCGCAGCCGTGCTGCCCGGTGGACACTCGCGCTGTGCAGCCGATCCGGTACGCGACGACGAGTGACGATGTCACCGTGGCGTATCAGGTCGTCGGTAGCGGTGACGTCGATCTGATCGCCGCGCTGGGCATCGTCACTCATCTTGAGGTCAACTGGGAGGAGCCCGCCTTCGCCCGCTTCTTGAGCAAGCTGGCCTCGTTCTCGCGGCTGGTGTTGTTCGATAAGCGCGGCGTCGGGCTGTCTGACCGGGTCGGGGATGGCGCGGTGCTGGAAGAGCGGATGGACGACGTGCGCGCGGTCATGGATGCCGCCGGCTCGGCCCGGGCTGTGGTGTTCGGCATCTCCGAAGGCGCGGCGGCGAGCATCCTGTTCGCCGCCACGTTCCCGGAGCGGACGAAGGCTCTGGTCGTCTACGGGTCGGACGTGCGTAATGGCTGGCATGAGGACGATCCCGCCTCGCTGGCGTACGCGGCAACCCGGGAGGAGTACGAGCGGCTGAGGGAGGACTGGTACCGTCAGGTCCGGGCGACCTGGGGCGAGGAGCCGCTGCTGCTCGACCATCTCGCCCCGTCGAAGGCGGGCGATGCGGCGTTCACCGCATGGTGGCTGAGGTGGCTGCGGCTCAGTTCCAGTCCCGCGTCGTTCATTGATCTGATGAGGTCCGACGAGCAGATCGACATCCGCCCCGTTCTGCCGGCGATCCGCGTGCCGACCCTGGTGTTGCACCGCAGCGGTGACGCGGTCCCGGTCGAGAACGGCCGGTACCTTGCCGCCCGCATACCGGGAGCCAAGTTCGTCGAGCTTCCCGGCCGCGATCACATCGCCTGGGTCGGCGACGTCGACGCGCTCGTCGGCGAGATCGAGGAGTTCGCGACCGGCCTGCGCCGCGGGCGGGACCCCGAGCGAGTGCTGACAACGCTGCTGTTCACCGACATCGTGTCGTCGACCGAACGCAGCGCCGAACTCGGGGATCACAGCTGGCGAGACCTGCTCGCGTCGCACTACGCCGCCATCCGCCGGCAGCTCATCCGCTGGCGCGGACGTGAGGTGAAGACCACCGGCGACGGCTTCCTGGCCACGTTCGACGGCCCGGCCAGGGCGCTGCAGTGCGCCTGCGCCGTCCGGGACGAGGCGCGGGCCATCGGGCTGGAGATCCGCGCCGGAGTGCACACCGGCGAGGTAGAAGTGCTCGACGGCGACATCGCAGGCCTGGCCGTCCACCTCTGCCAGCGTGTGCAGTCGATCGCTGCACCAGGCGAAGTCCTCGCCTCCAGCACAGTCAAGGACCTGGTCGCCGGATCGGGTCTCCGCTTCGAGGACCGCGGCACCCACGGACTGCGCGGCGTCCCTGGACAATGGCACCTTTTCGCTGCCACGGAGTCAGGACCCTGGCTGCGTGAGCAGTGAGCGGGTCTGCAGCTGGCCTCCGTCCGCGATTACGTTGTGAGCCGTGCCACGACTCAACCGCGCAGCGGTAACCGGACAGATCGCCCAGATCTAGCGTCAGCACCGCGTCGACCGACACGAAGCTAATACGCGCCGAACGTCGGTTATCTCTAGCCCGTCTGCGAGAAGCCCTCGTGCAGAGGGAGTCTTGCGTCGTATACATGTAGCTGAACTGCGTTCTGCGGCAGACGTTAAATTCGAAAAAGACGTCAGCGACGAGGGGATTTGCACAAGGCCACGTCGTAGACATGCTTCAGATAACGTGTCTACGACGCAGTTCAAAGGCCTGCAAAAGCCCTTCGTGAGCTACGTCGTTGACACCGCAGACGGGCTAGAGAGAATCAGGCGGCTCGGCGAGCGTTCTGCCTGATCTTCTCCATCACTGAGCGTGACGTCCGTCGACGAGCGCCGGTCCGGGCTGACGGGTCTGGAGGTCGTCGCGGGCGGGGTGCCCGCCGGCGAACGACGCGGCCGTGGTGGCAAGATCTCCGCCCGGCCGGGCGCGCCCTGTGCGGCTACGAGCGGATGGTGCATAGAGGCCGCTGGCGTGTGTATCTTTCGGGCCCCTCGCGTGTCTGACTAGGTGGGTAGCTGCTGCGGTGCCGCACGGGACGTCCCCGGCGGGTGGCAAGGGCCGTGGCGCGGGGTCCGGGGTGTTCCTGCGGTCTGAGCTGGGGCACCCTGCGCCGCCGCCGCCGGGGCATGGACAGGGGAGGACATGATGGTTGGTTCAGCAGGTGGGCAGGGGCCGCCGGGAGCCTGCGCAGCCAGCACCCGGACCGCGGCGTGCCGTCACCTTCCCCGGTGCCCGGCGGCAACCGCCTCCGACCGCGACGCCGCCCGCACCGTGGCCGCTCACCCAGAACAGGGCTGGAGCCTGCTGTGCAACGGCGTGGTGTTGTTCGAAGACACCGGAGAGCTTCTGCCCGGCGGTGGCGCGGTTCCTCCCCGGCGGGCAGTCGCGGCCTAGTTCGGCGCAAGCCGGCAGCTAGCGCTGGCCTGATCGCCCGCTCACCTGCAGGCAGACCGGCCCACCGGTGAGGCTCAGGTACGGCAGCTGTAGATCGTGACCTTGGCTGCGTAGTAGCAGGTCACAGCCACCGTCGTGGAGGCAGCGCGGCAGGGTTGACCGGCACGCTGGTAACGGCTAGCTGAAGATGCGGGAAAGTGAGCGCGGCTGCCGTGATCATGCCAGTTTGTGGAACAGAACAATCCGACGACAGCCGCTGAGGCCACGGTAGATCATGACGCGCACGAGAGTCTCCTCGATGATCTGCTGGCGAGGGTCGCACCGTGCTTTGTCCGGCGGGAGACCCGCCTGACCTGCCGTGACATGGTGAACGGCTTCCTGATGGAACTCGAGGATCACAACTGCTGGACGATCGCGGAGGCGGCCGGGCACCCGGGGCCGCACCGGATGCAGCACCTGCTGTCCCGCGCCCGCTGCGATGACGGGCAGATGCTGGACACCGCCGCGGCCTGGGCCGCCGGCCACCTGGCCGGGGACAGCGGCGACGCGGTCCTGATCGTGGACGAGACCGCCGACGCGAAGTCGTCCGCGGACTGCGCCGGGGCGTCCCGCCAGGACAGCGGCAGGAAGATCACCAGCTCGCGAAGCAGGTCACCGGGCTGGACGCCGGGCAGGTCACCACCTGGACCTCCTGGCACCGCTGGACCGCGATCAGCCTCCTCGCCGCCGCGTTCCTCGCCGTCGCCGCCGTCTGCCAGCGCGCCCGCGACGCCGGCGCCGGTCTCCTCGAGCTGATCCCCGTCACCGTCCCCGAGCTGCTCAGGCAGCTCCGCGGCACCGTCATCCCCGGTCCCCGCCGCGACAAGGCCCACCGCGACGCCTGGAGCCTATGGCGACGCCGTCACCAGTACCGAGCCCAGCAAGCCCACCAGCGCTGGCACGCCTACGCCGACGAGGTGCCACAGGCGGCATAACGAACTACAGCTGCCGTATCTACACGATCTGCCTAGCTCAGTTAGGCCTAGGTCTGGCTAAGTCCAGTCTGCTACTTCCAGATAGTTCGTCATTGTGACCACACGATGAATTTCGTCGTCGGGCACCGGGCCACGTCGCAAAATCTCAATGGATTTACCTACTACTCTCACCAGAGTAGATGAAGCGCTGTATCTGATTGACTGATCGTCTTCAAGGACGTAAATGACTTCCTTCTCAGGCCAATTCAAGAACTGAAGATCGAACTTATCGAGCGGTTGAGATTCTGCACCGCTATTGTTCAGACTCGTTGCCGTTACCGGCGCACCTAGCGCGGCTATGATCTGCAGAGTAGCAGGGTGATCAGGAATTCGAATCCCTACTGTACCATCAACAGTCACAAGGTGATCTGGAAGGAGTGGCGTCTTCTCGACAACTACGCTTACCGGGCCTGGCGTAAGATCGCTGAGTAGCCGAAGTGCGCGCTGCTTGATAACTCCAACACTCTCCGCCATTTCCAATGACGAACAAGCTACATGCATCACATTAGAATGCGGACGGCTCTTCGCCGTGAATACGCGCTCGACCGCTTTCGTAGATGTCGCTAGCGCAGCAAGCATGTAGCCGGTTTCAGTTGGCAAGACAGCCAACGACCCTGTACCGCTTCATAACTCGCCGCAGGTGCTGTGAGCTGGTGTTTGGGTCGGCCCGATGAGCTGGTTGCGGCAGGATCGCGGTTTGTGTCCTTTCGCCTGCTCTACCTGATCGTGGTCCGGGTCTTTGGCTGGCTGGTGCTGCTGGGCCGCAGCCAGGCTTCCAAGAACACCGAGATCATAGTGCTCCGTCACGAAGTCGCGGTGCTCCGCCGTCAGGTCACCCGGCCCGAGCCGGACTGGGCCGACCGCGCCATCCTGGCGGCACTGGCCCGGTTGCTGCCATCCGTGCTGCGCGCCGGTTTCAGTGCCGGCTGATGTCAGGCAGTGCCGCCCGGTACCGGGGACGGGATTCTCGGCACGCACACGGCGCCGCGCCGCTGAAACCGCTACCCGAGCCTGTCGATCTTGCGCGGTACCGTGTCCGAAGGCAGGCTCGCGTCCGGTGGCCTGATCAACGAATATCACCTGGTCGCATGACGTGGACGGGGTTTTCGGCACGCACAGATCTTGGCCCTGGACTTCTTCACCGCCGACCTCCTCAATGGCGCCAAGGTGCACGTCCTTGCCGTGATCGAGCACGGCACCCGCCGCGTCCGGATCCCGGGAGCCACGGAGCATCCCGTCCAGGCGTGGGTCGTGCAGCAGGCCCGGAACCTGCTCATGGACCTGGCGGATGCCGGGACGCGGGTGAAGTTCATGATTCATGACCGGGACGCCAGCTTCACCACCGCGTTCGATGAGGTCTTCCGCGCCGCGGGCACCAGGATCGCCCGATCCGCCATCGAGGCGCCCCGAATGAACTCGGTCATGGAACGGCGGATCGGCAGCTGCCGCCGCGAACTGCTCGACCGGACCCTGGTATGGAACCAGCGGCACCTTATGACCGTGCTGCGCGAGTACGAAGACTTCTGCAACACCCACCGGCCGCACCGCGCCCTGAAGCAGGCTGCGCCGCTGCGCCCACTGCCCGACAACGTCACCGACCTTGACCGGATCCGGGTCCAGCGGCGTGACCGTGCCGGCGGCGTGATTCATGAATATCGCCTGGTGGCATAGGTTTTCGGCACCCACAAGTCGCCGGAAGGCCGCGCGGGCGGTTCCTTCATCGTTGCTGAGCAGGCCGGCGATGGTGGCGATGATCCCGGTGGGCCTCTCGCCGTGGGCCGACCGCATCGCCTGCAATGCCCTGGCCCTGGGCAGGTCACGATCCTCGCCCAGGCTGGGGGTGATGGCACCAGGCGGGCTTCTGGCAGAGTGTAAAAAGGAGGATTGCCGGGGCAGTTCCGCGATCGGCGAGGAGACATAACCGTGACCATCGGACGGGCCGGCGGGGACGGGGCCGGGTTGGGCGGCTGGCTGCGGCAGGCGCGGGCGGCGGCCGGGATGACCCAGGAGGAACTCGCGGAGCGGTCCGGGGTGGGCCTGCGGACGATCGGTGACCTGGAGCGCGGTCGTACCCGCACGCCCTATGCCCGGTCGATCCGGTGTCTGGCCGCCGCCCTGGGAGTGCCGTTCCCAGCGCAGGCCGCCGGGGCCGTGACGAGCGGCCAGGCAGGCTCCGTCGCTGACCGATGGACGCGCCCGGCGCCGCGTCTGCTGCCCGCCCCGGTGCCTGCCTTCGCCGGCCGGGAGGCCGAGCTGGCCGCCTTGTCGCGGGTTCTGCACCAGACCGGCGGGACCGCGGTGATCACGGCAGTCGACGGCACCGCCGGGGTGGGCAAGACCGCGCTGGCCATGCAATGGGCGCACCAGGCCGCCACGGAGTTTCCCGACGGGCAGCTCTTCGTGAACCTGCGCGGGTTCGACCCCTCGGGGACGCCAGTGACGTCCGCTCAGGCCGTCCGGGTGCTCCTCGACATGCTGCAGATCCCGGCCGAACAGATCCCGCAGACGGTGGCCGGGCAGGTGGGCCTGTACCGGAGCCTGCTCGCCGGGAAGCGGATGCTGGTGGTGCTCGACAACGCCCGTGACGTCGCGCAGGTGCGGCCGCTGCTGCCCGGCTCTCCCAGCTGCCGGGTGATCGTCACCAGCCGCAACCAGCTCACCAGCCTGGCCGCGATCGAGGCCGCCAGCCCGCTGACCCTGGATGTGCTCAGTGCCGCCGAAGCGCGCCAGCTCCTGGAGCAGCGGCTCGGTGCCAGCAGGCTCGCTGCCGACCCCGGCGCGGTGGCGCAGATCATCGCGTGCTGTGCGCACCTGCCGCTGGCGCTGTCCATCATCGCGGCCCGGGCCGCGATGCGGCCGGATCTGACGCTGACCGAGATCGCCGCCGATCTGACCACGCACCCGGACCTGGACGCGTTCGCCGACGGCGATGACCCCGCGGCCGACGTCCGCGCCGCGCTCTCCTGGTCCTACCGGCAGCTGGTCCCTGGCCCCGCCCGCGTCTTCCGGCTGGCCGGCCTGCACCCAGGACCCGGCCTGGAGCGGCACGCGGTCGCCGCGCTCACCGGCCTGCCTGTACCGCAGGCGGCCAGGTTCCTGGACGTGCTGACCCGCGCGGGCATGATCCAGCCCACCGGGCCTGGCCGGTACGGCATGCACGACCTGCTGCGTGGCTACGCGCGCGAACTGGCCGCCAGCCACGAGGGGGCGGCGGATCAGCACGCGGCGCTGACCGGCCTGCTCGACTACTACCTGCACACGGCCACGATCGCGGCCGGCACCGCGTTCCCGGCCGACCGCCGGCCCACGCTACTCACGCCGGCCGCCAGTGGACCGGAGTTCGCCACCGAGCAGGACGCGCTAGCCTGGCTGAACGCCGAACGCTGCGACCTGGCCGCGGTCACCGCGCATGCGGCCGCACACGGGTGGCCCGGTCACGCCATCCGGCTGTCCACTGCGTTGTTCCGCTACCTGGAAACCAGCGCCCATACGCCTGAGGCGATCACCATCCACGCCAGCGCCCAGCACGCAGCCCGCGACATCGGTGACCAGGCAGCCGAGGCGGCCGCGCTGAACAACCTAGGCGGCCTCGACCTGCGGCAGGGCCACTACCAGCAGGCCACCGGCCATCTGGAGCAGGCGCTGGAGCTGTATCGCCAGGCCCGGGACCCGGCCGGCCAGGCCCGTACGCTCACCAATCTGGGCCACGTGGACTTCACGCTGGGCCGATGCCAGCAGGGCATCGACCACCTCACCCAGTCGCTGGGCATCTGGCGGGACCTGGGCAACCAGGCCGGCGAGGCCCGCACCCTCGGCACCCTGGGATCCCTCCAGGTGCTCCAGGGCGAATATTCGCAGGCCGCGAGCCACCTGCGGCGAGCGCTGGTCCTGAGCCGCCAGACCGGCGACCGCGGCTGCCAGGGCCTCGTGCTGGGCACTCTGGGTGACATGTACCGTCGGCAGGGACGTTACGAGCAGGCCACCGAGCGGACCGAACAGGCGCTCACGCTGTTCCGTGAGATCGGCGACCAGGTCAGCGAATCCGAGGCCCTGGCTACTCTCGGCCTGGTCCGGCTACGCCAGGGTGACAGCCAGCGGGCCAGCGACCTGCTCCGCCAATCGCTAGCCGTGTGCGCGCAGACCAGCGACCTGTCCACCCGGGCCTTCGCCCTGAACGGCCTCGGCGAGGTGCTGCTCGCCACCGGCCGCCCCGCCGCCGCCCGAGCCCAGTACACTGCCGCGCTCGAGGTGGCCGACCAGGCCGAGGACAAGTACGAGCAGGCCCGCGCCCACGAGGGCCTGGCTGCCACCTGTCCGGCCGGCGGCGCTCCCGACCAGGCCCGCCAGCACTGGCAGGAGGCCCTCACCCTCTACATCGGGCTCGGCGCACCCGAAGCGGACCGGATGCGGGGTTGAGCAACAACGGAACGGCCAGCTGTTCGGCGGGAGTCGTGGTCAGCAGGGTGCCGTGTTCGTACTTACCCCCACCTCAGCGGGATTCTCGTCACGGGCGTGGAGCTGCCACTCTATGTTCCTGCCCTCGAAGCAGTCCGCCCAGCCTGGACCTTCGAGCCAGATCCGGTTCGGCACACTGGTGGCCAGTATCCCAAACGGGCCATATCCCGCAGCGTCCGCAGTGGCGGGACCCCACCAGCAGAATTCATAGTGAGTACCGGACAGGAAGACCCACCAGTTCCCAGAAGGGCTGCATGCGGACTCTGCCTTGGGCCGACTGCTGCGTGAGTCCTCCAGCCGCATGGTGCCGGCACTCCCGGATTGGCGCGCGGTGACGCTAACTCTAGCGGCGGCCGTCGGCCTTGATGTGCCAGCTTGTGCCGTCGCGCTGAGAGGAATCGCGACCATTGCGAGGCCGGTGCCTAGAGCAAGTGCGATCCCGTGTTTGCGGTAGGTCATTTCACTCTCCCACATCTCTTATGAGCCTGACGAGCGAGCGGGTTTGGCTCCTGTGCGCAGGATTTCCAACCCGGGCAAGATGGCACCAGGCGGCCTTCCGGCGGAGTTCTGGCAGAGGGTGGCCCCGCCGGCTGAGCCCATTGCGGTCAGGCGCGGTAGGGCGGGCCGTGCCGCCCGGCCAGCCGGTTGCCGGGGTGGAGGTAGGGGCAACCGGGAATCCCGCTCACGTGGCTGTCTGCGAGGGCGGGCAACCCGGCGCACGGAATACCGGAAAGGCCCCGGCGGCGACTGCGCACGCGAGTCTCCGCCGGAACACGCCGGTGCTGCACTCCCTGAAGCCGCGGGACTTCGCTGGCGAGCAGTTCGGCGTGCCGACCGTCAGCGACATCCTCAAGGACCTGGAGAAGCTGGGCCGTGACCCGCGCCCGGCCTTCACCACGGCCTCCTTGCCGAGGGCGTGCAGACACTCGATGACCTGACGCCGGCATGATCCTGGAGGGCGTGGTCGCCAACGTCGCCGCGTTCGGCGCTTTTTCGACATCGGGCGTGCATCAAGATGCCTGGTGCACGTGTCAGCGATGTCGCGGATCTTCGTCTCGGATCCGCGCGAGATGATCAGGTCCGGCGACGTGGTGCGGGTTAAGGTGCTCGACGTCGACACCGCCCGCAAGCGGATCTCGCTCGCTCTGCGCCTGGACGACGAGCCCGGCGGCGAGACCCGCGCGCCGGGCCATGCCAGCCAAGCAGGGCCTAGCCGGGCCGAACCGCAAACGAGGCGGTGCACCGGCCAGCAGCCAGCTCAGCGGCGCCATGGCCGAGGCGCTGCGCAGCGCCAGACTGGCCGACGGTCCGGTGCCGCGCGGCCCAGGCCGCTGACGCGCGGGGAACGCCCGCGCTGACCGCCACGGGCCGCCGCCCGGCGGCCGTCTCAGGGCACGTGGCCGTGATAGGCGAACCGGCAGCCAGATGAGGTGACGGCCCAGGTCAGGATCGAGCGGCAGCGGGTCAGGGTCAGCTTGCCCCCGGCATAGCGGCCTGCCAGGGCTTTGCCGTCGGTGAACACCATGGCCAGCGTCGCACTGCTGGAAAGCTTGGCCGTGTAGTGGCCGATGGTGGCCGTCCGGCCGTCCTGGTACAGGAAGGTGACAGATCCGCTGATGGCATCGTGCCCGCCCGGGCCGACGGCGATGACGTAGTGCGCGGTCCCGTCCGGTCCGTCCGTGTAGAGCCCGTCAGCGAGCGTGGCGCCGGCGGCTGGCGACGATGGCCCTCTCGGCGAGGTCGTCCGCGCCCCGTTGCCGGCCGGGAAGGCTGGCCTCTGCGGTGAGGTCGCCGGTGAGGTCCGGGCCGGCCGGGGAGCGGCCACCTGCTCGGTCGCTGGCGGGCGGGCCGCCGCAGCGGGGGCGGGGCCGCCGCAGCCCGCCACGGCCGCCAGAGCCGCGCCAGTGACAGCCAAGCCCAGCAGCGTTGCTGGTTTGCGGCGCATGTTCGGTCCTCTTCCTGGTCGCCGGGCGCCGGTCACGGTGACACGTATCCGCTGAGGCTGTCGGAGCCGTTCGCGCTGGTCTGATCGTTTACCGCCGTGACGGTGCCGTTACCGCCGACCCACCAGTCCCCGTTGACCACGTTCGGGCCGGCGTCGCCAGCCGTGTAGCTGGTGACGATGGCGACGTGGTCGGCGTACGTGCCCTCCGAATTCAGGCCGTACAGCACCGCGTCACCAGGCTGCGGCGTGTACCCCGAGCCCGCGGGATGCCAGGTTCCATGGTCTGCGCCCCATTGGTAGAAGCTGGCCGCCGAGCCGCTGAGATCACCGTCAGCGCTGCCGTACGTGAACGGCACGCCGGCCATGTGCCAGGCCCAGGTCGCGAAGTCCGAGCACCATTCCTCGGAGCTGTTCCCGTTGCCGCACGAAGTCCCGGCTCCCCAGTAGGCGGTGAACTTGTTGCAGTAGGTTCCGGCCGGGGAGTCCTGATAGCCGGCCTGACCCTCCGCGGGATCGATGATGCCGGCCCAGAGCGGGTTCGGCACGGGGATGGTGGGGCTGGTGTTGGGGTTCATGCCCAGGCCGGTGTCGGTGCCGCCGGCGGAGGGTGTGTAGTACCACAGGTCGCCGTTGCCGCCGCTGAACGCTATCTGGTAGTTGCCGCTGGCCGCGGTGGTGATGGCGGGGCTGGAGTCGGGGTACATGGTCAGGCCGGTGTCGCGGTGGCCGGAGTTGCTGGGGGTGTAGTACCACAGGTGGTAGTTGTTGGCCTGGAACGCTATCTGGGGGGTGCCGCTGGCGGTGTCGGTGATGGCCGGGCTGGTGTTGGGGTTCATGCCCAGGCCGGTGTCACGGCTGCCGGAGTTGCTGGGGGTGTAGTACCACAGGTGGTGGGTGTTGGCGGCCTGGAACGCTATCTGGGGGGTGCCGCTGGCGGTGATGGTGATGGCCGGGCTGGTGTCGAGGGCCACGCCCAGGCCGGTGTCACGGCTGCCGGAGTTGCTGGGGGTGTAGTACCACAGATCCTGGGTGCTGGCCGCCTCGAAGGCCACCGCGTAGCTGCCGCCGGCGGTGGCGGTGATGGCCGGGCTGGTGTTGGCGTTCATGCCCAGGCCGGTGTTGACGCTGGCGCCGGTGCTGGGGTTATAGAGCCACAGGATGCCCTTGTTGTCCTGGAACGCTATCTCGTAGCCGCCGCCGGCCAGGGATGCGATGGCAGGGCTGGTGGTGGAGCTCATGCCCAGGCCGGCATCGCGGTAGCCGCCGGTGGCGGGGTCATACAGCCACAGGTCATTATTCTTGCCCTGGAACGCCACCTCGCCGCTGGACGCGATGGCAGGGCTGGTGCCGGCGGCCATGACCAGGCCGGTGTCGCGCTGGCCGGCGTTGGCGGGGGTGGTGTAGTACAGGATGTTGCTGGTGGACTGGAACGCTATCCGGTAGCTATCGGTCGCCGCGCTGGCCGGCCGCACGCCAGCGGCCACCAGCAAGCAGGCCAGCAGGCTGGTCACGCCCGTCACCACAGCCCACCGCGCCAGCCCGCGCTGTCGCCCGCGGCTGCTTAATCCTCTCCGCCCGCACCACATCATGACCCTCCGCCTTCGCTCTTTGTTTTCGGTGAGCGTGAATGGAGCTTGAATGTCAGCAGTCGGCGCTGAAGTTGACGGTTCCCCAAGGGGAGTTGCCGACCGCGTTCGCCAGATCCACGCATTGGTCGTAGTCACTGGAGACCGGGTTATCCAGGACGGACAGGATGTTCCCGTAAGACCCGTTCAGGAGCGTGTCGGAGGTTGCCTTGATGCCCCAGTACCAGCAGGTGCTGCCGTCGGCATTCGCGTATTTCTGCACCCCGATAGAGTTATAATTGCTACTGCCCGGTTCGGCTAGCGTGGTATTGATGGGGTTGCCTGCGGGGCCCGCCGAATTATTCCATGGTGCCGTGTTGGGAGGCTGTCCCGGGCAGCCTGCGCCACCGCCCTCAGCCCTTTCCCATGTCTCCACGGCGTATTCGTTGCTGGGTGTAATGACGCCGTTGACACCGGAATAGCCGAGTACCGAGTCGGCGAATGTCTGCGGTGTGCAGGCATTGGCCACCCAGCAGTCCACGGGGATGGTGGGGCTGGTGTTGGGGTTCATGCCCAGGCCGGTGTCGGTGCCGCCGGCGGAGGGTGTGTAGTACCACAGGTCGCCGTTGCCGCCGCTGAACGCTATCTGGTAGTTGCCGCTGGCCGCGGTGGTGATGGCGGGGCTGGAGTCGGGGTACATGGTCAGGCCGGTGTCGCGGTGGCCGGAGTTGCTGGGGGTGTAGTACCACAGGTGGTAGTTGTTGGCCTGGAACGCTATCTGGGGGGTGCCGCTGGCGGTGTCGGTGATGGCCGGGCTGGTGTTGGGGTTCATGCCCAGGCCGGTGTCACGGCTGCCGGAGTTGCTGGGGGTGTAGTACCACAGGTGGTGGGTGTTGGCGGCCTGGAACGCTATCTGGGGGGTGCCGCTGGCGGTGATGGTGATGGCCGGGCTGGTGTCGAGGGCCACGCCCAGGCCGGTGTCACGGCTGCCGGAGTTGCTGGGGGTGTAGTACCACAGATCCTGGGTGCTGGCCGCCTCGAAGGCCACCGCGTAGCTGCCGCCGGCGGTGGCGGTGATGGCCGGGCTGGTGTTGGCGTTCATGCCCAGGCCGGTGTTGACGCTGGCGCCGGTGCTGGGGTTATAGAGCCACAGGATGCCCTTGTTGTCCTGGAACGCTATCTCGTAGCCGCCGCCGGCCAGGGATGCGATGGCAGGGCTGGTGGTGGAGCTCATGCCCAGGCCGGCATCGCGGTAGCCGCCGGTGGCGGGGTCATACAGCCACAGGTCATTATTCTTGCCCTGGAACGCCACCTCGCCGCTGGACGCGATGGCAGGGCTGGTGCCGGCGGCCATGACCAGGCCGGTGTCGCGCTGGCCGGCGTTGGCGGGGGTGGTGTAGTACAGGATGTTGCTGGTGGACTGGAACGCTATCCGGTAGCTATCGGTCGCCGCGCTGGCCGGCCGCACGCCAGCGGCCACCAGCAAGCAGGCCAGCAGGCTGGTCACGCCCGTCACCACAGCCCACCGCGCCAGCCCGCGCTGTCGCCCGCGGCTGCTTAATCCTCTCCGCCCGCACCACATCATGACCCTCCGCCTTGCCTAATGGTGAAGAAACCGCCTTCGCGTTGTGAAACCCCGGATTGGAAAGCAGCAAGTTCGGCGGGCCATCGGGTGCCATCTCCGACAGGCGGCCACTACCGCCGACTACTGGAAAATGCGTAATGATCGGGCGCGGCGCGTTGCTGCCTCCTGTCGCGGTTATGTGTCCAAGCTGGGGTGCTCACAGATGTGAACCTGATAGACGCGCTCCGGGCCGAAATAGGCGACTGCTCCCTGTGAATAAAGGGTGATCCACTCCAGGGGATGGCACCAGGCGGTCTCCCGGCGGACTTCCGGCGGACTTCCGGCAGAGTGGCAACTGCCACGCTGGCAGTCCGCTCCGAATCCGCAGTCCCGACCCCGTTTCGGAGCGCCGGCCCGGGCTCTGCGAGCACCCTCATCCAAGATCACCTAGGGTCAGGTTTGCTCGGTGTTTGCTCGGATGTGATGTCACTACCCGCTACTGGACGGCACTGAATGACACTGGGTTTCGAGTTGCGCCGGACAGACCGGCACATACTGGCACTTGGTGACACTCAGATTCACTTTTATGCCTCTGAATAGCGGCTCTTAATCCGCGGGTTCGGGTTCAAGTCCTGGCGGCTCACCCGTCCTGGCGAGTAGCCGGGGGGAATCTCACCCCCCGGCCCTCTCAGAACCGTGCGTAAACCTCTCGATTTACACGGCTTCCATCATCCAGCCGTTCCTGGCGTGCGACTTCCTGCACGTCGACACCGTGTTCCTCAAGCGCTTGTACGTGTTCTTCGTGATGGAGATCCAGACCCGCCGCGTGCACATCCTGGGCGTCACCGCGCACCCCACCGGGGCATAGACCGCGCAGCAGGCCCGCAACCTCCTCATGGACCTAGGCGAGCGCGCCGGCCAGTTCAGATTCCTGATCCGTGATCGCGACAGCAAGTTCACGGCGATGTTCGACGATGTGTTCGTCGGCAATAACGCGCGGATCGCCAAGACGCCGGTCCGGTCGCCCAGGGCCAATTCCTTTGCGGAGCGGTTCGTGGGAACACTACGACGAGAGTGCCTGGACCACCTGCTGATCCACGGCGAACGACACCTCCGGAGGATCCTGGCCGAGTACGCGCGACATTACAACGAGCATCGTCCCCACCAGGCGCGGGAACAACGACCTCCGCTGCACGAGCCCGGTCACGTGGTCGATGTCACCGCCCGCATCAGGCACACCCGCGTCGTCCACGGCCTGATCAGCGAGTACCGGAAAGCGGCCTTACGAGCACGGGAAACGTCAGCTCAGAGCCCGCGTAAGAGTTTTGGCACGGCACAGGTCTTCACCCGCCGCACGAACACGCCCACCCCGCGAGGCTACCCACCACGCCAGCCGTGTTAGTGACCACATCCGAGCCGACCCAGCGACGAACACACAGGTCAGCGACATCCGCGTTTACAAGATCACCAGAACGCTACGACTCAGGCCTGATGCCCGCGACTACGGATCAGATGCTGAGTGCCTAACTGCGTGACAACCGCAGCGACGACAGGCATACAACGACGGACGCTCGCGGGCACCAAGGCCAGCTCAGGGAGAGGATTGAGGATAGTTCCTGACGCCTTGGGTTTGCCTGATAAGGATGAGGTCGATGGTGCAAGCCCATCTAGGCCCGCCACCCAGACTCCCAGGTGACACGCTAGGCCAACGTGACTGCGGTGGCGCATTGGTCAGTCGGCCCGGCCGTAGACCGTGAAGTCGATCTCGATGCCAGCAAGCGGGGGGCGTTCCGGGCTGGCGAGGAACGCCACCACCTCACCCGGCACCTCGTACACCCTGCTGATCGATCCGCCCGGCGGGACGGTGAAGGAGTCAAGAGCCGTGATGAAGTTGGCGTTGATCGTGTTCGGCTGGTCAACGTGCGAAACACTGATGACCACCGGCGCTGGGCTGTTCACCCAATTGTCGACCGATAGCCGGATGGTGCGGTAGGCAGACACGTCCAGCTGAGCGAGTTCTGACGCGTCTTGGTCAACTGTCATCTGATTGCCGTCAGCCAGGAGCTTCGTGTTAGGCATATGCCGACCGTAGTCGATAGATCATCGACCCTGCCAACCCCCGGCAGCATGCGGCGGCGGGTACGCCGCTACTCACGGACTGGGCGGCGGCGGCTGGGACCGCAGCGCCACTTACGAGCTGGCCTTGCTAACGGGATTTGCTAACAACGGACATAGACAACCCTGGATAGAGCTAGATCAGGCGATCGCTCGCGCCCCCCGTGAGTAGGCCTGTCCGACAACTACGGACCAGTCTGGACGGCTGTAATCTTGCTACGGAGCAGAAGGCCCGGTTCGAACGCGGTGCGCTCAGGATCCCGGCGGTTAGGCGGGGGCATGCCGGTCGACGGAGTCTTGGTGTCTGTGGTCCGTTCGCGTCCCTTGGCAGGTGTCTGCGCTGTCGTCGGCGACCGGGTCGCGACTTAACGCTCCGGAGCGTGAGGGTCAAGCCGAGTGCTTGGCGTGGCCGGCAGGAACGGCGCTGGCGCGTCGGTCTTGGGAGAGGATCGGTGGCTGGGCCGTGAAAAATGGCGGCTCAAACCGGATTTCTGAGGTGCGGGATTGTCACGTGGGTGTCCTGTCGCTGTACGGCTGTGATCCGCTGCGGCAGGTGGCGCCTGAGTGGCTGCTCGGCCGAAAGCGGCGAGTGCGGGCTGGGAGTCGGAGGATTAGACGCAGTGGGACTGAGCTGGACTTCATGGGAAATGATCGAAAAGGTGCGCCGCGCTGGCCAGGGATTCCGCGGAGTTACGGACGCGGGGCGGACGGAACGCGGTTTTCACGCCGCGGGGAATGGGGAATCCGCAGGTCAGCGGCTATTTCGATGGGTCGGGATGAACGGCTCACTGTAAAACCGTCGGCTCAGCCTACGTTGGTTCGAACCCAACACCTGCCACTACCAGCGGAAACGGCCCGTTGCCTGCGCGTACGCGCGGGTGCGGGCCGTTGTGCTACGGCCTGAACCTGTGCGTGCCGAAAACCTCGTCCACGTCATGCGACCAGGCGATATTCGTTGATCAGGCCAGCGACGTGAGCCTGTTTCCGGACGCGGTAGTGGTCGAGATCGACCGGCTCGGGTAGAGGTTTCAGCGGCGCGGCTGCGTGCAGGGAACGATGGGGCCGGTGCTGATTGTGTGGATCTCGTACTCGCGCAGGACCTGCCGCAGATGAGCCTGGTTCCAGACGAGGGTTCGGTTTAGGAGCTCGCGTCGGCATCCCCCGATCCAGCGTTCGGTGATCGCGTTCATGCGGGGCGTCCGGGACGTTGCACAGCACGGTCCGGATGCTCGCGTCGGCGAGAACCGCGTCGAATGCGGCGGTGAAGTTCGAGCCGCGGTCGCGGATCATGAACTTGACCCGGCGCGTATGCTCGCCGAGGTCCATAAGCAGGTTGCGGGCCTGCTGGGTGGTCCATTCCCCAGTGGGGTGCAGCGTTACGCCGAGGATGCGGATGCGCCGTGTCGCGTGCTCGATCACGGTCAGGACGTGGGCCTGGGTGCCGTCGAGCAAGTCGGCCGTGAAGAAGTCGCATGCCAGGATCGCCTCAGCCTGCGAACGCAGGAACTGCGACCAGGTCGGCCCGGTTCGCCGCGGAGCGGGGCCGGTGCCGCTGGCCTTGAGGATCTCCCACACGGTCGACGCCGCGACCTTGACTCCCAGTCCGGCCAGTTCCCGGTGGATCCTGCGGTAGCCCCAGCCGGGGTTCTCCCGGGCCAGCCGGAGGACCAGGGCCTTGATGTTCCGGCGGGTCGCCGGCAGGCCGGTCTTGGCGCGCATGGACCTGGCGGCATGGCGGCGGCGGACGATGTCGCGGTGCCAGCGCAGGATGGTGTCCGGGGTGACCAGCAGCCACAGCCCCCGGCGGCGCGTTTTGGGTATCACGCTGAGCAGGGCCGCGAGCAGGGCCCGGTCCGCCCAGTTCAGCTTCGGGTGACGTGTCTGCCGCCGCTGCAGGACTGTGAGCTGGTGTCGCAGGATCAAGATCTCGGCGGTCTTCCACGTCTCCTTGCGCCGGGATAGCCGCAGCCACCCGGTTAGTTGCGTGATCAGGAGGAACACGAACCGCAGGCACATGACCGGTGATCATCACGGCGGAACGCGGGGCGAGCAACTTTGCTGGTCAGAGCCGTGGATGCGCTTCTCGGCACGGACAGCTCCCACGATCCGGCAGCGGTGTGACGAGGTCGTGGTCGAAAGCGAAGACCACGGCGGCGGCGCGGTCGCGCAACTGCAACTTGGTGAATAGGTGGTTGATGTGCGTTTTGACCGTTCCCTCACCGACAACCAGCTCGGCGGCGATCTCGGCGTTCGTCTTGCCCTGCCCGATGAGCGCCAGCACCTCACGTTCGCGGCTGGTCAGGGCATCGAGATTGGCGTCCCGCCCGGCCCGAGGCGGCGTGGCTGACCGGTAGATGGCCAGCACCCGGCCGGTGACTGCCGGGTCGAGCCAGGCACCGCCGTCGGCCACTATGCGCACCGCCCGGTGCAGGTCCTCGGCGGCCCCGCCCTTGAGGATGAAGCCGGACGCGCCGGCCCGCAGGACGCCGGCCAGCGCCTCGTCGTCGTCGAACGTGGTGAGGGCCAGCACAGGCGTGCTGCCATTGCGGCGGCGCAACTCGCGGGTCGCGCGCACACCGTCGACCAGCGGCATCCGCACGTCCATCAGCACCACGTCGGGCGCGAGAGAATCGACCGCTGCGATCACCTCGCTGCCGTCGGCGCATTCGCCCACGACGTCGAAGCCGAACTGGGTGCGCAGGATGCCGCGCAGGCCGGTCCGCACTAGCTCCTGATCGTCGACCAGCAACAGCCGGATCATGTCGCGCCCTCCCGCCCCCGGCTGGCGGCGAGGGGGAGCGTGGCCCGCACTAGCCAGCCCTGGCCGCCCGGCCCTGCTTCGCAGCTCCCGCCCAGCAGTTCAGCGCGCTCACGCATGGTGAGCACGCCCAGCCCGGTGCCGGTTCCCGGCTCAGTCGCGCTGTCGACGGCCAACTCCACCGCATCCGCGGCGACGCTCAGGCGCGCCGCCGTCGGCGAACCGGGTGCGTGCTTGATCGCGTTCGTCAGTGCCTCTTGCAGGATGCGGTAGACGGCCAGACCGGTGGTAGCGGGCAGCCGGCCGGGGTCGCCGTCGACGGTGAGGGTGACGTCGGCGCCCGCGGACCTGAACCGCTCCACCAGTGCAGGCAGGCCGTCCACGCCCGGCAGCGGTGCGGTGCGGCCCACGCCTTCGTGCTCGTGCAGCATACCCACTGCCAGGCGCACCTCGGTCAGGCTCTCCCGGCCCAGCCGCTCGGCCTCGGCCAGCGCACGCGCGGCGTCGGCGGGGTCGTGCTCGACGGCCAGCCGCGCGCTGGTGACGTGCAGCAGGGAAACCGTCAGGGTGTGCGCTATGACGTCGTGCAGTTCGCGGGCGATGCGGCTGCGTTCCTCCACCGTCGCCCGCTCCGCCAGTCCAGCCCGGGCCGCCCGCAGCTGCGAGACCAGGTCGATCTCGTGGCGGATCAGCAGCGCAGCGAGGACGGAGAGCGTCACGCCCGCCATCCACGCACCCCAGCCCGGATCAGGCTTGAACCACAGCCATTCGACCGCGAAGAGGGTCAGCGCAGCGGCCCAGTACACCAGACCGTCGCGGCGGCTCCCGATCAACCCGCACCACGCGCCGAGCAGGCACACCGCGAACCAGCCGACGTTGCTGGGCATGCGGTGCCCGAGGACCGCGATCCCGCCGGTGGCTACCGCCGCATACACCAGCAGCGGCCGCCGCTGCCAGACGAGCAAGGCTCCCGCGGCCACGGCCACCACCGCCGCGGCCGCCGCGGCGGCCGCGTTGGGGTTCATCCGTCCGAGTCCGATGGCGACGAACCCGGTGAACACGGCGAGGGCCACCCAGCTCGCCCATCCCGGCGGGAACTCGGCGGGACGGGTCGAGCCCGCATTGCCGGTCATGTCTTGGATGCTACGACCGGCCCATCGCCGTTGGCCGTCCCCGGGGTCACTCGGCCGCGTCACAAGGCTGTTCGGCGGACGGCGACAATCGTGACCGCCGCCGCCAGCGTTGCTACTGCCACGAGCGACCGGTGGCCGAACCCAGGCCCAGCCATGGCCCACGCACGCACTGGTCAGCAACGTCAGCGGCAGCGGTCCGGCGACGTGCCGCAATGCCAAGCCCATGACGCGGCGGCGGACCGCCCGCGCCGAGCGGGAACGAGGGGAAGAACATCAGCAGTCCGACGGCCTGGGCGGACCGGGCCGACGGCAGCAGCGAGCCGCGCAGCACGCTGAGGCTCACGAACCCTACCGCGCTCAGCGACAGCGCGGCCTCCACCCGCCATCCGTCGTACACGGCAGGTAGGCCGTATACCGGTGCGGCAACGATCAACAGCAGCCCGCGGGTCACCGCGGTTGTCACCAGCCCGACGACGAGCTCGGCGATCGCGCGTCATCAACCTCAGCTCGGCTCGGACGAGCCGTCGCCCCGCAGTGCTCATTGCGGTCCTCCAACCAGCTCGTTCCGTACCACTGGCCACCTGGTCTACGCCCTGGCCGGTTTAGGTCGCCGGTCCGTACGGGGCCGCGCTGTTCGCCGTGTCGGCTGGGCGTCACGCAGATCCGGCGCAGCTGACTGTCCGCCGCGCGACGCCTGTCGCCGGGGAAGGGCTGACTCAGCCGTCCAACCCCCGCGCGGACCCTCACCGTCGTGCAGGCCCGAGGGCCGTGGAGCCCGATCCAGTCTGCTCCACCCGGCCAGCGCCGCGGCTAGGTGCCCGCCGTGTGTCATGGCGCTTGTTCGACGACTGCCCGTTGGGGCGGTTCTACCCACGGGCTGATGCGCGGGTGATCTCGCGTTGTGACGATAGAGGACATGAGTGAACTTGATCACCCCGGCCCGGTTGAGGCCGGTCATGCGGGCACGCTCGCGGTGGATGTTCATGGCCTGGAGAAGTCGTATTCGGGCACGCCAGCTGTCAGCGGGATCGACCTGGAGATCCGGGCCGGCGAGGTCTTCGCGCTGCTCGGCCCGAACGGGGCGGGCAAGACCACCACGGTCGAGATTCTCGAGGGCTACCGAGCCCGGGACCGCGGCGAGGTCAGCGTGCTCGGCGTGGATCCCGGCCGTCACCGGGCCAGGCTGAAGAGCCGCATCGGGATCGTGCTGCAGTCCACGGGCATCGACCGGTACCTCACCGTACGCGAGACGATCGCCATGTACGCCACCTTCTACCCTCGCCCGCGGCCGGTGGACGAGGTGATCCACCTGGTCGGCCTCGGGGAGAAGCGCAATGCCCGGGTGCTCAAACTCTCCGGGGGACAGCAGCGGCGGCTGGACGTGGGGATTGCCCTGGTCGGCAACCCGGAATTGCTGTTCCTCGACGAGCCGACCACCGGCTTCGACCCCTCGGCCCGCCGCGAGGCGTGGGAAGTGATCAAGAACCTGGCGACGCTCGGCATGACGGTGCTGCTCACCACGCATTACATGGACGAGGCGCAGTTCCTCGCCGACCGGGTCGCGGTGATCGCGGCTGGCCGGATCGTGGCCGAGGGCACGCCGGACACGCTCGGCGACCGGGAGCTGGCCAAGGCGCGGATCCGGTACCGCCCCCCGGCCGGCGCGACTCCCCCGGACGGGCTGTCCGCCCCGCCGGGACCGGATGGCTACGCCGAGATCACCCCCGATGACCTCGAGCAGGCGCTGCACGAGCTGACCGGGTGGGCCATCGACCACGGGACCCGCCTCGACGGGCTGCAGGTGACCAGGCCGTCGCTGGAGGACATCTATCTCTCCCTCACCGGCCCGCCCTCCGGCGGCAGCAGCCAGCCTGCCCCGCCCGGGAAGCAGACGGGACGCACGGCATGAACGCGGCGGCGCTCACCCTCTCGCAGGTGCGTTACGTGAACAAGGCCTACTGGCGCAGCCCGGCCGCGGCGTTCTTCGCCCTGGTGTACCCGCTCATGTTCCTGGTGATCTTCACATCGATATTCCGCAACTCCACGGTTCAGTTCGGTGCGAGGTCGGTGAACGAGGCCACGTTTTACGTACCCTCGATGGTGGCACTGGCGGTCATCACGGTCTGCTTCAACAACGTCGCGGTCGCGATCACGTTCCAGCGGGACTCCGAGGTGCTCAAGCGGATCGACGGGACTCCGCTGCCCCGCGCCACGTTCTTCGGCGCCCGGATACTACACGCGGTACTCGTGTCGGCCCTGCTGGTGGTCATCACGGCCGGGTTCGGGCGCGCGTTCTACAGCGTTGACATCCCCACCGGGATCACCCTGCTGCGGATGCTGGTCATGCTCGCCGTGGGCGCGGCCGCGTTCTGCGCGCTCGGGTTCGCAATCACGCCGGCCATCCCGAGCGCCGACGCTGCGCTGCCGATCGTCAACGTGATCGTCCTGCCGCTGCTGTTCCTGTCCGGGGTCTTCATCCCGCTCGGCAACAACCCGCCCGCCTGGATGCTCTGGGTCGGCCGGATCTTCCCGATCAGGCATTTCCTGTCCGGAATGCAGGCCGGGTTCCTCGGCGCCCCGTTCAACTGGACCGACGTCCTGGTGGTGGCCGCCTGGGGCCTGGCCGGGCTCCTTGTCGCGATCCGATTCTTCCGCTGGGAACCCCGAACAGGCTGACGCCTGAGGACACGCGTTTCCGGCCCATCACAAACCCGCGTCACGCGGGCCCGGCTTGCAGCGGCCCGGGCAACGGCCGATGATGCACTTTGCCTTCTCGGCACGTCAAGTTCGCGGGAG
Source organism: uncultured Actinomycetota bacterium (assembly GCA_963749145.1). Taxonomy (GTDB): domain Bacteria; phylum Actinomycetota; class Actinomycetes; order Streptosporangiales; family Streptosporangiaceae; genus JASHPR01. Next base: position 2,158,582 of record CAVVLN010000004.1, on the reverse strand, counting down.
CTGTTGCCAGGTGACACCGCGGCTAGCGCCCAGTCAGGCGTGTGTCAAAGGTGCTGGGAGAGTGTGCTGGGGTCACTGCGGCGGCCGGCCACCGGGGCAAGTGCCGTGTCAGCGCGGTCAGGACACTCCACCACGTCGCGATGGCGAAGGGCAGCGCACCGATGGCGAGAAAGTCGAGCGCGAGGCGATGGTTTCGCCGGGCGATGATCAGCGCCGCGCAGACGGCGAGCCCTCCGAGGATCCCGAGGACGCGGGCCGCGCAGAAAGCGTCGACGCCGAGAAAGATGTTGCAGGCGCTAAACGTCACGGTGAGACCCGCGAGCCAGCGCCGTTCGCCGATGGCACGGTGCACTCGGCGGGGCAGCAACACCCGGCCCCCGGGACGTTCATAGCATCACCTCTGCCGGGGATGGCGCGGCGCCTTTGCAGGTGGGCCGGACGTACCACCATGCGAAACGCGAAGTACTGTTTACCGGTGATCCGCTGCCGGTACGCCTGCGCAGGCCACGGGTCAGGAGGGGAGTCGGCGCGGCCTTGATGCTTGCGGTCTGTTCGCGCCGCCTGGGAAGCGCCAGGCAATGGGAGAGCGACCGTGTTCTGGCTCAAGCCCGCCGCCCGCGAGGGGAACCGGGAACCCGGCGTGATCGTGAGGAGCGGCTCTGCTGCGCCTGGCCTTGGCCGTAAATCCGTGGCAGGGCCGTGAAAAATGGCCGCTCAGACCGCATTTCCGAGGTGTGGCACTATCACCTCGCTTGTCCAGCGGCTTCAGTGCAGGATCGGCGGCGGCAGGGTGGCGTCCCGGTAAACTGCGCCGCCGTGCTGGACACTCGCATGGCAGTGGAGGATTGGACGCAGCAGGACTCAGCTGGACTTCATGGGACATGATCCAAAAAGGCGCGCCGCCTTGACCAGGCACGCTCCGAAGCTCCGGACGCGGGGCGGACAGAACGCGGTGTCCACGCCCCGGGGAATGGAGAAACGGTAGGTCAAAGGCCATTCCGATGGGTGGGGATGAACGGTCTGTAAGACCGTCGGCTCAGCCTACGTTGGTTCGAACCCAACACCTGCCACCACATATAACGCCAGCTCAAGCGGTATGCGGCCCGGATCATCGCCGCTGGCTGCTGGGGTTGTGAGCCGATTTGGGCGGGCGCTCGTGCGAGTTCAGGCGGTGTCGTGTTTGGCCAGGTCGTGTGCCCTGTGGCCGGATCCTGCCGGAATTTGCGGGCCTGCGGCCTTGCCCGGCGCGGTTGAGTGATGGTTGAGCCGGAGCCGTGCTGCGGCGGTCACCGGCGGGGCCGGGAGGTAATCGCTGCGCTGGCCTGCCGGTTCCTTCGGATACGCAGTGCCTGTCGCAGCTGGCGCCTTGCGCGTGTTGCGCGGAGGGGGTACTTGGAGCTGGGTGACCCGGCCCTTGGACACGCCGAGGAGAATGGCGGTGTCGCTGACTGGGAGCTGCCCGGCGAGTTGTCCGGCGAGTTCGCGGGTCTCGCTTGCTACCTCAGCGGCGTTGCGTTCGATTTCCTTGCGCCTGGCGCGCAGCTGGCTGGAGCGGGAGTCAAGGTTGGGATCACCGGTGCGGTACTCGATGTCGAGGTCGACGCTGGCTTCCGCGCTGCGCGGGAGATCTTCGACCATGCCGATGACCTCGCGGATGTTGCGGTTTAGCGCGCGCAGGGTCTTCGCCCAGGTGTGCGTGCCGGGGATGGCGGGCACGTCGGCCATCCAGCCATCGCCGTCGCGGGTCACCACCACGTGGTAGCTCATCTATTTCTCAGCCATCCCTTCCCGAAGACCGGTTCGAGGTCCCGCTCGATCGCTCGCAGTGTTCCGGGCCGGATATCTCCCGGGTGCTGGGCGATGGTGGTCCGGGCGACTAACTCGGTTCCATCTGCGTTCGGCATCCTGACCTCGTACTGGCGGTGCGACCCTCGCTGGCGTAGCAGGACGGCGCCGTTGCGTTCGATGATCCGGATGACCTCTCTCGGTGTCACCAGTATAGGATATCAGCTAAACACTTCAAGTGTTTAGTCATTAAACATCAGTATGTAAGCTGCTCACTTTGACCGGATGCGGCCTGCCGGAGCGGCCTAACTTGGACGTGGCCAGCGTTCTGCTGGTCCGTCCCGAGGCTGGCGAGATGAGATGGCCCGTCTGGTTGACAAGCGGTTGAGCCCGCGGGCCGGAACCAGCAGAAGCGCCGTTTGTGCAGATCACAGCCTGTCTGCCGTTGGTCTGGGGCTCCCTGTAAAACCGTCGGCTCAGCCTACGTTGGTTCGAACCCAACACCTGCCACCAGCAAAACACCAGTTCAGGGGCGCCGCAGCGTCCCCCCTGATTCTGTTTGCAGGCATGCAGCCAGATGCCATCAGATGCAGCCGTGAGCCGCTGGTCGTGGGATATACGTGGGATGGCTGCGGCCTGGTCTGACCGGATATCGGCGCAGGTCGGCCTACCTTTCGGGTGAGACTCGCGGGACCGCGGGGCGGGCATCAGGCGACCAGGAGCGCTGCGTCGATGCGCTTGTTCGCGACGGCCTCACCGTCATCGAGGCACTTGGCGTAGACGCGCAGCAGGACTTGGACGCTGTGCCCTGCCCTGTCAGCGACCTCGGTGGCCGGGACTCCGGCGTTGAGCCACAGCGACACCGCTGCATGCCGCAGGTCGTATGGCCGACCGGCCAGCGGGGAGGCCACCTGCTCGGGCGTGAAGGCGAGAGTGCGTGCCTCGGCCCAGACATCGCTGATGGCCGTGGAGGCTACGACGTGGCCGCGTTCGCTGCCGAAGATCCGCCCGTCCGGCGCGGTGCCGAAGGTATCGATGTGCTCGCGCAGGATCGCAACCAGCTCGGGCGGGATCGGCACGCGGCGGGTCTCCGTGGCGGCCCGGTGCTTGAGCCCACGTTCATCATGCGCCGAGGCGGTGTCGCTCCAGCGCCGGTTGACTTCCGGCCGTGACTTCTCCAGGGTCAGCCAGCCCCACCCGGTGCGGGGAAGACGGCAGTCCTGCCGCCGCAGCGCCACAGCCTCGCCCGGCCGCAGGGCGGCGAAGTACATGCAGGCGAACAGCGCCATCAGCCGCTGACCACGGGCGTGCGGCCCGCGGCGTTGCGGGCCGACATAGGTAACGGCGACCAGCAGTTGACGTGCCTGGCGGGGATTGACCACCACGCCGGTCAACGACCTCGGAGACCTTGGGTGGTTTCCAGCTCAGCCGCTCCAGCGGATTGGCCGTCAGCTCTTCCAATTCGATCGCATAGCCCAGGACGTTGGCGAACACCGAGCGTTTGCGCGCGATCGTGGTCGCTCCGGACGCCGCGCCGTCCTGCCGAACCGAGATCGCGTCAAGGCGGCTCCGCTGCGCGGCGCCGGGCCCGGCGTCCGCGCCAGGCTCAGCCTTGACGAGGCCCGCCTGGCGCACGCCGGGCCACACCTACCCGCCCCGCTGATCAGCAAGGCTCACCCGGGACGCAGTTCAGTGCTGCACAGCCGCCTTCCCGGCGCTTGATTGTCCCGCTCCCGGCCACCGTGTCTAGGCCGCTCCCTGCGGTCGCGTCGCATGCGATCGGCTCCACCGAGCCTAGACACGGTACCCGCTCGCAAGGGATCGGCGCTTATCGGGAAGGCAAGGGAGGCGTAGTCAGCTCCGCAACGCCCGGCGGGTCAGGGCCTCAGGTCGGTGGCGGCCCGGCCCGAGCCGTCCATGTAGAACGGCGTGGAGTCATGCTCGTGGGTGATCTGCCAGCCCGCGGCCGTCCGGCGGAGCCCGACAGTGGACCGGAACCACAAGTCGACCTGCTCCCCGTCCGTCTTCGTGCCTGTCATATGGGTGAGGCCATGGCAGAAGGCGACGTCGTCACCCGCCTCGATGACCAGGTCGCCGATGTCGTAGCCGATCGGGCCGTCCCAGGTCCCGAACCAGCCCTCGATCCCCGCCGGGTCGCGAGCCTCATCCCCGGCGTCACGCAGCGGCGGGGCCAGGCCGAAGCTGACGACCTCGGGAGCGAGGTGGGCCACCGCGCGCCGGGCGTCCTTGGCGGTTATGGCGGCGGCGCGGTCGTTCAGCAGCGTCCGGATCTGCTCCTGGGCGGTCGTCCCGGTCTCTGTGGTCATGAGCGCGAACGGCCGCACCTCGACCTTCCGGTTGCAGGCCTTCGACCCCTCGGCGGCGAGCTTGAGCACCACGTCGAGGTCGGCAGCCTCGATAATCCACAGGCCCCCGAGATACTCCTTCGACTCCACGAAGGGCCCGTCGGTGAACAGCGCTTCCCCGCCCCGGTTGTCGATCACGGTCGCCGTGCCGGGCGCCGCGAGGCCGCCGGCGAAAACCCAGTGGCCCTCTGCCGCGAGCCGGTCGTTGAACGCGTCGATCGCTGCCATCTCATCCGGGCGAGCGCTAGCCCCTGACGCTCGCCATCTGGCCAGGTCGGCCGTGTCGTCGATCACAGAAACCAGATACTGCATCTCCGATCATCTCCTGTGCTTCGGGGCGCCCCTCGCGGGCGGCCGCTCACCCCTGCTACGAACAGCTCTGCCCCGATCCGACACCGCCTCCCGGACTTCTTTCAAGGACTTTCTGGTACGCCGGCTAAGGCTAGGAGAACGTCGCGGCTCCAGGTCGGGCGGTCAACGCGCAGCTGGCGGGCCTGCGGGCGCCTGGCGCGCAGACGATCCATGGGACGACATCTGGGAGAACCAGGGAAACGCCAATCCGCTCACCGTTGGTACGTTCCTAAGCGCCGTGTCCCACGCCCTCGATGCGTCACCATCGCTAGGGGAGCTACCTTTCGTGATCGAGCTGTACGAGAACACCGGAGCCCGGCGGCAGCTCACAATAACTGGAATCTCCCTCACCGGGGCGGGTCCGGAACCCGACGCCGTCACCATGACCGCCGTCCCAACAGATGTGAAGGAGGACTCCTGACGCGACGCCCAGCCGAGCGATCGCAGCTTGCGTGCCGATCCCTCGCGCGTGCCCGTTGCGTGCCCGATGGAGCGGCGAACCACCGGCAACCACGGTTATTAGCGGACAAGAGCCAGCGTTGATCATCTGGACAAATGCAGGCCGCAGCCCGCCTAGTCGCAGCCTTCCAAGCTGGGACTGGTCGCCAAACGGCCGTTCCCTAGGGAAACAGGTCGCGAGGTGGCCATTTCATACACCATCTCGGAGGACGTGGCCCTTGGCCCGCCAGAGCGTGGGATGATCTTCGGCTTGTGGGCTTGAAGCTGATCTTCATAATTGTCTCCCGGGCCGTGTCGCTGCTGGGATTGTCGCGGCGGGAGTGGTGGTGGAAGGACGCCGACAGGCGCCGCGAATGAACTCGGTCATGGAACGCTGGATCGGGAGCTGCCGGCGTGAGCTGCTGGACCGGACCTTGATCTGGAACCAGCGCCACCTGATGACCGTCCTGCGCGAGTAGGAGGACTTTTACAACACGCACCGGCCGCACCGCACCCTGAACCAGGCCGCGCCGTTGCGCCCGCTGCCCGATGGCGTCAGTGACCTGGACCAGTTCCGGGTCCAGCGGCGCGACGCGCCGGAGGCGTGATTCATGAGTATCGCCTGGTGGCATAGGTTTTCGGCACCCACAAGGTCGTCGCCGTCGCGGCGAACCTGCTCGCCTGCTTCCGCCACCTCGCCCTGCCCGCCGGTGAACTGCGTGAGGCGGCCCCGAAGCTGCTAGCGGTTCCGGCTGCTGCACGTACCCGCCCGCCTGACCGGGGCCAGCGGAAACGCTGGCTGCACCTGCGCGCCGGCTGGCCCTGGACCGCTGACCTGATCAACGCCTGGCACTCGGTCAGGGCACCGCCTGGCACCGGTCTGACTCGGTGCGCCGCCGACCCGACGACCCAGGAAAGGAGACCAGCCGGAGCGTGGAACCGGAGCCCCCGACGCGACAGTCGGACCCTGACCAAACCCGCAGAACGGACTTCATGATCAAAAGCTCGGGATGGTGATCAAGGGGCCAACCCTGTCACCCCCTGAAAGATCCAGGCCAGGGAGCCTATTCAAGGTTTCCTCCACCTTCATTCAAGGCCGACCGCGCACGGTGGATCCGGGGTCGTAGGGGAAGGTCAGATATTGAGGCAGCGATGCTCGTGCCTTTAGCACGCACGTCTGAAGGCCCTGAAACGGGACGTTGGTGCCTCCTTGGTGCACCGTTTGGGAGCGACGTGGGCCGCTGAGTCGTGATGACGGGTGAGCAAGCAAATCATTCGAGACACGTCCACCGCGGTATAGGTGATTTCTGTTGTTGAAGAGAGCGAGCTTTGTTGTTACGACGGCATTGGTTATGGCGCCGTGATCTTCGCAGCGTGGCGTCGTCCGTGGCGTACGGTCCCTGCGCTTGACCGCCAAGGCCGCGAGCTGCTGCTCGGTTGGGGGACCGTGCTCGCGGCGATGAACACCTGCTTCTACTTCGCGATCAGTCGGCTGCCACTCGGCGCCGTCGCGGCGATCGAGTTCTTGCCGATGATCGCCCTGGCGACGCTCGGCGCACGCTCCGCGCGCAACGGGCTCGCGCTCGCGCTCGCCGTTGCCGGCGTCTACCTGCTGACCGACATCCGACTCGCCGGCGCCCTGGTCGGGTTCGTGTTCGCGTTCGCGAACGCGGCGCTGTTCTTGCTCTACATCGTGCTCGCCGACAAGGTTGCCAAGCGACCGCAGCTCAACGGCGTCGACGGCCTCGCCTTCGCGATGCTGATCGCCGCCGCGGCCGTCACCCCGATCGGCGCATGGCAAGCCGCGCGCGCCTTCACCGACCCGACCGCGCTGCTCGTCGGCGTCGGCGTAGGTCTCTCCTCCTCGGTGATCCCCTACGGCCTCGACCAGCTCACCTTGACCCGCTTGCCGCGCGCCACCTACGCCGCCATGGCGGCCCTTCTACCAGCCTTCGCGACCATCATCGGGGTCATCGTCCTCACCCAGATCCCCAGCGCGATCGAGATCGTCGGCATCACGCTCGTCATCGCCGGCGTCGCCCTGCACCACCCAGTCGGCCAAGCAAACCGCAACACGCAGGCCAGCGGCAACGCATACCCGTTGCCCATCCCCGAAAGAACACCTCCGCAGGGAGCAGACCCAGCCTGAGTCACACATGAGGAGCCGGTTGCCCCGCCAGATGCCACTCGTTGACATCCGGGTGGTTCCCGTTGTACGCAGGCATCGACGGCACTACCTGGGTATGACTGCGGTAGGCTGCTGGTATGACTACTAAGTTGGCTGTGAGCCTGCCGGACGAGCTGGCTGAGCAGGCGCGACAGGCTGTGCGCGAGGGCCGGGCCGCCTCGGTCTCTGCCTACATCGCCGATGCGATGGCGCAGTCGGCGCGGACCAGGTCAATCTCCCGCCTGGTCGCTGACATGCGGGCTGAGGACGGGCAGCCGAGCGAGGAAGACTACGCGTGGGCTCGCCGGGCGCTCGGGGTCGAGTGACCAGCGCGATCACCTTCGATGCCGGCGCTCTCATCGCGATCGAGCACCGCAGCAGGCGGATGCAGGCTCTGCTGGAGGAGATCGACCGGCGTGACTGGCAAGTCGCGGTGCCCGCGGGTGCTGTTGCCCAGGCGTGGCGCGGCGGATCGCGGCAGGCGAGGATCGCCGCGCTGCTCAACGACGAGCGCACGGAGGTCGTCGCCCTGGACGACCCGGTCGCCCGGGCTGTCGGCCTGCTGTGCGGCAGGTCGGGCCACGCCGATGTGGTCGATGTCTCGGTTGCCCTGTGCGCGCGGCAGCGGAACCTGCATGTCGTCACCTCCGATCCGGAGGATCTGCGTGCAGTCGATGACGCCCTCATCCTGCACGCGCCGTGAAGGCACGGTCAGACACGGTGAGACTGCACTGGACTCGGTAACACAAGATCCAGAACTCGCACAGCACTGACCAGCCCGCCTCTGTCCGCACGGACACATGGCGGACAGCAACCGGTCTCGACAGTGCCGACAAGCAGAGAATCGGCAGGTCAGAGGCCATTCCGAGGGGTGGGGATGAACGGTCTGATGTAAAACCGTCGGCTCAGCCTACGTTGGTTCGAACCCAACACCTGCCACTACCAGCGGAAACGGCCCGTGGCCTGCGCATTCGCACCGGTGCGGGCCGTTGTGCTACGGGCCGTCGTAGTCCCGCTGCGTCCCTGTAAGTGCGGCTGTTTCCCGCTGTCCACGGACATACAGCGGACAGCGTCCGCGATCACCACCGCGGCGCGGGCACGTCGGCGGGCCGGGGTCGTCCGGGAAGTCCGCCACGGCTGGCGGTTCACCGGACTGCCGGACCCCCGGCGGCGGTTACCACTGCGTGCGCGAGTTCTACCGCTCGGGTTGCTTCCTCCATGGAGGGAATCCGACCGTTGTGGGCAGCGTCGTTGCGAACACCGGCAAGATTGGCTCTCACATTTCCCCGCGATACCGGCAACGTACGGCCGAGTGACAAATATAGGGAGTACAGACCATCAAGGCCATTCGCGGTGAGAATTGCGCGTTCTATGTACTCAGGGTTCAGTCCCTTCTCCCGCAACTGGTCAGATATCGCCGATGCGAGAGCAACTTCCGAGTGGTGCTCGATGACGAACAGCATACAGCCGGCGCAGGAAGACGGTGTCGACATGGAAGAAGTCGACCGCAGCGATGGCCTTGGCCTGGGCGGACAGGAACTGTTTCCAGCTGGCTGTTTCGCGCTGTGGTGCGCGGTCGATGCCGGCTTCCTTGAGGATCGCCCAGATGGTCGAGGACGCGATCTTGTAGCCGAGGCCCGTCAGTTCGCCGCAGATCCGCCGGTAGCCCCAGGTCGGGTTGTCGCGGGCCATTTCCAGTGCGAGCCGACGGATCGCCGGGCCGGTACGCGGGCGTCCGGGTCTCCGGTGCCGGTAGGTCCAGTGGCGCTTAACCAGCTCGGCGTGCCAGCGCAGGAGGGTGCGGGGGATGATGATCAGGGACAGCCGGCGGCGGCGCGCGGCGGACAGCCGCTGGGTGAGAGCGGCCAGGACGGCCCGATCAGCCCACGACAGCCGGGGTGAGCTGACCTGGCGTTGCAGGACGGCGATCTGGTGGCGCAGCACCAGGATCTCGGTGTTCTTGTCGTTGTCGGAGCGGGGCAGCAGGGCCAGCCAGCCGCACAGCCGCGCGAAGATCAGGTAAAGCAGGCGGAAGGTCACGAGAGCTGATCGTGCCGGAGTCGAGGTTGGCCCCGCTGCCGTTCGCCCCAGATCAGTCTGGGTGCAGGAATCCCAGGTCAGGTGTGGGTGACACGATTTCTGGCACCCACACGCTCGTAGCGCGACCTGCCGACTCGGCGGGTGTCCCGGCGGCCTATGCCAAACAGCTAGCCGGGTACAAATCAGCCGGTTATGAGTCCAGCAGGTATGTTGCGTACTGGGCGGTCCCTTCAGAGAACTGGCCTATCTCGCAGTTCGGTCTCGTCTGGGGCAGCCCATAGCCCGGGCGTCCATTCACACAGGCCGACCACGAAGGCCCTTGAGGCGGCCGATTGGGCTTCCACGATGTGGAACGTGACAGACCGATGCCAACCTGGCGTGGCGGCTGGTTGTCATTGGTGCCGGCTGCTGAGGAAGGAGTGGAGGTGGGCGGCGAGGGCTTCGGAGTCGGTGGCTGCGCCGTGGATGTAGGTAGAGGCGCGGGTACGGAGCACCGGCAGGCCGAGGACGTAGAGTCCGGGGGCGCCGGTGACTACGCCGCCGTCGTGGCGGATGCGGCCGGTGCGGTCACGCACGGGGATGTCGAGCCAGGAGTGGTCGGGCCGGAAGCCCGTCGCCCACAGCACCGTGGTGATCTCCCCGCTGGTCAGGTCTAGCGCCAGGGGCGAGCCGGGATTTACGCGCGTGGGTGCGAAGCGGTGCGGTGGCAGGAGGTTATCATCGAAGCCCGACGCTGTAGCCCACTCATCGGCCCGGTTCAGGAACCGGTTCATTTTCAGGTCGGCGAGCGCGCAGGTGTTGGCGAGGGACCCGGAGAACTGGGCCACCCCGTCGACGACACGGCCGAGGCGGCCCACGATGCGGATTCCTTGCGCCGTAAGCGTGTTGAGGTCGGTCGTGACGGCTTCGGCGGTTCCGGTGAGCTGCGGGGAGGGCAGGTGGCGGGCCCGGGTTAGATCGTCGATCTGGTCGTAGCGTTCGGCCAGCAGGCCCGTGGCCTCCAGCCACCAGAAGATGTCGCGGCCGCGGTAGGTGCGGGGCAGCCGGACGTGTTCGCCGACCGCCAGGGTCACCGGGCGGCCCGACCGGTGAATCTCGCTGGCGAGCTGAACGCCGGTGGCGGACGCGCCGACGACGAGGACCCCGCCGTCGGGGAGCTGGCCTGGATTGCGGTAGGCGAGCGGAGTGAGCGTCGTGATCGACGGGGGGACGGCGTCGGCGACGCCTGGGATCGCTGGCAGGTTGCACGCCCCGGTCGCCAGTACCACGGTCCGGGCGGAGAGAACGTCGTCGTTGGCGTGGATCTCGAAGCCCTGCGGCGCGGCGCGCACGGTGTGCACGGTCGTGGCGGTGCACACCGGTGCGGCGGCGAGACGGGCGTAGCGGGTGAGGGTGGCGGCGACGTCCGCGGCGGGCATGAAGCCGTCGGGGTCATCGCCCGCGTAGTCATGGCCGGGGAGCCGGGTCTGCCAGTTCGGGGTGAGCAACCGAAGGCTCGGCCAGCGCTGGGTCCGCCACGAGTTCGCCACCTCACCGCGCTCGAGGACGACATGGTCGATCGAGCGTTCGGTGAGGCGGCGGCTCATGGCCAGGCCGGCGTGCCCGGCACCTACGACAGCTGCCGTGGTCTGGATCATGCGGACATCCGGGGCGTGGCCTCAGGCCAGCTCGACGAGCACCTTGGTCGGGTTGGTCACGATGTCGAAGACCGCCGAGCGCTTCTGCGATTGGGCGATCAGCGCTTCGAGGTCCTCGCGGGAGGCGTCGGCGTCGATGGCGAACCGGACGGTGACCGCCTCGAACCCGTTGCGGATGTCGGGGTCGGCGCCCAGGATGCCCAGGACGTTCATCTGGCCCTCGATGGTGGCGGTGACCGACCGGAGCTGGATGTCCCGGTACTGGGCGACCGCGGCCACGCCGGCGGTCAGGCAGCTGGCCAGGCCGACCAGCACGACCTCCACGGGCGTAGCGCCGTTGTCCTCGGACGCGAAACACTCGGGGTGGTCGACGTCGTACTCGTACGTGTTGCGGTGCTGCTGCTCGGCGCCCAGCCCGGTGAACCCGGTCACGGTGGAGTGGCTGTGGGTACCGTTGCGCCAGGTGCAGCTAGCCCGCCAGGTGAATTCGGCCGCTTCCGGCGCGGCGGACAGCGCCTCGCGGGCCCCGAGCAGGGCCTGGACGTTCACGCCGTTGTCGACCGGGCTGTCGGTGATGGTCATCGGTGTCTCCTTGGGTTGGGTGGATCGGACATGGTCATCCCGGTCGTAGGCCGGACCGAGAACGACGGGGAGTGCGACGAGGCCGCGCAGGACTAGGCCGTCGCCGTGGGCCCAGGCCAGGGCGTCTCGGCCAGTGGCGAGCCGCAGGTCCGGGTAGCGGATGAGCAGGGTCTCGAAGGCGACTTTGGCTTCCAGCCGGGCCAGCGGGGCGCCCAGGCAGTAGTGGATGCCGTGGCCGAACCCGAGGTTCGGCCCATCGCCGCGGCCGATGTCGAGCACGTCGGGGGCCGGGAACCGGCCCGGATCGCGGTCGGCCGCCGCCAGGCATACCAGCACCTGCTCGTGGGCCGGGATCTGCACGCCCTCGAGGGTCACCGGCTCGGCCGTCACCCGGAACGTGGCGTGCGGTACCGGGGCGCTGAAGCGGATGAGCTCGTCGATCGCCGCGGGAAGCTGCCCGGGATCAGCCAGCAGCGCTTGGAGCTGGCCGGGGTGATCCAGCAGGGCCACCATCCCGCTTCCGATCAGGCTGGCCGTGGTGTCGTGGCCGGCGACGACGAGCTGGAACAGGCTCGACAGCAGCTCCTGCGTGGTGAGCGCGTCGCCTTCGGTGGCGGCGATCAGGACGCTGACGAGATCGTCCGCTGGGCTCCGGCGCTTGGCGTCGACCAGTTCGCGCAGGTAGGCCACGATGCCGTCCGACGCCTCGACCGCCTCCGGCGGAGGGTCACCGGCCCACCCGGTCAGCAGCACCTGGAACCAGGCGTGCAGGCGCGGGCGGTCGGCGGCGGGGATGCCGAGCAGTTCGCCGATGACTCCGAACGGCAGGGGGTAGGCGTATCCCTCGATGAGGTCGACCGTGGCGCCCGGGCCGGCGTCGTCCAGCGCGTCGAGGAGGTTGTCGGCGATGCCCCGGATGGCAGGCTCCAGCGCGGCGACCCTGGACGGCACGAAAGCCCGGGATACCAGCCGCCGCAGCCGGGTGTGGTCAGGCGGGTCGACGTTGAGCATGTGCCGCGAGAACTCCGGCCCAGGCAGGCCTTCGGCCACGACATCGCCGGCCTCTTCGAGCGCGGCGAGCATGTCCTTGGAGATGCGGGGGTCGCCCAGCGCTTGCCGGGCCGCGTTGTAGCCGAGCACGACCCAGGCCGGGTGGCCGTCAGCCAGGCGCACCCGCTGCACCGGGCACCGGGTCCGGGCGTCGGCGAAGTGGCTGAACGGGTCATCGCGGATCGCTGGTGCCCAGCCGCCCCAGGTGATCAGGGTGTCAGTCATGGTCGCCCTCGGGCCGGTAACCCGTGCAGAGCAGGTCGAGCCGGGCGATGCGGCCGCTGTTGTCGGTGTCGGCGTAGGCCTGCTGCTCAACGGTGAACCAGCCCGTACCAAGCCGCTCCGCCCGGAGCCGGAGCCGCCAGTGCAGGTGCAGGCGGCCACTGATCTCGCCGACGGCGGCCTCGACGAGATCGAAATCCTCGGTGTCGCCGAACCAGCGCTCGAACCGGTGTGCGATCGCGTGGGCGCCGGCCCACTCCCACAAGCCCGACGGCAGCAAGGCGCGCAGGCAGGCGTCAGCGGCGAGCGCGCCGCCGAGCCGGGCGAAGTCCTGGGCGGCGAGGCCATTGAGGAACGACCCGGCAGCGGCGGACTCGGGCACAACGCCGGCCGTCCGATGGTTGCGGGGTGTCGTCATGAAACCGTTGTAGGGGCGCAGGCTGTCATCGCGGTATCGGGAGATTCCCCTACATGGCTATGGGACCGGGCAGCCTCAGCCCCGCTGGGCGGGCGATGGCGGTGGTACGGTACGCCGTCGTATGCTCGAATATGGCCTCGTGGCTGCACGGATTACGGGAGATGGGCGGGGCAGTCAGATGCAAGACGCGAGGCGGGCATCGGTCGGTGGCCTGCTGTCGCCTGCCGATCTGTTTGTAGGCCGGGACGGCGAGCTGGCGGCTGTGTCTCGCATGCTCGCGCATCCGCAGGCCCGGCTGGTCACGCTCACCGGGCCGCCGGGCATTGGCAAGACCCGCCTGGCCGTCGCATGCGCGTCGGCGCACGCCGAGCGCAGCGGATGCGCCACCGTGTTCGTCGACCTGGCTCCGGTCCGGGATCCGGCGCTGGTGATGGTAGAACTGGCTCAGGCGGTGGGCGTCGAGCAGCGGGGCGGGACGGATCTGACCGCCCAGCTGGCTGCTGCGCTGGGCCACGAGGAGCGACTCGTGGTCCTGGACAACTGCGAACATCTCCTGGCCGCCGCCCCGGACGTCGGCCGGTTGCTGGCTGCCTGTCCGCGGCTGCGGGTGCTCGCTACCAGCCGGGAACGGCTCCGGTTGTCCGCCGAGCAGGAGTTTCCGGTTCCGCCGCTGGCCATGCCCGCGCCGGCGGACGTGGCAGACCTCAGTTGCCTGGCGGCGAATCCGTCAGTGGCGCTGCTGCTGGATCGCGCGCGCCGGACCAACCCGGGCTTTGATCTCACTCCGGCTAATGCGCTGTTGCTGGCCCGCGCGTGTGTCCGGCTGGAGGGCCTGCCGCTGGCGATCGAGCTGGCCGCAGCCCGGCTGAAGGTCCTGACGCCCGGGGAGCTGGTGTTCCGGCTCGGCAGCAGGATGGAGGTGCTGGCCGGGAGTACGCGGGACGTGCCAGCCCGGCAGCGTGCGCTACGCAGTGCCATCGCCTGGAGTTATGACCTGCTCGACTCCGGCGAGCGCGCGCTCTTTCGCAGGCTGTCGGTGTTTGCTGGCGGCTGGACGCTTGCTGACGTGGGCAGCGTTTGCGCCGTGAATGGGGGCGACGCGCTCGCGATGGTGGAGTCGCTGCTCGACAAGAGCCTGATCCGGCGGCTGCCCGGTGACGAGCAGACCGCTGAGTTCTCGATGCTGGAGAGCTTGCGTGAGTATGCGGCGGAGCAGCTGGCGGCCAGCGCCGAGGCCGAGGAGACGCGGGCTAGGCATGCTGGCCACTACGCGGATCTCGCGGCGCAGTTCGAGGCTTCCCTCGGCCTGCCGGGGGAGCAAGCCTGGATGCTTCGGGTCGGCCGCCACCACGCGGATCTGCGCGCCACGCTGGACTACTGTCTAGGCGCGGGCCAGGATGCGCTGGCGCTCTGGCTCGCTACCGCGCTCGGCTGGTACCACTACACCCATGGCGACCTCGATCATGGCCAGGCACTCGTGGACGCGGTTCTCCCCCCGGCTGCGGACGGCTATGACCCGGCGGCTATGAGCGAGGACGCCACGGCGGGAGCCCAGACTGGCGTGCTCATCGTGGCCGGGGTACTGGCCTTCGCGACGGGAGAGATGGATCGTGCCCAGGGGCGCCTGCGCAGCGCGCTCGAGCGCAGCGAGAAGCGTGGCGATGCACGCCGCGCGGCGTTCGCGTGCGCCTTCCTGGGGCACGTGGCCCGCGCTGGCGGCGAGTGGGATGCGTCTGCTGACTGGCATCGGCGAGCCGAGGCGCGATTCCGCGAGGAGGGCAGCACGCAGGGCGTGGCGTGGGCCCGGCACGACCTGGGGCTGCTCGCCCGGGACCACGGCGACCTGGGGAGCGCTGCGGAACTACTGCGGGCGAGCCTGCGAGACTTCCGTGAACTGGACTATCCGTGGGCGACGGCTTGGTCTGCGTGGGGGCTTGGCACGACGCTGAGCGCGCAGGGCCGACTGGACGAAGCGGGCCCGCTGCTGGCCGAGGCGCTGCGGATCTACACCGACGTCAACGACCCCCGGGGGATCGCCCAGTGCCTGGAGGCGCTCGCCCATGTCGCCAGTGAACGGGCGCACTATGAAAGTGCCGCGCGGCTGATCGGTGCGGCCGCGGGGCTGCGCGAGCGGGTGGCCACCCGCCAGTTCGATACCGAGCAGGCGAGGAGTTCGGCGGTGGAGCGGGTACTGGCCCGCGCGCTGGGGACTCAGGACGCTGACATGCTCATACACACTGGCCGGACAATGCCCGTGCAGCAGGCCGCGGACCTTGCCATGGCGGTCGCTTTGGGCGCCGCACCCGGTGACGCGGACCGCTCCCATCAGGTGCCGCTCACCCCGCGGGAGCGGCAAGTCGCCGCGCTGGTTGCCTCGGGTCGGACCAACCGGCAGATCGGCAGGGTGCTCGGAATCTCCGAGAAGACCGCCGAGGTCCACCTGCACCATGTGATGTCCAAGCTAGATGCCCGCAGTCGGGCCGAAGTGGCCGCCTGGGCCGTCACACATCACCTGTCCGCTCCAGCGTGATAAGCGGCCGGGCCTAGGTAGGCGCCCAGGCCGGAGGCACCCGGATCCGGCCGGAGCCGGGCCGAATGGATACCTAATGGCTTTCCCCGATACCCGCTCCCGCTTAGCCGGGGTATCAAGAGAGGAACGTGAGGCTCGACCAGTCGCCATGGTGGCGGTCATATGGTCGGCTGCATTCCCGGATGATCCTCTGGGCCTTGCGCTGCTGGCTCGCGGCCCGTTGGAGGTGCAACTGATGCGCGCACGACTACCCGACGAGTCCGGTTACGTTGTCAATTCAGGCGTGCGGATTCATTACGAGGTGCACGGCACGGGCCAGCCGACGATCCTGCTGCTGCCCACGTGGGCGATCGTGGACTCCAGGCACTGGAAGATGCAGGTGCCGTTCCTGGCCCGGGACTACCGTGTGATCACCTTCGACCCGCGCGGCAACGGTCGGTCCGACCGGCCCAGGAACCCGGCGGCCTATGCCGACGCGGTCTTCGCGAGTGACGCTGCGGCCGTGCTCGACGCGACCGGCACCGAGCGGGCCGTGCTCGCGGCGTTCTGCAGCGGCTTCCCCTGGGCGCTGTTGTTCGCGGCGGCTAATCCGCAGCAGGTGACCGGGATCGTGGCCATCGCGCCGACGCTGCCGATCCCGCCCGCCGACCCCTGGGAACAAGGCAGACATTCCTTCGACGACGTGCTCGACGCCACCGATGGGTGGGCGAAGGAGAACCGGCACTACTGGCGACGAGACTGGCGAGGATACGTCGAGTTCTTCATGTCCCGGATCACCACCGAGCCGCACTCCACGAAGCCCTACGACGATCTCGTCGAGTGGGGCATGCAAACCGACGCGGAGACCATGCTGTGCGATGCTGACGCCCCTCAACAGGTCGCCGATGAGCATGAGGCGATCCGCCTCTGCCGGTCGCTGGCTTGCCCGGTGCTCGTGATCGGCGGTGATCAGGACAAGATCGTCCCGCCGGAACGGACGCGGCGGATCGCCGAGCTGACGAGCGCTGAGCTGCTCGTGATCGAAGGCGGCGGGCACGCGCCGCACGTCCGGTACCCGGTCGCGGTGAACCACGCCATCCGTAACTTTGTGGACGGGATGGTCCCTCGGCAGCGCAAGCAGGCCGTCTGGCACACGATGCACAGCCGCCCTCGGCGGGCGCTGTGGATCTCCTCGCCCATCGGCCTCGGCCACGTCCAGCGGGACCTGGCCATCGCCCGGGCTCTCCGGGAGCGGGTGCCGGACCTGGAGATCCACTGGTGGGCGCAGCCGCCGGTGACCGAGGTACTCGCCGGTGCCGGGGAGATCATCCATCCGGCGAGCTCCGAGCTGGTTTCCGAGTCGGCACACTGGGAGTCGGAATCCGCGCAGCACGACCTGCCCGCGTTCTACGCGTTTCGCCGGATGGACGAGATCCTATGCGCGAACTACCTGCTGTTCGACGACGTGGTCAGGGACACCAGCTACGACCTATGGGTAGGTGACGAGTGCTGGGAGATCGACTACTTCCTGCACGAGAACCCCGAGCGGAAGATCGCGCCGTACGTATTCATGACTGACGTGATCGGCTTCCTGCCTACCGACCCCGGCGACCCACGGGAAGCCGAGTTGTGCGCGGACTACAACGCCGACTCCATTGAAAAGCGCGAGCGGTTCCCCCGGCTGCGGGACCTGTCCATGTTCATCGGCTCTTTCGACGAGCTGCCCGATCTATCGTTCGGGCCCGGCCTGCCGGGAATACGGTCATGGTCCAGCCGGTGGTTCACCTCGGTCCCCTATGTGCTCCCGTTCAACCCCGCTGCCTATCGTGACCGTGCCCGGTTGCGTGGTCGGCTTGGCTACCCCCAGCACCAGCCGTTGCTCGTGGCCGCGGTAGGGGGCACGGCGGCTGGCGTCAGCCTGCTGGAACTGACCTGCGACGCCTTCGCGCGGCTACGTAAGCAGGTGCCAGACGCGCGGATGCTTCTGGTCACCGGCCCTCGCATCGATCCCCGGTTGCTGCCGGACATCGAGGGCATGGACAAGCGCGGCTATGTGCCCGATCTCTTCGAGCACCTGGCGTGCGCCGACGCGGCCATCGTCCAAGGCGGGCTGTCCACGACGATGGAACTGGTCGCCACCGGGCGGCCATTCATCTACTTCCCCCTGCGCCGCCATTGGGAACAGCAGCACTTCGTCACCCACCGGCTCAATCACTACCGGGCCGGCCTCGGCATGGACTACACGACGACCACAGCAGACTTCCTGGCCACCACAATGCGGGCAACATTGGCGGAAGTCGGCACCCGGCCCGGTTACCGGAAGGTTCCGCGCGGCGGCGCGGCCCGCGCCGCCGCGCGCATCGCCACGCTGCTGGCTGCCCAGTGACCGGCACTACCACAGAAGGGGCCAACATGCAGGTTGCGACCGGTGAGCGCGACGACCTGCGCGTTACCGCTTTGCAGTACCGTGGGCGGCCAGCACCGGACAACCGGCCGCCCGGCGGACCGGTGAGACCAGCGCAGAGGGGATCTGGCGACGCAGAGGAGCGGCAATGACGAGGTCAAGCACAGACTCTCCCCAGTGGGCGACGGTGGACGAGGGCTGGGGCGCAAGGCGGTGGACTTCGCGACTCTCAGCGAGCCGGGCAACTGCCGGGAGTACGTCGCTGTGCACCATCGGCTCGGCGTCAATGCCGGAGACCGGCTGCTCGACGTGGCTTGCGGGTCCTGTGGGGTGCCAGAACTGGGTCCATGCTCACTGACCTGCAGTTTCCTGAATCAGTCGGTGATCTTCATGCCGCCCGCTCGTACTCGTTGATCAGCCCGCCGGGGACCCTGCGACGCCGTATCTCCGGTGTCGTGAGATCGGCAATGACGTCCGAAGTGATCTCGGCAGCGACTGGCGAGCGCAGGTCCCGGGCTCGGTGCGGGCGATGCTCGTTGTAATGCACGGCGTACTGGTCCACGACCATGTGAAGGTGCCTCGGCCCGGCGATCAGCATCCGGTCGGTGACCTCAGCCTGTGCTGTGCGCACCCAGCGTTCGGCATGAGCGTTCGCCCGCGGGCTCCGCGGCGGGATCTTCACCACCTCGATCCCCGCGCCGGACAGGACTGCGTCGAATGCCTCGGTGAATTGCCCGGCCCGGTCCCGGATCAGGAACCGGAACCGGCCGGCCCGCTCCTCCAGGCCCAGCAGCTCACCTTGGATCCGCTTGTAGCCCCAGCCCGGGTTCTCCCGCGCCATCTGCCCGATCAGCCTCACGATGCGCGGGTCCGCGGGCGGTCGGCCGTCTGAGTGGGGATAGGTCCATCGCCAGCGGATCAGCCGCCGATGCCAGCGCAGCAAGGTGTCGGGCGTGACCAGCCGGCTAATCCTCAAGGGCCTGGGGAGCAGCCGGACCAGAGCGGCGAGCACTGCCCGGTCGGCCCAGTCCAGCCTCGGCCTGGGGTTCTGCCGCCTCAGCACCGCCACCTCGTGGCGCAGCACCGGCAGCTCGGCGTCTTTCGACGTCGAAGAACGTCCCAGCAGCACCATCCCCCCGGCCAGGCGGACGAACATCAAGTAGAGCATCCGTATCGTCACGAGCCCGCGATCCTGCCAGGGATGCGACCCTCACCGCTGGCGAACCCGCAGGCCAGCAACCTGTGCCCCGTTTTGGGAACCCCACAAGTCCCGGCGGATAACGTGAGTCACTCCGGCGATGACGGCGGTGGCCGGGATCCAGCCGGCTGCGATCAGGGCGTGCGGCAGCCGCAGTGCGCCGCCGCAGGAGGCGCAGGCGGTGCCGGGACCGAACGCGCCCATCGGGATGATCAGGTCGAGGATGTAGGTTTCGTACCGCTAGGAAGGAGTTCCGGATGACGGCAAAAGCGGCCTTCTCGCCCGAGGAATGGAAGGTGGTGCTCGAGGGCCCGCCGAGCGCCGGCATGATCGTGGTCACCGCGGCCCGCGGGGGGATGATCCGCGAGTCAATCGCGATGTCGAAGGCTTACCTTGAAGCGCGCGGCCAGCACGGCGAGAGCGAGCTCCTCGACGAGATCGTCGCGGCGAAGCCCGAGGCCGATCACACGAGGTATCACTCTGCCGCAGAACTCAGGGATAACGGGCTGAAGCACCTCCGCGACGCGGTGGCACTGCTCCAGGCCAAGGCAACGACCGAGGAACTCGACGATTACCGGCGCTTCGTGCTCGCCCTCGCGAGCAAGGTCGCGGCAGCGCACAAGGAGGAAGGGCAAAGCGTGAGCCCCGCCGAGGCCGAGGCCATCCAGGAGATCACAGCAGCGCTCGGAACCAGCGATTCTTGAACAGCCCTGAAGCCACACGCCCGACCTGAACTGGCAGGCACGGCAGCCAGGAAACGGTGATCAGCGGTGTTACCGTAGGCCTCATCCCGCGAAGACCCATTGCGGCACGACAGGCGTTCGCCCTAACGCTGACATCGCTGCGCCGGCGAGCAGGGCCGCGAGCAGGGCACGGTCCGCCCACTTCAGCCGCGGGCGACGCGGCTGCCGCCGTTGCAGGACGGTGAGCTGATGGCGCAAGATCAGGATCTCCCCGGTCTTCCACGCCTCCTCACGCCGGGACAGCCGCAGCCATGCGACCACCTGCGTGGTCAGGAGGAAAACGAACCGCAAGCACATGATCGGTGATCATCACGGCCAGATGGCTGGGAGGGCAACTCCGCTGGTCAGAACCGTGGACGGGATTGCCCGCACGCACAGGCTCTGCGTGTGGACGCAATCAGGTAACGTCGCGAGAGAGGACGGATCCTTGTCGAGAGAGGACGCGGCGGATGCGCTGGTTCAAGATCGCCGCCATCGGGGCTGGAATACTGATCGCGTTCCTGGTCGTCGGCTCGGTGGTCGGCTTCATCATTCACGCTGTGACCTACCTGGTGATCGCTGTGCTCGTGGTCGGCGCGATCGCGGTGGGCATCAAGGTGGCCCGTTCCGGGCGGCAGGTTTCGGATAAGAAGGCCGACCGCGAGGTCCGAGAGCCCGACTACACGCAGTACAGCAGGCAGCTGCCGCGGGCCGACGTCGAGCCGGTCTCCACCGCGTACCCGCCGCAGCCGTCCCGGCCGAACACCCAGGACGTGGACGATGAGCTGGCCAGGCTGAAGCGCGAGATGGGCGGCTAGCCGCTCAGCTCAGGTTCGCTCGGGGCCCTGATCGGCAAGGTCCGTGGTCTCCCAGTCTCATTCAGCTACGTCCGCCCGGGTACACCTGGCCACTCTCGGCCGTGCCACCGCAGGTCGCAGACGGTGACGACCCACGGTGAACACTGTGGGTGCCGAAAACTTGTGCCTGTGCGTGCCGAAAACCTCGTCCACGTCATGCGACCAGGCGATATTCGTTGATCAGGCCACCGACGCGAGCGTGTCTTCTGCCGTGATACAGGTCGAGGTCGGCCGGCTCGGACAGCGGTTTCAGCGGCGCGGCGCCGTGCAGAGAGCGGTGCGGCCGGTGCTGATTGTGGTGGATCTCGTACTCGCGCAGGATCCGCCGCAGATGAGTATGGTTCCAGACGAGGGCTCGGTCCAGCAGCTCGCGACGGCATCCCCCGATCCAGCGTTCGGTGATCGCGTTCATACGGGGCGTCGGCACGTTGCACAGCACGGTCCGGATGCCGGCGTCGGCGAGGACCGCGTCGAACGCGGCGGTGAAGTCCGAGCCGCGGTCGCGGATCATGAACTTGACCGGGTGCGTTTGCTCACCGGGGTCGATGAGGAGGTTGCGTGCCTGCTGGGTGGTCCACTCCCCGGTGGGGTGCAGCATGACGCCGAGGATGCGGATGCGCCGGGTCGCGTGTTCTATCACCGCCAGGACATAGGCCTGGGTGCGGTCGAGCAGGCCGACGATGAAGAAGTCGCTCGCCAGGACCGCTTCAGCTTGTGAGCGCAGGAATTGGGACCAGGTTGGCGCGGTCCGCCGCAGGCCGCCGTCAGGGCCGGCGGGGCTGGCGGGGCTGGCGGGGCTGGCGGCGAGCGTAGGCAATGTTGATGACCGCAATGACGGCCCAGATCAGCGCGACCAGGACCAGCTGGCCGGTGCTCACCGAGCTGGTAGTTGTCATCACCGATCCATGCAAAGGCCCCAGATTGATTGATGCCTTGGGTGCGACTCCGCTGGCCGAGTAGGCATGCAGCGTCACAGCGGTGGCGCCGATGCCCAGCCCGACCGAGCCCAAGCCCATAGCGACGTTCGCCCATGCGGCCCGGCTGGACTGAATGCCATGCTCTGCCAGCCTGGCGTCTACTTGCTTGTCAATCTCCGAGCTGATCCTCTCGACCAGCCCCTCGGCCAGGGCTCCGTCGTACGCTCGGCCAAGTTCGGTATGCACGGCTGCCGCTGCAGCGACGTGCTCGTGCGCCCGCTCGTCCATAAAACCAAGCTATATCGCGATTGACCGGCCGGACAATGAGCTGCGCTGCCGCCTGTACGGGCGCCGTGGTTCGGCCTGCGGGGTTCCAAAACGGAGCATAGGTTGCTGACCTGCGGGTTCGCCCGCTGCGTTGGTGGCGCGACTCGGCAGAAACCGAGCCCTCGGCCTGTTCGAGGTGCTCAGCGAACAGGGGCAACACCCAGTCCCTCGAGTACGCCTTGAGCAGCGTCAGGGTCGGGTTTGTATCCAGCGCCAACCGAATCCGTTCGCTTCTGATCTCCATGACTGCCAATCACGTCGCCCTTCAGGCCAACACTGCTGAGTCTGCCGGAGCCGGCTGACAAAATGCGTACGTCGACCTCGAGGAATCAGATGTCCAGCGGCTTCTCATAGTCCGAAATCGGCGCTCAGCGGGCAGGCAGCAGTGCCCGACGTAGCGCGGCGGAGCCGGGGGGGTAGCCGCAGCTCAGGCAGCGGTCTCGATGGTGACCTTGTAGGCGAGGGCTTCGAGCTGGAGGACCTGATTGCGCACCTTGCGGCTGCTGACGCGGTTTCATAGATGCCGAGTGGAGGTCGGGTACTACCTTGAGCGTGTATACGTGTTGTAGTATAGTCCCAGGTCCCAGGGCGTGGACTGGGAGGTCGAGGCTACGGATGAGTTCTTCGTATGGGCCGACGCGCTGAAGCGTTCTGACCCCGCGGCTAGGGCGATGCTGGATGCCGTGATCGACATGCTTGCGGAGAAGGGGCCGCTGCTGCGCCGTCCTTACGTCGGGGAGATCGTGACCTCTCGCCATCACAACATGAAAGAGCTCCTGATTCCGGCCGGTACCAAGGCGCTGCGGGTGCTGTTCTGCTTCGACCCTCGCCGCGTGGCGATCTTGCTGTTAGGCGGCGATAAGAGCCAGGACACGATGTGGAACGCCTGGTATCGCGCGGCTGTGCCGGAGGCTGACCGCTTGTATGACGTTTACCTTGCCGAGCTTCGCGAGGAGGGACTGCTGCCATGACTGGACATCGTTCGTGGTCCGCCGACCGGAGGGCGCGCCTTGCCAATCCGCAGATCGCCCAGGCGGCGGCGAAGGCACGGGCGGAGCTTGACCGGCGGGAGGAGGACTACCGGCGGACCCTCAGCCAGCTCCGCAACGCCCGCCGGCTGACTCAGGTCCAGCTCGCCGCGATCCTGGGCGTCAGCCAGGCTCAGATCAGCCGGGTAGAGAACCAGGCTGATCTGTACCTGTCGACCTTGCGCAGCTACGTGCAGGCCATGGGCGGCGAGCTGGAGCTGCGCGCGGTCTTCCCCGACGGCCAGGCCGCTGCCATCACCCTCGCCGAGCTACTCGATCCGGCCGACGCGGAGACTTCCAGCGCCAGCCGCGTCGGGCCGGTCGACGTGTATACCGCGTTCGCCCTCGTCCACGTAGATGTGGGCGGCTTTGACGCTGCTGAGGAGAAGTTCCATGCCGCTGACGCCGCCTGATCTTGTCAGGTCCTACGCCAGCCCGGCTGAGAAGAACGCGGACTGGCAACGCCTGCTGCAACGCGCCGAAACACTGCGCGAGCTAGCCGGGCTAGCACGAACGCCAGAAGAACAGTGGCCCCCGGACGTGGCTGCCCGGCTGCAGGCAGCCACCCCGATCGCAGGCGAGCTGCCGGCCTACCGCCTGGCTCGCTGGCGCAGCGTCTTCGCCAGCGAGCTGGCTGATCTGGATCACGCCGTCCTGGCGGCATCCAGCCAGGGCGGAGGCTCTACCATCAGCGACATCGACATGCGCAGCGCCGTCTACCTCGCGGGCCGGCTTCTCGCCACTCTCTACGACGTCCCCATGAGCCAGGTCACACCGTGATAGCCGTCCCACCGGGAAAATGGGCGTTGCCCCTTACCTCGTAAACCGGGCATAAAATTCAAATCAGCATGTCAAGAGAGTTGCGCGGACGCTGTCCGTAGGCGTCCGCGGTTTTCATGCGACGCACCAGCTCTGGCACGGACATATAGCGGACAGGGTGAGGTATTCACGCTGCCGTTAAGGACGTTTCCCCAGCCCAATGGCCATTCCGATGCTCTGGGAGAAACGGTCTGTAAAACCGTCGGCTCTGCGCTGTGCACAGAACCTCGGTTCTGGCTCACGCAGTCGGCGGCGGCGACGTTCAACGTACTGTTCCCCGCCACGGCGGCGCGGGCGGACATTCCCAGTCATGACCCGGCGCTGACGAGTGGCCGGGTCCGGCTGGCCGATGTTGGTCAGCGGCGCCCTGGCATGGCTGAGGCGAAGGTGACTACGAAGTCCTCTTGGGCGATGGTCTCGAGGGCGCGGGGGCCGCGCGCCGCCCGGACGGCAGCGATGGCTGCGTCTGGAGGCGTCCCGGCGGCGACCAGGTAGCATGCCGCGACGGTTCCGCTGCGGCCGAGTCCGCCCATGCAGGTCACAACCACTGCCTCGCCCCGCTCGGTCGCCTCGCGGCACCACCGGACGAGCTCGATGGCGTCGGCGACGCCGGGTGTGCCCTGGTCGGGGATGGGGAGACGGCGGTAGGTGAGGCCGGCGGCCTGGGCCCGGGGGCCGAGCTCGGGTACGCCCGCCCAGGTGAGCTCGGAGTCGGTCAGCAGGCACAGCAACCGGGTGGCGCCCTGCGAGCGAAGCCGGGCCAGGTCCGCGCCCAGGTCGCGGCCCTGGTCCTGCCGTCCGGGGCACAGGGTGATACCGAGCCGGCCCGGCCCGGTGAGATCGGGTTCAATCCAATCGACCCGCAGGGCCAGGTCGGCGTGGACGGTTTGGGTGATCTGATCGGCGAGCGAGCACGCCGCCGCCAGCGCCGACTGCTTCTGCAGCGGGGAGGCTTGAGGGAAGCTGAGGGTGTGGACCGCGTAACGCAAGAGCGCCACCTGGAGCTGCAGGGGGTGACGGTCCTCACGGCAGAGCTGGCCGCCGATCCGGCGCAGTACCTGGAGCACCTCCCACGCTCGGGCGAACTGAGGAGAACGCACCTGGTCAGGGCGGTCGGGGAGTTCGGCCTGGAGGTCGGCGACCGAGCGGAGGGCGCGGGTGATGGCGAGGGCCTCCAGGAGCTGGGAGGCGTCCTTGACCGGCGTGAGCAGGTAGAGAAGGTCGTTCTCGAACTTGGCCACGTCCTTCAGCACGTGCCCCGGTCCGGCGTGGAAGAAGTCGATGACCCAGACGTTGTGGTGGGCGTCGACCAGGATGTTGGCCGCGTTGAGGTCGCCGTGCACGTAGGCCACGTAGTGGTAGTCGTGCGCTGGCAGCGGGTGGCGGGCCAGGAAGTCCTCGTAGAACCCGCAGACGTTGGGCAGCGACATCCCCCCGGGGAAGTCGAGCACCTTCTGCCCGGAGTCGGCGGTGATGGCGGCGACACTGCTGCGGACCGCCGGTCCGAGCCCGGGAGAGAACTGATAGTGCTCGAAAAGCGGCATGCGTTCGTAGCGGGCCGGTGCGTAGAGCGGGCCGAGGACTTCTTCGAATGCGCTGCGCACCACGGAAAGGACGCGACGCGTTGGCGCCCCGGCGGCGAACATCGCCTGCAGGGTCCGGACCTGGCCCTGGCCCATGGCCGCGTAGGCGTATTTGAGGCCGGCCCGGTCGCCCAGGTCGACGAAGCCGCGGACACGGGGGGCGTTGTTGCCGAGCACGGCCTCGACTTGCTCGAAGGCCACCCGCTCCTGGGCGATGGCGCGGTTCGGGCCTAGCTTGATCACGGCCGGCGCCTGGGCGTGGCCCAGCGCGTCCTGACTCGTCGCCCGCCACACCAGGGCCCCGGAGTAGCCGCCCGAAATCGGCTCCAGGTCCACCTGTGTGCTGTCGCGGAACAGGTGGGCGACGATGGCGCGGTCCCTGGGGCCGAGGGCCACCCCGACGTCGGTGCCTCCGATCCGGGGCTCGAAGCCAAGCGGGTGCTGGGGAAGGGCCAGCTCTGCCCCGGGACGCAGCCAGTCGGCGAACTCGGCCGGGGAGTCGAAGCAGCGCACGCCCAGGATCTTCTCGAGTTGCGCCAGGGCGTTGAAGTGCTGGGCGCGTGAGGCGCTTGCGGTCAGGGCGCTGCAGGTGGCCAGCTCATCGATGCGAAGCCTGGTCTTCAGGTCGTAGAGCAGGAAGCTCACCTTGGCCTCTGTCCACACCCCGACGACGCCCACGCGCAGCGGCTCATCGCCGTGGGCGTGACGGATCCGCACGAGCTGCCGGGCCAGATCCGTTCCCTCGAGGTCGTTCAGCGTCAGCGAATCGACGATCCGCTCGTTGGCGGCCGTCATGGCCCGCTCATCCATGCCCAAGACGAATCGCGCCCCGCTGGAGCCCCGGAGGCAATGGGCGCCGAATCGCTCCAGGTGCTCACGCTGGGCGGGATCGTCGGCATCGTGCCAGTCGCGGATGTGGATCAGGTCGATGGCGTCCGGGGCCAGGCCGCGGGCCCAGCCGATCAGCTGCGCCAGCGGTCCCGCCGAAGGCTCCGGCCCCAGGAGACGAGCCGCTTCGCTGTAACCGACATGCAGCAGGTTGGGCAGAGGATCGTGCGGGCCGATCGGATCGACGAAATCGCGCTGAAGGCACTGCGTAATCAGGACCGTGGTCATCGTCGCGGTAGCGGGGAAGAACCACAAGACGCCGGGAACTGGCCTATCGCGGGCATCAGCCAGACATTATCACCTCGTTCCGCGGCCGAGCTCAACGCCAGGTAGGGCCCGGACATAGGGGAGTCGCAAGGGCATCACGCAAGGTGAGCGGACCTCCGGTTGCTGCGCCTCGCGGGTTCGCTACCGATCGCTTCGATTTGGAGCGCCCGGGAAGGGTGTCGGCAGCGCGGGCGACCGCACGCAGGCCACAGCGTTATGCATGGCAATGGATCCGGTGCGGAGACCCGGTCAGGAAGTCGCGCAAAGGACGGTTGGAGTCGCCATTGAGCTGGCCCCCGGTCACTGTGGCCGCTTCGCTGCGCGGGGCGCACCTGCCGGCTGCGACCGCTGGTGCTGGCTGACGGGTTGGGGTGCCTGCGCGGGCTTGCTGGCCGGGGTGGCTGGTTGCAGACTGGCGTGGTGGGGGCTGACCCGGGGCGATCGGTGAGCCGGGGGCCGCGGGATGAGGCGGTCATCCGGACCCCGGACCGGCGTCTTCGGGTGTTCGTCAGTTCCACGCTGGGTGAGCTGGCCGAGGAGCGGCGCGCCGCCGCGCGGGCTGTCTCGGCGCTGCGACTGACCCCGGTGATGTTCGAGGAGGGGGCCCGGCCCTACCCTCCGGCTGAGGTGTACCGGGCGTACCTGGCGCAGGCCGATGTGTTCATCGGCGTGTACTGGCAGCGGTACGGGCAGCTCCTCCCGGGCAGGCAGGTCTCGGGGCTGGAGGACGAGTTCGGCTTGTCGGGCGGGCTCCCGCGGCTGCTGTATGTCAAAGGGCCGGCGCCCGATCGCGAGCCCCGGCTGGCTGATCTGCTGGCCCGGATCCAGGAGGAGTCCTCGGCGTCCTACCGGCATTTCCGCACCCCCGCCGAGCTGGGCCGGCTGGTGCGTGATGACCTGGCGGTGCTGCTGAGCGAGCGGTTCGCCGCCACTGGCGGCCCGGCCGCGGCGCCGCGGGCGGGCGGGCGCGGCCCGCGCCCGCTGCCGGTGAGCACGACGTCGCTGCTGGGGCGGGAGCGGGCCATCGATGAGGTGGCCGGGCTGGTTGAGTCCCCGGAGGTGCGGCTGGTGACGCTGACCGGGCCGGGCGGGGTCGGCGAGACCCGGCTGGCGGTGGCGGTGGGCGAGCGGCTGCGGGGCCGGTTCGGTGCGGGCATGGTGTTCGTGCCGCAGGAGGCGGTCACCGACCCCGGGCTGGTGCTGGCCGCGATCGGCCGGGCGGCGGGCACCGACCT
This sequence comes from uncultured Actinomycetota bacterium, assembly GCA_963749145.1. Classification (GTDB taxonomy): domain Bacteria; phylum Actinomycetota; class Actinomycetes; order Streptosporangiales; family Streptosporangiaceae; genus JASHPR01. Next base: position 2,130,772 of record CAVVLN010000004.1, on the reverse strand, counting down.
GGCCGAGGCCGGCTCGCCGCTGCAGGCCCTGGCCGAGACGTTCGGCGACGGCGCGTGGCTGCTGATTCTGGACAACCTGGAGCAGGTGGTCCAGGTTGCCCCCGATCTGGGGGAGCTGCTGACCCGCTGCCCGCAGGTGGCGATGCTGACCACCAGCCGGACGGTGCTGGGGCTGCGCGCCGAGCGCGAGTACCTGGTGCCGCCGCTGCCGCTGCCAGCTGACCCCGCCGCGGTGCCCCTGGAGGAACTCGAGTCCTGGCCGGCGGTGGCGCTGTTCACAGACCGGGCCCGTGCGGTGCGGCCCGGCTTTGCGCTGACCGAGGGTAACGCGGCGGCGGTGGCGGAGATCTGCCGGCGGCTGGAGGGCCTGCCGCTGGCCATCGAGCTGGCTGCCGCCCGCACCCGGCTGCTGGACCCGCCCGCGCTGCTGGACCGGCTAACGGTCTCGCTGGATGCGCTCGGGACCGGCGCGGTGGACCTGCCCGAGCGGCAGCGCACCCTGCGGGCCACGGTGGAGTGGAGCGTGGGCCTGCTGACCGGCGACGAGCGGTCGCTGCTGGAGGTGATGGCGGTGTTCACCGATGGCTGCACCATCCAGGCCGCCTTCGCGGTGGCGGGCGTGGAGGAGGACCGGGCCCTGGAGCTGTCCGAGGCGCTGGCCCGGCACAGCCTGATCTACCTCGACAGCACGCAGCCCGAGCCCCGGACCCGGATGCTGGAGACCGTCCGCGCGTTCATGGCCGAGCGGCTGGCGGCCCGGCCCGACGCCGATCAGGTCGGCCGCCGGCACGCCGGCTACTACCGGGCCCTGGCCGAGCAGGCCGACCGGCCACTGCGCACTGCCGGCCGGGGCGAGTGGCCGGAGCGGCTGGAGCGGCTGGACGCCGAGGCGGGCAACCTGGCCGCCGCGGTGAGCTGGTACCTGGCCCACGACCCGGGGCCGCTGCCGCACCTGTTCCGGGTCCTGTATCTGTTCTGGTTGCAGCGGGATCTTCAGGGCCAGGCCCGCTCCTGGGTGGAACAGTTCCGGCCCGCTGGCACGCTAGACCCGCAGGCCCGCGACCTGGCGGAGCGATACGGCGCTGACTGGCTTCTCGCGGCCTCCCCTGTGCAGCTGGGCATCCTGGCTGTCCTGCGGGGCGGCCTCGATGAGGCCCGCGCTCTGATAGAGGAGGCGCTGAACTTGAGCCTGGCGGTCAGCAGAACCTCGCTCGTGACGCTGTGCCTGGCGGCGTACGCCCGGCTGGCGCTGGCGGAGGGTGACCCGGAGCGGGCGGCGTTGCTGAAAGGCGCCGCCGATGGCCTGCGCCAGCGGGTCGGCCTGCCGGCCTACCCGTACCTGCGGCGGCAGGAGGCCGAGATGGTGGCCCAGGTCCGCCACACGCTGGGCGCGGCCCAGTTCGATCAGGCGTTCTCCGCCGGCTCCCGGCTCACCCAGCGGGACGCGATAGCCATTGCCCGGGACCAGCGCCGCACCAGCACCCATACGTCCTGAGCGGCTACACCTATAAGGCGGATCAGGAGCGGCCGAGACCAGCATCCGGGCCCTGGCCACCTTGCAGGCCGGCGACGGCCAGGCCGCAACCCCGATCAGCCGGCTGCCACTCGGCACCGTCGCGGCGATCGAATTCTTGCCGGTGATCGCCCTGGCGGCGCTCGGCGCACGCTTCGCGCGCAACGCGCTCGCGCTCGCGCTCGCCGTCACCGGCGTCTACCTGCTGACCGACGTACGACTCGCCAGCGCCCTGGTTGGGCTCGTGTTCGCGTTCGCGAACGCGGCTCTGTTCTCGCTTTACGTCGTGCTCGCCGACAAGGTCGCCAAGCGACCGCAGCTCAACGGCGTCGACGGCCTCGCCTTCGCGACGCTGATCGCCGCCGCGGCCGTCACCCCGATCGGCGCATGGCAAGCCGCCCGCGCGTTCACCGACCCGACCGCGCTGCTCGCCGGCGTCGGCGTAGGTCTCTCCTGCTCGGTGATCCCCTACGGCCTCGACCAGCTCGCCCTGGCCCGCCTGCCGCGCGCCACCTACGCCGCCATGGCCGCCCTGCGACCAGCCTGCGCGACGATCATCGGCGTCATCGTCCTCAGCCAGATCCCCAGCGCGATCGAGATTGCCGGCATCACGCTCGTCATCGCCGGCGTCGCCCTGCACCACCCAGCCGACCAAGCAAACCGCGACACGCAGGCCAGCGGCAATGCGTACCGATCGCCCATCCCGAAAGAACACCCCCGAAGGGAGCAGAGTCATGCTGGATTAATTCCCTGACCGTCCAGCCAGGCCAGCGCGCCGACTCTTGAGCAGAGAGGGCCGCAAGCTCGCCGGCGCCTCCCTCGTCCACCTCCGCGGCGATGTCCCGCCCGCGACACCACCCGTGGTAACAACGCAACGACGCCCCGATGTCCCGGCCGATGTCCCGCTGGCGGACAACCCCGTCGGCCCCTCCCGGTCCTTGAACCGACCCGGCGGGCTGGCCGGCACCCCGCCGGGATCAACCGTGATGAGCAGCCCGTCCCCAGCACCGGCACGGCCGGGCGGCACCGGGCCACGGCCGCCGACGACGTGGTCGCGGCGTCAGGCGAGAGAGTCACCCCCAGCGGAGCGCGAGATCGCGGAATACTTAGCGGGGCTGATGATCGCTACTGGAGCAAGTGGACCGCTGCAGATCGTCCTGTTCTGATGTGCCCCGGGAATCGGCGCCGCTGACCGGGACCGGACCCGACGAGATCCGCGGCCGCGAGCGCCCTGCACTCTGCCCTGGAGGCCGTGCTGAGGCCGCTGGGCATGACGATCACCCACTACGCCTGCCTGGAGCTGCTTGCCCAGCGACCGGGTCTGTCGAACTCCGAGCTTGCCCGCGGCGCCTTCGTCACCCGGCAGTCGATGAACGTGCTTCTGCAGGCCCTCGAACGCCAGGGACTCGTTGCCCGCCCGGCACGGGCACCCGTCGGCAGGGCCCTGCCGGCCGAGCTGACCGCCCGCGGGCGCCGCCAGCTCAAGATGGCCAGCGCCGCGGTTCGCCGCGTCGAGCAAGACATGCTGGCCAATCTGGATGCCAGCGAACAAGATCAGATGCGGCGCCTGCTCACTGCGTGCATCGCCGCACTGACCGAACCGCCCGCATCAGCGACGTGACTCCTCCGGACCGGCCGCCTGGACCAGGGCACGTGGCGCCCGCAGCAACGGCCTGGTGACGCGCGGGTGCTACCTGTAGGCGCCAGGCTTGCGTCTTCGCCGCTTTCACCTGGTTGCCCATGGGGGCTAGCTTATCGCCGCTGGACGGAGGGGCCCAGCTCCAAGGGGGGAGCAGTGTCGCTTGCCAGCGTGAACGTGGCAGGCGACAAGCAGGAGGAGCCAGCCGGTGCGCGGGATTGTTGCGTGGTCACCGGCGCTGCGCAGTGCGGTGACGGCGGTGGTGTCCTGGGCCGGATCTCAGACGGCGGGCTTGTCTGGTTCGGGAGGGGCGGCGCGGTGGATGCGCCTGCTTGCGGGTCCGGGCGGCAAAGCGCCCCGCCGCCATGATCGGGCGGAGGGGCGCATGCCCGCGGATCTTGGTCCGCTGCGGGATCAGGCGTGGCCCGGCCATACATCAGATGCGCGCGCGGCCGACTGTGGCGATGTCATTGCTCCAGTTCCGAGCGCAGCCGCAGAGCTTTACGGACAGCCGTCCGCAGGCGCCGTTCGGGCCGGTCGGCACGCCGCGATGCCCTGGCTAGCGCAACGGCTTGCTGCGCCAGGCGCTGCTGCGCGGCCGTGGCCCGCATCTCGCGTTGGCGTTCCTGGGCGAACTGGGCCGAAAAATATGAGTACATGTGAATCACCTCCCTTGTGTGTCGTGGACGGCGGCCGGGGACGGAGCTGTCCCGGTCCTGATGGTCATTTCTGCGGGCGGCAGCCAGGCGAGCCCGGTCGCTGGCCGTGGCGGAGTGTTGCCTGCAGGCGGTTCGCGGGCCCGTGCCGGCCGCAGGCGGCTTGCGCTGGCGCGCACGCACCTGGGCGGCAGTGCCCTGAGCGCCCAGGCGGTGCTGGGCTAGGCCTCGACGGTCACGATGACCTGGGCCCGGTCCCTATCCGCGGGAAGAGCCTGGCACCGCGACGGCGGCCAGCCTGCGCAGGTTCCGGCCATCACCGGCGGCCGCAGGACCATCGATGACACGGCGGCGAGCCAGGCACCTGGCCTGGCCATCGGCCATGCTGATGTCACTCAGAGGTGGCCACCAACGCTGGGACCGGCGCGTAGCGCGGGCATCGACAGGGCACTGTGCGATCGTCATGGCGGGCACCTCCTCACCGCTGACTGATGTGGCCTGGTGCAGATACAGAGCCCGGACAGGTACTACAGTCCGGGTTTGTGATCTAGACCAGGCCGCCAGGAAAACCCTCGCGGAGTTCATGGAGGCCGTGGTCAGCAGCGCAAGCCCCTGCCAGCGGCGCGGATCCAGAACGGCGGACGCCACGCGCCCCGCCGATGCGGACGAACCCATCGTCAACCTCCCAGGGTCGTTTCAGCTGCCGCGGCACGATCCGGCGCTCGGATCGTCCGGGCGGTCGGTGATGCATACACCGCGGCGCCGGGAAACTGGGCGCCCGCGAACCGCCCAGTTCGCCCCCCGGGCGGTGTATATACCGGGTGGAAGTGCCACGTGGTGCGGAAGGAAGGGGCGCAGGATGGTGACAGCCGATCAGCTCTCACGGGCGCGGGCCGGGGATGGCGACGCGTTCCGGGAGTTGACCGAGCCGCACCGGCGGGAGCTCCAGGTGCACTGCTACCGGATGCTCGGATCCTTCCAGGACGCCGAGGACGCCCTCCAGGAGACCATGCTGGCCGCCTGGCAAGGCATCGGCGGGTTCACTGAGGAACGCGCCTCGCTGCGCACCTGGCTGTACAAGATCGCCACCAACCGGTGCCTCAACGCGCGCCGCGCGGCCAGCCGGCGCCCGGCCAGGGAGCGGGACATCTCTCAGTTCGAACCGCCCGTGCCGACCCCGCGCGACGAGGCCGTCTGGCTGCAGCCGTTTCCCGACGCCCTCCTCGAGGGGGCCGTCGACGTGCCGCCCGGGCCGGAGGCCCGCTTCGAGCAGACCGAAGCCATCTCCCTGGCCTTCGTGACCGCCCTGCAAGTCCTGCCGCCGCGCCAGGTCGCCGTGCTCATCCTGCGCGACGTCCTCGGATTCCACGCCAGCGAGGTCGCCGGCATGCTGGAAGTGACCGTCGAATCGGTCAACAGCGCCCTCAAACGAGCCCGCGCCAGCCTCCAGCGCCGGCAGCAGCCGCCCGCCGCCCACCGCCCGCCGCCCGCCGCCGGCTCACCCGCCGAGGACGCGATCGTGGCCAACTTCGCCCGCGCGTGGGAGTCGGCCGACCTCGACGCGCTGGTGACCCTGCTGACCGACGACGTCTTCATCGCGATGCCGCCGGTGCCCTTCGGATACGAGGGCCGAGACGCCGTGGCCCGCTACTGCGCCAGCCTGTTCGCCGCGGGCCGCAGGTTCGACCTCGTCCCGGCGCGAGCCAACGGCCAGCCCGCGTTCGGCGCCTACCTGCGCGCCCCGGCCGGCATCCGCCACGCGACCGCCTTCTACGTGCTCACCCTGGCCGGCGACCAGATCTGCGCCATGACCCGCTTCGAGGCCAGCGTGCTGCCGTGGTTCGGGCTGCCGCGATCACTCCCGAGCCGGTAGCCGGCCTCCCGGGCGGCGCAGGCGCGCGCCGGCGAAAACACGCACCGGCGCACGTGCCGGTACATCTACCAACGTCCGCGAGGCTGCGGAAGCACACGCCGACGGGGAGGACGCGCCCGCAGAGGGCCCTCGCCTCCTCTGCCTGAGGAAGTTCCGTTTGACGCCCGGAACCGGAACTACGCGGATTCCCGGGGCCGCATCGGTGACGGCCAGCTATCGGCAGCCGTAGCCAGGATTCTCGGAAGTGGCCAGGTCGCGTTTCCCGGCGTTCGCCTACATCGGCGCGCTGCTGGCCGAGCCCGGGGACCGCAAGTCGTACTGGCAGCCGGGCGAGCAGGCCGGGCACGCCACGCCGCGGCGGATGCAGGCGCTGCTGGCCGAGTACGCCTGGGACTGGAAGGAGGCGCTGGGACGGCTGCAGCGCTTCATCCTCGCTTACCTTGCTGATCCCGGGGCGATCCTGGTGCTGGATGAGACCGCGAGCTGAAGCAGGGCACGATGACCGTCGGGGTGGCCCGCCAGCACGCCGGGATCACCGGGCAGGGCACCGCGATGGTCACCGGCGCGATCAGCGCCGGCGTCCCGTTCGGCTGGGCGGCCGGCGATGAAGTGTACGGGCGCAGTTCGAACCTGCGGGCCCGCCCGGTGCCCGGTCGTCTTGGCGGGCCAGCTGCGGGCCGCGGGCCCGCGCTGAAGGCGGGCTCTGAGCGGCGTCATAGGCCGAGACGAGTGTGCCGTCTGAGTCTGCCCTGCGGCCACCTTCACGGGGCCGCCTGACTCAGGTCGTCGAGGCGACTGAGGGCGCATTCAAGCGCCTCGGTGAGCCGCTTGCGGTGACCCGTGGCCAGCAGGTCAAGCACCAGGCCGGTGAACGTCGCCTTTAGCAGCGACGCTTCGCGTTCGGCGTCCTCAGGCCTGATGCCGTCAGTGATCAGGCCGTCGGCGATGTCCTCGCGCCAAAACGAGATCTGCTCAGCACGCACATCACCGGGCAGCCCGCTGACCGTGGCGTCCAGCGTGGCGGCTTCGAGACCGAGTCGCACCAGCGCCAAGTGCTCCGGGCTGCGATTGATCCACCGCCACCAGCGCCGCTGCAGCTCCGCCGTGGAGAGGTGAGGTACCTGCCGCCGCCACCGCCCTTCGACTCCTTGCTGAATCTCAGCGGCCCGCCGCAATGCGGCGACCACCAGTTCGTCCTTGCTGCCGAAGTGATGCACCAGCGCGTTGACCGACACACCCAGCGCGCGAGCAACTGGCCGCAGCGACACTCCGGCGACGCCGTGCCGGCTGAGGTAGCGGACCACCTCGTCCAGGAGCTCGGCCCGTCGTTCGAGGTCAGGATGGCGTCCCATCAGACGCGCATGCGCTGGCCCGCCGGGTCGAGCACCGGTTCGGAGAGCAGTCTCGCCGGACGGCGCTGGCCGATGATCTCCACCTCGAACATCGCGCCGGGCACCGCGAGCTCGCTCGGCACGTAGCCGAACGCTAGCGAGCGGCGGCTGTAATGCGCATACGCGCCGGACGTCACCCAGCCCACCACCACCCCGCCGTGCCAGATCGGCTCGTCGGCGACGACGTCGGCCGGTTCCGTCGGATCGGGGGTAACGTCGAAGTAGCCGAGCGTTCGAGCCGGGCCGCGCGCCAGCTCCGCCTCCACCGCAGCGCGGCCGATGAAGTCGTGATCGAGCTTGAGCGATCGGTGCATTCGCGCCTCTACCGGAGTGTAGATCGGACGGTACTCGCGCGCCCACGTACCGAACATCTTCTCCATGCGCAGCGACATCAACGCCCGGAACCCGAACAGGCCGATGCCGTATGCCTTCCCAGCCTGCCACAGCAGATCGAACAGTGCTCGCTGGTACTCCGGTGCGACCCAGATCTCGTAACCAAGATCCCCGGTGTAGGTCATCCGGCCGACGTAAGCGGGGATCATCTCAACGTCGATCCGGCGGAACGTCATGAACGGGTAATTCTCGGTGGCCAGCGAAACGTCGGTGACCGATTGCAGCACGTCGCGGGCGCCCGGACCGGCCAGGGAGAGGCCCACCAGCGACAAGCCCAGCACGTCGAACCGCACACCATCAGCGAGGTGGCCAAGGAACCAGCGCGAGTGATGCGCTTCGGCGACCTGCGAGCCGAACAGGAAGAAATCGTCTGTACCGACCCGCGCCACGGAAAACTCCCCGACGATGTGACCATTGGGATCCAGGGCGGCGGTGAGGTTGATCCGGCCAACTCGCGGCAGCCGGTTGGTGAACAGCCGCTGCAGCCAGTCGGCGCTGCCCCCACCGGTCACGCGGTACTTGGCGAAGTTGGAGCACTCGGTGAGCCCGACGCGTTCGCGCACCATGGTGCATTCTTCAGCGACGACTGGGTAGGCGTTGGAACGGCGGAACGTCACGTCCTCGCGCGGCTCCTGCCCTGGCCGCTGAAACCACAGGGGATGCTCGAGCCCGAAGCCCGCGCCCCATACCGCGTTGTGGGCGGTGAGCCGGTCATAGACCGGCGTGGTGTGCAATGGCCGGCCGGCCGGGAGTTCCTCGTTGGGGAAGGTGATACGGAACCGGCGGCTGTAGTTCTCCCGCACCTTGGCATTGGTATAGGCGAGGCTCGCCCAGTTGCCGAAGCGGGCCACGTCCATCGCCCAGATGTCTTCACCCGGATCGCCGTCGACCATCCAGCGCGCGAGGGTGAGGCCAACACCGCCGCCCTGCGAAAAACCGGCCATCACCGCGCAGGCCATCCAGCAGTTGCGCACGCCGGGCACCGGGCCGACCAGCGGATTGCCGTCCGGCGCGAAGGTGAACGGCCCATTGATCACCTTCCTGATCCCCACGTCAGCCAGCGCCGGATAGTGCTTGAACGCGATCTCCAGCGACGGGGCCAGTCGGTCGAGATCGGGGGCCAGCAACTGCTGGTCGAAGGTCCACGGCGTCTCGCGGGGCGACCAGGGCACGCAAGCCTGCTCGTAGGTGCCGAGCAGCATCCCGCCGCCCTCCTGGCGGATGTAGAGCTCGCCGTCGAAGTCCAGGCCCATCGGCAGCTCGTGTCCGGTGGCCGCGTTGTACTCGGCCACCTCATCCATGTCTTCGGTGATCAAGTACATGTGTTCCATCGCGAGCACAGGCAGCTCCAGGCCGATCATCCGGCCCACCTCACGTGCCCACAGCCCACCGGCGTTGACGATGTGCTCGGCGTGGATGTCGCCGGAGTCGGTGATGACGTCCCACGTGCCGTCGGGGCGCTGGCGAAGGTCGCTCACCCAGGTGTGCTGGTAGATCTCAGCGCCGGCCTGCCGCGCGCAGCCGGCATAGGCCCGGGTGACCCCGGTCGGGTCGACGTGACCCTCGGCCCGGTCGAAGAGCGCACCGATGAAGTACTGCTCCTCCAGAAGGGGGAACATCCGCTTTGCCTCGGCCGCCGAGATGATCTCCATATCCATGCCGAGGTAGCGGCCGCGGGCCTGGGCCATCCGCAGCCAGTCCATCCGCTCCCGGTCGCCGGCCAGCATCAGCCCGCCAGGCATGTGGATGGAGCAGTTCTGCCCGGAACGCTGCTCGATCTCGCGATACAGCTCGACGGTATACTGCTGCAGCTTCGCGACATTAGGGTCACCGTTGAGCGTGTGCATGCCGCCCGCGGCGTGCCAGGTCGAGCCGGCGGTCAGCTCCTTGCGCTCGACGAGCACGACATCCGTCCAGCCCAGTTCGGTGAGGTGGAACAGGACCGAGGCGCCAACCACACCACCGCCGATGACGACCACGTGCGCGGAAGATTTCATCGAGGCATCCCTACGTCTAAATTTTCCCGGTACAGTCGTTCCGACTATAGGACCCTGGAGGTGTCGTGCATGGGTAAGCTTCTCGACCGGCTTGCCGTCGGACCGGTGATCTGCGCCGAGGGGTATCTATTCGAGTTCGAGCGCCGCGGCTACCTGCAGGCCGGGGCGTTCGTACCAGAGGTGGTGCTCGAGGAGCCCGATATGGTAGCCGGGCTGCACCGAGAATATGTGCACGCCGGATCTGACGTGATTGAGGCATTCACCTACTACGCCCACCGCGAGAAGCTGGCGGTGATCGGCCGCGAGGGCGACCTCGAGCCGCTGAACCGGCAGGCGCTGCGTATCGCCAAGGAGGTCGGCGCCGAGCACGACTCCCTGGTGGCCGGCAATATCTGCAATACCAACGTCTACGACCCGAACGATCCCACGACGCATGAGGCCGTCCGCGGCATATTCGCCGAGCAGGTCAGGTGGGCCGCCGAGGCTGGCGTCGACTTCGTGATCGCCGAGACCATCGACTATCCCGGCGAGGCATTGCTCGCCCTGGAAGCAATCAAGGCGCACGGCCTCGATGCGGTGGTCACACTCACTATTCATCGCCAGCCCATCGTCCGCGGGGGCGCCCCGATCGGCGAGGCATGCCGTCGCCTGCAAGACGCCGGGGCCGATGTGGTCGGGCTGAACTGCACCCGCGGGCCCGCCACCATGCTGCCGCTAATCGGTGAAATCCGCGCCGCGTGCGACGGCTACATCGCCGCCTTGCCGGTGCCGTACCGCACGACAGAAGCCGAGCCAACTTTCCAATCGCTCACCGACCAAGATTGCGACCTGATCCCGGGTGGGCGGCCATTCCCGACCGCGCTAGACCCGTTCCTAGCCAACCGCTACGAGATGGGCGCGTTCACGACGGCGGCGGCAGCGCTCGGAGTCAACTACTTCGGCATCTGTTGCGGCTGCGCGCCCCACCACGTCCGCGCGATGGCCGAGGCACTCGGCCGCACGCCGCCGGCGAGCCGGTTCAGCGCGGATATGAGTCGGCACGCCTACTACGGCACCAGCGAACGGATCAGCCCGCATTACCAGGAGTTCGCCAAAGAGCTCTAGGAACCCGGCGAACAACGCGACGCTCCGATATTCAGCGGCCTCTCCGGGGGCACCGCACAGTCGCCGACCGCGACCAGCCGGAGCATCCAGGTTTTGATCAGTAGCCGACGCTCGGCAGCGTGCTCCCGTCAGACGCCACGCGCTGCAGGTCGCACAGCTCGTCGGCCGAGTAGTGGCAGCGCCGGAAATGCCCGGGTTCGACCCCGGCCGCAGCGGTCACCCGCTATACCGCCGAGGCTTGGTTACCCGCTGCGACCGTGTGGGCTGGCGTGTCGGAGGTGCAGCCAGGCTGGACGGGGCCCGGCCCCTACCGGGCAGGCTCGGCGAGATAGCTTCGGCACCATGCAGAACTCGGTCGCGCTGGTCACCGGCGCCAACAAGGGCATCGGCAAACAGATCGCGCGCCAGCTGGCCGCCGCGGGCCTGACGGTGTATGCCGGTTCCCGTGACGCGGCCCGCGGCCAGCGCGCCGTCGAGGAGATCGGCGGCGATGCCCGGCTGCTTGTCCTGGACGTGACCGACGCCGCGAGCATCGACGACGGCGCGCGCCAGGTGGGCACGCTGGACATCCTGATCAACAACGCCGGCGTCTCCGGCGACGACACGACGGCAGACCGGGAAGACCTTAGCGTCATTCGCCGCATCTACGAGACGAACGTCTTCGGGGTCATGGCGGTGACCAACGCGTTCTTGCCGGCGCTGCGGCGGTCGGCGCATCCGCGGATCGTGAACATCTCCAGCGGTACCGGATCGCTGGCCTGGGCGACCGGCCCGCAGTTTCCGCACCGGGGCAGCTACGCCGCCTACCGGTCGTCCAAGACAGCGCTGAACGCGCTGACCGTGCTCTACGCCCACGCCCTGGCCGGTGACGGCATCAAGGTCAACGCGCTGGCACCCGGCCTGCGCCGCACCGATCTCAACGCCACCGCCGCCGCCAGCGGCGGCGACCCGGCCGAGGCCGCGGCGGGCGCGATCCGGCTCGCCCTGCTGCCAGACGACGGGCCCTCCGGCGAGTTCTTCTCCTGGGACGGAACCGCGGTCCCGTGGTAACAGCAAGCACCTGGCCAGAGTCTGACCCGACGGTCAGCGCTGCGGACAGGCGTACCGACATCGGCCCGGGGTGAACCGGCCGGGCGGCCGGTACGTGGTAGAGGCTGTCAGGTGGCGGGCCGCACTAACTTCCGGAGTGCGCGCTGCCGCCGGGATGACCGCCGCAACGGCCCGAGCGGGGTAGCGGGGAGGCGCCATGCGGTTAGCGACGAGCATCCCTTGTGCCTTCCTCTGGTGACCTTGGCGGTACGCGGCGAGCGATCTCAGATGTCAGGAGGGCATCATGCAGCATGCTCAATCGCGCGCAGGTTTAGGACGGTGGATGGGGCGGGGTTCCCTGGTGGCGCTGGCGGGCCTGGCCGTGTTGGGGGTATACACCCGCGCTGCCCGCGCTGGCGGCCTCGTGGTCGTCGCCGGTCGGTCTGCCGGGGCCGTGCGGCAGCTCGGTGGCGGTCAATCAGGCCGGGGACATGGCGGCCGGCGGGACCTTCACGGCCTCCGGCGGCACCACGCAGGTGGAGGTGTGCACCAGCCCGAACGGGACGACCTGGCAGGCGACGGACCTGGGCCCGGGCGGGGGCATTGTCGTGGCGGTCACCCCGGCCGGGCAGACGGTCGCGCTGTGGGAGTCGAGCGCGACCGGCAGCACCGTGCTGGAGGCTGCCGTGCATCCGGCCGGCGGCAGCTGGGGTGCGCCGGTGACCCTCAGCACCGAAGTGGGCGGCGGGCTGGTGCTCGGCGCGGATGGCTCCGGCAACGTCATCGCCGGCTGGGTCGGGTCCGGCGACGATGTCACCGACGCGGTTCTGCCGGCTGGCAGCAGCAGCTGGGGGCCGGCCACGGCACTGTCGACCGAATTCGACCAGGGCGTGGCGCATGACATCAGCATGGCCGTCAACTCGGGCGGGGGCGCGATCATCATGTTCAACGGGGGGCTCAACAACCTGTGGGCCATCTCCGGCACCGTCACCGGCGGTTTTTCCGCCCCGGTCGAGGTGGCCTCCGGAGCCGGATCTCACAGTTACATCCGGAGCGGGACCTCGCAGGTCGCGCTCAACAACGCCGGGCAGGCTTCGGTCGCCTGGTCGGTACTGGACGGCCAGACCGGATTGCTGACCCGGTCCCCGTCCGGGACCTGGAGCGACACGGTAGTGACCACCCGGACCGCCCCCGCGGTACCGGTGTCCACCGCGATCGACGGGGCCGGGAACGCGATCGCCGTGTTCGGATCGTCGTACTCCTGGCACCTGGCCGGCGGCAGCTGGCAGACGGCCGCGGCGCTGCCGTCCGGATCATCAGGCGGGCTGGCCGTCGCCGACCCGGCCGGCACCTTCGTTTACGCGAACACCACCGGCGACGCGTTCACCTTCAGCGCCGGAGCCACCAGCTTCGGCGCCGGCAGCGGATCACTAGGCAGCCTGGCCGACCTGAAGATCGTCCCCGGCCACGCCGTCCTGCTAGCCTCCGACGCCGTATCAACCGAACCCGTGAGCTGACGACCCGCTCGAGGAGGACATGATGCGAAAGACAATCGGCGCCTTGGCGGCGGCCGGAGCACTGCTGGCCGGCGGGTAGAGGCTGCCGATGCCGGACCCGATGCAGCACGAGCTGCATCGGGTCCGCGTACTGGCGGAGGAACGCGCGCCAGCGGGACTCGGCCTGGCCAGCGGCGAACGTGTCCGAGCCGAACCCCTCGGCCCGCGCGGCCGGCGCTGCGTCCCCATTCGCGATCGTGGAGGTCCATGTCCGGCCATTATCTACCGGCGGAGGAGTTCGCTGAGGCGGGCGCCGATCACGGAGATGCCGGGACGGGGCTCGCGCTCGAAGTACCAGGGCTTCCGTCGGCGCATCAGCGCCTCGCCGTGCTCAGCCCAGGTGAAACTCGGCTTGCGCAGGACCTTCCGGAACACCGCGTCGGCCGTGTCCGGGTGGGTGGCGGCCAGGCGGCGGAACGGCAGCGGGCCGATCGTCTCCGACCGCAGGTACCCGCGCAGCACGTCGGTGTACCGCTGGTCGGCCGCGAGAGCCGGGTCGGCGAACAGGGCGCGCAGCATCCCGTACTCGTTATAGAAGTTAAGCCCGTCGGTCTCGTCGTAGATGATGCCGATGGTGCCGGCGTCGGCGAGTTCGGGCGGGAACTCGAAGGCGGGCGCGTCCACGCCGGGGAGGTTCGGTGGCCGACGGCGCGCGGGCTGCCGGGCGAGCGCGGCTTCCTGCCGGTGCCGGTAGTAGGCGTTGAGCCGTTCCTCGGCCTCGGCGGGCGGGAGGACCAGTTCGTAGCCGCCGAAGAACTCCACGAACGCGGCCCTGTCCTCCCGCATCTGCGTCCAGGCTTGCTCGATTTTCTCGGGATTGCGGTAGACCAGTTCGGGCCATGCCGTCGCCACCGCGAGTGCGGCCTGCGCGATCTGCGCAGCGTCGGACTTGCGATAGGCCGACATCGCCCCGGAGACCAGCCAGGCGCCTGGGACCGGGCCGATGGGCACGAGGCGGACGTGCACGAATCCGCCCTCGCGCAGCCGGCGGAAAGCGGCCGGGCCCATGTTGGAGTACACGCGGTACTCCAGGTCATCGAGCAGGTTCAGCAGGACGAGCGAGTCCCGGTCTTTGCGGCGGATCTCGAAGATCCCCTCCACCGGTTCGCGCCAGCCACGCAGCATCTCCCGATCAACCGCGGTCAGATCCGGCGGCCGGCCAGGAACCGGTCCAGCACGGTCTTGCCGTTCGGCAGGCGGCACTGAAGCGCGAACTGGTCGATGACGCCGATCGCTTCGCCCGCGCTCAGCTCCTGCCAGGGATCGGTGGCCTCGAGCACGAACTGCTCCAGCTGCCGTTCGAACCGCGGGCTGAGCGCGAAATTTACCAGGGCCTGCTTCAGTTCCGCGCTGCGCTCGATGAGGGGAGCGAGCGACGGCCCGCCGCCACCGTAGTTCATGGCCCGAAGTGCCACGTCGTCGTCACTCCTCCGCCTCGCCGAGCGCCGCCATCCCCAGCAGGCGCACGCTGTCCTCGTCCTGCGGATACGACTCCGCCGCGCACAGCGCGCACAGCGCCGTCAGCCATGCAGCCAGCAGGTCGGCATCGCCGGGCGGCCAGCACCCGAGCGGGGGACCGCCGCTCGCCCATCCGCCGCCGACCTGCAGCATTGATGAAGTGCCCGTGTCCTACTCACGGTCGAGCGAGTCTAGGTCGCTGGCCTCACCAAAGACAATAAGCACGTCGCCGACCTGTAGCTGGAGGTCGCGGGCCGGGTTGGCGATCAGCTGCCCGTCGGGGTGACGGACCAGCAATGGCACCGCCGGGCCGCGCAACTCCTGCAGGCTTCGGCCCACCAGCGGAGAGGCTTCGGTGATCGCCAGTTCCTCCAGTCGCAGGTCGGGCTGGCCGGCGCGGGCGACGTCGAAGAACTCCACCACGCGAGGACGGACGGCCAGGTTCGCCATCCGCCTGCCGCTGGTCACATACGGCGAGACCACGTGGGTGGCGCCCGCCCGGAACAATCGGTCGGCTGAATGTTCCCGCGCGGCCCGGGCCACGATGAGCATATCGGGGCGGAGCGAGCGAGCGACGATGGTGATGAAGACGTTCTCGGCGTCGGAGTCCACCGCGCAAATCAGCCCCCGGGCCCGATCGATCCCTGCCTGGCGCAGAACCGGTTCGTCCGACGCGTCGCCGATCAGGTAGCACAGCGCATCGCGCTCCAGGTCCGCTTCCAGTTCGGCTTTGCTGTCCACGACGACGAACGGCACGCCGGCGGCCTCCAACTCCCGGGCGGTTGCCCGCCCGACCCGGCCATAGGCACAGACGATGAAATGTCCGCGTAGTTCATCAACGCGCTGACGCATCCGGCGGCTCCGCGAAAACAGCCCCACCCGGCCCTCCACGACGGCGGTCGCGGCCAAGCCCAGGATGACCACGAACAGGCTGACGCCGAGGATGGCCAGCCCGGCCGTGAAGACCAGCACACCGGTGGAGAGATGACTGACGGGTGCGAACCCGACCGTGGTCAACGTGAGCAGAGTCATGGCCACCGCCACCCACGGCGAATAGCCAAAGCTCAGGTAGCCCACAATTCCGGCGACGACCAGCACAACCGGCCCAGTGGCGACCAGCACGCCACGGGGCAGCCGTGACCGCGGTCTCATCCACTCAGCCTCCTCATCCAGGATGTGCTGGGGCCCGGCTGGGCCCAGCGCGGGCGCCGTCCGTCACCGCCCCCGGGTTTCCCGGGTCGGAAAGAGAGTGCAACCGTACCGGCCCTGGACACCGCCCGGCCAGGCTACTGGCCACGCTTACGGCTGGCACGGCCCCGGCGCGCTCCTGGCACGTGTCGCGGAGGATCTCTTCTGGCCCGGGCCCTGGGCGGCTTTTACGTGGTTGCGGGCACTGCGGCCGGCTCCTGGTCGTGGCTGGCCGGGAGACCGGCTGCTTGCCAGATCCGGGCGGCCAGCAGGACCATCGCGGCCAGGAACGGCAGCACGAACAGCAGCGCGATGGGTCCCCACGATGGCAGGGCCTCGGCGATTCCCAGGCCGAGTACGAACAGGACAGCCAGCCAGCGCGGGGCGCTCTGGCTGCGCCACAGAGCCACTCCCATGACGACCGGTGCGGCGAACTCGCTGAGGAAATAGACGACCGTGGCCACCCGGTAACCCGCTGTCTGCCGGGGCGGCAGCGAGGAAACGGTAGCTGGCCCTCAGGTCGCCCATGCCCGGCACCAGCACTACCAGGGAGGTACTGCAGCACCTGACTCTCCGCATCGGCCAGGGCTGCTACTCGCAAGTCCGCAGCCCGGGTCCGCCGACGCTCGTCAGGATACGAAAGTAAGCTCAATTATGAGCTCAGAATTCCAGAATTATATTGCTAGTTACTTGTTGCCAGCGTAGGCTGACAGAGAAGTGACTGAACCTCCGGACCCAGGGGTTCTGGCCGTCGGCGCTGAGTTCCCTTTCGCACAGCAGCAGCCCGCCGAGGCGATCCGCCATCTAGCCGCCCAGAGAAAACGTCGGATAACGCTGCCCGGACACGTCAGCGGCTGCTGGCTAGTTCCGTGCCGTCACCGCCGGCCAGCACTTCCGCGCCAGGAGGTATCGGGATGAGTATTGAGCTGATTTTCGTGATAGTTGTCGTGCTCCTGGCGGTCGGGATCGCCGCACTGCGCAAGGTGCGCACGGGCTCTTTTGCCCCATGGTGGTGGCGCGGCAAGGGCCGCCGGGATGCGTAAGAACCCGGGATGCTGGCCAGGCCGGCAGCTGTGACAGTGCCAACGGTCCGGGACGACGCGGAGCCTGCTGGGCTGGCGGGGCGCCGGGATGGTGCGGTGCTGCCGCTGGCCGTCGACCTGCGCAACGTGCACAAGTCGTTCGGCTCGGTGCAGGCCGTGCGGGGAGTTGCCCTGGCCATTGGTTCTGGGGAGGTGATGGCTTTCCTGGGCCCCAACGGTGCCGGGAAGACTTCGACGATCGACATGATCCTGGGCCTGTCCCGCCCGGATGCTGGTGCGGTCGAGGTCTACGGCATGGCGCCGCGCCAGGCGGTCCGCAAGGGCCTGGTCTCCGCGGTCATGCAGGCGGGGGGGTTGCTGAAGGACCTCACGGTGGCTGAGACAGTTCAGTACACCGCCAGCCTGTTCGCGGTGAGCCGCCCGGTCGGCGAGGTACGGGCTCAGCCAGCTCGTCCACTACCCGCTGGCCGGCGGCACTCTGGAATGGGGCTGGATCCTGAACCTGGCCGTGTGGCTAGCGATTTTCGTGACCGGCGCCGCCTGGCGCCTGCGCCGCGACACCGCCAGGGTGTGATCCAGCGCCGATCAGTGGGCCACGAATCGACACCGCGGGACCGGCCGGCTGGGCGCCACCGGCTATCGGGCAGAATGCAGAATATGGCTGCATGCTGGCTGGGACGGCAGTGATGACAACCAGCGCGACGGAGACGCTGGGCGAGGCCTACGAGCGGCCCCCATGGCGGACCGTCGTCAGCCGACCGCTCCTTCCATCTGCAGCTCGATCAGCCGGTTCAGCTCGAGCGCGTACTCCATCGGCAGCTCCCGGGCGATGGGCTCGACGAAGCCGCGCACGATGGTGGCGGCGGCCTCGTCCTCGGTCATGCCCCGGCTCATGAGGTAGAACAGCTGGTCTGCGGAGATCTTGGAGACGCTGGCCTCGTGTCCCATCTCCACGTCGTCCTCGCGGACGTCTATGTAGGGGTAGGTGTCAGACCGGCTGAGCGTGTCGACCAGCAGCGCGTCGCACTTGACGGTGGACTTGGAGTGGGCCGCGCCCTCCTGCACCTGGACCAGGCCGCGGTAGGAGGTGCGGCCGCCGGCTCTGGCCACGGACTTGGAGATGATCTGGGAGGAGGTGTTCGGGGCGCAGTGCACCATCTTGGCGCCGGCGTCCTGGTGTTGCCCTTCGCCGGCGAACGCGACGGACAGGGTCTCGCCCCGGGCGTGCTCGCCCATCAGGTACACCGCGGGGTACTTCATGGTGACCTTGGAGCCGATGTTCCCGTCGATCCATTCCATACTCGCCCCGGCCTGGGCCACGGCCCGCTTGGTGACCAGGTTGTAGACGTTGGCCGACCAGTTCTGGATGGTGGTGTAGCGGCAGTGCGCACCGGCCTTCACGATGATCTCCACCACCGCGGAGTGCAGCGAGTCGGACGAGTAGATCGGGGCGGTGCAGCCCTCGACGTAGTGCACGCTGGCGTCCTCGTCGACGATGATCAGGGTGCGCTCGAACTGGCCCATGTTCTCGGTGTTGATCCGGAAGTAGGCCTGCAGCGGGATCTCCACGCGCACGCCCTTTGGCACGTAGATGAAGCTGCCACCGGACCAGACCGCGGTGTTGAGCGCGGCGAACTTGTTGTCGCCGACCGGGATCACGCTGGCGAAGTATTCCCGGAACAGGTCCGGGTGCTGCTTGAGCGCGGTGTCGGTGTCCTCGAAGATGACGCCCTTTTCCTCCAGGTCCTCGCGGATCTTGTGGTAAACGACTTCGCTTTCGTACTGCGCGGCGACGCCGCCGATGAGGCGCTGCTTCTCCGCCTCGGGTATGCCGAGCTTGTCGTAGGTGCTCTTGATGTCGGCCGGCAGGTCGTCCCAGCTGGCCGCCTGTTTCTCGGTGGACCGGACGAAGTACTTGATGTTCTCGAAATCGATGCCCGTCAGATCCGCGCCCCAGGCCGGCATGGGCTTGCGCCGGAACAGCTTGAGGCCCTTCAGCCGCAGGTCCAGCATCCACGGCGGCTCGTCCTTCAGTGCCGAGATGTCGCGGACGACCTCCTCGGACAGGCCACGGCGCGCGGCCTCGCCCGCCACGTCGGAGTCGGCCCATCCGAACTTGTAACGCTCCAGCCCCTCAATCTCGGGGCGCGCGATCGTGGTCATGGGGAGATCCCTCCGGACTCAGTTCTTGTCGTGCCATCGGCGCTGCCGATCGTGGTATCGCGTGAGCACGAGCGATGGCGCGGTCATGCGCGGTGCATATCGCGTCTCCGTGCGCGATCGTCGCAAGGCCTGTGCCGGACTGCTGGGCGGGCGGCCGACGCCTCGGTCTCCGTCTCGCGCAGCTACGGGTATCCAGTCAAGAAGCTCCGGCCCTTCATGCTTCAAAGAGTACCACAGATTCTAGAAGTGTATTGCTAGTTTTTTACTACCTGCGTAGGTGAAGGGTAAGGGTGCTGCTCCGGACCCCGGCGGCTGTACATCGGAGTGGTACTTCGGCTGTGCGGCAGGGCCCCGAGCTGGTGATCAGGAGGCGTAGCGTTTGGCGTCAGAGACCGAGGACCGGAATTAGTCCAACTCAGGCTGACGCATGGTTAGAGGAAAGGGAAGCGTAAGCCTACGCGGCCAGCAGGGTCCGGAGAGCCCGTGCGTTCCTTACGGCATTCGCATTGCCGTCGTTGTTGAAGTAGACGAACACGTCTTTTCCTGTCGCGTTCCATTCCTGTATCCGGTCAGCCCACCACGTCAGGTCCGCGTCACTGTAGGAGCCTGCGTACAAGTAATGGTGATCTGGCCCATGCATCCGCACGTAGGCGAAGTCTGTCGTGGCTCGCAGGATGCATGGCAGGTGCGCCCCGCTCATCACGCAATAAGCCACGCCATGCGCTTCCAGCAGCGCGAAGATTTCTTCGCAATGCCAGCTGGGATGGCGGAATTCGACCGCGAGCCGTAGCCAGCCGGGGACCAGCCGCAGGAAATAGGCCAGCCGGGCGTCATCGCGCACATGTGAGGGTGCCAGCTGCACCAGCAGCACCGCACGCTTATCGCCCAGCTCATGCCAGCCCGCACCGATGCGCTGCACCCAGGTCTCCGGGGCGTACAGTCTGCGTCCGTGGGTAAGGCCCCGCGGCGCCTTGACCGACAGACGGAAGTCATCGGGCAATACCTGCCGCCAGTTTCCGAACGCCGACGGCCGGGGCCAGCGGTAGAAGCTGCTGTTGAGCTCGGCGGTGGGGAAAACTGCCGCGTAGCAGGCTAGCCGGTCACCGGCCGCGAGCCCAGGGTGGTACAGCTCGGGGTGCCAATGGTCATAACTCCATCCAGAGGTCCCGATCCTGATGACCACCACGGCCTGCTCAGCGACCGGCCGCGCATGAGGTCCCCGGCGCGCGGCGCACCCCGACAGCGCCCGCCCAGGCCCAGGTACCGATGATCATCATGTGCGCGATTCATTGTCTGGCTGCCGCCCGGATCCGGGCTCGCGGCCAGGCGGGACGTCTGCGTCCACGATCGCGGTAGAGCCGGCCGGGCGCGTGGTCGCGTCCTGGGTCCGCTCCCGCAGACGCTGCAGCGACTCGCTATCGCCGAGCGGGACAGCCGCCGCCAGGCGCGCGCTGTTCTGCACTTCGGGCAGATCCATGACTGCATCAACCAAGCGCGCCCGGTTACCAGGGGCAACGTGACCAGACATCGCATGCAGCGACGCCTGAGTGGTTCCCTCAGGCCCAGGCGACGTTGTCACCTCGGCAGCGGCAACCGTCTGCTCACCATCCTTGATTTCAACACGCATGCCTCTACCACGACTGGTCACCGCTGGCCTCCAAGGGATTGCCGATGCCGTGCGGGGCGTCCGTTTCCTGCGCCCGTCATGGCCGCTAGTGCTGCCCGGCGCGCACAGCAAACGCCGCCGCCACGGCCCTGCCCGGCCCGCCCGGCATCAAACGGGCGCCCGCCACCGGTTTGATCCGGCAGACGGCCAGCACCGTGCCGACACCGGCAGCTCGCGGTCAGGACCTTGTGCCAACACGCCACAAATCCGGCCTGCGGCGCCGCTCTTGTTCCGCTCCGTCGCACATAGTAGGAAGGAACGATGGGAAGACAGGCAGCCGTCGTGCTTTACGTGCTCGCGCTGGTAGCCGTCGTGGTCGGCGTGGACATCCTGTTCTTCAGGAACCAGTTCTGGGAGCGGCTGGCAGTAAACGTTGGAATTGTCCTGGTGTTCGCGGCGTTCTATTTCAGGTTCCTGAAGCGTCCATAAGAGGTCACGACGAACCTGGATCAGGCCAGCATCACAGTGGAAGGACCGCACCGGCTATGAGCGTCACCTTGATTAACATCTTCGAAGTGCCCGCAGGCGACGAAGACGAGTTCATCGCAGCGTGGGAAAAGACCCGCGACTACCTCAAGACGTTTCCCGCGCACATCGAAACTGCACTACACCAGTCGCTGCACGACGCGCAGTTCCGCTTCGTGAACATCGCCCACTGGGCGTCAGAGGATGAATTCAATGCCGCAGTCGGCAGCCAGGGATTCCGGGAGGCAGCATCTGAGCTGCGCTGGCCGTTCCATCCCGCGCTGTATCAGGTGGTGCGGACCGGTTAAAGGCCAACGGGCTTCATAGCGCTCGCCGTGGTGATTACCGCCTGATCTACCGTATCGACGATCACCAGTGCCTGGTCACCGTAGCAGCCATCGAACACCGCTCCGACGTTTACCGACCTCGGCCGCCCTGACCGCGCCCAGAGGTCGAATGAGTGGGCGCGGGCTTCGCCCGGCGGGGAATGGGTGAGGACGGCCGACCAGGAAACCTGCCGTCATTGCCGCTGAGCCAAATAATTCGGGTCACTTGCCATGGTGACGAAGGGACAGTCACGGTCACGCCGGGTCGGCCGGAGCGCAACGATCTTCATTGTGAGCGTTAGCCCTGGCTGGCTTCTTGCGCGACGCGCTCAAGCTGGTCGCGGTAGGTCTCCCACCACGCCTGGTCGGTTGCCCGGAGGTTGTCGTCGTCGGCCTGCAGCCCGGCGGCCCCGTCGATGAGCTCGCGGACGATATCGGCGTGCCCGGCGTGCCGGTGGGTCTCGGCGACCACGTGCACCAGGATCTGGTGCAGCGTCACCTCACGGCGGTCGCTTGGCCACCAGGGCACGTGGCCGGGCGCGTCCAGGTCCCGCGCCTGGATGGTCTCATCCGCGTGCGCCCAGGCTTCCCGGTACCTCCCGGCGATCTGCTCGCGGGACTCATCGGCGGTGGCCCACATGTCCGCGTTGTTCCTGGCGTCGTCCTCCGACCAGGGCCGCGGGCCGCTGGGGGGCCGCCCGAAGGCGTCCCCGAAGTACCAGAGCTCGACCCCGGCCAGGTGCTTGACCAGCCCGAGCAGGTTGGTGCCGGTCGGCGTCAGCGGGCGGCGGATGTCGTACTCAGACAGCCCGTCGAGCTTCCACAGCAGAGCTTCACGGGCGGCCTGCAAGTAACGGCGCAGGTCAGCTTTGGGGCCCGCTCTTGTCATGCGGGGAAGTCTGCCACACGGTGCCGACGGCCCGGCCGAGCCGGTGATGGCCCTCGGCAGCCCGGACCCTTGAGCTGTTCCAGAAGGCGCGGTTATGTGCTGATCTTCCCGGCGGTGATCAGGCTGCGGTACAAGTATCCCGACATCCGGCGTCCGTACCGGATACCTGGCGGGACGATCGGGTTGTGGGTGGTCGGGAGCCTGACGACCGCCTGGGCCGCCTTCACGACGGTCGCGATCATCTACCCCGGCATCGGCACGGCCTCGCCTGACTCCTCACTGCCGAGCGGGTTCACCGGGCAACGCTTGCAATACACGCTGTCACAGGTCATCCCTATCGCCGCGATGATCCTCATCGGCCTTCTTTTCTACGCCCTGCGGCGCCGTACCCGGCAGCAGCAGGTTCCGGTGCCAGATACGGTGACCGGTCCCGCGACCGCAGCGGATCCCGCAGCGGATCTCGGAACTTGAGCATCGCCAGCACGGCCAGCAGGATCACAGGCTGGCCGGCAGGTCGAACACGGTGAACATCGATGGCTGTTCGAGGGCGGTCATGCCATCGCGGAACGCATCGTCCACCTGGCGGTTGCCCGGGCTCGTTCACAACTGGACGCGGTCCCAGGCTTGATGGCCCGGCAGATCCAGCCCGAACGTGTCGGGGTCAACGCCGAGCGTTTCGGCAGCCTCCAGCGCGATCCGCTGCACGGCCACGGTCAGCGGGAAAATCGACAGCAGTTCCCCCAGGCCATCGTGGGCGACATGGGTCACCGGGATACCACAGTCGGTGGCGGCCTGAACCATCTCGGCGATCCTGGCGGACCAGGGCCCGCCGCCGTCGAGGCAGACCAGGCGGTCGTTTTCGCCGAGTGCCACCGATGGCCCGTGCAGGAACTGCTCCACGCTCAGGCCTTCGCTGGCCACATAGGCGGCCTCGCGTATCTTCAGCGCTCCCTCGGCGGCGGTCCACTGGTTGATCCCGCCGCCGATGAACTCGATCAGTCGTGACGGCGGCCGCGCCGGCTGATAACCGTCCCGCGTCGTGCGGTAGGCGTCGTCGACGGCCGCCGGGATCCCGCTCAGCCCGGCGAGGTCCGCGCCGAGCGCCCGGGCCAGCTGCGCGGCGCGCAACAAGGCTCCCAGGTGGCTGGCCGTGTAGGCGGACGAGCGTTCCTGCTCCACCGTGGCCAGGTCCGCGCCGTCCACGCCGACGCCAGAGATCTGGATGACGTCCGCGCCGCGTGCGCGGGCACGCTCGGCCGCCTGCGCGGTGTAGCGCTTGGCTCCGGTGTGGGTGAAAGCCAGCAATGCGCCGTCCGCGCCGGGCAACGGGCCATCCACGGCGGCGTCGGCCGATTGCGCTGCTGACGCGTCCAGCCCGGCCGCCCGGAGCAGCGCCGCGGCCTGGCTGGCCGCATGCCAGCTGGTTCCGGTGCCGATCGCCAGCACCCGGCGGCCGCGCAGCCGTTCCGCCACCGCCATGACGGGCTCCTCATCACCCAGGATGCCCGCCAGCGCCTCGCCCTGGCCGTCCATCGTCTGGCGCATCGCGCTAACCGCGGGCCCGGCTGCGGACATGACATCCCTCCACTACTCCGAGATCAGGCCACCACCACCAACCCCGATCCTCGCACCAGTCGGCAGGCCTGCAGGCCAGTCTGCGCGGAACCCAGGCGGCCGCGCCTGGCGGCGGGCCGCCCGGCACGGGCACGGAGACGCTCTTCACGGAGCGCCATGGAGCCCGGCCTCCAGCCACCGGACAGGTAGAGTCAGCGCCGGTGAGCCCTTCACAACCTCAGGCGGCCGCTAGGCCCGATGACCGGGCGGTGACCGCCGAGCGATGCGCGGCGCAACTGCTCGCCGGTAACCCGGCGGCCAGCGCCGAAGAGGTCGCCCGGCGGCTGCTGGCGATCCAGGCGCAAGACCCGCGTGGCGCGCGGCTTGCGGTCCGGGCCCGTTCTGCCGGGTTGTCCGCCGCGGACGTCGACGCCGCCCTCTCCCGGCGGCGTTCGCTGATCGTCGCCTGGCTGAACCGCGGCACGCTGCATCTGGTCCGCCCCGAGGACTACTGGTGGCTGCATCCGCTGACCAATCCGCAGCTGCGCACCGGGAACTCCCGGCGGCTGGCGCAGGAGGGCGTGCCGCCGGAGGATGCGGAGCGGGGAGTGGCCACCGTACGGGCCGCGCTGGCCGCCGACGGCCCGCTGACCCGGTCCCAGCTCCGCGAGCGGGTCAGCGCGGCCGGGGTCCGCACCGAAGGCCAGGCGATGGTGCACATCCTGGCGCTGGCCAGCGTCCGGGGCCTGATCGTGCGCGGCCCGGTAACCGGACGAGACCAGGCATTCGTGCTGGTCCAGGACTGGCTAGGTACACCGCCGCCGCCGATGGGCCGCGAGGCGGCGCTCGGCGAGCTGGCCCGGCGGTACCTGGCCGGGCACGCCCCGGCCGCCGACCGCGACCTCGCCCAGTGGGCGGGCATCGGGCTGCGGGATGCCCGGCTCGGCCTGGCCCGGTGCGGTGCGGTGCAGCGCGAGGACGGCCTGGCCGAGCTGCCAGCGAACCCGCCGCGAGCGGCCGCCGCGCTGCCGCCGCCACTGCTGCTGGGCGCGTTCGAGCCGCTACTGCTCGGCTGGGCTTCCCGAGATCCGATCGTCGGCCCGCACCGGCGGATCGTCACGGTCAACGGGCTGTTCCGGCCGTTCGTGCTGGCCGGCGGCCGGGCCGTGGCCACCTGGACCATCGCAGGCGGCCAGGTCGTACTCGAGCCGTTTGCCCCGCTGGACAGCCAGACCCAAGCGGCGCTGGCCGCCGACGCTGCCGACGTGACGCGGTTCCTCGGCACATAGGACCCCCGGCCAGCGGCCCGGCCCCCCGCATCGCGCCGTCGCTCGGGGACCTTACCGTCGCCGGCGGCCTCGCGCCCGGCAGGCCCGCGACGGTCAGCGAACCAGCCAGCGGGCGCTAACGGCCAGCGCGGCGACCGCGACGAGCCCGAAGATCATGACCCACGCCCCGCCCGGCACCCGGGTGAGACGGGCCAGCTGGTCGGCGTCCGAGCGCCGTCCTGCGCCCCGCCGGCGCTCGCGGGCCAGCTCGATCACCGGCCGCACGCCGTCGTCCGATGGCCAGCGCCATCAGCGCGTGCCCGCCCTCGTGCACGATCGTCACCACGGTCCGCGCGACCGGCCAGACCCGCGGCGAAGCGACGACGAGCAGCGCGAACACGCCGCTGCCCAGGGCCAGCCACTTCGGCGGCACGGGCTGCACCGTGAACGCGTGGTGCCACGCCGCGCCGGCCCGCTGCCAGAACATGCCACCCATCCCCGACCCGAGGTCGCCGTGGCCGTTTCCCTGAGGCCCGGCCTGGTTCAGCCAGGGTAAGCGAGTGTCCGGGCCGCGACCGGTGGATGCAAGGCAGGCGTTAAGGGGACTGCAACAAGAGCGTCCCGGCCGGCGGCACATGATGGTGCTGCAGTCCCTGGCAGCCAGAGCCGCTGGCGGCCGCTACCGAAGGGCGCAGCGCATGCCCGGGGCTACCGGGGAGGTCTGCGTGCATCGGAGCCAAGGTGCCGGGCGCCGGAAGAGGATCGGCGTCGCCCTGGCCGCGACGGGGGCGGTGGTCACGCTCGGGGTGATCGGCATCGCGGGCTGGCAGATCATGACGGGGCTGACGGTACCCGGCGAGCCTGCCGTTATCGCCCGGGCGCTCGGGGCCAAGCCCGCGCTGCGGGTCCCGGCGGCGCCGCCGGCGCTCCGCAGGCACCATGCGCGGCATATCGTCGTGGTCCCGTCCCTGCTACCGCCATCGCTGGTACCGCCATCGCTGCTGCCGCCGTCCCTGCTGAGCCCGCCGCCGCCCCGGTCACGCCACCCGTCACCGCGGCCGAGCCCGTCACGGACGCCCAGGCCGAGCCCGTCGCGGTCGGCCAGCCCGACGCCCGGGCCGACCTCGCCGAAGCCTAGCCCGACTCCCTCGCCGAGCCAGAGCACCAGCCCGGCTCCCACGCCGACGCCCAGCGTGACGCCTACTCCGTCGCCGACCTACCCGTCGCCCACTCCGTCACCGTCCGCGACGTACCAGGGGTAAGCGAGGCGAGCCTCGGCGCATTGCGGTCTCAGCGGCGGAGGATGTCGCGAAGGTGCGGCACGGGCCATCGCCGGTCGAACAGCGTCGGGTCGTCCCGGTCCTCGGCGCGCAGGTGCTCGATCAAGGTCACGTAGTCGTCGAGGCCGAGCGTCCTGATCAGGGTGAGCAGGTCGGCCGCCTCACCGGCGACGGGGGTGACCGGTGCGACCAGCCGGTCATAGAGCTCCACGACCTGGTGAATCATCGCCAGGTGGCGCGGCCCGGGGTCGACGGAGGGGAAGTTCGTCGCGGCGAAGTCCTCGGTGAAGACGATCGGCTCGACGGCGAGGGCCTGTGGCCCGTAGTGCTGGGCAAGATGGATGAGCAACTCGACGTCGAAGGTCTCGTTGAAGGATGTCATCTGCCGGATGGCCGGGCTGAGCGCCGCCGTGTCGAAGACCTTGAAGCCGGCCTGGGTGTCGAGCACATGGGCCAGGGACGGGATGAGCATGGCCCGGACGAAATGGCGGAACAGGATGATGATCTTGTCCGGCTTGTCGCCGGTGCTGTGCGGCTCGGTGACCGGCCCGTCGGCCCGGACCAGCACCGCCCCGTCGATCCCGTAACGCTGGCCGAGCGCGCCGACCACCTTGGGCCCGGCCGCCACGGGCGCCGCCAGCGAGCCCAGCTGGGCCAGGTTCGCGGACAGATCCGCGTCGGTGTAGCAGACCACATGCCGGCCGGCGCCGTTCGTCCGCGCCGGACCGGACCCGACCGCGGCGGCCAGCCCGGCCAGGATCGATCCGCCCTTGCGGGACTGCTCGGTCGAGGTCAGCCGGTCGAATGCCGGGCTGACCGGGATGTCACTCCCGATCAGCTCAGCCAGCCTGAGCACCGTCACGCTGCGGTGGCCTTTCGCCGGGTAGCCCTCGGCCCGCACGATGCCGGTCATGAGGTCGGCACTCGAGGGCTGGTCCGGGCATCCGTCATCGCAGGCGATGATGCTCCACGTGACGCCGGGCAGGCCGCCGGTCAGCCAGTCGAGCTGGCGGACCTTGGCCCGTACGAAGTCCTCCCCGTGCGGGTGCGCCGAACGGGGGACCATGCGGCCCGTCTCGCCGTACATGGCCCACACCACGGTCAGGTGGACCGGCCCGGTGAGCTCGCCCAGCCTCCGCCGCGAGCGAGCCGCCGCGCTCGCTTCGGCCGCCACCGCCGGACCGTGGCTGCCCGCGGCACTCCCGGCCGCCGGGCCGCCCCCGGCCAGGGCGGAGGCCACGTCGAGCACCGCCTGGTTCTGATCAGAGTCCGTGAGGTCGCGCACGGGCACCAACGCCTTGTCCATGGCCCAAGGATGCCAGGGCTCTGGCTCCCAGGCCCCAGGCCCCCGGACCCAGCCGCCGTCTGCCCCGGCGCGCTCACCCGCGCCCTGGCCCCCGGCCAGGTTCGTCCCATGCCGGGCCCGCCGGCACCCCGGGTCCGTGCCGGGCCCGGCGCCGGTCAGAGGCGAAGTCCGTAGTGCAGGTGAACGACACCGCTGCGGAACCGGCGCTCGGCCACGAGCTCCAGCTGGACGCGAACGCCATCCGGCAGCGCGCGCTTCCCGCCGCCGACGAGCACCGGGACGAGGAGCAGGTGGCACTCATCGACCAGGCCCGCGGCCATCGCCTCGCCGGCGAGCTCGGCACCGCCGACCGTGATGTCGCGGGCCGAGGACTCCTTGAGCCGGCTGATCGCAGCGGGGTCGAAATCGCGCTCGATCCGCGTCCGCTCGCTCGACGGGGCCTGCAGAGTGCGGGAGTACACGATCTTTTCGGCCGCTCGCCAGATCTGCGCGAAGTCCCGGGTCACCGCGGCTTGATCGCTGCTGGTGCTCACGGTCTCCCAGAACACCATCGTCTCGTACATCCGGCGTCCGTAGAGGTAGGTGCCGACCGGCCGCTCGAGATCATTGACGAACGCGAACACCTCCGCATCGGGGGCCCCCCAGTCGAACTCGCCCTGCTCGTCCTCGACGTATCCGTCAGCCGAAGCGATGGCGGAATAGATCAGCCTGGCCATGTCAACCTCCGCTGTCACTGAGCACTGCCGTTCGCTGGTCACGCAGCGGCATCGGCCGCACCCGTAAGACCGCGATCACGACTCTTTCTCATCCCGGCGCGGGGCAGCACGCGCCCGGCCGAATGGGCTATTCATCGATAAAAGCCGCGTTATGGTTCTGGAGGGTTCAGGCTCCGCCATATCGTGGCGGTGTTTCGTGACGAACGGGCTACGGTCATGCCGAATCGGCACCGCGTTCTCGGCCGGGCTGACAACGGCCGTGCCGCCATGCTGTCGGCCGGGACAGCGCTGGTGATGCTGTCGGCTGTCGGCGTCGGCGCAGCCTCGTGCGCCAGCGCTGGCAGCTACGCGCAGCGGGCTGCCCCTCGCGTAAGCGCGCGTACCCGCCAGCCAGCATCGGCCGTGTCGGTGCTCACGGCGGCCCCGGATGTCCTGGCCGCGGACGTGGCGCAGGACCTGTTCGCTTCCGCGCCCGTGGTGGTTCTCGCTGCGCCCGGCCGCCCGGCCGCTCTGGCGGCAGCCGCCGCCGACGCCGTGCGTGCGCACGCGCCGCTGCTCCTGACCTCGGCGCAGCCGACGCTGGCGGCCCGCACCGGGACTGCTGCGGCCTGCCCAGGCGGCGGCCGGGGGGCCTGGCGACCGTGCGTGGCCGCATCGCTGGTCGACGGGGCGTTGCGGGCGCAGATTCATGCCCTTGATCCTCGTGCCCTGCTCGCCGTCGGCGTGGCGAAGAAGGCGCTCGCCGGGCCGCTACGGGGGATCCGCGTGGTCACGGACCCGGCGAAGCTACCCGCCACGAAGGCGGCCGCGCCCCTGGATCATGCGGTGCTGCTCGTGCGCCAGGGCGACTCCGGTGCCGGCACGTTGGCGGCGGTTACCACCGCGCGGGTGGCCGGCGCCCGGGTGATCGGCGTCAGCGGCAACGACCCGCGAGCAGACCCGGCCGCCATCGCGGCGCTCTCGGCGGCCCGCCCGCGGCAGGTCATCGCTGTCGGGGCCGGGTTCGCCCCGGCGGGTGAGCTGGCGTTCCGGCTCGCCGTCGCGGAGACCGGCGTCCAGTTGCCCGGCGGCGGCCAGGTCCTGTTCCCCATGCACCGCCTGGTCGCCCTCTACGGCCATCCCGGCACTCCCTCCCTCGGGGCCCTGGGGCAGCAGGGCCTGCGGGCCAGCATCGCGCGGGCCCGGATGCTGGCGTCGCCGTACCGGGCCCTGAGCACCGTGCCGGTCATACCGGCCTTCGAGATCATTGCCACCGTGGCCGAGGCTTCCCCCGGGCCGGACGGCGACTACTCGTATGAGACCCCGGTGGCCGCGCTGCGCCCCTGGGTGCGGCGGGCGGCCGCGGCGGGCATGTACGTCATCCTGGATCTGCAGGCGGGCCGGGCCAGCCTGCTCGCCCAGGCGAAGGTGTACCAGCCGCTCCTGAGGCTGCCCGATGTCGGGCTGGCCCTCGACCCGGAGTGGAAGCTCCAGCCGGGGCAGCGGCCGCTGCGCCAGATAGGCAGCGTCAGCAGCAGCGAAGTCAACAGCGTGATCAGGTGGCTGGCCGGCCTCACCGCGCGGTACCGGCTGCCGCAGAAAGTCCTCGTGCTGCATCAGTTCCGGCTGTCGATGATCGGCAACGAGCAACGGCTCGACACCCGGTTCGGCGATCTCGCGATCGTCATCCACATGGACGGGCAGGGCACCCCGGCCGACAAGGAGCAGACCTGGGCGGCCGTCACCGGGGCCGCCCCCGCGGGCGTGTTCTTCGGATGGAAGAACTTCTTCGCCAAGGATCACCCGATGATGAGCCCGCGGCAGACGATGGCGAGGACTCCGCAGCCGGTCATGATCTCTTATCAGTGACGGTCACGTCGCCGGGCGCCCGGGCTCACCTCGGCTGAACCAGCGGGATGGCCGAAGGCAGGCCGCCCGCCCGCGGCACCAAGGCGCTCAGCCGGGCGACGAGCTGCTCCGCGCGCTGCTGAATGCCGGCCGGGTCGCCCCGGGTGAGGCCGCCGCCGACACCGACGGCCACGGCGCCAGCGTCAATCCAGGCCGGCGCGTTCTCCGCCGTGACGCCGCCGGTCGGCACCAGCGGAACCCGCGGCATGGCCGCCGCGACGGAGCGCATGAACTCCAGGCCCAGCGAACCGGCCGGAAACAGCTTGACCATGTCCGCGCCGAGTTCCATCGCGAGGTTGATCTCCGTCGGCGTGGCGGCGCCCGGCAGCACGGCCAGGCCATGGCGGTGGCCCGCCCGCAGCACGTCTTCCGCCACGGCGGGGGACACCAGGAACTGGGCTCCGGCACTGACCGCCGCGAACGCGGCCGCGGCATCGAGCACCGTGCCCGCGCCCACGACGGCATCCGGGCACTCGGCGCGCAGCGCCGATATCGCCGACGGTGCGTTAGGCGTGGTGTACGCGACCTCGACGATCGTCAGGCCGCCGGCGACCAGCGCCTTGCCGATCGACGTTGCCTCGGCGGCACCGCCGGCCCGGATGATGCCCATGCAGCGCGCGCCGGCGATCGCGGCACAGGTCGTCCACCGTCCCGGAGCCGTCACGCTCCCGGCGCCGACTCGGGCAGCACCGCGACGCAGTCGATCTCGACGTTGAACCCGGCCAGGGCGGCCCCGACGGTGGTCCTGGCCGGCAGCGGGCCCGGGAACATCTCCTCGTACACCGCGTTCATCTCGGCGAAGTCGGCGATGCTGGCCAGGAACACGCCGCACCGGACCACGTCGGCCAGGCTCGCCCCGGCTTCCGCGAGCACGGCCGCCAGGTTCTCGATGACGACCTTGGTCTGCTCGCCGGTCGACGCGCCGGTCACGACGCCATCGCGGATCGGCGCCTGGCCCGAGACGTAGACGAACCGGCCCTCAGCCACGATCCCGGGGGAGTACGCTCCGCCCGGCCTGGTCCCCGCGACGGCTCTCTTCGCCATCTGCTGCCACCTCCCGCGAGATCAGTCCGCATCCTAGAACGGTGACCGGCCCGGCCGACGGCCGGCCGGGCCGCCCGACCGTGACAGTGCCCGTCACGGCATCGGAACCTTGGACCAGTCGGCCACGACGCCGCGCAGGTACTCGCCCAGCTCGTGCAGCCGGCGCACCTCGGCGCGCGCGCCGAGCAGCGTGATGCTGACCGCCGCCGCCGGCACCGGCCTGCCGAGGAAGATCGGCACGCCCGCGCAGCGCACGCCGATCTCGTTCTCCTCGACGTCGACGGCGTAGCCCTGCTCGCGCACGCGCGCCAGCTCGTCGGCCAGCCGCGCGGCGGAGTGGATCGTGCGCTTGGTCGGCCGCGGCAGCGGCTCCCACTGAGCCGCCCAGGCGCGGATGGCCTCGGCGGTGGGATAGGTCCAGGCGAGCAGTGCCTTGCCCACGCCGGTCGCATGGGCGGGATTGCGCCCGCCGATGATCGAGGACAGCTTGATGGTGTGCGTCGCGACCTCGATCTTGTCCTGGTACACGATCTCCGCGCCGTCGAGCACCGCCATGTGCGTGGTCTCGCTCAGCTCGCTGCTCAGCCGGACCAGCAGCGGATGGATGAGCGCCCGCAGGTCGAGCATGTCGTGGAACCGGAACGCGGTGGCCAGCAACTCGGTGCCGAGGAAGTACGCGCCGCCGATCTCCGGCTGGGACACGAACTTGCGGAACTTGAGCGCGGCGAGGATCCGGTGCAGCGAGCTTTTCGGGATATCGAGCTTGGCGGCGAGCTCGTCGAGGGCCAGGCCGGTCGGCGCGCCGCCGATCAGGGCCAGGATGCGCAGCGCCCGGTCCACGCTCGCCACCGGTGACTCGACGGTGTCCTGCACCTCTGCTCCCCGCGCTGGTCGTGCCGTCCGCTGACCCGGACCGCGCGGCTCGATGAGCCGCGTTCCGGCATACGGAATCATAGATCCGGCTTCGGCCTGGCTCGACATCAGAAGAACGTGTGGATGGCGTCGATGACGTGGTAGTCGTCGTCTACCACGGCGATCACGTGCCACTTATCGAAGGTCGTGCAGGGGTGCGAGATTCCCATGCCCACCAGGTCGCCGGGCGCGAGCACCGAGTCAGCGGGCAGCCGCAGGTAGGCGTGCTGGTCATCGACCGAGCTGACCCGCATCCCCGCCGCGGGGGCGGCGTCGGCCGGGTCCGCATCGGCCGGCGCCGCGCCGGCCGGGCGGGTCCGCAGCGGCACCGGCATGTCCTGGTCGAAGGCGACATGGTGGCGGCCAGCGCCGACGATCGCCAGGCCCGGCTCCGGCCGGGACAGCACGGCCGCCCACAGCTCGAACGCCGGCACGAAGCGGGGGCCCGGACGGCCCGGCCGGGTGCCTGGCGCGATGCGCTGGTAGAAGCCGTGGTCGTAACTGATGTAAGCGCCGCTGCGCAGCACGACCGTCGGCACCGGGCCGCCGGCGCCGGGAGCCGTCAGCTCGCGCACGACGACGTCGAAGAACGCGCTGCCGCCGGCACTGAGCAGGTAGCCGTCCTGGCCGCCGGGCAGCGCCGCGATCTGGCCGCCAAGCCGGCGCAGGTCCCGGCAGAACCCGGCGACCGCGGTCAGCGTGGCCTCGCTGTCGTCGTGCCCGATGGCGCCCTCGTAACCGGCCGCGCCCGCGAGCTGCAGTGCCGGTGCCGCGGCCGCGGCCTTCGCCACCACGGCCGCTTCGTCGATGCTGCGGCAGCCGGCCCGGCCGCCCGGCTGGCCGAGCTCGACCAGGACCCGCAGCCGCGGGCCGGCCCCGGCGGCGCTTGCGCCGAGGCCGCCGGCGCGCAGCGCGCCATCCAGCAGCGCCACGCCGGGCAGGCTGTCGACGAAGCAGTAGCACTCGAACTCGGGGTCGGCGGCCAGCTCGGCGGCCAGCCAGGCGATGGCGGCGCGGTCGGTGACCTCGTTGCCGATCAGGATCCGGGTTATCCCGAACGACCGGAACGACTGCACCTGGCCCACAGTCGCCGCGGTGACCGCCCACGCGCCGGCCTTGAGCTGGCGGTCGATCAGCTGTGGCGCCATGGTGGTCTTGCCGTGCGGCGCCAGCAGCACCCCGGCGGCCGCGCAGTAGCCGGCCATCGCCGCGATGTTGCTGACGAGTGCCGACTCGCGCAGCACCATCAGCGGCATCACGAAGTCCCCGCCGAACAGCGACGGCCGGCTCCGGGCCAGGCTCGCCGCGCTGACCGGCGACGACCAGGCCAGGCGCCCGAAGCCCTTGTCCGTTACCATGATCCGCTGCTCCCGGAGCGCGCCGATCGCGTCGCGCCACCGGACGGGAGGGCCCGAACCCATTTCGCGCTCCTTTGCGACCTCGGTGGAACCTAGCGGCCCGCCCGGCCGGGTCAGCAAGACGCGGGCCGAGCGGGCCGATCGTGCCGCCTAGCTGGCCGGCGGGGTCTCCTCGGCCAGCCCGCTCGCGTCCGCGTCGGCGTCCGCGTCGTGCGCGTGGTGATGGTGATGATGCGGCCCGCCCAGTTCCGGTATCCCCAGGGTGCGGGTCAGGCCGTCACCCATCCGCTTCGCCAGGTGCGGCGCGAAGACCACGACGGCCGCCCCGATGACCAGCCAGGCCAGCGTGATATACGGGAACAGGTTGTACGGGTACGCAGGCGCCGGGACCAGCTCGTTATACAGCGTGTAACCGACGGCCAGGGCGCCATGGCCAGAGCGGGCGATGCCCCGGCCACCGACAGTCCGATGGCCTCCCAGATGTACAGCTCGCGGCGCAGGCGAACCGGACGGGGTTTGGAGGTTACTGCCATGCTGCCTTCCCTTCAGAACACCGCAATGGGATTAGCGAGCGGGCCCGGGCCGTGGCTGAGCACGGGCGGTCGAGTCCGGTCTTCAGCCGCGCCGCGTCCCGGCCCCGGCGTCGCGGGCGTCGTCGGCGCCCCAGACATCCCGGGCGCACAGCTCGGCGAGTAGTTCATCGAACGTTCCGGCTGACATTGCCGCGGCGGCGGACCGGCCGCTGGCTGGCATAACAGGGACCGCCACGCATGGAGCCGCGGACCAGGCGGGGCGCCGGACAGTGGCGCAGGCATCTCCGGCCGACGCGCCGCGGGCTTGGTCATGCGTACCATCCAGAATGTCGTTCCGGATGACGGAATGGCTTTCCCGGGAAGTATCCGATGCCGGTGACCAGGCTGTCAAGAAGGCAATGGCCTGCGCGTTCAGCGCCGGGCCGGCCCGCCGTCAGCGATTCGTCTCCAGGTTGTTGGCGCGCCGCTCGTCCATCTCGCGCCGGTACGGGAGGCCCTCGATGTCACCGCAGACCTGAATCGACAGGCCCGCGGCGAGATTGCCGTCGTCGACGCATTCCGGCAGGTCCGCGCCGCGCAGCCACGCGGACAGGAAGCCGGCATCGAAGGCGTCGCCGGCGCCGATCGGGTCCACCGGATGCACCGGGAGGGCCTGGCCGTGGTAGCGACGGCCGTCGCGGATGCCGAGAGCGCCGTCGGCGCCCAGCTTCACCGCCACCGTCGCGGCGCCGCGGTCGGCCAGCCACCGGCCTGCCGCCTCGGCGGTTTGCTGACCTGTCAGCACGCTCGCCTCGGCGTGCCCCACCAGCACGATCTGCGCGTGCTCCAGCAGGGGGAGCAGCACGCGCCGGGCCTGCGCCATGTCGGGCCAGAGGCGCCGTCGCAGGTTGGGATCGAAGCACACGGTCACGCCAGCCTCGGCCGCCAGCCGCACGGCTTCGGCGGTCGCCGCGCGCGCCGTCGGGCTGAGCGCCGGGGTGATACCGGTCACGTGCAGCAGGCGGGCCGAGGCGAGGTAGTCCGGGTCGAGGTCGGCGGGGCTCAGCCGGCTCCCGGCCGATCCGAGCCGTGCATAGACGACGTCGATACGGCGCTCACCGTGCGCGTCGCGGACCAGCACGCCGGTGGAGCCGGCGTCGTCGACAACGGCCCGGCTGACGTCGACGCCCTCACCGCGCAGCGTGTCGAGGATGCCCAGGCCCAGCGGGTCGTCGCCGACGCGGCCGAACCAGGCCGCCGGACAGCCCAGGCGGCACAGTCCGATCGCGAGGTTCGATTCGGCGCCGGCTATCGACCGGCTGAACCGGCGCGCCGTGCGCAGCGGTTCGGCCGGGTCGGCGCGGAACAGCGCCATGGACTCGCCGAACGTCACCACATCAGGCACTGCTAACCGCCAGAGGTCGCGGCGCCGGCGATCACGCCGGTCGTGATCAAAGTTCCGCCACGCTAACCCTGTCCCGCCCGGGCCGTCAACGACGCGCCCGTCCGAGGCCCGCCAGCCTCCCGGTCAGGATCCCGAACCGGCAGGCCTCTTCGACGCTGTCCTCTGGCTAGTCTCAGATGAGGCACGTCACTGGCCGGCGCGTGTGATTGTTGAGCAAGATGTCCGAGGAATGGGGGCCGCGATGAGGCTGACCGGCCGGGGTCAGCCGCCCCGCCATCCAGGCTCGGGCCGGCGGCCGTCCCGCCATCCAGGCTCGGGCCGGCGGCCGCCCCGCCGGGGCGCCGTTGCGGGCTGGCCGAAGCTCAGCTGGCTCGGCGGCCTCGTGCTCGCGGCAGCGCTGGCGGCCTGCGGATCGTCGGCCCTTTACGGCGTGCCCGGCGCGGAGCCGCCGTCCTCGACACCGACCCTGGTCCCCGGCAGTCGGCCCTACGACGTCTCCGGGCTGCGCGACCCCGCCGCCGGGAAGTTCTTCGGGGTCCAGGCCCCGGGGGCGCCGGACTCGCTCGCCCCGGTGCGGTCCTTCGCCGCCAGCGCGGGCATCCGGCCGAACCTGATCGGCGAGTACATGTCGTGGAACAACCAGCTGGATGACCGGGCGGTGCAGAACGCCTGGTCGTACGGGGCGCTTTACTACATGGTCTGGGAGCCCTATCACACGACCGTCGCCGCGATCGCCGACGGTCACAGCAACGGCTACATCACCAGGTTCGCCCGCGAGGTGCGCGCGCTGAACCTGCCGATCGCGATCAGCTTCGGGCACGAGTTCAACGGCTTCTGGTACCCGTGGGGGACCACCGGCGCCACGGCCGCCCAGTTCGTGGCCGCGTGGCGGCTGATCCACCGGCTGTTCGCGGCGGCCCACGCCACCAACGTGATCTGGGTGTGGAATCCGAACGTCATCTCCGCGGAGCCGCAGCTTCCGCTCAGCACCTATTACCCGGGCGACGCGTACGTGACCTGGGTCGGGGTCACGGGCTACTTTGGCGCCACCGGCCCGGACACGTTCACCGGCGTGTACGGGCCCACCATGCAGGAGATCAGGAGCTTCACCGCCAAGCCGTTCATCATCGCCGAGACCTCGGTGCAGACCGGGCCGAATGCGGTCGCGGCCGCGCAGAACCTGGTCAGCGGCATGCGGCAGCGATCTGACGTCCTCGGTTTCGTCTGGTTCAACTACTACAAGGCCGGCGTCGACTGGCGGCTCGAGTCCCGGCCGCCGGTGCGGGAGGCGGTCGCCGCAGGCCTCGCGGGCCTTCGGCTCGTGGACACCAAGCGGCCGTGAGCCGCCCGGCGCGCCCGGGCCGCGCTCACGCTGAGCCGCCGGGAAGTAGCTGAACTCCTCACGCACGGCCACGACGCCATCCGCAACGGTCCTGACCGTGACACGCTCAGCGCAGCTTGCGCAGGAACGGGTCGGCGAGCGGGCGCGGGCTCATCCGGACTCGCACGTTCGC
Organism: uncultured Actinomycetota bacterium; assembly: GCA_963749145.1. Taxonomy (GTDB): domain Bacteria; phylum Actinomycetota; class Actinomycetes; order Streptosporangiales; family Streptosporangiaceae; genus JASHPR01. The sequence goes on along the minus strand of CAVVLN010000004.1, from coordinate 2,093,667 downwards.
GGCCACGACGCCGTCGGCCCGGTCCGCCGCCACCTCGAGATGGAGTTCAGCTACCTCGGGCAGGTCGTCGGCCAGGCGGGACAGGCGCAGCAGGACGTCCCTTAGTCCCGCGATGTGGCCGGCCGGGCTCCCTCCGCGGCTGAAGATCAGCTCTGCGGCGGGGACCGCGCGGATCAGGTCGTCGGCGTCGGTGTCGGTGAGCGGAGCCAGGCGGGCGGCCTGGCTGGCGTCCGCTCCGGTGGCTTCGCTGCCCGGGCTGGTGAGCGCGTCGCCCGGGGCGCCCGCGCCGAGCATCACCAGCGGCCCGAACACCGGATCATCGGCCACGCTGACCATCATCCGGGTCCCGTCCGCGAGCACCGGCCGAAGCGGGATGCCGTAGCAGCGCAGCAGTTCCGCGGCCGAGGCCGGCGCCAGCCAGCCGCCAGCCGGCGCGCGGCGCAGGAAGTCCTGGGCCAGGGCCCGGGCCCGCTCTGGGTCCAGCCCGGCGAACTGCGGGATGCGGCCCTGCGGCCGGGCGCGCCAGGCACCGTACGCCGCGGCGTGGCCTAGCGCGCGGGCCGCGCTCTCGGGGTAGGCGTAGGCAGGCACGGCCGGCGCCGGGCCACCGGGCTGCCGCGGCAGCAGCCGGACGCCTTCCGGCTGGTCCAGCATCACCGCGGCGAGCGGGGGGCCGATCTCAGCCTCGCGGATCGCCCGGCCGAGGTTCCCGGTCGCCGCGGTCGGCAACGCCACCGCGATGACCGCATCCACGCCCTCGTCGGCCGCCGCGAGCTCCAGGCACCGGCGGTACCCGGCCTCGGTGACCGTCGTCGTGGTGTAGACCGGCCCGGTGACGGTGCCTCCGGGCGGCACCACCGACCGCAGCCTCCGCCGCGTCCCGCCGGTCACCTGGTGCACGACCAGGCCCGCCTCGGCGCACGCGCTGGCCGCGAGCGCCCCGGCCCCGGCGACGTTGGACACGATGACGACCCGCGGCCCGGCCGGGACCGGCTGGGTGGCAAGCTGGGCGGCCGCGTCGAGCAACTCGCCCAGGTTGCTGATGGCGATGATCCCGGCCTGCGCGAACAGCGCCTCGCGGCTGACGGACGACGTGATCGCGGCGGTGTCAGCGGCGGCAGCCGGGCGGCGGGCATCCGGGCCCGCTCCCGTCCCGGGCTGGTCCGCGGGCACGGCCAGGACCGGCATCCGCAGTCCGGCCCGCCGCGCGACGGCGACGAACTTCCGCGGGTTCCCGAACGATTCGAGGTAGAGCACCGCGAGCCTGGTCACCTGGTCCTGGGCCCACCACGCCAGCATGTCGTTGCCGGAGACGTCGTACTTGCTGCCGACCGAGACGAAGGAGGAGATCCCGACGCCGATCCGGGAAAGCTGCCCGGCCAGGGCCACGCCCAGGCCGCCGGACTGCATCACCAGTCCCGCCGGGCCCGGCTGCGGATGGCTGGCGGCGAACGTCGCGTCCAGGCCGATGCCGGGAACGGCGACGCCGAAGCAGTCGGGCCCGATCAGCCGCATGCCGTGGCGCCGGCAGGCGGCGAGCAGGTCGGCACCCTGGCCGTCGTCCAGTCCCGAGGTGATGACCACCAGGGCCCGCACGCCACGGCGTCCGCATTCCTCCGCGATGGCGGCGATGGCGGCGGGCGGCACCGCCACGATCGCCAGGTCGGCCGGCTCGGGCAGCTGGTCCACCGACGGCACGCAGTGGGTTCCCTCGATATGCCGCGCGTGCGGGTTCACCGGGTAGACGCGGCCCGCGTACCCGCCCGTGATGATGCTGTGCAGGATCGCCCGCCCCACCGACCCAGGCCGCCGGCTGGCTCCTATCACCGCGACGGACTCGGGATCCAGCAGATGGCGCAGGCTCTCGACGTCGGCGTGGCTTTCCCGGGAGGCCATCGCCTCCAGGTAGGGCTGCCAGGCCGGATCGGAGTCCTCGCTCGGGACGTCGAAGGACAGTTCCATCACGCCCTCCGCGGAGCGGCGCGTGGCGTGCAGTTTCGCGTCCGCGAACACCTTCAGCATCTCCGCGTTCTCGACCAGGATCGAGGCGGTGAAGGTGTGCACGCCACGGCTGCGCGCCGCCGAGATCAGGTACTCGAGCAGCAGCGTGCCCGCGCCGCACCCGTGCATATGGTCGGCCACCGCCAGCGCGATCTCCCCCACACCGGGCGGTCCGGTCAGCTCGATGCTGGCGCAGCCGATCACCTCGCCCTCCAGCAGCGCGAGCAGCGCGAGGTGATCGGGCCCGGGCTCGCGGCATACCCGCTCTGCCTCCTGCTCCGCGGCCAGTCGGCTCACGCAGAAGAACCGCAGGTAGATGTTGTCCGGTGACATCGCCTCGTGCATGGCCTGGACCGCGTCCCGGTCGCCGGGGCTGGCCGGGCGGATCTGGATCGTGGTGCCGTCGGCCAGCAGCGCGTAGTCGCCCTCGACAGCCGCCGTTGCCGGAGCACTTCGGTCCATACCGCCACTGTCGCCGCCGGAGACCTCACCCGGACAGGGCCGGAGGTCCCGGCCAGGCCGGCCGGTCGGCCCTGCTGGCCGCGCAGCCGGATCGCGGCCCTCAGCCAGCGCAGCGGCCCCGACCAGAGCCCGCTGGAGCGGCAGATCACCCGGGCCACGCGCCTGATCGCGTTCGTGGCGGTCGGTGCGGGGAGCGCGTTCCTGCCGATCGTCCTGGCCGCCGGGCTGGGCATGGCGTCGGCCGCCAAGCTGATGACCACCGTCGACCAGGACGAGGGCGACCTGGTGGTGCACACCAAGGGCGCACCCGAGGAGGTGCTCGCCCGCTGATGGAGATCCTCGCCATCGACCTGGGCACCGACACCCTGCCCGCGCTGGCGCTCAGCCGCGAGCCCGCCGAGCCCGGGCTGATGGACCGGCCGCCCCGGCCCCGTTCCCAGGGCGTCATCAGCCGGGCGATGCTGGCCCGCGCCTGGGGGTTCCTCGGCCTCATGTCCGCCACGCTGGTCATGGCCGGTTTCTTCCTGACCCTGCGCCACGCCGGCTGGCACCCGGGCCTGGCCACCGGCCCGGGCAGCCCGCTCAACCACGTATACCGGCAGGCCACCACGGTCGCCTGGCTCGGCATCGTCGCCTGCCAGATCGGGACCGCGTTCGCCGTCCGCACCGACCACGCGTCGTTGCGTTCCGTCGGGGTGTTCTCCAACCGGTTCCTGCTGGGCGGCATCGCGTTCTCCCTGGCTTTCGCCGCGCTCCTGATCTACGTGCCCGCCTTGAACTCCGTCTTCGGCACCGCGCCGCTCAGCCCCGCCCAGGTCGCCACCGTCGCCCCCTACCCGTTCATCATCTGGGGGGCCGACGAGATCCGCCGGATGCTGATGCGCCGCCGGGCCGGGCGCGGTCCGGCGTGAGCCACGGCCCGGTGCCATGGACCAAGGTCCCGGCCGGCTGGTGGCCTATGCCCCTGCCCGGCCGCGGCAGGCCGCCCCAGGCTGGTCGTGGCCACGCGCTGGGGCTGATGGCGGACACGGGCCGGAGATGGTATTCATGACGGGCAAGATTCGGGCTGCCCTGCGGCCGGCCGGCCGGGTGCGGCGGCTGGCCCGGATGGTGATCGGCCCGAGCCCGCTGCGCCGGCCCTGTGACCGGATGGAGGGCCTCATCGTCGTCCTGCTGCTGGCCGTGTTCCTGGCCGCGGCCGCGGCCGCGCCCGGCCTGGGCGAGCGGCTCTACCAGTCCCAGCGGGCGGACGCGGCGCACTTGCGCCCGGCCACGGCCGTGCTGACCGACAGCGGCCCGCCCGGCAGCTTCATGACCACCGACTGGCAGGCCACCGCCCGCTGGCTGGCTCCGGACGGCCAGCCGCGATCGGGCACCCTGACCACGGTGACCGCTCCGGGTATCACCGGAGCACAGGCCGGGGCCCGGGTCCGGGTCTGGCTAACCGGCTCTGGCCAGCCGCAGGACCCGCCCGTAAGTGCCGCCGGGAGGGCGTTCGCCTCGGTCGTGATCCCCGTCGCCGCGGTGTGCGGTGCCGCCATCGCGCTGATCATCTGCTACTGGCTGTGCCGCCGGGCGCTCGACCGGCGGCGCCTGGCCGCGTGGACCCGCGAGTGGTCCCATACCGGTCCGCGGTGGACGACCCGCCGCTGACCCATCAAGCGCGCCAACGGCCGTCCGCCCCCGCCCGACGGCCGGAGAAGGCCGAGAGGCCCGCGTTGCGCGGCGTCCATCCGGTCACCACCGGAGCTGGGCGATCGCGTCGTAGTCCGCCGCGGAGTACCCGACCAGGCCCTCGGACAAGGCGAAGATCCATTCCGCCACGCCCAGCGACAACGCCAGCCGGCTGCAGCGGGCGCAGAAATGGGGCTCCTCCAGCCGCACCGAGTCGTCGGCCTCCAGCCGCACGTAGATCAGCTTCGCGCCCGGCAGCATCCGCCAGCCGTCGCCGTTACGGGCCAGCGTGATCGCCCGCTGCTCGGCGTGGGTCCGGCACTGGTCGTGATGGCCGAGCTCGCCGACCTTGCAGTAGCAGTGGTCCTCTCCGGGAAAGGGCACGCCGTTGGTCCCCCACGCCAGCAGGCTGCCGTCCTTCACCAGCACCGCCGCGTGCCGGGTCCGGGCGCGGGAATCCCGGGCCAGCTCCGCCGCCCGCTCGACCATCTGCTCGGCCACGTGGCTGTCGTGGCGCTTCAGCGGCCGCCGCTGAGGCCGTTGCCCTGGTTGCATGCCCATCACTCTCGCAGCGAAAGCCTCCATTCTCCATTACCGCCCGGCGTCGCGGGCCGCGGGCCGGCGCGGAAGATTCCTGCTGCTGCCGTCCCGGGAAGGCCGAGCCGTCATGGCGGCCGGCTGGGCAGGCCGAGGGGCGCGTCAGCGGATGCGGAGCGGGAGCGCGCGGGGGCCGCGGATCTGGCCCGCGGACCACGTCACCGCGGCCGGGTCGTCCAGGGTGAACTCGGGGATCCGCTCGAGCCAGGCCTCCAGCGCGACCCGGAGTTCCATCCGCGCGAGGTGCGAGCCCACGCAGCGGTGGATGCCCAGGCCGAACGCCGCGTGCCGGTTGACCTGGCGGTCGATGACGACCTCATCGGCCCGGTCGAACACGGCCGGATCGCGGTTGGCGGCCGGGAAGGACAGCAGGATCCAGTCGTCGGCGTTCATGTCCACGCCGTGCCAGCGCATGTCCTGCTTCACCAGCCGCGCCATGGTGACGGGCGCGTAGGCCCGGAGGAACTCCTCCATCGCGGTCGGCAGCAGCGCGGGCTCGGCCGCGAGCCGCCGGCGATCCTCCGGGGTCTTGGCCAGGTGCCACAGCGAGGCGCCGATCGCGCTCCAGGTCGTGTCGATGCCGGCGATCAGCAGCAGGGCCATGGTTCCGGCCACGTGGTCGGGTTCGAGCCTGCGGCCGTAGAGTTCGGCGTCGATCAGGAAGGTGGTCAGGTCATCGCGCGGATGGTCAACGTGGTCACGAATCTGCTCGAGCAGGTAGTCGAAGAGCCTCGACATCCGCTCGATGCGCTCCTCCGGCGGCAGGTTGACCCCTTCCAGCGTGTTCTCGACGAACTCGCGGAACCGCGGCCCGTCCTCGGGCGGGAAGCCGAGCATGTCGGCGATGACCCGCATGGGGATGTGCTGCGCGTAGTCGCCGGCGGCGTCGACCACGTCGCGCCCCTCGAACGTGTCGATGAGGGCGTGGCAGAACGCCCGGGTCGCCGGTTCCTGCCGGGCGACCGCCGTCTTGGTGAACGCCGGGAGCAGCAGCTTGCGCGCGTCGTGGTGGAACGGCGGGTCGGAGGAGATCGGCGGCGAGCCGCCGATCGGCGCTATCTCATGCGGCGGCCGGAAGTTGCTCATGATGATCGACCGCGAGGAGAAGTGCTCGGTGTCGTAGGCGATCGCGGCCACGTCCTCGTAGCGGGTCGGCAGCCAGCCGCCGCCGAAACGCCCGGTGTGCGCGATCGGGCAGCGACGCCGCAGGTCGTCCTGGATCGGGTAGGGATCGGCCGACCACTGCGGCTCGACGTGCGAGAAGTCGGTCGCCCAGTCGGAGACCGGACCGGTGATGATCTCGTTGCGCGTGCCCAGGGGCTCGTCGTCCCGCGTCTCGCGGAAGTCCTGGCTGAAGCGGTCGTCGACGGTCATATCAGGACTCCAGGACGCTGATCGCCCGCTCGGGGCAGTTGGACGCGGCCAGTCGCGCATCGCGGGTCTGGCCGGGCGGGACGAGGCCGTCGCCGAGGACCTTCCCGTAGCCCTCGTCGTCCTCGCCGAACAGGCCGGGCGCGAGGTCGTAACACCGGCCGTGCCCCTGGCACCGCTCCGGGTCGATCTGCAGTTTCATTCGGTCTCCCGTTCGTGCCGGGTCGGTCCGGGCCAGGCCGGCCATGACCCGGGTGAGCAGCGCGGCCCACTCCTCGTCGCCGACGGCATGCAGGTCCGGTGGGATGAGCGCGCTGCCCATCGCCAGCAGCAGGCAGAAGTGGGCCAGCGCGTTGGGGGACAGGGCCGGGTCAAGCTCGCCGCCGGCCTGCGCGATGCGCATGAGTTCGGCCAGCCAGGCGGCGCGCTCGCCGACGTAGCCGCGCATCGGCCGGGCCACGTCTTCGTCACGCCGGGCCGCGACCAGCGCCTCGACGACCAGGTAACCGCGGGCGTCGCGGCGGCGGGGCAGCCACCGGCCGATCGTGAGCAGCAGGTCGGTGACCGACCGGTCCGGGTCGGCGGCGAAGGCCTCGGCCAGCAGCCGCCGCCCGTGCGCGCGCAGCGCCTCGACGAGCAGGTCCGCCTTCGAGGCGAAGTGCGAGTACAGCGCCCCGTTGCTGACGCCCGCGGCCGCGGCGATGTCGGCTACGCGGGTGCCGTCGTACCCGCGCTCGGCGAAGATGTCCGCGCCCGCGCTCAGCAGCCGTTCGCGCGTCTCGGCGGCGGTGACCCCGGCGATGCGGCCCATGGACAGAATTAAAAAACTGTTCATTTGATTCGTCAACGGCGGGACCGGGCGTGACGCCCAACGGCGGGACCCGGGCGCGGGCCGGGGCCGGCGAGGCGCCCGGGCCGGGCCGGGGCGACGTGGCCGCGGCCCGCACGCTCGCCTCCGCCCCGCCGCCGCGCCCGGTCGGGGAGACCGCCCGGCTGAGCAGCGGGCCGAGCGGGCAACCGCGGCCTGACCTCAGCCCAGGCGCTCGACCATCTCCTCATGCAGCTCCCAGAGCCGGCTGGGCAGGTGACCGTGGAAGGTGCGGAAGAACTCGGGGATGTGCTCAGCTTCCAGCTTCCAGGCCTCGGTGTTCACCGTGAGCAGCAGGTCGAGGTCGGCCCAGCTGATGTCCAGCCCGTCGAGGTCCAGCGAGCCCGGGGCCGGAACATAGCCGATCGGGGTCTTGGTGGCCTTGGCCTCACCGGACAGCCGCTCGATGATCCACTTCAGCACGCGGATATTCTCGCCGAAGCCGGGCCAGACGAACTTGCCGTCGGCGTTCTTGCGGAACCAGTTGACGTAGAACAGCCGCGGCAGCTTCGCGGGGTCGGCCGACCGGCCGACCTGCAGCCAGTACCCGAAGTAGTCGCCCATGTTGTAGCCGCAGAACGGCAGCATCGCGAACGGGTCGTGCCGCAGCTCCCCGACCTTGCCCTCGGCCGCGGCGGTCTTCTCCGAGGCGACATTGGTCCCGAGGAACACCCCGTGGTCCCAGTCGAAGGACTCGAGCACCAGCGGGACGGTGCTGGCCCGCCTGCCGCCGAACAGGATCGCCGAGATCGGCACCCCCGCGGGGTCGTCCCACTCGGGCGCGATGATCGGGCACTGGTCGGCCGGGGTGGTGAACCGGGCATTGGGGTGGGCCGCCGGCTCGGGCGAGCCCGGGGTCCAGTCCCGGCCCTTCCAGTCGATCAGGTGCGCGGGCGGCTCGTCGGTCATGCCCTCCCACCAGACGTCACCGTCGTCGGTCCGGGCGACGTTGGTGAAGATGCTGTTGCTCTGCATGGCCACGATCGCGTTGGCGTTCGTCTTCATGCCGGTGCCGGGCGCGACGCCGAAGAAGCCGGCCTCCGGGTTGATCGCGTAGAGGCGGCCGTCCTTCCCGAACCGCATCCAGGCGATGTCGTCACCGATGGTCTCGACCTTCCAGCCGGGGATGGTGGGCTGCAGCATGGCCAGGTTGGTCTTGCCGCACGCGGACGGGAACGCCGCCGCGATGTACCGCGGCTCGCCGTCCGGCGGCGTGATCTTGACGATGAGCATGTGCTCGGCCAGCCAGCCCTCGTCCCGGGCCATGACCGAGGCGATCCGCAGCGCGTAGCACTTCTTGCCGAGCAGCGCGTTACCGCCGTAGCCGGAGCCGTACGACCAGATCTCCCTGGTCTCGGGGAAGTGCGAGATGTACTTGTTCGGGTTGCACGGCCACGGCACGTCAGCCTGGCCGGGCTCCAGCGGGGCACCGACCGAGTGGACGGCGCGCACGAACGACCCGGACTCCTCGATCGCGCGCAGCGCCGGCGCGCCCATCCTGGTCATGATCCGCATCGACACGGCCACGTAGGCGGAATCGGTGATCTCCACGCCGAGCTGGGAGATGCTGCTGCCGAGCGGGCCCATGCAGAACGGGATCACGTACATGGTGCGGCCTTGCATGCAGCCGTCGAAGATCTTCGCGAAGGTCTCGCGCATCTCGCCGGGCGCGATCCAGTTGTTGGTCGGGCCGGCGTCCTGTTCCTTCTCCGAGCAGATGAACGTGCGGTCCTCGACGCGAGCCACGTCACCGGGGTCGGAGGCGCAGTAGAAGCTGTTCGGGCGGAGCTCAGGATTCAGCCGGATGAGCGTTCCGCTGTCGACCAGCTGACTGGTCAGCTGGTCCCATTCGTCCTCCGAGCCGTCACACCAGACCACACTGTCGGGCTTGGTCAGCTCCGTGATGTCGCGGACCCACTCGGCGAGCTCGGGGAGGCTAGTTTCTGCTTGATAATCAATAAGATCTAGACTAAGCATTGCTCTCTCCCGTGCATAGAACTCGTGGCCGGCCAGGCATTCCAATCTAGCCGACCCTAAACTCCCCCTCATTCCACGGTTACCTGGTTCAACACGGTCGGGCAGGGCCCAAAGTCCCCCGCCCCCGGGCCCTGGGTCGGGCCGAAAGCCCCGCTGCCGCAAACCGGGCGGAAAAGCAGGATAACTCCGCGTAGTCCCCGGATGACGGAAGATGAGCGGGCCGCCTAGCGGCCCGCCTCGGCCAGGTCCTTGATGCCGGCCAGGGTGGCGGTCATGTTGGCGTGGTGCTCGGCCAGCCGGCGGTGCAGGATCCTGGACTCCTTGTCCGGCCGGGCCTCGATGAGGTCGCTTATGCCGCTGGGACCCGGCCCGATCTGCATCCACTGGGTGAGCCTCGTGCCGCCGGCCTCGGCCGCCAGCGTGAACCGCCACCGGGCGGCCGGGCCCGGGTCGCCGACGGCCCAGCCCAGCACGCGCTCGGGCTCGTACTCGCAGATCGTCGACGTGGTCTGCCAGCTGCCGACGGCCGGATGATGATTGCGCCCGGTGAACCGGGCGCCGAGGGCGGGACCGTCGGTGCCGTCCTGCCACTCGCCGCCGTCGAACTCGCTGCTGAAGCGGGCGGGCAGCTGGATGTCGCAGACGAGCGCCCAGACCGCCGCCGCGTCGGCGGCGACCATCAGCTCCGCCTGGGTGGTCGGGCAGTCGCGGTAGCGAAGCTCGGGCTGATCTGGCACCTGTCCTCCCGGTTACGCCGTCACCTTGACAGCCTAAGCCAGCCGGCGTTCACTGGCCCGACCGTCACGGCCGCCACGGTGCCACCGGGAGGGCGCGAGCATGCAGGTCGGTATCACCGCGATGATCGCCAGCGCGCAGGACGCCGCGTTCGTGCGGGACGCCGAGCGGCTCGGCGCCACGTCGGTCTGGGTGCCCGAGACCTGGGCCCAGGACGCGCTGACCCCGCTGGCCTACCTGGCCGGGCATACGGCCACCATCCGGCTCGGCTCGTCCGTCGTGCAGCTCGGGGCCAGGTCACCAGCCATGGTGGCGATGTCGGCCATGTCGCTGCAGGTCCTGTCGGGCGGGCGGTTCCTGCTCGGCGTCGGCGTCAGCGGCCCGCAGGTGATGGAGGGCTGGCACGGCGTACGGTTCGATTCCCCGCTGGCGGCGACCCGCGAGACGATCGAGATCGTCCGGACGATCGCCCGCGGTGACCGGCTGCGGCATGACGGCCGCGTCTATCAGCTGCCGCTGCCGGACGGCCCGGGCCGCGCCCTGCGCTCACCGCTCGGGCCGATGCCGGTCCCGGTCTACGTGGCCGCGCTCGGCCCGCGCAACCTGGAGCTCACCGGCGAGCTGGCCGACGGCTGGATCGGCAACATCTTCCTGCCCGAGCAGGCCCGGGTGTTCACCGACCGGCTGGCGGCGGGCGCGGCGGCGGCCGGCCGCCGGCTCGCCGACCTGGACCTGGTAATCCCGGTCGGGGTCGAGTTCACCGACGACGTCGCGGTCGCGGCGCGCCGGCACGCCGACGGCTACGCGTTCACCATCGGCGCGATGGGCGCGCCGGGCCGGAACTTCTACAACGACGCGCTGACCCGGCAGGGCTTCGGCGATGACGTGCGCGCCGTGCAGGAACTGTGGCTGGCCGGCCGGCGCGACCAGGCCGCCGCGCGGGTGCCGGCCGAGCTCGGGCTCGCGACCAACCTGCTCGGCCCGCCCGCCCTGGTCACGCAGCGGCTGCGGCTGTACCGCGCCGCGGGCATCACCACCCTGCAGGCCAAGCTGGCCGGCAGCCACCCCGCCCGCCTCGACGCCCTGGCCCAGCTCATCGAGCTCGTCCGCCAGGTCAGCGCCGAGGCCCCGCCTCTGCCGTAGGTTGTACCGGTCGACTCATCGGAGACGTTATGGCAGACCAACCGCGGGCGGACCACGGGCCAGGTGAGCCGGAGATCATCGAGCTGCGCTCGGTGCCCGGGTTCGTGGCGTTCGACCTGCCTGGTGCACCGGAATCGGCCGGGGGGACGCGGCTGGCGCCCGACGTCACCGTGGCCGAGGTGGCGCTGCTGGCCCGGGCGATGACCTACAAGTACGCGGCGCTGGGAATCCAGATGGGCGGGGCCAAGGCGGGCCTGCGCGGCGACCCGGCCGACCGCACGGCCAAGGCTGACCTGCTGGCCCGGTTCTGCGCGGAGATCCGCCCGCTGACCGACGGGAGGCGGTTCCTGACCGGGCCGGACATGGGCACGGCCGAGGAGGACTTTGCGCCGCTGCGCGAGCGCCGCGCTGCCCCGGGCGCCATGCGCGCAGTCGTGGGCGGCGTGCCGTTCGAGGACATGCTGACCGGCTACGGTGTCGCGGTGGCCGCGGAGACGGCACTGGCCGCCCGGTGGGGCTGGGGCTGGGATAACCGCTCGGTCGCCATCGAGGGCTTCGGCAAGGTCGGCGGCGGGGTGGCGCGCGAGGTGATCCGCCGCGGTGGCCGGGTGGTCGGGGTGTCCACCCTGGCCGGGTACATCGCAGACCCGTCCGGGCTGGACGTCGAGTTGCTGCTCGGCCTGCGCCGTGAGCACGGCGATGCGTGCGTCACCCATTACGGCCTGGCCGGGCCGCCGGGCGAGCTGTTCTCGGCGGTCGCGGCCGATGTCGTGGTCCCCGGCACCCGGCCCGGCGTGATCAGCGGCCGGGTAGCGGGCTCGCTGCCGGCGGCCGTCCGGGTCGTCGCGCCCGCCGCGAACGTTCCCTACACCGCGCCCGGGGCCGAGGTCCTGGACCAGCGCGGCATCGTGGCGCTGCCCGATTTCGTGTGCAACGCGGGCGCGGTGATCGGCTACCGGTCGGATCCGGACGCGACCCCGGCCGAGGTCCTGGCCGCCGTCGACACCAAGATCGCCGAGCTCATCGGCGAGGGCCTGCGGCACCGGGACGGGCCGCTGGCGGGCGCCTGCCAGCGCGCGGGAACGTTCTTGCGCTCCTGGTGGGGCGAGCCGCCCGGCCCGCCGTTCGCGCCCCCGGCCTGACCGGCCGCCCGGCCCGCCGTTCCCGGCCCGGCCTGCCGGGGCCGTCGCCGACGGCTAGTCACGGACGACGACCACGCGCGGGCCGGCCTGCGCCGAGGCGGTCCAGGCCGCGCCGACCTCGGACAGCGGGAAGGTCCGGTACGGCACCTGGACCGAGCCGTCGGCGATCAGCTCGATGTAGCGCGGGATCTCGGCCTTGATGCCGGCGGCGGGGACCGAGCCGGCCCCGCTGCCGGAGATCGTCAGCTTCCGGCTGCGCAGCAGCGACGACGGCACGGCGGCCTCGCGGCCGGCGAGCGCGCCGATCTGGACGTAGCTGATGTCGGCGCGGTCGTCGCTGAGTCCCGTGCGGCGAAGCGCCTGGAACGCGGTCTCGGCGACCGGCCCCCACACGAAGTCGAGCACCAGGCCCGGGGCGTCATCGCCGAGGGCGGTGGCCAGGGCCCTGGTGTCGTGGTCCCGGTCGCCGTCGAGCGACACGGTGTGCGCCCCGGCCGCGGCCGCGCGGACCAGGCCCGGCTGACTGCGCCCGGCGCCGACGACGCGCCCGGCGCCGAGCAGCCGGGCGTTCTGCGCGGCGAGGAAGCCGGACATGCCGGTGACGCCGAGGACCAGCACCGTGCCGAGCTTCCCGGCCTGGGCCCGGCGGGCGGTCAGCGGCAGCCAGGACGCCAGGCCCGGGTTGACGCCCGCGGCGACGGCCTCGGGCGGCGCCTGGTCGGGGAGCGGGAACCGCATCTCCTCCGGTGAGGCGATGCGCTCGGCGAGGGTCCCGAACGGCGGCGGCCCGGACGAGGTGAAGACCAGCCCGCCGCGCGCCGTGCGCGCCACCGCGTTAAGGCCGGGGATGACCGGGAAGACGCCGCCGCTGCCGTAGTGGCGGCCGGAAGCCACCGACCGGGTGAGGTGGTGGATGCCTGCCGCCACCAGTTCCACGATCTCGCTGCCCTCGCGGGCCACGGGCTCGTCGAAGTCGCCGTAGACCGGTACGGAGTCCGCCGCGGACAGGATCGCCGCCTTCATCCGCCCTCCTATTTAACGTTGTTAAGTTGACGGTACCCAGCCTGCCTTAACGTTGTTAAACTGTCAAACCGTGCCAGGCGGACTGACGAAGACGGCCATCGTGCAGGCGGCGCTCGACCTGCTCGACGAGGGGGGCATGGACGGCCTCACGGTGCGCGCCCTGGCCTCCCGGCTGGGGGTCCAGGCGCCCGCGCTGTACTGGCACGTGCGGGGGAAGCAGGCCCTGCTCGACGAGATGGCGACCGTGATCTGGCGCCGGATCGGCGACGTGATGGCTGGCCTCCCCGGCGACCTGCCCTGGCGGGAGATGATGACGGCCTATGCCGCGGCCGTGCGCGCGGAATTGCTCGGCCACCGGGACGGGGCCAAGGCCTTCAGCGGCACCACGCTGACCGACCCCGAGGTGGTCCGGCGCCAGGAGCGGACGTTCGAGGCCCTCATGCGCCAGGGATTCGCGCTGGAGGACGCGGTGCGGGGCCTGGTCCTGCTGCACGACTTCACCATCGGCTTCTGCGTCGAGGAGCAGGCGGTCACCCAGGCGGTTGCGTCCGGCGACGACCGCTACGACCTCGGGCGCCGCGCCGAGCTGATCGGCGCCGACGCGGCGCCGCTCGCCGTCGCGGCGGGCCAGGTGATCTTCGGCGACCCGGATACCCGCTTCGCCGAACTGGTCGGCCTCTTGCTGGATGCCATCGCCCGGACGCGCCGGGGCGGATCCTGAGGCCGGCCCGGCGGCCGTCAGCCGCCGCCGTGGCGGTGCCGCGGTCAGCGCGTGACGGTGCGGCGGTCAGTGCGCGAGCGAGGTGACGAGCACGTCGGACACCGGTGCCCCGGGGTCACCGTCGCGGGTCCGCGCGACCTTACGCCAGCCCCAGGCCTGGAAGGCGGCCTGCGCCGGGGTGGCCGCCGGCAGCACGGCGAGCGTCGCCCGTACCTCGGGGCGGCCGCCGAGAACCAGGTCGTGCAGGGCCCGGCCGATGCCCTGCCGCCGCCACGACGCGCGGACCAGCAGGTCGAGCAGCGCGAACGTGCGGCCGGGATGCTCGGCAGTGACCTCGTCCGGCACCGGGGTGGTCAGTTCCTTCCACCAGGAGGTCGACGGCCGCAGCGGCATCCCGGCTGCGTAACCGACCAGGTATTCGCCGTGCCGGGCTTCGGCCAGGACGAAGCCCGGCTGCCGGCACTGCACCCGGAACCGGCGGGCGAACTCGGCGGCATCTTCGTCGCGCTGGTACGGCGGCGCGGCATACACCTCGGCATGCAGGGACCGCAGCTCGGGTACGTGCCCGGCGGCGTGCACGCCATCGAGCAGCCGGAACGATATCTCGGGCGCGGGCACGCTCAGGACAACCCGGAGGCGGCCCCCGACGTTCCGCGTTCCCGGATCAGCCGCGTAGCTGGGCGACGAGGGCGTCGGCCTGCTCGACGGTGAGATTTCCGCCGAGGTTCGGCATGGGCAGCACGCGGCTGCCGCCGGCCAGGAAGATCACCTTGTCGGTCAGGCATGCGCGCAGGTCCGGGTGGCGCTCGGCGATCGCGATCTGCTGGCGCAGCATGGCGTCCCGCCGGGCGGCGATGGTCGGCAGCACCTGATCGTTGAAGGTTTGCTGCATCTTGCGGCCGATCTTGCGGCCGATGAACCGGGTGGCCGCGGAGATGGCCGCGCCGGCGATATCGTCCCCGAGCGCGTCGCCGAACGACTCGCCGAAGGTGTCGCCCATGGAGCTGTTGCCGTAGCCGGACCGGCCCCGCCAGCCGCCCGGCCCGCCAGGACGCGGCTCTTGCGCGTATCCCGGCAGCGGGCCCGGGGGAGGCTGCCCTCCGTACCCCGGCTGCGGCTCGGCCGCCCAGCCGGGCTGCGGTTCCGCCGCCCAGCCCGGCTGCGCCCCGGGCGGTTGCGGCCCTCCGGGCTGGGGCGCCCCGCCTGGCTGCTGGCCCAGCTGGCCCCTGGCCATCGCGGCCAGTTCCTCGATCGAATGGACGGCGGCGGCACTGCCACACTGCGGGCACACCGCTCCTGCCTGGGGTATGGTCACCGCACTATTGTGCGCTCCCGGGCCGGCCGCTGGGAAGACGGCGAAAGAGCGGGTGGCCGCGGGGGCGTACCCGGCCGCGGAGCCAGCCGGCGGGTGATCGCGCTGGACGCGCCGGCCAGCAGGAGGCCGCCGGCCGGGCCGCGAGAGACGCCGGCGGGGGTCGCAGGAGGCCGCCGGCCGGGCCGCGAGAGACGCCGGCGGGGTCGCTGGAGGCCGCCGGCCGGGCCGCGAAAGGCCGTCGGCCGGACTCGGCAGACCGTTCGGCCGGACGCAAGTGACCGCAGACCGGACAAAAGAGACCACCGACCGGACTAAAAGGACCGTTTCGCCAGGACGGACGGGCTTCAGAAGGTCTATGCTTGGTGCAAGTTGCAAAACAGGTGTTGTGTTTGGGAATTTCCCACTAAAGCTGGGCCGTAAGCGTACGGTCGGCGGACAAGTCAGGGGCACCCAAAGGGGGGGTGGTTGCCGGATGTGGCGCACTTGCTCATCGGGCCCAGGCGTCGGGCGCCGGACACGGCTGGCCTGGCGGAGGACAGCGCGGCTCGTCGCCGCCGGCGCAGCGGTACTCACCGGGTTAGCGGGCCCGACGCTCGCCGGAACGCCCGCGGCATCGGCCAGCGTGACCGAGGACGTCATCGTCACCGCGTCCGGGTTGTTATCTCCGGTCGCGGCGGTGCTGGAGGTCGGCGGCAGCATCCTGGACCAGTACCACATCATCAACGGGGTGGAGGCCCTGGTCCCCGCGCTCACCGAGCCGCTGCTCGCGGCGCTGCCGGGCATCACCGTGACCCCCGACCTCTCGGTGAGCGTGCAGTCCACGACGGAGTCCACCGGACCCCACACGCCCTCGGATGTTTTCCTGCAGCAGACCGGGGCGACACAACTGGCCGCCCAGGGTGACACCGGCCAGGGCGTCACCGTGGCCGTGCTGGACACGGGCGTCGACAACCTGCCCGACTTCTCGGGGCGGCTCGTCGGCGGCGTCGACCTGTCGGGCGGGAACAATGCGTTCCAGGACAGTTATGGCCACGGCACGTTCGTGGCCGGGCTGATCGCGGGCGACGGAGCCTCGTCGGGCGGCCAGTACTCGGGCGAGGCGCCGGGGGCCAACCTGGTGTCGATCAAGGTCGCCGGGGCGAACGGCCTGACCAACCTCGGCACCCTGATCCTGGGCCTGCAGTGGGCGATCGACCACCAGGCCCGGTACGGCATCAAGGTGCTCAACATCTCCCTGGGCGTCCAGCCGCCCAGTTCCACGGTCCTCAACCCGCTGGACCAGGCGGTCGAGGCGGTGTGGAACTCGGGCATCACGGTGGTGGCCTCGGCGGGCAACGCCGGGCCGTTCAACGGCACCATCCTGTCCCCGGGTGACGACCCGCTCGTGATCACCGCGGGCGCCCTGGACGACATGGCCACGCCGTCGGTCAGCAACGACGAGATGAACGACTTCAGCAGCGTCGGGCCCACCTCGCCCGACGGCTGGGTCAAGCCCGACCTGGTGACCTCGGGCCGGTCGGTGGTGAGCCTGGCCGCGCCCGGCTCGACGATCGACGACGACTATCCCTCGGCCCGGATCGGCGCGGCGAACTTCGTCGGCTCGGGCACCTCGTTCAGCGCGGCCATCACCAGCGGGGCGGCCGCGCTGGTCCTGGCCGACAACCCGGGACTGTCCCCCGACCAGGTCAAGGCCCGCCTGCTCGGGACCACCAACCCGGGGCCGGTCGGCAACCCCTTCGTCGACGGCCACGGCGCCCTTGACGCCTACGCGGCGGCCACGTCGGACCCGATGAATCTCAGCCAGTCGACGTTCGGCCTGCCCCCTGCGGTTCCCGGCGAGACGGTCTCGCTGGAGCCCACTGGCCCCGCCGACACCTGGAACCCGAACCTCTGGTCCGGGCTCTCCATCGATCAGACCCCGTCCCCCGGCTGGTCCTGGAACGGCACCGCGTGGAACGGCGGCAACTGGAACGGCTGGGCCTGGAACGACAACGCGTGGAACGGCTGGGCCTGGAACGACGCGGCCTGGAACGGCAGCGACTGGAGCGGCTGGGCCTGGAACGAGGCGGCCTGGGACGGCACGGCCTGGAACGGCACGGCCTGGGCCGGCGTCGCCTGGAACAGCTCGGCATGGAACTGACCCGTCCCCCGGCGCCTAGTCCAGCCATGAAGCTCCCCCGGGCCACGTCGGCCGTTGTCGCCACCTCGGTGGCGGGCGGGGCACTGGCCTTGCTCGCCGCCGCATGGCGGCAGCCGGCCTCGGGGCCCGTCAGCGAGAGCCAGTGGATCGTCGCGGCCGCGGTGGGCGCCCTCGCCCTGGGCGGCTGGGTGTGGCCGGTCGTGGTGTACCGGGGCGGCGAGTCCACGGCCTTCAACATGGACGAGGTGTTCTTCGTGATCCTCGCCCTCCTGGTGCCGCCGCTGGTCACGCTCGGGACCTTCGCCCTGGCCACCGCCGTCGCTCAGGCGGTCCGCCGGCGCCCGGTGGTCAAGTCGGCCTTCAACTCGGGGCAGGTCCTGATCGCGGCGGGCCTGGGGCTGGCCGTGAGCCGCTGCCTGGCCGCCCCGTCGGACCCGCTCACCGCGGCCCAGATCGCGGCCATCCTGGTCGGCGCGGGCGTGTACTTCGTCATCAACACGCTGCTCGTGGCGGGCGTCGTGGTCTCGATGGGCACGTCCTGGCCGGAGCTCACCAGCGACCTTCCGGTCCAGGTGACCCATGCGGGCGCCGGGGCGCTGGCCGGAGTGGTCCTGGCCCTGGCGATCCAGGGTCACCTGTGGGCTGTGGCGCTGGCCATCCCGGGACTGATCGTCGAGCGCCGGCTGATCAGCGCCCGGTTCGCGGCGCAGCACGACCACACCAGGATGAAGGGACTCTACGAGGTCACCCTGGAGGCCAACCGGGGGCTGCGGCAGCAGGCGGTGCTGGACACGATCTTAGGTTCGGTGCGGCGGCTGCTCCGCAGCCCGGCGGCCACCCTGATGCCGGACGGCCCGAGCCCCGGCCAGCTGGCGGCGCCCATGGCGGTGGCCGGCCAGCACCAGTGGCTGGTGGCGTCGGGCCGGCGCCGGGACGAGCCCTTCGACGACGCCGACCGCGGCCTGCTGCGGGCCCTGGCCGCCGTGGGCAGCGCCGCGCTCAGCAATGCCCAGCTCTACCAGCAGGTCCACGCCGAGCGTGAGCGGCTCTCCTCGATCACGCTCAACATCGGAGAAGGGGTCTGCGCGGTAGGCCCCAGCGGGAAGCTGACCTTCGTCAACCGGGCCGCGGCCGACATGATCGGGCTGCCGTCGCTCAACATCACCGCGGCCGACCCGGCCGGTGACGGCGGCCCGGAGGCGCCCGACTTCCTGCTCATCCCGGCCCGCGAGGCCATGCGCACGACGCGCACCATCCGGGAGGACGACGCCCGGTTCCGGGGGCGGGACGGCGGCACGATCCCGGTGGCGTACACGGCATCCGCCGTCATGAGCGGCGGCGCGCCGTCGGGCGCGGTGATCGCCTTCCGCGACATCACCGAGCGCAAGGCCTTCGAGGACGAACTGCACCATCACGCCTTCTACGACAGCCTCACCGGGCTGGCGAACCGGCGCCTGCTGGTGGAACGGCTGGACCAGGCGCTGCAGCGGTCGGCCCTGGACCGCAAGACCCACGCCCTGGTCTTCGTCGACGTGGACCGCTTCAAGAGCATCAACGACAGCCTGGGCCACGTGACCGGAGACGAGTTCCTGGTCGCGATCGGGGCCCGGATGAAGAAGGTGGTGCGCAGTCTCGACCTGCTGGCCCGCTTCGGCGGCGACGAGTTCGTGGTGCTGCTGGAGGATGTCGCCGGGGTGGCGGTGGCGGTGGCCGCGGCGCGGCGCATCTGCGCCGCGGTCGAGCAGCCGATGGTGCTGTCCGACGGCTACGAGGTGGTCGCCAGCGTGTCGGTCGGCATCGCCCTGACCGAGCCGGGGAAGACCGCTGACGACGTGCTGCGCGACGCCGACGTGGCGATGTACGACGCCAAGGCCAAGGGCGGGGGCGGCCTTTACAAGGTCTTCGACCAGGCGTCCATGGGCTGCCGCTCGTCCAAGCGGCTCCAGATCGAGGCCGACCTGCGCAAGGGGCTCGAGCGGGATGAGCTGGAGGTGCACTACCAGCCGTTCTACTCCCTGGACCAGCACCGCGTCGTGGGCGCCGAGGCGCTGGTCCGCTGGCGTCACCCGACCGACGGGCTGATCGGCCCGATGAGGTTCATCCCGATCGCCGAGGAGACGGGGCTGATCCTGCCGCTGGGCCGTTACGTCCTCGACCAGGCGTGCCGGCAGGTGCGCTCGATCCGGCAGCGGCTGGACGTGGACCTGCCGATCAGCGTCAACCTCTCCCCGCGTCAGTTCCAGGAGAGCGGGCTCCTGGCCCAGGTGGCGGCCGCGCTGGAGGCCACCGGCCTGCCCTCGGAACTGCTGATATTCGAGATCACCGAGAGCATGGTCATGGCCGACCTGTGCGGGGCCCGGGAGATCATGAAGAAGCTCAACCGGCTGGGCGTGCGGCTGGCCATCGACGACTTCGGCACCGGGCACTCCTCGCTGGCCTACCTCCGGCATTTCCCGGTGCACGAGGTGAAGGTCGACCGGACCTTCGTGCAGGGCGTCGCCGAGAGCCCGGTCGACCTGGCCATCGTCCGGGCCGTCATCGACATGGCCGATGCCATGGGCATAGCGGCGGTGGCTGAGGGCGTGGAGACCAAGGACCAGCTCGCCGGGCTGCAGATGCTCGGCTGCCAGGTGGGGCAGGGCTTCTACTTCTCCCATCCGCTGCCGGCCGGGGAGTTCGACGAGCTTCTCACCCGCCAGTTCGCCCAGGCCGCCGGACCGGTCGGGCCGGGGCTGGCCGGTCCCGGCCCGGCCGGCCAGGCCGCGAGCCGGCCGCGGATCAGCGCGGTCTCACCGTTCCGGGTCTGCCCCACCCGGACCGCGACCTAGCCCGGCCGGGGCCGCCCGGCCGGGCTAGGTCGCTGGCCCGCGGATCAGCCGGGGTCGGCCGCGTTGGCGTCGGCGCGGACCGGCACGGCCTCAGCGGCCTCCACGCGGAGCAGGGCCGCCGGCCCGGCGCCCGCGTCCAGCGCGAACTCCGCGGCCTGCGCGGCCTGCGCGCGGGGGAGGCTGGCCGCCGGGGTGGCCGCGCCCGCCGCAGCCGCGTTCCTGAGCTCTTCCAGCCGGCTCTTGGACGGCACCAGCAGGGCGGTCAGCAGCGCGCCGAGGCCCAGCAGCGTCGCCGACACCGTGAACGCCAAGGTGTAGCCGTGCACGGCGGCGGTGGCTGGCGCCAGCGGTCCCGCGTGGTGCGCGGCCAGGTAGGTTGCCGTCGCCGTCAGCGCCACCGTGCTCAGCGCCGCCGTCCCGATCGACCCGCCGACCTGCTGCATCGTGTTGACCAGCGCCGAGGCCACGCCCGAGTCCTGCCGGGCCACGCCGGTGGTGGCGGTGTTGATGGCCGGCGAGAAGATCATGCCGAAGCCGAGGCCCATGGCCAGCAGCGCCGGCAGGACGCTGCCCGCGTAGCCGGAGGTCACGGTGAGCTGGGCGAGGTAGGCCATCCCGCCGCCGCCGATCAGCATGCCGACAGCGATCAGCGCCCGCGGCCCGAGCCGGGGCAGCAGCACGATGCTGGAGATGTTCGAGCTGAGCAGGATGCACGCGATCATCGGCAGGAAGGCCAGCCCGCTGGTCACGGGGCTGTAGCCCTTGACGACCTGGAGGTAGTAGGTGAGGAACAGGAACACGCCGAAGATCGCGATCCCGGTCAGCCCGACCGCGAGGTAGGAGCCGCCCCTGGCCCGGTTCAGGATCACCCGCAGCGGCAGCAGGGGGTGGCTGACCACGCGCTCGGCCAGGACGAACGCCGCGAGCAGCAGCGCGCCGACGGCCAGCGAGCCGGTGGTCAGGGCGGCGGTCCAGCCAGCGGTCTCGGCGTGCGAGAACCCGAACACGATGAGGAACAGCCCGGACGAGGCGAGCGCGGTTCCGGCCCAGTCCATCCGCGGGCGGCTGTCCGGCCGGTTGCCCCGCATGTACAGCAGGGCGCCGGTGATCGCGATCGCGGCGAAGATCAGGTTGACGTACAGGCACCAACGCCAGGAGAAATACTGGGTGAGGAAGCCGCCGAGGATCAGGCCCACCGCGCCGCCGCCGACGGCGACCGACCCGAAGACGCCGAACGCCCGGCCGCGCTCACGCGGGTCACGGAACGTGCTGACCAGGGTGCCCAGGGCGGCGGGCGCGAGGATGGCGCCGAACGCGCCCTGCAGCGTCCGGGCGATCACGAGCATCTCGAACGACACGGCGGCGCCGCCGAGCGCCGAGGCGAGAGCGAACCCGGCCAGACCGGTGATGAACACCCGCTTGCGGCTGAACATGTCGCCGATCCGCCCGCCGAGCAGCAGCAGGCTGCCGAAGGCCAGGGCGTAAGCGGTCACCACCCACTGCCGGTCGCTGTTGGGGAACCCCAGCGCGTGCTGGGCCGACGGCAGGGCGATATTCACGACGGTGGCGTCCAGCACCACCATCAGCTGGGCGACGGCCACGATGACCAGGACGAGCCAGCGGTGGTCGCGGCGGTCAGCGGCAGATGATGCGATTGACATGACGAGCTACACCCCTTGGTGAGAAGCGTGACCGGTACGGCCGGCGGCGGTGGCACGGGTCCTGGCGATCATGGCGCGGCCACCGCGGCGGCGGGCGATGCGGGAGAGAAGGACGAGGCGGACGAGGCGGACAGCCGGGTCGCCTCGTCCAGGGTGTCGAGCAGGCGCAGGAACGTGACGCGGTCCTCCTGGCCCAGAGCGCCGAAGATCTGCTTGAGCAGCCGCTCGCGCGTGGCCGACGCCACGCCCAGGCAGGTCTCGCCCGCGGCCGTGATGGCGACGAGCTTGGCCCGGCGATCCGTGGCGTCCGGCCTGCGCTCGGCCAGGCCCTGGCGCTCCAGCCCGTCCACGATGTCGGTGATGGAGTGCGGTGACAGCCCGAGGTCGGCGGCCAGCACGTTCTGCCGGATGGGACCCTGGTCATGCAGCCGCATGAGCACCTTGGTCCGGGCCATCGACAGGCCGCAACCGCTCATCTCGTCGTTGACGGCCCGGAACATCCGGTGATGGACCGCGAGATACCGCTCGCCCACCTGCTCAGCTGTGATCATGGCTGCCTCCGGGCCTGACATACACCGATGCTGATCTGCCTCATCGTGAAGAGCGTCACGTTGATGACTCTCTTAATGAGGTTCCTCATGAATTTATTCCGGAGGCTGGCCCGCGCCTGGAGCACAATGGGTTCATGCACGCCGAGGTCGTAGTTGTCCCGCCGGTGCTGCCCCGCGGCACCCGGGGCGGGTCCGTCGCGATCTCGCAGCTAGCCGATACTTCCCGGGTGCCGGCCAAGGCCCGGGTGGCCACGTTCGCCGCGCAGGAGCGTTACGGCCTGGTCTGGGCCGCGATCGAGGAGCCCCGCTGGCCGCTGCCCGAGGTCCCCGAGCTCGAGGATGGCGGCTGGGCGGCGGTCACGGCCAGGACCAGGTGGTGGTCGAGTCGCAGCGGCCCGAGCGGGTGCCGTTCGACCTGGCGGCCGAGTTGCACCTGAAGTTCGACGCGGTCGCGGTGGCCTACCGCAAGGCCATGCGGGCCAGCGGCCTGGCCGCGGACGCCCCGGCCGGGTCCGAGGCCGGCCCGGCGGGCGGGTAAAGGTCTGTCCTGACGGTCCCGCGCGTCCCCGCCGGTCTCGGCGGGGCGGTCGTGATACCCGGCGACGAGATCCTCGAGGCGGGTCCTGGTCCGGATCGCCGGCTCGCGCCAGCGCTGCTCCCGGTGCCGGGCCCGGGCGAGCTTGCGCGGCTTGCCCTGGTAGCGCCACCGCGCCCACGGTGAGTGCGGCCGCGCCAGCCGCACCGCGCCCACCAGGAACAGCAGGGGCAGGAAGACCCCGAACAGCCCGGTCCAGATCTTGCCCTTCAGCAGGGTGATCGCGGCCAGGGCGAACAGCGCCGCCAGCGTCAGCAGCAGGCTGGCCAGGGCCGCCCCGTTCCCGCCCAGCCGCAGGTAGTCTGCTACATCCCGGACCCCGGCCGGCGTGACGCCGAGCAGCAGCAGCGCGGTCACCCCGGCCGCGATGAACACGGCGTCGATGGAGACCCGGCCGGCGCTGGACCAGTAGACGTCGCGCAGGTGCAAGATCAGCGCGAACTCGTCCAGGACCAGCGCCGTGCCGATGCCGAACAAGGCGGCCGCCCCGGCCCGCCAGCCCGGCGGGTGCAGGGGCAGGGCGAACCCGGCCACGCCGCCCGCGACCATGAACACCACGCCGAACACCATGTGGTGCAGGTGCGTGTCGCCGCGGGTGACGTTCCCCGGCCACCAGCGGACCTGGGCCCGGATCAGCCGGACCGACATCCGGATGAAGCCGAAGCTGACCAGGAAGGCGACGAAGAAGCAGAACAGCGGGAACCGTCCGGTGTGCACGATCTGCGCCGCGAACCAGCCGGGCGGGCGGCTGACCAGCAGCGGAATGGCACGGCTCACCCTCTGTGACCTGCTCCCGGCCCGGCCTGGCCAAACCATCGGCCGGGCCGGGCCCGGTGCGCCAGGCCGTCACCCCGGCGGTCAGCCCAGCGCCGCGCCGACGTGGTCCCTGACCTCCTGCACCGCCCAGTTGTTGCCGTCGGGGTCGGCGAAGAACATGAACTTGCCGCCGTCCCGGGAGTCCAGCTCCTGGACCGGCGAGACCTCGACGCCGCGTCTGGCCAGCTCGGCACGGGCGGCCTCGATGTCGGTGACCACCAGCTGCAGGCTGGCCCCGGGGCCCCGGTCGGCGCCCGCGGTCAGCAGGGTCGGCCCTACCACCACCGAGCACGCCGACCCGGGCGGGGTCATGTGCACCACCCGCATGGCTGGCGTGGGCTGGGTGTCGGCGTCGAGACGGAATCCGAGCTGGTCGACGTAGAACCGCTTGGCCCGGTCGATGTCGGTGACCGGGACGACCACCACTTCCAGCTTCCAGTCCATGATTGCGCTCCTTCGGTGTTTCCGCGCCCGGCGGCGCTCTCAGCCCGAGGACACTGCTGCGGCGCGGATTTCGACATCCGCCCGGCCGCGGGTCAGTCCGCCGCGTCCGCCGGCGCTGCCGCGTCGGCCTGCGCTGCCGCGTCGACCTGCGCTGCCGCGCCGGCCGGCGCGATCGCCGCGAACCGCAGCCGGGCCGCGTCGAGCTGGCCGAGGATGCGGGCCTTGGCCTGCTCGCTGAGCGGGGTGTCCTCCCGGGCGATCAGCTCGGCCAGGACCCCGGTCAGCGGGGCGTACTTGCGGGCCAGCCGGGTCAGGGCGGGCCCGGTGGTGTGGATAAGCCCGACGCCGTTGTCGGTGAAGTCGGAAGCCTTGACGACCCGGGCCCACGGGCAGGCCCGCAGGCTGGCCGCCACGTGCTCGCGGTACTGCTCGTGCCGGTCGCGCCCGGGCCGGAACTCGGGGTTGGTGACCGCGCCCACCAGGCCGGCGACCCGGTCGCCGAACCGCGCGGCGATGGCCGCGAGCGCCCCGGGCTGGCCGCCGCCGGGAGCCAGGTCGCCGGCGTGGTCCTCGACCGCGTCGTGCAGCAGCGCCGCGCAGATCACGTCGGCGTCGATGACCCGGTAGTAGGTGATGATCCGGATGGCGACCCGCAGCAGGTGGTTGACGTAGGGCTCGCGCTGACGCCGGTCGCCCGCGTGCAGCCGGGCCGCCAGTTCCAGCGCCTCGGCGGCCCGGGCCCGGTCAGCCTCCGGGAGGGCGGCGATCTCGATCGCGAAGCGCTCCCGCAGCCCCGCCTCGCCGTGCAGCGCGGTGATCGCGTGCAGCGGCATCTCCGCTAGCAGCCGGCGCTCCCGCGGATCCATGCCCCTCCTGCCGTTCGCGCTCTCTTTTCGTCCTGGTGGCCGGTTACTCGTCGGACGCCAGGACCTTGCGCGGGTGGGCGCCGTCCACGTAGCCGAGGAACGGCGGATAGATGTTGTAGCCCAGCAGTTCCTGGAGGCGCTGCGGCAGCTCCCGGGCCACGCGGCGCGGCACCGCGAGGCACTGGTTCTCCTGCGGTCGCAGCCAGGCGGCGGCATATTCCAGGATCACGCCCAGGCGCGGGCGTCCGGTGCGGTTGGCCCCGCCGCCGTGCCAGAGGCTGCCGAGATAGAACATGACCGAGCCCGGTGACATGCTGGCGGTCTCGGTCTCTTCCTGCGGGGACGGCTGGCGCCCGGGCTCCCAGCGGTGGCTGCCGGGGATGAACCGGGTGGCGCCGTTCTCGGCGGTGAACTCGTCCAGCGGCCACATGGTGTTGACCACCACCGGCGGCCCGGGCTGCGGCAGCGGGTAGACCGCGTCGTCGCGGTGCAGGATCTGGGCCTGCTCACCCGGCCCGATGCAGATCCCCACCGGGGCGCTGAGCTGGTAGTGCCCGAGCACGCGGTCGAGCACGTCCAGCACCAGCGGGTGGGTGGCCGCGCGGTCGAAGGTCCGGGTCTTGGCGAAGAGCGCGTAGATCCGCTGCGTGGTCAGCCCCTCGAACGGGTTGCGCCCGGTCGGCACCGTTGCCAGGATCCGCTTCAGGTCCGCGGCGGCGCTCCGCACGTCGCCGGCACTCATCAGGCCGGACACGACCACGTAGCCGTCGTCGGTCAGCCGCCGCGCCACATCCTGGCCGCTGGACGTCGCGCCTGGCATCGGGGCCATCACCACCCCGAGCGTAGACCAGGCCGGCGGGCCCGGTCAGCCCCGTCAGCCGGGCGCCCCGGAGAGTCCGGTCAGCCCCGTCAGCGAGGCGGCCCGGTCAGCCGCGACGGCGCTAGGCGCGCGCGGGCGCCGGGTCCTGCCAGATGCCGGTGCCGAGGTTGGCCAAGACCGCCCAGGCCGGGCCGATCACGCACCGGCTCGGGCTCAGGTTGTAGACGGGGTCATGGACGCTGCAGTAGGCGAAGGAGCCGTCGGGCTGCTGCGCGGGGTCAATTCCGGCGATCACCGACTTCGCCGCCGCGGCCTGGCCAGCCTGGCTGAGGGCGTAGGCGGTGAAGAACGTTCCCTCGCTCCAGATCGTCGGCGTGGCGCCCGGGTAGTCGCCGGACGGGTCGGACGCATACTGCGGCTGATATCCGGTGACGGCGCCCTCGGAAACGACGAACGGTTCCAGCGCAGTCCGGCTCAGTACCGCGGCGGCCACATCGGGGCGCCCGTTGCAGCAGGCCCAGATGGCGGCCCAGGAATGCATGTCCAGAGGGTCCCCGGCGTCCAACCCCGTTCTCGGGTCGTAACCCTGGTAAAAACGCTGCCGCTGCGGGTCGTAAAGCAGGTTCCAGATCACTTCAGCAACGCTGGCCGCATCTTTCAGCCAGCTATCGTCGGCCAGGACGATCGACGCTTTGACGAATGCGTGCCATATGTCGAATTGGTGTTCCGTGGCGCAACTGGTGACCGGAGCCCCGGGGTCCAGCACCTGGGCCGGCCCGACGTAGTCGCCCTGGCCGCCGCGGAACAGGCCCGCCTGCGGGCCGGACGCCTCCTTCTGCGTGGCCAGCCAGCCGAGCGCCTGCCGCGCGGCGGCGGCGTAGTCCTGGCTGGTGTCGTGCGGGTAGGCCTGCAGGTACGCCAGCAGCGCGTACGTCGCGATGGCGTGGGCCCCGGTCCGGTAGACCGGGGCGCCATAGCCCGGGCTGAGCTGCGGCCCGCTGAACAGGAAGCCGCCCGCGGCCGTCTGGAACTGCAGCAGGCCGCTCACGAGTTGCCCGGCCAGGCTGGCCTGGCCAGTGGCGATGGCCGCGATCAGGCACATCGCCTGGTCATAGGAGTAGCCCTGGCCGGCGAGGCTCGTCCCGAAACCGGGCTCGCCCGGCGCGAGCAGGTAGGAGCGCACGCTGCCGGTGGCGGGCACGTGGACGGCGATGTTCGCCCCGGCGGCGGTGTCGTACAGGATGAACATCTTCCGGCCCGGCCGCGAGGCGGGAAACGCGAACGTGTGGTCGGCCCGGGCCGGCTGGCTGGCGATCAGGTACTCGGTGTCGGTGATGACCCAGCCTTGCACGGCCAGGTTCGCGTAGGTCGGCGGCGACGGCCAGTAGGCGCCCACCGGCCACGCGAACGTGCCCGGATCCTGCAGGGCGAAATTCCACGATCCCGGCGTGCCGGGCGGCACGGGGGCGAGATCGAGCGAGAACGTGCCGTCGGGGCCGACCGCGGCCTGCGGCGCGACGATGTTCTCGGTGCCGCCGGCGTTCAGGAAAGCTAGCACCGTATGCCCGGCATAGGCTTCTGCGGCGAAGCCGGCGACGGGGCCGCGGTAGTCATCGGGGATTGCGCCGGCCGGGCTCGTGATCGTGATCGGGCAAAGCTGCTGGGTGCCATAACCGACGCCGTCCAGCGTGAACGTTCCGGACACCGGGCCGGTATAGCCGGATAACCACTCCTGGGCCGGTCGGATCACGCTGGCCGTGGTGGCCGGATACTTAATCTGCTGCAGCTGGCTTTCGATGAATTCAAGGCACGCTTTCGTGTTCGTCATTGCCTCACCGTACGCCGTCTCCATTGACGGTTCCCAGGTTTCTAGCCGGGTGCGACGGCGCGCTTAATGAATCCATAATCAATCATTTGGTAACATCTGGCCATGAGCGTGCAGCCGCCCCCGGCGGATGTGCTGGAACGGCGGGCGGGTCTTTTCACCCCCGGGCCGCGGCTGGGCTGGGTGTTCCGCGACCGGCGGCAGCTCGCCGCGCCGTTTCCCGAGCCCGCCCCGGACCTGGAGGCGATGCGGGCGGCCGCCGCGGAGCGGGCCCGGGCCGATGACGCCAGCTACCGCAAGTTCCGCAAATTTCTCGGCCTGCCCAGCGGCATCCTGCTGCTGGTGCTGCTGCTGGCCAACGGCTGCCAGGCCAACATCAACGGCACCGGCCCCCCGCTGTTGTCCGACTTCATCGCCCTGCTCATCTGCGCGCCGGGGATCGCGATCACGACCGTGAAGTGGCAGCGGTCGCGGCGGGCGGCCGAGCGGGCCACCCGGGTCGGCGAGGATCACCAGCAGGCGCTCGCCGCCTGGCAGGAGCGGGAAGCCGCCTGGCAGCGGGCCGAGCTGGCCCGCCTGGCGGACGCCGACGAATGGGGCAGCGCCGGGCCGCCGCCCGGCACCCGGCGGGTCGATGTGTTCGGCGGCAGCCTGCCGGGCTGGCAGGCCCTGCTGACCACGCACGGCACGTCCCTGCTGGCCGGACAGCCGCTGCTGGTCGTTGACCTGAGCGGGGAGATGGTGTGTGCCGAGCTGGTCGGCACGGCCCGGGCCGCGGGGGTGCCGTCCGCGACCTGGCTGCTGCCCTCGGACCTGGGTGCCTCCGGCCTGCTGGCCGGGCTGACGGCCGCCCAGTTCGCCGACGCCTTCGCCGAGGCCGTGTATGCGGGGGAGCCGGGCGGCGCCCGCGCCGAGCGCGCCGTTGACACCCGGGTGCTGGAGCAGCTGCACGGCGCGCTCGGCGCCGACGTCACGCTCCCGCGGCTGGCCGCCGCGGTGCGCGCCGCGCTCGGCCACGCCGACGACGGCGGGCTGCTGACCGGCGCCGAGCGGGCGGCGGTGACCGGCGAGGTGTTCCCGGCGGACCACCGCCGCCAGATCGAGCCGAACCTGGTGCGGATCGAGGCCTTCCTGGCCGGGCTCGCCCGGCACGCCGGCCCCGGGCCGCCCCCCGGCGGGCCGCCCCGGCAGGCCGGCGCCGGCGGGCCGGCGCCCGCCACCCCGCCGCCGCCCGCGTACCTCACCTGCCTCGCAGTGGAGCCCGCCGGCCGCAGCGCCCGCGCCGAGGTACTTGCCGCGCTGGCCATCCAGTGGCTGACCGTGCAGGTGGCCGGCGGCGACGAGCCGGCCCCGGCCGTCATCATCGCCGACGCGGACGAGATCAGCCGCCCGCACATCGAGCGGCTGGCCAGCGCGTGCGAGCGACGCGGCGTGCCGCTGACCCTGCTGTTCCGCCACCTGCGCGACTCCGGGCTGTCCCTGCTCGGCGGCGGCGCCACCGCGTTCATGCGGCTGGGTAACCACGTCGAGGCCGACCAGGCGGCCAGCTACATCGGCCGGCGGCACACCTTCGTGCTCTCCGAGCTGACCGCCAACCTCGGCGGCAGCCAGACCCGTACCGTCACCGAGACCGAGGGCCACACCGTCACCGACACGATCCGCGTCGGCTGGCATACCGGCTGGCGTTCCCCGGGCCCGCCCGGGGCTCGGGACGAGCCGGGGCGCCGCCGCCCCCGCGGCCGGTCGGTCTCGCGGAACTGGTCCACCGCGCTGTCCTGGGCCGAGGGCAGCAGCTGGGGCAACGCCGCGACCAGCCGGCGCGTCTACGAGTTCGCGGTGGAGCCGGCGGTCCTGCAGCACCTGCCCGACCAGGCCATGCTGCTGGTCACCCGCGGGCCGGCGGCCGGCGGTGCAGCCGGTCGAGTGCGACCCGGCCATCGTCACCCTGCCGCGGGTCAGCGCGGTCCCGCTGCCCGATCCGCGGGCCGCGCCCGACTCGGACGCGACGCCGCCGCCGGGCGACGCCGCGCTGGCCGGGGACGCCGGCCGCCCGCCCGCCCTGGCCCCCGCCTCGGCCCCGGCGGCCGATCCGGCCTGGGGCCGCCCGTCGGCCGACGGCGTTCCGCTGCCGCGGGCCCAGCCGCCCGGGGCGCCGCGCCCGGACTGAGCCCGGCGCTCGCGACCGGGTGCCACACCGGGACCGGGTCACGCGCCGGACCGAGTCACGCGCCCGGACCAGCTCACGCGCCGGACCGGGTCACGCGCCCGGACCAGTTCACGCGCCGGACCGGGTCACGCGGCCGGACCAGTTCACGCGCCGGACCGGGTCACGCGGCCGGACCGGTCCTCGCGGCCGGGACGGGCCCCAGCCGGCCGGCGCAGCACGGCCTGGTCCGCGAGGGCGATCGCGAGCTGGCCTAGCACCGTGGGGTGGAACGGCGCCGCCCCGTCGAGGCCCTGTACGTAGGGCTGCGGGGTGCACAGCTGGTGCCCGGAGAAGTCGGGCTGCGGCGAGGAGAAGTTGAACTGCGCGGCGCCCCGGGCGAGCACGTCGTTGAGGGTTTCCAGCCGGGAGGTCAGGGTCTGCAGGTTCGCCGCGGTCAGCCCGGCCCGGCTGAGGCACCCGGGCTGCGGCCCGAACGGGTCGTAATAGCGGTTGATGATCACCTGCGGGTGGTTGGGCAGCGCCGCCAGCCGGCTCAGCAGGTCGAGGTAGTTCTTGCTGAACGAGGCGAGCAGCTGCTGGAAGTAGGCCGTGGTAGCGCGGTCGTTGCAGTTGGGCGTGACCGCGCAGTATTCGACGGTCGCGGCCCAGTCGAGGTCGTCAGCGCCGACGCTGACGATGATGGCTGACGCCTGGGTCGCCCGTTCCGCCTGCGCGAACTGCGGCGGCAGCATCTGGCCGTCGTGGTCCTGCGGCCCGAGCAGCCCGTCGCTGATGGTGGCGCCGTCGCACGCGAGGTTGAGCACCTTCCAGCCGTTGGCGACCGAAAGGTCGTCCGCGTAAGAGTCCGAGCTGCGGCCGCAGGCCCGGGTGGTCCCCGATGAGCCGGGCAGCGGCGCGAGTCCCGCTCCGGCGGCGGTGGAGTCGCCGATGACCACGACCTGGACCCGGGGGAGTGCCGGGCCGAGCGGCTGGATCCGGGGCAGCCTGGTCTGGCTGCCGACGAGGTCGTTGAGCGAGTGCACCTTCCGCAGCTCGGCGGGCGCGGTGTACGCGGTGATCATGATGGCGCCCAGGTTGACCGCCTCGGTCACGGCCAGGCCCGCGACGAGCAGCTTGATCGTGGTGCGGTGCGGGAGCCGGCGCCAGCCGGCCACCGCCCCCACCAGCAGCAGCGCGGCGGCCCCGGCGATCGCGGTCTCCCAGAGGAAGTAGCGCTTCCACCCGTCAGCCAGCGTGGCACCGAGGATGCGCTCCGCCTCGGTCGGGTGGTCGCCCTGCACGAACGTGGTCAGCTCGCTGTTGATCGTGATCTGGGCGAGCTGCAGCCGGGGCCGTACCGGGCCGGTGAAGCTCAGGTCGGTCGGCAGGCTCTGGCCGAACAGGTCGACCTCGCCAGGCCCGGACAGGCTGAGGCTGGGCGCGCTCGCGCCGACCTGGATGACCTGGCCCGCCACGGTGACCGTCTGCAGGGGCGTCAGCAACAGCGCGGCCGCGATCGCGGCGGCTGCCGACCCGAGGAGCAACACCAGCCAGCCCAGCCCCCGCCGCACCAGCCGGGCCCATCCGCCGGTCAGCAGCATGCCGGTATCCGTTCCCAGTCCGGCTCCCGGCTAACGACAGGTCGTGCCGGTGCGGGGCAGAATGCCGCATATGACCCCAGCGAAGCTGAAACGGCCCGCGCCGCTCGACGCGGGCTATTTTGACCGGTGGTACGCGGACATGGCCGCTTCGCCGCAACGCGATGCGATCGTGTCCCGCACTCTCGGGCTGCCGGCCTGGCTGCGGTCGAGTTCCCTGCTGACCTGGGCGGGCCTCGAGGAGGTAACCGAGGTGCTGCGCCTGCGGCCGGGCGGGCTGCTCGCCGACCTGGCCTGCGGGCGCGGCGGCTACGGCATCGAGGTGGCTCGCCGGGCCGGCGCGCGGCTGCTCGGCGTGGACATCTCCCGGGTGGCTCTCGGCCAGGCCAGGCTCTGCAGCGCGGAGCGGCTGCCGCCCGGGCGGGCGGGGTTCCTGGCCGCGGCGCTGACCGCGACCGGGCTGGCCGCGGCCAGCGCCGACGGGCTGATGTGCGTGGACGCGGTGCAGTTCGCCGACCCGCCGGTGGCCGCGCTGCGCGAGTTCCGCCGGGTGCTGGCGCCCGGCGGGCGACTGGCGGTGACCTGCTGGGAGGCGGCCGGCCCGCCCGACGAGCGGGTGCCGGCCCGGCTGTACGCGGTGCACCTGCGGCGCGACCTGGCCGCGGCCGGCTTCGCCGACGTGCAGGTGCGCGAGCGCCCCGGCTGGCGCGCGGCCGAGCGCCGGATGTGGCAGGAGGCCCTGGCGGTCCCGGCCGGGTCCGACGAGGCCCTCCTCTCGATGCAGCGCGAGGGGCGGCGCTCGCTGGACACCTTCGGCTCGCGGCGCCGCGTCCTCGCCACCGCCACCGCCCCCTGACCAGGCTGGCTGGCTAGCTCCGGGCGAATGCGGGCCCGACGTCGCCGGTCGCGTCCGCCGTCTGCAGGGCTCCGATGTGGCGGCGGCGCTGTTGCCCCGGCTCGGTCAGCGAAGCTCCTCCCCAGCAAGTGTGCGGCTGGTGTGCGACTAGTGTGCGGACTTTCGCAAGGCGGAGTTACCGGAACCACGCTCCGTGCTGCCTGCGCCCGCTCGTACCTTTCTCCCATACAATTCGGAGTATCTTGGAACCCAGCAGCGCATTGTATTGCCGTAACCCTTTTTATTAGCCAGAGTTTTGGGAAGCTTGCCCGGCACTTGGAATTCCTGGTATCTGTATTATGCGCAGCCGATAAGTTGCCTGTTCCAGGCCGTCGAACCACAGCACCAGCTTGTAGACGCCTGGCGCTGGAAATTCAACATTTGTAACGGTGACACCGAACGGTATAAGCGCCGGGTCTCCGAACTGCGCCTCCCAACTAAGCGCTCCCCGGATGACCGCTTCCACACGCACGGGCAGCTCTTGACCCTCGGGGTCGCGAAGCCCAATGCGGATGGTGTGCTCCCCCATGGTGGCCTGGAAGGGGACCTCCAGTGCCGCGCCAACGCCGAGGGTTGGTAGGACGGCAGGGAACGAGGGGAAGCGCAGCAGGCTGAAGAGCGCGCCGTTAGCGTGCACCTTGCCGTCCGGAGTTAGCGCAACGTAGTCGGCTGCGAAGAACGCCACGACGGATGTGCTAGTGATCGCTGCGGGAGACTCCGGCGCTGAGGTAGCCTTTGTCATACAAGGATGCTATGCTATGTATTACAAGACGTCAAGCTGGAGCCTTGAGTGCTCGACATCCACCGCTATGAGATCTTTGACTGGGATGATCCTGAGGTTGACCCCGATCCGCGCACCAACAACCTGCTGCACTGCCAGCAGTCGGATCACCTGGGTGCGCAGGCCGAATTGATCGTCTACGAGTTGTTCCTCGGCCACTGGGCAGAGGTGCAATTCAAGAAGCAGACGGCAGAGTACGCGGTTGTGGGGGTGGCGCTGTCAGATATCTGGCTCGTACTCTTGGAAGACTCACCAAGCGCGGGGATTGGCTACGTCCTGTAACCGGATGGCCCGCAGAGATCGCGGAGATCCGTGCCTGGGAGAAGCTGACCGGGCAGACCTGGAGGGGACGACGATGAGCGTTGAGCGCCCAGAAGGTCTTATCGAGGGTGCAGGCCGACGAGGCGAGCCTCGTCGGCTGGATCAAATGATCTCTGCGCGGCTGGATCCCATGCTAGTAGCCGCGCTGAGAAGGTATGCCGAAGCTCACGGCATGTCGGTCAGTGATGTGCTTCGCGAAGCAGCCCTTCTCTTGCTAGAGCGCGAAGAAGCCCAGAACGTCAGGACGTTCAGTGTCCGCATCACGAACGAAACCAGGCCAGGGGGCATTAGGCAGGAGTCTTATCGAAAAGACATCCCTGTCGCCGTTTGATGATCCGCGCGAAGCTACCGAGGCATCTGGCTCACGCTCTGGGTTCGCCGCTGATCACTTAGCCGCGCGGGCAAGGTTTTCCTCGATCGCGGCCTGCACCTCGGCCGGGCGTTCCATGTGCGGCATGTGCCCGGCCCCCTCGACCACGAGGCGGACCGCCCCGGCGACGGCGTCGGCCTGGGCGGCCGGGATGATGCGGTCCCCGCTGCCCCAGACCACGGTGACCGGCACCGCGTCGCCGATCGCGGCGAGGGCCGTGGCCGAGTCGATGCGCTGCGTCGCGTCTCCCGGGTCGACCAGCGCCTCCGCCAGGATGGTCAGCGCCGCGTCGACCCCGTCCAGCCGCTTGTAGGCGAGCAGGTCGTCGACCACCTGGCGGGTCACCAGGCTCTCGTCGGCGAACAACTGGCCGACGAGCGGCTTGAGCTCGCGCCGCGTCTGCGCCGCGGCGAACCCGCGCAGGTAGTCCGCGTTGATCGCCGGGCCGAACCCGGACGGGGCGATCAGGGTGAGCGAGCCGATCCGTCCCGGGTCGCGGGCCGCCGCCGCGACCGCGACCGCGCCGCCGAGCGAGTGACCGACCAGGTGCGCTCGGTCGGCGCCGACCGCGTCCAGCACCCCGGTCACGGCGTCGGCCAGCAGCCCGACCGAGCCGTCCCCGACGTCCTTGGACGAGCTGCCGTGGCCGGGCAGGTCCAGCGCGTACACCCGGTACCGGGCGGCCAGCGGCTCCTGCAGGAACAGCCACGAGTTCCGGTCACCGCCGAAGCCGTGGATGAGCAGGACCACGTCGCCGTCCTGGCCGACCCCGACGTAACGGACGCTGCGCCCGCCGACCTCGGCGGTCTCGACGGCCGGCGCCGCCGCGGCCTCGTCGGGCACGCCCGCGTCGATCACCGCGCGGGCCTGCGCGGCGGCGGCGTCGAGATCGTCGTCGCTCACGCTGGCCGGCGCGATCAGCGCGATCGTGCCGCTGACCGGCACGTCCTCGCCCACCCGGGCGATGATGCGCCGCAGGGTGCCGGCGTTGGCCGCCTCCAGCGTGCCCGCGATCTTGTCCGTCTCGATGTCCGCGAGGTCGTCACCCGCGCTCACCTCGTCGCCCTCGGCGACCATCCAGTCCGTGATCTTGCCGGCCTGCATGGACAGGCCCCACTTCGGCATCGTCACGGCGACGATCCGGTCCTCGGTCATCGGGTGTATTCCGCGACGGTCTTCACGGCGTTCACGACCCGCTGCGCGTCGGGCATGTAGAGGTCCTCGAGCGGGCCGGAGAACGGCACCGGGGTATGCGGCGCGGTCACCATCTCGACCGGGGCGCGCAGCGCGCCGAAGGCCTTGCGGGCAGCCAGCGCCGCGATGTCCGTGGCCATCGAGCACCGCGGGTGCGACTCGTCCACCACCACCAGACGGCCGGTGGCCTCCACGCTCTCCAGCACGGTGTCCTCGTCCAGCGGGCTGGTCGTGCGCAGGTCGATGACCTCGCACTGCACGCCGGCCGCGGCCAGTTGCCCGGCCGCCTCGAGCGAGGTGTGCACCATGCGGCCCATGGTCACGATCGTGACGTCGCCGCCCTCGCGCACCACGTTGGCCTCCCCGAACGGCAGCGCGTAGCTCTCCTCTGGCACCGGCCCGGCCAGGTCGTACAGGCCCTTGTGCTCGAAGAACATCACCGGGTCGTTGTCCCTGATCGCCTGGATCATCAGTCCCTTCGCGTCATACGGCGTCGCGGGCAGCACCACCTTCAGCCCCGGGATGTGCGTGAACAGCGGGTACAGGCACTGAGAGTGCTGGGCGGCGGCCCGCAGCCCCGCGCCGTACATGGTGCGGATCACGACCGGCGTGACCGCCTTGCCGCCGAACATGTACCGGAACTTCGCGGCCTGGTTGTAGATCTGGTCGAAGCAGACGCCCATGAAGTCGACGAACATGAGCTCGGCGACCGGCCGCATCCCGGCCGTGGCCGCGCCGATCGCGGCGCCGATGAACGCGGACTCGGAGATCGGGGTGTCGAGCACCCGGCCGGGGAAGCGGTGGTAGAGCCCCTTGGTGACGCCGAGCACGCCGCCCCAGGCGTCGTGGTCACCGGGTGCCCCCTCACCGCCGGCGTTGTCCTCGCCCATGACGATCACGCTCTCGTCGCGCTCCATTTCCTGGGCCAGGGCCTCGTTGAGCGCCTCGCGGTAGGTGATGGTGCGTGCCATGGTCAGCCTCCCGGTCAGTAGCGGACGTAGACGTCGGTGAGCAGGTCGGCCGCGGTCGGCAGCGGAGCGGCCTTCGCCTCCGCCACCGCGCGGTCGATCTCGGCCGCGACCTCGGCGTCCACGGCGTCGAGGTCGGCCTGGGCGAGTTCGCCGGTCTCCGTCACCTGGGCGGCGAAGCGCTTCAGGCAGTCGAGCTCGGCCCGGGCGCGGGCGACCTCGTCGGCCCGGTAGGTCTGCTGGTCGCCCTCGAAGTGCCCGAAGTAGCGGGTGAACTTCATCTCGATGAGCGTCGGCCCCCCGCCGGCGCGGGCCCGGGCGATGGCCTCACTGGCCGCCTCGTGCACGGCGAAGAAGTCGAACCCGTCCACGATGACGCCGGGCATGCCGAACCCGGCCGCGCGGTCGGCGATGTTGTCGGCCGCCACCGACCAGGTGCTGGCCGTGGACTCGGCGTAGCCGTTGTTCTCGGCGATGAAGATGGCCGGCAGGTTCCACACGCAGGCCAGGTTCATCGACTCCAGCGTCGTGCCCTGGTTGCTGCCGCCGTCGCCGAAGAACGCGACGCTGACCCCGCCCGTCCCCTTGATCTTGGCGGCCAGCGCCGTCCCGCAGATCAGCGGCGGGCCGCCGCCGACGATGCCGTTCGCGCCGAGCATGCCCTTGGACAGGTCGGCGATGTGCATCGAGCCGCCCTTGCCATGGCAGCTGCCGGTCCTGCGGCCGTAGATCTCGGCCATCATCTCCCCGACGTCGACGCCCTTGGCGATGCAGTGGCCGTGGCCGCGGTGGGTGCTGGCGATGGTGTCGCGCCCGTCGAGGTTGCTGCACACGCCGGCCGCCGAGGCTTCCTCGCCCGCGTACAGGTGGACGAACCCGGGAATGTCGCCGGTGGCGAACTCGGTGTGCACCCGCTCCTCGAACTCGCGGATCGTCCGCATCATCCGGTAAGCGCTCAGCAGCTGCTCTCGGGTCAGCGCGCCGCGTTCCATCGTGTCGGTCATTCTGCTGCCTCCTCCTAGGCGGTGGGTTCCGGGAGATGCCGGCGGCGGGCTCCGGGAGATGCCGGCGGCGGGTTCCGGGAGATGCCGGCGGCGGTTTCCGGATCGTGATCCAGGCGACCGGTTCCGGGAGCTGGGGATCTAGGCGGCCGGTGGCGGGGGATCATGACTGGGCGAGGCCCGTGCGCGGCGCAGCAGGCCGAGGCGGGCGCTGGCGGCCAGCACGGCCGGCACGTCCACGCACCACGGCCCGTCCGCGCGCAGCCGGACGGTGGGCCGCTCGCCGGGCTCGAAGGTAAGCTCGCGCTCCCCGTCGACGGCCAGGATCCCGGCCCGCGCCTCGACCCGGTGCACGGCGGCGGGGAGCATCCGCTCGATGTCGCGCACCCCGACCGGCCGGACCAGGCCCGGCGCGATCGGGGCCATGACCTGGACCGGCGAGCCGGGGTCCAGCCGCGCGGTGACCCCGTGCGGGTCGCGGCGGCCGGCCGGGGATAGCTGGCCCAGGATGCTGGACAGGCCGATCGCGTCGGGTTCCGCGAACGCGCAGAAGACCTGGGTCAGCGTGGCCGGATCCCACACCGCGCGGGCGGCGACGTGGCGGGCGGTGCTGACGGCCACGTCCACCAGGGCGATCTCGGCCCGGTCGCCGACGCGCGCCTCGAGCAGCTTGGCCCGGGCGGTGACGCCGTCGGCCGGGACCGCGCCGGTCGCGACCAGGCCGGCGGCCAGTCCCGCGATGGTCGCCTCCCGGACCGCGGGAAACACGTTGTTGGTCCCGGTGGACAGGGCCAGCATCGGCACCTCCCCGGCCGCCGACGCGGCGACCCGCGCGGTCCCGTCGCCGCCGAGGCAGACGATCACGCGCGCGCCCGCGGTCACCATGCGCCGGACGGCGTCCACGGTGTCCTGCGCGGTCTGCCGGATCGGCTGGCCGTCGAGGAACTCGACCTCCGGCCAGCGCCCGTGCTGCGGGCCGCCGCGCCCGATCGCCCGGAAGACCGCCGCCGAGATGCCGCCGAGGTCGGTGCCGAGCAGCACCCGGTGCACGCCGACCGCGTCGAGCGCGGTGAGCATGCGCTGGATCATGTTGGCCTTCTCGGCCGTCGGGAAGACCGAGGCCTGCGTCACCAGGCGCCGGATGTCGCGACCGGACAGCGGGTTCGCCACCACGCCGACGATCGCGTCGCCCACAGCCTGCCCACCTCCTAGGCAGTACTGTGCGCGCCCGGAGGGAAAAGGGGAATACCTGCGACGTCGCGGGACATGCCGCCGTGTGGCGGACGGCGCCGCCGCGCGGTTAAGCCGGGCCAGCGGCGGCCCGGAGCGGAAGCCGGACCGTGAACGTGCTGCCGCGGCCCTCCTCGCTGTCCACGGTGATCGTGCCGTGGTGCGCGTCCGCGATGTCCCGGGCGATGGCCAGCCCCAGGCCGGTGCCGGGAATCACCTGGCGCGTCGCGATCGCCGTGCGGAAGAAGCGCTCGAAGACGCGCTCCCGGTCGGCCGCCGGGATCCCGACGCCGGTGTCGGCGACGGCCAGCACGGCCTGGCCCGCATCGGTCCCGAGGCGCACCGCCGCTCTGGTGCACGATATCGGCCGGGTCACGGTTCCGTTCCGGGTGTGGGCCAAGCCAGGCCCGCTGACTCGCGGCGAGCGCGAGCAGGTGCGCCCGCACGCCTACCACAGCGAGCGCGTGCTCGACGTGGGCGACGGGCTGCGCCCGCTGGCCCGCCTGGCCGGGGCGCACGGCGAGGCGGCCGGGCCCGGCGGTACCCCGGGCCGCCGGGCTGTCCGAGCGCGAATGCGAGGTGCTGGCCCTGCTCGCCCGGGGCATGTCCACCAAGCAGATGGCGCGGGCGCTCGGCATCTCCCCGAAAACCTGCGACCACCACATCCAGGCGGTGTACGGGAAGGCCGGGGTGTCCACCCGCGCGGGCGCGACGCTGTTCGCGCTCGAGCACGGCCTGGCCAGCCTCCCCGGCCCGGCCCCAGGCCGCGCTGATCCTGGGGGGCGGCGGCGTGGCCAGCGGCGGCGGGCCTGTTCCGCTCATGAAACTCCTGTTCGCCTGCACCAAGAACGGCGTCAGGGTCGAGTTGCTCCCGCCGGTCCCGCCGCCGGGGCTGTCGCCCGGCGAGCGCCGCAGCGTGCTCGCCCGCGCCCGGCTCGACGCGCTGTCCGGGCTGTTCCCGGACTGGCGGATCTGGGCCGACGGCCATGGCTGGCACGCGCGCCGGCGTGACGGCGTGTACTGGCAGGAATACCGGCACGGAGCGCCCGCCTTCAGCGTGCACGCCGCCTGCGCGGTCGGTCTCGCCGCGCAGCTGAGCTGGCAGGAGGCCGCGGAGGACCGCTCGGC
This sequence comes from uncultured Actinomycetota bacterium, assembly GCA_963749145.1. Taxonomy (GTDB): domain Bacteria; phylum Actinomycetota; class Actinomycetes; order Streptosporangiales; family Streptosporangiaceae; genus JASHPR01. The sequence goes on along the minus strand of CAVVLN010000004.1, from coordinate 2,054,460 downwards.
CCGCCGCGCGGGCCGCGGCCGCGCGGCCAGCTGAGCCCCCGGGCCGCGGCGCGGCCGCCGGTCACAGTGCGCTGCGCACGATCGCCCGCAGGTCGTCCTGGCTCAGCGCGACCGGGTTGCCCTGCATGCTGCTCGACCGGGCGGCGCCGGCGGCGATCTCGCCCGCGTCACCCGCCCGGACGCCGAACGCGGCCAGCCCCGGCAGCGCGAGCCGGGCGATCGTCTCCCGGATCCAGGCCAGCCCGTCGTCGATCGTCGCGCCGGGCGAGCCGGTCAGCAGCCGCGCCGCCTCGGCGTACCGGCCCAGGGCGGGGTGGCCGGGCGGCCCGGACCGCAGCGCGCGCAGGTTGGCCTCGATGACCGGGGCCAGCAGCACCGCGCAGGCCACCCCGTGCGGCACCCGGCCGGCGCCGCCGACCACGCCGGCCAGGCCGTGCACCGCGCCGAGTTTCGCGTTGGCCAGCGCGATCCCGCCCAGCAGGCTGCACACGGCCATGTCCGAGCGGGCGGCGAGGTCGGTGCCGTCGGCGTACGCGGCGCGCAGGCCCGCCGCCGCGCGGCGCAGCCCCTCGCGGGCCAGGCCGTCGGTGACCGGGCTGGCCCGGACCGACACGAACGGCTCCAGGCACTGGGTCAGCGCGTCCATGCCGCTGGCCGCGGTGACCGGCGGCGGGCAGGACACGGTCAGCTCCGGGTCGACCAGCGCCACCCGGGGGATCATCAGCGGGCTGCGCAGGCTCGCCTTGACCCGGTGCTCCGGCGAGCCGAGCACCGCGTTGGCGGTCACCTCCGCGCCGGTGCCCGCGGTGGTCGGCACCGCCACGCAGGGCGCGGACGGCTGGGTGATCTTCCGGCCGGAACCCACGACCTCCAGGTAGTCCAGCGGGTCGCCGCCGTTGCCCAGCAGCATGGCCACGGCCTTGCCGGTGTCGATCACGCTGCCGCCGCCGACCGCCAGTACCACGTCCGCGCGGTGCTCGCGCGCCACGGCCAGGCCGGCCCGGGCCAGCCCGACCGTGGGCTCGCCCGCCACCGGGAACACCGCGGCCGGCATCCCCAGCCCGGCCAGCAGCCCGTCGTGGCGGGCGGGGTCCGCGCCCGTGCACACCAGCACCCGGGACCCCAGCCCGGCGAGCACGCCCGGCAGCTGCGCTGCCCGGCCCGCGCCGACGACGATGCGCCCGGCCGTGGCGAACTCGAAGCCGCCCGCCCCCGCCGCGACCCCCGCCGCCGTCACGGCGGGCCGCTCGCCCAGCCCTCGCCGGCCGCGGGGAACACCGCCGCGTACTTCTCGGACCGCCGCGGCTCGGCCATCATCTCCGCCACGCGGTCGCGCCAGGCCGCGTAGTGCGCCGTCTGCTTGTGCGCGGCCGAGGCGTCGTCGTCGCGGTAGACCTCGACCAGCACCACGTGCTCCGGGTCGGCCTGATCCTGGATGACATCGAACCGCAGCACCCCGGGCTCGGCCAGCGACGCCCGCGCGTTATCCAGCGAGGCGGCCAGGAAGTCGCCGGTCCGGCCGGGCCGCATCCGGACATGAACGTGAACGACCAGCATGTGCTCATCCTGCTACAGGTCCGGCCGGACCGGGGGGCGCCGGGCCGGCTCCGTCACGCGGGTGTCAGTCTGTGTCCATAGTTGCCGTCGGCGTGCGGAGGTATGAGCCCGATGTCATCTGCAGCGTCTTCCGCCACCGGGGACCGCGGGGCCGGGTCGGGTGACCGCCGCTGGCTCGTCCTGGTTATCGTGGCCATCGCCCAGCTCATGGTGGTGCTGGATGCCACGATCGTTAACATCGCGCTGCCGTCCGCCCAGGCCGCGCTGGGGTTCCCGAACAGCGACCGGCAGTGGGTGGTGACCGCCTACGCCCTGGCCTTCGGCAGCCTGCTGCTGGTGGGCGGCCGGCTCGGCGACATGTTCAGCCGCAAGCGGGTCTTCATCACCGGCCTGGTCGGATTCGCCCTCGCCTCGGCGCTCGGCGGCGCCGCTGGCTCGTTCGCCACCCTGGTCGCGGCCAGGGCCCTGCAGGGCGCGTTCGGCGCCGTCCTCGCGCCGTCCGCTCTGGGCACCCTGGTCAGCACCTTCCAGGATCCGCGGGAGCGGGGACGGGCGTTCGGCGTGTTCGGCTCGGTCGCCGCGGGCGGCGGCGGGGTCGGCCTGATCCTGGGCGGGCTGCTGACCCAGTACCTTTCGTGGCGCTGGTGCCTCTACGTCAACCTGGTGTTCGCGGCGATCGCCGTGGCCGGCGCCCTGGCCTACATTCGCGGCAGCCGTCCGGCCATCCGGCCGCGCATGGACTGGCCGGGCGCCGTGCTGGCCGGCGCCGGCCTGTTCCTGATCGTCTTCGGCTGCTCCCACGCCGAGACCGCGGGCTGGACGTCCGACCTGACCGTCGGCTCGCTGATCCTGGGCCTGGTGCTGCTCGCCGGGTTCGTTCTCGCCGAGCGGCGATCGGCTCACCCGCTGCTGCCGTTGCGGGTGATCGTTGACCGGACCCGGGGCGGCTCCTATGTCGCTGTCGGCGTGTCGGGGGTCGCGATCTTCGGCACGTTCCTGTTCCTCACGTACTACCTGCAGGTGGTCAAGGGATACCAGCCGCTGACCACCGGGTTGCTGTTCCTGCCGATGATCGGCTGCATCCTGGTCAGCTCGAACCTGTCCAGCATCGTGGGCCTGGCCCGGTTCGGGCCGCGCGTGCTGATCGCGGCCGGCATGCTGCTGGGCGCGGGCGGGATGGCGATCCTGACCCAGATCACCGCGACCTCCAGCTATGCCACCGCCGTCCTGCCCGCGCTGCTGATCCTGGGCCTGGGCTTCGGCATGATCTTCGCCCCGGCCATCAACACCGCCACCACCGGAGTCAGCCGGGCCGACTCCGGCGTGGCCTCCGCCCTGGTCAACACCATGCAGCAGGTCGGCGGCTCGATCGGGACGTCCGCCCTCAGCACGGTCGCGCTGACCGCGGCGGCCAGCTACCTGGTCGCCCACCATTCCGGCCCGCTGTCGCCGGCGATCGCGGCCACCCACGGCTACACCGTGGCCTTCACCGTGTCCGCCGCGCTGCTCGGGTTCGGCTTCATCCTGGCGATCGTGCTGCTGCCGTCCAAGCACCGGCTGGACGAGCTCAGGGCGGCCGCCGCGGCCCCGGCCACCGCTGCCCCCGCGCCGGCTCAGCCCGCGGTCCCGCAGCCCGCGGCCGCGTACCCCTTCGCCGCGCTCGCCGCCGCGAACCGCGACGCCGTACGGGAGCTGGCGATCGAAGCGATTCCCGTGGCCCTGTGCAGCTGCTCGCCGGTCGTGACTCGGGCCCGCGAAGTGGCTAAGCTCCCCGGGTGACCACCGTAACGCCGCCCGCCACGGACCTGCGCATGATCGTCGGCTTTGACGGGTCTCCGCCGGCCGCCCGGGCGCTGGACGCCGCGGTCAACCTGCTCCAGGGACGCACCGGCCGCATCGACGTCGTGTACGTCGCTCACATGCCCAGCATGGCCGCGCTCTCGGCCAGTGCCGTCGGCGAAATCGAGAACGACTTCGACGACATCGACCAGGAGCTTCGCACGATGGCCGCCGAGCGGCTGCGCGGCCGCGAGGAGCGCTGGGGTTTCGAACGGCGCCAGGGCCTGATCGCGGAGGAACTGCTCGCGGCGGCCCGGGACACCGCCGCCGCCCACCCCGGTGCCACCGTGGTGATCGTGGTCGGGAGCTCGTCCCAGGTCGCGCACCGTATCGTCGGTTCGGTCGCCGTCGGCCTGGCCCGCCACTCACCGGTACCCCTGGTCGTCGTTCCCTAGCGCGCTAGACGTCGGCCGGCGCCCCGGCCAGGTTGGCCCGGACCGACTCCAGCGCGGCCTCGATGTTCGCGACCGAGTTCGCGTAGGAGAACCGCAGGAACCCCTCGCCGTAGCCGCCGAACGCGGTACCGGCCAGGGCGGCCACCCCCGCATCGGACAGCAGCCGCGCCGCCAGGTCCGCCGACGTCAGGCCGGTGCCGGAGATGTTCGGGAAGACGTAGAACGCGCCCTGCGGCTCCACGCAGCTGATGCCGGGGATGTCGTTCAGCCCGGCGACGATGACGTCACGGCGGCGCCGGAACTCCTCGACCATCCGCTCGACCGGCTCCCAGGGGCCGCGCAGCGCCGCCGCGGCGGCGTACTGGCTGAACGCCGACGTGCACGACACCGAGTTGATCACCAGCCGGGTCACCGGCTCGACCAGGGCGGGCGGGAACACGCCGAACCCCAGCCGCCAGCCGGTCATCGCGAAGGTCTTGGACCAGCCGTCGAGCAGGATCGTGCGCTCGGCCATGCCGTCGACGTCCAGCACGCTCGCGTGCGGCTCGGCGCCGTACCTGATGGCCCAGTACACCTCGTCGGACAGCACGATCAGGTCGTGGCGCAGCGCGATGTCAGCGATCGCCTCGCAGTCCGCGCGGGTGAGCGCGCTGCCGCACGGGTTGTGCGGGGAGTTGATGATCAGCAGCTTGGAGCGCTCGGTGACCAGCCGCTCCAGCTCGCCGGTGTCGATGCGGAACTCGTTGCGCTCCCGCAGCGGGATCGGCACCCCGGTCGCGCCCGCGAACGCGGTGATCGACTCGTACATCGGGAAGCTCGGGTCCGGGTAGAGCACCTCGTCGCCCTCGCCGCACAGCGCCATGATCGTGAAGAACATGATCGGTTTCGCCCCGGGGGTCACGATCACCTGGTCGGGCCCGGCCCGCATGCGGCCGGTGCGTTCAAGAAAATCGGCCACCGCCTCGCGCAGCGGCGGGATTCCGGGCGCCGGCACGTAGTGGGTCTGGCCGGCCCGCAGCGCTTCCACGGCGGCCTCGACGATGTGGTCCGCGGTGGGGAAGTCCGGTTCGCCGATCTCCAGGTGAATGACCTTGCTCCCGGCGGCCTCCATCGCCTTGGCCCGCGCGAGCACCTCGAACGCCGACTCGGTGCCGAGCCGGCCCATGCGGTCTGCCAGGGAGAATGTCGTCATGTGGCTGATGATACGGTCACACCGGTTTGGCGGGTAAGAGCCGGTTGTTCCGTGGCGACACAGCTTGCGGCCGGCTCTTGCCCTGGCCCGGTTGACACGTCAGCCTGGAAGTCCCTGAGGCACTGGAGGTGGGGGATGGACCAAGCTCCCGACGGAGCGCCGACGCGGTCAGCGCCGATCGCGCGGTCCGGAGGCGAGTCCGACGTCGCGCGGCTGCTCGCCGCGGCCGAGCCGGACTTTGCCCGCTACGAGCTGGTCAAGGACCTCGTGGACGAGTGCATCGACCTGTCGCTGAACTACCGGCAGAGCGGGCACCCGGGCGGGTCGCGGTCCAAGGTGCACATGATGCTGGCGCTGCTGCTGTCCGGCGCCATGCGCTGGGACGTGCTGCGGCCCTGGCGGCGGTTCGGCGACCGGTTCGTGCTGTCCGCCGGGCACACCGTGCCGCTGGTGTACGCGACGCTCGCGGTGCTCAACGAGGCGGTCCGGCTGCGCCACGAGCGCACCGGCGCGGCCGAGTTCGCCTTCCCCGACGACGGCCGGTGGGCCCTGACCTGGGAGTGGCTGCTGAAGCTGCGCCGGCGCGGCGGGCTGCCCGGGCACGCCGAGATGGAAGGCCGGACGCTGTTCCTGAAGTTCAACACCGGGCCGTCCGGGCACGGCATGCCGCCGGCCGCCGGCGAGGCGCTCGCCCTGAAGCTGGCCGGCGCGGGCGAGGTGAAGGTCTTCGTGTTCGAGGGCGAGGGCGGCCTCACCCCGGGTTCCGCGCACGAGGTCAAGAACATGGCCTGGGGCCTGGGCCTGGACAACCTGGTGTTCATGGTCGACTGGAACGACTTCGGCATCGACCCGCGGCCGGCCTCCAGCGTGGTCCCCGGCACCCCGGTGGACTGGTTCGCGCCCTACGGCTGGCGGGTGCTCGGCACCGAGTACGGCATGGAGTGGGGGCCGGTCACCCAGACCGTCCTCGACGTGGCCTGCGGCGCCAACCCCGGCCGGGTGCCCAGCATGGCGTGGTTCGTCACCCGCAAGGGCCGCGGCTACGGCAAGTTCGACGCGGCCAGCCACGGCACGGCCTGGCCGATGAACGCCGAGCCGTTCTGGGCCGTGCGCAAGGAGTTCATGGCCCGCCACGGCGTCGAGTACGTCGGCGTCGATCAGCCGGCGCCGGCCGACCCGGCGGCCACCCGCGCGCAGGCCGAGGCCAACCTGCGTATTGCCATGAGCGTTCTTTCACGCTCCGACGACCTGGTGAACTGGCTGTCGGACCGGCTGCTCGCGATCGCGGACTCGGTGCCCGACGAGGTCGGCGGGTTCCGGCTCGGCGACCGGTCGGCCGGGGTCTTCTCCGACCGCCGGATCTTCGACGTGGCCAGCTACCCCACCAGCATGTGGAAGAAGCCGGGGGAGAAGGCGCCGAACCGGGCCGGGCTGGCCGCGTGGGGCGCGTACGTGAACTCGCTGGCCCTGCGCGAGCACGGCCGGCCGCTGTTCATCGCGGCCTCCGCCGACCTGGCCGAGTCCACCAACATCGCCGGGTTCGGACAGGACTACGACGGCTCGCCCGGCACCGGCTGGTACGAGCGGACGCAGAACCCGACCGGGGCGCTGCTGCCGACCGAGATCACCGAGTTCTCGAACTCCGGGCTGGTGGCCGGGCTGGCCACGGTCAACTTGTCCCGGGACCCGTTCTCGTCGTTCGACGGGTACTGGGGCGCGTGCTCGACGTACGGCTCGTTCTCCTACCTGAAGTACGGCGAGATGCGGCTGTTCAGCCAGCTGGCCCAGGACTGCGAGCTGAAGGTGGGCAAGGTGCTGTGGATCGCGGGCCACTCGGGGCCGGAGACGGCCGAGGACTCCCGCACCCACTTCGGCATCTTCTCGATCGGCGTCACCCAGCTGTTCCCGGACGGGCACGTCATCGACCTGCACCCGTGGGAGTACAACGAGGTGCCGGTGCTGCTCGGCGCGGCGTTCGCGCTCGACGTCCCGATCGTGGCGCTGCACCTGACCCGCCCGCCGGTGGAGATCCCCGACCGCGAGGCGCTGGGCATCCCGTCGCACTTCGCGGCCGCGCGCGGGGCGTACGTGCTGCGCGAGTACCGGCCCGGCCTGCCCCGGGGCGGTACGGTCTACGTCCGCGGCACCATGCCGGTCCGCAACCTGGTCAGCGTCCTGCCGGAACTGGACACCCGGGGCATCAACGTCAGGATCGTCGCCGCGGTCAGCCCGCAGCTGTTCGCGCTCCAGCCGGAGTCGTACCGGTCCTCGGTGATCGGGCCGGCCGGCTCGACGCCATGGTGATCACCAACGGCGCGTTCAAGCTGATGCGGGACTGGGCGGACGACCCGCAGGTCCGGGAGTACTCGCTGTCGTCGGACTGGGATGACCGGTGGCGCACCGGCGGCTCGGTGGCGGAGGTGATCGAGGAGGCCCACCTCGACGAGGCGCACATCCTGGCCGCGCTGGAGCGGTTCGCGGCCGACCGGCCGGAGCGGCTGCGCCGGCTCAGGGAGCGGCTCGCGGACGCCTGATGAGAGCCCGGGAGCTCGGCCGAGGAGGCCGAGGACCCGGGCCGTGACTGTACCCGAGAGCAACTGTGTCACTTGTGCAGCGACAGCCCCTTGAGCACCTGGTCGACCTCGCCGCGCCGCCCGAACACCGCCAGGCCGGCCAGGTTGAGGTCGTCCGCCGGCACGGCCCGGACCGCCGCCCGGTTGTCGTCGTCGTTGTCGGTCTTGAACAACTCCTCGGTGTAGACCGCGACGCTCAGGCCCCGCTCCAGCGCCCGATGGTGCGCGGCGGACAGCTGTGCGCCGGATCCGGCGTAGACAAGGACGGGCTGGCGGAACATCGGCAGGTAGCGGTGGCCCGACCCGTCCTGGTACGGCTGCCCGATGACCTCAGGTGCGTCACGGCCGAGCCCGCTGGCCAGGAACGCGGTCACGTTCAGCTTCTGCCAGGCGGCCAGGTCCCCGCGCACCGCGATTCCGATCTTGGTGTCGAAGCGCATACCCGCATGGTGCCCCGCGAGGTCCCGCCCGGTCTTGGACGCTGGTGCGCTCCGCCTGGGACAATGGGCCCGCCCGGCACCCGGCCGCGCCTGGGACGATGAGCCTGCCCGGCACCCGGCCGCGCCTGGGACAATAGGAGAGTGGCCAGCGACTGGGCGCACTACTGGCGCTCGCCCGACCGGCCGCTCGAGGCGATGCACGCGCACTTCGAGCGGCACGTCTACCACCGGCACAGCCACGAGACGTACTCGTTCGGGGTCACCGACGACGGGGCCCAGGGGTTCGTGTGCCGCGGCGGCGCCCATGTCAGCGCCGCCGGGATGGTGATGACCTTCAACCCCGACGACCCGCACGACGGCCACGCGGCCGACCCGGTCGGCTTCACCTACCGCATGGTGCACATCGGGCCGGGCCTGCTCGCCGGGATCCTGAGCGAGCAGGCGGAGCGGGACGCGGGCTCCGGCCCGGGCCTGCCGCTGTTCGCCCGGCCGGTGCTGGCCGACCGCGCGCTGGCCGGCCTGATCCGCCGGCTGCACCAGGCGCTGACCGGGCCGGTCCCGGCGCTGGCCCGCGACGAGGCGCTCGGCGCGGCCGTGACGGGGCTGGTATCCCGTGCGGCCGGTCGCCCGCCCCGGCAGGCGCCGGCCACCGGGCCGGACGCGGCGCGGATCGCCCGGCTGGTCCGCCGCGAGCTCGAGGACTGCTACGCGGGCAACCCGTCCCTGGCCGACCTGGCCGCCGCCAGCGGCCGCAGCCGGTTCGCGGCCTACCGGGCGTTCCGGGCTGAATACGGGCTCGCGCCCAGCGACTACCAGCGCCAGCTGCGGGTGCGGGAGGCGCGCCGGCTGATCGGGCAGGGCCGGCCGATCGCCGAGGCGGCGGTGCGGGCCGGGTTCGCCGACCAGAGTCACCTGAATCGCTGGTTCACCCGCTACGTCGGCATCACCCCGGCCGCCTACCGCCGGGCGTACCGGGCGGGGATGCTGGGCTGGTGACGGTCCCGGATCCGGCCGGCCAGCCGGAGAGCGCGATCCTGGTCCCGGTCCCCGAGGCCGAGCCAGCGGTGGGCCACCTGCGCGCCCGGCTCGACCGGTCCGCCGGCCAGGGAGTACCGGCGCACGTCACGGTCTTGTTCCCGTTCATGCCGCCGGCGCAGATCACCGCCGCCGCGCTGAGCGCGGTGGCGGCGGCCGTGGCCACCGTACCCGGCTTCGACTGCCGGTTCGCCCGCACGGGCTGGTTCGGTGACAACGTGGTCTGGCTCGCTCCCGAGCCGGACGGCCCGTTCCGGGCGCTGACGGCCGCCGTGCACGCGGCGTTCCCGGACTACCCGCCGTTCGGCGGCCAGTTCGCCGACGTGATACCGCACCTGACGGTCGGCGACCGGCCCGCCGGCGGGCCCGCCGCGCTGCGCGCCGCCGAGGCCGAGGTGCGGCAGGCGCTGCCGGTCCGGACGCATGTCGGCAGCGCCTGGCTGATGACCGGCACGCAGGCGCCGGGCAGCTGGCAGCGGCTCGCCGTCTTCCCGCTCGACCGGTGATCAGGCCCCGGCCAGGGCGTTCAGGTCCCGCTCGGCGTACAGCCGGTGCTCCCACTCCTCGTTGAGGATGATCAGCAGGCATTGGCGGACCGGGTAGCTGCGGGGCCGGGGCCAGCCCGGGCCGGGGACCGGTTCGGTGTGCCCGTCCAGCGACGCGGCGGTCAGGCCCTCGATGACCTGGCGCGCGGTGGCCATCCGGTCGCGGCGCAGCGCGAGCACCGCGTCGAGCGATGGCCGCGCTTCGCGGTCGCGGGGCACCCCGGGCGTGTCCGCCATCTCATCCCAGGGCAGGTCCAGCGGGTCCCACGGTGACGGATCGCCGAGGATCACCCGCCTGATCCATGCGTCGGTGGCGAACACCAGGTGGCGCAGCGTCTCGATGAACGACCACTCACCGTCGACCGACTCGTGCAACCGCTCCGGCGGCAGGCGGCGGGCCCGTTCGACGGTCTCGCCCCAGAGCCGCTCGAGGATGTCCCAGGCCTCGCGGAAGCCGGCCGGGTCGGCCGGCCTCATCTTGGCCCGGTCGGGATACCGCCGGTTCAGCTCGGCATCGATCAGCGGCCCGATGTCGACGCCGTTGACCGTCACGTTCTGGATCTCGCCGTAGATGTCGGCGTCGACCAGCTCGACGCCGCGCATCACGACGCCGGTCAGGTCGGCGCCGCGGAACTGAGCACCGGTCAGGTCGACGGCGCGCAGCTGCGCGCCGCTGAGGTCCGCTCGCTCGAACCGGGCGCCGCGCAGGTCGGCGCCAATGAAGTCAGCCATGCCATGACGCTAACCCCGGCCGCCGACGATCCGCTGCCACCCGGGACAGCCGAACCGGTCGCCGGGGCGATGATCGAGAACATCGTGGCCCGCGCGGCTGGGCTGGGAATCGTGCCGGGACCTGGAACGCCACCGGGCCATTCGCGGGTGCAACAGGAAAGCAGTATCGATACCCGCCGTAGGTTAGGGAAGCACCTCGGATAGGTAGGGTCTAGGTATATCGGCTTCCGAGAGGGGCCGAGCAGGGTGGCGCTGGCCGGCAGCCGAAAAGGCGACGGCCCCGCGCTGGCACGCGGAGCCGCCTGACGATCAAGGTCCTCATAGGGAGGAGGCCTCGACGTGAGCTTAGTACAGTCCGGCAGTAGATCACACTCTGCCGACGGGCACTGGTCGAAGACCGCCTGGTACGCGCTTGACGGCGCGCGTACGCGGCCGATGCCTGTTCTGGACCTGCTCACCGTGAGTTCTGCTCCGGTGCTGCTATCGCGCTCCTGGGCCACCTTCTCCAGGTACGTGGTGGGCGGCCTGCCGCTGCACCCCGACGACCCGGCACTTCCTGCGTGTCATACGTCGATTCGAGTGTGAGCGGTGAGCGGACGCCCGGCTCGCCGAGAGCCAGCCCAACGGCCAAGGCACAGGCCTCCTGAAGATCCTGTGCCGCTCCGGCGAAACCCGGCTGTTGTCGCTGGATTGGCAGCTGCGGCCGCGACCATGTTTCTCGCCATTGCGAATCTGTTCGGTACAATCGTCACGGCCCATGCTAATCCTGTCGCGCCGACTTCATGCGCGATTGTCTTTGCACAATATGAGACTGATGTGCAGCGCGATCCGGCAGCTGTTACATCGATAGAATCAATTGCCTCGAAGGATCCAAACGCTCGCCGGTGCGGTATCAATGCGGCAATGATCCGCCAGATGCACCCTCAATGAGGCCTCATGGACGAACATGAAGCCGATACCCGGCCACCCGTCCGGCCCAGCCGGGCCCGGTCCGGGCTCAGCCGGGGAGCTGATTGCGCTGCGCCCGGGTCAGGCGGGCGACCACCAGGTCATACGAATGATCGATGAGCTCCAGCACCTCATCGTCGGGGACCGATCCGTCGAGGAGCACGGTGTTCCAGTGCCGCTTGTTGAGGTGGTAGCCGGGCGTGATCGCGGCGTAGCGGTCACGCAGCCCGGCCGCGAGGCCCGGATCGCACTTGAGGCTGACGCTGGCCGGCCCCGGGCTCAGCGGCACCAGCGCGAAAATCCGGCCCGCGACCTTGAACACCGCCACCTCGTCGCCGAACGGGTAGTCCTCCGCCGATCCCGGCTTGGCGGCGCACGCGCCGATCACCCGGTCCCGGTGCGGAGCGGCCCCGGCCTCGTCGGCCGCTGCTCGCTCAGGCTTGCCGGTCATGAGACGAGTCTGCCACCGGTAAACCAGTCGGCCCCTGGCCTGGCGGACAGCCCGCAAAGACGTACTATCTTGATTATGGCCGAATGGTGGTCAATCGAGGTGCTGCACGGTGAGTTGTCGGCGTACCGGTGGCAGGAGCAGCACGACTCGGCCCTGATCGAGGCTGCGCTGACGAACGGCGCCATCGACGGCTCCTGGCAGGCCGGCAGCTGGGGCGTGGTCTTCGAGGTGCTGTTCGAGACCGAGCAGCAGTGGCAGGCCTTCCGCAACCTGCCGGTCGTGCGCGCAGCCCTGGACGCCGTGCCGGACCCCGTCAACGGGCTGCTCGTCTACCGCGGCCGGGGCGGGGGAGCAGATGCCCGTCAGCCGCGCCTGCCCAGCCCTGCGCCTGCCGCGGGCGCCGTCTCGCTGCCCGAGCCCGAGGCCGAGCCGCGCCTGGACCTGACCCGTGCCGCGCCGCCGGATCCGGCCCGCGCCGCGATGGCCGGCAGCCCGCCACCCTGACCGGGCCGGCCGTCTGCCTAGCGGGCGTCGATGATCTGAAGGTCGATCATCGGTCCTCATCCTCGTCTGCGTTGCGCCGGAGTCACGTGTTCTCCGGCCGTCGCGCCGCATCAGACACCGGCCCGATATGAGAGAGCTTGTCGGGATTGACGACGGCGTGGATGGCCTGGATCGCGCCGTCGGCCACATCGAGCTCGATCACGCTGACCAGGCCTCCTCCGGCGTCATAAACCACGGCGCCCGGCTGACCGTTGACCCAGGCCAGCCGGAGGGAGACGCCGAGGATCCGGCCCCGGCGGAAAAGGCCGGTGAGCAGCCGCATGACGCGCTGCCGCCCGGCCAGCGGCTTCCCGACCGCCTGCGCCTTGCCGCCGTCCCCGTGGAACACCACATCGGGCGCGAGCATGCCGAGCAGCGCGTCCATGTCGCCGCCCGCGGCGGCCTCGAAGAACCGGCGGGCGAGTTCCTCGCCTGCCACCCGCCGCGCCGGGGACGGCGCGCTGTCGCGCGCCTGCCCCCCGGCGGCAATGCGCTGCGTCGGTGATCTCGATGAACGACCAGATCCCGGTCCCGCCGCCGATCACCGGCAGCTGCCGCTTGCGCACGGCGTCCAGCAGGAACTCCGTGGCGCCCGGCCCGTAGAAGTTGCCGTAGCGCAGCACGATCCCCTCCGGCACCGCGAGCGGCACGGCCTGCTCCACGTGCCTGATCGCCGCCGCCGTCCGCGCGGCGGACGGGACCGGCCGCGAGTCGGGCGGATCCTCTTCGGTCTTCACCGGGCCGCAGGACCGCTCGTTCGCGCCGACGTAGCTTTGCGCGATGACCCGGCGGGTGCCCGCCTGCTCCGCGGCCGCCAGCAGGTTGCCGGTGCCCCGGGTCCGCAGCTCGTTGGTGACGGCGAACACCTGGTCGACCTTGCGCAGGCTCCGCATGTCCGCCAGCGCGGTCATCTGGTGCATGATCACCTCCGGCGCCGCGGCCCGCACCGCCGCCATCACCGCTTCCCGATCCAGCCCGTCGACGACCACCGGCACCGCGCCCGTCTCGCCCAACTGCGCCACCTTGCCTGGTGTCCTCGTGGTCGCGGTCACCTGGTGACCGGCCGCGACCAGCAAGGGAACAAGATGCCGACCCAGCGCCCCCGTCGCTCCCGTGACGAAGACTCGCATGAGCTTTCCTTCCTCCAAGGTGCTTTCCCTTGAAGACAAGACACCACCCGGAGCTGTGACAGGCAAGGTGGAATGATCACCTGGCGGTTGGTGTCGCCAGGGACCGAAGCGCGCGGGTGGCGACTGCCGACGCTGCGGACAGCGTGTATTCGCGCCTGGCCTGGGCGGCGGCCCCGGCGGTGGCGCTGGATGTGACGATGCGGTCGTCGAGGTTCCCCAGCCGGGCGCGTATCTCCCAGGGGCGGTGGCCTTGGCCGCACCGGCGGCGGAACTCGTCCGCGGCGGCGAGCAATTCGGCCGCAGAGTTGTCGTCCTTGGGGCCGGCTGTTCCGATTACTACGGCCGCGGCCTCCAGGGCGTGGGCGGTGCAGCCGATATTGCCATATGACACGAAGATCTCGACCGCTTCGGTCAGGAAGTTCGCGGCCGCGCCGAGTTCGGCCCGTTCGAACGCGATAATGCCCCGTCCCTCAGCGTTGTGGGCGACACCCATCGGCACTCCCGCCTGCCGCAGCAGTCCATCCGCCTCGGCGGCCATCCCGGCCGCGGCGGCGAGGTCGGCGCTGCGCAATGACGCCACCCAGAGCGAGTACCCGAGCCCCATGTCATCGTGCTCCCGGCGGAAGCCGGCGATCGCCTCGCGCACCAGACGGTCGACCTCCTCGAGCTGCCCTGCATCCCAGGCCGAGTGCATCTGGAGGTATTGCGACCAGGCCGCGAGCCGCGGCAGCCGCGCCGCCTGGAAGTGCGCCACCGCTCGCTTACTCGCGGGCAGCGATGTCTCCCAGTCGTTCGCCTCGATGGAGATATTGGTGACAGCCGCCCAGGCGTGGCCCGCCGCCGCGTCGTCAAGTTGTCCCGCCTTTTGGGCCTGGCTTAGCCGCTCGAGGATCTCTGCTCGTCTCTCACCTCTGTGGAGGCTGAGGGGGACCATGCTGGCGATGCGCAGCGCAGCCTGCGCCCGCCCGTGCGCAGCGGCCCAGTGCATCGCGGCGCGATAGGTGACGGCGTCAACCGCTGCCTGTCGCAGGGCGTCGTCCATGGCCGGGGTGCGCATGACCGACTCGAGCTGCTCGACACCTGACATCGTCCACGCGAGGAGCCGCTCTTGGACCTGATCAACTTCGCCGCGCTCGATCAGGCGGTCGCGCCCGTACTGACGCAACATCTCCAGGAGCTGGTAACGCAGCCCGTCGGGTGCGTTCACGGTGGTCACGAGAGATTTGCTGACCAGCTGGGAAACAACATCGACGACATCGCGCTCGCCGCCAGGCCCGGACAGCACGGCCTCGGCCATCTCGAGGTTGAAGTAATCGCCGAACACGGCCAGGCGCGTGAACACGCGCTGCTCCACCTCGCTCAGAAGGTCGTAACTCCAGGCCACAACCGCCTCGAGGGTGCGCTGCCGGGGGACCTCGGTGCGGCTCCCGCCGGTCAGCAGCCAAAGCTGGTCATCGAGCCGATCGGCCAACTGGGCGAGCGACAGGACCCGCAGCCTGGCCGCGGCCAGCTCGATCGCCAGGGGCAGCCCGTCAACGCGCCGGCATACCTGCATCACCTTCTCCAGATCTGCTTCATCCGGCCGGAACCCCGGTGCCTTGGCCTTGGCCCGGACCAGGAATAGCTGCACAGCATCGGACAGCGGCGCGAGGGCGAGATCGTCGCAGACGGCGAGGGGCGGCGTCCGTATCGCATGCTCGCCGCGCACGTCCAGGAACTCCCGGCTGGTGGCCAGGATGCGGAGCCGGCCACATGCCGGCAGCAACCGCTCGCAAAAACTGGCGGCGGCTTCCACGACATGCTCGCAGTTGTCCAGGATCAGGAGCAGGTCGCGGTCCCGTAGCCACTGCTGCAGCGTGTCCGCGATGGCCTCGCCGGCCGTGTCCGAGACTCGCAGCACCTGAGCGACGGTTTCGTAGAGGCGGTTGCCGTCATTGATGGAGGCGAGCGTGACGAGCCAGACGCCATCCGCGAACGCCGGCACCAGCGACGCGGCCGCCTCCAGGGCAAGCCTGGTTTTGCCGCTCCCGCCCGGACCCGTCAGCGTCACCAGGCGATTCGCGTGGATTGCCGCGGTGATCTCGGCCAGCTCCATCTGCCGGCCGACGAAGGAGTCGACCGGCGCGGGCAGGTTGTTGGGCAACGCCGACAGCGTCCGGGGTGCCGGGAATGACTCCTCGATGCCGGGCGCCCGCAGTTGAAGCAGACGGAACTCGCCGACATCCTTGAGACGGTGCCGGCCGAGATCCACGGTATCGGGGTTCCCGGCCAGCCCGGCGGTCACCTCGGTGATGATGACCTGGCCGCCGTGTGCGGCCGCCGACACCCGCGCCGCGATATGGACGGACATGCCGACATAGCCGCCGCCAGTGAGTTCAACCTCGCCGGTGTGCATGCCCATCCGAACGCGAATCCGCCCGGCGGGCGGCCAGGTCTCGCTGGCGATCGCCCGCTGCCCGTCGATCGCGGCCGCCACCGCCGCCGTCGGTTTGTCGAACGCCACGAACAAGGCGTCACCCTCGGTCTCGACTACCACGCCGCCGTGGACGGCAAAGGCGCGGACGAGAAGATCACGGTGACGCATGAGCACAGCCCCGTACTGGCTGCCGAGACGCTCCAGAACCTTTGTCGACCCCTCGATGTCGGTGAACAGGAACGTCACGGTGCCCTGCGGCAGGGGGGCCACGGGAGTCATTACCCGGCGGGCAGCCAGAACTCCAGTTGAATGTTGTCCGGGTCGCGGAAAACGATCACCGAACCGATCGGAGTCTCAGCTATCGGCGTGAACGTGACCCCGGCCTCGCGTAGCCGCTGCTCCCAGCCTTCGAGTTCGGCCCGGGACGACACGGCGAAGGCGAAGTGGTCCAGCCCGGTGCGGAACTCGTCGAAGGCGCCGTCCTCATGCCCAGGGTATTGGCGCACGCCGAGAACCCAGCCCGACACGGGGCACGCCAGCACCCGGAACCGCACCGAGTCCTCGTCGCCGCGCAAGACCACCTGCATTCCGAGGAGGTCCCCGTACCATTTCGCGCTTCGGTCCGCATCGCGGACAGTAAAAGCAACGTGATGTCCGCCCACGATCGTTGGCATATTCGACCCCCTCCCCATTTCCCGCGGTACGTGCTAACAGTAAGGCGGTTTAGGGCTTGCGGGCTACCCCGCCCCACATGGCCGACCGCGCGCTGGCCTCGGCCTCGGAGGCGGGGCGCCATTCCGGCACCGCGACCAGGCCCGGGCTGACCAGGTCCAGCCCGTCGAAGAACCGGCTCACCTCGGCGCGGGTGCGATGACGCTGGGTCTCGTGGGCGAGCCGGTTGTACCGGCGGGCCGCCTCCGCCATCTGCTCGGCCTGGATGTCGGAGCCCACCTGCGACAGCGCCAGGTAGCTCCCGGGCGGCACCGCGTCCATCAGCTCGGCGACGATCCGGTCGGGTCCGGCCTCGTCGCCGATCAGGTGCATGATGGCGATCAGCATGACGGCCACCGGCCGGGAGAAGTCCAGGGTCCGGGCCGCCTGCTCCAGGATCGCCCGCGGGTCGCGCAGGTCCGCGTCGATGTAGTCGGTGACGCCCTCGGCCGAGCCGACCAGCAGCGCCCGGGCGTGCGCGAGCACGACCGGGTCGTAGTCCACGTACACGACGCGGCATTCGGGCGCGACCGCCTGCGCCACCTCGTGGGTGTTGTTCGCGGTCGGGATGCCGGTCCCGATGTCCAGGAACTGCCGGATCCCGGCCTCGGCGGCCAGGAAGCGCACGACCCGGGCCAGGAAGGCCCGGTTGGCCCGGACCGACTCGACGATGCCGGGGTAGGCCGCGATCACCGCGTCGCCGGCCGCGCGGTCGGCCGCGAAATGATCCTTGCCGCCCAGCCAGTAGTCGTGCACGCGGGCGCTGTGGGCCACGGTGGTATCGAAGGCGGGCCGCCCGGCGGCCGAGGCTTCGGCCTCCGCGGCGGCGCCCCCCTCCGGTTCCGTCTGGCCAGACATCGTCGCGCCTTTCGGTGTGCATCGCCAACGACGCGAATATAGCCGTCCCGTGGTCGCGCCGTCGGGCGGGCCCTCCCTGGTGATCACTGCGGGCCTAGGAGGCTGACCGGACGGGAGTTAACATTGCTGACTAGTTAGAGCTACCTGGCCACAGGTGCCGCGCCGCGCTGTGCCTCACCGGACGCCGGGCCGGGCCGGGAGGGAGAGTCGCGTGACTGTCGCCGACGGCAAGCTGGACCGCATCGAAGACATCGACCTGCGCGAGCTCGGCCGGACCGACATCGATGACGTGCTGGAGTACGTTCACGTCCCGACGGCCCGCCTGCCCGGGTACCGCAAGCTGTACGACCGGTACCTGCGGCAGCGCTGGAACGTCAACGAGCTCGACTTCACCGAGGACCGGGTCGACTGGGCCGAGCGGATGACCGACGAGTCGCGCAACTCGTTCCTGTCGATCGCCTCCGGTTTCCACCACGGGGAACGGCAGGTCGCGGTGGAGCTCGCGCCGCTGCTGTTCGGCGTGTCCGAGGACTACCGGGTGTTCCTGACCAGCCAGCTGGAGGACGAGGCCCGGCACACCGTGTTCTTCGACCAGTTCTACCGTGACGTCGTCGGGCTGGAGGGCGACGGCATCATGGACGTCCTCGACGGCTCGTGGCCCTACATCCAGGAGACGTTCGTCGGGCCGTTCGGCCTGCTCGCCTACCTGACCGACGACCTGCGCCGTGATCCCGACAACAAGCACCTGCAGATGAAGTACGCCACCACGTACATGATCTGGATCGAGGGCGTGCTCGCGCTGGCGGTGATGAAGATCACCCTCAACTACGCGCGCGACTTCCGGGTGCTGCCCGCCTTCTACACCGGGTTCACCGCCACCTGCCGCGACGAGGCCCGGCACGTGCAGGCGGGGATGCGCTTCGTGCGGGACCTGCTCGCCGATGACCCGGCCTATGTCAAGGACCTGCATGACACGCTCCGGACCCTCCTCACCATGGGCGCCGCCCGGTCCAGCTACATCAACTACAAGCCGCTCGGCTGGTCCGAGGAGCGGGTCCAGGAGCTGTTCATGAACCAGCTGCACCGCAAGCTGGGCATGGTCGGCGTGTCGCTGCCGCCCGATCTCGAGGACATGCTGTCGCTGGTGAAGCCGACGCTGGCGGGGGGCTGAGATGGCCGGCTTCATGACCGCGGAGTGGGCGCAGGAGTGCCGCGCCGCGTTCAACGCCTGGCCGGGCGAGGAGCGGAAGGCCGGCAAGCTGCAGGACTTCTGGGACTGGATCACCATGATCCGGCCGTTCGTGACCGGCCGGCTGGCCCTCGCCGTGCGGGACATGCCGCCGGGCGCCGACGGCGACACCCTGGTCCTCGACTTCGACGGCGGCACGGTGGCCGCGGCGGCGGTGCTCGGCCGGGGTGAGGCCGAGCCCGGCGCGGTCTTCCTGCTGGCCGGCTCGTACGCCGACTGGCAGGAGATGCTGGCCGGGTACGACGTCGGCAAGATGGTGATGTACCGCAAGCTGATGCTGGAGAAGGGCGACACGCTGCAGTTCTTCATGGCCGCGTTCTTCTGGACCGAGCTGCTCGCGGCCATCCAGTCCGTTCCGGTCACCGCGCCCGAGCGGGTCTGACGCCGCTCCGGGGGGTCATCGGCCATCCGGGGCCCGCAGGGGGGAATCAGTGGCCGAATCCTGTGATGTCACCGTCCTGACCGCGGCGGCTATCCGGCCCGACTACCGGCCGGGCGGCGAGTCGTTCCGGCATATCGTCATTTCGGCCGGGAAGGTCGCCGCCCTGACGCGGACCGCGGCGGATGCGGCCCGCGCGGCGGGCCCGGGGGCGGCCTGGGTCGACCTGGGGCCGGCCTGCGTGGGGCCGGGCTTCATCGACACGCACATCCACACCCTGCAGGCCGCCGCCGACATCAGGCTGCCCGGCCTGCGCGCGGCCGGCACGCTCAGCGACGTGCTGGCGGCGGTGCGCGAGGCGGGGCGGCGCCGCGCGGCGGGCACCTGGACCGTGTCCGCGCGCAACTGGCATGAATCCCAGCTGGCCGAGGGGCGGCTGCCGACCCGGGCCGAGCTGGACGCGCTGGGCCTGCCCGGCCCGGTGCTGCTGCGGCGCGGCAGCCACCTCGCCGTGCCGGACTCGCGGGCCGCGGCGCTGCTGGCCGGCCAGGCCGGGCCCGAGGCGGCCCGGGCCCTGGCCGAGGGCGCGCCCGTGACCGACGACGCGCTGATCGCGCGGGCGCTCGCGCTGGCCGGGGAGCCGACCGCGGCCGACCGCGCCGACGACCTCGCGGCGGTCCTGGGCCGCCTGGCCGCGCGCGGCCTGACCTCCATCCGGGAGGCCGGGGTGGACGGCGCCGAGCTGGCCCTGTTCGGGGCCCTGCGTGATCAGGGCCGGCTGCCGATGCGGTGTGACCTGCTGTGGCGCGTGACCGAGGGCAGCGACGCGGCCGCGGCCGCCGAGCAGATCGGCCGGATGCCGCCCGGCGCCCCGGCTGGCGATCCCGGCCTGCGGCTCACCGGGGTGAAGGTGTTCGTGGACGGCCGG
Organism: uncultured Actinomycetota bacterium; assembly: GCA_963749145.1. Classification (GTDB taxonomy): domain Bacteria; phylum Actinomycetota; class Actinomycetes; order Streptosporangiales; family Streptosporangiaceae; genus JASHPR01. The sequence goes on along the minus strand of CAVVLN010000004.1, from coordinate 2,034,539 downwards.
ATCGCGGATGCCGCGATCGACGGGGCCGCCCCGGGCGCCTTCCGGCTCGCCCCGCCGGATCTGTTCGAGATCGTGGCGGCTGCGCTGCGGCGGCGGGCCGGGGTCGGCTGCCACGCGGTGGGCGACCGGGCGGTGCGGGTGGTGCTCGACGCCTACGAGCGGGCCCTGGCCGCCGGGCTGGCCCGCGATCCCCGGCAGCTGGTGATCGAGCACGCCCTGGACTGCGTCCCCGAGACGATCCGGCGGCTGGCCGCCTCCGGCGTGAGCGTGTCCGCGCACCCGGGCATCGTGCACGAGTTCGCCGCGGACGTGCGCCGGCACTGGGGCGAGCAGCGGGCGGCGCGGGCCGCCCCGGTGCGGGACATGGTCGCGGCCGGGGTGCGGGTCGCGGCCGGCAGCGACGGGGACGTGCCGCCGTCCGACCCGCTGCGGGTGATCTGGTTCATGGTCACCCGGCGGGGGCGCACCGGCGGGCCGATCGGGGCGGGCCAGGCCGTGCCCCGCGACGTCGCCCTCGACCTTTACACCCGGCGCGCCGCCGGACTGCTCGGCACCGGGACGCGGCGGGGGGTGCTGCGGCCGGGCATGGACGCCGACCTGGCCGCGTTCTCGGCCGACCCGCTGTGCTGCCCGGTGGGCGAGCTGGCGGACATCGAGGTCCGGCTGACCTTGCGCGGCGGCGCGGCGGTCCATGATCCTGGGCGTCTCATGCGGGAGGTCGGCGATGGGTGATCCCAAGGTCCTGGTCAACTGCCACGTGTTCGACGGGCACAGCCCCGGGGTGCTCCGGGACGCCCGCATCCTGGTCCGGGACGGCCGGATCGCCGAGGTGGGACCGGCGGGCCCCGGCGCGGTGCCGGACGGCGCGGCCGTCGTCGACCTGCGCGGGTCGTACGTGATGGCCGGGCTGTTCAACATGCACACGCATTTCTCCCTGGCCCTGCCCGGGCCGCTCGGCGACCAGGTCCGGGCCATGTCACCGCACGAGCTGGCGCTCTACGTCGCCGATGGCGCCCGGCGGACGCTGGACAGCGGGGTGACGTCGGTGCGCTGCGTGGGCGAGAGCGACCACGCCGAGTTCGCGCTGCGCGCCGCGATCGCGGCCGGGCGCGCCGACGGGCCGCGCATCTTCTCGGCCGGCCGCGCGCTGGTGTGCACCGGCGGGCACGGCCACGAGGCCCCGAGCGCGCTGGAGTGCGACGGCCCGGACGGGTTCACGCGCGGCACGCGCGCTCAGATCAAGGCCGGAGCGGACCTGATCAAGGTCATGATCTCCGGCGGCATCGCGGGCGCGAACGAGACGATCGGCACGATCCCGCTGACTCCGGGCGAGCTGGCGGCCGTGATCGGCACCGCGCACGCCTGGGGCCGCAAGGTCACCGCGCACGCCGGCCCCGCGCGGGTCATCGAGCAGGCGCTGGAGCTGGGTCTCGACTGCGTCGAGCACGGGTACCAGCTCACCCCGGCCGTGGCCCGGCAGATGCGCGAGCGCGGCGCCGCGCTGGTGCCCACGCTGGGGGTGACCCGGTGCGGCGCGTTCTTCGACGAGCTGGGCGTGCCGGACTGGATGCAGCAGCGGTCGCTGGCCGCGGCACCGGTGCACGAGGAGTCGTACCGGCTGGCGCTCGCGGCCGGGGTCGAGGTGATGCTGGGCAGTGACCTGCCGCCGTTCTGGCCGGTCGAGGGCACGTCGGCCACGGTGCGCGAGCTCGAGCACATGGAGGCGTTCGGGCTGCCGGCCCGCGACGCGCTGCTCGCCGCGACCCGGGGGCCGGCCGCGTGGCTCGGGATCGGCGAGGACGTCGGCTCGGTGTCGGCGGGCCAGCGGGCGGACCTGATCGCGATGACCGACGATCCGACGGCATCGGTCGGTGCGCTGCGGAGCCTGCACTGGGTCATGAAGGACGGGGACGTGTACCGGGATGACGCCTGGGTGAGGTGAGCGGGGATGAGCGAGGCGCAGGACGAGGTCAGCCTGTATGACCTGCGCGTGGTCGTGGAGCGCATCGAGGGGCGCCCGGTGTGCGGCATGCGGGTGGGTGACTGGTTCGAGCTCACCCGCAGCAGCCGCCTGCGCACCTGCCCGGGCCGGTACTTCTGCGTGTACGCGCTCGCGGCCGCGCTGCCGCTGCTCGCGGCCAAGCAGCGCGAGCTGGCGCCGGGGGACTGGCTGGCGGCCGACAGCCACGTGGCCTGCCCGGATCCCGACGAGCGGCTGATCATGCGGATCGAGCGCACCGGCCGGTCCACGGTGCCGCTGCGAGACGCCACGTGAGCCTCGGCTCCGGGCGGCGCGAGTTCAGCATCGCGCTGCAGTCGGACGAGGACCTGGCCACGTACGCCAGCCTGGCCCCTCGCATCGAGGAACTCGGCTTCGCCGCCATCTCCGTCTACGCCGACCTGCTCTACCCGTCCCCGCTGCTGCCGCTGATCACCATCGCCCGGGCCACCCGCCGGATCCGGCTCGGCCCGGCCTGCCTGAACCCCTACCTGCTGCATCCGGTCGAGATCGCGAACCAGGCGCACGCCCTGGACCTGGTCTCCGGCGGGCGCGCCTACCTCGGGCTGGCCCGCGGCGCGTGGCTCGACGCGGCCGGCATCACCCAGGAGCGGCCGGTCCGGCGGCTGCGCGAGGCTGTCGAGGTCGTCCGCCACCTGCTGGCCGGCCGCGACGACGCCTACGAGGGAGAGATCTTCCGGCTGGAGCCGGGGGCGCGCCTGGCCTACCGCCCGGCCCGCCGCGACCTTGACCTGCTGATCGGGGCATGGGGCCCGCTCGCGATGTCGCTGGCCGGGGAGCTCGCGGCCGAAGTCAAGATCGGCGGGACGGCGAACCCGGCGCTGCTGCCGGCTGCTCGGCAGGCACTGGCCCGCGGCGCCGCGCGAGCCGGGCGCCCGCCCGGCGCGGCGGGCCTGGTGTGCGGCGCCGTCACCGTGGTCGACGAGGACGGGCCTGCCGCCCGGCGGCTGGCCCGGGCGGAGGTGGCCACCTACCTGCCGGTGGTCGCGCGGCTCGACCCGGCCGGCGCCGGCCTGCCCGGGGCCGAGCTCGCGGCGATGCAGCGGCTGGTCCGCGCGGGTGACCATGACGGGGCCGGCCTCGTGCCCGGCGAGGTTCTCGACCGGTTCGCGTTCTCCGGGACGCCGGAGCAGGTCACCGCGCAGGCGGAGGCGCTGCTGTCCGCCGGGGCGACCCGGATCGAGTTCGGCACGCCGCACGGCCTGACCGCAGCCGGCGGCATCGAGCTGCTCGGCCGGCGGGTGCTGCCCGCGGCCGCGGGCGGCCGGTTAGCGTAGGCCCATGCCGGACCGGATTCCGGCCCGCGAACCAGGGAAGGGAGCGCGCGGTGGCGCAGGAGCAGGCGGACGACCCGGACGCGCCCGCCGGCATGGCGGCGGCGCAGATCGACACGACGGTCGCGCATCCGGCCCGGGTCTATGACTACTGGCTGGGCGGCAAGGACAATTTCGCCGCCGACCGCGAGGCGGCCGAGCGGGTGCTGGCGGTCACGCCCGGGCTGCGCGAGCGGGTCCGGGCCAACCGGGCGTTCCTGGCCCGGGCCACGCGGTACCTGGCCGCGGAGGCCGGGATCCGGCAGTTTCTCGACATCGGCACCGGCATCCCGTCGGGGAACAACACGCATGAGGTCGCCCAGGCGGTGGCGCCGCGGGCGCGGGTCGTCTACGCGGACAACGACCCGATCGTGCTCGTCCACGCCAAGGCGCTGCTGGCCAGCGGGCCGCAAGGCGCCACCCAGTACGTCGACGGCGACATCCGCGACCCCGCCCCCATCCTGGAGGCGGCGGCCAGCACCCTGGACTTCGGCCAGCCGGTCGCGCTGATGCTGCTGGGCATGCTGCACCTGGTCCCGGACTCCGAGGACCCGTACCGGATCGTGGCCGGGCTGATGGACGGGCTGGCGCCGGGCAGTTACCTCGCGATCTCGCACCCGGCCAGCGATTTCCACGCCGCCGCCCAGGCCGAGGCCCAGAAGCGCTACAACGAGCGCGTGTCCACCCCGCAGCAGCTGCGGACCCGGGCCGAGGTCACCCGGTTCTTCGACGGGCTGGAGCTGGTGCCGCCCGGCGTCGTCTACGTGCACACCTGGCGGCCCGACCCCGGGGACCCGGTTCCGCCGGACGGGCTGTCGGCCCACGGCGGCGTGGCGCGCAAGCCCTGAGCGCCCGGTGACCGGCGACCTGTGCGCGCACGACGCGGTCACGCTGGCCGGGCTGCTGCGCCACCGGGAGGTATCGGCCCGCGAGGTCATCGCCGCGCACGCGGCGCGGATCGAGGCGCTCGACGGGCTGGTCAACGCGGTAGTCACCCGCTGCTTCGAGCAGGCTCTCGCGCAGGCGGCGGGCGCGGACGAGGCCCTGGCCCGGGGCGAGGAGCCGGGCCTGCTGCACGGGCTGCCGGTGGCGCACAAGGACCTGGTCGACACCGCGGGCGTGCGCACCACTTACGGGTCCCCGCTGTTCGCCGCGCACGTGCCCGACCGTGACGCGCTGGTGGTGCGGCGGATGGCGCAGGCCGGGGCGATCAGCCTGGGCAAGACCAACACGCCCGAGTTCGGGGCCGGCTCGCACACCGTCAACCCGGTGTTCGGCGCCACCAGGAACCCGTACGACCTCAGCCGGAGCGCGGGCGGCAGCAGCGGCGGCGCGGCGGCGGCGCTGGCCGCGCGGATGATCTGCCTCGCCGACGGCGGCGACCTCGGCGGGTCGCTGCGCAACCCGGCGAGCTTTTGCAACGTGGTCGGGCTGCGGCCGTCGCCGGGCCGGGTGCCGGTCTGGCCAGTCGCCGACGTGGCCGACGTGCTCGGCGTCGAGGGGCCGATGGCACGGACGGTGGCCGACGCCGCGCTGCTGCTGATGGCCCTGGCCGGCCCGGACCCGCGGGTGCCGCTGGCGCTGGACGCCGATCCGCCCCGGGCCGGGCCCGGCCAGATCGCGAGCCTGCTGGCCCGGGACCTGACCGGGGTCAGGGTGGCCTGGAGCGAGGACCTCGGCCTGCCGGTGGAGCCGGCCGTGCGGGCCGTGCTGGCGCCGGCCCGGCGGGTCCTGGCCGGCCTGGGCTGCGAGGTCGCCGACGCCGCGCCGGACCTGTCCGGGGCCGACGAGGTGTTCCGCGCCTGGCGCGCGTTCCGGTTCGCGACGAACCTCGGCCCGCTGCTGCGCGAGCACCCCGGGCGACTCGGGCCGAACGTGACCTGGAACATCGAGCGCGGGCTGGAGCTCAGCGTGGCCGACCTGAGCCGGGCCACCGTGCGGCACGCCGCCCTGGCCGAGCGGGTCAGCGAGTTCTTCGCCCACTACGAGGTGCTCGCCTGCCCGGTCTCGCAGGTCGTCCCGTTCGACGTCACCCTGGACTGGGTGCACGAGATCAACGGCGAGCCGCAGCGGACGTACCTGGACTGGATGGCGTCGTGCTACCTGATCTCGGTCACCGGGCTCCCGGCGATCTCGGTGCCGGCCGGCTTCACCCCGGAGGGCCTGCCGGTGGGGCTCCAGCTGGTCGGCCGCCGCCGGGACGACTGGGCGCTGCTCGGCGTGGCGCACGCGTTCGAGTCCGCGACCGGCCACGGCCGGGCCGTCCCGGCGCTGCCGCCGTAGGCGGCGCGGGTCAGGGCGCGCGGCCGGCCCGGACGAGTTGGCCTGCCTGCCGGGGCACGGCTGGCAGACTGAACGGGCTGGCACAGCGAGCCGAACCAGATCGATGATGGGATGAGCCGGTGGCACGTTCCGCGCAGAAGGTCCCCGCTGGCACCGCGGGCGGCCCCGGCCGGCCCGCGGCGGCCCAGCAGAAGAGGCTGAGGGCCGACCCGACCCTGCTGTATGTCATCAAGCAGGTGGAACTCGCGGCCCGGGCCCGGCTCGACGACATCTTCCGCCCGATCGGGATGACCGCCCTGCAGTACACCGCGCTGACCGTGCTGGAGCGCCATCCCGACCTGTCCTCGGCGCAGCTGGCCCGGAACTCGTTCGTGACCGCGCAGACCATGGCCGACATGGTCCGGTCGCTGGAGGAGCGCGGCCTGGTCGAGCGGCACCGCGACGCGGCGGACCGGCGCCGGCTCGTGCTGGCCCTGACCAGCGAGGGCCGGGCCCTGCTCGGGCGCTACCGGGGCCGGGTGGCTGCCCTGGAGCAGCGGATGGTGAGCGGCCTGAGCGCCGAGCAGGCCGCCGAGCTGCGACGCGGCCTGGCCGTATGCCGGGTCAATCTCGCGGACCGCTGACCCCGGGAAGCGGGCGGGCCCATGCGAGCGGGCGCGAGGCTCCGGGCGCTGGCCATCGCGGCCGCGGCCGCGGTCCTCGCCGGCGGCTGCTCGGCCGTGAGCCCGCCCGCCCACCTGCTCGCGCCCCGGGGGCTGCTCGGCTACTGGAACCGGTCCCGGCTGCTCGCCGCCCGGCCTTGGCTGGCGCCCGGCTTTCGCCTCGTGCCGCAGCCGGGGCAGTCGGCCAGCGCGCACACCGCCCTGATCGCCCCGCGGGTGGGCGCGCTATTCGTGCGCGCGGGCAGCAGCGACCACTTCTGCACGGCGAGCGTGGTGGCGAGCCCGGGGCGGGACCTGCTGATCACCGCCGCGCACTGCATCCACGGCGGGGAGGGCGGCAGCTACCGCCAGGACGTCGTGTTCATCCCGGACTACCGGGACGGCCAGGCGCCGTTCGGCGTCTGGACGCCGCGGCGCCTGGTGGTGGCGCCCCAGTGGATGAGCGAGTCCGATCCCGGCCTCGACGTCGGCTTCGTCGCGCTCAATCCCCTCGACGGCAAGAACATCGAGGACATCCTCGGCGCCAACCGGCTCGGCATCGATCCCGGCGACCGGGACCTGGTGCGCGTCACCGGCTATCCGGCGACCGGTGACGCCCCGATCACCTGCGTCAACTGGACCTCCCGGCTGAGCGCCACGCAACTGCGGTTCGAGTGCGGCGGGTTCACCGGCGGCACCAGCGGCAGCCCCTGGGTGACCGGTTTCAGCCGGCGGACGCTCACCGGCACCGTCGTCGGCGTGATCGGCGGCTACCAGGAGGGCGGCGACACCGCTGCGGTCTCCTACAGTTCCTACCTGGGCCCGGCCGTGGCGCGCCTGTACCAGCAGGCCGTTGCCGACGAGGGGCCCGCGTCCTGAACCGCAGTTCTACTATCTACGTACGTAGACAGTAGATAACCGCGGGCGGGCCGGGCTCAGGGCCTCGTGCCGCGTGACGGCTTCGCTGAGGGGGATGATCCGGTGGCCAAGGGCAGCAGGAACCGGGCGAGTTCTTCCACGAGTGGGGGCTGCCGCTGGGGGACGACCAGGTTGGGCCGGCCCGCGGGCCCCGTCACCGCCCTCTACGACGGCCAGGTCTACCGGGGCAACCCCCGGGACATCCCGCTCACCGCGCACGCCCAGATCCAGCTTGAAATCGGTACCCCGCTGGTCGCCCCGGTGTCGATCACCTGGCCGGCCTGTAGCGCTGCGGGCGCCGGCCCTCAGCTCGGTGCCGTGCAGCCGCATCCTCTTCCAGGACACGCTGAACAGCGCACCGCCGAGCGCCGAGTCGCCGATCCGCCACTGGCCGCCGGTGGAGCGCACGATCGAGTCGGCGATGGCCAGGCCCAGCCCGGCGCCCCCGCCCTGCTCGGTCGCGCGGTGGAAGCGGTCGAACAGCCGGTCCCGGTCTCGGGCCGGAACCCCGGGTCCGCTGTCCTCCACGGTCAGGGTGACCCGGCCGGCCCGCTGGCCGACGCCGATCCGCACCGTCCCGCCCGGGCCGGCGTAGCGGCAGGCGTTGTCGGCCAGGACCCCGGCCAGGCGGTCGATCCACTCGGGCGGCGCGCTGATCCAGGCCGGCTCCGAGCCCTCGCCGTCGACCTCGATGTCGATGGCCTGGGAGCTCGCCACCCCGCCGAACCGGTCGGCGCACCCGGCGGCGATCGTAGCCAGGTCCAGGGGTTCGGAGCCGGGCGGTGGCGGCTGTGAGTCGAACCGGGCCAGCCAGAGCAGGTCCTCCACGATGCGGCGCAGCCGCTCACTCTCGTTCTGGATGCGGCCCAGCGCCGAGCGGTAGTCGGCCGCCTTGCGCTGGCCGCCGAGCGCGATGCTGGTCTCGGCGCTGATCACGCTGAGCGGGGTGCGCAGCTCGTGCGACGCGTCGGCGGTGAACTCGAGCTGACGCCGCCGCGACTGCTCGACCGGCGTGAGCGCCCGCAGGCCGATGACCAGCGATCCGATGAACACCGCCAGCAGCAGTACCGGCGCAGCGAGCGCCTCGCCGCCGCCGAGCAGGGCCTCTATATGGTCCTGCTCGGCCAGGCTCTGGCCCGCGACCAGCAGCGCCCCGCCGTAGCGCGCGGTGTCCAGCCGGAACGTGCCCGGCCCCAGCTGGGCCGTGAGCGTAGACCGGTCGGCCGGGACGCTGGCGGCCGGCAGCTGCGGGGCCCCGGCGCTGAGCCGGGTGACCGGCCGGTCCGGCGAGACCAGCCACACGTAGGTCGGCGGCTCGTCGACGTCGTCGTCGTCCTCGGCCCCGGCGGCGACCGCAGGAGCGCCGGTCTCGCGCACGTCCGACAGGCGTTCCTTAAGCCGGGCGTCGACCCCCGCGACGAGCCGGGCGGCGACGGCCCGGTCCAGGACCGTGACGCATCCGGCATAGACGATGCCGATGAGCAGGCTCGCGGCCAGGGCGATCCGCGCCGCGTGCGCGGATCCCGGCGGCAGCGAGAACCGGGGCCGGCTCATGTCCCGACGATCCGGTATCCGACCCCGCGCACGGTCTCGATGCGCACCATCCCCCCGGCCAGCTTGGACCGCATCCGGGCCAGGTGCACGTCGATGGTGTTGGAGCCCAGGGCATCGGCCTCGTGATCCCAGACGTGCGCCGCGATCAGCCGCCGCGGCACCACCGCGGGCGACCGCCGCAGCAGCATCTCCAGGATGCCCAGCTCGGTCGTGGTCAGCGCGGGCCGGTTGGCGCCTACCTGCACCTCCCGGGTGGCCGGATCGAAGTGCAGGTCGCCGACCACCAGCTGCGGTGCCAGCAGCGCCTTCGGCCTGCGCTGCAGCGCGCGCAGCCGGGCCAGCAGCTCGCCGAAGTCGAACGGCTTGACCAGGTAGTCGTCGGCGCCCTGGTCCAGACCGGTGACCCGGTCGGCCGGCGCGTCGCGCGCGGTCAGCATCAGCACGGCGGCGGACGATTCGTGCCGCCGCATCCACTGCAGCACCTCCAGGCCCGACGTCTCGGGCATGCGCCAGTCGAGGACCGCGGCCGCGTAGTCGTAGCTGCGCAGGAACCGGATGGCGTCCCGGCCGTCCGCCACCGCGTCCACCACGTAGCCGTTCTCCCGCAGGCCGCGCGAGAGCACCTCGCGCAGCCCCCGGTCGTCCTCGGCCACCAGCACGCGCATCCGCGCCCTCCCCTCACCGGCGCAGCCGGCGCCAGACTGGCCTCGGTACCAGCCGGAGCACGGCCGCCAGCACGCCGAGTCGCCGCGGCACCCAGACCACGGCGGCGCGCCCGGCCAGGCCCGAGGCTACCGCCTGGCCCACCCGGCCCGGCGTTGTCGGCAGCGGCGCCGGCGGCATGTCCCGCGTCATGCGGCCGGTCACGAAGCCGGGCCGGACCAGCAGTACCCGCACCCCGGTGCCGTGCAACGCGTCGGCCAGGCCCCGGGCGAACGCGTCGAGCCCGGCCTTGGCCGCCCCGTACACGTAGTTGAACCTCCGGGGTCGGATCGCGGCCACCGACGACAGCACCACGATCGTGCCGTGGCCCTGGGACCGCAGCCGCGCCGCGGCGCCGAGCAGCGTCGTGACGTGCCCGGTGAAGTTGGTCTCGACCAGGCGGGCCGCCCGCAGCGGGTCCTGGTCCAGGGTGGCCTGGGCGGCCAGGATGCCCGCCGCGGCGATAACCAGGTCCACCGGCCCGGCCGCGAACGCCTTGTCGACCACGGCCTGGTGGGTGTCTACCGCGACCGCGTCGTAGCACAGCGTCCGCACCCGGCACGGCAGCGACCCCGCCGCGGCGACCATCCGCTCCTCGTCCCGGCCGGCCAGGATCACTTCGGCTTCCCGGGGCAGGCCCAGCGCGGCCAGGATCTCCTGGCCGATCTCGCTGGCCCCGCCCAGCAGCAGCACCCGGCGGGTCTCATCCCGCATCCGGTCAGCATCTCCCGGGCCCCGCCCCGGCCGCGACCCGGGCCTGATCCCCAGCCCCCTCAGCTGCCGCACAGGCCCAGCCTCCGGCCGAGGTCGGACCGGAACACCCCGTGCGGGTCGAGCATCTCGCGCGCCGCCCGCCACCGGTCTGGTGGCCCGTACATCCGCTCGAACGCGGCCCGGCCGAGCCTAGCGTCCTTGGCCAGGTAGACCTGCCCGCCGGCGTCGGCGACCTCGTGGTCGAGGCCGTCGAGCGCGGGCCCGAGGCCCGGGCGCCCGGCAGGCATGTCGATCGCGAGAGACCAGCCGGGCAGCGGGAAGGACAGCGCGCCGCCGCTCGCCGGGCCGAACCGCTTCAGCGTGCCGAGGAACGGGGCGCAGCGGTGCTGCTGCACGGCCTCGATGGCACGGGCGATGAGCTTCTCGCTGCCGTCGGGCACCACGAACTGGTACTGGACGAGCCCGCCCGGCCCGACCGCCCGGTTCCACCCGTCCACCGCGTCCAGCCGGTGAAAGTAGCCTGGCAGGCTGGCCAGGCCGCTGTGCTGCTGGGGCGCGCGGTGGAACCACAGGCTGTTGAAGCCGCGCGCCGACCACGGCGTGACCGGGCAGAACGGGATCGGGGGCACCCGGCGGCCCCGGGGCGGAAGGTAGCTCAGGCCGTCGGGCTCCAGCAGCGGCTCCGGCCCGGGCAGGTGGTCGCCGGTGTCGAGGATGCCCCGCCCCAGCGACCGGCCGCCCGCGGTGGTGTCGATCCACGCGACGCAGTAGCGCGAATCCGCGGAATCCATGGCGGCCAGCAGCGCGTCGAGGTCTTCCAGCCGCCGCGACGTGACCTCCAGCATCGTGCTCCGGATCCGCAGCAGCCGGATCGTCACGGCCAGGATGATGCCGGTCAGGCCCATCCCCCCGACCGTGGCCTGGAACGCACCGGGATCGCCGTCCGGGGTCAGGCGGCGCAGGTTCCCCGAACCGTCCAGGAGTTCGATCTCGGTGACCCAGGCGGCGATGCTGCCGTCCCGCCGGTGGTTCTTGCCGTGCACGTCCGCGGCGACCGCGCCGCCGACCGTGAGGTGACGGGTTCCAGGCAGCACGGGCAGCAGCAGGCCCTGTGGCACGGTCGCGGCCAGCATCTGGCCGAACGTGGTGCCCGCCGAGGCACGCAGCGTGGCCGCCGCCGGGTCGACCTCGAGGTGCGGCGGGAACACCGCGCATACCACGTGGCCGTCCCGGTTCTGGGCGGCGTCGCCGTAGCTGCGGCCAGCGCCGCGGGCTAGTACCCCCCGCGGCGGCCGGCCGGTTACCAGTTCCCGCACCTGGTCGCGGCCGGCCGGGCCGCCGACCATGGCCCGCGACGGGGCGGTGCGGCCCCAGCCGGTCAGCACCTGGTCGGTATAAGAGATCGCGCCCATCCTCGGCTCCTACAGCCCGGCGGCGAACATGGTCAGCCAGGTCAGCTCGCAGTAAACCATCAACGGGTCCCTGGCGATGAGGTCTTCGACCGGCCTGCCGCCGGCCCGCGCCGTGAGCCGGTCAAACCGGGCCAGCGCCACCGTCAGGCCCAGGGCGCTGGCCAGATGCCAGCCGCGCATCCAGGGGTTCTGCTCTCCCAGGGCCCAGAGTACGTAGGCCACGACCATGGCCGCGGCGACCGTCCGCTGGCTGAGCCGCAGCATCGGGCGGCTGTACCAGCGCATGACCGGACGATGCCGCGCCGCGTTCGCGTCGAGCACGTTGAGCTCGGTAAAGCGCTTGGCGATCGCGACCATCAGCGCGCCGAGGCTGCACACGAGCAGGAACCAGCCGGACGGGGGAACGTGCGTGGCGATCGCCCCGCCGAGCGCTCGGAGCACGAAGCCGGAGGCCACGAAGGCCAGCTCGATCACGGGGATGTGCTTGAGCATGACCGTGTACAGGGCCGAGAGGGCCAGGTACAGGGCGATCACCCCGGACAGCCGGGGCTCCCCGATCAGCGGGCCGGCCGCCAGGCTGGCCGCGACGCCCAGGGCGCCCAGCGCCAGGGCGTGCGGCACGGGCAGCCGGCCGGACGCCACCGGGCGGCTCCTCTTGACCGGGTGCCGCAGGTCGCGGTCGGCGTCGACGACGTCGTTGACGAAGTACACCGCGGCCGAGGCGGCGACAAAGGCCGCCGCGGCCGCCATCGCGTAACCGAGGCCGTCGTCCCGGCCGAGCGAGGCGCCGGCCAGCGGGGCGGCGAAGACCAGGAGGTTCTTCGGCCACTGGCGCGGGCGCGCGGTCTCGACCGCCGCCGCGAACCAGCGGACCGGGGCCAGGTAGAGGGAGGGCGCGGGCCGCGAGGCGGTCGTCGGCGCGGCCTCTCCCAGGCGCGACGTCACCGGGAGTACACGGCCGTGAAGTCGCGGCCGTTGATCGAGTAGTAGCGGTCGGGAGCCTGCATCTGCTGGGGCTGCAGGGCGACCGGGGTGGGGTCGGCGGGATGGTGCCCCGGCAGGTAGTACATGTACGACATCCACTCGGGGTTGATGTCGAGTTGCATGGCCGACACGGCGCCGGCCCGCTGCAGCAGTTCCGCCAGCTCTCGCACGTTGAGCGCGGGCCCGTAGACGAAGATGATCCGGCCGTCCTTGGTCATCCCGATGCCGGACCGCCACACGAAGTAGCTGCCGCCCAGGGTGGCACCCCAGCTGGTCTCGACGTTGGTGTCGACCGTGGACGGAATCTGGCCGTTCTCGACGATCAGGTGCAGGTTCTGCCGCACCCCGACCACATCCGGGGTCATCCGCACGGTCTGGCCCCAGACCCCGATCGAGATCCGCCCGTCCCGGTAGTAGACGACGGACGCGACCCCGTCGGTCAAAGTCCCGGCAGTGGCGCCGTTCAGGTAGAACCCGCCGTCGGACTGGGCGATCTTGAATCCGCCGTTGAACGTGGCCAGCAGGCCACTGCGGGTGCCCGGCGGGATATAGGGCCGGGCCTTCCAGTTGCCGGGCCCCGGGTCCTCGGAACCCGGCCGCAGCTCGAACCGGACCAGGTTCTGGTTCATCGAGGCGATGCCGGCCGCGTAGGACGTGTAAACGCTGCTGGCCCGCAGGTAGGTGCCGTAGATCGCGGGCACGCCGCCCACGGAGGCGAGCATCCGCCACTGGCCCTCGCCGCGTAGCGGGGTGCCGGCCAGCGTGGTCAGCGGGACGGGCGGCGCGTAGGCGGCCGGGGTGCCGGCCGGCACCCGCCGCGGCAGCTTCGGAGGCGGGTCGGCCCGGGGGCCGGTGAGCGAGAACGAGGGCTTGCCCCCGACCTTGGGCGGCTGGTAGGTGAGCCACTCACCGAGCGTCACCACTGGGCCGAGATAGTGGTCGCGGGCCCATTCGGCGAGCCGGTCCGACAGCGTGCCGCCGCCCGGCACGGTGAGCGCGTTCCCGACCGACCAGGCCACGATCGCGAAGAACCCGACCAGCAGGGCTAGGATGACGCGCATCCAGGGGCGGCTGTGCAGCGGCCGCCGCCGCTGCTGTCGGCGACGCCGCGGACTGCCCGGGTACCGCGGGCCGCTGCCGGAATACCGGGGATCGCCGGGGTACCGGGAGTCACCGGGGTACCGGGAGTCGCCGGGTCCGGGCGGGTCGCCGGCCGACTCGCCAGCCCGCTGGTGCTGCCCGGCGTAACCTTGCGTGCCGAACCGGTTATCCGGCCTGGGCCTGGCCGATCTCTGCACTCGCCCCTCCCGCCGCACTGACATCATTGCCGCAGGCAGGTCTACCCGCCGAACATGACGACAGCATTACGCGGCGCAGCCGGATGTTTGCTGGTGAGGTTCCGGCCTGGCCGGGCGGCGCCGGAGGTGCGTCAGCGCGGTGTGGCGGGCGTGGAGTGTTCCCAGTCGGACAGCAGCGTGCGGATCCCGGTCACCAGGGCGAGGGGCTGGTCGAGCATCACGTGATGGGCGGCCGCCGGGATCTCGATCACGGGTGCCAGGCGGCCGAGCCGGTCGTACATGACCTCGCTCATCTTCGGCGACAGGATGCCGTGCTCGGCTCGGAAGAGCGCGACCCGGCAGTCGAGCCGGGTCAGCAGCTCCGGCGTGAGGTGGTGCCTGGCGAAGATGAGCGGGTCGAACTTCCAGCTCCAGCCGCCGCGGACGGACCGGATCGACGCCCGGGCGACGTGCGCGACGACATACGGCAGGCCCGGCTGGTCCGGGATCGGGTGGAACCGCGCTATGGCGGCCTCGGGCGACGGGTACACCACCAGCGGCCCGAAGGCGCGGTGCTCGCGGGCCGCGCGCTCCTCCGGGGTGATGTCCCGGACCGGGGAGTCGATGGCGACGACGCCAGCGAGGCGGTCCCCGTAGATGCTCGCCGCCCGTAGCGCGACAAACCCGCCCATGCTGTGCCCGATGACCACCGGCGGGGCGTCGAACCCGGCATCGGCGGCGACCGCGAGCACCTCGTGCGCCCACTCATCGAGGCTGTAGGCGCCGCGCCGCCCGCTGTCCCCGTGCCCGGACAGGTCCAGCGCGACGACCCGGTGATCGGCGGTCAGGAGCGGGGCGATGTGGTCCCACCAGCGGGCGTGGGCCGCACCGCCGTGCAGCAGCATGAGGCCGCGGCCGCCGCGGTCGCCGTAGGCGCGGTAGGCGATCGCGGTGCCGTCGACGTCGACCACCGCTTCGGTGGCCGGGGTGCTCACGGCCGCGGTGAACCAGGCCGGCGGCTGGCCGGGGCCGGGAGAATCAGGTGAGGCCATGCGCAGAAGCGAACCAGATGCCGCGTCCCGACTACCCGGCCGCCCCTCCGTAGCCGCGCCCCGCTGCCCTCCGCCGCGCTCCCGGCCGCTCCGATCGTGGAACCCTCGCGCCGCGACCACCGAACCAGAGCGGCCACCGCCGCTGCGAGGTGGCAGGCCAAGGTAAATTTCATGAGTAGTGATCGCGGGACTGCAGGCACCCGCGGGGAACACTAACCCGCCGCGGCTCCGGCCGCGTGACACAATCGTGGGGCGCCGCGCAGCCAGCGCCAGCGGCCAGAGAACCGGCCTGGCTCAGCATGGTCAATCGAGGAGCGCAACTGCCATTGGACGCCAGGCCTCCGCTATTCGTCATTTCCGGGCCGAGCGGCGCCGGCAAGGGCACCGCGCTGGATTGGATGGTCGCGGCCGGCCTGGTGCGGCGGGTGCCTACCTATACCACCCGGCCGCCGCGTCCCACGGAAAAAGACGGGGTCGAGTACAACTTCGTCACGGACGAGGCGTTCACTAAGCTCCGTGCGGAAGGCCAGCTGATCGAGTACACGCGCACCTACGCGGACAGTTATTACGGGTCACCGCGCGAACTGCTGGACAGCCGGGACCCGATCCCGCTCGCGGCCGAACTCGAGCCGACCGGTTACGTCAAGGTGCGCGCCATGTCAGCGCGCCGCGTGATCGGCATCTTCGTGACCACCAGGACCGAGACCGAACTCAGGTCCCGCCTGGCCGAGCGCGGCCAGGCGCGGGACGCCGATAACCGGCTGCGCGTCAGGAGCCTGCAGCAGACCTGGGCCTGGGTGTATGACTACATTCTGGTCAACACCGACCGGGAGAAATTCCTCGAGGAGCTTTCCACCGTCGTCAGCAGCGAGCTGATCAGGTCGCGCGGCATGCAGTACATCACCGAATCGCAGCAAGAGGAATCGATCCAGCCCTACTGAGCGCCGCGCGGCCGTCGGAGGCCGAAGGGCCCGGGTTCCCGGGACCTCGGCCCGGTGCGGCCCGGACCGTCCGCGCGCAGTGTGGGAGGCAGGAGCCCGACCGTCGGCTGGCCCGGCCAGCGATGACGCGGCTCGAGGGACCGACTGTGGGGGGAGGATGGCATGCCTGGGCAACCAACCGACCACGCTGGGCTGGAGATCCTGCCACTGGAGGACTGCCTGCGGATGCTGGCCTCGGTTCCGGTGGGACGGGTCGGCTTCCACTGCGACGGCGAGGTGGTGGTGCTGCCGGTCAACCATGCCGTCGACGGGCAGGACGTGGTCTTCCGCACCGCCCGCGGGTCCAAGCTGTCGGCGGCCGAGAAGCTCGACCTGGTCGCGTTCGAGGCTGACGGCTACGACCCGCGCACCCGGACCGGGTGGAGTGTCGTGGTCAGCGGCCACGCGGAGCCGGTCTACGAGGACAGCCAGATCCGGCGGCTCGCCCGGCTTGAGCTGCACCCGTGGGCCACCGCCGTCGAGCGCCCCTACTGGGTCCGGATTCGTCCCACGTCGGTGACCGGCCGGCGGATTCCGCGGCCGGCTGAGTGACAAGCCGCGGGCGCGGCAGGAGGTGTCTGGCATGGCACAGCGGACAGGACACGCGCAGCAGGCGGGGCCGGCCCAGGCCGGACCGGTGCCGGCCGGACGGGCGCCGCGGGCCCAGCGGGTGCACGGCTGGCGGAAACTGGCCGGCTCGGCGTGGGGGCCACCGGCCGATCCGCAGTTCTACGGTGACATGGACGTGGACGCGGGCGCGCTGCTGGACTACATCGAGGATGTCCGGCGGGCTACCGGGGTGCATCTCACGATGACCCATCTCGTCGGCCGGGCCGTCGCGCACGGCCTGGCGACCGTTCCGGAACTGCAGGTCCGGCTGGCCCGCGGGCGCGAGTACCCGCGCCGCAGCGTGGACGTGTTCTTCATCGTCACCGCCGAGGGCGGCCGGGAACTGACCGGCATCAAGGTCCAGGACGCCAACCGCAAGTCCGCGGTCGAGATCGCCGAGGAGGTGCGCCGCCGCTGCGCCGCGATCGAGGGCGGCCACGATCCGGAACTCGGCCGGGGCAAGGCCCTGCTCGCCAGCCTGCCGCCGAGCATGCTGCGCGCGGCCCTGCGCCTCGGCGCGTGGCTCACCTCCGACCTCAACCTCGACCTGAGCCGGTTCGGCATGCCCCAGCAGGCGTTCGGCGGGGCCATGATCACCTCGGTGGGCATGTGGGGCATCACCCATGCGTACTCGCCGCTGGCGTCCTACTACCGGGTGCCGCTCCTGGTGCTCGTCGGCGCGGTCCGCAAGATGCCAGCCGTCGTTGACGACGAGGTCGTCGTACGGCCGATGCTGACCATGACCGCGACGTTCGACCACCGGTACGTCGACGGATTCCACGCCGCCCAGTTCGCCCGGGCCGCCCGCGGTTACCTCGAGGCCCCGCCGATGTTCGAGCCGCCGCTACTCGATGGGCTGGTGGGCGATCGCGGCGGGCTCGCGCCCGGCGAGTAGCCAGCCGCCCGCGGCCGCCGCGGCCGGCAGGCCGACCAGCACCGCCGCCAGGTCCAGCCATGGCAGCGGGCTCACGTGCCCGGCGAGCAGTTGGTGCCAGGAGCCAGCGAGCACGGCCAGGTAGGCGGCGAGCGTCCCGGCCAGCGCGCCCAGCAGGCCGAGCGCGCCGGCCGTCGCCGCGGTGATGCCCCGGCGGGTCCGGGCGCTCGCCCCCGTCGCGGTGAGCGTCCGGATGTCGCCCGCCGTCTCGCTGCGGATCAGCCCGATCGTCATCGCGAGCACGCCGAGCGCGACCAGGATGCCGACGGCGGTCGCGGTGTTGCGTACCTCGTTGAGCGACGGCGCGCCGTTCTTGGTCTCGATCGTCAGCCCGGCTGCGGCCGCCACCCGCCGGGCGCTGCTGATCTGCACCTGGGTGAGTGACCGGGGCGCCTGGACCAGCCAGGCCACCGTGGCCTGGCGCAGGCCGAGCTTGGCCGCGCCGGAGGCTGTGATCAGCAGGTTGGGGTCGTGCACGTCGGTGGGCAGGCTGGCGAAGGTCTGGATCGCCGGGGTCGGGACGAACTTGGGCACCGGGTTCGGCAGAGTGAAGTTGGCGGACTGCAGCACCAGGTTGGGCGCGGCCTGCAGCCCCGTCCGCGACGTGATCAGCACCGTGCCGCGGCCGATCGCGCCGGGCTTGATCCCGTAGTGCCGCAGCAGCGCTTGTGTCGCCACGTAGATGTCTATCGTGCCTTGCCCGCCACCCGGGCCGACCTGCTGCAAGCCGACGTCGGTCGGAGCCACGGGCGCGGTGAGCGGGAGCACGTCACGGGTGCCGAGCGCGGCGGCGATCGCGGCCGCCGTGGCTTGCCCGGCGCGAGTCTGCTGCGCGGTGGGCAGCGTGTCCCCGCTGCTGGTCGTCGCGTTGTTGCCTGGCGTGTAGACCACGAGCTGATTCGGCGGCAGGTTCGGGCCCACGTAGTCGAGGGGCTCGGTGTAGCGGTCGGTCGTCAGCAGCGCGATCAGCATCGCGATGAACACGGCGAGGCAAGCCGCGGCGAGCGCCGCCCCGGAACGGGCCCGGTATCGGGCCAGGTCGCGCAGTGCGATGCGGGCCGCGATCGGCACGCGCCGGGCGACCGGCGCCACCGCCCCTATGATCACCGGGGCGAGCAGCACCAGACCGGCGATCGTGGCCACCAGGCCCGCCAGCGCATCGAGCGTGCTCGAGCCGCTGCCGCCGCTGCTCCCGGTCAGCCCGCCGGAGAAGGCGAGCAGCACGATGCCGACCGCGAGCACGATGAGGCCCGGGCGCGGCGACCGGCGGCTCTGCTTCGGCTCCGCCGGCCGCCCGGACAGCGCTGCCATCACCGGAACCTCGGCCACGGCGCGGGCAGGCTGCCGGGAGGCGAGGATCGCGGTCACCACAGCCAGCGCCATGGCCACGCCAACCAGCCACCACGGCAGGTTGGTCCAGGCCACGTGATGGTCCGCGCTGGTCCCGAAGTACGGGGCGTAAGGGATCCAGGCGGCGATGCCGATCGCGCCGCCAAGCAGCGCGCCGATCACGCCGACGACCGCGCCGTTGGCCACCATGACCAGGCGCACGTGCTTGTCGGTCGCGCCGAGCGAGGACAGTATGCCGAGTGAACGGATCCGGTGCTGGGTGAGCACCGTGAAGCCCGCCACCGCGACCAGGCCGATGAAGAACAACCCCACCACGGCGAACAGCAGCGCGATCACCGCCGGCGTGAGCCCGCTGGGCGGCTGTGGCTGCAGCAGCGTCGCGCCCGGCGGCAGGTTGAACGTGGCGATGCTGATCGGCGCCGCGCGCAGCAGCACGGTCACCTGGGTCGGCCTGGTGACCTGCCCGGGTGCCACCAGCGCGAACGTGTCGAGCAGGTTCTGCGGGTTCTGCACGATCCCGGTCACGCGCAGGACCCGGCCGTCGACGGGCCAGATGCCCCCGATTCCCACTCTGAACGCTGACGCCAGCCCGCTGGTCAGGTCGACCTCACCGGGGCCGCGTGGATAGCGGCCGGTCACCAGGGCCAGCATGGGCCGGCTGTAGGCGCCGTCCGGGTTCTGCGCGCGGAGCTGGGCGCCCTGCACCAGGCCGGTGGCGAAGGTCTGGTTCTCGATCACGTCCAGCGTGCCGAAGTGCGCCCTGATCGCCGCGATGTCCGCTGCCAGATGCGGGTCGTTTCCCGGCAGGTTGACCAGCGCGTTCGCGGACCCGAACCCCGCGTTGGCCGGCAGCGGGGTGTTCGTGCCGATCGCCGCGCCGAAGATCGTCGCGGCCACCGCGACCGTGATCAGCGTCAGCACCAGAAGCTGCTGGCGCCATTCCCGGCGGAACAGGCGCAGCGCCCAGTGCATCACCGCCCGCCGGGCCGGCGCGCCCCCGTCCCGGGCGCCGGTCTCGGGCGGCCGTTCCCGCAGCGCCGCGGTCATCGGCTCGGTCCCGGCTGGGGCTGGGTTCCAGGCTGCAGCAGCGATTCCGGGCTCGGCGGCGGCGTGGTCTGGTCGACGATGCGGCCGTCCCTGATGAACACCACCCGGTCCGCCCACGAGGCGAGCTGGGCGTCGTGCGTGACGACCACCGTGGCCACGCCCCGGTGGCACGCGGTCCGCAGCATGCGCATCACTGCCTCCCCGTTCACCGAGTCGAGCGCGCCGGATGGCTCGTCCGCGAGGACGAGCTGGCGGTCCCCCACGACCGCGCGGGCGATCGCCACCCGCTGGCGCTCGCCGCCGGAGAGCTCGTCGGGGAAGCGGGCCGCCTGCTCGGTGAGCTCGAGCTCGGCCAGCGCCTGCATCCCGGCGGCGCGCGCCTTCCTGGCGGTGAGCCCGTCGAGCTCCAGCGGCAGGGAGACGTTCTCCGCCGCGGTCAGCCCGGCCAGCAGGTTAAAGTCCTGGAACACGTAACCGACCGTGCGCCGCCGCAGCCTGGCCTTGTCGCCGCGCGACATCTTCGACAGCACCGCGCCGCCGATCAGCACCTGCCCGCTGGTCGGCTCCTCGAGGCTTCCCGCGATGGTCAGCAACGTGCTCTTGCCCGATCCGCTCGGGCCCATCACCGCGACCAGCTCGCCAGCGTCCACGCGCATGTCGATGTCCTGGAGGGCCTGGACCTCGGTCGGGCCCTCGCCGTAGATCTTCGAGACGTGGCGTAGCTCGAGGGAACTCATCGCCGCACTCCTACTCTGCGTCGCAGCCGTGGCATGGCCTGAGGAGCGGGCTCTGGCGGCTCAGCCGCCGCCCGCCGGAAGCGGCCATCGGCGGTGTCTAGCCACCGGACGACCGAGTCGAGGCGGAACAGCTCCGCGTCGACCGCCAGCGCGAAGCTGAGGTCGAACTGGGCCTCGTCCTCTTTCAGGTGCGTCCACTGCTGCATCAGCTCGACCAGGTAGCGGCGGTGCGTCTGGATCACCTCGTGGACGTCGACCCCGGGCAGGCGCCAGGCCACCAGGACCTTGATCACCAGCTCGTCGCGCGGCGGCATGCTCAGGTCCGGCGGCGTGCGCAGCCATGCGGCGAGCTCGTCCTCGCCGTCGGCCGTGATCCGGAACCCCTTTTGCGGCCCCTCGTCGGCGGCGTCGTCGGATTCGACGAGCCCGTCGCGCTCGAGCCGCTGCAGCGTCGTGTAGACCTGGCCGACGTTGAGCGGCCAGACCTCGCCGGTTCTCTCTTCGAACTCCTGGCGGAGCTGGAGACCGTACTTGGGACCCTCGCTCAGCAGCGCGAGCAGGGCGTGCCTGACGCTCACTGCGGTATTCCACTGAGAATCATACTCGGTATACTACAGAGGAAGGCGAGGTCGGGCAAGTCGGAGCCGGCCGGGTCGGGCAAACCGGAGCAGGCCGGGCCGGGCAAACCGGAGCAGGCCGGGCCGGGCAAACCGGAGCAGGCCGGGCCGGGCAAACCGGAGCACGGCCCGGGCCAGGCAAGCCGGAGCAGGCCGGAGCCGGCCGGTCCCGGTCCAGGTCAGGCGGGCGGGCACCGCGGGCGGCCCGGAACGCCACCCACGGCAGCAGATGTCCGGATATACCCCATGGGGTATACTGAGGCGGGGCGAGCGGTTTCTCGCGGCGGGGGCTCGGCGCGCTGCTCGCCCGGAACGGGGTCTGCTGTCATGCGCGCAGCCGGTGCTCGACGGGGAGGTTCGGTGACGGCGGCCCTGCCGACGTCACCGCTGCTGGAACGGGTCCGCCGCGGGCTCATCGGTGAGGGGGAGCTGATCGACGGGCCATTCGGGCCGCGCCGGGTGACCTATGCCGACTACACCGCCTCCGGGCGGTCGCTGGACTTCATCGAGGACTTCATCCGCGACGCGGTGCTGCCGTGGTACGCGAACACCCATACCGAGAGTTCGGAGACCGGGCGGCGGACCAGCCGGCTGCGCGAGGACGCGCGGCGGATGATCCGCGACGCGGTCGGCGGGACCGAGGACGACGTGGTCATCTTCTGCGGTTCGGGCTCGACCGCCGCGATCAGTAAGCTGATCGGCCTCCTCGAGCTGCGCATCCCGGCCGGGCTCGACGAGCGTTATCACCTGTCCGGGCTCATCCCCCGGCGGCCGGTTGTATTCGTCGGTCCCTATGAGCACCACTCCAACGAGCTGCCCTGGCGCGAGACCATCGCCGACGTCGTGGTCATCGGCGAGGACTCCGACGGACACATCGACGTGTCCGACCTGCGCGACCAGCTCATCCGGTTCGCCGGGCGGCCGCTGCGCATCGGCAGCTTCTCCGCCGCCTCCAACGTCACCGGCATCCTCACCGACACTGACGCCATCTCCCGGCTGCTGCATGAGCACGGGGCGCTGGCGTTCTGGGACTACGCCGCGGCCGGCCCGTACGTGCCGATCCGCATGGCCGCGTCCGGCCCCGGCGCCGGCGATCACAAGGACGCCGTGTCCCTGTCCCCGCACAAGTTCCCGGGCGGCCCGCAGACCCCGGGTGTCCTCGTCGTCCGCCGCGAACTGGTCCGCAACGCGGTACCGACCGTGCCGGGCGGCGGCACGGTGCTGTTCGTCGACCCGGTCGGGCACAGTTACCTCGACGACCCGGTGGCGCGGGAGGAGGGCGGCAGCCCGGCCATCGTCGAGTCGATCCGGGCCGGGCTGGTGTTCGGCCTGAAGCAGGCCGTCGGCCCGGACCTGATCCAGGCCCGGGAGGACCGGCTCTGGCACCGCGCGCTGCGCCGCTGGGATCGCAACCCGCGGATCGAGATCCTGGGCAGCCACCGGGCCCCCCGGCTGCCGATCGTCTCGTTCCTCGTCCGGCACCCCGGCGGGCGCTACCTGCACCACAACTTCGTCGTCGCGCTGCTCAGCGACCTGTTCGGCATCCAGGCCCGCGGGGGCTGCTCATGCGCCGGGCCCTACGGGCACCGGCTGCTCGGGATCGGGCCGTCCCGCTCGCGGGCGCTGCGCGAGGAGATCAGCCAGGGCTGCGACGGGCTCAAACCCGGCTGGGCCCGGCTCAACTTCAACTACTTCATTTCGGCCGCCGCCGCCGATTTCATCACGGACGCGGTGGATCTGGTGGCGTCCGAGGGCCACCGGCTGCTGCCGGAATACCGCTTCGACCCCCGCACCGGCCAGTGGTCGCACGCGAGCCGGCCCGCCATGCCCCCGCTGCGGCTGGCCGAGGTTGGTTACGGCCCGGACGGGGAGATGGCCTATCCCCGCGCCCGGGCCCGGGCCGGCGAGGATGCCTTACCCGGTTACCTGCGCGAGGCCCGCGCGCTGCTGGCGGCGCGCGCGGGCGCGGCCGACGACGCGCCTACCGGGCTCGCTCCCGGCTTCGAGGCGCTGCGCTGGTTCCCGCTGCCGGCCGCCTGCCTCGGGCCGCCGCCGGCGGCCGCGGCCGCCGCGGCCCTGCCGCACTGCCACCTGGCCGCGGGCCAGAAACACAGCGCCGGGGCCATCCCCCAAGAGACGGCCCCGGCGGCTGGTGTCTAACCCCGGCTAGCTCACGACAATGGTCCCCGAGCCCGAGGACGCCTCGTTCACTTCATCACCGGAGTACTTGGCGTTGATGGTGTATTTCCCGGCGGCCAGCGTGGTCGTGCAGGTGGCCACGTTGTCGCGAGTTCCGGTGTCGAAGGTGCTCAGCGGAACAGCCGGGCACGCGGCAATGAGCGTCGTGCCGTTGTAGAAGGTCACCGACCCCATGCCGCCAGTTATGTCGGCTCCCATGGCATACACGGACGCGGTCAGCGACACCGTGCCCGCGGCAGCCGTGGCGGGACCAACGGTCGTGGAAGTGACATTTTGCACGGCCAGCGCGAAGGGACCGGCGTAGGCCGAGGCCATGTGCCCGGCGTTGCCTTCGTAGCTGGCTGTGTAATCGACGATCCCGTAGTCAGGCGGAGTGATCTTGCAAGATCCCTTCCCGCCGACCACCGTCGCCGTGCACGAGTACGCACCGGGAAGCTTGGTGGTCGGCGCGACAAGCACGTTGCCGGCCGCGGCGGGGGCGCCCGCCCGAGAGCTGACGGTGACATCGAAGGTCACGGACTGGCCAACATGGATCGTGGTCGGGTTAGCGTTAGTGATGTTCGTCGTTGTGGCGGAACGATAGATCCGCACGCGGGCGATGCCCGAGTTGGACGGCTTGTGCACGGGGCCGCCGCTGTAGTACGCCCGCACCCCGTACGTGCCGCGGCTGCCGAAGCTGGTCCGGCAGTGCGTGGAGCCGCGGAACAGGCTGCCGCGGCACAGCGTGGTACGGCCCGACTTGAACGTGACGGTCCCCCGCGGGATGTCCCTCGACTTGACCGTGGCCGACAGCGTCACGCTCGCGCCGACCCACTGCGTCTTGGGGCTGATCGACATGGACGTCGACGTGGCCAGCTTCCCTGCGCTGGCCGTCGCTGCCGATGCGGTGCCCGCCCACAACGCGCAAGCCGTTGCGGCTGCGGCCGTCACCGACAGCAGCCGTATGGCACTGGCACCGAGGTGGTGCCGTTTCACTCTCATGCCGGATTCCTCCTGGTATCACGCCGATGGAAGCATTGAGTGCGAGCGCGGCGATCGGGCGGATACCCACCAGGAACCGCGTTTCCCTCAGGGTTAGGACGCCTTATGCGGGTACTCCGTTTACGCCCGCTTCCTGTGATGTACATGAGTCAGGAAATAAATGGCGAACCATACCCCATGGGGTATCGTGAGGAGGTGCGCGGAGGGAGGGCGAGTTACGTGAGACTCGACGAGCGGGCCACCGGCCCGGTGCTCAACCGGCTCCGTCGCGCCCAGGGCCAGCTGGCCGGGGTCATCGCGATGATCGAGTCCGGGCGCGACTGCGGGGACGTCGTCACCCAGCTGGCGGCGGCGTCCCGGGCCCTGGACCGGGCCGGGCTGAAGATCGTGGCCGCCGCGATGCGGCAGAGCCTGGCCGCCAGCGGCGAGCCGCCCATGACTGAGGAGCAGGTGGAGAGGCTGTTCCTTATTCTGGCCTGACCGCCGAGCGGATCGGGCCTAGGCGGCGCGGCGGAGGGAGCGTGCTGGCACTTCCTCCTCGCCGGCCTCGTGACCGGCCGGGGTCGCTGCCTCGGTGCCCGCCGCAGCGGGCGGGCTGACTTCCGCGACGTGGCGGCCGGACACGGGGTGAGCGTCCGCCCAGAACACCAGCGTGAGCCAGCCGGCCAGGGCGAGCACCGCCACGATGGGGACGATGATGGGGACCAACGCCGATCCGGTCATGGCAGGCACTTCCCTTCCCGGGAGGCCGCGCGCCCTGACCGCCGCGCTCGGTCACCGCGGCCGGGATGTCAGGCGCCTCTTCGCCCCCGCAACTTCCATCCGATCGCCGGGCCCCCGGGATCAACAGGGACCTACGTCCCCAAGGCTCTGGACGTTCGTAGGCAGTCATCTGTTCGTTGGGCAGTCATCTAAAGTGCGCTGAGGAACCCCCTCGCGGAGACGGCCGATGACGACCAGCGCACAACACGAGCTTCCGGAGCACCTCGATGTCCTGATTGTCGGGGCCGGCCTGTCCGGCATCGGCGCGGCCCACTACCTGCGGGCGCAATGCCCGTGGGCCTCCTGGGAGATCTTCGAGGCGCGGGACGCGATCGGCGGCACCTGGGACCTGTTCCGGTACCCGGGGGTTCGCTCCGACTCCGACATGTTCACCCTCGGCTACGCGTTCCGGCCGTGGGCCGGCGAGGAGGCGATCGCGAGGGGCGAATCGATCCTCACCTACATCAGGGACACCGCGGCCGAGGACGGCACCGACCAGCGCATCCGGTTCAGTACCCGGGTCGTCCAGGCGGCCTGGTCGAGCGCCGAGGCGCGCTGGCACGTCACGGCGCAGCAGGCCGGCCGCGCCGGGGTGATCGAGGTCACCTGCGGCTTTCTGTTCTGCTGCACCGGCTACTACCGCTACGACCACGGCTACCGGCCCGACTTCGCGGGCCTCGACCGGTTCCGCGGCACCCTGGTGCATCCCCAGGCCTGGCCCAGGGATCTGGACTACGCCGGGAAGCACGTGCTGGTGATCGGCAGCGGCGCCACCGCGATGACGCTGGTCCCGGCCCTGGCCGGGGCCGCCGGGCACGTGACCATGGTCCAGCGGTCGCCGAGCTACGTCGCCTCGCTGCCCGTCAAGGACCCGATCGCCGACGCGCTCAGGCGCGCCCTGCCGGAGCGGTATTCGGGCCCGGCTCTCCGCTGGTTCAAGGCCCTCACCACCCAGGCCTTCTTCCGGCTCAGCCGCAGCCGCCCGGAGCTGGTCAAGCGGCTGCTGCGCCGCCAGCTCGAGCGCCAGCTGCCGGACGGGTACGACATCGGCACTCACTTCACGCCCCGGTACAACCCCTGGGACCAGCGATTCTGCGTCGTGCCCGACGGCGACCTGTTCAAGGCGATCAGGAGGGACGCCGTCTCGGTGGTGACCGGCCATGTCGAAACCTTCACCGAGCGGGGCCTGCGGATGCGGTCGGGCGAGGATCTGGAGGCCGACATCATCGTCACCGCGACCGGGCTCGAGCTGCTGTTCATCGGCGGGATCGAGCTCTCGGTCGACGGCGCGGCCGTCGACATCGCTACCAAGCTGACCTATAAGGGGATGATGCTGGAGGGCGTGCCGAACCTGGCCATCGCCGTCGGCTACACGAACGCGTCGTGGACGCTCAAATGCGACCTCACCTCCGGTTACGTCTGCCGTCTGGTCAATCACATGCGGGCCAGGGGAATGCGCCAGGCCACGCCGGTCAACCGGGGCCCCTCCGCTGGCACCAGGCCGCTGCTCGACCTGACCTCGGGCTACATCCAGCGGTCGGCGCACCGCTTCCCCCGGCAGGGCTCGCGGTACCCGTGGCAGGTCTACCAGAGCTACCTGCGTGACTTCCGGGCCCTGAGGATGAGCGGCATCGAGGACGGCGCGATGGTGTTCTCCAACCCGGTCCGCGAGACCGCGCCCGCCCGCTGAACCGCCGCCCGCCGCGGTGCCGCCCTGGCCTGCTGAACCGCCGCCCGCCGCGGGTGGCGCCCTGGCCCGCTGAACCGCCGACCGCCGCGGTGCTGCCCTGGTCCGCTGAACCGCCGCCCGCCTGGGTGCCGTCCTGGCCCGCCGCCCGCCGGGGTCCCATGGCGGCCGGAGAAACCCCCGTCAGCGTGCCTAGGCAGGCCGGCGATGGCAGCGTAGGATTTTTTAGGGTAATTGTCCGTACCGATCTCCGCGCCCGAGCAGGCGGGCGCGGAGCATGTGACTCGTGTTGCTTGGACCACGATGGCCGTGTCGCCCCGGATGATGGCAGCGAGTCTGGGACGCGGCGCGCCTCGGTGACGGGGGGTATCCCTGATGGGCCCACTGGCCGGATCCGCGCCGCCCGAGCCGTCGCCGGCCGGCGGAACGGTACCGGGCTACCCGTTCCGCGGGCCCGGGCTGTTCGCGCGGCTGGTCCCGTTCGCGGTGGTGGCGGTCCTGGCCGAGGCGAGCCTGGCGCTGCCGCCCGGGCCGCAGTCGCCGTCGGCGGTCGTGATCAGCATCGTCCTGCTGCTGGCGGCCGCGGCCGCGTTCCTGCTCCCGTGGACGCGGCTTCCCGGGTGGATGACGGTGCTGGTCCCGCTGACCTATGTCGGGTCCGTACTGGCGCTGATCCTCGCCGCGGGCCCGACCTCCGGCGTGGGGATCGTCATCCTTATCCCCCTGATCTGGACGGCCCTGTTCCACCACCGCTGGGAGTCGGGCTGCGTGGTGGCCGCGATCATGGTGGTCGAGGTGATCATCTCGTTGACGCCGGTCGTCGTGGCTGACGCGGTGATCGTCCGCCGGGTGCTGCTGTGGGGGTCGCTCGGCACGCTGCTTTCCGTCGCGGCGCACGGCCTGCGCGCGCGGATCAGCCGCACGCAGGAAGAGAGCATGCAACTGCAGCAGCGCCTGCGCGAGGTCTCGGTCCTGGCCGACCGCGAGCGCATCGCCACCGATCTGCGCGACAAGGTCATCCAGCAGATATTCGCGGCCGGGCTGTCGTTGCAGGGGGCCGCGTCCCTGACCACGGAACGAGAAGTACGCCGTCGGCTCGAGTCCTCCGTGGCCGATCTGGACCGGGCAGTCCGGCTGGTCAGGGAGGCGATCTTCGGCATACAGCACCGGATGCAGGCCCGCGGGCTGCGGCAGGACGTCCTGGACCTGTGCGGCGGCCTGACGCCGGTGCCCGAGGTCACGTTCAGCGGGCCGGTGGACCGGGCCCTGAACCCGGGGGCCAGGGCCGAATTGCTCGGCATGCTGCGCGAGGTCCTCGGGACGCTTGGTGCTCAGTCCCCCCCGGCCCGCATCAGCATCGCCGCGGGCGAGGATTCCTGCCTGGCCGTGGTCGAGGCCAGCCTGAAGACCGACGCGGCCGCGATCAAGGAGGGCTCCGCCTCGGAGCTTTCCGGCTTGCGCGACGCCGCGGCTCGGGCCGGGGCCCGGATCGACATCGAGCCGGTCCCCGGAGGGGCCCGCCTGGCCTGGCGGTTCCCCGTCGGCCCCCAGGTCAGCCCGCCCGTCATCCCGGCCCGCCGGTAGCGCCGCTGGGCGCGCGACGGCCCGCGCGGATACGATCATCCCGGGTGCCCGAGTAAGTTCCGGCAGAGGAAGTGTCAGCACATGAGCCAGCCTGAGCCAGGAGCCAAGCAGATCAAGGTGTTCCTGCTTGACGATCACGAGATAGTCCGCCGCGGCGTCAGGGAGCTTCTGGAGGCGAATCCCGACATCACCGTCGTCGGCGAGGCCGGGACGGCGGCTTCCGCGCTGGCCCGCATCCCGGCGCTGCGCCCGGACGTCGCCGTGCTCGACGTGCGGCTGCCGGACGGCGACGGAATCACGGTCTGCCGCGACATCCGGTCGAAGATGCCAGAGGTCGCCTGCCTGATGCTCACCTCGTTCGGTGACGACCAGGCGATCTTCGACGCGATCATGGCGGGGGCGGCCGGATACGTGCTGAAGCAGATCCGCGGCACCGACCTGGTCGGAGCGGTCCGCACCGTGGCGTCCGGCGAGTCCATGCTGGACCCCGAGGCGGCCAGCCGGGTGATGAAACACATGCGCGACCAGGCCGTCCGGAGCGACCCGCTGGCCGGCCTGACCAGCCAGGAGCGGCGGATCCTGGAGTTGATCGGCGAGGGGCTGACCAACCGGCAGATCGGCGAGCGGATGTTCCTGGCCGAGAAGACGGTGAAGAACTACGTGTCCGCGCTGTTCGCCAAGATGGGCATGGAGCGGCGGACGCAGGCCGCCGCCTACGCCGCGCGCGCGTTCGCTGACGAGCACCCGGACCGGGACCACGAGGGCGGCTGACCGGCCGTCATCACCGGGGCCGCCGGGCCGTCACCGGGGCCGCCGGGCCGTCACCGGGGCCGCCCGGCCGGCATCACCCGGACCCCGGCCGGCGCCGTCGGCGCGGCCCGCCCCGGCGCGGTCACCTTGGCCAGGGTCAGCACCAGCCCGCGGACGAACTCCCGGGGCTCGGGCCACGGAAACCGGTCGGCCAGCGCCGTGCGCAGGCTGACCGTTCCGTGCAGGGCCACCCACACCGCGGTGGCGTCGGCCACGACATCGGAACTAACGGAGATACCGGCCGTGACGCAGTCCTCGATCGCGTCGAGGAGCAGTGCGAACGTCTCCGCCCCGAACGCGAGCGCCGGACGGCCGCGGGCGCCGGTTGCGGCCGGTTCGTAGTCCTTCGTCGCCATCCGCAGCGCGGAGAACAGCACCCCGTAACGGGCGGGATGCTCCAGGCCGAAGCCGACGTAGGCCTCGCAGCCGGCGATCAGGCGGTCGACCCGGTCGTCCCCGGCCTGGCTGATGCCGCGGGAGATCGCGGCGGTCAGCTCGTCGAAGATCCGGGTGACTACGGCGGTCATGATCGAGTCACGGTCGGGGAAGTGCGCGTAGATCGACGGCGCGGCGATGCCCACCTCCCGGGCCACCGCGCGCAGCGTCACGGCCTCGTCAGACCCGGTCCGGTCGATGAGGGCCAGCGCGCCGGACACGATCTCTCCGGTCAGACGCGCTCCCTGACCGCGCGCGTTGCGCTGGCGCTTGCGCCGCGAGGACGCGGCCGGCCCGGCTGGCAGGTTCACACTTCTACTTTACACCTGTTAGCTCACAGGTGACGCGGGCCGAGCGTAAGGGCGATTGGCCGCAGTGGCCGACGCGGTCCGCTGCCGCCGGTCCGCCCGCGGCACGCCCCGGGCCCGCGGCCGGCTGGAGGAGTGACTAGCGGCGGGACGTCCACCGGGGGCCGGTCAGCGCCCAGGCAAGCTCCCAGCCAGCCAGCCGGCGGCGATCGATCAGCACCCGCAGCAGCCAGTAGCAGAGCAGCAGGACGATCCCGGCGCCGCAGCCGACCGAAACGGCCATGATGACCGCCGTGAACAGCACCTGGGTCT
Source organism: uncultured Actinomycetota bacterium (assembly GCA_963749145.1). Classification (GTDB taxonomy): domain Bacteria; phylum Actinomycetota; class Actinomycetes; order Streptosporangiales; family Streptosporangiaceae; genus JASHPR01. The sequence continues at coordinate 2,004,317 of CAVVLN010000004.1, read as the reverse complement.
TGCCGAGCGGCGGGTTCACCAGCTGGCCCGAGTCGTTCAGCCAGACCGGCACGCGGGCGCCGGCCCTGGCGCCCCAGATGCCGGGCGCGGCGACCGTATTCAGCAGGCCCGATCGCTGTTGCCCGTCCGGGGCCCGCCAGCGGGCGGCAGCCTGCCCGTCCCCGGTCAGGCCGTCGTTGTATGGGCCGTTCTGGGTCAGCACGGCCACGGTCGGGTCCAGGCGAGAGGCGGCGACGCGGTCCGAGTGGTAGATGCGCAGGCCGAGCAGGGCCGAGCCGGCCACAGCGGCCACGAAAGCCGCTACCAGCAGCACCACCACGGCGCTTTCTATCCGGTCCGAGGTCCGCCGCAGCGTGTTGCGGCCGATCAATAGCCGCGCCAGCCGGTGCACCGGCCGCCCCGCAGCGTCAGCCTTGCCAGCCATTACTACCTCCGGATCTGACTGCCTCCGGCGCTTCCCTTCAGCCAGGGTGCCCCTGACCCCGGACCCGGGATCAGGGGCATAAGCCACCGGATGAATGGGCCCTTGGTCCATGCCTGCCCGGCCGGGCGGGCGGGCGCGGGGCGGTGTTGGTTCCGCGGACCGCGGGACCAAGGTCGTGCGGCCACGGGTCCAGGGTCCCTGGCCGCCCGCCGTCCAGGCTGCGATCGTCGGTCCCGGGTTCGGCCAGACGATGGGACGGGACGTTCGATGAGAGCCAAGGTCGGCGACGAACTGGTCGTCGAGAAGACAGGCAACGGGGAGAGCGGCCGGGTCGGGACGATCGTCGGGCTGAGGACCAGCGACGGCTCGCCGCCGTACCTGGTGCACTGGGTGGTCGGCGACTATGACTCGCTGGTCTTCCCGTGGCCAGGGGTCAGGATCAGGCCCAGGGCGGCCTCCTGGAATAGACGAGGGGCCATGCTGGCGGGCAGCAGCGCCGTTTAGCCGGTGTCCCGCGCTGGCCGCAGCCGATGGCGGAGATGTCACCGGTGAGGCAGGACGCGCGGACCGGCCGTGCGCCCGCCGCTGCCAGCAGTTCGGACCTTCGGCCCTAGCACCCGGGAAATGCGCGGTTCGAGCATGGTGATACGAACGGCCAGGAGGTGAATGACGATGCAAGCAAAAGTGGGCGACGAGCTGACGGTCAAGGGCCGCCACCAGGGTGATGAGGAGCGCCACGGCGAGATCATCGAGATTCACGGTGAGAACGGGGCGCCGCCCTACCTCGTTCGCTGGCGGGATGACCGCCAGAGCGTCTTCTTCCCCTCGTCCGACACCGTGGTGGAGCACCACCCGGCCGCCGCCGGCTAGGGCCAGCGCGTCTCGGGCCCTTGGCCGGGACGTTCGCCTCTGCGACCCCGGCGGCGGGGACGTGAAGCTGACAGCTGGTGACCAGCCCAGCGGCTCAGGCTGCGGCTGGCTCGCGCAACCACCGACCGGGAGGCGACGAAAATGAAGCTGATCACCGCGATCGTCAAGCCAGACCGGCTGGACGACGTCATCCAGGCCGTGATCGACGGCGGGGGTGACGGGCTGACCGTGACCGAGGTCCGGGGCTTCGGTCAGCAGTACGGCCACCGGGGGCACGTCCGCCCCGCGCAGACGCGGGCGCTGGTCGTGGCCAAGCTGCGCATCGACGCCGTGGTCCAGGACGAGGCAGCCGAGCCGGTGGTGGACGCGATCGCCAAGGCGGTCAATACCGGCAGCATCGGCGACGGGAAGATCTGGGTCAGCCCGGTGGAGAGCGTTCTGCGGGTCCGGACCGGCGATCGCGACCAGGACGCGCTGTAACGTCAGCCCGCCGCCGGCCCCGGCATCGGTTCAGCCCGTCGTCGGCCCCGGCATCGGTTCAGCCGGCCGTCGGCCCCGGCATCGGTTCAGCCCGCCGTCGGCCCCGGCATCGGTCAGGAGACGGGGCGGCCCCGGCCTCTCATAGGCAGGCGCGCAGGTCGGCCACGTCAACCAGCGGCAGGCCCCAGCACAGCGCCATGGACTCGAGGTCCGCGGCGCCCGCCGTGGTGCCGTCCGGGTTCATCACCTCGCAGCAGACCCCGACCGGCGGCAGGCCCGCCGCGGCGCAGGCCGCCACGGTCGCCTCGGTGTGCCCGGCCCGCTCGACGAGCAGGCCAGCCCTGGCCGCCAGCGGGAACACGTGTCCCGGGCGGAGGAAGTCGGCCGGCCGCGCATCCGTATGGGCCAGGCGCCGCACGGTGGCCGCCCGCTCGGCGGCGGACGCCCCGGTGCCGGACCCGGCGGCCAGATCGACCGGAACATGCGGGCGGGTCCCGTGCCGGTCACCCTCTCCGGGGATCGGCGGGAGCTCCAGCCGGTCGAGGATCTCGCGGGCGCAGGGGACGGTCGGGTGGCCGCAACACTGGGTTAGCAGGAACGTGAAGGCCTCCGGCCGCAGCCGGGCCCCGGCGAACACCACGTCGCCCTCGGCCTCCCGGTCCGGATCCCAGATCACCACGCCGCCGCCCGTGGCCAGCTGCGCCACCGCCTTCTCTACCCCGGCCCGCCCGGAAACCGGCCCCGCCCATGGCAGCGCCCGGACTGCCCGGGCCAGCCGCGCGGCGGTGGTATCCGGCCACCGGGCGGCCAGCCGGGCGACCACGTCCGACTCCAGGTTCACCCGGTCTCCGGGCATCACCGCGCCGAGCGTCGTGGCCTGGCGGGTGGCCGGGATCACGACCACCGAGAACCGGTCCCTGGCCACATCGGCCACGGTGAGGCTGACCCCGTCCACCGCGATCTCGCCCTTGGCGGTCAGCAGGCGGACGAAGCGTTCCGGCGGCTTTATCCAAATCCGCTGCCCGACGCCCTCGTCCTCGACCCTGGTTACCTTGCCCACCGCGTCCGCGTGGCCCTGCACCAGGTGACCGTCCAGCCGGCCGCCGGCTTCCAGTGGCATCTCGATGTTGACCTGGTGCCCCGCCGTGAGCTCCGCCAGTGCCGACCGCCGCCGCGTCTCCTCCGTGAGCCGGGCCGCGATCAGCTCCCCGGCGACCTGCTCCACGGTGATCCGCACCCCGCTGACGCACAGCGAGCCGCCTGGCTCCAGCCGGGTGGCGCTGCGGGGCGCGCGCACGACCACGCTGCCGCCGCTGGCCTTCTCGATCAGCCCGATCTCGGTAATGCGCCCGGTGAACATCGCCTCACCATCCTGTTCCACGGCAACGGTCGCGTCCGCTGAGCCGTGAGCGTCAGGGCCCGTCCGGGCCCCGCGGAATGGCGGGGTGTCACCGCATGGCCCCGGAATCGCACCGGGTCGTCCCGCCCCGCGGGCGGGACCGGCGGGCTGTCACCGCCGCACCTGGTCTTGCACCGGCACCACCATAACCCGGCCGGGCTCCGCGCCACAGCCTCGGCATCCGGCGGGTTCCGGGGTTAGTCGATGAGCGTCTTCTTCGGGCGGACCACGCAGAACTCATTGCCCTCCGGGTCGGCCAGGACGGTCCAGGACTCCTGGCCGGTCTGCCCGATGTCCACCCGGCGCGCACCCAGCGAGAGGAGTCGCTCGATCTCGCTGTCGCGCTCCCCGGCGCTGGCGGTGAGGTCGACGTGGACTCGGTTCTTGACCGTCTTCACGTCGGTGACCGGCATGAAGCACATGCCGACCGGCGCGTGCTCGTCGGGCCCGACGACGATCTCGTTCTCGCGCTCGGACAGAACCGGCCAGCCGAGCGCCTGGCTCCAGAACCGGGCCAGCCGCGGCAGGTCGTGGGTGTCCACCACGACGTGGTGCAGTGTCACTGGCATCCCCACAGTATGCGCGGGGACACGGCGGCGCTGCGGGGCGGCAGCAGCCCGTTGAATTGCCCGCAAACGCGCGATATTCGCGGATACGCGTGGTTCAGCGGATCATGGTTGCTAGCGTGGGCTCGGGCCCTCGCCCGCGTCGTAACATAGCGATCCGGGAGACGGTGGGGACGATACTGTCATGTGATGGGCTTACCGGTGATAGGACCTGACTGACATGCGCATCCCCGTCCGCGTGCTGGCTGTCGCCGTGGCCGGAGGCATCGTGGCCGGGGGAGTGACCGCCTGGGCGATCGCGACTCCCGCGCCGGCTCCGCCTCGTCGGCCAGCAGTGTCCGGCCCGCGGCCACCCGGCTGGCCAGCCCGGCGGCCTCACCGAGCCAGGCCGGGGTCGCGACCGGCTCGGCGGCGCAGGCCGTCAAGGTGATCGGGGCGCCCAGCAACGTGAAGGCCAGGGGCGGGTTGCTCGCCGACGCCGCCACCGGGGACGTGCTGTGGAGCCGCGACCTGGACACCGAACGGCCGATCGGCAGCATCACGAAGGTGATGACCGCGCTGGTGGTGATCCGCGCCGGCGACCTGGGCCGGGAGATCCGGGTGCCGGCGGCCGTGATCCCCTACGTCGACAAGTACGGCGCCGACAGCGCGGGACTGCATCCGGGCGACGTCCTGACCGCGCAGCAGTTGCTCGAGGCGATGCTGCTGCCGTCGGGCTGTGACGCCGCCTATACCCTGGCCGTCACCTACGGCCCGGGCATGCCCGCGTTCCTGGCCAAGATGAACGCCACCGCCCGGCAACTGGGCATGACGCACACGCAGTTCACCAGTCCCGACGGGCTGCCGTATCCCACCGAGTACTCGACCTTCTCCACCCCGTCCGACCTGCTCAGGCTGGGCCTGGCGGCGATGAGGCTGCCGGCTTTCCGCTCGATCGTGGGCCAGAGCTTCTACCAGATCCGCAAGGGGCCCGGCCATCACGCCTACTGGTGGAACAACACCAACGAGCTGATCGGCACCTACCCCGGCGCCGACGGCATCAAGACCGGGTTCACCAACGCCGCGCTGCACTGCCTGCTCTTCGAGGCCACGCGCGGCGGGCTGACCCTGATCGGCGACGTCCTCGGCAGCCCCGCGACCGGCCCGGCATCCGGTGCCGACGCCGCCGCCAAGGTCCTGAACTGGGGGTTCAGCCTGCCGCGGGCCTAGCCGCCGGGCGGTCGGCTCCGTTATGCGGCTGGCTCCAGTTCGGCGGGTCGCGTCCGGCCGGGCGCGGACAGGCATCGCCAGCGTCGCGGAGCACAACCGGACGCCGACTTTCTTGGGTTATTTCACAATGACCCCTTGCCTGTGGCCGCGCAGGATGGCAAACCAAAAGGGCGGCCGGGCGCGGAACCAGGTCGCGGCAACGAACGATGACGTCAGGCGCCCCGCCCGGGACGCCGCAGCCCGTGGGAGAGTGGATGAAGACCAAGGCAGCGGTCCTTCGCGATGTCGGCAAGGAATGGGAGATCGTCGAGCTGGACCTCGACCCGCCCAAGGCCGGGGAGGTGCTCGTGCGCTTCGTGGCGTCCGGGCTGTGCCACTCCGACGATCACCTGCGGACCGGTGACATCCCGGTCAGGTTTCCGATCGTCGGAGGTCACGAGGGCGCCGGGATCGTCGAGGAGGTGGGCGCGGGGGTCACCCGGCTGAAGCCGGGCGATCACATCGTCTGCTCGTTCCTCCCGGCGTGCGGCCACTGCCGGTTCTGTGCCCGGGGCCAGACGAACCTGTGCGATCTCGGCGCCCTGTTCGTCGACAACTGCCTGCCCGACGGCACGTTCCGGTTCCACGCCGGCGGCCAGGACTTTGGCCAGATGTGCCTGCTCGGCACGTTCTCCCAGTGGTCGACGCTGTCCGAGCACTCGTGCATCAAGGTGGATGACGACCTGCCGCTGGAGACCGTGGTGCTGGTCGGCTGCGGCGTGCCGACCGGTTTCGGCACCTCGGTCAACCTCGGCGGCGTGCGGCCGGGCGACACGGTGGTCATCTACGGCATCGGCGGCGTCGGCATCAACGCGGTGCAGGGCGCGTCGATCGCGGGCGCGATCAACATCATCGCGGTGGACCCGCTGGCGAACAAGCGCGAGATCGCCGAGTCGCTCGGCGCCACGCACAGCGCGGCGGACGCGGAACAGGCCCAGCGGCTGGTCACCGAGCTCACCCGGGGGGTCGGAGCCGATCACGCCCTGATCACCGTCGGCGTGGTCACCGAGGACGTGATCGACGCGGCCTTCGCGGCCATCCGCAAGCGCGGCACCGTGGTCGTGACCGGGCTGGCCGGGCCGGGCCAGAAGAACATCCACCTGTCCAGCTTCGAGCTCACCCTGTTCCAGAAGCGGATCGAGGGCGCGCTGTTCGGCGGCGGTAACCCGTTCGATGACATCCCGCTGATGCTCGACCTGTACCGGGCGGGTCGGCTCAAGCTGGACGAGCTGATCACCACCCGGTACCGGCTGGAGGACGTCAACCAGGGCTACCAGGACCTGCTAGACGGGCGGAATATCCGCGGTGTCCTGATCCACGAGCACTGAGCGCGGCCGTGGTTGTACCTCCGCACGGCCTACCGCACGTACGGAGGTACAACCACGCGCACGCCGATGGCTCCGATGACGCGGGGCGGGCCGTCGCAGATCCGGGCCGGGGGCGCCCGGCACCGGGATCCGGCCCGGGACGCGCGGAGCCGGCCGGGTCAGGCCCGGGCGGCTGACTCTTCCAGGGCGCGCCCGACCAGGACCCGGGCCAGGTGCTCGCGGTAGCGGCGGTCGGCGTTGATGTCGTCCGGCGGGCTGGTGCCCTCGGCGGCGTGGGCCGCGGCGTCCCGGGGCCCGGCGCCGGACGCGAGCGCTTGCTCGACCGCGCCGGCCCGGACCGGCGTCTGGCCCATGTTCACCAGCGCCACGTTGCCGCCCTGCACCGCGACGCCGACGATCGCCCAGTCGATGGCGCGCTTGGTGAACTTCTGGAACGACCACCCGGCCGCCGTCGGCTTGGGGATCCGGATCTCCTCCAGCAGCTCACCCGGCGCCAGCGTGGTCTCGAACAGGCTGTTGAAGAAGCTGCCGGCGGGGATCTCGCGGCTGCCGGACGGCCCCCGGGCCACCAGCGTCGCGTCCAGGGCCAGCACCACCGCGGGCAGGTCGGCCGCCGGGTCGGCGTGCACCAGGGAACCGCCGATCGTGCCGCGGTGGCGGACCTGGGGATCACCCACCCGGGAGGCCGCGTGGGCGAGCAGCGGCAGCTCGCCGGCCAGCAGGCTCGACCGGGCGAGCTCGTCATGGCTGGTGAGCGCGCCGACCAGGATCTGGCTGGCGTCGTCGCGCACGTAGCTGAGCTCACGCAGTCGGCCGATGTCGATCAGGACCTCCGGCACGGCCAGGCGCAACTTCATCAGCGGCAGCAGCGAGTGCCCGCCGGCCAGGAATTTCGCGTCGTCGCCGTCCCGGGCCGCCAGGTCCAGGGCCTCATCTACCGACCAGGCCCGCTTGTAGGTGAACGGTGCCGGGATCAACTGGACCGCCTCTCGCTCGCACCCGGGGCGGCGGCGAGCACCGCCCGGACGATGTTGTGGTAGCCGGTGCACCGGCACAGGTTGCCCTCCAGGGCGGACCTGACCTCGTCCTCGGTGGGCGAGGGGTTCTCGTCCAGCAGCGAGACGCTGGCCATCACCATGCCCGGGGTGCAGAACCCGCACTGCAGCGCGTGCTCGGCGCGGAACGCGCGCTGCACCGGGTGCATCTCGCCCGAGCCGTCGGCCAGCCCCTCGACCGTCGTCACCTCGCGCCCGTCCGCCTGGGCCGCGAGCACGGTGCACGACTTCACCGACTTGCCGTCCAGCAGGACCGTGCACGCCCCGCAGGACGTGGTGTCGCAGCCGACGTTGGTCGCGGTCAGGTTGGCCACGTCGCGCAGGAAGTGCACGAGCAGGGTGCGGTCAGGGACCTCGGCCTCGACCTCGCTGCCGTTGACGGTCACGGTGACCTTCACTGGGCCTCCCCGTTCTCTGTGTCCCGGCCGCCCGCGTCCCGGCTGATCGCGGCCCAGACCCGGGCCGGCGTGGTCGGCATGTCGATGTGGGTGACGCCGAGGTGGCTGACCGCGTCGATGACGGCATTCTGCGTGGCCGGCGTGGCGCCGATCGTCCCGGCCTCGCCGATCCCCTTGACCCCGAGCGGGTTGATGGTCGTCGGGGTCTCGCTCGGGATCAGCTCGAAGCTCGGCAGCTCCGCCGCGCTGATCGCGGCGTAGTCCGCGAGCGTGCCGGTGAGCGGGTTGCCCTCGGCGTCGTAGACCATCTCCTCCAGCAGCGCCTGCGCGACGCCCTGGGCGATGCCGCCGTGCCGCTGTCCCTCGGCCAGCACCGGGCTGACCACGGTCCCGGCGTCGTCCACGGTCACGTGCCGGATCAGCCGGGCCTTGCCGGTCTCGGTGTCGACCTCGGCGACCGCCAGGTGGGTGCCGAACGGGAACGTGGGCGCCCCGCCCACGTACTGAACGAAGGCCACCAGCCCGTCCGCCCCGGCGTGGGTCGCCACGTCGGCCCAGGTCCGGCGCGTGCCCGGGTCACCGCGCACCTGCCAGCTCCCGGTCTCGGTGTCCAGCTCCAGGTCGGACTCGGCGGCCTCGATCATGTCCGCCGCCACCCGCCGGGCCTGGTCCTTGACGTCCAGCGCGGCCTTGTGCACCGCCACCCCGCCGAGCTGCAGTGACCGCGACGCGTACGTCCCCACGCCCTCGGGGATCAGGTCGGTGTCGCCGTGGATCACGGTGACCTTGTCCATCGGGATCCCGAGCTCGGACTCAACGAGCATGGCCCAGGCCGTGTGATGGCCCTGGCCGTGCGCGGAACTGCCGGTGTACACGGTGGCCGTGCCGTCGCCGGTTACCGCCAGCCGGGCGGTCTCGCCCGCCGCCGCGTCCGCGGCCGTGATCTCCACGTAGCTGGCCAGCCCGATGCCGAGCTGGACCACGTCGCCGCGCTCCCGGCGGCGGGCCTGCTCGGCCCGCAGCTCGCCGTACCCGGCGGCGGCGAGGACCTTGTCCAGCGCCGTGACGTAGTCACCGGTGTCGTAGGTCGCGCCGGTCGGCGTGGTGTAGGGGAACTTGTCCGGCGGGATCAGGTTCTTCCGCCGGACTTCGGCCGGATCCATGCCGATCTCGGCGGCGAACAGGTCGATGGCCCGCTCGATCGCGGCCGTGGCCTCGGGCCGGCCGGCGCCCCGGTAGGCGGAGATCGGCGTGGTGTTGGTCACCACCACCCGGGACGCGGTCTGCACGTTCGGGATGTCGTACGGGCCCACGGCCATCAGCTTGGTCAGGAACGGCAGGAAACCGCCCATCCGCGGATAGGCGCCGGTGTCCTGGACGACGTCGAGCCGGTAGGCGAGCACCCGGCCGGCCCTGGTCCCGCCGATCTTGATGGTCTGCTCCTGGGCCCGCCCGTGCGTCATGCCGACCAGGTTCTCGCTGCGCGTTTCCACCCAGCGCAGCGCCCGGCCGGTCCGCCGGGCCGCCCAGGCGATCAGGATCGCGTCCCGGTCGATGCCGACCTTGGCGCCGAACCCGCCGCCCACGTCGGGGGCGATCACCCTGATCGTGGCCGGGTCCATGCCGAGCGCCCCGGCCAGGATGAACCGGGTGATCTGGGCGTTCTGGGTGCTCACCCAGAACGTCAGCTTGCCGTCGGCGAACCGGGCCGCGGCGGCGCGCCCCTCCATCGGCATCGGGGCGAGCCGCTGGTTCACGATCGTCCGCTCGACCACGGCATCGCAGCCCGCGAAGATCGCGTCGTCGCTGGCTTCGCCCGATGTCACACACATGTTTGACTCGGTGTCCGGGAACAGCAGCGTCTCGGTCTGCAGCGCGCCGCCGATGCCCACCACCGCGGGCAGCGGCTCATAGTCGACGCTGACCAGCTCGGCCGCGTCCTCGCCCTGGTAGCTGTCGCTGGTGATGACCATCGCCACGGGCTCGCCGACGTACCGCACCCGGTCGACCGCCAGCAGCGGCTCGGACCACAGGCCGCCGAGCGGCAGCGGCGCTCCCTCGCTGACCTCGCTGCCCGGTTCGGGAGGCGGCGGGGGCGTCAGGTCGTCCATGTCCTGAATGGTCAGCACGGCGAGCACCCCCGGAGCTTGGCGGGCCGCGCCGGTGTCCATACCGGTTATCCTCGCGTGCGCGATAGGGCTGCGCACGAACGTGACCCGCGCCACGTCCGTGAGCTCCGGCACCCGCAGGTCCTCGACGTAGGTGCCGCCGGCGGTCAGCAGCCGTGGGTCCTCGGTCCGTACCACCCTGGTACCGAGAATGCTCATTTGGTCGCTCGCCTTCTGATGTTTGGCCTGGCCCGGCCGCTGGCGGCAGGCGGAACCCGGCGCCGCGGTCCTAGCATTCTGGCATCGGGGCTAATCAGAGGTACAGCCTCTCATCGATGGGTATGCCCTGCTCCTGGCAGTACGTCTCATAGTGGTTGATGAACCAGAACACGTCGACGGTCTCCATCACCCGGTCCTGTTCGTCGAGGAACTCCAGCGGGCCGTTGAGCCAGAAGAACGTCTTCATGCCCTTCTCCGAATACAGCGTGTGCGTCCGGCCCGGGCTCTCCCGGACGAAGTCGCCGGCCTTGGCCACCCAGGAGTACTCCCGGTACAGCCAGGAGCCTTCGAGCACGTAGCCGGACACCGGCCCGCGGTGGCGGTGCCGCCCGAGCTCGCCCCCGGCCTGGACCCAGAGCACGTTCGCGGCGCTGCTGCTGCGGACGTCGAACGTGAGGTGCTTGATGTACACGTTGGGGATGAACGGGACCCAGGGCGAGCCGTCACCGTCGACGTAGCCCTCCTTCAGCGCGTACTTGTCCCGCATCTTGTCGACGCGCGCCTCGATACCGACGTAGCTGGCGATGACGTCTTCTGCCGTGGTGGTCATGAAGCTTCCCTCTCTTGCTCCCGGGCGCCGCCGCGGGAGCGCTCCTGCCCTGCCTGGCCGACCGCACGCTGCTCAGGTGCCCCTGATCACCACCTTCATGACCTCCGCCGGGTTGTTGATCGCGAAGCGGATGGCCTCGGGCGCCTGGTCCAGCCCGAACTCGTGGCTCACCAGGCGGGCCAGCGGCGCCGCGTTGCGCTCGGCCACGGCCACGGCCTCGGCGAACTCCCGCTCGCCGCAGCAGCTCACCCCGAGCAGGTCGAGCTCCTTCTCGGTCAGGCTGCCGACCCGGATCGGCGCCACCTCATCCGACATGCCGACCTGCACGCAACGCCCGGCCGAGGCGACCATGTCCACCATGGCCGCGGTGGCCGCCGCGGCTCCGGTGGCGTCGAACACCGCTGGCGGCCCGGCCGGGCCGGCCCACTGGCGCGCGAACGCGACCACCTCGTCCGCGTCCTGCCACGGATGCGCCTGCGCGCCGAGCTGGCGGCTCAGCTCGAGACGGCGCTCCTGGAGATCGACCAGCAGCGTCTGGGCGCCCCGCTCCCGCGCGACAAGGCCGATGCACTGCCCGATCGGCCCCGCTCCGAGCACCACGACGTGCTCGCCGGGCCTGACCGCGGCCCGGTTCACCGCGCGCACGGCGATGGACACCGGCTCGGCCAGCGCCGCTATCGCCGGGTCGCTGACCGCGATCGGGAACACCTGCCGCTGCCCGATGGCCAGCCGTTCCTGAAGGCCGCCGTCCAGGTGGATCCCGGTCAGGGTCAGCCGGTCACACGCGTTCGGCCGCCCCGCGGCGCACGGATAGCACTGCTCGCAGGGATGCAGCGGCCACACCGCGACGCGCTGCCCGATCTCGAGGTCCGCCCGGCAGCCGGGGCCGAGCGCCGTGATCTCGCCGGCCAGCTCGTGACCCTGAACCCGGGGGAACCGGGCGCCGCCCGCCGCCGCGGAGAGTTCCCCGGTGAAGAAGTGATAATCCGACCCGCAGATCCCGACCGCCTCGGGCCGGATCACGACCTCGCCGGGAGCGGGCTCCCCCGGCTCGGGGCGCTCCAGCACCGTCATCGTGCCGACGCCCTCGGTGACCGCCGCCCGCATCAGCGCGCTCCGGCCGGGCCGGCCGCGCCTGCCGGGCCAGCCGGGCCAGCGGGGCCAGCCGGGCCAGCCGGGCCAGCCGGGCCCCGGCGGCCCGGGCGGCCGGGCGCTGCCCCGCAGCAGGTAGGCCGAGCTGAGCAGTTCCGGCTTCTCGCGCAGCTCCCGGGCCAGCCCGGAGAACCGGAGCTGGCCGCCCTCCATGATGTGCGCCTGGTTGGCCAGCCCCAGCGCGATGGTCGTGAACTGCTCGATCAGCAGCACGCCGATCCCGGACTCGGCGACCGCGCGGATCCTCGGCACCAGCCGGCTGACGATCACCGGCGCCAGCCCCAGGGAGAGCTCGTCGATCAGCATGTAGCGCGGCTCGCAGACCAGGGCCTGGGCCAGCACCACCATCTGCTGCTCACCGCCGGACAGCATCCGGGCCGGGGCCGACAGCCGCCGGGCGATCTCCGGGAACAGCTCCAGCGCCCGCTCGCGGCCGGCCTTGGCCTGGTCGCGGGCCAGGGCGTAGGTGGCCACGCGGATGTTGTCCTCGACGGTCAGGTCGCCGAGCAGCCGCCGGCCCTCGGGGACGATCGCGATCCCGGCGCCGCGGATCCGCTCGGGCCGGCGCCCGGCCAGGTCCCGGCCGCTCAGCAGGACCGCCCCGGCCTGCATCCCGAGCACCCCGCCGACCGCCAGCACCAGGCTTGACTTCCCGGCCCCGTTCGGCCCGAGCAGGGCGGTCACCTCCCCGGCCGGGATCTCGATCGTGACGTCCCTGACCACGGCGCGCCGGCCGCGCTCGACGGTGATGCCGCGCAGCACGAGCGCGTCGCGGTCGCGTTCCGCGGGCGGCGGCAGCGTCTGGCTGGGGGTCTGCGGCGTCCCGCTCACAAGGCCTCCGCCGTGCCCAGGTAGGCCTGGATCACCCGCTCGTCCCGCAGCACCTCCGCGGTCGGGCCGGCCGCGATCAGCTTGCCGAAATCGAGCACGGCGGTGGTCTGGCAGCAGGCCGATACCAGGCTCATGTCGTGGTCGACCAGAATCGTCAGGGCCCCGGCCTGCTCGGGGATCCGCCGGATCACCTCGCTCAGATGCTCGGTCTCGGTGTCCGGCAGCCCTGCGGCCGGCTCGTCGAGCAGAACCAGCCTCGGCCGGCCGACCACGGCGCGGGCGACCTCGACCAGCCGGCGCTGGCCGGCCGCGAGCGTGCCCACCCGGGCCGACGGGTCGGCGTCGATCCCGACGAAGGAGATGGCGTCGAGCACGTCCTGGCGCCGGTTGCCGCCCAGCCGGGCGTGCTCGTGGATCATCGCGACGTTGTCGAAGACCGACAGCTCCTCGATGGCCTGCTCGGTCTGGAAGGTCCGGCGTACCCCCCACCGCGCGCGGCGGAAGTGGACCATCGCCAGCAGGTCCTCGCCGAACGCGCGCACCGTGCCCGCGGCGGGCCGGACGAACCCGCTGAGCACGTTGAAGAAGGTCGTCTTCCCGGCGCCGTTGGGCCCGATCAGCCCGCAGGTCCCGGACTCGAAGGTCACGTTCATGCCGTCGAGCGAGGTGACGCCGCCGAAGCGGACGGTCAGGCCGTTAACCTCGATCACCTGGTCCTCACCTGCCATCACCCCGGGCCGGCCCGGTCGCCGCGCGCCCGCGGGCCAGCCCGCGCAGCAGGCGGCCCAGCCGGGCGAGGTCCTTGGGCACCTGGTCGGCCAGCCCTCTCGGGGCGGTGGTCAGCACCTGCAGCACGCCGACGCCGAACAGGATCGTCAGCCAGTCGGCCGAGACGCCCCAGTTCTGCAGCAGCGACGGCAGCAGCTGCCACAGCAGCCCGGCCACGATCGCGCCCCACAGGCTGTACGCCCCGCCCATCAGCACCACGGCCAGCAGCGTGATCGAGTAGTAGGTCGGGAAGTCGATCGAGTACAGGTAGTGGTCGGCGCCGGCGAGCACGCCGCCGGCCACGCCGGTGATGAACGAGGCCAGCGCGAACGCCCACAGCTTGTAGAGCCAGGTGTTGATCCCCGCGGCCAGCGCGGCCGGCTCGCTCTGCCGGACCGCCGCCCAGGCCCGGCCCGGCCGGGTCCGGATGTGCACCAACACCAGCAGGAACATCAGCGCGGCCACGATCACGGAATAGCGGAAGTACGCCGGATCGCTGCCCGCAATGCCGGGCCGGCGGATCGGCGGGATGTTGACCAGGCTGCCGTTGTAGCCGGAGAACCCGTGCCCGCCGTTGGGGAAGTTGGCCGTGGCGAGCACGACCGTGATCGCGCCCGCCAGCATCAGCGTGATCAGCGCCAGGTACAGCCCGCGCAGCCGCAGGGCCGGCAGCCCGATCAGCGTGCCTGCCGCCATCGTGATCAGGCCCGCCTCCAGCAGCACCAGGGGGTAGGGCTGCGTGGTGGCGAACAGCAGCCGGGCCGCGACCCACGCCCCGATGGCCAGGACCGCGACCTGGCCGAGGGAGACCAGGCCGACCCGGCCGACCAGCACCCCGAGACCGAGCGCGGCCATCGACCACACGGCCACCTGGGTCATCGAGTCGATGTAGTACAGGCTCAGCAACTGCGGCAGCGCGAACAACGTGAACAGCAGCAGGACGGCGACCACGCCCGCGCGGACCAGCGTGCCGCGGCCCGGCCGCGGCAGCGGCGCGCGCTGCCGCGTGCTGGCGGCGCGGACCGCGGTGTCAGCCACCGCTAGGCCTCCTCGCGGGAGCGGGAGAGCACGCGGCCGCCGCCGCGCGACAGGACCAGCAGCGCGATCGCGGCCAGCACGAACGGGGTCATGTCGCGGTAGTTGGTGAGGGCCTGGATCGGGGTGAGCAGGTCGTGCACGAGGCCGATCACGATCGCGGCCGCGAACGTGACCGTGATCGAGCGCAGCCGCGCGATCAGCGCCGCGGCCAGGGACGAGATCACCAGGAACGTGAGCGTGGTGGCGTCGAGCGCGACCAGGTCGGCGAGCAGCAACCCGGCCGCGCCGGCCAGGATCCCGCAGCCGAGCCAGGCCGCCGCCTCGACCCGCCGCACCGGCACGCCGAGCGTCGCGGTGATCTCGCGGTCGTTGGCCATCGCCCGCATCGCGGTCCCGAGCTTGGCGTAGCGCAGGAACACCCCGGTCACCACGGTGATCGCGACGCCAGCCGCCAGCCCGATCACCTGGGTCCAGTCCACCTGGATCTGGCCGACCGTGAACCCGCTGTTGTCGGTCGGCAGGGTGATCGCCCGGGACTCCCCGCCGCTGGTGGTCCACAGCAGGTCCATCAGCCCGAACAGCACGAGCGTCAGCCCGAGCGTAGCCACCGCCTTGACCAGCGGGTCCCGTTTAGCCAGGGCCGGGCCGAACACCATCCCGTAGCCGAGCGTCACCACCGCCCCGAAGGCCACGCACACGAGCCAGCCGACCCAGCCCGGTGCGTGCACGTCGTTGATCAGCGACCACGCGATCAGAGCGCCCATGGCACCGACGGCGCCGAAGGCCAGGTAGACCACGCCGGTGGCCTGGTAGAGCACGACCATCCCCACACCGGAGAGGGCGTACACGCCACCCAGCGCGAGACCGCTCACGATGAACGGCTCAAAGTCCGGCCAGCTCGGCATCACCGGCCTACCGCGGGCGCTCTGATCGCTTCATCCGGCTACCTCACTGCACGGTCGGGGCTGTGCCGGCGGCGCTTCGGTACGCCTTGATCTGCGGGTCGACCGCCGAGATCTGGGTGCAGCCCTGCGCCGTCACCATCTTGCCGTTGTCCGGCGTGACCGTGTAGTCCTCGTTGTTCGGGATGTGCATCGGGTAGCTGCCGTACGTCCAGGCCTGGCACAGCATGCCGGTGTTGAAGTTCGTCACCGCCTTGAACGCGGCGTTGACGCTGGCCACCGTGTACGCACCCGTGATCGTCTCCAGCGCGTGCACCGCGATCTCGGCTTCGGTGAAGCCCATCTGGCTGAAGCTGCCGATGCCGCCGGAGACCGCCGAGCCGTACTGCTTGAGTATGGCCTCGTAGAGCTTCATCGTCGGCGTGGTCGTGACGTCCGGCGGGGTCAGCTCGGCGTTGACGAACAGCTTGCTGTTCCACTTCGGGCCGAGCGACGTGGCCAGGAAGTCGGTGTTGCACGGCGTCGAGCAGCCCCACATCTTGACCTTGTCCTCCAGGCCGAGCTTCTGCGCGGCCTGCAGGATCACCAGCGCCTCGGGCGGGGTGAAGTTGAGCACCACCGCGCCGTTCGGCCCGGCGTCGTCGATCTCCTTGATCGCCACCGAGTCGGCGTCCGAGATCGGCACGTTCTCGGTCAGCTGGACGATCGGCACGTGCGCGGCGGCGGCCAGCGCGCTCGGCCCGGCCGCGATGTACCCGGTGCCCGGGACGTTGGACTGGTCGAACACGATCTTGGAGACGTGCTGCGCCAGCGCGTACTGGACCGCGCCGTCGGAGCTGTACCGCGGTCCCATGTTGACCGCGGCGCTGTTCGGGGTCGAGTAGCACTCGGGCGCGATGCCCGAGTCGATGATGTAGTAGCCGAGCTTCTGCCAGTAGCTCGAGTCGATCGAGCATTCGATGATGCTCGTGTTGCCCACGATCCCGACCACATGATCGGTCTGCACAAGCTGCTTGGCATCGGCCGCGATCTGGGCCGGGTTGGTCTGCTCGGTCTCGATGTAGTACTTGACCGGGTGACCGTTGATGCCGCCGTTGGCGTTCACGCACGCGAAGTAGGCGTTGGCCATGTTCGCGATGTCGGTGAACGACGTGCCGGGCTGGTTGGTGACGATCCCGCCCAGGGCGATCGGCGTGCCGGTCGCCGCCACGCCCGGCTTGGTGCCGCACTGCGACGTGCTCACCGCCGAGCTGCTCGAGGGCGCGCTGGGACTGCTGCTGCTCGGGGCCGAACTGGTGGTGCTGCTACCGCTGCTGCATCCGGCGGCGGCCACGATGGCGATTCCCGCGACAAGTGCCATGGCCCACCGCACGCCTGGCGTGTGCTTCCGAATACTCACCTATCCCCACCTCCTGGTGGTGAAGGCACGAAGTACCCCTTATCACTTATGTGAGGCGATGCTCACCCTGCCGTCGCCGGGGGGCTGGCAGGCGAAGGCGCGCGAAGCAAAGTATGTGACATTGTCTACGACGGGTGTACCTAATTTCGCCTTGGATGCTAGATGTCGGCTGACACCAGCGCAAGGCTTCGTCAGCGTTCGAGGCCGCATCGAAATGATCTTGTGTTCGCGCGCGCATCGGGCGACGGCCGGATTGTGCAGGCTCAACAAACCGGCGCCGCCGGGATTGGCCCGCAGGCAGGTGGCCGGGGTCAAGCCAAAGCCAGCGCTGATGCACGATTTCGCGGACTTTATCTAGCCCGCCCCGATATATGACAATCGCTCGCGCTCCCGGGCTAGCCGCAGGTTAGCCAGCCGGGCCCGGGCCGCCGGACGGCGGGCGGAAGGCCGCGAACGGATTGGTGACCACGAGGGTCCGGGAAGCGAACCGGTACAGCGTGGCGGGCCGTCCGCCGAGCGCGGTCGGACGGGCGGCGGCGGGCGTGGCCTCGATCACGCCGCGGCGGGTCAGGATCCGCTGCAGGTTGGTCGCGGAGACGGGGTGGCCGAGCGAGGCCGCGTAGATGTCCCGCAACTGCGCGATCGTGAACGTCTCCGGCGCCAGCGCGAAGCCGATGTTGGTATACGAGAGCTTGGCGCGCAGCCGCTCGCGCGCCGACCCGACGATCGACCCGTGGTCGAACGCGGTCGGTGGCAGGTCGGCCGCCGCGTGCCAGGCGGTGTCGGCCGGGATGCACGGTTCGGCGTCGGCCGACACCAGGGCCAGGTAGGCCGTGGCCAGGACCCGGCCCCGGGGGTCGCGCGCCGGGTCACTGCGGGTTTCCAGCTGCTCGAGGTGCGCGATCTCGGTGAGATCGACCTTGCTGGCCAGGTGCCGGCTCACGGACGTGCCGAGCCGCTCGTTCGCGCCGAGTGGGCCGCCGGGCAGCGACCATAGTCCCTCGTACGGCGGCTCCCCCCGCCGCCAGAGCAGGACGTGCAGGCCGGCCGGGCGGACCTGGAGGACGACCGCGAGGACCTCATGCCGGAACCGGTCTTCCTGGAGCTGGCCGCCGTCCTCGCTTGGCGCGGCTGCCTGGCGCGGGCCGTCATCCTGCCCCGGCCTGGTTTCCTGGCTCGGCGCGGCTGCCTGGCGCGGGCCGCCGTCCTGCCCCGGCCTGGTTTCCTGGCTCGGCGCGGCTGCCTGGCGCGGGCCGCCGTCCTGCCCCGGCCTGGTTTCCTGGCTCGGGTCGCCTGCCCGGCCGCGCCACTCCGGCCGGCCTGGCCGGGCCGGCTGCGCACCGGCGCCGTGGCGGCCGGCCGGTCTTGTGCGGGCACGCTCGCATGATACTGTGCACGGAACAGGTTTTAGACTATAAGTCGAAAACCTCGGCAGAGGACGGGAGCTTCTGATGACCGGAATCGCGGCGGCTGGCAGAGCCGCAGAAAGCGCCGGCGGAGCCACCACGGTGGCGGGCAACCCCGCTGGCGAGGACCAGGCCAGCTGGGCCGGCTGGGCGGCACAGATCAGGCGGCTGGCCCGGCAGCGCGACGCGGTGATCCTGGCCCACAACTACCAGGCCCCCCAGATCCAGGACGTCGCCGACCACGTGGGCGACTCGCTGGCCTTGTCCCGCCTCGCGGCGGCCAGCACGGCGGGCACGATCGTGTTCGCCGGGGTGTACTTCATGGCGGAGACGGCCAAGATCCTGGCTCCCGACCGGACGGTGCTGATCCCGGACGCGCGGGCCGGCTGCTCGCTGGCCGACAGCATCACCGCAGCACAGCTGCGCGAGTGGAAGTCCGAGCACCCCGCGGCGGCCGTGGTCGCCTACGTCAACACCAGCGCCGAGGTGAAGGCCGAATCCGACGTGTGCTGCACCTCCGCCAACGCGGCGCAGATCGTGCAGTCGATCCCGGAAGGCCGGGAGGTCCTGTTCCTGCCCGACCAGTTCCTCGGCGCTCACGTGCAGCGGGTCACCGGCCGGGCCAACCTGCGCGTCTGGCTCGGCGAGTGTCACGTGCACGCGGGCATCAGCCCGGCCGAACTGCGCCGCAAGGCGGCCGCGGACGCCGAGGCCGAGCTGTTCATCCATCCGGAGTGCGGGTGCTCCACCGCGGCGCTGTGGCAGGCGGGCACGGGCGACCTGCCGGCCGGCCGGACGCGGGTGCTGTCGACCGGGGGGATGCTCGAGGCCGCCCGCGTCACCCGCGCCCCGGCGGTGCTGGTGGCCACCGAGACCGGCATGCTGCACCAGTTGCGCCGGGCCAACCCGGCGGTGCGCTGGGAGCCGGTCAACCCCGACGCCGTGTGCCGGTACATGAAGATGACGACCCCGGCCAACCTGCTGCGCTGCCTGCGCGACGGAGTGGAGGAGGTGCGGGTCGACCCGGCGGTGGCGGGCCGGGCGCGCCGGGCCGTGCAGGCGATGATCGCGGTCGGGTCGCCGTCGGCGGCGGGCGAATGACCACGCCGCAGATCCGCCGTCTGCCCGGGGCCGAGCCGGCCTGGGAACGCGACGCCGACGTCGTGGTCGTCGGATCGGGAGCGGCGGGCACGAGTACCGCCCTGGCCGCCGCCGGGTCCGGGCGGCGGGTGCTGCTGATCAGCAAGGACGAGCTCGGCGGCGGCGCGACGCCGCTGGCCCAGGGCGGCCTGGCCGCGGCGATCGGGCCGGGCGACAGCGCGGCCCGGCACCAGCGGGACACGCTGGTCGCGGGCGCAGGCTTGTGCGACCCGGCCGCGGTGGCAGCCCTGGTCGCGCAGGCCCCGGCCGAGGTCGAGCGGCTGGCCGGGCTGGGCGCCCGGCTGGAGCGCACCGCGCTGCACCGGGAGGGCGGGCACAGCCGCCCCCGGATCGTGTCCGCCGGGGGCGACGCGATCGGCGCGGAGGTGCACCGGGCGCTCCGCGACGCGCTGCTGGCCAGCCCGGTCGAGATCCTCACCGGCGCCGTGGCACTGGACGTGCTGACCGGCGAACGGGGCGAGGTCGGCGGGCTGCTCGCGGGAACGGCGTCCGCCGGCGGCGGGACGCTGCGGGCCGGGGTGGTGACCGCGCGGGCGGTCGTGATCGCCGCCGGCGGCTTCGGCCAGGCGTTCGCGACCACTACCAACCCGGCCGGGCTGACCGGGGACGGCCTGGCTCTGGCCGCCCGGGCCGGGGCCGTGCTGCGCGACGTGGAGTTCGTGCAGTTCCACCCGACCGTGCTGTGGCAGCCCGCCTCCCGCGGCCAGTGCCCCCTGATCACCGAGGCCCTGCGCGGGGCCGGGGCGGTGCTCGTCGACGCGGCCGGCCGGCCCGTCATGGCCGGGCGCCATCCGCTCGGGGACCTGGCCCCCCGGGATGTGGTGTCCGCGGCGATGCAGCAGCGGATGGACGCCGCCCAGGGGCCGGCCGATCATCTCTGGCTGGACGCCACCGGGGTGGGGCGCGCGGTGCTCGAGCGGGAGTTCCCGACCGTCACCGCCGCGTGCCGGGCCCGGGGGATCGACCCGGCCGCCGAGCCGATCCCGGTCGCGCCGGGCGCGCACTACACCTGCGGCGGGATCCGGGCCGACCTGGACGGGCGGACCTCGGTGGCCGGCCTGTTCGCGGTCGGCGAGGCCGCGTCGACCGGGGTGCACGGGGCCAACCGGCTCGCGTCCAACTCCCTGACCGAGGCCCTGATCGCGGGACGGCGGCCGGCGACCGGCTGGGCCGGAGCCTGCCCCGGCCGGCCGCCGGGCTGCGGTGGCCGGCCGCCGGGCCAGGGGCGGACCCCGGCGCCCGGCCCGCGATGGCCGCCGCCATGTCGCGGCATGCCGGAGTGACACGCGACCGGACGGGCCTGGACTCGCTGCTGCAGGCGCTCGAGCAGGTCCCGCCGGGCGGCGGCGGGCTCGACCTGGCCGCGGTCGAGGCGACCAGCCTGCACACCGTCGGCGTGCTGGTCGCCGTGGCCGCCCTGGCCCGGGCGGAAAGCCGGGGCTGTCACCGCTGGCGTGACGTGCCGCCCACCTCGCAGGCCGGGGCCCGCCACACCAGCCTGCGCGTGGACGAGGGGCGGCCGCGGATCGCCGGCGCGGTGCCGGACCGGGTCGGGGTCCCGGCATGATGCTGCATCCCCAGGTCGCCGGGCGGCTGCGCGCTGCGGGCCTGGATCCCGGCGACACCGAGCGTGTCGTGCGCTCGGCGCTGGAGGAAGACTTCCGTTACGGGCCCGATGTCACCTCGGCGGCGACGGCCGGCCCCGGCGCGGTGGCGGTGGCCGGCGTCGTGGCCCGGCAGCCGGGTGTGCTGGCCGGCCTGCCGGTGGTCCTGGCGGTGCTGGATCTCGCCGGGGCGGGGCCCGGCGCGGGCGAGACGGTGCGTGATGATGGCGAACGAATCGAGCGCGGCGCCGAGGTGATGCGGATCACCGCGCCGCTGCGGGAGATGCTCGGCGCGGAGCGGACGCTGCTCAACTTCGTCACGCACCTGTCCGGGGTGGCTACCACGACGCGGGCCTGGGTCGACGCCGTGGCCGGGACCGGATGCGCGGTGCGCGACACCCGCAAGACGACCCCGGGGCTGCGCCAGCTGGAGAAGTACGCGGTGCGGTGCGGCGGTGGCGTGAATCACCGCATGGGGCTGGGCGACGCGGCACTGGTGAAGGACAACCACGTGGCGGCGGCGGGCGGGATCGCCGCCGCGATCCGGGCCGTCCGCGCGGCCGCCCCCGGCCTGCCGCTCGAGGTCGAGTGCGACAACCTGGCCCAGGTCGGCGAGGCGCTGGCCGCGGGCGCGGAATTGATCCTGCTCGACAACATGACCCTCGATGACCTGCGCGCCGCCGTGGCCCTGGCCCGGCCGTACCCGGCGGTCCGGCTCGAGGCCAGCGGCGGCCTGCGGCTCGAGACGGCCCGGGCGGTGGCCGAGACCGGCGTGGACTTCATCGCGGTCGGCGCACTCACTCACTCCAGCCCCGCCCTGGACCTCGGCCTCGACCTGCTGCCCTGATCGCTCGGCGGCGGCTATGAGCCGGCGGCGAGGGCGAGCACGGCAACGCCGGCGGCGACCAGGCACGCTCCGCCGAACCTGGCCGGGCCGACCCGCTCGCGCAGCACGAGCGCGGCCAGGGCCGTGAGCCCGGGCGCTGGTTGGCGACGCCCCCGGCCGCGGCCCGGTCATTCGCTGCCGGGCGCGGTGACGAAGTCGATCAGTTCCTCGACCCGGCCGAGGAACTCGGGTTCCAGGTCGGCGAAGCCGGTCACGCCGCGCAGGATCCGCTGCCAGGCGGCCCCGGTGTCCGGCCGCCAGCCGAGCGCGGCCAGCACGCCTTCCTTCCACGGCCGGCCCGGAGGCACCCGCGGCCAGGCCGGGATGCCGAGCACCGACGGCTTGACCGCCGCCCAGACGTCGATGAACGGATGCCCGACGATCAGCACGTGCGGCGAGCGCACGCTCGCGGCGATCCTGGTCTCCTTTGACCCGCTCACCAGGTGGTCGACGAGGACGCCCAGCCGGCGGCCCGGCGCCGGGCTGAACGCCGCGACGATCGCGGGCAGGTCGTCGATGCCCTCGAGGTACTCCACGACGACGCCGGCGTCGCGCAGGTCGTCGCCCCAGATCTTCTCGACCAGTTCGGCGTCATGCCGGCCCTCGACGTAGATCCGGCTCGCCCGCGCGACCTTGGCCCGGCTCGGCGGGGCCGCGATCGATCCCGAGGCCGTTCGCGCCGGGGCCCGGCCGGGGCGGCCCGGCCCGGCCGGGGAAGCCGGCCGGACCAGCATGACCGGCTTGCCTTCCAGCAGGAAGGCGGCCGGGCTGAGCGGGAACACCCGCCGCCGGCCGTGCCGGTCTTCCAGCGTGACGGCGTCCTTCTCGCAGAAGACCACGGCACCGCAGAACTCGCCGGCCGAGTCCTCGACGACCAGGCCGCGCTCGGCGGGTACCCGCGGAAGCTGGCGCGGGACGGGCCGCCGCGATGTCGCGAGCACGTCGTGGCCGTATTGCCTGCTGCGCACTGGCTGTCCTCCTCGCCGGGCGGGCGCGGCGCCGCGAACTCCCTGACGTACCGTACTGAGCCTGCCGCCGGTGACGCTCGGCGCCACGCGGCAGCAGGCTGACGGCCCGGCACCGGCTCAGGCGGGCGGCTGGCCGGACAGCACCTCGACCGGGGCGCTCGCGGCCGGCGAGTTGCCGATCGGGGTGTGCGAGGGGAGCGGCAGCAGCGTGACGTCAAGGTTGGCGGTCCCGCGGGTGACCTGCGCGCTGGTGGCCGGGCTCAGGGCCACCCGATACTCGAAGGTCGCCACGCCGCCGGGAGGCAGCTCCTGGATGCCACCGGGCTCGGTGACGTTGAGGTAATCGGTGCCGAAGCCTTCCACGTCGTACTGGATGGTCTGCCACACGTTGCTCGTGCTCTCCCGCTCCTGCAGCGTGCCCGCCGGGAACAGGCTGTTCGCCGTGCAGGAGCAGTGCCCCAGCGACACCAGGGGCAGGATGTTCCCGTACGGATGCGTGGACGAGTTCGTCACCGTGACCATGAACCGCAGCGGAGCACCGCCCGGCACCAGAGCCCGCGAGGCGCCGAGAATTGCGATCTTGGTCGTGAGCCCGCTATGGAAGGCAGGCGCCGGGGGCGGTGCCTGGAGGGACGGGGACGGGGATGGCGCCGGTGATGCGGCCACGGTCGCCGCGGGCGCTGGGGTGGTGGCCGGAGCCGGCTGGCCCGGGGAGGCGACCGGCGTCGCGGGCGCGGCGTGGGCGCTGGGCGCTGACGACAGCGACGAGCAGCCGCTGACCGCGGCGATCGCGGCCAAGGCGAGGCCAGCCGGGATCAGCACGCGACCGGGCGCCCCCCGCAGGCCGCTGGCGATGGCGGATGACTTGACGACGATGTTCATGTCCTGATCCCTTCCGGGGTGCGGGTGTGACACCGGTAGGAGTCACGAGGGATCGGGGCGCCAACAACTTTTCCGCCGTGAGTTCGCGGACGGGTTGCCGTGGAGGTCGCGGAGGGGTTCGCTGGGGAGCGAGGACGGCCGGCCAGTTGATGGCGGCAGGCCGCGCCGCCGGTCCCCGCGCGTAGAGGCGGCTGGCGCGGGGACGGGGTGATGCTCCCGGCACGGGACCGGGGCCGGTCCCGCAGGGCCAGCGCCAGGCCCTGCGGGTGAGGACTCAGGTAGTCGAACTGTGGCTGGTCGCGAACAGGGTGATGACCAGGATGAGCCCGAGCGCGTCGAACACGGTGGAGG
Organism: uncultured Actinomycetota bacterium; assembly: GCA_963749145.1. Classification (GTDB taxonomy): domain Bacteria; phylum Actinomycetota; class Actinomycetes; order Streptosporangiales; family Streptosporangiaceae; genus JASHPR01. Next base: position 1,980,264 of record CAVVLN010000004.1, on the reverse strand, counting down.
CGATGACCCAGGTCAGCGCCCGGCGTGACGCCTTGGCCGCCCGCTGCCAGTCTCCGACCTGCCACGCGGACTGCACCCGCCGCGAGTTGGCCAGGGCCACCAGCCCGCAGGGCAGGCCGATGATCAGGCTGAACAGCACGCCGCAGACGCAACAGGTGATCGCCCACGCGCGATAGGTGGACGGCTGGTTGCTGTACGGCATCTGACCGTACCCGGGGGTCGGCGGGACGCCGTACGGCGCCTGACCGTACCCGGGGGTCGGCGGGACGCCGTATGACCCTGGCGGGGGCGGCGGAGGCATGTCCCCTCCGGGCGGGCCTCCGGGTGTGTCGTAACTCATGCCTGTGCGCCTCTCCGGGAGTGGTGGTATAAGCGGCAGTCTTCCACAAACCAGTGCATGCTCACATACTGCCGACTTTCGTGCTCGTCGGCCTGGCTCATGATTTCGGTCATCCTGTTATACGGGCAAGGGCCGGGGTTAACTGGCCGTTCCGCGCCAGCCGCCTGACCGGCTGAGCCGGGCCAGCCCGGGCCGACCACCGGCGCCACGCCGCTGGCCGTCCGCGACAATGGTCGGACTCAGCCACGGCCCGGCCGGCCGGGCGGCCTCCAGCGGAAGGCTCACTCAGCGCGATGACCACGGACAGCCGCGCCAGGCAGCACCGTGCGGGCCGCTGGCACGGCCCGGTGCGGGACTGGCGCGTGGTGCTCCTGACCATCACCGCCGGCGCGGTCAACGCCGTCTCGTTCCTGGCCCTGGGCAAGGTGTTCAGCAGCGTCATCACCGGCAACATGGTGCTGCTCGGGGTCGCGGCTACCGCCCACAGCTCGAGCGAGGCGATCCGCAGCGGCGTGGCGCTCGCGGGATACTCGGCCGGCGTCCTCGTGGGCGCTCCCATCGCCGCCCGCGGCACTGACCACGGCGGGACCTGGCCGGCCAACGTGACGGCCACGCTGGCCGCCGAACTGTGCGTGCTGGCCGCGTTCTGCGTCGGGTGGGAACTGGCCGGGGGCACCCCCCGTGACGGCGCGCAGCTAGCGCTGCTGGCCGTGCTCGCCGCGGCCATGGGCATGCAGAGCGCGGCGGTCCGCCGGCTCGGCCAGATGTCGAGCACCTACCTGACCAGCACGCTGACCGGCGTCCTGGCCGGCCTGGTCACCCGCAGCAAGCCGGACGGGCTCGGCCGCAGCATCGGCGTGCTGGCGGCCCTCGTCGCGGGCGCGCTGGCGGGCGGCCTCCTGGCCACCAGCGCCTACCCCTGGCTGCCTGTGGTGATCATGCTGCCGCCGGCCGCGGTCGTCGCCGAATCGGTGGCCGCGGCCCGGCGGGTCCGGGATCCCCGGCAGCGCACGTAGGCGGGTCCCGGCCCGTTTTGCGATCGCCACCCGGTTCCGGATGCGGGCGCTGGCGGTGGCTATCAGATGCGCCGGTGAGGTGAGATGACGTGCCGGCCCGGGCGGGGGGGATGCCCGGGCCGGCACGGATCGCGGCGAGCTATGCGGGTGCTCCGGCAGGAATATGCCGCACGTCGCGGACCCCGGCGCGATGTGGCCGCGAGCTCTGGACCCCGGTGGCGGCCTTCGGCCGCCCGGTGCAGTACGCATAGGCCGCCAGGGTCTCCCGGCCGATGCGTTCCCACGAGTAGCGCGACCTGGCCCGGTCGGCGGCCGCGATCCCGTAGGCGTCCAAGCGCAGCGGGCTGGCCAGCAGCCGCCGTATCCGCCAGGCGACCTGCATGGGCCGCCCGGGCGGTGCGATGAGCCCGGTGGTCATGTCGACGACGGCGTCGGGCTCGGCCCCGGCGGTCGCCGTGACGACCGGCGTGCCGCAGGCCATCGCCTGGATCGCCAGCATGCCGACCGGCTCATATGGCGTGGTGCTCACCAGCAGGTCCGCGGAACGCAGCAGTGCGGGCAGGTCGCGGGCGGCGACCGGCCCGGTGAACACCAGCCGGTCGCGGACCCGCAGCGCCTTAGCGATCTTGATCAGGGCCTGGTAGGCCTGGTCGTGCCGCAGCTCCGCCCGCGCCGGCCCGCCGGTGATGACCAGCTCAGCGTCCGGGATCTCGGCCAGCGCGCACAGGGCCAGCCCGAGGCTGCGGGTCGCGGTCAGCGGCGCCGCGGCCAGCAGCCGCGGCCGCCCGCTGCGCTTCGCAACCCGGCCCTCCGGCGAGAACCGCCGCGGGTCGACGCCGCACGGCACCACCTTCACCGCGGCCCGGGGCACGCCGAGCCGGGTCACGTCGGCGTGCTCCGAGAAGGAACTGGCCAGGACGACGTCGGCGCGGCGTGCGATGCAGGCCTCGAGCCGGGACCGGGTGTCTGACGGATCGTTCAGCATGCCGTAACGCTGCTCGGCGACGGCCATCGAGCCGAAGGTCTGCGCCACTGGCACGCCCAGGTCCCGTGCTCCGGCCAGGGCCGCGAGGCCGGCCGTCCACGAATGGGCGTGCACCAGGTCGGGAGGGTTCCGGCGCCACAGCCGGGCCAGATGGCCGGCGAACTCCGGCACGTGCGGCGCCACCTGGTCCGCGCCCAGCGGCGCGGGCGGGCCCGCGGTGACGTGCTCGACGGTGATCCCGGGGGACACGATCGCGCTGTCGGGGAGGGCCGCCGAGTCCCGGCGGGCGAAGATGGTCACGTGGTGCCCGAGGCCGACCAGGGCCTGGCCCAGCGAGCTAACCCGGGCAGCCTCGGCAGCAGCGTCCGCGTCGGCGCAGGCGCCGACCTGGTCGCTGCTGCGTGCGACGAGGGCGATCCTCATCACGAGCCTCCTCGGTGCTGCGGACTGGCCGCGGCGTGACCCGAGGGGCGGTCCGGCTCATGGAGGTCCGGCCCGGTGCGCCCATGAAAAAGGCACGCCCTGTTGCCACGCCATGACGGCGAGCGGGCGTGCCTGCGTCGTAAGCACGTTCCAGGCACATTTATACCACCCCGGGCGGGCCCGTTCAAACGGGCCCGCGGGCCGGGCGAGGTGAGCGGCGGCGTTCCTCCTCGCTCGTGCCGCCCCACACGCCGTGCAGCGGCCCGGTGGCCAGGGCGTAACTGAGGCACTGCTTCCGCACCTGGCACCGGGCGCATACGCTCTTGGCCGCCACCAGCTGGCTATGGGACGGGCCCGACTCGGAGATCGGGAAGAACAGCTCAGGGTCGGCGGACAAGCAGGCGCCTCGCGACCACCACTCGGCCCTGGTGTCGGTAAGTGTCATGTGAACCTCGGGTGCGATCGTGGACCGGCGGGCCCGGGCATGCGGCGTGCCGCATGCCCGGGCCGGCCCCTACCAGCGGTACCAGCGACGCCGGCCACCGCCGGTCTCGGCGGCCCGGAACAAGAACCCGAGCAGCCACAGCGCCAGCACCACGAGCGCGATCCACCACAAGACGTGGACCGCGAACCCGAGGCCGCCGAGGATGAGCGCGATCAGCAGAACCACGAGAATGATGGCCACCGCAAGCTCCTTTTCGCTATCGGTCGGCCCTCTACTGCCCAGCCGCCGGAATCTAAACCAAAGCCGGGGCGGCAGGTCAGCGCGGCCCCAGGGCCGCGGGTCAGCCCGGCCCGGAGCCGCGGGTCAGCCCGGCCCGGGACGGCGGTTAGCCCGCCGGGAGCCGCGGGTCGGCCCGGCCCGGGGCGGCGGTTGCCCGCCGGGAGCCGCGGGTCGGCCCGGCCCGAGGCGCATGTGCATCCGGACCGTGGTGCCGGCCTGGCCGGTCCGCATCTCGACCAGGTCGCAGACGTGGTTGACCAGGAACAGGCCGTGACCCCGGCCGTCCGGGCCGCGGCGGACGCATCCCGCGAGCGGGTCGGCGATCCATCCCTGGTCGTGCGCCTGGCAGAAGATCTCCTGCTCGTCGTGCCAGACCTGGAACATGCCGCCGGACCGGGTGTGGCTGAGCGTGTTCGCGGCGATCTCGCTGGCCGCGAGAACCAGGTCGGCGACCCGCTCGGCGGCGAGGCTGGCCCGGCGGGCGTGGCGTTCCACCAGCCGGCGCACCGGCGCCAGGTCGGTGTCGTAGCCGAGGGCCTCCGCGCTCTGCGGCGGCGGGGGCAGCGGCTGGTCGCATTCCGGCGGGATCCGCCACGGATGCGCCGGGCCGGCCGCGGCGGTGCGGTGGCCGCCGGCGAGATGCTCGGGATGGGTGCGCCGGGCGCTCAGAATCACCGACGGCTCGAGCACGGTGACGTTGTAGGCGCACATGATCGTGGCCCTGGCCCGCGCGAAGGCCAGGTTGATCAGCGCCTCGTGCCGGATCACCTCGCAGATCTCGGCCGCCGACCGACCCGGCCATACCGGCTCCCCGGCGATGCGCACATGCTGGCCGGCGTGCTTATCCATGAAGGCCCGCAACTCCGGGATGATCCGGGCCGGGTTGCGGCCCACCTCGGCCATGTCGGCGCACAGCAGTTCCCCGGGCTGATCGGCGAGCTGGTCGCCGATCAGCCGGGCCTCGTCCCCGGTCACGGCGACGAACGTCGGCTCGCCCCGGGCCAGGCCCTCCCGGGCGAAGCGGAGGAGCCGATCGCGGCACTCCGCCTGATCACGGTAGAAGAGCGCCACGTGCCCCGGGGGGCCCGGCTGCCTCAGCCGCACGGCCGCCGCCACGGACGCGGACACCCGCACGGGCCTGCCGCCACGCACTTACCAGCCATCCAGCCCACCTGGCCTAGGTTCCCCTTAGTCGCGCAAGCATGCACCCGCGGCCGGGAAAACGAACCCAGCATACGATGAGGCGAGGCAGCGGCCGGGCGGCCAGATCCGGAGGTGGGCGTGGCGGAACTCCGGCTCTCGTCGGAGCGGCGCGGCGACAGCGTGGTCGTAACGGTCGGCGGCGAGCTTGACATCGTGACCAGCCGCGAGCTCGACGAGGCGCTGACGCGGGCGCGCCGCAAGCACCGGAGGATCGTCCTGGACCTTGCGGCCGTCGACTTCATGGACACCAGCTCGCTGGCCGTCATCGTCGGCCACTGGAAGCGGCTGGCGGCGGCGGGCGGGCAGCTGATGCTGGCCGGAGCGAGATACAAGTACACCAAGACGCTCTGGATCACCGGGCTGGCCGACCGCCTGCCGATGTACGACAGCGTGGACACGGCGCTGGCGGCCGGGGGCAGCGCCGTACCCGGCTAGGACAGGCGCCCGCGAGCGTGAGCCCGCCCGGCTCACCGCACGCGGACGGCGACGAGGCAGGCGTCGTCCTGGGTGTTCGAGGACGCCTCGGCGACCACGTAGTCGGCGTAGCTGCCGATCTCGGCCGCCGGGTGGCTGGCGATCCGCAGCAGCGTGTCCAGGGCGTCGTCGATGGGCTGGTCGCGCCGCTCGATGAGCCCGTCGGTGAACAGCAGCAGAATGTCACCAAGCTCGAGCGAGGTGACCGTCTCGGTATAGATGGCGTCGGGGTCGGCGCCCAGCAGCAGGCCCCGCGGGAGCGGGAGCACCCGGGCCCGGCCGTCCCGCACCAGGATCGGCGGCAGATGGCCGGCCCTGGCCCACCGCAGCGAGCGGCCGACCGGGTCGTAAAGGCCGCAGACGGCCGTGCCGATGACGCCGCCGGTGATCCCGCCGGTGAAATGGCACGCGGCCGCGTTCAGCCAGCTCAGCAGCGTCGCCGGCCCCGCTCCGGTGACGGAGAGCCCGCGCAGGCTGTTGCGCATCGTGACCATGCCGGTCACGGCGTCCAGGCCGTGCCCGGCGATGTCACCCACCACCAGGAGCACGTCCTGGCTCGGCAGCAGCACGGTGTCGTACCAGTCCCCGCTGACCAGGCTGTCCCGCGCGGAGGGCCGGTACCGGGCCGCCACGTCCAGCCCGGGCGCGGCCAGCGGACCCGAGGACCGTGGCGTGATGGCCTGCTGGAGCCGCACCGCGAGGCGATGCTCCTCCGCCGCGCGCTCCTCGGTGTCCGCCAGTTGCTCGCGGGCGGCGGCGAACGCCAGCCGGGTGTGATAGTCGGAGGACACATCCTGGTACGCGCCCCGGATGGCGACCACGGCGCCCGCCGGGGCGGTGACCGGCTCGGCGTAGGCCCGCATCTGCCGCACGCTGCCGTCGTCGGCCCGGACGACCCGGAAGGCCGCGGCGCTTTCCCGGCCCTCGGCCAGCAGCGCGTCACGAAAGCCCTGGACGGCCGGGATGTCGTCGGCCGGGACGTGAGCGTGCAGGTCCGCGATCGGGACCGGGACCCCGGGCCGCTGCCCGAACAGCGCGAAGGTGGGCTCCGTCCAGTGCACCTCGCCGGTCCGCAGGTTCTCCTCCCAGCTGCCGATCCGGCCCAGCCGCTGGGCGTGCTGCAGCAAGGTGGCGAGGCGATCGGCGTCGTCGGCTCCGCGCCAGGCGATCGCCACCCCGTCATAGAGCCGGGCGATCCTGACCGCGGGCGCGGACTCGGCCGCGCCGGTCTGCGCCGCCGCCACCTCGCCCGCCACCGACTGCGGCTCGCCGGTGGCCAGCGCCGCCACGCAGCTGTCGAACAGCCCCCCGGCCAGCGCGGCCGCCGGGTACATCTCGAGTAGCTGGCGGCCGGTCAGGTCGGCGGCGCTGCGCCGGGCCGGGTCGCGGAACCCGGCACTGACGTGGTCGATGCGGAAGTCGGCCACCTCGCCGTCGCCTCCGGTGACGGCGCGCGCGAACAGGAACCCCTCCAGCAGGCCGTCCAGCAGGCCGAAGACCCAGGAGGCCCGGTGCCGGGCCGCGTGGTCGCCACCCGGAAACTGCGCGCCGAGCGCGTGCGCGGCGAGGTCGGCGAGCGCGGCGAACTGCCGGCGCAGGGGCGGGGAGAAGTCGGGCACCGGTCCCGGCCAGGTGATCACCATCGATCCGACCGTCGCGCCCGAATCGCGCAGCGGGAGCCCGGCGCGGGCCCCGCGGGGCCAGCGGCCCATCAGCGGCCGGTCATCGTCCTCGGCGGGCCCGGCGGGCCACCAGGCCTCCAGCCCGCCCCGCGCCACATCCTGCGGCAGCACCTGCATGTCCGGGTGAATCCGGCGCCAGCGGCTGGCCTCACGCTCGCCGAAGCCGGCCTGCCCGGCCAGCTCGAGACCCCCGTCCGGCTCGATCAGCCAGAGCGCCACCGCCACCGCGCCGACGGCGGTCAGCGCCTCATCGAGCAGGGCGGTGGCCACGGCGGTCCCGTCGGGGGCGGCCTCGACGGCGGCCCAGGCCATGCTGACCCCGGGCGGCGCGGGCGAGCCCGGGCCGCCCGGGCGGCTGTCCGCCGGTGCCGCCGATTCCGTCCGCCCGGCTGGTTCCGCCCGCTCCGCCGGTTCCGGCGGGAGCAGCGCGGTGATCTGGGCGGCCAGCTCGGCCACGCTGCCGCCCGACTCGCCGGCCAGCCGGGCCAGCTGCCGCCGGGCCTCGGACGGCGAGCAGCGCAGCTGCTCTATCAGCACGCCCGTGGCCAGGTCGATGACCGAGCGTGCGGCGGCCTGCGAGCGCATCTCGTCCAGCTCTCGCCGCTGCCGCGCTATCAGTGCCTGCAGCCGGGCGAGGTCGGTGCCGCTCGGTTGTGTCACGGTCACCCGCCTTCCCCGCAGCAGCCCTCCAGGCGGGCGGACTCACGCTACCGCGCGGTTCGCCGTTACTGGTTATTCTGCGCGAACACGGCAGTGACAGGATCGGACTGTCGGCCGCCCCCCGTGGCGCGCGCGGCCCGGCCGACCTGGTGGGCCCCCGACCTGCTGGCGCCAAAGGAGTTCCGATGACCACAACCCTGGAGCGGACCGGGTCGCCCGGCGACAGCCGGCTGCAGCGGCTGCTGACCGGCCTGACCGCGGTGCGCAACGGTGACTTCAGCACCCGCCTGCCCGCGGCGGACGACCCGCTCATGGACGAGATCGCGGCCGTGTTCAACGGCATGAACGAGCAACTCGCGCTGGTCACCTCCGAGGTGACGCGGGTGGCCCGGGAGGTCGGCACCGACGGACGGCTCGGCGGCCAGGCCGAGGTGCCCGGGCTGGCCGGGACCTGGAAGGACCTGACCGACTCGGTGAACTCGATGGCGGGCAACCTGACCGGCCAGGTGCGGGACGTCGCCCAGGTCGCCACCGCCGTGGCCAAGGGCGACCTCGGCCAGAAGATCACCGTGGACGTCAAGGGCGAGATGCTCGAGCTGAAGAACACGCTCAACACGATGGTCGACGAGCTGTCGGCGTTCGCCGACGAGGTGACCCGGGTGGCCCGGGAGGTCGGCACCGAGGGGCGGCTGGGCGGCCAGGCCCGGGTGCCCGGGGTCGGCGGCACCTGGCGTGACCTGACCGACTCGGTGAACTCGATGGCGGGCAACCTGACCAGCCAGGTGCGCAACATCGCCCAGGTGACCACGGCGGTGGCCAAGGGCGACCTCAGCCAGAAGATCACCGTCGACGCGCGCGGCGAGATCCTGGAGCTGAAGAACACGATCAACACGATGGTCGACGAGCTGTCGGCGTTCGCCGACGAGGTGACCCGGGTGGCCCGGGAGGTCGGCACCGAGGGGCGGCTGGGCGGCCAGGCCCGGGTGCCCGGGGTCGGCGGCACCTGGCGTGACCTGACCGACTCGGTGAACTTCATGGCGGGCAACCTGACCGCACAGGTCCGGTCGATCGCCCAGGTGGCCACGGCCGTGGCCGAGGGCGACCTCACCCAGAAGATCACCGTCGACGCGCGCGGCGAGATCCTGGAGCTCAAGGAGACCATCAACACGATGGTGGGCCAGCTGTCCCTGTTCGCCGACGAGGTGACCCGGGTGGCCCGCGAGGTCGGCACCGAGGGCAACCTCGGCGGCCAGGCGGCCGTCCGCGGCGTGTCCGGGACCTGGGAGGACCTGACCGACAACGTCAACGTGATGGCGTCCAACCTGACCGCGCAGGTCCGCTCGATCGCCCAGGTGGCCACCGCCGTCGCCCGCGGCGACCTGAGCCAGAAGATCACGGTCGAGGCGCGGGGCGAGGTCGCCGTCCTGGCCCAGGCGATCAACGGCATGGTCGACACGCTCGGCGCGTTCGCGGACGAGGTGACCCGGGTGGCCCGCGAGGTGGGCACCGAGGGCATGCTCGGCGGCCAGGCGGTGGTCCCGCACGTCGCCGGGACCTGGAAGGACCTGACCGACAACGTCAACTCGATGGCCAACAACCTGACCAGCCAGGTCCGCAACATCGCCCAGGTCACGACCGCGGTGGCCAACGGCGACCTGTCGAAGAAGATCGACGTGGACGCCCGCGGCGAGATCCTGGAGCTGAAGACGACCATCAACACCATGGTCGACCAGCTGTCGTCGTTCGCGGCCGAGGTCACCCGGGTCGCCCGCGAGGTGGGCAGCGAGGGACGCCTCGGCGGCCAGGCCGAGGTCGAGGGCGTCTCCGGCACCTGGAAGCGGCTGACCGAGAACGTCAACGAGCTGGCGGGCAACCTCACCCGGCAGGTGCGGGCGATCGCCGAGGTGACCAGCGCGGTCGCCCGGGGGGACCTGACCCGGTCCATCTCCGTCGAGGCCCAGGGCGAGGTGGCCGAGCTCAAGGACAACATCAACTCGATGGTCCGCTCGCTGCGGGAGACGACCAAGGCCTACCAGGACCAGGACTGGCTGCAGTCCAACCTGGCCAGGATCGCCGGCCGGATGCAGGGCCACCGCGACCTCCGGGTGGTCGCCGAGCTGATCATGGACGACCTGATCCCGCTGGTCGGGGCCCAGCACGGCACGTTCTTCCTGGCCGAGACCGACGGCAGCGAGACTACGCTGCGGCTCATCGCCGGGTACGGGCTGCGCGCCGACATGGAGGCGCCGAGCCAGTTCGGCCTGGGGCAATCGCTGATCGGCCAGGTGGCCAAGACCCGCAAGCCGATCGTGGTGACCGACGTCCCGGCCGGCTACGTGAAGATCTCCTCCGGGCTCGGCGAGGCGGCCCCGGCCCACCTGATGGTCTTGCCGATCGTGTTCGAGGACCAGGTCCTCGGGGTGATCGAGTCGGGCTCGTTCTCCCCGTTCACCCAGGTCCACCGGGACTTCCTGGAGCAGCTGATGGAGACCATCGGCGTCAACGTCAACACGATCATCGCCAACTCCCGGACCGACGCGCTGCTGGCCGAGTCGCAGCGGCTCGCCTCGGAGCTTCAGGCCCGCACCCGGGAGCTCCAGGTCCGCCAGGACGAGCTGCAGCGGTCCAACGCCGAGCTGGAGGACAAGGCGGTGCAGCTGGCCCGGCAGAACCGGGACATCGAGATCAAGAACGTCGAGATCGAGCAGGCCCGGCAGGAGCTCGAGGAGCGCGCCCGGCAGCTCGACCTGGCGTCCCGGTACAAGTCGCAGTTCCTCGCGAACATGTCCCATGAGCTGCGCACGCCGCTGAACAGCCTGCTGATCCTGGCCCGGCTGCTGGCCAACAACCCCGAGGAGAACCTCACCCCCAAGCAGGTCGAGTACGCCAACGTGATCCACTCCTCCGGGGCCGACCTGCTGCAGCTCATCAACGACATCCTGGACCTGTCCCGGGTCGAGGCGGGCAAGATGGAGCTGCACCCCGAGCGGTTCGCCCTCGGCGCCCTGGTGGACGACCTGCTGGCGGTGTTCCGGCCGCTGACCACGGAAAAGGGACTGGAGTTCGTGGCCGAGCCGGTGGCCGCCAACGTCCCGGCCGAGCTGTTCACCGACCGGCAGCGGCTCCGGCAGATCCTGCACAACCTGCTGTCGAACGCGGTCAAGTTCACCGACCGGGGGCGGGTGGAGGTGCGGATCGCCACGGCGAGCCCGCCCGGGGCCGCGGAACCGGTCCTGGCGTTCTCGGTGACCGACACCGGCGTCGGCATCAGCGAGCAGAACCTCGAGGTGATCTTCGGTGCCTTCCAGCAGGGGGACGGCACCACCAGCCGCCGCTACGGCGGAACCGGCCTGGGCCTGGCGATCTGCCGCGAGCTGGCCACCCAGCTGGGCGGCCAGATCACCGCGGAGAGCCTGCCGGGTGAGGGCAGCACGTTCACGCTAAACCTGCCGCTCACCTGGCCGGCCGCGGGCGAGGAGGCCCAGCCCGCGGAGCCGGCCGCCTCGCCCGGGCGGGCCCCGGTGCCGGGATCGCTGGCCGTGGCGGGCCGCCAGGTCGAAGCCATCGGCGGGACCCACCTGGGCCTGCGCGGCAAGAAGGTCCTCATCGTCGACGACGACCTGCGCAACGCCTTCGCGATCAGCAGCATCCTGGAGCTGTACGGGATGAGCGTCCTGCACGCGCCCGACGGGCGGACCGGCATCGAGATGCTCTGCGCCACCGCGGACATCGACATCGTCCTGATGGACGTGATGATGCCGGAACTCGACGGCTACGCGACCACCGGCGCGATCCGCGAGATCCCGGAGTTCGCCGAGCTGCCGGTGATCGCGGTGACCGCGCGGGCCATGCACGGCGACCGGGACAAGAGCATCGCCTCCGGGGCGAGCGACTACGTCACCAAGCCGGTGGACACCGAGGAATTGCTCGGCTGCATGGAACGCTGGATCGCCGCCGCGGCACCGCGCTGACCAGCGGGTTCCGGAACCACCCGGATGATGAAATCCTGGGGGATCAGCGCCCGGTCCCAGCGGGCGCTGGGTGATTGGAGGCCGTCACGTCCCGTCCCGACCTCAGCCGGGCGGCCGCCGGCCTGCTGGCCGCCGGGGAAACCGCCGAGCCCCGGTCGCTGAACCAGCTGGTGGACGACGCGGCTCGCCAGGTGCCCGGCTGCTCGGCAGCGGCGGCCGTGATCTGGCGGGATGGCGAGCCGGTGGCCTTCGCCGCCAGCCACCCGGCACTGCCCGGGCTGATCGAGGTGCAGGTGCGCTGCGAGCGCGGCCCGATGCTCGACGCGATCCGCGCGGCGGAACCGGCCAGCTGCCCGGACACGCTGGAGGAGGGCCGGTGGCCGGACTACGCCGTCGCGGCGCTGCGCGCGGGCGTGCGGTGCTCGCTCAGCGTGGCGCACCGGTCCGGGGCCGAGGTGGTGTGCCTGTCGCTGTTCGGCGCCCGGCCCAGGACGCTCGGGCCCGAGTCGGTCACGATGGCCGAGCGCCTGGTGGCCTTCGGCGGCGCGGTGGTGGGCATCGCCTCCGAATACGGTGAGGCCCGGCGGACCGTGCGGCAGCTGCGCGACGCGGCGCAGGCGCGCGCCGTGGTCGACCAGGCCAAGGGCATCCTGATGCACGCGCTCGGCTGCAGCGCCGATGAGGCCCTGCAGCGGATGCGGCAGATCTCGCAGGAGCGCAACATGAAGGTGACCGAGGTGGCCGCGAGGATCACCGACACAAGCGGCCGGAGCGGGCTGGGACTGCCGCGCTAGCGGCTGGCCGGGCCGCCGGCCTGGCCGGGCGGGGATAGGCTGGGAGGCGCTCGGGCGCCTGCGGTCGTGATCCACGGTGCTGGCAGGCTCACGTGGCAGACGGAGATCGATACGCATGGCACGATCTGCTGCCTCCCGGGAGGCGGGAGATGCGGCCGCCCGGCTGAAGGCCAGAAGCGACGCGCTGCGGCAGGCGGCCGCGCTGCCCGGCGCCGGGCTGCGGCCGCTGATCGAGGCGGCGCTGGCCGAGCTGGACGAGGCCGTGGCCGCGCTGTCGGGCGCGGGGGACCGCTCCGGCGGCGGCCTGGCCGGGGATCCGGACGGCGGCCCGCACGCCGAGCGGCGGCTGCTGCAGGCCGTCTTCCAGCAGGTGCCGGTTCCCCTGTTCCTGCTCGGGCTCGATGGCACCGTGCGCCGCGCGAACTGGGCCGCCGGCCAGCTCATGGGCTCGGGCCCGGGTTACCTGACCGGCAAGGCGTTCACGGCCTTCGTCGACATGCCGTTCCGGGCCGCGGCGGCTTCGCAGATCGCGGCGGTCATCCGCACCGGCGAGACCCGCCTGCTGCGCGGCGGCGTGCTCACGGCCCGCGGCGTGGCCGAGTGCGAGGTGACCGCGGCCCCGGTCCAGGTCCGCGGCGACTCCGGTCAGGTGGCGGTGGCCGTGGCCGCGCCGGGCCTCGCGCTGCCCGCGGTGCCCGACGCCGAAGACGGCGCCGCACCCGATCGCGGCCACGGCGCCGCGCCCGGGCCCGGCGACGGCGGCGCGCCCGGCCCCGGCGATGGCGCAGCGCCCGGGCCCGGCGACGGCGCGGCGCCTGGGCCGCCCGGCGGCAGCGTGCTGCACTCGGTCACACGCCGCCTCGACCTGGTCACCTCGGCCACCCGGATCCTGCTGGAGAGCGTGGATCACAGCGAGCCGGTGACCATGCAGCGCTTCGCGCGGCTGCTGGCCCGCGAGCTCGCCGCCTGGCTGATCCTGGACGTGGAACGGGACCACGGCCTGCGCCGGCAGCTCGCCATCGGCCCCGACGACCAGCCGTCCGACGAGCTGGCCCGCGCCGTGTCGGCGCTGGACCCGCCGCCCGGCTCGGCCGCGAGCCAGGTCCACGCGTCGGGCCGGTCGCTGCTGGTCGCCCACGCCGAGGACCCTGGCCTTCTGGGCGACGGCCCGGACGGGGTGCCGTTGCTGATGCAGATGAGCGCGACATCGGTGCTCTGCGTGCCACTGTCCGACGGTGAGCGCAGCTACGGTGTCCTGACCCTGGCCCGGCTCTCCGGCCACGGGCATTTCGGGATGGCCGACATGGGGCTGGTGGAGGAACTCGGCGAGCAGCTGGCCCTGGCCATCCGGGCGGACCGGATGCTGCGGCACCGCGCCGAGATCGCCGACGCGCTGCAGGCCAGCCTGCTGCCGCGGCAGCCACGGCAGATCCCCGGGGCCGAGATCGCCGCCGGGCACGTGCCCGCCACCAGCGCGCGGGATGTCGGCGGTGACTTCTACGACATCTACCCGGCGCGAGCCGGATGGGGCCTGTCGATCGGCGACGTCTGCGGGCGGGGCCAGGACGCGGCCGCCGTCACCGCTACCGCGCGGCACGCGATCCGGGTGCTGGCCCACTGGGACCGGGATCCGGCGGAGGTGCTGCGCCGGGCCAACGAGATCATGATGGAGGAGGAGTTCGGCGGCCGTTTCGTCACCGCGAGCGTCGGCCACCTGCACTGGCGGGATGGCGTCCTGCGCGTGGTGCTCGGCAGCGCGGGCCATCCGTGGCCGGTGCTGGTCAGGGCGGACGGCCGGACCCAGGTCCTGCCCGGCGGCGGGCTCCCGCTCGGGATCTTCCCTGACGCGGAGCCCTCGACCCTGGAAATCGACCTGGAGGCCGGCGACCTGCTGTTCTTCTTCAGTGACGGGCTGACCAGCGCGTGCGGCCCGGACATGGTCTCGTTCGAAGACCGCATCAACGACGAACTGGCCGCGCTCGGCGGCGAGCCCGCCGCCCGGGTGGTGGCCCGGGTGCAGGAACTCGTTTTCCAGTTCTGCCGGGGCCAGCTGCGCGACGACGTGACGATCCTGGCCCTGCGCGCGGTCGAGCCGCCCGCCGACGAGGCGGCCGGGCCGGCCGCCGGCTGACCCGCGCCGGGGGAGGCAAAATTCGCTGGCGGCCTGGTCGGCCCGGCTGGGTCAGCCCGGCTGGGCCGCCCGGCTGGGTCAGCCCGGCTGGGTCAGCCCGGCTGGGTCAGCCCGGCTGGGCCGCCCGGCCGTGCGGGCCGCCCGGCGCGGCCGGATGACCGGCATCGGTATCCGCCGGCTGACCCGCCCGGCCGCCGTTGCCGGTCAGCGCCTCGGCCACGCTGGGATAGATGCCCATCAGCCCGTCGATCCCGGTGATCGCGAGTACTCGCTGCACCCCGGACGCGGTCACGACGAGCCGCATGCCCGCGCTGCTCTCCGCCGCCCGCTTGCGCACCCGGACCAGAGCGTTCACGCAGGCGGAATCGCAAAACGTAGTCCCGCCCATATCCACGATCAGCGCGTCCGGGCCCCGGTTGAGGACCGCCAGCAGCTCTTCGCGGACCTGGTCGGCGTTGGACAGGTCGATCTCCGTCGGCAGCGAGACCACCGCCGACCGGCTGAGCCAGAGTACGGGAAGACGTCCGTCAGGCACGCGGCACCACACCCTCTTAGGGGAGAAGAGGAGGGCCGCGTCTCCGGACCCGCAAAAGCGGCCGCGCCCCCCTGAGGCGTCGCCGCTGGAAGCATTATGGTCATGCGCCCCGCTGGGCACAAGCCGGTACGTTCCGGCAGGTGACGGGACCTGGCCGCGTCACCAGGGAGCCGTCCGCCCCCGGCGCCCGGGCCGGCCGCAGTCGCCGGCCGTAGTCTGGCGCTGTGGTCCACGGAGATCTACCGCGGCCCGGCGAGCCCGGCGCCGGCCCTGAGCCCGTTCCCGGCGAGCCTGTTTCCGTTCCTGGTGAGCCCGGGCTCGTTCCTGGCGAACCCGGCGCCGCGGCTGGCGAACCCGGCGCCGCGGCTGGCGAACCCGGCGCGGAGGCCGAGCCCCTCCCGGCCATCCCCGCCTCGGCCGGCGCGCTGATCTTCGACCGGCACGGCCACCTGCTCATCCTCAAGCCGACCTACAAGTCGGGCTGGACCATTCCCGGCGGCGTCATGGAGGCCGACGGGGAGACGCCGTGGCAGGCCTGTCAGCGGGAGGTGCGGGAAGAGTGCGGCCTCGAGGTGCGCAGCGGCCGCCTGGCGTGCGTGGACTTCCGCCGCCCCCGGCCCGGGCGACCGGGCGGCCTGCGGTTCCTGTTTGACTGCGGCACCATGCCCAGGGCCAGCCTGGCCGCCGTGGTGCTGCAGAGCGAGGAGATCTCCGAGCACCGGCTGGTGCCGCTGCCCGAGGCGCTGACGCTGCTGCGAGGACCCATCCGGCGGCGCGTGAAGGCCGCCTCCGGGGCCCGGAGGCTGGTCTACCTGGAGGAGGGTCGCCCGGTGCCGGGCGTCGGCTCCTGATGCCCCGTGGTTGTACCGTTGCGCGGCCCATAGGACCTGCGATGGTTCAACCACGAGCGGGTGAGGGGCGGCTCCCGGTGACGGACCCCGGCCCATTGGTAAAGCGCCTGGCTATGCGGTGTTGTGGTGAGCGATTAACTGGCCATCAAACCCCAGGCCGCGATGGCTATAAGCGGCGGCACAGGCTCGTTCCAAGAGGCCTTTCTTCTGGTGCGCAGTGCCATTAGAGTTATATGCACCAGAAAGCGAGGTGCGCCGCATGCAGCTGCGACGGTGGCTTGTGGTACCAATCGCAGTTCCGATTGCCTTTGCGGCGTTCTCCATTTTCCTGCCGGCCGCGCAAGCGAGCGTCGGGGTTGGCGTCCAGGCCAGCCCGGTCCGGCTGGGAAACGCGGCCAAGGCGGGCGGGAGTTATGCGCTCCCGCCGGTCTATGTCGTTGACACCGGGACCCAGCCGGAATCCATCAGCGTCCGGGTCCAGCGGCTGTCCCAGGGCGGCGGGCGCGACGTCCCGCCGTCCTGGGTCCACGCCACCGGGGACGCGGTCCGGCTCTCGCCGCGCCAGTCGGCCCGGATTCCGCTGGAACTCGTCGTGCCCGGCGGGGCCAAGACAGGCCGGTACAGCAGTGACATCGTGGTGACCGGCTCCGCGGTGATCTCGGTCGGCCGGGCCAATCTCGGCGTGGCCGCCGCCACCCGGCTGGAGTTCAGCGTCGCGCCGGGCGGCGGCCCGGGACTGTGGCTGTTCATGCCGCCCTGGATGGCGTGGTTCTTCGCCGTGCTGATCGGGCTGGTCGCGCTGGCGCTGGTCGTCACGGGACTGCGCCGGTCCGGGCTGCGGATCCGCATCGAGCGGACAGGGACCACGCTCGCGCGGTCGGCGACCCGGCGGGGCGAGCGCTGGCGGCGCCGGTCGTGGGCCCTCATCGCGCTCGTCGGGGCAGCCGGGCTCGCGGCCTGCGGCACAAGCTCGTCACCGCCGGCCGGCACCCCAGGCAAGGGCTCCAGCATCGCGATCTCGCTCAAGGTCGTCCCGACGATCGTGTCCGTCACCGTGTCACCGTCATCGGCCCGGTTCGGCGGCTGCACCGGCGGGAACGCGAGCGTCGACACCGCGTCGACTGGCGGCGAGCTCGGCTTCCCGAACGGGCGCTGCTGGCTCGGGGCACCCGGGTCGCACGGGAGCTTCCCGATCACGATCACGAACACCGGCGTCGCGGCGACCATCGACGTGAGCGGCGCGCCCGCCGCCCCGTCCGACGGAGGCGCCCAGTGGGGCCTGTGTAACCTCGGCCAGAACCCCGCCGTGACCTGCAGCGGTTCCGGCGGGAAGATGCCGGGGAAGAACCAGTACCTGGTGCAGAACTTCGCCGGCAGCAGCGTGAACACCCCCGGGCTGACCGACAGCTTGACATGCGACACCGAGTTCGCCGCCGGCTCGTGCTCGGCGGTGCAGGGGGTGTCCCAGCAGGAGGGCGTCGCGCTCACCGGCCCGTCCACCAGCGACGACCAGTCGACCTCCTGGACCGTCACGATCACCTGGACCGCGGTTTCCCTGGTGCCTCCGTCCTGACGGTCAGTCCGCCCAGCCGGGCCGGACCAGCCCGGCCTGGTAGGCGAAGACCACCAGCTGGGCCCGGTCCCTGGCGCGGAGCTTGGTCATGGCCCGGGCGGCGTGGGTCTTCACCGTGGACGGGCTCACGTAGATCGTGCGGGAGATCTCCTCGTTGGACAGCCCCGAGGCGATGAGCGCGACCACCTCCCGTTCCCGCGGGGTCAGCTCGTCCAGGCCGTCCAGGCTGCGCGCCTCCCGGGTGCGCGAGGCGAACTCGGCGATGAGGCGCCGGGTGACCGTGGGCGACAGCAGCGACTCCCCGGCGGCCACGACCCGGACCGCCCGGATCAGCTCGGCGGCGTCGGTGTCCTTGACCAGGAAGCCGGCGGCGCCGGCGCGCAGCCCCTCGAAGACGTACTCGTCCAGTTCGAAGGTGGTCAGGATCACCACGTGGACGCGCTCCAGGCCCGGGCGGGTAGCGATGCGCCGGGTCGCCTCGATGCCGTCGAGCCGCGGCATGCGGATGTCCATCAGCAGCACGTCCGGCGTGGCCCGGGCGGCGACCTGCACCGCCTGCTCCCCGTCGGCGGCCTCCGCCACCACCTCGATGTCGTCCTCGGCGTCGAGCAGCGCGGCGAACCCAGCCCGGACCAGTTCCTGGTCGTCGGCCAGGGCGACCCGGATCACCGCGCGCTGCCCTGATCGGCGGCAGGCTGCCCCGGGGCCTCGTGCTCGGCGGCCTGGGGTTCCGCGGCCCGGTGCTCGCTGGCCCGGTGCTCGCGCGTGCGTCCGGTGCTCGCTGGTCCGGTGCTCGCTGGTCCGGTGCTCGCTGGTCCGGTGCTCGCTGGTCCTCTGCTCGGCGGCGTGGTGACCACCATCCCGGTGCAGCGGGAGCCAGGCCCGCACGCCGAAACCACCGCCTGGCCTCGGCCCGGCCCGCAGCGTGCCGCCGAGCGCGGCCACCCGCTCGGTCATCCCCGCGATGCCGTGCCCGGAGCCGTTGCCCTGCGCCGCGGACCGGTCGGCCGGCCGGGGCGGGCCGTCGTCGTCGACCTCGACCAGCAAGGCGTCGTCACCGTAGTCCAGCCGCAGCGCCGCGTTCGTCCCGCTGGAGTGACGGGCGGTGTTGGTGAGCGCCTCCTGGATGATCCGGTAGGCGGCGAGGTCGACGTCCGCGGGCAGCGCCGCCTGCCGCCCGTCCTGCTCGACGCGGACCGCGAGCCCGGCGGCGGCCGCGTGGTCGACCAGGTCGCCGAGCGGGCCAGCCCCGGCACCGGTGTCCGGGGGGCGTCGGCGGCGTCGACGTCGCGCAGTACTCCGAGCACCGTGCGCAGCTCGACCAGGGCCTGCTTGCTCACCTCGTTGATGGTCACCAGCGCCGACCGGGCCCGCTCGGGCTGGCGGTCCATGAGGTGCAGCGCCGTGTTCGCCTGGACGTTGATCACCGAGATGTTGTGCGCCACCACATCGTGCAGGTCGCGGGCCATCCGCATCCGCTCCTCGCTGGCCCGCCGCCGCAGCTCCTCCTCCCGGCTGCGCGCCACCGCTGCGCCGCGCTGGCTCCTGATCCGCAGCAGCTCGGCGATGATCAGCATGAACACCAGCCCGGCGGCCAGCTCGAGCGCGAACGAGACGCTCGCATGGCCGGTCTGGCCGATCAGCCACGGCGGCCACACCGACGCGAGGTATCCGATCACCAGGGACGCGATCGCGACGACCCGCTGCCGGGCCAGCACCGCGGTGAAGAAGGCCACGATGACCGCGAACCAGATCAGGTTCGCGCCCAGCGCGCCCGCCCCGAGCGCCGTCACCAGCGTGACCGCCAGGACCGTGACCGGGTAGCGGCGGCGGGCCAGCAGCGCCGCGCCGCTCACCGCGAGCAGGACGTAGGCCCAGGCCCCCGGGGCGCCGTGGTGGTGCACGTGACGGGCCGCATGGGAACCGCCGACCTCGGCGGCGATCACTGCCACCGCGATCGCGGCGTCGACGGCCCACTCCCGGGCACTTCCGGGCCAGCGCGGCCGCGGGCCCGCCCGGTCAGCCTGGTCAGGTTCGCTCATCTCATCCCCGACGGTACGCGCCCGGCCCCGGGAGCGGCATCGGCTCCGCGGCGCGATCCGGGCCGGCCCGGATACCGCGGAAGGCGCATCCCGGGCCCCCCGCGCTACCGCAGCAGACGACCCGGTACGGCCCGCGCGGCCGACGACACCGCGGGGTCCCGCCGGGCACGCTGAAGCCGCATGCCGGTCCTCCAGGCCGGCACAGCCGCCCCGGCGGAGAGGGAAGAGCCGCCCCGGCGGACCGGAGAACAGAAGAGGAGACGAAGGGCCATGTCAGTGATCGAGGTCCGCGGGCTGACCAAACGGTTCGGCCCGGTACTCGCGGTCGACCGGCTGAGCTTCGCGGTCGAGCCCGGCAGCGTCGTCGGGTTCCTGGGCCGCAACGGCGCCGGGAAGACCACCACGCTGCGGATGCTGCTCGGCCTGGTGCGCCCGGACGCGGGCACGGCCACCATCAACGGGCGCGCCTACCGGGACCTGCCCGAGCCGCTGCACCAGGTCGGCGCGGTGCTGGAGGCGTCCAGTTTCCATCCGGGCCGCACCGCCCGCGACCACCTCCGGGTGCAGGCGCTGGCCGCCCAGGTGGACCCGTCGCGCATCGACGAGGTGCTCGACCTCGTCGAACTGCGCGGCGCGGCCGACCGCCGGGTCGGGGGCTTCTCCCTCGGCATGCGGCAGCGGCTCGGGCTGGCCACCGCGCTGCTCACCGAGCCGGAACTGCTGATCCTGGACGAGCCGGCCAACGGCCTGGACCCCGACGGCGTGCACTGGCTGCGGGACCTGCTGCGCGGCCTGGCCGCCGACGGCGCCACGGTCCTGGTGTCGAGCCACATCCTGGCCGAGGTCGCCCAGACGGTCGACTCGGTCGTGATCCTCGACCACGGCCGACTGGTCGCCCAGTCCCCGCTGGCCGACCTGACCGCGGGCGCGGACAACCTCGAGGACGCGTTCCTCAAGCTGACCAGGGAGGTAGCCCGATGACCCGGATCGTGCGCGTCGAGCTGCTCAAGCTCCGCACCACCCGGCTGACCTACGGCCTGCTGGCCACCGCGGCCGGGCTGACCGTCCTGTTCTCCGTGCTGGAGGCGTCGCGGGCCGGCTCGGGCAAGGCCGTCGGGCCGCTCTACACCGCGGCCGGGCTCAACGCGGTGATCACCGGCGGCGTCTGGGCGCTGCTGCTGGCCACGGTGCTGGGCGTGACCGTCTCCAGCGGGGAGTTCCGGCACTCCACCGCCACTCAGACCTACCTGGCCACGCCACAGCGCAGCCGGGTGCTGGTGGCCAAGGCCGTCGCGGCGGCCTGCGCCGGAGCCGTGTTCGGCCTGGTCGGGTACCTCATAGCGGCCGGCACCGGGCTGATCTTCGTGGCCGCCCGCGGCTACCACGTGCCCGTGGGCGACGCCACCATGGTCCGCTACGGCCTCGGTCACATCGTCGCGGCGGCGCTGCTGGCCGCCGTCGGCGTCGCGCTGGGATCGCTGATCCGGTCCCAGCTCGCCGCGGTCATCGGCGTATTCGTGTGGGCGATCGTGATCGAGTCGCTGCTCGGCGGCCTGTTCAACTCTGTGCAGCCCTACCTGCCCTACACGGCCGCCACCACCCTGGCCGGATCCCAGCTCGGCGGCGCGGCCTTCGGGCCCGTCCACGACGCGAGCACCTCGGCGGTCCCGCTGCCGTTCGCGGCGGCCACGGCGCTGCTCGCCGTCCTGGCCATCGTGCTCGCGGTGCTGGCCGGCCGCACCACGGTGCCGCGAGACATCACCTGACGCGAGGCAGCCGTGTCCGAGGTCATCACCAACCCGCTGAGCGGCGAGCAGATCACGATCCTGGCCATGGCCGGGCAGGCCGGCGGCCGCGAGCCTGATGCCGGACGACCGGGACGTGCTGACCGTGGAGTTCAAGGTCAACCTCCTCTCGCCCGCGCGCGGCGACCGGTTCCGCGCCACGGGCGAGGTGATCCGCTCCGGCCGCACGATCACGGTCTGCTCGGCCGAGGTCGTCGCCTGGGCCGACGACGATGGCGGGAGCCCGTCGGACTCGCTGATCCGGGTCGCGCTGATGCAGGCCACGATGATGGCGGTGCCCCCGCCCCGGCCGGTCCGGGCCCGGGCCTGAGCCCGGCCCGCGGTCAGCCCGCCGCGGCGAGGGCCGCGGCCAGGTCCGCGCCGACGCGCGCCGCCGCGCCGTGTCCGGGGTACCAGGTGCAGGCCAGGCCGACGGCCGCGACCCGGCCCGTCTCGAGCAGCCAGCGCACCGCCCCGGCCACCGGCGCCAGGCCGGGCCCGCCCGGCGCCGGGTAGCGCAGCCCCGGCACCTCGGACGGATCGATCACGTCCAGGTCGACGTGCAGGTAAACCGGCCCGTCCGGCAGGTCCGCCCGGGGCAGGTCCGCCACCTCGCAGCGCCGGATCGGCGCGGCCTGGAGGTAGCTGACCTCGGGCGGATCCAGGTCCCGGGCCCCGGCCAGCAGCACCCGGGGCTCGGGAACCGGGCGCAGGCCGAGCCGGGCGGCGATCAGCTCCGGCCGGTAGCCGACCAGCAGCCGCAGCGGCAGGCCGCCCAGGTAGCCGGAGGCCGTCGTCTCCAGGGTCTGCACGTCGCCGTGCGCGTCGAACCAGACGATCCCGGCCACCGCGCCCGCGCGCTGCAGCCCGGCC
The DNA here is from genome assembly GCA_963749145.1 of uncultured Actinomycetota bacterium. Lineage (GTDB taxonomy): Bacteria > Actinomycetota > Actinomycetes > Streptosporangiales > Streptosporangiaceae > JASHPR01. The sequence continues at coordinate 1,958,203 of CAVVLN010000004.1, read as the reverse complement.
ACCGTGCCCAGAGCCGTGGTGCAGTCACCGGAGACCACGACCGGACGCTCGCCCGCCCCGGCCGCGCCCGCGACCGCCGCGGCGACCGCGCCGTAGAGGACGGCCAGCCGGTCCCACGCGTCGCCCGGGCCCAGCTCCGCGGTGATCACCTCATCCGCCGGCAGCGGCAGGTCCAGGCCAGGCAGGTACTCGTCGATGTGATAGGGAACCGCGATGGTGCGCACACCAGGATGCTAGTGACGGCCGCGGCCGCGTCGTCGTGGCGCGGCTCATGGCCCGGCAAACCCGGTCAGGTTCTTGCAGATCTGGGCCGCCGCCTGGAACTGCGGCGTTTTCGGATCGATGCCCATGGGCGGCCCGACCTGGAACTCGACGCTGACGCCGCCTGGGCCGGCCTGGAACCTGGGGTCGGGGAAGTTCGGGTAGCCGTGGGAGCGCAAGCACACGGCGTACTGCAAGGCCTGGTCTTCCATCTTCCGTTGCTGGGCCACCGGCATCGACACGGCACCGGGCGGGAACAGCTTCTGGCAGGGCTTGAACGCCGCCGTGATCAGCGGGGAATTGACATCGATCTGCTGGATGTCGAACGTCCCCAGGCTGCTGGGGTCGGGGAAGCCCAGCGCGCCGTGGGAGCGCATGCACTGGGCGAAGGCCACGGCCTTCTGGTAGTTCTGCGACCCGGTCGCGGCGGGCGAGCCGTTCCCGCACGCCGTCAGCAGCAGCGCGATCCCGGCCAGGGCGGCGACCAGCGCGCCTGCCCGGCGCGGCCCGGTGCGGCCGGTCCCGTCGTTCATCTCGTCGCCCGTTCGCTCAGGCCGGCGCGCCCATGGCCCGTAATCGGCGGCGGTGCCACGGCCCGGAACCCGGCCGGGACCGTCACCCGCAGCCGGGCCAGGCTGGCCGGGGTGGCCCGCAGCCAGCGGAAGTCGGTCCGCTGCCCCCCGTCGGCCTGGCGCACCGGGAGGTACGTCGCCGGGTTGATCCACAGCACCAGGCCCCGGCTGCCGGTGAGCCTGATGGCGTCGACCCCGTCCACCCGCTGCCGCCCGTCCGTCCGGTACACGCCGCAGCTCAGTTCGCCGCCGATGAAGGCCGGCCAGCCGCCGGCGGCGGGTGACGCGTCGGGCGCGCAGCGTGGCTGGGGCGGAATCTTGAACCCGGGCTTGAGGGTGATCGCCGCGCGCCACCAGGTCGAGTCGGTGTAGTTCACCGCGACCGTGGTTGCCCCGTGCCCCGTGGGGGTGACCTGCGCGGCGAACACGGGCCGCCCGGAAGCGGTGAACGCGGACGCCGTCATGTCGTTCCGGTACGTCCAGGTGACCAGCGCGGCCGCGGTCAGCGGCGAGCTTTCGTCCGGGCTCTCCACCATCGCCCAGCCGCCCACCGTGGGCACGATAACGGTGCCGGGCGGCAGCGTGGTCCTGGCGTAGCCGACCAGGTCCATACCCGGCGGGTTCAGCGCGTCTTTGACCAAGGTGATGTACGCCGCCGCCTGGACCTGCGGTACGTGGCGCGGGCTGAAGGCCGCTGTCACTCCGGCCACGGCCAGGCCGCCCAGCGCGGCGACGGCGGCGCCCGCGGCGAGGGCGCGGACCGTCAGCCCCCGCCTCCGGCGGGGCCCGTGCCCACCAGGCACCGGGCCGTCGGGGATCTCCGGCGCGGTGCTTGCCGGCGCGGTGCTTCCCGGCGCGCCGGCCGTCCCCCGCCCGCCGCTGGCCAGCAGCGCCTGCCGGCCCGCGGGCAGGTCGAGCACCTTCGCGACGGCGGCGGCGCCGTCCTCCCACACCTGCGCCAGCCTTGTGTCCAGTTCGGCGTCGTCGTCATGCGGGCGGCGGGCCCGGAAGATCCTGTTCATCGCGAACCCCTCCGTGTGCCGCCAAGCCGTTTGGCCAGGCTCCGCCGGGCGTAAAACCGGCGCTGCTTGACCGCGTTCGTGGTTATGCCGAGCGCGCCCGCGATCTCGGCGTCGCTGAACCCGGCCAGCGTCCACGTCATGACCTGGCACTGGTTCGGTGACAGGCACCGCAGATGGGTCATGACCTCGCGCTGCTCGGCCCGCAACTCCGCGGCCAGCGCCGCGGACAGGTGGTCGGGATGGTCCGGCACCACGTCGACCGGAACCTCGCGCCGCAGCGCCTTGCTCCGGGCGATGGCCTCGTGCTGGGCCACCCGGTACAGCCAGGCCCTGGGATGGTGCAGCGTGGCCCACCGGGGGAGCGCCTTCTCGAACGCGGTCTGCGCGACATCGGCGGCCGCGTGGACATCCAGGCCGGTGCTGATCGTCACGAACAGCACCAGCCGCGGCATTTCCCTTTCGTAGAAGGCGCCGATCTCGGCCGGGTTCACGCGTTCCAGCTTCGCTCCAACCGTCACGGCAGGCGCACTCTCACCTGGTGCCATCCTGCCTCCCGCCGTCCGCCCGCCCGTTGCCTGCCGTCACTGCCGGGGCCATACGTAGAGGTTTCATCGGCCCCGGAGGTAACGTCCGCGGCCGGATCGCGTCCGCCGCCGGTCAGCCCGCCCCGCCCGAGCCGAACGTCCGGCAGGCCTGCTGGGCGGACCGGAACAGCGGCGAGTGCGGGTCGATGCCCGGTCCCATGGTGAAGCCCACGCTGCCCCTGGTCGGTGGGATCAGGGAAGTTAGCGAACCCGTGCACCGCATGCACTGGGTGAAGGCCAGCGCCGTCCGGTAGGCCTTCGACTCGGGCGCCGCGGCCGGGTCACCGTCCGCGCATCCGGCGGCCAGCGCCTCGGCGAGCGCCCCGCCCGCCAGGGCGGCGGCCACGAAACCCAGGCCTGCCGGCCACCCGGCCGGTCACGACGTCCCGCCGCCCAGCCCGCAGGCCCTGCTCGCGGCCTGGAAGAACGGCGACTCGATCTCGGCCCGGGTGATGCCGGTGCCGGCCAGCGAGACGCGCCAGCCGATGTTGGTGCCGTTGGCCTCGATGTCCTGCGGGCCGGGATCCGGGTAGGCCGTGATCCCGTGGGCGCGCATGCACCGGGCGCTCTTCAGCGCCGCGGCGAGGATCTGCTGTTGCTGCGCCTCGCTGAGCTGAAACGGCACCGCGGGAGCCAGGTGCTGGCAAGCGTTGGAGGCCGTGGCGAACGCGGGCGCGTTGATGTCGACCTGGCTGGTGCTGAAGGTTCCGTTACTGCTGGGGCCCGGCCAGTCCGGCTCGCCGTGGCTGCGCATGCACGCGGCGAAGGCAGCCAGCTTCGGGGCGGTGATCTGGCCCGGGCCGGCCACCGGTCCTGTCGTGTGCGAGCCGCCGCACGCCGCCATCAGCAGGGCGACGCCGGCCAGCAGGGCCGGGGGGATGCCCGCCCGGCGCGCCCGGTCCCCGAGGCTACGCCTGCGGCCGGTGCGTGGGTTCATGCCATGCTCCTTCCGGCCGCCGCGCTGCTCCTTCCCGTCCGGTCCCGTGGGTGGCCGTCCGTTCAGGGCGGTGCGACGGACCGGAACCCGGCCGGGACCGTAACGCTCAGCGCGGCCAGGTTCGCCCGGGTCGGGGACAGCCAGCGGAAATCGATCTGAGTCGGCTGGCGCCCGCCGACGATGACCCGCACCGGCAGGTACGTCGCCGGTCGTCGCGACCGGCCGTCAGCGGGCGGGCCGGCCGCCGATGAACGGGTGCCCGCGGGTACGGCCGCCGTCCGCCGCCGGCGGCGCGGCCGGGCCGGGCTGCGGTTCGAAGCCGGCGGCCGCGAGCAGCCGGAGCCAGGTGGCCCGGCTGAACGCGCCGAGCCGGTGTTCCTCGCGCACGACCTGCACGGTGCCGTCCGCGGCCCGCAGGACGAACTCGTACTCGGCCTGGACCCAGTCGTCAGCCGGGTCCGGGTCCCAGGTCCACTCGCGGAAGCTGGCCTGCCGCCCGCTCGCGCCGGTGCTCCCGCCGCCCCCGCTGACCGGGCGGAACGTATCCGCGATGTGGTCCGGGACGAACAATGCGATCCCCCCGGGTCGGCAGTGCTCGAAGGCGGTCTCGACCACCTGCCGCAGGTCCGGCTCGCTGGTCATATAGTCGACGGCATCGTGCGCGAGCACCGCGTCGAACACCCGGCCGAGCCTGATCGTCCGCATGTCGCCGCGGACGTGGGCGCACTCCGGGTTGAGCCGGCGCGAGACCGCGAGCATCTCCTCGGACAGGTCGACCAGCGTCAGCGTCCGGCCCGGTTTCAGGTGCAGGGCGACGTGACCCCCGCCGCTGCCCAGGTCCAGCACCTCCCGCGCCGGCGGCGCGGCCGAGTCCAGCACCGCGGCCAGATCCCGGGCCTCGTCCGCGTACTCTTCCGGCGGCGAGATCACCGGCCACCAGTCGGCCAGGTCGCCGTAGAGCCGGTAGTCGCTTGCCATGCGGCCATCTTGGCTCATGCCCGCGCCGCAGATGCGTGTACCGTGCCGCTATGACCGAGATGACGTGGCTGGACGCGACCGCTCAGGCCGACCTGGTCCGCCGCGGCGAGGCGAGCGCCGCGGACCTGGTGGAGGCGGCCATCGGCCGGATCGAGGCCGTGAACCCAAAGCTGGACGCGGTGATCAGGACCCGGTTCGACCAGGCCAGGGCGCAGGCCGCCGGTGACCTGCCGGACGGGCCGTTCCGGGGGGTGCCGATCCTGCTCAAGGACCTGGGCTGCACGGTCGAGGGGGAGGTGACCGCGTTCGGCCTGGGCCCGATGCGGGACCTGGCCTGGCCGGTGACGTCATTCCTCGCCGAGGCCTTCCGCGCGGCCGGCTTCGTCGCGCTCGGGCGCACGAACGTGCCGGAGATGGGCACCACGGTGACCACCGAGGCGCGCAGCTTCCCGCCCGCCCGCAACCCGTGGGATACGGGCCGGTCGACCGGCGGCTCCTCGGGCGGGTCGGCGGCGGCGGTGGCCAGCGGCATGGTGGCGGCGGCGCACGCCAACGACGGCGGCGGGTCGATCCGGATCCCGGCCAGCGAGTGCGGGCTGGTCGGGCTCAAGCCGAACCGCGGCCGGGTCAGCCAGGGCCCGCTGGTCGGGGAGGGCTGGGCCGGGGGGACGATCGACGGCGCCGTGACCAGGACCGTGCGCGACGCGGCGGGCATCCTGGACGTGATCAGCACCTGGCATCCGGGGGAGCCCTACTATGCCCCGCCGCTGCCCGGACCGCTGCGCGAGGAGGTCGGCGCCGACCCGGGCCGGCTGCGGATCGGGTTCCTGGACCGGCCCCGGGCCGAGGGATACCTCGATGACCCGGAGTGCCGCGCCGCGGTGGCCGGCGCCGCGCGGCTGCTCGAGTCGCTCGGCCACCACGTGGCGGAATCCTCGCCCGAGGCGATGTTCGAGGAGGCGTTCGTCCACCACTTCACCACGATCATCTCCGCCGACACCGCGGCGACGTTCCGGGCGTTCGAGATGCTGCTCGGCCACTCGATCAGCGACGACGAGATCGAGCCGCGCAACGCGTTCTACCGTCAGGCGGGGGCGGCCATGGAGGTCGTGACCTACCTGGAGAGCCGGGCCTGGCTCGGGATGTGGGCGCGGCGCATGGCGTCCTGGTGGACCGGCCATGACCTGCTCCTCACGCCGACCGTGGGCGCGCCCTCGCCGGAACTCGGCTGGTTCACCGCCGAGGGACCGGAGGGCGAGGGCAGGCGAGTGGTCGGCTACATCCCCTACACGGCGCAGTTCAACATGACCGGCCAGCCGGCCGTGACCCTGCCCCTGCACTGGACGCCGGGCGGCCTGCCGGTCGGCGTGCAGCTGGTGGCGGGCTACGGCCGCGAGGACCTGCTGGTCCGGGTGGCCAGCCAGCTCGAGCAGGCCGCGCCGTGGGCGCAGCGGCACCCGCCGGTGCACGCCTGAGCCGCGGCGGTTCAGGTACGGCGGGCGGGCTGCTGCCCGGTCTCGGCGGCCTGCCCGGTCTCGGCGGCCTGCCCGGTCTCTCCGGCCTCCCCAGTCTCCCGGGCCTCATCGGTGGCCCCCGGCTCCGGGACGATAGCGCCGATCGCATGGGGCGTGCCGGGTTCGGGCGACGAGGCCAGCCAGATCTCCCGGATCAGCACCTGGAACGCCCCGGCGGCCGGGATGGCCAGCAGCGCCGCCACGAAGGCGCCGAAGATGCCGCCGATCCAGCTGCCGATGCTCGCCCCGATCAGAATCGACAGCAGCACGAGCAGCGGGTTGACCTTCACCGTCCGGCTCATGATGACCGGGTTCAGGATGTGGTTCTCGATCTGGGTGTACACCAGGAACACGACCAGGGTGATGATGCCGGCGCTCAGCGAGTGGAAGGCGGCGAATAGGACCACCGGGATGCCGGCCAGGGCGCCGCCGATCATCGGGAGGAAGTCCACCAGCGCCACCCACAGCGCCCACAGGTACGGGAACGGGACGCCGGTGGCCAGCAGCGCCACGAACACCACGATCCCGGCGATGAGCGAGGTCAGGAAGTTGCCCAGCATGTACCCGGTGACCGAGCGGTTGACCTCCCTCGCCACCCTGGAATAGCGCTCCGCCCGCTCGTCCGACATCATGCCGAGCACGCCGGCCCGGATCTGGGGGCCCTCGAGCAGCAGCAGGACGGTCAGGACGAAGATGGTGAGCAGCGCGAACACCAGCGAGAGGGCGCCCTCGCCCACGCTCAGCGCCGGGGACGCGAGGCCCTTACCGAAGTCGATCACCTTGGGGGTGTTGGTCTGTATCCAGTGCTGCACGTGGTACCTGGTCGCCAGGTGCCCGATCCAGCCCTTGCCGTGCTCGGCTTTGCTCACGTACGAGGGAAGCGTCTGGGCCAGGTGCGTGATCCCGTTGACCAGCGGCAAGCCGAAGAGCAGCGTCAGGCCGACGAAGACCAGCACCCCCCAGAACGTGACCACGGCCACGGCCCATCCGCGCCGTTTGATCTTCCACCGCTGCAAGGCCACGACCAGCGGGTTCAGGATCAGCGCGACGAACCCGGCCACGACGATCAGCAGGACGACGTCGCGCAGCCGGTAGAGCAGCTTGGCCAGCCCGTAGGCCAGGGCCACGACCGCGACCGTGACCAGGATCGTCCGCAGCGGGATCCCCCGGATCTGCGCGGCTCGCCACAGCCGGGCACGCCGGGAATCGGGCGGCGTCAGATCGTCGGCCATCTGACCATCATGTCAGCTTTCCGGCGGCCTCTCCCGGGACGGCGGGCGCCGGCCGTCGTCCCGGGGAGGGCGCCGGGGGGCCAGCGCCGGAGGCGTCCCGCGCGCGGGCCGGCGCCTGCGTGGGGTCGACAAACACGTGCGGGACCTGCGGGAGCCGCTCCGCGAGCCGGCGGTCGATGTCATCGGCGAGGTCCTCGGCGCCGTCGGCGCTGATGTCATCGGCGAGCGCGACCCGGGCCGCGATGATCAGGCGGTCCGGGCCGAGGTGCATGGTGCGCAAGTCGAGCAGGGCATCGACGCCCGGCGTCCGCTCGATCTCGTCCCGGATCAGTTCCAGCTCGGCCGGGTCGGCGGCCTTGCCGACGAGGAGCTCCCGGCTGTCGAGGCCGAGCCTGACCGCCACGACGACCAGCAGCCCGCCGATCGCGATCGAGGCCGCGCCGTCCCAGACCGGTGACCCGGTCAGTTGCTGCAGCGCTAGCCCGCCGGCGGCCAGCAGCAGGCCGATCACGGCCGCGCTGTCCTCGAACAGCGCCGCCTTGACCGTGGTGTCCCGGCTGCTGCGCACGTGCTCGAGCAGCTCGGTGCCCTGGCTGCGGGCCTCGCCGCGGACCTGGTGGTAGGCCCGCAGCAAGGACATGCCCTCCGCGATGAGGGCCACCGCGAGCACGACGTAGGCGAGCGTGAAGTCGCGGCCGCCAGCGCGGCGCAGCTCGAGCAGCCCCTCGAAGACCGAGAAGCCGGCGCCCGCGATGAAGATGCCGAACGCGGCCAGCAGCGACCAGAAGTAGCGCTCCTGGCCGTAGCCGAACGGGTGGCGCTCGTCGGCCGGCCGGTCACCCCGGCGCAGCGACGTGAGCAGGAACGCCTGGTTCAGGGTGTCGGCCACCGAGTGGGCGGCCTCGGCCAGCATCGCGCTGGAGCCGGACAACACCCCGGCGGCCAGCTTGGCTACGGCCACGATGATGTTGGCCGTGCCCGCGATCAGCACGGTGCGGCGGGTGGCGGCGCGGCCGGGGTGTTCGCCGGCGCGGTCACGCGCGCCAGGAGGTGCCATCGTCACGCTAGGCCACGGCCGGGACCTGGGGACCGATGATCGCCCGGTAGGCGGCCAGGGTCTCCTGGCTGACCCGCTCCCAGGAGAACCGGTCCCGGGCGCGGCTGGCGGCGGCGATCCCGTAGCCCTCGCGGAGCATCGGGTTCGCGAGCAGCTGGTGGACCCGGCGGGCCAGCAGCGCGGGCTGGCCGGGCGGCACCAGGAAGCCGGTGTTCTCGTGGATGACCGCGTCCGGGTGGAACCCGGCCGCGACGGCTATGACCGGGGTCCCGCACGCCATCGCCTCGACCGGAACCAGCGAGGAAGCGTGGCCGGGATCGAGATGCACGAGCACGTCCGCCGACCGCATCAGCGGCGGCATGTCCGCCTCGCGGACCGTGCCGGCACAGACCAGCCGGTCGGCCACGCTCAGGTGCCGGGCAAGCCTGACAAGCGCGCGGTATCCCGGATCGCGGCCCAGCCGGCCGCGGGCGGGCCCGCCCGCGATCACCAGCTCAGCGTCTGGCAGGTCCGCCAGCGCGCGCAGCACGGTGACCAGCTCGGGCTGGTCACCCGGCGGTCCCACGACGAGCAGCCGGGCCCGGGTCCCGCGCGGCGCGGCGGCCCGTCCGGCCGGAACATGGTGGTGTCCACTCCCGGCGGCACGACCCTGACCGATGCCGACGCCGCGCCGCGGCCGGGCGCGGTCAGGCGGCCCACACCCGCCCCCTCCTCGGTGCTTGCGGCCAGCACGAGCCGGACGCTGCGGGCGAGCGAGGCCTCCATCCGGACGCGCGCGCCGGGGTCGGGGGCCCGGCGGTGACCGGGCCGGTCGCCGGTGCCGAGCGTGTGGAAGGTGTGCGCGACCGGGATGCCGAGACCGCGGGCCCCGGCGACCGCGGCCACGCCGCTGGTCCAGAAGTGAGAGTGGATCACGTCGGGGGCATCGCGCCGCCAGCGGTCAGCCAGCTGGTCGGCAAAGACCGCGATATGCCGGAGCAGCGTCTCGCCGGACAGCCTGCGCCGCGGGCCCGCGGCAATGAGCTCGATCGCGACGCCCGGGCCCGGATCGGTCCCGTGGCGGGACGCCGACTGCTGGCGTGAGTACACCGTGACCTGATGGTCATGTTCGGCGAGCGCCCGGGCGAGGGAGTGAACCCGGCGGGCCGGGTCGCCGGGATAGGGGTCGCTGCCACCCGGCCTTGCCTCCCCGGCCTTGGCCGCCGACGGAAGACACAGCTGGTCAGCGATCAGGGCAATCTTCATCGGTCGAGGCTCCCTCAGCTAGTCGGACTCAGCTGGTCGGATCGAGGGCGGGCCCGCCTCGCACGCTGATCGGGTGTTACCGCTTCCCCGGCGATCGCCCCGTAAACACGGCCGTGCGGCCGGTGTAGCGGGACGGGCCGCGGGTAGGGCAGCGGGCTCGACGAGCAAGGACAGAGCGGCTACGTGTGGTCGGTGATCGGCGCGATCTCGCAGGTCACCTCCCTGCCGATCGCCACCGCGGTGACCTGCCCGCGGCTGCGTCAGCACCCGGCGATCGTGGCGCAGGCCACGGCCACCTCCGCGCTGCTGACCGGCGGCGGTTTCACGCTGGGGTCGGCACGGGGGAGGCGCTGAACGAGCACATCCTCGGCCAGCAGGCCTGACCGGCGACCAGGTTCTCGACGCGCTGCGCCTGAGGCGCGGGTCCGGTGGTGGCGACAGTGGTGCCGACGGCGCCAGCGGCCAGGAAGATGGCGAGGACAGCGGTCCGGACGCGCTGCGGGAGCTGCGGTTCACCGAACCCGGGCGGGCCGCGCTGCGCGGCGTCCTGAGCACCGCGCTCCGGCTACGGCACACTTACATCGGGACCGAGCATCGGCTACTGGGGATCTTGCATGCCGACGGCCCTGCTGGGCAGTCCCTCATCGCGCTCGGCCTCACCGTGCAGCAGGCGGAGCGCTCGCTCGCCGACGAGTTCGCGCGGATCCGGGCCCGTCGCCGCGGGGCCGAATGAGAACGGGCAACCGAGCCGGAGGGACGCAGTGAAAGCACTGGTCAGCTGGGACGACGCCGAGGGCACGACGCACAGGTTCCAGATCGGCTACGACCCGGAGGATGTCGAGGCCCGGCACTTCCTGGAAGGGCTGGAAATGCACGTGAAGTTCCGGCTCGAAACGTTCGACGTCGACGGCCAGCCACCGCCGTGACGGGGCGGGCGGCAAAGGTCAGCAGGCGGCCGGTCGTGGCGGCCGGTCACCGGTCGTGATCAGGGACGGCCGGCGGCCGCCCTGACCAGCGAGGGTTATCATGATTAGGGCGAAGGGTGGGAACAAGTGACCGTATCGCAGACGTCCCATGATGAGACCGTCGGCGGATACCGGCACGAGGCGTTCCTCTACTCCGGCACCGACGAGTTCCTGTCTGGGGCGATTTCGTTCATCCGCCGGGCGGTTAACGCCGGCGACCCGGTTCTCGTCGTGGTGAGCCAGGAGAAAATCAACCTGCTCCGCCAGCATCTGGCGGGCGAGGCCGACCAGGTGAACTTCGCCGACATGGCTCATGTCGGCGACAACCCGGCCCGCATCATCGCGGTCTGGCAGGCCTTCGTCGCCGATCACGCCGGCTCCGTCCAGGTGTGGGGGATCGGGGAACCGGTCTACCCCGGGCGCTCCCCGACCGAGCTGGCCGAGTGCCAGCTGCACGAGGCCCTGCTGAACGTGGCGTTCGAGGCCGCTACCCCGTTCTGGCTGCTGTGCCCCTACGACCTGGAGGCGCTGGCCGCGGACGTGATCGACGACGCGCAGCGCACCCACCCCTTCATCGCCCGGGGGGTCGAGCGGCAGGTGTCTGGCAGCTTCCAGCCGCCCGACCCGGCCGCCCCGTTTGACCGGCCGGTGCCGCCCCGGCCGATGGCCGACGCGGCGCAGGTCTCATTCGCGGCCGGCGGCCTGCGCGCGGTGCGGGCGTTCGTGACCGAGCAGGCCCACCAGGCCGGCCTGAACCAGGACTCGTCCACCGCGCTGGTGATGTCGGTCAGTGAGATCGCCAGCAACAGCCTCCGCCACGGCGGCGGCCGCGGGGAGCTCCGCTCGTGGATCGACGGCCGCTCGCTGGTCTTCGAGGTGACCGACCGTGGCCACATCACCGACCCGCTGGCGGGCCGGGTCCGGCCCGCCCTGGACGCCGGGCACGGGGCCGGCCTGTGGGTGGCCAACCAGCTGTGCGATCTCGTGCAGATCTACTCGTCGCCGCGCGGCACCACGGTCCGGGTCTACCAGGACTTCTGACCGGCCCCGGCGTCAGGGCGCCGCCCGCGCGGCCGGCGGGCCTGTGCCGCGTCAGGGCTCCGCCGGCGCGGGCGAGCAGGCCGCCGACCCGGGTAACGATCTCGGTGGCCAGGTCGCGGAGCTTCATGTTCCGGTTGTTGGAGGCCCGGCTCAGCGTCGCGAACGCCTGGTCCGCGTCGCAGCGTGACTCGGCCATCACGATCCCGATGGCCTGGTCGATGACGGCCCGCGAGTGCAGTGCGTGCTCGAGCTGCGCGGCCAGGTCACGGGCCTCGGCGTAGCGTCCCACCACCACGATGGCCGCCGAGGCCGGCACGGTGAACAGGGAGATGACGTCCTCGTCGAGCTTGCTGAACCCGTCCTCATCGTGACTGGAGAGGTTCAGCGCCCCGAGCCGGCGCCCGGCCAGCCCGAGGCCGGCCGACAGGTAGCTGCGCAGGCCCATCTCCTCGGCCAGGCTGGTGAACTCCGGCCACCGGTGCTCGGCTTGCTGCAGGGTCCACCGGTTGACCTCCTGGCGGCGGGCCGCGTCCAGGCACGGTCCGTCGTGCAGGAGGTACTGGCGGCGGTCAAGCTCGCGGGTCTTCTCGTCGGTGGCCGCGATCGTGGCTGGCTGGTCCTTGGCGTCGAGCACGGTGACGCTCGCCGCATGGCACCCCGGGATCGAGCGGAGCGCCAGCGCCAGGATGCTTTCCAGTGTGTCGCGGACCGACTCGTTCTCAGTCAGCGTCCGAGCCAGCTCGGTCAGCGAGTCGACGAGGTCCTCGTACCGCTCGCTGAGCATGGACTCGGGTGTGGTGTCGTTGGCCACCATCCTCGTACCCCCTGAGGCTGCGGCCGACCTGATGTCTAGGCATGGCCCACTCCTGCTGCCACGAGTGACATGAGTGGCCGCGCTGCCGGACCACGCGCCATGACAGTATCGCGGAGCTCGGTGCTCCGGTCAAAACGGGCACGTAGGATGCCTCATGGGCGCCCGGACCTGGATCGGCTCGTGGCCAGCCGTCCGGCAGCTGGCCGGGACCGAATGGCTCGGCGGACCGCAGCGGGAGCGGCTGCGGGCGGGCGTCAGCCCGGGTACCTGACTCCCGGCTGGGCCACCGGCTCCTGGTCGCGGCGGCTGGGCACCTCGAGCTGGATCGAGCAGCCGCGGGCGTCGGACCGGATCTCCATCCAGTCACAGATCTGGTTGGTCAGCCACAGCCCGTCGCCGTCGCCCGACGCGAGCTGCGCGGGCCGCAGGCCGAGGAACGGGTCGGTGATGCTGCCGCCGGGCTGGCGGAAATCGCACACGACCGCCCCCGGCTGCTCCCAGGTCCGCACGGAAGCCCGGCCCGGAGGCTGGTTCTTCAGGTACGCGCCGACCTCGCTGACGGCCAGCACGAGCAGGTCCGCGCGGTCGCCGGTCACGCCGTAGGCGGTGGCGCTGCCGGTGATGAACCGGCGCAGGCCGCGCAGATCCCCGTCGAACTGGAACCTCATCGCGTCGGCGGGCGGGTCGGCCAGCGGGCCGCTGCCGCGCGAGCACGCGAACTCCGCCGGGTCGACGTACTGCGCGGAGGGGGTCACCTGCGTGCCGGACACCTGGGCCGGGTGCGTCCGCAGCGCGTCGGCGACTATGTCGCGGCCGAGGCTGGGCGCATCGTAGGGGCAGATCATCGAGATGCTGGCGGGCGCGAGCGCGACGTTGAGCGCCGACTCCATCCGGGCCCAGGCCGCGACCTCCCGGGCGGCTCGCCCGGCCCAGACCGGCTCGGCCAGGATGCGTACTCGCCGCGGGCTCTCGCCCGCGCTGGCGCGGCCGTCCTGGGGCGCGGCAGCCTGGCTCCTCCAGTAGCGGTGGAACGCCGCGATGCGCTGGGCTGCGCAGGCGGCCGAAGAACGCGGACTCGGCGTAGTCCATGTCGCCACCGCGCTCCCCCAGGGCGCTGTTGAGCAGTTCCAGGTTGGCTGGTGTGGTGACGGCGAGCACGGGCTCGCCGGCGGCCAGCCCCTCGGCCAGGAACGGCACCGCCGTGTCCAGGAACTGCTGGTCGCCGTCGTAGACGCAGGCCCAGTGCCGGAAGGTTTCCGCGGTGCTCACCCGACTGCGCTTTCCTGCATTTCGCCCATGGACATCCGCGGCAGCGCGCCGCCCGGCGGATCCAGGGTCAGGCCGGGCGTGGCGTCCCAGCCGACGATCCGCAGCACGGTGATGAGCTGCGGCGGGACCCCGTGCAGCACGACCTGACGCCGGACGCTGCGCTGGCCGCGGTAACAGTCCTCGCAGCCGCGGGCGCCGGTCACGCAGACGATGGCTCGCAGCCCGGCGAGGTCGCAGTAGCTGACCCCGCCCAGGCTGAGGTGAATCTCATCCAGGCCGTCGGCGCTGCGCTGGAGCGCGCCCACCAGGCCCGGATAGGTGGATTCGTCGATCTCGCCCGCGATGGCCAGGCCGGGCGGACGGGTGGTGCTGGTGATCCGCAAGATTCCGTCGTCATAGACGGCGTAGCTGCTTGTCATCGCGAATCGTCACCCCTCGAGCATGTTAGCGGCCGCGGCGCACATGGCCGGAGCGGCCACGGGCCCAACATGGATTCGGAAGGTCTCGTGCTGTCATCGTTGCCGGAACCCTCAGTCTACCGTGCGATGATGCCCGGACCGGTGCGGCAAAGGCCGCATAACGGCTCAATGCCCTTGCCGCCGGCTCGTGCGCCGACCGGCGGCGGGCGGGGCCCGGCCCCCCCAAACCGGGCTCCGCCCGCCGTCCACCCCCGCCGGGACGGATTGTCAGGCTGGCCCGGCTCAGCGCGAGCCAGCCGCGGCATGGATCACGGGGACTGAGGGCCCTGCCGCGCGCGCAACGCACGCGGGCGGCGCTGCGCCTCGTCGGCGGGGATGCCCAGGATCGCGGCGATGACGTCCCAGCCCAGGCCGACCTGCTGCGCCGCGTCGAGCAGGTCGGCTTCTAGCCGGTCGAGGTACACCCGCAGATCGCAGAGCACCACGAGCCCGGCCCCCACGTCGACCGCGTCGGCGGGCGCGGGCGCGGCACCGAGGCAGGCCAGCAGCACCGCGTGGATCGCCCGCAGGTCGTCGATGGGCCCGGCCGGGGCGTCGCTGGCGGACGGCCCGGCGGACAAGGCGCGCAGGGCGGCCAGCCGGAGCCGGGCGCTGTCCGCGACGCCGGGATCGGGTGGCGGGAGCACGCCAGGGCTGACGGCGGGGCCTGGAGGTGGCTCGCCGGGAGCGGATGCAGCGGCTGGCAGGTCCGGCCCGGGTCCGCCGACAGCCTGATCTTCGAGCATGGCCAGCTCCGATGTCACACGTGACTCAGCTAGCCGCGCTGCCGGACTAGTGCGTGATGCGGCATAAGTATGGCTGCGGGGGAGGCTGCGGTCAACGCGATCCCGGCGGGTTCCGGGCCGCGCCTGGACGGTGCCTGCTCGCGTCCCCCGCCCCGCCCGCGCCTCCGGGCCGTTCCCCGTGTCCCCGCCCGCCGCTCCGGGCCGTTCCCGCGCCCCCGCCCGCGCCTCCGGGCCAGTTCCCGCGGCCTCGTGCCGTCTATCTTCGGCCGGCATGGCTCCTGGAAGCCGCGGTCCGGCCCGGCGGTTCTACACTCGGGATGTCAATCGTTGAGCAGGCCGAGCCGTCATACGTGGGCGCGCCGGCAGGAGCGGGCGCCATTTCGGCCCGGCAGCAAAACCACGTTAGGAGTCGGCGATATCGGGCAGCGGGCTTGTCATGACCGGCTCAAGTCCCCGGGGACGCAGACCCGGCAGGCGCGGGGGCGCCCGCCGCGCGGTCGGCCCGGGCGTCCGGAGCTGGTCGGGACGCGGCTGTCTGGCCGGGCACCAGTCGCCCCGGGGAAGGCGGACCGGAACGTGGCTCCTGTCGCTGAGAGCGATGATGTAGCCGATGGGACGTGACATGGCCTGGGCGGCGGCGGATGGTGAGGTGGATGTGGGTTCCGCGGAGGCGGGACTGACGGTTTTGCTCGAGGCGTGTGAACGGGCGGTAGAGGAACTCGGGTCGGCGGTGCCGCCGGCCCAGATGCGGGCGCTGCTGATCATCGGGAGCACGGGAAGCCTGAACCTGAGCAAGCTGGCCGCGGCCCTGGGCGCGTCCGCCTCGGCGGCCAGCCGGCTCTGCGACCGGATGCAGGCGGCCGGGCTGCTGACCCGGGACCGGGCGGCCGCGAGCCGGCGGGAGATCGTGCTCGTGCCCACCGAGTCCGGGCGGCGGCTGGCGGAGTGGATCCGCGGGCGGCGCCGGACGGCGCTGGGCGAGGTGCTGGACGGGATGAGCCCGGAGGGGCGGGAGGCGCTGGCGCGCGGCCTGCTGGAACTCGCCGCGGAGTGCTAGCGGGCCGGGCGGCCGAGTGCTAGCGGCCGCGACGGCCGAGTGCTAGCGGCCCGGGCGGCGACGTACGAGCACCCCCGGCGGCGGCGTTACGGCCCCTCTGGCCTGCGGTGTTACCAGCTTGTTATCCAGGGCTTGCCAAGGCGGGCACCCGCCTGAGAGGCTTTCCCCATGGAAACACTTTCTATGGAGAAAGTACTTGCCGAGGCGGGTACCCCCGTGAGAGTCTTTCCTCATGGAAACACTTTCTATGGAGAAAGTATCCGCAGCGCGGCCCGCCCCGCTGGCGCCCGCGCCCGGCGGCCGGACCCTGGAGGGCCTGTCCCGCCTGGATGACCGCGCGCTGCTGCGGATCGTGCGGTCGCAGCCGCTGTCCAGCGCGCGCCGCTCGGCCGCCTGCGAACTGCTGGTGAGCCGTCACCGTAACCTGGTGCGCTCGTGCGTGCAGCGGTACAAGCGCAGCCCCGAGCCGGCCGAGGACCTGATGCAGGTCGGTTATGTCGGCCTGCTCAAGGCGATCAACAACTTCGATCCCGACCTCGGCGGCAGCCTCGCCGCCTACGCCCAGCCGTGCATCTCGGGTGAGATCAAGCGGCACTTCCGGGACAAGCGGTGGCAGGTCCACGTCGAGCGGTCCATGCAGGAACTCGTGCTGGCCGTCCGCGAGGCCACCCGCCAGCTGACCCAGCAGCTCGGGCACCAGCCCGCCGACGCCGAACTGGCCGCCCACCTGGGGATCAGCGAACAGGAGCTGCGCGACGCCCGGCGGGCCGACATGGTCTTCCAGCCCGCCTCGCTGGACGCTCCGCTGGCCGGGCGGCCCGACGCGGCCAGCCTGGCCGACGTGCTCGGCGAGGAGGACCCCGGGGTGGAGCACACCCTGGACATGGAATCGGTCGCCACGCACTGGGGCGAGCTGCCCCGCCGCGAGCAGAAGATCCTGCTGCTGCGGTTCTACGGCGACATGACTCAGGCCGAGATCGGCCAGCAGCTCGGCATCTCCCAGATGCACGTCTCCCGGCTCCTGGCCCACGCCCTCGGCCACCTGCGCCAGCGCCTGCTCGGCCGCCCGGACCCGGTCCCGGTCGCCCAGCTGGCCCGGGCCAGTTAACCGGCTGGCCCGCCTGGTCCACCCCCCGCCCCCCGGCACGGCCGGGCTCGCCCGTCGAGCCCGGCCGTCTTGTCTGCGGGGCTGCCGCACCACATCGGCGCCCGGATCCGGGCGAGCCGGAGCGTGCTGGCCGAACGAACGGGTCCGCCCGCCCGGCCAGCACGAGCGCAACAACCCGAGCGAGGGATTCTCGACGGCTGTCTTCCCCAACCCTCCGCGCACGGGCGGGGAAGATCCGTTACCGCGGACGCCTGACGGTCACCAGAGCCGACAGACGTCCGCGCTAACGGATCACGCCTCGGGCGAGGAGGCGCGCCCGGCTCAGGCTGCGCCCGGCCCGGCCGGCGTGGTTGGCTGCGAAAGAAAATCGCGGCGCCGTGTCGAGATCCCCCGGACGCCTCCGACTTCACGGCGATAGGGCGGCGGCCCAGCCCGGGCCACCCGACCCACCGGGCCACCCGGCCCGCCCGAGCCGAAGGAGAGCCAGCCATGAAGTACATCGTGATCATCTACGGGAACAAGGAACTGTGGGAGTCGTTCCCGGCCGACGTGGCCGCCCAGGCCATCGCCGAGCAGGACGCCTTCAACCGGCGCTACGCCGGATCCGGGGAGCTCCTGGGCGCCTACGGCCTGGGCGACGAGCTCACCGCGAAGGCCGTGCGGGTGCGCGAGGGGGTGCCCGCGGTGACCGACGGGCCGTACATCGAGGCCAAGGAGTTCGTCTCGAGCTTCTGCCTGCTCGACGTGGAGAATGAGGCCCGGGCGCTGCAGATCGCGGCCGAGATGCCGTTCGCCGCCCACAACGCGGTCGAGGTGTGGCCGATCCTGCATGAGGCCGGGACGGAGATGTGACCTCCGATCCCCGCGCCGAGGACCTGCTGCGTGAGCTCGCGCCGCAGGTCCTCGGCGCGCTGCTGCGGCGCCACGGGGCCCTGGACCTATGCGAGGACGCGGTTCAGGAGGCGCTGCTGCACGCCGCCACCGCGTGGCCCGCGCAGGGCGTGCCGGACAACCCGCGCGCCTGGCTGATCACGGTGGCGACACGGCGGCTGATCGACCTGGTCCGGGCCGAGCACTCCCGCCGCGGCCGGGAGGAGCGGTTCGCGCTCGGCGCGCCCCCGGCCGAGCTGCTGCGGATACCCGGCGAGGACGTGGCCGCCGACCGGGACGACACGATGGTCCTGCTGCTGCTGTGCTGCCATCCCGCGCTGACCCCGCCATCGCAGATCGCGCTGACGCTGCGGGCGGTGGGCGGGCTGACCACGGCGGAGATCGCCGGCGCGTTCTTCGTGCCCGAGGCCACGATGGCCCAGCGGATCAGCCGGGCCAAGCAGCGCATCCGCGACGCCGGGGCCAGGTTCACCATGCCGCCCGCCGCGGAGACGGACGCGCGCCTGGCGGCTGTGATGCACGTGCTGTACCTCATCTTCAACGAGGGCTACACCGCCTCGTCGCGGACCGCCGTCAGCCAGATCGAGCTCACCCGCGAGGCCATCCGGCTGACGAGGGACCTGAGCCGGCTCCGGCCGGACGACAGCGAGATCGCCGGGCTGCTCGCGCTGATGCTGCTCACCGAGGCCCGCCTGCCGGCGCGGTGCACTCCCGGCGGCGACCTGGTCGACCTGGCCGACCAGGACCGCGCGCGCTGGAACCACGAGCTGATCGCCGAAGGCGTCGCGCTGGTCACCGGCGCGCTGGCCCGCGGCCCGGTCGGCGCCTACCAGGTGCAGGCCGCGATCGCCGCGGTCCACGACGAGGCCCCCCGGGCGCAGGACACCGACTGGCCGCAGATCCTCGCCCTCTATCAGGTGCTCGACCGCGTCGCCCCCAACCCGATGGCCACCCTCAGCCAGGCGATCGCGGTGGCGATGGTGCGGGGTCCCGAGGCCGGGCTGGCCCTGCTGGACCCGCTGGAGCGGGACGCGCGGATCCGCGGGCACCATCGCCTCTACGCCGTCCGCGGCCAGTTGCAGGAGATGGCGGGCGACCGCGCCGCCGCCCGCGAGAGCTTCGAGGGCGCGCTGCGGCGCACGGCCAGCGCCTCGGAGAAGCGTTACCTGCGCGCTCGCATCAGCCGCCTGTCACGCCCCGCCTGACCCCCGGCCGGGCCGCCCGCGCGGTTTCTGGCCGCCGGGGCTGCGCCACGGTCCTACCCGGCCTGGCTGAAGGCGCGGCGGTAGGCCTGCGGGGTGGTCCGGTACCGGCGGGCGAAGTGCCGCCGCAGCATCAGCGGGGTCAGCCCGCATTCGGCGGCGACCTGCTCGATGCCGGCGCTGCGGGGCGCTCCCTACAGCGCCGCCAGATGGTCGAGGAGACCGCGGTAGTTCCGCAGGGCATTGCGCAGGCCCTCGGTGTCCACGCCGTCGCGATCCCACTCGCCGCGCAGGCCGCGCTCGCGTTCCTGGGCGCTGGCCACCAGCGTCGCGATCGCCTGGTTCACGAGCGCGGCCGCGGCCGCGACTGACGCGCGGGGGTCGTCGACGAACGAGGACTGGATGGCCGACCACCGCTCGTGCAGCTGCTCCGTTGCGCCCGAGAGGCCGCTCGTGGCCGGCCCGTCTCCGTCCCTCGGCAGGCCCGGACGGGCGGCCTCGGGGATCGCCGGGCCGGGCCGGGCGGCGGCGGGGGTGCCCGGCCGGCCGTCCTGGGGGTGCCGGCGGCCGTCCTGGGGGTGCCGGCGGCCGTCCTGGGGGTGCCCGGCGGTCCGTCCCGGGGGTGCCGGCGGTCGTCCCGGGGCGCGCGTCCGCCTCCGGAGTGGTGCCTGCCCCGGTCGCGTCTGCATCGGCCACGGCGGCATTCCGGGCGCCCGCGTCAGCATCGGCCACGGCGGCATCGTCCGCCGCGACGGGGGTACGGGCGAACCCGGCTACGGCGCTCGGCGGGGACGTCTCGTCGCGGGCGGGCGTCTCGTCGATGATCACGGCATCGGGATCGATGGCCTCGTCATCATCCCAGCGATCCGCGGGCGCGGCCGGGTCTCCCGGGTCGGTGACGTCGTCGGCTTCGCCTGCCCGGCCGCTTTGGTCGTCCGGATCGATGACCACGTCATGGTCGGCCGCCTCGGATAGCTCCGCCCGGTCCTCAGCGGCGGGCTCAGCGAAAGGCCCGGAGCTTACGACGGTCCCGTGGATCTCCTGCGCTTCAGCGTCGTTGTGCATGGTCCCTCTTTTCGCCGCCGACCCCTGATGATGTCGGACTTGTCGCACCGCTGTGAACGCGCTTCCACTACCGGGGAGCGGTCGGGCTAAACCAGGCCGGATCGTGCTCAGCGGCGCGAGTCGCGGCGGTCCGCGCCGGACTGGCCGGCCGCAGGCGGCCATACTTCCTGGCCGGAGCGCTCGGGACGGGAACCATCCGGGCGGTCAGGCTCACCACGATGACCGGCGCCATCCTGGAGATCAGGGCGGTCCTGGTGCTGCGAGCCGTCCTCGCGGACGGATGCGTCCTCGCGGCCGGATCTGTCCTCGGCGCCGGCGCCATCCTGGCGGTCGGCGCTGGCCCCAGCGTCGGCGCCATCCTGGCGGTCGGCGCCTGCCCCCGAGTCGCCGGCCGGCGACTGCTGGCCGTGCGAGCCCCGCGGGATCAGGTCGGCCAGGGCCCGGCGCATCGCCCGCAGGTCCGCGCCTTTGGGCACCTTCAGCGAGACGTACGCGAGGGCCCCGGTCGGGATCGGCAGCCAGAAGTTGACCAGCCGCCACGCGAGCACGCCCAGGGTGGCCACGCTGCGGGTCAGGCCGAAGCTGACCAGCAGCACCGGGGTCACGGTGTCGATGATCCCGAGACCACCCGGCGTGAGCGGGATGGCGCCGATCACGTTGGCTATCCCGTAGGCGGCGAACAGGCCCACCGGGTTGGGGTAACCGCCGAAGGCGGCGATGAAGCACCACAGCGAGGCCGCGTCGAGCAGCCAGTTCAACGCGGCCCAGGTCAGTGACTCGGCCAGCACGGCCCGGTTGGTGCCCAGGCTGCGGATGGACGCCGCCGCCTGCAGCGCGATGCTCTCCAGCCGGTCGCCGCCCACGCCGGGGATCCGCGCTCCGATGGCCTTGAGTATCCGGGCCGCCCGCTTCTCGCCGCGGGTGATGCCGAGGATCAGGACCCCGATCGCGGCCAGCAGCACCGCCCCGACGATGGCGACCGTCGCGTAGACGGGGCGGAAGCCGGACAGCGGGATCGAGATCACCAGGGCAATCCAGAGCAGGACGTTGAGCACCACCGTGGAGCCCATGCCCTTGGTCGCCATCATCACGCCGACGTCGGTGCCCGGTATGCCCTCCGCGGTGAAAAGCTGGTAGCCGATGCCCGCGCTGCCGATTGTCCCGGCCGGCACGACGTGAGCCACCGCCGCCGCGGACAGGTCGATGCGGAACAGCCGGGACAGGCCGGGCCGGCCTTCGGCCGGCAGCAGCACCCGGTTCAGCAGCGCGTAGCAGAACAGGGAGAAGCCCTCGCAGACCAGCCCGGCGATCATCCAGCCCACGTTCAGCCGGTCGAGCAGGTACAGGTCCTTGCTGGCCCCGACCAGTTCGGGGATGACCAGGTACTCGACGATCAGGGCCAGGATCAGCAGGATCGCCAGGCGGCGCAGCGGGCGCCGGGCCGTCCGCAGCCGGCTGCGCCAGCCCTTCTTCGGCGGCGTCGCCTTGCCGTCTGCCTGCGCGGTCCGCTGGCTCAACTGGTATCCAGACGGCGGAGGACCACCTCCCGCGGCCGCAGGCGAAGCGCGGTCGCAGCGATGCCGGCGATGACGGAGGTCAGGAAGGTCAGGAAGGTCCCCAGGATGTAGCCGCCCACCTTGGTAAAGATCTCGTCTCCGATCAGTATGGCCCGGGCCCGGCGGGAGTGAGGCGCCAGCCGGTCGGCGATCAACCTGATCCGCGGCAGGCTAAACCGAAAATAACCCGCCATAACGGCAATGGCGAGCACCGGCGCGGCCGTGCCCGCGCGGCCCGGCGCGGGCACGGTCGCGCCGGCCCGGCCCGGCTTCACGCGAGCCTCGCCCGCCTGCGCGGTGCGGACGGTGATATGGACGGACACGGTTATCTCCTGATCAGGCTGCGCCGCCGCGGCGGCGAGTCGGCCGGGCCGAAGCCTTACCGGCTGCCCGGCTCCGCGGTTCTCACACATCGAAGCCGCAGGTCTGGGGGTCATGGCTGCCGGGCCGGCGCGGTCCCGCACCCGGGGACCGGAGCCCGGCCAAGCCGATTGCGGGCGGCCAGCCTGGCCCCGCGGTTGTTTACGCGGCCTTTTCCCGGGGAGTTTCGCCGCCGATTCACCGGGAGGCAGACCGGGAGGCAGACAATGACCACGCGGCTGGTACGAGGCAGGGGCCGGATCGCCCGCTACGCGGGACGCCGCGCGGCCCGGAGCCGGTATCTGGCCATCCTGGCCCGCGCCGGGTTCGCCGCGCGCGGGCTTATGTACGTGATCATCGGCTTCCTCGCGATCGGGATCGCATTCGGCCATTCCAGCAACCAGGCCGATTCTTCGGGCGCCGTGCGGCTGATCGCGGCCACGCCCGTCGGCCTGTTCGCGTTGTGGCTCCTCGTGGCCGGCTTTATCGGGCTGACGCTGTGGCGCCTGTCCGAGGCGGCCTACGGCGGCTCGGCGCCCGGCGAGCAGAAGGCCAGCGCACGGCTGCTGGCCCTGGTCAAGGCGGTCATCTACGGCTTTATCGCGTTCAGCATCCTGAAGTACGCGATTGGCGCGGGCTCACCGAAGTCGAGCAACCAGCAGTCGGCCGACCTCACGGCGACGGCGCTGCACCACACCGGCGGCCAGATCCTGGTGGTCGGCATCGGGATCGTGCTGATCGCGACCGGGGCTTACATCGCCTACACCTCCTGGCGCAAGGACTTCCTCAAGCAGCTCAGGCTGGCCGGGACCAGCCCCCGGACGCGCCGCGTCGTGATCTGGCTCGGCGAGGTCGGCGGGATCGCCCGTGGCATCGTGTTCGCCGCGGCCGGGATCTTCCTGGCCATCGCCGGGGCCAAGGCCCAGCCGAGCCAGGCCAAGGGCATCGATGCCACGCTGCGGACGTTCGCCACGACGCCGCTGGGGCCGTGGCTGCTCGTGGTGGTCGCCGCCGGCCTGGTCATCTTCGGCCTCTACTCGTTCTGCGAGGCCCGCTGGCGCAAGGTGTCCTGACTGCGTGATCTCGGTAGATAAGACGCGTATTTGATACCGCGGCTACGAGATCAAGGAGCGTCCCAGGCGCGAAGCGACGCGGCCGTCATATCCGGGGGATCGCGGTGCCGCACCGCGGGCAGACGGTGGGCGGCTCGGCCGGCGCCACGTTGCCGCAGGCCGGGCAGACCCGGTGCAGCCAGCACGCGGGGTCGCCGGGCAGGTCCTCGTCCTCCGCGGCCGAGGTGTCCGGCGGCCGCCGGTTCGCCGCCGCCGCCCGCAACTGCTCGGCGAGCAGGGCGGCCTGGCTGCGCTCGATGTCCCTGGTCGCGGTGAGCAGGGTGATCGTCCCGTGCTTGGCCGCCTCGTTCAGCCGGGTCAGCGCCTTGGCCCGCTCGGGTTCGCGCAATTCCCCGGCGTAGCGCTGCCGGAACTCGGCGAACCGCGCGGGATCGTGGCCGTACCACTTCCGCAGTTCTGTCGACGGCGCCACGTCCTTGACCCACTCCGTGATCCGGGCCGCGTCCTTGGACAGCCCCCGGGGCCACAGCCGGTCCACCAGGAAGCGCTGGCCGTCCTCCGGCGACGGCAGGTCGTAGACGCGCCGGACGCGGATGCCGGGTTGGTCGGCCATCCCGCCTCCCAGGTCAGACGAACAGGCGGCGCGTCACGATCCCGCGGCCGAGGTCATGCCCCAGCCAGAAGGCGAACTGGTCGCCGATCTCAAAGTACTGGCGCGGATCGTCGCCGACCAGCACGACAGTCATGATCACCGGACCGTCTTCCGCCCACCGCGCGTCCTCACCGTTCCGCATGACCAGAGCGCTGAAGAACTTGCTGCCGCCGGTGTCATGATTGCGCCCCCGCACCACCAGGCGGTGCATCTCCCCGCGCGGCATCGCCGCCGGCCCGCCGTCTGGTGGCGAGCCAAGCGTCACCAGAGCCTGGAACTTGTACCGCTGCACCGATCCCAGACCTCCCGCCTGCTGGCCGGGGAAGGCATGCCGCATGCGACCAAGGTCTATCGTATCACGATGTAAGTTGCCGCCGGTTTCGCCGGGACCGCCGGGACCGCCGTGCCGGCGGTGACGGCCCCCTTGGCCCGGCCGGCCCCGCCGAGCGGGCCCGGCTCCGGGCGGCGGCCGGCGCGGCGAGCATGGCGGTGAATGTGACCGCCCACGCGGCCGTTGCGGGCCAGGCCGCGACCGCCCCCACGGCGTGGATGAGCGGCAGGCCCGCGACCATCCCCAGCCGCATGCTGGCGGTCGCGTACATCCCGGCCGGGAAGACGACCATCCACAGGTCCGAGCGGTAGCGCAGCGGCTGCCTGCGAAACAGGTGACGCCAGGCGCTCCGGGCGGCCAGCAGCGGGATCAGCCCGGTGGCCAGAACCCAGAAGGCCACCGCGGCCGCGGTGAGGCCGGTCCTGGCCGCGCTCAGCGCGGGCGAGCGCGGGCCGCCCAGGATCTGCGCCGCGGCCAGCACGGTGATCGAGGCCGCGCCCATCGTCACCCAGTACGGCGCGGTCGGGTTCTGCGGCCCCAGGCCGGCCCGGGCCAGCCGGACGGCCACCGCGACGCTGATCGCCAGGTACAGCGCGACCCCGGCCGACCAGGCGGCGATAGCGGCCACGGCAGCCGGCTGGGCCCGGGCGAATCCTCCGGCCTGCACGAACGTGGCGGCGATGGCCAGCGACTGGGTGCTGACGGCCCACAGGTACCAGTCCCCGCTGACGTCCGCGATGGTCGGCGGGTGGCGGTACCCGACCGCCATCCGTCCCGGCACCAGGGCGGTCAGCGCCAGCCAGGCGGCCAGCGCTGCCACGGCCAGCGCCAGGGAGGCCGCGTCGTGCCCGTCCGCGGTGAGCCGGTCGCCGAGCACGTCGCAGGCGGCGACGAACGCGAAGCACGTGAACGCCCGCGCCGGGCAGGCCAGGTCGTCGCGCAGCAGGCCGGGGAACGCCGCCGCGCGGAGCGCGGACGCCCCGGCCAGGATCGCGAAGGCGGCGGCCGCGACCCCCAGCAGCCCAGCCGACAGATGCGGGTGGCTCGCGTCGAGTAGCGCCGCCGACACGATGCCGGTGGCCATCACCACCGCGAAGCTTCCGGGCTGGGCGGCGCGCAGGGCCTTGGGTAGCATGTCGTTCTACGATATTACGGTCGGCCGGCGAGACTCGCCGCCACTCGCCCCGCGCGACGAGGCCCTATGCTGGCCAGGCGGCCGACGGCACCCGGCCGGTCCGGCCGTTGCGCCAGGAGGCCGCCGGGAGCGGTGAGGATGCATCAGCTGACCAGCGAGGACTACGAGAACTTGCTGGCGTTCCGCGCCAGCCTCCGGCGCTTCCTGCACTGGAGCGAGACGCAGGCACGCACCGCGGGCCTGACCCCGGCCCAGCATCAGCTGCTGCTGGCAGTGAAGGGGCACCCGGCCGCGCCCGGCCCGACCATCGGCGACCTGGCCGGCTACCTGATGCTCCGCCATCACAGCGCCGTCGAGCTCGTCGACCGCGCCGAGGCGGCCGGCCTGGTGGAGCGGTCGGGCGACGACACCGACGGCCGGGTGACCCGGGTCCGGCTCACCGCGGAGGGCGAGGCACGGCTGACCCGGCTGGCCCCCGCCCATCTCGACGAGCTCCGCAACCTCGCCCCGGTCCTGGACAAGCTCGTCGCTCAGTGGACCAGCCCGGTCCGCGGCTGACCGCGTCCGGCCGGCTCGTGGCGTCAGGCGGGCGGGGCTTAGCTGGCGCGGGCGGGCCAGAGCGCGGCCACGGTCCCGCTCGCCGCCCCGAACGCGCTCTCGACCAGCGCGTCCGTCAGCGTGAGACGCCTGGCCTGCCGGTCGGCCGCCCCGAGCGCGACCATCGAAGCAGCGTGCACCAGGTCGACCGTAGCGCCGAGACCCAGCGACGGCGCGTTACACCTGGCCGCGGCGGTCAGCGCGGCCTGCAGCAGATGGCGCGCGCCGAGCACCCGGGCCACGGCGCGGGCGCGCGGACTGGCCGGCTCGCCCGTGGCCAGCCGGATCACCGGGCCGGGCGCGATCAGCAGGGCGCCGCCGTAGCTGGCCCGGACCGCCTGGAGCAGGCCACCCAGGCCCGGGCCCGCGTTGGTCAACGGCGCCATGCTCGCCCGGCCACGACACCGGTGGCGATCGCCGCGCCGGCTACCAGCCCGGCCAGCACGCCCGGCCGCTGGTCCAGCCACACCTGGGCACTGCGCGCGTGGGACCTGGCGTCGAACACCCCGTGCGCGCCGTAGTCCCGGCCGCCCGGGACGTCGAGGGCCTGGAACAGGTTGTCGGGCCGGTTGTCGTCAACCTTCTGGTCCGTCTGCTGGGAGTCGTACCCGGTCCGGGCCAGGTACCGGTCGAGGAGCGCGGGGACGAACTTATTGGCCGCGACGGTGGCCGCGGTGCTGGCCCCGATCCAGTACTGCCGGCGCCGGGGGTGGTCGGCGGCGTACAGGATGCCGCGGGCGGCGACCTCCGGCTGGTAGATCGGGGGGACCGGCTGCGGGTGCCGGGGCAGCCGGGAGCGCACCCAGGAGAACTGCGGGGTGTTGACGGCCGGCATCTGCACGACCGTGATGTGCACCCCGGATCCCTCGTGCAGCAGTTCGCAGCGCAGCGAGGACGTGAACCCGTTGATAGCGTGCTTGGCGCCGCAGTAGGCGGACTGCAGCGGGATGCTGCGCGCGCCCAGCGCGGATCCCACCTGCACGATCGTGCCGGTTCCGCGCGGCCGCATCCGGGACAGCGCCGCCATGGTCCCGTGCACGAATCCCAGGTAGCTCACCTCGGTGACCCGGCGGAACTCCTCGGCGGTGACCTCCGCGAACGGGGAGAACACCGAGGTGAACGCCACGTTGATCCAGACATCGATCGGGCCGAAGAACTCCTCCGCCTGCCGCGCGGCCTCCTCCACCTGCGCGTAGTCGGCGACGTCGGCCGGGATCGCCAGGGCCTTGCCCCCGGCGTCCTCCACGTTCCTGACCGCGCCGTCCAGGCCGGCCTGACCGCGCGCGATCAGCGCGACGTTGGCGCCGCGCTCGCCGTAGAGCCGCGCCGTCGCCCGGCCGATGCCGGCGCTGGCGCCGGTGATCACCACTGTCTCGGTCATGATCCTGCTCCTTCGTTGCGGGGGTCTAGCTCGTTGCGGGGGTCGTTGCGGGGTCTAGCCCGGTCACCGCTCGTGCCAGGGCGATGCCAGCCGGGCGGCGCACTCGAGGAGCATCGCGTGCACGAACGCCTGCGGCAGGTTCCCCCTGAGCTGGCGCTCGGCGACGTCGTACTCCTCCGCGTACAGGCCCGGCGAGCCGCACGCGGCCCGGTTGCGCTCGAACCAGCGCGCGGCCTCGAGCTCGTCGCCCTGCTGCTGCTGAGCCAGGGCCAGGACGAATCCGCACAGCAGGAACGCGCCCTCGGCCTCACCCAGCGGGCGCTGATCGTGCCGGAACCGGTAGGCGTAACCGTCCTGGGTCAGCTCGGCCAGGTAGGCGCGCAGCGTCTCGGTGGTGCGCGGGTCGTCGGCCGGCACGGCGCCGCGGACCGGCGGCATCAGCAGCGCCGCGTCCAGGCCGGGGTCGCCGGGGGAGCGCTGCCAGCGCCCGGACGGGTGCACCGCGTGCTTGCCGGTGTCGGCCAGGATGACGTCCGCGAGCGCGGACCACTCGGAGGCCTGCGGCTCGGTGGTGCAGGTCCTGGCCGCGGCTCGCAGCCCGGCCACGCAGATCAGGCGGCTGTGGGTCCACGCCTGGTTGTCGATCTCCCAGATCCCGGCGTCCGGCTCGCGCCAGCGCCGCGCGATCGCGTCCGCCCCGATCTCGGCGGCCTTGCGGCCGTCGGAATCCAGCCGGTCATGCTCCCCGGCCGCAGCCAGCAGCAGCAGCGACTCGCCCAGCGCGTCGAGCTGGAACTGCCGGTTCACCCAGTTGCCGACCAGGTCGAAGCCGCCGGGGTAACCGGGCAGGTCGAGCCGGCGCTGGTCGGGAACGGGGCCGCCGTCCACGGTGTAGGCCGGGACCAGCCCGGGGCCGTCGGCGTGCAGGCGGCTGGAGATGAACCGCACGGCATCGTCGAGCAGGTCATAGGTGCCGGCCGCGGCCGCGGCCCGGCCCGCGTAGACCTGGTCGCGGATCCAGGCGTAGCGGTAGTCGTAGTTGCGGCCCTCCTCGGCCCGCTCCGGCAAGCTGGTGGTGGCGGCCGCGACCATGCCGCCGCCGCCGCTGGTCAGCCCGCGCAGCACCACCTGCGCCTGGCGGGCGTCGCGCGCGGCCACCACGCCGTCCAGCGGCGGCGAAACCTGGGCCCAGCGCTGCCGGGTGGCGCGCCACTGCGCGCCGGCGCCGGGCGGCTCCTCCCGCAGCGGCTCGGCGGACAGCTCCAGGACGAGGTCACGGCTGGCCCCGGCGGGCACGGTCAGCTTCATGGCCAGCACGGATGCGTGGCCTGCGCGGTGCGGCCTAGCCTGCGCCACCTCGCCCGACCAGCGCACGTGCAGGTCGCCCGCGCGGCCGGTCCAGGTACCGTCGTCACCCTGCTTGACCGACCGCAGCCCGTGCTGCCCGAACCCGGCCCGCAGGTCGAGCACGATCTCCACCTCGGCGGGGCAGGTACGGGCGATGATCCGCCGGAGCACCACTACCCGGCCCGGGTCGCCGGGGAACGCGAGCGCCTCGTGGCACTCGGTGACGCCAGTCGCGGTGATCCAGCGGCTGCGCCAGATCAGGGAGCCTTCCTCGTAGTAGCCGCCCCAGACGAACGTGCGGGCCGGCGTGACCGCGTACACGCCGTCGCCGCCGACGAGCGCGGAGAAGACCGCGTCGGAGTCCCACCGCGGCGCGCACATCCAGACGATGTCGCCGCGGGGGCTGACCAGCGCTCCTCGTTGCCCGTCGGCGATCAGCGCGTAGTCGCGCAGCACATGCGGGTGGAATCTGGGCATCCGCCGCAGCTACCCAGCGGGCGGCGGTCCATGCAGCCGCGGCCCGGGCCAGGTTTGGACTTCCGCGGCTCGGTGAGTGACAGTTAGGAGGGAAAACCAGGCCCTGCAGCGGGCGACCTCGAGGCGTAACAGGCAGGTGAAGACTCCATGACGGCGCCGATCACGCCCGGGAGTGGAGCGTCCCGGCCCCGGCCGAAGGTGGACGCCGGCCAGCTGTGGGCCGGCGGACTGGCCACCGCGATCGTCGCCGGCCTGGTGGCGCTGGTCGGCATCCTGGTCTGCCGGTGGCTGTTCAACATCCCGATCCTGGCCCCCAAGCGGGACGGCGCCTACGGCGACGCGCACACCACCGGGCTGGTCCTGGCGGCCGCGATCGCCGCGCTGCTCGCCACCGCCCTGGCCCACCTGCTGCTCGTGAGCACGCCGCGGCCGATGATGTTCTTCACCTGGATCATCGGCCTGGCCACGGTGGTGGTCGTGCTGTTCCCGTTCAGCACCAGCGCGCCGCTGTCCTCGAAGGTCGCCACGGCCGTGGTCGACCTTGTGATCGGGTTCGCGATCGGCTCGCTGCTCAACGGCGTGGCCGCCCGCTCGGTGCGGCGGCGCGCGCGCGATCCCGGGGCGCCCAGCCCGTACGCCCCGGGTTCCACCTGGCAGAACTAGACGTCGCCCCGGGCGGCCCAGCGGAAGACGCCCTTGGCCATCGTCGAGGTCGCGGCGTCGGCCCGGGCCGAATACACCCGGCGGTGAATCTCCCCGATCGCGTCGTCCCCGGGCGCGGCCAGCCGGGCCAGCTCGGCCAGGTGGCCGGCCAGGCGTAGCGCGGTCTCGGCCTGGCGGTCGCGGTCGTCGCCGCCCTCGCCGCCGTCCGCCATGGCCCGGGCCTGGTCCAGGGCGCGGCCGGCCAGCGCCAGGGCCCGGTCGGCGAGCGCCGCGGGGCCGCCGGCCAGGTCGGCCAGCTCGGCCGCCAGCGCCCGCTCCGGCGCGGGCTTGAGCGTGGCCGGGTTCCCGTCCCACCAGCCTCCGTAGAGCCGCCAGATGTTGCGCACCACGAACTCCGGCTCGTCGTAGACCGGCCGCAGGTAGGGCCGGGATTCCAGGTGGGCCGGCGGCCGCACCGCGTGGATGGCGTCGTCCAGCCGCCCGCCGTGGTTCATCACCTCGAGCGTCTGGTCGACCAGCGCCTCCAGCAGCCCGGCCGTGTCGGCGAGGGCCTGCCGGACCCGGCCAGGCGCCCACCACCGGCAGGCCGTGGCCCGGGAGCAGGCGCTCCGGCTGCAGCTCAATCATCCGGCGCAGCGCGGCCGCCCACTCCCGCGGGTAGCGCTGCACCTTCTGCGGGTTGCCCGCGTTCGGCGACGCCCAGATGAACAGGTCGCCGCAGCACAGCACCTTCCGGTCGGCCACCCAGGTCACCGTGTGATCGTCGGTCTCGCCCTTCTCGTGCCGCAGCGCGAAGGCCCGGCCGCCGACTTCGAGCTGCAGCTCGTCGCGGTAGGTGCGGTCGGGGTAGCGGTAGTCGGTGGGCCAGCGCAGTTCACTGAGCCCGAACTGGCGCCGGTTGATCACCTCGTTGTAGCCGGTGGTGAGCAGGTACCGGTCAAACCGCCGGGGCAGCGCCTCGTGGGCGACGACGGCCGGCGCGGGCCAGCCCCGGTCCGCCGACTCCGCTTCCCAGGCCGGCAGGCCGCCGACGTGGTCGATGTGCCCGTGCGAGTACACGGCGGTGTTCAGCCGCTGGCTGGTCCAGCGCCGCAGCTCCTTATGCACAGCGGTGGCCACGAACGAGCTCCCGGTGTCGACCAGGACCAGGCCGTCCTCGGTGCTGAAGGCCGACACGTTGGCGAAGGACGGGACGAACGCGACGCCGTCACAGATCTCGGTCAGCCCGCCAAGGTGGCCGACCGGATGGTATTCGCTGGTCGGGACCTCGCCGCGCCAGAGGCGGTCGGCCAGCTCCAGGATGTCATCGGGCATCTCGGCAGCCCCTCTCGTCGTCGCCCCACCGTCCGCCGCCCTCGAGGATCGGCCGGTCGTCGCCGGTGAGCGGACCGCCGGGCAGGTCGGGGGTTGGCACGGTCCAGGTCATCGATCAAGCCTGCCATGACGGGCTGCGGCCGGGACCGCCGCCGGGGTGGCGCGACCCGGCTGCGACCCGGCCGCAGGCTGGGGGCCGGCCGAGGCCCGGCTACCTTCGCAGGCGCCAGCCGGCGCCGAGGCCGGCCAGGTGCAGCGCGACGCAGATCAGCCCCAGGATCACCAGGCTGGCCGGCGCGAACACCGCATCGGTCGCCGTTGCCGTGACCCGGATGATGAATGCGATGGCGAAAATGATGACCGCGATTATGGCAAGCATTTTCGAGTCCTCCTGCTTAACATTCCCGCCCTAGCTGGCGGTCACTGGCTCGGCTGGGGCAGCTCGCAGCGGACCTTCGGGTTCACGCCGACGTAGTTGAGGGGCCCGGCCAGAATGGTTACCGCTATCGTGCCCGCCTTGGCGCAGCTCGCGCCGGACCCGCTGTAATAGTTGCGCTGGGCGCCCGCGATGACGCCGATAATCAGCCAGACGACAAGGAGGATGGATCCTATTCGCATGCTTATCACCTACCGAGGGTGAATACTGCTTACTCGGGCTTTGTTCACGGCCAGCTAACTACCGTGGAAAGCGATCCTTAAACACGTTCGCGGCCGCCGGGTTAATGGTGTCAGCGCGTCTCGTCCGGTGGCATCCGGGCCTCGAGCAGTTCCCGGAGCCGCCCGCGGCCGCGGTGCAGCCGGGACATCACCGTGCCGACCGGGCAGCGCATGATCCCGGCTATTTCCCGGTAGCCGAATCCCTCCACGTCAGCCAGGTACACGGCGGTGCGGAAGTCGTCGGGAAGCTGCCGCAGCGCCGCGATAATGCGCGCGTCCGGCATGCGGTCGAGCGCCAGTTCCTCGGCGGACCGCATCGCGCCCCCGGTCCGGGACTGGATCCGGGCCAG
Source organism: uncultured Actinomycetota bacterium (assembly GCA_963749145.1). GTDB lineage: Bacteria > Actinomycetota > Actinomycetes > Streptosporangiales > Streptosporangiaceae > JASHPR01. The sequence goes on along the minus strand of CAVVLN010000004.1, from coordinate 1,926,292 downwards.
CTGCCAGTCCTCGAGCCCGGCGCTGGCCAGCACGGGTTCCCGCTGCTTCCTCCGGTAGCCGTTGATGAACGTGTTGGTCAGGATGCGGCTCAGCCACGCCTTGAGGTTCGTCCCCTCCCGGAACAGGTGGAACGACGCGTAGGCCCGGGCGTAGGTCTCCTGGACCAGGTCCTCGGCGTCGCTGTGATCGCGGGTCATCCGGGCCGCGGCCGCTTGCAGGTGCCGCATGTAGCCGAGCGCTTCGGCGAAGCGTGCCTCGGCGCTCTCGCCGGGCTCCGGGCGGCCCGCCGCCCGGCGGGCGGCGGTGACGGTGCTGGCGCTCATCGGGGCCTGCTGGCGGCCGCGGCCAGGCCGGTCATCCGGTCCGCCAGCTCGCGCAGCCGACGGCGCTCGTTCTCGTCGTGGGCCTGGCCCAGCGCGGCCGCCTCTTCCCGCCCGCCTCCCGCAGCGAGGACAGGTCCGCGCGGTACCACCGGACCCGCCGGTTGCCGCTGCGGCGCTGGAGTTCGCGCACGGTGTCCTGGCCCTTGCCGTCGTCGCGGCCGTGCAGCAGCAGCGTCGCACCGCCGGCGGCCAGTTCGGCCGCCAGCGACTTGCCGAGGCCGTCGGTGGCGCCGCTGATAAGAATCGTCTGGTCGGCGATGGGGCGCACGTGTTTGCCTCCCTCCGCTGTCGTCGCGACCCTGGCGCGCACCCGGGCGGCCAGGTCACTCCTCGATGTACTCCTCCACGACCTCCGCAGCGGGATCGTGCGGGTCGGCCGGCTCGGCGACCAGGTCCTCCTCGGGCAGGTCCCGGAGCGGCGCCGTCTCGGCCGCCGGGGCCGGCTCGGCCTCGTCGGCGGTGAGGTCGCCCGGCTGGCGGCCGTTGTGCTCGCCGGCGGCGGGGGCGCCGGGATTGAGCATGACGTACGGGGGGTAGCGCCGCTCGTCGACGCGGCCCACCACGGGCCCGCCCGCGCCCCGGCGCAGGATCGTCCGGCGGCGAAGCCAACCCTGGGCGCGCTTGGGCAGGAACAGCCCGACCAGGCCGATCACCATCAGGACCACGCCCGCGACCTGGAGGTTGAGGTAGCTGGGGTGCGCCGTCACGGCGAAGGTCAGAATGGCGCCGATGGCCAGTAAGGTCAGGCCGGTTGCGGTCTTCATATCAGTCCTCCGGTCGGGGATTCCTGGTCAGCGGGCTCGCTGGCCCCGCGGGCCGGCGGCTCATCACGGCCGCCGGTAGCGCTCGGCGTCCGCGGCCCGCAACTGCAGGCCGAGTCCGGGCTGGCCGGGGTCGGGGCTGAGCACCCCGCCGTGCGGATCGAGCGTTCCGTCGAAGAGCATCTGCTCGATGCGCTGGTGGTCGTGGAAGTACTCGACGTGCCGCAGGTTCGGCGTCGCGGCCCCGGCGTGAGCGTGCAGGTTGGGGGCACAGTGGGCGGAGACCGGCAGGCCGTGCGCGGCCGCGAGCGCGGCGCCGCGCAGGAACCCGGTGATGCCGCCGCAGCGGGTCATATCGAGCTGCAGGCAGTCGACCGCTCCCGCGCTGATCAGCCGGGCCGAGTCGGCCAGCGACCAGCTGTACTCTCCCGCCGCGACGTCGGCCTCGACCTGGCCGCGGACCGCGGCCAGCCCGGCCGCATCCTGCGACGATACCGGCTCCTCGAACCAGGTGACCCCGTAGCCGGCCATCTGACGCCCGACCCGCACGGCCTGGCCGGTGCCGTAGCCGCCGTTCGCGTCGACGTACAGCTCCGTCTCGGGGCCGATGACCTCCCGGGCCAGCGCGACCCGCTCGAGATCGCGGCGCTCGTTGCCGCCCCACGACTCGCCGATCTTGATCTTCACCCGCGGGATCCGGTCCTGCTGGACCCAGCCGGCCAGCTGCTCGCGGGTGCGGTCGTCGTCGTAACTGGTGAAGCCGCCGCTCCCGTAGACGGGAACATCCCGGCGGACGCGGCCGAGCAGGCTCGTCACCGGCAGCCCGAGCAGCCGCGCCTTGAGATCCCACAGCGCGATGTCGACGGCGGAGATCGCCGTCGCCGCGATGCCCTCCCGGCCGATGTTGCGCACCGCCCGGGCCATCGCCTCGGCGGCGCCGGCCAGGTCGAACGCGCCGCGGCCGACCACGACGCCGCCTAGCACGTCGGCCACGACGCCGGCGGCGGCGGCCGCCGCGTAGGTCCAGCCGGTCCCGCGCTCGCCGCCGGCCTGGGCGGTCACCACGACCATCGTGGTCTCGGTCCAGGCCAGCGTGCCATCGGCCTCCGGCGCGTCGGTCGGGATGACGTACACGGCGGCGGCGAGGCCGTCGACGGCCGGCCCGTCCGCGTCCCGGACGTCCGGCCCGCCCGCGGTCAGCGGCGCCATCGGCGGCCCGTCCGGGGTCACCGGGCGCTCCCGGGTGCCCGGCTGCTGCATCGGCATGATCGCTCCCTTCGCCGCTCTCTTCTACCTGTGCGCGACGTTCTCAAACGCATGACCGTTTTCGCTCCCGCCACGCGGGTAGCGGCAGCGTCACGGGCTAACCGGGACGGCCCGAGTGAACACGGGAGGTGACCACGATGAGGCCAGAGGCTCTCACGCCGCCGCGCGATCAGGAGCCGCCGCGCGATCAGGATCCGCGGGATGAGTCGGAGGCGCAGCGTGACGACCGCAACCTGGCCGAATTGCTCCAGGAACTGCGAGTGGCGGGGCTGGGCGTCCAGGTCCTGTTCGGGTTCCTACTCTCGCTGCCGTTCACGGTCAGGTTCGTCCGGCTCAGCTCCGCTCAGCGCGACCTCTACCTGGCCAGCCTGGTGCTGTCCGCCGTGGCCACGGCACTGCTGCTGGGCCCCGTCGCCTACCACCGCCTGGTCTTCCGGCGGCAGCAGAAGGAGTCCCTGGTCCGGGCGGCCAGCGTGATGGCGATCCTGGGGCTGGCCACCGTCGGCCTGGCCGTCTCGGCCGCGGTCCTGCTGGTGTCCAGCTACGTGGCCACGGGCCTGCCGGCCTGGCTCATCGCGGGGCTGGTCCTGGTCCTGTTCGGCGGGCTCTGGTTCGCGTTCCCGCTCGCCCGCCGCCAGGACGCCGCGGGGCGGGAGAAGGAGTCCGCGGGCTAGGGAAGCCGCCCGGCGGGGGACGACCTCCCTAGCATCCTCAGCGGCTAAAGGCTCCAGAGCGCCTGGGTCGGGGAGAGGCGGGCGGCCTTGATGGCGGGCAGCAGCCCGGCGAGGGCGCCGATGAGGATGGCGGCGGCCAGGCCGCCGGCCAGGCGTCGGCGGGGATGACGGTGGCCCAGCCTTTGTCGTGGGCGTAGAGGGCGGTGGCGGCGGCGCCGGCGAGGACGCCGGCCGCGCCGCCGAGCAGGGCGAGGGTGATCGCCTCGGTCAGGAACTGGATCCGGATGTGGCCGCGGGTGGCGCCCAGCGCGCGGCGCAGCCCGATCTCGGACCGCCGTTCGAGCACGGCGATGACCATGATGTTGGCCACGCCGATCGCGCCGACCAGCAGCGCGACCGCGCCCAGGCCGAGGAACAGGGTGTTGAACGCGCTCTTGGCGTCCACCTGGGCGACCAGCGCGCTGGACGGCTGGGACACGTCGACCCCGCTGGGGTTTTCCGGGTTGGCCTGCGCGGCGAGCAGGTTGTAGACGGCGTTGACCTGGCTGTCGGCCGCCTTGACGTACACGGTGGACGGATGGCCGTCGAAGCCCAGGTACTGCTCCGCGAACGGGAACCCGGTCAGCACCGAGGAGTCGACGTCGGGGGACAGCACGTCGGGGTTCAGGATGCCGGCCACGTACAGCCACAGGCCGCCGCTGCCGTTGACCCCGGTGATCCAGATCCGCTCGCCGCCGAACACCCGGTCGATGCCCAGCAGCTGGGCGGCGGCCGAGCCCGACCCGGTCCAGCGCAATCGCGGCCAGCTCGCGGCGCTGGGCCAGGCCCACCCCGGCGTACAGCAGCCCGTCGGCCACGTTGTCCAGCACGCTCTGGTGCTCGGCCAGGAAGAACTGCTGGAACACAAACCCGATGCTCTTCGCGCGCAGCCCGGCCAGCTGCCGGTCGGACAGCGCCGCCACGTCCAGGCCCGCGACCCGGACGGTCCCGGCGGTGGGCAGGTCCAGGGTGCCGGCCAGGTGCAGCAGCGTGCTCTTGCCCGACCCCGACGGCCCGAGCACCGCCACCAGCTCCCCGGCCGCCACCGACAAGGTCACCCCCCGCAGGGCCGGCACCGACGGCCTGCCCGGGTAGACCTTGCTGACCGCCTCGAGATCCAGCACCAGTTCCGGCCCGGCCGGCCCCGGGCGCGGCCCCGGCGCGGGCAGCGCCGCCGCGACATGGCCGCTCATATCCCCGGCACCACGACGCGCTGACCGGGCGTCAGGTTCCCGGTCACCTGCACCGTCCCGGCCGCGTCGTCGAACAGGCCCGGCGTCACGCTCACCAGGTGATGGCCGCCCGGGCCGGTCACCTCCACCGCATAGCCGCCGCCGGGCTGGGCCAGCAGCGCGTCCACCGGAACGATCAGCACGTCGCTCACGCTGCCGGTGGTGATCGTCACCTCGACCGGGGCCTGGTTCAGGGTCCCGGCCGCCTTCGGATCGGTCAGCGACACCACCACCGTGATCGTCGCCCCGCCCGCCGATCCGTTCCCGTTCCCGTTCCCGTTCCCGTTCCCGTTCCCGTTCCCGTTCCCGTTGCCGTTGCCGGAGTTGCCCGATGACGAGGATGAGGCCACGGTGCTGACCTGGGAGATCACCCCGGGCGTCACCGACCCGTCCGGCAGCGTGATCGAGACCTTGTCGCCCACCGCCACCTCGGTCTGCTGCGAGGCGTCCAGGTCGATCGTCACCACCGGGGTCAGCGAGCTGCCGGTCAGCACCACCGCCCCGGCCGTCACGGACCCGCCCGGCACCACCCCGCTGCCCAGGCCGGTCACCTCGACCGCGCCCGGCAGGAACACCGCCTGGCCCAGCGGCAGCGACCCGGTCACCGTCAGCCCCAGGTGCGACTGCAGCAGCTCCAGCCCGTACGCCGTCTCGCCGCTGAAGTAATCCCAGCCCGAAGCCGGGCCCAGCGCGCCCGCGGTCGCGTAGCCCAGCTTCACCAGGTCGGCGTTCAGCTCCCGGACATCCCCGCCGGTCATGCCCTCCGACAGGTCACGGTAGGCCGGAACGCTCCCGTACAACAGGACCACCGGGCTCTCGCTGACCTGATACAGCGCCTGGCCCTGGCGGATGATCTGCCCGGCCGCTGGCAGCCAGGTGAACGTGCCCGGGCCCGAGCCCGGCGAGGAACCCCCGGGACCGCCCGCGCCCGATGACGACGACCCCGGGACGACCACCGTGTAGGAGCCGGCGTCCCCGAGGGTCCCGTTCTCCTGGGTCTGCGAGGTCAGCGAGGTCCGCTTCACCGCCGCGGTCCCGGTGCCGTACCCGTTGTTGGCCGCGGCGGGCTTGGCGGTGCGGAACGCGCCCGCGGCGTCCGCCCCGGCCAGGCCGGCCGCCACCAGCACCACCACCGCGAGCGCCGCGATCCAGGCCCGGCGCCGACGCCGGGGGGCGCCGGGCGCCAGTTCCCCGGCCGCCAGCCCCGCGTCCCCGAACTCCCCGGCCGCGTGCCGGCCGGCCCGCGCCGCCTCGGCCGCCTCGGCCGGCTCGGCCGGGCCCGGCGTGTCGGCCGGTGCCTCCGCCGCGCGATCCCCGGACGCCTGTTCGGGCACGAGCCCGTCCACCGGCCCGGCCGGGCCGCCGGGCCGGGCCGCCTGCTCCCGAGCATCTGTACCGCTCATGACTGTCTGCCACCCTTCAGGCCCGTCACCGCCGCGGCGGCGGGCGCGCTTCCCGCGGGCCGCCGCCGCGGCGGGCCGCCGTCGGCGCTCTCGTTCATCTGAGGTTTGTTGCCTGCGAAAGGTTTGTTGCATGCGCACGCCGACTGGTCGTGCCGGTGTCCTCTGCGACCCAGGTGTACGCCATCACCGCTAACAGCGCGGTAACAGAGGCCGTGACCAGCCCGGAGCTTCTCCTGCCGTCCTCCCTCACGGCGCGGGCGGCCATTGGCACGCCTGCTCTGCCGCCTGGAGCCGCGGCGAAGGGTCGCTCGTGTTGGCCCCGGCGGCAGGAAGGTGATGTCGTTGGGATTGATGACCGGGTCCGGCCAGCCGGGGAACCCGTGGGCGCGCACGCACCGGATCTCCTTCAGCAGCTTGCTGCGGGCCGCCGCCAGCTGCGCCTCGGTGAACGGAAGCTGCGGGGGCGCCTGCTTTGCGCAGGCGCTCAGGGCGGCGTTCCAGGACGAGCCGTGTTCCTGCGCCAGGATGGGATTGTGATGGTATCCTTTTCCCATGGAGGCCATCATCGACCAGGCTGGCCGGGTCGTGCTGCCCAAGCCCATCCGCGACGCGCTGGGCTTGCTCCCTGGCACGAAGGTCGACATCTCGCCGTACGGCGCCGGCGCGCAGATCCTGCCCGCCGGCCGGACGGCGCGCCTGACCGAGGAGGATGGTGTGCTCGTCGCGGCCAGCGAGACGCCGGTCGATGACGACGTGGTCTTCGCCCTCATCGACGCGGGCCGTAAGTGACGGTCGCGGTCGACACGAGCGTCGCCGTCCCGCTGCTTGTCCGCTCACATCACGATCATGCGGCCGTGGTGCGCTGGTGGGGCCGGCAGGAGATCACGCTCAGCGGTCACGCTCTCGTCGAGACCTACTCCGTTCTCACCCGGCTGCCCGGTGACGCGCGGCTGGCGCCCGCCGATGCCGCCCGGCTGCTGAGGGCCCGCTTTCCTGCTCCGCTGGTGCTGAGCAGCTCACGCGCACGCAAGCTTCCGGGCACACTCAGCCGTCTCGGCATCGCCGGCGGTGCCGTCTATGACGCGCTCGTTGCACTGGCCGCCAAAGAGCACGGCGCAGCCCTCGCGACCCGGGACGCCCGGGCCCGCGGCACCTATGACGCGGTCGGCGTCACGGTGATCGTCGTAACCTGATCGCCGCAGGCGGCACAGGCGGCCGCCAGCACGGCGGCCCCGGCCAGGGCCGCCGGCCCGCCCGCAGCTTCGCGACCAGCCGGCCGGGTACCACCTCCACCCGGAACGGCCGCTGAGCGCGGAACCCGCGGGACATATTGCAACCTTTGGTTAGATGCCCGGTTGGCGGGCACTGTGGCGGGGGAACAGGACCTTAAGGTGCCATTTCAGCCCGTGGTGCCCAAGCTGGGAGCCGCCCGCACATGCCCACACGCCCGCCGGCGCCGGGCCCGCGCCAGCGGGCCGCGACCTACCGCGTCCAGTTGCACGCCGGGTTCACCTTCGACGACGCGGCCGCGATCGCCGGGTACCTGGCCGCGCTCGGGGTCAGCCACCTGTACAGCTCGCCGATCCTGCAGGCCGCGGCGGGCAGTACCCACGGCTACGACGTGGTCGACCACGGCCGGGTGAACAGCGAGCTCGGCGGCATCGCCGGCTGACCGCAAGCTCGCGCAGCGGCTGGCCGACGACGGCCTGGGCCAGGTCCTCGACATCGTGCCCAACCACATGGCGCTGGCCGGGCGGGCCAACGCCTGGTGGTGGGACGTCCTGGAGAACGGGCCGTCGAGCCGCTACGCCGGCCACTTCGACATCGACTGGGACCCGCCGCAGCGCAAGCTGGCCGACGTCGTGCTGATGCCGGTGCTGGGCGACCACTACGGCCGGGTGCTGGAGGCCGGGGACCTGGTGCTCGAGCGGCAGGGCGGCTCGTTCGCGGTCCGCTACTACGACCACGAGGCGCCGATCTCGCCGCGCACCCTGGGCGGCCTGCTCACCCGGGCGGCGGCCCGGGCCGGGTCGGCCGAGCTCGAGAGCCTGGCCGTGGCGTTCAGCCGGCTGCCGCACGGCCGCCGGACCGACCGGGCCGCCGTGGTCGAACGGCACCGGGACAAGGAGGTGCTCCGCGCCCGGCTGGCCGACCTGTGCCAGGCCGCGCCCGAGGTCGCCAAGGCGGTCGACGCCGAGGTCGACGCGCTGAACCACGACCCGGACGCCCTCGACGACCTGCTGAGCCAGCAGAACTACCGGCTGGCCTACTGGCGCACCGCCGCCGAGGAGCTCTCCTACCGCCGCTTCTTCGACATCGACACGCTGGCCGGGCTGCGGGTCGAGGATGAGGCGGTCTTCGCCGACACGCACCGTCTCATCCTGAGCCTGGTCGCCGACGGCACCGCCGACGGGCTGCGCATCGACCACGTGGACGGGCTGGCCGACCCGCAAGGCTACCTGACCCGCCTGCGTGACGCCACGTCGGGCGCCTACGTGGTGGTGGAGAAAATCCTGCAGGGGGACGAGGAGCTGCCGACATCGTGGCCGGTGGCCGGGACCACCGGCTACGAGTTCCTGAACCGGGTGACCCAGCTGTTCGTCGACGAGCGCGGCGCGCCGGCCCTGCGCGCGGGCTACGCGCGCTTCACCGGGCTGCAGCAAAGCTATGCCGAGGTCGCGCACGCGGCCAAGCACCAGATCATGCGCGAGGATCTGGTCGCCGAGGTCGAGCGCCTGACCGGGCTGCTGGCCGACGTTTGCGAGCGCCACCGCCGTCAGCGCGACCACACCCGCCGCGAGCTGCGGGACGCGCTGCGCGAGGTGATCGCCGCCTTCAGCGTGTACCGCACGTACGCGCGCCCCGGTTATCCGGCCACCCCGGCCGACCGGGCGCAGGTGGCCGCCGCGGTAGACCGAGCGTGGCAGCGCCGTCAAGATATCGACGCCGAGCTGCTCAGATTCATCGGCCAGCTGCTCGCCGGCGAGCCCGCCGGAGCCGAGGAGGCCGCCGGAGCCGAGGAGGCCGCGTTCGCCGTGCGGTTCGCGCAGGTCAGCGCGCCGGTGATGGCCAAGGGGTCGGAGGACACCGCGTTCTACCGGTATCAGCCGCTGACCTGCCTCAACGAGGTCGGCGGGGACCCGGGCCAGCTCGGCCGCCCGCTGGCGGACTTCCACCGGGCGATGGCGGACGCGGCGCGGCGCCGGCCGGAGGCCATGCTCACCCTGTCGACCCACGACACCAAGCGCAGCGGCGACGTGCGGGCCCGGATCAGCCTGCTGTCGGAGCTGCCCGAGCAATGGGGCCGCGCGGTCGAGCGCTGGGCCCGCCACAACAAGAACTACAAGCAGGACGGCTGGCCGGATCGCAACGCCGAGTACCTGCTCTACCAGACGCTGGTGGGCACCTGGCCGATCGAGGCGGGCCGGGTCGCGGCGTTCATGCAGAAGGCGGCCAAGGAAGCCAAGGTGCACACCTCCTGGACCGACCCGGACGCCGACTACGACGACGCGCTGTCCGCGTTCGTGACCGGCGTGCTCGCCGACCAGGAATTCGTCGCCGACCTGGAGGCGTTCCTCGCCGGGCACCAGCTCATCGAGCGGGGCCGGGCCAACTCTCTGGCCCAGACCGCGCTGCTGCTGACCTGCCCGGGCATACCGGACCTGTACCAGGGCACCGAGGTCTGGGATTTCTCCCTGGTCGACCCGGACAACCGCCGCCCGGTCAACTACCACCGGCGCCGCTCCCTGCTGGACGCCCTGGCCGCGGGCGGGCCCGAGACCGCCCTGGCCATGGCCGACGAGGGCGGCCCGAAGCTCTGGCTCATCCACCGCGTGCTCGCGCACCGGCGCCGCAACCCGGCGGCGTACGGCCCGGGCTCGGCCTACCAGCCGCTGCCGGTCACCGGGGCGAAGTCGGCGCACGCGGTGGCGTTCGCCCGCTCCGGCGGGCTGGCCGTGGTGGTGCCGCGGCTGGTCGCCACCCTGGCCGGGGACTGGGCGGGCGCCGAGGTCGAGCTCCCCGGCGGCCGCTGGACCAACGTGCTCACCGGCGAGGAGGCGGGCGGCGGGCCCACGGGGCTGGACCGGCTGCTGCGGCGGTTCCCCGTGGCGGTCCTGGGCAGGAACGGGTGATGCACGAGTTCCGGGTCTGGGCCCCGGGCCGCCGCCGGGTCGACCTGGTCCTGGAGCCCGGCGCGCGGCGGGTGCCCCTGCGCCGCGGCGAGAACGGCTGGTGGACCAGGCCGGTGGACGGTGCCGGCCCCGGCTGTGACTACGCGTTCAGCCTGGACGAAGGACCGCCGCGGCCCGACCCCCGCTCGGCCTTCCAGCCCCGGGGCATCGACGGCCCGTCCCGCGTGGTCGACCACGCGGCCTTCGCCTGGAGCGACGCCGGGTGGCGCGGGCTGCCGCTCGCCGGGGCGGTGCTGCAGGAGTGCCACATCGGCACGTTCTCCGCCGAGGGCACCTTCGACGGAGCGATCAAGCACCTCGGGTACCTGGCCGGCCTGGGCGTCGACGCCGTCGAGCTGATGCCGGTCGCCGAGTTCTCCGGTGACCGCGGCTGGGGGTATGACGGCGTGGACCTGTTCGCCCCGCACCACGCCTACGGCGGGCCGGACGGGCTCAAGCGGCTGGTCGACGCCGCGCACGGTCACGGGCTCGGCGTGGTGCTGGACGTCGTCTACAACCATCTCGGCCCGGCCGGAAACTACCTGCCGGAGTTCGGCCCCTACTTCTCCGCCCGCCACCGGACCAACTGGGGGGACGCGGTCAACTTCGACGGGCCGGGCAGCGACGAGGTCCGGCGCTTCGTCATCGACAACGCCGTGGCCTGGCTGCGCGACTACCACTGCGACGGGCTGCGCCTGGACGCCGTGCACGCGATCGCGGACGATTCGGCCACGCACATCCTCGAGGAACTCGGCGTCGAGGTCGCCGCGCTGGCCGCGCACCTCCGGCGGCCGCTGTTCCTCGTCGCCGAGAGCGACCTGAACGATCCCCGCTTCGTCCGCAGCCGGGACGCCGAGGGCTACGGGCTCGACGCCGCCTGGGCCGACGAATGGCACCACGCCCTGCACGCGACGCTGACCGGGGACCGCGACGGGTACTACGAGGACTTCGGGCCCCTGCCGCTACTGGCCAAGGCGCTGCGCCAGGCCTGGGTGTACGACGGCACCTACTCCCCGCACCGCCAGCGCGTGCACGGCCGCTCCCCGGCCGGGTTGTCGGGCCGCCAGTTCGTGGTCAGCACTCAGAACCACGACCAGGTCGGCAACCGGGCCGCCGGCGAGCGAAGCGGCGCCCTGATGAGCGACGGCCGGCTGCGGATCGCCGCGGCGCTGCTGCTGACCTCGCCTTTCGTGCCGCTGCTGTTCCAGGGCGAGGAGTGGGGCGCCAGCACGCCGTTCCAGTACTTCACCAGCCACTCCGATCCCGGGCTCGGCCGGGTCGTGAGCGAGGGCCGGCGCGCGGAGTTCTCCGGGTTCGGCTGGGATCCCGCCAGCGTGCCCGACCCGCAGGATCCCGCCACGTTCGAGCGCTCCCGGCTCGACTGGGCCGAGCGGGACTGCGGGCGCCATGCCAGCCTGCTCGACTGGTATCGCACGCTGATCGCGCTGCGGCGGCGGGTGCCGGCGCTCACCGATCCGAGGCTTGACCGCACCCGGGCCGACTGCGATCCGGCCGCCGGCTGGCTGGTCGTCCGGCGCGGGCCGGTCGCCGTGGCGGCTAACCTGGGCCCCGACATCTGGACGTATCCAGCCGGGCCGGCGGCGGACCTGCTCGCCGCCTCCGACGCCTCGGTCGCCCGGACGGGCCAGGGTCTGATCCTCCCGCCCGACACCGTCGCCATCGCGACTGAGGCACCCAGGCCCTGAGTTACCGGTAGCGTGGCCGGTTCCAGGTTCGATAAGAAAGGACTCCCCCCTTCATGACCGACCGGCCCGGGGAGACCCCATCCCCAGACCCGCCCGACCGGGGGGCCATCGAGAACTGGCCGGGCCGTCCCTACCCGCTCGGGGCCGCCTACGACGGCGCCGGCACGAACTTCTCGCTGTTCTCCGAGACGGCCGACGGAGTCGAGCTCTGCCTCTTCGATGAGGACGGCGGCGAGCGGCGGCTGCCCCTGGAAGAGATCGACGCGTTCGTCTGGCATGCCTTCGTGCCGGCCGTGGCACCGGGACAGCGTTACGGCTACCGGGTGCACGGGCCGTGGGCGCCCGACCGCGGTCAGCGGTGCAACCCGGCCAAGCTGCTCCTCGATCCCTACGCCAAGGCCATCGAGGGCGGCGTCCGGTGGGATCAGGCCTGTTTTCCCTACACGTTCGGCGACGAGAATTCCCGCAACGACGACGACAGCGCCGCCTTCGTGCCCAGGTCCGTCGTGCACAACCCGTTCTTCGACTGGGGCAACGACCGCCCCCCGGACATCCAGCTCAACGAGTCGGTCATCTACGAGGTGCACGTCAAGGGCTTCACCGCGCGGCACCCGGACATACCCGAGGCGCAGCGCGGCACCTACTCCGGCCTGGCTCACCCGGTAGCCATCGACTACCTCACCCGGCTCGGGGTCACCGCCGTCGAGCTGCTTCCCGTGCACCAGTTCGTGCACGATGCGCATCTCATCGAGCGCGGGCTGCGCAACTACTGGGGGTACAACTCGATCGGCTTCCTGGCCCCGCACAACTCCTATGCCGCCGGCGGGCAGCGGGGTGAGCAGGTCGCCGAGTTCAAGGCGATGGTCCGAACCCTGCACGAGGCCGGCATCGAGGTGATCCTCGACGTCGTCTACAACCACACCGCCGAGGGCAACCACCTGGGCCCGGTCCTGTCCATGAAGGGCATCGACAACGCCGCCTACTACCGGCTGGTCTCCGAGGACCTCCGCTTCTACTACGACACCACCGGGACCGGGAACAGCCTTAACGTGCGCCACCCGCACACGCTGCAGCTGATCATGGACTCGCTGCGTTACTGGGTCACCGATATGCACGTCGACGGATTCCGGTTCGACCTGGCCGCCAGCCTGGCCCGCCAGTTCCACGAGGTCGACCGGCTGTCGGCGTTCTTCGACCTGATCCAGCAGGACCCGATCGTCTCCCAGGTCAAGCTCATCGCCGAGCCGTGGGACATCGGCGAGGGCGGCTACCAGGTCGGCAACTTCCCGGCCCTGTGGTCGGAATGGAACGGCCGCTACCGGGACACAGTGCGTGACTTCTGGCGGGGCGAGCCGTCCACGCTCGGCGAGTTCGCCTCCCGGCTCACCGGCAGCTCGGACCTGTACCAGGCCGACACCCGCCACCCCGGGGCCAGCGTCAACTTCGTGACCGCGCACGACGGGTTCACCTTGCGCGACCTGGTCTCCTACAACGAGAAGCACAACGAGGCCAACGGCGAGGGCGGCGCCGACGGAGAATCCCACAACCGGTCGTGGAACTGCGGCGCCGAGGGCGACACCGACGATCCGGATGTCCTCGCGCTGCGGCACCGGCAGCAGCGCAATTTCCTGGCCACGCTGCTGCTGTCGCAGGGGGTGACGATGCTGCTCGGCGGCGACGAGGCCGGGCGGACCCAGCGGGGCAACAACAACGCCTACTGCCAGGACAACGAGATTTCCTGGTACGACTGGGACCAGGTCGACGAGGACCTGCTCGAGTACACCCGGCTCCTGATCGCGCTGCGGCGCGAGCACCCGGTGCTGCGCCGCCGCCGCTGGTTCCAGGGCCGATCCATCCGCGGCTCGGTGGACCTGGGCTGGTTCAAGCCGGACGGGACCGAGATGGGCGACGACGACTGGGACGCCGCGCCCGCGCCCTCGGTAGGCATCTTCCTCAACGGGGACGCGATCACCGACCGGGACCGCCGCGGCCAGCGGGTCACCGACGACTCGTTCCTGCTGCTGTTCAACGCCCATGCCGAGCCCGTCGACTGGACCCTGCCCAAGCAGTGGGGCCAGTGGTGGGAGCTGGTCACCGAGACCGCCGATCCCGGCCGGGAGACAGAGGTGCTGGAGAGCTCACAGACGACCCCGGTCGCCGGGCGCTCGGTGATGGTTCTGCGGCGCCGCGAGACGGCGGACTGAGCCGCAGGCCCGTCAGGGCGTGCTTTGCTGCCTGGTCATCGACCTGGGCCCGCAGCCCTGGGCGGCCGCGCTGACGGTGCCCCGCGTCTGTACGCGACCGCAGGCGCGCGGTGGGGCGCCGAGCGAGCCGACCACGATGATGCCGACGACCAGCGCGAACGCGAGCGCGATCACCAGCCCCCGCGGCGGCCGCCAGCGGCGCGGCCGGAGCTGTTCCCAGGCCGGCATCGCTTCGTGCCCCGTCAGCCGGGTGAAGATGGTGAACAGCGACCTGAAACGGGGATCTCGGGACAGCAGGCTCTCCTCGATCGTGGTCAGGGCCCGCGCCTCGGAAGCTGGCAAACTCATTCTCTGCACTCCGGTATGTTCACCACTGCCAACGGCCCAGCCGGCCGCAACGGTTCACGTGAACAGCTACCCCGGCAGCGCTTTCGAAACGGGTGCGGTGACGGCGCCGGGCCTTGACCCCCAGGAAGATCTCCACGACGCCGGCCAGGATCATCAGCACCACGCACCAGCACGCGGTCATCGTGGTGGCGGCCGGTGCGCCCTTGTCGAACAGGAAGGCCGGGCCCAGCAACAGCGGGCCGGACACGATGCAGGTCCCGGCGATCATGGGCTTGCGCCCGACCTCCCTGGTCCCGGGCACCCGGCGCCCTGGTCAGGCCGCGCTCGCCGGCCTCGCGGGCCCAGGTAGCCGCCAATGCGGTTGGTGCCGGCGGCCGGCACCGCCGTCGGCACCGGCCGGCCGTGGTACTCAGGACCGCCGCTGCCGCGGCAGGTCTGGCGTGGTCGCCGTGCCTCCGGGCACGGCCTCGCCGTCGACCCCCGGCTCGCCGTCGGTCACGACCTCGCGGTCGGTCAGGGGCTCGCTGTCGGCCCCGGGCTCGCGGTCGGTCAGGGGCTCGCGGTCGGTCGCGACTTCGCCGTTGGTCATCGGCTCGCTGGCGGTCACCGTGCTGGCGCCGGCCCCGGGCTCGCCCGCGACCACCGGCTCGCCGTACGCGGGCCCGGCCTCAGCCGCCGGTGCCGTGCCGAGCAGGTCCTGGAACAGGGCCCGGTAGTGGATCATGGCCTGCCGCAGGTCCTCGGTGGAGGTCATCCCGTCAGCGGCCCGCTGGCTGATCTCGTAGGCGGCCCGGTAGTGGTCCAGCACCCGCGCGTGCTCCACTGACAGGTCAGCGAGCATCTGGTCGCCGCCCTCCGTGGGGTATCCGCGCTCGCTCATCACGGTCATGACCAGGCGCTGGGCCGCGGTCACGGCCTCCTGCGGGGCGTCGACGAACTGCTCCTGGACGGCCGCCCAGTCCCGCGTGTACCGGGCCTGCGCCGCGGCGTCGAGCGGCCGGATGTCGAGATTCCTGACCCGGCGCTGCCGCCCGGCCAGCTCGGCCTCGGCCTTCATCCGGCTGTCCCGCTCGTCGACCAGGCGGTCGTACTCAGGGCCGAACTGCCGCCGGAGCCGGCGACGGCGGGTGTCGTACACGATCCCGGCGACGACGGCTACAACCACGATGATGGCGATGATGATGATGACGGTGGTCCCGGTTGACATTGCCTTCCTCCCGGGTCGGTTCTCAAGTTCGCCCTGCACTGCCCATAAGCGCAATCCTCAAACCGCCACCCGCATCAAACGGATGGCCCTTACCGAAAGGCGCCCTGCTCTCTAAAGGCGCCCTCGCGCGCAATGGCGAACGCAAGCGGCCCGCCCCCGCAGCTACTCGGGGACGGGCCGGACGGATTGCCGGAGGCAGGTTTTACCAGTAATACCAGCGGCGGCGACGGGGCCTGGCGACGGTCTCTCCCACGCGGATGAGAAAACCAAGCAGGAATACGACCAGCGCCACCAGCGCGAGCCACCACAGCACGTGGATCGCGAACCCGAGCCCGACCAGCAGAAGGACGATCAGCAGGGCCACAAGGATCACGGCCATTGGACTTCCTCTCTATACGTCCCATTGCTCGACGGCCATTACCTCTACCCGCGCTGCGGCCGGCAAACCTCGGGCCCGGCAGGCCACGCGGGGAACGACCGCCGCGCCGGACACCCGCCGCGCCGTCCCGCTTCCCGCCGCGCCGGTCACCGCCGCGCCACCTGGCCGCCGGCGACTACGCGATCTGGCCGGATCCAGCTACCCCGGCCGGGCCGGTCACCATCCGCGGCGGCCAGGTGACCCGCTACCGCCAGGGATGACTCCCCTCGCGGGGACGCCCGATGTTTGGTGCTCTATCTCGCGGTTAGGGCAGACGGGCGTGCCATGAGAAGCGAGCGCGGGAGGATCACCGTGGCTGAGATCATGTCGGAAGCGCTGATTGACCGGCTGGCCGACTGGGGAGTTGACACCGTCTTCGGGCTGCCGGGCGACGGCATCAACGGGATCATGGAAGGGCTGCGCCGGCAGCAGGACCGGGTGCGGTTCGTGCTGGTCCATCACGAGGAGGCCGCGGCCTTCATGGCGACCGCCCACGCCAAGGCCACCGGCAAGATCGGTGTATGCCTGGCCACCTCGGGCCCCGGCGGCATCCACCTGCTGAACGGCCTGTACGACGCCAAGCTCGACCATGTGCCGGTGCTGGCCATCACCGGGATGCAGGAGACGGCACTCCTGGGTACCGGCTACCAGCAGGAGGTCAACCTCGACAAGCTCTACGAGGACGTGGCCGAATACGACCAGATGATCTATAACCCGGCGCAGCTGCCCACGGTCGTGGACAACGCCGTGCGCACCGCCTACGCCCGGCGCGGGGTCGCCCACCTGACCGTGCCCAACGACGTCCAGGTCGCCGACGCCGGTGCCGATCCCTGGCAGCACGTCGCGCCGGCTCGCCCGCCGCAGACCGCGCCGGTGATGCTCACCGCGCCTGGCCAGCCGCGCGAGGAGGACCTGCAGAAGGTCGCCAGCCTGCTGGCCGACGGCAGCAAGATCGCCATCCTGGCCGGGGCCGGGGCCCGGCATGCGCGCGAGGAACTCCTGGCCGTGGCTGAGGTGCTGGCCGCGCCGATCGTCAAGACCCTGTCCGGCAAGGCCACCGTCCCCGACGACTCGCCGTACACCACGGGCGGCATCGGCCTGCTCGGCACCAGGCCGTCCGAGGAGCTCATGGAGGAGATCGACACGCTCCTCATGGTGGGCACCAACTTCCCGTACACCAAGCACCTGCCCGCTCCGGGCAAGGTGCGGGTCGCGCAGATCGAGGCCGACCCGGTCCGGGCCGGCGCCCGGGTGCCCACCGAGGTGCCCGTGGTCGGAGACGCGAAGCTGGCCCTGCAGGGCTTGCTGCCGCTGCTGAAGCAGCGGACCGACACCTCGTTCCTGGAGAAGTGCCAGAAGGCGATGGGCAAGTGGCGGGAGAACATGGCCGCCCTGCAGGACGTGAAGCGTGACCCGATCGCCCCGCAGTACCTGGTCAGCGTGCTGGACGAGCTGGCCGCCGACGACGCGGTGCTGACCTGCGACAGCGGCACGATCGCCACCTGGGCGGCCCGGCACTGGCACATCCGCGGCGGCCGCGAGTTCTTCTTGTCCGGCAACCTGGCCACGATGGCGCCGGGCATGCCCTACGCGATCGGCATCCAGCACGCGATGCCGCGGCGGCAGGTGATCGCGTTCGTGGGCGACGGCGGGTTCGCGATGCTGATGGCCGAGTTCATCACCGCGATCAAGCACAAGCTGCCGGTCAAGATCGTGATCAACAACAACAACGCGCTCGGCCAGATCCTCTGGGAGCAGATGGTGCTCGGGTATCCCGAGCACGGGGTCCGCTACTCCGAACCGTTCGTCGACTACGCCGCGCTCGCCACGGCCAACGGCGCGCTGGGCATCAAGGTGGAGCGCCCCGGGGACGTGCGGACCGCCGTCCAGCAGGCGCTGAGCCACAACGGCCCTGCGCTGGTGGACGTCAACGTCAACCCTGACGAGCCTCCGCTGCCCGGCAAGGTGGAATATCAGCAGGCCAAGAAGTTCGCCGAGGCGTTCGTTAAGGGCCAGCCGCGCAAGGCGACGATCGCGACCACGCTGCTGCGCGACAAGATCGAGCAGTTCAAGGCCTGACCCTTGTCGCGAGCAGCCAAGGGCTGGCGCCCGCCCGGCCCCAGTCCCGCTGAGCGTCGCCCGGCCCACCCCGGCCGGACGCCGCGCCCCCGCTGGCCGGACGCCCGCTCGCTCTGCTGGCCGGGTGCCGTCGGCCCTGCTGGGCCGGGCGCCTCCTGGCTCCCCATTTACCAGGTGGCGCCCGGCCCCACCCCGGCCGGGCCGCTCGGTTCTGCCCGGCTCCCCGCCTTTTCCCGGCTCCCCGCCTTTTCCCGGCTCCCCGCCTTTTCCCGGCTCCCCGCCTTTTCCCGGCTCCCCCTCCCGGCTCCCCGCCTCTTCCCGGCTCCCCGCCTCTTCCCGCCTCGGGATCAGGCCGGCGTGACGTTGGCGTTCAGGTGGAACATGTTGTCCGGGTCGTACTCGGTCTTGATCCGGGCGAGCCGCCTGCCGGGCCTGTGGAGATCACGTGAAGGCCGGCGTCCGTGCGCCGGGACGCTCCGCCGCCAGCGACGCCGCCACCGTTCGATGAAGCGCGGGCCGGCGGCCATCGGCGACGGCGAGGCGGTTGCGTGCTTCGCTCACGAGTACCTGACCGTCGAACTTCCGGCGACGAACCCGCTCTTTCCGGAGTATCCGGGCGGGCTAGCGGGTAGTGGTCGCGCATGGACGCGGGACGAGAAGTCCTCGCCGAGCCGATGGAGAACCCGGCGGCGGTCGCCGACGCGGAGCAGCATGCCCGGCAGGAGATCGCCGGCCTGCGCGCCCGGGCGGCAGGCTACGCTCGGCCGCTAGCGGCCGCGGCGGGTGTCGCGGTGTCCGGGTGGCTCCTCTGGCGCTGGCGCCGAAGGCGCTGACCGGCCGCCGCGCCCGGAACGGGGATCGGTGACGAGGAGGTCAGGCGTGCCCGAGGGAGAGCCGGAACAGCGTCAGACCAGGGGCAGCCACCTGCCCGAGTGGCTGGAACCTGAGCTCGCGACGCTGACCAGGGAGCGGTTCTCCGATCCGGCGTGGATTTTCGAGCGCAAGCTGGACGGCGAGCGCTGCCTGGCTTATGTCGGGGCCAGCGAGGTGCGGCTGATGACCCGCAACCATCACGTGGTCAGTAGCACGTTCCCGGAGATCGCCGCGGCGCTGGCCGCGCAGCGGCGGCAGGATTGCGTCGTCGACGGGGAGATCGTCGCCTTCGAGGGCAGCCAGACCAGGTTCGAGCGGCTGCAGCAGCGGCTCGGCGTGGTCAAACCCGGGAAGGACCTGCTCACCGGGTTTCCCGTGTTCTACTACCTGTTCGATGTGCTGTACGCCGACGGGCGGGACACCCGCCCGCTGCCGCTGACCGAGCGCAAGCAGGTCTTGCGTGCGGTCCTGGGGTTCGATGACCCGCTGCGGTACACCGAGCACCGGGACCACGACGGCGAGGCGTACTACCGCGAGGCGTGCCGCGACGGCTGGGAAGGACTCGTGGCCAAGCGGGCCGACACCCCCTACCGGGCCGGCCGGACCCGCGACTGGCTGAAGTTCAAGTGCGAGAACGGCCAGGAGTTCGTGATCGGGGGTTTCACGGACCCCAAGGGGTCACGGGCCGGCTTCGGCGCTCTGCTGCTCGGCTACTACGACTCCGACGGGCAGCTTGCCTACGCGGGCAAGGTCGGGACCGGCTTCAGCCAGGAACTGCTCAAGAGCCTGCACGAGTCCATGGCCGCGCTGGAACGCGGCAGCCCGCCGTTTGACAAGGGGGTACTGCCGCGGTCGGGAGTGCACTGGATTGAGCCCTGGCTGGTGGGCCAGGTCGGGTTTTCCGAATGGACCGCCGGCGGTGAGCTTCGCCATCCCAGGTTCCAAGGGCTGCGGCAGGACAAGGACCCGGCCGACGTGACCCGGGAGGTTCCCTCGAGCGCCGGGCCCGGCTCGTGAGCACCGGCCGTGCCGGGACGGTCGCCGTCTCGGGCATCACCATCGAGCTGTCCAATCCCGGCAAGGTGTTCTTTGCCGATCCCGATATCACCAAGGGCGAGCTCGTCGGTTACTACCGGGACATGGCGGCGTGGATGCTGCCCTATCTGCGCGATCGCCCGCTGATGATGGCGCGCTACCCCGACGGGATCACCGGCGAGCGGATCGTGCAGAAGAACGTCCCGCGCTACTTCCCCGGCTGGGTGACCCGGACCGAGGTGAAGAAGCAGGACGGGACGCTGGTCCAGGTCGTCTGCGACAAGCCCGCCTCGCTCGTCTACCTGGCCAACCAGGCCTGCGTCGAGATGCACGCGTTCCTCAGCCGGATCAAGGCGATTGACCGTCCCGACCAGCTCGTGTTCGACCTCGACCCGCCCGACGATGACCGGTTCGCCGACGTAAGGCACCTGGCGCTGCGGCTGCGGGAGCTGCTGGAGGACGAGCTCGGGCTGACCGCCTTCGTCAAGACCACCGGCGGCAAGGGGCTGCACGTGCATGTACCGCTCGCCGCCCGCGACGACTTCGACACGGCGCGCCGGTTCGCCCGCCAGGCCAGCGAAGTCCTCGCCGGCCGGGAGCCGGATATCCTGACCACGCAGCAGCGCAAGGAGGGCCGCGGTGACCGGGTGTATGCCGACGTCATGCGCAACGCCTACGCGCAGACGGCGGTCGCGCCCTACTCGGTACGTGCCCGGCCGGGGGCGCCGGTGGCTACTCCGCTGAGCTGGGAGGAACTGGAGGATTCCAGCCTGACGCCCCGCCGGTTCACGCTGCGCACGGTGGGCGAGCGGCTGGACCGGCCGGGGCGCGCCGACCCGTGGGCCGGCCTGGCCCGGCACCGCCACGGCCTGGCCCGGCCCGCCCAGCGGCTGGAGAAACTGGCCGCCCGCGGTCGGTGAGCCGCGCGCCGCCCGGCTTGTCGGCCAGCCCGCCGCCCGGCTTGTCCGCTCACCTGCCGCGTCGCTTGTCGGCCAGCGCGCCGCCCGGCTTGTCGGCTCGCCTGCCGCGTCGCTTGTCGGCCAGCGCGCCGCCCGGCTTGTCGGCTCGTGTACGGCGTTTCGCGGGCCCCGTCCGGGGGATCGTCGGCCGGCCGCGGCGTTCCCCGCGGCCGTGCGTTGCCCAACCCCGGCCGCGCGCGGCGTTGCCGTCGGCCTTGGCGTGCGGGTTTTCCACTGACCGTCGGCGGTAGGCGGTTTAGCGCCGGGCCTCGTGGACAGTTCCCCTTGGTCCGACAATCGAGAGGAGCCGCGTCATGGCAGCCGAGGACAAAGCGGCCGACAAGGTCAAGGAAACCAAGGGCAAGGTCAAGAAGACTGCCGGCCGGGCCACGGGCAACCGGGATCTGGAGGCCAAGGGCCGCGCCGACCAGGCGGAGGGCGGTCTGAAGCAGGCGGGACAGAAGGTCAAGGACGCCTTCAAGAAGTAGCGGCCCAACCGACATCCGCGGTAACGGCCCGGGCACTCCGGGCGCCGCGGATGTTGCATGTTTAGCCGGCGTAGTCCGCATTCCGGTCAAGCGGGCCCAGGAATCGGATCCGGCTGGGCGTCTATGGCGGTGGACCGAAACCCCGGAACCCTCAAACCAGGGCCCTAGGTAGGCTCCCGCTCGCCCGCCATACCCGAATATAACAGGCATAAGGTCAATGCTGACTCGGCCGGGTCGGCCGGGCTCGTGCATGGATGGAAGTTTGCTGCGGAAACAGCGACAGCGATGGCGCCATCCACACGGTTGGCAGTCGGGCCCGAAAAGGGCCCGGCGCGCAGCCGTCAGAGGTGAAGGCCGCGCCGGGCCTGAGGCACCGGGGTCACCGGCTGAGGCGGGCGGTCGGCGGTCTGACGCGGGACGGGCGCCTGGCGGCCTGAGGCGGGACGGTCGGCGGGGCGGCCTACGGCGAGGCGGCCGGCGGCGGGGCACCCGGCGTGACCGTCGGCGGAGGGACAGTCGGGGTGGCCGCCGCGTCCATGCGGCGGTGGCGGCGGGCGGTGCTGCGCAACTGGATGATGCGTCCGGTGCCCGGGATGATGACGACAAGCGCCCCGGCCACCGCGGCCAGCAGCAGCGCGACGCCGAGCGGCAGGCTGGCATGCGCCCCGAAGAACGCGATGTCCGCGCGGTGCCCGTTCTCCAGGATGAAGATCAGGAGCAGCAGCAGGACCACGATCGCCGCGGCCAGGCCCACCCAGACCCCTCCGATCCGGGTTCGCCGCAGCACATGCTGGCGGGGCGGTTGCGCCGCGGCGGGCTGAGGCTGGCCCGGGACGGCGCCGGGCTGGGGCGGTGCGCCGGGCTGGAGCGGCGCGGCGGGGTCCCGCTGACTCTGGGGCGCGCCGGGGCCAGACTGCGCCCCGGTCCCGCCGGTCGCACCCGGCTGGGGCTGGTCCGCCGGGTCGCCCGCCGGGCCCGCCGTCATCGGCGGCCCGTTCACCGGGTCACCGCCCGGTCGGCCTCGACGAGCGCCCGCACCGCGGCCTCGATGGCCCGGGCATCGATCCCGGCCACGTGCAACTGCTCGGCCGGGGTGGCCGAGCCGGGCATCGCGTGCGCGGCCAGCTTGGTCACCCGGGGCGGCTGGTAGCCATTGCCGAACGCGGCGAGCACCGCGTCCCCGAGCCCGCCCTCTGGCCAGTGATCCTCGACCGTGACGAAGTTCTCCGTGACTTCCGCAGCTTCCCGCAACGTCGGGGTATCGACCGGCTTGACTGAGTACAGGTCGATCACCCGGGCCGGGATGCCGTCCGCGGCCAGCGCGTCCGCAGCGTTGAGCGCCTCGGGCACAGTGACCCCGGCGGCGATGATCGTGACCCGGTCGACCTCGCTGGACCGGAGCACCTTGCTCCCGCCGACCGGGAACTTCTCGCCCGGCTCGTAGATCACCGGCGTCGCGCCGCGGGTGGTCCGCAGGTAGCCGATTCCGTGGGCGGCAGCCATCTCGGCGACCAGGGCCGCGGTCTGGTTCGCGTCGCACGGGTACAGCACCACGCTGCCGTGCACGGCCCGGAACATAGCCAGGTCTTCCAGGCCCATCTGGGACGGGCCGTCCTCGCCGATGGCCACCCCGGCGTGCGATCCGACCAGCTTGAGGTTGGCCCGGCTGATGGCCGCCATCCGGATGAAGTCGTGCGCCCGGGTCAGGAACGCGGCGAACGTGGCGGCGAACGGCACCAGCCCGCGGGCCTGCATGCCGAGGGCCGCCCCGACCATCTGCTGCTCGGCGATGTAGAACTCGAAGAACCGGTCCGGGTACTGCGCGGCGAACGAGTCGGTCCTGGTCGAGTCGGCGACCTCGCCGTCGAGCACCACGATGTCCTCCTGGGCGCCGCCGAGCGCGGCGAGCGCCTCGCCGAACGCCGTCCGCGTCGGCACGCTCTCGCCGACGTCATAACGCGGCAGACCCGGCTGGTGGCCGTTCGCGTGCGGCTGATCACGCTCGGCCCCCGCCGCCGGCGCGTGCACCGGGACCCGGATGTCGCGGGCCCCGCCCAGTTCGGCGATGGCCGCCTCGGCGTCCGGCAGCGGCTTGCCATGCGCGCCCTCGGCGTCCTGCACCGCCGCCACCCCGCGGCCCTTCATGGTCCGGGCGATGATCGCGGTGGGCTGATCCCGCCTGCTCAGCGCCTCGGCGTAGGCGTCGTCGACGGCGCCCACGTCGTGGCCGTCGACCTCGATCGTGTGCCAGCCGAAGGCGCCGATCCGGCGGGCGTAGGCCGCGGTGTCCCAGCCGTGCCTGGTCTGGCCGCGCTGGCCGAGCCGGTTGACGTCGATGATCGCGGTGAGGCTGTCCAGCTGCTCGTAGCCGGCCGCCTCGAATGCCTCCCACATCGAGCCCTCGGCGAGTTCGCTGTCGCCGCACAGCGCCCACACCCGGTACGGAACTTTCGCCAGCCGCTGGCCGGCCAGCGCCAGCCCGACGCCCAGCGGCAGCCCCAGGCCGAGCGAGCCGGTGGCCACGTCCACCCAGGGCAGCCGGGGAGTGGGGTGTCCCTCCAGCCTGCTGCCCAGTTTGCGGAAGCTGAGCAGTTCGCGGTCGTCGATCGCGCCCGCCGCCTTGTACATCGCGTACAGCAGCGGCGACGCGTGCCCCTTCGAGAAGATCAGGTGGTCATTGCCCGGGTTTTCCGGGGCCGAGAAGTCATAGCGCAGGTGCTGGGCCAGCAGGACCGCCATCAGGTCGGCCGCCGACATCGACGATGTCGGGTGGCCCGACCCGGCGGCCGCGGATGCGCGCACCGCGTCGACTCGGAGTTGTTGTCCCAGGTCACGAAGCTGATTCCGATCCATGGAGCGGTGCCCTACCCGGCCCCGGGCGATGCATTCGCCCGATGCGCACGTTCTGAGCGCGATCCGGGATCGGGCCGGGCCCAGGCGGACTCGGCTACCGGGTCGGCAGCGTATGCGGTCCGGTCGTGGCCCGCCGCCGGGGCGGCCTGGTCTCCACGACCGGCGTCGGGTTCGACGGCTCCGGCGCGGCCTCACCGGGCGCGGGCGACGGGGCGCCGGGCGGCACGTCACCGTCCTGCGGGTCGCTCGACTCGCTGAAGCCCGGCCGTGAAACCCCGGGACGCAGGTGACTGAGTACCGGCGCGCGGGCCACCATGATCACGCCGAGAACCAGCGCCACAATGCCCGCGGCCTGGACCGCGAGCATGCCCGGTGAGATCTGGATCACGTCACCGAAGACCACCACGCCGAGCAGGATCCCGGCGACCGGCTCGGCCGCCGTGATCGCCGGCAGGGAGGAGTGCAGCGGCCCGGCGCTGAACGAGTTCTGCATCAGCCAGTTCGCGAACAGGGCCGCGGCCAGCAGGCAGTACGGCGGCCAGGAGGTCAGCAGCCCGATGAACGAATGGGCATCCAGGATCTGCACGGTGCGGCGGGTGAGCGCGTCGGAGATGCCGAACACCAGCCCGGCGCCGACGCCGGTCAGCGTGGCCCGCAGCGGGCCGGACCGCCGGTGGCCCGCATGGATGAAGCAGTAGGCCACCACGGCCACCCCGGCGGCGGCCGGCCAGTCGGCGAACGAGCCGAAGGAGACCGCCGGGGTCCCGGGCTGACGCGACAACGACAGCGCCGCCACGCCGCAACTCAAGATCACCGCGCCGATCAGCTCGGTGGGCCGCAGCCGCTGGCGCGTCAGCGGCACGGCGAGCGCCAAGGCGAAGATCAGGCTGGTGGCCAGCAGCGGCTCGTACAGTGTCAGGTCCAGGTGGCCGACGCACCACGCCGACAGCAACTGGCCGGAGACCATCACGCCAAAGCCGAGCAGCCACCTCGGGCGGTGCAGCAGGTCGGTGATCAGCTTCAGCCGCAGGAAGTAGGCCTGCGGCTCCTGTTCGGCAGCATGCTGCTGCAAGACGAAGCCTGCTCCGAGCAGCATCGCCGCGACCAGGGTGATCCCGATTACCATGTCTCTCCGCTACTAGTATGACGCCCTGCGTGAGGCCTGTTGGCTGTGAGTGACGCATTGGCTGCGCCCGAGAGTATCCCGGCCACGGCCCGCGTGGAGCGCGGCCCGGACAAAATTGACGTAGGCATGCGATAGGCAGGTTCCGCGGCCGTCGGCCCGCCTACCGACAAGACGGCTTACCGGGGGCGCGGGGTTCACCCGGCTTACCGGGGGCGCGGGGTTCATCCGGCTTACCGGGGGCGCGGGGTTCATCGGGCGGCCCGGGTTCATCCGGCCGGCCGCGGGCCCGGTCCTGGCCGGCCGCCGGTCGCCTTGGGATTCATCCGAACGCAGTTACCCCGGGATGACCCCGCCAACCACCAGGCCGGTCAGCTTCCGTCCTGGACGGGCCGGCGGCGCGCCGGTTCCCGCCCGGCCGGCTGGCTGGGCCGCGGCCGGGACGGCATGGCCTGGAACGGACGGGTCTCCGGCTTGCCGGCCGACAGGGTCAGTTTGTCACCATAATGCACGATCTGCAGCGGCTGGCCATCGTCCAGGGAGTAGGTGACCGTCTCGTGGGTTATCTCGGCGTGCAGGCGCCGCCCGGAAAACAGGAACGTGAACGCGAGCCGGGCCAGCCCGTCGGGAAGCCGCGGCGCGAAGCTGACCGTGCCGTCCTGGTAGCGCAGGCCGCCGAAGCCGGACACCAGCGCGATCCAGGTACCGGCCAGCGAGGCGATGTGCACGCCGTCGCGGGTGTTGTGCTCCAGGTCCCGCAGGTCCATCAGCGCCGCCTCGCCGAGGTAGTCGTGGGCCAGGTCCAGGTGCCCGACCTCGGCGGCCATCACCGCCTGGGTGCTGGCCGACAGCGAGGAGTCCCGCACCGTGAGCGCCTCGTAGTAGTCGAAGTTGCGCAGTTTCTGCTCGGCGGTGAACGCCTCCCCGCGCATGTACATCGCCAGCACCAGGTCGGCCTGCTTCACGACCTGCTTGCGGTACAGGTCGAAGTACGCGAAGTGCAGCAGCAGGGGGTACTGGTCGGGCGCGGTGTGGGCGAAGTCCCAGACCGCGTGCTGGGTGAACCCCTCGGCCTGCGGATGCACGTGCAGCGTCTCGTCGTACGGAATGATCATGGTCTCGGCCGCGTCCCGCCAGCTGGCGGCCTCCTCCGCGTCGATGCCGAGGTCCCGGGCCCGGTCCGGGTGCCGTTTCGCGGCCTCGGCCGCTTCGAGCAGATTCTGGCGGGCCATCAGGTTGGTGTACACGTTGTTGTCGGCGATGGCGCTGTACTCGTCCGGGCCGGTGACCCCGTCGATATGGAACCGGCCCTGGGGGTCGTGGTGACCGAGCGAGCGCCACAGCCGCGCGGTGTGCGTGAGCAGGTCCATCCCGGGCCCGCAGTCGAACTCCTCGTCGCCGGTGGCCGCGACGTAGAGGGCGCTTGCGTTGGCGATGTCGGCGTTGACGTGGAAGGCGGCCAGGCTGGCCGGCCAGTAGCCCGAGCACTCCTCGCCCGCGATCGTGCGCCACGGGAACGCGGCGCCGTTCAGGCCGAGCTGGCGGGCCCGCTCGATGGCCAGCGGCAGCGTGCTGTGCCGCCAGCGCAGCGCGTTGGCCGCGGCGTCGGGCGCGGTGAGCATGAGCACCGGCAGCACGAACGCCTCGGTATCCCAGAACGCGTGCCCGTCGTAGCCGGGTCCGGTCAGCCCTTTGGCCGGGATCGCCCGGTTCTCGGCCCGGGCGCCGGCCTGCAGGACGTGAAACAGGGCGAAGCGCACCGCCTGCTGGACCTCGGCGTCCCCGTCTATCTCCACGTCGGCGTGGTTCCAGAAGTCGTCCAGGTACTGCCGCTGCTCGGCCAGCAGGCCGTCCCAGCCGGTCTGGCGGGCCCCGCTCAGGGCCGCCCACACCTGGTCGCGTACGGCTGGCAGCGTCCGCTCGCCCGACCAGCCGTAGGCGACGTACTTGATCACGCGCAGCTTCTGCCCGGGCTGCAGCACGATGGTCGCGGTGACCAGGCCACCGTCGTCGAATGCCCGGGATTCGGTCAGCACCCCGTCCAGGCCGTCGATCTGGTGGTCCATGGCCGCGCCCACGCGCAGGCCGCTGTGCCGGGTGGCATGCACCAGCCCCACGGCTGTTCCGCTGACGTGCTGGAACTCACTGACGAGCGGGTTCTCGAGCGCCGCGGCCACGCGGGGGTCCCGGTCACCCGTCGGCAGCTGCTCGTTGGCCAGCAGCTCGGACTGCACGGCGATCCGGGCCGCGCCGCCGAGCGGTTCGACCTCGTAGCAGATCGCGCCGATCGCCCGCTGGGTGAACGACACCAGCCGGACCGAGGTGACCCGGACCGCCTGCCCGGCCGGCGACACCCACTCCGCCGTCCGGCTCAGCGTGCCGGCGCGGAAGTCGAGCACCCGCTCGTGCGAGCGCACCTTGCCGTACCGGACGTCGAACGGCTCATCATCCACGAACAGCCGGATCAGCTTGCCGTTGGTGACGTTGATGACCTCCTGCCCGGATTCCGGAAGCCCGTAGGCGGCCTCCGCGTACGGCAGCGGCCGCACCTCGTAGACGCCGTTGAGGTAGCTGCCGGGCAGGCTGTGCGGTTCGCCTTCGTCCAGGTTGCCGCGCCAGCCCAGGTGGCCGTTGGAAAGCGCGAACACCGACTCGGTCTGGGCCAGCAGCCCCAGGTCCAGGTGGACCTCCCGCAGCGCCCACGGCTCGATCGTGAACGCCTCCTGCAGGATCACCGCCGGTCCGCCAGCTCGGACAGGTCTTTCACCACGACGTCCGCCCCGTGCTCCTTCAGCGCCTCGGCCTGCCCGACGCGGTCAACCCCGACCACGAACCCGAACCCCCCGGCCCGGCCCGCGGCCACGCCGGCCAGCGCATCCTCGAACACGACCGCGGCCGGTGGCCTCAGCCCGAGGGCGCGCGCCCCGGCCAGGAACGTGTCCGGGGCAGGCTTGCCGCGCAGGTGCTCCCGCTCGGCGACGATCCCGTCGATCCGCGCGTCGAACAGGTCCTCGATGCCCGCGGCGATCAGGACGTCACGGCAGTTGGCGCTGGACGACACCACCGCGCGGGGCAGGCCCGCGTCGCGGACCGCCCGCACGTAGGCGACCGAGCCGGGGTAGGCCTCCACCCCGTCCTCGCGGATCCGCCGCAGCAGGATCTCGTTCTTGCGGTTGCCGAGGCCGTGCACGGTCAGCGCGCCGGGCGGGTCGTCGTCCTGCCCCTCGGGCAGCTCGATACCGCGGGACGCCAGGAACGACCTGGTCCCGTCGGCGCGGGGCTTGCCGTCGACGTAATCGTCGTAGTCGGCGACCGGGTCGAACGGGACGAACGGCTGCCCCGTCTGCCGGGCCCGCTCGCGCAGGAAGTCGTCGAACATCTCTTTCCACGCGGCGTCATGGACCTTCGCCGTCTTGGTCAGCACGCCGTCCAGGTCGAACAGGCAGCCGCGCACGCCATCAGGAAGACCGAGCACGGGTCAAGCGTACGAGGCCCGGGTCACCAGCCATAGATCCGCACCGGAAGTTCACGCAGGGCCACCTGGTCCGGGCCGGGATAGGTGACCATCACGACGATGTCGTCGGGGTCGCGGCCCTCCACCGCCTTGACCTGCCCGTTGCTGCGCGTGTCGCGGTGCGCCGACAACTCCTTCAGCGTGCGCTCGCAACGGTCCAGGTCCGCCTCGTCGGCCGCGGTCCAGATGACGTACTGCACGCCCACGCCGCCGAGCGGGTGCGCCGCGCCGCTGCCCATGCTGCGCAGGATCAGCTGTGCCCCGGCCCCGCTGACCAGCAGCGCCGCCGTCGGGCTGCGGTCCGCGACGTCCAGCGCGAGCACATCCCGGTAGAAGCTCACCGACCGGCCCAGGGCCTGCACGAACAGGACCGCCGAGCCGATCCGGGCGCCGTTCGCCATCTGGGACTCCATCTCGTCGCTGGGTCACGGAGCGGGCGGGGCGAACCAGGGGTTGCCGGGCGGGAACAGGCAGCGGTCGGCGACGTGGTTGAGCACCCGCCGGGCTTGCCGGAACCTGTCCGCCACCTCGGCCACGACCGCGAGCCGGGCGGTGCGCGCGGGCGCCAGCCCCCAGGCGGCACGGTACCACCGGGCGCCCAGGTACTCGAAGAGGTCGATGGCGGGGGCCGCGGCGAGCCGGTCCTGCTGGCCCGCTGGCACCCGCGCCGCCCGGAGCAGCCGGGCCGCGCTGACCGGGCCCAGGCCGTGCGCGATCGCGTAATCGGGGAACACGCCGGTCAGGAACAGGGCCACGTCACCGAGCCGGCGGTACACCCCGGACCGCTCGGCCTCCGGCACCGCGTCGAGCATGCCGGCCATCCGGGACAGGTCGAGCTCGCTGAACCGCCGCGCCCCCCGCTGGCCGCGGCCGCCGCGGGCCTGGGCGGCCGCCTGGGCTCCCGGCTGGCCGCCGGCCGCCCGGTACCACCCGCCGGCATTCCTGGTGAACGACCCGAGCAGTTCGGCCAGGAACAGCCGCCGGGCCGGGGAGCCGAGGAAATCGCGCAGTTCGGGCGCGTCGAACAGGGGGACCCGCTGCCGCTGCCCGGAGCGCTCGGGCACGTGATCCATGGACTCGAGCTCGGCCGCCGCCCGGTGCACCGCCACCGCGAAGATCAGGAAGGGGGAGGCCAGCGCGGCCGGCGCGGACGCCGCGTCGCCGGGGCCGAACACGGCCTCGAACATGCGCGGGTCGGCGACCAGCCCGGGCAGCGCCTCCGGGTTGCGGCGCAGCCACGCCGCGCCCGCGGCCACCCCGGCGGGGTGGCCGGTGTCCTGCGAGACCGAGACGAGCAGCCCCAGGTCCGCATCGGTGAGATGGTCCGCATACCCGCTGCCCACGAGCCCGCTGTCCACATCAACACGATAACCCGGGAATTCGCGGAGGCCGGGCGTGAAAGCATCGAAAAAAGATTTGAATATACTGACGCCAGCAGCGTTGATTGACCGCACACTGGGAACCGGATACGCATGGTCCCATGCGTGAGATCAGCGAGTTCATCCGCGGCATGCCCAAGGCCGAGCTGCACCTGCACATCGAGGGCACGCTCGAGCCCGAGCTCAAGTTCACCCTGGCCGAGCGCAACGGGATCTCGCTGCCTGCCGCGAGCGCGGCGCAGATGCGCGCGTCGCAGGAGTTCGACGACCTGACCTCGTTCCTGGCCGCCTACTACGAGGGGATGGACGTGCTGCGGACCTCGGCCGACTTCTATGACCTGGCCTGCGCCTACCTGCAGCGGGCGCACCAGGAGGGGGTGCGCTATGCCGAGATCTTCTTCGACCCCCAGGCGCACACCAGCCGGGGGATCGCGTTCGACGCCGTGATCGGGGGGCTGCGGCGGGCGGTGCTGGCCGCCCGCCGCCAGTTCGGCCTGCGGGCGCAGCTGATCATGTGCCTGCTGCGGGACCAGTCCGCCGAGTACGGGATGGCGACGCTGGTGCAGTCGCTGCCCTACCGGGACTGGATCGTCGGCGTCGGCCTGGACTCCGACGAGAAGGGGAACCCGCCGGTGAAGTTCGCCGAGGTGTTCAAGCGCGCCCGCGCGGAGGGGTATCAGGTCACCATGCACTGTGACGTGGACCAGGAGGACTCCGCCGAGCACATCCGGCAGTGCCTGTTCCTGATCGGCGTCGACCGGATCGACCACGGGGTGAACATCCTGGAAAGCGCCGAGCTGACCGCCGAGCTCAAGCGCCGCGGGCTCGGCCTGACCGTGTGCCCGATCTCCAACCGGTGGGTGACCGGCGACCTCAAGGCGGCCCAGATCAAGCAGATGCTCGAGCTGGGGCTGCGGGTCACGGTGAACTCCGATGACCCGGCCTACTTCGCCGGCTACCTAACCGACAACCTGATCGCGGCCCAGCAGGCGGCCGGCCTGGACCGGGCCGATCTGCTGCAGCTGCAGCGCAACGCGATCGAGATCGCCTGGCTGCCCGACGGCGCGGACGGCGAGCTGCTGGCCGAGATCGACCGGTACGCGGCGAGCGAGACCGGGCCGGGCTGACGGTGACCAGCTGGGTCCTGCACGTCGACCTCGACCAGTTCATCGCGGCCGTCGAGGTGCTGCGCCATCCCGAGCTGCGCGGCTGCCCGGTGGTGGTCGGCGGCGACGGCGACCCGGCCAAGCGCGGGGTCGTCGCCACGGCCTCCTACGAGGCCCGCGAGCACGGCGTGCATTCCGGGCTGCCGATGCGGACCGCGGCCCGGCGCTGCCCGGACGCGGTGTTCCTGCCCGTCGACCGCGACTTCTACGAGGCGGCCTCGGCGCGGGTGATGGCCGCTCTGCGCGAGGTCGGCTATGTCACCGAGGTCCTGGGCTGGGACGAGGCGTTCGTGGCCGCCGAGACCGACGACCCGGAGGCGCTGGCCCGGCAGATCCGGCGGCAGATCAAGGCCGCGACGCAGCTCGACAGCTCGGTCGGCATCGGCGAGAACCGGATCCAGGCCAAGAGCGCGACCAGCTTCGCCAAGCCGGCCGGGGTGTTCCGGCTGACCAGCCAGACCTGGTTCAGCGTGCTGGGCGGCGAGCCGACGGGCGCGCTGCTCGGCGTCGGCGCCAAGACCGAGCCCAAGCTGGCCGAGCTCGGCATCACCACCGTCGCCGAGCTGGCCGCGGCCGACCTGGCCGTCGTGGCGGCCCGGTTCGGGCCGACGATCGGGCCGTGGCTGGTGCAGACCGCCAACGGCCTCGGCTCGGCGGAAGTCTCGGCCGAGCCGTACGTGCCGCGCTCGCGCAGCCGGGAGACCACCTTCCAGCGGAACATCGGGGACTGGGCTCAGGTGCGCGAGGAGGTGCTGCGGCTGGCCGGGCAGGTGACCCGCGACGTCGAGGCCGAGCAGCGGCCGGCGGTGCGCATCGTGGTGAAGGTCAGGTACGCGCCGTTCTTCACCAGCACCCACGGCCACACGCTGGCCGAGCCGACCAGCGACCAGGCCGTGATCGGCCAGGCCGCGCTGGCCGCGCTGGACCGGTTCACCGACCGCCGCCCGGTCCGGCTCCTCGGCGTGCGGGCCGAGTTCACCGACGGCGGCCGCTAACTGGGCTCGGGGAGGCGGCGTGCCACGTTCTTCAACGCCAAGACTGTCGCGCCACGTTCACCTGCCCGCAGGCCGGCTGTACACCAGGCCGACCATCCCGTTGCCGAACGCGGTGCTCGACACCAGCTCGAGCGGCCGCGGCTCCGGCAGGTCCGCGAACAGCGAAGCGCCGCTGCCCGCCAGGTACGGGAAGATCGTCATCATGTACTCGTCGACCAGGTCGAGCCGGACGAGCGACTGCACGAAGCTGACCCCGCCGTGGACCATGATGTCGCCCGTGCCTTGCTGCTTCAGCTTCTGAATCTCCGCCGCTGTATCGCCGCTGACGATCGTCGAGTTGTTCCAGCCGGCCGACGTCAGCGTGCTGGAGAAGACCGCCTTCGGGGCGCTGTTCATTACCTTGGCGTACGGGTGGTCGGCATCGGCGGCCGGAAAGTACTCCGCCATGCCCTGGTAGGTCTTCCGCCCCATGATGTGGAGGCCGGCGCGCTCGAGCGCGCTTCCCCGCCATTCTTCCAGGCCCGGATCGTCGGGGAGATCACGGCAGAAATCGAAAAAGGGGGTGTCCTCTACCCCGATAATCCCGTCGAGCGAGTAGTCGAAGACCTGCAGTACGAGTTTGCGCATCTGGGTTTCCCCTATCGAAGCACTTGCTGAGGTTGTCGAGGGCCGCTGGCCTCCGGCACCTGGACGTGCTGGACCACGGCGGCCATCCCGCCTGGCGGCCCGGGCCCGCCGGCGTCAATTTGGTCAAGCATGTACTTGAGTATCGTCGGCGGAGAGCTGATAGTCAAGAGATGGCTTAACTGATTTCGCTGACGCCGGTCAGGCGTAACTTGAGGCCGCGATATGACATGCCGGGCCGGGGGCCAGGCCCGGGCCGTGCGCCGCCGGTTGCTGTCCCGCGTGAACCGGCCGGGCATAGGCTCGGCTGACGTGAGCGAATCGGCGGGCCGCCCCACCACCTCGCACTGGGGGGCGTTCACCGTGCGGGCGGAGCCGGGCGGGGGCGTCGAGGTCACGCCGCACCCGGATGACCCGGCGCCCTCGCCGCTGCTCGGCAACGTCCCGGGCGGCCTGCGGCACGCCACCCGGGTGGCCAGGCCCGCGATACGCCAGGGATGGCTGCGCGACGGGCCGGGGCCGAGCGGCCGGCGCGGCCGTGACCCGTTCGTCGAGGTCGAATGGGACACCGCGCTCGGCCTTCTCGCCGCCGAGCTCGCGCGGGTGCGGGCGCAGGCCGGCCACGAGGCCGTCTTCGGCGGGTCGTACGGCTGGGCCAGCGCCGGGCGGTTCCACCACGCGCAGAGTCAGTTGCACCGGTTCCTCGCCCTGTCCGGCGGCTACACGTCCTCGCGCAACACCTATAGCTTCGGCACCTCGCAGGTCCTGCTGCCGCATCTGGTCGGCGACGCGAACCAGGTACTGCGCGGAGCGTCCTCGTGGCCGACGATCGTGGCCAGCACCGAGCTGATCGTGGCGTTCGGCGGCATCCCGGAGAAGAACGTGTTCGTGACCCCGGGCGGGGTGACCCGGCACGTCACGCCCGGGCATCTCGCCCAACTGGCCGCCCGCGGCACCGAGATCGTGCTGGTCAGCCCGCTGCGCTCGGACCTGCCCGGGTACCTGGACGCGCAGTGGCATCCGGTCATCCCGGGCACCGACGTCGCGCTGATGCTCGGGCTCGCGCACACGCTGGTGGCCGAGGGCCGGCACGACCAGGGCTTCCTGGACCGGTATTGCGCCGGGTACGACACGTTCGAGCGGTACCTGCTCGGCGAGACCGACGGCGTGCCCAAGGACGCCGCGTGGGCGGGACCGGTGTGCGGCATCGATCCCGAGGCGATCCGGCGCCTGGCCCGGCGCATGGCGTCGGCGCGCACGCTGGTCACGGTGACCTGGTCGCTGCAGCGGGCCCAGCACGGCGAGCAGCCGGTCTGGGCCGCGCTGGCGCTGGCCGCGATGCTAGGCCAGATCGGGCTGCCCGGCGGCGGCTTCGGCCATGGCTACGGCTCCATGGGCGACGTCGGCGGGCCCGGCCCGGTGCTGCGGCTGCCCACCCTGCGCCAGGGCCACAACCCCGTGCGCACGTTCATCCCGGTCGCGCGGATCGCGGACATGCTGCTGAACCCCGGCGCGGGGTACGACTACGACGGCCGGCGGTACCGGTATCCCGACATCCGGCTGGTCTACTGGGCGGGCGGCAACCCGTTCCACCATCACCAGGACCTGGGCCGGCTCCGCGCCGCGTTCGCGCGGCCAGACACGATCGTGGTGCACGAGCCGCACTGGACGGCCACCGCCCGGCACGCCGACATCGTGCTGCCGGTCACCACCAGCCTGGAGCGCGAGGACATCGGCAGCGGGCGGCGCGACACCCACCTGATCGCGATGCACCGGGCCGTGCCGCCGGTCGGCCAGGCCCGCAACGACCACGACATCCTGGCCGGGCTGGCCGCCCGGCTCGGCCTGGAGGCGGCCTTCACCGAGGGCCGCACCCCGCGCCAGTGGCTCGAGCACCTGTACGCCGAGTGGCGCGAGGCCATGCTCGGCGACGGGCACGAGGTACCGGGGTTCGCGGAATTCTGGGCGGCGGGCGAACTGCGGCTGCCCGACGGGCCCGCGCACTTCACGCTGTTCGAGTCGTTCCGGGCCGACCCGGTGCGGTGCCCGCTGCGCACCCCGAGCGGCCGGATCGAGATCACCTCGGCGACCGTGGCCGGCTTCGGTTACGACGACTGCCCCGGGCACCCGGTCTGGCTGGAGCCCGATGAATGGCTGGGCAGCCCGCGGGCGCGGCGGTTCCCGCTGCACCTGATCGCGAACCAGCCGGCCACCCGGCTGCACAGCCAGCTCGACATGGGCGCGACCAGCCAGCAGGCCAAGGTGGCCGGCCGGGAGGCCGTGCAGCTGCACCCGCGGGACGCCGCCGCCCGCGGGATCGCGGCCGGCGACGTGGTGCGGGTGTTCAACGACCGCGGCGCCTGCCTGGCCGGGGCGGTGCTGACCACGGCCATCCGGCCCGGCGTGGTGCGGCTGCCGACCGGTGCCTGGTTCGACCCGGTACCGGGGGCGGGCCCGCTGCCGTTGTGCGCGCACGGCAACCCGAACGTCCTGACGGCCGACATCCCCAGCTCGCGGCTGTCCCAGGGGTGCGCCGGCCAGCACGCGCTGGTCGAGGTGGAGCGCCTGGCCGGCCAGCCTCCGCCGGTCACCATCGGCTCCCCGCCCCCGCTGCTCCCTGCCCCGCTGCTCCCTGCCCCGCTGCTCCCTGCCGCAGGCGACGGGCCAGCCGGTACCCTGCCGGGGTGACTGATCGTTTCACCGACGAGCTGTGGCGGGGCTCCGCCGGCATCTACGACGCCATCCTGGCTCACCCGTTCCTCACCGGGCTGACCGATGGCAGCCTGCCCCGGGACGCCTTCGTGTTCTACGTGGTGCAGGACGCGCTCTACCTGCACGGCTATGCGCAGGCCCTGGCGGCCGTGGCCAGCCGCGCGCCGGACGCCGACGGCATAGAGATGTTCGCCCGCGACGCGGCCGACATCGTGGCCGTCGAGCGCACCCTGCACGACTCGCTGCTGGGCGACCTGGGTATCGATCCCGCGTCCATCGGAGCCGCCATGCCGGCGCCGACCACGCTGGCCTACACCAGCTACCTGCTCGCGACCGTCCGCGGCGGCTCCTACGCCGAGGGGGTCGGCGCGGTGCTGCCGTGTTACTGGATCTACTGGGAGGTCGGCAAGGAACTCGTGCAGCGCGGCTCACCCGACCCGCGCTACCAGAAGTGGGTCGACACCTACGGCGGCGATGAGTTCGGTGACGTCGTCCGCAAGGTGCTGGACGTGACCGATGCGCTCGGCCCCGGCCTCGCGCCGTCCGAGCGCGCCCTGGTGCACCGGCACTTCCGCGCCACCAGCCGCTACGAGTGGATGTTCTGGGACATGGGCTACCACCAGGAAACCTGGCCGCTCTAGCGCCCGAGGTACTGCTCCGCCAGCCTGGGCGGGGCGCACGCCAGCCAGCCATCGGTGATCGCCTCGCGCAGCGCCGGCGCGGAAACCTTCGTCAGCTGGATGAGAACGGCGGCATAGCCGTCGAAGTGCGGGATCGTGAAGAAGTCCGCCGGGTGGGCGGCGAGGACCGCTTCCTTCTCCCCGAGATCCTCGACGCGAACGGCCAGGATCGGTCCCTCCGGCGGGGCCTGGTCGCCGAACCGCCGGATGTCCGCCTTGCTGAACGGCCGCTCCCAGGCGAACGCCTTGCCGGCGACGAACCAGGTCCGGGTGCCGTGCCGTTCGCCCTCGCTGACCTCGGGCAGGGCCAGGGCCAGGCGGGACACCTCGTCGATGCTCGCCACGTTCGTACCGTACTGCCGCCGCTGGCCGGGGAGCCGCCGTCAGGCGGGGTCGAACAGGTGCAGCCGGCCAAAATGACGCGGCGGCTACTTCCAGGCGAACACCGGCTGCTCGAAGTGGGCCACCCGGGTGTCGGCCCGGCCGTGCAGGGCCACCTGGCAGAACTGGTAGATGATCGCCGCGGTCGGCGCGTGCAGGTACCGGCCCAGCAGCGGTAGCTGGATCACCGGGGCATCGGACTCG
The DNA here is from genome assembly GCA_963749145.1 of uncultured Actinomycetota bacterium. Lineage (GTDB taxonomy): Bacteria > Actinomycetota > Actinomycetes > Streptosporangiales > Streptosporangiaceae > JASHPR01. The sequence continues at coordinate 1,889,413 of CAVVLN010000004.1, read as the reverse complement.
GGAATGCGCAGCAACCGGGGCGCGACGTCGAAGTCGGCCAGCGGGATCACGTGGATCTGGGCGACCTCGGCGGCGGGCCCGCTCATCGCGGGCCGGGCCGGGCCGCCCCACACCACGACCGGGGTGATCAGGTAACCGGACCGGGTGACGTAGTCATCGAGCACGCCGAGGACATCCCCCGGCGCGACCTCTACGCCAGTTTCCTCGCCCAGTTCTCTGCGCGCCGCGTCCTCGGCGGACTCGCCCGGATCGCGGCCGCCGCCGGGCAGCGCCCACTGGCCGGCGTGGGAGCGCAGGCTCGCCGCCCGCCTGGTGATCAGCAGCGCGCCCGCATCGCGCTGGAGCACCACGCAGACCGCGACCGACGCGGCCTTCAGGCCCGGCCGGGACAGGCCGGCGCGCCGGAAGCGGGCCAGGTTGGCCGCGATCGCCGCCCTGTCGGCGGCCGAGTCCCGGGCGGTTCTCTCCCCGGCGGTCGTGTCCCCGGCGGTTCTGTCCCCGGCGGCCGTGTCCCCGGCGGTTCTGTCCCCGGTCGCTCCGTCCCCGGCTGCCGATCGCGCCGCCATCGTCACCACCCTCGTGCTGGCTGAGCGTGCGGGTCACCGCCGCGGATCCGGTCGCCGAACGGTACCCGTCCGCGTCGGCCCGGCCAAAATCCGCGGCCGGTGATCGCGCGTCGCGGGCGCACCGGGGCACCAGCACGGCCCTCACCGGCGTCGCCACGGAATGGCTGCGTGCCTCCGGAATGCTGGTACCGATGGTCGAGACCGGCGGTGATCCGGGGCCCGCCCCGGCCCGCCCCATGTACCAGAAGGCGGAGTGCCGGCCGGCTCCCGGGGTCAGTTACTTCAGTGCCCTGTGATCACGACCGGCACCCGGCGGTGACGGCGGCGTCCTCGGCGCGCCAGTACGCGGGCAGGGCCGAGTAGTTTTCCTGGTCCGCGACGTAGACGTGACCGGCGTGGTCCGCCCGGGTCAGGGCCAGCGCCGAGTCCAGGAGGGACGACTGGCTGGCCGGAAGCTGCAGGACGGTGGCGAACCGGCTGGCGCTGTAATCGTGCACCCAATTCGGCGGCGGGTTGGCGGTGAGGGTCTCATAGCTGCCCTCGAAATCCATGATGACGTCCGCGGCTGACATATAGGCCGGGCTCGACGGATACCAGCCCGGGTTGATCCATACCTGCGCGCCCGGAATATGCTGGCGGACATAACCGTACAAGCTCTGGTAATAACTGAGCTGGCCATCGGCTGTGCCGATGGTGGCGCCGTCAAAGAAGATGCGGGTAATTCCGTACCACCGGTACCATTCGAGCGCCTCATTTTCCACGGCCGCCAGCGGGGCGGGAGTCATCCACGGCTGAACAGGATTGCCCGCGGCGTTGTCGGCGTAATCGGTCCAGACGTAGCCGAGCACCCGCACGCCCAGCGCCCGGGCCTGGCGGATCGTGGTCAGGTCGGCCGCGCTCTTGGCCAGGCCAGGCCCGCCACCGGCACCGTCATAGCCTTGGCCCCAGTTCGCGATGATGTTCGCGGGCACCGGGTCGGAGGATTCGGAGTCCGGCCAGACCGTCGGCCCGTACGCCGCGGGCACGAGCTGCTGGCAGGTGACGGCCGAAGCGGCGCCCGCGGCCGAGGCGGCGCCCGCGGCCGCTGTGGCGCCCGCGGCCGCTGTGGCGCCCGCGGCCGCTGTGGCGCCCGCGGCCGCGGCGGCGGATGGTAACAGCAGGGCGGCAGCGATAATCGCGGAAATCCTTGTTATTGCCTTGCCGCCCAAAATGACCTGCCAATTCGAGGGGTGAATGGTTGGTCAAGTGTCGGTCAGCGCCGCTGAAGTGTCAAGGCGAAAGGCGGCCGCTATTAACGGAGCCCGCACCTAAAATAAGCGTCGGCGTACTTTAAATCACGCAAAAAGCCGCCGCCCGCCGCGCCCGGGGGGCGGCGGGCAGCGCGCGCGACATGCCGTGCGGCCAGGCAGCGGCTGCTAGCCCTCGTACTCCAAGATCACGGCGACGATGCCGGTGCCGGGGTTGCCGGCCGTGTGGGTGAAGCCCCCGCCCAGCACGTCGGTGGTGCCCGGGATATGCGAGACGGACAGCACGTCGATCCGGCTGGGCCCGACCGGCAGGGCGGCCGCGGTGAGCCGGCCTGCCGAGTAGTGCACCAGGTACGAGCGACGGCCACCGAAGCCGGGCATCGGGATCCACAGGCCGCCGCGGCCGTCGGAACTGACCTGCTGCAGCGGCGAGGTGCCGTCCCCGAAGTTGCCCTGGGCCAGCTTGCGCCAGGTGTGCCCGTTGTAGTGCAGGATGACCGTCGGCCCGCCCTCGTCCTCGAGGTTGCCGTTCCCGATCGCGTAGACGTTGCCGGGTCCCAGGGCATCGATGCCGACCACGGCCGGGTCGTTGAGCGCCTGCCTGGCCGGCAGCAGGCCCGCCACCGAGGTCCTGGTCCAGGTGCGGCCGTTCCAGCGCGCCACGTCGGTCCCGGCAAAGGCCCAGATGTCACGGGCGGACAGCCCGCTGCCGCCTTCCAGCCCGCGGCCCGAGGCCACCCTGGCCCAGCCGCGGCCGTTGTAGTGCCAGGCGCCCAGCCTGCGGCCCGGGGCGGTCGGCTCGCCGAACACCCAGACGTTGCTCGCGCTGAGCACGACCGCCCCGCCGATCTGTCCCGGGAAGGATCCCTGGACCGACCACTGGCTGCCGTTCCAGCGCAGGGCCCGCGCCCGCGCCCCGCGGTCGGTGAATGCCCACACGTTGCTGGCGGACGACGCCCCGGCGGCCACGACTTCATCGCCGCTGCGGCCGGGGATCGATACCTGGGTCCAGGACGTCCCGCTGCGGTGCCACGCGGTTGGCTCGGACATGCCGTCAAAGGCCCAACCGCCGCTGCGGCCGACCGCGACGACCGCGGTGAAATCGCCGAGGGCCCCGCCCCGTACCCGCTTGACGATGTGCCAGGACGCCGTGGCCGGCGTCGCGGCCAGCGCCGACGCCGCGCCCGCCACCGCCACGGCCAGCGCGGCGGCGACGCCAGCCGCCGCGCTGCGGGCCGCGCGCCCGCGCCGCCGCCGCGCTGCGTCCCGCCACCCCTCGTCTCGCCACCTCTGGTCTCGCCACCTCTGGTCCCGCCCCTGTTCCGGCTGCGCCCAGATGTCTCCCCCTGGCGTCCTGCGTAACATGTGCCCTCCCGTGCCTGCTGCGGGGCGATTCCCCCCCGGGCGCGTGCGTATCGCGCGGCCGCTCTTAAGACCCGTAAGGACGTAAGCCAGATGGGCAGCGGTGGTTACAGGTTGGTAACTATCGAGGCCGGGCTCACCGGCGTCCCGCTTGCTGCGCGGACAGCAGCGGTATGGCCGCGATCTTCTCCTCGGTCAGGTCGTCCCAGCGGATGCCCGCGGCCGGCCGCGGGCCCCGGCGGGAGCGGCAGTCGATGACGCGCTCGGGGGTGACGATGAAGTCGACCGGCACGTCGTGGCCGGTCACCGGGATCGCGCCGGCCGGGCGGACCTGAAGTTCGTGAACGGTCGTGACCGCCACGGTCCGCGGACCGATCAGGCCGGCCGCGGTGGCCAGCGCGAACTCCAGGTCGGCGAACCCCCCGCCCTTGCCGAGCCGCGCGCCGTCTTCCCCGGCCGCGACGCAGCCCATCACGACCAGGTCCACCGGCGACAGGTCAGCCAGCGTAACCCGCCGCGCGGACCGCGCCGCGCCGCTGATCGAGGCCGCCTGGCGCGGCGGTTCGCTCAGGTGCGCGGGATCCAGGGCAAAGAACGGCTCCTCGCCGGCCAGCCGCGGGACCGCCATGTAGACGGTCTTGCCGTCCTCCAGCGCCCGCTGCCGCACCGGCCACTGCGCGGAATCCGGGTTGGCCTTGAGGGCGCCGGCCGCCTGCCAGGCCGGGGTGGCGCGCAACCGTTCCGCGGCCGCCTCCGCGCCGGTGAAGTTGGGGATCCGCCCGGCGGCGCCCGGGAACCGCGCGACCTTGGCCGCGCGCATGGCGGACCAGACCTCCTGCCGCAGGGCGGCCTTCGCGGCCAGCACCTCGGCCGGGCCGCCTGCGTCACGATCGTGACGCGGTACCGGACGGGCCATGCGTCCATCCTGCCGCAGGGTCCCGGCCGGCGGGGCCCGGCACTGCCGGCACGACACCGCCCCGACGCCGTGGTCCAGGCGGTCCGCGATCTCCTCGGCCGGTGACCGCGCACGCCCCGGGCCCGCTCACCACAGCCCGGGCCCGACCCCGCTCACCACAGCCCGGTCCCGGTGCCGCTCACCACAGCTGGTGAATGAGCGGCTGCGAGATGTGCCGGTCGTACCAGAACTGCGCCTCGCGTCGCGACTCGAAGGGCCGCGGATCCCAGCCCGCGCACCTCAGGCCCGCGCAGCTGATCCTGGTCCTCCCGTCCGTGGTCCCCTTCTCGACCGGCGCGTGCGCAGGCGGGCGGCGGAGGTGAGTATCACCGATTGCCAGCATGGGCTTGACTCCTCCAGCGGACGTCCGGCGAAGCGTGCCCATCTGGCTACCCAGCCAGCACGCTTCAAACGTCCATCAGCCACATCGGTAAAAGTCACGACCAACCCTGTCAGCCCGGCCAGGGTCTCGGGCGGAGGCGCGCCGGAGCACGGAGGCGCGCCAGGCGCCAAGGCGCGCCAGGGCGCCGCGGGGCACGGAGGCGCGCCAGGGCGCCAAGGCGCGCCAGGGCACCGGGACACGGATGCGCGCCAATGCGGCAAGGCGCGCCAGGGCACCGGGACACGGAGGCGCGCCAGGGCGCCGGGCGCTGCGGAGCTCAGAGCTTTCCGCGGTTCTTGGCCGCGAGGATGATCTGAGTCACCAGGTAGGTACTCAGGCCGAGCTTGTCCGCTATCTCGGCGGGCCGCAGGCCCTGCTCGTTGTACAGCAGCGCAAGCTTCTCCTGCGACCGGGTCCACGGGCCGCGGCCCGGCGGCCGCGCCGGGGATCGCGCGAGCCCGGGCCCGGGGCGGCGGGCCGGGCGCTGGGTGGCCACAATAGCGCCGCGTGCGGGCGCCGCCACGGCCGTGCCCCGAGCGGGCGCCACGGCCGTGCCCCGAGCGGCCGCCGCCACAGCCGTGCCACGGACCGGCGCCGCTGCGGACGTCGCGCGCGCCGGCGCGGCTGCCGGGGACGTGCCGAACGATCCACGCCGCTGATCGCGGTACTTGCCGCTGGCCAGGTCCGCGCGGGCCTGCTCGTCCAGGATCATGAATTCCTCGGCGGCCTTGTTCATTCCGATCGCCGCCATCGTCAGGCCCCGGGCGTTTTTCTCCTGGCACTCGGGGGCCATGCAGTAGTCGTATTTCTGTGCTCTCTCGGGATGCAGTTCAGTCCCGCACGTGATGCACTGCGCCATTGTCCTCCCTTGGCCAGCGGGAACTGCGTAAGGAGAAACGCCACCGGTCTTGGCGCTGTTCCCTCATTGCCGCTGATGAGAACGCGGCGACCTGCGCTAACGGGACAGGACCCGACGGGCCCAGGCCCGCAGCACGGGCGGGACCGAACGGGTACCCCGCCACGGTAGGCGCCCGCCTGGGCCGGGACCGCGAATAACGACCGGGGCTGCGACGCCCGGCCGCGGCGGCCTGGGCTAACGGGCGGCTCAGGCGGGAGCCGTGCAGCCGACCGCGGCCTCGCTGGTGAGCATCAGGAAGGTCAGCGTCTCCTGCAGGTACAGGCTGACCTCGGTGTCGGTGTGGGACAGGTAGCCGATCGCCAGGTCCTGGCCGAGGTGCAGGCTGAAGTCACCGCCGCGGGTGGTCAGCACGATCGCGCCGCTGATCGCGGGCGCCCAGATGATCTCGCCGTTCAGCAGCCGGTTGATGTGCTCGATCAGCGGGTATCCGTGGTCGCTGGTCTCGCTGACGGCGGTGTAGGCGTCGGCACTGAGCAGCACCGAGTAGGGGCCGTCCACCCCGGCCACCCGCAACTGGCTGAGGGCCTGGCTGATCGCCGCCGGGTAGTCCTTGACGTCCGCGGGCAGGATCACCGGCGGGTTGCTGGAGCCCTGCCGGATGCCGCCGATGCCGGCGGGCGGGTAGCCCTCGAAGATGGCCCGGTCCTCGGCGAACGCGATCTGCCGGGCGGCGTCCTTCACCGGCTGCCAGTCCGCGTCCTGGGCGCCGCGCGCGACGTCGTCGATCTCGTCGCGGCTGAGCATGAACGGCGCGCGCAGTTCGACCAGCGGCGCGACCTGCCGCAGCCGGGCCTGCACGCCCTCGCCGGGCGGGTCGATCTCGGCGATGCGGCCGGTGCCCACGGCCGAGAAATCCACGCCCGAGGGGCCCGCCACGTCCACCACGCGGCGCCCGGCCAGGTGGCGCTTGAACGTGCGGGCGGCCTCCTGCTCGATCTGTGCCCACGCCTCGTCGGAGATCGGCGCAAGCTCGCGGTGCAGGTTATTCATCGTGGGATGCTCCCCTCAGGCTGCCGATGGTCAGCGAACCGGACGCGGGCCGCTCCGGCTCGTCCGCAGGTGATGCCGCCGTCGCGTCGCCCGGCTCGGCGGCGGCCTCGGCGTCCTCGGCCAGGCTCTCCAGCAGCGCGGCCGATGGCACGAAGAACAGGCTCCCGGTGACCGCCCGGCTGACGTCGAGCAGCCGGTCGTAGTTACCCTCCGGGCGCCCGACGAACATGTTCCGCAGCATCTGCTCGGTCGTGGCGGGCGAGCGCGAATAGCCGATGAAGTAGGTCCCGTACTCACCGTCGCCGACATTGCCGAACGGCATGTTGTCGCGCAGGATCTGGACCTCCTCGCCGTCCTCCACGATCGTGGTCAGCGCGTTGTGGGCGTAGGAGGGCTTCACCGCGTCGTCGAGCTCGATGTCGGCCAGCTTGGTCCGGCCGATGATCTTCTCCTGTACCTCGGTCGGCAGCGCGTTCCAGGCGTCCATGTCGTGCAGGTACTTCTGCACGATCACGTAGCTGCCGCCCGCGAACCCCGGGTCCTCGGTGCCGATGATCACCGCCTCGGCTGCGGCCCGGCCCTCCGGGTTCTCCGTGCCGTCCACGAAGCCGAGCAGGTCGCGGTGTTCGAAGTAGCGGAAGCCGTGCACCTCGTCCACCACGGTCACCGCGCCGGCCAGCCGCGCCATGATCTGCGTGGCCAGCTCGAAGCACAGGTCCATCCGTGCGGCGCGGATGTGGAACAGCAAGTCCCCGGGGGTGGCGACCGCGCGCCGGGGCCCGGCCTGGATCTCCTGGAACGGGTGCAGCCCGGCCGGCCTCGGCGTCCCGGTCAGGCGGTCCCACGCGACCGCCCCGATCCCGGTCACGCAGGTCAGGTAGTCCTCGGTGCCCCGGAACCCCACGGCCCGGACCAGCCCGGCCATGTCCCCGCATAGCCCGCGCGCCGTATCGGCGCTGGCCAGGCCGGAGTTGATCACCGCGACCAGGAAGATCGCCGCGCCGGTCAGCGGCGACAGCACCGCCTGCGGCTCGGCGTCGGCGGGCCCGCCCGCATCGGTGGTCACTGGACTATCTTGCACCAGTCCGGTACCGGCCTCGGGCGGCCCGCCCGCCCGGAACGTCAGCTGTTCCATGATCTGGGTACCTGAGGTGGTCCATGTGCTCTCCAGGTACCCAGATCATGGAATCGGGGGGAGCGCGGGCACGCGGCCGGGTCGCTAGGCGAAGCCGGCCCGGGTGGCGGCGGCCCGCAGCAGCGCCTCGGCGTCGTCCACCGCCCGGGCCAGCCGGCGGGCGTCCGGGGTCAGGCCGGCGTCCGGGGCCAGGCCAGGCGTCCGGGGCCAGGCCGGCGTCCGGGGCCAGGCCGGCGTCCGGGGTCAGGCCAGCGTCCGGGGTCAGGCCGGCCAGGATCGGGTCCACCCCGCGCAGCCCGGCCCGGTCGAGCAGTGTCTTCTCGTTGGTCACCCACCGGCCGGACGCGGCCAGCACCGCATGCGCGGCCTGGCACGCCGCCACGCCGATCGTCGCCGTGGTCTCGGTCAGCCGGGCGTGCGCGGCGAACGCGCGGCGGCCGTAGCCGAGCGTGGCCAGCGCGTCCTGCCACCACCGCGGCGGGGCCGACGCCCGCAGCGCGTCCGGGTAGGCGGGCCGCTCCAGCTCGCCGGCCAGCACCTGGTGGTCGGCCAGTTCCGCGACCACGATGTAGCTGGGCACGCCGGCCAGGTGGAACATCAGCCGCTCGATGCGGAACCGGCCCGCGCGGGCCTCGGCGGTCTCGCGCTCGACATCACCGAGATCGCGGTAGTGCACGTCGACGCGGCGCCCGTCGACCTCCAGCCACGCGCCGCCGTTGAACACGCCGCCGCCCCAGCCGCCGATCTCGGACACCTGACCCGGCCAGCCGAGCGCGTGCAGGCTGTCCGGGGAAAAGCCGCCCCGGTAATAGACGGCAAAGTCCCAGTCGCTGTCCGGGCGATTCGTGCCCAGGGCGCGCGAGCCGCCGAGGCTCACCGCGGTCACGCCGGGCAGCGCGGCCAGATGCTCAGTGACATATTCCTGGAACGCTCCGTCCCGCCGCACGGTGGCCACGATAGGGCGCGGTCTTGGTCCCCGGGAACTGATTTTCGCGGGCGGGGCCGGCCCGGGGCGAGGCCGAGCGCGCCCGGCCCTAACGATGGTTGGTCAGCCGGTCATCCAGCTGCGCCGCGACACGCGTCCACCCCTGGGCGTGGGCGTCGGCCTCGGGGGGCGGGAGCAGCGCGTGGCGGATGGTCATCAGCGTCTGATCGCGTCCGTGCGGCTCGAGGGTGACGGTCACGACGCTGTCCGGCGCGGGGGCGGCCCAGGTGTCACACGTCCAGGTGAAGCTGAGCCGGTGCGGCCGGCTCAGGTCCAGGTACCGCCCGGTGACGCGCACCCGGAAGCCCTGGTCGTCGATGTCGATGCGCAGGCGCCCGCCCACCCGCGGGTCGAGCTCGATCTTCGTGGGCCGGGCCGGGCGCGGGCACATCCACTCCGCGAGCCCGTCGGCGTCCAGCCACTCGTCGTAGACCACCTCCGGCGGGGCCCGGACCACGCGCCGGACCACGGCGGCCGGCCCGGGTTCGTCGCTCACCGGTCCCGGTCCCGGCGCTCGAGCCGGGCCGCGAGCGCATCGGCGCGCCCGGACCAGAACGAAGCCTGCTCGGCGATCCAGGTCTCGGCCAGCCGCAGCCCGTCGGGCCGCACGGACAGCCAGTGCTCGCGGCCGCGCACCTCGCGGCGGATCAGGCCTGCCGCCTCCAGCACGCTGACATGCCGCGACACGCCGGCGAACGACATCGGCAACGGCCGGGCCAGGTCGCTGATCCGGGCGTCCCCGTCGCGCAGCGCGACCAGCAGGGCGCGCCGGGTCGGGTCGGCCAGCGCGGCGTACGTCCGGTCCAGCACCTGATCTTCAACCATCCTGTTGACCTTCTCCGGCGAGCGTGATATTCAACATAGCTGTTGAACGTAATGCCCGGCAACAGGAAGGCAGCGCGGTGGCGGAGCATGCGGTGGTGTCGGCGCAGGAGTGGGTGAGCGCCCGCAAGGCGCTGCTGGCCAGGGAGAAGGAATTCACGCGGCGGCGCGACGAGCTGGCCCGGCAGCGGCGCGAGCTGCCCTGGGAGGCGGTCACCAAGGAGTACTTCTTCGAGGGCGCGGACGGGACCCGGAGCCTGCCGCAGCTGTTCGACGGGCGCAGCCAGCTGATCGTCTACCACTTCATGTTCCCGCCGGAGTGGGACGAGGGGTGCCCGCACTGCTCGTTCTGGGCCGACAACTTCAACGGGACCATGGAGCACCTGCACGCGCGCGACGTGACCATGGTCGCCGTGTCCCGGGCGCCGTTCCCCAAGCTGGCCGGGTACGCCAAGCGGATGGGCTGGAGCTTCCCGTGGTTCTCGTCGTCCGGCACCGACTTCAATTACGACTTCCACGTCGCGTTCAGGCCGGAGGAGCTGGCCGGTGGCACGGCCGTGTACAACTACGGTTCGACCGAGCCCGGATTCGAGGACCGGGAGGGCGTCAGCGTGTTCAGCGCGGGTGACGGCGGGCAGGTGTTCCACACCTACTCGGCGTACGCGCGGGGCATTGACATGCTGAACGGCGCCTACCACTACCTCGACCTGGTACCGAAGGGCCGCGACGAGGCCGGCCACGACAACCCCCAGTTCTGGGTGCGCCGCCACGACGAGTACGGGAGCTGAGCCCGGGCCCGCCTCGCGTTTTGAACCGGACGCTGGCCGCGGGCGTGGAAAAGGGTATGAACGCGACCATGGGCGTTGACACCAGCCGATCCCGCCGGCCCGGGCCCGGCGGCTGATCGGGTTCCGGCTGGCCGGGGCCGGGCTGCTTTTCGCCACCGGGGCCATTCACCTCGACTTGTACCTGACCGGGTACCGGACGGTCCCGACGATCGGGTGGCTGTTCCTGCTGCAGGTGATCGCGGCCTTCGGCCTCGGCGCCGTGGTGCTGGTGCTCGGCAGCAGGCTCGCCGCCGCGGCGGGCGCCCTGTTCGCGCTGTCCACCCTGGGCGGTTACCTGCTGTCCATCTGGATCGGCTTGTTCGGCTTCCGCGAGGTCCGCACCACGGCCGGGATCGTCGCCGGGGTGATCGAGGTCGCGGCGTTCGCGGTGCTCGCGGCCCTGGCCCTGGCGCCCGCGCCGCAGCACGCGGTGCGCGGCCCGAGGATGGCCCGGGTGCGCGACGGCCTGCCCGGCGCCCTCGCGGCGGTCGGCGGGGTGTCGGCCCTGGCCCTGGTGCTGCTGGCGGTCGCGGTCGCCGGGGCGGGCGGCCCGGCCGCTCCGCCGGCCTCCTCGGGCCAGGCCGGGTCTGGCCAGGTGCTGAAGACCACGACCATCCATGGCGTCACGGTGCTGACCGACGCCAAGGGCCTCACGCTGTACTGGTTCGCGCCGGATACCGCGACGAAGTCGGCCTGCTACGGAAGCTGCGCGTCGTACTGGCCGCCGGTGTTCGGCTCGGTGAGGCTGGCCCCGGGGGTTCCCGGCACGGTCGGCACGATCAAGCGGACAGACGGCTCGACCCAGGCCACCTACGACGGGCACCCGCTGTACACCTACATCGCCGACAACGCCCCCGGCCAGGCCAGTGGCAACAACATCAACCTGAACGGCGGCCTGTGGCACGAGGTGATGGCCACCTCCGGCTGAGCGCCCTGAACGGCGGCCTGTGGCACGAGGTGATGGCCACCTCCGGCTGAGCGCCCTGAACGGCGGCCTGTGGCACGAGGTGATGGCCACCTCCGGCTGAGCGCTCCGTGCGCCTGCCCGGCGGCCGGCGACGTCGCGGGTGACCCGGCGGGTTCAGCCGGGCAGCAGGCCGATCGCGGCCTTGGCCTGGCGCACCTTCTCGCGGGCCTGCTCGCTCGCCTGCGCCGCGGCGGCCCGCAGGACCGAGCGGACGTGCTCGGGGTCACGCGACCATTCCAGGTAGCGGTCGCGGACCGGGGCCAGCGTCGCCACCACGGCGTCGGCCACCACCTGCTTGAGATCGCCGTACCGGCCGAACTGGCGGGCCAGGGCGTCCGGTTCCTGATCGGTACACGCCGCCAGGATGGCCAGCAGGTTGGAGACTCCGGGCTTGCGCTCCGGGTCGTAGGCCACCTCGTCGTCAGCGTCGGTGACCGCGCGCATCACCTTGCGCCGCAGCACGCCGGGCTCGTCGAGCAGGCGCAGGGAACCAGCGGCCGACGCGGCCGACTTGCTCATCTTGTCCGTCGGCCTGGCCAGGTCCATGATCCTCGCGGCGACCGGCGGGTTGATCGCCTTCGGCAGCGTGAACGTGGGCCCGTACCGGTGATTGAACCGGATCGCCACGTCCCGGGCCAGCTCCACGTGCTGGCTCTGGTCCTCGCCGACGGGCACCTCCTCGGTGTCGTACAGCAGGATGTCGGAGGCCATGAGGACCGGGTAGGTCAGCAGCGACACCCGGACGTGTTCCTGGCGGCGGGCCTTCTCCTTGAACTGGATCATGCGCTGGGCCTCGCCGTAGCCCGTCACGCATTCCAGCAGGTAGTGCAGTTCGGCGTGCTCGGGCACATGCGACTGCACCATGAACAGGCACGCGCCAGGGTCGACGCCCGCGGCCAGCAGCAGGGTGGCGAACTCCAGCGTCCGCCGCCGCACGTCCGCGGGCTCATGGTCGAGCGTCAGGGCATGCAGGTCGGAGACGAACACCACGGTGTCGGCGATGGCCTGCCCGGTCACGATCGGCCGGATCGCGCCGATGTAGTTGCCCAGGTGCAGGTCACCGGATGGGGTGAAGCCGGTCAGTCGTCGGGACATCAGCCTTGTTCCTTTGCCTCGGCCCGCCGCCCGGGCCGCGCGGCCGGCGTGCAGGCAAAGCAAAGCGGCCACCCAGCCCGGGCAGCCGCGTTTCGGTGTGCGCGCGTAGGCAGTGCCGCCCGGTCAGGGGCGCCACCAGCCGCGGTCATATCTCGAACGCACGGGTCCATCCTACGACGGCTCGGCCGCGGCCTGCGGGGCCCGGCGAGTACCCGGCGAGGGTCGCGTCACCACGGAAGCCTGCCGGGTTGATCAGCTGGGCAATTCGCGCACCGCAGTCAGCAGGTAGCGGATCCGGGTCCGTAGTTCCCTGGCCGTGGCCCGGAACGCGTCCAGGTCCGGCGGGTGGGCCTGGGCCGGGTTCGGGATGCTCCAGTGGACGGCCTGGGCGGCGGCGGGCAGCTCGCCGCAGTTCTCCCGGGCGCGGTCGCAGAGGGTGATCACGCGGGTGAACGTGCGCCCGGCCAGGGCGTCCAGGCGGGTCGCGCGATGGCCGCTGATGTCCACGCCGTGCTCGGCCATGGCGGCGACGGCCAGCGGGTGCAGCGGGCCCGGGGTGATGCCCGCGCTGCGCGCGGTCATCCGGCCGCCCCCCAGGTGGTTCAGCCAGCCTTCGGCCATGGGGGAGCGGGCGCTGTTGCCGCTGCAGATGAACAGGACCTGCCCGGTGCGCCGCGGCCTGGTGGTCCCGGGGGCGCCGGGCGGCCCGGCGGGGTCGGCGGGAGCGGCTGTGTCGGCTGGGCCGACCGGACCGGCTGGACCGGCCCGGGCCGCGAGCAGCCCGGGGTGGATCCCGGCCGCCGCGCCGGCCACGGCCTGGCCGAGCGCGTCCAGGTCCAGGGCGTGGTAGCTGTCCCGGCCATCGGCCGCGCTGCGGCGCGCGCTGACCAGGCCCGCATCGCGCAGCCGGGCCAGGTGGTAGGAGACCAGGCTCGGGGCCTGCCCGGTGCGGGCCACGAGCTCGCTGGTGCGCAGGTCACCTGGGACGAGCAGGCCGACGATCGTCCAGCGCAGGTCATGGGCGAGCACGCCCAGTACCTGGGGGGAAGACGCCACGGCCATGAGCTCATTATGACAAACTAAATTGAATAGTTGTCATCTAGTTGGCCGATCGGAGGCAGCCGGTCATGCCCTCGCCGGGCGCTGCGCCGCCCCCGCCGGGCGCTGCGCCACCCCCGCCGCCGGGCGTCTCGCTGCTGACCATCGCCCGGGAGTGGGGCCGCATCGGCTGCATCGGGTTCGGCGGCCCTCCCGCGCACATCGCGCTGCTGCGGGCGCTGTGCGTGGACCGGCGCGGCTGGATCTCCGCCCAGGAGTTTGAGGACGGCATCGCGGCCACCAACATGCTGCCCGGGCCGGCCTCGACCCAGCTCGCGATCTTCTGCGCGTGGCGTTTGCGCGGGCCGCGGGGGGCGCTGGTCGGCGGGGCCTGCTTCATCGTCCCCGGCCTGATCGTGATCCTGGCCCTGTCGGCCTTGTTCCTGGCCGCGCACCCGCCGCTGTGGATCAGTGGCGCCGCGGACGGGGCGGGTGCCGCGGTGCCGGCCGTGGCGCTCAGCGCGGCGATCAGCCTGGCCCCGGCCAGCTGGCGCCGGGTCGGCGAAGCCCGTCCGGCCCGGGCCAGGTGGGTCTGCTACCTGGCGGCCGGCGGCGTAGCGGCTGCGCTGATCGGGCCGTTCCTGGTGCTCATCCTGGTCGGCTGCGGCCTAGCCGAGATGATGGTCCGTCACCCGCCCCGGCGCCGCGCCGGCCACCCGGGACTGCTGCTGCCGGTGCTGGCCGGGCCGGCGGTTGCCGCCGGCGGCCTGCTGTCGGTGGCGTGGGTGGCGTTCAAGGTCGGTGCGCTGTCCTACGGCGGCGGCTTCGTCATCATCCCGCTGATGCAGCACGATGCCGTGCATACCTACCACTGGATGACCAACACCCAGTTTCTCAGCGCGGTCGCGCTCGGCCAGGTCACCCCGGGGCCGGTGGTGCAGACCGTGGCCGTGGTCGGCTATGCCGCCGCCGGGGTCGGCGGCGGGCTGCTCGCCTCGTTCGTGGCGTTCACGCCGTCGTTCGCGTTCGTGCTGCTCGGCGGGTCCCGGTTCGACTCGCTACGCCGCAACGCCAGTGTGCAGGCCTTCTTGACCGGGGCCGGGCCCGCGGCCATCGGCGCGATCGCCGGTGCCACCTTCTCCCTGGGCCTCGCGCTGAGCCACCTGTGGCAGGGCGGCGTGCTCGCCCTGGCGGCCGTCTGGCTGCTGGGGCTGCGCCGCGGGGTGGTGACCGCGATCGTCGGCGCCGCGGCGCTCGGTGTCATCGCCGCCCTGGCCGGCGCCCCGGTCCGGTGAGAAACCCGGGCCGCCCCGGACGCCAGCTTCGCCGGCCCGCGGTCTCGCGGGCCCGCCGGCCCGTCACCCCGGCCGGCGCGCGGCTGGCGCTGGGCGTGCTCCATGCGAAAGCATCGCGGCATGACCACTTGTCGTCCGGCCTGGTACGGCCGGCATGCATAGCGTCGGCGTCGTGCTGCACCCGCAGCGGGATTCCGCCGAGGCCGTGAACGCGATCCTCGACTGGGCCAAGAACCGGTCCATCGAGGTCCTGGGCATCGTTTCCGAGATCACCAGGCTGCGCTGCGCCGCAGTCGCGGTGTCGGCCGAGGAACTCGGGCGGCGCTCGGACCTGATCGTCAGCCTGGGCGGGGACGGCACGATGCTGCGGTCCATGCGGCTGGCCGACCGCCAGCGCGCCCCGGTGCTCGGGGTCAACCTCGGCAAGCTCGGCTTCCTGGCCGAGATCGACGTGCCCGACCTGCCCGCGGCGCTGTCGGCGGTGGCTGCCCACGAGTACACGATCGAGCCGCGCCTGGCGGTCGACGCGGTCCTCGGCGGCCAGGTCGTCACCGCGTTCAACGACATCGCGGTGGTCCGCTTTCCCGGCCAGGGCAGCGCGCAGGTCGCGGTCCGGGTCGATGACCACCCGTTCGTCAGCTATGCGGCCGATGCGCTGGTGGTGGCGACCCCGACCGGGTCCACCGCCTACAGCTTCTCGGCCGGCGGGCCGATCGTGAGCCCGTCGGTCGAGGCCCTGCTGGTCACCCCGGCCGCACCGCACTCCTCCTACAACCGCGGGCTGGTGCTGTCGGTCAGGGACACCCTGGCCCTGGACATCCTGCCGGACAGCAGCGAGCTGGCGGTCGAGGTGGACGGGCAGGTGGCCGGCCAGGTGACGGCGGGGGACCGCATCGAGCTGCAGCCGCGGCCGGCTGCCGCGCGGGTGATCCGGCTGGGCCGGACCACGTTCTACGAGCGGGCCCGGCGGCGGCTGCGCGTGACCGATTCCGCGGAGATCCCGCCGGCCCTCCCTCAGCCGCGGCCGGCTGAGTTCTCCGCCAGCGGCGCCACGTAAGCCCGGCCTTCACGCCACGCCTCCACCTGCTCTGGCCGCCCGAACTCGTCGAGGTAGTCCTCCACGCGCCGCTTGACGTGATCCCAGACCAGGACCCCGGCGTCGTCGCCGGCGGCGGCGAAGGGGGGCAGCGGCGCGACCACCGTGTCCAGGCTCGGGTAGCAGAACACGGCGGTCGACCGGCGCGTGTCCGCTCCGCCCGCGATCACCCGGTGCCGCCCCGGCCGCAGCCGCCCGCCGGCCCAGCGGGCCAGCAGGGTCCCGGACAGCACCTGCAGCCCGCCGGGAACGATAGGCACCGGCGCCCATGTGCCGTCGGGCGCCTGCACCTGCAGTCCCTCATAGTCGCCCTCCTGGCCGAGCACGGTGATCGCCGAGTCGTCGGCGTGCTCGAGCAGCAGCAGCTTGGCCTCGTCCGGTGCGTCCGGGTCCTCCGGGTAGGACCAGGTCGGGTAGTCGTTGACGGTCAGCCTCAGGTGCGGCACGGCGCCGAGCGGGAACGTCGCCGCCGGGACGCCGAGCGCCCGGGCGTAAAGCTCGAGCATGGTCTCGGCCAGGCGCCGGCAGGCGTCGATGTAGCCGAACGTCACCGTGCGCAGCCGCGGGTCATCGGGCGGCCACACGTTCGGGTGGGCGAACAGGGCCAGGTAGGGCTCGGGAACTCCGCCCGTCCTCGCGTCCTGCGGGGTGTCGAACTGGGCCACATTGTAGCGCTCGAGTTCCAGCCGGCCGAAGTCGTCCGGCCACTGCCGCCAGCCGCGATAGGGGTGACCTGTGGGGCTGGCCAGCTTGCCCTTCTCCGGCCGCGGCCGGGCCAGCAGCCGCCCGGCCCGCTGGCCGAACTCGGCGATCAGGCCCTGGTCAACGCCGTGGTTGGTGACCTGGACGATCCCGGCCTGCTCGATGGCCGCCCGGACCTCGTCCAGGATCCCGGTCGGCGGGCTGTCGCCGAGCGCGGCCTCGAGGTCGACCACGGGAATCCGGTACGTCATGGCACCCTCCGGCGATTCATCGGTGCGGGACGGAAAAGGGACAACCGGACTCAGGTTAACCGCGGCCCGCGGCGCGGCCCGGCGCCCCGGCGCCCAGCCCGGCCAGGGCGGGCGCCAGCAGCCGGTCGTCGACGCCGGTGATCCGCATGATGCGGCTGACCGCGCGGGACGGCCTGGTCAGCTGGAACCGCGCCCGCCTGCTCCGCGTGCGCCGCAATCCGGATCAGCGCGCCCAGCCCGCAGGCGTCGCAGAAGGCCAGCCCGGACAGGTCCGCGCTCACCATCCCGTCGTGCCGGTCGATGACCTCGCTGACGAAGCGGACGGTCCGGTCGGCCGTGGCCAGGTCCAGCTCTCCGCAGATCATCACCGTGGCCAGCCCGTCCGCGACCTGACAGCTCAGCCGGATCAGGTCATCCTCGCGGCCCGTATCTGCGTCGGCGGCCCGCACGGCCGTCGGCGGCCCGCACGGCGTCGGCGGCCCGCACGGCGTCCGCAGGCCCGGCCGCGGCCATGGCAGCAGCCGCACCACGCCCGCCAGGCGCCTGGCTGCGGCCGTTCGCCATGGATCCTCCTCCTGCAGGCTCGCACAGGTTGTCCCGGCGGAAATTCCAACGTTGGACGGGCGGCTTCCGTTACCAGAAAAACAAGGGAATCTGGGAATTTACCAGGTGAAGCATCCGTAACTGCGCAAGCCCTGGCCCCGCGAACAGCCCGGTTTCACGTCCGGCGCCCGGCGCGGCGTCCCGGCGCCGGCCGGCCGGCCCGTCACGGCAGCTTCCAGTCAACAGGCGGCGCGCCCTGCTCGGCGAGCAGCGCGTTGGCCCGGCTGAACGGCCGCGAGCCGAAGAAGCCCCGGTCGGCCGAGTTCGGGCTCGGGTGAGCCGACTCTACGCAGGGCACCCCGGCCAGCAGCGGCACCAGGCTCCGGGCATCGCGGCCCCACAGGATCGCCACCAGCGGCGCGTGCCGTCCGGCCAGCGCCCGGATGGCCTGCTCCGTCACTTCCTCCCAGCCCCGGCCGCGGTGCGAGCCCGGCTGGCCGGGCTGCACGGTCAGCACCCGGTTCAGGAGCATGACGCCGCGCTCGCTCCACGGGCTGAGATCGCCGGTGGCGGGCGCCGGGTAGCCGAGGTCGTCGCGATACTCGCGGAAGATATTGACCAGGCTTCCCGGCAGCCTGCGGACCTCGGGTGAGACCGAGAAGCTCAGGCCCACCGGATGCCCCGGGGTGGGATAAGGGTCCTGGCCCACGATCAGCACCCGGACGTCGGTGAACGGCTGCTGGAACGCCCGCAGCACGCGATCGCCCGCGGGCAGGTAGCGGCGGCCCGCGGCTACCTCCGCCCGCAGGAAGTCGCCCATCGCCTCGATGCGCCCGGCGACCGGTTCCAGCGCTGTCGCCCAGCCCTCGTCGACAATCTCCCGCAACGGCCGTCCCGCCATGAACGACCACTCTAGGAGGACCCGCCGACAACGGGGCGGACTGCCGGCAATTGCCGGGTGCGACCGGGTCACGCGCGGGTCTTCGCGCGGGGCCGCTCCCGTCCTACACTCGCGGGGAGGTGATCTTATGGACGATGCCGGCGATCGGCTCCTGGACTTGCTGCATGACCTCGAGGAGGTCACGCGCAGCCTCTCCCCGCAGCACGCGCACGCGCAGTTCGACGCGACCACGCTGCAGGTGTTCTGGAAGCGCTGGCCCGACGTGTCGGCCTGGGCGGGCTCGCTGTGGCGCCTGCTCTCGGAGGAGATGTCGGGCCCGGCCAGCCCGCACCTGGACCCGGAACTCGATGAGATCGGGGAAAGCGGCTGACGCCGGCGACGGCGCGCGAGGAGCCCATGACACAACTCAGGGACCTGATGAACACCAGCGTGGTCACGGTCGCGCCGGACACGACCGTGACCGAGGCCGCCGCCGGGATGGTACGGGCCCGGGTCGGATCGGTCGTCGTGCTGCAGGGATCGTTCCTGGCCGGCATCCTCACCGAACGGGACGTGCTGCGGGCCGCGGCGTCCGGCGAGGACCTGTCGGCCGAGCTGGTTTCGGCCTGGATGTCGCCCGACCCGCAGGCCGCGAGCCTGGACATGTCGGCGGAGGAGGCGGCGCAGACCATGCTGCTGCACGGCTTTCGTCACCTGCCGGTAGTGGACGGCCGCACGGTGTGCGGGATCGTGAGCATCCGCGATCTGTTCGCGGCCAAGATCCGCCGCCCCGCGGCTGACTAGCAAGCCCGGGCCAGCGCGGCCTGAGCCGGCTTCCGGCGGTCAGGTCGGCCGGCCGAGCACGGGGCCGAACGAGCGCTCCACCTGCCCGGCCAGCGCGTCGAGGTCCCATGGCCCGGTTCCGACGATCCGGATGATGGGCTCGGGGTTGTTGTAGAGCGCGACCTCGTAGCCGCTGGCGTGCACGATCCGCCCGTTGATCCAGCCCGACTGCTCACTGGCCAGGTACGCGACGACCGGCGCGACATTATCCGGCGAGCGCTCCGCGTCCGGAGCCGTCGCCCGGCGGCGGCGCTCGGCAGGCACCGACTCGGTCATCCGGGTCGCCGCGCCCGGCGAGACCACGTTGGCCGTCACCCCGTACCTGGTCAGCGCGTGCGCGCAGGAGTAGGTGAAGCCCACGATGCCCATCTTGGCCGCGGCGTAGTTCGGCTGCCCGGGCGCGCCGTGCAGCCCGGAGACCGATGTGAAGTTGATCAGGCGGTGGCTCGCGGTGTCGTCGCGCACCGAGCGCCAGTGCGCGGCGGCGAATTTGGTGGTGTTGAAGGTGCCCTTGAGGTGGACCCGGATGACGTCATCCCATTCCGGCTCGGTCATGCTGAAGACCATCCGGTCCCGCAGGATGCCCGCCACGTTGACCAGCACGTCGAGGCGGCCGAACGCCTCGATCGCCGCGCGGACCAGGTCCTCGGCCGCGCCGTGGTCGGACACGTCCGCGGTGTTCGCGATGGCCCGGCCGCCGGCTGCGCCGATCTCCGTCACGACTTGCCCGGCCGGGCTGGCGTCGGCGCCCGACCCGTCCAGGGCGGCGCCGAGGTCGTTGACGACCACCGAGGCACCGTGCCCGGCCAGCAGCAGCGCCACTGACCGGCCGATCCCCCGGCCGGCCCCGGTCACGATCGCGACCCGGCCGTCGAGTCGGCCCATCACAGTTCACCAGCCTCTCAGCGGGAGTCTGCCGCACCGAATGCCGGAAATTAGAATCTGATTCTGGTGGCCGTGCTGTCAAGGGCCGCGATGGCACGATGAAGCCAGGCAGTGGCAAGCCGCAACGGATCGGAGCCATGGACAGACACAGGCCGGCCAGCGGCGGATGGCAGTGGGGACGCACCGCGCACACCCAGCGCGCGCTGCTGGACGCCGCCCGGGAGGTTTTCACATCCCGCGGGTTCGCCGACGCCAGCATCGCGGAGGTCGTCGAGCGGGCCGGCTCCAGCGTCGGCAGCCTCTACCACCATTTCGGCGGCAAGAGCGAGTTGTTCCTCGCCCTGTGGCAGGAGCACCAGCTCGCCCACGAGCAGGCCGCGAGTGAGGCGGTGGCCGAGGCGAGGAAAACCGGCGTCACTGACCCGGGAGAGTTGTTCGCCGCCGGGGCCCGGGCCTTCCTGCAGGGAAGCTGGCAGCGCCGCGATCTCGCGCTGCTGTTCCTGTCCGGGGACGGGCCGCCCGGGTTCGAGGTCATGCAGCGGCGGCGCAGCCACGAGTGGGTCGGCCATAACGATGCCCTGCTGCTCCTGCCCGACACCGCCTTCGGGCGGCTCTACGCCTCCGTTCTCACCTCGCTGATCGGCGAGGGAGCCCGCGAGGTGGCGACGTCGGCGAACCGCCGGCAGGCCGACAAGGTCATTGACGCGGTGCTCGCCTACGCGCGGCGGCTGATGGCCGAGGGCCCGTGGAAGCCGGCCGGGTCGCGGGCCTGACCCGCGACCGTGGCCGCGGTTGGCCTGGGCGCTGACACCGGCGGGCCGGGGCCTTGACCAGGAGAGCCTGGGCGTTGACACCCGAGGGCCCGGGCCTTGACACCGGCAGGCCGCCCGATATGTCATGAACTTGGAATCCGGTTCTAGTATTGGGCAGCCGGGAGGCCGACCATGGATCTTGACCTCGGCCCGGAGGTGGCGCGGTTCCGCGCCGAGCTGCGGGACTGGATCGCGGCGCAGGCGCCGGACGGGCTGACCGCGCTGACCGACTGGAACATGGCGGTCACCGCGGGCGGCTACCGCCGCGAGGAACTGGCCGCGGCCATGGCGCACTCCGCTTACCGGCAGTGGGAGCGCGCGCTCGCCGCGGCCCGGCTGATCTGCCCGCAGTGGCCGCCGGAGTACGGCGGGCAGGGCATGGACGCCGTCCGCCTCGCGGTGCTGAACGAGGAGTTCCACCGGGCTGGTGTGCCCCGGGTGTCGCGCGGCATGGGCGAGGCGCTGGTCGGCCCGTCGGTGATCGTGCACGGGACGCCGGAGCAGCGCGCGCACTTCCTGCCCCGGATCATCTCCGGGACCGACGTGTACTGCCAGGGGTTCTCCGAGCCCGGGCACGGCTCCGACCTGGCCGGGGTGCAGACCCGCGGGGTGGTCGACGGCGACGAGATCGTGATCACCGGCCAGAAGGTGTGGACCTCGGGGGCGTCGCGGGCCACCATGATGTTCCTGCTGTGCCGGACCGACCCGCAGGCGGAGAAGCACGCCGGCCTGTCCTACGTGCTGATCCCGTTCACCGGCCCGGGAGTGGAGTACCGGCCGATCCGGCAGATGTCCGGTGCGTCGGAGTTCTGCGAGGACTTCCTGGACGGCGTCCGGGCGCCGCTGTTCAACGTGATCGGCGGGCTGAACTACGGCTGGCGGGTGGCGATGACCACGCTCGGCCACGAGCGCGGCGGCCAGGCCACCGTCCAGCACCTGGGTTTCGAGCGGGAGTTCTGGGAACTGGTCGACACCGCGCGCAAGTACGGCAGGACCGCCGACCCTCTGGTCCGCCAGCAGCTGGCCCGCGCCTACACCGGCGTGCAGCTGATGCGGTTCAGCGGGCTGCGCACGCTGGCCGGGGTCGCTGAGGGGCGCGCGCCCGGTCCCGAGGCCTCGGTGGCCAAGCTGCTCTGGAGCGAGTACCACAAGCGGCTCGGCGAGATCGCGATCGCGATCGTAGGCACCGATGCCCTGGTGCGCCCGGACGGCGCCGGCTACCCGACCACCGTCTGGCAGAACGTGTTCCTGTCCAGCCGCGCCGGGACCATCTACTCGGGGACCAGCGAGATCCAGCGCAACATCATCGGCGAACGGGGGCTCGGGCTGCCAAAGGAGCCACGGGTGGCGGGCTGATCGCCGATGACAGCCGCCGAAGCCGGCCTGATCCGGTCGCTGGTCACCCCGGAGCGGCTCCGGGAGTTCTTCGCGCCGCGCAGCGTCGCGGTGGTCGGCGCCTCGGACACCTCGGGCTGGGCCCGTTTCGTGGCCGCGAGCAGCCGGGCCGCGGGCTTCACCGGCCCCCTGATCCCGGTCCACCCCCGGCACGAGACGGTCTTCGGCACGAGTGCGGTACGCAGCCTGCGGGAACTGGCCGAGCCGGCTGACGTCGCGTTCATCATGGTGGGCGTTGACGCGGTGGAGCGCGTCCTCGACGACGCCGCGGCCGCCGGGGTGCGCAACGTGATCGTGCTCGCGGCCGGCTACCGGGAGCTGGGCGAGCCGGGCCGCGCCATCGAGGACCGGATGATCGCCCAGGCGTCGGCGCACGGGATCACGGTGCTCGGCCCCAACTGCCTCGGTTTCCTGAACGCTCACGCCCGCGCCGCGCCCTTCGCGCTCACGGTGCCGCCCCCGCTGCTGGCCGGGCCGGTGGGCATCGCGCTGCAGAGCGGTGCGCTGGCCAGCGTGGTGCTCGCGTTCGCCCATGCCCACGCGATCGGGGTGAGCACGCTCGCCACGCTGGGCAACGAGGCGATGATCACCGCCACGGACGTGCTGGAGTACCTGGTCGAGGACGACGCGACCCGCGTGATCTGCCTGTTCCTGGAGGAGATCGGCGACCCGGTCTCCTTCGCCCGGGCCGCCGGGCGGGCCGCACAGGCGGGCAAGCCGATCGTGGCGCTCAAGGCCGGGGTGAGCCCGGCCGGCCGTGAGGTCGCGCTGGCGCACACGGGCGCGGTCGCCGGCGACGACGCGGTGGTCGACGCGGTGCTGCGCCAGCTCAACGTCATCCGCGTGACCAGCATCGAGGACCTGCTGGGCACGGCGGCGCTGCTCGGGTACGACCGGTGGCCGCGCGGGCGGCGGATGGGCGTGGTCAGTACCTCCGGCGGCGCGTGCGACCTGATCGCCGACCGCGCGGCCGCGGAGGCGATCGAGATCCCCGAGTTCACGCCGCGGACCACGGCCGCGATGACGCCCCTGGTCCCGCCGTTCGCGGCGGTGCGCAACCCGCTCGACGTCACCGGCTACTTCCTGGCCAACCGGCGGACCTCGGCCCTCACCCCGGCCGATCACGCGCTGGCGGCCGCCGTGGCCGACCCCGGGCTGGATTTCGTCGTGTTCACCGGGCTGACGCTGCCCGATGCCCGGCCCGACGAGCCGCTCGCCGCGGTGCTCGAGGAGCGGGCCGGTGGCTCGGCGAGCTGATCGCGGCCGCCCCGATCCCGGTGATCACGCTCGGCCATACCTGCGTGAACGTCAGCGACTACGGCCGGCAGGTGCTCGGCCGGGGCGGCCTTCACGTGCTCGGCGGCATCGACCTGGGCATGACCGCGCTCGGCCACGCCCTGCGCTGGCTGGAGCGACGGGACGGCCCATGGCGGGCCCCGGCCGGCCCGGACGCCGCGGCCCCGGGAGCCCCGGTCACCGGCGCGGGAGCGGCCGGCGCGGGACCGGCCCGGGCCTGGGACGGGGCGGCGGCCCGGGCGGCCGCCGGGGCGCCCTGGCCCGAGACCGCCGCGCGCGACCTGCTCGCCCGGTCCGGGTTCCCGGTCGTGCCCGCCGACCTGGCCGGCTCGGCCGACGAGGCGGCGGCCGCGGCGCGCCGGCTCGGGTTCCCGGTCGTGCTGAAAGTCTGCTCCGCGCAGATCCCCCACAAGTCCGACGTCGGCGGGGTGGCCGTGGGGCCGCGCACCGAGGCCGAGGTCCGCGCCGCGTACGCGCGGGTCCGCGCGGCCGGCGAGGCGGTTCCCGGCGCGCGCGTTGACGGCGTCCTGGTCAGCCCGATGCGCGCCGGAGGGGTCGAGCTGATCGCCGGGGTGACCGTGGACCCCGCCTTCGGCCCGGTGCTCGCCGTCGGCCTGGGCGGCGTCTGGGTGGAAGTGCTGGCCGACACCAGCCTGCGGCTGCTGCCGGTCGACGCCGGCGAGGTGCGGCGGATGCTCACCGAGTTGCGCGGCAGCCCGCTGCTGCGCGGCGCCCGGGGCAGCCGGCCGACCTGGACGCGGTGGCCCGGGCGATCTGCCTGCTCGGCGACGTGGCCGCGGGGCTGGACGGCTCGTTGCGCGCGCTGGAAGTCAACCCGCTGTGGGTCGACGGGGACCGGGTCGAGGCGCTGGACGTCCTCGTGGTCACCGCGCCCGCGCCCGGAAGATCGGAGTCCCGGCCATGAAACTGGCGGTCAGCACGGAGCAGGCCGAGCTGCGCGACTCGGTACGGCGGTTCCTGGCCGCCCGGGCGCCCGTATCCCGGGTCCGCGAGCTCATGGACACCGCTGACGGGACCGACCGGACGGTCTGGCTGCAGGCCGGAGCCCAGCTCGGCCTGCAGGGGATCGCGATCCCCGAGGAGTACGGCGGCGCCGGGTTCGGCTTTGCCGAGCAGGCCATCGTGCTCGAGGAACTCGGCGCCGCGCTGTACGGCGGGCCGTACCTGGCCAGCGCGGTGCTCGCCGCCACCGCGCTGCTGTCCGGGTCGGACGAGGCGGCCCGGCGTGACCTGCTGCCCGGCATCGCCTCCGGCCAGACCGTGGCCACGCTGGCGTTCACCGAGGACGACGGATCGTGGGACCCGGCGGCGATCCGGCTCGCTGCCGTCCCCCGCGGGCGGGGCGGCGCCGGCGGCCGGGCTGACGGGAACCGCTGGGTGCTGTCCGGGCCCAAGAGCTTCGTCCTGGACGGTTTCACCGCGGACCTGATCCTGGTCGTGGCGGCCGGCGCCGCGGGGCTGTCGCTGTTCGCCGTCGAGGCGGGCGCGGCCGGCCTGCGCCGCCGCGCCCTGGCCACGCTCGACCAGACCAGGAAGCTGGCCCGGCTGGAGTTCGACGCGGTGCCCGCGCGGCTGGTCGGCGCCCCGGGTGAGGCCGCGGGGGTGCTCGCGCGGACCCTGGACGTCGCGGCGATCGCCCTGGCCGCCGAGCAGCTCGGCGGGGCCCAGCGGGTCCTGGACATGGCCGTCGGCTACGCCAAGACCAGGCACCAGTTCGCGCGGCCGATCGGCAGCTTCCAGGCGATCAAGCATCGCTGCGCCGACCTGCTGCTCGAGGTCGAGACGCTGCGCTCAGCGGTCGGATACGCCGCGGCCGCGGTAGCCGAGGACTCGGCCGAGGTGCCGGTGGTGGCCGCCCTGGCCCAGGCCTACGCCAGCGACGTGTACTTCCACGCGGCGGCCGAGAACATCCAGATCCACGGCGGGATCGGGTTCACCTGGGAACACGACGCCCACCTCTACTTCAAGCGGGCCAAGGCCAGCGAGCTGTTCCTCGGCGACGCCAGCTACCACCGCGAGCGCCTGGCCCAGCGCATCGGCCTGTGACGCCGCCTCGCGGCCCCGGGAAAATTTCTGGCCCGGTCGAGCCCGGTCGCCGCCGCCGGAGGCGGCCCGGGCGCCGCGGCCGGCGCCGCCCGGGGCCGCCTCGGTCCCGGCCGGCGCGGGCCGCCCGGGACGCCTTGATCAGCGGAGGTCGAACCGGTCGAGGTTCATCACCTTGGCCCACGCCGCGACGAAGTCGTTCACGAACTTCTCCTTCGCGTCGTCGCTCCCGTAGACCTCCGCGAGCGCGCGCAGCTCCGAGTTCGCCCCGAACACGAGGTCGACCCGGCTGCCGGTCCACCGGAGCTCGCCGGTGGCGGCGTCGCGGCCCTCGAAGGTGTTCGCGTCCTCGGCCGTCGGCTGCCACGTGGTGCCCATGTCGAGCAGGTTGACGAAGAAGTCGTTGGTCAGCGACCCGGGGGTCGCGGTGAACACGCCGAGCGGCGACTGCTGGTAGTTCGCGCCCAGCACGCGCAGGCCGCCGACCAGGACCGTCATCTCGGGCGCGCTCAGCGTCAGCAGGTTCGCCTTGTCGATCAGCAGGTACTCGGCCGGCAGGCGGATGCCCTTCCCGAGGTAGTTGCGGAAGCCGTCGGCCTTCGGCTCGAGCACGGCGAACGACTCCACGTCGGTCTGCTCCGCCGACGCGTCGGTGCGGCCCGGCGCGAAGGGGACCTCGACCGTGTACCCGGCGGCCTTGGCGGCCTGCTCGATCCCCACGCCGCCGGCGAGCACGATCAGGTCGGCCAGCGAGATCTTCTTCCGGCCGGCCTGGGCGGCGTTGAAGGACTCCTGGATCCCCTGCAGGGTGCGCAGCACCGTGGCCAGGTCGTCCGGGTTGTTGACCTCCCAGCCGCTCTGCGGCTCGAGGCGGATGCGCGCGCCGTTGGCGCCGCCGCGCTTGTCGCTGCCGCGGAACGACGAGGCTGACGCCCACGCGGTGGCCACGAGCTGCGAGACCGACAGGCCCGAGGCGCGGATCTGGTCCTCGAGCGCGGCGATGTCCGCGGCGCCGGTCAGCTCGTGGTCCGCCGCCGGAACGGGGTCCTGCCAGATCAGGGACTCGGACGGTACCTCGGGCCCGAGGTAGCGCACGACCGGGCCCATGTCGCGGTGGGTCAGCTTGAACCACGCGCGGGCGAAGGCGTCCGCGAACGCCGCCTGGTCCTCCATGAAACGCCGCGAGATCGGCTCGTAGACCGGGTCCAACCGGAGCGACAGGTCGGTCGTCAGCATCATCGGGGTGCGGCGCTTCGACGGGTCGTGGGGGTCGGGGACGGTGCCTGCCCCGGCGCCGTCCTTCGGCTGCCACTGGTGCGCGCCGGCCGGGCTTCGCGTCAGCTCCCACTCGTAGCCGAAGAGGATCCGGAAGAAGCTGTTGTCCCAGGTGATCGGGGTGTCGGTCCAGATGACCTCGATACCGCTGGTGATCGCGTCGTTGCCCACCCCGGTGCCGAACGTGCTCTTCCAGCCCAGGCTCTGCTGCTCCATCGGGGCCGCCTCGGGGTCGGGGCCGACGTTGTCCTCCGGGCCCGCGCCGTGCGTCTTGCCGAAGGTGTGACCGCCCGCGATCAGGGCGACCGTCTCCTCGTCGTTCATCGCCATCCGGCGGAACGTCTCACGGATGTCGCGGGCCGCGGCGAGCGGGTCCGGGTTGCCGTTCGGTCCCTGCGGGTTGACGTAGATCAGTCCCATCTGGACCGCGGCCAGCGGCTCCTCCAACTCGCGGTCGCCGCTGTAGCGCTCGTCGTCGAGCCAGGTGGTCTCGGGACCCCAGTAGACGTCGTCGTCCGGCTCCCAGACGTCCTCGCGGCCGCCGCCGAAGCCGAACGTCTCGAAGCCCATCGTCTCCAGGGCGACGTTGCCGGTGAGGACCATCAGGTCGCCCCACGAGATCTTCTGGCCGTACTTTTTCTTGACCGGCCACAGCAGCCGGCGGGCCTTGTCCAGGCTGACGTTGTCCGGCCAGCTGTTGATCGGCGCGAAGCGCTGCTGGCCCGTGCCGGCGCCGCCGCGGCCGTCGTTGATCCGGTAGGTGCCCGCGAGGTGCCACGCCATCCGGATCATCAGCGGGCCGTAGGTGCCGAAGTCGGCCGGCCACCAGTCCTTGGAGTCCGTCAGGACGGCAGCGATGTCGCGCTTGACCGCGGCGAGGTCGAGGGTGTTGAACTCCTCGGCGTAGTTGAACGCTTTGCCCATGGGGTTGGCCACGTCGGGGTTCTTGGCCAGGATCTTCAGGTTGAGCTTGTTCGGCCACCACTCACGATTGGCGTCACCCATGGTGGGGTGCGTGCGGCCGGGCGCGACCGGGCATTCCCCGGCCTCCGGGGTCGGGCCTTCGGCGACGACGGGATCGTGGTTCTCAGACATGGGAATCCTTCCGGGCTCGACGGATCACGGTGCTCAGGAATCTCGGGCGGTGGAACAGCCGGGGCACAGGCCCCAGTAGACGACCTCGGCCTCGTCGATCGAGAAGCCGTGGTCGTCGGACGCGGTCAGGCAGGGCGCCTCGCCGGTCGCGCAGTCGACGTCGGCGAGCACACCGCACGACCGGCACACGATGTGGTGGTGGTTGTCCATGACGCGTCCCTCGAACCGGGCCGGGCTGCCGGCCGGCTCGATGCGGCGAATGAGTCCGGCCGCGGTGAGCGCGTGGAGGGCGTCGTACACGGCTTGCACGGAGACGTGGCCCACGCGAGCACGCACCCCGGAGGCGATGGCGTCGGCGTCGAGGTGATCACCGCTGCGGACGGTCTCCAGCAGCGCGGCGCGGGCGGCCGTCACCCGCAGGCCGGCGCCGCGCAGTTCCTCGGCGATGGTCGGCCGGGACGCGGTCATGGCGCCTAACCTACCGGCATAAACACGAACGATACAAGAAAACGAATGATCCAAGCTTACGGCCGCGCCCGCGCTAGGGCACGGCCACGCCCAGTTCAGCCAGCAGTTCCTGGGAGTAGACGACCCGGCCGGTCAGGGTCTTCGGGTCGCGGTGGCAGAGCATCAGCGCGGCCTCGGCCATTACCGCGGGCGGCTCGGCGTTCGGGTCGTCCTCGGTGGTCAGGTGGTGGAAGATCGTGCCGGGCGTGGGCACCACCAGGGTCGGGGCCAGCGCGTTGACCGCGATGTTGTCCTGGTACAGCTCAGCGGCGAGGCCGGTCGAGAACCGCTCGAGCGCGGCCTTGCACATGCCGTACACGGTCGAGCCGATCGCGAACCGGCCGGGCGGCACCGACGGATGGCGCGCGGCCACCGAGGAGATGTTCAGGATCCAGCCGCGGCCGCGGTCCCGCATCCCCGGCAGCACCAGGCGGGCCAGCTCGAACGGCGCCTCGACCTGCACCGCGAACATCAGCGCGTAGCGGCGCGGCGAGAAGTCCGCGACCGGGGTGAAGTAGCTCACCGCCGCGTTGCTGACCAGGATGTCCGGGGGGCCGAGTTGCCGGGCGGTCTCCTCGACCAGGCGCTGGCGATCCTCGGGCCGGGCGAGGTCGGCGGGGATCGCCACCGCGGTCCCGCCCTCGCCGGTGATGGCGGCCGCCGTGTCGGCGATCGTGCCCGGCAGCGGGGACTGGCCCGGCTGCGTGGTCCGGGCGGCCACCGCGACGGCGGCCCCCTCCGCGGCGAACCGCCGCGCGATCGCCGCGCCGATGCCCCGGCTCGCGCCGGTCACGATGGCGATCTTCCCGTCCAGGATTCCCACGTGCTCACTCCTCGGTTGACACGGCGCAGCGATCATCCAACACTTAATTTTTGGAACTTAATTCTAGTACCGGCGAACCGCGTCGGCGCGGCCCCGCGATACGGAGACCAGGATGCCTCTCGACCACAGCCTCGTCGGCGTGCCCACCGAGCCGCAGGAACGCTCGTGGACGTCCAAGGACGCGCTGCTGTACGCGGTCGGCGTCGGGGCCGGCCTGGGGGATCCGCTGGCCGAACTCGAGTTCACCACCGAGAACTCCGAGGGAGTAACCCAGCAGGTGCTGCCCACGTTCGGGGTGCTGGTGGCGCAGCCGCGGACCAGCCGCCGCCTGGGGGACTTCGACCGGGCCCTGCTCGTGCACGCCGAGCAGGCGTTCGAACTGCACCGCCCGCTGCCAGTCGAGGGCACGGTGCGGACCGTCTCCACGGTGACCGGCATCTACGACAAGCGCTCGGGCGCGCTGGTGGCGACCGAGAGCGTGGCCGTGGACGCGGCGACCGGCGAGAAGCTCGTGACGTCGAGAAGCGGCGTGTTCATCCGGGGCGAGGGCGGATTCGGCGGCGATCGCGGCCCCGGCGACGGCTGGCGCCGGCCCGACCGGGTCCCCGACCACCAGGTGGTGCAGCCGACCCGGCCGGAGCAGGCCCTGCTGTACCGCCTGTCCGGCGACCGGAACCCGTTGCATGCCGACCCGAAGTTCGCCGCCCGGGGCGGGTTCAGCCGCCCGATCCTGCACGGCCTGTGCACCTACGGGGTGACCGGCCGGGCCCTGCTGCACACGTTGTGCGGCTCGGACCCGGCCCGGTTCGCGTCGATGTCGGGGCGGTTCACCCGCCCCGTCCTGCCCGGCGACACGCTGGTCGTGTCGATCTGGCTGCCGGATGATGGCGCGGCCGGGGCGGGCACCGCGTTCTTCCAGACCGCCACCGAGGACGGGACCGTGGTCATCGACCGCGGCCAGATGCAGTTCCGGGCGCCCGCGGACGCGGCCGTGACCGCATGACCGCGGCACCGGCCGCGGCCATCGCCGGCATCCACGAGTTCGAAAAGCGAACGGCCGGCGGCCTGAGCCCGCTGCAGATCAAGGCCGAGTGCGCGGCGCGGGCCCTGGAGGACGCCGGGCTCACCTGGGCCGATGTCGACGCCGTCTACGACGCCAGCGAGGCGGGCCGGATGCAGGGCCTGACGATCGCGGAGTACTTCGGCGTGACCCCCCGAGTCATCGACACCACCGCCGTCGGCGGCAGCTCCTATGAGTTCCAGGCCGCGCACGCCGCGCGGGACATCGCGGCGGGCAAGGCCGACGTCGCGCTGCTCACGTACGGGTCCGCCGCACGCAGCGAGTCCCGCGCGATCGGCACCGGGGCGCGCCTGGGCGGCGACCCGCAGCCGGCCGCCAACATGGAGCGCCCCTACGGGCTGACCCTGATCGGGAACTACGCGATGGTGGCCCGGCGGCACATGGCCCAGTACGGCACCACACCCGAGCAACTGGCCGAGATCGCGGTGACCACCCGCCGGGCACGCGATGCGCAACCCGCAGGCGGTGGCCGGGCTGGCCGACATCGGGATCCGCGGCGTCGGCGAGATCACCGTCGACGACGTGCTCGGCTCGCGGGTGATCGCCGACCCGCTGCACCTGCTGGAGTGCTGCATCGTCTCCGACGGGGGCGGGGCGGTGGTGATCGTGTCGCGGGCCGTCGCGGCCGGCGTCCGCACCCGGCCGGCCTGGATCCTCGGCACCGGCGAGGCGCTCGGATACCCGGGCGCGGGCGCCGATATCACCACGACCGCCGCGGCGCGATCCGGGCCCGAGGCCTTCGGCCAGGCAGGCCTGCGGCCCGACGAGATCGACATCGCGATGATCTACGACTCGTTCACGATCACGGTGCTGGCCATCCTGGAGGATCTCGGCTTCGCGAAGAAGGGGGAGGGCGGGCCGTTCGCCGCCGATGGCCGGCTGGCGTTCGACCACCCGGGCGGCCCGGCGCTCAACACCGACGGCGGGGGGCTATCGTCCAATCACCCGGGCATGCGCGGCATCTTCCTGCTCATCGAGGCCGCCCGCCAGTTGCGCGGGGAGTCGACCGCGCAGGTGCCCGGCGCGCGCCTGGCCATCGCGCACGGCAACGGGGGCCAGCTTGGCACCCGGCACGCGGCCTGCACGATCGTGCTGGGGACGGAGTGAGCGCGATGCCCGAGCCGCCGCAGCGCCCGCTGCCCCTGTTCCCCGAGCCGGACACCGAGCCGTTCTGGGCGGCGACCGCCGAGCACCGGCTCGCCTACCAGGTCTGCCTGGCCTGCGGTCAGGTCGTCTTCCACCCGCGCCGGCACTGCACCGGCTGCATCCGGGGCGAGCTGGAATGGCGGGACTCGGCCGGGGCCGGCACGGTCTACACCTACACCGTGGTCCGGCAGAATGGCCAGCCCTTCTTCCGCGCCCGCATCCCCTACGTGGTGGGGCTCATCGACCTGGATGAGGGCTTCCGCATGCTGGCCGAGATCGCGGCCGACCCGGAGGCGGTGCACGTCGACCAGCGCGTCACCGTGACCTGGGAAGACCACCCCGGCCTCAGTGTCCCCCGCTTCGTGCCCGTGGCCTGATCGCAACGATTCACAGCAGGTGCTCGGCATAGTCCGGCGCTGGGCAGCCGCCGAGCTCGCCGGCGACGTCGGCGCCTTATCGCGGCGGTCAGTTCTCGAACCCAACCTGGCCGCCAGCCGTAGTCTTCAGACGAGGGCACGCGCCGACGGGCGCGGGCCCGGCGCGAGCCGAGGAGCTGTGGTGTCCGCTTCGCAGATCCCGGTGCGGGCCGCCGCGGCCGAGGATGGCTGGCCGCTGCTGGCTCCGTACCCGGACCCGGCCGCCGCGGGCGGGCCGGCCGGGACCCGGCCCGGGTGGCGGCGGCGCCTGTGCCCGACCTCGTTCGCCCTGGCGGCGCTGACGGCTCTGATCTTGTGGGTGGCCGTCGCCGACCTGCTCAGGCAGGGCCGCCTCGAGACCGTGCTGGCGGCGGGCCGCGCCGAGCTCGCCGCTCCGCTTCTGGTGGCGCTGGTGGTCGCGACCGTGGTGTGCGAACGCATCTGGCCCGCGGAGCGGCGCCCGGTCCTGGCCCGCGGCCACGTCCAGGACGCCTGCTTCGCGGCCCTGCACGCGATCGTCGTGATCCCGCTGATGACGTTGCTCAGCGTCGGGGCGGCGGCGCTGATCGGTCATGCGCGCTGGATCGAGCTGCGATCGACCGAGCACTGGCCGGGCTGGCTGCTGGTCCCGCTCACGGTGGTGGCGATGGACGGCGCCAACTGGCTGGCCCACTATGCCGATCACCGGTTCGGCGCGCTCTGGCGCTTTCATGCTCTGCATCACAGCCAGGAAGAGCTGAGCGTGCTGACGTCCTTCCGCGCGCACCCGCTCATGCACACGACCGGGTTCATTCTGGCGACGATCCCGGTTGTCGTCCTGATGCCTTCACGCCCGATCGCCCCCGTGCTGATCACCATCTACATATGCATCGGCACTCTCCAGCACGCCAACCTCCGCTGGAGCCTGGGCCCGGCCGGCCGGGTGCTGGTGAGCCCGGCCTACCACCGGCTGCACCACGCGCCGGACACTCAGGGCGTCAACCTGGGGGTCGTGCTGACGATCTGGGACGTCCTGGTCGGCCGGGCCCGGTTCCCCGGCCGCGGCGATGCCGCGGGGCGTACCGGCCTCGACGGCCGGCCGGTTCCCGTCGAGCAGGGCGACGGGGCCAGGCCGGCCCTGCGGCTCCTCGCCGGGCAGCTCATCGAGCCATTCCAGGCCCAGCGCTGATCGGGGGAGACCGGGAGCTGCTCCTGCCTGAGCGGCGGGGCCACGCCGGGTGCTGGAGTGAGGCAACCAGCCGCAACAAGGACATGCCGGATGCTGCTGACATGGCATGGATTGTCAGAGCGTGGTAGTATAGTCGAACACGTAATCGAATCCGTCATCCGAGGACAGGAGGACCTCCGCCCGTGTGCGCACCCGGCCCGCCGCCCCAACCGCCCGCGACCGCCGCCCAGGCGATCGCGATGGCCCGCGCCGGGCTGGGCTGGCTGGCTGCGGCGGACGCGACGGCCCTGACCAGCGTCGAGCAGGCCGAGTGCCTGCGCGGGCTCGGGCAGGCCGAGGCGATGCACACCGCCGCCCGGTCGCGGGTGCTGGCCGCGTTCAGCGCCCAGGAAGGGTATGCCGATGACGGGCACGGGACCACCAGGACCTGGCTGAAGTGGCAGACCCGGATCACCAGCGCCGCCGCGGGCGCGGCGGTGGGGTGGGCGCGGCGGCTGGGGGCGCATTCGGCGGTGGCCGGGGCGCTGGCCGCCGGGACGCTGTCCCCGTCGTGGGCCCGGCAGATCTGCGACTGGACCGATCTGCTGCCCGCGGAGCACCGCGGGGACGCGGACCAGATCCTGCTCGGCGCGGCCGCGGCCGGGGCCGCCCTGGCCGACCTGGGCGCCCTGGCGGAGGAGATGCGGCGCCGGCTGGCCAAGCCCGACCACGATGACGGTGACGGGTTCGCGGACCGGTGGGTGCGGCTGGAGACCACCTTCGGTGGCGCCGGGAGCCTGGCCGGGGACCTGGCCCCCGGCTGCGCGGCGGCGCTGGGCGCGGTGCTGGAGGCGCTGGGCAAGCGGGCCGGGCCGGAGGATCTGCGCAGCAAGGGCCAGCGTCAGCACGACGCCCTCGAGGAGGCGTGCCGGCGGCTGATCGCCGCCGGGGGGCTGCCCGAGCGGGCCGGGCAGCCCACCCAGATCCTGCTCCACATGACCCTCGACCAGCTCCGCGGCCTGCCCGGCGCCGCCGCCGCCGAGACGGCCTGGCCCGGTGCTGCGGCGCCGCCGGGCGCGGACTGCGACGCCGCGATCGTCCCGGTCGTCACCGGCCGGGTGGACCCCGGCGTGCTGGACCGCCTCGCCGCCGCCTTGCTCAACGCCGCCGGGCAGGCCGCCGCCGGGCAGGCCGCCGCCGGGCAGGCCACGGCCGGGTCCCCCGGCACCGGCAGCACCGCGCCCGGCGGGGGCGGGCCGGCGCGGCCCGGGCCGCCGGACAGCCCCGCGCAGCCGGGCCAGGCCGGGCCGGGCGCCGGGGACCTGGCCCGCGCCCGGCGCCGCGCCCGGGCCGAGGATGACCGGCGGGCCCGGGCCGAGCGGGCCGCCCGGAAACTGATCATCACCGCCGCCGCCGACCTGCTGTCGGGACCCCGCGGCCTCGCCGCCTACCTGCGCACCCGGCTGACACCGGACACCGTGGCGTCGGTGAGCCTGCCGCTGGATGTCGGGGCGGTGACCGAGACCATCCCCGTCCATCTGCGCCGCGCCGTCGCGGTCCGCGACCGGCACTGCCGCTTCCCGGGCTGCGATCAGCCGGTGGCGGCCTGCCAGCCGCACCATGTCATCCCCCGCGCCCAGGGCGGGCCGACCTGCCTGACTAACCTCTTGCTCTTGTGTTCCTTCCACCATTTGATCGCCGTGCACCGGTGGGGCTGGGGCATCACCTTGCACCCCGACGGCACCGTCACCGCCACCAGCCCCACCGGCGACCGCACCCTGCACAGCCACGGCCCGCCCACCCCCGCCGCCGCCTGACGGCGGGAAGGACCACCCGCTCGCCCCATGGCGGACAGCACCCACGTCGCTGACCATGAAGGCTGGCCGGCTGGCGACCTTGAGGTTCCGACATCACCGGCGCCGCGCCCACAACCCGAGGCCGTGGTCGGCCACGCTGGCGGTCGCCGGGCGGCAGGCGCGGGCCGGGCCGTCGGTCAGCCGAGCAGGCGCCGCAGCAGTTCGTCGATGGTGTCGGCCCCCGCGGCCATCGCGGCCTGCGGGTCGTCCGACCGGGCGACGAGCAGCGCGACCTCGTTGACCGAGGCGAGCAGCACGTGGGCGAGGGTGCCGACGAGTTCGGGCCGCAGGCTCCCCTCGTCGGCGACGCTCTGCAGCACCGCCCGGATCAGGCCGAGAGCGTGGCGCTCCTCCATCGCCCGCCAGCGTTCCCAGCCGAGCACCGACGGCGCGTCGATCAGCAGGATCCGCTGCACCACCGGATCCCCGGCGAGCCTTATCCAGGCCAGGAACCCCGCGCGCAGGGCGGCCACCGGGCCGGCCGTGCCCGCCGCGGCGGCGACCGTCTGGGCGCCGACCTGGTCCTCCACATCCTCGGCGACGGCCTCGAACAGGGCCTCCTTGCCGCCGAAGTGATGGTAGAGCGAGCCGCGGCTGACGCCCGCCTCATGCAGTACCGCCTCGATCGAGGTGTCCTCGTAGCCCCGCTCGGCAAATATGCGGGTGGCAACCGCGACCAGCCGGCTCCGCGTGACCTCACCGCGGGTGACGTTCTTGTTCAGCTGGCCCACCGGGTACTCCTCGCCTCGCACTTGACAGACCAACTGCCGGTTTGTTCCTATAGACCGACAGTCGGTTTAATCAGACTACGGGTCTGTCAGAAGGGCAACCATCATGCACCTCCCGCAGCTCGACGCGCACCGGCACACCGCCCGCACCCCTTCGGGCGAGATCAGCTACCTCGACATCGGGACGGGGCCGGTAGCGATGTTCGTGCACGGCATCGCGACCAATGCCTACCTGTGGCGCAACGTGATCGGCGGGCTGAGCGGCCAGCGCCGGTGCATCGCCGTCGACCTTCCGCTGCACGGCCGGAGCCCGGTGACCGACGGGCAGGACCTGTCGGTCGCCGGGCTGGCCGCGGTCCTGGCCGATTTCTGCGACACGCTCGGCCTCGCCGGCATCGACCTGGTCGCCAATGACACCGGGGGCGCCATCGCCCAGATTTTCGCCGCCCGCCACCCGCAGCGGCTGGCCAGCCTGACCCTCA
Organism: uncultured Actinomycetota bacterium; assembly: GCA_963749145.1. Lineage (GTDB taxonomy): Bacteria > Actinomycetota > Actinomycetes > Streptosporangiales > Streptosporangiaceae > JASHPR01. The sequence continues at coordinate 1,853,505 of CAVVLN010000004.1, read as the reverse complement.
CCAACTGCGACGCCGGCCACAACCTGCCGCCCGAGGCCTTCAAGCCGATGGTGCAGCTCGCGGCGGCCGGGACGCTCGCGCCGGCCGCGGTCGAACTGCTCGGCGACATCGCCGCGGCCGCCCGGCTCTCCTTCGGCGACGCCTACGAGCATCTGGACCGCGTCGACCCGGAGGTTATCCGCTCCTACCTGGAACCGTGCCTGGGCACGATCGAGCGCGCCCGCGAGTTCGAGCGGCTGCTGGTCTCGCTGGACGCCGCCGACCTGCTCGCGGTCACGGCGCAGCTCCAGGCGCTCACCGTTCCCACCCTCATGGTCTGGGGGACCGGCGACGTGTTCTTCGACGTCTGCTGGGCCTACTGGCTGCGCGACACGATCCTCGGGGCGACCCGGGTCGTCACGATCGACGGGGCCAGGCTGCTGTTCCCCGAGGAGCGGGCCGCCGACCTGGTGCCGCATCTGGAGCAGCACTGGGCCGCCGCGGTCCGCGCCTGAGCCGGCCGCGTGAGCCGGATACCGGCGACCCCGGACCTGCTTCACGTTCAACGACTACTGCGTGCTGAGCGGGTCCGGGGGATTCCTGCCCGAGGGGTTCGGCGTGGCCGAGTATGACCCGGCCGGCCAGACGCTGCGCGACGACGTGGCGGGATTCCGCTGGTAACCGCCGCCCCGGCCGGCCTCTAGACGGATCAACCACGCGCCTGACACGCTACGTGACATAAGGGGAATTCCTGGAGGTGTCGTGGATTCGGAACGTACCCCGCCGGATAGTCCGGAACCAGGGCCAATGCCCGCCGAACCCGATACAGCGCCTCCGGGCGGTGAGCCTCCGGGCGGGGAGCCTCCGGGCGGGGAGTCCCTGGGCGAGGAGACTCGAGGCGGGGCGGCGCCTCCGGGCGGCCCGCCGCCTGGTTATGGCCCGCCGCCTGGTTATGGCCCGCCTGGGTACGGCCCGCCTGGGTACGGCGCCCCGGCCGGCTACGGCGCGCCGCCCGGTTACCCCGGCGCGTCTTTGGGGACTGCGTGGCCTCCGGGCGCGGCGTGGCCGCCCGCACCGCCGCCGCGGCCGAAGCGGCGCCGCGGCCTGATGCTCGCCATCACCGCGGTGGTCGCCGCCGTGGTCGCCGCGGCGGCGACCGGCGTCGTGCAACTGCTCGGCCGGGGCGAATCCGCGACCACGATGGCGCGGCAGTCGGGCCAGGCGATCGCGTCGGCCAGGGCGCTCTCCTTCGCTGGCACCATCGCCGGGCAGAGCGCGGACCTCACCGTCACCCGGGCCGGGACGGTCGAGGGCAGCTACACCGAGTACGGGTACCCGATCACCCGCGTCACGATCAACGGCGTGACCTATCTCAAGGCGCCCGCCTCGTTCTGGATATCCCAGTCGACCGACCCGGTGGTCGCCCGGCAGGCGGACGGCCACTGGGCCAAGGCCCCGCCCACCGCCGTCAACATCGGTTTCGGCGTGCTCACGCCGGGCCACATCGCGCACGCGCTCGAGCACGTGGGCAGCAGCCCCCGGGTCGCCGACGCCACGCTCGGCCGCACGAAGGCAATCAAGCTCTCGGCCGGCGGCATCACCTACTACATCACGGCCGCCGCCCCGAACCGCCTGCTGCGCGTCGCCGGGCAGGGCGCCCCGGTGTCGTACGCGTTCGACGTCACCCCGCTGACCACCACGACCGTCGCCCCGGTCTTCACGATCCTGCACGGCGACGTCCAGGGCCTGCGGAGCGCGGTCGACCCGGCGGCGGTTGTCGGCCTGCTACAGAAGATCCACTTTTCCGCCAACTGCGGCGGCCCGACGTCGTGCACGGTGAGCAACCGGGTGTCGGTGACCGATCCGGATTCCGCCCGGATCCTGCTCCGGATGACGGTCGACTTTTCCGCCGCCAGGGGCGGCTCGGCGTTCGCGACCTGCACCGACACCGTCCCGGTGGCGGCCGGGGGGACCGCGCGGCCGACCTGCGGGCTGAGCGGCTCGGTCTGGACCGGGTGGGTGAACTCCCATGCCAGCAGCTTCGTCACCTGGGCCGACGCCCACTTCGAGGTGACGGTGAACACGGCCCGTGACGTCGCAGCGCTGCAGAACGAACTGAACCTGGAGCAGGGCGGCTGACCGGGCACCGCTGCGCCCGCCGGCTTGTGTCAGCGTGACACAAGCCGGCGGGACACCGGCTTTCGAGTCAGTCGGCTGGCTCCGGCGCGGTGCGTTCCCGGATGACCAGCAGGACGATCAGCAGCGCCAGCACGTAGAAGACTGCGGCGAGCGTGAAGGCGCTGGCCATGCCGTGCACGATCACCTGCTGGTGCGCCTGGGTCAGCGAGGTCAGCCGGACCGTCGCCTGCGGGGCGGCGTGCCGGACCGCGGTGCTGAACGCGGTGACCAGGATGGCCAGGCCGAGCGACCCGCCGACCTGCTGGGTCACGTTGACCATGCTGGACGCGGCGCCCGCGTCCCGGGGCTGCACGCCGGCCAGCGAGGTCATGGTCAGCGGCACGAACGCCACCCCCAACCCGCCGCCGAGCAGCAGCATCGGGCCGAGGACCCCGGACAGGTAGCCGGTGCCCGGCGAGATGCGGGACAGCCAGGCCATGCCGGCCACGGCGGGCAGCAGGCCGGCCACCATCAGCGGCTTGGCGCCGAACCGGCCGGCGCAGCCGGGGGGACAGCCGCGACACGGCGAACAGCGCGGCGGTCATCGGCAGGAACGAGATCCCGGCCCGCAGCGGGCTGAACCCCAGCACGTCCTGGACGAACTGGGTGAGGAAGTAGAACATCCCGAACATGCCCGCCACGAGCAGCAGCCGGGTGACATAGGAGCCGGACCGGCCGCGGTCGGCGAACAGGCGCAACGGGGTGATCGGCTGCCGGGCCCGGGACTCGTTGGCCAGGAACGCGATCAGCAGCAGGGCCGCGGCCGCGAACGCCTCCAGGGCCATCCGGTCACCCCACCCGTGCGAGGCGGCCTGGATGAACCCGTACACCAGCAAGGTCATGCCCGCGGTGGAGGCCAGCGCGCCGACCAGGTCGAACCGCCCGGGCTGGCGCTGCGACTCGGGCAGGAACCGCGGCGCGGTGAGCGCCACCACGATCCCGATGGGCACGTTGATGAACAGCACCCAGCGCCAGGACACCCACTCGGTGATCACGCCGCCGAGGACCAGTCCGAGCGACCCGCCGCCCATGGCGACCGCGGTGTAGATGCTGAGCGCCCGGGTCCGCTCCCGGCCCTCGGCGAAGCTGGCCGCGATCAGGGCCAGTACCGCGGGCGAGGCGATCGCGCCCCCGGCGCCCTGGATGGCGCGGGCGGCGAGCAGCCATGCGGCGGAGGTCGCCAGGCCCCCGGCCAGCGACGCGGCGGTGAACAGCGTGATGCCCGCGATGAACACCCGCCGCCGGCCGAGAATATCACCGGCCCGCCCGCCGAGCAGCAGCAGGCCGCCGAACGTCAGCGTGTACGCGTTGAGGACCCAGGACAGGCTGGGCTCGGAGAAGTGCAGGCCCGTGGCGATGCTCGGCAGTGCGATGTTCACCACGGTCAAGTCGAGGATGATCATGAGCTGGGCGCCGAGCACGAGGGCCAGGGCGACGGTCCGGCGGTCGGGACGCTGCCCCGCGCGCTGTCGTGCCCGGGTCGTGACCTGCGCTATCGACGAAGTCGACATTGATTCCTTCCTGACCGAAGCTGAAGGGAAAGCTGGGGGCGGGCCATCCGGGCGGGAATGCCCCGGGGCCTGGCCCGCGTTGGCTACCATGTAAGTGGAGGCCGCCTCCGATAACTATACGGAGGCACCCTCCGTTTTGCAAACCGATTGACGGGTACGGGCTGAGATTTACGAGTGGGGGCTGATGAGCACGTCAGGTGAGGGCCGGTGAACACGGCGGGGCCGGTGAGCACGGCCGGCGCGGCGGCCCCGGCCGGGCCGGCGCGCCCGCTGCGTGCCGACGCGCAGCGCAACTACGACCGGCTGCTGGCGGCGGCGACCGCGGCGTTCACCGAGCGCGGGGCCGACGACGTGTCGCTCGAGGAGATCGCGCGCCGGGCGGGGGTCGGGATCGGCACGCTCTACCGTCACTTCCCCACCCGGCAGGCGCTGCTGGAGGCCGTGTACCGCGATCAGGTCGAGGCGGTGCGCGCCTCGGCCGAGGGACTGCTGGGGTCCGACGCGCCCGGCGAGGCGCTCGCGGCCTGGCTGCGGGTCCTGGTCACGTTCAGCAGCACCAAGCGCAGCCTGACCTCGGCGCTGCTGGAGACGCTGGGCAAGGACTCCGAGCTGCTGTCCTCCTGCTCCGCGATCATCTGCGACGCGGCCGAGGCCCTGCTGCGCCGCGCCATCGAGGCCGGGGCGGTGCGGCCCGACGCCGACGCCCGGGACCTGATCCGGCTGGTCCACGCGGTCAACATCGCGTCCCAGTCCGCGCCCGCCGACCCCGGGCAGCGTGACCGGCTGCTCGGGCTGATCCTCGACGGCCTGCGCCCCCTGCCGCCCCGGGCCGGCTGACCCGGCCACCCGCAGGTCCCCGCCCGGCCCGCTAAGGCGTGGCGCCCACGGGGTCCCGGTGGCGGCGCATCCACGTCACCGCGTAATCGACGGCCGCCGCCATCGGCACCAGGCGGCAGCACGCCTGGCCGACCTGACCGCGCCGAACCGGCCCGGCGCGGTCGAAGTCCGCGCCCAGCTCGGCGAAGTCCCGGTCGTCCAGCACCACGTCCCGGTACTCATGCCACACGGCCCGGCCCGCCACGCTGATCACGCAGCGGTACCGGCGAGTCGGCGGATGGGCCAGGTAGCGGTACTCGGCCAGGTGAAACGCGGAGCAGGCCGCGTAATCCACGCCAAGCAGGAGAACCTGGGCGCCGGACTCGTACAGCCGCGCGAGCGGCGAGCACTCGCCGAGGTGGCAGTCCACCGCGTGACCGTCCATCAGCCGGCGCGCCTGCGGCCCGAGCGCGGCGAACGAGCTCTGCGGGTGGCCGCTGCGGACGGCGCCCGCGGTGGTCCTGACCGCCTCCGCGACCCGCCCCATCTGCTCCGACGGCGTGGTGGCCGGATCGAACGGCGGCATCGCGGCCCGGTACGCGCCGACCTGCTCGGGGGTCAGGCCGGCCGTGCGGGCTTGGTGGAGGCGAGAGGTGTCGGAGTTGCCCGCGGTCCCGGTCGGCACGGCCAGGGTCCCCCGGGGGCCGACCGCGTCGCGCAGTGCCGCCACGACCGCGGCCGCGCCACCGCGGGCCGGGCCGATGCGGCGCAGCGACGCGTGAACCAGCAGGACCTGCCCCGGCCCTACGCCGAGCGCCCGCAGGTCACCGGCGAGCGACGCGCGGGTTTGCCCCGGGACCACCGCGCCGTCGGGGGCCGGCACGCTCAGGCTCCGGTGCGTGATGGCCCGGACATGAGATCACCGAGCGCCGGGTTCACCATCACGCCGCGGCCCGCGCCCGCCAGCTGCTGCGCGGCGGGCAGCCCGTCGGCCGGGACCGGCGGGCCGAAGACCAGGCGGGCCGGGATGTGACCGGCCCAGACCGGCCAGTCCAGGTCGGATGGCGGGTCGATGGTCGACCCGCTGCGCGCCTTGACCGAGGCTTCCTCGATCGGGACCTGCCACAGGGCGGTGTCGCGCAACTCGGCGAGCAGGGGCTTGCGGACCTGGTCCCACCGGCCCGGCGCGATGTGCTCGACCAGGGCACACATCCCGATCATCACCTCGCCGGGGTCGGTGACCTCGGCGGCGTCGCCGTGGATGGTGACCGACCGGTAGTTCACCGAGTGGTTGCGGGCCGACCGGGCGAGCACCAGCCCGTCCAACAGGGTAGCGGTGACGCACACCGGGCGGGCGCGGCGCAGATCGCGGAACAGCCCGGCCGCCACCGAGCCGTGCAGGATCAGCGTGTCGCCGACGCGGCCGTGCACCATCGGCAGCACCAGCGGTCGGCCGTCCCGGACCGTGGCCACGTGGCAGAACGGCGCGGCGTCCAGGACCGCGTACACGGCCGCGGCGTCGTAGCGGGCCCGTTCCGGCTTGCGGCGCACCCGGGCCCGCCGCGACGGCGAGCCCGGCGGCTGGTCCGGACGAGACGGGCGGGCCGGGCCGTCGGTCACGGCCGCCTCCTCACGGCCGCGCCGCGAGTTGCTCGCGCGCGTCGAGCCTGTCCTGCAGGCCGCGCTGCACGCCGGGCCACTCCGCCGCGGTGATCGAGTAGCGGGCCGAGTCGCGCGGGCCGCCGTCGGTGGCCAGCCGGTGCGCCCGCAGCACGCCCTCGAACCGGGCCCCGATCCGTTCCATGGCGCGGCGCGAGCGCTCGTTGCGCACGTCGGTGTGCAGGCAGACCGACTGCATGCCCCAGGCCTCGAACGCGTGGCCGAGCATCAGCAGCTTCATCTCGGTGTTCACGGCGGTGCCGATGGCCGAGCGGGCCAGCCAGGTGTGCCCGATCTCGCCGGTGTCCGGGGCGCCGGCGCCGTGACGGGGGTGGCCCGGCGGCCATGGCCACCGCGTCAGGTCCCAGAACCGGGTGGAGCCGATCACGGCCCCGTCCGCGACGCGGACGACGGCGAACGGCGCCGCCGTGCCCGCCTCGCGCTGGGCCACCGCGGTCGCGATGTACCGCGCGGCCTCGGCTTCCCCCTGCGGCACCGGGCTCCACCGGTAGAGCGAGGGATCGCCGGCCGACGCCTCGGCCAGGCCGGCCGCGTGCGAGGGCTGCAGCGGCTCGAGCCGCACGTGCCGGCCCTCGAGCCGGGGGAGCAGAAGCGAGATCATCGCGGGCCTCCGTTCGGGGTCGGCGGTGCGGGCGGCCGGCCGGTTCCGGTCCGGTGGGCGGTTCCGGCCCGGCGGCCACCGGGCCAGGGTTCCCTCCGCCGCTTGCGTCCGAGTTACGTTACAGTACATAATTCTTTTATGCTGATACAATACCGGCCGCAAGGGCGGAACGCCAGCGAGATCTCCCGCGACGTGGAGAGCGCGGTGCGCGAGGGCCGGGTGGCGCCAGGGGTGACGCTGCCGCCGGTGCGCGCGCTCGCCGCCGAGCTGGGCCTGAGCCCGGTCACCGTGGCCGCCGCCTACCGCGAGCTGCGCGAGAAGGGAATCGCGCGCGGGAACGGGCGGGCCGGCACCCGGATCACCGAGGCGCCGCCGATCGGGCCCCGGCCGGCGCTCGCGGTGCCCGTCGGTGTGCGCAACCTGATCGCGGGCAGCCCCGACCCGGCGCTGCTGCCCGCCCTGCCCGCGGTGACGCCGCCGCCCCGGATGTACGGTGACCCGCCGGTCCTGCCGCGCCTCGGGCGCCTGGCCGCCGAGCGGCTGCGGGCCGACGGTATCGACCCGCAGCACCTGGCCGTCGTCGGCGGCGCGCTCGACGGCGTGGAGCGGGTGCTGCAGGCGTGGTTGCGCCCAGGAGACCGGGTGGCCGTCGAGGACCCCGGGTACCCGCCCGTGCTCGACCTGCTGACCGCGATGAACCTCAGCGCCGTGCCGATGGCCGTGGACGAGTCCGGCGTCACGCCCGGGGCGCTGCGGGCCGCGCTGGACCGCGGCGCCCAGGCGGCGCTGTTCACGCCGCGGGCCCAGGCCCCGACCGGCGCGGCCTGGGACGGCGAGCGGGCCGCGGAGCTGTCCGCCGCACTCGCATCCCGGCCCGGCACGGGCGTTATCGAGGACGACCACGCCGGACCGGTCTCCGCGGTCCGGGCGCACACCATCACGGGCAGATCCCAGCGATGGGCGACGATACGCTCCGTCTCCAAGTCCCTGGGTCCCGACCTGCGGCTGGCCGTGCTGGCCGGCGATGCCGTCACCGTCGCCCGCGTCGAGGGCCGACAGGCGCTGGGCACCGGCTGGGTGAGCGGGCTGCTCCAGGAGACGGTGGCCGAGCTGTGGGCGGACCGCGCCACCGGGCGGCTGCTGGCCCGGGCCGCCACGGCGTACGCGCGCCGCCGCCGCGGCCTGATCGACGCGCTGGCCGAGCGCGGCGTCCCGGCGACGGGGCGGTCCGGCCTGGCGGTCTGGGTCCCGGTGGCCGACGAGCCGGCCGTGGTCGGCGCACTGCTCGAGCGCGGCTGGGCGGTGGCGCCCGGCGAGCGGTTCCGGATCGCCGCCCCGCCGGGCATCCGGATCGGCACCGGCACGCTGACCAGCCAGGAAGCGACCCGGCTGGCGGACGACATCGCCGAGTGCCGCCGCCGCAGGCCGCGCCGGAGCGACTGAGCCGCCCGGGCTCAGGGCCCGGGCGGCTCAGTCAGGTGGTGGCGATGCGTTCAGGTCGCCGGTGATGTCGTCAGGCGGCGATCACCGACCGGGACGTGGCGGGCTCGAGCGCCAGGCCCAGCACCTCGCGGACGTCGCTGACCAGGTGGATCTCCAGCTGGTCGCGCACCGCCTGGGGCACGTCCTCCAGGTCCGGCTCGTTGCGCTGCGGGATCAGCACCGTGGTGATGCCGGCCCGGTGCGCGGCGAGCAGCTTCTGCTTCACCCCGCCGATCGGCAGCACCCGGCCGGTCAGCGACACCTCGCCGGTCATGGCGACGTCGCTGCGGACGAGCCGGCCGGACAGCAGCGAGGCCAGCGCGGTGGTCATGGTCACCCCCGCGCTCGGGCCGTCCTTCGGCACCGCGCCCGCCGGCACGTGGATGTGCACGCCCCGGTCCTTCAGGGTGACGACCGACATCTCCAGCTCCGCTCCGTGCGAGCGCAGGTAGGAGAGCGCGATCTGGGCCGACTCCTTCATCACGTCGCCCAGCTGGCCGGTCAGCGTGACCCCGGTGCTGCCGGTCTCCGGGTCGGCCAGCGACGCCTCGATGAACAGCACGTCGCCGCCGGCGCCGGTGACCGCGAGCCCGGTGGCCACGCCGGGCACCGCCGTACGCTCGGCCGACTCCGGGGTGTGCCGCGGGTTGCCCAGGTAGCCCTTCAGGTCATCCGCGTCCACGGTGACCGGGAGCTGCGCTTCGCCGCTGGCGAGCCGGGCCGCGATCTTCCGCAGCACCCGGGCGATGCTCCGCTCCAGCGCGCGCACGCCGGCCTCGCGGGTGTACTCGCCCGCCAGCCGACGCAGCGCGTCGTCGGTCACGGTCACGTCGCCGGCGTCAAGGCCGGCCCGCTCCAGCTGCCGCGGCAGCAGGTGGCCCTGGGCGATCGTCACCTTCTCGGCCTCGGTGTAGCCGTCCAGCGGGATCGGCTCCATCCGGTCCATCAGCGGCTCGGGGATGGCCTCGGCCACGTTCGCGGTCGCGATGAACAGCACGTCGGACAGGTCCAGCTCGACCTCGAGGTAGTGGTCGCGGAACGTGTGGTTCTGCGCCGGGTCCAGCACCTCGAGCAGCGCCGCGGTGGGGTCGCCGCGGTAGTCGGTGCCGAGCTTGTCCACCTCGTCCAGCAGGATGACCGGGTTCATCGAGCCGGCCTCGCGGATGGCCCGGACGATCCGGCCCGGCAGCGCGCCGACGTAGGTGCGCCGGTGGCCGCGGATCTCGGCCTCGTCCCGGACGCCGCCGAGGGCCACGCGGGCGAACTTGCGGCCCATGGCGCGGGCCACGGACTCGCCGAGCGAGGTCTTGCCCACGCCGGGCGGCCCGGTCAGCGCGAGCACCGCGCCGCTGCGGCGGCCGCCGACCAGGGCCAGGCCCTTGTCGTGGCGGCGCTTGCGGACGGCCAGGTACTCGATGATGCGGTCCTTCACGTCATCGAGCCCGGCGTGGTCCGCGTCCAGGACCGCGCGCGCGGCGGCGATGTCGTAGGCGTCGTCGGTGCGGGTGTTCCACGGGATCTCCAGCACCGTGTCCAGCCAGGTACGGATCCAGCTCGCCTCGGGCGACTGATCGGAGCTGCGCTCCAGCTTGGCGGCTTCCTTGAGCGCCGCCTCCTCGACCTTCTCCGGCAGGTCCGCGGCCTCGATCCGGGCCCGGTAGTCCTCTTCCTCGGTGCCCGGCTGCCCGTTCAGCTCGCCGAGCTCCTTGCGGATGGCCGCGAGCTGCTGGCGCAGCAGGAACTCGCGCTGCTGCTTCTCCATGCCCTCGCGGACGTCGTTCTGGATGGTCTCCGCCACGTCCAGCTCGGCCAGCGCGTCGCGGGCCCAGCCGGTCAGCTTGTCCAGGCGCTGCTCGGGGTCGACCGCCTCCAGCAGCTCGGTCTTCTGCTCGGGCGTGAGGTAGGCGGCATAGCCGGCGCTGTCCGCCAGCGCGGACGGGTCGGTGAGGTTCTGCAGCATGTCGATGACCTGCCACGCGCCCCGCTTCTGCAGGATCGACGTGGCGATGGTCCGGTACTCGCGCGCCAGTTCCTGGGCGCGCGGGGTGGCGGGCGGCTCGTCGACGACCGTGCCCTCGACCCACAGCGCCGCGCCGGGCCCGACGGTCCCGGTGCCGATCCGCACCCGGGACATGCCGCGCAGCACGGCGGCGGGCTCGCCGCTGGGCAGCCGGCCGGTCTGCTCGACGACGGCGAGCGTGCCGACCGAGGCGTACTTCCCGCCGATCCGCGGCACCAGCAGCAGCTCAGGCTTGGCGTCGCCCGGCTTGGACGAGGCCGACACCCGGGCTGCCTCGATGGCCGCGCGGACCTCGGCGTCGGAGATCTCCACCGGGACCACCATGGTCGGCAGCACGACGCTGTTGTCGAGCGGCAGGACCGGCAGGGAGAGGGTCTCGCTCATCAGGTCACTTCCCTGGTTAGGGGCTAAGGCTTACTTGATTACACATACAAGCGAAGGGTAGCTCCGTTTGTTCCGGCTGCTGTTCGCGGTCAGCGGACGCGGCTCCGGGGCCGACGCGGTGGCCCGGCCCGCCCTTCTGCGGCCGCGCGTTACCGGCCGGCGCCGGGATGGCAGGGCGGCCGCCCGAGGCGGCCAGCGGGACACGGAGAACCATTGCTACCAGTCAGTAACCGGTGCGGGCGTGAGGATGTTCCCGGCGGATCGCGGCACTAGTTCGAGAAGTCCTGGGTCATCCAGACGGTGCCGGAGCCGTCGATGGTCACGGCGATGCCGATGTGGGTGAAGGTACTGCTGAGGATGTTGAGGCGGTGGCCGTCGTCCGGCGGCTTCTCGTTCAGCATGTCCTGGGTCAGCGCCACCGCCATCTGCGCGATCGCCGACGGGGTATCGGCCACCGGGCCGCCCTCCCCGATGTTCTCCCCGGCCGCCGTCCAGACCACCCCGGCGTCGGTCTCGCGGGTGCCGAGCGGGGCTTCGCCCGGGCACTGATGCGAGAGCCCGCAGCCGCCCGCCATCCGCGTGTTGTGCGCCGCCGAGCTGGTGTCGAGCCCGGCGCTGATCGTGTACGGGGCCAGCCCGGCCTGGGCCCGGGCCTGGTTGATCAGCGCCAGCACCTGCCCGGCCGCCGCGGCTTGCTGGCCTGGCGGCGGGGTGCTCGGGGCCGGGCCAGCGCTGGGCGAAGTGGTCGCCGGCGGCCGGGCCGGGCGGTGGCGGTGTACCCGGGGCCGTGTGGTGGCCGAAGGGGAGGGGCTGGGCGGGCCGGCCCGTGCGGGCGCCGGGCTCGCGGACCGGGTCGCGGCGGCCGTGGCGTGCGACCCTCCGGCCTGCGCCGAGCCGGGCTGGGTCAGGCCGAGCCGCAGGACGCCCGCGCCACCGGACAGGTAGACAGCCGCCAGCGCGGTCACGGGAACGAGTGCCACCCCGCAGAGCACGCCCAGGGTGCGGCGACGCCGGATCGCCCGGTGCCGCGCTGCCGGACGAATGGGCATGAGGCCACCTCACATCGCGGTCCCCCCGCGGCACGTCGCGACCATTAAAGCCCGTCCCGGGGTGGTTCCGGGCGGTCTCGGGATGGTTCCGAGCAGTCTCGGGATGGTTCCCGGGCGGTCTCGAGGTAGTTCCGGGCGGTCTCGCGGTGGTTACCGGGCGGTCTCGGGGTGGTTCCCGGGCGGTCGGGGCAGTTCCGGGCAGTTCCGGGCGGTCTCGGGGCAGTCTGACGGGCAGCAGGCGCTTGTCCCGAGGCGGTTTCGCGGACTCTAGGCGTTTTGATGCCCGGCCGGGAGTCCAGGGCGACCTGGTCACCAGGTGGTCACCCGACCGACCCGAAGGCGTGTCGGCGGCTTGACCTTGAGTACTCAAATTTGAGCGCTCGTGATTTACTGGTGGAGTGAATCCGACCCGCCTGTTCGTGCTGGGCGCCCTGGCCCGGCACGGCCCCATGTACGGGCACCAGATCCGCCGCGACGCCCGGATCGACCGCACCGAGCTCTGGTCGGAGGTGAAGCCTGGCTCCCTCTACGCCGCGCTGCACCGGATGCAGGCCGAGGGGCTGATCGAGCCGGTCCGCACCGAGCAGCAGGGGAACCTGCCCGCCCGGACCGTGTACGCGATCACCGGCGAGGGCCGGGGAACTGCGGGCGCTGCGGGCCGAGGCGCTGCGTGAGATAGCGGTGCGCCCGGACCCGGTCGACCTGGCCCTGGCCGTCTGCGCCGACCTGGACGAGGACACGCTGCGCGGGTTCTTCGCCAGCCGCCGCGACGCGCTGGCCAGCCGGGCCGCGTTCTTCGCCCGCGAGCGCGAGCAGGCCTGGCCCGACCAGACCCCCGCCGATGACCTGATCATGGATCACGTCATCGCCCGGATCGAGACCGAGGTCCGCTGGCACGACGCGGTGCTCGACCGCATCGGCAAGCTCGCCGCGGGCAGCGAGACGGCCGGCGGCGCGGCGGCCGCCGGTGGCGGGGCCAACGGTGCGACCCCTGGCGGCGCGGCGGCCGCCGATGGCGGGGCCAACGGGGCTGCCCCTGACAGCGCGGCTTCCGGGGCCCAGCCGGGAGATGGCCGGTGACCGTCAGGGAACTGCGGCTGCTCGGCGACCCCGTGCTGCGCACCGAGTGCGATCCGGTCACCCGGTTCGACGATGCCCTGGGACGGCTCGTGGACGACCTGCTCGAGAACGTGCTGCTGCCCGGCCGGGCCGGACTGGCCGCCCCGCAGATTGGCATCAGCCTGGCCGCGTTCTCCTACAACGTCGACGGCCAGCACGGCTACGTGCTCAACCCGGTCGTCGCCGAGACGTCCGGTGAGTACGACGGGCTCGAGGGCTGCCTGTCCATCCCCGGCATCAGCGCTCCCACCCTGCGCGCGATGCGCACCGTGGTCACCGGGGTCGACCGGCACGGCGACCCGGTCACCGTCACCGGCACCGGCGAGCTGTCCCGCTGCCTGGAGCACGAGACCGATCACCTGCGCGGGGTCCTGTTCATCGACCGGCTCACCGGCCATGCCCGCAAGGACGTGCTCGGCCAGCTCCGCCGCGCCGCCGCACCGCCGGCGCTGGCCGGCCGGCCAGGCCCGCCACCCAGGGCTCCATGATCTGGAACGGCGGAGACGCGCTGCACGCCAGGGCAGCAGCCACGGCCGTTTCAAGATCGTCGTCCGCGACCGGATCTCCGCCTCGCTGCTGGCCAAGCTGGTGGAGGAAGCCGAGCTTGCAGGCGTCGGCAGCGCGGCCCGAGCCGGCTGAGCGCTCGTCAGGCCGCCATGATGCCCATGCTCCTCTACCATCGTGCGCATGTCGCCTGTGTCCCGTGGTCGCAAGACCAAGTCCAAGACCAAGAAGCGCGCCTCTGGCCGGCCGGGTGCCGCGCTTCGCGGCCTGGGTAACCTGCCGGCTGATGCGGGACCGTCGGCTTTCGCGGCGCTGCGGTCGCTGATGGGGCCGCGGGAGCGCCCGGGATGGTTCGACGCGTCGATCAAAGGTGTCCTCGATCAGGCGGGTGTCGTCACGACCGCGCAAGGGCCGCGGGAACTCGAGCAGGCGGCAGCGGAGCTGGTGGGTGCCGAGTTGTACCGCGTCGTGCGTGACGAACGCGACGGGATGTGGTTCGACTGGCTGTTCCAGGAACTCGCGGATGCTGCGGCAGGCCGGGCAGTGGAAGAGGCCGGCCGTCAGGATGACGCCTGGCAGGCGCCGTGGCGGCTGCTGTATGGTCTCACCTCGATCGGCTCACCCGCGCTGCGGTCCATCGCGCAGGGCGCACTGGCCCGGGCACGGAAAGGGCTGCCCGCCGGCGCAGAGGCGGGGCAGCCGGAATGGCTGCGGCTGCTCCCGCAGATCGCCGCGACCGGCGAGGTGCAGGAGATGCGCGATGCGTATGGCACCCGCTTCGCGGTGATCGCGGGCTTCTGCTATCCGGGTGGCACAGACCCGTCGGTGTTCTTGTTCGACATCGACGCATGCGGGTTCGTCTGTCTCGCCAGCGCGGGCATGTTCGACCATGTGGAGCAGGCGGCTGCCGCTTGGCGGGCGCTTGTTGGCGAGGCGGCCGGCAGCGCCCGCCCGAGCCCTGTCGAGACGGCCGAGCGCCTGTCCTGCCTGGTCCACCTGGATACGGGGGAAGCGCTCCTCGACGGATCCGAGTCGCGGGTGGTGATGGACAACTGGTTCCGGGCGAACCGGCGTCTGCACGATCTGGGGGACGCGCTGCGCAAGCGCGGGATGCCCCTGCCCGAGGCGAAGTCGCTCTATCACGACATCGACACGGCGCCGATGGCGGAGGCGTTCACCGGCTGGTATCTGCAACGGCACGGCGCCCCGCCGGATCCCGATGCGGTCGGCGCATTGGCCGAGGAATGGCTCGAGGGGGCGTTGCCCGGCACCTGGCACGCCGCGTCGCCGCACAGGGCACAATTCCAGCTGAACTTGATCAGCGACTGGATCCCGGATCATCCCGTCACCGTGGGCGCGAAGGCGCTATTGCCCGAGTGGGTCCGATGGAACTGCGAGCAGTCCGGCCTTCCCGGGCGCCTCCGCGACCATGCAGTTGCCGTCGCCAGCGGAAGCTCCGGGCTGTCGGCGGGCTGCGCGCCAGAGGGTTCCTGACCCTTGTTCCCTGAGACCCCGACGTGAGCCATGGCGACGGGGATATCCCAGCTGAGTCCCGGGCGTGGCTCGAAGCCGGAGACTCGGGTAGCTGGCCGGTAGGTATGGGAAAACGGCGCTGGATCGTCCCGGAGCATCGCGCCGGCCAGGACATCCCATCTCGCCCAACCTCCGGTTCAAGATGAGGTGAGGCCGAGGATGGCGAATGGCTGCGACGGCGGCCACCTGGCCCCTGAGCACCCGGTCGGCCGGGTCACGTTCGCGCAGTTCCTGGCCGAGCAGTTCGCCGCCGGCGGCGGGCCGGCGGCGGGCCCTGGCTGCGGCGGACCGGCCTGACGTTCGCCGTGCTGCACCTGGTGTTCCACGTCACCCACCTGGCCGGCCTGGCGCCGCTGGACGCGATCGGGCTCACCACGGCCCTCGTCCTGGACGTCGCGCTCCCGGCCGAGCTTCTCACCGGACCCGCTGTAGAGTACGGCCCATCATGTCGCCGCACGCGGAGGAATCATGGCCAACTGGTGGAACAGTCTCAGCTCCGGCAAGCGCCGGCTGATCATCGCGGCGGCCGTGGTCGAGACCAGCCTCAAGGCGGCGGTGCTGCTCGACCTCCGGCGCCTGGCCAGCCAGGTCCGGGGCCCCAGGAAGCTGTGGGCGGCCTCGATGCTGGTCAACTCGGCCGGGCTCATACCGATCAGCTACTTCGTCTTCGGCCGGCGGCGGGACCCGGACGCGTAGCCATCAGGCGAACGCCGCGGCCACCGGGGCCAGGCGCAGCACGTCATCGGGGTGAGCCAGGTCGGGCAGGGCCACGAAGACCGTGCGGACGCCGCGCTCGGCCAGCAGCCGGTAGCGCCCGATGTGCTCGTTCGCGGCGCCCGCGTGATGCTGCCGGGCGAATGCCGCCGCGGCGGTCCGGCCGCGCAGCCGCTCCACGATCGACGCCGCGTGGTCGCGGTCGCGCCCGATGACCGGCACGTCGAGCACCGTCACCTCGATCTCCCCGGGGTCGCGGCCCGCCTCGGCGCAGTGGTCACGCAGGACGCCCAGCTTGTGGTCGAGCCCGCCGAGGTCGGAGGGCAGGTTGCAGCCGTCACCGAGGCGGGCGGCGATGCGCAGCGTCCGTTTCTCCCCCGATCCGCCCACGATGACCGGCGGAAGGGCGGGCCCCTCGGGCCGCGGGTAGCAGGTCGTCTCCGGCAGCGACACCCGGGTGCCCTGGTAGGCCCGGGTGCCAGGCTGCCAGAGGGCGCGCAGGGTCTCGATCGCGGTCTCTAGCTGGTCGAGCCGGCCGGCGGCGGGCGGGAACGGCAGGCCGTAGGCGGCGTGCTCGCGGGCCCACCACCCCGCGCCGATGCCGCAGAACGCCTGGCCGCCGCTGAGCACGTCCAGCGTGGCCACGGTCTTGGCCAGGATCCCGGGCGCGCGGAACGTCACCGGCGTCACCAGCGTGCCGAGCCGCAGGCCGGGCTGCAGGCCCGCCAGCAGGCCCAGCGTCACCCACGGCTCGGGGATCGGCTCCCAGGCCCGGCCGACCTGCGGGATCTGGATCAGGTGATCCATCAGCGCGATGCCCTGCAGGCCGGCCTTGGCCGCGTTGCGGGCGACCGCCGCCAGCCAGCCCGCGGGCCCGCCCGGATGGTCGTCCCAGCCGAACCGGGACAGCTGCAGCACGAAGCCCAGCCGGACCGGCCGCTGCCGCTGCTGGCGGGCGGCGCTTCCGGCGCCGGGCGAGTGCGACGGCTCGGGGTAGGCAGGCCCGGCCGTATCCGCGGACAGCACCAGGTCCCAGCCCTCCGCCGGTACCTCATCGCGCGCAGCGCGCGTCCGCCGCAGCTGCCCGTCAAGAACAGGGGCCGGCACGCTCCGGCCCCGGGCGCGGTTGCGGCGGCGGCACTCGGCCGGGTCGGTGGTGAACAGCACCGCCACCCCGGGCAGCCGGCGCCGCCGGGCCAGTTCCAGGTAGCCGCGGCGCCGGGCCGGGTCCAGGCCCAGCGTGTCCACGACCGTGGTCAGGCCCCGGCCCAGCCGGACGGCCACGATCTGGTCCAGCAGCGCGAACGCGTCGGCCGACGCGTCCAGGTCGTGCTCGCCGCTGCCCACCACAGCGCGCAGCTGGTCCGAGGAGACCACCTCCCGGGCCCCGTAGCGCTCGGCGGCCCAGGCGGACTTGCCCGACCCGGACGGCCCGATCAGCACGACGAGCGCGGGATCGGGGATGGCCGCGTCGGGCGGCTGGCGAGGTTCCACGATCACCAGCGTGACAGAAAGTCTTGTTCCCTCCGGCCGCCCGCCCCGCCCTCCGGCCGCCCGCCGCCTGTCCGCCCGCCCGCCGCCTGTCCGCCCGCCCTCCGCCCGTCCGCCCCGCCCTCCGGCCCCCCGCCCGCCCTCCGCCCGCCGCCCTCTGCCCGCTCGCCCCTCCCGCAGGCCGCCCGCCGCCCGCGCCGCCCGGCCAGGGCCCGGTCGGTCGGCGCCGCCGTAGGATGACGCCCGTGACCGAACCTTCCGCTCCGGCGCCGATGGCCGACGACGACCTGCGGGCGCTGCAGGATCAGTGCACCCGGTTCCTGACCGGCCACGGGCCGGTGCGGGTCGGGCCCCTGCTGGCCACCATCCCGGCCGGCACCGCCCCCGACCGCTACGGCGAGGGGGGCGTCGTGGCCGAACTGGAGCGGGAGATCGCCGCCGTGCTCGGCAAGCCGGCCGCGATGTTCCTGCCCAGCGGCACGATGGCGCAGCAGTCGGTGCTCCGCGTGCACGCCGACCGGCGCGGGCGCCGCACCGTGGTCTTCCATCCGATGTGCCACCTGCACCACCACGAGGGCGAGGCGCACCAGCGGCTGCAGGGGCTGACCGGCCGCCCGGCCGGCGACCCGGCCCGGCTCCTGCGCCGCGACGACCTGGACGCGGTCGGCGAGCCGGCCGCCGCGCTGCTGCTGGAACTGCCGCAGCGCGACCTCGGCGGCCGGCAGCCGGCCTGGGCGGAACTGGAGGCCCAGGTCGCCTGGGCCCGCGACCGCGGCGCCGCCGCGCACCTGGACGGCGCCCGGCTGTGGGAGTCGGCCGCCGGGTACGGCATGCCGCCGGCCGAGATCGCCGCGCTGTTCGACACCGTCTACGTCTCGTTCTACAAGGGCCTCGGGGCGCTGGCCGGCTGCTGTGTGGCGGGCCCGGAGGACATCGTCGCCGAGGTCAGGGAGTGGCGCCAGCGCATGGGCGGCACGCTGTTCGGCCTGTGGCCGAACGCGGCCTCGGCGCTGACCTGCCTGCGGCGGCGGCTGCCGTTGATGGCCGGGTACCACAAGCACGCGCAGGCGGTCGCCGACGCGCTGCGAGACCTCCCGGGGGTCCGGGTGGTCCCGGACCCGCCGCAGGTCTCGATGATGCACCTGATGCTGGTCACCGGGGCGGAGGACTTTGCCGCGGCGGCGCGGCGGCTGGCCGCCGAGCAGGGCATCTGGACCTGGCCGCGGGCGCAGGCCACGGTGGATCCCGGCGCGGTGAAGGTCGAGCTATCGGTGGGCGATGCGACCTGTGCCCTCGACCCGGCCGAGATCCGGGGGATCGTCGCCGCCCTCGTCGCCTAGCCTGAGGGGCAGCGCTGGCGGAGGGGCCCGCCATCCAACCGCGGCACGGCCGCCAACGGTCCCTGCCTGACACAGGTAGGAGGCGGCATGCGCGCACCCGACGTACCGGACGCGCTGACCTCAGCCCTGGACGACCTCGCCGCGCTGGCCGGCCCGGCTGACGCGCCCGCCCTGGACGCGCTGCGGGACCGGCTGCGGGCGGCGCGGCTGCGGGTGCTGGTCGTGGGCGAGGCCAAGCGGGGCAAGAGCACGCTGGTGAACGCCCTGCTGGGCCGGGCCGTGCTGCCGGCCGGGGTCACGCCGCTCACCGCGGTGCCGGCCACGGTGACCCACGGCACCGAGGAAGGCCTCGACGTGACCTTTGCCGACGGCCGCACGATCCGGTACCCGCTGGCCGCGCTGGACGAGCTGGGCACCGAGCGCGGCAACCCGGGCAACACCCGCGGCATCGCCGGGATCACCGTCCGGCTCGATGCCCCGCTCCTGGCCCGGGGCGTGGAGATCGTCGACACGCCCGGCACCGGGTCGGTGTACGCGCATAACACCGCGGCCGCGGACACCGTGCTGCCGACCATGGACGCCGCGATCTTCGTGCTGACCGCCGACCCGCCGGTGTCGGCCAGCGAGCGCGACCTGCTCACCCGGGTGCACGGGTTGTCGGTCACCACATTCATCGTGCTCAACAAGGCTGACTACGCGGACGCGAGCGGCCTGGCCGAGGCCGCCGGCTTTACCGAGCGCACCGTCCGCCAGGCCACCGGCCAGCCGATGCGGGTCTATCCGGTGTCGGCCCGGGCCGCGCTCGGCGCCGGCGACGAGGGCTTCGCCGACTTCGCCGCCGACTTCGCCGCCTACCTCGGCGCCGGGCGGGCCGCGGACCTGCGGCGGTCGGCGGCCGGGCAGCTGCGCCGCCTCGCCGGGTCGCTGCTCGACGAGGTCGTGCTGGCCCGGCGGGCGGCCGAGATGGACAGCTCCGACGCGGCCGGGCGGGTGGCGGCGTTCGCGGCCCGGCTGACCGCGGTGGCCGAGCGCGGCACCGCCGCCGCGGACCTGGCCGGCGCGGAGTCCGCGCGGATGCTCGCCGACCTGAACGTGGCGGCCGAGCAGGAGGCCGCCCGGCTGACCGGTCGGCTGCGCGCCGCGATCGGCGGGCTGCTCAGCGGCGAGCTCGCCGCCGCCCCGGCCGCCGTTATCGAGCGGCAGGGCCGGGAACGGCTGGTCCGGCTGGTCACGGACGGCGCGCAGGCCTGGCGGGAGGGCTGGCGCGAGCGGCTGGAGGACGGCCTGGCCCGGCTGGACGCCCGGCTCACCCGCGACCTGGCGGCCGAGCTTGACGCGGTCCGCGATGCCGCCGCCGAGCTGCTCGGGCTGGACCTGGCCGTGCCCGGGCCCGATGACCGGCTGGCCCCGGACCGGCGGTTCTTCTACACGGTGGCCGAGCAGGTGGACCAGGCCGAGCTGCTCGCCGGCGCGGTCCGGCGCCGGCTGCCCGGTCGGCTCGGGCGGCGGCTGGCCGGTGATCACCTGCTCGGCGAGATCCCGGACCTGACCGCCAGCCAGATCGGCCGGGCCCGGGCCGACCTGCAGTACCGCCTGGCCGAGGCGACGCGGCAGCTGTCCGGCGCCGTCGCCCGCCGCTACGCGGCCAGCACGGACCGGCTGACCCGGGCGCTGGCGACCGCCGCGGCGCTGCGCGAGCAGACGGCCGGCCAGGCGGCGGGCCGGATCGCCGAGCTAGCCGGCCGGGAGCGGGCCCTGCGCGGCATCCTGGCCCGGCTCGGCGGCGGTGCCGGCAGCGGCGGCGGTTCCGGCAGCGGCGGTGGTGCCGGCAGCAGCGGCGGCGGCATCGTCGGCGGTGCCGGCAGCAGCGGCCGCGGCATCGTCGGCAGCGCCGTCGGCGATGGCGACCGGCAGGACGATCGCTGACGGGTGGTCCGGATCATGAAGGACCTGCTGGTCCGCGGGGAACAGGGCGAGCCCGGTCCCGAGCGGCTCGCCGCTGCCCGGGTTGCGGGCGTACCGGGGGTGCGCGCCGCTGGAGACCTGGAGCCGGAGCCGGTTCCCGCGGCGGAACCGGTGCGCGGTCGGCCAGAGCGGGAACCGGAGCCGGAACGTGCCGTCGGGCTCGGGCTCCGGCCGGCCGGGGACCAGGCGCAGCAGCGCGTCGCAAATGTTCACCGACGCGCCGACCGGGCTGACCTCGCACAGCCGGGCGAAGAAGTCGGTGTGCTCGCGGCTGGACCGCACGAACAGGTCGGCGCTGACCTCGCCGATCACCTCCAGGTCGGCGGGCAGCGGGTCGCTGGTGTAGGTCAGCACGTCCGGCCGCGCCTCCAGGACCCGGTTGTCCACCCGGGCCCGGCCGGACAGGTCCACCGGCCCGGCCAGGCTGGGCGTCGGGTCGGCCGGGTCGTACCGGTAACGGTCCGGCTCGCCGGGGGCCGGGACCGCCGGGGCGAGACCCAGGCCCGGCTGCAGGTGCCAGCGCTCCGGCCGGGCCGGCGGAGGCCAGGCGGGCAGCTCGCGCCATTCCCCGGCGCCGGTGACGAAGATCCGGACCGGCCGGGACCGCAGCCCGCCGCGGTCGCCGAGTAGCTGGGCGCGCAGCCAGGCGATCGAGTCGGACACCCAGGTGGCGACGGCCTGCTGGTCGGCGTGCCGCCACGGGCCGATGGTCAGGTACGGTTCCTGCCCGGCCCGGCGCAGCGCCGCGTAGTCGCGCAGCTGCAGCGGCAGGAACAGGTCGTTCCACCCGGTGACCATGCTGACCGGGGCGGTCACGCGGGCCAGCGTCTCGTGGAAGCGGCGGTCCTTCCAGTAGTCGTCGCCGGGCACGTAGTAGGTCAGCCACTCCTGGTAGTACGCGACCTGGTGACCGGTGGACAGCCGGTCGAGGTCCCGCAGCGGCAGGTGGTTCCACAGCGGCCGGAGCTTGCGCCCGGTCCGGGCCTGCCGGGCGAACCCGAAATGCTGCTCCTGCGTGGCGACCTGGTTCACCCAGGTCAGGGCGGTCTCGAGGTAGAACGCCTCGCCGGCGTAGAACGCGGACCGGAAGTCGGACGTGGTCACCTGGGCGGCGATGGCCTTGAGGTCTGGCCCGGCGTCGGCGGCGATCGCCCACTGGACCATGCCCAGGTAGCTGGGCCCGGTGGTGCCGAAGACACCGGGGTACCAGGGCTGCTCGCGCAGCCACCGCACCGTGGCCAGCCCGTCGTCGTGCTCGTCGGCGCCGAACGGGTCGAGCACGCCGCCCGAGCCGAACGTCCCGCGGCAGCTCTGGATCAGCACCTGGAGCCCGTGCTCGGCCAGCACCCGGCCGAACAGCAGTCCCCACACGCCGCGCCGTCCGTACGGGGAGCGGACCAGCACCAGCGGCGGCTGCCCGTCTCCCGCCGGGCAGTACCGGTCGGCGAGCAGTTCCACCCCGTCGTCCATGGGGATCCGCAGGTCACGCTGCACCTGCACGGCGCGGGTCGGCGCGGGCGGAAGCTTCATCGCCCGCTCGAAGAAGCGGCTGGCGATCGTCATGGCCGGTGCACTCCCTTTGCCGGTTTCGCCCGCCTCAGCCTAACGTCTGCGCGCGTCCGCCCGGCTGACGCCGGCCGCGGGAGTGCCCGGCACGGTCAGCCGCGGAGCTTCGGGCCGCGCCGTTCACCGGCCGCGCGTTCCGGTCAGGAACGGGGCCGAAGTGCGCTCCGCGATGTGATACGGCCGGCCGCGATTGCCCGGTCTGTGCGTGTTGCCCGCGCTAGCCCGGGCAGCCGGAACTCAGGACCCGGTAACGCCGTAGGGCAGGCCGGGCTCGGCGGCGGCGATCTCGATCAGGCGGTTGTACTTGGCGACCCGCTCCCCCCGGGCGGGGGCACCGGTTTTCAGCTCGCCGCAGCCCGACCCGGTGGCGAGGTCGGCGATGAAGGTGTCGGTGGTCTCCCCGGAACGGTGCGACACCAACTGGGCGTACCCGGCCCGGCGGCAGATGGCCATCGCCTCGAGCGTCTCGGTCACGGTGCCGATCTGGTTGACCTTTATCAGCGCCGAGTTGCCGATGCCGCGGCTGATCGCATCGGTGATGATCGCCGGGTTGGTGACGAAGATGTCGTCACCAACCAGCTGGACCCGCTCGCCCAGGCGCGCGGTCAGCGCCGCCCAGCCATCCCAGTCGTCCTCGGCCAGGCCATCCTCGATCAGCCAGACCGGGAACCGCTCGACGATCTGGGCGTAGCGCTCGATCATGTCCGCGCTGGTCAGCTTCTGCCCGGCCACGTGGTAAAGGCCGTCATCGCCGCGGAACTCGCTGGAGGCAGGGTCCAGCGCGATGGCCACCCCGCCGCGCCCGGCGACGTACCCGGCGTCAGTGATCGCGGTGACCAGCAGGGCCAGGACATCCTCCGGCTCGGCGATCTGAGGCGCGAACCCGCCCTCGTCTCCCAGTCCGGTGGCGTGTCCCTTGCTCGCCAGCAGGCCGCGCAGCGCCGTGTAGACCTCCGCCCCGGCCCGTACCGCCTCGGGCAGCGATCCGGCGCCCAGCGGCGCGATCATGAACTCCTGGAAGTCGAGCGGGTTCGCTGCGTGCACGCCGCCGTTGATCACGTTGAAATGCGGGGCCGGCAGCCGCGGCGTCACGCCGGCCGGGGTGAGCCAGTCCCACAGCTCCCGTCCCTGCGCCCGGGCGAGCGCGCGGGCGCAGGCCATGGAGACCCCGACGATCGCGTTGGCGCCCAGCCGCTCCTTGTTCGGCGTGCCGTCCAGGTCGATCAGCGCGGCGTCGATCGCGCTCAGATCAGGCCAGGCCTGCCCGCGTAGCCGGTCGGCGATCTCGCCACGGACCGCGTCCACCGCGCCGAGCACCCCTAGTCCTCCGTACCGGGACGTGTCATGATCCCGCCGCTCGACCGCCTCACCGCTCCCGGTGGACGCCCCGGACGGGACCCCCGCCACCGCGACCGTGCCGTCGGCCAGCCCGACCGTGACCTGAACCGTGGGACGGCCGCGCGAATCGAGGATCTCCAGCGCGTTCACCTCGGTGACCTGATAGGTAGTGGCGCTGGTCGTCGCTGCTTTCATCCGTATCTCCTCCAATGCCGGAACGGCACGGTCGCTGCCAGGCGTCTTCATCGTCGCAGCCGCCCGCAGAACCGGCGACGGACCAAGGTCCCGAATCCGCGGGATTCTCGCCAGGGTGCGGCCGGGGCCGGGCGCCCTGTCGCCAGCCAGCCGGAGGTGCACGTCGGGGAGACACGCTCATGTTCTTGACCGGCGGTTGAGACCGAGCGGGCGATCCTGGCCCAGAACCAGCAACGCGATCCCAGGCGCCGATAGGCAGCCCGGCCGCACGGCTGTCACGAGCGCGATCCTCGGCGGTTCAGGTCCTGGTGCCGTCGCCGCCCGGGAAGGTGGCGGCGGCCGGCGGCCCGGCGCCGAAGGTTCGCTGGTAGAGGTCTTGGCCGTAGCTGGTGGGCAGGGGTTCGCCGGCGGCGACGCGGAAGGTACGGCTGCCATCGGCGCCTCGGTCGGCGCGCAGGAACAGGGTGGTGCCGGAGTGCTCCTGGTAGAAGCGGCGGGCCAGTTCGAAAAGGTGAGTGACGAAGATGACGGTGTTGCCGGTGTCGGTCATGGCGTGCAGGAATTCGGCGGCGATCTCGGAGCCTTCGCGCTCGTTGGTGGCGGCGAAGGATTCGTTGCAGATCAGCACGCAGTTCGTGCTGATAGCCGCGGCGATCTTGCTCATCCGGGCGAGTTCCTCGTCGAACTTGCCGCTGGTCATGGTGGCGTCTTCCTCGCGTTTGTAATGAGTGAACACGCCACGGCTGATCGTGCCGGCGAAGGCCTCCGCGGCGACGGCCATGCCGGCTTGCATCATCAGCTGGGCCACGCCGAGGCTTCGCAGGAAGGTGGACTTCCCGCCCTGGTTGGCGCCGGTGATCATGATGAGCGGTCTGCCGTCAGCGTCGAGGTCGTTGCCCTGTACCCGCTCGGGGATGCGCAGCGACAGGCACGGGTCATACAGGCCCCGCGCGGTCAGCACCGATGCGCCGCACGGGTGGGGATCGGGCAGGCAGTCCGGTTCTGCCTTGGCGCTGAGCTGGTCGTGCAGGTTCAGGCAGCCGACGTAGAAGCCGAGTTCGGTGCGCAGGGCGGCGAAGAAGCTGAGGATGTGGTCGGCCGACTGGCCGACGGCGTTGGCGACCAGGCTCAGCACCCGGTCACGCAGCGCGGACAGGGCCTGGGCGCCTCCGTCGTCGCGTGGCGGGACGGTCAGGCTGTAGGCCGGCTTCTTCACCGCGGGGCGCCGGAACAGGAACTTCCCCCGGTTCGCCCGACGCGGTGTGCGCAGCGCGTAGTCGATCCCCTGGCTTCCCTCGCCTAGCGCCGCGCTGGCCAGTACGCCGTCGCGGAAGCGGAGGTGACGCAGGTGCTGGGCGATCTCGTCGAAGTAGTCGTCGTCGAGTTCCCGGCGCAGCGTGTCGAAGAACCGGGTGAAGCCCTCGGAGCTGAAGGCGGCGGCGTGATCCTCGGTGAGTTTGCGGAGCTGTTTGAGGAAGTCGATGAACATCTCCAGCTCCGACGTCGACCTGTGCAGCAGCGTCTCGCCGCGGTTGCCGAAAAAGCCGCGGTGGATGCGCCGCTCCGCTTCGATGGCCTGCACCGCGAGGCCGTAGATCTCCCGCACGACGGCCGGCTGCTGCAGGCAGTCGGTGAGCACAGCCTGCCGGTAGCGGATCTGCTCGGGCGTGGCGAGGCCGGACAGCATGGCGCTGCGGGCGGACTCACGCACCACGCCGTCGCCGAGCGCCATCGCGTCCCACACGACGTTCAGCTCGAGGTCCTGGATCAGGTCCTCCTCGCCGGCCCGCGGTTCCCGCGCGACCTGGAAGTCGCGATCGGTGAACATAAGCAGGGCTTTCACTGCCCGCTCCGGCCGGTGAGCCGCTCGTAGGTCAGTCCGTACTTGTCCGCGATCGCGCGGGCGTAGGCGCGCCCGTCGGCGGGCTTGCGGATGAGTCGGTAGGTCCGGATCGCGGGATCGTCCGGGACCACGGCGGCCACCATGCTGACCGTCTTCTCGTTCAGCGTGGCCAGTTCGTCGAGGAAGGTGACGCAGACGCCTAGTGCGTCGAGTTCGCTCAGCGCGTCCAGGATCTGCCGGCTCAGGAACAGGGCATCCTGCGCCGTGGTGGAGTTGAACATCTCATTGAGGATGACGACACTGTCCGGAGTCGCCTGGGTCAGGTCGGCGCGCAGCCTATTCAGTTCGTCCTGCAGCTTGCCGGTCAGCGTGGCGAGAGCTTCCTGTTTCTCGAAATGCGTGAAGATCTGATCGCAGAGAAACAGGCGCACATCGCGGCCCGGTACCGGGCAGCCCAGCCGGGCCAGGTAATGCAGCTGGCCGAACGTGCGGGCCAGGGTGGTCTTCCCGCCGTTGTTCGGCCCGGACACCACCAGGATCCGTTCCGCGCCGGTCAGGCAGAAGTCATTGCCCACCACCGGGGAGCCCCGGCCGGTGAGCTGCGCGGCCAGGGCCAGATCGAAGGTGTCCGCGGCCCGCTCGTCTTTAGCCTCCGCGGACATCCGCGGATAGCTGAGGGTCAGCCCGGCATCGCGCAACGGCCTGATGTAGCCCAGGTAACTGAGGTAGAACTGCAACTCGCGGTCGACGACGCCGATCGTGTGATCAAGGTAGGTCCTGTGCTGCGCACAGAAGGTGTCCAGTGACCCGAACAGGCCGGGATACACCTTCGCGACCAGGTCCAGGACGCCCACCGCGGCGTAGGTATCCAGGTCGCGGAACTCGGGCAGGTAGTTCCGCACCGCTCCCTGCTGGAACCTCTCGAACGTCGCGGTGACCTGCTCGCTGTAATCGGCCTCCTCGTCGTAACCGCCTACGGTGATACGGTCGCCCCTGACCAGCAGGCAGTAGCGCACCGCGTCCAGCTCATCTTCCAGCCTGCCCGTCTCGGCCTGCAGTGTGGTGAACGCCTCGGAGCCAACGTAACTGGCCAGGTAGCCGCGCAGGCCGCGCAGGCCGCGAGATCGCACCTCGGCCTCGGCCAGGCCTGATGCCAGGCTGGTGACCGCGTCGCAGTACTGCTCAACCGCGTTGAGAAACAAGCGCTCCCGGTGGTAGTGATTGTGACCCAGGTCATCGTCCTGCAAGTCCCGTACCCGGTAGCGGAACCGGGCGACGAGTTCTTGCTTCGCGAAGCTCGCCACCAGGTCATATACATCGCGGTTTTCCAGGTCCTGGAAGACCTCCTGCCGGTAGGCGACCGCGTCGAGATCTTTGAGCGGGCTGAGGAAGAACGGCTTGAGGTCGTAGCGGTCCTTGCCCGCGGTCATGGCGCCGACGACTTGGTCGAGGTTCAGGTCACGGAAGAACTCCGGCTCCGGGTGCTCGCCCGCGTCCGCGCCCGGCTCGCCGCCGCCGAACAGAATGCTGCGAAATGGCATGAAACGAATACGCCTCCTCAGTCGTGGCACCCCGGCAAGGCCGGCCGGGCGCTGGCCAGCCCGCTCAACCGGCGGCTGCGCGATCGAGATCTGCGCCGAATATGCGCCGGTACACGTCTTCCCCGTGGCTGGTCGGCAAGGGCTGCCCTTCGGTCACCCGGAAGGTTCGCTGCCCGTCCGCGTGTCTTTCGGCGCGCAGGAACAGCGCGTTCTCCATTCGCTCGGCGTGGAGGCGATGGGCCAGGTCGTACAGGTGGGTAACGAAGAGCACCCTGATGTCACGGGCCAGCATCGCGCGGACGATCTGGCGGGCGATCTGTGAGCCTTCCCTTTCGTTGGTCGAGGCGAACGACTCGTTGCACAGCAGGATGCAGCCCGGGGTGATGTGGTCGACGATGCCGCTCATCCTGGCGAGCTCCTCGTCCAGTTTGCCGCTCACCATGGCGGCGTCTTCCTCGCGCTTGTAGTGCGTGAACACGCCGTTGCCGACACTGGCCCGAAGCGACTGGGCCGGGACGAACATGCCGCATTGCAGCATCAGCTGCGCCACGCCGACGCTGCGCAGGAACGTCGACTTCCCGCCCTGGTTGGCTCCGGTGATCATCACGAGCGACTTGCCGTCGGCGTTCACGTCGTTGCCCACAACCCGGTCGTTGATGTGGAGCGTCAGGCAGGCGTCGTATAGCTCGCGGGCCGACAGG
This sequence comes from uncultured Actinomycetota bacterium, assembly GCA_963749145.1. Taxonomy (GTDB): domain Bacteria; phylum Actinomycetota; class Actinomycetes; order Streptosporangiales; family Streptosporangiaceae; genus JASHPR01. Next base: position 1,825,955 of record CAVVLN010000004.1, on the reverse strand, counting down.
GCCGACGAGCCGCCCGCCAGGGGGACCGGGAAGCAGGTCGGCTCGGCCTTGGCGGTCAGCCGCTCGTGCAGGTTCAGGCCGCCCACGTAGAAAGCCAGCTCGGTGCACAGCATCGTGAAGAAGCTGAGGATATGGTCGGCTGACTGGGCGAGCGCGTTCGCGGCGAGGTTGATCCCCCTGGCCTGCAGGTCCGACAGGGCCCGGTGTCCCGCTTCGTCTCGGTCGGCGATCTGGAAGCTGTAACTCGCGGCGCGGCCGCCGGGCGAGATCCGCTCGATCCAGCGCTGCTCCCGGAGCCTGCGGAGCACGTAATGAACTCCCTTGCTGCCCGTGCCGACCCGGGCGCTGATCATGACCCCGCGCCGGAACTTCAGTTCCCGCAGATGACCGTCGATCTCGGTGAAGTACTCATCGCTGAGTTCTTCCGCCAGCATCGCGAACAACCGCGTGAAGCCCTCGGACCGGAAGTCGCCGGCATGCTCGTCCGCGATGGCCCTCAGCTTCCTGAGCAGGCTCACGAACATCTCCATGACCCGCACCGACCGGTGCAGTATCGACTCTGGCGAAGCCCGGAACAGGCCGAAGTACTCCCTTTTCTCCCGCGCGATCGCCTCCACGGCGAGATCGTAGATCTCCCGGACAGCCAGAGGCTGGGCGAGGCAGTCAGCGAGGACGTGCTGGCGGTAGACGATCGCCTCCGGATCGGTCAGGCTCGCCAGCACGGCCCTCAGCGCGACGTCGGCCAGGAACCCGTTACCGGCGGCCATGGCCCCGGTCAGCGTCTCCAGCTCCAGGTCCTGGATCAGGTCGCTCGCCTGGGGCGGCAGCTCGCGTCCCAGGTCAAAGTCCCGGCCGGCGTGCATCAGGAAGGCTTTCACGACGGTATGCGCTCCTTCACCCGCTCGAAGGTCAGCCCGTACTTCTCGGCGATGGCAGCGGCGTAGGCGAGCCCGTCGGCGGGCTTGCGGACCAGCTTGTAGGTCCGCTCGGCCGGGTTGTCCGGCACGATGGTGCTGACCATGCTCACCGTCGAGGGGCTCAGCGAGGCCAGTTCGTCGACGAATGTCACGTACACGCCCAGCAGGTCCAGCCGGATGAGCCGCTGCATCACCTCGGTGCCGAGCAGCAGCGCGTCGTCCAGCGTGGTGGAGGTGAAGCTCTCGTTCATGATGACGATGCTGTCGCTGGCGGCCTGCTGCAGGATCTGATGAATCCGGGTCAGCTCGTCTTCCAGCTTGCCGCGCAGGGTGGTGATGTCCTCCTTGCGCTCGAAGTGGGTGAACACCTGGTCGGGGAGGAACAGCCGGGCGTCCTGGCCCGGTACGGGGTAACCGAGGCTGGCCAGGTAATGCAGCTGACCGAACATCCGCGCGAATGTTGTCTTGCCGCCCTGGTTGGGGCCGCTGACAACGCATATGCGCTCGGGCCCGGCCATGAAGAAGTCGTTGCATACCACGGCCGAGTTTTCGGGGACGAGCTTGCCGGCCAGGGCCAGGTCAAATGACTCATTGGCGTGGATCTCCTTGGAGCGGTCCGAGATCTGCGGATAACAGAACGCCAGGCCGGCGTGCTTGAGCGGCGCGATGAACTCAAGGTAGGCAACGTAGAACTGGACTTCCCGGTCAAACGCCGCGATCGCGGGGTCGAGGTAATGCCGGAAGCGGGTGCAGTAGTCGTCCAGCGCCTGGTAGGTCTCGGGATAGAGGCGCGCGACGCGCTCCAGGATCTGCGCCTCGACATGGCTCATGTCCGGGCCGTCACGGAACGCGACCCGGTAATCTTTCACGGCTCCCTCGTTGAACTTCGCGAACGTTTCCCCGACTTGCGCGCTGTAGTCCGGTTCCCCGTCATATCTGCTGACCCGGACCCGGGTCCCCCGGATGAGGACGCTGTAGTCCACTGCGTCGAGTTCGTCGTACCGCTGGCGGGTGGCGGATACGAGCGACGTGAAGCCGTCTGAGGCGGCATAACCGGTGAGGTACTCCCGGAACGCCCGGAAGCCGCGCGAGGTCACGCCGAGACCGGCGAGGTCGTCGGTGAGGGAGGTGACCGCTTCGCAGTACACCGCCGCCGCATCCAGGAACCAGCGCTCCTTCTGGTACCTGTAGCGGAGCTCGCGGGCCTGGGCGAGACACTCGCGCATCTGCCGCATGTGCCCCGCGAATGCCTGCACCGCGGCCAGGACCGGTTCCTTCTCCAGGTCGCGCATCACCTGGTGGCGGTATGTCACCGCGCCGGGGTCGTGCAGCGGGACGTAGAAGAACGGCGTGAGCCGGTATATCTCTCGTCCCGCGGTCACCCAGTCCACGACCTGGTCCAGGTTCAGGTCGCTGAAGAAATCGGGTTCCTGGCTCTGGTCTGCGCCGCCGGCATCTTCGGGCCGCTCGAAGAGGATGCTGTTAAATCGAGTCATGCCGCTCCTACCGCTTCCGCATCCGGTAGAAGCCATCAGCCGCCTGGCGCTTCACGCGGGCTTCATCGCTGCCCTCCATGATACCGGGCACAATGCGCCCAGGCGCGGCAGGCCTGGTCGGCGCCGGTGCCGCTGCCCGCGGGCCATCCTGGCCGGGCCGAAGGCACTGGACGCGACGCGGGCCGCACTGGGCACGCTCCCGGAGTACCGGGCAGCCATCCGATGACCACGGCCGGCCGTTCAGATCGCTGGACCTTCTGCAGCCTGGGGCACCTCCACTGGGGCGCGCACGGCGGTGCCGGGCTGCTGCTGCGGTATGTCCCGCGGCGCGGGGAGCCGGTGTACCTGCTCGCTGAGCGTTCCCGGTGGGTGGATGAGGGCGGCACATGGGGCATCCCCGGCGGCGCTGCCCATGACGGCGAGTCCCCGGAGGCGGTGGCCCGCCGGGAGGCCGCCGAGGAGATCTGGCCCGTCCCCGGCTACCGCGTCACCGGGATCGACGTGCAGGACTGCGGCGGCGGCTGGGAATTCCGCATCGTCCGCGCCGACGTCGATGAGCCCTTCACCGCGTACGCGGCCCGGGAGACCGATGCGACCGGCTGGTTCACGCTCGGCCAGATGGCCACCCTGCGACTGCACCCCGGCTTCCGGCGGTGGGTCGAGGACCACACCCCGCCGGACGAGTAGCTCAGTCCTGCGGCCCGCCGTCCGGCCGCCCGGCCGGCGCTGCCTCAGCCCGGATGGCCCTGGCCGCTGGCCGCGGTCCGGCGGCGAACCTGAAGGATCAGCGGCAGTGCCGCCAGCTGTGCCGCCACGGCGAACGCGGTTACGGCACCCAGCGACACGTCGAACAACACGCCGATCACCACGCTGCCCAGCACCCACGCCGTGCCGTACACGCCGGTAAACAGGCCGTAAGCCGAGGCGCGCCGGTCCGGCGCGACCATCGGCGCCACCGCGGCCGGGATGATGGACTCCTGCACGCCCATGCCCAGGCCCCACAGCGCCACCCCCGCCAGGCCGGCCCACACCCCGCCCAGGAACACCAGCGGCGCATAGCCCGCCGCGGCGATGGTCAGCGGGATCAGCACGCCGATCCCGGCCCGGCCGAACAGCCGGCCGAAGATCAGCGACCCGGTGCCGCTGACCGCCATCGCCACCGCGTAGAACACCGGCACGACCGGCGCCGACACCGTATGCGCCTGCTGGAAGTGGAACGCGATCAGCGGGAAATCGGCGAATCCGGCCGCCACCAGCGCCGCCCCGGCCAGATACACCCAGAACACCCGCGGCAGCCCGGCCGTGCTCACCTCGGCCGGCCCCGCGGACAGGTCCTGCGGCCGCGGGAAGAACCTGCGCGCCACCAGCACCAGCGACAGCGTGATCACGGCCGGGACAGCCAGCGCCGCGAACGCGAGCTTATAGTCATGCTGGCTCACCGTCAGGATCAGGGCGACGAGCAGCGGGCCGAACATCGCGCCGAACTGGTCCAGCGCCTCGTGCACCCCGAAGCCCCAGCCGTAGCCCATCTCCTTGGCCGCATGCGAGAGCATCGCGTCGCGCGGCGGGTTCCTGGTGGCCTTCCCGACCCGCTCGGCGATGATCAGCAGCGCCGCCACTTCCCAGTTCCCGGCCAGCGCGAGCAGCGGCACCGCCGCCATCTGCACCACGTAGCCGCCGATCGTGATCGGCCAGTACCGGCCGGTCCGGTCCGCGCCGCGGCCGGAAAGCACCCGCAGCCCGTAGCCGAGGAACTCGCTCAGCCCGCTGATCACGCTGATCGCCAGCGCGCCGGCCCCGAGCGTGCCCAGGTAGGGGCCGATGACCGACCGCGAACCCTCATAGGTGAAGTCGGCGAAGAAGCTCATCACGCCGACCATCAGCACGAACCTCAGCGCCGGCGACGCGCCAGCGATACGCCGCTTAAGCCCGGTCCGGCCAGGCTCCGCCGCCCCGGTGCCGGCCGGGTCGGGGGGGTGGTGGCCGGTCACGTCAGGCTTCGCGGGCTGCCCTGGCACTCCCGCATCGCGGTCCGGGCCCATGCCGCCGGCCTCCTGCCCCTGGCAGGGACCGTTGGCGGCTGCTCCGCGTTTGACGGCGGGCCCCTCCGCCGGCCGGACCAGTGTAAACCGGGCCGGCAGATTTGCCGGAGTGCGGCGGGCTCCCGCACAATGGGGAGCCGGCGATGAGGCTCGCCGTCAACCGCGGGGATGAGCCCGCTAATGGCCTCTGCAACCTAGACCGGGAAACCGGCAGGCTTACAGGAGGCTGTTAATGTTCGACGCGCTGCTGCCGGAGACGCCCGGCAAAGATACCGGGGGCTCGCGGCCCCCGTTCGGTCCCCCCGGGGCGTGCCGGTGAGCGCGGCCCTGCCGATCCCGGTCGTCCAGTTCTGCCAGGTCGCGACCATCGCCCTGGCCGCGCCGGGCGTCTCCGGCGTGATCGCGCGGGTCGAGGCGCGGCTGCAGGGCCGGACCGGGCCGCGGGTGCTGCAGCCGTACTATGACCTGGCCAAGCTGCTGCGCAAGGAGGCGCTGGCGCCCGAGGGCGCGAGCTGGGTCTTCCTGGCCGCGCCGGCCGCGGCCGCGACCTGCTATCTCACGGTGCCGCTGCTGATCCCGGTGCTGACCAGCTTCGGGCTGCCGCTCGGCTACATGGGCGACATCCTCGGTGGCGGGCTCATCCTGGCGCTGGCCAGCTTCCTGGTCGCGGTGGCGGCGCTGGAGACCGGGAGCCCCTACGCTCAGCTCGGCGCCAGCCGGGCGAAGACGTTCGGCGCGATCACCGAGCCCGTGGTGCTGTTCGTGGTCTTCACCGTCGCCCTGGTGACCGGGACGGACCTGCCGTATGCGCTGGCCGCCACCGTGCGCTCGTCAGCTAGCCAGATCGTGCGCCCCGCGCACCTGCTCGCCGCCGCCGCCCTGTTCATGGTCATCCTGTCCGAGACCGGGCGGATCCCGGTGGAGACCCACACCGGGACCAACGAGTTCGGCATGATCGAGGAAGCCCGCCCGTTCGAGCACTCGGGGCCCTACTTCGCGCTGCTGAAGTGGGGCTCCGCGATGAAGCAGCTGATCCTCTACACGATCCTGCTCAACGTGTTCGTCGCGCCGTGGGGTCTGGCCGCCAGCCCGCAGGCCGGGGCCGTGGGCCTGGCCATCGTCGCGCTGCTGGCCAAGGCGGTGGCGCTGGGCGTGGTGGTGGCCGTGATCGACAACTCGTTCGCCAAGCTGCGCCTGTTCAAGATCACCGAGTTCGCCGCGGCGGCGTTCCTGCTGGCCGTGCTCGGCGTGTTCACGCTCTACCTCGGAGGTGGCTGATGTCGGCGGTCGCGGCGCCGAGCGTCTACGCGGGGGGCGCGAGCGTGATCGCGGTGGGCGTGCTGCTGGCCGAGTTCGGCATGTTCCGCCAGGCCCTGCTGCGCGATCAGGTGCGGCTCTACGCGGCGCAGTCCGCGCTGATCTCGGCGCTGGCGATCCTGGTCGCGGCGGTGCGCCACCTGCCCGAGTTGTACGTGCTCGCGGCCCTGTCCGCCGGGCTGAAGGTGGTGTGCGTCCCGGTCGTGCTGCGGCGGCTGCTGCGCGGGATCGGGGCCGGCCGCACGGGGGAGGTCGATCCCGAGCCCGGCTGGACCGAGATCGCGGGCAGCGGATCGCTCAGCCTGGCCAGCACGGTGCTGCTGGCGATCGCCGTGGCCGCGTTCGGCTTCTTCTCGGTCGCCGCCCTCGGCATCCGCAGCCCGGTGCTGCCGCCGACCGCGCTGGCGATCTCGGTGTCGGTGGCGCTGGTGGCGTTCGTGCTGATGATCATGCGCCGCGACGTGGCGTCCCAGGCGGTCGGCTTCCTGTCCCTGGAGAACGGGATCTCGCTCACCGCCCTGGTGGTCGCGGCCGGGCTGCCGCTGTTCCTGGAGGTGGCGTTCCTGTTCGACCTGCTGGTCGCCGTCGTGGTGTTCGAGCTGCTGATCCGGGTCCATCACGGCCGCGCCGAGTCGCTGTCCACCGCCGACCTGACCCGCCTGCGAGGCTGACCGGTGCTCGTCGTCATCCTGCTGCTGCTCGGCGCGCCGTTCGCCACGGCGCTGGTCTCGCTGCGGGCCCCGGCCGCGGTGACCCAGGCCGTGACCGCGATCACCGGTGTGGGGTGCTTCGGGCTGGTCCTGGCGCTGATCCCGGCGGCGACCCATCGCGACCTGAGTTACCTGTCCTACCTGCGGATCGACGCGGTCAGCGCGGTGTTCCTGCTGGCCACGAGCTTCCTGTACGCGGCCGTCGCCGTGTACTCGATCGGCTACCTCGCGCGCAGCCGGGCCAGCGACGCGGACTTCTCCCGGTACGCCCGCCGGTTCTACGCCGGACTGAACCTGTTCGCGTGGTCGATGCTGGCCGCGCCGATGATGAGCAACCTGGCGCTGCTGTGGATCGCGGTCGAGGTGACCACGGTGATCTCGGCCCTGCTGGTCGCGATCGAGGACACCGACGGCGCCGCCGAGGCGGCCTGGAAGTACATCCTGATCGCCTCGGCCGGCCTCGGCCTGGCCCTGCTCGCGACCATCTTCGCCTACTACGCCGGGGCCCAGGTGCTCGGCGAGCACTACAACCTCTCGTTCACCGCGCTGCTGCAGGCGGGCCCCCGGTTGCCGCACACGCCGGTGCGGCTGGCGTTCGTGCTCGCCGTGCTCGGCTTCGGCACCAAGATGGGCCTGTTCCCGGTGCACACCTGGCTGCCGGACGCGCACTCCGAGGCGCCAACCCCGGTTTCCGCCCTGCTGTCGGGCTCGCTGCTCGCGGTGAGCTTCTACGCGATCCTGCGCTACTACCAGGTCGCGACCGCGGCCCTCGGGCCGCGCTTTCCGCGTGACGTGCTGCTGGTCTTCGGGATCGCCTCGCTCCTGCTCGCCGCGCTGTACCTGCTCGATCAGCGCGACGTCAAGCGGCTGCTCGCCTACTCGAGCGTGGAGCACATGGGCATCCTGGCCATCGGGGTGAGTTTCGGCGCCCCGATCGCGCTGGCCGGCGTGCTACTGCACGTGCTCGCGCACGCCGCGGCCAAGGGCAACGCGTTCATGGGCGCCGGGGTGCTGGTGCGGAAATTCGGCAGCAAGCGGATCGCCGGGATCAGCGGCGGCCTGGACCTGCTGCCGTGGAGCGGGCCGCTGTTCGGCATCGCGGTGCTCGCCCTGTGCGCGATGCCGCCGTTCGGCATCTTCCGCAGCGAGTTCGAGATCGTCGAGGGCGGGTTCAGCGCGTCCGCCAACGCGCCCGCGGCGGTGCTGATCGTGCTGGTCACCGTCGCGTTCCTGGGATTGTCGGTGGCCGCCAACCGGATGCTGCTGATGCCGCGGGACAGAAGAGGGGCGGTCGCGCTGAGCCGGGGCGAGCCGAGTGCCTGGATGGTGGCGCCGGTGGTCGCCGGGGTCGCCGTGCTGCTCGTGCTCGGCATCCACCCTCCGGCCGACCTGACCGGGCTGCTCGCCCGGGCCGTGCACCAGCTCGGGACCGTCACATGAGGGTGACGGGAGACACCGTGACCGGGCTGTGGGACCGGCTGGCCGGCGAGGTGGCAGCCGGGCGCCGGTTCGGCGGCCTGTTCGGCACCGCGCGGCCCGGGGGGCTGCTGCTGTCCGCGCACCTGGCCGGGGCCGGCGGCGTCACCGCGATCGACGCGATGCTGCCCGCGACGGCCACCGGCTATCCGGCGCTGACCCCCCGGCTGGGGGCCGCGTTCTGGTACGAGCGCGAGATCGCCGACATGTTCGGCGTGCTGCCCCAGGGGCATCCGCGGCTCCAGCCGCTGGTGCTGCCGCAGCCGCCCGACGGCTCGCCGCGGCCCCGGCCGGGGGCACCGGGCGGGCCCGCGGTCATCGAGCCCGATCCGCAGGCGCTGCCGCGGCACGTGATCGGCCCCGGCCTGTTCACGATCCCGCACGGGCCGGTCAGGTCCGGGGTCGTGGAGTCGATCGAGTACCTGGTCGAGACGCCGGGCGAGGAGATACCGCACCTCAACATGCGGGTGTTCTACAAGCACCGGGGCCTGGAGAAGCGGTTCGAGGGCCTGACCGCCGGCGATGGCGTGCTGCTGGCCGAGCGGGTCGAGGGCACGGCCAGCGTGGCGCACGCGCTGGCCTACTGCCACGCCCTGGAACGCATCGCCTCCGCGGTGATCCCCTGGCCGGCCGCCCTGGTGCGGGTGCTGCACGCCGAGCTCGAGCGCCTCGCCGGCCACCTCGACGTGGCGGTCCGGCTGGCCGACGCCGCCGGGCTGGCCGTGGCCACCGCGAGGTTCGGCTGGCACAAGGAGCGGGTGCTGCGGCTGGCCGGCCAGGCGTGCGGCAACCGGTTCGGCCGCGGGGTGGTCGTGCCGGGCGGGGTCAGCAGGCTGCCGGTGATCGGGCCCGGTGACCTGCTCGCGGCGGTCAGCCGGCTGGACAAGGCGGTGACGGCCGACGCCGCCGCGCTGATGGGCACCGCGTCGTTCCTGGACCGGCTGCGCCGCACCGGCCCGCTGAGCGCCGAGCGGGCCCGCGAGCATGGCGCGCTCGGCCCGGTCGGCAAGGCATCGGGGTTCTCCGACGATGCCCGCGAGCACCGGTCCTACGACGCCTACCCGTCGCTCGGGCTGCGCCCGCCCGCCCCGCGCCCCGCCGGCGACGCGCTGGCCCGGCTGGAGGTCCGCTGGGACGAGGTCGCCCAGTCCTTCCACCTCCTGCGTCAGGTCGCCGACGAACTGGCCGAGACGCCAGCCGGGCCGCTGCGGGCCGACGGCGCGGCCGCCGGCGGGCGGGCGGTCGGCTGGGCGGAGGCCCCGCAGGGCGAGGTGCTTTACGACCTGCGGCTGGAAGGCGGCCGGATCACCCGGTGCCGTCCCCGCTCCGCCTCGTTCCACAACCTGGTGCTGATGCACGAGCTTTTCGCGGGCGACATCCTGACCGACTTCCCGTTCATCGAGGCCAGCCTCGGGCTGTCGGTCGCGGGGGTGGCGGGCTAGATGGAGGCCAGCGGCGGAAAGGCCGGCCGGGGGTGGCGGGCTAGATGGTTGCGGGGTGGTGAGCTAGATGTGGGTGCTGCGGGGACTGCGTGACGGCGTGCTGACCACGCGCTGGCCGGCCCGGCCCGATCCGTACGCGGCGGCCACGCGCGGCCCGGCCACGGTGCTCGATGAGCGGCCCGCGGGCGCTGACGCGGACGAGCTTGACCGGCTCTGCCCGACCGGCGCGATCGGCCGCGCCGACGGTGCCGTGCGCCTCGACCAGGGCCGGTGCGTGCAGTGCGGCCGGTGCGTGAGCGCCCGGCCCGACGTATTCGGCTGGTCGGCGGGCCCGGCGGCCGCGACGCTGTCCCGCGGCGGCCTGGTGGTCCCCGAGGTGACCGAGACTCTCGAGCGGCTGGCCGCGCTGCGAGACGGCCTGCGCGCCCGGACCGCCGCGCTGCGCCGTTCGGTGCACCTGCGGCATGTCGACGCCGGGTCGGACGGCACCGAGGAATGGGAGATCCTGGCCCTGCTGAACCCGGTCTACGACGTGCACCGGCTCGGCATCTTCCTGACCGCGAGCCCGCGGCACGCCGACATCCTGCTGGTCACCGGGGCCGGGGCCCGCGGGATGACCGAACCGCTGCGCCGCACCTACGACGCGATGCCGGAACCGAAGATCGTGGTCGCGGTCGGCACCGACGCGGTGAGCGGCGGGCTGACCAGCCCGACCTACGCGGTGACGGGAGGGATCTCGGGCATCGTGCCGGTCGACATCTGGCTGCCGGGCTCTCCGCCGACGCCGTTCAGCATCCTGCACGCGATCCTGCTGGCGGTGTGCCGGCTGCCGGACGGAACCAGGGCGGGAGCGCCGCGGTGACCGGGTTCTCTGCTCTCCTCTCGGCCGGGCTGGCGCTGCTGGCCGTGGCCGCGGCCGTCGACCTCGTCCCGGGAGCGAGCCCGCGCCGGGCCCTGCCGTACCTGATCGGCGCGGGCGGGTGCGCCTGCCTGGCCGCCGGCGGCGCGGGCGCGCTGGCCGGGCATCAGGCCCGGATATGGCCCGCGGGCGTGCTCGGGCCCGGCACCGCCGGGCTGGCCGCGGACCGGATGTCCGGGCTGTTCCTGGTGATCGCGTTCGCCGCGGCGGCCATGGTGTCGCTCGCGTTCACGGGCTGGGCCCGCCAGGGCGGGACCAGCCGCCGCGGGCTCGGCGCCTGCTACGCGCTCGCGCTCGCCGCGGTCGCGGTGTTCCTGACCGCCGGGGACGCGTTCACGCTGCTGCTGGCCTGGGAAATGCTGACGGTCGCGTTCTACCTGCTGGCCGGGTTCGAGCGGGGCAAGCCGGGCCGGCCGCCTGCCGCCCTGGTCACGCTGGCGTTCGGCAAGGCCAGCGGGATGGCGCTGCTCGGCGGCCTGCTGCTGCTCGCGGCCCGGTCGGGATCGCTCGCGCTGGCCAGCTTCGCCCACGTGCCCGCGGGCGGCGCCCGCGCGACCGCCCAGGCGCTGCTGCTGGCCGGGTTCGCGGTCAAGGTCGGACTGGTCCCGTTCCAGGTCTGGCTGCCGCGCGGGTACGCGGCCGCGCCCGGTCCGGCCCGGGCGGTGATGGCCGGGGTGGCGGTCAACGTGGGCTTCTACGGGCTGTGGCGCACGCTCGCGGTGCTCGGCCCGGCGCCGGGCTGGCTGACCGGCACGCTGCTGGTGCTGGCCGGCCTGACCGCGGTGCTCGGCATCGCGCACGCCGCCGTGCAGACCGGGCTGCTCCGGGTCATCGCGTACTCCAGCGTGGAGAACGCCGGCCTGATCCTGGCTGGCTTCGGCGTGGCCCTGGTCGGCGCGGCCGTCCGGGACCAGCGCCTGGTCGCGGCCGGGCTGCTGGCCGCGACCTTGCAGGTGATCGCGCACACGGTGGCCAAGTCGCTGCTGTTCACCGCGGCCGCGGGCATGGAATCCGCGGCGGGCACCGACGACCTGGACGAACTGCGCGGGGTGGCGCGGCGGGCGCCCTGGCGCGGAACCGGCCTGGCCATCGGCGGGCTGACCCTGGCCGGGCTGCCGCCCACCGCCGGGTTCGTCGCCGAATGGTTCCTGCTCGAAGCGCTGATGCAGCAGTTCCGGGTGCCGGGCCTGGGCTTCCGGCTGGTGCTCGCGGTGGCGGGGGCCGCGATCGCGCTGACCGCCGGGTTCGCCGGGGTCACCTTCGTCCGGCTGATCGGCCTGGTCGTGCTGGGCCAGCCGCGGCCGCCCGGCGTCCGCCCGGGCCTGCGGGACGTCCGCGCCGGCGGCCGGGCTGCGATCGTCGCGCTCGGCGGGGCCTGCCTGGCGCTGGCCGCGGTCACGCCGCTGGAGATCCGGGCCGTCGCGGCCGGGCTGTCACCGGTGGTACCGGCCTCGGTGACCAGCGGGGCGCTGAAGTCGCCCTGGGTGCTGCAGCCGGTGTTCGCGGGCTTCTCGATCCTCTCCCCGTCCTGGCTCTGGATCGTCATGCCGGTGCTGTTCCTGATCGTCGTCCTGCTCGCCCTGGCCCTGTCCGGCCGCCGGCTGCTGCGGGTCCGGCGGGTGCCGGCCTGGCGTTCGGCCACCGCGGGCGTCACCGGCTCGGCCCGCTACACCGCGTTCGGCTTCGCCAACCCGACCCGCCGGGTGCTGGCCGCGGTGCTGCACACCCGGACCGAGGTCCGGCCGGTCGGGCCGGAGGACAGCGCCGCCCACGTCGGCTATGAGTCGGATGTCATCGAGGTGGTCGAGCAGTACGTCTACCGCCCGGTGGTACGGCCCGTCCTGGCGCTCGGGCGGGCGGCGCGGCGGCTGCAGTCCGGGCGCCTGGACGCCTACCTCGCCTACATGCTGATCGCGCTGGTCGCGCTGCTGGCCGTGGTGACCGCGCTGGCCTGAGCGGCTGGCCGTGATGACGCCCCCGGCCTGAGCGGCGGACCCGCGGATTCACCCGGTCCTCTTGTGACCGGCTGTGCGGCCCCTCACAATGGCCGTGGCGACGAGGCTCGCCGGAAACGGAGGTGACCCGTGACCGCGGGCCCGTTCCGCCGGGTACTGGTCGGGTGGGACGCCTCGGCCGACGCCGCCGAGGCGTTAACCGCCGCGGTGTCGATCGTCCGCGGTGACGGCGGCCACGTGGTCGCGCTCACCGTGGTGCCGAACCCGCCCGCCGCGGAGGCCGCCGACGATCGCCAGGCTGAGCGGGCCGCGCTCCGGCGCCGCGCCGAGGAGCACTTTGAACGGCTGCGCGAGGCCGCGGCCGGCGGCGTCCGGATGACCCTGCAGATCGTGGAGGACCGGCAGGTCGGGCGCACTGTCTGCGATTACGCGGCCGAGCACGGATTCGACCTGCTGGTGCTCGGCCGGCACGGCGACGGCGGGGCCTTTCACCCCCGCCTCGGCCGGGTGGCCGAGGCGGCCGCGCGGGCCAGCGCGATCCCGGTGCTGCTGCTCAGCGCGACGTGAGCTCCAGGCTCCGGAGTGGCGGGTGCGTTCAGGCCCCGATGCAGTACTCGGCGACGACATTCTCAGCCCCCGCGGGCGGGATCGGGGACCGCGCCGAAGATGCGCTGGTACAGGTCGGGCCCGTAGCTGGTGGGCTCCGGCTCGCCCTCGATGACCCGGAACGTGCGCCGCCCGTCCGGCTCCCGCTCCGCACGCAGGAACAGCGCCGCGGCCGGCGGCCGCGCATGGAGGCCGGACGCCAGCTCGTGCAGGTGGGTGACCAGGAAGACCCGGACGCCGGACTCGGCCAGGGCGCAGATGATCTGGCGCGCGATCTGCGCGCCCTCCCGCTCGTTGGTCGCCGCGAACGACTCGTTGAACAGCACGATGCTGCCCGGCGCGACGCGGTCGGCGATCTGGCTCATCCGGCTCAGCTCCTCGTCGAGCTTGCCGCTCTCCAGCGCGGCGTCCTCCTCCCGCCGGTAATGCGTGAACAGGCCCGTGGCCACGGTGCCGGCGAAGGACTCGGCGGCCACGAACATGCCGCACTGCATCATCAGCTGGGCCAGCCCGACGCTGCGCAGGAACGTCGACTTCCCGCCCTGGTTCGCGCCCGTGATGATCACCAGCGTCTTGCCGTCCGCGCTGGCGTCGTTGCCCACCGCCCGGCCGTCCTCCAGCCGCAGGCTCAGGCAGACGTCATACAGGCCCCGGAAGGACAAGGCCACGGCGCCGCCCGGCGGCACCGGCACCGGCAGGCACATCGGCTCCCCCTTGTCCGCGAGCCGGTCGCGCACGTTCAGGCAGCCGATGTAGAAGCCGAGCTCGCAGCGCAGCATCGTGAAGAAGCTCAGGATGTGGTCGGTCGACTGGGCCAGCGCGCTGGCCGCGAGGTTGACCGCCCGGCCCCGCAGCTCGGCGAGGGCCTGGTGGCCGCTCTCGTCCCGGTCGCTGATCCGCAGCGTGTAGCCGGAGCGGCCGGCCCCCGAGATCCGGCTGAGCCAGCCCGGCTGGCGCGGCGCGCCCCGGCGCAGTACGTACCTGGTTCCCTTGGCGCCCTGGCCGAGCTCGGCGCTGAGCAGCACGCCACCGCGGAAACGCAGCTGGCTCAGGTGGTCGTCGACGGCCTGGAAGTACTCCTCGTCCAGTTCCCGGGCCAGCGCGGCGAACAGGGCGCGGAAGCCCTCGGAGTGAAAGCCGGCGGCACGGGAGTCAGCGATCTGCCGCAGCAGGCGCAGCAGGCCGGTGAACAGCTGCAGCGCCTCGATGGACCAGCGCAGGGTGGCGTCGGGGGATCGGGCGAAGATGCCGCGGTAGATCCGCTTGCTGCCGAGGACCGCCTCGACCGCCACGTCGTACATGTCCCGGGCGACCGGCGCGTTCTCCAGGCAGTCCGCCAGGACATGCTGGCGGTAGGCGATCGCGCCGGCGTCCGGCAGGCTGGTGAGCACGCCGCGCCTGGCCACCTCGAGCAGGAACTCGTCGCCGCCGGACATCGCGTCAAACAGGGTGTTCAGCCCGAGGTCCTCGGTGAGCGCGGTGACGCTGTCCGGCAGATCCGCTGCCATGTCGAAGTCCCGGCCCGCGTACATCAGGAACGCCTTCATCGCGCTATCCGCTCCCTGAGCGTGTCGTAGGTCAGGCCGTACTTCTCGGCGATCGCCATCGCGTACGCGAGCCCGTCGGCGGGCTTGCGGACGATCCGGTAGGTCCGCTCGGCGGGGTTGTCCGGGACCACCGCGGCGACCATGCTGACCGTGCTCGCCCCCAGCGATGCGAGCTCGTCCACGAACGTCACGCAGACGCACAGCAGGTCCAGCTCGATGATCTGCTCCAGCACCCGGGTGCCGAGGAACACGGCATCCTGCAGCGTCGTGGACGTGAAGATCTCGTTCATGATCACGATGCTGCGGCCGGTGGCCTGGTCCAGGATCTCGTGCACCCGGGTCAGGTCGTCCTCCAGCTTGCCCCGCAGGTCCTGCAGGTTCTCACCCCGCTCGAAGTGGGTGAACATCCGGTCGAACAGCTGCAGCCGCGCCTGCCGGCCGGGCACGGGAAGGCCGAGGCCGGCCAGGTGGTGCAGCTGGCCGAAGGCCCGGGCGAAGGTCGTCTTGCCGCCCTGGTTGGGGCCCGACACGACGAAGACCCGCTCCGGGCAGGCCAGCCGGAAGTCGTTGGTCACCACCGGCAGGCTCGCGGGAACCAGCTTGGTCGCGAGCGCCACGTCGAACACCGCGCGGCCCGTCACGTCCTTGGACTCGCCCGCGACGTGCGGATGGCAGAACGCCAGCCCGGCCGCCTGCAGCGGCGCGATGAACTCGAGGTAGGCGAGGTAGAACTGCACCTCGCGGTCGAAGGCGGCCACCGCCCGGTCGAGGTAGCCGCGCCGACGGGCGCAGTAGTCGTCCAGGGCGGCGAAGATGTCCGGGTACAACTGGACGACCAGGTCCAGGATCCCGGCTTCCACGTGATTCATGTCCGCCAGGTTTCCGAATCTGACCCGGTAGTCCGCCGCCGCTCCCTGCTTGAACCGGGCAAACGTGGCGGTGACGGCCGCGCCGTAGTCGGCCTCCTCGTCGTACCGGGTGACCCGGACCCGGGTGTCGCGGATGTGCAGGCAGTACCGGATCCCGGCTAGCTGCTCCTTCAGCCCCGCGGTCTCGTTATGGAGCAAGCGGAATCCCGCCGAGGTGACGTAGTCGGTGAGGTAGTCGCGGCAGGCGCGCAGGCCACGCGACCGCAGGTCCGTCCGGGTCAGCTCGCTGGCCAGCGCGGTCACGGCGTCGCCGTAGACCGCCACCGCGTCCAGGAACCAGCTGCGCCGCTGCCGCTGATAGTGCAGCTTGGCCGCCTGGGCCAGATGCTCGCGCATCGTGCGCATCTGCCGCGCGAAGGACCCGATGGCATCGCGCAGCGCGCGGTCGCCGAGGTCGCTGAGGATCTCATGGCGGTACGCGATGGCCTCCGCGGTCGGCAGCCGCGTGTAGAAGAACGGCGCGAGATCGTACTCGGCGCGGCCCGCGGTGATGGCCTCGGCCACCTGGTCCAGGCACAGGTCGGCGAAATAGGCGGGCTGGTCCCGGTCGAGCACGACGTCGGGCTCGTCAAACAGGATGCTGTGGAACGGCACCGCGGACATCACCTCCCGCCGCCGGCGGCGGCCGCCACGCGGTCGGCGGCCAGCAGCCAGGCCTCGGCGAAGGCCCAGCCCGCCAGGACGTCACCCGGCCAGTGCACGCCCAGGCAGACGCGGCTCGCCCCGACACCGGCCGCGGCCAGCAGCGGCGCGGCGCGCCCGGGCCGGCCGCCGACCCCGAGCGCGCGGACGAGCGCGCCGGCGGTGAGGGCGGCGAGCGCCGTGTGCCGTGACGGGAGGCTGAACCCTTCCGGCTCGGTCAGCCACTGCGCGGCCGGGGGGCGGGGCCGCGCGATCACGCGGGACAGCTGCCGGCGGGCCGCGGCCCCGCCCGCCACCACCAGGCCCGGCCGGACCGCCTGCGGCCAGCCCGCGCGGCGCGCGGCGATCAGCCCGGCGGCGGCCAGCGCCGGGTAGACCACCCGGGGCTCGGCCAGCCCGCTGATCGCGCGGGCGGCAGCCACCACCGCGGGCCGCCGCCGCGCCATCAGCGCGGCGTAGGCCGCCTGGTCGGCGCGGACGAGCCAGCGCGGGCGGAGCGAGTGCGGTTGCGGTACTGGCCTGGAGATCGAAGCCGACATATCCGCTCCCTGAGTCGTCAACCTCGGAGCAGGAACCATCGGCCGTCTGGCAAGCGGGCGCGTGCCTGCGACCAGGCGCGCGTCCCCGGCGGGGTCCATCACCGGGCGGCCTCATCTGCCGCGGCACTAATAATACGCCAGCGGACCCGGGGGGCCGCCGCCGTACACGCGGCCGTCGATCAGGGCCGCGGCTCGCCGCCAGGCGGTCATCTCGGGGCCGCGCGGCTCATGCCGGTGCGCCCAGGCGCGCTTCCTGAAGGCTTCATCGAGTTCGGCCAGGGCGAGACGGGACGATCCGCGCGGGTGGCCGTGACGAGCCTGGCCGCCGTGGTGGCCGCCGGGCCGGGCGCGAGAGGCCTGCCGACCGGGGGACGGACCGGGTCTGAGAGGCTGGCGGCATGACTGGCAGTCCCGGGCGGCGGCTGATCCTGTTGCGGCACGCCAAGTCCGCCTGGCCCGACGTCCCCGATCACGACCGGCCCCTGGCGCCGCGCGGCCACCGTGACGCTCCCGCCGCCGGCCGGTGGCTGCGCAAGTCCGGTGACATCCCCGACCGCGTCGTGTGCTCGACGGCCCGGCGCGCCCGCGAGACCTGGGAACTCGCCGGGGAGAAGCTGCGGGCCGAGCCAGAGGTCGTCTTCGAGCCGCGGGTCTACGGGACCGGCAGCGCCGGCCTCCTGGACCTGGTCCGCGAGACTCCGCCGAGTGTCCGGACCCTGCTCGTGGTCGGGCATGACCCGGCCATGCGCGAGCTGACGCTGGAGCTAGCCGGCGCGCCGCCGGGCCGCGATGCCCGGGTGGCCCGCGTGGAGGCCAAGTTCCCGACCGCCGCCATCGCCGTCCTGGAGTTCAAGGGAACCTGGCCGGAACTCGGTCCCGGCCAGGCTGAGCTGACGGACTTCGCCACACCCGACGACTTCCGTTCCGGCAGCCAAGACTGAGCCTGTCCCTCGTGCCGAGCCGGCCGTGGCGTCGTCATCGGCGGCCGTGGCGTCGTCATCGGCGGCGGCGGCCGAGCGAGGATCCTGGCGTGAGAATCTGCCCCGCCGTTCGTCGGGGAAGATCGTGCCCGCTGGCCGGCGACGCCCTAGGATCGTTGTGGCCCGCAGGCCGTTCTTGAACGACCAATTCTTCGAGGATCGCCCGCCGGGCTCCAACTCTTTCCCGCCCTGACCACCGTCGTTTCGTGCGCACCCGTGAGGTTGCCGTGCTAATACCAGAAGGACCGACACCGCCCGATGACGCTCCACGCCAGGCTGAGGGTGGGTGGCGGCCAGCAATAGCTGGGGCATCCTGGCGTAAGAGCTCCCTGAGCACTTACAACGGAAACTGCGTCGAAGTCGCGCACCTCCGTGATGGCCGGGTCGGGGTCCGGGACACCAAAAACCGCGAAGCGGGCACGGTGCTCATCTTCGGCCCGTCGCAGTGGACTTCGTTCCTGGCTGGCGCCAAGGCCGGCCAGTTCGACATCGACTGACCAACATGTGACCGGCCTGGCACGTTCCGCCGCCAGGCGGTCGGCACGCGCTCCCTGGTGGAGAGGAGGCGCGTCCATGGACGGCAGCCCTAGATGCTGCTTGATCCGGCGAGACCGGATGCCACTGAGTCTGGCTTGCTGCGGCTGGCTGGTCCAGCTAGCACCACGGTCAGCGCGCCTCAGCCGGAGATCTCCCTGATGGCGCTGGCAATGCGCTCTCGGGAATCATCCGGATCATAGGCGCTATCTTCCAGTGCCTGGAAGGCTACGTAGTACTTATTGGTGTCGTCATCGGCCTCAATGTATTCGGTTCCCGCGAGGTGCTCGAATGTCGCGACGTCAGGGAATGCAACATCATGGACTCTTGGGAACCGCATATAAGTGAAGGCGCCGGTAAGGACCGGATGCTGGCCAGCCAGCGGAAGGATGCGCACGCTTACATTGGGCAGCCGCGATACCTCGATGATGTGCTCGAGCTGGCCGCGCATAACGGACGCATCGCCCAGCCTCCGGTGCAGGACTGACTCATCAATCACGAAAGACAGGGCCAGCGGGGGATCGCGCTCCAAGACCTGCTGGCGCAGGCGCTGCGCATCGACTCGGCGATCAATTTCCCCGTGCGGCAGGCGGAACATGGCCGTCCAGCCGAGCATCACCTCCCTGGCGTAATCCTCGGTCTGCAGCAGGCCGGGCACCACCTGGGGTTCCCAGTCCCATACGGATTCAGCTTCCGCCTCGGCACGAAGGAATTCGGCATGCACCTCGGGCAAGTGCGAGCTGATCGCGTCGAGCCTGCCCTTCCGGTCTGACTCCCGGGCCAGCGCCAGCAGCTCATCGCGATGGCGTTGCCCGACCCGGTAGAGGTCGAGGAGCTGCCGGATGTCATCGAGCTTGACGCCGATCTTGCTGGTTTCGATCCGGCTGAGCTTCGAGGTAGACCAGCCCAGGCGCTCGGCCACGTCTTCGCCGATCAATCCGGCACGCTCACGGAGCCGGCGCAGTTCGGCGGCGAGCCGACGGCGACGGACGTTCGGGCTGCCGCGTTCTGGCACCCCTCGGCTCCTTCTGAGGACAGACGTCCCCGGCCGTGTTACTCAGTTGCAGCGTAGTGGCGTCAGATACGTCCTGAGAAGACCTACAGGGAAATTCCCGGTGCAATTCCCGCTGCATATTGCGATCTTGGTGATGATGTCGTGTACTCAAAGGGAGGCCCATTCCCCGTAAGGGAAGGAGGCCGGCCATGATCGGCAGGCGGGGGTTCCGGATCGTGGAGCCGACGCGTGCCTCATGCGGCCTAAGCCGTTCGACACCTGCTATCGAGCATAGGCGCGTAGCCGCGGAACGCCAACTGGCCGCGGCGCTGGCGCTCCCGCGGCATGCCCGGGCCCCGCCGGGTCAGGGGTCCGACGCCAGGATCAGGCTCCCCTCCGGAGACGGCGATCCGGCTCCGGAAATAGCACTGGGCCAGCGGTGGCGCCACTAGCCCAGGCAAACCAAACTCCACCCGAAATCGACTACGGAACGGAGTCAGTTATGACTACTCACATTACATCGGCTTGCGCTCAATGCAAGGGGGGCCTGTGCCCTTCTAGCTGCGAGATCGCCCCGGCCATGGGGACGCGGCCGGCCATACCGGGCTGCGAGGCCTACCCGTGAACGGCCTCATAATCGCCACGCTGATGATCATGGCTGCCATGATGGCATGGGGATTCACGAAGGCGCACGCCTCCGCTGTGTGCTCCAGGCTCCGGGCCGAGGTGACCCGCCGCGAGCGCGAGCTGCTCAGGGAGATCCAGCACTGCAGAGACGAGGCAGCTCGGGCGCGAAGCCACGCGGCGCAGGTCAGCAGGGATGCCGAGACCTGGGTCGCGGGTTGCCGCCAGGGCCGCGATGACGTGATCTCGGTCATGCCCTTGCTCATCGCGGCTCACGAGGGAACCGGCGATGCGTGCCGTCGGCACGGCCCCCACGAGGTAACCGAACAGGCCTAGCAGACGAAGCGCTCCCCGGCGGGGCACGCCGCATCCGGCGGGGAGCGCGTCGGGACGCAGCGGGGCCCGGAGCGGATCGGCGCCCGCCGCCCGGCCGCCCGGCCTGGTGACGCAGCGTGGCCTACTGTGCCCGGGCATCTCGCGAAATGCGGGATGGCACCCGGAAAAAGGGACGAACTATATCCCGCGCCAGCGCCCGTCACATTCTGGCCGCCCGCGCTGTCTCGAGGGATGTAAGGGCCCGGGCCTGACCCCGAGGCACTCCGGGCCTGAGGGCCCCGGGGCTGAGTCCCGGGACAAAGGGGCCAGACCGGACTGGACTGATCACGCGCCCAGGTTGCAGGATCGGGGGCAGGCGTCGTCGCGGGGACGCGCCGGGCAGCCGGGAGGCATGGCGCGAAATGACCGAGCTCAAGGCGGAGGCAGACCCGGCCGAGGTGGGATTCGACCCGGCGCGGCTGGACCGGCTCGACCGGCATTTCCGCCGCTACGTGGATGACGGCCGGCTGCCCGGCTGGCTGATCACGGTGAGCAGGCGGGGGCGGCTCGCCTACGTGTCCAGCTACGGCTCGCGCGACGTCGAGGCGGGGCTGCCGGTCGGGAACGACACCCTGTGGCGCATCTACTCGATGACCAAGCCGGTCACCTCCGTCGCGGCGATGATGCTGTACGAGGAGGGCGCGTTCGAGCTGAACGACCCGGTGAGCGCGTTCATCCCCTCGTTTGCCGACATGCGGGTGTTTGTCGCGGGATCCGATGTCAATCCGCTGACGGTACCCGCCGCCGAGCCGGTCCGGATCTGGCACCTGCTGACCCACACCGCCGGCCTGACCTACGGATTCCACCGGGCGCACCCGGTCGACGCGCGGTACCGGGAGGCCGGATTCGAGGTCGGCTGGCCGCGCGGCCTGGACCTGGCCCAGTGCTGCGATGCCTGGGCGAGGCAGCCGCTGCTGTTCCAGCCGGGCGCGGAGTGGAACTACTCGGTGGCGACGGACGTGCTGGGCCGCGTGGTCGAGGTCGCCTCCGGCCAGCGCCTGGACGAGTTCCTGTCCGCCCGGATCCTCGGCCCGCTGGGCATGACCGACACCGGGTTCTGCGTGGACGAGACCGAGACCGGACGGCTCGCCGCGCTCTACACGCCGGGCCCGGGCCCGGCGCCGGACCTGCGCCGGATGGAGGAGATGGGCCGCGTCGCCCATCACCCGCCGCGGATGCTCAGCGGCGGCGGGGGCCTGATCTCCACCGCGGCCGACTACCACCGGTTCACCCAGATGCTGCTCGACCGGCCGGGCAGCCCGGGCGGCGAGCTGGACGGGGTGCGCCTGCTGGGCCAGCGGACCGTGGCCTACATGACCCGCAACCACCTGCCCGGCGGCGCGGACCTGGAGGCCTTCGGCCGGCCGCTGAACGCCGAGGCCCCGTTCCGCGGGGTCGGCTTCGGCCTGGGGTTCGCGGTCGTCATCGATGCGGCCGCCGGGAAGGCGCTCGACTCGGACGGCGCGTACTCCTGGGGCGGGATGGCCTCCACGGCCTTCTGGGTGGACCCGGCCGAGGAACTGGCCGTCTGCTTCTACACCCAGCTGATGCCGTCCAGCGCGAACCGGATCCGGCCCCAGCTGCGCCAGCTGGTCTACCAGGCGCTGGCGTGACAGCCCGTCAGATGTTCGGGTCCTGCGCTTGACGGCCGGTGGCGGCCTCCCGGCGGACCTCGCGCAGCCGGTGGGCGATCAGCACGGCCAGCGCCGCCACCACCAGCACCGCGATGACGTAGCCGCCGATCGACACGTAGTGCGAGATGCTGTGCCAGGCGCTGCCGAGCGCGTACCCGATGACGGAGAACGTGATGGCCCAGATCACCGTGCCGACGAGGCTGAGCAGGCCGAACTCCACCGCGGGCACCTCGACCAGGCCGGCGACGAGTGACGTGAACGCCCGGATGACCGGCAGCATCCGGCCGACGGCCACGGCCCAGGCGCCGCGGCCGGCGAAGAAGCGCTCGGCCCGGTCGATGTCCTTGTGCGTGACCAGCGCGTACTTCCCGAGCCGCTCGACCAGGGGCCGTTCGCCCACCCGCCCTACCGCATACGACGTGTACGAGCCCGCCAGCTCGGCGAGCGACCCGATGATGATCACCAGCACGAGGTTGAGGTGCCCCTGGTAGGCCAGGACGCCCGCGAAACCGAAGGTGATCTCGGACGAGATCGGGATGCAGCACGCCTCGACAAAGCCGAAGACAATCAGCGCAGCGTAGCCCGCGTGCGTCAGGAAACTCTCCATGGGCATCTGTTGTACCGCATCCGCCGGGGTGGAATGGACCGCTCGCCGCTTCCCGCCCGCGCGGGGCGGCCGGAGCGGGCGCTCGCGGGCCCGCGGCGCCAGCCCCGGGGAAACGCCCGCGCCATTCTGGCGTCCTCTTACGTATTATCAATAGCACTTTCTTTCACGCTCAGCCGCTCCTCGAGGCCGGCGGCCTGGCGACCCTTTTCCCACCCTTTAACCGACAAGCCCGCGTCCTCGCAAATCACGAAAATCATGACATGGCGAGCTAAGGGGCGAGATGCCTCTCAGCGCCAGCCGACCTGATCAGGGTGACTTGACAGGGTCCTGAATCGCTGTTTAACTGCTTGCATCTGGTTAACGGCCAGGAGCCGTAAGGCGGCTAGGCCTGAGACAGTGTTTTCCCCGGGGGTGGATAGTTCGTGAGAATTGTTTTTGCGTTCCCTGAACACGGGCTCGCGGGCCGGGTTAGCGTTGAAGTGGCCGGTTGCGGACGGTCTATCGCGCCGAAGTTCCTGCGGAGCAGCGGCGCTCGCCCCCGCGGCTAGCCAGCCGGCCGAGTCCTTAATAAGCGGGTAACCGGAGCAGATCCAGGCAGGCTCGGCGCCTGATCCGGCCACCCCCAGTCACCGCTGCCGGTCTCGGGATTTGCGCGTCCTGGCACCGGAACCGTTCAGCCCTCCCTGACGGTCCCGTAGTCCCCGAGCCACGACCTTCATGAGGCTGACATGTTCCCTAAAACGCAGGCAAAAACCGACCGGCCCTGGACCGAGGCCACTGGTACCGAGTTCCGCACCCTTCGCGAGCTGTGTCACGACCTGACCGTGCCCGCGACCTCGATCAAGTTGCTGACCCAGGTGGCGGCGGCCGAGTCGGATCCCGGGCCGTCGATGCGGGCGCGGCTGCGGCAGATATCGGACGAGGCCGCCAGGATCGCCGACATCTGCGGATATTTCCTCGATCAGCCTGGCAGCGGCCCGGCCGACCTTGACCTGCTGGCCGCCGAGGTGGCCGACAGCGCGCGCTGGCGCTTCGCCGGCCTGATCGACGTCGTGGCCGAGACGGTCTCCGTGGCCGCTCACCCGGTGGTAGTGCTCCGGATCCTGACCAACCTGATGGACAACGCCTGCCGCGCGGCCGGGCCGGGCGGGCGGGTCCGGCTGACCGTGCAGCGAATGGGCGACCGGGCCCGGCTGACCGTGGCGGACTCCGGACGAGGATTCGGCCAGGGGGAATCCGGCCGGGCCTCGCTCGGCCTCGACATCGTCACGGCCATGGTGCACCGCAGCGGCGGCACGCTCCAGATGGGCGCCAGCGACCTGGGCGGCGTGGCCGTGACCGTCGCCCTGCCACGCGAAGCCTCCCGGCCGGCCGGCGCGTCACGGGCCGCCGGGGCGGAGGAGGCGGGATGAAGATCGTCATATGCGATGGTCATCGCGTCTTCGCCGATGCCCTCGAGTCCCTGCTGCAGGGGGTCGGCCATGAGGTCGCCGGCAGCGCACTGACCCTGGAGGAGGCCGCGGAGATCCTGGCCCGCGAGCCGGCCGACGCCTGCGTCGTCGATCTGCGCCCGCCGCGGTCGCTGAAGCGTCCCGACATCGAGCGGGCCACACGGGGCGCTCCGGGCACCGTGTTCGTCGCGCTGAGCGCGTCGGTCGACGCGGCCACGCTGCGCCACGCCACGTCCGCCGGCGTCCGCGGCCTCGCCCTGAAGGGCGACGACTTCGGGGAGTTCCTGCGCGTCGTCACCGAGTCCGTCGCTTCCCCGGCGGGTCCCTCCGATGAGGCCCAGCCGGTCATCCTGTCCCGGTCCGCCCGGGAAACGCTGCGGCGCAGCAGCGGGGCGGCCGCCGGGCCTGCTCAGTTCCTGACCGAGCGGGAGTGGGAGACGCTGGGCCGGCTGGTGCGCGGCGAGAGCACGGCGGCCATGGCCCGGGGGATGGGCGTGCGCACCTCCACGGCCCGCACGCATATCGACTCCGTGCTGGGCAAGCTGAGCGCCCACTCCCGCCTCGAAGCGGTGGCGTACGCGGTCCGCGAGGGCCTCGTGGACGCCAGCGGCTGGCCGCGTGAGCACCGGGCCGCCAGCGGCTGGCCGCGTGAGCACCGGGCCGCCAGCGGCTGGCCGCGTGAGCACCGGGCCGCCAGCTGATGGCGCCCCCGGCCAAGCTGCTCATCGTCGATGACCACCAGGTCTTTGCCGAGGGCCTGGAGGCGGTCTTCCGGGCCGAGCCGGATTTCGAGCCCGTGGCCGCCATCACCGACCCGGATCAGGTGGTCAGCGCGGTCATGAAACACCAGCCGGATGCGGTGATCATGGACGTGCACCTGGGCGACGCGAGCGGCATCGACCTGACGGCGCTGCTGACCTCGCAACCCTCGCCCCCGGTGGTGGTGGTGCTGACCGCCTACTCCGACGCCGCCACCGCGATGAGCGCCATCGAGGCGGGCGCGATGGGCTTCGTGTCCAAGGAGGGGCCGGCCGAGCACATCGTCACCGCGGTCCGGGCCGCGATGCTGGGCGGGACCTGGTTCCCGGCCGGCCTGCTCGGGATGGTGGTCTCGGCGACACGCAGCCCGATGTCCGAGCCGCTCGGCCAGGTTTTCGGCCAGCTCACCGACCGGGAGCGGGAGGTACTGCGGCTGATGGTCAGCGGGCTGGACCGCAAGGGCATCGCGGCGCGGCTGTACCGGTCGCCGGACACGGTCAAGACCCATATCCGCAACATCGCCGCGAAGCTCGGCACGCAGAGCGCGACCGAGGCCGTGGCCGTGGCCCTCAGCGCGGGCGTCCGCCCCGAGTTAACGCGGTCTGCGCGACGCCGTGGCCGTGGCCCTCAGCGCGGGCGTCCGCCCCGAGTTAACGCGGTCAGCGCGACGCCGTGGCCGTGGCCCTCAGCGCGGGCGTCTGCCCCGAGTTAACGCGGTCAGGAGGCCACCCAGTTGTGCGGGTCCGCGGTGCCAAGCGGCGCGGTCGCCGTCGACGCCGGCACCGCCGACGGGCTGACGAACGTGCTGCCGCTCGGCCCGGCCTCGACGGCCTCGCCCAGCGCGCTGCCCTGCAGGTACCGGCTCCACGGCAGGAACCACTGGGTCCAGCCATTGTCAAAGGTGCCCGCCCGCGGGCTGCCGGTGACCGTCACCGGATCGCCCGGGACCTCCATCTTGTAGTAGATCTCCGCGTCGGCGGGCGGCATGTTCACGCAGCCGTGGCTGACGTTCGTGAAGCCCTGCTCGCCCACGGACCAGTAGGCGTCGTGCAGGTAGTCGCCGGACCAGGTGAACCGCACCGACCAGGGGACCGGCAGTTGGTAGCCAGGACCCTTCATGATCACCGGGTTGCCCTTGTCGATGGTCAGGTAGGTGCCGTTGGGGGTGTTGTCGCCGGGCCGCCCGGTGCTGATCGGCCAGTGGTCGATCAGCTTGCCGTTGCTGAACAAGTTCATGAAATGGGTGGCCGTGCTGGCCACCACGATCAGCGACGATCCGATCGTGAAGTTCTGGGTCAGGGTGTGGGCCCCGTACACCCCGGGCGCGCCCTCGACGCCGTTGAGATGCCCGGTGAAGCTCACCTGGGTGTCGGCCGGCCAGTAGCTCTCGGGCCGGAAGTACGCGCAGACCGGCGCCATGTTGCACGGGTCGTCCCAGTACCAGGACCCCACGACCGGCTTGGACGACGTCACCTGCAGGGCCCGCTCGACGGCCGCCTTGTCGGTTATCTGCTGGCTGAAGTACAGGATGATCGGCATGCCCACGCCGTAGGTCGCGCCCTGCGCCTCGTAAATCTGCGCCTGGAACGTCTGCGCCGGGGTCAGGGTCCTGAACGCCGATGTCTGCGTGACGGTCTTGCCCGAGGTGCCGGCCGCGCTCGTGCCGACCGCCTTCGCGGTGACCGTGTAGCTCTGCGACACGTTGAGCGCCCAGTTGCTGTGCCAGACGGTGCCCGTGGCGTTCATGGTCCCGGTGACCTGGTCACCGCCTGTGGTCACGTTGACGCTGCCGAGCTTGCCGCGGGCGGCCGTGACCGTGATGCCCTGGCCCGGCTGGGCGGTGCGGCTGCCGTTCGCGGGCGTGATGGACACCGCGAGGCCGGAGGGAGTGTGGGTCGCGGCCGGCTTGCCGCCGGATGACGCGGTGCTGTTGCTGCCGCCCGAGCAGGCCGTGATGGCCAGGCTGAGCGCGCCGCAGATCGTGGCCACGGCCATCCATCGGAACCTGCGCGCGGGCGAGGGGCCGGTTGCGCCCACCTCTGGACCTCCGGTGCGGTTAGCCTGACTGCTCGGATCGCGGCGCGGTCGCCGGGCTGCCCTCGCTCAGGCCGGGGCCGCTCGCGGCGCCGTCCCGAGAGGTGCCGGCCATGGCACCGGACCGGTCGCGCCTGGGGTTGCCGTCCCAGGTTAGTCGGACCGGGCGATGCGGACGAATCGGAATCCGGTTAATCCTTCCCGTCCGCAGCAGCGCGATCGCCGCGGCCAGGGCGGCGATCGCCACCGCCGTCCACATGACGTAGTCGCCCAGCTCGTCGTACGGCGTCCGGGCCGAGGCCGGCGGGAGGCCGAGCCGCGCCACCGCGACCCCGCGGAAGGAGGAGCCCTTCCACATCAGCAGCCTGCCCCGGGGGTCGAAGGCGACCGAGTCCCCGGTCAGCGCCGCCTGCACCACCGGCCGCCCGGTCTCGGCCGCGCGCAGCGCGCCCTGCGCCGCGTGCTGCGGCTGGACCCACTCCCAGCCGGCCTGCCAGGTGGAATCCGAGGTCTGGTAGACGATCAGCTGGGCTCCCTGGTCGGTGTCCACCCGCGACATGTCCGGGAACGCGGACTCGAAGCAGATCAGCACGCCGATCGTCAGCGGCTGGCCGCCGGGCGTGGTGACCCGCAGGACGTGCGCCCCGTTCCCCGGGACCATGTTCTCCTGCGCGGCCTTGCTGATCTTGGTCAGCCAGCCGAGCTCGCGCCGGAACGGGATGTACTCGCCGAACGGCACCAGCCGGGTCTTGACGTAGCGGCCGTCGATGCCGGTGCTCCCGATCAGCAGCGCCACCTTGGAATGGTTGCCGTCGACGACCGAATCCTGATTCACCAGCAGCTGCGCCCGGTCGGCCGCCGAGAGCGCCTCGAGCTGGTGCAGCCGCCGGGCGGAGCTGGGCAGACTCAGGTCGACCGCGACGCTGCTCTCCCCCCAGACGATCAGGTCGGCGTGATCGCCGCGCAGGCCGGCCGACAGCCGCTGGCTGGCGTAGGCGCTGAGCGCGGGGTTGCGCACCACGCCCGGCTGGACCAGCGCGACCGTGACGTACCGGCTGACCGGCGCGGCCGAGGTGAGCGCGAACGCGACCGGGCCCGCCGCGACCGCGATGATCGCCCCGGCGGCCCCGATCAGCCGGACCGGGACCCGGGGCGCGGTCACCGCGATCAGGATGCCGGTGTTCGCCGCCACCAGGGCGAAGCTGACCAGCCAGATCCCGCCCAGCGCGGCCAGGGCCAGGATCGCGGGGTGCTGCCACTGGCTGGCGCCGTACACGGCCCAGGGCCCGCCGAGTCCCTGCCAGGAGCGGGCCCAGTCGGCCACCAGCCAGCAGCTCGGCACCACCGCGAGCGCGGCCAGGGCGCGCCGGGGTGTCACCGGCGCCCGCAGCAGCCCCCAGGTCGCGACGCCGAATCCGGTCCACAGCGCGCCGATGAACGCGACGATGAGCAGCAGTCCCGGGCCGAGGTTGGGCGCCAGCCAGTACAGCGAGGCCAGCAGGAATCCGACGCCGAACCACCAGCCGCGCACGGCCGCCTCGCGCGGCGACGGCGCGGCGCGCATGAGCAGCATGCCGGGGATCAGGCCGAACCAGGCGACGAACTCCAGGTTCGGGGCCGGGAAGGCCAGCGCGGGCAGGGCGCCAGCGACAAGAGCCGCATAGCGAACCGGTTTGCCGAACGCGCGCCAGAAACCCACATTCCCTATTGTGCGGCCCAGCCCCGGAGTGCCGAAGTCGATCTCCGCTAAGCGGCTCTGCCGTGGGGGCACGGCCCGCCCGGGGATGCCGAGGCCGATCTCCGCTAAGCGGCTCTGCCGTAGGGGTCGCGGCCCGCCCGAGGTGCCGACGCCGGTCTCCGCTAAGCGGCCGCGGCGTCGGTCCCCGTCCCGGCGCGGCGCGTCCTGCGGCGGGCGGCGGTCTCCAGGCCGATCGCCCCGGCGAGCGCCGCGACCGCCAGCGCGCTCAGCACGACCTCCGGCCACTTGCCCAGCCGCTCGGCCAGTGTCGCGTTGCTCAGCAGCGGTACCCTCGCCTCGAGCAGCGCCCGCTGCCAGGTCTGGCTGCTGACGATCAGGCGCCCGTCCGGCGCGATGATCGCGCTGACCCCGGTCGTGCCCGCCACCACCATTGCCCGGTCGAACTCGATCGCCCGGATCCGGGCCATGGCCAGCTGCTGCAGCGTCTCGCCCATCTGGCCGTCCAGCTCGAAATCGGCGTCATTGGTCTGCTCGGTGAGCAGGTTCGCCCCGGCAGTCACCTCCGAGGCGACCAGGTTGTCGAAGCCGACCTCGTAGCAGATCACGTCGCCGAGCCTGACCTTCCCGATCCGGAACACCACCGCGCGGTGCCCGGACGTGAAGTTGACCGGCTGCAGCGACGGCAGCGAGCTGAACGAGGAGATCAGGCCCCGGAACGGGATGTACTCCCCGAACGGCACCAGCTGGCGCTTGACGTAGATCGCGACCGGGCCGCGGCCCGGCAGCCAGAGCTGGCCCACATTGCGCAGCGGGTCCTGCAGCAGCGCGCCGACCAGGACCGGACGGTTGATCGCGGCGACCGCGTCGGCGATCGTGGCATAGATGAACGGGTCCTGACCGGGATCGATGTCGGTCGAGTTCTCCGGCCAGATCACGACGTCGGGCGCCGGGCGCGAGCCCGCCCTGACCTGCGCGGCCAGTTGCCCGGTGGCGACGGCGTGGTTCTCGGTCACGGTCGTCTCCCGCAGCAGCTTCTCCAGCGTCCGGGAGTGCGGGACGTTGCCCTGGACCGCGACCACCTCCGCGGTGGGGGCGCCGGCACTGACCTGGCCCGCGGGCAGCAACCCCCCGGCCAGGGCGAGGCCGGCGGCGGCGGCGAAGCCGGCCGCGGGAATCACGCGACGGCGCAGCGCGGCGCGGCGCGGCGACGAGCCGCCGGGGCTTCGGCGCGCCGGGAGCGGGCCGGTGACCGGCCGCGGGCCGAGCAGCAGCCAGGCGAGCGTGGTCCCGGCCAGCGCGACCAGGAACGTCAGTAGCGGCGGCCCGCCGAAGGCCACCCACCGGACGGTCGGCGCCTGGGCCTGACTCATCGCCAGCCGGCCCCAGGGAAAGGCGTAGGGCCACCGGTCACGGAACGCTTCCACGCCCACCCACCAGCACGCGACGGCCACCGGCCAGGCGGGCAGCCGCAGCATCAGGCGCTGCCCGATCGCGAACAACGCGAGGATCACGGCCTCGGCGATCGCCAGGGCGGCCCACGCGTACCAGGCCAGGTTGATAAGCCAGGAGATCAGCGGGATGAAGAAGGCCAGGCCGAAGCAGAGCCCGATGAGGAAGGAGCCGGGCAGGCCGCGGCCCCAGAGGGCGACCACGAGCAGGGCCGGGCCCGCCGCCGCCAGCGGCCAGATCCCGATCGGCGGGAACGCCGCGTCCAGGGCCAGGCCGCCGGCCACCGCGACCAGGAGAGCCGGGAGCATCGGCATCGCGCCGGCTCGGGCGCGGCGCTCGGCCCGGGCGCGAGGCCCGCCCGGGGGGCTCGGCTCAGCGTGGGCGCGTGCGGTATCGGGGGCCGGCTGGTTTCGGGCGGCGGTATCGGGGGTCGGCTGGGTTCGGGCCGGGGCGTCGGGGGCCGGCTGGTTGCGGGCGGCGGTATCGGGGGTCGGCTGGATGCCGGCGGCGGCGGCGGGGGCCGGCTGGTGGCGGGCGGCGAGAACCGGCGGGCCCGCCCCGGCGCCGGCCGCGGCGTCGGCGGAGCCGCCCGCGCGGCCGGCCGGGCCAGTCTGCGCCACCTGGCCTCCCTGACGTCGCGTTCTGGATCAGCACCCGATGCTGTGAGCGTAGCCCGAACCTTCCCCGAGCCGTCACCGTGCGCCAGCCGCGCGAGTTGCGAAATGCAATTTCCCGATTCGATGGGATTGCAGCTATCCATCGTGATAATCTCGTCACCATCTGTTGATCATTGATGGGTGAATATCGCCTTCAAATGTCACTTGTGAGGACAGGGCCCGTGATCAAGATCCGATACGCCGACCTGCCGGGCGGGCTACACGTCCGTGTCGCGGCCAGCGGGAAGGACACGATCATCTACCTGCTGCCCGGGCTTACGGCCATGCAGCGGCGAGCCGCCCTGCGCCGGGCGCGCAGCAGCGCGCGCATGGGGCACGGCCCCGGGCTGCCGACCGCGGGCGTCGCGGGTGCCATGGCGGCCGACGGGATCCGGACCACGCTCAGGAACGCGGCCGCCGCGATACGCGCGCACCCGGCCATCTTCGTGCCACCGATGGTGATCATCGCGTGCGCGGCCATCGCCTACGTCTTATTGGTGTCGGTGACGATCAGGGTGCACTCGCCGCAGGACGTCGGCCCGGGCAACGCGGTCGGCGTGCCGATCGCCGCCGGGATCGCGCCGCCCGCGGCTAACCCGCCGCAGGACCCTGGCGGTCAGCCAGCGCAGACCACTGCCGCGCCCGGCCACTCTGGCTCCCCGACGCCGAAGCAGCCGTCCGGCGGGCATCACCCGTCCGGTAGCTCGCCGTCGCCCGTCCCGTCGGCGACCAAGCCGGGAACCTCACCGGGCCCGCCGGGCTCGTCGCCGTCGCCGTCGCCCTCGCCCACCTCGGTATCGCCGGGCCCGTCGCCCTCGCCGTCACCCCCCGACCCGGGCGGCAGCAACTCGGGAACCTCCGGCTCGGGCGGGCTGTGCCTGGATGTCGGCGCGCTGGGCGTGTGCCTGTCGGTCTGAGATCCGCCCCGCGCCAGAGCGTTCAAGAATCCGCTTGCGCCATCGGTCATCCTGGACTGGTGTCAGCCTGACGGGCGCAGGCCCGGCTGGCTGCCGGTCCGATGTGAGGGAGGCCAGCCGTGAGCCGCCGGGGCTGGACGTTGTTCGCCGCGATGAGCGTCATCTGGGGCATTCCGTATCTGCTGATCAAGGTGGCCGTGGCCGGCGTGCCGGTGCCGGTGCTCGTGCTGGCCCGGGTCGGCGTCGGGGCGGCGCTGCTGCTGCCGCTGGCGCTGCGGCAGCGGCAGCTGGGCGCGCTGCGCCCGCACTGGCGCTGGCTGGCCGCCTTCGCGATCGTGGAGATCGTCGCGCCCTGGCTGCTGCTGTCCGAGGCCGAGCGCAAGCTCACCAGCTCGCTGAGCGGACTGCTGGTCGCGTCGGTGCCGATCATTGTCGTGGTGCTCGCCCGGCTGACCGGCGGGACGGAGCGGCTGAGCGTGATCCGGTGGGCCGGGCTGCTGGCCGGGCTGGGCGGCGTCGCACTGCTGGCCGCGCCGGGCGCCGCGGGCGGTGACGCGCTGTCGGTCGCCGAGGTGCTGCTCGTCGCGGTCTGCTACGCGACCGGGCCGCTGATCGCGAGCCGGAAGCTGAGCGACCTCCCGCCGCTGCCGATGACCGCGGTGTGCCTGGGCCTGGCCGCGGTCATTTACGCCCCGCTGGCCGCGCTGACCTGGCCGGACTCGGTGCCGTCCGGGCGGGCGCTGGGCGCGCTGGCGGCCTTGGCGGTCATCTGCACGGCCGTGGCGTTCCCGCTCTTCTTCCGGCTGATCGCGGAGGTCGGCCCGGCCCGGGCCAGCGTGATCACGTACGTCAATCCGGCGGTCGCGGTGATCCTGGGCGTGTCGGTGCTCGGCGAGCGGTTCACGCCGGCGATGGGTGGCGCGTTCGCGCTGATCCTCGGCGGCTCGGTGCTGGCGACCCGGGGCGGCGGGCGTGCCGCGGCGCCGGCCGGGCCGGACGCGGCCGCAGCGGCGGTGCCTGCCAGCTCCGCGGTGCCTGCCAGCTCCGCGGTGCCTGCCAGCTCCGCGGTGCCTGCCGGCCCGGCGGTGCCCGCCGCGGAGCCGGAACTCGCGCCCGCGTGCGGTCCGCGTGAGGAGCCCGCCGCCGGGCCCGGTCCTGGCCCGGGCCGGCCGTAAACCGCTCGGTGGGGCCGGGGGCGCCCCGCTAGACTCGCCAGCGTGATCGACCTCAAAGCCGCGCGGCAGGAACCCGACCGCTATCGGGCGGCACTGGCCAGGCGCGGCGCGGCCCAGGACTTCGACGCGCTGCTGGTGGCGGACGCCACATGGCGCGAGTACACCGAGCGTGCCGAGGCGCTGCGCGCCGCGCAGAAGAGGTCGTCCACGGGCGGGCCGCCCAAGCCGGAGGAACTCGCGGAACTGCGCCAGCTGGCCGCCGAGTTCACGGTCGCGACCGAGGAGCAGGCTCACGCCGCCCGCGAGCGCGACGAACTGCTCGCGCGGATCCCCAACCTGCCCGATCCCACGGCCGCCGACGGCATGGACGAGGACGACGCCCAGCAGCTCAGGACGTGGGGCGAACCGCCCCGGTTCAGCTTCGAGCCCCGCGATCACCTGGAGCTTGGCTCGCCGCGCGGCTGGGTCGACATGGCCCGGGGAGCGCGGCTGTCCGGGTCCAGGTTCGCCTACCGGATCGGGGACGTGGCGCTGGCCGAGATGGCGCTGTACCGGTTCGCCATCGACCACCTGGCCGCGAAGGGCTTCCTGCTCGTGCTGCCGCCGGTTCTCGCGGGCGAGCGGGCCATGTACGGGACCGGCTTCCTGCCGACCGAGGAATCCAACCTCTACCGGCTGGAAAAGGACGACCTGTACCTGACCGGCACCTCCGAGGTCGCGCTGGCCGGGCTGCACATGGACGAACGGCTGGACGAGGAGGAGCTGCCTGCCCGGTACGTGGGATT
Source organism: uncultured Actinomycetota bacterium (assembly GCA_963749145.1). Taxonomy (GTDB): domain Bacteria; phylum Actinomycetota; class Actinomycetes; order Streptosporangiales; family Streptosporangiaceae; genus JASHPR01. The sequence goes on along the minus strand of CAVVLN010000004.1, from coordinate 1,792,745 downwards.
CGCCACCAACTTCCGGCGGGAGGCCGGCGCGGCGGGCAAGGACACCAAGGGCATGTTCCGGGTGCACCAGTTCGACAAGGTGGAGATGTTCGTCTACTGCGTGCCCGAGGAGTCGTCGGAGTTCCACGAGCGGCTGCTGTCCTACGAGGAGGAGATCGCCCAGGCCCTGGGCCTGCCCTACCGGGTGATGAACATCGCGGTCGGCGACCTCGGCGCGCCCGCCGCGAAGAAATACGACATTGAGGCCTGGTTCCCGGCCCAGGGCCGGTACCGGGAGATCACCTCCTGCTCGAACACCACCGACTACCAGGCCCGGCGGCTGAACATGCGGTTCCGGCGCGACCGCGACCTGGAATTTGTGCACACGCTCAACGGGACGGGCGCGACCGCCCGCGCGCTGCTGTCGATCATGGAGAACTTCCAGGACGAGGGCGGCACGGTCACCGTGCCCGAGGTGCTGCGCCCCTACGGCGCCCCGGCAACGCTCGGCACGCCGGAGTAGCCCGCCGGGTAGGCCCGTTCCGGCGGCCCTGGCCGCGCCCGCCGGCCGGCCAGCCGGTGGCGCCCGTGGCGCCCGTCAGCCGGACCCGGTCGCTCCGGTTAGCCGGCCCAGCAGCGCGGTGCCGTTGGGCGAGCCGAGCCCGGTGCAGGCATCCCAGCCGGGCCCGGCGGAGTAGGTGCCGTTGCTGCCGCTGGTGATGTCCCGGAATCCGGGCGCGGGCTGCGCCGCGGCCACGCCGGCGTACAGGGTCTCCTGAACCTGCCCGAACATGCCGCCGGTGGCCTGGGCCATCCGGCAGATCAGCGCCGCCCACAGCGGGGCGACGGCGCTGGTGCCGCCGACCACGGTCGCCTGGCCATCCACGAGCACCTGGTAGCCGGTGGCGGGATCGGCGTTCCCCGCCACGTCGGGCACGCCGCGGCCGGTACTGCCGCCGGCGTTGTCCGGCACGCCCGCGCTGGCCTGCCAGCTGGGCAGGGCGAAGGTGTCACTCACCCCGCCACCGCCGGCGCCGCCGCCGGAGCCGTCGTTCCAGACCGTTTCCGAGCTGATCACGCCGGTCGCCGGGTCGGCCCGCAGGCTGGTCCCGCCGCAGGCCAGCGCGTGCGGGCTGGACGCCGGGAAGTCAACGTGCGGCTGTCCGCCGCTGACACCGTCGCTGCTGCCGTTGTCGCCGGCCGCCACGCACACGGTCACCCCGAGGGCCACGCCGTCGGCGATGGCCGCGTCAAGCGCGGACCGGGCCTGAGCGGTCCACGAATCCTCCGACTGGCCCCAGCTGATGCTGACCGCGACCGGCGTGGGCGAGGCATGCACCGCGGTGGTCGCCGCGTCGATGAAACCCTGATCGGTATTGGGCCCGAAGTACACGACCTGCGCCGCGCCCGGTGCCACCGAGCCGGCCACCTCGATGTCGAGCAGTACCTCGCCGTCGGCGCCGTTCGGGTCCTGGTCGGCCACGTTGCTGGCGCCGTCGACGCCCTGGGCCGTGACCGACGGTGTCGCGAGGCCCAGGCCGGAGAAGTAGTTGTCCAGGTCGGTGGCGGAGAACCCGCCGCCGAGCTCGATGATCCCTAAGGTCTGCCCGGTGCCGTCGGTGCCCGCCGGGAACTGGTAGATCTCGGCGATCTGGGGCGGGGTGTAGGAGGTCCCGGCCGCGGCCGCCGCATGATCGGCGAACCGGGCCTGGGACCGGGCCTGCGGGCGGTTGTCCAGGCCGAGCACGGCGACCACGATGCCGTCCAGCTCGGCCGGTATCCGCAGCGCTCCCTCACGGTACCGGTGCGTCACCTGCCGCCCGCCCGGAGCCGGGCTGCTGACCAGGGAGAGCTCGGCGCCGAACGCGGCCGTCATCGCCGACGCCGGGCCCGCCCCGGTGGCCCGGCGGGATCCGGGGTCGCGGCTGGTCACCTCGAGGCCGAACCGGGCCAAGGTGCTGGCCACGAGGTCGAGGTCGGCCGGGTCGGTTCCGTGCCGCTGCTCGAGCTCGGCCCGGGAGAGCCTGACCGGCGCGCCCGACGCGTCACGCCGCAGTTCGGCGCGGCGCCTGGTCACCAGCGTGACCTCGATGTGCTCCGAGGCATCGACGGTTCCCGTCGGCTCGGCGCCCGGCAGCGCCCCGCGCTCACTGCCCGGAAGCAGCACGAAAGACTCGTCAGTCACGTTATCCCCCTTGCCCCACGGCTGACCCTGGAGTTGCCCGGGCAGCAGGCTACTCCGCCGGGTCCCGGCGGCCGGTCGTTTCGATGATCGTGGCGAGTCTGGGGCGTGAGGTGCGCAGGGCCGGCGCACACCTGGTCGCGCTGGAGGAGTTCCCGCCCCAGGTGCGGCCGGACGACGCCTACCGGACGATCTGGCTGTGGCTCTGCCCGTGCCGCGGGAACGCCCGGGCCAGCGCGCCGGCGATCGCGCGGGCGCGCTCCACGCATCCCACGGTGTTGTAGTGGATCCCGTCCGGCAGGAACCAGCCGGGCTGGGCCACGGCGGCCCAGTCGAAGATCCGCATGTTCGGGTACATCGGCAGCGCGCTGACCAGGGCGTTATCCCAGGCCTGCTCGTTGGCCTCGGACCACGGGCCGCTGCTGCGCTGGGTCACGGTGTTGACCCACATGACCGGCTCGCCGTGGGCGACCGACATCATCTCCTGGATCCGGGCCATGATCCCGACGCTGGAGCCGACGGACACGTTCGCGGTGTCGTTGGTGCCCAGCGCGAACACCCAGCAGCCCCGGTAACCCTGGTTCCACCAGTTCTCGGCCACGTTGTAGCCGTTGACCTGGCCGGGAAGCGCCTCGACGATCGACCGGCCGCCGGAGGCGTCGAGCAGCAGATGCCTGACGCCGACGTGGGCGTAGCGGGCGGGCAGCTGCTGAGCCGGGTCCGGGATGTTGCCGCCGGCCGCGGTCAGGTCCACCGAGGTGGAGTCGCCGATGTGCGCCACCGACCGGCAGGAGGTGCGCAGCGCCCAGTGGCGGGCCACGGCCTGGGCCCGGCGGCGCGGGGGTGGCCGGCGGGCTGGCGGGCGCGGAGGCGGGCCGGGCTGGACGCGGCGGCCCCGGCGCCGGGCCCCGGGAAGGCCCCGGCCGCCACGACACCGACCACCAGGGTCGCCACGATGGCCACGGCGGCGCCAGCGGCCGCGACCCAGCCGCGCGACCGGGCCAGGCCGCCGGGCCCGCGCCGGCGTCGGGCGCCAGAGTTCGTCTGGCCGTTGCTGCCTAGCCGAAAGCGCATGAAATGAACTCCGTTCCGTGTGATCAAGCCCGTGGCCGCGCGCAGGGCCGGTGTGCGGTGAGGGCAGGGCGGCACGCCGATCCGCGGCCCGATCCGCGGCCGGGCCCCGGCCGCGCCTTGAGTCGCTGAGTGCGCTGGCCGGTGTTTACTGGCACTATGATAACGTTTATACCGTTATCAGGTATTCCGTCTGAGCGGAAAAACGGCCCGGCCGCGCCGCTCACTACCTGCGGATGCTTCGGCCGGTAATCGTGCCACTACGGATAACGCCCGCTCGGACCGCCAGGATTCCATTGCCCGCGAACAGCCGATACTTCCGGGCCGGGACTCGCGCCAGCCGGTGCGTTCCAGGATCTGCGGCCATGGACCTGCGGGATGCCACGCTCATGCTCCTGCCGAATCCGGCGCGCATCGCAGGTGGCGCGGCCCGCATCTCGCCCGGCCCGGTCCGGCAGGCGCCCCGAGGTAACGTTGACCCGGTGAGCACCAGAGTGGTCGGGCGCGGCGAGGGGGAGCGGCGCTACACCGCCCGCGGCAGCGTGATGTTCTTCAAGGCCGTGGCGGAGCAGGACGGCGGCGACTTCTCCCTGATGGAGCGCACGCTTCCGCCCGGCGGCCGCCGCCCGCCGCCGCATCGCCACCCCAACTGCTCGGAGGCGTACTTCGTGCTCGACGGGCTGGTCTCGGTGACGGCCGAGGACGAAGAACTGACCGTCGGCCCGGAGGGATTCGTCCTGGTTCCCCGCGGCACCGCGCACACCTTCGGGAATGGCGGCAGACCGCGCCGCCCGGCTGCTGGTCATCCACGCTCCCGCCATGGACGCGTATTTCGCGGGGCTGCACGACCTCTGGAACCGCGACCAGGCCCCCTCGCCGGAGGAGGAGCGCGCGCTCATGGCCCGCTTCGGCATGGAAGCCGGGTAACCAGTGAATACTCGATGGGTGCCCGCATGCCCGCGTGGGTACGCTCCGGGGGCATGCCCGGGTTTGGTCCGATAGTCTCCGCAACAATGGACATCCGCGCAAGCACGCAGACCGCCCGCGCCGGCGTCCTCGGCCCGGCGCGAGCGAGCGGCCGGGCGAGCGCTGGCGCCAGCCGCCGCCGCCCCATGTGCTGGCGGTCACGGCCCTGACCGCCGCTCGTGGCCGCCGGCTACTGCGTGTTCGCGCTGGCCCAGTACTACACGTTCCAGCACCGCGACCGACGACCTGGTGATCTTCGATCAGGGCGTGCGGTCCTACGCGCACTTCAAGCCCGGGACGTCGATCATCGATCGGCTACCACCTAGGTTCGGCCCCGGCTTCTCCCTGCTCGCGACCACTTCTCGCCGATACTCGCGGCGCTGGCGCCGCTGTACTGGATCTACGACGGCCCGCAGACGCTGCTGTGGCGCAGGCGGTGCTGTTCGCGCTCGGCGATCCCGCCGCTGTGGCTGTTTACCCGCCGGCCTTCGGCGGCGGGCGCAAGGCGGTGCGCCGCCTACCTGGTGGCCGTGGCGTACGCGCTGAGCTGGCCGATCGCCTCCGCGCTGGCGTTCAACTTCCACGAGGTCGCGTTCGCCCCGGTGCTCATGGCGGTCGCGCTCGGAGCGTCTCCAGCGGGCCGCTGCGGGCGGCGCTCATCGCGCTCGGGGTCCTGCTCCTGGTCAAGGAGGACATCGGCCTGTTCATCGCCGGCGTCGGGCTCTACCTCGCCGTGTCCCACCCGCGTGGTGAGCCGGCAGCGGCTCGTCGGCTGCCGTTCTCGTCGTCGGCCGGCGTGGCGTACACCTGGTCTCGCCGCCGACGTCCTGATCCCGGCCTTCGGCGGCCACGCCAACGGCTACTGGCTTACCAGCGCTCGGGAACAACGTCCCTCAGGCCGCGTGGCATCTGATCACCCACCCGGTCAGCTCGCTGCGGCTGCTGTCACGCCGCGGGTCAAGCTGCGTCACGATGCTGTGGCTGTCGGCGCGTTCTGCTTCCTCCCGCTGCTGTCGCCGATCTCGCTGCCGCGGTCCCGCTGCTGCTCGAGCGCATGCTCGCGAACGCGTCCAACTGGTGGGTACCCCGTTCCAGTACAACGCCTATCTCGTGTCATCCTGCTGTGCGCGCCGTCGACGGCGCAGCCCGGCTGACCGTGGCTGCTGGCCCGGCTTCCGCCGCGCCGCTCGAGGTCTCCTACTCCCGGCGGGTCCGCGGGTGCCGTCTGCTCGCTCGCACTGCGCTGTCTGCGCCGCCCCCCCCGCGCTCGCTGTTCTCTCCGCCTTCGCTTCCCCCTCTCCTTCATCTTTCTCCCCCCTCCCGCCCCCCATCTTCCCCTCACCTCGCGCCACCCCTCCCCTCCGCTTACCTTTGCTTTCCCTCGCGCTGCCTGCCAATCACAGCTCACCTTCCATACGCCCGCAGCCTCGCTTCCTCCACTACTCTTTTCCCCCACACTCTCCACCACCCTCATCCCCTACTGCGCCGCAGCCTTCCCATCTTGCTGCTCACCTATCCGATAGTCTCCGCAGCCATGGCATCCGCACGACCATGGAGAACTCCCCGCTCGCCCCGGAGCGCGACGCCGCCCGCGCCCCTCGTGGCCGCCGCCTACTGCGTGTTCGCGCTGGGCCTGTACAACACGTTCCAGACCTCATCGTACGACCTGGTGATCTTCGACGAGGCGGTGCGCTCGTACGCGCACTTCATGCCGGGCATATCGATCATCAAGGGCGTCCACAACGGGTTCGGCCCGCATTTCTCCATCCTCGGTGACCACTGGTCGCCGATCCTCGCCGCGCTGGCCCCGCTGTACTGGATCTACAACAGCCCGGTCACCCTGCTTGTGGCGCAGGCGGTGCTGTTCGCGCTGGCGATCCCGCCGCTGTGGGTTTTCACGCGCAGGACGCTCGGCGGTGGCGGCAAGGCGGTCGCCGCGGCCTACCTGGTATCCGTGGCGTACGCGCTGAGCTGGCCGATCGCCTCGGCGCTGGCCTTTGACTTCCACGAGGTCGCGTTCGCCCCGGTCCTGACGGCCGTGGCGCTCGAGCGGCTGTCGGCGGGCCGGCTGCGGACGGCACTGATCGCCCTCGGTGCGCTGCTCCTGGTCAAGGAGGACATGGGCCTGTTCGTGGCCGGGATCGGGGTCTACCTCGCGGTATCGCGCCCGCGCGTGGTGCGCAGGCAACTCGCCGTCGGGCTCGGCCTGATCGCGGCCGGGCTGGCCGACACGGTCATCGCGACGTACGTCCTCATCCCGGCGTTCGGCGGGCGTTCCTCGTACTACTGGGCGTACACCACGCTCGGGCCCAGCGCACCGCAGGCCGCGTGGCACCTGATCACCGACCCGGCCAGCCTGAAACTGCTCGTCACGCCGGATGTCAAGCTGCAGACCATGCTGTGGCTGTTCGGCGCGTTCTGCTTCCTCTCGCTGCGGTCGCCCATGGCGCTCGCCGCGGTCCCGCTGCTGCTGGAGCGGATGCTGGCCAACCTGTTCCCCAACTGGTGGGTGACGGGCTATCAGTACAACGCCTACCTGGTGATCATCCTGCTGTTCGCCGCCGTGGACGGCGCCGCGAGGCTCGACCGCCAGCTACTGCGCCGACAGCACCGTGCCGCCGCGGCGCGCGGCGGCCGCGGACGACCGGAGCGGCGACCGCCCCGCGGCCGGGCCGCCGGCATCCAGGAACCGGTGGTCGCCGGGCCCGTGGTCGTTCGCGCTGTGCTGCGCGGCCGCGATGTGCGCGGTCGCGGTGGTCCTCGTGCCGCACTTCGCGTTCGGGGCGGCGCTGAAGCCGTCCTTCTTCCACCGGGACGGCCAGGAGCGGGCGGCCGCCGCGGCGGCCGCCGTCGTGCCGAGCGGCGTGACCGTCGAGGCGGTGAACAACCTTGGCCCGCAGCTGTCGGCCCGGGACACCGTCTTGCTGTGGGACGGGGACGGAGGCACCCCCCCGCTCGGGGCGCCGTGGGTGGTGGCCAACACCCGGCGCCTCCAGTTCACGTTCAGGAGCGTCCTCGAGCAGCGGCAGCGGGTCGCGCTGCTCGAACACGACGGTTACCGGGTGGTCTTCCGGCGCGACGGGTACCTCGTCCTGCACCGGGCCAGCTCGCAGTCGGCTGCGGCCGGTAAGGGGCCCGCGGGATGAGCGTCGGTGCCAGGACCGAGACCTCGGGCCCCTCGCTGCCCGGGGTTGCCCCGGGCGGCGGGCCCCGGGCGGCCGCCGGGACACCTGGCTGCTGATCGGCGGGCTGGCCGCGTTCGGCGCGGTCATGCTCTGGTTCGTCCACCAGGTGACGAGCCAGCGGGGCTGGGGGCTCGCGCCCGTCGACATGGGCGTCTACCGTGACGCCGGGCTCGTGGTCCGGCACGTCCGGCCGTTCTATCACCCGCACCTGGCCAGCCCGCTGTACGACCGGGTGTTCTACAACGGTGAGCCGTTCGACTACCCGCCGTTCGCGGCCCTGCCGTTCGCGGTCATGTCCTACCTCTCGCTGCGGGCCCTGGCCGAGTTGGCTGCCGTGGCGGACGTGCTGGCCCTGCTCGCGGCCCTCTGGGTCACGTTCGGCGCGCTCGGCTACCGGCGCGGGGCGGCCCGGCTCGGGCTCACCCTGCTTGCGGCCGCTGCGGTGTTCTACACCGAGCCGGTGCAGCGGACCATGTACCTGGGGCAGGTCGAGATCGTGCTGATGGCGCTGGTGATCTGGGACATGTGCCAGCCGGACCGGCGGTGGTGGAAGGGCGCCGGGGTGGGGCTCGCCGCGGGGATCAAGCTGCTGCCGCTGCTGTTCATCCCGTACCTGCTGCTCACCCGCAGGTTCCGGCAGGCCGCGGTGGCGGCCGGTGTCTTCCTGGCCACCCTGATCATCGGTTTTATCGCGCTACCCCGGGACAGCGCGCAGTGGCTGGGGCACGGGCTGTTCCTGAAGACCCCTGGCCGCATTGACCTGCACTGGAGCGGGAATCAGTCGCTGATGGGAATCCTGCTCCGGTCCGGCGGCGCGGGCGCCCACGGCGAGTGGCTGGCGGCGGCGGTGATCGCGACTCTGCTCGGGATCGCCGCGGCGGTGCTGCTCGACCGGGCCGGGTACCGGGTGGTCGCGGTGCTCATGATCTCGCTGACCACGCTGCTCATCTCCCCGCTCAGCTGGGATGACCACTGGGTGTGGATCGTTCTGGCGGTCCCGGTGCTGATCCACTGCGCGCTCCGGGCGCGCGGGACGGCCCGATGGGCCTGGCTTGGCCTCGCCGCGGTAATCACAGCCCTGTTCGCGGCCTGGCCGGACAGCTGGCTCGGCCACCCGGGCGGGCTGACCGGAATCATCTACCTGGCACCGCAGCATTACCGTCCTCAGGGCGGTCCCTGGCCCGAGAACGGCTGGCACGGCTGGCAGCTGATCGTGGGCAACGCCTGGGTGCTCGCCGGGCTGCTGGCGTTCGTCACCCTGTTCCTGGTCGGCCTGCTCCGATCGGGCTGGCCGGGCCGGATGGCGCACCAGCGCGGCTCAGGGCCTGGTACCGCGAGCGCAACCGAGGCGGCGGGATGAGGGTCGGCCTCCGGACCAGTCCCTCGGCGGTCGTGGACAGTGGTGGCCGGGCGGCCGATGCGGACCGCTCCGGGCGGCTGCTGGGGCGGTTGTCCGTCCTGCCGGCCCTGCTGGCCATGGCCTGGCTGCTGGCCGGGCTGCCGCTGCTGCTCCTGGGCCACTTCACCGCGGCGCTCATGCTGGTCGTGTCGGTGCCGCTGGCGGTGGTGCTGGTGGTGCTCGGCCTGCGCTGGATCCCCGGCGGGGGGGAGGGCCTGCGGTCGGCGCGCACCCCCGGGGCAGCACGCACGCCGTGGTGGACGACCGCCGCCGTGATCGCGGTCGCGCTCGCTTTCGGCGTCGATCAGATGATCTACCATTCCCAGTTCATCTTCGTGATGAGGGACCCGGGGTCCTACGTCCAGTTCGCGAACTGGATCGCGGGCCACGGCTCGCTGCCGATCCCGCCGGATCGCGCGGCATTCGGCGGCGCGAGCCATGGGCTCACGTTCCAGAGCTTCGCGTTCTACCAGGTCGGCAGCAGCGTTGTGCCGCAGTTCATGGCGGGTCTGCCGATGGTGATCGCCGCCGCCTTCTGGGCCGGCGGCGTGACCGCGGCGACGGCGGTGGCACCCGTGCTCGGGGCGTGCGCGGTGCTCACCTTCGGCGGCCTGGCCGCCCGGCTCGTCGGGCCGCGGTGGGCGCCACTGGCGGCCATCGTTCTCGCGCTGTCCCTGCCCGAGCAGTTCACCAGCCGGTCGGACTACAGCGAGCCGCTGACGCAGATCCTGTTCCTGGGCGGGATGTGCCTGCTCGTCGACTCGCTGAACGCCGACGGGGCCGGGGCCAGGGTCATCGCCGCGCTCGGCGGTCTCGCCTTCGGCCTGACCCTGCTGGTGCGCATCGACGGAGCCTCCGACATCCTGCCGCTGATCCCGTACTGTGGGCTGCTGCTCATCGGCCGCCGGCGCCAGGCCTACCCGCTGCTGGGCGGTCTCGTGGTCGGCGGGATCTACGGTGCCGTCGACGGGGTGCTGCTGTCCCAGCCCTACCTGGCCAGCATCAAGTCCGCCCTGGTGCCCCTGGTGCTGATCACCTGTGGCGTGATCATCGCGACGCTGATCGCGATCGTGCTGCGCTGGGACAAGGGCGTACCGCAGATACGCGGGAACTGGCTGCCCAACGCCGCTGCCGTGCTGGCCGTCGTGGTGGCGCTCGGATTTGCCGTCCGCCCGTACCTGCAAACGGTGCGGGCCGCGTCGAACCGCGGCTTCGAGGCCACCATGGCCGGATACCAGCGCGCCGATCACCTGCCGGTCGATCCGACGCGGTTGTACTACGAGCTCAGCATGCACTGGGTGTTCTGGTACATCGGCGTCCCGGCCGTGGTGCTGGCGACGCTGGGAGCCGCCGTGCTGTCCCGGAGGTGCCTGCGGGGCCAGGCACCGGCCTGGACGCTGCCCCTGGTGTTGTTCGCCTGGACCATCGTGGCGACGCTGTACCAGCCGTCGGTCACCCCCGATCAGCCCTGGGCGAGCCGCAGGCTGGTCCCGGCCGTGCTGCCCGGCTTCATCCTGCTGGCGGTCTGGGCATCGAGCTGGCTCATCGGGCGGCTCCGGCAGATGGACATCGCTCGGGTGCTCCACGCCGGCCTGGCCTGCTGCTGCGTGGCGCCCTGGTCGTGCCGGCCGTCGATCACCACGTTCGGCCTGAGGGTCAGGCCCGGCGGCCCGGTCGGGATCAGGCTCGCCGCGGAGGGCCTGGCATTCAAGACCACCTACCAGGGCGAGGTCGCGGCGGTCAACGGCATGTGCGCGGCGATCCCCCGCGGCTCGTCGGTCGTCTTCATCAGCGGCGCGCCCGCCGACCGGCTGACCGAGGTCGTCCGCGGGATGTGCGGCGTCCCGGCGGCCGTCGCCGCCGGCCCCGCGGCGGCGGAAGCCGGGTGCAGGGCATAGTGCGAGCCGGCCGGCGGCCGGTGCTCCTCGGGGCCTCGAGATCGCAGCTCATCCGGTACGGCGGCCCGATCAGGCAGATCATGAGGCTGCGCACCGACATAGACGGGAGCCCCTGACGTCGCCTCCGCTGGACCCCCGGCCGCTCAAGCTGAATGTCTGGATGTCGGAGCCGGCGTCTGACCATCCCGTCTGGCGGCCCGGCGCCGGGACCGCCGAAACGGTAGTAGCCTCGGCCCCTGTGAGTGATCCGTCACCGCAGGATCCTTATGTCTCGATCATCCTGCCCTGCTACAACGAGCAGGAGCATGTCACGGCCGAGGTCGAGCGGATCTGCGCGGCCATGGACGCGAGCGGATACGACTACGAGCTGCTGGCGTTCGACGACGCGTCCACCGACGAGACGCTCGCCCGGCTGCACGAGGCCGCGCCCGGTTCCCGCACATGGAGATCGTGCACTTCCACCGCAACGGCGGCTCCGGCACCGTCCGCCGGATCGGCACCCAGCGCGCCCGGGGCGAGATCGTCGTGTGGACCGACGCCGACATGTCGTACCCGAACGAGCGGATCCCCGAGCTGGTCCAGATGCTCGAGAAGGACCCGACGATCGACCAGGTGGTCGGGGCGCGGACCAGCGAGCAGGGCACGCACAAGCTGCTGCGGGTGCCGGCCAAGTGGTTCATCCGCAAGCTCGCCGAGCGGCTGACCAACGCCCAGATCCCGGACCTGAACTCGGGGCTGAGGGCGTTCCGGCGCCAGGTCGCGCTGCCCTACCTGCGGCTGCTGCCGCCCGGGTTCTCCTGCGTCACCACGATCACGATCGCGTTCCTGTCCAACCAGCACGACGTGCGCTACGTGCCGATCGAGTACGCCAAGCGGGCGGGCACGTCGAAGTTCAAGTTCGTCACGGACGCCTACCGCTACATCCTGCAGGTGCTGCGGATGGTGATGTACTTCAACCCGCTCAAGGTGCTGATGCCGGTCGCGCTGTTCCTGCTCGGCCTCGGCATCGCCAAGGGCATCTACGACATGGTCGTGCACCCGCTGAGTTCGCGGTCGACACGGTCCTGATCTTCGTGACCGGGCTGCTCATCGCCTCGCTCGCGCTGCTCGCCGACCTGATCGTCCGGTCCCGCGGGGAGACGTGACCGCGCCGTTCGACCTGGCAGCGTGGGGCGGAGTCCGGTGCGGGCCTGGGTTGCCTGGGCTACCAGGACTGGTCTGCCGGGCATCCGGCCAGCCTGAATCCAGGTGGTTGCCATCGTTGCTGCCCTGGGCCCTCCGCACCGGCACGCTCCGCGTAGGCTGCCCGCCGTGAAGCTGTCGATTCTTATGCCCGTTTACAACGAACGTGCGACTCTGGCCGCCGCGGTGAAGGAGGTCCTCAACGTCGACTTCCCGTGCGAGATCGAGCTCGTCATCGTCGACGACGGGAGCACGGACGGCACCAGGGACCTGTACCCGTCCCTGGCCGACGATCCCGCGCGTGCGAGTCCATATGCACGACCGCAACCAGGGCAAGGGCGCCGCGATCCGCACCGCCGCCACGCTGGCCACCGGCGATTACGTGATCATGTGCGATGCCGACCTGGAGTACTCGCCCGCCGAGATTTCCCGCGCTGCTCGCGCTGGTGCTCGCCGGGCAGGCCGAGGTGGTGTACGGCACCAGGACGTTCCGGCAGCCACAACGCCTACTCCTATACCTACGTGCTGGGTAACAAGGGCGTCACGACCTTCGCCAACATGCTTGTTCAACTGCTATATCAGCGACCTTGAGACCTGTTTCAAGCTGATGCCGGCCGCCCTGTACCGGAAGCTGGATATCCGTGAGTCCGGATTCGGCATGGAGGCTGAGGTGACCGGGAAGCTGCTGCGCCGGGGCTTGCGGCCCTATGAGGTTCCGATCTCCTACAAGGCGCGCAGCCGCGAGGCCGGCAAGAAGCTCACCTGGCGCGACGGCGCGGAAGCGCTGTGGATCCTGACCCGGGAACGGTTCGCGGCCCGCCGCGCCTTAGGCCCCTCGGACTCGCCCGTGAACCGCTTGAGTGTGCCCTGGACGACATCGGCCTGCCGCCGGAGGGCGGGCAATGACCCGGAGCCAGCCTCCGGCCGCCCGCCCGGTCCGGCCGCGCCGGCAGGCCCAGCCTGATCGACGTCGGCCTGGCCGCCGTCCTCGGCCTGGCCGTGCTGCTCGTGCACGACGTGCCGTACCTGCTCCACCACTCGTTCTGGGTCGACGAGGCGTGGGTCGCGGACACGGTCCGGGCGAGGATCGGGCTCACCCCGTCGCTGGCCTCGAGCACGCCCCTGGGCTGGACGTACCTGCTGCGGCTGGTGCCGTTCGGCGGGGCGCAGCGGCTGCGGCTGGTGCCGCTCGCCTTCGCGATGCTGGCGGCGGCTGCGGGATACCTGTTCGGCCGCGAGCTTCGGCTGACCCGCTTCGCCACCGGGATCCTGACCGGCGCCGCCGTGCTGCTGTCCCCGGCGATGCTGGTCCGCGACGACCTCAAGCAGTACACGGCCGAGGCGTTCGCCTGCCTGGTCGTGTGGGTCCTCGTGGCGCGCCTCGAGAACGAGTGGCGCATCCGGCGCCTGGCCGCGATCGCCGCGACGGCATCCCTCGGCCTGCTGTTCGCCAACACGGTGATCTTCGTCGGCGTGGCGGCCATGGCCTGCCTGGCGCTGGAGTGCCTGGTCACGCGGCACTACCGGCGGCTTGCCGAGGTCGCCGTGGCGGCGGCGGGAATGCTCGCGGTCGCCCTGGTGATCTACGTGACCCTGATCCGCCCGCAGGTGACGCCCCGCCTCGTCGCCTACTGGGACCCGTTCTACATGCCCACGCGGAGCGCCTCGGCCGCGGTCTCGTTCCTCCACCTGCGGCTGGACCAGCTAGCGCCGTACATGGGCTTTCCGCTCCTGGCCGACGTGCTGCTGGTCCTGGCGGGCATCGCGGCCCTGGTCTGGCTCCGGCGGCTCGCGCTGGCCGCCCTGTTCCCGGTGACGCTGGTGATCGTCATCGCCGCGAGCGCGGCCCGCAAGTACCCGTTCGGGGACCTGCGGACCTCCACGTTCTGGCTGGTGACCGCCCCGCTGCTGATGGCCGTGGCGGTCGCGGCCGCCGCGCATCTCGCGGCCGGGCCGCCCGCCGGCGTCACCGATCCCCCGCTGCCTCCTGGTGCCGCTGGTCGTGGCCGCCCTGGCGCTGGCCGTCTGGGTCCCGGCGACGGACAGCTCATCCGGTCCCACGAGATACCCAACGAGGACGTCCGCGCCGAGGTCACCTACCTCGACAGCCACTTCCGGCCCGGGGACGTCGTCATCGTCAGCTACGCCGCCAGCTACGCGTTCGCCTACTACTACCCGCGGGCCAACCCCGCGTTCCCCGCCGATCCCGTGGGCCCGAACACCACATCCCGGCGTACCCCGGGCTGCCGTGGATCGTGGTGATGCCCAATCGCCGGGCCGCGGACGTGGCGAACGCGCTGGCGGCCGCGCGGGCCAAGATCGCGGCGGAGCCGGCCGGAGCCCGCGGGCGGATCTGGATCGTCCGCTCGCACCTGCACCGGACCGAGATCCGGGCGTGGCACCGTGACCTGGCCGGAGACCGGGTGACGGCCATCCAGGTCGGCCCGGACCCGATCCTGCTCTACACGCCGTCGTGAGGGCGGGGACGGAGTCCTGGCCGCCTGGCGCCTCTGCTACGGTGGCTGGCGCCGCTACACGAGAGAGCGCTCCGACCTAATGCCCGCATATCCGGCCAAGCCGAACGACCGCCCTGAAGCCGGGGCCGTGTCCGGGTGTGACCGTTGCCCTGTGCTGAGATGGCTCGCGACAGAACCCGGGCGGGCGGGCTGGCCCAGGCTGACCCGGGGGTAGGCGCGGCCCGGCCGCCGGCGCCCGGCCCCGCCGGGCCGCCGCTCGGGCGCAGGCTCGGCTCGCTTGTGCGCCTGATGCGGCTGAGGGTGGTCAGGCTGGTCTTCCTGGCCCTCGTCCTGGCGCTGCTGGCCCTCGCCCTCTTGGACCAGGGGGGCACGCTCTGGCACGAGGTGCAGCGGCTGTCCGCGCCGGTCGTGCGCTCGCGTTCGTCCTCAACCTCTGCGGCCTGATCTGCAGCCTCATGGTCTGGCGCGAGCTGCTCGCCGACCTCGGCTCGCGGCTGTCGGTACCGGAGGCCTGGCGGATCTATGTTCATCGGCCAGCTGGCGAAGTACGTGCCCGGCAGCATCTGGCCGGTGCTGGCCCAGGCGGAACTCGGTGCCGATCGCGGCATCCCCCGCAGCCGGTCCGCGCTCTCGGTCCTGCTCAGCTACGCGGTCATGACCTGCTCCGGGGCGGTGGTCGCCGCGGTCACGCTGCCGTTCGCGACCGCGGAATGGTCGCCCAGTACTTCTGGGTCCTGTTCCTGATCCCCGTGGCCGTCGTGCTGCTGTCCCCGCCGGTCCTGAACCGGCTGCTGCGCCTCGTGCTGCGGCTGTCGCGGCAGGCGCCGCTGGAGCAGGGGGTCAGCTACCGGGGCCTCGCGCGGACGATGGCGTACGCGGTGGCCGGCTGGTTGTTCAACGGGCTCAAGGTCTACGTGCTCATGCGCCAGCTCGCCGGGGACCGGCAGGGAACGCTGCTGGTGTCGATCGGCGCCTACTCGCTCTCGTGGGCCGTCGGCTTCCTGGCCGTGTTCGCCCCGGCCGGGGCGGGCGTCCGCGAGGCCGTGATGGTGGCGGTCCTGCACGTGCAGACGACCACCGCGATCGCCCTGGTGTCGCCCTGGTGACCCGGGCGACCGCGGTCTTGTGCGACGCGCCCACCGGCGCCGCCGCGGCGGCGCTCGTCGGCCCGGCCTGCTCCGGCGGCTGCGGGAGGCCCGCGGGAACACGGTCTCGCGCCCGAGCTCAGCCGATCCCGCAGCCGGGGACGGCTCACCGACCCGCGAGGGCCGGACCGCCTACCTGATCCTGCGGGCAGGTTCACCCGTTCCGCTCGCACACCCACATCTTCCTCAGGTTGACCCCGTCCCGCCGCCACTCGCCGTTGTCATGCGGCCCCCAGCTGAATGCCCCGCTGCTCCAGTCCCCCAGCGGGCTGGAGATATCGCGGACGGTGTCGAAGCCAGCGTCGTGGCACGTCCTCGACCCAGGAAGGGCTCGGGCGACACCCACGGCCGCCAACGGCCTGGTCCTGGCCCCGCCACCCGCCGGACTCGCTGACCCAGTCGACGACCGGGTCACGCCGATCGCAGACGGCGGTCTCCAGCAGCAAGACCTTGGCCGTTTTCCCGCAGCTGTGCAGGAATTCCTCGGGATGCGCGAGGTGGTAAAGCACGCCAAAAGCGAGGATCAGCTCAAAGTCGCCCGCCTCATTGACCCCGGTCCGGTCCAGGTCGAGGACAAACGATTCACGGCCGCGGGCCCGCATCGCCTCGACGTGCTCCGGGCGACCGTCCGTCGAGGCGACGTCGAACCCGAGATCGGCGAAGGCATCGCCGAGGTGGCCTAGCCCAGCGCCGACCTCAAGCACCTTCATCTGGCGCCACCGCTCGACGTCGACGTGGGCGAACAGGTTCACCAGGCGGGTGAGGTTCGACTCACGGTAATGGCTGACTTCGAAGATCGATTTTCCGGACAGTCGCTCAAGGAGGATGCGAGCGCTGAACGGGACGCGTCGCAGGCGGCTCTGCGCGCGCGGCGGAGTCACCGCCGACCCGCCATGTGATCGTCCCCCCGCAGCCCGTCCTCTGATACGCCGTTCCCCGCTTCGCCGGGCTCCTCGGCCGCGGTGAGCAGCGAGCGGCGGAACTGGTCGAGGTCGATCTCGGCACCGAGCCTGATGCTCTCCTGGGCCGCGAACATGCACGTCGTGGCCAGCGAGGCGTCCTCCCAGGACAGCAGGTGGTTGGGCTCGCCCTTGACGGCGCGGACGAACTGCTCGAGCTCCTCGGCGTGGCCCATGGACTTGTGCAGGCCGGTGCCCTGGCTCGCTTGCCCTGGCCGAACTCGGTGAGCTTCGCGAAGTCGTCCAGGATGGCCACCTGGCCGCGGCTGAACACCGACAGCCGTTCCCGGGGGAACCCGGGCGCGCCGCACTCGTCGAACATGATGGTGGCGGCGGCGCCGTCGTAGTGCAGGGTCACGGCGAAATTGCACAGCGTCCGGATGTCGTCGGGGAGCTTGCCCAGCGCGCGAGCGGTCACCGACACCGGGCGCTTGCCGATGAGCAGGTTGCACAGGTCGATGAAGTGCTCGCCCTCGGTGATCAGCCGCCCGCCGCCGTCGACCGGGTCGAGGGTCCAGTGGTCGGGCGGCACGAACGGCTGCGCGATCACGTACTCCACGAAGTCGACCGGTGCGGTCAGCGACTTGCGGAGGGTGTCGACGAGGGGCGAGTAGCGGCGGTTGAGGCCGAGGGTGACCAGGGCGGGCTGGGCGGACCGCTCGGCCATGAGCCGGAGCAGCTCGCCGAAGTCGTCCAGGCGGGTGACCATCGGCTTCTCGATGAACACGGCCTTCCCGGCGCTGACCGCGGCCCGGATGTGCTCGTAGTGCTCCGGCTGGCTGGAGCAGATCATGACCGCGTCGGTGCCCTCGTCCGCGAGGAGCTCGTCCACGTCGGTCGTGATCATCGTGGCCCCGAGGCCCTTCGCGACCACGGAGGCGTTGCGCGCGGTCGCCGACGCGATGCCCCGCAGCTCGACGTCGCGCATGGACTTGAGGTTGGGCAGATGCTTGCTCAGCACGTGGTTGCCGAACCCGATCAGTGAAATCCCGACCCTGCCGTCACGCTTCGGACGCGGGCTGATCTGCTTCGTCCGGCTGCGGTCCGGGTCGGGCCCGTAGGAGATCAGGGCGGCGACGCCGGGCAGCCTCCGCTCGCGGATGGCGTCGAAGGGCTCCTGGGCCCGCTCCACGGGGTAGACCCCCGCGATCAGCGGCTCGAGGTTGACCGCCCCGGTGGCGACGAGCCTGATGAACTCCTCGAGGTTGCGCTTCTCGGTCCAGCGGACGTACCCGAACGGGTAGTCGACGCGGCCCTTCTCGTAGTTCGTGTCGTAGCTGCCCGGCCCGTAGGCGCGCGAGTAGCGGAGGTCGATCTCCCGGTACAGGAAGTTCTTGGGGTGGATGTCGAGCTTCACGTAGCCGACGATCACCACGCGACCCTGCCTCCGGGTGATCTCCATCGCCGAGTTGATGATCTCCGGCGAGTCGGACCTGGCGCAGATGATCGTGGCGTCGACCCCGTTCTTGCCCGTGAAGTCGAGGACGCGCCGCTTCCATTCGGGCTCGGACGGGTTGACCACCAGCGCGGCGCCGGCCGCGGTCGCCAGTTCGTTGGCCTTCGGGTTGATGTCGATCCCGACGACGACGCACCCGGCCGCCTTGGCGATGCTGGCGCACAGCTGGCCGACCAGGCCCAGGCCGTAGATGGCGACGGTCTCCCCGAACTTCAGGTCGGCGCGCCGGAGGGACTGCATGGCGATCCCGCCGACGGTGACGAACGCCGCGTGGCGCAGGTCGACACCGTCGGGGACCGGCACCACGTGGTTGATGTACGGGGCGGCCACCTCGGCGTGCCCGCTGGCCGCGTAGGCGACGGCCTGCCCGATCTCGAGCCCTTCGACGCGGTCGCCCAGCGCCAGCACGGTGCCGGCGCCGCTGTAGCCGATCTCGCGGGGCGTGATCATCTCGTGCCAGACCCGCCGGGCGGTCTGGCTCGGCCCGGTGGCCAGGACGGTCTGCTTGACCACGTGCCGCATCCAGGGATCCGAGATCGTCTGGCGCACCAGCTCGGCCGGGGTCTTCGCGAGCGTCCCCATCTCGGTGCCCGAGCTGATCAGCGAATAATGGCTCTGTACCAGGACCTGGTCCGGGCCGATGTGCGGCACGGGAAGGTCGGCGACCAGAACCCGCCCGCGCCGGTCGATCACCCTGCGGAACACTTGCTTCATTCCGGACCTCAACCTGCTTTCGGTCAGATTCATCCCGACCGCGTTGTCAACGGTCGCAGCGGCTCCATTTGTCGGTGCGCCACGCTACCAGAGTCGTTCCGCTGCGCCGTTCGCCGAGCCGGGGGTCGCCCGGCCGGCGCCGGGCGGGCCCGAATCCCCGATTGCTGGCAAAGCGGACGCTACGCCAACCGAGCGGTCACCTGCTGCTAACCTTTACCGGTACTTCGAAGCCCTAGCCCCACTGGACGTCTGCGCCAGGCCCGGGCCCGCTCATCCCGCTCTGGGGTTTCCGAGCGTCAGCAGATCCGAGGTTGCCGTCGCCATGACACAGGACCGAGCCACAGCCCAGCGCGGGGCCGGAACCCACCGGGCCGTGCTGGACCGGGTGCTGCAGACGGCCCGCTCAGCCAACTACGAGGGATATTCCAAGCATGACGGGCTGAACTCGCCCGTCCTGGCTTTCCTGGGCGGCAGTTCGAGGCTGACCCGGCTCGCCGCGATCCAGGTAGTGACCCGCAGCCCCGTCGACATCCGGCCGCTGCTGGGGGTGCGCAAGGCCAGGAATGCCAAGGGGCTCTCGCTGTTCGCCCGGGCCCTGCTGGCCCGGCACCGGATGACCGGGTCGGCCGACGACGCCGCGCAGGCGCGCGGGCTGCTGGACTGGCTGATCGACCACCCGGCAGGCCGGGTTCGACGGACTCTGCTGGGGTTACCCCTATCCCTGGCAGGACGTCGGGTTCTTCGCCCCGCGGGGCTTCCCGAACCGGGTGGTCACGGCGCACGTCGGCCAGGCCCTGGTGGACGGGTACGAGACGCTGCAGGAGGACCGCTACCTGGACGCCGCGAACCGGGCGGTCTCGGTTCCTGCTCGAGGCCCCCAAGACGCTGTTCGAGGACGCCGGCCGGCGCTGCGTCAGCTACGTGCCGTCCCCGGACATCGACTGGATCGTCATGGACGTCTCGGCCCTGGCCGGGGCCGTGGCGGCGCGGGTCGGCGCGATCACCGGCGACGCCGGCCTGATCCGGGAAGGCGGCCGGCTGGTCCGCTACGTGGTCTCCAAGCAGACCGACGAGGGCGCCTGGTTCTACGCCGACCCGCCGTCGGCCAGTCACATCACCCACGACAACTACCACACCGGCTTCATACTCGACGCGATCTTGCAGTACGGGCGGTCCGCGGGCAGCGACGAGTTCGAGTCCGCGTACCGCCGGGGCATCGACTACTACGAGCGGCGGCTGTTCGAGCCGGACGGCGCGGCCAGGTTCATGAACGACCGCCTGTACCCGATCGACATCCACGGGTGCGCCCAGGGAATCATCACGTTCTCGCTACAGCAGCGGCACCTGGGGACCGGCGCCGCGACCGCCACCCGCGTGCTGGAATGGACGCTCGCCAACATGTGGGACCCGGCCAGCGGGTGGTTCTACTACCAGAAGCGGCGGGGATACCGAACTCGTATCCGGGAGCTGCGCTGGTGCCAGGGCTGGATGTCCCGGGCCCTGTCCTGCTACCTGGAGAACTGCGACGAGAGGGCAACACCGTGAAGGGATTCCCAGGCCGCGAGCTGTCACTCGACCCGGGCCGCAGCAGGTTCGAGCGGATGTACGCGAACCTGCTCGGCGCGCCGGCCAACGGGCTGCGCATCAGGCTGCGCCGGGTGCTGCCCGCCACCGACGGCTCGTACCGGAAGATCCTGGACGCCGGCTGCGGCTCCGGCGTCTTCAGCTACGAACTCGCCAAGCGGCACCCGCAGGCCCAGGTCACCGGGGTCGAGCTGGAGCCCGACCTGGTCGCCCGGGCCAATGAGATCGCCCGGCGGGCGCACCTCACCAACCTGCACTTCGAGCAGGGCGACGTCACGAAGCTCGACTTCGAGGACGAGTTCGACCTGGTGCTGAGCGTCGACAACTTCGAGCACGTCGAGGACGACATCGCGGCCATGCGGACGCTGCTGCAGGCGCTGCGCCCCGGCGGGCGGCTGGTGGCCCACGTTCCCGGCTACGAGCGGCGCTGGATCCTGTTCGGCCGCCGGGTCAACTTCGACGTACCCGGGCACGTCCGGCCCGGGTACCGGGCTGAGGACCTGGTGCGCAAGCTGAGTGAGGCCGGGTTCCAGGTCATCGGTCACCGGTACACCTACGGGCCGCTGGAGACCCTGACCAACAACATCTCCTACCTGATCACCGGGGCCGACCAGCGCCGCAAGCTGCAGTACGCCGCGGTGTTCCCGGTGCTGCTCGCGGTCTCCTACCTCGGGAAGTTCTCCCGGCCGTCGTGGGGCGCCGGCGTCCTGGCCGTGGCGCGCCGCCCCGCCGCGGGCGCGTCGGCCACGAAACCGCCGGACGCCCGCGGCGTCTCCCGGGTGCACGGGGCGCCCTGATCCATGCGCGTGCTCATCGACATACTGCACCCCGCGCACGTCCACTTCTTCCGGAACTTCCACGCCGAGATGGAGGCGCGGGGGCACCAGGTGTGCATCACCGCCCGGGACAAGGACCGCTCCGTCGAGCTACTGCAGGCGTTCGACCTGCCCTACCAGCAGATCTCGTCGCAGAAGAGCGGTGCCGGCCTGGCCGTCGAGATGGCCCAGCGCACCCCGCGCCTGATGCGGATCATGCGCTCGTTCCGGCCGGACGTGATGACCGGGATCATGGGCCCGTCGATCGCGCTGGCCGGCCGCTTGCGCCTCCGCCGGGTGCCCGCGGTGGTGTTCTACGACACCGAGTTCGCGGTGCAGACCAACCGGATCGTGTACCCGCTCGCCTACAGCGTGTGCACCCCGGACTGCTACCAGGGCCAGGTCCCGGGCCGCCACCCGACCTACGCCGGATACCACGAGCTCGCCTACCTGCACCCCAACCGCTTCCGGCCCGACCCGGCCGTGCTGCCCGAGTTCGGGGTGCGTCCGGGCGAGGCTTACTCGATCGTCCGGTTCGTGTCCTGGCAGGCCGTGCACGACCGCAAGGAGCAGGGCCTGACCGTCAAGCAGAAGCGACACCTGGTCGAGGTGCTGCAGCGCCGCGGGCGGGTGCTCGTCTCCTCCGAGGGGCCGCCCCCGCCCGAGCTGGCCGGCCTGGCCGTCCGCGGGCCGGTGGAGAAGGTCCACCACCTCCTGGCCCACGCCCGGCTGGTCGTGGGCGAGTCGGCCACGATGTCGTCGGAGGCCGCGGTGCTCGGGGTGCCCGCGGTGTTCATCGCGACCACGGGCCGGGGCTACACCGACGACGAGGAGCGGCGGTACGGCCTGGTCCGCCACTTCACCGAGGACCAGTACGACATGGCGCTATCGGCCATAGAAGAGATCTTCGCGACGCCGGGCACCACCTGGCGGGAAGCCCGGCAGCGGCTGCTCAACGAGAAGATCGACGTGACCGGCTGGATGACCGACTACTTTGAGAGCACGTTCACGGCTCAGCGCAGGGGACGGTAGCTTCCGGTGTGCGGGATAGCGGGTACGGCTGGCTTCGGTGACGAGGAGCTCGTCCGGGCCATGGCCGACACGATCGCGCACCGGGGCCCCGACGGCGAGGGGTTCTATAGCGGCGGCCAGGTCCACCTGGGCAACCGGCGGCTGGCCATCCAGGACGTGCCGGGCGGCTCCCAGCCGATGGCCAACGAGGACGGCTCGGTCGTCGTCGTGTACAACGGCGAGATCTACAACTACCCCGAGCTCCGGGAGCTGGTGCTGGCCCGGGGGCACCGGCTGACCACCCACTGCGACACCGAGGTCCTGCCGCACCTCTACGAGGACGAGGGGATCGCGTTCGCCGCCCGGCTCAACGGGATCTTCGCGTTCGCCCTGTACGACCGGGGCCGCCGCGCGCTGTTCCTGGTCCGGGACCCGCTCGGGGTCAAGCCGCTGGTGTACTCGATCCGGGACGGCAAGCTGGCCTTCGGGTCCGAGGCCAAGGCCGTCCTGGCCAGCGGGCTGGTCAGCCCCGAGATCGACGAGGCCAGCCTGCACCTGACGATGAACGTCCGCTACATCCCCGGTGACCGGACGTTCTTCGCCGGCATCCGCCGCCTCCCGCCGGGCCATGCGCTGGAGTTCGCCGAGGGCCGGTCCCGGCTGCGGCAGTACGCCGGCATCGACTGGACCCCGGACCCCGCCCCGGGCCGGGACGAGTGGCTCGAGGGGATCCGCCACCACTACGCCGGGGCGGTCAAGCGCCAGCTCATCTCCGACGTCCCGGTCGGCGTCTCGCTGTCCGGCGGCATCGACTCGAGCTCGATCGTGGCCATGCTCCGGCAGGCCACGAGCGGGCCGATCCAGACCTTCAGCCTCGGCTTCGACGAGCCGACCGACGAGACCGGGGACGCCAGGTTCGTGGCCGAGACCTACGGCACCGAGCACCAGGAGGTGGTGCTGCACGAGCCCGCCCTGGCGCACCTGGCTGACGCCATCCGGCACACCGAGGAACCGAAGGTCAACTCGCTTCAGCTGTACCTGCTGCACCGGTTCATCGGCCAGCACGTGCACGTGGTGCTGTCCGGCCTCGGCGGCGACGAGCTGTTCGCCGGCTACGACTTCTACCGCTACATGCTCCGGGCCGGGAGGCTCAGGAACGGGGCGTCCGGCGCCACTGTGCGCGCCCTCGCGCCGGCCCTGGACTGGGCCGCCCGCCAGTCGGCCGGCCTGGCCGGCCCGCGCTGGACCTGGCCACGCGCAAGCTCGAGTGGCTGGCCGCCTCCGGCGACGGGGCCCGCAACTACCTGCTGCTCCGCAACGCCTGGGACTTCAACCCGGCGCTGCTGCGGCGGGTGTACACCCCCGAGTTCGCCGGCCGGCTGGCCACCTCCGTCCGGGACGAGTACGGGGCCCACTTCGAGGACGCCAGGCCGCTGGAGAGCCAGGCCTTGCGGGCCGAGTTCGCGACCAAGATGGTGTGCGACCTGCTGCACAACGAGGACACCATGTCGATGGCGCACTCGGTGGAGTCCCGGGTGCCGCTGCTGGACCTCGAGCTGGTCCGGTTCGCCGCC
Organism: uncultured Actinomycetota bacterium; assembly: GCA_963749145.1. Classification (GTDB taxonomy): domain Bacteria; phylum Actinomycetota; class Actinomycetes; order Streptosporangiales; family Streptosporangiaceae; genus JASHPR01. Next base: position 1,769,148 of record CAVVLN010000004.1, on the reverse strand, counting down.
CGCATCCCGGATGACCTGCGCTTCGGCGCCGGCCCGAAGGGGCTGCTCAAGGAGGCGCTGACCGGGGTGCTCCCGGACCGGGTGCTGCACAAGCGGAAATGGGGATTCACGTTCGATCCCGTCGAGCAGTACCAGAAGGACCTCGGGCCGATGGTCCGGGAGATGCTGTCACCGGACCGGCTGCGGCGATCGGGTATCTTCAACCCCGAGTTCGTCCGCGCCGTGCTCGAGGCACAGCCCCGCCAGCGCCTGCGCTGGCACTATTTCCTGCTCTGGCAGATGATCGGCGTCGAGACCTGGCTGGAGGAGTTCGCCCGGCCGCGCCCGGCCCCCGCCAGCTCGTCAGGCCGCCCGCAAGGGAGCATGACGCCATGAAGCCCAGCCGGCAGCACCGTCGGCGCTCAGGTCCGGACATCCCATAGGACGAATGATCCGGCCGTTGCTGTCGGAAGGCCGAGGGCCATCCGGAATAGCTTCATGACCAGTCGGCTGCCGCCAGCTGAGCGGTCGACGATGACCACCTTGACGCTGTATTTGGACAATGTGGCTCTGGTGACGCCGACGAGGCTGCTGTTCAACGGTGGCTGCGGACCATAGAGCGTGACGCCCTCTTGGTTGGCCAGGAACCGCTGCAAACCCTCGGGGTTCATGGGCTCGGGTTCGAGAGGCCTGTCGAGGCCTAGGTAGCCGCTCGGGTCGGCGCTGTGGGGCCAGGGGTGAAATCCGTAGCCGCCGAGTAGCCGGAAGTCGAAGTCGTCGTTGGCCTGCCACACCATGGGCTGGACGTGAAAATAGGTGGCGTAGGGATAGGTCACGGCGACGGGGTCGCCCGCCGGGACCGCCTGGCGGATCGGTGCCGGGAGCGCTGTCGCGCGTGTGGTCGCGCGTGTGGTCGCGTATGGCCACCGCGGCAGCAGTGTAACGGCGAGGACGACCAGGAGGGTTACGGCGAGGAATCCGCTCCTCGGTGCGGGCGTCCTCCACCGCGCTCTTGGGCCATCTTGGAGGCAAGTCCGCTCCTCTCGGCGGACATTGTCGAGGCTGAAGGCAATGAGAGCGGCCAGGCAAGTGTCCACCCCGAAAGCCATTCGCGGCGGAACGATGCTCTTGAAAAAGGGTACGTGGTCAAGGATCAGGAAGGGGAGAGGGACGTCAGTGCGGTGTCCGTCCACTACGAGATGAGGTCCTAGCGTGAGAAGCGCACACAGCAGCAGTAGTGCCGAGGTGAGCTGGACGCGGGGGACTCGCCGGGATCGGTATGCCAGGTAGCCCACGATGAGAAGGACGGGTATGCCTATGTATGAGTTCTCGCCTGTGATGAGGCGATCTACTCGGTCGCCGAGGGACCCCATGCCGAATGAGATGCGCTGGGTTGGGCCCGGGACAACGAAGTTGAGCAGGTCATTTTCGTCGTATGGGTTACCTGTAGGGTGCGGTGGTGTGGGGACGTGCTGCGGTCCGGCGACGAGCATCCACACCGGATAGGCGAGCAGCACCAGCGTAACGAGACCAGCGATGAGAGTCGTTGCGGCGACTGGTATCGCTAGTTCCCGAACGAGCGCCGGGCGGCGGATCGCCGCGAACGCGATGGCCGCGGCGCCGATGATGACAACATATGCGGCCACCTCGGGGGAGATCAGGTACTGGGCGGAGATCAGGACGCCGAGATAGAGGCCAAGGCGCCAGGAGACCGCCCGGTGCTGAAGAATGGATACCAGTGTGGCGGCGATCAATGGCGGAAGCGGAATGAACGTCAAAAATATATGGAGGTCCAAGTTCTGGCCGACCGCATTGGGCCCGAAGCCGTAGACGAGCCCGCCGATGGCCGCCGCCGGCAGCCATACCTTCCACCTGCGCAGAACGAAGAAGGCGGCTGTGGCCGAGATGGGCATGGCAGCCACGGCGATCAGGTTGAATATCGTAACCGGGCCCAGGAACGGGGCCAGCGGCGTCGTGACGAATCCTAGCAGCGGGGTGGCCGTGTTCATCCCCAGGTTCACGCCGCCCGGCACGAAGATCGCGTGGCTGAAGAACGGGTTCAGCCCGTGCAGCAGGGCATAGTGTACCCAGGCCACTTCCCACAAGGATTGTTGGGGATCGCCAAGGGCAGCCTTGCTGAAAACAACTCCTGGCATGTGCGGCAGGTCTGGCCAGAAAGCTGCCAGCCCGAGAACCAGGTATGCGCAGACGACCGCTAGCGGCGCGGCAATGCGCCTGCGCCTGCGCCTAAGTGATCCGCTGAACGTTTCCTCAACAGCAGATGCGCTGACCGTCTCCACGCCACAACCACCAGACTCCTGGCCAGCTACCGTTCGGGTCGGAAAGAGTTGACTTGACCATCGCAGAAGAGTTGAACACTCTAGCAGGCATCGCCTCGGCTTATCACGCTCGAACTGGCCACCTCATCGCAGCCCGACGCGGTCGGCCCGGCATCCAGCACCGTCTCCAGTTCGCGCAGCTGGACGGGTGTGAGCTTGCGCTCGTCCCGCCCGCGCCCCTCGACGCCAGCGCCGCCCGGCCCCCGGCGGCCAGCGCCCGCCGGCTGTTCCCCGAATACTGGCGCCCCGCACGGCGCTCAGGTTCGGACATTCCAGAGGACGAATGATCCGGCCGTTGCCGTCGGAAGACCGAGGGCCATCCGGAACAGCTTCACGACCTTTCTGCTGCCGCCAGCCGAGCGGTCGACGATGACCACCTTGACGTTGTATTTGGACAGCGTAGCTCTGGTAACGCCGACGAGGCCGCTGTTCAACGGTGGCTGCGGACCATAGAGCGTGACACCCTCTTGGTTGGCCAGGAACCGCTGCAAACCCTCCGGGTTCATAGGCGGGGGTTCGACAGGCCTGTCGAGGCCTAGGTAGCCGCTCGGATCGGCGCTGTGGGGCCACGGGTTAAATCCGTAGCCACCGAGCAGCCGGAAGTCGAAGTCGTCGTTGACCTGCCACACCATGGGCTGGACGTGAAAATAAGTGGCGTAGGGATAGGTCACGGCGACAGGATCGCCCGCTGGAACCGCTTGGCGGATCTGCGTCGGAAGCGTCGCCGCGCGTGTAGTCCCGTATGGCCACTTCGGCAGCAGTGTAACGGCCAGGACGACCAGGACACCTGCGGCGAGGAATCCGCTCCTTAGGGCCGGCGTTCCCCACCGCCATCTCGGGCCATGTTGGAGGGAAGTCCGCTCGTCTCGGCGGACATTGTCGAGGCTGAAGGCAATGAGAGCGGCCAGGCAAGTGGTCACGCCGAAAGCCATTCGCGGCGGAACGATGCTGTTGAAAAAGGGTACGTGGTCGAGGATCAGGAAGGGGAGAGGGACGTCAGTGCGGTGTCCGTCTACTACGAGATGAGGTCCTAGCGTGAGAAGCGCACTCAGCAGCAGTAGTGCCGAGGTGAGCTGGACGCGGGGGACTCGCCGGGATCGGTATACCAGGTAGCCCACGACGAGAAGAACGGGAATGCCTATGTATGAGTTCTCGGCGGTGAGGAGGTGATCTACCCGATTGCTGAGGGAACTCATACCGAATGAGATGCGCTGGGTTGGGCCCGGAACAAAGAAGTTGAGCAGGTCATTTTCGAAGTATGGATTGTTCGGGGGGTGAGGTGGCGTGGGGACGTGCTGGGGCCCGGCGACGAGCATCCACACCGGATAGGCGAGCAGCACCAGCGTAACGAGACCAGCGATGAGAGTCGTTGCGGCGACTGGTATCGCTAGTTCCCGAACGAGCGCCGGGCGCCGGATCGCCGCGAACGCGATGGCCGCGGCGCCGATGATGACAACATATGCGGCCACCTCGGGCATGATCAGGTACTGGGCGGAGATCAGGACGCCGAGTTGGAGGCCAAGGCGCCAGGAGACCGCCCGGTGCTGAAAAATGGAGACCAGTGTGGCGGCGATCAATGGCGGAAGCGGAATGAACGTCAAATATATATGGAGGTCCAAGTTCTGGCCGACCGTATTAGGCCCGAAGCCGTAGACGAGCCCGCCGATGGCCGCCGCCGGCAGCCATACCTTCCACTTGCGCAGAACGAAGAAGGCGGCTATGGCCGAGATGGGCATGGCCACGACGGCGATCAGGTTGAGTATCGTAACCGGGCCCAGGAACAGGGCCAGCGGCGTCGTGACGAATCCCAGCAGCGGAGTGGCGGTGTTCATCGCCAGGTTCAGGCCACCCGGCACGAACATCGCGTGGCTGAAGAAGGGGTTCAGCCCGTGCAGCAGGGCATAGTGTATCCAGGCCACTTCCCACAAGGATAGTTGGGGATCGCCAAGGGTAGCCTTGCTGAAAATAACTCCTGACATGTGCGGCAGGTCTGGCCAGAAAGCTGCCAGCCCGAGAACCAGGTATGCGCAGACGACCGCTAGCGACGCGGCAATGCGCCTGCGCCTGAGTGATCCGCTGGGCGTTTCCTCAACAGCAGATGCGCTGAGCGTCTCCACGCCACAACCACCAAACTCCTGGCCAGCTACCACTCGCCGGGCACACATTGTGTCGGGATGGGACTGCCGTTCGGATCGGGAAAGAGTTGACTTGACCATCGCAGAGGAGTTCGAACACTCTAGCAGGCATCTCATCAGCTCATCACGCAGCCAGCGCGGCCGGGCCACCTTGCCCTACCCGCTGGTAACCCGACGGTCCCTGGCCGGGAAGTGAGCCGATGGCCGGTGGAGTCCGGTCATGCCCGCGGTCCGCAGATCCCTGCCGGGCCGGCCTGTTTGCCACCAGAACGTAGCAGAACGACCGTGGCCAGCTATGGTAAGTGATCCGGATAGTGGCAAGCCGACGAGGCAAGGGTCGAGGTGTCGAGTGGCGCTACAGCGCGATGCGCCGTTCGAGCGCGATGTGGTGGTGGACATCTGGAACATCCGGGGCGGGGGCGTGCGGGTCTGATGGCCAGGAACCGTGACGGCGGCAGGCGCATCGCCGCCGCTGACCTGGTCCGGCGGGCCCGGGTCGGGGATCCTGGCGGTCTGCGCGTGTCGGTGGTGATCCCGGCGTACAACGAGGGCGAGGGCATCGTCGCGGTGCTGGAGCGGCTGTTCGAGGCGGTCTTGCTGCCGTGCGAGGTGCTGGTGGTGGTCGATGATCCGGCCGACAGCACCCGGCCGGTGGTGGCGCGGCTGGCTGAGCGGGAGCCGCGGCTGCGCTGCCTGGTCAACACCTATGGCCGGGGCCCGGCGAACGCGATCCGGTACGGCATCGATCACGCCACGACGCCGGTGGCGGTGGTCACGATGGCCGACGGGTGTGATGACGTGCGGCAGATCGATGACCTGGTCCGGCTGGTGGAGCGGGGGGTGGCGGTGGCGGCGGCGTCGCGGTACATGGCGGGCGGGCAGAAGGTGGGCGGGCCGCTGGCCAAGGGGATGATGTCGGCGGCGGCGGGGCGCAGCTTGCGGCTGCTGGCCCGGGTCGGCACCCGGGATGCCACCAACTCGTTCAAGGCTTACTCGACCGCGTTCGTGCGGGCGGTCGGCATCGACAGCCGGGACGGTTTCGAGATCGGCATCGAGCTGACCGCCAAGGCGAGGCGGCTGCGGCTGCCGATCGCCGAGATCCCCACGATCTGGCTGGACCGCCAGCAGGGCCTGTCGAACTTCCAGACCGCGGCGTGGCTGCCCAAGTACCTGCGCTGGTACCGTTTCGCGTTCGGCCCGCGGCTCGGCCTGGACGAGCTCCGGGACCGGCCCCAGGCCCGTTCCCCGGCCGGCTCCCAGCGAAAGGCACGGTGACGTGGACAAGGTGCTGGTCAGCGGCGCCTCGGGATTCATCAGCGGCTACCTGGTCGCGGAACTGCTCGCGCGCGGGTACCAGGTCACCGGGGTGGACAACTTCTCCAAGTACGGCCAGGTCAGCAAGTCCTACGACGATCACCCGCACTATCGGCTGGTCGAGGGCGACGCGCGCGACGGCGGGCTGATGACCCGGCTGCTGGCCGGCTGCGACCACTTCGTCGCGGGCGCGGCGATGATCGGGGGGATCTCCTACTTCCACACCTACGCCTACGACCTGCTGGCGGCCAACGAGCGGATCATCGCCGCCTCCTGCGACGCGGCGATCGAGGCGCACCGGGCCGGGCGGCTGCGGAAGGTCACCTACGTCTCCTCGTCGATGGTGTTCGAGGCGGCTGATTCCTGGCCGTCGTATGAGGGGCAGGAGCTCCAGGTACCGCCGCCGCGGTCGTCGTACGGTTTCCAGAAGCTGGCCGTGGAGTACTTCGCCCGCGCCGCCTATGAGCAGTACCGGCTGCCGTACACGATCGTGCGGCCGTTCAACTGCGTCGGCATCGGGGAGAGCCGGGCGGCCGGGGACGAGCAGATCATGTCCGGGAACGTGCGGCTGGCCATGAGCCACGTGGTCCCCGACCTGGTCCAGAAAGTCCTCAAGGGCCAGGACCCGCTGCACATCCTGGGCGACGGCACCCAGGTCCGCCACTACACCTACGGCGGCGACCTGGCCCGCGGCATCGCCGCCACCCTGGAGCACCCCGGCGCGCTGAACGAGGACTTCAACCTGTCCACCGCCGAATCCACCACCGTGCTGGAACTGGCCGCCCTGATCTGGGCGAAGATCCACGGCGCCGGAGTGCCGCTGCGGATCGTCCACGACGACCCGTTCACCCACGACGTGCAGCGCCGGGTCCCCGCCACCGGGAAAGCCAAACAGATCCTGGGCTTCGAGGCCACCACCCCGCTGCCCGCCATGCTCGACGAGGTCATCCCCTGGATCCGCCAGGCCATCGACACCGGCGCTCTCTAGATCCCGGCCGACGCGCCGCCGCGGAGCTTCGCGATGTATGCCTGGCCTTCGGCGTAGTCGGGGAGGAGGCCGGCTGTGCCTTCGCCAGGGACGGGCGGCGGCGTCCTTGCCGGACAGGACCGGCGCGATGTCCGCAGGCCAGGCGGGCGGGACCCGCCCGCTCAGCCCTGGCGAGCCTGCGGGCGGGTGGCGATCACGAGGAACTGCTTGCCCAGCAGCCGCCACGCGGGCGGCGTCCGCAGGTAGGCGCGGACGAGCGCGGGGTGCGTGGGCATGCGGCCCGAGAACGAGTAAGGCAGGAACCTGGGGTGAACCTTATCAACGTCAAAGCCGGCCGCGTACAGGTGCTCTGCGGTGCTCTGCTCGGTAAGGACCACGCTGTGGTCGGCATAGTCAAAATATTCCCGGGCGCAGCACCGGAAGTTCGGGCCCATGACCGCGATGCGCCCCCCGGGCTTCGCGCATGCGCGCATCTTCTCCAGGAAGGCGGCCACCTCGTCGGGGCTCCTGAGGTGCTCGAGGAAGTTGGAAACGAAGATGCCGTCGAAATAAGAGCCGGGCAGCTCGGCCTGCATGATGTCCGAGATGATCAGCCGGGTTCCCTCGCGCAATGTCGCCTCTTCGTATTTGACGGCGTCCAGTCCCCACCGCTCTGCGGCGGGTGCGGCGTTTATGAACTCGCATCTCCCGGCGGCGGGGTCGAGGAGGCGCCCGGGCTGGCCAAGCCGTTCCCAGATCACCGGCGCTATCGCCTCCCACACGCGCTCGCGTCGTCCCTGGTCCACATTCTGGAAGCGGTACTCATACAGCCGCTGATAATCGATCACGCTCGTGCCCTCCGAACCCTCGTCCGTGCCGACCAGCTCATCGCGGCGGACCATCTCCTCCGTCAGCCGTCCACAAAGATCCACTATCTGCGTGCGTAGATAGTGAATGGTAGGCACGGTCGGCTGGTGCCGCCGGGAGGAGCCATATCCTGGCGGCGAGGATGCGGAGGCAGCCGGGTAACATTTTCGCGAGCTAGAGTACGTTACAACGGTCTGGTTGCGTGACGGGTTGCGGCAGTTCAGGCCTGGTGTGAAGGCGGCCGGGTGCCCCGCCGACGGCGACCGATATTCGCGTGTGGTCACCCCGGGTGGCTTCTAGCCTGAAGGCCGGAGCCCGAGGCGGCGCAGGGAGGCCGGCGTGGAGCAAACCGAGATACGGCGCGTCGAGCGCATGGTCGACCTCGAGCTCAGGGCACGCTTCCCGGCCGGGTCGGTGCGGCGGGTCGCCCTGCTCGGCCCGGGCGAGGACGAGCGGATCGGGCCGGACGAGCTGCTGGTCCGGGTGGTCATCGAGGCGCCGGGCGGGCCCGGGGACCGGCAGCGGTCCCTGGACGAGTGGGCCCAGGCCCACGAGCCGCGGATGAAGCAGGTGCGGCGTGAACTGTCATTCCGGCTCCCCGAGGCGCGACTGCTGGAGTTCACCGCCGGCGAGGACAGCGGCGCGCCCAGGATCACGATGCCGGACGACCCCGCGGCCACCGCCGAGCCGCTGTCCGCGCGCGAGATCGTGACGATCGCGCTGCAGACCCTGCGGACTAGTTACGTGTTCCCCGAGCGCGCCGAGCAGGCGGCCACGGCAGTCGAGGCGCGGCTGGCCGCCGGCGAGTACGACGGCCTCGACGAGGAAGTGCTGGCCGAGCGGCTCACCGAGCACCTGAACGAGGTGTGCGAGGACAGGCACCTGCGGGTCAGGACGATGCCGCCGCGGGCCGCCCGGCGCCGGGCCCCGGTGCCGGACCGCCCCGAGCGGCCCCGGCCGGAGCCGGGCCGCAAGGGCCACCCGGGCAACTACGGCATCCACCGCGTCGAGCGGCTGGCGGGCAACGTGGGCTACCTGGACCTGCATGGCGTGGCCCACCCGGACGACGAGGCGGGCCCGGCCATCGCCGCGGCCATGCGACTGGTCGCCGGAACCGACGCGCTGATCATCGACCTGCGGCGCAACCACGGCGGCTCGCCGCACGGGGTGGCCTTCTGGTGCAGCTACCTGTTCCCCGGCGCCGACACCCGCCTCACCGACATCTTCGTGGCCGAGACCGGCGAGACCAGGCAGTTCTGGACCCTGGCCTGGGTGCCAGGCCCCCGCTACCTCGACCGGCCGGTGTACGTGCTGACCAGCCACGAGACGTTCTCCGGCGGCGAGGACCTCTGCTACACGCTGCAGGCCCAGGGCCGGGTCGAGGTGATCGGCGAGACCACCGGCGGCGGGGCTCACCCGACCAGGCCGATCCCGATCTCCGCCACGATGGTGATCGGGGTGCCGTTCGCCCGGTCGGTCAACCAGGTCACCGGGACAAACTGGCAGGGCACGGGCGTGGTGCCGGACGTCGCGGTGCCGGCCGACGAGGCCTACGACGTTGCCTACGGCAAGGCGCTGCGGCACGTGCTGTCGCTGACCGTACCGCCGCCGGTCGCCGCGGAGGCACGTGAGGCGCTGGCCGGGCTCCCGGCCACGGCCCGGGGCTAGGGCGCCGGTGCCAGGCCTGACTGGATGCGTCGCCCGCTGACTCGGGTCGGGGTGATGCGCACGTAAACGTCGCGGGCCCCGGCGGCCCACGGCTCGAGGAGGAGCCGATCCTCCAGGCGCTTCACCGCACCCTCACCGGTGACCTCTTGCGCGTGACCATGCACCAGGACGCTCCAGCCTTCTTGGAGCTCCTCGTCGAGGTGGTCGACTTCAAAGCTGACCTGGCCATAGGCGTGAGCAGCCAGCAACGTGTCCGGTGCGGTGCGGAAGATGATGGCCTTGCCCGTTACGGCAAAGTTGACCGGCAGCATCGTGATCCCGTCGGCGGACAGAAACCCGACCCGGCCGATGCCGCCCGGTTCCAGCAGGTCGAAGCACTCGCCAGGGCTGAGCGTCCGCAAGGCGCGCTCGCGGGCCGCGGGCCCGGGGGCCGCGGCCTGGAGGCCGGGCGCGAAAATTGGCACGTCCCGGCTGTTCGCCGGTCCCTTACCGGTTGTCACGGCTATTCACCTCCGCCAGCGTCGCACTGTTCGATTCCCTAGCCTTGTCCTGCGCGTCGGCGGGCGCTGCGGCCTCACGTCCCCGCTTAGCGGGACGTTCGGCCCTAGAAGACACCCGTGCGGGCCGCCGGCAGGCCGCCTCGCCCGGGTCAGGGCGGCAGCAGCGCGACCGGGATATCCACGTGCCGGGACCGCAGGTACTCGCCAAGGCCCTTGGCTTGCGGGTCGGGCCGGGCCGAGGCGGCCACGCCCAGCCCGAGCAGCCCGGCCACGACGAAGTTCAGCGCGTACAGGTTGGGCAGCTCGTACCGGCGCACCTCCAGGCCGGCGGCCTCGGGCAGCAGCTCGACGAACCGGGCGACGTCGAGATAGGCCCGGAGCCAGTCGTACGCTTCCGGGTCCCTGGCCCAGAGGCCGACGTTGGCGTTCTGGCCCTTATCCCCCGAACGCGCGCCGCAGATCAGTCCGAGCGGTGCGCGCCGGGTCGGCCCGGCGGCAGGCGCCCGCGCGGGCGGCACGCCCGGTACCGCCGGCGACCCTCCGCCCCCGAACCCGTCCGCCCGCTCTGGCCCGGCCCGCGATTCCTTCCCCCTCGCCTCAGCCACCGTCCCCGCCCCTTCCCCCGTTTCCTTCCCCGTCGCCTCAGCCACCGCCGCTTCCCCCGGCCCGGCCACCGCCGCTTCCCCCGGCCCGGTCCCCGTTTTCTTCCCGGCCGTCCCAGCCGCCCCTTCCCCCGGCCCGGCTCCGGCCGGCGGGATGACCTGGCGGCGTCCGTCGGGCAGCACGACCGCGTGCTCGACCACGCCGGCGGGCACGAACGCCGGCCAGTAGACGCCGTACGCGCTCTCCGCGGTCGGCGGGGTCGTGGTGAAGAACCCGGGGTAGCCGGCCAGCGCCAGCTCGATCGTGGCGTTGGAGAACGACCGCCCGACCTTGGCCGGATCGGGGTCGAACACCGTGATCCGCAGCTGGGCGGTGGCCTGCTCGTTCGTCGGCGCGTCCGGCCGGTCGGAGCGGATCAGCCGCACGTCGACCTGGCCGAACCGGTCCTTCCCGCCGAGCAGGCCGAACAGCATCTCCTGCGCCCGCGACGCCTTGTCCTCGATGTCCAGGCCGGTCAGGACCATCGTCATCGTGTTGCGGTAGCCGCCCAGGTAGTTCAGCGCCACCTTGAGGTTCTCCGGCGGCGGGCCGCCGCGGGTGCCGCTGATCCGCACCCGGTCCGGGCCGTCCTGGGCGAGCCGGATCGTGTCGAAACGCGCGATCACGTCCGGGTTGGCGTACGCGGGCTCGCCTAGCTCGTACAGCAGCTGAGCGGTGACCGTGCCGGCCGATACCAGCCCGCCGGTGCCCGGGTGCTTGGTGATCACGCTGCTGCCGTCGGCGGCGACCTCGGCGATCGGGAAGCCGGGATAGCGCCGGTCCGGCAGTTCGGCCAGGAACGAGTAGTTGCCGCCGGTGGCCTGCGGACCGCACTCGATCACGTGCCCGGCCACCACCGCGCCCGCCAGCGGGTCCAGGTCGGCCGGGCCCCAGCCGTGCCAGGCGGCGGCCGGGCCGACCACCAGCGAGGCGTCGGTGACCCGCGGGCAGACCACGACGTCCGCGCCCGCCCGCAGCGCGGCGGCGATGCCCCAGCCGCCGAGGTAGGCGTTGGCGGTGACCGGCGTGACGCCCGCCTTGGCCAGCGGCTCGCCGGTGTCGGCGTTGGCCAGCGGGTGACCGGCCTCGGTCAGCTCGCCGAGCCGGCCGAGCAGGTCGTCGCCCTCGACGTGCGCGATCATCGGCGCCAGGCCGAGCCGCCCGGCGATCTCGCGCAGCCGGGCCGCCAGCCCGGACGGGTTGAGCCCGCCCGCGTTGACCACGATCGTGATGCCGCGGTCCAGGCAGGTGCCGATGACCTGCTCGAACTGGGTGAGAAAGGTCCGCGCGTAACCGGCGCCCGGGTCCTTCTGCCGCGCCTTCCACAAGATCAGCATGGTGAGCTCGGCCAGGTAGTCACCGGTGAGTACGTCGATGGGGCCGCCCTCGACCATCTCCCGGGCCGCCGCCGCCCGGTCGCCGTAAAAACCGGAGCAGTTGGCAATCCGCACCGCGCGCTTCATGCCCGCTCCCCGCTGGCCGCCCGGCCGCCCGCTGCCGGCGCGGCTAGTGCAGCATCTGCTGCCAGCCGTGCGGTACCCGGCCCGATGGCCCGGGTACCGGCTGGTCGAGCGGGTGATGCTCGGGCGGGGTGAGCTGCGGCCCCTCGTAGGTTTGCTGCGTCTCGTAGCTCCAGAACCAGTTCTCGCCCGGCTCGAAGCTGCGGATGAACGGATGCCCGGTGGCCCGCGCGTGCGCGGTCGCGTGCTGGGACGGTGAGGTGTCGCAGCAGCCGATGTGCCCGCACTGGGCACACCGGCGCAGGTGCAGCCACCATCCGTCGGCCGCCTCGCACTCGGCGCAGCCGGTCCCGCTCGGCGGGACGGAAGTGTCGATTCCTGGCACCTCGGTCATCGGGGCTCCTCCTGCTCCTGCCTGTCGGGTTCCGGGGCGGTCAGCGGGAGCCACACCCGGAATTTGGTGTCACCGGGGACCGACGCCACCTGGATCGCCCCGTGGTGCTTGTTCGCGACGATGCGCCAGGAGATGTCGAGCCCGAGCCCGGTACCCTCGCCCACCGGCTTGGTGGTGAAGAACGGCTCGAAGATCCGGTCCTTGATCTCGGGAGGTACCCCGGGACCGGTGTCGCCGAACTCGACCACCAGGCTGTCGCGCTCGAGCATCGTGCGCACGGTCAGCGTGCCGGTGTCGCCCATGGCCGACACCGCGTTGTCGATCAGGTTGGTCCAGACCTGGTTCAGCTCGCCGGCGTAGGCGGGGATCGCGGGCAGCGTGAGGTCGTAGTCCTTGACCACGGTGATCCCGGGAGGGATCTTGCCGCCGAGCATCATCAGCGTGCTGTCCAGCAGTTCGTGCACGTCAACGACCTGGTAGGGGGCGCGGTCCAGCTGTGAGTACTGCTTGGCCGCGCCGACCAGGGTGGAGATGCGCGTGGTGGAGTCCTCGATCTCGTTCATCAGCAGCTCGGTCTCGACCGTGTAGCCGAGCCAGCGCAGCGCGGCCTCCAGGGTCGCCGCGTCGACGGTGTCCGCGACGTGATCGAGCCAGGCGGTGTCCAGCCCGGCCTGCACGTAGATCGGGGCCAGGTCCCAGCCGCCGGCGATGTCGTGGTCTTCGAGCCAGTCGGTGATGGCGTCCTCGCGGTCGTTGGTCTCGAGCGGGCTGAGCTTTGGTGCCTTGGCCACCAGCTCGACCGCCCGCTCCTGCAGCTTGATCAGGGTGTCCATGGTCTCCGGGCTGAACTTGCCCGCGGCCAGGGTGCCCAGCTTGTGGCGCATCCCGGCCACCCGCTCGCGCAGCGAGGCCGTGGCGCGCACCGCGGCCGCGGCCGGGTTGTTGAGCTCGTGGGTCAGGCCCGCCGACAGCGTGCCCAGCGCGAGCAGCCGTTCCCGCTGGCCGACGACCCGCTGGGTGTTCCGCACGCCGAAGAACAGCCCCTCGAGCAGGTGCACCGGCATCGGGAACCATTCCCGCATCAGCCAGGCGAAGTCGCTCGCGGACAGCACGAAGAACGTGGACGGCTCGGGGACCCGGATCGAGTTGTTGTAGACCTGCGGCTCGGTGTCGATGTAGGCGTTGAAGGCGCCCGAGTAGGTGCCGGGACCGGAGGTCCTGTTCACCTCGATGTCATCCTGGCCGACCCGGCGGGACATGACGACCGTGCCGTTCATCAGCACGTAGAAGCAGGTGGCGGGGTCACCCTCGCGGTAGACCGGCCCCGGCTCGAAGCGCTCGACGTGGCCGTGCTGGCACAGCCAGTCCAGCTGCTCGTCGGACAGCTTCTCGAACAGGAACAGCTGGCGCAGGTCGGCGGGGCTGCAGGCCAGCTCGGTGGCCTGCGTCCCCGCGACACAGGCCAGCTCCGTGGCCTGCCGGTCGGTCGCTGTCGGTTGCTGCGCCTGCTCGGTCATCAGAGTTTCTCCAGGTAGCGATGTACCAGCATGACGGCCATGGCGCCCTCGCCTACCGCCGAGGCGACGCGCTTGGCCGAGTCGGCCCGCGCGTCGCCGGCCACGAAGACCCCGGGAATGCTGGTCTCCAGGTGGTAGGGGAGCCGGTCCAGGTTCCATCCCCGGGGTCGTTGCCCGTCGACGGACAGGTCCGGGCCGGAGACGACGAACCCCAGATCGTCGCGCATCACGGTGTTGTCCAGCCAGTCGGTGAGCGGGGCCGCGCCGATGAACAGGAACAGCCACTGCGCGCTGACCGTGTCGGTCTCGCCGGTCGCGGTGTTGCGCAGCGTCAGGCTTTCCAGGTGGTCGCTGCCCTGGGCGTCGATGACCTCGGTGCAGGTGCGGACCGAGATGTTGGAGATGCCGGAGATCTGCTGGATCAGGTAGAACGACATCGACCGTTCCAGCGAGGGCCCGCGGACCAGGATCGTGACCGACCTCGCCCCGCGGGACAGGTAGACCGCGGCCTGCCCGGCCGAGTTCGCGCCGCCGACGATGTACACGTCCTGCCCCGAGCACGCCGCGGCCTCGGTGAGCGCGGACCCGTAGTAGACGCCGCGGCCGGTCATCTCGTCCAGGCCGGGCGCGCCGAGGCGCCGGTAGGAGACTCCGGTGGCGAGGATCACGGTGTGCGCGTCGATCGTGCTGCCGTCGGCGAACCGGACGCTGCGGGCGGAGCCGTGGACCTCCAGGCCGACCACGTCGCGGGTGGTCAGCACCTCGGCCCCGAACTTGGCCGCCTGCCGCCGGGCCCGGTCGGTCAGCTGCGCCCCGGACACCCCGTCCGGGAACCCGAGGTAGTTCTCGATCCGCGAGCTCTGCCCGGCCTGGCCGCCGGTCGCCAGGCGCTCCACCAGCACCGTGCGCAGCCCCTCCGACGCCCCGTACACCGCTGCGCCCAGCCCGGCCGGGCCGCCGCCGATCACGATCAGGTCGTAGAAGTCCTTGGACGGCGTGGTGGCCAGGCCGACCCGGCTGGCCAGCTCGGCGTCCGAGGGCTCGACCAGCGCCTCCCCGTCGGGCGTGACCACGACCGGGAGCCTGAGCCGCTCGCCGTCGACGACCTCGATCCCGGCCGCCTTCAGCAGCCGCTGACCTTCCGGCTCGTCCGAGCTGTACCAGCGGTACGGCACCTGGTTGCGGGCCAGGAACTCGCGCACCTCCGACGACCGGGCCGACCACCGGTGACCGACGATCTTCGTCTCCGGCACCGACCGGTGGTCCGTCGCCAGCCACGCCTCCAGCAGCGCGTCCACGACCGGGTAGAGCTTCTCCTCCGGCGGGTCCCACGGCTTGAGCAGGTAGTGGTCGAGGTCCACGACGTTGATCGCGTCGATGGCCGCGTCGGTGTCGGCGTAGGCGGTCAGCAGCACCCGCCGCGCCGCCGGGTACACGTCCATCGCGCGCTCGAGGAACTCGATCCCGTTCATCTGCGGCATCCGGTAGTCGGCCAGGATCACCGCCACCATGTCCCCGCGCAGCTTCATCTGGCGCAGCGCCTCCAGCGCCGAATCCCCGGACTCCGCGCGCACGATCCGGTGCTGCTCGCCATACCGGCGCCGCAGGTCACGGGCGACCGCCCGGGACACGCCCGGATCGTCGTCGACAGTGATGATCGCCGTGCGGGTCGTACCGTCGGGCGCCGTCACCGGCATCCGCATCCCACCTGTTCTCAGGTTTTTCAGGTTTCCCGTCCAGGTCCCACGGGCTGCCGCGGAACGGGGTTTCGGGGGTCGGGCCACTACAACATCCCATGTTAAGTTCCGCGACCCGCCCGCCTGTTCCCGGTCCCGTCCGATTTGGTTCCTCTCACCTCGCCCGGGAGGGCGCGCCGACTGTCCGGTCACCGCCCGCGCTCCCAGCGCCCCCCGCGCCCGCCGCGCCCCCCGCGCCCGCCGCGCCCGCCGCGCCCCCCGCGCCCGCCGGCCCCAGCGCCCGTCGGCCCCTGCGGCTTCCCGCCAGCCCACGCCGGTCACACCCCCGTCACCTGACCCGCCGCCTCCCGCGCACCTTGATCATCTCCACTTTTCACGTCCTCGGTGAGCACATAACGGCACAAATTGGGTGATCAACTGACTCGAAGCGATGAAAAGTCGAAGTGATCACGAGGCTGATTCACCAAGCGACGGTCCAGTAGTTCCTCATCTCCGCGGGCCACAGACCGGTGAGCAAGTACTCGGGTAGCTAACTGGACAATCGGCCGAAGCCGGTCTAATACTTCAGGTTCGAGTTTCATCTGCTCTGATAGTGACTGTATGTCTATTAAAACTGCCGCATCTATTCTTGCGCGGATGAGGCAAGCGCTTCTGTGAGCATGTCCAGAGCGATCCTATATTCGTTGGCATCAACCAAGTCATTGAACAGCGAGAGCTCCTCCGGCGATATCAAGTCGCCAGTCATTATCAGGGATCGCTCGTACCTTTTCTTGCATCTCTTCATGGTAGTTATGGCTGAAGTCACTGGCTGAAGTCACTCACGCCGTGGGACGCCACACCGATAGCTCTCCTCCGGGTACTGAGATCATCTTTAGCCCGCCTGGACCGGTTAGTTCCCAAGGTTCATAGTCTTGGGCACTTGGCACGCCGATCGTGCTGCCGTCGCTGAAGGTCAGCTCTAGGTGCCCGTCGTCATAGGCAAAACCGTCACGGACGGAAAGCCGAGCGATAGCGAGTACAGGAGCGATGTTGACAGGGTCCGCCTCCGGGACGATCAGATGCTCTACTCCGTCAGCGCTGGTGTAGACGAAAGGCTCCTCGACGCGGACCGAGATCTGGTTCTGGGTCCCGAAGGAGAAAGCGTAGTCAATGCAGCACCAAGTGATCGTTTCATCGCCGATAGGCAGTGCCCATCGGTTCATCTCGGGCTGGTGCTCTAGGCGCGTAGCCATCGCTAACCCGGCCAACCCGGCCAGGGGCCGCGATAGAGCTGAGAGATGTGTGTGGCTGATTGCGGCCCTGGCTTCCCAAATACATCGATTGGCTGCCCATTTGGCGGAGCAGAGTTATAGACACGCACGTAGCCATCTGGGTATTTCGCTGTCGGTTCCATGATCCGAATTGCGTCCTGATTCCCTACGGCACCCGGTGGCTGAAATACCAGGCCTTTGCCATTGTCCGCAGTCCGACCAACCCATCCCGCCGGGATGTCATAGATCGTCCCGCGGGGGGTTGCCACGAACAACTTACCGCTACTAGGCAGAGTCGTTGCGCCGCCGTCGCCTGGAACTGTGCCCTCATCGCCGGGAGCCGTACCTGCGTCGCCCGGAACGGTGCCACCGGGGACGCAGCCTTCGCCGATGAGGCCTAGGGGGTCGATGAGGGCGGTCGGGTTGGGGACGTAGGTGTGGGGGTTGGAGGCGGGGGCCAGACCGAGCGGGTCGGGGCTGAGGTACTGGCCGGTGACCGGGTCGTAGTAGCGGTGGTTGTTGTAGTGCAGGCCGGTTTCGGGGTCGGCGTACTGGCCGGGGAAGCGCAGCGGGGTGGCGGCGCCGCCGGGCTTCCACAGGGTGGTGCCCCACAGGGTGTGCTGCTGGTAGCCGGCCAGGTCACCGTCCGGGCCGACGAGCTCGGACGGTGAGCCGATCAGGTCGGTCACGATCGCGTAGAACTGCTGGTCGACCTGGTCCTGCGGCGCGTGGTGCCAGGAGGCGCGCTCGGTCTGGGTCAGGGGAGTGAAGGTGCCCGGCCGGTAGTCCCAGGTGATGACCTGGTCCGGCGCGGCACCGCCGTCCCGGGCAGCGCCCGGGTCGGGGAGACCGCCACCGGGAGCGGCCAGCCAGGCGGGGGGCGGCGCGCCCGCCACCAGGTCGCCGGTGGTGACCTGCTCGGCGAGCACGGGGCCGTCCCAGGTGAACTGGGTCTGCTCGGTCACCTGGCTGTCGGGAGCCAGGCAACGCTTGGCGATGCGGCGGCCCAGCGGGTCATACACATAACGCCAGGTGGTGCGGTCGGGCGTGGTCACCGCCACCAGCCGGTCGCCGGCGTCCCAGGCGTACTGCCAGGTGTCGGGCTTGCGGGAGAGGCGGATCCGCTGGCGGGTGGTGATCCGGCCCTGGGCGTCGTGGCGGTAGCGGATGTCGCCGGCCCGGGTGATCAGCGTGCCGGCGTAGTCGCGCTGGCCCTGGACGCCGGGGCCGGCCCAGGCGGCGGCCGGGCCGGGCGGATCGGGCCAGGCCGCCGCGGTGATGTTCCCGGCCGGGTCGTAGGCGTACTGCTCAGCCCAGTCAGGGCCCGTCACGCCGGTGACCCGGCCCGCCGGGTCCAGGCTGAACCGGCGCGGCCCGGACAGCAGGTCCTCGGCGGTGGTCAGGAACCCGTCGGCGCGGTAGGAGTAACCGCGGCGCTGCAGAACCCGCCCGCCGGACATGGGCGAGGGCGCGGGCGCGGACGGGTAACCGGGAGCGACCGGGAGAGCGGAAGCGGCAGGCAGAACGGACGCGGCCGACTCGGGCGGCGAGGTCGGACCGGGCGGCGTGACCGGCCCGAGCGGCGCGGTCGGACCGGGCGGCGTGACCGGCCGGAGCGGCGCGGTCGGCCCGGCGGCGGACCGGCGGCCGGCGGTGAGGACCTGGGCGGCGAGCCGGCCCACCGGATCCCATTCCTGGGTCAGCGTCACGCCGCCCGGCAGGTCGCGGGTGGTCTCGCGGCCGGACCGGTCGTAGCCGAACCGCAACTCCTGCCCGCCCGCGTGCAGGGTGACCGGCCGCCCCGCGACGTCAAAGTCCCACCTGGTCTCGGCACCGGACGGGGTCACCCGGAGAATCCGGCGCCCGGCCGCGTCGTAGCCGGACCGGACGGTGCGGCCGTTGCAGGTCTCGGCGGTCACCCGCCCGGCCGCGTCCCGTTCCAGCGAGACCACGGCGTCCGGGTTCTCGGCCCGGACCAGCCGCCCGGCCGGGTCGTAGCCAAAGCGGGTGACCGCCCCGTCAGCCTCACGGGAGATCAGGTTGCCGAGCAGGTCATAGGCGTAGCTGACCTGCTGCCCGGCCGCGTTGACCTGGCCGGTCAGCTGCCCGGCGGCGTCGTATGCGTACTGCGAGCGGGCGCCGTTGTAGTCGGTCTCGGCGGCCAGCCGGTCCGCCGGGTCGTAGTCGTAGCGCCAGGCCAGGCCGCCGTGCCGGACCTCGGCCAGCCGCACCGCCTGGTCATAGCTGAACTCGGTGCGGATGCCGTCCGGCCCGGTCCGCGCCGCGACCTGGTCGAAGCTGGTGTACTCGACCTTGGTCAGGCCCGCGGCCGGGCTCAGGTGGGTGACCAGGTTCCCTTCCCCGTCATAGGTGTACCGCTCGGTGCCGCCGCCCGGGCGCGTCCGCGACGCCAGCTGGCCCTCGACCGTCCAGGCCAGGCGGGTAACAGCGCCGTCCGGCTCGGTGATCGTGATGATCCGCCCGAAGCCGTCCCTGGTGTACCGGGTCCGCGACCCGTCCGGGCCGGTGACCGCGACCGGCAGGCCGGCCGCATCGCATTCCACCCCCGTCACGGCGCCCGCCGGGTCGGTGACGCTGGCCAGGTGCCCGCGCTCGTCGTAGGAGTATGACGTGACCGCCCCGTCCGGCCCGGCCAGCCGGACCAGGTTCCCGGCCGCGTCGTAGTCCTGCCGCCACGCCGCGCCGCCCGGCTCGGTGACCCGGACCGGCAGGCAGTGCGCACCATAGTCGGCCGTTGCCCGCGACCCGTCCGGCCGGGTGATGTCGGTCAGGTTCCCCGCCGTGTCGTAGGTCCAGGTGGAACGCCGCCCCAGCGGGTCGGTGCGGGACACCAGGCGGCCGCTGGAGTCGTACTCGGAGCGAGTCACGTTCCCCAGCGGGTCGGTGACGGCGGCCACCCGGAACCGGTCGGTGAGCTGGTAGACGCTCACCGCCCCGGTCGCGTCGGTGTGCGTGGTCACCCGCGCGGACGGGTCGTACGAGAGCATGGCGCTCAGCGCGCCGTCCGGGCCCTCGCCGCGCGCGCACCGGCCCTGCTCGTCGTAGGCATACCGGTACGACCAGCCGTTCCGGTCCTCCCAGCCGGTCAGCCGCCCGTCACCGTCGTAGGCCAGCCGCTGCGGCTGCCCCGAGGAGTTGACGATCGACGCCAGGTTCCCGGCCGCGTCATAGCCGTACCGCAGCAGCGGCACGTCGCCGCCGTCTGGGCCCGCGCCCGCCAGGTCGAGCCCGGCCACGCGACCCCCGGCCGCCAGCACCCGGACCCGGTACCCGCCCGAATGGGTCAGCCACGCCGGCGCGCCATCCGGGGCGTGCTCGACCGTGATCCGGTGCCCGGCCCGGTCGGTGACCGACACCAGCGGCAGTTCCCCGTGACCGGCCGCGGACACGTAATAGCCGGACCGCGGCTCGAACCGCCAGGCGATCCCGGCCTGAGGGTCGGTCACCGTGTACCCGCCGGCGTCACGGGCCAGCGGCCACCGGGCCCCGGCCGCCGGCAGCGCCGGCTCGCCATCCTCTCCCGGCGGCGGGTAGCGCAGCACCGCCGAGCCCGCCGTCGCGAAGCACACCGCGTGCTCGCTGACCTCAACGCGCTGATCGAGGGTGGATGCCCAGGACCGGCCGAACCACCGCCCGGCCCGGTACGACGACCGGTGCACCCGCCGCAGCGCCAGCGGCAGCACGCCCGCGAGCGTGACGTCGGTCTGGGCCAGGATCACGTCCCCCGAGGCCACGTCGACCGGGTCGCCCAGCAGCGTCATGTCGTCTTCGGGAATCCGGGCCGCGTTCGCCGCGTCGCCCGTCCCGTCCGTGGCCGCCGCCAGCAGCAGGCTCGGCACCAGCTTCCCGGCCGCCTCGGCCGGGTCACTGCCCCAGCCGGTCCCGACCAGGCCCTGCAATGCGTCCATCGGGTGGATCTCGTCGTGCACGAGCCCGGCCGCCATCGCCGACATTCCCGCCCCGTACTCGGCCAGGTGGGTCATGTTCCACGGGTCGGACGGGTTCACCGCCCGGGCGGTCTTGAGGATGTCCGACGCCCCGGTCACGATCCCGCTGACGAAGCTCACGTTCGCCAGGGCAGTGGCCTGGCCGTAGTCGTGCAGGTCGTCGAGCAGTTGCTGAGCGAACGACGGCTCCGCGGGCGCCAGGTTCGTGGCCTCGCGTACCTTCGCCGCTGCCGCGGCGCCGACCCGGTCGCGCTCGGCCCGCGCCGCGGCCAGGATCTGCTGCGCCCGGTCCCGCAGGCTGGCCCCCGGATCGGAGAACGACCCCGGCTCGACCGGCCGCGCCCCGGGGCTGTGCCCGGCCGCGAGCGCGCTGTCGTAGGCCTGCGCCGCCTGGTTGTACGCGGCGACCTTGTCGTTGTAGGCGGTCACGGCCGCGGCGGTGGCTCGCTGTCCCTGCTCGTAGACGTCGATCGCCTCACGGGCCTGGCCCTGGGCCCACTGCACGGTCCCGGCGTAGGACTCCAGGGCGTCGGCGCCGTCCCCGCACCCGGTGGCCGCGTTCCGCCACCGGCCCGGCTGCGGCGCGTACCTCGCGCGGAACGCGTCGGCCGCCTCGCCGGTCCAGGACCCGGGCTCGAGTCCCTCCAGCCCGGCCGCGGTCTCGGCGAACGCGCCGGAGAACGTGCGTAACTGCCCGGCCGCCGAGCGCAGCGCCCCCGGATCTCCGTGAATCAGCTGAGCCGGGTCGGTGGTCTGCCCCAGCTGCTCCTCGGGTACCTGCGCACCGAGGAAATTGGCCACGTCGTCCCCGGTCCGGTCCACCCACTGGGCCGCCCCGCTCAGGCCCACCGCCGACAGCCCGGATCCCAGCGCGTGCGCGCCGTCATCGATCAGGCTGCCCAGCCCGTGCTCGGCACCTGATACCAGGCTCCCCGGATGCGACACGGCGTGTACGACATCGCTGAACCAGCCACCCACGGCGGCTCACCTCCTCACGGGTTGGTCAGATCGTTCAGGTCCGCCCGGGCGGTATGGGTCACGTCGTGGCCCTCCGCCTGCCACGTCTGCTCGATCTGGCCGCCCGCCTGTTTCCACGCCCCGGCGCTGAAGTCGTTCGGCTGCTGGCCGGGCGTCAGGCCCGCGGCGTGCGCCCACGACCCCTGGCCGGCCTGGGCGTCACTCATGTACGGGTCGCCCACGGCGGCGTCGACGGCGTCCTTCAGCGAGGCGATCACCGACTGCTCGGCGTCGGAGTACATCCCCGCGGTCAGCCCGAGCCGCTGCGCGATCTGGTTGCCGTCCTGCACCAGCGTCCGCACCCCCCACGACCAGCGGTCGCAGAACCCGGCGAAGGCGGACTGCAACCCCTCGTCGCCCACCTGCAGGCCGCTCAGGGCCAGTCCGGAGAACCCCCGGCCGACCTCGGCCTCCTCGTTGAACCCCAGCTTCTCCAGGGCGCCGATCGTGTCGTTGATGCCCTGGGCCGTCTCCCGCAGCGCCGCCCGGTCCACCGTGAATCCGTCGGCCATCCGGCCACCTCCCGCCGCCTCGCACCCGAAGGCCATGAGCCCGCCCATCGTATCCACATAGGCGTCAAATGCGCCCAGGCCGGACATGAATGCCCGGCGGGAGCGGGAGGTGCGGTGGCCGGCCACGGGCCACCTGACCGCGCGCCCGAGACCGGCAGGAGGTAAAAGTAGGGCGGGGTAGAAGTAGCAAGCCAGCTTTGAGCCAGCAGCGAGGAGGCAGGATGCGGATCGGCGTGGTGTTCCCGCAGACCGAACTCGGCGGCGACGTCGGCGCGGTGCGCGCCTACGCGCGGCGGGTCGAGGAACTCGGATACGCCCACGTGCTGGCCTACGACCACGTGCTGGGCGCCGACCCGGCGGTGCACCAGGGCTGGGACGGGCCCTACAACGTGACGACCACCTTCCACGAGCCGTTCGTGATGTTCGGCTTCATGGCCGGGATCACCTCGCTGGAAATGGTCACCGGCATCATCATCCTGCCCCAGCGGCAGACCGCGCTGGTGGCCAAGCAGGCCGCCGAGGTCGACCTGCTCACCGGCGGCCGCTTCCGGCTTGGCATCGGGCTGGGCTGGAACGCGGTGGAGTACGAGGCCCTGGGCCAGGACTTCTCCAGCCGCGGCCGGCGGGCCGAGGAGCAGGTCGGGCTGCTGCGGCGGCTGTGGACCGAGCCGTCGGTGACGTTCAGCGGAAGCTTCGACCGGGTCACCGGCGCGGGGCTGGCGCCGCTGCCGGTGCAGCGGCCGATCCCGGTGTGGTTCGGGGCCCAGTCCGAGCGCGCCTACCGGCGGGCGGGCCGGCTCGCCGACGGCTGGTTCCCGCAGGTCCCGCCGGGCCCGAGGCTCGACGAGGCGCGCGCGGTGGTCGAGCAGGCGGCCCGGGACGCCGGCCGGGACCCGGCCGCGATCGGCATGGAGGGCCGGGTCAGCTGGCGGGGCAGCGAACAGAAGCTGGCCGAGCACGCCGCGACCTGGCGGGACGCGGGTGCCACCCACTTGTCGGTGAACACCATGGGCGCCGGCCTGCGCACCGTGGACGAGCACCTGGGCGTGCTGGCCACCGCGGCCGAGGTGCTCAAGCCGCGGGCGGGCTAGGAAGGGCCGCGGGCGGGCTGGGATGGGCTGCGGGCGGGCCGGGAAGGGCCGCGGGCGGGCCGGGAAGGGCCGCGGGCGGGCTGGGGAGGGCCGCGGGCGGGCTGGGGAAGCGGGTCAGCGGCCCGGCTCGTACAGGCCGAAGATCAGCCGCGGGTCGCCGGGCCGGAACGTGCCGGTGAACTGCGAGCTGTCGCCGATCTCCCGGGTGCGGGCAAGCAGCGACCGGCCGAGCGCCAGCTGCCGTTGCTCCCACGCGGCCAGCGCCGCGGGCACGTCGCCGGCGGCCGCGGTCAGCTCGGCCGCCAGCGCCCAGCCGTCCTCCGCCGCCTTGGCCGTGCCCGCCGCCGCGTGCGGTCGCACCGCGAACGCCGCGTCGCCGATCAGGCAGACCCGGCCGGACGCCATGCGCGGCACCTCGATGTCGTAGATCACCTGGACGAACGGGTCGGGCACGCTGGTCACCACCTCGGCCACCGGCGGCGCGAGCACCCCGGCGGCGGCCCGCCGCATGGCCGCCACCGCCGCGCCGGCGGCCATCCCCGGCGGCAGCGACACCGGCCGCCGGATCCCGTCCCGGCCGGTCATCAGCCGGTCCAGGTCCGGCCCGTCCGCCACGTTGACGTACCAGACGAAGTTGATCAGCCGGCCGCCCCGGGCCACCGACCCGTCCGGCCCCGGGATCGGGTAGACGAGGATGTGGCTGTGGTCCAGCACCTGGTAGGTGATCGCGTCCTCGAGGACCTTCCGGGCCGGCGGTGACAGGCTCCGTTCCGGGAAGGTGCCGCGCCAGGCCACGTAGCCCGCGTAGGCGGGAGCGACCCCCGGGACCAGCCGGGCCCGGGCGGCCGAGCCGACCCCGTCGGCGCAGACGAGCAGGCCGGCGCGGGCCTGCGCGCCGCCGGCCAGCGTGACGCTGACCCCGTCACCAGATTCCTCGAACGCGACGACCTCGCCGCCGAAGACGTAGCGTGATGGCTCCAGATGGCGCATCAGCGAGCGGTAGATCGTGTTCCACGAGGAGAACAGGTACCGGTGCCGCTGCTCATGCGCAGCGCTGCCGTCCGCGCGCAGGAACCGGATCCAGCCGGTGGACGAGCACACGTCCCCGGGCCGGGCGCCGCCCCGCTCGGTCAGGTAGCGCAGCGTGGCCTCGAGCGCGGCGATGCCCGCCCCGCGCCCCTGCAGCGCCGCGGAGGACCGCTCGAACACCCGCACGTCGCAGCCGGCGTCCCGGAGCACCAGGGCCGCGGTCAGCCCGCCGAGCGAGCCGCCCATGACGATCACGCCGGGCATCCCCGGCCGGGCGCGGCGGCCGGTTACGGGCGGCCGAATGTCGCGACCTTCACGACGTCGAGCTCGAACAGCACCCGGCGCTCGTCGAACGACGGGTCGCGCAGCGCGTAGGGCGGCTCGTTCCCGGTGTACTTGACCCAGATCTTGTCCAGCTGGGCGGTGACCCGCGGCCCCTCGGCCGGGTCGTCCTCGGAGATCTCCCGCGCCACCGTGGTCTTGATGCTGAGCCAGTGGTAGGTGTTGTCCGGGTTCATCAGCAGGAACGTCGCGTGCGGGGTCTTGCGCAGCCAGTTCACCTTCTTGCGGTGCGTGGCCAGGTTGAGCAGCACGGTGTCGCCCTCGTAGTCGAACCAGACCGGGGTCAGGTTCGGCAGCCCGTCCGAGCCGACGACGGCGACGATCGCGGTGACCGGCTCGTCGAGCAGCCGCTTGTAGCGGGGTTCGAGATCGGCCAGGCTGGCCACGGTCTCCCGGTCGCCGATGGTGAACTGGCCCGGCTGGGTTCCCCCGGCGACGTCCTTGAACTTGGCTACGGTGATGGTCACTGGGCACGCTCCTGTTCGGTGTACCGGTCGATGAGCTGTCGGATGATCACGTTGCGCTGGATGTCGTTGGTGCCCTCGCCGACCACCATCAGCGGGGCGTCGCGGTAGTAGCGCTCGATGTCGAACTCGGCCGAGTAGCCGTATCCGCCGTGCACCTTGATCGCATCCGCGGTGACCTGCAGGCATACCTCGGACGCGAACAGCTTCGCCATGCCCGCCTCCAGGTCGCTGCGCCGCCCGGCGTCCAGCGCGGCGGCGGCGCGCTGGGTCAGCAGCCGCGCGGCGTCGACCCGGGTGGCCATGTCGGCGAGCCGGTGCCCGACCGCCTGGTGCCGCCAGATCGGCTGCCCGAACGTCTGCCGCTGCTGCGCGTACCGCAGCGAGTCCTCCAGCGCGGCCCGGGCCACGCCGACCGCCCGGGCCGCGACGTTGATCCGGCCGAGTTCCAGCCCGCCCATCATCTGGCGGAAGCCCTGGCCCTCCTGCGGGCCGAGCAGCGCCTCGCGCGGGCACTCGTACCCTTCGAACACGATCTCGCAGCTCTCCAGGCCCTTGTACCCCAGCTTGGGCAGGTCCCGGGAGACCGTGAAGCCGGGCCCCTTCTCGGCCAGCAGGATGCTGATCCCGCGGCTGCGCGGCACCGCGCCGGGGTCGGTCTTGCACAGCACCGCGACCACGTCCGCCATGCGCGCGTTGGTGATCCAGGTCTTCACCCCGTCCAGCCGGTAGCCCGCGCCGTTCGCGGCGGCCCGGGTGCGGATCGCCTGCAGGTCCGAGCCGCCCGCGGGCTCGGTCAGCGCCATGGCCGCGCGGGCCTCGCCGGTGGCCATCCGCGGCAGCCAGCGGTCGCGCTGCGCCTGCGTGCCGAACAGCGCGATCAGGCGCGCGATCACGCTGTGCCCGCCCATAGCCCCGGCCAGGCTCATCCAGCCGCGGGCCAGTTCCTCGGTGACCAGCGCGTAACAGGGGGTGGACACGCCGGAGCCGCCGTACTCCGGGGGGATGGACAGCCCGAACACGCCCAGCCGCTTCATCTCGTCGATGAGCTCGCCGGGGTAGGCGTTCGCGTGCTCGAGGTCGCGCGCGACCGGGCGCACGCTGTCCTCGACCCAGTCGCGTACGACCAGCACGATGTCGCGCTCGTCGGGGTTCAGGTCGGCGATCTCGGGTGCTGCCATCGGTCTCGTCCCTCGTCCTAGTTTTTCGGGGCCTTCACGCGCCGTCTCGCCCCGGGAGGCGCCCGAGACGGCCGCCCGGGCCCCGGGTCAGGTCCATGATGGCGGGGTAGGCGGCCGGGTCAACCCGGGTGTCGATGAGCGTGGGGCCCTCGCGGGCCAGCGCCGCGTCCAGCGCCGCGGCGAGCCCGGCCGGGTCGCAGGCGCAGGCCGCGGCCGCGCCCATCGCCGTGGCGGCGCCGGCGAACGAGGTCCGTGCGTAACTCACCGCCTCGGCCCCGCCGTGGCCCGGGCCGTCCTGCTTGATCTTGATCAGGCTCAGCGCCGCGTCGTTGAACACGACCACCACGACCCGCAGCCGGAGCCGGACCGCGGTCTCCAGTTCCATCAGCGTCATCCCCAGGCCGCCGTCCCCGGTGAAGGCGATGACCGGATGGCCCGGCCGGGACAGGGCGGCCCCGATCGCGGCGGGAAGGGCGTAGCCCATGGTGGCCAGGCCGCTGGAGATCAGCAGCCGGTGCGGCTCGTCGGCTGCCCACAACGGCATGACCGCGAGCATGTGGGCCCCGGAATCGACGGTGGTGATGGCCTCGGCCGGGGCGTGCGCGCGGGCCGCGGTAACCGCGTCCTGCGGTTTGAGGGATCCCGGGGCGGCCGGCGGCCCGGCCCGGCGCAGGCGGCCGGCCGCGTGCTGCTTCGCCGCCCGGCCCGCGGCGGCGTTCCAGTCGTTCCCGGCCGCCCGGTGCTCGCGCAGGATCTCCAGGGCGGCGGGCAGCGGGGCGATCAGCTCGCGGCCGCCGGTGAAGTAGGCAGCCGAGCCGGCCGGGTACTCGGTGACCAGCAGCGTCCGGGCCGGGTAGTCCCAGGCCGCGGGGATGAGCTCGACCGGGTCGGCGCCCAGCCCGACGATCAGGTCGGCCGCGGCCAGCAGCGGCGACTCCGCGGTGCCACCGGACAGCAGGCCGGCCGCCTCGGCCGAGGAGTCCGGCATGACGCCGCGGGCGCGGTAGGTGGGCAGGGCCGGGATGCCACTACCCGCGAGCGCGGCGCGTACCGCGCGGGCATGGCTGATCGCGCCCAGGCCGAGCAGCACCGCCGGCCGGCGGGCGTCCCGCAGGGCCGCGGCGAGCGGCGTGAGGTCGGCCGGCGGCGCTGCCTCTTCCTGCGGGCCCGGGCCGGTGCTGGCTTCCTCGGCGTCCGGGTCCATGGTGACCACGACCGGGCCCGCGGGCGGGGTGACGGACAGCCGGACGGCCAGGTCGGCGGCCCGCTCCGGCTCGCGCGCGCCCAGCGTGACCGTGGCCTTGGCGACCGACCGGCCAAGCGCGTCCTGGTCTATCCGCTGGTGGCTGATCCGGTCCCGGTCCCGGGCCGGCACGGTGTCCGCGATCACCAGCACCGGCAGCCGGTCGAGCGCGGCGTGCGCGATGCCGTTGACCGCGCTGGCCAGCCCGGGACCGCGGGTGACGATCACGGCGCCCGGCGTGCCGGTCAGGTCGGCGACGGTAGCGGCCATGATCGTGGCGGCCGTCTCGCCGTGGGCGAGGACGAACCGCATCCCGGCGCCGGTGACGGCGCCGACCACGTCCAGGTTCGGGCCGCCGCCGGGCACCCCGAACACCAGCCGCGTTCCGGCGCGGGCCAGCGCGCCGGCGATGGCCGTCGCGGCGCGCCGGGCCGGTGTCTGGGCTGCGGGCCGGGGGAGTTCTCCGGTCACGGCGGGTTGCGGCTGGCCCCCGGGCACGGCGGGCCGCGGGAGTTCTCCGGTCACGGCGGGCCGCGGCCGGTCCCCGGGCACGGCGGGCCGCGGGAGTTCTCCGGTGACGGCGGGCCGAGGCTGGTCTCCAGGCATGGTGGGCCGCGGCTGGTCCCCGCTCACCGCGGGCCCGCCTGCAGGCCGGCCGCCTCCACCCGGCGCAGCTGGAGCCGGTAGGAGTAGCGGTCGGGGTTGAAGTGGTTGACGGCCAGCTCGAGCGGCCGCAGCTCGCGGTCGTGGTACAGCCGGTCGATCCGCAGCACCGGCGTTTTCGCCGGGCAGCCCAGCCGCCGGGCCAGCTCCTCGGTGGCCGCCTCGGCCGTGGCGTTCTGCAGCGCGCCGTGGATCGGGTGGTCGCTGACCTGCTCCAGCAGGCTGATCATCGTGACCCGGGCGCGCGCCCCCGGCTCGGCCAGCCGGGCCAGCTCGGGCAGGTCTCGGAGCCGGCGGCCCAGTCCCAGCGGGACATAGACCCGCGTGTAGCAGAACGCGGCGCCCTCGTGCCGCCGCAGGAACGACATCGTCATCACCAGGTCGTCGTCGGCCTCCAGCAGGCTGGCCGCGTCCAGGCTGGCCAGCACGTGGAGCGGCTCGACGACCTGCATCTCGGTGTCCAGTGACAGCGCCATCAGGTCGTCGACGCTGCCGAACGAGCGCAGGTACTTGCCGTCACCGGGCACCGCGAACGTGCCGCGGCCGCGCACCCGGTAGATGGCGCCGTCGGTGACCAGCTCCTGGAACGCACGGCGCACCGTCTGGCGGCTCAGCCCGGTCGCCGTGACCAGCTCGGCCTCGGTGGGCAGCCGCTGGCCGGCCGGGTACTTCCCGGCGGCGATCGCCTGGCGCAGGCCCGAGGCCACCTGGCGGTACGCGCTGCCCTCGGCCGGCCCGTCGGGCGCGCTGCGCGCCGCGGGGAACGCGGTTCGGTCGGTCACGGCCTGACTCCGGCTGGATAGCGGCTGGGCGGCGATCACAGTATGGGGCTGGGTAGCGGGCTGGGCGGCGATCTGGGTAGCGGGCTGGGCGGCGATCTGGGTAGCGGGCTGGGCGGCGGTCGCGGTATGGGCTGGGTAGCGGGCCGGGCGGTCGCCTCGGTAATCGGCTGGGCGGCGGTCGCGGTACGGGTCGGCGCGTTCGGGGAGGATGCTTTAGACGGCCATAGTGCGGAATGCTGGCGCCTTCCGTCAAGGTCGCCGCCCGGCCTGGTGCCGATCGCCCCCGCTAGGCTAACTAGAACGGATGGCCCGATTTGGCCGGTCAAATCTGGCGTCAGACCGCCCGGCAACCCGGCCCGCAGGAGGGTGCAGTGGATGGTGTTCCCGACGGCCGCCCGCTCGACGGCGTGCTCGTGGTCGCGCTGGAGCAGGCGGTCGCCGTGCCGCTGGCTACCCGGCACCTCGCCGACCTCGGCGCGCGGGTCATCAAGATCGAGCGCCCCGGCCGCGGCGACTTCGCCCGCGACTACGACAGCGCCGCCGGGGACGGGTTCTCCAGCTGGTTCGTCTGGCTGAACCGGGCCAAGGAGTCGGTCGCCCTGGACCTCAAGACCGACCGGGGACGGGAGGCCCTGGACGCGCTGGTCTCCCGCGCGGACGTGTTCGTCTGCAACCTGGCCCCGGCCGCGGTCCGGCGGCTCGGGCTGGAACCGGGCCCGCTCGCCGAGCGCTACCCGCGGCTGATCGCGGGCCAGCTCAGCGGGTACGGCGAGCACGGCCCCTACGCCGAGCGGAAGGCCTACGACCTGCTCGTCCAGGCCGAGGCGGGCGTACTGGCCGTGACCGGCTCGCCGGAGGCCCCGGCCAAGGCCGGGATCAGCGTCGCGGACATCGCCGGCGGCATGTACCTCTACAGCGGCATCCTGGCTGCCCTGCTGCAGCGCGAGCGGACCGGCCGCGGCGGGACCGTCCAGGTGTCGCTGTTCGACGCGCTGGCCGAGTGGATGTCGCAGCCCTTGCAGCTGGCCGGGCTGACCGGCCGCGCCCCGGCCCGCACCGGCGCCCGGCACGCCTCCATCGTCCCGTACGGCGGGTACCGGACCGCCGACGGCGATGAGGTGCTGCTGGCCGTGCAGAACGAGGCCGAGTGGACGCGGCTGTGCCGCGACGTCCTCGACGAGCCCGGCCTGGCCGGTGACGACCGGTTCGCGGGCAACGAGCGCCGGATGGCCCGCCGCGCCGAGGTGGAGGATCTCCTGGCCGCGGCGGTGGCGCGGCTGGCCGCGAGCGAACTGCTGCGGCGGCTCGACCGGGCCGGGCTCGCCTACGGGTCGGTGCGGAGCGTGGAAGAGGTGGTGGCCCATCCCGAGCTCGCCGCGCGGTGGACGGCCATCGCGGCGGGGGACCGGCAGATCCGGGTGCTGCCGCCGCCGGTCCGGCACGGCGGGTTCGGCCCGGTGCTCGGCCCGGTGCCCGGCCCCGGCCGCGACACCGAGGCCGTCCTGGCCGAGTTCCTGCCGGGCGAGCCCGCACCGCCGGCCGGCGGGTAGGCCCGGGCCCGATACCCGCGCGGGCCGAAATGCCGCGAGGCGGCGGGTAGGCCCGGGCCAGATGCCAGCGCGGGCCGAAACGCCGCGCGCGGGGAAGACACTCGCCTGCCGCGGCCGAACAGCCCACTGCGGCGCGGGAAGACATTCGCCTGCCGGGCGGATAGCCCGCTGCGGCGCGGGCCGGGTACTCGCCTGCCGTGGCTGGCGGGTCAGGGCGTCTGCGGGCCGCAGCGCAGGTTGCTGACGGTGTAACTCGCCCACTCGGCGCAAGGGTGGAGGGCCCGCTGGCGCCAGCCCTGCAGTACCCGCAAGTCACCCTGGCGGTCCACGCGGACGCTGGTCGCCCACGGGTAGGCGAGTTCCTGGCCGCTGGCCGTTCGCACGGTGACCGTCTGCCCGCCTGTGCTCGGCTGGCCGCCAGAACCCGGGCTCATGGTGCCTCAGCCGGCGGCTGGCGGTCGGCGGTCTCGTCGGCCGCCGCGGGGAGATAAGGCGCGATCAGTTCGATAAGGCGCTGCGGTGCGGCCGCCATCTGGCTGGCGGCGGCACGCATGTCTTCATCGGTCGTGCTGGCGATCAGCTCGGTCTCCTCCGCGGTGAAGGGCCTCCCGTCCCGGTGCACGAACTGCTGGCGAGCGCCGGCGCGCTCCACGTCAAAGTCGGTGAGCAGCGCCACTACTTCGGCTCGAGCGGTCATGGTGGCTTCCTTCCCTGGCGCGCGGGAGCGCTCATGACACAACAATGAACCGCTGCCCATGGGCCGGCCCCGCGGGGGGCTCACCTCCGCACCCCGTTGGCCACGCCTGGTTGCCGGGGTTGTGGGATGTAGCGGGTCCGGCGGTGCCGGGGGCCGGCCGGTTCAGCCGTCCGGGTCTGGCTGCCCGGCCTGGCTGCCTGCGGCGTGGTAACTGAGCAGGTCGCCGGGCTGGCAGTCGAGCGCCTGGCAGAGCCGGGTCAGGGTGCTGAACCGGATCGCCCGGGCGTGGCCGTTCTTCAGGATGGACAAGTTGACCACGCTGACGCCGACCCGCTCGGACAGCTCGGTCAGGGTCATGCCCCGGTTGGCGAGGAGTTTGTCGAGGTGGATGGCGATGGCGTGGTCCTCCGGGACCGTGGGCGGCACTACACCGTCCCCTCGAGGTCGTCGCGCATGCCGGCGCTGATCCGCATGACCCGGGCGAAGGTGATCATGCCCAGGCCGATCACGGCGACCGGCCACCACGCCGACCAGGGCGCGGGCCAGTGGAGCCAGTCGACGGGCCAGGTGACCAGCTGGCTCAGCAGGTTGATCCGGGCGAGCCCTTCGGCCAGGGCGGCGACCACCTCGCCGGCCAGCAGCCACCAGCCCAGGATCAGCACCAGCCGGGCAGCCTGGGCGGTGTAGACGCCGTCGCGGGCGGCGGTGCGGGCCAGCCGCATCGCCAGGTAGAGCGCGCCGAGGCGCAGCACGTCCGGTGGCAGCAGGGTGACCGCGTAGGCCAGGGCCTGCCCGGCGGTGGGATGAGCGGTGCACAAGCTCGCGGTGGTCCAGGTGGCGCGCACGCCAGCGGCCAGGCCGGCATGGCTAACCCCGCTGGCGGCGTGCGGCAGCAGTGCCTGCGGGGTGTCCAGGCAGAACAGCGGCGCCGGGCCGGGCTGAGAGCTCGCCCCGGCGAACAGGGTTCCGCTGCGAGTCAGGGCCAGGATCACCTGGAGCACGGCGACGGCGGTGGCGAGCCAGAACACCCAGGTGACCACGCAGAGCCCTGCCCGCCCGCCCCGCGGAGTGTCGGAGCGGAGCGGGCGGGCAGGAGCGCCCCGAACTACTTGGTGAAGTACCAGTACTCGGGGAGCAGGGTGAACATCGCGTTGTACGCGACGTCGTGCAGCTTGTTGTTGACCGCAACGATTTCGTACGGGTTCGGGACCGGCACCCAGAGGTACGGCAGCTGCTGGGCCGCGTACGTGGCGTACTGGTCGAACACCGACAGGCTGCTGCTGGTGTGCGTCTCGCCGATCAGCTTGTCCATCGTCGGGTCGGAGTAGTTACCCGAGTTCGACCCGGCGCCGGTGGCGAACAGCGGCTCGCCGGTCGGCTCGAAGCCGGGACCATCGAAGCTCCAGCCGCCGTAGGCGAACACCTGCACGTTGCACTTCGGGCCCATCGGCGCGCACGGCGCGGCCTCGCCGATGATCGTGTTGAACGACTGCCCGACGAGGTTGATGTCGATGCCGACCGAGGAGGCGTCGGACTTGATGGCCTGCCACATCGCCGTGGCGGCGGCTATGCCCGTCGAGTAGACGTACGTCAGCTTCAGCTGCTCGCCCGTGGTGATGCCGGTCCCGCACTTGGACGGGTCCTGGCAGGTCATCACGCCACCGACCTCGGACCAGCCGTGGCTGGTCAGCAGCGACTTCGCCTTGGCCAGGTTGAACGGGTACGGGCCCAGGCCGCCGTTCTCCTCTTCGACGGACGGAATGAACTGATTCGACGGCACGGTCGGCACCGCCCCCGGGTCAGGGACGGCGTACCCGCGCCAGATCGCCTTGCTGATGCCGGACTGATCGACGGCGTACTGCAGGGCCTGGCGGATGTAGAGCTGGCGGACCAGGAAGCCCACCTGCGGATTGTTGAAGTTCGGCTGCGCGTACTGGATACCGTACGAGAAGAACGGCGTCAGGTAGTAGCCGCTGCCCAGCGGGTTGGTGGCCGGCAGCGGCGAGTTGGCCGGCTTCTGCGGCAGGTCCTGCGTCGGGATGTTGCCCACGTCGACCGCCCCGGTCTTCAGCGCGGTGTACTCGGTCGCGTCGTCGGTGAACGGCACGAACTTGATCGCGGACAGTGTCGGCTTGGGGCTGCCGGAGTAGGCGTTGTTCGCCACCATGGTCACGTTGCCGTCGGTGCTGAAGCTGGACAGCTTCCACGGGCCGTCCACCACCGACCACAGCGGGCTGGTCGCGTACGTCGAGGCGATCTTCGACTGGGCGGTCAGGAAGGTGTAGACCGCCTTGCACTTGGCCCAGCCGTCCGCGGCGCTGTCGGTGGTGCAGCCCCCGCTGCCCGGCTTGGCGCCGAGCGAGGTGACGTCCCAGGCCAGCGGCATCGGGTTGATCTCGGACAGCTGGTTGTAGGTGTACCAGAGGCTGGAGTAGGCCTGGTTGAGCTGGATCGTCACCTGGTCGGGCCCGGTGGCCTTGTAGGACACCACGTTGTCCGGCAGCAGGCCTGCCGAGTAGGCGTACCAGTTCGCCTTCTCGGCCTTCGCCATGTTCAGGAAGAAGATCACGGACTGGGCGTCGACACTCTCGCCGTCACTCCACTTCCAGCCCTTCATGGTCACGGTCACGGTCTTGCCGCCGTTGGTGTAGACCGGGGCGCTGGCCGGGGACAGCGGGTAGTTGATGGTCACGTTGGTGGGGGTGTTGTTGCCGAACATGTACAGCGGCCGGTACATCAGCCACTGGAACTGGTTGTCGTTGTAAATGCCAGAGTTGGTGATCGCGTAGAACGGGAAGATCCAGCTATAGGTGATGCCGGCCGGCAGTGCCACGGTCGCTGTGCCGCCCGTGACCTTCGCGCCCGATGAGGCGCCCGTGGAACTGGGGCCGCTGGAGCTGCACCCGGCGGCTATCAGCGCGGCCACGGCCACGCCAACCGGCGCGAGGCGCAGCTTGCGTCTCCATAGATTCATCTGCGCTCCTTCAGCAAGACGCATGCGTGTCCCGGACCGGGCGATATCAGTGATGCCCCGGCGGCCTTCGCCCCCCGATGGGAGCAGCTATCGGCTCTGATCCTCGGCCAGGAGCCTGCCGGTGTCACGATCACCTCGGAGAACTTCGAGGTGACGATCCGGCTGCGGCGCGGTCACGGCCCCGCATCGCTTCGCGGGCGCGCGGCCAACGGGGCTGGTCCGCACGGCCGGTCGACATACCACCTCCATCAGCTGGCCGCGGCGAGGCTGATCATCCGCGAGCAGTGCGGAAGAAGCGTCCGGGTCAGCCGCACCGCCCACGGCGACGAGCTGGTCGACCTGCTGCCAGACTGATGTCCATATGCCGGGACCGGCCGCGGGCTGGCGAAGGCGTGGCGATGATCCGGGCTGACCTCGGGTTTGGGGAGTGGACGATGGCGCTGCTGCGCAGCTATGTGGGCGGGGCGTGGGTTACCCCGGCCGGGGACGGGCGCCCGGTGTTCGACGCGGTGACGGGGGATGAGGTCGCCCGGGTTTCATCGGATGGGATCGACATGGCCACCGCATTGGACTACGGGCGGGGCACCGGCGGCCCGGCGCTGCGGGCGCTGACCTTCCATCAGCGGGCTGCGCTGCTCAAGTCGCTTGGCGCGGTGCTGCGTGAGCACCGCGACGAGCTTTACGCGCTGTCGGCGCGGGCGGGGGCGACGCTGCGGGACGCCAAGTTCGACGTCGATGGCGGCATCGGCGTGCTGCTCAGTTACGCCAGCAAGGCCAGGCGCGAGCTGCCCAACGACACAATCTACGTGGAGGGGGCGGCGGAGCCGCTCGGCAAGGGCGGGCAGTTCCTCGGCCAGCACATCCTCACCCCGCTGCGCGGGGTGGCGGTGCAGGTCAACGCGTTCAATTTCCCGGTGTGGGGGCCGCTGGAGAAGTTCGCCCCGGCGTTTATCGCGGGCATGCCCAGCCTGGTCAAGCCCGCCGGCCAGACCGCCTATCTCACCGCGCGCCTGGTCGAGCTGATGGCCGCTTCCGGACTGCTGCCGGAAGGGTCGCTGCAACTGGTCTGCGGCAGCGCCCGCGACGTGCTCGACCACTTGGGCGAGCAGGACCTGGTCGCGTTCACCGGCTCGGCCGCGACCGCACGGACGCTGCGCGCGCACCCGGCGGTGGTGGCCCGCTCGGTGCGGTTCAATGCCGAGGCCGACTCGCTGAACTGCTCCATCCTCGGGCCGGACGCGGCGCCGGGCACGCCCGAGTTCGACCTGTACGTTGAGCAGCTGATCGCCGAGATGACCGTCAAGGCGGGCCAGAAGTGCACCGCGATCAGGCGGGCGCTAGTGCCCGCCGCGATGGCCGGGGAGGTCACCGACGCGGTGCGCGCGGCGCTGGCCGGCGTGGTGGTCGGGAACCCGGCCGAGCAGAGCGTGCGCATGGGCGCGCTGGCCAGCCGCGACCAGCGGGCCGAGGTGCGCCGCTCGGTCAGCGAGCTGCTGCCGGCCGGCCAGCTGGTCTTCGGCGATCCGGACCGGGTCGAGGTGGTCGGAGCCGACCCCGAACGCGGCGCGTTCATATCCCCTCTGCTGCTGCGCTGCCACGACGCCACGCGGGCCGAGCCGCACCACGTGGAGGCGTTCGGCCCGGTGAGCACGATCATCGGCTACCGCGACACCGCCGAGGTGATACAGCTCGCCGCGCGGGGCCGGGGCAGCCTCGTCGGATCGGTGGTCACCGCCGACCCCGGCTTCGCCCGCGACGTGGTGACCGGCCTGGCGCCCTGGCATGGCCGGGTCCTGGTGCTCGACCGCGACGACGCCAGCGAATCGACCGGCCACGGGTCACCGCTGCCCATGCTCGTGCACGGCGGCCCCGGGCGGGCAGGCGGTGGCGAGGAGATGGGCGGGATGCGCGGCGTGCTGCACCACATGCAGCGCACCGCCATCCAGGCCAGCCCGCGGGTGCTCGCCGCGGTGACCGGCCGCTGGGTGCCCGGCGCGGACCGGCACCCCGGTGCCGTGCATCCGTTCCGCAAGTCGCTCGCCGAGCTGCGGCCAGGCGACGCGGTGGTCGCCGGCCCGCGCACGGTGACGCTGGCGGACGTGGAACACTTCGCCGAGTTCACCGGGGATAGGTTCTACGCGCACATGGATGAGGAGGCCGCCCGGGCCAACCCCTTCTTCGACGGCCGCGTGGCGCATGGCTACCTGGTGCTGTCCTTCGCCGCCGGCCTGTTCGTCCAGCCCGATCCCGGCCCCGTCCTGGCCAACTACGGGCTGGAGAACCTGCGGTTCCTCACGCCGGTCTACCCCGGCGATGCGGTGACCGTGACGCTGACCTGCAAGCAGATCACCCCGCGCGAGGACGCCGACTACGGCGAAGTCCGCTGGGACGCCGCCGTGACCAACCAGCACGGGGCCCCGGTCGCCGCCTATGACGTGCTGACCCTGGTCGCCAAGCAGTGGCCGCCGCCGTGACCCGCTATTCGGTCCGCAACAGCAGCGCGGTGGGCGTGCGAGCGGCGATGCGTCCGGGAACGACGGCGGCGAGGTTGGCGAACACGATCGCGCCGAGTGCGACCACGACGATCGACAGCACCGGCACGGTGGGATAGGGAACGGCCGAGATCCCCCGGGCACCAGGTACCCGCTCCACCGGTCGTGGAAGCAGGCCCGGAACCGGTAGCCCGCCGCATGCACAACGCTTGCCGTCACCTACCCCGGCACCCGCCCCCTGCGCTTTAGCCCGGTCCATCCTTCGGCTCATACGGCCGTTACCGATGCAGTCTGACTCAGCCACGCGACAGACCCAAGGCAGGTAGCTGCCCGATCCGCCTCGTGCTAGCACCCCGGTGCCCGGCTGGGTCACGTTTATCATGAAAGAGCAAGCCGGACGGGCGTGATCGCCGGGCCCACCCGTCAGGCTTTGTCAGCTGTGCCGGCCGGGAGGTGCCCGTGGCGATGGAACCGCAGGATCCCGGCGCAGGATGGGCGGCCTTTGGCGGTCACGTGCGGGCCTGCGACGCGGACCGCGAGCGGGTGATCGATGCCCTGAAGACCGCGTTCGTGCACGGCCGGCTGAGCAAGAACGAACTGGCCAGGCGAGCCGGCCAGGCACTCGAGTCGAGGACCTACGCCGAGTTGGCCGGCGTCACGGCGGGCATCCCGGCCGGGCGAGCGGCCACTCCGCCGTCACGCCAGCCCGCCGCGCCAGCGCGCGCCAGACCGGTCAACTGGAAGGTCGTCGCCTGGGCCGCGACCGCGATCATCGTGACGCCCGCACTGGTCATCGCCTTCTTCGCCACGTATTACGGCAGCTTCTTCATCTTTCTTTTGTTCGGTTTCATCGCGGCGGGTGTGGTCGGCACGCCTGGAACGCCGGGAACTGGCCGCCACAGCGCGTACTGAGCAGAGGTTCTCCCCGGATGCCACGGCCCTCGTGATCGGCTGACGGATGGCACGCCCCGCTCCTGCCGCCCAACCGGGAGGCGGCCCGGCCGGTTTGCTGATGGCGGCGCGCGCGTAATGCATGAGATCATCCCGGACTATGCGCAAAGACCTGCGGGAATCTCCTGAGTACGCGGCGGTCGCCGAGCATCTCCGGCGGCTGCACGAGCCGGCTTTCGGCAGGCCGCACCATGTCACCGACCTCGTCACGACGACCGACGCCAGCCGCATCGTGGTGACCGGATCGGTCTATGACGAACTCGACGGGCTGCCGCGCACCGCCCTGTACGAGGTGCGGGACGGCGCGCTGCGCGCGCTGACCTCCGGTGGCGGGTCGGCCAAGGCCGCCCGGCTCGCGCCGGACGGGTCATCCCTGGCCTTCCTGTCCGACCGGGCCAAGGCTGAGGTGTTCCAGCTCTACCTGCTGGCCGGCGGGCAGCTCGGCGAGGCCCGGGCAGCGCCTGCTGTCCCCGGCACGGTCGAGTATCTCGCGTGGTCACCGGACGGCACCCGGATCCTGCTCGGGGTGGCCGGGCTCGGAGCGGAGATGGCTGACGCGCAGGGATCGGGAACGGCCGGCTCGGGCGAGTCCGGGCTACCGTCCTGGTATCCGGAGGTCGAGGCCGGGACGCCGGAGGATTCCTGGCGCGGCCTGTGGCTCTACACCCCGGCCTCCGGCGAGCTCGCCAGGGTCTCGCCCGACGGGCTGAACGTCTGGGAGGCGGCTTGGTCCGGGCCCGGGCATGTGCTGGCCATCACCAGCGAGCAGCCCAGCGAGGACGACTGGTACTCCGCGGTGCTCAGCCGGCTCGACGTATCGACGGGTGAGGTGACCGAGCTGCTCCGCAGCGACGTCCAGCTCGGGCTGCCTGCCGGGACGTCCGACGGCAGGCGGGCCGCCGTGGTCGAGGCCGTGTGCAGCGACCGCTGGATCGTGGCGGGTGACCTGATCCTGCTGGACCTCGTGGCCGGCACCAGGTGCGCCGCGGACACCGCCGGGACTGATGTCACCGCAGTCCAGTGGATCGACGGAACGCGGCTCGGCTACATCGGCCAGCGCCATCTGGACAGTGTGGCCGGGATCGCCGACGCCGGGCCGGGACCCCTGCCGGAGACGATCACCGCCAAGGAACTGGTCGCGTCCGCGCAGTCGTGGGCGAGCTGGTTCTACCCGGGCGGCGCCTTCACCTCCGACGGCCGGGTCGTCGTGGTCCGCGACGACTACGACATTCCGCAGCAGATCGCGATCGTTGGCACGGGCGCTGACCAGGTGCTGGCCTCCCTGGCCCATGCCGGCACCGACTACATCCGATCGGTCGCGGGCTCGGCCGCGAACGTCAGCTGGAACGCACCCGACGGGACAGCGATCGAAGGAGTCCTGTGCGCGCCTCCCGGGGCCGGGCCGTTCCCGCTGGTCTTGCACGTCCACGGCGGGCCGATCGGGGCCTACCAGCGGGGCTGGGCGATGCGTAGCTCCGCGGTACCCCTGCTGGTCTCCCGCGGATATGCCGTCCTGCTCCCGAACCCGCGCGGTAGCTCCGGGCGGGGCCGGGAGTTCGCCGCCGCGGTCGTCGGCGACATGGGCGGCGCGGACACCTACGATTACCTGTCCGGAATCGACGCGATGATCGAGCGCGGGATCGCCGATCCGGCGCGGATCGGCACGATGGGCGTCAGCTACGGCGGGTTCATGTCAGCGTGGCTGGTGACCCAGGACCAGAGGTTCAAGGCCGCCGTGGCCGGCTCGCCGGTGACCGAGTGGTACAGCTTCACGTTCACGACCAACATCCCCCGCTGGGGACTGTGGTTCCTGGACAACGCCGACCCGGAGGCAATCGGCAATCAGGTGCACACACGCAGTCCCGTCCTGCACGCGAGCAAGGCCAGGACGCCGACCCTGCTCACGGCGGGCGCGAAGGACCGGTGCACGCCGGCCGGCCAGGCCAGGGAGTTCTACCAGGCGCTGATCGGTCATGGCGTCGACTCAGAACTGGTGATCTACCCCGGCGAAGGACACGGCGTCAGCCGGTTCCCGGCCATCACCGATTACCTGACCCGGCTGGTGACCTGGTTCGAGAGGTACATGCCGGCGTGATCTCACGCGTGCGCGCCGGATGACGCGCACCAATCGCCCGC
This sequence comes from uncultured Actinomycetota bacterium, assembly GCA_963749145.1. Lineage (GTDB taxonomy): Bacteria > Actinomycetota > Actinomycetes > Streptosporangiales > Streptosporangiaceae > JASHPR01. The sequence continues at coordinate 1,729,327 of CAVVLN010000004.1, read as the reverse complement.
GGTGGCCGGCCAGCCCACCGCCGCGGGCCGGACACTCGCCCTCGGCGGCGGGCGTTGTGTTGAATGGTTTCGTGGCGCACGAAAGGCGGACGGTCCGATGAGCGAGTACCTCAGCTACGGCGGCGGCTACGCCGCTCCCGCGCGCGACCAGGCGCGCACCCTGTTCGGGCAGACGATGGGCTACGTCGCCGTCACCACCGGCTTCTTCGCGCTCGGCGCCTACCTGGCCCGCAACATGACCTCGGGCTGGTTCATCGTCTGGTTCATCGCCGCGTTCGCCTGCCTGATCGCCATGCGGTTCACGGTGCGGCGGTCCAACGGGGTGACCGTGGGCCTGCTGTTCGCGGTGGGCGCCCTGCTCGGCCTGGCGATGTCCCCGGCGATCGCCTACTACGCGAGCGCGGACCCGCGGGCGGTCTGGCAGGCCGGCGGCGCCACCGCGCTGTTCATCGCCGGATTCGGCGCGGCCGGGTACGCGACCCGGCGGGACCTCACGGCGATCGCCCGGGTCTCGTTCATCGCACTGATCGCCCTCATCGTGTTCGGCATCGTGCTGATCTTCGTGCACATCCCGCACGGGGAGCTGATCTACTCGGTCCTGGGATTGGTGATCTTCGCCGGGCTGACCATGTTCGACTTCCAGCGGCTCCGGCGATCGAACGATGTCCAATCGGCCCCGCTGATCGCGGCGTCGATCTTCCTGGACGCGCTGAACGTGTTCCTGTTCTTCCTGCGGATCTTCTCGAGGTCCAACTGACGAGGTGAGCGCCGCGGAATCCGCCGCCGGCCTGGTCCGGCCCGCGGCGCCGCCGGACGCCCAGGCGATCGCGGCCGTGCACGTCGCCACGTGGCGGGACGCCTACGCGGGCCTCATGACGGACGCGGTCCTGGCCGGCAACCATCCCGCACGGGGCTTCTACGAGGCACAGGGCTGGCGCGCCGACGGCACCGAGAAGCCGTGGACCTACGACGGCACCGGCCCGCCGCTCACCGAAGTCCGTTATGTTCGGAATCTCGGCAGCCCGGATAGAAACCGGGGACGGGGTTAGTTCGGGTTGTAGGGCGCGTACCTGAGGTCCGGGGCGGGCGTCGACGTCAGCGAGCGCAGCATCGCCGTCTCCCGGGACAGCCGGGCGCGCTCCGCGGTCAGCCGGCGCAGGGCATCCGGCTCGGCCAGCAGGGCCTGCCGGTCCGGCAGGTCGGCGATGATCGACGCGGCCACCAGGTAGGAGAGGGCGATCGGCTCGCGGGGCAGGTCGGGCACGCTGACCTGGGTCGCCCTCCGCGCGGCCAGCGCGTCGACGTAGCCGCGGAACGCCCGCCGCACGGCCTCGGCGGCCTGGCCCGCCGCCGCCTGGTCCCCGGTGTCCTCGGGGAGAAGGTCCACCCCGGCCTGTAGGTACGGCCGCGAATGGTCGAGCGACAGCAGCCGGAACCGGTCGGACCCGACCGTGACCAGGTCGAAGCGGCCGTCGTCGCGTTCGGCAACCCGGCGCAGCGTCGCCGTGCAGCCGATCTCGTGCAGGGCCGTAACGCCGTCGGCGCCGGTCTCGTTGCCCTCGCGGATCGCGATCACGCCGAACCGCCGGGGCTCGGCGCTGTCCAGCAGGTCACGAACCAGCCGGCGGTACCGGTCTTCGAAGATGTGCAGCGGCAGCAGCAGCCCGGGGTAGAGCACGGTGCCCAGCGGGAACAGCGGCAGCGTCAGGCTCATACTGCGACACTACGCGTTCTGGAAAGCTAGACGTCTAAACCTCGTCGTCCTCGTCCTCCACGTGGACGGCAGCCTCCTCCGCGGTCGCCGCGCCCGCGTCGATCCCGACATCGCGGGCGACCAGGTCGGGCTCCTCGTCGAGATGGGCTCCCTCGTCCTCGGCCACCAGCCGCCCGGCGCGCGGCGCGGGCTCGTCGTCGTCCAGCCCGGCGGCCGGCGCGGGCTCGTCCTCGTCCGCGTAGGGGTCGGGTTCTGGTTCCTCCTCGGCCAGCAGCTGGTCGAGCGACTCGCCCCGCTGCTCTTCTTCCGCCGTGGTGCCGAAGCCCTCGCCGGCCGACCACCGGTCGGGCGGCGCGATGCCCTGGTCCAGCGGGTCGTCGCCCGGATCGCCGTCGAGCGTGTCGGACGCATCCAGCCCCGCCGGGTCGTACATCTCGTTCCCGGGCATGACCTGCGCTCACCTCTTCCGCTCGTCCGGTCAGTTGTCGCGTCCGGCCAGACTACCGGGATGCCGCCCCGCAGGCCGCGTATGACCGCCGTGCCTGGGTAGCCCTAGCGCATGGACCCCACCGGCCGCGGACCCGACAGGCAGGCCGAGCTCACCCCGCAGGAACTTCCCCGGGAAGTCGCCGAACTGGTCGGCGAGGTGAGCGAGACCCGGAGCCCGTCACGGCGGCGCCGGATCGGCGAGCAGATCGCGCGGATCGCCGGGCGTAGCGGGCGGATCGCCGGGCGTAGCGGGCGGGTCGCCGGGCGTGGCGGGCGGGGCGGCTGGAACGGGCTGCAGTCCGGCGGCCGCTGGCTGACCGCGGAGGTGCTGGCGATGGCTCCCCGGCTGCCGGTGCGAGACCAGCAGCGGCTGCGGGGCCAGTTCCCCGGTCTCGGCCCCGAGGAGCTCGCCGACGCCCTGATCCACGGCGCCGCCCGGGCCGCGGGCGTGGTCGGCGCGGCGTCCGGCGCGGCCATGGTGCTGCCCCTGCCCTCCGCCCTGCTCGAGATCGCGGTCGAGACCGTGGCGCTGGTCGGCATCGAGATCAAGCTGGTCGCCGAGCTGCATGAGGTCTACGGCATGCGCGCGCCGGGGACACCCGCCGAGCGCATGATGGCCTACGTGGCGGCGTGGGCGCACCGCCGTGGCGTGGCCCTCGCGCCCGCCGGGATCGTCCTGGCCGCGGGCTCGCCGCTGCGGCGGCGGCTGCAGCGCAGGCTGCTCGCCCGGGCCGGGCGCAGCGCCGTCTCGCTCGGGCCGCTGCTCACCGGGGCGGTCGCCGGCGCGGCGCTGAACCGGCTCGAGACCCGGCACCTGGGCGCCGACGTGCGTGAAGACCTCCGGCGGCGATCCCCTTACGCCACGCACTGGGCGCGCTGACCTCGGAGGCGGAGACTGGAATCATGCGATATCTGGCCAATCACACCGCGACGAGGATTTCCAAGATCGGCCTGGGCACCTGGCAGTTCGGGTCCCGGGAGTGGGGCTACGGCGACGCGTACGCCACGCAGGAGGCGGACGCCATCGTCCAGCGCGCGCTGGACCTGGGCGTCACGCTGTTCGACACGGCCGAGATCTACGGCTTCGGCCGCAGCGAGCGGATCCTCGGCCGGGCTCTCGGCGACAGCCGGGAGTCGGTGTTCCTGGCCACGAAGATCCTGCCGATCGTGCCGGTGCCGCCGGTGGTCGAGCAGCGCGCCGTGGCCAGCGCCAACCGGCTCGGAGTAAGCCGGCTCGACCTCTACCAGGTGCACCAGCCGAATCCGCTGTTCCGCGACGGAACGATCATGCGCGGCATGCGCGCGCTGCAGCGCGTCGGGCTGGTCGGCGAGGTCGGCGTCAGCAACTACTCCCTGGACCGGTGGCGGGCCGCCGAGGCGGCCCTGGGCAGCCGGGTGCTGAGCAACCAGGTGCGCTACAGCCTGGTCGCCCGCGCGCCCGAGCGTGACCTGATCCCGTTCGCGGAGTCCGACGGGCACATCGTGATCGCGTACAGCCCGCTGGCGCAGGGCCTGCTGTCGGGCCGCTATGACCGGGACCACCGGCCGTCGAACCGGGTCCGGGCGGCCAGCCCGCTGTTCCTGCCGCAGAACCTGGAGCGGGCCGAGGGCCTGATCGGGGCGCTGCGCGAGGTGGCGAAGGCCCACGACGCCACCCCGGCCCAGATCGCGCTGGCCTGGGTCATCCACCGCCCGGCCGTGGTGGCGATCCCGGGCGCGTCCAGCGTCGGGCAGCTCGAGAGCAACGTGGCCGCGGCCGACGTCCAGCTCACCGAGGATGAGTACCAGGCGCTGCAGGCCGCGTCGGACCGGTTCCGCCCGGTCGGCGGGCCGGCCGCGCTTCCCGGCCTGGTCCGCGCCCGGCTCGGCCGCTGACCAGTTCGAGAAGTCGCCTCGGCCGACCTCTGGTACAGCGCCAGGACCAGCTCGTGACGCTGCTGCGCCGCTGCTGGCCGGCTGAAGCCGGTCAGCAGCAGCCGGACCCCCGGCGGGGCGCGCGGCAGCAGCAGCCCTCGTGATCCCGCTGCCCGCCGGCCGGGCCGCAGCGGGGCAGCAGCACGGGACCGACCCCCGGGACCGCTTCCGATCGCGCCTCGGCCAGCACGGCGGCGGCCGCCTGCCGGGCGGTCTCGCCGGTGCGCGACATCCGAGAGGCGATGAGCCCGGTCACGACCGGCGCCGAGAACGATGTGCCGCTCCACTTCGCCATGCCGTAGAAGTTCCGGACCTGGGGGGGCGGCCCGGCATACGGGTACACGTAGCACTCGTACGTACCGGTCGCGAACGCGTTGACGAGGTCTCGGCCCGGTGCGTACACGTCGACCCACGGACCGAAGTTGCTGAACGTGGCCCGGCCTCGCCAGTCGCCGCCGAGCGCGCCGACCGAGATCACCCCGGGGAACGCGCCCGGCCACTCCGGCCGGTCGAAGCCGCAGTTGCCCGCCGGGGCGATGCAGATCGCGCCCTGGTGGTGGCGCAGCTTCGCGAGCCATGCCTCGAAACCGATCAGGGCCTGGTCATTCCTGGACAGGCAGGCCATGGTCAGGTGGAAGATGTCCACGCCGAGGCTGAGCGCCGAGTCGAGCACGGGCACCAGGTTCGATTCCACCTGGCTGCCCCCGTAGAGCAGGGCACGGGTCATGACGATCTGCGCGTCGGGCGCCATGCATCGCAGGACGCCGGCGCCGAACGTGCCGTGACCCGCACAGGGCGGGATCTGCGCCGGGTCGCCCGGTCCAAGCGGGTCGACATCCGTGACCGGGTTGCGCATCGAGACCCCGTGCGCCAGCCACGGATGGGTCGCCGCGTCCGGCAGCAGTCCGGTGTCGGCCATATAGATCAGCACCCCGGCGCCGCCGTTGTCGTGGCAGACGGAGGGGAAGGGCTCGATCTCGTAGTACACCTCCTGAGGCTCGGTTGCCGAGCAACCACTGCCGGTACCCGTGGCGACGGTTAGGACCTGATTCGGGGTCGCGACCCCTGGGTTGATCTGCCGGTCAACCTCGGCAAGCGCGTCGAGTGCCAGGGAGAATCGCTGTCCACCCAGCCTGAGCAGGACTACGCCCTCGATGACCCGCCGGATGCGGCCGGGCTCATCGCGCTCCAGGTCGGCCCGGGTCGGCTGCTCCAGGACTTCCAGCACGCGGTCGAGGTGCTCCTCGCGGACCAGGATCTCGCTTTCGGCATACATGAAGTCGATCCCGCCGGCCGAGGTAACGACCTTGATCTCCCTTCGGTCGGGACCCTCGGCAAAGGAGCGGACGATGAGGTCGGTCTCGTCGGCGACCTTTGGTACCACACTTTGGCGCCATTCGCCTGATTCGGTCATGTCGCCCTCCACGGGGATTGCGAGCGCGATGGAGAATTGCCGGTGCCAGGGCCGGGCAGGCCGGTGCCGCCAGCGCGGAAGCCGGAGGCGCCCGCATGGCCCGACGTTTTACGGAGAGATCACTTGATGGGGTGATACATCCTGCAGGGCACTTTCCGCAAGCCCGGTCCGCTAAGATTAATTAGTTACGGTATAACAACTATCAGTTAAGATACCGACGGCAAGCGGCATCCAAAGTGGTTCATTAGTAGAACACGTTTTCGTGAAATATCACATGGACCGGAAGGATCAGGGAATCTAGCATTGGTTCGTGGCAGAGGGAGCGCTTGCGGTTCGGTCCAATCGTGGCGATGCGGACGATTTGCTGCTGCTGGCCTTGTCCCGTCCTCGCGAGGCACTGGCCAGGGCGCGGCGGATACTGGACGCGCGGCCCGGCCCGTACGAGGCGTCAATAGCCCGCCAGGCCGCCGGGATCGTCTTGCGTGATACCGGTGATGTCAACGCGGGCGTCCGCGAACTGCGTGCCGCGCTGCGCCTCGCTCTCTTGACCGGCTCAGCGGAGCGCGAGGCCGATGTGCTCGGGTCCTTGGGGATCGCGCTGGTTCAGGCAGGCCGGACGCGGGATGGACTCGCCACCCTCGATCACGCTGTCGGCCTGTCCAGCGGCGAATTGAAGGGCCGGGTGCTGTACCGGCGCGGCTATATGCGGTGGACCCTCGGCCGGTATTCGGCGGCCCTGGATGACCTCCGGCGCGCGATCGGCGTGCTGCAGCCCGCAGGGGACCTCGTCTGGACGGCCCGGGCGCTGGAAGGCCGCGGGCTGGTGTACCTGGCCATCGGGCTGCCCGGCCGCGCAGACGGCGACTTCCTGGCCGCGGGACGCCTGTTTGCCGAAGTCGGCCAGGAACTGGAAGCCGTCCATACTGTGTTCAACCGAGGAGGTTCCGCGTTCCGGTCAGGAGATCTTCCGGCTGCGCTTTCATTCCTCGACGAAGCCGCCTTCCGCTACCGGCTGCTTAACGTTCCGGCACCATTTCTCAGTCACGACCGATGCGACGTATTGCTGGCGGCCGGGCTCGTGAGCGACGCGCTGGGGGAAGCAGACGCGGCTGTCCGCGATATAGAGCAGGCTCGTGGCTGGTCCACCATGAAGGCCGAATTGCTGCTGGTCGCGGCAAGCTGCGCGTTGGCTGCCGCGCAGCCGGAAGGAGCCCAGGAGCGGGCCCGTGCTGCGGAGCGGCTGTTCCGTTCCCAGCAGAACGCCTGGTACCAGGCCCACGCCCAGCTGGTGCTGGCCCAGGCCCGGTACGCGGCCGGCCCGGCATCCGGCCGGCTCCTCCGCGCGGCGAACCAGGCCGCCGTCCGGCTCGAGGCGCTTGGCTCGGCCGAGGCGACGCAGGCCCACCTGCTGGCCGGGCGAGTAGCCCTGGCGCTGGGCCGGCACGATAGCGCCGAGTGTCACCTGCTGGCGGCGGCCCGGATTCGGCGGCGCGGTCCGGCGATGTCCCGCGCCAGCGGCTGGCTCGCCGAGGCGCTGCGCGCCGAGGCCGCGGGCCAGTCACGCCGCCTGCTGGCCGCGTGCCGCCGCGGCCTGGAGGTCCTGGACGAGCACCGGTTCACCCTGGGCGCGTCGGAACTGCGGGCTCAGGCCACCGGGCACGGCGCCGAACTGGCCGCGCTCGCCCTGCGCCACCTCGCCCGGGCAGGCCGGCCCCGCCTGCTCCTGGCCTGGGCCGAGCGCTGGCGGGCCACCGCGCTCACCGTGCCCGCGGTGCGGCCCTCGGCGGACGCGGAACTCAACCACGGTCTCGCCGCGCTGCGGGAAACGACCAGCCGGCTGGAGTCGGCGCGGCAGCACGGCCGGCCAACCGGGGCCCTGCAGCGGGACCAGGTGCGGCTCGAGGGCGTGGTCCGGGCCCGCGCGCTGCAGGCCCGGGGCGCGGCCGCCGCCGGCCCGGCCGGGGTCGGCATCGCGGAGTTGCTCGACCAGCTCGGCGGCACCCGGCTCATCGAGATCGTCGACGTGGACGGCCAGCTCTATGTGCTGGTCTGCGGGGCCGGGCGGGTGCGGCAGTTCACCGCCGGCCGCACCCAGGACGCCCTGCGGGCGGCGGAGTTCGCCCGCTTTGCCCTGCGCCGCCTGGCCCGGAGCCGGCCGGGGGGCGACCCGGACAGCGCCCTGGCCATCCTGAAGGCGGCCGGTCCCGATCTGCAGGACGCGATTCTCGGCCCGGCCGCCGCCGGCCCGGCCGCCGCCGGCCTGGGCGACGGCCTGGTGGTCGTCGTCCCGCCGGGCAGGCTGCACGCGATCCCGTGGGCGCTGCTGCCGGTGCTGGGCGGCCGGATGTTCAGCGTCGCCCCGTCCGCGCGGGCCTGGCTGCGGGCGCGGGCGGCCCGTCCGCCGGACCGCCTGCACGTCACGCTCGCCCGCGGGCCGGGCCTGGCCACCGACGGCGCCGAGGTGCCCGTGGTGGCCCGGTTGTATGACGACGTCACGGTGCTGTCGGGCGATGCGGCGACCGCCGGGCGGGTGCTGTCCGCGCTTGACGGCGCCTGGCTGGCTCACATCGCCGCCCACGGGCGGTTCCGGGCCGACAGCCCGCTGTTCTCGTCGTTGCGGATGTGGGACGGGCCGCTCACCGTCTACGACTTCGAGCAGCTGCACCGCGCGCCGTACCGGCTGGTCCTGTCCAGCTGCGATTCCGCCGTGCTGGCCCCGGTGGGGGCCGATGAGCTGCTGGGCCTGGTCAGCAGCCTGCTGCCGCTGGGAACGGCCGGGATCGTCGCCGGAGTCGTCCAGCTCAACGACCACGCGGTGGTGCCGCTGATGGTAAAACTGCACCGTCACCTGCGCCTCGGCCAGGGCCTGGCCGAGGCGATGGCCAACGTCAGGCTGGACTGCTCGGGCGATCCGGTCGAGCAGGCCGCGGCGATGTCGCTGCTGACCCTGGGAGCCGGCTGACGGCGCGGTTCGCGCCGGCCTGCGGGCTCACAAGGTGATCCAGCCGGTCAGGGTGTCGGCGTCGGCCGCGGTGCGGCAGTGCAGGCGGAACTGGCCCGCCGGGATGGGGCTGATCGAGAAGCACCCGATCTCGTCGGCCGACACCACCGTCTCGGCCCCGTCCCGGGGCTGGATCTTGATCACCCCGGCCTGGGCGGGGATGATCTGCCCGACCAGCGCGTCCTGGGTGACCTCGAGCTCGATGGTCAGGTGCGCCGAGGTGAACGTGAGCGCGCGGATGGACGCCGCCTCGGCGCGCAGGCTCGGCTCGAGATCGGTGTCGCGGCTGGAGTCGTAGGTGAGCTGGGCCAGTTCGGCGTCGATGTTGTGCCACGCGAACGCGTTCTTGGCTACCTCCACGAACTCGGACGGGACGGCCTGACGGGCGTGCACGGCCTGCCGCAGGGCCGCGAAAAGTCGTTCGTCATCCCAGCCTGCCGCCACGATGCTCACCTCCCGGTTTCGCTGACTTCGACATCTCCGGCGCCGTCGCTCAGAACGCCGGCCAGGTGCGGCGACCGGCGCAGCCGCTCCAGGCAGCGGGCCCGCGTGGGGCCGATGCTGCCCACCGGGATCCCCAGCGTCGCGCTCACATGCGCGTACGCGGGCGGCGGATCGCTGATCAGCATCGACAGCAGCTCGTGACATTGGTGCGGCAACTCGGCGAAGGCCGCGCGCAGCGCGGCGTTGCGTTCCGCCGCGATCAGCTCGTGCTCGATCGCCTCGGCATCGGGGTTAAGCGGCATCTGGTCCTCCGGTGGCAAGCCCGAGTGGTCATGCCGTCGCGTGGCCCGCAGCACCCGGAGGCACTCGTGCTTGGTCGTCGTCGCCAGCCAGCCTGGCAGCGCCGCGGCCTCGCGGAGGCTCCCGATGTTCTCGACCAGCAGCAGCCAGACGCTCTGGCCAACGTCATCGATGTCTTCACGGTTCAGTTGGTAGCGCAGGCAGATGGACCACACCAGCGGGGCGTACCTCTCGATGAGCTCGTTCCAGGCTCCCTGGTCCCCGTCGCTGACGCGCGCGACCAGGGCAACGACCGACGAGTCGTCACGCATGGCGTGTCCCTTCCACGTCGGCGGCCGGCCGCCCGCCGCTCCTGGTTGTATTCCACGCTGGTGCTACTCAGCAATCCAGAGGTGCGCCGCCGCCGTCTGATACACCGCGCGGCAGGAAATTTCCGTCCCGGGCCCGAACGCTCAGTCCCGGGCCGGACCGGGTAACGCGGCGCTGGCCTGGGCCCGCGTGGCCAGCCCCGGGACCCCCGGGTCAGCCGCACTTCGAGCTGGTCGCGGTCGCGAAGCTCTTGGCCGCGTTCACCACGCTGGTCGCGTCCTTGGCGACCGTCTCGATGTTCGCGGCGGACGGGTTGGCCGCCAGCGCCTTCACGGCGGCCTGCAGCGAGCTGACCGACGACTTGATGGCGCTGGTCTGGCTGGGGAAGTCGCTCTTGGCCGAACCGGCCAGCGCGTTGGCGTCGCTTTGCACCTTCTTGAGCGACGATTCCAGGCCGCTGATCCCGCTGCTGGCGTTCAGGCTGGTCAATCCCTTGACCGAGTTCTCCAGGCTGTTTCGCTGCGAGCAGTACGCCGGCGGGCTGCTGCTACTGCTACCGCTGCTGCAGCCGGCGGCCGAGACCAGCCCGACCGCGGCGACCGCGCCGATCCAAGCGCGCGCCCAGGTGCCGGCCAGACGGGCGCGTGATCGGCTGGAACGTGGATTCATTCTCATTTTCTCACCTGGTCGAGACTGATGGCCACTGAGCCATCTACCCAGGCCGGCCGCGTCGAACACCGCGGCTGGCCTGCGCGTGACCCGATCGCCGGGTACCGGGGAGACCTGGTTACCCCGGCATTGACGCTGGCCATGAGGGCGGCTCACGCTTGACAACATGCAGGTATTTACCTGCATTATGGTGTGGTGACCGCGGACGCAGACAAGGTCTTCAAGGCGCTGGCCGATCCGACCCGGCGTCACCTGCTGGACCGCCTGCGCGAGCGCAACGGCCAGACGCTGGGGGAACTGTGCGCCCAGGTCGCGATGGCGCGCCAGTCGGTTACCCAGCACATCGCCGTCCTGGAGGCCGCCAACCTGGTCAGCACGGTGTGGCGGGGCCGGGAGAAGCTGCACTACCTCAACCCGGTGCCGCTGCACGAGATCCAGGAACGGTGGATCGGCAGGTTCGAGCGCCCGCGGCTTGCGGCACTGACCACCCTGAAGCGACGAGCAGAGGAGCACGGCATGACCGGCCGACCGGAGTACGCGTACGTCACCTATATCCACGCCACGCCCGAGCAGGTCTGGCACGCGCTGACCGACGCCGACCTGAGCGCCGCGTACTGGGGCCACAGCAACGTCTCGGACTGGCAGCCGGGCTCGCGCTGGGAACACCGGCGCACCGACGGCTCGGGCATCGCCGACGCCGCCGGCACGATCCTGGCGGCCGAGCCGCCGCGGCGGCTGGTGATGACGTTCGACGCCCCGGGCGAGCAGCCGCCCGCCGGGCCGTCCACGGTGACGTTCGAGATCGAGCCTTACCACGACATCGTCCGGCTCACCGTCACCCACGAGAACCTCGCCGACGAGGACGCGCTCCGGGCGGTCTCGGCCGGATGGCCCGCCGTCCTGGCTAACCTCAAGTCGCTCCTTGAGACCGGGCGCACCCTGCCGCAGCCGCCCTGGGAAATGCACCCCGATCTCCGCGCGACGCAGATGGCCCGCAACGACCCCCGCTGAGCCGCCGCTGCGGGCGCAGCGCCGATGCGGCCGCCGCCGGCCGGCAGGTCCCCGGCCGGAACGTGATCCCGCTGGCGTGGCGCCCGGCCATTAGGCTGGCCCCCATGACGGCCCCCCGCATCGACGTCGTGCTGGACGGCTTCGGGATCAACACCAGCGCCGGGCTGGTCGCGATGTGCGAGGTCGTCCTCATCGAGGGACCCGGCCCCGACGGCAGGCCGGTGCGGATCCTCGTCGACCCGGCCCATGCGGGGCGGCGGACGTTCCTGCTGGAAGCGCTGGCCAGCCGGGGCCTGGACCCGGGCGACATCGACATGGTCGTGCTGACCCACGCGCACTGGGACCACGTACAGAACATCGATGTCTTCGCCCATGCGCCGCTGTACCTGCACCCCGACGAACTGCGCTACTGCGGGCGCCCGCATCCCAACGACTGGGCCACCCCCGCGTGGACCCGGGACATCCTCGAGCGGTCGCGGATCCGCGAGATCGCCGACGGGGGCGAGCTCATCCCGGGGGTGGGCGTCGTGGATCTCCCCGGCCACTCGGTCGGCAGCATCGGCGTCACGGTGCGCAACGAACAGGGCCTGTCGCTGATCGCCGGTGACGCGCTGCACTATGCGAGCGTCGCGCTGACCCGGCAGCCTCCGCTCGTCTTCTGGGACCCGGACGCGGCGCAGGCCAGCATCGACCGCGTGGTCGGGCTGGCCGACGTCGTCTACCCCGGCCATGACCAGCCCTTCCGGCTGACGCGCGCGGGCCAGGTCGAGTACCTGCGCCCGTTCCGCCTCACGATCACCGGCACCCTGCCCGACCGGCCCGGCCTCAGCTTCTACGGCAAGACCCGGGAGCCATGGGTCATGCCCGGCTACGAGGACCAGCCCCGCCGCTCCTAGCCGCGGTCGTACTCGGCGTCGGTGACGTGCTCACCCCAGTCCGTCTCCGGCCGCTCGTCGCCGGGGACCGCCTCGGTGACGGACAGGTGGGTCATGAAGTGGCCCGGCTTCGCGCTAGGTCAGAACCAGGGATGCCGGTGAGTGCTCGAACGTGCTGGACCCCATGCACCAGCCCGCGTCGTCGTGGCAGACCGGTAGCACCGGGGCGGAGACGGGCAGGTTCAGCCGTATCGGCCCCGAATCGCGAGGCGTGGCAGCGGGGACGACAGCGGAGCGACCATCGGGATCATCGGGATGACGGCGCCTGCCCGGGACTTCCGCTGTCCGGTCGAACGGGGCCGGCCGCTCGATGCGTACCACGGTCTGCCGCTCCGCCCGCCACAGCACTCCTGGGCCGGCCCACTCGAAGGCCAGCACCCGTCCGGACAGCGCAACGGTCAACGCCGTGAGGCTGCCTCGGCCGGCGGGCAGCCCCGGCAACCTCCGGCTCGAGAGGGCGTGGAAGCCGCACGTGCACCCCGGATCGGGGGCGTCGTGAGCGCCTCCGAACCGGCACCTGGCCTTTGCATCAGCCGGATAGCCGGAACCGCCGGTCAGCGGAATGAACAGATCGCCCGCTTGCCGGGCCAGCTTGTGGGCCCACACCACCCACCGCCCGTTCACGGTCGTGGTCAGATGCTCTTCGAGTTCTTCGGGCAGGCCAGGCCGGGCGTCGGTGCCGGCCACGAAGTCCGCTACGAGGCGATCTCCCCTGCACATGGCGACCTCTTCTCTCAAGTAGCTAACCCGAGGGTAAACCCCACTTGGCCGACTACCAGAAGGTGGATAGCGGTAGCTACTTCACTCTGCGCTGACGTCACCATCCGCTTCATCTGCCCAGTAGGCGAGCTTTTCTCGGGCGGCCTGGGTTTCTGGGTGCTCGGAGCCCAGCACCGTCTCCTGGACGGGCAACAGCGCAGCGAACTGGTCCCGCGCACCTGCCGCATCTCCCGCCTTCCCGGTACACCAGGCGAGGTCGTGGCGGGTGTCCAGAGTGTCTGGGTGCTCTGGGCCGAGCACCCGCTCTGTGATGGGCAGCAGCGCGGCGTACTGGTCCCGGGCCGCGGCCGCATCTCCCTCCTCGCCGGTGAAGCGGGCGAGGTTGCCGCGGATTGCCAGGGTATCCGGGTGCTCGGCGCCCAGCACCCGCTCAGACACAGGCAGCAGGTCGGCGAGTTGCTCACGGGCCCCGGCCGCATCCCCCGCCTCCCCGGTCCAGCGGGCGAGGCCGCCGCCGCGGGTGATCAGGGTGTCCGGGTGCTCCGGTCCGTAGGCGTCATCCTCCCGGTAAGCTTCGGCGATCAGATGCCATAGGTCCCGGGCGGCCAGGTAGCTGCCGCTCTGGCCGAGGTAGGCCGCGATCCGCCGCATGCCCCCGCTAGTCAGGTCAAGGACAGCCCGGGCGTGTGGCAGCAGCACCGCGTACACCGGCCACGCCTCAGGCAGTTCCGGATCGGCGGGGATCGCGGCCTCGATCAGGGCGGCAGCGGCCTGGTGCCACTGATCGGCCAAGTCCGCGGGCATTTGGTCGGCGGTGACGGCATGCACCAGCCGGTGCACCGACACCAACCCATGCCCCGCCCGAGTGACCAGCGAATACCGGCGCAGCGCCGCCACCGCGGCGTCAACCTCCAGCTCGTCTTCCAGCAGGGGCACCAGCACTGCCGCCACTTCGCCGCCGAGATCATCGGTGAGTCCGTGCCGCGGCTGCAGCAGCAGCCGGTCGGGGATGGCCTCAGGTGCGCAGCACGCCAGCAGCCGCAGCAGCCCTGCCGCCGACGGCGCGGACCGCTCCAGCTAGGTGAACGCCAGCGACCAGGTGGTGGCGACCGTCTCGCCCGACCCTTCGGGCTCGCCGCGGGCCAGCAGGTCCGGCCGCCGCTGCCGCAACAACACCAGGTATCTAGCGAGGTTGCTCGCGGTGGCCTGGATGTAGGCGGCGGCCTGCTCCAGCGCCAGCGGCAGCCCGCCCAGCTCACCGGCCAGCTCCAGCGCCGCCCGCCGGTCCGCGTCATCGGTCAGGCGGACGAGGTAATCCGCGGCCACCTCAGCGCCCAGCACCGGCACCTCCAGCACCTGGCCAGGCGGCCACAACGCACTCCGGCTGGTGACCAGCACCCGCCCGCGCCCCGCCGGGGGCAAGAATCGCGCCACCGCTTTCCGGTCCGCGGCGTTGTCGAAGACCAGCAGCCATTCAGCCGGGTAGGCGGCCAGCACCCCATGCACCGAATCCACCGGGTCCCGCGCATCGAGCAGCTCCCGGACACCGAGCTGGGCCGCCAATTCCGCAAACTCGTCCGCCAGCACTGCCGTGTCCTCGGCGTGGAACTGCCAGGCCAGCCCGACCTCGGCCAAGTGACGGTGCGCGTGCTCCAGCGCCAGGCTGGTCTTGCCCGCGCCCCCCAGCCCGCACAGCACCAGCACCCGCGGACCGGACGCTCCCGGGCTGGCCGCCAGCCGGTCACCCAGCTCCGCCAGCAGCCCCTCCCGGCCGGCCAGGAACACCGGCCGTGGCCCGAGCCGCACCGGCTGGCGTGCCACTTCCTGCCGCTGATACTCCAAACGATTGATGGCGACGCCGCCGCGGTCGGCGGCCGTCGCACCCGGCGCGAGCGACCACGAACCCCCGGACCCGGCTAGCTGCTGGCCGGGCCCGGGGTAGGAGGGTTTCCGGTTGAGATCCCGCCCTGGACGGCCCGGGCCACCACCCCGCCCCTATCGGCGATGTTCACCCCGCCGCTGACATTCATGTCCCGCCCGGCCGCCACCGCATGATCAGCCGCGGACACCTGCGCCTGAATCTGGTCCACCAGGGCACGAAGGTCGGCCTCCACGCCCGGGTCGTCCTCCAGCAGGTCAGCCAGCCGCGTCGTCCACTGAGCCTCCAGCGTCACCCGGACGGTCTCCAGATCTGCGCCCGTGGCCTGGGTGAGCTGGTCGTGGGTTTCCTCCAGCCGCCGCTCCGCGGCCTTCGTCTTGCCCGGGTCGCCGCGGCCCAAGAGCCGCGCGAACCCTTTCCGGGCCGCCTCCCACGCATCCGTCGCCGCCGCGGTCACCACCGTGTTCCCCGCCAGCGCCGCCAGCGCCATCAACGCCGCCACCAACGGCATCTCCTCACCCCCTCACTGGGCAACCCAACCATCGCACGACACACGTCAACGCGTCATCACATGACCGACAGTGAATACGGGAGGCTTGTTTACCCGCAGCCGTGAGCCGATTAGCCGTTCGGGCGTGCCTTCGGCGGCCGACCAGCAACCGGAGTGCCGTCCATATCGGCGGCAGACTTTGCCTTCCAGCCGCTGGACAACGATGAGGGAACTGCGGCGCTGGCCGCTGGCCGCACATCACGGTGGCCACGCTGGCCAAGGCCTGAGACCAGTCGGCAAGGTGACAGCACCGCTGTCGGATGCGTGACTGACGGCCCCGCTGGCGGGCGAGATGCTGCAGTCAGGTCGGCGGCTTCGTTGTCCGGCGTGGGAATCTGAGGCAGGGCAGCTGATGGACAAGGCAATCGTGCTGGCGGTTGCGGCGAGTTTGTGTACGGCCACGGCGTCGGTGTGCCAGCGCAAGGGGGCCAGGAGCACGAAGACGGCGGGCTTCGATGTCCGGCTCGTGTTCCGCCTGGCCCGCCAGCCGGTCTGGGTGCTGGGCATTGCCAGCATGATCTTGGGGTTCGTGTTCCAGCTGACCGCTCTGCACTTCGGCGATTTGGCCCTGGTCCAGCCCATCTTGGCGGCTGAGCTGCTGTTCGTTTTCGGTTACCTGGCCGTCGCTGGGTCGCGGCGGGTGAGGCGCCGCGACTGGCTGGCCGCGGCGGCCATGTCCGCCGGCATCGGCTTGTTCTTGCGCCTGGCGTCGCCATCGGGCGGGCGGCTACACGCGCCGGGCTCGTCGTGGCTGCTGGCTGGCCTGGTCACCGTCGGCGTCGTGTCCGTGGCCCTGGCCGTCGCCTACCGGCTAGGCGACCGTCCCGGCGCGTCTGGGTCCCGCCGGGCCGCGGTGCTTGGCGTGGCCACTGGGATCTCCTGGGGCTTTATGGCCGCGGTCATCAAGGAGCTTAGCTCTCACATCGATGACGGCATCGGCGCCATCTTCTGCACCTGGTCGCTTTACGTGCTCATCACCGCCGGGGCGGCGACCATGCTGCTGGCTTCCCACGCGCTCGCCGCCGGGCCGCTGGCCGCCTCCCAGCCCGGATTCACCATCCTCGACCCGTTCTCGGCCAGCCTGCTCGGGGTGTTCTTGTTCGGCGAGCACATCCGCACCGGGGTCACGGACTTGGTCGGCGAGACGCTGGCGCTGGGCGTGGTCATGGCCGGCGCCGCGGTCCTCAGCCGCAGCTACCTGATTGCCGGCGAGAACGGGCACCGCTCGTGTGAGCAAAAGCCCGCCGTAAGCACCGCCGTGAACTCACCCTCGGCTACCCGCCTGCTGGCCGTGGGGCCTGCCCGGAACTGGCACCCGCCGAACCAGAACAGCCACGGGCGTTCCGCCCAGGCCCGCCGAGCCGCGCAGACGAGACGCTTCCCGATCCAGCCCTTGTCACAGCTGGCCGGGCCGCAACACCCAAGCCCATCAGGAAATCAGGATCTTGACGCCGGACGGGCGGCGGCTTGACCAGGCGGACGGTCCTCGTCCGCGGTACTGCCCAACCTGCCGCTTCCATCCGTTCCCCGCAACGTGCCCTTCGCCGACGGTGCGCAGCCGCAGCAGGCCGGCCCCGCAGTAAACCGACCAGCTGCGTCATGGACATAGATGAACGGCTAGCCCGGCGGCGGTCTGTGGCGGCGGCGCTGTTCGCCTAGTGCGGCGAGCGCCGCGATCTCCCTGACGAACTCGGGCCACAGGGCCCGGGGCAGGTCGTGACCCATGCCGGAGAACCCCACAAAGCGGGAGCCTGCGATCGTCTTGGCGATCGCGAGGCCGCCGCTGGGCGCGACTAGCGGGTCATGGAGTCCGTGGATGACCAGCGTTGGGACAGTGATACCACGCAGCGCCGCGGTGCGGTTGGGCTGGTTAACCGTCGCCGCGAGCTGGCGCCGGGAGCCAGCCGGGTCATACCCGCGGTCCCAGCTGCGGCCGGCCAGATCACGCAGGTACTGCTCGTCGAACGCGAAGCCAGGCGAGCCGATGAGCCGGAACGTCTCGACAACTGCCGACACCGCCGCCGGCCGGCGGCGGCCACCGGTGGCCGCAGCAGCCGGGCGTAAACTCGCGGCTTCGCCTGCCCCACGCGACGAGATCCGGTGGAGGTCATGATCAGCGTGAGCGTGCGAACCCGATCGGCGTGCTTCAGTGCGACGGTCTGCGCGATGAACCCGCCCATGGACGCCCCGACCAGATGAACATCACCCAGCCCCAGGCCATCGATCAGCCCGGCCACGTCGCCGGCCATGTCGCCGATCGAGTACGGCGGCGGCTTGCGCCGCACCAGGACGTCGGCAAGGCGTGGCGGCGGGACATTCTTCAGGTGCGTTGATCCGCCCACATCCCGGTTGTCGAATCGGACGACGAAAAGACCGCACCGGGCCAGGCCATCGCACAGCTCGTCCGGCCAGGCGATCATCTGCATTGCCAGGCCCATGATGAGCACGACCGGCGGTGCGCCGGCGTCACCGAAGGTCTCGTATGCCAGCTCGATGCCATTGGCGCCAACCCGGCCCAGCGTGCGGGCACCGACATCATCCATGGGCGCAGTCTGGCACGCCTGCGGGTCAGCCGGCCCGGGCACCAGGACCGCCGATCGTTCACGCCGGGCGACACCCGGGATCATGGGGCTTTCTGCTGCCTGCGAGGCAGACCTCCGGGGTCCGGTAGTGTCGGTCGGCGTGACTACGCCACAGCACCGGGCGGACCTGTTCCTCGATCCTGCTTCGGACCCGCGGGAAGGCGGCTCCCGGCTGGGAGACGAGCGGGCGACGCTTAACGAGTTCCTGCGCTACCAGCGGCTGACACTGCGGGTGAAGTGCGATGGGCTCGACGCCGAACAGCTGGCCCGGCGTTCTGTGGAGCCGTCCACGATGTCGCTGCTCGGCCTGGTCCGGCACATGGCCGAGGTGGAACGGGCCTGGTTCCGCCGCCGGTTCGCCGGGAACGACGTGCCCAAGCGCTACCAGGCCGAGGCCGACCCGGACGGCGACTTCAACGGCGCGGTGGCTGACCCAGCCGTTGTCGACGAGGCGTGGGCGGCATGGCGCGAGGAGATCGCGTTTGCCGATCAGTTCATCAAGAAGCACGACCTGGATTTCGTGGGGCAGGACTCTGAAGGGGAGCCGGTCTCGCTGCGCGAGCTGCTGGTGCACATGATCGAGGAGTACGCCCGCCACAACGGGCACGCCGACCTGCTCCGCGAGCGCATCGACGGGCGCGTCGGCCAGTAAGACCCGCCCGCGCCAGACGCTCAAGAAGCAGGGGTCAGATACCGTTGCCGGCCGAAACGCTTGACCGTAATCAGGCCGGTGGGCCGGCCTGCCGGCGTGGTCACTGCTACGGCGGGTGGGGGACGAGGCATGAGCTGGAGGGAGAACACACCGGTGCGACGTTGGCTCAGTGGCCATCGCCTGCGCCGCCCGGCGCCAGCCGGGGGAAGTAGTGGAAGGCGATGTCCCTGATGACTTCGACGATGAGCTGGGGCGTGAGTTCGGCGGAGGGGTCGTCTAGCTGCGGTGGGAGTTTGACCCCCATCTGCCTGGCGTGCTCGATGACGCCGGGTGCGACGTCCTTGCCCAGGTAGCCGAGGGCCTTGCCCATGGTCTGGTAGTCAATCGTCCATGCAGGCGGGGGCTGGGCCGCGACGGTGGCCCAGCTCTGCGGGTCGCGCGGCGTGCCGCGGGTGAACACGTGGTCGAAGGTGCGCGCCGAGGCATCACGCTGGGTGAACGGCGCGCCGAGGTCCCAGGCCTTGCGCAGCGTCGCGATCAGCGAGGTGTGCCGGTACTCCTCGTTGTACACCGAGCCCGGCTCGACCCATGGCGACACGACGATGGCGGGGACGCGGTAGCCGGAACGGTCGAACGTGAAGCCGAGCTCACCCGCCGGTGCGGCCGGATCGGGCGGCGGGACTGGTCCCGGGGGCACGTGATCGTAGGTTCCGCCTGGCTCGTCCCACCCGATCAGCAAGGTGGTGTTCCAGACGTTGGCGCCCGGCTCGGCCGTGGCCGACCGGTAGGCGTTGAAGACCCGCTCCAGGAACGCCTCGCCGCCCAGCATCGCCGACGGCGCGTCCAGCCCGATATCGACGTTGCCGCCGAAGAATGACCGGCCGAACGCCGGATGGTAGTCGCCGTGCCCCGCGATCATGTCCGGCTCGATCAGCGAGAAATCGGGCAGGGTCCCGGCTGCGGCGTCCTTCTCGAACTCGGAAAACCGCACGAAATGCGTCGCCAGCCGGTCCTTCAGCCGGGGATAGTGGATGACACCGGTGAACGACAGGCACATCGGCTCCATCACATAGACCTTCCAGGTCTTGCCGTGCTGCTCAAGCCGCTCGAAGATCGTCTCCGCGTCGTTGTCGGTGAACCACTTTCTCACCGGGCTGTTCACGACCAGCCCCGACGACGTCGCCGCCGTCCAGAACGACCGGTTCATGAACGTCTGCGACGGCACCTCGGAAAACCAGTGGTCAAACACCCCGAACTCACGCGCGATGCTGCTCAGCACCGGCAGCTGCTGCGGGGTGTACCCGGTCATGATCTGGGCGTACTCCTCATAGGCCGGCTGGCGCCCAACTTCGCCGGTGAACGTGCTGATGTAGTCGGCGACGAACCCGTCCATGGCCGGAACTGCGCCTGGCGGCGGCGCGTTCCACGGCGCGGTCACGCCCTCGCCGATCTTGAACCGGTTGTGGTCGTCGATCGTGCCGAACAGCTGGGTGTTGGTGTGGTACCACTCCTCACCCGAGTCCGGGTTGGGGGAGTCCAGGTCGGTAGTGACGCCGTAGGGCACCACCTTGCGGTCAGCGCCGTGCTCGGCCCAGCCGGGGATCGGGTTGCTCAGCTCCTTGCCGATGACGCCCTCGAAGGTCTTGCCATCCCCCGGCCCGTAGAGGCGGCCCAGAACGTTGTCCAGCGACCGGTTCTCAAACAGCACCACCACCACATGATCGAGCGCGTTGGCGCGGGTAGCTGAGCCAGGCATGCCAGCCTCCACTCGTCTGAGGACGTTTCGGGCGTGTCTGTCCCCGCCAGGCAGCGACAAACCACCAGAGTCATCCCACCCCATGAGCGGCTGCCGCTACCTCCCCCCGAACGGGTGATGGGCCTGACCCGCGCTCCGGCAAGCCCGGGATCTCCGGCCGTCCATGAACTGGCCGATGCGGCGTTACCTGGCGCGGACCGCTGACAGGAACGACGCGTAGCTCCAGGAGAGGTTGCTGACGCTCTTCTCGTAGCCGGTCGAAGCGTCGAACTGCTCGCTGAGCTCAAGGTTGTCGCTGTGGAAGATGATCGCCTGCAGCATCTGGTCGCCGGCGCTCTGCAAGGCCGCCGCGGCCGCGGCCGGCGCCGTCTGCGCGTCGATGCCGACCTGGCTGAAGAAGCTGGTGGAGTTGGCGTCGAGGGGAACCGCTCCGGCAGCGGTGATCGCGCTCGCCAGCCGGTAGTAAAGCTCGGCGAAGTTGGCAGTGGACACCGCCCAGGGGTGGTCGCCCACCTGAGCATCGGTGTCACCGTCGTATAGGTCCCCCGGATAGCGCCCGAGCAGGGGACCGATGCCGCGTTGCTGATCGGGCCCGTTGATCGGGTAGAAGTAGCTCGAGGTCGGGTCGGCCCACTGGCTGCGCAGGAGCGCGGCGGTCGCCAGCAGCTTGGTGTCCGTCACCGGCACGGCGCCGTAGATCGCGGCCATGACGATGTCGATGTTGGGGTCGTAGGGGGTTTTGTCGGTCGGGACAGGGAGCAGCGACTGGTAGTACTGACCGTTCCAGTGCTCCTGGAGGGCGTTCTGCAGCCAGGGTATGGCGGTGCTGAGCCACCCCGGGACCGGGATCTCGAGGGTGTTGCCCGTGATCGCCTGGAAGCACTGCAGCTGCACGGCGCGGGCGAAGAACGAGGCACCGGTCTCCTCCTCCCAGAGATTGACCGTCTCGCCTTGGTAGGCGCCCTGCAGGAAGTTCAGGTTCGCCGCGATCACGGCCTCCGCCACGGTCTGCGTCGGCGCGTCGAGCTGGGAGAACAGCTGCAGGATCGCCAGCGTCTGGAGGGCAGGCCCGTCGGTCTGATCGCTCCAGTTCCGTGGCGTGCCGTTGATGAAGAACGACGCAAGATCGAAGTCGCCGCCCGAGTTCTGGCAGATCTGCGCGAACTGCACGTAGTCGATCAGCGGCTGGCTGTTGGGGATCGTTCCCGCCGCCAGCTCGATCGCGACGATCGCCGCGTCGCGCGTCCAGTTGTAGACGTAGTCCTGGGTCACGTTCGTGGCGCTGTTCTCCCACGACGGTGAGGCAAGCACGCACCCGGGTTGCGAGAGGACATGCATGTTCTCCGGGTCTTCGAACACGAATCCGTCCGACGCGACGTTGCGGAACATTAGCCAGAACATGTACGGTGCGATTGCCGTCAGGTTCGACTGCGCTGCCGCAATCTGCACCTCGCTGTATTGTAATTCACCCATCGAAAGCCACCCTCTTTGGTCGGCGCGAGCGTAACGCGGGGAGCGCGCGGCCGCAAGCGGCGTGTTGGAACCTATCTCACGTGCCGAACCACCGGGAGTTGACATTCGTCTCCCATAGGACTGTCCGACGATCCGTGTGATTGGCCTGGTCGACATCCGCGGTGCTGGCATCATGATTGGCCGAGCCAGCGTGCATGACTATGCACGAGCGCGCAGCACCGGAAACGTCCGGATCTGCGGCATCCGGCCTGACCTGGCAGCTGGGCATCCGAACCAAGGCAGGTGCCCGCTTCTGCCGCTGATCGCGCTGGCCGCCCGGTCAGCGTGGCTGCCGGGCTATGGCTTCAAGAAGCGTGGCAGTCTCCTTGGGCGCTTCCAGCATCAGGTCGTGCCCGTAGGGAAGCTGGTGGGTCTCCCAGCCGGCGGCGGCCGCGAGGTCGAACGATGCCTGCAGGCTGGCCAGCGGCGGCTGGGTGTGGTTGACGTAGACCTTGCGCGTCACGTCCAGCGCCCTGGGATCGAACCGGACGGGATCTGTCAGGCAACGCAGCGGAAAGTCGGTCAGGCGGGGGGCCACCCTGGCCCGCAGGGCGCGGCCGGTGATGCCCCATTGATCAAGGAACTGCGGCGAAGCGGGCACGAACCAGCCATGCCCGGCCGATGCGGCCAGCTCACGGTAACGCAGCGCGACATCGACGGGCTCGATGTCAAGAAGAGACTGGCCCGGCCCCGCGATGAAGGCCGCCAGGAAGGTCACTGAAGCCAGCCGGCCTGCCGCCTGCTCCGCGACCGGCCCGGCCAGGACGCCCGCGTAGCTGTGCAGCACCAGGTGAACGTCACGCAGATCCTCGAACCAGACGAGCTCGGTGAGGTCGGCGACGTGCGTCGCGATCCCCACCTGCGGCGTCAGCCCCTGACGGCGGTCACCCTGGCCCGCCAAGGTAGGCGCATAGACCTCGTGCCCGTTCCCGGACAGCCTGCGCCGCACCTCACGCCAGCACCATCCACCGTGCATGGCGCCATGGACCAAGACGAACGTGGCCAAGCTCCACCCCCGGATTTCTTCGGGCGGGTCACCGATGCTCGCATCGGCCGGACCTGCGCTTACGATCGCGGGCGCTCCTTGATGCCTGCCGCGAGCAGGTCGACTACCTCAGCGATGCGGGCCGCACGGACATCCGGCCGGCGGCTGGTCGCGTCGATCCAGCGGAGGTAGGCCTTGCGGTAGAACTGCGCCAGGGTATCGAAGAATGCCCCCGCCGCCGGGTTGGCCTCGAGCGCCGCGGCGATATCGTCGGCCAGATCACCGCGTTGCGGACCTTCGGGCGCCAGTTCAACGGTCACGTCGTCGCCGATGTCCACGCCCATGTCCAGCAGGCGCCTGGGAGCCAGGCTCAAAACCCACCCGCGGCCGGATGGCAAGAGCCTGGTCCGGATCCGCCGGCCGTCGATCGTGCCGCCGACGGGATGGTTGGCCTTCGCGCCCCACGCCGCATCCGGGTCGAACGGCATCGTGATGACCGCAGTGCCCCCAGGACCGGCGGAAATGACGGCGCGGAAACGCTGAGAGCCCATGACTCCCATCGTGGCTCAGCAGCGATGGCGCGGGTTCAGACGCTCAGCGCTCGGGTTCGTACTTGAAGGAGAGCTGGAGCTTCGTGCGATAGGTGATCGCCCCGTTGTCGTCCAGATGAATGTCCTGCTGGCTGACCTCAGCCACCCGCAGATCGCGGAGCGTCCCGGAGGCGGTCCTGATCGCCTCCGCTGCCGCGTCTTCCCATGACGTGCTGCTTGTCCCGATGATCTCGGTCACCCGGTACACGCTCATAACGCTCTCCTTTGACCGCGCTCGGCCCGCTCGCGGGCTGCTGCGGCCAGCATTTCACACAGCCACCCGGCCAGTCGCCGATGTGCGCAGATGACCGCCGAGAGCGCTGGCCGGGGTAACCGCCGAGAGCGCTGGCCGGGGTGACCACCGAGAGCGCTGGCCGGGGTGACCGGAGCCTGCGGCTTCACCGGTGACCGCAGTGCCGGATCAATCCTCAGCGCTGAAGTGCCCGAGCCCGCGGGCCGCTCGCCGGACCTTTGTCCCTCCGGCCACGGACCACAGACCCTGCCGGCCCGGACGATAGGCCCTAACCGCACCAGGTAGCTGCGGCAAGCGTGAAAGAAGAAGTACAGCGCAGTGGGACGACCGCGGTTTTGCGGGGCGTCCTCAGCGTTCCCCAAAGGAGGAGAACGAAATGGCTGCTCCCACAAGCCCCCACCCGATCCCCAGCCACCCGCCGTGGATCCACCACCCGTCCGAGGAACTCGAACCGACACCAGCGCACGGTGAGCCTGGCATGCTGGCGCTACCGGCCGCGGTCGTGGGCGGCGTGGCGTTCGCCATGGTTCTCATCGGCGTCGTTCCGGCCACCGCGGTCGGGGCTGCGCTGCCGATCATCATCACGGCCTCGCTCGGGCTGTTCCTGGCCACGATCTGGGCGGCGCGCATCGGCGAGAACGCGCCGGCGGCGTTCTTCGGCGTCCTCGCCGGCTTCTTCATGAGCTACGCGATACTCGTGCTCGGGCTGACGCACAACTGGTTCGGTATCGCCCCGACCGCGATAGCTGACACCCAGAAGATCTTCGTGATCAGCTGGATCGTCATCGTCGCGCTGCTCATGCTGGCGGCGCTGCGGCTGCCAATGGCCTACCTGGCCTTGTTCACGGTGGCCGAGGTCGCACTGGTGCTGAACCTGATGGGCATCATCAACAGCTCGGCGAACCTGACCAAGGCCGCCGGGTGGGTCCTGATGGCCTTCGTGGCCCTGGCCGTGTACCTCTTCGCCGGCACGGCGTCCAAGGTCGCCGGCGGCAAGGAGCTCCCGCTGGGCAAGCCGCTACTCCACGCCTGACCGGCCCAGAGGCCGCATGGCATCACAAGATCCACGACTGGAACTGGGACCGGCCGGGTCGGCGCAGCATCACCACGCCGACCCGGCCGGTCCTGCTGTTGGTTTCGCTCTGCGGTGTTTCGCGGCGGCGTGGTGTTGCCGGTGCTGCTGCGGCCGGGCCGGGGCGTCTACGGCTTGTTCATCCGTGACGCCCTGGCCGAGGCGGGGTTCGGCGACATGCCGGGCAACGGCGGCTATGTCCTCGGACTCATCGCCCCAGGCGGTTCCCCGTTCAGCGACGTCGTCTCGGCTCTCGGCGTGTCAAAGCAAAATGCCAGTGAACTGGGTGGACACCTTGGTCGTCCGGGGCTACCTGGAGCGAACGGCGGACCCCCGGGACCGGCGTCGTGTGCTTGTCACCCTCACCGACCGGGGAAGGGCCGCGTCGGCCACTGTGCTCGCTGCGGCCGAAGAGGCGGACGCCCGGCTGGTGGCGATCGCCGGTGCCGAGCGCATGGCACACACCAAGGAAACCGTTGCCGCGTTGCTCGCCCTCCGCTCCTCGGCGGTGGCGGACCAATAATGCGCTCGGCCGAGCTGTAGCCGGGTCGATGACGTGCCTGCCGTACCGCCGGGTCGATGAGCGGGCGGGCTCAGGCATGTATCAGGAGCGGACAGAAGGTCTCCATCAGGGTAACCGCGCGGTGAATGGCAGGTGACGGAACGCCGCGCACACGGGGGACGACTGGCGCGCTGCTTGATGCCGTCGCTTTGCGGCTCAGCGCGAGGGAAGGTTTCGATGAACGGGAAATATGTCGGGTACGTGGCGGGGGAGGACCCGCTCCACGGCTTCCTCAGCAAGATCATGCGCGATCGCCTGGAGGTGCGTGAACCGCAGCTGGCATTCCGCGTGTTCCGGCTGTCGGGGAGCAACGAGGTCTATGCATACGAGGAGAAGTTCAGCAGCGCCAAGGTCATCTGCAAGTTCTACGGCACAAGGTTCGGAAGGGACCTGGACAAGGCAGCCTGGATGGCCCGCCAGGAATATGACGGCCTTAAGACGCTGCGCCAGTACAACCTGGTCGGATCGCCGCACCATGTGATCCGCCCGCTGGGCGTCAGCCGGGAGATCAACGGCGCGCTGGCGGTCGAATACTATTCCGGCGAGGAATTCAGCCACGCGATCGCGCGCGCGACGCAGTACCGGGACGATGCGCACCTCTACTGGCGGCTGAAGGCGCTGGCGTACTTCCTCGCCACCCTGCACAACCGGACGGCCAACGGGGCAACGGTGGAATTTGATACCGAGTGCCGGTACTTCGACACGATCGTCAGCATGCTCAGGAAGGTCCACCGAATCGGGCAGCAGGACATCGACGAGCTCTCCGGGTTGCGTGACCGCTGGCGGGAGTGGCCGCAGATGTGGCAGGACCGGCAGGTCTGGCTGCACGGTGATGCGACCCCGGCGAACTTCCTGTTCGGCCCCGGCATGGACGTCGCGGCGATCGACCTGGAGCGCATGAAGCGCGGCGACCGGATGTTCGATGTCGGGCGGGTCGTCGGCGAACTCCAGCACGCGTTCATGCGTGACTCCGGCGACCGGCACCGCGCGGAGCCGTTCATCGGGCACTTCCTCTGGGAGTACAGCTGTCACTTCCCCGACCCCGAGCAGACGTTCGAGTCGATCACCGCTCGCGCGCCGTACTACAGGGCGCTGAACCTGCTGCGGATCGCGCGCAACGACTACATCGGCCAGGACTACGGCAGAAGGCTGGTGAGGCAGGCAAAGAGGCTGTTGCAAGCCGCATGAACGCCGCAGATGCCGGGCCGAGGTCACCGGTGCCGCCTTGCCGGCCAGCACCCGGCGAGGATGCGGCCTGCGCGTCCTCGCCGGACCTGGTCGCCTACACTCGTCCCGGGGGCAATGCCGGGCGAGAGGTACTGACGCAAAGCATGGACATCCGAGCGGTCGCCTTCGACGCGAACGGCACCCTGATCCGGATCCAGGCCGATGACGACGAGGAGCGGGTCTTCCGCGCCGCGGCGCACTTCCTCACGTACCAGGGCATCGACATGCACCGGCACGAACTGCGCGATGTCTATTTCCAGGTCATGAAGGAGCAGCTGCGGGCCAGCCCGGCGGAGTACCCCGAATTCGACGCCGTCGGTATCTGGCGCAGCATCATCGAAGATCACGGGACGGATTTCACCCGCGCCCTGCCAGCTGGGAAGCTCGGGCAGATGCCGTTGTTCCTGGCTGAGATGTCCCGCGGCATCTCGCGCCGGCAACTCGGCCTGTACCCGTACGTCTGCGAGGTGCTCGACGTCCTGCGCGAGCACTGCCCGCTGGCGATCGTGACCGACGCGCAGAGCATGTATGCGCGCGGTGAGCTGCACAAGGTCGGCCTGCTCGGCTACTTCGACCCGATCGTCGTTTCCGGCGACCACGGGTACCGCAAGCCCGACCAGCGCCTCTTCCAGTACGCGCTCGACGGTATGGGAGTGGCGGCCGCGAACTCTCTGTACGTCGGCAACGACATGTACCGTGACATCTACGGGGCGCGGGAAGCCGGCCTGACGACGGTGATGTTCGATTCCGATCAAGGAGCGAAGGCCTACCGGGATTGCGCACCCGACTTCACGATCACGGACTTCCGCGACCTCCTGCCGATCCTCGGCCTGCCCTGGCCCTGACGGCTGCCGGTGATCTGCTCGGGGGCCGCCGCGGCATCACTGTGCGGCGGGGCCGGCAGGTCGGCGGTCAGGCCGGTCAGTTCACCGCGGGTGCGCGAGGTGCCCCGGCAGGAAAGTTCCCCGGCAGACAAGACAGTCTCGCGGGCCGTGGTTCACTCAAACGCGGATGTGGCGCCGGCCCCGCGCCGCAAGATCTCGGGCTTTTCCTGGGAGAAGTCGATGACCGTCGTCGGCTCGGTGCCGCAGTCGCCGGAGTCGATCACCGCGTCCACGGCGTGCCCGAGCTGGTCGGCGATCTGCCACCCCTGGGTCATGGGCTCGTCCTCGCCAGGCAGCAGCAGGGTGCTCGACACCAGCGGCTCGCCGAGCTCGGCGAGCAGCGCCTGGGCCACCACGTGCCGGGGGATCCGCACCCCGACGGTCTTCTTTCCCGGGTGCTGCAGCCGGCGCGGTACCTCCTTGGTCGCGCGCAGGATGAAGGTGTAATTGCCCGGGGTTGCTGCCTTGATGGCCCGGAACACCGGGTTGTCGACGTACACGAACTGACCGAGCTGGGCGAAATCCCGGCACACCAGCGTGAGGTGATGGCGGTCATCGACGTGGCGGATCGACCTGATCCTCATGATGCCGTCCCTGTTGCCGAGCTGGCAGCCGAGCGCGTAGCAGGAGTCCGTCGGGTAAGCGATCACGCCGCCTGCGCGGACGATATCGGCGATCTGGACGATCGCGCGCCGTTGCGGGTTGGCCGGATGGACGTCGAAGTACCTGGCCATGCGACGAGCCTAGAGGGCTCCTGCTCCCAGGTTGCAGGCGGCGGTGACGAGGTCGGCGTTGTCCCGGGCGCGGCTGCCGTCGGCCAGGTAGAGGGTGTCTTCGAGGCCGACGCGGGTGTCGAGGCCCCGGCCGGATGATCAGCCTTCGAGCGGTCACCGTTGACCGCCGCTTGCAGCATTATGTAACCCTTCTCCTCACCATGGCCACGTCGTCAGAGGGATGACCGCCAAACGTCCTGTCCAACAGTTATACACCTTTATAGTCAGCGGTTATAGTGGTGATCAGCGGATGGGCCCGGTGAGCCGGAGGTGATCGGTGGCTAGCCCGCAGGATCGACTCGACTCGTTCGTGGACGACTGGCGCAAACGGCGGGGCAAAGCCGACCCGGCTGACCGGGAGCCTGCGGATCTGGCCACTTCCTCGCGGCCCGCCGCCGCGCCGCCGGCCAGCATCCCGGTGCTAGCGTCCCGCGGGACCCTGGACTTCCGCTTCGGCGGGCGCCTGTCGCTGGACCTGGTCTGGACGCTGGCTCAGCGAAGCTGGGCGCCGGCCGAACTCCTCGCCACGCCGCAGGCCCTGGGCCGATGGCTGGTCGCGGCCCGGCTGCTCGACCAGGCACCCCCCGTCCCCGTGGAACTTCTTGGCCAGGCCCGGGTGCTGCGCGAGGCAATTCACCGCGCTGTCCGCGCGCGCATCGCGCGGACGGCCCTGCCTGCCGATGACGTAGCGGTCATCAACCAGCACGCGCGCCGGCCGCCGCTGGTGCCCCAGCTGACCGCGGGTGCCCACATCACGCGCGCCGCAGCAGAACCCGCGGCCGCCGCGCTGGCTACCATCGCCTGGGATGCCGTGGATCTGGTGGCGAACGCCGATCCGCGTCGGCTGCGTGAGTGCGCCCGGCCAGGATGCTCGCTGCTGTTCCTCGATACCTCCCGTCCCGGACGGCGCCAGTGGTGCTCGATGGCCAGATGCGGCACCGCCGTGAACAGCAACAGGTACCGGACGCGCACATAGGCACCGCCCAGGCCGCGGCCGGGCCAGCAGGGCGTCCGGCGCGAGCCGGGCGCGCAGCCGGGGCAGCAGGGCGGCGCCGGCCACCGCGCCGATCCCGACGCTGCCGAGCAGCAGCCCGTAACCACCGGAGCCCAGGTGCAGCGCGGAGCGGGCGGTTAGCGGCAGCAGCGCCCAGATGGCGCTGGCGAAGAAGATGAACAGCCCGGCGCGGGCCAGGATCACCCGCAGCACGGGGCTGGCGGCGATGTACCGGCCGCCGGCCCGGATGGCCTCGCCGACGTGCTCGCGCGGCAGCGCGTCCGGGGCGCGGCTGGAGTGCCACGCAGCGAGGACGACGATGACGGCGGCGAAGGTGGCCGCGTTGACCAGGAAGACCGTGCCGCCGCGGCGGCGCGGATGGCGGGTGGCGGGGCCGGGTCGATGATCAGCAGCACCGAACGCACGGTGGCCTGGTCGCCGGACGGGCCGGGTTCGAGGCTCATGGCCGCAGCCACCGTCCCACCCGGTCGCGGGCGCCGGCCGGGAAGACGTTCTTGGGGATGACCGCGTGGACCGCCTTCGGCGGCACCGAGGTGTAGGCCGACCCGGTCTGGTTGGCGTACTGGGTGACCCGGAAGCTGACCGCCATGCTGGCCAGCGCGTAGGCTTCCGGCCCGGTCATGCCCGCCGCGGCGGGCAGCCAGTAGATGGCCTCGCGCAGGCAGGCCACTAGCGCGTCATCGAGGTTTTCCGCGAAGGCCACCACGATCCAGGCGGCGTCGGTCTCGCCCAGCGGGCCGCGCAAGGCGACCTGCTTGTGCAGGTCGTAGCGGATCACCAGGTCCTCGGCGGCGGTCTCGATCGCGGTCTGATCGACCACCCCGTCGCCCTGCAGCGCCCGCACGTCACCGATCCAGACCCGGCCGCCGGGCTTGGCCACCGGCAGGAACAGGTGACTGCCCACGCCGAGGTCACGCAGCACCAGGTTCCCGCCGTAGCTGCCGGACACGATCGCGCTGACCGTCTCCTCGCCGGCCGGCTCGGCCGCCACGACGCCCAGGAACGGGGCCATCGGCAGCTTGATCCCGTGCTCGTACTCCGCGGTCGTGCGGGCGTCGTCGAAGGTGAAGTAGTGCACGTACGGTTCGGCGAAGTGCGGGGGGCGAGCACGGCGGTCAGGGGCCGCCGCATCCGGCCCCCGCGTGGTGGCCACGGCTATCCCCCGCCACAATCACGCCGGTCAGCCGGGGCCGTCGCCGCTGCCGCGGGCCGCGCCCGGCGCTGCTGCCCTCGTGCATCCCATCGTTTTCCCTCGACGGCTTCGGCTCATTGAGAAGTTCCTCCCGCTAAAAAGGAACGTGGTTCGGGCCGGTTACTTGGTGAAGTACCAGTACTCGGGGAGCAGGGTGTACAGCGGGCTGAACGTGATGTTGTGCAGCTTGCTGGTGACAGCCTGGATCGCGAAGGGGTTCGGCTCCGGACCCGAGGTCGGAGTGGCGTATCCGCGGAAGATCGCCTTGTCCAGGCCGGGCTGATCCATGACATCCTGCAGGGCCTGGCGGATGTAGAGCTGGCGGACCAGGAAGCCCACCTGCGGGTTGTTGAAGTTCGGCTGCGCGTACTGGATGCCGTAGTCGTAGAAGGGCTCCAGGTAGTAGGAACTGCCTAGCGGGTTGGTGGCCGGCAGCGGCGAGTTGGCCGGCTTCTGCGGCAGGTCCTGCGTGGGGATGTTGCCCACGTCGACCGCCCCGGTCTTCAGCGCGGTGTACTCGGTCGCGTCGCTGGTGAACGGCACGAACTTGACCGCGGACAGCGTCGGCTTGGGGCTGCCGGAGTAGGCGCTGTTCGCCACGATCGTCACGTTGCCGTCGGTGCTGAAGCTGGACAGCTTCCACGGGCCGTCCACCACCGACCACAGCGGGCTGGTCGCGTAGGTAGAAGTGATCTTCGACTGGGCGGTCAGGAAGGTGTAGACCGCCTTGCACTTGGCCCAGCCGTCCGCGGCGCTGTCGGTGGTGCAGCCGCCGCTGCCCGGCTTGGCGCCGAGCGAGGTGACGTCCCAGGCTATGGGGATCGGGTTGATCTCGGCCAGCTGGTTATAGGTGAACCAGATGCTCGAGTACGCCTGGTTGAGCTGGAACTACTAGCGGGTTCTCGGCCACGGAAAGGTCACGGACGAGCTCTCCCGCATGGCGTTGAGAACCCCCGGTCTTCCGGATCAGATCACAATAATCAGTCAGATGGCGGCTGGCGGCTGCTCCAGCGTCGCCAAGCTAAGGTGATGGATGATCAGGCGGAATGACTCGACGAAGTTTTCTTCGCGGTAGCCGAGATCGGTCGCTGCGCAGAAGTCCCTGACGAGGCCCTGGACCCGTGGCAGATTGGGCCGCGGCATCGACGGGAATAGGTGATGCTCGATCTGGTAGTTAAGGCCGCCGAGCAAGAAGGTGGTGAGCCGGCCGCCCCTGATATTTCGGGCCGTGACCACCTGGCGGCGGGCGAAGCCAGCCGCCGTCCCGGATTCGATGATCGGCATCCCCTTGTGGTTGGGCGCGAAACTGATGCCCAGGTACACCGAGAAGACTGCCTGCTGCACGGCGATGAAAGCGAGGGCCTTGAGCGGGGAGAGCACCCACAGCACCACCGTCAGGTACAGCGCGGCATGCAGGATGAGGAGAGAGGCTTCTACCGCTGAGGCACGGTCTCGTCGCCGCAGCAACCGCCTGATCCCGAGGACGTGCATGCCGCCGCTGCGCAGCAGCATGAGGGGGAAGAAGAGCGGCGCCTGCCAGCGGGCCAGCCACGATGCAGGAGGGCCGCTCCCGTTTCCCGGCGCGTCAGGCAACGCGAGGGCGAGTCCTTCGCCGATATCGGGGTCGCGGCCGATCTCGTTGGGATGCGCATGGTGAGCGTTGTGCTTGGGAACCCACCAGCCAAAGCTCAGCCCGATGAGCGCGTTTCCCACGATGAGGCCGAGCATGCGATTGCGCCGGCGTGTGCGGAAAACCTGGTTGTGTCCCGCATCATGGCCGATGAAGCCCAGCTGGGCGAACAATATCCCCACCAATGGGGCGACGGCGAGGGCCGTCCACGAGTTGCCGGCAAAGACGAACAGCGCCCATCCAGCGAAATAGGCGAAGATCGTCAGGGTGATCTTCACTCCGTAGTAGCCGGGCCTGCGGTCGAGCAGACCCATCGTTCGCACGTGCAGTGCCAGCGCACGAAAGCTAGCCGTCGAAGGATCGACGGCAACAGACAGCCCGCGTGCAGCGGAGGCGCGGCCGGACGGCGCGGCAAGAAAGCCGGGTGTTGTTGTGTTCGTCGCTCTTCCTCCTGGACGTCTTCCGAGGACACCGCTCGGGGACTGACGTCGCCAGGGTCTGGAGCAACGAGGCCGCGGTCATGGCCTGCCCGCCACTGACCGCGTACCTTCAACAGTACCCCCACCAGGCCGCCCCGCAAGGCTGGCACAAAGCTATTTGTGTCAGCCTCACGTCCCTCGGCTATTTGTGTCAGCCTCACGTCCCTCGCATAATCCGCCAAACGCCCGACTCTGCGTGAAATGCGGGTGATCTTCATAAAAATCCTGGCCGCTGACGGCCTGTCCTTATCGAGATGGAGGCCTGCACGCCTGTGAGATATTGGGCGCATGACCGCGTGGAAGGACGTCGAACGCGCGGAACCGGAGTTCGCGCGGCGCGTGCGGGGGCTCTTCGACGCGCACCGGCACAAGACGATCGCCACCTTGCGGGCCGACGGGTCGCCGCGGATCTCCGGGATCGAGGTGGCCTTCGAGGACGGCGAGCTCGCCTTCGGCTCGATGCCGAACGCGCGCAAGGGCGCGGATCTGGGCCGGGATCCGCGGTTCGCACTGCACAGCGCCACGATCGACCCGGTCGAGGGCGCGGAAGCGCAGTGGCCGGGTGAGGCGAAGATCTCTGGGCGGGCGATCTATGCCAGGCCACTCACCGAGGGATCCGACGGCGACCGCTTCTACGCCGACATCGCCGAGGTCGTGCACACGCACCTCAATGAGAAGGCCACGATGCTCGTCGTTGACTGGTGGACCCCTGCGCACGGGATGCGCAGGATCGAGCGCGAGTAGTCGTCGACCGGGGGGTCTGGCTGCGCCGATTACCCGCTACGGCCTCGGGCGGGACTGATGCTCACGGGACCTGCTTCATGACGCGGGCCCCGCGCCGAGCAGGGCCGGCACGGCCGACAGATCGGGCAGCTCGTCGTAAGGCCGGTAGCGGGAACTGCCTGGCCGCCCGTACCGGTTGATCCAGACACGGCGCCGCAGGCCGAGGTCCCGGGTCGGGATGAGGTCGTATTCCCACCCCTGCGCCACATGGGTCACCTGGGCCGGCGGGATGTCCATGACCGCGTACGCGTACTCGAAGGCCCGGCGGCCCGGCTTGTACGCCCGGGCCTGCTGCGCGGTGATGACGTGATCGACGTCCACGCCGATGCGCGCGACGTTGTGCTGGATGAGGTCATCGTCGGTGTTGGAGATGATCGCGATCTCATAGCCGAGGGACTTCAGCGCCCGCAGCGCGTCCGGCACCTCCGGGAATGGCTCGAAGGCGGGCACCGCGGCGACGAGCGCGTCACCGTCGGACGGTGCCTGCGGTATGCCGTGCAGCCGCATGGCCGCCTGCAGGCTCGACCGCAAGACCTCGCGGTACCCGCGGTAGGGCTCGAGCACGGCCTGGAAGCGCATGACCCGGAAGTCGTCGAGGAACTCCTCGCCGTCAACGCCATCCATCGGCAAGCGGCCGGCGAGAACCTGCCGGACGACATCCGACAGCCGGAAGTCGATAAGAGTGCCGTAGGCAT
Source organism: uncultured Actinomycetota bacterium (assembly GCA_963749145.1). Taxonomy (GTDB): domain Bacteria; phylum Actinomycetota; class Actinomycetes; order Streptosporangiales; family Streptosporangiaceae; genus JASHPR01. The sequence continues at coordinate 1,695,336 of CAVVLN010000004.1, read as the reverse complement.
CGAAGGTGACAATTTGCCGCAAGCTACCTATCTCCTTCACGCGATGCGTGCCCACGTTCCCGCAGCCGTCCCCAGGCCGCCCTGATCTCGATGCTGGCGCATCCGCTCCGTAAGCCCGTGCACATGGCGCCGTCGGCCAGTATCAGGGCCGGTCCTTCACCCAGCCCGGCTTAGGCGATGCACGTTGGCCCGCCGCAGCCCGGCATTAACTGGCACCTGCCCGGGAACCCTGCCGTTGTCCGCCAATGCCGACGGAGAGGAGCAACCATGACAGAATCTCAGCCCCGCAACGACTTCGCCAGCTTCCCTGCGCCCGCCGAGGGCATTCTGATGGCGTTGTTCATCACCGTCCGTAAGGTCGCGCGATCGCGGGACTTCTACTCGCGCGTCCTGGGCGGCACCGTCATCCTGGAGGAGAACCCGTGCACTGTCAGGCTGTCCAACTCGTGGATCATCATGAACCCCGGCGGGCCGCCCACCCCCGACAAGCCGGGCATCTCGGTGGTCGACTACCAGCCCGGCGACACCACCTCCATCTTCCTGAACCTGCGAGTCGCTGACATCCACGCCTGCTACGAGGAGTGGAGGGCCAAGGGGGCAGAGTTCGTCACGCCGCCGATCGACCGCGGAGCGGAGATCCGCTGCTACATGCGGGACCCGGACGGATACCTCATCGAGGTCGGCCAGTCCACCGGCCTGCTGCACGGCCATCTCGCCGCAAAGCGCCCGGAGGACCTCCCTGGGTAGGCAGGGGGTCGGCAAAGTCCGTAGATGGCAGGATTTGGGCGATAGGCTGGTTATGGGTAAGTCGCAGCGCAGGCACGTCTGGGAAGGGGCATCACTCACATGGCAGTTACGGTCCTTCGGAACGCGTCGGTCCTGGATCCGGTGGAAGGGACGCTGGCTGAGGGCCAGTCGGTAGTGGTCGAGGGCGGCCGGATTGCCGACGTCGGGCCCGGAATCACCGCCCCGGATGACGCGGTGGTCTTCGACGTGGCCGGGCGGACTGTGATGCCGGGTCTCATCGACGCGCACACGCACCCGGCGATCGTGGATCAGGAGCTTTTTGACATGGCCGAGTGGCCGCCGACCTATGTCGCGGCGAGAGCGAGCCATGCGCTGGCGGGGATGCTGGCGCGGGGGTTCACCTCGATCCGGGATGTCGGCGCGGGCGAGGTGGGGCTGGCCAGGGCGGTGGAAGAGGGGTTTTTCGCCGGGCCGCGGATGTTCTACGGCGGCAAGCAGCTGTCCCAGACCGGCGGCGCGGGGGACTGGCGGGCGCCCAGCCGCCGGGTCTACGACGACAACTACTACTCCCCGGCGATCGGGGTGATCTGCGACGGGGTGCCGGAGGTCCGGCGGGCGGTGCGGGAAGAGGTGCGCCGCGGCGCGCATCACATCAAGGTCTATCTGTCCGGCGCCGTCGACTCGCCGAGCGACCGGGTGGACTCGACCCAGTTCTCCATCGAGGAACTGAACGCGATCGTGGAAGAGGCCACCGCCGCCAACATCTACGTGACCGGTCACGCGTATACGTCGCGGGCGATCAACCGCGGGCTGGAGTGCGGGGTGCGGTGCATCGAGCACGGCAACCTGATGGACGCCAGCAGCATCCCGCTGTTCCAGCAGTACGGCGCGTTCTACGTGCCCACGATCGTCACCTACCACGCCCTGACGGCCCGGGCCCGGCAGGGGTTGCTGCCCGCGGACATCGCGGCCAAGCTCGGCGAGGTGATCGATGGCGCGATCAGCGCGCTGGAGATGGCCCACAAGGCGGGCATCCCGATCGTGTACGGCACCGACCTGTTCGCCGACATGCACGATTGGCAGCTGCAGGAGTTCATCATCCGGTCCCAGGTGCAGCCGCCGGCCGACCTGATCCGCTCGGCGACCAGCACGGCGGCGCGGCTGCTGTGCCGGGAGGGGGAGCTGGGCGTGGTTGCGCCGGGGGCGCTGGCGGACCTGCTGGTGATCGACGGCAACCCGCTGGACGACATCCGGGTGCTGACCACCCCCGATCAGACGCTCAAGCTCGTCATGAAACAGGGCACCATCTACAAGAACGAGCTCTGACGGCTCAGGCTTCGGCCGCGCCAGAGGCAGGGACGCGATGGAAAGGATCACCTGAATTCACGCGGCCGATCGAGGCTAGCTGTCGGCATGCCTGAGCATGGGGATGCGCCGCTGCTGCGCCCACTCCGCCAGTTGATCGGCGAAGTGGGGGCTCGCCGGGTCGCCCGAACTGCCGCCCGGGATCACGAAGCTGGCCGCGGCCGGGTCGGCCAGGTCGACTACCTGGCGGTAGACCGACAGGCTCAGCACCGTGAACGGAGTGCCCGGGCGCCAGCCGAACCCGGCGGCCTGGATCGTGTCCGCGTCGCCGCCCATGGGCACCGGGGGAAACGGGCCGGTGCCCGCCAGCGGGTGAGCCCGCGCAACCTGGTGCACATCACCCCACCGCCACTGCGCCGGGTCCGGCCCTCCGCACTCGAGGGGCGCGGAAGGTCTCGTCGTCGGCCAAGACCTCGATCGTGGCGGACCGGTTGCGCGGGTCCACCCATGACCTCGATCCAGGCGGATGCCCGCTGTCTCCTCCTAGGCCTCCACCGAGAACAATGGCTCGCCGAGAAATGAGGTGTCTATCTCGATGCCAAGACCGGGGCCCGTGGGGGCAGAACCGCGGCCGTTGACCGACCGAGGCCGGTACCCGGCGACGTGACCGTCGGTCCAGTCGTTCATGAAGGACGTCATCAGCAGGCTCTCCGGGCGGGTGCTAGCCGCCAGGTGGCTGACGGCCGCCGTGATCAGGTCGCCACCCCACATGTCTTCCACCGAAACCATGAGGTTCAGCTCCTGCATCACGTCGCGCATCAGCGCGGCGCCGGTAATACCGCCGGCCCGGCTGATCTTGATGTTGATCGAGGAGGCGCCAGCCGAGCGCTTGGCCTCGTAGACGTCGGACAAGGTGACGATCGACTCGTCCAGAACGAGCGGGAGCTTGGTGCCGCGCGAGGCGAGCGCGCTGTCCTCCGTCGTCCGGCACGGCTGCTCGATGAAGACGGGAAGATCGGCCATGGAGTTCATCGCGATGCGCGCGTCCAGCAGGCTCCAGCCGCCGTTCGCATCGGCGATGACGATCGTGTCATCGGTTGCTGTCTTCACGACAGCCCGGGTTCGGGCCGCATCGTCGCGCGGATCGTTGCCGACTTTCAGCTGGAACCGCTTGATCCCCGCAGAGATGCGGCGCTCGGCAAACGATGCCATTGACTCCGGCGAGCCTAGCGGCACGGCCTCGTAGACGGGGAAGTCCTTTTGGAGGACGCCGCCTAGGAGCGCGGCGATCGGCAATCCGGCTACTTTGCCACGCAGGTCCCAGCAGGCGATGTCGACGGCGCTCTTGGCGTACTGATGCCCCATAAGCGCCGCGTCCATAGCGCGCCGGAAGCGGGAGACGTTTGCCGGGTCGAGCCCCAGGAGATGCGGGGCCAGGAACCGCAATGCGGTGCGGATGCCCTCGGCGAACGTGGGCAAGTAGGTCGACCCGAGCGGCGTGATCTCACCCCATCCGTCCATGCCCTCGTCGGTCCGCAACCGCACGAGCGTGCCGATTTGCGACGCCGCGGCGCGCCCGCCTGACATCACGTATTCGCCATGCGCGTACCTGAGCTCATAGCCGAAGCAGTCCAGCCCGACGAGCTTCAACGCAAGATCCTGTCTTTCATGACTACGCCACGCATCACGACCAGCGGGCCGCGCCCACGTCATGATCAAGAACGGATGCTACCGCTGATGTGTCACCCCGGGGAAGTAGCCCGCCGTCCGCAGCTGCAGCTGGCGAACGGAACTACGCGGCCCGGCTCGAGGACTACCTCGCCCGCACTGCTATCTTGGTAAGTAGCAGATATGCAACTCTACAGCGGTTAGAGTCGCAGAAGATTAACCTTAGGAGCCGCATGGCTGTGTCGAGAACACCGATCGCGGTGGCTAACGGCCAGCGCCGTATCGGCGAGCACCTCGCCACTTGGCGGCGCCTGCGCAGCCTGACCGCAGCCCAGGTCGCGGACCGGGCAGGACTGTCCCGGCACACCGTCATGCGCCTGGAAAACGGCGAGGGCGCCAGCCTGGAAAGCATGCTGCGGATCGCCCGAGCGCTAGGAGTACTGGACTCGCTGGTCGCCGCGCTCGACCCGTATGCGACCGATGTGGGCCGCATGCGATCAGAGGAAGTGCTGCCGGAGCGAGTGCGCTCACCGAAACCGGACCGAAAGCCATGAGCGACGAGGTTTCCGTTTTCATCGCCGTCGGCGATGAGAACGTCCTAGCCGGCCGGATGTACTCCCACCGCCGCCGGGGAGTCGAATCGACCAGCTTCGTTTACGACGACAGATTCCTGGCCAATCCTTACGCCTACGCCCTCGATCCGGCGCTGCCACTGGTCACCGGCACTCTGCAGACACCCGCAGGTCATGCGCTGTTCGGGGCGTTCGCAGACACGTTGCCGGACCGGTGGGGACGAACACTGATCCACCGCGCTGAGCGGGCTCGGGCCCGTGCGGCGGGAACGGCGCCGCGTTCGATAGGCGAGGTTGACCTGCTGCTGGGCGTGCGAGACGACCTGCGCGAGGGGGCATTGCGCTTCCGGATCGATGACCAGGGTCCGTTCCTCGCGACCGAGGACTCGGGAGTTCCTGCCCTGACCGAACTTCCCGCGCTGCTGGACATCGCCGCACGCGTCGAGCGGGATACGGCCGGCTACGACGACCTCAGGCGGTTGCTGCGAGCTGGCAGCTCTCTGGGCGGCGCGCGTCCGAAGGCACATGTCCTGGACGCTGCGGGCCGCGTGGCGATTGCCAAGTTCCCTAGCCCGGGCTCGGACACGTGGAATGTGATGGCGTGGGAGAAGGTGGCGCTTGACCTGGCCCGGGATGCGGGGGTGACGGTCCCCGACTCGCAGTTGATCCGCATGGGGGACCGGAACGTGCTCATCGTCGACCGGTTCGATCGCCGCGGAACGGCACGCGTTGGCTACGCCAGCGCGATGACCATGCTCGAGGCCAGTGACGGCGACCAGCGGAGCTACCTCGAAATCGCGGCAGTGATCGAGGAACGGTCCCCGGCCGCTACCTCAGACCTGCGCCAGCTCTGGCGGCGGATAGCCTTCTCGATCCTGATCTCCAACACCGACGACCACCTCCGCAACCACGGGTTCCTGCACGGGCGCGCCGAGTCGTGGTCACTGTCCCCCGCGTTCGATCTCAATCCCAATCCCGGCCCTGGCCCGAAAGAGCTCAGCACCGCCATCGACTTCGATGACACGCGCGCGAGCGTGGAGACCCTATTGAGGGTCGCTGATTTCTTTCGCCTGGATGCCAGCGGTGCGCTGGACATTCTCGCCGAGGTCACGCGAGCGGCGGCAAGCTGGCGTCGTGTCGCCGAGTCGCACGGGCTGACGCAGCGGGACCTTGACGAAATGGAGCCAGCGTTCGAGCATCCCGAGGCCGAGCAGGCCAGAGCCCTCACAAAGGGTCACCCGGGACATCCCACCTAAACCAGTACCGGGTGGGGCGCTGGCGTGCGATTACGTTGGAGGGCGCCCGTCCTTTTGCCTCGACCTGGTAACGCCGGTGGACGCCCTTGTACACCTCGTCAAGGTGCCACTCCAGGAACTCGCTCGACTGGGACCGGTGGCGGGAGTATCAGGGCGCGCATGACGCCATGAACACCGCGCTGTCCGAGGTGCTCGACGCGCTCGGGTTCGAGGTCTGGCCGTTCGGCTGGGCGGCGGCGGTGGCTGCTGTCCGGCGAGCCTGTGCGAGCAACGGGGCGCCGTCAGCCGCGGCACCCGCGACAGCTTCTAGCTCGCTGCGGCCGAGGAGTTGCTCTACTTCTGCCTCGCCTCGTGCCCACCTAGTCATCGTCGGACTCCCGGGTTTGCTGACTCGCCGCCGGTATCCACATCGGGTTCGAGGACTGTCACCAGCGGGCGGGACTGGATCTGCTGGACAAGAGGGTCGGCGGCCTGGCGCCATGCATCACCGGTCCGGATCACCGGGTTGACGGGCATCCCCAGCCGCTGCTGGGCTCGGTCGGCTGCGTCGTAGACAGCCTGCCGCGCGGGCTGCCCGACGACGAGGACGTCCAGGTCATGGGGTGGCGGCCCGTGCCGCTGGTGGTACCGCGCGGCCCAGGAACCGAAGATCAGCACCTGTTTTGCGCCGTCTAGCGCTTCGAATTCATCGGCGATGACCTGCAATGGCCCCCAGGACAAGAGCAACAGCTCGGTCAGCGGCTCGATGAGGCGGTTGGCCGAGTTGGCCCGGATCATCGCCGAGCGCCCGACATTGCGTCTGCTCAGGAGCCCGGCTTCGGTGAGGCGCCCGACCTCGCCGTGTACCGTGCTGAGGGGAGCGCCGAAGCGCTGTGCCAGGTCGGTCATGCTGTACTCGCGGCCCGGGTCGAGCAGGAGCGCGGCGAGGATGTCAGCCTGCAGCTGGGACCGGAACACGGGCAGGAGCGCCGGTGCAGCGCTTCGCATGACCTGAATATATCTACGAGTTATCCGAAGTGTCAAGTGGCGAGTCGGGGCGGCTTTCAGTGCAGTTCGAACCAGACGGTCCGGCTGTGCTCGCTGCCGTCGAGCGGTAGGGTCCGACCTCTATTTGTGGGTCAGCTTGAGCGCTGGCTGCTGCTCCAGCCACTCTCCTCCGCTTCGGCTCGGCCGAGCTTCCGGTGCCCGGCCCGCTGGTCAATCGTCGTTTCGATCAGTTCGGCGAGGAACTCCTGGGTCTGCGGATCGGTGGCATAGACGACTGTGCCGACCATGCCGCGAGTGAACAGTACCTTGTAGATGTTGCGGATGTGCCGGTCGTACTGCAGGTCGGTGACCGACCGCTTGTTGAATTCCGGGTCTTTGTTGGCCTCCCGCACGGTGATGATACGGCCGTGGCGGGCGACTAGATCGGGGCCGAGGATGACGCCAGACCAGTCGTATTCGAATCCTTGGGCGGTGTAGACGCAGCCGACCTGGTCGAAGCCGCCGTTCATGGTCGCCCAGAGCGCGCTGGGCGGAGCGGTGCCGACCGCTCGGTCGCCTTTTACGTTCCAGGGCCTGGCCCAGTCGCCGACGCGTACGTCGCTGACGAGGCTGCCATCGGGGCGGGGATCGCTCCATGGCCAGCAGTATCCGGCGGATATCCGCGCCGAATAGTCTTCCTCAAGCTTGCCGCGCAGGATGTTCTCCATTTCCCAGGGCGACTCAGCGAGCGTGATCTCGAAATGGTCGTCGCCGGTCCAGGTTTCAGGATCACCGGATTCGAGGCCGAGCAGCCGCAACACCCACTTTTCGTACTTCCGGCTGCCGCCGCACCGGAACTGCTCGTCGAGCGGAACGTGATGGACGCGGAATTTCAGAGACGACGCGTGTGACTTGATGGCCTCTACCGTTCCGATCTCGCCGGGTTTCACCACCTGGTGCTCGTCGAGCAGGAAGACAGGCACCCTTGCCGCCGCGATGAGTTCGTCAACCTGCATGCGCCCGGTTCGCTGTGCGGCTCTGGTGTAGCGGTTGGCGGACGTTTCCCGGATACGGTGGGCCTCATCGCAGATCAGTACTTCCACGTCATTTGGCTGGGCATCCATAAAGCTGTTGAAATACTTGAACAGGTTCTTGACCCTGGGAGCACCGCGGCCCACATAGCGCCGCATCGTCTGCGTAAAGGACCGGGAGCCGGTCGCGTGCAATGCTGAATAGCCTTGTCGGTACAGCTCACCGAGCAGAGACAATGCGATGACGCTTTTTCCGCTTCCCGGGCCGCCGGTAACGATGACGACCTCCTTGGCATCCGAATGCTGGGCCTTCCCGACCACATGCAGCACAATTTCATACGCTAGCCGCTGCTCGGCGAGCAGGATGAATTGCTCACGGTCCTTGATCTCGGCCGCTGCCAGCTTGAGCAGCTGCTTGGACGGGCGTACTGCGCTCGTCAGCAGCCGGTCGGCGGCCCCGGCCCCGCGATCCGGCGCGAACTCGTCGCTCAGATATTCAAGAAAGGCGCCTCGTCTGCTCTTGGTAAAAAGCCTGGTTCTTTCGGTCGTTGCCAATTCAAAGAGGTCGTCCACATCAAGGTCGGCGGCATTGTGGAGGTACGCGACGCCGCGTACCGCGTTATTGTTCCCGTGCAGGGAAGCCACGAAGTCGGCGATGTAATCGCAATAGCCTTGCACCTGGAGCAGCGGATGCTCGAGTTCGCGGTGCATCCCCTCGACCACGACCAGCCGTTCGTTGCCCTCATACAGCTCGGCCTGGCTCCACTGCTTGAGCTCGACGACTACGTACGCATCGCCGCCGGTGCGCCGGTCGACGCCCGCAAGCACGACGTCGGCCCGCTTGCTCGTGAGCGGAAGCTGGTACTCGATCAGCATCTCGATCTCGCCGAGACCGGCCTCCACGAGGTCGTGGGCCAGTATCGGGAGGCTGCGCCGCCAGGACTTGCGCTCCGACTCCGATGGCGACCGCCCCGTCGTCGCCCGCAGGTGGTCGGCGATGATTCCGGCGATCTGTCGTTCCATGGCCGAGCCCACCAGGCTCGCAGCAGAGACCCGTAACCCCGTCACGGACTTCCCCCAGGCAGCACGAAGAATTCGTGCGGGTGGGGGCGTGTCCGCGATCAGAGAGCATCGGCGGAAGCCCGTCGGGCCGCATTTCCCTTGCGGGAAGCAGATTACCGGATTGCCAGGAAAGTAGGCTGGGGCCCAAGGAACGAGCTTCTGACCTGGTCAGAGACCAGATCCACTGCGTGGAGCTGAGGGGATTTGAACCCCTGACCCCCTCGATGCGAAGGAGACCCGGGCGATCGCCCGGCATGGCTAGGCATCGCACACTGGGAGATTGACCTGCGATGACAGTCGCTGGACGTCGCTGGACGTCGCTGCATGCCTGCCGCGGTTGGCTCCCAACCTGGCTCCCCGCAAACTCGTTAGCAGTGCTAACGTCCGGCGGATCAGCAGCCTGCGTCGGCTACCAGAGACGTCGATCTTGGACAGTTGGATACGCCAGATCGCTTGATTATTTGCGCGCTGGATCACTCTCGGCGGCGACGGTAGTGGCACCCAGGACGACCAACTCGGTGCGCCAAGGCTCCTGGGCGCATCTGGGTAGCCCTATCCGCCCGGTCCGTTATCCGCGTCTCGCCGATGCCTTGTCGCAGCCGGCACAGCCCAGACGACCCGGCCGCCGTTGCCGCCGCGCTCAACCCCGGGCGTGGGCCTGGCGCCGGGGGTTTGCCGGCAGGGCTGGCGGGTAACCACCGCCGGACACCCAACGAGCCGGGAGGAGCAGCATGTCATCTGATGCCATCGTCGTGCTGAAGGCCGATCACAAGGACATCCGCAACCTGTTCCGGAAGTTCCAAGCCGCCGGTGACAGGGCGGTCAAGAAAAAAGCCAAGATCGTTGGGCAGATCATCGAACTGCTCACCGTGCACACCTACATCGAGAATGAGGTGATGTATCCCGAGGTCTGCGCGCTGCTTCCCGACCTCAAGGACGACGTGCTGGAGTCCTACGAGGAACATCACGTGGCCGACGTCTTGTGCATGGAGCTGGCGGGCATGCCGGCCGGGGCCGAGCGCTTCGATGCCAAGGCCTCGGTGCTGATCGAGAACGTCACGCATCACATCGAGGAGGAAGAACAGGACTGGTTCCCCAAGGTGCGGGCCGGCCTCGGCCGTAAACAGCTGCAGGAACTCGGGGCCAAGCTCGAGCGGGCCCGGAAGAAAGCGCCCAGGTCGCCTGCCCAGCCGAGTGCGCTGAAGAAGACGGTCGACGCCATCATCCCCTGACGGGCATGGGCTCGCCCAGCGCAGACGGCGGAGCCGCGTGTCGTTGCGACGTATGCACGGCCGAGAGGGGCCGTCGTGGCGGGCTTCCCGCTGGGGTCCGGACAGCCCGACGGCAGACCGGCAGGCTGACCGGTGCCCGAACCCCTCACAGGCCAGCGAGCCTGACGGCACGACTGCGTTTTTTCCGGTCGGCCGCGGCTACGTCCGGGCCCGACGCGTGCGCGGGGCGCGTGTACCTGTCGATGCATAGGCCGGGCGTGGGGGGCAGTACGGGGGACGTGGGGGGCAGTACGGGGAACGGTTGGCGTCTGACGTGGAGGAGTCATGGCCAAGGCAGGCACGACGGCAGGCACCGGGTGGTCTGAGCCTGAGCTGCTGGGCATCTATCTCAACGATCATCTTGCGGGTGCGACCGGCGGGGCCGAGCTGGCCCGGCGTGTGGCAAGGCGCGGCGGCGACCCGGACGGCGGCGCGCTGCAGCGTTTCGCCGCTGAGGTCGCCCAGGATCGTGCCGCGCTGCTGGAGGTTATGGCCGCGCTCGGCGTTCCCGTCCGTGGGCGCTGGCACTGACCGGCGGCTGGGACGACGCCGCGCTCACCTTCCTCCTGGCCGCCTGGCCGATCATTGTTCGAGCTGACAGCTCACGCGCGCCGCAGTTCGCCGCGCGGGAAGACCAAACCGAAGGCTCGGCCAGGGCGCTGCTGGTCGGGGCCAGCGTCGTCAGCCTGCTGGGAGCGGGTTACGCGCTACACCTCGCGGAGCAGCACAGCGGCGCTCTGCGGGTGCTCCTTATCGGCGCCGCCGTGCTGACCGTCGTTTTGTCATGGACCTTGATAAACACCGTCTACACCCTGCGTTACGCCGACCAGTATTTCCGATCCAAGCCCGGCGGCATCGCCTTCGGCGCCGAGGACAGGCAGCAACAGCCCGGCTACCGCGACTTCGCCTACGTCGCCTTCACGATCGGCATGACCTACCAGGTGTCCGACACCACGCTGCGCGATCCCAGATCCGGCGCACCGTGCTCGCCCACGCCGTCCTGTCGTATGTGTTCGGCGTGGTCATCGTCGCAGGCTCGGTCAACCTCATCTCTGGGCTGTTCCGCTAACTCCGCCAGACCCGGCTACCTCGCGAACAGACCGTCATACAAGCGCCGGAGGGCCGGGACGCTGCCGCGAGGGTGGGTGGGTAACGCTCAGCTGGTGAGGGCGGTGGCCAGGTAGGCGAGGGTGATGGCGAGGGCGAGCAGCGCGAGTGCCATCTCCTTCGCGGAGTCCAGCGCCCGCCGGTGGGTGATCAGGGCACCGATCAGCAGCACGGCCATCCCCGCGGCCGCGGCCACGCCGAGGGGATGCCACCACAGGCCGATCAGGACGCCTGCGCCGGCGGCCACCTCGGCGACCCCTATGAGCCGGTAGCGGCGCCAGGGGATGCCGAAGTGAGCGGCGGACTTCTGCATCTTCGGGTGGCCCAGCAGCTTGGCCGAACCCGGGAGCAGGCAGGCCGCAGCGAGCAGGAGCGACAGGGCGGTGAACATGGTAAGCCTCCGTTGAGTAGTCGGGACAGGGGGTTGATTACGTCGCGGGACGGGGGATCATCTGGCTGGCGCGCGGAACAGGAGCGGCCGGGACGCTCCAGGGCAGGCGCGGCAGCCGGCCCCGGGTGGCCACGGCGGCGATGACCCGGTCGGGCCGCACGATGATTGTCAGCCCCGGGCCGCGGGTCAGCGCCTGGAAGCAGGCGGCCCCGCCGCCGTCGTCAAGGCAGACCTCGGCCCAGCCACCAGCCGGCGCGCCCGCACCCGGTGCTGAGCCAGCCGTGTCGCTGACCTTCACCAGGAGGAGACGGTGGCGGCGGCACAGGTCCACCAGTTCCGCGCTGGGCTGCCCCGCGGTCAGCACGGCCGTGCGTCCGCTCAGCACCGCATCCAGCCGGACCGGCGTGCCCTCACCGGCACAGGCGCTGTCACCGATCGGCACGTCGGCACGGATCGACACGAGCGGGTTGGCGATCAGGCCGCCGGGCCGCACCGTGGCGGGTGTGCAGGGCCTCAGGAGCGGCGGGCGCTGTTGCAGGGCCCCGGTCTTCAGCCGTGGGGTGGCGGTGGACGCTATGACCTCGCAGGCACGGTCGCTGCGGACGGCTGCGGCCAGGGCGATCCTGCGGACCACCGCGGCCCGGTCCTGACCGCCGGTCATCGCCCAGCCGATCCGGATCGCCTTCTTGATCATGGCGCGGGCGTGGGGGCGGCGTTCGGTGTCGTAGGTGGCGAGCAGGGCCTCGCCGGCCTGGCCGGCCAGCACGTGTGCGATCTTCCAGGCGAGGTTGTCTGCGTCGCGGAGCCCTGCCGCCAGGCCCTGGCCGATGAACGGCGGGGTGAGGTGGGCGGCGTCGCCGAGGAGGAAAATGCGCCCGGCCTGGAAGCGGGATGCCAGCCGGGCCCGGAACGTGTAGGTGGCGCTGCGGATGATCTCCAGGCCGTCCAGGTCCCGGCGCCCGGTCCAGGGTTCCAGGAGCCTGCCGAGGGCGTCTGGGGTGGTCATGCCGGCCTCGTCGTCGCCGTCGTGCAGCTGGAACTCCCACCGGTAGCGGTGGCCGGTGACCTGCATGAAGGTGGCGGCCCGGGCGGGGTCGCAGATCTGCTCCACGCCGTCCCAGGTGTCGAGGAGCTTCTCGGACCGGATATCGATCACGAGCCAGCGCTCGGTGAACCCGAGGTCTTCCATGGTGATCCCGGACAGGTCCCGGATCGTGCTGTTGGCGCCGTCGCAGCCGAGCACCAGGCGCCCGGTGAACGTTTGCTCGGACCCGTCCGGTGCGAGCTCGGCGCGGACCTCAACCGGGCCGCCGGTGAGCGGGCCGAAGGTGCCGTCCATCCCGGTGACCTCGGCGCCACGGTGAAAGTCGATCAGCGGGTGCCGCCCGACCCGGGCGAACAGCAGGTCTTCCAGGTCGGGCTGGTGGAACATGTTCGCCTGCGGGAAGCCGTGGGTGCCGATCTCGTGCTCGCGGCGGAACTCGGCCATGACGTGGTGGCCGGCGTCGAGCAGGCGCAGCCCGCTGCACGACCGGGACCGAGCCAGGAATTCCTCGCTGACGCCGGCGCGGTACAGGGTCCGGGCGACTTCGTCATCGAGGTGGACGGCGCGCGGCAACGGATGGGGCTGGGGGTGGCGTTCCAGCAGGGTAACGGGCACGCCTTGGTCGGCGAGCAGGAGGGCCGCGGTGCAGCCGACCGGGCCGGCGCCGACGACGATGACGCCGTCTCGGCTGCCGGCGTGTGCCTTGGCGCTGGGGTGCTGGTCGTTCATGGTGGTGGTCCCCTCTTAGCGGTTCGGGATGGTTCGGGACGGTTCGCGGGCCCGTTAAGGCAGCGCGCGGATGGTGAGGGGAAACCCGGCGAGGGCCTCGCGCACCCCGTTCGAGTCGGCGCCGGTCACGGTTATGACGGGCCGTCCGTTCTCGTGGGCGGCGGTGACTTGCGCTCCCGGCAGGCCGGCCTCAGCCAGGACATCGGCGGCGGCGCGGGCGGCGGCGTCGGCGGCCAGCGCCGGCTTGTAGTGCTTGCCGATGGCGGTGACCGGGATCGCCTCGACGGGGTAGATCCGCTTCGGGCGGGCGGCGGGCTCGCCGATGGTGGTGCCGGCCCAGGCCAGGAGTTCCGCCTCGTCGAACCGGCCGGGGCCGGCGGGGACGACGTAGGCCACCGGGACCTCGCCGGAGTGCCGGTCCGGGCGCCCGACGGCCGCCGCCGCGGCGACGGCGGGGTGTCGGAGCAGTCCTTCCTCGATGACCCGAGGATCGATGTTGTGGCCGCCGCGGATGATGAGGTCCTTGGCGCGGCCGGTGAGGTAGACGAAGCCGTCCGCGTCGATGCTGCCGAGGTCCCCGGTGTTCAGCCAGCCGTCGTGGACGATGTCCCCGCGGCTGACCCGGGGGCCGCCGGCGCCCGGGTCGGTGACGTAGCCGGCGAACACGGCAGGGCCGCCGATCACCAGCACCCCGGTCTCGCCAGGGGCGCAGTCGGCCCACGGCCCGTCACCGTCGGCCCGGACGGCCTTGATCTGCTGTTCGGGCAGGACGCGGCCGACCGACCCGGGCCGTTCCTCACCGGGCCGGGAGAACGTGGTGGCGCAGGTGGCTTCGGTGAGCCCGTAACCCTCCAGCAGGCGCCGGCCGGTGTGGGCAGCGAAGGCCTCGCGCACCGCCGACGGCAGCGGGGCTGCGCCCACGATGGGCAGCCGCAGGGAGCTGATGTCGGCGTCCACCGGGACGTCGGTCAGGGTGCGGTAGACGGTGGGGACGGCGGACATGGCCGCGATCCGGTATTGCTCGATGATCTTCCAGAAGTCGGCGTACAGGGCGCGGTCGCGGTAGCCCGCCGGGCCCGGCCACACCACCCGGAGGCCGGCGAACATCGGGGCGATGCCGGTGACGATCAGCGCGTTGACGTGGAACAGCGGCAGCCCGCCCAGCACTGCCTCCCCGGGCGCCAGCCCCGCGGCCTCGGCGATGCCGCGGCCGCAGGCGAGCTGGTTGGCGTGGGTGTGGGCGGCGATCTTCGGGGCGCCGGTGGTGCCGCCGGTGTGCACGAAGGCGGCGAGGTCCCCCGGCTGGGGCAGGTCGCCCGCCAGGTGGCCGGATTGCTGCCCGGCGATCATCTCGTCCAGGTAGGCCACGGTCAGGTCCGGGCCGGCCAGGCCGTCGGTTGGCAGGACCGGCCGATCCCCGCGGGCTCCGTCGGGCCGGAGCGCGAGAACGGCGCTCACCCCGGCACGGCGGCCCACCGCCAGCATCCGCCGCCACAGTTGCTCGTTCAGTTCCGGCCCGGCCGTCACCACAACGCGGGACTGTGCCTGGCGGATCAGCCCGGCCAGGTGGTCGTCACTGAGGGTGGGGTTGACCGGGGCGGCGATCCCGGCGGCCTGCGCAGCCAGGGTCGTGGCGTACAGCATCGAGGTGTTGGGGGCGCTGAGCGTGACCGCGTCCGTCCGGCCCACCCCGAGCGCGATCAGAGCGTTGGCGATCTGTGTCACCGTGCCGGCCAGGTCGGCGTAGGTCCAGGCCAGGCAGCGCGCGTAGTCACCGGGGTCGGGGATCCACTGCGTTGCGACGCTGTCGGGCCAGGTCCGCGCGGCGTCCAGCAGCAGCTGGTAGGTCGAGGCCGGCTGCGGCAGTGTTCCGGTGGTAGTCATGGCGTCTTCCCGATAACGGTGTTGTGCTGTGTGCCGAGGTTCAGCCGCCCGTCGGCGGAGCCGATCGTCGCGGTGATGACGTCGCCGTCGCGCAGGTACCTGGGGTTGCGCGCCTCCCGCCGGAAGAACAGCCTCCACCGGGTGGCGGGCGGCAGCAGCACGGCCAGCTTCTCGGCGGCCTTCGCTGGTGCCTTGAGGGCGGTGCCGCCGGGCGTGCCGGTCAGCAGCAGGTCCCCGGGCGCCATGGGCTGGAACCGGGACAGCAGCGTCAGGGCTCGGGCCGGCCGGACGATCATGTCCGCCACGGTGCTGTCCTGCCGCACCTGGCCGTTGACCGACAGGGTGAGCCGCAGCGAGTCCAGCTCCGCCAGGTCGGCGGCGTCCACCAGGGTCAGCCACGGGCCGGCCGGGGTGAACGTCGGGTAGGACTTCGCCTCATAGAACTGGGTCTTGGTGAGCTGGATCTGGCGGGCGCTGATGTCGTCGGTGACCACCAGCGCGGCCACGTAGCGGGCCAGGCTGGCGTCGATCACCGTGGTACTGACCGGCAGGTCGGCGCCCATGACCAGGCCGAGTTCCACCTCGTAGTCGAGGAACCCGACCCCGTCGGGGCGGATGATGTCTCCGGCCGGGCCGGTGATCGAATGCGAGGCCTTGCGGAAGAACGCAGGCGGTACCGTGTCCGGGTCAAACCCGGAGTCGGTCGCATGGGACCGGTAGTTCACCGCCTGCGCGACCACCCGCGCCGGGGCGGTCACCGGGCTGAGCAGCTCCACGGAGTCGGCCGGGACCGCAGCGTCCTGCGCTGCGGCGGCGGCCGCCTGCGCCGCCTGGACGGCCTCGTCCAGCGCGGCCCGGTCGGCGAGCAGCCCACCCGTGGTGGTGGCAGGCACCGCGAGGGGCGCCAGGCCGGCCGGTGTTACCACCCACCAGCCGTCCGCGGTGCGGGCCAGGTTGGCGCTCATGAGCTCATCGCCTTGACCAGGCCGCGCAGGGCGGCGAGGTCGATCTCGTTGGCCTTGTCGCGCAGCGCCTTGATCGCCGCCACGGCGACGGAGGGGTCGCGGGTGCCGGTGAACTCCGCGGTGGCTTTCGGCCCCCACTGGGCCAGCCCGCTGACCGACAGCGGCGCCCAGCCGGGCTCGGCCGCGGCGTCGAACACGTCGCCGTCGGTGTAGTGCTCGAACATCGCCCGGTCCGGGTCGCGCCAGTAGTCGAAGATCTGGCTGCCCTGGATGTGCCGGCCCAGGCCCCACGCGTGCCGGTAGCCGCGCTCGCGCAGGTACTCCCCGCTGGCGGCGACCTCGTCGAGGTCGGTGAGCTGGTAGGCCGAGTGCACGTAGCCGGTGCGCGGCATCAGGGCCATCGCCAGGGTGTGATGATCGGTGGGCGCGCTTCCCTGGTCACAGCGGATGAAGGCCATCGCCGGGCCGCGGTCGCGCTGCCCGTCCAGGTACAGGAAGTCGCTGACGATCAGCCCGAGAGTGTCCAGGTACCAGTCCAGCGCCGCGCGGAACCGGGTGCTGCCCAGCACGACATGCCCCAGCCGCTGGATCTCCGCCGGCCTGCGCTCGGGCCGCTGGGTACCGTTGACTCGCACCGGGTCGGCACCGAAGTTCAGCGCTAGTGGCGCGCGCTCGGGCAGGGACGGGTACTCCGTCACGCCGTAGACCACGCGGACCGGGAACCCGCTGGGGTCGCGCAGCACCACGATGTGGCCGCCCGAGTGCGCCGTGACCGTCCCGCCCGTTCCGCGGGCCAGCCGGTCGAGGTCATCGCGGGCGGCGGCCTGGTAGGCGGTGCCGGCGAAGCGGGAGGTACGGCCGCGCCGGACGACCAGGCACGCCGGGCCGGCCCACCGGCCGCGCAGCAGTAGCGTCTGCGGCGTCCGGTCGGCGACCGTGAAGCCGAAGTCGGCCAGGAACCGCTCGGCCGCGTCCAGGTCCGGCTTCTCAAACTCCAGCCACGCCAGCCCGGCCACCTTGACCAGCGGATCCTTCGACCGCCCGGGATGCTCCCCGGGCAGCGCCCCGGTCTCGCTGTGCAGCGAACGGTGCGGATCTTCCCCCGGTTCCCGGGACGCCGGGGCCTGGGCCGGGCTCAGATGTGCCGTCATGATCGGTTCCCTCACTCTCATGTATTGAATGACTTGATCAGTTTTGTAATTGATTATCAGTTATGATTCCGGCATTGTCAAGTGCTGGCCCGGCGGAGTTCAAGGACCGCGAGTGCCTGGCGCGGCAGGAAGCAAGGGACTGCCCAGCCCGCCGCCGGGAGCGACCGGGAACAGCGCGATAATGCCGACGGCGGCATGGGCGAGCAGCACCAGGGAGGGCTGCGGGCTGGCTTCGGTGGCGCGCAGGGCGGCCAGCAGGCCAGCAGGCCGCCGACACCGAGCAGGGAGGACGCGGTGAGGCCGCCGACGGCGGTGTCGTGTCTAACCGCGCGGTGGTGAGCATCCTGAACTGGACGGCGGCGCCTGCCGCGTCGCCGCCGGCCGCTGTTGGTGACCGCGTTGCCGGCCAGCCCGGTGGTGATCACGGAGAATCAGTCCTTCGTGCGCAGCGCCAGCCGCTGCAAGGCGAAGTTGCAGGTGAACGAGGCCAGCTCGGCGACCAGCGCGACCGTGAGCCAGGCCGGGTTAGCGTTGACAGCCGCGGCCAGGTCCCCCAGCACCGCGATGAGCTTGGGCAGCACCAGGTAGATGGCCGCGCTGGCCACCGCGACGGACAGCGCCCGCCCGACCATGTCCTCCAGGTCAGCGGCCGGCGAGGTACCGGCGGGCCGCCGTCCGGGTCGGACGCCGGTCACCACCTCGTTTCCGTCCGGGCACGCCGCCGCCGCGGCGACGTTCGCCACTGGCGTCGGGCTGGAAATGGCCGCCCTGGCGGCGCCGGTCGGGGCGCTCGCGGCGGCGGCGACCTTCACTCGGCGGGCGACGGAAGCTGACCGTGATCTGTAGCGGGCTGCTCATGTGCTGGTGAGGCCGTGCTTCATGCCGCTGTCAGGGGCCCGGGGGCCAGTCCGGCACGGCCTCGGCCTCTTTTTCAGCGACTTCGTGCAGGTCCGCTTGCCGGTGCGCCTCGTCCTCATGCAAGGCCCTGGCGATTGCCGCGGCCTGCTCCTTAGCCACCTTCGTCTCAGCCTCAGCCAGCTCGGCCTGGGCCCGTTCGGCCTTCGCCTGGGCCTTTGCGGCATTCGCCTGCGACTTGTGCCTGGTGTGGTCGTTCATGATCGTCTCCTTGGCTTGGGGGCCTCAACGAGCGCACCTGCTCGCCCATGGACCGTGAGGCTGCTGTTCAGCCAGCCACCGTCCGCAAGCGACCTCACGCTGGTGACTCGCACGGCTACACGGTGCTGCCCGGAGGTCTCGGTGAAATTGCGTCCACGATCGTCGGCTGCGATCAGGAAGGCAAGGACAATCGGTCCCTGGTAGCCGCGGCCCTTCGTCCCTGGTCCGCTCATCAGCGGGCGATGCGCAGGGCCAGCGGCGGGGGGCAGCCGTGCTGGACCAGTCGGGCGACCTGGTGCCAGTCGAGACGGTGGGCGTAGACCTCGGCCAGCGCCCGGGGGATGCCGAGCCGGATGAGCCGTGCCACGCGCCAGTTGTGCACGAGCAGCCTTTCGTGGTCGACGGGATGTGTCGTCATGATCGGCTCCTCACACCAGATTGCTGAATTCATCGATCACTCTTGTAATCAATCATCAGTCATGATTATCATCGTGTCAAGAGCTGGCCCGGCGGGGTGAGGCACCCCGGGCACCCGGGCAGCGACGCAAGCGAAAGGAACCGTCATGCTCAAGTCACTCAGCACGTCCCTGATCGCGCGCGGCATCCTGGCCGTGATCATCGGGATCATCGCGCTGGCCTGGCCCTCGGTCACGGTGCTGGCGCTGGTCATCTTGTTCGCCGTCTACGCGTTCATCGCCGCCGGGCTGCAGGCCGCGCGGGCGTTCAGCAGCCGCAACGCCGGGCCGGTCATCGGGCACCTGCTGCTCGGCCTGGCCGACCTGGCCGCCGGGGTGATCGCGCTGGCCTGGCCGGGACCAACCGCGCTGGTCCTGGTGCTGATCGTGGGCGTATGGGCGATCACCGCCGGCCTCGCCGAGTTCGCCGCCGCCTTCGCCTCCGGCGAGCCAGCCGGGACCCGGGCCATGCTCATCCTGGGCGGCCTGGTCACCATCGCGTTCGGCGTGGTGCTGTGCGCCCGCCCCGGCATCGGCGCGATCACCCTCGCGCTGCTGTTCGGCCTGTTCAACCTGATCTTCGGGATCTGGATGCTGGCACAGGGCACCGAGCTGCGCCGCACCGAGAAGCCCCTGCACCCGGCACACTCCCCCCACACGGAAAAGAACCCGGCCTGAGCCGGGCCAAGCCGATCGCCGGCCTGGTTCAGCGTCACTGAACCGGTGCCGGCGTGCGGTCCGGCGGCATAACTTGCCGAGGGAGGTCTTGAAATGCTTCCGTTCTCAGACGGACGCTTTCGGGTCGCTGCTTTACCTCGTCTTCTACTTCGCCGGCGGCTTCGCCGCGATGATGACGCAGACCGCGATGACCCTGCTGTTCGGCACGGCCGCTGAGGCGCGGGTACCGGAGCTGGGCGCCAGCGGCGCCATCGCCGCCGTGCTCGGCGCCTGCTTCGTCCTCTACCCGGGGTCGCGGATCCGGACGTGGATCTTTCCGATCTTCCTGGTCCGGATCCCGGCCTGGATCTTCCTCGGGCTGTGGTTCTTGTACCAGCTCATCGAGGCGAGCTTCGGGCTGTTCAGCGCCTCGGCGAACGGGGGCGGCGTGGCGTTCTTCGCCCACGTCGGCGGATTCATCTTCGGCCTGCTGGCAGCACGACACCTTGCCCGGGGGGACAGGTGGCACCCGGGTAGCAATGGCGCTCCACGGCATAGGCCCCCGGGATCCTCTCCTCGCAGCATCCGGCAAGCCGGACGCCCGTGGCGGAGATGCGCATCGGCGTCGGATCGGGTATAGACGACCTTGTCATAAGCTATCAGTAGTGATGATCGATTCGCTAACATGGATGCTGAGCAACGACCGGCAGGCGGCGGCCGCGGCCGGGCGAGGACCAGCCAGCGTGGCCGCTAAGGGCTAGGTGGACAGCAGGAGGAGGAGCGATGGCAGAGGCGGTACCGGCAGCCGGCGCGCCGAGGGTGTCGCGGCTGGACCGGCGTAAGGCCCGCACCCGGCAGGCCCTCATCGACGCCGCGGTGCGGCTGATCGCCGAGGGCCGCGGGGACCGGGCGAGCATCCAGGAGATCACCGAGGAGGCCGACATCGGCTTCGGGTCGTTCTACAACCACTTCGACAGCAAGGAGCAGCTGTTCGCGACCGCCTCGGAGGAGGTGCTGGAACGCTGGGGGCAGCTGATCGACCGCGCCAGCGTCGGCATCACCGATCCCGCGGAGCTGTTCGCCGTCGGCACGCGGATCACCGGGCGGCTGGGCTGGACCCACCCGGAGATCGCCGGGTTCCTCGCCGGCGTCGGCCTGGACGTCCTGGACATCCCCATCGGCCTGGCGCCGCGTGGCCTGCGCGACATCGAGGCCGGGCAGGCCGCGGGCCGCTTCACTGTTCCCGATGCCGAGATCGCGCTCAGCGCCGCGGCCGGCGGCATGCTCGGGCTCTTCCGGATGCGCCAGCGGCACCCGGAACGCGTCACGGAGACCACCGTCGACCAGCTCGCCGAGGCCGATCTGCGCATGCTCGGCGTTCCCGCCGACGAAGCCACCCGCCTCGCCGTTCTCCCCCTCCCGGACACCGGTCCGTGGTAACACCCGCGACGATGCCGACTGCATTCCTCGTCAGCAACGCCGGGTGGCCCGGGTCGCCGCGGGCGGGGATCGCAGGCGGGGGATACTAGGTGCGGAGAGCTACCGTGGCCTGGACCTGACGCCGGCGTCGTGATTCGTCCATGCTCCCCACACCCGCGATGAACCCATCACAGCGACGGCTGTCACGTTATGGCTGGCGGCCGGTTGATCCGCCGCGTCGGCCAGTGCTGTTCGTCAACCCGGGGTCGGGTGGCGGCAAGGCCGCACACGCCGGGGTCGCCGAGCGGGCGCGCGCAAAGGGGATTGAGGCTGTCATCCTCGCCCCGGGCCAGGACCTGGCCGCGCTGGCCCGTGAAGCCGCGGCGGCCGGCGCAGACGCGCTCGGCATGGCCGGAGGCGACGGGTCGCTGGCGGTCGTGGCGCAGCGGCGGCTGCGCAGGGCATTCCGTTTGTGTGCGTTCCAGCCGGGACGCGCAACCACTTCGCGCTCGACGTGGGGGTGGACCGGCACGACGCGATCGGCGCTCTCGACGCGTTCACCGACGGGGTCGAGCGCCAGATCGACATGGCCGAGGTGAACGGCCGCGCATTCCTCAACAACGCCTCGCTGGGGATCTACGGAGACGCGGTCCGCAGCCCGGCCTACCGCGATGCCAAGGTACGCACGCTACTGGAGACCGCGGCCGAGGTGATAGGTCCCAGCGCGGAGGCGCCTGCGCTGTACCTGGCCGACGACCTGGGGCGCGCGCACCGTGATCTCGTCGTCGTTCTCGTGTCGAACAACCCCTACGCGCTTGATCGCCCGCTGGCCCGCGGCACCCGCCCGACGCTCGGCGGCGGGCAGCTCGGGATCGTCGTCGTCGACACGCCCGGCGACAGCCCGCGCCCTCCAGGCCGAGCCTGGAGCGCGCCGTACCTGGAGGTCAGTGCCACGTGGCGATGATGATGTGCAACAACAAGTTGCGCGTCCGCGGAACGGCGCACGGTGCCATCAACTGCAAGCATCGGTTGCATGTCTGTGCCTAAAATGCTACCGTAGGTTGCACATCGAGCCGGAGTGGGCGATGACCGGCGTGCGACGCCAGGTGGCGGCACCGCGACAGCCGGCGGCGCGCTCAGGGAGGACCGGATACTGATGGCAGGCCTGGTGATTGAGCGGGAGATCCTGATCGAGGCGCCGCCGGAGGTGGTGTGGCACACCATCACCGAGCCCGATCAGATGAGCCAGTGGTTCGCCGACCGGGTGGACCTGGTGGTGGAACCCGGCGCCCACGAGCGCCAGCTGGCTGGCGCGCCATGTGCCTTTCTCCCGCCAGGCCGTCGCCAAGCACCTGGCCGTGCTCGAAGACGCCAGGCTGGTCAGCCGGCGCAAGCAGGGCCGGGAGGTCCTCTACCAGGTGCAAGCCGGCCGTCTCGACCAGGCCGCCCGGGCCATGGCTGACCTCGCCGCCCAATGGGACCAGCGCCTCGGCGCGATCAAACGGCTCGCCGAAGCGGCACACGCACAAGCTAAGGAAAAGCGAAGGCTCCGACGATCCCCGGCGGAGCTGACACGACGCCCAGATTCGTAGCATCGCCGGCACGAACCACGTCCAGCCCTGCTGGTAGCCACATGAGGGAGAGAGACAATG
The DNA here is from genome assembly GCA_963749145.1 of uncultured Actinomycetota bacterium. GTDB lineage: Bacteria > Actinomycetota > Actinomycetes > Streptosporangiales > Streptosporangiaceae > JASHPR01. The sequence goes on along the minus strand of CAVVLN010000004.1, from coordinate 1,672,887 downwards.
ACCGATCACAAGACCGGAACACGTGAAGAGTGGCTTGTGGCCCGGCTGGAGCTGCTCGAGGCCGAGAAGGCACTGACGCGGCGTAGCGACGAACTGGCGCGCCAGCGGCAGGAGCTGCCCTGGGTGCGGGTTGAGAAGCACTATCGGTTCACGACCGAAGACGGTGATGCGTCGCTGCGCGATCTGTTCGGCGGGCGTTCGCAGATGCTCGTCTATCACTTCATGTTCGATCCGGACTGGAACGAAGGCTGTCCGAGCTGCTCGGCGGTCACCGACGGCTTCGCCGGCAGCATCCCGCACTTCGAGCACCACGATGTCGCCTTCGTCGTGGTGTCGCGCGCGCCGCTTCACAAGCTCGTCGGATACAAGCGGCGGATGCGATGGAACTTCCGCTGGGTCTCGTCGGCTGGCAGCAGCTTCAACCACGACTTCCACGTGACGATCGATCCCGCCGTGGCACCGGTTGAGTACAACTACAAGGACCAGGCGCAGCTCGAGGCGGAGAACGTCGCCTGGCGCGACTGGTCGGGCGAGCAACCCGGCATGAGCGCGTTCGCGCGGGACGGCGGCGACGTGTTCCACACCTACTCCGCCTATTCCCGCGGCTTCGACGGGCTGTGGACGATGTGGCAGTGGCTGGACCGCGCGCCGCTGGGCCGCAACGAAGGCGACATGTCATGGTTCCATCGGCACGACGAGTACCCCGAGACCGCAGCGGGATCGTCGTGATGCTCGCGCATGTCGCGGGGATACCAGTGGAGGAATGGTGGATGCTGTCACCTGCCGATGACAAGCTCGTCCTCGTCAACAGCATCTGAGACCTGACCGTGTACGGTCGGCCAGATGCTGAGGACAGCCCGACGGTGCTTGATCAGGCTGCGCCGCTTCTGCGGTTTGGAGGACATCATGGTGAACCCGGCTCCGAGCGGGACCGACGACTACAACACCAAGATCATCGAGGAGTTCCGGGCGAATAGGGGACGCGTCGGCGGGCCATGGGCGGGCATCACGCTGATTCTCATCCACCACACCGGCGCAAGATCCGGGATCGGTCGTGTCTCGCCGGTAGCCTACTCCCTTCAGGGAGACGGCCGCTTCGCGATCTGGGCCGCCAACGGAGGATCGCCCGCCCACCCGAACTGGTACTTCAACCTCAGGGCCAACCCGAGGATCAGGGCCGACGTGGGCACCCAGACGTTCACGGTGCTAGCGGAGGAACTCGACGACACCGCCCGCGCCGAGCTGTGGCCGAAGCTGGTCGCGCAGTATCCCCAGCTCGACGAGGCCCAGGCCAAGACCACGCGACAGATTCCGGTGTTCATGCTGACCCGACAGGACTGATTGCGGTACGCGGCCGCGGCCAGGACCTGCGGGCACCGCAGGGAGCCGCGGCGCAGCCGCAGCAATCGCCAGTGCTGGCGCGCGGCGCGCGTTGCCAATGCGCAACCACGACGACCGCGAGCAGAACGACGCCCCGAACACAGACCGAGTTCGCGCGGACTGCCGCCAATCAGGCGGATTAGCGCGTGCGGTCAGCAATCGGGAAAGTGGCAACGGCACGGACAACACCTGGAACTAGAGAAGCCGTGTCAGTTCTTCGACGCTGATTCCCACGTCTGCGAGGATATTTCTGAGCGTCCCCTTGGCGAGATCGCGGCCGGGATGCACGGGAACGGTTGTGCCGCGGCCGTCGGGATGACGCATGATGTGGTGGCTGCCCGCAACCCGGGCGACCTTGAAGCCGACCCGTTCTAAGGCCCTGAGGACTCGCTCGCCGCGAACGGACGGGACTGGCGGCATCAGGCCACGTCGACGGTGAGAGTCAGCTCGTCGGGCACGCCGAACTCCTCGACCAGGGCGACGAGTGCCTCCCTCAGGTCGGCGATGGCGGCCTCGGCCGTCTGCCCTTCGCCGTTGGCGCCCACTCCGGGGCGCAGCTGGGCATGAGCGCACCACACGCCGTCTTCGTCCTGCTCGACGGTGTACGGGACGTGCACAGACTGGGTCATCACGGCTCTCCGGGGACTTGGCTTGGCTCTTCATGGTATCGCGAGGCTTCGCGCCGACCCGGGGCGTAGTACAAGACCTTCAACCGTGGCCGGGGCGGCATGCAGCCCGCAGAAGCATGCAGGCGAGGTCTCCGGCTGCCGTGTCCGGCTGCTGAAAGTTCGCCGATTGGCTCCCCATAGTTGCCCAAGCTAAATAGCTTCAGGTTCTTGCAGGCCTCTGACCTGCAGGAACTAGTGGAGCTGAGGGGATTTGAACCCCTGACCCCCTCGATGCGAACGAGGTGCGCTACCGGACTGCGCTACAGCCCCAAGACCGCCAGTCAGCGTAGCAAACACCGGGACCTCTTCGCTCCGGACGGCGGCCGGAGTGGCCGGCACGGTGAGGCGGTGGCCGGCTCGGGGGGCTCGCAGCCTGACCGGGCACTCGACGCCGAGCGTGATCAGGTTCATCCCTTCCGTGGTGTTGTGGGTCAGCGCGATCTCGCCGGGCCCGCAGCCCAGCAGGCCGGCCAGCGCCGCCCGGCCAGCAGTCGGCCATGGGCCGTGCCTGTCCCATGACGGTAGGTTGAGCCTGTTTCGGCCGTGTTTCCTTGCCCGGGAATGCCCGCTTGACGCACGGTCGCGCCCGCCGGCGGCGCGCCGCCCGGCCGGTAGCATCGCGTGCATGCCTGAGACCCCCGACGCCAACGCCGAGATCTGGAAGTCGGACCACGGGATTTCCTTGTGGAAGTCGGCCACCGCCGACCTGGAGCGGCGCCGCGCCGACCAGCGGCGGCTCATGGCCGACCTGCTGCCGTTCTCCGGCGATGAGCCGTTCCTCTTCGTCGACCTCGGGGCCGGGACCGGCGCCGCGGCCCGGACGATCCTGGACCGGTACCCGGCCGCCGAGGCGATCCTGGCCGACTTCTCACCCCAGATGATGGAGGCGGGGCAGGAGGCGCTGGCGCCCTACGCGGGCCGTTACCGCTACGTCGAGTTCGACCTGGCCCGGGGCGGCTGGCCGGCCGGCATCCCGGCCGAGGTGCCCGCCGTGATCAGCTCGCTGAGCGTGCATCACCTGCCCGACGAGCGCAAGCGGCAGCTCTTCGGTGAAATTTTCACGCACCTGGCCCCCGGCGGCTGGTACCTGAACTTCGACCCGGTGAGCGCCGAGGACCCGGTGGTCGAGGCGGCCTGGCAGCGGACCAACGACGGGCGGGACCCGGACGCGGCGGAAAAGCGCGCGCACCGGACGCCGCAGCAGCAGGCCCACTACGAGAACCACATCCGCTACATCATCCCGCTGGGTCCCCAGATCGAGTTCCTGCGCGCGGCCGGCTTCGAGGGGGTGGACGTGTACTGGAAGGAACTCGACTACGTGATCTACGGCGGGCGCCGGCGGCGGCGGCCTCCGGCTGAGGCCGCGAGCCGGCGGGACAGCGGGCGGCAGGGCTCAGTCGCCGACGGCGCGGATCTCGGCGTCGGTGTACTGGTCGTAGGGCTGGTCGGTGAACTGGGCGGCCAGTTCCGCGAGGTGGATGACCTGGGCCGTGGGCGCGGCCACTGATGCGGCCCGGCGGTCGCGCTCGCGCAGGGCCCGGGCCTGGGCCGCCTGGACCGCCCTGGTGCGGGCCTCGGCCCGCGACCTCGCGTGCTCGGCGTCGGTGACGGCCGCCTCGCGCAGCAGCAGCAGGTACAGGCCCAGCAGCGCGACCGGCACGATCAGGACCCAGCCGGGCATCAGGCCGATGAAGGTGCATCCCGCGGTCCCTATCGCCAGCGCGACCAGCATGGTCAGCAGGCGGCGCCGCGCCCGCACGACGCGGGCCTGGCCCGGGTCCGGATGCGGGCGCGGCGGGGCGTGCGGGTGCTGGTACCCGATCCCGGCGTGATCCGGGCCGGCCTGGCCCGCGGGCCAGCCGTGCGGCTCCGGCCCTCCGGAGGCGTGACCGACCGCCTCGTAGTAAGCCGCGACCTCGGCGGGATCAGCCCCGGCCGCATCGTCATCGGCCCCGGCCGCATCGTCGTCAGCCCCGGCCGCATCGCCATCGCCGGCGGCCGCGTCGTGAGCCGTGACCCCGGCCTCCTCCACGGACACCGTGGTCATGGAGTAGGTGACCGACCTGTACTCGGTATGGACGGCGACCTCCTCGGGGGGCAGAGGGTCGCCGGGGGCGGCCGGGTCCTCCCACGCCACCGGGTCCATGTCCTCCTCGTCCGGGGCGGTGTCCCCGGCCAGCGCGCCCTGATCGCCGGGGAGGCCCGGCCCGGCCCACTCCTCCTGCTCGTAAACGACTCCCTGCTCGGAGGGATTCTCGTGGGACCGGCGCAGCCACCGCGGTACCAGCACGCACGCCCAGATGGCGACGATGGCGAGATAGAGAATGGCGCTGCTCACCGGCTCACCCCCGGCACGCCAATGCCGCGCGGCCGGATTCCCGAACGCGGGCATGATGCGATTACGGGCGTGCTCACGTCACGCACGGTAAAGGTCAAGGTCCGCTTTGACGAGCATTCGGCCCGGTGTGTCGCGAGATCGCGTTGCCGGAGCGTGGCCGGGCCGTCCCCGAAGCCGCCCGGAGGGCTTGGCCGAGGGGTCAGCCGGTCCGGGACTGGGATGCGGAAATCTTGCGCCAGCGGGTCATCAGGCCGCCCGCGGCGTCCTCCGCCGTCATCGCGTAGCAGAGATGGTCACGCCACGCCCCGTCGATGTGCAGGCTCCGGCGGCGCAGGCCTTCCTCGCGGAATCCGAGTTTCTCCACCACCCGCCGGCTCGCGTGATTCTCCGGCCGGATCGTGGCCTCGATGCGGTGCAGGCCGATGACGAAGAAACAATGGTCCATGGCCATGGCCAGCGCGGTCGGGGTTATGCCCCGGCCCGCGTAGACCTCGTCGACCCAGTAACCCACCTGCGCCGACCGCGCCGATCCCCACACGATGCTGCCCACGGTCAGCTGCCCGGCGAACTGGCCGCCGTAGGTGACCACCCACGGCACGGTCAGGCCCTGGCGGGCCTCCCGGCGCATCGTGCGCGCCATCGAGACGTACGGGCCGAGGCTGGACCGGTACAGCGGCGTCTCCGGATTGGTCGGCTCCCAGGCCCGGAGCCAGGCGGCATTGCGCACCCGCGTGTCGCGCCAGATCGCGGCGTCCTTCACCTTGACCGGGCGCAGGCTGACGGGCAAGTCGAGAAGATCAGGCTCGGTCAGCGTGACCGGCCAGCCCCGCATGCGTCCCACGGCACCATCATTCCCTGGCGAGGGTCTCGTTCGCCATTCGGTGAACCAACGAATACGTACGGCGTATGCCCGGGCCGCCCGGTGTGCTCAGCCCGGCCTCACTCCGACCGCGGGTGGTCGCCGCCTCGTGCCTGGTCAACGGCGTGCGCGAGCACCCGTGCCAGGGCCGCCATCCCGTCCCGGACCCCTCCGGTCGAACCGGGCATATTGACGATCAGGGTCTGGCCCGCCAGGCCGGCCACCCCGCGGGACAGCACCGCGTCCGGCACCCCGGCCGCCTCGCCTTCCCAGCGGATCGCGTCGGCGATGCCCGGAACCTCGCGGTCGAGCACTTTCCTGGTCATCTCGGGCGTGAGGTCGGTCGGCGTCAGGCCGGTGCCGCCGGTGGTGACCACCACGTCGTACCCGGCCTTGACCGCGGCGCGCAGCGCCTTCTCCACCGGGTCGCCGTCCGGGATCACCTGCGGGCCGTCCGCCTCGCACCCGGCCTTCTGCAGCAGCTCCACCAGGATCGGGCCGGACCGGTCGGCGTAGACGCCGGCGGCGGCCCGGTTGGAGACCGTGATGGCCAGGGCCCTGATCATGACCGCCGCCAGGTCCCGCTCTTGCCGCCGGTCTTCTCCTCGACGCGCACGTCGGTGATGACCGCGGCCGGGTCGACGGCCTTGATCATGTCGATCAGCGCCAGCGCGCCGACCGAGACGGCGGTCAGCGCCTCCATCTCGACGCCGGTCCGGTCGGCGGTCCGCGCCGTGGCGGTGATCGTCACGCCGTCGTCGCGCACCTCGAGTTCGACGGCGACCGAGTGCAGCCCGATCGGATGGCACAGCGGGATCAGGTCCGGGGTGCGCTTGGCCCCCTGGATCGCGGCGATCCGCGCCACGGCCAGCGCGTCGCCCTTGGGCACGGTGCCGTCGCGCAGCGCGGCCACGGCGGCGGGGGAGAGCAGCACCCGGCCGGACGCGGTGGCGGCCCGGGCCGTGACGTCCTTGCCGGACACGTCGACCATCCGGGCCTGGCCGGCGGCGTCCAGGTGGGTGAGCCCGGGCGACGGCGACGTCATGGCAGCGCCAGCACGTCGACGTCGGTGCCCTCCGGCAGGTCGGTCGCCGCCTCGGGCACGATGATCAGCGCGTTGGCCCGGGCCAGCGAGGCGAGCTGGTGCGAGGCCTGGCCCGACAGCGGCGTGACCGTGCCGGCGGCCGGGTCGAGTACCCCGCGCAGGAACGACCGCCGCCCTCGCGGCGACCGGGCTGGCCCTGCGAGCCTGGCCCGCCCGCGGGCCAGGCGTGAAGGGGGGAGGTTCTGCAGGACGCCCGCTGCGGGCCGGACGAACAGCTGAAAGGAGACATAAGCGCTGACCGGGTTCCCGGGCAAGGTGAAGATCGGCGTCCCGGGAGTCCCCACGACGCCGAAGCCCTGCGGCATCCCCGGCTGCATCGCGACCTTGCGGAAGCTGACCGTGCCGAGGTCGTGCAGGGCCGCCTTGACCACGTCGTGCTCGCCGCCCATGCTCACGCCGCCGGTGGTGACCAGCAGGTCGGCGCCGGCCAGCGCGCCCTCGATCGCCTCCAGCACCGCCTCCTTGCGGTCCGGCACGATCGGATGGCGCCGCGCCCGGTAGCCGGCCTCCCGCGCGGCCGCGGCCAGCATGCGGCTGTTGGACTCCCAGATCTGCCCCGGCGTGACCGGCTGCCCGGGCTCGGTGAGCTCGTTGCCGGTCGAGATCACCGTGACCCGCGGCCGGGGGCGGGCGGTGACGGTGCCGTGGCCGGCCGCGGCGAGCAGCGCGAGCTGTACCGGGCCGAGCCGCGTGCCGGCGGTCAGCAGCAGGTCGCCGGCGGCCGCGTCCCCGCCGGTCCGCCGGACCGCGTGCCCGGGCTCGGCGGCCCGGGTGACGGTGACCCGCGCGGTGCCGCCGTCGGTCCACTCGACCGGGACCACCGCGTCCGCGCCCGCCGGCAGCAGCGCGCCCGTCATGATCTTGATGGCGGTGCCGGGGGCCAGCTGGTGGCGGCCGGTGTCGCCGGCGGCACCTCGGCCCGGACCGGCAGGGTGACCGGCCGCTCCGGGGTCGCGCCGGCCACGTCGGCGGCCAGTACTGCGTACCCGTCCATGGCCGAGTTGTCGAACGGCGGGAGCGGCCAGGCCGCGGTCACGTCCTGGGCGAGCACACCGCCGGCGGCCTCGTCCAGGCCGAGCTCGCGCGGCGGCAGCGGGCGGATGGCCGCGAGGATCTCGGACAGGTAGCTGTCCACGGACTGCAGCGCGGACCGCCCGGTGCGCTCGGTGACGGTCACCGCGGGGCGTCCGTCACGGCAGGCCGGCCAGGTAGTCGCGGAGCCAGGGCACGAACTCGGGGGCGATGTCGGGGCGCTCGCAGGCGAACTGGATCTGGGTCCGCAGGTAGTCCTGCTTGTTGCCGGTGTCGTAGCGGCGCCCCCGGAACAGCACCCCGTGCACGCCGCCGCCGTCGGGGCCGGTCCCGCGGTCGCCGACGGCGAGGGTCCGCAGCGCGTCGGTGAGCTGGATCTCGCCGCCGCGCCCGGGCGGCGTCTCCCGCAGCACCCCGAAGATCTCCGGATCGCAGACATAACGCCCGATCACGATCCAGTTGGACGGGGCCTCGCCCCGGGGCGGCTTCTCGACCAGGTCGGTCACCGCGACCACGTCCTCGGTGTCGGTCGGCTTGATCGACGCGCAGCCGTAGGAGGACACCTGGTCCGGATCGACCTCCATGAGCGCGATGACGCTGCCCCCGAAGGCCTTCCTGACCTCGATCATCCTTTGCAGCAGCGGGTCGCGGCGGTCGATCAGGTCGTCACCGAGCAGGACCGCGAAGGGCGCGTCGCCGACGTGCTCGGCCGCGCACAGCACCGCGTGGCCCAGGCCGTTGGGGCTGCCCTGGCGGACGTAGTAGATCTCTGCCAGCTGGCTGGACGCGCGGATCAGGGCCAGCCCGGCCTCGTCGCCCTTGGCCTCGAGCGCCTCCTCGAGCTCCTGGTTGCGGTCGAAGTAGTCCTCGATGGCCCGCTTGCCCCGGCCGGTGATCATCAGCACGTCGTGCAGGCCCGCGGCCACCGCCTCCTCGACCACGTACTGGATCGCCGGGGTGTCGACGACGGGCAGCATCTCCTTGGGCGTCGCCTTGGTCGCCGGCAGGAACCTGGTGCCCAGGCCCGCGGCGGGGATGATGGCCTTGGTGACCTCGGCCTTGGCGCTGCCAGTTGTATCGGCCATGCTGAGAACCCTAGCCGCATGCCGGAGGAAGCCGTGAACTGCACTGACCATGATGAGGTCGCGCTGCGGTCACGCAAAAGCGCGCTGCGGCGTGAGGTGGCCGCCCGGCGCCAGAAGGCAAACGATACGCAACGCCACGCCGCGGGGCGCGCGCTGCGCGACGCGGTGCTCTCGCTGCCGGAGATCCAGATGGCCGGGACGGTGGCCGCGTACGTGTCGGTGGGCACCGAGCCGGGCACCCGGGGGCTGATCTACGCGCTCTGGAAGCGCGGGACGTACGTGCTGCTGCCGCTGCTGCGGCCCGACGACGACCTGGACTGGGCCTCGTACGAGGGGCCCGACTCGCTGGCGGCCGGGCCGCGCGGGCTGCTCGAGCCGACCGAGCCGCCGCGCGGGGTGCAGGCGGTGACCAGCGCCGACCTGGTGATCGTGCCGGCGCTGGCGGTGGACGTGAGGGGCATGCGGCTGGGCCGGGGCGGTGGCTCGTACGACCGGGCCCTGGCCCGGGTCGGGGCGGCGATCCCGACCGTCGCGCTGATCTACGATGATGAGCTGCTGGAGGAGGTTCCGGCCGGCCCGCTGGATCAGCCGGTGCGCATGGCGGCCCGGCCGCGGCAAGGAATCATCAGGCTGCGCTAGCTGTTGCTACCATTTAGCAGTTGCACGCGGCGAGTGCTAAGCCGCAGAGGGAGGAACCGTGCCGACGTATCAGTACGCCTGCACCGATTGCGCAGATCGGCTCGAGGTTGTGCAGAAGTTCGCCGACGAGCCGCTGTCGGTCTGCCCGTCCTGCGGCGGCAAGCTGCGCAAGGTCTTCTCCCCGGTCGGCATTGTGTTCAAGGGGTCCGGCTTCTACCGCACCGACAGCCGCGCCAGCCAGAAGAGCTCCGAGCCCGCCCCGGCGTCGGCGAACGGGTCCGATGGCAAGAAGCCGGACACCTCGGCCGGCTCGGGTGACAAGGCGGGCAAGAAGTCGGGGGAGACGGTGAGCAGCTCGTCGCCCTCCTCCTCCTCCTCCTCCTCCTCCTCCGTCATCATCATCGTCTTCGTCGTCCAGGTCTTCGTCGTCCAGGTCTTCGTCGTCCTCGTCGTCCTCGGGCTCGAAGGTCGCCTGACCCGCCGTGGCCGACCTGGCCAGCATCGGCGTCATCGGCGGGACCGGGCTCTACTAGTTTCTCGACTCCGCCGAAGAGATATCGGTCGACACCCCGTTCGGGGCCCCGAGCGCCCCGCTGGTCATCGGCGAGGTGGCCGGGCGCCGGGTCGCGTTCGTGCCGCGGCACGGCCGCGATCACCAGTTCCCGCCGCACCGCATCCCGTACCGCGCGAACCTCTGGGCGCTGCGCTCGGTCGGCGTCCGGCAGGTGCTGGCACCGAGCGCGGTGGGGTCCCTGACCGTTGACTACGGGCCGGGCACGCTGGCCGTGCCCGACCAGCTGGTGGACCGGACCACGGCGCGGTCGCAGACCTTCTACCACGAGGGCGGCGCGGTGCACATCCAGTTCGCCGACCCGTACTGCCCGGTCGGCCGGGCGTACGCGGTGGCGGCCGCGCAGGGGCTGGGCTGGGACCCGGTATCGGCGGGGACGCTGGTGATCATCGACGGCCCGCGCTTCTCCACCCGGGCTGAGTCACGCTGGTACGCCGCGCAAGGCTGGACGCTGATCGGGATGACCGGCCATCCGGAGGCGGTGCTGGCCCGCGAGCTGGCGCTCTGCTACACCACCATCGCGCTGGTCACCGACACCGACGCCGGCGTCGAGGAGGGCGAGGGCGTCACCCAGGCCGAGGTGTTCCGGGTGTTCTCGGAGAACATCGGCCGGCTGCGGCAGGTGCTCATGAGGATCCTCGAGGGCCTGCCCGGCGAGCGGGACTGCCCGTGCCCGCATGTGCTCGACGGCATCAAGCTGCCGCTCAGCCTGCCCTGACGCGGTGGTGTGTCAGTCCAGATCGCCGTGCTCGATCCGGGCCAGGCGGCGCTCCCGCACGAGGTGATCGAACTCGTGCTCCACGTCGACCCGGCCGGGCGCGAGCGCCGCGAACACGCCGGTGACGTCGCGCATGCTGACGACCCCGAGCAGCTTCTCATCAGCCACCACCGGCAGGTGCCTGATCCACCGCACGGCCATCTCCCGGGCCGCTTCCTGCAGCGGCACGTCCGGCGGGACCGTGTACGGCTCGGCGGTCATCACCTCGTCGACCGAACTGCGGTCCGGGTCCGCGCCGAGCGCCACCGCCCGGAGCACGTCCCGCTCGGTGATGATCCCGGCGAGCCGGCCGTCCGCGGTGACCAGCAGCGAGCCCGTCTGCTGCCGCCACATCCGCTCCGCCGCCGACCGGAGGCTGTCCTGCGCCGACTCCGTGATCGTGGCCTGCGTCATCACGTCCCGAACCTGCACCGCAACCGCTCCTCAACCGTTGCTCAGCCGTTCCCTCGCTACCCGGCCCAACCACCCTACGGGCCGCGTGGCCGCCCGGGACGGCCACCGACCGGTTACGCTTGAGCCAGCCGGCGGATCGTTCCGCGGCGTCGGCCCGGCTGGCCCCGATAGCTCAGTGGACAGAGCAACTGCCTCCTAAGCAGTAGGTCGCGCGTTCGAGTCGCGCTCGGGGCGCAGGCATCCAGGTAATCGACTCTTTTCGAAATTAACTTCAGCACAAGGATTCACTGCCTGCGGGTAGTCACTCCTTCGCGAAGTACTACGGTGCCGACTGTGTCGGCCGATGTAGCCCCATGTGGCCGGATGTGGCCGGATGTGGCTCAGCGTCAGTCACAAATCGGACGTATGTCGGCACTCCTGTCCCCTGAACGCCAAACTGGGAGCCAAGCAGATCCGGGGGGGTAGGCAGTAGCGCCCCGCAGCTCCGCTCCGGTCGGCGGCGCTCAGCCGCCTGTCGTTGTCAGTGCGCGCGACGGTGGCGGCGCGCACCTCGCAGTGCTCATCCACTGCCACTCCGGCGGCGGCCACGGCCTGGGAGACGCCCCGGTGATCGACGCTGGGGTGCGCTCTCTCACGGGGCCCCGAATTACGCGGAATCCGGGTCTTTGGCCGGGCAATGATCCCAGAGAAATTCGCATCAGGTCGGGGAGTCGTCGAAGCGTCAATGCCGCGCTGCGCTGTTTCGAACGGTAGGCCTGGATCGAGGTGCGCGATCGGGCCATGACCCTGAAGCAGGCGGCGGCAAGGGGCCGGGTCGCCAGGGATGAACTGTCAGCAAACTGACAGCAGCCATGTCGGCTACGTGACTGACAGCCATCTCGCGGCTGGAGCATGCTGACGGCAGCTGGTCATCTCAGAGACCGGCAACAGGCAGGCCAACTAGCTGCCTCTAACACGGAAGGGGTTATCGAGATGGAAGCAAGGTGCGTGATCTGTGGTAAGCGCCCAGCCAAGCTAATAAAGGTCCAGCGGAATGTAGGTATGGTTGTGCTGCGCACTGCCCACCGCGCCGACGGTCCCTTCTGCCGGGAGCATGCTCTTGCCGCCGCGAAAGCGAACCTGGGCCGCACCCTGGTGACGGGCTGGTGGGGAGTCGAGAGCTTCTTCCTGAACTTCAAGGCTATCGCGACTGATGTTGCCGCGATGAGGTCAGCCCGCGGGCTGCCTCCGGCCGATAGCGAGCAGTCAGATGCCGGGTGACGGGCGCGGCAGCGGGCCGGTAAATCTGCTGTCCATCGCATCCAGGCACACTGCGTCTGGCGGGGGTGGTCTGTTCCCCGATACCAGCGAAGATGGCCAGCCCATTTTCGAGCCTGGTGAGCACACCGTATGGTCGGGGAGAACGCGTGTCGGACTACTGCGGCAGCGAGATAACGATCGCCCGTTGATCCGCGTCTGGGAGCTCCCTGAGCCAGCTGAACTCTGGCTGACAGATAGGAGGCTGGTCTTCACCTGCAGGAAGTTCATTGCCAGCGACTGGAAAACGGCATGGCTAGATTGGACCGAGTTTCTGGCAAGCACGGTCAATAGCATCAGCGCGGAGATGAAACGGCACGGCCGAGTCGCTATCGGCCAGGTCCGCTACGAGTGGCCGGTGAACCTCCAGTTGATGAATAGACGAGTCAAGATGCGCCAGCTCACGCTGCTGGGAATCGACTGTGTAGATCCATGGGATGACGCGATTGTCAGGCTCGTCCTCTATGACAAGTCACAGGAAGTGGTCGCCGACCTAACTCGGATGATGGTCACAGCTAATGCGGCCTACCGGCTGCGCCGATCGGGGTCCGCCGCCGCCGTATTGCTGAGAAAACAAGCGCAGTATCCAGTCACGGACGATCAACGCCACCCGTTCGGCTCAGCAGCCGGAGATTCGCATCGTTTCACCGGCCTGCGACCTGGAGAGTTGATGACATTTTCACTGCCCGGCGCCACGAAGATCTCAGGATGGGCTAACGCAAGCCGGTCAGCCTAGTGCCGCGTCGGGCCTGACAGTCTGTGGGACCGGCAGGAACGGACTCGGCTGACGCGAGGACGCAGACCACCGGTCCGTCCCACCGGTTCACGCCGCGTCACTGACCACCGGCACGCCCAAGCCCTGAACTCTGCGGCATGACCGAGCACTGGCCTACTGCGCCAGTCATATCTGCGCATGGCGCTGGAAGCCATGCTCGATGACGAGAGACTCGGCAGCGACGCAGATCCGGCGAGAGGCGTGGGTGCTCGACGGCAACAGAGGAAAACCTACCGCCACGTTCTGTGCGGCATCGAACAAGGCAACCGGAGATCATGGACGCCTGCCAGGCCGACCGGGCACTTGGTTAGAATCGCAGCGGCTTATTCGGCCGCTGGTCCGAGTGCCCGGTCGGCCTGTCCCAACTCTGGTGACGACTCGATCAGTCGGCCGGGTCAGCCGGGTTCGGCTTCGGGCTGGTGCCAGTTGGGCAGAGCACGGCGAGCGGCAGCGCGGTCCCGTTGAGCTGGAGCTGGCCGAAGCCGCTGCCAAAGTTCACCGGCACGGTAAGCCCGCCCTCGTTGAGCATCGCCGCCATTATCTGCTGCTGAAGGTATTCAAGATCGGTCCCGGGAGCTAGCACGTACCCGGGCGAGGTCGAGGTCGGGCCGGTCGCGGACGGCACATAAAGTGTCGGCGCCTCAACGACGATGATGCTAGGCATCCAGCCACCGCGAGGCATCCAGGCGCCGGCAGGCGGCGGCGTCACTGCGATGCTGCCTGCGCACCGCGGCGACAGCACCAGCGTGCCGTTAAGAGGCCGGAGACGGACCGGCGTACGTGACTCTGCGCCTGCCAGCTTGGCGAGACGCGGTGTTTTACATGATGCCGGACCGCATGAATTTCCGTGTGGGCCAGGGCCGGGCAGCGGCGGCTCGGAAGCTGACCAGCCTGGGCGGTGAGCTGGTGGAGTACGGAGCTGGCAGCAGCCACCCGCCAGAGGTCAGATTCTGGCATTGCACCGAAGACGGCATCGCAGCGTGCGGGAAGGCCATGGCTGCCGTCGCTGCCACTACAGGTCCAGTTCCTGGCTAGTCGATCTGCGAGGCCATGCGCCAGCCGGCTCGCGCGAACCAGGCAGCTATCAGGGAAACCAGGACCAGCGGGGCAGCTACGCCATGCCCGGACCACACGACCAGCCCGCGAAACCCCAGGTCATTCCCACTTGACCCCGGCCCGCTCCTTCAGGGATGACTCGTGAGTGTCGGCAGAGGATCGGCGCCTGGGCGCCGGACTTCAGCGTTATAGCTATTTCATATGCGCAGCTTAAAGGTCGCCACCTCCTCTGTCACTTGATTCCGAAGCGCCTGATACCTGCCACGGACAGCCTCAATATCTGCGAGCTGCTTCACGGACAGACCCGAATGACCTTCACCCGCATTTTCCGCATACAATATCTCCAGCTTGGTCCTGTCCGACACTATTAATGAGAAATAGCGAACGACAAGGCAGTCCCAAGCGCCATGCCACGCCTCTGCAACAGATGTGCCCTCAAAGTAAGCCCGCAGCCTTGACTCCAGGGAGTTCGCCGTCGCCGCGGAGGCTTCATAAACGGCGTCGAGATCACCACGCCTACGGCCCAGCTCATCGGGAGTGCGCTGAACGTCATCGACCGGCGTGACCACGAAGCGCTCGTAGAGCTCAAGCTTTATGTTCACTGCGCCCAAAGTGCGGGTAGTATCCTCGATCAGCTTATCCCTTATTTGCCGATCTTCCCGCTGGAACTGCGCTCGTCGCGCGATCCAGGCGAGGAAACCGCCGATTATCAAGGATCCGACGATCGCGATGACCACGCCTGCAACGGCATTAATTCCAACCTGTTGCAGATATGTACCGGCCTCTTGGACTTGCATAGATGCCCCCTCCCGCGTGCCTTCGTCAATCGTTCTGAGCCCGATGATTGCAGCGAAGCGTGCCTCTGGCCAGGCGGGCTCGGACGGGCCAGCGAGATCACCGTTGTGGCGCGATCCAGCAGACACTGTCCTGACCTGCCCTTGGGAGACCTACGTGTGGTAGCCCGGCGGAGAGCCTGCCGACGTCGGGGCACGCTAGGAGCGACCAAACGCCGGGCGGATCGCGGCTCGGACCGCCTTCGGACGAGCGTCATCGCGGCATGGGCGGATGGGCTGGAGGGCCGTGTCCGGGACGGTTGAGAACGCTCGACCTAACTGCATCCCGCGGACCTGCAGGCCCTTGAAGAGTTCCCGGCTATCAGGACCGGCTGTCGTGCGGCTGGCGCGCTTTCCGGCTGGTAACGATCCTGCGTTTACGCAAAGACTCAAGCCATTCCTGCCCGCTGAGCAGTCGCGTGGTCTTGCCCGACCTGACATCGCCCGCCGCAGCAACTGCCATCGCGACGCTGGCAGCGGTCATATCATCAGGTGCCTCATACACGACGACCACGTCATACTCGCCAAACGGAAAGCCCGCCACCACGATCGTGGCTCCCAGCTCCTCTAGGGCCGGCCGGATCACCTCCACCGGGTCCCGCGGCTCCTTAAGCTGATCCGCCATCGACTTGGCGGTATAGGAGGCCTGGTACATGTAAAGCGACATCGAGATTCCCCTCGGGCGGGAACAGGCGAACAGATCACCAGCCAGGCCCCGTGACTCGCGGCGGCTTCTGCCGACGGGTGCACGGCAACGGACTGAAGACCACAGCGGTCCAAAGATCGTAGACCCAGCCCAGTCGGGCACACCAGCCTCCGCCTCGCAGACCAGCCCTTTTGCTCAACATACAGAGCCCTAGAGTTGTTGTAGCGCATCATGCTCCGGCACTGCGCCAGCTGGCCGCTGCTGCAAGCCCGCAGGCGCGCCCGGCGTGGCAGATCCGGGCGGGCGGAGATGGGTTAGATGAGTATGTCCGCCTTCTGGCTAGCGGCCGGTGAAGCGGGCCTCGCGGCGCTCGGTGAAGCTGCGTAGCCCCTCGGCGGCGTCCTGGCTGCGCAGGATCTCGGGTAGCAGCGATGCGATGTGCTCGCGCGCCGCGTCCGGGCCCTGGGCTCGTCCGACGCGCGCGCTGGCGAGCGTGCCCTGTACCCCCAGGGGCGCCTGCCGGGCGATCAGCTGGGCTAGTTCCCTGGCCCGCCCGGTGTGTGACCCGGCGGGCACGACCTCCTGCGCCAGCCCGATCCGCAGTGCCTCGGCGGCGCCGAACTCCTCCGCGGTGAGCAGGAAGCGCATCGCGTTGCCCCAGCCGAGCTGCGCGGGTGCGCGGAAGGTGGCGCCGCCGAACGGCATGATCCCGCGGCCGATCTCCAGCTGCCGGAAGCGCACATCATCGGCGGCGACCACGATGTCGGCGGCCAGGGCCAGCTCGATGGACAGGGTGTAGGCGATGCCATTGACCGCCATGACCACCGGCTTGGGCACCGGATCGCCCCAAAGCGCGAACGGGTCGAAGCGGTGCGAGCCGGCCAGCGCACCGGGACCGGACCCGGCGACCACCGGGCCGACCTCGGCCAGATCCAGGCCCGCCGAGAAGTGCTCGCCGTGCCCGAAGAGCACCCCGGCGCGCAGCTCATCGTCGGTGCCGAGGGTCTCGTACGCGGCGCCCAGCGCCTCGATGGTCGCGAGGTCGAAGGCGTTGCGCTTCGCCGGGCGGTTGACCCCGATGAGCAGCACGTATCCATCGCGCTCGACGGTGATGGGCTCAGTCAACATCCCTCCCAGGCGGCCGCAGGCTGTCGACCCGACTGTACGGACTGCCGGGCCCGGCGGCCAGTCTCCTCCACATCGACCATCACCCTGTGCGCATCAGGGACGCTCACCGCTCGCATGGCGGCATGACCGGACGTTCATCCCGAGGTGGGTGCTGCATAGACATGCAGTCGAGCCGATGGTGCATTGGCTATGACCGGGCCGCCAACGACGCGAGGCCCCGCTGGATAAACGCGCGCCGACCCGCCGTTCGGTGCGCGTGACGGCTCTTCAGTGATCACCGGCCGGGGGCACCCGATCAGGTCGATCTGTGCGCGATGTCGTCCGGATCTGCATGAGCGCGCATACTCGCCGCGACGGGCCTGGCTGTTGCTCCACTGGGCAATCAGTGGCAGTAACCACGGCGAACTTCCGGCGGTCTGGCCGTACGCTGGGTGCCGGCCCTGGACAGCGCACCACGGCGGGCACGGATAATGAGAGCCGTGCCTGCTGACGAATCACCGCGAGCGACGTGCGTCTTCTGCCAGATCGTGGACGGCCGGGAACCGGCCAGCGTGGTCTACTTTGATGCCGGGATCATCGCCTTCATGGACCTGCGCCCGATCAATGCCGGCCACCTGCTGGTAGTGCCACGGGCCCACGCCGCGCGCCTCGCCGACCTGGACGAGCGGCAAGGCGCGGCGATGTTCGCCGTGGGGCAGCGGCTGGCGGGAGCCATCCGACGCTCAGGTCTGCCGTGCGAGGGAGTCAACCTCTTCGTCCCCGACGGCGAGGTCGCCGGGCAGGAAGTTATGCATATCCACCTGCACGTGCTGCCGAGGACACCGGGCGACGGGTTCCGTATCGAGCGTGGGTCAGCAATCACCGGCCGGGCCGAGCTTGACCAGGCAGCTGCCCAAGTCCGGGGCGGCCTGGACCGGGCCGACTGACTGGGTGCAGGCCGTGCGCCGCCAGCGGATCCCGAATTCGTCCGCATCGAAGCAGTGCGGCGCCGGTTCCGCGGCCAGTACTTCCGTCACTTGAGGCGTATCGCTCACCACAACCGGCGCACATGCCGCGATGAGGTGCGCGGCCAGGGCACCGACCGTGCACGCGAGGATCCCATCGAGTAGGCCAGCCGGGCAGTCGAGGGCGCCAGTGGTGACGCGACCGCAGGGTGGCCGTAGCACTCTGAAATGGGATCTGGCCCATATTTTGGTGATGGATACGGCTCCGTGGTCTGTTACCGGTCCTGGGCGGTGAGCAGGACTCGTTTGCGGAGCAGGGGTAGCCCGGCCCGGCCGAACATCTGTCTTTTGATCATTTTGATGTGGGTTGACGCGGCCTTCGACGGGTCCGGAGTTCCAGGGTGTGGTCAGGCCCTGGGTGACGGCGCCGAGGTCTTGCTCGAGGCCTTTGGCGAAGGACGATATGCCGGGCAGTTCAGCGGCGCGGGCGTCGCTGATCCATTGCGGGAGGTCCTGGCCGGTGAGCTGGGTGAGCATCGTGGCGAACGTGCGGACGTGGCCGGAGGCGGCCTGGAGTTCGGGGCAGCGTTCCAGCAGCGCCTTGAGCTGGGGCTGCTCGTCTTCGGTCAGGGAATCGGGATGGCCGCGACGGTGGGCGAGGATTTCGCCGCCGAGCAGCCCTTCTTGCTGCCGCTGCCCCCGGAGTCGTTTGACACCGCCGCGGTGTTGTGGCCGCGGGTGGACCGGTATGCGCGGATCAGCGTGGGCAAGTGCCGGTATTCGGTGCCCGCCCGGCTGATCGATGCCCGGGTGCGGGTGGCGCTGTCAGCCAATGAGCTGCGCGTGTTCGCCGGGCCTGGCCTGGTGGCGGTCCACCCGCGGCTGATCGCCGCCGGGGCTGAGCACCTTGATCTGGACCACTACCTGGAGATCCTGATCCGCAAGCCCGGTGCGCTGCCCGGGTCTGCGGCGCTGGCGCAGGCCCGCGCCGCCGGGACGTTCACGGCCGTCCACCAGGCGTTCCGGGCCCGGGCCCGGCTCGGCGACGGGCCGGGCACCAGGGCGCTGATTGAGGTGCTGCTGCTGCACCGGCGGCTGCCCGCCGCCCAGGTCAGTGCCGGGATCGCCGCCGCGCTGGCGGCGTGAAGCTGCTCGCCGGACGTGGTCGCGATCGAGGCCCGCAAGCACGCCGCGGGGATCGCCAGCGCCGGCCCCGCTGGCGGCGGCTCCCGGCTGGTGCCGGCGCCGCGGCCATCGCGGGCGGCGGTGGTTACCTTGCCCGCGCGGCGGGCCGCGCTGCTCCGGCGCGTTTGCAAAGGTCAGGCGAAGTTCGGCGCGTTCGTGCGGCAGGTTATGGGAGCGCAGATGGGAGCTGATCCGGCCGTAAGCCGCTACGTACGCGACGCATGAGCAGGTAGCGTCAGGTCGGTTGCGGAGGAGCGCGCAGCCGATTACGTCACACGCTGGCTCAGCATCATCGAGCCGCCGCAGCGCTGACAGGCGCGGTCAACCACGCTGTTCCGCCGCGATGAGGTACGTCGGGCCAGCCGAGCGCGTCAACGGATCCGTCAGCGACGCTGGCTACCGGGAGCCTGTCTGATCTTTACCCCCGCCGCTGATCGCAGAGCGTGGTCTGCCGACGGTTGGCAGCCGCGCGTGTAACCGCCTGATTGCGCCGTTGCCAACGAGGCGACGGCTGCTCCGGTCCGCGCCGAACTGGTCGACCGGCGCTGCTTACCGGGTGGACGGCAGGGCCGCTATGTAGATGGCCGCGGGGTTGCCCGGTTGCCACCCGCGAAGCGGAACGACCGTGTCGACCTGAATGAAGCCCCTGCGCTCCCAGAACGCCCGCGTGGCCTCATACGGCTGGTAGCCGGCCGAGCGGTCCAGGGTCTTGGCTTCGACCACGCTGACGCCGCCGGCGGCAAGTTCTCCCCGTACGCGCTCCAGGAGCACTGTGCCGAACCCGCGGCCGCGCCGGGCCGGATCGACCGCCATCCACAAGATCCCCGCCCCGCCGGTTGACCTGCCGGCCGCCACGGCGAAGTCGGCCAACCTCACCGGAGTCGGTCAGTACCCAGCCGTCATGGTCCGCGATATCCCGCTCAACCTGGCCGGGGACATCGCTGGTGAAGCCGTCCGGCAGGCCGCGGACGATGCGCGTGACCGCGGGGACGTCTCCGGCGGCCAGACGGCGGACGGCGAGCACGACATCATTGTCCGGCTCCTGAATTGTGCCAGCCGAGTGTCCGCCGCCCATGGATCTCGCCGCCCGCACCGGTCAGGCGCCAGGATCAGGCATCGGCTGTAACGCCCGCCAGGCAGCTGGTCCGGCGCGCCATGGGTTACGCAGGACTCCCTGCGCGCAGCAGCGACGACAGAACCAGTGACCGCTTCACGCCGCGGGCCTATCAGCTTTGCTTTCCTCATCTGAGGGCCGCTTCGATGGCCAGATGAGGGCGGGGCGCCACGTCTGGCCGCGCACCATTGCCGCTGGTTTTCGCGGTCGTATTCGAAAGAACCCGAATCCACGTTCACGGGCCGAATGTCACTGCGCTTTGCAGCAGGCATGTAGCGGAAACACGCCATTTTCCAGTGCCCTCATTGCCCGGAATCAAAAAGTAAACAAACGGTTAAATATCTGATCCCCCGAAAGGGGAAGCAAAAACGGTGCTACCCTGAATACGCACGGGAAATAAATGCGCTAAATAATCAAAGGGAATAATGATCATGAGCGAGCAGGTTCTCGCGTCAGGCGCCGACCGCAACTATGCGGCAGCGCACAACTGGATCAAGCAGACCGCCGCTACCGCGAGCACGCTCTCACCAGCAAGCGAGAAGGGACCCGCTGAAGGCGGGGACCTGGTCGGCGTCCTTCTGCCGATAGTCCCCAGCGAGCACATCACCGCCATCGTCGCCCATCACATCCGCGAGACGCTGAGCACCACCGGGCCCGAACCCGTGATCAGGGCCGCGCCAGCCGGCCAGGACACGCTCCGGTACGACCCCTACTCGGCTCGATGTCCCGACTGCGACGACCCGACCGGCGCCGCGGCCGAGGCACGCAAACTGCTGGGGAGCTGGGCCGAATAAGCACCGCGCCCTAGCTTGTCCTGTAACCCGACTGTTCTCGGCCGGCAGTTGCGGCGAGTTCCTCTGCACCGTCTTGCCGCCGTGGCAGCGGGGCGAGACCGGTAAACCCACAGCTGACGCGGGCGCAGGTTAGCAGTCTCGCGCCCGCGTCAGCTTCCGGGGCCTGGGCGACGTCGAAGACACCTACCGCTGTGACGCAGCTGTCCTCCGAGGATCGCGGAACGGCAGCGAAGCTCAACGGGTGCACACGCGCATCGCCGCCGTTATCGCGCGCTTTTCCTGTCGACTGGCTGGCCGTCGGCGGCGCGCCGAATGGGCTGTTCTGTCGCGCCGGTGTCCGCGAGTGCCTGCTTGCAAAAGCGCGTTGGCAGTGAGCGGGCTCGTGTCGTGGTCACCGACCGCGGGTCGAAGGCTCTCCGTCTTGCCGGCCTTTTATCCATCCGTTATGGGGAGGGCTCCCCATAACGGCCGATATGGGGAGCCCTCCCCATATCCATCTAGGCAATCAGGCGCTCTTATGTAGTGCATAGGTCCTCAACCATCTCCAGAAACGGAGGACGCCATGCAACTTCATAATTTCCCCCGCATGCGGCTGACCGGCGCGGCTGCCTTAGCCTGCGCCGCAGCGCTGATCCCGGTCGGCGCGTCCGCTGCCACGGCAGGCTCATCCGCCTCTGAAGGGAGGTCGGCTCCTTCGGTGAGCACCGGCCCGCAGGCCACGTGCACGACGTCTGCTGACGCGCCGGACGCGGGCGCATACGCCACCGTCCCGGCGGCCTCACCCGCCTACCTGGCGAAGCCGGCCCGGCCGGTGACCGCCTACGTCGTCAGTTACTTCGGCGGTACGGTGACCCCGATCCTGACCGCCACCAACACCGCGCTCAAGCCGATCACGGTCGGGCGCCTCCCCTTCACCATCGCGATCACCCCGGACGGGAAGACCGCCTACGTCAACGGCAGCGCGGGCGTGACCCCGATCAGCACCGCCACCAACACCGCGGGCAAGGCAATCACCATCAAGGCGCCCGGCGAGGTCGAAGTCATCGCGATCACGCCGAACAGCAAAACTGCCTACGTCGCCAGCAGCCCCCTCTGCCACACGGGTACCGTCACGCCGGTTAACACCGCCACCAACAAGGCCGGCGGGGCAATCAAGATCGGGAAGGGCCCGACCTACATCGCGATCACCCCGAACGGCAAGACCGCCTACGTCGCCAACGGCGGCGTACGTCCCCGGGAACCGGGGACACGATCACCCCGATCCTGACCGCCACCAACAGGGCCGAGAAGCCGATCAAGGTCGGCACGGGCCCGGATGACATCGCGATCACCCCGAACGGCAAGACCGCCTACGTCGCCGACGGCGGCTCGGACACGGTCACCCCGATCAGCACCGCCACCGACAAGCCGGGCAAGCCGATTACGGTCGGGAGCGACCCCGGTGACATCGCGATCACGCCGAACGGGAAGACCGCCTACGTCGCCACCGACGCGGGCGTGACCCCGATCAGCACCGCCACCAACAAGGCCGATACGACCATCAAGGTAGAAAGCGGGGTCATCGCGATCACGCCGAACGGCAAGACCGTTTACGTCTACAACGACGTCACGGGCACGCTGACCCCGATCAAGACCGCCACCAACACCGCCGGCAAGGTGATCAAGGTCGGGGAGCCGATCAGGTTTAGCGTCCCTCCGCCTTACATCGCGATCACGCCGAACGGGAAGACCGCCTACGTCATCAACGGCACGGTATACCCGATACGGACTGCGACCAGCACCGTCGGCCAGCCCATCGAGATCCCCCGGGCGGCGGCCCCATCGCGATCACACCGTAACCACCCGGCAGCCGGGGCCGCGCCCAGCAGCGGTCGGCCCCGGCCGCACCGGCCGGGAATCCCGGCCATGACCTGGGGGGCATAGCTCATGAAACTCACCAGCCGTGCAGTGCGCCAGCTAGCCGCCGCCGCGATCACCTGCACCGCCGTTCTCCTGCCCGCCGCCGCCTTAGCCTCGGCCGGCTGCCGCAGCGGGCTCCCCCGCCTGGGCCATGCGAGCCGCCCGGTGACCGCCTATGTCGCCAATCAAGGCTCAGGCACCGTGACCCCGATCAGCACCGCCACCGGCACGGCCGGCAAGCCGATCACGGTCGGGAGGTCCGTCCCATCGCGATCACCCCGAACGGTAAGACCGCCTACGTCGCCAACGCTCCCTCGGACACGGTCACCCCGATCAGCACCGCCACCAACACCGCGCTCAAGGCCATCAAGGTCGGGACCGACCCCGTCGCCATCGCAATCACGCCACTAACACCGCGCTCAAGGCGATCTAAGTGACCGGCGCCTTCGTCATCACGATCACGCTCTTAACCCCCCCGGCAGCCGGGGGCCGTCCAGCACCAGGCGGCCGCCGCGGGCACCGGTGCCGGCGAGAACCTTCGCGGTGTGGGCATGAACGTCAACCTGGCGCCGGTGCTTGACGTGTACCGTACGCCCGGTGACTTCGATGACCAGTTCGGGCGCTCTTACAGCATGAACCCGGACGTCGTCTCCAGGCTCGGCGCTGACTTCATCACCGCGCAGCAGCACGTGGGCGTCGCGGCCACCGCCAAGCACTTCCCCGGCCTGGGCGCGGCCGCCAGGTCCCAGGACACCGACGTGGCGCCGGTGACGCTGAACCTGCCTGCGAGCACGATCCGCGGCGTCGATGAGTTCCCCTACAGGGCGGCGATCGGCGCAGGCGTCAAGCTGGTCATGGTGTCCTGGGCGGTCTACCCGTCGCTGGGCTCGAAGCGCCCGGCCGGGCTGTCGGGCCTCGTCATCGGCGAACTGCGCACCAGGCTCGGCTTCAAGGGCGTGACGATCACCGATGCGCTGGAGGCGGGCGCGCCGCGGGCCCCGCTCGGCGGCGACCCGTACGGGATCGCCGTGCCGCCGGGCCGCGCCAACGTGATCACCCTGGCCGCCGCCTCGGGCGCCAGCTTCCTCGACCGCTCCGCCAAAGGCGGGAAACCTGGACGCAGAAGACGTACCCCACCGGCGGGGGGCCTGGAGTCCCCTGTCCTATGTGAGCCGGACAGTCGGCTGGATTGTCCTTCTCCAGCCGGGCAGGGGAGCTTGAACCAGCTCCTGCGGACATCGGACGCCGGACGCACCTGGCACCACGTCGGCTTCTGAACCGCCAGCTGATACCAGGCCGCCGGCGCCACCTAGCTCCTGACCGCGAGCGTCCCGCCCGGTTGTCTCCCGGACGGGCGCTTCGCTGTCGGCTTCCGGTCACCAGGCCCGCGTCGTCGCCCGTCCGCCCGTAACCCAGCGACGCGAATCGGGCCGCCGCCGCTTCGGCAGCCCGCCCCCCATCGCATGCTCGTCCCAGTGCTGGCGAGCGCGAGCACGCGGAACAGGAGATATCACCGTCCGCACGGCGCCATCCTCGCCCGGCCTTAGGGCTGAGGCCGCCCCGAACTGGCCGATCTGGGCGCCGTCCTGCGATACGAGAGCCGCCTCACGACACGCGCCGACTCGGCAGGCCCACCCGAGGGTGGGGTACCAGCGCCCAGCCACGTACCTCTCACGGCATTGCTGATCACGAATGGAGATGCTGGCCTCTGCATAAGAATGCGATGCCGGAACTCGCTCACATCGGCACGCATGTGCGTAAATCTGGCCCCTGCTCGGGTCCGCTTCTGGCCGCTGGTCCTGCTGAAAGGGCGGCACCTGCATCCCGAGCGGTTCCCGCACGTTCCTGGCCAGCAGCCGCGGTGCGTGAAGGCCCTCAGGGACACTGCGCCTGGCGCAGATTCGGCTGCACGATCTGTGCTCGTCGCCGGTCTCGCGGCGGATGGTGCCGCTATCAGACCGTCCCGCTCGGCGTCCAGTCGCGATGGACGGGGTCCGCGCGTTCGGACAGTACCGCCACTACATCGAGGTCCAAACTCACCTCCGGCGGACAGGAAACTGGCCGGCTGGCTCCCGAACGGCGCCGGTGGGTCACTTGACCGGCCGTTAGCGAATAAGGCAGCTTCCGCGGACCTGGCTAGCTAGTGCGCGGCGTGGTACTGGGCCATCACGTCCGCGGGTATCCGGCCACGATCGCTGACCTTGATGCCCTGAGCGCGAGCCCACTCGCGAACATCGGCCTGATCGTGACGGGATGCGCGGCGAGCGCTATGGCCCGCGCGCCGCGCTGGGACCCGGCGCCCGGCCTCAATGAAGGGCGCAAGAGCCTTAGCCAGCTTGTCCGCGTTCTTCTTGCTCAGGTCGATCTCGTAGTCGGTGCCGTCGTAGCCAAACCGGACTGTGCCCTGTGCCTCGCCGCCGTCGATGTCGTCGGTGTAGAGAATCTGCATCTTCTGCGCCATATTTAGCTAATCCTTTCCGCATTTACCTCGTGGTGATCAGCTTAGCCGACGCCAGCCTGTTCTTTCAGTGGGTCTCCGGCAATGCCAGCGGCCTTCGGCCAGCAGACAGAAGCGTTCGGTAACGACGTCGCCGCCGCCAGGATTGGTCGGCTCGCCTATCATGCCAAAGTAATCAGGCTGCGCCTTCGCCGGGAGTCTCAATATGGGCGGTGCAAGACACCTGGAATCTCCTGCTGGCTCCAGGCCTATCCCGGGATTCGCTGCGAAGTCAATTCCGCGCCTCAGCTCGAGCTGGCGCCCGTTATCTTGGTGCGCGCGGCCAGTTCCTGCTGTGGCAGTATCGCTGATCTGGGCGGGTACCAGCCGCGCTCGATACCTCGCCTCACAGGCGGCGCTGGTAGACGGTCAGCCAGTCCCGGGCGGCGATCAGCTCTTTCATGGCGGCGCTGACGTGGGTGTGTTCAGGTTGTCCCAGACGACGACCAGCGGGCCGCCGAGCTGCTGGTGCGCGGCGTCCAGCAGGCTGGCGTAGCCGGTCTCGGTGAAGCCCTTGCGGCGGTCTTTGCCGCCGGCGCGGCGGCGGTGGACGCGGTAGATCAGCCGAGGCCGGCACCCCGGCTTGACGGCGATCGGCGCGGCCAGCGACACCCGCGTGTTGTGCGCGCCGGTCACTTTCACGACCGGGGTCTGCCCGCGCCGTCCCCAGCTGCGTCCTTTGGGCGGCCTTGAGCCCTGGCCTGATTCGTCCTCGAAACAGAGCCAGGCGCCCAGGTCCGCCGCGGTCTTTTTACCACCGGCCAGGCCTCCTCCCGCCAGGCGGCGATCCGCGCCTCGTCCCGCTCGGCGGCCTGGCGGGCCGGGACCTGCACGCTCCACCCGATCGGTGCAGCAGGTCCACCCCGGCCAGCGTGTAGTCCACCCGGAACCGGGCGGCGATCATCCCGGCGATCCGCGCCAGCGTCCGGCACTGATCCTCATCCCACCCCGACGCGGCTGGGCCGGCATCCAGCACCATCTCCAGCTCGCGCAGCTGCGCCGGGCTGAGCTTGCACTTCGCCCCGCCCGCGCCCCTCGACGCCAGCGCCGCCCGGCCGCCGGCCGCCAGCGCCCGCCGCCACCGGTTCGCCGACATCCGCGACACCCTGAACCGCCGGGCCGCCTCTCGGTCACTGGCCCCCGCCTCGATCAGCTCCGCGGCCACTAACTGCACCTGCTCACGCCGGGCCCGCTCACCGGCGTCCAGCCCGCCACCATCGGGATACCTCATGATCCCGGCATACCGCACCACCCGGCAGCCGTCAGACGAATGCGTAGCCCCAGCCATTAAAGATCGTTAGGCAATCTGTGGGTCTGTGCGCGACGCGATCGTGTGCACTGGGCCGAGTCCTCAAGCGTCTATACAGCGTCCCTATTGAGAAGGGCCGTTTGCCGATGCCCGCACAGATTTCGTCCTGGCCGAGGGGAACGTGGCTGTGCGGCCCGCGAAACGGGCGCGCTCACGAGGCTAGCTGGTCATCTGGGCAAGGCTTTTATTGTGGCCGCCCGCGGTCCAGACTGCGGGATGAGCGTGGCATTATCGACCGTTTCGAGGTTGGCTGCCTCGCCAGGACCGGACGGCAGTCATGAGTCCGGCAGTTGTGAATGGCCTCGTCTTGTTCTTCACGGCGTTGCTGTTCTTACTGCTTGCGGTGTCGCTGGCCCCGGCGACTCGGCCGCCCCTGAATCGCGCAGCCGGGCAGGCTCTAAACGACTTGATAGCGGGATTTGACGAAGATTTGCGCGAGGGCGCGGATACCAGAGCGAGGATGTGTGAACGGGGAGAGGTCAGGAAGAAAGATATCCAAGCCTGCTATCGAGAGCGGCGCGTCAGAAGGGTGCCAGGCGCTGTTGAGGGAGTAACCCGTTACCGTACGATCACATTCTCTGCAGCCAGTGTTATCTTTGCTCTGCCCGTATTTCCCCATTTCCCTCATCTGTCTTCTGGCAACAAGATGTTCGCGGACGCCGCAGGTGCTATTGTAGCAGCCGTCGGCCGCCGCGAGTCCTGTCGTCAGGTCTCGCAAGGCGTCAATCAATCGTTGGGCGCAGAAGCTCGTGGCGACGCTAGCTGTCGCCGGCATCCTGTACTTCATCTTCTCGTGGGCTAAGACAAAGCTGGTGCCGGCCGCCAGCTTTGGCCATTCCTGGCAATCTTTGCAGGTCTCTTCACGCTCTATCTAGGACTGGTTTATATCGGGCAGGCTGTAGCTGCTTTCTCGAAAGACCGTGGTACCGTGCTCGGCATAGCCGGCGCGCTTGTATCTGGCCTTGCAGGAATCGTTGCCTGGCCTATCCGGAAAATCCTTTCCCGGATACCACCTGGTGCGGCACGGCCTGTTCCTGGAAATCCTCCTGCGCCTCTCATTGCCGGAGAAGACAGCTCAGTCATTGCCACGAGCACATTTGAACCTGGCCAGGTGACTATTGACCACGTGACGAGACCTACTATAGTGAACCAAGGTGGTAACGCCGCTCCGCCACCGGGCTCGATGTTCTCGCTGGGATGGTTGATGGCGCAGCTATTCGGCCCGCTGCAGCACCGGCAAGGAGGCGGAACCACGGCTCACCTGCCCGCAGTCGCTGAGCTTGCCGCGGGCGACCAGATCCAGCTAGCTTTCGTGCAATTGAAAGACCTGCTCGGCCCGTACCCGAGCCTAACGAGCGAAGATGTCACAACCGCCTGGGAATCCGGAGGACACGAGGACTTTACGGCGGCAATCGCAGCGCTGCACCTGGAGCTTCTCACGCAGCTTGCCGGTAATCCGGGGCAGTCGAATGCCTATCAGCTGGGCCGGGCGCTGAGTGACACGTGCTGGCTGCCGAGCCAGGAGGCGGGCGCCGACTTGTTCCTGCACGAGTTCAATCGTTACCGCCTGGCTACTTTGCAGACCTGGCTGGCCCAGGCAGGCGATGCACTCGCGGCGCTCCCGGCCGCCACGGTGAGCCGGTCTCTGCAGAACTGGCAGGACTGGGCCGATGTCAATGCATCCCGGATCAAGGACACGTGGCCGACCGCACAGCAGTCGGTGATAGCGGCCTTGCGCACCCAGGCACGGGCCTGGCATGCGCAGTTGGCGGGCCAGTCGGACATGACTGGCCCAGTTAGCCCCGACGCGTGGGTGCATGCCGGCCAGTCCATGCTGCGAACCAGCCGAGCGCTGACATTGACGGCCGTCCGGCGATTCTGGCCGATAGTGGCGGTCCTAGCCGCTGCGACCGGGGGGTTGCTCTACCTGGCGATCACCAGTAGCAGCGGGACGGCCCGGGTGTGGACAAGCCTGGTGACCGTGGCCGCCGGGCTGGGTGTCACTGGCGGAAGCGTGCGAGCGGCTGCCAGGAGGGCTGCCAGCGGATTCGAGCAAGCTATATCGCAGACAGCAAGCTTTGACGCGCGGGCCTGGAGCATTACCTGGCTGCCGACCCTGCCGCAGGGCCCGCTACGGAGGTACCGCCTGGCCAGCCGTGGGGTCGAGGCCCCGCATAGCAGGAACGGCCTCGAGATACCAGCATCGTCGGCACCAGGACCGCGGCAGCCCGCAGCCCAGGTCACGCCACAGGTCCCATAACGCGTCGGCATCGTCAACGGACCCGGCCGGGCCGTCCGAAGTGAACTCCACCGGTTCCTCCATCTCCGCCGGTGTCGCGTGCCGGATCAGCACCATGTCTACGTCTGTGGTCGGCCCGGGCTTGACGCCGGCCATCCGGTTAGTGGATCCTAACGGTTAGTGAGTCCTAACCGAGCAGCTGACGGCTGGAGCGCGCTGGCCGACGATACCCGGCGCGCCATCGTGAGCCGCCTGGCCGAGGGTCCGTTGCCGGTCGGGCGGCTCGCGGCGGGGTTGCCGGTCACCCGGTCCGCGGTCTCGCAGCACTTGAAGATCCTCAAGGAAGCCGGCCTGGTCAGTGAGCGCGCGGCCGGTACCCGGCGGATCTACCGGCTCAATCCGACGGCAGTGGCCGCGTTGCGCGATCAACTCGACGCTTTCTGGCGGCGGGCTCTGGAAGGCTACGCGGACGTCGCCGACCCAGCGACGAAGGAGAGTTCATGACCCGGACCGATGCCACCGTGGTCCGCAGGCAGGTCGTGGTGAACGCGCCGCAGGCGAAGGCGTTCGCGGCCTTCACCGGGCGGTTCGGTGAGTTCAAGCCGCCAGAGCACAACCTGCTGGCCACCCCGATCGCCGAGACGGTGTTCGAGCCGCGGGCCGGGGGACATATCTACGACCGTGCGGCAGACGGCACCGAGTGCCGGTGGGCCCGGATCCTGGCCTACGAGCCGCCGGACCGGGTGGTGTTCAGCTGGGATATCAGCCCCCAGTGGCAGATCGAGACCGACCCCGACCGGACCAGTGAGGTTGAGGTCCGGTTCGTCCCCGAGGGCCCGGACCGCACCCGCGTCGAACTGGAGCACCGGCACCTCGACCGGCACGGCCCCGGCTGGCAGTCGGTCGCCGAAGCCATTGGCTCGGACGGGGGATGGCCGCTGTATCTGGGCCGGTATGCCGCCCTGCTCGGCCAGGAGAGCTGACAGCCGCCGGAAGCCAGCCAGCTCACCGGGCGGTCCGGGCAGCGGGCTCGATTAGGCTTCACCTATGGCCCGATATCAGGACAAATACCCTGAGTCCAGTATTGCTGTTCAGGCGGACAACATCCGGAACACGATTAAGCGTTTCGATGAAGCCACGCTCTCCGCGGCATACAGTATCCGCGACGCGGAGATGCGTCTCGTCGAAGCAACGCTTATCCAAGCAGACGCCGACGCAATATGGGATGCGGCTTGTGCTGTTGCCCCACACGCGCCTGGCATCATCACGTTGCTGGCCTTCGCCCGCCTTGATCTGGCCAGCGTCGACCCCGTCAGCTGCCTGGAGGGCCTGAAGGGCCAGCTATCAGCGCGGCCGGACAACCTGGCAGCCGTTCATCCCGTCCGGCTCGCCACGGCGGCGGGCGCTGAACCGTCCGACGACGTTGGCGCGGGCGCTGACCTGATGGACATGGACCCGATCGAATTCGAGGACCTGGTGGCGGCCTTGTTCAAGGCGATGGGCATGGAAGTCATGACGACCGCGCGCTCCGGCGACGGTGGCGTTGACGTGCAGGCGATGGACCCCGATCCGGTCCGCGGCGGGAAACTGGTCATCCAGGTCAAGCGGCACCGGAACACGATCGCGCCTGCCCACGTCCGCGACCTGTACGGCACCATGCTCCACGAAGGCGCCACCAAAGGGATCTTCGTCACCACCGCTGAGTTCGGGCCCAGCGCACAAGAGTTCGCTGACGGAAAGCCTCTGACCCTCATCGGCGGACGTCAGCTCGCCGACCTGCTAGCCCGCTACGGGATCAGCTGACGCGCTGCACGCCGATAAGGCTCCGCCACGCCAGAGTGCCGCCGACGTAAGGACCATCAAGTCGCGCCCGCAGCGGCATGAGCGCGCGATTGCCCGCACAAGGCATGCACGTATATTTATGCAGCCTGCCGTCCAGTACGTGCCGATGCCGAGGTCGCGTACATCTGCGCGTGGGGCAGAAGGCTGTCTCGTTTGCCCAGGACTGCCGCGAGATCAGCACTGGTACCCGGAGGCACTCTCGCTAGGACGGCCGCGATCGACTCCGCTGGGGGCTTGCGAAGCGCATTTTGTTCACGGCCGCCAAACGCCGCATTACCCACCTTCCTCCGGGCGGTTTCTCCCACGACCGACCCCAGCTGCCAGCATGCCTCGCATCACGACACGCGACCACCAGAGGGGCACAATCCTGAACTTCTTCTCGCTCAAGTCTGCTTTACCGTCCGCAACTTGTGGACGGCTTCCCCACCGTCGCTCTACCGCGAAGTCCAGCGCGCCGAGCGGGTGGCGAGGCAGCTGGCCTGCAAGACGCTTGACCAGATGGCGGGAGAGCTGAAAGCGTGACGGCGATGGATGAACGGTCAAGTGCCGACGCTGCGCCTTGGGCCGGGCTCGGCTCTATGTTCAGCCAGGCCGGCCTGGCCCGACCGGTGGACTGGGCCACACCGCATGATCTGGATCGGCTGCGGGCCAGCCACTCACGCAGACGGCCGGTCAGACCGCTGGTGCCGACCAGCGTCGCATCGCCGCGGCTGGACGATGAGCTGTTCGCCCGGCTTCTGTCCTACGCCACGCCGCAGGAGATTCATCGGGGCGATGTCCTGTTCCGTCCGGGCGATGAAGATGCCGATCTGATCGTGGTCGCCCAGGGTTCGGTCGAGGTTGTTCGGACGGCGACCGCTGACGTGCCAGCCGCGACCGTCGCGGTGGTGGATGCGGGCGGCTTTGTCGGCGAGCTGAACCTGCTGACCGGACAGAACGTCTACCTCTTGTGCCGGGTGCGGGGGGCCGGGACGGTCTACCGGGTGTCGCCGGAGCGCCTGCGGCAGCTCATGGCCACCGACGTCGAACTGTCCGACATTGTGTTCAAGGCGCTGATCGCTCGCCGGGAGCTGCTGCAGCGCAGCACCGCCGCCCTGGCGGTGGAGATCGTCGGCGGCGCCAGGTCGGCGGCGGCGCTGGCGCTGCGGACGTATGCCGCCCGGCAGCGTCTGATCCATCTTTGGTTCGATGCCGACACCCCCGCGGGCCTGGCGATGATGGAGTCCTCCGGCCTGACCGAGGACGACTTGCCCGCCGTCGTCATGCCCGGTACCACGCTGAAACAGGCCACGCCGGGTGGCCTAGCCGAGAAGCTGGGCCTGAGTTACCGTCGTTCTTCCACTAAGCCGGTTGACGTCACGATTGTCGGCGCTGGTCCAGCCGGCCTGGCGGCTGCGGTCTATGGGGCGTCCGAGGGCCTGGACACCGTGCTGCTGGACGGCGTCGGCACCGGCGGCCAGGCCGCGGCCAGTTCCCGGATCGAGAACTACTTCGGCTTCCCGTTCGGCCTTTCCGGCGCCGATCTGACCGGACTGGCCGTGCTCCAGGCGCTGAAGTTCGGTGCCCAGCTGGCCAGCCCCTGCCAGGCGGTAAAGCTCGACACCGACCGGAACGGCGACCTTCTCCGCCTGCACCTGCAGGGCGGGGAAGTCATCGACAGCAAAGCCGTCGTCATCGCGACCGGCGCCCGCTACCGGGTCCTCCCGCTGGAGCGCTGGCCTGACTTCGAGGGCGCGGGTATCTATTACGCGGCCACCGAACTGGAGGCCCGGGGGTGTATGGGCAGCCCGGTCACGGTGGTGGGCGGTGCGAACTCCGCAGGTCAGGCGGCGCTGTACCTGGCCGGGCGAGGTAGTGAGGTCTCGCTCGTCGTCCGCGGCCCGGATATCGCTGCCGAGATGTCTGCCTATCTCGTCGACCGGCTGCAAGCCCATCCGCGGGTCACGGTGCGGTGCCGGAGCGAGGTTACCCGGCTGGATGGCGGCGACTTCCTCCAGGAAGTCAGCATCACCGACCGGACGACCGACAGCACGCAGGCCCAGCTGTGCTCGGGCTTGTTCTGCTTCATCGGCGCCGAACCCGCCACGAGCTGGCTGACCGGGATCGCTGCCGGGGACGATGGGTTCATCCGGACCGACGTTCAGCTGAACGACGACGATCTCGGGCCGACCTGGGCCACGCTGAAACGGCACCCGCTTCCGTTCGAGACCAACATCCCGGGCGTGTTCGCGGTCGGCGACGTCCACTCCGGCTCGATGAAGCGGGTCGCCGCAGCTACCGGCGAGGGCGCCAGCGCAATCGCCTCAGTCCACAAGGCCATCAGCACGCTCGTCTAACGACAGACGTCCCCGGGCCTCCACCTCGAGAGCTCTGGAACCCGCCGGTCGCTACTGCTTCATCCGAGGCTCCACCTGCCACCCCAAATCAAGGCATCCGCCTCCGGTCAAGTGCCGGCGGCACTATCTCTGCGCTATCTGCACAGAGCGATCCGCACAGAATCAGATCGTTTGCGTTCGGCCACGTAGGCAAGCGGTCTGGCTTAGCCCGATGCCGGTCAGCGCCCAGGACGCGAGTAGGTATTCGCATCAACGCATGACGATGCGCACATTAAACGCGCGCCATTCGGCAGATTCAGACGACACGGATGCAAAGGATGGCCGGATGTATGCGTCCCAGAGGATGAGCGCAGGGAAGCTGTCAGCGCCGGGAACGATCGGTTGCGGCGGTGTGCGCTCAGTGATCGTCCTCCTGGCGCAGCCGCCACTGGCTGGA
The DNA here is from genome assembly GCA_963749145.1 of uncultured Actinomycetota bacterium. Taxonomy (GTDB): domain Bacteria; phylum Actinomycetota; class Actinomycetes; order Streptosporangiales; family Streptosporangiaceae; genus JASHPR01. The sequence continues at coordinate 1,639,710 of CAVVLN010000004.1, read as the reverse complement.
CCTGATGGTCCGGCTGGCCGGCCTGCGGCTGCGGGAGCGCTACCAGGACTGGGACCGCGGCCCGTTCACCGGGGAGAGCCAGGACCACATCTCGGTCTACGAGGTCACCGCAGCGCCTGCCGGATGAACGTGGCCACGGCGACCGGCTTCGCGATGAACGCGGTATGCGAGCCGTCAATGGTGTCGGTCGTGGCGCCCATCCGCTGCGCCATGAACCGTTCCGCGTCCGGCGAGATCGCGTTGTCGTGCTCGGAGACCAGGAACCAGGACGGCTTGCTCTTCCAGCCCGCCGCGGTGGCGTTCTCGTTGAGCGCCGCGACCGCGAGCGGGCGCTGGGTCGCGAACATGACATCGGCCATGTCCACCGGCACGTCGGCGCAGAACGTCTCCCGGAACTGGTCCTTCTGGACGTACAGGTCGGGACCGCCCGCGGCGCCGGGCGCGTCGTAGGGGGTCGGCGCGACCGTCTTGGCGAGCAGGGGTGGCGGGAACGGCTGCTGCACGGTGGCGCAGCTCTCGCCCACCTCCAGCCCGAACGCCGCGAGAAAGACCAGGCCGGTCACGTTCTCCAGGCCGGCGGACGCCTGGGTGATCACTGCGCCTCCGTAGGAATGCCCGACCAGCACGACCGGGCCGTCGATGGCCTTGACCACGTCGCTGACGACGCTGGCGTCGAAGGCGACACCTCGCAACGGGTTCGGCGGGGCGAGCGCCGTGTGGCCGGCGCTCTCGAGCTCGCGGATCACTCCCGCGAACCCGGATGCGTCGGCGAAGGCGCCGTGGACAAGGACGACGGTGGGACCAGGCATGGGTTCTCCTCGGGGTTGGAGAGGTGGTCCCAACGACGTTACGTCACCGGACCCGAGCGAGCCGGCCCAGGGGCGCGCCGCCCGGCGCGTAACCGGTTGTTCTGTGCCGCTCAACCGCCATGCGACCGCCACCTGCAAGCGGTACCGAGTCGGCAGGGAGGCCACCTCAGGATTGGGTCAAGCGCTCGTTGGGCCGTGCTCGATGTGGCCGTACCGGGCTATGGCTGGGAAGCTGACGTGTCGCCGGTTGCCTTCCACGCTGGCTTGTGGAACCAGTGCATCAGCAGCGGCGGCGCGATCCCGATGGCGAGAATCCCGGCAAGTATCAGGACGGCGTAGGTGAGCGGGTTCGACTGGCCGAACTGCGCGGGCGGAATGAATCCGAACACGAGCGCGGCCACCGACGACGCAATGCCGAGCACGCACAGCAGGCCCAGCGCCGGAGCCCGGTAGCCGCGGGGGTGGTCCGGCTGCGCGCGGCGCAGCTTCATCGCCGCGATGAACATCAGCACGTACATGATGAGGTACACCTGGGTGGCCATCGTGACGAAGATCCAGTAGGCGTGTGAGACGCTCGGTATGAAGGCAAACAGCAGGGCGATGAGCGTGATCACGGCACCTTGCGTGGCAATTATGCGCAGTTCGATGCCGTGGCCGTTGACCTTCTGAAAGTAGGGCGGGAGAAAACCCCGCTCGCGCCCGATCCTCCGCAGCCCCTCGGACGGACCGTCCAGCCAGGTGAGCATTCCGGCGAGCGCCCCGGCCGCCAGGGCGATCGCGATCAGCGGCAGCGCGAACCTCGCGCCGAAATGGGTCAGCAGCCGGTCGAAGGCCTGCATCACGCCGGCGGTGAAGCTGATCTGATGCGCCGGAACCACCCAGGAGATCGCCAGCGTCGGGAAGATGAGGATCGCCAGGACCAGTGCCATGGCGACGAAGATGGCCCGCGGATATTCCCGCGCGGGGTTGCGGAGATCGTTGACATGCACGGCGTTGACTTCGATGCCGGCGTAGGTGAAGAAACTGTTGACGACCAGGACGATGCTGGCCAGCCCATCCCACGGCGGCAGGATCTGGCGCGCGGTCATCGGCGCATCCGGGTGGTTCCCCTGGAGCAGGTAGGCGGCGCCGAGGGCGACGATGATCGCGGCGGGGATCAGCGTCCCGATTATGGTCCCGCCGGACGCGAGGCCGGCCACGAACGGGACCCCGCGTGAGGACACCAGAACGCCGCCCCAGAACAAAACGATGATGATGGCGGCGGTGTAGATGCCATTACCGGCCAGGCGCGGATCGATGACGTATGCGAGCGTATCGGCGACGTAGGCGAGCAACGCCGGGTAGAAGAAGATCGTCTGGGCGAACTCGCACCATATCGCTAGTAGGCCCATCGGAGGGGAGATGCCCTGTTCCACCCAGTTGTAGACGCCGCCCGGCCAGCCGGAGGCCAGCTCCGCGGCGACCAGCGTTATCGGCAGCAAGAACACCACTGCGGGCAGGACATACAGGAACACCGAGGACAGCCCGAGGACCGCCAGCGGGGGATCTGACCCAAGATTGCCGACCGATCCCACCGTTATCAGCGCCAGCGCCATCCAGGTGATCGATCCTCGAGCCGACGGGTGCGCTGCCCGGTGGGCCAGAAGCGGCCGACTGCGAACCCCGCTTGCTCGCGGCCGGGGACGCCACCGTATCCACATGGACTACCGCCGCTGACTCATGGCGCGGGCCGGGTCACGGCGTGCGGCGGGACCACCCAATCCGTCCGCTGCGAGCTCACCTGGGTGGCTGCGGTCCGTCAGCCCCGTCACGCGGTCCAGCCGCGAGAAATTCCCAGTCATTGAGCCGACGCTGTTCCGGGTTCCGGTCGCTTGGCTGGTGCACAGACGCTCAAACGGCCTCCCGGCTGGTCTAGATCAGGGCCGATAAATCGAAGACCGGCCACCACGAGCACCGATGGTGCCACCCGCCACGGCTACCGCTCAAGACCGCGCCAGGCACTTACGAGACTATGACGTCCACCCCGCCGCGAGAGAGCACGCGCCGGAATAAGGGTGACCCGATGGCGGAGCCTGACCTGCTGGCGACCCCTAGCGCCCCTGCAGAATCTCGGACCGCACCAGGACCAGTGGTCTTACCTGTCAACGCTTGGCCGTGCGGACGCCTAGGGAGGTAAGCCGGGCCGCGGACAAGGCCGGGCGGGTCCCGGCGGGCAGCCAGGTCACCAGGCTTGCCGCGCCAGTGTCAACGAAGATCCTGGTGGAGCAGCCCTTCTCTGCGCGTGCCAGACCGGCGCCTCCTATCGTCAGGAGATGGGGTTCGAGGTGGCCTGGTCCGGGGGCAGGACGCAGAATTCGTTGCCCTCGGGGTCGGTCAGCGTGATCCAGCCCCTGCCGCCGGGCCGCCGGAAGTCACCGGCCTGCAACGCGCCCAGCGCGATCAGTCGTTCCACCTCCTGGTCGCGCGTGCCGTCTACCGGGCGCAGGTCGAAGTGCAGGCGGTTCTTCAGCTTCTTCTCGCCGTCAGGGACCGTGATGAACAGCAGGACCTGGCTCCGGTCACGCGACATGATCGGGCACAGCTCGTGGCCGGGCTCGTTCGGGTCGTCGGGATCCTCGATGAAGTCCAGCACCTTGGACCACCAGACCGACTGCGCGTAGGCGTCAATGGCGTCGACCGTCGTGTGCGATATGCGGCTCGTCATGGCGACGATCTTGTAGCTGACCGGTGTCCCGGTCAAACCATTTCGCCTCGTCGCGCCTCTCCGCCCGATGCGGGGGTGCCGCGCAGGACGATCTCGGTGCCCGCTGGCCAGCGGGTCTGCTTTCTCGAATGCGGTGCCGCGCAGGCTTGTACTGGCCGTCTTGGCTGTTGCCGCTCGTGACGATGCCGTGTACCAGGACCCTTGGATCCCGCCGCAAGCCGGCGGCCTTGTATGAGCCCCGCCCCAGCCCAGCCCCATGCTCGGCCACAGATCCCCATCCCATAGCGGCGGCTCGACGAGGCTGGCGTAAGAGCGTCGGCTGGTCTTGCACTTAATCCGGCCTGGCGGTGTCACACTGGATTTGGCCGGTTACCATGCGATCGGCCCATGATCGCGCCGCCTTATCGATGGGCAGGTGAACCGCGATGCTTCGCCGGATACCGAGAGTGCCGGGCCTTCCTTTTGGCGGAGGCTTGGACCTGCTGCTTGTCGCTGGCGTGGCGTTGGCGTCCTTCGCGTGGGAGCACGAGCAGGGCCGGACCAACGGCCGCACGTGCTGTGCCTGAGCTGCTGGCTGAACAAGATAGCCCCCGAGGCGTCCAGTGGCTCTAGTCCGGCGGAGCCGCCGGAACAGGCCTGACCGGCGCCAGCCGGAGTCAGGGCGGAGCGTAACTGGCGGGTGAGCAGCAGTAAGTGATTTGCAGGCAGGCCACAGGGCGCCGATCTAGCTATGCGCGGCCGAACGATGATGGCGAGAGCGCCGGACCGCCCAGTCTGGGCACGACGCAGTCGTCAGGCAGTGATGGCCGCGACTTCGACATCCCGTGGAAGCCGCCCCCGAAATGGCCCTGAAGATCTTCCTGGCCGTCGCGCCGCCCACTGTGCTGCGTTAGAAAGGGCCGGGTTCGAGGTGGCGCGGGTCACGGGCAGCCACCGCATCAGCCATCGAGTGCGTCGGGCTGAACGTCGAGCGTCGCCACATCGATGTCGGGACGTGCAGCCGCGCGCCGGCCGCTCGCTGTTTGCCAGTAGGTCTCCTTGCCCAGCAACGATTCACCGAACCGGTCGAACTCGGCGACCACCTTCTGCGTTGCCGCACTTACTGCCTCACGGGTCCGTTCGCCCAGCTCCTCCAGCTGCCGAGACACCTCGAGCTGGATGTGAGCGGCAACCTGGTCGTGCGCCAGGGCTCCCAGCTCCTTCTTCGCTTCACGTACCGCGGCCCGCAGATCCTTCGTGGCAGCGTGGGCTTCGCGGATCATCTCGCGGCATTCGCTAGCGGCCGCTTCCAGCCGGTCGAGTTCGCTCACGCCATCCTCCTCGCTTGCCGGCACGGTCGGAGTCGCTCCCAATCTCCGGCCGGCAGTCGATTTGAGCGCACCGCGGTGGCGTCGCCGCCACGGCCCGGCCAGCGACCACGGTGCGCCGTGCGGCCTCAGCTTCCGTTCATGGACCGGCCGGAAGGGGCCGGACCTCGTTCCGGGCAGCCGCGACGAAGCCAAGCACCATATCGTTACGTTACCCAGCAAACACGATGCTGGGTGACCGGGATGCTCCCGAACCCTCTCGCCTCGGCGGGCGAGCGGTTCGCGGCTACTGATCGGACGTTTCGGTCAAGGTGTCCTGCGGCCAGAGCCTGGTGTTTCAGAGGTATCCGCGCCCGGTCCCTGGGCATCGATGAAGCTGAGCAACCGGGCGTGCCGCTTGAGCAGCATGGCGGTCACTCCCGGCTCTAGGCCTGCTATATCGGTGAGCGCGGCGGGGATGCGTGCCAGCACGTCCCTCATTCCGGACACGATGTCCGCGGCGTCCGCTGCGCCTTCCAGGTGGCTGTTCGGCCCGTTGATGACTGCGGCGTTCACCAGTCTGTCCGCCACTTGCTGCGAGCAGCCAAGCCCGGCCTCGATCAGGTCACTCCAGCGGCGGCCCAGGGTTCGCAAGCCTGCCCATGAGCGGTAGCAGATGAAGATCGATTCCCACTGCCGGAGGGTGAACTCCTCCCACCCCACAGCCGCAACATCGTCGGGGTCGTGGTCATACACGAACCCAAGGGTACGGCGGCCTGCCGGGCGGCCCCGGTACGCTCAGGTGATGCGTGGTTCGGTCACGGTTCATATGGCGGCATCCGCTGACCGGGTCTGGGATCTGGTGAGTGACATCACCCGGATCGGGGAGTTCAGTCCCGAGACGTTTGAGGCGGAATGGCTCGACGGCGCCAGCGGGCCCGAGGCGGGGGCGCGTTTCCGCGGTCATGTCCGGCGCAACGGCCGGGGGCCGGTGTACTGGACGGTCTGCACGGTGGTGGCGTGCGATCCGGGCCGCGAGTTCGCCTTCGCGGTGGCCGGGCCGGGCGGGAGGACCGTGAACACGTGGCGCTACCAGCTGGAACCCGGTGCGGCGGGTACCGATGTCACCGAGTCGTTTGAGCTGGCCGACACGCCGGTCATGCGCCTGTACTGGATGGTCGCCGGGTTCGCGCGCGGCCGCACCAACCTGGACGGCATGCGGGTCACCCTGGAAAGGATCAAGGCAGTCACCGAATCCGCCGGTCCTTCCCGGTAGGCCCGGCGCCGAAGCTCTCGGTTTCCGATGCGCAACTCGTCCGCAGAGCGCGTACCAGGCGGCAGAAGCGGGCATCTCCTCCGGGTCCCGTTATGGCCAGGAGCGGCTGGCCAGAACGAGCCGGTATCCATCGGGATCTGCGATCGTGACGCCCCACCGCTCCCAGTACGGGTTGCGGGCAGCCACCCGCGTGCCTCCCGCCTCGATCAGGCGGCTGACCACGTCGTCGTCGATCACTCCCTCGACATAGAGAACCAGCAGGTCCTCCTCGGTCGGCGTCGCTGGCGTCCCGTCGTCTGGGTCGCCAACAAGCTCCAGGTGCCATGCCGCACCGGGCCATCCGACCATGAGCAGAGCCTGCCCTCCGTCTGCCGGGTTGTCGGCCCGGAACAGGACGTCGAGTCCAAGGCCGTCAACCCAGAATCGCTCGGAGGCACGCAGATCGTGACTCGGCCGGGCGATACGCAGGTGACTTGTCGGCAGTGGCCTCATTTGCTCCATCCTCGCTGAGCCCAGAACTCACGCATATCATGCAGATGAGTGCGGCCACGGTGGCCGGCCGGAATGCTCCGGATACCGCAGGCGAGCGGTCATTACCGGGGCACAGCGGACCCTCGGGCAGGTCCTGCGGGCTGATCTCCGCGGCGGGCGTCGTGTCGTGATGTCGGCGCCTTTGCCGAGTCCGCCGCCAGTGGTACGCGAATCAGCCCCTGAGCCAGCTGGTGGCGGCGAGGAACAGCATCGCTGCCAGGACGACGCACAGCACCACGATGCGTAGGGTTCTGCGCCCGCGTGGTACGCGGACCCCTGGGTCCGTCTCGTCTGGTGTGGTCATCGCGGGTTACGCCTCCTGCTGGCGTTCGGGGTTCGGGCTGATCGGTCCGGCAATTGTCGGTGTGGGTGTGCGGCGGAGCAGGCGGCCGGCCGCGGCCGCGCCGCCCCAGCCGATGGTGGCGACGACCAAGGTGGTACAGGCCAGGAGGATCATGTTGTTGCCGAGCCGGTCGCTGACGGTGCCCCGGAGGGTGAAGCCGCCGTCCTGGTCGGGTGGTCCGCCGCCGCCGATGACGGCGACCGCGATGGACGTGTACACGAACAGGCCGAGGCCGGACGTGATGGCGGCGAGCCGGGCGACGCGTTTACCGACGACCGGGTCGCCGCTCCACACGCAGCCGAGCGCGAAGCGCATCCGCCGGACCCGGTCCTTGATGTGGCCGAGTTCGCCGAGCATAGCCTGACCCCACTCGGCGCGCTGCGGGGCCAGCAGGCCGAGCGCCTGATCGTCCGCCGGGCTGGATCGGCGGAACGCGCACCGATCGAAGAAGCAGTCCTACGGCCGCCATGACGAGCGGCCAGGTTCATCGTCGTCGGCGCGTTCTGGCGGTGGATGACTCTTTCGTTCCGCTCGGCCACGAGGGCTAGCATGCGGCCATGGGCGGTGAGGTCTGCGTGGTGACCGGCGCCACCTCGGGGATCGGCAAGGCGACGGCCACTGCCCTGGCCCGGCTGGGCGCTCAGGTGGTGCTGGTCGGGCGCGACCGTGGCCGCGCTGAGGCGACAGCCGCGGACCTGACCGCGGCGGGAGCATCGCCGCCGCGGCTGGAGATCGCCGACCTGGCCTCCATGGCGCAGGTGCGCGCGCTCGCGGGCCGTCTGGGCGCGCTGGAGCGCATCGGCGTGCTCGTCAACAACGCGGGGCTGATGTCCGGCCAGCGCCGGGTCACCGCCGACGGTTTCGATGAGGTCTTCGCCGTCAACCACCTGGCGCCGTTCCTGCTGACCAGCCTGCTGCTGGGCCAGCTCACCGCTGCTTCCGCCCGGGTGATCACGGTGACTTCCGATGCGCACGCCGCTGCCCGTCTCGACCTGGATGACCCGCAGCTGGAGCGCGGCTGGGACGGCTGGCGCGCGTACGCCAACAGCAAACTGGCGAACATCTTGTTCACCCGCGAGCTCGCCCGCAGGCTCGCGGGCACCGGGGTGACCGCCAACTGCGCGCACCCCGGGATGGTGCGGACCCGGTTCGGCCGCGAGGCCCGCCTGCCGATGCGCGCCGCCGTGACGCTCGCGCGGCCGTTCATGCGCTCCCCGCAACGCGGCGCCAGCACCATCGTGTACCTGGCCACCTCCCCGGAAGTTGCGGGCGCGACGGGCGGCTACTACGTCAAGCGCCAGCGGCGCGAGCCTTCGGCGGCCGCCCGCGACGACGCGGCAGCCCGCCGGCTGTGGCAGCTCAGCGAGGAGCTGACCGGTCTCGCTCCGGCACCCCCCGCCGGTACGTGAAGGACGCCAGACCCCGAACGCGAAAGTACCCTCCTCGCGGCTATGAGAGTGCGTTTGTCTCTGGTCAGCGGACCCCGAACTGTCGTCGCGACGGCTCCGTCAACAGTGACCCGGTAGCGGCATCGCCAGTCCGTGCCACAAGGTCGTTGAAAGAAGTTCGCGAGGCGGTGTCGGATCGGGGCAGAGGTGTTCGTAGCACGAGTGAACGTGCGGCTACGAGGGGCCGCGCCATGCGACAGGAGAATGATCTGTATGCAGTACCTGGTTTCCGTGATCGACGACACGCCCAACTCCGCCACCTCGGACGAGATGACCGCCATCGACGTCTTTAACGAGGGGCTTCAGGCCGACGGCCACTGGGTCTTCGCGGGCGGCCTCGGGGGGCCCAGCACGGCCACGGTCATCGACGGAAGGGGTGTGGAAGCGATGTTCACCGATGGACCGTTCGTGGAGACAAAGGAGTGGCTCTCCGGCTTCTGGATCATCGAGGCTCCCGACCTCGACGTGGCGCTGAAGCTGGCCGCCACGGGTTCGAAGGCCTGCAACCGCCGGGTGGAGGTGCGGCCGTTCCTGTGAGCCCGGTCGACGTCGGTGAGGCGATCACCCGGGCCCATCACGAGGAGTGGGCCCGGGTGGTCGCCACCCTGACCAGGCACTTCGGCGATCTCGACGTCGCCGAGGAGGGCGCCGCCGAGGCCTTCGCGACCGCCGTCGAGCGGTGGCCCGCCGATGGCGTCCCGCCCAACCCGGGCGGCTGGCTGACCACGACCGCCCGCCGCAAGGCCCTCGACCGGATCAGGCGGGACAACAAGCGCGACGACAAGCAGAAGCAGGCGCAGATGATGTACGACGACCCGTCCGACTTCTTGGGCGCTGTCGATGACGAGCGGCTTCGGCTGATCTTCACCTGCTGCCACCCGGCGCTCGCCCCGGAGGCCCGTGTAGCGCTGACGCTCCGCATGGTCGGCGGTCTGACCGTGCCGGAGATCGCCCGTGCCTTCCTGGTGCAGGAAGCCACCATGGGACAACGGATCACCCGTGCGAAGGCGAAGATCAAGGCGGCTCGTATCCCCTACCGGGTGCCGTCCGCGGATGACCTGCCGGGACGAGTCTCCGGCGTGCTCGCGGTCCTCTATCTGGTCTTCAACGAGGGCTACCTGGCGAGTGGCCCCGGCACCGACCCTGTGCGTCACGACCTGACCGCCGAGGCCATCCGCCTCGCACGACTGCTCCGTGCCGTCATGCCAGGGGACGGTGAGGTGGCGGGGCTGCTGGCGCTGATGCTCCTCACCGAGGCCCGTCGCACCGCCCGGGTCTCGGCGAACGGCGAGCTGGTTACTCTCGACGAGCAGGACCGTGGGGCCTGGGACGGCGCGCTGATCGCCGAGGGCCATCGGCTGGTGAGGGAGCGCCTGGCCACAGGCCAGGCCCCGGGCCGCTACCAGATCCTGGCCGCGATCAACGCCGTGCACACCTCGGCCCGCGATGTGCGCGACACCGACTGGTCGCAGGTCGTGGCCCTCTACGACCAGCTCTCTCGTCTCGACCCGTCGCCGATCGTCGCCCTCAATCGAGCCGTTGCGATCGCGGAACTCGACGGCCCGGACGTCGCGCTGGCGATCGTCGACCGTCTCCAGGACGAGCTGGTCGACTATCACGCCTACTTCGCGGCCCGAGCCGACATCTTGCGCCGACTGGGCCGCAGCGAGGAGTCGCGGGCGGCCTACGACCGAGCCATCGCGCTGGCGGGCAACACCGCCGAGACGGCCTACCTGACCCGCCGCCGCGACCAGCTGGTGTAGCGCCCGGGCGGACATCGCGGCTACGGAGCGGATGTTCGCGCCGATCGCCCCTAGATTCGTGCTCGCGGCCATTCAGTCGAGATCGAACTCGTTGCCCTCGATGTCCTGCATCACGAGGCACGACTCGTTGTCGTCATCGGCAGGCAGTAGTCGCACGCGTACCGCGCCGAGCGCGACCAGTCGTGCGCATTCGGCCTCGAGCGCGGCCAGGCGCTCTTCACCCACGAGCCCGGTGCCGACCCGCACGTCAAGATGCAGCCGATTCTTGACGACCTTGGCTTCGGGAACGCGCTGGAAGAACAGTCGCGGGCCCACCCCTGAGGGATCAACGCATGCAAACCATGAACCCTGATGCTCAGGCGGCAGCGCGCGATCGAAATCGTCCCACGTAGCAAACCCCTCCGGTGGCGGCGGTACGACGTACCCCAGCACCTCGCACCAGAAACGAGCGACGCGCTCAGGTTCTGCGCAGTCGAAGGTGACTTGGATCTGCTTGACCGACGCCATCGGTCCACCATATAGGCGGGTCTGCCCGGCTCAGGGTGCCGTTACCGGACCTTGGTGGTTGGCGGCAGGCGGTAGATGGCCATTGGCCGGCCGTGGGGTTCGGTGGCTATGGGGCGAACGGCGGCCAGTCGGAAGCCGTTCTTCTCCAGGACCCGGCGGGACGCCGCGTTCGCGGCTTCAGGGGCGGTCAGGACCCCGGCCCTGCCGCCATCACGTTCGGGTACCACCGCCCGCCCCGCCGCGATCCGGTGGCAGGCGCCAGGGACCATCGGCGCAGGCCCGCGATCAATCGCGTGCTCGCGCTGCGCGCGTACAAAGCGCCGGTGGTGCGGTTCGGCCGGCCGGGTATCGTGCTGGGCTGTGAGTGACGATTCGCCGCGGCCTTCCGGGCAGGGGGTCGCGGGCGCGGGGTGTTATGACCTTGGCGTGGTGGGCGCGGGGATTGTCGGGCTGGCGGTGGCGCGCGAGTTCCTGCGCCGCCGGCCGGGGGCGCGCCTGGTCGTCATCGACAAGCAGGACAGTGTCGGCTATCACCAGACCGGCCATAACTCGGGCGTGATTCATAGCGGGGTGTACTACAAGCCGGGCTCGCTCAAGGCCCGGTTGTGCGTGGAGGGCGCCCGGCTGATGTATGAGTACTGCGATGCGCACGCGATTGCCTACCAGCGCTGCGGGAAGCTGATCGTCGCGGTGGGTGATGATGAGCTGCCGCGGCTGGCGGAACTGGAGGCGCGGGGCCGCGCCAACGGGGTCCCGGGGCTGCGCCGGGTAGAGGCTGGCGAGATCGCCGATATCGAGCCGGAGTGCCGGGGCCGGGCCGCCTTGCACTCGCCGGCCACCGGGATCGTCGATTACCGGGCGGTGGCCCGGGCGCTGGAGGATGAGCTGCGCGGCGCGGGAGTGGAGTTCGCGCTCGGCTGCGCGATCAGCAGTGTGCGCCGCGAGCACGGGCAGACGGTGCTGGCGCATGCCGGGGGTTGCTACCGGGCGGCGTCGTCGATCGTGTGCGCCGGGCTGTGGTCCGACCGCCTGGCCGTGTCGGCCGGGGCGTCCCCGGATCCGCGCATCGTGCCGTTCCGCGGCGCCTACCTTCGGCTGGCCGCGGGCCAGCCGCCCGTGGTCCGCGGGATGGTCTACCCGGTGCCCGACCCCCGGCTGCCGTTTCTCGGCGTCCATGTCACCCGGCACATCGACGGGCACGTCATGCTGGGGCCGACCGCGATGCTGGTGGCAGCCCGCGACGCGTACAACGTGCGGGCGGTACGGCCGCGGGACCTGCTCAGCACGCTGAGCTGGCCGGGAACCTGGATCGTGGCCGGGAAGTTCTGGCGCACCGGCCTAAGCGAACTGCGGATGGCCGCCAGCCGCCAGGCATTCATCCGGGCCTGCGCGCAGTACGTCCCGGCCATCGAGTCCATGCAGATCGACTCATCCGCGGTCAGCGGCGTCCGGGCCCAGGCGGTCGGCCGCGACGGCCAGCTGCTCGACGACTTCGCGATATCACACACCCCCGGCGCCACCCACGTCAGGAACGCTCCCTCCCCGGCAGCGACCTCATCGCTGGCGCTCGCCAAGGAACTCGTCGACCGCTACGAGGCAACCGCCAGCTGAACAACGCACCACCAGCGGCAATGGCGGATCCATGTGAGCATTGCCGTGCGACACGCCAGCTCGCGGTCGTGCTCGGCAGGCCGGACATCGATCACGATCTTGGACAGCCTGCTGTAGTGGCTCATCCCGTCAACCTACGGCGGCCCGGCCAAGGGGCAAAAGCGGCCGGGTGGCGGCTATCGGGTCATTCTGGCTGGGTCGCTGGCGGGCCGCCTGGCGATGGCGATAGCGGCGACGGCGATCCACAGGAGTTCCAGGCCGAGGAAGATTCGCTCGTAGAGGCCGCCGGGGGCGTGGTGCTGGTGGGCGGTGCCGAGCAGCAGGTAGGCGATGGCGCCGGCGACCGAGATGGCGAGCAGGATGGGCGCGGCGGGCCGCCAGGCCGGGTCGGACATGAGGCTGGCGGATATCAAGATGGTGCCGATCGTGATGGCGGTGAACGCGATGAAGGCTAGGACCAGGTGGACGATGCCGCTGCCGTGCTGAGGCGTGCCCTCGGGGTCGTCGGCGAAGAACGCGAGCAGGCCGGAGCAGATCGCCCAGGTGACGAGCAGGGCCAGGCCGCCGCGGGTGCGGCCGTCGAGGCGGGCGACCCGGTACAGGGCGGCGGCGATGGCCAGGGACAGGGCGCAGCGCAGCAGGAAGTTGATATCCATCACCCAGTACCACGGGCCGCGGCCGTAGTCGCTTTCTGCGTTGTAGATCAGGCTGTAGCCGGGCCGCAGGAAGGCCAGCAGGATGTCGATGGCCACGTAGACGGCGACCCCGGCGAGGGCGAGGCGGGCCAGCGGCTTCGCGCGGGACGGGGCGGGACGCTGCCGCGGCGGCGCGACGTCAGCAGTCATACCGATCCCCGGAACGGCGGACCGGGGCGGGGACCGCGGGCCCGCGGCTGGGAAGGTGCCGCGAGAAAGAGCAACCTGGTTGCATATTTCTATAATGCTGGAGTCATGGCTACGGAGTCAACCTTTACGTACCGGTTCGGGGACATAGTCGCGCTGGCCAGGCTGAGCTGGGTCGGCGAGATGACCAGCCGCCTGGAAGGGCTCGGTTATGCCGGCTTCCGGCGCGGCGACGCGGCCGTGATGCGGGTGCTGTGGCGGGAGGCTCTGCCGGTCGGCCGCCTCGGCGCGGGCCTGGGCGTGACCCGGCAGGCGGCTAGGAAGATCGCCGACGCGCTGGAGCAGCGGGGCTACGCCACGATCGAACGGGACTCGCGCGACACCAGGCAGCTGAACGTCACCCTCACCCCGGCCGGCCGCGACTATGCCCAAGCCGTCATCGCCGTCACCGAGGAACTCAACCGGGAGATCGCCGGGCGGGTCAGCCCGGCCCAGCTCGCCGCGGCGGACACCGTGCTGCGCGCCGCCCTGTTCGATGACAGCGCCAGGCAGCGAGCCAGCCAGCTGCCTCCGCCTCCGGGGCAACCTTCCGGCTAAGGCAGCGCCTCCGCCTGGGCCCGGAGATCACCGTGGTAGATGACCAGCACGAACTGCATTGCGTCTTCTCATGGGATTGGGCACTGATCAGCGGGTGCCTGGCTGGCCTGCGTCGGATGACGCGGCGTGCTGCGTTATCAGGGCGCTGATTCCGTCGAGCAGGCATCGCAGGCCTACGTCGAAGCTCTGGTCCGCATCCAGGACGCTGCCTTCCAGGACGGTCAGGCCGAGCTTGCTCATGAGCGGGTAGCGGCCGGTGGCGGCGAGCTGCTGGAGGTAGGCCGTCATGGCTGGCCGGTAGCCGGCCGAGCTATCTGCGGCGGGTGAGTCTGCGGCTTCGCGCAGGGTGGTGCCGACAACGTAGTTGTTGAGCAGACGGAGCACGGCGCCCGCGGTCTGCAGGTCGATGCCGGCGGGTTCCAGGGCAGCCAGGACGACCTCGGCCGGGGCGAGCAGTCTCGGGGCGATCAGGAACGGCATAGTTCCGAGCTGGGAAGGCAGCCACGGGTGCCTGCGGCAGACGTCACGGAACCGGCGGGCAACAAGCTCTAGGTCGGTGCGCCAGCTGCCGGACGGCTCTTCGGGTGGCGCCATTTCCGCTGCGACGTCGTTGATCATGTGGGCGAGCAGGGCGTCACGGTCGGCGACGTACCCGTACAGGGTCATGGCGCCGATGCCAAGGCGGGCCGCGATCCGCCGCATCGAGATCGCTTCGGAGCCTTCGGCGTCGGCCAGCTCGATGGCGGCGCGGATGATCTGCTCCCGGCTCAGCGAAGCCTGGCGGGCGCGGGAGCGCCGCGGCCCGCGCCGCGGCAGCAGGTCGATCAGGGACGGCAGCCCGCCGCCCTGATCCGGGTCATCGAAGCTGCTTGACATTCCTACACTGTACCGTACAAACTTTATGTACAACGTACCGTACAGTGTATCGCAACCGGCGCCGACCGCTCGGCGGATTCGAGCGGGCAGCCCGCCCGGCGGATCCGAGCGGGCCGGGAGTGCCAGGAGACCGCGGGCCTGTGTAGGGCCGCGCGGAAAGGAGCTCACCGTGAGCCAGACCGATGATGCACCCGTCCTGCGCAGCCGCGGGCTGTGCCGGGAGTACGGCAGCCAGGCCGGGCTGGTACGCGCGGTCGAACGGGTGGACCTGGATGTCGCCGCCGGGGAGACCCTCGCGGTGACGGGGCCGAGCGGGTGCGGCAAGTCCACGCTGCTGCACCTGCTCGGCGGCCTGGACCGGCCGTCGGCCGGCCAGATATGGCTGAACGGGCAGCGCACCGACCAACTGCCCGAAAGCACTCTCGCCCGGCTGCGGCGCGCTGCAATCGGCTTCGTCTTCCAGGCGTTCCACCTGCTGGACGAGCTGACCGCGGCCGAGAACGCGGAGCTGCCCATGCTGCTGGCCGGCCGGTCGCCGCGGGCGGCGCGGCAGCGGGCACTGGGCCTGCTGGAGCAGGTCGGGCTGGCTGACCGGGCCGGGTTCCTGCCCTCGGCGCTGTCGGGCGGGCAGCGGCAGCGGGTGGCGATCGCCCGCGCCCTCAGTAACGGCCCGCGGGTGATCCTGGCCGACGAGCCAACCGGAAATCTGGACACGGAGGCCACGCTGGACGTGCTGCGCCTGTTCGAAGGTCTGCGCGCGGCCGGACAGACGCTGGTCATCGTCACCCACGACTCCCGCGTCGCGGCCACCGCGGACCGGGTGATCTCGATGCGGGACGGCGCGTTCGTCGATGACGCCCGCCTGGCCGGCCCCACCACCGGGCAGCCTGGCCGCCCTGGCCGGAATGGAGGCCTGACGCGATGGGACGCACGGTGCTGATCGGTCGGCTGGTCACCCGCGACCTGCTGCGGCGCCCCGGTCAGGCCGCGCTGCTGGTGCTCGCGATCACGGCCGCGGCCGCAACCTTGACCCTTGGGCTAGCCCTTCACGGGGTCACCAGCCAGCCTTACCAGCGGACCCGGGAGGTAACGGCCGGCCCCGACGTGGTGGCCGAGGTCGGGCCCGGGCCGGTCACCCCCGGGAACAGCGAGCCGCAGCAGCTTGCCCGGGCCCTGGCGCTGGCGAGAGCTCCCGGGGTCACTGGCCACAGCGGCCCGTACCCGGTCGCCGGGGCGGTGCTGCGGGCCCGCGGCGTGACCGCCGTGGCCATGGCAGAAGGACGCGACCGGGCAGCAGCGCCCGTCGATCAGCCGAGGCTCACTCAGGGCAGCTGGGTCCGCCACGGCGCGGTTGTTGTCGAGCGGTCCTTCGCCGAAGCGCTCGGCATCGGCCCCGGTGACCAGATCACCGTGAACGGCAGGCCGTTCACGGTCGCGGGGATCGCCGTCACCGCCGCTAGCTCGCCGTACCCGAACCTGTGCTACCACGGCGGATGCGACTTTTCCGTTCCGCAGCGACCGGGGAGCGCCGATTCCAGCCCCGGCCTGATCTGGCTCACCAAGCCCGATGCCCGCAGCCTGGCCACGCCCGCGCTCCCCCTGTCCTACATCCTCGACCTCAGGCTCAAAGACCCGGCCGCTGCCCAGGCGTTCGTCAGCGCGCACAGCCCGGCTCGCCTGCCCGGGCCGCAGCTACTCCCGCTGCCCGGGCCGCATCTGCTGGCCTGGCAGACCATCCGCGACACCGACGGCCTGCTGGTAGCCGACGAGCAGCAGGTCCTGCTGCCCGGCAGCTGGCTGCTAGGGCTGATCGCGGTGGCCAGCGTCGCCGTACTGGCAGGCGGCCGCATGGCCGAGCAGACCCGCCGGGTCGGGCTGCTCAAGGCGGTCGGTGCTACGCCGCGCCTCGTCGCCGTCGTGCTCATGACCGAGAACCTGGTCCTGGCGCTGCTCGCCGCCGCGGCCGGGATAGCCGCCGGATGGCTAGCCGCCCCCCTGCTCACCAGCCCTGGCGCCGGCCTGGTCGGCGCGCCCGGCGCTCCGTCGCTTACCCTCGGCACCGTCGCTCTGGTGACAGCCGTCGCGCTGGCGGTAGCAGCGGCCGCGTCTGTGCTGTCCGCCATCCGCGCCGCCCGCATCAGCACGGTCCGCGCACTGGCGGACGCGGCCCGGCTACCGCGCCGCAGCCGAACGCTCATCGCGGTCTCGGCGCGGCTGCCGGTGCCACTGCTGCTGGGCCTGCGGCTGGCCGCCCGCAGGCCGCGCCGGATGGCGCTGAGCGCGGCCACCATCGCGATCACGGTCACCGGGCTCGTCGCCGTGCTGGCCTTCCACGCCACCGTCAGCCGCAGACACCTCGGTGGGTCGTCCGGGCTGACCAGCCCGGTAGCCGACCGGGACAGCCAGGTCCTGCTCGTCATCACGGTCGCGCTCGTCGCCCTGGCGGTGCTCAACGCGATCTTCACCACCTGGGCGACCGTGCTGGACGCCAGGCACTCGTCGGCGCTGGCCCGGGCCCTTGGAACGACCCCCCGGCAGGTCATCGCCGCCCTGTCAGCCGCGCAGGTACTCCCCGCGCTGCCAGGCGCCATCCTCGGCATCCCGCTCGGCATCGGATTGTTCAAAGCCGCGAGCGGCGCAGGACTGCTCACCATCCCGCCGCCATCGCAGCTGCTCATCACCGTGACCGCGACCCTGTTCGCGGTAGCGGGCCTCACCGCCATCCCCGCTCGCATCGGCGCCCGCCGCCCCGTCGCCGAGATCCTCCAGGCCGAAACCACCTAATCGTGCTCACCGAACGCTCCGGCACCGGCGCGCGCCGGCGCAGAGCCGGCACCCGTGGCCGCGGCCAAGGGCGACCTCGGCTCGGCGAAGCAGAATCCGCCGTGCTGTTCCGCGTCGAGAACCAGCACTGCGCCACCCGGGCGTGAAAGTAGCCGATCGCCGAATGCCAGCTGTCACAAGCCTGGCATACTCGACGCTCCCGACGTACGGTCTGATTACCGGCCTTTCGGTCCCGTGCCGCCTTCCCGCCGTGCTCATGCATCCAGCTGACCTCGCCGCCCGGGCGCTGGCCTCGCGCACGAGGAGTAGATCGCGTGACAGTCGATGAACGCCCGATCAAGTACCCGTCGGCTGCCGACGCCTGGCCGGAATTCGGCGCGCGCCTGCGGAGCAAGCCGGTGCTCAGGGTCGAAATGCCCGACGGCAGCATCAGCTGGCTGGTCAGTGGCTACGACGAGGTGCGCCAGATGCTGGTGGACCAGCGCTTCTCCCGGGCCCGGGCCGTGGCCCCGGGCCGGGCGTTACAAGGCACAGAAGTGTTTGCCGCAGGTTCCATCAACGGCCTGGATCCGCCCGAGCACACCAGAATCCGCAGACTCGTCGCTAGCGCATTCACCGCCCGGCGAGTCGAAGCGATGCGCCCGCGGGTGGCCAGCATCGTCGACGAACTGATCGACGGCCTCCTCGGTCAGCCCCAGCCGGCCGACTTCGTCGCCCGCTTCTCGCTGCCGCTCCCGGTCCAGGTGATCTGCGAAATGCTCGGAGTCCCCGCCGAGGACATGGAGCAGTTCCACGCCTGGTCGGACACCATCCTGGGCGACTGGCAGCAAGATTCCGATGAGATCATGACTGCCCTGGTCGACTTGTACGGGTACTTCGCCGGGCTGATCGAGGTCAAGCGGGCCCAGCCGGCCGACGATCTGATGACCGCGCTTATCGCTGCCCGCGACGAGACCGACCGCCTGTCCGAGGAGGAACTTACGACTCTGGGCTGCACGCTGCTCATCGGCGGCCACGAGACCACGGCCAACCAGATCAACTTGTCGCTTCTCCTGCTGCTTGACCATCCCGGCGAGCTGGAGAAGCTACACGCGGACCCGGGGCTCATTCCGGGCGCGGTCGAGGAACTCATGCGCTGTGTCAGGCTCGGCGGCGGCCTCCCGCCTGCCCGGATGACTACCGAGGATGTAGAGCTGGGCGGCGTGACGATCCCCGCGGGTGAGGTCGTGCTGCCGCTATTTGCTACGGCCAACCGCGACCCGTCAGCGTTCAGTGACCCCGCCCGCTTCGACGTTAACCGCGCGCCGGCCAGCCACCTGGCCTTCGGGGCAGGCGTACATCACTGCCTCGGCGCGCAGCTGGCCCGGCTGGAACTTCAGGAGGCATTCCGTGGCTTGCTCGCCCGGGTGCCTGGGATCCGGCTGGCCGGGCCGGCCACAGAACTCCGGTTCAAGCAGGGAATGGCAATACACAGCTTGCAGGAGCTGCCAATCCGGTGGGCCGAGCCCTGACCCGCTGGGTTGTCGCCGTTGACAAGAACACGTGCATCGGGTCTGCCGTGTGCGTGGGCACGGCGCCTGGCCGGTTCGAGCTCGACGAGAGGCAGCGGTCCGGCCCGGTGACGGCGGAGATCGGTCCGGACGAAGCGGTGCGTGACGCTGCCGCGTCCTGCCCGGTGGAGGCGATCAGCCTCGTCGAGGCCGGCACTGGCGAACCAGTGGACCTGGGCTGAAGACAGGTAAATCCCCACGCCCGTGGTCAACCTAATTCCCCGGAGCTGGCTGATGTCCGTTTTACCTGATGTCCTTCTCGGTGAGGTCACACAAGCGCTGCCGGGCGCAGGACTCTTCGGCTGCCAGCGGCTCCGGGAACCGGACCACCGTCAAGCCATCCGGCCGGCGGCGCACCATCGGCGGCCGGTGCGGTCGCTTGACTGGCGGGTGATTGGGCGTTCGCGGGGCTTGAACAGGGAATGATCGGATGGCGGCAGGACCTGCCTGCGGCTTCGTGGGAAGGACTAGGCTGATGGCCGATGAGGAGCACAGCGCATCTGGCATGGTGCCCGGCTTGGTCCAGGAGTTCATCGCTCAGTTCCGTAGGATCACCGAAGGGCTGGAGGGCCTGGCCAGAGTCCGTGAGCACCTCCCCTCGGCGTCCGGCGCGCTTCCGCTGCCCGGAACGCTTTCGGCGGCCCAGCTAGCGACGATCGCCGACAGCATCGCCGCGCAGCGGCGCAGCATCGAGGCCCTGAAAGCCCAGTTGTCATCATTTGATGATCAGCTTGCGCTGCTGGAACAGCTCCTCGGCCCGCTCGCACAGTGGAGCAGCAAGTGGGCCGAGGTCGAGGAGTGGCTGCTGCACGTGGGCCGCGGGCCGCAGGCAGAGGGCCGGGCCAGCGGTTCTGACCGCGAATAGCGCCTGGTACCGGCCGGGGTGGCCTGGGAGTTGTGCCGGGCGCGCTTCACGACCCGCGGGCCCGGACGAGCCGTAGCGTCAGCACATCGGGAATCGTATTAGCGGCGTTTCCGTTTCAGCGGCGAATGGTCGCCGGGTGCACCGAGCATGCTGCGTTATAGTGCTTCAAGGTCAGCTTTCCTTGAGAATACGCCCATGAACACGTACAGGAATTAGGTACGTGCTCGGAAGTTATGACCTCCGCCGGAACGCCGCTTCGCCGCTCGGCGCGACCTGGCTGGTACGACAGCGGCTCCCCTATAAGGGCAAGATCAGGCCCCTCGGTCCTGGCTTCCTGGACAGCTCCGTCAGCTAGCGCCAGCCACTCCCGAGGCCTGGTACCTGATGAGGGCTGGGCTGGCACGTGTCGTTTGAACCGCACCCGGGCTCCGGGAATTTTGTCACTCGCCCGGCTGTCCATGTCATTTAGGATATCCGCCGTGACGACAGCGGACTATCGCTATCGGCACGGCCGAGCGCCTCTCGGGAGTCCCGCCGGACATCGCGACCGGCACAGATCGATCTGCTCTCCCACCTCGGGCTGATGATGAGCGCTGTGAGGCCGCTGGCGGCCGAACGGCGGCCCGGGCGAGCGTTCTCGCGCCTCTCCCCACCACAGAGCGTGATGCTGTCTGTCAACGCAGCCCCGGCTGCCGGCCGTTGACTCGGGGCAGCGCTGCAGACATGAAGATCGCCGTACTTAGCGCTCGCCGCGAAGCAGATTGCCGGACTTCCTCAGCCAAGATCCGGGCCTGACCAGCGTGTGCCCTGCGCGGCTACGGACGATGAGACGTCGACGTCGAGTGAGGGCCACCTGGCGTGACCCTTTCGCGGTGCCGCGATGGTATGCGCGGTATGGACAATGTGCCCGTCACTGGTGCAAGGTAGTGGCGCGACGCGTGATGGGGAGGACCGCATGCCTAGGTTCATGGATTTCCACGATGACCTGAAGCTGCCACCGGAAGCCATCGAGGAGATAGCCCAAGGAACGCGGGACGGTGCTGCCGATGAGTTCGGTGTGCGGCAGATCGAGCTCTACTACAACGCCGACGGCAAGGTCTATTGCCTGCTGGAAGGCCCCGATGAGGAGGCGGTCCGCAAGCATCACGAGGCGCTTGACGTTCCGTGCGGCGAGGTGCACCGCGTGGACAGCCTGCTCTGACCCGGTCCGAGTTCTTCGCCCGCGCCGCCCGCAGGTACCTCGATGATCTTGCCGCGCGGTCGCTCATCCAGCAAATCGACGAAGCGCTCCAGGCAGCAGGACCTGACGACTCAGCAACAGCTGCCGCTGCAGCCGGGCGCAGCCGCCTGGCCCGCCAGGACGACTGGTGATCCAGCGTGGCAGCATCTGGTGGGCTGATCCAGGCGAGACGCGGGGCAGCAAGCCCGCCAAGCGCCGCCCGGTCCTGGTCATCCAGTCCGGTCCATTCAACGCCAGCCGCCTGAATACCACCATCGCCGCCGTCATCACGTCTAACACCGGCCTGGCCGCATGCCAGGCAACGTCTTCCTGCCGGCGGCGTCTTCGGGGCTGCCCAAAGACGCCGTCGTCAACGTAACCGCCCTGGTCACCCTCGACAAGAGCGACCTTGACACCGAGGCCGGCCAGCTTCCGACTGCCCTCATGAACGATGTCGACCGAGGCCTGCGCCGCGTACTTGGACTCTGACCCAAACGCGCCCGCAGCGGCAGAAGAGTGCGCGTCTATCGGCTCCGCTGCGAGGGTCAGGTTGCGCTTATCTACGTTGGAATCAGCGACCAGCTCAGCTCCCGGCTCGGAGGGCTGCGCCGGGCGCGCAGCCGTCCAGTGCGGCCGGGAATTATGCGCTCTCGCACGCGTTAACATGAGAGGTACCCGAGAGCCGAGCCGGTGGTCCGACGGCGACTTTGTCCGTGCCGTGGTCACGAGCCTACCTACCGGCGGTTCAGGGTTCGTGTAAAGGCCTGCCTGCGTCGATCGTCGGAGATCCGCAAGCCGGTTCGGCGTTCACAGCGCCAGGCCCTTGCCGGGAACGTTCCTCGCCCGGTCGCGGGCCTGTGCGGCATGCTGCCGTGGCCACTGTGTCCCGGTGTTCCAGAGGAGAAGTCTGTGGCTCGACCAGGCCAGCGCCAGACGGGCGCTCGCCGTAGCGCCCCGCGCAAGCAGCGACGCGCCCATCACCGCGGCGATGTCGTCCCGGTGCTCGCCCGAACCGTCCGTGAGGTCGAGGCGGCTGCCCGGCGCGGCCGCGTGACGCCTGCCGTGCGCACGAAGTTCCAGGCTGTCGCCTTGCTGCTGCGGGACGAGCGTGCCCGTGTCCGGGCGGCGGCCGGAAGCGACAGTCATCGGGCCGAGCAGCTCAAGCGCCTGGACGGCGTCGCGGCCGTCCTTGCGACGACGGCCGTCCAGGATGCTGGGCTACTGGCGTTGCTCGCCGAGGGCTCCGGCGTCTCCGACGCGGCCCGGTCGCTCAAGGGGGAGATGCTGCGGGACTTCGGCATCGAGCCTGCGCCCGAAGAGATCGCGCCTACGCAGACCGCTACAGCTTCCGGCGGTTCGGAGCGGGGGGTCGTGCCGCAGTCGGTGGTTTCCCGGCAACTGGCGAACCCCTTTCTCGCCCCCGACTTCTCCGTTGTTGCGCAGCGCACGTCCCGTGCGCGCCGCCTGGCCGGCTGGGAGCTGCTCGGCCCGCTGCTGAGTTCCTTCGAGCGTGCCGGCGGAGCAGCCCCGGCGTGCATGGCGCTCCCGGCGCCGACGGCAGGGTTCACCCCGGCGGGCCTGGAACTGATGCCGCACCAGGGGCAGCTGGTCGCCGCGGCCGCTGCCGGTCACCGGACGTTCCTGCTCGCCGATGAGCCGGGTCTGGGCAAGACGGCCCAGGCGCTGCTCGCGGCGGAGGCAGCGAACGCCTACCCGCTGCTCGTCGTCGTGCCGAACGTCGTCAAGACCAACTGGGGCCGTGAGGCGGCCCGCTGGGCTCCCCACCGCCCGGCCACCGTGGTGCAGGGCGACGGCGAGGCTGTCGACGGCTTTGCCGATATCGTCGTGCTCAACTACGAGGTTCTCGACCGCCACATGGGCTGGCTCGGTGACTTCGGCTTCCGCGGCATGGTCGTGGACGAGGCTCACTTCACGAAGAACAAGACCTCGCAGCGCTCGCAGAACGTCCTCGCGCTCTCCGGCCGCATCCGGTCCCGCACGGACCGACCCCTGCTGATGGCGCTGACCGGCACCCCGCTGATCAACGACATCGAGGACTTCCGGGCGATCTGGCAGTTCCTCGGCTGGATCGACGACAGCAAGCCCCTCGACGAGCTAATGGACGCGCTCGAGGACACCGGCCTGACGCCTGCCGACCGAAGCTTCTACGCCGCGGCGCGCCAGTGCGTGATCGACCTGGGCATCGTGCGCCGGCGCAAACTCGACGTGGCCGCCGACATCCCCGCCCGCCGTATCGCCGACCTCCCCGTTGAGCTGGACGAGCGGGCTGGCCGGTCGATCCGGGCGGCAGAACGGGACCTCGCTGACCGGATGGTGGCCCGGTACAAGACCGCGTCCGCGAACCGATCCTCCGACGTCGGCGCCGAGGGCATCGACCATGACCTCGTCCGCCGGGTGGCCTGGTCGGAGCTGAAGGAGGCGACGGGCGCGCCGTCCGGCGAGAACGTGTTCACCATGATGCGACGCATCGGCCAGGCGAAGGCCGAACTGGCCGCGGACTACGCGGCTCAGCTGGCCCGCAGCGCCGGCAAGGTCGTCTTCTTCGCCAAGCACGTCGACGTGATGGACGCCGCCGAAGAGCTCTTCGCCCGGCAGGGAGTGCGCTTCTCGTCGATCCGTGGCGGCCAGACGCCCACAGCGCGGCAGGCGAACGTTGAAGCCTTCGTGAACGACCCGGACGTCGCGGTCGCGGTGTGCTCGCTGACCGCGGCTGGCGTGGGCCTGAATCTGCAGGTCGCCTCGAACATCGTGCTGGCCGAGATGTCCTGGACCGACGCGGAGCAGACCCAGGCCATCGACCGCAGCCACCGCATCGGGCAGGCCGAACCAGTGACCGCATGGCGCATCATCGCCGCGCAGACCATCGACGCCCGGATCGCCGGGCTGATCGACAGCAAGGCGGGGCTTGCCGCCCGGGCACTAGACGGGTCGGACCAGGAAATCTCCCCCTCGGCCGACGTGCAGCTCGAGGCGCTGGCCGCATTGCTGACCGATGCGCTGCGGGCGTCTTTCAGGCATGGCGACGCCCCGGGTTCCTGACCGTGAGGATTCCCAGGCGAGACCGTGTAGTCCGCTCATACCGACACCACGATCATGACGGTGTGCCCGATCTTGATCTTGTCGCCTTTCTTCAGCCGTTGGGTTGCGTGGATGCGGAGTCCGTTGAGCGAGGTACCGTTGGTTGAGCCAAGGTCTTCGACGTACCACAAGCCGCGGACAAGCCGGAAGCGGGCGTGGTGGCCGGAGGCGAAACCGTCGTCGATAACGAGCTTGCCCTGGCGGCCGACGGTGAAGTCCGCGTCGAAGCTCTGGCGCTGGCTTCCGGCTTGGATGACCAGGGGCCGGGTGTGAGATGCCTCGGAGATGGTCTTGCCGGTCTGCGCGGTAACCGCAGATGCGGCCGCCCTCCAGGCTTGCTGCTCCTGCTCGGTGGCGTCTTCCCATGCTGGGAGGGATCCGGGGTGGGCGCCACGGTGGGCTTCGTAGGCAGTTCGTGCGAGGCGGTCGAGGGGGCTGCTAGTCACGTATCGATGATGCCAGGGGCTGGAACGTCATAGGTCAGCGCGGATGCTCCGCAAGGCGGCCAGCATCTCAGCGGCCGCGGAGAAGCGATCTACATTGGCTGGGGCGCATGCCTTGATGAGGAACTCGGCAAGGTCAGAGTTGAGGTCGGGGCGGATCGTTCTCGGGTCGATCACCGGTTTGTCGACCATAGGCATCGCATTCGGGAACGGGTGGTGGCCGTTGCATAGGAGTTGATAGAGCAAAACGCCGACGGCGAACAGGTCGGTGGAGACGTCCCAGCGAGTGAGGCTTGCGTCGGGTGGCTGATAAGACGGCGTCCCTGACTGTGTACGGACGGGGTCGCCGACCCGGGAGGCGATATTGAAGTCAAGCAGTTTCGCTCCTGTGCGAGTGAGCATCACGTTGACCGGTTTGATGTCGCGATGAACCAGCCCTTTGTCATTCAGTTCCGCCCACTCGTGCGACTCGGCTTCCGGCAGGTCGCCTTCGCGACGTTTAGCATCCAGCTGCTTGAGGCGCGCCGAATCAGGATGAAAAGCAACGAGCGCGTCTAGCAGATCGAGTGCAACATCGACGGCCTCCCGATCGCGAAGGTGCCTCTTTCCAGCGACAAACTCCTCGAGCGAGTCCCCGTCAACGAACTCCGTGATGAGGTACCAGTCGCCGGCCGTGGTCTTGCCGGCCCAGAAGACCTCCACCACGTTGGGATGATGGATCTTGCGCAGGGCCGCGATCTCGCGGCGCACCGCGTCATATCCGGCCGCGCTGTCGAAGAGTTTAAGCGCCCGCTCCTCACCCTCGACGTCATCGCGCACGCGGTAGACCTTCGAAAAGCCGCCCTGCCCGAGCAGGTCCAAAATCTCGAAGCGGCCCTCGAGGACGTCGCCGACAGCGTAGTCAGCAGCCTTGCCCCCAACCGAGGATCGCACCTCTGCGGGGTCAGGTTCCGGAAGCGCCTGGCTGCGGCTTGAGGGCAGTGCAGCGGCCGATGCCCGGGGAAGATCGTTGCGCTCAGAAGATGTCGGGTGGCTGATGCGGCGCGTATCTCTGGCTGCAGCCGAGCCCGGCTGCACATGCCGGGTTCCCCCGACCGCGTGCACCAGGCACGGATGCAGCACGTACGTGCCTACGTCTGGCGGGAAGTGAAACTCCTCGACGTCGCCCATCGAGTAAAACCGGCGCTGTCCGGTGTCGTCGATGTACCCTAGCAGGCCGTTCTGCCACAGGACGGAGGCGAGGTCCGTAGCCTTTTCGAAGTGCAGATCCGCCACTTCCTGCAATGCCCCAAGGTCCGCGCGCGGGAACCGGTCGACGCCGATCATCCGGACGAAGGAGCGAACGTCCTCCTGCACGCCGCTGATGTAAGCCTGGGTGCTGGTGAACAATTCGGAGTAGTTGTGCAGGGCGGCGTTCTTCGGCATCAGGTCCGACGAGATCTGGTTGGCGCACTGCGCAAGCTGGGAGTCGCCGAACCGCTTGGCGCAGCGTTGAATCACGGCCTGGAGAGCCGCCGGCGGCAGGCCGTCGTGGCCAGCCTGCTTCTGCCGCAGGACCTCTTCGTTCAGCTCGTTGCCGAGCGAGATGATGTCGCGCGGGATCAGCCTGGTGTGGCTGAGCAGGTAGCCCTCGACAGTTCCGTCGCCATCAGGTCCCGGCCAGTGGCCGTTGACCCCGAGCCAGTCGCGGATCGTGGGGGCGCCGCTGGCGGGGCGTCGCATCAGCAGTGTCGGCGGCAGCCGGCGCAGCTTTTGCTGAAGCAGATAAAGCAAGGAGGTTCGGTCCCAGGTCAGGACGCGTATGTGCGGTTCGTTGTAATACCGCGGTGCATGTTCTGACCGGTACACCGACGACATGACGATGTCGCGGATGCAGACGACGATATGCAGGCGCCCGCCCATCCTGTGGTCACGGAGCAGCCGCATGACCTGGTAGAACAACCCCTCCTGGCACTTCAGCCAGTACATGGGTGCGTGGCTGAACTCCTCGTCCACCGCGTCAAGGTAGAAATAGATCGGCTTGCATTGGCCGATGACTTCACCAAGCAGATCCTGAAGGTCATCCCAGAGCGGGTCGTCGAGATACGTAGACAGCTGATGGGCGGTATGCCGCTGGTTAATGATGTCGCGCACCTGGCTGTAGATCGACCGGGGCCGACGGAAGTCGTCGAGCAGTCGCGCGTACGACTGCTCGATCTCATCGGCCTGCTCATCGCGCAGTTGCTGGCGCAACTCGGGACGGCGCAGCAAGTGGGAGGCCAGCGACCGCATGATCGCACGCTCCCAGATCTGCATCCACTTCTCGACCAGGACACGGTCTGAGAACCACTGGCATGCCTTCACCACAACTTCGGTCTTCGGCAGGCTCTGGTCCGGCACATCGGCATAGACGGAGTCCTGATGCGCCTGGAAATCCTGAAGACGCCGCAGGTAGACCGTCTTACCAGCGCCGAGCTTCCCCACGATGACCCGCACCATCGAATCGTTTGCGCGGGTCGCGAGGTGACCATACGCAGGATCGCCGCCGAAGTCGACGAACTCGCTGATCACATCCTCGATGTCGGCTCGTGACCCGTCCGGATTGCCAAACGGCCCAACAGGGTCGAGCCGACGCCGCCTGCTGCCCATGTTCTCCCTCAACCCGGATCGTAGCTCCCCTACAGGAGCAAGAGCCAGCCCGCCGGGCCTCGGCGTACCCCTCACGGTATTCCTGGCTGCTGCGCCGCGCCGCCGCGATTTCCTCGTAGGAGGAATGGTCTGCGGCCATGTACAGGTCACCTCCCGGTCGAATACCTCGTGCGCGATGCCGCGCCCGCGAGAAACGCTCATGGCTGCTCAGGCGGGGTCGCCTCTGGCCCTGTGGAGCCGGCCCCTGCTGCTGGGCGAAGTCCTTGCTGCGGATGGCGGCCAGGGCGACCACGCCCGACACCAGCGCGATGACTGCCGCAACCAGCAGGATGCGGTTCAGGCCGGTGGTGAAGGCTGCCCGGGTGATCGCTCCTACGGCCTGCCTGGCGTGCTCGGGTAGCTTGCCGATCACGCGGGCGATCTCCCCGGACTGCACCGCGGTGGCGATCTGCGGGCCCCTGCCGGACAGCCCGGGCACCGCGGCCACCCGGGCCAGCACCTGGTCCCGCACGTTGTTGGAGAACAGCGTCCCTAGCAGGGCGATGCCGGTGGCGATCCCGACCTGGCGGAAGGTGGAGTTGATGCCCGAGGCCATGCCGGCCCGCGGCGGCGGCACCACGCCGACAGCGGTGGAGGCTAGCGGCGGGTTCACCAGGCCGATTCCGAGGCCGCTCACGATCATTCCGGGGATGAGATGGGTCCATGACGAGGCTGCGTCGAGCCCGCGCATGAGCAGCAGGCCCACGCCGACCATGATCAGGCCGGGCCCGATCAGCAGCCGGACCGGCACGCGCGAGGAAAGCCTGCCGGCCACTGTGGCGGTCACCAGGATGGCTCCGGACAGGAACATCACCCGCACGCCGGTGGCCAGGGGGGAGTAGCCCAGGATGTCCTGCAGGTACAGCACGAGATAGAGGATCATCGCGAAGATCGAGGCGCTGAGCCCGAACGCCGCGACCGAGCCGCCGCTGAAGGTCGGCAGCCGGAACAGCGTCAGGTCGAACATCGGGTGCGCCCGGCGCCGTTCCACGATGACGAAGGCAACCAGCAGCACTGCCGCCGCGGCGAGACAGCCAAGCACCAGGCCGTCGGTGAAGGACCGCTGGTTCGACTCGATCAGGCCGTAGACCAGGCTCGACAGCGCCACCGAGAACAGCACGAAGCCTGGCCAGTCGGGCCCGCTGGCCTGCGGCGCGCGCGACTCCGCCACCATCCTGATCGTGATAATGACGGCCGCGATCCCGATCGGCACGTTCACGAAGAAGATCCACCGCCAGGACAGGCCGGAGGTCAGTATGCCGCCGGCCAGCGGGCCGATAGCGACGGCCAGGCCAGTTACCGCTCCCCAGACCCCGAACGCGATGCCGCGGTCCTTGCCCCGGAAGGCGTCAGCCAGCAGCGCCAGCGATACCGCGAACATGATCGCCCCGCCGACTCCCTGCAAGGCGCGAGACAGCTGGAGCATCAGCGTGCTGACCGCAAAGCCGCACAGCACCGACGCGCCGGTGAACACCACCAGGCCGATCAGCCACAGCAGGCGGCGGCCGTACATGTCCGCCAGGCTGCCCGCGGTCAGCAGGAACGCCGCTAGCGTCAGCGCGTAGGCGTCAACGATCCACTGCAGGTCAGCGAAGCTCGAGTGCAGCGCCTTCTGGATATCTGGCAGGGCGACATTAACGATCGTGATGTCCAGCAGCAGCATGAACGTGCCGAGGCACACTGCGACCAGCGTCCACCACTTGTTGCCGCGCTGACCCAGATCCCCGCCGCCATTCCTGGCCTGCTGGCCGCGGCGGCGCTGACCCTGCCCTGTCATATCTGCGTGGGCTTCGGTCACGAAGGCTCCTGTTGCTTGGGGACAGATTCACGCGGCTGGGCCTGCCGACAGCAGGGTCATGGCCGGCGCCGAGGTCCGCCCGCCCATGACCCGCTGTCTAGCGACAGACGGGGCTGTTGATGCCGGGGATTGCGGCGGCTTCCCCGTGGCCCAATTCTGCCAGGTTCGCATGCCCCGCCCCGGCCGGGGAATCGCGGCCCGTGCCGCCACACCTGATGGCCGGCGACGAGGTGCTGTTCATAATCGGAAGTTCTGTGCGGGGCGGTTGCGCGGAGGGGGCCTATCGCGACCGTGGCAGCTGACTGGGTGCCTGGCCGGGCAGGACACTCATGCCCGCGGCGGCTTATCTCAGCGGCCCACCTTCTGGGGGCGGGGTAGGCGCGGGGCTGCGATGGTGCGCTGCCTGGCCGGGCCGCTGACTGGCCAGGTGTGGACGGGCAGCCCGGTATCGGCGCACTCGAGGTAGCGGTCGAGCATCACAGCGAGCGCGCGTTCTTGGTCGTGACGTCGCCCGGCGGCGGCCAGCGTGGCGCGCTGCCAGGCTGCCCCGGTCTGCCCGGAGGCCGCCCGGGCGGAGATCACGTCGAGCAGCGTGTCCGCTTCGGCTGCTGCCACGCCGGCCTGGAGTAGCCCCTGTCGTGCCGACGGCACCAGCTCGGCGACAAGCTTGGCGGCAGGAACGGTCCGTATCTGGTCTCGGTGCCCGGTCGGCCAGGTCAGCTGGGCGGACAGGCCGTGCTGGGCGGCGCGGTAGAACCCATGGTCGGCGCGTTCGAACGGCACGGCGTAGGTCCACTGCTGGTCTTGTCCGGCCACCCACAGGGACAGCCCGATCAGGAACGCGGCGTTGGCCAGCATGTCGATCATGGTGGGGCCGGCCTGCAGGGCCCGCATCTCGATCCGCAGGTGCCCGCCGGATGCGGGGTCGTAGATGGCCCGGTTCCAGCGCCACACGGTGCCCTGGTGCAGCCTCAGCTCGTCCAGCGGCGGCGGCTGCCCGGGGTTGCACCCCGGCGGGCTGAGCTGGCCGACCACCGGCAGCAGCGGCTGGTGCAACCGGATGCTCTCGGCAAAGAGCTCCAATGGCCCGCCCCGCAGCCAGCCGGTGCCCAGCGTGGTTCGGGCCAGGCGGCGGCGTGGTTCGTGGCCCGGGCGATCGTCCACCGACTGCTTGAAGAGGGCGATCCGTGTCTCCTCCCAAAGCCGGTGACCGAGGAATGTGGGTGAGTTGCCGGACACGGCCAGCACCGGTGCGGTGGCCAGCTGGACCGCGTTGTAGGTGCGGGTGAAAGCGGCCGGATCGACCCGAAGGTGCACCTGGAATGACGTGGTCGCCGAATCCAGCCCGACCTCGCTGGCCAGTTTGAGCGGGTCCTTGCCCGCGATCCGGATACTGAACGGGGCCTGGCGCAGCCGCCGCAAGCCGGCGTTCAGCGCCCGGTACCGGGGCGCGTCGGTAATCATGTCAGGCCCGAGGTCGGCGCGCCGCAGGGTGGGCGAAATGCCGATCAGCGCGACCCGGCCCGCGTAGCCGGTGGCCGCGTGCGCCACCCGATCGAGCAGCAGGTTCAGTTCGCTTCCGAGCGCGGCGAACGGCGGCCCGCCAGCAGGGCCGGTGAGGCGTTGAGTTCCAGGTTGGAGCGGTTCAGCTCCACGGTGACCCGGGGATCGGCCACCGCCGCACGGATAGCCTGGTTGCAGGGCAGCGGGCGGGCCGCGCCGTCAACCAGGAACAGCTCCAGCTCGGCGCCTACCGTGGCGGGACCGGCCCCGAAGCCAGGCCGCTCAAGGAGCTGCCCGAGCGCGGACAAGCATTCCCCGAGCCGCTCGGCAAAGCGCGAGTAATCCTGCTCGTCGAACTCCTCGTTGTCGATGTCCGCTCCCATGGCCGGACCTCACCGCCTCCCGCGGGCGGCGGCCTTCGGCAGCGGTCCGCCGCCCCGGCCCGAAGGGCCGCCCGGCCGGGAGATCCGGCGCCCCGTCAGCTTTGCGGGCAGGATGCGCACGTAGCGGCTTCTGGCGCCCGGCGCCCACGGGAACAGCGGCAGCCTGCGCAGGCGCGCCAGCTCTTGCTGGTCAGTCACCTCGACGGCCTCACCCCGGACCACGACGCTCCAGCCGGTGTGAGCCGCAGCGTCGATCCCATCGATTTCGAACGCGACCCGGCTGCACCCGGCCGCGGCGTCCAGCTTCGTTCCCTCATCGGTGCGGAACACCACCATGTGACGGTCGAAGACGAAGTTAACCGGAAACACGACCGGACCGCGGTCATCGACGACAGCCACCCGGCCCACCTGCTGCCGGGCCAGTAGCCCGAAGCATTCGCCCCTGGTCAGCTCCTGCCAGCGAACCCGGCGCCCCGGCCGCTCATTCACAGCCGATGCCGCGATATCCGTCGCCGGTTCGACGACCAGTTCGGCAGGCAACGGGAGAACGTCCATGGCTCCTCCCGGATCGCAGCGGGCAGTATTGCCGGTACCACCAGCAAGACCCTGGCCCAGGCCTGAGGGCAGGTGCGAAAGGCCTGATCCAGCGGGACCTTCGTCTGCGACCGGCACATCGTCGCTCTCGGCCGGGACACGCTAGCCATTACGCGCAGTTGTTTCCCGGCGAGATGTGCGCGCGTGATGGCACGCCCGCTGATCTGCCCGCTGCAGGTAGTTGTCCCCGGCGATCCTCACCGCCTTTGTCGCAGCGTGCTGCGCCCGGATGAGCTGATGCCGTGCGGGCTAGGGGCCAACGGCCCTGCCGGGGACCAGGCAGGGCTGCGATGCTCGGAATGGCTTCATGGCTGCCCGAAGATGGCAGCCTCCGGCAGAAGGAGAAGCGACATGCCTGGAATCGTTGTGGGCGTCGATGGCTCAGGCAGTTCTCAGCAGGCACTCGAATGGGCAGTGAAGCACGCAGCGCTTGAACATGCCCCGCTGACGGTCCTGACCGTTCGTGAGGTGGCGGGGAGTCCATTTTCGGGAAGCCCAATCATCCATGATGAGGACAAGCCCGCGGAGGAGAGGGCCCGCCAGGCGGCCCAGGAAGCGGTCGACAAGACCATCACCGATCTAGGTACCCGGCCTGACTCGGTGACCGTGCGCGCGGTCAGCGGGCGGCCCGCCCAGGAGCTCATCGAGGCGTCGCAGGACGCCGACCTGGTCGTCGTCGGCTCGCGTGGCGTTGGCGGATTCGCCAGCCTGCTGGTCGGCTCGGTGAGTTCACAGGTCGTGAATCATGCGGCCTGTCCGGTCGTCGTCCTCAGGCACTAAATCAGCCCGTCTGTGCAGTCCTTTCACGCAGCCCGTCGATGCGGGCTAGCACCCGGGCAAATAACCGACGAGGAGTTCTATTTCGCCCGGCACGTCCACCTGGTTGCGTACGCGGACTACGCGATCGGGCGGGCTCCTTTATTCCACTATTTGCGCAGTGGCCTGAAGCCCGCGCGAACCTCTTCTGAAAAGAGTTGTGGCTGTTCCCAGGCCGCGAAGTGGCCGCCTTTGCTGGCCTCGTTGAAGTAGATGAGGTTGTGATACGCCTGCTCTGTCCAGCTCCGCGGGGCCTGATAGTTCTCGCCGGGAAAGACGCTCACGGCAGCCGGGACGGAGACGCCGACGGCGTTGTAAAGGCTGAGCTTATTTTCCCAGTAGAGGCGAGCCGAAGAAACCGCCGTGCTGGTCACCCAGTAGAGCGTGATGTTGTCCAGGACGTCGTCTCGGGTCAGGTCGCCTGCGGGATGTCCGTGGCTCGTGTGACCGAGCACGGCCGAGGTGACCGGTGCCGCCGGCTGGCCCCAGCCGTCACCGTGGTCAAGCAGCCAGGCGGCCAGGCCGACGGGTGAGTCCGCCAGTCCGTACAGCGTTTGCGGCCGCGTCCCCATCATGGCGGCGTAGGCGCGTCGCCTCGCATACAAGGTGGTCAGCTGCTCGTACGCGCGTCTTTCGTCGGCTGAGAGACCGGATGGCGGCGGGTCGCCGGACTGGAGCGCCCTGGCCACGTCGCGCGGAACCGTGCCGGGGAAGTTGACGTGAATGCCGAGCAGCTCCGGAGGGGCCTGTTGCGCCATCACGTTCGTGACAGCCCCGCCCCAGTCGCCGCCTTGGGACACAAATTGCGTGTATCCCAGGCGCCTCATCAGCACTACCCAGGCACGTGCTATGCGGGCGGGATCCCAGCCGGTCGCGGCCGGCTTGCCGGAGAACCCGTAGCCCGGCATTGACGGGATCACCAGATGGAAAGCGTCCGATGCGCTCGCGCCGTGCGCCGTGGGATTGGCGAGCGGATCGATAATCTTGAGCTGCTCGATGACCGAGCCGGGCCACCCGTGCGTGACGATGAGCGGCAACGCATTGTCATGGTCCGAGCGAACGTGAATGAAATGGATGTCGAGCCCGTCGATCTCGGTCATGAACTGCGGCAGGGCGTTCAGTTTCGCCTCGCACTTGCGCCAATCGTAATCTGCAGCCCAATAGCGGGCGAGTTCCTGAATCATCGCGAGGGGCACGCCTTGCGAATCATCCGTGACCGTTTCCCGTTCGGGCCACTTTGCTGTGTTTATGCGCCTGCGGAGTTCGGTAAGCTCTGCTTCCGGAACATTCACATGAAACGGATGAACAGCGGTGTTATCGCTGCCCGTCTGCTGTGCGCCTTCGGTCATAGCTGGGGACCTCCTGCTAACCGTTGATGGCCTGCGGGCGAGCGGTCGCAGCGCGCCCTTCGATCGCCGCCTCGAAGGCCGCGATCACCTCGGCGCGGTGCTCGGGGACGGGAAAGGCCGTGACGACGACAACGCTCATTCAGACGCTCTCCCGGTATGGGGCCAGAACCGCGGTCAGCGTGGCCAGTATCGGCCTCTGGTCATGCCTGGTGTCAGCTTATGGCTGAGTCGATCACGGTCGGCTGGACGTCGTGTCCGTTGAGGCTGTCGAAGATCCCGGGAGCGTCCTGGAACTGGCCGCTCGGGTTGCCGTGCAGATCAGAGTTCTCGATCGTCAGCGCGCCCTGGTCGTTGTCGACCACGCAGAAGATGGCACCGCCCCCCTCGCGGGCGCTGTCGGAGCGGATCACGGTGTTGTCGATGATCAGGTTGTAGCTGTTGCCGTCGGTGTAGACGCCGCCGCCGCTGCCGCCGCCGGGGGTGCCCGCCTGCGCTGGGTTCTGGCCCCAGCCGATGGCCTTGTTGCCGGCCAGCAGGCTGTTGGTCAGGACGAAGTTCGCGTACAGGCCGCTCACCGCGCCGCCGTTGGAGCACGTGTTGCCGCGGAAGGTGTCGCCGGTCAGGTAGACGGGGGTGTTCATGTCCATGCCGTAGGCACGTATGGCCCCGCCGCCGAGGTCGGGGCCGTACTGATAGCAGCCGTTGCCGGCGAAGTCGGAATTGACCACCGTGAGCTGGCCGCCCTGATCGAAGATGGCGCCGCCGCCGTAGTCCGCTGACCCGCTGGCCTGGTGAGCGCCCGAGTAGCCGTCCACGAACCTCATGTTCTGCACGATCAGGCGCGGCCCGGCCTGCTCCCAGCAGCCCGGGCAGGTATCGGAGTCCAGGATCCGGATCTTGCCGCCGCCGCTGAGGGTGACCTTGCCGCCGCCGTCGATGACGATGAGGTCACCGTGCACGATGTTCGCGGTTTGCGTCATCGTGATCGTGACGGGCTCCGGGCCGCAACTGAAGGTGATGACCCCGCCCATGGCCACCGCCTGGACCACGGCGGCCGAGGTACAGCTGGCCGCGGTGCCGTCGCCGATGATGTGGCCGGGATGGGCGGTGCTGACCGCCAGGCCCGCCGGCGGCACGTAGGCGTGGCCATCGGGGTTGCCGTACCGGGGCAGCGGCGGGCGGGGCAGGGCCGCCGGCACTTCCCGCTTGGGCGTCGCGGCCGGCGTCGGCGTCATCGTCGGTGATGCGGTCGCCGCGGGGGACGCAGCCGGTGACGTCGTCCGCGCGGCGCTCGCCGGGCCGGCCGCGCTCGCCTGATGAGCCGCCGTGCCGCACGCGGCCACAGCCAGCACCGAACCGAGAACGCCCAGCAACCGCCCGAAATCACCCACCGACCGCATGGCGCCACATGCTAGCCGTGACAGCGATGCCGCCGCCGTCGTTACTAGAACTCCCGCCGTCCACAGCGGCGACCCAGGTTCAGGGACTGGACCAGCGCGGGATCATGCCGAGGCGACGAGATGGTAGCCGAGGCTTAGCTGGCTGAAAAGGAAAGCGTGCCGGTCTGTTGTCTCGTCGATGGTCTGGTCGAGTGACCCGGCCAAGTGGCCGGCGGACTCCAGCCGCAGCAGCACCGGCCGGTCCGATGTCGTCGCCTCCTGGAGTCGAGCCGTCATCTTCTTGGCGTGCCAGGCATCGACCCGGGTGTCGTTCTCTCCCGCGGTCAGCAACACGGCCGGGCAGGCGCTCCCGTCGACGACGTTGTGGTAGGGCGAGTAGGCGAGCAGCGCCGTGAACAACTCCGGATCCTCGACGGTGCCGAACTCGGGCGTATTGAATCTCCCGTTGGTGGAGGTCTCGGCGCGCAGGGAGTCCATCACCGGCACTGCGGCCACGACGGCGCAGGCGAGGTCTGGCCGCTGGGTGAGAACGGCACCCATCAGCAACCCTCCGTTGGAACCGCCCATGATCGCCAGCCGCTCGCGGCTGGTGATCCGGCTGCTGTGCAGATGGTCCGCGCAGGCGATGAAGTCGTCGAAGCAGTTCTGCTTGCTGGCGAGCCGGCCGGCGTGGTGCCACTCCTCGCCGAACTCGCCGCCACCGCGAATGTTGGCCACCACGTAAACGCCGCCCTGCTCCAGCCACAGGAGCAGCTCGGGATCGAACCGCGGCACCAACGAGATGCCGTAACCGCCGTACGCGGTCAGCAGCGCTGGGGCGGTTCCGTCCCGTGGGGTGCCGGGTGCGGTAATCACGTTGAGGGGGACACGTGTACCGTCCTTCGACGTCGCGAACTCGCGGGTCACCTCATACCCGGACAGGTCGACGGGGGTAGTTGTCCTCAGTGCGGTCGGGCGGGGTGCTTCGCCGTCGGCTGCTACCCACCAGGCCGCCGGATCGGTGAAGGACTCGCACGACCACGCGATCTGGTCCTGTCCAAGCGTCGAGAGACGAGCGAAGTACGACGAAACCGAGCTCATCGGCGGGATCTCCGCCGCGGGCAGCGGCCTCCCGCTGGTGTCGAAGGTGCGCACCTGCTGCGGCCCGCCGTCGATGTCCACCACCCAGACGGTGTCGCGCGTCACCGCCACGTCTTCGATGACCGAGTCGCTGGCCGGCACGATCTCGCGGGCGTCGCCGACCGTGACGCCATCGGTCACCGGCAGGCGGAGGACCTTGCCGTGCGGGGCGTCCCGGCGGGAAAGCAGGTACAGCGCGTCCGTGCTGAGCACGGCCTGCACGCACTTGTCGCAGATGCCTGCCACCTGCCACCACGAGCCGCCGGCACCTTGGCTACGGAGGAAGACCTGCCATTCCCCGCCATCACCCTTCTGCACCCGGTCCATCACCCAGCGGCCGTCGGGCGAGGCGGACAGAAAGTTCTCCGCGATCCGCTCGTCGGCGAAGCCGCCAGCGAGGTCAACGCGGTCCGGTGCGCCGCCGAGCTCGCGGAACCACACCTGTTGCCGAAAGCCTGCCGGGTCAGCGCAGCGGGTGTACCAGAACCCGGTGCCGTCGTGACGCCAGGCCACTGAACCACCCATCAGATTCACATGCGGGATCGGCTCATCGACGACCTTCCCGCTGTTGGCGTCATAGACGTACAGCGACCCGTCCTCGGTGCCATGCTCCGACAGCGAGACCGCGACCTGCTTGCCGTCTGGGGACGGAACGAAGAAGTCGATGGCGGTCTCACCGGACGGGTCGATGGCGTCCGGATCCACGACGACACGCTCGGTCCCGGGGTCGTCCAGGTCGGTCAGAGCCACCAGGAACGGCTGCTGCCGCGGCGTCTGCACCTTCAGCGCGAAGAAGATGCTCCCGCCGGGCACGAGCCGCTTGTACGTTGTCCTCTCAGCCTTCAGCAGCTGCTCGACACGGGCCCGCAGCGCGTCTCGCCATCCGATCCCGTCGAAGTAGGCACGGGTGCGCTGTTGCTGGGCCTTCGTCCAGGCGATCGTCTCCTCGCAGGAGGCATCCTCCAGCCAGCGGTAGTTCTCGGTGACGTCGACGCCGTGGTAGGTGTCTGTCACCGGGATCCGTGCCGCCCGCACCAGGGGGAGGTCGGTCATGTGACCAGTCAACAACACAGGCCCGCAACGCACCACCGAACGTGTGTCGTCGGTGTGGCGGAGCCGGGATAGGTTGGCCGGGAGCGGGGTCGCCACCGTGTTAAGGCCTGCCCGCTGAGGCGCAGCTGCCGGGCAGCTGATCATCTGAGGTGAGGGCCGGGTTGGGCAGGCAGCCGTACCCGCCGTTGGGCGGTACCCAGGATGTGTTCTTCCCGCGGTCCAGCGTGGGTGATCTGCCGACGATCGTGGCGGGTGAGGGTGTGTACCTGGTCGATGACCAGGGACGGCGGCTGCTGGATGCCTGCTCGGGGCCGTTCCTGGCCAATCTCGGGCAGGGCAACGAGCATGTCCTGCAGGCGATGCTCGCCCAGGGCAGGCGGCTGACCTACACGTACTCGCGTACCACCCGGCACGGTGCGAACGCTGAGCTGACCAGGCGGCTGGCGATGCTGGCGGGCCCAGGACTGGAACGGGCGCACCTGACATCAGGCGGTTCGGAGGCGGTGGAGATGGCGCTGAAGCTGTTGCGGGCGCACGCCGTCGCCACCGGGCACCCGGAACGGCACCGGGTGATCTCGCTGATGCCCGGCTACCACGGTGCGACCCTGCAGACGCTCGCCCTCAACGGCGATGTCGGCGTGCCGGCGCTGTGGGGACCGCTGGCCGTGGCATCGGAGAAGATCCCCGCGCCGCTGACCTTCCGGGCCCCCAGCGCGGAGGCAGCCGCGGACGCGAGCTGCGCGGCGCTGGAGGACGCGATCGCCCGGATAGGGCCAGAGCACGTGCTGGCGTTCGTGATGGAGCCGGTGGGCGGGCAGGCGTCCGGGGTCAACGTGCCGCATCGGTCGTTCGCCCGCCGGGCCCGGGAGATCTGCACCCGTTACGGCATTCACCTGGTTTTCGACGAGATCGTCTGTGCCTTCCGCACCGGCCGGTTCCTCGCCGCCCACCACGATCCGGCGGCCATGCCCGATGTGGTGGTGCTCGCCAAGGGACTGGCCGCCGGGTATGCCCCGCTCGGCGCGGCGCTCGTCTCGGCCGCCCTGGCCGAGGAGGTAGCCGCGGCCACCGGGTTCACCGTCTCCCACTCCTATGACGCCAGCCCGATCGCGTGCGCCGCTGGCACCGCGGTGCTCGACGAGATCACCGGGCACGGCCTGATTGACCGTGCGGCCGTGCTCGGCGTGCGGCTGCGTGAGGGACTGGAACGCATCGCGCACGCCTCCCCGCTGATCGGTGACGTCCGCGGCCGCGGGCTGCTGCTGGCCCTGGAACTGGTCGCCGACAAGCAGGCCAGCCAGCGCTTCCCCGAGCACGCCGATCCCGCCGCTATCATCCGCCGGCACGGCCTGGCCCACGGGCTGCTGCTGTACGCCCGCCGCCAGAACGCCGGCCGCTACGGCGACTGGCTGCTCATAGCCCCGCCCCTGGTCATCGACGAGCCCACCTGCGACGATCTCATCGACCGGCTCGAAACCACGCTCTGCGCCGCCGCTCCCGACGTCCTCGCCTCCATCAGCCGCGACCCGGCGGCAACCGCGCCGCAATGACCCGCCCGGCGCGCCCATGCCGCCGCGAAGATCCAGCCGCACTGCCATGGGCCGCAACGTCCTGGCCGACGCCGGCTACGTCATGTGATGACCGGTTCGCGCGCCGGAGGCGGCGCGATCCTTACCCGAAGGGGACGGTGACCGGGCCGGGCCGGGGCTGGTAGACGGCAAAGAAGTCACGGTCGTCGGGGACGAGGTAGCGGGTGGGCGCCTGCATCGGGTTCGGGCCGACCATCGTCGGGACCAGGCTCTTGGCGCCGTGGGTGTAGGTGATCAGGGTGTGCCATTCAGGGTTGATGTCGAACTCCATCGCCCGCACCGCACCAACGTGCTGGAGGATCTTCGCCAGAGTGATCACCGTCTGGCCGTCGGCGGCGACGTAGATGAGGTTGCCGCGACGGTCGATGCCGACACCGGTACGCCAGACGCGGGTGAGACCGCCGAGCGTGTATCCCCACTGCGGGCTGTTCGGGTTGTCGTTCAGCTGCGGGTTTAGTTGTCCGTTCCAGATGATGGGGGCCAGGCTCTGGCGAGCCCAGGCGACGTCCGGCCCCACGTTCGGTCCGCCGCTCCACTTCACGATCGCGATGCGACCGTCGCGATAGCAAATGAGCGTGGCGTTGCCGTCCTGCAGCGGCTCGTTCGTGCGGCCGTTGTCGGCCGAGCCGTTATTGCCGTCGGTGTAGGTGAAGCCGCCGTTGAAGGTCGCGAGCAGCCGCCAGCGCTGATCGTAGGGGACCATCATCGGCCCGCGTACGGCGACGTTCGGCGGCTCGTAGCGGCCCGGATAGTAGCCGATCTCGGTGCGCGTATGGTCGAACCAGGCGACGTAGGCGACGATCTGCGGATAGTCGAGCTCAGGGCGGAAGGTCGTCACCAGCACCGGCGGGCCGCCGTCAACCGGCGGGCCGGTCGGCTTCCAGACCCCCTCGCCGGGCAGCGGGTGCGGGAAGACCAGCGTGACCGACGGCGGCCCGGGCACGGCCTGTGCAGGCGCCTTCGGCATCGGGTGGCTGATTGGCGGCGGGTTGTTCAGCCCGACCGTCGGCAGGGTCTTCAGCTGCGGCCCGCCTTCTTTCGGCGCGTTCTCGGTGTAGTAGATGCGCTCGACATTGTCGGCCAGCCAGTTGCCGAAAGGTACGTTATATCTCACCCACTCGACGCTGTTCACTTGCCACGACAGGCTCGTAGGGCGCAGCATCCAGGCCGTATACGAAACACTC
This sequence comes from uncultured Actinomycetota bacterium, assembly GCA_963749145.1. Taxonomy (GTDB): domain Bacteria; phylum Actinomycetota; class Actinomycetes; order Streptosporangiales; family Streptosporangiaceae; genus JASHPR01. Next base: position 1,599,702 of record CAVVLN010000004.1, on the reverse strand, counting down.
GCCCACACCAGCAGGACGACGAAAGGCGCCGCGATCAGGATGCGCCGGCGTCGCCGCCTGCGCCTGACCTCAGGCCCGCCCGGCTGCTCGGCCTGCGCCGCACCCCCGGCGGTAGACGCCGAAGCCGGCGGTGAGTCAGCCGCATCGGGCGGTGAGTCAGCCGAAGCCGGCGGTGAGTCAGCCGCATCGGGCGGTGAGTCAGCCGAAGCCGGCGGTGAGTCAGCCGCATCGGGCGGTGAGTCAGCCGCATCGGCCGGGGTACTCGCGCCAGAACCCCAGCCAGATCGCCGCAGGCGCATTACGCCCACCCCCGATCGAGCAAAACATGACAAAGAAGATGATACGCAGGCCGCCGATGCCTGGCGCGAAGCTGGCCATGACCCGCCGCCCGGGCAGCCCGGGCCGTGACCCGCCGCTCCGGACGGCCCGGTGGCTACCAGCGCTGACCCCGCGGCATAGCGTGGTTGCCGTCGCCGTGAGTGCCGGGGCAATCTGAGTGAGCTCGGAACGCTGCCGAAGCACCCCTGCCGGATCGAAGGGCCTGCCGATGAAACTGCCCCCCGTTGACTACGAGGCGCCGAGAACGGTTTCCGAGGCCGTGGAATTGCTGGCTGAGCACCAGGACGAGGCGAGCGTGCTCGCCGGCGGCCAGAGCCTGATCCCGCTGCTGGCGCTGCGGCTGGCCCGCCCGGCGGTGCTCATCGACATCAACGGCGTCGATGAGCTGTCCGGGGTGTCGGCGGCAGACGGCTGGGTGGTGATAGGCGCCATGACGCGGGAGTACGTGGCCGAGGAATCCGAGACCGTCGCCGATGCGGTGCCGTTGCTGGCGGCTGCTCTGCCCTTGATCGGTCATGAGGCCATCCGCAGCCGCGGCACGATAGGAGGCAGCCTGGCGCATGCCGACCCGGCCGCCGAGCTGCCGGCCGTCGCCCGGGCGCTCGATGCCGAGTTCGTGGTGTGCGGCCAGTCGGGCGAACGGGTTGTCCCGGCCGCGGAGTGGTTCGAGGGCTACCTCACGACGTCGCGCCGTCCCGACGAGCTCCTGACCGAGGTGCGCTTCCCGGCCGCGGGACGGGGCACGGGGATCAGCTTCCAGGAGGTCGCCCGCCGCCACGGTGACTTCGCCATTGTCGGCCTGGCCGCATCGCTGACGCTTTCCGAGGGCGCGATCAGCGATGCCCGGCTGGCGTTGGCCGGCCTGTCCGATGTGCCGGTCCGGGCCGCCGGCGCGGAGGATCTCCTGGCCGGCCAGAGGCCGTCGGCCGAGTTGTTCGAAGAGGCGGCCCGCCGTGCGACCGAAGACATCGACCCGCCCGCCGACCTGCACGGGTCGTCGGACTACCGGAAGAAGGTCGCGGCCGCCTTGGTGCGTCGCGGCCTGCGAGCGGCGGCGGACAACGCCGACGAGAGGCAGTGACTGACGGTGGACATCACCCTGAGGGTCAACGGCGCGACGTGCACAGGTTCGCCGGAGGCGCGCAAGACGCTGGCGGACTTCCTGCGGGATGACCTCAATCTCACCGGCACCCATCTCGGCTGCGAGCACGGGGTCTGCGGGGCGTGCACGGTCATCGTCGACGGCCGGGCGGTGCGCTCATGCCTGATGCTGGCGGTCCAGGCCGCCGGCAGCGAGGTAACGACGATCGAGGGGCTGGCATCTGACGGCGGGCTGGGCCCGCTGCAGCAGGCGATGTGGGATTCGCACAGCTTCCAGTGCGGTTTCTGCACGCCCGGGATGGTCATGCAGGCTGCCGCGTTCCTCAGCGACCACCCCGACGCCGACGAGCAGCAGATCCGCGAGGCGCTGTCCGGCAACATCTGCCGGTGCACCGGCTACCAGAGCATCATCGATGGCGTCCTGCTGGCCGCCGAGCGCACCCGTGAGCGAGCGAGGGAGCGACCATGACAGCGATAGCGGCCGAGCGCTACACCGGCGCCAGCATCAAGCGGTCCGAGGATCCGCGCATCCTGACCGGCACCGGCCGGTACGTCGACGACATCAAGCTGCCGGGGATGCTGCACGCTGCGTTCGTGCGCTCGCCGATGGCTCACGCCCGGGTGCTCTCGGTGGATGTCTCGGCGGCGCGGGCGCTGCCGGGAGTCGTCGCGGCGTACACCGGAGCGGACCTGGAAGCGATGACGGTTCCGGGGCCCGATGCGCTGATGGCTCTCATGGGCTGGGCGGGGCCCACGCCGGAGTTCACCCTGCTGGCGACCGACAAGGTGCGCTTCGCGGGCGATCCCGTGGCGATCGTCATCGCCGAGAGCCGGTACGTCGCCGAGGACGGCTGCGAGCTTGCGGAGGTCGAGTACGACGAGCTGCCTCCGGTCACGAACGCGTCCTTCGCCCTCGACCCGGGCAGCCCGCCGCTGTTCGCCAATCTCGGTGACAACATCGCCAGCCCGCGCTCGCGCAGCGACTTCGGTGACGTCCCGGCCACCTTCGCCAATGCCGACCGGGTGGCCGGCTTCCACATTGACGTGCACCGCCACCAGAACGTGCCCATGGAGGGACGCGGCTGCGTCGCGAGCTACGACGCCGGCGCCGGTTTCATGACGGTCTACGCGGCGACGCAGAGCGTTCACGTCAGCAAGATCGCCGTCGCTATGCGCCTCGGCATGGAGCAGGACAAGGTGCGCGTCCTGGCCGGTGACATCGGCGGCTCGTTCGGCCTGAAGATCGGGGCATCACGGGAAGAGCTCGCTGTCGCGGCAGCGTCGCGTGCTCTCGGCCGGCCGGTCAAGTGGGTCGAGGACCGCGGCGAGAACCTCACCACGTCAGGGCAGGCCCGCGAGGAGAGCTTCGACGTCCGGGCGGCCGTCAGCAACGACGGCGACCTGCTCGGGCTGGACGTGAAGATGGTCATCGACACTGGCGCGTACCCGGGCATGGGCGCGATGGTTGCGGGAATCGTGCAGGCGATGTTCCCGGGTCCGTACAAGCTCGCGGCCCTGGGTTTCGAGTCGACCGCGGCCATAACCAACAAGGCGTCGTACGTCGCCTACCGCGGCCCGTGGGCGTCCGAGACGTTCGTGCGGGAACGCGTCCTCGACCTCATCGCGAAGGATCTCGGCCTCGATCCGCTCGAGATCCGGCTGCGCAACGCCGCTCCGCGGACCGACCCGCCGGCCGTCATGATCACCGGGCGTCCGCTGGCCGGCGTCACCACGCGAGAGTCACTGGAGCGGATCGCCCAGCTCGTGGACTTCCCCGCGTTCCGGCGCCGCCAGGCCGAAGCCCGGGCCGAGGGTCGTTACCTCGGCATCGGCATGGCAACGTTCATCGAGGCCGCTCCCGGCCCGCGCGAGCCGGGCGGGCCCAGCGGCCCGATGGGCATCGAGTCGATGCGCCTCCGGCTCGAGGAAGACGGCATCGTTGCGCTGTTCACCGGCCAGATGCCGCACGGCCAGAGCCACCAGACGACCCTGGCCCAGATCGCCGCCGACGAGTTCGGCGTGCCGTTCGAGCAGGTCCGCGTCATCGTCGGTGACACCAGCGTCGTCCCGTTCGGCCTGACCGGCGGCAGCCGGTCGGCCACCATGACCGGGGGCGTGGCCCTGCACGGCGCCCGGCAGCTCAAGGCCAAGGTGCTCGACGTCGCGTCGCGTCTCATGGAAGCCAGCGCTCAGGACCTCGAGATCACCGATGGCCAGGTCTTCGTGCGCGGTGACCCGGCGAGTGCCATCGCGGTGGGCGAGGTCGCGCGGCGCGCGGCATCGGGCCAGTTCGGTGCCGACGTGGACGCCGATCTCGAGATCGTGGCCACGTTCGACGGCGGCGAAGGAGGGTGGTCCGGCGGCAGCCACTGCGCCATCGTCGACATCGACATCGAGACGGGCATCGTGACGGTGGAGCGGTACGTCGTCGCTGAGGATTGCGGTGCGCTCATCAACCCCGCCGTCGTCGAGGGTCAGATCCGGGGCGGCGTCGCGCAGGGCATCGGCGCGGTACTGCTCGAGCGATCGGCGTATGACGAGGACGGCAACTGCCAGTCGGCCACGTTCATGGACTACCTGGTGCCGACCGCCTGTGATGTTCCCCGCATCGAGATAGAGCACCTCGAGACCGTGCCGCTCGACACCGACGTCAACTTCCGCGGCGTGGGCGAGGGTGGCATGATCGTCGCGCCGCCCACGGTCGTGAACGCGATCGAGGACGCGCTCTCGCCCTTCGGCGTGCGGATCTACGAGCAGCACCTGCCTCCGGCTCGCATCCTGGAGCTCATCGCCGCGGCTGAATCCGGGGGCTGAAAGATTCAGTATCCGCCGCCGGTGTGCTGGTCACCGTGCGTAGAGGATGATGATCAGGCTGATCCCGCCCGCTCGGCCTTGCGGCGGCGTTCTCGGGGTGCGGCCCGGGCTATCAGCAGGCGATCCCCGGCCGCGATGACGGGATCGTCGCCGATGCCCATGGTGAACCGGCTCGCGTGGACCAGGCCGAGGACCAGCCCGGCGCGTTCGCCGCGCACGACGCTGAGCGGCTTTCCGATCGCGGCAGGCTCCGCGTCGACCTCGGTCAGTATGTCCCGGCCGGACTCGACGAGCTGGGCGACCAGCTGGCCCGCGTGCGGTGACTCCAGGGTCGTGGCCACCGTGCGGGCCAGCAGTTCATCGGCCGACACGGCTTGCTGGATTCCGATCTCCGTCAGCGCCTCGCGTACCGAAGCCGAACTGACCAGGGCCGTAATCGAAAGATCCGGGGCCTGCTTGCGCAGTATCACCGCGCTGACCAGCACGTCCCCGTCGGTGGCGCCGGTGACCAGGGCCTGCTGGGCGCCCTCGGGCTTGGCCCGCCTGACCGTGGCCGGCTCGGTCGGGTTACCGCGAACCACGTGCACGCCCCGGCGGACCGTGCCCGGGTCGACGTCGGCGGCCAGCACGACCGGAACCCCCGCCGCCTCCAGCTCCTCGAGGATCGCGGGCACGACGGAACTCATCCCGACGATGAGCCGGTAGGTGCCCGCGGGGAAGCGGTCTTCCACGTTGAGTATCCTCCGGATCCCGGCGGCCGCGGCTCCGGCCGTCACGAGCGCGAACACCGAGGCCAGCAGCGGGATCGTCGTCAGCATGACCGCCGAGGCGATCACGCGTCCCGCGGCGTTGTGCGGCGTCACGTCACCGTACCCCACCGTGGTCGCGGTGGTGATGGCCCAGTACAGAGCCGACGTATACGGAATGTTCTGGCTCAGGGCGAAAAGCCCGGCACCGGCCAGCACGCATCCCAGCGCGGCGAGCAGCAGCGTGATCACGTGGCGGCGGCGCCGCTCGCTGAAGACGTGTATCAGAAGAGCTATCACGCCACATATAGTGCCCGGTTCGCCCGGCGATGGCCCTGGGGAGCCCGGGACGGTCAGGCCGGCCGCCCTAGCCCGCGCCAGGCCCGGCATCACCGCCCGGCTTTCCGGGCCATGCGGAGGCGAGGCGGAGCGTAACGGCTCGGGCTTGGCGGCGCGCTGCGCGCCCAGGGACGATGCCATGACGCTCCGGCCCGCAACTCGCCGGTACCATTCATGTGAATGTGGAGTGGAGTCTTCGGGTAGCGCCCTAAGCTGGGCGAAGACGTGCCCGCAGGGCCAGCCGAAAGTTCGCAGGCACCCCGGAGCCCACGACTGGGCGGCGCGCCGGTACCGCGCCGACGTGGCCGCGCAGGTCCGCTAATGGAGGCATGGCCTAGGTGACACGGGTGTCCACTCATTCGGCCGACCCGCCCGGCTCCGCCGGGCAGATCGGCCGGCTGAGGACGTACGACCCCCTGGACCGGCCCGGACCGCCCGGCCCCATCGAGCGGGTCATGAGCACGGTGATCCGCAAGCTCTCGTGGAGCCGGCTCTCCGACCCCCGGGTCGCCGTCACCGTGTCCGGGCTCGGCCTGCTGCTGGGCATGCTCGTCGGCGCGCTGGCGCCCAACACCGAGACGCTCCCGATCGAGCTGCCGCTGTCGCACCTCCTGCCGTCGCTGAGCAACGACAACGCGGTCGCGGTGGCGATGCTCTACACCGGGGACGTCCTGGCCTGCGTGGGGCTGGCCGGCATGCTGTGGGCGCACAGCCAGGGGTGGCGCCCCGACCCGCGCCGCCTGCTGCTGGCCAGCGCGGCCATCGTCGCGGTCATGGTCAGCCTCACCCCGGTGGGCTCGTCGGACATCGCGAGCTACGCGGCCTACGGGCGCATCGCCGCGCTGGGCGGCAACCCGTACACGCACAGCCCGGCCGCCGCGCTCGGCCTCCATTCGCCGTATACCCAGGCCGTCGGCACGGTGTGGCGGGGCCAGGTGTCGGTCTACGGCCCCGTCGCCACGACGATCCAGTCGTTCGCGGCGTCGATCGGCGGCCGGAACGTCGCCACCACGATCTGGATCCTGATGATCCTGACCGGCGCCGTGTTCATCGGCCTGGGGTACCTGCTCCTCAAGACCTCGGACGATCCGGTGCGGGCGACCCTGTTCTGGGTGGCCAACCCGGTCATCCTCCAGCAGCTGGTCAGCGGCGGCCAGCTCGACACGTTCGTGGCCGCGGCGGCGCTGTGCGCGATCCAGGTGGCGCGCAAGGTGTCCGGGGTGTGGGGGGACGTCCTGGTCGGGATGCTGATCGGGCTGGCCTGCGGGATCAAGATCAACGCGGTGCTGATCGCGCTCGGGCTCGCCTGGCCGCTGCTGCGGCGGCGCGAGTGGCTGCGCGTCACGCGGATCACGGCGGTGGCCCTGGCGACCTTCGCGCTGCTGTACAGCTTCTGGGGACTCAACGCGCTGAGGGCCACGTTCCACGGGCTGAAGTGGGTGATCATGCCCTCGCCGTGGCGGCTGTTCCAGATGCTGGCCGAGGCGCTCGGCGCCAGCCCGGGCATCACCACCACGATCATCGGCTTCCTCTGGCCGGTCGCGCTGCTCGTGCTCGCCTGGGTCATCTACCGCCGGATATCCTCGGATCAGCCGCGGGAGATCGTGGCGCCGTTTGCCCTGAGCTTTGCCTGGGTGCTGGTCGCGCCCTGGGTCTTCGCGTGGTACACCGCGATCGCCTGGGCCACCCTGACCCTGGTCCCGCGCAACCGGATGACCCGGTGGCTGACCATCGTCACGGTCTTCCTCGCCCTCTGGCTGTCGAACGGCGGCCATGGCCCGGCGGGACGATGACGAGACCGCAGGATCCTGACCCGCATGCTTGAGAACCGCCGGGCCCAGGCCGTGGAGCCGGGCCAGCACCAGGAGGCCCGGCCGGGCCCGGCCGGGCCGGCCCGGGCCGGGCGCTGGCGCGGCGCGCGAGCCGTCCTGCGGCGGCACTGGCCGGCGCTCATCCTGCTGGCCGCCGGCCTCGTGCTGCGGGTGCTGGCCGAGCTCGCCTACCGGCCCGCGCTCTTTTTCGTCGACTCGGTGCGGTACCTGTACAACGCCGAGGGCATGGACCCGGTCGGGTACAAGGGGCCGCTGCGGGCCATCCTGTTCGCCGGCAACTTCGACACGGTGGCCGCGGTCCAGCATCTGCTGGGCCTGGCCATGGCCGTGGTCATCTACCTGCTGCTGATCCGGCGCGGCGTGAACCGCTGGCTGGCCGCGCTGGGCATCGCTCCGGTGCTGCTGGACGCCTACCAGGTGCAGATCGAGCAGATGATCATGCCGGACACCTGGTTCGAGGCCCTGATCGTGGCGGGCCTGGCCATCCTGCTCTGGCGGCCGTCCCCCGGCTGGCGGCGCGTCATCGCCGGGGGCGTCGTCCTCGGCACCTCGGCCACCGTCGCCCAGGTCGGCGAGGCGCTGATCCTGCCCGTGGTGATCTACCTGCTGGCGGCCGGCGGCGGCTGGCGCCAGGCCGCCGGCAAGGCGGCCGTGGTGTGCGCGGCCTTCGCCCTGCCGATCGTGGCCTACTGCGCCGGCTCCTACGCGCTCACCGGCGACTTCTTCCTGTCCCACTCGGGGGTCACGTCCTTCTACGGCCGGATGGCGGCGGCCGCGGACTGTGCCACGCTGCGGCTGCCCCCGGCCGAGCGCGGCATGTGCCCGACCCCGGCCGAGCAGGCCCGCGGGCCCGACTGGCTCGAGTACGCCCAGGCCTCCCCGGTGCAGCGCTACTACACGGACCTGCCGCGGGCCGAGGTCAACAGCCTGATCTCCGACTTCAGCCACCGGGTGCTGCACCAGCAGCCGCTGCGGGTGGCCCGCGCCTACGCCGGCGACGCGGCGAAGCTGTTCGCGCTGACCCGCGACGGCCGGATGGGTGACACCCCCATCGCCCGCTGGCAGTTCCAGACGACGTACACCTACTACCCGCCGTGGACCTCCGAGGCGGTGGTCAAGGCCGCGACCAGCCGGTTCGGCGGCGGCACGCCCGCCGTGTGGCGGCCCGTGGCCTCGTTCCTGCGCTCCTACCAGCTTGACGGCGGCTACACCCCGGGACCGCTGCTGGCCGTGCTGGTCCTGGCCGGGCTGGCCGGCACGGTGGCGGCCCTGGTGCGCCTGCGCCGGACCCCGGCTCCCGCCAGCAGGCCCTCGCCTGCCTGCTGCTGTTCGCGGCGGGCGTGGCGGTGACGCTGGCGTCCGACCTGTTCGAGTTCTCCTGGCGCTACCAGCTGCCCGCGCTGGTCACGCTGGTCCCGGCCGGGGCGCTCGGGATCAGCGTTATCGCCCGCTCGCTGCGCCGCCAGCCCGGGCCCGGCCCGCGGTGCGTGAAGAGCCGACGGAGGCCGCACTAGGCTGACGGCGTGGCTGAACCAATCCGGGTGCGCCGGGCCGCCCGGGTCATCCTGCTGGACCCCGACGACCGGGTCCTGCTCATGCGGTACGACGACGGCCCGCCGAACGGGGCCCACTGGTCCACGCCGGGCGGGGGCCTGGCGGAGGGCGAGGACTACCCGGCCGCCGCCGTGCGGGAACTGGCCGAGGAAACCGGCTGGACCGACGTGGAACTGGGCGCCGAGGTGCTGCGGCGCAGCTTCGACATGGACTACGACGGGCGGATCGTCCGCCAGGCCGAGCGCCTGTACCTGGCCCGGACCGGCCAGCGCAGCCGGGCCATCACCGGCGTGGAGGCCATGCACGCGGCCGACGGGATCGCGGCCTGGCGCTGGTGGACCCTGGCCGAGCTCGACACGACCGACGAGGTGATCTGGCCGGCCTGCGCCGGCCTGATCAGGGAATCCGCCCGGCCCTGACCCGCGAGGCGGGCCCCGGGCCGCCGGCCGCCGCGCCGCGGCGGGGGATCACTGGATGGCCGGCACCGGGAGCGCGCGGCCGCCCATGACGTCCTCGGGCTCGATGCGCATGAGATCGTCCCGGTTCCAGTGGCGCTGCCGGTCGGCGGCCAGGCGGTGCGCGTGCCGGAGCCGGGCCCGCTCCAGCTCGTTGCGGACGCTGCGGGCGTTGGCGAACAGCGGCTGCCGCATCCGGATCGTGAGGTAGTCACGGAACGCCATCTCGGCCGCTTCGGAGAGGTAGTAGCTCGACCGCTCGAGCATCACCCGCGCGATCGCGACCAGTTCCTCCAGGTCATAGTCGGCGAAATCCAGATGGTGGGCGATCCGGGACCGCATGCCCGGGTTGGAATCGAAGAAGGTGTCCATCCGCTCCTTGTAGCCCGCGAGGATCACGATCAGCTGGTCGCGCTGGTTCTCCATCACCTGCAGCAGGATCTCGATGGACTCCAGGCCGAAGTCCTTGCCGTTGTCGGGCTGGTAGAGCGCGGAGGCCTCGTCGATGAACAGCACGCCGCCCATCGCCTTGTCCAGGACCCGCCTGGTCTTGGGCGCGGTCTGGCCGACGTATTCGCCGACCAGGTCGTCACGCATCGCGTGCACCAGCTGGCCCTGCTCCAGGTAGCCGAGCTGGTGCAGCAGGTCGGCCATCAGCAGCCCGACGGTGGTCTTGCCGGTGCCCGGGGCCCCGGTGAAGCACATGTGCAGGTTGGGCCGGGGGGCCAGCAGCCCGAACCGCTGCCGCACCCGGTCGACCAGGAGCAGCGACCCGATCTCCTCGACCTGCTTCTTCACCGGCACCAGGCCGACCAGCTCACGGTCCAGAGCGGCGAACACCTCGTCGATCGCCGCGGCCTTGCGCTCGTCGGCGAACGTGATCAGGGCATCCGCCGGCAGCGGCCGCCGGTCGGGCCGCCGCCCGGCGCGTCGCTCGGTCCGGGCTTCGCAGGCGGTCGCCCGGATCGTCGGGAGCTTGCCCAGTCCCGACTGCTGGGGGGGTGCCGAGCCCGTGCTCACGACGCGGGCCGTGGTCGGCACCGCGTCCAGGTTCACCGCCGGGCCGGGCCGGCCCCGGCGGTCCGCCTTCTTGCGGGGAAATCCGTGCATCAGGAGGAGCGCTCCGGTCGCGAGCAGCGCAGCGACGACCGCTGAGCCCACGGCGACGAGCATGCCGCCTCCCTCGTCCCGATGCCTACCAGCCCATCCTGACAGCCGGCGGGCGGTCAGCCAAACGGGCGGCCGGGAAGATCGCGGGTGACGCCGAGCGCGGTCTCGCCCGCCCGGGCTGGTACGGTATTTCAAGATCGCCAATCCGGAGGCCGACCGGATGAACACCGAACCCGCGCCCGCTCTCGACGACGTCCTCAGCCAGGCCGTCGCGCCCGGGTTCCGGGCGCGGTGCGGCAGTCCCGGCTGACCCGGGCCGGCTGGTGCCACCGTGACCGAATCCGCGCTGCCTGCCTGGCAGTTCTCGCTGAGGACGGCCTGGGACCGGAGCCGGCAGACGCCGCTGCGCCAGTTCCTGCGCACCGAGACCGGCAGCGCCGCGGTCCTGCTGGCCGCCACGATCGCGGCGCTGATCTGGGCGAACGTGGATCAGGCGTCCTATGAGGCCTGCTGGGGCACCACGCTGTCGATCCGCCTGGGCGCCACCGGGCTGTCGGACGACCTGCACGGCTGGATCAACTCCGGCCTGATGACGTTCTTCTTCCTGGTGGCCGGGCTGGAGGCCCGCCGCGAGTTCGACATGGGGGAACTGCGCGAGCGGCAGCGGCTCGTGCTGCCGCTGGTGATCGGGCTCGGCGGGATGATCGTCCCGATCGGGATCTACCTGGCCTTCAACGCCGGCCAGCCGACGGTGAACGGCTGGGGCGCGGCCATGTCCACCGACACCGCGTTCGCGCTGGGCCTGCTGGCCCTGGTCGGCTCGGGCGTGCCCGACCGGGTGCGCACCTACCTGCTCACGTTCGCGATCGTCGACGACGTGACCGGGATCGTGGTCATCGCGGTGGTGTACAGCGGCCATATCGACCTGACCGCCCTGGCCGTCGGGCTGGTCCTGCTCGGCCTGGTCGGGCTGGCCCGGGGCACGGGCGTCCGCAGCGGCGTCCTCTACCTGGTGCTCGGCGCCGTGGCCTGGGTCGCGTTCTACGAATCTGGCGTGGACCCGGTGGTCGTCGGGCTCGTGGTCGGCATGCTCGCGCTCGCCCACCCGGCCGCGCGCAGCGACCTGGAACGGGCGTCCGAGCGTTTCCTGATGTTCCGGGAACAGCCCACGCCGGAACTGGCCCGCTCCGCCCGTGCGGGCGTGCGGGCCGCGATCTCGCCGAACGACCGGCTGCAGCAGATCTTCCACCCCTGGACGAGCTACCTGATCGTGCCGCTGTTCGCGCTGGCCAACGCGGGCATCACCGTCAGCGGGCCCTTCCTGGCCCACGCCTTCACCACGCCGGTCACCCTGGGCATCATGCTCGGCTACGTGGCGGGCAAGCCGGTCGGCACAGTGGGCGCGGCGTGGCTGCTCACCCGGGTCAGCCGCGGTCGCATCCGGCCGCCGGTCGGCTGGGCGGCCGTCACCGGCGCCGGCACCATCGCCGGCGTCGGCCTCATCGTGTCCCTGCTGATCGCCACGCTGGCCTTCCACGGCGAGCAGCTTGCCGAGGCCAAGCTGGGCGTCCTGGCCGGCGCGCTGTGCGCCTCCGTGCTCACCTGGATCGTGTTCCGCGCGACCGCCGTGGCGCCGAAGGGACTGCGGCTGCGCCTGCTGCTCGGCGCGGCCGAGAGCATCGTCGACCTCGCGGTGCCGGTCGACCCGCGCCGCGACCACATCCGCGGCCCGGCGAGGGCACCGGTCACGATCGTCGAGTACGGCGACTTCGAGTGCCCGTTCTGCGGCCAGGCCGAGCCGGCGATCCGGGACCTGCTGGCCGGCTACGGCGATGTCCGGTACGTGTGGCGGCACCTGCCCCTGACCGACGTGCACCCGCACGCTCAGCTCGCGGCCGAGGGCGCCGAGGCCGCGGCGAGGCAGGGGAAGTTCTGGGAGATGCACGACCAGCTGCTCGGCCACCAGGGCGCGCTCACCGCCGAGGACCTGGTCGGGTACGCGAGCGATCTCGGACTGGATGCCGGGCGGTTCGCCGATGATCTCGCCCGGCACGCGGGCGCGGCCAGGATCGACGAGGACGTGGACTCCGCCGACCTCAGCGACGTCTCCGGTACGCCCACGTTCTTCATCAACGGCCGGCGCCACCACGGGGCCTACGACCTCGGCTCGCTCGCCGACGCGGTGCGGTCCGCCCGGGCCCGCGCGCTGCTCAAGCAGGCCAGGCAGGCCCGGGAAGCCAAGGCGGACCGGCGGGCGGTCTGAACCCGCGGTGCCGGCGCCACTGGCCTGCGGGGTCCCGGCCGGCCCGGAAGCGGGGACTGGAAGACTCAGGACCGAGGCGGACGGCACACCCGGGAGGCGCAGATGGCCGGATCGGCGAACGCGGCGGCGGCAGGCACGATTGAGATCGGCGGCGACCTGGTGGTACGCCGGATGGGCTTCGGCGCGATGCGGATCACCGGCCGCGGCATCTGGGGCGACCCGCCGGATCCGGAGCGGGCCCGCGCGGCGCTGCGCCGGGCGGTGGACCTCGGGGTCACCTTCATCGACACGGCGGACTCCTACGGCCCGGAGGTCAGCGAGCGCCTGATCGCCGAGACCCTGCACCCGTACCCGGACGACCTGGTCATCGCGACCAAGGGCGGCCTGGTCCGGCCGGGCCCGAACCGCTGGGTCCCCAACGGCAGGCCCGAGCACCTGCGCGAGGCCTGTGAGGGCAGCCTGCGGCGGCTGAAGCTGGACCAGATCCCGCTGTACCAGTTCCACCGGCCCGATCCGGGCGTGCCGCTGGCCGAGTCGGTCGGCATGCTCGCGCAGCTCAAGAACGAGGGCAAGATCCGGCATATCGGGCTGTCCAACGTGTCCGAGGCGCAGCTCAGGCAGGCGCAGGAGATCACCCCGGTCGCCTCGGTGCAGAACCGGTACAACGTGTCCGACCGCCAGTCCGAGCCGATGGTGGACACCTGCGAGGTCGAGCAGCTCGTCTTCCTGCCGTGGGCGCCGATCCAGCAGGCCGGCGAGAGGGCGGCGGTGGCGGTGGCGGCCAAGCGGCACGAGGCCAGCGAACGCCAGATCGTGCTGGCCTGGATGCTGGCCAGGTCGCCGCAGATACTCCCGATCCCCGGCAGCGGGTCCCCCGAGCACGTCGAGGACAACGTCGCCGCCGCGTCGATCGAGCTGAGCGCGGACGAGGTCGCGGCCATCACCTACGGCGGCTGAGGGCGGCTTGGCCATGACACCGCACTGGCCCGCGCCGGCCGGGCGGTACACCGCCTCCGCCCGGCTGCCGGACGAGGGCGAGCTGCCCTCGTTCGGCGGCGTTCCGCTACCATGCCCGCGGAGCACGGTGATGGCCGCTGCCGCTCGCCGCGGCCAGACCAGCCGGGAAGAGTCGGGGGCCGACGCAATGCCAGAACGCAGCCGGCGCGGGCCGCGCCGGATCGCGCCGCAGCGGCTGGCGCGCACGGGCATCGTCCGCGCGCTGCCCTACGCCCTGGTGATCGCGGGGCTCGTCTACGGCGGGGTCTTACTCGGCACCGGGCTGACCTCACTGCAGCGGGACCGGGCCCTGGTCGCCCAGTTGCGCCGGCACGGGCAGGCCGCCACGGCCGTGGTCAGCGGGTGGGCGCCGGTGGCGCTGGCGGGCGGGCCGCAGGCCTCGTTCGGGTTCCGCGTCTCGCCCGGCCGGCTCGCGCTCACCGCCGACACGCCGTTCGACGGCACGCTCTCGGTGCCGCCGCCCGCCGGCGACACCACCCGGCACGTGGCCGTGCGTTACGACCCGGCCGATGTCGGCGCGGTGCTGCCCGCCGCGGTGGTGGCGCACCCGTCCTACGCGCGGGAGACCGCGCTGGCGGCCGGGGGAGCGGGGCTGACCGTGGTCGCGCTGGCCCTCGGGACCTGGTGGTGGCGCCGTGACCGGCGCCGGCGCGCGCGGCGCACGACGCTGATCTTCGAAGCCCTGCTGGCGGCGCCCGGCGAGGCCCTGGTCAGCCCCGGAGCAGAAAGTCCTCCAGCGCGCGGCAATACGGGGCGATCGTGGTGATATCGGCGTACTCGTCGGCTCCGTGCTGACCGTCGCCCCCGATGCCGAAGATGACCGCGTCGATGCCCCGCTGGTAGTAGAAGCGGCCGTCGGCGGCGCCGTGCTTGCGCAGGAAGTCGCCGCGGTAGCCCTGATCCGGCGCGGGCCGCCCGGCGGGCGGGTCAGGCCCGGGCGGCCTCGGGCGCGAGGTCGCCGGCCGGGCTCCCCGCGGCCGACCAGCAGCGCACGATGTCACGCATCGACAGCAGCCCGATGACCTCGTGATCCTCTATGACCACCAGGTGGCGGAAGTTTCCGCGGACCATCGCGGTCGCGGCCTGCTGGAGCGTCCATTCGGGCGAGGCGAACACGACGTCGCCGGTGCGGTGGTCGGCGACCAGTTCGGCGTCGGGATCCTCGCCCGCGCCCACCGAGTCCAGGATGTCGCGCTCGGTGAGGATGCCGATCCCGGAGTGCTCGGGGTCGATCACCACGGCCGCGCCCACCCGTCGCGCTGACATCCGGCGGGAGGCCTCGCGCAGAGTGTGCGCCGGGCCAATGGTCAAGACCACGTCGGTCATCCCGTCCCGTACGTTCATGCTCGCTCGCCCCCTCCTGCTTGTGCGCTTGTGACGGCTATTCGTCCAGCATCCGCGATCTCGCCCTGCGGGGCAATACCCGTAGGGGCCATCGGTGACCGCCCGCGGGGGAGGAGGGGGCCGGGCCGCGGCTAGCGCGCCGCGAGGAGGTCGAGCACCTCGGCGTGCAGGCGGCCGTTGGTGCACACGGCGCTGCCGCCGTCCGGGGTGGGCTTCCCGGTCAGGTCGGTGAACATGCCGCCCGCTTCTTCCACGATGACCTGCAGCGCGGCGAGGTCCCAGAGCAGTACCTCCGGCTCGGCGGACACGTCGACCGCGCCCTCGGCGACCAGCACGTGGGACCAGAAGTCGCCGTACGCGCGGCTCCGCCAGACCGAGCCGGCCAGGCGGAGGAAGCCGTCCATCCGGCCGTGCTCCGCCCAGCCGGCCAGATCGGAGTACGACAGCGAGGCGTCCCGCAGGCTGGCCACGGCCGACACCCGGCAGGCGGAGGCCTTGGTCAGGCTCCGGCCGGTCCAGGCCCCGCCGTCACGCGCCGCCCACCACCGGCGGCCGAGCGCGGGCGCGGAGACCACGCCCACCGTGACGTCGCCGCTGACCATCAGCCCGATCAGCGTCGCCCAGACCGGCACGCCGCGCACGAAATTCTTGGTCCCGTCGATCGGATCGATCACCCAGCACCGCTTGCCCACGCCCGTCTTGCCGGATTCCTCCCCGAGCACCGCGTCACGCGGCCTGGCCCGGCCCAGCACGTGCCGCAGCGACTCCTCGGCGGCCAGGTCGGCGTCGGTCACCGGGGTCAGGTCGGGCTTGGACTCGACCCGCAGGTCCAGCGCCCGGAACCGGCGCATGGTGATGTCATCCGCCGCGTCGGCCAGGACGTGGGCGAAGCGCAGGTCGTCGTCGTATCCCGCCATCGGGCGCAACGGTACCGCCTGACGGCGTGCCGGGGCCATGGCCGGGCCGGGTCGGGCCGGGCCGGGATGGCCGGCCGTTACCGTGTCCGGCATGGACTACACCCATCTCGGACGAAGCGGCGTCTCGGTCAGCCGGCTCTGCCTGGGCACGATGAACTTCGGCTCGTTCACCAGCGCCGCGGACGCGCACCAGATCATGGACAGCGCCCTCGACCGGGGGATCAATTTCTTCGACAGCGCGAACACCTACGGCCGCCCGCGCGCCGAGGGGGTCACGGAGCAGATCATCGGGGACTGGCTCGCGGCCGGGACGGGCCGCCGGGACAAGATCGTCCTGGCCACGAAGCTCTACGGCGGCAAGGGGGAGTGGCCGAACGACAGCTTCCTGTCCGCCCTGAACATCCGCCGGTCCTGCGACGACTCGCTGCGGCGGCTGGGCACCGACCACATCGACCTGTATCAGATGCATCACGTGGACCGGGCCACGCCGTGGGACGAAATCTGGGAGGCGATGGCGGTCCTGCGCGCCCAGGGAAAGATCATCTACGTGGGGTCGTCGAACTTCGCCGGCTGGCACATCGCCCGGGCCCAGGAAGCGGCGGCCCGCCGCGGCGCGCTCGGCCTGGTCAGCGAGCAGTCCCTGTACAACCTCGCGGCGCGCACCGTCGAGCTCGAGGTGCTGCCCGCCTGCCAGGGCTACGGCCTGGGCGTGCTCCCGTGGAGCCCGCTGCACGGCGGGCTGCTGGCCGGCATCCTGGGCAAGGAGCCCGCAGCGGGCCGCAGCGGCGGCGGGCGGGCCGGCGAGGCACTGGCCGGGATGCGGGCGCAGGTCGAGGCGTACGAGGCGTTCTGCGCCGACATGGGGGCCGATCCGGCCCAGGTCGGCCTGGCCTGGCTGCTGCACCAGCCCGCGGTCACCGCGCCGATCGTGGGCCCGAGCAGCCCCGGGCAGCTGGACGGGGCCCTGCGGGCGCTGGACCTCACGCTGGACGGCGGCACGCTGGCCCGGCTGGATGAGATCTTCCCCGGGCCGGGCGGCGCCGCGCCCGAGGCGTACGCCTGGTGAGCGGCGGTTCAGCCGTCGTCGTGGCCCTCATGGCTGCGCAGCAGGCGCCGCAGCGAGTCCAGCCGCGCGGCCAGGGCCCCGCCCTGGTCGTGCTCGCTGACCCAGGCGTCCAGGGCGCAGTCCGTCCCCAGGTGGGTGCAGCCCGGCGGGCAGCCGGCCAGCCCCTCGGCCAGGTCGGGGAACGCCTGCGCCACCCGGCTGGCCGAGATGTGCCCCAGGCCGAAGCTGCGCAGCCCCGGGGTGTCGATGATCCACCCCCCGCCGGGCAGGCGCAGCGCGACCACCGACGACGAGGTATGCCGGCCCCGCCCGGTGACCGGGCTGACCGGGCCCACCGCCCGGCTGGCCTCCGGGATCAGCGCGTTCACCAGGGTGGACTTGCCCACGCCGGAATGGCCGACCAGGACGCTGACCCGGTCGGCCAGCAGGCGCCGCAGCTCGCCCAGGACGTCCTCGGCCAGCGGCCGGCTGGTGACCAGATAGCGCACGCCGAGCGGGTCGTAGGCCGCGAGGATCTCGTCGGGGCCCGCCAGGTCGGCCTTGGTCAGCAGGAGCAGCGGGTCCAGCCCGGCGTCGTAGGCGGCGACCAGGAAGCGGTCGATCAGCCGGGGCCGCGGCGGCGGGTCCGCCAGCGCGGTCACGATCCCGAGCTGCTCGGCGTTGGCCACGATCACTCGCTCGACCGGATCGGTGTCGTCGGCCGAGCGTCGCAGCACCGACCGGCGGGGCGCGACCCGCACGATCCTGGCCAGCGTTCCCCTATCGCCGGAGGCGTCCCCGACGAGGCTGACCGTGTCCCCGACGACGACGCTCCTGCGGCCAAGTTCGCGGGCCCTCATGGCCGTGATCTCCTGGTCGGCGCCCTCCCGGCCCGCTACCACGCAGGTGTACCGGCCGCGGTCGACGGCGGTCACGAACGCCTCGGCCGCGTCCTCGTGGGCGGGCCTGCGCCGGGTGCGCGGCCGCGATCCCCGGCCGGGCCGTACCCGGACATCGTCCTCGTCGAGCTCACGGGCCTGGCTCAGGGCGACCGCTCCAGCATGCCCGACCACATCCTGGTGAAGGCGGGGAACGTCTTGCCGACGGTCGCGGCGTTGCCGACCCGCAGGCCGCCGGGCAGGGCCAGGCCGAGCACGGCCGCCGCCATCACCAGCCGGTGATCGTCGTGGCTGGCGAACACGGCCCCGTCCGCGCGCAACGGCCGGGGCCGGATCTCCAGGCCGTCCTCGCGCTCGGTGACATCCCCGCCGAGCGCCCCGATCTCGGCGGCCAGCGCGGCCAGCCGGTCGCTCTCGTGCGCGCGCATGTGCCCGATGCCGGTGAACACCGACGGCGAGTCCGCCAGCGCGGCCAGCGCGGTCAGCACCGGCGCGATCTCGCTGACATCGCCGAGGTCCGCGGTGATGCCGTGGATCGTCCCGGTCCCGGTCACCCGCAGCCCCCCGGCGGCCGGGGCGCATCCGGCGCCCATCCGGGTCAGGACGTCCAGGATCTGGGCGCCCGGCTGCAGGGTCCGGCTCGGCCAGCCGGCGATCGTGACCTCGCCGCCGGTGACCAGGGCCGCGGCCAGGAACGGCGCGGCATTGGAGAGGTCGGGTTCCACGGTCACCGCCGCCGGGCGCAGCTCGCCGGCGTGCACCCGCCAGCGGTCCGGGACGGCCGAATGCCGCTCCGTGATCCAGGTCTCCACGTCCGCCCCGGCGTCTCGCAGCATCTGCACCGTCATCGCGATGTGCGGGGCGGACGGGACCCGCGGGCCCTCGTGGCACACCTCGGCGCCCTTGCCGAAGCGCGGCGCCGCCAGCAGCAGGCCGGACACGAGCTGCGACGAGCCGGAGGCGTCCAGGGTGACGGTGCCGCCGCTGATCCCGCCCCGGCCGCGGACCACGAACGGGACCGCCCCCCGCCCCCCGTCGTCGATCACCGCGCCGAGCTCGCGGAGCGCGGCGAGCAGGGGGCTCACCGGCCGCCCGGAGGCCCGCGCGTCGCCGCGGAACTCCACGTCGGCCCGGGACAAGGTGGCCGCGGGCGGGACGAAGCGCAGCACCGTGCCCGCGTTGCCGACGTCGACCGTCGCCGGGGCGGTGGCGCGGCCGGGGGTCACCCGCCACGGCGCGGGCTCGCCGTCTTCGGCCGGGCGGCCGTCGTCGACCCCCGCTCCCAGCGCGCGCAGGGCCGCGGCCATCAGCAGCGTGTCCCTGGCCCGCAGCGGGCTGGCGATCACCGTCGGCTCCTGGCCGAGCGCGGCCAGGACCAGCGCGCGGTTGGTCATCGACTTCGAGCCCGGCGGCCGCAGGCGGGCGCGAACCGGCCCGCTCGCGGCCGGCGCCCGCCAGTCCAGGGCCGGCTCGCCGGGCGGCGGCGTGGCTGAAGCGGCGGATTGCATGCTGCGAGCGTACTGGCCCGCCCGGCCGGGCGGCGGGCTGGCGGCGGGCTGCCGCCGGGCTGGCGGCGGGCTGCCGCCGGGAACGGCGCAACCCGCATGCATGACCTGCGGCTGCAGGGGAAGTGAACGAATCTGTTGCCGCAAAACACCGGGGCCCGAGGTTTGGCAAACCTGGATCTTGGCTATGAACTGGCACAATCTGCGCTCCCCCCGCGACCGCGGGAGAGCAAACTGGGAAGACGAGTCCCCGGGCGACCCCCGAAACGGTCAAGGTGAGGACATGTGTGGCCGCTATGCGTCGGCGCGTAAGCGCCTAGAACTCCTCGAGGAGTTCCGCGTCGAGCGCGACCGTGTCGCCGAGCCGCTGGCGCCCGACTACAACGTCGCGCCGACCAAGCGCGTCTACGCGGTGATCACCCGGGACGCGAGCGCGTCCCGGGACCGGTCCGCGGACCCGGCCGAGACCGGGGTTGCGCGCGAGCTGCGGGTGGTCCGCTGGGGCCTGGTGCCGTTCTGGGCCAAGGACCCGAAGATCGGCAGCCGCCTGATCAACGCCAGGGCCGAGACCGTACCGTCCAAGCCCGCGTTCCGGCACGCGTTCAAGCGCCGCCGGTGCCTGCTGCCCGCCGACGGCTACTACGAGTGGCAGCGGCCGGACGGCTCGGCCAGCGACCAGGCCGGCGGGGGCGGCGAGACCGGGTCGGGCGGCGGGGCGGGGCAGGGCGGGAGGGCTGGGTCGGGCGGCGGGGCTGGGCGGGGCGGCGGGGCTGGGCGGGGCGGGGCAAAACAGCCCTACTTCATCACCCGCGGCGACGGCGGCCCGCTGGCTTTCGCCGGCCTGTACGAGCTCTGGCGGGACGCCGCGCTGCCGGAGGACCACGAGCGGGCGTGGCTGTGGACCGCGACGATCATCACCACGAGCGCGCCGGACGAGCTGGGCCAGATTCACGACCGGATGCCGATGGTCATCGAGCCGGACCGCTGGGCCGACTGGCTCGATCCGGCCAGCGGCGACCCGGCCGAGCTGGCCGCGCTGCTGGCCCCGGCGGCCTCGGGCGGGCTGATCTCGTACCCGGTGTCGACGGCGGTCAACTCGGTGCGGAACAACGGCCCGGAGCTTATCGAGCGCATCGAGCTCGTCCCGCCCGGCCGGGATGCCGGCCCGGGGGCACCGAGCGCCGGCTCCGCCAGATCCCGGAGCGCGGCGTCCCACGGAACCTCTGGCAGCGCCCCCGACAAGCTGCGCTGACGCCAGAGCTGAACCGGCCGGGCGGCAAGGACATCGATCGGCGCTGCCGGCCTTATGCGGATAGGAGAGTGGGTATCAGATGGATACCGCCATCGCTCGCAAGCGCCTGGAGGAGATCCGCTCCGAGCTCGAAAGGTCCATCTCGGTGCTCAAGGGTGAGCAGGAGCAGGAGGAGCGGGTCCTGGACTATCCGCAGGATCCGGCCGATGCCGGGGCCAACCTCTCCGAATCCGAGCGTAGCGAGGCGATCCTGGCCATGGCCCGGATGCAGCGCTCGGAGGTGGCCGACGCCCTGCGCCGCATCGAGCTCGGCACCTACGGCACCTGCCTGGACTGCGGCGCCGGGGTGCCCGAGGGCCGCCTGGAGGCCCGGCCCGAGGCGGCGCGTTGCGTCAAGTGCCAGGCCAAGTGGGACCGGCTGCGGCGCTGAGCGCCCAACGGGCCGGGGCCGGCCGCGGCGCTGAGCGCCCAACGGGCCCGGCTGGCGCCCGGGCCGGAATGAAAGCCACATCGGAGTGTGTTGCAACGCCTGTGCCCATAGCAAGCTGCCCGCCGCGCGATCACCTTCCGGCGCTGAATCTTGCCCCGATGGTGATGGCGCGCGAGGTCCGCGGGCCCGGCGTTGTATCCTCCGGCCGAGACAGTTGGCACGGCGGCGCGTGGCCAGGTGGCCAGCCGCGGCCAGCGAGCGTGGAGGGGGTGAGTCCGGTCC
This sequence comes from uncultured Actinomycetota bacterium, assembly GCA_963749145.1. Classification (GTDB taxonomy): domain Bacteria; phylum Actinomycetota; class Actinomycetes; order Streptosporangiales; family Streptosporangiaceae; genus JASHPR01. The sequence continues at coordinate 1,578,458 of CAVVLN010000004.1, read as the reverse complement.
CAGAGACACTCGAGGAGCGCAGCGAGCGCTTTGAGCACGATGTCTTGCCGTACCTGGATCAGCTGTACGCCGCGGGAATGCGGATGACCCGTAACCCGGCCGACGCCGAGGACCTGGTCCAGGAGACGTTCGCCAAGGCCTATGCGTCCTTCCATCAGTTCCAGGCCGGCACGAACCTCAAGGCGTGGCTTTTCCGGATTCTCACCAACACGTTCATCAACTCCTACCGCAAGCGGCAGCGCGAGCCGCAGCGGGCGGGTAACGAGGAGATCGAGGACTGGCAGCTCGCCAGGGCCGCGTCGCACAGCTCCGCCGGGCTGAAGTCCGCCGAGGCCGAGGCGCTCGAGCGGCTTCCCGACTCCGACGTCAAGGAAGCGTTGCAAGCTCTCCCCGAGGAGTTCCGCATCGCGGTGTACCTGGCCGACGTCGAGGGCTTCGCCTACAAGGAGATCGCCGACATCATGGGGACCCCGATCGGGACCGTGATGTCGCGCCTGCACCGCGGGCGCCGGCAGCTCCGGGAGTTGCTCCAGGACTACGCGGCCAAAGAGGGCCTGGTCCGGGCGGCGTCGACCGCCCCCACCGAGGCGTCACCATCGGGCGAAGAGCCCGGAAGGGACGCGGGATGAGTTGCGGCAAGCCGCATGACGTGCCGTGCAGCGAGGTACTGGCGCGCTTGTACTACTACCTGGACGGGGAGATCGAGGACCAGGGCTTCGACCAGATCCGCCAGCACCTGGACGAGTGCGGTCCCTGCCTGCGCGAGTACGGCCTGGAGGAGGCCGTGAAGCGCCTCGTGCACAAGTGCTGCGCCAGCGAGCCCGCGCCGAGCGAGCTCAGGGTCAAGGTGCTGGGCCGGATCCAGGCGGTGCGGGCCGAGCTCGAGATCACCGAGTACCGGGTCGACTAGCGACCCTGCGGCAGGTCATCCCGGGCTGGCCCGGGAGGTCCCGGGAGGTCCGAGGACGCCCCGGGAGGTCCGGGGAGGTCCCGGTATGCCGCCGGGACCCGGATCGCCGCGCTGATCACCGATCATCCGCTCTGGCCGGCAGCCGTCTGTGGCGCAATGATTACGCATTGCATTGTGCCGTGTACATATTGCGCCTGTTGTGGCTCAGGCCTACGCGGAAGCGTTCGGTCGCGTTACTCTGAGTGCCGGCGCTGGCCGGCGCAAATCGCTACTCGCACGTTGCGGCGACGCTGCGCCCCGGCCGTCCGGGGCGCAGGACACGTCGATCGAGGTTGCTGAGGGCCGGTCATGGGCAGGGTCTCGCGGGCTGCGTGGATCTACATCGCGGCGGTCGTGATAGCGGCCGCCTCGGTTGTCGCGCCCCGGCTCTCCGGCCGCCCGATGAGCGCCGGCTGGTGGATGGCGCTCGGCGTGATCATGCTGCTGTTCCTGATCTGCGACTCCACCCCGACGCCGCTGGCCACGCGCCAGTCGGCCTGGTCGCCGAGCTCGTCGGCCACCCTGGCCGCCGTCGTGCTGCTCGGGCCGGCCGGCGCGGCCCTGGTCGGGGCGGTGTCGGTGCTGAGCCTGCGGCGCAACCTGCTCCTGGCCGAGCGGGTGTTCAACGGCGGGATGTACGCGGTGTCCGGGTTCGCCGCGGGCGAGGCGTTCGTCGCGCTCGGCGGCCCCATCGGACTGCCCCGCCCGGCGGACTTCCCGGCCATCGTCTGGCCGTTCGCGGCCGCCGCCGCCGCGCACGTGTTCGTGAACATCGGCCTCATGTGGGGAGTGCTGCAGCTGACCCGGCACGAGGGCCCGCTGCCGCGCCGGACCCAGCTCGAGTCCAGCGTGCCGCTGCTGCTGGCCTCGGACCTGGGTTATGCCGCGCTCGGCCTGGTGATCGCGGCCCTGTGGACGGTGATGGGCCCGTTCGCGGCCGCCCTCGTGCTCGTTCCGCTGTTCGTGGCCCGCTGGGCCATGGGCCAGTTCGCGGAGCAGCAGCGCGCGTACGCGGCCACCATGGCCGCCCTGTGCCAGGCGGTGGAGACCAAGGACTTCTACACCCGCGGCCACAGCGAGCGGGTGTCCCGCGGGTCGGCCATGATCGCGCGCCAGATCGGCATGCGCGCGGACCGGGCCGAGGCCATCAGGTTCGCGGGCATGCTGCATGACGTGGGCAAGCTGGGGGTGCCCACCAAGGTGCTGCAGAAGACGGGCCCGCTGACCGAGGAGGAGTTCGCCGCCATCCAGTTGCACCCGATGCGCGGCCTGGAGATCGTCCGCGAGATCGGCTTTCTCAACGAGGCCCTGGCCGGGATCATGCACCACCACGAGAAGATCGACGGCACCGGCTACCCGATGGGGTTCGCCGGCGATGAGATTCCCGAGTTCGCGCGGATCATCGCCGTGGCTGACGCGTTCGACTCGATGACCTCGACCCGCTCCTACCGGGCCGCCCGGCGGATGAGCGAGGCCATCGAGGAACTGCGCAAGGGCGCGGGCACGCAGTTCGATCCCGCCCTGGTCGAGGCGTTCATCGCCGCGCTGCGCCGGGACGGCTGGCGGCTGCCCGAGCGGGCCCCGGCGCCGGCCGACCGCCAGACGGTGACCGCGCAGGACCACGACGACCCGACCGCGCCGCTGCGGGTCATCGAGAGCTACTGACCGCACCGACCGGGGGGAGAATCCGGTGGCGATTCGCCAGGCCGACGATCGGCTGCCCTCGTGGCAGGCCATGGACTCAGGCCGGCTCCTGCTGCTCGCGGCGGTCGGGATGATGGTGGTGGCCGCCGTGGCCCACACCGCCGCCGCCCGGGTCACCAACCCGCAGACCGCCATCGCGTTCGGCTCGGTGATCGCCATCGGGGAACTGCTCCGGCTCGCGCAGCCCGGCGGGCGGGAGGCGGCGCCGATCGCGACGGCGGCCGCGCTCGCTTACGCGCTGCTGCTGCGGGTGGGCGCGCAGCCGCCCGGCCAGCCGATCCCGCGGGTGGCCGCGCTGCAGGTCATCACCGTCACCGCGGTGGGCATGACGGTCGGCGCGCTGCCGCACATCGCCGCGGGCCGCCCGGCCGGGCTGACCGGGATGGCGACCCGGCTGGTCGGGGTGGCCTGCGTGGCGTTCGCGTTCCGGCCGATCGCGGGCGCGAACATCATCAGCGGCCCCCGCCACTGGTGGATCGCGTTCATCGTGATGACCGTCCTGGTCACCGTCGGCTGGCTGGCCGAGGCCATGATCGGCGCGCTGATCAGGGCGGATGACCTCGGGGCGCGGTTCTCCGTGGCCCTGTGGGACGAGATGCGGACGCAGCTGCCGCTCGGCGCCGCGGTCGGCGTCTCGGCGATGATGATCACCTTCGCGGCCGAGGTCATGGGACTCACCGAGCTCGCGGTGTTCCTGGGGCCGCTGCTGGTCACCCAGGTTGCCTTCCGCCGCTACTCGGGTATCCAGGCCACGTACCTGCAGACCGTGCGCGCGCTGGCCAGGGTCACCGAGGTGGGCGGCTACGTCGAGAGCGGCCATTCCCGCCGGGTCAGCAGGCTCGCGGTGGCCGTCGGCCGTGAGCTAGGGCTGGCCGAGCCGGATCTGCTGCACCTGGAGTACGCCGCGCTCATGCACGACATCGGGCAGCTCGCCCTGCCTGACCCGATCCCCGGCGGGGCGACCGTGCTGGTCTCCCGGCAGGATCAGCGGCGCATCGCCGAGCTGGGGGCGGATGTGATCAGGAAGGCCGGGGTGCTCGATCAGGTGGCCGAGCTGGTGCGCTGCCAGAGCTGGCCCTACCGGGGCCACGACCCCGAGCCGCCGGTGGGCAGCCGGATCATCCGGGCCGCCAACGCGTTCGATGACCTCGTCGGCGGGTCCACCGACCGGGACCGCAGCGCCGCGGCCCTGGAGCGGCTGCGGCTGGACGCGGCCGAGTACGACCCGGGCGTGGTCGAGGCGCTCACCGAGGTCGCCGGGAAGCGCCTGGCCGGCCGCCTGGAGTAGGCTGCCCGGCGTGCTCGAGTCGGTGCTGGTCGCCAACCGCGGCGAGATCGCGCGCCGGATCATCCGCACCCTGCGCCGGATGGGGATCAGGGCGGTCGCGGTCTACTCCGAGGCCGACGCGGGCCTGCCCTACGTGCGGGAGGCCGACGAGGCGGTGCCGATCGGCGCCCCCCCGGCGCTGAGCAGCTATCTCGATGCCCGGGCGGTGCTGGCGGCGGCGCGGCAGACCGGGGCGGAGGCGATCCACCCCGGCTACGGGTTCCTGGCCGAGCACGCCGAGTTCGCGGCGGCCGTGGTCGAGGCCGGCCTGACCTGGGTCGGCCCGCCGCCCGCGGCGATCGCGCAGATGGGCGACAAGATCAACGCCAGGAACCTCATGGAGCAGGCCGGCGTGCCGGTCGCCGCCGGCACCAGGGAGCCGGTCGAGGACGTGGCCGCCGCGGTCACCGAGGCGGGCCGGATCGGCTATCCGGTGATGATCAAGGCGGCGGCCGGGGGCGGCGGCATCGGCATGAGCGCCGCGGCGAACGAGGCCGGGCTGCGCGCGGGCTTCGCGACCGCCCGGTCGCGGGCGGAGCGGTTCTTCGGCAACCCGGCCATCCTCCTGGAGCGCTGCATCGAGCAGGCCCGCCACGTCGAGGTGCAGATCCTCGGGCTGAACGACGGCCGGGTGCTGACGCTCGGCGAACGGGACTGCTCGGTGCAGCGGCGGCACCAGAAGGTCGCCGAGGAGACCCCGTCGCCGGGGGTCACGCCGGACCTGCGGGCCCGGATGCTGGCCGCCGCGGTCCGGGCCGGCGAGGCCGTCGGCTACCGCGGCGCCGGCACGGTCGAGTGCCTGGTGGACGTCGCGAGCCAGGACTTCGTGTTCCTGGAGATGAACGCCAGGATCCAGGTGGAGCACCCGATCACCGAGATGGTGACCGGCATCGACCTGGTGGAGCAGCAGCTGCTGATCGCCGGCGGCGGCGACGTGAGCTTTCCGCCGCCCCCGGTGCGCAGCACCGGGCACGCGGTCGAGCTGCGGGTCTACGCGGAGGACCCGGTCCGGTTCCTGCCCAGCCCGGGCGTGATCACGGAGTGGGCCGAGCCGTCCGGCCCCGGCGTCCGGGTGGACGCGGGCTACGCGGCCGGCAACGAGGTGACGCCGTTTTACGACCCGCTGCTGGCCAAGCTGTGCGTGCACGGGGCCGACCGCGCCGAGGCCCTGCGCCGCGCCCGGGCGGCCGTGGCCGGCTTCCGCATCGGCGGGCTGAAGACTAACCTCGCATTCCACGCCGAGCTGCTCGACAGCGACGAATTCGCCAGCGGCCGCTATGACACCTCCGTGGTCGCCCGGCTCCGGTCCTGACCGGCGCTCGACGGCACAATGATGGTGGCACGGCCCGCGGCGGTGACCGCCGGGGGCGCTGACGCGAGGGAGGTAACGCGTGACCGAAGTCCGCGCGGAGATGGTAGCCAACGTGTGGCAGGTCGTGGCGTCCGAGGGTGATTCCGTGGCGGATGGCGACACGCTGGTCATCCTGGAGTCGATGAAGATGGAGATCCCGGTCCTGGCCGAGGGTCCCGGCACCGTCACCAAGCTCGCCGTGGCTGAGGGCGACGTGGTCCAGGAAGGTGACCTGATTGCCGTCATCGAGTGATTCGACGGGTGCGCGCGGCAGCGCCGGCGGCGGCCCGGTGCTGTCCGTCGGGCTGCGGGCGAGCCTGCGCGTGACGGTCACCGAGGCCGACACGGCCGAGGCGATGGGCAGCGGCAACGTGCCCGTGCTGGCCACCCCGCGGCTGCTGGCGCTGGCCGAGGCGGCGGCCGTCGCGGCCACGGCGCCGCAGCTCGCGGGCGGGCTCACCTCGGTCGGGACCTCGGCGTCCCTGGAGCACCGCCTGGCCAGCCCGCCGGGCGAGGAGATCGACGTGGAGGCCGAGCTGACCGAGGTCGACGGGCGGCGGCTGGTGTTCAGCTTCATCGCCCGCGCCGCCGACACCGACGAGGACGTGGTCATCGGGGCCGGAACGGTCGAGCGGGTGGTGCTGGACCGGGCGCGGTTCCTGGCCCGGGCTCAGAAGCCGGCGGTGGAGCGCGGGTAGGCGTCCTTGGGGTCGGTGGCGATGTTGACCAGGTACGGCACGCCGGAGTCGAACGCGCGGCGCAGGGCCGGGCCGATGTCGCGCGGCCGCGTCACCAGTTCCCCGGCCCCGCCCAGCGCGGTGACCACCTGGTCGTAGCGGCACTGCGGCTGCAGGTCGGCCGCGACGTCGTAGCCGTACAGCGCCTGCATGGGGTACTTCTCCAGTCCCCAGATGCCGTTGTTGCCGCAGATCATCACGACCGGCAGCCGGTGCCGGACCAGGGTGTCGGCGTCCAGCAGCGAGAACCCGGCCGCGCCGTCCCCGAGCAGCAGCACCACCTGGGCGGACGGGCGCGCGATCCGGGCGGCGATCGCGTACCCCAGGCCGGAGCCCAGGCACCCGTACGGCCCGGGATCCAGCCAGCCTCCGGGGCGCCGGGGCTCGACGTACTTGCCCGCGTAGGAGACGAAGTCACCGCCGTCCCCGATCACCACGGCGTCGGCGTCGAGGACCTTCGCCAGCTCGCCGTAGACCCGCAGGGGGTGGACCGGCTCGGCGTCGCTGCCGAGCAGCAGCGCGTCGTCGGCCATGGCCTGATCGCGGGCGGCCTGCAGCCGGCGCAGCCAGCCGGCCTCCCCGCCGGTATCCCAGGGCCGGGCCGGCCCGGTCGCCCGGCCCGGGCGCGCCGCGCCGGCGAGCCCGGTGAAGAACGCGGTCAGGTCGCCCGCCGCCGCGCCGGCCAGTTCCCGGTGCCCGGCGAGCTGCGACGGCGCGTCCGCCACGTGCACGACCTGGGCCGGGGGCGTCCCGTTCTTGCCGCCGAACTCGCCGTAGCCCAGCCGGAAGTCCAGCGGGGTGCCGGCCACGATGACCAGGTCGGCCTCGCCGAACGCGAGCCGCCGGGCCCGGGTGACGAGCAGCTCGTGCCCGGCCGGCAGGATGCCGCGGGCCTGCCCGTTGGCGATCACCGGTAGCCGGAGTTCCTCGGCGGCGAGCCGCGCGGCCTCCTCCGCCCCGTCCAGCCACACGTCAGAGCCGAGGACGAGCACCGGCCGGCTGGCCCGGGCGAGCAGGCGCGCGATCGCGTCGACGGCCCCGGGGTCGGGCTGGCCGGCGTCCCGGCGGCCTTCGGCGCCCGCGTCCGGGGCCGGGCCGGGCGCCGCCGCGCCGAACAGCGCCTCCAGGCTCACGTCGAGGAAGACCGGGCCGCGGTGCGGGCTGGAGGCGAGCCGGAACGCCTCGTCAACCGCCGGGCCGACCCGCGCGCTCGCGTGCTCGGTCCAGGCCCGCTTGGTGACCGCCTGGAGCAACGCCGGGTGGTCGAGTTCCTGCAGGCTGCCCGAGCCCCACCGGTAGTCGGGCGCGCGCCCGCCGATCACCACCAGCGGCGCGCCGTTGAAATGGGCGCTGGTGATCGCGCTCACGCTGTTGGTCACCCCCGGCCCGGCCGTCACCGCGGCCAGGCCCGGGGTCCGGGACAGCCGGCCGGTGGCCTCGGCGGCGAACACCGCGGTCTGCTCGTGCCTGACGTCGAGGATCCGCATCGGCGGGTCCGCCGTGACGGCCCCGTCGTAGAGGGGGAAGACATGCAGGCCGGAGAGCGTGAACATGGTCGCCGCGCCGTGCCGCCGCGCCGCCGCCACCGCGTGCCCGCCACCGTGCGGCCCGGGAGATCCGGTCTCGTCCTCGGCCATGCCGCGACGTTACCAGCTGGTAGTCGGGGCCGCGCGGGCCGGATGCGATGATGGCGGGATGCCGACGCTCACCGACCTCGCGCTCCGCCAGGCTGGCCTGGCCGAGGCTGACGTCGACTGGCTGCACATGCTGCTGTCCGACTGGCAGCTCCTGGCCGACCTGTCCTTCGCCGACCTGGTGCTGTGGGCCCAGTTGCGGGACGGGTCCGGCTGGGTGGCGCTGGCCCAGATCCGCCCGGTGACGGCGCCCACGGCCATTCCCGACGACATTGTCGGGTCGGTGCGCCCGGCCGGCGCGCGGCCGTTCCTCGATGTGGCCATGCAGGAGCGGCGGATTTGCCGTGAGGGCGACCCGGAATGGACGACCGGGGTGCCGGTGCGTCACGAGACGATCCCGGTCACCCGCGACGGCCGGGTCATCGCGGTCATCGAGCGGTCCACGAACCTGTCCGCCGCGCGCACCCCGAGCCGGATGGACCTCGCCTACCTACGGGCCGCCGACGACCTGGCCCAGATGGTGGCGGCCGGCATCTTTCCCCGCCCCGGCGAGCAGCCGACGCTGGTCCGGTCGCCGCGGGTGGGGGACGGGCTGCTCCGGCTCGGCCGGTCGGGCCGGGTCACCTACGCGAGCCCGAACGGGCTGTCGGCCTACCGCAGGCTCGGCCTCACCGCGGACCTGGTCGGGGCGGAACTCGGCCCGCTGACCGCGCGGCTGTGCGCGAACGGCTGGCCGCGTGACGACTCGCTGATGCTGACGGCCAGCGGCCGGGCGCACATGGAGACCGAGGTGGAGGGCAACGGCTCGGTCGTCCAGCTGCGCGCGATCCCGCTGGTGGTCGGCGGGCTGCGATCCGGCGCGCTGATCCTGCTCCGGGACGTGACCGAGCTGCGGCACCGGGAGCGGGAGCTGATCACCAAGGACGCCACGATCAGGGAGATCCACCACCGGGTCAAGAACAACCTGCAGACGGTCGCCGCGCTGCTGCGGCTGCAGGCGCGCCGGCTCAAGGCGCCGGAGGCCCGGGCCGCCCTCCAGGAAGCGGTGCGCCGGGTCGGGTCGATCGCCATCGTGCACGAGACGCTCTCGCACGCCCCGGATGAGATTGTTGACTTCGACGACATCGCCGGGCGGGTGGCGATGATGGCCGCGGAGGTGTCCGCGCCCGAAGCCCGGGTCAAGCCCGGCCTGTCCGGAAAATTCGGGCTGCTGCCCGCTTCGGTCGCGACCCCGCTGGCCCTGGTCCTGACCGAGTTGCTGCAGAACGCGCTCCAGCACGGCCTCACCCGGCCGACGGGCACGGCCCGGGGCGGGAAGCTGGAGGTCACCGCGCAACGCCGTAACGGGCGGCTCACGGTCACCGTGACCGATAACGGCGTGGGGCTGCCGGAGAACTTCGACCTGACCTCGACCGCCAGCCTGGGCCTGCAGATCGTGCGCACGCTCGTGGTCGCGGAACTGGGCGGGCGCCTGGAGGTCTCCCCGCAGCCGGGGGGCGGGACCCGGGTCCTGGTCGAGGTGCCGGTGCAGCTGCCCGGGACCGCCGCCGACGGCGCAGCCGCGCCGCAGGACCTGGCCTGACCCGCGGCCGCCCGCGGCTGGCGCTTCCGGCTGGGGGTCAAGCCGGGGCGTCAGGCGTGCGCCCGCGCCCTGACCCGGGCGGACCGGCGCTTGAGCGCGCGGCGCTCATCCTCGCTCAGCCCGCCCCAGACGCCAGAGTCCTGACCGCTGTCCAGGGCCCACTGCAGGCATGGCTCCATCACGGCGCAGCGCTCGCATACTTGTTTCGCCTCGTCGATTTGCAGCAGTGCGGGACCCGTGTTCCCGATCGGGAAGAACAGCTCCGGATCTTCGTCACGGCAGGCGGCGTGATGACGCCAGTCCATGAGGTCCACTCCTCTGTGAGGTCGGGGCCGTGGCCGGGCCCCGTAGCCTCAGTCGCGCTTGTGAACGCTTTCACGAGCTATGCCGTATGCCGGGACTTACTAAGTTCCCGAACCTGAGAGTCATAATCAGAGACTTGCGTCTTGACCGGCTCCCAGGCGAGGCCGTTGGGTCACAGCGGTACACAACCCGCCCGGCAGGACGCATGGCTGGTGCGCCGCTCGCCAGGAGCGTTATAACCCTCTCAAGGTCGACGATGAACCGCAAGAGGCTTTGGCAAAGGTTCGGACGGATTTCAGTGTCAGATGAGTCACATTGCGGGTATGGAGCGTTGACAGCGGTCGCCGGGCGGCCGGAAACGGCGCCGGCGCCGCTCCCGCGGGCGCGGCGATCTACGCAATGACCCGCAATGCGTCCGGTACCGCCAGGAACCTGACGGACTCGTACTCGCCCATGTATTCGCCGTCGACCTGGAAGGCGACCGGCCGGACGGATCTGAGGGTCAGCTCGCCCTGGTCGTGCAGGGTCAGGACGCTGCGGCCGTGCGGGGGCCGGTCGGCCGAGAGCATCTGCCGGAGGGTGCGGACGATGCTCGCGCTGCGCAGGCTGCGCAGCGCGAAAAGGTCGAGGCCGGTGTCGAATGCCGCTTGCGGGCTGGTGTAGACGGGCCTGCGGCCGAGATAAGTCCATGGCGAGGTATTGGACACGATGCCCAGGAACAGCGGGCCGGCCGGGGCATGCCCGTTCCGCTCGAGCATGAGCGCGGGGTGGCGCCGGTCGGTCACCCGGTAGTACTGGCGCACGGTCATCCGCACGTACAGGGCGGTGGTGGCCGCGCGCCCGCGCGCCCGGTGGCCGTCGACCGCCCGCACCACCTCGGCGTCGAGGCCGAGGCCGGCGTTGAACGTGAAAAACCGGTCGCCCGCCAGGCCCAGGCCGATGGTGCGGTACCGCTGGCCGGCCAGCCACTGGAGGACCTGCCCGGCCGCGTCCACCGGATCGGCGGGCATGCCCACGGCCCGGGTGAACACGTTCGCGTTGCCGCCGGGCAGCGCCGCCAGCGCCGGGCGGCCGGCGGCGCTCCCGGCGGCCGGGCCGCCGCCCGGGCCGTCACCGAGGATCCCGTTGACCGCCTCGTTGACCGTACCGTCGCCGCCCAGCGTGAGCACCAGCCCGAAACCGTCCCGGCGGGCGGCAGCCGCCAGGGTGGTGGCGTGACCCCGGTAGCGTGTCTCCACGACCTCGAGCTCGACGGCGGACGACAGCGCCCGGGCGATAACATCCCGCCGGAGCCGGGTCGTGGAGGTGGCGTGTGGGTTCACGATCAAGAGCGCGCGCACGCGCTCAGGTTAGCGAGGCCAGGGTGCCCGACCCGCCGCAGCGTCCGCGGCGCCCGCGGCGCCTGGCGGTCGCCGCGGTGGTGCAGGCGGCCGAGGCGGCGGGCGTGCTGTGCGCCTCGGTGCTGGCCGGGATCGACGCGGGCAACGGGCATTCCTATCACGTCAACAGCGGCATCGCGCTGACGGTGATCGGGGTCGCGACCGCGGCCGCGCTCGGGCTCGTGGCGTGGGGGATCGCCCGCGCCCGGTCCTGGAGCCGTACCCCGGCCCTGCTGACCCAGCTGTTCACCGGCATCGTGAGCATCTACCTGATCCAGGCGCCCCGGTATGAGTGGGGCGTGCCGGGAATCCTGCTGGCCGTGACCGGGTTCGTGACCCTGCTCAGCCCGGTCGGCATCCGCGCCCTGGCCGGCGAGCCGCCGCCGCCCGCGGAGCGGACGGGCCAGCCCCGCCCGAAAGGGTGACCGCCGCCGGGCTGGCGCTACTCGTCGGTGGTCAGCCCCTCGCGGAGCTGCGCCAGCGTCCTGGCCAGCAGCCGGGACACGTGCATCTGGGAGATGCCGAGCTCGGTCGCGATCTGCGACTGGGTCATATTGCCGAAGAACCGGAGCATCAGGATCTTCTTCTCCCGGGGCGGGAGCCGTTCGAGCAGCGGCTTGAGCGATTCCCGGTACTCGACTCCCTCCAGGGCCTCGTCGAGCATGCCCAGTGACTCGGCTACCGCCGGCGCGTCCTCGTCGCCCGAGTCCGGCGCGTCGAGCGACACCGTGGAGTAGGCGTTGGCGGACTCCAGCCCCTCGAGGACCTCTTCCTCGCTCATCTGCAGGTGGACCGCGAGCTCGGCCACCGTCGGCGCGCGCCCGAGCCGCTGAGCGAGGTCGCTGATCGCCTTGGTCAGCGCGAGCTTGAGCTCCTGCAGCCGCCGCGGGACGCGGACGGCCCATCCCTTGTCCCGGAAATGCCGCTTGATCTCCCCCACGATCGTGGGGGTGGCGTAGGTGGAGAACTCCACGCCGCGGCTGAGGTCGAACCGGTCGATGGACTTGATCAGCCCGATCGTCGCCACCTGGGTGAGGTCGTCGAGCCACTCGCCCCGGTTGCGGAACCGGCGCGCCAGGTACTCGACCAGCGGCAGGTGCAGCTCGACCAGCTCGCCGCGGATGCGCTGACGCTCCTGGTCGCCTTCTGGCAGCGTGACCAGCTGCTCGAACAGCTCCCTGGCCCGTCCCCGCTCGCGCGTCGCGTGCTGGATCTTCGCGCCGAGCGCGACGTCGACATCCGGGTCGCCCTCCACGACGGCTCCGATGTCGATCCCCTCGCCTTCCCCCGCCTCGGTGAAGTCCATGACCGCGGGCTCGCCGTTAGCGTCGCCGACGGGCATGCCCTCGGCCTCGGCGGCCACCGTGGTCTCGTACTCCTCGGTCAACGCGACCTCGATCTCCCCCGTCACACCGACCCCGACGACTCTCTGGTCTTCCGCAGCACGATAGTCAGCACATCGCCGGGGCCCACGTACGCGTCCACGCTGCCGGCCAGCGCGGTGAGCACGGTCCAGGCGAACGTGTCGCTGGCCGGCTGCTGCGGCGCCAGGCAGGGCACGGAGACGGCGATCGTCATGTTGTCCGGGCCGAGGGTGAAGCCGCACTCGAGGCTCGCCCCGGGCACGGCCTGGCTGAGCAGCATGGCGCAGGCCTCGTCCACGGCGATCCTCAGGTCCTCGATCTCGTCCAGCGTAAAGTCCAGCCGCGCCGCCAGGCCCGCCGTCGCGGTGCGCAGCACCGACAGGTACGCCCCCTCGGCCGGCATGCGCACGATCACCTGGTCCTGCGCTTCCCGGCGCTCGCCCGGCCTGCCCGGTGCCGCCGTGGCCGGGCGGCCGGTCCCGGCCGGGGCGCCCCCGTCCGCGGCCAGGCCGCGCGTTTCCCCCGTCACGGCCGTGCTGGTTGCCGACGTGGTCGTTTCTTCCCTCACGTGTGTCCTCCCACACCGCCAGGTGCCCGCCCGGTCAGCACGGGCCCTCGCTCTGCCTGCAACTTACCGCTAGCGGGCCGCGACGCTGACGCGGCACGCGGCCACGGCCCCGAGCGGCCGGCCCGGCGGACCGGGCCGCCCCGGGCCCGGCCTCGCGCCAACGCAGCGAAGGACCGCGCGAGGCATCCGCCCGCGTGGTCCTCCGCCCGTCTGGATCGCAGGTGTCCCTGGTCTCAGGCCTGCTTGGTCTCCCAGAAGATCTTGCTGATGTCCTCGATCTTGGCCAGGAGCTCGTCGGCCTTGGCCACGTCGGTGCTGCCCTTGGTGCCGGCCGCGCCCGCCAGCTTGGTCGCCTCGTTGAACAGCTGGTTGAGCTGCGGGTACTTCTCGAAGTGCGGCGGCTTGAAGTAGTCAGTCCACAGCACCCAGAGGTGGTGCTTGACTAGGTCGGACCGCTCTTCCTTGATCACGATCGCCCGGGCGCGGAATTCCGGGTCGGTGTTCTGCTGGTACTTCTCGCAGATGGCCTTGACGGAATCGGCCTCGATCCGGGCCTGGGCGGGGTCGTAGACGCCGCAGGGGAGGTCACAGTGAGCGTGCGCGGTGGCCCTCGGCTCGAGAAGACGTGCGAGCAGCCTCATTGAACTCCTTCTCTCCTGTCAGATCATGTATTCCGGGTTCCGACAGTACCCCGTCCGCGCGATCACATTCAGGGAGGCCCACGTGCGGTGTATGCGGTGGCCGCTGTGGCGCGTGGCGGTGGCGGAAAGGTCGATGGAGCCGGCCCTGCGCCCGGGGGACTGGCTGCTCGTCCGGCGCAGCGTGCGGCCGGGCCTGCCGCCGCGAATCCGCCCGGGCCAGATCGTGATCGCCCGGCATCCGGATCAGCCCGGGATGCTGCTGGTCAAGCGCGCGGCGCGGCACGAGGCGGGTGGCTGGTGGCTGGAATCCGACAACCCCGAGGCCCGCGCCGTGGACAGCCGCGCGTTCGGCCTGGTCCGGCCCGAGCTGATCGAGGGCCGGGTGCTGCTGCGTTACTGGCCACCCGGTCATCACTGATCGCGGTTTCACCGCGCTGCCCGCGCCGGTGCCAGACGGCGCCGGTCTCGTCCCCGCAGCGGGGACGAGACCGGCGCCATGCCCTAACGGTGGGTCGGCCTGCCGCGTCAGTGGCCGGTCTTCTCCACGGCCCCGGACTGCCTGCCGACGAGATCGAGCATCTCTTCCCTGGGCAGCCGGGCGTACTGCGCCCAGAAGTAGATGACCACGCTGAACCCCGCGACGACCAGCATGTCCCACCAGAACGGGATGTTGGAGGTGTTCGTCGGCGGCAACGGCGTCGTAGAGGACTGGCCGCTGAACTGGCCCTGCCAGGAGATGATGCCCATGCCGATCAGGTAGACGGGCAGCCACTGCGCCGACTTCCAGTCCAGCGGCGGCCGGTCCTTGTCGAAGGCCATGAAGGCGCCGATCACCACGTAGCCGATCACGATCGCGACGCCGAGCTTCAGCAGCACCAGGAAGCCCGACCAGTAGATGATCAGGTTGGCGATGACGAACGCGACCGGGCCGATGACCGAGGCGGCCGGCACCCGGTACGGGCGGGGGGACTCGGGAACGGTCCGGCGGAACGCGCCCATGGATAGCGGCGCTCCCGCGTACATCAGCACGGAGGCCGAGGTGACCAGGCCGACCAGCGAGTGCCAGCTCGGGAACGGCAGCAGGAACAGCAGGCCGAGCAGGAACGCGAGGATCAGGCTGATCCAGGGCACGCCGTTCTTGTCGACCCGCTGGAAGATCTGCGGGAAGTAGCGGTTGCGGGCCAGGCCGTAGCCGACGCGCGAGGTCGAGGTCTCGTACACCAGGCCGGTGCCGAACGGGGAGATGAACGCGTCGAGGTACAGGATGATGGCCAGCCAGCCAAGCCCGATGAGGCCGGCCACGCCGGCGAACGGCCCGGACACGATGGTCGAGATCGAGGGATCGCAGGGACCTGTCTTCGGGCAGACGATGCCCAGGAAGCCGCCGTGCGCGGCCAGGAGGCTGGGAGGCATCGCGCCGATGAACACGACCTGGAGCAGGATGTAGATCGCGGTGCCGATCCCGATGGCGAGGAGGATCGCGCGCGGCAGGTTGCGCTGCGGGTTCTTGACCTCCCCGGCCAGCTGGTCGGCCTGCTCGAAGCCGAGGTAGGCGAACACGATGCCCGCCGCGGGAATCGCCGTGAAGATGTCCTTCCACGTGACGCCCTTGGGGACGAAGCCGCCGCCCGCGCTGAAGTTGCCGGGGTGGAACTTGAACAGCAGCACGATGATGGCGAGGCACGGGATCGCGACCTTCCACCACGTGATGCCGGAGTTGACCTTGGAGAACAGCCCGATGGCCAGGAAGTTGATAGCGGTGAAGATCGCCATCAGGATGATCGTGAACACGAAGCCGGTCCCGGTGACGTTACCGCTCGTCGCGTTGAAGATGTAGAAGTGGTGCGCATTGAACCAGTACTGCCCGTACTGCATCACCGCGAAGCACTCGATCGGCGCCACCGCGACCGCCTGCAGCCAGGAGAAGAAACCGAACGATATGCCGGCGACGCTGCCGAACGCGAAGTGCGGGAATCTCGCGGTCCCGCCCGAGACCGGGTACATCCCGCCCAGCTCGGCGTGCACGAGGGCCAGGATGATGACCGCGATCCCGGCGATGACCCAGCAGATTATGGCGGCCGACCCGACCGCTTGCGCGGCGAAGTACGAGCCAAACAGCCAGCCGGAGCCAATGATCGAGGTCTCAGATGCCCAGGTGGCCCCGACAAGCCCTATCTCCCGTTTCAGGCCGACATCGGCCGGCGTGGTGGTGATCGCAACTGCCGGTTCAGCAGCCATGTCCGAACCTTCTTTCGGGTCCGCATACGTGGGCCATACGCCCGTGAGTAGGGCTCATGCTAATGATCGACTCGGGGCATGAGAAGGAGCCCCTCGGCATCTTTTTGATAACGCGGGTAACGCTCTGCCCCACGTCATGGCGGTTAAGGCGGGCGCGCCGATGCGGATTCCGGATGACGCCGCGTGACGGCGGCACCGGGTAGCCGCGCCTTCCTGGCCGGTTATCCAACGGCGGTGGAGGCCGAGTAGCCGGTGGCCGAGCGCCGGCGGTTACCTAGCGCGGTCACGTTCGCCTTGCTGGCGCAGTGCTTGGCGCAGTAGCGGCCGGGCCGGCTGGGGGTTGGGTCGACGTACGCGCTGCGGCAGTCGGGGATCGCGCAGATGCCGAGGTGGCTCATCCCGAACTGGGCGGCGAGCGCCGCCAGGGACGCCACCGAGCCCGCCGCGATGCGGTCGGCGACCGACCCGCTCTCGTCGAGATGCAGGTGCCAGCGCGAGCGATCGTGACGCACCAGCACCGGGCGCACCGGATACTGCACGAGCAGCGCGTTCAGCCGCTCGGCGGCGGCGGCGTGGTCACGTTCGGCGGCGGCGGCAAAGACCGCGGTGAGCTCGGTCCTGAGATTCCCGAGCGCATCTAGGTCATGGTGAGTCCACGGCCCGCGCAGATGCGGGTAATCGGCCACGAACGCACGGAATGCGTCGGTGCTGCCAAGCTGGTCGGTCTCGCTATCGACGCCAACGGCCGTGTTCACGAGGCGCACCGCCAGCTCGGCATAGGACGTGAGATCCACTGCGGTCCTTAGCTGCGGGAGATAGGGCGTCGCTTCCCGCCGAAAAGTATGGCACACACCACTGCGCACCGGCCCCGCCTTTACGTTACATATCAGGCACGAAGCGTCGCCGTCGGGTGACACTTCCATGTCGCACGATCCCCGGCGGCGGCGCTAGTGTCCACACCATGTTTGCTGTCACCGCGGCGCGCATCGACCCCGACGACCCGTTGGCCGGCCTGGATCTGGGCGAGCACGCCGAACCGGACCCGCCGGACGGGTGGACGACGGTCTCGGTCAGGGCCGCCTCGCTCAACCATCACGACGTGTGGACGCTGCGCGGCGTGGGCATCTCGGCCGACCGGCTGCCGATCGTGCTCGGCTGCGACGCGGCCGGGCTGGACGAGGACGGCAACGAGGTGGTGGTGCACTCGGTGATCTCGGACCCGGCGGCCGGGGCGGGCGACGAGACCATGGACCCGGGCCGGTCGCTGCTGTCCGAGCGCTACGACGGCACGTTCGCGCAGCGGGTGGCGGTGCCGCGGCGCAACCTGGTCCCCAAGCCGGCCGCGCTGTCCTTCGCCGATGCCGCCTGCCTGCCGACGGCGTACCTGACCGCGTACCGGATGCTGTTCACCCGGTCCGGCCAGCAGCCCGGCGCCACGATCCTGGTCCAGGGCGCGGGAGGCGGCGTCGCCACCGCGCTCATCCTGCTCGGCCGGGCGGCCGGCTACCGGGTCTGGGCGACCAGCCGCAGCGAGGCCAAGCGGGAGCGGGCCGTCGCGCTCGGCGCGGACGAGGCGTTCCCGGCCGGCGCCCGGCTGCCGGAGCGGGTGGACGCGGTCATGGAGACCGTCGGCGAGGCCACGTGGGCCCACTCGCTGCGCTCGCTCAAGCCGGGCGGGACGGTGGTGATCTGCGGCGCGACCAGCGGTTCCATGCCGCCCGCCGACCTGAACCGGGTCTTCTTCCTGCAGCTGTCCGTGGTCGGGTCCACGATGGGCACGCGGGACGAGCTAGGAAGGCTGCTGCGGTTCTGCGAGCAGACCGGCGTCCGGCCGCTGATCGACCGCACGCTCCCGCTCGACCAGGCCCGCGACGGCCTGGCCGTGATGATCTCGGGAGACCTGTTCGGCAAGGTCGTGCTGACGCTGTAGCCGCCTGGCCGCGGCGCTCACGATTCGGGAGAGTCGTCGCGTTCCGGGCCGGGATCCTGGGGGTCGGCGCCTTCCTGGACGGCGCCGCCGCCAAAGACCTCAGCCTTGATCCGCGTCAGCGCGTCCTCCAGGATCGACCGCAGGTCGCCGAGGGCGTTCTCGCCGACGGACTCGGTGTTCCAGGCGGCCTTGCGCAGCTCCCGGGCGAAATCGATGGCCAGCCGCTCCAGGTCGCGGAACAGGGCGGCGTCCAGGCCCGGAGCCCCGGGCCAGCCGCGCCCGCCGCCCTGCGGCCAGGGGCGCTCGCCCGGGCGCCCGCGCCATCCGGTCCAGGCCGGCCAGGATTGCGCCGAGGCCCAGTCGGCCCAGTCCCTGGCGGTCCGGCCGCGGCCGGACCGGGACTCCTCCTGGCGCTCGTGGCTGGCCTGCTCCTGCCGGGCCTGCCGGGACCGCCGGACATCCTCGCGCATCGCCTCCCGGGCCTGCCGGGCCGACTCGCGCGGATCCGGGGTGCCCCCCTGGGCGTGCTGGCGTTCCTGCCGGGCCTCGTCCCGGGCCCGGCGGGCGCTCTCCCGCACCTCGTCCCGGGCCCGCTGGGCCCGCTCCCGGGCGTCCTCGCGTGCCTGCTCGCGGTCCTCCCGGCGGACGTCCTTCGCCACCCAGGTGAGCTCCTCGCGCAGGTTGCGGACCGTGTCCCGGACGTCCTCGCTCACCTCGCGGGCGATGTCGCGGACCGACTGGGTGAGCTCTTCCTCGAGTTCGGCCAGGTCGTCGAGGCGCGACTGGATCTCCTCCCGGCCCTTGTCCGTGATCCGGTACACCTTCTTGCCGTCGACCTCGTCGTGGGTGACCAGGCCCTCCTCCTCGAGCCGGGCCAGCCGCGGGTAGATGGTCCCCGGGGACGGCGAGTAGACGCCGAGGAAGCGGTCCTGCAGCAGCCGGATCACCTCATAGCCGTGCCGCGGCGCCTCGTCGAGCAGCTTGAGCAGGTAGAGCCGGAGCCCGCCATGCCGGAAGACCGGGCTCATCGCGGATCCCCCTCGCCGGCCGTGGCGCTCTCCGCTGCGGCGCTCTCCGGGGCGGCGGCGTCATCCGGGGCGGCGGCCGCGCTCTCCGCGGCGGCGTCACCCCAGGCGGCAGCATCAGGGGGGGCGGCGTCATCCGGGGGCGCGGCGCTCCCGGGGGACCCGGAGCCGGCCCGGGCCAGCAACGTCACGTCACCGGTCATGCTGGTGACGCTGAGGTTTCCCGAGCCGGACCCGATGGTCGCGCTCATGACCGCGGGTCCCGGCCCGGGCGCCGGCGCCAGCCCGTCGAAGCTGCTGCGCACCCGGCCCGAGGTGGACCGCAGGTCGACCCGGGCGCTGGCCGAGGCCGGCACGCGGACGGACACGTCACCCGAGACGGTGGTGATCTTGAGCCCGCCCCCGTCGTCCAGGTCGATGTCGGCCGTCACCTGGCCGCTGACGGTCTTGGCCGCCAGGTTCCGGACCGAGCCGCCGGCCAGGGTCAGGCCGCCGGAAAGCGAGTTGAACGCGATCTCGCCGTCGATGTCCCGCCCCTCGAGGTCGCCGGAGACGGTCTTCGCGTCCACGGCGCCGGTCACGCCATCTAGCGTGATGTCTCCGGACACGCTTTTGGCGGATATATTCGCGGAGATTCCGGACACGATCGCACTCGCGTTGACCACGCCGACCTGCGTCGGGCACCCCCCGGGCACGGTGACCGTGACGTCGGCCTGATGCCGGTGGGGCCGGAGCCAGCCGAGCAGCCCGTCCCACTGCAGGTCCTCGTACGTGATGGTCAGGATCCCGGCCTCGTGGGTCACCAGCAGCGGCTGGCCGACCAGGCTGGCGATATCCAGCGAGGGGGCGTCCTGGCTGGCCAGGATCGCGACGGAGCCCGAGATCACCCGCACCCGCAGCGCGGCGACATCGTCGAAGTCGAGAGTCCTGGGGGAGTCAATGGTCCAGCGAGGCATCGCTGTCCTTCCTCGCGGGCTTTGGCGCATCGTACTGCGGCCCCGCGACGGGCCGGGAAACGGTTACGTACATACGATATATCTTGTTAGCAACCCAGGCCAAGGACGATCATGGAAGCCCGCCCGCGCTACTCCTCGTCGTCGTCCAGGCGGGCGAGCCAGGTCGCCAGGCGCTCGACCGGAGCCTCGGCCTCCGGGTTCAGGTCGACGAACTCGCGCAGCCGCTCGGCCAGCCAGCCCAGGGTGACCTCGTCGTCTCCGCGCCGCTGCGCGAGTTCCTCCAGCCCGCGGTCGGTGAAGTACACCGGCTAGCCGTTCCGGGCCAGGGCCTTCGCGACCAGCCGCGCGTGCTCCTCCGCGTGCGCCTTGGCCGAGCCGCCCGCCGGCGCCGAGGATGCCGGGGGCGATACCAGCCGCACCGGCCGGCCGAGCAGCCCGGGCAGCAGCAGCGCCATGTACGGCCACGCGCCCATGTTGACCGGCTCCTCCTGCACCCACGCCACGTCCTCGGCCGCGGGGTAGGCACCCACCGCGGCGGCGATCTGCTCGGCCGGCAGCGGGTACAGGCGCTCGGTCCGGATGATCGCGATATCGGTGATCCCGTCAGCCGCGCGCCGCTCGGCCAGGTCGTAGTAGACCTTGCCGGAGCACAGCAGCACCCGGCGCACCGCCGCGTGGTCGAGTTGCTCCCGCTCGCCGAGCACCGGCTGGAACGAGCCGGCCGTGAAGTCGGCCACCGGCGAGGTGGCGGCCTTCAGCCGCAGCATCGACTTGGGCGTGGCCACGATCAGCGGCTTGAACCGCGAGGACAGCGCCTGCCAGCGCAGCAGGTGGAAGTAGTTGGCCGGGGTGCTCGGCAGCGCCACGGTCATGTTGTCCTGCGCGCACAGCGAGAGGAACCGCTCGATCCGGGCCGAGGAGTGGTCGGGCCCCTGGCCCTCGTAGCCGTGCGGCAGCAGCAGCACCACGCTCGAGCGCTGGCCCCACTTCTGCTCGCCCGCGCTGATGAACTCGTCCACGATCGTCTGGGCGCCGTTGACGAAGTCGCCGAACTGCGCCTCCCAGCACACCAGGGCCTCGGGCCGGGCCACCGAGTAGCCGTACTCGAAGCCGACCGCCGCGTACTCCGACAGCAGAGAGTCGTAGGCGTGGAACTTCGCGGACGGGGAGTTGAACGCCCGCAGCGGCGTGTGCTCTTGGCCGGTATGCCGGTCCACGAGCACCGCGTGCCGCTGGCCGAAGGTGCCGCGCCGGGTGTCCTGGCCGACCAGCCGCACCGCGTGGCCGTCGATCAGCACGCTGCCGAACGCGAGCAGCTCACCGGTGGCCCAGTCGATCTCGTCCCGCTCGATCATGACCGCGCGCCGGTGCAGCTGCGGCAGCAGCCGCGGGTGCGGGGTGAAGGTCTCGGGCAGGTTCACCTGGGTGTCGATGATGCGCTTGACCGTCTCCTCGGTGATCGCCGTGAGCGTCAGCTCGTGGTCGGCGGGCCGCTGGGCGCCCGGCTGCGGCCGGACCACCGCGCCCGGCTCGGCGGCCCGGCCCGCCGCGTCCCTGGTCTCGGTGAACGCGCGCTCCAGCTCCTGCTGGTAGTCGCGCAGCGCCTGCTCGGCTTCCTCGAGCGTGATGTCGCCGCGCCCGATCAGCGACTCGGTGTACAGCTTGCGCACCGACCGCTTGGCGTCGATCAGGTCGTACATCAGCGGCTGGGTGAACGACGGGTTGTCCGCCTCGTTGTGCCCGCGCCGCCGGTAGCAGATCATGTCGATGACCACGTCCTTGCGGAACGCCTGGCGGTACTCGTAGGCGAGCTTGCCGACCCGCACGACCGCCTCGGGGTCGTCCCCGTTGACGTGGAAGATCGGCGCCTGGATCATCCGGGCGACGTCCGTCGAGTACACGCTCGACCGCGAGTACTCCGGTGACGTGGTGAAGCCGACCTGGTTGTTCACCACGATGTGCACGGTGCCGCCGGTGCGGTAGCCGCGTAGCTGGGACAGGTTCAGGGTCTCGGCCACCACGCCCTGGCCCGCGAACGCCGCGTCGCCGTGGATCAGCACCGGCAGCACGGTGAAACCCGGCTCGCCCATGTCGATCACGTCCTGCTTGGCCCGGACCACGCCCTCGAGCACCGGGTCGACCGCCTCCAGGTGGCTCGGGTTGGCCACCAGCGAGGTCGGGATCGCCGTCCCGTCGCCGGGCGAGTAGCTGCCCTCCGCGCCGAGGTGGTACTTCACGTCCCCGGAGCCGTGCGTGCTGGCCGGGTCCAGGTTGCCCTCGAACTCCTGGAAGATCTGCGCGTAGGACTTGCCCACGATGTTCGCGAGCACGTTGAGCCGGCCTCGGTGCGCCATGCCGATGACGGCCTCGTCCAGCCCCTCGTGGGCCGCCTCGGTGAGCACCGCGTCCAGCAGCGGGATCAGCGACTCCGCGCCCTCCAGCGAGAACCGGCGCTGGCCGACGAACTTGGTCTGCAGGAACATCTCGAACGCCTCGGCCACGTTCAGCCGGGACAGGATCCGGACCTGCTCGTCGTGGTCGGCCCGGCCGTGCGGCCGCTCGATCCTGGCCTGCAGCCAGGCCCGCTCCTCGGGGTTCTGCATGTGCATATACTCGACGCCGACCGTGCGGCAGTAGGAGTCCCGGAGCACGCCGAGGATCTCCCGTAGCTGCATCCGCGGCTTGCCGCCGAACCCGCCGGTCGCGAACTCCCGCTCGAGGTCCCACAGGGTCAGCCCGTGCTGGTTGATGTCCAGGTCGGGGTGCTTGCGCTGCCGGTACTCCAGGGGGTCGGTGTCGGCCATGAGGTGGCCACGCACGCGGTAGGCGTGGATGAGCTCGTACACCCGCGCGGCCTTGGACAGGTCATCCTCGTGGCCGGCCGGGATGTCCCGCACCCAGCGGACGGGCTCGTAGGGGATCCGCAGCGACTGGAATATCTCGTCGTAGAACTCGTGCTCGCCGAGCAGCAGCCGGTGGACGATCCGCAGGAACTCCCCGGACTGCGCGCCCTGGATGATCCGGTGGTCGTAGGTGGACGTCAGCGTGACCGTCTTGCTGATGGCCAGCGCGGCCAGCGTCTCGGGCGACGCGCCCTGGTAGGCGGCCGGGTACTCCATCGCGCCCACGCCGACGATGCAGCCCTGGCCGGGCAACAGCCGCGGCACCGAGTGCTCGGTGCCGATCGTGCCCGGGTTGGTCAGGCTGATCGTGGTGCCCGCGAAGTCCTCGACCCCGAGCTTGCCGGTGCGGCCCTTGCGGACCACGTCCTCGTAGGCCATCCAGAACTGGCGGAAGTCCAGGTTCTCGGCGGCCTTGATGTTGGGCACCAGCAGCTGCCGGGACCCGTCGTCCTTGCGCACGTCGATGGCCAGGCCGAGGTTGACGTGCTCCGGCTTGACCAGCACGGGCTTGCTGTCGGCCTCGACGTAGGAGTCGTTCATCTCCGGAGCCGACGCCAGCGCCTTGACCACGGCATAGCCGATCAGGTGGGTGAAGGACACCTTGCCGCCCCGGCCCCGGCCCAGGTGGTTGTTGATCACTATCCGGTTGTCGACGAGGAGCTTGGCCGGCACGGCCCGCACGCTGGTCGCGGTGGGGACGGTGAGGCTGGCCGCCATGTTCGCCGCGGTGCGGGCGGCCGCGCCGCGCAGCCGGACGTCGGTGGCGTGGTTCGCGCTGGCCGCGTCGGCTGCCGGGGCGGCCGGAGCCGCCCTGGACGGCGCCGGGCCGCTGGTGGCCGGGGCGGGCCCGGGCCGCGCGGGTGCGCCCGGCCGGCCCGGGGCCGCGGACGGCGGCGGGGAGGCGGGGGTGGCCGGCGCAGCCGGGGCGGGGGTGGCGGGCGCGGGGCCTGAGGCGGCGGGCGCGGAGCCTGAGGTGGCGGAGACGGGGCCTGAGGTGGCGGAGACGGGGCCTGAGGTGGCGGAGACGGGGCCTGAGGTGGCGGAGACGGGGCCGAGGGGGAACGGGGCCTGAGGTGGCGGGCGCGGGGCCTGAGGTGGCGGGCGCGGGGCCTGAGGTGGCGGGGGCGCCGGGCGCGGCGCCGGGGAAGGCGGCCGGCGGCGCGGCGGGGGGCGGCGCGGCCACCCGAGGCTGGTCCGGCGGCTTGGGGTGGTAGTCGGCGAAGAAATTCCACCAGGCCCGGTCCACCGAGCCCGGGTCGGCCAGGTAACGCTGGTAGAGCTCGTCCACCAGCCATTCGTTAGGCCCGAAATCCGTGCTGACCGCGTTGCTCTCGGCCGCGGCGGGAGGTGTCGTCTCCGGCGCGCTCGACCTGCCGTTCGGCTGCGCGGAGATATCCGCGGCCGACTCCGGGGACTCAGCAGACACGGCTGACATCGCCCTCTTCCGAAGCTGGTTAATCTGTCATTTCCGCACACCAGGCTACCCGGCGGCGGTCTTGGCCTGGGTCGGCCCGACCGGGTCACATCCGGTCCTGCTCAGCCGGAAAGTCGGTCCCTGGCGTGCGGCTCGAGCCAGTTGACGAAGGGGCCCTTGGGCACGATCCGCGACGGGTTGACCCAGCTCTGCGTCTGATAGTAGTGGCGCTTGATCTGATCGAAGTCGGTGGTTTCGCCAAATCCCGGCCGCTGGTAGAGATCGCGCGCGTAGCCCCAGAGGTGCTGGTAATCGATCAGCCGGTGCAGATTGCACTTGAACAGGGTGTAGTAGACGGCATCGAACCTGGCCAGCGTCGGGAACAGCCGCACGTCCGCCTCGCACAGCTCCTGGCCGAGCAGGAACCGGCGCCGCGCCAGCCGCTCGTCGAGCGCGTCCATGGTCGCGAACAGGGCGTCGAACGCCTCCTCGTACGCCGCCTGGGTGGTCGCGAGCCCGGCCTTGTACACGCCGATGTTGACCGCGTAGTAGATCAGAGTGGACAGGGCGTCGATGTCCCGGCGGCGGGCGGCCGGGTACAGGTCGGGCGAGCCGGGCCGGTGGTAGCCGGTGAACTCGGTCTCGAACATCACCGTGATCTGCGGCGCGTCGTTGCTGATGATCCGCTGGGTCTGGGTGTCCCAGACGAACGGGAGCGTGCACTTGCCCTGGTAACCGGGATCGGTGACCAGGTAGAGCTCGGACAGGTACTGCGCCCCGGTGACCGGATCCCGGCCTCCCTGCCGCTCGGGGAACCGCCAGCCGTGCTCGCCCGAGACCGGGTCGGTCAGGCTCAGGCCGATGATGCGGTCCAGCCCGAGCAGGCTGCGGACGATCAGCGCTCGCTGCGACGACGGGCAGGCGAGAGATGCGTACAGGTGGTAGCGTCCCGCTTCGGCCAGGTAGCCGCTTGATCCATCCCCTGTGATCCGCCCAGTGATGGTGCCTTGATGGCGCATGAAGCCGCCCGTGGACGACGCCGCTGAGGTCGGCTGAGGCATGGAGGGCATCACCATCCCTTCCCTGGGCACGAGCCGCCGCTCCCTGGGCACGAGCCGCCGCGTGGTTTCCTATCTACTAGAACACGGTCCGGTTAGAACACGCTTCCGCCAGACCAGAGTCGATATGGCCAGGCCAAGGCGGGTCAGCAGCCGGGAGTCCGGCGGAGGCGGGGCAAGCCGCGGCAGGCGCGGCGTGAGAAGGGGCGGCTGGTGAGCTCGATCGTCAGCGGGCTGAGCCACCTGAGCGGCTGGGTTGCCTACACCGTGATCGCCGCGCTCGTCTTTGGCGAGACCGCGCTGTTCCTGGGCTTCGTGCTGCCGGGCGAGACCGCGGTCGTGATCGGCGGGGTGCTGGCCAGCCGCGGTCACCTGTCGCTGGCCACGCTGGCCGCGGTGGTCGTGGTGGCGGCGGTGGCCGGCCCCGTTGTCGGCTACGAGATCGGCCGGCGGATGGGCGATCGCCTGTTCGCGGAGCACGGCGCGCGGGCCGAGGGCGCGCGGCCCGAGGGCGCGCGGCCCGGGGGGCGTGCGCGGCGCGCCGGGCGTAGCGGCCTGGCGCAGGCCAGGTCCATTCTGCGCGAGCGCGGCGGCCTGGCCGTGTTCCTCGGCCGTTTCGTCGCGTTCGTACGCGCGGTGATGCCGGCCGCCGCGGGCGCGGCGCGGGTGCCCTACCGGACCTTCCTCCTCTACAACGTGCTCGGCGGGCTGGTCTGGGGCGTGGGTTACTGCCTGCTCGGCTACGCGGCCGGATCGGCGTATTCCGCGGTGGAGAGCCGGGTGGGCGCCGGGCTCGCCATCGCCGTCGCCGTGGTCGTGGTGGCCGGCCTCGCGGTGTGGGCGGTGCGGCGCCATCGCAGGGGCCGGAGCGGCCGGGAGAACCCAGGCCCGCAGGAACCTGGTCGCGAGCTGCCTGGCGCGGAGGTGCCTGGCGCGGAGGTGCCTGGCGCGGAGGTGCCTGGCGTGGAGGTGCCTGGCGTGGAGGTGCCTGGCGTGGAGGTGCCTGGGGCGGAGGCGGCCGGCGGCGATGCGGCCGGCGGCGATGCGGCCGGCGGCGTGGTGCCGGAGATAGAGGGCCCCGGGGCGGCGGCCGACGCCGAGGTGCCTGGAATGGAGGTGCCCGGCGTGGCGGTGACGGACAACGGGCGGCCCGGTGCCAAGGTGCGCGGCGGCCAGGCATCCGGCGGGGAGGGGGCCGGAGGACCGGCGCCCGCTGACCGGCGAATGGCCAACTGACCGTCGCTGCCCCGCTGGCCATTCCCGGCCTGCTGGCCGTCCCGCCCGCTGGCCGTCCCCGGCCTGCTGGCCGTCCCGCCCGCTGGCCGTCCCCGGCCTGCTGGCCGTCCCGCCCGCTGGCCGTCCCCGGCCTGCTGGCCGTCGCCCGCCTGCTGGCCGTCGCTGGCTGGTGGCCGACCGCTGGCCGCCAACCGCCGCTAACCGCCCGCACTAGGACTGGCCCGCTCATCTCCTGTCTCGGGAGACGAATCACCATTGCGGTACTGCTTTCCTCTCCTAATCCCCCGAAGCGGGCACAGTGCGTCGGCCCTGCCGTGCTTGGCTTAGATAGCGGAAAGTAGTCAGGGAGGTGCAAAGCGTGTGCGAGTTCGGCCCGCTCGAACAGGCGATCATGGATGTGATCTGGGCGGCAGACCGGCCCTATGCCGTCCGTGAGGTGCGCGAGCGGCTCCATTACGGGCGGCCGGTCGCCTACACCACGGTGATGACGGTGCTGGGCATCCTGCACGGCAAGGGAGTCTTGCGCCGGGAGAAGCGCGGCCGGGCCTGGCAGTACTGGCCGGCCGAGGCCAGGGAGGAACACCACGCGAGGCTGATGGCCGAGGCGCTCCGCTCGGGCGGCGACGACCGGGCCACGATGCGCCGGTTCGTGGAGCGGGTCAGCGACGACGAGATGGAATGCCTGCGCGAGGTGGTCCTCGACGCCATCCCGCCCGCTGGTTAGTTAAGGCCCGGTCGGTTTCCTTGATCTGGGTACCTGGGGTGTGACATATGCGTCTCAGGTACCCAGATCACTGGATCAGGTAGTTCGGGACAACATGAAACGACTGGATTAGCCGGACCGAAATTGACGGGCTGATCTCCAAATGTCCAATAAGGGTCGGTCGGTATGCCCAGGGGGCAACTGGGGCTGGTGAGGCGGGGCGGCGGTCAGCCGGGTAAGGGCCAACGTGGTGGCGGTAGCCAGGCGGGGTGGCCATCTATGGGTAGAGGATGAGCCGGCGCGCGCGGGAGCTACGGGTAGCGGATGAGCCGGCGCGCGCGGGAGCTACGGGCGGCCGAACAAGTCCTCCCGGCGGTGCTCGAGGCACGGCAGGACCGTCCTGATCTCGGCGGTCAGCTTCGTGTCCACCTCGCCGACGGCGATGCCGGGCCGCGACCCGAGGTCCAGCCGGACTGTGCCCATCGGGTCAACCAGCATGCTGCGGCCGACCCCGGTGGCTGCGCGGGTGGCGGGCTCGGCGGGGTCGGGCACCTGGTCGACCGCGGCCACCCACACGGTGTTCTCGATGGCCCGGGCGCGGACCAGGGTGACCCAGTGCTCCTCCTTGAACAGCCCGGCCGCCCAGCCGGCCGGCACCACGATCAGGTCGGCCCCGCGGGTGACCAGGTTCCGGGCAAGCTCGGGGAACCTGATGTCGTAGCAGATCAGCAGCCCGACGCGGAGTCCGCCCAGTTCGGCGACGAGCGGCTCGTCCCCGGCCGCGACCTGTTCGGACTCGCGCTGGCCCAGGGCGTCGAACAGGTGGATCTTCCGGTACGCCCCGGCCAGGTGCCCGGCCGCGTCGAAGGCGACCGCCGTGTTGTACACCCGCCCCCCCGGGCCGGGCTCAAAGACTCCGGCCAGGACGGCGACTGAGTGGTCGCGGGCGATCTCCGCCAGGCCCTGACAGAACGGGCCATCGGTGGTCTCGGCGGCCGCGCTGAGGTCCGTGCCGAACCGGGCTTGCATCCCCTCGGGGAACACAGCCAGCTGGGCGCCGGCGGCCGCCGCCTCGGCGACCGCCGCCCGGGCCCGGCCGAGATTGACGGACGGATCGGAGCTGACCGGCATCTGGCAGAGCGCAACCCGCATGGCCGCAGCGTAAGCCCTGCAACGCGCCGGCGCACCCGGAGGGGCCGCGGCGTGTCTGCGGCGCCGCGGCCCCTCCCGGCCCCGGCTAGCGCCGGCGTCTGGCCGCCCCGGTCAGAGTGAGCCCGCCGGCCGGGACACCCGGGTCGGCCCGGAAGCGGCCGTTCTCCGGCGGCAGGCCCGTATCCCAGCCATCGGCCCGGCCTCTGGTCCGGCACGCGGGCCGGACGATGCCGGTGGCGTGGAAGCACAACAGCCTGCGGGCAGCGCGCTCCATCGGCCCGGGAGCGTGGCTGGCGATGCTGCGCGCGGTCTCCTCGCGCCTGGTGCCCACGGTGACGATCAGCACCGCGGCGAGCGGTACGCCCGCGATCACGGTGGCGATGGCGGTCAGCAGAATGATCATCTTGTTCACTTCCCCGAGGGCCGGCCGGGTGGCTTCTGCCCGGCGTGTCTGCCGTTGCCGCTGGCGCCGCGGCCGCTACCATCACTCCGATGTTTCCATTGATTAGACTCATACCAAACAGTGGTGCGTTAAAACAGACTGGGTGGGTAGATTCCACCTATCCAGATGGTGAGAATCATGGGTACGAGTGAGGAGTGGGAGGTCGAGGGCGGTGCCACGTGCGCGGTACCAGCAGATCGCTGACCGGCTCCGCGAGCAGATCACCAGCGGCATGTTCGGGCCGGGCGAGCGCCTGCCTAGCGAGCCCGACCTCATCGAGGAGTACCAGGCGTCGCGGAACACCGTCCGGCTGGCCATCGCTCTGCTCACCAACCAGGGCCTGGTGGTGACCAGGCAGGGCCTGGGGACATTCGTCCAGCAGCCGACCCGGCCGTTCACCGCCCTGCTGTCCCGGGTGAACGTCCCGCCCGGCGGCCAGCACGCGGACACGGCGCTGCCGGTGGTCGGGCCCGCCGCCAGCCAGCCGGAGATGGCCAGGTCGGTCGTGGTGGAGACGGCCGAGGCGAGCGCGAGCGTGGCCGCGAGCCTGGACATCAAGCCGGGCGACCCGGTGGTCGTGCGGAGGTCCCAGCGCTACCTCGGCGACGTGCCCTGGCTGCTGGTCGCCTCGTTCTTCCCGATGGACCTGGCCAAGGGGACGGCGCTGGAGCAGGCCGGCCACATCGAGCAAGGCAGCATCAAGCTGCTCGCCGACCTCGGCTACCCGCAGCAGGGTTTCCGGGACGAGATCGCCGCGCGGATGCCCGACGCGCGCGAGTTCGACTTCTTCGGCCTGACCACGGGCACCCCGGTGATCGTGGTCGGGCGGACGGCTTACGGCGCGTCCCGGCCGATCCGGCTGTCCCGATATGTCTACCGCGCCGACCGGGTCAGGCTGGCGCACGAGGTGGCCACGATCCCGGAGAAGTACCAGACCGAGCAGAACTGACCCGGCCACCGCGCCGGACACGCCGGAGGCCCGGTCGGCCATCCATCCGCCGGCTCGGCCGCCATCTCAGCACCTACTACGCCGGGGCCGCGGGCGCCCGGGCCTGACCCGGGCCTGACCCGGGCCTGAGACCCGGGCCTGAGACCGGGGCCTGAGACCCGGGCCTGAGACCCGGGCCTGACCTGGGCCGGGGCGGTCCGGCGCGTGCGCCCCGCCCTGCTCAGGCGCTTCGTCCCCGGCCGCCGGGCCGGTTAGTGTGTGGCCGTGATCGCTCTTCTCCTGGCCGCGGTCGCGGTCGGGCTGTCGAACCTGGCGGCGGCCATCGGTATCGGCGTGACGGGCGTTACCGCTCGCATCCGGGTGTATGTCGGCGTGGTCTACGGCGCCTTCGAGGCCGGCATGCCGATCGTCGGGCTGCTGATCGGGCAGCGCTTCGCGACCGACCTGGGCCAGGCGGTGCGCTGGCCCGGCGCCATCCTGCTGATGCTGGTCGGTGCGCAGGGGCTGGTGCGGTCGCTCCGGGACAGCCGCAAGAAGGCGGCCGATGATGCGCCCGCCCCCGCCTATGCCAGTCCCTCCCCGCACGTCGGCCGGCTGCTGGCCAGCGGCCTGGTGCTCAGCCTGGACAACCTGGTCGTCGGCTTCGCGCTCGGCACCTACGGCGTCGGCATCGCGTTCGGCGCGATCCTGATCGGGGCGGTCAGCGTGGCCATGTCGCTGATCGGACTCGAGCTCGGCGGCGTGCTCGGCCGCCGGGCCGGCGCGCGCAGTGAGCAGATGAGCGGCCTGATCCTGATCCTGGTCGGGGCGGCGATCGCCGGCGGCGCCTTAAGCTAGCGCGGCTGGTTGTTCCCGCGGCGGGCGCGGCTGGTTGTTCCCGCGGCGGGCGCGGCTGGTTGTTCCTCGCGGCGGGCGTGGCTGGTTGTTCCCGCGGCGGGCGTGGCTGGTTGTTCCCGCGGCGGGCACGGCCGGTTACTTCTGCGGCGCGGCTGGGCGGACTACGACTGGATGGGCGTGGCCAAGGCGGCTGGTTACTCCTCCAGCCTGAGGGCGGCCTTCGGGCAGGACATGACCGCGTGCCGCACCGCGTCGGCCAGGCCGGGCGGGACCTCGGCGGTCAGGATGTGCAGTTGGTCCTCGTCGTCTACCTCGAACACTTCGGGCACCAGGCCCGCGCACACCGCGTTGGCCTCGCAGGCGTCGCGGTCGACTTCCACCTTCACCTGGCGGTCTCCCCGGTCGGTCTGGGTTACTCGCTCGTAGCGAGTAGAGCATGTCCCGGCGCGCGCGGGCAAGCGCGGGGGCGGGACACTGGCAGGCATGCAGAACGGCTTCCCCGCTCACCTGGCCCAGGCCGCCGAGGCGGCCCGGGGCTTCATGCCCGCGCCCGAGGGCCTGGCGCTCTACGACACGGCCGCGGCGTACGCGTGCCGGGGTCCGGTCGCCGAGATCGGCACCTACTGCGGCAAGTCCACGATCTATCTGGCCGCCGCCGTCCGGGCGGCAGGACAGTTCGTGATCACCGTCGACCATCATCACGGCTCGGAGGAGAACCAGCCCGGCTGGGAGTATCACGACCCGGGCCTGGTTGATCCCGCCACCGGGCGGCTGGACACGCTGCCGCACTTCCGCTCCACGCTCGCGGCCACCGGCCTGGAGGAGCATGTCATCACGATCGTCGGCCGGTCGGCCGACGTGGCCGGGCTGTGGCGGACGCCGCTCGGGATGCTGTTCATTGACGGCGGGCACACCGACGCGGCGGCCATCGCCGACTATGAGGGCTGGGCCCCGTGGGTGGCTCAGGGTGGAGCCCTGGCCATCCACGACGTGTTCCCCGACCCGGCGGACGGCGGCCAGGCCCCGTACCGGATCTACCTGCGCGCGCTCCGGTCGGGGGCGTTCGAGGAGGTGCGGGTGGAGGGATCGCTAAGGGTTCTGGAGCGGACCGGGGCGGGGATCGGCTGAGGCCGCGGGCGGGCGGCCGTTCCCCGGTGACTCGCATCCGCAGGCGGCGGCGTCGACTGGCGAGCCGACGGCCCACCGGGCCGCCGCGGCCGTGAAGATCCCGGATCCGCTGGTGGCGCCGGACAGCGCGTCCGCGGCCAGCACGACCGCGGCCGAGGTCCAGCTGCTCCGCTCGTTCGGGAAGTGGTCCCGGTTAACGAACTGCCAGCCGGTCCAGTAGCTGCCGTCGGGGTCGCGCAGGTGCTGCATCTGGTCGAACAGGTCGAGCGCGCGGGAGTGATCGCCGATCGCGTCGAGCGCGAGCGCGAGCTCGCAGGTCTCGGCGCCGGTGACCCAGGGCTGGTCGCTGACGCACCTGATCCCGAGGCCGGGCACGACGAACGTGTCCCAGCCGGCCGCCAGGCGCTGGTGCGCCGCGGCGCCCCGCAGCGGCCCGCCGAGCACCGGGTAGTACCAGTCCATCGAGTACCTGCTCTTGTCGGCGAACGCCTCGGGATGGCAGGCCACCGCGTGGCCGAGCTGGCCGGCCGCGAGCTCCCAGTCCGGCTGCGGCTCGCCGATGTACTCGGCCAGCGCGATCGCGCAGCGCAGCGCGTGGTGCATGCTGGAACTGCCGGTCAGCAGCGCGTACCGGGCGGGCGCGCCGTCGGCCAGGCGCTGCCAGATGATCTCGCCGCGCGGCTGCTGGAGGCTGAGCGTGAACTCGATCCCGGCCCGCACCACCGGCCACATCCGCTGCGCGAACGCGTCGTCCCGGGTGACCTGGAGCTCGTGCAGCACCCCGACCGCGGCGTAGGCGGCGTGATTGCTCTCCACCGCCTCGCCGAGGACGGTGCCGTCGGCGGCCACCTTCGGCCACGACCCGTCCGGCCGCTGGGCGGCGCGGAGCCATTCGTAGCCCCGCCGCGCCGCGCCGCGCAGGCCGCACACGCTCAGGGCCATCGCGCACTCGACGTGGTTCCAGGCGTCGACGTGGCCGTCCGGCCAGCCGATCGCGCCGCCGCGCTGCTGCTCGGCGGCGATGCTGTGGCCCGTGGCCAGGATCTGGTCGGCGGTGAGGATCCCGGGAACCGAGGGCAGCCAGTGGCTTGCCTTGGCCAGGCTCTCAGGCTGCCGCATGGGCCTCCTCGGGCTGCGCCGGCACCGCGGCCGCCGCGGGCCGGCTCGCGGCGGCCGGGTCGCCGGACCTCGCGACGGCGGCCGCGGGCTTAGCCGCGTAGATGACGATGCTCTTGCCGATGAGGGGGTTCAGCGCGCGGTCGGCCAGGCGCATGACCGCAGGCTGCTTCATGATCTCCCAGACCAGTAGCCG
This sequence comes from uncultured Actinomycetota bacterium, assembly GCA_963749145.1. Taxonomy (GTDB): domain Bacteria; phylum Actinomycetota; class Actinomycetes; order Streptosporangiales; family Streptosporangiaceae; genus JASHPR01. Next base: position 1,545,636 of record CAVVLN010000004.1, on the reverse strand, counting down.
GTGGTAAGCCCGGGCCAGCGGGTGATCGTCGTCGCGCACGCCGACCGCGCACTTCAGCCACCAGTACGGCGCATGCAGCGCGTGCGCGCGGTGGCGGCCGCCGGGGGCCAGGCCCGACCGGGCGAGCTTGGTCTCCAGCTCGTGCCGGGTGAAGATCCGCAAGTGGCCGCCGGGCACGTTGTGGTAGTCGTCGGACAGCCGCCAGCAGATCCGCTCCGGCAGCCAGGCGGGCACGGTGACCGCGGCCAGGCCGCCGGGCCGCAGCACCCGGGCGATCTCGTTCATGGCGGCCTGGTCGGCAGGGATGTGCTCGAGCACCTCGGCGGCGATCACCCGGTCGAAGCTGCCGTCAGGGAACGGCATCGCGGTGGCGTCGCCAGCCACCGCGCCCGCCGTGGCGCCGGCCGGGGCCTCGCCCGCCTCGTCCATAGCCGCGAACATCGCCGCCACCTGGGCCAGCTCGCCCTCGTCGGTGTCCAGCGCCACCACCTGCGCACCGCGGCGCAGGGCCTCGAACGCGTGCCGGCCCGCGCCGCAGCCCAGGTCGAGCACGCGGTCGCCGGGCCCGACCGGGAACTGGGCGAAGTCGACGGTCAGCACGGCGGCGCCTGCGGCCGCGCGGCCGCGCCGATCGCGCGGCGGTACTGGTCGACGGTGGCCCGCGCCACGGCCGACCAGGCAAAGCGCTCCTGGACCCGGCGCAGGGCCAGGCCCGACAGCCGCTCCCGGTCGGCGGCCGAGTCGTGCAGCATCCGCAGCGCCATCGCGAGTTCCTCGGCGTCGCCGGGCGTGACCAGGACCGCCGCGTCACCGGTCACCTCGGGCAGCGCGCCGGTCCGGCTGGCGATCAGCGGGGTGCCCGACGCCATGTGCTCGACCGCGGGCAGCGAGAACCCCTCGTAGAGCGAGGGCACGACCGCGATCTCCGCGGTGGCGATGAACGCCGCGAGCTCGGCGTCGGTGATCCCGCTGACGAACCGGACGCGGTCACCGAGCGCGAGCTCGGCGATGAGCCGCTCCGTCGGCCCGCCGGGAGCGGGCCTGCCGACCACGGTCAGCTCGGCGCTGCGCTCCGTAGTGAGCTTGGCCACGGCCCGCAGCAGCGTCGAGATGCCCTTCACGGGCGAGTCCGCGCTGGCCACAGCCACGATCCGGCCGGGCACGCGGGGCGCGGGCCTGGGGTGGAACAGGCGGGTGTCCACCCCCAGCGGGATCACGTGCACGCGGGAGCGGGCCACCCGGAAGTCGCGGCAGATGTCCTCGCGGGAAGACTCGGAGCCGGTGAGCACCGGGCCCGCGCGCCGGGCCACCCGGCCCTGCATCCGGACGAAGCCGTACCAGCGGCGCTTGGACAGCCGGGACAGGCCCCGCGCCTCGGCCAGCTCGATCCGCCGGTCCACGCTGATCGGGTGATGGATGCTGGTGACCATCGGCAGGCCGAGGCGGGCGATGCCGAGCATGCCGTAGGCCAGCACCTGATTGTCGTGCACGATGTCGAAGTCGCCGCGGCGCGCCCGGAGCGCGCGCAGGGCGCGCAGGCTGAACGTCAGCGGCTCGGGGAACGCAGCGGTCCACATCGCGGCGACCTCGAGCACGTCGATCCAGTCGTGGTACTCACCCGGCCGCGGCGTGCGGAACGGGTCGGGCTCGCGGTACAGGTCCAGGCTCGGCAGCTCGCGCAGCACCGGGCCCGGCTCGAGCTCCGGGTACGGCTGGCCGGAGAATACCTCGACCTGGTGCCCGAGCGCGGCCAGCTCGCGGGACAGGTGCCGCAGGTAGATCCCCTGGCCGCCGCAGTGGGGCTTGCTGCGGTAGGACAGCAGCGCGACGCGCAGCGGGCCGTCCGCCGCGCCGGGGCCGGGGCCGGGCGCCGGGCCCGCGGATGGCCCCGGCGGCGGTCCGGGGGTCGTCGCCCGGGCTGGCCCCGGCAGGAGTCCGGGGGTCGTCCCCCGGGTTGGCCCCCGCGGAGGTCCGGGGGTCGTCCCCCCGGTTGGCACGGTGCTCACGCAGGTTTGCGCCTCCTCGTCTGCCGCTGGCAGCCCGCTTGGTGGAGGCGTACCCGCGTGACCCTAAGGAGCCGAACATTACCAGGCGGTACCATGCGTGTTCTTGCGCCCCATGCGCAAGACGGCAGGAGTGCTTTTGAGTTCCGGTGTCGATAAGCTGCCGCGACGTGACCGAACGTCAGCCGCGGCCGCGGCTGGCCCGACACACGCGGAGACTTCGCTGACACGACGCGCTCTCATCACCGGCATCACCGGTCAGGACGGCTCCTACCTGGCCGAGCATCTGCATGCTCAGGGATACGAGGTCTGGGGCCTGGTGCGCGGGCAGGCGAACCCCCGGGTCCGGCGGGTCCGCCAGCTCCTCGAGGACGTCCGGCTGGTCCGCGGTGACCTGCTCGACCAGGGCAGCCTGATCTCGGCGGTCGAGCGGGTGCAGCCCGATGAGGTCTACAACCTCGCCGCGATCTCGTACGTGCCGATGTCCTGGCAGCAGGCCGAGCTGACCGGCGAGGTGACCGGCCTGGGGGTGCTCCGCGTGCTCGAGGCGATCCGGGTGTGCAGCGGGATCAGCGCGTCACGGAGCCCGTCGCGCGCCCAGATCCGCTTCTACCAGGCGTCGTCGTCGGAGATGTTCGGCAAGGTCCGCGAATCACCGCAAACCGAGCACACCCCGTTCCATCCGCGCAGCCCTTACGGCGTGGCCAAGGCGTACGGCCACCACCTCACCCAGAACTACCGCGAGTCCTACGGGATGTTCGCGGTGTCCGGCATCCTGTTCAATCATGAGTCCCCGCGCCGGGGGGCCGAGTTCGTCACCCGCAAGGTCTCGCTGGGCGTGGCCAAGGTCAAGCTCGGCTACGAGCGGCAACTGCGGCTCGGCAACCTCGGCGCCAGCCGGGACTGGGGCTTCGCCGGCGACTACGTGCGCGCGATGCACCAGATGCTGGACCAGGACGAGCCTTCCGACTACGTGGTGGGGACAGGGGTCACGCACAGTGTCGGCGAGCTGGTGGAGCTGGCGTTCAAAGTGGCGGGCCTGGATTGGCATGACCACGTGGTGACTGATGCCGCGTTCATCAGGCCGGCCGAGGTCGACCAGCTGTGCGCGAACCCGGCCAAGGCCGCGTCCGAGCTGGGCTGGGAGCCGAAGATCGGCTTCGAGGAACTGGTCGCGATGATGGTCGAGGCCGACCTGGAACTGCTGTCGGTATCCGGCGGGCACGCCGAGGACTCGTTCGGGTCGGACGCCTGGTAGGCGGGCGCCCGGGTCAGTTCCGCCAGGTGTCGGCCGGGCGGCCGGCCCGCGACTGACCCGGCGGGACCGGCCGGGGCCGCGCGCTCAGGAGACGGCGTGGCCGACCAGGCTGCCGATCCCGTAGGTCAGGCCGGCCGCGGCGCCGGCCAGCAGCAGCTGGCGGAGGGCGCCGCGCAGGAACGGGCGGTCGGTGATCCGGGCCACCAGCCCCCCGCCGATGAACGCGGCGATCGCCGCGAGGACCAGCGCGGCCCACAGCGCGGTGAAGCCGAGCAGGTACGGCAGCAGCGGGATGAGCGCCCCGGCGGCGAACGTCACCAGGGACGCCCCGGCGGCCATGACCGGCGACGGCAGTTCCTGGTGGTCCACCCCGAGTTCTTCGCGGACGTGCAGGCCGAGCGCCTCGTCCGGGCGCTCGGAGACCTGCCTGGCCACCTCGTCGGCCAGATCCGCGTCCACGCCGCGCCGGCGGAACACGGCCGCGAGCTCGCGCCGCTCGGCGTCGGGGTGGGTCTCCAGCTCGTACTTCTCCTTGCGGACCTCGGCGGCGACCAGTTCGTTCTGCGAGGACACCGAGACGTACTCGCCGGCGGCCATGGAGAACGCGCCCGCGGACAGGCCGGCCAGGCCAGCCAGGATCAGGGCGTGCGGCGACCCGCCGCCCCCGCCCACCCCGGCGATCAGGGAAACGTTGGTGACCAGGCCGTCCATGGACCCGAACACGGCCGGGCGCAGCCAGCCGCCGGACACGTCCCGGTGCTGGTGGCCGTGGGCCTCCTGGCCGTGGGGCTCCTGGCCGTGGGGCTCCTGGCCGTGGGGCTCCTGGCCGTGGGGCTCCTGGCCGTGGGGCTCCTGGCCGTGGGCCTCCTGGCCGTGGGCCTTGCTGGCAGAGGTCATCGGTGGGTTCCTCGGGAATCCGCCTGATGAGGGCGTAGTGAGAAATGAGGGCGTCGTGAGAGCAGAGCATGCGCCAACGAGCCGCCCAGGCCAATTATTCCCCGCCGCAACGGGGTCAGCCCAGAGGCGGCGGGGCAGCCCAGAGGCGGCGGGGCAGCCCAGCGGCGGCGGGGCAGCCCAGCGGCGGCGGGTCAGCCCAGAGGCGGCGGGGCAGCCCAGCGGCGACGGGTCAGCCCAGCGGCGGCGGGTCAGCCCAGGGACTGGGCCGGGCGCGTCGGCAGGCCGGCCGTCTTCCACGCCTGGAAGCCGCCCTCGAGGTCGGTCGCCCGGTCCAGGCCGATCCGCCGCAGGATCGCCGCGGCCAGCGTCGAGGCATAGCCCTGCGAGCACATCACGATGATCTGCGCGTCGGCGCGGGCCAGGGCCGGGATGCGGGCCTCGCTGCGCGGGTCGAGCCGCCACTCGAGCACGTTGCGGCCGATGATGATCGCGCCGGGCACCTCGCCCTCCACGATCCGCTGCTCCAGCGGGCGGATGTCGACGAGCGCAGCCCCGTCGGTGAGCGCGGCGAAGGCGGTCTCAGGCCGGAGCCGGGCCAGGCCGCTGCGGGCCTCGGCCAGCAGGTCGGCGATGCTGGGCGCGTCCGCGGGCAGCGCGTCCCGGGTGAGCTCGGCCGCGGAGGCGGTGGCGTCGGCGAGTGCGGTGTCCGCGCCGCCGCGGCCGCGCGCCCCCTCCGGGCCGTCGATGGCCATGGTCTGGGTGGCGATCAGCCCGTAATCGGTGGGCCGGTAGTAGGTCATCGCCACCAGCGGCGGCGAGTACGCGTGGATGCTGGTCGCGGAGCCGTCGCCGCCGTGCGCGACGTCGTGGACGTGCCCGGGGCCGAACGCCACGGCCTGCCCGGCCGGCAGGTGCCTGCGGCCGAGCCTGCGCCCGCTCGGGACCCGGTACTGCTCGGTCAGGCTGCCGTCGGCCACGGCGAACGACCCGGACGACCCGCCGTGGTCATGCCAGTCGGTGTCCTGGCCCCGTTCCCAGGCCAGCAGCCAGACGTCGCACGCGTTCGACCGGTGCAGTGGCAGGTACCAGCGCACGTCGGGGTCGTGGACGACCAGGTCGGCCCACAGGTCCCGGCGCTCGGCGAGCGCGACGGTCACCGCCCGCAACTGGGCGGGCGACAGCCGCCCGGTCCGCGGGACGAGGCGATGCAGGGTATCGACGATCGCCTGCTGGCGCTGCGGGCTTACGCCCCAGCCGTGCTTGAGGCCGGTGCCGGGCGGGTCGGGCGGCGGCGCGCCCGGGCCTGACGCAGTGACGGCGACAACCGACATCAGACCTCCAGACCTCGCCTCAGCGAACAGGCCGATAAGGGGAAGGCCGCCAGGGGGAGCCGGTAAGGGGAAGGCCGCTAGGGAAAGGCCATCATATGCCCGGGCGGGCCGGGCGTGACCGGCCGCAACGTGGTCGTTACCCGGCGACCAGCCCGGCGCGGAGAATGTGCTCGATGTCCTCGCCGAACGGGCGGTCGGCGTCGATCGGGCCGATGATCCCGGCCAGCCGGGCCAGCAGCCCGCGGCAGCCCGCCGGCGCGGGCCGGCCCGACAGCGAGCACGCCTGGTACCCGGCCAGCAGCTCGGCCGCGGTGACCGCCCGGGTGTGGTGCAGGGCGGTGCGCAGCGTCTCGGCGGCCTCCCAGGCGAAGGACTGGACGTCCTCCTGGCCGCCAGAGGTCTCGATGAGCCCGACCGAGGCCGGGACGGCCAGCCGGCGCAGCGCGTGGACCTCCCCGGCGGCCCGCTTGTGCACCGCGACCAGCCCGGCATCCGGCCCGGGCCGGGCGGCCAGCTGGGCCGGCAGGCCGGTGACGCGAGGGTCGAGCAGCCGGTGCAGCCGGGCCGCCGAGACCTCGGCCGCGTGCGCCAGGGCCGCGGTGAGCAGGTCGCAGTGGGCGGCCAGGTCGAGGCCGTGGAACCCGGCCGTGCCCACGAACCGCCCGTCCAGGAACGCGGGCGAGTCGGTCACCCCGGTCAGCGCGCGGCCGATCGCGGCGTCCAGGGCCTCACCCGCCCGCAGCAGGTGAGCCAGGACCGGGCCGGCGACCCGGAACGACACCGGCGCCTGCAGCGCCCGCGGCTCGGGCAGCTCGCCGGCCGCCGCGCGCAGCCGCCCGAGCACGCCGGCCAGGATGTCGTCACCGCGCGCGCAGCCGGGGGAGTACGGGTCGCGGGACGCGCCGGCCGCCGCCACCGACAGCGCGGCGGCCGACTCCATCGCCGCGGCCAGGGCCCGGGCCTCGGCCAGCCGGCGCAGGCCCAGGGCGGTCGCCCCGGGCACCCCGGCCAGCAGCGCGTGCCCTTCCCGCGCGCCCAGCGCGAAGGCGCCCAGCCCCCGCGCGCGCAGCACCTCGGCGGCGGGCTCGCCGTCGCCGCCCAGCCCGAGCACCCGCCCGGCCCCGATCAGGGGCCCGAACGCATGAGCCAGCGGCATGATCTCGCCTGCGCAGCCCATCGCGGTCCGGGGCACGGCCGGGGCGATGCCCTGGCCGAGGAACTCGGCCAGCCGCAGGCACAACCCGTCCGACACGCCGCTGTCACCGGACAGGAACGTGCGCAGCCGGACCGCGAAGATCGCCCGGGTGTCGGCGGCGTCCAGCCAGGGCGGGCCGCCCGTGGCCCGGGCCAGCAGCAGGTTGCGCTGATGGGCGGCCTGCTCGGCCGCGGTGAGCCGGACGGCGCTCAGCGCGCCCATGCCGGTGTTGACCCCGTACACCGGGTCACCGCGGCGCAGCACGGCGCGGGCCGCCTCGCAGCGCCGCCGCACCTCGTCCAGCAGCGCCGGGGCGAGCGAGACCCCGTCCCCGGCCGCGACCCGCAGGATCAGCTCCGGCTCCAGGTCACCGGGCGCGGTGATCAGGTGCCGGGTCATGGTCAGCGGTACCGCAGCATCGTGCCGGCCCCGGCGTCGGCGGCCCGGCGCAGGATCAGCGCGCCGACGGCGATGTCCAGGATGGACAGCCCGCGATGCCAGAGCAGGATCCGCTCGTCCGCGCGCTCCCGGCCCGGACGCTGGCCGGCCACGATCTGGCCGAGCTCGGCGTGCAGGTTCCGCGGCCCCAGCCGGCCGGTGTCGACGTGCCGGCGCAGCGCGCCGAAGCGCCCGGACCGGGCCTCGCGCCAGTCGTCGACGACGACCTTGTCCATCACGTCGAGCAGGTCAAGCTCGACGGCGCTGACGGTGCCGTACGGGACCACGAACGCACCCGGCCGGACCGCGCTGGTCCGCAGCAGGGGCTCGGGCTCGGTCAGCCGGGAGGCCTCGACCAGGATGTCCGCGCCGTCGAACGCCTCGTCCGCGGTGGCGGTGACCCGGACCGGCGCGGCGGTGACCTCGGCCAGGCGGCGCGCGAACGCCTCCCGCGACTGCGGCCGGCGGCTGGTCACCCGGATCTCGTCCAGGTCGAACAGCTCGTCCAGCAGCACCACGTTCCAGAACGCGGTGCCGCGCGCCCCGACGTGCCCCAGCACCCGGGAGTCCGGCCGGGCCAGGTACCGGGCGCCCACCGCGGTCATCGCCCCGGTGCGGCAGGCCGTGATCAGGGTCGCGTCCATGATCGACAGCGGGATCCCGGTAGCCGGGTCGTACAGGGTCAGCAGCCCGAGCTCGCTGGGCAGGCCGCTGGCGTAGTTGTCGACGAAGTCACCGACGACCTTGACCCCGCTGACGCCGAGGCCGGGCAGGTGCCCGCGCAGCACGTTGAAGTGCCCGGCGACGCCGTCGCCGGGCACGAGGTGCACCCGCGGCTCGAACACGACGCGGCCCTCGCCGTGGGCGAGGACCGCGTCGTGTACCGCGGCGACGATCTCGGCTCCGGTCAGGCCGAGCGCGTCGATGTCGGGACCGGACAGGAACCGCAGCCACAGGCCGCGGCCGGCCGGGTCCACGCCGGGGTCAGCTCTTGGTCGTGTTGTAGAGGAAGATGTGGCCGATCGCGGTCGGGTAGGCGCCGGTGACGGTCTTGGCCGTGGCGGTCAGGTAGTTGTAGAAGTAGCCGAAGATGACCGGCGTCTGGTCGAGCAGCAGGGTCTCGATCTGCCCGGCGATCGAGCGCTGGCTGGACAGGTCGACGGTGGCGGCGTACTGGGCGACCAGCATGTCGTACTGCGCGTTGTTGAAGTGCGCCGCGTTCCACGAGCCGGTCCCGGTCTTGGCGTTGGTGGTCTCGAGCGGGGCGCCCAGGAACACGTTCGGCACGCTGCGGTGACCGTAGTCGACCAGGCTCATCGTGGCGTCGAGCCAGTCCGAGTTCCCGAACGTGGCCTTGCCGTAGTATGCGGCCGAGCTCTCGATGGTCAGGCCGATGCTCACCCCGATGGCCTTCGCCGACTGCGCGACGATCTGGGCGTAGGACGGGATCTCCAGCAGCTGCTCGGTGGTCAGGTGGGTGCTGAAGCCGTTCGGGTGCCCGGCCGCCGCCAGCAGCGACTTCGCCTTGGCGATGTTCTGCGCCCGCTGCGGGACGCTGGTGTTCGTGGACGGGAAGACGGGCGCGAACGGGCTGTCGTTGCCCAGGTCGGCGTAGCCCTTGAACAGGGCCTGCACGATCGCGGGCCGGTCCAGCGTGAGCGCGATGGCCTGGCGCACCCGCGGGTCGGTGAACGGCGCCTGGTCGCAGCGCATCGACAGCTCGCGGTGCGCGCTCGACCTCAGCCGGATGATGTTGTAGGGGGCGCCGGAGGCCAGCAGCTGCTCGCCGCCGGACACCGCGAACTGCCCGACGACGTCGATCGTCCCGCTGGACAGGGCGAGGATCTCCGGCGTCTGGTCGGCGTAGAACGTGAACTCGGTGGCCGCGGGCAGGGCCTTGGTGCCCCAGTACGACTCGTTGCGGGTGAACGACGCGCCGACCTTGGGCGTGTAGCTCTTCATCACGAACGGGCCGGTGCCGATGAACGAGCTCTGCCAGTTCGCCGGGTTGTAGTTGCTCGGGATGATGATCATGTTGTAGTTGTCGGACGAGGTCAGGTACGGGAAGTTCCCGTTCGGGGCGGCCAGGTGAAAGGCGACGGTGAAGTCGTCGACCTTCTGCACGCCGGACGGGGTGAGCACCCCGCCGAAGTTGGACAGCGCGTTCGACGTGTTCTTCGGGTCGGTCTGCAGCTGGTAGGTGTACACGACGTCGTCGGCGGTGAGCGGCGTGCCGTCATGGAACTTCACGCCCTGGCGGATCTTGAACGTCCACACGTCCGCGGTCGAGTTCGGCGTCCAGCTCTCGGCCAGCACCGGCTTGAGGGTCAGGGTCTGGTCGGACAGGCACAGGTACTCGCCGGTCTGCGCGAGCATGTCGAGGCCGCCCTGGTCGGCCACGGTGACCGGGTTGATCGCGGCGGTGGGCACGATGATCCCGACCTTGATGGTCGCCCCGGCCTTGCCCGCCGACGAACTCGGCGACGACGAGGACGTCGGCGAGCTGCCGCACGCGGAGACGACCGCGCCGAGCACCGGCAGCGATATCCCGACGACCGCGCCGCGCCGCAGGAAGTCCCGGCGCGAGAGCCGGCCCGCGACGAACTCGTCGATGACATGGTTCGCGATGTCGCCCTGGTCCGCGCGGAGCCGGCCGAGGCGGCGATGGTCTGCGTTCACTGGGGATCCTCCCTAACCACGCCGGACGGGGCCGGCGTGAAGCGAAAAACGTATGCCCGAAGGCGTGCGGTTGTCACGGCACCGGACCGGGCCGCTGCAGGACTGTTAGCCGATCGATGGGAATGTGACAGCTCATGAAGTGGCCGGGCGCGACCTCGGCCAGCGGCGGCTCGGCCGACTCGCACTCGCCGGTGGCCAGCTTGCGCGGGCACCGGGTGTGGAACACGCAGCCGGACGGCGGGTCGGCCGCCGACGGGATCTCGCCCTGCAGCCGGATCCGCTCCGGGCGCTGCCCGTCGAGGCTCGGCACCGCGGACAGCAGCGCCTCGGTGTAGGGATGGTGCGGCCCGGCGAACACGGTCTCGGCCGGGCCGACCTCCATCACGCGGCCGAGGTACAGCACCGCGATGCGGTCGGACAGGTAGCGCACCAGGCCGAGGTCGTGCGAGATGAACAGGTAGGTCACCTGCTCCTTGGCCTGCAGGTCGACCAGCAGGTTGAGGATCGCGGCCTGCACCGACACGTCCAGGGCCGAGGTGGGCTCGTCGCAGACCACGATGCGCGGCCCGCCCGCGAAGGCCCGCGCGATCGCGACCCGCTGCTTGAGGCCGCCGGACAGCTGGCTCGGGCGCAGCGGCAGGTGGCGGTCTTCCATGCGGACCGACCGGACCAGGTCCTCCAGCCGCTCGCGCAGCCGCGCGCCGGACAGGCCGGCCAGCCGGGACAGCGGCCGGCTGATCAGGCGCCGGACCGTGTGCCGCCGGTTCAGCGCCGAGTCCGGGTTCTGGAACACGATCTGGAGCGCCTTGAGCTGGTCGCGCGGCCGGCGCTGGGCGTCGGCCCGCAGCGGCTCGTCGTCCAGGCTGACGACCGAGCCCTGGTCCGGCGTGATCAGCCCGAGCAGCGCCCGGGCCAGGGTGGTCTTGCCGCTGCCCGACTCGCCGACGAGCCCGAGGGTCTCGCCCGCCTCCAGGCTCAGGTCGACCCCGACCAGGGCCTTGACCGCCTCCCCGTGCGACTCGAACGTCTTCGACAGCCGCTCGAGCCGCACGACCGGCCGGCGGTCGTCGCGTGATGTCGACAGCTCCAGGTCCACCGGGGTATTGCGGGGCAGGTCGGCCGTGGCGTCGTGCAGGTAGCAGCGCGAGGTCCGGTCCGGGCCGGTGGCGAAGGCGGGCGGCGCGGCGGCCCGGCAGCGTTCCTCGGCGATCGGGCAGCGCGGCGCGAAGATGCACCCGGTGAGCTCGTGGCCGGGCGGCGGCAGGAAGCCCGGGATGGTGTCCAGCCGCCCGTGGTCCTTGCGCTGGCCGCCCCGGGGGATGCAGCGCAGCAGCCCGACCGTGTACGGGTGGCGCGGCTGGTCGAACACCTCGACCGCCGGGCCCTCCTCGATCAGCTCCCCGGCGTAGAGCACCCCGACCCGGTCGCACATCTTGGCGATCACGGCCAGGTTGTGGCTGATGAACAGCACCGAGGTGTCGAATTCCTCGCGCAGCGCCGCCACCAGGTCGAGCACCTCGGCCTCGACGGTCGCGTCCAGCGCCGTGGTGGGCTCGTCCAGGATGAGCAGCGAGGGCTCGGCCGCCAGCGCCATCGCGATCAGCGCCCGCTGCGCCATCCCGCCGGAGAGCTGGTGCGGGTAGCGCTCCATCACCCGGCGCGGGTCGGCGATCTGCACCTTGCGCAGCATGCCCTCGGCGCGCTCGAGCGCCGCCGAGCGGTTCAGGCCGGCGATCTCGTACACCTCGGCGACCTGGCGGCCCACCTTGATCGACGGGTTCAGCGCCCGCCCGGGTTCCTGGTAGACCATCGAGACCGTGCGGGCGCGCAGGTTGCGCAGGGCCCCGCTCCCCATGGCCAGCGGGTCCAGCCCGTTGATGCTGACCGTCCCCGCGCTCACCCGGCCGTTTCTCGGCAGGTACCTGGTCAGCGCCAGCGCCACCGTGGACTTGCCCGATCCGGACTCGCCGACCAGCCCGTAGGACTCGCTGCGGCCGATCTGGAACGACACGTCGCGCAGGGCGCGCCGGTCCTGGCCGCGTACCCGGTAGGTGACGTCCAGGTGCCCGACCTCCAGGGTCGGGCCGGCCGCGCCCGCGGCGCCGGGGACGGCCGTGGTATCGGCGGCGGTCACGAGGCGAGCACCTGCTCGATCGAGTCCGTGACCAGGTTGACGCCCACGATCAGCGAGGCGATGGCGATCGCGGGGAACAGCGTCTCCCACCAGTAGCCGGCCGGGAGCACGCCGTAGTTCGCGGCGATGTCGCCGCCCCAGTCGGGCGTGGGCGGCTGCACCCCGAAGCCGAGGAACGACAGCGTGGCCACGGCGAAGATCGCGTACCCGAGCCGGACGGTGAACTCGACCAGGACGGCGGGGATCACGTTCGGCAGGATCTCGACGATCATGATGTGGGCCGGCTTCTCGCCCAGCAGCCGGGCCGAGGACAGGTAGTCGAGCTGGCTCTCGACCAGGACCGCGGAGCGGACGGTCCGGGCGATCAGCGGCGTGAACACGAACCCGACCACCACGATCAGCGTCCCGGTGGACGGCCCGAGCGCGACGATGAACAAGAAGGCGACGATCACCACCGGCAGCGCGAGCACGGCCTCGACGACCCGGCCGACCAGGATGTCGACGATGCCGCCGAGGTAGCCCATGACCAGGCCCAGCGCGGTGCCGAGCACGGTGCCGAGCACGGTCGCCGCCACGGCGATCAGCAGGATGTCCCGGGCCCCGACGATGACCCGGGACAGCATGTCCCGGCCGAGCTGATCGGTCCCGAACCAGTGCGCGCCGGACGGCGCGGCGTTGGTGGCCAGCAGCTGCTGCGCCAGCGGGTTGTGCGGGGCGATCGCCGAGCCGAACACGGCGCAGACGATCCAGAACAGCAGGATCGCGGCCCCGGCGAGGAACGTCGGCCGGCGCAGCAGCAGCCGCCACGACGCCAGCTGGCGGCTCGCGGGCGCGCGCACCACGCTCACCTGCGCGGCCGAGGGGCTCAGCTCGGAGCCGAGCGGGGCCGTGCTCATGCGCTGCCGCCTACGCGCAGCCGCGGGTTGAGCATGGTGTAGAGCACGTCCGCGATCAGCGTCGCGACCATGTACACGACGCCGATGGTGAGCACTCCAGCCTCGAGCATCGGGAAGTCCTTGGCCGTGGCGGCGGTGAAGATCAGTTTCCCGATGCCCTGGTAGTTGAACAGCGTCTCCACCACCACCAGGCCGCCGACCAGGTAGCCGGTCTGCGTGGCGATCACCGTGATCGTCGGCAGCAGCGAGTTGCGCAGGATGTGCCGGCGGATCACCACCGACCGCTTGAGGCCCTTGAGCGTCGCGGTGCGCGCGTAGTCGGAGTCGAGGGCCTCGATCGTGCCTGCCCGCGCCATCCGCGCGATGTAGCCGAACAGCACGAGCACCAGCGGGATCGCAGGGAGGATCAGGTGGTCGAGCTGTGCGCCCACCGACGCGCCCGGCCCGGCCGAGGCCGAGACCGGCAGCCACTTCAGCTCGACGGCGAAGATCACGATGAGCACGATCCCGGAGACGAACTCGGGCACCGTGGCCGCGGACAGGCCGGTCACCGAGATCGCCCGGTCGGTGATCCGGCCGACCCGCAGCGCCGCGATCACCCCGCCGGCGATGCTGAGCGGCACCACGATGATGAACGCCAGCGCGGCCAGCTTGACCGAGTTCACCAGCGCGGCACCGATGAACGGCGCGACCGGGGACCGGAACTGGTATGAGGTGCCCAGGTCGCCGTGCAGCAGCCCGGTGATCCAGCTCCAGTACTGGGCGAGCAGCGACCGGTTGACGCCCAGCTGGGTATCGAGCGCGTGCACGGCGCTCTGCGCGGCCAGCGGGCCGAGGATCGCGCGGCCCGGGTCGCCCGGGAGCACCTGCCCGGCGAAGAAGACGATAACGCTCAGCAACCAGAGAGTGACCAAGGCCAGCCCGAGGCGTCTGAGGATGTACGTCGCCACGGTTCCCCCAGGGGCGCTGCGGACGGCACCGCGCGCGTCATCGGATGGAGGAAAATCCTAGTTACCACTCGGAATAGCTGCAACGAGATAGGACGTCGTCACCCCCGAAACGTGACCTAGTGCACACCGGCCGATGCCGCTAACCTCGGCGGCATGCCGGAGAATGACATGCTCATCGGCGAGAGCTTCATCGGCGAAGGCGCCGAGGCCGCGCACGTCAACACCGTGCTCGGCCGGCGCGACGGCCCTGTGGGCAACCGGTACCTCGACCCGGCCCCCCCTGCCGTCCGGTGAAGATCACCGCCATCCGGCTGGACCGGATGCGGCGGCCGCTCGACCCGCCGTTCCGCGCGGCCTGGGACCCGGTGCCGCGCGCCCACGCCGACGCCACCCTGGTCCGGGTGGAGACCGACGAGGGCCTGACCGGGCACGGCTCCGGCGACACCATGGACGGCTTCGAGGCGTTCGAGGGCCTGTTCCTCGGCCGCGACCCGTTGCAGATCGCCCGGCACGTGGCCGTGATCGAGACGATCAACTTCCACGCGGGCCGCTACTGGCCGCTGGAGGCCGCGCTCTGGGACATCCTCGGCCAGGCGGCCGGGCTGCCGGTGTCCGTGCTGTTCGGCGGGGCCGCCCGCAGCCTGCCGGCCTATGCCTCGTTCGGCGAGCTGAAGAGCCCGGCGGCGCGGGCGGAGTCGGCCCTGGCCGCCCGGGCCGCGGGCTTCCGGGCGGTGAAGCTCCGCATCGGCGGCGAGGACGTGCCGGGCGGCCTGGCCGCCGTGCGAGCCACCCGCGAGGCCGTCGGCGATGGCATGGACATCATGGTCGACCTGAACCAGGGGTGGCGGATGGCCGGCGACGTCTCGGCCGCCCTGGACCTGGCCGCCGTCCGGCGCATCGCGGCCGAGCTGGCCGAGCTGGGCGTGCTGTGGCTGGAGGAGCCGCTGCCCGCCGGCGACGCGGCCGGCCTGCGGGCGCTGCGGGAGCAGACCGGGATCCGGGTGGCCGGGGGCGAGATGGCGCGCACCATGACCGACCTGCTCGACGCGCTGGCGGCCGGGGCGCTCGACGTCGTCCAGCCCGACGTCGTGCTGGCCGTGGGCATGCTCCGGGCCCGGACGATCGCCGACCTGGCCCGGGCCGGCCACCGCTGGTTCACCCCGCACACCTGGACCAACGGGCTCGGCCTGCTGGCCAACCTGCACGTGGCCGCGGGCGTCGGGGGCGGGCCGTACCTGGAGTTTCCCTACGACCCGCCCGGGTGGACCGAGCAGCGGCGCGACTTCTTCCTGGCCGAGCCGGTGCTCATCGACGCCGCCGGATGCGTGAGCGTGCCCGCGGCGCCGGGCCTGGGCGCGCGGGTCGACGAGGACGCGGCGCAGCGGTGGGCGCGGCGATGAGGGACGGCTCCGTCGGCCTCGGTCACATGGGCGAGCCGACCCGGGAACCCGCTCCGCATCGACTCGCCGCAGGAGTGACCATGCCGGCCGCCGCCCTCACCGCTCTGTCCCCCCTCGCCGGATCCGAGCTCGTGATATCGCCGACGCCGACCGCCTACTTCGGGGCCGGGGCGGCCGGCGGCTCCCCGGCGTCGTCCGCGGCGCCGGCGGCGACGCCGTGGTGGTCGTCACCGACGCCGCGCTGGCGGCCACGGAGGTGGTGGCCGGCGTCACGGCCGTGCTCGAGGCGGCCGGGATGCCCGTGACGGTCTTCAGCGGGGTGCATCCCAACCCGACCACGGGGGATCTGGCCGGCGGGGCCGGCGCCGTGCGGGCGGCGGGGGCCGCAGCGCCCGGCCGGCCCGCGCCGCCCGCCGCCGCCCGGATCGCGCTGGTGGCGGTGGGGGGCGGGTCGGCGATCGACGCGGCCAAGGGGATCGCGCTCGCGGCCGTGAACCCCCAGCGCGGCCGGGACCTCGACTACCGCGGCGAGTTCGCCCGCCCGGCGCTGCCCCTGGTGGCGGTCCCGACCACGGCCGGCACCGGCGCGGAGACCAACGCATTCGGCGTGGTGACCGACCCGCAGGCCGGCCGCAAGTTCTACGTGGGCCACGCCAGCGCGCTGCCCGCGGCGGCGATCCTCGACCCGTGCCTGACCCTCAGCCTGCCGCCGGCGGCAACGGCCGCCACGGGCCTCGACGCCCTGGTCCACGCCCTGGAGTCGTTTCTGTCGGTGCGTGCTAGTCCCTGGTCGGATGGCATCGCCCGGCAGGTGATCCGCATGATCGCGGTCCATCTGCCGCGGGCCTGCGCCGACGGGGCCGACCTGGAGGCGCGGGCGCAGATGCTGCTGGCCGCGCACATGGCCGGGATCGGCATGGCCACCACCGGCCTCGGCCTGTGCCATGCCATCGGTCACGCGCTCGGCGGCCGGTTCGGCCTCGCGCACGGCGTGGCGCTGGCCGCGGTGCTGCCGCCGGTGCTCCGGTTCAACGCCGAGGTTTGCGCGCCGCGCCTGGCCGAGGTCGCGTTCGCGCTCGGTGCCGGGTCCGCGCGGCGCGGTGCCGCCGGGAACGCCGGCGCCGCGATCGAGGCGATCGCCGGCCTGGCCGGGCGGGTGGGGCTGACCCAGACCCTGTCCGGCCTCGGGATCACCGGCGGCGACTTCGGGCAGATCACCGCGGACGCGCTCGATGACGAGGTGCTGGCCAACACGCCCCGGCCCCCGTCCGCCGCCGACATCCGCTCGATCCTGGACCGCGCATGCTGACCCGGCGGCTCGAGGGCCTGGGGCGAGCGGTCGGCGCGGTGGGCCTGGGCTGCGTCGGCATGTCGGCGGAATACGACCCGGCCGACATCGACGACCAGCGGTCGCTGGCCGTGCTGGCCCGGGCGGTCGGGCTCGGGGTGACGCTGTTCGACACCGCCGACTCCTACGGGCCGTTCACGAACGAGCGCCTGGTCGGCCGCGGCCTGAGGGGCCGCCTGCCGGAGGTCGTCATCGCGACCAAGGTCGGGCTGGTGGTGGGCTCCGGCGGCGGCCCCGCGCGGCGCCGGGCCGACCCGGCGCACATCCGGGCTTCCTGCGATTCCTCCCTGCTCCGGCTGGGCGTCGACACGATCGACCTGTACTACCTGCACCGGGTCGACCCCGCAGTGCCGCTGGAGGAGTCCTGGGGCGCCCTCGCCGGCCTGGTGGCCGCGGGGAAGGTGCGCGTCCTGGGCCTGTGCGAGGTGACGTCATCCGAACTGGAGCGAGCGCACGCCATCCACCCGGTGGCCGCCGTCCAGTCCGAGCTGTCCCTGTGGACCCGCGGCCCGCTGGATAGCGTCGTCCCCTGGTGCGCGGCGCACGGCGCGGCGTTCGTGGCGTACGCGCCGCTGGGGCGCGGGTACCTCACCGGCACCGTGCTCGACCGGGGGTTCGCGCCCGACGACATCCGGTTCGCGAACCCGCGCTTCACGGCCGACGCGATGCGGCGCAACCAGGCCATCCTGGCCGTGATCGGACGGGTGGCCCGGCGCCACGGCGCGACCATGGCCCAGGCCGCGATCGCCTGGGCCCTGGCCCAGGGACCGCACGTCCTGGCCATTCCCGGCACGAAGCGTCCCCGCCACCTGGAGGAGAACGTCGCGGCGGCGGGCCTGGACCTGACCGCCGCCGACCTCGCCGACCTCGACGCCCTGCCGCCGGTATCCGGCGACCGCTACTAGCGCGCCGGCGCGCCGGGCGGCCGGCCCCGCCCCGGATGCGGCCGCCGCGGACGGAGGATGATGAACCGGAGCGGCGGCCGTCCGCCGCGCCTGCGATCACCGACTCGACGAGGAGGCCGGCCATGACCGCTGCGCACCCGCCCGGCCCGGCCGCTGCCGGGCCGCGCCCCGCCGCCGGGCCGCGCCCGGTCCGGGCGCCCCGCGGGACGACCCTGACCTGCAAGGGCTGGCCGCAGGAAGCGGCCATGCGGATGCTGATGAACAACCTCGACCCCGAGGTGGCCGAGCACCCGGACGAGCTCATCGTGTACGGCGGGTCCGGCCGCGCGGCCCGCAGCTGGGACGCGTTCGACGCGATCGTGGCCTCGCTGCGGGACCTGGAGGCGGACGAGACCCTGCTGGTCCAGTCGGGCAAGCCGGTCGGGGTCTTCCGCACCCACGAGTGGGCGCCGCGGGTCCTGATCGCCAACTCCAACCTGGTCCCGCAGTGGGCCACCTGGGAAGAGTTCCGCAGGCTCGAGGCCGCCGGCCTGACCATGTTCGGGCAGATGACCGCGGGTTCCTGGATCTATATCGGCACCCAGGGCATCCTCCAGGGCACCTACGAGACGTTCGCGGCCGTGGCCGCCAAGCGGTTCGGCGGCTCGCTGGCCGGCACCATCACGCTGACCGCCGGGCTGGGCGGCATGGGCGGGGCCCAGCCGCTCGCGGTCACGATGAACGGCGGCGTCGCGATCTGCATCGACTGCGACCCGTCCCGGATCAGCCGCCGGATCGAGCACGGCTACCTGGACGTGGCCGCCGACGACATCGACGACGCGGTGCGCCGGGCCACGGCTGCGGCGGGCGAGGCCAGGCCGCTGTCGATCGGGCTGCTCGGCAACGCGGCCGACCTGGTGCCGCGGCTGCTCGCGATGGGCGCCCCGGTCGACATCGTCACCGACCAGACCTCGGCGCACGACCCGCTGACCTACCTGCCCCGCGGGGTCGCCTTCGAGGACATGGCCGCGCTGCGGGCCGAGGACCCGGCCGGGTTCACCCGGCGGGCGCGCGAGTCGATGGCGGCGCACGTCGCCGCGATGGTCGGCTTCCTGGACGCGGGCGCCGAGGTCTTCGACTACGGCAACTCGATCCGCGGCGAGGCCCTGCTCGGCGGCTTCGAGCGGGCCTTCGACTTCCCCGGCTTCGTGCCCGCCTACATCAGGCCGCTGTTCTGCGAGGGCCGGGGCCCGTTCCGGTGGGCCGCGCTGTCCGGCGACCCGGCCGACATCGCGGCGACCGACGCGGCCATCCTGGAGGAGTTCCCGGCCAACGAGGCCCTGGCGCGGTGGATCAGGATGGCCCAGCAGAGGGTGCACTACCAGGGGCTGCCCGCGCGGATCTGCTGGCTCGGCTACGGGGAGCGGAACCTGGCCGGCCTGCGCTTCAACGAGCTGGTCGCGCGGGGCGAGGTGCAGGCGCCGATCGTGCTCGGCCGTGACCACCTGGACTGCGGCTCGGTCGCCTCGCCCTACCGCGAGACCGAGGCGATGGCCGACGGGTCGGACGCGATCGCAGACTGGCCGTTGCTGAACGCCCTGGTCAACGCGTCCTCCGGCGCGACCTGGGTGAGCATCCACCACGGTGGCGGCGTCGGCATCGGCCGCTCGATCCACGCCGGGCAGGTCTGCGTAGCCGACGGCACCGCGCTGGCTGCGCAGAAGCTGGAGCGGGTGCTGACCAACGACCCGGGCATGGGCGTGATCCGGCACGCCGACGCGGGTTACGACCGCGCGGCCGACGTCGCCGCCGAGCGCGGCGTCCGGGTGCCGATGGCCCGGCGGTGAGGCGGCGCCGGTGAGCTTCGCTGAGCTGTGGGACTCGCTGCGCCCGCTCGGCCGCGACCCGGCCACCGGCGGCTACCGGCGGTACTCGTATACCGAAGCGGACCTCGCCTGCCGCGAATGGTTCCGTAACACCGCCCTTTCACGCTCCCTGCGCCCCGAAGCCGACCACAACGGCAATCTCTGGGCCTGGTGGGAGGGACCAGCCGGTGCGCCGCCGGGCGCGGCGGGAGCCTTTGGCCCGGCGGCCCCCGCGCCCGGGGCCGCCATGGTGACCGGGGCCTTCGACCCGGCATCCCCCCCGCCCGGGGCCGCCATCGTGACCGGGAGCCACCTGGACTCGGTGCCGGACGGCGGCGCCTACGACGGCCCGCTCGGCGTGGTGTCCGGGTTCGCCGCGATCGACCTGCTCCGGGACCGGGGGTTCGTCCCCGCCCGGCCGCTCGCCGTGGCCGCGTTCGGCGAGGAGGAGGGCGCGCGGTTCGGCGTGGCCTGCCTGGGCAGCCGGCTGCTGACCGGGGTGACGGACCCGCAGGCCGCCCGCGAGCTACGGGACGGCCGCGGGGTGAGCCTGGCCGAGGCGATGGCCGGCGCCGGGCTCGACCCGGCGCGGCTCGGGCCCGACGACACGCGGCTGCGCCGCATCGCGGCGTACGTCGAGCTGCACATCGAGCAGGGCAGCGCCCTGGCCGGGCTGGGCGCGGCCGTGGGCATCGCCGAGGGCATCTGGCCGCACGGCCGGTGGCGGCTCGACTTCACCGGCCGGGCCGATCACGCGGGCACCACCCGGCTGGCCGACCGCCGGGACCCGATGCTGCCATACGCGGCCACGGTGCTCGCGGCGCGGGAGGCCGCGGCCGGCCAGGCCGCGCTGGCCACGTTCGGTAAGGTCACCGCCGAGCCGGGCGCGGCCAACGCGATCTGCTCGCGGGTGCGCGCCTGGCTCGACGCCCGGGCCCCCGGCGAGCCGGCCCTGCACCGGCTGGTAAGCCAGGTCGAGGCCGCCGCGCGGGAAGCCGCAGCCGGCCACGGGGTCGAGGTCGGGGTGCACCGGGAGTCGTTCACGCCGCCGGTGGAGTTCGACACCAGGCTGCGGGACCGGCTGGCCGGGATCCTGGCCGGCCGCGGGATCGCCGCGCCGGCGCTGCCGACCGGGGCCGGGCACGACGCCGGGGTGCTGGCCGCCCGGCTGCCCGCGGCGATGCTGTTCGTCCGCAACCCGTCCGGCGTGTCCCACTCGCCCGCCGAGCACGCCGACATGGCCGACTGCGAGGCGGGCGTGGTGGCGCTGGCCGCCGTCCTGGAAGAGCTGGCCGGCCGATGACTCCTTCCGCCGCCGGGCCCCCCGCCCCGCCATCGGAGCCGGCCCGCGCCTGGCACGCCGAGCTGGCCTGGCTGCCCGGCCGCGGCGTCTGCGCCGACGTGCTGATCGAGGCGGCGGGGGACCGGTTCACCGCGGTCACTCCCGATGTGCCCGCGGCGAGCATTCCGGCCGGCCCGCGGGCCGGGCTCACCCGGCTGCCCGGGCTGACCCTGCCCGGCCTGGCCAACGCGCACTCGCACGCGTTCCACCGCGCGTTGCGCGGGGCGACCCAGGTCGGCCTGGGCACGTTCTGGACCTGGCGGGAGCGGATGTACGAGGTGGCGGCCCGGCTCGACCCGGACAGCTACCTGGCCCTGGCCCGCGCCGTCTACGCCGAGATGGCGCTGGCCGGCATCACCTGCGTCGGCGAGTTCCACTACCTGCACCACGGCCCGGGCGGCGTCCCCTACCAGGACCCGAACGAGATGGGCCGGGCCATGATCGCTGCCGCCGCGCAGGCCGGGATCCGGATCACGCTGCTGGACACCTGCTACCTGTCCGGGGGACTGAGCCCGGACGGCCGCCCGGAGCCGCTGGCCGGCCCGCAGGCGCGCTTCGGTGACCGGGATGGCGAGGCGTGGGCGGCCCGGGCCGAGGGGCTGGGCGCCGACGAGCACGGGCGGCTCGGCGCGCTCGCGCGCGCCGGGGCGGCGATCCACTCGGTGCGCGCGGTGCCGGCCGGGCAGATGCACCCGGTGATCGCCTGGGCGCATCGCTACGGCGCGCCGCTGCACGCGCACCTGTCCGAGCAGCGGGCGGAGAACGAGGCCAGCCTGGCTGCCTACCGCCGGACCCCGGCCGAGGTGCTCTACGAGGCCGGCGCGCTCGGGCCGCGGGCCACGGTCGTGCACGCCACGCACCTGGTCGGCCGCGACGTCGAACTGCTCGGCGGGAGCCGCAGCTACGCCTGCTTCTGCCCCACCACCGAGGCCGACCTGGCCGACGGGATCGGCCCGGCCCGCGCGCTGGCCACCGCCGGCTGCCCGCTGACGCTCGGCACCGACAGCCAGGCGGTGATCGACCTGTTCGAGGAGGCGCGCCGGGTCGAGCTCGGCGAGCGCCTGGCCAGCGGCCAGCGCGGGCACTTCCGGGCCGGCGAGCTGGCCCGGGCGGCGACCACCGACGGCCACGCCAGCCTCGGCTGGCCTGATGCCGGGGAGATCGCCGCGGGGGCCCTCGCCGACCTGGTCACGGTCGGGCTGGACTCGCCGCGGCTGGCCGGGGCCACCCGGGCGACGGCACTGGCGTCCGTGATCTTCGCCGCGTCCGCCGCCGATGTCCGCCACGTGGTGGTCGGCGGCGAGGACCTGGTGCGGGACGGGCAGCACCGGCTGGTCGGTGATGTTCCCGCCGCGCTCGCCGCCGCGATCCGGCCGGTGCTCGGCTAGCCGCTCAGCTGCCGGTCATATCCTCGGGCGGCCGCTCGGCCGGCCGGGTGCAGCGGGCCCTCGCGGCCGACGGGTGCTCACCCGGCCCCGTCACGGGGCGCCGACGTCGGGGTTGGCCGACGGCATGCCGGAGCAGATGCCCGCGGCGGCATTGCGGCTCTCGACGGCCCCCGACTGGCCCGGAACGGCGGGCTGCTGGCCGCCGGGCTGCTGCCCGGCCGACGGCGCCGCGGGCTGGGACCCGCGCGTGTGGTGGCCGCCGCCCGGGGCCGGGGACTGGATCCCGCCGAAGTCCGTGCCGAGGGTCAGCGTGATCGGCCCCGGGGTCCCGTCCTGCACCGCCGGAGGCTGCCGGAGCGCGCCCATCAGGCTGTAGGCCCCGCCCGCCTGGGCGCTGCCCGGATAGCTGACGGAGGTGGCCGAGGTGGGCGGCGCATTGCCGATCTGGCCGACCCGGAAGCCAAGCTGCCTGAGGCTGGCCGCGGTGCGCGCGGCCAGCCCGGTGATGCCGGTGCCGTTGAGCACGTCCACGTCGACACTGCTGGCTGGCGGGCTGGGCAGGCGGCCGTGCCACAATGCGCCGGTCTGCAGCAGGTGCCAGAGCATGTCGTCCTCGGGCTCTTCCGGAAGCAGCCGGTCGGTGTTGGCCGGGTCCAGGACCGTGGGCATCGTGATGAAGGTGACATCCTTCGCGCGCAGGTGACGCAGGGTCGCGGCCAGCGAGAGCAGCTTGGGTATCGAGCCCAGGCCGGGATCTACGGTGAGTGCCTGCGTGGCCGTGTTGGCGATGTCATACAGCTTGACCGGGTTGTCCAGCGTGCCCTGGCTCTCGACCTTCTGGATCAGCGAGGAGAAGAACTCCTGCTGCAGTTCGATGCGGCCGAGGTCGCTGCCGTCGCCGACGCCGTGCCTGGTCCGGACGAACGCCAGGGCCTGGTTGCCGGTGATCAGGTGCCTGCCCGCGCTCAGGTGCAGGTTGCTGAAGGGGTCGTTGACCGCCTGCGGCAGGCAGACCTCCACGCCGCCGAGGGTGTCCACCATCGTGCGGAACGAGTTGAAGGTGAACTCCACGAAGTGGTCCATCCGGATATCGGTCAGGTGCTCGACCGTCGCCACCGCGCAGGACGGGCCGCCCAGGTTCATCGCGCCGTCGATGATGGCCTGCTGCTGCGCGGGCACGATGCCGTTCCCGAACCTGGACGTGCAGGCCGGCTCGTAGACCATCGTGTCGCGCGGGATGGACACCACCGTCGCGTGCGTGTGGGTCGCGTCGAGGTGCACCAGCAGCAGGTTGTCGGACAGGTTCGTGTTGGGGTCGTAGCCGAAGCCCGGACCCTGCCCGTTGCGGGTCTGCGACCCCAGGATGAGGATGTTCAGCACGCCCGGCGGGGACGCCGGCGGCCGGTGCCGCAGCCCGGCGAACGGGTTGATCACGTTGAGGTTGCTGTCCAGCTTCAGGTAGATCCCGTAGCCGACCAGGCTGATCAGGACCACGAGCGCGGTCAGCACGGTCGCGCTGGTGTAGCCGATCTTGGCCCGTGTGCTCAGGCCGCGCCAGCCAGTCCGAAGGGACCGGCCACCTCGCTGGCGCGCCCGCGGCGCCCTGCGCGGCGGCGCCGGCCGGGAGGCCCGGGATCGCCGAGACCCCGGCGGCTGGCGGGGTACGGGCCGGCGAGGTACGACGGGCCGGCGCCGGGTACGGGCGCGGCCGGGTACGGGCTGGCGCGGCGGTGCGGGCTGGCGGGGCGGTGCGGGCTGGCGGGGTGCGGGCTGGCGGGGTGCGGGCTGGCGCGGCGGTGCCGGCTGGCGCGGCGGTGCGAGCTGGCGGGGCATGGGCTGGCGCGGCGGCGGTGGCTGAGGCCGTCGGGCCGGAGACGCCGCCGTGCGGCCGGTCGCGTGGTCCGGCCAGTCTTCGCTCATGCTTCCCCTCTCGCGCCGCCCGGGCCGCCCCGGCCCCTCGGCCCGGTATCCACTATTGCGCAATGACGCAAGTCAGAGAATACAGGGCACCGGCTCCCCGGCATGGCAGGCGCCGGGATCGGTCCGAGCCGCGCTCACAGCCAGCGGGAGCACCGTCGCAGGTACCACGCCTTAACGGCGACGATGGCCACCGCGTACCCGAGGAGCACGGCGCCGAGCAGCGGGTAGTACACCGCCGGCGGTGCCGGCAGGCGCAAGGCCGCGCCGGCGAGCGTCAGCGGCAGGCCCAGGCCGAACAGCGCGAGCGCCAGCGTGGCCAGCAGGACCGGCCGGGCCGCGTGATGCCGCGCCGAGGGCAGCCAGCGACTGCGCAGCAGATGGACGGCGAGGGCCTGCGTCAGCAGGTTCTCGGCGAACCAGCCGGCCCGGAACATGGCCTGGCCGGCCGGGCCGGCGTGGCCCCCCATGATCCGCCACAAGAGCACGAACGTGACCAGGTCCGCGAGCGTGTTGACCGGCCCGAAGCAGAGGACGAACCGGGCCAGGGCGCGACGGTCGAGAACGCACGGCCCGCGCCGGGACGGCTCATCGACGCTGTCGAAGGCCAGCGCTAGCTGCGACACGTCGAAGCACAGGTTCTGGGCCAGGACCTGGAGGGGCAGCATCGGCAGGAAGGGCAGCGCGGCGCTGGCCGCCAGCATCGACAGCACGTTGCCGAAGTTGGACGAGATCGTGATCTTCAGGTACTTGATCACATTGCCCAGGCTTCGCCGCCCCTCCGTGACCGCCTGCCGCAGCAAGGTCAGGTCCTTGCGGAGCAGGACCACGTCCGCGCACTCCCTGGCCACCGCCGTGGCCCCGGCCACCGAGATCCCGACGTCGGCGTCGCGGAGCGCGGCCGCGTCGTTGACGCCGTCACCGAGGAAGCCCACGGTGTGCCCGCCCGACCGCAGCGCGCGCAGGAGGCGCGCCTTCTGGGCCGGATCGACGCGCGCGAACACGATCCCGGTCTCGGCGACGGCGGCCAGAGCCTGGTCATCCAGCCGCGCGAGGTCCGGGCCGGTCACGATCGGCCCGGCGTCGATCCCGACCTCCCGGCAGATCCGCGCGGCCACCAGCGGGTGGTCGCCGGTCATGATCTTGATGGTGACGCCGCAGGCGGCCAGCTCGGCCACGGCCCGGGGCGCGGATTCCCGCGGCCGGTCCCGGAACCCGACGAAGCCGGCCAGCGTCAGGTCGGCCTCGTCGGCCGGCTGGTAGCGGCCGGCCCTGGCCTGCCGGGTGGTCACGGCCACGGCCAGGACGCGCACGCCGTTGCGGGCTAGCGCGTCGGCCCGGCCGACGGCCCGGTCCCGCTCCGCCGGTCCGAGCGGGACCAACCGCCCGCCGTGACGGACCTGGGTGCAGCAGCCCAGTACCTCCTCAGGAGCGCCCTTGGTGATCAGGGTGTGCTGGCCGAGCGCGCCGGCCGAGCGGGTGATGACCGTGACCCGCCGCCGGGTGTAGTCGAACGGGACGACGTCAACCAGCGTCGTGCTGTCCTCGGCGGCCAGCCCGTGTTCCGCCCCGCCGGTGAGCAGGGCCTGGTCGAGCACGTCGGTGATCGCCCCGTCCGCTGCGGCGGACAGCCAGTGGCTGCCCAGCCAGGCCGACCGCAGGACTAGCGGATCGGTGCGCCCGGTCACGTCGTGATAGCAGTCCAGCGACACGAGATCCTCGGTCAGCGTGCCCGTCTTGTCGGTGCACAGCACGTCCATCGCCGCGAGGTTATGCATGGCCGGCAGCCGTTTGACGATCGCGGCGCGCCCGGCCACGGCGGCCGCGCCCCGGGCCAGCGCGGACGTGACGACCACCGGGAGCATCTCGGGCGTGAGGCCCACCGCGACCGCCACCGAGAACAGCAGCGCTTCAAGCGGATGGCCCCGGATCGCGGCGTTGACCGCCAGCACCACGGGGGCGCAGACCAGCATGAGCGAGATGAGCATCCAGGTCACGTCGC
Source organism: uncultured Actinomycetota bacterium (assembly GCA_963749145.1). Taxonomy (GTDB): domain Bacteria; phylum Actinomycetota; class Actinomycetes; order Streptosporangiales; family Streptosporangiaceae; genus JASHPR01. The sequence goes on along the minus strand of CAVVLN010000004.1, from coordinate 1,519,709 downwards.
GGACGTCGCGGTCGAAGGTGGTCCGGGCGCGGTCGCGCGGCAGGTCCTGGTACGTCGAGCCGAGGTAGGTGTCCGGGCCGGTGGCCACCACGACCGCCGTGCCCGAGCCACTCACGACGCTCGTGCCCATCAGGCACAGCCGCGGGGAGTCGAACACCGACGTGTCGTCCCGGCCGGGGCCGGCCCCGCTCGTGCCGACGCAACCGCCGCTGATCACCGACGACGCGCGCTTGGCCGCGGGCTGGGACTCGCCGGTGAACACCGCCTGGCTCACGGCCAGGTCATTGGTCCGCAGCAGGCGCAGGTCGGCCGGGACCATGTCCCCCGCGGCCAGCTCCACCAGGTCACCCGGGACAAGCTGATCGACGGGAAGCTCACGGGCCACGGCGGGGGAGCCGGCGGCCGCGCGCCGGATGACGGTCGCGGTCGCCGCCACTAGCGCGCGCAGGGCGGCGGCGGCGCGATCGGACCGGTACTCCTGCCTGACCCGCAGCACGCAACTGATCACGACCATCACGGTGATCACGAGGGCGCCGCCGAGATCACCGGTGGCCGTCGACACCGCGGTGAGGATGATCAGGATCACGACGAACGGGTTGCGCACGGCCGCGAGCGCGCGGGCGGTCCAGCGCGGCTGGCCGCCGACGGCGACGGCGTTCTCGCCATGCCGGGTCAGCCGGGCCTGGGCCTCGGCCTCATCAAGGCCCCGCCGGGTGGAGTCGAGCGCGCGCAGCACCTGCAGCGGTGATGCGGCGTCGCAGGCGGCCAGGTTCCCGCGCGCGGTGGCGACGCCCGGCCGCAGCGGGGCGGGATCGGTCCGGGCGGGGTCGTCGGCCCGGGCGGGACCGGTCCGGGCGGGGTCGGTCTGGGCGGGACCGGCCCGGGCCAGACCCTCCCCGGCGGGATCGCTGGTCCGGCCCGCCTTGCCGGCGAGCCGGTCAGGCGCCGAGGCCACCACGCCGCTCCCGGCCGGCATCGGTCTCGCGCAACTGATCGACCGCGAGCCGGACGATCATGACCAGGTTCGGGTCGTCCACCAGGTAGACCTGGCGACGGCCCTCCCGCCGCGACCGGACCAGGCCGGCCAGCTTCAGCTTGGCCAGGTGCTGACTCACGGCCTGCAGCGTCCCGCCCACCGCGTCGGCCAGGCCGCCCACGTCCATCTCGCCGTGGGCCAGGACCCACACGATATGCAGCCGCATCGTGGAGGCCAGCAGTCCGAATCGGCCAGCGGCGCGCTGCAGTAGGTCCGGGGTCAGATCGGCGCCCTCGGGCGGCAAGGCTGGCCACCTCCCGATTCATCAGCTTGCGCAATCATGGAAGTCTCGGGAGCATAATCCATCCGGCAGGCCGCCGCCCGGCCAGATGGCCCGGGCGGCGGCGCCAGGCCGGTCACAGCTCGCTGGTGAGGACGGCCGCGAGTTCCGGGATGACCTCGGCCGTGTTGCCCCAGTAGTTGTGGGCCTGCAGCCCGCCTCCTGTGCTGTGGGTGAGGTTATCGACCAGGTGGTCGACGATCGCCACCGGCCGCGGCGTGCCATCCGGGCTGACCTTCCAGAACAGCCCTAGCTCCTCGGCGGCCCTGGCCAGCACGGAGTTGCCGCAGTGCCAGGTTGCGGGCTGGTCCAGCGGGTCGGCGACCGGGTCCTTGACGTCCCAGAAGTTCAGCCAGCGCCCGACGGACGCGGTCTCGCCAACGTCGCTGCCCCAGGAGAACAAGTCGGCGTACTTGCGCAGCGGGCTGCCCGCGGTCACCAGTGCCCGGACCTGCGACGTCACGTCGCGCGGGCTCTGCTGCAGGGCGTCGTAACTGGCGACTGTGCCCTGGCTGTGCGCGTTCACCACCACGCCGGACACGTCGGGCCGGGCGGCCAGGCGCCGCACAGCTTCCTTGATGAACGCCCGGACACTCTCCCGCAGGTCGTTACGGCAGACGTACGCCACCACATCGTCCTCGAGCGTCAGGACCGTGCCGATCAGGCCGCCGCCGGGCTGGTTGGCGGCCAGTTCCGGATGCAGGAACCGGCGGAGCGAGAACGGATGCGTGCCGGAGAGGTCGGTTCGCGGGAGCAAGGACGAGGACGACGACCCGCCGTGATGGTGCAGTGCGGCCCAGGTGTCTCCGCACACGAGCCGGATCGCCCCGGCCACCGAGGCATACTGGCCGAGCAGCAGCCCCGCCTCGGCGACGGTGCCGGTGCCGGTGCCCAGCAGCGGGCGGACATCCTCCAGCGAGGTGTAGACCAGGGCCACGTGCGCGATGGGCTTGTCCGGCTCGGCCAGCGGCATGCCGGTGACATCGAGTTCGCCGTCCCGCCAGGTCCCAAGCCGGCTCAGGCCCCATTCCCGGTCATGGGTGCCCGGCCGGGCGCTCATGACGTAGACGGGGCCGTTGGTCTCTGGCTCGCGGTTCGGGTCGTTGCCGAGGTTGCTGCCCAGGACCGCACCGAGGTTCTTGTGCAGCCCGTCGGCGTAGCCGGGTTTGCCCGGCTCGGGTGGCTGCTGGAAGCCGATGCCGTGGATCGTTAATATGCACAGTTTCGGCGTTACGATCATGAAGCGCTCCTCGCGCCCGGCCACCCCCTGCTTTCTTGCCAGGAACTGGCCGGTCTGTTTGCCCCCGGTACTGTCGCGTTGCTACATCCTCCTCAGAGGGAACGAGGCTGTCCACTGATACACACAGCCAGGTATCCGCACCGGAGGCGGCCGTGAGCGTCCTGATCACGAACATCGGCGAGCTGGTCACGAACCGGCCGGACGACGGGGCCGCGGCCTACGCGGCCAGCGGCGGTGCCGCGCTGGTGATCGACGAGGGCCGGGTGGCGTGGACCGGGTCGGCCGCCCGGGCCCCGGCGGCGGACCAGGCGGTCGACGCGGGCGGCCGGGCCGTGCTGCCCGGGTTCGTCGACTCGCACGCGCACCTGGTGTTCGCCGGCGAGCGCGGGGCGGAGTTCGCCGCCCGGATGGCCGGCCAGCCCTACCGGGCGGGGGGCATCCGCGCCACGGTCGCGGCCACCCGGCAGGCCAGCGACGACCAGCTCCGGGCCAACCTGGGCCGGCTGGCCGCGGAGATGCTGGCCCAGGGGACCACCACGTTCGAGTGCAAGTCCGGCTACGGGCTCACCGTTCCCGACGAGGCGCGCAGCGTCGCGATCGCCGCGGAGTTCACGGCCGAGGTGACCTACCTGGGCGCGCACGTGGTCCCGCCGGAGTTCGACGGGAACGAGGCCGGCTATGTCGAGCTGGTCTGCGGCCCGATGCTGGACGCCTGCGCGCCGCGGGCGGCGTGGGTGGACGTGTTCTGCGAGCGGGGGGCCTTCGGCCGGGACGAGGCGGCCGCGATCCTCGCCGCCGGCGCGGCGGCGGGCCTGCGGCCGCGCGTGCACGCCAACCAGCTGGGCCCGGGGCCGGGGGTGCAGCTGGCCGTGCAGGCCGGCGCGGCGTCCGCCGATCACTGCACCTACACCGACGACGCCGACGTCGACGCGCTCGCCTCGTCGCCGACCGTGGCCACCCTGCTGCCCGGCGTCGAGTTCTCCACCCGCAGCCCTTACCCTGACGCGCGCCGGCTGCTGGACGCGGGCGCGGTGGTGGCGCTGGCCACCGACTGCAACCCCGGCTCGTGCTTCACCTCGAGCATGCCGCTGTGCATCGCGCTGGCCGTCCGGGAGATGCACATGACCACCGAGGAGGCGGTATGGGCGGCCACCGCGGGCGGAGCCCGGGCGCTGCGCCGCAGTGACGTCGGCCACCTGGGCGCCGGGGCCCGGGCCGACCTGGTCATGATCGACGGGCCGTCGCACGCGTACCTGGCCTACCGGCCTGGCGTGCCGCTGGTGGCCGGGGTGTGGCGGGCGGGGGAGCGGGTCGCGGGGACTGGCCCTGGATCGTGACCGGACCTCCCGCCCGGGACCAGCGCCACGTCCGGACCTCCCCGCCTGCGACCAATCCTGTATGTAACTAGATGGAGCGTTACGGATACCCTGTGTGCTTGATCGGTAGTGTCGCGGGGTAGCGTGCCCGCATGGGCACTCGGAGCGGGGGCGCCCGCGAGCTGACCGTGCAACTCGGGGACGCTGATGACCTCTTCGCGGCCCGCGGGCCCGACCTGGCGTCCGGCACGCCCCCGCTGCCGTCAGGAATCGACCAGATCCACGACCAGCTCGACGCCCGCCAGTTGCCGGCCGCGCTCGCCACGGTCATCGTGCTGCCCCGCGCCAAGGTCCAGCCCGGCCTGGCCGGTGATATCGCCCGGGCCGTTGAGCACTACTGCGAGCTGGGCATCTCCCGGGCTCAGGCCGAGCTCAAGATCATGCGCCGCGAGGGCAGCCGGACGCTCGTGATCGGCCTGGCCCTGTTCGCCCTGTTCGTCAGCGTCGCCGAGGCCGTCGTGCACACCAGCCTGCCCGAACCGATCAGGAACTTTCTCGGCTCGGACGGGCTCCTGGTCGTCGTGGGCTGGGTCGGCCTGTGGTACCCGATCGAGACCCTGCTCTACACCCCGCGGCCCTACCGCCGGGAGATAGCCATCCTGCGGGTGATGCGGCGGATGCGGATCGAGGTCCGCGCAGCCGATGGCCGGCTCAGCCCGCCGAGCCCGCGGGCAGCGACGGGTACCGGCCGCGGAACCTGATCAGCGGCTGGCCGTCCTCGGCCAGGTACGCCACGTCGAGCACCCGGGCGATCACCAGCCGGTGGTCGCCCGCCTCGACCCGCTGGCCGGCCTCGCACTCGACGGCGGCGAGGCCGCCGTCGGGGATCAGCGCGCCCGACCACCTACCGCGCCGGTGCGGCACCCCGTCCAGCATCAGCCGCGCGCTCGGCCGGCCGGACGCCGAGAACCGGCAGGCCAGGGCTCGCTGGCCGGCCGCGAGCACAGTCACGGCGAACCGGTCTACCCGGCCGAGCAGCTCGGCCGGGTAGGAACCCGCGATCAGCGAGACCAGCACCAGCGGCGGGTCGAAGGACACCGGGCAGAACGCGCTCACGGTGGTGCCGACGTCATCACGGTCGTCGGCCACCGTGACCAGGGTGACCCCGGACGCGAACGCCGCGGCCACGCTGGCGAAGGCCGGGCCGGCCCGGGGCGCGACGGGGCGTTCCGTCACTCAAAAGTCCATGAGCCCGGCAGCGTAAGCGGCCCGTACGGCGACAGGCCGGCCTGGGTGGCCAGCCGCCAGACCGGGCCCCAGGTCTCGGCGAGCAGCGCCGCGAGCGGCCCCGCGCCCGCGGGCCGGGCGGCGCTGGTGTCGGCGGAGGCCGATGGGCGCAGCCGGTCCAGCGGCGCGACCCGGGGGTAGATGCGCAGCGGCGCGGAGGCGGGCAGGCCCGCCCGGCGGCGTGCGACCGCCGCCGCCCGGTCCAGGCCGCCCAGCTCGTCCACCAGCCCGTTGGCCAGCGCGTCCGCGCCGGTCCAGACCCGTCCCCGGGCCAGCTCGTGCACCCGGTCGGCCGGCATCCGGCGCCCGGACGCCACCTTGCCGGTGAAGTCGGCGTAGATGTGATCGAGCCAGCCGTTGACCAGCGCCCACTCGTCCTCGGTGAACGGCCGGGTGGTCTTGAACATCTCCGAGTGCGCGCCCTCGGCGACCGAGTCCGTCGTCACTCCGGCCCGGCCGAGCAGCTGGCTGAGCACCGGCTTGCCGGACAGCACGCCGATGGAGCCGGTCACCGTGCCGGGCTGGGCCACGATCGCGTCCGCGGCCATCGAGATGAAGTAGCCGCCCGAGGCGGCGACGTCGCCCATGGACACCACCACCGGCTTGCCCGCGTTGCGGGCCCTGACCACCTCGCGCCAGATCGTGTCGGAGGCGACGTAGGAGCCGCCCGGGCTGTTGACCCGCAGCACGATCGCCCGCGCTCCCTCATCGGCCGTGGCCGCCCGCAGCGCCGCGCCGATCGTGTCCGACCCCATCGCGCCGCCCGACAGCGGGCCGCGGCCGCTGCGCCCGCGCCGGATCGGGCCGGTCGCGTAGATCAGGGCGACGTGCCGCTGGCGGGGGGCGGGCAGGCTGCGGGCGCGCTCGCCGAGCGCGCGGGCGCGCTGATAGCGGGCCAGGTTCTGCGGGATCGCATCCTGGCCGGCGTGCTTGCGGACCCGCGCGTACACCTCGTCCCGGTAGCCCAGCTCGTCCACGAGGCCGGTCTGGCGGGCCTGCTCGGCCAGGAACGGGCCGCGGTCGATCAGCTCCCTGACCGCCTCGGGCGCCAGCCGCCTGCGGTCGGCGATCGCGTCGGTCAGCTGACCGGTGACCGAGACGGCGATGCGCTCGGTGGCCTCGCGGGCCGGCCCGGAGAAGCTGCGCTCGGTCAGCTGCTCCGCCGCGTTCTTGTACTCGTGCCGCTTGGCCACCTGGAAGTCGACGCCGAGCTGGTCCAGGGTTCCGCGCAGGAAGTAGCGTTCCATCGCGATCCCGGTCAGCCCGAGGTCGCCGGACGGCTGCAGGTAGATCGTCTCGAACGCGGTGGCCAGGTAGTACGGCACGTTGCCGGCCGAGAACTCGCCGAAGGTCTCCGCCCAGGCCACGGTCAGCTTGCCGGCGTCGCGGAACTGCTCGACCGCGCGCCGGATCTCCTGCACCGTGGCCAGCCCGATGGGCCGCCCGCCGATCTTCGCGACCAGCGCCCGGACCCGCTGGTCGCTGCGGGCCCGGCGCAGGCCGTCGACCAGGTCAGCCAGCCGGGTGCGGCGCATCGTGAGCACCGCGGACAGCGGGTCGGCCGGCGGCTCCTCGGCGATCCCCTCGGTGAGGTCAAGCTCCAGGATCAGCGGCGCGGTGCGCTGGCGGCGCAATCGGGCCAGCTGCTCGGCAATCGTCGACTCGGGCATGCGCTCAGCCTATGCTCCGGCGGTCCGGCCGCCCGGCCGCGTCCGGGGGTAGGGTCGGCGCGATGGCCAATCGGGACGGGAACGGCTGGACGACCTGCGAGCGCGGCCACCGGCACTGGGGCCGGTACGGAGCGGCCGGGCTGCTCGCCTTCGCCCCCTGCCCGCGCGGCGTCACCGGCCCGGCCGGCTCCGGGCCGCCGGAACCGGACGCGCCGGTGTGCGTACTGCTGCAGCGCCGGAGCTGGTGGGGCAACCACGGCGGCCTTTGGGGGCCGCCGGGCGGTGCGCGGGACAGCCACGAATCGGCTGTGGCGGCCGCGCTGCGCGAGGCGGAGGAGGAGTGCGCGCTCCCGCCGGAAGCCGTCCGGGCGCTCGGGATCCTCCGCGACGATCATGGCGGCTGGTCGTACCAGACGGTGATCGCGTCGGCGCCGCGGACGCTGCGCGTGCGCGCGGTGAGCAGCGAGACCAGCCAGGCCGCCTGGGTTCTGGCCGGCGAGGTGGCGGCCCTGGAGCTGCATCCGGGGTTCGCGGCCCAGTGGCCGGTGCTGCGGGAGACGCTGCAGCCGCTGACGATCATCGTCGACGGCGCCAACGTGATGGGCTCGCGGCCCGATGGCTGGTGGCGGGACCGGGCCGGAGCCGCGCGCCGGCTCCGTGACCAGCTGGCCGGGCTGGCGGCCGAGGGTGTGGCGGCGCTGCCTGAGGTGATGGCCGCGCCCGGCCTGGAGCGGTGGTTTCCTGAGATCGTGCTGGTCGTCGAGGGGGCGGCGCGGGCGGCCGCCGCCAGCCACGCGGCCGGCCCGCCGTCCGGCGCGCCGCCGGCCGGCAGGCAAGACGGCCCGCGGGGCGGCGGAGACCAGGGCGGCGGGGTGCGTGGCGGCGGAGTGCGTGGCGGCGGGGTGCAGGGCGGCGGAGTGCAGGGCGGGGTGCGGGGCGGCGAGGTGCGGGTCGTGGCCGCCCCGGGCTCGGGCGACGACTCGATCGCGGAGCTGGCCGCCGGCCTGGCCGGCCGCCGCCTGGTGGTGACCGCCGACCGGGAGCTGCGGCGGCGGTGCGTGGCGGCCGGGGCGTCGGTGACTGGCCCGGGCTGGCTGCTGGGGCTGCTCTGACCGCGTTTCCGCAGTTCGGTGTACCGTCGGGAGCATGCCTGGCTCGCCCGACGCACGTCAGGCCGTCTCCAGGGCCGAGTCCAGGGCCCGCCGGGACGCGTTCCCGCTCGGCGCGACCGTGACCATGCGCGACCTCGATGGCGCGCTGCACCCGCTGCTGCGGCGGCTGCGCGCCAGCGAGCCGGTGTCCTGGCTGCCCGTCCTGGACGGCTGGCTGGTGACCCAGCGGGACCTGGCGCTGCGTGTCCTGCGCGACAGCGCGACGTTCACCGTGGACGACCCGAGATTCTCCACCGCCCGGGTGATCGGCCCGAGCATGCTGTCGCTGGACGGCTCCGAGCACGCTCGCCACCGTGACCCGTTCGCCGAGGCCTTCCGGCGGGCGGAGGTGCAGGCCGGGCTGGCGGAGTTCGTGACGGCCGAGGCCGGCTGGTGTCCGGGTTCGCCGGCGCGGGCCGGGCCGAGCTGCGCCGCGGCCTGGCCGGACCGCTGGCGGTGGCGGTGGTCGCGAAGGTTCTCGGCCTGGGCCAGACCGATCCGCAGTCCGTCCTGTCCTGGTACGACGAGATCGTCGGCGCGGTCTCGGCCCTGGCCGGGGAGTCGGGGCCGCGGGGCACGCATGGCGCCGGCACCGTCGGCACCGCCGGCACCGCCGGCACCGCCGGGGCGGCCGGGACCACCGGGACTATCGGTATCGCCGGGACCGCCGGGACCGCCGTGGCGGCCGGGGCGGAGGCGTTCGCGAAGCTCACCGCGCGCCTCGAGCAGGTGATCAGCCGGGCCGGCAGCGACTCGCTGCTGGCGGCGGCGGCCCGGGACGACGGGCTGCGCGACGGCGAGGTGGTGTCGAACGCGGCGGTCCTGATGTTCGGGGGCATCGAGACCACCGAGGGGATGATCTGCAACGCCGTCCTGCCCCTGCTGGCCCGGCCCGGCCCGCTCCGCGAGGTGCGGGCCGACCCGGGCCTGGTCGGGAACGCGGTGGAGGAGTCGCTGCGGCTCGAGCCCGCGGCGGCGGTCGTGGACCGCTATGCGACCGCGGACATCGCGCTGGCGGATGCCCAGATCCGGGCCGGGGACCTGGTCACCGTGTCCCTGGCCGGGGCCAGCCGGGACCCGGTGTTCTTCGCGGACCCGGACCGGTTCGACGTGCGCCGCGCGAACGCCCGGCAGAACCTGGCGTTCGCGATCGGGCCGCACTTCTGCCTGGGCGCGCACCTGGCCCGGCTCGAGGCCAGCGCCGCCGTGACCACGCTGCTGCGGATGCTGCCCGGCCTGCGGCTGGACCCCGCCCGCCCGGCGGCGGTGCGCGGGGTCGTGTTCCGCAAGCCGCCCGCGCTGCACGTCCTGTGGGACGCCTAGCGCGGTTACCGCCGCCCGCCGCCGAGGGGCCGGCCGGGCCAGGGTGCGGGCCCGGACTGCTGTGATAGCAGCAGTTCCCGCACACACCCCGAGCTGGACCGGATGCCAGCAGACGCTAGGCGACCTGGATGGACCGCTTGGCCAGGCCGAGCCAGTAACCGGTGATCGTGGTCGCCGGCGCCGGGGGGCCTTCGGCCGCGCCGAGCGTCACGAACAGCGGCGCGAAGTGCTCGGTCGTCGGGTGCGCGTAGCGCGCCGCGGGCGCGGTGGCAAAGTTGGCCAGCGCGTCGACGTCGCCGGCATCCAGCGCCTCGGCGGCCCAGTGGTCGAACTCGGCCGACCAGCCCGGCGCGGGCGCGTCGAAGCGGAAGTCCCGCAGGAACGGCAGCCCGTGGGTGAGGAAGCCGCTGCCGATGATCAGGACGCCCTCGTCCCGCAGCGGGCGCAGCGCCCGGCCGATGCGCAGCAGCCGGTCCGGGTCCAGGCTGGGCATGGAGATCTGCAGCACGGGGATGTCGGCGTCCGGGTACATGACGGTGAGCGGCACGTAGGCGCCGTGGTCCAGGCCGCGGCCGGGCAGGTCGGTGACCGGCTCCTGGCCCGACAGCAGGCCCCGCACCCGGCCGGCCAGGTCCGGTGCGCCCGGGGCCGGGTACCTGGCGTGGTAGTACCGCTCGGGGAACCCGCCGAAGTCGTAGACCAGCGGCACGCCGTCGTCGGTCGCGCCGATCGTCAGCGGCGCCGACTCCCAGTGCGCGGAAACCATCAGCACGGCCCGGGGCCGGGGCAGGGCCCGCGCCCAGGCCTCAAGCTGGACCACCCACAGGGGGTCGTCGACCAGCGGCGGCGCGCCGTGGCCGAGATAGATGGCGGGCATGCGGCCCGGCTGCACGGCCGCGGCCGCGCGCCGGGACACCTGGTCGGCCGCGTCCGCGGACACCGGCTCGTGCTCGGGCTCCTGCGCGCGAAGCTCCTCGTCCATGGCTCCTCCAGTCTGCGGCGGCGGTCCCTCCCGGTAGCATCCCAGCATGGTCCGGGTGGTGGCGCTGGCCGACACCCACGCGCCGCGGCGGTGGAACTCGTGCCCGCCGGCGGTGGCCGAGCAACTGCGCCGGGCCGACGTCATCCTGCACGCCGGGGACGTCTGCACCGCCGCGGTGCTCAACGAGCTGTCCCAGTACGCTCGGGTCCTGGCCGTGGCGGGCAACAACGACGGGCCCGACGTCGCGGCCTGGGGCGCGACGCCGACACTGCAGACCGAGCTCGGCGGGCTGCGGCTGGCGATGATCCACGACAGCGGCGCGGCGGCGGGACGGCCGCTGCGGATGCGGCGCCGGTTTCCCGGCGCGGACCTGGTCGTGTTCGGCCATTCGCACATCCCCATGGACGTCAGTGCGGCCGGCATCCGGATCTTCAATCCCGGATCGCCCACCGACCGCCGCCGCCAGCCCTACGGCACCGTCGGCGTGCTGCACATCGACGCAGGCCGCCTGCTGACGGCGGAGGTGGTCGCGGTGACCTGACCGCGATCAAGTCTCCGGCGCGACCGTCAGCCCGCGGGCCGAAGCGTCAGCCCTCCGGCGCGAGCGTCAGGCCTCCGGCGCGAGCGTCAGGCCTCGGGCGCGAGCCACAGCACGCCCAGCGGCGGCAGGGACAGCGTGGCCGAGGCGGGCCGGCCGTGCCTGGATTCCGCGACGGCCTCGACGCCACCGTAGTTGCCGACGCCACTGCCGCCGTACTCGGCGGCGTCGGTGTTGATCACCTCGCGCCACCGGCCCGCCGCGGGCAGCCCGATCCGGTACCCGTGATGCGGGTCGCCGGAGAAGTTCACCACGCACGCGACGACGCCGGACCCGGCAGCAGCAGGCCCGGCGGCAGCGGGCCCGGCGGCAGCGGGCCCGGCGGCACCGGTCGCGGCGGCAGCGGTCGCGGCGGCAGCGGTCGCGGCGGCAGCGGTCCCGGCGGCAGCGCGCCCGGCGGCACCGGTCGCGGCGGCAGCGGTCGCGGCGGCAGCGGGCCCGGCAGGCCCGGCCAGGCGCAGGAAGGACAGCACGTTCCCGCCCGTGTCGCTCGCGTCGATCCAGCTGAACCCGTCCGGAGTGAAGTCGTGGCGCCACAGGGCCGGGTGGTCTCGGTAGGCCTGGTTCAGGTCGCGGACCAGGCGCTGCACCCCGCTGTGGAACCCGGGGGCGGCCGGGTCCTCGCCGTCGGCCAGCGCGGCCCAGTCGAGGCCGGCCTGCTCCGACCACTCGGCCTCCTGGCCGAACTCCGACCCCATGAACAGCAGTTGCTTGCCCGGATGGCCCCACTGATAGGCCAGCAGCGCCCGCAGCCCGGCGAACCGCCGCCAGGTGTCACCCGGCATCTTGCTCAGCAGTGATCCCTTGCCGTGCACCACCTCGTCGTGCGAGAGCGGCAGCACGAAGTTCTCGCTGAACGCGTACATCATCGAGAACGTGATCTCGTTCTGGTGGTAGTGCCGGAACACCGGGTCCCGCTCCAGGTACGCCAGCGTGTCGTGCATCCAGCCGAGGTTCCACTTGAAGCCGAAGCCGAGCCCGCCCAGGTGCACCGGACGGGTCACCCCCGGCCAGGCCGTGGATTCCTCGGCGATCATCATGATGCCCGGCACCCGCTTGTAGCAGGTGGCGTTCGCCTCCCGCAGGAACGAGACCGCGTCAAGGTTCTCCCGGCCGCCGAGCACGTTCGGTGACCACTGGCCCGGGCCGCGCGAGTAGTCGAGGTACAGCATGGACGCCACGGCATCGACCCGCAGCCCGTCGATGTGGAACTCCTCCAGCCAGTAGATCGCGTTCGCGACCAGGAAGTTGCGCACCTCGCGGCGGCCGAAGTCGAAGATGAGCGTGCCCCAGTCCGGGTGTGTGCCGCGGTGCGGGTCGGCGTGCTCGTACAGCGGCGTTCCGTCGAAGCGGGCCAGCGCCCACTCGTCGCGCGGGAAGTGGGCCGGCACCCAGTCGACGATGACGCCGATGCCGGCCTGGTGCAGCCGGTCGACCAGGCAGCGGAACTCATCCGGGGTGCCGAACCGGGCCGACGGCGCGTAGTACGAGGTCACCTGGTAGCCCCAGGACCCGCCGAACGGATGCTCGGCCACCGGCAGGAGCTCCACGTGCGTGAACCCCAGGTCGGTGACGTAGGAGGTGAGCTGGTCGGCGAGTTCGGCGTAGGAGAGGCCGGGCCGCCATGAACCCAGGTGCACCTCGTACACGCTCATCGGCTGGCTCAGCTGGTCGCGGCCCGCCCGGGCCGCCATCCAGGCCTGGTCGCCCCATTCGTAGCGGGAATCGAAGACCACCGACGCGGTGGCGGGCGGCCGCTCGGCCAGCTCCGCCATCGGGTCGGCCTTGCGGTGCCAGCTGCCGTCCGGCCCGCGGATGTCGTACTTGTAATGCGTGCCGGGGCCCACCCCCGGGACGAACAGCTCCCAGACGCCCGTGCCGCCGAGCGAGCGCATAGGGTGCGCGCGCCCGTCCCAGTGGTTGAAGTCCCCGATCACGCGCACGCCCTGCGCGTTCGGCGCCCACACGGCGAACGCGGTGCCGTCGGCCTTCTCGCTGAAGTGAGCGCCGAGGGCCCGCCACAGCTGCTCGTGGCGGCCCTCGCCGATCAGGTACAGGTCGATCTCGCCCAGGGTGGGCAGGTGCCGGTACGGATCGTCGGCCACCATCTCCGGCAGCGTCCGGGGCGGCCGGGCCGCGCTTTCCGCGCCCGGCGTGGCCGGCGGGTCCTCCGCGTCATCCGCGCCGGGGTCCGGGTAGGCCACGGCCAGCCGGTAGTCCGGCACGCCGCTGTCCGGAAGCGTGGCCTCGAACAGGCCCTGGTGCACGTGGGTCATGGGGAACCGGCGCCCGTCGGGGAGGACGACCGCGACCGACGCCGCTAGCGGGCGCAGGGCGCGCACGACCGTCCCGGCCGGGCCCGGGTGCGCGCCGAGGACCGAGTGCGGGTCGTGGTGCATCCCGTCCACGATCCGGTCGATCTCAGCGTGGCTGACCCGGCCGGAGGGCCCGGCGGTCTGGACGGGCTGGACGGGCGGGATGGGCGGGGAGGGCTTGTCTGACATAAGGACGCCGCAATCGAGTCGAGCGGAATGGACAGCCAGGACGGACGGTGCCTGGCCTCGTACACCACCTCGTACACCGCCTTGTCCAGCATCAGGGCGCGCAGCAGCACGGCGTTGGCCTGCGGGTCCATCCCGCCGGCGTCGGCATACCCCTTGCAGAACGCGGCCTGGCTGCGCTCTGCCCACTCGTCGGCGATGTCGCGGAGCTTGTCGGTGTCCGGGTGGTCGATGAGCTGGTGGCGGGCCGCGTAGTCGAACGACCGGAGCATGCCGGCCACGTCCCGCAACGCGATGCCGGGCGCCCGGCGCTGCCGGAGGGGTACCAAAGGCTCTCCCTCGAAATCCAGGACCACCCAGCCGGTCGCGGTGCGGAGTACCTGGCCGAGATGGTAGTCGCCGTGGATCCGCTGCACCGGCATCGGCCCGGGAATCGCGGCCAGGTCGGCGTAGTAGGCGCGGAGCTTGCCAGCGTACGGGCGCAGCCCGGGTACCTCCGCCAGGGCGCTGTCCAGCTTGCGCGTCATCCGCCCGGCCAGGTCGGCGAACGCTCCGGGCGGCACCTCGGTGACGCCGAACGCGCCGGCCAGGTCGGCGTGCACCTCGGCGGTGGCGGCGCCGAGCCGGAACGCCTCCCCGGCGAAGTCGCCGCCCGCCTGATCCGGCCGGATCGTGCCCTGGGCCCGCACGCCGTCGCCAGAATACAGGTCGCGCAGGCTGGTGGCCGCCAGCGACCAGCCGTCGCTAGCGCCGGGCAGGTACCGGGACAGGATCGCGAGCAGGATCGAGTCGTCGTCGTCGCTGGCCTCGATCCACCCGTAGGGCTCGGCCACGTGCGCGGAGCCGTGCCGGGCCAGCGCGCGGTTCACCTCGAGGTCGGGGTTCTGGCCGGGAAAGAGCCGGCGCAGCACCTTGAGGATGGCCGAGTCGCCGAAGATCAGGCTGGAGTTGCTCTGCTCACCGGTCAGCATCAGGCTGTCCAGGCCGGCGTCGATGACCGCGCCCGGCTCGCGCGCGAAGCGGATCGGGCCGACCGTCGCCTGCTCGGCGATGCCCCGCAGCAGGACCTTGGTGAGCTCCGGATCGTGCAGGGCCTCGTAGGCGGTCCGGTCCGGCCGGCCGGCCCGATGACCGCGTGCCGCAGCGCGGCCGGCACCTGGGCGCGCAGGCCGGCGAGGACCTGGTACCGGGCGGTCTCGCCGCCGGAGGTCACGGTGACGATCAGGTGCCGCAGTTCAGGATCCCCCGCGGCCAGCGTGGTATCGGCGGTGATGGCGAGGTCACGGATCGTGGCTTCGCTGCCCGCGTACCAGCGCTGAGCCGGCAGCCACGTCGCTAGTGTGTCCTCAAATGTCATGACTCCTGGTCTACCCCGCAGTTCGCCAGTCATCCCGCCGCCGGGCGCACTGGCGCGTTACGGTCCAGATCAGCCGATCAGATGGGATCCGGGATGGGTTCAGCCGCGGGCGGTTACGTTGATCTGAGGTCGGACACGGTCACCCGGCCCTCGGCGGCCATGCGGCGGGCCATGGCCGACGCCGAGGTGGGCGACGACTGGTACGGCGATGACCCGACGGTCAACCGGCTGCAGGACGCTGCGGCCGAGCTGACCGGCCGCCCGGCCGCGATCTACCTGCCCACCGGAACGCTGTGCAACCAGATCGCGCTGCACGCGTTCGCGCGGCCGGGCCGGTTCGTGGTCTGCGAGGCGAGCTCGCACGTCGGGGGCACCGAGGCGGCGTCGGCGGCGGTCCTGTCCGGGGTCGCGTTCCGCCGGGTGCCGGGACGGCCGATCGGGCTGCTGCACGCCGAGCAGGTGGCCGCGGCGCTGGCCCCGGACCCCTACGACGTCGATGTGGCGGACCTGGTGACGATCGAGAACACCCACCAGCGCGGCGGCGGTTCGGTGATGTCGCCCGCGAGCGTGGCGGCCATCGCTGCCGTGTGCGCGGAACGGAACGTGCCGCTGTACCTGGACGGCGCCCGCATCTTCAACGCGGCCGTGGTGGCCGGGGCGACGGTCGCCGACTACGCCGCCCGGGTCGACGCGCTCATGTTCTGCGTGTCCAAGGGCCTGGGCGCGCCGATCGGGTCGCTGCTGATCGGCGACGCCGAGCTGATCAGGGAGGCCCGCCGGCTGAAGATCCTCTACGGCGCGGCCTGGCGGCAGGCCGGGATCATGGCCGCGGCCGGGCTGATCGCCCTGACCGAGGGGCCGAAGCGGCTGCACGAGGACCACGCCAACGCCCGGCGGCTGGCCGCGGGCATCGCCGAGATCCTGCCGCAGGCCCTGGACCCGGCCGAGGTGCAGACCAACATCGTGTTCGCCGACGTGACCAGCACCGGTCATGACGCGGATGAATGGCGGCAGCGGCTGGCCGCGCACGGCGTCCTGGTCACCATGGTCAGCGGCCGGATCAGGATGCTCACCCACGCCGACGTTACCCCGGCCGGCATCGGGGCGGCCCTCACCGCCTGGCGCGAGGTCGCGGACGAGATCGGGACCCGGCCGGTCAGCGCCCCGGGGTCACTGGCGGGAGCAGGAACCAGTAGAAGCCGTGGCCGGGCAGGGTCAGCAGGTAGCTGAGCTCGCCGATCGGCGGGAAGACGACGCCGCCCATGCACTCGACCGGCGAGATGCCCTTGAACCGGCGCAGGTCGAGCTCGACCGGCTGCGGGAACCGGGACAGGTTGTTGACGCAGAGGATCATGTCCGTCTCCTCGGCGTCCGGCTCGGGGCCGTCCCCGGCGTGCTGGCCGGCCGGATGCTGGTATTCGCGGACGAAGGCCAGCACGCTCGGGTTGGACGAGTTCAGCTCCTCAAAGCCGCCCCGGCCGAAGACCGGGTGCCGCTTGCGGATCTCGATCATCCGCCGGGTCCAGTGCAGCAGTGAGCCCCCGTTGCGTTCCTGGGCCTCGACGTTGAGCGCCTGGTAGCCGTAGATCGGGTCCATGATCAGCGGCAGGTAGAGCCGGGCCGGGTCGCAGCCGGAAAAGCCGGCGTTGCGGTCCGGGGTCCACTGCATGGGGGTGCGCACGCCGTCGCGGTCACCGAGCCAGATGTTGTCGCCCATGCCGATCTCGTCCCCGTAGTAGAGCACCGGCGAGCCGGGCAGCGACAGCAGCAGCGCGGTGAACAGCTCCAGCTGGTCGCGGTCGTTGTCCAGCAGCGGGGCGAGCCTGCGCCTGATGCCGATATTCGCCTTCATCCGCGGGTCCCTGGCGTACTCGGCGTACATGTAGTCGCGCTCGTCGTCGGCGACCATTTCCAGCGTCAGCTCGTCGTGGTTGCGCAGGAAGATCCCCCATTGGCAGCCGGAGGGGATCGGGGGCGTCTGGGCCAGGATCTCCGAGATCGGGTAGCGCTGCTCCCGCCGCACCGCCATGAAGATGCGCGGCATCAGCGGGAAATGAAAGGCCATGTGGCACTCGTCGCCGCCGACCTCGGAATCGCCGAAGTACTCGACCACGTCGGCCGGCCACTGGTTCGCCTCGGCGAGCAGCACCCGGTCCGGGTACAGCCGGTCCACCTCGGCCCGGATGCGCTTAAGGTACTCGTGGGTCTCCTTCAGGTTCTCGCAGTTGGTGCCCTCCCGCTCGTACAGGTAGGGCACCGCGTCCAGCCGGAACCCGTCGATCCCCAGGTCCAGCCAGAACCGCAGCACCTCGAGCATGGCGTCCTGGACCTTCGGGTTCTCGTAGTTCAGGTCCGGCTGGTGGGAGAAGAACCGGTGCCAGTAGTACTGGCCGCGCACCTGGTCAAAGGTCCAGTTGGACTGCTCGGTGTCCACGAAGATGACCCGGGCCTCGGCGTAGCGGTCATCGGTGTCGGACCACACGTAGAAGTCACCGAACGGCCCGTCGGGGTCGGTGCGCGACGCCTGGAACCAGGGATGGCCCTCGCTGGTGTGATTCATGACCAGGTCGGCGATGACCCGGATGCCGCGTTCGTGAGCCTGTTCGACCAGCTCGACGAAATCGCCGATATTCCCGAACTCAGCGAGTATTGACATGAAATCGGCGATGTCGTATCCGCCATCACGAAGCGGTGAATCGTAAATGGGCAGCAGCCAGATACAGTCAATGCCGAGCCATTGCAGGTAATCGAGCCTGGACGTAAGGCCGCGGAGATCACCGGTGCCGTCGCCGTTCGAATCGTGAAAGCCGCGGACAAGTACCTCGTAGAACACCGCGTGCTGGTACCATTGCGGGTCGCGCGGCTTGGCGAACGAGAACGAGTCGGGCACCGGCTCGCTGGGCGCGGCGGCCGAGCCGGGTTTGAAGGCAGGCAGCGGCTGGCCGATGGAGCCGAATGACGTTGGCCGCGGCCGTGTCCCCACTGCGGTCTCCCTGGTCCGAGGTGCGGTCAAGCTAGGTGACTCGCGTGCTGCTGTTCGATGCCTGTCTGCAAATCGTTACCTGCCTGGCCCGCCGCCGCCAGCTTTCCCGGTCAACTGCCCGGCGGGTCCGTTTTCACGCTGAAGATGTGCGCCGGTGCCGTCCACGGGTCGAGTCGCACGTAATTAACGTGACCCCAGCGGTACGAGTCACCGGTGAGCTCGTCGGTCACCACGAACTCCTGCCCCGGGCTGACTCCGAGCGCTGGCACGTCGAGCCAGACGGTCGCTTCCCGCGCCTGGTACGGGTCGATATTAACCACGACAAGAACCGTGTCGCGCTCACCCTCACCAGCCTCCGGTCCGACGCTCTTTGAGTAGCAGAGTAGCTCCGGCTGGTCGCAGTAGTGAAAACGCAGGTTCCGCAGTCTGTGCAGAGCCGGATGAGCCTTGCGGAGCATGTTGAGGCGCGTGATAAACGGCGAGATGTCCGCCTGCGGCGGCGGGATGCTGGCGGCGTGGGCCCAGTCCCGCGGCCGGTACTGGTACTTTTCCGAGTCCAGGTACTCCTCGCTGCCCGGGACGATCGCGACGTTCTCGCACAGCTCGAAGCCCGAGTAGACGCCCCAGGTCGGGGACAGCGTCGCGGCCAGCACGGCGCGGACCAGGAAGGCCGGGGGACCACCGTACTGCAGGTACTCGTGGAGGATGTCCGGGGTGTTGACGAAGAAATTCGGCCGCATGTACGGGGCCGAGGGGCCGGAAAGCTCGAGGAGGTACTCGGTGAGCTCTGCGGCCGAGTTACGCCAGGTGAAGTACGTGTAGGACTGGTGGAAGCCGAGGATGGCCAGGTTGCGCATCATGGCCGGCCTGGTGAAGGCCTCGGCCAGGAAGAGAACGTCCGGATCGGTCCGGGCGATCTCGGCCAGCAGCCGGTCCCAGAACGGGAGCGGCTTGGTGTGCGGGTTATCCACGCGGAAGATCCGGATGCCGTGGGCCATCCAGTGCCGGACGATCCGCAGCACCTCGGCGTAGATCCCCTCGGGGTCGTGGTCGAAGTTGACCGGGTAGATGTCCTGGTACTTCTTGGGCGGGTTCTCCGCGTAAGCGATCGTGCCGTCGGAGCGGTGGGTGAACCACTCCGGGTGCTCGGTGACCCACGGATGGTCCGGCGAGGTCTGCAGGGCGAGGTCCAGCGCCACCTCCAGGCCCAGGTCGGCGGCCCGGTGCACGAAGGCATCGAAGTCGGCCATCGTGCCCAGGTCGGGGTGGATGGCGTCGTGGCCGCCGGCCGGCGAGCCGATCGCCCAGGGCGATCCCGGGTCGCCGGGCCCGGCGGTCAGCGAGTTGTTGGCGCCCTTCCTGGCGGTGAACCCGATCGGGTGCACGGGCGGCAGGTAGACGACGTCGAAGCCCATCTGGGCGATGGCGTCCAGCCGCCGGGCGGCGGTCCGCAGCGTCCCGGACAGCGGGCGCTGTCCCGGCCCCCGGTCGACGACCGCGCCCTCGGACCGGGGGAAGAACTCGTACCAGGAGCCGTAGAGGGCACGCTCCCGGTGCACGATCACCGGGTACCGGCCCGACCGGGTGAGCATGTCCCGCAGGGGGAAGGCGCCGAGGATGGCGGCGATGTCATCGCCGTTGGCCGTGGCCAGCCGGTCCAGGGCGGGGATGGCCGGGTCCCGCAGCGTGCTGGCGAGCGCCTCGAGCGCCGCCCGCGCGGCCGCGGCTTCCTGCCGCTCGACGGCTCCCGCCGGGCGCGAGAGCCGGGCCTGGGCGGCGGCCCGATCGAAGAGCAGCGCGCCGTCGCCGAGGGTCAGCTCGACGTCCTGGCCGAGCGGCAGCTTGATCGCCGCGTCGTGCCGCCAGCGCGCGAGCGGGTCGCCCCACGCCTCCACCTCGAAGTGCCACAGGCCCTCCGAGGTGACGGTGACCTCGGCGCCGTACCGGTCGCTGCCCTCGGCCAGCTCCCGCATCAGCACCAGCGGCCTGCGGCGGCCGTCCGGCCCGCGCAGCACCGCGCCCGCCCCGAGCATCTCGTGCCCTTCGCGGAAAACCGTGGCGCTGACCTCGAAGGATTCGCCGGGCACCGCCTTCGCGGGGCGCCTTCCGCCCGCGATGACGGGCTGCACGTCAATTATGGGAATCCGACCGATCACTCAGGAAAAGCTACCCGCCGCGGCTCAGGTCATGCGATCGGCCCGCTGATGCGGCCGGCTTGCTCGTTCGCGGGCGAGGCCGGCCCGCTCGAATGATCGGCGCGTCGGCGAGGCGGCCCGCTCGCATGATCGGCGTGCCGGCGAGGCGGCCTGC
Organism: uncultured Actinomycetota bacterium; assembly: GCA_963749145.1. GTDB lineage: Bacteria > Actinomycetota > Actinomycetes > Streptosporangiales > Streptosporangiaceae > JASHPR01. Next base: position 1,499,675 of record CAVVLN010000004.1, on the reverse strand, counting down.
TCGCATGATCGGCGTGCCGGCGAGGCGGCCTGCTCGCATGATCGGCGCGCCCGCGGAGGCCGGCCTGGGCCTGCGGCCGGCCCGCCAGCAGGCGCGTCGATGTCCGGTACGCGCCAGGGACCCATTAGGGTCGCTGTCCGTGAGAGCTATCCGCCGGTTTACGATCCGGCCGCTGCTGCCCGAGCCGCTGGCGCCGCTGCGCGGGCTGATGCTGAACCTGCGCTGGTCCTGGCATCCCGAGACGCTCGACCTGTTCGCGGCCATTGACCCGGACGGATGGGAACGGGCCGGGCACGAGCCGGTCCCGCTGCTGGCCGAGGTATCCCCCCAGCGGCTGGCGAGCCTGGCCGCCGACCGCCGGTTCCTGCGGCGGCTCGGCGACGCCGTGGACGAACTGCGGGACTACACCACCGGCCCGCGCTGGTATCAGAGCGATCCGGCCCTGGACGGGCCGCCCCGGTCCGTGGCGTACTTCTCTCCGGAATACGGGGTGACCGCGGCGCTGCCGCAGTACTCGGGCGGCCTGGGCATCCTGGCCGGCGATCACCTGAAGGCCGGCAGCGATCTCGGGGTGCCGCTGATCGGCGTGGGCCTGTTCTACCGGCACGGCTACTTCACCCAGACCCTGTCGCCCGAGGGATGGCAGACCGAGCGCTACCCGGCGGGTGACCCGAACGGCCTGCCGCTGACCCAGCTCCGCGACGACCTGGGAACCCCGGTCCGGGTCAGCGTAGCGCTGGCCGACGACACGCACGTCGCCGCGCAGGTCTGGATCGCGCAGATCGGCCGGGTCCCGCTGCTGCTGCTCGACTCCTACGTGGAGGAGAACGACCCGACGATGCGCGAGGTCACCGACCGCCTCTACGGCGGCGGCAGCGAGCACCGGCTGCGCCAGGAACTGCTGCTCGGCGTCGGCGGGGTGCGCGCGGTCCGGGCCTTCTGCGCGATCACGTCCCACCCCGAGCCCGAGGTCTTCCATACCAACGAGGGGCACGCGGGCTTTCTCGGGCTCGAGCGCATCCGCGAGTACGTCGGCCAGGGCCTGACCTTCGACGAGGCCATCGAGATGTGCCGGGCCGGCACGGTATTCACCACGCACACCCCGGTGCCGGCCGGGATCGACCGGTTCAGCCGGGAACTCATGACGCGCCAGTTCAGCGACGCGCCCGACCCCGCCCTGCCGTTTGACCGGGTCATGGCCCTCGGCGCCGAGAACTACCCGGGCGGGGACCGCGGGGTGTTCAACATGGCCGTCATGGGGATGCGGCTGGCGCAGCGGGTCAACGGCGTCAGCCTGCTGCACGGCGAGGTGAGCCGGGAGATGTTCCACGGGCTCTGGCCGGGCTTTGACACGGCGGAGGTGCCGATCGGCTCGATCACCAACGGGGTGCACGGGCCGACCTGGGTGGCCGGCGAAATCATGAGCCTGGCCCAGGGCGGCCAGGCGGACGAGCCCACCGAGGAGGGGGCGGCGGCCTGGGAGCAGGCCGCCGCGGATCCGGCGGCGATCTTCCGCATCCGCGGCCTGCTGCGGGCCAGGCTGGTCGAGCAGACCCGGCATCGGCTGCGTGCCTCCTGGATCCAGCGCGGCGCCTCCGGCGCGGAGCTGACCTGGATCGACGATGTGCTGGACGAGGACGTGCTGACGATCGGCTTCGCCCGCCGGGTGCCGTCCTACAAGCGGCTGACGATGATGCTGACCGACCCCGACCGGCTCACCGCGCTGCTGCTCGACCCGGAGCGCCCGATCCAGATCGTGATCGCCGGGAAGGCTCATCCCGCCGACGACAGCGGCAAGCTGATGATCCAGCAGATGGTCCGCTTCGCCGACGACCCGCGGGTGCGGCACCGCATCGTCTTCCTGCCCGACTACGACATGGCGCTGGCCCGCGCGATGGTGCAGGGCTGTGATGTCTGGCTGAACAACCCGTTGCGCCCGCTCGAGGCCTGCGGCACCTCCGGCATGAAGGCCGCCATGAACGGAGCGCTCAACCTCTCGATCCGGGACGGCTGGTGGGACGAGTGGTTCGACGGTCACAACGGCTGGGCAATCCCGTCCGCCGACGGCGTCGCCGATCCCGAGCGCCGGGATGAGCTCGAGGCGGCCGCGCTCTACGACCTGCTCGGCCAGTCGGTGGCGCCGCTGTTCTACGACCGGGCCTCCGACGGGCTGCCGCGCCGCTGGCTGGAGATGGTGGCGCACACGCTGCGCACGCTCGGGCCGCTGGCCCAGGCGACCCGGATGGTCCGCGAGTACGTGACCACGATGTACCTGCCGGCCGCCCGGTCCTCGCGGGCGCTCGCGGCCGGCCGCCCGGGCTTCGCCGGGGCCCGCGACCTCGCGAGGTGGAAGAAGCGGGTCGTCGACGCCTGGCCGGCGGTGGCGATCGAGCACGTCGAGGCGGAGGACGGCGAGCCGAGCCCGGGGGAGACGCTAGTGGTCCGGGCCACCGTCGCGCTGGGTGACCTGTCGCCCGAAGACGTGACTGTGCAACTGGTCTACGGTGCCGCCAGCGACGAGGACGAGATCCGCGACCCGGCCTTCGCCGACTTGGAGCTCGAGGGGGATCCGGCGAACGGCGGGGCCGCGCGCTACGTCGGCGAGGTCGAGCTCGGCCGGCCGGGGGCGTTCGGCTATACGGTCCGGGTGCTGCCCCAGCACCCGCTGCTGGCCGCCCCGGCGGAGCTGGGCCTGATCGCGCTGCCGACCCCGACGGCCGGAATGACCAACGGGGACCTGCGCTAATTGGCGGGTTACCCGCCCGGGTGACATTGCTGCGACGTAACGTATCTGACGAGTTACGCCCCGTCGGCGAGCCATTTCCGCAGGCAGCGGGCGTCCAGTCAACAGGGACAACCTGGCCTGCCAAGGAAATTTCTCCCTGTGCCAGGCAGAACGCCAGCAAAACCCTGGCCCTTGTGACATCCTGTGATAGAACGCTGGCGGTAAGTAACGGACAAGTGCCGTTACCGTCCGTCATCATGCCACTACCCCCAAGCGCGAGAGGACCATCCGTCGTGAGAACCCAGATCAAGCCGGAGAATCGCCTGCTGACCCCGGCCGAGGTTGCCGCGATGCTTCGGGTCGACCCGAAGACCGTCACCCGGTGGGCGAGAGGCGGCAAGCTGTCGTCGATCCGCACTCCCGGCGGTCACCGCCGCTACAGCGAGACGGAGGTCCGCGGATTCCTGAACGGCTGGCAGCACGTCTCCGCGCCGCGGTCGTCCGGCGAGTAAGCGTCCGCCCCTGCCGCGGGCCGGGCCGGGCGGCTCCGGCCGCGGCTGCGCTCGGGGAACGACGAGGCAGGCCTTGACGGAAGGGGAGGTCGTTTCGCGCGTGTCGTGCGGCCGGCCCGGCATCTGCCGGCCGGTTACGCGAGTGACACGCCAGGTCCCGGCGCCGCCGGTGACACCGCAGGACGCAGCAGGTCCCGGTGCCCGGCGGCGCGTCCTGGTTCCAGGCCGGGCGCCCGGGTCGCGGGCCGGGCCCGAGCCGCTGTGGCTTCGCCTCATCCGGCTGCGTAGGATCGTGGCTCGGCAGAAAGGTGCGTGATGGCTGACTTCGTGCACGTCGAGACCGATCAGTCGGTGGCCACGATCCGCCTGGACCGCCCGCCGATGAACGCCGTGAACGCCCAGGTCCAAGTCGAGATCGCCGCGGCCGCCGCGCGGATCACCCTCGATGAGGACATCCGGGCCTGCATCATCTACGGCGGCGAGAAGGTCTTCGCCGCCGGGGCCGACATCAAGGAGATGGCCGAGGCGAGCTACGGCCGGATGGCCGTCGTCTGCCAGCGGCTCCAGGCGGCGTTCACCGCGGTCGCGAGGATCCCGAAACCGGTCGTGGCCGCGATCACCGGCTACGCCCTGGGCGGCGGCCTGGAACTGGCGCTGTGCGCGGACTTCCGGGTCATGGGCGAGGGCGCCCGGGCCGGGCAGCCCGAGATCCTGCTCGGGATCATCCCCGGGGCCGGCGGCACGCAGCGGCTGCCCCGCCTGATCGGGCCGGCCCGGGCCAAGGACATCGTGTTCACCGGCCGGTTTGTCGGGGCCAAGGAAGCACTGGCGATCGGACTCGTCGACAAGGTCGTGCCCGACGCCGAGGTGTTCGAGGCCGCGCGGGCGCTCGTCGAGCGGTACGCGCGCGGGCCGGCGCTGGCGCTGCGGGCGGCCAAGCAGGCCATCGACGACGGCCTCGAGGTCGACCTGGCCAATGGGCTGGAGATCGAGCGGCTGCACTTCGCCGGGCTGTTCGCCACCGAGGACCAGCGGACAGGAATGCGCAGCTTCATGGAGAATGGACCGGGGAAGGCGACCTTCGCCGGGCGGTGAGCGCCGCCGCCCGGGCCGGGCGCACGCGTTCCGAGGAGTAGTCACGTTCATGGACCGAGCAGTCTCCGGCTACGGGCGGGCCGGGCGGTGACCGAGCCGGACAGCGGCGCGGACGGCCCGTCGCTGGACATGGTCACGGCCGCGCTCCGCGCGGACAGCGCCGACCTCATGCTCTACGCCCGGGTTCTCACCAAGTCGCTGGGCGAGGCGCTACCGCCCGAGTGGGTTACCGTGGACTGGGATCGGAGCATGTCCGACCGGATGCGCGGCCGACCCGGCGAGGTGTCGAAGATCTCTGTCCGGCTGGGGGACCGGGTGATGACGCTCGGTATCCAGCGCGGGGTCCCGGTCGCCGAGGTGTGCAGTGAGGTGCGCGGGGTGGTGTTGTCTCGTCAGCAGGTGCCGCTGGGCGCATGGGCGGAGGAACTGGCCAGGGCGCTGGTCGCGCACGCCGAGCAGAACGCCGAGGCGGCCAGGGCGCTGCGCCGCCTGGTCGCAGGAAGCTAGCACCGGGGGACGCGGCGGGGGCCCGCCGGACCGCGGGCCGCGGAACACGAGGGGTGTGCCATGTATCACGCCTACCAGACCTTTCCGGACGGGCGTCCCGGTAGGGAAGGAAGGGACTCCGTAGGCTGGTGAGGTCATGACAGCTCAGGACCAAGCGCCGGACAGGCTCGGGCCCTACCTCCTGCTGGAGCGGCTCGGCGAAGGCGGCATGGGCGTGGTCTACCTGGCGGCCGACCCCGAGCAGCGCAAGGTGGCGGTCAAGGCGCTGCGGCCGGCCATCGCCGCCGACCCGAACGCCCGCCGGCGGCTGGCCCGGGAGGTCGAGACCATGCGGCGGGTGCGGAGCCCGTTCGTGGCCGAGGTCATCGATGCGGACGTCACCAGCGACCCGCCGTACATCGTGACCAGGTATGTCTGCGGCCAGACGCTGGAGGAGCTGGTGGCCGGGGGCGGACCGCTGACCGGCCCGCAACTGGCCCGGGTGGCCTCGGGACTGGCCCTGGCCCTGGCCGCAGTGCACGCGGCGGGCGTCGTGCACCGCGATCTCAAGCCGGGCAACGTGATGCTCGCGGGCGGCGAGCCCGTCGTGATCGACTTCGGGATCGCCCAGGTGCCGGACTCCACCAGGCTCACCCAGACCGGGATGTTCATGGGCACGCCCGGGTACCTCGCCCCGGAGGTGATCGAGGGGAAGCCCAGCGGGCCGGCTTCCGACGTGCACTCCTGGGGGGCCACCGTGGCGTTCGCCGCGACCGGCCGCCCGCCGTTCGGCACCGGCGCCTTCGAGACGATCTTCTACCGCATCATGAACGGCCAGCCCGACCTCGACGGGTTCCCGGCACCGCTGCTGGCGCTGGTGGGGCAGGCGCTTTCTCGTGATCCGGCCCGCCGGCCCGATACGGCCGAGCTCTGCCGGAGAGCCGCCGCGCTCGACCCGTCCTCGCTGGCGCCGGCGGCCACGGCGCCCGCCGCGGGCGTGGTCCCGTTCCTGCCGCCGGGCACGGTCGCGGACCGGCCGGCGCCGGCGGCGCTGGCCGGCCCGGCCGCGGGCGCCGGGCCCGGGTCCGCCGCGCCTCTCGCGTCTCCCGCGCCCCCCGCGGCCTGGCGGCCGTCGACCAGGCCGTGGGCGGTCGGTACCGGGAACGGGAGGGGCAACTCCGCCCGCGGTGCGCGCGGCAACGGCGTGGCCGGGCCGCCGGACAGCTACCGGGACGTGCTGCCGCCGGTGCAGTACGCGCCCGGCGCGCCCGGGGCGGCCCGTCCCGCCCGGGGACCGGGCGCGCCCGCCGTCGGCGTGGCCACCCGCTCTCCGGCCGGGCCGCTGCTCGTGGCCGGCTCGGTGGCCGCGGCCGTTGCCATCGCCGTGGTCCTCCCGGTCGCCGGGACGGTGGCCGCGCTCGCGGTGCTGATGGGGCTGCGCGCCGGGGATCAGACGGCGGGGCGCCTGTCACGCCGCCGGTCGCGGCGCGGGGCCCGGGCCAGCGATCCGCTGCTGGCCGCGGTCGCCTTCCCGGCCGCGCTGGCGTGGTCGGCGATCCGGTCGGTGCTGTTCGCGCCCCTCGCGCTGGTGGCGGCCGCCCTGGCGGCAGTGATCACCATCATCGCCGTCCCGCACCACCCGATCCCGGTCGCGTGCGCGTTCGCGGCGGGCGCGCTGGTCGCGTTCTACGGCTTCGGCCCAGGGTCCGGCGGCTCGCGCCGGCCGATCAGGAGCTTCTTCGACACCGTCGCCGACACCCCGATCCGCGCGGCCACCGCGGTCGTCGCGGTGACCGCGGTGATCATCGCCGCGCTGGTCGTGGCGGCCTCGCATTCCCCGTTCTTCTGGCCGTTCAGCAACCTCGGCGGATGGCTGTCGCATTTCCAGTCCGTGCGCACGCTCGTGCATGACATCCGCAACGAGGCCCTCCGGGTCATCGGCCGGCCTACCAGCTGACGGCGGCCGCCACCGGGTGAAGTCCGCGGTTAGCCGGGCGCCCGGCCCGGGCCGCCTCAGCCGGCCGCGGTCAGGCCGCTCGCGGTCGCGGAGGCCGGGGGCGCCGGAGCCGGCTGCGCGGTGACGGCCGCGGGCCGCGCCGGGTACTGCGCTCGCTCGGCCGCGGGCTGCGCTCTGTCGGCCGCGGGGTGCGCTCGCTCGGCCGGGGGTGCGCTCGCTCGGCCGGGGGCTGCGCTCGCTCGGCCGGGGGCTGCGCTCGCTCGGCCGGGGGCTGCGCTCTGTCGGCCGGGGGCAGGGGACGGACCAGCCCGAGCGCGACCACCTCGTTGGCCAGCCGGACCCGGCGGTTCGGGCCCTCCGGAATCCGGAACTTCTGGTACAGCCGGAGCAGGTGCTGCTTGACCGCCGCCTCGGTGACCACCAGGTCGGCGGCGATCTCGCGCGCCGTCGCGGGCGCGACGAAGGCCTCATCGGACAGCGCGGGCCGGCACAGCGACGTCACCACGTCCAGTTCCCGGCGGGTCAGCTCGGGCGCCGCCGGGCGCCGCAGCTCCACCTCGGCGGTGATCTCCTCGGTGGCGATGCCGAACACCCGGCACCGGGCCGACCCGAAACTCAGCACGTCCCCGTCCTCCAGGACCCGCCGCGCCACCAGGCGGCCGTTCACCCTCGTGCCGTTGCGCGATAACCCGAGATCGGTCACGTACGCGTACGGCCCGCGGCGGATGATCTCGGCATGCAGCCTGGACACGCTCGGATCGGACAGGTGGATATCGACAGACCTGCCGCGCCCGATGGTGGTCACATCCTCTCGCAGCGGCATCATCAGCCCGCCGTCCTCGACCCGGATGTAGGGGCCATCCATGAAACGTTCCTCCTGCCTGTCGAAGCAGCCACTGATATCTCACTGCTTCGCTACCCTTCTCGGCGGTTGTTGTACCGCGCCCGGCGCAACAGATTGAGCCGCGGGGCGAGGCCGCCGACGGTCCTCAGCCGGCCCGGCAGGTTCGCGCAGCATGCGGAAGTACACTGCCGAACGGGCCGTCCGAGAGGAAGACAAATGCCGGGAAAGCCGTCCAGGGGACTGGCCGATGTGGTCGCCGCGTCGACGGCGCTCAGCGACATAGACGGCCAGGCCGGTCGCCTGTTCTATCGCGGCTATGACATCAACGAGATCGCCGGGAATGCGACGTTCGAGGAGATCGCGTGCCTGCTGCAGCGCGGCGCGCCCCCGAGCCGCGCGGACCTGGACTGCTACCTTGGCGAGATGGCGGCCGCGCGCGAGCCCGGCAATCTGGTCGCGGGCAGCCTGCCCGAGGTGGCCGCCCGGCAGGAGCCGATGGAAGCGCTGCGCACCCTGGTCTCGCTGGCCAGCGCAGACGACCCCGACTCCGGCTCCAATGAGCCCGGCGCGAACCTCCGCAAGGCGGCCCGGCTGACCGCGCAGCAGCCCGTTCTGGTCGCCGCCTATGAGTCGGCACGCTGCGGCCGGCAGGCCCCTGATCCGGACCCCGCCCTCGGCCTGGCCGCGAACTTCCTGCTCACGGTCACCGGTACGATGCCGTCGCCGGCCCAGGCGCAGTTCTTCGACACCTGCCTGGTGCTGCACGCCGACCACACCATGAACGCCTCCACGTTCGCCGCCCGGGTGTGCGCCGCGACCCTGTCCGACATGCACTCGGCCGTCGTCGCCGCGCTGGGCACGCTCAAGGGCCCTCTGCACGGCGGCGCGAACGAGCAGGTCATGCGCGGGCTGGAGGCGGTCAGGCGGGAGGCGGATGCCGCGGGCGCCGACCCCGTCGCGGCGGCGGGCACCCGGGCCGGGGAGCGCCTGCGGGCCGGAGAGAAGATCATGGGGTTCGGGCACCGGGTCTACAAGGCCGAGGACCCCCGCGCCCGTTTCCTGCGGCAGATGTCCCGGCAGCTAGGCTCGGCATCCGGCGACGACACCTACTACCGGATGTCCCGGCGGATGGAGGAGGTCGTGCTCGCGGAGAAGGGGCTCTACCCGAACGTGGACTTCTACGCCGCCACCGTGTACCACTACCTCGGGATCCCCACGGACCTGTTCACCGCGGTGTTCTCGGCCAGCCGGGTCGCGGGCTGGACGGCGCACGTCATCGAGCAGCACGCGGACAACCGGCTGATCCGGCCGGACAGCGAGTACATCGGCGAGCGCCGGCTCACCTGGGTGCCGCTGGACGCGCGGTGAGGCACTCCGCCCCGTCCGCGTCCCGGCTGCGCAGGCAGCGCCGGGCGGCCGAACCCGCGCGCTCGCGGTGGCGGCAGGTCCCGTACGCGATCGTGCTCTGCGGCCTGGTCCTGACGCTGATATGGATGCGGCAGAGCGGACAGAACGTCAAGGGGGGTACGTTGGCTTTGGCTGGGATCCTGTTCGCAGCCGCCCTGGCCAGGCTGGCGCTGCCGGAGCGCCGGGCGGGCATGCTCGTAGCGAGGCGCCGGCTGGCTGACGTGGCCGTCCTGGCGGTCCTCGGTACCGGCCTGCTCGTCGCCGGGCTGGTGCTGCCCGTGCAGCATTGATCCGGCCCGAGCCTGGAGGCCCCGCAGCGATGAAGGGAAAGTAGCGGCATGTCCAAGATCAAGGTGACGAACCCCGTTGTCGAGATCGACGGCGACGAGATGACGAGGATCATCTGGCACTTCATCAAGGACCAGCTGATCTTGCCCTACCTCGATATCGAGCTCGAGTACTACGACTTGTCCATCGAGAACCGGGACGCCACCGACGACCAGATCACGATCGATGCGGCCAACGCCATCAAGCGGTACGGCGTGGGCGTGAAGTGCGCCACGATCACGCCGGACGAGGCCAGGGTGGCCGAGTTCGGGCTGAAGCGGATGTGGCGGTCGCCGAATGGCACGATCCGCAACATCCTCGGCGGGGTCGTCTTCCGCGAGCCGATCGTCGTATCCAGCATTCCCCGGTTCGTGCCCGGCTGGACCAAGCCGATCATCATCGGCCGCCACGCGCACGGCGACCAGTACCGGGCCACCGACTTCGTGGTGCCCGGGCCGGGCCGGGTGATGATCTCCTACGAGCCCGACGACAGGAACTCCGCGGGCGCGGAACTCGAGGTCGCCCGGTTCCGGGGCGGCGGCATCGCGATGGGCATGTACAACTTCGACGACTCGATCCGGGACTTCGCCCGGGCCACGATGCGCTACGCCCTGGACCGCGGCTACCCCCTCTACCTGTCGACCAAGAACACGATCCTGAAGGCCTACGACGGGCGGTTCAAGGACATCTTCGCCGAGGTCTTCGAGAGCGAGTTCAAGTCCGAGTTCGAGGCGGCCGGGATCACCTACGACCACCGGCTGATCGACGACATGGTCGCCCAGGTCATCAAGGGCGACGGCGGCATCGTCTGGGCGTGCAAGAACTACGACGGCGACGTGGAGTCCGACATCGTGGCCCAGGGGTTCGGCTCGCTCGGGCTGATGAGCAGCGTGCTGATGACGCCGGACGGCGCGACGGTCGAGGCCGAGGCCGCGCACGGCACCGTGACCAGGCACTACCGCCAGTACCAGCAGGGCCGGGCCACCTCGACCAACCCGATCGCGTCGATCTTCGCCTGGACCCGGGGCCTGGCTCACCGGGGCAAGCTGGACGGCAACCCGGAGCTCACCGCGTTCGCCGCGACCCTGGAGCGGGTCTGCGTCGACACCGTGGTGAGCGGGAAGATGACCAAGGACCTGGCGCTGCTCGTGGGCTCAGGCACGCCGTTCCTGACCACCGAGGGGTTCCTCGACGTGCTGGATGAGAACCTGCGTTCCGCCGTGGCGTCCGGATCCCAGCCGGTGGCCTGAGACAACTCGCCGAAAGAGAAGGGGACATGACCCGCACAGGCAAGGTGACAGTGGTCGGGGCCGGCTTCTACGGCTCGACCACAGCGCAGCGGCTCGCCGAGTACGACATCTTCGACGAGGTCGTGCTGACCGACATCGTCGAGGGCAAGCCCGAGGGGCTGGCGCTGGACATGAACCAGTCGGCGCCGATCGAGGGCTTCGAGACGAAGGTCACGGGGAAGACCACCGGGCCGTCCGGCGAGGGGTACGAGGTGATCGCCGGGTCGGGCATCGTCGTGATCACCGCGGGCCTGCCGCGCAAGCCGGGCATGAGCCGGATGGACCTGCTCGAGGTCAACGCGAAGATCGTGCGGAATGTGATCGAGCAGGTCGTCAGGCACGCGCCCGAGGCGGTGCTGATCGTGGTCTCCAACCCGCTGGACGAGATGACCGCGCTGGCCGCGAGGGTCTCCGGGTTCCCCCGGCACCGGGTGATGGGCCAGGCGGGCATGCTGGACACCGCCCGGTTCAGCTACTTCGTGGCCGAGCGCCTCGGCGTGCCGGTCGGCTCGGTGCGCACGCTCACCCTGGGCTCGCACGGGGACACGATGGTGCCGGTCCCGTCGGCCTGCTCGGTCGACGGCAAGCCGCTGGCCGACCTGATGTCCGCCGCCGACGTCGAGGCGCTGGTGCAGCGCACCCGCGATGGCGGCGCCGAGATCGTCGGGCTGCTGAAGACCGGGTCGGCCTACTACGCGCCGTCGGCCGCCGCGGCCCGGATGGCGCGGGCGGTGGCCGAGGACTCCGGGGCCGTGCGGCCGGTCTGCGCCTGGGTGGACGGCGAGTACGGCATCTCCGGCGTCTACCTGGGCGTGGAGGCCGAGATCGGCCGGACCGGGGTGCGCCGGATCGTCGAACGGGACCTGACCGAGGCCGAGCTGGCCTCGCTGCGGGAGGCCGCGGAGGCGGTGCGGGCCAAGCAGGCCGACGTCGCCAGCCTGTGAGTCCGGCTCGCTAGCCGGCGGCCAGCCTGCGCAGCGCCAGTTCGGCCAGCAGGGTCGTGCCGTCGGCCAGCACCGAGTCGTCGAAGACCGCCTCGGCCGAGTGGTTGAACGCCGCCGGGCCCGGGTCGGTGCCCGGCGGGCAGGCGCCCAGCAGGACGAACGCCCCCGGCACCTGCTCCAGGACGAACGAGAAATCCTCCGACCCGGGGACCGGGTTCGGCGTCCGCAGGAACCGCTGGCCGCCGAACAGCTCGCCCATGACCTGCTCGGCGAAGGCCACCTCGGCGTCGTCGTTGACCGTCACCGGGTAGCTGTCGACGAACCGGGCCGTGGCCGACAGCCCGTGGGCCGAGGCGACATCGGCCACCAGGCGCAGCGCGGCCGCCATGACCCGCTCCCGCGCCCCCGGCGAGAACGACCGCACCGTGGCCTCGATCCGCGCCTCGTCGGGGATCACGTTGCCCGCGGTGCCCGCGTGGATGCTGCCCACGGTGATCACGACCGGGTCGAACACGTCGAACTTCCTGGTCACCAGCGTCTGCAGGGCGGTCACGATCTCACAGGCGGCCGGGACGGGGTCGGCGGCCAGGTGCGGCTGGGATCCGTGCCCGCCCCGGCCGCGGACCGTCACCTGCAGCGAGTCGGCCGCCGCCATCAGGGTCCCGCTCCGGGTACTGAACATCCCCAGCGGTAGCACCGCGGACACGACGTGCAGCCCGAACGCGGCGACCGGCCGGGCCCCGGCCGCGTCCAGCACGCCCTCGGAGATCATCAGCTTGGCCCCGCCCGAGCCCTCCTCGCCGGGCTGGAACATGAAGATCACGTTCCCGGCCAGCTCGCCCCGGCGCGCGGACAGCAGGCGCGCCGCCCCGGCCAGCATCGCCGTGTGCAGGTCGTGGCCGCACGCGTGCATCACCCCGTCGGTCCGCGAAGCGTAGGACAGCCCGGTGTGCTCCTCGACCGGGAGCGCGTCCATGTCGCCGCGCAGCAGCACGGCCGGGCCCGGGCGGGCCCCGCGCAGCACCGCGGTCACCGAGCTGAGGGCCTGTCCCGTCGCGATGTCGAGCGGCAGCCCGTCCAGCGCGGCCAGCACCTTCGCCTGGGTCCGCGGCAGGTCGAGCCCGATCTCCGGCTCGCGGTGGATCGCCCGGCGCAGCTCGGCCAGGTCGCCGGAGATCCGGGCCGCGTCGTCGCGTAGCTCAGCCATGTGCGTTCTCCCTTGTGGCGATACCCCGGGGGGCCACGCCGGCCGGTGCGGGATTGATTGTGGTGGCTTCGCATCTTATGTCGCGGGAAAGCCGCCACGATCATGACAGGGCCGCCCGCCAGGCCGCCGGCGATGCGGACGGGCCACCGGCCGGCGGCTCACTTAGACTGTGCGGATAACGCCATGCCGGGCTAATTGCCGAGGTCAGGGATCGCATAGAAGTGAACGCCGTCGGCTGGGACATCCTCATCGTCCTGGTCATCGTGCTCATCGGCGGCTTCTTCGCGGCCGCCGAGATGGCCCTGGTGTCGCTGCGCGACGGCCAGGTGCGGTCGCTGTCGCGGCGCAGCAAGCGCGGGCAGCGGGCCGCCCGGCTCGCCCAGAATCCCAACCGGTTCCTGTCCGCGGTCCAGATCGGCGTCACGCTGGCCACCCTGCTGTCCGGCGCGTTCGGCGCGGCCACGCTGGCCAGCGACCTGAAGTCCTGGCTGGCGCACCACATGTCGGACGGGCTGGCGTCCGCGATCTCGATCGCCGTGGTCACGCTGGCGATCTCGATCGTCACGCTGGTGTTCGGCGAGCTCGCGCCGAAGCGGCTCGCGCTGCAGCGCTCGGAGCGGGTATCGCTGTTCGCGGCGCCAGTCATCGACCGGCTCGCCTCCATCCTCACGCCCCTGGTCTGGCTGCTGTCGAGATCGGTGAACCTCGTGGTCGCGGCGCTGGGCGGCGATCCGAATGTCGGCCGCGGGGTCATGACCGAGCAGGAGCTGCGCGACGTGGTGACCGGGTACCAGGCGCTGACCGCGGACCAGCGGCACATCGTGGGCGAGGTGTTCGACGCCGGCCGGCGTCAGGTCCGCGAGGTGCTCGTGCCCCGGACCGAGGTGGAGTTCCTGCCCGCCGCCATGCCGCTCACCGAGGCCGCGGCGATCGTCCGGGCCGCGCCGCACACCCGGTTCCCGGTGTACCAGGAGTCCTACGACGACGTGATCGGCTTCGTGCACGCCCGGGACCTGTTCGGGCCGGACACCCAGCGCGGGGAGCTGCGGGTCGGCGAGGTCTGCCGGCCGGTGAAGTTCCTGCCCACGAGCAAGACCGTGCTGTCCGCATTGTCGGAGATGCGGCGGGAGAAGGCGCACCTGGCCATCGTCCTCGACGAGTACGGCGGGACCGCCGGCATCGTCACGCTCGAGGACCTGGTGGAGGAGCTGATCGGCGAGATCCACGACGAGTACGACCTCGACGAGGGCCAGGCCCGCCAGCTGCGCGGCGGCGAGCTCGAGGTCGACGGCCTGCTGAACCTGGACGAGTTCGCCGAGCAGACCGGGGTCGAGCTGCCGGAGGGGCCGTACGAGACCGTGGCCGGCTACCTGCTCGCCGCGCTCGGCCACCTGCCCGACGAGGGGGAGTCCGTGGAGGTCTCCGGCCGCAAGCTGGCCGTGACCCAGCTGGACGGCCGCCGCATCGCCCGGGTCCGGGTGGGCCAGGCCAAGGGCCCCGGCCCGGGTCAGGCGGTGCCGGCCGCGGCGGACGCGCGGCCGGAAACCGGCCCGCCGGCCGGTTAGACTGACCGCCGTGCGATCACCCGAGGGGGCCGGTGGTGACGCGCCGCAGCCGCCGGACACCGTCCTGGTTGTTGACTTCGGCGCCCAGTACGCGCAGCTCATCGCGCGCCGGGTCCGCGAGTGCCAGGTGTACTCCGAGATCGTCCCGGCCGCGATGCCCGTGGCCGAGATGCTGGCCAGGCGGCCCAGGGCCATCATCTTGTCCGGCGGGCCCGCCTCGGTCTACGCCCCGGGCGCGCCGCCCGCGCCGGACGGGATCTTCGCGGCGGGTGTCCCGGTCCTCGGAATCTGCTACGGCTTCCAGCTGATGGTGGCCGGCCTCGGCGGCACGGTGCGGCGCACTGGCGGCGGCGAGTACGGCGCGACCGTGCTCGAGGTGCTGCCGGCCGGCGGCGTCCTGCTCGGTGGCGGGCCCGGCCGCCAGCAGGTGTGGATGTCGCACGGCGACACCTGCGCGACCGCGCCCCCCGGCTTCGCGGTCACGGCCCGGACCGGCGCCACCCCGGTCGCCGCGGCAGAGGATCCGGCCCGGCACCTGTACGGCGTTCAGTTCCACCCCGAGGTGCTGCACACCGCGCACGGCATGGACCTGCTGCGGCGGTTCCTGGCCGCCGCGGGCTGCCAGCCCACCTGGACCATGCGCAGCGTGATCGAGGAGCAGGCCGAGCGGATCGCCGAGCAGGTCGGCGGCGGCCGCGCGATCTGCGGGCTGTCCGGCGGCGTGGACTCCGCCGTGGCCGCCGCCCTCGTCCAGCGGGCCATCGGATCCCGGCTGAGCTGCGTGTTCGTCGATCACGGGCTGCTGCGCACCGGCGAGGCCGAGCAGGTCGAGAAGGACTTCGTCGACGCCACCGGGGTCGACCTGCACGTGGTCGACGCCTCGGGCGAGTTCCTGGCCGCGCTGGCCGGGGTCACCGACCCGGAGGAGAAACGCAAGATCATCGGCCGGGAGTTCATCCGCGCGTTCGAGCAGGCCGCCCGCGAGATCACCGAGCGCGGGCGGGCCGGGCCGGGCCGGCCGGGCGGGCGGGCCGGGACAGCTGAGCCGACCTTCCTGGTGCAGGGCACGCTCTACCCGGACGTGGTCGAGTCGGGCAGCGGCACGGCGACCGCCAACATCAAGTCGCACCACAATGTCGGCGGTCTCCCCGACGACCTGGCGTTCGAGCTGGTGGAGCCGCTGCGGACGCTGTTCAAGGATGAGGTGCGCGAGATCGGCCGCCAGCTCGGCCTGCCGCCGCAGATCGTGTGGCGCCAGCCGTTCCCCGGCCCCGGCCTGGCCATCAGGATCGTCGGCGAGGTCACCGCCGAGCGGCTGCGGATCGTCCGGGCCGCCGACGCGATCGCGCGGGCCGAGCTGTCCGCCGCGGGCCTGGACCGCCAGATCTGGCAGTGCCCGGTCGTGCTGCTCGCCGACGTCCGCTCGGTCGGCGTCCAGGGTGACGGCCGCAGCTACGGCTACCCGGTCGTGCTCCGCCCGGTGACCAGCGAGGACGCGATGACCGCGGACTGGGCCCGGCTCCCGGACGCGGTGCTGTCCGCGATCTCGACCCGGATCACCAATGAGGTCCCCGAGATCAACCGCGTGGTGCTCGACGTGACCAGCAAGCCGCCCGCCACGATCGAGTGGGAGTAGCACCCCACCGGCCCGCACGCCCCGCCTCGCCTCGTCCCGGGCCCGCCCAGGCCGACCTGGCCAGCCGGGATTGTCGGCGGCCCGTGCCACGGTGGCATTCATGTTAGGCAGGAGGCACCATGGTTGCTATGACAACGGCCGAGCCCTGGCCGGCGGCCGGGCAGCTGTTCACGGTGGACGATCTGGAGCAGATGCCCGATGACGGCCGCCGGTACGAGCTCGTGGACGGGGTTCTCCTGGTAAGCCCCGCGCCCCGCGTTCCGCATCAGCTCGTTCTGGCCGAGCTGATCGTTGTGCTGCACGGAGTTTGTCCGCCCGGCCTCTTCGTGGTTCCCGGGCCCGGAGTACGGATGTCCGACGATACCGAGCTGATCCCCGACCTCGTGGTGATCCGTCGGGACCAGCTGAGCGAGCGCCGGGTCACCCGGCCGCCGCTGCTGGCCGTCGAGATCCAGTCGCCCAGCACCGCGCTGTTTGACCTCAACACCAAGAAGGCCGTCTATCAGCGGTTCAGCATCCCGTCGTACTGGGTCCTGGTGCCGGACGTCGACCAGCCGGAGCTGATCGCGTTCGAGCTGCGTGACGGGCGTTACGAGCAAGTGGCGCGGGTCACCGGCGACCGGCCGTTCCACGCGACGGTGCCGTTCGGTGTTGAGATCGTGCCCGCGCGCCTGGTCGCGGGACTGCTGCCGGGCTGACCCGCCGTCAGGTCACCACCGAACGCCTTGCCGTCAGGTCACCGCCGAACGCGCCGCCGTCAGGTCACCACCGAACGCGCCGCCGTCAGGTCACCACCGAACGCGCCGACTGAACGTTAAGGTATGCCCGGTTGGTCATGATCTGCCGCATGATGTCCAGTGCGTCCCAGACGTCGACGAACCGGGTGAAGGCGGGGGCGGGGCCGAGCCTGAGCCGGTCCGGTGTCCGGTAGTCGCCGATCACCCCCTCGCCGATCAGCGCCTGGCTGATCCGCCAGGCCTCCGGGTGGGCCAGGGTGACGTGCGAGCCGCGCCGCTCGTCCTGGCGCGGCGAGGCGACCGCGACGCCGAGCGGGACGAGCCAGGCGTCGGCGAGCGCGATGAGATAGCCGGTCAGGGCGAGCCCCTTGGCGCGCAGCCGGGTGATGCCGGCCTCGGCCAGCAGGCGGACGCCCTCCTGCACCGCGACCGTGCCGATGATCTGCGGCGTCCCGGTCAGGAACTGCCCGATGCCCGGCGCCGGGTCGTAGGCCGGGCCCATGTCGAACTGCTGGCGCTGGCCGAACCAGCCCCAGACCGGCTGGCGCAGGCCCGGCTGCAGCTCACGGCGCACGTAGAGGAACGCGGGCGCCCCGGGCCCGGCGTTCAGGTACTTGTAGGTGCAGCCGACGGCCAGGTCGGCACCGGAGGCGTCGAGTTCCACCGGGACCGCGCCGGCCGCGTGGCACAGATCCCAGAGCGCGAGCGCCCCGGCCTCGTGCACGATCCTCGTGATCTGCGTCATGTCGGCGAGCGCCCCGCTGCGGTACGCGACGTGCGACAGGCTGACCAGCGCGGTGCGCTCGTCGAGCGCCTCGCGGAGCGCGCCGGCGGCCAGGCCCTGGTCCAGGTCGGTGCCGATCATGCGCAGCTCGCAGCCGCGCTGCTCGGCGATCCCCTGCAGGACGTAGCGGTCGGTCGGGAAGTTGTCATCGTCGGTGACGATCACGCTACGGCCGGGCCGCGCGTCCAGCGCGGCGACGGCCAGCTTGTACAGGTTGACGGTGGTCGAGTCGCACACCGCGACCTGGCCGGGCCCGGCCCCGATCAGGTGCTCGCCGAGCAGGTCGCCCACCTGGCCGGGCAGGTCGATCCAGCGGTGCCAGGACCGGACCAGGCCGGCGCCCCACTCCCGGCCGACCACCTCGGCGATGCGGGCCTCGGTGGCGCGAGGCAGCGGACCGAGCGAGTTCCCGTCCAGGTAGATCAGGGACTCCTCGTCCCGTACGAACCGGTCGCGGAATACGGCCAGCGGGTCGGCGGCGTCGAGCTCCTCGGCGTAGGACCGGTCCACGGGAACGGTGGTCACCGCCCCACCCTAGCCCGCCGGCCCGGACAGCCCGGCCGCCCGGCCGGGTGCGGGAACTGCTGCCCCGGCTGCCCGACGCGCCGCCCGCCCCGTCCGCCCCGTCCGCCCACCCGCCCGACGCGCCGCCCGCGCCGCCCGCCCGACGCGCCGCCCGCCCCGGCTGCCCGACGCGCCACCTGCGCCGCCCGCCCTGGCTGCGTGCGGAAAGTGCTGCTGGCACAGCAGTTAGCGCACACGGCGTGATGCTGGCGCCGCTACCGTCGCGCTAGGCGCGTGATCGCCTCCGCCTGATCCGCAGCCGGATCACCACCAGCACGGCGGCGGCGAGGGCGGCCGCGACCGGGATCGCGCGCTTGAGCACCGGGGCTCCCGCCACGCTGAGCAGGTCGATGGCGTCGTCGGAGGACGCGCGGCCCGGCGTGGCCGCCGGCGCCTCGCCAGCCCGGGTGCCCCCGCCGGCGCTCGCCGGGATGCGGGCCACGACGGTGGGCGGCCCGGACATGGTCGCGGGCCGCGCGGCGCCGTTGCCGCTGGCCGGGGAGTCGCTGAGGGTCAGGCCCCGGTCGGCGAGCTTCTGCCGGATCTCCTCCACCGATGCCGGGCCGATGTTGTCGATGGCGAGCAGTTGCTCCCGGGTCCGGGCGGCCAGGTCCGACACGGTGTGGATGCCCTCCCGGCGCAGGCTGTTGTACGAGCGGAGGGAGAGGTTCAGGCTCTCGACCAACTGGCCTTCTTGGTCGCCCTCCTGTTCGTCGGCCGGGCTCTCGTCCGAGGCCGGCCGGGCCGCCTCGGCCGGCCGGGCCGGCTGGGCCGCCTGCGCCGGCTCGGCCCTGAGCATGTCGGCCAGGTTGGACGCGAAGATCCCGATCAGCTTGCCGCCCACCTCGGCCATCACGCCGCGGCCAAACTGCGCCGGCGCCGGTGACGTTCAGCGTGGTGTGCACGACCACGTGGGTCTGGTCCCCCTGGCCCTCCAGCATCGACCGCACGGTCGCCGACGCCGTGCCCGCGCCCCTGGTCTCCTTGCCCGACGCCTCCAGCGTGATGACGTGGGCGTGCGGGTCACGCTCGGTGAACTTCGCCGTGCCGGCGTAGGTCATGGCGATCGGGCCGACCTTTACCTTGATCCGGCCCTTGATGTCGTCGCCGTCCACCGAGTCGAGGGAGGCGCCCGGCATGCAAGGCGCCACCCGCTCGACATCCAGCAGCACTTCCCACGCCCGGTTCTCAGGGACCGGGACGGTGAATGAGTGCTCTAGCTCCATTGTTTAGACTCCTGCCGCCGCTGCCAGGGCGCGACCGGTCAGGACCCGCGCCAGGTGGCGCCGGTAGTCGGGCGCGCCGTGCAGGTCGCCGGGCGGCTCGGTCCCCTCGTCCGCGCGCGAGGCCGCCGCCTGCAGGGCATCCCTGCCGGCTTCGGCACCCGCCGCGGCCTCCTCCGCCGCCGTGGCCCGCACTGGTACCGGCCCCATGTTAGTCAGACCGATCCTGGCTTCGGCTACCTGGCCGTCAGAGCGCCGCGCCAGCGCGGCTACTCCCACGATCGCCCAGGCTTGCGCGGTCCGGTGGAACTTCTCGTAGTGGTAACCCCATCCGGGCAGCTTCGGCACCCGGATCGTGGTCAGGATCTCGGCCGGCCCCAGCGCCGTGGTCAGGTAGTCGACGAAGAAGTCGGCCGCGGCGATCTCCCGCTCTCCCTCCGGGCCGCGGGCGGTGAGCGTCACGTCCATGGCCAGGGCCACCGCGGGCAGATCGCCAGCCGGGTCGCCGTGCGCGAGCGAGCCGCCGATCGTGCCGCGATGCCGCACCGCCGGGTCGGCGACCGTGGCCGCGGCCTCGGCCAGCAGCCCGCAGTGCTCGGCGACCAGCGGATCGTGGACCAGCTGGTAGTGCGTGGTCCTGGCCCCGATCAGCAGCGAGTCGCCCGCGTCGCGCACCCCGCGCAACTCGTCGAGCCCGCCGACGTCGACCAGCACCTCGGGGTTGGCCAGCCGCAGCCGCAGCAGCGGCATCAGGCTCTGCCCGCCGGCGATCACCTTCGCGTCGTCACCGGCGTTGCCGAGCACGTGCACGGCCTCGTCCAGCGAACCCGGGCGGATGTAGTCGAACTTCGACGGGATCATGCCACGCCTCCACTCTGCTGCCCATCGCCGTCGGCGGGCACGTGCTGCGGGCTGTTGCCCTGGGTCCGGTCGGACTGCCGGGCCTCGTGCTGTTCGGCCGGGCTGCCCTGGCTGCCGCCCTGCGCCGTCTGGATCGCCCGCCACACCCGCTCGGGCGTGCACGGCATCGTGACGTCCGGCACGCCCAGCGGGCGGAGCGCGTCGACGATCGCGTTCACCACCGCCGGCGTCGAGGCGATCGTGCCCGCCTCGCCGACGCCCTTGACGCCCAGCCGGTTGGCGGACGGGCTCTCGGTCCGGCTGGTGACGTAGGACGGCAGGTCGGCCGCTGAGGGGACCAGGTAGTCGGCCAGCGTCGAGGTCACCAGGTTGCCGGCGTCGTCGTAGACGGCCTCCTCGTACAGGGCCTGGGCGATGCCCTGGGCGATGCCGCCGTGCACCTGGCCCTCGACGATCAGCGGGTTCACCACCTTGCCCACGTCGTCGACCGCGACGTAGGAGCGGATCGTGACCATGCCGGTCTCGGTGTCCACCTCGGTCGCGCACAGGTGGGTGCCGTGCGGGAACGAGAAGTTCTCCGGGTCGAAGGTGGCCTCGGAGTCCAGCGAGGGCTCCACCCCCTCCGGGAGGTTATGCGCGGCGAACGTGGCCAGCGCGATCTCGCCGATCGAGACGCCCTTCTCCGGGTCGCCGCGGACCGAGAACCGCCCCGGCGTCCACTCCAGGTCGTCGGCCGAGGCCTCGATCATGCCCGCGGCGATCACCCGGGCCTTATCGACGACCTTGTCGCACGCCGCGACCACTGCCATGCCGCCGACCGCCAGCGAGCGGGAGCCGTAGGTGTCCATGCCCTTGGGCGAGATCTGGGTGTCGCCGTGCAGCACCCGGATGTCCTCGAACGGCACGCCGAGCTGGTCGGCCACGATCTGGCTCCACGCGGTCTCGTGGCCCTGGCCGTGCGAGCTGGACCCGGTGACCACCTCGACCTTGCCGGTCGGCAGCATCCGGATCGAGGCGTGCTCCCAGCCGCCGGCGCCGTAGGACAGCGAGCCGAGCACCCGCGACGGCGCGAGCCCGCACATCTCGGTGAACGTCGAGATGCCGATGCCGAGCCGGACCGGGTCGTTCCTGGCGTTCCGCTCCGCCTGCTCGCGGCGGAGCTCGTCGTAGCCGAAGAGCTCCTTGGCCTTGGCGGTGGCCGCCTCGTAGTTGCCGCTGTCATAGACCAGCGTGGAGATCGTGGTGTAGGGGAACTCCTCGTGCTTGATCCAGTTCCGCGCCCGCAGCTCCAGCGGCTCCATGCCCAGCTCGGCCGCGAGCTCGTCCATGGTCCGCTCGATGCCGAACGTCGCCTCGGGCCGCCCCGCGCCGCGGTAGGCGTCGGTGGGCATCTTGGTGGTGAAGATGCCGGTGCACTTGAACGAGTACGCGTCCATCTTGTAGATCGCGTTGAACATGAACGCCCCGAGCAGCGGGACGCCGGGCGTGACCAGCATCAGGTAGGCGCCCATGTCGGCCAGCAGGTCGACGTCCAGGCCGCGGATCCGGCCATCGGCGTCGGCGGCGATCCTGATCCGCTGCCACTGGTCCCGGCCGTGGTGCACGGTCATGTTGCCCTCGCTGCGCGACTCGGTCCACTTGACCGGCCGGCCGAGCCTGCGGGTGATCAGCATCGCGAGCACTTCCTCGGCCGTGACCTGCAGCTTGGAGCCGAACCCGCCGCCCACGTCGGGTGCGATCACCCGGATGTTCTGCTCGCCGATGCCGGTGACCAGGGCCAGCATCACCCGCAGTACGTGCGGGATCTGGGTGGCCGACCAGATGGTGAACTCATCACCCACGCACGAGGCGACCACCGCCCGGGGCTCCATCGCGCACGGGATCAGGCGCTGCTGCCGGTAGGTGCGCTCGACCACCACGGGGGCGTCGCGGAAGGCGGCGTCGAGGTCCCCGTTGGCGAACACCCACTCGAAGCTCTTGTTGCCGGCCTCGTGCACCTTCGGCGAGTCCTCGTCCAGCGCGGTCCGCATGTCCAGCACCGGCGGCAGCGGCTCGTAGTCGATCTCGATCGCCTCGACCGCGTCGGCGGCCGTGTACCGGTCCCGGGCGATCACCACCGCCACCGCCTCGCCGACGTAGCGGACCTCGTCGACGGCCATCGGCGGGTGGTTCGGGATCACGATGTCCGGGGTGACCGGCCAGGCGCAGGGCAGGCTGCCCTGCTCGCCGGCGAAGTCGGCGCCGGCGAACGCCGCGATGACGCCGGGCATCTTCCGGGCCGCGCTGACGTCCACCGAGGTGATCCGGGCGTGCGCGAACGGGCTGCGCAGGAAGGCCATGTGCAGCATGCCGGGCAGGGTGATGTTGTCGGTCCAGTTGGTCTGGCCGGTCACCAGCCGCGCGTCCTCCTTGCGCGGGCGGGCCTTGCCGAGCTCGGGGGTCTGCGCTTCGGTCGGCGCGGTCATGACGTTGCTCCTGCCTCCGCCGCGCGCTTGACCGCGCGGACGATGTTCTCGTAGCCGGTGCAGCGGCAGAGGTTGCCCTCCAGGCCGTCGCGGATCTCCTGCTCGGTCGGGTGCGGGTTGTCGCGCAGCAGGTCGGCGGCCGCGATGATCATCCCGGGCGTGCAGTAGCCGCACTGCAGGGCGTGCTCCTCGTGGAAGGCGCGCTGCAGCGGGTGCCACTCCCCGTTCGCGAGGCCCTCGATCGTGGTGATGTCGGAGCCGTCCGCCTGGACGGCCAGTACGGAGCAGCTCTTGACCGAGACGCCGTCCATCAGCACGGTGCAGGAACCGCAGTTGGAGGTGTCGCAGCCGATCGGCGTTCCGGTCTTGCCCACGACCTCGCGGAGATAGTGGACGAGCAGCAGGCGTGGTTCGACGTTGTCGACATAGGTCGCGCCGTCGACGGTGACGGTTATTTGCGTCATGCGCAGGCTCCTTGATGACGGGAAATTGCACCCGATGCCCAACCTAGGGCCGCCGGCGTCCGTTGCACCAGACCCCGCCGGACTCCTCGCGCCCTGCCCGCAGGCGTACCCCGGGGGCGGCTCCTGATCACCCCCGGCAATCGTGATCTCGGCGAGCTTTCGGCTGATAGCGGCCGAAAGCCTCCAAGATCATCCCGAACCGGCGCGGCATCGGGCTGCGCCCTGGGTCAGCCGGTGCCGGTCAGCCGGTGCCGGCCAGCGGGTGCCGGTCAGCCGGTGTCGATCACCCGGAACGTCTCGGCCAGGCTGCCCTCCGGCAGGCCGCCCTGCGCCGCGGTCCGGGCCAGGCGCTGCCGCAGCATGTCCTCGAGGTCGTCCCGGTGCCCGGTCTGGCTGACGTGCGCGCGCAGCGCCGCGACCTTCCGCGGGAAGGTCTTGGTCACGTCCACGTAGCGGGTGGGCGCACTGGTGCCGTTGATCCACACCTCGCGCACGGTCCATTCGGCCAGGCCCTCGTCGGCGAGCAACTCGGGAAACGCGAACGGGTTGCGCGCATCCGGGTAGACGGCGTCCAGGGCGGCCGAGCCCACGGCCCGGTGGTCCGGGTGGCTGATGCCGAGGCGGACGTAGTCCCGCTCGGGGGAGGGACAGACCACCCGGTCAGGGCGAACCTGCCTGATCACCCGGGCCAGGTCCTTGCGCAGGTCGAGGGTGGCCTCCACCCGCCCGTCCGGGTAGCCGAGAAACCGCAGGTCGTGGACCCCGACCTGGTCGGCGGCGGCGGTCTGCTCCCGGCGGCGCAGTGCGGCCATGTCGGGACGCGAGATGCTGGGGTCGCTGCCCCCGGCGTCGCCGTCGGTGACGATGCAGTAGATGACCTCGATCCCGGCGTCGGTCCAGCACGCGACCGTTCCCGCGGCACCGAAGTCCACGTCATCGGGGTGCGCGACAATCACGAGGATCCGGCCGACTTCAGCGTCGTCAAGCACGCGCCCGATCTTACTTGGCGAATATCCGGTGAAGCGGTTGACAGGCGGCCGGCCACGCCCGGGATGATCTAGACACGAAATATCCGCTAAGCGGACAGATGGTCGCCTGGCGCGCAGCGGGCGTTCACGCTCGCGGCCGGCGGCGCGGAAGGCGAGGATGCTCCATGGGACTGCTGGATTCGGGCACCTGGCACGGCAAGATCTACTCGGGCGGCTGGGTGGCCGGATCGGGCGGGGACTACCCGGTGACCGAGCCGGCCACCGGGGCGGAACTCGGCCGGATCGGCCACGCCACGCCGGAAGACGTCCGCCGGGCCGCCCGGGCGGCCCGGGAGGCGCAGCGTTCCTGGGCGGCGGCGTCCTACGGCGAGCGGGCCGCCGTGCTGCGCCGGGTCGGCGACCTCTGGCACGCCCACGCCGATGAGATCAAGAGCTGGCTGTCCCGGGAGACCGGCGCGATCCCGGCCCTGGGCGACCTGCAGGTGCACGTCTCGGCCGACGAGTGCTACGAGGCCGCGGCCCTCGCCTCGCAGCCCTATGGCGAGGTGCTCCGCACGCCGCAGCCGCAGCTGAGCTTCGCCCGCCGGGTGCCGGCCGGCGTGGTTGGCGTCATCGCGCCGTTCAACGTGCCCACCATCCTGGCCATCCGCTCGGTCGCGCCCGCGCTGGCGCTCGGCAACACCGTGATCCTCAAGCCGGACCCGCGCACGTCGGTGAGCGGCGGCGCGCTGCTGGCCGAGATGTTCGAGCGGGCCGGGCTGCCCGGCGGCGTGCTGCACGTGCTGCCCGGCGGCGCGGACACCGGCGAGGCGCTGATCACCAACCCCGACGTCCGGATCATCGCGTTCACCGGGTCGACCCGGGCCGGCCGGGCGGTCGCCCGGCTGGCCGGCGAGCACCTCAAGCGGGTGCACCTGGAGCTGGGCGGGAACTCGGCGCTGATCGTGCTGGACGACGTGGACGTGGATCAGGCCACCTCGGTCGGCGCGTTCGGCTCGTTCATCCACCAGGGCCAGATCTGCATGTCGACCAGCCGTCACCTGGTGCACAACTCGATCGCCCGCCAGTACGCCTCGGCGCTGGCGGCGCGGGCCGAGCGGCTGCCGGTCGGCGACCCGTTCGCCGCGCAGGTGGCGCTGGGCCCGCTGATCGACGAGCGGCAGCGCGACAACGTGCACCGGATCGTCACCGCCAGCGTCGACGCGGGTGCCGCGCTGCTGGCCGGCGGGACCTACGAGGGCCTGTTCTACCGGCCGACCGTGCTCGCGGACGTGCCTACCTCGGCCCCGGCTTACGCCGAGGAGATCTTCGGCCCGGTGGCGCCCGTGGTCGGCTTCGACACGGTCGACGAGGCGGTCGAACTGGCCGCGGGCACCGACTACGGGCTGTCGCTCGGCATCCTGACCCAGGACGTGTACCGGGGCCTGGAGATCGCCGAGCGGATCCCGGCCGGCCTGGTGCACATCAACGACCAGACCGTCGCCGACGAGGCGACGATCCCGTTCGGCGGCGTCGGCGCGTCCGGCAACGGCGGGCGGCTCGGCGGCCCGACGGCCAACCTGGAGGCGTTCACCGAGACCCAGTGGGTCACCGTCCGCGGCAACCTGCCCGCTTACCCCTTCTAGCCCGCCAGCGGCCCCCCGGCCGCCCCGGGCCGGACGGGCCCCGCCGGGCCGGACGGGCCCCCCCGGGCCGGACGGGCCCCCCGGGCCGGACGGGGGGCCCGGGCGGACGGGCCGGCCGGTCGCCCGGCCCATGATCACGCAGAACGGGCGGTTCCCGGCCGAAAGGGCCGGGAACCGCCCGCCGTGACGGATCGGTGGGGATTCAGTCGAGTGAGGACATCACGTGCTTGACGCGGGTGTAGTCCTCGAAACCGTACATGGACAGGTCCTTGCCGTGGCCGGACTGCTTGAACCCGCCGTGCGGCATCTCGGCGACCAGCGGGATGTGGGTGTTGATCCAGACGCAGCCGAAGTCCAGCCGCCGCGACATCCGCATCGCCCGGCCGTGGTCGGAGGTCCACACCGAGGCGGCCAGCCCGTACTCGGTGCCGTTCGCCCACCGCACGGCCTGGTCCTCGTCGGTGAACCGCTGCACGGTGATCACCGGGCCGAACACCTCGTTCTGGATGATCTCGTCGTCCTGGCGCAGCCCGTCCACGACGCTGGCCTCGAAGAAGAAGCCGCGGTCGCGGGTCTGCTTGCCGCCGGCCAGCACCCGGGCGTGGTCGGGCAGCCGCTGGATGAACCCGGACACCCGCTCCAGCTGGCTGGCGTTGTTCAGCGGCCCGAAGTCCGCGTCCGTGACGTCGGGCCCGCCCACGGTCTGGTTCTTGGCCTGGTCGACCAGGGCGTCCACGAACGCGTCGTGCACCCGCTCGGAGGCGAGCACCCGGGTGGCCGCGGTGCAGTCCTGGCCGGCGTTGAAGTAGCCGGCGATCGCGATGGCCTCGGCCGCCTTGGCCGGGTCGGCGTCGTCGAAGATCACGACGGGCGCCTTGCCGCCGAGTTCGAGGTGCACCCGCTTCAGGTGCTCGCCGGCCGCGGCGGCGACCTCCTTGCCCGCGCGCACGCTGCCCGTGATCGAGACCATCTGCGGTACCGGGTGCGAGACCAGGATCCGGCCGGTGTCGCGGTCGCCGCAGACGACGTTGAACACGCCCGGCGGCAGGTGCTCGCTCATGAACTGGGCCATCAGCAGCGTGGACGCCGGGGTGGTATCCGACGGCTTGAGCACCATCGTGTTGCCGGCCGCGAGCGCGGGCGCCCACTTCCAGACCGCCATCATCATCGGGTAGTTCCACGGCGTTACGGCGGCGCAGACCCCGACCGGCTCGCGCCGGACGTAGGAGGTGAACCCGGCCATGTACTCCCCGGCCGAGCGACCCTCCAGCATCCGGGCCGCGCCGGCGAAGAACCGGATCTGGTCGACCATCGGCGGGATTTCCTCGGACAGCGTCAGCGCGACCGGCTTGCCGGTGTTCTGTGACTCGGCCGCGACCAGCTGATCGGCCTTGGACTCGAGCGTGTCGGCGATCCGCAGCAGCGCCAGGCTGCGCTCGGACGGCGTGGCGTCCCGCCAGCCCTCGAACGCGTCGGTGGCGGCGGCGAACGCGGCGGTTACTTCCGCCTCGCGGGAGACCGGGGCGGTGGTGAAGGCTTCCCCGGTGCTGGGGTCGATGATCTCGGCACGCTGGTCGTAGTCGAAGTCGGTTTCCTGCCCGCCGATGAAGTTGCGCAAGTCATCCACCACGAGGCCTCCGTTCTGAGGGTGTATCGGGTTACTTACCCGCGGGCGTCCGTTCCTCGCAAGCCCACGGCGAGCCGTAATCGGTGAGCAGGTCCAGGAACGGCTGGGCGGGCAGCGCCTCCGGCCCCAGTACCCCGGTCCCGGACCAGGCGCCCGAGTCGATCAGTTCCAGCGCGACCACCGGGTTGAC
Source organism: uncultured Actinomycetota bacterium (assembly GCA_963749145.1). Lineage (GTDB taxonomy): Bacteria > Actinomycetota > Actinomycetes > Streptosporangiales > Streptosporangiaceae > JASHPR01. Next base: position 1,472,152 of record CAVVLN010000004.1, on the reverse strand, counting down.
CGCGGTCTGCCAGACGACGGCCTGGGATCCGTACTCGGCCATGGACCACGCGTTGTCCACGACGTGGTACAGGTAGACCTCGCGCGGCGCGCCGTCGCGGCCGGTTCCGGTCACCCAGGTGCCCGCGCAGGTCAGGCCGGTCATCTTGTCGCCGAGCGTGGCCGGGTCCGGGAGGCAGGCGGCGACCACGTCGCGCGGCGACACGGGCTGGCCGCCGACCGTGACCGGCTCGGTGGAGTCGAGCCCGAGCTTGTGCAGGGTCTGCAACACGCCGATGAACTCCGCGCCCAGGCCGTACTTGAACGTCACCCGCTTCGCCTCGACCCAGCGCGGGATCAGCAGCACCTCCTCGTGCTCCACGTTCACGCACTCGACCGGGCCGATCCCGGCCGGGAAGACGAACGTCTCCGGCTCGCTGAACGGCTCGGTGGTGAACCAGCCCCGGCCGGCCTCCCAGATCACCGGCGGGTTGAGGCACTCCTCGATCGTGGTCCAGATCGAGAACGTGGGCGCGAACTCGTAGCCGGCCACCTCCAGGTTGGCGCCGTCCCTGACGCCGACCTGGTCGATTTCGCGGAACAGCGTGTCGGCCGCGTGCCGCGCGAACACGTCGGAAAGGCCCGGTTCGACCCCGATGCCCACCAGGGCCAGGGTTCCGCGCTCCTCCCACGAGGGGGCCAGCGCGAATTGGTCGTCGCCGAGCTTGACACCGGTCTTGGCGTGGGGCTCATCCTGGTGGGGATGGGACAGCGACATCGCCATGTCCAGGTAGCTGGTGCCGGCCTGGAGCGCGGCCCCGTACAGCGGCATGACGAACCGGGGATCGGTGGCGTTCATGAGCACGTCGCAGCGGTGCTCGGCGAGCAGCGCCGCGGCCGCCTGCTCGTCACGCGCGTCGATCTGGACCGCGGTGAACCGGTCGGGCGCCGCCTGCGCCGCGCGCTGCGCCCGGCTCAGGTCGTAGTCGGCGATGATCAGGTCGGCGAAACGACGGCGGGCGGCGATCCGGGCGAATGCCGTTCCGACGCCGCCCGCGCCCACGAGCAGTATGCGCATAGCTGCGATCCTAGACCCAGGCCCACCTGGCCTGAACGGGACCAGTTGTGATACACAGCTGTTACAACGGAAATCGTTGCCGTGAGGGATGGTTCGTGCTAGAACCGTCGAACTGGGGTGTAGCAAGCCGACCCCATATACCCTAATGCCCGCAATGAGTCCGGCGGCGTCGCCGCCGCCCTCACGCCAGGCCCGGAAAGGTCGGGCCGCCGCCAGGAGGGGGAGCTATGGCCGTCACCGCGTCAGAGCTGCAGCCGGTCGAAGAGTACAAGGACAAAGGCCTGAAGGGCGGCGCGCTCGGCCTGGTCTCCAGCATCGTCATGGGCGTCGCCTCGACGGCTCCCGCCTACAGCCTGGCGGCGACGCTGGCCTTCGTGGTACTCGCGGTGGGGCTCAAGTCGCCCGCGGTCGCCGTGCTGGCGTTCGTCCCGATGCTGCTGTGCTCGATCGGCTACAGCGAGATGAACAAGGCCGACCCGGACTGCGGCACCACGTTCACCTGGGCGACCCGCGCGTTCGGCCCCAAGACCGGCTGGGCGGGCGGCTGGGCGATCGTGGCGGCCGACATCCTGGTCATGGCCAGCCTCGCGCAGGTGGCCGGCCAGTACGTGTTCCTGCTCGTCGGCGCGAACGGCATCGGGCAGAACCCCATCAGCGGCTGGGTGCTGCTCACCGGGATCATATGGATTGTCCTCATGACCTATATCTGCTACCGCGGCATCGAGGTCTCGGCGTGGTTCCAGCGCATCCTGCTGACCATCGAGATCATCATGCTCCTGGTGCTTGCGGTGGTCGCGCTGGTCAAGGTCGCGGTCAGCCATCCCGCCGGTTCGATTACCCCTAGCTTCGGCTGGCTGCTGCCGACCCATCTGGCCTTCTCCGCGTTCGTCAGCGGGCTCATCCTCATGCTGTTCATCTACTGGGGCTGGGACACCGCCGTCTCGGTCAACGAGGAAACCAAGGACAAGGCCAAGACGCCCGGCCGGGCGGCGATCATCTCGACCGTGATCCTGCTGATCACCTACGCGATCGTCATCTTCGCCGTGCAGGCGTTCGCCGGGATCGGCACCAAGGGCATCGGGCTGACCAACCCGGCGCATTACTTCGACGTGCTGTCGGTGCTGGGCTCGGCGATCTTCGGCTCGAGCGGGTTTGGCACGTTCCTGGCCCGGCTGCTGATTCTCATGGTGCTCACCTCGGCTTCCGCCTCGACGCAGACGACGATCCTGCCGACGGCCCGCACGACCCTGTCGATGGCCGCCTACAAGGCGATCCCCGACTCCTTCGCCAGGATCCACCCCAAGTACCTGACGCCGACCGTGTCCACGCTCGTGATGGGCGCCATCTCGATCGCCCTCTATATCCCGATGAACTACCTCGCCGGCGGCAACCCGATCGGCGACGCGGTTACCGCCATCGGGCTGTACATCGCCTTCTATTACGGGCTGACCGCCTTGTCCTGCGTCTGGTACTACCGGGCCACCCTGACCAGCAGTGCCCGCAACCTGTGGATGCGCGGGATCCTGCCCGGGCTGGGCTGGCTGATCATGTGGGCGGCCGGCATCTGGAGCTTGCAGAGTGACTGGGTGGCGACCAACAGCCTCACCCACTGGACCGTGCCCGGCCTGCACTGGCAGATCGGCGGGATCTTCCTGATCGCGCTCGGCGCTGCGATCGTCGGGGTACTCGGGTTCATCTACATGCGAGTCACCGCGCCCGCATTCTTCCGCAAGCAGACGCTCACCCGGGGAACGCCGACCCTGGTCCCCGACGACTGAGCGGCGGGTGTCGGTCGCACCGCCTACGCTGGGCGCGTGACCGCCATTGCCGCCGATTCCCTCCTGGACGGGCTGAACCCGCAGCAGCGCGCCGCCGTCGTGCACGAGGGCAGCCCGCTGCTCATCGTGGCGGGCGCCGGCTCGGGCAAGACCCGGGTGCTGACCCACCGGATCGCCTACCTGCTGGCCGAGCGCGGCGTCGCGCCCAGCGAGATCATGGCCATCACCTTCACCAACAAGGCCGCCGGCGAGATGGCGGCCCGGGCGGCCGCGCTCACCGGATCGCGGGCCCGGGCCATGTGGCTGATGACGTTCCACGCCGCGTGCGTGCGGATCCTGCGCCGCGAGGGCAGGCGGTTCGGCTACCCGTCGTCCTTCTCCATCTACGACCAGGCCGACTCGCAGCGGCTGATGACGATGGTCTGCCGCGAGCTGGACCTTGACGCCAAGTACCACCCGCCGCGGGCGATGGCGGCCCAGGTCTCCAACCTCAAGAACGACCTCATCGACTACGAGACGCTCGCCGCCCGGGCCACCGGGTACCGGGAGAAGACCCTGGCCGAGGCGTACGCCGAGTACCAGCGCAGGCTGGTCGCGGCCGGCGCGATGGACTTCGACGACCTGATCATGGTCACCGTCAACCTGCTGCAGGCGTTCCCGGAGGTGGCCGCCGCGTACCGGGCCAGGTTCCGGCACCTGATGGTGGATGAGTACCAGGACACCAACCACGCGCAGTACGTGCTGGTCACCGAGCTGGCCGGGCAGCAGCTGCCCGGCGCCGACCGCGGCGGCGAGCCGGCCGAGCCCAGCCCGCCCGCCGAGCTGTGCGTGGTGGGCGACGCCGACCAGGCCATCTACGCGTTCCGCGGGGCCACGATCCGCAACATCGAGGAATTCGAGCGGGACTTTCCCGGGGCCCAGGTCATCCTGCTCGAGCAGAACTACCGCTCCACCCAGAACATCCTCGCCGCGGCCAACGCCGTGGTGTCCCGCAACCGCGGCCGGGTGCCGAAGAAGCTCTGGTCCGAGGCGGGCGACGGGCCCCTGCTCACCGGTTACGTGGCGGACACCGAGCACGACGAGGCGGCCTTCGTGGCCGAGGAGGTGCACCGGCTGGCCGACGAGGGGGAGGCCGCCCCGGGCCAGGTGGCCGTCTTCTACCGGACCAACGCGCAGTCCCGGGTGTTCGAGGAGGTCTTCATCCGGACCGGGGTCCCGTACAAGGTGGTCGGCGGGGTCCGGTTCTACGAACGGCGCGAGGTCCGCGACCTGCTCGGCTACCTGCGGCTGATCGCCAACCCCGATGACGAGGTGTCGCTGCGGCGGGTGCTGAACGTGCCGCGGCGCGGCATCGGCGAGCGGGCCGAGGAGTGCGTGACCGCGCTGGCCACCCGGGAGAGGATCAGCTTCGCCCGGGCCCTGGCCCGGCCGGCCGACATCCCGGAACTGGCCGCCCGGTCGGCCCGGGCGATCGAGGCGTTCAACGAGCTGATCGGCGGCCTGCGGGAGAGCGCGCGGGCGGGCAGCCCGGTCGCAGACCTGGCCGAAGCCGTGCTGGACCGGTCCGGCTACCTGGCCGAGCTGCAGGCCTCCTCCGACCTGCAGGACGAGAGCCGGATCGAGAACCTCACGGAGCTGGTCTCGGTCGCGCGGGAGTACGACAGCCGCAGCCCGGACGGGTCGCTGCCGGATTTCCTGGAGCAGGTGTCGCTGGTCGCCGACGCCGACCAGATCCCCGACGGCGAGGAGCACGGCGGCGTGGTGACGCTGATGACCCTGCACACCGCCAAGGGGCTGGAGTTCCCCGTGGTGTTCCTGACCGGGCTGGAGGAGAACGTCTTCCCCCATGAGCGGTCGGTGAACGACGAGCGTGAGCTGGCGGAGGAGCGGAGGCTGGCCTACGTCGGGATCACCCGCGCCGAGCAGCGGCTGTACCTGACCCGGGCGATCGCGCGGACCTGGTGGGGCCGGCCGGCCTACCACAAGCAGTCCAGGTTCCTGTCCGAGATCCCCGAGGCGCTGATCGAATGGCGCCGGGACGAGGCCTCGGCGGCGCCGCCGGCCTCCGAGCGGATGGCCCGGCGGCCGGGGGTGCAGGCGCTCGGCAACCGCGCGGTGCCGGCCCTGTCGCCGGGCGACCGGGTGAACCACGATGCCTACGGGCTCGGCACGGTGCTGTCGGTGGAGGGCCGTGGCGACGACCCCGAAGCCAAGATCGATTTCGGCGGTGACTACGGGATCAAGCACCTGGTCCTGCGGTATGCGCCGATCGAGAAGCTGTAACCCGCCGGGGCGTACCCGGTGAGCCGGGCGGCGGCCTGGCCCCGGTCACGCGCGGGCACCGCAGCATTACCCGGCCCGGGCGCGGCCGGGCCGGCCCGAGCGGTTACCCTGCCGGTAGCGGCTAACTCGCGGGCCGGGCCGGACCGCGGCCGGTGGAGGACACTCATGAGCAGCATCCGCGTGGTCATCGCGAAGCCTGGCCTCGATGGCCACGACCGTGGCGCGAAGGTGGTGGCCCGGGCCCTGCGTGACGCCGGGGTCGAGGTCATCTACACCGGGCTGCACCAGACCCCGGAGCAGATCGTGGCCGCCGCGCTGCAGGAGGACGCCGACGCGATCGGGCTCTCGGTCCTGTCCGGCTCGCACATGACCCAGTTCCGGCGGGTGCTCGAACTGCTCGCCGAACGCGACGCCACCGACATCGTGGTGTTCGGCGGCGGGATCATCCCGGGCGCGGACATCGCCGAACTGGAGCAGATGGGCGTGGCGAGGATCTTCACGCCGGGCGCCGCGACGACCGAGATCGTGGACTGGGTCAGGGAAACGCTCGGCGAGCGAGGTGCGTCGGAGGCCGGGGCCAGGCTGTCCGAGACGTGACCCGCGCGCCGCGACCCGGCATCCGACCCGCGGCCACACCGGACGGCCGCCATCGCTAGGCTGCCTGCTTGGGACGGTCGCAGCGACGGTGGCCCACGCGGCGCGGCTCGAGCCGCGCTGCCTTGTCAGCAGAGGTTGGCGGTAGCGCCGCACATTGAGGACGGACCGAGTGGACCTGTTCGAGTACCAGGGCAAGCAGCTATTCGCCAACCACGGCGTTCCGATCCAGCAGGGCCGGGTGGCCACCACTCCGCAGGAAGCACGCGCAGCCGCGGCTGAGCTCATCGCGGCAGGCAAGCCGGGCGTGGTCATCAAGGCCCAGGTGAAGGTGGGCGGCCGCGGCAAGGCGGGCGGGGTGAAGCTGGCCCGCGACCCCGATGAGGCGCAGGCGAAAGCCGAGGCGATCCTCGGCATGGACATCAAGGGCCACATCGTGCACTCGGTGCTCGTGGCGGAGGACATCGACATCGCGCAGGAGTACTACCTGTCGTTCCTGCTCGACCGGGCCGAGCGCACGTTCCTGTCGATGTGCTCGGTCGAGGGCGGCGTCGAGATCGAGGAGGTCGCCCGGACGAAACCAGAAGCGCTGGCCAAGATCCCGGTCAGCCCGCTGACCGGCGTGGACGCGGCCAAGGCCGCCGAGATCGTCGCCGCGGGCCGGCTCCCCGAGGAGGCCCGGGCTGGCGCGGCCAAGCTGGCCGAGCGGCTCTGGGCGGTGTTCACCGGCGAGGACGCCACGCTGGTCGAGGTCAACCCGCTGGTCCTGACCGGGGACGGGCGCGTGATCGCCCTGGACGCGAAGGTCACTCTCGACGACAACGCCGCGTTCCGCCACGACGTCAGCCAGTTCGCCGACCCCGGGGCGGCCGACCCGCTGGAGATGCGGGCCAAGGAGAAGCACCTCAACTACGTCAAGCTCGACGGCCAGGTGGGCATCATCGGCAACGGGGCCGGGCTGGTCATGTCCACGCTCGACGTTGTCGCCTACGCGGGCGAGGAATTCGGCGGGGTCCGGCCGGCGAACTTCCTCGACATCGGCGGCGGCGCCTCGGCCGAGGTCATGGCGAACGGCCTGGAGATCGTGCTGGCCGACCCGTCGGTCCGCAGCGTGCTGGTCAACGTGTTCGGCGGCATCACCTCCTGCGACGCGGTCGCGAACGGGATCGTCTCGGCGCTCGGGATGCTCGGCGCGCGCGGCGAGGCGGTGAGCCACCCGATCGTGGTCCGCCTCGACGGCAACAACGCCGCTGAGGGGCGGCGGATACTCGACGCGGCCGAGATTCCCGTGGTCGAACAGGTGGGGAGCATGGACGACGCGGCGCGGCGCGCCGCCGAACTGGCCGCCGCGGCCGCGACGGGAGCGTGAAATGGCGATCTTCCTGACCGGCGAGAGCCGGATCATCGTCCAGGGCATCACCGGTTCCGAGGGGCGCAGGCACGGCGCCCGGATGCTGCGGGCGGGCACCCGCGTCGTGGGCGGCACCAACCCGCGCAAGGCTGGCCAGACGGTCGAACTAGCCGAAGCGCAGGTCCCGGTGTTCGGCACGGTCGCCGAGGCGATGGACGCCACCGGCGCCGACGTCTCGGTCATCTTCGTGCCGCACGCCGGCACCAAGGACGCGGTGATCGAGGCAGTGGACGCGGCCATCCCGCTGGCCATCGTGATCACCGAGGGGATCCCGGTGCACGACACGGCCGAGTTCTGGGCGTACGCCGGCGCGCACGGCAACCGGACCCGGATCGTCGGCCCGAACTGCCCGGGCGTCGCCTCTCCCGGCAAGTCGAACGCGGGGATCATCCCGGCCGACATCACGAGCGAGGGCCGGATCGGGCTGGTGTCCAAGTCGGGCACGCTGACTTACCAGATGATGTACGAACTGGGCGACATCGGCTTCTCCACCGCGGTCGGCATCGGCGGTGACCCGATCATCGGGACGACGCACATCGACTGCCTGCAGGCCTTCCAGGACGACCCGGAGACCGACGCGATCGTGATGATCGGGGAGATCGGGGGAGACGCCGAGGAGCGCGCGGCCGCCTACGTCGAGCGGCACGTCAGCAAGCCGGTGGTCGCCTACGTGGCCGGCTTCACCGCGCCCGAGGGCAAGACGATGGGTCACGCCGGGGCGATCATCTCCGGATCCGCCGGCACGGCCGCGGCCAAGAAGGAAGCGCTGGAGAAGGTCGGGGTCCGCGTCGGCCGGACCCCGAGCGGGACCGCCGCCCTCGTCCGGGAGATCATGCAGGGTCGCTAGCCCGCCTCCGCCCACGGCCTCCGGGCCGGCCCACGGCCTCCGGGCCGGCCCACGGCCTCCGGGCCTGGCCCACGGCCTCCGGGCCGGCCCACGGCCCCGGTGCCCCCGCCCACGGCCCGCTCACGGCGCGCCTCCCCGCGCGGCGGCGCGCCAATTGCGAGGCTTGGCAGTTGTGAGGATTCGGCTGGCGGCGCCCCGGCGGCGGGATGGCGCGAGCGGCGACCCCAGCCCCGTGCCGTCCGGCGCCGTCCGCCCGCTGGCCGTCACCGGGGCGATCGCCGCCTGCGCCGCCGCCGGGACCGGCCTCGTGGTGCTGATCATGCTCGCGCTGGCCGGCTGGATCGCGGCCCCGCACGCCGGGCTCGGCCTGACCGGCGTGCTGCGCACGGCCGCGTTGCTGTGGCTCATCGGCCATCACGTCGGTTTCACCCTGCCCGGAGCGGGCCGTATCGGCATGCTGCCGCTGGGCCTGGTCCTGCTGCCCGGCGCGCTGCTGTGGCGGGCGGGCCGCTGGGTGGTGCGGACCGGGGGAGTCTGCCGGCTCCGTCACGTCGGCTACGCCGCGCTGGCTCTCGCCGTCCCCTACACGATGATTGCCGCGGCGCTCGCCCTGGCCAGCAGTTCCGCGCTGGCGACGCCGTCGCTGCCGGAAGCCGTGGCGTGCCCGTTCCTGCTCGCGCTGACCGCGGGCGGCCTGTCCGGGGCCCGCGCCCTGGCGCCATGGGCGCGGCTGGCCAGCCTGCTTCCCGACCGGCTGCGCTCGCTGACCATCGGCACGACCGGCGCGCTGGCCGTCCTGGTCGCCGCCGGGAGCCTGCTCGCGGGCGTCTCGCTCGCGCTGCACCACGCCGAGTTCCGGGCGGTCGACCAGTCCCTGGCGCCCGGGGCGGTGGGCGCCGTGCTGCTGCTGCTCGCCCAGCTCGCCTACGTGCCGAATGCCATCGTGTGGGCGATTTCCTTCACGCTCGGGCCCGGGTTCGCTTTCGGAACCGGGACGGTGATCGCGCCCACGGGCTCGGCACTCGGCCCGCTCCCTGCCTTCCCCATGCTCGCGGCCCTGCCGCCCGGGGTGCACCCGGCCGTCCCAGCCCCGCTGTCGGTGGCAGTGCTGGTCGTGCCCTATCTGGCCGGGGCCTTCGGCGGGCTGCTGACCACCCGCGCCGCGCCGGCGCTCTCCCTGGAGGCCGCCCCGCTGTGGGGGTTCGGCTGCGGGACGCTGGCCGGATGCGTGCTCGCGGTGGTGGCCACGTTCGCGGGCGGGCCGCTGGGCGACGGCCGCCTGGCGGCGGTCGGCCCGTCGGGATGGCAGGTCGGCCTCGTGGCGTCGCTGCAGGTGGGCGTGGCGGCCGCGGTGACCGCCGGGGTCGCGAACTGGCTGCGCCTGCGCGCGACCCGCGGCGCGGCGGGCGGGCCCGCGGCGGCCGGCGCAGGACGGCGCGCGGCGGCGGCCGCGCCCGCGCGCCCGGGCCAGCGCGATGAGCACGAGGCGGCCGATGACGGGCACACGATCTACCTCGACCCGTGGTCGGGGGTCACGGACCAGGCCCCGGGCCGGTCGCGCGCCACTGTGCCCCGCGGGCCGTCGTCACTCCCCTAGGCCCGCTCTTGCGGCGGGCCCGCGCCACGGCCCTGGCTACGGCTACCGGCCGGTCCCGATCCCCTGGATCCGTACCGTGCGATGCAGCTGGTTCAGGCACGCCTGCTGCGCGCTGGGCGTGTTCGCGGCGTTGTAGCAGCGGGAGAACGCGTTCAGCTGCGGCCAGAACGCCGCGAAGTACGCGAGGAAGAGCGCGCCGAACAGTGCGCCGAGCCCGCCCAGCACCGTCCCGGCGATGGCCCCGCCCGGCCGCATGGTGAACGCCTGTCTGGCCCGACGGATCGCCGTCACCCCGAACCAGCACGCGATCAACCCCACGAGCAGCGCGAACACGATCAGGATGATGCCGCGGTGGAAGTTGGTCCCGATGCCGAGCAGGGACAGCACGCTCAGCACCCCGAGAATCAGGGCGGCGATCCCGCGGTGGCGCATCGCCTGCTCCGCGGGCCGGGTTCGCCGGCCCCGCCCGGCCGGCCCACCGGGCCCCGCGTCGCCCGGCTGGCGCCCGTTCCACCAGCGGTCGGCCGGGGCAGGCGGTGCCGCCGGCGGCGGGGGCTGAGAGCCCGGCGGCGGGCCGGGCTGAGAGCCCGGCGGCCGGGCCTGAGAGCCCGGCGGTGCGGGCTGAGAGCCCGGCGGCGGGCCAGGCTGAGAGCCCGGCGGCGGGGGCTGAGAACCCGGCGGTGCGGGCTGAGAGCCCGGCGGCCCCTGTCCCGGCCACGGCGCCTGTCCCGGCCACGGCGGCGGTGTCGGGGGCGGGGGCGGCATGGGCGCAGGCGGCGGCGCGCCGCCCGGCGCCGGGGCCAGGCCCGACCCGTCCGGCCGCTGAGGGAAGTGCAACCGCGGCAGCGCAGGCGGCCTGTCGGCCTCCTCCGGCTGCTCGGGGACGCTCAGCGGCGGCCGCTGGCTCTGGTCTGCTGGCAGGGCCCGGATCCTCTCTGGCGGTCAGCCAAGGCTGCTGGTGCGGACCTCCCTATTTCATCACCTCCGGCGACCGGCCCGGGCTTTTGCCGCGCTGGCTGCCGCCCTGGTGGCGGGTGATCGGCCCGGCACCCGGGCTACCTTGTACGCTGATGCCTCCAGGTCCACCGCCCCGTACCCGGCCACCGAGGGAGCCTGCCGTCAGTCCATCACGATTGGTCGTGCTGGTATCGGGCGCCGGAACCAACCTGCAGGCACTGCTGGACGCATGCGCCAGCGAGTCCTATGGCGCGCGGGTGGTGGCCGTCGGCGCCGACCGCGGCGGCATCGCCGCGCTGGCCCGGGCCGAGGCGGCCGGGATCCCGACGTTCACGCTCAGGGTCCGGGACTTCCCCACCCGCGAGGCCTGGGACCGGGCGCTCACCGCGGCGTGCGCCGGCTTCGAGCCGGACCTGATCGTCCTCGCGGGCTTCATGAAGCTGGTCGGCGCGGACTTCCTGGCCGCCTTCGGCGGGCGGGTCATCAACACCCATCCGGCCTTGCTACCGTCGTTTCCCGGCATGCATGGCGTGGGGGATGCGCTGGACTATGGCGCGAAGATCTCGGGGTGCACGGTCTTCCTGGTCGATGAGGGAACCGACAGCGGCCCGGTCATCGCCCAGGCGGCCGTTCCCGTTCACGACGACGACGATGAGGCCGCCCTGCACGAGCGGATCAAGGTCGCCGAGCGCGCCCTGCTCGCGGAGACCGTGGGCAGGCTGGTTCGCGACGGATGGACCGTCGCGGGCCGGAAGGTGAGGGTCGGACCGTGACCAAGGTAGCCATCGCCCGGGCGCTGATCAGCGTCTATGACAAGACCGGTCTGGTCGATCTCGCCCGGACGCTGCACCGGGCCGGCGTCGAGATCGTCTCCACCGGCAGCACGGCGGCCGCGGTCTCGGCCGCTGGCCTGCCGGTGACGAGGGTCGAGGACGTCACGGGCTTTCCCGAGTGCCTGGACGGCCGGGTCAAGACACTGCATCCCGGAGTCCACGCCGGGCTGCTCGCCGATCCCGGCCTGCCCGGGCACCAGGCCCAGCTCGACGCGCTCGAGATCGCCACGTTCGAGCTGCTGGTGTCCAACCTGTACCCGTTCGAGAAGACGGTGTCCGGCGGCGCGCCGCCGGCCGAGTGCGTCGAGCAGATCGACATCGGGGGCCCGGCGATGGTCCGCGCCGCGGCGAAGAACCACACCCGGGTCGCGGTCGTCACCGACCCGTCCCAGTACCCGGCGGTGGCCGAGGCCCTGGACACGGGCGGCTTCACGCTGGAGCAGCGGCGGCGCCTGGCGGCTCGGGCCTACGCGCACACGGCCGCCTACGACAGCGCGGTCGCCTCTTGGTTCGCCTCGGCCTACGCACCCGACGAGGGGGCGCGCCAGACCGGGCTGCCGGACGTGCTCGGCGGGTTCTGGACCCGCCTGGAGCTGCTCAGGTACGGGGAGAACCCGCACCAGCGGGCCGCGCTGTACCGGCCCGGTGCGCCCGGCGCTGCGGCGGCCGCGCCCGGCGGGATCGCCGGCGCTGAGCAGCTGCAGGGGAAGGAGATGTCGTACAACAACTACGTGGACGCCGACGCCGCGCGGCGGGCCGCTTACGATTTCACCGGGCCCTGCGTCGCGATCACCAAGCACTCGAACCCGTGCGGGATCGCCGTCGGCGCCGACCTGGCCGAGGCGCACCGCCGGGCGCATGCGTGCGATCCGGTGTCCGCCTACGGCGGCGTGATCGCGGCCAACGGCGTGGTCACCGCCGCGCTGGCCGCGCAGATCGCCGAGATCCTGACCGACGTGCTGGTCGCCCCCGGGTTCGAGCCGGAAGCGCTGGAGATCCTGGCCCGGCGCAAGAACCTGCGGGTCCTGTGCTGCCCGCCCCCGGACGAGGGCCCGGGCCTGGAGTGGCGCCGGGTCAGCGGCGGCCTGCTGCTGCAAACCGCCGACCGGGTCGCCGAGCCGGGTGACGACCCGGCCAACTGGAAGCTGGCCGCCGGCCCCCCGGCCGACGCGGCCGCGCTGCGGGACCTGGCGTTCGCCTGGCGGGCGTGCCGGGCGGTCAAGTCCAACGCGATCCTGCTCGCCTCCGGCGAGGCCACGGTCGGCATCGGCATGGGCCAGGTCAACCGGGTCGACGCGGTCCGGCTGGCGATCGCGCGGGCCGGCGAGCGGGCCCTCGGGGCGGTGGCGGCCAGCGATGCGTACTTCCCGTTCGCCGACAACGTGCAGGTGCTGGCCGAGGCCGGGGTGCGCGCCGTGGCGGAGCCGGGCGGGTCGATCCGGGACGGGGAGGTCATCGCCGCCGCCCAGGAGGCCGGGACCACCCTGTACCTGACCGGCGTGCGCCACTTCTACCACTGACGCCGCGTCCCGGCCGCCACCCTGCCGCCGCGTCCCGGCCGCCACCCTGCCGCCGCGTCCCGGCCGCCACCCTGCCGCCGCGTCCCGGCCGCCACCCCGCCGCCGAGATCAGCCCGGAACTCGGGATTGCTCTGCATGTCAATGGCCGGGGCGGCCGCGCCCGGGCCCGGCCGGGCCTGGAAGAATCGGTGCGGTTCGGCAGCACCCGACGGACTTGGGGCACAGATGACGGCACGCATCCTGGACGGCAAGGCCACCGCGCTGGCGATCAGGGAAGACCTCGCCCGGCGGGTGGCCGACCTGGCGGCGCGCGGCATCACGCCCGGCCTGGGCACGGTGCTGGTCGGGGACGACCCCGGCAGCCGGGCATACGTGAACGGCAAGCACCGCGACTGCGCTCAGGTCGGCATCGCCAGCATCCGCCGGGAACTGCCCGCCGACGCCACCCAGGCCGAGGTCGAGGCGGTCGTCGACGAGCTGAACGCCGATCCGGCGTGCACCGGCTACATCGTCCAGCTGCCGCTGCCCGCGGGCCTCGACCCGCAGCGGGTGCTGCACCGCATGGACCCGGCCAAGGACGCCGACGGCCTGCACCCGCTCAACCTCGGGAAGCTGGTGCTCGGCGAGCCGGGGCCGGTGCCGGGCACGCCGGAGGGGATTATCGTGCTGCTGCGGCGCTACGACATCGCGCTGGCCGGGGCGGACGTCACCGTGATCGGGCGCTCGATCATCGTCGGCCGCACGCTCGGCCTGCTGCTGAACCGGCGCAGCGAGAACGCCACCGTGACGCTCTGTCACACCGGCACCAAGGACCTGGCCGGGCACACCAGGCGCGCGGACATCGTCGTCGCCGCGGCCGGGCAGCCCGGGCTGCTGACCGCCGACATGGTCAGGCCCGGGGCCGCGGTCGTCGACGTCGGGCATCACCCGCACGGACGCCGGCCTGGTCGGAGACGTCGATCCCGGTGTGGCCGAGGTGGCCGGCTGGCTCGCCCCGGTGCCCGGCGGCGTGGGCCCGATGACCCGGGCGATGCTGCTGGCCAAGGTGGTGGCGTTCGCCGAGCAGCAGGCCTGACCCGGGGCGCCGTTTTGGCCCGGTGCCCTACCCGCAAGTAACCTGAGATTAAAGGCCCGGCCGGGCACCCGGGGGCTGCGCCTGCCGGATTGGTTTGGCAGGCTTAACCCTGCGCCCGAGGGCGCCGCGCCGCGCAACCACCGCGCCGGGCCGCATGTCTGCAGAGGGAGGTCGGCCGCCGGTCATGAACATCGTCGTCTGCATGAAGCAGGTCCCTGACACCTGGTCGGAGCGCACGCTCAGGCCCGGCGACTCCACCCTGGACCGCGACGCGGCCGACGCGGTGATCAACGAGCTCGACGAGTACGCGATCGAGGAGGGACTGCGCCTGGCCGAGGCGCACGGCGGCGAGGTGACCATCCTCTCCATGGGCCCGCAGAAGGCGACCGAGTCGATCCGCAAGGCGCTGTCCATGGGCGCGGACAAGGCGGTGCACCTGGTCGACGACGCGCTGGCCGGGTCGGACGCGCTGGCGACCTCGGCCGCGATCGCCGCCGTGCTCGGCCGGATCGGGTTCGACCTGGTGATCCTGGGCTCAGAGTCCACCGACGCCCGGATGGGCGTGATGGCCGCGATGCTGGCCGAGCGGCTCGGCGTGCCGCAGCTGTCGTTCGCCAGCAAGGTGGACATCGACGGGACGGCCATCTCCGATCAACCGCCAGGCCGACTACGGCTACGACCGGGTCGAGGCCAGCCTGCCCGCGGTGGTCAGCGTGGTTGAGAAGATCAACGAGCCGCGCTACCCGTCGTTCAAGGGGATCATGGCGGCGAAGAAGAAGCCGGTCGAGACGCTGAGCCTGGCCGATATCGGGCTCGATCCCGGCCAGGTCGGCCTGGCCGGGGCGGCCAGCGAGGTGGTCAGCTTCGCCAAGCGCCCGCCGCGGCAGGCCGGAACGGTCGTCAAGGACGAGGGCGACGGCGGCGTCAAGGCGGCCGAGTTCCTCGCCGCGCAGAAGTTCATCTGAGCCCGACCAGGCTGGAGGAGTCCCCGTACATGGCTGAGATCCTGGTCCTCGCCGAGCATTCCGGCGAGTCGGTCAAGAAGGTCACCTGCGAGCTGCTGACCCTGGCCCGCCGGTTCGGCGAGCCGTCGGTGGTCTGGGCCGGCCCGGGCGCCGAAGGCGGGCGGGAGCGGCTGGCCGAGTTCGGCGCGGCGAAGGTGTACGTCGCGGACGGCGAGGAGTTCGACGACTACCTGGTCGCGCCCAAGGCGGAGCTGCTGGCCAGCCTGGTGGCCGAGAAGTCGCCCGCCGCGGTGCTGGTGGCCAGCACGGCGGAGGGCCGGGAGATCGCGGCCCGGCTGGCGGTGAAGACCGATTCCGGGCTGATCACCGACGCGGTCGGCGTCGCCGAGGGGCTGGTCGCCGAGCAGTCGATCTTCGGCGGCGCGATCGTCGTCCAGTCCAAGGTGCGCACCGGCATGCCGATCGTGGCCGTACGCCCGAACGCGGTCGCGCCGGAGCCCGCGCCCGGCGCCGCCGAGCTCGAGAGCGTCAGCATCGAGGTCAGCGACGCCGCGAAGACCACGCGCGTCATCGAGCGCGTGGTGCAGGAGCGCGGCGAGCGGCCCGAGCTCACCGAGGCGTCGATCGTGGTCTCCGGCGGCCGCGGGGTGGGCAGCGCGGACAACTTCGCGCTGATCGAGAAGCTCGCCGACTCGCTCGGCGCCGCCGTCGGCGCGTCCCGGGCCGCCACCGACGCGGGCTGGTACCCGCACCAGTTCCAGGTGGGCCAGACCGGGCAAGACCGTCTCCCCGCAGCTGTACCTGGCGGTCGGCATCTCCGGCGCGATCCAGCACCGGGCGGGCATGCAGACGTCCAAGACCATCATGGTGATCAACAAGGACGCCGAGGCGCCGATCTTCGAGCTGGCCGACTTCGGCGTGGTCGGGGACCTGTTCCAGGTGGTTCCCCAGCTGACCGAGGAGATCCAGAAGCGGTCCGGCGGCTGAGGGCTGACGGGGCCCGAGCGTCGGCGACCCGGCGGCCTGCCCCGGCTAGGCTGAGCAATCATGGGATACCTCGATGCCGGCGATGGCCGCCGGGCGCCGGCGCCGGCCTCGCCCGTCTACCTTGACCATGCGGCGACCACGCCGATGCTGCCCGAGGCCCTCGAGGCGATGACCGAGGAGCTCGCTCAGCTCGGAAACCCGTCGTCCCTGCATAACGCGGGCCGCCGGGCCCGCCGCGTCGTTGAGGAGTCCCGGGAGCAGATCGCGGCCGTCTACGGCGCGCGCCCCAGCGAGGTGGTGTTCACCAGCGGCGGGACCGAGGCGGACAATCTCGCCGTCAAGGGGCTTTTCTGGGCGCGGCGGGCGGCCGATCCCCGTCGGCGGCGGGTGCTGACCGCGGCGATCGAGCACCACGCGGTCCTCGACTGCGTGAGGTGGCTGGAGGACCACGAGGGCGCCGAGGTGGGCTGGCTCGGGCTCGACGGCGTCGGCCGGATCGGCCTCGAGGCGCTGCGCGAGGCCATCGAGCGGGACGCGGGCTCGGTCGCCCTGGTCAGCGTCATGTGGGCCAACAACGAGGTCGGCACCATCCAGCCGGTCGCCGAGCTGGCCGCCATCGCCCTCGAGTACCGGATCCCGTTCCACAGCGACGCGGTCCAGGCCGCCGGCCAGCAGAAGGTCAGCCTGGCCGACAGCGGCGCTACCTCGCTCGCGATCACCGCCCACAAGCTCGGCGGCCCGGTCGGGGCCGGCGCCCTGCTGCTGGCGCGGGCTACCGACCTGGTGCCCGTGCTGCACGGC
Organism: uncultured Actinomycetota bacterium; assembly: GCA_963749145.1. GTDB lineage: Bacteria > Actinomycetota > Actinomycetes > Streptosporangiales > Streptosporangiaceae > JASHPR01. Next base: position 1,455,448 of record CAVVLN010000004.1, on the reverse strand, counting down.
GGCGGGCAGGAACGCGACGTCCGGTCCGGCACGCTGGACGCCCCGGCGATCCGGGCCTTCGCGGTCGCGGTCCAGATCGCGACCGCCCGCCGTGGCGATGAGGAGAAGCGGCTGGCCGCGCTGCGGGACGACCTGATCGCGCAGGTTCTCGCGGCGGTGCCGGACGCGGTGCTCAACGGCGCGCCACCCGGGCCCGGCCGGCTTCCTGGCAACGCCCACTTCTCGTTCCCTGGCTGCGAGGGTGACGCGCTGCTGATGCTGCTCGACGCCAAAGGCATCGCCTGCTCGACCGGTTCCGCCTGCACGGCCGGCGTGGCCCAGCCCAGCCACGTGCTATTGGCGATGGGCGCCGACGAGGCGCGGGCTCGCGGGTCGCTGCGGTTCTCCCTCGGCCACTCAACCACCCAGGCCGACGTGGACGCGCTGGGCGCGGTCATCGGCGAGGCCGTCGAGCGCGCCCGCCGCGCCGCCCGCTGACCCGCCCCGCCCGCCCCCGCCGCCCCGCCCCGCTGACCCGCCCCGCCGACCCTCCGGCCCGCCCCGCTGACCCGGCCCGCCCCCGCCCCGCCGGGAGGTGAGGGTTGCCGGGGCGCTACGCGGGGTGGCGGGCGCGCAGGATGTTCATGGCGGTGACCGTGAGCACGCTGTCGCCGTTCTGGTTGATCAGTTCCGCGTGGGTGCGCACCAGCCCCCGGCCGGGCTTGGACCGGGACCGGCGGGCCTCCACCACGGTGAGCCGCAGCCGCAGCGAGTCGCCCGGGCGTACCGGGGCCGGCCAGCGCAGCTCGTCCAGACCCGGGGACGCGATGCTGGCCACCCGGGACAGGTAGTGGTCGGCGAACAGCCGCATCATGATCCCGCCGGTGTGCCACCCGCTGGCGATCAGGCCCTGGAACGGCCCCTGGGCGGCTGAAGACGGATCGGCGTGCATCGGCTGCGGGTCGAACGCCCGGGCGAAGTCGAGGATCTCGGCCTCGGTCACGGTGATGTCGCCGTACTCGTAGACGGCCCCGGGCGTGTAGTCCTCGAAGTACCGGTCGTCGATCGGCGCGGCGAAGTCGCGGTCGCCCGTGCTCCCGGTGGCGGCGGTTCCCGGCATGCGCGGCTCCTCGTCGTGGGGGCTGGACACAGTGTGCCGGGACGTACCGCCGCGACGCGCCACCGCCCCGGGCCGAATACCCTCGTACCCGATGAACCGACTACGCGTGCTCGCCGCGATGTCCGGCGGCGTCGACTCCGCGGTGGCCGCGGCCCGCGCGGCCGACGCCGGTCACGAGGTGACCGGCGTCCACCTGGCCCTGTCCAGGAACCCCGGTTCCTACCGGACCGGGGCCCGGGGCTGCTGCACGCTGGAGGACGCCCGGGACGCGCGCCGGGCCGCCGACGTGATCGGCATTCCGTTTTACGTCTGGGACCTGGCCGAGCAGTTCCACCGGGACGTGGTGCAGGACTTCGTGGCCGAGTACGCGCGCGGGCACACCCCGAATCCCTGCCTGCGCTGCAACGAGAAGATCAAGTTTGCCGCGGTGCTCGACCGGGCGGTGGCCCTCGGCTTCGACGCCGTCTGCACCGGCCACCACGCCCGCCTGATCCCTCATCCCGACGGCGCCGGCCAGCGGCTGCGGCGCAGCGTGGACCTGTCCAAGGATCAGTCGTACGTGCTCGCGGTGCTGACCCGCGAGCAGCTGGCCCGGGCGATGTTCCCGCTCGGTGACACGACCAAGGACCAGGTGCGCCAGGAGGCCGCCACCCGGGGCCTGGCCGTGGCGGACAAGCCGGACAGCCACGACGTCTGCTTCATCGCCGACGGCGACACCAGGAAGTTCCTCCAGGGCCAGCTCGGGGCAAGGCCGGGCCGCATCGTCGATCAGGACGGCCGCGTCGTCGGTGGCCATGAGGGCAGCTACGGCTTCACGGTCGGCCAGCGCAAGGGGCTGCGCATCGGCACCCCGGCACCCGACGGCAGGCCCCGCTACGTGCTCGACATCGAGCCCGTGTCGAACACCGTGACGGTCGGCCCGGCCGAGGCCCTGGGCGCGGACGAGATCGAGGCGCAGCGGCCGGTCTGGAGCGGCTGCCCGCCGCCCGGGGATTCGCTCGACTGCCTGGTGCAGTTGCGCGCCCACGGGCGCCCTCACCCGGCGCGAGCGTGGCTCGATGGCGACATCCTCAGGATCAGCCTGAACGACCCGGCCCGGGGCATCGCTTCGGGCCAGGCCGCGGTCCTCTACGACGGCGACACGGTCCTCGGCAGCGCCACGATCACCCGCGCAGCCGAGGACGCTCGGACGCCCTCGGCTCGTCCGTAGTCGCGCGGCGCCACGATCACCCGCGCGGCCCAGGCAGCCACGACACCCGGAACAGATCCGGGCGGGGGCCGGCGAGGAACGCCGTCGGCTTCTGGAACCGGGCCCCCGACGGGTAGCCGTCGTCGGCGTGACGGCCGCAGTGCACAAAGCCCTGCCGCTGGTAGTAGCCGTGCAAGCCGACGTTGGTGGTCCACGCGCTCACCCGTATCCACCGGGCGCCGTGGTCGCTGCGGGCGGCCCGGCCCGCCCAGTCGATCATGGCCGCGCCCAGTCCTTTCCCCTTGTAGAGGCGGGCGACGACCAGGCGGTGCACGTACACCGCCGGCTCGCGGCGGAAATGATCGGGCCAGTAGGGGTCTTCGTCGGGATCGGCGGTGATCGTCGCGACGGGGAGGTGGCGGTCCCAGCCGATCCAGGTCTTGCCTCCGCTCAGCGCGGCCAGGATCCGGCTGTCCCGCCCGGCCCGGTTCGGCCAGGGCCTAGCCCACTGATCGATGCCCATTTCTCGTAACCACTGGGCGGCGTCCTCGATGAGCCGGAGGACATGCATCATGTCGTCGGCCGTGGCGCGATGTAGAGCGATCGGCCACTCCGGCATAGCTCCATATTCGGGCACAAGCCGCCCGGCCGGCCATGCCGGCCCCCGCCGGCGAGTGCCGCGTGCCGCGGCCGAGACAGCCCGTCGCTGCTCACCGCGCTACGGCAACTCCACGCTGCCGGCGTTGTTCTCTCCGTCACCCAGAACAACGCCGGCAGCGCGACTGATCTCATGTCAGCGAGCCCGCCCCACGGGGGCGTCACTGGCGCATGAGCGGGTTCCCGTCAGCGGGGGTCGTAGTGCTCATAGCGGTACTGCGCCGATGGGCGCGCGTGATACTTGGCCATGACACCTCCTCCGTTCAGGTCAAACATGATCAGCCGCCAAGGGGGTTGTCCCGCAGATCACGGGCCCCGGTCGTAATTAGCCCCTGAGGTGCTTCCCGTTACACGCAGCGTTCGGTCTCAGGTACGCCGGCCCGGCAATGGCCTGTGCCTGGGTTCTGCTATCTCGGCCGGCGCGGACGCCCGGACGAGCCTTGTTGATCCATGAGCGCGTATCCGATCCCGTCAGCGGGGATCGTAGTGCTCGTAGCGGTACTGCGCCGACGGGCGCGCGTGGTACTTGGCCATGACACCTCCTCCGTCCAGGTCAGTAGCCGCGGGCTGTTCCCGCGGCTCCTCGTCTCGTTCCCCGTGACCACGGCCGTTGAGCCTGGTCAGGGAAGCTTGTATATCCAGCAACTGCCCGGCGGCTATCGCCGCCGGGCAGAGATGCGGAACGTCTAGCCGCCGCGCTTGCGCGCGGCGGTGTCCGGTGAGGCCGTTTCTGCGTCCTGGTTCCCCTGACCATCGGAGGGAACCGCCTCATCGGGAACTTCACCGACATCAACGGCGAACTGGTTTCGGTCCGTGGGGTAGATGCTGACCGTGAGCCGGACTGGTTGGCCTTGCCCGTCGAAGCCTGTCTCGAGGATCTCGAACACGGCCACGCGGCCGTCCTCGGGCAGCTTGAAGAACGCCGCCTCGTTCGCGTCGGGCGGGCGGACCGTGATCTTGTCGCGCCAGCCGACCTGCTTGATACTCAGCGACTCCTCGAGGTAGCGGACCGCGCCCGTCTTAATGTCCTCCGCCTGGATGAGCCGCAGCGCACCTTGCTGGACAAGGCTCATCGGGTAGAAGGAGGTCTGCAGCGAGAAGGCCGTGCCATCGATGAGGCGCCGCTGATGCCGGCTGACGATGGCTGAGCCGTCGGCAAGCTGAAGTTCGCTCGCGATTACGCCCGTGGCCTGCTGAATCTCTACCCGCGGCGTGGTGGTTTCCGGCTTCCTGTTCCGAGCCTTGACCCCGGATGCATAGGCGGTGCTCTCTCCGCCGAACCCGGACTCCAGTTCGGCGGACAGATTGGTGATGAAGGGGTCGATCTTCTCGACCACGAACGTTCCCTGGCCCGGGCGGGTCTCCACCAGGCCACGGTTGATGAGCCACTTGATCGCATCCCGGATGGTGTTCCTGGAGGCGTCGTACCGGTCCCTGAGCTCGAGCTCGGTGGGCAGCTGGCCACCGCGGCCCAGCTCGCCCGACTCGATCTGGGCGCGCAGGTCATCGGCGATCCGCCGGTACATCGGATCAGGCATGCGACCTCCCAGAGATCCCAACCACACCAACTAGGGGGGTAGCCGGGTTCGAAAGGATCAACCCTGCCATCTGGGTCATAAGAATATTTGGGCTTATCCCATTGCCTTCGGTCTCAGACGGTGTCAGCATGGCCTTAGTACCAAAGGTTGGGATGACCTGAATGGCAGGGTTCATAGGACTCATGCTAGCAGTCCAGGTGCTTGGGAACACAAGGACTTGCCGGCAGATTCTTACAAACCCAATCGTCGGGGCACGACCAACAACGCCAACAGGCCGAAAGGCCTAGATCGGAGCCGCACGGGAGTCAGCCGCTGATCAGACGAAAGGGGGATCAGCCATGACAGCCGTAGAACTTCTAGCGATCGCAGTGGTCTTCACCACGGGGATGGTGACCGGGATCGTCTGCCTGGTGAGTATCGCCAGCCGCCGAGAGGACCGCAGAGCGAGGCTGAGTCGCGAGGCTCCTGATCACTGGACGCTGGCCGGACGGATCCTGACCGGGCTGTACGTGCGCCGTCCCGGGGACGACACCCCGAAGCGCCGGTACCCGGATGACGATCCCGCGAACTTCACCGGGCCATCGCGCTGGAGCCCGCTGGAGTAACGGGTCCATGGGCCGCTGCGGCCGTGCCACGACCGGGGCGTGGCGCGGCCGCAGCCTTATCCAGGCGACGCGGCCGCAGCCTTATCCAGGCGACGCGGCCGCAGCCTTATCCAGGCGGATCCGTGCCGGCCGGCCGCAGCGGACCAGAGGGCCGGTACACCGAGACCCCGTCCGCCCGGTAGGCGAACGCGAACCCGGTCGCGGTCAGGTAGCGGATGACGTCGGGCCCCGCCCGCGTGATGAGCCGGCCGGGTGTCGGCCACACCAGCACCCACCCGATGTCGAGGCGCCGGGCGTCCGCGCGGGCCGCGGCCAGCCGCCGGCCGGTGACACGCTCCCGCCGCTGGGCGGCGACCAGCCCGCGGTAGAAGGGGTGCGCGTTGACCGCGGCCGCCGTCGGGCCCGGCACCCAGGAGACGTAGGCGACCGCGCGCGGATGGCCGTCGGCGGCGGCGAGCAGCAGCGCCTGCGGCGCTATCCCCGTCCCGTACAGGCCGAGGCCGCCGCGCAGGCCGAACGGGACGTCCAGCACCACCGACCGGGAATGGTCCGCGGCGATCGGCCGGTCCAGTGCGGGCAGGGCGGCGGGCATGACCCGCACGCCGGGACTGCCCGGCCAGCCCGCCTCGAGCAGGCCGAGCGCCACGGCGGCGACGGCCAGCGGCCGGGCCCGGGCCCGCAGCCAGTCCACCGCGCTCCCGGCGAGCAGCGCCGCCGCGACCAGGCCGAGCAGCGCGAGCCGGTCCGCCTCCCGCAGCCCCGACAGCCCCGGCATCCGCACCAGCCAGGTGTACGGCATCAGCGCGGACACGCCGACCCCGTCCCAGTCCAGGCGGAGCGGGACGAACACCCGCCCGCCGACCCGCAGCGCCGGACCCAGCGCCAGCAGGCTGCCCAGCAACCACAGCAGCGCCAGCGGCCGGGCGCCGCGGCGCCGCCAGGAGACGGCCAGGCCGGCCAGAGCCAGCACGGAGAGCACCACCCCGTAGGTCGCGATCCCCTCACCCGGCGCGCCGGCCGCGGTGACGCCCGCCAGCGAGCGCAGCCCGAGGTCGCTCAGCCGGGGCGACGGCGCGAACAGGCCGGGCAGCCCGGCGGTGTACCGGACGTACCCGTGGACGTCCCGCCCGGCGACGCCGTCGGTCAGCGCCTGGGCCGCGGCCGCCGCCAGCTGCGGGCTCGCGGTCACCGCGGCGACCAGGGCGCCGAGGCCGGCCCACGGGGCATGGGCCCGGGGGGCCCGCGCGAGCCAGGGCGCCAGGACGCCGACGGCCAGGAACGCCGCCATCACCGCCGTCTCCAGGTTGACCAGGAACGCGGCCCCGGTCACCAGGCCGCCGATGACGGCCTGGCGGCGCCCGGGGCGGCGGCGCAGCCGGACCGCGGCCTCCAGGGCCATCGGCAGGAACAGCGCGCCGAGGCAGAGGTTCAGGTGGTACCAGTCCTGGAACGTGAGCATCGTGGACAGGCCGAAGAACCCGCCCGCGGCGATCGCCCCGGCCTGGCCGCGCCGCCACAGCCGGGCGGCCCGGTACATGGCGTAACCGGCCAGGCCGGGCGCGAGCGCGGTCAGCGCGGCCAGGGACGCCGCCGGGCCCAGGGTCAGCGTCACCGGCGTCATGACCAGCCCGGCCAGCGGCATCGTGGTGTCGAACCCGAGCGGGATGCCGACCGGGGCGGCCATGTTGGCGGTGAACCAGGGGTTGCCCAGGTGTGCCACCTGGTGCGCGACCCACCACAGGTCCCAGACGTAGCTGGACACGTCGCCCTTGGCGGGCAGCCGCCCGGCCAGGTAGCCGGTCCTCGGCCAGGTCACCGCGATCCCGGCGGCGATGTAGGCCGAGACCAGGGCGAGCTGGCCCGCGGCCGGGCTCAGCCCCGGGCGCCCGCGATCCGGCGCGGTCGCGTCCTCGCGGCCGGGTAACCGGGGTGATAACAGCTGTGGTCGGTGCATGCGTCCCCTGTCCGGCGCGGGCGAACACCAGTCGCGCCCGCTCTGACCTGCCCGCCTGAGCGAATCACGCTACCGCGAGTGTCGGCGGCTTTGGCTAGGCTCTGCTGCGTGAGCCAAGAGCCGCCCGCGTTTGCATGGCCGGCCGCCAGCGCCACCGGGGTTGGCTCGATGCCCGGCACGGACCCGGCCGAGGCCATCGCCGTGGTGCTGGGGGAGCTGCCCGACCTTCCGCACCTGCCCGAGCTGCCGGGCCGCGGCGTGGGGGCCGACCTGACCGGCCGCACCGCGGCCATGCTCGTGGACGTCCCGGTCGAGACCACGGCCGGCGGCTGGAAGCTGGCCGCCCGGCCCGGCCGCGACCAGCGCCGGGCCGCCGGCTTGCTCGCCGCCGACCTGGACACGGCGCAGGAGGCCGCCGGCGAATGGACCGGAGCGTTCAAGATCCAGGTATGCGGACCGTGGACGCTGGCCGCCACGGTCGAGCTGTCGCGCAGCCAGAACCCCGCCCTCGCCGACCCCGGGGCGGTGGCGGACCTGACCGCGTCGCTGGCCGAGGGGGTGGCGGCGCACGTGGCCGAGGTCCGGGCGCGGATCGGCGGGGCCGAGGTGCTGCTGCAACTGGACGAGCCCGCGCTGCCCGCGGTGCTGGCCGGCGCCGTGCCGACGGCGAGCGGCCTGAACCGCGTCGGCGCGATCGACACCGCGGTGACCCGCGACGGGCTGCGCGCGGTGCTCGCCGCCACGACGGCGTTCGGCCTGGTGCACTGCTGCGCGCGGGACATACCGTTCCGGCTGCTGCGGGAGGCGGGGGCGCGGGCGGTCGCCTTCGACCTCGGTCTGCTGCGGCGCGGCGAGGAGGATGCGCTGGCTGAGGTGGTCGAGGCCGGGCTGGGCGTCCTGGCCGGGGTCGTTCAGGTTCCCGCACGCACCGACTCGCCCGGGCCCGGCTCGCCGCGGGAGATCGCGACCAGGGTGACCGACGTGTGGCACCGGATGGGGATCCCCGCCGCGGGCCTGGACCGCCAGGTCGTGTTCACCCCGGCCTGTGGCCTGGCCGGCGCGTCGCCGTCCGGGGCCAGGGCCGCGCTCGCCCGCTGCCGGGAGGCGGCCCGGCTGCTGCCCGAGCTGATCGAGGAGGGAACCTGATGAGTGAGCCGAGCGTGGCGACGGCGGACGCGGCGGCCCGGCACCGGCACGCCGACCTGGCCGCCGAGATCACCGAGCACAACCACCGCTACCACGTGCTCGACTCGCCCGTGATCTCCGACGCCGGGTACGACGCGCTCATGCGCGAGCTGCGCGCGCTCGAGGAGCGCTACCCGGAGCTGCGCACCCCCGATTCGCCGACGCAGAAGGTCGGCGACGTGATCTCCACCGACTTCGCGCCGGTCGAGCACCTGGAACGGCTGCTCAGCCTGGACAACGCGTTCTCGGCCGAGGAGCTCGACGCCTGGGCGGCGCGCACCGAGCGGCTGGCCGGGCCCGACGCCACCGTGGGCCCCTACCTGTGCGAGCTGAAGATCGACGGACTCGCGGTCGCGCTGGTGTACCGGGACGGCCGCCTGGTCCGCGCGGCCACCCGGGGCGACGGGGTGACCGGGGAGGACGTCACGCCGAACATCCGGACGATCGCCGCGGCGCCGTCCCGGCTGGCCGGGACCGGCTGGCCGGAGGTCCTGGAGGTGCGGGGCGAGGTCTACCTGCCGGTGAGCGCGTTCCACGAGCTGAACGAGCGGCAGGCCGACGCGGGCAAGCCGCTGTACGTCAACCCGCGGAACACCGCGGCGGGGTCGCTGCGGCAGAAGGACCCGCGGGTCACCGCCACCCGCCCGCTCAGCATGATCGTGCACGGGCTCGCGGTGCCCGGCGCGGGCGCGGCGCAGTCCGGGATGCCCTCGCCGGGCGACGAGGCGGTGCCCGGTAACGCGCCGGCCACCCAGTCGGGCTGGTACGAGCGGCTGCGCGAGTGGGGGCTGCCGGTCAGCGACGTCTACCGGGTGGTCGGGACGCTGGACGAGGTGCGCGAGTACATCGGCTACTACGCCGAGCACCGGCACGACCCGCCCTACGAGATCGACGGCGTGGTGGTCAAGCTGGACCGCCTCGAGGTGCAGCGCCAGCTCGGCGCGACCAGCCGGGCGCCGCGCTGGGCGATCGCCTACAAGTACCCGCCCGAGGAGGTCACCACCCGGCTGCTCGACATCCGGGTCAACGTGGGCCGGACCGGGCGGGTGACGCCGTTCGCGGTGATGGAGCCGGTCAAGGTCAGCGGCTCGACGGTGGACCGGGCGACGCTGCACAACGCCGACGAGGTGGACCGCAAGGGCGTGCTGATCGGTGACATGGTGGTGCTGCGCAAAGCCGGTGACGTGATCCCCGAGGTGGTCGGGCCCGTCATCGACCTGCGGACCGGCGCGGAGCGCGGGTTCGAGTTCCCGACGGCCTGCCCGGAGTGCGGGACCACGCTGGTCCGCGACGGCGGGGAGGGCGGGAAGGAGGGCGTGGACTGGCGCTGTCCGAACGCCCGCTCCTGCCCGGCCCAGCTGCGCGAGCGACTGTTCCACCTGGCCTCGCGGGGCGCGCTGGACATCGAGGTGCTGGGCTACGAGGCGGGCATGGCGCTGCTGGACGGCAGGCTGGTGGCCGACGAGGGAGACGTGTTCGCGCTGACCGCAGACGCGCTGGCGGGCTGCGCGTTCTTCGTCAACAAGCAGGGCGGGCTGACCGTCAACGCGGTCAAGCTGCTGCGCAACCTGGACGAAGCGCGGCACCGGCCGCTGTGGCGGATCCTGGTCGCGCTGTCGATCCGGCACGTCGGCCCGACCGCCGCCCGCGCGCTGGCCGCCGCGTTCGGGTCGGTCGACGCGATCGCGGCGGCGTCTCCCGAGCAGCTGGTCGAGGTGGACGACGTGGGCCCGACGATCGCGGCGTCGATCCGGGACTGGTTCGCCGTGGACTGGCACGCGGCGATCGTGGACAAGTGGCGGGCGGCCGGGGTGCAATTGGCTCAAGAGGGGTTCGGCGGGGCGGCGCCCGCGGCCGCTGGGGCCGCGGCCGGCGCGGCGGCGGCCGCGGGACCGCTGGCCGGGGTTACCGTGGTGATCACCGGCACGCTGGCCGGGCTCACCAGGGACGAGGCCGCCGGGGCGATCTCCGGCCAAGGCGGGAAGGTGGCCGGGTCGGTGTCGAAGAAGACCGACTTCGTGGTGGCCGGGGCCAGCCCCGGCTCCAAGTACGACCGCGCGCTGGCCCTGGGCGTCCCGGTGCTGGACGAGGCCGGGCTGGGCGTGCTGCTGGATCAGGGGGCGGCCGCGGCGCAAGATGCCGCCGAGTCGCCCGATACCCCCACCTGAGGCGATGACGTGCGGCACTCTGTAAGACAAGTGCGTGAGGTGAGGTGCCTGTGACGGTATGCGAACCCCCGGGCCCCGGGCCCTGTCCCGGGCTCCGGCCCGCCCCTAACCCCGGGCCCCGGCCCCTGTCCCGGCCCCCCGGCCCGTAACTGAATAGTAGCCAGATGACTACGGCCTGACGTGTTGTAACGGATAGTATGCAATTGGCTTCGGGAAGTACGATTTTCGCCGTACGCTTCTCCAGAGCGCGGAGGGACCCGCGGCGCAATCGATTGCTCCGACGAGGACGGCCATGAGGGATCCAAACGACACCAGGGACACCGGCCCGCGGGCCGGGTCGCCGCTGTGGATCCACATGACCGCGGTGATCGTGGCGGGCGCCGCGGTCTTCGCCTGGTCCATGACCCGCCTGTCCGGCCTGGAGAGCCTGGTCCGGCATCCCCAGTTCTGGGTCATCGCCGCGCTGGTGGTGGTCGGCGAGATGCGGCCGCTGGTCGCCCCGGGCCGGTCCGGGCTCGAATCGCCGGTGGCCTCGCTGACGTTCGGCTTCGCCGCGCTGCTCTACTGGGGGTTCCCGGTGGCCGTGCTGCTGCGGGCCACCGCCAGCCTGGCCGTGGGCCTGGTTCAGGGCAAGGCACCGCACCGGTGCGCGTTCAACGCGGCCCAGACCACGCTCAGCATGGCGGCCGCGGGACTGGCCCTGGCCCTGACCGGGATTCACCCGGCCCCGTCCCACCCGGCGGTGCTGTCCGGCGCGGACCTGCCCGCCGTGCTGTTCGCCGGCGCCGCCTGCTTCGCGGTGAACTTCCTGCTCGTCGGCACCGCCGTGGCGCTGCACTCGCGGGCTCCGCTGCTGCGTAGCCTCTGGGTGGCGCTGCCCTTCCAGGCGCTGGTGAACCTGGTCTTGATCGCGGCCGCGCCGCTGGTCGCGGTGGTGATGGCGGCGGACTCCGCGTGGCTGGTGCTGTTGTTCGCGTTCCCGCTGGCCGCCATCTACATGAATGCGGCCATGTCGGTGCAGCGCGAGCACCAGGCGCATCACGACGAGCTGACCGGCCTGTCCAACCGCAAGCTGCTCATCCGGCAGACCAGCGATGCGCTGGCCGACGCGGCCAGGTCCGGCGCCAAGGTCGGATTCCTGCTGCTGGACCTGGACCGCTTCAAGGAGGTCAACGACACGCTCGGGCACCCGGTCGGCGACCGCCTGCTGCGGATCGTCGCGCACCGGCTCACGCACAGCGTGCGCCCCGGTGACCTGGTGGCCCGCCTGGGCGGCGACGAGTTCGCGGTGCTGCTGCCCTCGGTGCGCGAGGTCGGCGCGGCCCGCGAGGTGGCGGTCCGGCTGCGCGCGGCGCTGTCCGAGCCGATCCGGCTCGAGGGCATGTCGTTCGATATCGAGGCGAGCGTCGGCATCGCCCTCTACCCCGACGACGCGACCGGCTTCGAGTTGCTGATGCAGCACGCCGACGTCGCCATGTACCTGGCCAAGGAGCGCCGCAGCGGGGTGGAGCGGTACGTGGCCGACTCCGACCGCAACTCCCCGGCCCGGCTCGCCCTGCTCGGCGACCTGCGCCGCGGCATGGACCGCGACGAGCTCGAGTTGCACTTCCAGCCAAAGGTGATCCTGGAGAGCGGGCGGACCGCCGGGATGGAGGCGCTGGTCCGCTGGAAGCACCCGGTCCGCGGGCTGATGGCGCCGGAGGAGTTCATCCCCCTCGTCGAGCAGTCCTACCTGATGCGTGACCTCACCTCCCAGGTGGTGGACCGGTCGCTGGCCCAGGCGGCCGCCTGGCGGCAGGACGGCCTGGCGGTCCAGGTGTCCCTGAACGTGGGCGCGCGGGACCTGCTCGACGCGGGTCTCGCGGAGACCATCGGCCGCGGGCTCGAGCGTTATGACCTGCCTCCCGATGCGCTGCTGCTGGAGATCAACGAGCGGGTGCTGACCAGCGAGCCCGCCTACGCCGTGACGGCGGTGGAGGCCCTGGCCGCGCTGGGCGTGGCGCTGAGCCTCGACGACTTCGGCACCGGCTACTCGTCGCTGGTGCGGCTCAAGCGGCTGCCGGTGAGCGAGGTGAAGATCGACTCGTCGTTCATCGGACGGCTCCTGCATTCCCCGGACGACGAGGTGATCGTGCAGTCCATCGTGGACCTGGTCCGGGCGCTCGACATCGACTCGGTGGCCGAGGGCGTGGAGTCGGCGGAGGTGGCGAACGCGCTGCGGATCATGGGCTGCAAGGCCGCCCAGGGCTGGCACTTCAGCAAGCCGCTCAACCCGGCGTCGGCGACCGCCTGGCTGATCGAGCACGGCGTGACGGTCCGCCGCCCCGCCCCGCTGTGGTCCGGGACCGGTGCCGTCGGCCCGCCCGACGGCCAGGTCCTGCCGTCCGTCACCGTGCCGACCGCCTGCCCGGTGCCGCCGCCCGCCGGCCCGATGCCGCCCGCCGGGCAGGTGCCGCCCGGCCCGGCTCCGCACCCGGTCCAGCCCTTCGCCGGCCCGCCGCCCGCCCGCCCGGTCCAGCCACCAGCAGGGTCGCCGCCCGCCCGCCCGGCCCCGTCGTCGGCTGGGTCGTCGTCGGCCCGCCCGGCCCCGTCGTCGGCTGGGTCGTCGTCGGCCCGCCCGGCCCCGTCGTCGGCTGGGTCGTCGTCGGCCCGCCCGGCCCCGTCGTCGGCTGGGTCGTCGTCGGCCCGCCCGGCCCCGTCGTCGGCTGGGTCGCCGTCCGCCCGCCCGGCCCCGGAGCCGGCGACCCCGTCTTCCGCCGGCTCCGCCCGGCCGCCCGGCGCCCAGCCCGCTCCCGGCATGCCCTCCTTATGGTGGCAGGCGGTTAATGGCTTCGGCCCGCCGTTGCGGGGTCGATAGGCTTGCGGGCATGTCCATCACGAGGGACGAGGTCGCCCACCTGGCCCGCCTGTCACGGCTGGCCCTGAGCGAGCAGGAGCTGGACCATTTCGCCGGCCAGCTGGACGTAATCATCGCCGCGGTGGCGCGGGTGCAGGAGGTCGCGGCCGAGGGAATCCCGCCGACCACGCACGCGCTGCCGGTCACCAACGTGTTCCGTGGCGACGTGACCGAGCCGGTGCTGGGCGCGGCAGCGGCGCTGGACCAGGCGCCCGCCGCCGAGCAGGGCCGGTTCCGGGTCCCGCGGATCCTGGCCGAGGACTGATCGATGACCCACAGTGAACTGACCCAGATGACCGCGGCCGAGCTGGCCGCGCTCATCGCGGCAGGCGAGACGTCGGCGGTCGACGTCACCCGGGCGCACCTGGACCGCATCGACGCCGTGGACGAGCGGGTTCGCGCGTTCCTGCATGTGGCACCCGAAGCGGCCCTGAGCGCCGCCGCCGCGGTCGACCGGCGCCGCTCGGCCGGGGAGCCGCTGGGCCCGCTGGCCGGGGTGCCGCTGGCGCTCAAGGACGTGTTCACCACCACCGACATGCCCACCACCTGCGGATCGCGGATCCTGGAGGGCTGGCGGCCGCCCTACGACGCGACGGTCACCCGGCGGCTCAGGGACGCCGGGGTGGTCATCCTGGGCAAGGCGAACATGGACGAGTTCGCGATGGGCTCGTCGACCGAGAACTCGGCCTTCGGGCCGTCCCGCAACCCCTGGGACCTGAGCCGCGTACCGGGCGGGTCATCCGGCGGCTCCGCGGCCGCGGTCACCGCCTACGAGGCCCCGCTCGGCATCGGCACCGACACCGGCGGGTCGATCCGCCAGCCCGCGGCCGTCTGCGGCATCGTCGGGGTGAAGCCGACCTACGGCGGGTCGTCCCGGTACGGCCTGGTCGCGTTCGCGTCCTCGCTGGACACGCCCGGACCGCTGGCCCGCACCGTGCTCGACGCGGCCCTGCTGCACCAGGTCATGTCCGGGCACGACCCGTGCGACTCGACCTCGGTGGACGCGCCCGTGCCGCCGGTCGTGACGGCCGCCCGGCAGGCGGACGTGAGCGGCCTGCGGGTCGGGGTGGTGACCGAGCTCAGCGGCGAGGGATACCAGCCGGGTGTCCTGGCCAGGTTCGGCGAGGCGGTCGAGCTGCTCGAGTCGCTGGGTGCCAAGATCACCGAGGTGTCCTGCCCGCACTTCGCCTACGCGCTGCCCGCGTACTACCTGATCGCACCGAGCGAGTGCTCGTCCAACCTGGCCCGTTTCGACGGGATGCGGTACGGCCTGCGAGTGGGCGACGACGGCACCCGCAGCGCCGAGGAGGTCATGTCGCTGACCCGGGCCGCCGGGTTCGGCGCCGAGGTCAAGCGCCGGATCATGCTCGGCACCTACGCCCTGTCCAGCGGCTACTACGACGCCTACTACGGCAAGGCGCAGCAGGTCCGCACGCTGATCACCCGTGACTTCGACGCAGCCTTCGAGCAGGTCGACGTGCTGGTCTCGCCGACCACGCCGACCACGGCGTTCCCGATCGGCGAGCGGGCTGACGATCCCATGGCCATGTACCTCGCCGACCTCTGCACGATCCCCTCGGACCTGGCCGGCAACGCTGCGCTGTCCGTGCCGTGCGGCCTCGCGCCCGAGGACGGGCTCCCGGTCGGATTGCAGATCATGGCCCCGGTGCTGGGCGACGACCGGATGTACCGGGTCGGCGCGGCCGTCGAGGCTGCGCTGGATCAGCGCCGGGGCTACCCGATGCTCGATGACGCGAAGGGGCTGGGCGATGACTGAGGCCGTGGCGCTCGTCCCGTACGACGAGGCCGTCTCCCGCTACGAGCCGGTGATCGGCCTGGAGACCCACGTCGAGCTGGGCACGCGGACGAAGATGTTCTGCGGATCCCCGGCCGCGTTCGGCGCCGAGCCCAACGCGTCGGTCTGCCCGGTCTGCCTGGGCCTCCCGGGCTCGCTGCCGGTGATCAACAAGACCGCGATCGAGTACACGATCAGGATCGGCCTGGCGCTGAACTGCTCGATCGCGTCCTGGTGCCGGTTCGCGCGGAAGAACTATTTCTACCCGGACATGCCGAAGGACTTCCAGATCTCGCAGTACGACGAGCCGCTCTGCACCGACGGCTGGCTGGACGTCATGGTCGGCGAGAGCCAGGTGCGGATCGGCATCGAGCGCGTCCACCTGGAGGAGGACACCGGCAAGTCGCTGCATGTCGGCGGGGCCACCGGGCGAATCCACGGGGCCGACTACTCGCTGGTGGACTACAACCGGGCCGGGATCCCGCTGGTCGAGGTGGTCACCAAGCCCGTGCCGGGCACCGGGGCGCTCGCGCCGGTTGTCGCCCGCGCTTACGTCACCGAGCTGCGCGACCTGCTGCGGGCGCTGGACGTGTCCGACGTCCGGATGGAGGAGGGCTCGCTGCGCTGCGACGTCAACACCTCGCTGGCGCCGCGCGGGTCGGGTGCCTGGGGCACCAGAACCGAGACCAAGAACGTCAACTCGCTGCGCTCGGTCGAGCGCGCGGTCCGGTTCGAGATCGAGCGCCAGGCCGCGGTCCTCGACGGCGGCGGCCGGGTCATCCAGGAGACCCGCCACTTCCAGGAGGACAGCGGAACCACCACGCCCGGGCGGAGCAAGGAAGAGGCTCAGGACTACCGCTACTTCCCCGAGCCGGACCTGGTGCCGGTCGCGCCCTCGCGCGAGTGGGTGGAACAGCTGCGCGCGGCGCTGCCTGAGCTGCCCGCGGCCCGGCGGGTGCGGCTGCAGGCGGAGTGGGGCCTGTCCGACCTCGACATGGCCGCGCTGCGCAACGCCGGGGCGCTCGACCTGGTGGCGGCGACCGTGTCCGCCGGGGCGCAGCCCGCCGAGGCCCGCAACTGGTGGCTCGGCGAGCTGTCCCGCCGGGCCAACGAGTCAGGCATCGAGCTGGCCGCCCTGCCGGTGACCCCGGCCCAGGTGGCCAGGGTCAGCGCGCTGGTCGCGTCCGGCGAGCTGAACGACAAGCTGGCCCGGCTGGTGCTGGACGGCGTGCTGGCCGGGGAAGGCTCGCCGGACGAGATCGTTGCCGCCCGCGGCCTGGCCGTGGTGAGCGACGACGCCGAACTGCTCGCCGTCGTCGACAAGGTGATCGCGGCGAACCCGGCGATCGCTGACAAGATCCGGGCGGGCAAGACCGCCGCCGCCGCGGCCCTGGTCGGAGCGGTGATGAAGGAAACCGGCGGCCGGGCCGACGCCGCCCGCGCCCGTGAGCTGATCCTCCAGCGCCTGACCCCGTCCGACTCCTCGCCGGCCCCGGCCCGGCCGCCCCGCCCGCCCCAGCCGGGCCCGCACCACCCGCCCGGCCCCACCGCCCTTGGCCGGAACCGGTGTGCAGAACTGGTCGCGGGAACAGCCATTCGGGCCCACAAAGCGCTTGAGGGTCACCGGTAAACTTGCAGTATGACGTCGTATTCGCGTCCGGAGATGATGCCCCGCTAGCGGGGCCATTCGACGCTGCCAGGACGACGTCCGACCGAGGCCCCGAGGGGCCTCGATTCATGTCCGCAAGTCGGAGCCCCGTGATTTC
The DNA here is from genome assembly GCA_963749145.1 of uncultured Actinomycetota bacterium. Taxonomy (GTDB): domain Bacteria; phylum Actinomycetota; class Actinomycetes; order Streptosporangiales; family Streptosporangiaceae; genus JASHPR01. The sequence continues at coordinate 1,438,596 of CAVVLN010000004.1, read as the reverse complement.
TGGAGGTTCCGATGACCCAGCGCGTCTATCTGAGCACCACGATCCCTTACGTCAACGCCCGGCCCCACCTCGGCCACGCGCTGGAGTTCGTCCAGGCCGACGTGCTCGCCCGCCATCATCGCCTGGCCGGCGACCAGGTCCGGCGCCCGCGCGTCCGCCCGCCCGGCAGCGCCGCCAGCCGGTAAGCTGGAAAAGCCGGTCGGTACGCCGGAATCCCGTGCGGCTGATTGCGCCTCATCCCCCCCAGGAGATTACTGAAGTTGTCTCCCGGTCTACGCACATCCTCAATCGACTCGTGACCTTGCGCACGTACAGTGAAGGCACATCGCTGAAAGCGAGACCGCGTCCAGTACGCCGGCGACCCCGCAACGCCTGGCGGTACGGGAAATACGTACTGGTGTTCACGAGCCGCAGCGCAGCGCCTCGTAGGGACGCGTGCCCGGTCGGCGTCGGCGGTCGGCACGACTCGATGTTGGCCCACGACGCGGTCTAAGAGGAGGCTCTGGTGCGGTCGGATGAATCCGGCGGCGCGCGATGAGCCTGGCCATCCTGGCAGGAGCGGCCGGGGCTCTGGTGACGGTCGCCGCGGCGGCAGCGCTGTGGCGCGAGTCGATGCGCCGCGAGTCATCTTTCCGCACCGCCTACCGCGCGCTTGCGGTGGCCGCGCTGCTGTGGGGAGCCGGATTCGTCGCCCAGGAGGCCATGCCGGTCAGCGACGCGGGCACCTCGCTGACCTTCGGGGACCTGCTCGCCCTGCTCGCGCTTCCGGCCCTGGGCGTCGGCCTTTACGCTCTGGCCCGGGCGAGCCGGGAAGCGAGCAGTGACGGCCCGCCCGGGCCCGGGACCCCGGCACGCAGCGCGGTGGTCTGGCTCGCCGACGCCTGCCTGCTGGCCACGGCGCTGTTCGTCATCGACTGGGTGGCGCTGTTCGGATCCTTGTACCACCGGGTCGGCGAGAGTCCCGGGGACTTCACGCTCCAGGCGATCCACCCGCTCGCCGACATGATCGCGCTCGGCCTGCTGCTGGCGGCCGCGGTGCGCGCCGGCCGGCCGGCGGTGGCGCCGTACCTGGCCCTGGTCGTGGTCACGGTGGGCGACTCGCTGGCGGTCGGCGCCAGGATCAGCAGCATGCCGCCCGGGGCCGGGGCGGTCATCATCCTGCTGGCCGGGTTCTGCCTGCTCGGGGCGGCGGTGCTGGTGAACGCCGGCCGCCGCGTGGTGCCAGCGCGCCGGCCCGACTGGCTGGAGTCGGCGGGACGGCCCGGGGCCACCCTGGCCGCCACGGTGGCGGCCGCCCTCGCCGCGGTGGTGGTGCTCGTCTGGGCGCTGAACGGCGGGTCGTTCGCCGAGCCTGCCGTCGTGGTGTGCGGGGCGGTGGCCGCGCTCGCCCTGGCGGTCAGGATCACCGACCTGCTGCGGCGCGAGCGCACGGCGGCGGAGCTGTCGGAGGAGTCCGAGCACAGGTTCCGCGAGCTAGCCGACCGCACCAGCGACGTGGTCCTCATCTGTGACCGGGACGGGATCATCCGGTACGCCAGCCCGGCCGTGGGGGAGTACGGCTACACCTCGGCGGAACTCGAGGGCCGGTCGCTTTCTGAGCTGGTGCATCCGGAGGACCGGGCCGCCGGGGTCAGGGTCGTCCGCGCCGTGGGGGCCGGGCGGCACCCGGACCGGTTCCCGTGCCGCGTCCGGTCGGCCGACGGCACCTGGCACCATGTCGAGTCCATCGTGTCCCGGTACCGCGAGATGAACACCTCAGGCCGACTGCTCATCACCGCGCGTGACGTCAGCGACCAGATAGCACTGCGCAGGCAGGTGACGTACCTGACCTATCACGACGGGCTCACCGGGCTGCCGAACCGGGCGTACGTCGAGGACCGGGCCAGGGACGCGATCGACCGGGCCGCCGCCGAGCCGGACCGGCCGCCAATGCAGACCGGTGCGATCTTCATCGACCTGGACGGCTTCACCGGGGTCAACGACTCCGTCGGGCACGGCGCGGGCGATCTGCTGCTGGCCCAGGCCGCCCGCCGCCTGCGCGCGGCCGTGCCGCCCGAGGACACGGTGGCGCGCTGGGGTGGCGATGAGTTCGCCGTGCTCGTGGAGAGTGCCGCGAGCGCACCGGAGATCGTGGACATCGCGGAGCGCCTCGCCGGGGTGATCGCGGCCGAGCCGTTCCATGTGGCCGACCGCGAGATCTCCCTCACGGCCAGCATCGGCGTCGCGCTTCCCGGCGGGGGCGCGCCCGGGCACCTGCTGCGCAACGCCGACGTGGCCATGTCCCGGGCGAAGGAGTCGGGCGGCGGCCGGGTCGAGGTCTTTGCCGCGCACATGCACGCCGACGTTATGCGCAGGCTCGAGATGGCCAGCGACCTGCGCGCCGCGATCACCGCGGGCAAGCTCGAGCTGGAATACCAGCCGGTGGTGGAGTTCGCGACGTCCCGGGTCATCGGGGTGGAAGCGCTGGTGCGCTGGTCGCGCGGCGGGCGGCCGGTCGCGCCCGCTGAGTTCCTCGGCGTGGCCGAGGACTCCGGGCTGGTCGTGCCGCTGGGCGAGCAGGTGCTGCGCGAAGCCTGCGCCCAGGCGGCCGCGTGGCGCAGCGCCGGCTGGGAGATCGGTGTCTCGGTGAACTTCTCGCTGCGGCAGGTCACCGCGGGCGGATTCGCCGCCTCCGTGCTGACCGCGCTGCACGAGACCGGCCTGCCGCCGGACGCCCTGACGCTGGAGGTGGCCGAGCGGGTGCTGATCGATGGCGCCGACCCGATGGCCGCGGGGCTGGCCGAACTGCGCCGTCACGGGGTCCGGCTGGCCATCGACGACTTCGGCACCGGGTACGCGTCCCTCGCTTACCTCAAGCAACTCGCGGTGGACATCATCAAGATCGACCCCTCATTCGTAGCGGGCCTGGGCGAGGATGCCACGCTGGCCATGCTCACCCGCGCGATCATCCAGGTCGGGCACGATCTCGGCATCGAGGTCGTGGCCGAGGGGATCGAGCGTCCCGAGCATCTCGAGTTGCTGCGGGAGATGGGCTGCGGGCTCGGCCAGGGATACCTGATCGCGAAGCCCATGGACGCCAGCGGGATCGAGGCGCTGGTGAGCGGTGGCTGGCCCGGCGCCCAGGCCCCTGCCTGGGCCGGCGTCCAGACCGATGCCGGGGGTGACGGTGGCGATAAGACCGGCCGTGGCGGCGGGGTTGACGGTGAGGGCCGGGCCGGGCGGTGACGGTGAGGGCCGGGCCGGGGCCGGTAGTGACGGTGAGGGCCGGGCCGGGGCCGGTAGTGACGGTGAGGGCCGGGCCGGGGCCGGGCGGCGCCGGCCGCCGCCGTGAGACCAGCCATCACGCCGGCGCCGGGGCTGGTTCCGAGGGTGCCGCCGGGCCGCCGTCCGGCCCCGCGCTGGGGCCGGGCGAGGCACCGGAACCCGCGGCGCCGGCCGCCGCGCCCGCCAAGTGACCTGCGCTTGCGTTATGTGAAAGGGTTCACAAGCATCCTCTAGACTGTGGTGCCTGACCGCCGCCTCCGCCGGAAAGGGCCAACGTGTCTACGCCGATCGTCCTCATCGCCGAAGAACTCTCGCCGGCCGGGATCGCGCAGCTGCAGTCCGGCTTCGAGATCCGCTACGCCGACGGCGGCGACCGGGCGCAGTTGCTGCCCGCGCTCGCCGATGCCGACGCGGTGATCATCCGCAGCGCGACCACCATCGACGCCGAGGCCCTCGAGCACGCGCCGAGGCTGCGGGTGGTGGCCCGGGCCGGCGTCGGCCTGGACAACGTCGACGTCGAGGCGGCGACCAGGGCCGGCGTCATGGTGGTGAACGCCCCGACCTCCAACATCGTGAGCGCGGCCGAGCATGCCGTCGCGCTGCTGCTCGCCGCGGCCAGGAACGTGCCCCAGGCCATGGCCTCGCTGCAGGCCGGCCAGTGGAAGCGGGCCGCCTTTACCGGGGTGGAATTGCAGGACAAGGTGGCCGGGCTGCTCGGCCTGGGCAAGATCGGCGTCCTCGTCGCGCAGCGGCTGGCGGCATTCGGCATGACGGTGATCGCCTACGACCCGTACGTGGCCGCCGCGCGGGCGGCCCAGCTGGGCGTCCGCCTGGTGAGCCTCGAGGAACTGCTCGCCGAGTCCGACTTCATCAGCGTGCACCTGCCGAAGAACGCCGAGACGGTCGGGCTCATCTCCGATCGCCAGCTGCGCATGGTCAAGCCCGGGGTGCGCATCGTCAACGCGGCCCGCGGCGGCATCGTGGACGAGGCCGCCCTGGCCAGCGCGCTGGCCGAGGGCCGCGTGACCGGGGCCGCGCTCGATGTGTACGCCAAGGAGCCGTGCACCGACAGCCCGCTGTTCGGCCTGCCCAACGTGGTGGTCACCCCGCACCTGGGAGCGAGTACCCACGAGGCTCAGGAGAAGGCGGGCACCCAGGTGGCCCGGTCGGTCCGGCTCGCCCTGGCGGGTGAGTTCGTGCCGGACGCGGTGAACGTCCAGGGCGGCACGGTGGACGAGATGATCCGGCCCGGTCTGCCGCTGGCCGAGAAGCTGGGGCGCATTTTCACCGCGGTGGCGGGCGGGATCGCGGCCAGGATCGCGGTGGAGATCCGCGGTGAGATCGCGGGCCTGGACGTCAGCGTGCTGCAGTTGGCCGCGCTCAAGGGCGTGTTCAGCGACATCGTCGAGGACGCGGTCACCTACGTCAACGCGCCCCTGCTGGCTGCCGACCGCGGCGTTCAGGTCAGCCTGGCGACCGACAAGGAGAGCCCGGACTGGCGCAACGTGGTGACCCTGCGCGGCACGCTGCCCGACGGCCAGGTCGTCTCGGTCGGCGGGACGCTGACCGGGCAGCGCCAGGTCGAGAAGCTGATCGAGGTCAACGGCTACGACATGGAGATCTCGCCGGCCGAGCACATGGTCTTCCTCACCTACTCCGACCGGCCGGGCGTGGTCGGCATCGTCGGTCAGATCCTCGGTGCCCAGGGCATCAACATCGCCGGGATGCAGGTATGCCGGGACGCCAGGGGCGGGCAGGCGCTGATCGTGCTCACGGTCGACTCGGCGCTGCCCGCGGCCGTGCTCGACGAGATAACGTCCTCGATCGGCGCCGTGTTCGGCCGGGCCGTTGACCTGGACGGGCGCTGAGCCACCTGGGTGACCGTCTGCTGAGTGACAAGTAAGGTACGCGCATGGCCGCACGCACCCTAAGGCTCGCCGTGATCGGCGGTGATGGCATCGGTCCCGAGGTGGTCGCGGAGGCGATCAAGGTTCTCCGGGCCGCGGCCACCGACGTCACGGTCGAGACCACCGGTTACGATCTGGGCTCCCAGCGCTGGCTCCGGACCGGCGAGACGCTTCCGGCCTCGGTGCTCGGCGAGATCTCCGAGCATGACGCCATCCTGCTCGGTGCCGTCGGCGACCCGAGTGTCCCGAGCGCGGTGCTGGAGCGCGGGCTGCTGCTGCGGCTGCGGTTCGAGTTCGATCAGTACGTCAACCTGCGCCCGGTCCGGCTCTACCCCGGGGTGGCCTCGCCGCTGTCCGGCCTGCGCTCGGAGTCGGTGGACATGCTGGTGATCCGGGAAGGGACCGAGGGCCCTTACATCGAGGCGGGCGGCGTGATGCGGAAGGGCACCGACGGCGAGGTGGCCACCCAGGAGAGCATCAACACCGCGTTCGGCATCGGCCGGGTGACGCGGTACGCGCTGCAGCGGGCCGCGGCCAGGCCGCGCCGGAAGCTGACCCTGGTGCACAAGACGAATGTGCTCGCCTACGCCGGCGACCTGTGGCGGCGCACCGTCGACGGGTTCGCGAAAGAGTTCCCCGAGGTGACCACCGACTACTGTCACATGGACGCGGCGTCGATGTACTTCGTCACCGAGCCGGACCGCTTCGATGTCATCGTCACCGACAACATGTTCGGCGACATCCTGACCGCGCTCGGGGCAGCGGTGGCCGGCGGCATCGGGCTCGCGGCGAGCGCCAGCATCAACCCGGAGCAGACCGCGCCGAGCACGTTCGAGCCCGTGCACGGCAGCGCGCCGGACATCGCCGGCCAGCAGAAGGCGGACCCGACCGCGGCAATCCTGTCCGCGGCGATGCTGTGCGAGCACATCGGGCTCACCGCTGCCGCGGCGCGGATCGAGCAGGCGGTCGCCGAGGACCTGGTGGACCGGCAGGGCGCGTGGGCGGCCAGGTCCACCCAGGAGATCGGCGACGATATCGCCGAGCGAGTAGCCGGCTAGCGTCCGGGTCCGGGCGTAGCGGGCCGGCCGTCCGCGTGGCTGAGTTGCCGGCCGTCCGCGCGTGGCGGGGCGGCCGTCCGCGCCCCGGTGCGCGGGCGCGGTGGTGCACTAAGCTGCGAATCCTGGGCTAGTAATCAGCGTCGAGATCAGCGGCACGCCACGGGACGTGCCAGACGCGGGCCGGCAACGGCGCCGACCCGGTGAGAGGGGAAAACAGGATGACTGCCAGCACGAACAGCGAGATCGTCTTCACGCTGCGTCCCGCCGGCGACCCGGTACCGCCCGCGGAGCGCGAACGGCTGCTGGCAGATCCCGGATTCGGCCAGATCTTCACCGACCACATGGTGATGATCCGCTGGGCAGCCGATCGCGGCTGGCACGACGCCGAGGTGACGGCCTACGGCCCGCTGACGCTCGACCCGGCCACCCAGGTGTTTCACTACGCGCAAGAGATCTTCGAGGGGCTCAAGGCGTACCGACAGGCGAGCGGGCCCATCGTGGCCTTCCGGCCACAGGCCAACGCGGCCCGGTTCAACCGATCGGCGGCCAGGATGGCGATGCCGCAGCTTCCCGAGTCCGCGTTCGTTCGCGCGATCGAGCTGCTGGTCACCCAGGACCGTGAATGGGTTCCCACCCAGGAGGGTCACAGCCTCTACCTGCGACCGTTCATGATCGCGACCCACCGGGGCCTGGGCGTCAACAAGCCGTCGCCGGCGTGCCTGTTCGCGCTCATCGCGTCGCCGGCCGGGTCGTACTTCTCGGGCGGCCTGCGGCCGGTGTCGGTGTGGCTCTCGCGCGAGTACACGCGGGCGGCGCCGGGCGGCACCGGCGCGGCCAAGACCGGCGGGAACTACGCAGCGGCGTTTGCCGGGCAGCTGCAAGCTCTCGACAACGGCTGCGACCAGGTGGTCTGGCTGGACGCCGCCGACCACCGCTGGGTCGAGGAGATGGGCGGGATGAACCTGTTCTTCGTCTACGGCTCCGGGTCCGACGCGCGGATCATGACCCCGGCGCTGACCGGGACGCTGCTGCCGGGCATCACCAGGGACGCGCTGCTGATGCTCGCCCCCGAGCTGGGCATCCCGGCGACGGAGGGCAAGATCTCCGTCGATGAGTGGCGCGACGGGTGCGCGTCCGGTGAGATCACCGAGGTGTTCGCTTGCGGCACCGCAGCAGTCGTCACCCCGGTCGGCACGATCAAGGGATCGGACGGCGGCTGGACAGTCGGCGACGGCACCCCCGGCCCGGTCTCCATGCGGCTGCGCGAGGAACTGCTCGGCATCCAGTACGGGAACCTCGCCGACCCGCACGGCTGGATTCACAAGATCATCTAAGTCCCGGTCGCCGACCCCGAGACCTCCGAACCCCGGTCACTGCCCCGCTGGGCCCGCTGGGCCCGGACTGCCCGGCTGGGCCCGGGTCGGCCCGCTGGGCCCGGACTGCCCGGCTGGGCTCAGGCAGCCCCTGGCTAGGCGCGGGTATCCCGGCTGGGCCCGGGTCGGCCCGCTGGGTCCCAGGTAGCCCGGCTGGGCTCGGGTCGGCCCGGCTGGGCCCGGGTCGGCCCGCTGGGACCGGACTGCCCGGCTGGGCCCGGGTCGTGGTGTCTGGCCTGACCGAGGTTGTCGGCTCGCGACTTACTATCCGTTCCGGCCATAATCACGCCCGATTTGTGGTAGTTCGGGGACGCCGAGCGGATGGGAAGTAGTGGATGATCAAGGGGATCGTGGGGGCAGACGCGACTTATCACGTCGTCGAGTCATTTGATCACCCAATTTGGGCCGGTTTGTGATTGCCGAACACGTGAAATGTGGAGATGATCAAGGTTCGGCGCACGCTTTCGGGCCAGGGACCTTAACTCAGGCGGGATCCGGGCGTCGGCTGGGAGGAGCGGCGGGTGGGCGGGCATCGTCTGCGGGTACTTCAGGCCAGCGCCGGTGTTGACTACCACGACCTCGTCGCTTTCCGTGAGCCAGCCCTCGGCGCGTAGCCGGCCGGCGGCGGCAAGGCAGGCCGCGCCCTCCGGACAGATCCAGGTCCCCTCGGACCGCGCAGCCCGTTGCTCGCTGGCCAGCAACTGCTCGTCGGTCACGGCCACGGCCGTCCCGGCCGTGGCCGTGACCGCCCTCAGCACGAGGAAGCCGCCCAGCGGGTCGGGCACCGTGAGGCCGAACGCCTCGGTCCTGGCGTCCGGCCAGGGCTCGGTCTCGCTGGCCTGCCGCTCGAACGCGCGCACGATCGGGGCGCAGCCGGCCGCCTGCACGGCCACCAGGCGCGGCATGGCCTGGCCGATCCAGCCCAGCTGCCGCAGCTCGAGAAGCCCCTTCCAGATGCCGGCCAGGCCGACCCCGCCGCCGGTCGGGAACATGATGACGTCGGGCACCCGCCAGCCCAGCTGCTCGGCGATCTCGAACCCGATCGTCTTCTTGCCTTCCAGCCGGTACGGCTCTCGGAGCGTGGAGGCGTCCAGATACCCGGCCCGGTCCGCCACGGCGGACCGGACCAGGCGTCCCGCGTCCCCGATAAGCCCGTCGACCAGGTAGGTCTGGGCTCCGGCCGCCACGCACTCCGCGCGGGTAATCTCCGGGGCGTCGGCCGGCATGACGACCAGGCAGGGCAGCCCGGCGCGGGCGGCGTAGGCCGCCCAGGCCGAGCCGGCGTTCCCGTTGGTGGGCAGCGCCACCCCGGCCGCCCCGAGCTCGGCCGCTCGTGACACGCCCACTGCCGCGCCCCGGGCCTTGAACGAGCCGGTGGGCAGCGGGCTCTCGTCCTTCATCAGCAGCCGGGGCAGGCCCAGCTCCGCCCCCAGGCGGCCCATGGGCAACAGGGGCGTCATGCCCTCGCCGAAGCCGACCTCGGCCTGCGCCGAGCTCACCGGCAGCAGTTCGTGATAGCGCCATAGGGTGGGCGGCCGCATCGCGATCTGGCGCGGGCTGGTGAGCGCACCGGTCCGCTCCAGGTCGTACCGGGCCAGCAGCGGCGCGCCGCAGGCGCAGGTTCCCTGGATCTGGCCCGGGTCGTGGCGGTCCGAGCAACGGGAACACTCCAGGAAGCTCAGCGCGGAGTGGTCTGGGGCCGGGCGGGTTGCGGCCGGGTGGTCTGGGGCCGGGCGGGTTGCGGCCGGATGGGCTGGGGCCGACCGGCCATCGGCCTGCGGCTGGCCGTCACGAGCGATGTCCGATGTCACGTGGTCCATCTTGTATTGTCCGGGACATCGGACCCTCGACCGCCCCCGGTGCCGCCATCACCTGTGACGGCGCGCCCGCCCGCCTGCGCCGGGCCCGGCTGGCCGCCCTCTGCTACTTCGCCTCGCTCGGCGTGGCGGACGGGGTGTGGCTGGCCCGGATCCCCGCGGTCAAGCAGCACCTGGGGCTCAGCGACGGGCTGCTCGGGGTGGCGCTGCTCGCGGCGCCGGTAGGCCTGGTGCTCGTGGCCGCGGTCGCGGACCGGCTGATCGACCGGTTCGGCAGCGCGCGGCTGACCGTGGCCAGCGGGGTGGCCGTCCCGCTGCTGCCGATCGCGTTCGGACTGGCGGGCAGCCTGGCCGTGCTGATGTCCGCGCTGCTGGCCTATGGCGTGGCGGGCGGCCTGCTGGACGTCTCGATGAACGCCCAGGCGGTACGCATCGAGCGGGAGTACCAGCGCCCGATGATCACCTCGTTCCACGCGTGCTACAGCTTCGGCGGCCTGGGCGGGGCACTGCTCGGCGGGCTGTTCGCCTGGGCTGGCGTGGGCCCGGCCGCGACATTCGCTGCGGTAGGCGTGCCCCTGGCTGGGGTCGCGGTCGTGACGCGGCGCGGGTTGCTGCCCGGGCCGGACTCCCGCGACCGGCCGCCGGAGGGCCGCGACCGGCCGCCGGAGGGCCGCGACCGGCCGCCGGAGGGCCGGCCAGCGTCATCGGAGCGGCCGGGCGCCGCGGCGTGGCGGCACGGCACCTCGCTGCGCATCATCGTGCTGGGCCTGCTGGCGCTGTGCAGCCTGCTCGGCGAGGGTGCCGCGGGCGGCTGGAGCGCGGTGTACCTGCGCGACAACCTGGGCACCTCGGCCGCGTTCGCGGCCCTCGGGTACGCGGCGTTCTCGGTGACCATGGCCGTTGGGCGGCTGCTGGGTGACCGGCTGGCGGCCCGGTTCGGCCCGGCCCGGCTGGTCAGTGGCTGCGGCCTGGTCGCCGCGGCCGGCCTGGCACTCGCGCTGATCAGCGCGAGCCCGGCCGTCGGCCTGGTCGGGTTCGCCCTGTTCGGGGCCGGTTTGTCCAGCACCTTCCCGCAGATGCTTTCCGTGGCCGGCAACGTGGAGACGGCGCGTGCTGGTACCGGAATCGCCCGGGTGGCGGGGGCCGGATACCTGGGCCTGCTCGTCGGCCCGGTGCTGATCGGGAGCTGCGCGAGCCTGATCGGCCTGAGGCTGGCGCTCGGCATCCCGGTGGTGCTCATGCTGGCCATCGCGGCTGGCGGCCGGGCCGTGGCGGTGCGCCCGCGGGCTCGGGTCAGCTCTTCCGCGCGGGCCGCAGGTCGGCGATCGCGCGGACCAGCAGGTCCAGGCCGAACTCGAAGTCGGCGTCGTGATCCCGGTGCAGGAGCTCCGCCGCCAGGCCCGTGACCTGCGGAAATTCGGTCGGGCTGAGCAGCGGCCGGTCGGCCTCCCTGATCGCCTGGTCCACGCCCAGCGGCCGCTGAGGCTCGAGGCCGGGCGCCACGCCCACCTCGCGCACCAGCGAGCCGACAGCGTAGGCGACGAACGCGCGCAGCACTCGGACCGCGTCCTCGCCGCCGAGGCCCGCCTCGCGCAGTGTCGTTAGCGCGTGCTCCATGAGCCGCAGCGTGGCCTCGGAGTCGACCGGGCGGCTCACCACTACCATCGTGCACCGCGGGTAGGCGCGGGCGGCCTGCCGGAACGCGCGGGCCTGGGCGCGTAGCTGGTCCTCCCAGCCGGCCCCGGGGAAGGCACCGTCATCGATGCCGGACATGACCCGCTCGGCCACCCCGTCGAGCAGTACCGCCTTGCTGGGGACGTGGTCATATAGCGACATGACCCCGCAACCGAGCTCGGCCGCGATGCGGCGCATCGAGACGGCTTCTACCCCTTCCCGCTCGATCAGCTCGACGGCGGTTGTGATAATCCGCTCACGCGTCAGCTGCATAGGGCAAACGTACCCAGTGTGGCCGATCCTCGCGCGCCGGATCCCGCCGGTCGGCCCGGTCTAGGAGGAGGAGGCCGCATCTCCGGCCGGCGCGCCCTCGCGGGAAGCCGGGCCGGCCGAGGCGCCCTCGCCGGAAGCCGGGCCGGCGCCGGCGCCGGAAGCCGGGCCCTCGGGGGAAGCTGCGCCCGCCGGCGCGCTCTCGGGGGAAGCCGTCCCGGCGCCGGAAGCAAGGCCCTCGCGGGAAGTCGTCCCCGTCGGCACGCCCTCGCGGGAAGCCGTCCCGGCCGCCACGCTCTCGCCGGCCCCGGCCCCGGTCCCAGACCCGGCCCCAGACCCGGCCCCGGCCCCGGCCGCCGCAACTGCTTCCGCGGCCGCCACCGGCTGGCCGGCCCCCAGCGGCGCACGGGCCAGCACGAGGTACTGGGCGCCCGCCGACCGGAACCCGGGAACGCCCTGGTCGGCCAGGCGCTGCAGGCTTGTGTTCAGCCTGATGCCGAGCCGCCCCGACGTCACGGGCAGGCCGAACATCGTGAACGGGCCGAAGCCGAATGTGGAGCGCTTCAGCAACTCCAGGCCGGAGCGGCTCAGGAGCGCGTCGAATTCGGCCAGCCGGTGCGCGGTGACCCTGGCCTGATCCGCGGGCCGGAGCACCCCCGTGGAGTGGAGCAGCGACTTGGCGGCCAGCCGGGCCGGCGCCAGGGCCGGGTTGTGCCGCGGGTCGAGCAGCAGGGCGAGCCGGCCGGAGTTGTCGGCGTTCAGGACCAGGTACCCGCCCGGCCGCAGCACGCGCGCCATCTCCGCGACCGCGACCGGCGCCGAGCGTAGCCACGGCACCACGCCGAGGGCGACTACCAGCGCGAACTCCCGGTCCGCGAACGGCAGGTGATACGCGTCGGCCAGCAGCAGGCGAACCCGGGACTCCAGCCCGGCCGCCGCGACCCGCTGGCGTGCGATGTCGAGCAGCCGAGGCGTGGTGTCCGCGGCGTGCACGGCGAACTGGCGCTGGGCCAGCGCCACGGTCATGAAGCCGGCGCCCGGGCCGACCTCGAGGACCGGCGACCGCGGCGGCAGGCCGAGCCCGTCGATCCAGTCCAGGGCGCGGGCCTGGCGGTCCTGATGGATCACGCTGAACAGGTCGTCGCGCTGGTAGACCTCCTCCCAGCGCCGGGCCCGGTCGTGGAAGCGCTGGTTGACCAGCCGCTGATGGTCCGCGGTCTTGGAGGCCGCGGCGCGGGCGCGCGCCGCGCGCGGCGCGCCTGGCGCGCCTGGCGCGCCCGGCCTCATTGACGATTTCTCAGCCCCGTTGGAATAGATGGGAGTCCCCCTTCGTCCCCTTATCCGCGAAACGGAATGCAGATCTGAGAAAGTGTAACCGGTTGGCTGACAAACACAACGGCAGGGCATCATCACGGGTGAGCAGGCCGATGGCCGTACAGTCGGTAATGCGGGGTCCTTGCCGTGACTTTACCGCAGAATGGCAGCCACCTGGTCTTAGGCCAGGGCAGCCAAGGGCAGAAATGGCATCGAGTGGCTTTTACGCTTGTCCGGAAACACTGCGGTTAGCGCCAAACTGAGCGCCAAAGAGCGCCAAACAGTCTTCGGGGGCAACCATTAGCGCTTCGGCACATCTCCAGTCTCGCTCCGCGCTGGCCGGCAGCCACCGGCGCCCGGGGCCTGCGGCGTCGGGCCGCCGCGCCCTGGCGGTCGGCGTGGGCAAGGCGACCCGGTATTCGGTCCGCAGGCTCGGCCGCGGCAACGGGACCGCGGTCCCCGGCGTGGCGGCGCTGGCCATCGACACAAGCCTGCTGGCCGGGCTGGCCGCCGGGATCCCGCGCGGTGCCGTGATGGTGACCGGTACCAACGGCAAGGGAACGACGTGCCGGATGCTTACTGCGATGATGCGCGCGTCAGGCCTGCACCCGATCCTCAACCACGAGGGCGCCAACCAGCCCGCCGGCCTGGCGACCACGCTGCTGGCGCACGCCACCCGGTCCGGCCGCCTGCCCGCCGACGATCGCGCGATCGGCGTGTTCGAGGTGGATGAGGGGTCGCTGCCGGAGATCCTGCCGCAGATCAGGCCCGCGGTCCTGGTCTTCACCAACGTCTTCCGTGACCAGATGGACCGCTACCTGGAGCTGGACTACCTGACCCGGCGGTTCGAGCAGTGCCTGCGGGCGCTGCCGCCCGACGCCACGCTGGTCCTCAACGCGGACGACCCGCGGCTGGCCTACCTCGCGCCGGAGCTGGGGAACCGCCGGGTCTGGTACGGCCTGGAGGACCTCGAGCACCGCCGCAGCGGGGTTGACCACACCTCGGACTTCCCGCGCTGCCCGAGCTGCGCCGGCGAACTGCGGTACGACTGCGTGTTCTACGCCCACCTTGGCCACTGGCAGTGCACCGGGTGCGGGCTGGCCCGCCCCGCGCCGCAGGTCCACGCGGCCAAGGTCGACCTGATCGGGCCCGAGTCGTCACGGCTCCAGCTCGTGGCGCCGGGCAGCGAGATGGTGCTCGAGGTCCCGCTGCCGGGGCTGTACAGCGCGTACAACGCGGTCGCCGCGGCCGCCGCCGCCACCGCGTGCCAGCTGCCCACCGGCTCGCTGACTGCGGTTGAGCACGTGACCAGCGGCTTCTTCCGGATGGAGAAGGTTTCCATCGGCGGGCGTGACGTGCGCCTGGCCCTGGCCAAGAACCCGAACGGCTACACCGAGGTGCTGCGGGCGCTACTCGGCGACGGCGAGCCCAAGCACATGATGCTGGCGCTGAACGACCGGCCGAGCAACCAGCAGCCGGACGTCTCCTGGATCTGGGACATCGATTTCGAGTCGCTGCGCGGGCTCATCCCGTCGGCGGTGCTGTCCGGCAACCGCGCGGGCGACCTCGCCGTCCGGCTGAAGTACGCCCGCTGGACCGGGCCAGCGGCCGGCCCGGCCGGGACCGACATCGCGGTCGAGCCGGACCCGGTCCGGGCGTTCCAGCTCGCGCTGGCCCGCACCCCGGCCGGCCAGCCGCTCTGGGTGGTGTCCACCTACTTCGTCCTGTGGCAGCTGCGGGAGTGGCTACGCCGGCAGGGCTACGTCGGCGCGATCTGGGATCGGTGAACATGGCCACGCGCAAGCTGACGCTGGGTTACCTCTACCCGGACATCATGTGCGCCTACGGCGACCGCGGCAACGTCTCCGCGCTCGTGCGCCGCTGCGGGTGGCGCGGCATCACCACCGAGGTGTGGGAGCTGCGCCTGGGTGACCCGGTGGACGCCGATGAGGTGGACCTGCTGGTCATCGGCAACGGCGGCGAGTTCCACCAGCGGCTGATCGCCCCGGATCTCGCCGAGCGCAAGGCGCCCGGGATCTGCGAGGCGGTGAGCCAGGGCGCGGCCCTGCTCGCGGTCGGCGCCGGGTACGAGCTGCTGGGGCGCTTCTACCAGCCGGGCAAGGGCGTGGAGCTGCCCGGGGCCGGGTTGTTCGACACCTGGACGATCCAGCACGGCGACGACCTCATCGCGGCCTCGCCCACGATCGCCGAGGCCCGGGCCGGCCGCGCCATCGGCGACCTGCTCGTCCGGTGGGGCGACGAGCTGCTGGTCGGCTTCGAGAACCACAGCGCCAAGACCTACCTCGGGCCCACGGCGCGGGCGCTCGGCCACGTCATCCTGGGCCAGGGCAACAACGGCGACGGGCGCGAGGGCGTCCGCCTGGGCTGCGCGGTCGGGACCTACCTGCGCGGCCCGTGCCTGCCGCGCAACCCGTCGCTGGCCGACTTCCTGATCCGCGGCGCGCTGATGCGCCGCTATGCGGAGGCCGAGCTCGAGCCGCTGCCCGACGAGCTCGAGCGCGCGGCGCGGGCGACGGCCGTGACCCGGCTGCGGGCCGCCGCGCCGCGGACCCGCCCGGGCCGGCGGCGCGACCTCGGGCGCACCAGCCGCCCGGCCGCCAGGGTATTTGCGGGATAAGGACAGCATTCATTCCTGATTCCGCGGGCCAGGCCGGTAAGCGACCGGTATTTCCCACCTTCATATAGCACGCTCCAGTCGCCTCTTCTTGCCCCAGGTAAAGGCTTATCAAAAACACGCCATTACCGCTGGGCCCGGGGGCGGGTAGTTTGCCGGGAAGGTGTTACGGTCCTAAAGAACCTAAGGCGCCTCGAGACCGGGGAGAAATGCATGCGGCCGAACGTGGACATGCTGGCGCAGTGCTGGGAAGAGCGGGACCTTGACGCGCTGCTCGCCCAGCGTTTCGGGATGTTCGCCATGGAGGAACTGGCCGAGCAACTCGAGCGCAAGTACGACGACGTCGTCCGGCTGACCCTGGGCAAGAGCGAACTGCCGGTCCACCCGGACATCACCGAGGCCATGGTGGCCGCGGTCCGGGACCCGAAGCGCAGCAGCCTGGTCTACCCGCTCGGCCTGCCGGCGCTGCGGGAGGCGGTCGCCGACTACGAGAGCCAGGCGTACGGGCGGCACGTCGACCCCGACCACGTGGTGATCAGCGCGGGCACCAGCACGCTCTTCCGGAACCTGTGCTGCCTGCTGGCCCACGACGGCGGCGAGGTCCTGCTGCCGCGGCCGTACTACCCGCTCTACCTGTACTCCGCCGCCCTGGCCGGGGCGAGCGTGAGCTTCTACGACGTCGACCTGATCACCGGCTGCATCGACTTCGCCTCGCTGCGCGCCGCCCTGAACGGCGCCACCCGCATCGTGATCTTGAACTCCCCGGGCAACCCGCTCGGCAACCGGCTCACCACGGCCGACCTGCGGCACGTCGACGAGGCGGTCGACGGCCGCGCGGTGATCATCAGCGACGAGATCTACCGCAACATCTACTTCGACGAGGAGCCCCCCAGCCTGGGAGCGCTGAGCGACCCTCGCTCGCCGGCCGTGGTGACCAACGCGTTCTCCAAGGGTTTCCGCATGTCCGCGCGCCGGGTCGGGTACGCGGTCGTGCCGGGCGAGTTCACCCGCCCGCTGGCCACGATGCAGGAGCACACGCTGCTGACGACCGACCCGGTGCCGCAGTACGGCGCGATCGAGGCCCTCCGGCACCTGGACGAGGTGGACGCGCTGCGGACGCTGTACGCGGGCCGGCGTGACTACGCGGTGAAGCGGCTCGGCGAGGTGCGGAGCGTCCGCCCGATCCGGGCCGAGGGCAGCTTCTACCTGACCGTCGACGTCGGTTCCTACCTGGGCGAGCACGAGTCGGACCGGTCCCTGACCGAGGCGATCCTGACCGCGACGCACGTCGCCACCGTGCCCGGCAGCGACTTCGGGCTGCCGGGCACGCTCCGCCTCGCGTACTCAGACAGCCAGTTCGACGACGCGATCGACCGGCTGGCCACGTACTTCGAGGAACGGTCCTGACCCGCGTCCCGCACCGGTCCAGGCGCTGCCCCGCGTCGCCCGGCCGCGCTGGCCGGCCCGGGCGGTGCGAGAATGGGTGGCCGGACGGCAGTGGCGGGCAGGAAGGAGCCGGAGCGCGGTGGACGACAAGGAGATCCTTGGGCACATCGACGAGCTCGTCCGGACCGAGCACGACCTGCGCGCCAAGCTGGCCGCGGGCGAGCTGTCCGGCCCGCAGGAGCGCGAACGGCTGAGGGCCGCCGAGGAGGCGCTCGATCAGTGCTGGGACTTGCTGCGGCAGCGCCGGGCCCGGCGCGAGTTCGGCGAGAACCCGGACGAGTCGTCGTCCCGTCCCGCGCCCGAGGTGGAGGACTACCTGCAGTAGCGGCGGGAACCCCGGCCCGGACGGCGGTACGCCCCCCGCCCTGGCCCGGCGCCGGTCAGTAGGCTCTGATACGTGCGCATAGCAAGGTTCGCCCACGGCAGCGACGTGAGCTACGGGATCGTCGAGGACGTCCAGCCGGACGGCGCCACCGGTGCCGGCCCGGACACCGACGGGCTCGAGGTGGCGGAAGTGATGGGCCACCCGTTCGGCATCGGGTCCGACTCGGTCCGGCTCACCGGGGCCCGGTTCCCGCTCGCCGACGTGCGGCTGCTCGCTCCGGTGCTGCCCAGCAAGGTGGTGGCTATCGGCAAGAACTACGCCGACCACGTGGCCGAGATGGGCGGCGAGCCGCCGCCCGAGCCGGTGATCTTCCTGAAACCGTCGACGGCGGTCACCGGGCCGCGCGATCCGATCGTCTACCCGTCCCAGCTATCGGAGCGGGTCGATTTCGAGGGCGAGCTGGCCGTGGTCATCGGCAGGCTCTGCCGCCAGGTGCCCCCGGCCCGCGTGCCCGAGGTGATCTTCGGCTACACCTGCGCCAACGACGTCACCGCCCGCGACCTGCAGGCCAGGGACGGGCAGTGGGCGCGCGCCAAGGGATTCGACACGTTCTGCCCGCTCGGGCCGTGGATCGAGACCGACCTCGACCCGGCCGACCTCGAGCTGACCACGATCGTGAACGGCGAGATCCGGCAGAACGCGCGGACCTCGCAGCTGATGCATGACGTGACCGCGCTGATCGCCTACGTCAGCGACGTGATGACGCTGCTGCCCGGCGATGTGCTGCTGACCGGCACCCCGGCGGGCGTGGGCCCGCTCAAGGACGGCGACGAGGTGTCGGTCACGATCGAGAACATCGGAACGCTGACCAACGGAGTAATCAGCCGTGACTGAAGGTGCTAGCCCGGGGGGGATGACCCCCCAGGACCCCCCCGCGAGTGTCAGCCCGGGGGGGATGACCCCCCAGGACCCCCCCGCGAGTGTCAGCCCGGGGGGGACGACCCCCCAGGACCCCCCCGCGAGTGTCAGCCCGGGGGGGACGACCCCCCAGGACCCCCCCGCGAGTGTCAGCCCGGGGGGAACGACCCCCCAGGACCCTCCCGGGGGGTCGGTGCGGGTGCGCTTCGCGCCGTCCCCGAGCGGGGACCTGCACGTCGGCAACATCCGCACCGCGCTGTTCGACTGGGCCTTCGCCCGTCACACCGGCGGGGTGTTCGTGTTGCGGATCGAGGACACCGACCAGTCGCGGGTGACGCCCGCCTACATCGACTCGGCGCTGGAGACGCTGCGCTGGCTGAGCCTGGACTGGGACGAGGGACCCGAGGTCGGCGGCCCCTACGGCCCGTACCTGCAGAGCGAGCGGATGGCGATCTACTCCGACTGGGTGGCGAAGTTCCTGGCCTCCGGGCACGCCTACTACTGCTACTGCACGCCGGAGGAGCTGGCCGAGCGCCGCGAGGCGGCCCGGGCGGGGCAGGGCGGCCCGACCGGGTACGACGGGCACTGCCGGTCGCTGACCCGGGAGCAGGCGGCCGCGTACGAGGCGGAAGGCCGGCGCCCGGTGGTGCGGCTGCGGATGCCCGAGGGATCGACCACGTTCACCGACCTGATCCGGGGCGAGATCACCATCGACCACGCCAACGTGCCGGACTTCGTGCTGGCCCGGGCCGACGGCAGCCCGCTCTACACGCTGGCCGTGGCTGTCGACGACGTGCTGATGAAGATCACCCACATCGTCCGCGGCGATGATCTGCTGTCGTCGACGCCGCGGCAGCTGGCCGTGTACCGGGCGATGGGCGTGCCGGAGTCGGAGTTCCCCGTCTTCGCGCACCTGCCGTTCGTGCTCGGCCTCAAGGGCGAGAAGCTCGGCAAGCGCTACGGTGCCGCGTCGATCAGCTACTACCGCGACGAGGGGTTCCTGCCCGAGGCGCTGGACAACTACCTGGCCCTGCTCGGCTGGTCGCCGGGGGACAACCGGGAGCTGTTCACCCTCGATGAGATGGCCGCCGAGTTCGACCTGGCGCGGGTGGGCAAGAACGCCGCCCGGTTCGACGTGCAGAAGCTGGAGGCGATCAACGGCGACAAGATCCGCGCGCTGGACCCGGCCGACTTCGACGGGCGGATCATGCCGTTCCTGCGGCAGGCCGGCCTGGTCGGTGACCCGCCCACCCCGGAACAGGACGTGGTCATCGCGGCCGCGCCGTCGCTGATCCAGGGACGCATCTCCACGCTGGCGCAGGCCCCGGCCATGCTGGGCTTCCTGCTGGTCGAGGAGGACAAGTTCGTGGTCGATCCCCAGGATGCCGCGAAGACCCTGACCTCCGCCGCGGTCCCGGCGCTGGAGGCCGCGCGGGGGGCCCTGGCTGACGTAGCGTTCTGGACGGCGGATGAGATCAGGAACGCGCTCCAGGCCGCGCTGGTCGAGGGGCTGGGGCTCAAGCCCAAGGCCGCATTCGGCGGGGCGCTGCGGGTCGCGGTCACCGGGCGCCGGGTGGGCCCGCCGCTGTTCGAGTCGCTGGAACTGCTGGGCCGGGAGCGCACCCTGGCCCGCGTGGACCAGGCCGTCGCGACCGCCCGGGACAGCTAGCGTTCCGGGCGGGCCCCGGCGCTTCTGCGGCCAGCCGGGGGCGAGACGGTGCGTGACGGATCCCTTTGGCCGTCGCCTCCGTACGTCGGCTACACTGCACAGGCGCACGCGGACTGCGAGCGCGCGGGCCGCGCCGGCCCGGTCCCATGGGGTATGGGGTAATTGGCAGCCCGACGGGTTCTGGCCCCGTTAGTCTAGGTTCGAGTCCTGGTACCCCAGCGATGTATCAGACGCGGATGCCGCACCTGGCGGCATCCGCGTTCGTGCTCTGGCCGTGCTTTCCGGCCGGTCAGATCCAGCGGCGGCGGCGCCGGTAGGAGCGGCCGCGGCCCCGGCGGTGGCCGCGTTCCATCCCGGACACGCGCAGCAGGACCAGCAGGATGACCGCGCCGACGATCGACCACAGGATCCCGGTGAAGTGGAACTGGTGCACCGACAAGGTGTGGTACTCGACCAGGTTCGCCACAAACCCGCCGATGAGCGAGCCGACCACGCCGAGCAGGATCGTGCCCAGCACGCCGATGGGGTCGCGGCCGGGAACCAGCAGCCGGGCGACGGCGCCCGCGATGAGCCCGATGATGACCAGAACGATAATGAATGCCAACATGTGCGGTTAACTACCCGGCTGGGCCCAAACATGCAAAAGATCTCCGGCTCAGGCCCGGCCCGCCCTGGGCCGTTTGGCGCGCCTGCGCGAGGTACGCTAGCCTTGGTCGCGGCTGGGGCTGGAGCCCCGGTCGGTTTTATGCTCACGACAGGACCGCGGCGACGTGATCGTGCGGTCCTCGTGGCACCTGGCCCCGTCGTCTAGTGGCCCAGGACGCCGCCCTCTCAAGGCGGTAGCGCCGGTTCAAATCCGGTCGGGGCTACAAGTGAAGTAGCAGGTGAAGGGCCTGATCGCCGTCACGGTGGTCAGGTCCTTGATCATCTGTAGGGCAGAATGTGGGCAGGATCGGCCATCACGAGGTGGCACAGGCCCACACGGATCGGGCGTCCTGGGCATCCAAATCAGGGAACGACGGAGCCAGTTTGAACTCCGCCACGCCTCCCCGGCGAATGCTCTCAGCTCGGTCATCGAGGCGTTCCGGTTCGCCGCGCTGGCTTCCAGCGCTCCGAGGATGCTGCGTTTTCTGCCTGCGGGGTTCCAAAACTCGGCCACTGGCTTTGACCTGGGCTTTTACGCGGCTCGCTGATATTCGTGGATGAGGCCGCCGAGGATAGCCCGGCGCCGGATCCGCTGCTGGGAGAGGTCAGCGGCGGGGTGGTCGGGCCGGGGCGGGCGGAGTTCGCGGCTGCGGTGGGGCCGTCGTCCGTTGTAGTGCCGGGCGTACTCGGCCAGGACCGACCGCAGGTGCCGTTCACCGAAGATCAGCATCCGGTCGGTGACCTCCGTCCGTGCGGTGAGCACGAACCGTTCCGCGTAGGCGTTCGCCCGAGGGCTCCGGAGCGGGATCTTCACCGCCTGGATACCGGCGCTGGCCAGGATCGCGTCGAAGGACGCGGTGAACTGCCCGGCCCGGTCGCGGACCAGGAACCGGAACCCGGCGGCCCGGTCACCGAGATCCATCAGGAGATTGCGGATCTGCTGCGTGGTCCACAGCCCGTCCGGGTTCGCGGTCACCCCGAGGATGTGCACGTAGCGGCTGCCGACCTCCATCACGAACAGGCAGTACAGGCGGCGGAGGGTCACCGCGCAGTCCACGTGAAAGAAGTCGGTGGCCAGCATGGTCGCGGCTTGGGAGTGCAGGAACTGCCGCCAGGTCGTGTCGGTGCGTCGGTTGGGAGCCGGCGGGATCCGCAGCGCCTTGAGGACCCGCCGGATCGTGGACGCGCTGGCCCGGTGGCCGAGCTTGAGCAGCTCGCCCTGGATCCGCTGGTACCCCAACCGTGGTTCTCGGTGGCGAGCCGTTCGATGAGCGCGGTGATCTCGGTGCTGACCGGCGGCCGTCCCGTCCGGTTCGGGTAGGTCCATTTCCGGGTAACCAGGCGGCGGTGCCACCGGAGCACGGTTCCGGGCGTGACCAGCCGGTGCGCGCGCAGCCTTCTGGGCAGGTGCCGGATCAGCGCGGCGAGGACGGCGCGGTCGGCCCAGTCCAGGCGGGGCCGAGGCTTGGTGCGGCGGAGCACGGCGACCTCGTGCCGCAGCACCAGCAACTCGGCGTTCTTCGACGCCGATGAGCGGCCGAGCAAGACCAGCCAGCCGCACAGCCGGATGAAGATCAGATAGAGCAGACGGAGGGACACGGCTGATCATCATGGCCCACCGGTGACCCCGGTGCATCGCTGCAGCTCACACGCCAGCCAGACTTCTGGCACCCCACACGACGGCTCGTGACGCTGGCGGATATGGCAAACGTCGCGGTCTTCACCGCGCCCGTTGGCCATGCTCAGCAGTCCGCCCACCACGCGCGCAGATCAACCGGCTCTGCACCCGTCGCGCGCGATACCGCCCGATGCCAGCGACCGCGCCGAACGGCGGATATTTCGACCGCCCAGATCCAGTGAGGCTCCGCCTCTGACCGCCAAGCGACGTGGCTGACCTGCATAAAAAGGCGGACTGATCGAACTTCGCGCAAGCTCACGCAGGGACCCGCGGTCAAGATCGGCCGACCACCGCCACCCGCTGCGCCAAGGTCCGGCCGACGTAAGGGACCGGTCGTGCCACCCAAAGTGGCTGGTCAGGACTCCGCCTGCAAATGTGGAGCGGGCGCCTTCGACGCTACGCCGCCCGAAAACTTGACTCAAGTGTTCAGAAGTTGGCGACCAAGGATCGCTAGGGATCGATTACGTGCCGTGACGAGTACGCCCGGCCGGGATTCCGGCCGCCCGGCCGGGCTGCGTGCCTGACGGCGGGAACGTCGCCCGGTTGCGGCCTCCTGCCGCGGGCTGTGAACGCCGGGTGGCCTTCCCGCCGAAGATTTCAGCGGCCCGACAGGGCGACAGCTGCCGCGTAGACCGGGCTGCCGGGCTCGTGCGCGGCGACCGCGGCCGGGGCCGGCCGCGTGATCGCCGGCTCAGCGGCGGCCCTTGCCGCGAGTGCGGCGTGCTTGGCCTTGAGTTCCGCGTCCCAGCGGGTGAACGTAAGCCACAGCGGAATCCCTGCCCAGCAGCAGAAGAACAACACCGCGAGCGGGATGTTCAGCCAGAACCAGCTCATCATCTTCCCCCTCCCAGCCGCCACGGCGGCGCCTGTGACGATGAGCATGCCGGGGTGGCCCTCAGCCGCGATTGAGCCATGATTGAGCCGTGACGCCGTGACGCTTCGCCGGGTGTCCCCGGCCCGCATGTCCCGGCAGGGGCACCGGCACCGTCGGCGAGTGCACGCAGAAAGCGCCCATATCAATCATCCGGGTGTGACACCGGCGGCCGTGTCGATCGGCCAAGTCTGGCGACAGAACGGCGGGTCTATGCGCGGGCACTCGGCAGGACCGGCCGCGCTCCGTCATCGCTGGCACCGTCCGGCCCAGCCTCACAGCAACGTCGTCGCGACCCGGCCAGACGCCTGCTGCTGATGGCGGATGGCGCGGGTGTCGGTGGCCGCTAACGGGATGGGATGGCGAGCACTTCGGGGTGGGCCGGCGGTAGTGCTCGGTCAGGACCTCGGTGAGATTGCCGGGTCGGTAGGTGACGGTGCGGTGGCAGATCTGGCAGCGCGCGACCGGCGGATGGGTAACAGTCACCGGGATGCGGCGGGAACGTGAATTGCTCATTATCTCTATGATGCCAGCCCGCCGGAGTGATCTTGCCGTGCAAGGCGGCACGCCGCGGTCAGCCTCGGGCTGAGTTATCGGGACAGACCGTTCCCGTCAGCCATGGCAGAACAGGCCGTCAGCCACGGCAGCTCAACCGCTCGGAACGCGGCAGATGAGTGCGTCAGCCGAGCGCGTGTGCGATGGACTCAAAGCCGGCGGCCGTGGATGCTGGCTCTTGTGGACAGGAGCCGCAGCGGTGACGGCGACGGTCCCCCCGCCGTTCCAGCTGTGTACCGCGGAACAGAGGGAAGGCCCGGGCCGGTGTTGTTCACCCTCGACGCCGATGGCGAACGGTTCGCCATTCGCCGAGTTGGAGACGGCGGCACCGCCTACGACTGGCTGAGCGGGCCTAACAAGGGCTACGGATTCGGGTCGAGCGGGACACCGGATCGGTCGGTGGAGGAGCATCGGGAGAGCATCCGCGCCTTCCTCGCCATGATCGATCCCAATACGGGCTACATCGGGGACGGCTGAGGGGAGCGTGTAATCCGCCTGAGCCTTACCGGGCACAGACACCGGCATGAGCGCGTCGTCGAACTGGCACTACCGCTCGGTCAGCGGCATGTGAGTGCGAGCATTCACGCCGGGCCAGGCCCTGAAAGCGCGTAACGGTAGCTCGTAGGTCTCAACAGGTCCGTGCTTAGATGCCACGGATCATCAAGGCGTTGGACGCCCCCTGACAGCAGTGGAGAGCCGTCTTGGTCTGTCTTGACCTCGATGTTGCTGAGTAGGAATAGAACGGGGTGCTTGCAATTCAGGGCGTGGCGAACTTCGTTGGGCGTAAGAATCACTGCGCTGCCATCTGTTACAGTGCCTTTGACTTCGACATGGCGAACCTCTGTGCCAGATCGGCAGATCAAGTCGTACCCGAGATACTTGGTATGGACGTCTTCCGTCTCCCAGCCGATTTGGTGGTAGTGATTCATTGCATCCTTCATAGCATAAGCGTCTATGGCGATTCGCAGGCCGGGGGAAACTTGAAATCCTTGTTCACCATGGCTCTGAAGGGCTTCCGTTGCTGCATTCGAGGCGGCTTCATCCACCTCTGGTGAGGCTGCCGGGTCCCAGCCTTCGGGAACGCCAACCAAGATTCCGCCTTGAACACTGAGGCCGGGATCTCCGGCAAGCCAGAACATTGCCCTGTTATGCGGATGTTCACCACGAGACTCAATCGCTATGTCACTGGTGCTCTTGCGGACTCGCCAGCCGCCTTTTACGCGCTCGGTATATCCTAGGATGTGTACGGCCTCGGCAACTCGTCGGATCTCGTAATTGTTCGTTGGCGGCCCGTCTAGCCTGCGACGCACTACGCTGAGCGGCTGTTTGTGTTTGATCATTCCTAGAACCCTCACGCTCTGCTGATGGCTGAACTATAACCCAGAGGATGTTAGCTTAGGAGGACATTGGTTAGCCATGCAGCTTCCCAGCCGACCGTGCTTTCTTGTATGGGATGACGAACCACTCTTCGAGCCGGCGGGTGGCCGCGTCCGGTTCTGGGGCTCAGGGCATCACCATCAGCGGCGTGAGTGGATGTCAACCACAACCTTGACGCTGCATAAAAATACAGGTTGGGCCGCTTGCGCGCTGGGACCATAACCGGCGCTCGCGACGCGAAGCCCGCCGGATAATTGCGCGCCGACCCGCCGATCTGCGCTGCTTATCGGTCGTCGCTGCGGTCAGGTCGCGTGGCGCATGAGCGGTTGTTCTGCGCGCCATGGCAGAGCCGATACCCAGGCACAGACGTGCTGGCAGTCGCCGCGCCAGTTACGGGATTTATTACTTTCGCCGCAGAATTCACCTTTATTTATGATTCAAGGCGGCGCCGCGGGCGCCAGCGCTCGGCCTCCGCCTTAGGGCCGGCCGGGGCCGACGCGCCAGCCCAACGCCTGAGCGCGCCAAAGATCAGCCAGGCTCATCCAGCCGCATCCGGTCATCCGGCAGCCGACCGGCAGGGCGAAGCCACGGCCAGATTCGCGGGGACACCGCGACCAGGGCGACCCCGAGCACCGTGACGACAGCCTGACCGACCCTGCCCGCGGTGATGCCCGGCTGGGAGCGGACGGCGTAATCCGCATAGCCGTTGCCCGCCGCGTCCGACAGCAAGACCGCGCAGCCCAGCAGCAGCCCGGCACGGCGGCGGCACGCCAGCAGCCCGGCAGCAACCGGGTCCAGCACGGTCAGCGCAACGAAGTACCCCGCCAGCCAGACCGGCAGCTCCCGGTAGGGGTGCCAGCCGCCAGCGGTGAGCTGATCTAGATGCACAGCGGTGCCGTAAACGAAGACGGCGACCGCCGACGCCACGACCACCCGGACGGCAAGCGGCACTCCCGCCCACATCCGGCCCCACATCGTCTCAGTATCACCACGACCCGGCAGCGGGCGCGACCCGTCCAGGGCGGCCTTCGCCCGGCGCGGGACTATCAGCCCTCCAGCGCTTCGCCGCCCGGTAGGGCATTGGGCCCGAAAATCGTGTCGTCTCGGACCGAACAGCCACGAACAACAGGCCGATGAGCGCCGTAACGGGCGTGGCCACCGCGGCAAGGTCGGCATCGTACCCGCTGGGCACCATGCGACCAGAAGCTGGCCCGGCCGATCTGTGATGTCAATCGAACGGACGCTGGCCCAGACCTGGACCGGCGCCGCCATCGTTGTCATCCCCCGGCCAATACTCAGCTGAGTGTCCGGCCCGAGGCCAGGCCCGAAGCGCGCGCGGCGAACTTCGGTGAGCAGACCAGGCACCTGCTGGGAACGCCGCCGAGGCCGGCATGACAGCCAGGCACCTTGTCTGGAAGCATCTTCGCGACGAGAGCATGGCCGTCAAGGTCACGATGAACCTGCGTCAGGCTGGCACCACGGTGGGAGGAGCGGAAGGACCATGAGTGTCACCTTGATCAACATCTTTGAGGTGCCAGCGGGCGACGAAGACCAATTCATCGCTGCCTGGGAGAAGACCCGCGACTACCTGAAGACATTTCCCGCGCATATCGAAACTGCGTTGCACCAGTCGCTGCACGACACGCAGTTCCGCTTCGTGAACATCGCGCACTGGACGTCGGAGGATGAGTTCAATGCCGCAGTCGACAGCCAGGGATTCCGGGAGACGGCATCCCAGCTGCGCTGGCCATTCCATCCCGCGCTGTATCAAGTCGTGAGCACCGGTTGACGTCAACAAGCGCACCAACCGCTCAGGGCCAGTCCGCGATTCCCGCCACCTGCGGCGCCCTGCTGGCCGTAGCACTCTGAAATCAGCTTGACAGAGCCACTAAGTCTTACGCTTGGCGGCCGGTAGTGTCTTGGCCTGCGCGAAGGTGACCGAGAACCGGGGCCTGGCCCTCCACGGCCAGGAATCGCAGCATCACTGAAGCCGTCCTGTTCGTAGTGACGCCCGAGATACTCGGCGGCAGCCGCAATTTCCCCGCAGGGAACCTCGTCGCGGCCCGCGTGTACCCGCGCCAGGCGGCCAGCCCGCGCCGATGATCAATGACACCGACTCGGAGCGGCTGAGGCATGAGCAGCCCCGGTGTCAGTCGGCGCGTGCAGTCGGCTCTGGGGTGCCGGACCTGTCGGGTAGTGGCGTCATAGTTGTTGGCTGGCTGCGCGGCCTGTGCTCGACCGCTGGCTGCCCGACTGGGAGACCGCCGGTGGCAGGCCCTTCTTGGCCAGCATTACCGGCTGGTGCGCGAGCAGCTGGCCCGGTTGCGCGGGCGGGAGATCGACACCGCCGGGGACGGGTTTTTCGCCACCTTCGACCGCCCGGCCCGCCATCCGCTGCGCCCTGGGCGTCCGCGGCGGCGTCCACGCTCTGGGCCTGTCGGTCCGCGCCGGGCTGCACACCGGCGAGGTGGAGAGCTCATGGCAGAGAAGGTCGGCGGGATCGCCCCTGTATAGGTACAGCCAGGTCAGTCACCCGCCGTGGTGAAGTAGTAGCGCTATGGCATTCTCTGCCGGTCAGACTGCCGGTCAGACTGCCTGGCTATACCGGCCCGCTGGCCTGATCATTAGACCACATCTCCTTTAAACGGCCCACGTGGGCGTCCTTAGAGCGACAGAAAGGAAAGGTGCTGACAACTGGACATCCAGGGTCTGTCCCGAAGCCTGGGACTGGATAATCCCGGAAAGCAGCCAGGCGCGCCACTCGTTACCTGCCAATTGCATCGACGTGGCTCCGCGTCACGCTACGTTACCGAACGCGCTGAACTGAAATCGAAATCTGATTTTCACGGCCACGAGAATCCCCATGCGATCCGCGGGGGACCGCTCTACTGCGTGTGCTACATCAAGGATCTAACCGTTCTAGGAGCCCATCATGCGCCTGATCCGTTCACATCGAATTGACCGATCCAGGAGGACCGTCCTAGTCAGCCTTGCCGGCGCGGCGGCCACGGCGGCTGCTCTGTCCGTGGCCCCGGCTGGGACGGCACTGGCTGCGCCCGCCGCATCTCCGATGGCCCTGGCCGCCGGCAGCGTGCCGATGACCCTGGTCCACGCGGCCTCCCTCCGTGGGGGTGACGTGTCAACCACGTGGGAGGCGAACGGCGCGGAGGTGAGATCCGCCGGCCTGCCAGGGTCCCGGGTGTTTCTCGCCATAACCGGCAGACACTCCCTGAAGGCGTGGACTGACCCTCCGTCCGCGGCCGCGCCGACCCCCGAACAGTACGCCAGGTCCGGCAGGTCGGTGTACTGGGACGCCCTGGCCGCTGGAATGTCTAAAGCCGAGGCGATCCGGACGACACTGGCGCTGGGCGACCGCCTCCCGGCCGCCGCGCACGTGTCGGCTATCCCGAAGTTCCGAACGCCCAATATCTTCAATTCGGTGTGCACCACTGCAACCGGGTATGTCGACGGGCATGCAGCCGTCTTCGGAACGGCCTGCCTGCAACAGTCCTACCTTGAATCGAAACCCGGTGCGTACTACCTCGACAACCAGGTGACCTCAACAGGATACACCCTTCTGACGGGCTTCGATGACCTCACCAGGCTAACCGGCAGCTACTGCTGGTGCAATAATGGGTATACTTATACTCGAGTGGGCTGGAGCCCCACCTCTACCATCACCAAGGGCTCTCCGACGACTTATACGCTGTCGGCAAACTGGGGCGGGTTCAGCATATCGGTTCAGGAGATGCAATATCCCGAAACACTCAGCCCGAACTTTCCCAGCGGAATATCCGAACCAGCCTTCGGGAGCCAGTGGAACGGCAGTAATAACAACTACACTTACGATTCCGCCAACAGCGTGGCAATAGTCCACGAAGGGCCTGGCGCCCCCGGTCCAGCTAGAGTTAACGTCGCCATCTCGTGGGTAGCCTGAGCCACAGTCGCACCGACTGCGGGCTGAAGCGGATCGGGGCACGGTCCGGTCGCGTCCCCCCAGTAGGCCGTGAGAGGCGATGCGAGACGAGTCCCCGGGCATCACGCCGGGGGCTCGTCTCGCATCATGCTCGCGCGTAGGCGAGCACAGCGCTGAAGGGCCGCGCGCAGGAGCCAGGTCAGGGGAGATGAGGGGGCACCGGATGCCTGGCTGGCCTGCCAGCCTGAGGTCGCCGAAGGATTTCGCGACCTTGCGGTCGGCACGGAGATCATCGTGCTGACCTGGCTGGACCGCGCCGACCGCCATTCGCTGGTCACCCGGCCACGCGGCGATCCCGCGCGACCGCCGCTGGGGTCTTCGGCACTTCCTAGACTGCCCTGACCCGTCGGGCTACACCCGGTCCAGGTCGTCGCGACGCGGGGATTGCGGATTCTGGTCCGCCCCTTGGAGGCACTGGACAGGACGCCGGCCATCGATATCAAACCGGTCCTGGACAATACCGCTGAACGACCGTCAGCCTCGCACCTGCCTTAGGCGCCAACGTCATCCGGAAAGGCTTCGCCTTGGGTAGCCGGGGTTGGTGGTTCTGGTAGCGGCATGGCTGTCGGCCGGTTCACCGTCAGGACCGTGGAAACGGTGCTGGTGTGGTCGTTGAGGTGACAGGGCCGTCGGTGCGGCCTGCGCTAGACCCTGCCGTGGACCGTTGTACCTGACTGGCCATGTGGCCAAGCTGCAAACTCCCGGTAGGGTGATCTACTTTTCTTCCGCGATCACCGAGCAAGCGGATCGCGTCCCCGACCTTGTTCGAGCCGACCGGGGAGAGGCTACGCCGCGAGATGAAGGCGGACTTGGAAGTAGGGCGTTTACCTGGGTACGCGTATCGTTTCTGTCTGTCGGCTGCCGCGACTCGAAAGCTTGGAATGAGTGATCATGCCGGAGGGTTCGGAGCGCGACTGCGCGCGTGCCGGCAGTCAGCTGTACTGTCACAGCAAGAGCTGGCCGAGCGGTCCGGGCTGAGCGTCCGCGCAATCAGCGATCTGGAGCGCGGCCGTACTCGCTGGCCCTACCCGGGCTCGCTGCATCGTCTGGCCGACGCCCTGGGGCTGTGCGATGAGGCCAGAGCCGAGTTCATTGCCGCCGCTGACCGACGGCTTGCGCGGGCCGGGGCTACTGGCAGCGCGTGGCCGACGGGCAGTGCGGGCCGCGAGGGCGAGGGCCAGGGAGTCGTGCCGCGGTGCTTGCCGGCTGCCGTGCCGGGCTTCGTCGGGCGGCATCACCAGCTGGCAGCATTGTCCCGGGTCCTGCATGAGCCCGGCGGGACCGCCGTGGTTACGGCGATTGGCGGAATCGCGGGGGTCGGAAAGTCCGCGTTGGCGGTGCAGTGGGGGCATCAGGTGGCCGGGGAATTCCCCGATGGGCAGCTGTTCGTGAACCTGCGCGGCTTCGGCCCGTCCGAGGCGCCGATAACGCCCGGCGAAGCCGTTCGTGTGTTCCTGGATGCGCTGCAGATCCCGGCCGACCGGCTCCCGCAGACGGTGGAGGGGCAGCTGGGCCTATACCGCAGCCTGCTGGCCGGGAAGCGGATGCTCGTGATACTTGACAACGCGCGCGACGTCGCCCAGGTGCGGCCCTTGCTGCCGGGCTCGCCCACTTGCCATGTTGTCGTGACCAGCCGCAGCCAGCTCACTGGGCTGACGGCGCTCGAGGCCGCCCGGCCGCTGATCCTGGACGTCTTGTCCAGCGCCGAGGCCCGCCAGTTGCTGCAGCACCGCCTGGGGGCGGAAGCGCTCGCCACCGAGCCCGGCCCGACCGGACAGATCATCAGCTCGTGCGCGCACCTGCCGCTGGCACTTTGCGTCATCGCTGCCCGCGTCGCGATGACGCCGGACCCCTCCCTCGCACAGGTCGCCGCGGACTTGGCCGCGCGCAAGCACCTGGACGCGTTCGCCGATAGCGGTGATCCGGTCGCGGATGTCCGTGTCGCCTTCTCCTGGTCCTACCGGCAGCTAGCCGCTGACGCCGCGCGCGTCTTCCGGTTAGCGGGCCTGCACCCCGGCCCGGATCTGGAGCGCTACGCAGTGGCCGCGCTGGCCGACATGACCGAGGACCAAGCCGGCCGGATCCTGGAGGTGCTGGCCCTCGCGTGCATGATCCATGCTGCCGGGCCGGGTCGGCATGGCCTGCATGACCTACTGCGCTCCTACGCCCACGAGCTCGGGGAGCGACAGGACGAGGAGCTGGAGCGGCGGGCGGCGCTGACCGGCCTATTCGATTACTACCTGTACGCCGCGGCGACCGCGATGGATGCCGCGTTCCCATCCGAGCGTCATCGTCGGCCCCGCATTCCCGTACCGCCCGCGCCCATCCCGCAATTCCCAGGCGCGGCCCAGGCGCTGGCGTGGCTGGACAGCGAGCGGGCCAGCCTGGTCGCGGTCGCCATACACGCGGCCGAGCAGGGCTGGCCTGGGCATGCCACCCAGCTGTCCGCGACTCTCTTCCGCTACCTCGACACTCAGGGCCATTACCCCGAGGCCGCCGCCATCCACACGCACGCGTGCCGGGCGGCCCAGCAGGTCGGCGACCTGACCGGCGAGGCCGATGCCCTCAATAGCCTGGGCGTCATGGATCTGCGGCAGGGCCGCTACCAGCAGGCCTCGGGCCACTTCGAGCGGGCCCTGGCGCTCCACTGCCAGACCGGGAACCAGACAGGTGAAGCCCGCGCACTGTCCAACCTGGGCTTCATCGACTTCCTGCGTGGTCGCTCCCGGCAAGCGACCGCTCACCTGGGCCGGTCGCTGGACATGTTCCGGGAGCTCGGCGACCAAGTAGGTGAAGCCCGCACACTCGCTAGCCTTGGCTATGTTGGTTTGCGGCAGGGCCTCTACGAGCAAGCCGCTGACCACCTGCGGCAATCGCTAATCCTGTGCAGAGACGTCGGCGACCGGGGCGGTGAGGCCCGCGCCCTCGGCAATCTCGGCGAGGTTGAGCTTCGGCTGGGCCGCTTCCAGCACGCTGCCGCATACGCTCGGCAAGCCCTGGCCCTGTTCCGAGAGATAGGTGACCGGATCAGCGAGGCCGACGCTCTGGCCAGCCTCGGCCTGGTCGACCTGCGGCAGGCACGCTACAAGCAGGCGGTCGGCCACTTCCGGGAGGCCCTTTCTTTGTGTAAGGAGACCAGCGACCTGTCGAGCTTCGCTGGCGCGCTCAATGGCATGGGTGAAGTGCTCCTAGCCACAGGGCGACCCGTCGCGGCGCGCAAAAAGCTGGCCACTGCACTCGACATGGCCGCCCAGGCAGGCGAGAAATACGAGCAGGCCCGCGCCCATCACGGACTGGCCCGCGCCTACCAGGCGAACAACGATTCTGCCCGGGCCGACCACCACTGGATGCAGGCCCTTAACCTCTACATCAACTTCAACGCTCCCGAAGCCGATCAGATCCGCGCTCAGCTGGCCACCGGCCAGCAGCGCCCCGCCAGGCGCTGAGCTGCCCCGGCACTGACAACGGCGTCGGCGCCTGAAGGCTGCCCCTCCGCTGGTTCGGCCGCGATTCCAGATGGACGCCGCACGGCCGATCAGCACCGGCCACCACGGGACGACCAGGCGCGGGCAGCCGTACCCCAGGCATGCAGATCACCTTGTTCTGCATCAGCATGGCCAGCCTCATGAAGGATTTGTGACCCGCCCCGATCGGCGGGAGTGCGCGCTCACAAGCGCGGCATGTGATCGCGTTCCGTGACCGGTCAGAGCCAGTTTGCGGATGGGCGCCATTTCGGCAAGATCATCTCCGGAGGTGGGCCGCGGCGCCCGGCCGGCGGCATGGGAGTGAGTCCGGATGGGGCGCCATGGGCATTAGGGGGCTGGGCCGGCGCAGGCCTGGTGACGGATATCCGGCGCCGGCCGGGTTCGCAGATCTGTTCACGGGGGTGCCCGGCTGCCCGGCCGATACGATCGGGCCATGAGGTTCGCGATCGCTATCCCGCAGTTCTACGCGGACGGCGAGTTCGATCCGGGGGCTTTCCGCGCTTATCTTGTCCGCGCCGAGGAGCTCGGTTTCCACAGTGCCTGGGCGCAGGAGCAGACGCTGGGTTCGTGGCCGCAGCTCAGCCCGCTCGAGGCGATGACCTTCGCCGCGGCGTGCACTGTTCGCCTGCGGCTCGGCTGCGTGGTGTTCGTGTCGACGCTGCACAACCCGGTGCACCTCGCGAAGGCCATTGCATCGCTGGACCAGCTCAGCCGCGGCCGGATCGAGGTGGGGGTTGGCAGCGGCGGCAAGGTGCGGCCGTTCGCCGCGTTCGGCGTCGTTCCGGACCGGTACGTGGCGCGGTTCACCGAGGGCGTCGCGCTGATGAAGGCGCTGTGGACCCGGCAGCGGGTGACGTTCCCGGGTGAGTTCTGGCAGCTTGAACACGCGAGCATGGAGCCCAAGCCGTTCCAGAAGCCGTATCCGCCGCTGTGGTTCGGGGGATCCGGGCCGGCCGCGCTGCGGCGTGCCGTGCGGGAGGGCGACGGTTTCTTCGGTGCGGGCTCGTCTCCCACCGTGAAGTTCGCGGAACAGGTCCAGGCGGTGTCCCGCGCTCTGGGGGAGTCTGGCCGTTCCGTGGCGGACTTCCAGATCGCCAAACGCGTCTACGTGGCGATCGACGAGAACGCGGCGCGCGCCCGCAGCCGGACGAACGAGGCGCTGGAGCGGCTGTACGGGCAACGGCTGGAGAGCATCGAGGCGGCCGCGGTCGCCGGAACGCCCGCCGACTGCCTCCGGCAGCTGCGCGCGGTTGCCGCTGCGGGCGCGGAACTGATCCTGTTCACGCCGTTGTTCGACCAGGCCGAGCACGCTGAGCGGCTCGCGGCAGAAGTAATCCCCCAGCTGGCCCAGGACTGAGCCGGTCGTCTGCTCCCTCTTGCCCGGTGACGACAGCTTCGCGAACATGCCGCCCCGCCAGGACACCTGGTGACAGCCCTCAGCCCAGACAATGGCCGCTCCAGACGGTGAACACCCGACGAGTGAGGGCCAGGCATCCAGCGCGGATCAGCATGCTACACGGGTGATCATTGCCGCTTCTCGTCCCGCCGACTGTGTAATGACCACCCGTGTATCACGCGTTATACGGCCCGGAGGGCTTGGTGATCGTCGATCCCCCGTATAGCGCCGATTTCTTGTCGCTCGTACCAGGTCGGAGTGCCTTGAGATCCGGGTACAGAGTTGCCTGTTCTGCGCGTCCCGCCCGATAGCTGTGACCGTTGGCGATTCCTGTTGCTTCGGCCGCGTTCTCCTGCCACCATGGCGGCAAGGCGCCTTCAGGGGAGATGGTGGCCATGCGTGCTCGCGGCGTTTCCTTAGCAAGATCTGCTTTCCTGGTGGCTGCAGCGACGTTAGCTGCTGCAGGATGGGGCATGCCGGCGGTGGCCGCCGTGCGCAGCGTTGCGTCGGATCCCGTGCTTAGCAGCTGCAGCTTCTCGGCGCTCAAGAGCGCCGTTGCGAAGGGCGGCACGGTCGATTACGGAACGAGCTGCTCGTCACCAGCGGTCACTTTCACGTCCACGATCTCTGTGCCGTCGAGCCTGTCCGTGGACATCGAGGCCAACGGCTATTCCGTGACGTTCAACGGGAATTCCGCGGAGCGCTTGTTCAAGGTGTCCGGCGGCACGCTCACCATCGGTGGCATCACGCTGGAGAACGGGCGGGCGACCACGGCAAACGGCAAGACGGGCAGCGGCGGCGCTGCGGGAACGGCAGGCTCGGCGGGCAGCAACGGCGCCGCGGGGAGCAGCGCTTCCTCTGCCGGTGGGGACGGCGGATCCGGCACGGCGGGCGGGGCCGCCAGTGCGGGCACGGCAGGCGCGGCAGGCAAGGCCGGCGGCAGCAGTTCGGCCGCCAGCGGTGGCGGGCTGCTCATCAGCTCGGGCACCGTGACCCTGAACGACGATACGTTCACTAGCGATGAAGCCCTCGGCGGCAACGGCGGGGCCGGCGGCAGCGGTGGCCAGGGAGGTCCCGGGGGAGCTGGCGGCAACGGCGGGGTCGGCGGCAACGGTGCCGACGGGTCAGCTGGACAGGCCGGCGGCAACGGCGGCAACGGTGCGGCCGCTGGCGCGGGTTCGGCGGGATTGGCCGGCGGGAAAGGCGGCGCGGGCGGCTCCGGCGGCGGCGCGCAGGGTGGTGCCGTGTGGAACGCTGGCACGCTCACCGTGTCCGGCAGCAGTTTCAGCGGCGACGTGGCGGAGGCCGGGGCAGGCGGGACCGGCGGCAACGGCGGCTATGGCGGTTACGGGGGCCAGGGCGGTAACGGCGGCGCGGGAGGCTACGGCGGCGTGGGTGGCAGCGCGCCAGCGGCGGCAGGCGGCAACGGCGCCGCAGGCGGCGAGAATGGCCTGGGCGCGGCCGGCGGGAAGGGCGGCGCCGGCGGTAAGGGCGGCGCGGCAGGCACCGCCCAGGGCGGTGCCATCTACAGCAGCGGGACGCTGGAGATCAGCGGCAGTTCCTTCGACGGCAACGAGGCGCTGGCCAGCGCGGGAGGCAACGGCGGCGCCGGCGGTGGCGGGGGGAACGCGGGAGTCCCCGGCGACGTCGGTGCGGGCGGTCCCGGAGAGCTGGGCGGAACCGGGTGCGGCAGCGGCTGCGGCACGGCCGGCGCGCCGGGCGGACAGGCAGGCGCCGCGGGGACGGCGGCGGCGGGCAAGATCGCCGCGGCGGGAGTCGGGGGCGCGGCCGGCAGTGGGACAGCGGGCGGTACGGCGCAAGGTGGCGGGGTGTTCAGTTCCGGCACCCTGAGCGACCTGACCGGGACCACCCTCACTAGCAACTTCGCAGTCGGCGGGGCCGGCGGTGGTGCGGGGTCGGCTGGCTCCGGTGGCAGCGGGCCCTTCAACTTCGTCCCTGTCGGCGGCAACGGCGGCCCGGGTGGCAATGGCGGTAACAGCGGCGACCAGGGCAACGACGGCGGAGCCGGCGCCAACGGCGTTCCCGGCACCGCCGGATCGGCCGGGCCCGCCGGCGCCGCGGCCGGCGCTGGCGGCAGCAGCGCAAGCGGCGGTGCAGGTGAAGGCGGCGCCGTGTACAACAGCGGCTCGGCCACCCTGGGCTCGGACACCGCGCCGGACCAGTTCTCCTACAACTCCGCGTCCGGCGGCCTCGGCGGCGGCGAGGGCATGGGCACCGGCGGCTCCGGCGGCGAGGGCTATCAGGGCGGTACCGGTGGCTCCGGTGGCTACGGCGGCCAGGGCAACGACGGCGGAGCGGGCGGGAACGGCGCGGCAGGAGCGGCGGGTGCCGCGTCGGGAGCCTCGGCCGCCCCGACGGCCGGCGTCACCGGCGGCGCAGGCGGAGCCGGCCTCGGCGGCTCAATCTACGGCAATGGCTCTGCCAGCGGTGCTCAGCTCACCGTCGTCGGCGACTCCTTCAGCAGCGACAGTGCCTCGGGTGGCGACGGCGTGAATCCGGGCACGGCGGGTCCGGGCCCGAACGGGACACCGGGGGCCAATGGCGGCTCGGGCGGCAGCGGCGGATACGGTGGCGGCGGTGACCTGCCCGGCACCGGCGGCAACGGCGGCGCCGGGACCAACGGCCTGGCCGGTGTCAACGGCGGCCCGGGCGGTGCCGGCGGGGCCGGCGGCCTGGCCGAAGGGGGCGGGATCTACGCGACCGGATCGCTCACGATCACCGGGAACGCGTTCAGCAGCGAGTCGGCGACCGCCGGTTACGCCGGGGCCGGCGGGGCTGGCGGGTCCGCCGGGAACGGCGGCAGCGGCGGCAGCGGGGGCAACGGCGGGGAGAACGGGAACGGCGCCGCCAGCGGTACACCGGGCGCCAACGGCAACGGCGGCAATGGCGGCAACGGCGGGGCAGGAGGTAACGGCGGCGTCGGTGGCAGTGCCGACGGCGGCGCCATCTACAGCGTCTCGCCGCCGGTGTCCGATTCGGGCAACAGCTTCAGCGGTGATGCCGTGACCGCGGGAACCGGCGGCGGGTACGGCACGGGCGGCGGCGGCGGAACCGCGGGCCAGCCCGGTACCGGGCCAGGCGCCGCAGGCTCGGCGGGCACGTCAGGCTCAGCTGGCGCCAACGGGCAGGCCGGCGCGGCGGGCACCGCAGCCGACCCCGACGAGAATTAGCCGGCGACTTCAGCCGGGCAGGTCGGCGTTCCGGCCGGTCAGGGTTGCGGGCCGACCGCGGCGCCGCTGGCTTGCCAGGTAGCCCCGGCGCACGGTGGAGTCGGCGTGTCCGCCGACGGTGTGTTACGACCAGGCTGCTGCATACGGTCGGCCCGGCGCCCGACGGGCCGGGTGACAGTGACTGCCATACAGCGCAAAGGGGCACTTGATGACCGCGCGCCTACCCACCGACATGGTCGGCAACTCGACGGCTAGTTTGATTGCCTCAACTGCGTCCCGACCAGGCGTTTCTGTGCGGCGAAGCTGTCATAGATCACCGTTCCCGGCAGGGTAGAGCAGAAGCCATGCGCTCGGTGGCCTCGGCGAGCATGGCCTCGCTCGTACCGAAGTTGAGCCGCACGAAGCCGTTTCCTGGTGTGCCGAACCGTGGTCCGGTTCTAGTGCGACGCGGCCGCGGTCGAGGAACACATTGCGCGGTTGCCCCGCCGTCTCCGATACGCCGACAGTCCAGCCACGCAAGGTGGGTCGCCTGCGGTGCTGCTAGCGAACATCGGGTAGCTGCGCGGCGATCAGGTCGCCGAGCTGGCCGCGGCTCCCCGGGGCAACCGGACCTTTCCGAACGCCCCTCGCTGTTTGCCCACTATGTGGCCGGTGCCGAGGATGCCGGAGACCGTCGGCCACCAGCTGAGGCACCATGAGCCCCGGTCCTTGGCGGCCAGCGGAACGCAGGCGCTCGGACGGTCACCGTGCGAACGGCCAGCGGCCAGGAACTCGCCTACCCTTGGGCGACCAGCGTCCGCGTGGACCGAAAGGGTGACTTGCGGGTGCTGCACGGCTTTCGTCAGCGGGCCTTTCACCCCTGCGCCGAGTGGGCGAGTTACACCGTCAAGAACCTGCGCGGTGGCCCGCAGGCGCCATGAGCCGCCGGCCGCATCGCGGCGCGGCCGGGCCGCAAGCCGTGCGCGGCGTGCCTGCCACGCGCTGCCGCCTCACCGTCGACCGGGCACGAGCAGACGCCGCACGGCAGCTGGCCCTCGCCACCAACCTGCACGGCGGCCCCTGCCGCATCACTCACAGCGCCCATTCCTGGCCCGCGCAGATTATCCAATTCAGGACGCAGTTCAAGCGATCAGCCGAACACCGAACTGCCGCTCCGAACGGCGGATACCGCGGCTCAAACCGGTGCGCAGCACAAACTACTGGGCGTGACGTGGGAACGGTGGCCCTTCGCGCCAGATCGCCGAATCGGCGCGGCTTGCAGATGTGACGGCCGCGGGGGCGGACGCGCGCAGATAGTCCGGATCTGGCCGCCTGGCTGCACTGTGCCGAAGAGCATCCGCCATCATGCACGCGACATGCCAGCGGCGACGCCGACGGGGCTGTCAAGTTTTACAGTCCCAAGCGCAGCACGCGGCCGGCCGGGACGGTCACCGCGGCGCTTGTTGGCCCGATCAGGGTTGCCCAGCGCCTGAGTGGAG
Organism: uncultured Actinomycetota bacterium; assembly: GCA_963749145.1. GTDB lineage: Bacteria > Actinomycetota > Actinomycetes > Streptosporangiales > Streptosporangiaceae > JASHPR01. The sequence continues at coordinate 1,400,274 of CAVVLN010000004.1, read as the reverse complement.
AGAGAGGCGCTCCTCGGGATGGCCAGCGCTGGTTTCGGCCATGGTCTCGGTGAGCTGGCTGTTGTATAGCTCGTAGTAGAAGCCGTGGCGGTGCAGCAGGTCGTCGTGGCTGCCCTGCTCGACGATGCGGCCGGCGTTCATGACAACGATGGTGCCGGCGTTGCGGATGGTGGACGGCCGGTGCGCGATCACGAAGCTGGTCCGCCCCCCGCCGCAGGCGTGCCATCGCCTCCTGGATGAGGACCTCGGTGCGGGTGTCCACGTTGCTGATGGCCTTGTCGGGGATGAGATGCCTGGGCTGGCGAGGAAGGCCCGGGCGGTGGTCAGCAGCTGGCGTTGCCCGGAGGAGATATTGGATGCGTCCTCGTCGAGCAGGGTGCGGTGGCTGTCGGGCAGGGTCGGGACGAAGTGGTCGGCGTATGCGGCGCGGTCGGCGGCCACGATCTCCTCGTCGGTCGCACCGTCGTTGCCGCAGGCCATGTTGTCGGCGATGGAGCCGGCGAACAGCCAGGTGTCTTGCGGGACCATCGCGAAACAGCTGATCATCGCGGAGAGCTGGTCCTGGCGGCGCGAAGCGGCCAGCAGCAGACGTGGCATCCGGCCGACGCTGGGCGGGGTCGGGTAAGTTTCGTGCGCCACATCATTGCCAGCGGCTCCTATCACGGAGTAGGCCTGGATACACCACGCAAGGCGGTGACAAACGTGAGCGCATCTATCCCGGACCAGGTCTCGGTCAGGCTGGACTGGAGCGCGACCGAGGCGTGCCCGGCGCAGCATGTCAACCAGGTCTTAGTGCAGGTGGGGCCGCCATCGGAAAGCGGCGTCCCGGACGGGGTCTATGTGGCTGTGGGCAGCATCTCCCCCCCGGTGATTCCCGCGGATCCTGAGGGACGCGCCGCGCGCGTCGCCGAGCTGACCGCGGGCGCCGTGAAGGTCGCCGTGTACGGCAGGGTCACCATGAGCCGGGAAGTCTTAGACGATCTCATCCGCCTGCTCAAGCTGACCGCGGATCAGTACGACGCTGCCGTGGCGCAGGCCAGGCGTCCCAGGGCACGGGAAGGGGGCTGATCTGCCCATGCCGGCCACAGCCGCCATTTTCACCGCAGCGGCTAACGCCCGCAGCATGATCATGATGCCCGTCGCCAGCGCCGGAACCGCGCTGCCCGGGCGGTTCCCCTGGCTCGCAGCCGCTGGCAGCGTTCCGGCGGGCGTCCGGTCTTGCCTCGGCGAGGAACTGGACGAGGAACGCGCGGTCTTCGCCGACATGACTCGGGGGCTGGCCCAGCTCACGCTGCCCGGGGGGCTTGATGACTGGCCTGACGACGCCGCATCGGGGTGCGGGTGACGCGTGGGCGCAGCACGCGCCGGGAGAGAGCCATGTCGCAGTCTGCTGCCCTGAGGGAGGCAACGCGCGCGGGCCCGCGGAGGAACATAGGCGCGGGGCTGGGTGATAACGCTTCGGGGGGGGAGAGCGTGACAGCTCAGGAAGGGGGTGAGCTGGTCGCGAGCGGTGTGCCAGGCGATGGTGAAGCTGGCCCGATCCGGGTCGGTGCCGGGCCGGGCGCTGGTGGCGTCGGCGATGGCGGTGCGCAGGATCTGGTAGGTGACCAGCAGGGCGTAGATCTCTTGGTCGATCCCGGCGGGGTGCGGGCCCGCAGGGTGCGGCCGCCGGGGAGTGTTCGGGGCAAGGGGTAGTCCTGTCCGCAGTCGAGGAGGAGGATGGCATAGACCCTCGGGCCCGTGGCCGCCTGCCGCCTGGCTACCCTGCCGAGTACCAGCGGTGCGTGAGGCTGCGGGACGGCCGGCAGGTATTCATCCGGCCCGTCCTGCCTGGTGATGCGCCCGAGCTGGCGTGCGCGATCAAGACGGCCGATACCGATACCCTGGGGCGCCCGTTCCTCGGCGGCCCGCCGCCGGTCACCCCGCGCTGTTTGCGCACTTGACCTGCCTCGGCTACCGGCGGCGTTTCGCGCTCGTCGCCATCGACCCCGCCACCGGGCGCGGCGTGGCGATCGCCCGCTACGAGCCGGCCGGTGACGACACCGGCGAAGTCGCGATCGCGGTCAGCCCCTCCTGGCGCCACGTCGGCCTGGCGACCGCGCTCGTCTCGCTTCTGGCCCAGGCCGCACTGGAACGCGGCGTCGTCACCTTCACCGCCTCCTACCTCGCCGCCAACCGCCCCGTCGCCGCGCTGGTCGAGGACGCCGGAGGGCTCAGCAGAAAGGTCATCGAGCAGGGCATCGCCGAGTTCTCCGTCGCCCTCGACCATCCTGACACCACCGCGGCCCGCGCAAAGCCGACCCGGCCCGGGCCGGGGAACCAGCCAGGCCGTGCCAGGCACGGACACAGCCCAGGACACCAAAACCGCCGACCGCATCCGCGGCCCCAGACGCAGGCGCAGGAGGGGCCGAAGACCCGGGCTGAGAGCCATGCGCCAGGCCGACCGAACCGGCCACGCCACGCGGGCAGCAGCCGCAGTCCAGGCCGATAGCGAAGCGTCCGACGGGCTTGGGGTGTGAACTCCCCGGGACTTTCGTCCCTTGCCTACCGCGCCCGGAGGCCGAGGATGGAAGGGACAAGGGAACACACTGGCCTCCGAAGAGGCCAGCCAACCGGTCAGGCCGGGTTCTGGGTCCCTGGCCGACGACGAACACGGTGCATGACCGGTAGCAGCAAAGGTGACCAGTCATGGACCTGACCCAGGCGCTCGTGCTGTTGCTCACCTTCCCGGTGGTGAGCGTCCTGCTCGTCGTGCTCACCACCCTGGAGATGCGGCTGTTCGGCGAGCCTGGCCAAGGCCGACAAGGTCGGGCCGCCGCTCAAGGGCCCGTCCGGCCGCCGTTCACGGCATCCACCCGGGCGATCGATGTTCACGCGCCTGATCTAGACGGCGTGGGCAGACAGCAACCGTCACCGCCGAGGGCCAGCGGGGTTACTGCTGCACCGCAGCATGAGCTGCCCTCGGTGACCTGCTCGGCATCCTGGGCACACAGACGTGGTCGGCGTACCCCCCACGTTCGGCAATCCGCGTCCGGTCATACGGCGGCGCGTAGAGCGCCGTCCGGAGCGCGATGAACGGGGTCGGAGGCACTGGGCCCCAGTGCTGGGGCTGGCGCTCGCTATCGTCCTCGGCTTTGCCATGTATCACTTCGTCTCAGGCACGCGTCGCGCGCCGTCCGCCCACCCGCGGCTGCGGTCGGGGCTGGCTCCGCGACTCACCACCGCGCCAAGCACGGCGCGCGGCATCCCTCGCAGAAGCCCGCCTCGGCCGTGCAGCCCTACGCCCATCAGGTCGTCATAATCGAGATCCGCGAGAAGCGGAGGCGGGTCTTCTCGTCGAATCCTGCCCGGGATCGGCTCGCGCCCCAGCCGCCGCGCCCCCCGAACCGCCCAGATCGGCGGATATTACTGTCGCACGCGTAACTGGCTGATCTCAGCGGTCGAGGGTCTTCAGTTCTCTGCGCATCACTTTGCCGGTTGACGTCTTGGGCAGATCGGGCACGAACCGGACGGAGCGGGGCAGCTTGTACGCAGCCAGGCGCGGTCGGATCTGGGCCTCGGTGGCGGTGGCGCCTGGGCGGAGCACCACGTAAGCGCGGGCCAGTTCGCCGAGGGTCTCGTCCGGCACCGAGCCCACGGCCACCATGGCCACCGCGGGATGAGAGGCGACCACCCGTTCGATCTCGGCCGGGTAGACATTGAACCCGCCCGTGATGATCAGGTCCTTCTTGCGGTCCACGATGAAGTAATGGCCTTCGTCGTGACGACTGGCTATGTCCCCCGTGTGCATCCAGCCGTCGGGCTCGATCGCGGCCTTGGTGGCCGGCTCGTTGCCGTAGTACCCGAGCATGACCAGCGGGCCGCGGATCATCAGCTCGCCCGGCTCGCCGTCGGGTACCGTGACGCTCGCATCGTCCAGCGCGGCCACCCGGGCCTCCGCTCCAGGGAGTGCGAAGCCGATCGAGCCGTGCACGTTGGGCATGTAGCTGCAGTTGCTGGTGCCCGCGCCGCCCAGTTCGGTCATTCCCCACAGTTCCAGCAGGGGCGCGCCGGACCGGCCCTCCCATTCCTCCATCTTGGCCACCGGCATCGTCTGCCCGCCAACCGCGCAGATCCGCAGCGAGGACAGATCGGTACCGGGCATGGACGGGTCAGCGAGCATCATCGCGTACATGGTCGGCACGCCGTCGAACACCGTCGCGTGATGCCGCTGGATCTCAGCCAGCGCCAGAGCTGGCCGGGGCGCTGCTGCAGCGAGCGCGCCAGCGCGGGATCCGCGCCTCCTGCGTGACCGGAGATGAAGTGTATGGCGGGCGTGACCTGCGCCGGGCGATCCGCGCCCTGGGCATGGGGTACGTGCTGGCCGTCCGCGCCAGCCACGCCCTCACCCTCGGCTCAGGCCGGACCCTGACCGCGGCCGGGGCCGCCAGGCTGATCCCCCGCGACGCCTGGCAGCGGATGCGCACCGGGCACCAAGGGAAGCCGCCACTACGACTGGGCGATGCTGGAGGTGACCAGCGACGACGCGCCCGGCGGCCACCACGGCACGCGCGATGCCGGACGCAGCGTGCTGCTGGTCCGCCGCCACCGTTACACCGGCACCTGCTCGTTCTGCCGGTGCTGGACACCCGGGCCGGTCCCGCTGTCCCGGCTGATCGCCATCGCCGTGGCCAGGTGGCGGATCGAGATGGTCTTTACGCAACTGGCAAAAAGGGCGGTGCGGCCCGTCGGGCGAGGTCGGGAGCACGTAGCGGATCTCGGCCTCGCCGTCGGTGACCACCACGCGGTCGATGAGCAGCTCGGCCAGCAGCCGCCGCTGCTCGAACGTGGCGGTGGCCAGTCCAGCCCGGACCGTCTGGCAGAATGCCTCGATCCCGTCGGCGACGGCGCCGAGTTCCAGCCGCTGCCGGGCCGCGGCATCCAGCTGGCGCTGCTGGGCGAGCAGCGTGTCGCGGCAGCGATCCAGGTCCTGGCGCTTGCGTTCCAGTTCCGGCAGGGTGATCACCTCGGCGAGGTAGGCGTCCAGCAGCCGCTGCTGCTGGCGGTCGAGCTGGCCCAGAGCCCGGCCGATGGTGGCCTGCCGGGCCTGGAGTTCCTGGGGCAGCCAGGCGCCGCCTTGTGCCCGGGCCAGCGCGCGGGTGACCTGGGCGGGGTCGGTCAGCAGCGCGCACAGGTCGGCCCAGACCAGCTCGTCCAGCTGCCCGGCGGGGATGTAGCGGGCGGTGCAGCGCTGTCCCTGCGCGACGCGCAGCGGGTCGGTGCGGCCGCGGCACAGGTAGTACCGGTAGCCGGCCGCGGTCTGGCGGCCGGTGCATCCCAGCCGGCAGGCGCCGCAGCTGATCAGCGCCCGCAGCAGGTACTCGTGGCGGGTGTTGCGGGCCGCGCCCTGCTGGTTGGCGTCCAGCTTGGCCTGCACCTGGGCAAAGGTTTCCTCGGAGACGATCACCGGGACCGGGACCGCGATCCAGTCCTCCTCCGGCCGCGGCGCATGGCTGACGCCCGGCCCGGCCGGGAGCATCGCCGACTTGCGGCCGCGGGCCGGGGCCACCTGAGTGCGGTTGGACAGCGCCCGGCCGGCATAAGACGGGTTGCGCAAGATGCCACGCACGCTGGCTGTGTTCCAGCGCGGCCCGCCCCTCGGGGTGGCCACCCCCAGATCGGTCAGCCGCCGGGCGAGCCGGTAGACGGTGGCCTGCGGTTCCAGGTACCAGTCGAACAGCTGCGCCACCAGTACCGCCTCCCCAGGATCCACCCGCGCCGCGGATGCCAGGCGGGGCCGGTCGGGATCCAGCCGGTACCCGAACGGCGCCGTGGTCCACGGCAGCAGCGTGCCCGCCCGCAGCTTCGCCTGCCGCCCGCGGCGCATCCGCTCAGCGATCAGCGTCCGCTCATACTCCGCGACCGCCCCGCGGATCTGCAGCAGCAGCTGATCATGGGGGTCGGCGCTCATCGGCCGGTCCAGGAACTCCACCTGGCAGCCATGCCCGCCCAGCTCGTCAATCAGCAGCACCTGATGGACGTAGTTGCGGGCCAGCCGGTCCGGCGCGGTCACCAGCACCACGTCCAGCTCAGCCAGCGCCGCGTGATCGCGCAGCCGGTCCAGCCCCGGACGGCCGATACGGGCGCCGCTATAGCCGTCATCACGGTAAACGTGCTGGTCATCCAGCTCCCAGCCGCGCTCCGCGGCCGCCCCGCGCAGTCGGTCAAGCTGCTGCTCGATACCCTGCGCCTGGGCCTGGCGGGTAGTCGACACCCGCGCATACACCGCCACTCGCATCAGCGTCCTCCTCAGCGATCAGCATCAGGCCGGGCAGGCCGCCCTGCCCGGCCTGACGCGCCAGCAGCTGGTAGGCCTGATCCCACCGGCGCTCGCCGTCCGGGCGCGGGCTGTACTGGCGGCAGACGGTCCAGGTCCGGGTCATCGGGCTCTCCTACCAGGGCAACTTCGGTATGAAGAGCAGATCCCCGCAATCGCAGCGGACAGTGCCACCAGGTCAGGCTCAGCTGCACCCGCCGCACACAGCAGAACTTGCCATTTGCGATTAGACCATCGAAGAAGATCACCAACTCGCGAAGCAGGCCGCTGGCCTGGACGCAGGCCAGGTCATCCGCTGGAAATCCTGGCACCGCTGGACCGCGATCTGCCTGCTCGCCTACATGTACCTGGCCGCCGCCGCCGCCGTGCACCGCGACAGCCACGCCGACCTGGAGACCGGCCTGATCCCCATCACCATTCCCGAGCTGGTGCGGCTGCTACGCGACACCGTCATCCCGCCGCCCCGCCGAGACCGGCCCCACCGCCAGCACTGGTCACAGTGGCGCCGCCGCCACCAATACCGCGCCCGCCAGGCTCATCAGCGCTGGAACGCCTACGCCGATATCACACCATGATCACAACGATCTACAGCTGCCGTAACTAAGCGGCCCGATCATAGCGGCCACGCAGCAAGGACAGTGCCGCAGCGTTCTCCGACGCCTCCGGGCCCGAGCGCGCCAGGCGGGCAAGCGCATCGATCAGGCCGCCGGTGTCCTTGTATCCTTCTGGGAGCAGTACCCGGACCTGGATCTCACCCACTGCCTGCCAGCGTCCCATCCGGGCCTCACGCCATCGGCACGCGGACGCACAGAATACCCAGCTATGGGCGTCTTGAATGCAGGAGATCGCCGTAGCCCGAACCGTCCAGAACGGCGGGGATGCGCGCGCCGCCCCGGACCGGTCCCTGTCACTGAACGTGATCTTGCGGCCGACCGCTGGGCGACCGGATCGCCGAATCTGCGTGTAACAGGACATCCATCAGGAGCAGACCCCCCCTTACTCCGGCCAATCGGCGGCAGTGATGCCGTCGGCGTGACCGGCCGGCCACTGGACTAGCTCGATCCGGTTGCCGTCGGGATCAGTCACCCATGTCGTCCGGAACTCGTCTGAACCATCCGGTGATACGGGCGCCTCAGCACCGATGCCCCGCGCCGCAAGCTCACTGATGGTTGCATCCAACGACTCGACCTTGATGACGAAATGACTCAGGCCCGTGCTGAGGTTGACCTCACCTTGGGCCGGATCGTGGACCAGCTCGATCGTGACGAACTCGTCCCCGGGCAGCTTGAGCATGGTCAGCTGGCCTACGGGAGTCTCGGGGACGCTGCCGACGACCTCGTAGCCGACGGCGGCATAGAACGCCAGCGATCGGTCGAGATCGGCGACACGCAGGCCGAAGTGCAACGTCCTCATCGGTTCCCCTCTCTCGGGCGGTAGACGTGGATGGCGGTCCCGCTCGGAAACCTGCGAGCTTCGATCAGGTCAAGCCGTAGCGGCTCGCGGAGCGCGCTGAACAGGCCGGCCCCGTGGCCGATCGCCACCGGGTGGATCACCAGCCGGTATTCGTCGATTAGCCCATCGCGGATCAGCGCGTCAACAAGGTCGCACCGCCGTGGGCGAGGATCACGCCGCCGGGTTCGCGCTTGAGCCGGTCGATGTCCTCGGCCAGGTCGCCGTCGGCAATCCGGCTTTCCGCCCAGCCGGCGCGGGCTAGCGTCTTCGAGAAGACCACCTTAGGGATCTCGTTCATCACCTCGGCGTAGACGCCTGTCGTGTTCGGCCACACTGACGCCATCGCCTCATAGGTCGCCCGGCCCATGATGTGCGTGCCCGCTTCACGCAGCGATGCGACCTTCCACTCCACGACCTCGTCGTCTTCTGGCGGAAGTCCCCAGTCCTCATAGCCCTTCGCGCCGTGGACGAAGCCGTCGAGGGTGACGCCCATTTGCAATACCACCGGCCGCATGCCAGGTCCCTTCGTCGTGAATCTCTTTGAGCGATCCCGTCGCCTTGTCGGGATTCAGACGTACGCCGCGGCCCAGTCTCATCGCGCTGCTGTGAAGCACGTAGCCGAGCACATAACCTACCGTGCTTGGCGCCACGGACGGGCCCCCACACTTGCCGCTACTCGCTAGTGTTCCGAGTCGTTGATTCGTGTGCGCGGCACCGGCACGCGCACGCCGATCAGCCGGCGCACGACAAACGCGACCAAAAGCAGTGTCAGGGTGGCCCCGATGACCAGCGCGGACCAAGACAGAGCGGTCATAGTACGCTCAGGCCTTCGCGCGCTCGAGCACGATCACCGTCGGGGTTCTCGACTTCATCCAGCTGATGGCCTGAAACGTGCCAGCCACCCGCCACCCCTCGGCGGCGTGGCCGTTGAGGTCGCTTTCGAGCTGGCCGGCGTTGAATGGCCCGCTGAGCACCTTGTATTCCATGTTCTGTCCTTTCACTCGAATCGAGCTGGCTGGTTCAGCCAGCTCGGAGTCTGGATGGCCTGGAGTCCGGGCCGGCTGCCGTTCGGGACATACTGCACAGATGATCACGTCTGGTGCCGGGGCGGCCACAGGGTCCTTCAGCTGACCAGTACGGCCGGAGCCGGGACCCCGGCGGCCGACGCGGGTGCGAGGTCATCGGGTGCGGGGGCGGGCATGGCCTCCCCGCCTTGGTCGAGACGGAACGGCGGGTAGGCGTCGGTCATCAAGGCGGCGTACGCGATGACCCGCAGCACTCTGGTGCGGGGTGTGCGACAGAACGCTCGTTCCGGCCACGAAGCCGCTGTCGGGTCCGGCAGCAAGGACGATTCCGGCCATGGCGTAGCCCGGATGGAACGGCTGGTGCGGGCGCTGGGCGGGCGGGAGCAGGCCAACGAGGGAATCGCCGCGAAAATGGGCCAGCTCGGTGCCCGGGCTGATCACGCTGCGGCGAGCCTGCACGACGAGACGGCCGCCGAACTTCACGAGCACGTCATCCTGCGCTACGGCACGTTCTACGGTCCAGGCACGTGATAAGCCCCCGGCGGGCCGGCCGACCGCCAGCTGCGGCAGAACGGCGCGGCCGACGACGGCTCTGCCGCGCCACCTGGCCCCTGGTGGCAGACGACGCCGTCACCTCTTTCCTCCACGTCGCGGAGGCACGGACCTGAGGCAGATCGAGTTGACCGTAAGCAGGACATCCAGGGTTTAAGTGCCTCGCCGCGCCAGCGACAGGGCTATGAACTGACTGTCCGCGGTGTCGCGTTTCCCTCATCTGAGATCCGCGGGTCAGTCCGACGCCGGCCCTCACGCACAGTTTCACCTAGGTGCTGATCGGTTCTCCAGCATGTTGAACGTCATCATTCGTCAGCGGAGTCCTCCCGCAATCCTTCCCTGCCCTGGCGCGGTCGCCAGGCATTGACGACCTTGGCCACCGCCGTGACCAGGAACAGCTGACCGATCAGCATCTCGAGGACGGCGAAGGTCTGGCCCGGGTTCCCGGCGGGGACAAGGTTGCCGTACCCGGTGGTGGTGAGCGTGGTGAACGAAAAGAACAGGTCCTGCGACAACGTGCCGCGGCCCTGGGACCCGAAGAACGGCGGCTGCGTTTGGCTGAACCCCAGCGCGTGATAGAGGAACGCGAAGAACATCCCGGCCATCAGGTACGCCGCGATCGCCCCCAGGACCGTCTGGGTGTCCACCACTCGCCGGAGCACGAGGTGGCGGATTATCGAAACTGGCGCAATGAGGTACAGAATGCAGTTGGCCCAGGAGACAATTCTGCCGTGCTGCATCTGAGCCTGGAAGAAGGGGCTCGCGATCGCCGCCAGGGCTGCGGCAGCCAAAGCGACGTTGGCGACCGCCCGGAACACTCGGCGCGCCTGGGACGCCCGCAATGACACCCACACCGTCGCGATCTGTATGCCCAGCACCAAAGAGTTCGCCCATGACGCCATCAGCGTTGCCGACAAGACATAGGTCACGAGAATGAGAAGGAGCACCAGGCCGTAGCTGTCCGGCGAGGAGAACGCCTCCATGAGCCGCCGGAGCGGGTGTCCTCGCCCCGGCTCGCGCAGATGCTCGCCGGAAAGACCCGGCATCAGAAACGCCCCAGCGCGGCCAGCCGCTCGCAGAACCCGCGCGGATCCGCCGTCAGCGGCCTCGTCACCCGGACGCCAGGTGATTCACTCATAGCCACCTGCTTCTCTCTCCTGGACCCAGGACTGGTGCGATCGGCGCGACGCGGCGGAGGCGCTGCGCCAGGGTGAGGTCTGGGCGCCTAGGCAGAGTCGGGACGTCGGCGCCCAGAGGCGGCCGAGCAGTCAATTGCGACGCCGACGACAGCGGCCTCTAGCCTAGCGAAGCGCGTTCATCATCTCCTGGTGAGAATCGCTAACCTTCCGCTACCCTGCAGCGCTTGGGCCTTAGGCCATACTGAAGTCCGTAATGCGGGTGCCTGGCGCAACGACCGCAGTGACGGCGGCGAGACGCTGGCGATCCAGCTGCCAGGTGTTGATCAGGCGAGTTGTCCCGGCTGCTACGCCAGGTACCGGGCACCCAGACCCCGGCTCATTGCCGCGGGACAGGACCGAGGCCCCCTGGCGGCGCTCGATTCCGATGCGCTCGACCCCGCGGAACCGTCCGTGCCACCGCCGGTATAGGACGATCCGCTCGATATCCGCCCACGAGACGAACACGGTGGAGAAGCGGAACGGCAGATTGAACAGGTCGGCGCCCAGTGTGATGCCCGCGTGCCAGGCCCCGAGGAGGACGGCGGCCGGCGGGCGCATGGCCCCCTTTCTGGACCGTTAACGGCGCCTGTCTGGTACCAGCACCTGCTGGAGGGCGTCGAAGTCCTCAACGCATTTGCCCGTGCCGAGCACGACCGACTCCAGCGGATTGTCGGCCAGCTGGATCGGCATCTGTGTCTCTTCGCGCATCCGCTCGTCGAGGCCGCGCAACAGCGCACCACCGCCGGTGAGCACGATGCCGCGGTCCATGATGTCGCCGGCCAGCTCGGGCGGGCACTGGTCGAGCGTGGTCTTGACGACGTCCACGATGGTGCTGACGGGTTCGGCGATCGCGTGCCGGACCTCCTCCGCGGAGATCACGATGGTCTTCGGCAAGCCGCTGACCAGGTCGCGGCCGCGGATCTCGGCATGCGGTTCATCTGCTGTCGGGCAGGCCGACCCAACCGTCATCTTGATCTGCTCGGCGGTCCGTTCGCCCAGCATGAGCGAGTGCTCCTTCTTGGCGAAGGCGATGATCGCCTGGTCCATTTCGTCGCCGCCGACCCGGATGGACTGGGAGGTCACCATGCCGCCGAGCGAGATCACCGCCACCTCGGTGGTCCCGCCGCCCACGTCCACGACCATGTTGCCGGTCGGCTCGTACACCGGCAGCCCGGCGCCGATCGCGGCCGCCATCGGCTCTTCGATGATGTACACGCGGCGGGCACCCGCCTGGTGCCCGGCTTCTTGCACCGCGCTTTGCTCCACGCCCGTAATCCCGCTGGGCACGGCCACCACCAGCCGCGGCTTGGCTAGGAGCACGCTGAATAAAGCCGGAATCGATCTATTTGGATCAAGGAACATCCAGGTCAAAGGCATGTGGATTCTCGCCCGAAGCTGTTATTCAGTGGCCTCCTAGGTGCGGCGGCGGTGGACCTTCTGGATGAAGTAGCGCAGCATCTGCTCGGTGACGTCGAAGTCGGCGATGACGCCGTCCTTCAGGGGCCGGACCGCCACGATGTTCCCCGGGGTCCGGCCGATCATCTGTTTCGCCTGGGCACCGACCGCAACGATCTTGCCGGTATTCGTGTTGAGCGCCACCACCGACGGCTCATTCAGCACGATCCCCCGGCCACGCACGTACACCAGGGTGTTCGCCGTACCGAGGTCGACCGCCATGTCACGGCCGAGGAACGCCAGCATGTTCCCCATGACAAACGAGCCTTCTAACGAACTATCTGCCGATGACGCTGAATGCGCAGACCGGGTGCGGCCCCGGCGGCACCGTGTCAGTCACCGACCGGCCCGAACAGACGTAAACGAACTCCGGGGAGAAGAAGTTCCCGAAAGCACCGCTGCGACCTTCATTCCTCGGGACTCAGCCTTCCTCGTCACTGCTGCGTGTGGCCGCCAGGGTGTATCGTCGCCTCCAGGCAGGTGACCCGCCACCACCTGTCGCCCCGTTTCACCTAGGTGAAGGCCATGTACTGCGCTTCGGCCATCAAAGCGGCCTGACACGAAACTGGGCCTTGCCAGGCGCGCGGCAGCGAACCCTGGCCGGCGAGTGTTAGCGATTCTCGTTACTTCGTGATGCAGCGGCAGTGCTCGCACGGTCACGCGTTGTGACGGACGGGATAACACCCACGTGCGATATCCGCCTTATGGACGCCATTGCGCGCTGCGGTGGTGGTCCAGCACGGATCCACGCGACAATGGTGATTCTGCGCTGCAAATTTTCGGTGAGAATGTCTGCGTCAACGGGCTGGCGGGCCAGCCCTCCTTCACATCGCCAGTCCGTGACTCCCGCGACGCCGAAGTCGCGGCCAGCGAGCGCGTGCGCCCTGGTGACGCCCGCTGGCCGACCGGGGCTGCGCGAGCTCGCGGCTGCTGCGGCCGCCGACTGCCGATGCGATCGAAGCGAAGACCAGGCCACGCTCGGCCAGCTGGAGTTCCCTGTGTCGTGGCCGGTAATCGCGCTTGCCGCGACTGCGAGAGTCCTGCTGGTCCTCGGTATCCCTCGGTGGCGTGTCCAACATCATGACGTTTGTCCCTCTCCCCCTCAGGCGTCCGGGGTTCACCGTCTGGTTCTCCAGACCTGCGGTCTCGCCTTTGACGCACAGCTGGATAGGCATGCCGGTAAACCTTCCACTCATTTTATGAGCGGACGCCAGAATTGCTTGTGCATGATTTCAGGTTTCTCTCGTACACAGGGTGTGCATTGTGTTCGCCGAGGTAACGACGCCGCGCGTGCGTGACCGGTCGAGAATCCCGGGCCTTATCCCCACGCTGCCCACAGGTTTGACGGCGTCTTGCACAAGCAGTCCACAGGTTCTGCACAGAGGAGTCTGGCTTGGTGGGGCGTCGGCCGGGAAGGGCCGCAGCTTCGTTGCCCGGCGACAGCCTGTCACGGAGGAGGGGGTCTTTGACCCTCCCGGCTGATCCGGCGGGCTAGGTGATCTGCTTTCCTGGTAGCCAGGTCCTTGTGGCGGAGCGGGCATGAGCCCCGTGCCGGCCGTGCCCGCGAACGCAACCTGAGAGGCGGTCACCCCATGCGTCCCGACATCGTCCCCGGCGGCGTCTTGCCCGATTACGCGCTGCCCGACCACACCGGCACCGTCCGCACGCTCAGTGATCTCCAGGGCCGTGATCCCCTGATCCTCACCCTCGCCCGCGGCAACTACTGCCCGAAGGAGCACCGGCAGCATCTCGAGCTGGCTGCGCACTACCCGGAGATCGCGGTCGCCTACACCCAGATCGCCACCATCGCCACCGACGACCATCACACACTGCAGGAGTTCCGCGCCTCGGTCGGCGCCCAGTGGACATTCCTGTCCGACCCCGGCCGGACGGTGCAGAAAGACCTCGACATCAAGGAGTACACCGACCCCGAGCACGACCCGATGATCCCGCACACGCTCGTGCTCAAGCCGGGCCTGGTCGTTCACAGCGTCTACAACGGCTACTGGTTCTGGGGCCGCCCGTCGTTCTACGACCTGTGGCACGACCTGCGCGCGGCCACCGCCGAGATCCGCCCGGACTGGGACCTGGCCACGCCGGGGCTGCGCGAGGCCTGGGACGCCGGCGACTACTCGTCCTTCCACGGCTGGGACCGCCGGTCCGGGTCGATGCCGACCTCCTATCAGTGACAGGAGGCCGCGTTGCGAGCGGGCAATCTCCGTAGACTGAGCTGATGCGTACGCCAGTGTGCGAGTTGCTCGGGATTGACCAGCCGATCGTCCAGGCACCGATAGCCCAGGTTCCTCAGCTGGCGGCGGCGGTCTCGAATGCCGGCGCGCTCGGGACGGTGGCGCTGGCGTGGGCCGCTGACGCCGGAGACGTGGTTCGCGAGACGGCGGCGCTCACCGCCCGGCCGTTTGGCGGCAACTTCGTTCTCACCGCGGATCAGCATCGCCACCTTGACGAGGCTCTCGAGGCCGGCTTGCGGATCGTGTCGTTCCTTTGGGGGGATCCCAGCGGCTACATCGAGCGCGTGCATGACGCTGGCGGGGTGGTCATGCACACGGTCGGCAGTGCCGAGGAGGCGCGGCGGGCAGTCGCCTGCGGCGTGGACGTGGTCGTCGCGCAGGGCTGGGAGGCCGGCGGGCACGTGTGGGGCGGTGTCGCGACGCTGCCGCTAGTGCCCGCGGTGGTGGACGCGGTGGCGCCCGTGCCGGTGATTGCGGCGGGCGGGATCGGGGACGCCCGGGGAGTCGCGGCGGTGCTCGCGCTGGGCGCGCAGGCCGCGTGGCTGGGTACGCGGTTCCTGCTGGCCGAGGAGATGCCGATCCACGAGGACTACCGGCGTCGGCTGATAGCCGCGGCCGAGACCGATGCGCAGTGGTATCCCAACCTGTACGACGCCGGGTGGCCCGACTCTCCGCACCGCGCCCTCCGCAACTCGACGGCCAAGGCGTGGGAGGCCGCGGGTCGGCCCCCAGACGGGCAACGGCCGGGCTGGGGCGATGTGATCGCGCACTTCGCCTCGGGCGAATCAATCGTTCGTTACGAGCCAGCGCCACCGATGGACGGGACGACCGGTGAGATCGAAGCGCTCTCGATGTGGGCCGGACAGAGCGTGGCGCTCGCGAGGCAGTCACAGCCGGCAGCGGACATCGTCGCCGAGCTCACCTCCGGCTTGTAACCGAGCCGGGTGCGCTCGCCAGCGCTACGCGGCGAGGTCGGCGTAGCGGCCGTTGCTGGCGATGAGGCTGGTGTGGTTGCCGGCTTCGACGATCTGGCCGTGATCCAGGACGGCGATCTGGTCGGCTTTGCGCACGGTCGAGAGCCGGTGGGCGATGGTGATGGTCGTGCGGCCCCGGGCGAGGGCATCGAACGCCTGCTGGACGGCGCGTTCGGTTTCGGTGTCCAGGGCGCTGGTGGCCTCGTCCAGCACGAGCACGCGCGGATTGCGCAGCAGGGTCCGGGCGATGGCGATGCGCTGCTTCTCCCCGCCGGAGAAACGATGGCCGCGGGAGCCGACCACGGTGTCGTAGCCGTCGGGCAGCCCGGCGATCAGGTCGTGGATCTGGGCCGCACGGGCCGCCGCCTCGATCTCGGTGTCGGTGGCCCCGGGCTGCGCATAGCGTAGGTTCTCCCGCACCGTGGTGTGCAGCAGGTAGGTCTCCTGGCTGACCACGCCGACGACCGCGGCGAGGTCGGCCAGCCTCATGTCGCGGACGTCGATGCCGTCGATCCGGACCGTGCCGCCGGTGGGGTCGTAGAGGCGGGCGACCAGTGCGGCGAGCGTGGTCTTGCCGGATCCGGTCTCGCCGACCAGGGCGAGCGCGCTGCCGGCCGGCACGTCGATGTTGACGCCGCTGACCGCGGCGCGGTCGGCACCCGGGTAGGTGAAGCTGACGTCCTCGAGGCTGACGTGCCCGGCGATCTGGGCCGGGTTGATCTCCACGGGATGGGCCGGGTCGTCGACGTCGATCGGCAGGTCAAGGTATTCGAAGATCCGGGCGAACAGGGCCAGTGAGCTGATCACGGAGACGCCGGTGCTGAGCAGGCCGGTTATCGGCCGGAAGAGGTTGTTCTGCAGGGTGGTGAAGGCGACCAGGGTGCCGATGGTCATGACCCCGGCGGTGACCGGCAGGCCGGCCGCGAGGTAGATGACCGCGGGGATCGCGGCGAAGATGATGCTCATCGAGGCCATCCGCCAGCGCCCGGCCAGCTGGGAGCTCAGCTCCAGGTCGATCAGGCGGGCCGAGGAGGCGGTGAAGCGCTGAACCAGGGACGGGCCGGTGCCCATGGTCTTGGCTAGCTGGACGCCGTTGATCGACAGTCCCTCCTCGATGGTGACGTTGAGGTCGGCCAGCTCGCGCTGCTGCCGTGTGGTGATGGCCCGGCGCATGCGGGCGACCTTGCGGCTCAGGTAGATCGCGGGCGGCATGACGACCAGTGAGATCAGGGAGAGCCGCCAGGACATGGCGACCATGGCGACGGCGGTGGCCACCGCGGTGGTGAGGTTGGCGGCGATGGAGGTCGCGGTCGAGGTCACGACGGACTCCATGCCGCCGATGTCGTTGGTGATCCGGGACTGGACCTCGCCGGTGCGGGTGCGGGTGAAGAAGGCGATCGACTGCCGCTGCAGGTGGGCGAAGACGCTGGTGCGCAGCCCGTGCATGACCTGCTGGCCGACCTTGGTGCTGATCCAGGTCTGGATCACCCCGAAGGCCGAGCTGATGGCGGCGATCCCGATCATGCCGGCCACCAGCACGACGAGCAGCCGCAGGTTCCGGTCCGGCAGCGCGGTGTCGATGATGGCGCGAAGCAGGAACGGCGAGGCCACGGTGACGACGGAGGAGGCGGCGATGATGACGGTCACGACCGCCAGCTGCCAGCGGTAGGGGGCGAACAGCCGCCCGATTCGGCGCAGGGATACGTCGTGTGCCTGCGCCTTCTCCGCGGCCGTCACGGTCTTCGGGCCACGGCTGCGGCCCGTGCTGCTGATGTCTCGATTCGTGGGTGGTGATGCCAAGAAGCGGCTCGATTCTGTCGGGTCGGGGCCTGCGCTCGGACGCGCGGGCCGGGAAGATAACGCTATTGTTGAGGTACCCTCAATTTGAGGGTACAACAGCAGGGGCTGGTACTCTATTCCGGTGACCCAGGATCGATTCCGGTGACCGAGGATCGCGGCCCGGCGACCCCGCGCGACCCCGGCGATGACGAGACGCTGTCGGAAGCGTTCCGGTCTGTCGCGCGCCAGCTGCGCGAAACGTCCCAGGATTTCCTGGCCCCGTGGGACATCAGCCCTTCCCAGCTGCGGGCTCTGCGCGTGCTGATGCGCCACGGGGTGATGCGCCTGTCGGAGCTGTCCGGCTACCTGCACATCGCGGCGCGCTCGACCACCGAGGTCGTCGACGCCCTCGAAGGTCGGCGCCTGGTGCGGCGGCGGCCCGATCCCGGCGACCGGCGGGCCACCCTGGTCGAGGTGACCGAGCAGGGCGCCAGCGTCCTTGACACGATCCGCGTGGCCCAGGGTGCGGAGGCCGAACGGGCCTTTGACCGGCTCAGCCAGACCGACCGGGCCCACCTGGCCCGCATTCTCCGCAAGCTACGGGCTTAACGGGGCGGCGCTCAGAGATACTCCTTCTTCCGCATCCAAACGAGGCTGAGCCAGCCCCAGATGGGCGGCAGGTACGACGTGAACAGGCGCTGGATGAAGACCGCGGCGGTGGCGTCGGCCTCCGAGACGCCGGCCGCCGTGAGGCCGAGGATCATGCCCGCTTCCACCACTCCCATGCCGCCGGGCGACGGCGAGATGCCTCCGATGATCCCGGCCAGGAAGATGACCACGATCAGGACGGGAAGCCGGAGATGGTCGTCGAAGGCCCGCAGCGAAACGGAGAGAGTCATCGCCACGATCAGCTCTTTGGCCAACGAGCCACCGGTCAGGAACACCAGCTTGCGCGGCGAGGCGGCCACCTGCCTGAGGTTGCCCCAGATGTCGCGCACCCGCGGCCGCAGCTTCTCGGCCGCCAGATTCCGGAGCCTGGGCACGGCCAGGGCCAGGCCGGCCACCAGGGCGACCAGTACCACGACGGCCAGGATGATCCAGACCAGTTTCGAGTTCCCGCCCGACTCGGGGGTGACCTCGAGGTGGATGGCCCCCCAGGCGAACGGCAACGCGACGAGGAATATCACGGCCTTGGCGATCCAGCTACACGTGGCCATGATGGCACCCGAGCTCAACGCCACCGACGAGTCGTAGCCCTGTTGCTGGTAGAAGCGCACCCGGGTGGCGAAGACGGCCGGTGTCCCGCCGGCCAGGGAACTGAACGAGTTGGCGATCTCGACACCCAGTACCCGGCCGAACGGAAGCGGCCCGGCGATGCTGCCGATGCTTTCTACCGACGACGCCGCAAAGACCAGCTGGGCCAGAATGAACGCCGCGATGACCCAGAGCCAATCGGCCCCGAGCACGGTGTCGAAGGACTTGGAGACATCGATCAGCACCCCGATCAGGGCCCAGCCGCCGATGAGCGTGCCGATTATCATGATCAGTGTCGGCCAGCTCACCCGGCGGGGTTCTACCAGCTTCGGCACGTCGATCGACTTGGCTTGGGCGGCGCGCTGACGAACCTCGTCGAGGAGCCCGCGCCGGCCCCGCAGACTCCGGCCGAGTGCCGGGTCGAGGGCTGGCCGGTGCAGGTGCCTCAGGGCGCCCTCCAGCATCTCCGGCGTGAGACACCGGGCCGCGGAGTCGGCGGCTCGTTCGGCACCGACCGCCACGGCGGCCGCGGCCATGGCGCCAGCCAGGTCGCGATCAAGCTGGTCTGGCGAGGCGTTCGATGTGGCGTTGCGGAAATCCGCCACCGTGATGGTCTGCGTCGCCGGGTCGGCCAGCAGCGCGTCGCCGCTGATCGCGCCGTGCGCGATGCGGGTCCGCCGCAGGATTAGCAGCTGACGATAGAGATCGTCCAGAAGGACATCACTGATATCAGTCGCGTCAGCCTCGGAAAGTGCCGTCCCGGCCGGCAGGCGGGAGACGAGCAGCGCGTCCCCCGACGGCCCCGCCGTTCCTGCCTCTATGACCTCAGGCACGGCGGCGCCCGCCTGGCCAGCCCGTACGGCGAGGTAGGCCTCGTGCTCGACCTGCTGAAGCCGGGTGAGGGTAAGAGTCGGCCCGGAGTCCCGGTAGAACAGGAACCGGCCCGCCTTGGTGAGGAGCCTGGCATCGGCTGCGTCCCGGCCGTAGACCTCGATGCCGAGGCGGCCGGACGAATCGGGCGGGCCCGTCTCGGTGGCCTCGTACTTCGCCACGCCCCACACTTGCCGCCTCGCCGGGTGCACGTTGCCCGAGCGGATGCCGAACTCCTCCAGCAGAAGCCGCACATCATCGGCCGACGGCAGGCCGAGCGGCGAGCCAAAGATGAGCCGGACCCCCGCCGTCGCCCCCCAGCCGATGGCCAGGCTCCCCAGGACGTTGAGCGGCAGCCCGTGACCTCCGACAGCTGAGGCCAAGGCCACCAGGGCGATGAAGATCTCAATGAGGCGCTGCACGCTCCGCGCCAGGTAGGGCAGCGCCGCCGTGGCGACCGCCATGAACAAGGCGATCTGGAGGACCGGGAAGGTCAGGTAATAGCCGTGGATCACTATTCCGCTCGGTCTTCCGCCGCGGCTTCCGAGCGCAAGGACGAGGATTCCGCTCACGGCCGCCGTGGCGGCGGCGCTCAACGCAATGTCGCGCGCGATGACCCAGCGGCGCGCGACCAGGGCCAGTGCCACCAGGACGATCACGACACCGAACGAGCCGGCCTGGTAGACCACCGTCACCAGCCAGGTGATGCTCCGCGGCGGCGGATGGATGACCTGGACAATGGCCTGGTCGATGCGCGAGTTGTAGTGGATGACCAGCACGCAGCACACCAGGGCCAGGACGGCACCGGCCAGGCGCACCCCGTCGCTTCCGCGCCGGCTTCGCTCGCCGTCGCCCACCGGGGCGAATATCACCGAACGCCAGCCGCGCAACAGATGTTGCTCGGGACGGGAGTCAGTGCTCGCTATGAGGTCTTCAGCCACGCAGGACCAGCTGCTTTCGAGCGTTACCGGCGGCCCGGATTGCCTAGCCGTGGAGAGTCTGCCCGGGCTGATCCCGCCTCATGCGCCCGGTCGTGCTCATCCCTATGACATCGCGCGAGCGCAGGCACTGTCCAGATGGGTGCCACCGCAGCCAGCCGCGGGGCGGGCAGGCCTTCGGCGTCGCCGCACGACCCGCGTGCGGTCACAAAGGTAGGTCAAAGGCGATCACGCTCTTGATGCCGGTCGGCCGGCCGAGAATCAGGTCAGGTGCCTGCTCTGGCGGGTAGCGGCCGGCGATGAGCGTCGGTACCACGGTCGGCCAGCGCCGGCGGAAGGCCTCCAGATCCTGCAGCGCGGATGCGAAGGCGTCGGCCCCGGCATTGACCGTGCCCAGCAGGACCTGATTCTTCAGCACCATGTCCCGCATGAGGCGAGCCGGATCGGCCTCGATGAACGCCTGCAGGCCAGGGACGCCGGTCAGCACGAAGATGCCGTTGGTGCCCAGGACCTGCAACGCCTGCAGGGCGAAGTGGGAGTGCCCCACCGCCTCATAGACCAGGTCGACGTTGCCGATCTGCGCGGCCAGCTGGGGGAGCGTCACGGTCTGGGAGGAGACGTAGGTCGCGCCGATGCCGGTGACCAGGTCGATCCGCGGATTGGGAGGCACCTCGCGTGAGTAGACATAGGTGGTGAAGCCGGCCGTGGCCAGCTTCATCGCGCCCAGCAGCCCGACCGGACCGATGCCGAGCACCAGCGCGGCAAGCCCCCGGCCTCGCTCCTCACCCGGTGCTTGCGGGTCGAGCCACGGCGGGCGACGCTGCATCATCCAGAAGATCTGCGCGAGTGCCTTCTCCGCGATGGTCAGCGGCTCAGCCAGCACGGCGATCTCCCGCAGGCCGGGCGGCACCACGTTCATGTACCGCTCGCGGTCGACGACGTACTCGGCCATATAGCCGTGGGCTTCCTTGATCCCGCGCTCGCTGAAATCGCCCGTGTAGCAGTAATCCTGGTGCCCGCGGCGGCAGGCCAGGCAGCCGGGACGCGGACACGGGCGGCGCACCGACGGCACGACGAGATCTCCCGCCTGCAAGCGCTCCACGGCCGAGCCAACCTGCACGACCTCGGCCACCGACTCGTGGCCGATCACCAGGTGATCATCCCCCGGCGGTGGCGTGCCGTACTCAAAGGAACAGATCTCTTTGTCGGTGCCGCAGATGCCGATGTCCAGCATCCGCAACATGACCTGGTCAGGGTGGTGCAATCGGGGCGCTTCCGGCTCGATGATCTTGACCTGATGAGATCCCGGAAACACCGCGATGGCTTTCATGGGCTCTCCCGGAGACCTTGAACGACGGGCCTGAGGATGGCCCGGGCCGGCGCTCCGTCACTGCCGTGCAGCTTGACCGGCAGGCAGATCATTTCGTACGGGCCGGCTCTCACGGCGGAGAGATCAAGGCCCTCGATGATCCAGATGCCCGCCGCGAGCAGGATGCGGTGGATCTTCGCTCCGTCGGCGTGGTATCCGCCCACGGACAGGTAGTCGACCCCGACGGTCCGCACTTTCGTTTCCGCGAGGTGGGCGGCGGCCTGCTCGCAGATGTAGACGAAGTCCTCAACGAACGTGTCGGTCCGCCAGCATCGGGTCGAGTTCGAGGTCCGCAGCAGCACGCGTTCACCGGCGCGGAGCGAGTGCCCGCGTAGCTCGTCCGCGGTGACCTGGCGGGGATGGGTGATCTCGATGACCCGTGCGGCGCCCATCGTCGCCGTCAGCGGCATCTCGTCTACCCCGGCTCCCTGGTGAATAAAGTGCACCGGCGCATCGATGTGAGTGCCGCTGTGCACGCCCATGGCGAGATGGGAGAGGTTGCAGTCGTCACCGCGCCCGATATCCATCGGGCGCTCCACGACGATAGGCGGGTTGTCCGGCCAGTGGGGCATGCCGTGCCTGATAGTGACGGACACGTCGATCCATGCCGCTGCGGCGGGTTCGGTCATGATGGGCCCGTCGCTCGCGGATGCCATACCGGAAATGGAAGGGCAGCCCCGTCTGCGCAATCCTCGGACATGCCACCCCTACGGTCGCACCGACTGCAGCACCACCGCCAGGAGGTTCCGTCTCGCGCATATCCCATACTGCGCCAGGTGCTCATCGGCCTGTGTTCCAGGCATACACCTGCGATCCGTGTGACTTCAAGGCCGTCTTGCCCCGGACAGCGCCCTGCGCTCAGCCGGGCCATCGGCTCACCGCCGGGCCTGGCCGGGGCATGCCGCCAGCAGCCCATCCATGCGGTGAACGGGGCACGACGAAGAATTGACAGAATGGAAAATTTCCGATTACCCCGGAGTTGCGGAAAGGCGAAACAAAGCGCCGAGAAGATATCCGCTGGTGACAGATCCAGAAGTTGCGGCGAGACTGTGAAGGGCACATGATCCAGGTCAACAGGTCTCGCGACCGATCTTGCCCCGAGTTCGTATCGTGACCGGTAAGGAGCGGGTAACCGGTGGCCGAGAGACCGACCGGTGTCGGCCGGTCAGGCCGCCCCAGGTGTGGCCATGAGCAGTAACGCCAGCCTGCTGGTGGTCGGCGGCGGCCCGGCCGGGGTCACCGCCGCCCTCCAGGCCCGCGAGCTCGGCGCGCGGGTCACGCTGCTGGAAGCAGGTCAGGTCGGCGGCACCAGCCTCAACCGCGGACCGGCGCCGGTGCATGGCCGCCGGCATGACCGTCGATCAAGTGGCTGAGCTCCAGCTTGCGTTCCCCACCTTCACCGAAGCTGTGTGCATGGCCGCGCAGGAGATCTGCCGGACCCTCGGCATCGGGAACTTCCCGCAGGTCTGGAGCTATCTCGGACCGGAAGACTGACCGCCGGGGAGCTGAGCGAGCACCGGGAAGCTGGGGGCCGGCGATTCAGCCGTCGCGTGATCGCGGAGGTGCTGGTGGTTCGGTCACGCCGCGGGCTTCGCGAGCCGTGGTGACGCTGGGCATGGGCGCGGCGGCGAGGCGCCGGTATGGCCGGGCCATCGGCCATTGGCGGTCCTCGAGCACGGTGTCGGCGTCGAACTGGCCCATGCTCTGGATCAGCCTGGCCACCAGGCCGGTCCAGCCGGTCTGGTGTGAGGCACCCAGCCCGGCCCCGTTGTCGCCATGGAAGTACTCGTAGAAAAGAACGAGGTCACGCCAGTGCGGGTCGTCCTGGAAGAGCCTGGTGCCGCCGTAGACAGGGCGCCGCCCGTCGCTGTCGCGCAGGAACGTGCCGGCCAGGCGGCGTGACAGCTCCTGGGACACCTCGAACAGCGTCATCATCTTCCCCGAGCCGGTCGGGCATTCAACCTTCAGGTCGTTGCCGTAGTACCGGTAGTGCTGGATCAGGGCCCGGATCAAGAGCAGGTTGATCGGGAACCACACCGGCCCGCGCCAGTTGGAGTTGCCGCCGAACATTCCGCTGGTGGACTCCGCCGGCTCGTACTGGACCCGGTACTCGCCCCCGGCCACATCGAAGGCATAGGGATGGTCGAGGTGCCAGCGCGAGATGGAGCGGATGCCGTGCGGGCCCAGGAACCGCTCCTCGTCCAGCATCCGGGCCAGGATGCGCCGCAGTTTGTCCTCATTCACCAGGGACAGCAGCCGTCGGCCGTGGACGCCGGGCACGAACGGGTCGGCGATATTGACCAGAAGGTCCTGATTGCGCCGGAGGAAGGCGGCCACATGCTCGGCGATCTGCGGGTAGCGGTCGATGACGTCGGCCTCGATCACCGTCGTGGCGCAAAGGGGCAGCAAGCCCACCAGGGATCGGACCTTGATCCGCGCTCCGCTGCCGTCGGGCAGGCGCAGCACGTCATAGAAGAAGCCGTCCTCCTCGTCCCACATCTCGTCGGGGTGCTCACCGACCGGGTCCACTGCGGCGGCGATCCAGAAGAAGTGCTCGACAAACTTGAGCACGAACCCCTCGTATGTCTCGTCATGATCCAGCAGGGCCAGGGCCAGTTCGAGCATGTTCTGGCTGAACAGCGCCATCCAGGCCGTGCCGTCGGCCTGCTCCAGCCGCCCGCCGGTCGGCAGCGCCGCGCTGCGGTCGAATACGCCGATGTTATCCAGGCCGAGGAAGCCGCCCTCGAACACATTGTGGCCGGAGGGATCCTTGCGGTTGACCCACCAGGTGAAGTTCAGCAGCAACTTCGCGAAGCTCTCCTGCAGGAACAGAAGGTCCACCTTGCCGAGGTCGGCCTCCAGATTCTCCAGGAACAGAGTCGCGAAGGCGTGGACCGGAGGGTTCACGTCCCCGAAGTTCCACTCATAAGCAGGCATCTGGCCGGTCGAGTGGAGATAGCCCTCGGACAGCATCAGGTCGAGCTGGCTCTTAGCGAAATCGGGGTCGACCATGGCGAGCGGAATGCAATGAAACGCCAGGTCCCAGGCGGCATACCACGGGTACTCCCACTTGTCCGGCATGGACACGACATCATGGTTGACCATGTGAAACCACGACTCGTTCCGGCTGCCCCGCCGGGTCGGCGCCCGCAGCGGGTGGCGGTGGCGCTCACGCAACCAGCGATCCACGTCGAAGTAATAGCACTGCTTGGACCACAGCATTCCCGCCAGCGCCTGCCGCATGATCGCCTTCGCGTCAGCGGTCACCGCTGACGGTGTGATGGCGTCGTAGAACTCGTCGGCCTCGGCCCGCCGGCGCGCGATCAGCTCATCCGCGCCGGCGAACGGCGTCGTGAGGGTCTCCGGACCCTCACGAGTGAGCCGTACCAGCACCGCGGCCTGCCCGCCCGCCGGCACGAGCAGCCGGACCTGCGCCGCCGCCTTGGTCCCCTCGCCGCCGGGATTCACGGTATCGCTGCCATGCAGGAGGTGATCGCCGATGCCGTCCTTGGGGAAGCGCGTCGCGGGCTCGGCGCCAAACACGCGTGCCGCATTCGTTTCATTCTCACAGAACAGCAAGGCCGCTTCTGGCTCGGCGTGGAGGTAGAGAACGCCGAGCTGGTGATGCTCCGCCCGGACGACTGGATCCGCTGATTCGACGCGAGCGAGCCGGGGCTTAGGGGCACCATCCTCCCATGACCAGGTGTTGCGGAACCACAGCGTCGGCAGCACGTGCAGCCCGGCGTCCTGCGACGAGCGGTTGTGCACGGTGATGCGGCACAGGATGTCCTCAGGGCCGGCCTTGGCGTGCTCTACCTCGACATCGAAATAACGGCCGTCATCGAAGACACCCGTATCGATGAGCTCGTACTCCAATTCCTGCCGTGACCGGGCCCCGTTCACCGCCACCAGCTCGTTGTAGGGGAATTCGGCCTGCGGATACTTGTAAAGGTAGCGCTGGTAGCTGTGCGTCGGGAGGTTGTCGACGTAGAAGTAGTATTCCTTGACGTCCTCACCGTGATTTCCCTCGGCATTCGTCAAGCCAAACATCCGCTCCTTCAAGATCGGGTCCCGCTCATTCCACAGCGCGACAGCCAGGCACAACCGCTGCTTGTCGTCGCTGATCCCGGCAATGCCATCCTCACCCCACCGGTACGCGCGGGACCGCGCCTGATCATGAGTGAGGTACGACCAGGCGTCTTCGCTGTCGCTGTAATCCTCCCGCACCGTCCCCCACTGGCGCTCACTGAGATAAGGCCCCCAGGCACGCCACGGAACACCCGCCCGGGCCTCCTGCAGCCGCTGCTCCTCCGCGGTCAGCGAGGCTGGATCGGCCAGATAAGACGTGCTGAGTCCATCAGGCATGGCCCGATTGTCCCACCAAACCATGCGCCGTGGAAGGCGGGCAAAGGCTCCTGAACGCGATAGGGGACGTTTCAGCAAGCTGGGCGACGCCGGGATCAACCGCAAATTCAATGCGGGGCCCAGGAAATCCTCGAGCCCGGAGGCGCCCGGCCACGCCGCAGCGGGGCTGCTCATCCTTGATGAGTTTCGGCTAAGGGACGACGGATGCCTGACTCTTGCCTGAGAACCTGGCAACAACGACAGGGAAACGGCGGGTGACAAACAGATGACAGAAATGAAATCAGGAAATCAGGGAGCCGTCCCGCCGCCGGGAGGCGATCCGCAGTTCCTCGGCCCGTCCGATCCGGGTCAGCTCGTCGCTCGTCCATTCGCTCACTGTCGTCTCCGTGACCAGAGCAGGGCTCGATGAGGACCTCGAGGGCCTCGCGGCTGGCCATGGCCCGGTAGCCGTCCGGCGCGCCGACCCGGCTGATGGTCCCGCCGTCGCGGACCGCGCCGAGCGCCGTCTCGACGGCCTCGCGGTAGCCGACGCGTTCTAGCACGATGCGGGTTCCATCCCCGCCGGTCAGGATGATCTGCTCGGCGCCCAGCCGCCGGGCGGCCAGCCCCGCGCACAGCCCGCCGACGGGCTGCGGATCACTGCCTATACCGCCGAGACCGTCCGCAGCGGCCATCGCCGTGGCGGAGCGGCGCGGCGTGCCCGAGGCGCGCGTACCCGGAGACAAATCCACACCGGCCATTGCATTAGCCATATCCGTATGCCGCTCCCCGGGGTGCCCCGGCCGTTTCATTGGCCTTTCATTACAGGCGCTTGCTCAAGTTGTTAATAAGTCGTCCCGTTTACTGGCTGCGGGCTACGGGAATGGTCGCTTGCGCGCGATATGGTGTTCTTCGAAGCCGCATTATTAACGAGAGGAGCTCCCATCCATGGGATCGCCTATCCCTTCTGGCTCTCCCCGCCTCGCCGAGGGTTACGCCGCCGTTGCCTCGCCGCTGGCGATGGACGACGCCACCTTCCGCGGCCTGGGCCATCGGCTGGTGGACACGCTGGCGGGCTACCTGGACAGGCTTCCGCGAGAGCCGGTCTACCGGCCCATGCCCGCGGAGGTACGCCGTGAGCTGGAGAATATGAGCCTTCCCGCCGAGGGAGCGGCTCCCGAGGATGTCATCGACGGCTTTCTCCGGCTGGTGCTGCCCTACGGCCGCGGCCAGAATCATCCGTGTTTCGCCGCATTCGTTGATCCGGCCGCATCCCGGCTGAGCATGCTCGCGGCTTTTGCGTCGGCGGTCACCAACACGAGCGGTTCCGGCGGTAATTATGCGGCCATCTACGTGGAGCGGGCCGTCGTCCGCTGGCTTATGGAGCTCATCGGTTTCCCCGGGGATTCCAGCGACGGGGTTCTCCTCGGCGGGGGCTCGGACGCGAACCGGCATTGCCTGGAAGTCGCGCGGTACTGGGGAGCCCAGGCGGGCGGCTGGGATATCCGGGCGGAGGGCCTGCACGGGCACCCCCGGCTCACCATGTACATGTCGGCCGAGGGCCATTCCTGCCTGGAGAAGGCGGCCTTTACGCTCGGGCTCGGCGCTCCCCGCAAGGTAATGGTCGGGGAGGACTTCCGCATGGACCTGGCCGATCTGCGGGCGGCGGTCCAGGCTGACCGGCGGGCCGGCCACCGTCCCTTCCTGGTCGCGGCGAACGCCGGGAGCGTGAAGACCGGCGCCATCGACCCGCTCGGTGATCTCGCCGACTTCTGCCGTCAGGAGGGTCTCTGGCTGCACGTGGATGGCGCCTACGGCGGCTTCGGGGTACTCGACCCCCGCCTCGCGCACTGGTACGCGGGCCTGGAGCGCGCCGACTCGGTCGCCCTCGACCCGCACAAGTGGCTGGCGGTGGCCATCGGCTGCAGCTGCGCCATGGTCCGGCAGGGCTCGCTGCTGCAGGACACCTACAAGCTCATCCCCTCCTATCTGAGCCTCCCGCCGGGACAGGG
Source organism: uncultured Actinomycetota bacterium (assembly GCA_963749145.1). Lineage (GTDB taxonomy): Bacteria > Actinomycetota > Actinomycetes > Streptosporangiales > Streptosporangiaceae > JASHPR01. The sequence goes on along the minus strand of CAVVLN010000004.1, from coordinate 1,372,507 downwards.
GTTCGCCGGCGAGGTCTGGTACTCCCACCGCAGCGCCGAGCAGACCCGGGATTCCGGGCGGGCGCTCAAGACCCTCTGGAACATCCAGCAGGCCGGGCAGGCCGGGCTGGCTGATCACGTCCGGCGGCACATTGACCTGGCGCGCTACCTGGAACACGTCATCGAGGCGAGCCCTGACCTGGAGCTGGTGGCGACCGGGCCGCTGACCGCGGTGTGCTTCCGCTACGTGCCGGCCAGCCTGCGCGGCGACGAGGCGGGCCTGAACCTGCTGAACCAGGGGGTCATGGAGGACCTGCAGGTCGGGGGGCGCGCGTTCCTGGCCGGCACGGACATCCGCGGCCGCTTCGCGCTGCGGTCGTGCGCCCTGCACTACGCCCTCGACGAAGGGCACGTGCAAGCGATCGTGGACGCCGTCCGGGACGCCGGGCAGCACCGCGCCCAGGCCGGCCCGCCACCGCTGGCCGGCGACGCGATGACCGCCCCGGCGCCCCGCGCCCGGGCGAAGGAGGATGTCAGATGCGCATCGTAGCCAGCCAGCCGCCGGCCCGGCCCGGTGCAGGCGGCCGCCCGTCACCCGCTCGGCTCAGGCGCGGCTGAGGATCGCGCTGGCCGGGGGCAAGGCGGCGGGGACCGCGTCGCGGATGCTGAGGGCCGGCGGCGGGACGAGCTTCCCGGGCATGGTCGCCCGCCGGATCGACCCCCGCGTCCTGCAGAAGGCCGCGGCCGCGAGCGATGCCCGCACGGTAGTCGTCACGGGGAGCAACGGCAAGACGACAACCTGCCGCATGCTCGCCGCCCTGGCGGAGGCCGCGGGCCTGCGGGTCACCCAGAACCGGTCCGGCTCCAACCTGCTGCAGGGAGTGATCTCGGCCGCCGTCCGCGGGACCGACCTGCGCGGCCGGATGGACGCGCAGCTGCTCCTGCTGGAGGTAGACGAGGCGACGGTACGGCTGGTGGCGTCGGACGTGGACCTGGACACGCTACTGATCACCAACATCTTCCGCGACCAGCTGGACCGGTTCGGGGAGCTGTACGCGATGGCGAGAAAGCTGGAGGAAGTCATCGAGGCACTGCCCGCGTCGGCCACGGTGGTGCTCAACGGTGACGACCCGCTGGTGGCCAGCCTGGCCCCGGGGGCGCGCGCTCGCCGCCTGTACTACGGCATCCAGCAGGCCCGGGGCGGCCGGGCCGGAAGCGCCGGCTCGCCGGTGCCCGAGCATGCCGCGGACACCATCCGCTGCGTGCACTGCCAGCACCTGCTGAGCTACCGCGCCGTCTACCTCTCCCACCTGGGTGATTACCACTGCCCGGCGTGCGGGAACACCAGGCCGCGGCTGGACGTGGCGGTGACCGCGGTCCGGACCCTCCGGGAAGCGGGATCCGAGATCGCCGCGGAAACACCCGCGGGAACCTTCGCGCTGCGGGTGCCGCTGCCCGGGGTGCACAACGTGTACAACGCGGCCGCCGCGCTCGCCGGGGAGATCGCGCTGTCGCTGCCGCGCCCGCTGGCGCCCGCCGAGGCGCGGGGCGCCATGGCCGGCCTGCGCCCGGCGTTCGGCCGCCTGGAGGAGATCCAGGCCGGCGACCGGCGCGTGGTGCTCGCCTTCGTCAAGAACCCGACGGCCTACAACGCGATGCTCCGGGAGGTGCTGGGGCGGCCCGGCCGCAAGCACGTCCTGGCGGCGCACAGCAACACCGTGGTCGACGGGGAGGACTTCGCCTGGCTCTGGGACGTGGAACTGGAGCAGCTGGTGCCCCAGCTAGCGAGCCTGGTCGCCAGCGGCACCCGGGCCGAGGAGGTCTGGCTGCGATTCAAGTACGCGGGGGCCCGCCCGGAGGCCACGCAGGTGCTCCCCGGCCGCCTGGCGGCCCTGGACGCGGCGCTGACCGGGACGCCGCCGGGCGAGCCGCTGTACATCTTCGCTGGCTACACCCCTATGCGCGAGCTTCGCGGCATCATGCAGCGCCGCGGGTGGGTGCGGCCGTCGTGGGAGGAATGACGACATGACACCGGCTCCGGTATCGGTCCGCATCTGCTACCTCTATCCGAGGCTGCTCAGCGTGGCCGGGGACAGGGGAAACCTGTTCGCCGTCACCCAGCGCTGCGCCTGGCGCGGAATCCGCTACAGCGTGACCGAGGCCGACGTGGGAGAAGTCGCTGACCTCGCGCAGGCCGACCTGATCCTGCTGCACGGCGGCCAGGACCGGGAGATGACCGCGGCGGCGCGCGACCTCGCGGCGAAGGCCGGCCCGCTCCGGGAGGCGATCGAGGCCGACGCCGTTGTCCTGGCCGTGTGCGCCGGCTACCAGCTTCTGGGCCGGCACTACGTACCGGCCGACGGGGAGCCGATACCGGGCCTGGAGGTGCTGGACGTGGTCACCGAAGCCGGCCCGACCCGCTTCATCGGGCACGTGGCGGTCGACTGCGATCTGGGCTCTGGCCAGCGCAATCAGCTGACGGGGTTCGAGAACCACAGCGGGCGCACCTACCTGGGCCGCGGCGCCAAGCCGCTCGGGCGGGTCATCGCCGGGGCCGGCAACAACGGGGAGGACGGCACCGAAGGCGCTCGCTACCGGGAGGTATACGCCACTTACCTGCACGGGCCGGTACTCCCCAAGAACCCGTGGCTGGCTGACCACCTGATCTCCCGGGCGCTCGCGCGCCGCTACGCCGATGCCGGCCCGCTGGCTCCGCTCACGGATCAGGCGGAGGCGCACGCGCACGCGGCCGCGCTCCGCCTGGCCCGGCGGCCGGCCGGGAAGTGGCGGTCGGCTGCGGCGGCCGTGTCCGGGATCGGGCGGCCGTCGCGGGCCGCGGTCACCGGGGCCCTAGACAAGGAGGCGACGTGGACTTCTCACTGAGCGACGAGCAGCGCGAGCTGACCGAGGCGGCGCTCGCGTTCGCCCGCCGGGAGCTCAACCAGGACCTGGCCAAGCGCGAGGACGCAGGCGAGTTCCCGCGGGACGCGTGGCGGGCGTGTGCCAAGTTCGGGATCCAGGGCCTGCCGATCCCGGCCGACCTGGGCGGCGCCGGCAGCGACCCGCTGACGGCCGCGCTGGTCATGGAGGCCCTTGGATACGGGTGCCAGGACAACGGGCTGCTGTTCTCCCTCAACGCGCAGATGTGGAGCGTGCAGCTGCCGCTGGTAACGTTCGGCACCCTGGCCCAGCAGCAGGCGTACCTGCCGCCGATGGTGTCCGGGGACATCATCGGCGGGCACGCGATGACCGAGCCCGGCTCCGGCTCCGACGCGCTGAGCATGCGCACCCGCGCCGAGCGGCGGGGTGAGCATTACCTGCTGAACGGGACCAAGCACTACATCACCAACGCGCCCGTCGCCGACGTGCTGCTGGTGTACGCCGCCGTGGCGGACCGCCCCGGGCTCGGGGGCCTGTCCGCGTTCCTCGTCGACGCCACGACGCCTGGGCTCACCATCAGCGGCGGCTTCGAGAAGATGGGCCTGCGGACCTCGCCGATGGGCGAGGTCGCGCTGACCGACTGCCTCGTTCCCGCGGCGAGCCGGCTCGGGCCCGAGGGAGCCGGGATGGCCATCTTCAACTCGTCCATGGAATGGGAACGGAGCTGCCTGTTCGCCAGCGCCGTCGGCGCGATGCGGCGCCAGCTCGACGCGTGCGTGCAGTACGCGCGCACCCGCGAGCAGTTCGGCCAGCCCATCGGGAGTTTCCAGGCCGTGGCCGGCAAGCTGGCCGACATGTACGTGCGGCTGGAGGCGGCCCGGCTGCTGATCTACCAGGTCGCCTGGCTCAAGCAGCAAGGCAGGTCCGCGCCGGCGGAGGCGGCGGCCGCGAAGCTGTTCACCAGCGAGGCGTGGGTGCGGTCCAGCCAGGACGCGATCCAGACCCACGGGGGAATGGGCTACATGAAGGAAGCGGGGATCGAGCGCGACCTGCGTGACGCGGTCGCCAGCACGATCTACTCGGGCACGTCGGAGATCCAGCGGGTGGTCATCGCCCGGATGCTGGGCCTGTAGATCCGGAAGGCGGCCGGGCCGGCCGTGACGGGGGCAACCAGAAGGGAAGCGCGATGGTGTATCTGCTGCAGCAACTGCTGACCGAGGCCGCGGCGCGGCAGCCTGGCCGCCCGGCGGTGGCGTCGGAGGGCTCCACGCTCAGCTACCAGGAACTGGACCAGCTGAGCAACAAGATGGCCCGGGCCCTGCTGCGCCTGGGCGTGGCGCCCGGCGACCGGGTGGCGGTGCTCATCCCCAAGTCGGCCGCCTCGGTGGTCGCGGTGTACGGCGCGCTGAAGGCCGGGGCCTGCTACGTGCCGCTCGACACGAAGGCGCCCGCCGAGCGGCTCGGCTACGTGCTGCGCGACAGCGGCGCGGCCGTGATCGTCGCGGACGAGGCCACGGCGGGCCAGGCGGCCGCCCTGGCCGACGGCGTTCCCGGACTGCGCGTGCTGGCGGCCAGCGCCCCCGCGGTGGCGGCAGAACCGGATGAGCCGCTGGCGGAGGAAAGGTCGATCGAGACCGACCTCGCGTACATCCTGTACACGTCGGGATCGACCGGCACCCCGAAAGGGGTGATGATCTCCCACCGCAACTCGCTCACGTTCGTGGAGTGGGCCGCGGCCGCGGCCGGGCTCAGCGAGCAGGACCGCGTCTGCAGCCCCGCGCCGCTGCACTTCGACCTGTCGGTCTTCGACGTCTTCGCCGCCTGCCGCGCCGCCGCCTGCATGTGCGTGCTGCCCGACGGGGCCGCCACGTTCCCGGTATCGATCGCGAAGTGGCTGGACGCCGAGCGGATCTCGGTCTGGTACTCGGTCCCGTCGGTGCTCACGCTGCTCGCCAGCTACGGCGGGCTGCGGCGGTTCGACCTGTCGGGCCTGCGGGTGGTGATCTTCGCCGGGGAGGTGTTCCCGCCCAAGCACCTCACCCGGCTGATGGAGGAGCTGCCGCACCCCCGCTACCTCAACTGGTACGGGCCGACCGAGACCAACGTGTGCACGGCCTTCGAGGTGCCCGCGGGCGGGGCCGACGCCGGCCCGGTGCCGATCGGCCAGGCCATCGCCAACACCGAGGTGTTCGCGGTCACCAGCGAGGGCGGCCGGGTGTCCGAGCCGGGCGAAGAGGGCGAGCTGTACGTGCGCGGCCCGTCGCTGATGTGCGGGTACTGGCGGCAGCCGGCCAAGACCAGCGAGGTGCTCGGGCCCAGCCCGCTGCACGGGCCCCGGGACGAGGTCGTGTACCGGACCGGCGACCTGGTGACCCTGGAGCCGGACGGGAACTACGCCTACCTGGGCCGCCTGGACAGCATGGTGAAGATCCGCGGCTACCGGGTGGAGCTGGGCGAGGTGGAAGCCGCGCTGTACCGGCATCCGGCCATCCGCGAGGCGGCGGTGCTGCCGGTGCCGGATGAGCTGCTCGGCAGCCGCCTTAGCGCGGTCGTCACCACGGTGAAGGGAGAAGGGGAGGTGGGCGGGGCCGCCGATCTCACCCGCGAGGACGTGCTGGACCACTGCCGGCAGTGGCTGCCGGGCTACATGGTGCCCGACGTCGTCGACTTCCGCGAGGCGCTGCCGAGAACCTCGACCGGCAAGGTCGACCGGGCCGGCCTGGCCGCCGAACAGCACGAACCGGAACCAGCCGGAGCCAGCCGGCGAACCGGACATTAGCCGACACACACAGAAGGGAGTTGCTCAGGTGGAGACGGTCATCAATGAATACATCAGCCGGGAATTCGTCCGTGACCCGGCGCTGCTGCCGCTGGCGGACGACACATCACTGCTGGAGGCGGGCATCCTCGATTCGCTGAGCCTGCTGCGGATGGTGGTCTTCCTGGAAGAGCGGTTCGGGATCGCCGTCGGCGACGCGGATCTGCTCCCGGACAATTTCGCCAGCGTGGACGCGATCTGCGCCTACGTGCGCGCCCGGCAGCCCGGAAGGCAGGAGGCCGCGCATGGGTGACAGCCGCGCGGAGAGGCTGCTGCGCCACCTGGAAGGCGTCACCTACTGGGCGGCGGCCGCGCCGGTCCTGGCCCGCCTGCCCGCCGCCATCGGCTACCGCATCGCCTGCTGGCGCGGCGACTGGCTGTACCGGCGGCAGGTCGGCAAGCGCACCGAGCTGGCCCGCAACCTGCGGCAGGTGCTCGGGAGCGAGCTCGGCCGGGCGGCGGCGCGGCAGGTGACCCGGGACTGGTTCCGGTTCGCCTCCTGCGAGGTGCTCGACGTGATGCGGCTGCGGCACCGGGCGCGGCCGCTGCGGCGGCTGGTCGAGATCCAGGGGCGGGAGCACCTGGAGGCCGCGCTGGCCGCGGGCAAGGGCGCCATCCTCTGCTGCGCCCACTTCGGCTCCTACAACAGCGCGTTCTCGGTGCTGCACACCAGCGGCTTCCCGCTCACCACCATCGGGCGCTGGCAGTACAAATACACGGCCAGCCTTTCCTCCGCCGAGCGGCGGTTCTGGGACCTGGTGCTCGCCCGGCGGGTGCGGCGCCACCGGCAGCGGCCGAACATCGAGCCGTGGCCCGGCCGGCTGGAGGTCGCGGCCCTGGCGGCTTCGGCGCTGCGCGCCAATGAGGTGGTGACGATCTCGATCGACGCGCCGCCGCTGGACAGCGACGAGGCCCGCACCGTCAACGTTCCCTTCCTGAACGGAAAGGCCGGGCTCGTGCCCGGGGTCGTGACCCTCGCCCAGGTGACCGGCGCTCCGGTGCTCATGTCCTTCCTGTACCGGTCGTCTGACTACCGCCACCAGGTGCTGGAAATCTCCGCGCCGGTGCCGGTGGCCGGAGAGACGGTCACGGCGTTCGAGCACTGCGCCGCCGGGGTGAGCGCGGCCATCCGGCGGAGCCCGGCCCACTGGGCCTACTGGGCGAGCTTGGCCGATCTGGCCCATCTCGGGCTGGTCCCGGCCGAGCAGGACCGGTCGCCGGCCGCGATCCCGTCGGTACGGCCCGCCCTCGACTCGCTCGCTCAGGCAGCGAGATAGGAGATCCCGCACCATGGATCAGCAGATAGCGTCGCGGCTCGAGGCGGACCTCTTCCTGCTGCACGCGCCCAGCGTCTATGACTTCCGCGAGCGCGACGACATGCTGTTCGCCTACCTGAGCGACAGCGACAGCGTCAACGTCACCTCGATCTATGAGATGTACCCGATCGGCTGGTTCTCGATCAAGCAGCGGCTGGCCGACCACGGATTCGACGCGAAGATCGTGAATGTCGCCTCACTGATGCTCATGCATCCCGACCTGGATGTCAGACGGCTGCTCGGCCGCCTGGAAGCGCCGATCTTCGGGTTCGACCTGCACTGGATGACGCAATGCCACGGCGCCATCGAGCTCGCCGCCCTCCTGAAGGAGGTCCGGCCGGACGCGCTGACCGTCTTCGGCGGCATCTCGGCGACCTACTATGCCAGCCAGCTCATCGAGTACCCGAGCGTTGACATCGTCATCCAGGGTTACGACACCCTCGTGCCGGTCACCGAACTGGTCGCCCGGGTCCGCCGCGGCAGCAGGGACTTCCGCGCCATCCCGAACCTGCTGTACAAGACGGGCGGCGAGGTCCAGGCCACCGGCTTCACGCACAAGCCAGCCACCCGCTACAACGACGCGCAGGGCGACTGGTCGTACTACCGGGAGACGGCCAGCGCGGGGCCGTCGGTATCCAAGCTCATCATGACGCTGCCCAACACCGGCTGCGCGCATGACTGCGGCTGGTGCGGCGGCTCAAAGTTCGCCTACCGCAACATCATGGGTGTCCAGAAGACCCTCATCCAGAAGGACAACGATCTCGTCATCGAAGAGCTCCGCACGATGCGGGAGGCGGCGAAACGGACCTCGATATACGCGCTGCAGTGCTATTCCGAGAACAAGGGGCGGCTGCACCAGTATCTCGACGCCGTGAAAGAGATCGGCTACAGCAGCGTCTCGTTCGAGCAGTTCCGGCTGACGCCGCCCGACACGCTCAAGAAGATGGGCGAGTCGACGTCGTCCTACATCATGCTCTCGCCGGAATCCCACGACATGAAGATAAGCGCGGCGGCGGGCCGCGGGACCTACACCATGGAGCAAATGGAGGAGTGGATCCCCCGCGCCCTCGACGCTGGCGTCAAGGGCGTCATGATCTGGTTCTTCATCGGCATGCCGTACCAGGACCGGCAGTCGGTCATGGACACGATCGCGTACTCAGAGCGGCTGATCCGCAAGTTCGGCGGCTGGGCCGCGCTGCCGCTCATCTGCCCGATGGTGCCGTTCCTCGACCCCGGGTGCCGGTTCTTCGAGGAGCCGGAGCAGCATGGCTACCGCATCTTCCACCGCACGCTCGAGGAGCACCGCCAGGCCCTGGTGGAGCCGCTGTGGTACCGGCGGCTCAACTACGAGACAAACTGGCTGACCCGGCGCGAACTGCAGGACGTTTCCTACGAGGCGATCGCCCGCCTGGTGGAGATCAAGGGCGAGTACGGGGTGCTGCCGCCCGAGTTCTGCCGGGCCATCCTGGAGACCATCGACGAGACGCGCAAACTGCTCGCGGAAATAGAAAACGCGCTGCTGCTCGACGGCACGCTGCCCGCCTCGCTCCGGGACGAGATGCGCACCTACAACCGCAAGATACTGGCCTATTCGAGCGACCAGATCGTGCCGGTACGGCGTCCCTTCGGGGGCCGGTGGTTCGACGACGTCACCGTTCCGCGGCAGATGATCGAGGACATCATGGGGGTCCCGGCCGGCCGCTGACATCGGCGCCCGGTTCCGGGGCGGACCTGGTCGCAGACGCGTCGCGCTATCATGGGATATCACCGGAGGTGCCATGACCGACATGCTGATCCGCGATGTACCGGACGAGGTGATCGCCGCTGTCGACGCCCAGGCGAGCCGCCTGGGCCTGTCGCGCAGCGAGTACGTCCGGCGCCGGCTCGCCCAGGACGTCGCCGCAGCCGCTCGCCCGGTGACCCCACAGGACCTGGCCCGGTTCGCGGACGAGTTCGCCGATCTGGGCGACCCTGACGTCATGTCGCGGGCGTGGCGGTGACGGACTGGCTTATCGACAAGTCGGCCCTGGTCCGGCTGGCCGACCGCGGCCAGCACCGGGCCCCGTCGATCCCCGATCTCATCATCGCCGCGACCGCCGAGCTGGCCGGGCTGACCATCCTGCACCTTGACAAGGACTTCGAGATCATCGCCGGCATCACCGGCCAGCCCCTCGAACGGCTCAACGTCGGCTGAGCCTAACCCCGGGCCGCGCGATCCTCAGCGCTGGCGGTCCTTGCCGCCCTTGGCCAGGTCCCGCCAGCTGGACTCGGAGACCTCAACGTCGTAGCGCTTCGCGGCGGCGAGGATCCGCTGCCACGCCCGGTCCCGCTCCGCGTCGCTGACCCCTTCGACCTGGTCGAACCGGGCGATCGCGTTGCGCACGTGCCGGGCGTCGGTCAGCGGCTCCTTGCGCTCCCCGGGGAAGGCGAACTCCTCGTCCGCCAGCCTGTCTTGTTCCGCGGTGCTCATCCCTTCGCCGCGGCGGGGCACGTCAGCGCCGTGCGCCCGGGCGCTTTGCGCCTGCCGCGCCTTGGCGATGTTGCGCCGGGCCGCTTCCTTCTGCCGTTCGGTGGCCATCACGTCTCTCCTCTCCCTCGTACCGATCTCACCGATTTACCGGCGCTTACTCCTGATCGGCGCGCTCGGGCGGGCCGGGCGGCGCGGCGGGCCCGCCGGCCAGCGCCGCTTCCAGGGTCGGGTAGATGGGGATGAGCTGGTCGGCCCCGATGAGAGTGAATATCCGCAGCACCGCCGTGGCGACCAGCCGAAGCCGGATGCCGGCCGCCGCAGCCTGCTTCTGGGCGGCGATGACGGCGTGCACGCCGGCGGAATCGCAGAAGGTCGTCCCGCTCATGTCTATGATCACGTCCGTCACGCCCGGCGTTACCGCGGACAGCAGCACGCCGAGGATCTCGTCGGCATTCATCGCGTCGATCTCATCGGGCATGGTGACCACAGCGTTCGGGCCGACCCTCCGCACCGCGCCGCCGTCGCCGGGCATGGCTACGGGGTTCCTGCTGGCGAGCGCCGGAACATCAGCAGCGCGATGTCATCGTCGGCTGGCTCGCTGCCGACCAGGGCGCCCATCACCGTGGCACAGGCCGCATCGGGCGGTTGCGCGACGACCGCCTGGCACAGCCGGGCCAGACCGTGGTCAATCGAGTGGCTGCGCCGCTCGACCAGGCCGTCGGTGTAGAAACACAGCAGCGTCCCCGGCGTGATCTTCAGATCGGTCACCGTCCGCCGCACGTCAAGGGAGGCGCCGATCAGCAGGCCCGCGGGGATGTCGGCGAGTTCGGCGGGCTGCCCCGGTCGTGCGACGATCGGCGGGTAGTGCCCGGCCGAGCAGATCCGCACCAGGTCCAGGCCCGGCTCGTACATCGCGTACAGCACCGTGGCCGCGATGCCTGGCTCGAAGTGCTGCATCTTGCGGTCCAGCCGGGCCAGGACCTCGGCTGGGTCACTGGTCTCCAGCGCGTAGGCCCGCAGCGCGCTGCGCATCCGGCCCATGACCACGGCCGCCGCCAGGCCCGAGCCGGTCACATCGCCGATCACCAGGCCCAGCTCGCCGGAGGGCAGGATGAACACGTCGTACCAGTCACCCCCGACCGCCCCCTCGCCCGGGACGTAGCGGGCCGCCATCACCGCCCCCTCGACGGCCGGGAGCGAGGCCGGAAGCAGGCTGCGCTGCAGCGCCGCCGCCGCGATCCGGTCATCGCGCGCCATGAGCGAGTGCACGGCCATGGCGGCCCGGTCGGCGGCCAGTTGCAGCAGCTCGACGTCGTCGCCGGAAAACGTGCGGGGCGTCAGCGAGCCGACGTGCAGCACGCCGATCACCGACCCGCCGGCCACGAGCGGCACGCCCATCAGCGTGCGTATCCCCTTCGCCCACAGGATCGGGTTGAGCACCGTCGTGTGATCGACCTGGTCGAGGATCACCGGGCGGCGCTCGGCGGCGATGCGCCCGGCGAACCCCCGGCCGACCGGGATCCGCACCCCCTGGCGAACTTCCTCCTCCAGCCCCGCGGCCGACGTGGCGATCAGCTGCCCGGACGAGGAATCCAGCAGCAGCACCGCGGCCGTGTCGGCCTGCAGGATGTTCCTGGTGCGCTCGAGGAGCTCCGCCAGCAGATCATGCTCATCGAGCCGGGACAGGGCGGCATCCGTGATCGACTGGATGCCACGGAGCCGGTCCTCAAGCGGACCCGGGCTCAGAGGCGTTGTCACCTCGTGCCTCCCACCCGCAGGATGCAGAGCGCGGGCCACGACCGGAAACGGCCTGTGACCTTCGCCCCCCAGATTGTGCCGGTAGGCACTGTTATACCCGAACGGCCCGGTCCACGGGGAAAGCGGAGGTACCGGGCCGGTAACGCCTGGGTGGTTCCCGCTGCGGCGGCCAGGTACCGGTCGGCGACGCGGGCCGGGATGCGCCCGCGCTCGCTGAGCTCGATGCCCTGATCCCGGGCCCACGCCCGGATCTCCCGGCTGCGCCGGCGGCTCGCGGCGGTGCGTCGCGGCCCGCGGGACGCGCTCCCGGCCGGGCGGGCCCGCTCGATGAACGGCGCCAGTTGCTGCCGCAGCGTCGCCGCGTTGGGCCCGCTCAGGTCGATCTCGTACCGCGAGCCGTCGATCCCGAACCGCACCGTCTCGTCGGCCGGGCCGCCATCAAGGTCGTCCGTAAGTGTGACGATTGTCTGTCTTGCCACCCCAACCCCCCGATTGGATGGGCCGTCAGCACTGCTCCGGCTCAGGTGTCATACCCCAAAGACGCCGGTACGCTGGCCAGGGCCGCGCCCGGTTGAGCCCGGCGACCGGGCTCACCGGGCCGGGCACCGCCGCCCGCCCGCGCCGCATGCGCCCGGCCCCTCCCGCACCGATACGCCGAACGGAAGAACTCATGTCTGCTCACGAGGCTGGCGCCCTTCACGCGCCTGGTTACGGCAGCGTCGCCACGGTCCCGGCCTGGCTCCGCCCGCCGGGCGACGTCAACGAGCTGCTGCCCCAGCTGTGGGCGGGCACGGTGCGGCGCAACGACGCGGGCGCGCTGGAGGTGGGCGGGGCCGACGTCCGCGACCTCGCCGCCGAGTACGGCACGCCCGCCTACGTGCTCGACGAGGCCGATTTCCGGGAGCGGGCCGTGGCGTTCCGCGACGCGTTCCATCACGCGTTCGCCGACCTGGGCGGGGGCGCCGACGTCTATTACGCCGGCAAGGCGTTCCTGTGCACCGAGGTGGTGCGCTGGCTGGTGCAGGACGGGCTGCGGCTGGACGCCTGCTCCGGCGGCGAGCTGGCCGTGGTGCTCCGGGCCGGGGCGCCGCCGGAGCGCATCGGGCTGCACGGCAACAACAAGTCCGACGCGGAACTGGACCGGGCGGTGACGGCCCGGATCGGGCGGATCGTCATCGACTCGCTGTCCGAGATCGACCGGCTGGCCGACACCGCCGCCCGCCACGGCGTCCGCGCGCCGGTGCTGCTGCGCGTGACCGTCGGGGTCGAGGCGCACACCCACGAGTACATCGCCACGGCCCACGAGGACCAGAAGTTCGGGCTCTCCCTGTCCGGCGGGGCGGCCGCCCAGGCGGTCCGGCGCATCCTGGCCCGCCCGGAACTGGAACTGCGCGGCCTGCACTCGCACATCGGCTCGCAGATCTTCGACACCGACGGCTTCGACGTGGCGGCCCGCCGGCTGCTCGGCCTGCACGCCGAGGTGATGCGGGAGCACGGCGTGGTGCTGCCCGACATCGACCTGGGCGGCGGGTTCGGCGTCGCCTACACCAGCGAGCACGACCCGCTCGCGCCCAAGCCGCTGGCCGACGCGCTGGCGGAGATCCTCCGGCGCGAGTGCCGGGTCCTCGGCATCGAGGTGCCCCGGGTCTCGGTGGAGCCGGGCCGGGCGATCGCGGGCCCGAGCACGTTCACGCTCTACACCGCCGGGACGATCAAGGAAGTCGGGCTTGACCACGGCACCAGCCGCCGCTACATCGCGGTGGACGGCGGGATGAGCGACAACATCCGCACGGCCCTGTACGACGCCGACTACTCCTGCACCGTCGCCTCGCGGGCCTCCTCGGCCGCGCCGGCGCTCGCCCGGGTGGTGGGCAAGCACTGCGAAAGCGGTGACGTGGTGGTGAAGGATGAGTTCCTGCCGTCCGACCTGGCCGCCGGCGACCTGCTCGCCGTGCCGGGCACCGGGGCGTACTGCCGCAGCATGGCCAGCCAGTACAACCATGTCCCGCGCCCGCCGGTGATCGCCGTCCGGGACGGGGCAGCGCGCGTGCTGCTGCGCCGGGAGACCGAAGAAGACCTGCTCGCCCTCGACATGGGCTGATTGGGGGCCATCACGCCCCGCCGCCCCCCGGACCGGGCCCGGCCGGGGATCCCGGCCGGGCCCGGCCCGGCTGCGCGGGCACGAATAACCTGCGAGGCGATCTCCCTTCGCCGGCATTACCCGGATCAGGTACCTTGGGGTCGCCGTCCGGCCCTACCGCCGTCCGGCCTCTCAGCCCTTCTGGACCACCTACCGGGATCGCCCCCCGGCTTTTCTCCGCCGGTGGTCCTGGCTCCCCCTCTCGTCTCGCAGGCATTTTCAGTTTCAGGCGGCCCCAGCGGGCCGCCCAGAGCCGAAGGTCCCGCCTGCCCCGGGCCCTTGGTCCTGCGGCCCCAGCGGACGAGCCCGCGTCCCGGGCCAGACCAGGACGGGCGAGGAGCCGGCTTATCGCCGCGGTCCCGCCCTGGCTGACCAGGCCGGGGCCGCCGCCGCGGCGGTTGGTGACCGCATGTCCGCCAGCGTGGCCGGCGCCGCGCTCCGGCACCGCTGGCCGCTGTTCGGTCCCGCGGTACGCGGTGAGACTCGCCTGGACTGAGCGGTCGGCTACCTCCGCCGCTCCCTGGCCGTCAGCTCGTATCCGGTGACGATCTCCGGGTTGATCAGGATCACGTGTCCCGTTTCCGGGACCAGCCATGAGCGCAGCGTCGCGCGGTACCGGGCAGCGGCCTCGGACGGCTCGTCGACCAGCCGCCCGAGGCCGGTGACCACGACGCTCCACCCGGTGCCCGCGACCGGGTCGATCTGGTCGGCCTGGTAGGCCAGCACCACTGGCTGCCGGGCCGCGGTGAGGCTGATCACGCCCGAGCCCTCGGGGGTACGGAAGATGACGCGCCCGTCATCGACGACGTGGTTGACCAGCAGGATCGCCGGGAGCGCCCGGCTGGTGAACACGACCCGGCCGAACGCGACGCTGCCCAGCCGCCACCATGCCTCCGCCCGGCCGATCTCTCGCATTATCGGTGGCTCATCGTTCATCCCGTCGTCCGTTCATTCGGGTCGGGCGATGTTCCGCATTTCTGGTCATCTAAGTATTGATTTAGCGGTGGCCCGGGTCGGCCAGGACAAGGGACCAAGGTCCTGGAGGCGGGATGGCGCGGGCCGGGACGGAAGGCGCGCGGCCGGCCGGGTAACGCGGGTATCGATGCGGTGCGTGGCAGCAAAGGCTGAGGCTGACTACTGCGCCGTCACGCCCGCAGTCACGCGGCGAGCCTGCGCGCGGTAGCCGACGCGGTCGTCCGGCTGGGGCTGCGGCCCTGAACCCGCGCCGCAGCGTCGTGGCCGCCCGTTAATCCGGACTCGCCGGACCAGGGCCTGATCAGCCCGTCACGGCCGCGGACGCGCCGCGGCACGGCCGAGTACGCATCCGGGTGCTCCAGGGGCTGCAGGCTGCCCGCGCGGACGTCGACCACCTTGTGGACGTGACGGCCGCCGGCCACCTGGATCCAGGAAACCCAGGCGTGCCATGAGCCGTCGCGCTCGTGCATCTCCCAGGCCAGCAGGTGGCCGACCATCCCCCCGCTCATCTCGACGATCGGGGGACACCAAGGTGCTTCGCGGCGGGGGGCTTCGCGGCGGGGTGCTTCGCGGCGGGGGACATCGCGGCTGCTCACCGAACCAGTATTCGAATCTGTATTCGAGCTGTCAATGCCCCGGCTGCGACCCGCGGTCATCGCAGCATCCCCGGAGGCGCCTGCGGGAGTCAGATCAGGTTGAGCTGCCGGGCGCGGCGGACCGCCTCGCCGCGGTGGGTCGCCGCCAGCTTGCGGTAAATGCTCTTGAGATGGGTCTTGACGGTATTGGTGGAGATGTACAGCTCGCTGGCGACCTCGGCGGTGCTCAGCATGCCCGAGACGTGGCGCAGCACCTCCCGCTCGCGCTCGGTGAGCTGCTCGATCGCGGTCGGCGGCGCCTGCTGCGGTACCCGGGCCAGGGCCGCCGCGCGGCCGTCGCGCAGGCTCGCGGCGAACAGCCGCCGGTGGGTGTCGGCCAGCCCGGGGTCACGCCGCAGCACCGGCCCGATCCAGCCGCGCTCCAGGACGAACGGCAGCCGGACCTGCTCGCGCTCGGCGAGCCGCAGCGCGGACGCCAGCGACCGGCGGCCGCGGGCACGATCACCGGCGTCGTAGCTGAGCCGGGCGTCGACCAGCCACGCGTGCAGCCGGGCCCGTTCGGGTGCCCCGCTCCCGGCGCCCAGCGCGGGCTCGAGCGCCCGGCGCGCGTTACGGCCGTCCCCGGCCGCCACCCACGCCTGGGCCAGGGTGACGGCGGCCTCGGGTGAATCGTCGCGATCAGCCCGCCCGGCGGCGGCGAGGGCCGCCCGGATGTCACCGGCCGCCGCGCACGCCCGCGACTCGACCAGGCTCAGCATCTGCTCGAGCCACGCCGGAATGGCCCATCCGGAGCGGGCCCTGGCCACGATCTGGCCGGCCGCCGGGATGGCTCCCTCGGCCAGGGCGCAGCCGGCCGCCACCAGGCCGGCCAGCCCCCCGATCAGCCGGTCCGGGCTCGCGCCCAGGGCGGCGTCGGCCTGCTTGAGCAGGCTGCGCGTCTCCCGCAGCTCGCCGCGCTCGAGGTGCACGCCGGCCAGCGCGACCAGGGCCGCGGCACTGGGGTGCGGGACGGCTGACCGGTGGTCGTCGGCGGCCGGGGCGGCCACGGCCCGGCCGGCCAGGTCCGCGGCCCGGCCCAGCCGGCCGTGCATCGCCTCCACCACGGCGAGATGCCCGAGGCAGTCGGCTCGCTCGCCGTCGTCGTCCCAGGCCGCCGCGGCGGCCGCCCCCGCTTCGAGCAGCCGGGCTGCCTCGCCGAAATGGCCCGCCCACAGCTCGACGGCTCCCCGGCCGGACAGCACGCGGGCCCCGATCCGCGGATGCCGGGCGATCTGGCTGCCCGGGAGCCGGCCGGCCAGCGCCTCGGCCCGGGCCGAGGCGGTCGTCGCCTCGGCCAGGTTCCCGCTGCGGCGCGCCGCGGCGAGCCGGATCATCGCGGCGGCCAGCCGGGACGCGGCCTGCTGGTCGCCGGGCAGGCGTTCGAGGATGGCTTCGGCCGTGTCCAGGGCCGCGGCGCCGGCGGCGGGCCGGCCGTCGGCGTACGCCACCGCGGCGGCGACCAGATACGGCTGGGGCTCGGTCCACGCGTCGCGGGACGGCATGTCCGCGAACTCCTCGGCCAGGGGCTGGCCGCACCGCGGCTCGATGATCTCGGTGATCGCCAGCGCGTCGATGACCATGCCGGAGGCGAGGGTCCAGTCGCCGATCTCGGCGGCGTGCCGCACCGCCTCGGTCAGCCGGCCGTTCCGCTCGTACCACCGGGCCGCGCGTCGGCGCAGCGACGGCGCCTGGTCCGGATGCTCGCGCCTCAGCTTGAGCCGCAGCACCTCGGCGAACAGCGTGTGATACCGGTACCAGTCGCGCCCGATGGGCTGGACGAAGGCGTTCGCGCGGGCCAGGTTCTCCAGGATTCCCGCCGCCTGCTCGCTGCCGGTCAGGTCGCGGGCGGCGTCGGCGCTGACCTGCTCCAGGATGCTCGTCTTCAGCAGCAGGTCCCGGACCTCGGGCGGCTGGGCGGCCAGGACCTCGTCGACCAGATAGCCGGTCAGCGCGCTGTCCTCGGCGATCAGGTCGGTGATGAACCGGTCGGGGTCGGGCTGGGTGACCACGGAGATCGCGGCGAGGCGGACGCCGGCCGCCCAGCCCTCGGTCCGCCGGGTGAGGCACGCGATCGATTCCGCCGAGAGCCTGCTGCCGCGCTGCGCCATGAGCGCGCCGACCTCGGCGGTGTCGAACGCCAGGGCGTCGGCGCGGATCTCGGCCAGTTCGCCCGCCAGCCGGTAGCGGTGCAGCCGCAGCAGGGGGTCCATCCGGGACGAGACCACCAGGCGCAGGGCGAGCCCGGCGTTCCGCAGCACGAACTCCAGGCCGTCCAGCACCTTCGGCTCGGTGATCATATGAAGGTCATCGAGGATCAGGACCACCGGGGGATCCTGGGCCGCCAGCGCGGACGCGAGCTGCAGCAGGAAGACATGACCGGGAGCCCGCCCCCGCGGGGTGGCGGACAGCGTCCTGGGCAGGCTCAGGCCGGCCCGGCGCATGGCCGCGATCACGTAGGACCAGAAGACCCCGGGCCGGTTGTCGTAGCCGTCCAGCGACACCCAGGCGACCGCGCCCGGTTCCGCCGCGGCCCACAACCCCAGGGCCATCGTCTTGCCCGCGCCCGGAGGACCGGTGATCACCGTCAGCGGGCACCGCCGCACCCCCCGGGCGATCAGCCTGGTTATCCGCGGGCGCTGGATCGCCCACCCGGGCACGCCGGGCGCCGTGACCTTCGAGGCCAGGATCGGGTCACCGATCGCGGCCGGCCGCCGGGTCCGGGCCGCCTCCTGCCTAGCCACCGATGTCGCCATCGGATCTGCCGTTCCCTCCCAGCCGTGACCTGGTGGCCGCTCGACGGACGATCACACATCGGGGCTGCGGGCGCTCCGGCTTGCCCAGGCCGCAAGCAAGCACCTCATCGCACGGTCCATTGAAATCGCCCCGTCTGGGTGCCGCATCCCACGATTCGGATGATTCCGGCCCCCACGCAGCGAGATGCCGCCCGGTCCGGTCACCGGGCTCCGGCCCGGGCAGGCTCCGGTCGCTCGCCCGGGCAGGCTCCGGTCGCTAACCCGGCAGGGCCTGCCGGTCCAGTGCCGCTGTTAAGCCGGGGAGTTCCGGCGCGGCCGGGAGAAACAACTCGAAGAGCGAGCCCTGGCCGACCGTGCTGCGCACGCCGACCGCGCCCTGGTGCGCCTCGGCGATCGCCTTCACGACCGCGAGCCCGAGGCCGAACCCGCCCGTCTGGCGGCTGCGCCCCGTCCCGACCCGGGTGAACCGGTCGAAGATCTGCCCGATCTCCGCTGCGGGGATGCCGGTGCCCGAGTCCCTGACGCCGAGGACGACCTGGTCGCCCTGGCGCCGGGCGCTGAGCTCGATCCGGCTGTCCGGGTCGGTGTGGTCGACGGCGTTCTCGATGAGCGCGTCCAGGGCCACGGTCAGCCGGTCCCGGTCGGCCTGCACCCGCGCGTCGGTCAGGGCGCCCAGCGACCACCGCCGCGGTGTCTGGCTCCACCGGTGCAGGATCTCCATCACGAGCTCGGCGGTGTCCACCGGGGCCCGGTGCAGGAAATCCGGGCTGTCGGTCGAGGCCAGCAGCACCAGCCGGTTGGCCAGCCGGCGCATCCGGAGCAGTTCCTCGACGGCCACGCGGGCGTCCCGGGCGATGGTCTGGTCGGTAGCGGCGTGGCTGATCAGCTCGGCGTGCCCGAGGGCGATGGTGATCGGCGTCCCCAGCTCGTGCGAGACGTCTTGCAGGAAGCGGCGCTGCTGATCGAGCAGGACCAGGTTGTGCTCCGAGACCCGCTTGATCTCCTCCAGGGCCGCCTGCCGCCGCCGGGCGTGCCAGACCACGATCACGAACATCACGGCCAGCAGCGGGACCTCGGCCAGGTAGTCCCCGTCCTGCTCGCCCCGCAGCACCTGCCAGCCGATCAGGCCGCCGGTCGCCAGCGACACCAGCGAGACCGTGAGCACGGTTGACCCCAGGCGCCACAGGCGGAAGCCGTAGACCGTGATCAGGCTGATCCAGATGATGAGGAACGGGATGGATCCCCAGGCCGGGATGAGCCGCATGGCGACGAGGTTCAGCCCGACGAAGATCGCCCAGGCGATGTCCATCCGGTACGCGCGGCCGAATTGGCGGACCCGCTCGGGCAGCGACAAGGCGGCGCCCGCGGCGCGCCGGGAGGTGGTCCCGGCCGTTACCGGTTCGGCCGACACTTGCATCTATGTCACCCCCTGGTCCGGAGGTACCGAATCCTACGGCTCCGGGGTGGTTTGCTGGCAAGCCCCCGGACGGCGTCATACCTGGGTATGACAATCCGCGGCGGGACGACCAGGGGGTGTCGGGCGGCCTAGTCTGGCTGGGTGCGGCAGCGGGCTGGGGTGATGGCAGTGGTGCGTGCTGGCTGGGACCGGGCCGGGCAGCGGACGGGCCGGGCAGGCCTGGTGGTGGCTTGGTTGTGGCGGGGGCTGGCCGGGGTGGTGGCCGGGGGTGACCCGGCCCCGGTGTGGCGCTCGCCCTGGCAGCGGCGGGCGGTGTACGCGGGCCTGGCCGTGGTCACGGTGCTGTTGTCGCTGGCCAGCCTGGCCAGCCTGCGCGGCATCACGAGCCTCATCGATCTGCTTCGGGCCAACCAGCAGATAGTGGCCGGACCGCCGCCGGCCGTATGGCGTGGCCGGCCGTCCGCGCGCGGCTTGAGAGTCTCGGCGGTCGCGGTCTCGCATGTGGTCGCCCAGGTCCGCCCGGTGGGCTGGGCGATGTTCACCGGGCCGGTCGGGCCGATGGTCCTGGCGGTGCTGCTGGCGCTGGCGGTGGTGGCGCCGGTGGCGCTGGCCGGGCGGTACCCGCTGCTGGGGTGGCGGCTCGCCTGGATCGGGCTGTGGGCGGTGCCGTGGGCGCATGTGGGCTGGGCGTGGGGCTGGGCGTGGGGCCCGGTGCTGCTGACCGGGGTGGTGGTGACGCTGGGGGTAGCGGGAGCGCGGCAGCCGCGGCCGGTGCTGTGGTGGATGGCCGGGCTGACCGTGCTCCCGTGGGTGTGGCGGGAAGGCGGCGGCGCCGGGCTGGGCGCGGTTCCGTGCGCGGCGGGGGTCGCGGGGCTGCTGGTCGTGACCGTGGCCGCCGACGCCATGGCGGGGCGGCGGCGGGCCCAGCTGGTGCTGGCCGGGGAAGCGGAGCGGGCGGAGCTGGAGCAGGCCCGGCGGGCGGTGCTGGAGGAGCGGGCGCGGATCGCGCGGGAGTTGCACGATGTGGTGGCGCATCACCTGTCGCTGATCGCGGTGCGGGCCGAGAGCGCGCCGTTCCGGCTGGCCGGGCTGGACCTGGCGGCGGCCGGGGAGTTCGGGTCGCTGTCGGGGGCGGCGCGCGAGGCCCTGGGCGAGATGCGACGGCTGCTGGGGGTGCTGCGGTCCGACGGGCCGGCCGCGCGGGCGCCGCAGCCGCAATTGGGCGACGTGCCGGGCCTGGTGGCGGCGGCCCGGGCGGCGGGAGTGAGCGTGGACCTGGCCGCCCCGGCGCCGTGGCCGGCCGTGCCGGCCGGGGTGGGGGTATGCGCGTACCGGATCGTGCAGGAATCGCTGACCAACGCCAGCCGCCACGCGCCCGGCGCGCCGGTCAGCGTGTCGGTCGGCCACGATAAACGCGCGGTCTCGCTGCGCGTGGTCAATGGCCCTCCCGCGCCCGCCGCCCCCGCCGGCGGCGGGAGCGGGCCCGGGCAGGGCCTGGTCGGCATGCGTGAGCGCGTCGCCCTGCTCGGCGGGTCCCTGTCCGCCGGTCCCGCCCCCGGCGGCGGGTTCATCGTCTCCGCCACCCTCCCCCTCCACCAGGCCGCGTGACCACGGCCAGCCCCGGACCTGGTGCCGCCGGGGGCCGGGTCGCGGCCGGGGGACAGGCCGGGCCCCGAGGCGAGGTCGCGGCCGGGAGCGAGGTCGCGGCCGGAGGAGAGGCCGGGGCCCGAGGGGCCGTCGCGGCCGGGAGCGAGGTCGCGGCCGGGGGAGAGGCCGGGGCCCGAGGGGCCGTCGCGGCCGCAGCAGGCGCAGCCGAGGGGAGTGCGCCGGGCGGAGGCGCGGCCGGCGGCGGGATCACCCGCTGCCTGATCGTTGACGACCAGGCGATGGTGCGCGAGGGCTTCGCCGCGGTGCTCGCGGCCCAGCCGGGCATGGCCATCGCCGGGCAGGCGGCCGACGGCGCCGAGGCGATCCGGCTGGCCGCCGCCCTGCACCCCGACGTGATCCTCATGGACGTGCGGATGCCGGTGCAGGACGGCCTGAGCGCCACCCGCGAGATCCTCTCCGCGGCCGGCCACGATCACCCCAAGGTCCTCATGCTCACCACCTTTGACCTCGACGACTACGTCTACGAGGCGCTGCGCGCCGGGGCGAGCGGCTTCCTGCTCAAGGACGCCACCGCCGCCGAGCTCGTGCACGCGGTCCGGGTGGTCGCCGCGGGCGACGCGCTGCTCGCCCCGTCCATCACCCGCCGTCTCATCGAGGACTTCACCCGCACCCCGCGCGCCGCGCCGGCGCCGCCGGCCGCCCTGAGCGCGCTGACCAGCCGGGAGACCGAGGTCCTGCGGCTGATCGCGCGCGGCCTGTCCAACGCCGAGATCAGCGACACGCTGGTCATCGCCGAGCAGACGACCAAGACCCACGTCAGCCGCATCCTGACCAAGCTCGATCTGCGCGACCGGGCCCAGGCCGTAGTCCTCGCCTACGAGTCCGGCCTGATCACCCCGGGCGGCTAGCAGCAGCCAGCCGGGGGAGTCGACCCGGCCTTTCCAGGTGGTCACGCCGCCTCCAGGTCGAGCAGGAGCCGCTTGGCGGCCGGGCCGCCCCGGTAGCCGCCCAGGTGGCCATCCGAGCGGATGACCCGGTGACAGGGGACGACGACCGGCAGCGGATTGGTCGCGCACGCGGTGCCGACGGCCCGGACCGCCCGGGGGCTGCCCACGGCCGATGCGACCGTTGCGTAGCTGGCGGTATGCCCGTAGCCGATGCCGGGCAGGTGGCTGAGCACCGTGCGCCGGAATCCGGCGCTGAGCCGGAAGTCGAGCGGCAGGTCGAAGGCGTGGCGCCGGCCGGCGAAGTACTCGTCGATCTCGCGCGCGGCGGCGTCGAGCCGCCCGGGCGCGTTCAGGATCCGCGGGCTGACCCGCGCGGCGAGCGTCTCCAGCACATGGTCGTGGCCCTCGCTGGCGAAGGCGACCCGGACCAGCCCGCCGGGGGTGGCCGCGAGCAGCAGCGAGCCCACCGGGGTGTCCAGCGTGCGGTAGGCCACGTCAAGCACGCCCGCGGCGTCCGCGTCGCGCACCAGCCGGTCGTGCAGCGCGGCCAGGTCCGCGTCGGTGACCGGGGGCAGGGCCTCGAGCAGGCCTGGATCGTGATTCGTGGTCATCTCTTAGTCTCCGTCTGGTAGTTCGGCGCCGGGATAGGTCCGGCGCAGCCGCGCGATGCCGTCGGCGGCCGCCCGGCGCGCCGCGTCGGTGCTGCTCCCGGTCACCGCGGCGACCTCGGCGTACGGGAGCCCGGCCAGGTAGTGGTAGGCGACGGCCTCCCGCTGCCGGCGGGGCAGGGCGGCGAGCGCGCCGGCCAGGTCCAGGTCCCGCCCGTCCGCCCGCGCGGCCGCGGGCCGGTCGGGCACGCTGGCGACCGGGACCGCGTGGCGGGCCGCCGCCCGGGTGATGTCGATCGCCTTGCGGTGCGCGATCGTCACCAGCCACGCCTCGACGTTGGCGTCGGCGGGCAGCCCCGGGTAGGCGGTGAGCGCGGCCAGGAACGTCTCCGACCAGGCGTCGTCGGCGTCGGCCCGGCCGAGGATGGCCCGGCAGACCCGGAGCACGGTCGCGCCGTGCTCGGCCACGACGGCCTCGAAGGGCGGCTTGCTGGTCACGGTGGTCACGGCTAGAACAGCCTCGCGGCCGCCTCCTCCAGGTCGAGCAGGAACCTCTTGCGGGCCAGCCCGCCGGCGTATCCGGTGAGGCGGCCATCCTGGCCGACCACCCGGTGGCACGGCACGACCACGGACAGGGGGTTGCGTCCCACGGCCACGCCCACGTCCCTCGGCGTGACCGCGCCGCCGACGGCCCGGGCCAGGTCCCCGTACGTGGTGGTCCGGCCGTAGGGGATGTCGGCGATCAGCTTCCAGACCTTGGCCTGGAACGCGTCGCCGCGCGGCGCCAGCGCCAGCTCGAACCGGGTCCTGTCGCCGGCGAAGTACTCCGCGAGCTGGTCCCTGGCCGCCGCGAGCCCGGCCTCGGACCGCGGGCCGAACGTGGCCGGGTCCGGGGCGTACCAGTGGTGCGGGAAGTACACGCCGGTCAGCCTGCCATCGTCGGCGACCAGGGTCAGCTCGCCCAGCGGTGACTCGGTGATCGTATGGCTGACGGTCATCGCGGCCTCCTTGGCCTGCTGGCTTTCCTGCCCAGTAAACGGCCGGCCGCGCCCAAACGTGAGGTGGCTGCCGGGCCTCGCCCGCGCCTTGTCGCTGATGAACCGCCCGGCCTTCGCCCTCGGCGGCCAGCATGAGGCCTCCCGGCCCAGCCGCTGTCCGCTCGCGCACCCACCTGGCCAGCCGCGACCCAGGCCGGGGACATCCGAAACGTTCAAGACGGCAGTCGGCCGCAGGCGATAGACCGGTGGCATGAGAAAGCCACGTTTTGATGACGCCCGCCGTTTCCTCTACGCCGAGGGCCGCCTGCTGGAACGCAGGATGTTCGGCGTCCTGTTCGACGGGGCCGCCCCCGGCACCGTGGTCGATGCCCTGCGCGGCTACCACAACCCGGACGGCGGCTTCGGTCACGGGCTCGAGCCGGACAAGCGGGTGCCGGACAGTCAGCCGCTCGACGTCGAGGTCGCCTTCGCCGCCATGGACGCGGCCGGCCGCCCCGACCGCGACCTGGTCCTCGGGGCGTGCGGGTTCCTCGCGCGGCTCGGCCCGGGTGTGGGCCTGCTGACCGAGGCGTACCGCGACTACCCGCGGGCTCCGCACATGGCCGACTGGGCCCTGGCCCCCGACGTGAACCCCACCGGCGGCCTCGCGGCGGTGCTCTGGAAGTGGGACATCGACCATCCCTGGCGGGAGGCGGCGACGGCCTTCTGCTGGCAGCAGATCGACGCCGGGCTGCCGGAGGACGCGCACAGCTTCGGGGAGATGCTGTCGTTCCTGGCCTGGGTCCCCGACCGCGAGCGCGCCGGCGCCGTGGCCGCCCGGGCGCGCGGCCAGCTGGCCGCGCTGCGGATGTTCCGGCTCGACCCCTCTGCTCCCGGCTACGGGGTCACGCCGCTGCACTACGCCCCGGCGCCGGACAGCCGCTGGATCGGCCTGTTCGAGCCGTCGGTCATCGACGCGCATCTCGGCGACCTGGCGGCTGCCCAGCGTGACGACGGCGGCTGGCCGATCAGCTGGGAGACGATCGGCCCCGCCGCCGAGGCCGACTGCCGCGGCGCGGAAACGCTCCGCGCCCTGCGGACGCTGCGCGCGTTCGGCCGCCTGCCCTGACCCCGGCGCCCGGGTCAGTCAGGACGGCAGCGCCCGGCGATCTCCGGGCGGCCTTGGCCGGCCAGCCCCGCGGGCCCGGGGCCGGGCGGTAGCCTCGTAGGGGCAGCCAGCCGGCACGGGCGAAGGAGCGGATCGGCATGAGTCTCTTCCAGCGGGCCCACGACATCGTCGCCGCCAAGACCAACAAGGCGCTCGACGCGGCTGAGAAGCCCGACGAGATGCTCGACTACTCCTACGAGCAGATGCTCGACCAGATCACCCAGGTCAAGCGGGGCCTGGTGGCGATCGCCGCCTCGCGCCGCCAGATCGAGCTGCAGGACCAGCAGCTCCAGCACTCGGTGGACCATCTCACCGACCAGGCCAAGGCCGCGCTGTCCCAGGGCAAGGAGGACCTGGCGCGGGAGGCGCTGTCCCGCAAGGCCGCCGCCCAGCAGCAGATAGACGGCATGGAGGCGCAGCACCAGCAGCTCACCGAGGAGGAGCAGAAGCTCGAGCAGACCCTGAACGCGCTGCAGAAGAAGGTCAACGAGTTCCGGACCAAGAAGGAAGTGCTGAAGGCGCAGTACACCGCGGCGGCGGCGGAGAGCTCGGTGAACGCCGACGTCGCGGGGATCTCCTCGACCTACAGCGACGCCGGCGCGGCGCTGCAGCGAGCCCAGGACAAGATCGCCAATATGCAGGCCCGCGCCGACGCCACCGACGAGCTGCTGCAGTCCGGGGTGCTCGAGGACGTCGGCGGCGACACCGACGACATCCAGCGTGAGCTCGACGAGGCCGGGTCCTCGGCCGAGGTGGACAAGGAACTCGCCGACCTCAAGGCCCAGATCGGCCCGGCCAGCCCGCCCCCGCCCGCACTGCCGTCCGGCAGCTAGCGCCGCGGCAGGCTCCCTCGGCCAGGTGGCCCTGGCAGTTTGCCCGCGCACCCTTGGCCGGCCCGGCCGGGAACAGCAGTAACGGGGCGACGGTTAGCGTCGGCGGTGGCGGATCGGCGGACTCCCGGGAGACAAGGCTGTGCAGGCACGGTTGAGCCAGAAGGCAGCGGTCAGCATTGTCTTCGTCGCCGCCATGTTCATGAGCATCATGGACGTCACGATCGTGAACGTGGCCCTGCCGACCATCGGCCGCGACTTCTCGGTGAGCCCGACCGCGGTCGACAGCATCTCCATCGCGTTCCTGGTCAGCCTGGCCGTGTTCATCCCGGCGTCCGGCTGGCTCGGCGACCGGTTCGGGGGCAAGCGGGTGCTGCTCACCGCGATCGCGATCTTCACGACCGCCTCCGCGCTGTGCGGCCTGGCCTCCAGCCTGGCCGAGCTGGTCGCGTTCCGGGTGCTGCAGGGCGCGGGCGGGGGCATGCTCGCCCCGGTCGGCATGGCGATGCTGCTGCGGGCCTTCCCGCCGGCGGAGCGCATCCGCGCCGCCGCCATCCTCACCGTGCCCACCACGTTCGCTCCGGCGCTCGGCCCGGTCCTCGGCGGGCTGCTGGTCACCGACCTGTCCTGGCGCTGGGTGTTCTACGTGAACCTGCCCATCGGGGCGGCGGCGTTCGCGTTCGGCCTGCTGTTCCTGCGGCACTCGGCCGAGAGCCGCCCGGCCGGTTCGATCTCGCGGGCTTCCTGCTGTCGGGCGTCGGGCTGGGGATGCTCATGTACGGGGTCTCGGAGGGGCCGGATCTGGGCTGGGGATCGGCCACCGTGCTCGCCACGGTCACCGCCGGGCTGGCGGCGCTGCTCGGCATGGTCATCGTGGAGATGCGCACCGCCGAGCCGATCGTGGCACTGCGGCTGCTCGGCAACCGGCTGTTCCGTTCCGCGAACGGCGTGATCGTGCTGGGCTCGATCGCGTTCCTGGGCACCTTGTACGTGATCTCGCTGTACTACCAGGACGGGCGGGGGCTCAGCCCGCTGCAATCGGGGCTGAGCACCTTCCCCGAGGCGATCGGCGTCATGGTCGGCGCGCAGTTGTCCAGCCGGGTGCTCTACCCCTGGCTCGGCCCGCGCCGCCACATCGCCATCGGGCTGACCGGCACCGCCGTGTCCATCGCGCTGCTGTCCCTGCTGACCGCGCAGTCCAGCCTGTGGTGGGCCCGGCTGCTGATGTTCTGCCTCGGGTTCGCCATGGCCCAGGTGTTCGTGCCCACCCAGGCGGCGGCGTTCGCCACGATCTCGCCGCAGGCGACCGGCCGGGCGTCGACGATGTTCAACGCGGTGCGCCAGCTTGGCGGCGCCGTCGGCGTGGCCCTGCTCACCACCGTCATCGTGCTGGTCGGGGCGACCCATGAGGTGGCCGGGCACCAGGTCGCCAACCTCGCCGCTTACCGGATCACGTTCCTGGTCGCGGCCGCGGTCTGCCTGGCCGGGGTGGCGTCGGCGCTGTCGATCCGCGACGCCGACGCGGCCGCCACGATCCCGGCCCGCCGGGGCCGCCGCCGGCCGGGCGGCGCGAGCCACGACGGCGCGAGCCACGACGGCGCGAGCCACGACGGCGCGAGCCAGGCCGGCGCGAGCCAGGCCGGTGCCGGCCAGGAGGGCGTCGGCCAGGAGGGCGTCGGCCAGCCCGGTCACGACCGGGCCCGGGACGGCGCTCCGGTCGGCGACGCCGTGGCCTGACCAGCCCGGCAGGCCACTCCGGCAGGCCGAAAGGGCCGTAGGTCCGGGACCATTGACCGGTCCGCGAGCCAGGCCCGCGTGCCTATTATCCGGATGGGGAAGGGTATTCCCAGCCTGTGCCCCCCGAGTCGGCTGTGTCCAGGAGTCGCCAGACGGGCACGGGATGCGACCGCTTGGGAAGGGGGGCGTCATGGAGCGGCTGAACCCGTTGGACGCCCAGTTCGTCGACGCCGAGGACGAGGACGGGCACGCATCGTTCGCGATCGCCTCGATTGCCGTGTTCGAGGGTCCGGCACCGTCCTATGACGAGTTCCTCGACTCGATCGCCGCGCGGCTGCCGGAGGTACCCCTGTACCGGCGCAAGCTGCGCACGGTGCCGTTCCGGCTCGGCCCGCCGGTCTGGGTGGACGACCCGAACTTCGACCTCCGTTACCACGTCCGGCAGACCGCCCTGCCCGCGCCGGGCGGCGATGAGCAGCTCGCCAAGCTGATGGCCCGGGTGATGGGCCAGCGGCTCGACCGTGACTACCCGCTCTGGGAGTACTGGCTGGTCGAGGGGGTCAGCGAGGGCCGCTGGGCGCTGATCTCCAAGGTGCACCACAGCATGGTCGACGGGGTGTCCGGCACCGACTTGTACCGCGTGATCTTCGACCTTTCCCCCGACCCGCCGGCCGGCCGCCCGCCGAGCCCTGGACCGTTCCGCCCGAGCCCTCCGGCCTGGACCTGGCCGCCCGGGCCGGACTGGACATGGTCATGCTGCCGGTGCGGGAGGCCGGTGCAGTGGCCGGCGCGCTGGCCGACCCGGGCGCCGCGGTCCGGCGGGCGGCCGACACCGCGCAGGCGGTGGCGAGGCTGGCCGCGTCCGCGTGGCCGGCCGCCGGGTCCTCGCTGAGCGGCTCCATCGGCCGGCAGCGGCGGTACACCTGGGCCCGGGCCTCGCTGGCCGACGTCAAGGCGATCAAGCGGGAACTGGGCGGCACCGTGAACGACGTGGTGCTCGCCGCGATCAGCAGCGGCTTCCGCGACCTGCTGCTCAGCCGCGGTGAGAGCCCGCAGCCCCACATGGTCCCCTCGCTGGTCCCGGTGTCCATGCGCAGCCCGGGCGAGGAGAACATCTACGAGAACCGGGTGTCGGTGCTGGTGGCCAACCTGCCCGTGCACCTGGCCGACCCGGTGGAGCGCCTGGCCGCCGTCCGGGCGGAGCTGTCGGAGCTGAAGGAGGCCAAGGAGGCGGCGGCCGGCGAGGCCCTGGTCACGCTGGGCCGGTTCACCCCGTACCCGCTGGCCTCGGCGGTGGTCCGGCTCGCCTACCGGGTGCCGCAGCGGGAGATCGTCACGGTCACCACCAACGTGCCGGGCCCGCGCCAGCCGCTCTACGGCATGGGCCGCAGGCTGCTGGAGATCATCCCGTACGTGCCGATCGCCACCACCCTGCGCACCGGGGTCTCGATCTTCAGTTACTGCGACAAGCTCACGTTCGGGCTCACCGGCGACTACGACACGACCCCCGACCTCGACGTGCTGGCGCGCGGCATCGAGAACGGCATCGGTGAGCTGCTGGCCCGCGCCCAGGCGAGCCGGAAGGGAGCATGACGATGAACTTCAACCTGGCGGTGATCCTGCGCGAGACGGCCGCGGCCTCGCCGGACAAGCACGTGGCGATCTACGAAGGCGCCAAGATGACCTACCGGGAACTGGACACGCTGTCCGACCAGCTGGCCGCCAGCCTGCGGGCCAGCGGGATCGAGCCCGGCGACGCGGTGGCGGTGCAGCTGCCCAACATCCCGCACTTCCTGATCGCCTACTTCGGGATCCTCAAGGCCGGCGCCGTGGTCGTGCCGATCAACGTGCTGCTCAAGGCCCCGGAGGTGGCGTACCACCTCAGTGACAGCGGCGCGAAGATCCTCATCACCTGGGAGGGCGTCCTGGGCGACGCGGCCAAGGGGGCCGCCGAGGCCGGGGTCGGCGAGATCTACGCCCTCGGCCACGCCCCCGACAGCGACGGCGCGATGCCGTTCGAGCGGCTGCTGGCCGCGCCGCCGGAGCGGTTCCCGCTCGCCCCGCGTGACCAGACCGACACCGCGGTGATCATCTACACCTCGGGCACCACGGGCCGTCCGAAGGGCGCCCAGCTCACCCACATGCAGCTGTACATGAACGCCGACATCCCGGGCCGCCTGTTCGACGTCCAGGCCGACGACGTGGTGATCACGGTTCTCCCGCTGTTCCACGTGTTCGGCCTGTCCAGCATCCTGAACGTCTGCGTGCGGTTCGGCTGCACGATGTCGCTGGTCCCGCGCTTCGAGCCGGCCGCGGTGCTGGCCGCGATCGAGCGGGACCGGGCCACCATCTTCGAGGGCGTGCCCGCCATGTTCATCTCGCTGCTGACCTACCCCGAGCTGGACCGCTACGACGTCTCCTCGCTGCGGATCGCGATCTCCGGCGGCGCCTCGATCCCCGGGCCGGTGCTGGACGCCTTCGAGAAGCGGTTCGGCGTGCTGATCCTGGAGGGCTACGGGCTCACCGAGACCGCATCCACCACCACGTTCAACATCAGCGTCGACCAGCGCCGGGTCTACAGCGTGGGCAAGCCGATCTGGGGCACGCAGACCGAGATCTGGGACGAGCAGGGCCACCCCCTGCCGCCGGGCCGGGACCACATCGGCGAGGTCGTCACCCGCGGCCTGCACGTAATGAAGGGCTACCTGAACGCCCCGGAGGCCACCGCGGCCGCGTTCGCCGGGGGCTGGTTCCACACCGGCGACCTCGGCTACTTCGACGAGGACGGGTTCCTTTTCATCGTCGGGCGGATCAAGGAGCTGATCATCCGCGGCGGCTACAACGTGTACCCGGCCGAGATCGAGGATGTGCTGCACGGCCACCCGGCGGTGGCCGAGGTGGCCGTGGTCGGGATCCCGCACGAGCGGCTCGGCGAGGAGGTCAAGGCGGTGGTCGTGCTGCGGCCGGAAGCCACCGTGACCGCCGAGGAGCTGATCGCCTACGGCAAGGAGCGGATCGCCGCCTACAAGTACCCGCGGATCGTCGAGTTCCGGGACGCGCTGCCGCGCAACACCCTGGGCAAGGTGCTCAAGGACCAGCTGGTCGGCGGGGAGCCGTGATGACCGCGCCGGTGACCGGGCGCAGCCGGATACCGCGCCAGGACGACGACTACTGCGCGGCCGCCGCCGCGCGGCGGATGGACTTCCTGCGCGAGGTCACCGGCGGGCACCCCGACCACCTCGGCCGCTACTCCATCGACCCGGCCGCGGTCCGCGGGAACATCGAGAACTTCGTCGGCGCCGCGCAGGTGCCGGTCGGGATCGCCGGCCCGCTGCTGGTCGACGGCGAGCACGCCCGGGGCGAGTTCTACGTGCCGCTGGCCACCACCGAGGGCACCCTGGTCGCGAGCTACAACCGGGGGATGAAGCTGCTGCACCAGGCGGGCGGGGTCAGGACCACGGTGATGGACGACCGCATGCAGCGGGCGCCCGCGTTCGGGTTCGACAGCGCGCGCGAGGCCCGGGCGTTCGGCGAGTGGGTCCGGGCGAATTTCGAGACGATCAAGCGCGAGGCCGAGGCCACCACCCGCACGGGCCGGCTGCACGACATCGAGCAGTTCTCGGCCAGCCGGTACCTGTTCCTGCGGTTCAACTTCACCACCGGGGACGCCGCCGGGCAGAACCTGGCGGGCCGGGCCACCTGGCGGGCCTGCGCCTGGATCCGGGCCAACTACCCGGGCGTGCGGCACTTCTGCCTGGAGTCCAACCTGGCCACGGACAAGAAGAGCTCCCATATCAACATCCTGGCCACCCGGGGCAAGCGGGTGACGGCCGAGGCGACGATCCCGGCCGCGCTGGCCCGCGAGGTGATGCACACCGCGACCGGGCAGATGTTCCGGGCCCGCCAGGTCTCCAACCTCGGCGGCCTGCTGGCCGGGGTGAACAACAACGGCAACCACTCGGCCAACGGGATCACCGCGCTGTTCGTGGCGACCGGCCAGGACATCGCCAACGTGGCCGAGTCGTCGGCGGCGCTGGTGCACACCGAACTGCTCGGCGGCGGCGACTACTACTACTCGATCACGATCCCGGCGCTGATCGTCGCCACCTACGGCGGCGGGACCGGGCTGCCCACCCAGCGCGAGTGCCTCGAGCTCCTCGGCTGCTACGGCCCCGGCCAGGTGCGCAAGTTCGCGGAGATCGTCGCGGCGACCGTGCTGTGCGGCGAGATCTCCCTGGGCTCCGCGGTCGTCGCCGACGAATGGGTCGACGCGCACGAGCGGCTGGGCCGCAACCGGCCTTAGATCACGGGAACCCGACCCAGGACCGGCCGGGGATGACCGGGGAGATCCAGACGTCGCCGCCGCAGGGGGCCATGGCCGCGGGGATCACGCGGCCGCCGCCGGCGCCCGGCAGCGTGACCTCGGCCCGGCTCGCCGCCGGGCACGCGGTGGCGTACGGCTCGCTGGCCTGCGCGCCGGACGGGTTGTCCTCGTATTCGAGCTCGAAGGCCGCGTAGCCGCCGGGCAGCAGCGCGACCAGGTGCGGCGCGACGGGCGGGAACAGGTAGGTGCCGTACACGGCGCGGTGGACGATGGTGGGCAGCGGCCCGGCCCGCCCGAGCAGCCGCAGCCCCGCGTACCCGGACAGGCGGCACCCGGCGGCTGAGGTGTTGCGCACGGTGAACAGCACCCCCACGTGGCCGAGCCCGGCGCCGGTGCCGCTGGCCGCGACCCGCACCGCGCCCGGCGGGCACGCCGGCCAGGACACGCTGCCCGCCGGCGCGGCAGGCAGCACCCGCAGCGTGGCGTTCACCCAGGTCAGGCTGGGCTGGCCGGCCTGGCCGCAGACCCCGGCCGACGTCACCCGGGCCGTGAACACCCCGGCCCGGCCGTAACGGTGACCGACGGCCAGGCCGCGCGCGGCCGGCGCCGGGCTGGGCCCGGCGCACGGCTGGCTGGCCGAGCCGGACGTGCCGTCGCCGAAGCTGACCGAGACGCTGGCCAGGCGCAGCCAGCGCGGCGTGCCGGGCCCGGCTGACGCCTGAGCGGTGATGGCGACGGCGTCGCCGGCGAACGGCACCTGCTCGCTGGTTTCCAGGTAGAGCACGGCGGACGAGGTCGCGACGCTGGCGGCCGGAGTAGCCGCCGGGCTGGCCGCGGCGGACGGCCCCGGCCGCGCGGTCCGCGGGCGGCCGGCCGCGCGCGGAGTGGGCGGGCCGGCCACGGGCGGGCGGCTGACCCCGCAGCCAGCCAGCGCACCCGCCGTGACGGCAGCCAGGATGATGATGGTTCGCCAGCTGCCCATGACCGGCCCTCCTCTACCCGATGGCCCCCGAACCCCGCTGACACACCGGGTGCCCGACCTTCCAGACGCCGGTGGCCCGGAGAAGGTTGGGCGGAAAGTCCGGACCCGCCGGAACCGGGCGACAAACGCGAGCGGGCGTTTCCGTTGCGGATTCCGGCCGTGATCTCATAGCGGGGTGGACCGACCGTTGCTGAACCGACGGATGGCCGGCATGGGCTCGACAATCTTCGCGGAGATGTCGGCGCTCGCGGTCGCGACCGGATCCGTCAACCTGGGCCAGGGCTTCCCCGACACCGACGGGCCCCGCGAGGTCGCCGAGGCGGCCGCCGCGGCGATCCTGGGCGGGCGCGGCAACCAGTACCCGCCCGGGCCCGGCATCCCCGAGCTGCGCCAGGCCGTCGCCGATCACCAGCAGCGGTTCTACGGGCTCGGCTTTGACCCGGACACCGAGGTGCTGGTCACCGCGGGCGCGACCGAGGCGATCGCCGCCGCGCTGCTGGCGCTGGTCGAGCCGGGCGACGAGGTCATCGCGTTCGAGCCGTACTACGACTCCTACGCCGCGTGCGTGGCGCTGGCCGGCGGCGTGCGGGTCCCGGTGACGCTGCGGGCGCCGGACTTCCGGCCCGACCTCGACCGGCTGCGCGCCGCGGTCACCCCGCGGACCCGGCTGATCCTGCTGAACTCGCCGCACAACCCGACCGGCTCGGTGTTCACCCGCGCCGAGCTCATCGCGATCGCGGAACTGGCCTGCGAGCGCGACCTGCTCGTGGTGTGCGACGAGGTCTACGAGCACATGGTGTACGCGGGCGAGCACGTGCCGATCGGGTTGCTGCCTGGCATGCGCGAGCGCACGGTGTCGATCAGCTCGGCGGGCAAGACGTTCTCGTTCACCGGGTGGAAGATCGGCTGGGTGACGGCCACGGCGGAGCTGGTCGCGGCCGTGCGCGCGGTCAAGCAGTTCCTGACGTTCGTCAGCGGCGGCCCGTTCCAGTACGCGATCGCCGAGGCGCTGCGGATGCCCGACGCCTACTTCGCGGCGATCAGCGAGCAGCTGAGGATCAAGCGCGACCTGCTCTGCGCGGGCCTGGCCGAGGTCGGGTTCGGTGTCTACCCGCCGCAGGGCACCTACTTCGTCACCACCGACGTCCGCCGCCTCGGCGACGCCGATGGCGTGGAGTTCTGCCGGAACCTGCCGCACCAGGCCGGCGTGGTCGCGATCCCCAACGCCGTGTTCTACGACGACCCCGACGCCGGGCGGACGCAGGTGCGGTTCGCGTTCTGCAAGCGGCCCGAGGTGCTGCAGGACGCGCTGGCCCGCATCGAGAAGTGGGCGCAGCACCGGTAACGCCGCCCACCCGAACGGCGGAGCCCGGGCCCGGCCCCGCGGGAACGGCCGTTCCGCGGGGCCAGGAATGTTCACGCGGCATTCACTTCCATTTCGGGGAATGGCCGTCCCTGATGATCACTGTGGTCGTCATCGGGCCGGCCCGACGCCGGCCGCGCCGAGGAGGTAGAGATGACGCGTCAAGGGCCGCACGGCTCGATTCCCCGCTTCCGGTGGCGGGTCCTGCTCGCGCTCGCCGCCGCGCTGTTCACCGGCGGCTCGCTGGCCGCCGCCACCACCGCCAGCGCCGCCACGCAGGCGCCAGCGGCGGTCAGGGCTCGTTCCTGCGGCCGGGCAACCTGCTGGTGAGCGGCTCCTACTATGACCTGAACCCCGACATCCTGGTCCCGGGCGTGACGGTGCTGCCGCCCGGGTGCACCAGCGGCTGCGTGACCGCCACCAGCAACGGCGCGTACCCGCAGGTGTTCAACAACGCGCTGGTCGACGGCAGCTTCGGCGTGACCACGCCGATCGTGCTCGACCAGCTCACGCCGTCCGGCCGGCTGGTGAGCCGGCTGCCGGTCCCCGACGGCCGGCGGCCCGGCGACTACGCCGTGACCAGCTTCTCGTCCAAGTCCGAGCTGGCGCTGAACCTGTCGACCGACGGCCGGTACGTGACGTTCATGGGCTACGTGGCCAGGCCGGGCAGCATCGACGTCTCCAACGCCAACACGCCCGGCGTCATCGACCCGACGAACCCGGTGCCGGGCGCCTATTACCGCGCGGTTGCGCAACTCGACCAGCAGGGCCGGTTCCGGTTCACCGAGACCAACGCCTACAGCGGCGACAACGGCCGGGCCGCGATCCTGAACGACAGCAACGGCGACGACGTCTACTACATGGCCGGCAACGCGGGCAACGGCGGCACCCCGGAGCCGGACGGCGTCATCCTCGGCGCGGGGGCGCAGATCGCGACGCCGAGCGGCCTGCCGGAGAAAGCCCAGCAGCCCGGCCAGCCCACGCCGGTCGGCAGCTTCAACATCACCCAGCTCGGGGACAAGGCCGACAAGATCGGCAAGGACACCAACTTCCGCGGCCTGACCGTTTACCACAACGTCGTGTACTACACCAAGGGCAGCGGCGGGAACGGCGTCAACACCGTGTACTTCATCGACACCACCGGCAAGGCCTGCCCCGACGGCGTCGGGCTGCCGGAGCCGGGAGCGGCCCTGCCGACCTCGCCCATCGCCTACGACCCGTCGCTGCTGCAGACCGAGGGCGTGACGCCGTACAACATGTGCGTCCTGGCGGGCTTCCCGACCGCGCTGAAGTCGGCCACCTCGTTCCCGTTCGGCCTGTGGTTCGCCAACCCGGACACGCTGTACGTCGCCGACGAGGGCAACGGTGACAACACCTACTCCACCGCCACGGGAACCTACACCGGGGCGGCCGCGCAGACCACCGCCGGCCTGCAGAAGTGGGTCTTCAACGGCACCACCTGGCACCTGGCCTACACGCTCACCGCCGGGCTGAACCTCGGCGTCCCGTACACCGTGCCCGGCTACCCGGCCGGCGACAACGCCGCCACCGGGCTGCCCTGGGCCCCGGCCACCGACGGCCTGCGCAACATCACCGGCCAGGTCAGCCGGGACGGGACCGTGACGATCTACGCCATCACCTCCACGGTCAGCGGCGGCGGCGACCAGGGCGCCGACCCGAACAAGCTGGTCGCGATCACCGACAGCCTGGCCGCGGCCGCGCTGCCGGCCGGCGAGAGCTTCCGGGTCGTCTCCTCCGCCGGGTTCGGCGAGGTGCTCCGCGGCGTGTCGTTCACGCCCGGCACCGGGGCCGGCGGCCGCTGACCAAGGGCCCGACAGCCCGGACGGCTCCGCCCCCGCCGCCCTGACCCTCCTCGGCCGTGCCGGGCCGCGCCCGGCCTCGTCCGCCCCGGACGGGGCCGGGCGCGGAGGGGAGGTGATCACCGGGTTAGCGTGGTAGGGCCGACATCGGGGGAGCGGGCATGAGGCGGATCATCCTCGCCGCCTCGGCCGCGGCTGTCGGGCTGGCCGTGGCCGTGAGCGTGGCGAGCGTTGCTGGCCGGGGGCCGGCCCGGGGGGCGGCTCCGGCCGGTCAGCTCGCCGCGGCCCGCGCCGCGGCGAGCCGCGCCCCGGGCCCCGGAGCCCGGGTACCGGCCCGCGCGCTGAGCCGCAGCGTGGCGCGGGCCTACACATTCCTGAGCCAGATGATGAACCGGTACGCGACCGGCCCCACCCCCCGGCTGGTGCAGAGCTTCGCCGGGGGACCGCTCGGCCAGGAGCACGACACCAGCTCGAACGTCTACGACGACGCGCTGATCATCGACGCGTACCTGGCCGCCGGCAGCAGGGCGGGGCGGTCCCGGGCCGAGGTCATCGGCAACGCGCTGCTCTACGTGCAGGCCCACGACCCCCGCCACGACGGGCGCCTGCGCGCCGCGTACGCGCCCGGCCCGCTGCTCGGCCCCGGTTCGGTCAAGATCACCGACGCGGCCACGCCCACCGGGGACATGGCGTGGGCCGGCCAGGCCCTGGCCCAGCTCTACGGGGCCACGGGGAACCGGCGCTACCTGCTAGGCGCCGAGGCGATCGGCAACTGGGTCCAGGCCCACTGCTACGACCCGCGGGGGGCGGGCGGTTACACCGGCGGCGAGGGGGCCAGCGGCCTGAAGATCGAGTGGAAGTCCACCGAGCACAATATCGACCTGTACGGGCTGTTCAGCCTGCTCGCCGCGCAGACCCGCGATCCGGTATGGGCGGCCCGGGCGGCGGTGGCGCGGCGGTTCATCAAGTCGATGTGGGACGCGGCCCAGGGCGCTTTCGACGTCGGGACCATCGCCAACGGCGTGGCCACGAACGAGGTCGAGCTGCCCGAAGACATCAATAGCTGGAGCTACCTGGCCCTCCGGGATCCCGTCTACGGCGCGTCGGTGACCTGGGACGTGCTCAACCTCACCGTCAGCGCGGGCGGCTTCGCCGGCGTGAGCGACTGCTCGGGGGACCGCTCCGGCGTCTGGTTCGAGGGGACCGCGCACCTGGCCGACGCGCTCGAGGCCCGGGGCGAGCCGGGCGATGAGGCCCTCGCCGCCCGGTACCTGGCCGATCTCTACTACGCGCAGGCGCACGGGCCGGACGGCGACGGCCGCGGGATCATGGCGGCGTCGAAGAACGGGCTCAGCGACTGCGAGGGCGGCGTCTTCTACACCTCGCTGCACACCGGGACGACTGCCTGGTACATCCTGGCCGCCCGGCGGGTGGACCCGTTCTTGCCGATCTCGCCCCGCCGGCCCGCCGCGACGCACCCGGAGCGGCCCGATTCCGACCGGGACCGGGGCTGACGCGCCACGGGTCATGCCCGCGCATGGTCGGCCCGCGGCGCGGGCAGGATGACCTCGACGGCCGTGCTCGTCAGCCGGAGGTAGCCCATGCGCGTGATCGTGGTCGGCTCGGGCGTCGTCGGGGCCAGCTGCGCGTACACGGCCAGCGGCCTGGGGGCCGAGGTGCTGCTGGCCGACGCGGCGATGCCGGGCCAGGCCACGGCGGCCGGGGCGGGGATCGTCTGCCCGTGGACGTCGGCCCTGGCCGATGACCCGGTCTGGTACGGCCTGGCCCGCGCGTCGGCCGGCATGTTTCCCCGGCTCGCTGGCGAGCTCGCCGACGTCGGCGAGAC
Source organism: uncultured Actinomycetota bacterium (assembly GCA_963749145.1). Taxonomy (GTDB): domain Bacteria; phylum Actinomycetota; class Actinomycetes; order Streptosporangiales; family Streptosporangiaceae; genus JASHPR01. Next base: position 1,335,156 of record CAVVLN010000004.1, on the reverse strand, counting down.
CGATCTGGGGTACCGCCAGGTCGGGGCGCTGATCCTGGCCGATTCCCCGCCGCAGCTCCAGGACGTCCGGCAGCGGCTCCTGGGCCGCCGGGCCAGCGCGCCCGAGATCGGCGAGGTCACGGGCCTGAGCGGCGCGCAGGCCCGTGACCTGTTCCCGCCGCTGCGCGCCGAAGGCGCGGCGGTGTGGGTCGGCGGCGCCTGCCGCGTAGACGGGCGGCGGCTGGCGGCGGCCCTGACCCGGGCGGCGGTCGCCCAGGGCGCGGTCATCACGGCCGCGCGGGCGGAACTGGTGTGCCGCCGGGGCCGGGTGGCCGGGGTGAGAGTCAAGGGGCAGATCGTCGAGGCCGATGCCGTGGTCGCCGCGACCGGGGCCTGGACCAGGTCGTTCCTGGAACCCGCGGGCGTCGCCCTCGACGTCGTGCCGCAGCGCGGGCAGATCGTCCACATGTCGGTCGAGCCCGCCGACACCAGCCGCTGGCCGGTGGTGCTGCCCGGCGGGAGCAGCCATTACCTGCTGGCGTTCGAGGACTCCCGGGTCGTCGCCGGGGCCACCCGCGAGGCCGGGGCTGGCTTCGACCCCCGGGTGACGGCGGGCGGGCTCGGCGAAGTTCTCGGGCAGGCGCTGGCCGTGGCTCCCGGCCTGGCCGCCGCCACCCACCTGGAGACCAGGGTGGGCCTGCGGCCGATGGGCCCGGACGCGCGGCCGCTGCTCGGCCCGGTCCCCGGCGTCGACGGCCTGGTAGTGGCCACCGGCCTCGGCGCTCACGGGCTGACCATGGGCCCCTACACGGGGGCCATCGCCGCCCGGGCGGCCCTGCGCGAGCCGCCCGGCATCGACCTCGTGCCGGTCAGCCCGCTCCGCGCCGGCCAGCCCTCGGCCGTCGCCGGCTGACCACCGCCCGGCCGCCCGCAGGTCACGTGTCCCCGGTCGCCGGCTGACCACCGCCCGCCGCCCGCAGGTCAAGCTCGCCGGAGGTGATGCGGGCGGTCACGGTATGCGACGCGGCGGCGGCCTGAGGGACGCCGACGTGCAGGTAACCAGTGGTGACCTCGCCGGTCACGGCGTACGCGGCGCTGCCCGGCAGCCAGAGGGTGGCCTGCGCGGAGGTGAGGGTGATGCTGACCCGCCGCGGGGCCGCGGCGAACGCGGCGCCCAGGTGCCCCGAGGTGATCACGGCGGTCAGCGAGGGGCAGCGCAGGCTGGTGGCGGCCACATCGACGCTGCCCGCGGTGATCTGCAGCGGCCCGGCCAGCCCGGACACCACGACATGGCCGGCCGGCACGCGCAGCACGACCGCGGTGCGCCGGGGCACGGCCAGCCGCCAGTTCGCGGTGCACGGGCTCGCCGCGGCGCACCGGTAGGTCAGCCGCAGCACGCGGGCCGGACCGAACCCGGTGGCGACGACCGGAGCGTGCCCGGTCCAATCCAGTTCCCCGGTCAGCCGCACCCGGCCGGACGGCACGCCGGTGATCGTCAGCTGTCCCGGCACGGCCTGCAGGTCGACCGTGGCGACCGGGCCAGCCGTGACGGAGATCGCCCGGGACCCGCCGCCACGGCCCGCGGGCCCGCCGCCGGCCGCCGCGCTCAGGCCGGCCGTGACCGCGACGACCGCGACCACGGCGATCAGGACCGCTCCGGCCCGCCACGCCAGCCACCGCGGGCCCGGAACCTGCGTGCTCGTCGCCGGCCTGCCCGGCCCGGGTTCGCCCGCCGGGGGATTGGGGGTCATGAGCAAACACTGCCCTGCCGCAGCCGGGTCATGCCCGGCGATCCGGACATTAGGCCGCGCCGATTTCCCGCCCGCCCGGCCGGGCCGATTTCCGCCCGCCCGGGCCGCGCCGCCGCCGCCTCGCTAGCGATCCGCTAGCGAATCGCGCGGGCAGGCTTGACGGGGCCGGCCTGCCGGTATTTCACTGTCGCCCGTGCTCCGCTGCCCGGCCAGGCCCCGCTTCTCCCCCGTGGTCTCCTGGCGGCGGGCACCTGGACTTGACGGGGTGCTATGGCCGTGATCGTCAGTAAGGACCGCTAACCATCATCTAGAGTTCCGGCATGATCTCTGAAGACGCCGTGGCGCAGGTGGCCACCCTGATGCCGCAGCCGGAGCGTTCCGTCGTCGCCGTGCCGCCGCCCGGGAGCGGCCCGGGAACGTGGGCCGGGTCGCCGAGCGCCGCCCGGGATGACGGGGAGATCTACCTGGCCTACCGGCTGCGCCGCCCGCACGGGCGCGGCCGCGGCTTTGCCGTGGCGGTGGCGCGCTCCGCCGACGGGGAGCACTTCCAGACGCTCCTGACCATCCGCCGGGAGGAACTCGGCGCCGAGTCGCTCGAGCGCCCGGCGCTGGTCCCCGCCCCGGACGGCGGCTGGCGGTTGTACCTGAGCTGCGCCACCCCGGGGACCAAGCACTGGCGCGTCGAGGTGCTCGAGGCCCGCCACCCGGGCGCGTTCGACGCGCGGCGCAGCCGGGTGGTGCTGCCCGGTGACGAGAAGACCGCCGTTAAGGACCCCGTCATCATCCACGACGGCGACGTGTGGCACCTGTGGGCGTCGGTGCATCCGCTGACCGACCCGGACCAGACCGACCGGATGGCGACCGACTACGCGTGCAGCACCGACGGCCTGGCCTGGACCTGGCAGGGCACCGCGCTGAGCCCGCGGCCGGGGGAGTGGGACGCGCGCGGCGTGCGGGTCTCCGCCGTCCGGCTCGCCCCCGGCTCGGTGATGGCGTATTACGACGGCCGGGCCAGCGCGGAAGAGAACTTCGAGGAGCGCACCGGGGTGGCGGCCGGCCCGGAGCCGGCGGCGCTGACCGCCCGCGGCCCCATCGCTCAGTCCCCCTACGGTCCCGGGGGGCTGCGCTACCTGTCCATCCTCGACCTCGGCGGCTCCGGCGAGCGCTACTACTACGAGATGACGCGGGCGGACGGCGCGCACGAACTGCGCACCGAGCTGCGCTGACCGGGAGCGCCCGGACCGCGGCCTGGCCGGCGGCGGCCTGGCCGGCGGTGGCCTGGCCGGCGGTGGCCTGGCCGGCGGTGGCCTGGCCGGCGGCCCCGGGTCAGAAGGAGCGGGGCCGGCCGTTGCGCGCCTGGCGCTGCCCCGCGGGCCTGGCCCCCACCAGCCCGCCCGAGTCGCCGCGCGGCAGCAGCCAGTCGCTGAAGTCATCGCCGGTGATGACCTCGAGCAGCCTGATATCAGCCTCGAACCTGGGCAGCAGCGCCTGCCGCTGCGCCCAGGTCAGCGGCTGGCGGGGCGGGCTGTCCCGCTGCAGGACGCGTTCCAGCGAGCTGGTCAGCCGGCCCGCGTGCGGCAGGACGCCAGCCGCCGCGGCGGACAGGCGCAAAACCTTGGCCACGCTGTGGTGCCGGAGCGATCGCTCCGGGTGTGCCGTGACGTTCTCCCGCGGCACCTCTCTGAGGACACCCTGCGGCACGCCCAGAAACGCGCAGATCTGGTCGAGCATCCGGGCCGGCTGCTCGACCAGGGCGCGGTAGCGGAAGACGAAGACCTGATCCTCGGGGAACACCGAGTAGAGGTGCTCCAGCTGCTCCCCGTAGCGGCCGAGCGCGGTGTAGTGCCAGAAGTCGGCCCAGCCCGCCTCGATCCGGCGTTCCTCCTCGGCGCAGGCCAGCACGAAGTCCCCGACCGGGTCGAGGCCGGCCGACCACAGGTGGGTCCAGTTCGAATGGGCCCGCTCCACCGGGTCCCGCAGGATCACGATGAGCTTGGCGTCCGGCACCAGCGCGCGGATACGGCGCTGCGCGTCTCGGTTGTACAGGTAGAACGGCGTGGACTCGCCGCGCCGGGCCCCGGCGGGCGCGAGGTTGAACAGCGCCTCGTAGTCGTCCCGGCGCCAGACGTGCTCACGGTAGGTCTGCACGTCGCCGGGGCCGCCCCGGGTCGGCGGCGGCCCGTCGGTGAGGAAGAACTTGGGCTCCTTGACCGCTGACATGTAGAGCGAGGGATGGCGGGCCAGCGCCACGTGCACGGCGGTGGTGCCTGCCTTGGGCGCGCCGGCCACGAAGAAGTCGGGCAGAGCCATGGCTTCTCCAGGGGTCATGGGCCGCGAGCGGACCCGGAAATACTACTATACCTACTTTGTTAGTAGATATGATCTCCACCCGTCATCCATACCCGGTAATCGTTTTCCAATTCACGAACCGCCCCGGCCGCGGCGCTACCGTCGCGGCCATGGCGCCGGACCCGCGCCAGGGCCCGTGACGGCCAGCCGGGACGCGGCGCCGGCCCGGGCCAGGCCGGGGCGGCTGCTCGAGCCGTGGTTCGCACGTTCGCGCTGGTCAACGGGGCCGCGGTGGGGCTGGTCCCGATCCTGCCCGGGTCGCCTAGCCGATGCCCTGCTCCAGCGCGTATCGCACGAGCTGCGCCTTGTTGTGCAACTGCAGCTTGATCAGGGTGTTCTGGACGTGGTTCTGCACGGTGCGGGGGGAGAGCACCAGCAGCGCCGCGATCTCCGGGTACGTCATGCCCTTGGCCACCAGGCGGAGCACCTCGGTCTCCCGCTCGGTGAGCCGGGGCCTGGCCGGCGTCCGGTCCTGGGCGGCCCCGGCCGCCGAAGCGGGACCCGCGCCACCCCCGGCGGCCAGCCTGCGGTACTCGCCGAGCACCAGGCCAGCCAGCCCGGGCGTGAACACCGCCTCGCCCGCCGCCACGGCGCGCACCGCCGACAGCAGCTCGCTGAACTGCGCGGACTTGACCAGGTAGCCGGCGGCGCCCGCGGTCATGGCGTCCAGCACGTCCTGCCGCTCGCCGCTCGCCGACAAGATGAGGACCCGGATCCCGGGGTGGGCGGCGAGCAGCCGCCGGGTCACCTCGGCGCCCGACATGTCCGGCAGGTTCAGGTCGAGCAGCACCACGCCGGGGCGGGTGGCGGCGGCCACCCGCAGCGCCTGGGCGCCGTCTCCGGCTGTCCCGGCGACCGAGCAGCCGGCTTCCTCCAGTCCGGCCGCCACGCCCTGGCGCCAGATCGGGTGGTCGTCGACCACGAGCACTCGCAGCTCAGAGTCGGGGGACACGCAGCTCCACCTCGGTTCCCTGGCCAGGCGACGATCTCAGGCAGGCAGTCCCGCGCACGTCCCGGAGCCGCCCCTGGATGGACTGGGCCACACCGAGCCGGCCCGCGGCCGCGGCTTCCGCCAGCCGGCTCTCGGCGAAGCCCCGCCCGTTGTCCCGCACGCTCACCGTGACCGCGGCGCCGTCGTCCTCCACCAGCACCCAGGCCCGGGCGTCGGGCCCGGCGTGCCGGCGGACGTTGTCCAGGGCCTCGCCCGCCGCGGCGGCCACCGCGCGCGCCGGCGGCTCGGCCAGCAGGACGGCGCCCGCCGGGCAGGACACGGTCACCCGCGGGCCGCCGAGCGGCTCCAGCAGGCTGGCCAGGTCGAGCAGGCCGCCCTCGGGACGGCCCACGGACGCGCCGGACACCAGCGACCGCAGCGCGCTCTCCTGCTCCCCGGCCAGCCGGGCCAGCTCGGCCGCCTCGCCGCCGAGCTCTCGTCCCCGGGCGCTGACCAGCGCCAGCACCTGCAGTACCGAGTCGTGGATGCTCCGGGCGATCCGTTCCCGCTCGGCGATCGCCGCCTCCCGCCTGGCCGCGCTGTCGACGGCGGCCTCGGCGCGCAGCCCGAGCTGGACCACATAGCCGCCCACCCCGCCCGCGATCAGCACCAGCACGGTGTTGCTGAACGTGCTCTGCGGCAGCGCCTGGCGCTCGACCAGGTCGGCCGCGACGATCACGACGGCGCCGGCCAGGCCCCCGGTCGGGCCGCCGGCCACGGCGCAGGCCAGGACCGACGCGGCGGCCCAGGACACCGGGATGGTCGGCGCGCCCGCGCTGATCTGGCTCGCGGTGAGGATCAGCCGGGTGCTCAGCACCAGGGCGGCGGCGAGCGCCACGTCGGCAGCGATCAGCCACGGCTTGCGCCCGGCCGGGCGGGCGTAGGCGATCACGGTGACCACGGTCCACACGCACATGACCGCCAGGGCCAGCCATCCGCCCGCCGGGTGGGCGTAGCCGCCGTGGTCACGGATGATCAGGAAGGCCGCGTAGGCGAGCGTGACGACGCGGAAGACGGCCACGACGCGCCACATCTGCTCGGCCATGACGGTGACGGTACGCCAGGCCGGCCATTTGCGGCCATATCACCGAACGGCGGGCCCCGCGGCGCGGTCAGGCCCAGAACGTGCCCGGCCACAGCACATGCAGGATGACCGCGGTCAGGGTCATGACCGTCAGTCCCCAGCAGAGCGCCAGGATGGCCACGGTGACGCTCAGGCGGGTGCCGCCCACGAGGACCCGGTCCGACATCGGGCCCCGGGCCGACAACGGGTACCGCAGCGACGTCGCGGACTGCGTGAGCCAGGCCAGGAAGCCCAGCGGCGACGCCACGGCGCGCCGGAGGGACCAGCGCTGCTGGAGCCGGAACGGCTCCCGGCGCGGGTAGCGCTTCCAGCGCGGGAAGCCGCCCGGCCGCGGCAGCGTGCTCCGGGACGGGACGAGGCTGCGCAGCGGCTGGGGACCGCGGGCCGGAGGGCGGCCGCGCATGGGCCGGCGCGCCGGCGGGTCCGGCTCGTAGGAGGCGAGCACGGTCGGGCGGTTCCTGAAGAGCATCAGCCGCCTGCTGCGGTAGATGGCGACGGAGGGGTAGCCCTCGCGGAGCCGCCGTACCCGGCCGCGGGATACCCGGCCGGACACCCAGATCGCCTCGATCCGCGCGTACTGGGCGCGCAGGCCGCGGGTGCCGGGCACCACCCGGCCCCAGCATGAGATGACCGCGAGCAGGCGTTGCGCCTCGGCGTAGTCACAGACCCCGCGGTAGCTGCCGTAGGCCCAGAAGCCGCATTTGCAGCCGGGCGCGGCGGGCGTGTGGCTCCGGCCGCGGCACCGCGCGGTGTTCGGGCCGTCCACCCACGGCCCGGCGGCCGTGTACGCCACCGGGTTCAGGTCCCCGTGCTCGGAGAGCCGGAACGTGCGCAGCGCCCGGATCTCGCCGACCCTCAGGTCGGGGACGGTGCTGTCAGCGCCGTCGAACTGCCTCGCCGTCACGCCCGGGCCGCGGCCGGTTCGGCGGCCGGGACCGGCGCGGGCGCCGGAGGTGCCGGCTCAGCCGGGACCGCCTCGTGCTCGGCCGGCATGGGCTGCGCGGCCGGCAGTACCTCGATTTCCGGCGCTTCCTTGCCGATGTTCCCCACGGTCCGACCCTTCGCCCGCCACGGTCGCCACGATCCCCGGTTTCATAGTGCCAAACAGGACAAGACGACGGCAACGCTTACACGAGCCCCGAGACGGAGCGTTATGGCCGGCGGGTGAGGAGACGGGGATCAAGCGGCGGCGCGGCCAGCGGCTCGCCGTCGTAATCCGCGACCGGGCCGAAACGCCCCGCCTGCCAGTCGGACCTGGCCGCCTCGATCTCGGCCGGCGTGCGCGCGACCAGGTTCCACCACATCAGCAGCCGCTCGCCCAGCGGTGCGCCGCCGAGCAGGAACACGCGGCCGCCCTCCGGCGCGGACACATTCACCTGATCACGCCCGGGCTCCAGATAGAGCAGCTGCCCGGGCTGGAGCTCGGTTCCGTCTGCCTCGGCCGGGCCGCTGGCGGTGAAGATCACGTGCTCGTGCGCGGCCGCGAGCGGGACGCTACCGGCCGCCGCCCGGGCGGCCGCGAGCTCGGCGCCGACGATCTCGGAGAACATCCGCGCCGGGGACCGCTGGCCGGCCAGGAGCCGGCGAACACGGTGGCCTCGAAGCCGCTCAGGCCGACGGTGGGCAGCTCCGCGTGGTGCGAGAAGGCCGGCTCGGTATGCCGCGATGCGTCCGGCAGCGCCACCCACAGCTGGACCCCGTGCAGCGACGGGTCGTGTTCGGCCGGGGACTCCTCCGAGTGCGCGATGCCGCGCCCGGCCGTCATCAGGTTCAGCTGGCCGGGACGGATCATCTGACTCGCTGCCGAGACTGTCGCGGTGCAGCACGTTGCCGGAGATCAGCCAGGTGACGGTCTGCAGCCCGATGTGCGGATGCGGCGGGACCCGCATGCCGGTCACGCCGTCCACGGACATCGGCCCGTAGTGATCGACGAAACACCACGCCCCGACGCTCCGCCGCAGCCGGAGCGGCAGCAGCCTGCGCACGGTCATGTCGCCGTCCCGCGCCTCCCGCGCCTGCTAGTTCCTGGCCGGGATCGGCGGCGGGTGTCTCGGCTACCTCGAGCTCTGCGTCGACCGTGCTCACCGGGGTCGCCTCCGTTCCGCTACGCCCGTGGCTACCTACGATAGGTGGCGGCGTCAGGCCCCGCCCTGCCCCTCCTCCAGCCGCCTGTCCTCGGCGCGCAGCGACTCGGCGACCGCCTCGGCGAGTGTCCGGTACTGCTCCCTCGTCAGCTCGCCGCGATCGTAGGCCGCTGCGACGTCGTCGAACGAACCAGGCACGTACGGGCTCGGGATCTTCCTGGGCTGCTGGCGGCCATCTCCAGGTAGCTGGCGGGTGGCGGGCGCCTGCGGTCGTGGCCACTGCCGCTCGCGGAACCGCTGCGCCACCTCATCCAGGCTCAGCGTCCCTTCTCGCAGGGCCTTGATCAGTTCGGTGACCTCGCTGGTCATCGTGGTCCTCTTCTCTGCCGCCGGCGTCGACGATCACGGCGCCCGGCCGTCGACCGAGTTGTCGCAGCGGCAGCCAGGCGTCGAGCTGGGCTTGACCTCCTCGAACGTCCTCCTGTTGCTGCTGCCCCAGTCCGGGTCGGCTTGAGCCGCTGTGACGTCATCGGGTACGAACCTGCCGCCCAGACCGTTGCCCGGCCCGATAGTCGTCGTGGCCCTCTCGGTGCCGGGCGTCCGGCCCGGCCGACGGCCGACGTCTACGGGGATGTCGACGAAGATGCCCTCGATCCGCGTATACCCGGCCGAGCGCAGGTCATCGATCCGCTTCTCGGTGGACTCGCGTGACGACATCGTGATGTCCCAGATGACGTTCTTCCCGTCCGGCTCGCCCGCGAGCGCGAGCTGCTTGGCTACGTACGAGGACTCCTCGTGGACTAAGTCGGAGGCCTCCATCGGAGTGAGCCCGCCACCTCAGGGATCATGCCCCGCTGCGCCATCTCTTCCTTGATGTCGTCGGGATTGATGGCCAAGTACTGCGACCGGTCGATGCCCGCGTGGTGTTCCAGGACCGTCGTCTTTCCCGCGCCCGGGCAGGCCGCCGGCCAGGATCGCTCGCCGCTCGCATGGCACGTCCTTGGCCGCCCGCATACAGGTCGCGATGATCGCGTCGTGCTGCGCGTCGCGCTCGTCTGCCCAGCTTCTCGTGGCCGGATCGAGCGTGTACTGCCGGTCGGTGGCGAGGCCGTCGGCGCGGGCTTTGTCCAGGCGTTCTTTGACCTGGGTGACGTGGTCGGCGTGCTCGGCGTCGGTCAGCGGCTGCCGGTCGGCGGCGTCGTTGGCCTCCCGGCCGCTGCCGAGCCCGCGTTCGGGCGGCCGCGGCGTCCCGTCTGCCTCGACCGGCGAGGAGGGGTGCCCGGGCGGCAGCCGCGACAGCCGCTGCCGTAGCTCGTCGCGGTCGCCGGTGCGCTCTGATAACGCCAGGCCGTCGGCGGCGTAGGGCTGGTCGGTCCGCACCGCGTTGTCCCTTCGCCGCAGGCAACCCCGGTCACTCGCCGCGCCGCCGCCCTGGCCGGCGAGTCATGGCCAGGCTAGAAAACCAGCCCCGCGCCGGCAAGAGCCAGCGCGCAGCCTGCCGCAGAGTTCCCGCCCGGGCCGGACTGCGTGCGGAAACTGCTGTGGTAACAACGTTTTCCGCACGCACCTGGCACTCCGGGCCGTGGTTACCGCACCAGCCCGGGGGGCGTCAGCCGACGAGGGTCTTGACGGCCGAGGTGAGCTCGGCCAGGGCGGCCTTGGCATCGTTGAAGTACATGCTGGTCTTGGGGTCGGCGTACAGCTCGTTGTCGATGCCGGCGTAGCCGTGCCCCATCGACCGCTTGATCACGATGATGCTCTTGGCGTGATCCACGTCCAGGATCGGCATGCCGGAGATCGCGGTGCCCGGGCGGCGCGCCGCCGGGTTGGTGACGTCGTTGGCCCCGATCACCAGCGCCACGTCGGTGCGCGCAAACTCCGGGTTGATCTCTTCCATCTCCTTCAGCTGCGGGTACGGCACGTTGGCCTCGGCCAGCAGCACGTTCATATGCCCGGGCATCCGGCCCGCCACGGGGTGGATCGCGTAGCTGACCTCCACGCCGCGCGACTCGAGCAGCTCGGCGAGCTCGGCGACCTCGTGCTGCGCCTGCGCGGCGGCCAGGCCGTAGCCAGGCACGATGACCACCTTGGACGCGTAAGCGAGCTGGATCGCCGCGTCGTCGGCGGCGATCGCCCTCACCCCGGCCCCGGCGCCCGGCAGCGCGGCGACGGCGGTGTCGCCGGTGCCGAACCCGCCCACGATGATGTTGCCGATGGAGCGGTTCATCGCGTCGGCCATCAGCTTGGTGAGGATGCCGCCGGACGCCCCGACCAGGGCCCCGGCGATGATCAGCGCCCAGTTGCCGATCACGAAGCCGGCCATCGCCACCGCCGTGCCGGTGAACGCGTTCAGCAGCGAGATCACCACCGGCATGTCGGCCCCGCCGATCGGCATCACCATCAGCACGCCGAACGCCAGCGAGGCGAGCACCACGATCCACAGCCCGGCCAGGCTCGGCGTGGAGATCACGTAGCCGCCCGCGGCCAGCCCGAGCGCGGCCAGCAGCAGGTTGACGGCCCGGGCCCCGGGGAACGTGACGGGGGCCGAGGTGATCAGGCCCTGCAGCTTGCCTGCCGCGATGATCGACCCCGAGAACGTCACCGACCCGATGATCACGTCCAGCAGCGTGGTGATCGTCGTGGACTCGGCCACGCCGCTCACGGTCGCGGCGACGCGGATGTAGTCGTGGATCGCGACCAGCGCCGCCGCGCCGCCGCCGAACGCGTTGAACATGCTCACCAGCTGCGGCATCGCGGTCATCTGCACCGTGCGCGCCGCGTAGAGCCCCACGCCGCCGCCGATCAGCGCGCCGGCCAGCATCACGATCCAGCCCGTGGCGCTGATCGCGCCCGCGTGGACGATAAGCGCCAGGGTCGTGGCGACGGCGATCACCATGCCCGCCGTGGAGAACTGGTTGCCCCGGCGCGCGGTGGCCGGGGAGTTCATCAGGTGCAGGCCGAGCACGAAGCACGACGCGGCCAGCACGTAGATCAGCTGGGTGGTGAAGCTGAACCCGCTCATGACGCCTGGCCGTCCGGTGTCACGGCGGCCGGGGCAGCGGCGGCGGAGGCCGCGGCCACGGGGGGTGCGGCCGTCGCGGCGGGCCGCTTCCGGAACATCTTGAGCATCCGGCCGGTGACGACGTAGCCGCCGACCACGTTGGCCGAGGCGAACATCGCGGCGACGAAGGCGATCAGGTAACCGATCCAGCTGTTCGTGGTGGCCGCGATCAGCATGGCGCCGACCAGGACGATCCCGTGGATGGAGTTGGCCGCCGACATCAGCGGCGTGTGCAGCGTGGCCGGGACCTTGCTGATCACCTCGAAGCCCACCCAGAGGCTGAGCACGAAAATGACCAGGTCAGTGAGCAGCGCCGTCGACATGGTCGGTACCTCCAGCGGGTTCGGCCAGGGCCGGGTGGACCACCCGGCCCTCGTAGGTGATCACGACGCCCCGCTGCAGTTCGTCGGAGAGATCGACGGCCACCGCGCCGTCCTTCACCAGATACAGCAGCAGGGACGAGACGTTGCGCGCGTACATCGACGAGGCGGCGGCGGACATCTGCGACGGCAGGTTGCCTGCGCCGATGACGGTCACGCCGTTCTCGGTGACCGTATTGTCGCCGGGCTGCGACCCCTCGACGTTGCCGCCGAGCGCGCTCGCGCCCATATCAATCACTACCGAGCCCGCCGTCATCGACTTGAGCGCGTCGCCGGTGACCAGGAGCGGGGGCCGGCGGCCGGGCACCTGCGCGGTGGTGATCACTACGTCGTGCCGGGCGATGTGCCCGGCCAGCTCGTCCTGCTGCGCCTGGCGCTCCTCCTCGGTCAGGGCGCGCGCGTACCCGCCCTCGCCGCTGGCCGGGCCCACCGAGGTCAGCTCGATGAACGACGCCCCGAGCGACTGCACCTCGGTCTTGGTCTCCGGCCGCACGTCATACGCGCTGACCACCGCGCCGAGGCGGCGGGCCGTGCCGATGGCCTGCAAGCCGGCCACGCCGGTGCCCAGGATCAGCACCCGGGCCGGCCGGGCGGTCCCGGCCGCCGTGATCAGCAGCGGGAAGAACCGCCCGAACGTGTCGGCGGCCATGACCGCGGCCTTGTAGCCGGCGATGTTTGCCTGCGAGCTGAGGGCATCCATGGCCTGGGCGCGCGGCAGCGTCCGCGGAATCAGGTCGAGGCTGACCGCGGTGACCCCCGTCTTCGCCAGCCGCTGCGCGTAGTCGGGCTCGGCGAGCGGCGCGAGCATCCCCAGCAGGACCTGTCCGGAGCGAAGCCCGCCGGTCACCGACTCACCGGGCCGGCCGACCGTCACGATGACGTCAGCCGCGGCGAGTTCGTCACCGGCCACGATGCCGGCGCCTGCCTCGGTGAACGCACCATCACTCAGCCAGGCGCCGTCTCCGGCGCCGGTCTCCACCACGACCTCGTGCCCGGCGGCCCGCAGCTTGACCACGGCCTCGGGTACCAGCGCCACCCGGCGCTCGCCTGGCGCTGTTTCCTTAACGACCGCAACCTTCATGCACACGACCTCATGACTGGGAAGCCTGACCATAGTGACATGCACGGGATCGCGCGTTGGCAAACTCCGCGGCGGTCCACAGCAAACCCATAGCATGGACACTACCGGTCGGTCGGAGCGCAGCCTGCGGTGCCGGGCGGTCGTGAACATAGTATGCGGGGCCGGGCCGGACACGAGCGTGCCGTTCGAGGAGTTCGCGCGCCCCCTCAGCCGTGCTTTTTAACACCGTGCTGCTGACCGGGCAGAACCGCGCGGAGGCTGAGGACCTGCTGCGGGGGGTACTGGAACGCGCCGACGTGCGCTGACGCCGGCACCGTGCTCGAGGGGCGTGCGACAGCCAGATCGGTGACACGCTCAGCCCGGACTGGCGGCGAGCCGTGGGCGTCGGGCGCGGATCACCTTCCTGATCGGCTACCGATCGGAGCCGGGCGGTAGCGTCGCCCCATGACCGTCAGCACGGGGGCGAGCCCGTGTGCCTCCTGCACCGGCCGCGCTGTCTCGGTCCGCAACGCCCGGGCCGCGAGCTGGTTCGCCGCGGCCGGGAGCCGGGCGGGCGAGGCCGCTCCCGGCGGCGCGGCGATCCTGATCGCCAGTCCCGGCTGCTGGCCGCCGGCCGGGCCAGCGGTCGCGGCCCTCGCCGGGTCCGGATTGCGGGCCGTCATTTCATCGGACCTCAGTGCCTTTTTTCGCTATAACCTGACAAAAGCCGGCATAGCCCCCGTGTGCCTGGCCCAGGAAGCCCTCGCTCGCCTGCAGGCGGCGGTGGAGTCTGATGCGGGGATTTTGCTGACCATTGATAGTGAGCGGCGCGAAGTGCGCGCCAGGGGGCGGGTATTCGCGCGATTCGAGGCGAGAGGCGACGCGGGTGACATGGCCACGCGGCTGCTTATGGCGCAGCGGCTGCTCGGCTCGTCCGGCCTGGACGACGGCGACCGGGCCCGGCTGCAGCGCAGGCTCGTTGCGATATGCGATGCGCTGAAAGCCCCCGGCGCCGATGCCGCCCGCGGCGCCTGGCGGCTTGACCGGCTGCTGGCCGATATCTCGCGGGCCGCCGGCCGGGGTCGCCGGCCCGACCCGCGACGCTGATGAATTTCCCATTCCCGTAGCATTCTGAGTGGTTCCAGCGTCGACACGCCGTGATTTCAAGCGGATATGTTTGTGCCCCGTCGCTGGATCGCCTAATTTCAGGCACATCAGAGGTCGCGAGAGCCGGCTGCCCTATCCGCGCGACCTCCCGTTGGGGGAACCGCAGGAGTGAAGAATGAACAAGCGTGACCTGATCGACGCGATTTCGACCCGGATGGGAGATAAGAAAACCGCGACCGAAGCAGTGAATGCGGTGCTCGACACCATCCAGGCGGCAGTCGCGAAAGGCGACAAGGTCGCCATAACGGGATTCGGGGTATTCGAGAAGGCTATCCGGCCGGCCCGCACGGCCCGTAACCCCGCCACCGGCGCATCCATCAAGGTGCCGAAGTCCTCCGTGCCCAAGTTCCGGGCGGGCGCGGACTTCAAGGCGATCGTCAACGGCGACAAGAAGGTCCCGGTCAAGAAGTAGCGCGGCAGGCGGGCGGTGCGACCGCGCCGCCCGCCACCCCGCCCCGGGCTCAGGCCGGGGCGAACAGCGGCACCCGCGGGTCGAGCTCGGCGGTTACCAGGCGCAGCGCCTCCGGTAGTCCGGGGTCCGCGTGCCGGTTGTACACCGGCCCCGCGCCGTCGGTCAGGAGCACGCTGGCCGCCGCGACGCCTCGCGCGGCCACCGGCAGTGGCGTTCGCAGCCGCCTCACCATCTCGCGCACCTCGGGCCCGGCCGCCACGACGCGGTCACGGCACAGGGGCGCCCGGCCCGGGCGCGGCGCCCGCCCGCCCTCGGCCACCTCCAGGAGATGCTCCCAGCTCTCGGCGAGTTCCTGGCGGGCGGCGGCCGAGACGAGATCCAGGGCGCGGGCCGCCAGCAGCCGGGTCGAGTCGGGTGAGCGCCCGGCCGCCAGGCGGCGATCGAGCCAGGGGCCGAGCGCGCGGGCCAGCGCCTGGTCCGTGATTCCGGCCGGCGGCCGGCCAGCAGGCCCGGGCCCGGCCGGTCACTGAGCACCAGCGTGCGGCGCCGCCAGCGCCGCGCCGTCCTGCGGTGATCATCGGCAGCTGGAATCACCCACGAAGTTCGCATATGCCCATGCTGCGCGTGACTCCCGTCCGCCGACAGTGGCATGATTGACAGGGTGCGCGACAAAACTGCCAAGATTCCCGGTTATCCGGCGGTCGCGCCGTGGCCGGACCGCGGGGGGCGGACGGACGGCGTGGCGCGGCCGGACCGCGGGGCGCGAGCGGACGGCCGGGCGCGAGCGGACAGCGGGGCGCAGGCGGACCGCGGGGCGCGAGCGGACAGCGGGGCGCAGGCGGCGCCGCACGCGGTCGCTCTGGTCGTCTACGACGGGGTCGCCCCGTTCGAGCTCGGCGTGGCCTGCGACATCTTCGGCAGCGACTACACGGCGGCGTTCGGTGTCCCCTGGTACCGCATGTCCATCTGCGGGCCGGCCCCCTCGGTGACCGTGGATGCCGGCTTCCGGATGCAGGTCCCGCACGGCCTGGAGGTGCTGCGGGCGGCCGGCACCGTCATCGTGCCGCCGACCCGGCTCCCCGGCGAGGTGCCCGCCGAGGTGCTCGAGGCCCTGCGCGAGGCGCGCCGGCGGGGCTGCCGCCTCGTCTCACTGTGCACCGGCGCGTTCGTGCTGGCCGCCGCGGGCATCCTGGACGGCCATCCGGCCACGACGCACTGGTCCGAATGCGGCGACCTGGCCCGGCGCTACCCGCGGGTGCGCGTGGACCCCGGCGTGCTGTACGTCGACGACGGGGACCTGCTGACGTCGGCGGGGAGCGCGGCCAGCCTCGACCTCTGCCTGCACGTGGTGCAGCGCGACTTCGGGACCGAGGTGGCGACGCGGCTCGCCCGGGATCTCGTGGTCCCGCTGCAGCGCGATGGCGGGCAGGCCCAGTACATCGAGGCGCCGGTGCCGATGCTGGACCGCGCCAACCTGTTCGCCGAGACCATGGCCTGGCTGCAGGAGCACCTGGACCAGGCGGTGACCGTCAGCGATCTGGCGGCCCGCGCGGCCATGAGCCCGCGCACGTTCGCCCGCCGGTTCCTGGCCGCGGCCGGCACGACTCCCTACCAGTGGCTGCTCCGGGAGCGCATTCGCCTGGCCCAGCGGCTGCTCGAAACGTCGGACCTGCCGGTCGAGGCGGTCGCCGCGCGCAGCGGCTTCGGCACGGCCGACAACTTCCGCAAGCACTTCGCCCGCGTGCTGCGCACCAGCCCGCAGGGGTACCGGCGCGCGTTCCGGCAGCGCCCGGCCGTCCGGCCGGTCAGCGCAGACCCGGCCGCTTAGCCAGCGCGGTCTGCAGCAACCGGTCGATGAGCTGCGGGAACGGCAGGCCGCTCGCCTCCCACATCTTCTGGAAGTAGGACGCCGGGGACAGCCCGGGGATCGTGTTGATCTCGTTGATCAGGATCTTCCCGTCGGGGGTGTAGAAGAAGTCCACCCGGGCCAGGCCCTCGCAGGACACCGCGTCGAAGGCCAGCGCGGCCATCCGGCGGATCTCCCGCTGGTGCTCGGCGGGGATCGGCGCCGGGATCACCATCCCGCTGGCCTCGTCCAGGTACTTCGCCTCGAAGTCCCAGAACTCCTCGCCGCCGTCGATCGTCAGCTGCCCGGGCAGGCTGGTGTCGGGCGGCTCGCCGTCCTGGCCCTCGAGCACCGAGCACTCGATCTCCCGGCCGTCGATCGCGGCCTCGACGATCACCTTCGGGTCGTAGTCCCGCGCGGCGCGGATGGCCGCGTGCAGCTGCGTCAGGTCGCAGGCCTTGGACGTGCCGATGCTCGAGCCGCCCCGGGCGGGCTTGACGAACAGGGGCCAGCCCAGCTCGGCGATCGCGTCGAACACCCGCTTGCCCTCCAGGTCGGCCAGGCCGGCCTCGGCCTCCTCCGCCGGCGCAATCCCGCTCCCGCACGACCACGTGCGGCCCCACCGGCAGCCCCTTGGCCCGGAAGATGATCTTCATGTACTCCTTGTCCATGCTGACCGCGCTGGCCAGCACGCCCGCGCCGACGTACGGGACCCCGGCCATCTCCAGCAGCCCCTGGATGGTCCCGTCCTCGCCGTAGGGGCCGTGCAGCACGGGCAGCACCACGTCCACCTCGCTGAGCAGGTGCGGTATGTGACCGGGATCGCTGGTCCGGACGGCCTGCCCGCGGCGGGGGCCGGCGAGGGCCTGCCCGGCCCACGGGACCACCCGCGTGCCGGGCTCGGCCACCGCCTCGACGGACGGCAGCTGCCCCTGGCTGGCGGTGAGCCGGGCCGGCTCGTCGGCGGCCAGGACCCAGCTCCCCTCGCGGGTGATGCCGACCGGGATGACCTCGTACTTGTCGCGGTCGATGGCCCCGAGCATGTTGCCGCCGCCCATGCAGGACACCGAGTGCTCGGGTCCCCGGCCGCCGAAGACCACCGCGACCCGGACCTTGCGTTGCTCGCTCACGCTGCTCCCTTCCGTTG
The DNA here is from genome assembly GCA_963749145.1 of uncultured Actinomycetota bacterium. Lineage (GTDB taxonomy): Bacteria > Actinomycetota > Actinomycetes > Streptosporangiales > Streptosporangiaceae > JASHPR01. The sequence continues at coordinate 1,317,845 of CAVVLN010000004.1, read as the reverse complement.
CTGGCGAGCGTGCCGACGCCGACTGCCCGCGGCCCCGCGTTCAGACGCCATAACGCTCCGGTTTCGCCGACCGGCTGGCCAGCAGGAGCGCCGCCTTGCCCACCTCCAGGCCTTCGTGCATCACTGCCACCATGACCTCGGTGATCGGCATCTCCACGCCATGCCGCCGGGCCAGCTCGAGCACCGACTGGGCGGACTGGACGCCCTCGGCCGTCTGGTGGGTGCGCGCGATTACCTCGGCGACCGCCATCCCGCGGCCCAGGTTCTCGCCGAAGGTGCGGTTGCGGGACAGCGGCGAGTTGCACGTCGCGACCAGGTCGCCCATGCCGGCCAGTCCCGCGAACGTGTGCTGGTCGGCTCCGAGTGCCGCGCCCAGACGGGCCGTCTCGGCCAGGCCGCGGGTGATCAGCATGGCCCGGGTGTTGTCGCCGAGCCCCATGCCGACGGCCATCCCGACCGCCAGCGCGATCACGTTCTTCACCGCGCCGCCCAGCTCGCAGCCGATCACGTCCGGGTTGGTGTAGGGCCGGAAGTAGCCGGCGTGGCAGGCCCGCTGCAGCCGCTGCGCGGCGCCGTCGTCGGTGCAGGCGACCACGGTGGCCGCGTACTCGCGCCGCGCGATCTCGCGGGCCAGGTTGGGGCCGGTGACCGCGGCGATCCGCTCCGCGGGCGCCCTGGTCACCTGGCCGATGACCTCGCTCATCCGGCAGCAGGTGCCGATCTCGATCCCCTTGATCAGGCTGACCAGCAGCGCGCCGGGCGGCAGCAGCGGAGCCCAGCCGACGAGGTTCTCGCGCAGCGACTGGGCCGGCACGGCCAGCACCACCAGTTCCGCGCCGTCCAGGGCCTCGGCCGGATCGGGGGTCGCGCTCAGCGCTTCGGGCAGCGCGATGCCGGGCAGGTACCCGGGGTTCTCGCGGGTGGCGTTGATCACCTTGGCCAGCTCGGCCCGGCGGGCCCACAGCACGGCGGGCGTGCCGGCGTCGCAGAGCACCTGGGCGAAGGTGGTACCCCATGACCCGGCCCCCATGACCGCGGCCTTCACGTCGGGGTGGCCTCGGTGCTCGAGTCGGCGGGCGTTTCCGTGACCGCCCGGCTGTCTCGTTCGCGCGCCTCCTGCCGGGCCTTGCGGCGCGCGATCGCGGGATGGTACGGCTCGGCCGGCGGGGTCTCGCCGCGGATGCCGGCCAGCAGCCCGGTGATGTCTTTCATGATCGCTTCGGTGGCCTCGCGGAGGACCGGCGAGGTCAGCGGCTGGTCCTGAAACGCGGACAGGTCAACCGGCGGGCCCGCGGTGATCTGCACCATGGTGCGGGGCAGCAGGTGCGGGCGCATGCTCCCGTAGGGAAGGATCTTCTGCGGCCCCCACTGCGCGACCGGGATCACCGGCACGCCGGTGGCCAGGGCGGCCCGGGCCACGCCGGTCTTGGCCGCCATCGGCCACAGGTCCGGGTCCCGGGTCGCGGTCGCCTCCGGGTAGAAGATCACACAGGCCCCGGCGCTCAGGCCCCGCTCCACGTCCCTGAGCACCAGCGCCGCGTCGGCCTGGCCGCGGTAGACCGGGAGCTGGCCGGTGCCGCGCATGATCGCGCCGAGTCCCTTCATCTCGAACAGCGACGACTTCGCGAGGAACACCGGGTAGCGGCCCGCCTTGTGGGTGAACAGGCACAGGGGCAGCGGGTCCGCGTACGACAGGTGGTTGGCCGCGAGGATCAGGCCGCTGTCGGCCGGGATGTTCCTGATGTTCTCCTGACCGTGCCACTCATGCTTGGTCAGGGAGTAGACCAGCGGCGGCACCACGATCTTGGTCATTCCACGCCAGGCGGATGAGTAGCTGCCGATCGCGCGTTTGCTCATAGGGGCAGCCTCCCGGTCGGGGCGCTGGTCGCGCTCGTGCCGCTCGTAGAAGTCAGTGTCGCGGTTAGCGCGACGCCGTGTCGAGGCAGGATCAGGTGCATGCCGCTCGTTACCTCGCTCCGCTGGTCCTTGGTGATCCCCGTCAAGGTACTTGCCCTGGCCAAGTCCCGGCTTACCGGACCGGCCGGCCCGCGCCGGGCCGAGCTGGCGCTGGCCATGGCCGCGGACACGGTCGCGGCCGCCGCTGCCTGCGCCGCCGTCGACGCGGTGATCGTGGTCACCGACGACGCGGCGGCAGCGGCCGAGCTGTCCGGGCTGGGGGCGCTGGTCTTGCCCGACGAGCCAGGTGACGGGCTCAACCCGGCGCTGGCCTTCGGCGCCGCTTACTCCGGCGAGCGCTGGCCGGGCCGGGGCCGGGCCGCGATGGCGGCCGACCTGCCCGCGCTCGACGCCGCCGAGCTGGGCCGCGCGCTGGCCCGGGCGGCCGGCGCCGGGCAGGCCTTCGTGGCCGACGCGGCCGGCACCGGCACCACGCTGTACACGGCCCGGCCGGGCGCGGCGTTCTGCCCCAGGTTCGGGCCCGGATCGCAGGCCGCCCACCTGGCCGCGGGCGCGGTCGAGCTGACGATGCCGGGGCTGGACGGGCTGCGCCGGGACGTGGACACCCTCGCCGACTTGCGCGACGCGGCCCGGATCGGTCTCGGGCCGCGCACCTCGGCCGTGGCCGGGTCGATGACGTAACCGGCGGGCCCTAGATGTGCACGATCGGGCAGGTCAGGGTCCTGGTGATGCCGACCACACCCTGGATCTGGGCGACGACCAGCTTGCCCAGGTCGTCCACATTGTCCGCCTCGGCCCGGACGATCACGTCGTAAGGACCGGTGACGTCGTCCGCCTGGGTTACGCCGGCGATCTGGCCGATGTGCACGGCGACATCGGCGGCCTTGCCAACCTCGGTCTGGACGAGGATGTAAGCGTGAACCATGCTGTCCTCCCAGGCGCCACGTGTGGTGGCCCACGCTACCAAAGCGGCCGCTGGCGCGCCGGCCTTGAGGCCGGTGGGGCGGGCGGCTAGCGTGGGCCGGGCGGGCGGCGAACCGGGCCCGGCCCGGGGATCGACAAGGGGCGGGAGGCATCTCATCACCGTCGCCGACCTGGGTGAGTTCGGCCTCATCGCCGCGATCCGGGCCCTGCTGCCGGACAGCAGTGCCGGGCCGGTCGGCATCGGGGATGACGCGGCGGTCGTCCTGGCCCCGGACGGGCGGGTGGTCGCGACCACCGACCTGCTGGTCGAGGGGCGCCATTTCCGCCGGGACTGGTCGGGCGCGTCCGACGTCGGCGTCAAGGCGGCCGCGCAGAACCTCGCCGACATCGCGGCGATGGGGGCATCGCCCACGGCACTGCTCGTGGGCTTCGCGACACCCGGTGACCTCCCGGTGGCGTGGGCGGAGGACCTGGTCCGCGGCATCGCGCAGGAATGTTCGCGGGCCGGCGCCAGCGTGGTGGGCGGGGACGTCAGCGGCGCCGACGCGGTCATGATCGCGATTACGGCCCTGGGCGACCTGGCCGGCCGCGACCCGGTCACCCGGGCCGGGGCCCGCGCCGGGGACCGGCTGGCCATCGCGGGCCGGCCGGGACGCTCGGCCGCGGGGCTGGCCCTGCTCGAGGCCGGGCCCGCAGCGGCCGGATTCGACGCGCTCGTGGCCAGCCACCGCAGGCCCCGGCCGCCGTACCGGGCCGGGCCGGAGGCGGCTGCGCTCGGCGCGACCTCGATGATCGACGTCAGCGACGGCCTGGTCGCCGACCTGACCCACGTGGCCACGGCCAGCGGCGTCCTGATCGACATCGAGACCGAGCGGCTGCCCGCGGACCAGGACCTGCGGGCGGCGGGCGCGGCCGTCGGGGCGGACTGGCTGCGCTGGGTTCTGACCGGCGGGGAGGACCACGCGCTCGCGGCGACCTTCCCTCCCGGGACGGAACTGCCGGGCGACTGGGCGGTCATCGGCACGGTCCGGGACGGCCACGGGGTGACGGTGAACTCCGCGCCCCCGGATGGTCCAGGCGGCTGGTCGCATTTCTCGTGACGCAGGAATCACCATTTGTAACTTGCCGCGGCTTATTCATCTCTAGCCCCCCGCGGTACTTGCTTGGTATAAACCCCTTGATGCCCAGACACCGCAAACAGCGCGGACGCATGCACGAGGCACTGCGCCGGGAGCTAGGCTCCCGGCGCAGCGTTCTTCTTACCTTGCGTCCCGGCCGCGGCGCCGCTCATGCGTCCCGGCCGGCCTCGCGCGACGGCGGCCGGCCCGGCGAGCCTGGCCCGTACCGGCGGCGGCTGCGCCTGGCGCGCACGCTGCTGGTGACGCCCTGGTTCGCGGCGGGGGCCGGCATCGTCATCGCGGCTGCGCTCGCGGTGGATTCGCCGGCCGCGCTCACCTACGTGCCGAACGACCCCGGGGTGCGCTGTCCGGTCAGCGGCTGCCTCGTCCCGCCGCCCAGCCATGCGCCCTCGCTGGCCACCGCGTCGCCGGGCGTGCAGTTCGGGGGCGTTGCCAGGCCGAAGGAGGGCGCAAAGGACGTCACGGGGCCCGGCCGGGCGGCCGGGTACCACCTCGGCTACCGTGTGCTGCGTCACTGGCCGTCGGGCTTCGCCGCGATGATCACCCTGCCGCCCGGGCTGGGGCCGGGCGAGTGGAGCCTGCAGTTCGCGTTCTCGTCGGCCCGCGTCGAAGGAGTCTGGGGCGCGTCCTGGCGGCCGTCGGGCAACGGCGACTCCGGCACCGCGACCGGGCCATGGCAGTGGCACGGCAATAACGGGGGCAGCGGCGGCCTGCAGGACCGCCAGATGATGGTCACGGCGGCCGGCGCCCCGGCGGTCCCGTCGGAGTGCGTCCTGAACGGGATCAGCTGCCAGTTCGGCCGGTGACGGCCGGGGCCGGGCGTGTCAGCGGCCGACTCGCCGCGCTCCGTTTCAGGTCGGCGGGTCTCAGCGGCCAGCGTCGCGAGCCCTCAGCGGCCAGCGCCGCCAGCCCTCAGCGCTCGAACTTCCCGGCCTTGATGCACGACGTGCACACGTTCAGCCGCCGCGGCGCGCCGTTGACCTTCGCGCGCACGCGCTGAATGTTCGGGTTCCAGCGGCGCGGGGTGCGGCGGTGCGAGTGCGACACATTGTTGCCGAAGCCCGGCCGCTTGCCGCAGACGTCGCAGACGGAAGCCACGGGATCGCTCCATTGGGTGGTAGCTAGCTTGGTCGTCGTCCCAGTACTGGCCGGGACGGTCGCTGAAGGATATCTGACCGCCCGGCCTTCACGCGAACCGGGCGGCATTTCCCGCCCGGCCCTTGCGGTTGTCGGCGGGGCGGCCGGCGACAGGATCCGCTCGGCGGGTGCGGGCGGCAGGATCCGCTCGGCGGGTGCCGGCGGCAGGATCCGCTCGGCGGGTGCCGGCGGCAGGATCCGCTCGGCGGGTGCCGGCGGCGCGGGTCCGCTCGGCGGGTGCCGGCGGCGCGGGTCCGCTCGGCGGGTGTCGGCGGCAGGATCTAGTCTGCGGGTATGGGCGCGGAGGTCCTGGACGGCGAGACCGTCAGGCGCTGGTGCCGCCTCAGCGCGGACGCGCTAGCCCAGACCAGGGCCGCGATCGACGCGCTGAACGTCTTCCCCGTCCCGGACGCCGACACCGGCACCAACCTGTACATCACGCTCATGTCGGCGGCGGAGGCGGCCGAGGCGCTGCCGCCGGGTGCCGGGCCGGCCGAGATCTGGCAGGCCGCCACGCAGGGCGCGCTGCTCGGTGCCTGCGGCAACTCCGGGATCATCATCAGCCAGCTGCTCCGCGGGCTCGCCGAGGTCTGCGCGGCCGAGTCCCGGTGCGACGGCCCGGTAGTGGCCCGGGCCCTGGCGCACGCCGCGGCGAGCGCCCGGGCCGCGGTGCAGCCAGGCCGAGGGGACCGTGCTGACCGTGGCCGACGCCGCGGCCAGGGCCGGGACCGGGGTGGTGGCGGGAATCGGGGTGTCGGGAACGGGGGCGGCGGGGACCGGGGTGGCGGGAACCGGGGCGGTGGGAACGGGGGTGGCGGGGCGCGGCTCCTCCGCGGCCGGCGCCCAGGGCCGCTCCGCGGGGCTGGCCGCCGTCGTCACCGCCGCGGCCACGGCGGCCCGCGAGGCGCTGGCCCGCACCACCGGGCAGCTGGACGTGCTGGCCGCCAGCGGGGTGGTCGACGCGGGCGCAGCCGGCCTGTGCGTGCTCCTCGACGCGCTCGTGGCAGCGATCACCGGCGTGCGTCCGGAGGTGTTCGAGGTGCCCCCGGCCGCGTCCCGCCCGGCCCGGGGGCTTGCGACAGCGTCCCGGTCGGCCCCGGAGCCCGCGCACGCGTCCCGGCCGGCACCGGGGCCTGCGACAGGGTCCCGGCCGGCGCCGGGGCCCGCGCCCGCGCCCGCCGCGGCGCCGGCTGCCTTCGGCTATGAGGTGACCTACCTGCTCGAGGCGCCGGCGGAGCCGGTCCGGCAGTTGCGCGGCCGGCTCGACCTGCTCGGCGACTCCCTGGTCATCGTCGGCGGCGAGGAGTTGTGGAACGTGCACGTGCATGTGGCCGACGCGGGCGCGGCTATCGAGGAAGGGCTGCGCGCCGGCCGTCCGCGCCGGATCACGGTGACCTGGCTGGGCCCTCCGGCGGACGGCGGCGGGGGCCAGGCCCCGGCGGGCGGCCATGCCGTGGTGGCCGTGGCCGAGAGCGACGGCCTGGCGTCGCTGCTGCACGGGGCGGGCGCGCGCGTGCTGCGCCAGGTCGACCACGCCGGCCCGGCGATGCCCGCCCTGGTCGAGGTCATCAGGCAGGCCGGGACCCGGGTGGCGGTCATACCGAACTCCGGCCGGGTGGCCGGCCTCGCCCAGGCGGCCGCAGCCCGGCTGGCCGGCGAGGGCATCGACGTGTCGGTGGTGCCGGCTCGCTCCGCGCTGCAGGGGCTAGCGGCCCTGGCCGTGCACGACCCGCGACGTGCCTTCGGCGAGGACGTAGCCGCGATGGGCCGGGCCGCCGCCGGGATGCGGTACGGGAGCGTGATCGGCGCGGACAGCGGCGGCTTCACCGGGCTGGACGGCGATGAGGTGCGGGTGATCGCCGAGGCGCAGTGCGAGGTCGCGGGTACGCTCGCGGCCGTGCTGCTGTCACAGGGCGGGGAGCTGATGACGCTGATGGAGGGCGCGGGCGCGCAGCCGGGCCTGGCCCGGCTCGTCGCCGATGAGATCGGCCGGCTGCGCCCGGAGGTCGAGGTCGTGTGCTACGAGGGCGGCCCGGTCCCGCTGCTGATCGGCGTGGAGTAGCAGGCGATGGCGATCCTGGAGGACCCGCTGCGCCTGGTGGTCGGAGACAAAGTCGCCAAGCCGCTCGACCGCGCGCTCGACGTGCGGACCGTGGGCGACCTGCTGCGGCACTACCCGCGCCGGTACGAGCAGCGGGGCGAGCTGACCGACCTGGCCTCGCTGCGCGACGGCGAGGACGTGACGGTGCAGGCGAAGATCGCCAAGGTGACCAGCCGCCCGATGCGCAACCGGCGGGGCTCGATCTTCGAGGCGACGGTCACCGACGGGCACGGGCAACTGGTCCTCACGTTCTTCTCCCGGGGGCGGCAGGACTGGCGGGAGAAGGTGCTCGCTCCCGGGCTGCATGGCCTGTTCTCCGGCCAGGTCTCCACCTTCCGGGGCAAGCGCCAGCTCGCCCACCCCGACTTCGAGCTGCTCGGAGAAGACGACGACGCGCTCAGGGCCGCCGAGTACGCCGCCCAGATCATCCCGATCTACCGGGCCGCGAGCCAGATCACGTCCTGGCAGATCGCCGCCGCGATCCGGATCGCCCTCGACGTCCTGGACATCGAGGACCCGATGCCGCGCGCGATCAGGGACCGCCACGGCCTGTGCGGCCTGGCCGACGCGCTGCGCGGCATCCACCGCCCGATCGACTGGGCCGACAAGGAGCGCTCCACGCGCCGGCTGAAATGGGACGAGGCATTCCAGCTGCAGGTGGTCCTCGCCCAGCGGCGGCTGGCCGCCACTGCCTACTCGGCGACCCCGCGCCCGCGCGTGACGGGCGGGCTCCTCGACGCCTATGACGCCAGGCTGCCGTTCGAGCTGACCGTCGGGCAGGAACTGGCCGGCGCGCAGATCAGCGACGAGCTCGCCGTCGACCACCCCATGCACCGGCTGCTGCAGGGCGAGGTCGGCTCGGGCAAGACCGTGATCGCGGTGCGGGCGATGCTGCAGGTCGTGGACGCCGGCGGGCAGGCCGCCCTGCTCGCCCCGACCGAGGTGCTCGCGCAGCAGCACTTCCGCTCGATCACCGAGCAGCTCGGGCCGCTGGCCCAGGCCGGCCAGCTCGGCGGGGCGGAGCACGCGACCCGGTTGGCGCTGCTCACCGGGTCCCAGGGAGCCGCCGCGCGGAGGCGCGCCCTGCTCGAGGCGGCCTCGGGGACGGCGGGGATCGTGATCGGCACCCACGCGCTGCTCGAGGAGCAGGTGCAGTTCGCCGATCTCGGCCTGGTGGTGATCGACGAGCAGCACCGGTTCGGCGTGGAGCAGCGCGACGCGCTGCGGGAGAAGGCGGGCGACGGCCGGCCGCACGTGCTCGTGATGACCGCCACGCCCATCCCGCGCACGGTGGCGATGACGGTCTTCGGCGACCTGGAGATGTCGACACTGACCGAGCTGCCCGCCGGGCGCTCGCCGATCAGCACCCATGTGGTGCCCGCGGCGGAGAAACCGCACTACCTGGAGCGGGTCTGGGAGCGGCTGCGGGAGGAGGCCGCCCGCGGCCGGCAGTGCTACGTGGTCTGCCCGCGGATCGGCGACGGACCGGGCGAGCGGCGGGGCGGGCCCGAGGACGACGAGGACGCCGAGCGGTTTTACGGCCCGGCGGCCGAGGACGGATCACCCGGCGCCGCGCGCCCGCCGGTCGCCGTCCTGGACCTCGCGGCCGAGCTGGCGCGGGGCCCGCTGGCCGGGCTGCGCCTGGCGGTGCTGCACGGCAGGCTGCCGCCGGACGAGAAGGACGCCACGATGCTCGCGTTCGCGGCCGGGACGGTCGACGTGCTGGTCACGACCACCGTGGTGGAGGTGGGGGTGGACGTGCCGAACGCGACCGCCATGGTGATCATGGATGCCGACCGGTTCGGCGTCTCTCAGCTGCACCAGCTGCGCGGCCGCGTCGGCCGGGGCCGCCACGAGGGGCTGTGCCTGCTGGTCACCGAGGCGGAGCCGGACGGCAAGTCGCGGCAGCGGCTGGACGCGGTGGCCGCCACCCTGGACGGGTTCATGCTGTCCCGGCTGGATCTCGAGCAGCGCCGGGAAGGCGACGTGCTCGGGGCCGCGCAGGCCGGGCGCAGGTCGAGCCTGAAGCTGCTGACCCTGCTGAAGGACGAGGAACTGATCGGCCAGGCCCGCGACGAGGCCAGGGACCTGGTCGCGGCGGACCCGGCGCTGGCCGGGCAGCCGGCGCTGGCCGCGGCCGTTCGCGTCCTGCTCGACCGGGAGCGGGCGGAGTACCTTGAGAAGGCCTGAGAACCGCCCGTGACCCGCATCGTGGCCGGCGCCGCGGGCGGCCGGCGGCTCTCGGTGCCGCCGGGCCGGGGCACCAGGCCGACCTCGGACCGCGCCCGGGAGGGGTTGTTCGCCACGATCCTGGCCGTCCGGGGCCCGCTCGGCGGGGCGCGCGTGCTCGACCTGTACGCGGGGTCGGGCGCGGTGGGCCTGGAGGCCCTGTCGCGGGGCGCGTCCGACGCGCTCCTGGTCGAATCGGACCCCCGGGCCGCCCGGGTGATCCGCGGCAACATCGCGGCGCTGCGGCTGCCCGGTGCCCGGCTGCTCGCGGGCCGGGTCGAGCGGGTGCTCGCCCGCGGCCCCGGCCCGTACCCGCCGCGCGATCTCGTCTTCGCCGACCCGCCCTACGAGGTGACCGGCGCCGAGGTGGAGCGGATGCTGGCCCTGCTGGGCGGCCGGGGCTGGCTCGCGCCCGGCGCGCTGGTGGTCGTGGAGCGGGCCACCCGGTCGGGCCCGGTTAGCTGGCCGGCCGGGTATACGCCGGAGCGGTCCCGTGGTTACGGTGAGGCGACGCTCTGGTACGGTCTGGCCGCGGGCGTGGGGCCTGCGGCAGCATCACCGCCAGGAGGGGGAGTCAGCGTGCGCCGTGCGGTCTGCCCAGGATCGTTCGACCCGGTCACCAACGGACATCTCGACATCGTCACCCGCGCGGCGCGGCTCTACGACGAGGTCGTCGTCGCCGTGTCGCGCAACCCGAACAAGACCCCGCTGTTCAGCGTGGACGAGCGGCTCGAGATGCTGCGCGAGGTGACCAAGGACCTCGACAACGTCCGCGTGGTCAAGTTCGACGGCCTGATTGTCGACTTCTGCCGGAGCAACGACGTGTCGGCGATCGTGAAAGGCCTGCGCGCGGTCAGCGACTTCGACTACGAACTGCAGATGGCTCAGATGAACTACAGCCAGGCCGGCGTGGAGACGCTGTTCATGACCACGAACCCGCTCTACGCGTTCCTGTCCTCGAGCCTGGTCAAGGACTTCGCCAAGTACGGCGGCGACGTCGCCAGCCTGGTGCCGGAACCGGTGCTCGACCGGCTCACCGTCCGCGCGGCGGACGCGTAGCGGCGGGCCGCCGACTTGGGGTTTGCGCAGGCAGCCAGGTATGCTGTCCGCCCGATAACTCTGTAGTACCTCTGCCTGCCATGCCACACGCGAACCGCCACCGTCCCAGGCGGCTGGACCCCAGGTTGCCGCTGGTCTTCGATACCCGGAGCCTCGGCCCGGTCGCCATGCGGTCGGTGACGAGCACGGTCCCGGCTCCGGCTAACCTGGGGGTCGAGCTAGTCAGCGTTCCGGAGGAGGCCGAGCTCGAACTGGACATCCAGCTCGAGCGGGTCACCGAGGGCGTGCTGGTGACGGGCACCGTGCGCGCGCCGCTGGTCGGCGAGTGCGCGAGGTGCCTGGACCTGTTCGCCTCCGCTACCGAGGTCCGGTTCACCGAGCTGTTCACCCACGAGCCCGGCGACGACGACGCCGACGGGTATCTTCTGGACGGGGACCTGCTCGACCTCGAGCCGGCCCTGCGCGACGCGCTGGTGCTCGAACTGCCGCTCGCGCCCCTGTGCGCCGAGGACTGCCCGGGGCTGTGCTCCGAGTGCGGCGTGCGGCTTGCGGACGCGGGAGCCGGGCACGGCCACGCCGACGCGGGCAGTGACCCAACACCGGACGGGACGCCCGTGCCGGAGACAAGGAAGGAGCGCTGACGTGGCGGTCCCCAAGCGGAGAATGTCGCGCAGCAACACCAGGTCGCGCCGGGCCCAATGGAAGGCCACGGCGCCCGGCCTGGTGACTTGCCCGCAGTGCCGAGACCCCAAGCTGCCGCACACGGCCTGCCCGACGTGCGGCACCTACAACCGGCGCCAGGTGATCAACCCCTCCTGACCGCGGTGTCGGGACGCGCGGCGCGGCTACCTCGCCTGCAGCGGAAAGGAGGGACTCGTGATCGACGCACCGGGTGACGGCAGTGCGGCGGTTCCCGGCGCCGCGAAGGCCGAGACCGCCGAGTTGCTGGACGCCCTCGGGATACCGCTCGGCGCGGAGCTACTCGAGCGTGCCCTCACCCACCGCTCGTTCGCCTACGAGAACGGCGGGCTGCCCACCAACGAGCGCCTGGAGTTCCTCGGTGACTCGGTGCTCGGCCTGATCGTCACCGACACGCTCTTCAACGAGTATCCCGACCTGCCCGAGGGGCAGCTGGCCAAGCTGCGCGCGGCGGTCGTCAACATGCGCGCGCTGGCCGGGGTGGCCCGCGGGCTGCGGCTCGGCTCCTACGTCCGGCTCGGCAAGGGCGAAGAGGGCACCGGCGGCCGGGACAAGGCGTCGATACTGGCCGACACGCTCGAGGCCGTGCTCGGCGCCGTCTACCTGGACTGCGGGCTCCGCGAGGCGGACGCGCTCGTGCACCGCCTGTTCGACCCGGTGATCGCCCGCTCGGCCCGGCTGGGCGCCGGCCTGGACTGGAAGACCTCGCTGCAGGAACTGACCGCCGCGGAGCTCCTCGGCGTGCCCGAGTACCACGTGGAGGAGAGCGGCCCGGACCACCAGAAGTCCTTCCGGGCCTCGGTCCGGATCGTCGGCCGCACCTACGGCGAGGGTGAGGGGCGGTCCAAGAAGGAAGCCGAGCAGCAGGCTGCGGAGGCCGCGTGGACGTCGATCACCGAGGGCCACTCGGCCGACGCAGCGGCAGGCGCGGGAACGAACGCCGGCGGGAGCACGACCGGCGGGAGCACGACCGGCGGGAGCACGACCGGCGGGAGCACGACCGCCGGGAGCACCACAGCGGAGGGGAGCGCCGCCGACCAGGCCGCCGGAGGGCGGACCGGCGACGGCCACCGCTCGCAGCCGCGGAGCTAAGCGTGCCGGAGCTTCCCGAGGTCGAGATCGTCCGGCGCGGTCTCGAGCAGCACGTGGTCGGCCGCACCATCGACGAGGTGCAGCCGCTGCATCCCCGGGCGCTGCGCCGGCACCTGGCCGGCCCCGACGACTTCGCGGCCGCGCTGCGGGGACGCCAGGTCAGCGGGGCACGGCGCCGCGGCAAGTACCTGTGGCTGCCGGTCGGGGATGACGCGCTGCTGGCGCATCTCGGCATGAGCGGCCAGATGCTCGTCGGCGACCCGGACCGCCCGCTGTCGCCGCACGTGCGGGTCCGCATCACGTTCACCGACTCCGGGCCCGACCTGCGGTTCAGCGATCAGCGGACCTTCGGCCACCTGTCGCTCGCGGCCGGGGGAGCGGGCCTGCCCGCCCCGATCGCGCACATCGCCCCCGATCCGCTGGAGACCGCCTTCGACCTGGCCGCCGTGACCGCGAGGATCCGCGGCCGCCGCACCGGGATCAAGCGCGCCCTGCTCGACCAGTCCCTGGTCAGCGGCATCGGCAACATCTATGCCGACGAGGCTCTGTGGCGAGCCCGGCTGCACTGGGCGCGTGAGTCCCGGCTGCTGCGGCCCGGCCAGGTCGCCGGGCTGTTCGCCTCGGTCCGCGAGGTGTTCGACGAGTCGCTCAGCGCGGGCGGCACCACGTTCGACCGCCTGTACGTCAACGTGAACGGGCAGAGCGGCTACTACGAGCGGTCCCTGGCCGTGTACGGGCGGGCCGGCCTGCCCTGCCCGCGCTGCGGGGGCCCGGTGCGGCGGGACCCGTTCATGAACAGGTCGGCGTTCAGCTGCCCGAAGTGCCAGCCGCGGCCGCGGGTGAGGCCGTGACGGCGGGCGACCGGGCCCGGCTCACCGCGTGGGTGGAGGGCCGGGTCCAGGGAGTGGGCTTCCGCTGGTGGGCCCGGGCCCGGGCCCTGGAACTCGGCCTCGAGGGATGGGCGGAGAACCTCGAGGACGGCCGGGTGCGGGTGATCGCCGAGGGCGCGGCGGTCAGCTGCGGGGCGCTGCTGGCCCTGCTCGAGGGCGCGGATGCCCCCGGCCGCGTGGTGCGGGTGACGTACCGCTGGGACGAGGCTCGCGGTGGCCTGTCCGGATTTGCCGAGAGGTGAACGCTAACATCCCTAACCGCGTGACCTGCGCAATCGTCAACTTGACCGGATACCCGTCGCGGTGGGACCATGGATGGGTTACCCGCGCGCAAGGCTGCGCCTCTTCGCGTCTATGCATGCGCGCCCACTCTGGTCACTCAGTGTGGAGGACCTCACAAAATGGCGAAGGCTCTATATGGCCACGTCGGCGGCCCGGATCCCCGCATGGTCTCAGAGATGCGCCGCCTGCAACAGCGAGTACGCGATCTCGAAGCCGAGCTTGCCAGGCTGCATGAGGAGAACGACGTGCTCGCCGCGGAGGTGGGCCACGACCTGATGATGCCGGTTCGCGAGCCTGCGCTCACCTGACGAGCGCTGGCTGGCCGCAACGAACGAAGGAGGGACGCCTGAACGTGGGCGTCCCTCTTTGCCATCGCGGCGCCCGCCCGGGGTACCGCCTGGTACGCGCCGGGGCGCGCCGTCAGCCCAGGTGCGCCTCGAGGAACGCCAGGCCGGACGGGGCGGTCCGGGCCCAGTAGGCGTCGTCGGGTCGCTGCTGCCGCACGACACCCAGGCCAGCGCCCGCGCGGGCGCGGCTGGCCCGCGCGGGGGCCCGGCCGGATCGCCAGTTGCGAAGGGTCAGGCGCCGCCGGGCGGCCGCCGGACTGAAGGGCCGCCGGGGCCATCCCGGGGCGTTGGAACGGCCGCCGGGGGTAGCTGTCGGCCGGGCGGAGTGTCGCACGGCGGCGGGCGGCGTTCTCGTCCGTAAACTGCGGTAAAGCGGGCGCGCTCGGCTCGAATCCCCGGGAGTGACACCGGCGCACGGTAAGGTGCGGACGAGCGTAGCCGCCGACGGCGGGTCGGGCCGGCCGCGCCGCCGGAGCGGCCCCAGGGGAATCGGGCCAGGTGGCGCGTTGCGGCGGGGTGGCGCGCGGTCCCCGGAGGAGGAGAGCTGGCAGGTGTACCTGAAAGCGCTCACCCTGCGCGGGTTCAAGTCCTTCGCCTCGGCCACCTCGCTGCGGTTCGAGCGGGGGATCACCTGCGTCGTCGGGCCGAACGGGTCGGGGAAGTCGAACGTGGTCGACGCCTTCTCCTGGGTCATGGGCGAGCAGGGGGTCAAGCCGCTGCGCGGCGGCAAGATGGAGGACGTCGTGTTCGCCGGGACCGCGGGGCGGCCGCCGCTCGGCCGGGCCGAGGTCACGCTGACGATCGACAACAGCGACGGCGCGCTCCCCATCGACTACGCCGAGGTCACGATCAGCCGGCTGCTGTTCCGGTCCGGCCAGAGCGAGTACGCGATCAACGGCGACCATTGCCGGCTGCTCGACGTGCAGGAACTGCTCTCCGATACCGGCCTGGGCCGGGAAATGCACGTGATCGTGGGCCAGGGCCAGCTCGATCAGGTGCTGAACGCCGGGCCTGACGCGCGGCGGGCGCTGATCGAGGAGGCCGCCGGGGTCCTGAAGCACCGCAGGCGCAAGGAGAAGGCGCTGCGCAAGCTGGAGGCGATGCAGGCCAACCTGACCCGGCTGGTCGACCTGACGGGGGAGATCGGGCGCCGGCTCAAGCCGCTCGGCCGGCAGGCCGAGATCGCCCGCAAGGCGGCCGTGATCCAGGCTGACCTGCGTGACGCCCGGCTGAGGCTGCTGGCTGACGATTACGCGACGCTCGCCGCGGAACTCGAGCGCGACCAGAACGACGAGGCGGCCGCGGCGGCGCGGCGCGCCGCGCTGGAGGCCGGCCTGGAACAGGCGCGCGCGGCGGAGACCGGGCTGGAGAGCGCCGAGCAGCAGCACGCGCCCCGCCTGGCCGCGGCCCAGGAGGCCTTCTTCGGGCTTTCCAGCCTGGCCGAGCGCCTGCGCGGCGTGCTCAGCCTGGCCACCGAGCGGCACCGGCACCTGTCCGCCCCGCCGGAGCCGCCGCGCCCCGGCCGCGACCCCGACGAGCTCGACGCGGAGGCGGCGGCGCTGCGCGAGCAGGAGGCGGCGTTGCGTGAAGGGCTGTCCGCCGCGCGGGAGCAGCTGGGCGAGGTGGTGGCCCGGCGGGCGTCGGCCGAGGCGTCGCTGGCCGAGACCGAGCGGCGGCTGGCCGCGGAGTCCCGGGCCGCGGCCCAGCGCGCCGAGCGGCTGGCGCGGCTGCGCAGCCAGGTCGGGGCCGCCCGCAGCAGGCTGGCCGCGGCCCAGGAGGAGGCGGGACGGCTGGCGGCGGCCCACGAGCAGGCGCGCTCGCGGGCGGAGCAGGCCCAGCGCGAGTACGGCGAGCTGCAGGACGTGGTCGCCGGCCGCGAGCAGGGCCGGGCCGACCTGGCCGCCGGGCATGACAGCGCCGCGGCCGCGCTGGCCCGGGCCGCCGAGCGGGTGGCGCGGCTGCGCTCCGCCGAGCACGAGGCCAGCGACACCAGGGCCGCCTTGCGGGCGCGGACCGAGGCCCTGGCCGAGGCGGTCCGGCGCGGCGCGGACGCCTCCGGGGCCCTGCTGGCCGAGCCGCGGCGGTTCGCCGGGGTGCTCGGATCCGTGGCCGACCTGCTGACCGTGCAGGACGGTGCCGCCGACGCGATCGCGGCAGCGCTCGGTGCCGCCGCCACCGCGGTGGCGGTCGCCGACCTCGACGCGGCCGTGACCATCTTGGCCGCGCTGAAGAGCGAGGACGGCGGGCAGGCCGCGCTGATGATCGCGTCCGACCAGCCCTCGCCGCCGCCGGAGCGGCCCGCGGCTTCCGTCCCCTACGCGCTGGACCTGGTCAAGGCCCCGGGCGAGCTGGCCGCCACGGTCGAGCAGCTGCTGGCCGGGGTGCTGGTCGCCGAGGACCTGCGGGAGGGCCTGGAGCTGGCGCAGGCAGACCCGGACCGGCGCGTCGTGACCAGGGACGGCGACCTGATCGGCGCGCACTGGGCGCGCGGGGGGTCGGCGGGAGCGCCGAGCCTGCTCGGGCTGCGGGCCGCCGCCCAGGAGGCGGCGGCGCAGCTGAGCGAGGCCGAGCATCGCTGTCAGCGGGCCGAGCGGGACCTCGCCGACGCCGCCGAAGACGAGGAAGCGGCCCGGCAGGTGCTGGCCGAGGCGCTCGCCGGGCGGCAGGAGGCCGACGCCGCCGCGGCCGAGACCTCTGGCCGGCTGGGCACGCTGGCCGGCGCCGCGCGCGCGGCCCAGGACGAGGCCGGGCGGCTGGCCGCCGCGATCGCGGCGGCCGAGCGCGCGCGGGAGAAGGACCTGGCCCAGCTGGCCGACCTGCAGGGCAGGCTGGCGGTCCAGGAGGCCGATGGTGCCGCGGCGGGCGCGGCGGGCGAGGCCGGGGACGAGCCCGCCGACGGGGCGGCCGACGGGCCGGCGGGGGACAAGAACGCGCTGGCGGCGGCGGCCGTGACGGCCAGGAACGCCGAGATGGAGGCCAGGCTCGAGGTCAGGACCGTGGAGGAGCGGCTGCGGGCCGTGGCCGGGCGCGGCGATGCGCTCGCGTCGGCGGCCACCGCCGAGCGGCAGGCCATCGCGCGGGCCAGGGCCAGGACCCTGCGCCGGGCCGAGGAGGCGGCGGTGGCCGACGCGGTCGCCTCCGGGGCCAGGGTCGCGCTGGCCGCGATCGAGCACTCCCGGGGCATGGCCGACGCCGAGCGGCAGGCCGCCGAGCGGGCCAGCCACGGGCGTGACGCCGAGCTGAAGGCCGTCCGGGCCAGGATCCGCGAGCTGGCCGCCGACCTCGACGCGACGGTGAGCACGGCGCACGGCGCCGAGATCGAGCGGGCCACCCGGCAGATGAGGCTGGAGCAGGTGGCCGCGCGGGCCGCCGAGGAGTTCGCCATCGACACCGACGCGCTGGTGGCTGAGTACGGCCCGCAGGCGGGCATCCCGGCCGCGGAGGAAGGCCGGCCGCCGGTGCCCTACGACCGGGCCGCCCAGGAGCGGCGGGCCCAGTCCGCGCAGCGCCTGCTCGATCAGCTGGGCAAGGTGAACCCGCTGGCCCTGGAGGAGTTCTCGGCGCTGGAGGAGCGGCACGCGTTCCTGTCGGCGCAGCTGGAGGACCTGAAGAAAACCCGGCGCGACCTGCTCACCGTGATCAAGGAGGTCGACGACCGGGTGCAGCAGGTGTTCGCCTCCGCCTACGAGGACACGGCCCGGGAGTTCGAGAGCATCATCGGGCGGCTGTTCCCCGGGGGCGAGGGCCGGCTGATCCTCACCGAGCCGGACGACCTGCTCGTCACCGGCATCGAGGTCGAGGCCAGGCCGCCGGGCAAGAAGGTCAAGCGGCTGTCGCTGCTGTCCGGCGGCGAGCGCGCGCTGACCGCGATCGCGTTCCTGGTGGCGATCTTCAGGGCCCGGCCGTCGCCGTTCTACGTGCTCGACGAGGTCGAGGCCGCGCTCGACGACACCAACCTGCAGCGGCTGCTCGGGATCTTTGCCGAGCTCAGGGATGCCTCGCAGCTGATCATCGTCACCCACCAGCAGCGGACCATGGAGGTGGCGGACACGCTGTACGGGATCAGCATGCGCGGCGACGGCGTCTCCACGGTGGTCAGCCAGCGGCTGCGGGAGCCGGAGAGCGCCTGACGGCCCGCAAGCCGGGAAATGCGGGCATCTGCGAGACTGGGGCGGTCATGGTAGAGCTGATAATCATCCTCGTCATTGTCGTGGTCGTGGTCGGCGGCGCCGGCGGGACGCTGCTGGTCCGCTCCCGCCGCCGGCTGCCCGCCGCGCCCGGCCGGGACCGGGCGGCCGGCGCGCCGCCGGCCCGCGCCGCCGGGGCCACCGCGACCGCCGAGCCGCAGACGGCCACCCCGCCCGCCCGCGAGACGCCCGCGCCGGCCACCCTGCCGCCCGAGGTGGCGGTCCCGCCCGCCGCTCCGCCGGAGGTCGAGAAGCCGCCGCCGTCAGCCGGGCGGATGGCCCGGCTGCGCGGCAGGCTGGCGCGCTCGCAGTCGGCGCTGGGCGGCGTCCTGCTGAACCTGCTGTCCTCCGGCCGCCTGGACGACGAGAAGTGGGACGAGATCGAGGAGACGCTGATCACGGCGGACATGGGGGTCACCCCGGCCCGTGAGATCGTGGCGGACCTGCGCACCGAGGTCAAGGTCGAGGGCACCCGGGATCCCGCGGAGGTCAGGTCGCTGCTGCGCGAGCAGCTGCTGGCCCAGACCGGCCCGGACATGGACCGGTCGCTGCACACGGCCCGGCACGGCGACCGCCCCGCGGTCATGCTCGTCGTCGGCGTCAACGGCACCGGGAAGACCACCACGTGCGCCAAGCTCGCGCGAGCCCTGATCGGCGACGGGAAGACCGTGCTGCTCGGCGCGGCTGACACGTTCCGCGCCGCCGCCGTCGACCAGCTGCAGACCTGGGGCCAGCGGGTGGGCGCCCCGGTCGTCCGGTCCGACCGGGACGGCGCCGACCCGGCCAGCGTCGCGTTCGACGCGGTCAACGAGGGCATTGAGCGCGGCATCGACGTGGTCATCGTGGACACGGCGGGCCGGCTGCACACCAAGACCGGGCTGATGGACGAGCTCGGCAAGATCAAGCGGGTGATCTCCCGGCACGCCACGGTGGACGAGGTCCTGCTCGTGCTCGACGCCACGACCGGGCAGAACGGGCTCCGGCAGGCCCGGGTGTTCGCCGAGGTCGTCGACGTCACGGGGGTGGTCCTGACCAAGCTGGACGGCACGGCCAAGGGCGGGATCGTGATCGCCGTGCAGCGTGAGCTGGGGGTTCCGGTGAAGCTGGTCGGCCTGGGTGAAGGGCCCGACGACCTCGCGCCGTTCGAGCCGGAGGCGTTCGTCGACGCAATTGTCGGCGGCTAGAGCCGCAGGCTGAGCAGGCGGGACGGCCGCCGTCATCAGCCGTCACCAACGCGGAAAACTGCCGCCAGGCCGGTCACTTTGCGACTACCGGCACCAGTGCGGCGGTCATCCGATATATCCTGCAAGTGGCCGGATGCAATTTGCTTTCCGCTCATGCCTTCCGGGGGGGAGGATCGTTGGACGCTGCGCGCCTGAAGGAGAGCTTCGCCCGGGTCGCCCGGCCCGGCCACGAGGTTGCCCTGTTCTGCTACTCCGACCTGTTCCTGCGGCACCCCGAGACCAGGCAGATGTTCCCGGTCTCGATGGCGGCGCAGCGCGACCACCGGCTGCAGGCCCCCGGCCGCATCGTGGCCGACCTCGGGCCCGCCGAGCGGCTCACCGCCCTCCTGCAGGCCTCAGGCCGGGATCACCGTAAGTCCGGCACGCTCGCCGAGCACTATGAGCTGGTCGGTACCAGCCTGCTCGCCACCCTGGCTCACTTCAGCGGGGCGGGCTGGGCGCAGGACCTGGCCGCCGACTGGGAGGCGGACCTGGCCGGCGACTGGGAGGCGGCCTTCGGCCTGGTCGCACGGGTCATGACCGAGGCGATGACCGCCAGGCTGGCCTCGCGGGGGGTTCCCGATGGCCAGATTCACGTCGAAGATTTCGGTTGGAGCGAGCCATGCCCGTGATCACAGGAACCGACAACCGGCTGACCCCCGACGCGGTTCAGGCCGTCACATTCCCTCCCGCGCGCATCGGCCGGCGGGGGCTCGACGAAGAGCACGTCCGGGCCTTCTGCGGTCAGGTCGAGCGGGAACTGGTCCGGCTGTTCAACGAGAGAACCTCCCTGACCGACGAGGCGCGGCGGCTGCGGCGGCGGGTGCTCGGCCTGTCCGGCGACGATGCCGTCGCCGGGTACCAGCAGGACGACGCGCACGTGCAGGCGGTGCGCATCCTGTCCAAGGCGCAGCAGACAGCGGACCGCTACGTGGCCGACGCCCAGGAGTACAGCTGGCAGCTGGCCCAGGAGGCCCGGCGCCGCCGGGACGAGATCCTGGCCGAGGCCAGGTCGCATGCCGCGCTGATGCTGGACGAGGCGCACGGCGAGGCCAGCCGGGCGGCCGAGGCCGCGCTCGCTGCCCCGGTGAGCGTGCCGAGCGATGACCGCCATGAACTAGAGGCCGAGCTGGCCTACCTGCGCACGTTCTGCGACGTGTACCGGACCCACCTGCACGCCTACCTCGACGCGCTGCTCCGCGACGTCGAGGAGTGGGAGCGTGCCGAGAAGACGTCCCTGAGCGCCACCCACGTCAGCCTGCCCCGCCTGCCGCACTATCCGCAGCCTGGCCCGCCGACCGGATAGCCTGGAACGCGGGCTCGCGGCGGACCAGGCTGCGCGCCTGGTCCGCGGGCCAGGCGGCGTGGCGCCCGGCGCGGGGCCGATCAGCAACAGGCCATGCGCGAGGACGGCAGCCAGACGTGTTCGAGACACTTTCCGATCGACTGACCCAGGTCTTCTCGTCCTTGCGCGGGCAGGGACGGCTCTCGGCTGCGGACATCGACGCCACCACCCGCGAGATCAGGATCGCGCTGCTCGAGGCCGACGTCGCGCTCCCGGTGGTCCGGCAGTTCATCGCGCGGGTCAAGGAGCGGGCGTCCGGCACGGAGGTCTCCGAGGCCCTGAATCCCGCGCAGCAGGTCATCAAGATCGTCAACGAGGAGCTCGTCGAGATCCTCGGCGGCGAAGCGCGCCGGCTGAGCTTCGCCAAGGTGCCGCCGACCGTGATCATGCTGGCCGGCCTGCAGGGCTCCGGCAAGACGACGCTGGCCGCGAAGCTCGCCCTGTGGCTGCGCCAGCAGGGGAACACCCCGATGCTGGTCGCGGCCGACCTGCAGCGGCCCAACGCGGTCCAGCAGCTGGAGGTCCTCGGCGAGCAAGCGGGGGTCCCGGTCTTCGCGCCGTCGCCCGGCAACGGCGTCGGCGACCCGGTCGAGGTGGCCCGCGCGTCGATCGACGAGGCCAAGCGCCGGATGCAGAACATCGTGATCATTGACACGGCCGGCCGCTGGGCATCGACGAGGAGATGATGCACCAGGCCGCGGCCATCCGGGACGCCGTCGACCCCGACGAGATCCTGTTCGTGGTCGACGCCATGATCGGCCAGGACGCGGTGACGACCGCGCAGGCCTTCCTCGACGGCGTCGGCTACGACGGGGTCATCCTGACCAAGCTGGACGGAGACGCGCGGGGCGGCGCGGCCCTGTCCATCGCCCAGGTCACCGGGCGGCCGGTGATGTTCGCCTCGTCCGGGGAGAAGCTCGAGGACTTCGACCTGTTCCATCCCGACCGGATGGCCTCGCGGATCCTCGACCTCGGGGACATCCTGACCCTGATCGAGCAGGCCGAGCGCACGTTCGACCAGGACCAGGCGGCCGCGATGGCCGGCAAGCTGGCCTCGGGCGAGGGTTTCACGCTGGAGGACTTCGTCGAGCAGCTGGCCATGGTGCGCAAGCTCGGGCCGATCGGCAACCTGCTGGGCATGCTGCCCGGAGCGGCCCAGAACCGGGAGATGCTCAGCCAGGTCAGCGACAAGGACCTGGACCGGGCCGCCGCGATCGTGAGCTCGATGACGGTCGAGGAGCGCCGCAACCCGAAGATCATCAACGGCTCGCGCCGGGCCCGGATCGCGGGCGGCTCCGGGGTTACGGTCGGCGAGGTCAGCACGCTCATCACGCGGTTCCTCGAGGGCCAGAAGATGATGCGGCAGATGATGAACATGCCGGGGATGCGGCGCGGGGCCCAGAAGGCGGCCCGCAAGGGCAAGAAGAAGTCCAAGGGCGGCGGGCGGCCGGGCGGCGGCGCCGGCACCCGGCCCGCGTCCGGCGGCCGCCAGGGCGGCCCGGCCGGGCTGCCCGGCGGGCCTGGCCAGGGGCCGGCCATGCCGGGCAGCATCCCGGGGCTGCCGGACGGGTTCGGCGGATCCGGTGACGGCGGGTTCAAGCTGCCGCCCGGTTTCGGGAACCCGCCGCCGGGCCTGCCGCCCGGGCTGCGCGGCCCGGTGCCGAACCGGCGCGGGCGCCCGGGCAAGAAGGGCCGGTAGCCCGCGCCCGGCCGCCGGCGCAACCCCGGCCCGCGCCGGCCGCGGGAGCCCTGTGGCGCGGGCGCCGCACGCGCGACGCGGCCGCAGTGACGCCTCAGCTCGCCGCATCTGGCAGAATGTGAGCGCGACGGCAGCTTCGCGGGACCCTCTCTTGCCCGCTGAGCCGCCGACATTGGGCGACGCCGCTGGTTCCCCACCCGGATCGTGCGCAGCCCGCCAACCAAACTCTCGGAAGAAGACCGCACCCGTGGCTGTAAAGATCAAGCTGAAGCGCCTGGGCAAGATCCGGGCGCCGTACTACCGGATCGTCGTGGCCGACGCCCGCACCAAGCGGGACGGCCGGGCGATCGAGGAGATCGGCAAGTACCACCCGAAGGCCGAGCCGTCGTTCATCGAGGTGAACTCGGACCGCGCCCAGCACTGGCTGTCGGTCGGGGCGCAGCCCACCGACCCGGTCAGGAAGATCCTCGAGATCACCGGCGACTGGCAGAAGTTCAAGGGCCTGCCCGGCGCCGAGGGGACGCTGAGGACGGCGGCGCCGAAGGAGGACCGCAAGGAGATCTTCGCCGCCGCGGTCAAGGAGACCATGGGCGACGGCGCCCCGGCCCCGAAGGGCCGCGGTAAGTCCGCGGGCGGCGGCAAGGAGCCCGAGGCGCAGGCGGGCAAGGCCGCGGCCAAGGACGCCCCGGCCGCCAGGGCGGACAAGCCGGCCAGGGCGAAGACCGCCGAGCCGTCGGGCAAGGCCAGGGGCGGCGACGCTAAGGGCGGCGACGCCAAGGCGGACGTCGCTAAGGGCGGCGACGCCAAGGCGGACGTCGCTAAGGGCGGCGACGCCAAGTCGGGCGACGCCAAGTCGGGCGACGCCAAGGCGGACGTCGCTAAGGCCGACGACGCCAAGTCGGGCGACGCTGAGGCCGAGGAGGTCACGGCCGAGGAGGTCACGGCCGAGGACACCGCGAGCGGCGGCGCCAAGGCCAGGGACCGGGGCAAGGCGAGCACCGCCCAGGACGGCGCGAAGGACGCGGACGGGGACGCCCCGGACGGGGACGCCCCGGACGCCGGCGCGGCGGCGGCCCAGGCTGGTGAGGCCAAGGCCGAGGCCGAGGCTGAGGCCGACCCGGCCGCGGCGGCCGGCGCAGACGCCGCGAGCGAGGGCTGACGTGCTCGAAGAGGCGCTCGAGCACCTGGTGCGAGGCATCGTTGAGTACCCGGACGATGTCCGCGTGGACAGTCGCGGGCTGCGCCGGGGCCGGGTCCTCGAGGTTCGGGTGCATCCCGACGACCTCGGCAAGGTCATCGGCCGCGGCGGCCGGACGGCCCGGGCGCTGCGGACCGTGATCGGCTCGCTGGCCGGCAACGCGTACGTCCGGGTCGACCTCTTGGACACCGACGAGATCCGCTAACCGGGCATGCAGCTGGTCGTCGGCCGGATCGGCCGGCCGCACGGGATCCACGGTGAACTGACCGTGCAGGTGCGCACCGACGAGCCGGACCTCAGGTTCACGGCTGGCTCCGTGCTCGCTACGGAGCCAGCCGCGCGAGGCCCGCTGACCGTCTCCTCCTCCCGCTGGCACTCTGGCCGCCTGCTGGTCAGGTTCGACGGTTACGCGGACCGGACCAGCGCCGAGGGCCTGCGCGGGACGTTGCTCGTGATGGACTCGGCCGAGGTCGTCCCCTCGGCCGACCCGGACGAGTTTCACGACCATGAGCTGATCGGGCTCGGCGTGGTGACGCTGGCGGGGGACCCGGTCGGCGTCGTGACCGACGTGCGGCACCAGGGCCAGGACCTGCTGGTGGTGGGGCCAGCCGCCGGCGACCCGGCGCCGTCATCGCGGGACGGCGAGATCCTGGTCCCGTTCGTCGCGGCCATCGTGCCGCAGGTCGACGTGCGGGCCGGCCGCCTGGTCATCGACCCGCCCCCGGGCCTGCTCGACCTCGGCGCCGTGCTTGCCCCGGAGGGACGACCCCCCCAGACCCCCCCGGGTGCCGTCCGCTCGGGCCAGCCTCCGGCCGGCCGTCGCGGCCCGCACGAGGGCGAGTGAGGCGGCGCGGTGCGGATCGATATCGTCACCATCTTCCCCGAGTACTTCGCCCCGCTGCGGGTCTCTCTGATCGGCAAGGCCGCCCAGCGCGGTGACATCGAGTTCGGCGTGCACGACCTGAGGACGTGGGCGCACGACCCGCACCATTCGGTGGACGACGCGCCCTTCGGCGGCGGGCCGGGGATGGTGATGAAGCCCGAGCCGTGGGGCAAGGCCCTCGATGCCCTCGTCCCGGTCGGCCGCCCGGCCCGGCTGGTGCTGCCGACCCCGGCCGGGGTGCCGTTCACCCAGGCCACCGCGGCCCGGTACGCGCAGGAGAGCCACCTCGTCTTCGCCTGCGGCCGGTACGAGGGGATCGACGCCCGGGTGGCGGAGGAGGCGCGCGCCAGGATGGCTGTGGACGAGGTGACGATCGGCGACTACGTGCTGGCCGGGGGCGAGCCGGCCGTGCTGGTGATGACCGAGGCGATCTGCCGGCTGCTGCCCGGGGTCATCGGCAACGCCGGCTCCGCGGCGGACGACTCGTTCGGCGGCGGCAGCGGGCCGATGGCCGGGCTCATCGAAGGGCCGGCCTACACCAGGCCCCGGGTCTGGCGCGGCCGGGCCGTGCCGGAGGTCCTGCTGTCCGGCGACCACGCCGCCATCGCGCGGTGGCGCCGGGATGTCGCGCTGCGTCAGACGGCCGCCAACCGCCCGGACCTGGCCGCCCGGCTGGTGGCCGGAGGCCCGGTGCCGGGGACGGGGCCGGCGGCCCGGAGCTTGACGCCCGCGACCGCCAGGTACTCTCGGAGGCTGGTTTTCCGTTCAGTGGCCAAGATATGGCAGACTGAATCCGCCACCTTGCGCGTCGCCTCCGCGCAGGGCGCAGCCGGGCTCTGCGCCCCCGGCCCCCCGGCGACTGAGCACAGACGATTGAGCACCGAGCAAATCCGCACAGATCGATTCAGCACCGACCAAGTCCGCACCGACCGATTCAGCGCGTTCGCAGGCGTGCGCGTGATGAGCTAACGAGGAACGGCACCGATGCACACCGCGATTGCCGAGCTGGAGCAGGCACAGATCCGATCCGATATCCCGGAGTTCCGGCCCGGGGACACGCTGAAGGTACACGTCCGGGTCAAGGAGGGTAGCCGCTCCCGGATCCAGGTGTTCCAGGGCGTGGTCCTGCGCCGGCAGGGCGGCGGCGCGCGGGAGACCTTCACGGTCCGCAAGATCAGCTACGGCGTCGGCGTGGAGCGGACCTTCCCCGTACACAGCCCGTCGCTGGACAGGATCGAGGTAGTGACGCGCGGCCGGGTGCGCCGGGCCAAGCTCTACTACCTGCGCTCGCTGCGCGGCAAGGCGGCCCGCATCAAGGAGCGCCGCGAGCCGGCGGCCCGCTAGGCCCGGCCATCGCCCGCAGCGGCCGGATCGCCGGACCCAGCCCGGCCCAGGCAGGCCTGGGCCGTGACGCTGACATCAGCGGCGGGCGTGGCCGGCGCTAGGCTCGGACCCGATGACCAACGACGACCAGGACGACCGCGGGCCCGCCTTGATCAAGGCGGACGGGCCCGGCCGGGCCGCCTGCGACCGCGACGGCCAGGCTGGACTGGACCCTGGCCCGGAACTGCCCGGCTCGCCCGCGGGGGATCCGGCCGCCGGTGACCAGGCGGGCCGCGACGAGACGCCCGGCCCGGCCGCCGGGCCAGGCACCGGGGCGCCGGGCCAGCGCCCGCGCAAGCCGAGGTCGCTCTGGCGCGAGCTGCCGCTGCTGATCGTGATCGCGCTGGTGATCGCGCTGGTGGTCAAGTCGTTCGTGGTCCAGGCGTTCTTCATCCCGTCGTCCTCGATGGAGAACACGCTCGACATCGGCGACAAGGTGCTGGTCAACAAGCTCGTCTACCACTTCCGCTCGATCCAGCCCGGCGACATCATCGTGTTCGACGGGGACGGCTCGTGGGAGCCGGAACCAACGCCGGCCAGGGCCAGCTCCGATCCCCTGGTCCGGCTGTACGACGCGACCGTGGACCCGCTGTACCACTCGATCCTCGGCCTGTTCGGCACCGCGCCCGGGCAGACGGACTTCATCAAGCGGGTGATCGGCGTTCCCGGCGACCACGTCGCCTGCTGCACGCCCAGCGGCGACGTGACCGTCAACGGGGTGGCCCTGCACGAGCAGTCCTACCTGTATCCGGGCAACCCCCCGTCCACGCAGCGGTTCAGCATCACGGTGCCGGCCGGCCGGCTCTGGGTGATGGGCGACCACCGGAGCGTCTCGTGGGACTCCCGGGGTCACATGGATGATCCCGGCGGGGGAACGATCCCGGAGAACATGGTGATCGGCCGGGCCTTCATGATCGTGTGGCCGCCCGGCCGCTGGCGGGTCCTGCAGATCCCGTCCACGTTCAGCCAGCCCGGGATCAGCGCCGCCCAGGGGGCCGCGGGCGCCCTCGGCGCGGCCGCGGGGCCGGCCGCGCCGTACGTCCCGCTGGGCGCCGGTTTCGCCGTGGCCGTTCCGCTCACGCTGCTGCAGCGCAGGCTGCGCCGCCGCGCGCTGCCCCGTGGCCTGCTCGCCCGGGGCCCGCTGCGCCGCCTGCGCCGCCGGTGACGCCATGGACGGCGCGGTGCAGCGGAACCCCGGCTACACGCCCCGCCGCGGCGGCGGGCTGACGGGCTACGAGCGGGTCCTGGTGCGCGCCGGGCTGGCTCCGGTCGCCGGCATCGACGAGGCCGGCCGGGGGGCCTGCGCCGGCCCCCTCGTGGTCGCCGCGGTCACCCTGAACCCGCGGCGCCGGTCTGACCTGACCGGGCTGGCGGACTCCAAGGCGCTGACCGCCCCGGCCCGTGAGGCCGCCTACCAGGAGGTGGTGGCGAACGCCCTGGCCTGGCACGTGGTCGTGATCCCGTCGGCCGACATCGACGCACTGGGGCTGCACGTCTGCAACGTGGCCGGCATGCGGCGGGCCCTGGCCGGCCTGGCCTGCCGTCCCGGCTACGTGCTCACCGACGGGTTCCCGGTCCGGGGGCTGGCCGTGCCCGCGCTGGCCATGTGGAAGGGCGACGAGGTTGCCGCGTGCGTCGCGGCCGCGTCGATCGTGGCCAAGGTGACCAGGGACCGGCTCATGAGCGACCTGCACCGGCAATACCCGCTATACGGTTTTTCCCGGCATAAGGGATATTCAACGCTCAGTCACATGACGGCCCTGGCCGATCACGGCCCGTGCCCCGAGCACCGCAGGTCATTCGCCAACGTGATCGGGGTGGTCCGCGCCCGCGCGGGCCTGCCCCCGCTCGCCGTGGGTCAGGAGCAGGCCGGTGACGAGGCAGAATTGTCCTATGGTTGACCTCATCCGGGCCGCGCTGCCGGCAGCGCGATCCGGGACCGCTGCTGCTCAGGCCCGGGGCGCCAGGCACCATGGCCTGCCTGCCCGCGCAGCGCGCGCGGACAGAACGGAGGGAAGCACATGAGCGCGGAGGATCTCGAGAAGTACGAGACGGAGATGGAGCTGCAGCTCTACCGCGAGTACCGCGACGTGGTCGGGCTGTTCAGCCACGTGGTCGAGACCGAGCGCCGCTTCTACCTCACCAATCAGGTCGAACTCAACGCGCGCACCTCGGACAACGGCGAGGTGTACTTCGAGGTGACCATGCAGGACGCCTGGGTATGGGACATGTACCGTCCGGCGCGTTTCGTGAAGAATGTCAAGGTTGTCACCTTCAAGGACGTCAACATCGAGGAACTCGCCAAGAGCGATCTCCAGCTCCCCGACCCCGACGATAAGCAGCAGGGCTTCTCCTGACCCGGGGCTTCTCCTGACCGGGCCCGGGCCTGACCGGGCCCGGGCATAGCGGCGGCCTGCGCCGGGTTCCCCCGCGCGGGCTGCGGCATCTAATCACCGCCTGCCGACATTTCCGGCTCGCGATCCACATGCGGGCGCGGCGGGGCGTGCCCGTCCACAGGCCACAGGACGGACCTGCGGGCGCCCCTGCGCTTCGGCGAGCGTCGGAGGCGGAGGTGGTGAGGTTGAACGCCAAGGATGCCCTGGGCCGGCAGGGGGAGCAGCTCGCCGCGGAGTACCTGCAGCGGGCGGGGTTGCGGATCCTCGAACGGAACTGGCGGTGCTCCGACGGGGAGATCGACATCGTCGCGGCCGACCGCCGGGTCCTGGTCGCGTGCGAGGTGAAGACCCGCTCCGGCACCGGGTACGGCACGCCGCTCGAGGCGGTGACGCCGAGGAAGAGAAGCCGGCTGCGGCGGCTGGCCGTGCGCTGGGTGGTCGCGAACGGCGTGCTGTTCGATGAGGTACGCGTCGATGTCGTGGCGGTGCTGCGCAGCCAGCAGGACGAATTCACGATCGAGCACATCCGCGGGGTGGGCTAGATGTCGCTGGCGCGCACCCACTCCATCGCGCTGGTGGGCGTGGAAGGCCACCTGGTCGAGATCGAGGCCGACATCGAGAACGGCCTGGTCGGGCTCATGCTGGTGGGGCTGCCCGACACGGCGCTGCGCGAGGCGCGGGACCGGATCAGGTCGGCGATCGTCAACAGCGGGGAGAAGTGGCCCAACCGCCGGATGACCGTGGGCCTGTCGCCCGCCAGCCTGCCCAAGCGGGGCTCGAGCTTTGATCTCGGCATCGCGGTCGCGATCCTGACCGCCGACCGGGCCGTCCCCCCGGACCGCGTCGGCGGCCTGCTGTTCCTCGGCGAACTGGGGCTGGACGGCCGGCTGCGGCCCGTCCGGGGCGTGCTGCCCGCGGCCGCGGCCGCGGCGGCCGCCGGGTTCGCGGCCGTGGCCGTGCCCGCGCCGAACGCGCCCGAGGCGTGCCTGGTGCCGGGGTTGCGGGTGCTGGCGGTGCCGAGCCTGGGTGCGCTGCTGCGATGGCTGCGCAGCCCGGGCGAGCCCGGCTGGCCCGGCGAGTGCGGCGGGGTGCGGGTGTTCGAGGCCGGGACCGGACCGCCGCCACCGGGCCGGGCCCGGTCCGGCCCGGGCGGCGGGCTGGACCTGGCCGACGTGGTCGGCCAGCCGGCGGCCCGTCGGGCCGCCGAGATCTGTGCGGCAGGAGGTCACAATCTGTTCCTGCTCGGGCCGCCGGGGGTCGGCAAGACCATGCTGGCCGAGCGCCTGCCCACGATATTGCCCAGGCTCGATATTGACGCCGCACTGGAGGTCACCGCGATCCACTCGGTCGCCGGCACGCTGCCGGCCGGGAGCCCGCTGCTGAGTGAGCCGCCGTTCTGCGCGCCGCACCACACCTCGACCCGGGCCGCGATCGTGGGCGGTGGGACAGGTGTCCTGCACCCGGGCGCGGCCTCGCTTGCGCATCACGGCTGTCTGTTCCTGGACGAGGCCCCGGAATTCTCGGCGGACGTGCTCGATGCGCTGCGCCAGCCGCTCGAGTCCGGCGAGGTCGTACTGGCCCGCTGCGGTTTGACGGCCCGCTTCCCCGCAAGGTTCATGCTGGTGCTGGCGGCCAACCCGTGCCCGTGCGCCAGCACGGCGACCGCGCGGACGGCGTGCACCTGCACGCCGCTGGTCCGCCGCCGGTACCTGGCCCGGCTGTCCGGGCCGCTGCTGGACCGGGTGGACGTGAAGGCCGAGTTCCTGCCGGTGGGCCGGGCCGAGCTGCTCAGCGACCGGAAGTTCACCGAGCCGAGCGCGGTGGTGGCCGAGCGGGTGACGGCAGCCCGGCAGCGGATGGCGCGGCGGCTGTGCGGCACCGGCTGGCGCCTCAATGCCGAGATACCCGGCCGGGAGCTGCGGCGCCGCTACGCCCCGGCGCCGGGCGCGCTGGCCCCGCTGGAGCGGGCCATGGACCTGGGCGAGATCAGCGCCCGCGGGGTCGACCGTGTCATCCGGCTCGCCTGGACCGTCGCCGACCTCGGCGGCGTGGCCCGGCCCACCGCGGCCGAGATCAGCTACGCGCTGGGCCTGTGGCTCGGGATGGCCTCGTACTGAGCCCAGCGGCCATGCTCAGGACTCCCGACATAGGCAAGAAGGATCACCCATGGTGCCGGACGGCTGGTTCCGCAGCGTGGTTCCTCCTCGGGTCCCTTTCCGGGGGTGGCATACGGCGGAGCCAGGAGACGGCCGGACCGGCGCGCCGCCTTACGCGGCCAGGCTGAAGGGCGGGTAGCGGTCGGTGAGGAAACCCACGTAGGCCTCCACCCGCAGCGTGTAGCGGTAGGCGCTGACCAGGAAGCCCCGGATGCCCTCGGGGTACTCCCCGGTGAACAGCACGGCGAACAAGCCGGCGATGAGGCCCAGGGCCGCCGCGATGGCCAGGCCGGCCAGCACGAAGTACTGGGGGATGGCCAGGAACCACTTGTACAGCGGCTGCCATCGCTCCAGGTGCTCGGGATAGGCCAGGCGCAGCGAGGTGTGGGGCTCCGCGCCGTCGTCCTCGGCGGACAGGTCGAAGTCGAACGGGGGGTAGTCCTCGTGCATGAAAAAGGCGTAGCTCATGGCCCGCCACTCATAGCGGTAGGTCATGACGATGGCGTCGAACAGCGGCCGCGGTATCTGCTCGGTGAACAGCACGGTGAAGAAGCTGATCAGGGTCAGGACCTGCCGCAGGGCACGCAGGGCATAGGCGATCACCAGGTGCGGGATGGCCAGCAGCCACTGCACCAGGGGGCGCCACCGGGTGATGTGGCGGTCGGCGTGCAGCTCCAGCTGGAGGGGATACGGGACGGGCATGGACACGGTCGCTCCCTGGTTCGGGCCGCTTCGGAAACGGAACGGCGGGTCGGCGCGGGCTTTAGTGCCCACGCTACGCTGGAACCACAAAACTGGCAATAAAATTCTTGAAATCTGTTACATGACCAAAAGTATTCCGGAATCCTATTGCCGGTTTGGTGTTGCCAGCGTAGATTGACAGACAAGTGACGGAACCTCCGGACCTGGGGTTCTTGCCGTCAGCTACGGCCTGGCAACTGCTGGCCCAGCTCGATGAGTGCCACAGGAAAAGGACGACGTAAATGGCAATGGACTGGCATGACACCTTGATGGGATCCGTGCTGGTGATTTCTGGCGGGCTGACGTTCGCATACACCAGAGCCGCCTCGAGGATTCTGCTCATTCTGACGACTATCGGTGCTGCCGCCACATTCTTCATCGGAGTGCTGCTGTTCTTTCATCTTGCCTGAGCCGACCGCACTGCGCCCGGCGCAGGGGACCGGCTGCTAGCCGGTGCGCGGCTCCCAGGTGAAGAAGCGGATCGCCAGCAGCAGCCCGGCCAGGCCCCAGGCGGCCACGATCAGCACGTCGCTCCAGCTGAACGACGTGCCGAGGAAACCCGCCTGCATCCCGGAGGCGAAGTGCTTGACCGGGAAGATCCGGGCGATCCACAAGATCCATGACGGCGTGCTGGCACCGAACGGGATGAAGATCCCGGACAGGAACAGCAGCGGCAGGATGGTCGCGTTCACGATCGCCGCCGACGCGTCGGCGTTCGGTATCACCGCCGTGACGGCCAGCCCGAGCGCGCAGAAGGCGGCGGCGCCGACCACCAGCATGATCAGGAAACGCACCAGGGTCACGCCGGACGGGATCGCGGCCCCGTAGAACGCCTTGCCGAACGCGGCGGTCAGCGCGACGAGCAGGATCGCCACCAGCAGGGAGTGGATGATCCTGCTCCCCAGGAACGAGGCGCTGCTCAGCGGCATGCCGTTGGTCCGCTTCAGGATGCCGGCGTCGCGCTGGAAGGTCATCGAGATCGCGATGTTGTTGTAGCACGCGGTGATCACCGCGAACGACGCCATCGCGGCCACGTAGTACGTGGACGTGTTGACGGTCCTGGTGCCGACGCGAACGGTGTAGTGGCCGAGCAGCGACGTGAAGATGACCAGGAACATGAGCGGGAACGCGAACGTGAAGAACGCCGAGGCCGGGTTCCGCCAGAAGGCCTTGTTGACGTAGCGGAGTTGCGACCCCGTCAGCGCCAGCGCGTTCACCGCCGGCCGCCCGGCTGGGTTCCGGCCGGGGGCGCTCCGCCCGGCGGCGGGCCGACTGGCGGCGGGCCGCCCGGCCCGCCCGGCCCGCCGCCTTCGGGCCCGGGGCTGGTGAGACCCAGGTAGACATCTTCCAGCGACGGCCGGATCACCTCGAGGCCGTCGAGCCGGATGCCCTGGGCGACCGCCCAGCCGGACAGCCGGTACAGGGCCTGCGTGAAGTCGTCCGGGGTGAACTCGACGGTCCCGCCGCTGACCCGCTCGCCCAGTCCCGGCGGGGGAGCCACGCCCGGCGGCAGCTCGTACCGGATGCGCACCGCGGTCTTGTCACGATCCGCCAGGGTCTGCGGCGGGCCCTCGGCCACGATCCTCCCCGCCGCTATTACCGCGCCCGAATGCGCGCCGCGAATCCAAGCATGCCGGACCGACAACGGCGGGCCGCCATCCACACCCCGCCCGGGCCGCGGGCGCTCATCCACAGCCGTGCGCCGCCGCCAGCAGCCGGCGGCGGCCGGTGCCATCGTCGGTCCCGTAGCTGACCGGAGGTGATGGCCATGAACCCCGAGCAGGACCCCGGGAACACGGGAACCGGCGATCTTATCGCCCGGGCCGCGCTCAGTTTCCTGGCCGAGCCGGGCGAGCCCGCGCTCGGCACGCTGCTGCGCTGCTGCGAGCCGGCCGAGATCGTCGCCGCGATCAGGTCCGCCCGCGAGCCGCGGGCCGTGCTGCCCGCCGCGGCCCGCGGCGTGCCGGGACTGGCCCGGGCCTTCGCGCGCTGGCGGGCGCGGGCCGGGCAGATCCCGCCGGCGGCCAGCCTGGCGGCGTGGGGCCGGGACGGCCTGCGCCTGGTGGGCCCGGGCGACCCGGAGTGGCCGACCCAGCTGGATGTCCTGGGCGACCAGCGGCCGGTAGTGCTGTGGGCGCGGGGCCGCGCGGACCTGCGGTTCGCGTGCCTGCGCTCGGTCTCGGTGGTCGGGGCGCGGGCGGCGACCGGCTATGGCGAGCACGTGGCCATGGAAATGGCCGCGGCGCTGGCCGAGCGCGGCTGGTGCGTGATCTCGGGCGGCGCCTACGGGATCGACCGCTGCGCCCACTGCGGGGCGCTCGGTGCCGACGGGGTCACCGTGGCCGTGCTGGCGGGCGGGCTCAACTTCGGCTACCCCAAGGGGCACCACGAGCTGTTCGCCGCCATCGCCGGGCAGGGCGTCCTGGTGAGCGAGTGGCCGCCGGACCGGGGCCCGACCAGGCCCGGGTTCCTGGTCCGCAATCGCGTCATCGCCGCGCTGAGCTGCGGCACGGTCGTGGTGGAGGCCGCGCGGCGCAGCGGCGCGCTGAGCACCGCGCGGCACGCCCGCGACCTGTGCCGGCCGCTGATGGCGGTGCCGGGCGCGGTGACCTCGGCCCAGTCGGAAGGGTGTCACGACATCATCAGAGAATGGGGCGCCGTGTGCGTGACCGGCGCCAGGGACGTCATCGAGAACGTCTCGCCGTCGGGGGACGGCCTGGAGGCCCGCCGCCGTGGCCCCGTCTACCCCCGGGATGGCCTGGACCCGGAGACCAGGGCGGTCCTGGAGGCGGTCCCGGCCCGCTCCGGCAGCGGCCCGGCCGCGATCGCGGTCACCGCCGGCGTGGACCTGAACACCGCCATCCGGTGCCTCGGCGCGCTGGCCGCGGCGGGCTTCGTGGAGCGCTGCGTCCGGGGCTGGCGGCTGCGGAAGGACGCCTGACGCGCGCGCCGCCGCAGCCGGGAGGCGGCGGCGGGACACACTAGGCACCATGGACGACCACGCGCCCGGGCCCGTTCCGGCCGAGCCCGGCTCCCGGGGGCCGGCGCCGCCCGAGTGGGCCGCGCCGTGGCTGGCCGCCTTCGAGCGGCACCTGGCGGCCGAGCGCGGCCTGTCCCCGCACACCGTGCGCGCCTACCTCGGCGACGTCGCCGCGTTGCTCGAGCAGGCCGGCCAGGGCGGCCTGACCAGCCTGAGCGGGCTGGACATCGGGGTCGTCCGGGCCTGGCTGGCGGCCCAGCACGCGGGCGGGATGGCCCGCGCCACGCTGGCCCGCCGGGCCGCGGCCGCCCGCGCCTTCACCGCGTTCGCGCACGCGCGCGGCGGGCTCGAGCGCGACCCCGGGCCGCTGCTCGGCACCCCCAAGGCGGCCCGCCACCTGCCGAACGTGCTGGCCGAAGACCAGATGGCGGCGGTGCTTGACGCCAGCGAATCCGCCGCGCTGGCCGCGGACGGGCCGCGCGCGGCCGCGCTCGCCTGGCGGGACAGCGCGATCATGGAACTCCTCTACGCTTCCGGCATCCGCGTCAGCGAGCTGTGCGGGCTCGACGTCGGCGACCTCGACGACGAGCGGAGGACCGTGCGCGTCCTCGGCAAGGGCAGCCGCGAGCGGGTGGTGCCGATCGGCATCCCCGCGGCCAGGGCGGTGCGCCAGTGGCAGGACGCGGGCCGGCCGCTGCTGGCCACCGAGCGGTCCGGGCCCGCGCTGTACCTGGGCGCCCGCGGCGGACGCCTCGACCCCCGGACGGCGCGCCGGGTGGTGCACGCCAGGATCGCCGCGGCCGGCTCCGGGCCCGACGCCGGGCCGCACGGGCTGCGCCATACCGCGGCCACCCATCTGCTCGAGGGCGGTGCCGACCTGCGCAGCGTGCAGGAGATCCTCGGGCACGCGTCGCTCGCCAGCACCCAGATCTACACGCACGTATCGGTCGAGCGACTGCTGACCGCCTATCGCCAGTCCCATCCACGGGCCTGAACGCCCCGGCACCTCCATGTAGACTGAACGCGGGTCGTCAGGGAACGCGCAGTGGCGCGCGGGCAGGCGGCCCAAATTCGCGCGTCCGCTTGCCGCGCGGGAGGCCGGGCCCCCGGCATCCCGGCGGAACGCATCTCACCGGTCCGCAGAGAGTCACCTGCGGCGGGGTGCGTACGGGCGCCAGGAAGCAACCGGCAGGCGCCCGGCCCTCGGGCGGGCGCACGAGAAGGGAAGGGGACACCGGCATGGCCCCGGTCGTCACCATGCGACAGCTGCTGGAAAGCGGCGTGCATTTCGGTCACCAGACCCGGCGATGGAACCCGAAGATGAAGCGGTTCATCTTCACCGAGCGCAACGGGATCTACATCATCGATCTCCAGCAGTCGCTGGACTTCATCGACCGCGCCTACGAGTTCATCAAGGAGACCGTCGCGCACGGCGGCTCCGTCCTCTACGTCGGCACCAAGAAGCAGGCCCAGGAGGCGATCGCCGAGCAGGCGCGCCGGGTCGGGATGCCGTTCGTGAACCAGCGCTGGCTCGGCGGCATGCTGACCAACTTCACCACGGTCTACAAGCGGCTGCAACGGCTGAAGGAACTGGAAGAGATCGACTTCGACAACGTGGCCGCCTCGAACCTGACCAAGAAGGAACTGCTGCACCTGAGGCGGGAGCGGGACAAGCTGGAGCGGTCGCTGGGCGGGATCAGGGACATGTCCCGGGTGCCGAGCGCGCTGTGGGTGGTCGACACCAAGAAGGAGCACATCGCGGTCAGCGAGGCCCGCAAGCTGGGCATCCCGGTCGTGGCGATCCTCGACACTAACTGCGACCCCGATGAGGTGACCTATCCGATCCCGGGGAATGACGACGCCATACGCAGCGTTGCCCTGCTGACCCGGGTGGTGGCTGACGCCGTGGCCGACGGCCTGATCGCGCGGGCCGGATCGGCGGACGGCGAGGAGAAGCCCGCGGCGCCCGCGGACGGCGTGCTCGGGGCCGAGGAGCCGCTCGCCGAGTGGGAGCGGGCGCTGCTGCTGGAGGGCCGGGCCGGCGAGGAGGCCGGCCAGCCCGGCGCGGTCGGCGACGTCACCCCGCTCGCGGCGTCGGGCGCAGCACCCGCCGAGGCTCCGGCTCCGTCCGTGCCCGCCGAGGCTCCGGCCGTGCCGGCCGAGGCCGTGCCCGCCGAGGCTCCGGCTCCGGTCGTGCCCGCCGAGGCGGAGGTTCCGGTCGTGCCCGCGGAGGCGGAGGTTCCGGTCGTGCCCGCCGAGGCTCCGGCTCCGGCCGTGCCCGCGGAGGCGGAGGTTCCGGTCGTGCCCGCCGAGGCGGAGGTTCCGGTCGTGCCCGCCGAGGCGGAGCCCGGCGACACTTCCGCCGAGAGCCCGGCCGAGCAGCCAGCATCCGAGCCCGCCTGACCCGCCTGACCCGCCCGGGTCGCCTGGCGATCCGCCGGGCTGGCGGCTGGGCCGCACACGACAGCAAGAAACGAAAGATGAGGACATGGACTACAGCGCGGCGGATGTAAAGCGGCTCCGTGAGCAGACCGGCGCGGGCATGCTCGATTGCAAGAATGCGCTCGTGGAGGCCGGGGATTACGAGGGCGCGGTGGAGATACTGCGGATCAAGGGCGCGAAGGACGTCACCAAGCGGGCCCAGCGGACCGCGGCCAACGGCCTGGTCACCTCGGCCCTGGACGGGAACAGCGCCGGGATACTCCTCGAGCTCAACTGCGAGACCGACTTCGTCGCCAAGACCGACCTGTTCCAGCAGGTGGCGGCCGACATCGCCCGGGCGGCACTGGCCGCCGGGGCCACGGACCGGCTGGCCGTGCTCGGCCTCGAGGTCCGTCCCGGCCAGACGGGCCAGCAGCTGATCGACGAGGCGGGCGCGTCCCTCAAGGAGAAGGTGGAGGTCGGCCGGTTCGCCCGGTTCGACGGCGGCCTTGTCCTCAGCTACCTGCACAAGTCGGATCCGGCGCTGCCGCCGACCCTCGGCGTGCTGGTGCAGCTGGAGTCGGGGTCGGCCGACGTCGGGCAGGACATCGCGCACCAGGTCGCGGCCATGAGCCCGCGCTGGGTGACCCGTGACGACGTGCCCGAGGACGTGGTGGCGGCCGAGCGCAGGATTGCCGAGCAGGTGACCCGCGAGGAGGGGAAGCCCGAAGCGGCGATCCCCAAGATCGTGGACGGCCGGGTGAACGCGTTCCTGAAGGATGTCGTGCTAGTGGAGCAGGCCTCCGTCCGGGAGCCGAAGAAGGCGGTCAAGCAACTGCTGGCCGAGCGCGGTGCCCGCGTCCGGGCCTTTGCCCGGTTCCAGATCGGGCAGGCGGGCTAGATCCGCCGCGCCGCGCGGGCGGCCGCCGGGACGAGGGAAGGAGGCCGCGTGCAGGATGGCAGTGTCCAGGGAACCGTTCACGATGATGCCCGCCAGGGGGGCGTCGCCGCGAACGGGACTGCCGCGGGCGGCGGGAGGGTTCCGGCCGCCCGGGCCGCGACCGAGATAACCTTGGCCGGAGAGGCTCACCCACGCTGGCACCGCGTGGTGCTGAAGCTCTCCGGCCAGGCGTTCGCGGGCGGTGAGCCGCTCGGGATCTCACCCGACGCGGTGATTCAGATCGCCCAGGAGCTCTCGGCGGCGGCCCGCGAGGGTATCCAGGTGGCCGCGGTGGTCGGCGGCGGCAACATGTTCCGCGGTGCCGCGCTGTCGCAGCGCGGCATCGACCGGTCCCGGGCCGACTACATGGGCATGCTCGGCACGGTCATCAACTGCCTGGCGTTGCAGGATGTGCTCGAGAAGGTCGGCGTGGAGACCCGGGTGCAGACCGCGATCACCATGGGGCAGGTGGCTGAGCCCTACATACCACGGCGGGCGATCCGGCACCTGGAGAAGGGCCGGGTCGTGATCTTCGGTGCCGGCCTCGGCGCGCCCTTCTTCTCCACCGACACCTGCGCCGCCCAGCGTGCGCTCGAGGTCGGGGCCCAGGCCGTGCTCAAGGGCACTCAGGTCGACGGGGTCTACGACGCCGATCCCCGCACGATGCCGGAAGCGGTGCGCTTTCACCGGCTCGATTACGGTGAGGTGCTCCGGCGCGAGCTAAGGTTCATGGATGCGACCGCGGTAAGCCTGTGCATGGACAATGACCTGCCCATCGTGGTCTTTGACCTGATGCGGCCGGGCAATGTGCTACGAGCCGTCCGCGGCGAACGGATCGGCACGCTGGTGAGCCGGTTCGCGAGCTGAGGTCCCGGCCTGGCATGATTCCCGGGCCGGGGCGCACCATGGGAGCACGCGGTACGCAGAAAGGGCGCGTACCGGGACGCCGACGCAGGCACAGGAGCCGTAGTGATTGACGACACCCTCCTCGAAGCCGAGGAGAAGATGGAGAAGGCCGTGGCGGTGGCCAAGGAGGAGTTTGGCGGTATCCGCACCGGCCGCGCGCACCCTTCGATGTTCAACAAGATCACGGCCGAGTACTACGGGACGCAGACGCCGGTGAACCAGCTGGCGTCGTTCCACATGCCCGAGCCCCGGATGGTCATCGTCCAGCCGTTCGACAAGTCGTCCATGGCGGCGATCGAGAAGGCGATCAGGAGCAGCGACCTCGGAGTGAACCCGTCCAACGACGGCAGCATCATCCGGATCGTGTTCCCTGAGCTCTCCGAGGAGCGCCGGCGGGAGTTCATCAAGATCGCGCGGCATAAGGCCGAGGATGGCCGGGTCTCCGTCCGCAACATCCGCAGGAACGCCAAAGATGCCCTGGAGAAGCTGGTCAAGGGCGGCGAGGCGCCCGAGGACGACGGCCGTCGCGCGGAACGCGAACTCGAGGAGCTCACGAAAACCTACGTCACCCAGATCGACGACCTGCTCAAGCACAAGGAAGCCGAGCTTCTCGAGGTCTAGCTTGCGACACGACAGGCGTTACCCCGGCTCGCCCGGCCGGCCCGGCGTCGCCGGCCCGGCGCACCGGGGCCCGCGCGGGCGCGGCGCTCGCGCGGGGGAGTTCTGGCCGCGTGCCTGATGATCCGGGCGGCCAGCTCGCCCAGGGAAAGACCGACCCGGTGAGCGAGCGCAAGCCCAGCCGGACCGGCCGCAACCTCCCCGCGGCCATCGCCATCGGCCTCGTGCTCGGCGGCATCGCGCTGCTCACCCTGTTCACGGTGAAGGCCACGTTCCTGCTCTACGTGGGCGCCGTCGTGGCGCTGGCGCTGTGGGAGATGAGGCAGGCCCTGCTCGAGCGCGGGATCGGCCTGCCGCTGATCCCGCTCGCCGCGGGCGGCGCGGCCATGTTCACGCTGGCCTACTGGTACGGCGCCCAGCCCGCGCTGGCGGCCCTGGCCGTCACGCTCGTCGTGCTCGTGGCCTGGCGGCTGCCCGGCGGTGCCGCCGGATACCTGCGTGACGTCACGGCGAGCGTGTTCACGCTGGCGTACGTGCTGCTGCTCGGCGTCTTCGTGCCGCTGATGCTGTCCGCGCCCGACGGCGCGCGGCGGGTGCTGCTGTTCATCATCGTCACGGTCAGCAGCGACATCGGCGGCTACGTCGCCGGGATCCTGCTCGGGCGCCATCCGATGGCCCCGGCCATCAGCCCGAAGAAGACCTGGGAGGGCTTCGCGGGATCGATCGTGGCCTGCCTCGCGGCCGGCGCGATCGCGCTGCCGTTGCTGCTGCACGGTCACGTCTGGCAGGGCCTCATCCTGGGTGCCGCCGCGGCCGTCGCGGCGACCCTCGGGGATCTCGTCGAGTCCATGATCAAGCGCGATCTCGAGATCAAGGACATGGGCACGGTGTTCCCCGGGCACGGCGGCGCCATGGACCGGCTCGACTCGCTGCTGGTCGTCGCCCCGGTGGCGTGGCTGCTGCTGACCGTCTTCCTGCCGCACCCCGGCTGACCCCGGCTGATCCCGCATGATCCAACCTGATTCGGCCTGATCCCGCATGATTCAGCCTGATCCCGGCTGACGGGCCAGCTAGCCCTGGCCCACGACCCAGCTGCGGCGCTGCGCCGCGAGGTGCGTGACCAGGCTGGCCGGCCCGCGCTCGGCCGCCAGCACGCGCTCGCGGTCGCTGATCGGGACGATCCACAGCCAGCGGACGGACTCCCCGCCGAACGAGAAGCCGGACAGGTCGGGCACGTCGGGCCCGAGCAGGCTGCCGGGCTTGTCCAGCAGCAGCAGCGCCTCGTTGCCGCCGCCGAGCGGGAACGTGGCCGGCTCGTGGTACCAGGCAATGCAGTGGCCGGTGCCCAGCCAGGTCACCTCCCGCCACGGGTACTGGCCGAGCCAGAGGAAGATCCGGGCCGCCTCGATGCTCGGCATGGTGGTCGCGACGGCCAGTTCGATCCTCGCGCCGCCGTCCGCGAGGTCGCCCGTCTGCTCGATGACCGGCATCCGCTGGCAGCTCATGCCGACGGTGGACAAGACCGTGAAGGGTCGCTGCCCGGTGGGCGGGCGCTCGGACACGCCGACCAGCGGCTGCTTGCCGCCGCCCACATCCCAGTACCTGGCGCCCGGCCCGAGTTTGCCCAGGAGATGGCCCAGCACCGCCTGCTGGAAGTCGGCCCAGGCGTTCTTGTCCGCCCGCCACCGCCAGAAATCCTCGGCCTGGGCCGCCCGGGGCCCCAGCCCCTCCATCGCGTCGTCCAGGGACCAGCCGAACGGGGTCTGCCCGATCACGTCCCGGCAGTAGCCGGGCATGCCCCGGGACATGTCCGACCAGCCGGGAAGGACCGCCAGCGGGCCGCCGTACTCCAGGAGCACGACGCCGTCGCCCTCCTCGAGCCAGAGCGCCCGCAGGGCTCCCGGCTCGAGCATCGGCCGGCCGTCCGGGTGCTTGGTGTGCGCCGCCGGCATCAGCGGCGCCTCCCCGGC
The DNA here is from genome assembly GCA_963749145.1 of uncultured Actinomycetota bacterium. GTDB lineage: Bacteria > Actinomycetota > Actinomycetes > Streptosporangiales > Streptosporangiaceae > JASHPR01. The sequence goes on along the minus strand of CAVVLN010000004.1, from coordinate 1,276,983 downwards.
GTCGAGCCGGGCCATGTCGGTGGTCGCGGGGGCCGGCACATGGTTGGCGATCCAGGTGGCCGCGATCGCTGAGCCGCTGGAGTGCAGGTAAGCGGCCGTGGTCGTGCCATCACACTCCACGACCAGCCGCCGGCTCGCGTACGGGCTCTCGCTGTCCAGCAGGATCCTGGGCCGCTCCCGGGTTGCGGATATCCTGGTTGGGCTACCCCCCCGGCGCAGTGTCGGCATGACACGAAATCTACCGACTTACCGCAGGTCAGCGACGTCAATACGGGCGGATCGTTACCGGTTCGCCGCACCGCCGGGCGAGGGCGGGGCCGCGGCAGGCAGAACGGAGCGCAGACGTGCCGGTCCAGCAGCTCACCTGGGCCAGGCCGGGACGCCCCGGCCCCCGGCCGCCGCTGCATCTCGCGGACCTGGACCCCGCAGAACGCCGGGCCGCCGCCGAGCGGCTCGGCCAGCAGCGCTTCCGCGGCGATCAGCTGTCGCGGCACTACTTTGCCCGGCTGACCGACGACCCCGACGAGATGACCGACGTGCCCGCCGCCGCCCGCGGGCCGCTGGCCGAGGCGCTGCTGCCCCGGCTGCTCACCGCCGAGCGGGAGTACCGCTGCGACCAGGGACAGACGCGCAAGACGTTGTGGCGCGCGTTCGACGGCTCTTACGTCGAGTCGGTGCTGATGCGCTACCCGGGCCGGGTCACGATGTGCGTGTCCTCGCAGGCGGGGTGCGGGATGGCCTGCCCGTTCTGCGCTACCGGCCAGGCCGGGCTGACCCGCAACCTGTCCGCGGCCGAGATCGTGGCCCAGGTGATGGCCGGGGCCAGGGCGCTGGCCCGCGGCGAGGTGCCGGGCGGGCCCGGCCGGGTCTCCAACGTCGTGTTCATGGGCATGGGCGAGCCGCTGGCCAACTACTCGCGGGTGCTGGCCGCGGTGCGGCGGATCAGCGACCCGGTCCCCGACGGTCTCGGCATCTCCCGCCGGGCCGTCACCGTGTCCACGGTGGGGCTGGTGCCCGCCATCGGCAAGCTGGCCGGCGAGGGCCTGCCCGTGCGGCTGGCCGTGTCCTTGCACGCGCCAGACGACGAGCTGCGCGATCAGCTGGTACCGGTCAACCGGCGCTGGAAGGTCGGCGAGGTGCTCGAGGCGGCGTGGGAGTACGCCGGGGCGACCGGGCGGCGGGTGTCGATCGAGTACGCGCTGATCCGCGACATCAACGATCAGGCCTGGCGCGCCGACGCGCTCGCCGGGCTGCTCGCCGGGCACCCCGCGCACGTGAACCTGATCCCGCTCAACCCGACGCCGGGGTCGAAGTGGACCGCGTCCCGGCCGGGCGTGATGGAGGAGTTCGAGCAGCGGCTGGCGCGGCGGGGCATCCCGGTGACCGTGCGCGATACGCGCGGGACCGAGATCGACGGTGCCTGCGGCCAGCTGGCCGCCGCGGGCCGCGCCGGCGGCCCGGCCCGCGCTGATGCTGCTGGTAACGGGTAGCCGCTGCTGCTGGGGACGGTAGCCGCTGCTGCTGGTGACGGGTAGCCGCGCGGTCGCCTCGCCGCAACAGGTACCGTTATCGGCCATGTCATGGAGGCGCACGCTGGCCCGGTGGCAGCGCGCGGCTCAGTTCACGGCGGTGCACGCGGCCTGGCGAGCGACGCAGCGGGCCGGGACGATCACGGCCGAGTCCTCGGCGGGCCGCCGGTTCGCGGCGTTCGGCGCGGGTTCGATGATGGCGTTCCCGACCGGCGCGGTGTTCGGTGAGCGCTGGATCGAGATCGGCGACGGGACCATGATCGCCGAACAGGTGACGCTGTGCGCCGGCATGATGCCCGGGCACGACCTCGGTGACCGGCCGGTGCTGCGGGTGGGTGACCGCTGCGTGATCGGCCGCGGCAGCCACGTCGTGGCCCACCACGCGATCGTGATCGGCGATGACGTCTACACCGGCCCCTACGTCTACATCACCGACCAGAACCACAGCTACGCCGACCCGGACGTCCCGGTCGGCCGGCAGTGGCCGGTCAATACCGCGGTGTCGATCGGCGCCGGCACCTGGCTGGGCGCGGGGAGCATCATCCTGCCCGGCGCCCGGATCGGCCAGAACGTTGTGGTGGCGGCCGGGTCGGTCGTTCGCGGGACAATTCCCGATCGGTGCGTTGTGGCTGGCGTTCCGGCCCGGATTGTCCGGGAGTTTGTCAGCGGGGCCGGCTGGTCCCGGCCGACAGAGTGATGTGGCCTAGCCGCTTCTGGCGGTAACACGGCCGCGATTCTGTCACGATGGGTTATCGATGGTTTACTTAGAGGCACGAGACGAACTCGTAGCGACCGCCGCTTACCAGCCCGTTCCGGCGGCCGCCGCAGCAGCGCGTCAGTTCGTCCGTGACACTCTGCGATCGTGGGAGCTGGCCGGCCGGTGCGCCGATCAGGACGCGCTGGTGGACGACGCGGTGCTGCTGACCAGCGAGCTCGTCACCAACGCGGTCCTGCACGCGGGCACGCCGGTGCAGGTCACCTGCAGGCTCGTCGGGGACGAGCCCGCCGGGGCGCTCGAGATAGCCGTGCTGGACCGGCACCCGGATCAGCTGCGCCCCGACCTGCCGCACTCGACTGCGGAAGCGGCCGAGCGCACCAACGGCCGGGGGCTCCAGCTGCCGTCTCAGCTCGCTTCGGCCTGGGGGGTCACCTACGCCGGTGCGGCCAAGGCCGTGTGGTTCCGGATGGGCCTGTCCGGGCCGGGCCCGACGGCCGCGGCCGGCACCGCCGCCGCCTCCGTTCCCGGGCAGCTCACCGTGGCCAGGCCCCGGACCGAGAGCCCGCCCGACCGCGGGCCCGTGGCCAGGCCGCCGGACCGAGCCCCGGGCATCCACGGGTTCGACGACCTGCTGGTCAGCACCGTCGAGACGGCGCGGGACACGATCGGCGCCGATACCGCCTACCTGCTGCACGACGACGGGGACGGAGAACTGCGGCTGCGGGCGGCCGCGGCCGAGTGCATGGCCCAGGAGCCGCAGGCCGGGATGGCCCTGCCGGCGAGCGCGGCCCGGGCCCTGACCACCGGATCGCTGTCGCTGGTGACCGTGCCGCTCATGGTGGACGGCCGGGTGACCGGCGTGCTCGCGGCCGCGGCCGCGGAGCCCGGCCGGTTCAGCGAGAGCGACGCCTCGCGCCTGCAGGACCTGGCCAACCGGTCCGCCCCGGTGCTGGAGCGGGCCCGGCTCAGCGTGACCGGCCCGTCTTAGCGGCGCGCCGGTCCCGCTTGGTCCCGCCCGGCTGGCCCGCGGCCGGCTGGTCCCCGCCCGGCTGGCCCGCGCCCGGCTGGTCCCCGCCGGGCTGGCCCGCGCCCGGCTGGCCCGCGCCCGGCTGGCCCCCGCCCGGCTGGCCCGTGCCCGCCTGCGGAGTGTCCGGCGGCGGGGCGCCTGCCTGCGCCCGGCCCGGTCGCGATCCGTCTCGTGCTGGCTCGTCGCGCCCTGAGGTGCCCCGTTGCGGGGGGCGGGGCCGGGACGTGCCCAGGCGCGGCGTGAAGACCTCGCCGCGCAGCGCCCGCCCGACAAGATCCACCGCATGAGCCGTCTCGACGAGCCTGCGGCCCTCGGCGCGGTAGACCTCGAGCACCGCGTCCACGCCCCCCGGCGGCAGGCTGGCGAGTTCCGTGCGGGCGGTCCGATAGCCCTCCCGCGCCCCCTGGACGCACGCGGCCAGGTGATGCCGGGCCAGCACCGCCAGCGCCAACGGGTGCCGCCGCAGTATCCCGTGCAGCCGGTAGTCGGGTGGCACCACGTCGAGCAGCCAGGTCACCGCAGTCTGCTCGAACTCCTCGCTGCCCGGCGGGTGAACGCCGGCCGGCCAGCCAGGAGGAAGGTAGGTTTCCACAGCATCAGCATACCGCGCGAGTCGAACACTTATTCGATGGCGTAACTCCGGTCTTAGCGCCCCAGACCGGTATCGGGCATGCCTTGAAATTAGATGCGTCACGTCCGGAACCGAGAACCTCGCGCGCCGGATTTGCGCGACCGATCTAATCGGTTATATCCGACTATGACGACCCACCGCTCCGCTCGTGGGCGCCCGGCCGATGGCGTGGTTGCACCTGCGCACGTGCTGTAGGGAGCTGCGGCAAAGGGCAAAACCCAGTCCACCCTGGAGAGGAGCCCGCAGCCAGGCCTGGCCATGTGGCATACACGTTAAGGCGCGGCACCCACCACGCACGCCAGACACGCCGACCCGCAGGGCAATGGCGGTAGGAGATCCGGCGGACAACCCGGGTTCGTTATGACACGCATCGCGAGGATGCGAACATCCGCCGGGATGTCGCTGCCAGATGGCAAGCTGAGGCCATGGCCCTGACCGTTGTTGATCTGTTCTGCGGGGCCGGCGGCGCATCCCTCGGGCTAGTGCAGGCAGGCTGGGATCTTCGGCTCGCTACGGACGTCGATCCCGACTGTAGCCTGACCCACCAGGCGAACCTGCCTGGCCAATACCTCGCCGAAGACCTCCGCACCGTAGACGCGGCCAAGGTGGCCAGCGCAGCTGACGTCTCGCCCGGTCAGCTGGATCTGCTGTTCGCTGGTCCGCCCTGTCAGGGGTTCTCCATGATCGGGTCGCGTGTGGTCTGGGACGAGCGGAACAACCTGTTCAAGGAAGTGCTCCGAATCGCGGGCGGCTTGCGACCGCGGTGCATTGTCATCGAGAACGTGCCTGGCCTCGTCACCCTCGGCAAAGGCGCATACCTGCATGCCATCCTCGAAGGACTCTGGACGCCGAAGGCTACGATGCGGCCTGCGCCGAATTGCTTGCCGCTGAATACGGCGCGCCCCAGATGCGCTGGCGTTTGATCATCATCGGCTGGCGCAAGGATCTGGGCATCCCTCCCGGGTATGGATTCCCCCGTCCCACAGTCGGCACGGCCAAGATCGGGGACCTGCTGCCGAACTGCACCATCACGCCATGGCAACTCGAAGGCTTCGTCACCACCGCCCTGGCAATCAGCGACCTGCCACCCGTAGCAGCTGGTGAAGAGACGACGCACTACGTTGGCCCGCCTGTCGGCCCGTACCAAGAAGCTATGCGCGCTGGCTTGAACGGTGAGTTGTCCAGCCACTATGCAGCCCGTCTCTCCGCAGCCAACCTTGCCAGGCTGGCTCACATCAAGCCCGGGCAGGATTGGCGAGATCTGCCGCGAGACCTGCTGCCTTCCGGGATGCAGCGAGCGCTCCGGAAGGACCACACCCGTCGCTATCGCCGGATGACCTGGGAAGGGGTCCCTCGCGCGGTCATCACACGCTTCCGAGACCCCAAGTCAGGCGAGTACACGCACCCCGAGCAGGACCGGACCATTACGATCCGCGAGGCAGCTAGGCTGCAGGGCTTTCCCGACAGGTTCGTGTTTCACGGAGACCGGACCAGCCAGTACGAGCAGGTCGGCAATGCCGTGCCGACTCAGCTGGCTGAGGCCATCGCCTCCGAAGTCCGGCGCTGTCTCGATGGTGAGCTTGGTGAAAGACTCTGGGCACCGTTCCGCCGCCGCCCGGTTGCCTTCCTTGGTATGAATGGTGAGCTGTCTCCCGGACTGCCGGGACTATCCGAAGCGATGGCGACCGGAAGGGCAGAGCTTGAGTCCTGAGCGGCAGGCGAGACGTGGCCGGAAAATCGAAGGACCGAACATCTCCAACGTTTTCAAACGCACCTTCTACCAGATCGCCTTCAAATTTCAGGTGACCAAACGAGAGACATCGGTCGGGTGCGTGCTCGCCTTGCCGCAACCGGTATGGGACTCCTGGCAGCCCTTCCTCGGCGCGCCAGAACTCCGCGAGCAATCAGACGGAACCTCACGGCTCCTAGACGACCATGCCTCCCATCCCAGCGACTGGATCTACGTCTTCGACATCGACAGCCAGCCCGGACCACACGGCCAGCCCGCCCCGATCCGCGTCAACCTCGTGGTTGGCACTGATGCGGCAACGCTCAGCCGCGCAGCATTCGAAGTCGCCCCGGCCAGAGCCGTCGCGCACGGTGGCGAGTACGACGCGGTAGCCGAGGCCATCACCCGCCGGCTAGGGCGATACCTGTCAGGAATCAACTGACTGGCAATGCGGTATCCAGCACGGGTATGACACGCGCAGTCTCGGCCGACGGTGTGTCGCGGTTTCCCGGGCTACGCGCCGATGCAGAGAACCCTTCATATCGCTCTATTGGGATCCCGATATGATACGGAGGCCTGTGGCCTCATCATGAACCAAGCGAAAACGGCGTTGGTGGCGACACCAATCAAGCCCTATACAAGCCCGACATGCACCAGATCACGATCTTCGCCACCATCACTACCAGCACCCCGGCACCGTCACCGCGATCATCAACAACGTCGGCGACGACCCCGCCCATGCCAGCACGGCCAGCCGTCAGGCCCCGTCAGCACGTCCGGGAGCCCTGTCGATGTACTCATTGCCGCAACGTGCTAAAGGCCATGCAACGGTACAACCACGAGCCGGGGCGGCACGCTGCTTGCGCTGCAGGCGGCGCGGGCACCGCCGCAGGCTGTTGGCAGCCCGCCCCGTGGACCCCGGGTGGCCCCGGAATGAGCGGGGCGGGTTTTCCGTTCAGGACTCCCGAACGAATAGACTGTGTCCGCCGTGATCGCGGCGATTTCCCTGGTCAACCTGGAGCCTTCCCGCATGCCCGCTCGCCCGGCCCGCCTTGCCACCCGCGACGACCTCCGCAACGTCGCGATCGTCGCGCACGTCGACCACGGCAAGACCACCCTGGTCGACGCGATGCTGTGGCAGTCGGGGGCGTTCCGGGTGGGCGCTCAGGTCCCCAAGCGCGTGATGGACTCCGGCGACCTGGAGCGCGAGAAGGGGATCACGATCCTGGCCAAGAACACCGCGGTGACGCACGGCGGGCTCACGATCAACATCGTGGACACACCCGGCCACGCGGACTTCGGCGGCGAGGTGGAACGCGGCCTGTCCATGGTCGACGGGGTACTGCTGCTGGTCGACGCCAGCGAGGGACCGCTGCCGCAGACCAGGTTCGTGCTGCGCAAAACCCTGGAAGCCAGGCTTCCGGTGATCCTCGTGATCAACAAGGTGGACCGGCCCGACGCGCGGATCGCCGAGGTCGTGGACGCGTGCTACGAGCTTTTCCTGGACCTGGACGCGACCGAGGAGCAGATCGAGTTCCCGATCGTCTACGCCTCGGCCCGGGCCGGCCGGGCGTCGCTGCAGCGGCCGGCCGACGGCTCACTGCCGGACTCGCCGGACCTTGAGCCGCTGTTCGACGTCCTGCGCAAGAGCGTGCCCGCGCCGGTGTACGACCCGGACGAGCCGCTGCGGGCGCTCGTGACCAACCTGGACGCCTCGTCCTACCTGGGCCGGATCGCGCTGTGCCGGATGCACAGCGGGCAGATCGAGCGCGGCCAGCAGGTGGCCTGGTGCCGCCGGGACGGGTCGATCGAGCGGGTGAAGGTCAGCGAGCTGTTCCGGACCGAGGCGCTGGAGCGGGTTCCGGCCGCCAGCGCGGCGGCGGGCGACATCATCGCGGTGGCGGGCATCGAGGACATCATGATCGGCGAGACCCTCGCCGATCCCGACGACCCGCGGCCCCTGCCGCTGATCACCGTGGACGAGCCGGCGATCTCGATGACGATCGGCGTCAACACCTCGCCGCTGGTCGGCCGGGATAAGGGGTCCAAGGTCACCGCGCGGATGGTGCGTGACCGGCTGGACCGGGAGCTGGTCGGCAACGTGTCGATCGTCGTGCTGCCCACCGACCGGCCGGACACCTGGGAGGTGCAGGGCCGCGGCGAGCTCGCGCTCGCCGTGCTGGTGGAGACCATGCGGCGGGAAGGCTACGAGCTGACGGTGGGGCGGCCGACCGTGGTGATCCGCGAGGTGGACGGGGCCAGGCACGAGCCGGTGGAGCGGCTGACGGTGGACGTGCCCGAGGAGTACCTCGGCGCGGTGACCTCGCTGCTGGCCCAGCGCAAGGGGCGGATGGAGAACATGACCAACCACGGGACCGGCTGGGTCCGCCTCGACTTCGCCGTCCCGGCCCGGGGCCTGATCGGGTTCCGTACCCAGTTCCTCACCGATACCCGGGGGACCGGCATCGCGCACCACGTCTTCGAGGGTTACGAGCCCTGGTCGGGGCCGCTGCGGATGCGGCCGACCGGGTCGCTGGTGGCCGACCGGTCCGGCCCGGCCACTCCCTACGCGATGTTCTCACTGCAGGAGCGGGGCACGCTGTTCGTCGAGCCCGGGACCGAGGTGTACGAGGGGATGATCGTCGGCGAGAACTCCCGCTCCGACGACATGGACGTGAACATCACCAAGGAGCGGAAGCTGACCAACGTGCGCCAGTCCTCGGGCGAGGAACTCGAGCGGCTGATCCCGCCGCGGCTGCTGTCGCTGGAGCAGGCGCTGGAGTTCTGCGCGGACGACGAATGTGCCGAGGTGACCCAGTCGGCGGTCCGGCTGCGCAAGACCGTGCTCGATGCGAAGGGGCGAGGCCGGCTGCGTGCCCGCCGCTCTCGCGGTAACGGGTGAGCGCACGGGCAGGTAATCTGCCGGGTCAGCGCACGGACAGGTAGCGGGTGAGCGCGGGCCGGGATCTGCCAGGTCAGCGCGCGGGCAGGCCATCTGCCGGGTCAGCGCACGGACAGGTAAATCGTGCTGCCCAGCCCGACCACCAGGCAGTAGATCGCGAATGGGGTCAGCGTGCGGGTCTGGAAGTACTTCATCAGGAACCGCACCGACAGATAGGCGCCGACGCCGGACAGGATGCTGCCGACGAGCACCTGGCCGCGGATGCCGTCGCCCAGCGGGCCGAACAGGTCCCCGACCTTGAGCACGCCCGCGGCGAAGATGACCGGCGTGGAGAGCAGGAACGAGAACCGCGCCGCGTCCTGCCGGGACAGGCCGCGGAACATGCCGCCCACCATCACCACGCCATCCCGGCTGATCCCGGCGAACAGCGCCAGTATCTGCGTCGACCCGATCAGCAGTGCCTGCCAGTAGCCGACCTTTGACAGCCGGGTGTCGGCCGCGTAGGCCCGGGCCGATTCCAGCTGCCGTTCGGCCCGTTGCCCGGAGGCGTGCATCGCCGGGGCGGCGGGCCCGCCTGGCATGGCCGCGGCGCCGGAGGCCGTCCCCCCGGGCCCGGCGGCGCCCGCCGCGGCGGCCACCGCCGCCCCGGCCACCGCGGTGCTCGGGGCCGCCGCCGGGGCCCGGCGTGCCGCGCGCCCGCCCGCCGGGTCGGCTTCCGCGGCGAGTTCCGCCTCCGCGGCCAGCGACTTGCGGGTCCGGAACTTCTCGCCCGCGAACAGGATCACCCCGTTGACCATGAGGAAGATCGCGGCGCGAATGGGCTCGCCGAAGATCACCCGGAACGTATGCTCGAACTTCACGCCGACCAGCCCGACCGGGACCGTGGCCAGGATGATCATCCAGGCCATCTTCTGGTCAACGGTCTTGACCTCCCGGTCGCGGATCGAGCTGAAGAAGCCGCTGATGATCCGCAGCCAGTCGCGCCAGAAGTAGATCAGCAAGCCGATCGCGGTCGCGACGTGCAGGCCGACGATGTACGCCAGGTAGGGCGACTCGGGTGCGGAGACGTTCAGGTCGGCGGCCCAGCTACCGCCCACCAGCGCCGGGATCAGCACGTTGTGGCCGAGGCTCGACACCGGGAACAACTCGGTCACGCCCTGGATGAGGCCGACGACCGAGGCCTCCAGGTAGGTCATGTGCGACATGGCAGCCCTTCGCTCCGCAGGCAGCGTCTTGGCCCGCGCCAGCCAGAATATTCACGCCGAACGGATGACGCTGGCCGACTCCCGTCACCCGGACCAGGCGCGGCGACGGCATTCACCCGGTGACGCCGCGTTCTGGCCCTGGTCTTTCTAGCTCTTGCTCGGGACACTCGGCGTGTCGGAGGCGCCCCGGGGCCGACGGCTGATCTTGGAGCCCAGCCAGACCAGCGGGTCGTACTTGCGGCCCGCCACGCGCTCCTTCATCGGGATCAGCGCGTTGTCGGTGATCTTGATGTTCTCAGGGCAGACCTCGGTGCAGCACTTGGTGATGTTGCAGTAGCCGAGGCCGAAGTCGTCCTGGGCGATCTCCCGGCGGTCGGCGGTGTCGGCCGGGTGCATCTCCAGTTCGGCGATCCGCATCAGGAACCGGGGGCCCGCGAACGGGCGCTCGTTGTCGGGATGGTCACGGATCACGTGGCACACGTTCTGGCACAGGTAGCACTCGATGCACTTGCGGAACTCCTGCGACCGCTGCACGTCGACCTGCTGCATCCGGAACTCGCCCAGCCCGATCGACGGGTCCGGCGTGAACGAGGGGATCTGCCGCGCCTTCGCGTAGTTGAACGAGACGTCCGTCACCAGGTCCCTGATCACCGGGAAGGTCCGCAGCGGGGTGACCGTAATGGGCTCGCCGGGCTCGAAGATCGACATGCGGGTCATGCAGGCCAGCCGCGGCCGGCCGTTGATCTCCATCGAGCAGGAACCGCACTTGCCGGCCTTGCAGTTCCAGCGCACGGCGAGGTCCCCCGCCTGGGTCGCCTGGAGCCGGTGCAGGACGTCGAGGAGGACCTCGCCCTCGTTGGCCTCGACCTGGTAATCGGTCAGCCGTCCCTGCCCGGCGTCGCCCCGCCAGACCTTGAGCGCGACCTTCTCGCCCATCAGCTCGTCTCCTCGCCCGTCGCCGGAGGGAGCTCCGGGTCGGTGTAGTACTTCTTCAGCTCGTCACGGTCGAACAGGCTGAGCAGGTCGTCGCGCATCGGGGCCATCGGCTGCCGCCGGAGCGCCACCCGGTCGCCGTCCAGAGTGCAGATCACGTTGACCTTGCGCCATTCCGGCGACATCCCGGGGAAGTCGTCGCGGGTGTGCCCGCCGCGGCTCTCCTGCCGCTCCAGCGCCGCCTGCGCCACGCAGTCCGCGATCAGCATGATGTTGCGCAGGTCGAGGGCCAGGTGCCAGCCGGGGTTGTAGGCCGGGCCGCCCTCGGCGCTGACGTTGGCGGCCCGCGTGCGCAGCTTCTCCAGCTCGGCGAGGGCCTGCTTGATCTCCTCTTCCTTGCGGATGATGCCGACCAGGTCGCTCATGGTCTGCTGGACCTCGGCGTGCACCGTGTACGGGTTCTCCCCGCCGGAGCGCTCCAGCGGCGCCAGCGCCTCGGCCCGGGCCGCGGCGAGGTCCGCGTCGCTCGCGGCCGGCCGGGCGTCGCCCAGCGAGTCCAGGTACTCCACCGCGCCCGTGCCCGCCCGGCGCCCGAACACCAGCAGGTCGGACAGGGAGTTGCCGCCGAGCCGGTTGGAGCCGTGCATCCCGCCGGAGACCTCGCCGGCGGCGAACAGGCCGGGCACCATCGCCGCGCCGGTGTCCGGGTCCACCTCCACGCCGCCCATCACGTAGTGCTGCGCCGGGCCGACCTCCATCGGCTCCTTGGTGATGTCGACGTCGGCCAGCTCCTTGAACTGGTGGTACATGGACGGCAGCCGCCGCAGGATCTCCTCCGGGGTCCGCCGGGAGGCGATGTCAAGGAACACCCCGCCGTGCGGCGACCCGCGGCCCGCCCTGACCTCCGCCAGGTTGGCCCGGGCCACCTCGTCCCGGGGCAGCAGCTCCGGCGGGCGCCGGTTGTGGTCCGGGTCGGTGTACCAGCGGTCGGCCTCCTCCTCGGTCTCCGCGTACTGCGCGCGGAACACGTCCGGCACGTAGTTGAACATGTACCGCTTGCCCTCGGAGTTGCGCAGCACGCCGCCGTCGCCGCGGACCGATTCGGTGACCAGCAGCCCGGCCACCGAGATCGGCCACACCATGTGCGTGGGATGGAACTGCACGAACTCCATGTTCAGCAGGGTGGCGCCGGCCAGCAGCGCGAGCGCGTGCCCGTCCCCGGTGTACTCCCAGGAGTTGGAGCTGACCTTGAACGTCTTGCCGATCCCGCCGGTGGCCAGGATCACCGCGGGCGCCTCGAACAGCACGAACTGCCCGTTCTCGCGGATGTAGCCGAGCGCGCCCGCGATCCGGTCCCCGTCCTTCATCAGCTCGATGATCGTGGTCTCGGCGAAGACCTTGATCATCGCTTCCGGGTCCCCGTGGGTGCGGGCGTCCTCCTGCTGCAGCGCGACCACCCGCTGCTGCAGGGTCCGGATCATCTCCAGGCCGGTCCGGTCGCCGACGTGGGCCAGCCGCGGGTACTCGTGGCCGCCGAAGTTGCGCTGGCTGATCTTGCCGTCCTTGGTGCGGTCGAACAGGGCGCCCCAGGCCTCCAGCTCGTAGACCCGGTCCGGGGCCTCCTTGGCGTGCAGCTCGGCCATCCGCCAGTTGTTCAGGAACTTGCCCCCGCGCATGGTGTCGCGGAAGTGGACCTGCCAGTTGTCGTTCGGGTTCACGTTGCCCATCGCGGCGGCGCAGCCGCCCTCGGCCATGACCGTGTGCGCCTTGCCGAACAGGGACTTGGAGATGATCGCCGTCCTCTTGCCGGCGTGCCGGGCCTCGATCGCGGCGCGCAGTCCCGAGCCGCCCGCGCCGACCACCACCACGTCGTAGGGGAGTCGCTCGATGTCAGTCATTGCCTTGCCTGCCTCAGTTGAAGAACCTCGGGTCGCTGAACACCCCGGCGGCGACGAGCCAGATGTAGAGGTCCGTCAGCATCAGTGTGCCCAGCGTGATCCAGGCGAACTGCATGTGCCGCGCGTTTAGCCACGAGACCTTCGTCCAGGCCCAGTACCGGACCGGATGGGAGGAGAAGTTGTTCAGCCGTCCGGCGGTGATGTGCCGGCACGAATGGCAGCCCAGCGCGTAGCCCCACAGCAGGATCACGTTGGCCAGCATGATCAGGGAGCCGAGGCCGAACCCGAAGTTCCCGTCCGGCCCGCGGAAGGCCTGCGCCGCGTCGTAGGTGAGCAGGATCCCGACGAGCACGGCCGCGTAGAAGAAGTAGCGGTGCAGGTTCTGCACGATCAGCGGGAACCTGGTCTCGCCCGAGTAGGCCGCATGCGGCTCGCGCACCGCGCACGCCGCCGGCGCCCGCCAGAACGCCCGGTAGTACGCCCGCCGGTAGTAGTAGCACGTCAGCCGGAACCCGAGCACGAACACCAGCGACACGAACGCGTACGGGATGATCGGCGGCACCGCCGGGATCCACCGGCCCAGGGTGCTCGACCCGGGCACGCACTCGCCGCTGACACACGGCGAGTAGAACGGCGTCAGGTAGTGGTACTTGGGCACCCAGTACCAGTTGCCGATGAAGACGTGCACGGTCGCGTAGATCACCCATATCGCGAGCAGCACGGCGGTGATGCGCGGGGACCGCTTCCAGTCGTCCTTGCGCAGCGTGCGTTCTGAGATCTGCGCCCTGGTTGTGGCTGGCGCTGCCGAGCCTACGGTCATAGACGTCTCCGCACTGGGACTTGACTCCGATCGCTCCGCACCCGGCATAACGGCCTTCGTCGGTCCGGCCGCTCACCCGCGTTGCCGTGAGAACCCTATTCCACTGAATACCACTTCCGTGCCGCCGGGCGGCGTTCGGCGCGTGTGACTCTCACTACACCAGCGCCGGATCAGAACGCTAATGGCTGGCCGGCAGCACGCCGCGGGCCAGGCAGAGCTGCCGTACCCGGTCAAGGGGCACGGCCCGCCGGACGTGCCCGCGGAACCCGGTCGTGGTGACGGCCATGAACAGCGAGTTGAGAATGGCTTCCTCGGTGGCGTCCATTGCCGCCGTGAACAACGGGTCGAGCGCGGAATCCGGTACCAGCCCGGCTGCATTGGAGGGGGAAGGGGAGGGGGGCGGGGCGGTGGAAAAGGCCAGCGCATAGTCGCCGCTGCGGCCGGAGAAATCGGAACCCGCGCGGGCCATGCTGAAGATCGCGCGCCAGGCCAGCCGGGTCAGGCGCCGCGAGTCCAGCGGGGCGTCGGTCGCCAGCACGATCACGCACGAGTTGCCCCGGTCGTCCGGCGCGGCCGGCGCGGGGTCCTGGCCGGCGTCGGGCGGCACCGGGACGCCGAGCACGGTCAGCGTCCCGTCGAAGTTGGCCTGCACCAGCGCGCCGATCGTCACCGCCCGGTGCCCGGGGCCCCAGGCGGCGATCCGCGACGAGGTGCCGATTCCCGCCTTGAAGCCCAGCGCCCCGGTCCCGGTGCCGGCCCCCACGCAGCCCTCGCCGACCGGGCCCGCCGCCGCGCCGCGCAGCGCGGCGAGCACGTGCTCCGCGGTGACGGGCCGCCGGCGCAGGTCGGACAGGAACCCGTCATTGGTCTCGGCCACCACCGGATTGACCGTGCCGAGGTCCTCGTTGCCGGGCAGGGAGAGCATGTAGCCGACCAGGGCGTCGGCAGCACGGAACGTGCACAGCGTCGCGGTGAGCACGACCGGCGTCTCGATCTCGCCCAGCTCGGCGACCTGCGTGGTCCCGACGATCTTCCCGAAGCCGTTGCCTACCGCCAGCCCGGCGCTCAGCCCCTGCGCGCCGGTCAGCCGGTCGTGCACGACCGCGGTCACGCCGGTCCTGATGTCGCTGCCCTCGATGAGGGTGGCGTGGCCCACCCGGACGCCGGGCACGTCGGTGATCGCGTTGTGCTCGCCGGCGGGCAGCCCGCCGATCCTGATCCCGAGATCACGGGCCCTGGCCCGGCCCGCCGGGGCAGTCATGTCGGTCATGAAGCAGATCCTCCCAGGCCGGGCGGAGGGTGTGGCTAGGCTCCGCAGTATGAGCGGACCGAGGAGCGGGGAGTGGAGAGGGCCGGTGAAGGAGGAATGGGGAGAGTGAAGGAGGAATGGGGAGAGTGAAGGAGGAATGGGGAGAGTGAAGGGGGAATGGGGAGGCGGGCGGGGGGTGGGCGGCGGGGGCCACCGGATGCTGCTCGTGCATGCCCATCCCGACGACGAGTCGATCGGCACCGGGGCCACGATGGCCAAGTACGCCGCCGAGGGCGCCGGGGTGACCCTGGTCACCTGCACGCTCGGCGAGCTGGGCGAGGTGATCCCCCCGGAGCTGGCCCACCTGGCGGCCGACGCCGACGGGGGCCTGGGCGAGTACCGCATCGGCGAGCTGGCCGCGGCGTGCGCCGCGCTGGGCGTGACCGACCACCGGTTCCTCGGCGGCCCCGGCCGCTGGCATGACTCCGGGATGATGGGCCTGCCCAGCAACGACCGGCCGGGATGCTTCTGGCGGGCCGACGTGGACGAGGCCGCGGGCGAGCTGCTCAGCGTGATCCGCGAGGTCCGGCCGCAGGTGCTGATCAGCTACGACGACAACGGGTTCTACGGCCATCCCGACCACATCCAGGCGCACCGGGTGGCGCGGCGGGCCTTCGAGCTGGCCGGCGGCCTGGTCGCCAAGTTCTATGCGACGGCGCTGCCGCGCTCGGTCCTGGCTGGCGCCATCGAGGCGATGCGCGACAGCCAGCCCGAGGGCAGCCTGCCGGGCGGTGCCCCGGCTTTCGCCCAGGTGGAGTCGGTGGATGACCTCCCGTTCGGCGTGCCGGACGAGGCCGTGACCGCGGAGATCGACGCGACCGCTTACCTGGATCAGAAGCTGGCCGCGATGCGCGCGCATGCCACCCAGATCGCGGTGGAGAGCCCGTTCTTCGCGCTCTCCGACCGGGTCGGGCAGCGCGCGTTCGGCCGCGAGTACTACACGCTGCTGGCCGGGCCGCGCGGCCCGGGGAGCGGGCCGCGCGGCCGGGAAAGCGATCTGTTCGCGGGGATTGGCTAGCCTGCTGCCGTGGACAGCGCCCCGGACCGGCCGCGGAGCCGGCCGGCCGACCATGACGGCCGCCCGGTGATCGTCGGCGCCTATGCCATGCTGCTGGTCCTCGGGGGCATGGAGAGCCTGATCGGCAGCTTCCAGTACAGCCGGGCCCTCGGCTCGGTTCCGGCGGCGGCGCTGGCCTTCGCCGTGGCCATCGGGGTGACCTGCGTCCTGGGTGCCTGGGGAATGCGCAGGCCGCTCGGGGGGCTTATGCCCGCCATAGGGTGGATCATCACGTCATTCGTGCTGGCCATGGGCACTGCGGGAGGAAGCGTCGTGATCACCAACACGAGCGCCGGCAAGTGGTTCCTGTTCGGCGGATCGGTCTGCGCCGCGGCCGGCGTCGTGATCGCGTTCGTGCGGTGGCCGTCACCCTCCCGGACCGCCCGGAAGCACGGTTCGTGATGCCCGCGGACACGGCTGCGTTCCGCCGGGCCGCCGGGCAGTTCCCCACCGGCATCGCCGTGGTATCCACCAGCCTGGACGGCACCGGGCACGCGATGACCGTGAGCGCCTTCGCCTCGGTGTCGCTCGAGCCGATGCTCGTGCTGTTCTGCGCCGAGAAGATCGCCCGGTTCCACGACGCGGTGCTGGAGGCCGGGTTCTGGGCCGTCTCGTTCCTGGACGAAGGGTCGGAGAAGACCGCCCGCTGGCTGGCGACCCGCGGCCGTCCGCTCGACGGCCAGCTGGACACGATCGCGCACCGGCCGGGGCCGGTCACCGGGGTGCCGGTCCTGGACGGAGCGCTCGCCGCCCTGGAATGCCAGACCACGGCCGTTCACCACGGCGGTGACCACAGCATCGTGGTCGGCGAGGTGCTCGGCGTCAGCGGGCCGGGCCGGCAGGCCGGCCCGCTTGTCCATCACGCCGGGCGGTACCGGCGGCTGGCCGCGGGATAGGGGAGGGCCCGGAGGGCCAGCGGCGTCACCGACCCGTCCCGGCCGGGGCGGAGCGCGACGTTCCCGGACCTGGCCGGTCGCTTCCCGGGCGCCCGCGGCTGGCGGCCGGGCCCGGCTGGCTCCGGCCCGGCCGCGGCGATCGGGATCGCGCTGGCGCGGATGTCCGGTACCGGCCCGCGGCCCCGACGTCTGTGGTGCGGGCGCCAGACGGGGCGCAGCCGCCGAGTGACCAGATAGCAGGAGGAACGATGAAATACCTGATCTTGATGTACGGCTCCCAGCAGGACTACGACGGGATGGCCGGCCGGGCCGCCGGCGGGCAGCCGGCCTGGTCAGCGGCCGACTTCGCCGCGATGGGCGCGTTCATGGAGTCGTTCGGCAAGGACCTGGCCGATTCCGGGGAACTGGTGGATGCCCAGGGCCTGACCGCGCCGGTGCACGCCCGCCGGATCCGGCTGCGGGACGGTGTCCCGGTCGTGACCGATGGCCCCTACGCCGAGACCGAGGAGGTCCTGGCCGGGTACTGGCTCGTCGAGTGCGACAGCTTCGACCGCGCGACCGAGATCGCCGCCCGGCTGTCGGACTGCCCGGGACCTGATCACATCCAGGCCCGGGCCATCGTCGACGTCCGGCCGGTCGCCGACTCCCGGGCGGATCTGGAGCCCTGACCGTGGGCGAGGCCGAGACCGCCGAGGACCTGCTGCGCCGGCTGGCGCCGCAGGTCCTCGGCGCGCTGGTGCGACGCTACGGGCACTTCGACACCGCCGAGGACGCCGTGCAGGAGGCGCTGCTGGCCGCCGCCACCCAGTGGCCCGCCGAGGGCATCCCGGGCAACCCGCGCGGCTGGCTGATCACGGTCGCCTCCCGCCGGCTGACCGACCTGCTGCGCAGCGAGCAGGCCCGGCAGCGGCGCGAAGAGGCGGCGGCCCGGCAGGCGCGGCCCGGCCAGTGGCTGGCCCCGCCCGCCGACACCCCGGCCACCGGGGCCGACGACACGCTGATCCTGCTGTTCCTGTGCTGCCACCCCGCGCTGTCGCCCGCCTCGCAGATCGCGCTGACCCTGCGGGCGGTCGGCGGCCTGACCACCGCCGAGATCGCCCGGGCGTTCCTGGTCCCCGAGGCGACCATGACCCGGCGGATCAGCCGGGCCAAGCAGCAGGTGGCCGGCAGCGGCATCCCGTTCCGCCTGCCGGCCGGACCGGACCGCGAGCAGCGGCTGAGCATGGTCCTGCACGTCCTCTACCTGATCTTCACCGAAGGCTACGCGGCCACCGCCGGGCCCAGCCTGATTCGCGCCGAGCTGTCGGCCGAGGCGATCCGGCTGGCCCGGATCGTCCGCCGGCTGCTGCCCGGTGACGGCGAGGTGACCGGGCTGCTCGCGCTGATGCTGCTCACCGATGCCCGCCGGCCCGCCCGCACCGGGCCGGCCGGAGAGCTGGTTCCCCTGGCCGAGCAGGACCGGAGCCGGTGGAACGCCGGCCACGTCGCCGAGGGCGTGGCGCTGATCACCGGCGCCCTCGTCCAGGGCCACCCCGGCCCCTACCAGCTCCAGGCCGCGATCGCCGCCGTCCACGACGAGGCTCCGAGCTACGAGGCGACCGACTGGCCGCAGATCGTCGCGCTGTACGAACTGCTGCTGCGGATCAACGACAATCCCGTGGTGGCGCTGAACCATGCCGTCGCGGTCGCGATGGCCCAGGGCCCCCGCGGCGGGCTGGAATTGCTGGGGCGGCTCGAAACCGACCGGCGGATCGCCGGTGACCACCGGCTGGACGCCGTGCGGGCGCACCTGCTGGAGATGACCGGCGACCACCAGGCCGCGCGCGAGGCCTACCAGGTCGCGGCCCGGCGGGCCGTGAGCCTGCCCCAGCAGCGCTACCTCAACGCCCGGGCCGCCCGCCTGGCCGGGCGGCCGCGCGAGCGCTAGGGTCGCGCCACCCAGTCCGGGTCGCGCTTCTCCGCGAAGGCGGCCATGCCCTGCTGGCATTCCTCGGAGGCGAACCGGGCGGCGGAAAGCTCGGCCATCCGCGCCAGCCCGGTGGCGACCGGCAACGACCCGGCCTCGCGGAGCACCCGCTTGGTCGCGGCCAGAGCGCCCGGCGCGCCGCGCAGCAGCAGGCCAGCGTACCGGGCGACCTCCTCGTCCAGCTGCAGCTTGGGCACGGCGCGGGTCAGCAGCCCGATCTCGGCGGCGCGCTGGGCGTCGAACACCTCCCCGGTCAGGAAGTACTCGGCGGCCGCGCGGGGCTCCATCCGGCGCAGGCACGGCACCGCGATGATCGCGGGCGTCGCGCCGATGCGCACCTCGCTGAACGCGAACGTGGCGGACTGCGACGCGACCGCGATGTCACAGGCGGCGATCAGGCCGATGCCGCCCGCCCGGGCGCTGCCGTTCACCCGGCAGATGACCGGCTTCTGGCTGTCCCAGATCAGCTGCAGGATCTGCGGGAACAGCTCGGGCGCCGCGGCCGCGCCGGTCCTGCTCTCCTTCAGGTCCGCGCCGGCGCAGAACGCCGGATCGGCGCCGGTGAGCACGACCACCCGGCAGCCCGGGTCGCCCAGCGCGTCGGCCAGTGCCTCGCGCAGCTGGGCCAGCAGCGCCCCGGACAGGGCGTTCCTGCTGGCGGGGGAGTCCAGGGTGACGGTCGTGACCTCCCCGGCGGATTCGTAGCCGACCAGATCGTTCATGCGTCCTCCCCGGCCACCGTGGCCAGCACGTCGCCCGCCTGCACCTGATCGCCCGGGGCGACCAGGACCCCGGTCACCAGCCCGGCCGCGGGCGCCGCGATCTGGTGCTCCATCTTCATCGCCTCCAGGACCAGTACCGGCTGGCCGGCGCCGACCCGCTGCCCGGCCGCGGCCTCGATCCGCACCACGCTGCCGGGCATCGGGGCGACCAGCGACCCGGGCTCGGCGGCGGCCGCGGGCCCGGGCAGGCGGGGAACCAGGGTCAGGGCGAGGCTGCCGAACGCGGAGTCCACCCAGACGACATCGCCGGAGGAGGCCACGTCAAACCGGTAACGGACGCCGGCGACCTCGAGCAGCGCGTGGCCGGGTCCCATCCCGGCCACGCCCGGCGGGTCCGCGCCCGCCCCGGCGCGCACCACCGTGACCGCGTCGCGCTGCCACCGGTAGGCGACCTCGATCCGGCCGCGCGGCCCGTCGTAGGCCGTGCGCTGCGGCTGGGACATCACGTTGCGCCAGCCGCCCGGCAGCCCGGCCGCCGCGCCCGCCGCGGCCCGGTTCGCGGCCGCGCCGGCCAGGGCGGCGGCGGTCGCGGACAGCCGGCACGCCTCGTCCGACGGGGCCAGCGCGGCCAGGTCGTAGCCGTCCAGCAGCGACGTGTCGGCCCGGCCGGCCAGGAAGTCCGGGTGGCGCAGCACGCTGGCCAGCAGATCGCGGTTGGTGGCCAGACCATGGATCCTGGCCCGGTCCAGGGCGCTGGCGAGCCGCCGCGCGGCGGCCGGCCGGCCGGCGCCCAGCTGATCAGCTTGGCCAGCATCGGGTCGTAGTACGGGCTGATCTCGCTGCCCGGCTCGATGCCCGAGTCCAGCCGCAGGCCCCGGGCGGCGCCGCCGCCGGGCGGCGCGAACCGGGTGTCCACGTCCGGGATGTGCCACCCGTGCACCAGGCCGGTGGCCGGCCGGTAGCCATCGGCCGGGTCCTCCGCGTACAGCCGGGCCTCGATCGCGTGCCCGGCCGGCGGGGGCGGGCCGGGCGGCAGCGCCGCCCCCTGCGCGATCTCCAGTTGCAGCGCGACCAGGTCGAGGCCGTGCAGGCACTCGGTGACCGGGTGCTCGACCTGGAGCCTGGTGTTGAACTCCAGGAAGTAGAACCGGCCGTCGGCGGTCACGAGGAACTCCGCGGTCCCGGCGCCCAGGTAGCCGGCCGCGGCGGTGACCGCCTCGGCGGCGGCCTGCAGCCGGGCGCGCAGCGGGGGATCGACCACCGGGGACGGGGTCTCCTCGATCACCTTCTGGTAGCGGCGCTGGACCGAGCAGTCCCGCTCGGTCAGCGCCCAGATCGTGCCGCGGGAGTCGGCCAGCACCTGCACCTCGACGTGACGCGCGCCGGCCAGCAGCGGCTCGCAGAACACGGTGCCGTCGCCGAAGGCGGCCTCGGCCTCACGGCGGGCCGACGCCAGGGCCGCCTGCAGCTCGCCGGGACCGCGCACCACCCGCATGCCGCGGCCGCCGCCGCCCGCCGATGCCTTGACGAGCACCGGATAGCCGGTGATCGCCCCCGGGGCCAGCTCGGGCAGGACCGGGACGCCGGCCCCGGCGGCCAGCTTCTTCGAGGTGATCTTGGAGCCCATGGCCTCGATCACGTCGGCGGGCGGGCCGACCCAGGTCAGGCCGGCCGCCTGCACGGCCCGCGCGAACCCGGGGTCCTCGGACAGGAAGCCGTAGCCGGGGTGCACGGCGTCGGCGCCGGCCGCCAGAGCGACCGCGACCAGGGCCGGCCCGTTCAGGTAGGTGCCGGCCGCGCTCGACCCGGGCAGCCGGACGGCCGCGTCCGCCTCCGCCGCGTGCGGGGACCCGGCATCGGGATCGGAGAACACCGCCACGCAGCCGATCCCCGCGCCGCGGCAGGCCCGGAAGATCCGCCGGGCGATCTCGCCGCGGTTGGCGACCAGCACCCGGGTGATCCCCGTCACGGCCGGAACACCCCGAAGCCGGCCGCGCCCGCCACGCCGGCCGCGCCCGCCACGCCGGCTGCGCCCGCCAGGCCGGCCGCGGGGCTCGCCGCGCCCGCCCGCCCGGCCCCGGCGCCGCCGACGACCGACAGGCACAGGCCGAGCACCGTGCGCGTGTCCCGCGGATCGATGACCCCGTCGTCATAGAGTCGGCCGGAGAGGAAGAACGGCTGGGACTCGGCCTCGATCTGCTCCTCCACGGCGGCCCGCATCGCGGCGTCGGCGGCCTCGTCGTAGGCCTCGCCCCGGGCTGCGGCGGCCTGGCGGCCGACAATCGACAGCACCCCGGCCAGCTGCGCCGGGCCCATCACCGCGGACTTAGCGCTCGGCCAGCTGAACAGGAACCGGGGGTCGTAGGCCCGGCCGCACATCCCGTAATTGCCCGCGCCGTAGGACGCGCCCATGATCACCGTGAGGTGCGGCACGCGGCTGTTCGACACCGCGTTGATCATCATCGCCCCGTGCTTGATGATGCCGGCCTGCTCGTACCGGCTGCCGACCATGTAGCCGGTGGTGTTCTGCAGGAACAGCAGCGGCACGGCGACCTGGTTGGCCAGCTGGATGAACTGGGCGGCCTTCTGGGATTCCTCGCTGAACAGCACCCCGCGCGCGTTGGCCAGGATGCCGACCGGGTGCCCGTGCAGCGCCGCCCAGCCGGTGACCAGGCTGCTCCCGTACAGCGGCTTGAACTCGTCGAAGTCGGAGTCGTCGGCGATCCTGGCGATCACCTCGCGCGGGTCGAACGGCACCTTCAGGTCCTCGGGCACGATGCCCAGGAGCTCGCCCTCACTGTGCCGCGGCGGGGTGCCCCGGCGCGGCGCCAGCGCCGGGCCCGCCGCGCGCCAATGCAGCCTGGCCACGATGGACCGGCCGATCCGCAGCGCGTCGTGCTCGTCGGCGGCCAGGAAGTCGGCCAGCCCGGACTGGCGCGCGTGCATGCCGGCCCCGCCGAGCGACTCGTCGTCGGATTCCTCGCCGGTGGCCATCTTCACCAGCGGCGGCCCGCCGAGGAATACCTTGGCCCGGCCGGCCACCATCACCACGTAGTCGCTCATCCCCGGCAGGTAGGCGCCGCCGGCCGTGGAGCTGCCGAAGACCAGGGCGATCGTGGGGATCCCGGCGGCCGACATCCGGGTCAGGTCACGGAAGATCTGGCCGCCCGGGATGAAGATCTCCTTCTGGGTCGGCAGGTCGGCACCGCCGGACTCCACCAGGTTGATCAGCGGCAGCCGGTTGCGCAGCGCGATGTCGGACGCCCGCAGGCACTTGCGCAACGTCCACGGGTTGGTCGACCCGCCCCGCACGGTCGGGTCGCTCGCGATCAGCACGCACTCGGTGTCGCAGACCACGCCGATGCCGGTCACCACGCTGCCGCCGACCGGGAAGCCGGTCCCGTACCCCGCCAGCGGGGACAGCTCCAGGAACGGGGAGTCCGCGTCGATGAGCAGCTCGATCCGCTCGCGGGCCAGGAGCTTGCCCCGGGCCCGGTGCCGCTCGACGTACCGCGGGCCGCCGCCGGCCAGCGCCTTGGCGTGCTCGGCGTCCAGCTCGGCCAGCCGGGCCAGCATGGCGTCCCGTCGGGCCCGGTACTGCGCCCCGCGCAGGTCGAGCGTGCTGGCCAGGATGCTCACACGCCGAACGATATGCGCCGGCTGCCTCCGGCTACCAGGCACCCGCCGCCCGGAACGCCCGGAGACGGCCGCTAGACGCGCACGACTTGGACGCGCTGAGCCCGGGGGCGGCCGGGTTCCTCGGTGAGCCGGGCCAAATCGCCGGGGTCGCTGGTGAGCAGGACGACCGGCCGGGGCTGGCCGAGTGCCACCACGGCCAGCAGCGCATCAAGCGCGCATCGGTGGCCCGACAACCCGGCGCGGCCCAGCAGTCCGCCGGCCGCGCGCCCCTGCGGCTGGTCGATCGGGACCACCGTCATCCGGCCGAGCACGCGATGTAGCCGGGCGTCCGACGGCCCGCCGCGCAGCACCTCGGCCAGGGTCGACGCGGCGGTTACGACGGTGCCCTCCCGGCTGCGGGCGGCCTTGACCCGGGCATAGACCGCAGGGTGCTCAGCGGCCAGTTTGACCAGGCCCTCGGCGTCGAGAACCAGGGTGCCACCTACTCCGGGTCGTAGTCGGGCCACTCACGCATCGCCTCATTGACGAGCTCGTCGGGAATGGGACCGTGCTCCGCTTCGAATTCGGCTATGAGGTCATCGAGCAGATCCAGCCGGACTTGCTCCTGCACGGCGTCAGTAACGTAGCGGCTGAAGCCGCCGACGCCGGTGCGGGCGCGTACCGCGTCGGCCAGTTCCTCGGGCATGGACACGCTCACCTTCCGCACCTTGCTCTCGTGCAGCCGGGTGCCCTGGTCGAGATAAACCTCGGCCGGAAGCGCGGACACAATGCACTTCACGACCTGCTCGCGCGGCGCCGCGGCCAGGGCCTGCCGCAGGGCTGTCTCCAGCACGCTCAGCGCTTCAGCTGGCGTCTCGGTCCGGCCGTCGTCATCCCGGGCCCGGCTCGCTGCGCTCACAGGTTTATGCTACCGCTGGTAGCAAGGTGCGCAACCGATTCAAGCCGGGAACCCGCGCCGGGCCGGCCCCGGCCGGGCGGCCGGCCCCGGCCGGGCGAGCGGCGCAAGCGTCAGCGCGCCATCTCCTCGATGCAGTCGAGCGCCCAGTCCAGGTCCTCCTCGCCGATCACCAGCGGCGGGGCCAGCCGGATCGTCGAGCCGTGCGTGTCCTTGGCCAGGACGCCCCGCTCGGCGAGCCGCTCGCACGCCTCCCGCCCGGACAAGGTCACGAACTCGACCCCGGCCCACAGCCCCCGGCCGCGGACCTCGCGAACGGCCCGGGCGGGCAGCGCCGAAAGCCGGTCATGCATGTGCGCGCCGAGCTTGGCCGAGCGCTCCTGGAACTCGCCGGTCTCCAGCATCGCGATCACCTCGCGCCCGATCGCGCAGGCCAGCGGGCTGCCGCCGAAGGTCGAGCCGTGCTGTCCGGGCCGGAACACGCCGAGGATCGCGGCCGAGGACACCACGGCGGATACCGGCATGATGCCGCCGCCGAGCGCCTTGCCGAGCAGATACATGTCCGGGACGACGTCCTCGTGCTCGCAGGCGAACGTGGTGCCGGTCCGGCCCAGCCCGGACTGGATCTCATCGGCGATCATCAGCGCGCCGCGCGCCGAGCAGATCTCGCGCACCCCGGCCAGGAACCCGGGCGGCGGCAGGATCACCCCGGCCTCGCCCTGGATCGGCTCGACGAGCACGCCGACCACCCGGTCGTCGACGGCGGCCCGCAGCGCCTCCAGGTCGCCGTAGGGCACCAGCCTGAATCCCGGCGTGTACGGCCCGAACGAGGCCCGGGAGTCCTCGTCGGTGGAAAAGCTGATGATCGTCGTGGTGCGCCCGTGGAAGTTGCCGTCGAACGCCACGATGACCGCCTCGCCGGCGGGCACCCCCTTGACCTCGTAGCCCCACTTGCGGGCGGTCTTGATCGCGGTCTCCACCGCCTCGGCGCCGGTGTTCATCGGCAGCACCATCTCCATGCCGGCCAGCGCCGCGAGCTCGGCGCAGAACGGGCCGAACTGGTCGTGCTCGAAGGCCCGGCTGACCAGCGTGACCCGGTCAAGCTGGCGCCGCGCGGCGGCCATCAGGCGGGGATGGCGGTGGCCGAAGTTGATCGCCGAGTACGCGGCGAGCAGGTCCAGGTAGCGACGGCCGTCGACGTCGGTGACCCAGGCGCCCTCGGCTTCGGCGATAACGACCGGCAGCGGGTGGTAGTTGTGCGCGCCGTGGGCCGCGGCCTGGGCGCGCAGCCGTTCCGCCGTCGACGTGCCGTCGCTACTGGCCATGTCGTGCTCCCTGGGTGTGAGGCTCCGGGGTATGAGGCGCCCGGGCATGCAGCTCCAGGGTGCAGCACTTGGGCCCGCCCCCCGCTTTGAGGAATTCTGACATGTCCACGGGCACCGGCTCGAAGCCTTTACCGGCGACCTGGCGCGCGAGCCCGGCCGCCTGCCGGGGCAGCACCACGTGCCGGCCGTCACTGACCGCGTTCAGCCCCAGCACCTCGGCGTCCTCGTCTTTCGCCTCGATCAGCACGGGGAAGTGGCTGGCCAGCGCCGCCCGGGCCGCGTCGTCGAACGCCGCCGGGTAGTAGGCGGCGGTGTCGGCGTCCAGCACGCACAGCGCGGTGTCCAGGTGGTAGAAGCGGGGGTCCACCAGCCGGAGACTGAGCACCGGCAGGCCGTACAGCGCCTCGAGGTCGTGCCGCAGCGCCTCGTCGGTGCGGAAGCCGTGACCGGCCAGGATCGCGCGCCCGGCGAACACGATGTCGCCCTCGCCCTCGTGCACCCGGTCCGGCGCGACCGTGGTGGGGAAGCCGCCGCGGGCGAACCAGCTCAGGAACGCCGCCCCCTCCGCGGCCCGCTGCGGGTACCGGAAGCGGGCGCCGAGGACCTTGCCGTCGATCACGGTGGCGCCGTTGGCGGCGAAGACCATGTCCGGCAGGCCGGGCAGCGGATCGATGGTGTGCACGGTGTGACCGAGCCGCCGGAATGTCTCCCGCAGGGCCTGCCACTGGCGCATGGCCCGGGCCGCATCGGCGGGTATGCCCGGGTTCATCCACGGGTTGATGGCGTACGCGACCGTGAAGTACTCGGGCGGGCACATCAGGTAGGTCCTGGTGCGCGCGGCGCGGGGGGGCCCGGTGCCTGCGGTCTCGGTCATGCGGCTCCTCGTCGGATGATGATCGCGGCGGATCTCCAGCGTAGGAGCGGTCAGCCGGGCAGCGCCCGTCCGCTTTGCTGTGCACGTACGGCGATTCATTGCGTCCTGCGCGTGCAGGCTGGCGATTTGTTGCGCCGCGGGCGGCGGGCGCCCGCGGCGGCCCGGCCGGTCAGCCGGCCGCGGCCCGGCCCACGTCGCGGGCCAGGTCGAGCCCGAGCAACTGGTCGGTGTAGGCGAACGTCTCGAACTTGGCCCCGGGGGGGATCTGCGGGTCCTGCGCCAGCGCCCGCAGCGCGCCCAGCGCGGCCGGGGTGTCCAGGTCGTCGTCGAAGGCCGCGGCGATCTGGCTGGTCACCTGCGAGCACATCGGCTTGCTCGGCGAGCAGGCCCACTGCGCCACCAGCGCCCGCCAGTGGCGCAGCGCCTGGTCCGCGGTGGTCAGGTCGTCCCAGGTGAGGTCCAGCGGCTGGCGGTAGGGCCGGCCCAGGAACGCCAGCCGCAGCGCCAGCGGGTCCAGGCCGCGCCCGGCCAGGCCGGACAGCTCCACTACGGGCCCGTCGGCCCCGGCCGGCGCCCCCCCGCCGAACCGCACCCGGCCGGAGTGCGCCCAGTGCCGCACCACCTCACGCCCGGCCAGCGCGTTCGACTGGGCCCGTTCCTGCTCAGCGTGGGGGAAGCACAGGCCGATGTCGGCGGTGTGCAGGTCGATCACCTCGCCGAGGTAGTGCCGGGCCAGGGCCGAGCAGGCGGCGGGCCATCCGGGAACCCCGCGGCCCCACGGGGCGGCCCAGGCCGGCGCGCGGCCCGGCGGGGCACCCTCCCAGAGGGCCCAGTCGCCCGGCCCCGCGCCCGGCGGGCGGTCCCCGCATAGCTCGCCGTACCCGGCGGCCGAGCGCGCGTCGAAATACACCGAGCCGC
The DNA here is from genome assembly GCA_963749145.1 of uncultured Actinomycetota bacterium. GTDB lineage: Bacteria > Actinomycetota > Actinomycetes > Streptosporangiales > Streptosporangiaceae > JASHPR01. The sequence continues at coordinate 1,249,990 of CAVVLN010000004.1, read as the reverse complement.
CGGCGGCCACCTGCGCGGACCCGGCCTCGATCAGCCGGGAGATCATGCCGGTGATCAGGGCGATATCCTGCGACGCGCGGGGCGAGTGCTCGGCCGGGCGCAGGTTCAGCGCGGCGCAGTCCGCCTGGTATGCCGCCTGGTCAGCGTCCGCGTCCGCGTCGGCGCCGGCCCCGGCCAGGTCGGCGATGCCCGCGCAGGCCAGGACCGTGGCGTGGTGCCGGTGCTCGGCGCTACGCCGGATCAGGTCGGCGAGCAGGGCCGAGCGCAGGTCGCCGAGGTGCGCGCGGCCGGGCCCGCCGGGACCGCAGGAGTACATGCGCAGCAGGCCGCCGTCGCCGATCGGCCGGGCCTGCCTGGTCCGCGTGTCGTAGAGCCGCAGCATCCGACCAGCCTACGAGTCAGGCCAGCGTGGCCAGGCGCGAGGCCGCCGCCTCGGTGCGCTCGTCGGTGGCGGTCAGCGCCATCCGGATGTGCCCGGCGCCGGACGGGCCGTAGAAGGAGCCGGGCGCGGCCAGGATGCCGGCCCCGGCCAGCGCCGCCACCGACGCCCAGTCGTCACGGCCGGGATGCGCGGCCCACAGGTACAGGCCGGCCCGCGAGTGCTCCACGACCCAGCCCGCCCCCTCCAGGGCCGGGCGGAGCACGTCCCGCCGCGCCCCGTACCTGGCCTTCTGGGCGTCGGCGTGGCCGTCGTCGCCGAGCGCGGCCGTCATCGCCGCCTGCACCGGCCCGGGCACGATCAGGCCGGCGTGCTTGCGGATCTCGAGCAGCTCGGCGACGAGTCCCGGGTCACCGGTGACGAACCCGGCCCGGTAGCCGGCCATGGTGGACCGCTTGGACAGCGAGTGCACCGCGAGCAGGCCCCCGTGCGACCCGCCGGACACCTGCGGGTGCAGCAGCGAGACCGGCTGTTCCTCCCAGCCCAGTTCGATGTAGCACTCGTCCGAGGCGACCACGGTGCCGCGCTCGCGCGCCCATTGCACGACCTTGCGCAGGTGCTCGGCGGGCAGCACCCGCCCGGTCGGGTTCGACGGCGAGTTCAGCCAGCACAGCCGCACCCGCTGCGGGCCGAGCGAGACCAGGCCGTCCGCGGCCACCGGCGTGGCCCCGGCCAGCCGCGCGCCGATGTCGTAGGTCGGGTAGGCCAGTTCGGGGTGGACCACCACGTCACCCGGGCCGCAGCCGAGCTGCGCCGGCAGGCCCGCGATCAGTTCCTTGGTCCCGATGACCGGCAGCACCGCGTCGGGGTCGACGATGACGTGGTGCCGGCGGGCCAGCCAGCCGGCTGCGGCCTGGCGTAGCGCGCGAGTGCCCGCGGTGGCCGGGTAGCCGGGCGCATCCGAGGCAGCCGCGAGCGCCTCGCGCGCTACGGCAGGAACAGAATCAACCGGAGTGCCGACCGAGAGGTCGACGATGCCGCCGGGATGAGCCCGGGCCCTGGCCTTGTAGGGCTCGAGCGCGTCCCACGGGAACCGGGGCAGTCGGGCAGCGAGCGTCGGCACCCGACCTCCCCGGCCAGCGGCCGGGATCAGTGCGGCTGCGGTGGCAGCGCTGCCACCAGCGGGTGATCCTTGTGGATCTTGCCGACCTTCGACGCGCCGCCCGGCGACCCGATGTCCTCGAAGAAGTCGACGTTGACCCGGTAGTAGTCCTTCCACTGGCCGGGCACGTCGTCCTCGTAGTAGATCGCCTCGACCGGGCAGACCGGCTCACAGGCACCACAGTCGACGCACTCGTCCGGGTGGATGTACAGCATCCGCTCACCCTCGTAGATGCAATCTACGGGGCACTCCTCGATGCATGTCTTGTCCAACAAATCAACGCAGGACTCGGTGATGATGTACGTCACTTGCTCACTCCTTTTCCGTCCCCACGGATCGCAGGCTATCAGCCAACCTCGACGGCTCCCGGCGGAGCCGGTGAAACTGTGCGGGACCATCCTCGTGCGCCGTTGGCCGCGGTCCATTGGTAGCCCGCGTAGCTCACGTCATCGATCTGGTACTGCTGGGCGTGCGACACCAGCCAGGCTGCCATCGCCCAGCCCTGGCTGGCCCCGCCGGCCAGCACGATCAGCCCGGGATCGGCGGTGGCGCGGGTCGTCTGGGGGCCGAAGGTCTCGGACAGTTCCAGCCGGGCGGCGGCCACGCGGGCCGTGCCGCGGATTCCCGGCGAGTACCAGCACCAGACCGCGTGCGGGTCCCGCCCGGTGAACGCCGCGGTCATGTGCGCGGCCAGCGGCTGATACTGCTGGTAAGCGAAACCGTCGGCGCTATGCTGCACATCCTGCGCGGCCTGATATACCGGCAGCCGCCGGTATCCGGGCACTTTGGCCAGGGCGCCAAAGAACTTCGACGTCGCGTACACCGGATTCTCGAGATTGCTGCGCTTCCCCCAGCCCTGCGACGGCCGCTGCTGGAACACCCCGACCGAGTCGCGGTCCCCGTAGGTCAGGTTCTGCAGCTTCGATTCCTGCAGCGCGGCCGCGTACGCGATCGTCACCGCCCGGGGCGGCAGCGCGTCCCGCTGCGCGACCCCGGCGATCGTGGCCGCGATGCCGGCCTGGGCGGCATCCAGCGAGATGTCCTCCCCGTCGCCCGCGGCGGTGCAGCTGCTGCCGCGCAGCAGCGGCGCCACGCTCCGGAACGCCACGTACACGCCCAGCACCGCGAGCACGATGATGAGCACGGTGACGCCCGAGAATCCGCGGCGCCTGAGGCGATTCGTCGGCACAGCACCGAAGTTACCTGCTGCGGCCGGCCGCCCGCCCTGCTTCGAGCCGGAGCCTTCACGCTCCGGCCCGCCCCGGCCGGGCCGCCGCGGCGCGGCGGCCTCGCCTCACCAGAGGCTACGTTATGGGATCGTGAGCGCCTACCCGGAGCCGCACCGTCGCCAGCGCCGTCAGGGGCCAGCGACGCTGCGGGGCAAGCACATCCCGAAGACCACCACCGACCAGCGGCTGCTCGACCGGCGCGGCCCCAGCGACTGGGTGCACACCGACCCGTGGCGCGTGCTGCGGATCCAGGCCGAGTTCGTCGAGGGCTTCGGGCTGCTGTCCGAGCTCGGCCCGGCGGTCACCGTGTTCGGGTCGGCGCGCGCGGATCGTGACACGCTCGACTACGGCCGCGCGGAGCAGATCGGCGCGGGCCTGGCCGCGGCCGGCTACGCGGTGATCACGGGAGGCGGTCCCGGGATCATGGAGGCGGCCAACAAGGGAGCGGTGAGCGCGGGCGGCGTGTCGGTCGGCCTGGGCATCGAGCTCCCGCTGGAGCAGGGCCTCAACGACTACGTCGACATCGGCCTGGAGTTCCGGTACTTCTTCGTCCGCAAGACCGTGTTCATCAAGTACTCGCAGGCCTTCGTGGTGCTGCCGGGCGGGTTCGGCACGCTGGACGAGCTGTTCGAGGCGCTCACGCTGGTCCAGACCGGCAAAATCACGAAATTCCCGATCGTCCTGGTCGACCGCGGGTACTGGTCCGGCCTGATCTCCTGGATTCACGGCACGCTGCTCGCCCAGGGCAAGGTATCGGCCGCCGACCCGGACCTGTTCCGGATCGCCGACGATCCCGCCGAGGTGGTCCAGATCATCAAGGACGCCCACGGCCAGGACGGGCCGGGCGGCCTGGCGACATGATCGGCGCCTTCCGGGCGCGCCAACCCGGGGCCGGGCATGGCACGATTCTTGTGTGTCCGTGCTGTTGCTCGTCGTGATGCTCGTCGCGACCGCCGTCATCGTCGTCGGCGTGGTCGTCGTCGCGATCGGCCGTGGCGGGGAGATGGCGCCGTTCCCGGCCGACCTCCGGCCGCTGGACATCGAGATCATGACCGCCGCGGACGTCGCGCTGCTCCGCCCGCCCGCGGCCTTGTGGGGCTATGACATGCGGGCCACCGACGAGGCGCTGAACATGGTCGCGCGGACCGTCACCGAGCGGGACGTGGAGATCGCCACGCTGCGCCGCCAGCTGGCCGGCCTGCAGTCGGCCGCGCTGGCCTCCGGCCGGGTCCCGGAGCCGGCCCAGGAACCGGACCTCATCGCTCCCGGCTCGCCGCCGGCCCAGCCGCCCGCCACGCCGCCGCCGGCCCTGCCGCCGTCGGCCGTACCACCGCCGTCGGCCGTACCGCCGCCGTCGGCCCTGCCGCCCTCGGCCGTACCGCCGCCGGTGCCGCTGCGGCGCGGCGGGGGCAGCCATGCCCGCCCCGCTGGCGACGAGCCATCCTGGTCGGCGTGGGAGCGGCCGCGCCCGGCCGCTTTGCCGGAGCACCGCGAGCCGCCCGCGAACGGCCCTGGGGAGAGCACGTGACCGCGGCCGGGGCCCAGGCCGGTCCCGACGGCCTGCTGCGCTGCCCGTGGAGCCTCGGCGCCCCCGAGTACCTGGCCTATCACGACGACGAGTGGGGCCGCCCGGTGCGCGACGACACGGGGCTGTTCGAGCGGCTCAGCCTGGAGGCGTTCCAGTCCGGGCTGTCCTGGCTGACGATCCTGCGCAAGCGCGAGGGCTTCCGCGCCGCGTTCGCGGGGTTCGACATCGCGGCGGTGGCCGCGTTCGGCCCCGATGACGTGCAGCGGCTGCTCGCCGACCCGGGCATCGTCCGCAACCGGGCCAAGATCGATGCGGTCATCGGCAACGCGCGCGCCGCGCTCGACCTGCCCGGCGGGCTGGCCAAGCTGGTCTGGGCCTTTGCCGGCGGCCGGGATCGCGCCCCGCGGACGCTGGCCGAGGTGCCCGCGTCGACCCCCGCGTCGAAGATGCTGGCCAAGGAGCTCAAGCGGCACGGGTTCTCCTTCACCGGCCCGGTGACCGCGTACGCCACCCTGCAGGCCTGCGGCGTGGTGGACGATCACCTCGCGGACTGCTACCGGCGCGATGCCTACGGTTCGTGACCGCAGCACCGTGACGCTAGTGACGAACTAGCAGGAACCGGATGGCCGGGCTGTTTCATCCTATCTTCATAGACCGGGCATAGCGTGTCAGACTAGGCACAGGGGGCCACGGAGGCGATGTGAGCGAGCCCCGAGACATCCCGTCCGGCGGGCCCGAAGGCGTGGATCTCACCCGGCCGAGCCCGGCCCGGCTGTATGACTACTTCCTGGGCGGCACGAACAACTTCCCGGTCGACCGGGAGGCGGCCGAGCGGCTGCGGGCCGTGGACCCGGACGTGGCCGACGCCATGTGGGCCAACCGCGGCTTTCACGGGCGGGCGGCGGTGTGGATCGCCGAGCAGGGGATCCGGCAGTTCATCGACATCGGTTCCGGGCTGCTCGGTCATCCGGGGCTGCGCGCGCTGATCGACCCTTCGCCGCGCGCGACGCTCGCGGCCGGGGTGCTGATGACCGCGGTGGTGCACTTCGTCGCCGATGAGCGGGATCCGTGGGGCCTGGTGGCCCGGTACCTGGCCGCGGTGGCGCCCGGCAGCTACCTGGCCCTGTCCCACGGCACCTACGAGAACCTCCCGCCGCGGTCGGTCCAGGCCGGCCTGGACACCTACGCGAACGCCACCGAGCACGCCTACCTGCGCTCCCGGGCCGAGGTCGAGCGGTTCTTCGGCGGGCTGGAACTGGTGGCCCCCTACGAGGGCGCCGGTCCCGGGCTCACCTACGTGGGCCTGTGGGGCGCCGAGGACCCGGAGGCCGCGGACAGCGACGGGTCCCGCGCACTCTACTGTGGGGTCGCCCGGCGCCCCGCGCAGTACGCTGCCCTTCCCTACGTTCCGGAGGCGAGATGACTGAGACCAGGGCCAAGCCGACCGTCGCGGCGCTCGGCATCGATGTCGGCACGCTGGACTGGCAGCGGTCCGGCACCACCGACGGCGCGGTCGAGGTCGCCTTCGTCGGCGCCGGCCCGCAGTGGGTGCTGATGCGCGTGGCCGGCGACCCGGACGGCCGGGTGCTGGTCTACGACAGGAACGAGTGGGAGTGCTTCCTGGACGGCGTGCGCGGCGGCGAGTTCGACGACGCGGACGGCTGAGGCACGCCCGGCTCCGCCGGGCCGCGAGTCCCGCTGGTCCCGTCAGCCCCGCCGATCACCGTAGTGACGGCCGTTCCCGGCCGTTCACCGTAGTGACGGCCATTCCCGGCCGCGGGCCGGGCCGTTTCCCGGCCTTTTCCGTCAGATGGCACGGCCGATACCCAAATGATACGTAACCGACGCCCAGCCGATGATGACATCGTTTGTGATTCACAAGTTAAGTAGGACTATGCTCAAAGAGACGTCCTGTCAAGGAGGCAATCGCCGATGAGCGACGACGCCTACGGGGCGACCGTCGCCAAGCGGCGGCTGTCTCGCCGTCTCACCGAACTCCGCCGTGCCTCCGGGCATACCGCCAACCACGTGTGCGACCTGCTCGACTGGGGCCGGGGCAAGGTTGGCCGGTTCGAGGCCAACCACTGGAAGCGTCCCGAGATGAGCGACATCAGGGACCTGCTGCGCGTCTACGGCGTCGACGACGGCGTGCGGGACGAGCTCGAGGAGCTCGCCATGCGGGCCCGGGCCCGGCCCTGGTGGCGGGACTACTCGGAGGTGTTCGAGAACGAGTTCCCCGGGTTCGAGAACGACGCCGTCCGGATCCGGGTCTGCATGCCGCTGGTCCTGCCCGGCCTGCTGCAGACCCGCGACTACACCGAGGCACTGACCAGGGTCGCCTCGATTCCCCCGGCCGTGCGGGAGAAGGTGATCGAGGCCCGGCTGAGGCGTCAGCAGATCCTGGACCGCACCAACGGCACCGCGCCCAACCTGACCGCGGTCATCACCGAGGCGGCGCTGATGTACCGGTGGGGGACCAAGGCGGAACGGCGCGAGCAGATCGAGCACCTCGTCGAGCTGAGCCGCCACCCGAACATCGAGGTGCGCATCCAGCGCTTCGCCGACGGGCCGCACCGCGGCATGTGGTCCATGATCAATATCTTCGACTTCGCCGGCGACGAGCCGAGCGTGGTCTACCTGGAAACCGACACCGCGATCCAGGAGGTGAGCAGGCACGACGAGGTGATGATCTACGTGGAGGGCTTCAGCCGGTCACGGGACTCGGCGCTCGAGCCCGCCGATACGACGCAGTACCTCAGGTACCTAGCCGAACAACTGGAGTGAACCATGTCTGACCTGTCTCGAGCCATCTGGCGAAAGGCCAGCCGCAGCACGGCCAACGGCGGTTGCGTTGAGGTCGCTGCCAATCTGCCTGGCGTGATCGCCATCAGGGATAGCAAGCGCCCCGAGGGCGGCGCCCACGTGGTCAGCAGGCCGGCGTTCGCCGCGTTCCTCGCCGACCTGCGGGCGGGCCGGTACGACGTCGCCCCCGGTGAGAACTGAGCACGATCCCCGCACGTGAAGAATCCCCCGGGCTCTCCCCCCGGGGGATTCTTCGTGAACTGAGCCTGTCTCGAGGCCCGGCGACCAGGCCTGGCCGCGGGCCAGGTCGGGAACGCCGCGACTGCGACGTTACCGGCCCGATCCGCCCCTGACCACAACCTGTCGTCCGTTCCTTGTTGCCCCAAGGCCATGCTTCCGTCACTATCCGGGCGCTGGCGGGCAACCCGGCACAGGCCAATGGCCCCGGCTTTTTCGGGCGTTACCATTGCGTAGTGTCGTACCCGACTCATAATCTGTGTTTCACAGATGTCTGAGTCCGAAAGGCGGGAGGAGCATGCTACCGTCGCCCGCCGAGGGCGGGCCGGACCGCCGCGGCGCCGCCGGCCATTCCGCCGGTGACCATGGCTTCATGGCCGCGCCGCTGGCTGAGGCGTTCGGCGCCGAGGGATCGCTGGCCGAGGCGAGCATCAGCGCCGGCGGCTGCTTCGCGCGGCCGCTGCCGCTCGATCCCACCTGCGCGGGCGCCGCGCGAAGCATGTTCCGGGAGGCGGTCGCGGGCATCGGGCTGACCGGCGACCTGGTGCACGACGGCGTCACGATGGCCAGCGAACTGGCGGCCAACACCCTGCACGCCCAGGGAAACGTGGAGTTCAGCGGCGCCAGCCAGCGGCCGGTGAGCGGCTTTCCCGAGCTGTGGCTGTACCTCAGGGGCTGCGGCTCGCGCTGCGAGCTGGTGTGCAAGGTCTTCGACTCCCAGCCGGGCTGGAACAAGGGCAGCCTCCCGGACGTGAAGGTACGGTCCAAGGAGGGCGTGAACGGCCGCGGCCTGCAGGTCGTCGACGGGCTATCGGCCGGTGAGTGGGGCGCGCACCTCACCCGGGGCCGGCTGGGCAGCTGGAAGGTCGCGGGCAAGGCCGTCTGGTTCGGGCTGCGGCTACCGCCCGGCTGCGACGCGGCCCGGTTCGCCCGGACCGAGTTGAGCCCGTGGCAGGCGGTCAACGAGCTCGAGGCGATGCTGGCCAGCCGGGGCCTGGGCGGTCGCATGGTCCGGGCCGATGAGTCGGCCGCCGGTATCTCGGTGCTGTCGGTCAGCCGTGACCTGACCGTCTGGTGCCATTCCGGCACGGCCTCGTTCCGGGCGGCGGACGGGAAATACCAGCGGCTGGCCCTGGCCGACCTGGTCGACGTGGCCGAGCAGATCGTGTGGGCGCACGAGGAGCTGCGCGCCGCGGCCACCGCCGACGTCGGCGCCTGACCGGCCTGCCCAGGTAGGTCGCGGGCCTGCCGGCCCAGGTAGGTCGCTGGCCTGCCATCGGGCCGGGCGCGGCGGTCCCGGTAGTCCCGGCGGGCCGCAGGCAGCCGTCCACGAACCGGCACGCGGCCGGTCGCAGCCGGGCCGACTCGGCATCGAACACCTCGGCCGCCTGCCGGCCAGCCCACCGGCGGGGCAGCAGCTCGCCGGGCAGCCGGGGTCCCGGAACAGGAACTTCCGCCACTCGTGCACCAGGCGGCTGCGCGCCGCGAACACCACGTCATCGGGCGCGCCCGGCCTGGGCGGTGCGACCAGCGCCCGCCGCTATGGCCAGACAGCCCCGATGGGCACGGGACAGGGCGTCCAGGTCCCGGCGCGGGCCGCCAGGGCGCCGGGCCGCGGCGGCGAGGGCCTGGCGGCGAGGGCCGGGCGGCGGCGGCGAGGGCCCGGCGGCGAGGGCCGGGCGGCGGCGCCGAGGGCCGGGCGGCATCGGGCGGCAGGCTCGGGGTAAGGGGTGGGAAGGCTGATCGTTAGCACTGCGGGCCGGAACTCTGGATAATAGAGGTACTGATCGACATCGTTGTGGCTGGCCGGTCCCGCCAGGCACCGGAGTAGGCGCTGCAGGCCCTCGGCGGGGTTTCTGCGGCCCCCAGGTAGGAAAGGGGATGGCGGATGGCGGCGATGAAGCCGCGGACGGGCGACGGTCCGCTCGAGGTCACCAAGGAGGGGCGCGGCATCGTGATGCGCGTCCCGCTTGAGGGCGGGGGGCGGCTGGTCGTCGAATTGTCGCCAGACGAGGCGGTTGCGCTGGGCGAAGCGCTTAAGTCGGCCGTCGGCTGAGGCTTCGCCGATCGTCGCCGGGGCTAGCCTGCTGCCCGCGTGCCAACCGGCGGCGGCGGGATCTGCCCGGACCTATCCGAATCACCGAACGGGACCGTTCATCACTCGGGCCGCTTGACCGCGGCGAGCAGGCCGTCGCCCACTGCCAGCAGCAGCGGCACGAGGTGCTCATCCATCCGCACCTGCTCGCAGAGTTCCCGCACGACGACCACGTCCGGGTCGTCGCAGGCCGGATCGGCGACCCGGTCCTGTCCGAGCGCGTTGTCGAAGATCAGCACGCCGCCCGGCCGCAGCAGCCGCATAGCCGCGGCCAGGTAGTCGGGATACTCGTGCGGATCGGCGTCGCAGAACACCAGGTCGTAGGCGCCGTCGGCGAGCCGCGGCAGGACCTCGAGGGCCCAGCCGCTGATCAGCCGGTAGCGGCCGGCCGGGAACCCGGCCTCGACGAACACGCCGCGGGCCAGCCGTTGATGGTCCGGCTCGACATCGACGCTGGTCAGGACCCCTCCGGGGCGCATGCCGCGCAGCAGCCACAGGCCCGACGTGCCGCAGCCGGTACCAATCTCCACGACCGACCTGGCCCCGATCGCCGACGCCACGAAGCGCAGGGTCGCGCCGGTGGCGGGCCCGACCGGGTCCGCCCCGCCCACCTCGGCGGCGTTCCGCCTGGCCTCGAGCAGCGGCTCGTCCTCGGGCAGGAAGTCGTCGACAAAGGCCAGGGTGACCTGCGTGCTCACGGTGGCTGCCTCCCGGGGCGAGCTGACTCTCGTGCGGCAGCCTAGCGTTACCGGGCGTGACTTCGGGAACGGACGGGGGGTCCGGGCCGTTGACGTTACGCCAGGGAAGCCAGGGCGATCCGCCGGCGTTGCACAATAATTGAGGAGCAGTGGAAGGGGGATGCCCGTGGATGAGGGCCAGCCGCTGCAGGCCGCCGAGTGGACGCCGCCGAGCTGGGATGACGTGGTCCGGGATCACTCGGCCCGGGTTTACCGCCTGGCCTACCGCCTGACCGGCAACACCCACGACGCTGAGGATCTCACCCAGGAGGTCTTCGTGCGGGTCTTCCGTTCGCTGTCCAGCTACACGCCGGGGACGTTCGAGGGCTGGCTGCACCGGATCACCACCAACCTGTTCCTGGACATGGCGCGGCGCAAGCAGCGGATCCGGTTCGAGGGGCTCGGTGACGAGACCGCCGCGCGGCTCGGGGACGGCGGCCGGTCCCCGGCGGATGCCTTCGATGACCGCCACCTGGACAGTGACATCCAGGACGCGCTCAGGGCGCTGGCGCCCGAGTACCGGGCCGCGGTGATTCTCTGTGACATCGAGGGCCTGTCCTACGAGGAGATAGCCGACGCCCTGGGGATCAAGCTGGGCACGGTCAGAAGCAGGATCCACCGCGGCCGGGCGCAACTGCGCGCGGCGCTTGGGCACCGCCGCCCGCGGCACCTCGGCGAGACCTCGGTCCCGGCCCCGCGTGCCCCGCTCGGGGCCCGGCTCGCGCCGGGAGGCCAGTCATGAGCCATCTCGGGCAGCGCCTGTCCGCGCTGATCGACGGGGAACTCGATGGCGTAGAGCGCGACCGGGTGCTGGTGCACCTGGCCCGGTGCGAGGGATGCCGCGGGGAGGCCGTCGCGCTGCGCACCCTGAAGCGGCGGATGAACGCGCTCGGCGAGGCGGCGGCCGACGCGGCCCTGACCAGCCGCCTGATCGGGCTGGCGCGGCCCGGCACCCCCGGCGAGCCGGGCTCCGGGCCCTGGCCGCGGCTGGCCGGCGTCGGCTCATTCGCCTCGGCCACCGCCCGCGAACTGCGGCCCGCCTGGTACGTCACCGCGGGCGCCGCGGCGGCGGTCCTGGTCGGCGTCGGGGCCGCGGCCTTCCTGGCCGGCGGCGGCGCGCAGCCGCCCGAGCCGCGGGTGACGCCTGCCGTGGACACGTACGTGATGCAGCACGACCTGATGACCGGCGTCGTCCCCGCGACGTCCACCCGGTTTACCCCCGTCTCGCCCCGCCCCTCCCGGCCCGCCGCGAGCTTCTCGTCGCCGACGCCGTGATTGGTCGGATGGCGCCCGGTTGGCGGATCGTCGGCTTGGCCGCGATCCTCGGCCTGCTGGGGTCGAGCATGACCGGGCCGGCCCTGGCCGATGTGCAGTCCGGGGCCACCGTCATCAAGCACCCGGACCTCGGCAGCGGCCCGCTGCAGCCGGTGAGCCCGCCGGCCAGCGCCCAGGTTGGCGCGGGCCTGCGGCTGCTGCAGGAGGCGGCGGCGGCCTGCCAGGGCACCTCGTACAGCGGCCAGCAGGTCGTGCTGTGGTGGGGGCCGGGTGAGACCAGCGCGTCGGTGGTCGAGGTGTGGCACCAGCCGGGCGGCGTGACGCTGGTGCAGGCCCCCGGCCCCCCGCCACCCGGAACCTCCGGCGCGACCCCCGGCACCGCCGGCGGGACCCAGTCGGCGCCCGCGGTCGACCAGGACCCGGACGGGATCCTGGGCATGTCCGACCGGCTGCTGACCCTGCTGCAGTCCAACTACCAGGTCGTCTATGCGGGACACGGGTCGGCGGATGACCGCGCGGCGCTGGTGGTCGAGGTCCGGCGGCCCGACGGCGGCCTGGCCGCGCGGTTCTGGCTGGACGCCGCGACCAAGCTGCCGCTGCGCCGCGAGATCTTCGCCAGCGGCGCTCGCATGATCAGCGAGGACGCATTCACCTCCCTGGAACTGGGCGGGCACGGGCTCGACGGCATGCCCGCTCCCGCGGCCGCGCCCTGGGCTGCTCAGCTCGACCGGGCCAGGCTCGCGGCGCTGCGGGTCCAGGGGTGGCCGACGCCGGCCCGGCTCCCCGGCAACCTAATGCTGTTCGCGGCGACGGAGACGTCCGCCCCGTCCGGCCCGGTGATCAACCTGTCGTATTCCGACGGCCTGGACGTCGTGTCACTGTTCGTGCAGCGCGGAGAGCTGGCCCGGCCAATGCCGGGCTGGAGCCGCCTCACGATGAGCGGGCAAACCGTCTACTCGGTCAATCCGGACCAGCGCAGCTTTGCCTGGTCGGCCAGCGGCTTCGTCTACACCATGATCGCGGACGCGCCGATGGCCACGGTCGGCCAGGTGGTGACGGCGATGCCGGGCACCGCGCGGCTGGGGTTCTGGCAGCGGATGGCCCGCGGGTTCCACCGGCTCGTCTCCTGGCTGAACCCGCTGCGCTGAGCCGGGCCGGGCTCCCCGGGCCGCCCCCGCGCCGCGTCAGCCCGGCCCGCGGGCCGCATCCGCGCCGCGTCAGCCCGGCCCGCGGGCCGCATCCGCGCCGCGTCGACTGGGCTCCCCGGCCCGAACCCGCGCCGCGCCAACTGGGCTCCCCGGCCCGAACCCGCGCCGCGTCGACTGGGCTCCCCGGGCCGAACCCGCGGCGCTGAACAGGCCTATCGCGTCCCGTGCTGGGGAAATATGCCTGCGATGGCGGCTATGGGCCCTCATGCCGACTCCCAGGCCGTCTCGGGGGAGGCGTGCGATGTCGGATGGGGCTGGGCGCGGGGGCCAACCCGATTTGTCCGGTTGGTACGACCTGAGTTGCCCGTCACAACTGTCACAGCCCGCTGGGCCCGCCCAGCCGGCCAGGTCAGCCGGCTTGGCCCAGCCTGCCGTCGAGCCGGTCGAGCCGGTCGATCTGACTGGCCGGCCCGATCCAGAGCGTCGACCCTGGTCTCGCCGCACGGCCGGATCCAGGCTGCTAACCGTTGCCCTCATCACCGCCCTGCTGGCGGCACTGGGCGGCGGCCTGGTCGGCGGCTACATCGGCTCCCGGGCCGCGGCCGGAGCGCAGGCCAGCTACAACCTGGGCCCGGTGCCCTCGGCGGTGACCCGCCGGCCTTCGGACTCGGCAGCCGGCATCGCGGCCCGGGTGCTGCCCGGCGTGGTCATGATCAAGGTTGATGGCGCCGAGGGCACCGGCTCTGGGTTCATCATCAGCGGCGGCTACATCGTTACCGACAACCACGTGGTCACGCTGGACGGCCAGGTGCGGCACGCCGCGCTGCAGGTCGTGTTCAACAACGGCCAGGCCGAGCCCGGCGCGACTGGTCGGCGCCGACCCCTATTCGGACCTAGCCGTGCTCAGGCTGCAGCAGCCCGGGCGCCTCCCGGCGCTGCCCCTGGGCAACTCGGCCGGCGTGCAGGTCGGGGACCCGGTCCTGGCCTTCGGCTCGCCGCTCGGCCTGTCCGGCACCGTGACCAGTGGCATCGTCAGCGCGGTGGACCGGCCGGTACAGCCGGGCGTCAGCGCCAACGGCAGCGACCCGCAGGTGTTCTACGACGCGATCCAGACCGACGCGCCGATCAACCCCGGCAACTCGGGCGGCCCGCTGGTGAACGCCGAGGGCCAGGTGATCGGCGTGAACGCGGCGATCGACACGCTCGGCGGCGACCCGCTGACGGGGGTCCAGGGCGGCAGCATCGGCCTCGGGTTCGCGATCCCGATCAACCAGGCCCGGGTGGTGGTGACCGAACTGGTCAGGACCGGCCGGGCCGCTCACTCGGTCATCGGCGCGCTCATCAACACCGCCTTCGGCGGGGCCGGCGCGCAGATCGCGCCGGCGCGGACCGGCCGGGCTCCGTCGGTCACTCCGGGCGGGCCGGCGGCCCTGGCGGGCCTGCGCCCCGGCGACGTGATCGTCCGGTTCGCCGGCCAGCCGATCGGCAGCGCCACCGCGCTGCTGGACGCGGTGCGCTCCCATCCGCCCGGCTCCCGGGTCACGATCACGTTCCTGCGCGGCGGCGTCACCCACACGGTCACCCTCACCGTCGGCTCGGCCGAGTCGTTAGCGTTCCTCACAGCCCGGTGATCATGCTGCCCTCGCCGGCTGCGGCCAGCCTGGGCGCGGCCAAGGAGCCCTGGCGGCGCTCAAATCACCTTGATCCGTTATGACGGGCCCCGGTTGGCCACTATGACCGACAGACGACCGCCCTAACGGATCATGACGAGGCCCCGGGGGGATGCGTTTGATTAGCGGGGAAGCCGCCGGCCGTCATGGCCGGCCGGCTTCCCGCTGACGGGCCGGGCGCCTGGAGGGGCCTGTGGGGCTGGAGGGCCACCGGGCCGGGCTCTGGCGGGCACAGTGGGGCTGGGGGGGCACCGGGCCGGGCTCTGGCGGGCACAGTGGGGCTGGGGGGCCGCCGGGCCGGGCTCTGGCGGGCACAGTGGGGCTGGGGGGCCGCCGGCGGGCGCCAATGCCGCGCCTCCGAGTCCGGCCGCGCTTCATGGCGGGGGTCCGGACGGTCTACATTGGTAGCAGCAGACCCGCCCCCCGGGTCCAGCGCGAGCCGTCGACGATGCTGGAGCGCTCACGTGTTCGACCTGTCCTTCACCAAGCTCCTGGTGCTCGCCGTGATCGCGCTCGTCATCTTCGGCCCGGACCAGCTGCCGAAGATCGCCGCCCAGGCCGGGCGCGCCCTGCGGGATCTGCGCCGGATCGCCGAGCACGCCAAGGCCGACCTGCAGGAGGGGCTCGGCCCGGAGTTCCGTGATTTCGACATCGCCGACCTGCACCCGAAGAATTTCGTGCGCAAGCACCTCTGGGAGGAATTCGACGCCGACGGTGCGAACGGCACCAACGGGACAATTCCGGTACCGCAGCCCGCCTCCCGGCTGTCGCCAGGCGAATCCCCGCCCTACGACTCCGAAGCCACCTGACCGGCGCGAAGCGGCCGGGCCGGGCGACAATGACGCCGGGCTGGGGACGCGTCAGCTGGGCTGGGGACGCGCCAGCCGGGCTGGGGACGCGCCAGGCACGCCAGGCAGGGCCTACCTTCAGGCCCGGGTGCGGGCGCCTCAGACCGGGCTGAGGCCGAGCGGCCGCCCGGCCAGGCCACGGGACTGGCCCGCCAGGCCCTGGGCGATCTTCGTGAGTTCCCGCGCGGCGGGCGAGTCGGGGTGGGCGAGCACCAGCGGGTTGCCATCATCCCCGGCCTCGCGCAGCCTTATGTCCAGCGGGACCTGACCGAGCACGGGGACCCGCGCCCCGGTCATCCGGGTCAGCACGTCCGCCACGGCCTCGCCGCCGCCGGAGCCGAACACGTCGA
The DNA here is from genome assembly GCA_963749145.1 of uncultured Actinomycetota bacterium. Lineage (GTDB taxonomy): Bacteria > Actinomycetota > Actinomycetes > Streptosporangiales > Streptosporangiaceae > JASHPR01. The sequence goes on along the minus strand of CAVVLN010000004.1, from coordinate 1,234,530 downwards.
CCCGCTCGCCGCAGTGCGGGCAGGGCAGGTAGGACATGTTCTCGATCACGCCGACCACGCGCTGGTGCAGCTTCAGCGCCAGCGAGCCCGCCCGCTCGGCCACCTCGGCCGAGGCGAGCTGCGGGGTAGTGACCACGATCAGCTCCGAGCCCGGGATCAGGTGCGCCGAGGAGATCGCGATGTCGCCGGTGCCCGGCGGCAGGTCCATCAGCAGCACGTCCAGGTCGCCCCACCAGACGTCGGCCAGGAACTGCTCGAGCAGCCGGTGCAGGATCGGCCCGCGCATGGGCAGCGGCTCGTTGCCGCGCTTCATCATCCCGCTGGAGATGGCGCTGACGCCGTGCGCCGACGGCGGCATGATCATCTGCTCGACCTGGGTCGGCAGCCCGGTCACGCCGAGCATCCGCGGCACCGAATGGCCGTAGATGTCGGCGTCGAGCAGCCCGACCTTCTTGCCCGCCGCGGCCAGTGCCACGGCCAGGTTCACGGTCACCGACGACTTGCCGACGCCGCCCTTGCCGCTGGCCACCGCGTACACCTTGGTCAGCGAGCCGGCCTGGGCGAACGGGATCATGCGCTGGGGCTGCCCGCCGCGCAGCCGGGTCTGCAGCTCCTGCCGCTGCTCCTCGCTCATCACGTCCAGCTCGACCCGGACCCGGGTCACCCCGCCGAGCTTGCTGACCGCGGCCGTGACGTCCCTGGTGATGGTGTCGCGCAGCGGGCAGCCCGACACGGTCAGCCAGACGTCGACCCGGACGCTGCCGTCGGGGCCGACGTCGACGTTCTTGACCATGCCGAGTTCGGTGATCGGACGGTGGATCTCGGGGTCACTGACGCCGGCCAGCGCCTGGGTGACCTGCTCGATCGTGGGCGGCGATGAGAGCGCCGACGGGGTAGCCATGGCACCAATGCTACGGAGCGATACCGGGCGCGTCGAAATGAACGCCCGCCGCCGGCGCGACGGAAAGGCCCTGGGGGTGGGTACGCCCGGGCGGGCGAGATGATGCCGTCCATGGCGGAACTGCAGCAGGTGGGGCGCAGGCATCCCGCGGCCGAGCTGGTCAGGGACATCCAGCGCAACCGGACCGGGATCCCGCGGCGCGCGTTCGTGGCCGAGGGCCTGTTCGAGAACAACGTGGTCCTGCAGGCCGGCGTGACCATCGACACATTCCTGTGGTGCCCGGAAGCCGCCTACTCCGACGAGGCCAGGACCCGCAGCGCCCAGCTCGCCGGGCGGGCGCGCCGCGCCTACCGGATCTCCGGGAAGACGCTGGCCTACCTGGCCGAGCGCCCCAACCCGGACGGCCTGATCTCGATCGCCCGGTTGCCCGACACCGACCCCGAGGCGTTCGCGTTCGGGCCCCAGGCCCTGATCCTGGTGATCGACGGGATCGAGATCCCGGGCAACCTGGGCACGCTCATCCGCACCGCCGACGCGTGCGCGGCCGACTGCCTGGTTCTGACCAACCGCCGGACCCGGCTGACCCACCCCAAGGTGCTCCGCAGCAGCCAGGGGATGAGCGTCAGGGTCCCCGCGGTCGAGTTCGACGCGGTGGACGACGCGATCGCCTGGCTGGCGCGGCACACGTTCACGGTGTACCTGGCCGACACCGACGACAGCGAGAACTACCGCGGCGCCGACTACCGCGGGCGGACGGCGCTGGTCGTCGGCAGCGAGCGGTACGGGATCTCGCCGCCCTGGCAGGCGGCCGGCCTGCGCCGCATCGGCATCCCCATGCTCGGCGCGGCGGACTCGCTCAACGTCGCGGTCAGTGCCGCGGTCCTGCTGTACGAAGCGCGGGCGCAGATGGACGGCTGGTAATCCGCCTGGCACGCTCCGCCTCGCGCCAGGCTCGATCAGCCCAGCGACTGGACGGGCACATTCCGCCCCCCCGGGGCAGGCTGATCAGCCCAGCGACTGGACGGGCGCATTCCGCCCCCCGGGGGCAGGCTGATCAGCCCAGCGACTGGATCAGCGGGTTCGTGTACGGCACGCCGTTGCGCCGGGTGCCGCCCGTGCCGCCCACCGCCCAGCAGCCATCTCCGCAGGCCAGCGCGGTCAGGTAGCCCTGATGCCGGGCGGCGGGCCCGGTCACGGCAGCCCAGGTCTGCCCCTGCCAGCGCAGCGCCAGCGGCCGGTACTTGCGGGTCATGCCGAGCAGCCAGCAACCCTGCCCGCCCGAGCAGGTCAGGCCGACCGGGTAGGTCAGCATCGCGCTGGTCACGGGGGTCCAGGCGCGGCCGTTCCAGACGTCAGTGACGAGCCGGGAGCCGGGGAACGCCGCCAGGCACAGGGCCGGGCCCGCGCAGCCGAACAGCGACGGGACCGCCCGCGCGGGCTGGCCGGGCGGCACGGGCGGCGGTGTGGCGGCGGTCCAGCGGCCGCTGGAGTAGCTGGCCGCCCCGGGCGCGTCGTCGCGCAGGCCCAGCGCCAGGCAGTAACCAGCGACCGGGCAGGAGAACTGCTCCGGCTGCAGGCCGCCGGGCAACGCCGTCACGACGCTCCACTGAGCCCCGTTCCACTGCTCTAGCAGGTCGGCGGTCGCGCCGGAACGGGCCTGCGAACCTCCGGCGGCCCAGCAGGCGGTGGCCGACGCGCAGGCGATCGCGTTGAGCTGGCTGCCCCGCCCGGCCGGCGCCGGCGCCGGGGCCCAGGCACCGCCGGCCCAGTGCTCGATGACCGCGGGCCCGCCCGCCGCGTTGCCGCCGACGGCCCAGCAGTCCGTGGCGCCGGGGCAGGCGATGGCCTGCAGGGTCGCGCCCCTGGCCCCGAGACCGGCCGCGGCCACGGTGCTCCAGCGCCCGGCCGTCTCGTGCTCGAGCAGCGGGCCGCGAGGCTCGGACAGCGTATTGCCGCCCGGGGCTCTCCCGGTCTGGCCGACCGCCCAGCACTGCGCGGCGCTCGGGCAGGCCACCGCGCTGAGGTAGTCGTCGGGGTACTGCTTGGTGGCCGCGTTGGCGCCGAAGTGGTGGAAGGCCCACGCGTCGGTCGCCGCGATCAGGAGCGCGGCGACGACCGCGACGAGACCGAGCAGCTGCCGCCTGCTCATTCCGGGAACCGGCCTCCGTCCGCCTGCCGAGTTGACCTGGGCCACAGGCATGATAGCGGCGCGGTCATGCCGGGTAGGCCCCCCACGCGGCGAGGTAGCCGGCCAGGCCCGGGGTGAGCGGCAGGTCGTCCAGCTCAGCCGCGGTCACCCACCGGGCGTCGTCGGCGTCGTCGCCGGCGGCGAGCTCGCCACCGGTGACGGCGGCCTGGTAGTCGCGGACGTCAATGACCGACCCGGCCGGCCCGGGCAGCTCCGCCGCGCCGAGCAGCCGGCCGCAGTCCACCCTCAGGCCGGTCTCCTCCAGGATCTCCCTGGTCACCGCCTGCTGATCGGACTCGCCGGGCTCGATCCGGCCGCCCGGCAGCGACCAGAGCCCGGCCCCGGGCTCGTGGCCCCGCCTGATCAGCAACAGCCGCCCGTGCCGGTCGTTGATCACCGCGCCCACGCAGGGTATCCGCCGCACCGCCATCCGTTCAGTATGGAGCCGCTCAGCCCCGCCGCCTCAGCCCGGCCCGCGGCGCTCAGCCCCGGCCCGCGGCGGGCTCAGGCCCCGGCCCGCCGGGCGCTCAGCCCCGGCCCGCGCGGCGGGCTCAGCCCCGGCCCGCGGCGGGCTCACCCCTCCCCGCCCGCGGGCCCGGGTACTTGACGTCCGGCAGACAACGCGTCACGGTCAGTTGTCATGAGGAACGCGCCGACCTGCCCGCGGTGCGGCGGCCCGGTGCGCGCGCCCAGCGCCTGGTCCAGTGCCTGGCAGTGTGACGCGCACGGCGAGGTGTACCCGCTGCGGGCGGCGTTGCGCCCGTCCGCGGCCGGGCTCGGCGGGCTGCTGCGCGGCGCGGCCGTCCCGGTGTGGCTGCCCTGGCCGCTGCCGGACCGCTGGCTGGTCACCGGCTTCGCCGGCGCGGGCGACGAGCGCAGCGGGATCCGCGGCTGCGTCGTGGCCCTGACCGGCCCGAACCCGGTCGGCGGGCCCGGCGAGATGCTGCTGGTGTCCGAGGAGCTCGGAGTCGGGCTCGGCGCCCGGTGCGCCGGGCTGGCCGGCCCCGACCCGGGCAGCGACTTCGCCGCCGGCCCGCCGCACGGGCTGGTCGGGTTCGGCCACCACGAATTCCCGGTCTGGCACGTGGACGCGCCCGGGCGGGCCGCGTTCGCCGGCGAGGTGATGGGTAACTGGCTCTGGGTGATCCTCTGGCCGGACACCGCGGGCATGCTGCTCCTCGACCCGCTGGCGCTCTGCGACCTGCGCGATCCCGGCCTGGACCTCCCCCTGCCGTTCGGTGCGCGCTCACCGCGGCTGCCGGGCTAGGTCAGCGTGCGCGCGGACCTGCACAGCCACAGCAACGCCTCGGACGGCACCTGCCCGCCGGCCGAGGTGATGCGCCGGGCCAGCGCGGCCGGGCTCGACGTGATCGCGCTGACCGACCACGACACGGTGGCCGGGCACGCGGCGGCGAAGGCCGCGCTGCCGCCGGGGCTGACGCTGGTGCCGGGCCTGGAGCTGTCCTGCCGCCTGGACGGCCACAGCGTGCACCTGCTCGGGTATCTGTTCGACCCGGGCGATGCCGAACTGGCGCAGGAGTGCGAAAGGATCAGGGACAGCCGCGTACGCCGCGCCGAGGCGATGGTCCGGCGGCTGGCCGAGCTGGGCGTGCCGGTCACCTGGGAGCAGGTCAGCGCGATCGCCGGCGGCGGCGTGGTCGGCCGGCCGCACGTGGCCCGGGCGATGGTCGAGGCCGGGGTGATCGAGTCCCCGGACCAGGCGTTCGGCCCGGAGTGGATCGGGGCAGGCGGCCGGGCTCACGTCACCAGGTACGCGCTGGACCCGGCGCGGGCGGTCGCGCTCATCCGGGCCGCGGGCGGGGTAAGCGTGCTGGCCCACCCGCGGGCCGGGAGACGCGGCTGGATGGTGCCCGACGAGGTGATCGCCGGCCTGGCCGCCGCGGGCCTGTCCGGCGTCGAGGTGTGGCATCCGGACCAGGACCGCGCCCAGCGGATGCAACTGCTCGACCTGGCCGGCCGCTCGGCCTGGTCGCCAGCGGCGGCAGCGACGATCACGGGGAACTCACCGGCTACCGGATCGGCTCCGATACGATCGCGGCCGACGCCTGCGATCGGCTGCTGTCGCCGGCCACTGGCGACGTGCCGGTGACCGGGCGCTGATCGCTCGCCCGGCCGGGGCGAAGACAGGGAGGCAGGCCGCCATGGAAGCGCGGATCGAGCGGGCGGGAACGACCGTCAACAGCTGGATCGTCGGTGACGGCGACGAGGTCATCGTCGTCGACCCGGGTGATGACGCCACCGAGGTGCTCGCCGCGGTCGGCGACCGAGAGGTGCTCGCGGTCATCTGCACCCACGGGCACGCGGCGCACACAGCCGCCGCGGTCGAGGTGGCGGCCCGGGACGAGGCCCCGGTGGCGCTGCATCCGGCGGACCGGGTGTACTGGCGCGAGGCACATCCGGACGTGAACCCGGAGATCGACATGGAGGACGGCGGCTTCTTCGAGGTGGCCGACGTCCGGCTGGAAGTGCTGCACGCCCCCGGGCACAGCCCCGGCTCGGTCTGCATCTCCTGCGATGACCTGCGGGCCGTCTTCGCCGGGGACGTGCTGTCCGCCGACGGCCCGGTGCCGCACGAGCACGAGTTCCCCGACTTCGCCCGCCAGCTCAGCTCGATCGGCGAGCACGTGCTGACGCTGCCGGGCTACACCCGGGTGCTGCCCGGGCACGGCGACGAGTTCACGGTCTCCACCGCCGAGAAGCGCTTCGACTCCTGGGTGACCGCCGGGCCCAACGTGATCGTCAGGGAATCGGACGAGGAGTAGGCGGGCACCGTCCGCGGCGGCGCCCGTCCTGGCCAGGGCTGGCGCGGGCTGGCGGCGGCCGGGGAATGTCGGCCGGCCGTGCCAGGATGGGGCCGTGCAGCAGCTTGGGTTCGAGGGAATGCCGCAGCGGCTGTACACATGCACGCCGACCCGGCTGGGCACCTGGCTGGACTGCCCGCGCCGGTACCGGATGACCTACCTGGACCGGCCGCCGCCTGGCAAGGGCCCGCCGTGGGCGCACAACAGCCTGGGCGCGAGCGTGCACAACGCGCTGGCCGGGTGGTGGCGGCGGCCGCGCGCGGAGCGGACCGTGACCGCTGCGGGCGACCTGCTCGAGGAGGGCTGGATCGAGGAGGGCTTCGCCGGCCCCGCGCAGTCCGCCCGCTACCGCGGCTGGGCCCGGGGCCTGGTCGAGGCCTATGTGGCCGGCCTGGACCCGGACTGCGAGCCGCTCGGGGTCGAGCGCACGGTCGCCACCCGCACCGACCTGATCGCGGTGTCCGGCCGGATCGACCGGCTGGACGAGCGCCGCCGCGGTGATGGGTCGGCCGAGCTCGTGGTGGTGGACTACAAGACCGGGCGGCACGTGCTCACCGTGGACGACGCGCGGACGTCGCTCCCGCTGGCGTTGTACGCGCTGGCGGCCGAGCGGGTGATGCGCAGGCCGTGCCGCCGGGTGGAGCTGCATCACCTGCCGACCGGCCGGGTGCTCGTCTGGGAGCACACCCCCGAGTCGCTGGCCAGGCACCTGCGCCGGGCCGAGGCCATCGCGGCCGAGTGTGCCGCGGCCGACGAGCGGTTCCGGGCCTTGCTGGACGGCACGGCGGCGGGTCAGGCGGCGGCGGGGCGCGCGCGCGACGAGATCTTCCCGCCGCGGCCCGGCGGGTGGTGCGGCTGGTGCGACTACCGGACCTGCTGCCCGGAGGGCAGCGCGGCTTCCGAGCCCCGGCGCCCGTGGGACGGGCTCGGCGACGGCGCCGGGGATGACGCGGCCGGAGACGACGCAGCGGGAGATGACTCGGCGGGGGGTGACACGGCCGGAGATGACGCGGCCGGCGATGACGCGGCCGGGGATCCTGAGCCGTTCGAGGCGGCCCGGCCGGGCTGACGGCCGCTGGCCCGGCGCTCATTGTCCTCCGCGCTCCGCCAGAACGCCGTGAGCGCGCTGGCCGTGGTCTCGGGCGCCTCCACGGCGGGGGAATGCCCGGCGCCCGGTATGCAGACCCGGTGCGCGCCCAGCCGCCTGGCCATGCGCTCCTGCACGGCCGGCCGCCACGCGTCGTCGTTCTCCCCGTACAGGACCAGGATCGGCGGCCCGCCCAGCCGCGCCAGCTCCGCCGTGCGGTCCGGGCAGGCGAGCAGGTACCGTCCCATGGCCATGAGCCCGGTCGGGCTGTTGCCCATCATCCGCCGGCGCAGGAAGGCGATCACCGGCGCGGGCACCCCGTCGGCCCTGGCCTGAGGTTCCAGGTGATCGTGCCAGATCTCCCCGACCGTGACCCGCAGCCGTTCCTCGGAAGGCGGGCCGCCTCCGGGCGCGCCGCCGCCCGCTGCCCCCTCGCCGGCGTCCATCAGGGCCAGCATCGCGCGCAGCAACTCGGCGCGCTGGCCGGAGATCCGTCCCGGGCCCGATCCGAGCAGGGTCAGCGAGATCATCCGCGTCCGGCCGGCCAGCGCCGCCTCCCGGGCGACAAGCCCGCCCAGGGAGTGCCCGACCAGGTGCACACCCCGATCGGTGTCCCGGTCCGCGGCCTGGCTCGGGCCTGACCGCTGACGATCGCTGCCGCCGTCGTCGGCGACGGCCGCGGCGATCGCGGCGACGTCGGCGGCGAGCCCGGCCGGCGCGTAGCCGGCCGGGTCGGGCGCCCCCTCGCTCTGGTACTGCCCGCGCATGTCGACCGCGACCACCCGGCGGCCCGCCGAGGCGAGCGGCCGCAGCACCGGGATGAAGTCTTCCTTGCTGCCGGTGAAGCCGGGAAGGAGCACCGCCGGCCTGCGCTCGCACACGCCGGTGGCGGGCCACGCCTCCAGGGCCGCGAACCGGCCCCGCAGACTGCGGATGGTCACCGGCCGCACCTGGTCGGGCAGATCAAGCGATCTCGGTGTGCTCACTGGCTGGCAGCCTACTCAGCGTGTCGTCTATCTCCAGGATCCCGGAGAGCCCGCCGAACGGCGCTCGCGCGGTCGCCGACTGTCCGGCTTTCCGGCATCCGGTCTTGATCCGAACGTAGCCTCGCGACTTTGCCGGAAGATAACGGGCGCGTATCGGGCCGGTTATGCCTCCGGCCCAGCACGCGCTCAGCCCTCGCTGGCCGCCTGCCCGGTCCCGCTGGCCGGGCCGGCCGCGCCGCCGCCGCGGCTGCCGCGCCGGCGCGAGCGCCGCCGCCGGGCGGCCGGGCGCGGCGCCTGCGCCGCGTCGTCGGCCCCGGCGCCGTGGGCGTCGGGACCGGCCGGCTCGCCCCGGTTCTCGCCGATGGTCAGCCCCGACCGGGTCCGGCGGCGGACCCGCTGCTTGCGCTGACCGGTCTCGTGGTTTCGCGCAGTGTCGCCGCGGCCCGCCCGGGCCCGCCCGCCGCTCCGTCCGGCTGCTTCGCGAGTGGCGTGGGACCGGTTCCGGCCGGTCTCCCCGATGTCCTCCAGGTCCTCAGCCTCCAGGCCGAGCCGGCCGCGCTTGGCCGCCGGCAGCGTCCCCGTCGCATCCTGCGGGATCCGCAGGGCGCTGTAGAGGTGCTCGGATGTCGAGTAGGTCTCCTCCGGCTCGGGCTGGCCGAGCCCCAGGGCGTCGTCGATGAGCTTCCAGCGTTGCAGGTCGGCCCAGTCCACGAAGGTCACGGCCACCCCGGTGCGGCCGGCGCGCCCGGTCCGGCCGGTGCGGTGCAGGTAGGCCTTGTCGTCCTCGGGGCACTCGTAGTTGACCACGTGCGTTACGTCGTCCACGTCCAGCCCGCGGGCGGCCACGTCGGTCGCGACCAGGACATCGACCTTGCCGTTGCGGAACGCGCGCATCGCGCGCTCCCGCTGGCCCTGTCCCAGGTCACCGTGGACAGCCGCGGCGGCAAAACCTCGGGTGGTCAGCGCCGTGGCCACCTGGTCACAGGCCCGCTTGGTCCGGCAGAACACGATCGTCAGGCCGCGGCCGTCCGCCTGCAGCACCCGGGCCAGGATCTCGATCTTGTCCATCTGGTGCGCACGGAACACGTGCTGCTCGGTGCTCGGCACATGGGTGGGCTCGTCGTGGTGCTCGGCGCGTATGTGCGTGGGCCGGCGCAGATGCTGCCGGGCCAGCGTGACGACCTCGCCGGGCATGGTGGCCGAGAACAGCATCGTCTGCCGCTGGGGCGGGGTGAGCCGGAGGATCTTCTCCACGTCAGGCAGGAAACCCAGGTCGAGCATCTTGTCGGCCTCGTCGAGCACGAGCCCGGCTACCTGGGACAGGTCCAGATGGCCCTGCCGGGCCAGGTCGAGGAGTCGGCCGGGCGTGCCGACCACGAGGTCGACATCCGCGAGGGCCTCGATCTGCGGCTCGTAGGCGCGGCCGCCGTAGACCGTGACCACGCGCGTGCCCAGGTGCGCGCCGGCGATCCGCAGGTCATCCGCGACCTGGATGGCCAGTTCCCTGGTCGGCACGACGACCAGGGCCCGGGGCGCGGAACGCTGGCCGCGCGGGCTCTCGGCCAGCTGCTGCAGCAGCGGGACCCCGAAGGCCAGGGTCTTGCCCGTTCCCGTCCGGGCCTGCCCGATGAGATCCTGCCCGCTGAGGGCGATCGGAACGGCCAGGGCCTGGATCGGGAAGGCGGCCGTGATCCCCGCGGCGTCAAGCGCGGTGCAGATCGGCTCGGCGACCTCGAGATCCCGGAAAGTCTTCCCGGTCCCCTCCGCGGGAACCTGGTGGTCAGTAGCGGTCCCCTCCGCGGGAACCTGGTGGTCAGCAAGCGTGTCAGGCATGTCGCGCTCATCCTCTGGCGCGGTCGGCATGCTACAGATATCGGTTGTCAGAACTTCCGCCTCCATCAGCGGCCTGCGGCGTGCCGGGCGCGATTGCGCCCTGCGCCAACGTCGCGAGCCGTAAACCAACCCCTCCGCGATAGGCCATCGCTAACGCCACGGGCGTCGCGGCCGCACTCTGGCGGAGGAGAATCAGCGCGGTGCTTCCGGGGCGCTCACCGCTCTCGGCAATCGCCGCGCCTTACGTTCTGTCTAACGACTTGTGGGGGTTACCGCATTCCAGATGCGGATTGCCGAACAGTCTACCAACATCGCGCGCCCCGGCGCCCGCAGGCGTAACCCAGGCGGATCTGTGTCGCCTTGTTAGGCTGCGCTCGTGACGCAGAACGGTCCGGATGGTGCCACCGCCCCGCCCGCGGCGACGGGTGCCGCGGGGCCGCCGGGCGTCCAGGCGGGTGAGGATGCGCCGCGCGGCGTGGTCGACCTGCTGGGCGTGCTGGCCTACGGGCTGCTGGTGGCTTTTCTCCGCCTCGTCGAGGACGCCGCGCTCGCGGAATCGCTGGCCGACAAGGCGGCCCAGGCGGAGATGGCCGTCGCGGAGTTCGCTCATTTCCGGCTGGTGCGGGCCCGGCTGCAGGAACTGAATGTCGACCCGGATGACGCGATGCGGCCGTTTGTGGCGCCTATCGATGAATTTCATGCCAGAACCGCGCCATCGGACTGGCTTGAAGGCCTCGTGAAGGCGTACGTCGGAGACGGCATCGTGGCCGACTTCTGCCGTGCGGTGGCCGAGTTGCTTGACCCCCGGACGCAGGAACTCGTGCTCGCGGTGCTGAAGGACACCGGGCATGCCGAGTTCGCCGTGGCCCGGGTGCGCGAGGCCATCGAGGCCGATCCCCGGGTCGCGGGACGGCTGGCGTTGTGGGCCCGGCGGCTGGTCGGCGAGGCACTCGGCCAGGCGCAGCGGGTCGCGGCCGAACGAGAGGCACTGGCCAGCCTGCTCGCCGGCGGCGAGGGCTCCCAGCTTGGCCAGATCGGCCGGATGTTCGCGCAGCTAACCGACTCCCACACGCGCCGGATGGCCGCGCTGGGCCTGGCCGAGTAACCGGTCACGCCCGGGTGATGGCATGGCGGGCTGGCCCGGGTGATCGATGGGTAATGGCGCGCTGCGCCCGAGAATTCACCGCCGGAGGCGGGCCCGCCGGCAGCGCCCCGCCCGAGCCTGCCGCCTGACCCCCGCCCGGGTCCGCCGCGGATTCCGGAACATCCACGACACACTGCCCTGCCTGGCAGCCGCACCGAAACCCGGCAATCCCGGCCCCGGACGCCCGCCCGGCTCCAAGAACCGCCGCCCGGCCGCCCGCCACGACGTGGGCAAGACCACCAGCAAGAAAAAGAATGCAAACAGGACGAAGACGACCGCGCCGAGCCCGGCTGGTTAACGGCAAGGTCAGAGGGTGTTGCCGAAACCGATGCGCCGGGGTTCCGAGCCGCCAAGCTCCAGGTAGGCGATCTTGTCGGCTGGAACCAGGACCTTGCCGCCCTTATCGTCCGCGAGCGCGAAGACCCCGCCTTCGGCGACCGCGGCGGTCAGGGCCCGCTCCACCTCCTCGAAGGGGGTGTTGGTGTCCACGACGAGTTCACGCGGCACCGACTGAATTCCGATCTTGACTTCCACGGCCGCTCCTCTCTGCCACCGAGGCTAGCCTGCGGCCAGGCCCGGCCGGGCCAACCTGGCCGCGGCAGCCTCTGGCTCAGGCGGTACGTGGCCAGCCGCTGATCCCGCGCCAGGCCAGCCGGGCGAGAAGCTGCTCGGCGGCGTCCTTGGGGATCGCCTTGTTCGTGCTCAGCCAGTACCTGGAACTGACCTGCGCCATGCCGACCAGGGCCATGCCGAGCAGGTGAGCCTCGTCGTCACGCAGGCCCGCGTCCTCTCGGATGAACTGGCTGATCATGTCGGCGCAGGAGCGCATGGTGTGGTCCAGGCGCTCGCGCACCGCGGGCTCGTTACTCAGGTCAGACTCGAATACCAGCCGGAACGCCTCGCCGGAGCTGCTCACGAAATCAAAGAACGCCTGGAACGTGGCGGGCACGCGCTGCTTGTTGTCGGTGGTCGAGGACAGCGCATCGCTCACGATCCCGGTCAGTTCCTCGATGCTCTCATCGAGCAGCGCGAGGTACAGGTCGAGCTTGCCGGGGAAGTGCTGGTACAGCACCGGCTTGCTCACGCCAGCGCGCTCCGCGATCTCGTCCATGGCCGCCGCGTGGTACCCCTGAGCCACGAACACTTCCTGCGCCGCGCCGAGCAACTGCCTGCGCCGGGCTGGCCGCGGCAGCCGGGTGCCGGCTGGCCCGTGCGATCTGGCCTGCGGCGATGCGGTCACGATTTTCTCCGGATGTGTGCGGTGAGTTGCGCCCCCGGGCAATCTTACGGCTCAGCGGTAGTCGTCTTCGTCGAGACCAAGCCCGCGCTCCTGTTCGGCGGCGTCCGCCTCGTCGACCTCGAGCGGCACCTCGTGCGGCCCGGTGCCCTCGTCTGGCTCCATCCCGTCCGGGATGGCATCCTGGTCCTGCTCGACTACATCATCCACTGGCCGCTCAAGGCCCATGTCGCTCATGCGTGCCTCCTTGTCCTGGCCGTGCATCGAACATACTGCCGATTAGTAAATTCGGGACAACACCGGGGTATCAGGCCCCGATCTGGCGGGGTAGGGAGACAGCATGCGCAGCATGTGGAAGGGCGCGATTTCTTTCGGCCTGGTCATGATCCCCATAAAACTCTACGCCGCGACGGAGCAGAAGGACATCGCGTTCCGCCAGGTTCACCGGGAGGACGGCGGGCGGATCAGGTTCCGCCGGGTCTGCTCGATCGACGGCGAGGAAGTGCCCTACGAAGACGTGGCCAAGGGCTACGAGCTGCCGACCGGCGAGATGGTCGTGCTCACCGACGAGGACATGGCCGAGCTTCCGCTGCCCACGACGCGGAGCATCGAGGTGCTGCACTTCCTGCCCGCGGAGCAGCTTGACCCGATCCTGCTCAACCGCAGCTACTTCGTCGAGCCGGAAGCGGCCGGCGCCCGGGCCTACGTCCTGCTGCGCGACTCGCTCGACCGTTCCGGCAAGGTGGCGCTGGCCCAGGTCGCGCTGCGGCAGCGGGAGTCGCTGGCCACGCTGCGCACCCGGGACGGGCTGCTGGTGCTCGAGACCCTGCTCTGGCCCGATGAGGTGCGCGTCCCCGACTTCGCGTTCCTGGACGACGACATCGAGGTGCGGTCGCAGGAGCTGAAGATGGCCGCGTCCCTGATCGAGTCGATGACCGTGGACTTCGACCCCGACGAGTATCACGACCACTACCGTGAGGCGCTCCAGGAACTCGTGAACGCCAAGGTCGAGGGGCGCGAGCTGGTCCAGCCCGAGATCCCCGGCGAGCCGGCCGAGCCGACCAGCCTGGCGGACGCGCTCAAGGCCAGCCTGGCCGCCGCCCGGGAGGCGCCCCGGCAGGCGGCCGGCGAGGTGACGACCGAGGTCAGCGGGTCGCGCCGGGCAATCGGCGGCACGAAGGGGGCCGCGGCCAGAGGCGGCGGGGGCAGGAGCACCGGGACCAGGGGCAGCCGGGCCAAGGCCGACGAGGCGGGCGAGGCCGGCGCTGGCGCGGCGGACGGCGCCGGGACCAAAACCGGTGGCACCGGCCGGGGCCGGGCCAAGACGGACACCTCGAAGCCGGCCAAGACCACCGCCGAGCGCGCCCCGGCAAAGCGCGCGGCCAAGGGCGACTCCGCGGCCACGCCATCCCGGACCCGGCGCCGGGCCAGCTGACGGCTTTCGCCCGGGCGGCACCGGCCACGTCATCCCGGACCCGGCGCCGGGCCAGCTGACGGCTTTCGCCCGGGCGGCACCGGCCACGTCATCCCGGACCCGGCGCCGGGCCAGCTGACGGGTCTCGCCCGGGCGGCACCGGCCACGTCATCCCGGACCCGGCGCCGGGCCGGCGAGGGTTTCGCGCGGGCGGCCGTGGCCGCGGGTGCGGGTATCGTTTTCGCTTATGACCGATCCGATCGCCCCGTGGCCGGGCGAGCTGGTATCCACTGGCACGGGCCAGGTATTCGTGCGCAGCGCGCCGGCCCCCGACGGCGCCGAGCCCGCGCTGTTCGTGCACGGACTGGGCGGGTCGGCGACGAACTGGACCGACCTGATGGACCTGCTGCGCCAGCCGCCCGCCGACCGCCCGGACGAGCCGGCGCTGGCCTGCGAGGCCCTGGACCTGCCCGGTTTCGGCTTCTCACCGCTCCCAGCGAGCGGCCTGCACTCCATCGACGCGATGGCCGGCGCGGTCGGCGACCTGATCGAGCGGCAAGGGCGCTGGCCGGTGCACCTCGCCGGCAACTCGCTGGGCGGCGCGGTCTGCGTCCGGCTGGCCGCGCGCCGGCCGGACCTGGTGCGGACCCTCACCCTGATCGCCCCGGCCCTGCCGGACCTGCGGCCGCGGCTGCTGCCGATGCGGCTGATGGTGCTGTGCGCGCCGGGCCTGGGACCCTGGCTGCTCACCCGGGTCGAGCGGATCACGGCGGAGGACCGGGCCGCGATCTCGATCCGGGACGTCTATGCGGATCCGGGCCTGGTCCACCCGAAGCGGCGCGCCGAGGAGATCGCCGAAGTCGTCCGCCGGGACGGGCTCGGCTACGCGGGCGACGTGCTGCTGGCCGCCGCCCGCGGGCTGGTGACCGAGTACGTCCGCCGCGGCCCGCGCTCGCTCTGGCGGGACGCGGCCCGGGTGACGGCGCCGACCCTGGTCATCTACGGCAGCCATGACCGCCTGGTCCGGCCGGCGATGGCCGCGCACACGGCGCGCGCGTTCCGCGGCGCGCGGGTGGTGGTGCTGTCGCGGACCGGTCACGTGGCGATGATGGAGCGGCCCGGCCTGGTGGCCAAGGAGATGCGGCAGCTGTTCGCCGCGGCCAGGCCCGCGGCGAGGGCCCCGGCCGGCGGCGACGCCGCGCGGCGGTGAGGGCGGCGATCGGCGGGTGACCCGCAGGCCGCGCCAGAGATGCTGATCACCGCGCCGCGGGTGATCACGGCCGTCGCCGGGCCACCGGTCCTCGCGCCCGGCCACGTGACGGTGACCGCCGGGCTGGTCACCGCGGTGGCGGCGGGCGAGCCACCGCGCCGTCCGGACATCGTGCTGCCGAGCGGCATGTTGCTGCCCGGATTCGTGGACCTCCAGGTCAACGGCTACTACGGGACTGAGTTCCCGGCCGCCGACCCCGCCGCCATGGCCTCGGTGGTGACGCGCCTCCCGGAGACGGGCACGACCGCGTTGCTGCCGACCTTCGTCACCGCGCCGCCCGGCGCGCTCGAGGCGGCGCTGCGATCCGCGGCGGCGCTCTTCCGGGCGCTGCCGGCCGGGGCGCCCGGGTGCTGGGCGTGCACGCGGAGGGGCCGTTCATCTCGCCGGCCCGCAAGGGGGCCCACCGCGAGGCCTGGATCACTGACCCGGCGCCCGCCGCGGTGGACCGGCTGCTCGAGGCGGGTCAGGGCGTGCTCAGGATGGTCACCCTGGCGCCCGAGCGCAACGGCGCCATGGCCGCCATCACCCGGCTGGCCGACGCCGGCGTTCTGGTCAGCATCGGGCACAGCGACGCGACGGCGCGCCAGGTGGCACAGGCCGCCGGGCGCGGCGCCCGGATGGTTACCCACCTGTTCAACGCGCAGCGCCCGCTGCATCATCGTGAGCCGGGCGTCGTCGGCCAGGCGCTGATCGACCCCAGGCTCACCAGTGGCCTGATCAGCGATCTGCGCCATGTGGCCCCGGAGGCGTGCGTGCTGGCTTTCCGGGCCGCGCCCGGCCGGATATGCGCGGTCACCGACGCGGCCGCCTGTGCCGGGATGCCCCCCGGCCGCTACCGGCTCGGCGGCGAGCCGATCGTCCTGCCGCCGGGGGAGGGGATGCCGCCGGTGCGCGAGGACGGGACCCTGGCCGGGTCGGCGCTGCGGATGGACGCTGGCGTGGCGAACCTGGTGTCTGCCGGGGTCGGGCTGGCCGAGGCCGTCGCTGCCGCCACCCGCGTTCCCGCGGACCTGATCGGCCGGCCTGACCTCGGCCGGATCGCGCCCGGCGCGGCCGCGGACCTCGCCTGGGTCGGCGACGACCTGCGGACGCGGGCCACCTGGATCGGCGGCGAGCTCGTGTACGGGCTTCCTGGATCACCGTGCGGAGCGGAGTGAGGGATCGGATGAACGTCACGCACATGCGCACCGAGATCGCCGAGCAGCCCGCGGCGCTGCGAGCCACGATCAACGCCCTGCTGCCCCGGGCGGGGGAGGCGGCCGCGCTCGCCCGCGACACCCGCCAGGTCCTGCTGATCGCACGGGGTACGTCGGACAACGCGGCGGTCTACGGCGGCTACCTGATCCAGGCGCACGCGGGACGGCTGGCCACCCTGGCCTCCCCGTCGATCGCCACCGTCTACCGGAGCCGGATCGACCTGTCCGGGGTGCTCGCGGTGGCGCTGTCTCAGTCTGGGCAGACCGAGGAGATCGTCGAGACTCTGGACTGGGCCCGCGCCTGCGGGGCCCGCACGCTGGCCATCACCAATGGCGCCGGGTCGCGGCTGGCGCGGGCGGCCGAGGTCGCGTTCGTCACCGAGGCCGGGACCGAGCGCGCCGTCCCGGCCACCAAGACGTTCACCACGCAGCTCGCCGCGCTGGCGGTACTGGCTATCGGGCTCGGCGCCCGCCTGGATCCGGGGGAGCTGCGCCGCGCTCCGGACGAGGTCGAGGCGATGCTGGACAGCCCGCCCGACCTGGAGCCGGTCGTGGCCGGGCTCGCCGCCGACCGCGGGGTGGTGGTCTGTGGCCGCGGGCTCGCCTACGCGCCCGCGCTGGAGCTGGCGCTGAAGCTCCAGGAGGCGTGCTACCTGCACGCGATGGGGCTGTCGTACGCGGACCTGCTGCACGGCCCGATCGCCGTGGTCGACGCGCAGACGCCCGCGATCCTGCTCGCGGCCGGCTCGGGCCCGACCCTGGACGGCCCGGTCGACCTGGCCCGCCGGGTCACCGGGGCGGGCGCCCGGGCCTACGGGATCGGCGGCGGTGACCGGCTGGCGGCCGCGTGCACGCGGGCGCTGCCCGGCCCGCGGCTGCCGGAGTGGCTGGCTCCCATCGGGCTGATCGTGCCGGGCCAGCTGCTGACCGAGGCGCTCTCGCGCCGGCTCGGGCTGAACCCGGACCGCCCACGCGGCCTGAGCAAGGTCACTCAGACCGCCTGAGCCGGGTCGCTGGTCGCGGGCAGGCTCAGAGTTCCCGGTGCACCTTGTGCTGCGCCGCCTGGGCCAGCGGGCGCATGACCATCAGGTCGATGTTGACGTGCGCGGGCCTGGTCACGGTCCAGGTGATGGCGTCGGCGATGTCCTCGTCGGTCAGTGGCTCGGCGACTCCGGCGTAGACGGCCGCCGCCTTCTCGGCGTCGCCTCGGTAGCGGTTGAGGGCGAACTCGGCGGTCCTGACCATGCCCGGCGCGATCTCGATGACCCGGACCGGCTGGCCGGACAGCTCGAGGCGCAGCGTGGCGGCGATCGCGTGCTCGGCGTGCTTGGCCGCGACGTAACCGCCGCCGCCCTCGTAGGCGACGAAGCCGGCGGTGGAGCCCATCACCACGATCGTGCCGGCTCCGCTCCCCACGAGTTTGGGCAGCAGCGCCTGGGTCGCGTGCAGCGTGCCCAGCACGTTGGCCTCGTACATGGCCAGCCAGTCCGCCGCGGCCGAGTTCTCGATGGTGTCCGCGCCGATGGCGCCGCCCGCGTTGGCGACCAGCACGTCGCAGCGATCGAGCGACGCGGCCAGCGCATCGACGGCGGGCCGGTCGGTGACGTCCAGCCGGCGGGCGTCGGCCTGGCCGCCCTGCTGCCTGATCCGGTCGGCGACGGCCTCGACCCGGTCGGCCCGGCGGGCGGCGAGCACGACACGGTATCCGGCCTCGGCCAGCCTGACCGCGGTGGCGGCTCCGATCCCGCTGCTTGCTCCGGTGACGACGGCGGTTCGCTGCATCCTAGAGATTGTGCCAGCCGCCCCGGCGCCGCCGCCTGGCCGCCCGCCGGGCCGGCGTCACCGCGAGCAGCGCGGGAAACCGCGGACCGGCCCGGATTAACCGGCATACCAGTACTTATGCTGGCTTCCACATCACCCGACACTCACCCTGCCGAGGCGCCGTGCTGCACGTTATGGCCCTGTCACGCTCTGCCGTCATCGTGCGGCACTGGTTCGAGATCAACCTGGGGGATGGCTCCATGGAGCACGGAGCCCGGATCGAGCTCAGGGAGCGCCCGCCCCAGCCGCATCGCGGCAGCGAGTCGGCCGCCCAGGCCATCGTGGTGGACCGCCCGCTCTGGCGGGCCGACCTGTTCGACCGGCTGGGGGACGAGGCAGGCCGTTTCGCCGTGGCCCACTATCACCCGCGGTTCGCTGGCGACGAGCCCTGCGGCCGGACCTGGGATCCGGCGCTCACCGCCGACCCGTGGCGCTGGCTGGGCGAACAGGTCGCCAGCCTGGGCACCGCGGCGGGCGGCGAGCCGTGGCCGCTCGACGCCGCGGACGCCAGCGACCTGCCCGGGCTGGCGGACCAGGTGGTGACCCTGGCCCGGCAGTTCTCACCGCAGCGATGCGGATCGGCGGCGGAGTGCTTCCGGCTGACCCGTGACGTGCGCGAGACCGTTCAGCTGATGGTCGAGAACCTGGAGCGGCCGGAACTGCTCGATGCCGGCTGGGTGTCGCCGTGGCTGGCTGACGGCTACGGCCAGATGGCCACCGGGACGCCGGGCACGTAGACGTAGCCTCCGCCGCCGCGAGCACGGTATGCGCGGCGTCGGGCGAGCGCCGACGCTCATTAGGCCGTCCACACCAGACAGAATGGCTTGCCGGCCGGATCGGCGTAGACGCGCCAGTTCGGGCCGGCGCCGTCCAGTCGGGTGGCACCGATGCCGAGGGCGGCCCGTTCCGCCGCGTCCACGTCCTGGACGGTCACGTCGAGGTGGACCTGCTGCGGGTACGCCGGATCCGGCCAGCGCGGCGCGGTGTACTGCTCCACCTGCTGGAACATCACCGGCTGCGCGCCGTCCTCGCCGATCATGGCGACCCCGTCCGCCTCGTACGTCACCGGCTTGCCGAGCAGCTCCGCGTAGAAGTGGCTCAGCGCCTTCGCGTCGGGGCAGTCGAGCATGACGCCCGTCAGCGTGGTCCGCGGATCGCCGGTGTTGACGCACAGGTCGAACGGGTGGCCGGCCGGGTCGGCCAGTGTGTGCCACCGTTCGCCCCGGCGCAGCAGGCTGGCGCCGAGCTGCTGGGCCCGTTCCGCCGCCGCATCGATGTCCGGTACCCGGAAGTCGAGATGGGCCTGCTGCGGACGGCCCTGGCCCGGCCAGTGGGGCGGCACGTGGTCGGTGGCCCGTTGCAGGCCGATCCGCCAGCCGTCACCGGAGTCGATCGTGATCCACTCGTCGTCATCGTCGTCATCGGGGACGCGTCGCCAGCCGGCGAGCTGCTCGTAGAACGTGGCCAGGAGGTCGATGTCCGGGGCGTCCAGCGCCACGGCCCGCAGTGAGCCGATCGCCCGCCGGTGCGGTTCGGAGGTCATGCCCCCGATCCTGCCGATCCCGGGGCCGGTCCGCCACCGGAAACCGGGCGGGTCACGGGAGCTGGTCGACGATCGGGCCGGGGTAGCCCAGCCCGCGACGCTGAGCTCCGGGCAGCCGCCAGGGCCGGTGGATGACCGAGGCGTCCAGCCCGGCCAGTTCGCTGACGTAACGGCGGACGTAGTCACCCCGGGGGTCGAACCGCCCGGCCTGGCGTAGCGGGCTGAGTACCCGGCCCGGCCGGGTGTCCGTGCCGGTCCCGGCCGTCCACTGCCAGTTGCCGTAGTTGCTGGCGACGTCGGCGTCGGTAAGCCAGTCCATGAAGTGCCGGGCCCCGGGCCGCCAGTCGAGGTGCAGACGCTGGCACAGGAACGAGGCAGTGATCATCCGGGCCCGGTTGTGCATCCATCCTTCCTCCCCAAGCTGGCGCATCCCGGCGTCGACGATCGGCACGCCCGTCTGCCCGTGCCGCCAGGCTTCCAGCGCCTGGCCGTCGTCACGCCAGGAGCGGCGGCCGGGCCGGTAGTCATCGGTGGTGAGGGCCGGGAACCCGGCGGTGAGCTGATGGAAGAAGTCCCGCCAGGCCAGCTGGCGGCGGAACGGGCCCGGCCCGGCCGCCGCGGCCAGCGCCAGCGGCGACACGCACCCGAAGTGCAGGTACGGGGACAGCCGCGAGGTGTGATCGCCGGCGAGATCGTCACGCTGGCCGGCGTAGCGGTCCGCGCCCAGGGGCAGCCAGGCGTCCAGCCGGCGGCACCCCGCGGACTCGCCGCCGCGAAGCCCCCGGGACGGGCTGAGCGAGCCGGCCCGGCCGGTCGCCGCGATCAGGGTGCTGGCCTCCGGCAATTCGCCAGCGGCAACCCCGGCCGGGACGGGCACCTTGTCCGGCGGCGCGGCTGCGGCGCGGCGCGGCGCCGCCTCCCAGGCGCGCAGGTACGGGGTGAACACCCGGTAGTGATCGCCGCCGCCAGACGGGCGCAGCTCACCCGGCGGCACGACCGTGACCCCCGGGCCACGGACCAGCTCGAGCCTTGTGTCCCGGCAGGCGGCGGCGAGCCTGCGGCTGCGGCCCGCCGCATAGCCGCTGACGTCGTCGGCGCAGAAGACCCCCTGGGCGCCGGCCTGCTGCGCGAGCCGGATGACCTCGGTGACCGTGTCGCCGCGGCGCACGAACAGGTCGCCGCCGCGCTGGCGGAGCGAGGACCGCAGGTCGTGCAGGGCCTCGAGCAGGAACCGGACCCGGTTCGGCGCCGCGGCGGCCAGCAGCCGGTCATCCAGCACGAACAGGGGTATGACGGCGCCGGCCCGCGTAAGCGCGCCGTCCAGCGCCGGGTTGTCCCGCAGCCGCAGGTCGCGGGTGAACAGCATGATCGCCAGGTGCATGCTCCGCATACCATCTCTTCGGTATGGCGGTGCGGATGGTTGCAACCGGCGCCGCCCGTCCCGCGAAGAACAGGTTGTCCGGGCCGGCCGGGAGGAGATCATGCGGGATCCGTGCTGCTGTGCCACCGTCGCCGTGGCGACCGCCGTGGCCGGATCCCGGCCGGCCAGAGGGCTCGATGGCTGAGGTCAAAGAGCCGTCCCCGGCCCAGCCGGGCTACGGCATCGGCGCGATGGCCCGCCGCCTCGGCGTGGCGCCGGCCACGCTGCGCGACTGGGAACGCCGTTACGGCATCGGCCCGGGCGGCCGGACCGCGGGCGGACACCGGCGGTACCGGCCGGCCGACGTCGCCCGGATCGAGGCCATGCGCCGGCTCATCCTGGACGGGGTGCCGCCGGGCGAGGCCGCCCGGGTGGCGCTGGCCGAGGGCGACCCGGCGCCGCCGGCGCCGGGTCAGGCGGGCCGGGCGGGACGGGGCGCGGGCGGGCGGTCGCTGCCGTTGCCCAGTCAGCAGCCTCAGGCCCGGGGCCTGGCCCGCGCGGCCCTGGCCCTCGACGGCCCGGCCATCGCCCGGGTACTCGAGCGCTCGCTGCAGGAGCGGGGCGCCGTGGTTACCTGGGAACGGCTCGCCGTGCCGGTGCTGACCGCGGTCGGCGAGCGAAGCGCGGCGAACGGGTCTTGCATCGACGTGGAGCACCTGCTATCCGCCCAGATGGCGGCCGTCCTCGCAGGCCGGGTGAGCCGGCTGGGGGTGCCCCTCAACACCAGGACGGTGCTGCTCGCCTGCGCCGATGGCGAGCAGCACAGCCTCGCGCTCTACGCGCTGGCTGCAGCGCTGGCGGAACGAGAGGTGGGCACCACGATGCTCGGCCCCCGGACCCCGCCCCCCGCGCTCGCCGAGGCGATCTCGCGCATCGGCCCGGCGGCGGCCTTCGTCTGGTCTCAGACCGCCGAGACCGGTGACCCCGCCCAGCTTGCTGACATCCCCCGGCAGCGCCCGCCGCTGCGGCTGTTCGTCGCCGGCCCGGGATGGCAGGGCACCCCGGCGGGAGGTCAGCAGGTCGCGACCCTGTCCGAGGCCGTCCAGCAAGCGTGCGAGGCCGTCGGCGCGGCCTGACTCCCGCCCCGCCTGGCTTCCGCCCCGCCTGGCTTCCCGCCTCGCCTGCCTGCCGACCCCGCCCGCTGCCGGCGCCACCCACCCGCCCCCCTCCGTGTCCGTCCTGGAGGCCGCGCTTGCCATCTGCCAGAGTTATGAATAAGATTTGAATAGATTTTAAGAGCTCGGCAGGGGCGGCGTACGAACCAGGGGGCTGGAGCCATGGGGGCAGCGGGTCGTGGTTGTACCGGAGGGCGGGTTACGGGCCGTCTTCCGGTACAACCACGCCGGGAGGACAGGCCGGCGGTGACGCCGGATCCGCTCGCGACGACCGAGAGCTACGCCCGGCTCGGTCCCGTGCTCCGCAGCTACCTGCGGCGCTGGGTGCCGGCCGGCGACGTGGACGACGTCGTC
The DNA here is from genome assembly GCA_963749145.1 of uncultured Actinomycetota bacterium. GTDB lineage: Bacteria > Actinomycetota > Actinomycetes > Streptosporangiales > Streptosporangiaceae > JASHPR01. Next base: position 1,212,199 of record CAVVLN010000004.1, on the reverse strand, counting down.
CAGGTCGCTCTCGTGGACCTGTGGCGGACCAGGGCCCGCTACGACCCGGCCCGCAGCCTCGAGGCGTGGGCGCTGTCCATCGCGCGCCGCCGGGCCATCGACTACCTGCGCGCCCGGCCGAGCCCCGCGGTGCCGCTGGCCGCACTGGCCGAGCCGCCCGGTGACGACGGCCGGGTGCTGGCCGAGCGGCTGGCCGACGCCGCGGAACTGCGCGGCGCGCTGTCCGCGCTGCCGGGACCGCAGCGCGAGGCCATCGCGCTGGCCTACTACGGCGACCTGAGCCAGCGGGAGATCGCCGAGCGGCTGCGGGTGCCGATCGGGACGGTCAAGGCGCGGACCGCGCGCGGGCTGCGCGGGGTGCGCCAGATGCTGACGGCCGCGCGGGCCTGACCCGGCCGCGCGGCATGAGACCAGGAGGCGACGTGGCTCAGACCTATCTCCACCCGTTCCCGGCCGCGATCGGCCTGCGCCACCATGCCTGACCAGGGCCGGAGGCGGATCGCGGTCATCGGCGGCGGGGTGGCCGGCCTCACCGCCGGGTACGTGCTGGCCCGCGCCGACGACGTGACCCTGTTCGAGGCGGACGACCGGCTGGGCGGGCACGCCCACACCCAGCGGGTCGCCGCGCCGGACGGCACCGAGCTGGCCGTCGACACCGGCTTCATCGTCTGCAACGAGCGGACCTACCCGCTGCTGACCCGGCTTTTCCGCGAGCTCGGCGTGAGCACCCAGGCCACCGAGATGAGCATGTCGGTGCACTGCGGCGGATGCGGCCTGGAGTACGCGGGCCAGCGCGGCCCGGCCGGGCTGGCCACCGGGCTGCGCCGCGGCCGGGCCCGCTACCTGCGGATGCTGGCCGAGATCCCGCGGTTCCACCGGGAGGCCCGGCGGCTGATCGAGCTCGAGACGCCCGACGAGCTCACCCTGGGGCGGTTCCTGGCCGCGGGCGGGTACTCGCGCTACTTCACCGCGCACTTCGCGACGCCGCTGATCGCCTCCGTCTGGTCGTGCCCGGCGCAGACCGCGCTGCACTACCCGGCCGGTTACCTGTTCCGGTTCCTGGCCCACCACGGCCTGCTGTCGGTGACCGGCTCGCCGCCCTGGCTGACCGTGGCCGGCGGCAGCCGCAGCTACGTCGAGCGGATCGCCAAGCAGCTCGCCGCGGTCCGGGTCGCGGCACCGGTGCGCAGCGTGCGCCGGTTCCCCGGCGGCGCCGAGGTCACCGCCGCCGGCGAGCGCTCGCAGCGGTTCGACGCCGTGGTGATCGCCACTCATCCGGACCAGGCCCTGCGCCTGCTCGCCGACTCCACCGCCGCCGAGCGCCGGATGCTCGGCGCGTTCGGCTACTCCGGCAACACCGCGGTCCTGCACACCGACGCCTCCGTGCTGCCGGCCAGCCCCCGCGCCCGGGCCTCCTGGAACTACCGGATGCGGTCCTGTGACGCGACGGCCGGCCAGGTGCGGGTGAGCTATGACCTGAACCGGCTGCAGCACCTGCCCGCCGGCCAGGACTACCTGGTCACGCTGAACCCGGCGGGCGAAGTCGACCCGGCCCGGGTCCTGGCCACCATGGAATACGCCCACCCGGTCTACACCCCGGCCGCGGTCGCGGCGCAGCGATCCCTGCCCGGGCTGAACGACGGCACCACCGCGTACGCCGGCGCCTACCACGGGTGGGGCTTCCACGAGGACGGCTGCCGGTCCGGCGTGGCCGCCGCCGCGTCGCTGGGGAGCCGCTGGTGAGACCGGCCATCCCGGCCAGCGCGTGCCTCTACGAATGCCGGGTCAGGCACGTCCGCGCGGTGCCGCTGCGGCACGCGTTCAGTTACCGCACCTACCAGTGGCTGGTCGACCTCGACGACCTGCCCCGGCTGCCCGCCGGGATCGGGCTGCTCGGGTCCTTCCGCGCCGCCGATCACCTCGGCGACCCGAGGCGCAGCATCCGGGAGAACCTGGACCTGTTCCTGGCCGGGCACGGCATCGACCTGGGCGGCGGCCCGGTCACCATGCTCGCCCACGCCCGCGTGCTCGGCCACGTGTTCAACCCGCTCACGGTCTACTGGTGCCGCCGCCGCGGCGGCCCGCTGGAGTGCGTGGTGGCCGAGGTGCACAACACCTACGGGCAGCGGCACTGCTACCTGCTGCGTCCCGACGCGGCCGGCCGCGCCGCGGCCGCCAAGGACTTTTACGTCTCTCCGTTCTTCCCGGTCGACGGCTGGTACCGGATGGCCCTGCCCGAGCCAGGCCCCCGGCTGGCCCTCACCGTCACACTGCACCGCCCGGACGGCAGCACGTTCGCGGCCAGCGTCCGTGGCCAGCGCCAGCCGGCCACGCTGCCCGGCCTGCTGCGCGCCGCCGCCCGGCACCCCGCCTCGACCGCCGCGGTGAGCGCGCGGATCCGCTGGCAGGGCGCCCAGCTATACCGCCGCGGCCTGCGCCCCCAGCCCAGGCCGCCGTCTGCACCTCAGGAGGGCAACCGATGACCCATACGATCAGTGCCCCGCACGCTCCCGTCGCCGCTGACCCGGGACGGTGGCCGGATATCGCCGTCGTGCCGCGCGGCGCGGGGCGCGCCGCGGTGGCCGAGGCGGTGTTCACGCGGGCGGTGGCCCGCCTGCCGGTACGCGTGGTCAGAGCGGGCGGCGGGGCGTTCGGGGCCGGCGGCGAAGGTTCGCCGGTGATGACGCTGCACCGCCCCGCGGACTTCTACCGCCGGCTGGGCGGCGGGGGGCTGATCGGGTTCGGCGAGTCCTACATGGCGGGGGACTGGGACGGCGACGACCTGACCGCGCTGCTGACCGCGTTCGCCCGCCGGGCCGACACGCTGGTGCCGCGGCCGATGCGGGCGCTGCGCGGGCTCTACGTCCGGCGCCAGCCCGCCGCCGACGACGCGTCCGAGGACGGCGCGGCGCGCAACATCAGCCGTCACTACGACCTGTCCAACGACCTGTTCGCGCTGTTCCTCGACGAGACCATGACCTACTCCTCGGCGCTGTTCGCGCAGGACGCGGGCGGCGCGCCGGCCGCAGCACCGGGCCTGCTCGCGGCGGCGCAGCGGCGCAAGATCGACCGGCTGCTCGACCTGGCCCGGGTGGGGCCGTCCAGCCGGGTCCTCGAGATCGGCACCGGCTGGGGCGAGCTGGCCATCCGCGCCGCCGCGCGCGGGGCCCTGGTGCGCACGGTCACGCTGTCGGAGCAGCAGCGCGCCCTGGCCGCGGAGCGCATCGGCGCCGCCGGGCTGGCCGGCCGCGCGGTCGTGGAGTTGTGCGACTACCGGCGGGTGCGGGGCGAGTACGACGCGATCGTCTCGGTGGAGATGATCGAGGCGGTCGGCGAGCGGTACTGGCCGGAGTACTTCGCCGCGCTGAACCGGCTGCTCGCGCCGGGCGGCCGGATCGGCCTGCAGTCGATCACCATGCCGCACCGGCGGATGCTGGCCACCCGGCACACCCACACCTGGGTGCTGAAGTACATCTTCCCGGGCGGTCTGATCCCGTCGGTCACCGCGATCCAGGACAACGCGGCCCGCGCCGGCCTGCGGGTCGCCGGCCGCCACGACTTCGGCGCCCATTACGCGGAGACGCTGCGGATCTGGCGGGAGCGGTTCGGCGCCGCCGCGGCCGGGCTGGAGCGGCTCGGATTCGACGAGGTGTTCCGCCGGATGTGGCAGCTGTACCTGAGCTACGCCGAGGCCGGCTTCCGCTCGGGCTACCTGGACGTGTCACAGTTCCTGCTGGTCAAGGACGCAGGGAGGGAGCCTCGATGACAGCGGTCGAGATCACCGCGCGGGTGCTCGTGCCCGCCGAGCCGACGCGGCTGTGGCAGCTGGCCATGGACTGGCCGCGGCAGGGCGACTGGATGCTCGCGACCCGGGTGCGGGGCGGCCAGGGCGTCGGCGCGACGGTGGTGGCCAGGACCGGGGTCGGGCCGGTCGGCTTCACCGACCCGATGGTGATCACCGAGTGGTATCCGCCGCGCCGGTGCGTGGTGCGGCACACCGGCCGCGTGGTGCGCGGCACCGGCGTGTTCGAGGTGGCGCGGCGCGGGACGCTCAGCGAGCTGGCCTGGACCGAGCGGCTGCAGCTGCCGTGGCCGGTGTCGGGACGGCTCGGGCGCTGGCTGGCGGGCCCGCCGGCGCGCTGGGTCATGGACCTGTCGCTGCGCCGCCTCCAGCGGCTGATCTGAGCGGAGGAAGCTGCCATGGCTCATTACCACGCGACGATCCGTTCCTGGCGCAGTGCCGCCGATACGTTCGGCTACCTGGCCAGGTTCAGCAACGCGGCCGAGTGGGATCCGGGGGTCCTGGCCGGTGACCAACTGGACCCCGGCCCGGTCCGGGTCGGTACCCGGTTCCGGCTGCAGGTCTCGTTCCTGGGCCGCGGGCTGCCGCTGACGTACGCGGTCACCCGGCACGTCCCGCCCGGCGAGGTCGCCCTGGACGCGGCCGGCCGTCTGCTGCGGGCGGCCGACCGCATCACGGTGACTCCCGACGGCGCTGGCGCGACGGTCAGCTACGACGCCGACGTGCGGCTGCGCGGCCCGCTGCGGCTGCTGGACCCGGTCCTGCGCCGCGGGTTCCGCGCCGTCGGCGACCGCGCCGCCGCCGGGCTCGCCGCGACGCTGGCGGGGCCGGTCCCGGGACAGGCCCGGTGACCCGGGCCGGCCGGGCGGCCGACGCCTTGCTGGAGGCGAGCGTGGCCGGGAGCTTCTCGCGGGTCGGCCTGGCGGTCCGGTCCCGGTTGCTGCCGGAGTTCACTGGCGACCAGCCGCGGCCGGCGGCTGGCCGGGTGGCCGTGGTCACCGGGGCCACCTCGGGGCTGGGCCTCGCGGCCGCCCGCGAACTGGTGCGGTGCGGCTGGGCGGTGCACTTCCTGGCCCGCGATCCGGCCCGAGCGGCCGCGGCGCAGCACCGGATCGCCGGGCCGGGGAAGCCAGAAGAGCCGGGGAAGCCAGAAGAGCCGGGGAAGCCGGGAGGGCCGGGGAGGCGGGGTGAGCCGGGGAGGCGGAGAGCAACGGGGAGGTCCGGGGAGCACGGCGCGGTCAGCTACGGCCTCGCCGACCTGGAGGACCTGGACTCGGTCCGCGCCTTCGCCCGGGAGTTCCGCGACGCGTTCGGGCGCCTCGACGTGCTCGTGCACGCGGCCGGAGCGATTCACCCCCGGTACGCGGTGAACCGGGCCGGGATCGAGCTCACCGTGGCCGACCAGGTCGTCGCGCCGTTCGCGCTGACCAGGCTGCTGTTGCCGGCGCTGCTCGCGGCGGCGCCGGCCCGGGTGATCACCGTCTCCTCAGGCGGCATGTACACGCAGCGGCTGGATCTGGCGGCACTGCCGATGACCCCGCCGGGCTACCGCGGCGTGACCGCCTACGCCCGGGCCAAGCGGGCTCAGGTGGCGCTGAGCGGCGAGTGGGCGCGGCGGATCGGCCCGGGCCAGGTCGCCTTCCACGCCATGCACCCCGGCTGGGCCGACACGCCAGGGCTGGCCGCCGCGCTGCCGCGGTTCCGGCGGCTGGCGCGCCCGGTCCTGCGCACCCCCGAGCAGGGCGCCGACACCATCGTCTGGTTGGCCACCGCCGACGCCGGGCCGCTGGGCACCGGGCGGTTCTGGCACGACCGGCGTCCGCGGCCCGAATACCGGCTGCCGTGGACCGGGCCGGCTGATCCGGCTGCCGCCCGGCACCTGTGGGACTGCCTCGACGCCTGCTGGCGGGGGCCACGGGGTTAGCGGGGCTCGAGGGGCTGGCGGGAAGCCGAAGGGCTAGGCGGCCGGGCTGCCCGTGACCATGCGGCTGGCCAGGCTCACGTTCGCGGTCTTCTGCATCAGCAGGCTGATGAAGGCCTCGAGATTCGCGCGCTGGGTCGCGGTCGTGGGCGCGCGCAGGTCGGCGAACTCGGCCCAGACCAGGACCAGGTAGTGGCCCTTCACCTCGGCCGCCTCGAACCCGGTCCCCGTGGTCAGGTTCTTGGTCGGGCCCTTGGCCGCCGGAAGCTGCGCGATGAACTCGGCCGGTCCCGCCGCCTTGCCGGCCTTCTCGGCCGCGGTGGCGGTGACGAGGTTCAGCACGCCGATCGTGCCCATCAGCTTGTGGTCGGCGGACAGGTAACTGGCCCGCATGGCCTGGGTGCAGCCCGCATGGTTCACCGCCGTGATCAGCTGGTTCCCGATCAGCGCGGCCGAGCAGTGCGCCTTGGCCTTGTCCACCGTCCTGATGTAGGTCATGCCCGCGTTGGCGAACTGGGCCGGGAACAGCTCGGCCAGGGTCAGCGGCGCCGGGTCCAGGGCCCGCGACTCGATGTGCCCCCACGAGCCGAGCGACGGCGACGGGCTGGGGGAGGGGTCGCGTGGCGAGGGGCGCGCCGAGGTCTTCGGGTGCTGCGAGTCGGCGGTGGTGGTCGTGTGGCCGTGGCCGCGGGTGAACCAGAAGTAGGTGGCGCCGATCACGACGAGCAGCGCCAGCCCGCAGGCGAGCAAGGCGCGGATACGCCGTTTGCTGCCGCGCGGACGCACCCGCCCGCGCGTCCCGCGGCCGCGGTTGCCCGGGCCGCGGCCCGGCCCGGTGGTGACCCGGGGGTTGGGGCCGGTGGTGACCCGGGGGTTAGGGCCGGTGGCAACGCGGTCGAACGGGCCCGGGGCGGCGCGGTCGAACGGACCCGGGATGCCGTCGGACTGGCCCCGGTCGTCCGTCTCACCGGGGGGTGTAGCGGGATGCGCGCCTGGGTTCGCGCCGGGTTGCGACCAGCGCTCGTCCCCGGTCAGGTCCGACCAGCGGCTGGCCGGGGCCGAGCCGTCGACCATCCGCCAGGTCTGGGTGCTGGTGACGTCGGCGGACGGGTCACTGACCGCCAGCGCGGAGTAGCCGGGGTCGGAGTAGCCGGCGCTGGCGTAGCCGGGGTCGACGAACCCGGCCTCGAACGGCGCGGGCCCGGGCGCCCCCTGGCCGGTCTCGTCGTAACCGGGCTCCGGCTGGTCAACGCTGGCCTGGCCGGCCAGGCCAGCGTCGGCGTACCCGGGGCCAGCGTCGGCGTACCCGGGGCGTCCCGGCGCGTACCCGGGGCCGGAGTCGGCGTACCCGGGGCCGGCGTAGCCGGGGTCGCCGTAGCCGTCATCGTTGTACCCCGCGTCGGCGAGGCCTGCCCCGGCGGGCGAGGTCTCCGGGTACCCGGCCGCCGCGGCCGGCTCGGCGTAGCCCGCCAGCCAGGCGTCGCTAACGTCGGGGTCGTAACCGTTCCCGCCCTCGGATACCCGGTTCCAGGCCGCGAACTGGCCCGGCGGGTAGAGCGGCGGCGGCTGGCCCGGCGCGGGCGGGAAGCCGCGGATCGGGCCCTTGCCCGCGGCCGCGTCGCCCGATCCGTAGCGCCCGCGGCCAGCCGGGACAGGCTCGCGAGCGGGATCGCGGCCGGGCGCGCGCCCACCGGTGTAGCCGGGAGTGAACAGCGCCGCGTCACCGCGCGGCGCGCCGGGCCCGCCCGCCACCTGCCGCTCTTCGGGCAGGCCGGTCCGCCCGGACGGGTTCTGCCGCCGGCCGGGCGCTCGGCCGGCGGAGTTCTCACCCGGGTAACGCATGCGGCGAGCGTATCGCCCGGCGCAGGAGTTGGCCTCCGTCATGCGTTTTGTCCGCCTGACTTGCCCGCGGGCGGGCCGGGCGGCCGCCGGCTCGCGCAGCAGGCCGGGGTCGGTGTTCGGGCTTTGCTTTGACCGCCATCGGTCACGGCCGGTATCCTGCACAGGCGTCCATGTGCACAGGCATGCCCGCACGGCCCGTCTCGCGGGCCTGCGGCCGCGGCTGATGCCATCGGATTCCCCCGCCGGGAGGGACTCCCGCAGGCGGGGCCAAGGTTTCAGTACTCACATGTGAAGGCCTACTCCCGTGCGCACCTTCAGCCCGAAAGCCGGCGACATCCAGCGGCAGTGGCACGTCATCGATGCCTCCGACGTCGTACTCGGCCGCCTGGCCAGCCAGACCGCGATCCTGCTGCGCGGCAAGCACAAGCCGATCTTCGCGCCGCACGTGGACACCGGCGACTTCGTGATCATCGTCAATGCGGAGAAGGTCGCGCTCAGCGGCAACAAGCTGGAGGACAAGCGCGCCTACCGGCACTCCGGCTACCCGGGCGGGCTGCGCTCGGTCGCCTACCGCGACCTGATGGCCAAGCGCCCGGAGCGGGTCGTCGAGAAGGCGGTCCGCGGCATGCTGCCGAAGAACACCCTCGGCCGGCAGATGCTGCGCAAGCTCAAGGTGTACGCGGGTCCCGACCACCCGCACCAGGCGCAGCAGCCAGTCCCGTTCGAGATCACGCAGATCGCCCAGCAGGCGAAGTAACCCACCAGAAGGAAGCTCGAGGAACAGATCGTGGCTGAGTCCACTGACGTGCAGGATCCCGTTGCGGGAGCAGGCGGCGACGCGCAGGACGCCGCGGAGCACCTGTCGGAGTACACCACGGAGACCGGCGACGCCGCCGGCGCCCCGGCCCGCCCGGCGGCGCGCCGCCCGGTGGTCACCGGGAGCGCCCTGGGTACCGGCCGCCGCAAGGAAGCGATCGCCCGGGTCCGCATCGCCCCGGGCACGGGAAAGTGGCTGATCAACGACCGGTCGCTGGATGAGTACTTCCCGAACAAGGTGCATCAGCAGCTGATCAGCGAGCCGTTCGTGACGCTGGGCGCGGACGACGCCTTCGATGTGGTGGCCCGGATCACCGGCGGCGGCGTCACCGGTCAGGCGGGCGCGCTGCGGCTCGGGATCGCCCGGGCACTGACGCTCGTGGACCCGGAAAACCGGCCGAGCCTGAAGCGGGCCGGCTTTCTGACCCGGGACGCGCGGGTAAAGGAACGGAAGAAGGCCGGGCTGAAGAAGGCCCGCAAGGCCCCGCAGTACTCCAAGCGCTAGTCTGCCCGGGCCAGCGCGGTCCCAGAGGAAGACCAGGAGCGGGTTCTCATGGGTCGTCTGTTCGGTACCGACGGTGTCCGAGGCGTAGCAGGCCGTGACCTGACGGCGCAGCTCGCTATGGACCTGGCTGTCGCCGGGGCCGGGGTTCTCTCCGGCCCGGGCTCGCCCGGCCCCGGCTCGCCCGGCCCGGCGCGGCCCGGCGCCGGCGTGCGGCCGCCGGGCCGGCGCGCGGTCGCCGTGGTCGGCCGGGACCCGAGGACGTCCGGCGAGTTCCTCGAGGCCGCCGTGGTGGCCGGGCTGGCCAGTTCCGGCGTTGACGTGCTGCGGCTGGGCGTCATCCCCACCCCGGCCGTGGCGTACCTGACCGGCGCGCTGGACGCCGACTTCGGCGTGATGCTGTCGGCCAGCCACAACCCCGCCCCGGACAACGGGATCAAGTTCTTCGCGCGCGGCGGCCTCAAGCTGCCGGACGAGGCCGAGGACGAGATCGAGCGCAGCCTCGCCACGCGGCAGGCCGACCCGGGCCTGCCGGAATCCGGCTTCGGCCGCGTCACCGACGCCTCGGCCGAGCAGGAGCGCTACCTCGGCCACCTCCTCGCCACGCTGCCGGATCCGGATGCCAGGCCCCTGTGCGGGATGCGGGTGGTGGTCGACTGCGCACACGGGGCCGCCTACCAAATCGCGCCACGCATGCTGCGCCGGGCCGGCGCCGAGGTCATCTCCATCGGCACCGAGCCCGACGGGGACAACATCAACTCCGGCTGCGGCTCGACCAGCCTCGGCGCGCTCAAGGCCGCGGTCCTGGCCAGCGGCGCCGACGTCGGCATCGCCCACGACGGGGACGCCGACCGGTGCCTGGCGGTCGACGCCGACGGCCAGGTCATCGACGGTGACCAGATCATCGCCGTGCTGGCGTTCGCGCTGAAGGACGCGGGGGCGCTGGCCGACGACACGGTCGTGGTCACCGTCATGTCCAACCTGGGCCTCCGGCTGGCCATGCGGGACGCGGGCATCGCGGTGGTGGAGACGCCGGTCGGCGACCGGTACCTGGTGGCCGCGATGCGGGACGGCAAGTTCGTGCTCGGCGGCGAGCAGTCGGGCCACATCATCCTGCTCGACCACGCCACGACCGGAGACGGGCTGCTGACCAGCCTGCACCTGCTGGCGACCGTCGCCGAACGCGGCCAGCCGCTCGGCGAGCTGGCCAAGGTGATGACCAGGTACCCGCAGGTGCTGATCAGCATCCCGGGCGTGGACCGGTCGCTGGCGGCGTCCTCCCCCGCGCTGGCCGAGGCCGTCCGGGCGGCCGAGGCCGAACTAGGGGACGCGGGCCGGGTCCTGGTCCGGCCGAGCGGCACCGAGGCGGTGGTGCGGGTGATGGTCGAGGCGGTGGACTCCGCCCGCGCGCAGCGGCAGGCGGACGCGCTGGCAGCGGTCGTCCGGGGCCTGGCGTGATTTCCGCCGGACGCTAGCCTGTCGCCCATGTGCGGAATCGTGGGGTACACCGGCCGCCGGCAGGCGCTCGGCGTCATCGTGGACGGGCTCGGCCGGCTGGAGTACCGGGGCTATGACTCGGCCGGCGTGGCGATCCTGAGCGACGGCGATATCGCCTGGGTCAAGCGGGCCGGCAAGCTGGGCAACCTGAAGGCCGCGCTCGCCGCCGGGCCGCCGATGCCCGGCACGGCCGGCATCGGGCACACCCGCTGGGCCACCCACGGGCCGCCGACCGACCCCAACGCGCACCCGCACACCGACTGCGCCGGCCGCCTGGCCGTGGTGCACAACGGCATCATCGAGAACTTCGCCGCGCTGCGCGCCGAGCTCGACGACGGCGGCCACAAGCTCACCTCGCAGACCGACACCGAGCTCGTCGCGCACCTGCTCGAGGAGCAGATGGCCGCGACGCCGGACGGCCACGGCCTGGCCGCCGCCATGCGCGCGGTGTGCCAGCGGCTGGAGGGCGCGTTCACGCTGGTGGCGGTGGACACCAGGGATCCCGAGGCGGTCGTGGGCGCGCGGCGCAACTCACCGCTCGTGGTCGGCCGCGGGACCGGCGAGAACTTCCTGGCCAGCGACGTCGCCGCGTTCATCGCGTACACCCGGGACGCGGTGGAGCTCGGCCAGGACCAGGTCGCCGAGATAACCCCGGACCGGGTGACGGTGACCGGGTTCGACGGTGCCCCGGCCCGGGTCACCGATTATCACGTGGACTGGGATGTGTCGGCCGCGGAGAAGGCCGGCTTCGAGTACTTCATGCTCAAGGAGATCGCCGAGCAGCCGCATGCGATCACCGACGCCCTGCTCGGCCGGGCCGACGCCGACGGCCTGCTGGCGCTGGACGAGATGCGGCTGTCCGACGGCGAGCTGCGGAACGTCGACAAGATCATCATTGTCGCGTGCGGTACCGCCTACCACGCCGGCCTGATCGCCAAGTACGCCATCGAGCACTGGTGCAAGATCCCCTGTGAGGTGGAGCTGGCCAGCGAGTTCCGCTACCGGGACCCGATTCTTACCCAGTCCACGCTGGTCATCGCGATCTCGCAGTCCGGCGAGACGATGGACACGCTGATGGCGGTCCGTCACGCCCGCGAGCAGCGTTCCCGGGTGGTGGCCATCTGCAACGTCAACGGCTCGTCCATCCCGCGCGAGAGCGACGCGGTCGTGTACACGCACGCGGGCCCGGAGATCGCGGTGGCCTCCACCAAGGCCTTCTTGACCCAGCTGGTCGCCTGCTACCTGCTCGCGCTCTACCTGGCTCAGGTGCGGGGCGTCATGTTCGGCGACGAGATCACCGCCCGTCTGGACCAACTGCAGCGGATGCCCGCCGCGGTGCGGGAGGTGCTGGCGGCGTCCGAGCCGGTCCGCGCGGTCGCCCGCGAGCTGGCCGGCGAACGCTGCGTGCTGTTCCTCGGCCGGCACGTCGGGTACCCGGTGGCTCTCGAGGGCGCGCTCAAGCTGAAGGAACTGGCCTACATGCACGCCGAGGGCTTCGCCGCGGGGGAGCTCAAGCACGGCCCGATCGCGCTGATCGAGGCGGGGCTCCCGGTGGTGGTCATCGTGCCCGCCCCGGACACCCGGTCGGTACTGCACGACAAGATCGTCTCGAACATCCAGGAGATCCGGGCCCGGGGGGCGCGCACGATCGTGATCGCGGCGCGCGGTGACGACACGGTCGCCCCGTACGCGGACACGCTGATCGAGGTACCGGCCGTGCCCACGCTGCTGCAGCCGCTGGTGGCCACGGTGCCGCTGCAGGTGTTCGCGTGCGAGCTGGCCTCGGCCAAGGGGCACGATGTCGATCAGCCGCGTAACCTGGCCAAATCGGTAACCGTCGAGTGATCGTCGCGCCCTAGTCACCCGGGTTACCCCGGGGCCGGAATGCGTGGCCGCGCCGGGGAATCCGCGCGCCGCAGCGGCCGGCGCCGGGGGTGCTCGGCCGCTGTGGGTAGATTTCCTCACCCTGATGACGGATGCTGCGGGCTAACGCAGCTGGCACAGTTTTTCTCACGTGACGCGTCGGGCGTTGGTTTACGCCCGCCACACCGCCAGGGGGAAACGACTGTGCCTAACCTCACGCCCGCGGTGGTGCTGAAGTTCGATCCGAACGTCATGCACCACGGCGGTCTTGGCGTGATCCGGAGCCTCGGGCGCATGGGGGTGCCCGTGTACGGGGTGCACGAGGGGCCATGGGCGCCCGCGGCCAGCTCCCGCTACCTGCGCGGGCGCTGCTTCTGGCAGCCGGACCCGGAGGACACCGAGCGGGTGACCGCGGGCCTGCTGCGCCTGTCCGAGCGGCTCGGCCAGCCGGCCGTGCTGGTGCCGACCGACGACGCGGGCGCGATCTTCCTCGCCGAGCACGGCGACGCCCTGCGGCCGCGGTTCCTGTTCCCCGGCCCGCCGCGTGACCTGCCGCGCCGGGTGGCCGGCAAGTACTCCCTCTACCAGCTCTGCCGCGACCTGGGCGTGCCCAGCCCGCTGGCCGACGTGCCCGAGACGCTCGGCGCGGCCCGCGGGTTCGCCGCCGAGGCGGGCTTCCCGCTGATCGCCAAGCTGACCACGCCGTGGGCCGGCCGCGGGATGCGCAGCACCTCGATCCTGGCTGACGCGGCCCAGCTCGATGAGACCTACCGCGCCTGCGCGCAGGCCCGCGTCGGGCTGATGCTGCAGGAGTTCATCCCCGGCGGGCCCGGTCAGGACTGGTTCTTCCACGGTTACTGCGACGGCGCCTCGGCCTGCCGGCCGGCGTTCACCGGCGTCAAGGAGCGCTCGTACCCGGCGCACGCCGGGCTGACCTGCATGGGCCGGTCCGCGCCGAACCCGCGCCTGGCCGCGGAGATCACCCGGATGCTGGCGCGCCTGGGCTACCAGGGGATCCTCGACCTCGACCTGCGCTACGACCCCCGGGACGACCAGTACAAGCTGCTGGACTTCAACCCCAGGATCGGCGCGCAGTTCCGGATCTTCCGCGACGCCGCGGGCACCGACGTCGCCACGGCGTGCTACCTCGACCTGACCGGCCAGCCCATCCCGGCCAGCGAGCAAGTGAACGACCGCGCCTTCGTGGTCGAGAACTACGACCCGATCGCCGCGCTCAGCTACTGGCGCCGCGGCGAGCTCAAGCTGCGGCCGTGGCTGGCCTCGCTGCGCACGGCCGACGAGACCGCCTGGTTCGCCCGCGACGACCTGCGGCCGTTCGGCCTGATGTGCCTGCGCATGGGCTGGCGCCTGGCGACCAGGCCGCTGGGCCTGCCGCAGGGGCGGGCCCCCAGCAGTGACTTCCGTTTGTCTGGCGGCCGCGGCGCCGCCCGAGCCGGCCAGGGCGCGGGGCGCCCGCGGCCAGCGACCCAGATACCGACCGAGCGGCCCGCTGAGCCGCGATCGCCCAAGGAGGGGACAAGAGTATGAACGACACCGTCGAGGTGGCGATTGTGGGGGCTGGCCCGTACGGGCTGTCGCTCGCCGCGCATCTGCGCAAGGCCGGCGTGAGCGTCCGCCAGTTCGGCCTGCCGATGCAGCTCTGGCGCGACTTCATGCCCGAGGGCATGTTCCTGAAGTCCCAGGGGTTCGCGTCGAACCTGTCCGACCCGGCGCACACGCACACGCTGGAGGCGTTCTGCAAGGCCACCGGCCGTCCCTACGCCAGCTACGGCCTGCCGGTGCCGCTGGACACGTTCGTCGCCTACGGCCTGTGGTTCCGGGACGCGCTCGTGCCCGACATCGAGGAGGTGCTGGTCACCGACATCGCCCGGGCGGGCGGCGAGTTCGAGCTCACGCTGGCGAACTCCGAGCAGGCGCGGGCGCGCAAGGTGGTCGTCGCGATCGGCGTCGAGGCCTTCGCGCACGTTCCCGAGCCGCTGTCCGCGCTGCCTTCCTCAGTCTGCACGCACAGTTCCGCCCACACTGACCTCGGCGCGTTCAAGGGCCAGGACGTCATCGTGGTCGGCGCCGGCCAGTCCGCGCTCGAGTCGGCCGCGCTGCTGCACGAGCAGGGGGCCGGCGTGACGCTGGTCGCCCGCGAGGACACGATCCGCTGGAACGGCGCCCCGCTGGCCCTGGACCGCCCGCTGCGGCAGCGGCTCAAGGAGCCGGAGTCCGGGCTCGGCTCGGGCTGGGCCACCTGGTTCTACTCCAACCACCCGGGCGCGTTCCGGCACCTGCCGCGGTCCACCCGGGTCTACCGGGCGCGGACCGCGCTCGGGCCGGCCGGGGCCAGCTGGCTGCGCGGCCGGGTGGACGGGCAGTTCCCGGCCGTGACCGGCCAGTCGGTCACGTGGGCGCGGATGCAGGACGGCGGCGCGCGGCTCGGGCTGGCCGGCCGGGACGGCAGTACCCGCGAGCTCGCGGCCGACCACGTCCTGGCGGCCACCGGCTACCGCACCGACCTGACCCGGCTGCCGTTCCTCGGCGACCAGCTGCTGCCGAGCCTGCGCCGGGTGCCGGGCACCGGCAGCTCCGTGGTCGGGCATGACTACCAGTCGTCCGTGCCCGGCCTGTACTTCATGGGCCCGGCCGTGGCCCCGACCATGGGTCCGGTCATGCGCTTCGTGTTCGGCTCCGAGCACGCCGCCACCACGGTGGCCCGCCAGCTCACCGGCGGTCGCACCGTCGGCCGTCCCCGGACCGCCGTGGCAGCGGGCCGGTAATGACGAATAACTCCGGGCAGCGCGGCGCGGACACGGACGGGTTCCGTGCCGTTCCCGCCGCGCCGCCCGACGGGGGACTCGCCCCGCCGCGCTGGCGTCAGCGCGCGGCGAGGCGGGCCAGCCGGATCGCGCCGGTCGTCGCGATGCCGCTGGCTGACGCGCTCGGGCTCGCGGCCGCGATCGGGATCACCGGGGGAGCGGGCCGTGTGCTGCCCGCGGTGTACGCGCTGGCCATGCTGGCCCTGCTCACCGCCAGCGGCCTGCACCGGCTGCGCATCTGCCTGCGGGTGGCCGACCAGGCCGGCCGGATCCTGGCCGCGGCCGCGCTGCCGCTGCTGATCGTGCTGCCGTGGATGCCGGCCACCGCCGCGGCCCGGCAGGCGCTGTGGTCGGCCGGCCTGGTGCTGGCGTTCCGCATCGCGGTGTCCGCGGCGCTGCGGGCCGCGCACCGCGGCGGGCTGCTCACCGAGCCGGCCCTGGTGGTCGGCGCGGGCACGTTCGGCGCGCACATCGGGGAGCTCATGCGCGAGCACCCGGAATTCGGGCTGCGGCCGCTGGGCTACCTTGACCACGGGCCGCCCCGCCGTGACCTGGCGCTGCCGACGCTCGGCGCGCCCGGCGACCTCGCGGAGGTGGTGGCGAGGCTGGGCATCCGCCGGGTCATCGTCTGCTACGCCGCCTGCAAGGACGAGGACCTCGTCACCGTGCTGCGCGCCAGCCGGCCGCTGCGCGCCGACGTCTGCGTGGTGCCGCGGCTCTACGAGATCGGGATGGCGGTGCCGCGGTCCGGCCTGGACGAGATCTGGGGGATACCGCTGATCCCGCTGCGGCGGCTCGGCCATTCGACCCTGGGCCTGAGCCTGAAGCGGGTCCTCGACGTGGTGATCGCCGCGACCCTGCTCCTGCTCGCGGCCCCGGTGCTGCTGGCCCTGGCCGTCGCGATCAGGCTGCGCACCGGCCAGGCGCCGCTGTTCCGGCAGCAGCGGGACACCGGCCACGGCCGGACCGCGTCGGTCATCAAGCTGCGCACGCTGACCGGGTCCGCCGACCCCGACACCTCCTGGGGCGTGGCCGGGCACCAGTCCAGCGCGCTGGGCCGGTGGCTCCGGGTCACCCATCTCGATGAGCTGCCGCAGCTGTGGAACGTGCTGCGCGGCGACATGTCCCTGGTGGGGCCGCGGCCCGAGCGCCCGCACTTCGCCGGGCAGTTCGGCCGCGAGATCCTGCGGTACAACGACCGGGGCCGGATGCAGGCCGGGATGACCGGCTGGGCCCAGGTCCACGGCCTGAACGGGGACACCTCGATCGTCGAGCGGGCCCGCTTCGACAACCAGTACATCGAGTACTGGTCGCCCTGGCTGGACGTGGTGATCCTGGCCCGCACGCTGGCGGCCGCGATCACCCGCCCGCCGGAGGACGAGCGATGAGGGGGACGAGCGCGGTCTCCCGCCTGGCCGCCGATTCCTGGCGGCAGGACGGCCAGCTGCCGCTGCGCCACACGCCGATGATCTTGATGTACCACGGCGTGGCCGACGTGGCGCAGGACCCGAACCACCTGTTCGTGAGCCCGAGCCGGTTTGCCGAGCAGATGGACTGGCTGCGGCGCCACCGCCTGCGCGGGGTCGGGATCGCCGCGCTGGTCGACGCGATGCGGGCGGGCCGGGCGCGCGGGCTGGTCGGCATCACCTTCGACGACGGGTACGTCAGCGTGCTCGAGACGGCCGCGCCCGAACTGGCCCGCCGCGGCTTCGGCGCGACGGCCTACATCATCTCCGACCGCCTCGGCGCCACCAACGACTGGGACGAGGGCCCGACCTGGCCGCTGCTGTCCGCCGACGGCGTCCGCGAGCTGGCCGCGGCGGGCATCGAGATCGGCTCGCACGCCGCCACCCACATGCTCCTGGCCGGCGCTGGCCCCGAGCACCTCTCGGCCGAGGTCGATGACAGCCGGGCCAGCCTGGCCGCGCTGCTCGGCACCGAGATCCGCGGGTTCGCCTATCCGTACGGGTCCATGGACGCGGCCGCCCGCCGGGCCGTCCGCGAGGCGGGCTACGACTACGCGTGCGCCGTGGAGGCCTCGACAGCCGAGATCGGGCTCATGGCGCTGCCCAGGGTTTACGTGGGTCAGCAGGATGACGCCGCGCGGATGGCAGCCAAGCGGCTGCTCTACAGGGGCCGTATCGCGCTCAGAGGGAGACGTCCATGAAAGTGCTACACGTGATCACCGGACTCGACGCAGGCGGGGCCGAGCTGCAGCTCGCGATGATCCTGCGGCGTCACCCGGCATGAATCCGACGTGGTGACCCTCTACAACCCGGGACCGGTGGCCGAGATGATCCGGGCGCAGGGGACGTCCGTGCGCGACATCGGGATGCAGCGCAACACCGAGCTGCCCGCGCTGCTGCGGCTGCGCAAGATCATCAAAGAGGGACAGTACGACGTGGTGCACACGCACCTGTACCGGGCGCAGATCTACGCCCGCCCGGCCGCCCGGCTGGCGGGCACCCCGGTCGTGCTCACCACCGAGCACTCGATCGGCGAGACGCACATCGAGCGGCGCAAGATGACCAGGAGCGTGCGGGCGCTGTACCTGACCTCGGAGATGTTCTCCGACGCCACGATCGCGGTGTCCGACATCGTCAAGGACCGTCTCGGGCGCTGGGGCGTGCGGCCCGGCAAGATCACCGTGATCCCCAACGGGGTGGACACCGATGGCCTGGGCTTCGACCCGGCCGCGCGGGAACGGGTCCGGGCGCAGTTCGGCATCGGGCCGGACACCTACGTGATCGGTGCGCTCGGGCGGCTCGACCCGAACAAGCGGGTGGACCTCACGATGGAGGCGGCCAAGCCGCTGCTGGGCGAGCGCGCCAAGATCCTGGTGATCGGCCGGGGCGAGGACCAGGCCCGGCTGGAGGCCGCGGCCGAGCGGCTCGGCGTGACCGAGCACGTGATCTTCGGCGGCTACCAGCAGGACACCACGGCGATGCTGGCCGCCTTCGACCTCTACGTGGCCGCGTCGCTGCAGGAGACGTTCGGCCTGTCGGTGCTCGAGGCGCTGGCCAGCGGGCTGCCGGTGCTGTACACGACGTGCCCGGCGCTGGACGGCATCCAGACCGAGCGGGCCCGGATGGTGGCGGGCACCCCCCAGGCGCTCGGCGACGAGATCCGCAAGGAGTACGAGACCGGGCCCAGGCCGCGGGTGGCGGACCCCAAGGTGTTCGAGCGCTATGGCATCGAGGCCGTGGTCAGCCGGATCGACGACCTGTACGAGCAGATCCTGGCCACCCGCCCGCGGCGGGCCCAGCGAGCGGTGGCGCGCCGGCGGTCGCTGGCCCGGCCGCGGAAGCCCGCGGCGGCCCCCGAGGTCACGGCGGCCGGTCCGGCCGGAAAGGGCGCGGTCTGAGACAGCAGACACCTTCAAGTCAGGTGACGTGAACTTACATGGATGTGGCACTCATCGGGGAAGGCACCTACCCCCACCAGTTCGGCGGGGTCAGCGTGTGGTGCGACCAGCTGGTCCGCGGGATGCCGGACTATGACTTCCTGCTGGTGGCGCTGACCGCGACCGGTGCCGAGCCGGTGCGGTGGTCCCTGCCGGAGAACGTGACGTCCGTGACCAGCGTGCCGCTGTGGGGCCCACCGCCTCCCGGGCCGGCCTCGGGCTCGGGCTGGTTCGGGAGGCCGAGGCCGGTGGCGTGCCCCGCGCTGGGCGAGCTGATCGACATCCTGCTCGCCCCGCCGGGGGAGGCCCAGGACCGCTTCGCCGACGCGCTGCGGGAGATGTTCGAGTTCGCCCAGAAGGAGAACCTGACCGCCAGCCTGGCCAGCGAGGGAGCGGTGAGCCTGCTCAGCGACGCCTGGCAGGACTGGCGGCTCGACTCGACCGAGGCCGCGCCCACGCTGCTCGACGCCGTGACCGCGATGCAGCTGCTGGAGCACTCGCTGCGCCCGCTGTCGCATCCGCCGGTGCGCGCCGACGTCGCGCACGCGGTGACCAACGGGCTCGGGGCGCTGCCCGCGCTGGCCGCCAAGTGGCGGTACGGCACCCCGATGATCGTCACCGAGCACGGCATCTACATGCGCGAGCAGTACATGCACAGCCGCAACGGGCCCTTCCGGTGGCCGGTGCGGGCGCTGCACCTGCGGTTCCTGCGCCGGCTGTGCTCGCTCGGCTACCACGAGGCCGAGATGATCACGCCCGGGAACGTGTACAACAAGCGCTGGGAGGAACAGCTCGGCGCCGACCTGTCCCGGGTCCGGACCGTGTACAACGGGGTGGACCCGGCCGATTTCCCGGTCATCGAGGGGGAGCCCGAGGCCCCGACGATCTCGTGGGCGGGCCGCGTCGACCCGGTCAAGGACCTGGAGACGCTGCTGTTCGCGTTCGCGCTGGTGCACCGGCAGATGCCCGCGGCCAGGCTGCGGATGTTCGGGTCGCCGCCCCCCGGCCAGGAGGCCTACCTGGAACGCTGCCGGGACCTCGCCGAGGAGCTCGGCATCGCCGGGGTGGCGACGTTCGAGGGCCGGGTGGCCGAGATCAGCGATGCGTACGCCGCCGGTCAGGTGGTGGTGCTCTGCAGCATCGCCGAGGGCTTCCCCTACACCCTGATCGAGGCGATGACCTGCGGGCGGCCGTGCGTGGCGACCGACGTGGGCGGCGTCAGCGAGGCGGTGGCCGACTCCGGCATGATCGTGCCCCCGCGCAACCCGGAGGCCCTCGCGGATGCGTGCCTGCGGCTGCTGGCCGATGCCAGCCTGCGGCGCAAGCTGGGCGCCGCCGCGCGCATGCGGGCGCTGGAGTACTTCACCGTCGACCGCGCGATCAGCGCGTTCGACGAGATCTACACGTTCGTCGGGGCCGGGCTGCAGCTGCCGACCGCCGAATGGGACGACGAGTCGGACGAGACGACCGCGTCCGGCCGGCCCGAGCGCGACGACGCGACGGAGCTGCTGGAGGCGGCCGGATGAGCGCGGGAGGCCTGCACGATCAGCTGCCCCGGATCAACGGGAGCGAGCCCGGGCTGACCGTCGCCAACGGCCGGGCCCACGCGCCGCGGACGGTCACGGCGCTTTGCGAGCAGTTCGCCGAGGTGTGCGAGTCGGCGGTCGACCCGCTGGAGATCGCCAGCGCGCTGGAGCTCGAGGGCCTGGGTGACCAGGCGGCGAAGGTGCGGTACGGGTACCGCGACGTGTTCGCGCTCGCCCAGGACATGTACTTCCGGGTGCCGCGCCGGCCGGCCGAGCCGGAGATGCCGCCCGATCCGTGGAGCGGAGCCGGCGGGCTGCGGCCCGCCCTGCACAGCCTGCTCTACGCGCTGCCGGGGGTCTGCTTCCCCGCGGCGGTGAGCCTGCTCATCGGCGCCGGCGTGGAGATCACGCTGATGGTGGCGCTGCTCGCGGCGTGGTCGCTGGGCCAGGGGCTGGCCTACCTCGGCTACACCCGGCTCGGCCGCACGATGGACACCCACCAGACCCGGCAGCTGCTGCGGGTCGGCCTGGCGATCGGGCTCGCGGCGATCGCGCTCGCGATGGCGGTGACCGGGCGGGTCGTGCACGCGCCCACGTCGGCGCTGCTGTTCGGCGCGGGCGAGGGCGTGTACATGCTGGGCGCGGGCGTGCTGCTGGTGCTCGGCGCCGAGTTGTGGCTGATGCTCGCGCTGGCGCCGGGCGTGCTCGGCAGCGCCGCGTTCCTGCTCCTGGGCAAGCCGCCCCACCTGGAGCACCTGCTGTGGACCGCCCTGGCCGCCACCCCGCTGCTGGCGGTGGCGATCGCCGTGGTCTGCACCCGCAACGACGGCCGGGCCGAGAGCGCGGTGTTCCAGCGGCACGAGTGGCTCGGCGCGCTGCCCGCGGTGGGGTTCGGGCTGACCGCCGCCGGGCTGCTGATCTTCCCGGTCGCCGCCGGGCCGCACGGGCACGGGGGCATCAACGTGGGCGCGCTGCTCGCCGCCCTGCCGCTGTCGCTGAGCATGGGCGCGGCCGAGTGGTGCCTGCTGTGGTACCGGCGGCGCACCCAGCGGCTGCTGCGCACGACCCGGGACATCCGCGCCTTCGGCCTGCGGTCGCGGCTGGTCCTGCTCGCGGCGGTGCTGATGTACCTGGCCGCCGCCGTGGTGCTGATCGCGGCCACCGTCGAGGTCGCCGCCCGGACCGGCCTGGTCCACCCGCAGCGCGCGTACCTGCCGCAACTGGTCGCCTACCTGATCCTGGCCGCGGCCATGTTCCTGGCGCTGACGCTGCAGGCGTTCGGCTCGCGCATCTTCCCCCTGGTCGCCTGCGGCTCGGCGCTGGCGTTCGAGATCGTGTGCCGCGACTTCGGGGTGCTCGCGCAGATCGTCGCGGTCACGGAACTGCTCGTCGTGGTCGGCGGCTACGCGGCGATCGTGCTGGCGAGAACGGTGCGCCATGCCTACTAGATGCAGGTCAGCGGGCCGGCCCGGCCTGCTGGCGGAGCGTGACAGACAGCTGTCTGAAAACGGTTGATCAGGGAGGAAAGCCCATGACGGATATCGCCGCGGTCACGGGGGCCGAGGGCTTCATCGGATCCCATCTGGTGGAGGGCCTGGTGCGACGCGGGCACCGGGTCAAGGCCATGGTCCTGTACAACATGTGGAGCTCGGCCGGGTGGCTCGAGACGCTGGCTCCCGACGTCAGCGACCAGGTGGATGTGGTGTTCGGCGACGTGCGCGACCCGGCGACCGTCCGCGAGCTGGTCGAGGGGGCCTCGGTGGTGTACCACCTGGCCGCCATCGGCTCGGTGCCGTACTCCTACAGCGCGCCCCGGTCGTTCATCGACACGAACACGATCGGGACGATGCACGTGCTCGAGGCCGCGCGGGCCTGCCGGACCCCGCGCGTGGTGCACACCTCGACCAGCGAGACCTACGGCACCGCGCGAACGGTCCCGATCAGCGAGTCGCACCCGCTGCAGGCCCAGTCGCCGTACGCGGCGTCCAAGGTGGCCGGGGACAAGCTGGCCGAGTCGTATCACCTGAGCTTCGGCCTGCCCGTGGTCACGCTGCGGCCGTTCAACACGTTCGGGCCGCGCCAGTCCACCCGGGCCGTGATCCCGCAGATCATCACCCAGCTGGCCAGCGGCTCGAAGCAGCTGATGCTGGGCGCGCTCGACCCGACCCGTGACTTCTCCTACGTCATCGACACCGCCGAGGCGTTCATGACGCTCGGCGAGGCGCCGGCGTCGGCGGTGATCGGCGAGCTGTTCAACTGCGGCCCCGGCGACGACATCGCGATCGGCAAGCTGGCCGAGGATATCGCCAGGCTCATGGGGATCGATGCCGATATCGTGGAGGACCCGAAGCGGCTGCGCCCCAAGGACTCCGAGGTGATGCGGCTGGTGTGCGACGCGACGAAGCTGCGCGAGCGCACTGGGTGGCAGCCTCGTTACACCAGGGACGACGGCCTGCGGGAGACCATCGACTGGTTCCGCGAGCCGGCCAACCTGGCCCGGTTCAAGGCCGGGGAGTACCACCAGTGATGAGGGGGGCGGCGCGATGCGGCTGCTGATCCTCGGCGCGAGCGGCTTCCTCGGCGGGCATGTCTGGCGGCAGGCCGCCGCGGCCGGCGCCGACGTGATCACCGCCGGCCGGTCCGGGCTGCCCCGGTCAGCCGCGCATCACCGGCTCGACCTGGCCACGGCGGACCCGGCGGCGATCGCCGAGATCATCACGTCGGTGGCGCCCGACGCGGTGGCCAACTGCGCCGGGGCCACGACCGGCGGCCCGGAGGCGCTCGCGGCGGCCAACATCACCGGCGCGTACGCGCTGGTCCGGGCGATGCTGCTGGCCGAGACGCCGGCCCGGCTGGTGCACCTCGGCTCGGCGGCCGAATACGGCGGCGCCGAGCCCCGGACCCGCTCGGCGAGTCCGCGCCGCCCCGGCCGGGCGCGCCGTACGGGGTGACCAAGCTGGGCGGCACCCGGCTGGCCGAGCTCGGCCGGGCCGCCGGGCTCGATGCCGTCGTGCTGCGGGTGTTCAACCCGGTCGGCGCCGGGGCCCCCGAGACCAGCCTGCCGGGCCGGGTGGCCGCGCAGTTGCGCCGGGCCCTCGACCGCGGCGCCGACGTCCGCCTCGGCCCGCTGGACGCGGTCCGCGACTTCGTGGACGCCCGCGACGTCGCCGCGGCCGTGCTCGCCGCCGCGGCCGCCCCGGCGCTGCCGCACGCGGTGATCAACGTCGGCAGCGGCACCGCGGTCCCGGTGCGGTCCCTGGTCAAGGAGCTGATCGCGGTCAGCGGGTACGGCGGCCCGGTGCACGAGGACTCGTCCGGGTCGGCGCGCTCGGGTGACCTGGACTGGCAGCAGGCCGACATCACCCGGGCCGGCGAGGACCTGGGCTGGCGCCCCCGCCATGATCTCGCGGCATCGCTGGCCGACTTGTGGGAGGCAAGCCGTGATCAAGCTGGCGTCTGACCGCGTGCCGCTGGCCGCGCCGCGGCTGGTCGTGCCCGCCTACTTCCGCCCCGACGTCCGCCCCGATGACTGGGACCTGCTGGCCAGGCGCGCTCAGCAGGTCCGGCTGGTGATCCTCAACCTGGCCAACGGGCCGGGCAGCGGGCCCGACCCGGCGTACTATCCCGCGCTCAGCCAGCTGCGCGAGGCCGGGGTGCCGGTGGCCGGCTACGTGGACACCAACTACGGACGGCGCCCGGCCCGTGAGGCCATGGCTGATCTCGACTACTTCCTGCAGTGGTACGACGTGACCGGCGTGTGCTTTGACCGGGTCTCGGTCGGCGCCGAGCACCTCGGCTACTACGCCGCGCTGTCCCGCGACGCCAGGTACGCGGGGGCCCGGGTCGTGCTGTTCAACCACGGCGCGCACCCGATCGAGGCCTACGCCGAGCATGCCAACCTGCTCGGCACCTTCGAGGGCCCGTGGCGGGCCTACCTGCGGCTGGCCGTGCCGCGCTGGACCCGGTCCCGCCCGGCGCAGACGTTCTACCACGTCGTATATTCGGTACCGCGAGATAATTTCGACCACGCGTTCCTGCTCGCCATTCGGCGCCGCGCGGGCTCGGTGTACATCACCGACCGTGGCGGAGCCAATCCGTATGATTGCCTGTCAGCCGGGGGACTCCAGCCGGAGTCAGCATGGCTGCGTTTAGCGAAGGCGGGCCGAGGCTGATACCGAGATGCCGATGACCGGAAATCCCCCGGATAGCTGGGTGAAGGCGCGTAAGCGCGTGCAGAGGCGCGATTCGAGAGAGAAACTGCGCGCCCTGGCCAGAAGGCCGCTCACGATCCTCGGAGTGGCCATGATCCTGGTGCTCGGCCTCGCGGCCGGAATTACCTTCGGGCTGAAGTCGGAGACCATTGCGGGCCGCTATTGCCAGAAGGTGTTCGTGCCCGCCTACTTCGACGCGGGCGGCTGGCCGCAGGCCGCCTCAGGAAAGCACGCGCCCAGCGTCATGATCCTCAATCCGGCCACCGGGATCGGGGCCGGCACAGCGCCGAATCCGGCTTACCAGTCCGTGGTCAGGCAGATGCAGGCCAAGGGCACCATGGTCCTGGGGTATTCATCGACCGCCGACGGGCTGCGCCCCGTCGCGCAGATCGAGGCCGACGTCCGGAACTACCGGGCCTGGTACGGGGTCAGGGGCATCTTCCTGGACTCGGTCAACGGGACCAGCGGCGAGCTCCCTTATTACGAGCAACTGGCCAGCTATATCCACCGGACCATCCCGGGATCCTCGGTGTGGATCAACCCGGGAATCTACCCGGAGCGGCAATACATGTCGGTCGGCGACGTCGTGATGGTATTCGAGGGCACGTACGCCCAGTACCGCAATGTCCAGGTGCCTGGCTGGGCTCGTGGTTTCTCGGCGGACCGGTTCGCGAATACGGTCTACGCCGCGTTCTCGAGCACCCAGGCCAACAGCGCGATCAGCCTGGCCAGGAGCCGGAACGCCGGTTATGTCTACGTGACGAATCTGTCGGGATCAAACCCCTACGACGGGCTCCCCAGTTACTGGCCCAGCGAGATGATCGCCATTACGTCGGGGTGCCCCACATAGCCTGCCGCCAGGCCGGCCGGCAGGCGAGCGGCGGGCAATGCGGATTCGATCACTAACGGACACGTTATCCTCACTGACAGTGAGATAGAGCCGGGTGATAGCGGACCTCCGCTGTCGCCGCTGGTGTTCATCAGGTAGCTCATTAGATACGCCAGGTAATCAGAGGCAGAGCGCCCTGATCGTTCCCCCTTATCAGGGCGAGGAATCCTCATTCATCTGTATGAGGACAACGCCCCGCCGCAGCGGCACAGTGGTCGGGTGGACGTACGGCGGCTGCTTCTCGTGGATGACTACCGCATGGTCACCGAAGCGCTGGCCTCGCGGCTGTCCGCCGTGCCCGACCTCTGGGTGGCCGGGTGCTGCAGCACCGATGACCCGCAGCTTCCCGAGGTGGTGCGCTGGCTGCGGCCCGACGTCATCCTGATCGAGGTCGAGCCGCTCGGCTTCGCGATCGGCGAGGTGCTGTCCCGGCTGAAGGCGGCCTGGCCGGACGCCCACGTGGTCGTGGTCAGCGGGGACCATGACCTCGCGCACGCGGTGGACGCCGCCCGCGCCGGGGCGGCGGCCTGGGTGTCCAAGGAGCAGGGAGCGGACGACCTGGAGACCGTGCTGCGCGGCGTGTGCCAGGGGCACGCCTGGTTCCCGCCGGAGATGCTCGGCGAGATCCTGCGCGAGCTGCGCGACGACGTGCGCCGGGCCCGGGAGGACACCGACCCGCTCGACGTGCTGAGCCCGCGCGAGCGGGATGTCCTGGCCAGCATGGCCGAGGGCAAGCGCGGCCGGCAGATCGCCGAGGAACTGCTGATCTCGACCGACACGGTCCGCACCCATACCCGCAGCATCTTCAGCAAGCTGGACGTGCACAGCAGGCTAGAGGCCGTGCGGGTCGCGCGGGCCGCCGGGCTGCGGCCGCCCGAGCGCGCGCCGATCACCGGCGGCCGGCCGACGACGGTTCCGTTCCGGCCGACCGGCCCCGGCGGGCGATGATCGGGTACCGGACCCGCCCCGGCCCGCGGAGCCTCGCCGACGGCGGGGCGGCCCGGCCGCTGCGGGTCGCCACCGTGATCACCCGGCTCGAGGGGGGCGCGGGCGTGCTCGCCCTGCGCGGGGTCCAGGCCCTGGACCCGGGCCTGGTCACGCCGACGATCGTGACCGGCAGCGGCGGCCGGCTGCTCGAGGAGGCCGCGGCCTCCGGCATCGAGGTCCTGGTCGAGCCCTCGCTGCGCGAGGTGATCGCGCCGCGCAGCGACCTGGCGGCCCTGCGGCGCCTGGAGGCGATCCTCCGCCAGCGCCGCGTTGACGTGGCGCACACCCACTGCGCCAAGGCCGGGACCGTGGGCCGCCTGGCGGCGCGCCGCGCCGGGGTGCCCAGGATCGTGCACACCTTCCACGGGTTCCCGTTCCACCAGTTCCAGTCGCCGGCGCGGCGTGGCGCCTATGTGTCGATCGAGCGCGGGCTGGGCCGGATCACCGACGTGGCGCTGTGCGTGGGCGGCGCGGTCGCCGCCGAGGCGGCCCGGAGGAGGCTGATCGCGCCGGAGCGGATCCGCACTATCGGCGTGGCGGTCGACGGGCCGGGCCGGGTGCGGGCGAGCATGAGCGCCCGGCGCCCCGAGGCGCGCCAGCGGGCCCGCCTCGCGCTCGGGCTGCCGCCCGACGCGCCCGTGGTCGGCGTGGTCGGCCGGCTGACCTACCAGAAGGCGCCCGAGGACTTCCTCGCCGCGATGCAGGCCCTGGGCCTGCCGGACGCAGTCGGCGTGTGGGTGGGCGGCGGCGAGGAGGCCGAGCGGATCGGCCGGCAGGCCCGGGCCCTGGCGGGCCCCCGCGTCATCCTGGCCGGCGAGCGCACGGACGTGCTGGACCTGCTGCCCGCATTCGACGTGTTCGCCCTGCCCAGCCGCTACGAGGGACTGCCCACCGTGATCGTCGAGGCCATGATCTGCGGTGTCCCGGTCGTCGCGACCGCCGTCAACGCCGTACCCGATCTCGTGGTCTCGGGCGAGACCGGCATGCTGGTCCCGCCGGGTCAGCCCGGCCAGATGGCCGCCGCCATCCGGTACCTGCTCGACTCGCCGGAGGCGGGCCTGCGCCTGGCCGCCACGGCCCGGGCCCGCCTGGGCGACCAGCACGGCGAGGCCGGCCTGCGGGCGGCGCTCACGGCCGCCTACTCGCCCGCGTCCGGGCCGCCGCGCCCGCCGGCCGGACACTTACTCGCCCTCGTAGGTACCCGCCGCACCCGGCTGCCGAACACTCAAGGTGACTGATAGATCACGTTCTGTTCATATCGTGACGTCCTGTAAACGTAGCCCGGTTCGAAGGCGTCTTCTCGACATGGGCTGGTTCATCCAGATGCCCGCAGATCGAAGACATTCCTTCGGGTTGCTGTCGATGCTCGGGACTGGGACGGCCGGAGTACTGAACGAAATCGACCTGAGAATCCGGGCGCGGCAGGGGAGTTGGCCCGGGCCAGCGGGGGTGGGGGGAAGTGAGAGTGAGGGCCGTGTTCGACCGGTGGTGCGGTTGCCAGGATGAATCTGGCCGCAGCATGCCCGCGGCGGGACGCCTTCCGCGCGATCCAGCGCGCGGAATGGCTCAGCCTCGCCCGGGCGCTATGGCGGCCGTACCGGCACTCGCCGAGATGGGCGGGTGACGCGTGGCGAGGCTAGTGCTCGGCGACGATCATGTGGTGTTCCTCGACGCGCTGTCCACCGTGCTCGGCCAGAGCGGGTACGGGGTCGGCGGGGTCGCCCGCAGCCCGGCCGAGATGGTCGCGCTGGTGGGGCGCGAGCAGCCGGACGTGTGCCTGATCGACAGGAACGCCGCGCTGGACGACGACGGCCAGACCATCGGCCGCGTGCTCGCCGCCAGCGAGGGCACCAGCGTCGTCGTGCTCAGCGCCAACCCGAGCAGCGAGGCGGTCGGCCGGGCGCTGGAGGCGGGGGCATCCGGCTACCTGCACCAGTCGCGCGGGATCGGTGCGCTCGTCGCCGCGCTCGAGCGCGTGCTGCGCGGCGAGATCGTCGTCGACGTGCCCGAGACGGCTCCGCCGGCGCGGCGCTCGGCCGAGCCGAACCAGGCGCTCCGGCTCGCGGCCCACCTGACCAGCCGTGAGCGCGAGTGCCTGCTGATGCTGGTGGAGGGGCTGGACACCGCCGCGATGGTGGGCCGGCTCGGCGTCTCGCGCACCACGGTACGCACTCACCTGCAGGCCGTGCTCACCAAGCTCGGCGTGCACTCGCGGCTGGAAGCCGCGTCGTTCGCCGTGCGCCACCGCCTGCCCGATCTGTGGTCCGGCGAGGAGAGCGCGCAGGCCGCCGTGGCCGCGGCCCGGACGGCGGGTGGTCCCGTATCGCGCGTGGCCCCGGTGCCGGTGACCAGCACGGTACGGCCCATCCGGCCCCTTCAGGTCGCCGACCTGGGCGCTGCGGCCGGGCACCAGGCGCTGGCCGTGGCGGCCGGCCAGGGCGCGAGCGCGGGCTGACCCCGCCCGGTCTGGCCGGTTCGGCCGGACTGACCCGGACGTTGTCCGTAGGTGGCTGCCATCACGACCATCTGCGGACACATTTCCGGACGCGGGCGGCGGCGACCGTTCAGGGCGAGCGTGGCAGGCTTGGGTCATGATCCAGCGCAGGCAGCACACCCGGCGAACCCGGCGCGCCGGAGCGCGGCGGCTGGCCAGGAATGCCCGGTCCGCGTTCGCTCTGGGCGAACGGGGCGGACCGGCATGAGGGACGCGCACGCGGTAGCGGGGGTCCGGGCCGCCGAGGGCGCGCTGATGGCGCTGCTGCCGGACGGCGCGCTGATGCAGCGGGCCGCGGCCGGGCTGGCCTCGGCCTGCGCCCGGCTGCTCCGGCTGGCCGGCGGGGTCTACGGCGCCCGGGTGGTGGTGCTGGTCGGCAGCGGGGACAACGGCGGGGACGCGCTGTACGCCGGGGCCCGGCTGGCCGCCCGCGGCGCCGTCGTCACCGCCATCGCCGCCGCATCCCGCGCGCACCAGGGCGGGCTGGCCGCGCTGCGCGAGAGCGGCGGCCGGCTGATCGAGGCGAGCGCGGACGGTCCCGACCAGGACGCCGGGCAGGCTGCGGTCCAGGCGATCGCGGATGCCGACCTGATCATCGACGGTCTGCTCGGCATCGGCGGCCGGGGCGGGCTGCGGGAGCCGGCCGCCTCGCTGGCCGCGGCGGCCGGGCGCTCCGGCGCGCTGGTCGTCGCCGTGGACCTGCCGAGCGGGATCGAGGCCGACACCGGCGAGGTAGCCGGCGCCGCGGTCCAGGCCGATGTGACCATCACGCTCGGGACACTGAAGCCTGGGCTGCTGATCGATCCCGGAGCCTCCTGCGCCGGGGTGGTCGAGCGTGTCGACATCGGCCTCGGCCCCTATCTGGGCGTTCCCGACGTCGCGGCGCCCCAGTCCGCCGACATCGCGGCCTGGCTGCCGCGCCCGTCCGCCGAATCGGACAAGTACCGGCGCGGCGTGCTCGGGGTGGTGGCCGGCAGCGACCGGTTCACCGGAGCCGCGCCGCTGGCCGTCGGCGGGGCGATCCGCGGCGGGGCGGGGATGGTCCGGCTGGTGTCCGCCCCGGCCGCGGTCGCCGTGGTCCGCCAGTACTGGCCCGAGGCGGTGATCACCGCCACCGGCGACGGCCGGCCGGGCGGTGAGGTCATCGCCGGCGCGGGGCAGGTCCAGGCCTGGGTGGCCGGGCCGGGCATGGGCACCGACGACGACGCCGTCGGCCTGCTCGCGGCGGTGCTCGCGACCGATCTTCCGGTGCTGGTGGACGCGGACGGGATCACGATGCTGGCCGCGCACCGCGGGCTGCTGGAGCGATCCGCGCCCACCCTGCTCACCCCGCACGCGGGCGAGCTAGCGCGGCTGCTGGGCGCCGAGCGGCCGGACGTGGAGGCTCACCGCCTCCGGTTCGCCACCCGCGCCGCGGCCGAGCTGGGCTGCACCGTGCTGCTCAAGGGCTCGACCACGGTGATCGCCCCGCCCGACCCGGACCAGGTGGTGCTGGTTAATCCCACCGGGACCAGCTGGCTGGCCACCGCGGGCTCGGGCGACGTGCTGTCCGGCCTGGCCGGCTCGCTGCTCGCCCAGGGCCTCGACCCGCTGCGCGCGGCCGCCGCGGCCGCGTACCTGCACGGCCTGGCCGCCCGGCTGGCCGCCGACGGGGCGCCGATCGGCTCCACCGACATCATCACGGCCCTGCCCGCCGCGATCAGGGCACTCGCCGGCGACTGAGCGCGGTCGCGCCTGACCCCGCCGCACCCCAGCCGCACCCCGGCCCCGGCCGGCCGCACCCCGGCCCCGGCCGGCCGCACCCCGGCCCCGGCCGTGCCGTCACCTGGCTGGCAGCCAGTGTGGCGAGCACCACAATCCTTGAGTTGATAAAAGATTGACTTAATCAGCCGAGCCGGTCTAAGTTTGAGCTACTCAACTATTGAGCAGCTGGGGCTTCGGCCCGGTGGCTGCTGAGCGGCTCGGGCTTCGGCCCGGTGCCTGCCGCGGGTTCGGGCTTCGGCCGGTGCCTGCCGCCGGCCCGGGCTCCCGGCCCGGCGCCTGCCGCCGGCGCGGAGGAGGTGACATGGGAACGCCATCCGGTACGGATCAGCTCGACTCGGAGATCTTCGAGGCCATGGGCGAGCTGGTCGAGAAGGTGATCGCGAAGGTCGATCAGCTCGGGCAGCGGTTCGGCGTCCCGGGCTTCTGCGTGAAGGCCCTCCAGGCGCTCGGCTCGCCGATGGCGATGCGGGACCTCGGCAAGCTGATGCACTGCGATCCCTCGTTCGTGACCGCCATCGCCGACCTGCTGGAAAAGCGCGGTCTCGCCCGGCGGGAGGCCAGCACGATCGACCGCCGGATCAAGAACCTGGTGCTGACCTCGGCGGGCCAGCTTCTGCGCGAGCAGGTGCAGAACGAGTTCATGGCCCGCATGCCCTGGCGCTGCCTCGATGACGAGGAGCGGGCCTGCCTGCTGGCCCTCGTACGCAAGATGATCCGCGCGGAGAGCGACGCGGATGACGGCACCACCCCGCGGACAACCGGGGGACAGCGCGCGGGGGAGGTGAGCGAGCCACTGATCACCACGCAGCCCGCCCGCTGAACCAGACCCGGGCGGGCCGCCGCCCCGCCACCGCGGACGGCGGTCAGCCGGGCAGCGATGAGCTTGCCGCTGCCGCCACGTCACATCACCAAAGAACTCCGAACGTCCCGGCCACGCCGCCGTGACGCCAGACTTCCACGCTCTTCAGCAACCAAGGAGACTGCCATGTCCACCGCACAGCCCGAGGCCGGGCGCCTGCGAGCCGCCGGCGTGCGCGATGGCGCCACCGGACAGCCGGACGGGCGCCGCCGCCTCGGCCTGGCCCTCGTGGTCATCGCCACCGCGCAGCTCATGGTGGTGCTCGACGCGACGATCGTGAACGTCGCCCTGCCGCACGTCCAGACCGCGCTCGGGTTCACCGGAAACGGCCTGGAATGGGTCGTGAACGCTTACGCGCTGACGTTCGGCGGGCTGCTGCTGCTCGGCGGCCGGGCCGGCGACATCCTGGGCCGGCGGCGGGTGTTCATCGCCGGGATCATCCTGTTCTCGGTGGCCTCGCTGCTCGGCGGGTTCGCCACCACCCAGGCCTGGCTGCTGGCCGCCCGGGCGTTGCAGGGCGTCGGCGGCGCGATCGTCGCGCCGACCGCCCTGTCGCTGGTCACCACCAACTTCCCCGAGGGCCCGCCGCGCAACCGGGCCATGGGCGTGTACGCGGCGATGAGCATCGGCGGGGCCGCGGTCGGCCTGCTGGCCGGCGGCGTGCTGACCACGTTCGTGTCCTGGCGCTGGGTGTTTTTCGTCAACGTCCCGATCGGGATCGTGGTCGCGCTGCTGGCCCCGCGGGCGCTCGCCGAGTCGGCGCGCCGCCCGGGCCGGTTCGACCTGCCCGGCGCGATCACCAGCACGCTCGGCCTGGTGGCGCTGGTCTACGGCCTGTCCAGCGCGGCCACCACCCCCGACGGCGTCTCGCACTGGGGCGACCCCAAGGTGCTGGCCTCGCTGTCGGCGGCCGTGGTCCTGCTCGCCGCGTTCGTGATCATCGAGGCGCGCAGCCGGTACGCGCTGATGCCGCTGCGGATCTTCCGCAACCGGGACCGGTCCGCCGCCAACCTGATCATGCTGTGCATCGGCACGGCCATGTTCGGCATGTTCTTCTTCTTGACCCTGTTCGTGCAGAACGTGTGGGGCTACAGCGCGCTGAAGACCGGCGTCGCCTACCTGCCCATGGTCGCGATCATCATGGCCATGGCGGGACTGTCCGCCCAGCTGGTCCCGCGCATCGGGGCCCGGCCGCTGCTGATCGTCGCGTCGGTGATCGCGGTGGGCGGGGTGTTCTGGCTGTCGCGGATCACCGAGCACAGCACGTACGCCGGCGGGCTGCTCGGCCCCATGCTGGTCGCCGGGGCCGGCTTCGGCCTGCTGTTCATGCCGGCCACCCTGGTCGCCCTGTCCAAGGTGGAGGACAAGGACGCGGGGCTGGCCTCCAGCCTGCCCAACGTCGGCCAGCAGGTCGGCGGCGCGATCGGGCTCGCGATCCTGGGCACCGTGGCCTGGACCGTGGTCGCCGACACGGCCCGTAACGCGGCGGCCGCCGCCAAGGCCGCCGCCCTCGCCGCCGCCCGGGCGGGTCACCCGCTGCACCTGACCGCGGCGCAGGCCAAAGCGGCGCAGACCGGGATCTACGACCACGCGCTGGCCACCGGGTTCTCCCGCGGCTTCGTCGTGTCGGCCGGGATCATGGTGCTGGCCCTCATCGTGGCGGTCGTCATGGTGCGGGTGACCCGCGACGACCTCGCCGGCATCGATCCGATGGCGGCCTGAACCCGCTAAGGCTGCCGTCCTTCACGCTCCGTCGCGGCCGGGCCGAGACTGCCACGCTAGTCCTCGGCCCGGCCGCCGAGGTGACGGGCCAGGAAGCGCTCGGCCGCGGCGTAGAACGTCAGCCGGTTCTCCGGCTTGGCGAACCCGTGCCCCTCGTCCGGGAACAGCAGGTACTCGTGGTCGATGCCGGCTTGGGTCAGCGCGGCCACGATCTGCTCCGACTCGGCCTGCTTGACCCGGGGGTCGTTCGCGCCCTGGGCGATCAGCAGCGGGATCCTGATGTCGCTCACCCGGGACAGCGGGGACCGGGACCAGAGGAAGTCGGCGTCGGTGGCCGGGTCGCCGACCCGCCGGTGGAACTGGGCGATCATCGGGGCCCAGTACGGCGGGATCGTCTCGATCAGGGTCTTCAGGTTGGACGGGCCGACGATGTCGACCGCGCAGCGGTACAGGTCCGGGGTGAACGTCGCGCCGGCCAGCGCCGCGTAGCCGCCGTAGGAGCCGCCGTAGATGGCCACGCGGGCCGGGTCGGCCCAGCCCTGCCCGGTGACGAACGCGACGGCGTCGGTCAGGTCGTCCTGCATCCGGCCGCCCCACTCGCGGTCGCCCGCGTTGACGAAGGCCTTGCCGTAGCCGGTCGAGCCGCGGTAGTTGACCTGCACGCACAGGTAACCGCGGTTGGCCAGCCACTGCGCCTCAGGATCGTAGCCCCAGCTGTCCCTGGCCCACGGGCCGCCGTGCACGTTGAGCACGGTCGGCAGGCCGGAGCGGTCGGCGCCGGGCGGGAACGTGGCGTAGCCGTGCACGGTGAGGCCGTCGCGGGCGGTGAACGAGAACGGCTCCATCGGGGCGAGCTCGTAGCGCGACAGCGCCGGCTGGTGCTCAAACAGCAACCGGCCGGTGCGGGTCGCCCGGTCGTAGGCGAAGAACGGCACCGCGCCGGAGTCGTTGGTGAACCCGATCAGCCAGGTCCCGTCCGCGTCGTCGGCGCCGACGAGCGTCGGGTCTCCCGGGTGCAGCGCGCGGATCGCGGCCAGGTCATCCGCGACCGACGGATCCAGGATGAGGTACTCCGACCGGTCCTTGAGCAGCGTCACGATCTGCGGCTCCCGCGTGTCCGGGTGGATCCGGACGTCGCTCACGTCGGCCTCCGGGTCGGACGCCAGCACCTGCTCGGCGCCGGTCACCAGGTCGATCCGGACCAGCCGGCCGGTGTTGGCGCCGACCGAGCTGACCGCCAGCATCGAGCCACCGTCCTCGCTGAACGCGATCGCGTCACTGGTCAGCGCGTCCTCGGCGGGAACGGTCAGCAGCGGCCGCCAGTCGTCCTGCGCCGTGTCGCGCACCATCAGCACGACGCTCCCGTCGGGCCGCGGCGCGACCGTGGCCCTGACCACGAGCTGCGCGTCGGCGACCCAGCCGATGAAGCCGGGGTTCTCCACCTCCTTGGCCAGCTCGCCGGTAACCAGGTCGAGCCGGTAGACGTCGTGCAGCTCCGCATTGTCGCGGTTCAGCCCGATCAGCACCTCGGTCGGGAACTTCCGCTCCATCGCGATGAGCCGGGCCTGCACGCCGTCGAAGGGCGTGAGGTCGCGCCGCTGCATGGTCGCGGTGTCGACGTCGTGCAGGCGCCAGTTCTCGTCGCCGCCGATGTCCTGCAGGTACAGCAGGTGCCGGCCGTCGTGCGCCCAGGCGAACATCCGGATGCCCCGGTCGGTGTCGTCGGTGACCACCCGCGCCGCGGCCCAGTCGACCCCGGCCTCGGCGCTGGCCGGCGCGACCCAGACGTTGAGGACTCCCTCGTGCGGGGCGATCCACGCCAGCCGGGTGCCGTCGGGGGCGATGTGCGGGCTGACCCGTTCCGGATTGCCGAACAGGATCTGCCGCGGAATGAGCTCGACCATGCCGTCACAGTATTGCCTCGGGGGGACGACCCCCCCAGACCCCCCCGCGTGCCACCGGCTCGGGCCAGCCTCCGGCCGGCCGTCGCCGGCGGCCCGGCCTGACGGCCGCCCCACCCAGGACCCGCCCTGCGGACGCCTAACCGCCGCCCCGTGCCGCCCACGGCCGGCCGTCGCCGGCGGCCCGGCCTGACGGCCGCCCCACCCAGGACCCGCCCTGCGGACGCCTAACCGCCGCCCCGTGCCGCCCACGGCCGGCCGTCGCGGGCGGCCCGGCCTGACGGCCGCCCCACCCAGGACCCGCCCTGCGGACGCTTAACCGCCGCCCCGTGCCATGGCACGGTCGGACTCGGCCGGGCCTCTCGGCTGGCACACTGGGCGTCATGGACGGTCAGCCGGAGGCGCTCATCGACCTGGGCGCGATCAAGGACAATGTCGGTGCGCTGGCGCGGCACGTCGGCGGCGCGCAGGTGATGGCGGTGGTCAAGTCCGACGCCTACGGCCACGGCCTGCTCCCGGCCGCGACCGCGGCGCTGGACGGCGGCGCGACCTGGCTCGGCGTCGTGCACGTGGCCGACGCGCTGGCGCTGCGCCGGGCCGGGGTGACCGCGGCGGTCCTGTGCCTGCTCGGCGCGCCGGACGCCCCGCACGAGGACGCCATCCGCCACGACATCGACCTGTCCGCCGGATCGGCCGCGCTGGTCGGCCAGATCGCGGCGGCGGCGGAGCGGGCCGGACGCCCGGCCCGGCTGCACCTGAAGGCGGACACCGGCATGGCGCGGGGCGGCGCCACCGCGGCCGACTGGCCGCAGCTGGTGGCGGTGGCGAGGAAGGCCGAGGCGGCCGGGCAGGTCCGCATCGTCGGGATCTTCTCGCACTTCGCCTGCGCCGACATGCCGGGCCATCCGTCGATCGCGGCCCAGCTGGAGGCATTCCGCGACGCGCTGTCGCTCGCCGAGCGGGCCGGGGCCCGGCCCGAGGTCCGCCACCTGGCCAACACCCCGGCCACGCTCACCCTCCCGGATGCCAGGTACGACCTGGTCCGGCCGGGCGGCGGGGTGTTCGGGCTGTGCACGCTCCCCGGCGGCGCGCCGGGCTGGCTGCGCCCCGCGATGACCGTGCGGGCCACGCTGGTCCAGGTCAAGCGGGTCCCGGCCGGCACCGGGGTGTCTTACGGGCACCGCTACGTGACCAGCGGCGAGGCCACCCTGGGCCTGGTGCCGCTCGGGTACGCCGAGGGCATCCCCCGGAACGCCACCAACACCGCGCAGGTGCTGGTGCGCGGGCGGCGGTGGACGATCTCCGGTACGGTCTGCATGAACCAGGTGGTGGTCGACTTCGGTGATGCGCCCGTGGCGCCCGGCGACGAGGTCGTGTTGTTCGGGCCCGGCGACGCGGGCGAGCCGACCGCGCAGGAGTGGGCGGACGCGCTCGGCACGCTGTCCTATGACATCGTGACCAGGTTCGCCGGCCGCCTGCCCAAAAACTACTCTGGAGTAACACAGGCCTCGGACGCCGTCGTCCTGGCCGCGGGCAACGTGCGGGAGAGCTGATGGCCAACTGGCGGCGGATCACCGGCGTGGCCGGGCTGGCCGCCGGCGCCGCGGTGGCGGCCGGGGCCGGGGTGGTCCTGGCCGCCGAGAAGGTGGCCGTCGGCCGGATCCGGCTGCGGCCCGACCCCGACGCGGACGAGCCGTTCGGCCGGCTGCGCGGGCGCGGGCTGACCGTGCTCGCCGACGACGGCGTCCCGCTGTACGCCGAGATCAGCGGCCGGGACGACGCCCCGCTCACGATCATCTTCTGCCACGGCTACGCGCTGAGCCAGGACGTCTGGCACTACCAGCGGGCCGCCCTGGCCGGCGCGGGCCGCTCGTCTTCTGGGATCAGCGCGGTCACGGCAAGTCCGGCCTGCCCGGCGAGGAGCGGGTCAGCATCGGCCAGCTCGGCGCGGACCTGTACCAGGTGCTGGCGGCCGTGGCCCCCGGGCGGGCCCCGGTGGTGCTGGTCGGGCACTCGATGGGCGGAATGACGATCATGGCGCTGGCCCGGCTGCACCCCGAGTTGTTCGGCACCAAGATCATTGGCGCGGTTCTCATCTCGACCGCCGCGGGCGGCATCGACCCGACCATCTCGATCCCGGTGGCGCTGCGGCCGATCGCCCGGCACGCCGCGTCGCCGGTGCTGCGCGGGGTCAGCCGCGGCAGGCGGGCGGCGCTGGTCGAGCGGGTCCGTCACGCTGGCGGCGACCTGGCCTTCCTCGGCACCCGGTTCATCGCGTTCGGTGATCCCGCGGTCAGCCCGACCGTCGTGGACTTCCTGGAGCGCATCATCCGGGCCACCCCGGTCGCGGTCGTGGCCGAGTTCTATCTCGCGTTGCTCAGCCACGATGAGCGGGCGGCCCTGCCCGTCCTGGGCCATGTGCCGGTCACCGTGGTCGCCGGCGACCGGGACCGGATGGTGCCGCTCGAGCAGAGCGAGGAGCTGGTAGCCGAGATTCCCGGCGCCGAGCTGGTGCGGGTACCGGGCGCGGGCCACGCCGTCATCCTGGAGCGGCCGGACCTGGTCAACCGCGCGATCAGCCGGCTGATCGCCCGCGCCGTGGCGGACCCCGCGGCCCGGGCGAGCTCGGCGTAGCCGTGCCCGCGGTGCTGGCCGAGCTGCCCGTC
Source organism: uncultured Actinomycetota bacterium (assembly GCA_963749145.1). Taxonomy (GTDB): domain Bacteria; phylum Actinomycetota; class Actinomycetes; order Streptosporangiales; family Streptosporangiaceae; genus JASHPR01. The sequence goes on along the minus strand of CAVVLN010000004.1, from coordinate 1,174,709 downwards.
CGCAGCGCGGAGCAGATGCGCGCGCTCGGGCGGCGGCTGGCGCCCCTGCTGCGGCCCGGGGACCTGGTGGTGCTGACCGGGCCGCTCGGGGCCGGGAAGACCACGCTCGCGCAGGGGATCGGCCAGGGGCTCGGCGTGCGCGGGCCGGTGACCTCGCCCACGTTCGTCATCGCCCGGGTGCACCCGGGCGCCGGCGGCGGGCCCGCCCTGGTGCACGCGGACGCTTACCGACTCGGCAGCCGGGCCGAGGTCGACGACCTCGACCTCGACGCCGACCTGGACCGCTCGGTGACGGTGGTGGAGTGGGGCGAGGGGCTGGTGGAAGACCTGGCCGACAGCCACCTGGAGATCCGGATCACGCTGCCGCCCGCGACCGGGGGCGCGGCCGCGGAGGGGGGCGAAGGCGGGGCGCCGGGCGCGGGCGCGGCCGCGGAGGGGGGCGAAGGCGGGGCGCCGGGCGCGGGCGGGGGCGCGGAGGGGGGCGGGGGCGGGGGCGCGGAGGAGGGCGGGGGCGGGGGCGCGGAGGACAACACTGTCCGCGCGGTCCGGCTGACCGGCCGCGGGCCGCGGTGGGAGGCCGCGGCCGAATCGGCCCGTCTGGCCCTGCTCGGCGGGCCCGAGCCTCTATAGTTCCGTTCGGCTCGCTGCACCGTTTTGTACCACTGGATCGCGGTGATAGCGCTAGCCTGCCGTCGTACCTGGACGCCGATCACCTTCCCCCGGAGGCGCGCCGTGGCCCAGGGGTACCCGCCCCGCCGCCCCGCGCGGCCGCCCGCCAGCGGCCGCCGCGGCCATACCGACGAGCCAGGACGCGGCCGCGGTGATCCGGCCAGCCGGCCGCGGCCCGGCGCCTTCGATGACACGGGCGACGACCTCCCGCCATGGGCCGGACCCGGGATCTATCCGACCGGCCCGGGCGGCCAGCCGCGCCGCCCGCCGCGCGGCGGGCCCCGGTCACCGGACCAGGACTGGCCCCAGGACGACACCGCCGACCGACGGCCGGAGGAGCGGGGCGGCGCGCGGCCGGGCCGCCGCCGGGCGGCCGCCCAGGCCCGCCGGTCCCGGCGCAGGCTGCTGGCCGCCGGCGGGCTGGCCGTGGTGGTGGTCGCGGTGGCCGCGCTGTGGGTGACCAAGACCTGGCCGTTCCAGCCCGCGGCGGCGCCCTCGGCCGACAGCGGGCTGGTCACCACCTACCAGCGGGGAGAGTTCCGCGCGGTCCCCAATGCCTGCGACGCGATCAGCCCGGCCTTGCTCGGCCAGTACCTGCCGGGGCGGGTGGCCAGGGTGTCCCAGTCGCTCGGCAGCGCCACCCAGAGCGAGTGCACCTGGACCCTGGACACCCGGCCCGACTTCCGGGTGCTCACCGTCAGCAGCCAGGCCTACGCGCCGAGCCTGCTGGCCACCGGGGACGGCAGCGCCACGTTCAGCGCGATCGACGCCTACGGCCAGCTGCTGACCGCGCTGCAGAACCCGCCCAAGGCGAGCCGGGAGCCGAAGGCCCAGATCGGCGGGGCCGTCGGCCTCGGCCGCTACGCGTTCACCGCGCTGCAGGTCTTCCACGGCGGCGGCGACATCACCGACGAGGTCACCGTGGTGGCCAGGGACCGGAACGTGCTGATCGACGTCACCATGCAGGGCCAGGAGCATGGCGGCGGTTTCGGGCCGGTGCCGGTCGCCACGCTGCGCGCCGCGGCCCTGGCGGCGGCGCATGAGGTGCTGACCGGGATTCGCTGACCGGACTGGCCGGGCGCGCGGCGCGGCCACCGGCGCGCGTGACCTACTCTGGTCAACCGTGCTGCTGCTCGCCCTGGACACCGCGACCCCGGCGGTGACCGTCGCCCTGCATGACGGGTGCCGCGCGCTGGCCGCGCAGACCACGGTGAGCTCCCGCAAGCACGGCGAGCTGCTGGCGGCCATGATCGAGCAGGTGCTCGCGGACGGCGGTGCCACCCGCGGCGACCTGGAGGCGATCGCCGTCGGGACCGGCCCCGGCCCGTACACCGGCCTGCGGGCCGGCCTGGTCACCGGCCGGGTCCTGGCCAGCGCGCTGGGCGTGCCGGTCGTGGGCGTGTGCACCCTCGACGTGATCGCCCGGGCGGCGGTACCGGCCGCGGCCGGCCGCGCGTTCGTCGTCGCTGCCGACGCGCGGCGCAAGGAGGTCTACTGGGCCCGCTACGCCCCGGCGGGTGAGCGCGTTGCCGGGCCGGACGTCGGGCCGCCCGCTGCGGTCGCCGGCCAGATCGGGCCGTCCTGCCCGGTGGCTGGCGAGGGCCCGGTGCTCTACCCGGAGCTGGCCGCCGACCCGATCCCGCCGCGGTACCCCGACGCGGCCCGGCTGGCCGAGATCGCCGCGCAGCGGCTGGCGCTGGGCCTGGCCCCGGGCCCGGCCGAGCCGCTCTACCTGCGCAAGCCCGATGCCCGGGTGCCGGGCCAGCCTAAGCGGGTGACGCCGGCATGACCCGCCTGCTGCGCGTGATGGCATCGTCCGACCTCGAGGGTGTGCTGACCCTGGAGCGGGCGCTGTTCGGAGTGGAGGCGTGGTCCCGGCCGATGCTGGAGGCCGAGCTGGCCGAGCAGCCGCACAGCCGCTACTACCTGGTGGCCGACGATGACGGGGCGATCGCCGGCTACGCCGGGCTGCTGGTGGCGTCGGCGCAGGCCGACGTGCTCACCCTGGCGGTCGCGGCCGACCGGTGGGGTCAGGGCACCGGGTCCGCGCTGCTGGAGGCGCTGCTCACGGAGGCCGAGCGGCGGGGCTGCACCGAGGTGTTCCTGGAGGTGCGCACGGACAACGACCGGGCGCAGCGCCTGTACCGCCGGTACGGGTTCAGCCAGGTCGGGATCAGGAAGGGCTACTACCAGCCGTCCGGCACCGATGCCCTGGTGATGCGGCGCGACCGCGGCGGCCGGAGGTGACCGCGCCGCTGGTGCTCGGCATCGAGACCTCGTGCGACGAGACCGGGGCCGGCCTGGTCCGCGGGCGTGAACTGCTCGCCGACGCGGTCGCGTCCAGCGTCGACGAGCACGCCAGGTTCGGCGGCGTCGTCCCCGAGGTGGCCAGCCGGGCGCACCTGGAGGCCATGGTTCCCGCCGTGGACCGGGCCCTGGCCACGGCTGGGGCCCGGCTGGCCGACGTGGACGCGATCGCGGTCACGGCCGGCCCGGGCCTGGCCGGCGCGCTGCTGGTCGGGGTGTGCGCGGCCAAGGCCTACTCGCTCGCGCTCGGCAAGCCGGTCTACGGCATCAATCACCTCGCCGCGCACATCGCCGTGGACCAGCTCGAGCACGGCCCGCTGCAGCTGCCCGCGGTCGCCCTGCTGGTGTCCGGCGGGCATTCGTCGCTGCTCCTGGTGAACGACCTGGCCGGGGGGCTCACACCGCTGGGGGCCACGATCGACGACGCGGCCGGGGAGGCCTACGACAAGGTGGCCAGGCTGCTCGGGCTGCCGTTTCCCGGCGGGCCGCCGATCGACAAGGCGGCCGCGGCCGGCGACCCGGCGGCCGTCGCGTTCCCCCGGGGCAAGTACCGGGACCAGACCTTCGACTTCTCGTTCTCCGGGCTGAAGACCGCCGTGGCGCGCTGGGTGGAGGCGCGGGAGGGGGCCGGGCTCGCGGTACCGGTGGCCGACGTGGCTGCCTCATTCCAGGAGGCGGTCGCCGACGTGCTCACCCGCAAGGCTGTGGACGCCTGCCGGGCCAGCGGGGTCGACCAGCTGGTGATCGGCGGCGGGGTGGCGGCCAACTCACGGCTACGGGCGCTCGCGGCCGAGCGCTGCGAGGCGGCGGGCATCCGGCTGCGCGTGCCCCGGCCCGCGCTGTGCACCGACAACGGGGCGATGGTGGCCGCGCTGGGCGCCGAGCTCCTGGCCGCGGGAGTGCCGCCCTCGCCGCTCGACTTCCCGGCCGACTCCTCCATGCCCGTGACCAGCGTCGTTGCCGCTCAGGTTGACGAGCCAGGCCGGTACGGATAATGTTCCGAACTAGCACTCACGATAGTAGAGTGCTAATGCGACGAGGCTGGTCTGGCACCCGCGACGACAGGCCGCCATGGTCGCCCTCTGGTAATCATTTCTAGCTAGCCCTTTCCGGAGGGGGAGGTCAGATCGTGACGACCGCCACCAAGGTTGTTCTCAAGCCGCTCGAGGACCGGATCGTGGTGCGCCCGCTCGAAGCCGAGCAGACCACCGCGTCGGGTCTGGTCATCCCGGACACCGCCAAGGAGAAGCCCCAGGAGGGCGAGGTGCTCGCGGTAGGCCCGGGCCGGTTCGACGACGCCGGCGCCAAGCGTGTCCCGATGGATGTCAAGGTCGGCGACATCGTGCTGTACAGCAAGTACGGCGGTACCGAGGTCAAGTACTCCGGCGAGGAGTACCTGGTTCTCTCGGCCCGCGACGTGCTCGCCGTCATCGAGAAGTAGCAAGCGAATCAGCCAGAACCGCCCCGGGCCGGCCGGCAGGCCTGCCCGGGGCGGCGGCATGAAGCACCAGTAAGAGATCACTGCACACGCAAGCATGAGGTAAATAAATGGCCAAGAGCTTGGAGTTCGACGAGGAGGCGCGGCGGGCCCTGGAGCGCGGCGTGAACCGCCTCGCCGACGCCGTCAAGGTGACGCTGGGCCCCAAGGGCCGCAACGTCGTCATCGACAAGAAGTGGGGCGCACCCACCATCACCAACGACGGCGTGACCGTCGCCCGTGAGGTGGAGCTGGAGGACCCGCAGGAGAACCTGGGCGCTCAGCTCGCCAAGGAGGTCGCCACCAAGACCAACGACGTCGCCGGGGACGGCACCACCACGGCGACCGTGCTGGCCCAGGCGATGGTGCACGAGGGCCTGCGCTCGGTCAGCGCCGGGGCCAACCCGATGGCGCTCAAGCGCGGCGTCGACGCCGCGGCCGCCGAGGTGGCCGAGATCCTGCTCAAGTCCGCCCGTGAGGTGGAGGAGCGGAGCGAGATCGCCAACGTCGCCACGGTCTCGGCGCAGGACAGCAAGATCGGCGAGATCATCGCCGAGGCCTTCGACAAGGTCGGCAAGGACGGCGTGATCACCGTCGAGGAGTCGCCGACCATGGGCCTGGAGATCGAGTTCACCGAGGGCATGCAGTTCGACAAGGGCTACATCTCGGCGTACTTCATCACCGACCAGGAGCGGATGGAGGCCGTCCTCGACGACGTGCACATCCTGCTGCACGCCGGCAAGATCTCGTCGATGGCCGACTTCCTGCCGCTGCTCGAGCAGATCGCGCAGGGCAAGCGGCCGCTGCTGGTGATCGCCGAGGACGTGGACGGCGAGGCCCTGTCCACGCTGGTCGTCAACAAGATCCGCGGTCTGCTGAACGTGGTCGCGGTGAAGGCGCCCGGCTTCGGCGACCGGCGCAAGGCGATGCTCGAGGACATGGCCGTGCTGACCGGCGGCGAGGTGGTCAGCGAGGAGGTCGGCCTCAAGCTGGAGAATGTCGGCCTGAACTCGCTCGGGCACGCCCGCCGGGTCGTGGTGACCAAGGACACCACCACGATCGTGGACGGGGACGGGGACCAGACGGCGATCGACGACCGCATCCGCCAGCTCCGGGCCGAGATCGAGAACTCCGACTCCGACTGGGACCGCGAGAAGCTGCAGGAGCGCGTGGCCAAGCTGTCCGGCGGCGTGTGCGTGCTCCGGGCGGGCGCGGCCACCGAGGTCGAGCTCAAGGAGAAGAAGCACCGCCTGGAGGACGCGATCTCGGCGACCCGGGCCGCCATCGAGGAGGGCATCATCGCCGGCGGCGGCAGCGCGCTGGTGCAGATCGCGGTCGGCCTCGGCGACCTCGGCAGGACCGGTGACGAGGCGGCCGGGGTCCGGGTCGTGCGCAAGGCGCTCGAGGCGCCGTGCCGGTGGATCGCGCAGAACGCGGGCGCCGAGGGCGGCGTGGTCGTCGCCGCGGTGGCCGGCCTTCCCGCCGGTCACGGCTACAACGCCGCGACCGGCGAGTACGGCGACCTGATGGCGCAGGGCGTCATCGACCCGGTCAAGGTGACCCGGTCCGCGGTCCAGAACGCGGCGTCGATCGCCGGCATGCTGCTGACCACGGAGGTCCTGGTCTCGGAGAAGCCCGAGCCGGAGGCCGCCGCGTCCAACGGCCACGGTCACGGTCACGGGCACTGACCGCTCAACCAGTAAGTCCCGCGGCCGCGCTCGGGTGAGCGCGGCCGCGGGACTTTTTGCGGGCCTCCCGTCGGGCTTGTTACTTGACGAAGTACCAGTTCTCCGGGTTGATGACGAGCGTCGGGTTCTGCGGGAGGACGCCCCTCAGGTTGTTGGAGACCTCGGTGATCTGGAAGGGGCCGTTCGGCTGCCATTGCAGCGGCAGCTGCTTGGCCAGGTAGTCCTGCCAGGTGTACATGTACTGCAGGTTGCTGCTGGTCAGCGTCTGGTTGATCATCGCATCGTTCGCGGGGTCGCTGTACCCGCTGGCGTTGGCCAGCGAGCCGGTGGTGAACAGCGTCTCGCCGCTCGGGTAGTAGTCCGGCGCGAACGACCAGCCGAGGCCCCAGTCGGCCATGTCCCAGTTGCACGGGATCTTGGCCGCCACGCAGTTGCCCGCGCCCAGCGCGACCACCTGGTTGAACGGCTTGGGCGACAGGCCCAGCTTGATCCCGATCGTGGACACGTTGGACTGCAGCTGCGTCATCTCCGACGCGACCCAGGAGAGCCCGGTCGCGTAGACCATGGTGAAGTTCAGGCTGCTGCCCGCGGTGATCCCCGCGCCGCAGTCCCCGGCCGCCGGGCCCGGCTTGACGCAGGTTGACACCCCGCCGGGGTTGACCTTCCAGCCGTTGCTGGCCAGCAGGCTCTTGGCCTTGCCCGGGTTGTACGCGAACGGGTCACCCGCCTTGCCCTGAGCCGACAGGTACTGAGTCGCCGGGTAAGTGCCGACCGGCCCGACCGTGAGCTGCCCGTAGCCGCGCAGCGGCCCGGCGATCACGGCGGCCTGGTTCATCATGTAGGCCATCGCCTCGCGGAAGTACAGCTGCTTGAAGATCGCCGCGTGGTCGCCGTTGCTCGACTGCAGGTTGAGCGGGTAGTAGCTGATCCCCCAGGTGTACCAGGGGTCCAGCGTGTACCCGCGGGCCGACAGCGGGTTGGTCCCCACCGTCGCGTTGGCCGGCTTGGCCGGGGCGTCGTTCGTGGGTATGTAGCCAACGTTGATCTTGGTGCCGCCGTTGGGCGACTGCATCACGTCGTACTCGGCCGCGTCGGTGGTGAACGGGACCTCCTCGAACGCCGCCAGCCGCGGCTTGACGGGCCCGGAGTAGGACTTGTTCGGCACGAACGTGACGTGCCCGTCGGCGTTGAACGCGCTCAGCTTCCACGGCCCGTCCACGATGCTCCACAGCGGCGAGCCCACGTACGTGGACAGGTCCTTGGACTGGGCGTCGAGGTAGCTGTAAACCGCCGCGCAGTCCTTCACGGTGGTCGAGCAACTGCTCGTCCCGGACGCGGTGCGGTCCCACGCGGTCGGCATCGGGGTGATCTGGCTCAGCTCGTTGTACAGGAACCAGGTCGGGTTGTACGCCTTGTCCATGGTCATCTGCAGCTCGGTGGGGCTGACCACCTTGATGTTGGACACGTTGGTGGGGAACCCGCCCGGCACGTCCGCGCCCCAGTCCTGCGGCACGGCCAGCATCATGTTGATCCAGAACATGACGTTGGACGCGGTCACCTGGGTGCCGTCGGACCACATGTAGTGCTTCAGGTTGATGGTCACCGTCCGGCCGCTGAACGTGGGCGCACTGGCCAGGCTCAGCGACGGGTTGAACGTCGGCTGAGTGCCGTTGGCGAACCAGTACAGCGGGCGGTACAGCAGGTACGAGAAGTCGTTCAGGTTGGAGATGCTGATGAACGAGCTGCTGGTGAACGGGAAGATGTAGTTCGGCGTGTCGGACGGCTGCTCGGCGAACACGGCCGTCCCGCCCGATACCGGCGTGCCGCCGGCCGCTGGCGCGCTGCTGGTGCTCGCGCAGCCCGCGGCGGCCAGCGCCGCCGCGGCCACGCCCGCGGCGACGGCCAGCGTCTTGCGCCGCAGTCCCCAGCGTCTGCCTCGTCTACCGCGGCCGCCGGCCGCCGGTTGTCTCGCGTCTGGTGCAGGTGTCATCACGATCGTCCTCACGTCAGTTTTCCCTCAGCCAGCCAGCCTGCGTCGTCGCGCTTGGCGTCCGCTTGGCGGCGGCTTGGCGCGGACCGGGCGGTCGCTGAAAGCGCCCCGAACCGGCGATGGCGGCACCGCCGGGCCGCCATCCCGCCGCCTTGCCCCGGCTGCGGCAACGGGACGATGACGAGTGCGTCACGATGCTTAACTGGCCTAGGCGATATATAACGAATGCCCGAATAGCGGGCGTTACGATCGAAACACGGCCCGTGGATTAGCCGCAGTTCCGGCTGAGGAGGCGAGGTGATGAACGCCGTTGCGCTGAGGGTTCTCGGACCGGTCGAGGTGCTGGTCTCCGGTGCCTGGTCGGCGCCGGAGAAGCCGCAGCAACGGCTGGTGATGGCGCTGCTGGCGTTGCGGGCCGGGCACGTCGTGCCGGTCGCCGAGCTCATCGACGCGGTGTGGGAGGACGACCCTCCGCGCTCGGCCCGGGCGAGCCTGCAGGCGCTGATCACACGGTTGCGGCAGATGCTGGCCCGGGTTCCCGGCAGCCGGCTGGAGCGGCGCGGGGACGGCTACCGATTGCTGATCGAGGCCGAGCGGGTGGACGTGCACGAGTTCCGGTCGCTGGCCCGGGCGGGCCGGGACTGCGCGGACGGGCGGGCGGCCATCGACACGTTCGACCGGGCCCTGGCGCTGTGGCGCGGCCCGGCGCTGGCCGACGTCCCCGGGACCGCCGCGGTCGAGGCGATCCGGTCGATGCTGGCCGCCGAGCACCTGGCGGCGGTCCAGGATCGCATCGGCGGGCTGCTGGCCTGCGGGATGGAGCAGGAGGCCGCGGCCGAGCTACCCAGCGTGCTGGCCAGGCACCCGCTGGCGGAACGGCTGGCCGGGATGTTCATGGTGGCGCTGTACCGGCGCGGGCAGCGGGCCGGCGCGCTGCGGGTGTTCCGGGACATCCGCGCCCGGCTGGCGGGCGAACTGGGCGTCGAGCCCGGCCCGGAGCTGCAGGAGGTGCACCGGTGCATCCTGGCCGGTGACGCCGGCCTGGCCGCGGCGGTGCGCCAGCCGGAGACGGCGGGCACGCTGGCCGGCGGCGCGCTGGCGGGCGGAACATTGGCCGGCGGCGCGCTGGCGGGCGGAACATTGCCGGCCGGCGGCGCGCTGGCGGGCGAGCCCGGCGCGGGTCATGCGGCAGGCCCCGGTCCCGCGCGTGGGGCCCGTCTCCCGGTCGCGAGCGCAGCGACGCTCAGGTTTACCGCCCCGGCCGACGGCGCCCGGCCCGGCCCGGCCGGCCTGCCGGTGCCGCGGCAACTGCCGGCGGCGCCCGCGCACTTCGCCGGGCGGGCCTGGGAGCTGAAGGCGCTGACCGAACTGGCCGGGCAGTCCGCGGGCAGCGGCAGCCAGGGGCTGATCTGGGTGATCGACGGCACGGCCGGGGTCGGCAAGACCGTGCTGGCCGTGTACGGGGCCCACCAGGTCGCCGACCGCTTCCCCGACGGGCAGCTGTACGTCAACCTGGGCGGTTTCGGCCCGTCCGGCCACCCGGTCACGCCGGAGGACGCGCTGCGCGGCCTGCTCGGCGCGCTGCAGGTCCCGTCGGGGCAGATTCCCGACACGCTGGACGCGCAGGCGGCCCTATACCGGAGCGCGCTCGCGGGCAAGCGGATGCTCATCCTGCTGGACAACGCGCGGGACGCCTGCCAGGTCCGGCCGCTGCTGCCCGGGCACACCGGATGCCCGGTGCTGATCACCAGCCGTATCCAGCTGACCGGCCTGGTCGCCGCCGAGGGGGCGCACCCGCTCAGCCTGGACGTGCTTTCCGAAGCCGAATCCTGTGAGCTGCTGGTCCGCCGGCTCGGGGCGCAGCGGGTGATGGCCGAGCCCGAGGCCGCCACGGAACTGGCCCGGCTGTGCGCGGGGCTGCCGCTGGCCCTCGCGATCGCCGCCGCCCGCGCCGACGTCCGTCCCGGGCTCTCGCTCGCGGCACTGGCCGGCGAGCTACGCGGGGCCAGGGGCCTGCTGGACGCGCTGGAGACCGGCGACGCGGCGAGCAGCGTGCGGGAGGTGTTCTCCTGGTCGTACCGGCAGCTCAGCGGCCCAGCCTCGCGGATGTTCCGGCTGCTGGGCGTGCACCGGGGCCCCGACATCTCGGTCCCGGCGGCGGCCAGCCTGGCCGGCGCCTCGCCGCGGCTGGCCCGCCAGGCGCTGGCCGAGGTGGCCCGCGCGCACCTGCTCACCGAGCACGCCCCGGGCCGGTTCGCGTTTCATGACGTGCTGCGCTCCTACGCCGCCGAGCAGGCCCGGGCGCGCGACGGTGACGCCGAGCGGGCCGCGGCCGTCCGCCGGGTGCTGGACCACTACCTGCACACCGCCCATGCGGCGGCGCTGCTGCTGTACCCGCACCGCGAGCAGATCCTGCTGTCGCCGCCGCCGCCCGGCACGCTCCCGGAGCCGCTCACCACGTCCGCGCAGGCGCAGGCCTGGTTCGAGGCCGAGCACCAGGTGCTGCTGGCGGCCATCGCGCAGGCGGGCGAGGCCGGATTCGATGTCCACGCCTGGCAGATCCCGTGGGCCATGCGGAACTACCTGGACCGGCGGGGGTACTGGCCCGAGCTGGCCGAGACGCAGCGCTGCGCGCTGGCCGCCGCGAGGCGGCAGGCCGATCGGCCCGGGCAGGCTCATGCGCACCGCAACCTGGGCCGTGCCTGCCTGCGGCTCGGCCGCTACGACGACGCCCGCGCCCACCTGCAGGCCGCCGTTGACCTGTACCGGCGGCTCGGGCACCGCTACGGGCAGGCCCGGTCTCACTTTGAGATCGCGTGGGCGGCCGAGCGGCAGGGCCGATACAAAGAGGCGCTGGAGCATTCCCGCCAGGCGCTCGAGGGGTTCCGGGCGGCGGGCGACCGCCTGGGGGCGGCCATCGCGCTCAACACCGTCGGCTGGTGTCAGACCCAGCTCGGCCACCATCAGCAGGCCCTGGCCTGCTCGCGCCGGGCCCTGGCGGTGTTCCTGGAGAAGGGGCACCGCAGTGGCGAGGCGGCGGCCTGGGACTCGCTGGGCTATGCCAGCCATCACCTGGGCCAGCACCGGGAGGCGCTGGCCTGTTACGAGCGCGCGCTGGCCCTGTACCGGCAGCTCGGCGACCGCTACAGCCAGTCGCAGACCCTGGTGTACCTGGGCGACACCCACCGCGCGAGCGGCAGGCCCTTGGTGGCCGGCGATGCCTGGCAGGAGGCGCTGGTCATCCTCGAGGAGCTGCGCCATCCCGAGGTCGGCCAGGTCCGGTCCCGTCTCGACCGCCTGGCGGCGGCGCAGTCCGGCTGACCCGCCGCTGGCCGGCGGCCCAGGCCGGGACGCTCTCGTGCCAACGATGTGGCATGCGTTGATTCCGGCAATCAAGCGATTTCTCCTGGTGCGGCACGTGTTGCTGAGATTGCCTCGGCCAAAACGGTCCCAATGCCATTAGTAAATGACCAGCAAATACGCTGAGTAATATAGCGATTACTTACCGTTACTGGGCTGACTCCTGCATATCATGACGACACATCAATGTAACCTTTCCGTTGCCTTTTCCATGATGGTTACTGGCGGTTACTTGGGCATGATTATTTCGTGACCAAGGGATGCTCCGTCCGGCCGCTGGCCGTGGCACGACAGGCAGAGCCCCAGGTAGGGCGGGTCAGAGGCGCGGACGAGCCGACTGTCCTGCGTGACCTGACGGCGCGGGCGGCGAGCGGCCAGCCGGCCGCGATCGAGGCGCTGCTCGAACAGATCCGGCCCATGGTCGTCCGGTACTGCCGGGCCCGCCTCGGTCAGATAAGCGGCCATTACCATATTGCCGACGACGTGGCGCAGGAGGTGTGCATCGCCGTCCTTTCCGCGCTTCCGCGCTACCGGGACATGGGCAGGCCGTTCGCGTCATTTGTGTTCGGGATAGCCTCGCACAAAGTAGCGGACGCCATGAGAAATGCGGCAAGGCTCGCCATCCCCACCGAGGACCTGCCCGACGGGCCTGACATACGGCCGGGACCGGAGGAGACCGTCGTCGCGTACATCGAGGCGGAGCGGGCCCGGGCCCTGCTCGCCCGGCTGCCCGTGCATCAGCGCGAGCTCCTGGTGCTCCGGGTGCTGACCGGTATGTCGGCCGAGGAGACCGGTCACGCGCTCGGCATGTCGCCGGGGGCGGTGCGCGTCGCCCAGCACCGCGCCCTCGCCCGCCTCCGCGCGATCGCCCGTGAGGAGTGGATCGCCTGAGCCAGCCGCTCCCGGAGACTTTCCTGGGCCCACACCCCCGGCCCCCCGCGGGATCCGCGCTCCCCCGTCGTGCGGATCCCGCCCGATGAGGCCCGCCGGGATCCATGCTCCCCCCGTGGCATGGATCCCGGCGCGGCCGGGCGGCCGGGGCAGCCGGGCGGGCAGGCGGCCGTGCCGGGGACAGGCTTGGCGGCCTGGCGGCGCGCCGGGCCCGTGCCGGGGACAGGCTTCGCGGTATGGCGGCGCGCCGGGTCCGTGCCGGCGGCGAGCTTCGCGGCCTGGCGGCGCGCCTAGCCCCCGCCGGAGTCACTAGGATGAGACATGGCCAGAACCGAGCAGCCGGAAAACGACATGACCGATGTCGCCAAGTTCGAACCGCCGGCCCTGACCTTCGACGACGTGCTGCTGCTGCCCGCTCACTCGGCCATCATGCCGAGCGAAGCGGATACCACGGCCTCGCTGACCCGCCGCATCACGCTGCGAGTACCGCTGGTTTCCGCCGCCATGGATACCGTCACCGAGGCGCGGATGGCGGTGGCCATGGCCCGCCAGGGCGGCGTGGGGGTGCTGCACCGTAACCTGTCGGTAGAGGACCAGGCCCAGCAGGTCGACATGGTCAAGCGGTCCGAGGCGGGCATGATCACCAACCCGGTGACCTGTGGTCCCGACGCCACCGTGTCCCAGGTCGAGCAGCTATGCGCCCGTTACCGGATCTCCGGCGTGCCGGTGACCGGGGCCGACGGGGTTCTGCTCGGCATCGTGACCAATCGTGACATCCGTTTCGAGACCGACCACCGGCGCCGCGTCGCGGACGTGATGACGCCGATGCCGCTGGTCACCGCGCCAGTCGGCGTGCCGGCCGATGACGCGCTGCGGCTGCTGGCCCGGCACAAGGTGGAGAAGCTGCCGCTGGTCGACGCGGCCGGCCGGCTGCGCGGCCTGATCACCGTCAAGGATTTCACCAAGAGCGAAAGGTTCCCGCAGGCCACGAAGGACGCCGGCGGCCGGCTGGTGGTCGGCGCGGCCGTGGGGGTCGGCGAGGACGCCAAGCGGCGGGCCCAGGCTCTCACCGAGGTCGGCGCCGACTTCCTGGTGGTGGACACCGCGCACGGCCACGCCCAGGCGGTCATCGACATGATCACGCAGGTCAAGGCCAATGTGCAGGTCGACGTCATCGGGGGCAACGTGGCCACGCGGGCCGGCGCCCAGGCGCTCATCGATGCCGGAGCCGACGCGGTCAAGGTGGGCGTCGGCCCGGGGTCGATCTGCACCACCCGCGTGGTGGCCGGGGTGGGCGTGCCGCAGGTGACCGCGATCTACGAGGCGGCCAAGGCGGCCCGCCCGGCGGGTGTGCCGGTCGTCGGGGACGGCGGCCTGCAGTACTCCGGTGACATCGCCAAGGCCATCGCGGCCGGAGCCGACACGGTGATGCTGGGCGGCCTGCTCGCCGGGTGCGAGGAGGGTCCCGGCGAGATGGTGATCATCCAGGGCGAGCAGTTCAAGTTGTACCGGGGGATGGGCTCGCTCGGGGCGATGCGGAACGCCGAGCGCGGCGCGTCCTACTCGAAGGACCGGTACTTCCAGGATGACGTGCTGCGCGAGGACAAGCTGGTACCGCAGGGCGTAGAGGGCCGGGTACCGTACCGCGGCCCGCTGGGGGCGGTGGCGAACCAGCTGGTCGGCGGGCTGCGCGCGGCCATGGGGTTCGTCGGCGCGCGCACCATCGCCGAGTTGCAGGAAGCACGGTTCACGCAGATCACCGGCGCCGGGCTGGCCGAGAGCCACCCCCACGACATCCAGATGGTGGCCGAGGCGCCGAACTACGGCGGGCGGCGAGCGTGACCGCGGTGGAGATCGGGCGGGGCAAGAGCGGCCGCCGCGCCTACGCGCTCGACGAGATCGGCATCGTGCCGTCGCGCCGGACCAGGCACCCGGAGGAGGTGTCGATCGCCTGGCAGATCGACGCCTACCGGTTCGAGCTGCCGCTCGTGGTCGCGCCGATGGACAGCGTGGTCTCGCCCGCGACCGCGGTGGAGATAGGCCGTCTCGGCGGCCTGGCCGCGCTGGACCTCGAAGGGCTGTGGACGAGGTTCGACGACCCCGAGCCGCTGCTGGCCGAGGTCGCCGGGCTCGACGAGAACGCGGCCACCCGGCGGCTGCAGGAGATCTACGCCGAGCCCATCAGGGAGGACCTGATCGGGCGCCGGATCGAGGAGATCAGGGCGGCCGGGGTGACGACCGCCGCGCGGCTGTCGCCGCAGCGGACGGTCCGCTACCACAAGGCCGTCCTCGACGCGGGCGCCGACATCTTCGTGATCCGCGGCACCACGGTCTCCGCCGAGCACGTGTCGGGGCAGGCCGAGCCGCTCAACCTCAAGCAGTTCATCTACGAGCTTGACATCCCGGTCATCGTGGGCGGCTGCGCCACCTACACCGCCGCCCTGCACCTGATGCGTACCGGGGCGGCCGGGGTGCTGGCTGGTTTCGGCGGCGGGTCCGGCCACACCACGGCGGCCGTGCTCGGCGTCGCGGTGCCGACCGCCACGGTGATCGCCGACGTGGCCGCGGCCCGCCGCGATTACCTCGACGAGTCCGGCGGCCGCTACGTGCACGTGATCGCGGACGGCGGGATGACGCGCAGCGGCGACATCGCCAAGGCGCTGGCGCTGGGCGCGGACGCGGTGATGGTCGGCTCGCCGTTCGCCCGCGCCGCTCAGGCGCCCGGCCGCGGGTATCACTGGGGCAGCGAGGCGCACCATCCCGACCTGCCGCGCGGCGCGCGGGTGAACGTCGGCACGATCGGCACGCTGGAGCAGATCCTGCACGGCCCCTCGAGCACCCCCGACGGCTCCATGAACCTGATGGGGGCGCTGCGCAAGACGATGGCGACGTCCGGTTACTCGGACCTGAAGGAGTTCCAGCGGGTCGAGGTCGTGGTGACGTCCAGCGAGCCGCGCCGCCCGGGCCGGCCGGGCGCACCGGATGAGCCCTGATGATGCCGGGCGGGCCGCGCGGCCGTGGCGGCGCCGGGCGTGCCGGATGGCATGACCTCCGCCCGCGCCCGGTAGCGTTCAGAACGTGATGTCTGGGGCGGGGGTTACGGCGAGGCTGGGGCCTGCCGAGCGGGCGGCCGCGCTGGCCGCGCTCGCCGGAACCGAGCACCAGGTCCTGGTCATCGGGGGCGGGGTGGTGGGCGCCGGCGTCGCCCTGGACGCGGCGACCCGCGGGCTGTCGGTCGGGCTGGTGGAGGCGCGCGACTTCGGCTCCGGGACGTCCTCACGGTCGAGCAAGCTGATCCACGGTGGTCTCCGGTACCTCGAGCAGTTCAACATCGGCCTGGTCCGGGAGGCGCTCGGCGAGCGGTCGCTGCTGCTGCAGCGGATCGCGCCGCACCTGGTGCACCCGGTCTCGTTCCTGTTCCCGTTCACCCACCACGCCTGGGAGCGGGCCTACATCGGGACCGGGGTCACCATCTACGACATGCTCGGGTTGTCGCTCGGGCACACCCGGGGCCTGCCCGGGCACCGCCAGCTGACCAGGCGCGGAGCGCTGCGGGTGGCCCCGGCGCTGAAGCGGTCGGCCCTCACCGGCGCCCTGGTCTACTGGGACGCGCAGGTGGACGACGCCCGCTACGTGACCACGCTGGTCAGGACCGCCGCCGGGTACGGCGCCCACGCCGCGTCGCGCACCCAGGTGACCGGCTTCCTGCGGGAGGGCGAGCGGGTGACCGGCGTGCGCGCCGTTGACCTCGAGTCCGGGTCCGAGCTGGACATCCGGGCCCAGCAGGTGGTCAACGCGACCGGCGTGTGGACCGACGAGACCCAGGCCCTGGTGGGCGGCCGCGGCATCATCAACGTCCGCGCGTCCAAGGGCGTGCACCTGGTGGTGCCCAGGGACCGGATCCAGTCGAGCAGCGGCATCATCCTGCGGACTCCACTCAGCGTGCTGTTCGTCATTCCCTGGGGCCGGCACTGGATCATCGGCACCACCGATACCGACTGGTCCCTGGACAAGGCGCACCCCGCCGCGAGCCGGACCGACATCGACTACGTGCTCGGCCAGGTCAACCGGATCCTCGCGGTTCCGCTGACCAGGGACGATGTCGAAGGCGTCTATGCCGGGCTGCGCCCGCTGCTGGCCGGCGAGTCCGAGTCGTCATCCAAGCTCTCCCGCGAGCACACCGTGGCCCATCCGGTGCCGGGCCTGGTGATGATCGCGGGCGGCAAGTACACGACCTACCGGCTGATGGCGCGGGACGCGGTCGACGCGGTGGCGTACGGCCTGGACGGGCGCGTGGCGCCGTCCTGCACCGACGAGGTGCCGCTGGCCGGCGCCGACGGATACGTGGCGCTGTGGAACGCGAGGTACTCGCTGGCCCGCTCGTCCGGCCTGCACGTGGCGCGGATCGAGCACCTGCTGCACCGGTACGGGGCGCTCACCGGGGAGGTGCTCGACCTGATCGCGGCCGAGCCCGGCCTGGGCAAGCCGCTGTCCGGTGCGGACGACTACCTGCGCGCCGAGGTTGTCTACGCCGCGTCCCACGAGGGGGCCAGGCACCTGGATGACGTGCTGGCCCGCCGGACCCACGTCTCGATCGAGACCTGGGACCGCGGGCTGTCGGTGGCCGCGGAGGCCGCCGGCCTCATGGCCGGCCCGATGCGGTGGCGGTCCCGGCAGGTGGCCCGCGAGGTCGAGAACTACCAGGCGCGGGTCACGGCCGAGCGCGCCTCGCAGGACGCCACGACCGACCAGGACGCGGACGCGATCAGGCTGGGCGCCCCGGACATCGTGCCGGTGGTCAGCAACGGCGTGGTCGGCGTCTGAGCCGTGTCGGCCTGCGACGGCCGGCCTGCCGGCCAGCGCAGGCGGGCGGGAGGCGGCGGGGGCACGCGGTGAGGGTCCTGGGGGTCGTCCCCGCGGGGGTAACACAGAACTAGACTTCCGGCATGTCCCGACCCCGAGTGCTGTCCGGCATCCAGCCCACCGCCGACTCCTTTCATCTCGGCAATTACCTGGGCGCATTGCGCCAGTGGCTGGCGCTGCAGGACAGCCACGATGCCTTCTACTGCGTGGTCGACCTGCACGCGATCACGGTGCCGACCGACCCGGCCGCGCTCCGCCGCCGGACCAGGGTCGCCGCCGCGCAGTTGTTCGGCGCCGGGCTGGACCCGGACCGCTGCACGGTGTTCGTGCAGAGCCACGTGCCCGAGCACGCCGAACTGGCCTGGATTCTCGGCTGCCAGACCGGGTTCGGCGAGGCCAGCCGGATGGTCCAGTTCAAGGACAAGTCGGCCCGGGCCGGAGCGGAGTCGGCCAGCGTGGGCCTGTTCACCTACCCGATCCTGCAGGCCGCCGACATCCTGCTGTACCAGACCGACGAGGTACCGGTCGGCGAGGACCAGCGCCAGCACCTCGAGCTGACCAGGGACCTGGCGAACCGCTTCAATCACCGGTTCGGGCCGACGTTCGCGGTCCCGCGTCCGTACATCCTGGCCGACGTGGCGAAGATCACGGATCTGGACAATCCAACCGCGAAGATGGGCAAGTCCACGTCCTCGCCGCAGGGCATCATCGACGTGCTGGAGGACCCCGCCTCCATCCGCCGGAAGATCAGCCGGGCCGTGACCGATTCCGGCAGCGAGATCCGGGCCGATGAGGAAGCCAAGCCGGGCATCACCAACCTGCTGCGGATCTACTCCGCGCTGACCGGCGAGACGGTCCCGGCCCTGGAGCAGCGCTACGCGGGCGCGGGCTACGGGGCACTCAAGAAGGACCTGGCCGAGGTGGTGGTGGGCGCGTTCGCCCCGATCAGGGAGCGGACCGAGAAGATGCTCGCGGACACCGTCCAGCTTGACCGCCTGCTCGCCCGGGGCGCGGCCCGGGCCCGCGAGGTGGCCGGGCCGACCATGGCCACCGTCCGGGACCGGGTCGGCTTTCTGCTGGCCGTGTAGGCCGGCGTGGCCGGCGCGCCACGGGTCCCGTCTCGCGTCCCTTTCGCAACTCTCATACCAAAAGCACCGGCAATAAGGTGGCGCAACGAATTGCCTCTTTGGCCTGCCTGGCCACGGCAATTGGCGGGAGTCGACCCGGGCGGACGGCCTCGGCAATTGCCTAACAGCATGGTGACAAACCACCCAGCCATCACCTAGCCTAACGGCAGGGACCCAAATGATAGCGTTCTCATCGGGGAAGGAATCCGCCGTGGATTATGACACTGGGCCTGTCCTGGACGACTGGCCCCGGGCGGCCTGGATCCCCGATGTGCGCGATGTCCCACTGCGGGAGCTTGCGGCAGATGCTGACGGCACGGCTACCGCCCTGGCCCTCGACTTCCTCGAGGCTATGGATAGTCCTTCGCACGTGCAGGCGATGACGTTCAATTCCGCCATCTGAGCCGATGACGTGGCGCGGCCCGTAACACACTATGTGCTAAAGGTGCACAGTCTGTGCGACCTGTCATGCGATCACTGCTACGTTTACGAACATGCTGATCAGACCTGGCGGGACAAGCCGCGGGCGCCAGGCGACGAGACGATATTTAAGGCGGCCGTCCGGATCGCCGAGCACGCTGCCCGGCACCGGCTCGACGCGGTGCACGTGGTCCTGCACGGGGGCGAGCCGCTGCTGCTGGGTCATGACCGGCTCGCCGGCGTGCTCGCCGGGCTGCGCTCGCTGATCGGCCCGGTGACCCGGCTCGACCTGCGGCTGCACACCAACGGGGTCCGGCTTGACGAGCAACTCTGCGCGCTGTTCGCCGAACACGAGGTCAAGATCGGCGTGTCGCTGGACGGTGACCGCGTCGCGCATGACCGTCATCGCCGGTTCGCCGACGGCCGGGGCAGCCACGTTTACGCCCGCCGCGCCCTGGCGCTGCTGAGACAGCCCCCGTACCGGCATCTCTACGCGGGCATCCTGTGCACGGTCGACCTGCGCAACGATCCCGTCGAGGTCTATGAGGCGCTGCTGGCCGAGGCCCCCCCGCGCTGCGACCTGCTGCTGCCGCACGCCACGTGGGACCGGCCCCCGGACCGCCCCCCCGGGGTCCCGGCGCCGTACGCGGCCTGGCTCGGGCGGATCTTCGCGCGCTGGGACGCCGACGGGCGGCCCATGCCGATCCGGCTGTTCGACTCGCTGATGGCCGCGGCCTGGGGCGGGCGCAGCGGGACCGAGGCGGTCGGCCTTGACCCGGTGGACCTCCTGGTCATCGAGACCAACGGCGCCTGGGAACTGGCCGACTCGCTGAAGACGGCCTACCACGGCGCCGCCGCGACCGGCATGAGCGTGTTCTCCCACTCCGTCGATGAGGCGGCCACGCACCCCGGCATCAGCGCCCGGCGTGACGGCATCGACGCGCTGTGCCCGACCTGCCGGGCCTGCCCGGCCGTCCGGGCCTGCGGCGGCGGCATGTACGCGCACCGCTACTCGTCAGCCAACGGTTTCGATAACCCGTCGGTCTACTGTGACGATCTCAAGGCGCTGGTGAAACAGGTCACCGCGCCCCCGCGCCGCCGGGGCGTGGCGCCGCCGAGCCGGGCGGCGGCCAGGCCACATGACCTGCCGTCCGGCGCGTTCGACTCGCTCGCGGCGGGTCCGGGCGACAGCACCGTGATCGCGTCGCTGGCCGAGGCGCAGCTCTCGATGACCCGGGTCCTGGTGGGGAGGGTGGCCGCCCGGGCGCGCTCCGGCCGAGGCGACCTGGGCCGCATTGCCGCCGCAGGCTGGGACCTGCTGTCCGAGCTGGACGCCGAGCGGCCCGAGGCCGTGCGCGAGATCCTCACGCACCCGTACACCCGGGCCTGGGCGGCGCGCTGCCTCCGCCCGCCGGCCGACGCCGACCCGGAACTGGACCAGGCTCATCTGGCCGCGCTGGCGGCGGCGGCCGCGCTGCGGGCCGGCCGGACGGCCGAGCTGCTGCTCCCGGTCCGGGATGGCTCGGTGTACCTGCCGACGCTGGGCGCCCTCAGCGTGACCGCCCAGGCCAGAGGCGCGTGCCGGGTCAGGCTCTCGCGCGATGGCATCGCCGCCAGCGGCGCCGGCTGCGCGTGGCGGACCGTCCGGCGGGCTAGCGGGGGAGGGCTGTCCGTGGCCGTCGATGACATGGACCCGTTCCGCGACTGCCAGGCCTGGCCCGCCGCCGGCGCTGTCGCCCCGGGCCTGGCGGGCCTGGCGCCTGGCCCTCACCACCGCCGCTCAGCACCTGGCGCGGGAACTCCCCGAGTATGCCCATCCGCTCTTCACGGGCCTGCGGACCGTCGTGCCCCTGCGCGCCGACCCGGCCGGCCTGCAGCGCAGCGGCACCGCCCGGCAGGCCTTCGGTGCCGTGGCGCTGGCGCTCCCGCCCGACAGCGGCGCGCTGAGCGCTCTGCTCGTCCACGAGTTTCAGCACGTGAAGCTGGCGGCGTTGCTGAACATGTTCGTCCTGTCCGTCCCGGATGACGGCCAGTTGCTGCGGGTGCCGTGGCGTGATGACCTGCGCCCGGTCGAGGGGGTGCTGCAGGGCGTCTATGCGCACCTGGGCCTGGCCGCGCTGTGGCGGTCGAGGGCAGCGCAGGAGGCAGCAGACGAAAGGGCGCGCGGCCATTTCCGCCGCTACCGGTCCTGGGTGGCCGAGGCAATCGGCACCCTGTATGGCAGCGGAGCGCTGACGAGGGACGGCCACCGCTTTGTCGACGGCATGCGCGCCACGGTGGAGGCCTGGGGTCATGCCGGGTGAGCCGCCCGGCGGGCCGTTCCGCGAGTGGGGCGATTACCGTCCAAAGCCGGTCTTTGCGGCGAGCGCGGCCTATTTACCTGGCAGAATGCCGGAACGCGCCGTCGCCGGCTTCTCTGGGCCGGGCTCGGGCCCAGCACAAGCGGGCGAACCCGCGTTGAATCAGCATGAATACTATCGACGCTCGCTAACTACTCGTTACTATGACGTCAGCACCTGTTGGGCGGGAGGGGGTATGCATGACGCCCAGCGATGCCGACCGGGGCGTTCCTTTCTTCCTCAGCTATGCCCACGCGGCGGATGCCCTGCATCCTTCGGGACCGGCCCACGAGCCGAACAAGCTGGTGCACCAGTTTTTCGCCGACCTCACCGAGACCGTGGCCCAGCTAATACCGCTGGAGGTCGGCGCGGCGCCCGGGTTCATGGACCGCTCGATGGGCGGCGGCGAGCGCTGGACCGCGGAATTACTGCGCGCGGTCGGCACCTGTCAGGTCTTCGTCGCCCTGCTCTCGCCCTCCTACCCCAGGAGCGCATGGTGCGGCATGGAATGGCAAGCCTTCTCGCAGCGCCGGGTGGAGAAGCCCGAGGGCGGCGACCCGGTCACCCAGGCCTGCATTATCCCGGTGATATGGGTGCCTGTTCCCGTCGAGACGCTGCCCAAAGTGATCCGCGACGTCCAGCTGTTCTCCCCGGAGGGCAAGCCGAATTCAGACGTCGCCCTCAATTACCGGCGCGAGGGGGTCTTCGGCTTGCTGTGGATGCAGTGGAACGATAGCTATCAGGAGGTCGTCTGGCGGCTGGCGCGGAAAATTGCGGCAATCTATTACGACCATGCGGTGGAACATTGCGAGTTCGAGCTCGACCAACTGCGTAACATTTTTCTAGAGGGCAGTGACTAGCATGAGCGAGGCGGCATCTGAGCGGGCGCGAGGTAGCCATTATTTCTTTCTCAGCTATGCGCACTCGCCACCGCTCGAGGTGTACCAGCAGGAGGATCAGGACCGATGGGTTGGCCGGTTTTTCCGCGATCTCAGCGCGGAGGTCAAGCGTCATGCCGCGCCCGGGTCCGGCCTCGGCGCCGGGTTCTTCGACCAGGCGATCCCGCTCGGGAAGGCGTCACTGAACCGGGCCCTGGGCACGGCCGAGGTCTTCGTCCCTCTGTATTCCCCTGGGTACTTCGCCAGGTCCTGGCCCGGCCGGGAGTGGGCCTGCTTCCACCGGCGCGTGACCCGGGCGGGCGTGGCCGAGCCATTACGGCGCTTCGTGCCCGTGCTGTGGGTGCCGCTGTCGGGCCAGCAGGACGCGCCGGGCCTCAGCGAGGCACTGGCGGACTGCGCGTCGATTCCCGAATACGCCGAGAACGGGCTGCGGGCCCTGCTCAGACTCCAGCCGTATCACGATGCCTACGCGGGGGTGGTGGAGCACCTGGCCCGGCGGATCGTGGCCGTGGCCCAGGAGTCGCCGCTTCCCGTCTCCGACATCACGAACATCGACGAGGAGCGGAGCCCGTTCGCTCCTGAGGCCGCGGCCAAGCGGTTCATGGTCGCGGTCGCCGCGCCGACGGTGCGCAACGTCCCGGCCGGCAGCGACCCGGGCTACTACGGAGAGAAGATCACCGACTGGCGGCCGTTCCCGCAGCACCAGCGGCTCCCGCTGGCCGAGTACGCCAAGGCGGTGGCCGAGCGGCTGGATTTCGCCGTCATGATCACCGAGATCGTGAAGAAGGGCGAGCGGTTCACGACCTGGCCAGGGGTCATCCTCATCGACCCGTGGCTGTACTCCGACCCGGCGGGACTCCAGATCCTGACGTCCGCCCTGAGCGACCTCCCGCCCTGGGTGCTGCCACTGCTCGTCCCAAGCTTGCCCGACGACCTGCGCCTGTCTGAGCTATGCGAACGGGTCGAAAGCATCCTGCAGGGGGCCGATTCCACCCGGCCGGCCGAGAGTCAGCGGGTCCCGGGCGCCGTCAGCTCCCTGCAAGGCTTCGTTTCGGCCATGCCGGTGCTCGTAGCCGAGGCCGAACGGCAGTATCTTCGCCACGGTCCCGGCGCTACCGTGCCGCCGGGCCCGCCGGGTCCATTCTCACCGGATCCAGCCGCACGGCCGGCGCGAGCGCCTGGGGAGGCGGGGGATGGCTGATGCACGCGAGAGCGTTCCGTCCCGTAATGGCCTGATCGTTACCTTCTACTCGTTCAAGGGCGGTACCGGCCGGACGATGGCGCTGGCCAATGTGGCCTGGATCCTCGCCGCCAACGGCAACCGGGTGCTCGTGGCCGACTGGGACCTGGAGTCACCCGGCTTGTACCGCTTCTTCCAGCCGTTCCTGGGCGGCGGGATCAGCAACGAGGAAGGCATTATCGACCTCATCCGGACCTACGAATGGGACGCCGTGCAGCTTGCCTCGGTGCTCGAGAACGCCGGGGACGACGACGAGCGGCTCAAGGATTCCGTGCAGCGCAGGCTGAGCAAGCTGGCCGAGGAGCGGGCCCGGGTGCAGCCCTACGCGTTCTCCCTGGACTGGGAGTTCGGTAACGGCGGGAGCCTCGCCTACTTGTCCGCCGGCCAGCAGAACAGCGATTACATCACCACGCTCAGCGCCCTGGCCTGGGACACTTTCTACGAGCGGTTGCGTGGCGCGCAATTCTTCGGGGCTCTGCGCGCGGACATGAAGCGCCATTACGACTACGTCCTGATCGACAGCCGGACCGGGCTGAGCGACGTGGCCAATATCTGCACGGTTGACCTGCCCGATGTGCTGGTGGACTGTTTCACCCTCAGCACGCAGGGCATCGAGGGTGCCGCCGAGATCGCCAGGATCGTCGCGGGGCCCAATACCAAGCGCGACATCAGGATCCTGCCGGTGCCGATGCGCATCGACCAGGCCGAGAAGGAGAAGGTCGACGCGGGCCTGGCGCTGGCCATGCGCCTGCTCGACGGCCTGCCCGCCGGGCTGCCCGAGGCGGCCCGCTATGAGTACTGGCGCGCGGTGGAGGTGCCTTACCAGCCCTTCTACGCCTACGAGGAGACGCTGGCGGTCTTCGGGGACAGCCCGGGTGCCCCGGGATCGCTGCGGTCCGCCTTCGAGCGGATCACGAGCCAGATCACCCGGGGGACGGTCAGCGCGCTGCCGCCCATGGACGAGCCGGTGCGCCTGCGGACCCGGGCCATGTTCACCCGCAAGCCACCCCCGCACGCGGCCAAGGTCGTGCTCGACTACCTGCCGTGGGATCAGCTGTGGGCCGAGTGGATTACCGGCGTTCTTACCGGCGCCGGGATCGCGGTCGGCGACCTGCAGGCGGGCCAGGCGACATCGGCCGTGGACGGCGAGGGGCCGACGCGGGTTCTCGCCGTGGTCACGCATGCCTACGCCAGCCAGATCCGGGTCGTGCCGCGCGGAGACCCACCTGACCTCGCCGTCTACGTCGATGACATGGACCCGCTGGCCCAGCTGGCCGAGGCGGCCCCGCTGTTCCTGACCGGGATGCCCGAACTCGAGGCCAGGGAGCGGCTGATCCGCCTGGCCGGCGGACGGCCGTCACCGCTGGGACGGGCGCCGAGCGTTCGCTATCCGGCGGGCGGTCCCAGAATCTCCAAGATGCCCGACCGGAACGCCTTGTTCACCGGGCGGGAGGACGACATCAGGCAGCTCCGCGAGCAACTGCGGTCCAGCGGCATGGCCGTCCTGCTGCCGGTGGCCCTGCATGGCCTGGGCGGCGTCGGCAAGACCCAGCTCGCCATGGAGTACGTGCACCGTTTCCGCGCCGACTACGACATCGTGTGGTGGATGACGGCCGGCCAGCCGCAGTACATCGACGCATCCCTGGCCGACCTGGGGGCGCAGCTGCGGGCGATCTTCCACGTGGGCATTCCCGACAGCGGCACGGTGCGGGAGGTCGCCCGTGAGGTGCTGCACGTGCTGAGCCAGAACAGCCCGGTGCGGCGCTGGCTGCTCGTCTACGACAACGCCGAGGACATCGGCGAGGTGCAGCCGCTGCTGCCCGCGCGCGGCGGTCACGTGCTGATCACCTCGCGGAACGGGAACTGGAGCGCCAATGCCCGGCCGCTCCAGGTCGATGTGTTCGACCGCCAGGAGAGCATCAGTCACTTGCTGCGGCGGGCGCCGGACATCACCCGGCCGAACGCCGAAAGGCTGGCCGAGGCACTCGGCGACTTGCCCGCGGCGGTCGCGGCGGCCGGTGCCCTGCTGGCCAATACCGGCGTCACCGTGTCTGACTACCTGGCGGCGATGGAGCGCCAGCCGATCAGTACGCTCGCGCTCGAGCTACTCCCCGAGTACCCGGAATCGGTGGCCAAGGTCTGGGGCCTTTCCCTGGACCGGCTGCAGGAAAGCGACTCGGCCGCGGCCCGGCTCATGGAACTCTGCTCGGTCATGGCACCGGACATCAGCCTGGACCTCCTGTTCAGCCGGGCCATGGCCGACGTGCTGAAGCGGCTGGACCCGCAGTTGGCCGAGCCGATCGTCATCGGCCGCGTGGTCGAGCAGATCAACAAGCTTGCGCTGATCAAGCTGGATACCAAGGCGCACCAGATCCAGATCCACCGCCTGATGCAGGCCGTGATCAGGGACCGGATGCTGGCGAGGTCCGAGGAGGAGCTGGCCGCAGCCAAGCGCGACGTGCACCGCGTGCTCGTCGGCGTCCGCCCGACCGGGGAGGTCGATGACCCCAGGTCCTGGCCCCAGTGGCGACTGATCTGGAATCACCTGCGCCCGTCCGACGCGATGTTCTCCGGGGAGGAGGCGGTCCGCCAGCTGCTCATCGACCGGGTGCGCTACCTGCGCCAGCGCGGCGACCTGGACCGGGGCAACCGGCGGGCCCGTGAGATCGAGTCGGACTGGATGCAAATGCTGGAGGCGGAGACCGACCCGGCCGTGGCCGGCTCCGTGCGCGTGCAGCTGCTGCGGCTGCGGTTCAATCTCGCGAATATCCTCCGTGACCTGGCGAAGTTCGACGAGTCCCGGAAGCTGGACATGTCCGTCCTGGCCGACCAGAAGAACCTGCTTGGCTCCCGGCATCCGCACTACCTGATGACGGCCAACAGCCTGGCCGCCGACTTGCGGGCGCTCGGCCAGTACCGCGAGGCCCTGACGCTCGACCTGGAGACCTACGACGCGTGGAAGGACTACGGCCTCGACACGGCGGGCACGCTGATGGCCGCGAACAACCTGGCCGTGTCGCTCCGGCTCACCGGGAGCTTCGCTGGCGCGCTCGAGCTGGACCGGGACACGTTCGAGCGGCGCTCGGCCGTCCTCGGACCCGGGCATCCGAGGACCCTGGACTCGCGGGTCAACGCGGCGCGCGACCTACTCGAAGCGGGGAACTACGCCGAGGTCGTCACCGAGATGGAGCGGGTCTGGACCGACTACCAGAGGGAAGTCGGGGATGACGACCGGGCCACCCTCAACGCCCGGGCCCTGTTCGGCGTCGCGCTGCGCATCGCCGGGCGGCAAAAGGATGCGGAAGATCACATCAGCACGGCCATGGAGGGCCTGATCCGCGGCTTCGGCCACGCCAGCAGCGACGCCCTGGCCTGCCGGCTGAGCCACGCGGCCAACCTGCTGGCCTTCGACCGGGCCAGCGAGGCTCACCGGGAGGCACAGGCGGTCCTGTCGGTGTACGAGGAGCGCCTGGGCCCCGGTCACCCGCATTCGCTCAGCTGCCGGGTCAACATCGCCACCGGCCTGTACCTGGAGGAAGATTACGGCGCAGCGTTGATCGCCGCCCGGGCCGCCGCCGCGGGCATGGAGGGCGTGCTCGGCCCTGATCATCCGTACACCCTGGCCGCGAACATGGTGCTGGCCGTGGTGCTGGCCGCCCAGGGCACCCTGGACGAGGCGGCTGAGCTCGAGCTACTGACCGCGCAGGCACTGGAACGGGTGCTGGGCCCGCAGCATCCGGACACGCTACGATGCCGGGCGAACCTGCTGCTTACCCGGGATGAGCAGGGTGAAGCGGGGGCCGCGGCCGAGCGTCAGGAGGTCATCGAGAGGCTCAGGGGAGTGCTGGGAGCCGAGCATCCCGACATCGCCTCGCTCACGGACGGCAAGCGATCACTGCGGGTCATCGATCCGCAGCCGTTCTGAACCGCGGCGGCCGATTCGGGCCGGGCGTCGGGCCCGAACTCTCCGTACGCGACCCAGGACAGGACATCGGGCAGGATCTGTACCGCGCCGAAATGCGCGGCATCCAGATGCCCTTCGACCCGGGCGTCAGGGATCCAGCCCGCGAGCCACCGAGTATGGCTGGGCGGAGAGAACTTGTCCGCCCCGCCGTGCCAGAGCATGACCGGGGCCTTGATCGCGGACGGCTCGAACCCCCACGGCTGGCGCAGGGCCAGCACGTCGTCCACCCAGCCGTCGGCCGTGCCGCCCAGCGCCGCGGCGTAGGTGTCGGTCAGGATGCGGCGGATGGCGACGTCGCTGACGACCTTCTTGTCGGCGCTGTCCAGTTCCGGCCATAGCTCGCTGAGCATACGTCTCGGGTTGTCGCGGATCTGCCTGGCGCGCTGGCAGATGTCTTCGACCACGGCCGCCGGGTCCAGGTCGAGCTTCCGGTAGCTCCGGACGTTGGACCGGGCCATGCCTTGGTACCAGTCCAGGTCCCCTGCCGTGGACGGCGCCAGGCTGACCAGCGCCGCCGCGCGGTCCACCCGGTCGGGCAGCACCGCCGCGCAGGCCAGGGCGTGCGGGCCGCCGCCGGAGCGCCCGACGACGCCGAACCGGTCCAGGCCCAGGGAATCGGCGATCCTGGCCACGTCGGTGGCCGCATCGGCGACCGATCGTCCGGCACGCCGGTCGGAGCCGCCGTAGCCGGGCCGGTCGTAGCTGATCAGCAGGATTCCGCGGCGGTGCAGGACGATCCCGCGCGGCCGCGGGCCCACGCGGCTGCCCGGTGTGCCGTGAATGAGGAAAATCGGTTTTCCATCTGGCGCCCCCCAGCTTTCCACGGCCAGCCGACGCTCATCGGCAGCTCGGACCACCTGCCTCACTGTAGCCTCCCAGTGCCCTGTTAGCCCTGCTAGCGAGGCCATTAACAGGGGTCACCACGCTCCCGGCCTGCGTCCCGGGCTTCTCGGGCGCCCGTGGATTTGAATGCTATCCGTCGGGACAAGTGCCCAGTCGATGCCAACAGAGCCACAATTTCGTAACGTTGTCCTTTGTGCGTTGACCCAGGACCTGCCGTCAATCCGGCGAGGGCTGGCCCGGGCTGGCCGCCCGTCGCCGGCGCCGGGTCAGCCTGCCGAGGCCAACGGCTACCGCGGCCAGCACGGCGGCGCCCGCGGCGAGCGGGACGGCCGGCCATGCCGGGTGGGTCACCGCGGGCCCGGCGGCTGGGCGGGCGGCGGCCGGGCGGGCGGTCGCCCGCGGCCGCGCCCGGCTGACGGTCACGGCGGGCAGCGGCGGTACCAGCTCGCCGACCGGGCGGACCTTCCCGTCCATGGCGAAGCCCCAGTTGAGCAGCCGCTCGCCGGCGGTGACCTCCTGCAGCGCGGTGCAGTGCAGCACGGTGACGATCAGCGTCACCCCGTGCCGCCGGGCCATGCCGATGTAGGTGGCCTCCGCCGCCTCGGTCCAGCCGATCTTGCCGCCGATGCCGCCCGGGTACTGGGTCAGCAGCCGGTTCTGGTTGACCAGGGGCACCCGCGTGGTCGGCGTGACCGGGAACTTGGCCGAGAGGGTCGAGTCGTACCTCATGAACGCGGGCATGGCCAGCGCCTGGCGGGCGATCAGCGCCTGGTCGTAGGCGGACGTGACCTGGCCGGCCGCGGGCAGGCCGTTCGGCTGCTTGGCCACCACGTCGTAGGCCTGGAGGTGACGGGCCTCGGCGTTGATCAGCGCCATGCCCTTGGCCAGCGACCCGGTGGCCTGGGTCAGGGCCACGGCGGCGTCATTGGCCGAGATCAGCAGCAGCGCGTTGAACAGGTCAAAGACCTCGTAGCGGCGGCCCGCGACCAGGCCCACGTCATACTCGGGCGTCCGGGCCGCCAGCGGCGTGGCCAGCACGGTGGCGTCCGGCTTCAGCAGCGGGATCAGCGTGATCGCGGTAAGCATCTTGAGCGTGCTCGCGGGCGGGAACAGCCCGTGCGCGTCCCTGGCCGCCAGCACCTGCCCGGTATTCGCGTCCGCGACGACGTACGCGGACGCGGGCACGTCGGGCAGCGCCGCGGCGCCGCGCGCCGGGTAGTGAACGGCGAGGCCGGGGCGGGCCAGCTCCGGGCCGCCCACGTCCGGCCGGGCCACCAGGCCGGCGGCTACGTCGTGCGGCGCCGTTCGGCACGTCTTCTGGCCCGCCGGCGAGCACCCCGTGCGCGCGGCCGGTCCCGCGGCGGCCACCGGCGTCGCGGCCAGGCCCAGCGCGGCGGCCAGCCCGGCCAGCCCGGCCAGGATGGCCCCGGCCGCGCGGACGGGTGACTTCATGGTCGACCGGGCCCCCGTTCCCGTCATGCCGGCAGGCTTGCCCGCATCCCCCCGGTCAGCCGCCTGCGCACCAATACGCTCACTTTGCGCGGCTGAATTACCCGGTGTGATTTCCCGCCGGGCCGCGGCCCACACCCGGCATATTCCTGACCTGCCGCCGCAAACCGGATCAGCCGCGCTGGCTTTACCCGATCTTTGCGCTGGCCGCCAAAACGGCTCGCCAATGGCCGGTAAAGGGGCGCCAATGGCGGCGCCTCGGTCGCGGCCGGATCCGGGCCGGGCCGCGCCCGGCGGCCGGCTGGCTGGCGGCGGACGTCGCGGCGCCGGACAGACGGGCGGGCTCGCCGGGTTCGCCCCGGTCCGCGCGGTCGTAACCTTGGGCTATGACGCGCGTATCGGAGTCAGGGGTGCCAATCCAGCCGGTCTATGAACCCGAGGCCCTGCGCGGTTTCGACCCCGCCCGGGAACTGGGGGAGCCGGGTGAGTACCCCTTCACCCGCGGCGTCTACCCGGGCATGTACTCCAAGCGGCCCTGGACGATGCGGCAGTACGCGGGCTTCTCGACCGCGGCCGACTCGAACCGCCGTTACCACCAGCTGATCGAGGCCGGCACCACCGGCCTGTCGGTCGCCTTCGACCTGCCCACCCAGATGGGTTACGACTCGGACGCGACCGCCGCCCGCGGGGAGGTCGGCAAGGTCGGCGTGGCCATCGACTCGGTCGAGGACATGACCCTGCTGCTGCAGGGCATCCCGCTGGACGCGGTCTCCACGTCGATGACGATCAACGCCCCCGCGGCCGTTCTGCTGCTGCTGTACCAGCTCGTGGCGGCCGAGCAGGGCACCAGCGCCGACAAGCTGACCGGCACGATCCAGAACGACATCCTGAAGGAGTACATCGCCCGCGGCACCTACATCTACCCGCCGCAGCCCTCGCTCCGCCTCGTCGCCGACACGTTTGCCTACTGCCGCCAGGAGATCCCCCGGTGGAACACCATCTCGATCTCCGGCTACCACATGGCCGAGGCGGGCGCCACGCCCGTGCAGGAGATGGCGTTCACGCTGGCCAATGCGAAGGAGTACGTGCGGGCCGCCCTCGCGTCGGGCCTGGCCGTGGACGAGTTCGCGCCGCGGCTCTCGTTCTTCTTCGTGGCCCGCACCACGCTGCTCGAGGAGGTGGCCAAGTTCCGGGCCGGGCGGCGGTTGTGGGCGCGGATCATGCGCGATGAGTTCCACGCCGCCGACCCGCGGTCCCAGATGCTCCGGTTCCACACCCAGACGGCGGGCGTCCAGCTGACCGCGCAGCAGCCGGAGGTGAACATGGCCCGGGTGACCGTGCAGGCCCTCGCCGCGGTGCTCGGCGGCACCCAGTCGCTGCACACGAACTCCTACGACGAGGCGATCGCCCTGCCGAGCCAGAAGGCCGCGCGCCTGGCGCTGCGGACCCAGCAGGTTCTCGCCTACGAGACCGACCTGACCGCCACGGCCGACCCGCTGGCCGGGTCCTACGCCATCGAATCCATGACCAGCGACATCGAGCAGGAGGCCGGCCAGCTGATCGCGAAGATCGAGGATCTCGGCGGCGCCGTGGCCGCGATCGAGCAGGGCTTCCAGAAGACCGAGATCGAACGGTCCGCCTACCAGGTCGCGCGGGAGATCGACACGGGCGAGCGCGTGGTCGTCGGGGTCAACAAGTTCGCCCTCGCCGAGGAGGAGCCCTACCAGCCGCTCCGCGTCGACCCGGCGATCGAGCGCGAGCAGGCCGAGCGCCTGGCCGTGCTGCGCTCCGGCCGGGACCGGGCGGAGTTCACCCGCCGGATCGACGACCTGAGGCGGGCCGCTCACGGTCAGGACAACCTGCTCTACCCGTTGCGTGAGGCGCTCAGGGCCCGGGCCACCGTCGGTGAGGTTTGCGACGCCTTTCGTGATGTCTGGGGCATTTATAAACCACCTGACGTGTACTAAGCCATTCTCGGACACTAAAGCACGTATTTACGCTCCGTCCGCATGGGTAGGGATTGGCGCGGCCTGGGTACGGAATGCCCAGGCGGAGCGGGACGGCTTGAGCATGAGCGCGGGCGGGCACGAAGCGGTGGCCCGATGCTGGCCAGACCTCCCCGGGTGCCTCCGGGCACCGGCCAGCGGCCCGCCCGCGGCAATGACGCCCCGAGCAAGCCGGCACGCCCGCTGCGTTCCCCGGCCGAGTTCGCCGCGCGCCCGTGGCGCGCGGGAGAGATTGCCCATGGAGGCTCACGGTGGCCATCAGTTGGAACCCGTCGCGCGGTGCGACCCTGGGAATCGAGTGGGAGCTGCAGCTGATCGACGGCGACAGCAGGATGCTGCGGCAGGACGCGCGGGAGGTGCTCGCCGCCCTGCCCTCGCTCAGCGAGGCCGACGAGCACCCGAAGATCCGCTATGAGCTGATGCAATCGACCGTTGAGGTGGTTACCGGCATCTGCACCACCGTGTCCGAGGCAAAGGACGATCTGACGGCGACAATCGCGCAACTTGAGCGAATCACGGGCAGTCGCGGTACGATGCTGGCCTGTGCCGGAACGCATCCCGTCAGCGACTGGCGGGATGCCAAGATGGCTCCCATTCAGCGCTATGCCGAACTCGTCGAGCAGTTGCAGTGGCTTGCCCGCAGGATCCAGACCTTCGGTGTCCACGTTCACGTGGGCATCCGCGATGGGAACAAGGCGATCCCCGTCGTCAATGCCCTCGCTGCATATCTGCCGCACTTCCTGGCGCTGACTGCGTCGAGCCCGTTCTGGAGCGGGCACGACACGGGGCTCGCCTCGAGTCGGGCGGTCATATTCGGCGGCCTGCCGACATCGGGGCCGCCGCAGCCGCTTGCGGACTGGAGTGAGTTCGAGGAGTACATGGACACGCTGCTTCGAGCCGGAACGATCCGAAGCATCAAAGAGGTGTGGTGGGACATCAGGCCGCACCCCGACTTCGGCACGGTCGAAATCAGGATGTTCGACGGGGCCCCGACGCTCCGCGAGGTCGGCATGGTAGCCGCGCTGTCCCAGTGCCTGGTCCAGCAGTTCGACACCCAGCTGGATCGCGGCTACCGCCTGCCGAGTCGTGCCGCCTGGGTGGTCCGCGACAACAAGTGGCGGGCCACCCGGTACGGCCTGGACGCCGTCGTGATCACCGACGACTCGGGAGCCACCGCGCCGCTCCGGGATGAGCTGTTCGAGCTGGCTCGCGAGCTCGAGCCGGTAGCGGGGCGGCTCGGCTGCTCGCAGGAGCTCGATGTCATTTCCGAGGTACTTGACCACGGCGCCTCCTACGAGCGCCAGCGGGCCCTCGTGGCCGACGGCAGCGGGCTCGAGGATGTCGTGGACGCGCTGGTCACCGAGTTCGCGGAGGATCGTTTCGTTACCCCGGGGGAGGCAGCGCATGGCCGAACATGACCTGGAGGGCGAGCTCGACGCGTTCCTCGCCGGGCACCAGGCCGAGCTGATCGACTTCCGGCGCGACCTGCATGCCCACCCAGAGATCGGCTACCACGAGCACCGGACCACGCGCCGGATCAAGCTCAGGCTGGAGGCGGCGGGCCTGCGGCCGACGGTCCTGCCCAAGGGCACCGGCCTGCTCGTCGACATCGGGTCGGGCCCCGAGCCGGTCGTCGGCCTGCGCGCCGACCTTGACGCGCTGCCGATCAGCGACGAGAAGAACGTTCCCTACCGGTCCACGGTCGCCAACGCCTGTCACGCCTGCGGCCACGACGTGCACACCACGGTCCTGCTCGGCGCCGGGCTGTTCCTGGCCCGCACGGCGGCGGCCGGAGCGCTCCCGGGCCGGGTCCGGCTGATCTTCCAGCCGGCCGAGGAAGTGCCGTGCGGGGCCCTGGACGTTCTGGCCGCCGGGGGCATCGCCTCGGTGGACCGGATCTTCGCCCTGCACTGCGACCCCCGGCTCGACGTCGGCAAGATCGGGACACGGGTGGGTGCGATCACCGCGGCCTGTGACAAGATCACGGTCCGGGTCACCGGGCCCGGCGGGCACACCGCGCGGCCGCACCTGACCGCCGACCTGGTCTATGCCCTGGGCAAGATCATCACTGAGCTGCCCGCCGCCCTGTCGCGCCGGATCGATCCGCGGTCCAGCCTGAGCCTGGTCTGGGGGCATGTCAGCGCGGGCGCCGCGGCCAACGC
Organism: uncultured Actinomycetota bacterium; assembly: GCA_963749145.1. Lineage (GTDB taxonomy): Bacteria > Actinomycetota > Actinomycetes > Streptosporangiales > Streptosporangiaceae > JASHPR01. The sequence goes on along the minus strand of CAVVLN010000004.1, from coordinate 1,141,015 downwards.
GATCCCGGATGACGGCATGGTCGAGGGCACGGTGCGCTGCCTCGACGACGAGGCCTGGCACCAGGCGCCCGACCTGCTGAAGGCGCTCGTCGACTCGGTGGCCAGTGCCTACGGCGTCGTGGCCGACGTCAGCTACATACGGAACGTGCCGCCGACGGTCAACGAGGCCATGTCGACGGCCATGGTGGAGGCCGCGGCCGACCGGGTGCTCGGCCCCGACTCCATCGTGCCGGCCCCGCAGAGCCTCGGCGGTGAGGACTTCGCCTGGTACCTCGAGTCGATCCCGGGCGCGCTGGCCCGCCTCGGCACCCGGACCCCGGGTTCCGGCGATGACTTCGACATCCACCAGCCCGCGTTCGACGTCAACGAGCGCGCGATCGGGGTGGGCGTCCGGCTGATGGTGGCCACCGCGCTGACCGCGATGTGCGGCGACGGGCCGGCCGCGCGCGAGCCGCTGCCGGGCGCCGCCCGGGCCTGAGCCCGGCCGGCGGCTGGCCCGGCCTGCCGTAGCGGACAGGCCGATGAACAACCTGGCCTCTGCCCCTAGAGTAGGACGAACGGTGAGGGGCGCCACGACGGTGCTCGCCGGCTCCACGGGAGAGTGCATCCGCATGCAGGGTCAGGGGTCGCCGTCGCCGAACGGCGAGGCGCGCGTGCCGCGGTCGGGCCAGGCGACCGCGCCGTCGGCCCCGGCCGGGGCCGACGCTGGCCGCCCGGCCCCGGCCGGCACGCCCCCGGCCACGGGCGCCGCCGGGTCCAGCGCGCCGCTGCTGACCGGGGAAAAGGTGTTCCGGTTGCCCGGGTCCATCGTCGCGTGGTGGGCGTGGACGATCTTCGCGGTGATCTGCCTGGGCGACATAGTCTTCACCGGCCGTAATCACACCGGCGCCGAGATCGCGTCCACGCTGGTGCTCATCACCGGCGTGGTGTACGCGTGCGCCCTGCACCCGCGGGTCGTCGCCGACGCGGCCGCCGTGACCGTGTACAACCCGCTCCGCGATCACCGGATTCCCTGGGGGTCGGTCGTGGCGGTGGATGTGCGGGAGTCGGTCCAGGTGCATTGCCTGGCGGAACCCGGTGCCAAGCGCGGGAAGGTCATCCACAGCTGGGCGCTGTACACCCAGCGGCGCAGCATGCTCCGGGCCGAGCTCCGCAGCCGCGGCGACCGCAGGCGGCTGCCGCGCAGCTCGTACGAGCTCAGCGACCGGGCGCCCGCCGAGGCGCAGCAGATCCGGCAGCAGCCCGCCGCCCAGATCATGGCCAAGCAGCTGGACGAGCTGGCCACCGAAGCGCGGAACCGGGGCGCCGTCCCCGGCCGGCGGGTGGTCACCTGGGCCTGGCGCCCGGCGGTGGCGATGGTGGTGCCGGGCGTGCTGGTGGCGCTCGTGTTCACGGTGCTCCACTAGAACAGGGGCCCAGGCGATCAGCCGCAGGGTCGCTGCCGCAGCGACGCGACGTAGTCGGCCGGCGCGCCGGCCACCTCGGCGGCATCGGCCATGATGCCCAGGTGGCGAGCGGCGGGCAGGCCGCCCTCGTAGGCGTTCAGCACGTACAGCCAGGCCAGCATGTCACCGTCGAGGGTGGCCACCCGGACCTTGGCCTTCCGGTAGTAGCCGAGGCTCGCCCCGTCCCACTGGTCCAGCGCCTGCTCGTCGGCGGCCGAGATCTCGTAGAGCGCCACGAACACCCGGTCTCCCGCGTCCTCGACCACCGTGGCCAGGGCGCCTTCCCAGCCGATGTCCTCGCCGCCGAACGTCAGCCGCCAGCCCTCCAGCCACCCGGTGCCGCGCTGAGGCGAGTGCGGGCAGCGTTCGGCCATCTGGGCCGGATCCATGTTGCTGCCGTAGGCCGCGTACAACGCCACGGATGATTAGCGTACGATCCCGGACGGCTCCGCGTGGGCGATGTCGCGACCGCGAGACGGCCACGTCCCGGCCGGGCCGCGGCCGGGTCCCGGCCGGGTCCCGGCCGGGTGCGGCGCAGGCCGGCGGCGCCCGCGGGTCCGCCCTGGCGATGCGCGAGAATGGGGCCTCGTGAGTGAGCCGCGCGTGAGGATCGTGATCATCGGCGGCGGCCCCGGGGGCTATGAGGCGGCTCTCGTGGCCGCGCAACTGGGGGCCCAGGTCACGGTCGTCGACCGGGACGGGCTCGGCGGCGCCTGCGTGCTCACCGACTGCGTGCCGTCCAAGACCCTGATCGCTACCTCGGGCATGATGGCCGCGCTCGAAGGTGCCGCCGCGCTGGGCCTGCGGGCCGGCCCGCGCGCCGACCGCGACGTCAGCCCCGGTGCCATCACCCCCGGTGCCGTCAGCGCGGCCAGTGCCGGCGCCGCGCCCGGGCGGGCCGCCCGCCCCGGCGCCGGCGCGGGCCGGGCCGGCGGCCGCCGGGCCCTGGCCACCGTGGACGCGCCGCGGCTCTACTCCCGGGTCCGCTCCCTGGCCCGGGCGCAATCGGCGGACGTGACCGCGCGGCTGGCGGCCGAGGGGGTCGAGGTCCTGGCCGGGACCGGGCGGCTGGTCGACCCGCGCACGGTCGCGGTCTCCGACGCCCGCCTCAGCGCGGACATCGTGCTCGTGGCCACCGGCGCGCGGCCCCGTGAGCTGCCCGGCGCGGGGCCCGACGGCGAGCGCCTGCTGACCTGCCGGCAGCTCTACGACCTGCCCGAGCTGCCCCCGGAGCTGATCGTGGTCGGCTCGGGCGTGACCGGGGCCGAGTTCGCCAGCGCGTACCAGGCCCTCGGCTCGCAGGTCACCCTGATCTCCTCGCGGGAGCGGGTGCTGCCGCACGAGGACGCCGACGCGGCGGTGGTGGTGGAGGACGTGTTCCGGCGCCGGGGCATGACCGTGCTCAGCCGGTCCCGGGCGGTGGCGGCCAAGCGAAACGGCGACGGCGTGACGGTGTTCCTCGAGGACGGCCGGACGGTCCGCGGCACGCACTGCCTGCTCACGGTCGGGATGGTGCCGAACACCGGCGGGCTCGGCCTGGACGAGGCCGGTATCGCGGTGGACAAGCGAGAGTTCGTCCCGGTCGACCGGGTGTCGCGGACGCAGGCCCCCGGCGTGTACGCGGCCGGGGACTGCACCGGCGTGCAGATGCTGGCCTCGGTGGCGGCCATGCAGGGCCGGATCGCCATGTGGCACGCGCTCGGCGAGGCGGTGCAGCCGCTGCGGCTCAGCCACGTCGCCGCGACCATCTTCACCGAGCCCGAGATCGCCACGGTCGGGGTGTCGCAGCAGGCCGTGACGGCCGGCGAGACGGACGCGCTGGTCGTCAAGCTCCCGCTGGCCACCAACGCCCGCGCGAAGATGCAGGGCTTCCGCGACGGCTTCGTCAAGCTGTTCGCCCGCCGCAGCAGCGGGATGGTGCTCGGCGGCGTGGTGGTCGCGCCGCGGGCCAGCGAGCTGATCCTGGGCGTGTCGCTGGCGGTGGAACAGCACCTGACGGTGGACCAGATCGCGCACACCTTCGCCGTGTACCCGAGCCTGTCCGGCAGCCTGACCGAGGCCGCGCGCCGGCTGATGCAGCCCGCCGAGTACTAACCCGCCGAGTGCTGACCCGCCGAGTGCTGACCCGCCGAGTGCTGACCCGCCGAGTGCTGACCCGCCGAGTACTAATGAGCCGGGTCCTGGTGAGCCGGGTGCTAGTGAGCCGGGTCCTAGTGAGCCGGGTGGCCGAGGTCGGGGTCGTCCGGCACGTCCAGGCCGTGCTGGCGCAGCCGGGACGCGCGGATGTCGTCGGCGTAGGCGGCCACCGTGAAGATGCTGCCGCACAAGATCAGCGCCGTCATGGCCAGGCCCAGCCACAACGGGGCGGGCAGCAGCGTAGCCAGCACCACGACGAGCACGACGCAGATCGGGATGATGATCGCCAGGTGGCGCAGCACGGTCCGCAGCCGCCAGCCGGCGTCGGTCAGCTCGTGCCTGACCCAGTCCACGTTGTCGGGCGGCAGCCGGAACCCGACCGCGAACAGCAGCCAGCGCAGCACCCCCGGATCGCCAGGCAGGCGGGCCACGGTCTCAGCCTTGCAGCTGGCAGATGATCTCGCCCGCCGACACGGTCTGACCGACCTGGACGGCCAGGCCGGTCACGGTGCCGGCCTTGTGCGCGATGAGCGGCTGCTCCATCTTCATCGCCTCGAGCACCACGACCGTGTCGCCCGCCGCGAGCGGCTGGCCTTCTTCGGCCACGATCTGGACGATCGTGCCCTGCATCGGGCTGACCAGGTCGTCCCCGGCGTGCGCGGCGGCGTGCGACCCGCTGCGGCGCTCGCGGGCAGGGGGCCGCCCCGCCCCCCGGCCCGCGCCCGGCCGCCCGGCCCCGGCCCCGCCGAGCCCGGCCGGCAGCACCACCTCCAGCCGCTTGCCGCCCACCTCGACGGTGATCCGCTCCCGCTCGCCCGCGGCCGCGGCGTCCTCCGGCGCCTGCGCATACGGCGGCAGGTTCCCGCCGAACTCGGTCTCGATCCACCGGGTGTGCACCGTGAACGGAACCGACGTGAACGCCGGGTCGTCCACGACGGCCCGGTGGAACGGCAGCACGGTCGGCATGCCGCCGATCTCGAACTCGGCGAGCGCGCGCCGGGAGCGTTCCAGGCACTGGACCCGGTCGGCCCCGGTGACGATCAGCTTGGCGATCAGGGAATCGAACGCCTGCGGCACCGTCATCCCGGCCGCGTACCCCGCGTCGAGCCGGACCCCCGGGCCGGACGGCGGCCGCCAGGCCGTGATCGTCCCCGGCGCGGGCAGGAAGCCGCGGCCGGGATCCTCGGCGTTGACCCGGAACTCGATCGAGTGCCCGCGCAGCGGCGGGTCGTCGTAGCCGAGTTCCTCGCCGTCGGCGATCCGGAACATCTCCCGCACCAGGTCGATGCCGCTGACCTCCTCGGTGACCGGGTGCTCGACCTGCAGCCGGGTGTTCACCTCGAGGAACGAGATCGTGCCGTCCTGGCCGACCAGGAACTCGCAGGTCCCGGCGCCGGCGTAGCCGGCCTCGCGCAGGATCGCCTGGGACGACTCGCGCAGCAGCCGCTCCTGGCCGGCCGACAGGAACGGCGCCGGCGCCTCCTCGACCAGCTTCTGGTGCCGGCGCTGCAGCGAGCAGTCCCGGGTGGAGACCACCACGACGTTCCCGCGGGTGTCGGCCAGGCACTGCGTTTCCACGTGCCGCGGCCGGTCCAGGTAGCGCTCGACGAAGCACTCGCCGCGGCCGAACGCGGCCACGGCCTCGCGCACCGCCGACTCGAACTGCCCGGGGATCTCCTCCATGGTCCGGGCTACCTTGAGGCCGCGCCCGCCGCCGCCGTAGGCCGCCTTGATCGCGATCGGCAGGCCGTGGGAGGCCGCGAACGCCGCTGCCTCGTCCGCGCTCGCGACCGGGCCCTCGGTGCCGGGCGCCAGCGGGGCCCCGACCGCCTGGGCGATCCGCCGGGCCGCGACCTTGTCGCCGAGCGCCTCGATCGCCGCCGGGGGCGGCCCGATCCAGGTCAGCCCGGCCACGATGACCTCCCGGGCGAAGTCGGCGTTCTCGGCCAGGAACCCGTACCCCGGGTGGACCGCGTCGGCCCGGGACTCGGTCGCGGCCTTCAGGATCTTGCCGATGTCGAGGTAGCTCTCGGCGGCGGTCTGGCCGCCCAGGGCGTAGGCCTCGTCGGCCATCGTGACATGCAGCGCGTCCAGGTCAGGCTCGCCGTAGACGGCCACGCTGACCAGGCCGGCGTCGCGGCACGCTCGAGCGATCCGGACCGCGATCTCGCCGCGATTGGCGATCAGGACCTTACGCACGAAACCGGCTCCTCTCGACTGCGCAGGAGTCTAGTGACAACCGTCAGCGTGGCAGGGCGCTCGCCCGCCATCCGCCCGTCCCGCGCGCCAGCGGTTCGCGCAGCAGCCGGGATCTGTCCGACCACCCGTAACGCACCGTCTCCCCCGCGCCGGGTGCGCCCGCCGACTCGAGCAGCACGGACAGCACCGCCACCACCGCCGCGACCTCCTCGGCCGACGGGTCACCCGCGACGATGGCCAGCCGCGGCGGCTGGGCCTGGTCAACGTGCGCGCTCATAAATTCCTCGACTTGCCGACGCCGATGCCGAACTGGCGGTGCACCCGGGCCCAGAACGCGTCCCGCAGCCACTCCCGGGCCTCCTGGTAGGCCCGCAGCGACAGGCCCAGTTCCTTCTCCGCGTCGACCAGCAGTTCCTTGTCGATGACCGGCGGCAGGATCGGCCCGGGCAGCAGGTCGCGGATGTTGTCCTCGCCGCGGGTCAGGATCCACTTCTGGGCCACGTGCTCGCCCGCCTCCTCGACCCGCTCCTTCTCCGGCCCGCGCCGGGCCGCCGCCGCGGCCGCGGCGGCCGAACCGAGGGTACCGGGGTGGGCCTGCGGAACGCCTGGCTCACCCTCGGCCCGTGCCGGTCGCCGAACACCTGCGCCGGGGACGGCGCCCCGGGCCCGGGCAGGCCCGGTCCCGAGGATGCCGCGACCAGGCCGCCCCGGGCCGGGACGGCGCCGGGCCCGGCGGCCGGCTCGGTCGTGACCTGGCGGGTGAAGTAGGGCTCGACGAACGAGCGCTCCAGCACCTCCACCGTGTCCGACTCCCACACCAGCCGCTCGGCCTGGTTGGTGCCGTAGGGGGGCTCGATGCCCCACAGGTGCACCCGCACGCCGAACGCTTGGGCCGCCTCCACCGCGGGCACCATGTCCTCGTCGCCCGCCACCAGGACCGCGTCGGTGATCGCCCGGTGCCGGGCCAGCGCCTCCATGTCGGCCCGGATCTGCGCGTCCACGCCCTTCTGCTGGCCGCGCGCGTTGAGGTTGCCCAGCCGCAGCTTCACCCAGGGCATCTGGGCGATGACCCGCTGGTCGATGGTGGGCACCCGGTCCCGCGCGGCGTCATACCAGTAGACCCGCAGCAGTTCCCCGCGCACCTGGTCGTCCGCGTGCCGGGTGAGCGCCTGGATCAGCTTGTCCGCGTCGACCCGGTACTCGCGCCGCGACGCCGCGCCGAACAGCAGCTCGCCGGCGGACGCGTAGATATACCCGACATCGACCATGATGGCGTAGCGGGAGAGGAGGGGCAGCGGTGATCCGTTCTCGGTCATGGTGCTCATGACTCTATCTACTGCCGGCCCGGGCGCCTTGCCGCAGGTGATCCGGCCCGCATGCCGGCCGGACCACGGCCGCCATACGGGCCGGGGTGAAACCGGAGCGGCCCCCTTATAGGGGGATATTCCCGTGCTTGCGCGGCGGGAGCGTCTGCCGCTTGGTCCGCAGTGTGCGCAGCGACTGCACGATCTGCGAGCGGGTTTCCGCGGGCCGGATGACGGCGTCCACGTAACCGCGCTCCGCCGCGATGTACGGGTTCGCCAGCATGTCCTCGTACTCGGTGACCCGCCGTTCGCGCAGTTCGGCCTGCTGCTGCGGGTCGGCCGCGGCCGCGAGCTCGCGCCGGTACAGTATGTTCACCGCGCCCTGCGCGCCCATCACCGCGATCTGCGCGGTCGGCCAGGCCAGGTTGACGTCGCCGCCGAGGTGCTTGGAGCCCATCACGTCGTAGGCGCCGCCGTAGGCCTTCCGGGTGATCACGGTGATCTTGGGCACGGTCGCCTCGGAGTAGGCGTAGATGAGCTTGGCGCCGTGCCGGATGATGCCGCCCCACTCCTGGTCGGTACCGGGCAGGAAGCCGGGCACGTCCACGAACGTCAGCACGGGGATGCTGAACGCGTCACAGGTCCGCACGAAGCGGGCCGCCTTCTCCGAGGCGTCGATGTCCAGGCAGCCCGCGAAGTGCATGGGCTGGTTGGCGACCACGCCGACGGAGGCGCCCTCGATCCGGCCGAACCCGACCACGATGTTGCGGGCGAAGCCGGCGTGGATCTCCAGGAACTCCCCGTCGTCCAGGATCCGCGTGATCACCCCGTGCATGTCGTAGGGCTGGTTCGTCGAGTCGGGGATCAGGCTGTCGAGCTCGGCGTCGACGTCGGTGATGTCGAGGATCACATTGTCCTGGCCCCGGGGGAGCGTCGGCTCGTCCAGGTTGTTGGACGGCAGGTAGGACAGCAGCTCGCGGGCGAAGCTGAGGCAGTCATCCTCATCCTTGGCCTGGTAGTGCGCGACGCCGGACTTGACGTTGTGCGCGTGCGCGCCGCCGAGGTCCTCGAAGCTGACCTCCTCGCCGGTCACGGTCTTGATCACGTCGGGCCCGGTGATGAACATGTGCGACGTGCCCTCGACCATCAGGGTGAAGTCGGTGATCGCGGGCGAGTAGACGGCGCCGCCCGCGCACGGTCCCATGACCAGCGAGATCTGCGGGACCACCCCGGAGGCCATCACGTTCCGGTAGAAGATCTCGGCGAACAGGCCGAGCGCGACCACGCCCTCCTGGATCCGCGCCCCGCCGCCGTCGTTGATGCCGATCACCGGGCAGCCGGTCTTCAGCGCGTGGTCCATCACCTTGACGATTTTCTCGCCGTACACCTCGCCGAGCGAGCCGCCGAACACGGTGAAGTCCTGGCTGAACACGCAGACCGGCCGGCCGTCCACGGTGCCGTACCCGGTGACGACGCCGTCGCCGTACGGCCGGTTGGCCGCCATGTCGAAGTCGGTCGCGCGGTGCCGGGCCAGCTCGTCGAACTCGGTGAACGAGCCCGGGTCCAGCAGCCCGTCGATCCTCTCCCGCGCCGTCCGCTTGCCCAGGGCGTGCTGCCGCTCGACCGCGCGCTGCGATCCGGCGTGGACCGCCTCGAACCTGCGCCGTTCGAGATCGGCTATCTTGCCCGCGGTGGTGTGCGGGGCGGGCTGGGGCTGGGCAGGCTCGCCGGCCGGGTCGGCCGGCGGCTGAACTTCGGTCGCCATGCCGGACAGGGTAGGGCAGAGCCTGCTTCGGGCGGCGACGGGGCTGGTGAGCGGGCTACGCCGGGTTCTGGTGCGCCGGCCAGCAGCCGAACCGCACGCCCGCGCCCTGGCCCGCGATCAGGCAGGCGAGGGCGGCGCGGGTGGCGTCGTCCGCGGGGGTGTAGACCACCATCCGGGTGCCCGGCACCGCCAGCACCGCCAGCGAGTTCGTGGTCATGGTCAGCCGCTCGTACACCGGGTGCCGGAAGATCTTGAGATAGGTCGCCGGGCTGGCCACCTCGTGCTGCTCCCACATCCGCCCGAACTCGGGGCTGGCCGCCTGCAGCCGCCGCACGAACCCGGTCCAGGCCGGCTCACCGATGTGCCGCCCGTAGGCGGCGCGCAGCTGCGCGACCATCATGCCCAGCTGGTCGGCGCGGTTGAGGTACGGGTGGCAGCAGACCGGATACGTGAAGCACAGCCAGAGCGTGTTGCGGTCTGCGGCCGGCGCGGCGACCACGGTGGGGAACAGCGCCGCGAAGGCGTCGTTCCACGCCAGCAGGTCGAAGCGCTCGTTGAGGATGGACGCGGGCAGGGTGGTCAGCCCGTCCAGGATCTGCTGGATCTCGGGGGCGAGCAGCCGGTCCTCGGCCGGGGCCGGCGCCGGCCCCGAGGAGTCGGCCAGCCGGTACAGGTGCTCGCGCTCTGGCTGGTCGAGCCGCAGCGTGCGCGCCACCGCGTCCAGGACCTGGGCGCTGGCATGGATCGGGCGGCCCTGCTCGAGCCAGGTGTACCAGGTGACGCCGACGCCGGAAAGCTGAGCGACCTCCTCGCGCCGCAGCCCGGCCGTCCGCCGCCGCGGGCTCGGGGGCAGCCCCGCGTCCTCCGGCGAGATGCGCTCGCGGCGGCTGCGCAGGAACGCGGCCAGCTCGGCGCGGCGGCTGCCGGCCGTCGTGGCCGTCGTGGTCGTCGTCGTCGTGCTCACGTTTCCATCCTGGCCCCGGCGGGCGAGCCGTGCCAGGTGGTGCTGGTACCAGGATAACTGGGCTCTTGGTACTGGCATCGCGCGGCCGTCAGGCTCGATGACATGACAGACATCGCTGTCAGCGGCCGGAACGCGGCCGTTCATTCCCCCGCAACGCAGGGGCCCGGGCGGCGGGCCCGGTCCCGCGGGCCGAGACCGGGCACGCTGCTGGCGATCGTGCTCCTCGGCCAGTTCATGGCGGTTCTCGACGCCTCGGTCGTGAACGTCGCCGCTCCCTCGATCCACGCCGGGTTGCACGCCTCGGGCGCGGGCCTGCAGCTCGTGATCGCCGGCTACACGATCGCCTACGCGGTGCTGCTGGTGACCGGCGCGCGGCTGGGTGACATCCTCGGCCACCGGCGCATGTTCCTGGCCGGGCTGACGGTGTTCACGCTGGCCTCGCTCGGCTGCGGGCTCGCCGCCTCCACGGGCATGCTGGTCGCGCTCCGGTTCATCCAGGGCACCGGCGCGGCCGCGATGATCCCGCAGGTGCTCAGCCTGCTCCAGCGCACCTTCACCGGCCCGTCCCGGGCCCGGGCGATGAGCGCCTACTCGGCGGTGCTGGCCGGCGGCGTGGTCGTCGGGCAGATCGCCGGCGGCCTGCTGATCACGGCCAACCTGCTCGGCGACACCTGGCGGCCGGTGTTCCTGGTGAACGTGCCGATCGGCGCGGTGCTGCTGGCCGCGGGCGCGCTGTGGCTGCCGCACGGGCGGGCCGAGGTCGGCCGGGGCCTGGACCTGCCGGGCCTGCTCACCCTGTCTCCGGCGGTGCTCGCCCTGGTCGTGCCGCTGGTCCTGGGCCAGCCCGAGCACTGGCCCGCCTGGGGCTGGGCCACGCTGGCCGGCAGCGTGGTGCTGTTCGCCGGCTTCGTGCTCGCGGAGCGCCGCCTCGCGGCCCGCGGCGGGCATCCGCTCGTCCCGGGCCGGGTCCTGCGGCGGCCCGGGGTGGCGATGGGCATCGCGGCCCTGTTCGCGGTGATGGCCACGTTCGGCGGCCTGTTCTTCACCCTGGCCCTGCACCTGCAGGGCGGGCTGGGTGACTCGCCGCTGCGCGCCGGGCTGACGTTCGCCCCCGCCGCCGCCACGTTCGCCCTGGTGAGCCTCAACTGGCAGCGCCTGCCCGCGCCGTGGTGGCCGCGCCTGGCCATCTGGGGCTTCGCCGCGATGGCGGCCGCGCTGGCGGGCATGGCGGCCGTCCTGCACGGCGGCGACAGCGGCGGGGTCGCGCTCTACCTGGTACTGGGTGTCGTAGGGGCCGCCATGGCCTGCGCGTTCAGCCCGCTGATGACGGCGGTGCTGATGCGGGTCCCGGTGGCCGACGCCGCCGACGCGACCGGGGTGATCGTGACCGTCAACCAGCTCGGTCTGGTGATCGGCGTGGCGACGTTCGGGACGCTCTACCTGAACCTGGCCGGGCCCCTGCCCGGGCGCGTCGCCGCGAGCCCGGCCGGCGCGGACTCGTTCCGGTTGCTGTCGGCGCACGGTGAGTTCGTCACCTGCCTGGTGCTGGCCGCCGCCGCGGTCGCCGGCGCGGCGGCGGCTCAGCTCAGGGCGCGCGCCGTGCGGGACGGCCAGCCGGCCGCTGCGGCCGCGCCGGCGGTGGCCCGCAGCGCCGCGGAGCCGGCCGAAACGGCCCGGTAAGCTCCCCGCTCCCGTGCGAGTTACGGCGAAGGCGCATCCGCCAGCGGATCTCCGGGCGCACCGTCGGCCGGAGTGCCTGGTCCGGGCGGGGTGAGCGGTTGGGTAGTCGGCCCGGGCGGCGGGGCGATGCCTGACTCGGGCGAGCCTAGGGGCGGGGTGGCCGGCCCGGCGGGGGTCCCTGGCCCGGCCGGGGCGGGCGGCGGGGTGGCGGGGGCGGCCGCCGCCCGCCATGGGCCCGGCCTGACGAACGCCAGGCCCGCAGCCAGGCAGGCCAGCGGGATGGCGACGATCGTGTACCGGTACAGGGACTGGGTCAGCATGGCCGGGAGCACGATGCTCGCCGCGGCCAGTGTCCACGGCAGCGCCTGCGGCCCGCCCCAGTCGCGCCATCTCCGCAGGACCCCGGCCAGCCCGGTGACCACGACCAGGAAGAAGACGATGCCCGGAAAGTACACCGGTAGCTGGTAGAGCAGCAGGAAATACGCATAGGGCTGAACCAGGTAAGTATTGCCCCGGCTGCCGGCGTATCCGAACTCGTCGCGCGCGTAGTAGGACGGCAGCTTGGCAATATGCGGCGTAACGGTAAAACTCATGGTGCTTTTGGTGAGCGGCCGGTCGTTTTGCAGGAAAACGAGCATCACGTCCCGGGCCGCGACCCGGAGGTAATCGAGGGGTTGCGCCTCGATCGCGTCAATTGCGAAGTGCAGGCCGAGCTTGTTGTTGTAGCTGTTGATGCCCGGGTGCTTGTCGTGGCGCCACCAGACGCCCGGCGCCCACAGGTAGTCGGCCGGGGTCGGCGCGCTGAGCAGGGCATTGACCGACCAGGCCGGCGCGGGCGCGGGCGGGGCGACCGACTTCTCCCGGTCCGGGCACAGCGGCGCCAGCTGCGGCGGCGGCTTGATGATCGCGCAGTTGGCGAAGCTCGTGGTGCGCGACCACAGGAAGAGGCCGTCGCTGTCGGTGATGTTGAACTGCCCGTAGGCCCCGTGAAAGGCCAGCGCGTAGCCCAGCACGGGCACCGCGAATGCCGCCGCGGCCGCGGCGAAGGCTCGCCAGCCGACCCGCCTGACCAGGATGAAGGCCGCGAAGATCACGGTGAGCGGGAGCCCGTTGCCGCGCAGCAGCGACACGTAGGCGACCAGCAGCCCGGCCAGCGCGCATTGCCACAGCCGCGGGATGCGCCTGGTCAGCAGCAGCGCGACGGCCAGCAGCAACGTCAGGGTGTACAGGGTGTCGGGCAGGATGTAGGACTCGAGGGCGATCTCGCGCGTGTCGAAGAGGGTCGGGGCCGCGGCCAGGCAGGCGCCCCAGGCGGGCAGGCCCCAGTAGCGCAGCAGGCCGTAGACGATGACGGCGATGGCGATGCCCATGAGGTGCTGCACCGTGGTGACCGCGAGCAGGGCATGCGGCAGCGGCTGCAGCACGTCCAGGAAGTAGGAGTAGCCCGACGGCCGGATCTGCCCCAGGGAGCCGGCCGCGGCCTCCTGCATGTACAGGAACGAGTCCGCGGTGAGCAGCGCGGGCCGGAACGCGAGCGAGGCGAGCACCCGGGGCACCAGCGCGACCGACACCAGGATCACCAGCAGGCGGTGGTCGCGCCACAGCGCCCGCGGGGCCAGGATCGCCGTGACCCGGTGCGGCCAGTCCGCGGCCGGGCGGCCTGAGGCTAGAATTCGTTCCGGCGGTGGCCCGGGCTCGGCGGCGGGTTGCTCGCGCTTGCCGCGAGGCGCGTTTAGCTTGAGATCGGGCACTACTCTCCTTGACTTATCAGGCAACCGGCCCGCAATGCGCACGCACCGCGGCGGCCCCGATTCATGAAATGAGCCCTTAAATTGCTGGAACCCGGCGCGGCACGGATTATCCCTCGGCCCTGACAATAGCGCGCATGACAAGTAATAGCCCGGCGGCCAGGCCACTTATGAGCGTCGAGGCGCTGCGCGCGGCGCTGATCGTCCCCGGCGGTCTCTGGCAGGACATCCGGGTGGTGGCCGAAACCGAGTCCACCAACACGGACCTGCTGGCCGACGCCAGGCTGGGCCGGGCCGAGGGATCGGTGCTCGCGGCCGAGAACCAGTCGGCCGGGCGCGGCCGGATGGGCCGCCGATGGGTCAGCCCGCCGCGCGCCGCGCTCATGTTCTCCGCGCTGCTGCGTCCCGCGGCCGTGCCCCAGGCCCGGCGCGGCTGGCTGCCGCTGCTGACCGGGGTCGCGGTGGTCTCGGCGCTGCGCGCCGAGGGAGCCGTCGATGCCTGGCTGAAGTGGCCCAACGACGTGCAGGTCAACGGCGCGAAGCTGGCCGGCATCCTCGCCGAGCAGGCCGGTGACGCGATCGTGGTGGGCGCCGGGGTCAACGTGACCACCGGCCGGGACGAGCTGCCCGCCGACGGCACCACGTCGCTGGCGCTCGAGGGGGCTGCGGTCACCGACCGGGACCGGCTGCTCGTCGCGGTGCTCAGGGAACTGGAGCGCTGGTACCGGGCCTGGGCGGCGCGGGAAGGAGATGCGGACGGGTGCGGGCTCCGCCAGGAATACCAGGGCCGGTGCGGCACCCTGGGCCGGACGGTGCGGGTATCCCTACCCGGCGGCGGGACCCTGACCGGGGCGGCCCGCGAGGTCGACCGGGCCGGGCGGCTCGTGGTCCGGTCGCCGTCCGGGCTCACCGTGGTCAGCGCGGGTGACGTGGTCCACGTCCGGTGACGCCGGGCCGCATCGGGCCGTGATACGTGTCACGATGTGGCGTATGGCCGGTGATGAGTCCCTGTCCGAGGGCGAGCGTTTCGTGGTGAGGCTGCACCCTCACTGGAAGACGCTGCTGGGGCCGGCCTCCATCCTGACGCTGGTCCTGGCCGCCGCGATCGCGGGACTGATCCTGCTCCCCACGGGCAGCAGCGCCGGCGTGGCCAGGGACGCGATCGGCGTCGTGGTCTTCCTGGCCGTGATCTTCTGGTGCGTGCTCCCGCTACTGCGGTGGCAGACCACGAGCTACGAGCTGACCACCCGGCGGCTCCGGCTGCGTCAGGGCATCCTGTCCCGGTCGGGCCGCGACTTCCCGCTGATCAGGATCAGCGATGTGTCGTTCTCGCACGGCCCGATCGACCGGCTGCTCGGCTGCGGCCGGCTGACCGTCGAATCCGCCGGCGAGCACGGCCAGCTCGTCCTCAACGAGATTCCCCAGGTCGAGCGGGTGCAGGCGACGCTGTTCCAGCTGGTCGAGGACGAGCAGGCCCGGCTGGCCCGGGAGGACCGCTGATGCCCGCGGCGGCATCCGGCCGGTGCACTAGCCTGCCGCTATGAGCCGACGCGATGGCGTGGACGTGCGCAGGCTCGCCGGTTCCCCGGCGATCGCCGAGATCGTGCTCGACCGGCCGGAGGCCATGAACGCGCTGAGCACGGCGATGGCCGGCCGCTGGCCGCCGTCTGCGCGGAGCTGGCGGCGGACCGTGAGGTCCGCGCGGTCGTGCTCGCCGCGGCGGGCCGGGCGTTCTGCGTCGGCGCGGATCTCAAGGAGCGGGCGGCGATGAGCGACGCCGAGCTGATGGCGCAGCGGCCGGTGTTCCGGGCGGCGTTCGGGGCCGTGCTCGCGCTGCCGCAGCCAGCCGTCGCCGCGGTGCACGGTTACGCGCTCGGCGGCGGCTGCGAGCTCGCGCTGAGCTGCGACCTGATCGTCGCCGACGAGACCGCCGTGTTCGGGCTGCCCGAGACCACCGTGGGCCTGGTCCCCGGCAGCGGCGGCACCCAGCTCGCGCTGCGCCGCCTCGGTCCCGGGCGGGCCGCGGACCTGGTCCTGACCGGCCGCCGGGTCGGCGCGGGCGAGGCCGAGCGGCTGGGCCTGGCCGACCGCCTGGTGCCGGCCGGGACGGCCGCCGAGCACGCCCGCGAGCTTGCCGGGCGGATCGCGGCCAACTCGCCGGTGGCCGTCGTCCAGGCGAAGAAGGCCCTGCGGCTGGGTTCCGGGGTCCCTCTCGCCGTGGGCCTGGAGGTCGAGGACGCCGCATGGCGGGCCACGGCGTTCTCCGCGGACAGAAAGGAGGGCATCGCGGCGTTCGTACAGAAGCGGGAGCCACGGTGGCCCGGCGCGTGAGGAGGCAGGCAGATGAGTGACCTTCCGGAGCGGATCTCGGTACGCGAGGTCGGTCCCCGCGACGGGCTGCAGAACGAGGACCCGGTGCCGACCCAGGCCAAGATCGAGCTCATCGACCGGCTGTCAGCGACCGGCGTGCAGCGCATCGAGGCGGTGTCGTTCGTACGGCCCGAGGCGATCCCGCAGATGGCCGACGCGGACGAGGTCTGGGCCGGTATCGAACGGGCGCCGTCGGTCCGGTACTCGGCCCTGGTCCCGAACCTGCGCGGGGCCCGGCGGGCCCTGGACCGCGGTCTCACCGAGATCGAGGCCGTGGTGTCCGCGTCCGACACGCACAACCGCAAGAACGTCAACCGGTCGACCGAGGAGTCGCTGGACGACATCGCGGTGGTCATCGACGAGGCGCACGGCCGCGGCGCCACCTGCCAGGTGATCGTCTCGACCGCGTGGGGCTGCCCGTACGAGGGAGACGTGCCGGTCGACCGGGTGGTCCGGGTGGCGTCACGGGCGGTGGCCGACGGCGCGGACTGCGTCTCGTTCGGTGACACCACCGGCATGGCCACGCCGCGGCGGGTCCGCGAGCTCGTCGGGGCGTTCCGCTCCGCGCACCCCGACGTCCCGCTCAACCTGCATTTTCACAACACGCGCGGCACCGGCCTGGCCAACGTGCTCACCGCGCTGGAGCTCGGGGTGTCCGACTTCGACGCGTCGGTCGGCGGGCTCGGCGGCTGCCCGTACGCGCCGGGGGCCACCGGCAACATCGCCACCGAGGAACTCGTGCACATGGTCGAGGACATGGGCGTGGCGACCGGGATCGACCTGGACGCGATGATCGATGCCGCCGCGGACGCGGAGCGGATCATCGGGCGCCCGCTGCCGTCGCAGGTGCTGCGGGCCGGCCCGCGGACGCGGACCATCCCGGCCTGAGCGCCGCGCGGACGCGGACCATCCTCGCCTGAGCGCCGCGCGGACGCGGACCATCCCGGCCTGAGCGCCGCGCGGACGCGCACCATCCCGGCCTGACCGGCCGGACCAACCATCCCGGCCTGACCGGCCGCCCGGCGCGGCGCCCGGCGGGGAGTCGGTACGCTCGCCAGCGTGAGCGAAAAACTGACTGACGCGGCGCCCGGGCAGGGCGGCGAGGCCGGGCATCCCGAGCTGGCCCAGCTCCGCGCCGGGATCGAGAAGGGCGGCGCGGCCCGGTACCACGAGGCCGCGGCGGCCCAGGGCAAGCTGTTCGCCCGGGAGCGGATCGCCCGGCTCGCCGACGAGGGCAGCTTCGCCGAGGACGGCGCGTTCGCCAACGTGCTGGCCGACGGCCTGCCCGCGGACGGCGTGATCACGGGCACCGCGACCATCGGCGGGCGCCCGGTCGCGCTGATGGCGAACGACTCGACGGTCAAGGCGGGTTCCTGGGGGGCGCGCACCGTCGAGAAGATCATCCGGATCATCGAGAAGGCCTACGCCAGCGGTATCCCCATGATCTACCTGGTGGACTCCGCGGGCGCGCGGATCACCGACCAGGTGGAGATGTTTCCCGGCCGGCGCGGGGCCGGCAAGATCTTCCACACCCAGGTGCGCGCGTCCGGCTCCATCCCGCAGGTCTGCGCGCTGTTCGGCCCCTCGGCCGCGGGCGGCGCCTACATCCCGGCCTTCTGCGACTTCGTCGCGATGGTGAACGGCAACGCCTCGATGTACCTGGGCAGTCCCCGCATGGTCGAGATGGTGGTCAAGGAGCAGACCACGCTGGAGGAGATGGGCGGCGCGCGGATGCACTGCACGGTCTCCGGCTGCGGGCACTACCTGGCGGAGTCGGAGCAGGACGCGATCGACGCCGTGCGCGGCTACCTGTCCTACCTGCCCGGCAACTGGCGCGAGGCGCCCGCGGCCGCGCCCGCCCGCGAGCCGGTCCCGACCGACCTGCGCGCGCTGGTCCCGGTCAGCGAGCGGCGGGCGTTCGATATGCGCCGGTACGTCCGCGGCCTGGTCGACGCCGACTCGCTGTTCGAGGTCCACGCGCTGTGGGCCCGCGAGCTGATCGTCGGGTTCGCCCGGCTGGCGGGCCAGGTCATCGGCGTGGTCGCGAACAACCCGATGTTCAAGGGCGGGGTGCTGTTCGTCGACTCGGCGGACAAGGCCACGCGGTTCATCCAGCTCTGCGACGCGTTCAACGTCCCGCTGCTGTTCCTCGCCGACGTGCCCGGCTTCATGGTGGGCACCGCGGTCGAGAAGCAGGGGATCATCCGGCACGGCGCCAAGATGATCAGCGCCGTGTCCGAGGCCACCGTGCCCAAGATCTGCGTCGTGGTCCGCAAGGCCTACGGGGCCGGCCTCTACGCCATGGCCGGGCCCGGGTTCGAGCCGGACGCGACCCTGGCCCTGCCGACGGCCAAGATCGCGGTGATGGGCGCCGAGGCGGCGGTCAACGCGGTGTACTTCAACAAGCTGGCCGCGATCGCCGACCCGGCCGATCGGGAGCAGGAGACCGAGCGGCTCCGCGCGGCCTACGACGCCGACATCGACGTGCTCCGGCTGGCCGGCGAGCTGGTGGTGGATGACGTGGTGCAGCCGGAGGACCTGCGGGCGGAACTGGTCCGCCGGTTCGCCGCGGCCCGGGGCAAGGACCGCTCGTTCTCGCGGCGGCGGCACGGCGTAACCCCGGTATAACGGAATGCTATCTTCGCAGTTCCTGCGCGTGGAGCGCGGAAATACTGGACGGCCGCCATACGATCTGAGCATGACCAGCGTTTTGCTAGCCGAGGATGACCCGTCCATATCGGAGCCCCTGGCGCGCGCTCTGCGCCGCGAGGGCTATGAGGTCGGCGTCTCCGCCGACGGGCCGGCCACCATCGAGGCCGCCTGCAGCGGGAACATCGACCTGATCCTGCTGGACATCGGCCTGCCCAAGCTCGACGGGCTGGAGGTCTGCCGGCAGATCAGGTCGGCGGGCCACGCCATCCCGGTGCTCATCCTGACCGCGCGGGCGGACGAGGTGGACACCGTGATCGGGCTGGATGCCGGCGCCGACGACTACGTCACCAAGCCGTTCCGGCTCGCCGAGCTGCTGGCCCGGGTCCGGGCCCTGCTGCGCCGCGGCGCGACCGAGAGCCGGGTCGTGCAGGGCGTGCGGGTCGACGCCGATGCGCGCCGGGCGTGGCTGGGCGACTCCGAGATCGATCTCACGTCCAAGGAGTTCGACCTGCTCTCCCTGCTCGTGAGCGAGGCCGGGAAGGTGGTGACCCGGGAGCAGATCATGCGGCAGGTGTGGGACAGCAAGTGGTGGGGATCGACCAAGACCCTGGACATGCACGTCTCCTGGCTGCGCCGCAAGCTCGGGGATGATGCGCACAACCCGCGGTTCATCACCACCGTGCGCGGGGTCGGCTTCAGGTTCGAGCGCGGAGATTGACAGCGGGGTGAGCTTCTGACGATGCCGAGGCGGATGGCGGGCCCGGTCGCGGGCGCGGGCGGCTGAGCCGTGCAGCGCCGCCTGCTGATATCCACGCTCGCGGTCGCCGTGGTAGCGGTGCTGCTGCTGGGCATACCCCTGGGCTATTTGGTCACCCGGGAGCGCGCCAGCTCGGCCGTTCAGGAGCTGCGGCACGACGCCACCACCGTCGCCACCGGACTGCAGGACCGGGTGGACGCGGGGCTGCCGCCCGACGCCGCCGAGATGGGCCGGTCGCTGTCGGACCGGTACGTGATCATCAGCCAGCGCGGCGGCGGCCGGACCATGGTCGGCAGCAAGCCGCAGCCGCACGACACGGTCACCGGGACCAGCTCGACCAGGGACTTCAAGGTCACCGTCGTGGCCGACGATTCGCTGGTCGCCGAGCAGGTGACCGGGGGCCTGGTGCTGATGGGCTCGCTGGTGGTGCTGGCGCTGGCGGTGGCGGCGGGGCTGGCCGTGCTCCAGGCCCGGCGGCTGGCCCGGCCGCTGCAGGAGCTGGCGGGCGCGGCCGACCGGCTCGGCTCCGGTGACGCCCGGCCGCTGGGCCGCCGGTACGGGGTGCCGGAGCTGGACCGGGTGGCCGAGGGCCTGGACGGGTCCGCGCAGCGGATCAACGAACTGCTGACCGCGGAGCGAGACTTCGCCGTCGACGCGTCGCACCAGTTGCGGACCCCGCTCACCGCGCTGTCGATGCGGCTGGAGGAGATGGTCGCGGCGGCCAACTACCCCGACGTGGTCCGCGAGGAGGGCGCGGCGGCGCTGGCCCAGACCGAGCGGCTCGCCGAGGTGGTCGGCCAGCTGCTCGGCCGGGCCCGCCGGTCGGCCTCGGGCGCGCCCACCCTGGCCAGCGTCGACGACATCGTGGCCCAGCAGGTGGTCGAGTGGGACCCGGCGTTCCGGCGGGTGAGCCGCAAGCTGGAGCTGATCGGCGAGAAGGGGCTGTACGCCTACGTCACGCCGGGCAGCGCGGCCCAGGTGATCGCGACGCTGCTGGACAACGCGCTCGTGCACGGCGGCGGATCGGTCACGATCAGGACCTCGCAGACGCCGAGGTCGGTCGTGATCGAGGTCAGGGACGAGGGCAAGGGCGTGCCGCCGGAGCTGGTGCCGCGGATCTTCGAGCGTAGCGTCAGCGGGGCGCCGGGCGGGACCGGCCTCGGGCTCTCGCTGGCCCGGACGGTGGCGGCGGCCGACGGCGGCCAGGTCGTGCTGGTGCGGCCGCGCCCGGCGGTGTTCGCGCTGTTCCTGCCGCACGCCGTGCCGGAGGGCGGAGACGAGCCGGTGGTCAGCGGGCCGGCCTGATGACGTTCGCCGAGACCACGGGCGCCCCGTCCGCCGAGACCGCCGACGCGCCGCCGGCCGAGATCGCGCCACCGGGTGTGCCCGTGGTCGGCATGGTGGGGGCCGGGCAGCTCGCCCGCATGACCGCCCAGGCCGCGGTGGGCCTCGGCATCGGGTTCCGGGTGCTCGCGGCCGCGCCGGGCGAGAGCGCCGCGCAGGTCTGCGCCGGCACGCAGCTCGGCGACTACCGGTCGCTGGACGACCTGCTCGCGTTCGGCCGCCGCTGCGATGTCGTCACCTTCGATCACGAGCATGTGCCCGGCACGCACCTGCGCGCCCTCGAGCAGGCCGGCCTGGCGGTCCGGCCCGGCCCGGACGCACTTCGTTACGCGCAGGACAAGCGCGCCATGCGCGAGCGGCTGGCCGGGCTGGCGGACCTGGCCGGCCGGGCTGGCCTGGACGGGTCGGACGGGCTAGAGGGGCTGGGCGTCGCATGCCCCCGGTACGCCCCGGTCGCCGGCCTGGACGACGTGGTCGGCTTTGCCGACGGCTCGAGCTGGCCGGTGGTCCTCAAGGCGGTCAGCGGCGGCTACGACGGCAAGGGCGTCTGGGTGTGCGGCACCCCCGGGGAGGCGGCCGAGGTGCTCGCCCACGGGATCGACCTGATCGCCGAGGAGCACGTGGCGTTCGAGCGCGAGCTCGCCGTGCTGGTGGCCCGCTCGCCCAGCGGCCAGGCGGCCGTGTACCCGGTCGTGCAGACCGTGCAGCGGGACGGGATCTGCCGCGAGGTGCTCGCGCCCGCGCCCGGCCTGGCCGCGGCCAGGGCGCTGGCCGCGCAGCGGCTGGGCCTGGCCATCGCGGCCGGCGTGGGGGTCACCGGGATGCTCGCGGTCGAGCTGTTCGAGACGGCGGACGGGCTGCTCGTGAACGAGCTGGCCATGCGGCCGCACAACAGCGGTCACTGGACCATCGAGGGGGCGCGGACCTCACAGTTCGAGCAGCATCTGCGCGCGGTTCTCGACCTGCCGCTGGGCGCGCCGGTGCTGGCCGCCCGGCACGCGGCCATGGTGAACATCCTCGGCGGTGACTCCCCGGACCTGCACGGGCGGCTGGTACACGTCATGGCCGCCGATCCGGGCGTTAAGGTCCATCTCTATGGCAAGGAGGCCCGGCCCGGCCGGAAGATCGGCCACGTCACCGTGGTGGGTGATGACCTTGACGATCTCCGCGACCGGGCCAGTCGCGCGGCCAGCTACCTCAGCACCGGCTCGGAGGAGCTGGCGTAGCGGCGGCGGGCGTGGCCGCGGCGGATGTGACCTGGGCGGGCGCGGCCCGGGCGGGCGTAGCCGGGGTGGGTGTGACCTGAGCGGGCGCGGCCCGGGCGGGTAAGGAGGAGGCATGGACGGCCAGCCGGTGGTGGGCGTGGTGATGGGCAGCGATTCCGACTGGCCGGTGATGGAGGCGGCGGTCACCGCGCTGGCCGAGTTCGACGTCCCGTGGGAGGCCGACGTGGTGTCGGCGCACCGGATGCCGCGCGAGATGCTCAGCTACGGCGCCGAGGCCGCAGGCCGCGGGCTCCGGGTGATCATCGCGGGCGCGGGCGGCGCGGCGCACCTGCCCGGGATGCTCGCCGCCGTGACGCCCCTGCCGGTGATCGGGGTCCCGGTGCCGCTCGCGCGCCTGGACGGGCTGGACTCGCTGCTGTCGGTGGTGCAGATGCCGGCCGGGGTGCCCGTGGCGACCGTGGCGGTCGGCGGGGCGCGCAACGCGGGCCTGCTCGCGGTCCGCATCCTGGCGGCCGCGGACGACGGCCTGCGCGCCCGGATGCTGGCCTTCCAGGAGGAGCTGCGGGCGGGCGCCCAGGCCAAGGGCGCGGCGCTGCGCGCCAAGCTGGCCGGGAACTAGCAACGCCCTGGCCTCAGCCGCGGACCCCGGCCGGCTGGTCCAGGACACCCGGCTACGGCGTCGGGTCGGCGCAGATGAGGCCCCACGGGCGGCCGCTGACCCGGGTGAGCACGATCGTGGCCCGGCCCGGGCCGCGCAGGCCCAGGCGGCGGTGGATTTGCGGGATATCCCCGGCCAGGCCGCGGCGCCGGATGTCGGCGGCCCCGATGCCGAGTTCGCGCAGCCTGCGGGCGAAGTGCCGCTCGTGCCACGGCGCCGACTCCAGCACCCGGAGCGTGCGCGCGAACGGGGTGCGCAGATCACGGTGGCCAGACAAGAACGCGATCTCGGGGTCGATCTTCCAGACGCCGAGCAGGCGGGCGAGGTCCTCCACCAGGCCGGCCCGGGTCACCGCCGGGCTCGGGTCGAGCAGGAACGCGCCGGGGGCCGCGACCGGCACGTCACCGCCGTCGCCCGCGTCGCCCGGGTCGCCCGCGCCGCCCGCGCCACTCAGCGTGTCGCCGGACGGCAGCACGGTGGCCCGGCGGCTCGCGGTGGCCAGCGCCGGCGACCACAACAGGGCCTCCTTCAGGTCCCGGCCGACCGCGACGAACTCGGCTTCCCAGCCCGCGGGGACCAGTTCGCGCGGCAGCCCCGGGGCGGCCTTGACTCCGACCGCGGGCACCCGCCCGGCCAGCCCCAGGCACCAGCCCAGCGGCGGCAGGCTGCGCCCGGCCGCCAGGCGCCGCCCGCCCGTACGGCGGGCCGGGTCGATGAACAAGGCCGCGGCCCCCCGCAGCGGCACCTCGCGCACGTCGGCGCGGACCGGGGCCAGCCCGTCGGCGGCCCCGTAGACCTGGGCGTTGTGCCGGGCGAACACCAGGCTGACCGGGTCGGTGTCCACCGCGAGCACCCGGCGGCCTTGGCCGAGCGCGATCAGGTTCCCGCCGATGCCGCAGCACAGGTCGGCGGCCAGGCCCGCCGGGTAGCGGGCCGCCGCGTGCGCCGAGGTGAGCTCAGAGGATGCCTGCTCCAGGCCGTCCCGGGTGAACAGCATCGCGTCCGCCCGGCTGAACTTGGCCCGGGCCGCCACGCGCAGGGCTTGCTGGGTGAGGGCCGCGGCGACCAGGTCGGCCGGGTAGCGCCCGCGCAGGGCCCGGGCCAGTTCGAGGGCCCGGTCCGGCCCGACCTCCTCGCCGGCCAGCCGTCCGAGCAGTTCGCGGCCGTCGGGGGACAGCAGCGCCATGGTCACGCCCGGTCACCTCCGGCCCGCCGGAGCCAGCGGCGCGCGCCGATCACCGCGCCCCGCCGGAGCCAGCGGCGCGGGCCGATCACCGCGAACCGGCGGACACTTACCATCGAGGCCATGAGCCTTGATTTTCCCGCATTCGCCCTGTCGCCCGAGCATGACGCGCTGCGCGAGTCGGTGCGCGCCCTGGCCGAGGAGAAGATCGCCCCGCACGCCGCGCGGGTCGACCAGCAGGCCGAGTTCCCGCAGGAAGCCCGCGACGCCCTGGTCAAGGCCGACCTGCACGCCGTGCATATCCCCGAGGCCTACGGCGGCGAGGGCGCGGACGCGATCGCGACCGTGATCGTCATCGAGGAGGTGGCGCGGGTCTGTGCCTCGTCCTCGACGATCCCGGCGGTGAACAAGCTGGGCACGGTGCCGCTGCTGCTCTCGGCGTCGGAGGAGCTCAAACAGCGCTACCTGCCGCCGGTGGCGCGGGGTGAGGCGATGTTCTCGTACGCCCTGTCCGAGCCCGAGGCGGGTTCCGACGCCGCGGCCATAACGGCGCGGGCTGTCCGGGACCGGGACAGCTTCGTTCTCGACGGGGTCAAGCGCTGGATCACCAACGCGGGCATCTCCCGCTTCTACGCGGTCATGGCCGTGACCGACCCGGCGGACGGCGCCGACGGGATCTCGGCGTTCGTGGTCGAGGACGGCGACGAGGGGTTCTCGTTCGGCGCTCCCGAGCACAAGCTGGGGATCAAGGGCTCGCCCACGCGCGAGCTGTACTTCGACAACTGCGTGATCCCCGCCGGCCGGCTCATCGGCGAGGAGGGCAGCGGCTTGCACACCGCGCTGGCCACGCTGGACCACACCCGGATCACGATCGCGGCCCAGGCGCTGGGCATCGCCCAGGGCGCGCTCGACTACGCGACGGGCTACGTCAAGGAGCGGTGGCAGTTCGGGCGGCCGGTCGCCGACTTCCAGGGTGTCCAGTTCATGCTGGCCAACATGGCGCTGAAGGTGGAGGCGGCCCGGCAGCTGACCTACGCGGCCGCGGCGCGGTCGGAGCGGCGCATGGCCGGGGAGCCTGAGCCGGACCTCACGTTCATGTCCTCGGCCTGCAAGTGCTTCGCGTCGGACGTGGCGATGGACGTGACCACCGACGCGGTCCAGCTGCTGGGCGCCTACGGGTACGTCAGCGACTACCCGGTGGAGCGGATGATGCGGGACGCGAAGATCACCCAGATCTACGAGGGAACGAACCAGATTCAGCAGGTTGTCATGGCCAGGCAGCTTCTGGGGCGATCTTGAAGGACCACGGGGGATCCCGGTTGCGCCGCCGCCTGGCTAGGGCAGCGGCATCATTCCGTGCTCGGGGAAGACGGCCGCCCTGGTGGCCAGGATGGCCCGGTCGAGGGGGTCGGCCGGGTCGTATCCGGATTCGAATTTGGCGTATCCCGTCTGCGCCCCTTCGGTCATGAACTCGGGTGCCGGGCGGCCGGTGCTACGGGCCGCGTGCTCGCGCCAGGCGGCCGGGACACGCACCCCGGGATCGATCGGGCGCCCGGCGGCCTCGGCCAGCAGGTGCGCCCACGTCCTGGGGACGACCTGGAGCAACTCGTAACCGCCTCCCCCGGTCAGGAGCCAGCGGCCGCCCGCCACCTGGTGGGCCAGCTCGTGGATCGCGGCGCCCGCGGTGCGCTGCGCGTCAATGGACAGCCGCAGGCCGGCCAGCGGGTCCAGCCGGTGCGTATCACAGCCGTGCTGGCTGACCAGGATCTGCGGCCGGAACGCGCGCAGCAGCGGCGGCACCACCGCGTGGAACGCCCGCAGCCACCCGGCGTCCCCGGTCCCGGTCGGCAGCGCCAGGTTCACCGCCGATCCCGGCGCTCCCGGCCCGCCCGTCTCGGACGGCAGGCCGGTGCCGGGCCACAGCGCCGCCGGATGCTGATGCAGGCTGATCGTCAGCACCCGCGGATCGTCATAGAAGGCGGCCTGCACCCCGTCGCCGTGGTGCACATCGACGTCGACGTAGGCGACCCGCCCCGCGCCCGCCTGGAGCAGCCAGGCGATCGCGATCGCCGGGTCGTTGTATACGCAGAACCCGCTCGCGCTGCCGCGCATCGCGTGATGCAGCCCGCCCGCGATGCTCACGCCATGCTGCGCCGCGCTGGTCCAGACCGCCCGGGCCGCCGCCAGGGTCGCGCCTGCCACCAGCGCCGACGCATCGTGCATGCCGGGGAACACCGGATCATCCTCGGTGCCCAGGCCGAAGAAACTCAGCGTCGGGAGGTCCGGCCGGTCCCCGCCCGCCAGCCGTACCTCCGCGATGTAGCGCGGGTCGTGCACCAGCTCAAGCTCCGCGTCAGTGGCGGGCACCGGACTCTGGACCGACACCCCGGCCGCGGCGAACAGGCCGAAGGCCCGCGCCAGCTCGATCGTCAGCTCGACCCGGGCCGGCGCCATCGGGTGGCCGGTGCCGAAATCATAAGCGGCCAGCCGCCCATCCCAGGCCACGTGCAACGTGCAGGCCATGCGCTCACCCTCCAACCATGCGAACCCGGAGAGCTTGATCGCGGACCTCATCGGGATCATCTTCCAGCCGGCCAGCCAGCGGCTGACCGGCACGGCACCCGGCCGGCTGGCCACGGCACAGCCTGATCCCGGTCCCGCCCTTAGTCTACATGTGCATCAGATTTTCCGGAAAAATATTGCTAGTTTACTATTTCCAATATAAGGTAGGGGCAGGCACCGGGAAACAGCTGCTGGAAAACGCGAGATGCCAGGTCCGCGAAGGGCCCGGCCAGGGTCTCAGCGCCCCGGATCCGCTCGCGAAGGAAGTAACCACATGACCGAATCAGCGGCACCACACGTCACAGCCGGCACGCTGCCGTCCCCGTCAGCCGACGGCTCCGCCCGGCTCCCGGCCAGCCCGCGGGCGCTCCAGCCCGGGCGGCTGCACGAGGTCCTTGTGCCCGCGACGCCGGTCGCCGTGCTCGAGCCGATCATCGGCACCGAGCGATACGGGCGGCTGGTCACCGCGGCCTCCCGGTTCCGGGACAGGCTGGGGCGGCGGACCATCTGGAACGTCAACTCGACCGGGGTCGGCGGCGGGGTCGCTGAGATGCTGCAAGTGCTCGTGGGGTACATCGCGGGCCTGGACATCGCGGTTCGCTGGACCGTGATCGGCGGCGACCCGGACTTCTTCGCGATCACCAAGAGGCTGCACAACCAGATTCACGGCCAGGCCGGCGGCGCCGGGCCGCTGAATAGCGCCGATGCCAGCCATTACGACCAGGTCCTGGCCGCGAATGCGGACGAGCTGCTCAGGCAGGTGCGCCCGGGCGATATCGTGCTGCTCCATGACCCGCAGACGGCCGGCCTGACGGCACCCCTGGTCGGGGCCGGAGCGCGGGTGGTGTGGCGCTGTCACATCGGCGTGGACTGGCAGAACGACACCACGCGCGCGGCCTGGGATTTCCTGCGCCCGTATCTGGCGTCCGCGCACGCCTTCGTTTTCTCCCGGCGGCAGTACGTGCCGCCGTGGATTGCCCCGCAACAAGCCTGGATCATCCCGCCGTCCATCGATCCGTTCTCCGCGAAGAACCAGGAACTGGACGCCGCCACGGTACAGGCGATCCTGGCCACCATCGGGGTCTTGGACGGCGAGCCGCCCCGGGCCCCGGCGCGTTTCGCGCGCCGCGACGGGACGGCCGGGGAAGTCACCCGCGCCGGGCTGGTGACGGGCGAGACCCGGCCCGGCCCGGCCGATCCTGTTGTCGTGCAGGTCTCGCGCTGGGACCGGCTCAAGGACATGTCCGGTGTCATGCGCGGCTTCGCCGAGCACGTCGTGCCCGGCGGGGCCGGGTACCTGATGCTCGTCGGCCCCATGATGAGCGAGGTTGCCGATGATCCGGAGGGCGCCCTGGTCCTGGCTGAATGCCTGGCGCAGTGGAGGAGCCTGCCCGCAGCCGCCCGCGCGCGGGTGCTGCTGGTGACATTGCCACTTGATGACGTCGAGGAGAACGCGGCGATGGTCAACGCGATCCAGCGTCATGCGCAGGTGGTCGTACAGAAGAGCCTCGCCGAGGGATTCGGGCTGACCGTGGCCGAAGGCATGTGGAAGGGGCGCCCGGTGGTCGGCTCGGCCGTCGGCGGAATACTGGATCAGATCGCCGACGGCACCGGCGTCCTGCTACCCGATCCGGCCGATCTGGCCGCGTTCGGGTCGGCGGTGCGGCAGCTGCTCGACAGCCCGGACGACGCGAGGCTCATGGGCAAAGCAGGCAAGGAGCACATCCGGGAGAATTACGTTGGCGACCGCCACCTAGCACGGTGGGCACAGCTCATCGACGCGATCATGTGGGGCCCGGGCAGCCCCAGACGATGAAGGGTCGCCCGGCCCTCGTGTCGGGGACGTTAGTCCTCTGGCCCCGAGGCTTCCGGGCGCCGAGCATTCAATAAGCGCGCCGCGCCAGGCGCCGCGATGAGAGGAACTCACGATGACGACGCCACAGGAATCCAGGGACGACAGTACGCGGACGGTTCGCCCGGCGGCCGAGTCAGCGGAACCCGATGCCACCGAGTCGGCCGGAGCGCTGGATCTGCTCCTGCCCGAGGCGGCCCTGGGCACGATGCGCAGGTTCTTGCCGGATCTCAGCGCCTTTCACTGGGCGATCCAGCTGGCCGGCCGTCCCAAGACCGTGGCCCAGAGGACGGCGACTTTGGCCGGGGAACTCGGAAAAGTCGCGGCCGGCCGGTCGGCGGTTGCTCCGCCGCGCGGCGACCGCCGGTTCTCGGATCCCGCGTGGAACGAGAACGCGCTGCTCAAGCGCGTCTATCAGACGTACCTGGCCACCGGGCAGACCGCCGAGGACTTGCTCGAGGACGCGGAGCTGAACTGGCGGGACAACGCGCGCATGAAGTTCCTGCTGACCAATGTCATCGCCGCGGCCGCGCCGAGCAATTACCCGGCGATCAGCCCGGTCGCGTGGAAGGCGCTCATCGACACCGGCGGCATGAGCCTCGTCCGGGGTATCCGGGCCCTGGCCTCGGACATGAAGAGCTCCCCGCGCATCCCGACGATGGTGGCGCCCGATGCGTTCAAGATCGGCCAGGATCTCGCGGCGACGCCGGGGGCCGTGGTAGCCCGCACCGACGTCTTCGAGCTCATCCAGTACGAGCCGACGACGGAGACGGTGCACCGCTTCCCGCTGATCCTGATCCCGCCGATGATCAACAAGTACTACATCGCGGACCTCGCGCCCAGCCGCAGCATGCTCGAGTTCTTTGTCTCGCAGGGTTACCAGGTATTCGTGGTCTCCTGGCGCAATCCCGGCAAACAGCACAGTGACTGGGATATGGACACCTACGGTGGTGCCATCTCAGACTCGCTCGCCATGGCGCGCAGCATCTGCAAGGCTCCCAAGGCCAGCATCATCGGGCTATGCGCCGGCGGCATCCTCTCGTCGATGGTCGCCTCTCATCTGAGCTCGACCGGGCAGCTCGACCAGGTCGCCAGCCTGTGCCTCGGCGTGACGGTTCTCGACACGTCCGAAGCGGGCACGGCCGTCTCGCTCATGGGCGGGTCCACGGCCGCGGTGTCAGTCCTCGCCTCCCGTACCAAGGGTTACATGGACGGGCGAACGCTGGCCGAAGTCTTCGCCTGGCTCCGGCCCGACGACCTGATCTGGAATTACTGGGTCAACAACTACCTGCAGGGCAAGACCCCCCCGCCGTTCGACGTCCTGTTCTGGAACGCGGACACCACGAGGATGCCCGCGGCGCTGCACCGCAATTTCATCGAGCTGGCCATGGCCAACAAGCTGACCCAGGCGGGCGCGGCCACCATGCTCGGCACTCCCGTCGATCTGTCCAACGTCGACGTGGACACCTACGTGGTGGCGGGCATCGCCGACCATATTGTCCCCTGGCACTCGGCTTATCACAGCATGCAGCTGCTCGGCGGCAACGTCCGGTTCGTGCTATCCAACAGCGGGCACATCGCCTCTATGGTCAACCCGCCGTCGAACCCGAAGGCGACCTACCGGATCGCCCCGGACCTCCCGCCCGAGCCAAGCGACTGGCTGGCGAAGGCGACGACGGAGCAAGGCAGCTGGTGGCCCGACTACACGACCTGGCTGGCGGACCGAAGCGGCGGGGAGAAGCAGGCTCCGCACGCTCTGGGCAATGCGAAATTCCCGCCGCTGCAGCCCGCTCCGGGTACTTACGTCCTCGAGCCGTGACGACCGGTACCTCCTCACTTATCCGACGAGGCCTGACAGCCGACCATAGAAAGGCGCACTTACCGTGGACTTCGACCTGACTGACGAGCAAGAGCTGATCCGGGAAACGGTAAGGGAGTTCGCCGAAGCCGAGATCGCACCGGTCGCGGCCGAACTCGACCGTGATCACCGCTTTCCGGTGGAGGTCCTGCCGAAGCTGGCGGGCCTCAGCCTCATGGGTATGCCCTACCCCGAGGAGGTGGGCGGCGCGGGAGGGGACTACGTGAGCTACGTCATCGAGATCGAGGAGATATCGAGGGTGTGCGTGACCACGTCCGTCATAGTCTCGGCTCACTCGTCCCTCGCCACCTGGCCGATCTTCAAATTCGGAACGCAGGCTCAGAAGGACCGCTACCTTTATGATATGGCCTCCGGCCATCGGCTGGGGGCTTTCGCCCTGACCGAACCGGCCGCGGGGACGGACGCCGGTGCGGGTACCGCCACCGCGATTCTGGACGGAGATGAATATATTCTCAACGGATCGAAGATATTCATCACCAACGCCCCGTACGCCGACGTGTATATCGTCTTCGCGAAAACCGATCCGGCCCAGGGGACGAGGGGGATGAGCGCCTTCATCGTAGAGAAAGACACCCCGGGGTTCTCCGTCGGCGAGGCCGAGCACAAGCTGGGGATTCGAGGTTCCAGCACACCGCCCCTCTACTTCAGTAACTGTCGCATTCCCAAGGATGCGCTTCTCGGCGGGGAGGGCAACGGCTTCAAGGTGGCCATGCAGACCCTCGACGGCGGGCGGATCGGAATCGCCGCGCAGGCCCTGGGCATAGCCCAGGGAGCACTTGACGCATCCACCGCGTACGCGAAGGAGCGTATCCAGTTCGGCAAGCCGATCGCGACCCTGCAGGCTATTCAGTGGATGATAGCCGACATGGCCACCGAGATCGACGCGGCCCGGCTGCTTGTCTATCGCGCCGCATCGTGCGTGGACAACGGGCGTCCCTACTCCACGGAAGGGGCGATGGCCAAGCTGTTCGCCTCGGAGACCGCCACCCGGGTGGCCGGCAAGGCCATCCAGATCCACGGCGGGTACGGTTATACGGAAAGCTATCCGGTGGAGCGAATGTGGCGTGATGCCAAGATCACCGAGATTTACGAGGGAACTTCCGAGGTGCAGCGGATGGTGATTGCGAGAAGCGCTCTGCGGTGAGATTGTCGGCAACAGGGAACACTCAACGAGAGCGCCCGCAATTGAAGGGATTGAATTGTGCCTGAGCTAGCTTACGATGAGATCAAGGTCGGCGATTCGGCATCCTTCGCCAAAACGATTACCGAGACAGATGTCGTTCTCTATGCCGGACTTATCGGTGACTTCAACCCGATTCACATCGACGCCGAATACGCGAGGCAGTCGATGTTCAAGGAGCGGGTCGCGCACGGCATGCTGGTATCCGGGCTGATCTCGGCGGTGCTCGGCACCCAGCTTCCGGGACCGAATTCCATCTACCTGGGGCAGGACCTCAAGTTCACCGCGCCGGTCAAGATCGGTGATACCGTCACGGCGGTGGCGACGGTGACCGAGAAG
Organism: uncultured Actinomycetota bacterium; assembly: GCA_963749145.1. GTDB lineage: Bacteria > Actinomycetota > Actinomycetes > Streptosporangiales > Streptosporangiaceae > JASHPR01. The sequence goes on along the minus strand of CAVVLN010000004.1, from coordinate 1,109,772 downwards.
CGCGATGACAAGAGGATCATAAAGCTCAAGACCACGGTGTCGAATCAGCGCGGCGAGGTGGTCATCGATGGCAGCGCGGTGGTCAAGAAGGTAGGCCTGTAGTGCCGTCAGGAGGATCGTCATGAGGATTGTGGTCGCCTATAAGTGGACCTGTGACCCGGAAGAGGCCACGGCACGCGGCGACGGCACGGTGGACTGGAGCCGGGCGAAGCCGGGCATCAGTACCTACGACCCCGTGGCCATAGAACTGGCGCGCCGCCTCGCCGACGCCACGGGTGCCGAGCTCATCGGCGTGACGGCCGGGGGAAAGGGCGTCGGTGCGGCCATCGCGTCCAAGGCCGCCCTGTCGCGGGGCCTGGACCGGGTGGTGATCATCGAGGATGAGTCCCTCCGGGAAGCCGGGAGGTCCGAGCTTGCTGCGGTGCTCGCCGCGGCGGTCCGGCACATCGGCGACGTGGACCTGGTCGTCACCGGCGACTCGTCGGTGGACGTGGCGGCCAAGATGGTGCCGACGGTGCTGGCCGGCGAGCTCGGCTGGCCGGCCGTCGCCGAGGTCATCTCGCTGACCGGCCAGGCGGGAGCGCTGCGCGTCGAGCGCGCCATCCCGGGTGGCACGCAGGTGCTCGAGATCTCCGGGCCCGCCGTGCTGGCCGCGTCCGCGGATGCCGCGGTGCCGCACGTGCCCGGCATGAAAGATCTCCTCGGGGCGGGCAAGAAGCCGGCTGATCATCTGGAGCTCGCCGCCCTGGACGTGTCCCCGGTGACCGCGACCATGACGGTCACCGGCCGGGCGCGCCCGGAGCGCAAGGCCCGCCAGGGCCAGATCATCGACACCAGCGACCCGGAGGCTGCCGCGGCCGAGCTGGTCACCGCGCTGCGCGGCGCCGGGGTGCTGTGACAACCCGCTGGATGAGAGAGAGGACTCGACAGTGAGCGTGAACGCCTGGATCGTCGTCGGGGATCAGCCGACGGTCGGCAACCTGATCACGGTCGCGCGCTCCCTGGGAGGGCAGGTCGCGGCGGTCGTCGCCGGGCCCCGGTCGGTGGCCGAGGCGGTGGCGGCGGGCGGCGTGGACAAGGTGGTCTGGTGCGGCGGCCAGGATGACGTGCCCGCCGAGGCCAACGCCCCGGCGGTCGCCGACGCCGTCGCGGCCGATCCGCCCGGGGTCGTGCTCAGCGGCCGCAATCCTGGTGAGCGGGTGCTCCTTGGCGCCGTCGCGGCCCGGCTGCGGGCAGTGGTCCTGACCGGGGCCCGCTCGGTCACGGCCAACAACGGCGGCGTCACCGTGGTCAACGCGGTTTTCGGTGACATCGCCGATGAGACCGTCGCCGTCACCGGCCCGGTGGCCCTGCTGCTGGACGGCGGCAGCGCCCCGCCAGCGGCCGGCGCCAGCGTGCCCATCGAAGAGGTCGCGGGCACGCCGCTGGGCATGAAGGTGGTCGAGACCAAGGCGTCCGGCTTCGACGAAGTAGACCTCAACGCGGCCCACCACGTGATCGGCATCGGGCGCGGCCTCAAGGCCAAGGAGGACCTGGCCATGATCGAGGCGCTCGCCAAGGCGATCCAGGCCGAGGTCGCCTGCTCCCGGCCGGTGGCCGAGGGCCTGAACTGGATGGGAAAGGACCGCTACATCGGGAGTTCCGGAGCGCGCATCTCGCCGCAGCTCTATCTGGCCATCGGGATCTCCGGCCAGCTGCAGCACATGGTCGGCGTGACGGGGGCGGAGACGATCGTGGCGATCAACTCCGACCCGAACGCCGCGGTATTCCAGCAAACCGACTACGGCCTCGTCGGCGACCTCTACCAGCTCGTGCCGGCGATCACCGCCGCGCTGAATGACGGTGCCAGATGACAGAGACGACGGAGCCCGATTTCGAGGTCATCGTCATCGGCGCCGGCATCGCCGGCTGCGTCACGGCCTACCAGCTCGCCCGGCAGGGCCGGTCGGTCCTGCTGATCGAGCGGGGCGAGGCTGCCGGCTCGAAGAACCTCTCCGGCGGCGTGCTGTACTGCCGCGGCATGCAGCAGGTCTTCCCCGAGTTCCTCGACGAGGCTCCGGTCGAGCGCCGGATCACCCGCAACTACATCAGCTTCCTCAATCCCGAGAGCTCGGTCGCGATCGACTACAAGGACTCGCGTCTGGCGGACCCGGTCAACGCCGTCACGGTGCTGCGCGCCAAGCTGGATGCGTGGCTGGCGGAGAAGTGCGAGGAGGCCGGTGCCCTCATCATGCCCGGGGTCCGCGTGGACCGCGTGCTCACCGAGAACGGCTCCGCGGGCCAACGGGGCAAACGGGTCGTCGGCGTCCAGGCCGGCGAAGACGAGCTGCGGGCCCGCGTGGTCGTCGCCGCCGACGGCGTGAACTCCTTTATCGCCAAGGAGGCCGGGCTGCGCCCGAAAGAACCGCTGAACCACCTCGCGGTCGGCGTGAAATCTGTGGTCTCGCTGCCCAGAGAGACGATCGAAGCACGATTCAACCTCACCGGCGACGAGGGCGCGGCCATGGCGGTGGTCGGTGACTGCACCGAGGGAGTGGGCGGCGGCGGCTTTCTCTACACCAACATCGACTCGATTTCCATCGGCGTGGTCGTGCGCCTCGACGACCTCGCCGCCAAGGGAAAGGTCGTCACCGACATCTTCGACCACTTCCTGGAGCACCAGTTCATCGCCCCTTACCTCGAGGGCGGCGAGCTGGCCGAGTACGGCTGCCACCTGGTCGCCGAGGGCGGCATGGAGATGATCGGGGAGATCACCATGGACGGCATGATCGTCGTCGGTGACGCGGCCGGGCTGACTCTCAACACCGGGCTGACCGTGCGCGGCATGGACCTGGCGGTCGCCTCCGGGGTCGCCGCCGCCGAGGGCATCGGATCCGCTCTGGAACGAAACGACACCTCCAAGGCGGGCCTGGCCGGGTACCGGACCCGGTTCTTTGCCTCCCACGCCGGTAAGGACATGAAGACCTACGCCAGGACACCTGCCTTCCTGGAAACCGAGCGCATGTACAAGAACTACGGCGAACTCCTGGCCAACGTCCTGTACGGCGCGTTCAGTCACGACACCCAGCCCCGCCGGCGCCTCCTGAAGGTCGCCCGCACGACGCATCGTGAGTCCCCGCTGAAGATGAGGCACCTGGTTAGCGACGGCATCGCAGGAGCGCGCGCACTATGAAACCAATGTCCGTCCCCGAGCGGCTGACGAAGAACCGCTTCAACCTCGACGAGCAGGAGAGCCACATCGAGGTCAACCAGGAGATCGCCAAGGCCACCGGGACGGGCAAGGCCATAGTCGCCTGCTGCCCGGCCCATGTCTACAGCGAGGAAGCCGACGGGACCATCTCCGTGGAGTACGCCGCCTGCCTCGAGTGCGGAACCTGCCTCGCCGTCGCCGCCCCCGGCGCGCTGAAATGGCATTACCCCCGCGGCGGGTTCGGTGTCCAGTTCCGCGAAGGGTAGCGAGCCCGCCCGGAGACGACGACGCCGGCTCCGGGCGGCCTAGGCCAGGTCGGGAAAGAAGACCTTGATTTCCCGCGCCGCGGATTCCGCTGAGTCGGATCCGTGCACGATGTTCTGCTGTATTTCCAGTGCGTGATCTCCGCGGATGGTGCCCACCGAAGCACGAACCGGGTCGGTGGAGCCGGCCAGGACGCGGAACGCCTCGATCGCCCGTGGCCCCTCCGCGACCAGGGCCACCAGGGGTCCGGACGTGATGAAGTCGACGAGCGCGCCGAAGAACGGCCTGACCACGTGCTCGGCGTAGTGGGTCTCGGCCGTGGGCCGGTCCAGGGTCCGCAGGTCCATCGCCACTATCTGCAGCCCCTTGCCCTCGATCCTGGACAGGATGTCGCCGATGAGCCCCCGCCGCACGCCGTCGGGTTTGATCAGGATCAAGGTACGTTCGGTCACGGATTGCTCCCCTCGCGGTGGTACCGGGAAGGCCACATTTCACCTATCCGCTGGACACAGATGCTCCGGCGGCAGTTTGCGCTCGAGCATGATTCGACGGTAATCCGGCGCGGCCGCGCATATCAGGGTCTACCGGCCCCTACGCCGGGACGTAGGTCCTCTGGGCACAGGGCTGGCGGGCAACGAGAGTGAAGGTAATGCGCCGCGGCAGGCGCCGCGACATGGACTGCGGCAGGCGCCGCGGCAAGAGGAGTTGGAGTTCACGATGACAACGCCACAGCTACGCGAGCACGTACGTGCGGGCATGGTCCAAAACCGGGTGGCTTTGGTCACCGGAGGCACGAGCGGCATCGGCGCCGCGATCTGCCGCAGGCTGGCCGACGAGGGCGCCGCGTCCATCGCCGCCGGCTTCTGGGGCTTCAACGAGCGGGCGGAGAAGTTCCAGGCGGACATGACGGCGGAGTACCCGGACCTGCGCGTCACCCTGCACGAGGGCGACATGAGCGTGCCCGATGACTGCCGGCGCATGGTGGCCGAGGTCATCGAGCAGCACGGCCGGCTCGACATCCTGGTGAACGACGCCGGCATGACCATAGACCGCACCGTGGCCAAGATGACCGACGACGCCTGGAACAAGGTGATCGCCGTCAACCTGTCCGGCACGTTCTTCGTCACCCAGGCGGCGATGGCCCACATGGTCGAGCGCGGCACCGGCCGGATCGTCACCATCTCCTCGCTCAGCGGCGAGATCGGCGTCATCGGCCAGGCCAACTACTCGGCGTCCAAGGCCGGCCTCTTCGGCCTGACCAAGGTGCTGGCCAAGGAGGCCATCTTCCAGCTCAACCGGGCCGGCAAGCCGTTCGGCGACGGGATCGGCCTGACCGTCAACGCGATCACCCCCGGCTTCATCGCGACCGACATGGTCGCGGCGATGCCGGAGAAGGCGGTCGAAGCCGCCCGGGCGACGATTCCGGTCGGCCGCCTCGGCAAGCCCGAGGACATCGCCCGCGCGGTGGCCTTCCTGGCCGCCGACGAGGCCTCGTTCATCACGGGCCAGATCTGGTCCGTCAACGGCGGAATGGACATGTGAGGAAACGTCATGAACGAACGTAACGACGTAGTCGTACTCTCCGGCACCCGGACCGCCATCGGCCGCTACGGCGGCGGGCTAGCCGGCGTCCCGCCGTGCGACCTGGCCGCGACCGTGGTCCGCGAGGCCGTGCGCCGGTCCGGCGTGGAGCCGGAGGACTTCGGCCACGCGGTCTTCGGCAACGTGATCCACACCGAGACCAGGGACATGTACCTGAGCCGGGTCGCCGCCGTCAACGGCGGCCTGCCGGTCACGGTGCCGGCCTTCACCGTCAACCGGCTCTGCGGCAGCGGGCTGCAGGCCATCGTCTCGGCCGCCCAGGCCATCACGCTCGGTGATGCCGAGGTCGCGGTGGCGGGCGGCGCCGAGTCGATGAGCCGTGCCCCCTACTGGCTGCCGGGCATGCGCTGGGGCCAACGGATGGGAGACGCCGCGGCCGTCGACGCGCTGGTCGGCGCGCTGGGCGACCCGTGGGATGGCTGCCACATGGGCGTGACCGCGGAGAACGTGGCGGAGGAGTACGGGATCTCGCGCGAGGATCAGGACGAGCTGGCGGTCGAGAGCCACCGCCGGGCGGCGGCGGCCGTGGCGGCCGGCTACTTCGACGAGCAGATAACGCCGGTCCAGGCGCCCGCCAAGAAGGGCACCGTCGAGGTGACGGCCGACGAGCACATCCGGCCGGACGCCAACCTGGAGGGCATGGCCCGGCTGCGCCCGGCGTTCTCCAAGGAGGGCACGGTGACGGCCGGGAACGCCTCGGGCATGAACGACGCGGCGGCCGCGGTCGTGCTGGCCAGCGCCGAATACGCCAGCCGCCACGGCATGGCGCCGATGGGCCGCCTGGTCGCGTACAGCCACGCCGGCGTCGAGCCCAGGGTCATGGGCATCGGCCCGGTGCCGGCCGTCAGGAAGGTCCTGGACCGGTCTGGCCTGAAGATCGATGAGATCGACGTGTTCGAGGTGAACGAGGCCTTCGCCGCCCAGGCGCTGGCTTGCGTGCGTGAGCTTGGCCTGCCGCTGGAGAAGACCAACCCGAACGGCAGCGGCATCTCGCTGGGGCACCCGGTCGCCGCCACCGGCGCAATCCTCACGGTCAAGGCGCTCTACGAACTGCGGCGGACCGGCGGCACGTACGCGCTCGTCACGATGTGCATCGGAGGCGGCCAGGGCATCGCCGCGATCTTCGAGCGCATGTAAGCCGCACATTCACCACCGGCGTGGCTGGTTCCTGGCCACGCTGGTGGTGAAGGCCGGTGAACGGAGTCGGCCGTGATGGGGTGCGATCGGGGCCGCACACGCCGTTAACGTCCCTGTCGCCGGCGGTCACCGACTGCGCGGCGATCAGCCTGTGCGGCTCGCTGGCCGGCGCCGTCGCCTGCCCACCGCGCAGCTGCTCGCCGAAGAGCGGGCCACGCCCGGGAAGCCGTAGTCTTCGACCTGGGCCGGGTGCCATCGACCGGCCCGGTGCCATCGACCGGCGCCGCCCGCCGCGCCGCCGCCCGCCGCGCCGCGCCCTGACGCAAACACCCTTCCGGCCCCTGGAACGAGGGCTTGTCCCGGGCCGGGCCGCGCAGGAGTCTCGGACGTGACCTGATTCCTCCGGATAAGGGGTGACCATGTCAGAGAGCGCGCACGCGCATGCGCCCGAGGTCGACGTCCCCGAGCCAGGCCTGACCCCCCGCGAGATCGTCGCGCGGGCGCAGGCGCTGATCCCGCAGGTCCGCGACCAGCAGGAGGAAGCGGAACGGCTCGGCCATCACACCGAGGCCCTGGAGCGCCGGTTCGTTAAGGCCGGGTTCTACCGGATTCTGCAGCCCCGGCGGTTTGGCGGTTATGAGTTTGGCCTGCCGACGTTCTGGAAGACGATGATCGCGGTCGCGACGGGCGACCCGGGCACCGGGTGGGGCCTGACCCTCGGCTCCCACCACGCCCTGGTCATCGGCGCCTTCTTCAGCGAGGAAGGCCAGCGGGAGATCTTCGGTCCGGCCGGCGACTTCCGGGGCCCGCACCGCCCCGCGCCCACCGGCACGGCCGAGCCCGCGGACGGGGGCTTCGTGGTCAGCGGCACGTGGGACTACTGCTCCGGCATCGCCCACGCCACCCATTTCATGGGCAACGCCATGGTCGCGGGGGCCGACGGCCAGGACCGGTCCGCCAGCCTGGCCGTGGTCATCCCCAAGGACCAGGTCACGGTCCTGGACGACTGGGGCGACGGCGCCACGCTGGGGATGAACTCCAGCGGGTCGAACGGCGTGCGCGTGGACGGCGTCTTCGTCCCGGGCCAGCGCACCGCGCCGGGCAACTGGACGCGGCTGACCGGGCCCGCCCCCGGCATGGAACTGCACGGCAACCCGCTGTACTGCGGCCGGATCTACGCGGTGTACCACGTCGGGCTGGTGATCCCGCTGATCGGCGCGGCCCGCGCCGCGCTGGCGGAGTATGAGCAGATCATCACGACGAAGAACACCCTCCTGCCGCCGCAGGTGCCGCGGTACACCCACGCGGATTACCAGCGGCCGTACGGCCACGCCCTGGCTCTCATCGACTCGGCCGAGGCGCTGGTGCTGCACATCGGCGAGCAGTACATGGACCTCGGCCAGCGGTGGGCGCAGACCGGCGAGCCGTTCACCCGCGAGGCCGACGTGCGCCTGTACGCGATGGCGCAGCAGGCCGGGCAGCTCGCCGCCCAGGCCATGGAGGTGATCTTCGCGGCGGCCAGCTCGTCCGCGGCCAAGCGCGGTCAGCGGCTGCAACGCTACTACCGCGACGCCGCCATGTACCGCGGCCACATCGCCGCCCAGCCCCTGAACACCGCGGGCGAGCTGGCCCGGGTGCATTTCGGCCTGCCGGACACGCTGTTCTAGCCGCGCCGGCGCTCCCAGCTTGGCGCACGCCCGGGAAGGCGTCATCGATTCTTGTCCCCGGGACGCGATAGCGTGGCATCCGGTGCGGGAGGGCACCGCCGGGTCCGCGGGAAGGACTGAGTCCGCCTCCGCTGGTCGCTTAGACGCTGGACAGGCACGGCCGTCTTCGCACGAGCTCGGAACGCGGGCCCCGGGTTCGCGAGGAGACCGTCATGCCCCAGCTTCCCGACCACCCCGACCTGGACCAGCTCCGCCGCCAGGCGCGCGAACTGCACCGCGCCGCCCAGCGCGGCGAGGCGGGCCCGCTGCGCCGCCTGCGGCACGTCTCGGACAAGGTCACGCTCTCGACCGCGCAGCTGACCCTCGCCCGCGAGTACGGCTTCCCGAGCTGGCGTCAGCTTCGCGACGAGGTGGAGCGCCGCCGCGATCCTTCACGCCCCGACGCCGACGACCTGATCGCCGGCCAGTACGCCGACCGCCCGGCGCTGCGGCCGATCCTGGACGCCGTGCTCGCGGCGCTGCCGCCGCTCGGCCCGGTGACCGCGGCGGCCCGCAAGACCTGCGTGTCCCTGGTCTCGCCGCGCCGCACGTTCGCGGCGGTGGAGGCCACGACCAAGAGCCGGGTGGATCTCGGCCTGCGGCTGGCCGGGGTCGCCCCTCAGGGGCGCCTGCTCGCGGCCAGGAACCTCAACGTCGGCTCGATGAACCTGCGGATCGCCCTGACCGAACCCGGCCAGGTCGACGACGAGGTGCTCGGCTGGCTGCGCCGCGCCTACGAGGAGAGCGTGGCCCCGCCCGCCCCGCGGCGCCCGGCCCGCCGCCCCGCGCCCGTGATCGGGTCCGTCACCGTGCTGATCGACGGCTTCGACCTGCCCGGGCTGACCTGCCAGCCGGGACCGGAGGGGGCCCACCAGAACGTTCACGTCGCGCTGAGCGGGCAGGACCGCAGCCGGCCGTTCCTGGAGGTGCCCGGCCGCGGCGGCGCACGGGGCCTTGAGCCGGTGCCCGGCGACGCGCCGTCGGCCCGCTGGGAGCTCCCGGTGACCGTCCGCCGCGACGACGACGGCTTCGACTTCGGCGGCCCGTTCGTGCGCGGCGTGCGCGACGACCGCCACCTCGGCCTGGTCTGGGGTGACGTGCCCGGCGACGGCACGCTGCGGCTGTTCCGCGGGGTCAAGATGCGGCTGGTCGACGTCGACCCGGCGGTCATCGATGCCGCCATGCGGCCTGGTCACCGGCTCGTGGCCCGGATCCGGCTCACCGATGCCCGGGGCAACCCGGTCTGCGCCCGGGTGCACCCCCCGGCCCTCACGTGGCTGGCCGAGCGCGCGGAGGAAGCGTGAAGGTCACGACCCGCAATGCGCGTTTTCAGGAGTGGGCGGCGCTGCTGGGCAACCGGGCCAAGCGCCAGCGCCGCGGCGAGTTCATCATCCAGGGCGTACGGCCGATCACGCTGGCGGTGCGTAACGGCTGGCACATCCGGGAACTGCTGTACGACGCGGACGCGCGGCGTCGCGGTGGGCGCGGGAGATGCTCGAGAGCGCGGGCGCGGAGCGGGTCGCGGTCGCGCCCGCGCTGCTGCGCGAACTGGGGGAGAAGGCCGACGCGCCGCCCGAGGTGCTGGCCGTGGCCGCGCTGCCGCCCGACGACCTGGCCCGGATCCCGGCCGGTCCCGCGCTGCTCGCCGTGGTCGCCGACCGGCCGGCCAGCCCGGGCAACCTCGGCACGCTGATCCGGTCCGCGGACGCGTTCGGGGCGTCCGGGGTCATCGTCACCGGTCACGCGGCCGACGTGTATGACCCCCGGACGGTGCGGGCCAGCACCGGCTCGCTGTTCAGCCTGCCGGTGGTGCGGGTCCCGTCACACCGGCCGGTGCTCGACTGGGCCGCGGGCGTGCGGGCCGGCGGGATCGGCGTCCGCCTCGTCGGCACCGACGAGAGCGGCGCGGTCGAGGTCACCGGGGTCGACTTCACCCGGCCCACGCTGCTGCTGGTCGGCAACGAGACCGCCGGCCTGTCCGCGGCCTGGCGCGAGGCGTGCGACGAGCTGGCCCGGATCCCGATGCTGGGCGAAGCCAGCTCACTGAACGCCGCCATGGCCGCGTCGGTCGCGCTGTACGAGTCGGCCCGGCAGCGGATCGCGGCCCGCCGGTGACCGGCCCCTCCGCCGGTGACCGGCCCTCCGCCAGTGACCGGCGCTCCGCCAGTCGGCCCTCCGCTGCCAGTCGGCCCTCCGCTGCCAGTCGGCCCTCCGCTGCCAGTCGGCCCTCCGCCGGCAGTCGGCCCTCCGCCGGCAGCCGGCGCCGCGCTGGTCTAGGCGGTCAGGTCGTGCGTGCTCTCGGCGAACAGCGCCTCGGGCGGGCTCGGCCGGTCGAGGATCCGCTGGCTGACCGCGTACCGGACGAGCTGCTCGATCATCGCCCGGTTGGGCGCGATGCCGTACGGCAGCGGATCGCCGCCGGTGATCTCCATCACCCTCCGGTACACCCGGTCGGCCGGGTCCTGCGCCTCGTCCCGGCGCAGCCGCGCCACGTAGCGGTTCTTGGCCTCGGCGAACGCCGCGAACAGGCGGGCGGCCAGGTCCGGCTGGTCGGCGAGCAGGCGGTCCTTGACCACGAGCAGGTGGTTGATGGGGTAGAGGCCTCGCCGGCGCAGGGCGTCGAAGCCGGCCCGCTCGGCATCCGGGATCAGTGGCGTCAGCCCCGGCCCTGCTAGCCCGATGCCTGCCGCCAGTTCACCGCTCTCGACCAGGTCGGCGAGGTCTTGTCCGGGCTCCAGCGGTCGGACGTTGGCGGGCGGGCGGTACTCGGCCACGTGCTCGTCCCCGGACCGCACCCAGGTGACCCGGCCGGGATCCACGCCGTGCTCGTCCTGCAGGATGCCCCGGGCCCACACGCCGGTGGTCACCGTGTAGCCGCGGTTGATGCCGACCTCTTTTCCTTCGAGATCCTTCGGTTCGCGGGCGGCGGCGCTGGCACTGGCGCTGCGCACGATGGCGCCGTGGTGGAACGCGCGGACGAGGAACACCGGCAGGGCCGTGAACGGCTTGCCGTAGGCCTTCGCGCACAGGTAGGTGGTAAACGCCATCTCGCAGACGTCGAACTCCAGGCCCCGGACCATCCGGCGGAACCCCTGCAAGATCGGCATCTCGGCGAACTCGAATGAGTAGCCGGGCGGGGTGACGGCCCCGTCCTTGAGGTCGCGGGTGGCACCTTGAGTCGCGATCATGGTCTTGAGGGCGATGTCCGCCATGAGCGCCGATGATAGGCGCCAGCGCCCCACTGGACGTCGTCACGCCGGGTCGGCGCTACGACGCGTCCGCTGCGGCGCTGACTGTGATCGCCCGCCGTAGCGCCGACCCGTCTGCTACTCCGCCCGCGTGCTGAGTTCCCCGGCCGCCGTGGTCGCTGGGAGCCGGGGACCGCAGCCAGCCGTGATCCCGCCAGCCCTGGCCGCGAGCCGTGATCCCCGAACCGTAGCGGCCGCCAGCCGTGATCCCGCCAGCCGTGATCCCGCCAGCCCTGGCCGCCAGCCCTGGCCGCAGCCGTGATCCCGCCAGCCCTGGCCGCACCCAGACGTGACCGTTACTACCAAGATCATCCGTGTCGATCTCAGCTTCTAAGATCTTTGAAAAAATATTCGATAAATGTCTGCGAGAAGCGAATCCGATAGCAGTTCTGTCGGTACCTCCCGATACGGTGGTCATACACCAGAACATGAGTGCCACCCCAGAGCGGAGGAGGTGAACTCGATGTCAGGACCTCGCCCGGAAGCATCCGGTGACGCAGATCATGCAGAGGCAGCGTGGGCCTCCGGCGGTGCTGGCATCGCGCCGGACCGGGTAACCGGCCTGGATTATCAGGTGTTGCTGGATGCGATGGCGGCGGGTGGGTTGCTGTCGGGGGAGGAGGGTGAGGATCAGGACGCGGTGCTGGCTGAGGTGCTGGACGCGGTCGATGAGGGGCGGATGGGTCCGCCGTTGCCGGACTGGCAGCTGGCGGCGATGGCGGTGGAGCATATGGAGCCGGGCCCGGGGATGGCGGGGTGGCTGGGGGTGGCCACGGCGGCGGCGGGGCGGCTGGATGAGAACGGCCTGGCCGGGGTGGCGGTCGCGGCGCAGAAGCTGGTGTCGTGGGGGCAGGCGGCGGGGCTTTGGGCGGCGGCGCAGATCGCGTCGCGGGCCGCGGCGGCTGACCGGCGGGTCGGGGTGGGCGCGGGCGGGCGGCCGGCCCGGTTGTGCCGGGATGCGGTGGGTCAGGTCGAGCTGGCGCTGATGTTGTCTGATCATGGTGCCGGGGCGTGGGCGGATCTGGCGGTGACGCTGGGGTGGCGGCTGCCGCGGACCGGGGCGGCGCTGGCGGCCGGGGTGATCGACCTGGCCCGGGCGCGGGTGATCGCGGAGGCGACGTCGGTGCTGGATGAGCGGGCGGCGCGGGCGGTGGAGGCGAGGGTGCTGCCGCGGGCCGGGGGGCTGACTGTGGCGCAGGTGCGGCAGCGGGTGCGGCTGGCGGTGATCGCGGCTGATCCGGAGGGGGCGGAGCGGCGGCGGCAGGGCGCGGAGCGGGGCGCGGGGATGCGGTTGTTCGGGGAGGATGACCAGACCGCGACGATCGTGTTGGATAAGCAGCCGCAGATCGAGGCGGCGGCGGCGTTCGCGCGGGTGAGCGCGCTGGCGCGGGCGCGCAAGGCGGCCGGGTTGCCGGGCAGCTTGGGCCAGCACCGGTCGGCGGTCGGGCTGGGGTTGTGGCTGGGCACCTTGCCGCCGATCCCCCCGCCCGGCGTTCCCCCGCCCGACGTTCCCCCGCCCGACGTTCCCCCGCCCGGCGACCCCCGTCCTGGCGGTCCCGGTCCTGGCGGTCCAGGCCCCGGTCCCGGTAATGGCCCCGCGCCTGATGGGTCCGGCAACAGCCTTGCGCCGGGCGGGCATGGCGGTGAGGGCCGGGGCCGCGACGGTGACGTCCCTGCTCCGGAAACTACTGACGGGTGCTGGGATGAAGTGCCGGTGCCGGGAGATGAGGACGCACCACCCGAGGACGGCCTCGACGACAGGGCCGGCGGGGTTGAGGCTGGCGGCGGGTTCGACCCGGCCGAGGCTGATGACGACCTGGACGGACCGGGCCCGGCGCCGGCGTGGCCGGCGCTGGGGGTGATCCCGCCCGGCCTGGCCCGCCCCGCCCGCCGCCCCGCCTGCCCGGGCGTTCTGGCCGGCCGGGCAGAGCGGGACGGGCGGCCGGTGCCGGGGCTGCTGGACGCGACGGTGCCGTGGGTGACGCTGGCCGGGGCCGCGCAGCGGCCCGGGCTGCTGGGCCGGATCGGCCCGGTCACCGCGGCCCAGGCCCGCCAGCTCGCCGCCGCCGCCGAGACCGACCCGGGCGCGCAGTGGCGGGTCATCATCACCAACCCGGCCGGGCAGGCGATCACGGTCGCCCGGATCCGCCGCCGAGCCCGCCGCCCTGGCCCTGGCGGCCGGCCGCCGCCCGGGGCCGGGCTGGTCGGCCGGCTCACCGTCACCATCACCGCCGCCGCCGTCCGCGAGCACGCCCGCGCCGGGCCGCCCGGCGGCAGCCGCAGGCCCGGCCCGCCGGGCACCGGCCCGCCGGGCACCGGCCCGCCGGGGATCATCGCGGCCGTAGTCCGGGCCGCGGCCGCGGCGCTGGCCCGCGCCGACGTTCAGGCCGCGGCGGACGCCGCGGCCGGCGGGTGCGCCCACGCCAGCGCCTGCGCCGGGTACCGGCCGCCGCCGCGGCTGCGCGAGCACGTCACCGCCCGCGACATCACCTGCCGCAACCCGGTCTGCCGCCAGCCCGCCTGGCGCGCCGACCTCGACCACACCCGCCCCTACGACCACGGCGGCCCGACCTGCTCCTGCAACCTGGGCGGCACCTGCCGCCGCGACCACCACCTCAAACAACACCCCCGCTGGCACCTGACCCAGACCAGCCCCGGCCACTTCACCTGGACCACCCCCGCCGGCCGCACCTACACCACCACCCCCGACACCCACCCGATCTAACAATCGCGGGACAGGGTCAGGGCGCCGCCTGGCGGGCCGGCCAGGGCAGATCGGCCAACGTCTTGCGGACTGCGCGCAAGGGTGGAGACTGAATCGGAGGCGGTGCGAGATGTTCGAGAGGTTTACTGACCAGGCGCGGCGGGCCGTGGTCCTGGCTCAGGAAGAGGCCAGGATGCTGAATCACAACTACATCGGCACCGAGCACATCTTGCTCGGCCTCCTTCACGAGGGCGAGGGAGCCGCGGGCCGGGCGCTTGAATCACTGGGCGTCACCCTGGAACCCGCCCGTCTGCAGATTGAGGGAATCATCGGCCGGGGCCAGCACGCCCAGTCCGGGCACATCCCTTTCACGCCCCGGGCCAAGAAGGTGCTCGAACTCTCCCTGCGCGAGTCACTGCAACTCGGCAGCGATTCGATCGGCGCCGGCCACATCCTCCTCGGATTGCTTCGCGAGGGTGACGGCGTGGCCGTCCAGGTGCTGGTCCGGATGGGTGTGGACCTGAATCGGGCCCGTCAGGAGGTCATCAAGGAAATCACCAGCGAGCCGCCGCCCAGCCAGGGCCAGACGGGGAGCCCGGGTGAGGCAGGCAGCGAGCCCAGGGCAGGTGTCCGGTCGGCGACGGCGGTCGGCTCGCCCAGGGCGAGCGAGCCGGGACACATCCCCGGGCCGCGCGGCGGCGTCCGCGAGCTCTGGCTAACCGAGATGCAGAGCAAGCTGGCCGATGTGCATAGCGCGCTGGCCGAGATCATGGCGCGGCTGACGGCGATCGAGCGCCATCTCGGCGTGACCGGGCACTCCAGGGAATCGGGGCATCTCGAGGATGCCGCGCAAGCCGAGGATGCCGTTCATCCGGAGGATTCAGGGCGAGCCGAGGATGTCGGGAGCGCTGAAGGCCCTGAGCACGCCGAGCAGGTTGGGCGCGCCGAAGACTCCGATGAACCGCCGGACGAGGTCAGGGCGCCGGGCGGGTAGCCGGAGGAAGTCAGGCGCCGGGCGGGCAGCGGGACGAAGTCAGGCGCCGGGCGGGCAGCGGGACGAAATCAGGGCGTCGGGCGGGCAGCCGGACGAGGTCAGGGCGTCGGGCGGGCAGCCGGACGAAATCAGGGCGTCGGGCGGGTAGCGGGGAGCCGGTAGGTTCGCCGCGCCGTTTCGCTGAAGATCGCCGCCTTCTCCGCGGCACTCAGGTCGGCCGTCAGCGATCTAGCTGCGGCGTGGACACCGCTGTAACCCACATCAATGGTGCTGACCGGCCAGTCCGAGCCGAACATGAGCCGGGGCGGCCCGAAGCCAGCGAGCGCGATCTCGTAGTACGGGCGAAGGTGCGCGGTGTGCATCACGCCGTTGGCGGCCTGCGCCGCCTCCGGGGCGTCCGTACCGGGCACCGGCTCGCCCAGGAAGCCCGAGAGCTTGGCCACCGTGTTCGGGAGCGCGGCGAACGCGCCGAACGCACGGGCCCATGACTCATCGACCGCGGCGTCGACCTCGGGGTTGCCGAGATGATCGAGCACGAATGTCAGCTGCGGCGTGGCCTGCGCTGCGGTCACCGCGGCGGGAACATGCGCGGGCATCACGACCACGTCGTAGGTGAGCCCGGCCGCCGCCACGGCCGCCAGGCCGCGAAGCACCGCGGGCCTGGCCAGCCAGTCGGGGTCGGGCTCGGCCAGCACGGGGTGACGGATCCCCACGAGGAGATCGGCGCCCGGCGCCTCCCGCAGCGCGCTCAGCGCGTCCGTGACGTCCGGGGCTTCGAGGTCGACCCAGCCGACCACCCCGGCGATCAGGACGCTGCCTGCGGCCAGCGCGAGCAGTTCCGGCGTCTCCTCCGGCTCGGTGACGGTCTGCACCACCACCGTGGCGGTGACATCCTCGACCGCGGCCAGAGGCTCAAGGTCCGAGAGCGTGAAATTCCTGCGCAACGGGGCCAGGTACGGCTGGGCCAGCCAGGGCTGGTCACGTACGGACAGGTCCCAGAGGTGGTGGTGCGCATCGACGGTGGTGGCCACGGCCCGGCCTACAGGCCCATGTCGTCGAGCTGCTTGTGCAGGTCGGCTCGGGGACCGCCCGCCGGTGCGGACGGGGTCTTCGGCCCTGGGCGCGCGGCCGGCCCGGTGCGGGTCCGCCGGTCGCGGAAGATCCAGCCGGCGGCGATGCCGCCGACCAGGCCGCCGATGTGGGCCTGCCAGCCGATCCCGGCCTGGGGAAGCAGCACGGTGAACTGGTAGGCGAAGCAGAGCGCCATGACCGCGCCGATCAGCATGTCGATCGCGTGCCGGTCGAAGAACCCGCGGACCATGATGTAGCCGAAGTAGCCGAACACCACCCCGCTCGCTCCGGCCCCGACGGAGCCCGGGCTCTCGAACAGCCATGCCCCGAGCCCGCTGGTCAAGATGACCAGGACGGTCACGCCGAGGAACTTGGTCACGCCCCGGTAGGCGGCGAGGAAGCCGAAGATGAACAGCGGGCCCGAGTTCCCCTCGATGTGGGACCAGCTGAAGTGCAGGAACGGTGCGCTCAGGATGTCGGGGAGGCTGCTGGCATCGTGCGGCCGGATGCCGTACTCGAAGGTGAGGTGGTAATGGTCGGCCCAGTTCCCGATCTGGATGACCCAGAGCAGGGCGAGGAATCCGACCATCACGAACAGCGCCTTGCGCGCCTCGGCGAGCACCGTCTCGGCGTCGCCCGGGCCAATGTCCCACAGCCCGCGCCAGGCCGGGCCGCGCGGCGCGCGGCGCCGGTCGTCCGTCGGGCCGCGGGTGCTCTGGCCGGTGACCCCGCGGGTGTTCTGGCCGGTGACCGGATCCGTGCGGCGGGCGCGCGGGCCGGGGCGGCCGGCGCCCGGCGCTGATCCCGGACCGTTGCTCACCGTCACCACCCGTCGGGTCGGTTCTGCCCTGCTTGGAAGTTAACCGGTCGTGGGACTCCACGGTAGTGCTCGGCGTGTCACGCGGGGCAACTACTGCCGAGTGGTGATCACAGGATGAGGCCCTTACGCCTAGTAATTGTTACGGTACGCGTTGCCAAACTGTGATCTGCGGGACACAATTCTCGGGTTTCCAACACAACTTTTTCAGCGGAAGCGCTTGGTCCACTCCTTCGCTTCTGGCAACGTAGTGCGGCGACGGACCTGGATCCACATGCGGTGGTTCTGCCATCGCAAGCCTAGTGGCGCCGCATTGGCCCGAACCGTCACTTGACTCGCTGCCCTGTACCGCAGCGGTCCGCGCGCTGGGCATTTCCGCCTAGCGTGCTTGGCCGACGGAAGGACCGCATTGTCACAGCACCGGAGGCGGGCTCGCGCCAAGCGCCGAGGGCGCAGGCGATTTAGCTTTCTCCTGGTCACGACGATGACCGCAGTGCTGGCCGTTACCGCAGGGGTTCTGGTCGAGCTGCACCTCTCCAACCGGGGTACCGATCCGACGGCGGCCGCCCTGGCGGCGATCCCGACCAGCCACTCCGCCGCCCTGCTGGCTGAGGCACGCCAGAACATGATTCTGGTCGATGCCGCATCAAAGACGCTGAGCATGGTGGCCAGCCCGAAACTGGCCACGAACCCGAGCTCTTCTTCTTCCTCCTCCTCATCGTCCTCGGCCGGCTCGGCCGGTACCGACGTGATCGTCAACATGCCCGCGCCTGACCCGGGAACGGCCCAGTCCACCGCCTTCAACATGCTGTCCTCGTTCGGCTTCGCCACCTCGCAGTGGGGCTGCCTGGACGACCTCTGGGAGCGTGAGAGCGGCTGGGTTTACAACGCCGAGAACGCCAGCGGCGCCTACGGCATCCCGCAGGCCCTGCCGGGGTCGAAGATGGCCAGCGCCGGTCCCGACTGGGAGACGGACCCGGCCACTCAGATCAAGTGGGGCCTTGGGTACATCAAGTCAACGTACGGGACACCGTGCAACGCCTGGGCCCACGAGGAAGCGGACGGCTGGTACTAGCGGCAGCGGGGCCCAGCGGCAGCGGGACCCAGCGACAGCGCGACCTAGCGGCAGCGGGACCGGCGTCGGCAGTGCGGGGCCGGCGTTGGCGACTGATCTGGCGGTCGCGGGTCGGCGCTATTGGTGACGGCTGGTAACCGAAGTCGGCAATTTGTCGCCAATCGCAGCCGCTGTTGTCTGTCCGGTTTCGGAGAGTCACTGCCTGCCTTAGTTTGCCGCGCGGCTTCCCGGACTGGTTACGGAACCGAAGGTAATCTCGCTCTGAGTAATCGAATTACCAATCCGGATTGCGGCCGAGGCGGACCGGCGATTCGGCAAATGGCCTTGTCAGTAGCCATCGGATGGCTCAGCGTTACTTGGCATGCAGGATTAGTAATGTCGCGATCCGAGGTACGTTGGATCGGTTGAGCGGCCTGCCCGGGCCCGTCTTCGCGAACCCGAAATGAGCGACAGGTCGGCACGAACATCGCGAACGGACATCTCGGCACTGTGACGCAGGTCATACGGTTTTCGGGCCGATTCTGGCGCCAGGACTTCAGATCCTCGGGCATGGTGGGTGGCCGAAAGCACTCAGCGTGCGTGACGGCTGCCCTCGAGCAGCTTGTCGCCCTGATCCCGCGCTACGTCTTGTACGCCGCTGCATGCCCCGGTTTGCCGGCGACACGCAGTGCCACTGGGTGGAAGCCGAGCGCTCATCGCGCCCGACCAAGGGCTCATTTTGTCCCGCAGACGACGTCATATCCCCCTGCACGGAAAACCTTCTAGGCTCACAATCGCGGTAACAGGCTCGACCGTCCTGACGGCAGCGGCCGCCTCCGGAGTGATGGCGCTGTGGCCGGCTAACGTGGCCGCCCAGCCGGCCGCCGACACGACGGCCGCGAGAGGCGCCGGATCACTCCAGCTGGATAGCAGCGGAGCGGTCGCCGCTCAGCAGATGACCAAGGGCGACTTCGCCATACGCCAACGCCAGGTCGTCGTGCTCGTCGCTGAGGAATCCGCCGCCCGGCAGGCCGCGGCCAAGAGGCAGGCAGCCGAACGCGCCGCCGCCGCGGCCGCGGTGGCTCAGCAGCAGGCGGCTCAGCAGCAGCAGCAACCGCAACCGCAGCCCAGCCAGGCCGCACCGGCTCCCGTGACGCCGTCCGGCTCGGCCCAGCAGATCGCGCTGGGCATGCTCGGGTCCTACGGCTGGTCGTCCAGTCAGTTCTCGTGCCTGGCCCCGCTGTGGAATCAGGAGAGCGGCTGGAACGTGTATGCCTCCAACCCGAGTTCCGGGGCGTACGGGATCCCGCAGGCCTTGCCTGGCTCCAAAATGGCCAGCGCCGGACCTGACTGGCAGACTGACGCCGCGACCCAGATCCGCTGGGGCCTCGGCTACATCAAGTCGCTCTACGGGTCACCGTGCGGCGCCTGGGCGCACGAGCAGGAGGACGGCTGGTACTGAGCACCTGAACACTGGCTAGGTTTTTCGCAGTAGACGGCGGCGGCCCCGGTTTAGGGGCCGCCGCCGCTGCGTGCGAGCCGGAGCGTTCAGGGCAGGGGCTTAAACGTCGCCACGACCTGCCGGAAGATGGCCAAGGCCGCGGGGAAGGTGACGGCCGGCGCGGACACGGTCAGCGCGTAGGGTTGCGTTCCGGCCGTCGTGTCGATGCTGACCAGCAACTCCAGAACCTCGACGCGGGCCGCGCCAGTGCCCCGCCAGCTGAACCTCCACACCGCGTCCGGCGCGCCCAGGAGAGTCCCCGACGTGAGGGCCACGAACCGGTATCCGGGATAGAGATCCTCCCGGATCGCCTGAGCCTGCCGGAACGTGGCTTCGCGCAGCGGCCGGGCGTAGGTGAACGGCGCCAGGCTGACCTCGATGAAGGCACTCCCCGCCGGAGGTCTCAGGTAGTTGTCGAGGCCCGGCGCGGAAGCCTGCCAGGTGGCCGGGATCGCGATCTCGAAGCCGGCCGCCGTTCCGGCGCTGGCCGCCGTGACCTGGTACCACTGATATCCGGCCGGCGGCGTGGCGGTCGGGGCGCCACCGGTCGCCGGGCCAGACCCGGTGCTGCCCGATCCGGTGCTGCCCGGTCCGGTGCGGCCGGACGCGCCGGCTCCTGCTGCCGCGCCGGTCGCGCTGCCGTGGCCCGTCCCGGTGCTCGCGGTCCCCTGGGCTGCCGATCCCACATCGCCGGGGCGCGGCCGGGCGCCCGGCGCGGCCGGGGCCAGAGTGGCCGGGGGCGAGCCGGAGGCGGCCGTGTCGTGCGGCCGCGGGTAGGCGAACCAGCCGGCCAGCGCGGCGACCGTGACCGCGACCGCGGTGAGCGCGGCCATGCGGGCCCGGTGCCCTCTCGGCCGCGACGTCGCATCCCGCCCGGCTGCGCCCCGCCCCGCTGCGCCCGACCCCGCGGCCAGCCCGGCTGCGCCTGGCCCGGTCGCGCCTGGCCCGGTCGCGCCTGGCCCGGCCCCGGCCGGCCCGGCCGCCACGGACCCGGCCACCGTCGGCCCGGCCGCCCCCGCGGAGGCCGCCACCTCAGGGAAGCCGGAACCATCCGGCCAGCCGGGCGCGTCCAGGAACCGGGGCGGGTCCGTGAACGCGGGCAGGTCCCCGGGCGCGGGCGGGTCCATGAGGTCGGGCAACGCCACGGATGCCGGCAGGTCGGCCGGATACGCCAGATCGGAGGGGAACTCGCGGACGTCACCGAACGCGGGAGCACCGTGGCTCACCTTCAGGTCGCGGTGCACCGACCCCGGCTCCGCCTCGGCCGCCGCGTCGGCCAGCAGCCGGGCCGTGGTGGCTGCGTCCGGCCGCCGGGCCGGGTCGGCCTGCAGCAGCGCATCGATCACGGGCGCGAGCGGCCCGGACGACGGCGCGCGCGGGGCCGGCTCGCCGACCACGCCTGCCATGATCGCCGCCGACCCGCCCGCGCGCTCGAACGGGCCCCGGCCCTCAACGGCCGTGTACAGGGTGGCGCCGAGCGACCACAAGTCGGACGCGGGAGTGGCGCCTTCGCCGCGGAGCCGCTCGGGCGCGGTGAAACCCGGCGTCCCGAACACCATCCCCGCCTGGGTCAGCGCGGGATCCCCGGCGAACGTGGCGATGCCGAAGTCGGTCAGTACGGTGCGGTCGTCCGGGCCGAGCAGGACGTTGCCCGGCTTGACGTCCCGGTGCAGCACCCCGGCCTCGTGCGCGCAGGCCAGCGCGCTCAGCAGGTGCGCGCCGACCCGCGCCGCCTGCTGGGGCCGCAGCGGCCCGTCCTCGGCGACCGCGCGGTCGAGCGAGCGCGCGGGCACGAGTTCCATGACGATCCAGGGGCTGCCGTCCTCTTCGACCACGTCGAAGACCGTCACCACGCCGGGATGGTTCAGCCGGGCGGCCGCCTTCGCCTCACGCAGGGTGCGCTGGTAGACGCTGTCGCCCGCGGCCCCGCTACCCGGTGCCGTGGCGTCGCTGCCGTGCAGCCCGCCGCCGCCCAGCCCCGCGGGCCCGCCGCCGAGCCCATCGGCCGGGCCGCCCAGTCCCGCGGCCCCGCCGCCGCCCAGTCCCGCGGCCCCGCCGCCGCCCAGTCCCCCGGCCCGGACCTCCTTGACCGCGACCTCGCGGTCGAGGAGCTCATCGTGCCCGCGCCAGACGATCCCCATCGCGCCGCGGCCGATCGGGCTCAGCAGCCGGTAACGGCCCGAAACCAGGCGGCCCGCCGTCGCAGCGTCCTCGTAGGTAGCGCGCATGCCGGGACGCTATCGCCGCCGCCAGCGATATTCCTGTGAGCCAGTTGTGAATTCGGCCCGGCCGCGCGCCCGGTTAGCTGGGTGCCGAGCCGATCGTCAGCAGCGGCTGCCTGGGCGCGGTGACGTCGGCGAAGAAGTCGTTGCCCTTGTCATCCACCACGATGAACGCGGGGAAGTCGCGGACCTCGATCTTCCAGACCGCCTCCATGCCCAGCTCGGGGTACTCGAGCACCTCCACCTTGGTGATGCAGTCCCGGGCCAGCCGGGCCGCGGCCCCGCCGATCGAGCCCAGGTAGAACCCGCCGTGCTTGGCGCACGCGGCGGTGACCGCCGCCGACCGGTTGCCCTTGGCCAGCATCACCAGCGACCCGCCCGCCGCCTGGAACGCCTCCACGTACGAGTCCATCCGGCCCGCGGTGGTCGGGCCGAACGACCCCGACGCGTACCCGTCCGGCGTCTTGGCCGGGCCGGCGTAGTACACCGCGTGATCGCGCAGGTAGGCAGGCATCGGCTCGCCGCCGGCGAGGCGTTCGGCGATCTTGGCGTGGGCGATGTCGCGGGCCACGACCAGCGGGCCGGTGAGCGCCAGCCGGGTCTTGATCGGGTACCGCGACAGCTCGGCGCGGATTTCCGTCATGGGCCGGTTCAGGTCGATTCGCACCACGCCGGTGTCGAGATCCTCCTCGTCGGTGTCCGGCAGGAACTGGGCGGGGTCGGTCTCCAGCCGCTCCAGGAAGACCCCGTCACGGGTGATCTTGCCCAGCGCCTGGCGGTCGGCCGAGCACGACACCGCGATCGCCACCGGGCAGGACGCGCCGTGCCGGGGCAGCCGGATCACCCGCACGTCGTGGCAGAAGTACTTGCCGCCGAACTGGGCCCCGATGCCGGTACGGCGGGTGATCTCCAGCACCTGCTGCTCCAGCTCGAGGTCGCGGAAACCGTGGGCGGCCGCCGAGCCCGCGGTAGGCAGCGTGTCCAGGTACCTGGCCGAGGCGTACTTGGCGGTCTTCAGCGCGTATTCCGCGCTGGTCCCGCCGACCACGATCGCCAGGTGGTACGGCGGGCACGCGGCCGTGCCGAGGGAGCGGATCTTCTCCTCCAGGAACTTCTCCATGGCGGCCGGGCTGAGTACCGCCTTGGTCTCCTGGTAGAGGTACGACTTGTTCGCCGAGCCGCCGCCCTTGGCCATGAACAGGAACTTGTACTCGCCGCCCGCGGTCGCGTACAGCTCGATCTGGGCGGGCAGGTTGCTGCCGGTGTTCCGCTCCTCCCACATGGTCAGCGGGGCGAGCTGGGAGTAGCGCAGGTTCAGCGTGGTGTAGGCGTCATAGACCCCGCGGGCGATGTGCTCTTCGTCGCGGCCGTCGGTGAGCACCTGCTGGCCGCGCTTGCCCATCACGATCGCGGTCCCGGTGTCCTGGCACATCGGCAGCACCCCGCCCGCCGCGATGCACGCATTCTGCAGCAGGTCGCGGGCCACGAACCGGTCGTTCGGCGAGGCCTGCGGGTCGTCCAGGATCGACCTCAGCTGCCGCAGGTGACCCGGGCGGAGCAGGTGCGCGATGTCACGCATGGCCGTCTGCGTGAGCAAGCTGAGCACGTCGGGCTCGACCTGAAGAAACTCTTTCCCGAACGCCCCGCCAGTCGTGACTCCGCCGGACGTGAGCTGGCGGTAGTCAGTGGTGTCCGCACCAAGCGGCAGCAGGTCGGTGTAGGAGAACTCGGGCATCTGATGGCACATCCTCGGGTGGCTGGATGACTTCATCGTAGGTCGCTGGCCGTCATGGCCTTGGCATGCCGCGGCCCGGCCCGGGTAGTTGAGCGGGCCGGGACCCCGGTCGGGCCAATTCCTGGTGCGGCCGGGCGTGATCGGGTGAGGATGGACAGATGACAACGATGCCCGATACCGGCCAGGGCGAGGTCGACCTGAGCGAGGCGGCCCGGCAGCTGGAGCTGGCGGTGCATGACGCGCAGGTCGCCTACGACTGCCTGGGCCTCGGCAACATCGACCGCGCGCACACGCACGCGATCACCGCGCGAGCCGCGGTCGACGCGGCCGAGAATGTCCTGCGCGCGGCGCTGGGCGGTGGCAGGAGCTTCGCCAGCGACTGACCGGCCGGTGCGGGGCCCGGTGGCCAAAGCGTGCCCGCCTCGATTAGTGTGTGACGCATACATCAATGATGACGGCGAGACAACGCGGGAGGGCGGATGACCGAGCACGCGCAGGGCACCTTCACGGTCGCGGGCTGGGACGAGAGCACCTACCAGGAGCTTGACGGGCCCGGCAAGCTGACCAAGGCCCGGATGACCTTCGACTTCTCCGGTGAACTCACCGGGCGGGGCGTCGCGGAGACGGTGATGTGCTACCGCGAGGACGGCACGGCCGTCTACACCGGCCTGCAGCACATGGTCGGGCAGGTCGCAGGCCGCTCCGGCAGCTACGTGCTCCGGGCCGACGGCGTCTACGACGGCACGCAGGCGCAGACCGACTGGGAGGTCGTGGAGGGATCGGGCACCGGCGAGCTGGCCGGGCTGCGGGGGACCGGATCCTCGGTGGCGGCCAGCACGCCGCCCGGAACGTTCACCTTCGACTACGACCTGGGCTGATCCAGCCGTGGCCCTGGACCGGCCGGCGAACCTGCTCGGCGCGCTGTCACTGGTGATCGCGGACCGGATGGCGGACGCGATGGCCGAGGCGGGCGGCCGGCCGGAGTCGGGGGCGGCCGCGTTGTGCGCGCTGCTGCACTTCCTTGACCGTCCGTCGGTGGACCGGCTCCGCCAGGTGCTGGGGCTCACCTCGTCCGGCACCGTGCGGCTCGTGGACCGGCTGGCGGAGGCGGGCTACGTCCGGCGCGGCGCGGGCGTCGACGGCCGGTCGGTCGCGCTCGAGCTCACCGGCCCGGGCCGGCAGGCGGCCGGGCGGGTGGCCGCGTCGCGGGCCGGGGTACTCGGCGGGGCGCTGGCGGTGCTGTCGCCGGAGGAACGCGAGACCTTCGACCGGCTCGCGGGCAAGGTACTGGCCGGCCTGATCCGCGGGCCCGGCGCCACGCGCTGGATGTGCCGCCTGTGCGATACCGGCGTGTGCCGGGGCGCCGACGGCGGCTGCCCGGTCGGCAACGCGGCCCGGGAGCGATACCGGGCCGGGGAGCCTCAGGCGGCCGGGGCGCAGCCCGTCACCGGGCCAGGCGGGGCAGCAGCAGCGCCGAGGCGGTGACGCCGGCGATCGTGGCGACGACCAGCACCGCCGCGTCCAGCCCGAGGTGGGCCGGGATGCCGATGAGCAGCCCGCGCAGCGCGTTCACAAAGCTAACTATGTAACGGGGCCGCGAGCCCCGGGGGGAAGTAGGGCGAACCGGCGACGACGGGGGGCATGGGCGGCGACGGGGGCGCACGCGCGGAACCCCGAACTCACTGATCGTCGGGTTCGGCCAGCGCGGCCTCGACGTCGTATCCCAGCGCCGTGGCCAGAGCCGGGGCGGCGGACACGACCCGGCCGAGCCCGGCCACCGGCGCGATCGCCAGCAGCACGTCGGCGATCTCGTCCTTGGTGGCGCCCGCGGCCAGGGCCCGGTCGGTGCCCCATTCCAGGCAGACCGCCGACGACCCGAGAGCCACCGCCGCGGCTAGCCGCAGCAGCGCCGCGGTCTTGGCGTCCAGGGCCAGCACCTCGTCCGGGCCGAACCCGGACCCGGCCGGGACGAAACCCTCATCGAAGATCGCCAGCCTGCGCAGCATCTCCTGGAATCTCGCCGTCTGGCCCATGTGCCTCCGCTCGCCGTCGAGCCCCATTCCACCCGGGGCCCGGGCGAGTTCCATCCCACGGATCGAGGGAAACGCGCCGGCCGTCATCCCTCCAGCAGGCCCAGCTCCTGGGCCCGCGCCACCGCCTCGCGGCGCGCCGAGGCGCCCAGCTTCCGGTAGATCGACTTCATCTGTGACTTGATCGTGTGCGGAGAGAGGAACAGCTCGGCGGCGATCTCCGGGGACGACAGGTGCGTGGCGAGCAGGGGCAGCAGCCGGAGCTCGGCGGCGGTCAGGGCCGAGGCACCGGGCACGCTCGCGCCGCGCTCGGCGGCCAGCCGGGCCCGCAGCACCTCGGCCTCGCCGACCAGGGTGCCCAGCCGCGGCTGGCGCTTGAGCAGCTCGTCGATCTCTCGCAGCAGCGTCCGGGCCCCGGCCACGTCGGCCAGCGCGAGGTGAATCCGGGTGAGCTCGATCCGGACCTGGACGGCCAGGTAGGGAAGCGCGTAGGTCAGCACGGACCGCAGCCGCTGCGCCCGGGTGAGCTCCTGGTGCGCGGCGCGGGCATCACCCCGGTGCCAGGCGGCCCGGGCCAGCACCGCGCACACCAGGGGCGTGGCGTAGCTCTCCTCGATCCCGGCCCGGGCCAGGCCCGCGCTCGCCTCCCCGGCCAGGACCTCGGCCCGGCTCCAGTCCCGCCGCGCCATCGCGACCAGCGCCTGTTCGCACCGCGTGATCGCGAGAATCTCGTGCGCGCCGACCTCCTCGGCGCCGGCGGCCGCGTCCGCGAGCGCGGCGTCGCCGCCGTCGAGATCATCACCAAGGATGCGCGCGATTCCGAGCAGCGTCTTGGTCACCGGCACCGTGATGTTTTCTTCCGCGCACCGGCGCACGGCCTCCTCGGCGTCGGCGCGCATCTGCCCGGCCCCGTGCCGGCACAGGCTGGCCCGCAGCGTGGCGGCCCAGGCCTCGGTGACCGGGTCGCCGGGCCCGTCCCACTCCCCGGACTGCCAGCGATCGACCACGTCGGCCCAGCGCTCGGCGTCCGCGGGCGGCCCGTTCGTGGCGAAGTTGAACGCGGCCACGATCGCGAGCCGCGGGTGCCCCTTGACCGCGCCCTGGTCGTCCAGCCAGCGGATCCACCGCTGCAGGGTGGTGGCCGACCGGCCCTCGCGGTCGGTCGGGATCCACAGCGCTTCCACCAGGCCGGCGGCCGTGTCGACGTCGCCCGCGGCGATCGAGTACTCCAGCGCCTGCTCGGACAGCCCGTTGCGCAGGCACCAGGCCGCGGCCCGGCGCCGCAGCACCGGGATCATCTCGGGCTCCGAGCGTTCCAGCTCGGCCAGCAGCATGTCGCGGAACAGGTGGTGGTAGCGGTACCAGTGGCCCCGCCGGTCCAGCGGCACCAGCAGCAGGTTCGACCGGGCCAGACCGGCCAGGACCGCGGCCGACCCGGGCGTGTTCAGCACGGCCTCGCTCAGCGGCCCGGACAACCGCTCCAGCACCGCGGTCCGGGTCAGGAACACCCGCTGCGACCAGGAGATCCGGGCCAGGAACTCCGACTCCACGTACTCGCTGACCAGCCGGTCGTCGCCGCCGAACGAGACCACCGTGCTGGGCAGCGAGCCGCCCTCCCGCAAGCACAGGGCGGCCAGGTACAGCCCGACCGGCCACCCCTCGGTCCGCTGGTACAGCGCCGCCAGGTCGTCCTCGCCCAGCATCACCTCGGCGGCGCGCAGCAGCCGCTCCGCCTCGTCGTGGCTGAGCGAGAGCTCACCGGGGCCGATCTCCAGGATCCGGCCCTCGACGCGCAGCCGCGCCACCCGCACCGGTGGCTCGCCCCGGCCGGCCAGCACCAGCCGGGAGCCGCCCGGCACGTGGTCGGCCAGCACGGACAGCGCGGACCGGCACTCGGAGTCACGCAGCAGGTGCACGTCGTCCAGGATCAGCGTCAGCGGCGCGGTCATCGCCGCGAACGCCGAGCCCAGCCGGGGCACGACCGAGCCGGGCACCGAGCTCACGGGCGAGGCCAGCGCGTCGAACACCCGGGTGCCGACGGGCTCCACCGCGTTCAGGGCCTCGGCGACGTAGGTGAGCAGGACCTTCGGGTCGTTGTCGCGCTCGTCGACCGATACCCAGGCCACCCGGTGATCGGCGCGCTCGGCCCATTGCGACAGCAGCGTGGTCTTGCCGTAGCCCGCCGGCGCGACCACCGACACGACCGGGCGGGAGTCGCCGCGCGCCAGCCGCTCGATCAGCCATGACCGGCGGACCGTGCCGGGCCGGGCCGGGGGACGGCGCAGCTTGGATACGACGAGATCAAACGCTGGCCCGCCCGCCCGCCGCGCCCGACCGGGCCGCGGACGCACCTGGAGGTCGTCCATGCCGTGACAGTGCCCCTCAGAAGGTCTAGACCGTTCTAATGCTCTGCTGAAGTATCGGATCAGGTCAAGCACGACAACGGCACCAGGAGGCGACACCAGTGAGCGCTAGCACTCAAATCCTGCGCCCGCCCGCCTACACGCTGATGAACCTGCTGCCGTTCGTCGCGCTCGGCTGGCTCCTGCTGGGCCTGGTGGCCGCGGCCGTCCTGCGCGCCCGCCGGCCGGCCAGGGTAACGGCCGCGGACCAGGTCACCACCCCCGCCGAGCCCTAGGGCCCGTCACGCGCCGTCTCCCCGCCGGCGGGTCCCAACCGGGCCGGCGGTCAGGACTCCGGAGTGGCCCGGCCCTGGCTGGTCGGCAGCGCCTCGCCCCGGCCGTCCGGCCCGGCGATCCGGGCGTCGCTGGCCGCAGGCCGGGCGGCCTGGGCGGCGTGGGCGCCGGGCGGCGTGCCGCCGGCCGCGGCGGCGTCCTCGTCGTGCACGTACCGGCCGCCGCGCAGCAGCGACGCGCCCGCGGCGATGACCAGGATCACGATCGCGGTGCTGAACACGATCACCAGGCCGTGATGGAACGGGCCGGTGATCAGCTCCGGGAAGAACTGCCGCCCGGTCAGCACCGCGGCCTGGGCGGCCGGCAGGTGCGCGAGCACCCCGGTCGGGCCCAGTAGCTCGTGCACCGGGTTGTAGCCGAGGAACGCGGCGAACAGGCTGGCCACCGGGGGCGACTGCCCGATCTGCTGCGCGATCGCGTGCGGCACGCCGTGCGCGGCCAGGCCGTTGGTGAGCGTGGTGGGCAGCGTGCTGGACAGCCCGGCGATCATCAGCGAGAAGAAGATGCCGATCGACAGCACGAAACCGGAGTTCTGGAACGTGGCCAGCATCCCCGATGCCGCCCCGCGCTGCCGGGCCGGGACGCTGTTCATGATCGCGGCGGCGTTGGGCGCGGAGAACAGCCCCATGCCCGCCCCGGCCAGGAAGATCAGCGCGGCGAACGCGGGGTAACGGAAGTCGGTCGGCAGCAGCAGCAGCCCGCCGAACGCCGCGGCCGACACCAGCAGCCCGCCCGAGGCGAACGCCCGGGCCCCGTGCTTGTCCGACAGCTTGCCCGACAGCGGCCCGGACACGACGAAGCCGCAGGTCAGCGGGAGCAGGTAGATGCCCGACCACAGCGGCGTGTCCTTGAACGCGTAGCCGTGCAGCACCAGCCAGATCCCCTGCAGCCAGAGGATCAGCATGAACTGCAGCCCGCCGCGGGCGATCGCGGCCAGCAGCGTGGCCGCGTTCCCGGCCGCGAACGCCCGGATCCGCAGCAGCTTCAGGTCGAACATCGGCTGCTTGACGTGCAGCTCGGTGACGCAGAATGCGATGAGCAGCGCCACCCCGCCGATCAGGCCGCCGAGCACCAGGGGGTTGGTCCAGCCCATCGAGTGCCCGCCGTACGGGATCAGGCCGTAGGTGATGCCGACCAGGATCCCGATCAGGCCGAGCCCGAACAGGAAGTTGCCGAGCCAGTCGATCCGGGCCGGGGTCCGCGCCCCGATTTCCTGCAGGCTCAGATAGGACCAGATCGTGCCGCCGATGCCGATCGGCACCGAGACGATGAACACCAGCCGCCAGTCGACCGCCGCCAGCACGCCGCCCAGGATCAGCCCGATGAACTGGCCCGAGATGCCGGCCACCTGGTTGATGCCCATCGCCATGCCCCGCTGGTCGGAGGGGAAGGCGTCGGTCAGGATCGCGGGGGAGTTGGCCATGATCATGGCGCCGCCGACGGCCTGGATGACCCGGAAGCCGATCAGCCACATCGCGCCCGCCGGGCCGGTCAGCGGGTCGAACGGCAGCGCGAGCGCGCCGAGCCCGAACACCGCGAACCCGACGTTGTACATCCGCACCCGGCCGTAGATGTCGCCGAGCCGGCCGAGCGTCACCACCAGCACGGCCGATACGACCAGGTACCCCATCAGCATCCAGAGCAGGTAGCTGACGTTGCCGGGGGTCAGCGGGTTCAGCTTGATCCCGCGGAAGATGGCCGGCAGCGCGATGATCACGATGGAAGCGTTGACGGTGGCCGAGAGCATGCCGAGCGTGGTGTTGGACAGCGCGATCCACTTGTAGTTGTCGCTCCGGCCGATCCTGGATGCGGGCGTAGCCACCGCGCGTTCTCCCTCTCCCCGGGCTCACCCCGGCTTTCCGGGCTCCCCCGGCCCCGCTGGCTTTCCGGGCTCACCCCGGCTTTCCGGGCTCCCCTGGCTCTCCGGGCTCTCCGGGCTCTCCCCGGAGTATCGCCGGGCTCTCCCCGGGGCTCCTCCGAGGGAGCAGTTATTTGCTTAGATAAAACTAACAGATCGCCGGGGTGGCCAGCCAGCCAGCCGGGGCCGGGTGCGGGCCGGCGCCACCCCCAGGGCGGGCCGCATCCGGCCCCGGTTGCCACCTACGGGACGGACCGCGTCGGGCCCGGTTGCCACCCCCCGGGAGGCGGGCCTCGTCCGGCCCGGTT
Source organism: uncultured Actinomycetota bacterium (assembly GCA_963749145.1). Taxonomy (GTDB): domain Bacteria; phylum Actinomycetota; class Actinomycetes; order Streptosporangiales; family Streptosporangiaceae; genus JASHPR01. The sequence goes on along the minus strand of CAVVLN010000004.1, from coordinate 1,079,635 downwards.
GCCACCCGCGGGACGGACCGCGCCGGGCCCGGTTGCCACCCTCGGCCTGGCCTCGTCCGGAGGTATCTTCTGCATGTGACCTCACGCCCGCCGCCTCGTGATCTGCGTGCCTCCGACGCGGACCGGGAGCGGGTGGTCACCCTGCTCGCGGAGGCCGCGGGCGATGGCCGGCTGACCCTGGCCGAGCACTCCGAGCGCACCGAGCGCGCCTACGCGGCCCGCACCCTCGGCGAGCTGGCGGCACTGACCTCCGACCTGGCCGCGCCGTCAGCCCAGCCCATCCGGCTGGACGGCCGCAGGCCGGTCGCGGGCATCTTCGCCCGGGAGCGCCGCGAGGGCCGCTGGGTGGTGCCCGACCGGCTGGCGGTGAGCGCGGTCTTCGGCGAGGTCGTGCTGGACCTGCGGGAGGCGCTGCTGCAGAGCCAGCGGATCACGCTGCTCGCGACCGTGATCGGCGGCACGCTGGAACTGATCGTCCCCGAGGGGATCGTGGTCGAGACGACGGGTACCTCGGTGCTGACCCGGCAGACCGGCCACCCGGGCCGCAGGCCCCCGGGGCCGGGCGCGCCGCAGGCACCGGTGATCGAGGTCAGGGTATTCGCGCTCGGCGGCCGGGTGAAGATCGTCCGGCCGCGCCGGTCCCGGTGGCGGGGCCCGCTCAGTCGCCGTCGAAGTTGACCGCGCTGTAGGCGCGGAGCTTCCAGAGCTGGTGCTCGCTGTAGATGTTGCGCAGGGTGCCGGACCGGGCCCGCATGACCAGCGAGTGGGTGGTGGCGCCGCCGGACCGGTACCGGACGCCGGCCATCAGCTCGCCGTCGGTGATCCCGGTGGCGGCGAAAAACGCGTCGTCCGACGCGACCAGGTCATCGGTGGACAGCACCTGGTCCAGGTCGTGGCCCGCGCTCACCGCGCGGTCGCGCTCGGCGTCGTCGCGCGGCGCGAGCTTGCCCAGGATGACGCCGCCCAGGCACTTGATCGCGCACGCGGCGATGATGCCCTCCGGGGTGCCGCCGATGCCGAGCAGCAGGTCGATGCCGGTGCCGTCGCGCGCGGCCATGATGGCGCCGGCCACGTCGCCGTCGGTGATGAGCTTGATCCGCGCTCCGGCCGCGCGTACCTCCTCGATCAGGGCCTGGTGCCGGGGCCGGTCCAGGATCACCACCGTGACGTCGTGCGGCGAGCAGTGCTTGGCGCGCGCGACCGCCGCGATGTTGTCGGCGGACGAGGCGTCGATGTCCACCACCTCGGCCGCCGCCGGCCCGGTGACCAGCTTGGACATGTAGAAGACGGCCGACGGGTCGTACATGGACCCGCGGGCGCTGACCGCGATCACCGAAATCGCGTTCGGCATGCCGTTGGCGGTCAGCCGGGTGCCGTCGATCGGGTCCACGGCCACGTCGCAGGCGGGGCCGCTGCCGTCGCCGACCTGCTCGCCGTTGTAGAGCATCGGCGCGCGGTCCTTCTCGCCCTCGCCGATCACCACCAGGCCGTCCATCGACACCGTGTTGATCAGCAGCCGCATCGCGTTCACGGCCGCCGCGTCGGCACCGTTCTTGTCGCCGCGGCCGACCCAGCGGGCCGCGGCCATCGCGCCGGCCTCGGTCACCCGGGCCAGCTCGAGCGCGAGGTTCCGGTCCGGTGCGTGCCGGGCCGGCTGGTCGGGGACTTCTTCGGCAGCGGTCTGATTCTCGGTCACAGGGGACGCCTTCCCGTCATCGCCGTGATGAAATCTTATGCATCCGACGGGTCGGCGTAGCCGTGTGACGACCCGGCTGCAAGGAAGTGCTGCGGATCGGCATGACAACAGACCCGGCGCGCTCAGCCGCTCAGCAAGCCGCTCATCCGGCGGCCCACCCGGCCGCGAAGGCGTCCGAGCGCGGCGCCGCGACGCGGTCGGCGCTGCTCAGCGCCGCGCGCGAGGTGTTCACGACGCAGGGCTACGCCCAAGCCGGCGTGACCGACATCGTGAGCCGGGCCGGCGCCAGCGTGGGCAGCTTGTACCACCATTTCGCGGGAAAGGCCGACCTGTACCTCACGCTCTTCGAGGAGCTCAACGTCGAGCAGGCCGAGCGGACCCGCCGTGCGGTGCGCGGGGCGCGCGAGGCCGGGATCACCGACCCGAAGCAGCTGTTCCTGGTCGGCGCGCGGGCGTACCTGGAGGTGTGCCTGGAGCAGCGCGAGCTGTTCCGGCTGTTCGTCAGCGGGAATGGCCCGCCCGGGTTCGACCTCGTGCGGCGGCAGCGGCTGGCCGACTGGGTGAGCGTCAACACCGATTTCTTCGTGCGCAGCGGCGAACCCCAGGACCAGGCGGTCGCGATCGTGATGACCGGCGCGCTGGGGCTGTGTGCCACCGAGCTGACGCTCAGCCCGGACGCCGAGCGGATGCGGAAGATCGTCGACGGCGTGATCGAGGTCCTGTCGCGGCTGGAGTCGCCGCGGCCGTAGCGGGACGGGCGCTGGCGGCGGGACGGGCGCTGGCGGCGGGACGGGCGCTGGCGGCGGGGCGCGCCGTCAGAAGGGGGCGTCCGGGTCGCTGCCCTCGGATCGCCGCGCCATCGCCTCCGCCAGCCGGGCCCGGGCGCCCTCGAGCCATTCGGTGCAGACGGCGGCCAGGCGCTCGCCGCGCTCCCAGAGCTGCAGCGACTGCTCCAGGGTCAGGCCGCCGGCCTCGAGGCGCTTGACCAGTTCGGCCAGCTCGTCGCGCGCCTGCTCGTACGGCGGCCGCCGCGGCGGCGCGTCTCCCGCGCCGTCGCCATCGTCAGCTGCGCTCACGCTCTCACCCTAGTGCCAGCCCAGCGTCTCGATCGCCGCCTTGACCAGCTGGGCGTAGAGCGCCTCCTCGGCGCGCCCGGTCCGGGCCGTCCGCAGGCCGGCGTTGTTCTGGACGGCCGTTCGCCAGTCGACCAGCAGCACCCGGGGATAGCGGGACACGGCCGCGGCCAGGGTGGAGTTGGCCCGCGCCTGCCCGGTCCGGCTGCTGTCGGTGTTGACGAGCACCAGCCAGCCGCTCGGCCCGACGGCGGTATGCAGCTCGCCGAGCTGCTTGCGGGTCACCGGGCCGTCGGTGCCGAGGGCGGCCAGCACGATCGGGCGCAGGTCGCCGCGGGCGGCCTGGCCGGTGGCGACCGTGACCGCGGCGGCGGCGGAGCGGCCGGCCGCCGCGTTGATGTCGATGCCGGGCATCGCGGCGGTCAGCTCGGGCGCGGCCGCGAGCATGGCCGAGTCGCCGATGGCCGTGACCAGCGACCCGGGCAGCGGGAACGCGGTCGAGGCCTGGATCCGGGCCAGCGCGGCCAGGGCCACCGAGCCCTCGAGCGGATGCGGGGCAGGCCCGAGGCCCGTACGGGCCGCGGTGGCGACGCTGACCCCCGGGCCCGGGGCGGGCGCGGGGCCGGGCGCCGGGCGGGCCGGAGCGTTAAGGACGCCATACCCGGCGGTGCACGCGGCGGCGAGGAGCGCGCCCGCTATCGCCACCGGCATCGCCCGCGGGGCCGCCGCCAGCGAGCCGGCGATCTGCCGGCCGCGCTGACGGAGCATGGCCAGCACCCCCTCGCGCAGCACCGGCACCTCGATCCACCGCCACGACGCGGCGGCCGCCGCGATCGGCACCACGGTCTCCACCAGCCGGGCCTCGGCCGCGCTGGCCCCGGAGCCGGCGACCGCGGTGAACAGCACGATCACCGGCCAGTGCCACAGGTAGATGCCGTACGAGCGCACGCCGAGCCAGCGCAGCGGCCGGCAGCCCAGCACGGCGGCGATCTGACCCGGCGCGGCCGCGGCGGCCAGCACCGCGCCCGCCGCGAGCGCGGTGAAGACCAGCCCGTCGGGGTAGAGGCCGGGATCGGCCGCGGAGAAGTCACTGACCGCCACGGCCAGCCCGGCGAAGCCGATCACGCCCAGCAGGTCGAGTTGCCGGGCGGCGTCGGCCGAGACCGAGCCCAGGCGGGCCAGCGGCCAGCTGAGCGCCAGCGCCGCGCCGATCAGCAGCGCGCTGGCGTGGGTGCCGGTCCCGTAGTAGACCAGCGACGGGCCCGAACCGGGCAGGTAGATGAGGGCCATCGCGCACGCCGACGCCACGGCGCCGAGCCACGCGATGGCCGCCGCCAGCCGCCTGCGGTGCGTGAGGGCCAGCACGCCGGCCAGTACCAGCGGCCAGATCAGGTAGAACTGCGCCTCGATCGCCAGCGACCACAGGTGCTGCAGCGGGGACGCCGGCCCGGGAGCGGCGCCGGGCGAGCGGTGCGCCAGCGCCAGCGGCCAGTTGCTGGTGAAGGTCACGGCGTGCAGCAGCGCGCTGCGCAGGGCCGGCACCTGGCCGGGTTCGAGCAGGGTCACGGCGGCGGCCACGGTGACCAGGACCACGGCGAGGGCGGGCAGCAGCCGCCGGGCCCGGCGGGCCCAGAAGCCGCGCAGGTCGAGCCGGCCGTCGCGGTCGAACCGCGCGACCAGCAGGTCGGTGATGAGGTAGCCGCTCAGCACAAAGAACACATCGGCGCCGAGGAATCCGCCCCGCGCCCCGGGCAGGTTCTCGCCGAATGCGATGACGGCCAGTATCGCGAGCGCGCGCAGGCCATCCAGACCGCCGGACCTCGCCCGGTCCCCGGGCGCCGGCGTGGCGTGGGCCGTGCAAGCCTCTTTGGCCTGCGTGGCCGTCCTGACGACGACAGACAACTTCGGTGCCCCCGTTAAGCTATTGGTTTATCTCAGCGCGGATTACGGGCCATGGCGGTCAGCGATTCCCGCCATTGCGCGTTAAGGCAAAGTTGTTGTCTCCGAATGCCTGCCAGGAGAAACGTCATTACCGGTCATCGAAAGGACCGGCCTTGCTATAGAAATGGTTATGGTTTCGGCGGCCGGGTCGCCGTGACGGACAGCTGGTCGGTGGCGAACCTGATCGTGAGCGCCTCGTCCGCGGCGATCTCGGCGGCCGAACGCACGACGCTGGCGTCGGCGTGCTGCACGATCGCGTAGCCGCGGCGGAGCGTGGCGGCCGGCGACAAGGCGATCAGCCGGGCCCGGGTGTGGGCGATGTCGTCGCTCGCCCGGTCCAGGCTGGCCGACAGGCACCGCCGCGCCCGCTGGGCCAGCGCGGCCACTAGTTCCTGCTGCCGTTCGATCTCGCACACGGGATTGGCCAGCGCGGGCCGCGAGCGAATGGCGGCGAGGAAGGACATCTCCCGGTCTAGCCGGCCCGTTAGGCACCGGCGGGCCCGGGTGCGCAGCTGGCCGATGAGCGCCAGTTGTTCGGCGACGTCGGGCACCACGCGGCGGGCGGCGTCGGTGGGCGTCGAGGCGCGGACGTCGGCGACGTGGTCGAGGATCGGCGAGTCCTGTTCGTGCCCGATCGCGCTGACCACGGGGGTCCGGCACGCCGCCACCGCCCGGATCAGGCTCTCGTCGGAGAACGGCAGCAGGTCCTCGACCGAGCCGCCGCCGCGGGTCACGATGATCACGTCGACCTCCGGGTCGGCGTCAAGCTCCCGCAGCGCTTCGATGATCTCGCCCACGGCATACGGGCCCTGCACGGCGACCGGCCGGACCCGGAACCGCACGGCCGGCCACCGCCGGGCGGCGTTCTGCCGCACGTCACGCTCGGCCGCGGAATCCCGGCCGCAGATCAGGCCAACCATCCCGGGCAGGAACGGCAGCGGGCGCTTGCGTTCCGGTGCGAACAGGCCCTCGGCGGCCAGCGACCGGCGCAGCCGGTCCAGCCGGGCCAGCAGTTCGCCGATGCCGACCGCGCGGATCTCCAGCGCGGTGAGCGAGAACGAGCCCCGGGCGGTGTTGAAATCCGGCCTGGCCCAGATGACCACCCGGGCCCCCTCCGCGGGGGCGGGGTCGCCCGCCTCGAACACCGCCCGCGTGCACATCACCCGCGCCGACACCGCCGCGAGCGGGTCGCGCAGGGTCAGGAACACGGTGCTGCCGCGCCGGCTGAGCTCCGCGATCTGGCCTTCGACCCAGATCCGGCCCAGGCGGCCGACCCACTCCCCGACCAGCCGCAGCACGGTGCGGACGGGAACCGGCGCCTCCGGGCTCGTCTCCAGCGCCATCGCGCGGGTCAGGCCTCGCCGCTGTCCAGCTTGGCGATGCGCCGCTCGAACATCGTCAGCACGGCCGACCGCCCGGCGTTGGCCTTCTCGTAGTCCAGCAGGGCGCGCACCTGCGACGAATCGAGGTTGCGGAGACGGGCGCGCAGCGAGGCCACGGTCAGCTCGTCATAGTTCGGGACCGGCAGCGCGGCCGGCCCGGGGGCTGGTGCCGGGGCCTCCTCGGTTACCTCAGCGGGAGCGAAGCCCTGGGCTGGCCCGGCAGGCGCCTCGACTACCTCGACTACCTCTGTTACCTCAGCTACCTCAGCTACCTCGAGCTGCCTCGACTGCCTCGACTGCCTCGACTGCCTCGACTGCCTCGACCTCCTCGGCGGTCGCGATGTCGTCGGCCACCTCAACTTCCTCGGCGGTCGCGATGTCGTCGGCTACCTCAACTTCCTCGGCGGTCGCAACGTCGTCGGCAGGCGCCGGTTTCTCGGTGGCCTGGGCGACCGGGCCGGGCTCGTCCTCCTCGGACAGCAGCCGCACGTTCCCCGTCTCGTCGAGGGACCGCCAGCGGGTCTCGCTCTTGGCCGGGGCGCCCGGTCCCGGGCCAGACGAGGTGCGCGGGGTCACGCCGGGCTCGGCGCGCGGCGGCTCGCTGACCCGGTTCTTGATCCGGTCAGCCACGAGGAGTACCTGGCCGATGCCAGAGAACACGGCCCGCAAGGCCTGCGCAGGAGCCTCTTTCACGCGCTCGGTGACCTGCGGCGGGATACGCATAGGTGATCTTCTCCCTCTGGCGTTGCGGTTAACCCGTGCTGCCTGGTGGCCTACGGCGGCATGGCCGCCGACCCGCCGGCTCGCGTGAGCCTGCGAGATGATTCTCGTCATTTAGCACGACGGCGCAATAGGCGACCCGTGAACTGTTGCCGATTTGAGTGAGCAGCGGAACGGTCTGGTGCGCTTGATGGGGTGGGTTACGGCTTCACCTACCATGGGAGCCATGCCCGTGCCCACCCGACGCGTCCTGCTCGCCAAGCCCCGCGGTTACTGCGCGGGCGTTGACCGAGCCGTGCAGACGGTCGAGAAGGCGCTGGAACGCTTTGGGGCCCCGGTCTACGTCCGCAAGCAGATCGTGCACAACACCCACGTCGTCCGCACCCTGGAGCAGCGCGGAGCGATCTTCGTGGAGGAGGCGGGCGAGGTGCCCGAGGGCGCGGTGGTGGTCTTCTCCGCGCACGGGGTCGCGCCCGAGGTGCGCGAGGAGGCGGCCAAGCGCGGCTTGCGGACGATCGACGCAACCTGCCCGCTGGTGACCAAGGTGCATAACGAGGCCAGGCGGTTCGCCGCCCAGGACTACGACATCCTGCTGATCGGGCACGAGGGGCACGAGGAGGTCGTCGGCACCACCGGCGAGGCGCCTGGGCGCGTTCACCTGGTCGACGGGCCGGACGACTGCGACAGCGTCGAGATAAGCGACCCGGGCAAGGTGGCCTGGCTGTCCCAGACCACCTTGTCGGTCGATGAGACGAACGAGACCGTCGCCGCGCTGCGCCGGCGCTTCCCCCAGCTGCTCGACCCGCCCAGCGACGACATCTGCTACGCGACGCAGAACCGCCAGGCGGCGGTGAAGCGGATCGCCGCCGAGTCTGACGTGGTCATCGTGGTCGGCTCGCGGAACTCCTCCAACTCGGTCCGCCTGGTCGAGGTGGCCCGCGACGCGGGCGCCGCCGCGGCCCACCTGGTCGACGACGCGTCAGGCATCGAGCAGGCCTGGCTGGACGGCGCGCAGACCGTCGGCGTGACCAGCGGTGCGTCGGTGCCCGAGGCCCTGGTGTCCGGGGTGCTCGGCCGGCTGGCCGAGAGCGGGTTCGGCACCGTCGTGGAGGTCGAGGCGGTGCCGGAACGCATGGTGTTCGCGCTCCCGCACGAGCTGCGCCGACGTCCCGCCACTGACGGCTGACACTGACGGCTGGCACTGACGGCTGGCACTGACGGCTAGCGCCAGCTGCCGCCGGGCGGCTCGTGCGGCGGGTCCGGGGCGCGCAGCCCGATGTCGCCCCGCAGTTCCTCACGCAGGTCGTGGACGCACTGCGGCAGCCCGCGGAACATCGTGATGACCAGGCTGATGAGCACGCCCGCGAACAGCCAGGGCGCGACGCCGGCCAGGGTGAGGATGGTCCCCTCGGCGGCCGACGTCAGCGAGTGCCGGATCGTGTTGGCGTGCGAGGTCAAGATCTCGGCACAGACCAGGGAGATCAGGAAGATCAGGGGCGGGGTCACCGCCACCGTCAGCAGGCCGTCGCGCCGGGTGTAGCGGGCGGTCAGGGCGCAGCCGGCCACGAAGCTCAGGCCGGTCAGCACGCCCAGGTGCAGCCAGCCGGCGGTCAGCGTGCCGGGGAAGAACAGCGAGAACATGACCAGGACGGCCCCGCGCGCGGTCATCTGCGCGGCGTGCAGGCCGCTCCCGCCGGCCGCGGGCCCGGTGTCCTCCGGGCGCGACCAGCCGGTCTCCGGGCGGCCGGGCCGGGCCGGCGGGGTGCCTCCCGACGGGCTGACCACGGCGGCCACCGGGCCGGCGGCCGGGTCGGCTGGCGTGTCGGGTCCATGACTATCCGTGACAAATGCCTCTCGTAGCGAGCTGAGTCGTCCCGTCCATGCCCGCTGCGTCAACCCGCTCCCTCCTCCCGTTCGCGGCGACGGCCCGGTGCTGGCGGCCACGGTCAGCCTGCCGCGCCCATCGCCCGCGGTGCGCTCACCAGAGCGGGCTTGTCCGCGCGCGCCGTGACGATGTCCGGTCCCGCGTCGGCGACAAAGTCGGGCGCGGACAGGGTCCGTACCGTGTCCTCCACCGCCGGCGGCGGGCTGAGCTCCGCCTCGACTACTCCTAGTTCGTTAAGCTTACGAGCGGTTACGAGGACCCGGGTCTCCAGCGTCCCGATCGTCTTGTTGTAGCCGGACACCGCGTTGCCCAGGGCCTTGCCCAGCCCCTCCATGTGCCGCCCCATCCCCGCGAGCCGGTCATACAGCTCGCGGCCCAGGTCGAAGACGGCGCGGGCGTTCTCCGACAGCGCCTCCTGCTGCCAGGCGTACTGCGCGGTCCGCAGCATGGTGACCAGCGTGGTCGGCGTGGCGATGTGCACCCGGAGCGCGATGGCGTGCTCGAGCAGCGCCGGGTCGTGCTCCAGCGCGGGCGCCAGGAATGCCTCGCCCGGGATGAACAGCACCACGAACTCGGGGGCCGGGCTGAGCGCGGCCCAGTACGCCTTGGCCGCCAGCCGGTCCACGTGCTCGCGCAGGTGCCGGGCGTGCGCGTCCAGCCGGGCGTCCCGCACCGCGGCGTCGGTGGCCTCGGCCGCCTCCAGGTAGGCAGCGAGCGAGACCTTGGAGTCCACCACGATGTTCTTGCCGCCGGCCAGTCTGATCACCATGTCCGGGCGCTGCGTGCCCTCGTCGGTGCTCACGCTGACCTGCTCGTCGAAATCACAGCGGGCGTCCATGCCCGCGATCTCGACCACCCGCCGCAGCTGCATCTCACCCCAGCGGCCGCGGGCCTCCGGCCGCCGCAGCGCGGTGACCAGGGCCTGGGTCTGCGCGCGCAGCTCGTCGGAGCTCTGCCGGGCGATCATCACCTGCTCGGCCAGGGCGGCCGCCGACTTGATCCGGGCCTGGTCGGTCTCGCGTAGCTGGAGCTCCACCCGGGCCAGGGTCTCCCGCATCGGCTGGATCAGGTGCTCCACCGCCGCCTTCCTGGTGTCCAGCTCGCCCGCCGCCCTGAGGTTGACGGCCTCCAGCCGGCCCGCGGCCATCTCCAGGAACCGCCGGGAGCTCTGGTCCAGGGCCTCTCCGGCCATGGCCTGGAAGTGCTCGGCCGCGGCGGCCTGGCCGGCCGCCCGGCTCCGGGCGTAGAGGTAGCCGATGAGCGCTCCGAGGCCGGCCCCGATCAGGAGGCCGATCAGCAGCGAGGTCGCGTCCATATCTGCCCATGCTCGCAGCCGGGTGCGACAGTTTCCCGCGTGACACGCTGGGCCGGGTACACGACAGATTTGTTCGAGATGATCTTGGTGGTAATGCTGACCGGGGTTTCTGAGTTGCCGTATCTGTCAGATGCCCGGTCGCGGCCCGGCGGGATGTGTTAGCGGGGCTGGCTCTGCCGCTTACTGCTGGTGTACGGGTGGGTTGGCCGCAGCAGCTGGCAGACTGCGTGCTTTGTGTGTCAGCGCTGCAGCGTCGTCCGGTACTGGGTGATGGCTGACTGAAGTTCGTGTACGGCGTGCGCGCGTGCGCCGGCGAGCGGTGCGTTCCCGGTCACCCGGGCGGGGCGGATCGCGACCGGGCGGGCGAGACGCTCGCGGGCAGCGCGGATTGCTTCGAGGACGAGCGGGTTGGTGCCCCATGTGCCGCCGATGATGACGACGGCCGGATCGGTCAGCGCGACGGCCGCGGATATGACGCCGCCCACTGCGGTGCCGAGGACCAGGCGCGTTGTCCGCGCTGGTCGCGCTGATCCGGTGACGGAGGTTGCCAGCTTCGCGACGTCGATCGCGGTTGAGTCCGGACGGCGCAGGCCGAGTTCGCCGAACACGTCGGTGAATGCCATCGCCCGGTGGCCGGGACCGGCCGTGACCAGGTGCGCGATCTCGCCGGCCATGCCGCCGTGGCCACGACGGACCTCGCCGTCGCTGACGACAGCGGAGCCCAGGCCTTCTCCCAGGTACAGGTAGACGAAGTCGTCCATCGACCCGGGTCCGCCAGCTGAGCGCTCTGCGCGAGCGGCCCAGTTCACGTCGTTGTCGGCCATGACCGGCCCGGAGACCAGCCCGTCGAGGGCATCGGCGGGTGACAGCTCGCCGACCAGGAAGGGGGCGTCGGGCAGTTGCACGAGTCGCCCGGTAACCCGGTCGACCGGGTCGGCCGCGCTGACCACGGCCAGCCGGACCGGCCCGCGGGCCTCCGCCGCGACCCGCCGGCACGCCGTGCGCACCGATGCGGTCACGCTGGCTGGCCGAGCCGGATGGCAGAGCGGCTCGGTAGCCTGCGCCGCGACATCGCCGTGGGCATCGACGATCTCGGCGGCAACGCCTGCCGGAGCGATGCTCACGGCCAGGGCGCAGCCGATGCCGTCAGCCAGCGCATAGTAGGAGCCGGCCCGTCCCCGGCCCGTGCTCCTGGCTCCGGTATCGACGACGATTCCCGCTGCGTCCAGACGGCGCACGCTCTCGCCGACCGTCGGCTTGGAGATCCCGGTGCGTGCCGCCAGCTCTGCCCGGGTCAGGCGCGTCTCGTCTATAAGCGCGCGCAGAACGTGCTCGTCGCTGAGCTCGCGCAACAGCTCCAGCGAAGGCTTCGCGGCAGTCACGGCACTAGTTTAGATAGGACTCTTGCCCAAATGCGAGCCAGCGCGTAGCGTCATTCTGGTAAGGAGTCCTTTCAAAGGAGCTGACATGGCGATCGCCACGCCTGCGCGCACTGACCGGCCGGCCCTGCCGCACTGGGAGACGACGCCCGATGACCTGCCCGGCGCCATCCGGCAGGTCAAGGCGGCGCTGCGGGCCCGCATCACGGCCTCCGGCCGGTCCGTTGAGGACGTGTTCGCCGTCATCGAGAAGCGCGTGCGCGCGCAAGTCGAGCAGATCGCCGCTGAGAAAGCCCGCGGCGAGACCGTATGGCCCGTCATCGGCTACGCCGACATCGCTGCCGGAACTGTGACAGCGGATCAGCTCGCCAGGCTCCGGCAGCGCGCCTGCCTCATCGTCCGCGGCCACTTCGATCGCGACCCGGCACTCGGCTGGGACCAGGACATCGTCGACTACGTCGAGTCCAACCGGTTCTTCGAGACCTACCGGGGCCCTGGCGACGATTTCTTCGGCAGCGTCGGCTCCCGACCAGAGATCTACCCCATCTACTGGTCGCCCGCCCAGATGCAAGCCCGGCAGAGCGACCGCATGGCCCGCGTCCAGGCGTTCCTCAACGCCCAGTGGACAAGCCAGTCCGGCGGCGTGCGGTGGTTCGACCCGCAGCGCGACTCGCTGTACCCGGACCGGATCCGCCGTCGCCCCGAAGGAGCCGACTCCGCGGGCCTGGGCCCGCACCTGGACCCCGGCACCCTGGACCTGTGGATGACGCAGGCGTATCAGCGGGCATTCCGTCACCTGTTCGACGGCACTGTCGAGGCCTATGACCCGTGGGACGCCGCCTACCGCACCGCCGGGCCCCAGTATCCCGGAACGACGATGTGCTCCGCCTTCCGTACCTTCCAGGGCTGGACCGCCCTATCCGACATGGCCCACGATCAGGGTGTGCTCCACACCGTCCCGATCCCCGAGGCCATGGGCTACCTCATGCTGCGGCCGCTCCTGTCCGACGTCCCCGACGACGACATGTGCGGCGTGACCACCAACAAGGTGTTCCCCGTCAGCGACACCTGGCATCCGCTGCTCCTGGAGGCGCTCACCGGCATCCCCGACGTCCGCGCCGGCGACTCGGTCTGGTGGCACTGTGACATGATCCACAGCGTCGCTCCCGTCCAGAACCAGAAGGGCTGGGGCAACGTCATGTACATCCCGGCCGCCCCCTGGTGCCCGCGCAACGAGCGCTACGCGGCTGCTGTCCGGCAAGCGTTCATCACCGGCGCCAGCCCCAGCGACTTCCCCGCCGAGAATTACGAACGTGACTGGCCCAACCGCTTCCAGCCCGGCGACCTCAACCAGGCCGGCCGACGCGGCCTCGACCTCGGCTGATCTGGCCGGGTCGACCCGCGCTCGTGAGCGCGCAGACCGCCCAGATCTGCGGCCAGCGTAGAAGACGCCTCACGCGCCCGGAGATCGCGCCGAACGGCCCTGCGCGTTAAGCAGGCGTTCAGGCAGGATCACTGCCTGTGACGGACCTGTGTGGAGATGCAGCGCCCGGATCGACCGGTTACCTGCTGGGCGGGTTTCGTCGAGGGCGAGGCTGATGATCTGGTCGAAGCTGAGCACCCTGCCGCGGGCGTAGGCCCGCTGGAACTGCCCGCTGCATCACCAAGTAACGAGAATCGCTAACACTCGCCAGCTCCCGGACGAGGCACAACATCCCGGCACCCCCGTATCTGAGTGACAACATCACTCGGACTAGCCAGGTGACCTGCAGCAGACGAAGCACCTCACAAATCAGTCGTGCACCGCGCTGGGCCCGGGCGAGGATCGGCGTGGCCGGCCCTTCGGCCCAGCAGGCGGTGTGGCGCACCTAGACTCGCCGGGGTGAGCCTGTCCATCGCCATCGTCGGCCTGCCCAATGTCGGCAAGTCCACCCTGTTCAACGCGTTGACGCGAGCGACCGCGGTGGCGCACAATTACCCGTTCGCGACCAGGGAGCCCAACGTAGGCATCGTGGGCATTCCCGATCCGCGGCTGGCCGCGCTGGCGGGGCTGTACGACTCGGCCCCGATCGTGCCCGCCGCGGTCAAGTTCGTGGACATCGCGGGGCTGGTTCGCGGCGCCTCGCATGGACAGGGCCTGGGCAACCAGTTCCTGGCCCACATCCGCGAAACCGACGCGATCTGCCAGGTGGTCCGGGTTTTCACCGACCCGGACGTGAGCCACGTGGACGGCGATGTGTCGCCGGAGCGGGACATCGACACGGTGGTGATCGAGCTGATCCTGGCCGACCTGCAGACGCTGGAGAAAGCCATGCCGCGGCTGGCCAAGGAGGCGAAGTTCGCCAAGGACCCGGCGCGGCTGCGGGCGGCCGATGCTGCCGCCAAGGCGCAGCAGGTGCTCGACGGCGGGACCACGCTGTTCGCCGGGGCAGGGCCAGCCGGCATCGACCTGGCCGACGTGCGCGACCTGCAGCTGCTAACGGCCAAGCCGTTCGTGTACGCGTTCAACATGGACGACGCGGAGCTGGGCGACAAGGCGATGCGGGAGAGGCTGTCCGCGCTGGTGGCGCCCGCGCAGGCGGTGTTCCTGGACGCGAAGACCGAGGCCGAGCTGGCCGAGTTGCCCGAGGAGGAGGCGGCCGAGCTGATGGCCGAGCTCGGACTGGGCGAGCCGGGGCTGGCCCAGCTGGCCCGGGCCTGCTTTGCGGCGCTGGGCTTGTCCACCTTCCTGACCGCGGGCCCGAAAGAGGCGCGGGCCTGGACGATCCGCGCCGGGGCGACCGCGCCGGAGGCCGCCGGGGTGATCCACAGCGATTTCCAGCGCGGGTTCATCAAGGCCGAGGTGGTCTCGTTCGACGACCTGATGGCCGCCGGGTCGATCGCCGCGGCGCGGGCAGCGGGCAAGGCGCGGATCGAGGGCCGGGACTACGTGATGCGCGACGGCGACGTCGTCGAGTTCCGCTTCAACGTGTAGTCAGGGAAGTTAGCGCAGGTCATCGCCATCGCCGGTGCCCGTAGTCCGCATGCCGAATGCCGCTTTGAACGTCCGGGTGAAGTGGGCCTGGTCGGCGAAGCCGGCCTCAAGCGCCGATTCTGCCAGGGGCCGCGCGTCGCGCAGCCAGCCCCGGGCCACGTCGAGCAGGGCGGAGGCGATCCGGTCCGGGCTGACATAGATCTGGCGGTAGCCGAACAAACCGGTTCCGTCTGCCCTGCCGTCGTGCAGTTCGCCGGATGCAGCACGAAGACCTGTCCCGGGAGGCTGCGCTCAACCGTGCCCCGGTAGTCGAACGCCTGGACCCCTCTTCGGTGACGCCGATCGCGTAGAGATCGTGCCGGTGGCGGCTGAACGGGCGGCCGCGCAGACGAGCGCGGAACAGTTCCACCCCATCCACCGGCCCCGTGGCGTCAACCCACTCGTCCGGGTCGCACGAACGTTCAAGACCGGCGCCGCATGCATCACCCAGGCTGAGGGCCACAGGCCAAATCTACGGAGCCGCGCATGGAGTTCATACATGAGCCCGCCCATGTGCTCGCGTTTGTGACGTTCTCAGCGGTCGTCGCCGGAACCCCCGGCCCCAGCAATGCGCTGCTGACCGCCGTCGGCGCACGGGTCGGTGTCCGGCAGGGTCTGGCGAGTCTGCTGGGGCAGGTGACCGGGATGGGCGCGATGCTGTTCGCTATCACCCTGGGACTGGGCAACGTGCTCTTTGCTCATCCTCTGGCCCTGCAGATCTTGAAGTGGGGCGGGGTAGCGATGCTCTGCTGGATGGCCTGGCGGATCGCCACCGCAGGACATGTGGAAGGGGCCACGAACGCGCCCGCTGGATTCCTCCGGATGGCATCCTTCCAGTGGGTCAACCCGAAGGGGTGGCTGATCGGCGTCGCTGCCATCGCCACCTTCCTGGACCGGCGTGCCGGCGGTGCCCTGGCCCAGGCTGTCATCTTCGCGATCCTGTTTACGCTGGTCGCCCTCCCTAGCTGCTTGCCCTGGCTGGCGTTCGGTGCCGCGCTCCAGCGCTTCCTCCGGACACCACACGCCCAGCGCATCCTCAACGGTGCCCTGGCGGTCCTGCTGGCCGCATCCACGATCCTGCTGGCCTGGACCCACTTCTGACCACACGCCAGACCCCGCCCCACCAGCCGGTGGCCGACCCGCTCCACTGCTCCCGGCGTGACTCTGCTCACTGATTATCCAGTTCTGCCATTGTCTGTGACATATCGGCGGAGTGCCCATGGCCATGCCGAACGGCTCAGCGCGCTTACCCTGATCTCCTGCGTCACTCAGCGTGATGCTGAAGACGGAGTCGACCTCCGGACCGGGCCCCATGCGACCGGCCGGCCGGAGGCTGCCGTCGGCCGCCCGGGCGAGATCTGTCCGTGTGTCGCTTGCCGGCGTGATGCTCGTGGCAGAAAATCCCGAAGAGCGGTCTCATGCTCGTGGCAGGCGACAACGACGACAGGCCAGCACCTCGGGAACTTCCCGCAGGCCTTCACGCACCCGGCCCTGATCGAGGCAGTGTCCCTGCTCATCGACTCCGAACCGGAGGACAGCTCGGCCGGGGTGATATAAGAGGCGAAGCGTGCCCCTCCCCGCCAGGTCGGGATCGAGGTCGGTGAGAAGGACGCGGGCGCCGCCGCGGAGCCCGGTCTCGATCAGCACCACGACCAGGTTGCCGGCGGCAGTGGAAACGGTAGCTGGCCCAGGCGGCGGACTGCGGCCCTGGTGGGATCCTTAGTCTTGGGGAGCCGGGTGTGCCGCCGCTGGTGGCAGCGGGCGTCGGGAGCGCATGATGGCGGCAGGCCTGGGGAGCACGTGGTGGCTGTACCTGCTGCTGTTCCTGGCGGTTGCCGCGTCGTGGGCGGGCGTTCCCGTCATCGGCACCGCCGCCCTCGGGGCTGCCGCCGTGGCGGCCAGCCAGGAGAAGCTGGACCTGGCGGCGGTGATCGTGGTGGCTGCCGTCGCGGGTGAGGCTGGCGGGCTCGGCGGTTACGCGATCGGCCGCCGCTGGGGACGCCGGCTGCTGGAACGTCCCGGCAGGCACCAGGCGCGCCGGGAGAAGATGGTGGAGCGGGGCGAGAGGCTGTATGCCAGGTGGGGCTGGCTGGCCGTGTTCTTCACCCCCGCCATCGTCTCGGGCACGGCCAAGATGCGGCCGTATCAGTTCGCCTTGTGGAATCTCCTGGACTCCGTCGGCTGGACGGTGTCGGTGGCAGCCAGCGCCTACGGGCTGGGCCGGCTCGCCACGGGCCACCACACCGGGCACGACATCGCCATCCTGGTCATCGGGCTCGCCGCCGGGGCGCTGGTCACCGTCGCCGCCGTGCGCCGTCACCGAAGGCGCACGGCCCGGCCCGTTCGTCCCCCCGCCAGCGGGCCGTCAGATGATCCCGGCTGACCAGGTGACCACCAAGCGCCAGCCGACCCTGATGGGAATCAGCACCTGCGCATGTCGTCCGCAGTCAGCCGGTCAGGCCAGGCCGGAGCACTATCCGGTGGGATGCGTGATGGGGTAGTCGGTGTCCACGGTGCCGTCCGGCAGGCTGGTGGTCGTCAGCATCAGCGGCAGGACCACCGTGATCGACAGTGCCTGGCTCACGGTGGCAGGCTGGAGCGCAGAGTCGGTCACCAGCACGGTGAAGTCGAAGGTGCCCGTATCCGTGGGCGTGCCAGCGAACGCCCCGGACGGACTTAAAGTTAGCCCCGCTGGCAGCGACCCGGAGGACACTGACCAGGTGTAAAGGGTGACGCCCCCGGCCGCCCGGAGTGACGCGCGGTAGGCACTGTTCACGGTGCCATCCGGCAGGCTGGTGGTCGTCACCATCAGCCGTATCGCTTGCCAGGCGCGGTTGAGTTCGTGCTGCAGCCGAACGCATAGCACGGGCCACACCGGCGCCAGCCTGCCAATGCGGCAATTGACCGGTTGCTTAACTTCGACCGCCTCCTGTGCTTCCTGTACGTAGCGCGAAGCGCGAAAGAGTACGATCAGCGCCGGCACGACCAAGATGATGCCGGGACCTGCCGCGAACGCCTCGGCCGTAGGGCGGATGTCGCGCAGGTTCTTGACGTCCTTCCAGATGCCCAGCTCGCGAAGATCGCGCGCGGTCGATCGCCACAGCCACCACGTGATCACGCTTACGGTCACGATCGGGAAAACAAGGAAGAAAAGACCGTATCCGAACGCGACTAGCAAGCTCAGCCAGCCAATCAGCACTGGTGCCCGGCACCGCACTGGCTTATCACGCCAGGGGACGATGACCTCCTCTCTGAATAGCCAGGCAGAGCGAGGACGGCCGCGCCGTGCCCGCCAGACCGCCGCCAGCCAGGCAAGCCGGGTGGCGGCAGGTGCGCCGCAGAAGACCAGCACGATGCCCTCACCAAGGATCAGAGAAGATGAAGTCTGGGCGTTGGTGACGACGATGCCAACCAACCACGCGACCCCGATGATCGGTATCGGCAGTGATACCAGGAGGTCGAGCGGCGGCTCGACGGGCACGGGGGCCTCAAGCATTTTGAAGGTCTCCTGCTCGAGGCAGTAGACGCCGGTGGACCGTGACATGCTCCATGACGCCGGAGTGTCGCTCCTCCTGCTGTCCGCGTTCGGATACAGGTTGAGCAGTAGCCGCTTGAGGCGAAACGCGCTCGCCACAGGTCGCAGTACCAGATAAACGGACGCGCTCAGCAGGACGACCGCGGCGACAAGTACGGCTGGGGAAGCCTTAAACAGGATATCGACCGCGGAGCCAATCGAAGTGTCCGTCAGCTGGAGCGCGCCCAGTGTGCTGTCGAACAGCTGATTGGTGGCCGTCGCCGTCGGCAGTCGAGTATCGACCGCGAGGCGAGGCGGCATCAGCCTCGCCAGCAGCTGCGCCACCACGAGCGCCGCAAGCGTGAGCAGGCCAACCCGCCAGGCTCTAGACGGCGGGGGAAGCGAGGCGCGGAATTCGGCTACGACCCCTAAGGCATCAGCTTCGCCCGCCCCGGCAATCCCAAGCGCGGACCGCTGATGGAGCCTTTGCTCGGCGCCCGCTAGCACACGATCGATGTGCCACAGCATCAGGGAGCGGAGCATCCATGAAACGCGCGGAAGGCGGATCGGAACGCTCGTTCGCGGCCAGTGGCCCCTCGTCGCGACCGTCGGAACGACCGGCAGACGGTCGATGACGGCAAGAGTACGAGCGTAGGCACTGAGCAGTCGGCGGACGGTTGCGACCGCTTCTGGTGCAGGCGGTTCTCTCTGCACGTCGGGCGCAAGCCCCACGAAAACATGTTAGTACCGTCAGGCGCGGCGATGAAGTACCTCGTCGTGCGCGTGATCACGATGCTCAGCTGCTACGACAGGCGCCCGAGCGGCCGAGGGGTTCCGGGCATCTGACCGTCTAGTGCAGGACCGAGGGGTGCACATCGGTCGGGTACCGGCCGCGGCACAAGACCAGCGGCGGCCGGGATGCGGCGGACCGGCCGCAAGGCTTAACGCCTCTTCGAGGTCGGACAGCTCGATCCACTGCTCCAGTTCGGCGACGCTGCGCGCGTAGCCGACGTGGTAGCCGTGATCGGAGACGCGGAATGACTCGCCGTCGCGCCGCTCGGGCGTGGCGGTCATCTGGACGACCTCGACACTCCACCCGTCACTTGTGCACCACCGGTCACCCACGAGGCCATGCTGGCGCAGGTCAGCGCGTTCTGGGTCGGAATCTGGCGGGATCTGCCTACGCTCAGCTCACCGGCATTAGCTCGGCGAAGGGCAGGCATTGACGCGACGGCCCTGCCAGTTGATGCCTAGCGGGGCCACCGTCCTCTAAATCCGCCGCCGGTCGCGGCGCGGGATCAGCGCCTCTTCGAGCGCCCTCGGTGGCGAGTGAGCCGTGGCCACGGGGCTGCCGCAGTCCGCAGAAAGTCCGCACCATGCCCGTAAAAGGCTGTGGTCACTCAACGAACGTCAACGACCGTCAACGACGCGTCTGCGCAGGTCAGGGATGGTGCAGGGATACTTCACGCAGGCCGGGCGGCTGGACGGCTGAGGAGGGCAGAAGTTCCGCTTCAATGTGTAGCGCCGCCACTTGGGGTGGTCAGGGCAATCCCGCGTGCGCTGGCGATCGTACGTAGCCAGCGGTCACGATGCCGGATGACGAAACGTTCTTCGCTGCCATCCGCGAAGCCGATGGTCAGTCCGCGGCGAGTCCGGCCCGGCTGCACTGTTCGCACGTCGGCCAGCGGCCATGAGCGGGTCTGGTCGAATGGCGTGGGCGGAAGGGGCCTGTCGGCCAGTAGGACCCCGAGGATGCCCGCCAGGAAGATGGGATAACTGGGACCATCGATAGTCGCGAATCTCTGGAAGATGATTCGCCGGTCCGTCAGTAGGAGCAAGCCGGCGTGCGCGATATCGCTGGCCAGATAGCACTGATCATTGAGCAGGCCCAACTCGCCTGCTGCTAGTGGTTCGCTCGGAACCGACGCGGTCAGGGCATCCGCAGCCGGGACCGGCGGCGTGTCGGCCTGCTGGCTTTCCTGGCGCCGCAGGCGCGGGGGGATCAGGAATCTTGGTCGGCCGAACGTCTTGATCGCCAGGGTGCTCACCGCGCCACCAAGGATCCCCACGACGCCGAGGGTGATCAGCACGGCTTCGCCAAGTATCAGGGCGTAATGTGGCCGGCTCGAGCCGGGAATCATGGCGGCGGCCGTCGAACAGGCCGCTACCACGGCGAACGACGACGAGATGGTCGCGGTGACGGCAACGTACCTGGGCTGTGTCGTTCGGAACGGCTCCCAATCGGGGTCATGCCATGCCCGCCACGCCTCTCGCGTCATGTGCACGGCCAAGGCGGCCAAACCTATGGGGACGGCAAGCACTACGACCACAAAGACCCAGGAGAGCCACGAGCCGTGCTGATCAGGCACTCGGACGCCCGTGTCCCGTCGCGCCCGCATTTCCCGGATGCATGAGCCATTGTCCCACGGCTGGACGCATCAAAGGGAAACCACTCGTAGCGCCGGTCGGGGCGGCGGGAGACTGGCGGCATGGAAGCCGGCCCCGCGCCGGAGGCCCTGATCGGCCGCGTGCCCCGCCCGGTGATCCTCCGGTATCTCGCCGACGAGCTCGGCTGGGGCATCGAGCACGCCACCGAGAAGTACCCGGTGCTCAACGCGTGCCGGGCGCTGATCTTCCTGGCTGAGGGGCGGATCGTTTCGAAGGTCGCGGGCGGCCGCATGGCCGCCGACCGCGGCCTGGGGCCGCCCGCGGTGCTCCGCCGCGCCCTCGGCCAGCAGCTTGGTTACGCTCCGCCGCAGCCGGCCGCCGCGGACGCGCTGGATTTCATCCGGGCCACCGCCGCGGCGCTGCGGTCGGCCGCGTCCGGGCCCGCCAACCGCTGAACCCGGTCGTGCCCGGGCCGGTCATCGGGCGGAAGCGGCGGTGAGCAGCGCGAGCAGGAAGGTGGCGATCGCGGCGATGCCGTGACCGGCGGGGACGATGGTGGCCAGGTGAGCCCGGGGCTGGCGTGCGGGCCGGGACGGGTCGGCCGGGACGTTGGCCAGCACGTCCTCGACCAGCTTGGCCAGCAGCACCTCGTCGGTCAGCGCCCGGGCGAGCATCTCGTCGGTGAGCCTGCCGGTGAGCCCTCCCTCGTCGGGCGTGGCGAACACGCCGTGCGCCGGCCCGCGGACGCCCGGGGCTTCCCCGGGAGCGCCGTCATCACCGCGGTGGGCCGGGAACGGCGTCCACAGGGTCACCGTGGAGATGCCGAGCCCGATGACCAGCATCAGCAGGCCTACGGCCACCCAGGCCAGGACGATCCGGCCGGTGATCAGGAAGCTGATCCACACCAGCAGTCCGGTGGTGGCGATGCCGAAGTGCCCGAACACCACCCAGGGGGCGAGCCGGTCGTTGCGGCGCTGCCGGCGCAGGCCTCCCCGCGCGATCCAGGTCCCGAGCATGAACGCCCCGCTGCCCGCGTCGAAGAGCCAGGTGATGAGGGCGGCAACGCCGAGACCCCGGCCGGGCGCGGCGGCAGGCACGCTGGCCCGGGTGAGCAGTGCCCCCGTGACCGCGGCGGCCTCGATCGTGACGCTCATGAGCCTCTCCCGGGTGATGGCAGCGTATCTGCCCGGGTTCGGCCTAGCCAGACCGAACGGTCGCGGTCTGCCTTGTCCGGCCAGGCTGCCCGCCCGCGGCGGGGATATGCCCGGCGGGCTGGCCGGGCGCGGTCAATAGACTCCGGGTTCATGACCACGAGCACTCCGCCGGCCGCCCGGCGAGTCCGCCACGAGCGCACCTTTCACGATGACACGTTCGTCGACGAGTACGCCTGGCTGGAGAACAAGGACGATCCGCAGACGATCGCGTTCCTCGAGGCCGAGAACGCCTACACCGAGGCGCTGACCGCCGGCCAGGCGGGCCTGCGCGAGGCCATCTTCGGCGAGATCAAGGCCAGGACCCAGGAGACCGACCTGTCCGTGCCGACCCGCAAGGGCGGCTGGTGGTACTACGCCCGGACGGTCGAGGGCCAGCAGTACCCGGTGTTCTGCCGCCGCGCCGTCCGCCCGGACGACGCCGGGCCGCCGATGAGCCCGGACGGCTCGCCGCTCGAGGGCGAGGAGGTGCTGCTCGACGGGAACGAGCTGGCCGGTGACGGGCCGTTCTTCGCTATGGGCGCGTACGCGGTGAGCCCGGACGGGCGGCTGCTCGCGTACTCCACCGATTTCTCTGGCGGCGAGCGCTTCACCCTCCGGATCAAGGACCTGGTGACCGGGGAGACGGCGGCCGACGAGGTCCCGGACACCTTCTACGGCCCGGCCTGGTCGCTGGATGGCTCGGCGCTGTTCTACGTCACCGTCGACGACGCCTGGAGGCCGTACCGGGTGTGGCGGCACATGCTCGGCACGGCCCCGGCGCAGGACGTGCTGGTCTACGAGGAGTCTGACGAGAAGTTCCGGGTCGGCGTGGGGCTGACCCGCAGCGAGCGGTTCCTGGTCCTGTCGGTCGCGAGCTCGGTCACCAGCGAGGCCTGGCTGCTGGACGCCGCCCGGCCCGAGGGAGAGATCCGCCTCGTCGCGCCGCGCCGGCAGGGCGTGGAGTACCAGGTCGAGCACCAGGCGGGCCCCGGCGCGGCCGGCCGCCTGCTGATCCTGCACAACGACCACGCCGAGAACTTCGAGCTGGCGGCCGCGGCGCTGTCGGACCCGGCGAGCTGGACGCCGGTCATCCGGCACCGGGAGGACACCCGCCTGCTGGACGTGGACGCGTTCGCCGATCACCTGGTGGTCTACTTCCGCCGGGAGGGGCTCACCGGGCTGCGGGTCATCCGCGCCGACCTGGCCGGCTCGGACCCGGCCGGGTACGAGGTTGCGTTCCCCGAGCCGGTCTACAGCGTGTCTCCGCTGGCTAACCCCGAGTACTCCGCGCGGATGTTCCGCCTCGGCTACAACTCGCTGGTCACGCCGAGCACCGTCTACGACTGCGACATGGCGACCGGCGAGCTGACCCTGCTCAAGCGCCAGCCGGTGCTGCCGCTGCCCGGCGGGGCCGAGTACCGCGCCGAGGACTACGAGCAGCACCGGGAGTGGGCCACGGCCGGCGACGGGACCCGGGTCCCGATCTCGCTGGTGTGCCGGAAGGGCACGCCGCGCGACGGCAGCTCGCCGTTCCTGCTCTACGGTTACGGCAGTTACGAGGCCTCGATGGATCCCGGTTTCGCCGTGCCGCGGCTGTCGCTGCTCGACCGCGGCTTCGGCTACGCGATCGCGCACGTCCGCGGCGGCGGCGAGATGGGCCGCCGCTGGTACGAAGACGGCAAGCTGCTGCACAAGACCAACACGTTCACCGACTTCGTCGCGTGCGCCGAGCACCTGGCGGCGCAGGGCTGGACGTCGCCGTCACGCCTGATCGCGCGGGGCGGCTCGGCGGGCGGGCTGCTGGTGGGCGCGGTGGCGAACATCGCGCCGCAGGACTTCGGCGGCATCGTGGCGCAGGTGCCGTTCGTGGACGCGCTGACCACGATCCTCGACCCCTCGCTGCCGCTGACCGTGACTGAATGGGAGGAGTGGGGCGACCCGCTGCACGACCCGCAGGTCTACGCGTACATGAAGTCCTACTCGCCCTACGAGAACGTGACCGCGCGGGCCTACCCGCCGATTCTCGCGGTCACCAGCCTGAACGACACCCGCGTTCTCTACCGCGAGCCCGCCAAGTGGGTCGCGCGGCTGCAGGCGGTGGGGTACGGCGGCCCGTTCCTGCTGAAGACCGAGATGGTGGCGGGCCACGGAGGCCGCAGCGGACGGTACGACCACTGGCGCGAGGAGGCCTTCGTCCTGGCCTGGACCGTGACCACCGCAGGCGCCGCGCCCGCCGGGTAGGCCAGGCTCTTCCCTCCTCCGTTAGCTCTCGGTTGGCCGGCCGCTTCCCGGCCGGTTAGCCGACTGGGTCGAAGAACACCTGATCAGGGCGGTGTTCACAGCGACTGTCACACCCCTCGCTGTCCACTTCTCTCGTCTTGGCGCGTCCTGGGGCCGCCCGCTAGCGGGGGCGGCGACCGCAGCGGCCCGCCGGCGTCGGCCAGCCCGACAGCACAGGCAAGCGAGAGGGACAGGACACGCATGCGCGGAAAGAAGAGCCGGGCCCGCCGCCCCGCCGCGTTCGCGGACGGGGCTGCACCGGACGCGCCCCTGCGCGGCTCTCCCGGGCCACCGGCCTGGCCGGCGGGCTCGTGGCCCGATGGCCCGCCGCCCGATGGCTCATGGCTGGCTGGCCCGCCGCCCGATGACTTGCCGCCCGATAACTCATGGCTGGCTGGCCCGCCGCCCGATGGCTCATGGCTGGCTGGCCCGCCGGCTAGGCCTCGGCCGGAAGCGGGGGACTGGCTAGAGACCGGAATGGGGCCGGAGCCGGGCCGGTGGCCTCAGCCAGACCGGCGCCCGGAGCCGGACCGGTGGCCGGGTTCGGATCCCGGCCGGTGGCGCGAGATGCGGCTGCCGCCGGATGCGCCCATCCCGCCCGGGAACGGGCCGCCCGGCAACGGGCCGCCGGGCAACGGGCCGCCGGGCAACGGGCCGCCGGGCAACGGGCCGCCGGGCCGCGGGAACGGGCAGCCGGGGAACGGGCATCGACCCGTAGCGGCCCCGGGATGGGCCCAGAACCGGTGGCCGGCCAACGGGTGGCAGCCCTACCCGGGACTGGCCGATCCGGCCGATCCGCCCCAACCGCCCCAACCGCCCCAACCGGCCCATCCGGCCAGTCTGGCCGGACCGCCCGGTCCAGCTCGTCCCGGCCCGCCGCGGCCGCGCCGGAGCGTTGCGGCGGGACCCCCCGCGCGCCCCCCTGGCCCGCAGGATTTTAGCCGGAGTTCCTATTACCCGGCCGATTCGCGGGACGCCGGCGCGCCGGCAGCCGCAAACGCGGCTTCAGCTGTACGTTTTGACGCAGATGGGTGCCGGATTGGGGTAATGGTGCGCCCCAACTCCTTGCTGCGCAGGCGCAGGAGAGCGGGCGGAGGTGCGATGGTTCGCAAGGCGACCCTCGATCGCGGCTTGCGGCCGGATGAACTCGCGGCGGCTGACGAGGTGGGGCCGGACGGTACGGAACCTGTTGAGCTAACAGAGCAGCGGCCAGGGCAGTGGCGCGGTGCGGGCGGTCGCTGGCTCATTTGGACTTTCCGCGTGGTGATCTGGGCTGTCCTGCTCGTCATCGGTTTCCGTGGCGTGATGTCGATTGTGTCCAATTCCGGGCACCCCGGCAACAACCCGGCCAGTAGCGGCAACACGTCGTCGGCCTCGGCGGCGACCAGCGGATTCCCCACCGGTCTGGCCGAGGCCTTCGCCCTGCAGTTCGGGAACGTTTACCTTAACTTCAGCCCCGCCACGGCCGCCCAGCGAGCCAGCGAGCTCACGCCCTTTATCCCCGTAGGGTCTGATCCCGAGTTCGGCTGGAATGGCGCGGGCACGCAGCAACTCCAGTCCGAGCAGGTTGCCTCCATTTCGGTGCAGAACGCACACCACGCCGTCGTCATGCTGCTGGCCCAGGTCAGCTCGGGGCTGATCGAGCTCGGGGTGCCGGTCTATTCGGCGCAGGGCGGGCTGGTCGTCTCGGCCGAGCCCGCGCTGCTGCCCGGGCCCCAGCGCGCCGCTCCGCCGTCGGCGTCGAGCGCGGCCGGTGACCCCGCCGCCATGGCGGCCCTCTCCGGCCAGTTGCCGGGATTCTTTCGTGCCTACGCCAGCGGTGATCAGCAGACGCTCGGCCGGTTCATCGCCCCCGGCACCGCTGTCACCGGACTGGGCGGGGCCGTGACCTTCGGGTCCATCTCCGGAATGGAGGTTCCGTCTGGCGGGGCAACACGCAGGATCGCGGTCACCGTGACCTGGCAGATGGCCGGGCAGTCCACGAGCAAACCGCGGGGCAGGCAGGCGGCCAGGACCTCGGCGGTCGGCACCGCTCCGGCCGGCCTGCAGATGACCTACGAGATGACCGTCGTACGGCAGAACGGGACCTGGTACGTCAACGCCATCGGCCCATCGGGAGGACCGTGACAGGAATCTCCCGGCGATCTGCCCGCACATTCAATCGTGTGCCAGCCGCCCGCACCCCCCATCCCCCCGGAGTAGAACGATGCAGCCCAACCTGCTCATCTCGGCAGCCCCGTTGGCCCTAAGTACCAGCGGCCTGGTGACATATCTGCAGAGCCTATTCGGACCACTGTTTCTCGGGATAGTTGGTATCGTCGCTATCTTCTTCCTGTTCACTCGCGAGATCATTCGGTTCGTACAGTTCCTGGTCCTTGCGGTCGCGATCGCCGTCGTCTTCTATACGCCCAGCATCGTGCATTCGCTTGCTACCGGCATCGCGAACGCGCTCGGCGTCCACTGATCTCGTCAATCAGGCGGAAGGAGCGCAGCAGGGTTGGATCTACCCACCTATACCAATATCTGGCGAATCGAGAAGCGGCTCTACAAGCTCTATGACTTCCGGTTGCCGATGCCGCTCCCGGTCGGCCAGATTGCGGTGTTCGCGGCCATTGCCGTGCCGTATGTGGTGATTCTCAAGCTGGCCGGGCTTCCGTTCAGCCATACCCTGCTTTGGCTCTATATCCTGCCTCCCGGCGCGCTGGCCTGGCTCGTTACCCGCCCGGTGCTTGAGGGAAAGCGGCTGCCCGAACTAGTCGTTTCTCAGGTGCGGTACCTGGGTGAGCCGCGGAGCTGGTGCCGGATGACCCCGCTCGCGGAGAAGGATGAGATCTTCGTCGTCGCCCGGGTATGGCGGCGGGTCGGCGCGGGGACGGCCGTCAGCGCGGGGACGGCCGCCGTTGAGGTGGCGGGCGCGGTAGCGCTGGGCGCGGCGCCCGAGGCGCCCGAGGCGCTGATGCCGATCGGCGAGTACTGGCCCGGCCGGGCTGCGGGGGTGGCCGCGCCGCAGGTGGCCGCGCCAGAGGAAATCGTGCCGGGAGAAAGTGCGCCAGAGGACGCGGCGCAGGTGGCCACGGCAGCGGTGGACGCGGCAAAGGTGACTGCGTCCGCGGTGGGCCCGGCAGAAGTGACAGCGCAGCAGGTGGCTACGGCAGCGGTCGACGCGGCAGACGTCGCCGCGCCGCAGGCTGCTGCGGCGGCGGTGGGCGCCGTAGGGGTCGACGCGGCGGATGTCGACGCGGCGAGGGCGGAGGCCGCGCCGGCCGCTGCCCCGGCGGCCCGTCCCCCGGCGGCCCGCCAGGCTCGCGCCTGGAAGATTCGGGCCCGCGAGGCTTTCGCCCGCGAAGCAGAGGCTCGCGAGGCTCTCGCCCGCAAGGTTCGCGCCCCCGAGCTTCCGGCCGCACAGGCGACATCCGCTCCGGAGACGGCCCCGGTGGCGCCCGCGGCGGAGACCTACGCGACGCGCGTGCCCGAGACCGCGGCTGCGCCGGAGGCGTCGGCTGCGCCGGAGGCGCCGGCCCAGGCCGTCGCCAGCCCGCCTCCCGCAGCCAGCCCGGTGGCCCGGCGATGGCCCGCTCAGCCCTGGCGGGCCGTGCGCGCCACACCCGAGCGGGACGCGGCGGCCCAGGCCGCCGCCCGCGAGCCGGACCAGGCGGCTCACGCCCCGGCCAGTCCGGCCGCCGCGGCCTCCGCCATCCCCGCCACCTCAGCTCCGCCTGTCCCTGTTCCGGCTGTCCCTGTTCCGGCTGTCCCTGTTCCGGCTGTCCCTGTTCCCGCGGTCCCTGTTCCCGCGGTCCCTGTTCCGGTTGTCCCTGTTTCGGTTGTCCCTGTTTCGGTTGTCCCTGTTCCGGCTGCCGCGGCGCCGCCGGCCCCGGCCCAGTCGGCGCCCGCCCCGCCCGCCCCGCCGGCTCCGGCTGCCGCCGCGGCCCCGCCGGTCTCGCCGCCGCAGCCGGTGGTGACCGTCACCGGAGACCAGCCCGGCGAGCAGCCGATCAGGACGGTGGAGCGGGCCCTGGGCAACCCGGCCGAACGCCGGGCCGTCGGCTGGCGCGACCACGTGGTGGTAGTGCCGGGCGGCCACCGGCCCGGGCGGCCGGACCAGATGCAACGCGACCGGGCCCGGGCCCGGCTCCCGCTGCCGCCCGGCTGCCGGATCGTCGTCCTGGGCTGCACCGTGGGGGCTGGCCAGACCGTGACCGCGCTGCTGACCGGGGAACTGCTGGCCAGCCTGCGCGACGATCAGGTGGCCCTCTTCGACCTCAACCCCGGCGCCGGCTCGCTCACGGAGCGGGCGCGGGCCGTGCCGGCGCTGACCGGCTCGGCCGCTCCCGCGCCGACGCGGACCGAGGTCGTCACGCGTGAGACCGCCGCCGCGGCGAGCCGGCGGCCCGGGGACGACCGGGAGGACGTCACCAGGATCTTCGAGCTGCTCTCCACGCGCTACCCGCTGACCCTGGCCGACCCCGGCGCCGCCCTGGTGCCGCGCGTCCTGGCCGCCGCCACCCAGCTCATCCTGGTCGCCCCGGCCAGCCAGGACGCGGCCAGCGCGCTCGCGACCACGCGGGAGTGGCTGGAGGCGCACGGCCACACCGAGCTCACCGAAGGGGCCATCGTCGTGCTGAACGGCGTGAGCAGGCACACGATGCCCCACGTCGAGCAGGCCGAGACCCTGGCCCGGGGCCGGTGCCGGGCCATCGTGCGCATCCCCTGGGATGACCATCTCAAGCATCAGGAGCCGTCACGCTCCGCCTCGTCCTCCGCCGGCGCACGACACTCGAGCCAGGCCCCGGGGGCGCTGAGCCCGTCCACCCTGCACGCGTATACGGCGCTGGCCGGCGTCCTCGTCGCGGCCGTGGCCGGCGGGCCCGAGCAGTTGCGGGCCCGGTCGTGAGCGGGGCCAGGACGCGGGGCCGGAGCCGCCTGTCGGTGCGGTACTTCGATGACCGGATCCTGCTCACCGAGACCCACGCCTGGGCCTACTACCGGCTGCCGACGGTGTCCTACGAGTTCACCACGCCCCAGGACCGGGAGGCCCTGGCCACCAACATCACCGTCGCCCTGGCCGCGATCCGCATGCCCGACGCCGAGGTGCACCTGCGGATCGTGCACCGGTCCTATCCGGCGGCGGAGTGGGCGACCGGCCTGGACGCCACCTCGGACGGCGGCCCCGGCTGGCCGGACTACCTGGACGAGATGTACCAGCACGTGTGGGCCAAGGACTTCTGGACCAAGGAGGTCTACCTCGGCGTCCGGCTCGGCCAGCGCGGCATGCGCGCCCAGCTCTCGGGCGGGGTCTTCGCCCAGTTCATCGGCGCCTACCGGGCCAGCGAGGAGGCCATGGGCCTGACCGACGAGGCGGTGCCGTCGGGCGAGGTCGCCCGCTGGACCGAGCAGGCCGAGCGTCTCGGCCGCGCGCTCGGCTCCAGCGCGCTCGCCGCCAGCCACGCCACGTCCGACGAGATCGCCTGGCTCTTCCGGCACGCGCTGGCCGGGACCGTCGGCGAGCCGCCCGCCTCGGCGGTGCGGCGGCGCCGGTGGGGCTCGGGGGAGATCGAGGCGCTGCTGGAAGGCCAGGTCCACAACGGGCGCACGCTGCTGCGGCTGGAGCATCCGTCCGGGGAGTCGTACGCCGCGTTCCTGTCCTTTGCCCGGTTCCCCGACGTCATGTACTTCCCCGAGGGTGAGCCGTGGCTGCACTACAGCGACGCGCTGCCGTTCCCGGTCGAGGCGAGCCTGCGGATGCGGCTGATCCCGCCCGCCAAGGCCAGCAAGGACGTCGGCCGCAGGCTCGCCCACGCCCGGGACATGGACGCGCACATCAGGGAGGCGGGGGCCGAGCTCCCGATCGCGCTGGCCGAGCAGATCGAGGCGGCGCGGCTGCTCGAGCACGGCATCACCAAGGAGCGGCTGCCGTTCGTGTACGGCTGGCACCGGCTGATGGTGACCGCGCCGTCGCGCGAGCTGTGCGTGCGCCGGGCCGAGGCGGTGACCGAGCACTACCGCGACGCCGGTATCGACGTGGTGAACTCCACCGGGGACCAGTTCTCGCTGCTGTGCGAGTCGCTGCCCGGCGACCGGGTCCGGCTCAACTCCTATCTGCAGCGCCAGCCGCTGTACACGATCGCGGGCGGGATGCCGACCGCCACGGTCGACCTCGGTGACCGGGCCGCCACCGACGCCGGCTGGGTCGGCCCGTACATCGGCGAGACCCTGGGCCGGGCCAGGACCATCGTGCACTTCGACCCGCTGGTCGCGGCCGCGCGCAACCGCCCGACGGCGATCGCGATCACCGGCGAGCCCGGCGGCGGGAAGACCACGCTGGCGCTGCTGCTGATCCTGCAACTGGCGCTGCGGGGCGTGACGGTCGCGGTCATCGACCCGAAGGGCGACGCGGAATCCCTGGTGGCCCTGTTGCGGGCCCGCGGCCGCCCGGCGCGGGTCCTGCCGCTGGGCAGCGCCGCGCCCGGGCTGCTCGACCCGTTCTCGTTCGGCGATGACCTGGCCGAACGGCGCACGATGGCGACAGAAACGTTGCGGCTCCTGCTGCCGAGGATGAGCGAGGAGCGCGAGAGCGCGATGATCCAGGCCGTGGGCGCCGTCGCCGCGGCCGGGCAGCCCAGCCTGGGCCAGGTGGTGACGCACCTGGAGAAGTCGGCCGACCCCGCCTCGATGAACCTCGGCGCGGTGCTCCGGTCGATGTCCGAGATGCGGCTGGCCAAGCTCTGCTTCGCGCCGTCCGGCGGGCAGGGCATCGACGCGGCCGGCTGGACCACCGTCTTCACCCTGGCCGGCCTGACCCTGCCCGACATCGGGGTCAAGCGTGATGACTTCTCCTACGAGCAGCGGCTCTCGGTGGCCCTGCTCTACCTGGTGTCGCAGTTCGCCCGCCGGCTGCTCAACGGCATGGACCGCAGCCTGCCCAAGGCGATCATCCTCGACGAGGCGTGGGCGATCACCTCCACGCCGCAGGGCGCCAAGCTGATCCCGGAGGTGTCGCGGATGGGCCGGTCCCGCAACACGGCGCTGATCCTGGTCTCGCAGAACGCCGGCGACCTGCTGAACGAGCAGGTCACGAACTGCATCTCCGGGGTGTTCGCGTTCCGCTCCTCGGAGCGGATGGAGGTCGCCAACGTCATGGCCCTGCTGGGCGTGGAACCGTCCGACGAGCACAAGGCGGTGCTGCGCGGGCTCGGCAACGGCGAGTGCATCTTCCGTGATCTCGATGGCCGGGCGGGCCGGATCGGCATCGACCTGATCTCCGACGAGCTCCGGCGGCGGCTGGACACCAACCCGACCCGGGCCAAACCCGACGTGCCGGTCTCGCCCGCCGGGGGCGGGCCCGGCCTGCGACCCGCCGCGGCGCATCCGTCCGCCCCCGAGCCGGCCTACCCGGCCCCGCCGGGCGGATAGACCGCACCGCCCACTTACCCCCCAACCCCCCGCCAGGAGCCCCCCGACAATGCGCACACCGCGCCGTTTCCTGCGCCGCACGATGCTCGTGCTCGCCGTGCTCGCGGTGCTGCTCGGCGTGCCCCGCGTGGCTCACGCGGCGGCCGGGTCGTCGGGTGCCGTGCATCACGCCGCGGCCGGGCGGACGGCGCCAGCCCAGCGGGCGGGCTCGGTCCAGCGGGCGGGCTCGGCCCAGCGCCCCGGCTCGGCCCAGCGGGCGGGTTCGGCCCAGCGGGCGGGTTCGGCTCAGCGCCCCGGCTCGGCGCAGCGGGCGGCCTCGGCGCACCGGATCGACGCGGTCACCCTGGCCGCCCGGCAGCCCGCCGCGCCAAGCGGGGCCTGCTCGGTCCCCGGGATCGGCGACATCGCCTCGCTGCTGGGGTTCTGCACGCTCGGCCAGAGCGGCCTGACCGGTGACCTGAACAACATCTGCCAGCCCTCGCTGCCCACCCCCGAGCAGGCCAACGCGGGCATCGACGCCATGGTCAAGCCGCCAGCCGCACCGGGGGCGCCGCCGACCACGCTGTACAACAGCTACGGGATCGCGGGCCAGTACTGGAACGCGACCAACCTCCAGTGCTCCGACATGACCTCGCTGATCGGCAACAACGTCGCCAGCATGGTCTTCGACATCGCGAAATCGATCGACCGGGTCACGATCACCGTCTACCAGGCCGCGGCCGGCGAGGGGATCCTCAGCTGGCTGACCAACGTCGTGGACAAGCTGGTCAGCGGCCTCGGCAACGCCATCTACTTCCCCTACCTGTCCGCGGTCGTGATCATCGGCGCGATCTGGCTCGCCTGGCAGGGGCTGATCCGCCGGCGCGGTACCCGGACGATCGAGGGCACGATCTGGATGGTGGTGGCCTGCGTGGCGGCGATCTGGCTGATCGGGCGGCCGGCCGACTTCACCGGGATGGGCACCGCGGTGACCGACGGCATCAGCCAGACCCTCAACACCGCGTTCGCCAAGCTCCCCGCGCCGAGCCAGGGCAACTGCCTGCCGGTGACCAAGGGCGACCCGCAGGTCCAGCCGTCGAACTTCACGTTCTCGTCCAGCAACGAGCTGGTGGCCCAGAACGCGAACGAGCTGTGGGCGGTGCTCGTCTGCAAGCCCTGGCTGGCGGGTGAGTTCGGCACGATGGACTACAGCACCGGGGGAAGCGCGCCGACCGCGGTCAACACCTACGGCAGGCAGCTGCTGTGGGCCCAGGCCATCGCCACCAACGAGACGCCGTCGACCGCGCTGATCCAGGCCAAGCAGGCCACCTACTCCGGCATCGCCACCAGCATCCAGCAGCGTGATCCGGGGATCTACCCGCTGTTCCAGGGCAAGCAGTGGACGACCCGGCTGGAGATCGCGCTCGCCGCGCTGTTCGCGGCCGCCATCGCCGGCGTCCTGGTGCTGCTGATCGCGGTCACCCTGATCCTGCTCAAGCTGGGCTTCCTGCTGCTGCTCGTGGTCGGGCCGTTCTTCCTGCTGATCGGCACCCACCCGGGCTTCGGCCGGGTGGTCGCGCTGCGCTGGTTCGAGATGCTGGTCGGGGTGCTGCTCAAGCAGGCCGCGATCGCCCTGGTCCTGAGCGTCCTGCTGTACGCGTATTCGCTGATCATGGGGACCAGCGAGCTGGTGCTCCCGTGGGCGCTGAAGATCCTCATGATCGCGCTGGTCACCGTGGCCGTCTTCATCTACCGCCGCCCGTTCCAGCACCTGTTCTCGGCCGTCGGCTACGGCATGATCGGCTCGACCGAGCGGGCCGAGGTCAGCCTCCAGCGCCACCGCGAGACGCTGCGCGCGAACACCCTGGGCGCGGCGGCGGCGATGGTGCCGGGTGTCGCCGCCTACCGGGCGGCCCGCTGGGCCCGGCGCAACCCGTCCGCCGCCGGCGGGGGCATGAGCGGGGCCTGCCCAGGCAGCGTGACCGCGGACGGGGCGAGCGAGGACGGCGCGGCCGCGGACGGCAGCGCGGCCACCGGGATCGCGGCGCCGGAGGGCGGGACCCGCGCGGGCAGCCGGGCCGGGCTGGCCTCCCGCGCCCGGACCTGGGCGGGCGCCGCGGCCGGCGGCGGGGCCGCCCGCGCGGCGCCCCCGCTGAACCTCCCGTCCCGCCAGGCGGCCGGGACGGCCGCGGGCGGCGCGGCGCGCGGCAACGGCGCGGCCGCCGGGTCCCTGCCGCCGGGCCGGACGGCGGCGGACGCGGCCGCGGCGGCCGCGGCGGGCGGGGCCGTGCGCCAAGGCCAGGCGCGCGGCCATCCCGGCGCAATGCAGGCAGGCGCAATGCAGGCAGGCGCCGCGCCGCCGGGTGCGTCGGCGGGCCCCGCGCAGGCGGGCGCCGCGCCGGCGGGCACGGCGCGGTCGCGCTGGCCCGGGTCCGGCCAGGGACGTCCCGGCGCGGCCGCCGCGGGGGGTCCTCGTCCCGTGCCGCCCCGCCCCGCGCCGTCCTCCACCCCTGCGCCGCCGGTCCGGGCCCCGGCCGGCCCCGCTCCGGCGCGCCCGGCCCCGGGTGGTCCCGCTCCGGCCCGTTACGCCCCGGCCGGCCCGGCCCCAGGTGGTCCCGCTCCGGCTCGTTACGCCCCGGCCCCGGGTGGTCCCGCTCCGGCCCGTTACGCCCCGGCCGGCCCGCCGTCGCCCGCTCCCGCCCCGCCGCCCGCGCGCGGGACCGGCGGGGGATCGCCCTGGCGCCCCGGCCTGACGCCGCGCCAGCCCGCCGCCCCGGCCGCCCCGGCCGCCCCGGCGGCTCCGGCCTCCCCGCCGCGTGACCCGGGGCCGCGCAGCCGGAGCGGGCCGTGGGCCGATTCCTCGGCCGGCCGCCAGTCGGCCGCGCCGCCCCGGTCCGCCGCGTCGCCGGCCCGCCCGTCCGCCGCACCGCCCGCGCGGGCCCGCGAGCCGGGGCCCGGCGGGGGCCCGGGCGTGCCGCTGGCCGGCCCCTCCGGCGCCGAGGGCACTGAAGGCCCGGCGCCGTTCTGGCTGCGTCCGATCAGGCGCCGGAAGTAGCCGGTTTCGTCATGGACCTGACTGCTGGCCAGCGCAAGGCGGTCTTCGGCCTGATCGTGGTGGTCCTGGCGGGCCTGGGTGTCTACATGTTCGTCCCGGGGGCGCGGGGCGGCGGCGGCCGCCCGCCCGCGCCGTCACCCTCGCCGCGGCCTACCCGGGCGGCGGCGACCCTGGCACCCTCCGTGTCGGCGGCCTCCCCGTCCCCGGCGTCCGGCGCTGGCCCGGCGGCGCCGGACATCTACCAGTGGCTGCCGTTCACCCCGGCCCAGCTGGGCAGCGCGGCCGTGGTGGTCACGCAGTTCTCCGCCGCCTACGGGACGTGGTCGTACAGCCAGAACGCGGCCGCCTACGTCGCCACCATGCGCAACCTGGTCACCCCCGAGCTCGGCCAGGTCCTCGAGCAGGGTTATGCCGCCCCCGGGGTCGCCGCGCAGCGGGCCAGCAAGAAGCAGGTGTCGGCCGGCAGCGCGGTCATCAACGCGCTGCGCGCGTTCGGCCCGTCGAGCATCACCTTCGTCGTGACGATCAGCCAGGAGATCACCAGCACCGCCGGCCGGAGCCCGGCCAGCACCCAGTACGCGGTGACGGTCGCCGAGGCGGGCGCGAGCTGGCAGGTCAATGACATCGAGCTGGCCTCGGCAGGCAACTCATGAGATGGCGCTGGAAGCCGGGGGGCTTAAGCCGCGGCGCGGTGCTCGCGCTGGTGGCGGTGGCGGTCGTGCTCGTCCTCGGGCTGATCACGATCCCCATGCTGGTGGTGGGCGGCAGCGGGCTGCTGTTCGAGTCCGGCAGCGGCTGCGAGGCGGCGCAGGGCGCCGGAGCGCAGCCCGTGGCCAGCTCGGACGCCCGTGACTCGATCCCGGCCAACTACCTCGCCCTGTTCCAGGAGATGGGCCAGCGGTACGCGGTGCCCTGGGTGATCCTGGCGGGCATCGGCGAGGTGGAGAGCGACGACGGCCGGTCCAACCTGCCCGGCGTGCACTCCGGCGCCAACGCCTTCGGCGCGGCCGGCCCGATGCAGATCGGCATCGGCGGCGCCGCGGGCGACGAGTGGGGCGGCGCGCCGGTGCATCCGGCCAGCGAGCACGTCGACGGGGTGGCCACCGACGGCGACGGCGACGGGATCGCCAGCGTCTACGACCCCGCCGACGCGATCGCCGGCGCGGCGAGGTTCCTGGTCTCCCACGGCGTGCAGAGCAACGTCGCGGGCGCGATCTTCGCGTACAACCACATGGACTCGTACGTCCAGCTCGTGCTGTCCTTCGCCGGGACCTACGCCAAGGGCGGCTTCACGGTCAGCCCGGTGACCGTGGCCAACGTCCCCGGATGCGTGCCGGGGATCAACACGGACGCGGCGGGGTCGGTGGTGCCGCCCAACAAGACGGTGGCCACGGCGATCTCGTTCGCCGAGGCGCAGCTGGGCAAGCCGTACCAGTGGGGCGGCACCGGGCCGGACGCCTTCGACTGCTCCGGCCTGGTGATGATGGCCTACCGGGCCGCGGGCGTGTTCATCCCGCGCACCTCGCAGCAGCAGTGGCTGTGGGGGCCGCAGGTGCCGGCCAGCCAGGTCGAGCCCGGGGACCTGGTCTTCTTCGCCGGGGGCGACGGGACAGTCACGGCCCCCGGCCACGTCGGCCTGGTGATCGGTCACGACAAGATGATCGAGGCGTACGCCACCGGCTTCCCGATCCGCATCTCCTCGTTCGGTGACGCCGCGGCCGCGCCGGGCGACACCGACCCGGTCGGCTTCACCCGTCCCTGGGCTCACCCCGGCACCGTCCTCGCCGCGGGCTGATACGGCAGCACCAGCGGCAAGCGCCGGGGACCGATGACCTGGCGACCTGGCGACCAGCCGCCCGCCCGCGCGCCAGGAGCGTGCCCGCCACCGCTTCTGGCGGGCGGCGGCACGTCCCGGCGCCCGGCTTTCCGGCGCCCGGCGGCACGACATGTTATCTTGTTACCGTGGTAACAATAGAGCGGGTACAGACCGGCCTTCGCATCGAGCGCAACACGCTGAAAGTCCTCAAGGGCCTGGCCGAATACCTCGACCTGTCCCTCGGTGATCTCGTCGAAGGCATCGTCTGGCACGCCTTCGAGGGCAAGGCGCCCTTCGGGCCGCCCGTCCTCACCAAGATCGACCAGCTCAAGGCGGTCTACGGCCTGACCCTGACCGCCGCCGACGCGCACCAGCTGACGGAGCAGCCATGACCAGCACGCAGCGGCGGCTCACCGGCCGCATCCAGGTCGCCCTCCCGCCCGGCGAAGCGTTCCGCCTGTTCACCCCGCGCGGCGAACAAGACTGGGCCCACGGATGGCACCCCCGGTTCCCGGCCCCGGCCCCCGACGACACCGAGCCGGGAACCGTCTTCGAGACCAGCGCGCACGGCCAGCACACCATATGGCTGGTGACAGACCGGCAACCCGGCCAGCGCATCTCCTACGCCCGCGTGACCGCCGGCGACCAGGCCGGCACCGTGACCATCGCCATCAGTGCCGCCGGCCACCACAGCGAGGTCGAGGTCACCTATCAGCTCACCGCGCTCACCGGCCCCGCCGGCCACAAGCTCGGCGAATTCGCCGACAGATACCCCGCCTACCTCCAGTCCTGGCAAGACGCCATCGTCGCCTGGCTACAGGGCACCTCGGCCTGACCGCCAGATCACGATCTACGGCTGGATCGCTGGCGCCTGCCCGGAGCGGCCGGGCGATTACTCCGGGCGCAGGACCCGCGGCGGCTTCCTGGCCGCGTGACGCGGGGCCGAGCGCTGCCGGGAGAGCTCCTCGGGCAGCTGGAGCAGCGGGTTCGTGGCGCTGGCCACCACGTCGGTCGCGATGTCGATGACCCGCCGTCCCCGGTTCCGCGCGGCGGACCTGAGCTGCTCGAAGGCCTGGCGGGGCCGGATGCGGTGACGTTCGGCCAGCACCCCGATCGCCTGCTCGATGCGGATCCGCGCCGTCAGCGCGTGCTCGAGCTGGCCGACCGTCGTGCGGAGCCGCCGGGCCTCCTCGGCCACATGCTCCTCGCGGGCCGCGGCCGGCGAGGCGGGCGGGGCGGGCGGGACCGCGGGCTGGATATCAGTCGGCATCTCGGCGGCCAGCAGGTCGGCCAGCACCATCGCGCAGGTCAGGTCGGGTAGCTCGTCGTCGCCGACCCGCCACCCGTCCGCGGTGCGGCGGACCACGGCCTCCTCGCCGGGCGAGGGCAGCGCGGCGGGCATCGCGGGCCCCGGCAACCCGCCGGGGGAGTCCGGCCCGGCGGACCCGCCATCCAGCGCGCCGGCCGGGTCCAGCCCGGCCTCGGCGGTCACTGGCCCGGGCACGCGCCGGAGCGTTCTGGATCGCTTTTTGGACATCAGCGGGCAGCCAGTTCGAGCAGCCGTTCCTTGACGGTGACCGCGGAGGGGTTGGTCAGCACGCTGCCGTCGGGGAAGACAACGGTCGGCACGGTCTGGTAGCCGCCATTCACGCTCATCACGTACTCGGCGGCCGCCGGGTCCTGCTCGATGTCGACTTCGCTCATATCAATGCCGTCGGCCGCCAGCTGGCGCTTGAGCCGCTTGCAGTACCCGCACCACGGCGTGGTGTACATGGTCAGCGGCTGATCCATCGGCCGTCCTCCCCTTCGCTCCCAATACTGAACATTACTAACTCGTAAACCCTCCGGGGACTTCCCGGGCGTCGTTGCCCCTGGTGTCGGCGGGATGCGCGAGGATGGCGGCCGGGGAGGTGCGCCCATGGACAGCGCGGAAGCGGTGCTGGCCGCGCTCGACCCCGAGCAGCGCGAGGTCGCGCTGGCCGCCCGGGGGCCGGTGTGCGTGCTGGCCGGGGCGGGCACCGGCAAGACCCGCGCGGTCGCGCACCGGATCGCCTACGCGGTGGCGACCGGCGTGGTGGACCCGGCCCGGGTCCTGGCCGTCACGTTCACCACCCGTGCCGCGGGTGAGCTGCGGGGCCGGCTGCGGCTGCTCGGCCGCGAGGCGCTGCCGGGCGGCGGGATCGAGCGGGTCCAGGCCCGGACGTTCCACGCGGCGGCGTTGCGCCAGCTCAGCCACTTCTGGCCGCTCACGGTCGGCGGGCCGCCGCCGCGGGTGCTCGACTCCAAGGTCGGCCTGGTCGCCGACGTCGCGCGCCGGCTGCGGCTGCCGCTGAGCCCGCCCGAGCTGCGGGACGCGGCGGGCGAGATCGAGTGGGCCAGGGTCAGCGGGGTCCGCCCCGGCGACTACCCGCGGGAGAGCGCCATGGCGGGCCGGACGCCCCGGCCGGCCCGGCCGGGCTGGCCCGGCTCTACGCGGCCTACGAGGAGCTGCGCCGCGAGCGGCACCTGGTCGACTTCGAGTCGGTGCTCGAGCTCACCGCCGCCATCCTGGCTGAGCACCCGGTCGCGGCCGCCGCCGTGCGTGAGCGCTACTCCTACTTCGTCGTCGACGAGTACCAGGACGTCAACCCGCTGCAGAAGCTGCTGCTCGACGCGTGGCTCGGCGACCGGGACGACGTCTGCGTGGTCGGCGACCCGAGGCAGACGATCTTCTCCTTCACCGGGGCGACCCCGTCCTACCTGACCGGCTTCGCGGCCGAGTTCCCGGACGCGACCGTGATCAGGCTGGTGCGCAACTACCGGTCCACGCCGCAGGTGGTCGCGCTGGCCAACCGGCTCGGCCGGGGGCTGCGGTCGGCGGGCGGCGCCGGGCTCGCGGCCCAGCGGCCGGCCGGCCCGGAGCCGGAGTTCGCCGAGTACGGCGACGAGCTCCAGGAGTCGGCCGCGGTGGCGCGGCAGGCTGCGGCGCTGATCAGGTCCGGGACCGCGGCCGGCCAGATCGCGGTGCTGGTGCGGACCAACGCCCAGACGCTCGCGTTCGAGCAGGCGCTCGACAACGTCGGCGTGCCGTTCGTGGTGAGGGGCGCGGAGCGCTTCTTCGACCGGGCCGAGGTGCGCCAGGGGGTCGGACTGCTGCGGGCCGCGTCGCGCTCGGCGTCGGCGGGCGAGGACGCCGGTCCGGCCGGCCAGGTCCGGGCGGTGCTGTCCGGCATCGGGCTCAGCCCGCAGCCGCCCGCGGGCCGGGGCCAGGCCCGGGAGCGGTGGGAGTCGCTGGCGGCGCTGGCCCAGCTGGCCGACGGCTTCTTCGCGGCGTCGCCGGGCGCCTCGCTCGCCGACCTGGCCGCCGAGCTCGCGGCGCGCAGCGCCCTCGGGCACGCCCCGGTGCTGGACGGGGTCACTCTCGCCTCGCTGCACGCGGCCAAGGGGCTGGAGTGGGATGCGGTGTTCCTGGCCGGGCTCAGCGACGGGACCGTGCCGATCGTGCACGCGCAGACCGACGAGGCGATCGAGGAGGAGCGCAGGCTCCTGTACGTCGGGGTGACCAGGGCCCGGGACCGGCTGTTCCTGTCCTGGGCCCTGGCCCGGTCCGCCGACGGGCGCCGCGCCCGCCAGCCGTCCCGGTTCGTCGAGGAGATCCGGCCGTCCCGCCGGGGCGTGCCCGCCCTGGCCGGGGCCCGGCAGAATAAGCGCGGCGGATACGGCGGGCGCGGGCGCTGAGCGAGGCTGGTGACAAACGACCATGACCGAGGCCCTGGACCGGGTGGTTGACCTGCTCGACCTGGAGCAGATCGAGGTCGACATCTTCCGCGGGCGCAGCCCCGAGGGAGAGCGGCGCCAGCGCGTATTCGGCGGCCAGGTCGCGGGCCAGGCGCTGGTGGCGGCGGGCCGCACGGCGCCCGCCGACCGGCCGGTGCACTCGCTGCACGCTTACTTCATCCGGCCCGGTGACCCCGCCGTGCCGCTGATCTACCTGGTCGAGCGGGTGCGTGACGGCCGCTCGTTCACCACCCGCCGGGTGTCCGCCGTCCAGCACGGCCAGACGATCTTCACGCTCTCCGCCTCGTTCCAGCGCGACGAGCCCGGGGTCGAGCACGCGTTCGCCATGCCCGGCGATGTCCCGCCGCCGGAAGCGGTCACGCCGACCGCCGAGCGGATGGAGAAGCTGTTCGGGCCGGGCGTGCGCGAGTGGTTCGGCGGCAACCCGATCGATATCCGGCACATCGGCCCGCTGACCTATGAGGCCGAGCGCGACCCGGCGCTGCGGACCACGCGCAGCATGGTGTGGCTGCGGGCCGACGGCGAACTACCCGACGATCCGCTGCTGCACGTGTGCGTGATGACCTACGCGTCCGACATGACGCTGCTGGACTCGGTGCTGCTCGCGCACGGCCTGTCCTGGACCGACGGGCGGACCACGGGATCCAGCCTCGACCATGCGATGTGGTTCCACCGGCCGTTCCGGGCCGACCGGTGGCTGCTGTACGCGCAGGACTCCCCGGTCGCCCGCGGGGCCCGCGGGCTGGCCCGCGGCGAGATGTACACCAGCGAGGGGGCACTGGCGGTCTCCGTGGTGCAGGAGGGGCTGATCCGGGTCTCGTGAACCGGGCCCGGCCGCGAGAAGGGTCTAGCCGGAGCGCAATAAAGGCGCTAGCCGGGCCGCGAGAAAGCTCTGACCAGATCGCCAGGGAAAATCGGTTGCCCTGTCCCGCCGAGGCTACGTAGGCTTCTCGCATGTCCGCGGGTCTACCGACGACGCCCTATGAAAGGGGGTGCCCAGGATGCTGAACCTGCTCTCGGATCTCGAGACCGCCGCTGAGGCGCACGCACCGTTCAGCGCGGGCGCCTGCCTGCCGTCGGGTCCCGTCCAGACCGCCCAGCCGCGCAAGGTCGCCGTCACGTACGCGCGCCCCCGTGCTTTCCGGGCCGCCGACGTGTTTGGGCACGGCCGCCCGGCGGCTGACCTGGCCGTCGCGCTCGGGCAGCAGGACAGCCAGAAGAAGAACCCGTACATGACCCGCATCGCCGCTAGCGGCGGTGCCAAGGGTCCGCATCCGGCGAGGGAACCAGAACCGGCCTAGAAATAGGCCGGCCAGAACCCCTCAAGGCCGCGGACCCGGGATCGGGTCCGCGGCCTTCGTCATGCGAGGCCACCGTTTTGTCAGACGCGTGAGAGACCTTAGACGAGTAGATGAGAGGGGATGGCTCCGATGCAGCGGCCCGGCACCACCGCCGTTCTGGAGGACCAGGCGGGGTTCGAGGCGGAATCCAAGCAGGCAGCGCTCCTGGCCAGCGCAGTCCCGGCGCAGGTCGTCGCCGTCCCGGTGACGGTGACCGGGACCCCGGCTGGCCGTCACCTGCCGTGCACGGATGACCCGGACCTCTTCTTCGCCGAGTCCCCGGAGGACGTGGAGTTGGCCAAGGACCTGTGCCGGGGTTGCCCGGCCCGCATCGCCTGCCTCACCGGGGCGCTCGAGCGCCGGGAGCCCTGGGGAGTCTGGGGCGGCGAGCTGTTCCTGCGCGGCGAGATCGTGCCGCGCAAGCGGCCGCGGGGACGGCCCAGGAAGCACGAGGTAGCGGCCTGACCAGGCACATCGGTCGGACATCGAGACGCGAGGAATGGTGGTGACGCAGATGTATCCGGCGCCCGAGATGGTGAGGGAACGACAACAGACAATGCTGGCGACGGCGACGGCGGAGCGCCAGGCGCAGCGGGTGATCGCGCTGGACCGGGCGGCCCGCCGGACCGCGCGGGCGCAGCGGCAGCTGATTCACTCCAGCAACGAGACCCTGCGGCTGCGCGGCGAGCTGGCCGCCGAGCAAGGTTCCTGAGGGGCACCTGACGCGCGGGCCCGGGAAGGCCGAGCCTTCCCGGGCTTGCGCGCTGCCTGGTCCGGGCTGGTCCGCGCTGCCTGGTCCGGGCTGGTCCGCGCTGCCTGGTCCGGGCTGGTCCGCGCGGGCTGGTCCGGGCTGGTCCGCGCTGCCTGGTCCGGGCTGGTCCGCGCGGGCTGGTCCGCGCTGCCTGCCTGGTCCGCGCGGGCTCGTCCGCGCTGGCTGGCCCGGGCCGCTACGGGGAGGTGCCGGCCCCGGCCCGGGTGTCGTCCTGGTCCTCCCGGCCGGGAGCGGGCGAGTCGCAGGGGTCCTGGTCCGGTTCGGCCGGGTCGTTGTAGCCGGGCATCCACTTGATCACCTCGGCCCGGAAGGGACCCTCGCACTCGAGCTGGCAGAGCACCCCGATGCCGGCGGTGGACACCCGGTGGATCAGCACGTACGTGGGCGGCAGGTTGAGGCGGCGGCCGACCGCGGCCGACCGCATGTCGGTAACCCGGGACGCCTCCTCCCGCAGCCACTCCCGGGTGAACTTGAAGGTCTCCACCCGGGACGGCTCGGCCAGCGGTGCGAGGTAGGCGTTCAGGGCATCGAGATCAACGGTGACGCCCTCCTTGAGGAAGCCGTGCAGCCGTAGCTCGTGCTCCACGCTCTCGATGTCGCGGTCCTCGTGCATGAGGCGCAGGAGCTTGCCGAAAAAGCGCGGGAACCCGTCCGGGAGCCGGTCGACCGCGCCGAAGTCGAGCACCCCGAGCCGGCCGTCGTCCAGCAGCCGGAAGTTGCCGGGGTGCGGGTCCGCGTGCAGCAGGCCCGCCCGCGACGGCCCGGAGAACAGGAACCGGACGAGCAGGAGGCCGGCCCGATTCCGCTCCTCGGTGGTCCCGCCTGAGATGATCTTGGAGAGCGGCGTGCCGTCCATCCACTCGCTAACCAGGACGTGGTCGGTGGCCGCGACGACGTGCGGGATGAAGAACTCGGGGTCGTCGGCGTAGGCGGTGGCGAACTTCTCCTGGGAGGCGGCCTCGAGCTGGTAGTCGAGCTCCTCGGCGACCCGCTTGCGCAGCTCGTCGAGCAGCGGCTTGACGTCCAGCCCGGGCATCAGCACGCTGAACAGCCGACCGAGGCGGCTGAGCTGGGTAAAGTCGCTGATCAGGGCCTTCCCGGCCCCGGGGTACTGGATCTTCACCGCTACCGGGCGGCCGTCGCGCCAGGTCGCGCGGTGCACCTGGCCGATGGAGGCGGCCGCGGTCGGGCTGTCGTTGAAGTCGGTGAAGTTGTCCCGCCAGCCGGGACCGAGGTCGGCGACGAGCACCTTGTGCACGGTTCCGGCGGGCAGCGGTGGCGCCGACTCCTGCAGCCTGGTCAGCGTGG
Organism: uncultured Actinomycetota bacterium; assembly: GCA_963749145.1. Lineage (GTDB taxonomy): Bacteria > Actinomycetota > Actinomycetes > Streptosporangiales > Streptosporangiaceae > JASHPR01. Next base: position 1,036,399 of record CAVVLN010000004.1, on the reverse strand, counting down.
CCCGGTAGGGTCCCGCGATCTCCGGGGGAAGCGCGGCCTCGAAGATCGACAGTGCCTGCCCCAGCTTCAGCGCCCCGCCCTTCAACTCGCCCAGCACGCGGAAGACCTGCTCCGCGGTCCGCTGCTGGATCTCCTGGGCGACGACCTCGGCCGGGCGCCCGCCGATGCGCTTGCCGAGACCCAGCGCGGTCCGGCCGGCCAGCCCGACCGGGAGGGTGGCTAGTTTCGCCGTTCGCGTCACGGCCCGGCGCGGGAGGTCACTCACTGATACCGCGGGCCGGGCTGGCCGGTGGCCGGGCCGCCCCCCGCGCGCCGCTTCACCACCCTGGTGAGCTCACCGCGCGCGTGTCGACAGCGCGCGGGAGGTGCCGCGTGCACCGCGAACCTCAATTCCTGCTCCTTTCCGCATGGCACGGCCGGAGTCCTGGCCCGTCGCAGCCGGGCCGCAAGGATGCCAAGATCCCATTGTCCGCTACTCGAACTTGTTACTGCTACAGGAGCAGCCCTGGCGCCGCGGCCAGGTCCGGCGGCGCCACTGCCACCCGGGCAGGACGAGTTCCAGGGTGCCATTGGTGACGGCCGTGGCCGCGACCGCCCTGTCGATGAAGGTCAGCGCCTGGGCGGCGGCTTGCGCCGCGACCCCCGCCGCGAGCGGCGCGTCGCACGCGGGCGGGTCGGGCTGGCGGCCGTCCAACTGGGCCAGGATCAGCGGCCACGCCGGGTCCCGGTCGGCCCGGGTCAGGTCCAGGCATCTCAGGCACGCGGTCTGGCCGGGGATCACCAGCGGGCCCACCACGCCGATGGCCTCGTCCGCCGAAGCGGCCAGGTGCGGTATCCGCGCGCGCATCAGCGCGGCTCGCAGGTCCAGGCTCGCCCGGCCGGCCAGGATGGCGAGGTCGGGCCGGCTGGACGGGGCGCCCTGGGCCGCGTGCGTGACCCGGCCGATGCCGGACGCCGTCAGCAGGCTGGCGATGCCCGCGCCGATCCGCCCGCCGCCGTGCACGCGGACCTGCGCGGCCAGCCGGCGGGCCAGGGTGCGCGCGCCGCCGTCGCCGTCCCGGTTGGCCAGCGACACGGTGGCCAGTTCCGCGGCGAGCCGCGCCCGCAGCGGCCGGGAGACCAGCCGTAACGTGCCGGCCGGGAAGTCGTCAAGCGCGCCGGCGGCGGCGAGTAACTCCAGCACGCGCTCGGCCGTCGCCTCGGGGATGCCGTGGCCGGCCGCGGCCAGGATCACCTGTGCGCGGTCGCGGCTGCCGTCCAGCAGGCCGATCACCTGCGCCGCGCCCGCCATGCCGGTCAGCGCCACCGCCCGCCGCGAGTCGATCCCGATCTGCAGCGTGTCGCGGTCGCGCCAGACGGGCAGCAGCCCCGGCTTCAGCGCTGGTCTCACGTATCCCAGCGTGACAGGCAATACCGACAATTACGAAACCGCCGGCTCGGGCGGGCGGCTCGCCGCTGGGCGGGACGCGGGGCCCGGGAGCGCTGCGTCGGCTCGGGCGGGCGGCTCGCCGCTGGGCGGGACGCGGGGCCCGGGAGCGCTGCGTCGGCTCGGGCGGGCGGCTCGCCGCTGGGCGGGGCCCCCGGGCGTGGGAACGGCGCGGCCATCCGCGGTCCGGTCCGCTGCGGGCCGTTCGCCCCCTTCCCCAGAAGCGCGTGCGGCCCGGAGCCCGGGGACTCCCTGTCAGGCGAAGCTAGGCCCGGCGGCCCGGCCGGTCAATACGCCCTTGTGGATAACCATGTGGACAACCTGGGGATAGGGCCGAGTGTCGCTGTGGACACCGGGGGACCGCCTTGTGCAATCCACGCCCGGCCCGCCTGATGAGGGGGAATGACCTCGGCTGACGCCGTCCACCGCCTGTGGAAGCCAGATTGCCGGGCTGTTTGCGCGAGTATCGGCGCGCATTCCTTGATCTGGGTACCTGGTGCGCAACTGGACCACCTCAGGTACCCAGATCATGAAAACCCGGCCGATGTCAGCCCTCGCCGTCCCCGGGCGGAGAGTCGCCGCGGTCATCGGGTGGCGCCGGCTCCCCGCCGGGCGCCTCGCCGCCGGGGGCCTCCGCGCCGGCCGGCTTCCCGCCGGGCGCCTCGCCGCCGGGCGCCTCCGCGCCGGCCGGCTTCGCCGGGGGCCTCCGCGCCGGGCGGCTTCCCGCCGGGCGCCTCCGCGCCGGGCGGCTTCCCGCCGGGCGCCTCACCGCCGGGGGCCTCCGCGCCGGGCCCGGACTCCAGGTCGGAGATGTCGAACTCGGGGCGGCCGCGGACGAAGCCGTCCGGGTCGTCGAAGTCGTCCGCGGTGGGCAGCAGGTCGGGGTGGGCCCACACCGCGTCGCGGCCGTCGATGCCGCGGGCCTCGGTCAGCCCGTGCCAGATGGCGGCCGCCTCGCGGAGCCGGCGCGGCCGCAACTCCAGGCCGACCAGGGTCGCGAACGTCCGCTCGGCGGGCCCGCCGCTGGCCCGGCGCCGCCTGATCGCCTCGGCCAGCGCCCCGGCCTGCGGCAGCCGGTCGGCGGCCGCCGCGTCGACCACGGTGGCGACCCACCCCTCGACCAGGGCCAGGACCGTCTCCAGCCGCGCCAGCGCCGCCTTCTGCTGCTCGGTATCCTCCGGCTGGAACAGCGCGGCGCCCGCCAGCGCCTCGTTCAGCGCCTCGGGGTTGGACGGGTCGATCTGCGGCATCGCCTCGCGCAGCGCGCCCGCGTCCACGGTGATGCCCCGGGCGTAGTCCTCCACCGCCCCGAGCAGGTGCGCCCGCAGCCAGGGCACGTGGGCGAACAGCCGGTGGTGGGCGGCCTCCCGCAGGGCCAGGAACAGCCGGACCTCGTCGCCGGCGACCGACAGCCCCTCGCCGAACGCGGCGACGCCGGCCGGGAGCAGCGCCGCCGTGCCCGCCGGCCCGAGCGGGAGGCCGACGTCGGTGGAGCTGACCACCTGCTCGGCCAGGGCTCCCACCGCCGCCCCGGTCTGGCCGCCGACCATCATCCCGCCGATCCGGCGCATCATCTGACCGAGCCCGCCGAGGGCGCCGAGGCCACCGGTGAGCGCGGTCATCGCCGATCGCATGTCGGGCGGGAGTTCCTCGGCGAGTTCCTCGGGGTCCTCGGCCAGCATCCCGCCCATCGCGTCGACCGCGCGGCCCGCGATGGGATCGCACAGCTTCGACCACACCGGCAGCGTCGCCTCCACCCACTCCGACCGGCTCCAGGCCTGCACGATGCGGATTCCGGTCGGCAGCGTGGTCGCGTCCTCCAGCCAGAGATCGCCGGTCCTGATCGCCTCCACGGTCTTGCGCCGGTCGATCTCCAGCACGCTCGGATCCCCCTTGGCGGCCACGGTCTGGCGCGCCACGTTCTTGGCCAGATCCCAGTTGACCGGGCCGCCCTGCCAGGACATCAGGTCCGCGAACTGGCGCAGGGCGTCGGCGAACTGCTGCGGGTCGCCGAGCGGGCCGAGCGGCCCCATCGGCCCCATCGGCCCCATCGGATTCCCGGCGCCACCGGCGCCCCCGCCCGTGCCTCCGGGCGGCGTGCTTCCCGGGTCGTCTCGGTCGCGGTCCCGGTCGCCGGGCATGCCGAAGCCAAAGGGAGGGTCAGTCATCTCCGCTGCCTCTCGGGCAGGATGGAAGGGTCCACGTCCGCCACGTTATCCCGGGAGCACACCGTGGTGAGCATTCGAGTTACCAGGTTCGCCGACGGCGCAGCCCGCGCGGCCCGCCGCCAGGCCCTGGACCACCGGTGAGCCGGCGCGAGCAGCGCGGGGGCGCGGCCGCCAACGGCGGACCGGGAAACCGGGGCCCACGGGAGCGCGGGCGCGGCCCCGTGGTGGCAGTCACCGGGGCCGCCAGCGGCCTCGGCCACGCGCTCACGGTCCGGCTGGCCGCGTCGACCAGGATCGGACGGGTGGTCGCCATCGACGGCCACCGGGGCGATGCGACGGGCGTGACCTGGCGGGTCGTGGACGTCCGCGACCCGGCGCTGGCCGGCCGCTGGCCGGCGTGGACGTCGTCGTGCACACCGACCTCGACCTGGCGCCCGAGACGGACCAGCGGGCGCGGCGGGCCTACAACGTCCGCGGGGCGCAGACCGTGCTGACCGCGGCGGCCGCGGGCCGGGTGGGCCGGGTGGTGCTGGTGACCAGCGCGATGGTGTACGGCGCCCGGCCGGACAATCCCGTCCCGCTGGCCGAGTCGGATCCGCTGGGCGCCGACCCGGACGGCAGCGTGGTCGGCGACCTGGTGGAGATCGAGCAGCTGGCGCGGCGCTCGCCCCAGGCCAATCCGGGCATGGCCATCACGGTGGTGCGCCCGGCCGCACTGGTCGGCGAGGGCGTGGACACCCTGATCACCCGCCACTTCGAGGCGCCGCGGCTGCTGGCGGTCAAGGGCTGCGCTCCGCGCTGGCAGTTCTGCCATGTCGACGACCTGGTTTCCGCCCTGGAGCTGGCCGCGACGGGCGAGGTGACCGGCAAGTTCGCGGTCGGCTGCGACGGCTGGCTGGAGCAGGGGCAGGTGGAGGAGCTGTCCGGGCTGCGCCGGATCGAGCTGCCGGCCGGCCTGACGTTCGTCACCGCGCAGCGGCTGCACCGGGCCGGGATAACCCCGGCCCTGGTGACCGACCTGCACTTCGTCGTGTACCCGTGGGTCGTCGACTGCGCGACGCTGCGGCAGGCCGGGTGGAAGCCCGCGTTCGACAACGAGACGGCGCTGCAGGTCCTGCTCGAGCAGCGCGCCGGGCACCACGCGGTGGCGGGGCGCCGGCTGGACAAGAAGGACGCCACGATCACGGCCGCGGGCGCCACGGTGGCCGTCATCGGGACCGCGGCGATCGTGCGCGAGGTCCGGCGGCGGCGGCGCGGCATCTGACGGCGGCCCGCGGCAGCTGACGGCGGCCCGCGGCATCTGACGGCGGCCCGCGGCGCGTGACGGCGGCCCGCGGCGCCTGACGGCGGCCCGTGGCATCTGACGGCGGCCCGCGGCGCGTGACGGTGACCCTTGGCGCCTGACGGAGCGGCGGAGCGATCACGATAGCGTGGCTCTCGTGGACATCGTGAGGCTGGCCGAGCTGCGGGACACGCCGCTGTCGGCGGACGAGGTGCTGCGCGCGGTCTCGGATCCCGCGGCCGGCGGGGTATCGCTCTTCGTCGGCACGATCCGCGATCACGATCATGAACGCCCGGTGGCCCGGCTCGGCTACACCGCCCACCCGATGGCGGCGGCCGAGTTGCGGCGGGTCGCCGAGAAGGTCGCCGCCAGCCACGGCGCGATCGCGGTCGCCGCCGTGCACCGGGTGGGCGATCTGGCCGTCGGCGAGATCGCGGTCGTCGTGGCCGTGGCCTGCCCGCACCGCGGCGAGGCGTTCGAGGCCTGCCGGGCCCTGATCGACGACCTGAAGCGCAGCGTGCCGATCTGGAAGCACCAGGAGTTCGTCGGCGGCGAAAGCGAGTGGGTCAACAGCGCGTAGTCTTCCCCCATGTCCCGCCGATCCGCGACCCTGCTGGTGGCAGCAGCGGGTGTCCTGATCGCGATCGCCGTCGCGGTGCTCGCGCCCGTGCCCTACGTCGCCCTGACCCCCGGGCCCACCCTGAACACCCTGGGCACCCTGAGCGGCAAGCCGCTGATCCAGATCAAGAACCATCTGGTCTACCCGACCAAGGGCAACCTCAACATGGTGACGGTGTCCTTCCTCGGCGGCCCCGGCACCAAGTTCAACATCTTCGCGGCCCTGCACGCCTGGCTCAGCCCGCATGACGCGGTGGTCCCCGAGTCAGAGATCTTCACCCCGGGCCAGAGCTCGCAGCAGGTGGCCAAGCAGGACACCGAGGAGATGGCGAACTCGCAGCAGACGGCGACCGCCGCCGCGCTGTGCCAGCTCGGGATCGCCTTCAAGACGGTGGATACCATCCAGGCCACGGTGAAGGGCATGCCGGCCGCGAGCGTGCTGCGCCCGGGCGACGTCATCGTCGCGGTCGGCGGCACCCCGGTGACCTGCCGCGCCGACGCCGGGACCCTGATCAAGGCGCGCAAGCCGGGCGCCCCGGTGGAGCTGACGATCCTGCGCCAGGGCCGGACACAGCAGGTTCGGCTCGTGACCGCCGACGCAGCGGGCGTGCCCGAGATCGGCGTGGAGATCGTGGAGAGCTTCGTGTTCCCGTTCAGCGTGACGATCAGCGTGGGGGACATCGGCGGACCCAGCGCCGGGCTGATGTTCGCGCTCGGGATCATCGACAAGATCACCCCGGACAACCTGGCCGGCGGCTGGTTCATCGCCGGTACCGGCGAGATCGAGGCGGACGGCACCGTGGACCCGATCGGCGGGATCCAGCAGAAGATGGCGGGCGCGCGGGCGGCGGGCGCGACCATCTTCCTCACCCCGGCGGCGAACTGCCCGGACACCGCGGGGGCCGTCCCGGCCGGGATGCGCCTGATCAAGGTAAGCTCCCTGGCCGGTGCCATCGCCGACCTTAACGCGCTGAAAGCGGGTCGGCCGGTCCCGGCCTGCTGAGGCCGGTCCGGCGGACCACGGCCGGGGCCCGCGGCCAGCTTCGGCGGCGCGGCACCGGGAACGGAGGCGGGAACCTTGCCGCGTGCCGGTAAGTTGCCGTCAGTGAATATGCGCATTCGCGTGCGGTGTCCGGGCGAAGCGCGCCCGCCCGCACGGCCCCGCGGCCGGGTACCCGAGGTGAGGTAAGGGGGACGGCGTGGCCTTCCGACCCACTGGCCGCTCGCGGCCGCCGGGCAGCCGCCCCATCGCGTTGCCCCGGTGGACGAGGTACGTGCTCCCGGTCCTGGTGGCGCTGGTGGCGCTGATCGTGATCGTCGCGGTGGCGGCCGGGGTCTGGACCGACTTCCTGTGGTTCCGCTCGGTCCACTACACGACGGTGTTCGACACCACCTACGGGGTCAAGTGGGCGCTGTTCGGCATCGCCGCGGTGTTCATGATGACAGTGATCGGCGTCAACATCTGGCTCGCCTACCGGCTCCGGCCGGCGCAGCGGCCGGCCTCGGCGGCGCAGCACGGCATCGAGGCCTACCGGATGGCGATCGACCCGCACCGCCGGCTGCTGGTCGTGGTGGTCGTCGGCCTGATCGGGCTGATCTCCGGGCTGGCGGCGGCCGGCAGCTGGCGCACCTGGCTGCTGTTCGTCAACCGCACCTCGTTCGGCGTCCAGGATCCGCAGTTTCACCTGGACATCTCGTTCTTCGTGTTCGACTACCCGTTCATCCGGATGATGCTCAGCTTCCTGTTCGCGGCCGTGCTGCTGTCGCTGGTGGCCGCGGCCGTCGTGCACTACCTGTACGGCGGCCTGCGGCTGCAGGTCCGCGGGGAGCGCGCCACGCAGGGCGCCCGGGCTCAGCTGTTCGTCCTGGTCGGCATCTTCGTGCTGCTCAAGGCCGTCGCGTACTGGGTGGACCGGTACGGCATCGACTTCTCGCAGCGCGGCGTGGTCCAGACCGGCGCCTCGTACACGGACGTGAACGCCGTGCTGCCGGCCAAGACCGTGCTGGCGGTGATCGCGGTGATCTGCGCCGCGCTGTTCTTCGCCGGCGCGATCCGGCGCAACGCGCTGCTGCCCGCCGTCGGGTTCGGCCTGCTGGTGCTGTCCGCGGTGATCATCGGCGGGGTCTACCCGGCGATCGTGCAGCAGTTCGTGGTCAAGCCCAACGAGCTGGCCAAGGAAGGCCCGTACCTGACCAGGGAGATCAACAGCACGCGGCGCGCGTACGCGCTCACCCACGTCCAGGTGACCCCGTACTCGGCGGTGTCGACCGAGCCGGCGGGCCTGCTGGCCCAGCAGGCCGGCGCGCTGCCCGACGTGCGCCTGGTCGACCCCGGCGTGGTGTCCGCGTCGTTCCAGCAGCTTCAGCAGGTGAAGGGGTATTACACGTTCCCCGGCGTGCTCTCGGTCGACCGGTACCTGGTCCCGGGCAGCTCCGTGCCGCAGGACATGGTGGTCGGCGTCCGCGACATGGCGGGCCCGCCCTCGGGCCAGGGCAACTGGATCAACAGCCACCTGGTCTACACGCACGGGTTCGGGTTCGTGGCCGCGTCAGCGAACGCGGCGGCCGGCGGCGGCAACCCGTCGTTCACCGAGAGCGACATCCCGCCGTCCGGCGAGCTCGACGTGCGCCAGCCCCGGGTGTACTTCGGCGAGGGGGAGACCAGCTACGCGATCGTGGGCGGGCACCAGCTCGAGCTCGACTATCCCAATCAGAGCGCCAGCGGGCAGGCCAACACCAGCTACCGCGGCGGCGGGGGCGTGCCGGTCGGCTCGACGCTGAACCGGGTGCTCTACGCGATCAAGTTCCGGGAGCTCAACATCCTGCTGTCCGGTGCCATCGACGGCAACTCGAAGATCATGTACATCAGGGACCCGCTGTCGCGGGTGGCCAAGGTCGCGCCGTTCCTCACCCTGGACGGCAACACCTACCCGGTGGTCGTCGGCGGCCAGATCCTGTGGGTGGTCGACGCGTACACCACCACCGACAACTACCCCTACTCGCAGCGGATCAGCCTGCAGCAGGCCAGCTCGAACAGCTACAGCCCGGGCGGCTCGATCGTCGGCCCCGGCAACCAGGTGAACTACATCCGCAACTCGGTCAAGGCCGTGGTGAACGCGTACACCGGCGCGGTCACGCTGTACCAGTGGGGCGGCCACGACCCGTTGCTCGAGGCCTGGGAGAAGGCGTTCCCGGGCGTGATCAGGCCGCAGAGCGCCATCCCGGCCACCCTGCTGCCGCACCTTCGCTACCCGCCGATCCTGTTCGAGGCCCAGCGGCAGATCCTGGCCCAGTACCACGTGACCCAGGCCCCGGAGTTCTACGGCGGGCAGAACTTCTGGTCGGTGCCCACGGACCCGAGCGGCACCTCGCCGAACTCCTCCAGCCAGCCGCCGTACTACCTGACGATGACGATGCCCGGGCAGCCTGCGCCGGAGTTCTCGCTGACCACGTCGCTCACCCCGCGCGGCCGGGCCAACATGGCCGCGTTCATGGAGGTGAACAGCAACCCGCAGAGCGCCGGCTTCGGCACGATCCGCGTGCTCCAGCTGCCCCAGGACACCACGATCCGGGGCCCGCAGCAGGTCCAGAACGACTTCGAGTCCAACGCGGTGGTCGCCTCCGCGCTGAGCCTGCTGCGTCAGCACGGGTCCCAGGTCACCCAGGGCAACCTGATCACCCTGCCCGTCGGGGGCGGGCTGCTGTACTTCGAGCCCGTGTACGTGTCCCAGTCCGCGACCGGCAGCTCCGGGGCCTATCCCACGCTGCAGGGCATGCTGGTGTACTACAACGGCCAGATCGGGTACCAGCCCACGCTGGCGCAGGCGCTGGCCGAGGTGTTCGGCACGGCGCCCGCCCCGGCCAGCGCCGGGACCAGCCCGCCGAGCACCGGGCGCAGCGCCCCGGCCAGCGCGGCCGTGCTGAAGTACCTGCAGCAGGCCGAGACCTACTACAGCGAGGCCCAGGCGGCCCTGCGCAGCGACGATCTCGCCAGCTACGGCCGTGACCTGGCCCTGATGAAGACGGCGCTGGACAACGCCAAGGCCGCGGCCCAGGCCGGCCCGGCCGCGACCCCCTCCCCGTCCGCCAAGCCCTCGCCGGGGCCCTAGCCAGTGCCGGGCGCGGACACGCCGCCGGCGCGGAGGGCGTACGCTCGGTGCTGACGGGAAATCTGGAACAACGTTTGCCTGCCGGCGGTTACGCATGCCCCGGCGGGCCGGGCGAAAGGAGCCGGACCGTTCGTGGCACCTCGTGTGCTTGTTGACGCGACCGCTGTGCCCGCGGACCGTGGCGCGCTCGGCCGTTACGTCGACGGACTGGTGAGCGCCCTGGGCGCGGCCGGGGCGGATCTGGCGGTGGCCTGCCAGCGCGCCGACGAGGAGCGGTACGGCCGGCTGGTGCCGAGCGCCCGGATCGTCGCCGGGCCGCCGGCCATCGCCCACCGGCCCGCCCGGCTGGCCTGGGAGCAGAGCGGCCTGCCGCTGGTGGCCCAGCAGGTCAGCGCCGATGTCATCCACGCGCCGCACTACTCGATGCCGCTGCGGCCGGGGGCGCCGACCGTGGTCACCATCCACGACCTGACGTTCTTCACCGAGCCGGACGCGCACAGCCCGGTGACCGCGACGTTCTACAAGGCCGCGATCCGCACCTCGGCCCGGCGCGCGACCCGGCTGATCGTCCCGTCCAAGGCCACCCGGGACGAACTGGTCCGCGTGCTCGGCACCGACCCGACCCGGATCGACGTGGCCTACCACGGCGTCGACCACGCGCTGTTCCACAAGCCGGCCGAGGCCATGCTGCGCCACGTCTCCGACCGGCTCGGCCTGCACGGCAAGCCGTACGTCGCGTACCTGGGCACGCTTGAGCCGCGCAAGAACGTGCCCGCGCTGATCAGCGGGTGGGCGGAGGCCGTGGCCGATCTGCCCGAGCCCCCCGCGCTGGTGCTGGCCGGCGGCAGCGGCTGGAGCGAGGAAGTGGACGAGGCGGTCGCGAACGTGCCTGCCCACCTGCGCCTGGTGCGCCCGGGCTACCTGCACTTCAGCGACCTGCCCGGGTTCCTCGGCGGGGCCATGATCGTCGCGTTCCCGAGCACCGGCGAGGGGTTCGGGCTGCCGGTGCTCGAGGCCATGGCGTCGGGCGCGCCGGTGCTGACCACGCACCGCACCTCGCTGCCCGAGGTGGGCGGTGACGCGGTGGCCTACACCGAGCCCGACGCCGACAGCATCCGCGCCGCGCTGCGGGCGCTGCTCGATGACCCGGCCCGCCGCGAGGCCCTGGGCGCCGCCGGCCAGGCCCGGGCGCTGGAGTTCACCTGGGCCGCATCGGCCGAGGCGCACATGGCGTCCTACGAGCGCGCGGCGGCGCAGGGACACGAGTAGTAGCCTCGCTGCCCATGCCGAGTAATCCGCCCGCCCCCCTCGAGGCGATCCTGCTGGTCGGCGGTCAGGGCACGCGGCTGCGCCCGCTGACCATCGCGACGCCCAAGCCGCTGCTGCCCACCGCCGGGGTACCGTTCCTGGCTCACCAGCTGGCCAAGGCGGCCTCCTGCGGGGTGACCCGGGTGATGATGGCGACGTTCTACCGGGCGCAGATGTTCGCCGAGTGCCTGGGGGACGGCTCGTCGTTCGGCCTCGAGATCGACTACATCCAGGAGGAGACGCCGCTCGACACCGGCGGCGCGATCCGCAACGCTGCGTCCGGGCTGCGCTGCGGCCCGGGCGACCCCGTGGTCGTGCTGAACGGCGACGTGCTGTCCGGCCACGACCTGACCGCTCAGGTAGCGGCGCACCAGGCGGCCGGCGCGGCGGTGACGCTGCACCTGGTCGAGGTCCCCGACCCGTCCCGGTTCGGCTGCGTTCCCATCGACGCCGCCGGGCGGGTCACGGCCTTCCTCGAGAAGACCGCGCATCCGGTGACCAACCGGGTCAACGCCGGCTGCTACGTCTTCCGGCGGGAGGTGATCGGCCGGATACCCGCCGCCCGGAGGGTATCGGTCGAGCGGGAGACGTTCCCCGGGCTGATCAGCGGCGGGGAACTCGTGCAGGGCTATGTCGACAACTCGTACTGGCTGGATGTCGGCACCCCGGAGGCGTTCGTCTGCGGCTCGCGGGACCTGGTGCTCGGTGAGCTGCCGTCGGCGGCGCTGCCCGGTCCCTGCGGTGAGGCCCTGGTCCTGCCCGGCGGGGTAATCGCGCCGGGGGCCAAGGTCGGGGGCGGCACCGTCGTCGGGTCGGGCGGCCACATCGGGCCGGACGCGCAGGTCGACGGCAGCGTGCTGTTCGACGGCGCGGCGGTCGGCGCGGGCGCGGTGGTCAGGTCCAGCGCCGTCGGCCGGAACGTGACCATCGGCGAGGGAGCGGTCCTGGACGGCGTCGTGATCGGCGACGGGGCCCGGATCGCCTCGGGCAACGAGCTCGCCCGCGGGCTCCGGGTCTGGCCGGACGTGGAGATCGGGCCGGGCGCGATCCGGTTTTCCACGGACGCCTGAGCCAGGCCACCCGGCTGGTAGAGCCCCGGCCGCGCCGGGCGGCCCGAACCGCCCAGCTTAGGCTGGAGCGCATGAAATCCTCCGGGCCCGCCTCCCGCCCGCGGCCGCAGCCGCCGACCCCGTCCCCCGAGCCCCGGCCGGCCGCCAGCGCGCTGCGCCGGGCCCTGGCCCGGGCCAGGGACGGCAAGGCCCTGGACCAGGGCGAGGCCGCGACGCTGCTGCACGCCCGCGGCGAGCACCTCGCCGAGCTGCTGGGCTATGCCGCGCGGACCCGGGATGCCGGGCTGGAGCGCGCGGGCCGGCCCGGGATCATCACCTACTCCCGCAAGGTGTTCATCCCGCTGACCCGGCTGTGCCGGGACCGGTGCGGCTACTGCACGTTCGCCACGGTGCCGTCCCGGCTGGACCACGCCTACCTGTCACCGGACGAGGTGACCGAGATCGCGCGCCGCGGCGCGGCGCTCGGCTGCAAGGAGGCGCTCTTCACCCTGGGCGACCGGCCGGAAGACCGGTGGGGCCAGGCCCGGGAGTGGCTCGACGCGCACGGCTATGACGACACCCTGTCCTACGTCAGGGCGATGGCGATCGCCGTACTCGAGGAGACCGGCCTGCTGCCGCACCTCAACCCGGGCGTGCTGAGCTGGCAGGACTTCCAGCGGCTCAAGCCGGTGGCCCCGTCGATGGGGATGATGCTGGAGACGACCTCGCGGCGGCTGTTCACCGAGCGCGGGGCGCCCCACTTCGGCAGCCCGGACAAGGATCCCGCGGTCCGGCTGCGGGTGCTGGAGGACGCCGGGCGCAGCAGCGTCCCGTTCACGACCGGCATCCTGATCGGCATCGGCGAGACCCGGGCCGAGCGCGCGGACTCGATCTTCGCGATCCGCCGGGTGGCCCGCGAGTACGGGGGCATCCAGGAAGTGATCGTGCAGAACTTCCGGGCCAAGCCGGACACCAGGATGCGCGGCGTGCCCGACGCCGAGCTCGACGACCTGGCCGCGACGATCGCCGTGACCAGGCTGGTCCTCGGCCCGTCGGCGCGGATCCAGGCGCCGCCGAACCTGATCGGCGACCAGTACCGGATGATCCTCGCCGCGGGCATCGACGACTGGGGCGGGGTGTCGCCGCTGACCCCGGACCACGTGAACCCGGAACGTCCCTGGCCGCAGATCGACGACCTGGCCGGGCGTACCGCGGCGGAGGGGTTCACGCTGGCCGAGCGCCTGACGATCTACCCGGGCTACATCCGCGAGCCGTGGCTCGATCCCCGGCTCGCCCCGCACGTCGCGGCGCTGGCCGACCCGGCCACCGGGCTGGCCCGCGCGGACGCGATCCCCCGCGGCCTCCTCTGGCAGGAGCCCGACGGCGGCTGGGGTGAGGCCGCGGGCCGGACCGACCTGCACGTCACCATCGACACGGTCGGCCGGACCGCCGACCGCCGCGACGACTTCGCCGAGGTGTACGGCGACTGGGCCGAGGTCGGCACGCGGATCGAGCCGGCCGCGCGGGCGGCGGGGCCCGGCGGCGGCGCCCCGCCGCGGCTGCGCGCGGAGGTCCTCGCCGCGCTCCGCCGGGCCGAGAGCGACCCGGCCGGGCTCTCCGACGCCGAGGCGCTGGCCCTGCTCGACGCCGACGGCGCGGAACTCGAGGCGCTCGCGGCCCTGGCCGACGCGCTGCGCCGGGACGTGGCCGGCGACGACGTCACGTACGTGGTCGACCGCAACATCAACTTCACCAACGTGTGCTACACCGGCTGCCGGTTCTGCGCCTTCGCCCAGCGGCGCACCGACGCCGACGCCTACACGCTGTCGCTGGCCCAGGTCGGTGACCGGGCGCAGGAGGCCTGGCAGGCCGGGGCCACCGAGGTCTGCATGCAGGGCGGGATCCACCCCGACCTGCCCGGTACCGCGTACTTCGACCTGGCCGCCGAGGTCAAGCGGCGCTGCCCGGACATGCACGTGCACGCGTTCTCCCCGATGGAGGTGATGAACGGGGCGTCCCGCACCGGCCTGCCGGTCCGGGAGTGGCTGATCGCCGCCCGGGAGGCCGGGGTGGACTCGCTGCCCGGCACCGCGGCCGAGATCCTGGACGACGACGTCCGCTGGGTGCTGACCAAGGGCAAGCTGCCGGCCGCCGCCTGGATCGAGGTGATCACCACCGCGCACGAGCTGGGCCTGCCCACCTCGGCCACGATGATGTACGGCCACGTGGACACGCCGGCGCACTGGGTGGCGCACCTGCGGGTGATCCGCGGCATCCAGGAGCGCACCGGCGGCTTCACCGAGTTCGTGCTGCTGCCGTTCGTGCACGCCAGCTCGCCGATCTACCTGGCCGGGCTGGCCCGGCCCGGTCCCACCCGGCGGGAGAACCGGGCGGTGCACGCGGTGTCCCGGCTGCTGCTGCACGGCGCGATCGGCAACATCCAGTGCTCCTGGGTCAAGCTGGGCGACGAGGCGTGCCGGGCGATGCTCACCGGGGGCGCCAACGACCTCGGCGGCACGCTCATGGAGGAGACGATCAGCCGGATGGCCGGGTCGCAGAACGGCTCGTTCAAGACCATCAGCGAGATGGCCGCGATGGTCGGCCCGACCGGGCGCCCGATGCGGCAGCGCACCACGACCTACGCCGATCCCGACCCGGAACGCGCCGCCGCGGCCGCCGCCAGCGACGGGGTGTGTGCCTCGGTGCGGGGGTCACGGCCGGCGCTCCCGCTGGTCGGCGCCTGACCGGTCAGAGGGTCAGCACCAAGGCCCCCGGGTCGCGCGGGGGCCGGGGCCGCGGCGGCGCGGCCGGGTGGCCCACGCCGACGGCGCCCATCGGCTCCCAGCCCGGCGGCAGGCCGAGCGAGCCGGCGGCGACCTGCGGGCAGAACAGCGTGCTGGACACCCAGCACGACCCGAGCCCTTCCACCGCGAGCGCGACCAGCAGGTTCTGCACCGCCGCGCCGATCGCGACCAGGAACATCGCGCGCTCGGCGGCCGAGCGCCGCGGGTCGGGGTAGTTGTGCGCCGCGTCGGCGGCCAGGCACGGCACGATGATCAGCGGGGCCCGGCGCAGCGGCTCGCCGCGCCGCACCCGCCGCGCGATCTGCTCGTCGGTGAACCCGTCGCCGCGCAGGTCGGCGATCCAGGCCGCGAGCATGTCGTCCAGCAGCGCGGTCCTGGCCGCCGGCGACTCCAGCACCGCGAACCGCCACGGCTCGCTGTGATGCGGCGCCGGCGCGGTCAGCGCGGCCTCGATCGCGCGGCGCACGGCCCCGGGGTCCACGGCCTCGCCGGTGAACTCGCGGACGGTTCGGCGCTCGTAGAGCACGTCGGCGGTGCCCAGGCGGAACATGTCCTCGGCGGCCGGCCGGATCAGCACCGCGGCGCCGGGGCCGTCGGAGCCGGTGACCAGGCCGGCCAGCCCGCGCACGATCGCGACCGGCATCTGCGCGGTCTTCCCCTTGACCAGGTCGGCCGCGGCGGCGATCTCGTCGGCGACGGCCGCGATCGTCACCTCGAGGGTGTTGCCGAACGTGTCGGGCTCCCCGCGATGGTCGCGCAGCGGCGCGAGCCCGGCCACCCCGATCGCCGCGTCGGTCTGCCCGACGCGCCACGGGCGGCCGAGCGTGTCGGTGACGACGATGCCGACGCTGACGCCGCGCCGCTCGCCGAGCGCCTTGCGCAGCCGCCGCGCCGAGCCGTCCGGATCCTCGGGCAGCAGCACCACCGTGCCCGGAGCGGTGTTCGAGCTATCCACCCCGGCGGCCGCCAGCACCAGGCCGTGCCGGGTCTCGACGATCCTGGTCCGCCCCCGCCGTGCCACCACCCGCACCGTCTCGGCGTCGATGGCCGCCTCCCGGTCGGCGCGGATGACCCGCCCCTCCGCCTTGCTGATGATCTTCGAGGTGACGACCAGGATGTCACCGTCCCGCAGGTCGGCGGCGTCGCTGATCAGCCGGGCGAGATCGGCCCCGGCCGTGACCTCCGGCAGGCCGGGCACGCCGGTGACCGTGATCTCCCCGCCCGCCTCCGCTGCCCCCTTCACGGCAACTCCCCGGCCAGCGACAGCGCCGCGCGCGCGATCTCGGCCGCCGCGGCCAGGTCGGTCATGTAGAGCGGGAGCGCCCGGACCGCGATCCCCGCCAGCCTGGCGTCGTCGGCCGCGGCCTTGTCCTGGTCGTCCACGAGCCAGCCGCCGAGCAGCCCGGGCCCGTAGTGCGCGGCGACCGCGGCCGCGGTCGTCTCGACGCCGATCGCGGCCAGGCACGCGTCGGCCATGCCCCGCACCGGCGCGCCGCCGATGATCGGCGAGACGCCGACCACGGTCTTGGCCCGCACCGCGTCCGCGATGCCGGGCACCGCGAGGATCGCGCCGACGCTGACCACCGGGTTGGACGGCGGCAGCAGGACATAGTCGGCCGCGGCTATCGCCTCGAGCACCCCCGGCGCTGGCCGGGCCGCCTCGGCGCCGGTGAAGACGATCTCGGCCGCCGGGACCTCGGCATGCAGCCGGACCCACCACTCCTGGAAATGCACGGTCCGGTGTGCCCCGCTGCCGTCCCTGCCTTCCCCGTCCCCGTCCCCGCCGAGCGTCACGTGAGTCTGCACCCGGTCGTCGGTCATCGGCAGCAGGGTGACGCCCGGCCGCCAGCGCTCGCACAGCGCCCGGGTGACCGCCGACAGCGGGACGCCCGCCCGCAGCATGCTGGTCCGGGCGATGTGCGTGGCGAAGTCGCGGTCACCGAGGCTGAACCAGCCGGGCCCGGCGCCGTAGGCGGCGAGTTCGCGCAGGACGGTATGAGTCTCGTCGGCCCGCCCCCACCCCTGCTCCTCGCTGATCCCGCCGCCGAGTGTGTACATGACGGTGTCCAGGTCCGGGCTCACGTGCAGGCCGAACAGGCTGATGTCGTCGCCGGTGTTGCCGATGACCGTGATCTCGGCCTCGGGCGCGGCGGCCTTCAGGCCGCGCAGGAAGCGGGCGCCGCCCACACCGCCGGCCAGAACGGTGATGCGCATGCCCGAAGTCTCGCAACTGGCCGGGCGAGGCGTCCCGTGGCCCCCCGCTAAGCGCCCGGCCCGGGGCCCGAATCAGGGAAACTGTCCGATTACTCACGGTGACATGGCCTGCGACCAGCCAAAATTCTGGCGGACTTTCCCGTCATCACGGTCAAGCGGGCGGCCATTATCACGTATTCCCCTTGACGCAGCGCAAGACACGCGGGTGTAATTTCAACTGTGTAATTCTCGCGCCCCGGGGGAGTGGCACGTGCCGACGGGGTTAACGGGAGGGGGCTGGAGGTGCGCTGTGACTGAAGTCATCGTCTCGCTGGTGCACGACGGGTTCGGCATCGACGCAGACGATGCCGAAGCGCTGGGCTGGCAGGATCGCGCGCTCTGTGCGCAGACCGATCCCGAGGCATTCTTCCCGGAGAAGGGGGGCTCGACGCGGGAGGCGAAGAAGGTCTGCCGCAGCTGTGAGGTCCGGGCCGAGTGCCTGGAGTACGCCCTCGAGCATGACGAGCGTTTTGGCATCTGGGGCGGCCTGTCGGAGCGTGAGCGCCGGCGTCTGAAGCGCCAGGCCATGTAGGCCGGGCGGGCCGGGCGGCCGGGCCCGGGGGCCCGCGAGCCCTGGCGGGGCCGGGGCGAAGCCTGGCATCTGCCGGTCTTGATACTCCCCCTTCGCGTATTGTTCACGGGTACCAGCGCGCCGCATGCCCGGACCGCAAAGCCCTCCCGCCGCCCCGCCGGTGGCCCTCCGAACAGCAAGCGGACCCCACTTGTCGCCGAACGAGACCTACCCGCAGCACGTCGTGACGGCGGTGATCGTCGCTCACGACGGCGCCGCGTGGCTGCCGCGCGTCATCGAGTCGCTGCTCGACCAGACCAGGCCGGTGCAGCGCGTGGTCGCCGTCGACACCGGCAGCCGGGACCGCAGCGGCTCGGTGCTGGCCAGCCTGCTTGGCCAGGGCGTGGTGTTCGGCATGGACCGCGGGACGGGCTATGGCGCGGCGGTCGCGCGGGCCCTGCAGCACCGCGCGGCGAACATCACCGTTAACGGCCCGGCGGGCGCACCCGGCGGGGAGCGGGTGGAGTGGGTATGGCTGCTGCACGACGACAGCGAGCCCGCTCCCGACGCCCTGGAGCAACTGCTGCGCGGGGCCGCGGAGACCAGGGCCGCGGCGGTGCTCGGCCCGAAGGTCCGGGACTGGTGCGGACCGGCAGGTGATCCTCGAGGCCGGGGTCACCATCGACACCGCGGGCCGCCGGATCACCGGCGTCGAGCCGCGCGAGGTCGACCAGGGCCAGCACGACGGTGACCGCGACGCTCTCGCCGTGGGCAGCGCGGGCATGCTGGTCCGGCGCGATGTCTGGGACGCGGTCGGCGGCTTCGACACCGACATGGCGCTGTTCCGGGAGGACGTCGACTTCTGCTGGCGGGTGCACGCCGCGGGCTACCGGGTCCGCGTGATCACCGACGCCGATCATCTACCACGTGGAGGCGTCCGCCCGCCGGCGGCGGCCGATATCGGTCGCGCCGCCGCCCCCGCCAGCTCGACCGGCGCAACGCGATGCTGACCCTGATCGGGAACCTGCCCGCGGTGCCGATGCTCGTCTCGGCCGCGGGCAACCTGGCCGTCTCCCTGCTGCGCGCGCTGTTCTTCCTGGTGGCCAAGCGCATGGCCGCGGCGCTGGACGAGCTCGCCGCCGTCGGCTCGGTCCTCGGCCATCCGCTGAAGCTGCTGCGGCTGCGGCGGAGCCGGATGCGAGGCCGGCGGGCCGCCTACGGACGGCTGCGCCGCGACCTGCCGCCCGGCCGGTCGCTGCGCCGGATCGCCGAGTTCGCGGCGGCGGCGCTGTCGAAGTCCGGCCCGGCCGACACCGCGGGCTCGCACCACGCGACCGACGACCCCGACGAGGCCGATTTCCTGCTCACCGACACCGGCCTGGTGCAGCGCATCCTGACCAACCCCGGCGTGCTGCTGTTCCTCGGCCTGACCGTGCTGTCCCTGGTCGCCGGGCGCGCATTGCTCGGCTCCGGGCCGCTCGGCGGCGGCGCGCTGGTCCCGGCCTGGGGCGGCGCCGCCGGCCTGTGGCATGAGTACCTGCAGGGTTTCCACCCGGTGGGCGTCGGCTCGAGCGACAGCGCGCCGCCGTACCTGGCCGTGATCGCCCTGCTCGCCACCGCGGCGGGCGGCAAGCCGTGGCTCGCCGTCGACCTGATCCTGCTCGGCTGCGTGCCGCTGGCGGGGATCTCCGCGTTCCTGGCGGTGCGGCGGGTCACGTCGCTCGACGCCGGTCCGGGTCTGGGCCGCGGCCTCGTACGCGCTGCTGCCCGTGGCCATGGGCACGATCGCCGCCGGCCGGATCGGCACCGCCGTGGTCTTCGTGCTGATCCCGGTGATCGCGCTGCTGGCCGGGCGGATGCTGACCCAGCCGCCCCGCCGCGCCCGCCGCGCCGCCTGGGCCACCGGCCTGGTGGTCGCGATCGCCGCCGCGTTCGTCCCGCTGGTCTGGGTGGTGACCGTGGCCCTGGCCATCGCCCTGGCCGCGGCCAGGCCCGCCATGTGGCGCAACCTGGGGATCGTCGCGATCGTGCCGCCGGTGCTGCTGCTGCCGTGGACGATACAGGTCGCGTCGGATCCCTCGGCGCTCGTGCTCGAGGCCGGCCTGCAGTCGCCCGGCCTGGCCGCCGCCCGCCTCCCGGCCCGCTCGCTGCTGCTGCTCAGCCCGGGCGGGCCCGGCCTGCCCCCGGTCTGGGTGACGGCCGGGATCGCGGTCGCCGCCCTGGCCGCGCTGCTGCTGAGCCGTCGCCGCGCGCTGATGCTGGCCGGGTGGGGGCGTGGCCCTGTCCGGGCTCCTGGTCGCGGTCGCGGTGAGCCGGGTCGTGATCACGCCCGCCACCGGCGGGCCCGCGGTGCCGGCCTGGCCGGGCGTGGCGCTGCTGATCGCCGCGATCGGCCTGCTGCTGGCCGGGGTGACCGCCGGCGACGCCCTGACCCGCCCGGTCACCGCAAGCGCCGGGACCGGCGGCACCGCCCGGCGCGGGCCGCGCACGCTGCGCGGCGCCGGCGTGGCGGCGCTGTCCCTGCTCGCCTGCTCGGCTCCGGCGCTGGCCGCCGCCGCGTGGGTGACCAGCGGCGTGCGCGGCCCCGTCGGCCCCGTCTCCGGCCCGGTCGTGCCCGCGGTGGTCTCCGTCTCCTCGACCAGCGGGCTGCAGCTGCGGACGCTCGTGCTGCGCTCGGCGGGCAGCCAGGTGAGTTACTCGCTGCAGCGCGGGGCCAGCCCGTCGCTCGGCGACCCGGACCTGGCCCCGGCCCCCGCCGCCCAGCGCTCGCTGAACATGACCGTCGCGGCGCTGGTCGCCCCCAACGGGGGCGAAGCGGTGGACCAGGGCCAGCAGCTCGCCGATTTCGATATCGGCTTCGTGCTCCTGCCCGCCCCGGTGAACCAGAACCTGGCCCGGCTGCTGAACAGCGTCGCCGGCCTGCGGCCGGTCAGCGCGACCTCCGCCTTCGACCTGTGGCGGGTGACCGGCCTGGCGGCCCGGGTCCGCGTGGTGGAGCCCAACGGGACCGTGGTGGCCGTGCCGTCCGGGCCGGTCGGCGTCTCGGGCGCGGCCGTCCCGGCGGCGGGCGGGACGATCGAGCTGGCCGAGCCGGCCGGCGGCTGGGCCGCCACGCTGAACGGCCAGCCGCTGACCTCGGTGCCCTCGTCCGCGGGCGGCTGGGCCCAGGCCTTCCGGCTGCCCGCCGGCGGCGGCGTGCTCAGCATCAGCCACAGCCAGACCGGGCGGGACCTGCTCCTGGTCCTGGAGCTTGCGCTGGTGGCCGTGGTGGCCGCGCTGGCCCTGCCCGGGTCCCGGGGCCCGGCCGAGGACGGTGCACCGGCCGCGTCCGCCAGCCGGGCCGCGTCCGGCACCCGGGCAGCCGGCCAGGCGGCCGAGGGCGGGCCGCGGGGAGGCCGCCGGGCCCGGGGGCACAGCGGCCGGGCGGCGCGCCAGCGCCGTGACCGGGATGCCGTGCCGGCCGGGCCGCGCCCGCGCGGCCGCCGGGCGGGCACCGGGAAACCGCCCGCGGGCCAGGCGGGCCGGCGGCGGTCGGCGACCGCGGACGCCGCGGCGGGGAGAACGCCGGCGGAGGGCGGTCCTGGGCCCCGGGCCGCGTGGCCGGCCGAGGAGCCGCCGGGAACCGGGCCAGGACCCCGGGCGGCGTGGCCGGACGAGCCGGCGAAGGCCGGGGCGGGCCAGCGGGTGCCGTGGCCGGCCGAGGAGCCGGGCTCGCGCGGCCGGGTGGCCGGACGAAGAACCGGGCGGGCCGGCGGGCTGGCCGGACGAAGAACCGGGCGGGCCGGCGGGCTGGCCGGACGAGGAAGCGGCCGGGCCCGCGGGCTGGCCGGGCGAGGAAGCGGCCGGGCCCGCGGGCTGGCCGGGCGAGGAAGCGGGCGGCCCGGCGGGCTGGCCGACCGAGGAGCCGGGCCCGCGGGTCGGCGCGCCCAGGAGCCCGTCCGGCAGCTGGCCGCCGCCCGACGAGGCAGAGTACTGGCCCTCCCCGCCCTCCCCGGCGCCGGACAGCTGGCCGGCGCCGCCGCCGCAGCCGCCGAACTGGCCGGCCGGGCGCGGCGACCTGCTCGACCCGCTCCCGCCCGCCCGCGGCAGCCGCCACCGGCGGCCCGCGCCGGCCGGCGATGACGAGCCCGAGCGCTGGCCGGCCCACGACCTTGGGGGCGACGGCCGGTGAGGCGCCTGGTCGCGAACCGGTACATCCTCGCGCTGCTGGTGCTGACGGCGCTGGCGGCGGAGTTCGGCCTGGCCAGCATCAGCCATCCGGCCGCGCTGGCCTCCGGGCCGCGGACGGCCGCCCCGGCCCGGGCCACCGTGTCATCGGCGCTGCGCGCGTGCCCGGCCCCGGGCTCGGCGGGCGCTACCGCGTCCGGGCTCGCGCTGACCGCGGCCTCATCGGGTACCGGCCAGGCCGCGGTGACCCGGCTGTCGCCGCTGGGTACCGCCGCCGCCCCGGCCCCGCTGCACGTGGTCACCCAGCCCGGGCTGCTGTCGCTGATCAACGTGACCGCCGCCCCCGCCCTGCCGCGGGGGGTGGCCCAGATAGGGGCGGGCACCTCCGCCAGTTCGCCGGGCGGCTCCTCCCCGCCGACCGGCCCGGTCCGCGGCGGGGTGATGATCTCGGCCAGCGGCTCCATGGCGCGCGGCCTGGAAGCCGAGCAGACCAGCGCCGGCGGGCTGGCCACGGCGCAATGCCAGGGCCCGGGCACCGACTTCTGGTTCGTCGGCCCGGGGCAGAAATCGGCCGCGGATATCGAGCTCTACCTGATGAACACCGACAGCCAGGCCGCCGACGCGGCGGTCCAGATCCTCACCGACAGCGGCCCGGTGCTCGGCAGCGCGGACGCGGGGATCGGGGTCCCGCCGCACGGGATGGTCGTCCAGTCCCTGGGCCGGCTGGTAAACGGGTCCCGGGTGGTCGCGCTCAACGTGGCCACCAGCGTCGGCCGCGTGGTCGCGGCGGTCCAGGAGACCTCGGCCGGCAACCAGCCCGGCGCCTGGCTGCCCCCGGCCGCGGTCCCGGCGACCAGCCAGGTGCTGCCCGGCCTGCCGGGAACGCCGGGCAGCCGGGAACTCTACGTCGCGGTGCCCGGCGCCGGCAACGCGGCGATCAAGGTGACCGCGATCACCGCCCGGGGCTCGTACCAGCCGACCGGCGGCAGCGGGATCGACCTGCCCGGCGGGTCAGCGATCGGGGTGGCGCTGCCCTCGCTGGGCGGGATCCCGGCCGCGATCCAGGTCTCGTCCAACGTGCCGGTGACCGCGTCCATGGGCATGCCGGGCGGGGCCGCCGGCGCCCCCGGCGCGTTCACCGCGGCCGCTGCCGCCGTCCAGGAACAGGGCGTGGTGGCGGGCAATCCCGGCAGCGCCGGCGGCACCAGTGAGCTGGTGCTCTCGGCGCCCCAGGGCGCGGCGCAGGTACAGGTGACCGAGCTGACGGCCGGCGGGGCGCCGTCCTCGGCCGCCCGCACGGTCCCGCTGGCCGCCGGCCACTCCGCGGTCATCACGCTGACGGCGCCGCGCGAGGGCGGCCGGTCGTCCCCGTTCGCGGTCGTGGTCACGCCGCTGGCCGGTTCCGGCCCGGTCTACGCCGGGCGGGTGGTCACCCAGGCCGGCGTGGTGCGGTCCATCCTGCCCGTGGCCAGCGCGCTGACCTGGGTTCCGCTGCCGGCCGTGCGCAACTCGGTGACGACCGCGCTGCCCTGAAACCGCGGTCAGTCCTCGTCCGGGTAGCCCGGGTCGATCGCCTGCGGGTCCACGCCGAGCAGCCGCGCGAACTCCTCGACGACCACGTCCAGCACGAGTTCACCGAGGTCGTCCTCGTCGTCGGCGCGGGCCATCAGCGGGCGCCGGTACAGCACGATGCGGGCCGGCCGGCCGGCTGCCGCGGGTCGCCGGCGGCCGTGCCGGGGTCGAGCCGGGCCAGGGGCACCGGCTCGGGCTCGTCATCGAGCAGGCCGGCCACCGGGATCTCCTCGACGGCGAACTCGACGCCGGACAGCTCCGCCTCCCAGCGGGGCTCGAGCTGCGCGACCGCATCCAGCACCAGGTCATCGAAGCGCTGCGCGCGGCTGCGGTAGAGCGGCACGTCCGGCGGGGTCAGCGTGCCCCGCAGGCCGCGCCCGCGGGAGTCCCTTCGCCTGATCCGCGCCGCCCGCTCGCTCTGGTCCCGCTCGCTCTGGTCCCGCTCGCTCTGGTCC
Source organism: uncultured Actinomycetota bacterium (assembly GCA_963749145.1). Classification (GTDB taxonomy): domain Bacteria; phylum Actinomycetota; class Actinomycetes; order Streptosporangiales; family Streptosporangiaceae; genus JASHPR01. The sequence goes on along the minus strand of CAVVLN010000004.1, from coordinate 1,012,677 downwards.
CGCTCGCCGCCGCGGGCCTGACCGCCATCGTTCACAGTTACCGAGCGTATCCGGGCCGACCCGGGGCCGGGGAGGGACACTCGAGACACGATCGTGCATAGTGCCCCGGGTGATGGCGTTACTGCCCCCAGATCGATACCGTCAGCCGTTGTGAGCGATCTACGCGAGCCTGCCTGCCGCGGGACGCGCTCGCCCGCCATCGCCGCGGTCGTGAGGGAGGCGGGTCGTTGACTGCTCGTTCTCGCCGGTGCAGCCGGCCCGCGTGCAAGCAAGCCGCCGTGCACACGCTCACCTACGTGTACCGCGACTCCACGGCCGTCCTCGGCCCGCTCGCGGCCTATGTCGAACCACACTGCTACGACCTGTGCGCGGCCCATGCCGACCGGATGACCGTGCCGATCGGCTGGGAGGTGGTGCGCCTGCCCGACGGCCCCGCGGAGGAGCCGGTGGACGACCTGGAGGCACTGGCCAACGCGGTCATGGAGGCCACCGCGCCCCGCGCGGCCGGGGAGCCGGTGGGGCAGGGCGTCGAGGTCGGCCGCCGGGGTCATCTGCGGGTGCTGCGGTCGTCGTCGCAGGACGGCGGGCGGCTTCACTAACGCGGCGTCCCCGGTAGGCTCGGTGCCTGTCTGTCGCGGCCGAGCGCGCCGCGAACGGAAAGCAGGCGCGGGAGGCACCTGTAGTGGCCGAGTACGCGAAGATCTTCAAGGCATACGACATCCGCGGGACGGTACCCGACGAGCTCGATGAGAGCGTGGCCGAGGCGGTCGGCGCGGCGTTCGTGCGGCTCACCGGCGCGTCGGCCGTGGTGACCGTGCACGATATGCGCGCCTCCTCGGCGCCGCTCGCCGATGCCTTCGGCCACGGCGCGGCCTCCCAGGGCGCCGACGTGGTGTCCGGCGGGCTGGGCTCGACCGACATGCTCTACTACGCCAGCGGCAGCCTCGGCATACCGGGCGCGATGATCACGGCCAGCCACAACCCGGCCAAGTACAACGGGATCAAGCTGTGCCGGGAGGGGGCGAAGCCCGTCGGCTCCGCCACCGGGCTCGCGCAGCTGCGCGAGATGGCCGAGAGCGGCGTCCCGGCCGGCCGGGGGGCGCCGGGGAGCATCCAGTCCCGCGACCTGCTGGCCGGGTACGCGGCCCATCTCAAGACCCTGGTGGACCTGTCCGGCATCCGGCCGCTCACGGTGGCCGTCGACGCCGGGAACGGCATGGCCGGTCATACGGTGCCGAAGGTGTTCGAGGGCCTGCCGATCACCCTGGTGCCGCTGTACTTCGAGCTCGACGGGACGTTCCCGAACCACGAGGCGAACCCGATCGACCCGAAGAACCTGGCCGACCTGCAGCGCGCGGTCGTAAGTTCCGGCGCCGACATCGGCCTGGCCTTCGACGGCGACGCGGACCGCTGCTTCGTGGTCGACGAACGGGGCGAGATCGTCTCGCCGTCGGTCCTGACCGCGCTGATCGCTGTCGCCGAACTGGGCCGGGAGCCCGGGGCCACGATCATCCACAACCTGATCACCTCCCGGGCCGTCCCGGAGATCGTGACCGCGCACGGCGGCACCCCGGTGCGGACCAGGGTCGGCCACTCGTTCATCAAGGCCGAGATGGCCGCAGCCGGGGCGATCTTCGGCGGCGAGCACTCCGGGCACTTCTACTTCCGCGACTTCTGGTTCGCCGACTCCGGCATGCTGGCCGCCCTGCACGTGCTCGCCGCGCTCGGCGGGCAGGACGGGCCGCTGTCCCCGCTGCTGTCGGCCTACGCCAGGTACCCTTCGTCTGGCGAGATCAACAGCGAGGTCAGCGACCAGCGCGCCGCGACGGAGCGGGTCCGGGCCGCCTTCGCCGACCGTGACGGTGTCTGGATGGACGACCTGGACGGGCTGACCGTCGCGTGCGACGGCTGGTGGTTCAACCTGCGCCCGTCGAACACCGAGCCGCTGCTAAGGCTCAACGTCGAGGCCCCCGACGATGCGACCCTGACCGACGTGCGTGATCAGGTCCTGCGTATCGTGCTCGGTGATGCCGACTAGGCGCGGCCGTGCTGCCGGCCTGCGACACCAAGGGAGATGCAGTGAAGATCGATGACTGGCTGCTCGAGATCCTGGTCTGCCCGAAGTGCCACGCGCCCGTGCGCGTTGACGAGGAGGCCAGCGAGCTGGTCTGCACCGGCGCCGACTGCGGCCTGGCCTACCCGGTACGCGACGACATCCCGGTCATGCTCGTGGACGAGGCGCGCGACCCGGCCGCTGGGTAGCCGTGGCGGAGCCGGCCGGGGCCCGGAGCGGTGGCCCGGGTGCGGGCCACGGCTCGGGCAAGCGGACGGTGGTGGCGGCGTTCGCGGCCAATCTCGGCATCGCGGCCACCAAGTTCGTCGCGTTCGTGATCACCGGGTCGGCATCCATGCTGGCCGAGTCGGTCCACTCGGTGGCCGACTCCAGCAATCAGGCCCTGTTGCTGATCGGCCGCAGCCGGGCCCGGCGCGAGGAGACCGAGGAACACCAGTTCGGGTTCGGCTCGGAGCGGTACCTCTACGGCTTCCTGGTAGCCGTCGTCCTGTTCACCGTCGGCGCCGCGTTCTCGGTCTACGAGGGCGTGCACCGGATCATCCACCCCGGGCGCCTGGACTCGCCCGTCGTGGCCCTGGTGGTGCTCGGCGTGGCCGGCATCCTGGAGGGTTTCTCGTTCCGCACCGCGCTCAGCGAGTCGAACCAGGCGGGCGGCCGCGGGTCCTGGCACCGGCTGGTCCGGTTCATCCGCCGCGCTAAGGCGCCTGAGGTACCCGCCGTGCTGCTAGAGGACACGGCGGCGCTGGCCGGGCTGGTCCTCGCCCTCGTCGGCGTCGTACTCACCTGGGTCACGCACGACGAGCGCTGGGACGGCGCCGGGTCCCTCGGGATCGGCCTCCTGCTCGGGTTCGTGGCGGTGGTCCTGGCCATCGAGATGAAGAGCCTGCTGATCGGTGAGTCGGCCACCGCCGACGTGGAGCGGGCCATCGTGGCCGCCCTGGAGGGCGGCCCGGAGGTGGAACGGGTCATTCACCTGCGCACCCTGCATGTGGGACCGGAGACGCTCCTGGTGGCCGCGAAGATCGCGGTGAGCGGCGATCAGAGCGCCGCCGCGGTCGTGGCCGGCATCGACACCGCCGAACGCCGGGTCCGGGCCAAGGTGCCGATCGCCAAGCTGATCTACCTCGAGCCCGACCTGTACCAGGAATCGCGCGCGGACCTCACCGACCCCGCGATCCGGGCGGCCCGCCGCTCCATGCTGGGCCCAGGCCGCTCCGCCCTCGGCGCCGTCCGCCGCCGTCCCACCGGGACCCCCCCAACCTGAACGTCCCCGCCCGCGGGGGCATGGTCAGGGGCGGGTGGGGCGGTCGCGGGCGGTTCCGGGCGGGCGCCTGCCCATGCTGAGCAGGCGGAGCGCCCGCTCCTGCTCGAAGTCGAGGGCCCGCGCGGCGGGCGCCTGGATGCGGCCGATCCGGCGCCCGAGCTCGGCCACCTCGGCCCGGATGCCGGGCTCGGTGAGCACCCGGATGCCGAACGACAGGGCGGCCGGGGAGATGTCGTAGCGGCGCTCGATGGCCAGGGCCAGGGCGACCGCGTCCAGGTCCCGCTCGCTGAACTGCCGGTGCGGCGCGGCCGTCGCCTCCATCACCCGCAGGCCAGGAAGCAGGCCCAGAGACTCCCGGTACCGGAGCATCCGGGGGGAAGTTCCGAGGCGCCGCGCGGCTTCCGTGATGCGCATAGCCAGCTATCTTAACAATCTCTTGTCAGAAACGGGGGTTCTAGCGTGCGAACTCCGGGCCTTGTCCCGTAGCGTCGTGGTGTCATCGGAGCAGATTCAGGCTGGAGGAGTCACTCAAATGCCTAACGAAGCCGTCCCGTTCAAGGTCGCCGACCTGTCACTCGCCGAATTCGGCCGGAAGGAGATCCGGCTGGCCGAGCACGAGATGCCGGGCCTGATGGCCGTGCGGGAGGAGTTCGTCCGTTCTCAGCCGCTGCGCGGCGCCCGGATCACCGGGTCTTTGCACATGACCATCCAGACCGCGGTGCTCATCGAGACGCTGGTGGCGCTCGGCGCCCAGGTCCGGTGGGCCAGCTGCAACATCTTCTCGACCCAGGATCACGCGGCGGCGGCGGTCGCCGTGGGCCCGGACGGCACCCCGGAGGACCCCAAGGGCATCCCGGTGTTCGCCTGGAAGGGCGAGACCCTGCCGGAGTACTGGTGGTGCACCGAGCAGGCGCTGACCTGGCCCGGCCAGCCCGGGCCGAACATGCTGCTGGACGACGGCGGGGACGCCACCCTGCTGGTGCACAAGGGCGCGGAGTTCGAGGCGGCGGGCGCGGTTCCTGACGCGGCCGACGACGACCCCGAGGAGTGGCAGGTTGTGCTGTCCGCGCTGCGCGCGTCCCTGGCCGCCAGCCCGGGCAAGTGGACCGCCGCCGCCGAACAGATCAAGGGGGTCACCGAGGAGACCACGACCGGGGTGCACCGCCTCTACGACATGGCCAAGGCGGGCACGCTCAAGTTCCCGGCCATCAACGTCAACGACTCGGTGACCAAGTCGAAGTTCGACAACAAGTACGGCTGCCGGCACTCACTGGTCGACGGCATCAACCGGGCCACCGACGTGCTGATCGGCGGCAAGGTCGCGGTGGTGTGCGGCTACGGCGACGTGGGCAAGGGCTGCGCGGAGTCGCTGCGCGGCCAGGGCGGGCGGGTGATCGTCACCGAGATCGACCCGATCTGCGCGCTCCAGGCGGCCATGGACGGCTTCCAGGTGGCCCGCCTGGAGGACCTGGTGGCCACCGCCGACATCTTCGTCACGGCGACCGGCAACTACCAGATCATCACCGCCGAGCACATGAGCCAGATGAAGCACCAGGCCATCGTGGGCAACATCGGACACTTCGACAACGAGATCGACATGGCCGGCCTGGCCCGGCTGCCCGGCGTGCGCCGGACCAACATCAAGCCGCAGGTGGACGAGTGGACGTTCGCGGACGGGCACTCGGTGATCATCCTGTCCGAAGGCCGGCTGCTGAACCTGGGCAACGCCACCGGCCACCCCAGCTTCGTGATGTCCAACAGCTTCACCAACCAGGTCATCGCCCAGATCGAGCTGTTCACCCAGGGCGGCCAGTACCCGCTGGGGGTCCACGTGCTCCCCAAGCACCTGGACGAGAAGGTGGCCCGGCTGCACCTGGACGCGCTCGGGGTGCGGCTCACCACCCTGACCAAGGAGCAGGCCAGCTACATCGGGGTCCCGGTCGAGGGTCCCTACAAGCCCGACCACTACCGCTACTGACACCCGGCCGCATGAGCGCGCAGCGGCGCGGCGCCGCGCCAGGTGGCGGCGGGGCCAGTGCCTCGTCGGGTGGCGGCGGGGCCAGCGCCTCGCCGGAATCGGATGTCGCCGATCCGGGCCAGGCCGCCGCGGGCCTGGCCCGGATCGGCTGGGCCGAGCGGGCCATGCCCGTGCTCGGCCTGATCCGCGACTCCTTCGAGCGGGAGCAGCCGTTCGCCGGGCTCGTGGTGGCGGCCTGCCTGCACGTGACGGCGGAGACCGCGGTCCTGGTCAACCTGATCACGGCCGGGGGCGGACGGGTGCACCTGGCCGCCTCCAACCCGCTCTCCACCCAGGACGACATCGCCGCCGCCCTCGCGGCCTGCCCGGGCGTCACCGTCCACGCCCGGTCGGGGGTGGACCGGCGCACGTACTACCAGCACATCCAGCGGGTCCTGGACGCCGGGCCCGCCCTGGTCATCGACGACGGCTGTGACCTGGTGAACACGCTGCACACCGAGCGCCCGGAACTGCTCGCCGGGGTGCGCGGCGGTTGCGAATCGACAACCACCGGCGTGGCCAGGCTGCACCGGATGGCGGCCGAGGGTACGCTCGCGTTCCCGATGGTGGCGGCGGACGACTCGCGGACCAGGCGCCAGTTCGACAACTTCGCCGGCACCGGGCAGTCGGTGATCGACGGGATCCTGCGCGCCACCAACACCCTGCTGGCCGGCAAGGTCGTGGTGGTGGCCGGGTACGGACCGTGCGGCCGGGGGATCGGCGAGCGGGCCCGGGGACTCGGCGCCCAGGTCATCGTCACCGAGGTCGACCCGGTGCGGGCCGTGGACGCGCTGATGGCCGGGTTCCGGGTGCTGCCGATGGCGCAGGCGGCGCCGCTCGGGCAGGTGTTCATCACCGCGACGGGCTCCCGCGACGTGATCGGCACCGGACATATGGCGGTGATGCGCGACGGGGCGATCCTGGCCAACGCCGGGCACTTCGATGTCGAGGTGGACGTCCGCGGGCTCAGCGAGCTCTCGGTCGCGGTCCACCCGGCGGTCCGCCCGCACGCCGACGAGTACCTGATGGCCGACGGCAAGCGGCTGATCCTGCTGGCCGAGGGGCGGGTGGTCAACCTGGTCGCGGCCGAGGGCAACCCGGCCGCGGTGATGGACCTGTCGTTCGCGGTGCAGGCGCTCGCGCTGGCCTGGCTGGGCGACGGCCCGGCCGAGCTGCTGCCGGGGGTGCACGAGGTGCCGGACCAGATCGACACCAGGGTCGCCACGCTCGCGCTCGCCTCGCTCGGGGCCGAGATCGACACGCTGACACGAGTCCAGGAGGAGTACCTGGACTCCTGGCGGCAGGGGTCCTAGGGCCGATAAGCCATAAACCTCGCGAAATACCTGTCCCCGGGCCCGGCGACCAGGTCGGCTGCTGGCCGGCTGGCCGCCCCGCGGCGCACACTCAAGGTGTGGAGACACTCGCGCTGCGCTGGATCGACCCGCCCGACGGGCCGGCCCTGGCACTGCTCGACCAGAGCCGGCTGCCCGCCGTGGAAGCGGTCGTCCGGTGCGCGGATGTCCCCTCCCTGGTGGACGCGATCCGGCGCCTCGTGGTCCGCGGGGCGCCGATGCTCGGCGTCGCCGGCGCGTTCGGTGTCGCGCTCGCCGCCTATCGCGGCGATGACGTGGGCGTCGCCACGGCCGCGATCGAGAGCGCGCGGCCGACCGCGGTGAACCTGCGCTGGGGGGCCCGGCGCGCGCTCGCCGCGTATGAGCAGGCCATGACCGATCAAGCCAGCCACCGGGCTCGCGCGGCGGCCGCCGTGGTGGCCGAGGCCCGGTCGATCGCGGCGCAGGACGCGGCGGCCAGCGCGGCCATGGCCCGCCGCGGCCTTGCGCTGATCCCGCCCCGGGCGCGCGTCCTGACGCACTGCAACACCGGTGCCCTGGTGTCGGGGGGCGAGGGCACGGCGTTCGCAGTGATCCTCGCCGCGCACCGGGCCGGCCTGGCTCGCCAGCTCTGGATCGATGAGACGAGGCCGCTGCTGCAGGGCGCGCGGCTGACCGCTTATGAGGCCGGGCGGGCAGGCCTGCCGCACGCCGTGCTGGCCGACTCGGCGGCCGCCTCGCTGCTGGCCGCCGGCGAGGTCGACATCGTCCTGACCGGGGCGGACCGGATCGCCGCGGACGGCAGCGTGGCCAACAAGGTCGGCACGTACGGCCTGGCGGTGCTGGCCAGCCACCACCGGGTGCCGTTCGTGGTGGTGGCGCCGGTCTCCACGATCGACCTGCAGACCCCGGACGGGGCGGCGATCGAGGTGGAACGCCGGCCGGCCGAGGAGGTCACCACCCTGGCCGGCGTGCCGGTGACACCCCCCGGTACGGCGGCGTACAACCCGGCGTTCGACGTGACGCCGCCGGAGCTGATCACTGCCATCGTGACCGAACGAGGGGTCGCGAAGCCTCCGGCAGCGGGTACGCTGCGTGTTCTGGCCTTCGGATCCGGCAAGGTAGACAATCCCCTTGCCGCTGTTTACGTGGAACGATGGGGTTCATGAAAGGTCGCGTGCTGGTCGTCGATGACGACGCCGCTCTCGCCGAGATGCTGGGAATCGTGCTGCGCGGGGAGGGCTTCGAGCCCACGTTCGTCGCCGACGGGGACAGGGCGATGGAGGTATTCCGCGAGTCCCACCCGGATCTGGTGCTGCTCGACCTGATGCTGCCCGGCATGGACGGGATCGACGTCTGCCGTCAGATCCGGGCCGAGTCCGGTGTGCCGATCGTGATGCTCACCGCCAAGAGCGACACCGTCGACGTCGTGCTCGGGCTCGAGTCCGGCGCGGACGACTACATCGTGAAGCCGTTCCAGTCCAAGGTGCTGGTCGCGAGGGTCCGGGCCCGGCTGCGCCGGACCGAGGACCCGGCCCCGGAGACGCTGCAGATCGGCGACGTCAGCATCGACGTCGCCGGGCACGCGGTGACCCGGGCCGGCGAGCCGCTGAACCTCACGCCGCTGGAGTTCGACCTGCTCGTCGCGCTGGCCAGGAAGCCGCGCCAGGTGTTCACCCGGGAGGTGCTGCTGGAGCAGGTCTGGGGCTACCGGCACGCGGCGGATACCCGGCTGGTCAATGTGCACGTGCAGCGACTGCGGGCCAAGATCGAGAAGGATCCGGAGCGCCCCGAGATCGTGGTCACGGTCCGCGGGGTCGGCTACAAGGCGGGACCGGGCTGATCGGGGCCCGGCCAGTCACGTCCGGCGGCGATCGTCGGCCCGGTCGGCGGCGGGCTCACCGGAGGAGGTCATGAAGCGGGCAGCGACCAGCGGCAACTCGGGCGACGTGGCGCCCTCGGGTGCGCTGCTGGTGGCCGCGGTGCCGGATGCGATCGCCCGGCTGCGCCGGCTGGCCGGCCGCCGGCTGGCGGCCTCACGACGCCGGCTCGCTCTCCTGCACGGGGTCCTGCGCGCACGCTGGCTGCGGTCCTTGCAGCTGCGCGTGATCACCACCACGCTGATCATCTCCGCGGTGGTGGTCACGCTGCTGGGGTTCTTCCTGATGCAGCAGATCACCTCGGACCAGCTGCGGACCAAGGAGTTGCAGACCGGCAACGTGGTCGGCAACGGGCTGATCACCGCCGAGACCCAGCCGGGCGTGGATTCGCATCCCAACGGCAGCACCACGCAGAACTTCATGGGGGCGCTCCTGGCCAAGCTGCAGCCCCCGGCGAATTCGGACAACACCTACGGCGTCGCGATCATGCTGGCGGGCGGCTATTCGGGCCCTCCGGTGTACCGGCTCGGGGAGACCGCGGGCATCGTGTCCACCCAGATCCCGGCCCGCCTGACGGCCAAGGTCGGCGAGCTGCAGAAGAGGGGCGCGAGCACGCAGAGCTTCACCTTCGCCAGCATGAGCTTCCCGGGCAGCCAGCAGGTGCCGGGGCTGGTCTACGGCGCGCCGGCCGGCCCCTACTACCAGCTCTTTTACTTCTTCCCGCTGACGCAAGTGCAGCAGAGCCTGGCCCAGATCCAGCGCACGCTCCTGCTGGCGGGCGTCGCGCTGGTGTTCCTGTTCGCGGCCATCGCCGCCCTCGTCACCCGGTGGGTGGTGGCCCCGGTCCGGCACGCGGCCCGGGGCGCCCAGCGGCTGTCGGCGGGAAACCTCGACCAGCGGATGCCCGTGCGCGGCGTAGACGAGCTCGCCGCGCTGGCGACGTCCTTCAACGAGATGGCGCAGAGCCTGCAGGACAAGATGAAGGCGCTGCAAGATCTCTCCCGGGTGCAGCGCCAGTTCGTATCCGACGTCTCGCACGAGCTGCGGACCCCGCTCACCACGATCAAGCTCGCGGCTGAGGTCCTGTTCGCGAGCCGTGGTCAGCTCGACAGCCAGGCGGCGCGGTCGTCGGAGGTGCTGCAGAGCCAGCTCGAGCGGTTCGAGGCGCTGCTCACCGACCTGCTGGAGGTCAGCAAGTACGACGCGAACGTGGCGGTCCTTGACCCGGAACCCGTCGACGTGTGTGACTTGGCCAGGCACGCGGCCGACGTGGCCCAGCAACTGGCCGAGCGCCGCGGCGCCAAGATTGAGTTCAGGCTCCCGGCCGAGCCGTGCGTCGCCGACGTCGACCGGCGGCGGGTCGAACGGATCCTGCGTAACCTGCTGGTCAACGCCGTCGAGCATGGCGAGGGCAAGGACGCGGTCGTGACCGTGGCCGGCGACTCGGCCACCGTGGCGGTCTCGGTCCGCGACTACGGGATCGGCCTCGCGCCCGGCGAGGAACGGCTGGTGTTCGACCGCTTCTGGCGGGCCGACCCGGCCCGGGCCCGGACCACCGGCGGCACCGGCCTGGGCCTGGCCATCGCGCTCGAGGACGCCAGGATCCACGGCGGCTGGCTGGAGGCCCGGGGCGAGATCGGCCGGGGATCGGTGTTCCGGCTCACGCTGCCCCGGGCGGTCGGCGCCGATCTGGCCGGGTCGCCGCTGCCGCTCGGCCTGGACGAGGCGGATCCGGCCGACCTGCCGGTCCCGGTAAGCCTGGCCGAGGACAACGGCGCCGGCACGTCGGCCACGGCCGACCTCAATGGGGCGGGCGCGGGCGGCGTCCACGACGCGAACGGGGCGAACGGGGCGAACGTCGGGACCGTCACGATGCCCGCGGGTGCTGAGCCCGCCCCACATGGCTAACCGCCGGCCCGGGCGCTGCGCCGCGGCCGCCATGATCGTGGCCGCGGCCGCCGCCGCGGGCTGCGCTCAGGTGCCGACCGGCGGAGCGGTCCAGCAGGTCGGCAGCGGCGGATCCAGTCAGGAGCAGGTCTATTCTCAGCCCATCCCGGTCGGGCCGGGCCCGGGCTGGTCGCCCACGAAGATCGTGTCCGGGTTCCTGGCCGCCAGTGCGAGCTTCGCGGATAACCACGCGATCGCCCGCCAGTATCTCGACAGCACGGCGCAGGAAGCCTGGCGGCCCGGCTGGGCGGTCACGGTGGTGAGCGCTCCCCCCACCGTCATCCCCGAGGGATATCTCCGGCAGCTAGCCGACCAGCCGCAGGCCCGGGCCAAGATCAAGGTCACCGGGCTGCCCGTCGCGACGCTCACCAGCAACGGCCAGTACCTGGTCTCTTCCGGGCCTCCCCAGTCCTACTACTACTACCTCATCAAGGACTCCAACGGTCAGTGGCGGATCGACACGCTGCCGTCCAACTCGCAGCTGCTGCTGACCCAGGCCGACTTCCAGCGCGTCTATCAACCGCGCAACCTCTACTTCGTCACCACCCGGTCGGCCCGGGCACTGGTGCCCGACCCGGTGTTCGTGCCGGCGGAGGCCACCAACGCCGCGCTGGCCACGTGGCTGGTCAACGCGCTGCTGCAGGATCCGGTCGGCTGGCTGTCGGGCGCCGCGGTGACGGGCTTCCCCGCGCACTCGAAGCCGATCGGCCAGGTACGCATCAACGGCCAGAACGCCACGATCGACCTGGGCGGAAAGGCGGTCACGGCCCGCCCGCAGCAACTGGCGCAGATGGCGGCCCAGCTGGTCTGGACGCTCGGCGGCGGTTCCACCGCGATCCAGTCGGTCCAGCTGCAGTTGAACGGACGCCCGGTGCCGGTCGGCGGGAGCCCCTACCAGCTGCTGCCGATGTACCACGGCTGGGTGCCGAACCAGCCGGGCTCCAGCCTGTACTTCCTCGGCGGCAACGACGCGGCCCAGGCGCTGACCGGCGCCGGCCAGGACGGGCCCGGTCGAGTCCTCCCCGTTCCCGGCGCGGCCGGGACGACCAGCGCGCCGACGTTCAGCTCCATCGCCGTCTCGCCGGACCGCCGGTGGGTCGCGGGGATCGCCGCGGGCGGGGACATGGTCTACATCGGCAGCCTCAGCCACGGAGCCCCGCTGCGGCAGTGGCGATCGCCGGAGGGCGCTTGCACCTCGCTGAGCTGGGATGCGCAGGGCGATCTCTGGGTCGCCGCCGGGGATATCGTCTGGATGCTGCCGCCGGGCGGCGGCGCGCCGATCCCGGTCACGCCGAGCCTGCCTCCTGGAGATCAGGTGACCGACTTCCGGGTCGCACCGGACGGCGTCCAGGTCGCCATGATCGTCGCCGGGACCGGCCGAGATCCTGATCCCCAGGTTGAGTTCGCCGCGATCACCTATGACGGTCAGTCCGTCTCGGTCGGCAAGCCCCTGACGATCGGCTCGAGCCTCGCCGACCCTCAGGAGCTGAGCTGGTATGGCAGCGACGACCTCATGGTCCTGGCCGGCAGTTCGTCCAGCGCGCAGCTCGACGAGGTTCCGCTGAACGGCGGCCAGCCCACCCCGATCCCCGTCAGCGGCGGCGTCCCCGTGTCGGTGACCGCGACCAGCCCGCAGGACGGAACCCCGGACATCGCCGTCGGCCTGTCCAACGGCACGATCGTGATCTCGGCGAACCAGAACGGCTTCGAGCCCACGCGCGCCCTCGGCCGGGCTCCGGTCTACCCGGGCTGATGCGCCCGGCGTCCCCCGACCGAGCCGCCCGGGCCGATATCCCGAAATGTGGCCACGCCGCGCCCGCCCGGCCCGACATCGGTGAAGGCTGCGGGCCTCCCCCCTCCTGACATTCGGTTCGCGTCGGACTAGCGTCGTGTCATGGCACCCGCCCGGGTCCGTGGTTGCACCGCGCAGGCCTTCCCGCCCGCGGGAAGGCGGCCGCGGCAAGCCGATGCCAGCCGCAGGCGAAACGGCCCACGTAAGGCGACTTATCGTCGACTGATCACGGTGCGGCTTAGAAGTAAGTCCTGCCCCGCCAGGGGATCCGACGTCTCCTGGGCCGGGAGAAGGGCAGTAGTGGCACAAGTGGCTGCGAACCCCTCAGCAGGCGGATGTGGGGTCGAAGACCAGGTCGGCCGGGCGGGTGCCGTTCACGTCCGGACAGAAGGGGGTTCCTAAGTGAACATCATCTTCAAGGGTCGGCACACCGAGGTGCTTGATCGGTTCCGCAAGCACGCGACGGCGAAGCTCTCCAAACTGGGGAAGCTGGAGCAACGGGCCATCCGGATCGACGTGGAAGTCTCTGCCGAGCGCAACCCGCGCCAGTCGGGCCGACGAGAACGTGTCGAGCTGACCATCGCCTCGCGCGGGCCGGCCATCCGGGCCGAGGCGGCGGCCGAGGACCGCTACGCCGCCCTGGACATGGCCATCACCAAGATTGAGTCGCGGCTGCGCCGGGCGGGCGACCGGCGGAAGTGCCGGCACGGAGCACATGCCGCGGTCCGCGTCATCGACCTGCCCGCGGCCGGCGAGCTGGCCGCCGACCTGCCCGACGCCGGCGGACCAGAGTCATCCGCCCCGGCTGGCGCCCTTGACGCCGACGGCCAGCCCGCGGACGATGTCGTGCCGATCGAGATGCAGGGGGACGGGCCGCTCGTGGTGCGCGAGAAGTTCCACGTGGCCAGGCCGATGGCGATCGACCAGGCCCTGTTCGAGATGGAACTGGTTGGTCATGACTTCTTCCTGTTCCGCGACACCGAAGACGGCCGGGCCAGCGTGGTCTACCGGCGGCGCGGCTACCAGTACGGTGTGATCCGACTGGTCGAGGACGTGGCGGAGGAGGCCGTCGGCCCGTCGCCGGGCGACGCCGCGCTCAGCCGGACCAACGGGCGGGCCGAGAAGGCCGCGGAGTTCGCGGCCCGGTAGCGTCGCTTGCGTTGCGGGCGCCCGTCGGCGAGAGTTTGATCACACACCGCGGATCTGAGCGTCTGTGCCTGCGCAGCGGTGGTGCCCCGGCCACCAGTCGCAGGACCTTTGAGGGGAGGAGGCGTCATGGGCGGCAGTCCCGGCACCAGCGCGGCACAGCCGGATCCGTCGCTGCCGAGAGAGCCGGGTACAGAGCCGATCCGCACGATGATCGTCGACGACCACGCATTGTTCCGCCGCGGCCTGGAGATGGTGCTGGAGGAGGAGCCGGACATCGAGCTTGTCGGCCAGGCCAGCGACGGGGCCGAGGCGGTGGAGAAGGCGGCCGAGTCGCTGCCCGATGTCGTCCTCATGGATATCCGCATGCCCCGCAGCAGCGGGATCGAGGCGTGCCGGGCGATGAAGGAGGCCGCCCCGAGCGCGAAGATCGTGATACTCACGATCAGCGACGAGGAGGAGGACCTCTTCGAGGCGATCAGGGCGGGCGCGAGCGGCTACCTGCTCAAGGACATCCCGCTCGACGAGGTCGCCGACACCGTCCGCGCCGTGCACGGCGGCCAGTCCCTGATCAACCCGTCCATGGCCGGCAAGCTTCTCACCGAGTTCGCCGCGCTGGCCCGGCGCGACGACGAGGAACGCGCCCAGGAAGTGCCGGCCCCGCGGCTCACCGAGCGTGAGATGCAGGTGCTCAAGCTCGTCGCCCGCGGGATGAACAACCGCGACATCGCCAAGGAGTTGTTCATCTCCGAGAACACCGTGAAGAACCACGTCCGCAACATCCTGGAGAAGTTGCAGATCCACTCCAGGATGGAGGCGGTCATGGTCGCGGTGCGGGAGAAGCTGATCGAGTTCAGCTGACCGCCGGGCCGCTTCCGCCTGGTCCGGCCGGTCGGCCTGCCCTCGCCGGTCCGCCTGGTCCGGCCGGTCGGCCTGCCCGGCCCGGCCGGCTGTGGCCTGCCGTCTCAGGTCAGGTCCGCCAGCGCCTTGCGCAGCCTCGGCTCCAGGCTGGCCGGCTCTACCCGCCCCAGTTCGACGTTGTCGCACCCCACCCAGGTGGCCGCCTCGGCCAGGGCCCGGGCCATCGGCTCGGCGGCGGGCGCCGATTCGAGCGAGAGCTGGCGCGCGACCAGGGTCCGGCCGCTGCGGGCCGGGTCGACCCGGCCCGCCAGACGCCCCCGGGCCAGCAGCGGCATCGTGTAGTAGCCATGCACCCGCTTCGGCTGGGGCACATAGGCCTCCAGGCTGTGGTCAAAGCCGAACATCCGCAGCACCCGCTTCCGGTCCCAGACCAGCGAGTCAAACGGGGACAGGAGCGTAACCCGGTGCCGTCCGCGGCCGCCCGGCCCGGCCCCGTCCTCGCCGGCCAGCGCGACCGGATCCGCCCAGGCCCGGACGGCCTTGCCACCGCGCGGCGCGGCGATCTCGACCGGAACCAGGCCGGCGGCCGCCGCCGCGTCGCCCGGCGCCACGGCCTGGCCGTCCCGGCCCTGGCCCGTGCCGCCGAACCGGAGCCGCTGGTAGTCGGCCAGGTCGGCGGGGGTCACCACGCCGAGCGCGCGCCCGGCGACCGCCGCCATCCGGATGAGGCACTCCGCGTCGGAGGGGTCGGCATTCAGCAGGTCCGGCGGCAGCACCCGCTCCGGCAGGTCGTAGACGCGCCGCCACCCGGCCCGGCGGGCGCAGATGACCTCTCCGGTGCCGAGCAGCCACTCGACGGCGACCTTCGTGTCAGACCAGTCCCACCACCCGCTCGCCTCCCCGTCGCGCTGCACCCGCGCCCCGCCGAGCTCGGTGCTGGTGAGCGGGCCCTCCGCGCGGATCCGGGCCAGCACCTCGGCCGTCACGCCCGGGTGACTCTGGTGCCAGACGCGGCCCCTGGCCCGCAGCGCTCGCCGCCGGAACCCGTAGTAGGGCCATTCCTCGATCGGCAGGATGCAGGCCGCGTGCGACCAGTACTCGAACGCGGTGGCCTGGCGCGGGTGCCAGTAGGCACGTTCGATCCGCTCGCGCGGGACCGGCCCGAGCCGGGCGTACGCGACGAGTTCGTGCGAGCGGGCCAGCACGCTGATCGTGTCCAGCTGGACCGCGCCGACCCGGCGGAGCATGCCGGGCACCCCGCCCCGCCGGGCCTGGGTGCCGACGAGCCCCTGGGCCTGGAGCGTGATCAGCCGGGCGTCATCCGGCGACAGGGTGAATTGCGGTACAGGGTGGGAAAGGCCGGCCACGAGCGACCAGCGTAGCCAGGGGGTCCGACAATCCTGCCTGGCATCGGGCCGCTGGCGGGCCCGGCGCTCTAATACCAGTCGTCGAAGATGTTGGTGGCCAGCGCGATCAGGCCGCCCAGGACCGACAGGCCCAGGCCCACCCAGAACGCCCACCAGGTCGGGCCGAAGACCAGTCCGAAGCCGCCGCACAGGAAGCCGGCCATCACCGTGGAGACCGCGACCCAGGACACCCTGCGTCCGTGGAACGGCGGCGGATAGGAGACCGGGGTCCCCGGGGCCTGCGGCACGTACGCGGTCTGCTGGGCCAGGCCCGCAGGACCGGGCCCGGCGGCAGCGCTGCCGATGGTGCCAGGCTCCACCTGATTCGACATTCGCGCTGCTCCTCTCCTCGCGGCTACCCGTTCATCGCACCCGCGCGGCGTGCCTATGATTGTCGCCCGGGGCCCCAGCCGGGAGCACCAGGACCCCTAGGGTACCGGGGTGACCGCGAGGACTCGGTTTCACCCCGGGTCTCGCCTACCATGGCTGTAGGCACGGTGCCAGGAGCCCGCCGCGATGCCCGACGCCTGCCCGGCCGGCGCAGCGCGGCTGCGGCAGAGCGGGCACACCGCGCCACACAGCCAGACGATCCGCAAGGAGCGCGACGTAAGTGCCAGCCATCATCGATAATGTCCTCCGCGCCGGCGAGGGCAAGATCCTGCGCAAGCTCAAGCGGATAGCTGACCAGGTCAACTCGATCGAGGAAGATTTCGCCGCGCACGGCGACGCCGAGCTCCGCGCGATGACCGACGAGTTCCGGCAGCGCTACGCGGGCGGCGAGCCGCTCGACGACCTGCTGCCCGAGGCGTTCGCGACCGTCCGCGAGGCAGCCAAGCGCACGCTGGGCCAGCGGCACTTCGACGTGCAGCTCATGGGCGGCGCGGCGCTGCACATGGGCAATATCGCCGAGATGAGGACCGGTGAGGGCAAGACGCTCACCGCGGTGCTGCCCGCCTACCTGAACGCGCTGACGGGCCGGGGGGTGCACGTCGTCACCGTCAACGACTACCTGGCCAAGCGTGACGCGGAGTGGATGGGGCGCATCCACCGGTTCCTGGGTCTCGAGGTGGGCGTGATCCTGGCCCAGATGGAGCCCGACGAACGGCGCCGGCAGTACGCCGCCGACATCACCTACGGCACCAACAACGAGTTCGGGTTCGACTACCTGCGGGACAACATGGCCTGGGGCCTGGAGGAGTGCGTCCAGCGGGGGCACCATTACGCGGTCGTGGACGAGGTGGACTCGATCCTCATCGACGAGGCGCGCACCCCGCTGATCATCAGCGGCCCGGCCGACCAGAACAGCCGCTGGTACCTCGAGTTCGCCAAGATCGCCCCGCGGCTGCGCCGCGGCGAGGACGGCGAGGGCGACTACGAGGTCGACGAGAAGAAGCGGACGATCGGCATCCTGGAATCGGGCGTGGAGAAGGTCGAGGACTTGCTCGGCATCGACAACCTCTACGAGTCGGTGAACACGCCGCTGGTCAGCTTCCTGAACAACGCGATCAAGGCCAAGGAGCTTTACAAGAAGGACAAGGACTACGTCGTGATGAACGGCGAGGTCCTGATCGTGGACGAGTTCACCGGCCGCATGCTGCACGGCCGGCGTTACAGCGAGGGCATGCACCAGGCCATCGAGGCCAAGGAAGGCGTGCAGATCAAGGACGAGAACCAGACCCTGGCTACGATCACCCTGCAGAACTATTTCCGGCTGTACGAGAAGCTCGCCGGGATGACCGGTACCGCCATGACCGAGGCGAACGAGTTCCAGCAGACCTACAAGCTCGGCGTGGTGCCGATCCCGACCAACATGCCGATGATCCGGGTCGACCAGTCCGACGTGGTATACCAGACGGTCCAGGCGAAGTTCGAGGCCCTGGTCGACGACATCGCCGGGCGGCACGAGGCGGGCCAGCCGGTCCTCGTCGGCACGACCAGCGTCGAGAAGTCCGAGCTCGTGTCCAAGATGCTCAAGCGCAAGGGCATCCCGCACGAGGTCCTGAACGCCAAGTACCACGAGCGGGAGGCCGCGATCATCGCCCAGGCCGGCCGCAAGGGCGCGGTCACCGTGGCGACGAACATGGCCGGCCGAGGCACCGACATCATGCTCGGCGGCAACCCCGAGTTCATCGCCGACCTGGAACTGCACCAGCGCGGGCTGTCGCCGGTGGACACGCCGGAGGACTTCGAGGCGGCCTGGCCGGAGGCGGTGGACAAGGCCAAGCGGGCCGTGGCCGAGGAGCACGAGGAGGTCGTCCGGGTCGGCGGCCTGTACGTCCTGGGCACCGAACGGCACGAGTCCCGGCGGATCGACAACCAGCTGCGCGGCCGGTCCGGGCGGCAGGGCGACCCGGGCGAGTCGCGGTTCTACCTGTCCCTCGAGGACGACCTGATGCGGATGTTCAACGCCGACAAGGTCGCCCACATCATGGAGTGGCTGAAGACCCCGCCGGACGTCCCGATCGAGTCCAAGACCGTCAGCCGCTCGATCCGGTCCGCCCAGACGCAGGTGGAGCAGCAGAACTTCGAGATCCGCAAGGACCTGCTCAAGTACGACGACGTGATGAACCGCCAGCGGCACGTCATCTACGACGAGCGGCGCCAGGTGCTCGAGGGCGCCGACCTCAAGGACCAGATCCGCGGCATGCTCGACGAGGTGGTGTCCGGTTACGTCGCGGGCGCGACCGCCGAGGGCTTCCCGGAGGAATGGGACCTGGACCAGCTCTGGCGGGCCTTCCGTCAGCTCTACCCCGGCGGGATGTCGGAAGAGGAGATGATCGACAAGGCCGGCGGCGACCGGGCGCACCTGTCCGCCAGCCTGATCACCGAGCTGGTGCAGGAAGACGCGATGGCCGCCTACGAGCGCCGCGAGCAGGAGCTGACCCCCGAGGTCATGCGCGAGCTCGAGCGGCGGGTCGTCCTGTCGGTGCTGGACCGCAAGTGGCGCGAGCACCTCTACGAGATGGACTATCTGCGCGAGGGCATCGCGCTGCGCGGATACGGGCAGCGCGACCCGCTGATCGAGTACCAGCGCGAGGGCTTTGACATGTTCAGCGCGATGATGGAGGGCATCAAGGAGGAGTCGGTCGGCAGCCTGTTCAACCTTCAGGTGCAGCGCCAGGACAGCCCGATCGTGGAGGAAGCGGCCGCGGGCGGCATCGCGGGTGGTGCCGCGGCTGGCCCGGCTCCCGGCGGCGCGGTGCTCGGCGGTCCCGCCGCGGCCCAGCCCGCCGCGCCGGCCCGGCCCGGGCGTCATTCCCGGACCGGGCCGGGGGCCAAGTCCGCCGCGCCGGCCCGGTCCGGCACGCAGGCCCGGTCCGGCGCGCAGGCCCGGTCCGCGGGCCAGGCGAGCCCGCCCGCGCCCGCCTCGCCGAACGGCGGCCAGGCGGTTCCGGCCGGCCTGACGGCCCGCGGCCTGGACCGGCCGCAGCGCCGGGGGGGCCTGCAGTACAGCGCGCCGAGCGACGACGCGAGCGGCCAGGCGGAGCAAAGCAATGCCCCGGCCGGCCGCGGCGACTACGCCAAGGTCGGACGCAACGCCCCGTGCCCGTGCGGTTCCGGCCGCAAGTACAAGCTGTGCCACGGGGACCCGCGTAACCGGTAGCCCGGGCGTCAGGCGGCCTCGATCGCCGTGCACACCCATCGCGCGGCCGCTTCACCGCCGCGGGCGGGGCCCGGGCCTGAGCGCTCCAGGCGAACCGCGAGCGCGCGGATCCTCGGCCCGAACCCCACGACCACGGTCATCTCGACCACGCCCGCGGCCGGGCGGGACGTCACGATCCGCCGCACCCGGGGCTGGACCCCGGCCGCGAGCTGCGGCCCGAGCCGCTGGATGCGCCGGAGCGTCTGATCGGTGGCCCACGGCCGGATCTGGCCCTGCGGGCGCGACCCGGCCAGCGTCTCCGCCAGGACCTGCGCGAACTGGCTCGGCCACCGGGGTGGTCCCGCAGGCTCCGGCGGTCCCGCAGGCTCCGGCGGTCCCGCAGGCTCCGGCGGTCCCGCAGGCTCCGGCGTCCCGGGCACGTTCGGCCGGACCGCTGGCCGGGCCATCCGGCCGGGACCCGCGGGCGCGGCCCGGCCAGCGGGCCCGGGCAGCTCGCCCGGCTCGGCCGGGTCATCGTCGAACGGCGGCGCGGAGTCCGGCACCCTGAGCAGCCGGACCGCGGCGGCGTCCGGGAGCGGGCGCCGCCGCGCCGGCCGCTGGAAGCCGGGCACGAGCGGCAGCACCGACCCGCCCGCGGACGTCAAGGCCGCCGCCGGGCGTTGCCCTGGTGCGCTCGGGCGTTGCTGTGTTGTGCTCGGGCGTAGCCCTGGTGTGCTCGGGCGTTGCTGTGTTGCGCTCGGCCGTTGCCGTGGTGTGCTCGGGCGTTGCCGTGGTGTGCTCGGGCGTTCCCCTGGTGTGCTCGGGCGTTGCCCTGGTGTGTGCGGGCGTGATGGTGGCATTGGACCTCCCGGAGGAGCGGGCGCCGCCAGATCGGACCCGGACCGCGCGGGCGGCCCGGATCCTGCGAGTGTTGTACCTGGCGCCAGTGACATTCCGGGCCGGCCCGGCGCGGAATGCCCCCGGGCCCGGGCTGGTTTCACCTCTGTAAGCGCGCGCCGCGCGCCAGATCGCAGACTCCAGACCCAGATATAGACCCAGACCGAGACGCCTGCCCCGGGCAGGCACTCCCAGGAGAGAGCACCGTGTCGCTGCCACCGCTGGTTACGCCGGCCGCAGACCTGACCGTCGACGAGGTCAAGCGCTACTCGCGCCACTTGATCATCCCGGAGGTCGGGATGACGGGGCAGAAGCGCCTGAAGAACGCCAAGGTGCTCGTCGTGGGCGCCGGCGGGCTCGGGTCGCCCGCGCTGCTGTACCTGGCCGCCGCCGGCGTCGGCACGCTCGGCATCGTCGACTTCGACGTGGTCGACGAGTCCAACCTGCAGCGCCAGGTGATCCATGGCCAGTCGGACGTTGGCCGCCCCAAGGCCGAGTCTGCCCGCGACAGCATCCGCGAGATCAACCCCTACGTCACCGTGGTGCTGCACCCCGAGCGCCTCGACTCCGACAACGCGATGGAAATCTTCGCCCAGTACGACCTGATCGTCGACGGCACCGACAACTTCGCCACCAGATATCTGGTCAACGACGCGTGCGTGCTGCTCGGCAAGCCTTACGTCTGGGGGTCGATCTACCGCTTCGACGGGCAGGCCAGCGTGTTCTGGGCGGAGCACGGCCCGTGCTACCGCTGCCTCTACCCCGAGCCGCCGCCGCCCGGCATGGTTCCGTCGTGCGCCGAGGGGGGCGTCCTCGGGGTGCTATGCGCCTCGATCGGGTCTATTCAGGTCAACGAGGCCATCAAGATCATCACCGGCATCGGCGAGCCGCTGGCCGGGCGGCTGATGATCTACGACGCGCTGGAGATGAGCTACCGGACGGTCCGGGTCAGGAAGGACCCGGAGTGCCCGGTGTGCGGCAAGAACCCGACGATCACCGAGCTCATCGACTATGAGGCGTTCTGCGGCACGGTGTCCGAGGACGCGCAGCGCGCGGCGTCGGGATCCACGATCACCGCGACCGAGCTCAAGGCGATGCTGGACGGCGACGAGAAGATCTTCCTGATCGACGTCAGGGAGCCCAACGAGTACGAGATCGTGTCCATCCCGGGGGCGGTGCTCATCCCGAAGGACCAGTTCCTGAACGGATCGGCCCTGGAGCGGCTTCCGCAGGACCGCCGGATCGTGCTGCACTGCAAGAGCGGCGCCCGCAGCGCCGAGTGCCTGGCCGTCGTCAAGAACGCGGGCTTCTCGGACGCGGTGCACGTCGGCGGCGGGGTCCTGGCCTGGGTCAGCCAGGTGGACCCCTCACTGCCGACGTACTAAGCCGGACGCCCGGGGCGCTTGTATGGCGTAACGGTCAGTAGCCGCAGACGATCAAACCTCTCCTCGACGGCGCACCGCGGCTCAGCCAGGTCGTAGCATTTCTGGTGTGGCGATGCAGCCAGAACCGGTCGGCCCCGAGGGCAGCGCGGCGCCAGCCGATCGCGGGCGCGGCGGCTGGCGCCTCGGCATCGCGCTGACGGTTCTGTTCGTCGGCACCGCGGGCCTGGCCGCCTCGGCGGCCGGAGTCTCGGCCCAGCTGCTGCCGCGCAAGTTCACCGCCGGGCAGCAACAGCAGATAGCCGCCTGGGAGATGGCCCGGCGCTGGCGCACGATGCCCGCGGGCCAGATCTTTCCGCCGACGATCACCTACCAGTTGCCCGGTACGGTACTCGGAGCCAGCTCACAGCTGCCGCTGGAGGCGTACCGCGTGGGCATCGCCCGGCCGACCAGCTGCGCGACCGCAAGCGATCCGGCCGCGGCCCGGGTGCTGTCCGCCGACCGGTGCGCGGCCATGCTCCGCGCGACCTACGCCGACGGGACCGACAGCATGCTCGTCACCGTCGGCGTCGCGGTGATGCCCGGCGCCAGCGCGGCCAGGTCGGCCGCGAGCGTGCTATCGGCCAGCCGGCCGCCGCAGCCCGGCATCCGCACGGCGCCGTTCCGGTCCACCGTGGCCCGGGCATTCGGCGACCGGCAGCGGCAGATCTCCTCGGCGGTCAGCTCGGGCCCGTACGTGATCATGTCCTCGGCCGGCTACGCGGACGGCATGCCCAGGGTCCCGCTAGCGTCCGATCCCTATGCCGACCAGGAGATGACAAGCTTCGCCGACGGGGTGGCCGAAGCGGTGGGCGTGCCGCTCGGGACGCCGCCGCCGCCGCCCCGGTGCCCGGGAACGCCCGGATGCTGATCGCCACGGCGTCCAGGGTGACGCGCCGCGCCAGCGTGCTGGCGCTGACCGCGGTCGCCACCCTGGGCCTGGTCACCGGCGCGGCCCCGGCCCGGGCCGACTCGGTGCGCGACGCCCAGATGTGGGTGCTGAGCGCGATCAACGCCCCCGCCGCGTGGCGGGTGAGCCAGGGGCAGGGCGTGACCGTGGCGGTGATCGACAGCGGTGTCAATCCCGGCGTGTCCGACCTGACCGGCTCGGTGATCACCGGGCCCGACTTCACCGGCGTGGGCACGCCGGAATCCAACATCAACTGGGGGATGCACGGGACGTGGATGGCATCGCTGATCGCCGGTCACGGCCACGACGGCGGCAGCGGGATCATCGGGGCCGCGCCGATGGCGCGCGTGCTGTCGATCCGGGTGATCACCAACACCGGCGATCCCGGCTACGCGCGCTACGAGCGCCAGTCGCAGGCTCGTCACCAGCGCGAGCTCGCGGACGCGATCATGTACGCGGTGACCCACGGGGCCGGCGTGATCAGCATGTCGCTCGGCTCCGGCGGGCCGAGCCTGGCGGTGCGCTCGGCGCTCCAGGACGCGCTGAACCACGACATCGTGGTCCTCGCTTCGTCCGGCAATTCGGGGGGCACGTCCGTAGCCCGCACCCAGGGCCACGCGCCCTACTCGTTCCCCGCCGACTACCCGGGCGTGCTGAGCGTGGCGGCCGTCGACCGCGATGGCGCCCCGGCCAACTTCTCCAGCGACAACTGGTCCGTGCAGATCGCTGCGCCCGGGGTCAATGTTCCGGCCCAGGGCAACGACGGAGGGTACTGGCTGGTCAGCGGCACCAGCCCGGCCTGCGCGCTGGCCGCCGGCGTGGCCGCGCTGATCAGGTCCGCCTACCCGGCCCTCCCGCCGGTCTTGGTCCGGGACGCGATCACGACCACGACCACCGACCGCCCGCCCGGCGGCTACAACGAAGAGGTCGGGTTCGGCACGGTGGACGCGGCGGCCGCGCTGGCCGCCGCAGCGCGGCTGGCCGGGCAGCGCCTGGCCGGGCCCGGATCGCCGCGGACCGGGCTGCGGAGAACGTCGGTCCTGGTCGCCCCCGGGCTCAGCTCGGACAGCTTCTTCGGCGGCGGCGCGGCGGCGGTCCCGCCGGCGCCGGTCCCGCCGCGCGGCCTGCGCCAGCTCGTGGTGTTCTGCTTCCTGGCCGCGTGCTGCCTGGCGATGATCGTCATCGCCAGCAGCCGGCTCTGGACGATGCGGCGCCCGGCCGGGGCGGCGCCCGGCCCCTCGCCCGGCCCCTCGCCGGGCCCCTCGCCGGGTGGCGGGCCGGCCGAGGAGAGCCACCTGCCGACCGCGCAGCGATTCGGCTGGCCGTCCGCGCCGCCGGGCCGCCACGCGGTGTCCCACGATCACCAGAACCCGCCGGAGCCCCCCGGATGAGCCCGGCCCGGCCGGCTGGTGGCGGCCTGCCGGGCTCGGGCCGGCCAGGCCGGCGCTCAGTGAGTACGCCGGCCGGGTCCTCGACGTGGCCGAGGCGATACCGCCGGGCCGGGTGATGTCCTACGGCGACATCGCCGAGTACCTCGGCGCGGGAGGCCCGCGCCAGGTCGGCCGGGTGATGGCGTTGTGGGGCGGCGGCGTGGCGTGGTGGCGGGTCATCCACGCCGACGGCTCGCTGCTCGCCGGTCACGAGCAGGCGGCGCTGGCCCGGTACCGGGAGGAGGGCACGCCCATGCGCTCCGCCGCCGACGGCGGGCCCGGCCGGGTGGACATGCGCCGCGCGCGCTGGCTCGGCACCGGCTGACCGCACTCCGGGCGGGCTGGCGCCTCAGGCGCTGATCAGCACGATGCCCGCCGCCACGAGCAGGGCGGCCGCCAGCCGCCGGATCCCGAAGCGCTCGGCGAACAGCTTCATCCCGATCAGCGCCGCGAAGACGACGCCGGTCTCCCGGATCGCGGCCACTTCGGCCAGCGGCGCCCGGGTCTGGGCCCAGAGCACGGTCCCGTAGGCCACCAGCGACAGGCCCCCGGCCAGCAGGCCCTTGGCGGCCGCGGGCCCGGTCAGCCACGAGACCGGCCGCCGGAACGCCGCGACCACCGGGAAGACCGGCCCCATCAGCAGGAACAGCAGCGCGGCATAGGCAAAGGGGTCGTGCGCCCGCCGGACGCCCAGGCCGTCCACGATGGTGTAGCCGGCGATCGTGAGCCCGGTCAGCAGCGCGGCGCCGACCGCGGGCATCTCGGACCTGGTCACGCGGCCCGAGGACAGCGCCAGGCTGGCCAGGCCCCCGGCGAGGATCGCGATCCCGGCCAGCGGGACGACGCCGAGGCGCTCTCCGGCCAGGAAGTAGGCGCCGATCGCCACCACCAGCGGCGACGTTCCCCGGGCGATCGGGTAGACCTGGTTGAACGCGCCGAGCCGGTAGGAGTTCATCAGCCCCAGGTCGTAGCCGATGTGAATGGCCGCGGACAGGACGGCGAACCAGATGGCGGCCCGGTACGGCAGGCCGGTCACCGCCAGAACGGCGCCCCCGACCACCGTCGAGGCCACTCCGATCAGGGCGAACACGGCCAGCCGGTCGTCGAGGTACTTGGCGATGGCGTTCCAGGCCGCGTGCAGCGCTCCCGCGCCAATCACGATCAGCACGATCGATACGGTGATCTGGGTATGCGCCTGCACTGATGGCTCCTTCGGCCAGTCCCGTTTCCGGGCACGCCAGTTAGAGCCCTCAGGGCTTCTATCCCGTCAGGTGTGGGGGTTAGGCGGCACGCCAGGCGGGCCGCCGCCCCTGGCGCCGCTCGGTCCAGCCCGCCGCATCCCTGGTTGTCGTGCTGCCAGGCGGGAAGGGCGCGGAACCCTAGGCGCAACCACGAGCTGCCCCAAGCCTACCTGTTGGGGGCAGGCAGGGACAGACGGGACGATTCCGGCCGGGAGCCATTCGCCCATAATTGGCCGCGCCATTCCCGCGGATCGGCGCGGATGCGCGCGAACTGTCGTAGCCGGGTGCTACCTGTAGAGGCGGACCGCTTGGATTCCCTGGACCGCACGAGACGGCCCGTCCTCGCGGCAGCGACATGGATTCCAGCGCGCTCGCCTATCGCCTCGTCCGCCAGCCCGTGCCCGGGTCGACGGCGCCGCCGGCCCTGGACGAGGACCAGCAGCGGGTGGTCAGCCATGCCGTCGGGCCGCTGCTGGTGCTGGCCGGGCCGGGCACGGGCAAGACCACGGCCATCGTCGAGGCCGTGGTGCACCGGATCAGCCACCGGGGCATCGACCCGGCGCGGGTGCTGGTGCTCACCTTCAGCCGCAAGGCGGCCGAGGAACTGCGGGACCGGATCACGCTGCGCCTGGGCCAGACCACCCGCCAGCCGCTCGCGCTGACCTTTCACAGCTACGCCTACGCGCTGGTGCGCCGGGAATTCGGCCTGGACGGCGACGAGCCGCCGGTGCTGCTGTCCGGCCCGGAGCAGCTCCTGGAGGTCAGGCGGCTGCTGCGGGGCGAGGCGGAGGACGGCGGCCGGAACTGGCCGGAGCGGCTCCGTCCGGCGCTCGGCACCCGGGGCTTCGCCGCCGAACTGCGCGACTTCCTGCTCCGCGCGGCCGAGCGCGGCCTGGACGGGCGCGGGCTGGCCGCGCTCGGCCGGCTGCGGCAGCGCGACGACTGGGTCGCGGCCGGCGGCTTTCTCGAGCGGTACGCCGCCCGTTTCGACCTCGCCCCGGTGCCCGCCTACGACTACGCGGAGATCGTCCGCATCGCCGCCGGGCTGCTCGGCCGGGCCGCGACCAGGGACCGGGAACGCCAGGCGTACGACGCCGTGCTGGTCGACGAGTACCAGGACACCGACCCGGCGCAGGAGAA
Organism: uncultured Actinomycetota bacterium; assembly: GCA_963749145.1. Taxonomy (GTDB): domain Bacteria; phylum Actinomycetota; class Actinomycetes; order Streptosporangiales; family Streptosporangiaceae; genus JASHPR01. Next base: position 986,337 of record CAVVLN010000004.1, on the reverse strand, counting down.
CCTGCTGCACGCGCTGGCCGGGGACGGCCGTGAGCTGATCGCGGTCGGCGACCCGGACCAGTCGATCTACGGCTTCCGCGGTGCCGACACCCGCGCCGTCAGCCGGTTCACGGGCCGGTTCCGCGCCCCGGACGGCAGCCCGGCGCAAGTGATCGCCCTGCGCACGTGTCGGCGCAGCGGTGCGTTCCTGCTGGCCGCGTCGCGCCGGGTGGCGGCCCGGCTGCCGGCCGTCCATGCCGAGGACAACCAGTTTATTGAACGCGCCCACCGCGCGCTGCGGCCGCTACCGGACGCTGCGCCGGGCACGGCCCGCATCATCGTCGCGGGGACCGCGAGCCAGGAGGCGTCGGTCATCACCGACACGCTGCGCCGGGCGCACCTGGTGGACGGGCTGGCCTGGTCGTCGATGGCGGTCCTGGTCCGCTCCGCCACCCGCCAGGTGCCGGTGCTGCGGCGGGCCCTGGGCGCGGCCGGGGTTCCGGTCCGGGTCGTGGGCGACGATCTGCCGCTGAGCGCCGAGCCGGGGACCCGCCCACTGCTCACCCTGCTGGATTGCGCGCTGCGCCCGGGTGCGCTGGACGAGGAGGCCGCGGCCGACCTGCTCACCGGGCCGCTCGGCGGCACCGACGCGCTGGGGCTGCGGCGGCTGCGCCGCGCGCTGCGCGCGGCGGCCCAGGCCGGCGGCGATCCGGCCGCCGAGGCGCCGCTGGCCGCGGCGCTGCGCGATCCGCGCGAACTGGCCCTGCTCGGCGGGCCGGCCGCGGGGAGCGGGCTCGCGGCCTCGGCGGCCGTGGCCGCGGCCCGCCGGGTGGCGGCGCTGCTGGCGCTGGCGGCGCGGACCGCGCGGGAGGGGGGAAGCGCGCACGATGTGCTCTGGGCGGTGTGGCACGCCTCCGGCCTGGCCGGGGCCTGGCAGCAGGCCAGCGCGGCGGGCGGCAGCCGGGGCGCGGCCGCCGACGCCGACCTGGACGCTGTGGTCGCCTTGTTCGACGCGGCCGCCCGGTTCACCGCCCGGCTCCCGCAGGGCTCGCCGCGGCTGTTCCTGGACAGCCTGGCCGGGCAGGAGATCGTGGGCGACACGCTGGCCGACCGGGCCGCGCGCGGCGACGGGGTCGCCGTCCTCACCGCGCACCGGGCCAAGGGCCTCGAGTGGGACCTGGTCGTGGTGGCCGGGGTGCAGGAGGGCACCTGGCCGGACGTCAGGACCCGGGGATCCCTGCTGTCCATGGACGAGCTGGTGGAGGCGGCCGCGGGTCCCGGGCCCGCCGGGCCGGCGAACCTGCCCGACGAGGCCGCGGCCGCCGCGCTCGCCTCCAAGCTGCTCGACGAGGAGCGCAGGCTGTTCTACGTCGCGGTGACCCGGGCGCGCCGGGCCCTGGTCGTCACCGCGGTGGGCGGGGCGGACGCCGAGGAACGGCCGTCCCGGTTCCTGGCCGAGCTGGCCGGCGACGACATCGAGCCCGAGCAGGTGACGGGGCCCGGGCGGCGCTGGCTGTCGCTGCCCGCGCTCACCGCCGAGCTGCGCCGGGCGGCCGCCGACCGCGGCCTGGCCATGCCGGTGCGGCGCGCCGCCGCGGCCCAGCTGGCCCGGCTCGCCGCCGCGGGCGTGCGCGGGGCCAGCCCGCGGCAGTGGTACGCGCTCACCGAGCTGTCCGGCCCGGGCCCGGTGACCGACGGCGACGTCCGGCTGTCGCCGTCACAGGTGGAGAGCTTCACCAGGTGCGGGCTGCGCTGGCTGCTCGAGTCCGCGGCGGGGGTCAGCAGTCCCAGCGTGCTGCGCCATTTCGGGATCGTGATCCACGCCGCCGCCGCGCTGGCCGCCGACGGCGCCGACGACGCCGACATCACCAAGCGCATCGACGAGGCCTGGCGCCACCTCGACTTCGGCAGCGCCTGGTACAGCGCCAAGCAGCGGGACCAGGCGGAGCTGATGGTCCGCAAGTTCCTCGATTGGCACCGGGCCGACCCGCGGGAGCTGGTGGCGGTCGAGCAGGAGCTGCGGGTGCGGGTCGGCCGCGTCGAGATCACCGGCCGGGTGGACCGGCTGGAGCGGGACGCCGACGGCAGCGCGATCGTGGTGGACCTGAAGACCGGGTCGAGCCGGCCGGCCGACGACGAGCTGGACCGCCACCCGCAGCTCGGCGTCTACCAGCTGGCCGTGCTGCTGGGCGCGTTCGAGGAGCTGGGACTGACCCAGCCCGGCGGCGCCGAGCTGGTGCAGGTCGGCCGCGCGGGCCTGACCGCGCGGGCCCGGGTGCAGCGGCAGCGCCCGCTGTCCGACGACCCCGAACCCGGCTGGGCGGCCGAACTGGTCGAGACGGTGGCCGACGGCATGTCCGGCTCGGTGTTCGCGGCCCGGGTGAACCCGGGCTGCCGGGTCTGCCCGGTCGCCGCCTGCTGCCCGGTGCACGAGCGGGGCGGGCAGGTGGCCCCGTGACCGCACGCCCGGCCCGGACCCGGTACAGCCCAGCCCAGCTGGCCCGGCTGCTCGGCGTGGCCGAGCCGACCGCGGAGCAGGCCGCGGTGATCGGCGCGCCGCTCGCCCCGATGGCCGTGATCGCCGGCGCGGGCTCGGGCAAGAGCGAGACGATGGCGGCCCGGCTGGTCTGGCTGGTCGCGGGCGGGATGGTCCGGCCGGAGCGGGTGCTCGGGCTCACCTTCACCAGGAAGGCGGCGGCCGAGCTCGCCGACCGGGTGCGGGGCCGGCTGGACGGACTGCGGCGGGCCGGGCTCGGCCGGCCGGGCAACGGCTCGGCCGACGACCGGCTGCTGGGAGACCCGGTGATCTCGACCTATCACGCCTACGCCGGGCGGCTGGTCGCCGACCACGCGCTGCGCGAGGCGGTGGAGCCGTCGCTGCGGCTGATCACGCCCGCGGTCGCCTGGCAGCTCGCGGTCCGGGTGGTGGCGGCGCACGACGGCCCGATGGACGCCATCACCTGGACGCCGTCCACGGTCACCGCGGCGGTCCTCGACCTGTCCGCCGAGCTGGCCGAGCACCTGCGCGGCCCGGCCGACGTGATCGGCGTGGGGGAGTGGCTGGCCAACGGGGTCCGCGGCGCCGTCCCCCCGGGCCAGCCGCCCGCGCGGCTCCCGGCGCTGGTCGGCAAGATCCTGCAGTGCCAGCGGGTCCGCGAGCAGCTGCTGCCCATGGTGGCCGCCTACGCGGCGGCCAAGGCGGCGCGGGAGGTCATGGACTACGGCGACCAGATGGCGCTGGCCGCCCGTATCGCCGACCGGCATCCCGAGGTCGGCACGGCCGAGCGGGCCCGGTACCAGGTGGTGCTGCTGGACGAGTACCAGGACACCAGCCACGCCCAGCTGGTGCTGCTGCGCGCGCTGTTCGGCGGCGGGCACCCGGTGACCGCGGTCGGCGACCCGTGCCAGTCGATCTACGGCTGGCGCGGCGCGAGCGCGGGCAACCTGCGCCGGTTCGCCGCCGACTTCCCGGCCCGCGGCGGGGCGCCGGCCGCGATCGCGGCGCTGTCCACCAGCTTCCGCAACACCGGGCGGGTCCTGGACGCGGCCGCCGCGCTCCAGCAGGACCTGCGCGCCGCGGCGCCCGAGGTGCCGCGGCTGGTCGCCCCGCCGCCGAGGGCCGGGCGGGGCACGGTGATCTGCGCGCTGCTGCAGACCGCCGCGCGAGGAGGCCGCCTGGGTCGCCGACCAGATCGCCGAGCTGCTCGCGCTCCCGCCCGGCCTCGCGCCGGACGGGGCCGCCTGGCCGGACGGCCGGCCCGGATCGCGGTCCGCCCGTCCGACATCGCGGTGCTCTGCCGCAAGCGCGCCCAGTTCCCCGCGCTGCGCGCGGCGCTCGAGGCCCGGGGCATCCCGGTCGAGGTGGTCGGCCTCGGCGGCCTGCTGACCGTGCCCGAGGTGCAGGACGTCGTGGCCACGCTGCGGGTGATGCACGACCCGACCGCGTCCGACGCGCTGGCCCGGCTGCTGACCTCGCCCCGGTGGCGGATCGGCCCGCGCGACCTGGTCGCGCTCGGCCGGCGGGCCCGCTGGCTGGCCCGCGCCGCCGGCCGGGCCGCGGGCCCGGAGGGGGCGAGCCGGGGCGTGCCGGAGCCTGACGTGATGCAGCAGGCGGTCACCGACCTGACCGCGGATCCGGGCAGCCTGGTCGAGGCCCTGGATGACCTCGGCGACCCGGCCGCCTACTCGGCGGCCGGCCACGCGCGGCTCGCGGCGCTGGCCGCCGAGTTGCGGACGCTTCGCGGGCACGCGGGCCGGCCGCTGCCCGAGCTGGTCGGCGAGGTGGAGCGCGCACTCGGCCTGGACATCGAGGTGGCGGCGCGGCCGGGCGCCGACCCGGCGAGCTCCCATGCCGACCTGGACGCGTTCGCCGACGCGGCGGCGGCGTTCGCGGGCGATCAGGAGGAACCGACGCTCGGCGCGTTCCTCGCCTACCTCACCGCCGCCGAGGCGGAGGAGTTCGGCCTGGAGGCGGGCCGGGTCGGCGACACCGACTCGGTGAAGCTGGCGACCGTGCACGCGGCCAAGGGCCTGCAGTGGACGGCCGTGTTCGTGCCCGGCCTTTCCGAAGGGGCGCAGGGGCATGTCTTCCCGGCCCGGCCGAAGCTGACCACGCGGTGGACGGAGAACCCGCGGCTGCTGCCGTTCGGGCTCCGCGGTGACGCCGCCGACCTGCCGGTTCTCGCCGGCCTGGACGCGCGAGTCGCTGGCCTCGTTCACCGACGCGTGCGCGGACCGGGAACTGGCCGAGGAGCGGCGCCTGGCGTACGTGGCCGCGACGCGGGCGGCGTTCTGGCTGGGCTGTACCGGCTACTGGTGGGGGAGCGGCGTATCCCGGCTCGGCCCCTCGGTCTTCCTCGAAGAGGTGCGAGCCGCGTGCGAGGCGGGCGCGGGGACGGTCGCGGTCTGGGCCGAGGAGCCCGCCGAGGATGCCGAGAACCCGGCTCTCGCCGAGCCCGCCACGGCGACCTGGCCGGCCGCCGCGTCGGGCTCGCGGTACGAGGCGGTACGCGAGGCCGGCGCCTTGGTGGCCGAGGCCATGGCTGGCCGGGCCGCCGGGGCGGACCGGGGCGGCCCGGCGGCGGGTTCGGGCCGCGGCGGCCGGGAAGCCGAGACGTCCCCCGCCGACCAGCCGACCGGGATGAGCCCGGCTGACCTGGCGCTGGTTGCGGCCTGGGAACGGGACGCCGGCCTGCTGCTGGCCGAGCGGGCCCAGCGCCGCGGCGACGACGCCGTCACTGTGGGGCTGCCCCGGCGGCTGCCGGTGTCCTCGCTGGTGACCGTGGCCAGAGACCCCGCCGAGCTGGCGCAGCAGGTGCGGCGGCCGATGCCGCGGCCGCCCGCGCCGCTCGCGCGCCGCGGCACGGAGTTCCACACGCTGGCTGGAGCAGCGATTCGGGCCGCAGCGGCTGATCGACCCCGGCGACCTGCTCGGCGCGGCCGACTCTGACGCCGAGCGGGACGAAGATCAGGACATGGCCGGTCTCAGGGAGCGTTTCGAGGCTGGCGAGTGGTCGGGCCGCTGGCCGTGCGAGGTAGAGGTGCCGTTCGAGACGCTGATCGGGGACCGGCTGGTCCGGGGCCGGATCGATGCGGTGTTCGCTGACGCTCCCGGCGGCGGGTTCGACGTCGTGGACTGGAAGACCGGCCGCCCGCCTGCCTCCCCGGGCGAGGAACGAGCGGTCGCCGTGCAGCTGGCTGCCTACCGGCTGGCCTGGGCCGCCCTGGCGGACGTGCCGGTCAATGAGGTGCGGGCCGCGTTCTACTACGTGCGCGAGGACGCCACCGTGCGTCCGGCGGACCTGCTCGACGAGGCAGGCCTCGCGGCGCTGATCGAGACCATTCCGGTCGCCTAGATCGACACGTACGAAGTTCGGGCAGTCGAGGAGCGTCTCGGTGCGGCGATCGCGTGATCGCCGGGCCTGGCGCCGGGCGCTAGGTAAGATGCCGAGCGTCGATCGACAGGAGGTACCGTGCCGGAGCGACGAGTATCGATGAGTGACGGGCTGGCCGAGCGCGTGGTGCGCCGGGCCATCGCCGCCCTGGCCAACTCCTACGGCTCGGCGCCTTCGCGGGCCACGGCCGCGAAGGAGTTGCTGGTCCACGCGCTGGAGGGTGCCTCCGACGCTGCCGATGAGGTGGACGGCTACGCCGCCTCGGCCGCGATCGCGGCCCTGGCTCACGGGATCGAGGCCGAGGCCGGGCGCGGGCTTGACTGGCTGTCGGTCGCGGCGCTGGAGGAATGGGACTTCCACCACCCGGAGAGCCCCATCTGACGGGTACCGGTGCGCGCACCCGGGCGATGTCTCAGCCGTCGAGGTAGCGCTCCAGCGCCTCGACCTTGGCATCAAGCGCTCCGGTCACGCCGGGGCGCACATCTGCCTTCAGCGACAGGCTCACCCGGGGGGCCTTCGCCGCTACCGCATCCACCGCCCGTCGGACGACGTCCATGACCTCGTCCCAGGTTGATATATAATTTGCTACCATTTAGCCATGCTGAACGGCACAGATCAGACAGCCAAGCCCTACGACATCTACGCCAGAGTCAGCCGAGTCAAGAGCAAGAAGAAGAACGAGCCGTCCACGGGCGGGCAGGTCGCGATCTGCCGCCTGAGGCTCGCCGATCTTGACCTGCCGGAGGGGAAGGTTCTGGTTGATCCGGGGCTTTCGGCGTGGAATCCGGCTATCAAGCGTCCGGCGTGGGATGAACTGATGGACCGGCTTGAGCGTGGCGTTTCCGGCGGGTTCATCGTGTTCGACCTGGAGCGGTTCACCCGCCAGCCCCCGGACGCCGAGCGGATCATCGAGCTGGCCGTTCGCGGCCTGGTGGTGCTGGACAGCGAGAGCGAGTACGACCTGACCACGCCGAACGGCAAGAAGGCGTTCCGCGACGCGATCAACGCCGCCGCCTACTACTCCGACCGCCTGTCCACCAGAGCCCGGCGCGGCAAGCGGCTCAAGGCAATGTCAGGGGAGCCGAACACCACAACCCGTCCATTCGGCTTCGAGGACGACTTCGTGACCGTGCGCGAAGCCGAAGCCGAGATCATCCGGGAGCTGACCAGACGGATCTTGGCGGGAGAATCGCAGAACGCTCTGGTACGTGACCTCAACGCACGCGGCATCCTCACCAGCTACGGCAACCCTTGGGCTGAGACATCATTGCAGCGTCTTCTGCTCAGAGAGCGCAACTGCGGGAGAATCCTCTACACCGACACGGAAAAAAACGTCAAGTCAGTTGCTGGCCGTCTGCCTGGAGAGCCGATCGTTTCCGAGGACGATTTCGACCGGGTATGCGCAATGTACGCCGCGCGTCGGCGCAGCGAGCCGCGCTCGGATACCTACCTGTGCACGGGGATAGCCTTCTGCGGCCGTCCGGGCTGCGGCAAACCGCTCACCGGTCACCCAGCGCCGGCTCTGAAGCCTTACGAGGACGGTTCGGTGCGCCGTGACTACCGGTGCGGCCCGTCTGCTAACGGCAGAGGCTGTGGCAAGATCAGCGTTGATCAGCGTGGCTTGGATGAGGCGGCCGGAGCCATCGCTGTGGCGATTCTTTCTGACTCTCGCCATGCCGAGGCGATCGAATCCGCTACCCGGGAACTTGAGAGCGAAGCCGCGCGGCTGGACCTGGCCATCGCTGAGGCTGAACGTGTCGCAGAAGCGCTAGCCGAGCGCCTTGGGCGCGGGGAACTGACTCTCTCGCGCTATGACATCGCCAATCGGCCACTGGATGAGCGCATCGCCAAGCTCAAGGCCGAACGCGAAGCGCTGGGCAACACGGCTCCAGGCGCTTCGGGGCAGCCGAGCTGGGAGCACTGGCAGCGGCGGTGGGACGAAGCCGACACAGCGGAAAAACGCGAGCTACTGAAAATGGCCTTGCGCGGCCGGCGCCTCGTCGTCGACCCGGCCAGCCTTAAGCGCGCCGAGCGGTCCGACGTCACCCGGCGGATCAGGATCGTCTCAGCAGAAGGCGAAGACCCGCCCGACACGACGATCAGCATCGCCGACGTGGTCGCAGCAAGGGCCGAGCACGGCGGGCTCGTGTCTACCCCTAGCGCGCCGGACACCAGATGGTCGAACCGACGGTTTTTCACCGAAAAGTACAAGAGCCGCATTCTTGACGAGTACGAGAACGCGGCACCTGGAGAGCGCAAGGCCCTGCTGCGCAGGGAGAACCTGCACTACACGAATATCTCCTCCTGGCGCCGCAAGAGGATGGGGTAAACCGTGGCTGCCGAACTTGTCAGCTCGGACCTGCCGATTGACATCTACGCCCGTGTCAGTCAGCTCAAGCGAAACGAGAAGCGCGAACCGTCGACCGACGGCCAGGTGTCGGTATGCCGGTTCCGCCTCATCGACCTCGGACTTGCAGAAGGCAAGGTCTTGGTAGATCCTGGCCGCTCGGCGTGGAACCCTGCTATCCAGCGTCCGGCGTGGGACGAACTGATGGAACGGCTAGAGCGTGGCGTTTCCGGCGGGTTCATCGTGTTCGACCTGGAGCGGTTCACCCGCCAGCCGAAGGACGGCGAGCGGATGATCGCGGTGGCCGCCGCCGGGCTCCTGGTGCTGGACAGCGAGAGCGAGTACGACCTGCGGACCCCGAACGGCAAGAAGGCGTTCCGCGACGCGATCAACGCCGCCGCCTACTACTCCGACCGCCTGTCCACCAGGAGCGCCCGCGGCAAGAAGCTCAAGGCGATGGCCGGCGAGCCGAACGGCTCAGCGCGGCCCTTCGGCTTCGACGACGACCGCGTCACCCAGCGGGAGGACGAGGCTGCCGTCCTGCGGGAACTGACCGCCCGGTTCCTGGCGGGCGAACTGCAAGACGCGCTGATCGCGGACCTGAACGCGCGGGGGATTCCCACGACTCAGGGCAGGCCGTGGACGCGCCCTGCGCTGAAGACTCTGCTCACCCGCCAGCGGAACTGCGGCAGGATCATCTACACCGACCCCGCGTCGGGCCTGGCGTCTGTCGTTGGCCGCCTGCCAGGTGATCCGATCGTTTCCGAGGAGGACTTCGACCGGGTAACCGCGATCTACGCCGCACGCCGGCGAGGACGCCCGAGTTCACCGCACTACCTAAGCTCGTCCTTCGCCGTCTGCGGGCAGCCCGGCTGCGGCCACATCCTCCACGGCCGGACCCGCAACGGCCTCAAGCCCTACCCGGATGGATCGGTGAGCCGTTCGTACTGGTGCAACCCCACTGCCGGAGGGTGCGGAAAGACCGAAGTGGACCAGCGGGCACTGGATTCAGCGGCACGCGCGCTCGTGATTGAGATCTTGTCGGATGTGCGCAACACCGACGAGATCGAGCACGCCGCCTACGAGGCAGCCAGCGAAGCCGTCCAACTCGACATCAAGATCGCTGAAGCTGAGGCGGTGGCGGAAGCTCTCACCGATCGCCTAGGACGAGGCGAGATCACCCTCGCCCACTACGACCTGGTCATCAAGCCAGTCGATGAACGCATCGCTAGCCTCCGGGCCGAACGCGCCGCACTCCCCGATCCCGGCCCCGTCCCCGGAACACAGCAGTCACTGGGAACAAGCCGTGCCCAATGGCGGCAGCGGTGGGACACCGCCGACTACAAGGGAAAGCGAGACCTGCTCAAGATGGCGCTGCGGGGCAAGCACCTGGTGATACAGCCAGCCCAACGGGGCAGGGGCAGCGCCGACCTGGACGATGTCGTAGGCCGCGTCAGCGTTGGTCAAGGTTAAGCGGGGCGAGCATCCTGCCAGCCCGCGTTCCAGGACGACGTCGAGGTCACCAGTGAAGCTGTGGCATCCCGGGGCTACGCTGGCAGCATGCTTGTCGCTTTCTCAATTACGCTGCGCCGCTCGGCACGGGTGAGGGCGTCGGCGAGATCGTCGCCGCGACGGTCCGGGTCGTCCGCGAGAGCGGGCTGCCCAACCGGACCAACGCCATGTTCACGAACATCGTGTGTTTAGCGCACTGTTAGCACTGAACGGCATCGCCGCAGCTCAGGATATCTACAGGAGGTCCTTCTGTCATGATCGTCGCGTTCTCGGTCGCTCCGTCCGGTACGGGACGCGCCGACGGTTCCGTCGCCGATGCGGTTGCCGCAGCGGTGAAGATCGTACGAGACTCAGGCCTGCCGCACCGGACGTCGGCGATGTTCACTGAACTCGAAGGCACCACCTGGGACGAGTGCTTCGACGTGGTGAAGCGCGCCACCGAGGCCGTGCTCCCGTTCGGGTCGCGGGTCTCGCTGGTGCTGAAGGCGGACATCCGGCCAGGCTACGAGGGCCAGATCGACTCGAAGCTTGAGCGGCTGGAGACAGCGATCGAGAAGCAGGACGCCCAAGCCCACTCGTGACCCGCCTGTTAGATGTCTAGGTCATGGCGGAGGCCGGTTGTTACCGCCCTCGATATTTGAACATCCAGCGGCTGAATTATCTGTGGGCGATTCGGCGCAGCTCAGCGAGGAGCGCAGACAACCTGATCACATAGCGTAACTGCCGACGTGACTTAAGGGCGCGCGCGTACCCGCCGTTATGCACCGTGATCGCGATCTGCCGGGCACTAGTGAATGGCGTGCCGTAACGGGGTGATCTGCAACTGGCTGCAGATAGGCAGGGCGTGGTGCCGGGAGTTCACCGGCTCGGCGAGGGCTGGGTCGGCTGGGCGTTCACCGGCCCGTGTGCCCCGGTTGCCTCTGCGCCGCAGCCCGTGGCAGGTTCCCTGGGACGCGGCGCCTGCGGTTACGGGAAGCGGCGTTCGCCGGATCGTCCGGCATGCCCGGCTCGGTACGATCGCCGCATGGCCTATGACGAGGATCTCGCCGCTCGTATCAGGGACCTGATTGGCCCTGACCCTGAGCTGACCGAGAAGAAGATGTTCGGCGGGCTGGCCTTCCTCATCGGCGGGCACATGGCGATCAGCGCCAGCGGCCAGGGCGGCGTGCTGGTCCACGTCGATCCCGGGCGGTCAGCCGGCCTCGTGGCCGCGACCGGGGCCACCACTGCGGTGATGCAGGGCCGGGAGATGCCCGGCTGGCTGCGCGTCAGCCCGGAAGACCTCGCCAGCGACGACGACCTTTCCCGATGGGTGGACATCGGCATCGGGCACGCACGGTCGCTGCCGCCCAAGCAGCCCGCGAAGGCAAAGCCGAAGAAGTAGGCGACCGCTATGCGCGGCCTTCCGCGCGGCGCGGACCGTTGCGTGTTACTGGCAACGAGCACAGTGCCGGTCACGGCAAGCATCAGCGAAGTCCGTCCACCGGGTCCTGCGGTACGGCCAGCCCGGCATCGGCCCCGGCCCGGGGCCAGGCAGAAATCGGCCGGGCTGGCCGCCCCGCCCAGCAGGCGGCCCCGCACCCGCGCACCGCACGGCAAGGGTGATCAGTCCCGCCTGCTCGGGCCAGGGCGGCTCGTCAGATGCCGGCGTCATGGTTAGCCCAGCCAGCCACGCTCTCCAGCCCTCGCGGAGGCACGCTATCCGATACCCGTGGTGCCAGGCTGCCGGGCAGGCTCCAGCCGAGCCCGGCGAATTCCGCTCAGCTGGTGAAGCACCGCCTGGCCGTCATGGTTGCTGGCAGACTGGTGGCGTGGAGCCAGTCGCGGAGGTCCCGGCCGGGGAACGCGGTGGTCGCGCCGGGCAGCGGGGCAGGTACGGCATCGACGGCGGGTTCGCCGGGCTGACGGTGTTTAGCGTGATTGAGGCGGGGCTGGCGGGCACCGTGGCCTGGTCGGTGCGCCATCGCAGGCGCGCCGTTGCCGCGCTGGCTGGCGTGGGCGGCGCGGCGGTGGCGGGGTCAGCGGCGAGTTACCTGTACTCCACCGGGCCGGGGAAGCGGGCGATCTGGGCGCAGCTGCTGGATGAGCTGGGCCTGCGGGGCGATGAGCACGTGCTGGATGTGGGATGCGGCCGCGGCGCGGTGCTGATGCTGGCGGCCCGGCGGCTGCCCGCCGGCCGGGCAGTGGGAGCGGACGTGTGGCGCCGCCGCGACCAGAGCGGCAACAGCCGCGCCGCCGCTGAGCGCAACGCGGCGGCCGAGGGAGTAGCCGGCCGGGTCGAGCTTGTCGACGCGGACGCACGTGACCTCCCCTTTGAGGCCGCGTCGTTCGACCTGGTGGTCAGCAGCCTGGCGCTCAGCAACATCCGGGAAGCCGGCGGGCGGGCCCAGGCGCTGCGCGAGGCGGTGCGGGTCCTGCGGCCCGGCGGTCGGCTGCGCATCGTCGATGACGGCGCCGGCCGCTACGCCGCGGTGCTGCGGGACGCCGGCTGCACTGACGTGGCCGTGCGCCAGCTGGACTGGCGGACCTGGTATGGCCTGCCGGGTCATCACATCCCCCTGGTCGCAGCCGCCCGGCCACCGGGCTGACGCCCGGCAGCCATGGCCGGCCAGGGCAGGCGCGGACCTGCCGCCAGCCGCAGGCGTCCTGGTCTGCGGCGGGGCCTGCGCCGCCGCTGGACAGCAGTGCGGTGAAGGCTGGGCTTTCACCCGGTGCCGGGCATGGGGTGAGCAGCTGATGGCTCTGGTGCGGCCACGGTCGCCATCTCCGGGGGGTCGGAAGATGGCGGCGGAGCGTCACGGGTGCGGTATCCCTGGGCTTGGCCTGTTGTCGTCGTCCCGTTGCGGCGGTACCTGGGCGGCCCGCCGGGAACAGGCCCGGGAGTCATCGGGGACCAGGGACGAATGTGGTGGTCAGCGTCCAAGCCGAGGCTGAGGGGAGCGGGATGGCGGCAGGCTTCCGCCGGGCTATGACCGGTGCGGGTCCGATGCGGTGCGCCGCAGGAGGCGGCAGCCGGGGCGCCGGCGGGCGGCCGGCGGGCCGTCTGGCTCCAGGACGCGCCCGGACACGGCTGCCGGTGATGGTGGCCTGCGTGGCCTGCGTAGGCCTGGCCGGGTGCGGGTCAGGGCACCCGGCTGCGGCAAGCCCGGTCTGGGAGGTGCGGGCCAGCCAGGTCCGCGGGCTGGGCACGATCCCCACCGACGGCCACGGGTTCACCTTGTATATCTACCAGCCCGATCGCCAGGGGCCATCGGTGTGCACCGGAGTGTGCGCGGTCCAGTGGCCCCCGCTGGTCCTGCCGCGCGGGGTCCGCCGCCCGGCCGCCGGTCCCGGTGTAAACCCGGCGCTGCTGGGCACCGCCCCGCGGGCTGGCGGCGTGCTGCAGGTCACCTACAACCGGTGGCCGCTGTACCTGTGGCAGGCCGACCTCGCGCCCGGGCAGGCCACCGGCCAGGCCGAGGACATGGGCGCGTGGTACACGATGTCGGTCAGCGGGAACGTCGACCGACTGCCGCTGCCCTGACCAGTCAGGTCATGTGCACCCGGGTCGGCTCCGGGTGCTGCGTGGGCTCCGCGCCGCGCCACGATGACATGCCGGGCGGCACCGGCGAGCAGTTGTCCCTGCGGCTGGATGTCTCAGCCCGTCCCGCAAACCCGACCAAGGCTCCCGCGCCGGACGATGCAGGGCTGTTTGAGAGCAGGGTTCCAGAGATGGGGCCGGGTTGATCCTCGCCGTTTGTGCGACAGGCCGGTTCCCGCCTCTGCCAGGGTGACAGCCGCGGTGTCATGGCCGTCTGGCACCACCGTAATTGCGACCTATGAGTACTTGCAACCTATGTGCAACTGGGTTAGCGTGCGGCTAGGCGCAGGACCTGCTGCGCGGTGACCCGAGGGGTGAGCCATGACCACTCAGAGCGCGGCACCACAGGGCCAGCTGAGCCTGCACAAGATTTTCCGGGAGTCGTTCCGGACCATGGACCGCACCGAGCGGCGGCGGGTGCTCGGCATGTACGGCTCGATCCTGCTGCTGCACGCCGTAGGGTTCTTCGTGTTCATCGTGTACGTGCTGCCCGCGCACTACAAGCTGTTCGGCGTGGGCCTGAGCGTGACGGCCTATACCCTGGGGCTGCGGCACGCCTTCGACGCCGACCATATCTCGGCGATCGATAACACCACCCGCAAGTCGATGAATCAGCGCAGGGAGGGCGAGCCGCGCCCGTTCGGGTTCGGCTACTTCTTTTCGCTGGGCCACTCCACCATCGTGATCGCGATCGGGGTCGGGCTCATCATCGCGGTCAAGACCGTGCTGCCCGCGGTCACGCACTCCAACTCCTCGCTGGAGTCCTTCGGCGGCACCTTCGGCACCATCGTGTCCGCGGTCTTCTTGTTCCTCATCGGCGCGCTCAACCTGGTCATCCTGGCCGGGATCCTCAAGGTGTTCCGGTCGATGCGGCACGGGGACTACGACGAGGCGGAGCTGGAGCGGCAGCTGGAGAACCGCGGGTTCTTCTACCGGTTCTTCGGCCGCTGGATGAAGGCCATCGACAAGGAATGGCAGATGTACCCGGTCGGGGTGGTGTTCGGTATGGGCTTCGACACCGCGACCGAGGTCGCCCTGCTGACGGCCACCGCGCTGGCGGCCTCCGAGCACATCCCGTGGCAGGCGATCATCTGCCTGCCGATCTTGTTCACCGCCGGGATGAGCCTGATGGACACCACCGACGGGATGTTCATGAACCTGGCCTACGGCTGGGCGTTCTTCAACCCGGTCCGCAAAGTGTTCTACAACATGGCCATCACCGGCCTGTCCGTGGCGATCTGCTTCTTCATCGGCGGCATCGAGACCCTCAGCCTCATCCCGCAGGACTTCCCGCACGACTTCAGCCAGAGCAGCGGTTTCTGGGGCTTCATGTACAACTTCGACATCAACAAGGCCGGGTTCGTGATCGTCGGCATGTTCATCGCCACCTGGGCGGTGGCCATTGCCATCTGGCGGTGGGGCCACATCGAGGAAAGATGGACCGCCCGCCTGCACAGCCCGGCTCCGGACAAATGGGGGGGAGATTGGGCGGAGACCGAAGCCACCGAGTAGCCGCCGTGCGCCAGATATCCCCGGTCCGCGGTCAGCATGACGCGCCTGGCGTCCTGCCGCTGGCTGAGTGCGCGACGATCGAGGACGTGCTCGCCGGCCTGCGCGAGCGAGGCAGCCGGGCCACGCACGCCCGTAGACTCCTGCTGAGCGCGCTGTTCCGGGACCGCAACCACCGCAGCGCGGAGGACCTCGCGGAACAGGTCCAGGCCCAGGCACCGCATGTGAACATCAGCACCATCTACCGCAACCTCGACGAGCTCGTCCGGCTCGGCGTCATCGACCGGTCCCATCTCGGCGGCGGCCCCGCCGCCTACCACCTCGCCTCGGCCACGCACGGCCATCTGATCTGCGAGCAGTGCGCGGCCATGACTGAAGTGCCCAGCGAACTCTTCCGCGACATCGCCGAGACGCTAGCCAGCACGTACGGATTCGCTGTCGACCCGCACATGTTCGGCGTCACCGGCCGCTGCGCCGACTGCCAGCGGCACGACACCGACCGGTGACTGAGGCTAACCCTTTGACTGCCCGGACACGCTAACAGAGGGGGGCCGCAAGCCCCGAATGGGAAATCTGAGCGTCGGCCAGCGTCCACCCTGCACACCTCTTACGCGCGCCGAGTCGGCGCTCTGGAGCATTTCTCACGTGGCCCGCCGGGCTCCGGCACTCGCTCGTTTGTGGCATAGCGTGACCGGACCAGCCGGCTTACGTTGGGCTTCCGCTTAACCGCTGGGACCGGAACTGGCCCAGCCTTCCCGGTTCCAGCCCGGCCGGGAGGTGCCCGATGACCACTGCCGCCCCATCCACCGCGCTCGCCACGATCCAGCCCGCCTTCACCGACCCCAAACGGCTCGCCCTCGCCGGGTTCCTGGCCGGATACCGCGGCCTGACCCGCGAGGCGTACGCACTCGACCTGCGCCAGTTCACCACCTGGTGCCGCACCCGCTCCCTCGGCCTGTTCGCCGTCCGCCGCGGCGACATCGAAAGCTTCGCCCGGGAACTCGAAGTCAGGGGCCGGGCCCGCGCGACCGTCACCCGGCGGCTGTGCACCATCGCCGGGTTCTACAAGTACGCGGTCGAAGAAGAGCTCCTGGAGCATTCCCCGGCCGCGCATGTCCGCCGTCCGCGGCTAGAGTACGAGTCGCATGCTGTCGGGCTGGACCGCAACGAGCTCGGCGCCCTGCTGGTCGCCGCCGGGCTCGGCCCACCGCTCGAGCATACGCTGATCTCGCTGCTCGCGCTGAACGGGCTGCGGGTCTCCGAGGCCACCGGTGCCGACATCGAGCACCTGGGCCTGGAGCGCGGGCACCGGACGCTGACGATCACCCGTAAGGGCGGCAAGGTGGTGACCATCCCGCTGGCGCCGCGGACCGCCCGGGCGATCGACCTGGCCATTGGGGAACGGACCGGCGGGCCGGTGTTCCTGGCCGCGGACGGCCGCCGGCTGGACCGGCATGGCGCCGGGCGGATCGTCCGCAAGGCCGCCCGCCGCGCCGGGATCGGCAAGGCGGTCACGCCTCACACGCTCAGGCACGCGTTCATCACTGCCGCGCTAGATGCCGGGGTGCCGCTGCGGGACGTGCAAGAGGCCGCCTCGCACGCCGACCCGAGAACAACGATGCGGTATGACCGGGCCCGCGGCAGCCTGGACCGGCACGCGACCTACATCGTTGCCGCCTACGTCGCAGGCGCTGCCCGGTAACAGGCGTACCGGCCGGGAGAAGCTCCGCCCGGCGGTGCCAGCCGCCAGGCGGAGCTGCCTGCAGCCGCCGATGCCAACCACCACCCCGCGGTGACGCACCGCGACCTCAGCGCGAACGCGAACCGCCTAATTGATATGGGCGGGCGCCAGGTTGGCCGGCACGCCCGTCGGTACGGGGCCTGAAAGGTCGTTATGGCACGGGGTGCCCCGGCGGGGGACTCGGTGAGCGGGACGGCGTCCTGGTAGCGCCCCGGGCGTGTTCGGGGTGCTTGTTTCGTATCGGCCGGTTCGGCAGCTCGGGGTAGCGCGTCGCCTTGGTCTGCCCGGCGGTCGGGATGGTCCTCCTGTCCTGCTCAGGCCTGTTACCGGATGCCGGGGGCGTTGGCCAGGACGTGGCGGATCTTCCGGGCGATGCCCAGCGCGTTGATCGGGAACTCGGAGCTGGTTCCGCCGGGGCGGATCTGGATGACGGTCTGCCCCCGGGGCCGGGTCAGCGTCACCTGGGCGCTCGGCACGCGGATCGAAGACATCCGCCGGGCAGCCGGCGCCAGCCCGTCCAGCATCTACAACCTCTTCGACGGCCTGCCCTCGCTCACCGTCACCTTGCTGGCCCGCACTTTCGAGCGCCTCTTCGCCCACGTGACCAGCCGGGCACTGGCACAAGACCGCCCCGATGGCGCTGTCCGCGCCCTGGTCGACGGGCACCTGGAGTGGGTCCTGGGCCACCAGGACCAAGCGCGGTTCATGTACGGGGCCATGGCCCTGGAACTCGCCCAGGCCCAGCGGGAGGACCTGGCCGAGCTGAAGGCCAGCCTGGCGGTCCCGGTGATGCAGCACCTGGCATCGCTCGTCGGCGACGGTGCCCTGCCGGCCTGGCCTGCCTCCACCCTGGAGTTCATCATCCTTGGCCCCGCCCACGAGGCGTGCCGCCGCTACCTGGCCGGCGCCCCGGTGGACCTGGCCGGGTTGCGGGAGCTGCTGCCGGACGTGGCCTGGCAGTCCGTGAGCGCGTTCGCGGCGGCGCAAGCCCGGAAACCAGCAGCCGGGTGAGCCGACGCCGGACAGGCGCCGTCGAGCGCACAGTCCCGTGCGCCCTGCTCGCACGCACCCCGATCATCATCTGCCACGCCCGCCACGACCCCGCCGGCATCGATGACCGCCGCGCCCCCAGCCCTGGTACCAGACCAAGACCGAGCCCGCCTTCGAGGACACGCTCATCACGCTGCCCCCGGACGATGACCGCCGCCCGTTTTCGCCCAGCCTCCCCTGCCCAGCCCGCACCCGGGCAAATCCGCGCCGTCCTCGCAGCCAGGGAAGCAGCCGCTGCACAACTGCGGAACTTTCAAAAGCTCCAGACGGTATATGTTTACGCATTGCGGCGTCTGGCGCGAACGTTATCAATTGCCGCGATGAGAGTACCGCGCCGACGGCGTAAACCAGAACGGGACATTCTGTGCGCGACGGATGGTCCATCGGCACACCTGTTGGTACGGACAGAGTCGGCGTTCTGATCGGTCTGGCCACAGTCAGGCCAACAGGGTCGGTCGCGCTCCGTGACAGCTAGAGCCGCGCAAAGAACGCTGCCGTTGATCATGGCACTAGGTGCAGATAAATAGGCCGCTAACACCGGTCCTGCGGCCCGCGCAGCTTCTATTGTCAGCACAAGCCTGTGGTGACCTGGGATTTTCCGCCGGTCAGGTCAGCCGCCGGGGGAGCGCGTCTGCGCGGCGGGGGCAGCCTTCATCTTCCTGGTGCCGCCGGTACCAGAAGATGGGTGACGGTACCAGGGCCGGGAGAGCGTTACGCCGCTGGCTCCTGACCGTTGCGGGCGTCGAGCCGCGCGGCGATCCTGGCCACCGCAGCCGCCTGCGAGCTGGTCAGCGGCGGCAGCTCGGCCGCCAGCGCCGCAGCCCACGCTCTGAGGCCCTGCTCTCGTGACACCCGCCCAGGGTCCTGGTCAGGGCAAAGGTCTTCCGCCTTCTTCCCCGCCGGGTCTGCTTCACCGGGTGCTTGCTGTGCCGGTGGCCCAGCCGGTGGCGTTGCGTTCGAGGGGTGCGGGACGCTGGGAGAATGGCCGGTCGGTGATCTAGGGGTGACGGGGCTGGTCATACGCGGTCCGACTCCACTTCATCCCATCCGGTCTCGGCGGGGTCTAGCTCGTGCTGGTCTTGCTCGTCGTGTTCGGGTTCGGTGCGCCAGGGGTCGGGGAGTACGCCGCCCAAATCGATGAGCCGCATCGGCGGGTGGCCGCCGTGCAAGGGCATCCAGGCCGGGCCGCAGGCCGGGCAGGTGACGCGCGGGTCGAGGGCGGCGGTCGCGATCTGGAGGCCGAGGGACGCGGCGGTGGCACCGAGGGCCTTGCGGGCGGACTGCTCGCGGCGCGGGCCGGGGAAGCAGAACAGGAGCGGCATCGTGAGCGCGAGGTTGGTCCGGGCCTGCTCGGCGTAGCCTGTGAGCTTGCCGGCGAGTTGGGGAAGGTGCTCGGTGCCGGTGTCGTATTCGAGGAGGAACGCGATGTCGGTTCCGTCTTGCGCCCAGACGCCGAGCCCGTCAGGGCGCGGACCGAGTTCGCGGCTGTGGGCGTACAGGTAGTCGGAGGCTTCGCCTTCGCCGTCCCACCTCAGGAGTTCACCGCCGCCGTGCTCGCGGGCGTGCCGCGCCAAGGCGACGAAGAACCACGACGCGCCGGTCATGTGTCCCAGGCGCTGGGAGCGTTCGAGGGCAAGCTGCCGGTCCGCGCGGACCATCGGCAGCCATCTTTTCTCGTCGCGGTCTTCCTGGCCGAGCAGCGCGGCGCCGATGGGGCCGAGGACGTAGTGCCATCGCGCGGAGCCGGTTTGAAGGTGCGGCCGGAAGCGGCGCAGCAGGCCCAGGCGCACGAGCACCGCCAGGCGGTGCCTGGCGGTGGTGATGTTCCCGAACGCGAGCGCGGCGAGCTGGTCGGTGGTCAGCACGCGGTGCCGCGCCACCAGGCGCACAAGCTCACGGTCGCGGTCGGTGAGGTGCCCGGCCACGGACAGCACCGCAGCCTCGCCCCTAGCTGACGTACGCGCGCCTGTGCCTGCCCCGCGCGAATGAGGATGTGATGACATAGTCATAAGCCCCGGTCCCCTCCCGCAGGTACATTTCGCCGCTGACCAGGGGCTACGGCCAGGCCGGGGGCGGCAGGTCGGTCGGCAGATCTGGTGGTCCGGGTTGCCTGCCGGGCAATCGTCCGGGGGGTCTGCCAGGTGGAACGCTGGCTTTGGAGCGAGGTCATGCGCACAGTCGCCTTTCCGCGCGTGAACCGTGCCGGTCCCCGCGCACGCCAAGGGCGCCTTCATCCCCGGAGTGGACACGGGGTCAGGCGGAAGGTCGTCAGGGAAGGGGCGGCCCAGGCCGCCGTGACGGGTGAAGGGGCCGGCTGGCGCGTGCGTCGGCGTTGCCTCCCCGGTCCCAGGTCCCCGCCCGGTCCGGAGCCCGCCGTCCGCACGCTCCCCGGACGGGGGTCGCGTGCCAGCCGTGGCCGTGCGCGCCGTGCTGCGGCCGGCAAGAAGGTCGGTGCCGCGCCGCGCGACGCTCGCGCATCCTTCATGAACGCTCCGTGCCGGGTGGGCTGTCAAGGCACGGGTAGACCGACCGGTATCCCCGGAACGGTAAAAACTTGGCCAAGGGGTGCGCGGGGCGGCCATGGCACGCGCGGGCCGCTGCCCGTGCGCGTGCTGCCGTGCCGGGCTCCACGACCGCACCTGCGGCCCCCGCCGGTACGCCTGGTAAGAGTGGACAAGTAGCCGCAGACGAACCAAGCGACCCCTGAGCGTCCACGCTCGGGGTCTTCGCATCAGAGCGCTGTCAGACCTAATAGCCAGACTGTCAGATCAAACAGGGAAGAAGCGGAGTCGGACGATGCATGACATCATCAGCGACATCATCGACTGGGACCAGGCCAACAAGGCATACCTGGCCGGTGAGGGCCAGTCGGGCGAACGGTACATCCAGCGGCTAGAAGCGGCCGACCGGATGGCCGAG
The DNA here is from genome assembly GCA_963749145.1 of uncultured Actinomycetota bacterium. GTDB lineage: Bacteria > Actinomycetota > Actinomycetes > Streptosporangiales > Streptosporangiaceae > JASHPR01. The sequence continues at coordinate 965,806 of CAVVLN010000004.1, read as the reverse complement.
ATCGAGGCCCGGTGGCAACATCTCCCCGGAGGGTTCCTAAGCGAGCTGAAGCTCATCAAGACTCACATCCAGGCCGTTGCCGAGAGCACACAGGCTGCGACTAATGAAGAGGTCTGCTGGCTGGCCATCGCCGCCGCAACCGCCTGGATACCCAAACGGGAACCGGCTGAGACGGCGTTGCCCCGCAAGCAGGCCACCCTGCTGGACGGCCTTTCTACTGCTCAGAGGCAGTTACCGTGCTGAGGATGGCAGGCTCGCCGAAAAATAGTTTATTGAACCCCTACCCAGTCGCCCTCGATCGTGGTGAACATGGCGTCGGTCCGGTTGGGCAGGCCGCTTTCGCGGACCACCCGTACCGCGTCGGCGACATACTCCGCGACGTCCTCGCCGACTCCGATCGGCGTGACCGAGAACGCGACGAGCATCAGGCTCTCCTCTGCTGTGGTCGGGAGCGGGTACCCGGTCAGTTAATGCCAGGTCCGGTGGCCGCGTCGAACCGGCTCAGCGCCTGCCGATCGCCTGAACGCTCGACCGGCCCGATGGGCGGCCGGTGCCACAGCCAGCAGTCAAGGTCGGCCGCGGTGCCTGCCACCCCGGCCGCGGCGGCCTCCGTCCCCTGGTCACGGTCGGCGGGGTGGATGGCGGGCTCGTCGTAGGAGGTCCCGTCGGAGTCGGTGCCGGTGAACCGGCCCAGCGCGACGAGCCATGAGTCGCCGGTGTCGGTGGCCCGGAGGCGGACGGCCAGCCCGGCGTCGTCGGGAGTGAACGTGCCCCAGTCGGGCACGCCGCCGTACATGACCCGCAGCGCCTCGTCGATCCCGTCGGCGCTGAGGGACGGGTCCAGCGGGGTGCGGTGGCCGGCGGTCAGCTCGGCGTCGACCCGGTGAATCAGCGCCTCATGCGCCTGGCGCCGGCGGATGAACGCGACGCTCTGGTCGTCCGACCAGGTCCAGGCGGCCGACTCCGGCGGTGTCGCGCCGAGAATCTCCTTGAGGTCGTGGCTGGCGCGCTCGAAGAACGCCAGCAGGCCGGCCCGGTCCGGCGGGCGGGGCGGCTTGAGCTCCTCGGCCCGGTCGCCGGTCACGTCCTCGCGCACGACCGCGGCCCAGAACCACTGCACCTCCGCGAGATGCCACAGCAGGTCATCGGCGTTCCAGCCGGGGCACGACGGCACGGGGACGTCCGGCGCGACGCCGCGCAGAGCATCGGCGAAGCGCGCCGACTCCCGGCTCAGATAACCGACGTAGTCCAGGTCCGAGTTCACGTGATGCAGGCTACTCCGCGGCGCCGACGGTTCTCGCCGACCGAGCGTGGGACGAGAATGTCGGTCACCGGCCGGTAACCCGAACCAGCTCCGCGCGGGTGCGCACGCCCAGATCGCCGCCAGTAGGCAGCGCGCCGACGCTAGCCGCCCGGACCGCTCCCGGCGCGGCTGCATCATGGCGGGCCGCGCGACCGGCCCGGGCCTCGGCCGCCAGTCCCGATACGAGCACGACGGTCAGGGCGGGGACCAGGTAGACGGGCTCGACGATCGCGCCCATGAAGACCAGTCCCATCGCGGCCAGGGAGGTCGCCAGCCGGGCCATTCTGGCCGGCCGGGTCATCTTCTTGGAGGGCAGAATGGCGGTGGCCAGCAGGTAGACGCTGACCCCGCCGTAGAGCGCGGCCCTGGGCCCGGCCGCTATGGTGCCCGCTCCGTCGGCGGCGAGGATGGCGATGTGCAGGCCCGCGCTCGCGGCGGCGATGCCCGCCACCACCGGCAGGTTGAGGGCGGTGAAACGGACGATCGCAGGCTGGCTGTCCAGCGCGCGCCGGTCGGCGGTGGCGAGCCAGGCCCACCAGAGGGCGGCCAGCGTGATGAGCGCGGCGGCCAGCACGACGGCGAGGGGCAGGCTCCAGGGCCGCGCGGCGGCGGCACTGATGAGCCGGGCCACCGATTCGCCGAGCACGATCAGGACGAAGATCTGGAACCGGTCGGCCAGGTGGGCCGGGTTCAGCGGGACCCGGCGGCGTGGTAGCAGCATGGCCAGCGCGCCGGTCGCGTCGACCAGCAGCGCCGCGGCCCAGAAGGCGTAGCGGGCGGGGTCGGCCACGGCCAGGGAGGACAGCCACAGCGCGCCGCCTACGCCGAAACAGGTCAGGTAACAGTTGTACAGCGGCCTGGTGGCAGGCAGGTAGTGCCGGGCCCGCGCGTACAGCAGCAGCTGCAGACCGCGCAGGCAGGCGAAGGCGACGACGAAGCCGGCCGTGTCCCCGGACAGGGCCCGCGGTGCGCTGGCGGCCAGTCCGACGCAGAGCAGGATCGCCGCCAGGAACGAGATCCGGTGGGCCGCGTCGTCGGACTCGTGCCGGTCGGCGTAGAAAGACAGCTGCACCCACAGCCACCAGATCGGGGTGAACAGCATGCCGAAGCGGGCGAGGGTGCCCAGGCCCGGGTGGTCCTGGAACGCGCCGGCGAGCTGGCCGACGGCGCCGGCGAAGGCCAGGTCGAAGAAGAGCTCGAGCCAGCTGGTGCGCCGCTCCTCGCGGTCGTGACCGTCCGCGGTCCGTAGCCGCGGGCGGCCGAGCCGCGCCACGTCACGGTGACCAGGGTGATCTGGTGACGGGCTGGCCGATCCCCGCGCGGCCGCGAGCCGGCGCGGTGAGCCCGATGGATGTGACCAGGGCAAACATCGCCGCGAGGGGGGGCCGAGATGCGGTGGCCTGGCGCCGGACCCGGACGTCATCGCGTCTGGCTGGTCACGGCGAACCGCGGTGGCGGGCATGCAGCATCGTCCTTTCCTGAGTACTCGCCGGACGGCAGGTCCGGCCTGGGCGCGCAGTCGCCGAGTCCCGGCATCTTCCTGGTTCTCCTAACCGGGATCCTGGGGCAGAAGGGCTGCCTTCTGCCGTCCCAGAGCAGGCCGCGCCAGCGGCCTGTCTAACGCCCGGTGATAAAGGAGGCGCAGATGCCAGCACAGATACATGACGACACCAGGTTTCTGGCTACCTTCCGGGCTCAGGGCAGCGTGTCTCACATCCCGGGGCCCGGCCCGGGTTAGCTCGCGCGCCACCGGCCGCCGGCTGGCCGGGCCGAGGCTGGGCGCGTGCACCAGGACCGCCACCGACGCCACGGCACCCATGATGGCCCCGGCCGCGCGCCTCGGTAGAGTCCGGGGACATGGACGTTCGCGGCTATATCGACGAGAACACGGCGGGATTCTTCGAGGCGCTGAGCCAGTGGCTGGCCATTCCGTCGATCTCGGCCGACATCCTGGCCGCCCCCCTGGTGTTCCTGGCCGTCGGGCTGGACTCCGACCGCATCCACGCGCCGAACGAGAAGGCCGAGATGAGCCTGCTGCTCAGGGACGCCGAGGCCGCCGCGTACCTGTGGGACGAACTCGCGGCCGCGGCCGGCGACCTCGCGGCGGCACCGTGAGCACCGGGCCAGCCCGGCCGGACCGGCACGGCGAGCTGAGCACGGCCGAGTTGCGCGACAGCGGCGGCCTGCACGGCCTCGCGCTGTCGCGGGGGGACGTGGACCGGTCGACGGCGCGCCGCGACGATGCCGACTGGCTCGCGGCCGCGTGGGACGACCCGGGGACCCGCGTCCTGGTGGTCACCGGCGGCCAGGCTCTGGTCCGGTCCGGCGACGGGCGCGAGGAGCTGGTGTTCGTATCCCCGGCGCAGGCGCCGGAGGGCGTCAGGTTCCTGCTCGGGACCGGCGCCGACGGGGTGGTCTACTTTGGCGTGGCCGGCCCGCTGCCGCCGCCGGAGACGGCCGGCGATCCGGCCGGCCCGGGCGCCGAGGTCCGGCCGATCAGCCTGCGCCAGGCGGGACCGCTGCTGTCCGACCGCGACGTCGGCCTGATGACCCACGCGGTGGCGCTCGACAACTGGCACTCGACCCACGGCCACTGCCCCCGGTGCGGCGCGGTCACCGAGCCGGTCCTGGCCGGCCACGCCCGGCGCTGCGTGAACGACGGCAGCGAGCACTTCCCGCGGCTCGACCCGGCGGTGATCATGCTGGTGACCGATCCCGCCGACCGGTGCCTGCTGGCCAGGAACGCGATGTGGCCCGAGCGGCGGGTGTCGATCCTGGCCGGCTTCGTCGAGCCCGGCGAGTCCGCCGAGGCGGCGGTGGCGCGGGAGGTGCTCGAGGAGACCGGGATCTCGGTCGGCGACGTCCGCTACGTGGGCAGCCAGCCCTGGCCGATGCCGCACAGCCTGATGCTCGGCTTCCGCGCCCGCGCCACCGGCAGCCTGGAGATCACGGTCGACTCCGAGGAGATCGCCGAGGCGCACTGGTTCAGCCGGGACGAGCTGCGCGCCAGCATCGCCGGCGGCGAGATCAGGCTGCCCCCGCCGGTGTCGATCGCGCACCGGATCATCGAGTCCTGGTACGGCAGCGAGCTGGGCGGCGCCTGGTAGCGGACCCGGCCGCATCCTGGTGGCAACACTGGGTAGGCCGCCCGGTCGCGGACTGTCACAATGGCCACATTCCGCCCCATAGGCCCATCTTGGGGATTACCATTACCGGTGCTTTGCTAGTCCATTGCCGGCCCGTGACTGTGGGTCGGCTGGCGCGGAACCACCGAGTCAGGTGTCAGGTTGACATCGCGCGATACCGCAGGCCGAGTTGCGGCCGACAGCAGGAACCGGGCGCCCGGAGCCCGCCGCCCGCGCGTCTACGTGCACATCGGCGAGCCGAAGACGGGCACCACGTTCCTGCAGAGTGCCATGTGGAGCAACCGCGCCCGGCTGGCCGCCCAGGGCGTCCTGCTGCCGGGGTACCGGCGTCAAGATCATAACCGGGCGAGCCGGGATCTGCGGGAGGCACCGAGAGCGTCCTGTGACCCGGCCGAGCGGTGGACCGGCGAGTGGGACGTCCTGGTCGGGCAGGCGCTGCGGGCGCCCGGCGCGGCCGTGATCTCCGACGAGGTGCTGGTCGCGTGCAACCCGGCGCAGGCCGAGCGCGCGGTCCGGTCCCTGCACGCGGCCGACGTGCACATCATCCTGGTCGTGCGCGACTTCGCCGCCCTCCTGCCCGCCGAATGGCAGGAGACCGTCAAGTGCCGGGGCACGGCCGGGTGGGACGAATGGCTCGGCAGCGTCATCGAGCATTCGGCCGACGCCAACCGGCGCTGGACGAGGTTCTGGATGCTGCACGACACGCTGGCCATCCTCGACATGTGGTCACGGCACATCCCGCCGGACCAGGTGCACGTGATCACGATGCCGCGGCAGGGCCCGGCCGGAGAGCTGTGGGCGCGGTTCGCGTCGGTGCTCGGCATCGACCCCGGCCGCATCGACCTCAGCCGGGCGCACGCCAACTCCTCGCTCGGGCGGCCGGAAGCCGAGTTCCTGCGCCGGATGAACCTGGCCCTGCCGGAGGACCTGCCCGACTGGTTCTACACGCGGACCATCAAGCGCGTGCTCGCGCACGACGTCCTGGACGCAAGGTCGCGCCAGGTACGGCTGATCGTGCCGGCTGACCGCGAGGCCTGGGCCCGGGAGCAGGCGGACATTCTCGTCGCGGGCTTGCGCGACTCCAAGTGTCACATCGTCGGCGATCTGGCTGAGTTGCGCCCGCTCGGTGCGGCCGGGCCAGGCCTGCCGCCCGGCGACCCGTCGGCCGAGCAGCTGCTGGACGCCGCCGTCGCCGCGGCGGCCGCGCTGGCCGACTGCCTGTACCGGGTGACCCGCGCCGCCCGGCCCGAGCGGGACCGCCCGGGCGGCCCGCGGCAGATGGCCAGCCGGCTCAAGTGGACGATGCTGAACGGGTCCTGGATCAAGCGGGTGCTCAGGAACTCCAGCCACGTCCCGGCCGTGCGGCGGCTGCGGGTCGTCTTCTGGCGCATCCTCATGCGTCCCGCGCATAACTTCAGGGCGCATTTCTGACGCCACCCTCCAGAGCCAGCTCGCCGGCGGGCTGACCGGGCCGTCCGCGGCGCGGCTCAGCGCAGCAGCAGGCGGGCGGCGAGTTCGAGGTGGTTGCTGACGTCGTCGGCGGACGCGCGCCTGGTGACCCAGGCGACCAGGTTCGACAGCCAGACATCGCCGATCACGCGGGCGATGGCCTTGTCGTCGCCGGACGGCTCGCCGTCGTGCATGGCCTTGGTGAGCAGTTGCTCCATCAGCCGGGCGACCGTGTTGACCTCGGCCGCGGCGCTCGGGTCGGCGAACATGAAGGCCCGGGTCATCGCCTCGGTGAGCATCGGCTCGCGCTGCATGGACCGGGTGATCCGGCCCAGCACGTACAGCATCCGCTCGTAGGGCGTGTCACCGGGAATGGGCCGCCGGTCCAGCTTGTCCTGGGTCCGCTCGAACTCGCGGGCCAGCGCGGACACGAGCAGGTGAATCTTGGAGGGGAAGTAACGGTACAGCGTGCCCAGGGCCACGTCGGCCCGCTCGGCCACGGTCCGCATCTGCACCGCGTCGTACCCGCCCTTGGACGCGAGCGCCAGCGTGGCGTCCAGGATCCGCCTGCGGCGGTCACGTTGCGCGGCCGAGCCGAACTCGGTGGCGGCGGCGGCCGGCGGGCTCGGGGAGGCCCCTCCGGTGATACGTGTTCTCGGGGTTGCCATCGATCACCAGACTACCAACGCTGGCGTCACCGGCCAGGCGCTACGCGCTGGCCGCCGGCAGGTAAAACGTGTTCTAATTTTGCGAGCCATGGACTTCACCCTCGACGAGACCCAGCAGGCGGTCGTGCGCGCCGCGGCCGGGGTGCTGGACCAGGCCCGGCCGGGGCCGGCGGACGGGGACGGGTTCGACGCGGCGCTGTGGAAGGAACTCGGCCGGGCCGCCTGCTGTCGCTGGCGCTGCCCGGCTGGCTGGGCGGGGACGGGCTCGGGGTGCTCGAGGTCGCGCTGGCGCTGACCGAGGTCGGCCGCCGGGCCGCCGCCGGGCCCGCGCTGGCCACGCTGGCCCTGGGCGTGCTGCCCGTCGTCCGGTGGGCAGACCCTGATGTGCAGCGGGCGCTGCTGGACGGGGTCGCGTCCGGCGACACGGTGCTGACCGCCGCGGTGCGCGAGCCGACCGGGGTGATGCCGGAGGCGCCGGTCACGACCGCCCGGCTGGCCGGCGGGCCCGGCGAGCCGGGCACGGTCAGCGGGGTCAAGGTCGGCGTGCCCTACGGCGCGGCGGCGGACTGGATCCTGGTCCCGGCCAGCATCGCCGCGGGCGGCACCGGCGTCGTGATCGTGGCCAGGTCCTCCGGCGGCGTCTCCCTGCGGCGCACGCACAGCGCGGCCGGGCCGCCCGAGTACACGCTGCGGCTGGACCGGGCGCCGGTGGCGCACGTGCTCGGCCCCGTGACGGGGGACGGGGAGGGCCGGCACTCACCGATCTGTACCAGCTCGCGATAGCCGGGGCGTGCAGCCTGGCCGACGGGGCGCTCGCGGCTGCGCTCGCGCTGACCACCGCGCACGTGCGGACGCGGGAGCAGTTCGGCCTGCCGCTCGCGACGTTCCAGGCCGCGGCCGGGCAGATCGCCGACGTCTACATCACCTCGCGCACGCTGCACCTGGCCACCGTGTCGGCGTGCTGGCGGCTGGCCACCGGCCGCGAGGCCGGCGAGGACCTGGACGTCGCGGCGTTCTGGCTGGCCGACCAGGCCACGGCGGCGCTGCGGACCTGCCACCACCTGCACGGCGGGATCGGCATGGACGTCAGCTACCCGCTGCACCGCTACTCCTCGCTGGTCAAGGACCTGGCCCGGTTCGTGGGCGGCGCCGAGTACTGTCTGGAGCGGCTGGGCGACCGGGTCGGCGCTGAACCGGCCGGCCCCGGCGGGGGCGGCTGAGGCCCGGTGTACCTCGACCTCACCCGCGAGCAGCTCGCGCTGCGCGACGAGCTGCGGGCCTACTTCGCCACGCTGATCTCGCCCGCCGAGCGCGCGGCGATGCTCACCGAGCGGCACGGCCCGGTGTACCGCGAGGTGGTGCGCCGGATGGGCCGGGACCGCTGGCTCGGGCTCGGCTGGCCCGTCGAGTACGGAGGGCGCGGGCTGGGCCAGATCGAGCAGCAGATCTTCGTCGACGAGGCGGCCCGGGCCGACGTCCCGCTGCCCGCCGTCACGCTGCAGACCGTGGGGCCGACCCTGCAGGCCTACGGCACCGACGAGCAGAAGGCGTTCTTCCTGCCGCCGATCCTGGCCGGCGAGCTGCACTTCGCGATCGGGTACACCGAGCCCGAGGCCGGCACCGACCTGGCCGCGCTGCGGACCCGGGCCGTACGGGACGGGGACAGCTATGTGGTCAACGGCCAGAAGATCTTCACCACCGGCGCGCACGACGCCGACTACATCTGGCTGGCCTGCCGCACCGATCCCGGCGCGCCGCGGCACCGGGGCATATCGATCCTGATCGTGGACACCGCCGACCCCGGGTTCTCCTGGACGCCGATCATCACCCACGACGGGGCGCACCACGTGAACGCGACCTACTACTGCGACGTGCGGGTCCCGGTCACGCGGCGGGTCGGCGACGAGAACGCGGGCTGGCGCCTGGTGACCACGCAGCTCAACCACGAGCGGGTGATGCTCGGCCCGGCAGGCCGGATAGCGGCCCTGCACGACCGGGTGCACGCCTGGGCGGTCGGGCGGGCCGCCCCGGACGGCCGCCCGCTGCTCAGCCTGCCGGACGTGCGGCGGGCCCTGGCGCAGGCCCGCGCCTGCCTGCGGGTGAACGAGCTGCTCAACTGGCAGGTGGCGGCCGCGCCGACGGTGGACGTGGCCGACGCGTCGGCCACGAAGGTGTTCAGCTCCGAGCGGCTGCAGCGGCTCGGCCAGATCCTGGAGGACGTCGTCGGCCGGCACGCCGACCCGGCCGACCCGGCGACCGCCGAGCTGATGGAGTGGCTGGACGTGCAGGCCAAGCGCAACACCGTGCTGACGTTCGGCGGCGGGGTCAACGAGGTCCAGCGCGAGCTGATCGCGACCGCCGGGCTCGGCCTGCCGCGGGTCCCCCGGTGAGGGAGAGACGGAGCGTAATGGCCGAGGAAGAGATCACGGCCGCCGCCGCCCGGATCGCCGCGGCCGGCGAATCCCCGCCGCGCCCGGCCCGGGATCCGGTGAACCTGCCGATGATCAACAACTGGGCCGAGGCGATCGGCGACGCCAACCCGGTCTACACCGACGCCGGGTTCGCGGCCCGCTCGGTGCACGGCGGCCTGGTCGCGCCGCCGGCGATGGCGCAGGTGTGGACCATGGCCGGGCTCCATCCAGGCCCTAAAAACGACGATCCGCTCGGCGCGATGAACGCCGTGCTGGACGAGGCCGGGTTCACCTCGGTGGTCGCCACCAACTGCGAGCAGGCCTACCACCGTTACCTGCGGCACGGCGAGCAGGTCGCGGTGCGGACCAGCCTGCAGGACGTGACCGGGCCGAAGCGGACCGCGCTCGGCGAGGGCTGGTTCGTGACCACGCGGAGCACCTGGTACGCGGGCCCCGAGGCGGTCGCGTCGATGCTGTTCCGGGTGCTGAAGTTCCGGCCGCCGGCGCCGGCCCCCCCGCAGCAGGCCCCCCCGCCGCAGCCGCCGCAGCCGCCGTCGCTGCAGCAGGAGCCGGGTCAGCCCGGGGTGCTGCGGCCGGTCGTCTCTCCGGACACGGCGTTCTTCTGGGCGGGCACCGCCGCCGGCGAGCTGCGGATCCAGCGCTGCGGCGGCTGCGGGACGCTGCGGCACCCGCCCGGCCCGATGTGCCCCGCGTGCGGCGAGGCCAAACCCGGGTACGTGGTGGCCGCCGGCACCGGCGAGATCTACAGCTACGTGGTGCAGCACCACCCGCCGGTGCCCGGGAAGCAGCTGCCGATCGTGGTCGCGCTGGTGCAGCTGCCCGAGGGCGTTCGCATGGTGGGCGAGCTCGTCGGCGTCAGCCCGGAGCGGGTGCGGATCGGCCTGCCGGTCCGGGCCGAGTTCGTCCGGGTCGACGACACGCTGACGCTGCCCGCCTGGCGGGAGGACCTCCCGGCGGCCGGGGCCGGGCCGGTCCTGCCGGCGCTGGTGATCGACGTCACCCCGACGTTCGTCATCGCCACCGCGATCGCGACCCGGGACTTCTACGAATCCCACCATGACCGCGACCGGGCGGTCGCGCGGGGGAGCAAGGACATCTTCATCAACATCCTCACCACGACCGGCCTGGTGCAGCGCTACGTCACCGACTGGGCCGGGCCGCAGGCACTGGTGCGCGCGGTCGCGATCCGGCTCGGCGTGCCGTGTTACGCGGGCGACACGCTCACCTTTTCCGGGCAGGTGGCGCAGAGCGCCGGCGACGAGTGCGTGGTGGACGTCGTCGGCCGGTGCCGCCTCGGCAACCACGTCACCGGCACGGTCCGCCTGGTGCGGCCGGACCGGGGGAGCGCGCCGTGACCGGCGGGGCGGCGGCGATCGCGGGCATCGGCGCCACGGAGTTCTCGAAGGACTCCGGCCGCAGCGAGCTGCGGCTGGCCGCCGAGGCGACGCTGGCCGCTCTGGCCGACGCCGGGCTGCGCCCGGCCGAGGTGGACGGCCTGGTCACGTTCACGATGGACAGCACGGCCGAAATCGCGCTCGCCCGCGAGATCGGGGCCGGCGACCTGACGTTCTTCAGCCAGGTGGGCTACGGCGGCGGCGCGGCCTGCGGGATCGTGCACCAGGCGGCGATGGCCGTGGCGACCGGGGCCGCGACCGTGGTGGTGTGCTACCGCGCGCTGAACGAGCGGTCGGGGCGGCGGTTCGGCCAGGTGTCCCGGGCCGCGGCCCTGGCGCCGACCTCGTCCGGGGTGGACAACGGCTGGCACTACCCGATGGGCCTGGCCGTGCCGGCCGCGACCGTCGCGATGATCGCGCGGCGGTACATGCACGACTACGGTGCGACCAGCGAGGACTTCGGCCTGGTCACGGTGGCCGACCGGCGGCACGCGGCGACCAATCCGGCCGCCTGGTTCTACCGGCGCCCGGTGACCCTGGCCGAGCACCAGGCCTCCCGGTGGATCGTCGAGCCGCTGCGGCTGCTGGACTGCTGCCAGGAGAGCGACGGCGCGGTGGCCGTGGTCGTGACCAGCGCCGCGCGGGCCGCCGGCCTGCGCCAGCCACCCGCGGTGATCCGGGCCGCGGCCCAGGGCAGCAGCCCGGGCCAGTTCGTGATGACGAGCTACTACCGTGACGAGCTCGGGCTGCCCGAGATGGGCGTGGTGGCCAGGCAGCTGTGGCGGCAGGCCGGGACCAGCCCGGCGGACATCCGGACCGCCGTGCTGTATGACCACTTCACCCCGTTCGTGCTGCTGCAACTGGAGGAACTCGGCTTCTGCCCGCGCGGCGAGGCCAGGGACTTCATCGCGGGCCGGGCGATCGAGCTCGGCGGCCGGCTGCCGGTCAACCCGCACGGCGGGCAGCTCGGCGAGGCGTACATCCACGGCATGAACGGCATCGCCGAGGCGGTGCGGCAGGTCCGCGGCACTTCGGTCAACCAGGTCGCCGGGGACGGGCCGGTGCTGGTCACCGCGGGGACGGGGGTCCCGACCAGCGGCCTGATCCTCGGCCCGGCCTGAACCGGGCCCGCGGCCGCCCCGCCCGGCGCGGCGTATCGTGGCCCACGTGAACCCCGCGGCGGCCTCGTCGATCCCCTCGGGCACGATCACGCTGCTGTTCACCGATGTCGAAGGCTCGACCCGGCTGTGGGAGGCCGAGCCGGATCTCATGGCCCGGGCGCTGCGCCGGCACGACGAACTGCTCCGCGCCGCGATCGGCCTGGCCCGCGGCTTCGTGTTCAAGACCGTCGGCGACGCGTTCTGCGCGGCCTTCACCACGCCCCGGGCCGCGCTGGACGCCGTGCTCGCCGCCCAGCAGGCGCTCACCGGCGAGCGCTGGCCCACGCACCGGCCGATCCGGGTGCGGATGGGCCTGCACACCGGGGTGTGCGAGGAGCGTGACAACGACTACTTCGGCCCGGTGGTCAACCGGGCGGCGCGGCTGGAGGCGGCGGCGCACGGCGGGCAGGTGCTGGTCTCCGGCGCGACCGCCGAGCTGCTGTCCGGGGCGCTGCCCGGCGGCGTGACGCTGCGCGATCTCGGCCCGCACCGGCTGAAGGACCTCGGCCGTCCCGAGCAGGTGTTCCAGGTCGAGGCGGAGTTCCTGGAGCCGAGTTTCCCGCCGCTCGGCACGCTCGACAACCCCGAGCTGCCCAACAACCTGCCCGGCCTGCTGAGCGCGTTCGTCGGCCGGGAGCGCGAGGTGGGCGAGGTGCGCGCGCTCGTCGGCTCCTCGCGGCTGGTCACGCTCACCGGGGCGGGCGGCTGCGGCAAGACCCGGCGTGCGGCTGGACGTGTCCGAGCTGCTGTTCGGCGCGGCCTGCTGCGCCGCCGGGCAGGGCCACCACGCCACGGCGGCGCGCCTGCACGGCGCCGCCGACGCCGACATCGAGCGCGCGATCGCCGACAAGAACGTCAACTGGTCACCGACCGAGCAGCACCTGCGCGAGCGGGAGCAGGCCACGCTGCGCGAGCTGATCGGGGACGAGGCATTCGAGTCCGGGTACCGGGCCGGCGCCGGGCTGACCCGGATCCAGGGCATCGAGCTCGCGCTGGGCCACCTGGCGGCCGGCTGAAAGCCGTCGCGACATACGAGACCCGGGCCGACCATTCGGGCTAGAGTGCACGCAGGCCACGGGAGAGTCACATTCGCCGGGAGCGTGCGGCGTGGGCGCTCCCGCTCAAGCAAGCTCAAGGAAGAAGGCGCCGGGTGTTCGAGACGGTGGTAGTGGGCGCGGACGGGTCGCCCACCGCGGCCGAGGCCGTGCGGGTAGCGACCGGGCTGGTCAAGCTGACCGGCGGGCGGCTGCACATCGTGACCGCCTACAAGCCGCAGATCCTGCGGTCCCAGGCCGGCGCGGAGTTCGAGCAGTCGATCAACTCCGTCGACCTGGCCCAGTCCGTGCTGGACGAGCTGGCCTCCCGGGCCAGGGCCGCGGGCGTCGAGGTGGAGACGCACCTGAGCGACGAGGATCCCGCCGACGCGATCTGCGGCGTCGCGACCCAGGTCAAGGCGGACGTGATCGTGGTGGGCAACAAGGGCATGACCGGCCTGCGCCGGGTCCTGGGCAGCGTGCCGAACTCGGTGGCGCACCAGGCGCCGTGCGCGGTGCTGATCGCTTTCACGACCTGACTGCCCCGGCCAAGGTTAGGAATCCGGCGCCAGCCCGGCCAGGTCGAGGGCGGCCAGGTAGCCGAACGTCATCGCCGGGCCGATGGTCGCGCCCGCCCCGGCGTAGCTGTGGCCCATGACCGACGCGCTCGCATTCCCCGCCGCGTACAGCCCGGCGATGACCGTGCCGTCGGGGCGCAACACCCGGGCCCGCTCGTCGGTCCGCAGCCCGCCCTTGGTGCCCAGGTCGCCGGGCACGATCTTGACCGCGTAGAACGGCGGCCGGGCCAGTGCGGCCAGGTTCGGGTTGGGCCGGACCGCGGGTCGCTGTAGTAGCGGTCGTAGGCGGAGTCCCCGCGCCGGAAATCCTCGTCCCGGCCCGCCCCGGCGAACTCGTTGAACCTGGTCACGGTCTTGGCCAGGCCGCCGGCGTTGATGCCGGCCAGCCCGGCCAGCTCGGCCAGGGACGGCGCGCGCGCCACCGCGCCCGCCCGGTACCAGCGGCGGGGCAGGTCCCGGCGCGGCGGCAGGCCGGCGAACACGTAGCGGTTGCGGTAGCGCTGGTCGAACACCAGCCAGGCCGGGATGTGCGGGTTGGCCGGGGAGTGGCCCTCGTACATCGCGTGCACGGCGTCGACGTACGGCGCGGACTCGTTGACGAAGCGCTGCCCGGCCCCGTTGACCAGGATGCAGCCGGGCAGGCTGCGCTCGGCCAGGCAGAAGTACGGGCCGCCGGACAGCGGGATGGCCGGCCCCCACCAGGCGTCGTCCATGAGGTCGAGCGCCGCGCCCGCCGCCTCGCCCGCGACGATCCCGTCGCCGGTGTTGCCGGCCGAGCCGGTGGTCCACTCGGTGCCGATCGGCTGGCGCTGGTAACGCCGCCGCATCAGCTCGTTGCGCTCGAAGCCGCCGGCCGCGATCACCACGCCGCGGCGAGCCCGGACCACGGCGGGACCGCCGTCGCGGCTGACCCGCACGCCGGTGACCCGGCCGTCGCTGACCTCCAGGTCGGCCAGGGGGGTGGCGAGCCAGACCGGCACGTCCTGCGCGGCCAGCCCGGCCCGCAGGCCGGCCGCCAGGGCCTGGCCCATGCTCAGCATGCGCCGCCGCCGGATCCAGCCCGCCGCGGTGCGGCCCGACACCCGCGCGGCGGTGAGCAGCGCGCGGGGGTGGCGGGTGCCCAGGCTCAGCCAGCGGTAGTCGGCCTGGGTGATGGTCACGCCGTCCGGCGCCGGCAGGTAGGCCGGGTTGAGGCGGGCGAGTTCGGGCCCGAGTACCCGGGCATCCAGCGGCACCGGCTCCACGCTGCGGCCCTGGGCCAGCCCGCCCGGCGCCTCCGGGTAGTAGTCGGCGTAGCCGGGCACCCAGGCGAAGTCGACCGGGGTGCTGGCGCGCACGAAGGCCAGCATCGGCGGGCCGTGCGCGAGCAGGGCCCGCTGCGACGCGGCCGGCACCCCCGGCCCGGCGACGTGGGCCAGGTATTCGCGGGCCTGCTCGGCGGTGTCCCGGACGCCGGCCCGGCGCAGCACCTCGTTGCCCGGGGCCCAGATGCCGCCGCCGGAGCGGGCCGTCGAGCCGCCGAAGTAGCCGGTCTTCTCCAGCACCACCGGGCGCAGGCCGTGATGCGCGGCGGTGAGGGCGGCGGTCATGCCGGCCGCGCCGCTGCCGACCACGACGACGTCGAACTCGGCCTCGTCCGTTGTCATGCCACCTCCCCGCGCCCATACTAGAACACGTTATAGTTTCGGCCGAGGGGGCGAGGATTCCTTCACGCGACACCCGCCGCTGGGACGTCGAAGCGGACGTGGTGGTGGTCGGCTTCGGCGCGGCGGGCGCCTGCGCCGCGCTCGAGGCGGCCGCGTCCGGCGCCGGCGTCGTCGTGCTCGACCGGTTCGGCGGCGGCGGGGCCACCGCGCTGTCCGGCGGCGTGGTCTACGCCGGGGGCGGGACCGCCCAGCAGCGGCAGGCGGGTGTCAGCGACTCGCCCGAGGCGATGTTCGCCTACCTGAGCCTGGAGGTCGGCGACGCGGTCGCGCCGCGCACGCTGCGGGAGTTCTGCCAGGGCAGCCCGGCCATGCTGGCCTGGCTGGAGAGCCACGGCGTGCCGTTCGACGGCCGACTGTGCCCGGACAAGACGTCCTACCCCACGAACCGGCACTACCTGTACTACTCCGGCAGCGAGCTGTCCGCGCGTGACGTCGCGCCGCCCGCGCCGCGCGGGCACCGCGCCCGCGGCCGCGGCACGTCCGGCGGCCTGCTGTTCGCCCGGCTGGAACAGGCCGTGCGGGCGTCCGGGGCCCGGGTGCTCCGCCAGACGTGCGCGCAGCGGCTGGTCACCGACCCGGCCGGGCGGGTGACCGGGGTCGAGTGCCGGACCCTGCGCGGCTGGCCCGCCGTCGCCCACCGGGTGCTGCACCGCTGGTCGGCCACCCCGCAGGTGTACCTGCCGAAGCTCGGCCGGGCCCTGCACCGGCGGGTCGCCTGGCTCGAGCGCCGGTACGGGCGCCCGCTGCTGGTGGGCGCGCGGGGCGGCGTGGTGCTGGCCGCGGGCGGATTCGTGGCCAACCGGGCGATGATGCGCGAGCACGCCCCCGCCTACCGCGGCGGCCTGCCGCTGGGCACCGCGGGCGACGACGGCAGCGGGATCCGGCTCGGCGTCGAGGCCGGCGGGGCCACCCGGTTCCTGGACCGGGTCTCGGTCTGGCGGTTCCTCAGCCCGCCGGCCGCGCTGCTGCGCGGAGTGCTGGTCGACCGGGCCGGGCAGCGGGTGTGCGACGAGTCGCGCTACGGGGCGGCGGTCGGCGAGGCGGTGATGCGCCGCGGCGGCCAGGCCTGGCTGCTCGTGGACCGGGCGACGGTGCGGCAGGCCCGCCGCCAGCTGCGCCGCTCGACGCTCTGGTTTCAGCGCCTGCAGGCGTGGTACCTGCTGACGGCCGGCCGGGTCAGCGCGCCCGCGGTCGCCGGTCTGGCGGTCCGCGCCGGAATCGACCCGGCCGGCCTGGCCGCCACCCTGGCCGGCTACAACGCGGCCGCCGCCGCGGCGCGGCCCGACCCGGCGGGCAAGCCGGCCGACCTGGTCCGGCCGCTGGACCAGCCGCCCTACTCCCTCATCGACTGCTCGATCCGGCCGCGGCTGGCTTACCCGGCGCCGATGCTCACCCTGGGCGGGCTGGTAGTCGCCGAACAGACCGGCCAGGTGTGCCGGGCCGACGGGTCGGCGGTGCCCGGGCTGTACGCGGCGGGGCGCACCGCGGTCGGCCTCTGCTCACGCTCCTACGTCAGCGGGCTGTCCCTGGCCGACTGCGTGTTCTCCGGGCGCCGGGCCGGCCGTCACGCCGCGACAACTGCGCGAGAACTCGCCCGAACAGGTCGGCGCTGACGACGTCAGGGTCATGTTTGCCTAGTTCGTCCGAACTGCTCTCCGCGTCGCGTGTCTCACCGTGTCCCGGATAGCGCGGCTTATCCACGGTGTCCGTGCTTACGGGCGTTACTACGCTGGAGTCGCCATTGGCAGCGATCATCCGGCTGGAACACCGGAACCTGCTGGCTGGCCCCAGTCGCGCTTTTTTGCGACCAGCGCGAGAATCACTCATACATGGAACCCGAGACGCAGTACGCCAAGTCGGGGCGCCTTCGCATTGCCTACCAGGTGACCGGGGAAGGGCCCGATCTGGTGATGGTCCCGGGGCTGACCTCCCACTTGGAGATCCAGTGGCGAGACCCAGCTACCGCCGCTTCGTGCGCTCCTTGTCTTCCTTCTGCCGGCTGGTGCGGTTTGACAAGCGCGGGACCGGGCTGTCCGACCCGGTGGCCGAGCCGCCGACGCTGGATCAGCGCACGGCCGACGTGACGGCGGTCATGTCCGCCGCCAGGTGCCGGCGGCCGATAGTGCTGGGCTTCTCCGACGGGGGCCCGATCGCCATTACCCTGGCCGCCGCTCATCGGCGATCGGTCCGGGCGCTGATCCTCTATGGCACCTCGCCGCGCAACCCGCCCCGCTGGGCGATGCGGCAGCTGCGGGCGATGGCGCGGCATTGGGGCAGCGGCGACTCGATGGGGATCTTCGCCCCGACACTCGCCGGTGAGCTGGCCCGCCGCGACCGAGCCGCCTTCGAACGGGCCTCGGCGAGCCCTGCCATGGTCAGTGCCCTGGTCGAGTCGCTGACCTCAATCGATGTCACGAGCCGCCTCGCCGAGGTTGCAGTACCTGCCCTTGTGGTGCACCGCCGATCGGACATCCTGCCTTTCTCCCATGCCAAGCTCATGGCCAAGGGCATCAAGGGAGCCCGGCTGGTGGAACTGGAAGGAAATGACCATCTCCCCTGGATCGGCGACGCCGACAGCGTCCTGTCCGCGATTGCCGAGTTCGTCAGCAAGATCGCGGGAGCCCTCCGCACCCGGCCTCGGCACCCGGATCACCGGCCGGATCCCCGCGCCCGCCACCTGACCGGCCTCGCGGCCGCGTCGTCCGCACAGGCCACGAGCCCTAGACCCGCAGCCGCAACGGTACCCGGCCGACGTCGGACGGCCCGGTAACCACTGGGCCGGCCTATCCGGCCTAACGGGCCGCCGAACCCGAAGCTCGCGGTTGACGGAGCCCTGGGTCGTTAGTCATGATCATCGGTTCGCTGTCGGCGGCCCGTGGCGCGAGGGGCTCGCGCTTGGGCGACATCGGTGGGAGGGTGACCAGGTGAGCAAGGGGGATGGTGAGGAACGCGACGGCGTGTCGCTGACCAACCTGGACCAGCCGCTGTTCGATGGAGCCGGAGCTACCAAGCGCGACTTGGTGGACTACCTCGACGCGATCGCCGATCTGATCATCGCGGAACTGTGCGATCGGCCGCTGTCGGTGGTCCGGGTGCTGCGCGGCCAGCCGCCGTTCATGCAGAAGAACGTGCCCAGATACACGCCGCCGTGGGTGCGGACGGTGACGCTGTGGGCCGAGTCCTCCCGGCGCGAGGTCTCCTACGCGCTCTGTAATGACCGGCGCACGCTGCTGTGGTTCGCCAACCAGCGGGCGATCGAGTACCACCCCACGCTGGCCCCCGCCGGTCACCTGGACCGGCCCACGCATCTCGTGCTCGACATCGACCCGCCGTCCGCGGACGCGTTCGGCCTGGCCGTGGCCGCGGCCTGGCTGATCCGCCAGGCCCTGGCCAGCGCGGGCCTGGCCGGCGCGGTCAAGACCAGCGGGGCGAAGGGCGTGCACGTGCTGGTGCCGATCGAGGGGGCCGGCAGCGAGGACGCGGCCGCGGCGACCCGGGCCATCGCGGCCCGGGCCGAGCGGCTCGACCCGGCCCTCACTACCACGGCGTTCATCCGGGAGGACCGCGCGGGCAAGGTGTTCCTCGACTCGACCCGGGCGGGCGGGGCGACGGTGGTCGCGGCTTACAGCCCGCGGGTCCGCCCTGGCGTGCCGGTGTCGTTCCCGGTGGCCTGGGCGGACCTCGGCCAGGTCGAGCCGGGCGACTTCACCGTGCGCACCGCGGCGCGGCTGGTCACCAGGCCCGACCCGTGGCGCGGGCAGATGCCCGCGCCGCAGCGGCTGAGCGCCGACTTGGTCGCCGAGGGCCACACGGTCCCCATCGCCCGGGTGCAGGCCATGCACGAGGGCAAGCGGCGGGCCCGGGCCCGCCGCGCGAGCAAGGAGACATGACCGGCCACTGGGCCGCCCGGCTGCGGGACCTGGCCGAGGCCGAGCGCGTCCCCGGCGCCGCGCTCGCGATCTGGGCCGACGGGCAGCAAAGCCTGGCCGCGCTGACCCGGCGCGGCCTCAGCGCGGGCTGAGCACGCAGAACTCGTTGCCCTGCGGATCGGCGAGCACGGTCCAGGTCACCTCGCCCTGGCCGATGTCGACCAGCACCGCGCCCGCGTCGGTCAGCGCCCGCACCGCGGCGGCGTGGTCCTGGCCGGGCCGCGGGGCCACGTCCGGGTGGATCCGGTCCTTGACCGTCTTCGGGTCCGTCACCCGCACGAACTCCAGGTACGGCCCGATCCCCTCGGGCGAGCGCAGCGCCGCGAAGCTGTCCTTCCACTCGCTGCCCGGCACCCAGCCCGCGGCCAGCTGCCAGAACGCGGCCACGGCGGCCGGGTCCGGGCTGTCGACCACGACCGCGGCCACCGGTCCGGTATCGGAGTACACCGGCCGCGGCTCGAGCACGCAGAACTCGTTGCCCTCAGGATCGGCCAGCACCACCCACGGCACGTCGCCCTGCCCGACATCGGCGGGTGTCGCGCCCAGGTCGCGCAGCCGGGCCACCACGGCCGCCTGATGCTCGGCCGACTGCGTGGCCAGGTCCAGGTGCACCCGGTCCTTGGCCGTCTTGGGCTCGGGCACCCGCACGAACACCAGCGGCAGCGCCCGCGCCTCGGGGTAGCTGAAGCCGGGCGGCCACACGTCCACCTCATCGGCTGCCTCGTCCGCAATCTCCCAGCCCAGGGCCGCCGACCAGAACCGCGCCAGCTTGGCCGGGTCGTTCGCGTCGATCACCAGATGCACCAGGCGAGTGGACATGCGGCCACCCTACCGGCCCGCGCCGGCCGCGCTGGGGTGCAGCACCGGCCGGTAGCCGGCCCGGATCGCGGCGACCGTCGCCGGCGGGGTGAGCAGCTCGACGGCGGCGTCCGGGCGCAGCCGGACCGGCGCGGCGTAGCCCGCGAACGACCAGGGCAGGAAGCGGCCGCCGGCCATCAGGCCTGCCGCTCCGTCGTGGCGGACCATCACCCCGTCGGGCAGGCCGGCGGCCACCGCCGGGCGGGTCCGGTGGCGCCGCGTGCGCGGGTCGACCCGCTCGGCGTGCAGCCGGGCATCCATCTCGCCCGCGTACGGGGCCCGGGCGAGCCCGGCCGCCTGGCGCCACGCCTGCGCGTAGGCCCGGTAGGCCGGGCGGCGGCAGTACCCGCACGGGCGGTGCCCGGCCGCCAGCGCCGTGGCCTCGTCCAGGAAGAACAGGGCCGTCCACCGCCCCGGGGGCATCGGGTCGCGACGGCGGCCGCGCCAGTCCAGCACGCAGCAGATCCACAGCTTCGAGCGCCAGCGCGCCGTGCGCAGCGCGCGCTCGGGGGTGTGCAGGCAGCCGCGGTTGCCCATCAGCAGCCCGCGGGAGGGGTCGGCCACGATCTCCCCGGCCGGGGTGACCCGGTTCTGCAGCGGCACCGCCGGTTCCTCCCGCCTAGACCGTGTGGGTGGCCGCGCCGGCCGCCGGCGCGCCGTGGCCCGGCCGGGCCGCGTGGCCCGGCCGGGGGCGCAGGTCCAGCACTGCGTCGATCTCGGTATCGACGCCGCGGACCGCGGACACCGTGAGCGATCCGGAGGCCCGCCCGGCGTTGATCGCGGAATAAAGCGCGGTGACCGAACGCACCGGCGCGGGGCCCGCCCGGACCAGCACATCGCCGGTCGTGATCCCGGCCTCCTCGGCCCGGCTGCCCGGCTCGACGCCGCGCACCAGCAGCCCGATGACCTCGGGCAGGCCGACCGCGCGGCGGATCTGGATCGCCTGGTGCGCCGGGGCGAGGCTGAGGCCCAGGTGCGGGACGTCCTCGTCGCCCGCCGAGCCCTCGAAGGACACCAGCAGCTGCCGCAGCAGCGCGACCAGCTCGCCGAACTGCTCGGCGCTGAGCGCGGCGAGCAGCCGGTTCTCGGTCGCGATGTGGGCCGGGGTGACCCGGTCGAAGAGCGCGTGGCCGGCCGGGGTCAGCGCGGCCAGGGTGTTGCGCCGGTCCTGGGGATCCTCGCGGCTGGTCACGAGCCCGCGCCCGGCCAGGCGCTCGACGCGGACGCTGACCGTTCCCGAGGTGAGGCCGAGCTCGCGCATGAGCCGGCGCTGGGACACCCCGCCCGGCTCGTCCAGCCGCCGCAGGGTGACCAGCGCGGCGAAGTCGGGCCCGTTCAGGCCGTGCTCGGCGAACGTCGCCTGCAGCTCGGAATCGATGATCCGGCGTAGCCGGTCCAGCCGGGCGATGACCGCGACCGGCGAGAGGTCGAGGCCCGGCTGGGCCCGGGCCCAGCTCGCCAGCAGGCGGTCGACCGAGTCCCGGGGGCCGGGCGGCAAAGCGTCAGCCGAGTCCCGCGGGCCGCCCGGCGACGACGGGGCGGAACGCATCCACGATAGTGTAGCGTTCACCACAAAGGCTTTGCCCAAAGCATTTGGTCAGAGGAGACTCCATGAAGATCGGCGTGATCGGGGCCGGCCGTATCGGCGGCAACGCGGCCCGGCTGTTCGCCCTGGCCGGCCACGACGTCCTGCTGTCCTTCAGCCGTGAGCCGGAGCGGCTCGCCGAGTTCGCGCGCGGCCTCGGCGAGCGGGCGACGACGGGCAGCCCGCGCGACGCGGCCGGGTTCGGTGACGTGGTCATGCTGTCGGTGCCGTGGCCGGCTATTCCCGAGGCGCTCGCGCAGGCGGGGCCGCTGCACGGCCAGATCGTGATCGACACCACCAACCAGTTCGGCGCGGGCGGCGTGGCGCCGGTCCCCGGCGGGCTGACCGCGGCCCAGTACAACCAGCAGCGCATGCCCGGGGCCCGGCTGGTCAAGTCCTTCAACACCCTTACCTCGGGGTTCCAGGCGTCACAGGCTGGCCGGGCCGACCGTGACCAGCGGGTCGTCCTGTTCCTGTGCGGGGACGACGGCCCGGCCAAGCAGGTCGTGGCCGGGCTCATCGAGGATGCCGGGTTCGCGCCGGCCGACCTCGGCGGCCTGGCCGACGCCGGGCCGATGGAGGCGCCGCGCCGCGCGGGTGCGGTCTACGGCGAGGAGTACCGCCCGCGCGACGCGCGTGCGGTCGCCGACGCGCTGCGGGCGGGCCGCCCGATTCCCCCCACTCCGCACTATCACTGATATACCGGGGGGATGGCTGACGATTCCGTGCCCGGGCAGATGCGATCGGCGGCCACGGTGCTGCTGAAGTCCCTGTCGGGCCGGGAACGTCAGCTGGCGGCGCGCGCGTTCGCCGACGACCGGGCGCGCCGCTGGCTCGAGTACCGGCCGCAGCGCCGCCCCGGAGCCTGCATCGCCGACATGAGCCGGGAAGCACGCAAGGCCGCGCACCGGCTGCTGGCCACCGGGCTGAGCGACCACGCCTACGCGCAGGCGATGGTGATCATCGCCCTGGAGGAGGTGCTCGACCGGCGGGAACACTGGCGGCGGGGCCGGCACAGCAACGACTACTGGGTCAGCGTGTTCGGCGACCCGGGCGGCGCCGACCCGTGGTCCTGGCGTTTCGAGGGGCACCACCTGTCGGTCACGATGACGGTGGCGGGGGACCAGGTCTCCCCGGCCCCGCTGTTCCTCGGCGCCAACCCGGCCTGCGTCAGCTACGGCCAGCAGCCGGTCTCCCGGCCGCTGCCCCTGGAGGAGGACCTGGCCCGGGAGATCCTGGCCGCGCTGGAGCCCGCGCAGCGGTCCGCGGCCGTGGTGTCCGGCCGGGCGCCGTACGACATCCGCAGCGGCACGCGGCCCCGGGCCGAGCCGATCGAGCCGTCCGGGGTGGCCGCCTCCGCGCTCGGCCCCGGGCCGCGCGAGCTGCTCGGCCGGCTCGTCGACGTGTACCTCGACCGGCTGCCCGCGCCGCTCGCCGCCCGCGAGGCCGTCCGGGTCGCCGCGGGCGAACTGTACTTCGCCTGGGAGGGCCCGGCGGCTCCGGGCACCCGGCACTACTACCGGCTGCAGGGTGACGACCTGCTGATCGAGTACGACAACACCACCGAGGACGGCAACCATCAGCACACGGTGCTGCGCCGCCCCCGCAGCGACTTCGGTGACGACGTGCTCGCCGCGCACCTCAGCCAGGCCCACTAGGGCCGGGCCCGCCCGCTACCCCGGGCCCGGCAGGCGGTAGAGCTCCTGCACCCGGCTGATCCGGGCCAGGGCCCGGTTGACCGGCACGTCATGCTGCTCGAGCAGCGGCATGATCTCGCTGCTGCGATCGCTCAGGAACGCGATCCCGTTGGCCTCGCCGCGCAGCCGCATCCAGACGGCGATCCGGCTCCACTTGAGGGAGACCAGCTCGGCGATGGCCAGGTCCTCATACCGGGCCTCCCAGGTCGGCACGATCCACCGGCTCGCCGCGGTGCCGTGCAGCCGCACGCCCCAGTCGTAGAACTCCAGCCGCGCGAGGGACCCGCTGGTGATCAGGTAGCGGCACATCACGCCGCCCCAGAACACCCGGCGCGGCTCGCCCGCGGGCGCGTCGATGGTCCGGCCGCAGGACGCCGCGCGCCTGATCCAGACGGTCAGGCCCGCGGCGGCCGCGAGGGCGAGCAGCACGACGATCAGGATGGCCACCACCCCAGAATCGCGCACCAGGCACCGTCCTGGATAGTGCCGGCCCGGGTGGCCCGGCCGTGCCCCTGGCTAGCTGACCGTGCAGCCCTTGCTGCGCCCGGTGGCGGGGAACGCCCGGGCCAGCGCCTCGGCGATCTGCTGGCCGCGGATCGCGTAGCCGGCCGGGGTGTAGTGGATGCCGTCGCTGATGAACCAGCCGGGCTGGGCCAGCGAGGCCCAGTCGAAGATGCGCATGTTCGGGTACCGGGAGCAGGCCTGTTGCAAGGCGGCGTTCCACACCTGCATGCTGGATTCGGCGTAAGGGCCGGAGGTGAGCAGCGAGATCACGTTGACCCACATCACCGGCTGGCCGTGGGCGGCGGACATCATCTGGCCGATCCGGGCGGCGGCGTCGTCGGGGGCGCCGATGGCGATGTCGGCGGCGTCGTTGGTGCCCAGGGCGATGACCCAGCAGCCGTGGTAGCCGGCGGCGTCGAGTTGCCGGGCGGCGGTGTCGCCGTTGGTGGTGCCGGGCAGGGTCTCGACGACCGATCGGGCGCCGACGATGTCGGTGCGGACCTGCTGGACGCCGACGTCGGCGTACTGGGCCGCCAGCCGCTGGGCCGGGTCGGGCAGGTAGTCCACGGAAACCATGCCCTCCGACGTCGAGTCGCCGATGTGCGCGACCGCGCGGCAGGACGTGCGCAGGCCGGAGGCGGCCGCCGGGGCGGGGCTGGCCGCCGGGCCAGGATGAGCCGACGGGGCCAGGCTGGCCGCGGGGGAGACGGCCGGACCGGGCTTGCCGGTGCTCGCGGCCTGGGCCCCGGCCGGCTGGACGCCGACGGCGGGGCTGGACGGCGAGGGCAGGGCCGGCCCGCCGGCGAGCGGGCCGGAGCCGCCGGAGCGGGCGGACGGGGCCGGCACCGCCCCGGTCAGGCCCGCGCAGGCGACCAGCAGCACGGCGGCGCCTCCGGTCACCGCGGCCAGGCCGGCCGGGCGGGCGGCCAGGACGGCGCGCCGGGCGGTGCGGGTGCGCCAGTCGGCCGCGCGCAGCTGCGTCCAGGCCCGGCCCAGGGCGCCGCGGCGGATGGGCTGCTCGATGTAACGCCACGACACCGCGGAGATCGCGATGGTGGCGGCGGCCTGCCCGGCGGCGCGCCCGAGGTTCTCGGTCGCGTTGGCCGGGGTGGTGAGCACGATCACCGGATAGTGCCACAGGTAGATGCCGTAGGAGCGGACGCCGAGCCAGCGCAGCGGGGCCCAGCCCAGGACCCGGCCGGTGAGCGCGCCGGGCGTGGCGGCGGCGGCGATGACCGCGGCGGTGGCGACGGACAGCACGACCAGGCCGCCGCGGTACAGGAACGGCGAGTACTGGCCGGTGCGCCAGATCATCAGGCCGATCCCGGCCAGCCCGGCGGCCGCGGCCATGTCCAGGGCGACCATCCTGACGCGGGCGCTGCCCGCGGCGGGCCGGCCCGGCCGGCCACGCGGCGGCTGGGCCAGGCCATCGCCAGCGCGGCGCCGATGAGCAGCCCGGCGGCGCGGGTGTCGGTTCCCTCGTACACCCGGGTCGGGTCCAGGCCGGGGTGGTACAGCGCGAGCATCGTCGCGGCCGAGGCAGCGGCCAGGGCCAGCGTCGGCAGCGCCAGCCAGGCCACACCGCCCGGCCGGCCGCGCCGGGCCTTGCGCACCGCGACCAGGCCGGCCAGCAGCAGCCAGGGCCAGGCCAGGTAGAACTGCTCTTCCACGGCCAGCGACCACAGGTGATCCAGCGGCGCGGGCGGCGCGAACCGGGCGAAGTACGACTGGCCGCCGATGATCAGGTACCAGTTGGAGGAGTAGGTGGCCGCGGCGGCGACCGCGCCGCGCAGCCCGGCCAGCCGGGCCCGGTCGGCCAGCGTGACCCACGCGGTGACCACGGCCAGCATCACGAACAGGGCCGGCAGCAGCCGCCGGGCCCGGCGGGCCCAGAAGTCGGCCAGCTTCAGCCGCCCGGCCGCGGCCCACTGCCCCAGCAGCAGGTCGGTGATCAGGTACCCGGACAGGGTGAAGAACACCCCCACCCCCAGCAGCCCGCCCGGCGCCCAGCCCAGCTGCTCGTGAAACGCGATCACGGCCAGGACCGCCAGCGCCCGCAGCCCGTCCAGCCCGGGCATATAGCGCTGACCGGCGCGAACCGGTTCCGGCATAACGTCTCCCCCCATCGTGCGGCAGAGACGTCAATACCCAGTGTAAGTGTTCGACTACACATGGTGATTGCCAAGGAAATGGCACGGAGTCACAGGGCAGATCGGTCATGCCCGGCTAATCCGGCGAGACGGCGGCCGCGGCGCGGGGGCTGGCCCGCCGCGGGGCTGGCACCAGGCCCGGCAGTGGGTAGTTTGGCGGGTATGGCCTTTCCCATTGCCGTCCGGCCGGGGCTCGAGCCGGTGCGTTATGGCCGGTTGCCCGCGGTATGCCCGTGAGCGCGCAGCCGTATGCGACCGCGGCCGGGCTGATCGAAAGATCGGCCGCGGCGTACGCGTCCGGCGTGCCGGAGCACCCCGCCGACGACGGCTTCTTCGGGCCCGCCAGCGTGACCTGGAAGCTCAGCGGCGACCTGGGCGGGCCGGTCGCCGGGCTGCGGTCGCTGCTGCTGCAGGCGCTGCACCCGCTGGCGATGGCGGGCGTGGACCAGCACAGCGGCTGGCGCCAGGACCCGGTCGGCCGGCTCGCCGCCACGTCCGCGTACGTCACCACGGTCACCTTCGGCGAGCGGGCCGCCGCCGAGCGGGCCGCGGCGCGGGTGCGCCGGATCCACACCCGGGTCCGCGGCGTCGACGAGATCACCGGCCGGCCGTACGAGGCCAGCGATCCGGCGCTGCTGCTGTGGGTGCACGCGGCGCTGGTCGACTCCGGCCTGGCCGTGCGGCGGCTGTTCGGGACGGCGATCCCGGCTCTGGATGCCGACCGCTACGTGGCGGAGATGGTGGTCGCGGCCGAGCTGGTCGGCGTGCCCGCCGGCCTGGTCCCGTCCAGCGTGGCCGGGCTCGACCGTTACCTCGAGTCGGTCCGGCCCGAGCTGCGCTGCACGCCGGCCGCCGCGGAGTCGATGGCGTACCTGCTCGACCCGCCCGGGCTGGACGAGGACATCGCGGAGATCTGGCAGGACGTCAGGTACGGGGCGGTGGTCTCGCTGCCGGACTGGGCGCGCGAGGAGTACGGCTACGACGCGCCGCCGCTGACGGCGCAGCGCCGGGAGGAGATCCGCCAGGTGCTCGGCGTGCTCGACGCCGTGTTCCTCGGTGAGCCCGGGGTGCTCGAGGCGCGGCAGCGGATCGCCGCGCGGATGCGGGCCGGGGCCCGGCCCGGGCCGCCGACGCGGCCGGCGTGAAACGGCTCGTCGTCGCGGCGTCCGCCGGCGCCGCTGGTGCGGCTGCCGTCCTGCTGCTTCGGCGCCGCCGTAACCTGCGGCTTCGCCGTAACCTGCGGCTTCGCCGTAACCTGCGGCTTCGCCGTGGCCTGGCCGCGCTCCGGCTGGTCGCGCGCGGCGGGGCGCGCTACGCGGGCAGCGCCCCGCGGCTGTTCGCGGCCGCGGGCGAGCACCGGCAGCGGCTGCGCAGCGACCTCGCCCTGCAGACTGCCGAGGACGTCGCCACCACGCTGGGGACGATGAAGGGCGTGCTGATGAAGCTGGGCCAGATGGCCAGCTACGTCGACGACGGCCTGTCGCCCGCGGTGCGCCGCACCCTCAGCCGGCTGCAGGACAGCGTGCCGCCGATGAGCGCCGAGCTGGCCGCCGGGGTCGTGGAGGCCGAGCTGGGCCTGCCGCCGGAGCGGGCCTTCGCCCGCTGGGACCCCGAGCCCATCGCGGCCGCCTCGATCGGGCAGGTGCACCGGGCGATCACCCACGACGGGCGCGCGGTCGCGGTCAAGGTGCAGTACCCGGGCATCGCCGAGACCATCGCGGCCGACCTCGGCAACGTGGCCCTGCTGCGCCGGATGCTGCGGATCACCGCGCCGAGCCAGGACGTCGACGCGCTCCTGGCCGAGCTGCGGGAACGGGTCGCCGAGGAGCTCGACTACCGCCGGGAGGCCGTCAACCAGCGGCTGTTCGCGGACTACTACGACGGCCATCCCACGATCGCGGTCCCCCGCGTCGTGGACGAGCTCTCGACGCGGCGGGTGGTGACCAGCGAGCTGGCCGACGGGGCGCGCTTCGCCGAGTTCTCCGGCTGGTCCCAGGACGAGCGCGACCTGGCCGCCGAGACCATCTACCGCTTCGTGTTCCGCAGCCTGTACGAGCTGCACGCGTTCAACGGTGACCCGCACCCCGGCAACTACCTGTTCCAGGGCGGGGGCCGGGTGACGTTCCTGGACTTCGGGCTGGTCCGGCACTTCACCGCGGCCGAGATCGAGCCGCTCATGCAGATGGCCCGGTACCTGTGCGTTGAGCATGATCCGGAGGAGTTCCGCCGGAACCTGGTCAAGGCCGGGTTCCTGCGCGCGGACGCGCCGCTGAGCACCGATCAGGTCATCGACCACATGGCGGTGTTCTACGACACCGTGCGGGAGTCGCGGACGCTGACCATGACCGGCGACTACTCCTCGGCCGTGGTGCGCCGGTTCTTCGACGTGCGCAGCCCGGTGACCGCCTACGCGCAGATCCCGCGGTCCTACGTGATCCTGCAGCGCATCAACCTGGGCCTGTTCGGCCTGCTCGGCGAGCTGACCGCGACCGCCAACTGGCGGGCCATCGCCGAAGAGATCTGGCCGTTCGTCCTCGGGCCGCCGACCACGCCGATAGGCGAGGCCGAGGTGGCCTGGCGGGCGCGGCGGCCCGGAAAAGGGAGGATGACATGAACGACACGCCGAGGTCCGCCAAGGGCACCGCCGCGAAATCCGCCAAGAGCACCACCGCGAAAAGCAAGCCCTACGAGGGATTCACGGACTCCGAACGCGGCGCGATGAAGGACCGCGCCCAGGAGCTGAAGGCGGCCGCGCGCCGCGGCCCGCGCGCGGACAAGCCGGACGGGGAAAGCGAGCTGCTCGCCAAGATCGCCGAGATGCCGGAACCGGATCGCGTCCTGGCCGAGCGACTGCACGCCCTGATCAAAGCCACCGCGCCGGCCCTCGCGTCGAGAACCTGGTACGGGATGCCCGCCTATGCCAAGGACGGCAACGTCGTCTGCTTCTTCCAGAGCGCGCAGAAGTTCAAGACGAGGTACGCGACGCTCGGCTTCAGTGACAAGGCGAACCTCGACGAGGGCGAAATGTGGCCGACCTACTTCGCGCTGACGACGGAGCTGACCGCCGCCGACGAGGCCAGGATCGCCGCGCTCGTGAAGAGGGCGGTGAGCTGAGGGCCGAGCCAGCGGGCCCTGGGCCGCCCAGGCCCCAAGACCCGGCCCTAAGACCCGGCCCTAAGGCCCGGCCGTCTCGGCCGCGTGCGTGAGGTTACGTTCCATGCCGCCGAAAACGGCGTGGTGGAAGGGCCAGACCGCCCACCAGTACAGGTGGCCGAACAGGCCGCGGGGATGGAACAGCGCGCGCTGGGTGTAGAGGGTCCGGCCGTTATCGCGGCGCACGCCGAGTTCGAGCCAGGCCAGGCCGGGCAGCCGCATCTCGGCGCGCAGGCGCAGCAGCCGGCCGGGCTCGATCTCCTCGACCCGCCAGAAGTCCAGCGACTCGCCGACGAACAGCCGGTCGGGATCGCGCCGCCCGCGGGCCAGGCCCACCCCGCCGACGAGCCGGTCGATCAGGCCGCGAGCGCTCCAGGCCAGCGGGAACGAATACCAGCCGCGCTCGCCGCCGATTCCCTCGATCACCCGCCACAGACGCTGCGGGGATGCGCGCACCTCCCGCTGCCGCTGGTCGGTGTACAGGCTGCCGCCCGCCCACCCTGGATCGGTGGGCAACGGGTCGCTCGGGGCGTCGGGCACCGACGCCGACGACCACCTGGTCGTCACGGCCGCCTCGCGGATGCGGGTCAGCGCGAGCTCGACCGCGCGCTCGAAGCTGATCAGGCCGCCCGGCGGGTCGGGCACGTACGCCGCGATGTCGTGCTCCCCGCAGACGACGTCGTGGCGGAGCGACTCGACCAGCGGCCGGGCCAGCGAGCCGGGGATGGGCGTGACCAGGCCCACCCACAGGCTCGACAGCCGCGGCGTCAGGAGCGGGACCGGCACGACGACGCGCGCGGGCAGCCCGGCCACCCTGGTGTAGCGGCTCATCATGTCCGCGTACGTCAGCACGTCGGGGCCGCCGATATCGAACGTCCGGTTGACGCCGTCCGGCAGGCCGGCGCAGCCGGTCAGGTAGCGCAGCACGTCCTGGACGGCGATCGGCTGGATGCGGCTGTGCACCCAGCGGGGGGTGACCATCGCCGGCAGGCGCTCGGTGAGATAGCGGAGCATCTCGAAGGACGCGGAGCCGGAGCCGAGGATCACCGCCGCCTGCAGGACCGCCGCTGGCACGCCGGCGTCCAGCAGGATCTGCCCGACCTCGCCGCGCGAGCGCAGGTGCGGGGACAGTTCCTCGCCGGCCGGCGCCAGGCCGCCCAGGTAGATCACGCGGCGGACCCCGGCGTCGGCCGCGGCGGCGGCGAACGTGCGGGCGGCCGCCCGGTCGGCCTCCTCGAACCGCCGGCCCGTGCCCAGCGCGTGGATCAGGTAGTAAGCGATCTCGGTGCCTGCCAGGGCCCGTCGCACCGCCCCCGGGTCGGTCGCGTCGGCCCGGGCCGTCTCGACCCGGTCCGCCCACGGGTAGTCCCGCAGCCGCCCGGGCGAGCGGCTCATGCAGCGCACCCGCAGGCCCGCGTCGAGAAGTTCCGGGACCAGGCGCCCGCCGATATACCCGGTCGCCCCGGTGACCAGGCACAACGCTCCGCGATCGGTCATCATCGGAGTCTGCCCCGCTGCGCCCTGGTCATGCGGCTAGCGGGTCAGTGCGGCGGCGACCTTCCCGGCGACCAGCTCGAACGAGCGGATCCGGTCGCCGATGTCATAGACCATCGTGGTGAGCATCAGCTCGTCGGCGCCAGTGCGCTCGAGGAGCCCGGCCAGCTGGGCCCGGACGGTGTCCGGCGAGCCGACCGCCTGGCTGGCGAACCGCCCCCAGGCGATCTCCCGCTCGGCCGGCGTGTACGGGTAGGCGGCCGCCTCCTCGGGCCGGGCCAGCGGCTGCGGCCGGCCGGTGCGCAGCCGCAGGAATGACAGGGCGGCCGGGCCGGCCAGCCATTCGGCGCGCTCGTCGGTGTCGGCGCAGATCGTGTTGACCGCGACCATCGCATAGGGACGGTCCAGCCAGCGCGAGGGCCGGAAGTTCTCCCGGTACAGGGCCAGCGCCGGCACGGTGTTGGCCGCGCTGAAGTGGTGCGCGAACGAGAACGGCAGCCCGAGCAGCCCGGCCAGCTGGGCGCTGTACCCGCTCGAGCCCAGCAGCCAGATTTCGGGCATGTCCCCCTGGCCGGGCGTCGCCGTGATCCGGGCCGGGGCGTCACCCCCGGTGAACAGCCCGATCAGGTCCAGCAGCTCCTGGGGAAAGTCCTCGGCCGACAGCCCCTCCATGGTGCGCCGCAGCGCGAGCGCCGTGAGCTGGTCGGTTCCCGGAGCCCGGCCGACGCCCAGGTCGATCCGGCCCGGGTGCAGCGCCTCCAGGGTGCCGAACTGCTCGGCTACCACCAGCGGGGCGTGGTTGGGCAGCATCACGCCGCCCGAGCCCACCCGGATCGCCGAGGTCGCCGCGGCCAGGTGCGCGATCAGGACGGCCGGGGCCGAGCTGGCGATCGACGGCATGTTGTGATGCTCGGCCACCCAGAACCGCCGGTACCCGAGTTCCTCGGCGCGCCGGGCCAGGTCGGTGGTGTTGCGCAGCGCCTCGCCGGCCGTCCGGCCGGCGGCGACCGGCGCGAGATCCAGAACAGAAAGCGGTACCTGGCTCACATAGCTCGGCAACCCGTTGCTATCCGGGTTTCTTCCGCAGGCCCGGGGGCGGCGTGGCCGGATCGGCGTCGAACGTTGCCGTGCCCCGTATGACCGCATCGTCCAGGCGCGCCGAGATGTGCTCGATTACGCCGATGGCGCACCGCAGGTCCGCCTCGGTTATCTCGCTGACCAGGTCCCGGGCCAGGCCGCGGTAGCCCTCGAGCAGCCGGGCGAACGCGGCCTGGGCGGCCGGGGTCAGCGCGACGATCGTGGCGCGGCGGTCATGGGGATCGGCTCGCCGTTCCACCCAGCCGTCGGCCTCCAGCGCGTCGACCAGGCCGGTGATGGTGCGGGGCGTCACGCCCACCGCCTCGCTCAGCTTCCGCATCAGCACCGGCCCCAGCGCGTGCAGCGCGGCCACCACCCGGCCGCGCGCGTAGCTCATCCCGTACTGGCGCGCCCCGAGATCCTGAATCTCGACCAGCCGGGGCGCCAGCCCGAACAGCCTGCCCAGGACCCGCTCGGCCGCGCCCATGCCGAGCGCGCCGGACAGGTCGGCCCGGCCGGCCTCGCGGGCGACCTCGCCCGAAATCCCTGAGTCAGACACATTGTGAGCCTACTTCATTAACTGCTAGCCTCACAATATGGCCAGAGAAGCGGCCGAGGCAGGGCCGACCGGATCCGCGCAGGCCGGAACCGCGCGGGCCGGGGCCGCGCGGGCCGGGGCCGCGCGGGCCGGGGCCGCCGGGAATCTGGCCATCGAGGCGATCGGCGTGGTCAAGTCGTTCGGCACCGTCCGGGCGCTGCGCGGGGTCGATCTCACCGTCCGGTCCGGGGCCCTGGCCGCGCTGCTCGGGCCGAACGGGGCCGGCAAGACCACCCTGGTCCGCATCGTCACCACGCTGCTGCCCCCGGATGCGGGCACGGTCCGGGTGCTCGGCCGCGATGTCGTCACCCGCCCGTACGCGGTGCGTTCGGTCATCGGGCTCACCGGCCAGTACGCCGGCCTCGACGAGGGTCTGAGCGGGCGGGACAACCTGATGCTGATCGGCCGGCTGGCCGGCCTCGGGCGGCGCGAGGCCCGGCGGCGCGCGGCCGGCCTGGCCGAGCGCTTCGGCCTGGCCGCCGCGACCGGCCGGTCCGTGCGGACGTACTCCGGCGGCATGCGCCGCCGGCTCGACCTGGCGGCCAGCCTGATGAACCGGCCGGCGCTGCTGATCCTGGACGAGCCGACCACCGGGCTCGACCCGGGCAGCCGGGTGGAGTTGTGGGCCGCGCTCGCCGAACTGCGCGCGGCCGGCACGACCATGCTGCTGACCACCCAGTACCTCGAGGAGGCGGACCGGTTCGCCGACGCCGTGCACGTGCTCGACCAGGGTGTGATCATCGCGGCGGGTACCGCGGCCGAACTGAAGGCGCGGGCCGGCACTCAGGTCGTTGACGTGCTGCTGACCGGGCCGGACGCCGCCGCGGCGGCCGCTTCGCTGCGCGCCCGCGTCGCCCCCGGCGACCTGCACGTGGACGAGGCCTCCCGGCGCCTGGTGATCACGGCCCGCGACGGCCTCGGCACGCTGCTCGACGCGGCCGCGCTGCTGCGGGCGGACGGGATCGGGGTCGCGGACATCGCGTTGCGGCAGCCGTCCCTGGACGAGGCGTTCCTGGCCCTGACCGCCGGGTCACCCGGATGAGCGCCGGGGGCGTGGCCGCGCCCGCCCGGCGGCGCGACGAGCGGCCCGGGGCGCGGCGCCTGGCCCGCGACAGCCTGCTGATCGCCGGCCGCTACCTGCGCGTGCTGCGCGGCAACCCCGGCCGCCTGATCTACCCGCTGCTGCAGCCGGTGCTGATCCTGGTGCTGTTCGTGTCGGTGATGGAGAACCTCGCGACCGTGGCGGGCGGCTCGTACCGGCAGTTCCTCATCCCGGGGATCATGATCCAGAACGTCGTGCTGACCGCGCCGGTCACCGGGCTCGCGATCGTCCGGGATTCCGACACCGGGCTGGCCGACCGGTTCCGGTCGCTGCCCATGCCGCGCAGCGCGGTGCTCATCGGCCGGTCCACGTCGGACACCGTCGTGTTCTTTACTCAGGCCCTGGTCATGATCGGCGTGGCCTCGCTGCTGGGCTTCCGGGTCGCCACCGGCCTGCCCGGCATGGCCGGGATCATCGCGGTCTCGGTCGGCTTCGGCACCGCGCTCGGCATCACGTGCGCGTGGCTGGCCCTGCTCATCCGGGATGTGGAGACGGCGGAGCGGGCCCTGTACTTCCCGTTCATCCCGCTGGCGTTCGTGAGTTCCGCGTACGCGCCGGTGGACCGGCTGGCCCCCTGGCTGCAGCCAATCGCCCGGGTCAACCCGGTCACCTCGGCCGTCGGGGTGGTCCGGGCCCTGGCCGACGGCGGGCCGCTCCTGGTCCCGGTCATCCACCTGGCCGCCTGGACCGCCCTGCTGGCTACCGTCCCCGGCGTGCTGGCCGTCCGCCGCTGGCAATCCGCTCCCTGACCCGGTCAGGGCGGCGAGATCTCCAGGCGACCCTCGCGCACGGCCCGGTCGATGCTGTCGCGCAGGCTGGCGCAGGTGTCGATGAGCGCGGACGGCTCGCCCGCCGCCGCCCTCGCCGCGAACTCGGCGCAGGCGCGCACCGCCTCCAGGCTCCACTGCACGCTGGTGTGCTGCGGGCTGAACTTGGCCACGAGCGGCACCGCGCCGCATCGCTCGCACGCGACCGGCCGGAAGCCGGCCTCCCGCTCGTCGGCCAGGGGGGCCTGCCCGTTGGCCAGCGGGTCGGTCACGCGGCCCCGTCCGGGCCCCGGGCAGCCTCCGGGCCGCGGGCGGCCTCCGGGCCGCGGGCAACCTCCGGGCCCCGGACGACCTCCGGGCCGCGGGCGGCCTCCGGGCCGCGGGCAACCTCCGGGCCCCGGACGACCTCCGGGCCCCGGGCGGCCAGGTTCGCCGCCACCTCGCTCTCCCACTCGGCCACCGCCCGCGTGGTGTCGACCTCGAATTCGTAGCGCTCGACCATGGCGGGCTTGATGTCCTCGACGTCGGTGTAGAACTGCTGGTACCAGCGGCGCAACTGGTAGACCGGCCCGTCGTCGGAGCACAGCAGCGGGTTGTCCACCCGGGTCTTGTGCGTCCAGATCTCCACGTCCTGCTCGAAGCCGAGCCCGATGAACGTGGCGAACTTGCCCGCGAACTTCGCGGCCTGCGCGTCGGACAGGCCGGGCAGTCTCTTCACGATCACGCCCCACTGCAGCATGAACGAGTCGGGCGTGACCGGGTAGTGGCAGTTGATCAGCACGCTCTCGATGCCCATGCCGTGGTAGTCGTGCCACAGGTAGTCGATCATGTACGACGGCCCGTAGTAGGACGCCTCGGACCGCAGCGTGCTCTCGCCGCCGCGGGCGTAGTTCGAGCCGGTCTCGATATCCGGCCGGGCCTTGGTCCGCAGGTACTGCGATGCGATGTGCCCCTCGAGCACGTTCTTGAAGTACGTCGGGAACGCGAAGTGGATGTAGAAGAAGTGCGCCATGTCCACGACGTTGTCGATCACCTCGCGGCAGTTCGCCCCGTCGACCAGGATCGAGTCCCAGGTCCAGTCGGACCACTCGTCCGAGAACGCGCCCTCGATCCGGGGGATCGTCACGGGCCCGGGCGGCGGGTTGCCCTGCGGGTCGTTCCACACGAACAGCTGCCGGTTCTGCTCCAGCGTGATCCACGACCGGGTCCGCGCGGCCGGGGGCACCCGCGCGGCGTACGGGATCCGCGCGCACCGGCCGTCGGCGCCCCAGCGCCAGTCGTGGAACGGGCAGGCGACCTGGTCGCCCTTGACCGTGCCCTGGCTGAGGTCACCGCCCATGTGCCGGCAGTACGCATCGAGGACATGCAGCTGACCCTGGGAGTCGGCGAAGACCACAAGCTTCGTCCCGAACGCCCCGACCGCGTGCGGGCCTGGCTCCCGGAACCGGTCGGCCAGGCCCAGGCAGTGCCAGCCGCGCGCGAATCTGGTCGGCGGCGCGCCGGCGATGATGCCCCGGACGGCGTGCCGTTCGCTCATGCGGGCCTCCATGCTCAGCTGCTACCGCCTAGACTAGAACATGTTCTAGTCTAGGCGTACTGTCGTCGGCGCCAGCGGCGGCGCGATCGGAGGCATCCGGTGAGCGAGAACGTCGGGCAGGCCGTCGTCGCCGGAGTGGGTGACCTGCTACCGGTGCTGCGGGAGCGGGCCCAGGAGACCGAGGACGCCCGCGTGGTCCCGGCCGAATCGATCAAGGCCCTGACCGAGACCGGGTTCTTCCGGCTGCTGCAGCCGGCCCGGTTCGGCGGCCTCGAGGCCGAGCCGGTCACGTTCCTGACCGCGGTGCGGCTCATCGCCAGCGCCTGCGGGTCGACCGGCTGGGTGGCATCGGTCGTGGGCGTGCATCCCTGGCAGCTGGCTCTGTTCCCATTGCGGGCCCAGGAGGAGGTCTGGGGCAGTGACACCGGCACCCGGATGTCGTCGTCCTACGCGCCGACCGGCCGGGCCGAGGCCGTGACCGGCGGGCACCGCCTGAACGGCCGGTGGAGCTTCTCGTCCGGGTGCGATCACGCCACCTGGGTGCTGCTCGGCGCGATCGTGGCCGACGCCGACGGGGTCCCGGCCGACTTCCGCACGTTCCTGCTGCCCGCGAGCGACTACGTGATCGATGACGTGTGGGACACCGTCGGCCTGCGCGGCACCGGCAGCAACGACGTCGTGGTCACCGACGCGTTCGTGCCCGAGCACCGGTCGCTGTCCTTCAACGACGTGTTCCGCTGCGTCTGCCCGGGACAGGAGGCCAACCCGGCGCCGCTGTACCGGCTGCCGTACGGTTCGCTGTTCTCCTACGCGATCACGACGCCGATCATCGGCATGGCGCAGGGAGCGTACGAGGCGCACGTGGCCTACCAGCGGGAGCGGGTGCGGGCCGCGTACGTCGGGCAGAAGGCGGCGGAGGACCCGCACGCCCAGGTCCGGGTGGCCGAGGCCGCCGCCGAGCTGGACTCGGCCTGGCTGGCGCTGGAGCGCAACATGGCCGAGCTCATGCAGCACGCCCGCGCGGGCAGCAAGATCCCGCTCCCGCTGCGGCTGCGGGTCCGGCGCGACCAGGTCCGGGGCACCGGCCAGGCGATCAGGGCGGTGGACCGGCTGTTCGAGAACTCCGGCGGGCGGGCGCTGAGACGGGGCACCCCGATCCAGCGGTTCTGGCGCGACGCGCACGCGGGCCGGGTGCACGCGATCAACGACCCGGAGCGCGCGCTCACCATGTTCGGCCGCGGCGAGTTCGGCCTGCGGATCCAGCCCGACGGGATGATCTGACGAGGTGGCGACCCGATGACCGCGCAGCCGGTGGAGTCCGCCGCCACCAGCCGGTTCGCCCAGGCCGCCGGGCTGCGGCTGCACTACCACGAGGCCGGCCTGGCCGGCGAGCCCGGCGAGCCGCCGGTGGTCATGCTGCACGGCGGCGGCCCCGGCGCCTCCGCGTGGAGCAACTTCGGGCCCAACCTGCCGGTGTTCGCGGCCCGGTTCCGCACGCTCCTGGTCGACCAGCCTGGCTTTGGCCAGTCGGACAAGCCGCCGGTGACCGGCCACTACTTCACGTTCGCGGCCGAGGCGCTGGCCGGCCTGCTCGACGAGCTCGGGATCGGCCAGGTACACCTGGTCGGCAACTCGCTCGGCGGCGGCACGGCGGTGCGCTTCGCGCTGCGGTTCCCCGAGCGGGCCGGGCTGGTGCTGATGGGACCGGGCGGGCTGAGCCTGAACGTGTTCGCGCCGGATCCCACCGAGGGCGTCAAGCGGCTGATGGAGTTCGCGGCGCCGCCCGGCCCGAGCCCGGAGAAGATGGCCGCGTTCCTGCGCACGCTGGTGTTCGACGAGCGGCTGGTGACCGACGAGCTCGTAGCCGAGCGCTACGCCGCGGCCACCGACCCGGAATCGCTGGCGGCCATGGCCTCGATGGGCGCGTCCTTCTACGACCCGGCCCGCGCCGAGGAGGGGCTGCTGTGGCGGGAGGCGCACCGGCTGAGGCAGCGGGTGCTGCTGATCTGGGGCCGGGAGGACCGGGTCAACCCGCTCGACGGCGCGCTGGTGGCGCTCAAGCTGATCCGGCGCGCGCAGCTGCACGTGTTCGGCGGCTGCGGGCACTGGGCCCAGCTGGAGAAGTTCGACGAGTTCAACCGGCTCGCGATCGGCTTTCTGGAAGGAGGCCGCCCATGACCGGGATCCGCTCGCTCGGCTACCTGCGGATCGAGGCCGCCGACGTCGCGGCCTGGCGCGAGTTCGGCGTCCGGGTGCTCGGCATGGTCGAGGGCCGCGGGCCCGACCCGGCCGCGCTGTACCTGCGGATGGACGATTTCCCGGCCCGTCTGGTCGTGGTGCCGGGGGAGCAGGACCGGCTGCTCGCCTCCGGCTGGGAGGTGGCGGGCGACGACGACCTGGCCGGGCTCGGCCGGGCCCTGGACCGGGCCGGGGTCGCGGTCAAGGCCGGGACCCCGGCGGAGCTGGCCGAGCGCCGGGTCGGGCACATGCTCCGCTTCGATGACCCGTCGGGCAACGCGCTGGAGGTGTTCAGCGGCGCGGCGCTCGAGCACCGGCCGGCGGTCAGCCCGTACGGCAACCGCTTCGTCACCGGGCCGATGGGCCTGGGCCACGTGGTCCTGCCGGTGACCGACGGCGAGGCGGCGCTGCGCTTCTATACCGAGGTGCTCGGGTTCCGGCTCCGGGACTCGATGCGGATGGCGCCCGAGCTGTTCGGCCAGCCGGCCGGCGGGCCGTCGTTGTGGATGCGCTTCCTCGGTTGCAACCCGCGGCACCACTCACTCGCGCTGGCGCCATTTCCGGCTCCGGCCGGTATCGTGCATCTCATGGTCGAGGTGGCCGCACTGGACGACGTCGGCCGGGCCATGGACCGCTGCGCCCGGCGCGGGGCGCGGATGAGCGCCACGCTGGGCCGCCACGCCAACGACCTCATGGTGTCGTTCTACGTAGCGACGCCGGGCGGGTTCGACATCGAATACGGCACCGACGGCCGGCGGGTCGACGACGCGACCTGGGTCAGCCGGGAGACCACCGCGATCAGCCTGTGGGGGCACCGGTTCTCCGTCCCGGGCGGGCCCTGACACCGACGGTGACCCGATGACCGCCGCGCCAGACGTCTCACGGCCCAGGTTCGAACCGGAACCGCGCCGGTTCCGGCAGGTGCTCGGCCACTTCTGCAGCGGTGTCACGGTCATCACCTCCGCCGACGACGACGGGCCGGCCGGGTTCGCCTGCCAGTCCTTCGCCGCGGTGTCGCTCGAGCCGCCCCTGGTGCTGTTCTGCCCGAGCCGCGCGTCGGTCACCTGGCCGCGAATCGCGCGGGCCGGGCACTTCTGCGCGAACGTGCTCGCCGCCGGCCAGCGCGAGCTGGCCCGGGCCTTCGCGGTCAGCGGGGCCACGGGGACCGACAAGTTCGCCGGCGTGCCCTGGTCCCCGGCGCCGTCCGGGGCACCGATCCTCGACGGCGTGCTCACCTGGGCCGGATGCACGATCGAGGCCGTGCACGAGGCCGGGGACCACCATGTGGTGATCGGCCGGGTGACCGACCTCGGCGAGAGCGTCGCCGGACCGCCGCTGCTGTTCTACCGGGGTCGTTACGGGATGACCGCCGCGCAGCCCGAAGAGGGCCCGCCCGAGATCGTCGACACCCTGCTCGCCTGGCCCCGGCACGCCGACTGGATGTGACCGGCGTCGCGGGTTCCCGTCACACGGGATACGGCTCCGGGCTGACGGTGTAGCGGCGTCCGCTGGGGGTGGTCCAGACCAGGAGGCCGGGCTGGGGCTGGTCGAGGCGCCACCCGGATGCCTGTTTCGTCTGGTGATGCTGACGGCACAAAGGGGACAAATTACACTCGCAGGTCCGGCCGCCCTGGTCGTGGGGAATCGTGTGGTCGTCGTCGCAGCGCCAGGCCGGGCGGCGGCAGCCGGGGAACCCGCATCGTCGGGAGCGGGTTTTGACCAGGTTCCGCAGCCTGTTCGAGGGGCGGTACCCGGCGGACTCGTTTGGGTGGGCGCAGGTGCCGGCGGCGATCGGGGTGAGCTTGATCGCGGTGAGCCAGGCGCGGCGGCCGGGGCCGGGCGGTCCGGGCCCGGCCCGGGCGCGGCCATGGGCGACGGGGCGCCCGGATGGGTCGGTGATGGTGACCGACCAGCGGGTGGCCGGGTTGGTGGCCAGGCCGTCGGCGATGGTGCGGCAGGTCGGCGCGTCGGCGGGCCCGGCGGCGCCGGTGCCGGTGATCTCGCCCGGGGTGTCGGATAGGCTCGAGCCAGCTCAGCCAGGGGACGATCACGTTGACCCCGCTGACCCCGGGCCCAGACCCGGCGGCGCCGGTGACCGGGCCGGGGCCGGGGGCGCCGGTGGCCGGGGGCCACCCGCCCGGGGCGGTGCTGCCGGGGCCGGGCGGGGTGCTGCCGGGCGCGGCCGGGCCCGCGGCGCCGGCGGCGGCGCCGGCCGCGGTGCTGGCGGGGCCGCCGAAGGCGGGCGGCCAGACGCCCGGGGTGCCCGGGCCGCCACGCCCGGCCGGGCCGGGCGCGCCGGCGCTGGCGTTCGTCTCAGCGCCTGCCCCGGCCGGGGGCGGGGGGAGGAGGGTGTCGAAGGGCTGGCCGTTGAGGCGGGCCAGGAACGCCTCGACGCGCAGCTGCTCCAAGCTGCCGGCCACGCCGTGGTCGTGCAGCCAGCGGGCGTCGGCGTCGAGGGTCTTGTCGGCGGTGATGGCCCGGGCCCGGTCCAGGTCCCGCCCCGCCAGCGCCGCGGTCCCGGCCGCCTCGGCCCAGCACTCCACCCGGGCGTCCTTCTCGGCCTGCTCGCGGCGGCGGATCGCGGCCTGCGGGTCACACGCGATGACCGCGCGCTGGCAGGCCGCGCGCAGCCGCCCGGTGGTCATCGCGCCGGCTCGGGGGGCGATCAGGTTCTCGACCTCCGCCGCCGCGCCGGCGGGGAGCAGGGCGAGTTCGGCGGTGATGACGATGGCGCGGGGGCGGTCGATGATCCCGGCGGCCAGCAGCGCGGCGGTCTGCGGGAGGCGCTCCAGCTGGCGGGACAGGTCCAGCTGGGCCTGGGCGGACCGGCCGGTCAAGGTCAGCGCCGCGGCCAGCTCGGCGGCCACATGCTCTCCCTCCCGCCCATCAGATCCGGCGCGGCGGGCGTCCAGCTCGGCGGTCGCGTCGTGCTCCAGCGCGGCCGCCCACGATGCCAGCCGCCGAGATGCGCTCAGGAACCCGATCAGCTCGTCATCCGAGAGCGAGTCCAGCCCGGCCCGCCGAGCCATCCCGGCCTGCCAGGCCAGGTCGGCGCCGGGCAGCATCTGATCCAGCGGCCCGCCGGCGGCGAACCCGGCGGCACCGGCGGTGGGGTAGCGGTGGGTGAACCCGGCGTCCAGCACCTCCGGAACGGCGTCGTCAGGGTCACCGAAGTCGGGCGGTTCGGCCAGGTCCCTATACAGGCCGGGAGTCCCCTCGCTCAGCCAGTGCAGCGCCGTCACCTCGGCCGCGGTTAAGGTGCCGGGGCGCGCGCCCCGGGCGGCCAGCCCCTCGGCGCTGAGCGAGGCCGGGCTGGGCGGCTCGCGGTCACGGGAAGCGGCCGGGTCGGGACGAGGCGGTTCATGTGCGCTGGCCACGGTGCCCTCCTCCCGCCTGCGCTCGTTAGCCTGTTCGATTAGGATAGCATGACATGACGAGAAATACTAACTATTTTCGAAACCGAGGACAAGCCGTTCGACTTTGACGGGCCGTCCGTCCGCCTCCGGGGCGCCGTGTGCGAGCCCAAGCCCGTGCAGCGGCCGCATCCGCCGATCCTGATCGGCGGCGCGCGCGATCGCGTGCTGCGGGTCGTCGCGGAGCACGCCGACATCTGGAACTACCCGGGCCCGCCGTCGCCGGAATTCCGGCAGCGGGACCAGGTGCTCCGCGGGCACTGCGCCGCGATCGGGCGCGACAGCAGCGAGATCACGCGCTCGATGCAGACGATCGTCCGCTGCGACGACCCGGCCGCGCCCGCGGCCACGCGCGCGCTGCTGCTGGAGATGATCGACGCGGGCGTCACCCACATCGTGCTGGCCGCGATCCTCGGCGGCCGCCCGGTGCGCTGGCTCGCCGACGAGATCATCGAGCCGGTCGTCGCCGAGCTACGGTCCCGGTGAACCTGCTCTGGGCCCGGCCTGGCGGATCAGACGGAGCATGACGGCCGCGATCAGGGATGGCGGTCGATCAGCGCGGCCGCGATCCGGGCGACGTGCTCGGCAGGCTGGCCGAACAGCTGCGCGGCGCCGTGCGCCCGCTTGAGGTAGCGATGCGCGTCGTGCTCCCAGGTGATGCCGATCGCGCCGTGCAGCTGGATCGTCTCGGCCGCCACCCGCTGCAGCGCCTCGGAGCAGTAGACCTTGGCCGCGGCCGCGCGCATCCAGGCGTCCGGGGC
The DNA here is from genome assembly GCA_963749145.1 of uncultured Actinomycetota bacterium. Taxonomy (GTDB): domain Bacteria; phylum Actinomycetota; class Actinomycetes; order Streptosporangiales; family Streptosporangiaceae; genus JASHPR01. Next base: position 924,073 of record CAVVLN010000004.1, on the reverse strand, counting down.
CTGCTCGCCGGCGCTCCGGGCGGCCGCGTAGGACAGCGACCGGGCCGACTCGACCAGCACGTGCAGGTCGGCCAGGCGGTGCTGCAGCGCCTGGAACCCGCCGATGGCCCGGCCGAACTGGACCCGGACCTTGGTGTAGGCCACGGTCATCTCGAGCGCCTGCCGGGCCGCGCCGGCCTGCTCGGCGCTGAGCGTGACGCAGGCCAGGTCCCGGGCCCGGGCCAGCGCCGCCTCGGCCGGGCCGCGGGCCGGGTCGCCGAGGCGCTGGCCGGCCGCGCCGTCCAGGCGCACCACGGCCAGCCGGCGGCTGGAGTCCATGGTGGTGACGGCCGAGCGGAAGACGCCGGCCTGGCCCGGGTCCACCTCGAACAGCCCGGGGCCGTCCGGCGCGGCGGCCGCGACGAGCAGGACGTCAGCCACGTCGCCGTCGAGCACGTGGTGCGCTTCACCGCGCAGCTGCCACCCGGCCGCCGCGGGCTCGGCGCGGCACGCGGCCCGGCCCGGATCCCAGTGCCCGGCCGCCGTGGTCCAGGCCAGCGCCGCGACCGCGGTGCCGTCGGCGATGCCCGGCAGCAGGCGGCGGCAGGCCGCGTCGTCGCCGGAGCCGAGCAGCGCCTGAGCGGCCAGGACCGCCGAGCCGAGCAGCGGCGACGGGGTGAGGCCGCGGCCGAGCTCTTCGGCCACGATGCTCGTCTCGATCGGTCCCGCCCCGAAGCCGCCGTAACGCTCCGGCACCCCCAGCCCGGCCACGCCGATCCCGGCCAGCCGCGCCCAGAGCGTGGGATCGCGGTGGTGGCGGGCCAGGACGGCGCGCACCGCGTCGCGCAGTGCCCGCTGCTCGGTGGTCAGCCCGGCGGTCAGCTCCACGCCGCCCCTCAGCGCCCTGACCCTGGCCGGAAGGGGTAGCGGCGCGGGTCGCGGATGTCCCGGGAACTCGCCGTCACCGTGCCTGCTCCCGCAGCACCTGCTTGAGCGTCTTGCCCGACGCGTTGCGGGGCAGGCCCGCGCGGAATTCCACGCTGCGCGGCACCTTGTAGTTGGCCAGCCATTCCCGGCAGTGGCCCAGCACCTCCGGCTCGGCCAGTGCGTGGCCCGGGCGCAGGACCACGAACGCCCTCCCCACCTCGCCCAGCCTGGTGTCGGGCACGCCGATGACGGCCGACTCGGCGACCCCGTCCAGCCGGGCCAGCACCTGCTCGACCTCAGCCGGGTACACGTTGAAGCCGCCGCAGATGTACATGTCCTTGAGCCGGTCGGTAATGGTCAGGTACCCGCGCGGGTGGAGAAACCCGACGTCACCGGTGTGCAGCCAGCCGCCGGCGTCGACCGCGGCGCGGGTCGCGGCCGGGTCGTCGAGGTAGCCCAGCATCACGTTCGGGCCGCGGAGCAGGATCTCGCCCGTCTCGCCGGGCTCCAGCGCGCGCCCGTCCGGGGCGGACACGCGGATCTCGAAGCCGGCGGCCGCGCGGCCCGAGGTGCGCGCGACCGTCTCGGGATCGTCGCCGGGCCGGCACATGGTCGCGACCACGGCCTCGGTCAGCCCGTAGGCGGTGAGCACCGTGTCGAAGCTGAGCTCCTGCCGCATCCGCTCGACCAGCGCGACCGGGACGGTGGCCGCGCCGGTCACCGCCAGCCGCAGGCTGGACAGGTCGCACGTGGCGCGCCCGGGGTGGTCGAGGATGGTCTGGTAGATCGTGGGCGCCCCGGGGAACACGGTGATCCGTTCCGCCTCGACCAGCCGCATGGCCTGCTCGGCGTCGTAGACCGGCTGCGGCACGATCGCGGCCCCGCTGACCAGGCAGGCCAGGATGCCCGCCTTGAAGCCGAAGCTGTGGAAGAACGGGTTGACCACCAGGTAGCGGTCGCTGGCGGTCAGGCCGCCGCACTCGGCCCAGGCCCGGGCGACGGCCAGCGACTGCCGGTGGGCGCTCATCGCTCCCTTGCTCCGGCCGGTGGTGCCCGAGGTGAACAGGATGTCGCTCACATCGTCGGGGCGGACCGCCGCGGCCCGCTCGTCGGCCTGGCGCGCCGGCACCGCCGCCGCCCGCTCGTCCAGGGCGGGCCAGTCGATGGCGCCCTCGGCCAGCCCGGACGCGGCCGCCGCCGGCACCCGGATGACCAGCCCGGGCCGCCGGGCGGCCCGCCGGGTGACGGGGCGTGCCGGGCGCCGAAGGCCGGGGCGGAGGCGGCCACGGGCTCGGCCTCGGCGGCGGCGCGCAGCGCGGCGAGGCGGTCGGTGCCGAGGAACGGCCCGGCGACGATCAGGGCGCGGGCCCGGCTGCGGCTGATCACGTCGAGCGCCTCCGGCCCGGTGAACCGGGTGTTGACCGGGACCAGCGTTGCGCCCGCGTACAGGGCGCCGAGCGCGCCGAGCACCCAGTGGTGGGTGTTGGGCGACCAGATCGCTACCCCGTCGCCGGGCGCGATGCCCTCGGCGATCAGCGCCCGAGCGACCACCCGGACCCGGTCGCGCAGGTCGCGGTAGGACAGGCGCGGCCCGCCGGGCTCGACCAGGGCCGGAGCGTCGCCGAACTCCCGGGCCGCGCTCGCCACGGCGGCCGGGATCGTGAGGTTCACCGGCTCCTCCGGCAAGCAAGTGCTTGGTAGGGTGAGCCTACGCGCGGCGGCCGGCCGCTGGCCACAGGCCGGGACACGGAGGCACGGGTGCGGTTCAGCCCGCAGGACGAGGCGTTCCGCCGGCGTGTGCGGGAGTGGCTGGCCGAGAACCTGAGCGGGCGCTTCGCCGGGCTGCGCGGGGCGGGAGGTCCCGGCCGCGAGCATCAGGCGCACGCCGAGCGCGTGGCCTGGAACCGGCACCTGGCCGCCGCCGGGCTGACCTGCCTGGGCTGGCCCGCTGAGTACGGCGGGCACGACGCCACGTTCGCGCAGCAGGTCATCTTCCACGAGGAATACGCGCGCAGCGGCGCGCCGGCCCGGGTCGGCTACCTGGGCGAGGAACTGCTCGGGCCCACGCTGATCGCGCACGGCACGCCGGAGCAGCAGCGGCGGTTCCTGCCGCCGATCGCGGCCGTGGCCGAGCTGTGGTGCCAGGGTTACTCCGAGCCGGGGGCCGGGTCCGACCTCGCGGCCGTGGCCACCACGGCCACGCTCGACGGCGACGAGTGGGTGATCACCGGCCAGAAGGTCTGGACGTCGCTGGCGCGCGAGGCGGACTGGTGCTTCGTGCTGGCCCGGACCGAGCCGGGCTCGCGCCGCAGCCGGGGGCTGTCGTACCTGCTGGTCCCGATGCGCCAGGCGGGCATCACGGTCCGCCCGATCCGCCAGCTCACCGGCACGTCCGAGTTCAACGAGGTGTTCTTCGACGGGGCCAGGACCGAGCGCGGCCTGGTGGTCGGCGAGGCGGGCGACGGCTGGCGGGTGGCCCAGGCCACGCTGGCCATCGAGCGCGGCGTGGCCACGCTCGGCCAGCAGGTCGGGTTCCGGCGCGAGCTTGACGCCCTGCTCGAGGAGGCCCGGCGCGGCGGCGGCGATGTCGGCCCGGTGCTGCGCGACAAGCTGGCCCGGGCCTGGATCGGACTGGAGGCCATGCAGGCGTACGCGGTCGGCCGCCTGGGCGGCGACGCCGCCGCGAGCGAGACCGCGACCGCGGCCAGCGCCGGGCCGTCGGTGACCAAGCTGCTGTGGTCACGGTGGCACCAGGGCCTGGGCGAGCTCGCGATGGAGGTGCGGGGGGCCTCGTCGATGACGGCCCGGGGCGCGCCGTACGATCTCGACGACTGGCAGCGGCTGTTCCTGTTCAGCCGGGCCGACACGATCTACGGAGGGTCCGACGAGATCCAGCGCGGCATCATCGCCGAGCGCGCGCTCGGCCTCCCCCGCCAGGCCCGGCCGTGACCGCGCCCGGCGCTGACCTGCCCCCGCCGCCAGCCGGGCATGAGCTGCTGAGCGGCAAGGTGGTGGTGATCACCGCCGCGGCCGGGACCGGGATCGGCTCGGCCACCGCCCGGCGCTGCCTGGAGGAGGGGGCCCAGGTCGTGATCAGCGACCACCACACCAGGCGTCTGGGCGAGACCCTGGAGCACCTGGCCGCGGCGCACGGCTCACGCGTGCAGGCCGCCGTCTGTGACGTGACCGACGAGGGTGACGTGGCGGCGCTGGTGGCGGACGCGGCAGGGCGGTTCGGGCACATCGACGTGTTCATCAACAACGCCGGGCTCGGCGGCACGAGCTCGGTCCTGGAGATGACCGACGAGCAGTGGCAGCGGGTTCTCGACGTCACGCTCACCGGGACCTTCCGCTGCACCCGGGCCGCGCTGCGCCAGATGGTGGCCCAGGGCCATGGCGGGGCGGTGGTGAACAACGCCTCGGTGCTCGGCTGGCGGGCCCAGCCGGGCCAGGCGCACTACGCAGCGGCCAAGGCGGGGGTCATGGCGCTGACCCGGTGCGCGGCCCTGGACGTGGCCGGGCACGGCATCCGGGTGAACGCGGTGGCGCCGAGCCTGGCCATGCATCCCTTCCTGTCCAAGGTGATGAGCGAGGAGGTGCTGGCCGGCCTGGCCGACCGCGAGGCGTTCGGCCGTGCGGCCCAGCCCTGGGAGGTCGCCAACGTCATCGTGTTCCTGGCCAGCGACTACGCCTCGTACATGACCGGCGAGGTGGTGTCGGTGAGCAGCCAGCAGCCATGACCGCGACGGTTGACCCGGCCGGGGCGGCTGGCCTGACCGCGCGCCGCGCCGCTCAGACCACCGCGGTCATCCCCCCGTCCACGGCGATGACCTGCCCGTTGACGAAATCCGAGGCCGGGGCGGCCAGCCACACCAGCGTGCCGATCAGCTCCTCGGGCTGAGCCCACCGGCCGGCCGGGGTCCGCCGCCGCAGCCAGGCGTCGAAACCGGGGTCGTCGACCAGGGGCTGGGTCAGGTCGGTGACCACGTAGCCGGGGGCGAGCCCGTTGGCGGTCACGCCGTGCGGGCCCCACTCGGCGCACATGCTGCGGGTCAGCATGGCCAGGCCGCCCTTGGACGCGGCGTAGGCCGCGATCCCCGGCCGGGCCAGCCAGGTCATCACCGAGCAGACGTTGATGATCTTGCCGTAGCCGCGCTCCACCATGCCGCGCGCCGCGGCCCGGCCCACGATGAACGCGCTGGTCAGGTTGGTGTCCAGCAGGCGCTGCCACTCCGCCAGCGGCACCTCGAGCATCGGCTCGCGGTGCATGGCGCCGGCGTTGTTGACCAGGATGTCGAGCGGCCCGGCCGCCGCCTCCGCCTCGCGCAGCCCGGCGTCCACCGCGGCCGGGTCGGTGACATCGAACGCGACCGCGTGCACCCGCGTCCCGGTCCGCCCGGCCAGGTCGGCCCGGGCGCGCTCCAGCGCGCCATCGTCGCGGCCGTGCAGCACGACGTCGGCCCCGGCCTGGGCCAGGCCGGCCGCCAGGGCCGCGCCGATGCCCCGGCTCGAGCCCGTGACCAGCGCGCGGCGCCCGGACAGATCGAACAGCGAATTTGCCACCGCCCTGACCTCCTCTGCCTACCCGTGCTGACCGTACGGTAGAGGCGAGGCGGACGAGCACCAGGGCTGAGCCCGGCGGTCAGGCCCGGCCCGGCGATCCGATCACCGAGGTGATCGGGATAGCGTCACGCGGCGCGGCCACGCTCACGGTCTCCCCCCACCGGCTGAACACGGCGCGCAGGCGGATGCTGCCGGACACCTCCAGGTAGCTGACCGGCAGCAGCCGCCCGGTGGTCGCGACGTAGAGCGTGGCCTTGGTGCCCGCGGGAACGCCGGGGACGCTCTGCGCCGTGCCGCGCACGCCGACGACGGGCTGCCCGCCTACTCGCCCCGTGCCGTGCGAGGCGAGTCGGCCGGACAGCGTGACCACGCCGATGGCCGAGCCGAGCGTCACGGCCTTGACGATCTGCTGGTAGTACGGCTGCCCGGCGCGGAACGAGATCCACCGGCCGGCCAGCCGCGAGGACGCGGCGGCCGGGAAGCCGAAAAAGCTCGCCAGCGCGGTCCGGTTGCCGGTCACGTAGCCGACTCCGGCCACGTCGAGCACGGTCGCCTGTCCGCCGCCCGTGATCGTGATGACCTGACGGCCGGCGCCGGACGACACGTCAGCGCTGTACACGGTGCCGCCCGAACCGGACGAACTGGTCATGTCGACATGCACCGAGCCGGCCGCCTGGGCCGCGGCCAGGGCCTCGGCCTGGACGAACTGCGGCGGATCGCCGGCCAGCCCGGCGGGCGCCGACGACCTGGCCTGGCTGCACCCGGCCAGCCCGGCCAGGCCGCCGAGGACCGCTATGGCGGCGGCCAGGCCGCTGGCGGCGCGGGGACGGGTCACAGTCGTAGTAAACGCCGATACTTCCGGCCGGACCCACGAGGGGGCAGGATCGGAGGTGGCGCCAACCCGGCGGCGGTGGCGACCAGGAAGGAAGCAGTCATGCCTGACGCGACGACGTGGCCGGACGGCCGGCGGATCACGATCCGGGACCTGCAGGCGGCCACCGACCGGGGCGAGCGCTGGTCGATGCTCACCAGCTACGACACGCTCACCGCGGGCATCTTCGAGCAGGCCGGGGTCCGCGCGCTGCTGGTCGGCGACACCAGCGCCGAGATGGTCCTCGGCCAGGCCAGCACGCTGCCGGTGACCATGGACCAGCTGATCCCGATGGTGCAGGCCGTGGTCCGCGGCACGCGGACCGCGCTGGTCGTCGCGGACCTGCCGTTCGGCAGCTATCAGGCCGGCCCGCAGCCGGCCCTCGCCAACGCGGTCAGGCACCTGAAGGAAGGCGGGGCCCAGGCGGTCAAGCTGGAGGGCGGCCGGCGGGTGCTGCCGCAGGTCGACACGCTGACCGGGGCGGGCATCCCGGTGATGGGCCACCTCGGCCTGACCCCGCAGAGCGTCAACGTGCTCGGCGGCCTGCGGCGGGTCCAGGGCCGCGGTGACGCCGGCGACGAGCTTCTCGCCGACGCGCTGGCCTTGGAGCGCGCCGGGGCGTTCGCGGTGGTGCTGGAGTCCGTGCCGGCCGGCCTCGGGCAGCGAGTCTCCGACGCGCTGCGGATCCCCACGGTCGGCATCGGGGCGGGCCCGGGCTGCGACGCCCAGATCCTGGTCTGGCAGGACATGGCCGGGCTCACCGCCGGACGGCTGCCGCGGTTCGTCAAGCGCTACGCCGACACCCGGGCCGGGCTGCTCGACGCCGCCAGCCGGTACGCCGCCGACGTGACCGCCGGCCGGTACCCGGATCAGGCGCACAGCTACGCGTGACCGGCCCTAGGACCCCGGCCGGTCCAGGTGCGCCGCGGCCACGCGCTTGGGCACCACCATCCGCCAGGCCTCGGTGACGAACTCGCGCATCTCGGCCGGGCTCAGCTGCTCCAGGAAGGTGTCGATCCAGTTGTAGCGGGCATCGCTGGCGCGGTGCAGGAAGAACCGGCCGGGCTCGGCGGCGATCATCGCGGCGCGCTCCTCGCGGGGGAAGGCGAAGCCCACGATCGTCTCGTCGGGGGTGATCGCGACGTAGACGATCCGGCCGACCCGGAACTTGACGTGGTCGCGGATCAGGTGCTCCTCGGTGCGCGGCAGGGACAGCGCCACCGCCCGCACGTCCTGCGCGGTCACCACCGGTCAGTCCGCGATGCGGTGGTCGTCGCGTTCGGTGATCATCTGACCGAGCGTATCGCCGTGCAGGCCCGGCAGATCGCGGTCCAGGACCACCACGTCATGGGAGTTCACGCCGAGCTTGGCCGCCCGTGCCCGCGGAGTGGACCAAGCTGCGCACGTCGCCGGGAACGATCTGGCTGCTGGCCGCGGCCGTGGTGTTGACTGTGGCCGTGAGCACCGCGGCGACCGCCGCCACCCGATGCCCGGCCGGAGCCGCCTGCCCGGTGGACCCGGCCAAACTCAGCCTGACCTGGCAGCGGCACCTGGAGCAGATCGGGCCGATGACCGCGGGCCGGCAGATCGAGGCCACCACCGGCTTGCGTAGTCTGCCGATCAGCCCGTGGGCAGGCAAAGAGGGGTGGCCGTGGTGACATCGTCAGGCCCGGCGGCGGTCGCCGGCCCGGCCGCGTCCGTCACGCCGGCGCCCGCCCGCGTGCCGTGGCCGGCCCGGCGGATGCTCCCGCTGCTCGCCACCGCCGCGCTGATCGCGGTCACGATGGGATCGACCACCTGGTGGGGGCCGCTGATCACCGGCGCGCGCGGCTGGCCGCTGCCCGGCGACCTGTGGGGCACGCTGGTCGCGGCCCAGCGCCTCGCGCACCTGGACGTCGGCGGCCTGTACACCCAGCCCACCGGCCTGGTCGGCCTCCCCGGCACGGCCCTGATCCTGGTCCCGGTCGCGGCGCTGATCAGCGCCGCGGGGATCTCGCTGCAGGTCCCGGGGCCGCACAACCTGCACCCGGCGGCGTGGCTGCTCGCCGGGCCCTACGAGATCGCCGTGGCCTCGGTGGCGCTGTTCGCCGCCGACGCGCTGGCCGAGCGGCTGGGCGTGACCCGGCCCCGGCGCGCGCTGCTCGCGGCGGCGGGCGCGGTGGCCCTGTGGAGCGTGGCGTCCCAGTGGGGCCATCCCGAGGACCCGGTCGCCGTGGGACTGCTGCTGTACGGCATCCTGGCGCTGTCGCGGGCCCGGACCGCGCGGTCGGCCTGGCTGGTCGGGGCGGCGGTCGCGGTGCAGCCCCTGGTGCTGGTCGCGCTGCCGGTGATCCTGGTGGCCATCGAGCCACGCCGGGTGGCCGGCTTCCTGGCCCGGGCCGCCGCGCCCGGCGTGGTCCTGCTGGCCGCCGCGGTGGCGGCGAACCGGGCCGCCACCGTACACGCGGTGACCAACCAGCCCAACTGGCCGAAGGTCGACCACCCCACGCCGTGGACGTCGCTGGCCCCGCACCTGGCCGGCGGGGCGGTCGCCGCCGGGCCGTTCCGGGCCCTGGCCATCGGCGTGGCCTGCGTGGTCGCGCTCATCGCCGGGCGCCGCTGGCGCGCTGCGCGCGGCGCCGCGTGGAGCCCGGACACGCTGGAGGACGTGCTGTGGTGGACGGCCGCCGTGCTGGCCCTGCGCTCGGTGTTCGAGTCGGTCATGGTCGCCTACTACCTGTGGCCGGTGCTGGCAGTCGGGCTGATCGCGGCGGCCAGGAACTGGGTCCGCCTGGCCGCGACATCGGTCGTCGTCGTGGCCATGTCGTTCGCCGCCCAGGTCAGCTGGCGTGGCCCGTGGAGCTGGTGGACGGCCATGATCGCGGGCCTGGCCCTGACCCTGTTCTGCGCGCGCCTCCCGCCGCCCCTGCTGCGCCTCCCGCCGCCGCTGCGGCGCCGCCTGCGCCGCCGCGCGCCGCAGACGGCGGGCTGAGCGCCGCGGTCAGGAGTGGATGACGCCGGCGTGGTGGCAGAAGTGCAGCCGCGCCGCCCCGCTGGCCTTGATCCGCGCCCGGGACCGGAGCCAGGAGTCCCGGTCGGCGGCCTGGCCCGGCGGCAGCTTCTGGTCGTCCGGGCCCGCATACACCTGCGGCGTGTAGACGGCGTCCCCGGTCAGCAGGTCAGGCGCGCCGCCGTCGGCCTGGACGACCACGCACTGGTGGCCCACGGTGTGCCCCGGGGTGGTGATCACCGACAGCCCGGGCAGTATCTCGGCGTCCCCGTCCAGCAGCTCGAACCGCGCGTTCATGAAGCCGAACCAGTCATAGAGCTGTCGTGACTCGCGCTCGGCCCGGCTCAGCTCGGCCCGCTGCACGTAACAGGAAGCGTGGGAGAACACGGCGTTCTGGCCGCAGTGGTCGAAGTGCAGGTGGGTGTTGATCACCAGGCCGATGTCGCCCGGGGTCATGTCCAGGTCGGCGAGCGCGTCCGCGACCGAGCGGTTGACCACCCGCCAGTCGCTGAGCAGCTGGTCGGGCCCGCCCACGCCGGTGTCGACCAGCACCGCGCCGCCGGGGTGGGTGACCACGAAGCCGTGCACCGGCCACTCATCCCGGCCGTCGGGACTGCGCAGCCGGGCCAGGTGCAACCGCTTGATCTCCAGCGCCATCGGCAACCTCCGCTCGTGACCGCCTCAGGCCCGGGCCGGCCCCTCATCGTCGCAGCAGCGGCGACCCGGGGTCCAATAGGGGCATGTGCACCGCGATCCTGAGCGTCGAGCCGGGCGCCCCGGTGTTGCTGGCCGGGGTCCGCGACGAGCTGACCGACCGCCCGTGGCAGCCGCCGGCCCGGCACTGGCCGGACCACCCCGGGCTGATCGGCGGCCGGGACCTGAAGGCCGGCGGGACCTGGCTGGCCGTGGCGCCCGCGACGCGGCGGGCCGCCTGCGTGCTGAACGGGCGGGGCCGGATGGCGCCGCCGGCCTCGCGGCGCTCGCGGGGCGTGCTCCCGCTGCAGGCGGCGGAGGACGGCAAGCTGGAGCGGTCGGGGCTGGCCGATCTCGACCCGTTCCACCTGCTGAGCGCGGAGCCGGGGGCGGCCGTCCTGTGGAGCTGGGACGGCGAGCACCTCACCGAGCGGGAACTGGGCCCGGGCCTGCACATGGTGGTGAACAGCGGCCTGGAGCCCGGCCACGACCACGAGCAGGCCCGGGTCACCCACTTCCTGCCCCGGCTGCGCGACGCGCCCCGCCCGGTGCCGCGGCCAGGCGACCCGGTCGCGCGGGCCTGGGGCGCGTGGCTGCCGCTGCTGACCGGCGACGGCCTGGCGCCCGGTGACCCGCGAGCGCTGATCGTCCGGCGCGACCTGGGCGACGGGCGGATCTGGGGGACGACGTCGATATCGCTGATCGCGCTGAGCACAGCCGGGGTACGGTACGACTTCACCGCCCGGCCGGGCGACCCGGACGCCTGGTATCCGGTGCCGGCCGGCTAGCACGATCGTTCGCCCCATGGGAGACTGCGGGGGTCTGGCGGCCGGTGAAGGGCGCGCATGATCATGGTTCAGCCCGAGGAGAGCCCCGGTGTCCCGTCCGGGAATCCCGTTGTCCGCCGCATCGGCGCACCGGCCGGCGGCGGCCCGACCGTGCGGCGCCGGCTGCTCGGCGCCCAGCTGCGGCGGCTGCGTGAGGAGCGCGGGATCACGCTGGAGGACGCCGGCGACGTGATCCGGGCGTCCGGCTCCAAGATGAGCCGGCTGGAGACCGGTCGGGTCGGATTCAAGGACCGCGACATCGCCGACCTGCTCACCTTCTACCAGGTGACCGACGAGCCGGAGCGCCTGGCCCTGCGCGACCTGGCCCGCAGTGCCAGCGTGAACGGGTGGTGGCACGACTACTCCGACGTGCTGCCCGCCTGGTTCGAGGCCTACGTCGGCCTGGAGGAGGCCGCCACCAGCATCCGGAGCTATGAGAACCAGTTCGTTCCCGGGCTGCTGCAGACCGAGGACTACGCGCGGGCGGTCACCCTGCTGGGGCACGAGGGCGCCCCGGAGGCCGAGATCGAGCAGCGGGTGGGCCTGCGGATGGCCCGCCAGGCCCTGCTGGCCCGGCCCGGCCCGGTGCACCTGTGGGCGGTGCTGGACGAGGCGGTGCTGCGCCGCGCGGCCGGGCGCCCCGGCGTCATGCGGCGCCAGCTCGAGCACCTGCTCGCCGCGGCCGAGCGGCCCAACGTGACCATCCAGGTCATCCCGTTCGCCGCGGGCGCTCACGCCGCGGCCGGGGGACCGTTCAGCATCCTGCGCTTCGCCGAGCACGACCTGCCGGATGTCGTCTACCTCGAGCAGCTCACCAGCGCGCTGTACCTGGACAAGCGCGAGACCGTCGACCACTACATGGCGGTGATGGAGCGCGTGTGCCTGGAGGCGAGCCCGGCGGCGGCCACGGCCAGGACGATCCATGCGATCCTGCGCGATCGCTGACCGGCCCGCTGACCGGCCCGCTGACCGGCCCCGCGGCCGTGCGCCTACCGGCGCTCGAGGATGGTGGCGGTGGCCATCGCACCACCGGCGCACATGCTGACCAGCGCGGTGCTGGCGTCCCGCCGTTCCATCTCGTGCAGCGCGGTGGTGATCAGCCGGGCCCCGGTGCTGCCGACCGGATGGCCGAGCGCGATCGCGCCGCCGTTGGCGTTGACCCGCTCCGGATCGGGCCGGTGCACGCTCATCCAGGACAGCACGACCGACGCGAACGCCTCGTTCACCTCGAACAGGTCGATGTCGCCGAGCACCATGCCGCTGCGCTTGAGCACCCGCTCGGTGGCCGCGACGGGGCCGTCCAGGTGGTAGTACGGCTCGGCGCCGACGAGGCACTGGGCGAGGATCCGCGCGCGCGGCCGCAGGCCGAGCGCCCGGGCCCGGTCCGCGTCGAGCAGCAGCACCGCGGCGGCCCCGTCGGAGATCTGGGAGGACGTGCCCGCCGTGTGCATCCCGCCGTCGAGCACCGGCTCGAGCTTCCCCAGCGCCTCCAGGCTGGTCTCGCGCAGGCCCTGGTCGCGATCGACCGTGCGGGCCTGCCCGGTCGGCTGGTGGTCGGCGTCCAGGACCGGCGCCGTGACCGGCAGGGTCTCGCGGTCGAACCGCCCGTGCGTCCAGGCGAGCTGGGCCAGGGTCTGCGAGCGCAGGCCGAAGCGGTCGAGGTCGTCGCGGGACAGCCCGCGCCGCTGCGCGATCCGCTCCGCCGCCAGGTACTGGTTCGGCAGGTCGATGTCCCAGGCGGCGGGCCGGGGGGTGCCCACGCCGGTGCCCCGGTTGGCGCCCAGCGGCACCCGGCTCATCGCCTCCACCCCGCACGCGACGCCGGTCTCGATCGCGTCGGCCGCGATCAGCCCGGCCACCAGGTGCACGGCCTGCTGCGCCGAGCCGCACTGGGCGTCGACGGTCTGAGCGCCGGTCGCGTGCGGCAGGCCCGCATGCAGCCAGGCGGTGCGGGTGATGTTGCCGGACTGCTCGCCGGCCTGGGTGACGCAGCCGCCGATCACCTGGTCCACGTCGCCGGGGTCGAGGCCGGCCCGGTCCAGCAGCCCGCGCTGGGCGCAGCCGAGGATCTCCGCGGCGTGCAGGCCCGCGAGCACGCCCCCGCGCTTGCCGATCGGGGTCCGGACCGCCTCCACGATCACCGCAGTGCCCACCGCGCTCCCCTTCCTGGGCCGATCTTCATCGTAGAACGTGTTACCGGATCAGGCACGGCGTCCGGTTCACGGGGACGCCCCGGCGTGGTTGAATCAAACTAGAACACGTTTCACCTACGGCGCGAACGGGCGGAGGCAGCCGTGGCCGAGCCGGGCATCCCGCCGGGATTCGACTTCACCGACCCCGACCTGTACGCCCGGCGCGTGCCGGCCGGCGAGTTCGCCGAGCTGCGCCGCACCGCACCGGTCTGGTGGAACCCGCAGCCGCGCGGGATAGCCGGGTTCGACGACGAGGGCTACTGGGTCGTCACCAGGCACGCGGACATCGTGGCGATCTCCCGGGATAGCGACAACTACTCGACCTGGGAGAACACCGCGATCATCCGGCAGGCGGAGGGCTCCACCCGGGAGCAGATCGAGCTGCAGCGGTTCGTGCTGCTCAACATCGACCCGCCGCAGCACACCAAGCTGCGCGGCATCGTCTCCCGCGGTTTCACCCCCCGGGCGATCGGCAGCCTGCGGGCCGCGCTGACGGCCCGGGCCGAGCGGATCGTGGCCGGCGCGCGCGCCAAGGGCGCCGGCGACTTCGTCACCGACGTGGCCGCCGAACTGCCGCTGCAGGCGATCGCCGAGCTCATGGGAGTGCCGCAGGAAGACCGGCGCAAGGTCTTCGAATGGTCGAACGACATGGTCGGCTACGACGACCCGGAGTTCACCGGGGACCCGGCCGTCGCGGCCGGCCAGATCGTCGGTTACAGCATGGCGATGGCCGAGGACCGGCGGCGGTGCCCGCGCGACGACATCGTCACCAAGCTGGTGCACGCGGAGGTCGACGGCGGGCACCTGTCACCCGACGAGTTCGGCTTCTTCGTCATCCTGCTGGCCGTGGCGGGCAACGAGACCACCCGCAACGCGATCTCGCACGGGATGCTCGCGTTCCTCGACCATCCCGGCCAGTGGGAGCTGTTCCTGGCCGAGCGGCCGGCGGCCACCGCCGACGAGATCGTCCGGTGGGCGACGCCGGTGACCGCTTTCCAGCGCACCGCGCTCGCCGACACCACGCTGGGCGGCCAGCAGATCAAGGCGGGCCAGCGCGTCGGCCTGTTCTACCGGTCGGCCAACTTCGACGAGGAGGTGTTCGACCACCCGGAGCGGTTCGACATCCGCCGCAGCCCCAACCCGCACCTGGGCTTCGGCGGGAACGGCACGCACTTCTGCCTCGGCGCCAGCCTGGCCCGGCTGGAGATCGAGCTGATCTTCAACGCGATCGCCGACGTCATGCCGCGGATCGCGCTGGCCGGCGATCCGGTCCGGCTGCGCTCGGGCTGGCTGAACGGGATCAAGCGGCTCCCGGTCCGCTACGCCTAGCCCTGCCCGCCGGAAATCTGGCCGGGCGGGCCCGCTACTTTCCGGGCGGTTCACCGCGTCTTTGAAGTGACGCGTGTTTGAAGTGACATCGTCATGACGGCGCCGGGCCCGAGGAGCAGCGGTGAGTGATCGCGGTATCGACGCTGCACTGGAGTACCGCGACTTTGCCGACGCCCGGGCGGGGCAGCTGTTCCGGATCGCGTTCCTCATGTGCGGTGACTGGCACGAGGCCGAGGACCTGGTGCAGACCACGCTGGCGAAGCTGTTCGTGGCCTGGGGCCGGGTGCGACGCCGGGAGAGCGTAGACACGTACGCGCGCCGGGTGATGCTGAACGCCTACCTGTCGCAGCGGCGGCTGCGGCGCTCCGGCGAGATGCCCGTCGCTGACCTCAGCGAGCTGAGCGCCCCCGGTGTCGACGCCGACCTGCGGATGACCTTGGTCGCCGCGCTGCGCAGGCTCCCGCCGCGCAGCCGGGCGGTCGTGGTGCTGCGCTACGTCGAGGACCACAGCATCGAGTCCGTGGCCCGGCTGCTCGATGCCAGCCCGTCGGCGGTCAAGAGCCTGAACACCCGGGGGCTCGCGCAGTTGCGGGAACTGCTCGGGTCGCGGCAGGACCTGTTCCAGTCATGAGGAACCCGGGCCTCGCGAGGGAGCTGACATGGTGACCGATGAGGAGATCGCCGAACTCTTCGGGAAGGTCGTCCGTGACCTCGACCCCCGGGTCGACGCCATGGTCCGCCAGGCCGAGCGGCTCGGCCGGCGACGGCGGGCCCGCCGCCGGGCATGGATCGCGGCAGGCAACGCCGCCGCGCTCGCCGTGGTGGCGGGCGTGAGCCTGCTGGTCGGCACGCATCAGGCGCCGCTCACCCCGGCCCGGGCCGCGGCGGGGGCCGCGACGCGGCACCGGGGCGCTGGCCATCGCCCGAGCCCGCGGGTCGGCCGCGCCGGCTCACCGTCGCCTTCGGTTTCCGTCCCGGCGGTGCGCAAGACCGGGTCGGCCTCCCCGAGCCCGGGCGGGTCGGCGGGGATGACGCCGCGGCAAATGCTCACCACGCTCCGCCGTCTGCTGCCGGCCGGCTCGGTCCTGTCGGACGTCTCTGCCTTCTCCGGCCGCGGTGACCTGGAGGTCGACTACAACGACGGTCAGGGCGCGGTGGATCTCATGATCCACGTGTTCCCGCCCGGCACCATCAGCGAGCCCACCTGCCCGGATCCGCTTTGGACCGATGAAGGCCCGCGCCCGGCCGGCGCACTGCCGATCAGCTGCACGATGCGCACGCTTCCGGGCGGCAGCGTCGAGCGCGACGCCGTGATGTACGCCGACAGCTTTGGCTTCTACGGCTACGACATCTACGACACGCGCCCAGACGGGATCACCGTGTTCATCCAGGTCGGCAACGGGACCCTGAACGGCCTGCCGCAGGTCGACCGGGCCACCCCGCCGGGCTCCATGGCGCAGTGGGAGGCGGTGGTCGAAAGCCCCGCCTGGCACGTATAGCCGCGGGGTCAGCCGGGCTCGGAAGCCACCACCCACATGGAGAAGTACTGGGAACCGCCGCCGTAGGCGTGGCCGAGCGCGGTGGCGGCCCCGGGGACCTGGTGCGCCCCGGCCTTGCCCATGACCTGCAGCGCGGCCTCGGCGAACCGGAGCAGCCCGGAGGCCCCGATCGGATTGGAGCAGAGCACCCCGCCGGACGGGTTCACCGGCAGCCGGCCGCCGATCTCGGTCTCGCCGGCCTCGGTGAGCCGCCAGCCCTGGCCCTCCGCCGCGAATCCGAGGTTCTCCAGCCACATCGGCTCGAACCAGGAGAACGGCACGTAGATCTCGGCCACGTCGATCTGCTCCAGCGGGTCGGTGATGCCCGCCTGGCGCCACAGCGCCGCGGCGGCGTCGGCGCCGGCCCGCGGGTTCACGTGGTCCTTGCCCGAGAACATCGTCGGCTCGGTGCGCATGGCGGTGGCCCGGATCCAGGCCACCGGCCGGCCCTCGGCCCGCGCCGCCCCGGCCGCCGCCTGGTCGCCGATGACCACCGCGCACGCGCCGTCGGACGAGGGGCAGGTCTCGTCGTAGCGGACCGGGTCCCACAGCATGGGGGAGTTGCGCACCGACTCCAGCGTGATGTCCGGCTGCTGCAGGTGCGCGTACGGGTTCAGGCTCCCGTTGCGCCGGTCCTTGACCGCCACCATCGCGCCGATGTGCCCGGGCGCGCCGCTGCGGCGGATGTAGGCGCGGATGTGCGGCGCGAAGTACCCGCCCGCCCCGGCCAGCAGCGGCATGCTGAACGGCGGCATGATCGACAGCGCCCACATGGCGTTCGACTCCGACTGCTTCTCGAACGCGATCGCGAGCACCCGCCGGTGCCGGCCGGCCTGGACCAGGCTGGCCGCCACCAGCCCGGTCGCCCCGCCGACCGAGCCCGCCGTGTGCACGCGCAGCAGCGGCTTGCCGGTGGCGCCGAGCGCGTCCGCGAGGTACAGCTCGGGCATCATCACGCCCTCGAACAGGTCGGGCGCCTTGCCGACCACCACCGCGTCCACGTCGGCCAGGGCGACGCCGGCGTCGGCGAGCGCGCGGTCCGCGGCCTCGCGGCACAGCCCGGCGATCGAGACGTCGGTGCGCCGGGACCTGTGCCGCGTCTGGCCGACGCCGAGCACCGCGGCCGGCTGCTTGCTCATCCTGCCTCCAGGACGCAGACGAGGTTCTGCTGCAGGGCGGGGCCGCTGGTGGCGTGGGCCAGGGCCCGGTCCGCGCCGCCGGACATGATCTGCCGCGCGGCCCACCCGATCCGGGCCAGGCCGGCCGCGAACATGGGGTTGCCGCACAGCGCGCCGCCGGAGGGGTTGACCCGGACCCCGTCCCCGAGGCCGAGCGCGCCGCGCAGCAGGATCTCCTGGTGGGTGAAGGGCGCGTGCACCTCGGCGACGTCGATGTCCCGCCCGCCGGGCGCCCCGCCCGCGCCGGCCGCCCGGGCGGCGGCGCGCGCCGACGGGGCGGTGGTCAGGTCGCGGGCCCCCAGCGAGGCCGAGTCGATCCGGTGCTCGAACCCGGTGATCCAGGCCGGGCGCGGGCACAGCTCGCTGGCCCGCCGCGCCGAGGCGAGGATAACGACCGCGGCGCCGTCGCCGACCGGCGCGCAGTCGTGCGCGCGCAGCGGGTCGGCCACGTACGGCTGCTCCAGCAGCTTCTCGGCGGCGACCTCGCCGGACCGCTGGGCCTGCGGGTTCGTCATCGCCGCGGCCCGGCTGCGCGCCGCCACCCCGGCCATCTCGGCCTCGCTCCAGAGCCCGGCCTCGATGCCCAGTCGGGCCTGCAGCGCCGCGATGCTCACCGAGTCGGGCCACAGCGGGGCGAGCAGGTAGGGGTCGAGCTGGAGGGCAAGCACCCGGCGCAGGTCCCCGGCCGAGGACTTGCCGAAGCCGTAGGCCAGCGCGATGTCCGCCTCGCCGAGGAGGACCTTCACCCAGGCCTCGTACAGGGCCCAGGCCCCGTCCATCTCCAGGTGCGATTCCGCGATCGGCGGGAAGGCGCCGATCGCGTCCACCGCCTGCACGAACGAGAACGCCCGCCCGGCCAGGTAGTCCGATGACCCGGAGCACCAGAACCCGATGTCTTTCTTGGCCAGCCCGGTGGCCCGCAGCACCTCGGCGAAGATCGGCACCAGCATCTCCACCCCGCCGGTGGTGGTCTCGCCGTGGCGCACCACGGGGGACTGGGCGAAGCCGACGACGGCGACATCGGCTGGGTAGGTCACGGGGCCGCCTTCGGGTAGGTCACGGGGCCGCCTTCGGGTAGGTCACGGGGCCGCCTTCGGGTAGGTCACGGGGCCGCCTTCGGATAGGTCACAGGGCCGCCTTCAGATAGGTCATAGGGCCGCCTTCAGAGGTGGTGTGCGTACGTCTGGTACGGCGCGTCCGGCTCGCCGGTCGGACGGAAGTGGTCGATGTTCTCCGGGGTCGTCCCCCACTGCTCGCGCGGCTTCCAGACCGCCCGTACGCGCATACCCATCCGGACCTCGCCCGGGTCGCAGCCCAGGATCAGGTGCTGGAACGGGATGTCGGCGCCGTCGAGCAGCACGGCCGCGGCCACGTAGGGGGCCGCGACCCGCTGCCCGGGAAAGTCCACGTTCACCACGCAGAACGTGGTCACGATGCCGTGGTCGGAGAGCTCGACCTCGTCGGTGGTGGGCACCCCGTCGGTGGGGCAGGCGCCGCGCGGCGGGATGTACACCTTGCCGCAGGCCGGGCAGCGCTGGCCGAGTAGCCGCCCTTCGGCCAGCCCGTGCAGGAAGCTGCTCTCCCCGGGTGAGACCGTGTGCTCGTAGTGCAGCCGTACCGGCGTCGTCATGATGGCGGCCGGTGCGGCCTGCTCTCCCTGCTCTCCCTGCTTTCCCTGTTCTCTCCGCTCTCCCCGCCCCGCCTGCCCGCCGCCCCGGGCCGGGCCTCCGGCCGGTTCCGGCCCGCCGCCGGGCTCGAAGCAGGCGATGTCGCGGATGTGGCCCGCCGGGCGGTCCGCCCACCGCGGCCGGACCCGCAGCCCGGTCCGCATCGCGCCCGGCGACCCGGCGTCGACGGCGTGCAGCATCGCCGTATCCGCGCCGTCGAGGCGGATCAGCGCCCAGGCGAACGGATGCGCCAGCGGCTGGCCCTCGATCGGCTCCGGCATCCACGACCAGCTCATCACCGTGCCCTCGGGGCCCACCGGCACCAGCTCGGCCGGCGGGGCGAGCGTGACCGGGTCGTACTCGAACGGCGGGGCGTGCACCCGGCCGTCGGCGGCCCGCGCGCCGAGGATGCGCCGCCCGGCCAGGGCCGACATGAACCGGCTCAGCGTCGGGCCGAGCGAGCGGGTGTAATCGAAGCCGATCTCCAGGGGAGCGCTCAGCGGCTCGTTCACGGTTCAGAGTGAAACATGTTTCGTTACCGGCGGGCAACAAGCCGGGGCCAGCGGGGCCAGCCTGGTGCTGCCCGCCGGTAGAACCTGTTCTAGGTTGACGGCCGGGCGGGGCGGCCGGGCGGCCGCGGCGGGTCAGGCCGGGCCGTGGCAGGTCAGGCCGGGCCGTGGGGGGTCAGGCCGGGCCGTGGGGGGTCAGGCCGGGCCGCGGCGGTCAGACGTTGCCGAGCAACGGCCCGACGGCCGCGCAGGCAGGCTGGAATCCCGCCGTGTCCGGGCCCAGGGCGTTGATCACGTCCTGCAGGGCGTTCGAGTCATAGCCGATCGACAGGTGGTCGCTGGCGTCCTGCGGGCACTGGCTCTGCAGCGTGATGTTCTGCACGTTGGGCCCGGCCGGCAGGAACGCGTTCGTGTAGGGCGTCACCACCTCGTCATCGGCGGTCTCGATCACGACGTACCGGACGCCGGGCGCGGTGGGGGCCTGGTTCAGGCTGGTCAGGAACGACGATCCCTGCAGTTGCTGCACGCAGGCGTCGCACGTCACGGACAGCAGCGCGGTGGTGATCCCGAGCAGGCCGAGGTCGGAGATCAGGGTGGCCAGGCCGTCCAGCGTGGTGCCGTCGTTGGACGGCGCCAGGCCGACCAGCATGTTCACCTTCGCTGCGCCGCCGAGATCGTTGATGTAGTAGCGCGGCATCATGCCACCCTGCGACCAGCCGACGAGGTCGACCTTGCTGGCCCCGGTCTCGGCCAGGACGTGGTTGACCTCCGCGGACAACTCGGCCGCCGACGTGGCGATGTTGCCCATCGCGTAGAACCCGGTGAACGGAATCGTCTGGCCGTAGTTAAAGGCATAGACGCAGTAGCCGTTATCGACCAGGTCGGGCGAGAGCGCGCCGAAGCTGTTGTACATGCTCGAAAAGGTGCCCTCGACAAGTACCACCGGATACGGATGGGCCGCAGACGGCGTGCAGCGCTCATTCGCGCCCGGCGGCGGTGCGCTGTAGTTCCAGATGAACGTCGAGTTGATGAAGGCGGACGCCTCGCCCTCCAGTGGCAGCGATGCCGCGGCCTGGGCTGGGACCGAGGTGGCGGCCAGGACGGCCATGACGGTCGCGACGAGCGCGGGCGCGCCGAGGAGTTTGTGCCATCGTCGGTACGTCATTGTCCCTCGCTGGGTTGTACCGGGCCAGGCACCCCCGCCCCTGCCTGACTGAAATGGGCGGTGTCGCGTCATTGCGACAAAAGCGAATGCGGCACTGCGGGCGGTGCGGAAAACCGCGCAGCCCGGTCTATTCCTTGAGGTTACTGCCGAGTATGAACTCGCCGGCATTGGCTGTCAACGCGTAGTCCGGGGGGCGAACGAGGCCGTATGAGCAGCCGCCTGGCGTTGACGCCGCCGCCGCCGCTTCCTAAAGTGAACGGATATCCGCTTTTTTAGGAGGGCAGGCCCGGATGCGCGAGGGACAGCCGAGCCGGACCGCCGTGCAGAACGCGCTGTTCCGCGCGCTCGAGGCCCGCCGTCCGGCATCCGACCGCGTGGCCGACGACCCGCTGGCGATCCGCTTTCTCACTCCCGAGTTCCGGCTCCTGGCCGGGCTGGCCCGAGCCCCGGCCGTCCGCCGCCTGATCGAGACGTACATCGACCATCGCTGGCCCTGCGTCCGCGGCGGCGTCGTCGCCCGCACCAGGCTGATCGACGAGAAGGTGGCGGCTCAGCTTCCCCGGGTACGGCAGGCGCTGATCCTCGGTGCCGGGTTCGACAGCCGGGCCTACCGCCTGCCGCCGATGGGACAGGTGGCCGTGTTCGAGGTGGATCACCCGACGACGCAGGCGGCCAAGCGACGCGTCCTGGAGCGCCGCGTCGGGCGATCCCCGGGCGAAGTCAGCTTGGTGCCGGTGGTATTCGGGACCGATGACCCGGCCGGGAAGCTAGCCGGTGCCGGGTTCCGGCCGGGCACGCCGACCCTGGTCCTGTGGGAGGGAGTGACCAACTACCTCGGCCCGGAGGCGGTGGACGCCACCTTCAGGTTCCTGGCCGCGGCGGTCGGGCCGGGGTCGCCCGTGCTGTTCACCTACGTGGATCGCGGGATCCTGGACGGAACGGCCCGGTTCGAGGGCGCCGAGACCACGCTGCGGGCGGTACGGCGGGTCGGCGAGCCGTTCACGTTCGGGCTCGATCCTCGCGAGGTGCGTGACTACCTCGCCGGGCGCGGCTTCGAACTGGAGTGGGATACCGCGGTCAGTGACGCGGCCGCGCGCCTGTACCCAGCGGGGAAGTGCCCGAGCGTGCCCGCCTATTACCACGTCGCCGGGGCGAGGCGGGCCTGAGATGCCGCGGGTGAGCCAGAGTTACCTCGAGTCCCGGCGGCGGCAGATCATGGATGCCGCGATCACCTGCTTCGCCCGGGAAGGCTTCCACCGGGCGACCATGCAGGACATCGTGGCCGAGACCGGGCTGAGCGCGGGAGCCATCTACCGCTACTTCCGGTCCAAGGAGGACATCGTGGCGGCGATCGCGGCCGAGCACCATGCGGCGGAGGCGGCTGCGCTGGCCGAGGTGGCCGAGGTGGCCGAGGTGGCCGAGGTGGGCGGCGGTGACGACCTCGCCGCGGCCCTGCGGCACCTGGTCGGGGTATCGCTGGGACGCCTGGCCGACCCGGCGGAGCAGCGCTGGCGGCGGGTCACCGTCCAGGTCTGGGGGGAGGCCCTGCGCAACGACCGGGTGATGGGCATCGTCCGCGGCGGCCTGGAGGAGCCGGTGCGGATCCTGGCCGACCTCTTCCGCCGCGGCCAGCGCAACGGCAGCCTGCCGCCGGGACTCGACCCGGATGGCGCCGCCCGGGTCTGCGCCTCGATCTTCCAAGGCCTCGTCCTGCAGCAAGCGTGGGACCCGCAGCTGGACGTGAACGGCTATGTCTGCGCGGTCCTGGCCCTGGTCGACGCGCTCGCCCGGCCCGCAAGCCCCGGGCTGTCCGGCGCATAGCGCCCAGAACCGGCGAGCCCTGTCGCATCAGGAGCCGCATGGGTTTTGGCCGGCCCCCAGCCGGGCAGCGATGTGCCAGGCAGACGCGCAGAGCGCGAGCGGGCGCGAATGAAGCGCGGGGTGATCGCGATGAATCCGGTCGAGCGGGTGCTACGGCGGGTCGACGCCGGGCAGCGGCGGTTCACTCCGGCGGCGTTCGTCTTCGGCGTGGTGAAGAAATACGGGGACGACAACGGCGGCGTGCTGGTCAGCAACCTCGCCTACTCCGGGTTCGTCTCCCTGTTCCCGCTGCTGCTGATCCTGGTGACGGTCCTGGGCCTGGTCGCCGCCTATAACCCGACGTTCCGCCAGAACGCCATCAACGCCGTGGCCAACCAGGTCCCGCTGATCGGCCATCAGCTGACCGGTAACGTGCACGAGCTCCAGCGCTCCAGCATGATCGGGCTGATCGTGGGCCTGGTGGTGCTGATCTGGGGCGTGACCGGGCTGGCCCAGGCCGGGCTGTTCACGATGAATCAGGTCTGGAACCTGCCCGGGCCCGCCCGGCCCGGCTACGTGCAGCGGCTCGGCCGGTCGCTGCTGTTCCTGGCCCTGCTCGGCGCGGGCGTGATCGTGACCACCGCCCTGGCCAGCCTCAACACCTACGGGCACAACTCCGCCATCCTGGCCATCCTCGCGCAGGTCCTGGCCGTCGCGGTCAACGTCGGCATGTATCTCGGCGCGTTCCGGGCGCTGACCCCGAAGGGGGTGCCGACCCGCAACCTGCTGGCGGGGTCGGTCGTGGGCGGGATCGCCTGGACGCTGCTGCAGATTCTCGGCACCTACCTGGTGCACCACTTCCTGCACAGCGCCTCGGCCTACGGGGTGTTCGCGACCGTGCTCGGCCTCCTGGCCTGGATCTACCTGGCCGTGAACGTCACCGTGTACGCCGCCGAGATCAACGTCGTCCTGGCCCGGCGGCTGTGGCCGCGGTCGATCATGCAGCCGCCGCTCACCGAGGCCGACCGGGTCAGCATGGCGCTGCAGGCGCTGCAGAACCAGCGGCGCCAGGAGCAGCAGGTCGAGGTGTTGTTCGACGACCGCCAGCCCGGCGTGCCCGCGCCGCTCAGCACGCCGCAGACCCCGGACGAGGTCACGCCGCCCGGCCGGCCCCGGCACCGGAGGCGGCGCGGCCCGGCGGCCTGACCGGTCAGCCGGTGGTGGTGAGGGTGAACTTCTGGGTGAGCGTCGCCGTGCCGAAAGTCGCCTTGAAGGTAATCGAATAATTCTTCGCCTTCCCGGTGGGGATACCGCTCAACGTGGCTGTCCCGTTCGTTCCGACGATGAAAGATACGTCGGGCGGCAGGGTGCCGGTCAGCGAGAGCGTCACCGGACCAGGAGACAGGGAGGTCGTCACCGTAAAGGAGTCGGACTGGTTCAGCGGGAAGGTCGTCGACGTCGCGGACGTGAACTCCAGGACCGACAAGGTCGCGTTCTGGGTGACGGGGAAGCCGACTCCGTTGGCGGCGGTGAAGGTAATGGGATACACGCCGCCCGATCCAACCGGCGCGGGACCGGTGAGGGTGCCAGAGCCGCCGGCCGCCGCCGGAGTGAACGTCAGCCAGCTCGGCAGCCCCGACGCGCCCATCGTCGGCTTGGGCTTGCCCACCGCTGTCACCTTGAAGGTGAGCGTGTGACCGACGGCGACGGCAAGGCTGTTCGCCGAGGTAATGAGAGGTGCTGCCGATGTCGGCGTCACCGGGTTGTCGGAGGACACACCGGCGGGACCGGTCCCGTCCGAGTTCACGGCGGAGACCGTGACGTTATAGGCGGTGCCGTTGGTGAGCCCGCCCATGATGACCCCGGTGGCGGGTGCATTGAGGGTCTCGGTGAAGGTCGTTCCGCCTCCTGCGGCCGCAGCCGACACCACGTAACTGGTGATGGGCAAACCGCCGTCGCTGGCGGGCGCGACCCAGGAGACGCTGACCTGACCGTTGCCCGGCAGGGCTGAGACACCGGTCGGAGCGCCGGGAGTGGTGGTGACGGGGGCACCCACTCCGGTGAGGGTGACGGACTGGGTTGACGGGCTGGCATTGTCGGTCAGCGTCAGGGTGGCGCTCCGCGTGCCAATCCCGGCCGGCGTGAAGGTGATCTCTACCCCGCAGCTTCCGCCCGGCGGGACCGTGGGCGCGGAACACCCCGGCGCCAGCCCGGCGATGGCGAAGTCGCCAGGGTCGGCTCCGCTGAAGGCTGCGTTGGTCAGGTTCAGCGTGGCCGTGCCTGGGTTGGATATCGTGAGCACCTCCTGATCGGAGGAACCCGTGACCACCGTCCCGAAGTTCACCGGGTTAGGACTGAGCACCGCCTCGGCCTGGGTTCCGGACCCGGTGAGCTGCAGGGTCTGGGGCGAGTCCGGGGCGTTGTCGGTGAGCACCAGGGTGCCGTTGTCGGTCCCCGTGACGCTTGGCGTGAAGTTGACATCGATCGAGCAGCTGGCATTGGCGGCGATGGAGTTGCCGACGCAGGTGTCCGACGGCGCGGAATAGTCACCCCCGGCGTCGATCTCGGTAATGTCGAGCGGCGCCGTGCCGGTGTTGGTCACGGTCTCCGTGAGTTGCGTGGTCGACCCGACCGGCTGGCCGCCGAAGGCGAGGGGGCTCTGCCCGAACGAGACCGCCGGTGTCCCCACCGGCGTGTACCAGAAGTCGCCCTGCACCGACGAGCTCGTCGAGACGCCGGCCGTGTGCGGCGTGTTGTTGAAGTAGTCGTTTGCGGGCGTCCACGTCGTGCCCCCGTCGGTCGAGACCTGGATGATCAGGTTGACCGAGAAGTCCTCGGTCACCGGAAGCACCCCGCCGGCGCTCGGGTCCACCGTCAGGCCGGTCAGGCTGGACGGGTCCACGAACGCTGATGGCCCGGTCACCGTCGTCACCGTGAGCTGGATCGGGTAGGTGGGCGTGCTGCCGTCCAGGTTCGGGAACTCGGCCGATCCGGTGAAGTTGAGGACTCCGCTACTCAGGCTGGAGGTCGTCGGGTCGAAGGCGAGCGTCGCCGTGTCGAGCCCGAACGAGAAAGTAGAGGGGAAGTCCGGGTACCCGAGACCCCACACCATCTGGTCGAACTGCGTGGGATCAACGCCCGTGTAGGTCCACGTGATCCCCCCGGCCTGGCCGATCTCACCGCCCGTAGGGGTGCCGGTCGACGTCCACGTTCCCGAGCCGGGCGCGGGGAATACCGGGCCGATGGTCGTGTCCGCTCTCGCCACGGCATTCGTCGCCATCACACCCGTGAGGACGAGCCCGGTCAGGACGGCGAGCCACGCGGCTAAGGCGCGGGTGCTCAGAGGCCGGGTCTTCGCGC
Organism: uncultured Actinomycetota bacterium; assembly: GCA_963749145.1. GTDB lineage: Bacteria > Actinomycetota > Actinomycetes > Streptosporangiales > Streptosporangiaceae > JASHPR01. Next base: position 898,486 of record CAVVLN010000004.1, on the reverse strand, counting down.
CCCTTCCACCGATGGGAGACCTGCTCAGTTGCATCCGCATCGCGCACCCCCCCTTTTCCAGCGGCGGGCTCGACCCGTTCGGGCGCCGCCGCTCTTAGGGCGCTGGCTGCACTGTAACGGGAAGCAGAGCCGGATACTAGGGCAGATCGAGCCATCATCACGTGTCTCACGATGCAAAGGTCGAGGCTAGCGATCCCGGAACTCGGGGCGGCGCTTCTCGGTAAAGGCTCGCGGGCCCTCCTTCGCGTCCTCGCTGGCGAACACGGCCATGCCGATGCGCGCCTCCAGCGCGAACGCGTCGTTCTCGGCCATGCCCTCGGTCTCGCGGATCGTGCGCAGGATGGCCCGGACCGCGACCGGGCCGTTGGCCGCGATCGTGTCCGCGATCTCCAGCGCCCTGGCCAGGGCCTGGCCGTCCGGCACGACATGGCCGATCAGGCCGATGGCCCGGGCCTCGGCCGCACCGATGTGCCGCCCGGTCAGCAGCAAGTCGGCCGCGATCGTGTACGGGACCTGCCGCGGCAGCCGCACCGCCGAGCCGCCCAGCGGGAACAGGCCCCAGCGCGCCTCGGAGATGCCGAACCGGGCGCTCTCGCCCGCGACCCGGATGTCGGTGGCCTGCAGGATCTCGGTGCCGCCCGCGATGGCCGGCCCCTCCACGGCGGCGATCAGCGGCTTGGTCAGCCGCCGGCCCTTGAGCAGGGGCTCGATCACCGACAGGTCGACGGGGCCGCTGCGGAACGCATCACCCGGGTGCGAGCTGGTCATCGCCTTCAGGTCGGCGCCCGCGCAGAACGCGCCCCCGGCCCCGGTCAGCACGCAGACCCGGATGCCGGGGTCACGGTCCGCCTCGTCCCACGCCTGGCGCATGAGGGCCAGCATCGGCCCGCTCAGCGCGTTGCGGGCCTGCGGCCGGTTCATCGTCACGATCAGGACGTGGCCCCGCCGCTCGATCAGCGCATGGGGCGGCCCGGCGTCGGGCCCGGGCGTGACGGACATGGCAGATATTCCCCTCACGAAAGCCCGGCATAGGGTTGCCCGAAACGATAACACGTTCTACTTTCGTTCCCATGGCTCTGCAATTCGCGGACCTCTTCGAGCACGGGGCGGACGCTTTTCCCGACCGGATCGCGGTGGCCTGCGGCGATGACCAGGTGAGCTATCGCGAGCTGGACGAGCGCACGAACCGGCTGGCGCACCACCTGGCCGGGATCGGGGTCGGGCCCGGGGACCACGTCGGGCTCTACGCCCGGAATTCCATCGAGGCGATCGAGACCCTGCTCGCGTGCTGCAAGCTCCGCGCCGCCGCGGTCAACATCAACTACCGGTACGTGGAGGGCGAACTGCGCTACATGTTCGCCGACTCCGACCTGGTCGCGCTGGTCCACGACCGGCAGTTCGCGCCGCAGGTCGCCGCGGTGGCCCCGGCCGCCCCCGGGCTGCGCGGCACGGTGGTGATCGACGACGCCAGCGACGCCGGCATCGCGGATGGCACCGGGTACGCGGCCGCGCTGGCGGCGGCGTCGCCGGAGCGCGACTTCCCGCCGCGCTCGGCCGACGACGTCTACATCATCTACACCGGCGGGACGACCGGCTACCCCAAGGGCGTCATGTGGCGCCACGAGGACATCTGGCGCACCCTGGCCGGCGGCATCGACTTCGTCACCGGCGTCCCGCTGGCCGACGAGTGGGAGCAGTCCCGCCGCGGCCGGGAAAGCCCCGGGCTGGTCAAGCTCTGCGCGGCACCGCTCATCCACGGCAACGCGCAGGTGGCCGCGCTGGCCGGGCTGTTCTGCGGGGAGACGATCGTGCTGGTGCCGCAGTTCGACGCGCACGAGATCTGGCGGGTGGTCGAGCGCCGCAAGGTCAACCTGCTGGTGATCATCGGGGACGCGATGGCCCGGCCGCTGATCGAGGCCTACCAGGCGGGCGGCTATGACGCCTCCTCGCTGGTCTCGTTCTCCTCCAGCGCCGCGCTGTTCTCCCCGGCGGTCAAGGACGCCTGCGTCGCGGCCCTGCCCCATGTGTTCATCACCGAGGCGATCGGCTCCACCGAGACCGGCTTCACCGGCCTGAGCCTGGTCAGCGCGGGAGCCGAGCAGCACGGCGGCCCGAACGTCAAGCCCGGCCCCGACGTCCTGGTGCTGGACGAATTCGACCGGCCGGCGGGACCGGGCGAGGTGGGCCGGCTGGCCCGCGGCGGGCATGTCCCGCTGGGCTACCTCAACGACCCGGCCAAGACCGCGCGGATGCTGGTCGAGGTGGACGGGAAGCGGTACGCGGTGCCCGGGGACCTGGCCCGGGTCGAGGCCGACGGCACCGTGACCCTGCTCGGCCGCGGGAACACCTGCGTGAACACCGGCGGGGAGAAGGTCTTCCCCGAGGAGGTCGAGGGAGCGCTGAAGTCCTATCCGGACGTCTTCGACGCGCTGGTCATCGGCGTGCCCGACGGGCGGCTCGGGCAGGGCGTCGCCGCCCTGGTCCAGCCGCGGGAGGGTGCCGCGCTCGACCTGGCCGCGCTCGAGGCGCACCTGCGCCGCCAGATCGCCGGCTACAAGATCCCGCGCAGCACCTGGGTGGTCGACGTCATCGGCCGCACCGTGTCCGGCAAGGCCGACTACGCCTGGGCGCACCGCCACGCGGCCAGCCACCCGCCCGCGAGCAGCGAGCGCCCGGCCGCCCGGCTCCCCGGTGGCGTGAGGAGATAACGTGCGAACCCCGCTGTGCCCGCTCCTCGGCATCGAGCACCCCATCGTCGGATTCACCCCGTCCGAGCATGTCGCCGCGGCGATCAGCCGGGCCGGCGGGCTGGGCGTGCTCGGCTGCGTGCGGTTCAACGACCCGGATGAACTGGACGCCGTCCTGCACTGGATGGACGCCAACACCGGGGGCCGGCCGTACGGGGTCGACGTCGTGATGCCGGCCAAGGTCCCCGCCGAGGTCGCTCAGCTCAACCTGGACGAGCTGATCCCGCCGGGGCACCGGGAGTTCGTGGCCCAGACGCTGACCAGGCTCGGCGTGCCGCCGTTGCCGGACGGCTCGGCCGCCGGCGACGGCGTACTGGGCTGGCTCCACTCGGTGGCCAGGCAGCACGTCGAGGTGGCGCTGGCGCACCCCGCGCGGCTGATCGCCAATGCGCTCGGCCCGCCGCCGCCGGACGTGATCTCACGCGCCCACGAGCGGGGCATGCTGGTGGCGGCGCTGGCCGGGAAGCCGGAGCACGCCCGCCAGCACGTGGCCGGGGGCGTGGACATCGTCGTGGCCCAGGGCTACGAGGCGGGCGGGCACACCGGCGAGATCGCGACCATGGTGCTGGTGCCCGAGATCGCCGACGCGGTCGGCCCGCGGGTGCCGGTACTCGCGGCGGGCGGGATCGGCTGCGGCCGCCAGATCGTGGCCGCGCTCGCGCTCGGGGCGGTCGGCGTCTGGATGGGCTCGGCCTGGCTCACCACCGAGGAGTACACGCTCGGCACGGCCGTGCCCGCCCTGCGCGAGGCCCTGCTCGCGGCCACGTCGTCGGACACGGTGCGCTCGCGGATCTACAGCGGCAAGCCGGCCCGGCTGCTCCGCAATCGCTGGACGCAGGCCTGGGCCGAGCCGGGCGCCCCGGACCCGCTGCCGATGCCGTTGCAGAACCTGCTGGTCAGCGAGGCGCACCAGCGCCTGATGCGGTCGGGCCAGCCGGACGTGCTGCCGATGCCGGTGGGCCAGATCGTGGGCCGGATGAACGAGGTCCGCCCGGTCGCCGAGGTGATCGGCGCGCTGCTGCGCGAGGCCGGTGAGACCCTGGACCGGCTGGACGGCCTGCGCTAGCCCCACGCGCCGGGACCGGGCGGGACCCGGTCCCGGCGTGCGCCATACTGCTGCCATGGCCGATCGCAACGTGCTGGGCGGGGATCTGGAGCCGTGCGGCAGCGACCCGGTCACCGGGTTCTACCGGGACGGCTGCTGTCACACCGGGCCCGAGGACATCGGCAGCCACACGATCTGCGCGGTGGTGACCGCGGAGTTCCTCGAGCATCAGCGCCGGATCGGCAACGACCTGTCCACGCCGGCGCCGCAGTACCGGTTCCCGGGCCTGGTGCCGGGCGACCGGTGGTGCGTGACCGCGGCGAACTGGCTGCGCGCCCATCGCGACGGCGCCGCCGCCTACGTGGTGCTCGCCTCGACCCACGAGCGGGCCCTGCAGATCGTGCCCCTGGCCACGCTCCGGGAGCACGCGATCGACGTCCCCGCCAGCCCCGAGGCGCTCGGGGACTGAACGGCTCCGTCCGCGACCGGATCGCGCCGCTATGCTGAGGCGCCGCAAGGAGGTACCCAATGTCATCTCGCGTCGAGTCGGTCCAGACGCCGGACGGATCGTTCGCCCTGCCCGTGTGGCTGCCCGCGGCCGGCACGGGTCCCGGGCTGCTGCTGATCCAGGAGATCTTCGGCATCAGCGACTACATCCAGGAGGTCGCCGAGGACCTGGCCGGCCTCGGCTACGTGGTCGCCGCCCCGGACCTGTTCTGGCGGCTCGAGCCCGGCTTCGAGGCCGGCCACGATCAGGAGGGCCTGGCCAAGTCGCTGGAGATGGGCCAGCGGTTCGACGCCGAGCAGGGCGTCGCCGACTCGGTCGCCGCGCTTGACCACCTGGCCGAACTGCCCGAGGTCGAGGACGGCCTCGGGGTCATCGGGTTCTGCCTGGGCGGCACGATCGCGTACTTCGTGGCCGGGCAGACCGAGGTCGCCGCCGTGGTCTCCTTCTACGGCTCGGGCGTGCCGGACAGCCTCGACACGCTGGACCGGATCAAGGTCCCGGTCCAGTTCCACTTCGGCGGGAACGACCCCTATATCCCCCGCGAGCAGGTCGCGAAGGTGGAGGAGGCCGCCGCGGGCAAGCCGAACGTGGAGGTCCACGTCGAGGAGGAGGCCGGCCACGCGTTCCACAACCGCAAGTCCGCGATGTTCCACATGCCGGAGCCGGCCGCCCGCGCCTGGCAGCGCACCGAGGAGTTCCTGCGGCGCCACCTGCCCACCCGCGACCACCAGGCGGCCGGCCGTTCCTGAGCCGCCGGGCCGCAGGCGCCCGCCGGCGGAATCACCGCGCCCCGGCGGGCGCTGTAACCGGTAGACCATGACGCTCATCGACCACCTCCCGCAGACCTCCGCCCCCGACGATCTCTTCGACGCCTTCGCCGCCTGGGCCAAGCTGGCCGGCCTCTCGCTGTACGCGCACCAGGAAGAGGCGCTGATCGAGATCGTGTCGGGGGCCAACGTGATCCTGGGCACCCCGACCGGCTCGGGCAAGAGCCTGGTCGCGGCCGGCGCGCACTTCGCCGCGCTGGCCCGGGGCGAGCGCTCCTTCTACACCGCGCCGGTCAAGGCGCTGGTGTCGGAGAAGTTCTTCGCGCTGTGCGAGGAGTTCGGCCCGGCCAACGTCGGCATGATGACCGGCGACGCCAGCGTCAACGCCGGGGCCCCGATCATCTGCTGCACCGCCGAAATCCTGGCCAACATCGCGCTGCGCGACGGCGAGCACGCCGACGTCGGCCAGGTGATCATGGACGAGTTCCACTTCTACGCCGACCCGGACCGGGGCTGGGCCTGGCAGGTGCCCCTGATCGAGCTGCCGCGGGCGCAGTTCCTGCTGATGTCGGCGACGCTCGGCGACGTCAGCCGGTTCGAGCGGGACCTGACCCGGCGCACCGGCCGGCCGACGGCGGTGGTCCGCTCGGCCGCCCGGCCGGTGCCGCTGATGTTCTCCTACGTGGCCACGCCGCTGCACGAGACCCTGGAGGAACTGCTGGCCACCCGGCAGGCACCGGTCTACATCGTGCACTTCACCCAGGCCGCCGCGATCGAGCAGGCCCAGGCGCTGATGAGCGTGAACGTGTGCACCCGGGACGAGAAGGACGCGATCGCGGATCTGATCGGCAACTTCCGCTTCACCGCCGGGTTCGGCAAGACCCTGTCCCGGCTGGTCCGGCACGGCATCGGGGTGCACCACGCCGGGATGCTGCCCCGGTACCGGCGGCTGGTCGAGACCCTGGCCCAGGCCGGCCTGCTGAAGGTGATCTGCGGCACCGACACCCTGGGCGTGGGCATCAACGTGCCGATCCGCACGGTGCTGTTCACCGCGCTGTCCAAGTACGACGGCAGCCGCAGCCGCCTGCTGCAGGCGCGCGAGTTCCACCAGATCGCCGGGCGCGCGGGCCGGGCCGGCTTCGACACCACCGGTTACGTGGTGGTCCAGGCGCCCGAGCACGTGATCGAGACCGAGCGCGCCCTGGCCAAGGCCGGGGACGACCCGAAGAAGCGGCGCAAGGTGGTGCGCAAGAAGCCGCCGCCGGGGTTCGTGTCCTGGGGCAAGCCCACCTTCGAGCGGCTGGTCGCCGCCGAGCCCGAGCCGCTGCAGTCCGGCTTCGCGGTGAGCCACGCGATGCTGCTCAACGTGATCAGCCGGCCCGGGGACGCCTTCCAGGCCATGCGCCACCTGCTGACCGACAATGACGAGGACCCCGCCGCGCAGCGCCGCCACATCCGGCGGGCCTTCGCCATCTACCGCGCGCTGCTGGCCGGCGGCGTGGTGGAGCGGCTGGCCGAGCCCGACGAGCAGGGTCGGCGGTGGCGGCTGACCGTGGACCTGCAGGCCGACTTCGCGCTCAACCAGCCGCTGTCGCCGCTCGCGCTGGCCGCCATCGGGCTGCTCGACCGGGAATCTCCCGAGTACCCGCTGGACGTGCTCTCGGTCATCGAGGCCACCCTCGACGACCCGCGCCAGGTGCTGGCCGCGCAGCTGTTCAAGGCGCGCGGCGAGGCCGTGGCCCAGATGAAGGCCGACGGCCTCGAGTACGAGGAGCGGATGGAGCGGCTCGACTCGGTCACCTACCCCATGCCCCTGGCCGACCTGCTCGACGGCGCGTACGAGATCTACCGGCGGGGCCACCCGTGGGTCGCCGATCACCAGCTCTCGCCGAAGTCGGTGGCGCGGGACATGTACGAGCGGGCGATGACGTTCACCGAGTACGTCGGGTTCTACGGGCTGGCCCGGTGCGAGGGCGTGGTGCTGCGCTACCTGGCCCAGGCCTACCGGGCGCTGCGGCAGACCGTGCCGGAGGAGGCCAGGACCGAGGAGCTCACCGACCTGATCGAGTGGCTCGGCGAGCTGGTCCGCCAGACCGACTCCAGCCTCATTGACGAATGGGAGAAGCTGCGCGATCCGGCCGAGGTGCCGGCGGCCGCGGTCGACGAGCGGCCGCCCGCGGTCACCGGGAACCCGAGGGCGTTCCGGGTCCTGGTCCGCAACGCCCTGTTCCGCCGGGTCGAGCTGGCCGCGCTGCGCCGGTACGAGGATCTGGGCGAGCTCGACGCCGCCGCTGGCTGGGACGCCGGGGCCTGGGCCGCCGCCCTGGAGCCGTACTTCGGCGAGCACGCCGACATCGGGACCGGCGCCGACGCGCGCGGGCCGGCGCTGCTGATCATCGAGAGGCAGCGTAACTACTGGTCGGTGCGCCAGATCCTCGACGACCCGGCCGGCGACCACGACTGGGGCATCGGCGCCTTGGTTGACCTGGACGCCTCGGACGAGGCCGGGGCGGCCGTGCTCCGCGTGACCGCCGTCGGCCAGCTCTGAGCCGCGTTCCATGATCGCGGAGACTTCCCGGTGAATAACGCGGTCTAGTCTCCGCGATCATGGACCTTCGGGTTAGGAGCGGGCGGCGGTCAGCTCCTGCGCCGGCCGGGCGGCCGGCTCAGCCGCGGGAACCGCCGACGCGTCCGGCCGGATCCCGCGCAGGAACGCCAGCGTGAGCACGGCGGCCAGGATCATCGCGGCGGCGGCGCCGAGCGCGGCGTCATCCAGGCCGTGAGCGAACGCGGCGCGGGCGGCGTCCAGCAGCCCGGCGCCGGCCCGCCCGGGCAGCCGCGCGGCCGCGGACAGCGCGCCGCCCAGGGTGGACCGGGCCTCGCCCAGCGCGGCCGGCGGCACGCCGCGCGGCCCGGCTGCGGCGAGGGAGGACCGGTAGACCGCGGTGCCGATGCTGCCGAGCACCGCGATGCCGAGCGCCCCGCCGAACTCCGACGCCGTCTCCACCACGGCGGCCGCGGCCCCGGCCCGCTGCGGCGGCACGGCCCCCATGATCAGCTCGTTGCCGATGGACATGACCCCGACGACGCCGCCGGCGTAGACGGTCGCGCCGGCCAGCAGGAACCAGATCGGGGAGTGCGGGTGCAGGCCGGTGAGCACGGCGAACCCCGCGGCGGCGAGGACGAACCCGCCGGCGGCGACGTAGGCGCGGTCGAGCCGCTGGGCCAGCACCCGGGTAACCGGCGTGGCCGCCATCGTGCCCGCCATCGGCACCAGCGACCAGAGCGCGGCGGTGAACGGCCGCATCCCCAGCACCGACTGCAGGTACTGGGTGGTGAAGATGGCGAACCCGACGATCGCGAACATCGAGATCAGGCTCATCGAGACCGCGGCGGTGAACCCGCGGCTGCGGAACAGCCTCAGGTCGATCATCGGCGCGGCGGCCCGGGCCTGCCGGAGCAGGAACGCGGCCCCGGCGATCAGGCCGGCCGCGATCCACGCCACGCGCCCGGCGTCCAGGCCGTTCGCGGCGATCTCCTTGATGCCGTAGATCGCCGGCAGTACCGCGGCGAGCGAGAGCAGCGAGCCGGCCAGGTCGAACCGGCCCGCCTGCGGCGCGCGGAACTCCGGCACGCACGCCGGGCCGAGGGCCAGCAGCAGGAGCATGAACGGAACGTTGATCAGGAACACCGAGCCCCACCAGAAGTGGTTGAGCAGGATGCCGCTGATCACCGGCCCGAGCGCGATGCCGCTCATCGTGGCCCCGGTCCAGATGGCGATCGCGGTGCGGCGCTGCTTCTCGTCGTGGAACATGTTGCGGATCAGCGCGAGGGTCGAGGGCATCAGCGTGGCCCCGGCGATTCCCTCGACCGCGCGGGCGGCGATGAGCTGCCCGGCGGTCTGCGAGTAGGCCGCGCCGAGCGAGGCGAGGCTGAACGTGGCGGCCCCGATCAGCAGCAGCCGCCGGCGGCCGATCCGGTCGCCGAGCGATCCCATCGTGATCAGCAGCCCGGCCAGCACGAAGCCGTAGACGTCGAAGATCCATAGCTGCTGGGTGCTGCTCGGGTCCAGGTCCCGGCTGATGAACGGGACGGCGAAGTACAGCACCGACACGTCCATGGAGACCAGCAGGAGCGGCAGCAGGAGCACGGCCAGCCCGGTCCATTCCTTGCGGCCGGCCTGCGGTGGAGCGGCGGACAGGTTCTGGGTGGTCTGCCTGGTAGCCATGCCGCCGACTGTACATATGTCTCATACACTTGTCTAGTACGTTTGTATGAGACTTTCGTCTGGAAATTTGGTCTCAGACAGGTAAGGTGACACCATGGGAAACCGCGAGGACCTGATCGCCGGGGCGAAGCGCTGCCTGATCGAGAAGGGCTACGCGCGCACGACCGCACGGGACATCGCGGCCGCGTCCGGGGTGAGCCTGGCCGCCATCGGCTACCACTTCGGGTCCAAGGACGCGCTGATGAACCAGGCCGTCTACGAGTCCATGGGCGACTGGGGCGAGGAGCTCCAGCGCGCCCTGCCGGGCGACGGCGCGCCCGGCGACCCGCTGCGGCGGTTCGAGTGGATCATGGAGCAGACGATCGCGGCGTTCGGCGGCGAGGGCCACGGGCTGTGGGCCGCGCAGCTGGAGCTCATGAGCCTGGTGCCGCAGAACGAGGAACTGCGCGCGTTCCTGGCCAGCGTGCAGCCCGCCGCGGCGGCGGGCCTGGCCGAGCTGTTCCTCCAGATCGACGCGGAGCGCGACCCGGAGGCGGCCGCCGCGGCCGGCGCGGTGCTGCATGCCCTGTTCATCGGCGTGATGGTCAAGTGGTTCATGGACCCCAAGCAGGCACTGTCCGCCCATGAGCTGGCCGAGGGCATGCGAGTCCTCGCCGAGCACCTGGCGCCGCGCCGGAAATCACGCGCCCGCGAGTGACACCAGGCCGCCCCGGCCCGGACTCACCGGGCCGGGGTAATGCCCGGCCGGGCCGGCCTCACAGCCCGCCCCAGACCTCCTGCGCGGTCTCGACGATCAGCCGGAGCTTCGCCCACTGCTGCTCCTGGGTGAGGTCGTTGCCCTCCTTGGTGGAGGAGAATCCGCACTGCGGGGACAGGCACAGCTGGCCGAGGTCGACGAACCGCGCGGCGTCGTCGATCCGCCGCTTCAGGTCGTCCTTGCTCTCCAGCTCGCCGCGCTTGGTCGTGACCAGCCCGAGCACCACCCGCTTGCCCTTCGGCACGAAGCGCAGCGGCTCGAACCCGCCCGATCGCTCGTCGTCCCACTCGCAGAAGAACCCGTCCACGTCGAGCCCGTTGAACAGCGCCTCGGCCACGAACTCGTAGCCGCCCTCGGCCGCCCACATGCTCTGGTTGTTGCCGCGGCACATGTGCGTGGTCACCGCGAGATCGGCCGGGCGCTTGGCCAGCGCCCGGTTGATGTTGGCGATGTAGTGCTCGTGCTGGTGCTCGGGGTCGCCGCCGATCTCGGCGACGTGCTGGCGCTGGGCCGGGTCGTTCATGTACGCCAGGCTCGTGTCGTCGAACTGCAGGTAACGGCAGCCGAGGTCGTAGACCCGCTGCACCTCCTCGGCGTAGGCGGCCGCCAGGTCGGCCCAGAACTGGTCCAGGCCGGGGTACACAGACGCGTCGATCGCCGAACGCCCGCCGCGGTAGTGCACCATGCTCAGCGACGGGATCGTGAGCTTCGGCGTCGCCGTGGTGACCGCGCTGGCCAGGAACGAGAACGCGTCGCCGAAGATCGTGTGCTCCAGTGTCACCGGCGCGACGATGTGCGCGGAGGGCGGGGCCCACTCGTAGGTCTTCTGGTCGTTGTGGAACGCGACCCGGATCGTGTCGTCCTGCACCTTCCTGATGCCGCCGAGCTGGTAGATGAAGTCCATGTGCCAGGTCTCGCGGCGCAGTTCACCGTCGGTCGCGGCCCGCAGGCCGGCCTCTTCCTGGCGGCGCACCGCCTCGCGGATGGCCTCGTCCTCGACGCCCCGCAGCTCATCGGCGTCGATCCGACCGGCCGCGAAGTCCTCCCGGGCCCTCAGCAGCCCGGGCGGGCGCAGCAGGCTGCCCACGTGGTCGGCGCGGAACGGCGGCCGCCCGTCCGGCGCGGCGGACGGGGCAGACTGGGGCTGGGCGCTTCGGGTCTCGGGCACGGGCCGCCTCCTGTTCCACGGATCGTTGACGGAATTGTAGACAATAGCCGGGGCGGGCGCGCTAGCGGGCCCGGGCCAGCGCGGCGCCGATCCGGCGCAGCTGGGCGGTGGCCCCGCCGAGTTCGATCTCGGCCCGCGTGGCCGCGGTGAAGTAGCGGTGCACCGGGTAGTCGGTGTCGATGCCCACCCCGCCGTGCACGTGCACGGCGGTGTGCGCGACCCGGTGGCCCGCGTCGGCGGCCCAGAACTTGGCCGTGGCCACCTCGGTCTCGGCGGGCAGGTCGGCCGAGAGGAGCCACGCCGCCTGCCACATGGTGAGCCGGACCGCCTCGACGTCGATGTAGGCGTCGGCCAGGCGCTGCGCCACCGCCTGGAAGCTGCCGATCGGCCGGCCGAACTGCACCCGGCTCCGGGCGTACGAGGCGGTCAGTTCCAGGGCCCGCTCGAGGATGCCCAGCTGCAGCGCGCACAGCCCGACGGTGCCGCGTGAGATCAGCCAGTCCGCGGCCTCCGCGCCAGCCCCCGGGCCGCCCAGCACCCGCTCGTCCGGCACCTGCGCGCCGTCCAGCTCGAGCCGTCCCGCGAGGTCGCCGTCGACCAGCCGCTGCGGCGCGACGCTGAGACCGGGGTCGGAGCGGGCCAGGAGGAAAACCAGGACCCCCGGCCCGGTCGCCGCGGGCAGCAGCGTCAGGTCGGCCCGCGTCGCCGCGGGCACCGTCGTCTTCGTTCCGTCCAGGCGCCAGCCCCCCGGCACGCGCTCCGCGCTGGCCGGCGGGGCGCCGTCCTCGTCGGACAGGGCCGCGGTGAGGATGAGCTCGCCGCGGCCGGCCGGCGCCGCCCACCGCTGCTGCTGGCCCGGCGTGCCGAAGCGGGCCAGCGCGCCCGCGCCGAGCACGGCCGAGGCCAGGTAGGGCACCGGGGCCACCGCGCGCCCGATCTCGGCCAGCACCGAGCACTGCTCGAGCAGGCCGAGCCCGGCCCCGCCCAGCGCCTCGGGCAGGGCCGCGGACAGGATCCCGGCCGCGGCCAGGTCCGCCCAGAGCACGGGGTCGAACCGGTCCCCGGCCGCCTCGACCTCGCGCAGCCGCTGCGGGGTGGCCCGGTCGGCCAGGATGCGGCGGGTCAGCGCGGCCAGTTCCTGCTGGGCCTCGCTCGGGGTGAAGTCCATGGGCTCCTCGGTTCAGCGGCGGGTGTAGGGCAGCCCGAGGCCGGCCGCGGCGATGATGTCACGCTGCACCTCGTTCGTGCCGCCGCCGAAGGTCAGGATCAGGCAGGCCCGGTGCATCCGCTCGATCCGGCCGGACAGGATCGCTCCCGCCGACCCGTCGCGGACGTGCGCGTTCGCGCCGAGCACCTCCATCAGCAGCCGGTAGGCCTCGGTCGCGAACTCGGTGCCGAAGACCTTGGTCGCCGAGGCCGCCGCGGGGCCGAGCCCGGCCCGGTCCGCCTCGGCCGCGATCCGCCAGTTGACCAGCTTGAGGAACTCGGCCTTGGCGTGCACCCGGGCCAGGTTGAGCCGGACCCACTCCTGGTCGATGACCCGCTCGCCGCGGGCCAGCTTGGTCGCGGCGGCCCAGCCGGCGACCTCGCGCAGCGCGTTGGTGACCGGGGCCGCCGAGGTCAGCGCGACCCGCTCGTGGTTGAGCTGGTTGGTGATCAGCGGCCAGCCCCGGTTCTGCTCGCCGACCAGGGCGGAGGCGGGCACCCGGACGTCGGAGTAGTAGGTGGCGCTGGTCGTCGGCCCGGCCATCGTGCGCACCGGGGTCCAGGAGAACCCGGGCGCGTCGGTCGGCACGATGAGGATCGACAGGCCGCGGTGCCGCGGCGCTTCGGGGTCGGTCCGGCAGGCCAGCCAGACGAAGTCCGCGTACTGGATCAGGCTGGTCCACATCTTCTGGCCGTTGATGACGTAATCTCCCCCACCCGCCTCCCCATCCCCCTGCACCAGGACCGCGCGGGTGCGCAGCGCGGCCAGGTCGGTGCCGGCCTCGGGCTCGGAGTAGCCGATGGAGAAGTGGATCTCACCGGCCGCGATCCGCGGCAGGTAGCGCTCCTTCTGCTCCGCGGTGCCGAACCGCATGATCGTCGGGCCCACGGTGTTGATGGTCAGGAACGGCACTGGCACCCCGGCCGCCGCCGCCTCGTCGGTGAAGATGAGCTGGTCGAGCATGGAGCCGCCCCGCCCGCCGTGCTCCTGCGGCCAGCCCAGGACGAGCCAGCCGTCCCGGCCGAGCTGGCGCACGATCGCGCGGTAGGCCTCCCCGTCGCCGTAGTCGCCGCCCGGGTCGGCCAGGCTGCGGCGCAGCTCCGGGGTCATCAGGCCGGCGAAGTAGTCGCGCAGTTCCCGGCGGAGGCGCTCCTGCTCACGGGTGTAGGCCAGGTGCATCCGCCCTCCGCGGCCGGTATAAATAGAACGTGTTCTACCAAGTGTAGCCGAGGGGGTGTGGCCATGGCCGAGGCGTTCCTGGTCGACGCGGTCCGCACCCCGGTGGGCCGGCGCGGCGGCGGCCTGGCCGGCGCGCATCCCGCCGACCTGGGCGGGCACGTCATCCGGGCCCTGCTGGACCGGGCCGGCGTGGACCCGCTGGCCGTCGACGACGTGGTGTTCGGGTGCGTGGACACGATCGGGCCGCAGGCGGGCGACATCGCGCGGACCGCGTGGCTGGCGGCCGGGCTGCCCGAGGCCGTGCCCGGCGTCACCGTGGACCGCCAGTGCGGCTCGTCCCAGCAGGCGCTGCACTTCGCCGCGCAGGCGGTGATGAGCGGGACCGCGGACCTGGTGATCGCGGGCGGCGTGCAGAACATGAGCCAGGTCCCGATCGCGGCCGCGATGCTGGCTGGCCGGGCGTACGGCTTCGACGACCCGTTCAGCGGGTCGGCCGGCTGGCGGGAGCGGTACGGCACCGAGGAGATCTCACAGTTCCGGGCGGCGGACATGATCGCCGCCACGTGGGGGATCGGCCGCGCGGAGATGGAGCAGTACGCGCTGGCCAGCCATCAGCGCGCGGTCGCCGCGATCGATGCGGGCGCGTTCGAGGCTGAGATCGTGCCCTGGGACGCGGTCACGGCCGACGAGGGCCCGCGCCGGGACACCTCGGCGGCCCGGATGGCCAAGCTGGCGCCGCTGCGCGAGGGCGGGCTGATCACCGCCGCGCTGGCCAGCCAGATCGCGGACGCCGCGGCCGCGCTGCTGGTCGCCTCGGACCGCGCGGTGCGCGACCACGGCCTGCGCCCGCGGGCCCGGATCCGCCACCTGTCGGCCCGCGGCGACGACCCGGTGCTGATGCTCACCGCGCCGATCGCGGCCACCGGGCACGCGCTGCGCCGGGCCGGGATGACCCTGGACCAGATCGACCTGATCGAGATCAACGAGGCGTTCGCCAGCGTGGTGCTGGCCTGGCTGCGCGAGACCGGGGCCGACCCGGCCCGGGTCAACCCCTGCGGCGGCGCGATCGCGCTCGGCCATCCGCTCGGCGCGACCGGTGCCCGCCTGCTGACCACCCTGCTGCACGCCCTGGAACGCACCGGCGGCCGGTTCGGCCTGGTCACGATGTGTGAGGGCGGCGGCCAGGCCAACGTCACCATCATCGAGCGCCTCTGAGCCGCGGGCGGGCTGCACGTCGCCCGCCCTGTACCAGGCGCAAGAGCCCTGGTAGCGTGCGCGGTCGAAGGCAGGCGAATCGCACGCATAGGAGGGCCTTGATGTCATTAAGCCGTCGATCTGCCATATTCGCGGGCGGAGCCTCGTGCGTGGCCGTTGTGGCCGGACTGGTGATTGCCAGTACGCCGAACGCATCCGCGCAGCGGCTCCACGTGGCCACGACCGCTCAGCCGTCCGCGCAAGCGCCGGCACTGCTTGGCCCGCGCCCGCCAATAGGGCGGGCCGTGCCGTCGGGGTTGAAGGCGGATCTCCGCCCCGCAGACACCGCGGACACGGCGTCGCCCTGGACCCCGCTGGAGAACCCGCCGCCGTTCGGGACGCCCGGCACGATGCTGCTGGAGAGCGACGGGACCGTCCTGGTTCACAATGAGCCGGACAATAACACCACGGGCGGTACGAACGCGTGGTGGAAGCTCACGCCGAATGCGAGCGGCAGCTACGTCGACGGAACGTGGAGCCAGATCGCGTCGATGCCGGCCTCCTACACGCCGCTGTATTTCGCGTCGGCGATCCTGCCCGACGGGCGCATGATCGTCGAGGGCGGCGAATACATCGGGGAGAACGCCGTGTGGACGAACAAGGGCGCGATCTACAACCCGGTGACCAACAAATGGGCCTCCGTCGCACCACCGGCGGGCTGGTCGAACATAGGGGACGCCGCGAGCGAGGTCCTGAACAATGGCACCTTCATGCTCCAGCAGGCGTGCAACACGTGCCTCACGGATCCGAATCTCACCGTCGATGACGCGCTGCTCAATGCGAAGACTCTGACGTGGACGGTGATCCCGGGGACGGGCAAGAACGATCCCAACGACGAGGAGGGCTGGACCCTCGAGCCGAGCGGCCAGGTGCTGACCGTCGATACCTGGATCCCGGCCGCGACCCAGCTATTCAACCCGGGTACCAGGATCTGGTCGTTCGCGGGAAACACGGCCGCGAACGGCAACCCTGTCAATCCGTTCCCGGTCGTCGAGATCGGGCCGCAGGCCGAGATGCCGGGTGGCAACACGTTCGTGGTCGGGGCCGGCACGAGCACGCTGGAGCCGCCCACGGCGTGCACCACGGACGCGCCCACGCAGACCGCGCTGTACCAGTACAAGGCGGGCACGTGGGTCGCGGGGCCGCAGATCCCGGCCATCGACGGCCAGGAGATGGACTCCACGGACGGACCGGCGGCGACCCTGCCGGACGGAAACGTGCTGTTCGACGTGAGCGCGTGCGTGTACAACACGCCCACTCACTTCTTCGTCTATAACGCGAGCTCGAACACGCTTACCCAGATCCCGGACGTGCCCAACGCGCCGAACGACTCCTCGTACTACACGCGGATGCTGGCGCTGCCGAACGGGCAGGTGCTGTTCAACGACGGCAGCAACCAGATGGAGGTCTACACGGCCGGCGGCACGCCGAAGGCTTCGTGGAAGCCCTCGATCACATCCCTGAGTTCGACGACGCTGGCTCCGGGGCGCACCTACACCCTGTCCGGCAACCAGCTCGCCGGGCTGGACCAGGGAGCCACCTACGGTGATGACGTCCAGGACAGCACCAACTTCCCCCTGGTACGGATCACCAACGCCGCAACGGGCGCGGTGACCTACGCCCGGACCAGCGACTGGACCTCGGTATCGGTCAATCCCGGCACCGGGTCCTCGACCAGGTTCACGCTCCCGCCGGGCACCCCGGCGGGCAAGAGCACGCTGGTCGTGATCGCCAACGGGATCGCCTCATCGCCCTCGACGGTGACGATCCCCTGAGGGCGAGCAAGCGGTCGTTCCCCGCGAACGACGCAGCTGCGTTCCAGGCCCGCCCCGAGCATTCGGGGCGGGCCTGGCGCTCGCTGGCGCCGCCTACCTGCCCGGCTGACCTGGCCCGGCGAGCCGGCCCAGGCGGGCCAGGCCGTCCTCAGCCTCGGTCATGATCCGGCCGATCAGCTCCGCGCACGACGGCAGGTCATCGATCAGCCCGGCGACCTGCCCGGACGACATGAGGCCAAGGTCGGGTCGGCCGTCCACCATCGCCGAGCGCAGCAGCACTGGGGTGTTCGCCGCCATCAGCACCTGACCCCAGGTCAGCTCGGTGCCGCGGCGCATCGCCCGGCCCTGGCGGATCAGGTCCGGCCAGCTCAGCCCGGACAGGCCCCGGAACGCCGCGGCGCTGCGGGCCGACCGCGCCAGGCCGCGCAGCGGCCCGGCCCGGTCCAGCCGCTCGACCAGCGGCGTGCGCAGCACGCGGTGCGCCGTGCCGTCGACCCGGGTGGTGACGACCGTGCCGGTGACGTCGCTGGCCAGGTAGAGCCGCTTGACCGCGTCCGGCACCGGGCTGTCGCTGGTCAGCAGGAACCGGGTGCCCATCGCGATCCCGGCCGCGCCGTAGGCGAGCGCCGCGACCAGGCCGCGCCCGTCGAAGTACCCGCCCGCGGCCACCACCGGGATGTCCACCGCGTCCACGACCTGCGGGATCAGCAGGCTGGTCGGCACCGGGCCGGTGTGCCCGCCGGCCTCGCCGCCCGCGGCGATGACCGCGTCCGCGCCCCAGCCGGCCACCTTCTCCGCGTGCCGGCGCGCGCCCACCGAGGGCATCACCACCACCCCGGCGTCCTTGAGCCTGGTGATCAGGTCGCGCCGCGGGGCCAGGGCGAACGAGGCGACGCGCACCCCCTCGGCGATGATCAGCGCGACCCGCTCGGCGGCGTCCGGCGCATCGGACCGCAGGTTGACCCCGAACGGCGCGTCGGTGCGCTCTTTGACCTCGCCGATGACCGAACGCAGCTGCTCGAGGCTCAGCGTGGCCGAGGCGATGATGCCGAGGCCGCCGGCCTTCGAGGTGGCCGCGGTCAGCCTGGCCCCGGACACGTAACCCATGCCGGTCGCCACGATCGGGTGGCTGATGCCCAGCAGGCCGGTCAGCGGCGTGCTGATCACGCCAGCTCCTGGTCGCGCCGGCCCTCCGGGTCCAGCCGGCCGCGGATCAGGGCCAGCTCCCGTGGCGCCGGCGCCCGGGTCGCGGGCACCCGGTCCGGGATGGCCAGCGCGAAGCCGGTGGCCGCCACGACCTCCGGCACGGTTACCCCGGGATGCACCGAGCGCAGCCGCATGGCGTGCCCAGGCCCCTGGAAGTCCAGCACCGCGAGATTGGTGACCACCACGCGCAGCTCGTGGAACCGGGCGCTGCCGGGCCCGAGGCCGGCCGCCCGGTCGTAGCCGATGCCGCAGACCATGTCGACCGCCTCGACGAACACCCGGCGCGAGTGCCGGGGCACCCAGTAGCTGACCGGGTGGTTGACCGTGTTGCCGGGCGCGCCGCGCACCCCGAGCAGCTGGGCCCTGGGCCGGGCCCAGTCGCCGATGCAGGAGATGTTCTGGTTCCCGTACCGGTCGAGCTGGGCCGCCCCCATCATCACGTGCCGGCGCCCGGCGGCCACGACCGTGAACACCGACCGGTACGGCAACCAGCCCTCGATCAGACCGCCGGCGGGGCGGCCGGGCGGCGGGGCGGCCGCGTCGTCCGGTGCGAGCAAGTACGCCTCGCCGTCGGACAGGAGCAGGTCGGGCGCGAACGTGAGCCGGGCCAGCCGGGCCGCGAGCCCGGGAATCAGGCCCATCGGGCTGGCCAGTATCGCGCCGTCGCCGCGCCAGGCCTCGGCGCACGCGACCACGCAGACCTCGGCCCGGGTCGCCTCGCCCGCCGTCATGCCGGGATCGCCGTCATGCCGGACCGCCGTCATGCCGGGGCCGCCGTCATGCCGGGGCCGCCGCAGTCCGGAAGCGCCCGACCGCCTCCTGGTACGCGGCCTCGTCACCGGACAGGTACTCGGCCCGGAACCGCTGCCAGGCCTGCGGGCTGGCCGCCGACGCCGCGTACTCGGCCTGGAACGCCTCGTCGCGGCCGTAGTCGGGGACGCAGCTGGTGAAGTGGGCGCCGCCCGGCGCCTCCACCACGCCGTCGACCAGCGCCCGGCTGATCAGCAGGCTCTGCACCGGGCCTGCCGCCAGCAGTTCGGCGGCCGGCACGATGCGCTCGCAGGACAGGAAGCTCCGCTCTCCCGCCTGGCAGAACAGGTCGTCGAAGTACGGGTCCGGGCCCAGGTACTGCCCGTTGCCGAGCGGGTCGGCCCGGTTGAGGTGGACCAGGGCCACGTCGAGCCGCAGCGCGGGCATGGCGATGAGTTCCTCGCCGTCGGCATACGGCGACCGCACCGTGCGCAGGTCCGGGTTGACCCGCGGCACGTCCGAGCCGAGGCCGGCCCGGATCGGCAGGAACGGCAGCCGGTGTGCGGCCGCGAGCAGGCCCCAGTGCACCATGCCCTCGTCCAGCTCGGTGAGCTCGACGGTCCCGGCCTGCCGGCCCAGCCGGAAGTGCGGCTCGAGCGGGATCGAGTCCAGGGTGACGAAACCGCACACGACCCGGCGCACCCGGCCCGCCGCGACCAGCAGGCCGACGTCGGGCCCGCCGTAGGAGACGATCGTCAGGTCGGTCACCGGCGACCGGAGGATGGCCCGGACCAGGGCCATCGGCTTGCGCCGCGATCCCCAGCCGCCGATCCCGACCGTCATGCCCGAGCGCAGCTCGCCGGCCACGTCGTCGGCGGTCATCAGCCGGGCCGTCACGGCGCGGGCCCGTCCAGGAACGCCTGGCGGGCCTGGTCCGAGACCCCGGTCAGGTTGAGCTCGAACGTGAACCCCTGCTCGTACCGGTAGCTGCGCTTGACGTCGACCGGGTCGATGCCGTTCAGGGACTGCTTGGCCAGCCGGATGACCTCGGGGTTCTTGGCCGCGATCTGGCCGGCCACCTCCCGTGCGGCCGTCCGCAGCTCCGGGGCCTCCACCACGTCGAGCACCGAGCCGAAGCCCAGCAACTGCTCGGCCGGCACGGTGCGGCCGGTGTAGACCATCGCGCGCATCAGGTGCTGCGGCACCAGCCGGGACAGGTGCGTGGCCGCGCCGAGCGCGCCGCGGTCGACCTCGGGCAGGCCGAACGTGGCGCCCCGGGCGGCGATGACGATGTCGGCGTTGCCGGCCAGGCCCACGCCGCCGCCGAGGCAGAATCCGTGCACGGCGGCGATCACCGGCACCGGGCACTCGTACACGGCCGCGAACGCGGCGAAGCAGCCGCGGTTCGCGCCGACCAGGGCCTCGTGGCCCGGCGTCCGCTGCATCTCCTTGATGTCCACGCCCGCGCAGAACCCGCGGCCCTCGGCGGCCAGGATGACCGCCCGGACACGCGGGTCGGTGCCCGCGGCGGCCAGCGCGCCCGCCAGCTCGAACCAGCCCGCCACGGGCAGCGCGTTGACCGGCGGGAAATCGATGATCACCTCGGCGACGCCGTCACTGCTGCGCAGCTGGATCCCCATCGGCGCTTCCTGTCGACCTAGCGCTTGCTTCGGGCAGCCTAACCCCGCCTAGCCGGCCTCGGCTAGGCCAGCCAGGCCCTGGGCCCGGCCCGTCTGCGCCGCCGCGGACCAGCGCCTGCCATCCACCATCACGCTCCCATCTCCCCGGCGCCCGGGTGTACGCTCCGGCAAGTAGAACGTGTTCTATCAAGGAGCGCCCGGTGGTCGCATCAATCGGATCCGGGTGCTGCGCCGGGTCGCCGACCTGGTCCGCGAGCACGGCGACGAGCTGCTGAGGCTGCAGGCGCTGGACAACAGCGTCCCGCTGAGTTTCGGTGCCGTCTACGCCACCTCGGCCGCCTTCGTCGCCGACGTCTTCGACCATCACGCCGGCTGGGCGGACAAGCTGGCCGGCGAGACGCTGCCGCCCTACCAGGGCGGTGACCACCTGGTCATGACGCTGCGCGAGCCGGTCGGGATCAACGGCTACCAGCTCGAGCCGCACGCGGCCTTCGGCGGGTACCGGCAGTCCGGCCTCGGCCGCGAGGGCGGCCGCCCCGCGATCGAGGCCTACACCGAGATCAAGACCGTCCTGCTCCCGTTCACCGAGGAAATGATTTGACATCCTCCCTGTCCTCAAAGGGGCAGGGATTCCAGCTCATCGACCTAGGTGTTCAGGCGAGTGAGCTGAGGTTCGCGGTTCATCGGCTCGGCATCCCGGAGGCCTTCCCGCGCAGTCACGGCATGCCCTGCCGCGATGTTCTTAGCCGCATTTACGTCCGCGTTGCACGCGTATCTGCAGGCCACGCAGACGAAGAGCGCTTGGCTCTTGCGACTGTCCGCTGCGATATGCCCACATGCTGAACATTTCTGGCTCGTAAAAGCGGGATTGGCCTTCTGCACTCTTCCCGGCGCCTCCCTGGCCTCCACCACAACTGCTGCTCGCATGCCAAGTTCCAAACGCAGAAGCCAGTCCCTTCGGTGACCATGAAAGAACAGAGCGGTATCGTCCCGTTTAGCCACCGGGAGGGGAACCCTGCCATGCAGCTGAGCACCGATCGCATCCTGACCACGCACACCGGGAGCCTGCCGCGGCCGGCCGGGCTGCCGCTGGCTGCCGCGGACCGCACCGCGGAGCAGCTGGCCGGGGCCGTCCGGTCGGTGGTCGGGTCCCAGGCCGGCGCCGGTGTCGACGTGGTCAACGACGGCGAGGTGAGCAAGCCCAGCTACGCCACCTACGTGACCGAGCGGCTGAGCGGGTTCGGCGGGGAGGGGGAGCCGCTGCGGCCCAAGGATTACGACGACTTCCCTGCCTGGGGCGAGCGGATGACGGCGGAGCGGGGCCGGACCCGGCGGCTGACCAACCCGGCCTGCACCGGGCCGGTGGCCTACACCGACCCCGCCGCGGTCCAGGCCGACATCGACAACCTGCGGCAGGCCACGGCCGGCCGCCAGTTCGCCGACGTGTTCATGTCGGCCGCGTCGCCGGGCGTGATCGCGGTCTTCCATACCAACCGGTACTACCCGAGCGACGAGGAGTACATCGCCGCGCTCGCCGACGCGATGAAGACCGAGTACGACGCGATCCACGCGGCCGGCCTGGTGCTCCAGCTCGACTGCCCGGACCTGGCCATGGGCTGGAACGTGTCCGGGCTCGGCGGCACCCAGGAGGGCTTCGTGGCCGAGGTCGGCCGCCGGGTGGCGGCGATCAACCACGCCACCCGGGACATCCCGCCCGAGGCGATGCGGCTGCACCTGTGCTGGGGCAACTACGAGGGCCCGCACACCAGCGACATCCCGCTGCGCACGATCATCGGCGAGGTGCTCAGGGCCCGGCCGGCGGCGATCTCCTTCGAGGGCGCCAACCCCCGCCACGAGCACGAGTGGACGGTGTTCGAGGACGTCAGGCTGCCCGACGGCAAGGTCATCATCCCGGGCGTGATCGACTCCACCACCAACTACGTGGAGCATCCCGAGCTGGTGGCGCAGCGGATCGAGCGCTACGCGCGGCTGGCCGGCCGCCAGAACGTGCTGGCGGGCAGCGACTGCGGTTTCGCTACGTTCGCCACCTCGGCCACGGTCGACCCGCAGGTCACCTGGGCCAAGCTCGCGGCGATGGCCGAGGGCGCCGGGCTGGCCAGCCGGGCGCTCTGGACCTGAAGCCCTGGTCGTGAACCCGGGCCCCCGGCCCCTGGCCGGGGTGACTAAGGTCCCTATGACCCGGCGGGCATACTGCCGAGGCTGGTCTTAAGGGCGTCCGGGCCCAGGATGCCAGGGAGACAGCTATGAAAGAGATCCTCGACGCGATCCTCAACCCCGACACCACGCCAGCGGAGTTCGCCGCGCTGCCCGTGCCCGATTCGTACCGGGCCGTCACCTTGCACCGGGATGAAGAGCACATGTTCGACGGCATCGACGCCCGTGACCGGGACCCGCGCAAGTCCCTGCATATGGACGACGTGCCGGTCCCCGAGCTCGCCTGGGGTGAGGCGCTGATCGCGGTGATGGCCAGTGCGGTCAACTACAACACCGTGTGGAGCTCGCTGTTCTCGCCGGTGTCCACGTTCGCCTTCCTGCGCCGCTACGGGAAGCTGTCCCAGATCACCGCGCGCCACGACCTGCCCTACCACGTGGTCGGCTCGGACCTGGCCGGCGTGGTGCTGCGCACCGGTCCGGGCGTGAACGTCTGGAAGCCCGGCGAGGAGGTCGTGGCGCACTGCCTGTCGGTCGAGCTGGAGAGCTCCGACGGCCACAACGACACGATGCTCGACCCGGAGCAGCGCATCTGGGGCTACGAGACCAACTTCGGCGGCCTGGCCGAGCTGGCCCTGGTCAAGACCAACCAGCTGATGCCCAAGCCCAAGCACCTGACCTGGGAAGAGGCCGCCACGCCGGGGCTGGTGAACTCCACCGCGTTCCGGCAGCTGGTCTCGGACAACGGGGCCAGCCTGAAGCAGGGCGAGAACGTGCTGATCTGGGGGGCCAGCGGCGGCCTCGGCGCCTACGCCACCCAGTACGTGCTGGCCGGCGGCTCCATCCCGATCTGCGTCGTCTCCAGCCCGGCCAAGGCCGAGTTGTGCCGGTCGATGGGGGCCGAGCTGATCATCGACCGCAAGGCCGAGGGGTACAAGTTCTGGAAGGACGAGCACACCCAGGACCCGAAGGAATGGAAGCGGTTCGGCGGGCGGATCCGTGACCTGACCGGCGGCGAGGACGTGGACGTTGTCTTCGAGCACCCGGGCCGGGAGACCTTCGGCGCCTCGGTGTACGTGACCCGCCGCGGCGGCACGATCGTGACCTGCGCCTCCACGTCCGGTTACATGCACGAGTACGACAACCGCTACCTGTGGATGAGCCTCAAGCGGATCATCGGCTCGCACTTCGCGAACTACCGCGAGGCGTGGCAGGCCAACCGCCTGGTCTCCAAGGGCATGATCCACCCGACCATGTCCGTGGTCTACCCGCTGGAGGACACCGGCCAGGCCGCGCTGGACGTGCACCACAACCTGCACCACGGCAAGGTCGGCGTGCTCTGCCTGGCCCCGCAGGAGGGCCTCGGCGTGCGCGACCCCGAGCTGCGGGCCAAGCACCTGACGGAGATCAACCGGTTCCGGAACGTGTGAGAACGGCGCGGGCATGACCGAGTCGAACCAGCCGCCGCGGGCCGCCCGGGACCGGCCCTGGCTGTTGCGGACCTACGCCGGGCACTCGTCGGCGGCCGGGTCCAACGCGCTCTACCGGCGCAACCTGGCCAAGGGCCAGACCGGCCTGTCCGTCGCGTTCGACCTGCCCACCCAGACCGGCTACGACGCCGACCACCCCCTCGCCCGCGGCGAGGTCGGCCGGGTCGGCGTGCCGGTCGGGCACCTGGGCGACATGCGGGCCCTGTTCGAGGACATCCCGCTGGAGCAGACCAACACCTCGATGACGATCAACGCCACGGCCATGTGGCTGATGGCGCTCTACCAGGTCGTCGCGCAGGAGCAGGGCGCCGACCTGGCCAAGCTCACCGGAACCACCCAGAACGACATCATCAAGGAGTACCTGTCCCGCGGCACCTACGCGTTCCCGCCCGGGCCATCGCTGCGGCTGACCACCGACCTGATCGCCTACTCGGTCCGCCACCTGCCCAAGTGGAACCCGATCAACGTGTGCAGCTACCACCTGCAGGAGGCGGGGGCCACCCCGGTCCAGGAGATCGCGTTCGCGCTGTGCACCGCGATCTGCGTCCTGGACGCGGTGCGCGACTGCGGGCAGGTGCCGCCCGAGCGGATGGCCGACGTGGTCGCGCGGATCTCCTTCTTCGTCAACGCCGGTGTCCGCTTCGTCGAGGAGATGTGCAAGATGCGGGCGTTCGCCCGGCTCTGGGACCAGCTGACCCGGGACCGGTACCAGATCGCCGACCCCGCGAGCCGCCGGTTCCGCTACGGCGTGCAGGTCAACTCGCTGGGCCTGACCGAGGAGCAGCCGGAGAACAACATCCAGCGGATCGTGCTGGAGATGCTGGCCGTCACGCTGTCCAAGGACGCGCGGGCCCGGGCCGTGCAGCTGCCGGCCTGGAACGAGGCGCTGGGCCTGCCGCGGCCCTGGGACCAGCAGTGGAGCCTGCGCATCCAGCAGGTGCTGGCTTACGAGTCGGACCTGCTCGAGTACGGCGACCTGTTCAACGGCTCGCCGGTGGTGGAGGCCAAGACCGCGCAGCTGATGGCGGGCGCCGAAGCGGAGATCGCCAAGGTGCTGGCCATGGGCGGGGTGATCCCGGCCGTGGAGTCCGGTTACCTCAAGGCCCAGCTGGTCGGCTCGCTCGCGGCCCGGCGGGCCCGGATCGAGTCCGGCGAGGACAAGGTGGTCGGCGTCAACTGCTTCACGGCCACCGAGCCCAGCCCGCTCACCGCCGACCTGGAGGCCGCGGTGCAGCGCGTCGACCCGGCCGCCGAGCGGGACGTCCTGGTCCGGCTGGCCCGCTGGCGGGAGCAGCGCGACGAGACCGCCGTGGCGGACGCGCTCGGCCGGCTGCGGGCCGAGGCCGAGGCCGGCGGCGTCAACCTGATGCCGGCCAGCCTGGCCTGCGCCCGGGCGGGGGTGACCACCGGTGAGTGGGCCTTCGCGCTGCGGGAGGTGTTCGGCGAGTACCGCGCCCCCACCGGCGTCGGCGCCGCCCCGTTGACCGCGGGCCAGCCGGGCGGGGAACTGGCGGCGGTGCGCGCCGCCGCGGCGCAGGCCGCGGCCGAGCTCGGCACGGCGCGGCTGCGGCTGCTGGTGGGCAAGCCCGGCATGGACGGGCATTCCAACGGCGCCGAGCAGATCGCGCTGCGCGCCCGTGACGCCGGGTTCGAGGTGATCTATCAGGGCATCCGGCTCACCCCCGAGCAGATCGCCGCCGCCGCGGTGGCCGAGGACGTGCATTGCGTGGGGCTGTCCGTGCTGTCCGGCGCGCACGGCGAACTCGTGCCCGAGGTGCTGCGGCTGCTGCGCCAGGCCGGCGCGACGACGTGCCGGTCGTGGCCGGCGGGATCATCCCGCCGGCCGACGCGGCCGCCCTGCGCGCCGGGGGCGTGGCCGCCGTGTTCACCCCGAGGGACTTTGACCTCACCGCGATCATCGGCCGTATCGTCGAGGAGATCCGGCTCGCTCACCACCTCAAGCCCAAGGATGACGTGACCTGACATGACCACCATCGCGCCCGCTGCCACGATCAACCGCCTGCGCCCGCGCCGCTCCTGCCTGGCCGTTCCCGGCAGCAGCCCGCGGTTCCTGGAGAAGGCCCAGGGGCTGCCCGCGGACCAGGTGTTCCTGGACCTCGAGGACGCCTGCGCCCCGCTGGTCAAGGAGAGCGCCCGGCACATGATCGTCGACGCGCTGAACAACGGGGACTGGTCCGGCAAGACCCGGGTGGTCCGGGTCAACGACTGGACCACCCACTGGACCTACCGGGACGTGATCACGGTGGTCGAGGGCGCGGGCCAGAACCTGGACTGCGTCATGCTGCCGAAGGTGCAGGACGCCGAGCAGGTCGTCGCGCTGGACCTGCTGCTGACCCAGATCGAGACCACCATGGGTTTCGAGGCCGGCCGGATCGGCATCGAGGCCCAGATCGAGAACGCCCGGGGCCTGGTGAACGTGGACGCGATCGCGGCCGCCTCGCCCCGGACCGAGACCATCATCTTCGGCCCGGCCGACTTCATGGCCTCGATCAACATGAAGTCGCTGGTCGTGGGGGAGCAGCCGCCCGGCTATCCGGCCGACGCCTACCACTACATCCTGATGCGCATCCTGATGGCCGCCCGCAGCCATGACCTGCAGGCCATCGACGGCCCGTACCTGCAAATCCGCAATCACGAGGGCTACCGGGAGGTGGCCAGGCGGTCGGCCGCCCTGGGCTACGACGGCAAGTGGGTGCTGCATCCCGACCAGATCGCGGCCGCCAACGAGATCTACTCGCCGTCCCAGGAGGACTACGACCACGCCGAGCTGATCCTGGACGCCTACGACTGGTGCACGTCGGAGGCGGGCGGGGCCAAGGGGTCGGCGATGCTGGGCGACGAGATGATCGACGAGGCGTCACGCAAGATGGCCCTGGTGATCGCGGGCAAGGGCCGGGCGGCGGGCCTGCAGCGCACCTCGGCGTTCGAGCCGCCGGCCTGACGACAGCGAGGGGAAGCGGCCATGTCATTCGGACGGACCTACGAGGAGTTCGAGGTCGGCGCGGTGTACAAGCACTGGCCGGGCAAGACGGTGACCGAGTACGACGACCACCTGTTCTGTCTGCTCACCATGAACCACCACCCGCTGCACCTGGACGCCAACTACGCCGAGCGGACCACCGACTTCGGCCGGAACGTGGTCGTCGGCAACTACATCTACTCGCTCCTGCTCGGCATGTCGGTGCCGGACGTCTCCGGCCAGGCCATCGCCAACCTGGAGGTCGAATCGCTGCGGCACGTGGCGCCGACCTTCCACGGCGACACCATCTACGGCGAGACCACCGTGCTGGACAAGCGGCCCTCGGCGTCCAAGGACGACCGGGGCATCGTGCACGTCGAGACCCGCGGCTACAAGCAGGACGGCACCCTGGTCTGCGTGTTCCGCCGCAAGGTGATGGTGCCGACCGCGGCCTACATCAAAGAGCGCGGCGGGGAGCAGCCCGGCCGCCCCGAGCCGATGGGGTGATGGCCATGAGACGCCTGGCCCGTACCGACGGCCTGACCGAGATCCAGCGGGACATCCTCGCGACCGTGCACGACTTCGTCGAGAAGGAGATCATCCCGGTCGCCACCGAGCTCGAGCACGCCGACACCTACCCCGAGCAGATCGTCGAGGGGATGCGGCAGCTGGGCCTGTTCGGGCTGACCATCCCCGAGGAGTACGGCGGTCTCGGCGAGTCCCTGCTCACCTACGCGCTGGTGGTGGAGGAGATCGCCCGCGGCTGGATGTCGGTGTCCGGCATCGTCAACACCCACTTCATCGTGGCCCACATGATCGCCCAGCACGGCACGCCGGAGCAGAAGGACTACTTCCTGCCGAAGATGGCCGTGGGCGAGGTGCGCGGGGCGTTCTCCATGTCCGAGCCGGGCCTGGGCTCGGACGTCGCGGCGATCCAGACCCGGGCGGTGCGAGTGAAGGGGGATGCGGAGGGGGGCGGGGACTACGTGATCAACGGCCAGAAGATGTGGCTGACCAACGGGGCCACCTCGAACCTGGTCGCGCTGCTGGCCCGGACCGACGAGGGCCACGCCGCGCCGCACCGGAACCTGACCGCGTTCCTGATCGAGAAGGAGCCGGGCTTCGGCGCCAACCCGGCAGTGCCGGGCCTGACCGTGCCCGGCAAGATCGAGAAGATGGGCTACAAGGGCGTCGACACCACCGAGCTGATTCTCACCGACGTCCGGGTCCCGGCCGGGCGGGTGCTGGGCGGCGATCCCGGCCGGGGGTTCTACCAGATGATGGACGGCGTCGAGGTCGGCCGGGTCAACGTGGCCGCGCGCGGCTGCGGGGTCGCGCTGCGCGCGTTCGAGCTGGGCATCGAGTACGCGCAGCGGCGGCACACGTTCGGCCGGCCGATCGCCGAGCACCAGGCGATCTTGTTCAAGCTGGCCGAGATGGCCACCAAGGTCGAGGCCGCGCACCAGATGATGGTGATGGCGGCGCGCACCAAGGACTCGGGCCGCCGCAACGACCTGGAGGCCGGCATGGCCAAGTACCTCGCCTCCGAGTACTGCGTGCAGGTGGTCGAGGACTCGTTCCGCATTCACGGCGGCTACGGCTTCTCCAAGGAGTACGAGATCGAGCGGCTGTACCGGGAGGCCCCGATGCTGCTGATCGGGGAGGGCACGGCGGAGATCCAGAAGATGATCGTGGGCCGCCGGCTGCTCGAGGAGTACCAGATCGCGCAGTGACCCTCAGGCCGGGAGCAGCCTGGCGTGGTCCCAGGAGACCACCCGGGCCGGCTCCACGACGTAGCCGACCCGCTTGCGCGCGGCCCGGGCGACGTAGTCCTCCAGCTCGCCCGGGCCCGCGCCCGGCCCGCCCATCACCGCGACGATCCGGCGCCCGATGGCCAGCACCCCGTCCGGGTCCGCGACGCACCGGGCCGTGCCCCGCACCTGGACGCCGCGCAGGTCGAAGTACTGCTCGCCGGTCTCCACCAGGCAGGTGAGCCGGGGGTCGCGGGACAGGTTGCGCGCCTTCTGCGAGGACCGGTAGGTCCAGAACGTGATCTTCCCGTCCAGCAGCGCGTAGTACATCGTGACCAGGTGCGGCGTGCCGTCCGGGTTGATCGTGGCCAGTTGCAGCTTGCGCGCCCCGGCCAGGAACTGCGCGACCTCGGCCGCGGACATCGATATCTGGTCTCGTTGCTTCATGACCGCGCTCCGGTGCGTTAAGGCTGATCTGACGGGGGGGACGAACCGAAGCCGATGGTTTCCGCGGCCAGGGGCAGCGTGTCCTCGCAGGCGAAGCCCGCTGACGGCGGGTCGCTGGCGGCCATCGGGCCCAGCGCGCTGGCCACGGCGGCCAGCGACCACGTGCCGTCGGCCGAGCCGTGCTCGTGGGCCAGGAACACGGTGCGGACGCGCGGCGGCTCCATCACCGCCGCCACCCCGCCGTGCACCACGAACACCTCGCCGGTGATCCCGGCCGCCGCCGGGCTGGACAGGTACGTCACCAGCGGCGCCACGTGCTCGGCGGCGAGCGGGTCGGGCCTTCCCTGCGGGGCCGCGCTCATCAGGTCCGCGGTCATGTCGGTGCGCGCCCGCGGGCAGATCGCGTTCGCGCGCACGCCGTAGCGGCCGCAACTGCGCGCGGTGACCACGGTGAGCGCGACGATCCCGGCCTTGGCCGCCGCGTAGTTGGGCTGGCCGGGGGAGCCGAGCAGGAACGCCTCGGACGAGGTGTTCACGACCCGGGCGTACACCGGCGCGCCGGCCTGCTTGCTCGCCTCGCGCCAGTAGGCCGTGGCGTGGCGGGTGGTGATGAAGTGGCCGCGCAGGTGGACCCGCAGCACCAGGTCCCACTCCGCCGCGGACATCGTGAAGATCATCCGGTCGCGGAGCACCCCGGCGTTGTTCACCAGGATGTCCAGGCCGCCGAAGAACCCGGTCGCCGTCGCGATCAGGCGCTCGCCGGTAGACCACTCGCCGATGTCGCCCGCGCAGACCACGGCCTGGCCGCCGGCCGCGACGATCTCGTCCGCCGTATCCTGCACCGCCGGGCCGGGCAGGTCGTTCAGCACCAGCCGGGCCCCAGCCCGGGCCAGCCCGATCGCCTCGGCCCGGCCGAGGCCCTGGCCTGCGCCGGTCACGATCGCGGTCCTGCCGTCCAGGGCCAGGGCGTCGGTCATGACGATGACAGCTCCCTCTAGTAGCCGGGCCTGCTCAAGATCCCGCCGTCGGCGACGAACTCGCTGCCGGTCGAGTAGGACGAGTCGTCGGAGGCGAGGAACGCGACGAGCCGGGAGATCTCGACCGGCTCGGCGAACCGCGCGATCGGCAGCGACCGGAGGAACGCCTCGCCGTCCGCATGGTCGAAGGTAGCGGCCTGCTCGAGGGTCATCCGGGTCAGCACCCCGCCGGGATGCACCGAGTTGACCCGGATGCCGTGCCGGCCGAGTTCCTGCGCGGCGACCTTGGTCATCCCGCGCACCGCGAACTTGCTGGCGCTGTAGGCGGACAGCCCGGGCGCCCCGGTGAACCCCTCGATCGAGGAGATGTTGACGATCGACCCGCCGCCGGCGGCCTTCATCGGCTCGATCACCGCCTTCATGCCGAGCCAGCAGCCCACCGTGTTCACCTCCAGGATCCGCCGGAAGTCGGCCAGGGGCATGTCGGCGATGCTGGCGAACGTCAGCACGCCCGCGTTGTTGACCAGGACGTCGAGCCGGCCGAACGCCCCGGTGGCCGTGGCCACCGCCGCCGCCCAGTCCGCCTCGGACGTCACGTCGTGGTGCACGTAGCGGCAGGATTCCGGGCCCAGGCCCGCGGCCACCTGCTGGCCCCGGTCGTCGAGGACGTCGCCGAACACGACCCGCGCGCCCTCGGCGACGAAGTGCCGCACGTGCGACTTGCCCATGCCGCGGGCGCCGCCGGTGATCAGCGCCACCTTGCCGTCCAGCCTGCCCATGGACTCCTCGTTCCCGGACCAAACGCTTGCTTGGTCCGAGGGTAACAGCGGGCTAACCGGGTCCGGGCCGGGTGATGCCGTCGAACATCAGGCGCAGGAACGCGTCCACCACCTGGTCGGTGCCGTAGTCGCCGGGCCGGCGCCACTGGGCCGGGATCCACAGCACGTCCCGCAGCAGCCGGTAGGTCAGCTTCGGGTCCAGGTCCTCCCGGAACAGGCCGGCGTCGATGCCCCGCTGCAGCTGGGTCACCCAGATCCGCTCGATCGCCCGCAGCGCCTGGCGCAGGTAGGCGAACCGGGGCTGGGCGGCGAAGTAGCTCCAGTCGTTCCGCAGCATGGTCAGCGCCGCGCGGTGCCGGGACAGGGTGCCGCTGGTCGAGCGCACGATCTGCTCGAGCACCTCGCGGGGGTCCCCGCCCGAGGTGAGGGCGGCCTGATAATCGGCCAGGATCTCGTTCATGAAGCCGGACAGGATCTCGTCGCCGATCGACTCCTTGGAGTCGAAGTGGTGGTACAGGCTGCCGGACAGGATGCCGGCGGCGTCCGCGATCTCGCGCACGGTGGTGGCCCGGTAGCCCTTCTCCGCGAACAGCTCGCCGGCCAGCGCCACCATGCGGGCGCGGCGCTCCGACCGCGCGGATCCATCCGTGCTCACGCCGTCATTATCGCCGCCGCGGGCCGGCCGTCCCCACCCCGTCCCGCGCCCGTCCGTGCCTTGCGCGGGCAGAATGAAACCTGTTCTACTTCTACTGCCGCCCGCCGCCCGGCGGAGCACCGGACGAGGTTGGGGTTCACCGACGATGATCACTGCGCGCGCGGCGCTGCTCTACGGGCCCGGCGAGGACTACAAGATCGACACGGTCGAGATCGACGAGCCGGGCCCCGGTGAGGTGCTGGTCGAGATCCGGGCCTGCGGGCTGTGTCATTCCGATGAGCACGTGCGGTCCGGCGACCTGCCGCTCCCGCACTACCCGGTGATCTGCGGCCACGAGGGCGCGGGCGAGGTGACCGGAGTCGGCGACGGCGTGACGTCTGTGGCGCCCGGGGACCACGTCGCGCTGGCGTTCATCCCGTCCTGCGGCTCCTGCCCGAGCTGCCGCGCCGGCCGGGCGTTCCTGTGCGACACAGGCATGAAGCTGTTCGACACCGGGATGATCACCGACGGCCGGATCGCGCACCGGATCGCCGGCCAGCCGGTCGCGCGGTTCTCGCAACTCGGCGCGTTCGCGGAACGGCAGTTGCTGGCCGAGTCCTCGGTGGTCAAGGTGGACCCGGACATCCCCTGGCCGGCGGTGGCCCTGGTCTCCTGCGGGGTGGCCACCGGGTTCGGCTCCGCGGTGAACCGCGCCGGGATCCGTCCCGGTGACACCGTGGCGGTCCTGGGCGTCGGCGGGGTCGGCATCGGCGCGGTGCAGGGCGCGCGGATAGCCGGGGCGCGGCGGATCATCGCCGTCGACCCCTCGGATTTCCGGCGCGAGCACGCCCAGCAGTTCGGCGCCACCCACGTCTACGCCTCGCTGGACGAGGCCATCGCCGGGGTCGGCCAGCTCACCTGGGGGGCGATGTGCGACGCGGTCATCTGCACGTTCGGCGTGATGCGCGGCGAGCTCCTGGAGCCCGCGCTGTCGCTGACGGCCAAGGGCGGCACCTGCGTGGTCACCTCGGTGGCGCCGATCGCCCAGGGCCAGGCCGACGTCAACCTGTTCCTGCTCGCGATGATGAACAAACAGATCAAGGGCTGCCTGTACGGATCCGAGAGCCCCCGGGTGCAGATTCCCCGGCTGCTGGGCCTCTACCGCGACGGCATCCTGAAGCTCGATGAGATGGTCACCGAGACGTACCGGCTCGACCAGGTCAACCAGGGGTACGCGGACATCGAGGCGGGGCGGGTCCTGCGCGGGGTCATCATGTTCTGACCGCGGCGAGCCGGCGCACCAGGTCCGCGACGCCGCCCGGGCCGGTTCCGGGCGGGGGGACGATCGCGATCACCGGCGTGTCCAGGCCGCTGGCCTGGTACTGCGCCACCCGTTCCCGGCAGGCCTCGGGAGCGCCGTGCACGATCAGGTCGTCGACGAGCCCGTCGTCGATCTTCTCCAGCGCCCCCTTGCGGTCGCCAGCCGCCCAGGCCTCCCGCATCGGCCGCATGGCGTCGCCCCGGCCCAGCCAGTCGTGGAACGCGGCGTACGCGGGCACGGTCATGTAGGCGGCGATCATGCGCCGGCCGATGGCCCGGGCCACCCCGGCGTCGGCCGTGGGGCAGACGAAGATCCGCGCGATCAGCTCGCAGCCGGGCCCGGCCTCCGCGCGCACCTTCGGCACGTCACCCGGCGCCAGCCAGTTGGTGATCGCCGCGCCGGCCTCGGCCGCGGCCAGCCTGATCATCTGCGGCCGCAGCGCGGCCAGCGCGAGGGCCGGCGGCGTGGCGGGCGGCGACTCGAGCCGGAACCCGCTGACGCGGAACGTCGGGTACTGCTCGGTGACCTTCTCCCCGGCCAGCGCCTGGCGCAAGAACCGCAGCGTGTCCCGGGCCCGCTGGTAGGGCCGGGCGAACTCGATGCCGTTCCACTGCTCCACGATGACCGGGGACGAGGTGCCGATGCCGAGCACGAACCGGCCCGGGGCCAGGCTGGCCATGGTCGCCCCGGTCATCGCGAGCAGTCCGGGCCCACGGGTGTAGACCGGGACGATCGCGGTGCCGAGCCGCAGCTCGCTGGCCCACTGCGCGGCCAGGACCAGCGGCGTGAACGCGTCAGTGCCGCTGACCTCGGCGGACCAGGCGTCGGTGTAGCCCAGGCCGGGCAGGCCGGCGACGACCTCGCGCTGCTCGGCCAGGGGCATTCCCGGCAGCGGGAGGGTCAATCCCCATCGGTTCACGTGGCGTCCTCTCTGACCGGGTCGAACCATGATTCTGCCATCCGGCCCTAGGATGCCCGCATGACGCCGCACCGGCCGGACGAGCCGTTCGCCTCGCTGTTCGATGACCCGGAGCTCGAGGCCGTGTTCGCGACGTCCTCGCCGGCCGAGGCCCTGGCCGCGGTGCTCACCGAGGCGCGCGTGGTGCTGGCCGACGTGGACGGCCCGCTCGACGCCGAGCTGTGGGGGTCGGACATCGTGGCCGCGCTCGGCTCCGGCGGCGGCCAGGCGGACGCGGTCGTGGCGGCCGCGGAGCGCGCGGGCAGCCGGGAGGCGCTGGCCACGCTGCGCGTGCTCGGCGCGGTCGGCTCCGGGGCGCTGCGCGCCGAGGCCCGCGACGCCGCCCGCCGGCTCGCCGCGCTGGGCATCACCCAGCCGGCCTGGGCGGCGTCGATCGGCGCGCCGAGCCCGGGCCAGTGCTGGTGCTACGGCGACCGCCGCGGCCGGCAGGAGGCGGTGACGATGACCTTCTGGTACGCCGACCGCGGCCACGTGGTCTCGGTCCTGCTCGACCGCGATCAGGGCGGCGGCATCAAGAACGTCTGGATCGGCGCGTCGGCCGGCGTGCTCGACCGGACCAGGCAGATGGCCCGGCAGGATCCCGGCATGCTGTTCGAGATGATCACCCAGGCCGACGCGCGGGCCCGGATGGAGCGGGCGCTCGCCGCGGGGGAGTGCCCGCGGCAGCCGGAAGAGGCCGGGAACGTCGCGTCCCGGCGGGCCATCGTGCGGGCCCGGGTCGCCCTGCTGCCGGGCGGGTCGGGGTGACCGGGCCGCCCGGCCGGCCGGGTCAGCCCGGCCTCAGGGCAGGCCGATGTAGTCGGCCATCTGGGCGACCGCGTAGCCGAAGAACTCCCCGGCCGGGTCGACGGTGCCCACGAACTGCCCGAACAGCTCGAAGCTGACCATGCCGAACAGCTGGGTCCAGGCGATCAGCGCGCGGGCGATCAGGGCGGCGGGCACGCCGGGCGCGATCGCGTCGGCGATGATCGCGGCCTGCGCGGCCAGGTCTGGTGGCACCGGCCGCGTCGCGGACCGGGGGCGGGGATCACCGCCGCTTTCCGCTCGGTCCCGGGCGTCCCCGGTCTCGTGCCAGGCGTCGGCGACGATGCCGCCGAGGACCCGCGAGACGCGGATGGCCGAGGTGATCGTCGCCTGGGGAGCCTGGTAGCCGGGCACCGGCGAGCCGTAGATCAGCGCGTACTCGTGCGGGTGGGCGAGGGCCCAGGTCCTGATCGCGTGGCAGGCCGCCGCCCAGCGCGCGCGGACGCGAGCCGCGCGCGGCCCGGCCGCGGCGCCCGCGGCCGCCACGGCCGCCTCCGTGGTCGCGCCGACCGCGTCGTAGGCGTCGATGATCAGCGCGGTCAGCAGGTCGTCCCGGCTCGGGAAGTAGCGGTACACGGCCGAGGAGACCATGCCGAGCGCCCGGGCCACGGCCCGCAGGGACAGGCCCTGGGCCCCGGAGGCGGCCAGCTGGCGGCGGGCCTCCTCCTTGATTTCCCTGGTCAGCTCGGCGCGGGCCCGCTCCCGGGCGGTCCGGCTGGCGCTCGCAGTCGCGGTCATGCGCTCAGTCTGCCAGCTTGCAGAGCATTGTTCAACATCAAGAGCAGTGCTCTTGACAAGCGGGAGCGGAATCGTGCACACTGATCTATGTAGAGAGCAGTGCTCACAGCAAGCAGTGCTCACAGGAATCCTAGGGAGCCCGCGATGTCCGACAGTTCCTCCTCCCGGTACGTGATGCCGACCACGCCGATGGGCCTGCGGATGGGCCGCCTGTTCAACGGGAGCGTGGCCACGCTGACCAAGTACGGGATCAGCATCAAGGGCAGCCGGGTGCTGTCCGTGCGCGGCCGCAAGAGCGGTGAGTGGCGCAGCACCCCGGTCAACCCGCTGACCTACGAGGGCCACCGGTACCTGGTCTCGCCGCGCGGTCAGACCCAGTGGGTGCGCAACATGCGCGCCGCGGGCGGCGGCGGGCTGCGGGTCGGCCGGCGCGTGGAGTCGTTCACCGCCACCGAGGTGCCCGACGAGCGCAAGCCGGAGCTGCTGCGCGAGTACCTGCGGCGCTGGAAGTTCGAGGTCGGGACGTTCTTCGACGGCGTCGGCCCGGACGCCCCCGACGCGAAGCTGCTCGAGATCGCCCCCGGCTACCCGGTGTTCGAGATCACTCCGGCCGGGAACTGACCGGCACGCGCCGTCGCGGGGCCGCTAGGCGGTGAGCGCCAGCGTGGCCCCGGCCGCGTCGGTCAGCCGGTGGTACCCGGCCCGCCCGGGCAGCCGGGCCAGCGGGCCGGCCACCCTCGCCGCCGGCCCGTCCGGGCCGACCAGGATCGTGCCGTCGGCCCCGGCCGCGACCAGCTCGCCGTCCACCCGGAGCAGGACCGGCCCGTCCCGGCGGGCGGAGATCGCCGTCCGGCCCCGGCGCAGGCCGTCCAGGACCGCGCCGGGATCGTCGCCGGCGCACTCGACCCACGTCGTGGGCGTTCCGGGCGGGGCGTCGGCGCCGGGCCGGTGCCAGTCGCTGCCGCCCACCGGGATGGACCCGGGATCCCAGGCCAGCCACCAGGCCAGCGGCGTCGTCCAGCGCGGGTCGAGCCAGCTCCAGTGCCACACCTCGGCCAGCGGCGGACGCCGGCGCATCGGGATGGTCCAGCTCACGTGGCCGCCGATCGGGTGGTTGACCGACAGCAGGCCGCCGGCCCGCTCGGTGGCGTCCAGCCAGGCGTCCGCGGGCTCGCGGAAGTCGACCCAGCCGATGTCGCCGAGCGCGCCCGCGTGGCCGCCGGGCACGGTCACCTCCTGGCCGGGCACCAGGATGATCCCGTGCGCCGCGGCGGCGGCCGGCAGCTCCGCGTGGTGGCTGACGGTGTTGTGATCGGTGATCGCGATGAAGTCGAGGCCCTGGCCGACCGCGAACCGGGCCAGCTCGGGCACGGTCATGGCGCCGTCCGAGTGCACGGTGTGGGTGTGCAGGTCACCCGCGAGCCAGCGCCGCCCGGCGGCGGCCGGCAGCTCACGGCGGGGCGGCAGGCCGGACAGCGGGGGCAGCGGCTCGGGTGGCGGCCCGGGGCTCAGCTCGCCGGGGGCTTGGCTGACCTGCGCGGTCAGCCGGTAGGAGACGCCGGCGGGCGGCACCCGGTCCAGGCCGATCATGATCTGCCAGGGGCCCGGCTCGAGCTCGCCGGGCAGGTAGCCGGGCGTGGCGGCACCGGGGCTGATCACGAAGGACCGGCGCGCCCCGCCGGACCAGCCGCGGAACCCGCCCGGGGCGAGGCAGCCCAGGTCCAGGCTGGCTCCGGACCGCTCGTACTCCAGCTCGGCCCGCAGCCCGCAGGCACCGTCCGGGACCTCGACCGGCAGGTACTGCCAGGGCGAGGCAAAGCGATCCTCCAGCGTCCACTGCCCGCTGCGCCGCGTGATGACCATGGGCCCATCTGAACAGATGCCCGCCGGGGCGGACGCGGCGGACCCCCGCCCGGGGCCGGACGCGGCGGGCCCCGCCCGGGGCCGGACGCGGCGGGCCCCGCCCGGGCGCCCGTCAGCCGTGCTGCAGCCTGGTCAGCTTGGCCTGGCCTTCGCCGGCGAGCTGGCGGAGCTTGGCCCGGAGCTCGTCGGCGTCCGGGTCGTCCAGCTCGTCCAGGATGTCCAGGGCCTGCCGCCAGACCGCGATCGCGGCCTGACGGCGGCCCGCCGCGCTGTGCACGTCGCCGAGGTGGGTGAGCACCTCGGCCTCGCCGCTGCGCGAGCCCATGTCGGCGAACATCGCGATGGCCTGCCGATAGCAGCGGGCCGACTTGGCGTGCTGGCCGAGGTGATGGTGGGAGTAGCCGAGCGTGTCCCAGGTGTTGGCCTCGCCGCAGCGGTCGCCGAGGTCGCGCTGCAGGCCCAGGGCCTGCCTGCTGCGCAGCAGCGCGTGGTGATGATCACCGAGCAGGGCGTGGTACCAGCCCACGTTGTTGAGGGCCCGGGCCTGCCCCGGCCGGTGGCCAGCCCGCTCGAACAGGGCCAGCGCCTGGCGGGCGTGGCCGAGGGCCTCGCCGAGGCGGCCCATGCGCTGCATGGCCTTGCCGAGGCTGAGGTGAACCCGGGCCTGGCCCACGGTGTCACCGATCTCCTGGTACAGCGCGAGCGACCGGGTCAGGTGGGCCCGGGCGTCATCCCAGGCGCGCAGCCTGAGCAGGGGACGGCCGAGGAAGCGGTGCATGCTGGCCTGGGCGGCGACGTCGCCGAGTCGCTCGGCGGCGGCCAGCGCGGCGTCATGGATGGCGGCCATGTCGTGCCACATCCGGTGGAACTCGAGATAGTCGACGAGGGTCCAGGGCAGCTGCCAGGCATGCACGTCGAAGCCGTTGTCCGCGGCCAGCGTGACCGCGGCGAGCAGGACGTGGTGCTCGGCCCCGAACCAGGCCAGCGCCTGCACATGGTCGTCGAATCGTTCCGGTGCCGTCCCGGGCTGCGCGGGCGGCAGGCTGATCGTGCCCCGGGCGGTGTTGATCACCACGGCGCCCGCGTGGGCGGTGTACAGGTAGTGGTCGAGCACCCGGTGGATGGCGGCGCGGCGGTCGGCGTCGGCGTCCTCAGCGGCGGCTCGCTCGGCGGCGTAGGCCCGGAGCAGGTCGTGGAAGGCGTAGCGGCCCGGGGACGGCTCGGCCAGCAGGTGGCCGCGGGTGAGCTCGCGCAGCAGTCGGCGGGTCTCGGCCAGCGGCAGGCCGGCCAGGCTGGCCGCGGCCGGGGCGGAGATGTCCGGGCCGGGGTGCAGGCCGAGCTGCCGGAACATCCGCGCGGCCGGGGGCTGCAGGTTCTGGTAGGACCAGGAGAACACCGCGCGGACGTCGGTGGCGTCTTCGCCGGTGGACAGCACGTCCAGGCGGCCCTTGGCATCGCGCAGCTCGGCGGCGAGCGCGGCGAGGGTGAACCGGGGGTGGGCCACCGCGCGGGCGGCGGTGATGGCCAGCGCGAGCGGCAGCCGGGCGCACAGCGCGATCAGATCGCGCACCGCGTCCGGCTCGGCGGCCAGCCGGGCCGGGCCGATCCGGTCGGCGATCAGCTGGTGCGCGTCGGCGTCGGTGAGGACGTCGAGGGAGATCTGCCGGGCCCCGTCGGACACCACCAGGCTGGCCAGCTCGGCGCGGCTGGTGATCAGGACCACGGCCGTGGGGGTAGCCGGCAGCAGCGGGCGGACCTGGGCGGAGTCGCGGGCGTTGTCGAGCAGGACCAGGACCCGCTTCCCGGCCAGCAGGCTGCGGTACAGGGCGTGACGGCCGTCGAGCGTGGCCGGGATCTGCGCGGCGGGGACCTGCAGCGCGTCGAGGAACCCGCGCAGGGCCTCGCTCGGCGGCACCGGGTCGGCGGGGCCGAACCCGCGCAGGTTCACGTACAGCTGGCCGTCGGGGAAGCCGGCGGCGGCCTGGCGCGCCCAGTGCACCGCCAGCGCGGTCTTGCCGACCCCGGCGGTCCCGCCGATGGCCGTGATCACCACGGGCTGGCCGGGCCGCGCGGGCGCGGCCGACAGGGCCCGCAGCTCCGGGGCGCGGCCGGTGAAGTCCGGCGCGGCGGTCGGCAGCAGGTCCGGGCGCACCGGGTCGCGCGGCGCGCCGCCGTTGCCGTCGGCGGGGGCCTGCCGCGGCCGCGGCGCCGTGCGGCCGGTGCCGTGGGCCGCGCGGCCGTTCGCCGCCGCGCGGTGCAGCAGCCCGGCGTCGGACCGCAGGATCCTCTGGTTCAGCTCGCGCAGCGCCGGGCCGGGCTCGATGCCCAGATCGTCGACCAGCTGGCGCCGGGCCGTGCGGTAGGCGGCCAGCGCGGCGGCCTGCTGCCCGGACCGGTACAGCGCGAGCATCAGCAGCTCGTGCAGCCGCTCCCGCAGCGGCTCGGCCGCGACCAGCGCCTGCAGCTCGGCCACCACCTCCCGGTGCCGGCCCAGGTGCAGGTCCGCGTCGATCCGCGCCTCCGCCGCGTCCAGCCGCATCTCGGCCAGCCGCGGTACCTCCGCCACCGCCAGCATGTGCGAGGGGACATCCGCCAGCGGCTGCCCGCGCCACAGCGCCAGCGCCTCGCTCAGCTGCTCGGAGGCCCGCTCCCAGGCCTCGGCCCGCGCGGCGGCCCGGCCGGCCGCCTGCAGCGCGGCGAACCGGGTCACGTCCAGTTCGCCCGCGGCGATCTCGATCAGGTACCCGGCCGGGCGGGTCACGATCCGCTCGTAGCCCCGCGGGCCGAGGCTCTGCCGCAGCCGCTTGACGTAGTTCTGCAGCGTCACCCGGGCCGTCCCCGGCGGGCTGCCCTCCCACAGGAACCGGGTCAGCTCGGCCGCGGGGACCACCTGGTTGGCGCGCAGCAGCAGCGCAGCGAGCAGTATCCGCTGCTTCCCGGCTGACACCGTCACCCGCGAGCCGCCGTCCCGCACGATCAGCGGCCCGAGCAAGCCGAACTCCACCCAGTCCTCCTACCGGGCGGAATGTGTCACAAAATGACATCCCGCCCCGCCAGGCTCATGGTAACGGGACCGGGCCGCCGGCGGCCCTTAGTTACCGCTTAGTCACCTTAGTCACCTGAGGCCTCTGGCTGCTTGCGCGGCCGGCCGGGGCGGCGCACCGGGGCGACCTTGGACGGCAGGCGCCCCGCCTCGGCCAGGGCCCGGCGCAGCATGAACTCGATCTGCGCGTTGGTGCTGCGCAGTTCGTCGGCCGCCCAGCGGGAGATCGCGTCATGCACCGCCGGATCTAGCCGGAGGAGGATCGTCTTCCGCTCGGTGGCCATGCGTCGGCGTTACTGGTAGAGGGTTCCGGTGTTGACGACCGGCTGGGTCGGGTGGTCGCTGCACAGCACCACGAGCATGTTGCTGACCATGGCGGCCTTGCGCTCGGCGTCCAGTTCCACCAGGCCGTCGGCGTCCAGCCGGGCCAGCGCCGACTCGACCATGCCGACCGCCCCCTCTACGATCCGCTGCCGGGCGGCGACCATCGCGCCGGCCTGCTGGCGGCGCAGCATGGCGTGGGCGATCTCCGGGGCGTAGGACAGCCGGGTCAGCCGCGTCTCGATGATGCGCACCCCGGCGGGCGCCACCCGCTGGGCGATCTGCTCGGCCAGCTTGGCGTTGATCTCCCCGGCCGCGCCCCGCAGGGACAGCCCGCTGCCCTCGTTGTCGTCGTAGGGGTAGGCGCTGGCGATCTGCCGGACCGCCGTCTCGGCCTGGACCGCGACGAACTCGGTCAGGTTGTCCACGCCGTACACCGCCTTGGCGGTGTCCTCGACCCGCCAGACGACCACGGCGGCGATCTCGATCGGGTTGCCGTCGGCGTCGTTGACCTTGGCCTGCGTGGTCTCGTGGTTGCGGATCCGGGTGGAGACCTTGCGCTTGTCGGCCGCGAGGTTCACCCAGGCCAGGCCGTCGGTGCGGATCGTGCCGGCGTAGCGGCCGAACACCTGGACGACCCGTGCCTCTCCGGGCGCCACCGACGTCAGCCCGCGGGAGGCCACCAGCGCGGCCACGATCAGCAGCGCGCCGAGGAAGATCAGGCCCTTGGCCGAGTGCACGCTGCCCTCACCTACGAGCACGATCCCCGCGACCGCCGCGACCACGACACCCGCCAGCACCGGCCGGCCCGGCGCGGCCGCCGCGGCGCGCTCACGGAGTTCCGGGCCGGACGGGCCGGGTGCCACGGCGCCCGCACCGGTATCAACGCTCACCGACGACCTCCCTCGCTGCCAGTTGCACTATAGTGATATCACCTTTTACGCCGCACGTTTGACGCGCCGGCCCCGGTGCCCGGTTGATCCGCCGCCGGCCGGACGGCGGCTGGATCGTCATTGACGGTCCTGGCCTACCGGCCGCCCGGGGTTACCATCCACGAGTGGACGCGATGCTCGGACGCTGTGACCTGCAGGTGCTCAGGAAGCGGACCAGCCACAAGTGGCGGAGGTACCCGGCGGACGTCCTGCCGGCCTTCGTCGCCGAGATGGACTTCGACCTGGCCGAGCCGATCGTGGCGGCGGTGACGGCCGCGCTCGCGATCGGGGACTGCGGCTACGGCCACAAGGGCGAGCTCGGCGAGGCGTTCGCCGCCTTCGCGGCCAAGCGGCTGCGCTGGGCCCCGGACCCGGCCCGCGTCTACGCGATCCCGGACGTGATGACCGGCATCGCCGAGGTGATCATGGCCGTCACGCCGCCCGGCGCCGGGATCGTGATCAATCCTCCCGTCTACCAGCCGTTCTTCTACCGGGTGCGGCTGGCCGGGCGGCGGGTGGTCGAGGCGCCGCTGCGGCGCGGCGAGGACGGCCGCTACGACCTGGATCCCGGCGCGCTCGACCGGGCCCTGGCCGAGGACGGCGTGCGCGGCTACCTGCTGTGCAGCCCGCACAACCCGACCGGCCGCGTCTGGTCGCGCGAGCAGCTGATCACGGCGGCGGACATCTGCCAGCGCCACGGCGCCTACCTGCTGGTCGACGAGATCCACGCGCCGCTGGTGCTGCCCGGTGCCGAGCACACGCCGTTCCTGGCCATTGACCACCCGGCGTCACAGCGCGCGGTCGCGTTCACCTCGGCCTCGAAGGGCTGGAACATTCCCGGGCTGAAGTGCGGCGTCGCCATCGCCGGGTCGCCGGCGATGGCGGCCGTGCTCGACGAGCGCTGGGAGGCGCTGCTCGCCGGGCAGGTCGGCGTGCTCGGGTCGGTGGCCGCGTTCGCCGACTCGCTGCCCTGGCTCGACGCGCTGGCGAGCCAGCTGGACGCCAACCGCGCGCTGCTGGGCCGGCTGCTCGCCGGCAGCTGCCCGCGGTGCGCTACCGGCCGCCGGAAGCGAGCTTCCTGGCCTGGCTGGACTGCCGGGAGCTCGGCCTCGGCGACGACCCGGCCGAGGCGTTCTTGAACCGGGGCCGGGTCGCGCTGAGCCCGGGGCCCGGCTTCGGCACCCAGGGCCGGGGGTTCGCGCGGCTGAACATCGGCACCTCGCCGGAGCTGATCACCGAGGCGGTCCGCCGGATGGCGGACGCCGTCTAG
The DNA here is from genome assembly GCA_963749145.1 of uncultured Actinomycetota bacterium. GTDB lineage: Bacteria > Actinomycetota > Actinomycetes > Streptosporangiales > Streptosporangiaceae > JASHPR01. Next base: position 855,754 of record CAVVLN010000004.1, on the reverse strand, counting down.
CCTGCGGCCAGCGGAACCAGGGGAGCGGGATTGACCGCCGTGACCAGGCCCGACACCGAGGTCGTCTTCGACCCCGCGACCTATGTCGCGGGGGTGCTGGCCCGGACCTCGGCGCTGACCCCGGCCGGCCTGCCGTCCTACCTGCGGTCGAACTTCCAGCGCGGCGGTCAGCGACCGCCGAGCGGCCCCGTGACGGCCCCGCGTCTGGTACACCTGGCTGCGGGGACGCTGAACGTCGGCTGGAGGCCGGCCTCGCCCCCACCTACCATTGACCGCAGCCCCCGGCTGCGCCCAGGCAGCCTCCCGGGGAGGTGGTGGCCATCGTCGAGTTCCGCATTCTCGGGTCCGTGGAAGTAGCCGACGGTGGCCTGGTGAAGGACCTGGGCGGGCTCAGGGAGCGCACCCTGCTCGCCCGGCTGCTGCTCGCGGGCGGCCAGGTCGTGTCCGCCGACCGGCTCGCCGACGACCTGTGGGCGGGCCAGCCGCCGCCGCACTACCTGGCCACGCTGCGGGTCTACATCTCCCGGCTGCGCCGGGCCCTGGGCACCGGGTCAGATGCCGTGGCCACGTACCCGCCCGGGTACCGGATCGTGCTGGCCGACGGCGAGCTCGACGCGCAGCGGTTCGAGGCGCTGGCGGCCGCGGCGGCCGGCGACATGGCCGCCGGCCGCCCGGAAGCGGCCGCGGCCCGGCTGCGCGAAGCCCTGCGGCTGTGGCGCGGGCCCGCGCTGTCCGACGTGGCCGACTTCGAGTTCGCGCAGGCGGACGTCAGCCGGCTCGAGGAGGCCCGGCTGGCCGCGACCGAGGACCGGGTCGAGGCCGACCTGGCCTGCGGCCGTCACGCCGCGCTGGCCAGCGAGCTCGAGGGCCTGGTCGCCGCCCACCCGCTGCGGGAGCGGCTGTGCGGCCAGCGGGTGCTGGCCCTGTACCGGTGCGGCCGCCAGGCCGACGCGCTGCAGGCCCACCAGGACCTGCGCGACCGGCTCGCCGACGAGCTGGGCATCGACCCCAATCCCGCGCTGGCCCGGCTGCAGGAGGCGATCTTGCGCCAGGAGCCGGCGCTGGACTGGCGTCCCGCCGAGCCCGCGGGCCCGGACCCGGCCGGGGGACCCGCGCCGGCTGGCGAGCCGCAAGCGCCGCCGCCCGGCCCGGCCGCCGGGCCCGCCGGGCCCGGCGGCCGGGCCGCGCCGGGCTGGCTGCCCGCCGAGACCACGTCGTTCATCGGCCGCGAGTCGGAGCTGGCCACGATCGAGGACCTGCTCGGGCTCTCCCGGCTGCTCACGCTGACCGGGCCGGGGGGCTCCGGCAAGACCCGCCTGGCCCTCAAGGCGGGGGAGCTGGCCACGGGCCGGTATCCGGGCGGTGTCTGGCTGGTGGAGCTCGCGCCGGTGACCGGGCCGGACCTGGTCACCGCGGTCGCCGCGTCCGCGCTCGGGATCCGCGAGGAACCCGGCCACCCGCTGTCCGACACGATCGCCGCGCACCTGCGCGACCGCGCGGCCCTGCTGATCCTGGACTGCTGCGAGCACGTGCTGGACGCCGCGGCCAGCCTGGTCACCGGGCTGCTGCGGCAGTGCCCGTCGCTGCGGGTGCTGGCCACCAGCCAGAGCAGGCTGAACGTGGCCGGCGAGGCCACCTGGCCGGTGCCGCCGCTGACGCTGCCGCCCGCGGCCGAGCGGGACCCGCGGGTCGTCGCCGAATCCGAGGCGGCCCGGCTGTTCTGCGACCGGGCCGGCCTGGCCCGGCCCGGGTTCTCGCTGGCCGAGGGCAACGCGGGCGCGGTCAGCGAGATCTGCCGCCGGCTCGACGGCATCCCGCTCGCCCTCGAGCTCGCCGCGGCCCGGCTCAACGCGCTGACCGCCCGGCAGCTCGCCGCCCGGCTCGACGACCGGTTCCGGCTGCTGTCCGGCGGCAGCCGCGGCGCGCTGTCGCGGCACCGGACCCTGCAGGCCGCGATCGAGTGGAGTCACGACCTGCTCAGCGAGGCCGAGCGGGTGTGCTTCCGGCGGCTGGCCGTGTTCGCCGGGGGATGCACGCTGGAGGCGGCCGAGGCGGTGCTCGCCGACGGCGGGCTCGCCGACGGCGGGCTCGGCGCCGGGGGGCTCGGCGCCGGGGAGGTCTTCGAGACCGTCACCGCGCTGGTCGACCGCTCGCTGCTGACCACCGAGGAACGCTACGGCAGCATGCGCTACGGCATGCTCGAGTCGGTGCACCAGTTCGCCCGCGGCCAGCTCGCGGAGGCGGGGGAGCAGGAGGAACTGGGCCGCCGCCACCTCGCCTGGCTGCTGGACTACGCGGGCCAGGCCGACCTGGACGGCCCCGACCAGGAAGCCTGGCTCGACCTGCTGGAAGCCGACCTGGAGAACATGCGGGCCGGCCTGGAATGGGGCCTGGCCCAGCCGGGTGCGGAGCAAGCGCTGGAGCTAGCCGGGGCGCTGGCGCCGTTCTGGCAGGTGCGCGGGCACGCCAGCCTCGGCCGCCGCTGGCTGGACTCGGCCCTCGCCGCCGCCGGGCCGCAGGCCGGCCCCGGCTCCGGGCCATCGCCCTGGACGGCGCGGGCCAGCTGGCCGGCGTCCAGTCGGACTACGAAGCCCAGCGCAGCCTGCAGCAGGAGAGCCTGACCATCTGGCGCGGGCTCGGCGACGACGTGCGCACCGCCAGCACCCTGGGTGACCTGGGCGCGGTCGCGCACCTGCGCAGCGACTATCCCGCCGCTCAGGCCATGTACGCCGAGGCCCTCGACCTGGCCCGCCGCGCGGGCGAGTCCAGCGTGATGGCCCGGTGCCTGAGCGGCCTGGGCCGGCTGGCCCTGCACACCGGTGACCAGGCCCAGGCCACCGCCTACTACACCGAGAGCATGTCCAGGTTCCGGGCCGCCGGGGACCTGCGCCGGGCCACGGTGATCCTGGGCAACCTCGGCGTGGTGGCGTTCAACGAGTGCGACTTCGATCTGGCCGCCGCCCGGCTGTCCGAGCACCTGGCCAACGCCAGGAAGCTCGGCGACCGCAAGCTGATCGGCGGGGCCCTGACCAACCTGGGCACGGTGCTGCAGAACACCGGCGACCCGGACCGCGGGGCGCAGTTGCACGCCGAGGCGCTCGCGCTCGCCGAGCAGGTGGGCGACCGCCGCCTGGCCAGCGTGGCGCTGACCAACCTCGGCCTGGCCGCGCTGGCGCGCAAGGACTACCCGGCCGCCCGGTCCTTCCACGCGCGCAGCCTGGAGCACGCGGAGGCGATCGGCGAGCGGCGCTCGATCGCCGAATGCCTGGAGGAGATGGCCGGGGTCGACGCGGCCGCCGGGCTGGCGCAGCGGGCCGCCGTGCTGTTCGGGGCCTCCCAGGCGCTGCGGGAGGCCATCGGCTCGCCGATCCTCGGCCCGGACCTGGCCCGGTTCGATCAGTCAGTCGCCGCCGTGCGGCTGGCGCTGGGCGAGGAAGGGTACGCCGCGGCCGAGCAGCGCGGCCGCCGGATGCCGCAGGCCGATGCGATCGCGTTCGCTCGCAGCGACCCGGCGGATACTCAGCCGGGCTGACCGGCCAGGAATGGCCGGCGCCGCGGCCCGGTTGGCACCGGCATGACCACGACCCAGCCGGTGCACAGGGACGGGGACGGGGAAGCAGGCGGGGCGGCGAGCCCGGTCGACTTCACCGCGTTCGGCGACTACGGGGACTTCCGGCGCAGGCAGCCGCCGGCCGAGCGCGCGCCGGGCGAGTTCGTGCGGCCCGCCTACCCGTTCCGGGACCGGATCACGGCGGACGGCTCCAGCGGGTACCCGGCCGTGGCGGGCCGCTACCACCTGTACGTCTCCTGGGCCTGCCCGTGGGCGCACCGGACGGCGATCGTGCGCCGGCTGCTCGGGCTGGAGGAGGTCATCTCGCTGTCGGCGGTGGACCCGGTCCGGGACGGACGCGGCTGGGCGTTCCGCGAGGGCCCGGGCTACTCGCTCGACCCGGTCAACGGGTTCGCGCTGCTGCGCGAGGCCTACGAGGCGACCGAGCCCGGCTACGACGGGCACGTGTCCGTGCCGGTGCTGTGGGACCGCCAGACCGGCCGCATCGTCAGCAACAACTTCCCCGACATCACGATCGACCTGGACACTCAGTTCGGCGCGTACGCCAACGGGGCTTATGACCTCTACCCGGAGCGGCTGCGGCCGGAGATCGACGCGATCAACGCCGTGGTCTACGAGACCGTGAACAACGGCGTCTACCGGGCCGGCATGGCCACCACCCAGGGGGCCTACCACGACGCGGTGACCAAGGTCTTCGCCACCCTGGACGACCTGGAGCAGCGCCTGGCCGGCCGCCGTTACCTGCTCGGCGGGGCGATCACCGAGGCCGACGTCCGGCTGTGGGTGACTCTGGCCCGGTTTGACCCGGTCTATCACTACCACTTCAAGGTCAACCTGCGCCGTCTCACCGACTACCCGAACCTGTGGGGCTACGCGCGCGACCTCTACGCGCTGCCGGCCTTCCGTGACACCACCAACTTCGATCACATCAAGCGGCACTACTTCACCACCCACCCGCACATCAACCCGACCCGGATCGTCCCCGACGGCCCGCTGCTCGACTGGGACGCTCCCGCCCACCGCCCGCCGTCCTGATCCGGCCCCTGGCTGCCCTGGTCACAACCCCCATGACGTGCGAAAGTTGATGAAGGCTGCCCATGGCCAGGTGAGCGGGAGGGGACCGATGGGCAGGGATGTCCCAGCCATCATCGTGAGCCAGCAGAACCGGCGCGCGTACCGGGAGAAGGTCCGCTGCTGCCTGGACGTGTTCGCGCGGATGCTGCAGGAGTCCCGCTTCGACATCGAGCCGCGGCAGGTGGGGCTGGAGATCGAGCTGAACCTGGTCGACGAGGCCGGCCTGCCGTCGATGAAGAACGCCGAGGTGCTCGGCGCGATCGCCGACCCCAGCTGGGCGAGCGAGCTGGGCCAGTTCAACCTGGAGATCAACGTGCCGCCGCGGCCGCTGGGCGGCGACGCCCTGGCCCGGCTCGAGTGCGGGGTACGGGCCAGCCTCGATCACGCCGAGGCCCGCGCCCGCCAGGCCGGCAGCCACCTGATGCTGGTCGGCATCCTGCCCACGCTGCGCGAGAGCGATGTCGGCGAGCAGGCCATGTCGCCCAACCCGCGCTACTGGCTGCTTAACGAGCAGATCTTCGCGGCCCGCGGCGAGGAGATGCGGATCTCGATCGAGGGCACCGAGCGGCTGCTCACCCACATCGACACGATCACCCCGGAGGCCGCCTGCACCAGCGTGCAGTGCCATCTGCAGGTGAGCCCGGATTCGTTCGGCAGCTACTGGAACGCCGCCCAGGCGGTCGCGGGCGCGCAGGTGGCCGTGAGCGCGAACTCGCCGTTCCTGTTCGGGCGCGAGCTGTGGCGGGAAACCAGGCTCACGCTGTTCGAGCAGGCCACCGACACCCGGCCGGACGAGCTCAAGGAGCAGGGGGTCCGGCCGCGGGTGTGGTTCGGCGAGCGCTGGATCACCTCGGTGTTCGACCTGTTCGAGGAGAACCTGCGCTACTTCCCGGCGCTGCTGCCGCTGTGCGAGAACGAGGACCCGGTCGCCACGCTGGACCGCGGGCGCGCCCCGCAGCTGGCCGAGCTGACCTTGCACAACGGCACGATCTACCGCTGGAACCGGCCGGTGTACGCGGTCGTGGACGGCATGCCGCACCTGCGGGTGGAGAACCGGGTGCTGCCGGCCGGGCCGACGGTCGCGGACATCATGGCCAACGCGGCCTTCTACTGCGGCGTGGTCCGCGCGCTGGCCGAGGCCGAGCGGCCGGTCTGGACGCAGATGTCGTTCGCCGCCGCCGCCGACAACCTGGCCGAGGGGGCCAAGCACGGCATCGAGGCCCGGCTCTACTGGCCCGGCCTCGGCGAGGTCCCCGTGACCGAGCTGGTGCTGCGCCGCCTGCTGCCGCTGGCGTTCGACGGCCTCGAGCGCTGGGGCGTGGACGCCGACGACGCCAAGCGCCTGCTCGGCATCATCGAGCAGCGCTGCCTGTCCGGGCAGACCGGCGCCACCTGGCAGACCGAGGCGGTCCGGGCGCTCACCGAACGGCGGCACGCCGACCGGCCGGAGGCGCTGCGCCTGATGACGCTGGGCTACATCGACCGGATGCAGACCAACGAGCCGGTGCACACCTGGTCCCTGCCCTGACGGCGGTCAGCTGTCCAGGCCGAGGGTGAACGTGGGCTTGGGCGACGTCTCCGGGAGACGGTGCTCGTCGGCCAGCCGGCGCATGGCGGTGCCGGTGGCCAGGAACTCGGTCGCGTGCTCGCCCCAGACGTGGTTGGAGACGGTCACGCCGACCCCGACGATGCCCTGCGCGCCGGCCTGCGTCGCCTCGGCCTGCATCCGGGACAAGGCCAGCTCGCGCGCCTCGTAGACACCCTGGGTGAACTGGAGCATCTCCTTGTTCTGGCCGGCCTGCCGCATCGCCTGCATGGCCGACTGGTGCGCGATGTGATAGACGCACAGGCCGAGGACGAAGGCGACCGGCACCGCGCCCGCCGCGAGCAGCCGGAAGAAGTCCTGCGCGGACAGGTCCGAGGTGAACGCGCGGCCGTCCGGCGCGCGGTGCGCCCCCTCGCCGGCCATGTGCCGGACCGCGGTCCCGGTGGCGACGAACTCCAGCACCTGCTGGCCCCACGCGTACATCTGCATCCGTAGTTCCACGCCCACGATTCCGTCCGCGCCGAGGTGATCCGCCTCGGCCCGCATCCGGGCCATGGCCAGCTCCCGGGCGCTGTACATCGCCTGGCTCAGCACCTGGAGTTCCTGGTTCTGCGACCACCGCCCGACCTGCAGCCCGACATGGTAGATCGACGACCCGACCACGAACCCGAGCGGCTCGAACCCGGCCTCGCCGAGCAGCACGTACTCGGATACCGACAGGTCGGAGGTGAACACCCCGGCCGGGTCGGCGCCCGCGGTATGCGCCAGCCGGCCGTCCGCCGCCTCCGGCTCCCACGTGGCCGCGTCGGCCGACTGGCGGCCTCCGAATATGGGCATGGCACCTCCAACTCCGGCCTGGATGGGCGCTCTGAAGCCTACCGCCGGCCGCCGATCAAGGTCCTCCGCCCGCCCCTAGCATTAGGTTCCATGGTGATGAGGGCCTCGGTGAGGCTGGCCGACGGCCGGGAGCTGATCTACTTCGGCCCGTCCGCCGGCTGGGCGGCCGGATTCCCCGACCGCCGGCCCCTCGGCCGGGTCCACGCGTCGTCTCAGGTGCGCTATGACTCGCTGCTCGGCGAGTGGGTCATCATCGCCGGCCACCGCCAGGACCGCACCTACCTGCCGCCGGCCGACCATTGCCCGCTGGACCCGTCGCGGCCCGGCCAGCCGACCGAGATACCGGCGCCCTCCTACGAGGTGGCGGTGTTCGAGAACCGGTTCCCCTCGCTGGTCACCGGGGACGGCGAGGCCGGCCCGCCGGACCCGGGCGCGGACGGCCCGCCCGGCCTGCTGACGGCCCGGCCGGGCCACGGCCGCTGCGAGGTGGTCTGCTTCAGCCCGGACCATGCGGCGTCGTTCGCCGACCTGACCCACGGCCAGGCCATGCTGGTGCTGGCCGCGTGGGCCGACCGCACCGCGGCGCTCGCCGCGCGACCCGGGGTGGAGCAGGTGTTCTGCTTCGAGAACCGCGGCCCCGAGATCGGCGTGACGCTGTCTCACCCGCACGGGCAGATCTACGCCTACCCGTTCGTCACCCCGCGCACGGCGCGGATGCTCGCCACCAGCGCGCGGTACCGGCGCGACACCGGCGGGAACCTGTTCGACCAGGTGCTCGCGGCGGAACTGGCCGACGGATCGCGGATCGTGACCGCGGCCGAGCACTGGGTCGCGTTCGTGCCGCACGCGGCGCACTGGCCGTACGAGGTGCACCTCTATCCCCGCCGGCGGAGCCCGGACCTGCTCGCCCTGACCGGCGCCGAGCGGCACGAGTTCTGCGACGTCTACCTGGACCTGCTGCGCCGCTTCGACCGGCTGTTCGGCACGCCAGCGCCGTACATCGCGGGGTGGCACCAGGCCCCCGTCCGCGCGGGCCGGGATGATTTCGCGCTGCACCTGGAGCTGTTCACGATCCGCCGGGCGCCCGGCAAGCTGAAGTACCTGGCCGGGTCCGAGTCCGGCATGGACGCCTTCACCAACGACATAGCGCCCGAGGCGGCGGCGGCCGCGCTGCGGCGGCTGGAGGGGCTGGAAGCATCATGAGGCTGCTCGTCACCGGGGGCGCCGGGTACATCGGCAGCGTGGTCGCGGCCCAGCTGGCCGACGGCGGCCACGACGTCCTGGTTCTCGACGACCTGTCCACCGGCCACGCGGACGCGGTGCCGCCCACCGCCGCGCTGCACCGGGGCACCATCCGCCGCCGCGCCCTGGCCCTGCTCGGCACCGGGATCGACGCGGTGCTGCACTTCGCGGCCAAGTCGCTGGTGGGCGAGTCGGTCGCCCACCCGGAGCGCTACTGGGAGAACAACCTGGGCGGCACGCTCGCGCTGCTGGAAGCCATGCGGGTCACCGGGACCCGCCGGATCGTGTTCTCCTCGACCGCGGCGGTGTACGGCGAGCCCGAGCGGATCCCGATCACCGAGACCGACCCGGTCCGGCCGTCGAGCCCGTACGGCGCGTCCAAGGTCGCGGTGGACACCGCGCTGGCCGAGTACGCGCGGATGCACCGGATCGGCGCGGTCAGCCTGCGCTACTTCAACGTCGCGGGCGCCGGCGCGGACGCCGCGGGCACCTGGCGCGGCGAGCGCCACCACCCCGAGACGCATCTGATCCCCACCGTGCTCGCGACCGCGCGTGACGGAGGGCACGTGCGGCTGTTCGGCGATGACTACCCGACCCCGGACGGGACCTGCATCAGGGACTACATCCACGTGACCGACCTGGCCCGCGCGCACCTGCTGGCCCTGGCGGCCGCCGTGCCCGGCACGCACACGGTCTATAACCTCGGCAGCGGGACGGGTTACTCCAACCGCGAGGTGCTCAGCGCGTGCCGGGAGGTGACCGGGCTGACGATCCCGGCCGAGGTGACGCCCCGGCGGCCAGGCGACCCGGCCGTGCTGGTGGCCTCGTCGCAGGCGATCGCCGCCGATCTTGGCTGGCGCGCCGAGCGCGACCTGCAGGCCATGGTCGCGGACGCATGGACGTTCGCCCGCCTGCTGGCCGGCCGCGAGCATGACGCGGGCGGCGGGGTGAGGGCGGGGTGACGGCGGGGTGACGGCGGGGTGACGGGCGGGGCGAACGGCGGGATGGCGGCCGCGAGCGCGGCCGGCCGGGCCGCCGCCTGGTTCGGCCGGTGCTTCGGCGCGGAACCCGAGGGTGTGTGGCACGCCCCCGGGCGGGTGAACCTGATCGGCGAGCACACCGACTACAACGAGGGCTTCGTGCTCCCGTTCGCGCTCGGCCAGGGGGTCAGGGCCGCGGTGTCCCGGCGCGACGACGGCTTGCTCGAGCTGCGCTCACGTCAGGTCCCCGGTGCGCCGGCCACGGCCGGGGTGAGCAAGCTCGCCCCGGGCTCACCCGCGGGCTGGGCGGCGTACCCGGCGGGCGCCGCCTGGGCGCTGCGCGAGGCCGGCTATCCGGTGACCGGGGCCAGCATCGCCATCGACGCCGACCTCGAGCGCGGCGCCGCGCTGTCGTCCTCCGCCGCGCTGGAGTGCGCGACCGCGCTCGCGCTCAGCGAGCTGTCCGGGCTGAGCGTGCCGCGGGCCGAGCTTGCGGCGCTGGCCCGCCGCGCGGAGAACGAGTTCGTGGGCGTGCCGAGCGGGATCATGGACCAGTCCGCGTCGCTGCTGTGCCGGGCCGGTCACGCCCTGCTGCTGGACTGCCGCAGCGGGCAGTCCAGCGACGTGCCGCTCGACCTCGCGGCGGCCGGGCTGGTCCTGCTCGTCGTGGACACCCGGGTCCGGCACGCCCTGTCGGACGGGCGGTACGCGGAACGCCGGCGTGCATGCGAACGGGCGGCCCGCGCGCTCGGCGTACCGTCGCTGCGGGATATAACGGACAGTCCCGAGTTGGCCGAGCGGCTCGGCGACCCCCTGCTGCGGCGCCGGGCCCGGCACGTGGTCACCGAGAACGCAAGGGTTCTCGACGTGGTCCGGCTGCTGCGCGCGGGCCAGCCCGGCCGGTGCGGCCCGCTGCTGACCGCGTCGCATGCCTCGCTCCGCGACGACTTCGAGGTCTCCTGGCCGCAGGCCGACGCCACGGTCGAGGCGGCGGTCGCGGCCGGGGCGTTCGGGGCCCGGATGACCGGCGGCGGGTTCGGCGGGTCGGTGATCGCGCTGACCGAGACCAGCCGGCGGGCCGGGGTCCTGGCCGGCATCACCGCCGCGTACGCCGGGCGGGGCTGGCCGGCGCCGGGCTTCCTCGACGCGCTCCCCTCGCCCGCCGCCCGGCGCCTGCGCTGACCCTCCCTCCCGGCCGGGCCGGATCGGTCAGCGTCCGCTTCCCGATCGTGACAGCATTTTCCCATGAAAGGGACGATCAGGCAGGATGGCCAGGCCACCGACGCGACCCCGGAGAAGATCGAGCAGGCCGTCGCCGGGGGCGGATTCTTCTGGCTCGATCTCGACATCCACGACCCAGGGCCCGACGACGACGTTTCGGGCATGCTGACCAACACGTTTCATTTCCACCCGGTGGCGGTGCAGGCGGCGGACCGGTTCGGCCAGCGGGCCCGGATCGACGACTACGACGACTTCGTCCATGTCATCACGTTCGGCATCGCCGGTGACGGGAAGAGCGTGGCGGAAGTGCACTGCTTCATCACCGAGAAGTTCATCATCACCATCCACCAGGGGAACTGCCCGGCGCTGGCCGCCGTGCGTGACCGCGTCGGCGGCCATCACGCCTCGGAGGTGGCCGCGCCGCAGGTCGTGATCTTCTACCTGATCATGGATACCCTGATCGATTCGTTCTTCCCCGTGCTGTCCGACTTCGACGACTCGATCGACAACCTCGAGAGCGCCATCCTGAAGAACCCGACCGAGGAACAGCTCGGGACCCTCTTCGGCATGAAGCGGGAGGTCATGACCATCCGCAAGGTCATCACGCCCCAGCGCGACATGATCGCTGGCCTCAATGGCGGCATGGTGACGATCCCCGGGATGACCGACCAGGGTTCGGCGTACTTCCGTAACCTCTATGACCACCTGATCCGCATCAGCGACCTGGTGGACGGGTACCGTGACCTGATCAGCGGCGCCATGGACACGCACCTGTCGATGGTGTCGAACCGGCTGAACGTGGTCATGAAGCAGCTGGCCGTCATCGCGACGGTGTTCCTCCCGCTGGGCTTCCTGACCGGCTTCTTCGGGCAGAATTTCGCCTGGCTGACCGGCCACCTGCAGGCGAGCCTGGGCGACTTTCTCTTCCTCGGCCTCGGCTCCGAGGTGGTCGCGATCGTTCTGTTGTTCATGCTGTTCAAGCGGCGCGGGTGGCTCGGCAGCGGCCCCACGGCCTGAGCGCTCGCCGCGGTAAGGCACCACGGGGGCATCACCGCGCTCACGACTGCGTCCGGCGAGCCGGGCTGATTTGTCGGCGGTCTTCGGCATACTGCCAGTCATGGTGAGGACAGCGGCACCGAGCCCTCCGGACGGCGCGCCGCGCGCGCGACCGGACCCGGGCGGCGAGGTCCGGCCCGGAGCTCGCCCGTTCGCGCACCTGGACGTCCCGCTGGCGCCGCTGTACCGCCGGGTGATGGCGGTGTTCACCGCGGCCAAACAGCGCTACGTGGTGCACCTGCGGCCAGAAGACGTCGCCGAGGCGCTGCGCCGCGACGGGCACTGGGAGCAGGCCGGGCCCGAGCAGGTTGATGAGGCACTGCGCAGCCTGGAGGGATGGGGCAACCTGCGGGCCGACCCGGACACGGGCCGGGTGACCACGGTGGAGGATTTCTACCGCGCCCGCTACCTGTACCAGCTCAGCCGGGAGGGCGAGGCGGCCGAGCGCGCGCTGGCACTGTACGAGGCCGAGCTGGGCAGGCGGGGTGAGCTGCAGGCCGTTGCCCTGGAAGACATCAGGGTCCGGCTGCGGGCGCTGCATGACCTCCCGGACAACCCCGATCCGGCGGTGGTGCATAGCCTGCTGCTGGAGCTGACGGGCCGGCTCGACAGCCTCGCCGCGAACGCCAGCGCGTTCATGTCTGGTTTGCAGCGCACCCTGGATATGCAGGAGATCGACGAGGAGGCGTTCCTCGCCTACAAAGACAGGCTGATCGACTACCTGGAGCGGTTCGTCTCCGAGCTGGTGGTCAAGGCCTTCGACATCGAGGCGATGCTCCGGCGGCTGGAGACCGCCGGCGCCGGCCGGGTGGACCAGCTGCTCCGGCTCGCCGCCGAGCGTGAGGCGGCCGACGTCGCGCCCGGCGACGATCTGTCGGCGGGCAGCCCCCGGGACGCGGGCGGCCAGGGCCTGGAGAACGCCGAACCAGCAGCACGCAAGCTGGCCGAGTGGCGGCTGCGCTGGTCTGGTCTTGCCTCGTGGTTCGTGACGGCCGACCGTCAGCACCCTAGCCAGGCCGAACTGCTGCGCAGCCGTACCCGGCAAGCCATCCCCGACCTGCTCGCGACCGTGAGCGTCCTGCAGGAACGCCGCACCGGCCGCAGCGACCGGAGCGCCGACTTCCGTGCGCTCGCCCGGTGGTTCGCCGAGGCGTCAGCTGACGCCGACGCGCACCGGCTCTGGCGGGCGGCCTTCGGCTTGACGCCGTCCCGGCACCTGACTGCCGACGTCACGGCGGAGCAGCCGGACGTCCCGGCGAGCACCAGCTGGCTGGACGCACCCCAGGCGGAGATCGCGCCGCGGCTGCGCCAGACGGGTCGGTACCTGCACCGCGGCCACCAGAAGCGGGTCGCGGACCGGTCGGCGGAGCGCGAGCACCTGGCCCGCCACGCCGCAGCCGAGCACGAGCAGACCAATGCGGCCAGGCGCCGGCTGGCGACGGGCCGGCCGACCCTGCTGTCCGAACTCGGGCCCCTCGACAGCGCGGAGTTCTCGCTGTTCCTCCGGCTGCTCGGTGACGGCCTGGCCGCCGGTCCGGCCGGGCCCGACGGCACGATCCGCACCAGGACCAGCGACGGCACCATGGAACTCGTCCTGCGGCCGCTGCCGGAAGCCGGCATCGCGGAAATCCGCACGCCGGACGGCGTGCTGCGCGGCCCCGACCACGAGATCACCATCACCGACTGCCTGAATGCGCCGGCTGTTGCGCCGGCAGGCGCCGAGGCGCCAGCCGGACCGGTCCGCATGGCGGCTGGCCTGGGGCAGGAGAAAGCATGACCGACCAGCTCAGCGACGTTCTCGATGCCCAGCTTGCCGATCAGCGACGCCGCGCGGTCCGGCTGCTGCTCCGCCAGCCACTGCTGACCAGCCGGGCGGACCGCCAGAAGTTCAGCGAGGTCAGGAAGCACGCCGGGTGGCTGGCCGAGTGGTTCGGGCGGGAGGCCGGCTGGCGGGTGCAGATCGACCACAGCGTCGCGCGGCTGCGCAAGATCCCCGCGTCGCACGCCGACGGCAGCCGCCCCGCCCAGCCCGGCAAGCAGCCGTTCAGCCGCCGTCGCTACGTCCTCGCCTGTCTGGCCCTGGCCACGCTGGAGCGGGCGGAGAGCCAGGTGACGCTCGGCTGGCTGGTGGACCGGATCGTCCGGCTCGCTCGCGAGGACGACCTGGCTGCGGCCGGCATCACGTTCACCCTGCAGACGAGGGACGAGCGCAGTGACCTGGTAGCGGTGGCGAAGCTGCTGCTGGAGGTGGGCGTGCTCGCCCGCGTGGCGGGCGATGAGCAGGCCTTCGTCAACGAGACGGGCGACGCGCTCTATGACGTGGACCGGGATGTGCTGTCAGTGCTGCTGATCGCGCGGCGCGGACCGTCGACCGTCAGCGCGGCCACGACGGCGCAGCGGCTCGCCGCGCTCACGCAGGAGACGAGCCCGCCCACCGAGGATTCCCGCAACCGGGCGATCCGGCATTCCCTGACCCGCCGGCTCCTGGACGATCCGGTGGTCTATTTCGGCGACCTCAGCGAAGAGGAGCGCGGTTACCTGGAGCGGCAGCGCGGCCCCCTGCTCAGGCGGCTGACCGAGGCAACCGGCCTGATCGCCGAGGCGCGCGGCGAGGGCATCGCGCTGCTCGATCCCACCGGCGAAGCCACCGACCTGGGCATGCCCGAGGAAGGCACCGACGGGCATGCCACGCTGCTGCTCGCCGATTTCCTCGCGCAGCGGCTGCGGGCCGGGCGAACTGGCCCGGTTCCGGTGCCGTTGCTCGTGAAACACATGGCGGAACTGGCGGGGGTGCACCGCGGGCACTGGCGCAAAGGCGTCACCGAGCCAGGGGCAGACCGAGCGCTCACCGCCCAGGCCGTGCACCGGCTCATCGCGCTCGGGCTGGCCCATGAAACGCCCGACGGCGTCATGCCCCGGCCGGCCCTGACCCGGTTCGGCTACGGAGAGCCGCAGCTGAGCGGCACGAGCGAGGCATCATGACCGAGCAACTGCTGCATCCGCCTGCCGCCGAGGGCAGCTTGCCGGTCGCGGCGACGGTCCGATGGCAGCCGCTGCGCACCGGGCTGGTAGACATCTTCCACTACGACTACCAGGAGTTCTGGTTCCGCGACGGCCGGGTGCTGCTGCGCGGCAACAACGGCACCGGCAAGTCGAAGGTGCTGGCGCTGACCTTGCCATTCCTGCTCGACGGCGACCTGTCGCCGAGCCGGGTCGAGCCGGACGGCGACCGCGAGAAGAAGATGGAATGGAACCTGCTTCTCGGCGGCAAATACGAGGAACGGATCGGTTACACCTGGCTGGAGTTCGGCCGGGTGGCCGAGGACGGCGAGCGCCTCTATCTCACGATCGGGTGCGGCCTGCGGGCCGCCCGCGGGCGCGGGATCGCCGACCGCTGGTTCTTCGTCACCTCGCAGCGGCTGGGACAGGACCTGTTCCTCATCGGCAGCAGTGGCACCGTGCTTACCCGCGACCGGCTCACCGACGCGATCGGGGCCAGCGGCCAGGTCACCCAGCGGGCGGAGCAATACCGCAGGATGCTGGATGAGCACCTGTTCCATCTCGGCTCCGGGCGCTACGACGCGCTGGTCAACCTGCTGATCCAGCTCCGCCAGCCGCAGCTTTCCAAGCGCCCCGACGAGGGCAGGCTGTCCCGGGCGCTGACCGAGGCGCTCGCGCCGCTGGATCAGGCGGTGATCTCCGACATCGCCGCCGCGTTCCACGACCTGGAACAGCAGCGTGACGAGCTGGCCGGACTCCGCGACACCGGCGGGCACGTGCGGCGGTTCCGGGCCCGGTACCAGCGCTACGCGGCGGTGGCGGCCAGGCGCCAGGCGCGGGCGCTACGCACCGAGCACTCCGGCTATGAGCAGCAGCAGCGCGACCTGGCCGAGGTACGCGAGCAGATCAGCCAGGCGGCCAGCCGTGAGGAGGCGGCCCGGGCCGGCCTGGACGCGGCGAGCACCGAGCTGGCCGAGCAGAACGCGGCCAAGGACGAGCTGGCTGGTGACCCGCGGCTGAAGAGCCTGGACGACGCGGTGCGGCACGCCGGCGAGGCCGCCGGCCTAGCCGAGGACGCAGCCGAGCACGTGCGCCGGGCGGCGGCCGCCGCCGCGGGGCATCAGGGGCAGCGGGACAAGGCCGCGACCGCCGTCGGCGCCAGCCGGGCGGACGTCAGCACGGCGGCTGGGTCGCTCCGGGAGACCGGCGCCGCCGCGGGCATCGACTCCGAAGACGTGCTGACGTCGCTGACCCTGCCGGACGGACCCTACGGCCAGCCTGAGACGGATAACGCCCGGCGCGCGCTGGCTGGCCTGGCTGACCGCCGCGCCGCGGCCATCGCGCACGTGACCGAGCTGGCCAGGGCCGTCGCGTCCCGCGAGCACGACCTGCGCGAGGCGCGCAGGCGGCTGTCGGAGCAGGAGGCGGCGCGGGACGCGGCGGCCGACCAGCTGGCGGGCGCCCAGTCCGGCCTGGACGCCGCCGCGGCCGGGCACGTCGCGCAGTGGCGCGGCTACGCGAGCCGCGCCCGTGCGCTCGGCTTGCCGGACCTGATCCTGCCGGATCCGGACGAGATCGGGCTGGCCGCGTGGGCGGAGAACCTCGAGGGCCCGCACCCGGCCGAGCGGGGGCTGCGCGCGGCCGCCGGGACGGCGCAACGCTCCCTGGCCAACGCCGCCGCGGCCGCCGACCGTGAGCTGGGCGAAGCCCAGCAGGCGCTGGCCGTCCTGGGCGACGAGCGGGCCAGGCTAGAAAACGGCGAGGTAGAACGGCCCCGGGTTCCTTACACCAGATCGGACGGAGCGCGGGAGCACGCGCCCGGAGCGGCGCTGTGGCAGGTCACCGACTTCGCGGCCGGGCTGGCCGACAGCCAGCGGGCCGGGCTGGAGGCGGCGCTCGAGGCGTCCGGGCTGCTGGATGCGTGGCTGACGCCGGACGGCCGGCTCCTCGATGCCGGCACGCACGACGTGATAGCCCGGCCCGGCGCGCCCGCCCCCGACAGCCTGGCCCGGTACCTCGTTCCCGCCATCGACAGCAACGACGCGCAAGCCCGGGCGCTGGCCCCGGACCGGGTCGCGGCGCTGCTCTCCTCGGTATCAGCGGCCGAGGTCGGGGACGGCCCGTACGCGACCTGCGCCGGACGCTGGCGGCTCGGCCCGCTGCACGGCTCCTGGCACAAGGATCACGCCGCGTACGTGGGGCACGGCGCACGCGAGGAAGCGCGGCGGCGCCGGCTCGCTGAACTGGCGGCGCAGATCGCGGCGGCCACCGAGCGGGCGGACGCCGCCGTGGCGGCCGTCGGCGAGGTGGCGGCGCGGCAGGCCGAGCTCGACGACTGGCTCACGGCCGCGCCGTCCGACTCCGCCGTGCGCAGCGCGCACGCCGCGGTGCTGGCCGCGGCCGCGGCGTCGGACGAGGCGCGGCGGAAGGCGGACGACGCCGCCACCGACGTCGGGTGGGCCGAGCGCGACCTGGCGCAGGCGGCCGAGGACCGGGACGCCGCTGCCGCTGATACCAGGTGCCCGGCGGACCTAGCCGGGCTGGGCGCCGCGGCGGAGGCAGTGGCCGGGTACCGGCAGGCGGTCACCGAGCTCGCGTCGGCCCTGAAGCTGCATGCGGCGCAGCTTGCGGCGCTCGCGACCTGGGTGAAGGAGGTCGCACGGGCGGAGGAGGATGTGCGCCGGCTCGAGGAGGCCGCGCGGCAGGCGGACCTGCGCGCGGCCGAGGAGCGCCGGAGACTGGATACGCTCCGCGGGTCGATCGGCGCGTCGGTGGACGAACTGAAGGAGCGCCTCGAGTCGGTGCGGGCCCGGATCGCGCAGCTGACCGCGGCGGTGAAGGGCCTGGCCGGCGAGCACCGGGAAGCCGGCGAGCAGCGGGCCCGGGCCGAAGGACGCGCCGAGCAGCTCGCGCAGACCCTCGCCGAGGCGCAGGCCCGCCGCGACCACGCGGTTGCCGACCTGCGCAGGTTCGCCGGGACGGGACTGCTGGCCAGCGCCTGCGAGACCGAGATCCCTGACCCCGGGGGGCCGTGGGCGGCCGATCCGGCGGTTCGCCTGGCGCGCCGGGTCGAGCAAGCGCTCGCCGACGTGGACGACGGTGACGACGCCTGGCGGCGGATTCAGGAGGAGATCAGCAGCAGGTTCAGCGAGCTGGCCGAGGCGCTGACGCGGCACGGTCACGAGGCCGCCATGAACCTCGACGACTGGCTGGTGGTCACGATCGCGTTCCGCGGGGTGCCGCGGACCCCGGCCGAGCTGTCCGACCTGCTGGCCGACGAGATCGGCTACCGGGAGCAAATGCTGACCGCGCGCCAGCGTCAGGTGATCGAGGACCACCTGATCAACGACGTGGCCAGTCACGTGCAGCAGCTCATCAGCGACGCCGAGGTCCAAGTCGCCCACATGAACTCCGAGCTGCGGGACCGGCCGACCTCCACCGGCATGCTGCTGCGGCTGCGCTGGGAGGTACGCCAGGACGGGCCAGCCGGGCTGGAAGCGGCCCGGGCCAGGCTGCTGCGCCAGGACTCCGAGTTGTGGTCGCCCGCCGACCGGGAAGCCGTCGGCGACTTTCTCAGCCGCCAGATCGAGACCGCACGAGCCGAGGACGAGCACGCGACCTGGGCCGAGCTGCTCGGGCGGGCGCTCGACTACCGGTCCTGGCACCGGTTCGCGATAGAACGCCAGCAGGACGGCCGGTGGCGGTCGGCCACCGGCCCGGCCTCGGGCGGTGAGCGGGTGCTGACGGCATCGGTGCCGCTGTTTGCCGCGGCGTCGGCGCACTACCGGTCCGCGCACCCGCACGCGCCGCGGCTGATCATGCTGGACGAGGCGTTCGCCGGCGTGGACGACTCGGCCCGCGGTCAGTACCTTGGCCTGCTCGTGGCGTTCGACCTGGACGTGGCGATGACGTCGGAGCGCGAGTGGGGCTTCTACGCCAGCGTCCCCGCCATCGCCACCCACCACCTGGTGCGCCGCGACGGCATCGACGCGGTGCACGTGACGACGTGGGAATGGGACGGAAACCTGGCCCGGCAGGTACGGCACCCGGCCGCGGGCCAGGTATCGGCTCCGGGCGTCCCGCGGGCTGAGCCGCAACTGCCCGGCCTTTACCAGTGACGACCTCCGGAGGCACGGCTTGGCGGTGGAGGCTGAGATGGCGGGGCCCGACCCGCTCCGGCTGAGCCGGACGCTGGGTGATCCTGCGCTGGCGCGGGTCGTGCGGCGACTGGTCAGGCGACTGGAGCTCGGCCGGCCGCTGGAGGCCAGCATCACGCTGGGCAACGCGAGCGAGGCGGAACGACTGGCGCTCAGCCGCCTGCTCGGGCGGCGCGTGTCGCTGCGCGGCAGCTCGCTGCGGGTCTCGCCCGCTCAGCTTTCCGCCGCGCTGTCGCGGGCCGGGATCGCGCCCGACCTGCGCTCGGCGGTTGAGGCGCTGTCCGGTCCCGTGACCTCGCGCGCCGAGGTAGCCGCGGCCGAGAGCGCCGGGCGGGCGGCTGCGCTGGCCGCGCTCGCGGCCAGCCGTCACGCCAGAACATCCTGGTACGAGCAGTGGACGCAAGCCCTGCAGGCGGACGGGACGCTGACCCGGCTGGTGCGGGCCGGCTCCGTACTGCTCATCGAGCAGGCGGTTGCGGTGCTGGACGAGCTGCCAGCCGACGTGCTACCGCTGCCGGCCCTGGCCGAGCGGGCGACCGGCGACACCAAGGCGCTGTCGGGGACCCCCCTGGCCCGGCTCGTGTTGCGGGCGCTCGCGTTGCGGGAGGGCGGTGGCGCAGCCGCTGCGTCCGAGGTCGGAGTGGGCGCAGCCGCTGGCCGCCGCGCGCTGTCGCGCGCCGGCGTGCAGCGCCGGCTGTGGGAGTCAGCCGGGGCGATCCCTGACGATATGGCCAGCCAAGCTCTGGTGCTGGGCATCACCGCGATACCGTCCCAGCCACTGGCCCGGTGGCTGTCCGATGCGGCGGAGACGGGAACCCCCTTCCGGGTGACGCTGCAGCAACTCGTCTCGATGCCGCTGCAGCCGACGGTGGCTCGGCTGTTCGTCTGCGAGAACCCCTCGGTTCTGCGGGCGGCGGCCACGGCCGGAGTCGCACCCGGCTGGCCGAGTGGCCCGGCGCTGGTCTGCACCGAGGGTGTCGCCTCGGCTGCCTGCCACCGGCTGCTGACGGCGCTGACGGGAGCGGGCGCGTCTATCCATTGGCGCGGAGACTTCGACTGGACCGGGTTGCGGGCTGTCGGCGACGCCATTGCCCGGTACGGCGCACGGCCGTGGCGGATGGACCTGGCCGACTACGATGCGGCGCTGGCCGCCGGGGCCACCGAGCCTCTGCGCGGTCCGGCGGCAGCAAGCCCATGGGATCCGCCCCTCGCCGAGCGCATGGCTCAGACCGGCAGCGCCGTGATGGAAGAGCGAGTGATCCCGCTATTGCTCGCTGACATGGCCGCAAAGCCGAACTGACCGCCCGCCAGCCGCGGGCGGCGGGGGTGCCGGCGCTGGATAGCCTTGTCGGGACGGGTTAGGGGAGGGGAACGGCATGGAAGCGGGCGCTGATCGCGGTCCAGGGCGCGGGGTTCCGCTGCGGGTGGCGCTGCTGGGCTGCGGCGCGGTCGGCTCGCAGGTGTTCCGGCTGCTCGGCGAGCAGGCCTCCGACCTGGCCGCCCGGGTCGGGGCCCCGCTCCAGGTCGCGGGCGTCGCGGTCCGGGACCCGGGCGGGCGGGCGCGCGAGGCCGGGGTGCCGGACGACCTGATCACGACCGACGCGATGGCCCTGGTCACCCGGCCCGACGTCGACATCGTGGTCGAGATGATCGGCGGCATCGAGCCGCCCCGCTCGCTGCTGCTGGCTGCGATGCGGACCGGCAAGTCGGTGGTGACCGCGAACAAGGCCCTGCTGGGCGCGGACGGCGCGGTGATGCACGCCGCGGCCCGCGAGCACGGCGCTGACCTGTTCTACGAGGCCGCGGTGGCCGGGGCGATCCCGCTGCTGCGGCCGCTGCGCGAGTCCCTGGCGGGTGACGAGGTGCGCCGGGTGCTCGGCATCGTCAACGGGACCACGAACTACATCCTCGACAAGATGGACACCTCCGGCGCGGAGTTCGGCGAGGCGCTCGCCGAGGCGCAGGCGCTCGGCTACGCCGAGGCCGACCCCACCGCCGACGTGGCCGGGTTCGACGCCGCGGCCAAGGCCGCGATCCTGGCCAGCCTGGCCTTCCACACCCGGGTCACCGCGGGCGACGTCTACCGGCAGGGGATCACGGCGGTGACGGCCGAGGACATCGCCAGCGCGCGGGTGCTCGGCTGCGTGGTCAAGCTGCTGGCGATCTGCGAGCGGTGCGACGGCGGGATCTCGGCCCGGGTGCACCCCGCGATGATCCCCCGCGACCACCCGCTCGCGTCGGTGCGGGGCGCCTATAACGCCGTGTTCGTCGAGGCCGAGTCGGCCGGCCGGCTGATGTTCTACGGCGCGGGCGCGGGCGGCGGGCCCACGGCCAGCGCCGTGCTGGGCGATCTCGTGGTGGTGGCGCGCAACTGTGTCGCCGGGATCCGCGGCCCGGACGCGCCCAGCTACGCCGAGCTTCCGGTGCTGCCCATGTCCGAAGCGATGACCCGGTATCACGTCGCGCTGGACGTGGCGGACCGGCCCGGCGTGCTCGCCCCGGTCGCCGAGGCGTTCGCCCGGCACGACGTGTCGATCAAGGCGGTGCGCCAGGAAGGCCGCGGCGACGACGCCTACCTGGTCATCGTCACGCACACGGCCCGCGAGTCCGCGCTCGCGGCGACCGTGGCCGACCTGTCAGCGATGGAGGCGGTGCGGGCCGTCGACAGCGTGATGCGGGTCGAGGGCGAGGAAGGGGAGTGAGCACCGTCGTGCCGGAGGCGCGCAGATGAGCACCGCCCCGCCGGCGGCGGCCGCCGCACAGTGGCGGGGGGTCATCGCCGAGTACCGCGACCTGCTGCCGGTGACGGCGGCCACGCCCGTGATCACGCTGGGCGAGGGCGGCACGCCGCTGATCCCGGCCCAGACGCTGTCGGCCATGACCGGCTGCGAGGTCTACCTCAAGGTCGAGGCGGGCAACCCGACGGGGTCGTTCAAGGACCGCGGCATGACGGTGGCGGTCAGCGCGGCCGCCGGTCGCGGATCGGGCGCGGTGATCTGCGCGTCGACCGGCAACACCAGCGCGAGCGCCGCGGCCTACGCGGCCAAGGCGGGCCTGACCTGCGCCGTGCTCGTGCCGCGGGGCAACATCGCGCTGGGCAAGCTGGCCCAGGCGCTGGTCCACGGCGCGCGGCTGCTGCAGGTGGACGGGAACTTCGACGACTGCCTGGAACTCGTGCGCAAGCTCGCCGCGGACTACCCGGTCGCGCTGGTCAACTCGGTGAACCCGGACCGCCTCGAGGGCCAGAAGACCGCGGCGTTCGAGGTCGTCGACGCGCTCGGCGACGCCCCGGACGTGCACTGCCTGCCGGTCGGCAACGCCGGCAACATCGCCGCCTACTGGAAGGGCTACACCGAGTACGCGACGCTGCGGCGGGCCACGCGCCGGCCGCGGATGCTCGGGTTCCAGGCGAGCGGGGCGGCGCCGATCGTGATCGGGCGGCCGGTGACGGCGCCGACCACGATCGCGACCGCGATCCGGATCGGCCACCCGGCCTCGTGGCCGCTGGCCGAGGCGGCCCGGGACGAGTCGGGCGGCCTGATCGACTCGGTGACCGACCGGCAGATCCTGTCCGCCTACCGCCTGCTGGCCCGCAAGGAGGGCGTCTTCGGCGAGCTCGCGTCGGCGGCCGGGGTGGCCGGGCTGCTCCAGGCCCGGGAGAACGGCCAGGTCGCGCCCGGATCCCGGGTGGTCTGCACGATCACCGGCCACGGCCTGAAGGAGCCGGACTGGGCGGTGTCGGCAGCGCCCAAGCCGGTGACGATCCAGGCCGACGCGGCCGCCGCCGCGGCCGAGCTCGGGCTGGCCTGAGGCCAGGACGATGCGCTGGCCCGACCGACCGGTCACCGTCCGCGTTCCCGCGACCAGCGCCAACCTGGGTCCGGGCTTCGATGCCCTGGCCCTGGCGCTCGGGCTGCACGACGTGGTCGAGGCCCGGGTCATCCCCGACGGGGTGGCGATCGAGGTGACCGGCCTGGGGATGGAGGCCGCCGGGGCCGGGGACGATCACCTGGTGATCCTGGCCATGCGGGCCGCGTTCGCCCGGCTGGACGGCCAGCCGCCCGGGATCGGCCTGCGCTGCGTGAACGCGATCCCGCAGGGGTACGGGCTCGGATCCTCGGCGGGCGCGATCGTGGCGGGCCTGCTGGCCGCACGGGCGCTGCGCCCGGGCCCCGACGGCCTGACCGATGCCGTCCTGCTGCGGCTCGCGACCGAGCTGGAGGGGCACCCGGACAACGTGGCGGCCTGCCTGGCCGGCGGGCTGACCATCGCCTGGATGTCGGCGTCGGGCCCGCAGGCGGCCCGGCTGTCCCCGGTCGCCGGGCTGACCCCGGTCGTGTGCGTGCCGGCCAGGCCGCTGGCCACCGCGATGGCACGCCAGGCGCTGCCGACCGCCGTGCCGCACGCGGACGCGGCCGCGAACTCCGCGCGGGCGGCGCTGCTGATCGCCGCGCTGACCCGCGACCCCGGCCTGCTGCTGGCCGGGACCGAGGACTTCCTGCACCAGCGCTACCGCGCCAAGGTGATGCCGGCCACCGCCGGCCTGGTCGGCCGGCTGCGGGAGGCCGGCATCCCCGCGGTCGTGTCCGGCGCCGGGCCCACGGTGCTCGCGCTCACCATGACCGGGGCCGACCCGGGCCCGGACGCCGTGCGGGCGATCGCGAACGAGGCCGGGCCGGCCTGGCTGGTCCGCGCCCTGGACATCGACCGGGCGGGCGCCACGGTCGAGGGGGCCGGATCGCCGCGGACGCGGGCTAGCCACTCACCGGGGGCGTAGACCAGCTCGACCGAGCCGGACGGGAACCGGCGGTCGGCGCGCAGCAGCCGCAGCGGCACCGCCGGGGCTCCGGGCGGGGACAGCGGCACGCCGGGCCGCGGTATCACGCGTAGCAGGTGAGCGGCCGGCCGCCGTTGTAGGCCACCATGTCGGTGAGCGCGGCCACGACGTCGATGGGTGCTCCCGGCGGCGCGCCGCCGAGCTCGGCGTAAGCGCGGTGCAGGTTGCCCACGATCCGCTCGCAGTCCAGCAGGTCCGCGTACGGGCCCAGGTCGAGCTGGCGTGCCGCGTCCAGCGGGGACAGCCCGGCCGCCCGGGCCTCATCCGCGGCGCCGGCCACGAAGCGCACGTAGCCGAGGACCTCGTCGATCAGGCCCGGCCCGGCCACCGCGCCGTGGCCGGGGACGATCGTGGTCGCCGGCAGCGCCTTCAGCTCCTCGAGCACGCCGATCGCGCCCGCCACCGACCCCATGAGCAGGAACGGGGTGCCGCCGGAGAACAGGAGGTCACCGGAGAACAGCACGGAACGCTCCGGCACCCAGACGATCGAGTCGTTGGTGGTGTGGGCCGGGGTCCCGACGTACCGCACCTCACAGGCCAGGTCGTCGACGTAGACCCGGACGCCCGAGGTGTAGGTGAGGAACGGCGGTTCCAGCTCGATCCCGCCCCAGTCGACCTCGGTCCAGAACGGGGCCCGCCCCGGCGGGCCGAAGGCCAGCATCTGTTCGCGGCACCGCTCGTGGGCCACGATCGTGGCCCCGCCGAACAGGTAGTTACCGAACGTGTGGTCGCCGTGGTGGTGGGTGTTGATCAGCGTGCGCACCGGCTGCGCGGTCACCGAGGCGATCGCGTCCAGGTAGGCGCGGGTGCGGCGCTCGGTCGAGCAGGCGTCCACGCTCACCACCCCGCGCCGCCCGGCCAGGAACCCGGTGTTGTTGATCCACCAGGAGCCGTCCGGCTGGATGTAGGCGTAGATGCCGTCGGAGACCTCCTCCAGCCGCGCATCGGCGATCGTGACCCCGGGCGGCGGCTCGGCGCTGGTCATGTGATCAAGCCTAGTGCGGGGAGGCCGGACTGTCGGCGGCGGCTGAGGTGGTGGCGAGCATGAGCGACAGGAGGCACGATGAATGTCATGACCGCACCCGACGTCTGGTCCGACCAGGACCGGGCGCTCACCGTCGAGGACATGGAGAACATGCCCGACGACGAGTTCCGTTACGAGCTGGATGACGGGTTCCTGATCGTGTCCCCCGCCCCGTCGGTTCGACATCAGGTGGCAGTCTTCCGACTCGCTCAGGTTCTCGATGCCGTATGTCCACCGGATTTCATGGTGATTCCCGGCGTTGGGGTCAATATCAACCGCTACCAGCACCGGGTGCCGGACGTGGCCGTGGTCCGGGCGGACTCCATCCAGACAATGTTCCAGGAGCGGCCGCCCGCGCTCGCGGTGGAGGTCGCCTCGCCGCGGACCCGGCTGTATGACCGGAACCGGAAGAAGGACGTGTACCAGCAGTTCGGCATCCCGTCCTGCTGGATCGTCGACCCGGACCCGGACAAGCCGGAACTGACCGTGTTCGAGCGGCGCGGCGGCCGGTATCAGCAGGTCGCCCACGCGGCCGGGGACGAGGAGTTCTCGGCCGCGCGGCCGTTCCCGGTCACGATCACGCCGTCCGCTCTTGTCCGGGCCTGAGCTCAGCCGGGCCATGAGCGCACCCCGGTAGCCGGCCGGCAGCGGGAGCGGGCCGCGCCGCGGGAAGGACACGATGACCGAATCGACCTACACCACGTCCACGGCGCTGCTGGAGGCGATGCGCGAGACGGGCGCCCGGTACGCGTTCGCGAACCTGGGCAGCGACCACACCGGCATCATGGAGGCCTACGCGCACGCGAAGGCCGCGGGCACCCTGGACTCGCTGCCTGAGCTGGTCCTGGCCCCGCACGAGAGCGTGGCGCTCAGCGCCGCCCACGGGTACGCGCAGGTGACCGGCGAGCCGCAGGTGGTGCTGGTGCACGTGGACTGCGGCACCCAGAACCTGGGCGGCGCGATCCACAACGCGTCCCGGGGGCGGGTGCCGGTACTGATCTTCGCCGGGCTGTCGCCCGCGACCCAGCTCGGCGAGCTGACCGGCACGCGCAGCGAGCACATCCACTGGCTGCAGGACAGCGCCGACCAGCGCGGGATGCTGCGCGGCTACGCCAAGTACGACCACGAGATCCGCACCGGGCGCAACGCCAAGCAGATCGTGCACCGGGCGATGCAGATCGCCCGGAGCGAGCCCGCCGGGCCGGTCTACCTCGTCGCCGCGCGCGAGGTCCTGGAGGAACGGCTGCCGCCGCAGCCGCCCCAGGGTGACTGGTGGGACCCGGTCGCGCCGGCCGCGCTGGCGGGCGAGGTCGCGGACGAGATCGCGGCCGCGGTCGAGGACGCCCGCCGCCCCCTGGTGGTCACCTCCTACCTCGGCCGCGATCCCGCCGCCGTGCCCGAGCTGGTCCGGCTGTGCGAGCTGGCCGCCGTGGCCGTGATCGAGTCGGTGCCGGCCCACGTCAACTTCCCCGACCGTCACCCGCTGCACCTCGGCTACCAGTGGAACCGCCCGGCCCAGAACCCGGTGCTGGCCGAGGCCGACGTGATCCTGGTGCTGGGCAGCGACGTGCCGTGGATCCCGGGCCACAACCGCCCGGACGCCGCCGCCCGCATCTATGTGGTGGACCCCGACCCGCTCAAGACCGCCATGCCGCTGTGGCACGTGCCGGCCCGGCGGTACGCGGGGGCCGGCCTCGCGACCGCGGTCCGCCAGCTGAGCGCCCGGCTGGCCGAGCGGGGCCGCCTCGACCCGGCCGCTGTCCGGGCCCGGGCCGAGCGGGTCCGCGCCGTGCACGACGCGCAGCGCGCGCGGTGGGCGGCGGCCGAACGGCCCGCGCCGGACGGCACGATCACGCCCGAGTACCTGGTGGCCTGCGTCCGGGACGCCGCCCCGCCCGACGTTCTCGTGCTCAACGAGGCCATCAGCAACTACCACGTGGTCAGCGAGCACCTGCGGGCCAGCCGCCCGGGCTCGCTGATCAACAGCGGCGGCGGGTCGCTGGGCTGGGCCGGCGGCGCGGCGGTCGGGGCCAAGCTGGCCGCGCCCGACCGCACGGTGGTGAGCCTGGTCGGGGACGGGTCCTACCTGTTCGGCGTGCCCGCCGCCGCGCAGTGGATGGCCCGGCGGTACCAGGCGCCGTCGCTGACCGTCATCTTCGACAACCAGGGCTGGAAGGCCCCCTCGCTGTCCGCCCAGGCGGTGCACCCAGACGGGCTGGTGGCGGGCGGCGGCTTCGCCGCCAGCTTCCAGCCCGGGGCCGACCTGCCCGGCATCGCCGCCGCGGCCGGCGGCGCCTACGCCCGCACCGTGACCGCGGCGGACCTGCTGCCCGTGACCCTGCGCCGGGCGCTCGAGCACGTCGGGCGGGGCCGCGCCGTGATCAGCGCCCGCATAGCACCGGTCTGAGCAGGGGCACCCATGGCCCGGCTGGAGGAGAAGGTCGCCCTGATCACCGGCGGCGAGAGCGGGATCGGCCTGGCCACCGCCCGGCGGTTCGGGCACGTCTGACCCGGGAATCAAGATCGCTTGATTTCACGCCACGGCTCGCCGGAAGACCTGGGTCGCCCAGGCCAGGACCAGGACGCACAAGGGAACCAGCACGGCGAACGCCTGCCACACCGCGGGGCCGGTCAGCGTGCCGCCGGCCAGCACGCGCGACGCCTGGACCAGGTAGTACAGCGGGTTGAAGTGCGCGATCACCCGCATCCAGGCCGGCCCGAGCGAGATCGGCAGCAGCACCCCGGCCAGCAGCAGGACCGGCAGGTTGATCCCGTTGATGATCGCGGCGAAGCCGCTGATGTCCTTGGTGACCAGCGCGGTGGCGATCGAGAACGCGGCCATGATGATCAGCAGCAGGCCGAGCAGCACAGCCAGCACGGCCAGCCCGGCCCAGTGCACCGAGAACCCGAAGCCGTACCCGACCGCGACCACGACCGCGTCGAACACGAACATCATCACCATGGTGGCCAGGATCGGGCCGGTCAGGATCGCGAACCGGCTGGCCGGGGTGACCCGGAACCGCTCGATCACGCCCGCCTTCAGCTCGAAGATCGTGCTGAACCCGGACCCGGCCCCGCTGGCGAAGGCCAGCAGCGCGAGGATCCCGGGCAGGAACTCGTCGAGCACGTTGCCCGTGGGCAGGCCGCCGTCGCCGACCAGGTGCTTGAGCAGCGGGGTGAACAGGGCCAGGTACAGGATCGGGGTGGAGAATCCCACGACCAGCCACACCGGGTTGCGCAGCAACTGGACGGCGTAGCGGCCGAAGAGCAGGCCGATGTCGCGGGCCGCCTTCATGCCGCCACCTCCTTCCGCCCGGGCCCGGGATCGCCCGGGGCCCCGCTCTCGTCCCGCAGCGACCGGCCGGTCTGGCGCAGGAACACGTCGTCGAGGGTCGGCTCGGACATCGAGATCGACCTGACCCCGATCCCGCGCGCGTCCAGCAGCCGGATCAGCTGCGGCAGCGCGGTGCCGCCGTCGTCGACGTAGAGCCGGACCTGGCCGTCGCCGTCACCGGCGAGCTCCCGCACGTACGGCTGCCCGGCCAGCGCCGCGGCGGCCGCCCGGTCGGCCTGGTCGCCGGCGCGCAGGCTGATCGAGATGGCGTCCCCGGCGACCTGCTGCTTGAGTTCCCGCGGGGTGCCCTCGGCCACGACCTGGCCGTGGTCCATGATCATCAGCCGGTCGCACAGCGCGTCGGCCTCCTCGAGGTAGTGGGTGGTGAGGAAGACCGTGGTGCCGCCGGCGGCCAGGGCCCGGATGTGGTCCCACAGGTTGGCCCGGCTCTGCGGGTCGAGCCCGGTCGTCGGCTCGTCCAGGAACAGCACCGACGGCTCGTGCACGATGCCGAGCGCGATGTCCAGCCGCCGCCGCTGCCCGCCGGAGTAGGTGACGACCCGGCGGTCGGCGAAGTCGGCCAGGTCCAGCAGCTCGACCAGGGCCTCGGCGCGCGGGGCGACCCGGGCCCGGCTGGCCCCGTACAGCCGCCCCTGCAGGATCAGGTTCTCCCGCCCGGTGGCGAGCTCGTCGGCGCCGCCGAGCTGGCTCACGTAGCCGATCCGCCGGCGGACCTGCGCCGGCTGCCGGGCGACGTCGAAGCCGGCCACGGTCGCGGTGCCGGAGTCGATCGGCAGCAGCGTGGTCAGCATCCGCAGCGTGGTGGTCTTGCCCGCGCCGTTCGGGCCGAGGAAGCCGAAGATCTCGCCCCGCCGGACCTCGATGCTGACCCCGCGCACGGCCTCGACGGGCCCGCGCCGGGACCGGAAGCTCTTGCGCAGGTCGCGCGTGGTGATGACGTTGTCCATGGTTCACCGGGTCCCTTCGTCGTCACGTCGCGCGTACTCGCCGAGCCGCGGCAGCCAGGCGGGTTCGTCGGCGCGATCGTCGGCGCGCTCGTGCAGCTCGCGCCACCAGTCGATCCCGCTGAGCGCGCCGGATTCGATGTCACGGATCAGCCGGCGCACGTAGCCGAGCTCCGCCTCGCGGAGCACGATCTCGAACTCGGCCTCGACCCACAGCAGCCGCGGCAGGCCGGCCTTCTCGGCCAGCTCCCGGGTCGCGGCCGCCTGCGCGAGCTCGGCCTCGAGGTAGAGGGCCCGCTCGGCCAGCAGCGAGGCCACGTCCCCGGGCGGGAGCGCGGGCAGGAACGACAGCGCCGCCTGGAACGCCGGGTACTCCTTGGCCGGCGTGGACAGCAGGTCGGTGAGCCAGTCGTGCACCTCGATCCGGCCGGCCTCGGTCAGCCGGTACACGGTCCGCTCCGGGAGCCGGCCGGACCGTTTCGTCTCCTGCGCCTCGATCAGCCCGCGCCGCTCCAGCGACTCGACCACGCCGTACAGCGAGCCGTAGTTGAGCCGGACGCTCTCGTGCTTGTGCCGCTGCCGCAGCGTCGTGGCGATCTCGTAGGGGTGCCGGGGCTGCTCGGCGAGGCAGACGAGCACGGCCAGGGCCAGCGGGTTGGCGCGGTTGCGGGCGGGCACGGGCACCTCCAGGTTGCGCCCCAGACCGGATACTCTGGAAAGAGTAGTTGAGTTATATCGTGACTGTCAACCGGGGGCGGCGGGCGGCCTCGCCCGGGCTAGAGTCGGGGGTGGCGTTGCGTGAAGGCACAAGAAAGAGGTTCTGGTCCGTTGCTCTCCCTGGTCCTGCCCAAGGGCTCGCTGGAGCGAGCCACCCTTGACCTCTTCGACGCCGCGGACCTGACCGTCCGCCGATCGTCCGACCGCGACTACCACGCCTCGGTCGATGACCCGCGGATCGAGCGGGTCCGGTTCCTGCGCCCGCAGGAGATCCCGTCCTACATCGAGCAGGGCCTGTTCGACTTCGGCATCACCGGGCGGGACTGGATCGCGGAGACCGGGGCCGACGTGGCCTCGCTCGGCGAACTGCAGTACTCCAAGGCGACCTCGGACCCGGTGCGGGTGGTGCTGGCGGTGCCGCGCGGCGCGCCGTGGACGTCCGCGGCCGACCTGCCGGAGGGGGTGCGGATCTCCACCGAGTTCCCGGCGCTGACCCGGCGCTACCTGGACGCGGCCGGGGTCAAGGCCGTGGTCATCCCGTCCTACGGCGCGACCGAGGCCAAGGTGCCCGACATCGTGGACGCGATCGTCGACCTGACCGAGACCGGCTCGTCGCTGCGCAAGAACGGGCTGCGGATCCTGGACACGCTGCTGACCAGCTACACCGAGCTGATCGCGAATCCCGCAGCGTTCGCCGACCCGGCCAAGCGGGCGGCCATGGAGGACGTGGCCCTGCTGCTGCGCGGGGCCATCCGGGCCCGGGGCAACGTGCTGCTGAAGCTGAACGTGAACGCCTCGGAACTGGCCGCCGTGGCCGCGATCCTGCCCGCCATGTCCTCGCCGACGATCACGTCGCTGGCCCGCGGCGACATGAACGCGGTCGAGGCCGTGGTGCCCAAGCGCGGGGTCAACACGCTGATCCCGGCGCTGCGGGCGGCCGGGGCCCGGGACATCCTGGAGATCCCGATCTCGAAGATCGTTGAGTAGCCGGACTGGGCTGGTTAACCTCGTTTTAACCCTTGACGCGCCTTCCGTGCGGGGTGACGATGATCTAGGTCACTTGATGGAACCGGTTCCAGCGGGGCCGGTTCTGGTGTCAGGAGCCAGATGTCGTCCTCGCGCCACGCCACGATCGCGGACGTTGCCGCGGCCTCGGGCGTGGGCGTCGGGACGGTCTCCCGGGTGATCAACGGCGCGGCCAACGTGCGCGAGGCGACCCGGGCGAGCGTGCTGAAGGTCATCGAGCAGCTCGGGTACCGGCCCAGCCACCTGGCCGCCTCGCTGTCGCGCGGCACGCCGCGCCTGGTCGCGATCGTGGTTCCGCACCTGACCCGGCCCTCGACGGTGATGCGGCTGGCCGGGGCCCTGAGCGTGCTGGACGAGCAGGGTTACGACACCGTGGTGTGCAACGTCGACACCGCGCAGCAGCGCGATCACCACCTGGCCGCGCTGACCAGCAGGCACCGCGCGGACGGCGTGATCGTCGTGTCGCTGCGGCTGTCCGGCGCGCAGCTCGGCGCGTTCCGCCGGGCCGGGGTGCCGCTGGTCACGATCGACGTGGCGGCCTCGGGCGTGCCGCAGACGCTCACCGACGACGTGGCCGGCGGCCGGCTGGCCGCCGGGCACCTGCTCGCGCTCGGGCACCGGCGGATCGGCTTCGTCGGCGACACGATGCGCGGGGCGGCCGCCACCTCGCGGATCGGCCTCGGCTTCGTCGCGTCGCAGCACCGGCTGCGCGGGTACCGGCAGGCGCTCGCGGCGGCCGGCGCCGGCCACGACCCGAAGCTCGTGCGACGCGGGCCGCACGGCCCGGCGAACGCCGAGGCACTGGCGGCGGAACTGCTCATGCTGCCGGACCCGCCCTCAGCCATCTTCGCGGCGTCGGATATCCAGGCGATGGGCGTGCTCGCCGCGGCCGAGCGGTACGGGGCCGCGGTGCCCGGCGACCTGTCGGTGATCGGCTTCGACGACATCGAGTCCGCCGCGCTGCTCGGCCTGAGCACGGTCCGCCAGCCCCTGGCCGACAGCGGCGCCGAGGCGGCGCGCCGGCTCTGCGCGCTGCTGCGCGGCGAGCGGGTCAGCCCGCTGCGCCAGCAGCTCGCCCTGGAGGTCGTGCAGCGCGCGACCACGGCGCGGTTCCGCCCGGCCGGGACAGGGCCTCGCTCGCCAGCTGGCGGGATACCGGCCGGCGCGGTCCCGCCGGCCGCGATCCGGGCTCCATTCGCGGGTGCGGGATCTGCTCGAGAACGGCCGCCGCCGTGGCCGACGGAAGTTGTCGGTGTTGCTCCCGGCGATCTGGTGTGAATCCGTTGAAACGGGGAAGCTCCGTGGGTTTTGAGGAAGGAGGAACGGATGGGTGACAGCGGCAGAGCGAGGGCTTGGAGGCGCCGGGCCGGCGCGCCGGGCCGCATGCAGGTCTCGCGCTGGCGGCTGGCTGCAGGCCTGGTCAGCGTGGCCATGGCCGGGGCGGGCCTGGCTGCCTGCGGCACCAGCAGCGCCGCCACCGGGCCGGTGACGCTGAACTTCTACTTCTACCCGGACACCTCAACCGCCACCGACACCGGCGTCAAGGACTGCAACGCGCAGAGCCACGGCAAGTACACGATCTCCTATCAGGTGCTGCCCGTAGCCTCCGGCAACCAGCGCCTGGAGCTCGTCCGGCGGCTGGCCGCGCACGACGACACCATGGACATCCTGGGTCTCGACGTCACCTGGGAGGCCGAATTCGCCCAGGCGGGCTGGATCGCGCCGTGGACCGGCCAGTATAAGGCGGAGGCCGAGAACGGCACGCTCGGGCCCGCTTTGCAGACGGCCATATGGAAGGGCCAGCTCGTCGCGGTGCCCGACAACAGCAACACCCAGCTGCTGTGGTACAACTCGGCCCTCACGCCGAAACCGCCCACGACGTGGGCCCAGATGATCGCCGACGCGGAGCAGCTGGCCAAGGAGGGCAAGCCGCACTACATCGAGATCCAGGGCGCGCAGTACGAGGGCATCACGGTCTGGTTCAACACGATGGTGGCCAGCGCGGGCGGCACCATCCTGAACCCGGACGCGACCAAGGTGACGCTGGGCGCCCCGGCCGTCAAGGCTCTGTCGATCATGAAGGAGCTGGCCAGCTCCCCGGCCGCGGACCCGTCGCTGTCGGTGCAGATGGAGAACGACAACCGGCTCGCCTTCGAGGGGGGCACCGCGGCCTTCGAGCTGAACTACCCGTTCGTGTATCCGTCCATGAAGGCCGACAACCCCAAGCTGTTCAAGACGTTCAAGTGGGCGCTCTACCCGCAGGTCATCCCCGGCTCGCCGGCCAAGGTGACGATCGGCGGCACCGACCTCGCGGTCAGCGCGTACTCACAGCACAAGGCGCTGGCCTTCCAGGCGGCGCTGTGCCTGCGGGACAAGCAGAACCAGATCATCAACGCCAACGTCGGCGGCGTCCCGCCCACGATCGCCAGCCTCTACAACGATCCGGCACTGTTCGCCGACTACCCGTTCCACGCCGACATCCTGAAGGAGCTGGAGAACGCGAGCGTGCGGCCGAAGACGCCCGTCTACCAGGTGGTGTCCATCGACATCGCGCACCTGATCTCGCCGCCGTCCGGCATCAACCCGACGGGCACCGAGAAGGCGCTGGTCGCCCAGATGAACAACGCCCTGCAGTCGAAGGGCCTGGTCCCGTGAGCCCCCGTGCAGCAAACCACAGGGCAGCAAGCGGTCGGCTGGCCACGAGGGAAGGAGCGGGCCGATGAGTACTTCCGAGCAGGTGGCCGCGGGCACCGCGGCCGAGCAGGCGCCGGCGACAGGCAGGAGGCGCAAGCCACAGCTGTCGGAGGGCGCGCGGGCCGAGCGCAGGCTCGGCTGGCTGCTTTGCGCGCCGGCGGTCATCGTGATGATCGCCGTCACCGGCTACCCGGTGGGCTACGCTGTCTGGCTGTCGCTGGAGCGCTACAACATGGAGCTCCCGCAGGACATCAAGTTCGTCGGGCTCAGCAACTACGCCGCGGTGCTCAGCTCGCCGTACTGGTGGCAGGCGCTCAAGGTGACCGTGATCATCACGATCTTCTCGGTCAGCATCACCCTGGTGCTCGGCATGCTGCTGGCCCTGGTCATGTTCCGGACGCTGTTCGGCCGGGGCACGGTCCGCACCACCGCGCTCATCCCCTACGGGATCGTGACGGTCGCCGCCGCCTACGGCTGGCAGTACGCGTGGACGCCGAGCCAGGGCTACCTCTCCGCGGCGTTCAACAACAGCGCACCGCTGACCTCAGAATATAAGGCGATTGCCGTGATCATCCTGGCGGAGATCTGGAAGACCACGCCGTTCATGGGGCTGCTGCTGCTGGCCGGGCTTTCCCTGGTGCCCGAGGACCTGCACAAGGCCGCGAAGGTAGACGGCGCCACCGCCTGGCAGCGCTTCACGAAGATCACGCTACCGCTGATAAAGCCGGCCATCCTGGTCGCGCTGCTGTTCCGGACGCTGGACTCGTTCCGGATCTTCGACAACATCTTCATCCTGACCCAGGGCAGCAACAACACCGGGTCGGTCTCGATCCTCGCCTGGGACAACCTGTTCAACGCGCTGAACCTGGGGCTCGGGTCGGCGATCGCGATCCTGATCTTCATCTGCGTGGCGATTATCGCGGTCTTGTTCATCAAGGGCTTCGGCACCGCCGCCCCGGGCACGGACATCGGAAAGAGGTGAACCGTTGATGGCCACTGTTACCACCACGCCCCGGCAGAAGGACCGCTCCCGCGGCGTTGTTCGGCAGGTTCGCAGGTACTACGAGACGATCCGACTTCCCGTCGGCTGGGGGACGGCGAACCTCGTCGTCGTGGCGCTGGCGCTGATCCCGGTGCTCTGGCTGGTCTCGCTGTCCTTCAAGACGCCCACGGCCATCCTCGATCCCTCCTTCATCCCCTCGCAGTGGACCTGGGGGAACTACACCGGGGTCCTGCACACCGCGACGTTCATCCGGCCGCTGATCAACTCGATCGGCATCGGCCTCATCTCGACGCTCATCTCGGTGGTGCTGGCCTCCATGGCGGCCTATGCGGTCGCGCGGCTGCGGTTCCCCGGCAAGGGGCTGCTCATCGGGATGGCACTGCTGATCGCGATGTTCCCGCTGATCGCCCTGGTGACCCCGCTGTTCAACATCGAGCGAGCGATCGGCCTGTTCAACACCTGGCCCGGATTGATCATCCCCTACGTCGCCTTCGGCCTGCCGCTCGGCATCTACATTCTGTCGGCGTTCTTCCGCGAGATCCCGTGGGAGCTCGAGAAGGCGGCCAAGGTCGACGGCGCCACGCCATTTCAGGCGTTTACCCGGGTCATTGCCCCACTGGCGGCGCCGGGCATGGTGACGACGGCGATCCTGATCTTCCTCACCTGCTGGAACGACTTCATTTTCGCGATCTCGTTCACCTCGACGATCTCATCCCGGACGGCGCCGGCGTCGCTGGCCTTCCTCAGCGGCGCCTCGACTTTCACGGTTCCGACCGGCCCCATCGCGGCCGCCGCGGTGGTCATCACCATTCCGATCATCATCTTCGTGCTCTTCTTCCAGCGCCGGATCGTCGCCGGGCTGACGTCGGGCGCGGTCAAGGGCTAGCGGAGTTAAGGAGAGACCAGTGGCTGAGATCG
The DNA here is from genome assembly GCA_963749145.1 of uncultured Actinomycetota bacterium. Classification (GTDB taxonomy): domain Bacteria; phylum Actinomycetota; class Actinomycetes; order Streptosporangiales; family Streptosporangiaceae; genus JASHPR01. The sequence goes on along the minus strand of CAVVLN010000004.1, from coordinate 820,552 downwards.
TTCTGGACCAGATCACCAAGCGCTTCCCGGACGGCGCGCTGGCGGTCGACAAGTTCAGCATGGACATCGCCGACGGCGAGTTCGTGATCCTGGTCGGCCCGTCGGGCTGCGGGAAGTCGACCACGCTGAACATGATCGCGGGCCTGGAGGACATCACCGAGGGCGAGCTGCGCATCGGCGGGCAGGTGGTCAACAACAAGGCGCCCAAGGACCGCGACATCGCGATGGTGTTCCAGAGCTACGCGCTCTACCCGCACATGACCGTGCGGCAGAACATGGGCTTCGCGCTGAAGCTGGCCAAGACGCCGCAGGCCACGATCGACGAGAAGGTCGAGGAGGCGGCGCGGATCCTGGACCTCACCCAGCACCTGGACCGCAGGCCGGCCAACCTGTCCGGCGGCCAGCGGCAGCGGGTCGCGATGGGCCGGGCGATCGTGCGCGACCCGTCGGTGTTCCTGATGGACGAGCCGCTGTCGAACCTGGACGCCAAGCTGCGGGTACAGATGCGCACCGAGGTGTCCCGGATCCAGCGCCGCCTGGGCACCACCACCGTGTACGTCACGCACGACCAGACCGAGGCGATGACGCTCGGCGACCGGGTCGCCGTCATGCGCAGCGGCTTGCTGCAGCAGGTGGGCTCCCCGAAGGAGCTCTACGACTCGCCGGTCAACCTGTTCGTGGCCGGCTTCATCGGGTCGCCGGCCATGAACTTCATGGGCGGCACCCTCGAGGACGGCAAGCTGCGCACCAGCCTCGGGGACTTCCAGCTCAGCGACCGGCTGCGGCGCGCGGTGGAGAGCGAGGGCGCTGGACGCGAGGTCATCGTGGGCCTGCGGCCAGAGAACTTCGAGGACGCGGCGATCGTATCCGCCGACGCCCGCCCGAACGGGATCACGTTCCACACGAGCATCGACGTCCTCGAGTCCATGGGCTCCGACGTCTATGTCTACTTCACCCAGGCGCGCGAGCAGGGGGTGAACGCCGCCGAGCTCGAGGAGCTCGCCAAGGACTCAGGACGCGCGGACACCGGTGCCAGCGGCGACACCGTGGTCGCCCGGCTCGACGCCGCCACCCGTATCCGCGAGGGGGGCGACGCCGAGCTCTGGGTGGATGGCCGGTCGATGCACGTGTTCGACCCGGCCACCGGCCGCAACCTGTCACTGGGCGCTGACGGCGGCGGCGCGGCGGGCAGCAGTGCGGCCCGCAGCAGTACGGGCAGCGGCAGTGCGGGCAGCGGCGGTGCGGGCAGCGGCGGTGCGGGCAGCAGCGCGGCGGGCAGCAGCAGTGCGGGCAGCGATGCGGCCACCGGGAGCACGACGCCTGCGGGCCCCGGCGGGGAGGTCACCTGATCTTTCGCCGCAGACGCTCGATGATCTCGTCGTTCCATTCGTGGGTCATGATGAGCCGGTAGCGCTCGGCAGCAACCCGCATGTAGGCCTCGGCCTCGGTCCGCGTGCCGATCAGGTCGGCCGCGCGCAGCATGCGCACGACCGGCACGTATTCCTCCGTGTACCAGTGCCGCGCGACCTCGGCGCGGTTGAGGAACCGGCCCTTGTCCTGCATGCACCGGAAACCCCAGGCCTCGACGTTCTCGCCCAGTTCCGCGTACGACCAGGGGTCGGTCACCGTGATCTTGGCGAGCGCCGCCGGGGGCAGGGGCACCCGGTCGGCGAAGATCCGCTCGTAGCTCTTGATCAGCAGGTCCCGGCGGCCCCGGATGCCGGTGGGCGGCAGCTGGGTCAGCACCTCGGTCACGTACCCCTCGATCGTCTTGGCCCCGGTGGCGATGGCGATCGAGACCCGGTGGTGGCCGTCCTGCACGAAGTGCATCTCGCCGATGCGGTACACGTCGATGGGCGGGATCGGCTCGCCGCGCCGCTGGGCCAGCGCGAGCCGCTCCCACCGTTCCCTGACCCGCCCGCTGGTAGGCCGGAACCGCCGGTCGAAGTCGCGGGTGGAGTCGACGGTGCCGACGATCGTGTCTAGGGCGATGGTCTGCAGCCCGAGCCGCCGCTCGCCGCGCCGGCCCAGGGCTGCGACGACCTCGTCGAACGGCAGGATCAGGTTGACGTCGTCTGGCCCGCGGCGCAGTCGCCGGGCGAGCCGGGCCAGCACCTGGCGGCGGCGGGCGCGCTGGAAGTCGTTCTCGACGTCGGCGACGGGGAAGCCGGTGTCAGCGGGCATCGAGGCGGCCTCGGGCTCGCGCGCCCGGGAGCAGCTCGGCCCGGCCCGGGCCCGGCCCGATCTGGAGCAGGTGCCATCCGGTGACGTTGCAGACCACCGTGCGCCCCAGCGCGCCGGGCCGCGCGGGCGCGCCGTAGCGGTGCACGTGCCCGTGCAGCAGCGCCGCCGGGCGGATCGCCGCGACCAGGCCGGGCAGCGCGGTGAACCCGCGGTGCGGCGGGTCGTCGCCGTCGCCGACGCCGCGCGCCGGGGCATGCGTGATCAGCACGTCAACTCGCCTTCCGTCGCGCCGCTGGCGCCAGCGGGCCCGGGCCCGCAGGGCCAGGGCGCGCCGCGCCTGCTGCCGGTCGGTGTACTGGTTGGGCCCGTCGTTGTAGCGGATGGAGCCGCCGAGCCCGGCCACGCGCAGCCCGGCCGCGTCGACCACGCGGCCGTCGGCGTTCACCGCCCCCGGCGGCCAGGGCGGCCGGGCGGGCATGCCGGCCTGCAGGGTCAGGCCGGCCCGCGAGGACCGGTAGCCGGACAGGTCCGGGTCGTGGTTGCCGGGCACGAACACCAGCGGGACGTCCAGGCGGTTCATCAGCGCGCCCAGGTACTCGAACGGCAGGTCGCCGCAGGCCAGGATCAGCGCGACCCCGCGCGCCGGGCCCACGTCGGCGAGCAGCGCGTCGTCGGTCTCATCGGACACCGCCAGCACGCGGACCGGGTCCGGATGGCTGTGCGGCTCGCCGCCCGGCATTCAGTGCGCGGCCGTTTCCGGCACGTCCTGGTGTACGTCCCGGCGCGCCTCCGGGCGGACGTCAAGGCCGCGCTGCCGCAGCGCCGCCTCCACACGGTAGATCTCGGCCAGCGAGGCGTGGTCGCCGCCGGGCGGGGGGGTGACCTCCAGCCGCCGGCAGGCCGCGCCGAGCGCGTCCAGGTACGCGCCGCGCAGCGCCCGGACCCGGTGGTGCTTGGCGGTCAGGCCGGCCCGGTTCTCGGTGTCCTCCAGCTCCGCGCGCAGCCGGCGCAGGTCAGCCTGGAGCCGCTCGATCGGCTCGGGGGGCGGGTCCTGATAGCGGGACTCGCTCAGCCACCGGATCCCGCGCCACGCGCCGATCAGCGCGTATCCCGCGACCGGCATCAGCGCGAAGGCGATGACCAGCTCGACGACCCAACTCACCCGTCCAGTGTCGGCCGGGCGGAAGGCGAAAGCAAGCGCGCCCCCGCCCGCGCGTAGGCTCTGACGGTCCGGATCGGAGGCAGATGGACGAGAACGCAGGCGGACAGCGCTGGTGGCACGGGGCCGCGCTCTACCAGCTTTACGTCCGGTCGTGGCGGGACACCGACGGCGACGGCTACGGCGACCTGGGCGGGGTCATCGCGGGCCTGGGCTACCTGTCCTGGCTCGGCGTGGACGGCATCTGGCTGTCGCCGACGATGCCCTCGCCGGACGAGGACTGGGGCTACGACGTCTCCGACTATCTGGGCGTGCACCCGGACCTGGGCACGCTGGACGACCTCGACCGGCTCGTGCGGGAGGCCCGCGCGCGCGGGCTGCGGGTGCTGCTCGACCTGGTGCCGAACCACACCAGCACCGCGCACCCCTGGTTCGTGGACGCCGCCAGCGGCCGGGACGCACGCCACCGCGACTACTACGTCTGGGCCGACCCGGCGCCGGGCGGCGGCCCGCCGAACAACTGGCTCAGCGCCACCGGGGACTCGGCGTGGGCGTGGCACGAGCCGACCGGCCAGTACTACCTGCACCTGTTCCTGGACAGCCAGGCCGACCTGAACTGGCGCGAGCCCGCGGTGCACCGGGAGTTCGAGCAGATCATCCGATTCTGGTTCGACCGGGGGGTCGCCGGGTTCCGCATCGACGTGGCGCACGGTCTGTACAAGGACGCCGAGCTGCGCGACAACCCTCCGGTGACCAGCTCGGACCCGCTGGCGGGCCGGTTCGGCCAGCAGATGGCCTACAGCGCGAACCGGCCGGAGACCCACGGCGTGTTCCGCGACTGGCGGCAGATCGCCGAGGGCTACCGGCCGCCGCGGCTGCTGCTCGGCGAGACGTGGGTGCGCGATCTCGGCCGGCTCGCCGCGTTCTACGGGCACGACGACGAGTTGCAACTCGCGTTCAACTTCCCGTTCGTGTTCGCGGCCCTGGCCGCGGGGGACCTGTCCGGGGTGGTCGGCGCGACCCTGGCCCGGCTGCCGGCCGGGGCGTGCCCGGTGTGGACGGCGTCCAACCACGACGTCGGGCGCTTCCCGACCCGCTGGTGCGGGGGAGACGAGCGCAAGGCCCGGCTGGCGCTGCTGGTGCTGGCCACGCTGCCCGGGACCACCGTCTTGTACTACGGCGACGAGATCGGGATGACCGACGTCGCGGTCCCGCCCGGGCTGCGGCGGGACAAGATGTCGCGCTCCGGCGGCGGCTGGGACGGCAGCCGGGACCGGGCCAGGACCCCGATGCCGTGGGACGCCTCGCCGGCGGGCGGGTTCACCGCCGCGGACGTGACGCCCTGGCTTCCCCTCGGCGATCACACCGTCCGCAACGTGGCCGTCCAGCGCGGAGACCCGGGGTCCGTGCTCGAGCTGTGCCGCCGCCTGCTCGCGCTGCGCCGGGTCGAGCTCGGCGGCCGGATCGCCGCCTACGAGCTGATCGCGGCGGCCGCGGGGGAGGGGCTGTGGGCCTACCGCGCCGGCGGGCTGGTGGTCGCGGTGAACCTCGGCGGCCAGCCGGCCGCCCTGCCCGGCCCGGCCGGCGAGGTCCTGCTCACCACCGGCGGGGAGGAGTCGGCCGCGGGCCCGGCGTCGGCCGGCGGGCGGGTGCTCGGCCCCTGGCAGGGCCTCATCGCCCGGCCGCTGGACTGACAACTCGGACGGGCCGGGCTGCGGGTCAGGGGGGCGGCGCGCGCCGAGGCTTGTCACGGGGCGCGTGGCACGCGGACCGGGCGGTCTAGCATCGTCGGTGTGGCTGCGGATGGGGATCTGGACCGGGCCCGGATCAGTGCGTTGCACGCCGAGGAGATGGCGCGATTCCGGCGGGCCCGGCCGCGGTCGCTGGCCCTGCTCAGCCGCGCGCGTGCGCACATGCCCAACGGCACGCCGATGGCGTGGATGGCCTCGGAGTATGACCAGCCGGTTTATGTCAGCCAGGGGCAGGGTGCCGGGTTCACCGACGTGGACGGGTTCACCTACCTCGACTTCAACGCCTCGGACATGTCGATGTTCTGCGGGCACGCGAACCCGGCCATCGTGGCCGCTGTTCAGGCGCAGGTGGCGAGGTCCAGCCAGTTCCTGCTGCCGACGGAAGCCTCGGTGGAGGTGGCCGAGGAACTCAGCCGCCGCTACCCGTTGCCGCACTGGCAGTTCACGCTGTCGGCCACCCAGGCCAACACCGAGGCGATCCGGCTGGCCCGCGCGGTGACCGGGCGTGAGGTGGTGGTGCTGTTCGAAGGGCACTACCACGGCCATTTCGAGGAGGGCCTGGTGGACTTGGCCGACGGCCAGGCCAGGGCGGTGCAGCGTGGCTTGTCCACGGGGGTTACCGGCCGGGTGCGGATCGCCCAGTTCAATGGTTCCGGCACGCTGCGGGCGGCGCTGGAGCCCGGCGACGTGGCTGTGGTGCTGACCGAGCCGGCGATGACCAATGGCATCCACATGCTGCTGCCCGAACCCGGCTGGCACGAGGCGTTGCGGGAGCTGACCCGCCAGCATGGCGCCTTGCTGGCCATTGATGAGACGCATACCCATGTGGTGGGCCCCGGCGGAGCGACCGCGCTGTGGCAGCTAGAGCCGGATGTGGTCACGATCGGCAAGGCGGTGGCCGGCGGCCTGCCGCTGGGTGCCTACGGGGTGACGGCCGGGCTGGGCGAGCAGCTGGATGTGGCACGCAACGTCGCCACCGGCGGCACCTTGTTCGGCAACCCGCTGTCCGCGGCGGCGGCCAAGGCGGCCCTGACCCAGGTGCTTGTCCGGGATGCCTATGAGCACACCACCGCCCTCGGGGGCGAACTCGCCGATGGGATCGGGGAAGCAATCGCCTCGGCTGGGCTGCCATGGACGGTGATCCGGTTCGGGCCCCGCTCCGGGCAGTGGTACGGGCCCATGCCCCGCACCGGAGCACAAGCGCATGCGCTCACCAACGACCAGCTCACCCGGCTGATCCGGATCTGGCTCGCCAACCGGGGCATCTGGGAAGCCCTGCCCGGCGCCGGCCCCACCGTCCCCATTCCCGCAACACGCGCTGACGTGACCCGCTACGTCAACGCCTACGCCGAGCTACTGGCCAAGCTGCGCTAAATGCCGGACTCTGACCCTTACCGGCAGGCCGGCCAGCCGTCTGCCACCGTAGACGTCGGGGCGGGCGGCGATCGACTGATTTACTTCCCGTACTTCCCGTACTTCCCGTACTTCCCGTACTTCCCGTACTTCCCGTACTTCCGTATACTTCCCGTACTTCCCGTACTTCCCGTACTTCCCGTACTTCCCGTACTTCCCGTCGCCCGACGGCGATGGCCGCTAAGACCGCAGATTTACTGATATAACCTCCTAGGCGGGCCTTCCGACCTGGTTTCGGCGGACGCCAAGATGAGGCGGCCGGGCCGGTTTCGTGAGCGGGACAGCGGCACCGCGATGACCGGCAGCGGGCGGAAGGCGGGCAGCGTGCGCGGTGGCAGGTTTCTCATGGTTGTGGCCGGTGCCAGCATCCTGGCGGCGGGCTGCGGCACGACGATGGCGCCGGTGGTCGACCTGTCGGCCGCGGTGACTCACACCGGGGACCTGACCGCCCGGGTGGCGGTGACGACGTCCGTGCAGTCGCCGGGCATGTCGATCTCGTTCACCGAGGCGGGTGTGTTCGACTTTGCCTACTCCCGGGGCATGCTCAGCTCGCGGAACCCGGTCGGGATGACAGAGATCTTCGTGCCGCCGAAGGCCTACATCAAGATGCCCGGAGGCGCGCCCGGGCTGCCGCGCGGGAAGTCCTGGATCGCCGTCGACGTGGGAACGTCGGCCGGGCTCGGAACCTCCCCGCTCACCGCGTTCGGCGGCAGCACCGATCCCGCGGACCTGCTCGCATCGCTGACCGCGGTCTCCAGCAGCGTGACCAAACTGAGCACCTCCACCATCCGTGGCGTGCCGGTGACGGAGTTCCGGGTGCGCATCGATCCGGCGAAGGCGGCCGCCCGGCTGCCCGGCTGGGAGCGTGCGGGCTTCCTGGAGTTCGCCCGCAGCCTCGGCTCCGGTGCGATCCCCGTCGATGTCTGGCTGGACGGGCAGAACCTGGTGCGGCAGGTGACACTGTCCCTGACCGTTCCTGGCGGGCCCGCCGGCACCAGCCCCCCGGCTACCCCGAGCCCGCTGGCTGGCCCGGGCGCCCCGGCCGCCCCGGCTGACCCGGGCGCCCCGGCTGACCCGGCCGGCTTGCGGCTCGTCGAGTCCACCGATTTCTACGACTTCGGCGTGCCGGTGCGGGTCTCGGCCCCGCCCGCGGCGCAGGTCGAGAGCCAACCCGAGGCCATCAGCGGGCTATCCGGGTCGGCTGGCGAGTCCGGCTCGCCGCCCCCGCCGCCCGTGACCGGGACGCTCTCACCGGCCCAGGCGGCTGCGGCCGAGCACGTGGTCGCAGCGTTCTGGTCGGCGCTGGGGCATGACCGCCCGGCCGCGGTCGCGCAGACGGTGCGACCCGCCGAGCGCTCCTGCGTGCGCTCGTTCCTGAGCGGCGACCCGAAGATCACCGTCACCTCATTCCGGCCGGTGTCAGCGAAGCCAGCCGGGAACGGCCTGGCGACCGTGCGGTTCACGGTAAAGGCGCGAGCCACCCTGGGCGGGCAGACCCTCCCGGTGTTCCCCCAGGGACCGCGCCGCGTGCAATGGCTGGTCACGCTCGAGGTGGCCGGGCACTGGTACGTGGACCTCGCCCGCAGCGGTGCGTCCATGATGGGCGGACCCTGCTCCTGATCAGCCGGCCTGAGCCAGGCTGAGCGCGCCCGAAACCCGGCTGAGCGCCGCTCAGTACACACCGAGCCGCTCAGTACACACCGAGAACTATCCCTTCTGCCGAATAGCCATCCGTCGGAGTTCAGGGCGCGAGGAGTTTGGTTCGCAGCGACCCGACGTCGCCGGCGGCGAACCCGTGGCTGTCCAGCCAGCCCAGGGCCCCGCCGTAGTGCTGGTCGAGCTGGCCGAGGAACGCGGCCATGGTCTCCGGCCGAGGCGCCTGCTCGGCGGCCGGAGTGCTGTCGATGTCGGACGCGTACGTCTTCGAGGCCCGCAGCCGGGCCAGGATCGCCTCCATGCGCTCGGCACTGGCCGCGTAGTCGGCGACCACCGCGTCCCGCCGGACGCCGACCGCGGTCAGCGCGAGCGCGACGACCACGCCGGTCCGGTCCTTGCCCGCCGCGCAGTTCACCAGCGCCGCGCCCTTCGCCCGCGCGATGCTGCGCAGCGCCGCGACCACCTGGTCCGGGCGGTCCTCCAGGTAGCCGAGGTAGTAACCGCACCGGATGTCGTCGGGATACCGGGACCGGGCCCCGTCGAGCCGGGTCTCGTCCCGCCGGCTCGCGAGCGCGGCGGCGGCATCGGTGGCCGCGCCCCCCTCGGGCAGCACCGAGTGGTACGCGTGGCGGACGGACCCGACGCGGGTCAGCGGCCCCGGTCCCTCCGACTCCACCTCCCAGGAACTGCGCAGGTCCACGACCGTGGTCAGCCCGATCCCGCTGACCAGCGTCTGCACGTCTGACGGCGAGAGATCCTGCAGGTTGTCACCGCGCAGCAGCCGGCCGGGCGCGATGGCCCGGCCGTCATTGGTGGCCAGCGCGCCGAGGTCCCGCACGTTGACGGCCCCGTCGAGTTCGATCCAGCTCACACACTCATCCTCGCCGGAGGCGGCTCGGCGAGCCAACGGCACCCCTCGCTTTTCGGTATTTGTCCCCCGCGATGTCACGCCCGGTTCACGGGGGCGGCGTCAGAAGGCCCCGGTGCCGTCCGGCGGGCCCAGAGCGGCGGCTAGCCCCGGTTAGGCTGTCCAGGTGCTCACCAGGGTGGATCTGCGCGGGGAGGCGGTGTCCGGTCTCGGGCGCCGGCGGCTCGACGGGGTGCTGCCGCGCGCGCGCCTGGACGTCGAGGCGGCGCTGGCGGCCGTGCGCCCGGTCTGCGAGGACGTGCGCCAGCGCGGCGCGGCCGCGGTCAGGGAGCAGACCCGCCGGTTCGACGGCGTGGACCTGGCCAGCACCAGGGTCCCGCCGGAGGCGCTGGCCGGCGCCCTGGACGGCCTGGCCAGGCCGGTGCGGGCGGCGCTGCAGGAGGCGGCGCGGCGGGCCCGGCTGGTCCACGAGGCGCAGGTGCCGCCGGACTCGGTTACCACGCTCGGCGGCGGCGCGACCGTGACCGAGCGTTACGTCCCGGTGAGCCGGGCCGGCGTCTACGTGCCGGGCGGCCTGGTCGCCTACCCGTCCTCGGTCGTGATGAACGTGGTCCCCGCGCAGGTGGCGGGGGTGGCCGAGATCGCCGTGGCCTCGCCGCCGCGCCCGGAGAACCACGGCCTGCCGCACCCGGCGGTGCTGGCCGCCTGCGCGCTGCTCGGCGTCACCGAGGTGCACGCGGCCGGCGGCGCGCAGGCGATCGCGATGCTCGGCTACGGCACCGAGGACTGCGAGCCGGCCGACACCATCACCGGGCCCGGCAACGTGTACGTGGCCGCGGCCAAGCGACTGCTGCTCGGCCGGGTCTCGACCGACGCGGAGGCGGGCCCGACCGAGATCGCGATCATCGCCGACCGGTCGGCGGACCCGGTCCTGGTCGCGGCCGACCTGGTCGCGCAGGCCGAGCACGACGCGCTGGCCGCCTGCCTGCTGATCACCACCGATCCCGCCGTCGCCGACCGCGCCGACGCCGAACTGGCGCAGCAGGTCGCCGCGGCCCGGCACCGGGACCGGATCGAGGCCGCCCTGGCCGGCCAGTCCGCGTGCGTGCTGGTCGACGACATCGACGCCGCGCTGGCAGTCGCGGACGCCTGGGCCCCCGAGCACCTGGAGATCTTGACCGAGCAGGCGGCCGAGGTCGCCGCCCGCGTCCGCAACGCGGGCGCGGTATTCGTCGGACCGTACGCCCCGGTCTCCCTCGGCGACTACCTGGCCGGCTCCAACCACGTCCTGCCCACCGGCGGGACCGCCCGGCACTCGGCCGGGCTGTCGGTGCTCACCTTCCTGCGGGGCATCCACGTGGTGGACTACGACGCCGCGGCCCTGGCCGAGGTCGCGCCGCTGATCGACGCGCTGGGCGGGGCCGAGGACCTGGCCGCCCACGTGAACGCGGTCCGGGTCCGGGTCAGCGAGAGCGCTCCGCGGGCCCGTCGCCCCGCGTAGCCGAGATGTCAGCGACAGTTATCCGCGTCGTCATCGCCGCGCCGCCGTTTCCGGGCATCGCCTGTTGCACCGTGTGATCGTGAGGATCGCGATCATCACCGAATCGTTTCCCCCCGATGTCAACGGCGTGGCTCACTGCGTCCTGCGCGTGGCTGAGCACCTGGTCCGGCGGGGCCATGACCCGCTCGTGATCGCCCCCCGCCCGCCCGACTCGCTGCCCCGGCCCGATCGCGCCGTGTCCTACCCGGTCGTCCGGGTGCCCTCGCTGCCCATGCCCGGCTACCCCGGCTTCCGGGTCGCCGCGGCCGGCTCCGGCCTGCGCGCCGCGCTGACCGGTCACCGCGCCGAAATCGTCCACCTGGCCAGCCCGTTCGTCCTGGGCGGCGGCGGTGCCGTGGCCGCCGGGCGGCTGCGGCTCCCGCTGGTCGCCGTCTATCAGACCGACGTGGCCGGCTACGCCCGGGCTTACCGGCTCGGCCCGGCCGGCCAGGATCTCGCGTGGCGCCGCCTGCGCCGGATCCACAATGCCGCCGACCGGACCCTGGCGCCGTCCACCGCTGCGGCCGCCAGCCTGCACGCGCACGGTATCGACCGGGTCTGGCTGTGGGCCCGGGGTGTGGACACGACCCGGTTCGCCCCGGTCAAGCGCAGCGCGCGGCTGCGCGCCGAGCTCGCGCCCGGCGGTGAAGTGCTGGCCGGCTACGTGGGGCGGCTGGCGCCGGAGAAGCGCGTCGAGCTGCTCGCCCAGGTGGCGACGCTGCCCGGGGTGCGACTGGTGATCGTCGGCTCCGGCCCGGCCGAGGCGTCGGCGCGCCGGGCTATGCCCGGCGCGCTGTTCCTGGGCCAGCGTCACGGGGACGAGCTGGCCAGCATCTACGCCAGCCTCGACGTGTTCGTGCACAGCGGGCCGCACGAGACGTTCGGCCAGACGCTGCAGGAGGCCGCCGCCAGCGGGCTGCCCGTGGTCGCGCCCGCGGCGGGCGGCCCGCTCGACCTGGTCAGCCCGGGCCGCACCGGGTTCCTGGCGCCGCCCGGCGACCCGGGCGCGCTGGCCGCCGCGGTGGCCCGGCTGGCCGCCGATCCCGGCCTGCGCGCCGAGCAGGGCCGCGCGGCCCGGCAGCGGGTGTTGGGCCGGAGCTGGCCCGCGCTCGGCGACGAGCTGATCGGCCACTACGAGGCGGTGCTCCAGACGGCCGCCGCGGTGGGAGTGTCGGCATGACGACGTTCGTCGCCCTCGGCGACTCGATCACGCTGGGGGTCGGTGACCCGGTGCCGAGGGAGGGCGGGCGGGATGGACCGGGCCGGGATGGGCCGAGCCGGGCCTGGCGTGGCTGGGCCGCGCTGCTGGCCGAGGGGTTGCGCGAGCCGAGGCTGCACATCCTGGCCGCGTGCGGCGCGCAGACCCACGACGTCGAGCGCGACCAGCTGCCCGCGGCGCTGCAACTGCGGCCGGACGTCGCCAGCGTCATCGTCGGGATCAACGACACGCTGCGGGCCGGCTTCGACCCGGCCCGCGTGGCGGCGGCGGCCGCGCACACGGTGGGCGCGCTGCGCGCCGCGGGCGCCGAGGTGCTCACCATGCGGCTGCCCGACCCGGGCCAGATGCTCGGCCTGCCCGGTGTCCTGGGCCGGCCCCTGGCCCGGCGGGCGCACGAGGTGAACGCGATCATGGACGCGGTGGCGGGCCGGTTCGGCACGCTGCACTACGACGCGGCCGGGGACGCGCTGGTGCATGACCCGAGGATGTGGGCGGTGGACCGGCTGCATCCCAGCGAGCGCGGCCACCGGCTGATCGCCTGCCGGTTCCACGACCTGCTCGCCGCCGCGGGAGGGCCGACCGGGCCGCGGCCGGACCCTGAGCCGTCCAGCCCGCCGCCTGCCCGCCTGGCCGAGATCGGGTGGCTGACGACCAAGGGCACCGCCTGGGTGCTGCGCCGGTCCACCGACCTGGTGCCCGGCCTGGTGGCGATGGCGATCAGAGAACGCTGGCGGGACCCGGCTAACGCCACCACGGAACGCGCCGCTGCCGGGCTAGGTGCTCGGCAGGCTCGGTGATCTGCGGGGCGTGGTCGGCCAGGTGACGCAGGTATTCGGCGACCCAGAGCGCGCGCGGATGCCGGGCTGAGGCCGCCTCGGCCGCCTCGTCGCCGTCCGCCTGGCCGGCGGCAGGGCCAGGGCCATCCGGAAGCCGGACCGGCGGCGGGTCGGTGTGCCGGAGGGGCGGCCCGACCTCGACCGCGATCTCCTCGTAGAAGTCGGCCAGATTCGCGGCCAGCCGTCGCATGGCCGGCACCGCGCCGGCCGCGCTGGCCGTCGGCCCGCGCCGCGCCGTCCGCCCGCGCCGCGCCATCGGCCCGTGCCGCGCCATCGGCCCGTGCTGCGCCGTTCGTCTGGCCGGCGCCGTTCGTCTGGCCCGCGCCGTGGCCGGGCAGCGCGGCCAGCGAGTACGCGGTGAGCCGCACCCGCATCGTGCCCATGACCAGGCTCCACAGGTCGTCCTTGGGCAGCCGCTTGGTGCCCTGCTCGGCCAGGTACCCGCGCAGCGCGTCGTCCAGGCGGATCCCGGCCGTGACCGCAGCGACCCCGGTTTCCGGCGCCTCCCGCCGCACGCCGAGGCACCAGTCCACCGCCTGGGTCAGGTAGGTTGCGCCGCAGCGGAACGCGTCGGCCAGGTCGTCGCCGACCACGGCGCCGGCGCCACGCGGCCAGAAGAACGCCCCGACCACCAGGCTCACCACGCAGCCCAGCGCCACGTCCTGGATCCGCAGCAGGCCCACCTTCCAGCCCGCCGGGACCAGCAGGTTGAACAGGACCAGGACGGTGACCGTGAAGGCGGCCTGGCCGACTGCGAACGGCGCCGTCCCCGGCGTGTACGCGGCGACCAGCACGGCGATGGGCAGCGCGACCCACAGGGCCGTGGGCCCGGTGCCGATGGCCAGCAGCAGCGCCGCGCCGACGATGAACCCGATCGCCGTGCCGGCCAGCGCCCGCAGCGCGGTGGACCCGGTGGATGCCGCGCTGGTGCGCAGCACGGACAGCGTGCCGAGCACCACCCAGAAGCCGTGCTGCACGCCGCTGAGGTCGGCGACCGCGACCGCGGCCGCCAGCGCCACCGCGCCGCGCGCGCTGCTGCGGAACCAGACCGAGCGCACGCTGGCGTGCCGGGCGATGATGCCGGTCGCGCCGATCAGGGCCGCGAGCCGGCGGGCGGGCGGCAGTTCGCCCTCTTCCGGCACCCCGTACCAGCGGCGGCGCTCGGCGGCGACCGTCTCGGGGCCCGCCCGCCGGGCGGCGATCAGCGCGTCGGCGGCAGCACCGCGGGCCGCGACCGCGATCGCCTGGGCATGCGCCGCGTACGCGGCGCACGCCCGCACCGTGGCCGGGTCACCGCACGGCTCCCGCTGGTGGCTGAGGCTCGCGGCGCGGGCCCGCTCGACCCGGTCGAAGTCGCGCCCGACGTCCTGAGCGGTGATGTCCCGGCCGCTCAGCAGCCAGCCCACGTCCTCGAGCAGGCCGGCGGCCGCGGCGAGCAGCTCCCGGTCGACCGCGGCCGCCTGCCGCAGGTCCAGGTGCCCGTCCAGGGCGTCGCCGACCAGCGAGGTGCACCACTCGAGCAGCTCGATGACATTGGCCAGGCCCTGGTCGGCGGTAGTCAGCCCCGTCGGCCGGTACGGCGTGGCCGCGAACAGGTCCATCAGCGCGTGCTTGGCCGCGTTCGCCCCCTCGCGGTCGGCCGGGGTCGCCTGGCCGTTGACGGCGGCCATCAGGTAGCCGGCCAGCGCGGTCGCCGAGGAGGCCGCGGCCGCGCGCAGCCGGTCCCCGGCCGAGCGCGGCGACAGCAGCAGCACCGCCGCCGTACCCGCCGCCGACGCCAGCCACCAGCCCCCGAGCCGGGACGGAATCGTCGCGGCCGTGCCGGCCGAGGCCACCGGCAGGACGTAAGCCAGCAGCGCGGCGGTCACCCCCGAGGCGGCGTTGGGGCCGGCCACCCCGGCGAAGAACACGACGAACGCGACCGGGATCGTGACCAGCGCCGCCAGCCAGGCGGTCCCGCTAACCGCCGTCCCGATGACCAGCAGGACGCTGCCGGCCAGGGCCAGCCCGAGGTGGGCGATGGCCTTGTCCCGCCGGGTCCCGCCGAAGGAGGCCAGGACCAGCGTGGCGAAACCGCCGAACACGGCGAACAGGGCCAGCTGCGGGTCGCCGATGACCTCGAAGGCCACCGCGAACAGCGACGGCACCACGATCGTCGCCCGCAGTGCGCGCATCGCCGCGGGCACCGACCAGGTCGGCCGCCAGGCGAGCTGGCCGGACACCCCGGGCGAGGGCATCCGATCGCGCAGCCGCCGGCCGGAACGGACCGCCACCGCAGAATCGGACATCAGCTAAGCCTATAAACCGGGGCGGGATAGGACCACCGGGCGCTCGGCGGGGGCTACCGGGCGCCCGGCGGCGATCAACGGGCGCATGGCGGGGGCTACCGGGCGCCCGGCGGCGACTACCCGGCGCCTGGCGGGACCGCCGCGTGCCCGGCGGCCTGGTCACGAGCCCGGCGGGCCGCGCGGGGCGGCCCGTTAGGCTGGGCGCGTGAGAACCGGCCAGGCCCTGCCGCTGCGCGACGACCTCGCTGGCCGGCGCGCGTACGGCGCCCCCATGCCGGACGCCCCGGTCCGGCTCAACGTCAACGAGAACCCCTACCCCCCGTCCCCGGCGCTGGCCCGTGCGGTCGCCGACGCGGTGGCGGCCGTGGCCGGCACGCTCAACCGCTACCCGGACCGGGACGCCGCGGGCCTGCGCGACGACCTGGCCGCCTATCTCGGCCACGGGCTGACCCGGCCGCAGGTCTGGGCGGCCAACGGCTCCAACGAGATCATCCAGCAGCTGCTGCAGGCGTTCGGCGGCCCCGGGCGCACCGCGCTCGGCTTCGAGCCGTCGTACTCGATGCACCCGCTGATCGCCCAGGCCACCGGGACCCGCTGGGTGCCCGCCGCCCGGGACGACGGGTTCGGGCTCGACCCGGACCGGGCCGCGGCCGTGGTCGGCGAGGTGCGGCCGGACGTGGTGTTCCTCACCTCACCGAACAACCCGACCGGCACGGCGCTGCCGCCGGGTGTGGTCGAGGCGGTGTGCGACACCGCCCCGGGCATGGTGGTGGTCGACGAGGCCTACGCCGAGTTCGCCCGCGACCCGGGCGCTACCGCCCTGAACCTGCTGCCGCGATACGAGCGCCTGGTGATCGTCAGGACCATGTCCAAGGCGTTCGCGCTGGCCGGGGCGCGCGTCGGCTACCTGGCCGGGTCGCCCGGGGTGGTGCAGGCGCTGCAGATCGTGCGGCTGCCCTACCACCTGTCCGCGATGACCCAGGCGGTGGCCCGGGTGGCGCTTGAGCACGCCGGCGAACTGCTGGCCACGGTGGCGGTGCTGAGCGCCGAACGCGATGACCTGGTGGGCTGGCTGCGCGGCCGCGGCCTGGCCGCGGCCGACTCCGACGCGAACTTCGTGCTGTTCGGCCGGTTCGCCGACCGGCACGCGGTCTGGCAGGGGCTGCTGGACCGCGGGGTGCTGATCCGCGAGGTCGGGCCGCCCGGCTGGCTGCGGGTCAGCGTCGGCACGCCGCAGGAGATGGCCGCCTTCCGCGCGGCGCTCGACGAGGTGCTCGCGGCCTGACCTGGACGACCGCCGTCTGACGTCATCCCCGGCCGCGCGCCTGCTACGCCTGATCGCGGGCCATCGCGGTGAACGCCTCGAGCGCCTCGGTGTCGGAGTAGTGGTTCAGCACGTACTCCTCGGCCCACGGCCCGGCCCCGGGATGGCCGCCGCCCGCGATGACCCGCGCCGCGGCCTGCGCGTCGTAGCCGGTCCGGCGCAGCGTCACGCCGGGCCCGAGCAGCGCCCAGCCCGCTCCCGGGTGACCGTAGGGCATGCCGACGCTGCCCGGGTTGACCACCCGGCGCCCGCCGGCCAGCCGGTCGAACGGCATGTGCGTGTGGCCGCAGACCACCACTGCCGCCTCGACCCCGTCCAGCGCGGTGGCCCAGCGTGCCGGGGGACTGTCCACCAGCAGCATCTCGTCGTCGCGGCGCGGCGAGGCGTGGCAGAACAGCACCGGGCCGAGCCCGTCGATGTCCAGGGTGACGGTCAGCGGCAGCCCGTCGAGCCGGTCCCGGTGCCCGCGGCCGATCAAGGCCGCGCTCGCGATGGCGTCCCCGGCGTACGGGCCGGGCACCTCGCCGCCGTCGAAGGCGGTCACCATCTCCCGCTCGCAGTTGCCGTGCACCCACACCGCGCGGTCGCCCAGCGCGGCCAGCCGGTCCAGGGTCGCCGCAGGCATAGGCCCGAGCGCGATGTCGCCCAGCAGCACGACCGCGTCGGCGCCGGCCACGTCGGGCTCGGCCAGCACCGCGTCCAGCGCGGGCAGGTTGGCGTGGATGTCGGCCAATACGGCGGCTCTCATGGGCAGCAGTATCCGCGCCCGCGCCGCCGCCAGCCGCCCCGCTTAGCTGACAGCAGAGGCAGACCGGGCTGTGCGTACCCACTTCGCTTCCTATGTCGCGTTGAACGCAACTAGAGTTATAGTATTCGCAACATGCCAGCCAAGGAGATCATCGCGGCGATCCGGGAGTTAGAGATGGCTGGATGGCGTGTCCAGATCGCGAGCGGCCAAGCCCACGCCTATGCCAAGGCCTACTGCCCGGGTGGCGCACGTGGCTGCCCGCCTTTGACGATCTAGTGGCTGCCCGCCTTTGACGATCTATGGGACACCCCGGGTGCCGGAACACGAAGCCGCCAAGATCGGCCGAGCGCTGGCACGATGTGAGCACACGAGCTAAAGAGAGCATGCTAGGAGAGATCGTGGACGTGTACTGGTTTGACATCCAGGTGGATGGGCCGGTCACCGATGATCACGTCGAGACGCTGGGTGAGGCGCTGTCCGGTGCCGGGGGCATCGATGCCACCATCCAGGCGGGTGAGCGGGGCGGGCTGGTGATGTTCTCCCGCGAGGCCGACGACGCCGTGCAGGCGATTGTCTCCGCGATCGATGATCTGGAGGCGGTCGGCATCACGGTGACCGGGGTCACCGGGGACCGGGTCGTGATCGACGAGATCGCCCAGCGCGCCCGGGTGACGGCTGCCTCGGTGCGCTACTGGGTGACAGGCGTCCGCGGCCCCGGCGGCTTTCCCGAGCCAAAGGTCAGCCGTCCGCGTGCCAGCCTGTACTCGTGGGCGGAGGTATCCGCGTGGCTGGCCGCTGCAAAGCTCGGCGAGGTCGATCATGTCGCGGCCGAGACGGCGCGTGCCTGTGCGCTGATCGATGCGGCACTCACGGTCCGCCATGGCCTGCGGGAATTGCCCAAGCACGATCGGCCCTTGGTGGCGGGTCTCGTGGCCTGACCAGGAACGCGGGACCGCCAGCGGCGGCGGCGCGGTTACGCTGGGCTGATGGGGCAGCGCGTCGTGGTGCTCGACTACGGGTTCGGCAACATCCGCTCGGCGCAGCGCGCCCTGCAGCGGGCCGGGGCCGAGGTTGAGGTGACCGCCGACCCGCAGCAGGCCCTGAACGCCGACGGGCTGGTGGTGCCGGGCGTGGGCGCGTTCGCGGCCTGCATGGCCGGCCTGCGGGCGGTGCGTGGCGAGGTGGTGATCGGCAAGCGGCTGGCCGGATCCCGGCCTGTCCTCGGCATCTGCGTCGGCATGCAGGTGCTGTTCGCCGAGGGGGTCGAACACGGCGAGCGGACCGAGGGCTGCGGCGAGTGGCCCGGCGTGGTGCGGCGGCTGGACGCCCCGGTGCTGCCGCACATGGGCTGGAACACCGTCACCGCGCCGGCCGGGTCGCGGCTGCTCGCCGGCATCGACCCCGGCGCGCGGTTCTACTTCGTGCACTCCTACGCGGCCACCTCGCTGCCGCTGCCCGGCGGCGGCCGGATGCACGCGCCGCTGATCACCTGGGCCACGCACGGCGAGCGGTTCATCGCTGCGGTGGAGAACGGCCCGCTGTGCGCCACCCAGTTCCACCCGGAGAAGTCCGGGGACGCCGGGGCCGCGCTGCTGTCGAACTGGCTAGAGTCGGTCCGGTGACGGCTGCTCCCCGCCCGCCCGGACCATTTACGGGCGCCGCCCCGCCCGCGCGGTCCGCCCCGCCCGCGCGGTCTGACCCGCCCGCACGGTCCGCCCCGCCCGCGCCGCTCACTTTGCTGCCCGCCGTCGACGTGGCCGGCGGCCAGGCGGTCCGGCTGGTCCAGGGCGCCGCCGGGACCGAGACCGGTTACGGCGACCCGCTGGCCGCCGCCCGGGCCTGGCAGGAGGCCGGAGCGCGCTGGACCCACCTGGTCGACCTGGACGCCGCGTTCCGGCGGGGGAGCAACGCCAGCCTGCTCGCATCGATCGTCGCGCAGGTGGACGTGGCGTTCGAGGTCTCCGGCGGGATCCGCGACGACGCCTCGCTGGCCGCGGCACTGGCCACCGGGTGCGCGCGGGTGGTCATCGGCACCGCGGCGCTGGAGGACCCGGACTGGGTGCGCGGCGCGATCGCCGAGCACGGGGAGCGGATCGCGGTCGGGCTGGACGTGCGCGGCACCCGGCTGGCCGCCCGCGGCTGGACCACCGAGGGCGGCGAGCTGGACGAGGTGCTCGGCCGGCTGGAGGCTGACGGCTGCCGCCGCTACGTGGTCACCGACATCACCCGGGACGGCATGCTGAACGGCCCGAACCTGGACCTGCTGCGCCGGGTCTGCGCCGGAACCGGCCGCCCGGTGATCGCCAGCGGCGGCGTGTCCAGCCTCGATGACCTGCGGGCGATCGCCGCCCTGGCGCCATCCGGGGTCGAGGGCGCGATCGTCGGCAAGGCCCTGTACGCCGGAGCGTTCACCCTTCGCCAGGCCCTGCACGCAACGTCTCCCCCCGGCGGGGCCCGGTAATGCCGGTCGCCGTCCGGGTGATCCCGTGCCTGGACGTGGATGACGGCCGGGTCGTCAAGGGCGTCAACTTCCGGGATCTGCGCGATGCCGGCGACCCGGTGGAGCTGGCCGCCGCCTACGACGCCGAGGGCGCCGACGAGCTGGTGTTCCTGGACATCACCGCGTCGGCCGAGCGCCGGGACACGATGCTGGACGTGGTGGCGCGCACCGCCGACCAGGTGTTCATCCCGCTGACCGTCGGCGGGGGCGTGCGCAGCGTGGACGACGTCGACCGGCTGCTGCGGGCCGGCGCGGACAAGGTGTCGCTGAACACCGCGGCCGTGGGCCGGCCGGAGCTGCTCACCGAGGTGGCCGGGCGGTTCGGCGCGCAGTGCGTGGTGGTGTCGGTGGACGCGCGGCGCACGCCGGCCGGCGGCTTCGAGGTGACCACGCACGGCGGGCGGCGCGGCACCGGCCTGGACGCGGTCGGCTGGGCCCGCCGGGCCACGGCGCTCGGCGCGGGCGAGGTCCTGCTGAACTCGATGGATGCCGACGGCACCCAGAGCGGGTTCGACCTGGAGATGATCGGCGCGGTGCGGGCCGCCGTGGATGTGCCGGTGATCGCGAGCGGCGGCGCGGGCCGGGCCGGCGACTTCGCCCCCGCGGTGGCCGCGGGCGCGGACGCGGTGCTGGCGGCCAGCGTGTTCCACTTCGGCGAGATCAGGATCGGCGCGGTGAAGGAGGCGCTGCGGGCGGCGGGCCACCCGGTCCGCTGCCCCCCGGGAGCGCCGGGCATGCGAGGCTAAGGGCCGTGAGCACGAGCGACCGAGCGTCCCGGGTCGGGATCGGCCAGTCCGGGCTCGACCCGGCCATCGCGGCGCGGCTGAAGCGCAACCCGGACGGCCTGATCGCGGCCATCACGCAGCAGTACGACACCGGCGAGGTGCTGATGCTGGGCTGGATGGACGATGAGGCGCTGCACCGCACGCTGACCACCGGCCGGTGCACGTACTGGTCGCGCAGCCGGCAGGAGTACTGGGTCAAGGGCGGCACGTCCGGCCACGTCCAGCACGTGAAGTCGGTGGCGCTCGACTGCGACGCGGACGCGGTGCTGGTCCGGGTGGACCAGGTGGGCGGCGCCTGTCACACCGGCGACCGGACCTGCTTCGACGCCGGCCTGCTCGAGGTGTCCGGCTGACGGTTACCCGTCCGGGTGATCGATGTCCACCGGCGGCAGGTCCTGCACCTGCTGCTTGGTCAGGCTGACCTCGATGCCGTCGTCCACCCGGGTCACGGCGCGGACCGGGATCGCCACCTCCTTGCGGCCCCACAGGTGGCCCTCCTGCAGCAGCACGTGGGTCACGTGGTGGCTGCCGGGGTCGATGACCAGGCCCTGGACCCGCCCGATGCTGCCGTCGCTGGCCTGGACGGGGTCGCCGCGGCGCACATCGACCTCGCCCAGCGGGACGGTGTCGTAGACCACGCCCGGCGAGACCATCTCCGGGCCCACGCCCGCCAGGCCCGGCCCGAGGCCGTAGTAGGGCCAGGCCAGCACCGCACCCGCGGTGTAGGCGGCGTCGTCGCTGGCTCCCGGCACGAACTGCGTCTCCTCGGCCGGGGCGAGCCGCTCGAAATCCGCCAGGGTGCAGCGGATCTTGATCTCGCCGCCCGAGGCGTCGACCAGGTCGAGCGGTACCAGCCGCGACAGCCCCAGATGGTGCTTGGGCTCGACGACCAGGTGGGTGACCGCGCGGGCGACCGGGTCGACGATCACCCGGGTCACCTCGCCGCAGTCCCCGTCGGTGCAGCTGGCCTCGGACCCGATCGTGAACGGCGTTGTCTCGGCCACGGCGCTCCCTCCTCGACGATGCGACCGATTCTCTCACCCGCCCCGTCTACATTCGGTGAGGTGACCGCCGGAACCCCTCCGCCGGCCCGGCCGTCGCGGCGCGCGGTCCTGCTCGGCGGCGCGATCGCCTCGCTGGCCGCCGCGGGCTGCAGCGCCTCCCGGGCTAGTGCCACGACGCCGGTCCGCACCTACGCCTTCAACCAGCGCTGGCTGTTCGGCGGCCGCTACGCCGACGGCGCCGCCGATCCCCGCTACGACGACAGCGGCTTCGCCGAGGTCACGCTGCCGCACACGGTCACGCCGCTGTCCTGGGGCGACTGGGATCCGGCCCGCTGGCAGGGGGTCTGGATCTACCGCAAGCACTTCGGCCTGCCCCGTGAGCCCGGGACCCGCGTGCTCGCCGACTTCGACGGCGTGCTGGTGAACGCGACCGTGGTGATCAACGGCACCGTCGCCAGCCAGCACCGGGGCGGCTACCTCCCGTGGTCGGCCGAGCTGACCGGGCACCTGACGCGCGGCGACAACGTGCTGGCGGTCATCGCGGACTCCCGCTGGCTGCCGGTGCCGCCCGACGGAGCCCGGGGCGGGGCCGCGGCCGTGGACTACCTGCAGCCGGGCGGGATCTACCGCGACGTCACGCTCCGCGTCGTGCCCGAGGTGTTCGTGTCCGACGTGTTCGCCCGGCCGGCCGACGTGCTCGGCGCCCGCCGCCGGGTCGAGATACAGGCCACGATCGACGCCGCCGGCCCCGCCGGGCGGTCCCGGGTCACCGCCGAGTTGCGGGACGGGCCGGCCGTGCTGGCCGCGGCCAGCACCACGGTGCGGGTGGCCGCCGCGGGGACCACCCGGGCCAGCCTGGCCATCACCGGCATCGGGGACGTGACCCTGTGGTCGCCCGCCACGCCGAAGCTGTACACGGTCCGGGTGACGGTGGCCCCGTCCGGGCGTCCGCCGCACACCGTCGACGTCACGACCGGGTTCCGGGAGGCCGTGTTCCGGGTCGACGGCTTCTACCTCAACGGCGAGCGGCTGAAGATCTTCGGCCTGAACCGGCACCAGCTGTTCCCCTACCTCGGCATGGCGGCGCCGGCCCGGCTGCAGCGCCGCGACGCGGAGATCCTCAGGAACGAGCTGAACTGCAACACGGTGCGCTGCTCGCACTACCCGCCGTCGCCGCACTTTCTCGACGCCTGCGACGAGCTGGGCCTCATGGTCTGGCAGGAGCCGCCCGGCTGGCAGTACGTGGGCGACGCCGCCTGGCAGGACATCGTGATCCAGAACGTGACCGACATGGTGATCAGGGACCGCAACCGCCCCTCGGTCATCGTCTGGGGCACCCGGCTGGACGAGACCGCCAACTATCCCGGCCTGTACGACCGGGCCCGGCAGCTCGCCTACCGGCTGGACGGTAGCAGGCAGACGACCGGCGCCGTGGACGTCTACTCCCGCGCCGGCTGGGCCGAGGACGTGTTCGGCTACGACGACTACCACGCTCGCGACGGGCACGCCGAACTCCTGCCGCCGCTGCCGGGCGTTCCCTACCTGGTCAGCGAGGCCGTCGGCGCCATCGACGGGGCGCCGTCCTACCGCTGGGCCGACACCGCCGCGGTGCTGGCCGAGCAGGGGCTGCTGCACGCCGAGGTGCACGACATCGCCCGGTCCGACCCCGGGTACGCCGGCCTGCTCGCCTGGGCCGGCTTCGACTACCAGTCGCTCAACGGCGGCACGCGGGTCTGGCGCGCGCTGAAGACGCCCGGCGTCCTGGACACGTTCCGGGCGGCCAAGCCCGGCGCCGCATTCTACCGCTCACAGCTGGACCCGCGTGTGCGCCCGGTCATCCTGCCCGCCTTCTTCTGGGACTTCGGCCCGGGCGCGCCGCCCGGCGGCCCGGGCCCGCACGCCATGATCGCGACCAACTGCGACCGGCTGGAGATCTACGTCGGCGGCCGGCACCGCGCGGCCGGCGCCCCGGACCGCCAGAACCTGGGCCGCCTGGCCTACCCACCGGTCTTCGCCGACCTGACGACGGACGGCTCCGGCCTGCCGGAACTTCGCATCGACGGGTACCTCGGCGGCCGGCTGGTCACGTCCGTGGTGATGTCGGCCGACCCGGCCACCGACCGCCTCGCGCTGGCCGCCGACGACCGCTCGATCCAGGCCGACGGCACGGACACCACCCGGCTGACCTTCCGCGTCACCGACGCCCACGGCAACCAGCGCCGCCGCGCCTCGGGGGAGGTCAGCCTGTCCCTGTCCGGCCCGGCCACGCTCGTCGGCGACAACCCGTTCGACCTCGGCGCGTACGGCGGCGTCGGCGGCGCCTTCGTCCGGTCCCAGCCCGGCCGCGCCGGCCTGGTCCGGGTCACCGCCCGGCACCCCGTGCTCGGCCAGGCCGCGGTCCGGATCACCGTGACCGCGCCCGCCCGGGGTACCCAGTTCCGCTGATCGCCGCGCCCGGCCGCCGCCCCCGCGCCCGGCCGTCGCCCCCGCGCCCGGCCGTCGCCCCCGCGCCCGGCCGTCGCCTCCGCGCCACGGACCCGCGGCCACCTCCCGCAATTTGTAGACGTACTCCGTCCGTATTAGGCTGGAGTGCTGCGACCACGGAAACCGGAGGAACTGCGCATGACCGCGAGTCGGGCCAGCGCCGCTCCGGGCGGGGGACCGGTGACCGTGACCGGGCTGGCCCAGCGGCGGGCCTGGCACGCGCGCCAGTTTCCGCCCGTCGAGCAGGTCGCCGCCGGCGTCTGGAGCGTGCCGGTCAGGATGCCGGAGAACCCCCTGCGCTACACGCTGTGCTACCTGCTGCTCGGTGACGCGGGTGCGATCGTCGTGGATCCGGGCTGGGAGTCCGATGCGGGCTGGGCCGACCTTCAGCGCGGCCTCGCGGCGGCCAGCCTGTCCGCGGACCGGATCACCGGCATCGTCATCACCCACGCGCACATTGATCATCACGGTCTCAGCCGGCGGCTCGGCGAGGCGTCGGGCGCGTGGATCGCCATGCACGCCGAAGAGGTGCAGAACCTGCCGGCCCGCATCGGCAAGGCCGTAGGGCCCGACGGCGGCCGTGCCTGGCTGGCCCGGTGCGGGGCGCCCGCCGAGATGATGGAGGAGTTCAGCGCGGACCTGGCCGAGGCGCTCGGCCTGTACCGCCTGGCCGAGCCCGACGTGCTGCTGAACGACGGGGAAGACCTGGACCTTCCTGGCCGCCGGATCCGGGTCGTGTGGACCCCGGGACACACGCCCGGGCACATCTGCCTGCACGATGCCGACCATGACCTGCTGCTCACCGGGGATCACCTACTGCCGCGGATCTCGCCCAACATCGGCCTCACGCCGGGCACCAAGGACTCACCGCTGACCAGCTACCTCCAGTCGCTGGCCGCGATGCGCCGCTTCGCGGGCGCCGAGGCGCTGCCGGCCCACGAGTACCGGTTCCGCGGGATCGCCGAGCGGGCCGAGGTGCTGGTCCGGCACCACGACGACCGCGCGCGCGAGGTGCTGGACGTGGTCGCGGCGGCGGGGCAGCCCACGGTCTGGGAGGTCGCCGAGAGGCTGACCTGGTCGCGGGCCTGGGAAGAGATCACCGGGTTCATGCGCCGGGCCGCGCTGGCCGAGACCGCCGCGCACGTCGAGTACCTCGAGCGGGCGGGCCTGATCAAGCGCCGCGCGTCGGGCCGGGGCCCGGTGCGGCTGGCCGTCGTCCCGGCGTGAAGATCCTGCTGTCGGACGGCTCCGGGCTGACCGCGCGGCAGGTGGCCGGGCGGCTCTCGGCAGCCGGCCACCACGTGGAGGTCCTGGCGCCGGAGTGGCTGTGCCTGTGCCGGTTCACCCGGCACGTCCGCCGGGTGAACCAGGTGCCCGGCTACGGAGGCGACCCGCTCGGCTGGCTGGACGCCGCGCTGGCCGTCTACCGTGCGGGCGGGTTCGACGTGCTGTTCCCGACCCAGGAACAAGTGGCGGTGCTCGCCCTGGCGTCGCCGCGGCTGGAGGCGGAGGGTGTCAGGACCGCGGTCCCGCCCTTCGAGGCGGTCCGGGCGGTGCAGGACAAGGTGTCCGCGTGGGGCACGCTCGGCGCGCTCGGCATCCCGCAGCCGCCGACGGTCTTCCTCGGCTCCGCGGATGACCTCCGGGCGTGGCGGTCGTTCCCGGTCTTCATCAAGGTCCCCATCGGCACCGCGACCACCGGGGTGCGGCGGGTCGGGTCCGCCGCGGCGCTGCGGTCGGCGGCTGCCGAACTCGAGACGGCCGGGGTCTTCTCCGGCGTCGGCGTCGTGGCCCAGGAGCCGGCCGCGGGCCCGCTGGCGATGATCCAGACCGTGTTCGCGGGCGGGGAGATGGTGGCTGCGCACGCCAACCTGCGCGTCCGGGAGGGAGTCAGCGGCGGCGCCAGCCACAAGCGCAGCCTCAACCAGCCCGCCGAGGCGATCGCGCCGGTCGAGAAGCTTGGCCGGGCGCTGCGCTGGCATGGTGCTCTCTCGGCCGACGCCATCCTGACCGGCGCGGGGCCGGTGCTCATCGATGTCAACCCGCGCCTGGTGGAGCCGGGCAACGCCTGGCGCGCCGGCGTGGACCTGACCGGCGCGCTGCTGGATGTGGCCCGCGGGAGCCAGCCGGCCGCCCAGCCGCCTGGCCGGCCCGGGGTGGCGACCCACCAGTTGCTGCTGGCCGTGCTCGGCGCGGGCGCTGACGGCCGCGGACGCCGCGGGGTGGCGACCGAGATCCTGACTGCGCTCGCGCGCACCGGGTCGTACCGGGGCAGCGCCGAGGAGCTCACCCCGGCCGGGCGCGACCCGCTCGCCGCCGTGCCGGTGCTCGCCGCGGCGGCGGGAATGCTGATCAGGCCGGCGTTGTGGCGCTGGCTGGCCGGCGGGGTGTGGCGGGTTACGCGCTGACCCCGGCCGGCTGGGACCGGCTGCTGGAGTACGCCGCGGCCTGAGGTCGGACCCCGGGCCGGCGGACTCCGGGCAGAAGGTGGCCGCTACTAGACCGGCAACGTACCCGGACGCCATATTCGCCGCCGCGCCTCCGTCATAACCGCCAGGTGAGGCCGCGCGCCCGCTCAGGCGCGGTTCGGCCGGCGGGTACGGGGCAGCCGGGCCTTAGTGTCATCGTCTAGCGGGCTGTAGACCGCGATGCGCAGGTCCCCGGCGCCCGACACGTCCAGCTCGGTGCGGATAAGCGTCATCAGGCCCGCGTCCTGGTGCTGGAACCGCAGCGTGCGCGGGGCGGGCCCGGCCACCTCGTGACGGGCCCACAGCTCGGCGAACTCGAGGCTCAGCCCGGCCAGGCGGCGGATGTCCTCCTCCCACTCCGGTTCGCCGATGTGCTGGGCGTAGGCCGCGCGCAGCCGCGCGACCATGTACGGGATCTCCTCGTCGTAGTTGAGGAAGATCTCGCGGGCCCGCGGCTCGGTCACCGCGCACCACAGCAGGTTCTTGTGCAGGCAGGGCAGGGTGTGCCAGTCCCAGAACATCTCCTCGTGCGCGTCGTTGGTCGCGATGATGTCGAACCCGCTGTTGATCAGCACGGCCGGGAACGGGTCCAGCGTGCGCAGCACATCGTGCACGGCGTCGGGAACCACGGCCGTCTTGGCCCACGACCGCAGCGGCATGGCCTCGGCCAGCCGGTAGAGATGCCACCGCCCGGCGCCGTCGAGCTGCAAGGTCTGGGCGACCGCGTCCAGCACCTGCCAGCTCGCGTTGATCGGCCGGCCCTGCTCGAGCCACGTGTACCAGCTGACCCCGACGCCAGCCAGCAGGGCCACCTCCTCGCGCCGCAGCCCCGGCGTCCGCCGCCGCGGGCCCGGCGGCAGCCCGACGTCCTCGGGCCGGAGACGGGCGCGGCGCGCCTTGAGGAATGCGCCGAGTTCCGCCCGCCGGGACTTGTCGGACCGGCCCGGCTCGGTCGTACGACTGGCTGTCTCGCTCGTCACCACCAGCCCATTGTCTCAACTGCCTCTGACAGGCCAGGCAGTGCGGACGCTGCCTGGGGTCGGGGCTGCCCGCGGCTCAGCCGTAGTGCTTCAGGCGCGGCCAGAGCCTCGGCCAGGTCGCGGCCGGCCCGGTGCATACCGCGATCTGCAGGCCAGTCCAGTCGTTCTGGACGTGGTAGGGCGCGTGATACGTGGTCAGCAGCCGGCAGCTTTCAAAATGCGGGCCCAGCATGGCGAGCGCGTCGACGACCAGCACGGCGCGGTCGGCCGCGGTGCCGGGACCCCACATCCAGTACGCGTTGTGGCCGGAAAGCACGGGCGGCAGGTGGTCGCCGCGGCCGAGGACGCCCAGCGCGGCCGCCTCCCCGTAGTAGCCAGTGAAGATGGCCGTGGGCCGGTGACCGGCCCGTGACAGGGCCGCGTCCTGGGCCGCCACGGCGCGGACGAACTGCGGCCAGCCAATAGTGTCGCCGAGGTCGGATGCCTGCTGAGCGCTGGCGGGCAGGGTGTGCACGTCGGTGACCGGCACGACGGGCAGCGTGTCCGGCAGGATGAGCAGGCCCACCAGGGGCGCGGCGATCAACAGGGCGGTACGCAGGCGCGGGCGGCGGCCGCGCCTGACCCACTGCTCGGCCGCGGCCGAGCCCGCCGCGAGGACGGCGGGGGCGAGACCGTCGGTGTAGTACGCCTTCCCGGGGATCCAGGCCACCACGTACACGAGGATGAGGGTCGCCGCGACGGCGATGAAGCGCAGGTTCGGCGTCCGCCAAAGCCGGACGAAGCCGGCGACGACCAGCGGCGTCACCAGGAGCCCGACGTCCGCGAGCTGGAGCGGCAGGCCGGCGAAGTAGTCGCCGGCCGAGATGTTCTCCTGGTGCAGCGCCGACGCCATGGCCAGCTGCGGCCAGCCGTTGGCCGCCTCCCAGGCGAGGTTGGGCGCCCAGATGACGGCAGCGATGACCGCGCCGAGCCACGGCCACCGGGTGCGCAGGACCGGACGGTGCGGCGTGACCAGCAGGCCGACGGCGAGTCCGGCCAGCAGCAGAGCCATCAGGTTGTCGTTCTCCAGACCGAGCCCGGCCAGCACGCCGGCGCCGAGCCACCAGCGGGGGCGGTCACGCAGCAACGCGGTAGCCACGCAGAGCACGACGGCAGACCAGGTCAGCAGGTCCAACGGGGTGGTGTTGTCGACATGCACGGCCGTGAAGATCACCGGGGCGCAGGCAGTGACCAGCGCGGCCAGAACCCGCCCGGGACGGCCCGCGCCGAACAGCGCAGCGCACCTGGCCGCGATGACCACGACCGCGCCGCCCGCCAGGGCCGGGATGATCCGGACCGCCGTCGGGCTCACCCCGAGCACGTCGGTCACGATCCTGGTCAGCAGCGGAGCCAGCGGCGGCTCATCCACATAGCCGAAGGCCAGGTGCCGCCCGGCCTCGATGAAGTACAGCTCGTCCTGCATGAACCCGTACCGGCCGCTGAGCCCGAGTTCGAGCACAACCAGCGCGGCTGCGATCAGCCAGGCGGCCAGCGGAACGCGGTCGGCGGACCGTCCGGCCTGCGCTCGGGTGGCCGGTGCCGCCCCGGTCACAGAGATGGAGTCCATGCTGGCTGGCTCGCTCATGGCGGCCTCCGATACCCAAAAACTGATATCACAATGATATAAGGGCCGGTCGCGGATTTCAATTAGATCGTTGACCGGGTATTCGTCTCGGTGCCTCTGCTTGCGGACCGGGGCGTTCTGGCCAGCGGAGCGGCTGCTCGGATGAAGGCCCTACGGCCTGCTCCGCTGGCGGATCTGTTCGGAGAAGGCAGCATCCGCGAGTTGAGGTGGCCGGGCGGCGGTGAAGATGACGACGTTGCCGTCGGGATCGGCCGTGGTGAGGTCCCGGGTGTCCATGGTGTATCGGCCGGGCCGTCGACCCGCCCGCCGCCATGGGCCCGGGCGCGCTCGGCGAGCGCGCCGAGTTCGTCGTAGACAGCAGCGAAGCTCAGCGTGCATCCGCTGCCCGGCGCCACCGGCTCGCGGCCTGGCCGTACGAGCAAATCCTGAAACTGCCACCGCCTCAGGTGGACCAGCGCCGGGTCGCCGTTCGGCCCGGGCATAGTGAACAGGTCGATGAAACCCAGGCCGGCGGTATACCAGGACATGGTCGCGCGGATGTCACGGGCCACAAGCGTCGCGAACATCGGCATGCCGTAGATGGCGCGGCTGATCCCGGGGGCCTTCGCGCCGGGTACCGGGTCAGGAACCGGGGATGTGAGGTCGGTCATACTCGTTGACTTTGCCGCCTCCACCTGCTGGGGTGTCAACTCAATTCGGATCCGCCCGGCCGCCGGCACGACACGCCGTTGATGCGTGACCAGCAGGCGAAAAGTGTCCAAGATCGGCTGACGGACGCCACGCACGAAAAGCCGCGGCCGTTCCCGAACTGGCTGCGCCAGCGCGTCGAGGTGATCATCTGGACGCTGGAGAACCAAGTGAAGTCTCCCGCCGGTCAGGCGGCGGCGGGGGTGGGCGGTCCGTGGCTGTGCAGGGTGCGGTCGCCGGTGGGGCTGGTGGCGGTGACGGTGCCGTCGGGGTGCAAGGTGATGCCCCAGCCCCACCGGTGCACGGCGATCAAATGGTGGAAGGAACACAAGAGCAAGAGGTTAGTCAGGCAGGTCGGCCCGCCCTGGGCGCGGGGGATGAGGTGGTGCGGCTGGCAGGCCGCCACCGGCTGATCGCAGCCCGGGAAGCGGCAGTGCCGGTCGCGGACGGCGACCGCGCGGCGCAGGTGGACCGGGATGGTCTCGGTCACCGCCCCGATGTCCAGCGGCAGGCTGACCGAGGCGACGGTGTCGGGGGTGAGCCGGGTGCGCAGGTAGGCGGCGAGGCCGCGGGGTCCCGAGAGCAGGTCGGCGGCGGCGGTGATGATCAGTTGCCGGGCGGCCCGCTCGGCCCGGGCCCGCCGGTCATCCTCGGCCCGGGCGCGGCGCCGGGCGCGGACCAGGTCCCCGCCGCCCGGCCCGGCCTGGCCCGGCTGCGCGGGGCTATCCGGCTGCCCGGGGCCCAGCCCGGCGCCCCCGCCGGGCGCGGTGCTGCCGGTGCCGGGGGACCCGGCCGTGGCCTGCCCGGCGGCGGCCTGCCCGGCGGCGCCTGCCCGGCGGCTTGAGCAAGGCGGCGGCGAGGCGGTCCAGCACGCCGGGGTCCACCCGGCCGGTGACGACCGGGACGATCGCGGCGTCGCAGTCCGCGCCCGGCGGCGCCGCAGCGCCGGGCCAGGCCGTCTCGGCGGCGGCGGCGCCGGGCTGGCCGCGGAGCTGGTCCAGGGTCATGTGCAGCAGGATCTGGGTGGGCTGCCCGGCCCGCTCGGGCAGCCCCCCGGCGGCGATCAGCCGCCGGCACGCCTCTTCGAGGGCGTCGTGCTGACGCTGGCCCTTGCTGCGCAGATCCTCCGGCCCGGCCCGCTTGCCCAGCGCCTCCAGCACCGCGCCCAGCGCCGCCGCGCAGCCGGGGGCCAGGTCCCCGGCCAGGCTCCCGGCGCCGCCGAAGGTGGTCTCCAGCCGCACCCACCGGTCCGCGAACCCGTCACCGTCGTCGTGGTCGGGCTTGGCCAGCCGGCGCCGCATCTCCTCCGCCAGCCCGCCCAGGTCGGCCAGCGCGGCCCCGGCCGCGGCCGCGCCGAGCAGGATCTGGTCCGCGTCCCCGCGGTGCTCCTCGGGCAGCAGATCGGTCCAGTCGCAGATCTGCCGCGCCCACGACGGGGACAGCGTCCCGGCGGCCAGCGCCCCGGCCACCGCCGGATGCGCCCCCAGCCGCCGCGCCCACCCCACCGCCGCGCCCGCCGCGGCGCTGGTGATCCGGGTCTGCCACTTCAGCCAGGTCCTGGTGGTCCCGTGCCCGTCGTCGGCATACCCTTCCTGGGCGCTGAACGCGGCCAGCACCCGCGACCGGGCCGCGGTGTGCATCGCCTCGGCCTGCCCCAGCCCGCGCAGGCACTCGGCCTGCTCGACGCTGGTCAGCCCGGTCGCGTCGACCTCGTTGAGGTAGCGCAGCCCGGCGCGGGCCATCGCGATCGCCTGGGCGGCGGTCGCGGGCGGTTGGGGCGGCGGGCCGGGTGCGCACACGGGCGGAGGTCCTCCTGTCCTCGGATGACGGATTCGATTACGTGTTCGACTATACTACCACGCTCTGACAATTCATAGCATGCTAGAAGACGTGCGACGAGATTGTCGGCAGCGTGCGCGATAGTGCACCGGAGATCGGCTCGCTGAGGTCCTGCGCTGGCCTGGCGGCGGGATGAGAGCGGCCAAGGGAGTGGTGGCGATGACCGCGGTGACACTGCCGGAGGACGGGGAGTTGCTCAGCGGATCGCCGCCGAGCAGTACGCGTTCTGTGACGAGCGCCATCACGCTCAGCCTGACGGCAGCATCGCCGCGATCAGTGCGAGCCTGATCGGGGCGCCGACCTGGACGTTCTGGTGGGACTGACCGCTCAGCGGCGGTCGGCCGCGGGTGACCGGGCAGGCTCGGGGACCGGATCGAACAGGCGGAGCCGGTGCGCCGTGGCGGCCGCCCCGCCGCGGCTGGCCACGCCGAGCTTGCCCAGGATGTTGGACACGTGCACGCTGGCCGTCTTGGCCGAGATGAACAGCTCGCCGGCGATCTCGGGGTTGCTCCGCCCGGCCGCGACCAGCCGCAGCACCTCGAACTCGCGCGCGGTCAGCCCGAGCCGCTCCCGCTCGGTCCGCATGTCCTGGCCCTGCTGCCCGCCGTCGGCGCCGAGCCCGATCCTGGCCCGCCGCGCGAGCAGCGCGATGTCCTCGCTCAGCGGCGCGGCGCCTAGCCGGTCCGCCAGCGCGGCGGCCCGGCGCAGTCGCTCCGCGCCGCCATCGTGGTCACCGTCGGCCAGCGCCGCCTCGGCCGACCGCAGCAGCGCGGCCCCCTGCGGGTACGGCTCGGCGAGCATTTCCCAGGCCTGGGCCGCTGCGTCCCAGGCGTCGCGCAGGCGGCCGGGCCGGGGCGCGGTCGCCTGAGGGGAGACCCCGGCGTCGGCCAGGGCCTGGTCGGCCCGGAGCATCTCGGCCGTGAACGTCAGCTGGTGAGCCTGCTGCGCCGGCCCGTTCACCTCCAGCGTGGCCGCGTCGGCGCGCAGGCGGTCCCGCAGCCCGGCGGCGCGCGCGACGACGGCCTCGTCGCGGAGCGCGGCCGCGGCCCCGGCGGCCCGGGCGCCGGCGGCCAGCAGCGGCCACGCGTAGCGGGGGCTGGTGAGCACGCTCCACCGGTCGAGCGCTTCGGCGACCGGGGCCAGGGCGTCGGCTGGCCTGCCCTGGGCCAGCCGCAGCGCCGCTTCCAGCCGGGCCAGCGGCGGCTGCCGTTCGTCCTTGAACCTGGCGGCGTCCAGCACGCTCCGCATCGAGGCGGTCAGGTCGGCCGCGACGGCCAGGTCGCCGCGGGCCATGGCCACGTCGGCGGACAGGCGCCACAGCGAGGTTCTCCGCAGCGGCGCGGGGACGAGTTGCAGCGTGCGCTCGATGACGTCGCTGGCCTCGTCCCAGCGGCCCAGCGACACCAGCGGCTCGGCCAGGTTGATGGCCAGGATCACGCCAGAGGTCCGGGCCAGCCCGTACTCCCGGGCGGCCGAGATGCCCGCGCGGGCGACCCCGGCGGCCCGCTCGTGCTGGCCCATTTCCTCCAGCAGGTCCGACTCGGTGATGGAGACTCGCAGCAGCGCCTGGTGGGCGTTGGCGCGGGTCGCGGCCGCGCGGGCCTCGGCGAGCAGGCCCAGGATCCGCTCCATGTTCCCGCCGGGCGGTTCGTTGCAGGCCAGGGTGACCAGGGCCCTGGCTTCCGCGGCCAGGTCACCGGCTTGCCGGGCCACGGCCACGGCCTGCTCGGCGTAGGCCTGGAACTCGGCGGCGTCAAAACGGCCGTGCCTGCGGTTGAACTCGTCGGCCAGTTCCGTCAGCACCCGGGCCCGCGCCGGGCTCGGCGGGTCGGCCGGGACCAGCCGGACCGCCTCGCGCAGGTCGTCGGCGGAGTCGGTCCGGCCGACCAGGGACTTCAGATGGCCACGGGACGCGATCAAGAGCCCGGCGCGAACCGGTTCCGCCGCGCTGTCCATCTCCGGCAGCGCGGCCTGGATGAGGCTGATCGCGCGATCGAACTCCCCGGCCAGCTCGGCCGCGGCGGCGGCCGCCTCCAGGACCGTGACGTGATCGGTGCCGATCCGCTCCGCCGCCCCCGGCACCTTGTCCCAGAGCTCGAGGACCCGGGAGAGCATCGCGAGCTGCTCGGCGTAGGCGAGCGCCCGGCACGACTCGGCCGCCGCCTGCCACGCGCTGGCCAGCGCCCAGGCGTTCTCGC
Organism: uncultured Actinomycetota bacterium; assembly: GCA_963749145.1. Lineage (GTDB taxonomy): Bacteria > Actinomycetota > Actinomycetes > Streptosporangiales > Streptosporangiaceae > JASHPR01. Next base: position 786,997 of record CAVVLN010000004.1, on the reverse strand, counting down.
GTGCCGCATGCCAGTGGTAGGCCTGCTCGGCCGCGGCCCGTCCCGGCGGCACCAGGGACGGGTCGGCCTGGATCGCCCGGGCGAACCGGCCGTGCAGCTGGCTGCGCTCACCCGGCAGCAGCTCGCCGTGGACCGCTTCCCGGATCAGGTTGTGCCGGAACGTGTAGCTGTCGGAGCCCGTCAGCAGCACGTTGGCGGACACCGCCGGGCGCAGCGCGTCCGCCAGGGCCCGGTCGTCCAGCCCGATGACGGCCACCAGCAGCGCGTGACCCACGTGCTCGCCGCCCGCGCTGGCGACCCTGACCACCTCCTGGGTGTGCTCGGGGAGCCGGCGCACGCTCGCGATCAGCAGGTCGCACAGCGATTCCGGCAGCCCGGAGCCGAGCTCGCCGTCACCGACCAGCGCCTCGACGAACAGCGGGTTGCCCTCGGTGCGGTGATAGACGGTGTCCAGGATGTGCTGCGGCGCCTCCCGGCCGAGGATCCGGGCCACCAGGTCACCGGTCTGCTCGCGGGTCAGCCGGGCCAGCTCGATCCGGCTGACCCAGCCGACGCGGTCAAGCTCGGCCAGCAGCGGGCGCAGGGGATGATCACGGTGCAGCTCGTCGGACCGGTAGGTCACCACGATCAGCAGGCGGTCCAGGATGGGCTGGTTGCGGATGAGGAACGACAGCAGGTCCCTGGTCGACTGGTCCGCCCAGTGCGCGTCCTCGATGACCAGCGCCACCTGACCGCGCTCGGACAGCTGCTCCAGCAGGATGAGCATCTGCTCGAACAGCCGGGCCCGCGCCTCACCCGCGTCGTCCGGGCCGCCCGGCTCGCCGAACTCGGGCAGCAGCCGGGCCAGCTCCCTGGTCGCGCCGCCGGGCAGCAGGCGGGCGACGCCGTCGACGCCCAGGTCGCGGACGAGGTCACGCAGCACCGAGGTGAACGGGGCGAACGGCAGCCCGTCCGCGCCGAGTTCCAGGCAGCCGCCGGCCAGCACCCGCGTCCCGGCCCGGATGGCCCGCCCGGCAAACTCGCTCACCAGCCGGGACTTGCCGATGCCCGCCTCACCGCCGATGAGCACCGCCGACGGCGGCCCGCGCCGGCCGCGGCCAGCGCATCGTCCAGCGCGGTCAGCTGGTCACTCCGGCCGACCAGGGTGGGGCTGACGACGCTTGTCACGTTCCCAAGCATGCCACCGGCGCGCCGGGGCGCAGGCCGGGCGTCACGGCAGCATCCCGTCGACCCGGCGGATGATCTCCCGGCACAGCCGGCCCACGTCCCGCGGGTCGTCGGTGAACTGCGACGGCTTGATGCAGAACGTCGTGAACCCGGCCTCGGCCTGAGGCGGGATCGTCGCCAGGGCCTGGCCCAGGTCGGCCACGCTGGACGGGTCACGGAATTCCGCCCGGGTCCCGCCGACCAGTTCCAGCCCCGCCGGATCACGCCCGGCCGAACGCAACGCGTCGCGCAGTCGGCGCATCTCGTCCGCCGACGGCCGGCCGAGCGGGTTGGAGCCGTCCCCGTACCGGACGATGCGCTCCACCATCCGCCGGTGCATCCCGGCGCCGCCGAGCCACAGGACCGGGCCCGCGGGCCGGAACGCCTTCGGCTCGAAGTACACGCCGCGGAACGAGTAGTGCGCGCCGGCATAGGACGCCGGGGTGTCGCGCCACAGCACGGCCCAGGCCCGCAGGTGCTCGTCGAGCAGGTCGCCGCGGGCGCGGAACGGCACCCCGAGCGCGGCGTACTCCTCGGCCAGCCAGGAGACCGTGGGCAGCACGACCAGCCGCCCGCCGCTGATCAGGTCCAGCGAGCCGAGCTCGCGGGCGATCAGCAGCGGGTGCCGCAGCGGCGCGATGACCGCGCCCGCCACCAGCCGGATCCGCCCGGTGACGGCGGCGATCGCCGACAGCAGCACCACCGAGCTCGGCCACGGGGTGGCCGGGTCCTGGTTGCCGGGCAGGGCGTACTCGCGCGGGTTCGGCATAACCCCGTTCGCGCCCGCCGACGGCCCGAGCACGATGTGCTCACTGATCATGACCGAGTCGAACCCGGCGTCCTCGGCCTCCCGCGCCCACCGCACCAGGCTGGCCAGGTCCCGGGCCGGGGTCATGGTCCAGTTCTCGCTCAGGATCAGGCACATCCGCGGCGCGGCCATCGCGGCCGCCGCTCAGGCGCGCTTCGGCGGGCGGATGCCGCGGAACTCCCAGTCGCCGCCGAGCGCGGTGGAGACGACTTCCTCGCTCTCGCTCGGCTGCGCGCCGAGCTCGGACGGCACCGGCCCCGGCCCCGCCACGACGTGGCTGGTCAGCCGGCCCAGCCCGTCGACTTCCACCTCGACCACGTCGCCGGGCTGGACCGGCCGGGACCCGGCGGGCGTCCCGGACAGCAGCACGTCCCCGGGGCTGAGCGTGATAGTCCGCGCTATGTCGGCCACCAGGTAGTGCATGTCCCAGCGCATCTCGTCGGTGGAGCCATCCTGGGCCAGGCGGCCGTTGACGTAGGTGCGCAGCCGCTTGCCGCGGAAGTTCCAGTCGGTGACCAGGCCCGGGCCCAGCGGGGCCATCGTGTCGGAGCCCTTCACGCGCAGCATCGACCCGGCGTCGGTGTCCCGGAAGTCGTGCAGCCCGAAGTCGTTGGCGATCGTGTAGCCCGCGATGTACTCGCCCGCCCGGGCCGGCGGCACGTTGCGGCAGGTGCGGCCGATCACGATCGCGACCTCGCCCTCGTAGTTCAGGTACTTGCAGTTGGCCGGCCTGACCACGGCGCCGCCGTGTGCGACCAGCGCGGAGACGGGCTTGGTGAAGTACGTGGGCGCCGGGGGCAGCCGAGCCCCGAACTCGTTGACCCGGCTGAGGTGGTTGAGGTGCACAGCGATGATCTTGGTTGGCGTCACTGGCGGCAGGTGCACCGCGTCCGCCGCGCCGACCCGGCGCCCGTCCCCGGTGACCAGGTCGTCGCCGTCGCGATGAGCCTGAACCGCCGCGCCGTCGAGCAGGATCCTGCGGTATTCGGTCATCCGTCCTCCTGCCCGGTCCAGCCCGCGGCCGGCCGGTCGAACCACAGGTGCATCTGGCCGGTGCCGACCGAGTTCTCATAATCGCTGAACGGGCGGCCCGGGGCGCGCACGGCCCGCCCGCCCAGGACGGCCACCATCATCAGGTAGTGCGCGAACTTCGCCTCCGGCCGGACCCGGAGGAACTCCGGCATGGTGTCCAGCACCCGGGTGTGATCGCCCGCCTCGAGCCAGGCGACCCGCTCGGCGTCGGCCGCGCGCGCCTGCGCGGTGCGGATGTGCACCGGATCGCTGGCCTCGTGCGCGCGCAGCTCCCGCAGCGGCCAGAACGTGTGCGACAGCGCGCCGGACGCCAGCAGCAGGACCCGCCGGTCGCTCTGCGCGATCGCCTCGCCCACCGCCCGGCCCGCCCGCAGGAAGTCCTCGGTGTCGCCGGTCTCGGCGGTGTTGCTGACCGAGACCCAGCGCGCGCCGAGCCCGCGGCCGAGGTAGGACCACAGGTTCACGGTCCCGTAGTGCAGCGGCAGGTACGGGTCGTCGATCGCGGTGATCCAGGTGCCGTGCTTGTCGCCGAGCGCGGCGGCCGCGTGGGCCAGCCCGGGATCGCCGGGCCAGTCGTAGGGGATCCGGCACATACCGCGGGGCAGCTCGTCGGACGTGAACAGCCCGGCCCTGACCTCGTGGGCGGAGATCACGAATTCCACGGTGGTGAACCAGTGCGAGTCGAAGACCACGACGGTGTCGTAGTCGAGCACTTCGAAGACCTCGGCCCGCAGCCGCTCGAGCCCCGGGACCAGGCTGATCTCCCGGCCCTGGTTCAGGTCCAGGCGGTCCGGCCGCGGAAGCATGATCGTCGGCACGTGAGCGAGCAATCCCGCTCCGACCACTTCACCCATTGCTGTGCCATCCCTCCGGGGCGAAGACGGTGTTCTTGACGTCGGCGTAGAAGTCGAAGCTCCAGGTGCCGCCCTCGCGGCCGATGCCGGACAGGCCCGCGCCGCCGAACGGGGCGCGCAGGTCGCGGACGAAGAAGCAGTTGACCCAGACGGTTCCCGCGACCAGGCGCGCCGACACGCGCCCGGCCCGGTCCTGGTCGCCGGTGAACACCATGGCGGCCAGCCCGTAGCGGGTGCTGTTGGCCAGCGCGACCGCCTCGTCCTCGCCGGAGAACGTCTGCAGCGTGAGTACCGGGCCGAAGACCTCCTCGGTAAGGATCTCCGCGCCGGGCCGCGCGCCGGCCAGCAGCGTCGGCCGGTAGTAGAGCCCGCCGAGGTCGTGATTGACCGTGCCGCCGAGCAGGGGCCGGGCGCCGGCCGCCACGGCGCGACGGACGAAGCCGTCGACACGTTCCAGATGCGCGCGGGTGATGTTCGGCCCGATGTCGGTGGTCTCGTCCCGGGGGTCGCCCTGGCGCAGGGCCGCGGCGCGGTCGAGGAAGCGCGCGGTGAACTCGGCGGCGACCCGCTCGTCGACCAGCAGCCGGGTGCCGGCCAGGCACACCTGGCCGGCGTTGTCGTACTGGCCGACGGCGTGGCGCACGGCCAGGTCCAGGTCGGCGTCCGCGAACACCAGCAGCGGGGACTTGCCGCCCAGTTCCAGCGAGACCGGGGTCAGCCGGGCCCCGGCCGCGGCGGCGACCAGGCGGCCGGTCGCGACCGAGCCGGTGAAACTGACGCGGGCCAGGCCGGGGTGCGCCGCGAGCGGCGCGCCGGCCTCGGCGCCGAGACCCTGCACCACGTTGAACACGCCGTCGGGCAGGCCGGCGTCGCGGGTAATGTCCGCGAGCAGGCTCGCGGTCAGCGGCGCCCACTCCGGCGGCTTGGCCACCACCGTGTTGCCCGCGGCCAGGGCGGGCGCGATCCGCCAGGTGGCCAGCATCAGCGGCGCGTTCCAGGGCGTGATCACCGCGGTGACGCCGGACGGGGCCCAGGACACCCGCTCCCGGTGCCCGGAGATCTCCCGGTCGCCGGCGTCGAGCCGGCCGAGCCAGTCGGCGAAGAACCGGAAGTTGAGCGCCGTCCGGGGCATCACCCCGCGCCGGTGCGAGCGCAGCAGCGCGCCGTTGTCCCAGGTCTCGACCTGGGCGAGGTCCTCGGCGCGCCGGTCGATGCCGTCGGCTATCGCGTTAAGGATCTTGGCCCGGCGCCCGGGCGGGGTGCTCGCCCAGCCGCCGAACGCCTGCCGCGCGGCCTGCACCGCCGTGTCGACCTCCGCCTCGGTGCCGCGGGCGATCTCGGCGATCGGCTGCTCGCCGACGGGGGAGATGTCGGTGAACGTCGCGGCCGAGCCGGCCCGGCGGCCCCCGATCCACTGCCGGGTGTCGACGCCGACGCCGGACACGTTCGCAGTGCTCATCGCTCCCGCCGCCGCTCCTTGCCGCCCGGATCGCTGCCTGACCCCGCCCGGCTCATCTCGTTTGGACCCAAACTAGATTTCCGGCCCGGGGCCGTCAAGGGCCGGAACCGGCCCGGGGCCGGCGGCTGGCGCGCCGCGCCGGGCCAGGACGCGGCCGCCGTCCCAGGTGACCCCGACCTGCCGGTAGTAGCCGCCGATGATCTCGTGCACCTCCAGCCGGGCCAGCTCCTCGGTGGGCGAGTCGAACAGCTCGAGGGTGGCGTCGCCGCGCCAGGCCGGGCCGGCCTCGACGCTGGCGCTGCCGGACACGACCAGCTCGTCCAGCGCGTCGGGAGCGCCCTTCTCGATCGACGGCATCCACCGGTGGTGCGCCATCGGGTGGGCGTTGACGAAGCCGTTGGCCTCGGTCGGCTCGCGCAGCGTCACCACCGCCTGGGCCAGCCGCCGGTCGGCCGCGGCCAGCGTCCCGGCGAACGTCCCGCCCGGCGCGATCCGCGGGGCCGCGCGGCCGAACGGGTGCGGCCTTGTCTGGCGGATGGACCCCAGCTTCTTCGGGTAGCCCTGGTGCAGGCCGCGGGCCAGGGCGAAGTCCGCGTCGACCCAGATGTACACGCAGCGCGAGTACACCTGCCCGCCGTAGCCGCACCGGACCACGGCGAAGCACTCCCGGTACTGGGCCCGGACCGGGTCGAGCAGCTCGGCCCCGTCGTCGCCGCAGGACTGCCAGTCGGCCCAGATCAGCGCCACCGCGCCCGGGTCCTGGGGCGCGGGGGCGAGCGGGGCGGGCAGCAGCTCGGCGACCCGGGCCGGGTCGGTCCGGTACTCCACGGTGAGCAGGTCGCCGGAGTAGTGCCACGGCGGCGCGGGCAGCAGCGAGGCCCGCCCGGTCGCCGTCCTCGGGTAGAAGAACCCGGCCAGGTCACTCACGCGCGCTCCCGTATGTCGTTCGCATCCTTACGACCTGGATGCTAGACCAGCCGGTCCCGCCGCAGGTGCAGCAGGTACTCCACGGCGCCGTGCCGCCCGGGCCGCGGGCTGCGCATCGACCGGCGCTCGCGCCCGGCCCCTACCATGGGCGGGAGCGCGGGGCGGGTCAGGGGCGCGCCCGGCCCCTACCATGGGCGGGGAGCGCGGCCTCTTGCCCGGGCCGTACGCCCCGGTTACGCTGCGACAGATCGTTTGTATCCGAACGTTCTTCGCGCCCACTGCGCCTACCCCGACCCAGGAGCCGCCGTGACGCAACCATCAGAGGTCGCCGCCGTCTGCGAGCGGCTGCGGGAACAGGGCGTCGACGTGATCCGGGTCTCCTATCCGGACCTGATCGGCGTGGACCGGGGCCGGGACGTGCTGCTCGACGAGCTGCCCACGGCGGCCGGCCACGGCCTCGCGTTCTGCCGCGCGGTCTATCACACCTCGCCGATGGGCGACGTGGTGCCGGTGCAGGGCGGCCTGGCCGACGGCCTGCCCGACATCACCGTCCGTCCCGACCTGGCCACGCTCACGCCGCTGCCCTGGGAGCCGAACGCCGCGTGGTGCCTGGGCGAGGCGAGCCTGCCCGGCGGCGAGGCGGCGCCGGAGTCACCGCGCGCGGTCGCGCGGCGGGTGGCCGAGCAGGTGGCGGGCCTCGGCTGCACCCTGGTCTGCGGTCCCGAGCTGGAGTTCTACCTGTGCCAGCAGGCGGCGGACGGCCGCTGGGAGCGCTACGCCAACGAGCCGGGCAACGTGTACGTCGTGGGCCGCAAGGGCGACCCGCAGGGGCTGCTCGTGCACATGCTGCGCCAGTTGCGCGACGCCGGCCTGCGGGTGACCGCGGCCAACCACGAGTTCTCCCCGGGCCAGTTCGAGATCAACCTCGATCACTCCGCGCTGGCCGACGCCGCCGACCGCTCGTTCCGGCTGAAGTCCGCGGTGCAGGAGATCGCGCGCCACCGCGGCCTGCTGGCCACGTTCATGGCCAAGCCGTTCAACGACGAGGGCGGGTCGGGTTTCCACGTGCACGTCTCGGTCGACGACGAGGCCGGGACCAACGTGTTCGGCGACCCGGACGGGCCGGACGGGCTGTCGCCGGTCGCCCGCTACGCGATCGGCGGCGTGCTGGCGCACGCCCGGGCGCTGAGCGCCCTGCTGAACCCGACGATCAACTCGTACAAGCGGTTCGGGCCCGACACGCTCGCGCCCTGGCTGATCGACTGGGGCCTGGACAACCGCAGCGCGCTGGTCAGGATCCCGCCCGAGCGCGGCTCCGCGGCGCGGATGGAAGTCCGCCTGGGCGACGCCACCGCCAACCCCTACCTGGCCATGGCCGCCATCGGCGCCGCGGTCTACCTGGGGATCAAGGACAAGGCCGAGCCGCCGGACAAGCTGGAGGGCTACGGCTACGACCCGGGCCGGTCGCCGATGCTGCCGATGCGGCTGGGCGAGGCCCTCGACGCGCTGGAGGCCGACACCGACTTGGCCGCCGTGCTCGGCGAGTACGCCGTGACCTCGTTCCTGAGCTACAAGCGCAACGAGATCGAGCGTTTCGAGCGGTTCGTCACCGACTGGGAGTTCCGCGAGTACGCCTACCACCTGTGAGCGCCCGCCCGGCGGCGTCGTCGCTCCGGTTTTCATGATCTGGGTACCTGAGGTGGTCCATTTGCGCCTCAGGTACCCAGATCATGGTGTACACGGCCGTGAGCGCCGTGCCGGTCGTCGGCGGTAACCGGCAAAGAGGGCAATACGCGCGGCGAGGGCCAGGCGCGCTGCGACCGGGCGTTCGGGCCCGGGCGTTCGAGGGTCTGGGCGTTCGGGGGTCTGGGCGTTCGGGGTCTGGGCGTTCGGGGGTCCGGGCGTTCGGGGGTCCGGGCATTCCGGGCCCGGGCGGCCGGGTTAGATGCTGTCGGCGGACTTCGGCGGCATGCCGTAGCGGGCCGCCACCGGGTTCCAGACCTGGACGAACGCCTGCTTGGACGCGGCGGCCTGCGAGTCCGCGGCGACCGCGGCGGCGTAGATGCCCGCCGCGGCGCCCGGTGAGCAGCCAAAGTTCAGCCGCCGCCGGGCCCAGATCAGGTAGTCCCGGTCCGCGCTCAGCGAGTTGCGCAGCGCCGCGAGCAGGTCGGACTTGACCGCGGGGCCGTTCGCGATCGCGGCCACCGACAGGGCCGAGGCCTGCTGGTACTCGGCGCTGCGCCGGTTCACCACCTGCTGGATCTGGCTCACGCTGCCGGCCAGGTTGGTGCAGGCCCGGACGTCCGCGACGGCGCCCACCAGGGCCCGGCGCGAGGCCAGGCTCGAGCCGAGCAGCGTGTTTACCGAGGCCGCCTGGCGGGAGGCCACCGTAGTAGCGGCGGACGGTGTCGCGGACCCGCTCGGGGTGGCCGCGGCCGGCTTGCCCGGGGCTGAGCCGCTGGACAGCTCGATGCCCAGCACCGCCGCGACGATGACGACGACGACCGCGCCCGCGGTTAGGAGGAGCCTCCTGGTGCGGGCGTCCAGCTGGGGCGGCCGGAACGAAAGACGGCCCGGCGCGGCGGGCAGGCCCGCGGTCGGCTGGCCGGGCCCGGCTCGGCCGGGGGGTGGCGGCGGCTCGTCGCGGAACCAGCCCGGCCCGTCCGGCATCGGCGCGGGGGGCAGCATGGGCGGCTGGTCGAAGTCCTCCAGCCAGGTGTCGGTGGCGGGCGGCTCGTAGGCCGGGGGCAGCCGGCCGCTGGCGGGCCAGGCCGGGTCGGACGCCGACGACGGGACGGGCGACGGGACCGTGGCGTACGGCGGGATGTCCGGCGAGGCGGCGTACGGCGGGGCAGCGGCGTGCGGCGGGATGTCGGCCCCGGCCGCGTACGGGGGGACGTCAGGTCCGGCGGCGTACGGCGAGGCAGCGGCGTGCGGCGGGATGCCGGCCCCGGCCGCGTACGGGGGGACGTCAGGTCCGGCGGCGTACGGCTGGATGTCCGGCGAGGCGGCGTACGGGGGAGCGGCGGCGTACGGCGGGATGTCCGGCGAGGCGGCGTACGGGGGAGCGGCGGCGTGCGGCGGGATGTCGGGCCCGGCGGCGTACGGGGGAGCCGCGGCGTGCGGCGGGATGTCGGGCCCGGCCGCGTACGGGGGAGCGGCGGCATACGGCGGGATGCCGTCGGCGGGCGGGACGGCCTCGGCCAGCGGAAGGACGGCGGTGGCCGGCCCGGCGACGAGCGGGCCGACGGCGGCCGGGCCGCTGGCGGGCGCCGGCCCGGGCGCGAGCCCGAGCGCCGCGTGCAGTTCCTCGGCGAACTGGCCGCAGGTCGCGTACCGGTCGGCCGGGTTCTTGGCCAGCGCCGTGGCCAGCACCCGGTCCACCGCGGGCGGCAGGTCGCGGCGCGCCGTGGCGGTCGGCGGCGGCGCGTACATCTGCGCGTACATCACCGTCAGTCCCTGGTCCTGGCCGAACGGCGGGGCGCCGCACAACAGCTCGAACCCGGAGCAGGCCAGCGAGTACAGGTCGGCGCGCCCGTCCACGGCGCGGCCCTCGATCTGCTCCGGCGCGACGTAATCGAGCGTTCCAGCGAACTGGCCGGTCGCGGCGACGTCAGCGGAGACCGAGTTCGTGCTCATGCCGAAGTCGGACAGGTACACGTGGTCGAAATCGCCGCCGTCGGCCCGGCGCGGCGTTCCCGGGCTGGCCGGGCTGCTCGAGTCGAGCAGCATGTTCGTGGGCTTGACGTCGCGGTGGATCACGCCGCCCGCGTGCGCGGCGTCCAGGGCCGAGGCGACCTGGGCGATGATGTCCCAGGCCCAGGCCACCGGCAGCGGGCCGTACCGGTTCAGCAGCGACCGGGCGTCGCCGCCCTGGACGTAACGCATGGCCACGTAGAGCGACCCGCCCGCTTCCCCGGCGGCGTAGACCGGGATGATGTGCGGGTGCTCGACCGCGGCGGCCGCCCGGCACTCGTGCAGGAACTGGTCCCGGAAGGCGTCGTCCCGGGCCAGTTCCGGAGCCAGCACCTTGAGCGCGACCTTCTGGTCCGGGTGGGGCCCAGACCGCTCGTCCAGCGCCAGGTAGACGACCGCCGTCGCGCTCTGGCCGATGAACCCGTCCAGCCGGAAGTCGGCGATCTTGCCTGACATCCCTGACAGCACCGGGTCGGTATCGCGGCTCACGATCACGAAACCTCCGTCCGCGGCCCACGATAGTGACACATCGTCACGTCTGTCCGGCTAACCCGGATCAGCCCGGCCCGCCTCCTACCGGGCGGTCCTGCGGGCCAGCAGCACGACCCCGGCCTGATCCTGGGTATCAAAGTAGATGAATCCCGAGCCGTCGTCTCGCTGTCCGCGCATGAGCGGGGCCAGGCCGAGCGCGGCCCCCGCGGCGGCGGCGTCGTCCACGTCGGCCTCGAACCCGATGTGGAAGACCCCCTCGCCGCGGGTGTCGAGGAAACGCCGCTGGGGGCAGTCGAGATCGGGCGGCTGGCAGAGCTGAAGCTGCACGTTGTCGAGGTTCGCGACCTTGTACCGCAGCGCGTAGAAGGCCTCCGGGCTGGGCGCCGACAGCCGGGTGTACTCGGTCAGCGGCGGGTAGTCCTGCCACGGCCCGATGCCGACCGACTCGTAGTAGGCCACGCTCCGGTCGATGTCGCGGACGACGATGCAGATGTGGTGCAGCCTGCGGAACGGCGCGGCGGGCGGTGCGGTCATCGGTGCGCCTCCAGGCGGGTGTCACGGGCGGGGGTGTCCCGGGCGGGGGTGTCCCGGGCCGGGGTGTCCCGGGCCGGGGTGTCCCGGGCCAGGACGTCCAGGACCAGGGCGTTGAACTCGTCCAGGCCGATGGTCTCGCTGCCGGGCGCGGCGAGATCGTAGGTCGGGGCGGCGGTGTCGAGCACGGTATCCAGGGCGCGGCGGACCAGGACGTGCAGGCCGAGCGCCTCCAGGTCCGGGCACCAGGCCAGCAGGTCGGCCAGGGCCAGCCAGGCGCCGGTCGGGTTCGACCGGCGGCTGCCGGTCCGGTGCGGCGAGGAGCCGTGCGCGGGCTCGAACAGCGCCGTGGCGCCGTGCCCGAACCTCCGGTCGGGGTTGATCGTCGCCGATCCGCACAGCGCGGGCGAGCCCGCCCGGGCGCAGACCACGTCGGAGAGGATGTCACCGAAGATCCCCTCGGTGACGATCACCGCGGGCAGGTCGGCCCGGGCGACCAGTTCGTAGGCGGCCCGGTCGACGTTGACGTCGGCGAACGGCACCCCGGACGCCTGCGCCGCGGCGCGCGCGACGCGCCGCCACAGCCGGGAGGTCGCGAACACGCTCGCCTTGTCCACGCTGATCGCGCGCCGCTGCGGGCAGCGCCGGGCGTAGCCGACGGCGATGTCGAACACCTCCCGCACCCGGGCGGGCTCGAGCACCAGCCGGTCCTCGGCGGCGCCGTCGCCCTCGCTCTCGGTATGCCGGTCCGGGCCCGCGTACGCGCCGCCGGTGATGTTGCGGACGATCGTCACGTCCTGTTCGCCCGGCACGCGCACCGTGCGCACGCTGATCCGCAGGTCGAACAGGTGCCGCAGGCTGATCAGCGCGGCCTCGGGGTGGGGGCACTGCTCGGCCGTGATGCCGGGGTGCGTCCCGACCGCGCCGGACAGGATCACGTCGGCCTCCCGGCAGGCCTCGATCGTCTCCCCCGGCAGCGTCGCGCCGGCCTGCGCCCATCCGGTGGTCCCGTACGGCCACGGGCCGGTGATCCGGACCGGCGCGCCGCCGGCCTCGAGCTGGCGCAGGAACGCCACCGGGCCGTCCAGGATCTCGGCGCCGATACCGTCGCCGGGCAGTAGCGCGATCGTGGTCATGGCAGCAGCAGGCTCCGGGTCTGGGTGGTCATGATCGCGGCGGCCCGGTCCGGGCCGACGCGCTGTTCCAGGGCGCGCAGCCAGGGGGCGACGGCCACGGCCGGCGGTTCGTGCCGCGCGTGCCCGAGGTCGCCGCCGAACGCCAGCAGCGACGCCGGGTAGACGGCGGTCAGCCCGAGGCAGGAACGGCCGGCGTCCAGGAGGTCGGGCAGGATGCCGAGTTCCAGGTAGGCGCCGAGGTCGCGCAGGGCCCGCGCTGACTGTTCGTTCCAGCCCAGGAATGCCATCATCGGGTGGTTGACCAGCAGCCGCCGCACCCCGCGCCGCCGGGCCTCGGTGAACAGCACCACGGTCTCGGCCGCCGACAGGTGGCCGCTGGCCAGCAGCAGGTCGTGGGCGGCCACGACGTCGAGCACGTCGAACCACTCCGCGCGCAGCGCCCCGTCCGCGCCGGTCACCTCGACCAGCCGCAGCTCGAAGCCGCGGTGCACGGCCAGTTCCGGGGACGCCGCCCCCGCCTTATGAGTGCGCGCGGACACGGTCGGCATCCAGACCACCCGGCCGCCGAGCCGCGCCGCGACCTCGACCGCGTCGGGGTTGGCCCCGCCGACCGCGCTATTGAGAACAATTCCCCCGAACGCTCCGTCTCCGGCGCATGTGGCTCGCTCGGCGGTGCTGCCCTCGTGGGCCTTGAGCACGACCGTGCTGAATCCGACCGCCCGCTCGGCCGCCACCGTGGCCCGGTCGTCGCCGTGCCGGGGCAGCAGGCTCGGCGCGGCGTGCACGTGCAGATCCGCCATGTCGTGCGCCCAGCCGGGGAGAGACGGAGCGTTCCGGGTGGTCATGGGAGTTCCACCCAGTCCAGCACCGGCTGCTCAGCCAGGAGCCGGCGCTGCACCTTGCCCGCCGCGGCGTCCCGGGGCAGCGCGCCGACCCGGGCGACCGCCACCGGCCGCATGAACGCGGGCAGGCCGGCGATCCGCTGCCGGAGTTGCTCGACCGGCAGCGGGTCGGCCACCGCGTAGAGCACCACCTCCTCGTCGACCAGGGCGCCCGGCCGCTTCCACACGGCGTGGTCGGTCAGCCCGCTGACGGCCGCCAGATGGTTCTCCACGTACGGGATCGGCACGAATTCCCCCTTGACCCGGATGGACTCGGACGCGCGCTCGAGGAAGACGAGACCGTGGCCGGCGTCGGCCCGGCCGAGGTCGCCGGTGTCGAACCAGCCACTGGCGTCGCGTGACGGCTCGAGCCCGGTGGCGGTGACGTAGCCGTCGAACAGGGCGGCGTGCTCGCGCTCGCGCAGGAGGATGACGCCCCGGTCGTCGAGCCGCCAGTCGATGTCGCGGCGGCCGGGCCCGCCGTGCCGGCTGGCGTCGGGCGGTATGCCGTCGGTGGCCTGCCATCGCCTCAGGTGGCTGATGCCGCCGGCCTCGGTCGAGCCGTAGCCGGACACCGCGGCCGGGATGCCGAACCGGGCCAGGAACCCGGCATCGGCGTAGAACATCGTGCGCACCCGGTGCCCGGCCGCGTCGGCGGCGGTGGTGGCGCGCTTGAGGATCTCCACCGGCGGGGCGTGCAGGATCAGCACGGTGACCCGCTCGGCGATCACGGCGGGCCACAGCCCGCCGGCCGAGAACTTGCGCACGGTCAGCGCGTCGGCCCCGGTGAGCAGGGACGTGATGATGCCATAGCCCATCGGGTTGATGTGGAACAGCGGCAGCGGCGCCAGCACCCGGTCGGACGGCCCCAGGTCCAGCGCGCCGGCCATGGCCGCGGCCAGCCGGGCGAAGTAGTCGTGGCTCTGCGCGCAGAACTTCGGCAGGCCGGTGGTGCCGGAGGTGTGCATAAACGAGGCGACGGCGAACCGGCCGGCGCCCAGCCCGGGCTGGGCCGCCGGGTCGGCGCGCCCGCCCCGGCGCGCGAGCGCGATCTGGGCGGCGTCCAGGACCAGGTCCGGGGCCAGCGGCTCGAGCATCCGCGCGACCAGGTCGGCCGGGTAGGTGGGGTTCACCAGCGCGACCGGGGTCCCGGCCAGCAGGCAGGCCAGCCAGGTCAGCACGTAGTCGGTCGAGGTCGGCGCGACCAGCGCGACCCGCTGCCCCGGGCGCAGCCCGGCGCCGAGCAGGGCCCGGGCCCGGCCGGCGGCCAGCTCGACCGCGTCGGACAGGGCGAGCTGGTCGTCGACGGTGCCCAGGCGCAGGCCGGGCCGGGCCCGGGCCTGCGCGACGATCGCGCGCGCCAGGTTGTCGGTCATGCCAGGCCCTCGTGCCCCGGGTCCTTCAGCACGCGCCGCGCGATGTAGTTGCGCATGATCTCGGCCGAGCCGCCGGCCACCTTGAGCACCTTGATGTCATTGTCGATGTCGGTGTACGGCTCGTCGAAGTACAGCCCGTGCCCGCCGGTCAGGCTGTAGGCGGCGTCGGACGCCCGCTCGGCCGCGGTGATCGCGAGGTGCTTGGCCGCGGTCGTGCGCAGCGCGATGTCCTCGCCGCGCTGGTGCGCGACCGCGGCGTCGTCGCGGGCCAGCGACGCGGCCTGCAGCGCGGTCCACGTGTCGGCGATCATCCACTGGATGCCCTGGAAGTCGGTGACCACGTTGTCGCCGACCTGCCGCCCGGTCGCGTAGCGCAGGCCGAGCTCCAGCGAGCGCCAGGCCGAGGCCGATCAGCTCCGCGGCGTTGCCGAGCCGGCTGATGTTGAAGGTGGACAGGAACGTCTGCAGGCCGCCGCCGGCCGGGCCGAGGCGGGCCGAGTCGGGCACCCGCACCCGGTCGAAGTCCACGTCGGCGGTGCGGATCAGCCGCAGCCCGATCGCGTCGGTGACCGCGGACTGAATGCCGGGCAGGCTCATGTCGACCAGGAAGCTGGTCAGCCCCTCCTCGGCGATCGCGTAGAACAGCGTGACGTCGCAGTCGGCGCCGAGGTTGACGTGAGTCTTGCGGCCGGTGAGCAGCCAGTCGCCGCCGTCCCTGGTCGCGGTCGCCGCCATGGCCTTGAACGACGAGCCGGCGTTCTTCTCGCTGATCGACTCGGAGAACACCGCCTCGCCGGTCGCGATGCCGCGCAGCCACCGTTCTTTCTGCTCGTCGGTGCCCCAGTCCAGCAGCCAGCGCTGCCCCTGCGCGGCAATCTGGCCGGAGACCAGGCCGTGCCGGCCGACCTCCTCGCTGATGACCACGTACTCGGCGACGCCGCCGCCCAGGCCGCCGTGGGCGGCCGGGACGAGCGGGCCGAGGTAGCCGAGCTTGCCGAACTCGCGGTACAGCTCACGCGGGAACTGCTTGTCGCGGTTGGCGGCGTCGAGCTCGGCGCGGTGCTGCTCGCCGAACCGGGCGAGCTCGGTCACGGTGGCCTCGATCCAGGCGGACCGGGCCGGGTCGGCCTGCAGCAGCGGGTACATCGGCTTCTCCCTTGGTCGGAACTCAGAACACCAGGCCGAGCCGGTCCTGGCTGGCCGCGGCGGTGAACCGGTCCGGCCGCAGCGCGCTGACGTCGAGGCTGGTGATCGCGCCCCGGGTGACCTGCTCGGCGACCAGCCGACCGATCTCGGGCGCCTGCATCAGCCCGTGCCCGGAGAACCCGCAGGCGTTGACCCAGGTCGGCGCGGCCGGGTCGGGGCCGAGGATGCCGTGATGGTCGGGGCTGTTCTCGTAGGTGCCGGCCCAGCAGCCGGTGCGGTCGAGCGGCAGGTCGGCCAGCCAGGGGAACCGGGCCACCGCGAGCGCGAGCGACTGCTCCATCCACGGCCAGTCGACGCTCACGTCGTACCCGTCCGGCTGGTCGGGCCGGGCCGCTCCGAACAGCAGGCGCGGCCCCTCGCTGCGCACGTACACGCCGGTGCCGAGGTCGATGGTCATGGGCAGCGGGGCGGGCAGCGCGCCCGGGGCGGTGGCGTAGATGTTCCGCCGGGAGTGCACGACCGGCACGGCCAGCCCGGCCAGCGCGGCCACCTGGCCGGCCCAGCCTCCGGCCGCGTTCACGACGAAGCGGGCGCCGAAGTCCTGGCCGCCCGCGGTCACCGACCAGCCGCCGTCACCGCCGTCGCCGCCGTCGCCGGCCCGGTCCTGGCTCCGGTCCCGGCCCCGGTCCTGGCTCCGGTCCCGGCCCCGGTCCTGGCTCCGGTCCCGGCCCCGGTCCTGGCTCCGGTCCCGGCTCCGGCTCCGGCCCGGGCGATGGCGGTGACCTGGTGCCGGAACCGCACCCGGGCCCCGGCCGCCCGGGCCAGGGCCAGGTAAGCGCCGGTGGCGAGGTGCGGGTCGACCACGCCGTCGGCCGGGCCCCAGGTCGCGCCCGCGAGGCCGTCGGGGGTGAGCGGGGTGATGCGCGCGGCCGCGGCGACGTCGAGCACCTCGACCGGGACCCCGTGCTCGCGCTGCAGCCCGACCGCGGCCAGCTGCGCCGGCCAGGCCGCCTCCGGCACCAGCAGCAGGTAGCCGGTCGGCCGGTAGCCGACGTCGATGCCGTGCTCGGCGGGGAACGAGCGGTAGGCGCGGATGCTGCGCCAGGACATCTCGATGTTGAGCGGGTCCGCCCACTGGGCCCGGATCGAGGCGAAGGACCGCCCGGTGCTGCCCTCGGCCGGGCCGCCGAAGCCCTCCAGGACCAGGACCCGCAGGCCCGCGCGGGCCAGGTGGTAGGCGCAGCTGGCGCCCACCACGCCCGCGCCGACCACGATCACGTCGGGACTGAGGTTCGCGCTCATCGGGGCTCCTGTCCGCTCCGGTGCCGTTGAACACCGCGAGTCCGTGCTGCCGTGACCCGACGCTAAGCGCGCGGGCGCGGCGAAGCTTCGGCCCCGGCGCGGAAGAAACCCCCCGGTCTTCCGACAAATGTCGAAGACCCGGCCCGCGTCAGCGTGGCCCGGGCCCGGCCCCGCGGTCCGGGGAGCACGGGGGGCCCCGGACGCTCTGGCGGCGCACTATGACGCACATCACCTTTTCGCGCATCCGGTGTCGGCCAGAAATTTATTGGTGTATCGGGAATATTCGGTATCCGCCCACGTGGGAGGCCGCTCGGCTCTGGGCCAGCGCTTCTGCCGGCCTGGAAAACGGCCGGCGGGAATGACCGGATTCCGATATGCGAATCTCCGGGTAACAGCCGAATGAATTTGGCGTTAGCGGCCCGCATGGGTAGGTTCGCCCGGAACGACCGAACGGAGATGAGGGCAGGATGGCAGACCCCTAACCCTGGCTGCACCGTGATGGATGCGGATCCTGCTCTCAGCCACGAGAGGATGGTCCATGATCCACCCGGCAGCAGTGCTTACCGCGGCTGAGATTCACCGCGAAGCACCCGCCAGGCCCCCGGCGGAAATTGTCGTCCGCCGGGGTGATTCCCTCAGCGGAATCGCCGCCCGGTACCGCATCGAATGGCCCGGGCTGTACGAAGTCAACCGCGCCGTTATCGGGGGAAACCCCAGCCTGATAAACCCAGGAGAGCGCCTGCACATACCCTCGGCGGCGTCAGCAGCGCGCCTGGCCGCGTATTTCCGGCCGACCGCGATCATGATGCCCGCCCCGGCGGCATCCTCGGCCACGGAGTCCGTGGCTGGGCCCGGCCTCTCGCCGGAGCCGGCCGCGCCGGCGGGCTCCTTCGAGGCGGGGGGCTCCTTCCAGCAGTGCGTCATCTCCAGGGAAAGCGGTGGCAACGCCCAGGCCATGAACGGGAGCGGCCACTATGGCCTTTACCAGTTCAGCTACTCGTCCTGGGTCGCTGCCGGGGGCGACCCCGCCGCGTTCGGGGATGCATCCGCCGCCGAGCAGAATCAGGTATTCGCCACCGCCTACGCCCAGGACGGGACCTCGCCGTGGGCGCCGTATGACGGCTGCTGACAGCGCGTCGCGCCCGGCCGTCGCCTGACGACCAGGCCGGGCTGAGCAGGTAACTGCCCGTGGGCGGCGACCGCCGGACCTAGACCGCGGTCGCCGCCCACCGTCAGTCCCGGACCTGGCCCGAGGCGTCCAGAATGGCGGCCCCGCGGTCACCGTGCCAGGCGGAACGCGGCGAGCCTGAGCGCCATGTGCAGGTCGTCGCGCTGGGGGCTGGCCTTGAGATTGACGCCGGTGAGCGCCTCGATGCGCTCGATCCGGTAGTAGAGCGTGGTGCGGTGGATGTGCAGCCGGGCCGCGGCCCGGGCGATGTCCCCGCCGCAGTCCAGGACGGTCCGCGCGGTGTCCATGAGATCCGGCCGGGCCTGCCGGGCCAGCACCTCCGCCCCGGGGTGGATGTCGGCCACGGCCAGGTCGGGCGGGGCCGCCGCGATCAGGTGCCACGAGCCGAGCGCGTCCCAGGCCGGGCGGGCCAGCGCGGCGCCCGCGCGCAGCGCCTGCCGGGTCAGCGCGGCCCGCCGCACGGCCAGGTGCAGCTGGGCCAGCGGCAGCGGCGGCCCGCTGGTGGCCGCGGCCTGCCCCGCCGGGTGGACGTGCGCGCTCATGTCGCCGCGCAGCGGCCAGCCGCGGCCGGCCCGGGGAGCGTTCACGACCACGGTCGCGGCCGGGTCGAGTTCCTCGAGCGCGATCAGGTCCCGGGCCGCGGCGTCATCGGGACCGGCCGCCAGGCGGGCGAGCAGCGCGGTCCGGCGGCGGTCGCGCCCCTCGCTGGTCATCGGCGAGGCGGCCAGGAAGGTGGCGGCCAGTTCCGCGCACGCGAGGATCTGCGGCAGGTGCGCCTCGGTCACCGCCTCGTCGCCGTTGAGCACCCACAGGTAGCCGAGCAGTTCCCGGCCCGAGCGCAGCGGGACGCACCAGCGGGCCAGCATGTCGGCCTCCGGCACGGCCGGCGTGCGGACCGGGCCCCGCGCCCGGGCCAGGCCGAGCCGCACGACCACGGCCGCGGCCGCCGGGTCCACCTCGTGCTGCAGGATCGTGCGCATCCGGGTGCCGTCGACCTGCCCCTGGGCGCTCCACCAGATCGGCCGGTGCCTGGCGTCCTCGACCAGCACCGGGTGGGCCAGGGACGCGCCGAGTTCGTCGACGGCCGACTGCACGTCCCGCACGCCCGTCACCGCCTCCCCGGACTGCCCGCGGCCAGCATCTCCACCTGGTGTTTCCGACAATTGTAGGAAACGGGCCCGGTAACTTCCGCCGCAGTGCCGAAGCCCGGGCCGGGCCGGGCTGCCTACAGTGCGGGTGTCGCACCAGACCGGGCGGCTGCCGATTCGTTCGGGGAGATCGTGACCATGACTGTTCCCGCTGGCCGGACCGCGCTGTTCCCGATCGGGCCGACCGCGCCGCTGATGTTCGCCGCCGGGTCGCCCGAGCGCGCGCGCACCGCGGCGGCGCTCAAGGAGGTCGGCCAGGCCGATTATGACGTCGCCAGCTTCATCGGCGGCCGGGAGGTGCGGACCGGCCGACTGGCGCCGGTCGTCGTCCCGCACGAGCATGCCCGCCAGCTCGGGCAGGTGCACTACGGCGGGGCGGCCGAGACCACCGCGGCGATCGAGGCCGCGCTGGCCGCCTCGGCGTGGTGGGGCCGGCTGTCCTGGGAGGAGCGCGCCGAGCCGTTCCTGCGGGCCGCGGACATGCTGCAGCACGGCCCGTGGCGGGACCGGCTGAACGCCGCGACCATGCTCGAGCTGTCGAAGACGACCTACCAGGCCGACATCGACGCCGCCTGCGAGACCGTCGACTTCCTGCGCGCGAACGTCAAGAACATGCTCGACATGTACGAGGTGCAGCCGGGATCGCTGCCCGGGATGTGGAACCAGGCGGAGTACCGCCCGCTCGAGGGGTTTGTCTTCGCCGTCTCCCCGTTCAACTTCACCTGCATGAACAACCTGGCTTTCGGCCCGGCCGTGCTCGGCAACACCGTGGTCTGGAAGCCGGCCGAGAGCGCGTCGCTGGTCATGCACCTGTCGATGCAGTTGCTGCGGGAGGCGGGGCTGCCGGACGGGGTCATCAACATCGTCTACGGCGACGGCCCCGAGATCGGCGCGGTGGCGCTGGCCCACCGCGACCTGGCGGCCGTGCACTTCACCGGCTCGACCGCGACCTTCCAGCACATCTGGCAGACGGTCGGCGCGAACATCGCCTCGTACCGCAACTATCCCCGGGTCGTGGGCGAGACCGGCGGCAAGGACTTCATCCTGGCCCACCCGACCGCTGACGTCGAGGCGCTCGCGGTCGCGTGCGTGCGCGGCGCCTACGAGTTCCAGGGGCAGAAGTGCTCGGCGGCGTCCCGCCTGTTCGCGCCGCGCAGCCTGTGGCCCGCGCTGAAGGACCGCCTGGTCGCGCTGACCGAGTCGGTGGTCGTCGGCGACCCGACCGAGCCGCAGACCTACCTCGGCGCGGTGATCAACGCCAGGCAGTTCCGCAAGCATGCCGAGGCGCTGGCGCGGGCCCGCGCCGAGGGACTGGTCGTCGTCGGCGGCACCACCGACGACTCCGTCGGCTGGTTCGTCGACCCGACCGTGCTCGAGGTCAGCGACCCCGCCTCGCCGTTCCTGACCCAGGAGCTGTTCGCCCCGGTGCTCACCGCCTACGTCTACGAGGACTCCGCCTGGGAGCGGACGCTGCGCCTGGTCGACGAGTCCACCGCGTACGGGCTCACCGGCGCGGTGTTCGCCGCCGACCCGGCCGCGATCGGGCAGGCCAGCGACGCGCTGCGGTACGCCGCGGGGAACTTCTACATCAACGACAAGCCGACCGCCTCGGTGGTCGGGCAGCAGCCGTTCGGCGGCGCGCGCGCGTCCGGCACCAACGACAAGGCGGGCACGGTCTGGAACCTGATCCGCTTCGCCAGCCCGCGGTCGGTCAAGCGCAACCACCTGCTGGTGCGCGACTACCGGTATCCGCACCTGGAGCCCTGAGGGCCACGGCCCGCACGGCCGTAACGACTTGACAGCAGGTCGTAGCGGCCCAAAGACGGCTATTGATCGTCTAACTGTATATACGTATCGTAGTCGCAAATCCGGGAGAAGTGCCGGATGAGTGGCTGCGGCTAACGGACAGTAGCCGCGGGGAGGGGGCCCGGATGAGCGACACCCGCGACGGGGCCGGGCGGGAACCCGCGGCAGCGGGGGCGGCAGGCCAGGTCCACATCACCGGGCACGGGCTCAAGCGCAACCTGCACGTGTGGGAGGCGATCGGCCTGTCCGTGGGCGCGATGTCACCGGCACTGGCCATGTCGTTCTCCGGGCCGGGCGTGGCTGCCCTGGTCGGCCGCGGGGCCGCGCTGTCGTTCGTGTTCGCGGGCGTGACCTGCTGCCTCATCGGATACGGGTACATGCTGCTGACCCGGAAGTACAACCACGCGGGCTCGGTCTACGGCTTCGTCGGCGCCTCGCTCGGCCCGCGGCTCGGGGTGTTCTCCGGCTGGGCGATGTCGCTGATGTACTTCGTGTTCGTACCCGCCTCGGCCGCCGCCTCGGGCTACTTCCTGGCCGGGGTGCTGCAGAACCTGGGCTGGTGGAAGGGGGCCGACTGGATCTGGCTGGCGCTGCCGATCACCCTGATCATCTGGGGGTTCTGCGCCGGGGTGATCAAGCGGTCGACCCGGGCCCTGCTCTACATCGAGGCGGTCACCGTCACGCTGATCGTCGGGCTGATGGTGGTCATCGTGGTGAAGGTCGGCCAGGGTCACGGGCTGAACGGCGGCACGCTCACCGGCAACATCTTCACCCTGCCGTCCGGGGTCAACGTGCACGCGCTCGTCCTCGGCTCGGTGTTCGGCTTCCTGGCGTTCGCCGGGTTCGAGGGCGCTGGCGCCCTGGGCGAGGAGGCGGAGAACCCGCGGCAGGCCATCCCCCGGGCGATCGGGTCGTCGGTCATCGCGCTGGCCGTGTTCTACATCGCCTGCATCGCGGTGCAGTCCCTCGGGTTCGGCGCCACCGCCAAGGGCTCGGCCGCCTTCGCCGGCTCGGGCGGCCCGCTGTTCCAGCTCGCCGACGTCTACGTGGGCGGGACCATGCGCAACCTGATCGAGCTCGGCGCGGCGTTCAGCGCGTTCGGCGCGGGCCTCGGGGCCGCGGTGGCCGGCGCCCGGCTGATCTACGCCATCTCCCGGGACGGCGCGCCGTCGATCCCGCTGGCCCGGGTGTCGCAGCCGTCCGGCTCGCCGCGCCCGGCGGTGCTGCTGGTCATCGTGATCAACGTGATCTGCCTCGTCATCCTGCGCGTGCTCGGCGCGACCGGCCTGCAGGTCTGGCAGTACCTCGGCACGCTCGGCACGCTGGCCATCCTGGTCGGGTACGGGATGGTCAACATCGGGGCGACCCGGGCGGTCGCCGACCGCAGCCTCGGCGTGCCGCGCTGGCGCGGGGTCCTGCCCGCGATCGCGGTGATCCTGGTCGGCTACGTCCTGTACGCCAACATCTACCCGGCGCCCGCGTTCCCGTACAACCTCTTCCCCTACATACTGCTGGCCTGGCTGGTCATCGGCGCGGCGGTGATCGCGCTGTCGCCCAAGCTGGCCCGCCGGGCCGGCGCGGGCCTCGCGCAGGACCTGGACCTGCCCGAGGGCCGGGTGGCGGCGGAGGTGCTGGCCCACCCCGGGGACGGCTGAGCGTCCCGCGCCCGGTCCAGGCCGGAGCCGGCCGCCGTCGGGCCCGGCTGAGGTGAAGGCCTGCCCGCCGTAGCGGCTGTCCTGACGATCACGCCGGGGTCTTGGCGCTCAGGTCGGTCAGCTCGGCGCTGGCCGACCGCCGGGCGCGCAGCACCCAGGTGGAGGCGAAGCCGAGCACGAGCAGACCGAGCGCGAACCACGGGGCCAGGATGGTCGGGCTGGTGACCTTGTAGAAGGAGCCGAAGACGGCCCCGGCGGTGATCAGGATGCCGATCACCGCCGACGCCACCAGCGACACCCGGCGCCCGGAGGTCGCGAACGTGCGCAGCGAGCCGACCGACATCAGCAGCAGCAGCCCGGTGAGCAGCACGGTCACCCCGCCGTAGTAGAGCCAGCCCGCCGCGGTCCCGACCCGCTCGCCGAGCCCGCGGGTGACGAAGTCGTACAGCGATCCCGCCGCGTGGATCTCCTTGACGTAGCTCGACACGATCCAGCCGAGCGCGAACACGCCGACCGCGGCGATCAGCACCGACAGCGGCGAGGCCACGCCGCCGCCCTTGCCCGAGGCGCTGATCACGCCGACGACCAGCGGGATCACGAAGGCCGACGAGAACACCGGCCCCATGAACCCGACGGACTGCGCGATCACGTCGGGCAGCGAGAGGATCTTCGCCCCGAGACGCTCGTAGGCCGGCTCGGAACTCGCCACCGTTTCCTCCTTCAGGGCAGCGTCACCGCCGCGGCCTCGCGCCGCGGTGTCAGCCCGGCAGCTTGAGGACCGTTCTCGCGTTGCCGGCGAAGATCGCGGCGGTGTCGGCGCCGGGCAGGCCGAGCGCCTCGATGTCGGCGATCGCGTCGGCGACCACGGTCGGCCCGCCGAGCGGCATGTCGGTGCCGAACAGCACGTGACCGGGGCCGAAGAACTCCACCGCGCACCGGACGGCGCCCGGGTTGCCGAACAGCGCGGTGTCGGCGTAGAAGCGCCGGAAGTAGTCCATGGGCTCGGCGCGCAGGCCGGACAGGATGGCCGCCCGGTCGGGATCCTCGAGCGGCGAGGCCAGCCGCGCGGCGAAGTGCGGCACCATCGCCCCCGCGTGGTGCGTGATCACCCGCAGGCCCGGGTGCCGGTCGAAGCAGCCCGAGTACACCAGGCGCGTCATGCACACCGACGTCTCGTACGGCCAGCCGAGCGCCCACCAGATGCCGTACCGCGACCGCCGCTCGGCCGGGTAGTCGGGCCAGACCTCGCTGCGCGTCGGGTGGATCCACAGCGCCCCGCCCAGGCTGGTCACGGCCGCGAAGACCGGCTCGAACCGCGGCTCGTCGAGCGGGACCCCGCCGACGTTGGTGTGCAGCTGCGCGCCG
Source organism: uncultured Actinomycetota bacterium (assembly GCA_963749145.1). Classification (GTDB taxonomy): domain Bacteria; phylum Actinomycetota; class Actinomycetes; order Streptosporangiales; family Streptosporangiaceae; genus JASHPR01. The sequence continues at coordinate 762,988 of CAVVLN010000004.1, read as the reverse complement.
AGCCCCCCGAGCTCGCCCATGGCCCGGGTCAGCTCGGCGGCGGCCGCCTCGGGGTCGCTCATCGGCAGCGCGGCGGCAAAGCCGGCGAACCGGTCCGGGTACCGGCCGACCAGCTCGGCCAGCTCGTCGTTGGCGGCGCGGGCCAGGTCGCGGGCCACGGCAGGCGGCCCGAGCTGGTCGATCGGCGGCACGGCCAGCGTCAGCACCTGGACGTAGTCACCGAACCGGTCGATCGCCCGCCAGCGCGCGTCGAGGTCGGTCAGCGCCGGGTCCTCGCGGATCCACGGCTGGAACCCGAGGATCCGGTCACTGGCGCCGGCGGCCGAGACGATCGGCTCGAGCCGCCGCGCGTAGGACGGGGGGAGAATGTGAGCGAAAGCGTCGATCTTCCGCACGTTCCTCGCCTCCGGACCGTCGGGAGTGGCGGGCGGCAGCTGGCCCGCGGCCGTCGTTGGGGGGATCGTATGGAAGCAAACGATCAGGTGTCAAGACCTGCCCGGCTCAGGCCAGGCGCACCCGCACCGGCAGCTCGCGCAGTCCGTTGGTGAAGTTGGACCGGATCCGCCGGGGCGGGCCGGCCAGCTCGAAGCCGGCCACCCGGCTTGCCAGCGCGGCCAGCACCACCCGCACCTCCAGCCGGGCCAGGTGCGCGCCCAGGCACAGGTGCGGGCCGCCGCGGCCGAAGCTCAGGTGCCGGTTGGGGGAGCGGCCGACGTCGAACACATCCGGGTCGGCGAACTCGGCCTCGTCCCGGTTCCCCGACACGTACCAGAGCACGACCTTGTCCCCGGCCCGGATCGCGGCCCCGCCCAGCGCGGTGTCGACCGCGGCGGTCCGGCGCATGAAGTGCGTCGGGCAGGTCCACCGCAGCACCTCGTCGGCCGCGGTGGCCGCCAGCCCCGGGTCGGCGCGCAGCCGCTGCCACTGGTCCGGGTGCTCGCAGAAGGCCAGCACGCCCTGGGCGATCGCGATGCGGGTGGTCTCGTTCCCGGCCACGACCAGGATCGAGAAGAAGTTGTCCAGGTCGGTCTCGCTGAGCCGGTCGCCGTCGACCTCGGCGCGCAGCAGCGTGGACAGCAGGTCGTCGCCGGGAGCGCGGAGCCGCTCGGCCACGATCTCGCGGCCGAGGTCCCATAGCTGCTTGCCGTACGGGCTGCGGAACGGGAACCTGCGGTAGGCGTCGGTGTCGTCCCGGCCCCAGACCACGTCGGTGATGTCCGGGTCGGTGTTGGCGATCAGCCGGTCGCCGAGGTCGATGAACTGGTCCAGGCCGGCCTCGGGCAGGCCCATGATCCGGGCCAGCACCCGGATCGGGACCTCCTTGGCCACGGCGTCCACGAACTCGATCTCGCCGTCGGCCAGCCCGGCGTCCAGGACCTGCTCGGTGAGGCCCTCGACGAAGTGCTGGTAGACCGCGACCGCCCGCTGCGAGAAGCTGCCCGATACGATCTTGCGGAGCTTGGTGTGCTCGGGCGGGTCGGTGTCGATGATCGTGCGGCGGGCCGCCATGTCCTCGTCGGTCGGCTCCTCGAACGAGATCCCCCGCGCCGATGAGAACGTGGCCACGTCGCGGCTGGCGGTGACGATGTCCTGGTAACAATGAACTGACCAGAAACCCGAGTTCGGCGGGGCCTCGTCGTGCCACGTGACCGGCCCGGCCCGCCGCAGCCGGGCAAACTCCTGGTAAGGAACGCCCCGCGCCCACAGGTCAAGATCGGTCAGGTCGACAGCCCCGGTCATGGCAGTTAGTTTGGCACCAAACAAACTACCGGGCAACGGCGGGAACGCGCAGTGCCGCCGCCGGTGCCGGCGGGGGCGGGAAGGAACGTCCATGCGAGTCGTCGTTGTCCGCCATCACGAGGAGGATTCGGCCGGGTTCATCGGCACCGCGTTCGAGACCCGCGGCGCCGAGGTCAGCGTGTGCCTGTATCCCAAGGAAGGCCCGCTGCCCGGGCTCGACGGCGTCGATCACATCGTGGTGCTCGGCGCCGTCTGGTCGGTCTACGACGACAACCCGGACCGGGCCTGGATCGCCGACGAGCTGGCCTGGCTGCGCCGGGCGGACCAGGCCGGGGTGCCGGTGCTCGGGATCTGCTTCGGCGCCCAGGCACTGGCCGCCGCGTTCGGCGGCCGGGTCGAGGCCGCGGCCCGCAAGGAGATCGGCTGGTCGGTGGTTGACTCGCTGGACCACGAGGTCGTCCCGCCCGGTCCCTGGCTGGAGTTCCACGGCGACCGGTTCTTCCCGCCGACCCACGCGACCGTGATCGCGCACAACGAGGTGGGGGTGCAGGCGTTCTCGGTCGGCCGGCACCTGGCGGTCCAGTTCCACCCCGAGCCCGACGGGGAGCTGCTCCGGGTCTGGCTGGAGGCCGGCGGCCGGGAGGAGGCCGAGCGGGCGGGGGTCGACGCGGACCGGTTCCTGGAGCGGACCTTCGCCGAGGAGCCCGCCGCGCGCGCCCGCGCCGATGCGCTGGTGGCCTCCGCGCTGCGGATCGCCGGGCTGGCCGGCGCCGAATAGCCCCGGCCATCACGCACCGTCTCGCCCAAAGCCATCACGCACCGTCTCGCCCAAAGCCATCACGCACCGTCTCGCCCAAAGCCATCACGCACCGTCTCGCCCGCGGCCGGCCCGGCCGGACTGTCGGTGCCGGCCCCGATAGTGGACCCGCGGCCCGTACGCCCGCCGCGGCGGGCTGGCCTCAGGCGTCCTCGACGGAGCGGATGATCTTGCGGAGCAGCGAGGCGAGCTGGTTCTTCTCCCGCTCGGTCAGGCTGGCGCTGACGAACGCCTCGCCCATGTTGAACGCCGGGAACAGCCGCTCGATCACGCCGAGCCCCTTGGGCTCCAGGCTCACCAGCACCAGCCGGCCGTCCGCGTCGTGCGCCCGCCGCCGGGCCAGGCCGCGCTTCTCCAGCGTCTTCAGCACCCCGGTGAGCGTCCCCTTGGTGACCCCGGCCTCGGCGGCCAGGTGCCGGGTCTGCTGCTCACCCCAGATCCAGAGCACGAACAGCACGGTGAACGCGGCCCACGACAGGTCCTCGTCGGCCAGCACCTTCTGCTCCATGTGGTGGCGGATCACGTTGGCCGCGCGGTAGATGTTGGACACCGCGGCCATCGCGGCGACGTCGAGGTGCTGATCGCCGATCCGGGTCCGGATGTCATGCTCGGCCCGCACGAGGTCGCTGGCGCTGCCAGCGGCGAGGCGACGGGGCATACCGAGATCGTACGTGGCGCCCGGACGCGACCCATCCGCCGCGGCTGCGTATGCCCTCATGCTCGGCGTCACGCCGACCTCACCCGCCTCGCACTCGGCGCCGGCCTTGTCTGGTCCGAGCCGCCGCCCGGCCGTGTGGGTGATTCCACCCCTGCCGCAGGCCGGGCCGGAAGGGCGAACCTGTTCACAGAGAGCCGGATCAGCCGATGCGAAGCAGACGAGGAGACTCGGATGATGGCCTATCAGGCCAGCCGGGACGACGCGCCCCGGCTGAAGGAGGCGGGCGAGAGCAGCGTGAATACCGGAGGGGCGAGCCATGAGGAATGACGTCAGTACGATCGGCCCCCGCCGGTCCGCGCTGGTGGTCGCGGCGCTGGTGGTCGCGGCGGGCCTGATCGCCGGTGGCTGCTCGGGCAGCAGTGGCAGCCCGGGCCCGCTGGCGTGCCGGTCCAAGCCCGGCACGGCGGTCACCGGGACCGCCCCGGCCGCGACGGGCCTGCCCGCGGCGGGCTGGACGCAGCCGGGCGCCGACCTGGCGAACACCCGGGACGTGGCCAGCGGGATCACCAGCACCGACGTCTCGAAGCTCGGCGTGGCGTGGACCGTGCCGCTGACCATGTCCACGGCCCATACCGACGGGGCCTACGCGACCACGCCGGTAATAGTGAACGGGGTGGTGTACGTCCAGGACCTGGACTCCGACGTGTTCGCGATCAGCCTGGCCACCGGCAAGGTCTTGTGGACGCACGACTACAACTCGCCCAACGGCGGGCCGGACGGCGTCAGCGTGGCCGACGGCGTGGTGTACGCGGCCACCAACCACGCCGCGGTGGCCCTTAACGCGGCGAGCGGGGCGCAGTTGTGGAGCCGGACGCTCATCGGCAACGACCACGAGGGCATCGACATGACCCCCGGCTACAACCACGGCACGGTGTACGTGTCCACCGTGCCGGTCAACCCGACCGTGGGTGAGTATCTCGCCGGGGGCAAGGGGATCTTGTGGGCGCTGAACGCTCAGACCGGCGCGCCGGAGTGGTCCTGGGACCAGGTGCAGGACCTGTGGGGCAACCCGGGCGTCAACTCCGGCGGCGGGCTGTGGTACGCGCCGTCGTTCGACGCCCAGGGCAACATCTACCTCGGCATCGCCAACCCCGCCCCGCTCTTCGGCACCAAGAGCTACCCGCGGGGGTCCAGCCGGCCCGGCCCGGACCTGTACACCGACTCGGTGGTGAAGCTCAGCCCGCAGGGCAAGCTGCTGTGGTACTACCAGCTCACCCCGCACGACCTGTACGACTGGGACCTGCAGGACCCGCCGGTGCTCACCACGGCCAACGGCCGGCCGGTGGTGATCGACGGCGGCAAGGCCGGCATCCTCATCGAGCTCGACGCGCAGACCGGCAAGCTGCTGTGGAAGCGCCCGGTCGGGGTGCACGACGGGCACGAGACCGACGGGCTGCTCACCGAGCACGCCACCCCCACGTCACACGACCCTCTGGCCGCCAAGTACTGCCTGCAGCCAAGTATTTTCGGCGGCGTCGAGACCCCGCTGGCCAGCAACGGCTCCACCACCTTCGCCGCCGTCAACGACCTCGCGCTGCCGGCGACCCCGGCCGGCTACACCGGGTCGGTGACCGCCGTCCTCGGGGATGTCGAGAAGGCCACCGGCGAGATCGTCGCGGTCAGCCAGGACACCGGAACCGTCGACTGGGACACCCCGCTGCCATCCTCGCCGTACGGCGCCGCGACGGTGACCAACGACGTGGTGCTCACCACCACCTTCCACGGCGATCTGTACGCGCTCGACGCGAACACCGGCGCCATCTTGCTCAAGACGCCGATGTCCGCCGGGAGCAACGCGCCGGTTGCCGTCGACGGCGACTACGTCATCGTCGGCGCCGGCGCCGCGCTGTCTGCCGGGCAGCACACGCTGATCATCGCCTACAAGCTCGGGGCGACCGGCAAGCTCCCCGACACCGTGGGCTCGTAGGCCGGTCATGCGGCAGTATCAGCCGCATGACCGAAATCACCGATGTTTCCGGCGCCTTCGGCTACGGCGACTCGATCCTCGCCGGCGGGCGGGTGCGACTGCGTGGCGTACGTGATGACGACCAGCCGCGCGGCGGTGCGTGCATCGTGAGCCTTTCAGGGTTCGCGGGGGGCGGCGAGCCGCTCGACCCGGGCGTGCAGCTCGGGGAGGTAGCTCTCGGACTCCGGCTTCATCAGCACGCTGCGCACGATCCTCGCCCCGTCGCGGTCCGGCGCGACCCCGGGGTGGCGGCGGGCGAAGTCGGCGGCCGCTATGCGCAGCGTGCTGAGGAACACCGGGCGGGCCGGGTCGGCCATGCCGTCGGCCAGCATCCGGGCGCTGGCCTCATCGATCGCGCTCAGGCGCGGCCCGGCGGCCGGGAAGTACGAGACGATGTCCAGCTCCGGCGGCTGGTAGAGCTCCAGCCACGCGGAGTCGGAGATGCAGCTGCGCCCAGGCCAGGGCGGCCCGGCGGCCGGCCGCCAGCGCCCGGCCCAGCCCGTCCGGCGTCGGCGGCAGCAGCTGGAACGTGAGCCACAGCGCGGCCGCCGCGGCCCCGGCCCGGGAGCACTCGAGGCTGATCTCGCCGAGGTGCAGCTCGCCCGACGTGAAGTAGGTGTAGGGGGAGTCGTGCCGGTAGAACCGCCCGACGTCCGGGTCGGCGAACAGCACGGCCCCGCAGCCGTAGGGCTGCAGCCCGTGCTTGTGCGGGTCGACCACCACCGAGTCGCACGCGGCGATGGCCCGCCACGGTGCCTCGTCCAGGCCGGCCGGCCCGTCCGCGCCCGCCAGCAGCGTGAAGAAACCGCCGTAGGCGGCGTCGACGTGGACCCGGACCCCGTGCCGGCGGGCCACGGCGAGCACCTCGTGCACCGGGTCGATGGCGCCCAGCCCGGTCGTGCCCGCGGTCGCGACCACGGTCCCGATGTCGCCCCGGGCGAGCAGCGCGTCGAGCGCGCCGAGGTCCAGCCGTCCCGCGTCGTCGGCCGCGACCGCGGTGCCCGCGACGCCGAGCACGCCGCACATGCGGGCGTGGGTGTAGTGCGCCTCGCTCGCTGTAGGCGATGCCGCGGCCGGGGTGCAGCTCGCGGGCGACGTAGAGGGCCTCCAGGTTCGCGATCGTGCCGCTGGTGGTCAGGTGGCCCAGGTGCGTGGCCAGGCCGAACATCCCGGCCAGCGCGGCCACCGCCTCCTTCTCCATCCGGGCCGTCGCGGGCCCGCCGTCGAGCGCGTGGTTGTTGGGGTTGACCAGCATCGCCGTGAGGTAGCCGACCACCGCCGCCGGGTGCGGCGGCTTGAGCATCTGCCCGGCGTAGCGACGGGTGGAAGAACGGGTAGTTCTCGCGCAGCCGCTCGGTGAAGTCGCCGAACACCGCGGGCGAACTGCTCGTCGCTGATCTGCAGCGAGGCGTGGCGCTCGAACGGCCCGAACCCGGCCTGCCATTCCTCGACCGCGTCCACGCCGTCGCTCAGCCAGCGCCTCAGGTCCATATCCGCACCCCTTCACGCCCCGCCGTCACGCCCGGCCGGCCCGGTCGCGCCGCTGGCCGCCGCGCGAACGCCATCCTGGCAGCCCCGGCTCGCCCGCGGAAGCAGGCGGCCCGGCTTGGGGCGGGGGCACAGTCGCGCGCCGCGATCTCGGTGCCCGGGCCCATCGTGGCGGCCGGCCCGGTCGTGCGACGCTGCCCCGTGATGGAGAACTACATCCTGACCCTGCGCTGCACCGACCAGCCGGGCATCGTCCGGTCGCTCGCCGAGGGGATCGTGCGGGCCAAGGGCAACATCCTGGAGAGCGCGCAGTTCTCCGACCCGCCCACCGGCCTGTTCTGCCTGCGGACCTGCTTCGAGAGCCCCGAGGAGGACATCGCGGGCGTGCGGGGCCGCTGGCCCGGGCGGTCGCCCGGTTCGACCCGGTGCTCACGCTGCGGCCTCAGGCGCGCCGCCGCAAGCTGCTGGTGATGGTCTCCCGGCACGACCACTGCCTGGCCGACCTGCTGTACCGGTGGGGGACCGGGGAGCTGCCGGCGGACCTGCAGGCCGTGGTGTCCAACCACCCTGACTGCCTGCCGCTGGCCGAGCGGTACGGCCTGCGGTACGTCCACATCCCGGTCACCGCCGCGACCAAGCCGCAGGCCGAGCGCCGGCTGCTGGACCTGATCGCCCGGTACCAGGTCGAGGCCGTGGTGCTGGCCCGGTACATGCAGGTGCTCTCCGACGATCTCTGCCGCGCGCTGGAAGGCCGGGCCATCAACATCCACCACTCGTTCCTGCCGGGATTCAAGGGAGCCCGGCCCTACCACCAGGCCTACGACCGGGGGGTGAAGCTGATCGGGGCGACCGCCCACTTCGTCACCCCGGACCTGGACGAGGGCCCGATCATCGAGCAGGACGTGGCGCGGGTCGCGCACGCCCACACTCCCGAGCGGCTCACCGCGATCGGCCGTGACCTCGAGCGCCTGGTGCTGGCCCGCGCGGTGCGCCTGTATGCCGAGGACCGGGTGGTCCTGGCCGGCTCGCGGACCGTCGTCTTCGGCTGAGCCGGGCTAGCGTCCGGGCGTGACGTAGCGGTCGAGGAGGTCGTTGCGGAACTTGCCCGCCGGGTCGCAGCGGCGCATCAGCCGCCCGAAGTCAGCCAGCCGCGGGTACAGCCCGCGCACGATCTCGGGGCTGATGGCGAACAGCTTGCCCCAGTGCGGCCGGGCGTGCAGCGGGACCAGGCGCTGCTCGACCTGGGCCAGGACCGGCGCGACGGCCGCCCAGTCGTTGATCCAGGTGAAGTGGAACGCGACCGTGTCACGCCGGTAGCTCGGGCTCAGCCACAGGTCGTCGGGCGCGACCGTGCGGATCTCCGAGATCTGGACGACGCCGGCCAGACGCCCGGCGATCTGCTGCAGCGTGTCCAGCGCGTCGATCGCCGCCCCGCGCGGCAGCAGGTACTCGGATTGCAGCTCGTCCCCGGCGCTGGGGGTGAACTCCAGCCGGAAGTGCGGCAGCCGCTCGTGCCAGGGGCCGGGACGGCCCAGCTGCTCGGTGCAGTTCTCCGCGGGCAGGCCCGGCAGCGGGTGCCGGGGGCCGTCCGCCCGCCGGGCGCCCAGCCACCGCGGCCCGAGGGCCGGCATGCCGGCGGCGTCCGCGCGCTGCTTGACCCAGACCTGGCTCATCCGCGGCCCCCGCCAGTCGGTGAACAGGCTCACGCTGTACCCGCTGGAGGCGATCTCGTCGAAATGCCCTCGCACCCGCTCGAAGGGGAGGTCCTCGTAGACGTACTGGCGGGCGTAGAAGGCGGGCACGGTGTCGAGCGTGAGCCGGGTGACGATGCCGAGAGCGCCCAGGCTCACCACCGTCCCGGGAAACCGGTCCGGGTCGGCGTCCCGGCTCACCGTCACCAGGTCGCCGTCGGCGCTGACCATTTGCACGGCCGACACCGCCGTGGCCAGGTTGCCGTTGCCGTCGCCGGATCCGTGGGTGGCCGTGGCGCACGCGCCCGCGACCGAGATGTGCGGCAGCGACCCCAGGTTGCGCAGGGCCCGTCCCGCTCCGTGCAGCGCCACGGCCAGCTCGCCGTAGCGCAGGCCCGCGCTGACCGTCACCGAGGATCCGGCCGTGTCCACCTCGGTCAGCCGGGGCAGCCCGGCCACGCTGACGAGGTCACCGGGCGTGTCGGCCAGGCGGTTGAACGAATGCGCGGCCCCGAGCGCCCGGACCCGGGCGCTCCCGGCGACCAGCTGCTGGAGTTGCGGCAGCGAGGCGGGCCGGTGGAAGCGCTCGGCGGAGAACGTGACGTTGCCGGCCCAGTTCGTTCGGTTCCCGCTCATCCGGGCGAAGCTTACCGCCGTCGCGCCGCGGCGGCCGGGCCGGATGGGAGTAGCTTGCCCGGTCCCGGGTAACTCCGCATGCCACGATGGTGTCCATGGGGAACGTGGCCCCGCTGCTGCCCGGCGACCCCAGCCGGCTCGGGGCGTATCAGCTGGCCGGGCGGATCGGTCAGGGCGGTCAGGGGACGGTGTTTCTCGCCCGGCGCCCGTCGGGGGAGCCGGTCGCGATCAAGCTGCTCCGCGCGGAGTGGACCAGGGAGCCCGCGGCCCGGGCGCGCTTTGCCCGGGAGGTCGCGGCGGCCGAGCGCATCGCGCCGTTCTGCACCGCCCGCATCCTCGACGCCCGCCTCGAGGGCGCCGAGCCGTTCGTGGTCAGCGAGTTCATCGATGGCCCGTCCCTGCAGGAAGTGATCGCGACCGACGGCCCGCTGGCCGGGTCGGCGCTGGACCGGCTCGCCGTCGGCACCGCGACCGCGCTGTCCGCGATCCACCAGGCCGGCGTGATCCACCGGGACTTCAAGCCCGGCAACGTGCTGATGGGCCCGGACGGCCCCCGGGTCATCGACTTCGGGATTGCCCGCTCGGTTGACGCGACGGTGACGGCGACCAGCCAGTTGTTCGGCACGCCCGGGTACATGGCTCCCGAGGTGGTGCGCGGCGAGCCCGCCGGGCCGCCCGCCGACGTCTTCGCCTGGGCGGCGACGATCGCCTTCGCCGCCACCGGGACACCGCCGTTTCACGCGCCGAACGTGGCCGCGATCGTGCATCAGCTGACCCAGGGAGAGCCGGACCTGGGCTCGCTGACCGGTCATCTGCGGAGCATCGTCTCCGCCTGCCTGGCCAAGGACCCGGACGCCCGGCCGACCGCGATCGACCTGCTCATGCGCCTGCTGCAGCACGCGGAGCCCGGCGGCCCGGTCCCGCCCCTCGCGGCGGTCCCGGCTCAGCCACGCGGCGGCGCGCCCGCGGCCGTCGCGCCCGCTGCGGCCCTCGGCGCCGCGGCCGGGCCGGGAGCGGTGCGCACCCCGCCGCACCAGCAGGCGCCGCCCGCGGTCGCGTGGCCCACCGATCGCCTGGCGCCGCCCGGCCCGGCCGGCCCGTGGCCGGGCCCGGCCCGGGCCCCGGCGGACCGGCGCGGGCCCGGGGGGCGCGGCGGCGCCGGGTGGGTGATCGTGCTGGCCGGCGTGGTCGCGCTGGGCATCGTGGCCGGCCTGCTCGTGCCGCTGTTACTGGCCGGGCCCGGGCCCGCCGCGCCCGCGCCGACCGCATCGCTCCCGGTGCCCGCGCCCCGGCGGCACCACGCGCCGAAGCGGGACCCGCACGCGGCCCGGCCCGCCGCGTCGGCCGGGGCGACCACGCCCGCGCCGTCGGCGGGCCCGGCGAACGCGATCCCCCTCCGGTTCGCGGGCGCCTGGCGGGGCGTGGCGGTGCAGCCGGACGGCTTCGTCCGACGCTGGGGGGCGGTCCTGGTGCTCCCCGCAGGCGCGGCCGGGGGCACGTTCGCGATCACGACCATTCCGTGCTACGCGACGGCCAGCGTCCTCGCGATGAGCAAGACCCGGATCACCGTGCGGGAAATTCTCTCGGCTGGCCCGGGCGGCGAATGCGCCTCGTCGGGCTACATCAGCCTGCGCCTGACCGGGCTGAACCGGGCCGTGCTGATCTGGCAGGACGCGGCGGATTCCGCCAACACCGCGACCGGCACGTTCGTCCGGGTCTGACTCACGCCCCGCCGTCGGCCGGCACCAGGACCAGGCGCCGCGTGGTTTCCAGCACCCCGACCACCACGTACCGGCCGGTGGTCCCGACCGGCGGCAGCCCGGCCGCCGAGGTCACCGCCGCCGCTCCGGGGCCGAACCGGATCCAGTAGGAGCAGTTGTCGGGCAAGACGCTGGTCACGGTCGCGGTCACCACGGTCCCGATCGGGTAGCCGTCCCGGACGCGGGACCACTCCTCGATCGTGAACCCTCCGGTGAGGGGGCCGGCCGGCGGTACCGCGGCTCCGCCGGCCACAGCCTGACCTGGCAGGTCCGCCGCCGGCGGGAGAAGTCATGCCGGAGCACCTCGAACGTCGTCTCCGTGCCGACCGGAGGCCACCGGTGCGGGTCGTCCGGCAGGTGCTCGGCGCCGACGAAGCCCCGTGCGCCGTCACCCAGGTCGACGAACACCCCGACGCGGGCGCGCACGGGTATCGCGACGACCCGGCCGGCCACCCGGTCGCCGAGCGGGAACCGCCGCAGCGCGGCTTCGGTGTCGTCCCACGCGAACACGCCTTCACTATGCCAGCTACCTGGATGCCAGCTACCTGGCGCCCCGCCGACCGGCGGGCCGGGCCAGGGGGCCAGCCGGGCTGGGGCCAGCGGCGCCGCGGGCCGGAGGCACGCCGGGCTGGGGTCGAGCCGGCGCCGCGGGCCGGAAGCACGCCGGGCTGGGCCGGACCGGCGCGAGTGATGCGGCCGCCCCCGGCCGCGGTGATGCGGCCGGCCCCGGCCGGGCCGCCCGGGCCGGGAGGCCGGTGACGGTAAAATGGTACTGATATGAGCAAGTTGCGACGGCCGCCGGCCAGCGGCGCGGCGCGGGTGGTCGTGGTCGGCATGGGTTTCGGCGGGCTTTCGACCGTGCGCGGCCTGAGCCGGGCGGGCCTGCGGGTCACGCTGGTGGACCGCAACGTCTACAGCACCTTCCAGCCACTGCTCTACCAGGTCGCGACCGGCGGCCTGAACCCGAGCGACGTCGCCTACCCGCTGCGCGGGTTCGCGCACAAGTACGGCGCCCGCTTCCGGCGCGGTGAGCTCACGCGCATCGACGCCGCGGCACAGAAGATCGTCCTGGCGGACGGCGAGGAGATCGGGTACGACTACCTCATCCTGGCCACCGGGGTGACGGCCGCCTACTACGGGGTGACCGGGGCGGACAAGCACAGCCTCGCCCTGTACACGCGCCGGGACGCGGTCGCGCTGCGCGATCACCTCATGGCCGGGCTGGAGCGGCTGAGCGCCGGGGAACGGGGCCGGGAGACCTTCCTCACCGTGGTAGGCGGCGGCGCGACCGGCGTGGAGCTGGCCGGGACCCTGGCCGAGCTGCGCAACATCGCGCTGGCCACCGCCTTCCCCGACATCGACCGGTCGCGGGTGCACGTCCGGCTGGTCGAGCAGGCCCCGGCCCTGCTGACGCCGTACGCCGCGTCGTTGCGCGAGTACGCGCACCGGCAGCTGCTGGCCCGGGGGATCGAGGTCCGGCTCGACGCCACGATCAGCGAGATCACGGCCGACCACGTCGTGCTGGCCGGCGGCGAGCGGCTGCCCAGCGACCTGACCGTGTGGGCGGCCGGGATCACCGGTCCGGATGCCATCAAGGACTGGGGCGTGCCGCAGGGCCGCGGCGGCCGCATCCAGGTGGGACCGGACCTGCGGGTCAGCGGCCAGGCCCGCGTGTTCGCCATCGGCGACATCGCGCTGGCCGACGGCCCGCCGGTGCCGCAGCTCGCCCAGCCGGCGCTGCAGATGGGCCGGTTCGCGGCCGAGCAGGTCGTCCGGCTCGAGGCGGGCAAGCCCACCACCCGGTTCACCTACCACGACAAGGGGATCATGGCGACGATCGGGCGGCGCTCGGCGGTCGTCCAGCTGCCGCATGGGGTGCGCATCCGCGGCACGCTGGCCTGGTTCGCCTGGCTGGGCCTGCACCTGGTCACGCTGCTCGGCAACCGCAACCGGATCTCGGCCCTGATCAACCTGTCCTACCGTTATCTCAGCTGGGGGCACGGCGGCGCGGTCATCGTGGACGGCGACCCGCCCGCCGGCTGACGAGCGGCGGCCGGCGCGCGAGGTGCGTGCGGTGACGGTCGTTATCACAGCAGTTTGGGCCCGCACCCTGGGCCGCCGGGCCTTTTGCGGCGGGCGGCTGCTCCGCGAAGCCATCGGATTGTGAAACCACGGCTGCCCCGCTTCACTCGGACCGGAGCCGGCGCGCACGGGCCGCGGCGTAGGCGCCGAGCCCGGCGGCCAGCGCGACGCCGATCACCACCGTCCGCAGCAGCTCGGTGGGCTGGGACGACCGGAGCGCGCCGGACAGCAGCACGGTCATCGGCCCCACCGCGAGCACCGGCCCCAGGGCCAGCCAGAACAACACCATGATCGCGGCCGTGTTCCCCAGCGGAGTCTCCACCCCGCCGAACAGGTCCGGGTGGCTGCGCGGCCGGAAGACGTTGACCAGCGCGCCGCCGACCAGCACGGGAACGGTCACCGCCAGAAAGGCCACCAGCCGCGGATCGCCGGTGGCCACCGCGAGCACGGTGACCGGGACGCCGGCCACCGCGAGCAGGACCAGAACGGGCACCCCAGCATGCCACCAGGCCAGCGAGCCGAACCGGAACGGCAGGTTCTCCGAGCGGCGGGTATCCTCCGCGTCCAGCCTGGCTCCCTCGCCGAGCCAGGCGGCGGCGAGGTAGGCGAGGGCCAGGGCGCTGGCCACCGGCACCAGCGATACCTGGCCCCGCCCGGCCACGGCGAGCAGGCCCACGGCCAGCAGCGTCAGCACGGCCGCCCCCGCCAGCCGGGCCGGGGCCCGGGCCAGCGCGAGCAGGTCCCGCCAGAGCAGCACCAGCTCACGCCGGCGCGGCGGGCGGATCCGGAACCGGGCCCGGCGGGACCCGGCGGCGCCGCCGTAGGCCAGGGCGATGCCGCGGGTGTCGAAGCTCGCCACCGCGGCGGACATGGCCCCGATCGTGCGCGCCCGGGTCCGCAGCGCCGCGCCCGGGACCCGGGCGGCCGCGTGGTGCGCGCAGGCCACGGCGGCCAGCGCGGCCGCGCCGAGCAGCGCGACCGCCGCCGGCCACCACCGCGCCGGGCCGCCGGCCAGCGCGGTCATGCCCTGCGCGGCCCAGCCCCACGGCCCCGACCACAGCGCGATGGCGGTCAGCGCGGCGGGCGGCTGGCCGAGCGCCGCCCAGGCGGCCAGCCCGCCGAGCACCGCGGCCAGGGACAGCCCGGCCCCGGTGCCCCGGCGCACCCAGCGCGCGCTGGCCGGATAGCGCTCGATCAGGCCGGCGGCGCCGGTACCGAGCCCGAACAGCAGCCCGGTCGAGATCACCGCCACGCCGGCCAGGCGCAGCACATGGCCGACGCTGTGACCCCCGAGCCCCAGCGCGACCAGGGCGGCCGCGGGCACGATGCCCACGGCGGCGCCGGCCAGGACCGTGGCCGCCGCGGACCCGCGGAACCGGGGCCGCAGCAGCCGCCCGCGGTCGACCGGCGTGCCCAGCAGCCAGTCCACACCGGGCTGCGGCAGCGTCACCGGGCCGCGCCAGAGCCCGTCACGCAGCAGGACCAGGAGCACCAGGAGGGCCAGCGCGGTCAGCCCGGCCGGCGCGGCGTGCAGGATCCGGGGCGTCTGCGCGGTCGGCAGCGGCGGATGCCGCAGGGCGTGGTAGGCCGCCGCGATCTGGGCGCCGCCGTAGAAGGCCACCACCAGCCCGGCCAGGTAAATCCAGTAGGCGGCGTTGGCCGCCTTCTTCCTGGCCCGGCCGCGGCGCAGCGTCCGCAGCAGCGCGACCGTCCGCTCGGTGCTGTCCGGGACGGCGATGGCCTCGCGGGTGACCGTCACCTGATCGCCGTCAGCGCGGTGTCCGGCGTGCCTTGCCCGATGACCGCGCCGTCGCTGAGCACCAGGACGTGGTCGGCGACCGCGGTGGCCAGCTCGACGTGGTGGGTGGCCATCAGCAGGGCCGCGCCCGCCTGCTTCTGGGTGACCAGCAGCCCGGCCAGCCAGCGGCGGGCCGCCGGGTCCAGCCGCTGCTCCGGTTCGTCGAGGACCATCAGCCGGCGCGGCCGGACCAGCATCGCGGCCAGGTGCAGGGCCTGAAGCTGCCCGCTGGACAGCGAGCCGGGCAGCGCGCCGCCGTGATCGCTCAGGCGGCACTCGCGCAGCGCCCGGTCGACCAGCTCGTCGCCGTCGCGGCCGGCGCCGTGCGCGGTCGCGACCAGCTGCAGGTGCTCGCGGACGGTGAGATCCGGATAGGCGCTGACCATGTCGCCGACGATGGCGATCTCGGTGCGGACCACGAGGTCGTCCTGCGCCATCGGCCGTCCGGCGTAGGCGACCCGGCCGGTGCTGGGCGTGTCGCGGCCGGCCGCGATGCGCAGCAGCGTCGACTTGCCCGAGCCGTTCGCGCCCATGACCGCGACGCACCGCCCGGCCATCAGCGCGAGGTCGAGGGGGTGCAGCGCGAGACGGTCACCGTACGTGCGGCTGACTCCGGTCAGCGTGAGCAGGGGTGGCGGATCCGGCGGCACGGATGCCAGTTCACCACATCGCCGGGCTATCGGCGCCACGCCGGATCGAACCGGACGGCGCCGGGATCCGTGCTTGCTACGCAAGCCCCGCTGACCAGGCGGAACGCAAAACGGTAAGGAGCACTCATGCGCCCCATCGGTACCATCGCAACGGCGGCTGTGGCGGCCGCCGCGGCTGGTCTCGCCTTAACGGTCCTGCCCGCGGCCGCGAACGCCGCCAGTTCCGGCTGGAGCGTCGCGCACCCGCCGTACCCGGCGGTCGACAACGTCCCGTACGCCCCGCTGAACGCGATCTCGGCGGTGTCGGCGAGCAACGTCTGGGCGGTCGGGCAGAGCAGCGGCACCCCGCTCATCGAGCACGACAACGGCAGTTCCTGGTCGCAGAGCACGCTGCCATCCGGCCCGTGCAGCGTGTTCGAGGCCGACTGCAACCTGACCGGGATCAGCGCCAGCTCCGCCGGCAACGTGATCGCCATCGGGGACGGAACCATCCCCACCTCCAGCGGCTGGCAGGTCGAGACGCTGGCCTACCAGTGGAACGGCAGCGCCTGGTCGCAGCTGACCGTGCCGGCCAGCATCCCGGAGAGCGCCATGGATCACATCGAGGCGTTCTCGCCCACCGACGCGTGGGCGGTCGGGACCGCGCCGAACGCTACCGGCACCGGGTCGGTGGTCGCCGCGGTGAACTGGAACGGCAGCACCTGGACCCAGGTGGCCACGCCGTTCACCACCACCGTCAACCTGACCGTCAACGCGATATCCGGCGACTCGGCCAGCGACATCTGGGTCGTCGGTGAGACCGCGACGCGCGGTTACACCGGCGGGACGAGGACGTCGGTGATCCTGCACTACAACGGCTCGGCGTGGACGCAGGTGACCGCGCCGGACAACTCCGGGCTGCTCGACGTCGACGCCGTGTCGCCGACGGACGCCTGGGCGATCGCCGCCGACGGCTCGGTGCTGAACTGGAACGGCTCGGCCTGGTCGGTGGTCACCACCCTCGAGCTGTCCAACGACGCGGCGATCGCCGCGCTGTCCCCGTCCGATGTCTGGGTCGCCCAGCTCGGCGGGCTGGAGCACTACAACGGCACGAGCTGGACGACCACGTCCCTGCCGGCGGGCGTGAACGTGCTCACCGCCCACGCCGTGGTGTCCCCGGGTCACGTGTGGTTCGCCGGCTACTACTACCCGTCGAACGCCGTCACCGCGCCGGCGGTGCTGAGCACCGCCTCCGGCTGACGGCCGCCGCGGACCGCGCCGGGCCGGCATCCGGCAGGCCCGGCCACGCCGCCCCGGGCCCCGCCCGGGGCGGTGCCGCGCCCGCGGCCCCGGTACGGTCAACCCCATGACCGGCCCTATCGCCCCCGCCGACCCAGACGTCGTGCTGCGCGCGGAGGGCGTGGGCCTGGTCCGGGGCGACCGGCTGCTGCTGGACCAGGTGAACGTCACCGTGCGCGCGGGGGAGCTCTGGGCGCTGCTCGGGCCCAACGGAGCGGGCAAGAGCACCCTGCTGCAGATCATGGCGACCTACGCCCACCCGACCCGGGGCCGGATGGAGATCCTCGGTCACCGGCTCGGCCGGGTCAACGTGTTCGCGCTGCGGCCCTGGATCGGCCACGTCAGCCCGCATCAGCGGGTGGAGCCGGGCCGCACCGTCCGCGAGGTGGTGCTGACGGGCGCCACCGGCACGATCGAGATCGTCCCCCGGTGGGCGCCCAGCGCGGCCGAGCTGACCCGGGCCGGGGCGCTGATCGAGCTGATGGGCCTGGGTGCGCTGGCCGGAGCGCGCTGGCCGACCCTGTCCCAGGGCGAGCGCGGGCGCACGCTGATCGCGCGGGCCCTGATGCCCGAGCCGCGCCTGCTGCTGCTGGACGAGCCGGCCGCCGGGCTGGACGTGGCGGGCCGCGAGCAGTTGCTGGCCAGCCTCGACGAGCTGCGGGACCGCCGGCCCGGCCTGGCGACGGTGCTGGTCACGCACCACCTGGAGGAACTGCCGGTCAGCACCAGCCACGCGCTGCTGCTGCGCGGCGGGCAGATGGTGGCCGCCGGGGCCGCCGCCGGCGTGCTCACCACCGAGCTGGTCAGCGCGTGCTTCGCCTACCCGGTCGCGATCGCCCGGCACGCGGGCCGCTGGGCCACCACCGCCGGGGCGGCCCGCTGAGGCCTACCCGGCGCGGCCGGCCCGGCCCCGCATGATCCCGTCCACGGCGGTGTCGACGACATCGCGGACGAAGCGGTCGTTGAGCGGGGCGTGGCCGTGCAGCAGCCGGTGGTACAGCGGGCCGTACAGCACGTCGAGCGCGACCTCGATCTTGGTGTCGGCCGGGATCTCGCCGCGCTCTATCGCCCGGCGGAACACCTCGCGCGCCTGCTCGCGGCGCGGCTCGACGAAGCGGTCCCGGTAGGCGGCGCCGAAGTCCGGGTCGGTCTGCGCCTCGGTGACCAGCGCCGCGATCACCCGCCCGTACGGCCGGCTGCTGGCCAGCCTGGCCCACGGGCGCAGCAGCGACAGCAGGTCGCCGCGCAGCGAGCCGGTGTCGCGGACGGCCGGGGTGGCGGCCGCCCACTCGTTGAACAGCGCGTCCAGCGCGAGCATCTCCTTGGTGGGCCACCAGCGGTAGATCGTGGCCTTGCTGACCCCGGCCCGCTCGGCGACGGCGTCCATGCTCACCGCGGACAGGCCGCGGTCCAGCAGCAGCTCGGCAGCCGCCTCGAGGATGGCCACCCGGGCCTTCTCGCTGCGCGGCCGCCCGCGCCGCGGCGTGACCGCCGCCTCGGTGTTCGTGCTGTCGGAGTGCATTAGCTGCACATCGAACCACGCTGGCCCGGGCAGGTCGAGGACCGGGTCCGGGCCGGGAATTGACGTGCCCCCCGCCGCGTCAGCGTGGCGGGGGGCACTGCGGTGGACCTGGCAGGTTGGGGTGCCCTGGCCACACCGGGCTCAGCTCTGGGTCAGCACCGGTCCGGGGCGGTGGCCCCGCGATGTGAACTTGTCTGCTTACTACGGTGCCGCCGCCGCGACCGGCCCGGCAGGGCCAGGCGTCCCGGGCCCGGCGGCCCGTCGGTCATGTCGTCACGGGACCTAGGGCCCGGGCGGCCCGCGGGCAGGCCGCGGCCAGCCCGCGGAAACGTTCGCGGGCTCGCCGGGCCGCGCCAGGCACGATGGTGATCCGGCCGGAAGGAGGCGGGCCGGAAAAGCGTTAGCTATCCGGGAAGCCGGCGGCCAGGCTGGCCGCGTGCTCCCCGCTCTGCTGCCATGAAGACCACCACCGTGACGCCCGCGCCCGCGCAGCCGCGAGCCCGCATGCGCGGGGCGCGGCGAGACCAGCGCGAGGTCGAGGCGCGCCGGCGGGCGGTGCCCGCGGTGACCTACCCGGCCGCGCTCCCGGTCAGCCAGCGCAAGGACGAGATCGCCGCGGCCATCCGCGACCACCAGGTGGTGATCGTCGCGGGCGAGACCGGCTCGGGGAAGACCACCCAGCTGCCCAAGATCTGCCTCGAGCTCGGCCGCGGGGTCACCGGGCAGATCGGCCACACCCAGCCCCGCCGGATCGCGGCCCGCACCGTGGCCGAGCGGATCGCCGAGGAACTCGGCACCGAGGTCGGCACGGCCGTCGGCTACAAGGTCCGGTTCACCGATAAATCCAGCGACGACACCCTGATCAAGGTAATGACCGACGGGATCCTGCTGGCCGAGATGCAGCGGGACCGGTCGCTGCGGCGCTACGACACCCTGATCATCGACGAGGCGCACGAGCGCAGCCTGAACATCGACTTCATCCTCGGCTACCTCAAGCGGCTGCTGCCCCGCCGCCCCGACCTCAAGGTGATCATCACCTCGGCCACGATCGACCCCGACCGCTTCAGCGAGCATTTTGCCGTAGGCGAATCAGGCCAGCACAGCGCCGGAGGCGAATCGGGCCAGCACCGGGGGAGCGCGCCGGTGATCGAGGTGTCGGGGCGCACCTACCCGGTGGAGGTCCGGTACCGGCCGCTGGCGGATCCCGCACCCCCCGCCCACCTCCCCGGCCCTCTCCACTCCCCCCTCACTCGCGCCGAGCCCCGGGAGCAGGCCCAGGCGATCTGCGACGCCCTGGCCGAACTGCGCGCCGAGGGCCCGGGCGACGTGCTGGTCTTTCTCAGCGGCGAGCGGGAGATCCGGGACACTGCCGACGCGCTGGCGGACCAGGCCGGCCTGGGCGACCTGGAGGTGCTGCCGCTCTACGCCCGGCTGTCGGCCGCCGAGCAGCACCGCGTGTTCCAGCCGCACCGGCGGCCGCGCGTGGTGCTGGCCACCAACATCGCCGAGACCTCGCTGACCGTGCCGGGCATCAAGTACGTGATCGACCCGGGCACCGCGCGGATCTCCCGCTACAGCCAGCGGACCAAGGTGCAGCGGCTGCCCATCGAGCCGGTCTCCCGGGCCTCGGCCGACCAGCGCAAGGGCCGGTGCGGCCGGGTATCGGACGGCATCTGCATCCGGCTGTACAGCGAGGAGGACTACCAGGCGCGGCCGGAGTTCACCGACCCCGAGATCCTGCGCACCAACCTGGCCTCGGTCATCCTGCAGATGGCGGCGCTCGATCTCGGCCCGGTCGCGGACTTCCCGTTCCTGGACCCGCCGGACTCCCGCAACATCACCGACGGCGTCCGGCTGCTGGAAGAGCTGGGCGCGCTCGCCGGGGCCGCGGGCCCGTCCCGGCTTACCGGCGTGGGACGGAAGCTGGCCCGGCTGCCGGCCGACCCTCGCCTGGGCCGCATGATCCTGGAGGCCGCCCACCACGGCTGCCTGCGCGAGGTACTGATCATCACCGCGGCGCTGTCCATCCAGGATCCGAGGGAACGCCCGGCGGACGACCGCGAGGCGGCCGACGCCATGCACGCGCGGTTCGCCCAGCCCGGCTCCGACTTCCTGGCCTTCCTCACCCTCTGGGACTACCTGAACGAGCGGCAGCGCGAGCTGTCGTCGTCGGCCTTCCGCCGCCTGTGCCGCCGCGAGTACCTGCACTACCTGCGGGTGCGGGAGTGGCAGGACGTGCACGGCCAGCTGCGGCAGGCGGCCCGGGAAGTCGGCATCGGCCGCGACCGCGGCGCCGCGGCGGACCAGGGGGAGGAGCCGCAGAGCGCGGACCTCGGCGACCGGGTGCACATGTCGCTGCTGGCCGGCCTGCTCTCGCACATCGGCATGAAGGACGACGACCGCGCGCCCGGCGAGAAGCGGGGGCCGAGACGGCGCGGACCGGCCGAGTTCGCCGGGGCGCGCGGCGCCCGTTTCGCGATCTTCCCCGACTCGGTGCTGGCCCGCAAGCCGCCGTCGTGGGTGATGGCCGCCGAACTCGTCGAGACGTCCCGGCTGTGGGCCAGGACCGCGGCCCGGATCGAGCCGGAGTGGGCCGAGCCGCTGGCCCCGCACCTGGTGAAACGCGCGTACAGCGAGCCGCACTGGGTGGCCAGGCGGGGAGCGGTCGAGGCGTTCGAGAAAATAACCCTGTACGGCCTGCCGATCGTGACCGAGCGCCGGGTGAACTACGCGCGGGTGGATCCGGCGGCGGCGCGGGAGCTGTTCATCACCGCCGCCCTGGTCGAGGGGGACTGGGAAACGCGCCACGAGTTCTTCCGCCGCAACCAGCGGCTGCTGGAGGAGGCCCGGGACCTGGAGGACCGGGCCAGGCGGCGCGGCCTGGTCGCCGACGACGCGGCGCTGTTCGACTTCTACGACCGGCGGATCCCGCCGGAGGTGACCTCCGCGCGGCACTTCGACACCTGGTGGAAGAAGGCCCGCGCGCAGTCGCCGGACCTGCTCACGCTCACGCCAGCCGACCTGGCCGGCCCGGCCGCCGCCGAGGTCCGGGCCGAGGACTACCCCAGCCGGTGGGGCTCGCTGCCGCTGTCCTACGAGTTCGCCCCCGGCGAGCCGGACGACGGGGTGACCGTGGACATCCCGCTGGAGGCGCTCGGCCGGGTGAGCAGCGAGGAGCTGGGCTGGCAGGTGCCGGGCCTGCGCGAGGATCTGGTCACCGAGCTGATCCGGTCGCTGCCCAAGCCGCTGCGCCGGGCCTTCGTGCCCGCGCCGGACGTGGCCAGGGATGTGCTCGCCCGGCTGGGCGAGCCGCACGGGGACCTGCTCGACGCGCTGGCTGCGGAACTCGGCCGCCTGGGCGGCGTGACGATCCCGCGGGACGCGTGGGATCTGTCCCGGCTGCCGGCCCACCTGAGGCCCACGTTCCGGGTGACGGAAGCAGGCCGGGAGGTGGCCCGCGGGAAGGACCTGACGGCGCTGCGCGAACGGCTGCGCCCGCGGCTGCAGGCGCGGCTCGCCGACGTGGCCGGCGGCCTGGTCCGGACCGGGCTGCGGGACTGGACCATCGGCGCCCTGCCCCGGGTGTTCACCCAGGACCGGGTCACGGCCTACCCGGCGCTGGCCGACGCGGGTGACGCGGTGGACGTCCGGCTGTTCCCGACCGAGGCCGAGGCCGCCGCGGCCATGGCCGCGGGCACCCGCCGGCTGGTGCTGCTGCAGGTGCCGTCCGGCCTGCGGTCCATCGCCGACCGGCTGCCGACCAACGCGAAACTGGCGCTGAGCCGCAACCCGTACCCGAGCGTGGGCGCGCTGCTCGACGACTGCGTGGCGTGCGCGGCCGACCAGGTCATCGCCGGCGCCGGCGGGCCGGCCTGGGATGCCGGCGGCTTCGCGCAGCTGGTCGCGCAGGCGCGGTCCGGGCTGCCGCTGGCGGTGGCCCGGGTGCTGGACGTGGCCGCGCAGGTGCTGGAGGCGGCCCACGAGGCCGAGGCCAGGCTGCAGGCCGTGGCCAGCCCGGCGCTGGCCGCGGCGTTCGACGACGCGCGGGCCCAGTTCGCCGCGCTGATCTACCCGGGGTTCGTCAGCGAGACCGGGTGGCGGCGGCTGCCCGACCTGGTCCGCTACCTGCGCGCGATCAGCCGCCGGCTGGACACGATGGCCGAGGACCCGGCCCGCGACGCTGGCCGGATGGCGGCCGTGCACCGGGTGACGGAGGCCTACCAGGCCGTGCTGGCCGGGCTCCCGGCCGCCCGGCGCTCCGGCGCTGACGTCCGGGCGGTGCGCTGGATGATCGAGGAACTGCGGGTCAGCCTGTTCGCCCAGGTGCTGGGCACGCCCGGGCCGGTATCCGAGAAGCGGATCGTCACCGTGCTCGACCGCCTCACCGCCCCGCCCAGCCGCTCGCTCTGAAGACGGCCCACTGGCCCGGCGTGGTCCGGGCGCGATCCCGGCCGGGCGCACCCCGGACTGTTGCGGCCAGCAGCCGGGGCCGGGCCGGCTACCGCGGCCAGCGGCCGGGGCCGGGCCGGCTGCGGGCGCGGGACGTCAGCCGGACGACGAGCAGCACGATGAGCAACGGTAGCGGGAAGACCAGGCCGCCGTGACCGCCAAGTCCGCCGCTCAGCCCGGTCGCGAGCGCGGCGATGGCCAGCACGGCGACGACGATCAGCGCGACCGGAACACGGCCGGGCTGACGGGCGGGCAGCAGGTCGGTGCCGGCGGCGGGTGCCGGGCCGGGCCCGGCGGCCGGGGCCGGCGGAAGGTCAGCCAGCAGGACGGCCAGGTCGCTCCCGGTCCGGGCGCGCAAGGCGCGGCCGGACCGGTCGTCGAACTCCTCGGCCGTGAGCCGGCGGCCTGGTAGTGCTCGCTCAGCTCGGACAGCGCCCGGTCGCGGTCGGCGTCCGACACCCGGAGTTGGCCCGGCGGGTAGTGCCTCGTGTCGGTGTTCACGGCATGTCCTTCCCTTCGGGGCGAGAACCTTCGCGGCGATCCGGGTCGCGGTCAGGCGGCGCTCTCGGCGGTCCCCGGAGGGACCGGCACCGGTAACGCTACGGATCGGCCGGCCGGAAGCCATCGGCCCCGGAGTTGAATTTGGCGGTGAACCCGCATCCACCCCAGGGTGGATGCGCCCGGGCGCGCGGCCTCCGGCGCGGGCGGCGCGATTCTGTAGAGAAGAATCTGGGCGATCGTCGCTTGTGTCCCCTGAAATCGGGTCATTACGGTGCCAGTACCGGCTCGCGGCGTCGGCGCCTACCTGCCCCGTCATCGGGTGGCGCTGAGCCCGCAGTGCGGGTTCGCCTCCGTGGCGGCCGGCAACCTCATCGGCCCGGACGACCAGGCCGCCAAGCTGGCCCTGGTGGCCGACGTCGCGCACGCGGTGTGGGGATGAGGCCCGTGATTCAGGCGGCCCCGTCCTCGGTGTCGCCGCCGTTCGGCGTCGTTTCAGAACCAGCAAGATATGTCGCGACTGGCTCAGCGAGAAATGGCGTCGGCGGTGCTGGCGGCGTCCGGGATCGCCTGCAGGACCTGGTCGGGCGTTTCCTGTTGCGGTGCATGGCCGGTGCCGGTGAGCAGCCGGAAGCGGGCCCCGGGAATGGCGGCGGCGTAGGCCCGCCCGTAGTCGGGGTCGGCGATCCGGTCGCTGTCGCCCCACAGCACGAGCGCGGGAATCTCCAGGGTGGCGAGGCGCCCGGCCAGGGCGGGATCACTCATCGAGCGGCCCGCGTACGCGGCCAGGGCGGCCCGGTTGCCGGCCACGACGGCCTGAGCCGCCGGAGGCAGGGTGGACGGGTCCACGCGGAACGGCTCAGGGTCGTGGAAGGTACGGGCGAAGACCTCGTCCATGGTCATGGCGAAGAAGTCCGCGACCGGGTGGCCGGGGACCTCGATGCCGACCGCGTCGATAAGGATGATGCCGCTGACCCGCGGTGATCGCAGGATGGCGATCTCGGCGGTGATCCAGCCGCCGATGGAGTTGCCGATCACGGTGACGCCGTCCTGGCCGAGCTGTTCTATCAAGCGGTCGTAGAGCCTGGCGAGAGCGGGGATGCCGGTCAGTCCCTCGGGCCGGCGGGTGCCGCCGAAGCCAGGGTGGACCGGAACGAGCACGCGGACATCGCGCGCCGCGGCGAGCAGCTCGCCGAACCCGGTCACCGACTGCGGGCCGGCCCCGCCGTGCAGGAGCAGGAACGGCGGCCCGGAGCCGTAGCTCGTGACGGTGACCTCAACCGGATCCATACCGGTCAGGGGCACGGTGCAGGTCGTGGTCGTCATGGGATCTCCGTCTTGGTCATGGAGCCGGCGATGGCAGGTGGCTAGCCGAAATCGCTGGCCGGCTCGGTGGCGTACCGGCGCATCACTTCGATCAGGGCCTCGTCGCTCAGCGGCTGGCCGCTGGCGAGATCTCCCCGATTCCCAGGCGGTGCCCGGTGGTGGCCCCGTCTTCCAGGATCCGCATCTGGACCGGGCCGATCTGGATCGTCTCGCCGGCACCCGGCCCCACGACTGACACGCCTGTCATCAGGTCTCCATTTGTAAGAGTTGACTCTCACAAATATACACGGCATGCTCATTTGCGCGAGTCCGCTCTCATAAACTTGGCCCGGCCGGCTCCCGCGCAGGCCGGCCGGAGAGGAGCCGGGTGTCCGCCAGAAAGCCCGGGGGCAGCGAGCGCGTGAGCCACGCCTGCCAGAAGCACCGCACACGCACCGCCCTGGTCGACGCCTGCCGGCGGCTGATCCGCTCGGGTGGCGACGTGGCCATGCCCGCGGTGGCCCAGGCGGCCGGGGTCTCCGAAGCCACCGCGTACCGCCACTTCCCTGACCTGGTCTCGCTGGTGAATGAGGCGCTGACCGGGTTGTGGCCCAGCCCGGCCGAGGCGCTGGCCCCCGTCGCCGCTTCCCCCGATCCCGTTGCCCGCATCGGTTTCGCCTGCGAGTTCCTGCTCCGCGGGGTGACCAGCTACCAAGGATCCGTGCGTGCCGTCATCGCCGCCACCATCACCCGCCCGGCGTCGGTCCCGGCCCGGCCCGGCATTCGCTTCGGGCTGATCGACCAGGCACTCGATCCGGTGGTCACGGCCACCGGCCGCAGCGCCGCCGCCCGGCTCGGTCGGCTCAAGCAGGACCTGGCCGCGGTCGTCAGCGCGGAGGCCTTCTTCTCGCTGACCGATCTGGGCGGGCTCAGCGTGGACGACGCCATCGCCAGCCTGGTGCGGTCCGCTCAGGCCATCACCGAGGCGGGCCTGCGCGAGATCGGGGCCCGGCCGGCGTCCTGACCTTCCGGGCGAGCCCGTCAGCGGCGCCGGATGCGGCGTGCGTCAGGCGGCGTCCGGCGCCGCGGCTATGTGCGCGGCGACGGCGGCGGCGCCCTGGGGGGCCATGAGAATGGTGTAGTGATTGGTGCCGGGGATCGTGGTAACCCGCAGCGCCGGCGCGGCGTCCTGCCAGGACGCGGCCAGTTCCTCGGGGAGGAGCCCGGGCGGCTGCCCGAACATTCCGGCCGGGGCGCGCAGCAGCGGGGTGGGACCGGCCAGGCCGCGCAACGCCGCGGCGATGCGGTCCCCGGCGGTCAGCAGCTCGCGGCTGTCGGCCGTGACCGCGTCCGGGTTGACGCGGGAGCGCAGCGAGCCGGGCTCGCCGGTGAGGTCGTACCGTACGTACCTTTCCAGGTCGTCGTTCCAGTCGGTCAGGGCGGGATGGGCCCGCCAGAACGCCACGTAGGCCTCCGGGGTCGGGTAGGTCTGGCTCAGCCGGGCCAGCGCCGGCCCGAGCGTGGCCGCCATCAGCTCGTCCGGGTCGGTCCCGGGCGGAACCGGGAGCGGCAGGCCGCCGTCGATCAGCACCAGCCGGCCGAAGACGCCGGGGGAGGAGCCCGCGGCCAGCAGCGCGATGTAGGCGCCCAGAGAGTGACCGGCGAGCACCGGGCGGTCGAGGCCGAGGGCCGCGCTGACCTGGCGGAGATCGGCGGCGTGGGCATCGAAGCCGAACGGGCCGGGCAGCCCGGCGCTGCGCCCGCGGCCGCGGACGTCGATGGCGTGCAGCGTCCAGCCGGCGGGCAGCGCCCGCGCGACGCCCTGCCAGCAGGTGGCGTTGCCGGTGACGCCGTGCACGGCGAGCGCATGGTGGTCGCCGGAGCCGTAGGAGAGCACGCGCAGCGTGCCGCCGGCCACGGCCACATCGCAGGGGGTCACGTCGGTGGCCATGGTCAGTCCTCCCGGGGGTGGTCCTGGCGGGCCGGTGCGCCGGCCATCCGCAGTGCGAGCCGCGCGTAGGCGTCGGCGACCTGGGCCGGGGTGAACGGCCCGCCCGGCGCGAACCAGTGGGCGACGTGCATGCCGAGCCCGCCGATCGCGATCGCGGTCAGGTCCGGCTCGACCAGATCGAACTCGCCGGCGGCCGAGCCGGCCGCGAGCACGTCGGCCAGCATGCGGCGGCAGCCCGCGCGCAGTTCGAGCGCGGGGGCGGCGGCCTGGGCGGTCAGCGCGTGCAGCTCGGTGTTGGCGACCATGGCGAGCAGCGGGTAGTCGCAGTGGATGAGCGCGTGCTCGCGGGCCAGCGCGGCCAGCCTGGCGGTCGCGCCGGGGGCGGCCGAGGCCAGCGCACGGCGCAGCCTGCGGTCGAGTTCCTGGTGGCCGAGGAGCACGAGCTCGGCGAGAATGTGATCCTTGGACGGGTAGTGGGCGTACAGGGTGGCGGGGTTGATCCCGACCTCGGCGGCGATCTGGCGGATCGAGGCGCCATGGAAGCCGTATTCGGAGAACAGGCGCAGCGCCGCGTGCAGGATCCGGCCCTGCGTCCCCGGGGGCGTGACGCCCGGGGGCAGCTCCGCGGTGACCGCCTCCAGCCGCCGCGGCTGCCAGTCGGCGGCCGGGCTGGCCGCCGGCGCGTTGGTTACCGGCACCTGTGATTCCTCCCCCGCTTGTTACCGCTCGCTGACGATCCCGGCCGCAGCTCGGATGATCCCGGCGCCACTCACACGATCCCGGCACGCCTCAGATGATCCCGGCCGCAGCTCAAACGAACGTTTGATTGACAGGGTACCTCATGGAGCGGACAGTGGTCTGCAGAGAGCCAAACGATCGGTTGTTTGGCCGTCGGTGTCCCGTGCCGTGTGCGCGTAGGGAAGGAGTCAGCATGAGAACCAGGACGAAGCGCTTGCTCACCGCGGGCGCCCTCGCGGTCGCGCTGACCGCGAGCGCGCTGGCGACGGCCGCAGCCCCGGCCCAGGCCGCCTCCGCGCTGCCGAGGCTCAACATCACCGGGGTCTACGTGACCGGGGTGTCGTCCGGCGGCTTCATGGCCACCCAGCTGCAGGTGGCGTACTCGGCCACCATCGACGGCACCGGGATCATCGCCGCCGGGCCGTACGACTGCGGCCAGGGAAATGTGATCGACTTTGCCACCTGCGACATCGGCGCCAGCCTGCCCGTCCTGGAGCAGCAGGCGGTCACCTGGGCGGCGCAGGGAAAGATCGACCCGGTCTCGGACCTGGCTGGCAAGCCGGTCTACGTCTATCACGGCGTCCTCGACCCGGTGGTGAACGCGCTGGTGTCGGACTCCGGCGTCGACTTCTACCAGCACTTCGGCGCGGACGTGGAGTATCACAACTGGGACCTGGCCGGGCACGGCTGGCCCACCCCGGACGGCGTGGTGGCCTGCCCGCTGACCAGCCCGCCGTTCCTCATCAACTGCGGTGATGACCCCGAGGGCGAGATGCTCACCCACTGGCTCGGCCACGTCAGCCCGCCCAATACCGGACCGCCGGACGGCACGCTCACGTCCTTCAGCCAGAACATCTACGCACCCGGCGGCAGCGCTCCGGCTCTCAGCATGGACAACACCGGCCTGCTGTACACGCCGCCGTCCTGCGCGAGTGGTGCCGCCTGCACCCTGGTGGTGGCCTTGCACGGCTGCCTGAGCGGGCAGTACCTGCTCGGCGACGAGTTTCCTGAGCTCGCCAACCTCGACTCGTACGCGGACACCAACAACCTGGTCGTCTTGTACCCGCAGGCCATAGCGAGCCTCGTCCCCGTCAACCCGGAAGGATGCTGGGACTGGTGGGGATATGACGGCCCGGACTTCGCGGTGAAGAGCGCGCCGCAGATGGTCACGATCATGAACATGGTCAGCGCCCTGGGCGGCTGACCGGCGCCTTTCATCCACTCATGCTGGCACTCGGCGATGTGGCCGTGGACCGGCGGCCGCCGTAGGCTGGAACCGCGACCAGCCCGGACCGTGAGCCGCGCGGGTGCCAGGATGGGGAAAATGGACGCTATGCAGCTGGACCGGATCAAGACCGGACACGGTTTCTTCGCTGCCTTGGACCAGAGCGGCGGCAGCACGCCTAAGGCGCTCGCGGAGTACGGGATCGGGCGGGACCGCTACAACTCCGACGCCGAGATGTTCGACCTGGTCCACGCGATGCGGACCCGGGTGCTGACGAGCCCGGCGTTCGACGGGTCGCGGGTGCTCGCGGCGATCCTGTTCGAGCAGACGATGGAACGGGACGTCAATGGCGTCCCCACCGCCCGGTACCTCTGGGACGAGAAGAACGTGGTGCCGTTCCTGAAGGTCGACAAGGGCCTCGCTCCCGAGCAGGACGGCGTCCAGCTCATGAAACCCATCGACACGCTGGATGACCTGCTGGAGCGCGCGAACCGGCACCGGATCTTCGGCACCAAGATGCGGTCGGTGATCAAGGACGCGAACGAGGCCGGGATCTCGGCGATCGTCGACCAGCAGTTCGACTACGCGGGCCGGATCATGGCCGCCGGTCTCGTGCCCATCATGGAACCCGAGGTCAGCATCTCCAGCCCGCACAAGGAACAGGCCGAGTCGCTGCTGCGCGACGCCATCGCCAAGCACGTCGCGGCGCTGCCCGAGGGCGCGCTCGTCATGCTGAAGATCACCATCCCGACCCGGCCCGGCCTGTACGGCGATCTGGCCGCCGACCCGCACGTCCTGCGGATCGTCGCCCTGTCGGGCGGCTACAGCCGTGACGAGGCCTGTGCCCTGCTCGCCCGGGACCCCACGCTCATCGCCAGCTTCTCGCGTGCGCTGCTCGAGGGGCTTACGGAGGGTCAGACCGACGAGGAGTTCAACACAAGGCTGGACGCCTCGATCGAGCAGATCTACCAGGCTTCGGTGAACAAGCAAGCCGCCGGCTCCTGAGCGGGCGGCGTCGTACGTCGTCGGCGACGCCAGCGCCCCCGCCCGGCGGATTTTGCGATCACACCAAAGGCATGACGACACGTCACCCTGCCGCCGGTGAGGCTGGACGTGCATCAGCATCCGGTGGGGGGAACCGGCAGCAACGAGGACACCGGGGCAGCGGCGCTCTTCGAGGCTGTTCACGCGTCCCCCGGGGAAGGACAGCGATGGCAGGGAGTATTGAGCAGCGCTACGAGATCTGTGTCGGCGGCCGCCTGGGCGACACGATCCGCTGCGCTTTCCCCGCGCTCCGGGCCCGGGCGCGCGGGGGTGACACCGTGTTGTGGGGGGTGTTCGCCGACCAGGCTGCCCTGTACGGGGTGCTCACGCAGCTCGAGGCGCTCGGCCTGGAGCTGATAGAAGTCCGTCGCCTGCCGCGGGCCGACGGTGGCCTGACGGTGGTGCCCTGACCAGGAGCGCTCATCGCGGAAGCCTGCGGCCGTGCCCTGGCCGGCCCGGGCGCGCAAGGCGCTCTTTTCACGAGTCGTGGGATGATCCTCGGTGTGGGACCTGGTGATGGATCGGTTTCCGTCGCTGATGCGGGTGCGGGCGGGGTGGTTGATCGTCCGGGGCTGTTCGGGTGGCTGGGAGGGGCGGCCCGGGTGACGGTGGTGTCGGCGCCGCCGGGCAGCGGCAAGACGGTGCTGCTGCGGTCCTGGATCGGCCGGGCGGGCCTGGCCGAGTGCGTCGCCTGGGTAGCGGTGGGGCGCGGCGAGCGGGATCCGCAGCGATTCTGGCTCTCTGTGCTGGACGCGCTGCGCGGCACTGTCCCGGGTTCGGCGCTGGTGCAGGCCCTGACGGCGGCCCCCGATCTGGACGGGTGGGCGGTCGTGGAGCGGCTGCTGACGGACCTGATGCCGCTGGCCGGCCGGGTGTGGCTGGTGGTCGATGACGTGCACGAGCTGGGCCCGGAGGCGCTGCGGCAACTGGAGCTGCTGGTGATGCGGGCGCCGCCGCAGCTGCGGTTCGTGCTGGCGACCCGGCATGATGTGCGGCTGGGCCTGCACCGGCTGCGGCTGGAGGGAGAGCTGGCCGAGATCCGCGCGGCGGATCTGCGGTTCAGCCTGGCCGAGGCGGGGGAGTTGTTTTCGGCGGCGGGGGTGGAGCTGCCCGGGCCGTCACTGGCGGCGCTGGTGGACAGGACCGAGGGGTGGGCGGCGGGGCTGCGGCTGGCGGCGCTGTCGCTGGCCGGGCACCCGGATCCGCGCGGGTTCGCCGAGGAGTTTTCCGGCACCGAGCGGACGGTGGCGGAGTACCTGCTGGCTGAGGTGCTGGACCGGCAGAGCGAGACGGTGCGGCGGCTGCTGCTGCGCACCAGCGTGCTGGAGCGGGTGAACGGGGAGCTGGCGGACCTGCTCACCGGGGACCAGGGCGGGGAGCGGGTGCTGCAGGACCTGGAGCAGGCCAACGCGTTCGTGGTGTCGCTGGATGCGGCGCGGTCGTGGTTCCGCTACCACCAGATGTTCGCCGGCCTCCTGCAGCTAGAGCTGCGGCGCGCCGCGCCGGGGGAGGCAGCCGGCCTGCACCGGGCCGCCGCCGGGTGGTTCGCCGGGCGCGGGTACCCGGTCGAGGCGATCCGGCACGCCCAGGCCGCCGGGGACTGGACCCAGGCGGCTCGGCTGCTCGCCAGTCACTGGCCCGGCCTTTACCTGGACGGGCAGGACGCTACCATCCACGAGCTGCTCGCCGGGTTCCCCGCCGAGGCTCGCGCGGCGGATGCGGAGCTGGCGGCGGTGGCTGCGGGGGATGAGCTGGCCCGGGGGTCGCTGGAGGCGGCCGAGCGGCACCTGGGCCTGGCGGAGCGGGCGTCGGCGTCGGTGCCGGGCGACCGGCGCGGGCAGTTCCAGGTTCTGCTCGGGATCGCCCGGCTGCTAGTGGCCCGCCACCGCAGCGACTTGCCCGCAGTGGCCGAGGAGGCCCGGCGGCTGGAGGCGATGGCCGAGGCCCCGGATGTCGCCCAGCCCGTCCAGGGCCAGGACCTGCGCGCGCTGGCGCTGGTCAGCCTCGGCACCACCGAGTACTGGACAGCCCATCTCGAGGAGGCACACCGGCACCTGGAGCAGGGCCGGGCGCTCGCGCACCGGATCGGGCGGCCGTTTCTGGAGTTCACCGGCCTGGCCTACGAGGCGGCGGGCGGGGCCTTCCAGTCGTTCGCAGTAGCGACCGAGCACAGCAGTCAGGCGATCGCACTGGCCGAGCAGCACGGCTGGACGGACAAGCCGGCCGCTGGCGTCGCCTGCATGGTTCGCGGGACCGTGCTGGTCTGGCAGGGAAGACCGGAGCAGGCTGAGCCCTGGGTCCAGCGCGCCGAATGTACCCTCAGGGCCGAAGCCGAGCCGGCGGCGGTGCTGGCTACGCGCTTTACCCGCGGAATGCTCGAGCTGGCGCGCGGCCGGGACGCCGATGCGCTGGCCGCGTTCCGGGCCGCCGAGCAGCTGGCCGGACGGCTCGTCGGGGGGGCACGGGTCATGCTGCTGTACGTCATGGTTCGGCTCGGTGACACGGAGCGCGCCGAGCAGGAACTCGCCGAACTCGGCAAACACGACCCCGACGGCGGCGAGACGCGTATCGCCACCGCGGTGCTGCGGCTCGCCCAGGACGACCCGCACGCGTCCGCGGCGGCGCTCGCGCCGGTCCTGGACGGCTCCGTTTCCGTACTCTCGTGGGGCTGGCTGGCTCACGCGTACCTGCTGGCAGCGATCGCCCGGGCCGCCCTCGGCGACGAGGCCGCCGCCGGGCAGGCCCTGGAGCGCGCGCTCGACCTGGCCGAGCCCGACGGCGCGCTCTTGTGGTTCCTGCTGCACCCGGTGCCGGGCTTGCTGGAACGCCACGCCCGGCGCGGCACCTCCCACGCCGCCCTGATTGCCGAGATCCTCAGCCTGCTGGCCGGCCGGACGCCCGCGCCGCGCGCCGGGCCGCGGCCGCCGCTGGAGCCGCTGAGCGCGAGCGAGCTGCGCGTGCTGCGCTACCTGCCGACCAACCTGACCGCGCCGGAGATCGGCGACGAACTGTACGTCTCGCGCAACACCGTCAAGACCCACATGCGCAACCTGTACGCGAAGCTCGGCACCCACCGCCGGGCCGAGGCGGTCGCCCGGGCCCGCGACCTGGGCCTGCTCGCCCCCTCCAGCCGCTAAGCGTCGCCATCGTCATGCCTGCCTCCCGGACAGGCTGTCTTGCCGCTGCAGCTCAGCACCTCGCCCGTCTGTGCCGCGCCGGGCCGGCCACCAGACGCGCTCGCCGATGGTGAGCAGGCCGGCCGGAACCAGGATGGTGCGCACCAGCAGCGTGTCGAGCAGCACGCCGAGCGCTACCGCGGTGCCGACTTCGGTGATGCTGACTTCCGGGATCTGAGTGAGCGCGGCGAAGGTGCCCGCCAGGACGATGCCCGCCGCGGTGATCACTCCGCCGGTGACGCCGACCGCGCGCAGCGTGCCGCCGCGCAGGCCGAGCTGCCTCGACTCCTCACGGATCCGAGCGGACAGGAAGATGTTGTAGTCGACGCCGAGCGCGACGAGGAAGATGAAGATGTAGATGGGGATCACCGACTCCACGCCGGAGTACCCGAGCCCGTGCCGCCACAGCAGGCTGGACAGCCCGAGTGACGCCGCGAAGCTGAGCGCGGTGGTCAGCACGAGCACGACCGGCGCGACGATCGCCTGCAGGAGCAGCGCGATGACCACGAGGATTACTGCGAGCACCAGCGGGACGATGATGACGTCGTCACGGCCCGCCGTCTGGGCCTCGTCGTAGGCGATCGCCGGATTGCCGCCGACCAGCGCGCCGGGCGCGTCGGCCGAGAGCCGCTGGCGCAGGCCCACGATCGTCCTCGTCCCCGCCGGGCCGAACGGGTCTGCGGACAGGGTCAGCGAGTAGCTGTCGAACCCCTGGACCGGGGCGCCGGGCGTTATCTCCGCCATGCCCGGTGTCGCGTGCGCGGCCGCCGCGGCGGCTGCCGCCTGCCCCGGCGAGACGAGCAGCACCAGCGGGTCGCTCGCGCCCGCCGGGAAGTGCGCACCGAGCAGTTGCTGCCCTGTCACGCTGCCGGGATGGCCCTTTACGTTGGCGACGGGGTTGTCGTCGATGCGCAGCGACGCCAGGCCCGCGCACGCCGCGCCCAGCGCCACGATGAGCACGATCGCGGTCGCGGCGGGATGGCGGGCGACCCTCTTGCCGATGCCCGCCCACAGCCGCGACTCCTCACGGCCCGCTGCCCCCGGGCGGGGAATGCGGGGCCAGAACGCCGCCCGTCCGACCACGAGCAGCAGCGCGGGCAGGAACGTGGCCTGCGCGAGCAGCGCGGAGACGATGCCGACGGCGCCGACGGGGCCGAGCCCGTGCAGCGAGGCGGAGTCGGCGGCCAGCAGGCAGAGCATCGCGCAGGTCACCGTGGCGGCTGAGGCGGCGAGCGTCGGCAGGGTATGGCGCAGCGCGGCCGCCATCGCGCCCTCTGGCCTGCCGTGGTGGCGCAGTTCCTCCCGGTACCGGTGCACCAGCAGCAGCGCGTAGTCGCTGGCGGCGCCGAAGACCAGCACGATCAGGATGTCCGCGGAGAGGGTGGACACGGTCAGGCCGTGGTCGGCCAGGCCGTGCGCGGACGCCTGCGCGACGATGATCGCGGCGATCGCACCGGCCAGCGGCAGCAGCCACAAGATGGGGGACCGGTAGACCAGCAGCAAGATGACCGCCACGATGATCAGCGCGGTGAGCAGGAGTGCGGTCTGCTGGTTGCCGGCGGTCGTGTCGGCGTTCACGGCCGCCGGGCCGGTCACCGCGTCCGCTAGCCCGGCGGGGGCCCGGCTCGCCGTGGCCGCGATCGCGGCCCGGATGGCTGTCACCGCGTTGCGGTCGATGCTGTCCGAGCTGGCCTGCCCAGTGATGGCCACGGTGAACGCGACGGCCTGACCGTCGGCCGACGGCTGGAGCGGACCGGGCGCGGCCAGCCCGCTCGCATGGCTGGCCAGCCTGACGACCGCCGCCCGCGCCGAGGTGATCTCGGCATAGTCAGCCGGCGTCAGGCGGCCGTGGCTGGTGGCGAAGACCACGATGGCCGCGTTGGTCTGCGGCTGCCCGGCCGTGTGCTCGGCCGCCTGCTGGAGCAGGGCGACCTTGGTGGAGGCCGCCGAGGCCGGCAGGTAGGCCGACGCCCCGTTGGTGGTCGCCTTGGACAGGCTGCCCGACAGCCCGTGCAGCAGGACAAGGGCGATGATCCAGGCGACCACCACTGGCCAGCGCAGCCAGCGCAGCACGGTCGCGAACCGGTCGCCAGGCGTTCCCGGTTTCCGGGTACGCGCGCGGCCGTCCTGGGTTCGAGTAGTCGTATGGGAGTCCATGTCAATCGCCTCCGGGTGGCTTTCGGTCAAAGGCGGCAGGCGGCGTCACGGGATGCCGACGCGCCGGTTTCCGGATCGGTACCAGCCTCGGCACGGTCAGGGTGACCGGGCATCGCACAGTTGGTGTGATTGCGCCGATCGCTCGCCCCTACTGGTCGGCGGCACGCCCGCGATTGCGGTGCGGGCCTTGTCGGTTCGCAGCTTGCCCGCGGGCGGGGTGACTCGCCGTCACACCATCGGTACGAGTCCGTGTCCGGGCCGGCCTGCGGCTTTGCCGGGCAACGCACGCTCAGTGTTGATCCGCGGCGGTGACCAGCGCCCGTGAGAGGAAGGCGTGAGCAGCCCCAGGGCATGACGCTGGGTGCGATGCCGGAACAGCGCGTTCCCTTACTTGTCGTCGGCGTCGAGATCACACACTTCGTGCGAGGTCAGGTCACACCTTCCGGCGGGATGCTCGCAGCGAGCCGGAGCATCTATCCGGCCGCTCAGGAGCTGCCACCGCACGCCCAGGAGGCATCGTGACTCTCGCCAACATCGCCATCTACGTAGCGCTGATCGTTTACGTCGTGGCCAAGCGCATGGCCGGCCGCCCGGTCGGCCCGACCAAGAAGCTGTTCGCCCTCCCGGTGATCGCCATCGTGATCGGCTGGGGAGACGCCACCCGGGGACTGCACAGGCCGGTTGACATTTCCCTCACCGTCGCTGGATGCGCCATATCCCTCGTCTTCGGGCTGGCGCGCGGCCGAGCCGACCGCATGTCGACCCGGGACGGCGCCCCCTACGTCCAGTGGACCTGGCTGTCCCTTGGACTGTTCGCCGCTCTCCTGCTCGTCAAGCTCGCCCTGGACCTGGCCGGCGTCGCCGCCGGGGAAACCGCCGCGGCCGCCGGGCAGTCCCTGATCCTCACCCTCGGCCTGACCCTCCTCGGCGAGGCCGCCGTCATCTGGTACCGCTCGGGCGGCACGGGTCAGCTGACCTCTGGCCGGTCTGGCGATCCGAGCCAGCTGCGCAGCTGAGCAGCTGCGGTCAGCGCCTCGGCGCCGGGCGCCGGGGGCGGATGGCCGGCACCACGAACGACGCCGCGAAGGCGGCCATGCAGAGCGCGGCGGCCCACTGGAATGCGCGTGAGTACCCGTCGTTCTGGCTGGCGGCCAGTGACATGGCGGGCCCGCCAGCGGCGAGGACGGCGCGGGTCCGGTCGGTGGCGATGGTGGCCAGCACGGCCAGGCCGAGCGAGCCGCCTATCTGGCGGGAGGTGTTGAGCACCCCCGAGGCCAGACCGGCCTGGCTGGACGGGACGCCCGCCGTAGCCGCCGCGGCGAGCGGGGTGAACAGCAGCCCCAGCGCCAGGGAGATGAGGCACCCGGGCCCGAACACGTGATCCCAGTAGGAGCCGTCGGGCGTGATGGCCGACAGCCAGGCGAAGCCGGCCGCCGCGAGCAGGGTGCCGGCCTGCAGCAGGGGCCGGACGCCGGTGCGGGGCAGGAGACGGGAGCTGGCCTGGGCCCCGGCGATGATGGCGATGCCCATCGGCAGGAAGGCCAGGCCCGCCCGCAGGGCGCTGTAGCCGAGCACGTTCTGCAGGTACAGCGACAGGAAGTACCACATGGAGAAGAACGCGGCGCCGATCAGGAACATCACGGTGTTCGCCCCCGACAACGACCGGGACCGCAGCAGGCCGAACGGCATGAGCGGGGCGCGGGCCAGGCGCAGCTCGATGAGGGCGAAGGCCGCCAGCAGCACCGCCGCCGCGCCGAGTAGCGACAGGGTCCTCGCGCTTCCCCAGGGGTGGGTCTGCGTGCCCACGATGGCGTAGATCAGCGTGCCCAGCCCGGCCGTGACCGCGATCGCGCCGCCGACGTCCAGCGGTGGCGCGGCGTCGCCGCGGGCATGGCCCCTCGACTCGGCCAGCCAGGCCAGCGCGGCGGCGATGGCGGCCACGCCGATGGGGATGTTGACGAACAGGACCCAGCGCCACGACAGCGCCGAGGTGAGCACGCCGCCGAGTATCGCCCCGGCCGCGCCGCCCGCCCCGGCGACCGCGCTCCAGACGCCGAGGGCCCGGGCCCGGCGGTCGCCGGAGAAGGTGGTGATGATGATCGTCAGGGTGGCCGGCGACAGGAACGCGCCCGCGACGCCCTGCACCGGGCAGCGCTGGTCCGCGATGCTCGCCCAGCTCAATGTCAACCCGGGCCAGTACGGCGTACTGATGGCCCTGGGCGAGGCCGGCCGCCTCGGGCAGCACCGCCTGGCCGAGCTGATCGGCGTCGACCCGCGCAACGCGGTGCCGATCGTCGACGCCCTGGCCGAGCAGGGCCTGGTCATCCGGCAGGTCGATCCCTCCGACCGCCGCCGCCGGATGCTGGAGCTCACCGCCAGCGGACGAGCGGTCGCGGGCAACCTGGCATCCGTCGCGGCCGAGATCGAGACGGACTTGCTGCGCCCCCTGGCCCCCGGGGAGCAGGCCGCGCTGCGGCGCATGCTGCTCGCCCTGCTGGATGCAGCCAGGGAACCCGACCCGGAGGCCAACGAAGTCGACAGCAACTGATGACTCAGGCGCTGGCGTATACCTCGCGGATCTCCAAGGTCAGCGGAGTGACACCGGGTAGCGGC
Source organism: uncultured Actinomycetota bacterium (assembly GCA_963749145.1). GTDB lineage: Bacteria > Actinomycetota > Actinomycetes > Streptosporangiales > Streptosporangiaceae > JASHPR01. The sequence continues at coordinate 725,686 of CAVVLN010000004.1, read as the reverse complement.
GGAAGCGGATAGGCGGCAGCCTGGTCGGCGTGTTGCTTGGTGTCGAAGACGATGACGGACATGCCGATGCCATCAACCGGCGCCAGCCAGTACGCATTGACGAAACCGGGTGCCCTCGGCACCACGTTCAACCGCAAGCCTGCCAGCGCATCGCGAGCCACCTGCACATCCTCGATGCGCACGGTCGCTACTACCGCATGCACGCGCTAAGTCTTCTCGCCGCCGGGAGGCCGGGTCAACTGAAATAAGACCTCCGTCCCTCTGATAACGCGACGTCGGCCTTGGTCGGGAAGTAGTTATGGGAGATCGTCGGCCGCTCGCTGATCTGGCACGCTGTCGCCGCTCGTCCCGATCTCGGACCGAGACAGCTCCTGCAGGTAGCCCAGCACGGTCGCGAGCTTATCCGGCCTCGCGCGGGCCGCGAGGTATCCGTCTGGCCGGACCAGGAAGACGGACCCCGCGCGGGTGCTGCGGAATGCGTGCGCGTCTGGCGATCCGCAGGTGACGACATCAACCAGGTCCCGGTAAGGGTCCAGAGCCGGGCTGGTCGGCGCGCGGTCCGGATCTGCTCCCGTGATGACGATGACGTGACGGCCGCGGCGCAGGACGGCGAAGAGCCTGCTGGGCCCGTCGGCCGTGAGCACCTCGATGTCCGGGACTCGCTGCCCGGGCCTGGGTCGGCCGGCACCCCGGTCGGTCTTGGTGAGACTGCTGGCGGGGTAGGCGACGTTGACCTGTGTCCAGCGGCGGACCGCGCGCCGGTGGACCGGGCCGACACGGGAGACGGCCGGGATGATGGTGTCCCGCAGGGCCCGCTTGGCCGGGTGGGTCATGGTGCCGAACCGGACCAGTGTGTGGGTGAGGCCCAGGACCTGCTCGGCGACGGGCTCGCGTTCGGCGCCATAGGTGTCGAGGAGCTGATCGGGGGCGCGGCCGTTCGCGACCAGGGCCAGCTTCCAGCCCAGGTTGTGGGCGTCGGTGATCCCGGTGTTCATGCCCTGGCCGCCGGCCGGGGTGTGGATGTGCACCGCGTCGCCGGCCAGCAGCACGTGCCCGCGGCGGTACACGTCGGTGGACCGGCGGTGGCAGTTGAAGCTTGCCAGCCAGGTCGGCTCGGAGGCGACGATCGGTTCCGGTGTGCGCTGGTCGACCAGCTGCTGGATCTCGGCCAGGTCCGGCGGCCCGGGGGTACGGTCACCGGCGAAGGGCACCACCAGCCGCCACCGGTGCTCGCGCATGGGGAAGCAGATCAGCGGCGTGCCGTCGGCCCGGAAGAACGCATGCACGTCGTTCTCAGGGCGGGCCCAGTCCAGGCGGACGTCGGCCAGCAGCCAGTCCTGCGGGTACGGGTGCCCGCGGAATGGCAGGCCGAGCTCGTGGCGGACCCGGCTGTGCGCGCCGTCGCCCTCCAGGTTGCCCGTGAACTGCGCGTTCAACGCGAGGAAGAATAGTGCGAATGCGATCCCCGGCCGGTCGTCCGCCTCGGTCAGCAACGCGAAGGCCCGCTCGCCGTATGAGGCCGCCTCGGCGATCCGGTCGCTGGAAATCATGCTGCGGCAGCCGAAGACCGCGGCCATGCCCTCGCCGGCCTTGTCGCCCAGCCTGCGGCTCAGCTCGGTGCCATCTCTGAGCAGGCGGTCGGCGTCTGGGTAATCGCCTTGGTCGAGGGCGAGCCAGGCGGCGCCGTTCAGGGCCCGCACTCGCACCGTGTTCTGGTCAGATACCAGGCCGAGCAGCTGGCGCAGCCGCTGCCGCCCTTCGGTGTAATGACCATGAAGGGACCAGAACCAGGACATCGCGGCGGCCAGGCGCAGCGCGGCGGGCGGATTGTCCTGGCGGTACCAGTCGATCGCCGCGCGGAGGTTGTTGTGCTCGACGTCGAGCCGCTCCAGCCATTCCCGCTGGCCTAGCCCCGTCAGCGGGCGCGCGGCCTGCTCGGCCAGGGCCAGGAACGCGGCGGCGTGCGCCCCGCGGAGGCGGGCGGCCTCCGGCGTGCCGGCCAGACGTTCGGCCGCGAACTCGCGGATGGTTTCCAGCATCAGGTAACGCGGCGGTCCTGGCGCTGGCAGCGGGCGGAGCAGGCTGTGGTCCACCAGTTCCTGCAGGCCGTCCAGCACGGCCATGCCGGTGTCGGCCGCCGCGCAGACCGACTCGATCACGTCCAGGGGCACGCCGCCCCGGAACACCGAACACGCGGCCAGCAAGCCCCTGGCCTGCTCGCCGAGCAGGCCATAGCTCCATTCGATGGTGGCCCGTAGCGTCCGCTGGCGATCCGGCAGGTCGCGGCTCCCGCCGGTCAGCAGCCCCAGCGAATGCTCCAGCCGCCCGCAGATCGCCTCGGGGGGCAGCAGCTTGACCCGCGCTGCGGCCAGCTCGATCGCCAGCGGCAAGCCGTCAAGCCTGCGCACGATCTGGGCGACCGCGGCGGCGTTGTGCTCGTCCACGGCGAAGCCAGGCGCCACGGCCGCGGCACGCTCGGCGAACAGCTGCACCGATTCACACGCAGCCACCGACGCGAGCCTGCCCTGCGCTTGCTCATCGGGGAGCGCCAGCGGAGGGACCGGGCACTCCTGCTCGCCCGACACCCGAAGAGCCGCCCGGCTGCTCACCACGATCCGCAGACCATCGGCACCGCTCAGCAATTCCGCCACGACCGCGGCGGCCGGCAGCAGGTGCTCGAAGTTGTCCAGCACGATCAGGAGCTTCCGGTCCCGCAGGTAGCTGGCCAGGTGCTCCACCAGCGGCCGGTCCCGCGGATCTTGCAGACCGATGCTCTGGGCGATCGACGAGGGCACCAGTCCCGGATCCCGCAGCGGCGCCAGCCGGACGAAATACACCCCGTCGGGATAATCGCTCGCCGCGCCCGCGGCCAGCTCGATGCAAAGACGCGTCTTTCCGCTGCCGCCCGGCCCGGTCAGCGTGAGCAGGCAGCTGCCGGCCAGCAGCCGCCTGGCCTCCGCCAGCTCCCGCTCCCGGCCGATAAAGCTCGTCAGCGGCCTGGGCAAACTGCCAGAACCGGCGTCAAGGCTCCCGCGCGGGGAAGACTCCCGGCCAGCGTGTCCGATCGAGGCGCCCGACATCAGATATCAGCCCGGTGATGCTCGCCGGGCCCAAGATCCAGCACCACTCAGACCCGTACGCACAGCATAATCGGGCGGCAGATGGCATGTCGCGGACGATGAACAAGCCATCGGCCCGGCCAGGAACGGCGTCGGCCAGGAAGCGCTGGTCAGCGGGGGCGGCGTCAGCATCGCGCGGCTGGGCCGATATGCGGCGGCTAGTTCGGCTCTCCGCGGTGTCCGTATGGTGAGATAATTTCGTCGTGGACGATGTCGAGTTCCGGCTCGGCCGCGGCTTCCGCACCCGGCCACTGGCCCTGGGGGGCGTCGCGCTGATCCTTGCCGCGGCCCTGTACGCGGCAGGCCTCCACATGCCTGCGCTGCAGTGGCTGGCCGTCTTCCCGCTTGCCTACGCGGCGGGCAGCTTAGCCGTCTACGCGTGGCGCGGCCATCTCAGCACCCGGCTGACGGCCCGTGGGATCGAGATCCGCCGCTACCGGCGCAGGCTCGTGCCCTGGCAGGCCATCAGAGACATCGAGACGATCAGCTACGACCAGGTCGCCCAATATCAGGACCCGGAGCGGGAGTTCGCCTCGCGGCCGGGGTCCGCGGACGGTGGCAGCGGTGCGGATCGTGCGCACCGGCGGCCAGCCCTCGGAGTATCTCTATATCGGCGATGTCTTTCTGCCGCCATGGTCGGCCGTTGCGCAGGTGCGGGAACTGCTGCTTGATGGCGAGCATGCCGGAGACGCTCATGGCCAGTACCGGCATGCCATCGAGCGTCCCGGGATCGTCGCCGAAGGATCCTGGCGGGAATAGCCAGTCGGAGAACCGTCCCAGGGGCTGGCTGAGTGATCCGCCGCGTGCGGGCACGGAGCCGGGCGGTCCTGGCTATGGGGAACGATCGCGAAGGCTAGTACCGGCGACGGGAGCGTCCGGCTATCCCGGCAATTATCAGCAGGACGATGCCCACGCCGATCGCGATGTATCCGCGGGTGTGATGGTGGACCTCCCCGTGGAGGGTGTGGCCGGGGAAGAACGAGGGCAGCGAGTGGGTCGGCTCTACCAGGTAGATGATGCCTACCACCACGGCCAGAATGCCGAGCACCACCAGCACGACCCTGACCAACCGCGACATCTCGGCCTCCTTCTGGCAGCCTTAATGCTAGGCCCGTCTGCCACAAGCTGAAGGCCAGTTCGGCCGATGACATGTCCGGATGTGCCGCTTGATCGTAGCCTGACCTGGCGGTCGCCGTCGATGCGCTCGGTTCAAGCGGGATGGGCCATACCCCCGCGCGACCCGCACTGGAAACGGTCTATGGTGTGGCCAGGTCGGCAGGATCTCGTCTGAGCAGGAGGTTTACGGGTGCGCCGCCAGGGACTTGAACCCCGAACCCGCGGATTAAGAGTCCGCTGCTCTGCCAATTGAGCTAGCGGCGCTGGGAGTCGCAGGTGATGCTAGCAGTCCTGCGCGGCTTCGGGCGAATTCTGTCCGCACCTGCTGGGGGTCCAGCGCGTCCGTATCGGTCTCATTGCGGTGAGGCCATCGTTTGTTCTGACGCGGCCCCCGCGGTCGGCCGCGCCCGGCCGGCAGGGGCGTCAGGAACCGAGGAACCGGCCCATCACCGACGCCGCCCGGGACGGGCGCCCGGTCCGCGCCTCCTGCCGGTCGGCCCAGCTCATCATCTGCAGGCCCGCGTTCACCCCCAGCCACCGCAGCGGCTCGGGCTCCCAGGGCGGCGAGTGGTGCCCGACCCAGGGCAGCCGGGTGATCTCGCTGTCGGCCCCGGTGACCAGGTCGGCCAGGGTGCGGCCGGCCAGGTTGGTGGTGGCCACCCCGTCGCCGACGTAGCCGCCCGCCCAGCCGAGCCCGGTGGAGCGGTCCAGGCCGGCCGAGGCGCACCAGTCCCGCGGCACGCCGATCGGGCCGCCCCAGCCGTGGGTCACCTCGACGTCGCCGAGCACCGGGAACAGCTCGGACAGGGTGCGCCGCAGGGCCGCGAACACGGCCGGCACCTTGTCGAACGCGGGCCGCACCGCCGACCCGAGGTGGTAGGGGGCGCCGCGGCCGCCGAACGCCAGCCGCCCGTCCGCGGTGCGCTGCCCGTAGATGATCAGGTGCCGCAGGTCGTTGAACGTCGGCCGGCCGGCCAGGCCGATCTCGGCCCAGGCCGAGTCGGGCAGCGGCGCGGTCGCGATCATCAGCGAGTACACCGGGGCCACCGTGCGGCGCAGGCCGGGCAGCCGCGCGGTGTACCCCTCGGTGGCACGGATCACGTAACGGGCCCGCACCGTCCCGCTGGCCGTGACCAGCTGCCCGGGGAGTATCTCCCGCACTGGCGTGCGCTCGAACACCGAGACCCCCCGGCCGCGGACGACCTCGGCGAGGCCGCGGGCGAGGCGTGATGGATGAATCGCGGCGCAGTGCGGCGTGTAGGTGCCGCCGAGCACGCCAGCCGCGCCGGTGATCGCGTGCGCGTCCGCGGCCGACAGCAACCGCAGGTCCTCCTCGCCGAACCCGTACGCGCGGGCCTCCGCGACCTCCTCCCGGGCCCGGTCCAGCTGGGCGGCCGACCGGGCCAGCTGTACGGTGCCGCCCTTGGCCCAGTGGCAGTCGATGCCCTCGGCCGCCGCGACCCGGCCGACCTCGTCCACCGTCTGCTGCATGGCCACCTGCTGGGCGATCGCCGCGGAACGTCCCGCCATCCGCTCCAGCTTGGCCAGCGACGCCGGGAACAGGGCCGAGCACCAGCCTCCGTTGCGGCCGGAGGCGCCGAATCCGGCGATCTCCCGCTCGCAGACCGCGATGGTCAGGCCCGGGTCGGTGCGTGAGAGGTAGTAGGCGGTCCACAGGCCGGTGTACCCGGCGCCGGCGATGGCCACGTCCGCCTCGAGATCCCCGCGCAGCGGGTCGCCTGGCTCCAGCGAGCCGGGCACGGTGTCGTGCCAGAACGACAGCTTCCGGTACGCGGCGGCGGGCATGCCCACCATCGTGGCAGGCGTCACCGCAGTTGAGCCCGTCGGGCATGCTTGTGCCATGTCTGCTGACGATGGCGCGCCGGTGACCGCGCCGGCACCGAGACACGCGTCGGGACCGTACCGGGTCTGCCTGGTGTGCCTGGGGAACATCTGCCGGTCGCCGATGGCCGAGGTGGTGCTGCGCGCCGAGCTTGACCGGGCGGGGCTGGCCAGCCGGGTGGCCGTGGACAGCGCGGGTACCGGGGACTGGCACATCGGCGGGCCGATGGACCCGCGGGCCCGGGCCGAGCTGTCCCGGCGCGGGTACGACGGTTCCGGGCACCGGGCCCGGCAGTTCCATCCGTCCTGGTTCGGCCGCTACGACCTGGTGCTGGCGATGGACCAGGGAAACCTGGAGCGGTTGCGCTGGGCCGCGCCCGACCCGGACGCCGCCGGGCGGACGCGGCTGTTCCGGTCGTTCGACCCGGCGCTGGCCGGGCGCGGCGGGGACGATCTGGAGGTCCCGGACCCCTACAACGGCGGGCCCGGCGAGTACGCGCTGGTGTTCGACCTGGTGCAGCCGACCGTGCGGGGCCTGGTGGACCAGCTCAGGCAGGTGCTGGACGGCCTGCCGGCGGGACCCGCGGTACCCGAGGCGGATGGGCCGCCGGATTGACCGACCCCGATGCGGCCGGGCTCCGGCTGGAGCGGCTGCTCGGCACGGGCGTCCGCGAGTGCCGGGCCATCGGCGGGCAGCACGGCGTGCGGCACTACCGGGCGAAGCTGGCGGGCGGCCGGATCGTCTTCGCCAAGCTGGCTGGCGCCGTCGGCGGGGGAGGGGCGCCGGCCGGGTTCGAGGCCGAGGCGCGCGGCCTGCGCTGGCTCGGCGAGGCGGGCGCGGTGCCGGTTCCCGAGGTCGCCGGCTGGGACGAGGCGGCGCTGGTCATCTCCTGGGTGCCCGCCGGGGCGCCGGACGTGGCGGCGGCCGAGCGGTTCGGCCGGGACCTCGCGCGCATGCACGCGGCCGGCGCCGGGGCGTTCGGCGCTCCGTGGCCGGGCTGGATCGCCGGCCTGCCGCTCGGCAATGACCCGGGCGACTCCTGGCCCGAGTGGTACGCCGCCGAGCGGCTGCTGCCCTTCGCCCGCCGGGCCAGCGACTCGGGCTCGCTGACCGCGGCGGACCTGCGTCTGGTCGAAGCCGTGGCCGCCCGCGTCGGCGACCTGGCCGGGCCCGCCGAGCCGCCGAGCCGGATCCACGGGGACTGCTGGTCCGGGAACGTCCTGTGGTCCGGCGGCCGGGGATGGCTGATCGACCCGGCCGCGCACGGCGGGCACCGGGAGACCGACCTGGCCATGCTGGCGCTGTTCGGGGCCCCGTTCCTGGGCCGGATCCTGGCCAGTTACCAGGAGGTGGCGCCGCTGGCGGCCGGCTGGCGGGAGCGGGTGCCGCTGCATCAGCTGCACCCGCTGCTCGTGCACGTCTGCCTGTTCGGTACGTCCTACCGGGAGGCCGTCCTGGACGCGGCGCGGGCGGCCCTGGGTCGGCCTGCGCGATGACAGGCCGCCCGGTGCCGTAGCCGGCGAGCCGCCATAGCACGTGTTTTGGTACATTCACGCTCCGACGGCTAGCCCAACCGAGTGCTTGTCCAGCCTGTCGGGTCCCGCCCGGCCTCCTCCCGCCCCGGCCTTCCGGGTCAGCCCCGCGCGATCAGCCAGTATTTATCTATAATTCCTATAGGTGTGATAGATTTAGCCGCTCAGGCAACCACGGCGCAAGGGGCAGGCCATGACCATCGAGAATCTCGTGCCGGTGCGCCCGGGGGCACCGGCCGTGTCGGCGGGCCGTCCGGGGGACGCGCCGCCGGCGGCCGACTCGGAGCAGGCGGCTGGCTCGGAGCGGGCTGCCGACTCGGAGCAGGCGGCTGGTTTGGAGCGGGCGGCTGGTTTGGACCGGGTGGCCGGGGACGAGCAGGAGCGGCTGATCGCCGCGCGGGCCGGGCTTGTCGTGCACGAGACGGACGCGCTGAACTGTGAGACGCGCCCGGCCGACCTCGGCGGGGACCTGACGCCGACCGCGCTCTTCTACCGGCGCAACCACTTCGCGGTCCCGGCGCTCGACGCGGCGGCCTGGCGGCTGGACGTGGGCGGGCTTGTTGATCATCCGCTGCGTCTCAGCCTGCCCGACCTGACCCAGCTGCCTGCGCAGACCATGGCGGTCACGCTCGAATGCGCCGGTAACGGGCGGGCGCAGTTCCGGCCGCCCGTTCCCGGGGTGCAGTGGGGGTTCGGGGCCGTGGGCACGGCGGAGTGGACCGGGCCACGCCTGGCCGACGTCCTGGCCCGAGCCGGGATCCGGCCCGGTGCCCACGAGGTGATCTTCCGCGGCGCCGACCGGGGGCGGGTCGACGGTTTGCCGCACCCGGTCCGGTTCGAGCGCAGCCTCTCGGTCCACGACGCGCTCGAGTCGGGCGCGCTGCTGGCCTACGCGATGAACGGCCAGCCGCTGCCGGCCCGCCACGGTTACCCGCTCCGGCTGGTGGTGCCCGGCTGGTACGCGGTCGCCTCGGTCAAATGGCTGACCGACATCCGGGTGGTCGCGCAGCCGTTCGACGGCTTCTTCCAGGCCAGCCACTACGTCTACGAATGGGACCGCGGGGGCGGCCCGGCCGGGGCGAGTGGCGGAGGCGCGGACCGCAGGGGCGGCCCGGCCGGGGAGGGTGAGGGGGGCGCGGACCGCGGGGGCGGGGCCGGCCGGGAGCCCGTCCGGCTGCAGCAGGTCCGCGCGCTGATCACCCGGCCGGGCCCGGGCCAGGACCTCGCCGGAGGCGGCGGCGTGGTCGTCCGCGGGGTGGCCTGGTCAGGCGCGGCGCCCATCGCGCGGGTCGAGGTGAGCGTGGCCGGCGGCCGGTGGCAGAAGGCCCGGCTCGTCGGCCCGGCGGACGCGCACGGGTGGCAGCGATGGGAGTTCCTGGCCAGCGGGCTGCGGCCGGGGCAGGCCAGCATCCGCGCCCGGGCGGCTGACCTGTCCGGCCGGGTCCAGTCAGAGTGGCCGGAATGGAACCGGCTCGGTTACGGGGCCAACTTCATTCACGAGGTCCTGGTACACCTGCGCTGAGGCCAGGCCCGGTTGGCCAGCCGCCGGGCGCCCGGGTACCGGGCGGCCGCGCGCCGGGGGCCGTGCGCCGGCCGGGCCGCCCGCTTAAGGCGGGCGGGCTGGTGACTCCCGGGTCCGTGCTGTCCTCCGGCTCCGGCGCGCTGAACCTGGCCTCGGGCGCCAGCGGGATCGCGATCCGGAACGTGGCGCCGCCGCCGGGCGGGGACTCGACCCACACGGCCCCGCCGTGCGCGCCGACCAGCGCGGCCACGATGGCCAGGCCGAGGCCGGTACCGCCGGCCCGGCGGGTCCGCGCCTGATCGCCCCGGTAGAACCGCTCGAACACGTGCTCGGCCTGCTCGGGCGTGAGCCCGGGGCCGCGGTCGGCGACCTCGAAGACCACGGCGGGCGAGGACCGGCTATCGGGACCCGCGGCGGCGAGCGCGGTCTGGCCCGCGTTGGCCGCGGCGATGCGCCACTCCTCGAGGGTGCCCAGCCGGACCCGGGCCTCGATCGGGCTGCCCTCGGGCGTGTGGTTGAGCGCGTTGCTCATCAGGTTGCCGATCACCTGGCGGAGCCGGACCTCGTCGCCGAGCACCAGGAGCGCCGCGCCCGCCCCCACGGTGAGGTTGATGCTGCGGTCCGGGGCCACCACCCTCGCGTCGTTGACGGCGTCGGCGGCCAGGGTCAGCATGTCGACGGTGCGCCGCTCCAGCGGCCGCTGCTGGTCCAGGCGGGCGAGCAGCAGCATGTCCTCGACCAGGACGCCCATCCGGGAGGACTCCTGCTCCACTCGCTGCATGATCCGGTCAACCTCGGCCCGGGCGAGCGGCCCACCGGCCTGCTGCTCGCCGTCACCGGACCCGAGGGCAAACGCCGGGCTGGCGCCGCCCGCCGGGCCGGAACCGCCCGGGCCGGAACCGCCCGGGCCCGGACCGCCAGAGGCCTTGTCCGGCCCGCCGCGCTGCCGGTAGTACTCGGCGTAGCCGCGGATCGCCGTCAGCGGGGTGCGCAGCTCGTGGCTGGCGTCGGCGACGAACTGCCGCATCCGCTCCTCGGACCGGCGGGCGTTGAACTCCGACAGCCGCCGGGCGTCGAACGCGGTCTCGATCTGCGCGAGCATGGCGTTCAGCGACCCGCCCAGGCGGCCGACCTCGGTCCGCGGGTCATGGTCCGGCACGCGCCGGGTCAGGTCGCCCGCCGCGATGCCCTCGGCGGTGTGCTCGATGTCGGTCAGCGGGCGCAGACTGGCCCGGATCACGGCGACCCCGACGATCGCGAGCGCCACGATGACGATCGCGCTCACGATCAGGTCGATGCCGGTCAGCCGGCCGATCGTGGCGTAGGCCCCGGACACGTCGATGGCGATGACCAGGGTGCCGTTCGTCTGCGTCCCGTCCGCGGCGGGCCCGGTGGAGGCCACGCCGATCGTCCGCCAGCGGCCGCCGCCGGACGTCGCCGGGACCGTGATCGCGTGGTCGGCCGTGGATGGCAGCGAACTCGGGATGGCCGGGATGCCCGGCCCGGGGATCAGCTGCGGGGTCTGCTGCAGCCCGTAGCCGGAGCTGCTGACCGGGACGATCGCCTGCTGCGGCTGGCCGCCGTCCGGAATCCAGGTCACGGCCTCGCCCGGCACGGGTCGCGCGTTCAGCGGGAAGCCATGGGTCGCGGCCTCGTTGGCCAGCGCCTGAAGCTGGTTGTCGGCCTGGCCGAGCAGGTAGCTGCGCAGGAACGAGATCCCGGCGAAGCTGATGGCCGCCAGCGCGATGATCACCAGCGTCAGCACCGCGGTGATCAGCCGGACGCGCAGCGGCGTCCGGGCCGGCAGCCCCCGCAGGCGCTCCCAGGCCCGGCTCGTTCCCCCTGCCGACATGCCCATGATCCGCCTAGGTGGACGGGAGCCGCAGCACGTAACCGACGCCGCGCAGGGTATGCAGCAGATGCGGCTCGGCGGTGTCCACCTTGCGCCGCAGCACCGAGACGTACGACTCCACGATGCCGGTATCTCCGCGGAAGTCGTAGTCCCAGACGTGGTCCAGGATCTGCATCTTGGACAGCACCCGGTTGGCGTTGCTCATGAAGTACCTGAGCAGCTTGAACTCTGTGGGCGACAGCTGGATCTGCTGGCCGGCCCGCCACACCTCGTGGCTGTCCTCGTCGAGTTCGAGGTCGGCGAACTTCAGCCGCGGCGGCGGCTCGCTGCCGTCACCGCGGGTCCGCCGCAGCACGGCCCGGATCCGGGCGATCACCTCTTCCAGGCTGAACGGCTTGGTGACGTAGTCGTCGCCGCCCAGGGTCAGCCCCCGGATCTTGTCTTCGGTCGAGTCCCGCGCGGTGAGAAAGACGACGGGGATCCGGGCCCCGCCGCCCCGCAGCCGCCGGATGACGTCGAACCCGTCCATATCCGGCAGCATCACGTCCAGCACGATCAGGTCCGGCCGGTGCCGCTGGGCCGCCTGCACCGCCTCGGTGCCCGCGGCCGCGGTCACCACCTCGAACCCCGCGTACCGCAGGCTCGCCGACAGCAATTCGAGGATGTTCGGCTCGTCCTCGACCACAAGCAGCCGGGCGTCCGGCTGGCGGCGCCCATCACTCGAGGTAGTGGTCATCAGGCTATTCTGCGGCTTCTGGCTGAGAGTTAGCTGAACGCGTGCTGAGGCTGTTCTTCACAGTACCGCTGAACGGCCGCAGCCGCCCACCCCGGCCGGGTCCGTTTACGCGGTCGGCGCGGCCTTCGACCCGGTGATCAGGCTGGGCGGGACCGGAGCGTCGTTCTTGAGCGCGTTGAACAGTTGCAGCGCCTCGGTGCGGTTCCAGAGCACGGCCACGCCGTCGTTGGGAGTCTGGTAGTCCAGGCTGGACAGCGGGACGGTGGTGGTCACCGGGTTCCGCAGCGCGAACGCCGCGTGCAGCAGGTCCATCAGGTTGGTGCCCTGGTCGACGGTCAGCGCGTTCGCCGTGCCGGTCGCCGCCGGGACCGAGGCGAACGGGTTGAGCAGCGTGCCGGCGGACGTCATCTTGGACAGCAGCGCCTTCAGGAACAGCCGCTGGTCCTGCTCGCGCTGCAGGTCGCTGAGGGCAAAGTTGCGGGTGCGGACGTAACCGAGCGCCTGGTCGCCGCTCAGCACCTGGCAGCCCGCCTTCAGGTTGAGCCCGGCCTTGGGGTCGACCATCGGGCCCGGCAGGCACATCCGGACCCCGCCGATCGCGTTGACCACGCTCACGAAGCCGCCGAAGCCGATGCCCATGTAGTGGTTGATGTACAGGCCGGTGACGTTCTGCACGGTCTCGGCCAGCAGCTTGGGCCCGCCGAGGTCGTAGGCGGCGTTGATCTTGCTGGATCCGTAGCCCGGGATCGGGACGTAGGAGTCACGCGGGATGCTGACCAGCACCGGCCGCCCGCCGTTCGACGGGATGTGCAAGATCATGATCGTGTCGGACCGCTGGCCGCTGATCGCGCTGAGCTTGCCGGTCGCGAGCTGGATCTCCTGCGCCCGGGTCAGGCCCTGGCGGCTGTCCGAGCCGGTGATCAGCCAGTTCGACCCGGCCGAGGCCGCGGCCGCGGGCCGCCCGGGGTAGCTGACCAGCACGTCCGCGCGGACCAGCTTGGAGTTGACGTCGAAGTACATGCCGGCGCTCGCCACCAGGATCAGTACGATCACCACGGCCAGCACGGCGAAGATCCGGCGCGGGCGCAGCCAGCGGCGCCCCCGGCCCGGGCCGCCGGGCCCGCGCGGAACGCCCCGGCCCGGGCGCACCTGGCCCGGATAAACCGGGCTGCGCGCCGGCGGCTGCTCCGGCCAGGTGTTGCCGGGCGAGCCCAGGCGGCCGCCCGGCCCGTAACCGCTCGCCGAGGCCTGCACCGTCGGGTCACCCGGGCCCGCCGGGCCCGGGGCGTCCGCGGGCCGGCCCGCGCCCTCACCTTTGAACCAGCCCTCCGGCCACTCGCTCATGCTCGCCGCCTCATCCAGCCGTGTCCCGCCCTGTCCAGCCTTACCTGGCCCCGTCCAGCTCCCGCCCGGGCATCGATGTCCCCATCGTCTTTACCTTGTTCACGGCCCGTCAGCCAAAACGGTTGGGGAGGGGTCCCCATCCGCCGCGCCGTCCCACCAGATCGTGACGACATCGCGGCCGGAGGAGCCGAGGTCCACCGGGCGCCCCGGGTCCGTCCCGGTCTCGGCCAGGGCCCGGGCGACCTCGCCCGCCCGCTCCGGCGGCAGGCACAGCCGGCGCCTGGTCACGTCGACCAGTTCGTCGAAGCTGGCGTAGTCCGCGCCGCCGGCCCGGCGCCACGCACGGTGGCCGGGGTGCAGGCCCAGCGCCTCCAGGATCGCGATCATGTCTGCGGCCGTGGGCGTGACCGGCCGGGCCAGCCCGTGGAACCGCAGCCACAGCGGGTTCAGCATGACCAGCGGGTGCCGCTCGGTCATCTCGGCCACGACCAGGCGCCGCGCGCCGGCGGTCAGCGCCGCCAGGAACGGCCGCACGTCGGCGACGTTGTAGAGCACGTGGTGGCACAGCACGACGTCGGCCGGGCCCGCCTCCGCCGCGGTGTCCGGCCAGCGGCCGAGCACGGTGCGCGCGGTCGGCCCGGCCGCGGCGGCGCGCTCGGAGAGCCGCTCCAGCATGTCCGCGTCGGTGTCGACGGCGGTCAGCGCCGTGGTCCGGGCCAGCAGCGGCAGGCAGGCGGCGCCGGCCCCCGAGCCGACATCCAGGACGCTGCCCGGCGGGTCCAGCGCGGCCCAGGCCCGCTCGAAGGACGGCCCGGACGGCGCGGCGCTCACCCGGTCGGCGCGCCGGGCGAAGACCTGGCGCGGCAGCACCCACGGGGACTCGGTCACCGCCGCGGTGATGTGCTCGGGGATGGCCCAGGCGGCCAGGTCGTCGCGCCACCGGCTGAGCAGCCCGGCCGCGTCAGCCACGGGGCCGAGGCTTCGAAGGCGACACAGCCATAACGCTACGTCTCTTCCCCGCCCGGCACGCCCGCTTACTCTGGGCGCCGGAAAGATGCGGCAGTTTGTTGCCGAAACTCGAGCGGATGGGAAAGCTGGTGCCATGGACCTTGTCGCCATGGAAGAGATCCGCCAGCTCAAGTATCGCTACCTGCGCTGCGTCGACCTGAAGCGGTGGGACGACCTGGCGGACACGTTCACCCGCGATGCCACGGCCGACTACGGCACGCCCGCGCTCGGCCAGCCGATCCGGCTGGCCGGCCGGGACGAGATCGTGGGTTTCCTGCGCGAGAAGCTCGGCCCGCAGATCATCACCGTGCACGCCGCGGGCCAGCCGGAGATCATCGTGGACGGCGACACCGCCACCGGCACCTGGGGCTTCCAGGACACGGTGATCGCCACCGAGTACCAGGTGGTGATCACCGGCGCGGCGTTCTACGAGGACCGCTACGAGCGGTGCGAGGACGGCCGGTGGCGGATCGCGCACACCGGGTACGAGCGTACCTACGAGGCGATGATGTCCCTCGACGACCTGCCCAGCTTCCGGATCACCTCGAATCGGTGGGCCGCCCCGCCCGTGCCGGCGCCCGGCGCGGCCGAGGCGCCCGTTGACGTAAGTTAGAACACGTTCTACCTTGAATCGGTGCCGGAGCCCATCCCGCGCACCCGGTCGTTCGCGGACGCGGTGCTGGAAGCCGAGAAGATCATCACCGGCGCGCCGCACATCCGGACCGAGCAGGACCTGGCCGAGGGGTACGACTACCTGGCCGGGAGCATCCGGTCCTCGCTGCAGCTGGCCTGGGCCTACCAGCGCGACTTCCCGTACTTCGTCCTGTCCACCGGCCCCTACACCAAGCTGGGCCTGGACAACCCGGACACCCTGTATTTCCACGCCTACCTGCGCGACGACGCGGAGTACGTGGTCAGCGGCCGCCGCGGCAGCACCGCCGACCTGAGCTTCCAGGTGCTGGCGGGCGATTACTCCCCGGTCGAGGTGCCGGACAGCCTGACCGCGTTCGACGACCGGGAGATCGAGATCGCCGCCGACGGCACGTTCGAGCTGCGGTTCGGGCCGGGGCCGGCGCGCCGGGAGCGCAACCACGTCACCCTCGGCCCCGGGTCGGCGATGCTCCTGGTGCGCGAGGTGTACAGCGACTGGGACGCCGAGCGGCGCGGCACGATCCGGATCCACCGCGCCGACCGCCGCGGGGCCGCCCCGCCGCCGGCCGACACCGGCGCGCTGGCCAAGCGGTACGGCGTCGCGGGCAAGATCCTGCTGTCCCGGCTCCGGACGTTCCTCGCCTTCCCGGAGTGGTTCTACCTGAACCTGCCGGTGAACACGATGACGCCGCCGCGGCCGACGCCCGGCGGCCTGGCCACCCAGTTCTCCTCGGCGGGGCATTACGACCTCGGCGACGACCAGGTGATGATCGTGACGGTGCCGGCCGCGGACCGCAAGACGGCGCCCTACCAGGGGATCCAGCTCGGCAGCCCGTGGTACGTCTCGCTGGACTACATCAACCACCAGACCAGCCTCACCGCCGACCAGGCGCGCACCGACCCGGACGGCCTGCTGCGCTTCGTGATCAGCGAGCGCGACCCCGGCGTGGTCAACTGGCTGGAGCGCACCGGGCACCGGCGCGGCTACGTGCAGATCCGCTGGCAGCGGCTGGCCCGTGACCTCGGGCCGGATGACGGGCCGCGGGTCGAGGTGGTGCCGTTCGCCGATCTCGGCCAGGTCCTGCCCTACCACGAGCAGGCCCGGGTCACCCCGCCGCAGCACGCGGCCCGGATCGCCGCGCGGCAGGCCGCGGTGGCCTCCAGGATGCTCGGCTGATGATGGCCTGCAGGATGCTGTGAAGGGGAGCGGAGTGGGACCGGGCGATGGGCGGGGGGCGACGTTGTTGCGGGACAAGGTCGTGGTGGTCTGCGGGGTCGGCCCGGGCCTCGGCCGGGCGATCGCGCTGCAGAGCGCGCGGGCGGGCGCGGATGTGGTGCTGGCCGCCAGGACCGAGCGCTGGTCGGAGGAAACCGCGGCACAGATCACCGGCCTGGGGCGGCGGGCGGTGACCGCGGTGACCGACGTCACGCAGGACGCTCTGGCCGCGACCCTGCCCGGGATCGCGCTCGATGCGTTCGGCCGGGTCGACGCGCTGGTGAACAACGCGTTCGCGATCCCGCCGATCGCCGACCTGGCCGGCGTCGACCTGGACGCCGTCCGGGCCGGGTTCGAGACCAGCGTGCTCGGGGCGCTGCGGATGACCCGGCTGTTCACCGAGGCGCTGGCCGCCAGCAGCGGGTCGGTCGTGATGGTCAACTCGGCGGTGCTGCGACACTCCCGGCTGACCTTCGGGCCGTACAAGATGGCCAAGTCCGCGCTGCTCGCGCTGGCCCGGAGCCTGGCCACCGAGCTCGGCCCGCAGGGCATCCGGGTCAACTCCGTGGCCCCCGGCTACATCTGGGCCGGGTCGCTGAAGTGGTACTTCGGCCAGCTGGCCCGGCAGCGCGGCGTGAGCGTCCAGCAGGTCTACGACGAGACCGCGGCCACGATCGACCTGCGCCGGCTCCCCGAGCCCGATGAGGTCGCCGACGCGGTGGTGTTCCTGGCCTCCGACCTGGCCCGGGCGATCACCGGCCAGTGCCTCGACGTCAACTGCGGCGAGTTCCACCACTGACCCCGATGACCAGCGATGACATCGGCACCGCCGCGGACCTGCACGCCGCGGCGACTCGGATAACCGGGCTGGCCGACTTCGGGGCGGACGACTACAGCGACGGCCTGGCCGTGCTGCTGGAGTCCTACGCTCAGGACGCGGGCCTGACCCCGCTCGGCCGGAGGGTGACCCGGTCCTTCCTGCGCGGCGCCCTGGTGGCCCGGCTGCTCAGCGAGGCGGCGTGGCGGTTGTGGCCGGCCTACGCGACGGTGCGCATCGACCGCCCGATCTTCGTCACCGGGCTGCCGCGCACCGGCACCACCGCGCTGCACCGGCTGCTCACCGCCGACCCGGCGCACCAGGGCCTGGAGATGTGGCTCACCCAGGCACCCGGCCCCCGCCCGCCCCGGGACACCTGGGCCGCCAACCCGGTGTTCCGGCAGATCCAGGCGGGCTACGAGCGGCACCACGCCGAGCATCCGGACTTCATGGGCGTGCACTACATGGCGGCCGACCAGGTCGAGGAGTGCTGGCAGCTGCTGCGGCAGTCGATGCGCTCGGTCTCCTACGAGTGCCTGGCCCACCTGCCCGGCTACTCCCGCTGGCTGGCCGGCCAGGACTGGACCGCCGCCTACCGCAGGCACCGGCGCAACCTGCAGCTCATCGGCCTGCCCGACCGTGACCGCCGCTGGGTGCTGAAGAACCCCAGCCACCTGTTCGCGCTCGACGCGCTACTGGCCGTCTACCCCGACGCGCTGGTGATCCAGACGCACCGCCCGGCCATGACCGCGATCGCCTCGGTGTGCAGCCTGGCCGCGCAGGCGTCGCAGGGCTGGTCGACCGCGTTCGCCGGGGCGGTGATCGGGCGGGACCAGCTGGAGCTGTGGGCCCGGGGACTGGAGCGGTTCACCGCCGCGCGCGCCCGGCGCGACCCGGCCCGGTTCTGCGACGTGGACTACGCCGCGTTCACCGCCGACCCGGTCGGCGCGATCGAGCCGGTCTACGCCCGCTTCGGCCTGACGCTCAGCGGCCGGGCCGCGGACGCCATGCGCGCGCTGGCCGCCGGGAGCGCCGGGGTCGGCGCCCGGCCGGCGCACCGGTACGCGCTGTCCGACTTCGGGCTCACCGCCGGGCAGGTCGAGGAGCGGTTCCCGGGCGCAACGCGGCACTAACGCTCCGGTAACCATTGGACCCGGAGCGCCGGCGCTGCCCGGATTTTCCCGTAATCTTCCGGCTAGAAGCCCGATGACATACGGGTATTTGCTGGGTATCGCGGAGTCGCTGCCGGCCTTGCGCAGGCGGGTCTTTACGGCGCTGGCCGGGGGAAGAGCGCTGACCGCCTCCTTGAGGCGGTGGGTCACCTCGGCAGCAGCAGGCCGTTCCCGCAAAAAATGAAAATACCTGCGGGTTGCGCGCAGTCTTTGGCGGGCTGGCGGGATTCATATAGGTGAGGGCGAGGGCCGGGCGGCGGGAGGCGGGTATGGAGTGGGCCAGGGAGGCGGCAGCGAAGCGCCAGTTCGAGGGCTTCGCGGCCGAGGCGTCGGACACTCTGTTGCGCACTGGCTATCTGATGACCGGGGACGCCAGGGAGGCCGAGGACCTGGTCCAGGAGACTTTCCTGCGCGTAGCCCGGCGGTGGAACCAGGTGCGGTCGATCGATCATCCGGCGGCCTATGCCCGCCGGATCCTGATCAACCTCGTACTGCAGGATGCTGACCGCCGGTCCCGCCAGGAGGCGGAGCTGGCGCGGCAGTACGCCGTGATCGACGCTGCTGACCAAGATGCGGCGCGTGCACCGCGGTACGTCGATGACCTCGCGGAGTTCCGCTGGGCGCTGGCGCAACTGACCGCGCGTCAGCGCGCTGTCGTGGTGCTGCGCTACTGGGCCGACCTGCCCGTCCGCGAGGTGGCCGTCATCCTCGGCTGTTCGCGCGGGACGGTCACCGGCACCGCATCCCGCGCTGGCCGGCTTCCTGCGGGCCGCCCACGCCTACGTCGGCTCGGAGCTGCCGGTGTCGGTCAGCGGGGTCACGATCCAGGCGCGGATCGTCGCCTCGGTGGGCGCGTTCCCGGCCATCGGCACCGCGAACGCGCTCATCGTGGACCAGGCCACGGTCCAGGCCATCCTGGCCGCCCAGTCGGCCGTGCCGTTGCGGGTCACCAGCTTGGAGGTCACCGGCATCGTGACCCCGGCCGATCCCGGCTCAGCGTTCTGGGGGCTGGACCTGTCGACCGAGCAGGTCGCCCGGGGCAGGGCCCCCGACATCTACCTGGCCGTAGCCGGCCTGCTGGGCCGGCCGCCGGCGTACTGCGCCGCGGTCGAGGACTCGTCGAACGGGCTGCGGTCCGCGGCGGCCGCGGGGCTGCGGGTCATCGCGGTCCCGCACCCCCGGTACCCGCCCGCGCCGGACGCGCTCGGCGCGGCCCGCCTCGTGCTGAGCGGCCTCGATGAGCTGACCCCGGACGCGGTCACCGCGCTGGCGGCCTAGGCTCCGGGCCGCTGCCCGCCGGCCCAGCTCCCAGACCGGCCCGGCGCGCCAAGTGCTTGCGCTAAGTGCTGCTGGAACAGCAGTTTGGGCCCGCACTCGCGACTCATCCGCCTCGTGAGGGCTCAGCGGGCCAGGATCCGCTCGGCGATGAGGTAGGCCCCCAGCAGGATCAGGGCGACGGCCGCGAACTGCCCGGCGCGCTCCCTCAGGCGCTCGCTGATCCGGTGCCCGAGCGCCAGGCCGAGCTGGCTGGCCAGCAGCGCCATGACCGCGATGGCGATGATCACCGGGAGCACCGGCAGCCGGACCAGGCCCAGGCTGAACCCGATCGCGAGCTCGTCCATGCTGATGCTGACGCCCAGGACCAGCATTCCCGGGCCGCGGGTGCTGGCCAGCCGCCCGGCCCGCTGCTCGTCGTCCCCGGCCAGCAGCATGTAGACGCCGAGGGCGATCACCGCCGCCCCGGACAGGTACTCCGCGACGCCGCCGACCGCCCGGGCGATCCCCCGCCCGGCGGCCAGGCCGATGAGCGGCATGCCCGCCTCGAACACGACGAAGATCAGCGACACCCGCAGCCGCTCCCGGATCCCGGTCACCCCGGAGGCGCCCAGCACCGCCGCGACGGCGAAGGAGTCCAGGCCCAGCGGGACGACGAAGGCCAGCAGCCGGATCATGCTGCCGACACTCTCACCCGGCCGACCCGGCCGGGCGGGTGGTGCCCCGCGTTTACCTGATCGCGCCGGATTACCTGATCCCGTTGCCCCGCGATGGTCAGACGGGGGCGAGGACGTGGGCGAGGACGCGGTCGAGCGGCCGGGGGACCTGGGTGAGGTCCAGGGCGGCCACCATCAGGCGCGCGTACTGGCTCTTGCGGCCGGCCCGGGTCCCGATGAACCGGTGCAGCTGCTGGCCGAGGGTCCGCTCCCGCTGCGCGGGCTGGCGCTGCAGGATCCGCAGGGAGCGGAGTTCCCCCTGGGCCTGGATGACCCGCTCGACCGCGGCGGGGCCGAGGGCGCGGATCAGCTCGTCCTCCAGGTCGGCGGCGCAAACGTAGAAGCCCAGCGCCTCCATCTCGGCCCGGGACGCCGCCGGGCCGAGGCCGGCCCGCGACAGCGCCCGCCGGAAGTAGCCTTCCTCGCCCGCGTCGCACAGGCCGGCCAGCCGGACGTCTAGCCCGGGCGGACCGAACCGGTCCAGGAAGCGGTCGATGTTGGTCGCGCCGCCCATCGGCACGACGGTGACGTCCTCGGCCGCGAGCGGCCGCCCCCGCCGCCCGGCCAGCGCCTCGAGCGCGGCGCGGTCGCTCTCCCCTTCGACCAGGATGACCGACCGCACCGCCACGACGGCGCCGGTCAGCCGAAGAACCGGTCGTTGGCCTCGCCATCCTCGAGGAAGGTCCAGAACTCGGCGGCCTGACCGCCCGCCAGGTGCCAGATGTCAGCCTCACGGGCTTCCAGCCGCCGGTCGCCCAGCTCGGCACGGACGGTGACCAGGGCGGCGCCGTTCTCGTTGGGATGTGCCATCTCTATTCCCCCCTCGCCCAGCCGATTGTGCTCATCAGATACTGTCCCGGCCCGCCGGGCCCGGCAACCTCTATCCGGCCCGGCGCTCCCCGGGTGGTCTCGGCCTTTGCCGCGGCCGCCGTCGCCGCCGCATACTCGGGGCATGCCCCGTGACCCGAGCCGCCGCGCGCAGCAGCAACGCCGGCTGGACGCCTACCTGACCGACGCGGCGGTGCCCGACCAGGAGCGGGGCTGGATCATGCTGGCCCTGGTGGCCCACGCGATCAGCTATCTGCTCCTCACCGCCGCCGAAGCGGTCTGGGTCGTCGGCACGGCCGTGCGGGTATGGCGGCGCCGGGACGCGGGCTTAGCCGAGGCGGTGCGGTCCGGCGCGCACCGGCCCTCGCTGGCCGGCCTGGTCGCCGCCCACCTGCTGTACGCGGCGGCCCGGAGGGCCGGCCTGGCGCTCCTGGACCGCCGCAGCGCCGGGCATGCCAGGAACATCCCGGAGGAGCCGGAAGGAAGACGGTAGCGTTCTAGGCTGCCCGCGGCCAGGCTTCCTGCCCTCGGGATCATAGCCATGGAACAGCAGAAGCAGCCGGTGCGCGGGTCAGCTTGGCGGCCCGGGCGGGGGTAGCTGCGCGGGTGTGATGCCGTCGTTGATCCTTACGTGATCGAACCAGCCGCATCGGGGTTCGCCTGGTGGCCGGTCGAAGCGTGTGACGTATGGCTTGAGGTCGATGACCGGCGTCCCGTCGATGAGATCGACACCGGCGAATCGCACGACGGGGCCGGTCACGTCCAGAAGCTGGATGAGGCTGAGCCCGATGGGGTTGATCCGCCGCGGACTCCTGGTTGCGAACATGCCCTTCGTGCGCTGCTGGCTTCGCAACAGGAACGGGACCTGTCGGAGCGGGGGGTCGTTTCCCGGCCCGGCCAGCTTGTGTAGCCAGGTCACTAGCCAGGCGTAGTCGAACTCGGCCAGGCCGTCCAGTCCGTCCTGGTAGCGGTCGGCGATTTCGATAGTCCCGCTCTCGGCGCGGTTGAGGCCCGCGTGGATCGGCGTGGCCTCCGGTTCGGCATAGCTGGTGTGGACTATCCCTATCACTGGCAGGGGGATATTCAGGTCCATGCGGCCATGGTGCCAGGAGTCCCCGTCCGCTTCCGGGCCCGGGCGGTAGTTGCTGGGACCTCGCGGCCCGCGCCTGGCCCGCGGCTTTCCTCCGGCTTAATCTTTATTGCAGACCGGACCCATAGCTATCGGGAAGCCCCGCAGGCAACAGCCGTGCAGTGACATCGCGCACCGATTCCCCGACGCAGACGCCGTGCAAGCCCGGGCGCTGGGCGCGGCGTAGACCGCGGGCGTGCCTCCGGTGACGGCACAGCGGCGGATATACCGGCGAGGCCTCTGGCGGTGACGCTCGATGCCTGCCCACGGCGCTGATCATCCGCTCCTGACCGCAGGATGCCAATCGTCGCAGCGATCTTCTATGGGTCGAGCCCGCTTGCCGGCCGCGGGAGGTCAGCGCTTGGCGATTGCTTCGCGGACGGCGGGCACGACTTCGTGGGCCCAGAGGTTCAGTGTCGTGTCGCTGAGGCTCTCGCCCGGAGGGAGCAGGTATATGAAAGCGGCGGCGCCGTGTTCAAGCACGGCGAAAGTCAGTTCCTCGACCCACTGCGTCACTCCGCCCCCGATCCAGCGACCCTCGTCGTCGCGGGTCTCTGGTAGCGGGACCCGGGTCAGGCGCCCTGACACGTTTGTGGTCGGGGATCACGACACTCCTCACCGGAAATGCAGCGCTCGGCCGGTCAGAGTTGAATCAAGATGCCAGCACAGTAAGTTCTGTGGAATTAAAAGGCAAGCGTCCGGCTCGTGCGGCGTTCCTTCCGCTGCGGGAACGTCACCAGCCTGGGCATGGCGCTGACGCGCGGCTTTTGGCTACGCGCCGTGGCGTGGCTGCGCGCGGCCAGGGTGGATATGGGGCGCGGCAGCTAGCAACGCCGACACGGCCAGGCACAGGACTGGCATCTGGTCCCGCTTACCGCGACGCTGAGCAACGCGGCGCCGCAATGAAGACCATCAGAATCTTCTGGATGGTGTGCCGCGGCCCGGAGGAGGCCGGGATATCTAGGCGGTCGCCTCGATGGCTGCGCGAGGGCTGGCTGCGCGCAGCCGGGAGAGCGTTGCCGCGAATTGCCGCAGAGTCCTCTCGGGCACGACGCTACCGAGCCGGAGCTGGAGTTCCTCGTCGAACGCGCCCCTGGCCTCGGCGAGGAGCTGCTCTCCACGGGGAGTCAGTTCCAGCAGCGAGGACCGCCGGTCGGCCGGGTTCGGCAACCTTCGGCAGTAGCCGCTGGCCTCGATCCGGTCAACGAGCTTGCTGGCCCCGCCGGTGGTGATGAGCAACTCGGCAGCGATGTCGTAGACCCGGCAACCAGGCAGGCGACCAATCACGGACATCGGCTCGAAGTGGGTCAGCGGCAAGTCGAAGTCGTGCTTCAGCCTGGCGTCTACCGTGTTCCACAGCTCGATCTCGAATCGAATGAGATCGTTGAACACTGACCTCAGGTCCGTCACGGCCGGCTACCTCCCAACTCAGTAGCCAGAGTATAGAGTCGGCAAAGAAACTTCCAGCTATGCAGCTTCTAGGGAAGTGAATGGCGGTGAGACGACCCACGGTCGCGCAACCAGCGAGGGCTGGAGCGGGACGCGGAGTCCGCCCCGGGGAGGCTTGATCGCAGGTATGGATTCGTCAGCGGTCGCGGGGTTGTCGCGCAGCGATCCCCGCAGTCCGGGCATCAGCAGGGTACGGATCCCCGGCGGATTCGGTTACCGGGACCCGGACGGAGCGGACATCACGGATCTCGCGACGTTGCAGCGCATCCGGGTGCTGGCGCTGCCGCCCGCCTGGGAAAACGTCTGGATCTCCCCGGATCCGGCTGGCCATATCCAGGCCACCGGCGTGGACAGCCGCGGGCGCACGCAGTATCGCTATCACCAGCTGTGGCGGGAGCAGCGCGACGCGCAGAAGTTTGACCACATGCTGCGGTTCGCCGCCGCGCTGCCCACGCTGCGCGGGGCGACCATTCACGACCTGCACAGGCGCCGGCTCGACCGGGACCGGGTGACCGCCAGCGCGGTCCGGCTGATCGACCTCGGCCTGTTCCGTCTGGGTGGCGAGAGATATGCCGAGCTAGACCACCACTATGGCGCGGTGACGCTGCAGAAGCGGCACGTCACCGTGACACGCGACGGCGCCGTGTTCGACTACGTGGCCAAGGAAGGTAAACGCCGGGATATTTCCGTCACCGACCGTGCTGTGCTCGGCACCTTGCGCACCCTGGCTGCGAGCGACAACGGTCTCGGCGCACTGTTTGCCTGGCCGGACGCGCACGGATGGCGTCAGCTGCATTCCCACGACGTGAGTGCGTATATCGCCGAACATTCTCGCGGGCACTTCACCGCGAAGGAGTTCCGGACCTGGAATGCCACCGTCTTGATGGCATTGCAGCTGGCCAGCGCCGGCCCGGCGGCATCCGCTCGCGATACCAGGCGCGCTATCACCGCCGGCGTGCGCGCCGTGGCCGAGTGGCTCGGCGATACCCCCGCGGTAGCCCGCAGCTCTTATATCGACCCGCGGCTCATCAGCCGGTATGAGTCCGCGGGAGCGCTGACCGGCATCCCTGCGCTGCCTCCGGTGCTGCCGCCTGGCGCGGAAGCCGACGCAGCCGTCGCGGCATTGCTCGCTGGGACCGCGCGCGGCGGCGAGACTGAGCTCACCTGAGAAGTCGCTGCCGTCTGGAGGAACTCTCATCCAGTACCGGCACCTTGGCCGGACAGGCATCAGGGTCAGCCCTTACGCGCTCGGCGCGCTGATGTTGGTGGCGTCCGGAATGTGCGACAGAGCCGGATCTTGGACGTCACCCTGATGTTCGCCACTCAGGTACGTTCAGGGGGCTTCGGCCGGGCCGGTCCAGGTCAGGTCGGCCAGGTTGACCACGATCGCTTCCTGGGTGGTGCGGGCGATGACAACGACCGCCTCGTCGTCGGGGTCAGGGTTCTCCTCGCGGTGCGGAACCCATGGCGGCACGTAGATGTAGTCGCCGGGGCTGGTGCGCAGCCGCCGCTCGACCGGCTCCCCAGCGGTCTCGTCGAGGAACACGAACTCCGGATGGCCGCTGACGACGTAGATCCCGGTCTCGGAGATCCCGTGGTGGTGATTGGCCGATGCCGTTGATGGTGCGACGTGCGTCTGGCCCATCCACAGGTCTCGTGATCCGACGGTGCTGCCGGAGATCGCCTCTAGGCGTTTCATGCCGCCGGTCTGCGCGGTCTGCCCGGAGAGAGCGCCCGGCGCGACCTGGTACAGATGCCGGTGGAAGCCGTCTTGCGCCGCTGTCACCGCGACTCCTTCATCGTGTGCCGACATCGGTACGAAGCTGAGGAGCCGAGCCCGGCCGCCGCCGCCTCCTGGCTCATCGACACGAGGGCGTCAACCTTGTTGGGCGAGCCCACCCGGTCCCCGGGACCCGAAGGCAGCACTACTCCGATCGATCGCATGTCTCCTCTAAACCGGATCACCGGGCCAGCATTCCGACTGCTGGCTGAGGCGCGAGCGCCGCGCCGGACCGTGCCGCGAGCCGTGATCGGATCGTGCGTGCTGGTCGGCATCTTCTATCTGTTCACGACGTACGCGGCGGACGTGTACATCGGGCCCGCACATATGAGCACTCTCGGCTCACTCGGCGGCGGCAGTCCCTGGATCCTGTTCGCGAGGCAGCTCTGGGGAGTCGGCTGGGTGGTCGTCTTCCTCGCCGTGGTCAACTCGTTCTTCGCCAACGGCAACTCGGCTCAGATAGCCGCGACCCGCACCTGGTACGCGATGGGGCGGATCAGGCTGCTGCCGGCCGCGTTCGAGCGGACCAGCCCCAGGTACGAGTCTCCGGTGCTGGGGATCGTCGTGCAGACCCTGGCCACCGTGGTGATCGCGTTCCCGCTCGCCCTCGGCTACGGGCCCGTGATCGCATTCGAGCTGCTCGCGACGATCCTCACCGCGGTGATGCTCTGCGTTTACATCGTGATCAACATCTCCACCATCGGCTACTACCTGCGTAAAGCCAGGGACGAGTTCAACCCGCTGCTGCATCTCGTCCTCCCGGCCATCGGCACCGTGATCCTCATCCCTGTGCTGGCCGCGGCGGTCGGCGTCGGCTCGTCAGTGCTGAAGTTCGTCTCGCCGCTGCCCTATCCGATCAGCGAAGCCGGGCTCGTCGTCGGCATCTGGTTCCTCATCGGCGTGATCTACCTGGCGTACCTGCTGCGGCTGCATCCGGAACGGGTGCGGGACATGGATAAGGTCTTCGACTGACGGGCTGGGACCAGCCAGCGGCGCCCGGCCGCTGATACGGTCCGCGCGGCCCACGGGACGCAGGCACCTGCCCGGGGTGGAGATTCGCACGCCATGCGGGACGCAGGCACCTGCCCGGCGTGGAGCACCGCACGCCATGCGGAACCGCGCTGGCCGGCACGGCGAATCCGGGCGCGTCGACGCCGCCCACCGGGGCGCGTTTGCTACCGGCGTCGTCTGGCGTCGGCGGTGAGCCTGCGCAGCGCCGCGACCAGGAGGTCGACCTCGCTGCGGGTGTTGTACATGGCCAGTGACGCCCGGACGGTCGATTCCAGCCCGTAGCGGCGCAGGATCGGCTGGGCGCAGTGGTGGCCGGCGCGGACCGCGATGCCGTCGGCGTCCAGCGCCGAGCCGACCTCTTCCGGGGCGCAGCTGTCGAGCACGAACGACAGCACGCTGGCCTTCTCGGGGGCGGTGCCGATCAGGCGGAGACCGGGCACGGACTGGATTTCCCTGGTGGCATAGCTGAGCAGCTCGCGCTCGTACCGCGCGATGTTCGGCAGGCCGATCCCGGTCACGTAGTCCAGTGCGGCACCGAGCCCGACCGCGTCGGCGATGCTGCCCGTGCCCGCCTCGAAGCGGGCAGGCGGGTGCTGGTAGGTGGTCCGCTCGAATGTGACGTCCCGGATCACGTTCCCGCCGCCCTGCCACGGCGGCATCGATTCGAGTACATCGGGCTTGCCGTAGAGCACTCCGATGCCGGTGGGCGCGAACACCTTGTGCCCGGAGAACGCGTAGAAATCGGCATCCATGGAGTTCACGTCGACGGGGAGGTGCGCGATGGCCTGTGCCCCGTCGATGAGCACTCTGGCGCCGGCCCGGTGCGCCGCCGCGATCACCTGGCCGACCGGAACGATCGTCCCGAGCACGTTGGAGACCTCTGAGACCGCGACCAGGCGGGTGCGGTCGGTGAGCAGGTCCTGGTATGCGTCGAGGAGCAGCTGACCGTCCTCGTCGACCGGGATGACCTTCAGCTTCGCGCCGGTCTGCTCGGCCAGCTGCTGCCACGGCACGATGTTGGAGTGATGCTCGAGGTGTGAGATCACGATCTCGTCGCCCGCGGCGATATGGCGGCGGCCCCAGGCCTGTGCGACCAGGTTGATCGCTTCGGTGGCGCCGCGGGTAAAGATGATGGCCTCGCTCGACGGCGCGCCGACGTAATCCGCGACCTTGGTCCTGGCGTCCTCGTACGCGTCGGTCGCCCGCGCCGCCAGGGCATGCGCCGCGCGGTGCACGTTGGAGTTCTCGTGCGCGTAGAAGTACCTGAGCCGGTCAATGACCGCCTGCGGCTTCTGCGTTGTCGCCGCGTTGTCCAGCCACACGAGCTGGTGCCCGTTGACCCGCTCGCCGAGGATCGGGAACTCCCGGCGGACGGCACCGACGTCAAACGCCGACGGGGTGCCGACGGGGAACGCCGGGTCCGGCATTGCGGCCGGCGGCAGCTCATTGACGAAATAGAAGCACGGTGCGCCCGGCTGGCCGATGCCTGGCGGCGAGAACTGCGGCCAGGAACGCTCTGGCTCGCCGGTGGCCAGGTCCGCCGCCGCGATGGCCGCCTGGTAGTCCGGCGGCGGGGCAGCTGGCAGCTGATCCGGCAGCGGGGCCGTGGCTGGCTCGTGGCCCGGGAGCGCGGCGAAGAACTCGTTGGCCAGCCGGGCCAGCATCGCCTCGTCCGGCAGCCACGACGGCACGGCGCTCACGGCGTCACCGGTAGGCATGGTCGTATTCATGGAACTTGCCAACCTCAACGCCCTCCAGGACTGCGAGCGCGTCCGGGGTGAGCACGGCCAGCGAGCAGTACAGCGAGATCAGGTGCGAGGAGATGGCCTGGCGGTTGATGCCACAGCGGCGAACGCCGGCTGACACTGAGGAGGGACGCGGCGATGAAGATTGCCGACGACGTCACGCAACTGATCGGGAACACGCCGCTGGTCCGCTTGCGGCGGGTGACCGACAACGCCGGGGGGCAGGTCGTGGCGAAGCTGGAGTTCTACAACCCGGCGAGCAGCGTGAAGGACCGCATCGGCGTGGCGATGATCGACGCCGCGGAGCGCGCGGGCGAGATCCGGCCAGACACCGTCATCCTGGAACCCACCAGCGGCAACACCGGCATCGCACTCGCGATGGTGTGCGCCGCCCGCGGCTACCGGTGCGTGCTGACGATGCCCGAGACGATGAGCGTGGAGCGTCGCCAGCTGCTGCGTGCCCTCGGCGCCGAGCTGATCCTCACGCCCGGCCCGGAGGGCATGCCCGGCGCCATCGCCAAGGCGGAGGAGCTGGCCAAGAACGACGAGCGGTACTTCATGCCGCAGCAGTTCGAGAACCCGGCCAACCCGGCGATCCACCGGGCGACCACGGCCGAGGAGGTCTGGCGGGACACCGAAGGCGCCGTCGACATCTTCGTCTCCGGGGTCGGCACCGGCGGCACGATCACCGGCGTTGGTGAGGTGCTCAAGGAACGCAAGCCGTCGGTACGGCTGGTGGCGGTCGAGCCGGCCGCGTCGCCGGTGCTGTCGGGCGGCAAGAAGGGACCCCACCCGATCCAGGGCATCGGCGCGGGCTTCGTGCCCGTCGTCCTCGAGGTCGACCTCATCGACGAGATCCTCACCGTCCCGAACGACGCCGCGTTCGACATGGCCCGCCGGTTGGCGCGGGAGGAGGGGCTGCTCGTCGGTATCTCGTCCGGCGCGGCGGTCTGGGCCGCCGTCCAGGTGGCGCACCGACCGGAAAACGCCGGAAAGCTGATCGTGGTGGTGGTTCCGGACCTGGGCGACCGGTACCTCAGCACCCCGCTCTTCGCTGACCTGGGCTAGTAGCCGTGCTCAGAGCCCTGCGACGAGATCTTCAGGCGGCCAGGGAGCGGGATCCGGCTGCGCGCAGCACCCTCGAACTCGTGCTGTGCTACCCGGGCCTGCACGCGGTGTGGGGACACCGGGTCAGCCACCGGCTGTGGCAGGACGACCACAAGCTCGCCGGCCGGCTTGCCGCGGCGCTGACCTGCCTGGTCACCGGCGTGGACATCCACCCCGGCGCGGTACTCGGCCCCGGGCTGTTCATCGACCATGCCACCGGCGTGGTCATCGGGGAAACCGCCGAGGTTGGCGCCGACGTGACGATCTACCACGGCGTCACGCTCGGCGGCAGCAGCCTGGAGCGCGGGAAACGTCACCCGACCGTAGGTGACCGGGTCACGATCGGGGCCGGCGCCAAGGTACTCGGCCCGATCACGGTCGGCCACGACAGCCGCATAGGCGCCAACGCCGTGGTGGTCAAGCCAGTGCCGCCCGACTCGGTCGTGGTCGGCGTGCCCGGCCAGGTCATCCACCGCAAGCACCCCCGCGGCGTCAGCGCGCCGCCGGACCTCGACCACGCGCTGCTGCCCGACCTCGTCGGCGTCAGCCTGCACACGCTGCTCGGACGGATCAAAGACCTGGAGGCAAGGATCAACGGCGCCGGCACCGAACCAGAGCCACAGCCAGCCACATCCGAGGTCTGGTACGAGCAGGACTTCTCCATCTGACCCCGGCCGGGTGTCACGACGCGCGCCGGGCATGATCACGCTAGTACCTTCTGACCTGCACTTTTCCATCGGGGTGAGCGATGGGATTCGAACCCACGACATCCAGGACCACAACCTGGCGCTCTGCCAGCTGAGCTACGCCCACCATCGCCGGGGGCGCAAGCGCCGCGCGGCTCCCCGCAGCATACCGGGATCAGCGCATCAGTCAGAACCGGGTTCGCTGGCCGGGCGCGGCCGGCTGCCCGCGCCCGCCGCGCCGGTGTTGCTGGGCTGGCCGTACCGGGCGGCGATCGCCCGCGCCGTCGCGGTGTCCGGCCCGGGCGGCGGGACGAACACGGCCTCCCGGTAGTACTGCAGCTCCCTGATGCTCTCCTTGATGTCGGCCAGCGCGCGGTGGCCGCCGCGCTTTTCCGGGCTGGCGAAATAGGCCCGGGGGTACCAGCGCCGGGCCAGCTCCTTGATGCTGGACACGTCGACCATCCGGTAGTGCAGGAACGCGTCGAGCTCGGGCATGTCCCGGGCGATGAACGTCCGGTCGGTGGCGATCGAGTTGCCGCACAGCGGCACCTTGCGCGACTCCTGCACGTGCTGGCGCACATAGGCCAGGACCTGCTCCTGCGCCTCGGCCAGCGTGATCCCGGCCCCGAGCTCGCCGAGCAGGCCGGAGGCCGTGTGCATGTCGCGGACCACCTCGGGCATGTGGTCGAGCGCCTCGGCGGGCGGCTTGATCACCAGGTCGATCCCGTCGTCGAACGGGACGAGCTGGCCGTCGGTGACGATGCACGCGATCTCGATCAGCGCATCGTGGGCCAGGTCGAGGCCGGTCATCTCGCAGTCGATCCAGACGAGCTGGTCAGTCATTCTGTAAGCCTAGGTCAGGGGGGCCGGGCCGGGCGCCGCGGCCGGTCACAATATCACGCGCCACGCGCGGGCCCGGCCAGGGCCGCGATGTGCGCGGGGACGCCGATGCCGGGCCGCAGGTCGGGATCGGGCTCGGGTTCGCCGAAGGTCAGCCGGGCCGGAACGACCCCGGCCCAGGCATCGGTCTCGTAGTCCTCCGGCTCGTCGTGCGGCGGCCCGGTGCGCACCTTGACCGACGCCTCGGCCAGCGGCAGCTCGAGCACCGCGGTGGCGGCGAGTTCCTTGCGCGTCGGGAGCCGCGCGTAATCCCACTGGCCCGGCACCAGTTGCTCGGTGACGGCGTGCAGCGCCGCCAGCCGCCGCTCGTCGCCGGTGATAAGCCGGGCGGTGCCGAAGATAACCGCGCTGCGGTAGTTCATCGAGTGGTTGAACAACGACCGGGCGCAGACCAGGCCGTCCAGGTGGGTCACCGTGACGCAGATCTCCTGCCCGTCGGCGGCCAGCAGGGCCCGGTTGGCCGACGACCCGTGCAGGTACAGGGTGTCGTCAGCGCGCCCGTAGCCGGTCGGCAGCACCACCGGGGAACCGTCCACGATCACGCCGAGATGGCAGATCAGCCCGGCGTCCAGCACGGCGTAGAGCGCGGCCCGGTCGGCCTGGCCGCGCTCACGCAGCCGGTGCAGCGTGGTTCGTTCCGTCGTCGACAGGGGGAGATCGGCGTTCATGGTGCCCAACCGTACCCGCGGCCGGGCCCGGAATGATCAGCCGACTCGGCTCAGCGCCCCCGCCGCGTGCGCCCCGCTGCCAACGTAGCGGTCCAGGTCCGGCAGCTCGCCCGCTGACGCGCGCCGCCCGCCGCATCCGCTGGCCACGGGAACCGGGCTGGTCCGCGTCCCGGGGTTCTCGGGCAGGCCGGCCCGCCGGATCTGGTCGATGTCGATCGCGCCGGGCCCGGCGGCGGGCAGGCCGGGTACCTGCGAGGCGCCGTAGTGACCGCCCCGGGCCCAGAGCCGGCGGTCTCCCGGGGTGGTGAGCCCGTCCGGGAACGGCACCGGCAAGCCCGCCGGCCACTGCCGCGGGACGCCCCAGGAGTCGAGCCAGCCCATGATCCGCGGCAGCCCGATCATCGGCCACAAGGTGAACGGCTGCCAGGCGAAGGCCACCACCCCCACCTGCACGCAGAGCCGCCCCTCGGCGTTAGCCTTCGCGATCGGGCCGGTCCTGGCCGGGATCCGCTGGTACAGGCCCTCGGTCCAGCCGAGCAGCCGCCCGGCCCGCAGGATCGGGATCATCTGGACGATCTCACCCCGCAGCGGGTTCCAGACCAGGTGACAGGGCCGGCCGATGCGGTCCAGGCGCTGCGCCGCCGACGCGGCCGCCACGATCCTCGGGTCGGCGCCCAGAGTCTGCCAGACGACGCGGGGGGCGCCCCCCTTCAGCGGCCCGCCATCCGCTGTTCCCCGGCTGTGCGGGGCCCCCGGCATCCATGCATCACTCACTGCGCTCCCTCGGTAGCGGCCCCAGCGGCCGGCGGCCCCCTCTTTGTTACCTTGTTACCTGCCTACGTCAGCACGGGGTGGAAGTCCACCCCCAACGCGGTGCCGGGTCCTCCGGCCCGGTCACCCCGCGGGTAGTGGTAAAGCAGCCGCCGGCGGACGGCAACGCAGCCGCCGGCGGACGGCAATGCAGCCGCCGGCGGACGGCAACGCAACCGCCCGGTAACGTCCGGCGCACCCCGCGAGGTATCTTCTCCGGCATGGCGGTTGACGACGTTCCCGGAATCCCGGATCCTCCCCGGCTGGCCCGGTGGCTCAGCGCGAACGACATAGCCAGCGGCGACCAGCTGGACATCGTGCTGATCGCGGGCGGCCGGTCCAACCTCACCTACCGCCTGGACCTGGGCGGTTCCCGGCTGGTCCTGCGGCGGCCGCCGCTCGGGCACGTGCTGCCGACCGCGCACGACATGTCCCGGGAGTACCGGGTCCTGAGCGCGCTGAGCGGCACCGACATCCCGGTGCCGACCCCGATCGCGAGCTGCACCGACCCGGACGTGATCGGCTCGCCCTTCTACCTGATGGGGTACGTGGACGGAGAGGTCCTGCGCACCCAAAGGGACGGCGAGCGGCTCACGCCCGACCAGGCGCGCCAGCTGTCCGAGCGCCTGGCCGAGATGCTGGCCGCGATCCACCAGGTGGATGTCGAGGCCGTCGGCCTGGCTGGGTTCGGCCGCCCCGATGGTTACATGGCCCGCCAGCTGGCCCGGTGGCAGCGCCAGTGGGAGCTGTCCAACACGCGGGAGATGCCCGGCTACGACCGGCTGGTCGAGCGGCTCGCCGCGGGCCTGCCCGCCGACAGCGATCACGCCCTCGTCCACGGGGACTTCCGGCTCGACAACATGCTGGTCACCCTGGGCAAACACCCCGCGGTCGCCGCCGTGGTGGACTGGGAGATGTCCACCCTCGGCGACCCGCTCGCCGATCTGGGGCTGACCTTGATCTACTGGGCCGACCCGGACGATGACCGTTGGATGGAAGTCGGCATCGGGGCCGCGGTCACGGCCCGGCCCGGTTTCTTCAGCCGGGCCGAGCTCGCCGGCCGCTACGCGCAGCTGACCGGCCGGGACCTGTCCGGCATCGGCTACTACATGGCGTTCGGCTGCTTCAAGCTCGCGGTGGTCGTGGAGGGCATCCACGCCCGGTTCCTGCAGCGCAAGACCGTGGGCGAGGGCTTCGAGCGGGAAGGGCGCGCGGTGCCGGTGCTCATCGAGCGGGCGCACCGGCTGCTGGACCGGGGCCTGGCCGACGGTGCAGCGTGACCAGATTCCGCCGCAGCGGTGCGTGATGGTCCCCCGAGAGTTTGAGTGAGGCCCGGCGCCCCGCTCTCGCCGGGCCTCACAACTGATGACGCGTACCTCGCGCGGTCGGTTCACATATTTCGCCGCGGATCCGAAGAGAAATCCGCGGGGGTTACGGCACGGCGCAGCCGCTGGTGAGGCAGATCCGCCGGGAAACGGCTTCGAAGAACACCTTGCCGACCTGAGTCGGGTCGGTGACCTGGTACGCAGCCCCGCCGCCCGCGGCGGCGATCTCCTGCATGTCCGTGAAGTTGCCCTTGGTGCCCAGCATGACGATGACCAGCTCGACCGGCCGGTTCGGGGTGAACAGCGCGCGGAGCTTGCTCACCAGCGTGGCCACCGGCAGGTCCTTGGGCCCGTTGTCGACCCCGGCGGTCAGCACCAGGACCGCGTTGGTGTAGTTCGGCTGGTAGCTGGAGACCATCTGCTGATAGGCGGCCAGGATGGTCTGGTTCAGCTCGGCCTGGGAGTTGAGCGGATGCAGCGACAGGTCGACCTGCTTGATCTGCTGGCGCCGGCTGATCAGCCCGACCTCGCCCGGCAGCGGGCCGACCGGGACCAGCTGCTTGTAGGGCGCGCCCGCGCTGAGATTGTCCGCGAACTCCCAGATGCCCATCTGCGTGCTGTCGGGGAAGAAATCCAGCCCGAGCAGCGCGGTCTGGGTCAGGATCTGCTCCAGCGTCAGGTTCCCCAGCCCGGACGGGGCGCCCATCGCCGACGAGACGTCCATCACGGCGAGGTCGCGCGAGCCGAGCTGGAGCTTCTCCCAGGTCTGCAGCGCGGTCTGCGCCTCGCTCGGCGTCGCGGGCGGCGCGAGCTGCAGGGTCTGCTGGGCCAGCCCGGAAGCGGCCGGCAGCGTGGCGGTGGTGCCGTCGGCCGACCGGAAACCGTAGTAGCGGACCAGGCCGGCGGTGTAGCCCTGCCGCAGCAGCTTCCCGAACTCGGCCGCCGCCGCCTGCTCGGCCGGGTTCGCGGAGGTCACGACGTAGGGGTAGTCGAGCTCCGGGTCGCCCAGCGCGGCGCTGGGCCCGGCGGGATACCGCGCGGCCAGCGGCTGGCCCGGATGGGCCGCGTCATAGCGGAGGACGGCCTGCTCGGTGGTGACCGTCACCGGGTGGGCGTCCAGCGGCGGGCTGGCCAGGGTGACAAAGGCGGCCAGGGAGGCGGGGTCGTCGAACTGGGCGGAGGACTGGGCCGAGAACACGAAGTCGGTCAGCCGCGTGCGCGCCACCTGGCCGGTGCCCAGCAGCCGCTTCATCTCCACCAGGGCGGCCAGCCCGGCGGAGCTCTGGGTGGGATCGGGCAGGTTCAGCCGGACCAGCTGCGTGGACGTCGGGCCGCCGACCTGGGCCGGCAGCAGGAA
The DNA here is from genome assembly GCA_963749145.1 of uncultured Actinomycetota bacterium. Classification (GTDB taxonomy): domain Bacteria; phylum Actinomycetota; class Actinomycetes; order Streptosporangiales; family Streptosporangiaceae; genus JASHPR01. Next base: position 690,972 of record CAVVLN010000004.1, on the reverse strand, counting down.
ATTCCAGCCGACGGAGTTGTTGAAGGCCGGGATCTGGGCGGCCGCCGCGGCCGGCATCACGATCATGAGCGGTGACCGGGCGACCGTGATCCCGGTGGGCTGGACCTGCTGCGCCCCGAGCGGGAACGAGCGCGCCACGTCGGTCCACAGGCTCGAATCGGGGATCCACGCGTCGATCGCGGGCAGGCCCCCGGCCGGGGCCTGGCCGTCGACGGCCGCGGCGACGGCCGCGGGCTCTTCCTCGTTGACCTGCACCTCGACGCATCGCCCGGCCGCGATGTGGTCCTGCCGGTTGAACAGCTGGCCGACGCGCTGGATGGCGGGGGAGAGGTCGTCGGACACGGCCACGTTGAGCAGCAGCGGGTGATTGTCGCACGAGGCGCGGGCCATCACCGCCTGGGCGGTGAGCGTGCCCATGAGGATCGCCGAGATCCCGACCGCGATCACGACCAGCAGCCCTACTCTGATGTGACGCTCGCGGCCGCGTCGGCTGACGCGGCCCCGCCGTGCGCGTGGGTTCACAGGGTTCCTCGGCTCATGCGGTCACGATGACCCCGTCCGGTCCGCGGCGAGGCCCTCCCGGCCGGTCCCGACTCTATCGGAGTGTCCGGGGCGATCAGCCGACTTGCCCCGTTTTCGTGGTACTCGGCGGCGTAGCTTCCCTGATCATGACGGGTTTCGTGCCTGTAGGGGTTTGCGGGGAATCCGGGGCGGGTCAGGGCCAGCCCGGGGCTCAGCCAGACTAGGCAGGGTGACCAGCATGGTTCCGGTCGGCGACGCCGACGACCCGCGCCTGGCCGACTACGTCCGGCTCACCGACGTTCACCTGCGCCGGAGCCTCGAGGCCGAGCACGGGCTGTTCGTGGCCGAGGGGGAGAAGGTGATCAGGCGCGCGATCGGCGCCGGTTACCCGGTGCGCTCGCTGATGATCACCCGCGACACGCTGGCCGGGCTGCGGGACCTGGCCGCGTCCTGCCCCGGCCCGGTGTACCTGGTCCCGCCCGAGGTGGCCGGGCGGCTGACCGGGTACCGGGTGCACCGCGGCGCCCTAGCCTCGATGCGGCGGCTCCCGCTGCCTCCGGTCGGCGACGTGGTGGGCGGCGCGCGGCGCGTGGTGGTGCTCGAGGACATCGTGGACCACACCAACGTGGGCGCGATCTTCCGGTGCGCGGCCGCGCTGGGGTTCGACGCGGTCGTCCTCGCCCCGCGCTGCGCCGATCCGCTGTACCGCCGCGCGGTCCGGGTGTCGATGGGCGCGGTGTTCGCCGTGCCCTACGCCCGGATGACCGACTGGCGGGAGGGCCTGGCCGGGCTGCGCGCGGCCGGGTTCGGGCTGCTCGCGCTGACCCTGGCGCCGGCGGCGGTGCCGATCGGCGACCTGGCGGCGCGGGCCCGGGCGGGTGAGGGCCCGGCGCGGCCCGGCGCCCGGCTGGCCCTGCTGCTCGGGACCGAGGGTGACGGCCTGTCGGCCCGCTGGCAGGGCCAGGCCGACCTGAGCGTGCGGATCCCGATGAGCGGGGGGGTGGACTCGCTCAACGTCGCGTCCGCCGCCGCGATCGCCTGCTACCTGCTGGCCGACCCGGCCGGTGCCGCCCGGCGGTAGGCGTCGCGGAGCCGGGCGTGGGCGGCGGGCGGGGCCCCGATGTGGTCCAGGCCGAGCAGGGCCGCCCCGGCCACCGGGGGAACGTCGACGATGCGCGGCGCGGCCAGCGGGGCCTCGTCGGCGAGCCGCCGCAGGATCTCGGCGGTCAGCAGCGGGTCGCGCGCGGTGAGCACGCCGCCGCCCAGCGCGACCGGCGCCGCCCGGCCGTCCAGGCCCAGGCGGCGCAGGGCGGTCAGCGCCATCACGCACACCTCGCCCGCCTGCCGGCGCACGATGTCCCCGGCGACGGCGTCCCCGTCGCCCGCGACCGCGAACAGGACCGGGACCAGCCCGAGCAGCCCGTCCCCGCGCAGCCGCCCGGTGTGGAAGCCGACCGCCACGTCGCGCATGTCCGGCACGCCGAAGTGCGCGGGCACGGCCTCGCGCAAGGCGGTCAGCGGCCCGCGGCCGTCCTCGGCGCGGATGGCCCACCAGACGGCCTCCTGGCCCAGGCTGTGCCCGCCGCCCCAGTCGCCGGTCAGCGGGCCGAGCGCGAGGAACCGGGTGGTCCGCCCGTCCGGGGCCACGCCCACGCAGTTGATGCCCGCGCCGCAGGTCACCGCGACGCCCCAGCGCGGCCCGGCGTCGTCCAGGCCGGCCCGCAGCACCGCGAAGGTGTCGTTGGCCACGTGCCCGGTGTCGGTCCAGCCCTCGCCGCGCACCGCCTCGGCCAGCTGGCGTTCTTCCTCGGGCAGGTCGGCGTTGGCCACGCAGGCCGACAGGTGGCGCGCGATCCGCGGGCCGGGGGCGGCCGGGCCGCCGCCCGCCGGGCCGCCGCCGGCCTGGCCGGCGGCCAGCCGGGCCGCCGACCCGAGCACCCGCATCGTCTCGGCGAGCATGATGACCCCGGGCACGCCGGGCCCGCGCGCGCTGGCCAGCAGCGTTCCGTCCGCGGCCACCAGCGCCACGTCGGTCTTGCTGTTGCCGCCGTCGATCGCCAGCACCGCGGGCAGCGCCCCGCCGGGCAGCCCCCCGCCGGGCAGCCCCCCGCCGGGCAGCCCCCCGCCGGGCAGCGCCCGGCCCGGCCCCGGTCCCGGCCGGTCACCGTCCGCGCGGCTCACCGGCCGCCCGCCGCCCCGGCCGGGGCACCGCCGGCCCAGGGCAGGTAGCGCGCGTTCTCGGCGATCAGCCGGTCCGCGAGCCGGGCGGCCAGGTCGTACTGGCCGACCAGCGGATGAGCGAGCAGCGCGGCGCGGACCCGGTCGCGCCCGCCGCGCCGGGCCGCGTCGACGGCCAGGTCCTCGAACGCCGACACGTGCGCGACCAGGCCGCGCATCAGCGGCGGCAGCGGGGCCAGCGGCACCGGCTCGGCCCCGCCCGCGCCGACCACGGCCGGAACCTCGATCACCGCGTCATCGTCGAGAAAGGGCAGGGTGCCGCGGTTGCGCACGTTCACCACCTGGCGGTCCCTCGCGTCGGTCACCAGCGAGGCCAGCAGCGCCACGGCGGCCTCGGAGTAGAACGCGCCGCCGCGGTGGGTCAGCAGCTCCGGTTTGCGGTCCAGGGCCGGGTCGGCGTACAGCCGCAGCAGCTCGCGCTCGATCTCCGCGACGTCCTGCGCCCGGGTCGGCCGGCCGCGCTGCTCGGCCACGGCCGCGTCATGGGCATAGTAGTAGTGCAGGTAGTACGAGGGCACCGCGCCGAGATCGGCCAGCACCGACGCCGGGAGGCCCGTGTGCACGGCGATCTGTTCGCCGTGCGCCGCGATCAGGCCGGGCAGGGCGTCGGTCCCGTCCACCACCGCGGCCCGTTCCCAGGTCAGGTGGTTCAGGCCGACGTGGTCCAGCGCGACCGACTCCGGCGCCACCCCGAGCAGCCCGGCGAAGTGCCGCTGGAACCCGATGGCGACGTTGCAGAGCCCGATCGCGCGGTGGCCGGCGTCGAGCAGCGCGCGGGTGACGATCCCGACCGGGTTGGTGAAGTCGATGATCCACGCGCCGTCCAGGGCCCGGCGGCGGGCGCGCTCGGCGATGTCGAGGACCACGGGGACGGTGCGCAGGGCCTTGGCCAGCCCGCCGGCGCCGGTGGTCTCCTGCCCGAGGCAGCCGTACTCCTGCGGCCAGGTCTCGTCCCGGTGGCGGGCCGCCTGGCCGCCGACCCGCAGCTGCAGCAGCACCGCGCCGGCCCCGTCCAGGCCCTCGTCGAGGCGGGTGGTGGCGCGCAGCGCGGCGGGGTGGCCGCGGGCCCGCAGGATCCGCGCGCAGAATGGCCCGACCACCGACAGCCGGCTCTCGTCCGGGTCGACCAGGGCCAGCTCGGCGATCTTGATGTCGCCGGACAGCCGGGCCACCCCGTCCACGAGCTCGGGCGTGTAGGTGGAGCCTCCGCCGATGACCGCGAGCTTCACCGGAAGGCCCTCACGGCCGAGCCGGAGCGGGCCACGTGGCAGGCGGCCTCGTGGTCGGGGCCGAGGGGGCTCAGGTCCGGGGTCACCCGCTGGCACTCCTCGACGGCCAGCGGGCACCGCCAGCGGAACCGGCAGCCCGGCGCGGGATCGATCACCCGCGGCGGCTCGCCGCGGTCGGTCTGGCCGCCGACGTTCAGCTCCGCCCGCGGGTCGGGCACCGCGGACAGCAGCAGCTGGGTGTAGGGGTGGCCGGGACGGGCCAGCACCTGCTCGACCGGGCCGGACTCGGCGACCCGCCCGGCGTACATGACCACCAGCCGGTCGGCCACGTAGCGGGCGCTGGCGATGTCGTGGGTGATGTAGAGGATCGATACCCCCTGAGCGTCGCGTAGCTGCGTCATCAGGTTGAGCAGCCCGATCCGGATCGACACGTCGAGCATGGAGACCGGCTCGTCGGCCAGGATCAGCCGCGGCTGCAGCGCCAGGGCCTGCGCGAAGCCGACCCGCTGCCGCTGGCCGCCGCTCAGCTCGTGCGGGTAGCGCTGCAGCACCTCGGCCGCCGGGGTCAGCCCGACGATGTCGAAGACCCGCTCCGCCTCGGCCCGCCGCTGCTGCTTGGTCAGCTCCGGGCGGTGCAGCCGCAGGGTGCGCAGGATCCCGTGGGAAACGCGGAACACCGGGTTGATCGAGCTGAACGGATCCTGGAACACCAGCGGGACCTGGCCCCGGTAGCGGAGCAGGTCGGCGCGCGAGCGGATGGCCGACAGCGGCGTGCCCGCAAAGTAGATCTCGCCGCTGGTGGGCTGGCAGATCCGGGCCAGCAGCCGGGCGATCGTGCTCTTGCCGCTGCCGCTCTCGCCGGCCAGCGCCACGATCTCGCCCCGGCCGATGGCCAGGCTGACGTCGTCGACGGCGTGCAGGGTGCGCCGGACCAGGCCGCCGCCGATCCGGAAGTGCTTGGTCAGCGCCTCGGTCCTGAGCACCGTCTGGTCCTGCGATTCGCTCACCGGGCGTCCTGTCCTTCGGCGTGCAGCAGGCAGCGGACCTGGACGCCGCCCACCTCCCGCAGCCCGACCGGGGCGTCGGCGCACCGGTCCATGACCTGCGGGCAGCGCGGCGCGAACCGGCAGCCGTCCGGCGGCCGGGCCAGGTCCGGCGGGCTGCCGGGGATGCCGGTCAGCGGCACCCGCGGGCCCCTGATCGACGGGAACGCCTCGAGCAGCCCGGCGCTGTAGGGATGCAGCGGCGAGTCGAACACCCGCCGGGTCGCCCCGAACTCGGCGACCTGGCCCGCGTACATCACCATCAGCCGGTCGGAGAAGTGGCTGACCAGCGACATGTCGTGGGTGACGAAGATGATCGCGAAACCGAGCTCCCGCTGCAGGTCCTTGATCTGGACCATCAGCGAGCGCTGCGCCACCACGTCCAGCGCGGACGTGGGCTCGTCCATGATCACCAGGTCGGGGGTGAACAGCATCGCCATCGCGATCATGGAACGCTGCCGCATGCCGCCGGACAGCTGGTGCGGGTAGCTCTTCAGGTGGGCCGGGTCGATCCCGACCATCCGCAGGACCTCGGCGGACCGGTCGGCGATCTCCCGCGGCGACCGCGCGCCGTGCGCCCGCATCGCGTCCCGGAACTGCGCGCCGATCGACTTGACCGGGTTCAGCGCGTTCATCGCGCTCTGCATGACCACCGACATGTCCTTCCAGCGCACGGCCGCGAGCTGGGAGTCGGTCAGCCCGACCAGGCTGGTCCCCTTGAAGATCACGCTCCCGCCGGTGATGGCGGCCGGGGGCGCGAGCAGCTGGGCGATCGCGAACAGCAGCGTGGACTTGCCGCAGCCGGACTCGCCCACGATCCCGATGAACTCGCCGCGGCGCAGGTCGAAGCTGACCTGGTCCACGGCGACCACGCTGCCGCGCTCGGTGGCGTACGCCACGGACAGCTCGCTGACCTCCAGCTCGGTGGCGGCGGACGCCGCGGAGCAGGCCAGGCCGGGCGCGCCGCCCGGGGCGCTAGCGCGCGGGCCGGACACGGGCCCTCCCGCCCCGGCGCACCGGCCGCAGCGCCGGGTTGCCGATCTCGTCGAACGCGTAGTTGAGCAGGGCGAACGCCGCGCCGAGCAGGGCGATGCAGGCGCCGGGGACGATCGCCCACAGGTACTGGTCGGTCTGCAGCGCCGCGTTGTTCTCCGCCCAGTACAGCATCGTGCCCCAGCTCAGCGAGTTCGGGTCGCCCAGGCCGATGAACTGCAGGCCGGCCGCGGCCAGCACGTTGTAGACGGCCGTGCCGAGGAACGTCGCCATGATGAGCGAGGTCATCGGCGGGATGATCTCGACGAAGATGATGTAGCTGCGGCGCTCGCCGCGGACCCGGGCCGCCTCGAGGAAGTCCCGGTTGCGCATGGACAGCGCCTGGGCCCGGAGCTGGCGGGCGCCGTAGGAGTACCCGGTGATCACGAGCACGGCGATCAGGCCGATCAGCCCGCTGTCGGGCAGGTAGGCCGCGATCACGATCAGCAGCGGGAACGTGGGGATCACCAGCAGGATGTCGGTGATCAGGTTGAGCGAGCCGTCCCAGATCCCGCCGAGGTAGGCGGCGGCCACGCCCATCACCACCGACAGGATCGTGGAGATCACGCCGGAGACCAGCGCGATGACCAGGGTCTCCCGGGTGCCCCAGATCACCTGGGCGAAGATGTCCTGGCCGTAGGCGGTGGTGCCGAGCAGGTGATGCAGCGACGGGCCGAGGCTGCGGCCGTAGGCGTCCGCGTTCGGGTCGTCGTGCGCGATCACCCCGGGGATCAGCGCGATGACGCAGAACACGGCCAGGATCACGCTGCCGGCGGTCGCCTTCCGGTTGGACCGGACGGCGCGCCAGAGCCGGCCGGCCGCCTGCGTGGTCGCCGACGCCGGCCCGCCCGCGGGGACCCCGGCCCGCGGGGCCTGGCCGGCGGCGTCCGGCCCGGCCGAGATGCGCATGGCGGCCATCGGTCAGGCCGTCCTGGTGCGCGGGTCGAGCAGCGCGGTGGCGATGTCCGCCAGCAGGATCGCGACCAGCACGGCCACGGTGATCAGCAGGAACAGGGCCTGCATGAGCGCGTAGTCCTCGTTCTGCACCGCCTGCAGCAGCATGAATCCCACCCCGGGATACGAGAACACGTACTCCACCAGGATCGCCCCGCTGACCACGAAGCCGAGCGACATCGCGAAACCGGACAGGTTCGGCAGCATGGCGTTGCGGGCCGCGTAGTCGATCATGATCCGGTGCCCGGGCAGGCCCTTGGCCCGGGCCATCCGCACGTAGTCCTCGGCCAGCACGGTCACCATCGTGTTGCGCATGGTCAAGATCCAGCCCCCGATCGAGGTGATCAGGATCGCCAGCGCCGGCAGCAGCGCGTAGTGCAGCACGCTGGAGATGAACGGCCAGGTGAAGGACGGGGTGAGGGTGTTGGCATAGGCGCCGGCGGGCGGGAACCAGTGCAGCTGGTTGGCGAACACCAGGATCAGCATCATCGCGATCCAGAAGAACGGGATCGACGACGTGATCACGAACACCGGCGGCAGGATGCCGTCCAGCCAGCCGCCCCGCCGCCAGGCGCCGACGATGCCGATCAGGGTCCCCAGCACGAACGCCAGCACGGTCGTGACGCCGACCAGGCCGAGCGTCCACCAGATCGCGCCCATGATGACCTGGCTGACCGGCACGCCGGTGACGGTCAGCGAGATGCCGAAGTTGCCGGTCGCCATGTCGCCCAGGTAGCGCACGTACTGGACCGGCAGGCTGGCGTGGGTGCCGACCCCGAACGCGTTCTCCAGGGCCTGCAGGGCCGGCCCGGTCACGCGGCCGTGGTACTTGGCCATCATCGCCGTGGCCGGGCTGCCCGGCATCATCCGCGGCAGCAGGAAGTTGAGGGTCACGCACGCCCACAGGGTGACCACGAAGAAGCCCAGGCGGCGGAGCGCGAATCTCATGCTCGTCCTCCCTTTTCTTCCCCGTGGTCAGCCTGCGCGCGGGCGGCCCGGCTGGCTAGCCCTTCGGCCTCAGGTGCAGCAGCACGATGCCGAAGTCGGGGGTGAGCGCGGGGCCCGGCTGGGCGTAGGGGTCGCCCGGGGTCGGCCAGCCGGTGAAGTCCCCGGTGTTGTACTCGTACCAGTCGACCGACTCGGTCACCGGGATCACCGGGACTTCCTGGAGCATGACCTGCTGCAGCTGGTCGACGATCTGGTGCTGCGCGGCGGGCGTGGTTGCCGAGGCGTAGTCGGCGAGCAGCTTGTCGGTGGCCGGGTTCGAGTAGCGCTCGTAGTTCGACGAGGCCGACTGGCCGATCGGCGCCGAGTTGGCCGACAGCAGCCACTGGCGCATCTCGTAATACGGGGTGGGGCCGCCGGTCTCGTAGTAGTAGCCGAGCTGGTAGTTGCCGTTGAACAGCTTGGTGTCGAAGTCGTTCTGGGACAGGTTCTGCACGGTCAGCCCGATGCCGGCCGCCTTGAACTCCTGCTGCATCACCTGCAGCGAGGCGACGAAGTCCGAGTAATCGCCGATGTTGATCACGGTGAACGACAGCGGCTGCCCCGACTTGGTCTGGAAGATGCCGTCGCTGCCCTTCACGAAGCCCGCGGCGGTCAGGACCTGCGCCGCCTTGGCCGGGTCGTAACCGTAGCCGTAGCGGGCGGCGGCCGAGGAGTCCATCCAGCCGGAGAACGTCGGGGTGACGATCCCGGTCTGGTTCGCGGGCGGCTCGTAGCCGTACTCACCGATCTGGGAGACCTTGCCCCGGTCGATCGCGTAGGCCATCGCCTGCCGCACGGCCACGTCGTCCAGCAGCGGGTCCTTCAGGTTGATGAACAGGGCGTTGTTGGCCGTCGGCGGGAACCAGTAGTGATTGTCCGGGCTCTTGTCCGCGTAGAACCTCTGGATGCTCGGGATGAACTGGTTGCCCCACTGCGCGGTGCCGTCGGCCAGCTCGGTGTTGGCCGGGGTGTTGGAGGTGAAGGCGGGGTAGAGGACCTCGGCGATCTTCGGCTCGCCCGGCTGCCAGTAGTGCTTGTTGGCCGTGTACGTGATGTTCTCCGGCGTGCAGGCCTTGATCGTATACGCGCCGGTGCCGACCGGGTTCGCGTCGTTGTAGGTCACCGGGTTCTTGATCGAGGACCAGATGTGCTCGGGCACGATCGGCGTCTGCCCGGCGACGTAATAGAAGTACGGCAGCGCGGGCGTGCTGAATGTCATCACGACCTGGTCCGAGCCCTGCTGGGTCACGCTGCTCAGCACCGACCACACCGACTGCAGGTCGAGCGCCGGGTCCTTCTTCAGCAGGTTGAAGGTGTAGACCACGTCGGCCGCGGTCATCGGCTTGCCGTCGTTCCACCGGACGCCCTGGCGGATGGTGAACGTGAGGACCTTGTTGTCTCCGCTCCAGGCCCAGGACGTGGCCAGCCATGGCGTGGCCTTGGCGCTCTGCAGCGTGTTCACGAACACCAGCGGCTCGTAGACCGGGCCGAACGGCAGGATGTTGACGTTCGGGTTGAACGGGTTGAACTGGCAGGTCCAGGTGCCGCCGCTCTCGTTGGAGATGGTCAGCACGCCGCTCGGGCCCGACGAGGAGGACGGCGAGCCCGACGATCCGCACCCGGCCGCCAGCAGTCCGGCGGCGATGATGAGACCGAGTGTCCTGAGGCGTCTCATGGCGTTGCCCTTCATCAAGATCCGTGCACGGGAGGAGATGCGCCGACCGGGTCCGCGCCGACCGCGCCGGCCCGGCCGTTGGCGAGCGCGGCGTCGATGGCCATGGCCGCCGCGCCGCGTAGCGGGGCGTCGTAGGGAAACCGCGCGACCACCAGGTCCGGCGGGAACGGGACGGCGGCGGCCAGCGCGCGGTGCAGCGGTGGCCGGATCCGCGGCCAGGAGCCGACCATCCCGCCGCCCACCGCGATCCGGGCCGGGTTCAGCGCGATCGCGATGTTCACGACGTGAAAGGCGAGCTCGTCGACGAACTCGTCGACGAGCTCGCCCAGGGCCGGGTCCGCCGCGCTGGCCCCGAAGACCTCGGCGGCGGTCGGCGCGGGCGAGGGCCTGGCGCGCCCGGCCCGCCGGGCCGCCCGGCGGGCCAGGGCCTGGCCGCTGACCACGTCCTCGAGCGGGGTGCGCCGGTCCAGGGCCAGCCCGAGGTCGGCGGCGGACCGCAGGTTGTAGCCGATCTCGCCCGCCGCGCCGTCGTGCCCGTGCACCACCTGGCCGCCGACCACGATGGCGGCGGCCAGCCCGGTGCCCAGGTTCAGGTAGACGGCGGGATCATGGCCGGCCAGCGCGCCCCAGCGTGCCTCGGCCAGGGCGGCGGCCTTCGCGTCGGTGGCCATCGCGATGGGCGCCCCGGCGAAGGCGCCGCGCAGCTCCCGGCCCATGGCCAGCTTGTCCCAGCCGCTGATGGCCGGGGCCAGCTCGACGCGGTCCTCGAACGGGATCCCGAACGTGGCCACGCCGACGGCGGCCAGGCGGCCGCCCTCGGTGGCGGCCAGCAGGTCGAGGGCGGCCCGGACGCCGCGGTCGAAGCTGACCCGGGCCCCGTGCTCGCCGCCGCTGGCCACCGTCGTCGAGGCCAGCTGGCTCCCGGTCAGGTCGGACACGACGGCGGCGATCTTGGTGCCGCCGTAGTCCAGCGCGAGCACGACCGGGCGATGGCTCATGCCGACCTTCCTGGGCCAGCCGCGGGGGCGGGGTTGTCATCCCTTAATAGTTAGGACAGTATCCTAACTATTAATACCGGGACAAGACGGCAGCCATTTCGTTACCGACCGGGCCGCCCCGCGGGCGACGCGGCGGACGGCGGGACGCGGGCAGGGCCGGTGCGGGCCGGGCGCGCGGGCGCGGGCCAGACCGCCGGCCCGCGGAAATGCCCGTGCGCCGGATGACCTTGATGGGAGAGGATGGAAGCGGAGGTGGCCGTGACGACCACGTCGGCCAGCCGGGCCGGGGGAAACCCGAACGCCGCGGCGGACGACCGGGCGCGCCCGGACTCGCCTGGGCCCGGCCCGGGGCAGGTCAACGGGGGCATGGCCGCCCGGCCTCAGCTGATCCGCGCCCTGAACGAGCAGTTGCTGCTCAGCCAGATCCGCCAGCTCGGGCCGTGCTCCCGGGCTGACCTGGCCCGCCTGTCCGGGCTCTCCAAGCCCACGGTGTCGCTGGCGCTGGCCAACGTGGAGCGGTCGGGCCTGGTCCGCATCGCCGGGCAGCGGACCGGCGGGCCGGGGCGCTCGGCCCGGCTGTATGAGATCAGGCCGGATGCCGGGTTCGTCCTCGGCCTGGACATCGGGCACCACTACCTGCGCGGGGCCCTCGCCGACCTGGCCGGTGACATCCGCGCCCGGCACTCGGCCCGGACCCGGGCCTCCAGCGTGCGCGGCCGGCTGACCGACCTGGTCGGCCTGGCGGACACGCTCTGCGCCGAGGCGGGCGTGGCCCGCGCGTCCATCACCCAGACCGTGATCGGCAGCCCGGGGGTCTACGACCCCCGGCGCAACGCGATGGCGCTGACCGGCGGCCTGGCCGGGCTGAGCCGCCCGGCGGTGCTGGCAGGCCTGCGCGAGGCGTTCGGGCAGGATCTCGTGGTCGAGAACGACGTGGACGCCGCGGCGCTGGCCGAGCGCGCCCACGGGCACGGCCGGGAGTTCGCGAGCTTCGCGTTCGTGTGGATCGGGACCGGGATCGGGCTGGGCCTGGTCCTGGACGGCCGGCTGCACCGCGGCGCGCACGGGGTGGCGGGGGAGATCGCCTACATGCCGATCTCGGAGGGCCAGGGCGCCGACGAGGAGGACGCGCGGCGCCGGGGCGTGCTCGAGGCCGCCGCCTCGGCACCGGCCGTGGTGCGCGCCGCGCGGCGGGCGGGCCTGCGCGGCCCGGTCTCCGCGCGCCGCGTCTTCGCGGCCGCGGCCCGGGGAGACGGGCGGGCCGCGGCGGTCGTGGCCGCGGAGGCGCGGCTGGTGGCCAAGGCGGTCAGCGCCGTGGTGACCGTGGTCGACCCGGAACTGGTCGTGCTCGGCGGCGGCATCGGCCAGGCTCCCGGATTCGCGGCGGCGGTGACGGCCGAACTGCGCGGGCTGGCGCCGGCGCTGCCCGAGGTGCGCGTGAGCGCCCTGGGCACCGACGCGGTCGTGGACGGCTGCCTCGCCTCCGGCACCGAACTGGCGTGGGGGCGGCTGATCCGGCTTACTGCGTACGGAGGCTGAAGAAGGGCCCGGACTCCCGGCGCCAGAGCATGATCACCGCGCCGAGGCCGGCCAGCCAGACCAGCAGGTTGAAGATCAGCCCCACGCCGGCGTGCGGGCGGGCCAGGCCGACCAGCAGGAACAGCGTATTCAGGCCGAAGAACACGGTCCCGGTGATCCGGGCCCAGTTGCGGCCGGACGCGCACGCCCTGGCCATCCAGATCCACAGGCCGATCGCGATGAGCCCGACGATCACCGCGATCGCGATGTCCGCTACCTCCAGCCGGTGGATCTGGGACGAGGTGTAGTGCGGGTAGGCCTTCACGATCGCGCGCCGGACGGCGCTGATCGTGAGCAGGCCCACGATCAGCTCGAGGAGGCTGAGGCCCGCGCCCGCGTACATGAGCTTGACCGCCGTCTGCACCGAATTGGGCACAGGCGGCCGCTGCTGCGGCTCGGGCGGCTGTTGCTGTCCCGAGCCCGGGTACGGCTGGTACATGGGGGTGCTCCTTACCGCATCGCCCGCCAGGGGGACGGCCGCCCGCCCGGGTGGCGGGCGTACCCTCCGGACCGGACTGTAACCGAACAGGCGCCGCCGCGGGCACCCGAGGCGGGCCGACTTGCCTCGCATGACCATATGCGTTCGCGAGCACGGGTAGGATCACCCGAGCTAGATATGCGAGCCAAGGTGTAACCGCGCGCCCGGGGGTGAGAATCCGGACATGCGGCAAGCCCGGATACTGCGGGCGCGGCGGCTCCCGGGCCGCCGGCCGGACCATACCGGCCGGCAGCCCGGATTGGGGGGCGCGTAGTCGGCGTTTTGTGGTTTCATTGCCGGATTCATGCGACGTTGGCGGCGAGAGGTTGAGTCGAGTGGAAGCAGCGCGTTCTGAGGACGCGATCAGGGACGAGGTGGATCAGCTCCGCGGAGACCGGCAGATCCAGTGCGACGTCCTGGTCGCGCTGGCGGAATGCCAGAACCACCGGAAGTGGTTCGCGGGCTTTGCCAAGCCTTACCTCGGCGAGCACCCGATCGAGATTGGCAGCGGACTCGGCGATTACGCGCTGGAATGGATTCCCGCGGTCGAGAAGTACACCGCGACCGAGGCTGACCCGGCCCTGTTCGCCGAGTTGCGCAAGCACATGGCCCGGTACCCGAGCGTCACGGTGCAGCAGTTGCTGCTGCCGACCGAGGAGCGCGCCGACCACTCCTGCCTGGTCTCCTACAACGTGCTCGAGCACATCGAGGACCACGTCGGAGCGCTGCAGAGCATGGCCAGGCTGGTCCGGCCCGAGGGGTACGTCGTGCTGGTGACGCCGGCGTTCCCGTTCGCGATGAGCCCGGTCGACATCGCCACGGGGCACGTGCGGCGCTACACCAAGCGCTCGATGCGCAAGGCGCTGACCGACGCGGGCCTGGAGGTTGTCGAGGTCCGGTACGCGAACTCGCTCGGCCTGATCTGCTACTACGCCTTCACCAGCCTGCTGAAGAAGCAGCCCTCCACGGGCGGGACGATGACGTTCTACGACCGCCTGGTGGTGCCGGCGGTGCGGCTGCTCGAGCGCGCGGTCGGCGACCGGCCGCCCTTCGGGCAGTCGGTGTTCGCGGTGGCCCGGGTCAAGGAAGAAGGGGCGTAGCCGCCCGCCGCTACTTCCAGCCCGGCCGGTACACCGACACCTGCTCGGCCCGGTAGCTGAACACGAAGCCCGCGCCGGTCAGGTACCGGATGACGGCCGGCGGCGTGCCGCCCCAGACCAGCACCCAGCCGATGTTCATTCCCCTGACGTCCCGCCGCGCGGCGGCTAGCTGGGCCGCCGGGACGGCGTGCCCGTCCTGGACGGCCACCAGCCCGGCGTAGAACGGGTGGCGCCTGAAGTAAGCGGTGGTCGCGCGCGGCACCCAGGAGGTGTAGGAGACCGCCCGCGGGTGGCCGTCGGCGGTGGCCAGTATCATCGCGGGCTTGGCGATCGCCGACCCGTAGAGCGGGAGCCCGCCGCGCAGGCCGAACGGGATGTCCAGCACGATCGAGTCCGAGTGGTCGGCGGCGATGGGCCGGTCCAGGACGGGCAGGGCGGTGGGCATCAGCCCGCGCAGCGGGGTCCCGGTCCAGCCCGCCTCGAAGAGCGCCAGCACCGCCACCACGGCGATCAGCGGGCGGGCATGGCGGCCGAGCCAGTCCACCGCGGCGCCGGCCAGCATCGCCGCGCCCACCAGCCCGAGCAGGGCCAGCCGGTCGGCCTCCCGCAGCGCGGCGAGCCCCGGCACATGGACCAGCCAGGTGTAGGGCATGATCAAGGACACCCGGGCGCCGTTCCAGGTCACCGCGAGCGGCACGAGGACCCGGCGCCCGATCACCAGCGTGGACCCGAGCGCGAGCGCGGCACCGCCCAGCCACAGCAGCGCGAGCAGCCAGGCGCTGCGGCGCCGCCAGCACGCGATCAGCCCGCCCGCCGCGAGCACGCTCAGCACCAGGCCGTACGTGACGATGGCCTCGTCCGCGACGCGGTAGCTGTAGATCGAGGCCAGCGCGTGCAGCCCGTAGTGGCCCACCTGGGGCGAGGGCGTGAACAGGGCGGGCAGCCCGCCGCCGTAGGTGCCGTAGTTGCTGGCCAGCTTGGCCGCGCTGACCGACGTGCCGCCGGCGGCGGCCTGGCTGATCATCGCGATCAGCTGCGGGCTGGCCACGATCACCGCGGCCGCCGCGCCCGCGCCCGCCGCCCGCAGCCGCGCCGCGGCCGGGCGGCGGATCAGCCACGGCAGCAGCGCCGCCGCCGCCAGCAGCACCGCCATCACCGCCGACTCCTGGTTGACCAGCACCGCCGCGCCCAGCACCACGCCCAAGATCACGCCCTGGCGCAGCCCCGGGCGGCGGCGCAGCCGCACCGCCGCCTCCAGCGTCATCGGCAAGAACAGCGTGCCCAGCGCGATGTTGAGATGGAACCAGTCCTGCCAGGCCACCATCGAGGACAGGCCGAACAGCGCGCCGGCCGCGATCGCGCCCGGCTCGCGCAGCCACAGCCGGGCGGCCCGGTACATCACGTAGCACAGCAGGCCCGGCAGCACGATCGTGAGCAGGCTGAACGAGGCGCTGGGGCCGAAGACCAGGGTGACCGGGGTCATGACCAGCCCGGCCAGCGGCATCGTGGTGTCGAAGCCGAGCTGGATGCCGACCGGCGCGGCCATGCCGCGGGTGAAGAACGGGTTGCCCAGGTGAGCGACCTGGTGCGCGATCCACCACAGGTCCCACACGTACCCCGAGATGTCGCGCACCGCCGGCAGCCGGTTCCCGGTCAGGTAGCTCGCATCGGGCCAGGTCAGCGCGATCCCGGCGGCCAGGTACAGCGCCAGCAGGACCAGGTGCCGCGCGACCGGGCGTGACGTCAGCGCCGGGCGCCGCGGCCCCGGCCCGGCCGCGGGCGGCGGGGGCGGCTCGGGCGGCGGCCTCGTGCCCGGGCCCGCCTGCCCGGTCGCGCCCGAGTCCTGGCCGCGGCCCGGCCGGTCCGTCGGCTCGCTCGTGTCCACAGTTCCCCAGAATCAGCAGGTGCCGGCGCGGTTAGCGTGGGCCGCCCAGCCCCGGAAGGAGGACCCCGCCGCACCGAATAGAGTCCCTACGTGGCACTCAGGGAGGGTACCAGCCTGCGCTTGCCGTCGGATCGGATGATCCGCTGGGAACTGTTCGCGGTCTTCGCGGTCTCGCTCGGCGCGAGCGCGCTGAACGCGCTGCTCAACCTGATCGGCTCGCTGCTGGCGCGGCAGTCCCTGGGCAGCCAGCAGGCGCTGCTCGTGGGCCCGCTGGCCACCAACAACTGGCTCGACCTGGTCCTGCAGCTCGCCGGCATCGCCGAGGCGCTCGCGCCGGTCGTGCTGGTCTTCTACCTGCTGGCCAGGTCCGGCGAGGGGCCCGCGGACATGGGCCTGGACGCGAGCCAGCCGGGCCGGGACCTGCTGCGCGGCGCCGTGCTCGCCGCGGTCATCGGCGGGGCCGGGCTCGCCCTGTACCTGACCGCCTACCACCTCGGGATGAGCCTGAACGTGGTCCCGGAATCGCTGCCCGCGGTGTGGTGGCGGATCCCGGTGCTGATCCTGTCCGCGGCCCACAACGGCATCCTCGAGGAGATCCTGGTCATCGGCTACCTGCTGCGGCGGCTGGATCAGCTCGGCTGGACCCCGTGGAAGGCGATCGTGTTCAGCGCGGTCCTGCGCGGCTGCTACCACCTGTACCAGGGGTTCGGCGCGTTCCTCGGTAACGCGGCGATGGGCGTGATCTTCGGCTACCTGTACCGCCGCTGGGGCCGGGTCACCCCCCTGATCATCGCCCACACGCTCATCGACACGGTCACGTTCGTCGGCTACGCGGCGCTGATCGGCCGCGTGTCCTGGCTGCCCCGGCCCTGAGCGGGCCCGCCGGTCAGCGGCCCAGCCCGGCCAGGACCACCGCGCCGGGCAGCCGCCCGAGCGCCTCGCCGGGCAGCGTCAGCTTCGACCGGCGCACCCCGCTGCCGATGACCACCCGCGGCCGCGCCGCGGCCGCCGCGTCGACGAACACCGGCCAGTGCGCGGGCACGCCGACCGGGGTGATGCCGCCGTACTCCATGCCCGTCTGCTCGACCGCGACGTCAACGGCGGCGAACGAGGCCTTGCGCACGTCAAGCTGGCGGCGGACCAGCCCGTTGACATCGGCCCTGGTCGTGGCCAGCACCACGCAGGCGGCGAACCTGGCCTCGCCGTCGCGCAGGCCGGCCACCACCACGCAGTTGGCCGACTCGTCCAGCGGGACGCCGTACCGCTCGCAGAAGGCGGCGGTGTCCGCCAGGCCGGGGTCGATCTCCGCGACGCCCACGGCGTCGGCGGGCAGCTTCCCGTCCAGCGCCGCGAGCGCCTCGGCGACGGCGGGCGCCAGCAGGTCGGGCCGGCCCAGGGCGGGCACCGCGTCCAGGCGGCCGATGCTCATGCTCACAGCGGCGAGTCTATGGAATCCGGGGCCGGGCCCGGCGCGGGCCCGGCGCCGTGGCCGTAAAGTGCCCACCATGTCGGTACATGAGTCCCTCGGGGAGAACATCGGCGGCTCGAGCGTCACGGCCGGCGGCGCCACGATCGCGGCCCTCGGCCGCGCGCTGGACGCCGGGGAGCTGACCTCCGCTGCCCTCACCAGGTTCTACCTGGACCGCATCGAACGGCTCAACCCGGGCCTGCACGCCGTGATCACGGTCAGCCCGGACGCGGCCGAGCAGGCGGCCGCGAGCGACGCGGCCCGCGGGGCCGCGCACGGCCCGCTCGAGGGCATCCCGGTGCTGATCAAGGACAACATCGCGGCCGCCGGGCTGCCGGGCACCGCCGGCTCGCCCGCCCTGGCGGACGCCGAGTCGGGCGACGCCTTCCTGGTCGCCCGGCTGCGCGCGGCGGGCGCGGTGATCGCGGGCAAGGCCAACCTGTCCGAGTGGGCCAACATCCGCTCGCCGCAGTCCAGCAGCGGCTGGAGCACGCTCGGTGGCCAGACGGTGAACCCGCACGGCGCCGGCCGCAACCCGTCCGGCTCGAGTTCCGGCTCGGCCGCCGCGGTCGCCGCGGGCCTGGCCCCGGTGGCGGTCGGCACCGAGACCAACGGCTCCATCGTGTCCCCGGCCAGCCACTGCGGCGTGGTCGGGCTGAAGCCCACGGTCGGCCTGATCAGCCGGGGCGGCATCGTCCCGATATCGTCCGTGCAGGACACCGCGGGCCCCATGACCGGCTGCGTCGCCGACGCCGCGGCGCTGCTCGGGGTGATGGCCGGCCCGGACCCGGCCGACCCGGTGACCGCGGCGGCCGCGGGCAGGCCCGCCGACTACACCGCGTTCCTGGATCCGGGCGCGCTGCGCGGCGCCCGGCTGGGGATCTGGCGCGACGGCTCGAAGGCGGCGGGCCCGGCCACCGCCGCCGTGCTCGACGCGGCGGTGGAACGGCTGCGCGGCTGCGGCGCCGAGATCATCGACCCGGTGCGGCTGCCCGGCATGGAGCAGATGGGCGAGCCGGAGCTGACCGCGCTGCTGCACGAGTTCAAGCACGACCTGAACGCGTACCTGGCCGCCCTGCCGGGCAAGCACCCGATGACCCTGGCCGAGCTGATCGACTACAACAAGCGGCACGCCGACCGCGTGCTCGTCCACTTCGGCCAGGAGCTGTTCGAGCAGGCCGAGGCCACTCCCGGCGACCTGGGTGACGCCGGGTACCTGGCCGCCCGGGGCGAGGCCGGGCGGTCGGCGCACCAGGCGCTGGACGGCGCGCTGGACGGCGACGGGCTGGACGCCGTGGTATCGCTGACCGGCGGTCCCGCCCGGCTGATCGACCACCTGCTCGGCGACCTGTCGGAGTTCTCCACGTCCGGGCCCGCCGCGGTGTGCGGGTACCCGTCGATATCCGTTCCGGCGGGCCAGGTGGCCGGGCTACCGGTCGGGCTGCTGCTGACCGGGCCGGCCTGGAGCGAGCCGCGGCTGATCGCGCTCGCGTACGCGTTCGAGCGCGCCGCGGCGCGCCCGGCCTGAGCGCCGCGGTCCGTCCGGCTTCTGGGGTGCGGCCCCCGTCCCCGCGCCGCGGCCGCCCGGCCGGAGGGCCGCGGCCTGCGGGATCTGGTGCGCGTGGGGCAGCGATAGCCTGACGGCTATGGATTCCTGGCGCGGCGCGAGCGTTCCCGAACTGCCCGGGCGGGGCCCGGAGACGAAGGTAGCCGACGCCGGAGGCGGACTGGTGACGGCGGCAGCCGGCCCGGCGGCAGCGCTGTACGCCTGCGGGATCACCCCGTACGACGCCACCCACATGGGTCACGCGGCGACCTTCATCGCCTGGGACCTGCTGGTCCGGGCCTGGCGCGACGCCGGGCACGAGGTCAGCTACGCGCAGAACATCACCGACGTGGACGACCCGCTGCTCGAGCGCGCGGCCCGGGACGGCGAGGACTGGCGGGAACTGGCCGACCGTGAGATCGCGCTGTTCCGCCAGGACATGGAGGCGCTGCGGGTGCTGCCGCCGACCCATTACGTCGGCGCGGTCGAGGCGCTGCCGGTGATCGAGCGGCTGGGCAAGCTGCTGGCCGACCACGGGGCGGTCTACGAGGTCGACGGGGACATGTACTTCGCCCGGTCCGCCGATCCCGCGTTCGGAGCGGTGTCCGGCCTGGACGCGGCCACGATGATCGCGCTGTTCGCCGAGCGCGGCGGCGACCCCGGCCGGCCGGGGAAGAAAGACCCGCTGGATCCGCTGGTCTGGCTGGCCGCGCGGCCGGGCGAGCCCGCCTGGCCGTCGAGTTTCGGCAACGGCCGGCCGGGCTGGCATGTGGAGTGCGCCGCGATCGCGACCGAGTACCTGGGGGTCACGTTCGATGTCCAGGCCGGCGGCAGTGACCTGGCCTTCCCGCATCACGAGATGAGTGCCTCGCACGCCCGGGTCGCGCTCGGCGCCCTGGCCAGCCCGGGCGATCCGGTGTTCGCCCGGCACTACGTGCACGCGGGCATGGTCCGGCTGGACGGGGAGAAGATGTCCAAGTCGCGCGGCAACCTGGTGTTCGTATCGAAGCTGCTGGCCCAGGGCGTCGACCCGATGGCGATCAGGCTCGCGGTCCTCGCGCACCACTACCGCGAGGACTGGGACTGGACCGAAGCCGGTCTCGCGGCCGCGCAGGCGCGGCTCGACCGGTGGCGCGCGGCCCTCGCGCCGGCCCTGGCCCCGGTGGCCGCGGCGGTCGCGGGCGAGGCTGGCCCGGCCGCGGCGGTCGCGGACGAGGCTGGCCCGGTGGCGGGCGAGCCCGGCCTGGTCGCGGGTGAGGCTGGCCTGGTCGCGGGCGAGGCTGGCCCGGCAGCGGCCCTGCTCGCAACGGTCCGCGAGCGGATGGCCGACGACCTCGACGCCCCCGGCGCGCTGGCCGCCGTCGACGCCTGGGCCGCCGCCGCCCTCGCCGCCCGGCGATCCCCGGAGTTCATGGATGCCCGGCTGGCCCGGGATACGGTCGACGCCCTCCTCGGCGTCCGCCTGTAGCGTTGACCAGTGCCAGGCCACCGCACCCGGTAGCATCTGGGCGGTCCGAGCGGCTCATAGAAGGCAGCCACGTGTGAGCGGAACGACGCCAAGCGGAACGATCGCGAGCCCGGGCTCCGGTGAGCCCCAGGGTGGTTCCGCGGCGGCCTCCGCCCCGCGAGGCCTCGGCCTGGGCAGCCCGGTGACGCTGATCATCGCAGCGGCCACCGTGCTCGCCCTGGGCCTGAGGTTCTACCAGCTGACCCGCCCCGGCTTCCTGCTGAGCGTCAACGAGTACGACGACGGCCCCTACTTCGGCAGCGCGGTCCGGCTGGTCTACGGGGCCCTGCCCTACCGTGACTTCCTGATCGTGCAGCCGCCAGGGATCACGCTGCTGATGATCCCCGCTGCGCTGCTCAGCAAGGTGACCGGCACCGCCTGGGGCATGGCCGTGGGCCGGATCCTGACCGCAGCGGCCAGCGCGGCGGCGGTCACCCTGGGCGGGCTGCTGGTCCGCCATCGCGGCGTCCTGGCCACGGTCATCACGTGCGGGATCATGGCCGTTTACCCGGACAGCATCCAGGCCGCGAAGACCGTGCTGGTCGAGCCGTGGCTGGTGCTGTTCTGCCTGATCGGGGCCCTGGCGCTGTTCGACGGTGACCACTTCACGACCCGGACCCGGCGCCTGGTCTGGGGCGGCGTGGCGTTCGGGTTCGGCGGCGCCGTCGAGCCCTGGGCCATCTTCCCGGTGATCATCATCGCGGTGCTGTCGCTGCGCCGGCCACGGCGGCTGCTCGCCTACGCCGGCGGGGTGGCGGCGGGTTTCCTGGTCCCGGTCATCCCGTTCGCCGCCCTGGCGCCGCGCCAGTTCTACGACGCCACGATCGTCGCCCAGATCGGCAACCGACCCGGCGCCGTGCGCTACCCCCTCTGGCTCCGGCTCCAGGACATGGCCGGGCTGGCCGACGTGAGCAGGCCGACGCACCTGCTGGACGTGGCCGCCGCCGCGGCGATCGTGGCGGTCGTGCTCGGCTGCCTGGGGCTCGGGTACCTGCTGACCTGGCGGCTGCCGCCCGCGCTCGACGTGTTCGCCGTGTCCTCGGCCGGGCTGATCGCGCTGGCGTTCCTGTGGTCTGACCAGTTCCACTACCATTTCGCGGCGTTCCTGGCGCCGTTCCTGGCCCTGTCGATCGCGCTGCCGGTGTCCGCCCTGGCCCGCGACATCCGCCTGGTGTCCGGCGGTGAGGGCGCCACCGCCACCCCGCCGGCGCTGCTGTGGGGCGGGACCGCCCTGGCCGGGCTGGCGGTCCTGGTCATGGCCGTCATCCAGTTCCAGTGGGAGAGCAACAACGCGCCGCACCTGCGGCTGTCCGTGGTGACCTCGGCGGAGCGGCTGATCCCGCCGGGCGCGTGCCTGCTCGCGGACGAGGTCTCGTTCAGCGTCATGGCCAACCGGCTGGTCTCGGACGTGCCCGGCTGCTCCCTGCTGCTGGACGCCACCGGGACCAACTACGCCTACTCCCATGGGCGCGATCCGGAGACCGGCGCCGCCCGGTATCCGCGGGTGGACGCGGTGTGGACCTACGCCTTCGACCACGCCCAGTACGTGTGGCTGTCCGGGCTGAACAACCACCGGGTCGCCTGGACGCCGCAGCTGCGGGCCTACTTCCAGACCCACTTCACCCGGATCCTGCACGCCGGGAACGCGGGCTCCCTGTACCGCCGCATCGGCCTGAAGCCCGCCGGCTGACCCGCGTGCTGACCGTCCGGCGGGCCGGCCCGGGCGACGTCGCCGCGCTCAGCGCGGTCGCAGGCCGGGTTCCGGCGAGTCTTCTTCAGCAAGCGCATCGCCAGCCGCTGAGCGTCTTGTCAACCCGGTTTCAGCCGGCTGTGGACGCGGCCCGTTACGCACAGCCCCTGGCGTTATTCGGTCGCGCCGGACGGCGGCCGGGCCGGAACCTGCCCGCATGACCGAGAACACGCCAGCGGGTGACCAGTCCCCGCGCCCCCCTGCCCAGCCCGCCGCCACCGAGCCCCGGATCCGGGTCGGCTCCGTGGCCGGCTTCCTGGCGATCGTCCCGCACCTGCTCGGATTCCACCCCGCCCGGAGCATGGTCGTCGTCGGCGTCGACGCACGGCGCGGCCGGGTCTTGCTCGCCTTCCGTTACGATTTGCCCGACCCTCCGGACGCCGCGGGATCACGGGAGATCACGCGGCACGCGGTCGGCGTGCTGGCCAAGCGGCGGATCCGGATGGCCATCGTCGCGGGCTACGGCCCGGGGCCCCTGGTCACCCCAGTCGCCGAAGCGCTCCAGGCGGGCTTGTCCGACCGCGGCATCGCGCTGCGCGACCTGCTGCGGGTGGAGGACGGCCGCTACTGGTCCTTCCTGTGCCAGGATCCGCGCTGCTGCCCGGCCGAGGGCGTCCCGTTCGACGCGGCCGCGCACCCGGCCGGGGCGGCCCTGGCCGCCGCGGGGATGCCGGCCTGTCCCGACCGGGCGGCGCTGGCCCGGTCGCTGGCCCCGCTGAGCGGCCCGGACGCGGAATCGATGGCCCGGGCGACCGAGCGCGCGCTGCGCCGGGTCGGTGAGCTGCTCACGTCGGCGCCCAGCACCGCCGACGGCCTGCGGCGGGTCGTGGACGAGGGCCGCGCGGCGGTGTGCGAGGCGATCGCGGCCTACCGGGCCGGCGCCCGGATTACCGACCACGACCGGCTGGCCTGGCTCACGGTGACGGTGGCCGACCTGCGAGTCCGTGACGACGCCTGGGCCCGGATGGAGCCCGGCTTCCGGGCTGCGCACCGGCGGCTGTGGACCGACCTGGTCCGCCACGCGGTCCGGCCGTACGTGCCCGCGCCGGCTTCGCTGCTGGCGTTCACGGCCTGGCAGTCGGGCGAGGGCGCGCTGGCGAACATCGCGATCGAGCGCGCCCTGGCCGCCGACCCCAAGTACTCGATGGCGCGCCTGCTCGGGCAGGCGCTCGACGCGGGCCTGCCGCCCTCGGCCGCCCGGCTGCCGATGACGCCGGAAGAGGTCGAGGCCAGCTACGCCGGGACCGACCGGGCCGAGCGGGCCGACCGGGCCGGCCGGGGCGGCCGGGCCCGCCGTCCGGCGTCCGCCCGGTCGTCGTCGGCGCGGGGGGCCACCACGAGGCCGGCCAGCAGGCGGCCCTCGGCGTAGCGCAGCGCGGCGGTGGGCCAGGGGTGGCGTGGTGGGAGCCTGGCGCGGGCGCGGGCTGGAAGCGGTTCGGCCTGGGCGAACGTGAAGGACTCGGCCTGGTGCCCGGTTGTCGCAGCTCATCGCCGGCTCCAGGGGCGCCGCTGGCACCGGCCGTTACCTTTTTGTGACGCCGGGCTTGCCAGGCGCCGCCCCCCGTGAGAGTCTTTCCTCATGGAAACACTTTCTATGGAGAAAGTATCCGCAGCGCGGCCCGCCCCGCTGGCGCCCGCGCCCGGCGGCCGGACCCTGGAGGGCCTGTCCCGCCTGGATGACCGCGCGCTGCTGCGGATCGTGCGGTCGCAGCCGCTGTCCAGCGCGCGCCGCTCGGCCGCCTGCGAACTGCTGGTGAGCCGTCACCGTAACCTGGTGCGCTCGTGCGTGCAGCGGTACAAGCGCAGCCCCGAGCCGGCCGAGGACCTGATGCAGGTCGGTTATGTCGGCCTGCTCAAGGCGATCAACAACTTCGATCCCGACCTCGGCGGCAGCCTCGCCGCCTACGCCCAGCCGTGCATCTCGGGTGAGATCAAGCGGCACTTCCGGGACAAGCGGTGGCAGGTCCACGTCGAGCGGTCCATGCAGGAACTCGTGCTGGCCGTCCGCGAGGCCACCCGCCAGCTGACCCAGCAGCTCGGGCACCAGCCCGCCGACGCCGAACTGGCCGCCCACCTGGGGATCAGCGAACAGGAGCTGCGCGACGCCCGGCGGGCCGACATGGTCTTCCAGCCCGCCTCGCTGGACGCTCCGCTGGCCGGGCGGCCCGACGCGGCCAGCCTGGCCGACGTGCTCGGCGAGGAGGACCCCGGGGTGGAGCACACCCTGGACATGGAATCGGTCGCCACGCACTGGGGCGAGCTGCCCCGCCGCGAGCAGAAGATCCTGCTGCTGCGGTTCTACGGCGACATGACTCAGGCCGAGATCGGCCAGCAGCTCGGCATCTCCCAGATGCACGTCTCCCGGCTCCTCGCCCACGCCCTCGGCCACCTGCGCCAGCGCCTGCTCGGCCCCCCCGGACCCGCCCCGGCCACCCCGCTCGCCCAGGCCAGCTGAACCAGGTTCCCGCCCGCGCCACGACGCGGTTTCCGTTGCCACACTGCGGAGCGACGAACCGGCCCGCGGACGGGGCGTGCCGAACCCGCCGGAGCCCCCCGCAAGTTAGTCCCGCAGCATGTGCAGGCGGATAGTGGTTCCTTGCGGGCTGGTCTGGATCACGGCTAGGTCACAGATCCGCCGGACCACCCATAGGCCCACGTGACCGCCAGGCACGTCAACGCGGCTTCCGGCCAGCGGGTCGGTGATGTGACCGCTGTCGCTGACCTGGCAGATGATCTCTCTGGGCGTTGACCATATGGTCAGCGTGCCGGGGCCGGCGGTGTGGTCAACAGTGTTGGCGGCCAGCTCATTCACCGCGATGACCAGGTCGAGGACCCGACCAGGCGGCAGGCCCGCCTGTCGTGCCTGCACGGCCGTGAACCGGCGGACAGCCGCCAGATCATCCCGGTAGCTGATGGTTCTGGCATCAGCCGACGGGCAGGCCAGCGGAAGACCGCCTGCGGCTGCCGCATCGCCGCTGTCCGGGGGCTGCTCTTCGCACACAAGCCAGCACTACCAGATTTCAGCCTGCTGTGCCGCTTCACCGGGGTCCGGGCGCGACGCCGCCGGGCCGCCTATCGCGTGCAGGTCCGGCCGGGTCAGGCTCTGCAGCCCGGTGCTCTCGACTTGTGGCTGACGCATCGCTGGCGTCTCTGTACCCGGTACGCCGGATGCCTGCTGGAGATCCCCGTCCGCCACGAGGCGTGGCCGCTGCGGGCCGTGGCCATCGTGAGCCTGGAACAGTCGCTGCCCACGGCGGCCGGCCTGTCGGCGCCGCCTGGCAGCGCACTGGCGCACTGCTCCGAGGAAATGACCGACTGCCGCGCGGGCAGCCAGCAGCGCACGGAAGCACCGCGTGCCGCTCGCGGTGGCGGCGACCGCGCTCATTGTCGGCTTCGTGATGGTCAACTGGGGGGAAGGCGATGACCAAGTTGTTGTACAAGCCGGTGAGCGTGCTCGTCAGCGTGCTGGGCGGGATGCTCGCCGCCGCTGTCTTCAAGGAAGCCTGGAAGATCGTCGGGCGCGAAGGCGATGCGCCCAAGGCCACCGACGCCGCCCGGGGCTGGCGGGAGATCCTGCTGGCCGCCATGCTGCGGGGCGCGATCTTCGCCGTGGTCAAGGCCGTCGTCGACCGGGGCGCCGCCGAGAGTACGCGCAAGCTCACCGGCGTCTGGCCTGGCGACGAAGGCCAGCCGGCCGGAAAACCGGCGTGACAATGGCCAAGTCACGCGACGGTTCGCCAATCGACCGCCAGTTCGTGCGGCGGCTGCGCGCCTTACCGCTCATGGTTGCCACGCTGGTGGTCCTGTGCGGGGCTCGACATCGCCAACCTCTATCCCCTCTCCCTCGCGGTCACCCTGGCCGCCGCGCCAGGTAACGGCGACAGCGCCAACGGCGCCACCCTGCTGCTCGGCGGCGTGCTCGTGATCGCCTCCTCTTAGCTGCTCGGCAGCCTCGCCGGCCACCTCGGACTGCACGCCGCGTTCGCCATCGAGCCGGTCCGCATCGGCCGATCCACGGTCCTGCTGCTGGCCCGGCACCGGCTCGCGCGCCATGCCTGCGTCATAGCAGGTGCGCTCGACACCGATACGGGGCAGGTAAGCCGTTGGGGGCAGTGCTGAACTCGTGAGCACAGAAGGCACGGATGGGCGCTCGGCCGTGATCTCTCCTGTTCTGCTCCGCGCTGGTTTGAGCGCGGGCTTTGCTGGCAGTTAATCAGCCAGGTTAAGCGCGGGAATCGGGAGGCACCGATGGCGACAGCTAAGCAGACCAAGGCAGCACGGCGGAACGTCACTAACGCGCAGGAGACGACCCGGTCGAAGGGGACGATCGCGCACATGTCGAAGAAGACCCGGACCGCGCTGGGCCAGCAGGGAGCAGCCGTGGCCCGGCGCAAGCGGACCGGCGGCGACTCCCCCAAGACCCGCGCCGAGCTCTACGAGATCGCCAAGCAGCGCGACCTGCCGGGACGTTCCAAGATGGGACGGGACGAACTCGCCCGCAAGCTCGGCGAGAAATAGGCGCGGCCGATGGCCAAGGCCTGATCGAGCCAGAGGCAGGATCGGGCGTGGTCGGCGACGGAGGAAAACCGAACGCCCAGTGCGCGCCCGCGGACCCGCGGACCGCCACTCCCAGCCCGCGTGCGGCGAGGACCATCATCAGGAGGGATCATGACCAGGACAGCCACCAGTAAGGACACCAGGCCATCCCGGTCCGGCATGCTCGGCATCTACCTCAACGACCACCTCGCGGGTGCGACGGCAGGCAGCGAGCTGGCGCACCGGATGGCCCGGTCGCACCGGGGCCGGGAAGAAGCTGGCCCCCTCAGCCGGCTCGCGGCCGAGATCGCGCAAGACCGCTCGGCCCTGCTGAACATCATGGCCTCGCTCGGCGTTACCGTACGGGTCTACAAGGCCGCCGCCGGCTGGATCGGCGAGAAGGCCGGGCGGCTGAAGCTGAACGGCCGCCTCCTCACCCGGTCGCCGCTGAGCGACCTGGAAGAACTCGAGCTGCTGCGGCTGGGCGTAGAGGGCAAGGCGGCAGGCTGGCGCACGCTGCGGGCCCAGGCGGACGCCGACGCGCGGCTCGACGCCGGGCGCCTGGACGAGCTCATCTCGCGGGCCAGGAGCCAGTCCGACCAGCTCGAAGAACTCCGGGTGAGCGCCGCGCGCCGCGTCATCAGCCATCCCTAACCGGCGCCGGGCAGCCAGACTAGATCGCACCGAGGCCATCGCCCGTCCGCGCCGTAGACCTCGGCAGGGGCGCGGCGATCTCCTCGCGCGGGCTCCGAGCCCGCCAAGCGCTAGCAACGCCATGGGGTTCCTGAACAACCCGGACACCGGCCAGGCGGCCGCGCGCGGCGGCCGGACCGGTTTGTCAGGGTGGCGGGGCACACTCAGGTCACAGCATCGTTGAGGGGCTCGGGATGACAAGTCATCATGCCAGGCCAGCTGCGACGGTGAGGAGCCAGGCCCGGTAGATTGCGTAGTCGCATTCACTGATCCGCCACCCGTGGGCCTGGCCGTCAGGCTGCGTGAACGGCTTGGCCGCGGCCAGGGCCGGCAGGGTGGCGGCTAGTCCGTGCGGGTGCGGGGATCCTGCCCGGGAGCGGCGGTCCGGCAGGCGCGCGGTTTCCCGGTCCCCGGTGCGGGGGGTGTGCGGTCGCCGGCCAGTTCCCGCAGGCGGGCCAGTTCGGCTTGCAGCTGGCGGGTTTTCTCCTGCAGATGCAGGACACGGCGGATGCCG
This sequence comes from uncultured Actinomycetota bacterium, assembly GCA_963749145.1. GTDB lineage: Bacteria > Actinomycetota > Actinomycetes > Streptosporangiales > Streptosporangiaceae > JASHPR01. The sequence goes on along the minus strand of CAVVLN010000004.1, from coordinate 663,239 downwards.
GCCAGGTTCAGGCCGTCGGCGGTCAGCGCGCAGATTTCCTGGAGCCGGTCGATGTCCCGGCGGGAGTAGCGGCGGGTGCCGCCCGCGCTGCGGGCTGGGTCCAGCAGCCCTTCCCGCTCGTAGATCCGCAGCGTCTGCGGGTGCAGCCCGGCCAGCTCGGAGGCCACCGAGATGCTGAACAGGCCCCGGTCCAGGTCCGCCCACCCCGGGCTCACCACTGCTGGTCCCAGTCCCAGGCGAGACGGCCCAGGGCCAGCGCGGCCAGGATGGCCAGCCTGATCTCCTGCTCGTCCCGCCCGCCCGCAGGCTGCGGACTATAAGAGCCTTCTACCCGGACCGGTCCCGCCCTCAGCGGCGGCCCGGGAGCCCATATCACGGGTGTCGCCCAGGCCGGACGCGGTGCCCGGCCGGCCGGGGCTGCTGCGGCGGGGCCGGGCTGGCCGTGCCCGAGCGCCTGGTCGTAGGCGGCGCGGCGGGCCGGGTCGCCGAGCACGTGCCAGGCCCCGGCCAAGGCGCGGAACCGGCCCGCTGCGGCGGCATCGCCCGGCTGAGAATCAGGGTGCTCGGCCCGGGCGCGGCGCCGCCAGGCGCGCGCGATCTCTTCCCGGGACGCCGCGCGGGTTACCCCCAGCAGCTGGTACAGATCCGGGCCCGGACCGCCGGAATCCGCCGCGGCCATGGCCGTCACCATCCCTTCGCCGGCGCTGCTGCACATCGCCTGCCTCCAGTATGCCGCAGGAGAAAATCTCAGTCGAGTCTTGTCAGATAACCCTTAGGCATGCTATTTAGATGGTGTGAGCGTGACATGACAACCAGCACCGGCGAAGGAGGGATCCGATCATGCTCATGCGCACCGACCCGTTCCGCGACCTGGACCGGCTCCAGCAGGTGCTCGGCACCGCCGCCCGGCCCGCCGCGATGCCGATGGACGCCTACCGGCACGGCGACAGCTTCTACATCCACTTCGACCTGCCCGGCATCGACGCCGGTTCCATCAACCTGACCGTCGAGCAGAACGTGCTGACCGTCCGCGCCGAACGCGTCCCGGTGAAGGCCGACGGGGCCGAGATGATCGTCTCCGAGCGGCCCTACGGCACCTTCACCCGGCAGGTCTTCCTCGGCGAGACCCTGGATGCCGACAAGATCGCCGCCGACTACGCCGCCGGCGTGCTGACCCTGACCATCCCGGTCCACGAGGCGGCCAAGCCTCGCAGCATCCAGGTCACCAGCAGTGACCACAAGCAGGCCGTCACCGCCTAGCCGTCCGTCCGCGGCATCCCCCGGCAAGGGCCGCCAGCAGGGGCCCTTGCCGGGACGCTCCCGGGGCAGGGGCGTTGCCAGCCGGCTGGCAGACGTCCTGGCCCGCCCACACCGGGGCAGCGGCGGCCGGCCGGGAAACCACCGCCCCGCCTGCGCTGAGCGGGGCCAGCTGGCGCGCGGCTTTGCCTGCGGCGGCGCTTGCTCACGGGGCCGGATGTGCACAGGTCGGCCGTCCTGTCGGCGCTCGTCCCGGATTGGGCGGGACTTTGTCCTTGCCGCCACGTTCCGGACATTAGCGCCAGGTCCCCGCTGGCGCCGCGGTCAGTGACCTGGAGATTGAAGCGAACATCGAATGACCCGCAGGCCATCACGCGGCCACGGCCACCGCGTCGTGCTCGGCCCAGGTGCGCGCACAACGGCGGCCAGGGATGCTACAGCGAAGCAGCAGCGAGACGGTGACGAACATCGGAACCTCCTAGCGGGTGGCCGGGAACGGGCAGGCGGGCAGCGCTCGGATCGCTGGCCGTGGCGTGCTTGTTGACAGCCTGCAGCAGCGGCGTCGCGGGGACCTCGCGAAGATCTGCAGGCCCGTTTGCCTCCCAGGCGGGCCAGGTCGTGGCTGACCTGGCAGCGGGGAACTTCACGGCCGTGGAAGTCAAGTTCGACCCGGCGATGATGCAAGCCCTTCGGACGCTGCCCCTGCCGAAGGCATGGACCGCCTGCCAGGATCGGCTGGGTACCTATCGCAGCCACGGTGCGCCGACGTTTGCCCGAAAGGGCCACCTCGACCTCGAACAGGTTGCCGTCACGTGGGCCAACGGGCCGGGCGTGGTCACCATCACCTTCAACCCCGACGGGACCATTGCCGGGTTGCACTGCGGAGGAGTGCCTGGGTAGCGGATGCTCGCCACGCTCATGGCGGGGGTACTGCGGCGAGCAGTTGCGACTCCCCGGCTAACCCTTCGGCACGGGCGCCACCCAGGAACGCCTGCCACACTGGGGGCAACGCATGTACTTGCTGCCCCCGATCCGGTGCGGGGCCAGGGCCAGCGAAACAGCGGTCGGGCTGAAGGTTGCCCCGCACCTTCCGCACTGGTAGTCGTACCGCGTGAGCACGTTGCGCTGGACGAAGTACTGAACGACGAAAGCGGCGGCGATGACGACGACTGGAATGACGCCCGTCGGCATCGTGCGCCTCCTGTCCTTGCGCTAACCGGCCTCATGATCCTCGCCGCCGGCAACGGCTGGCAAGGTCGTACAAGTTTCGGCCGGAAGCTAGCCAACCTCGCGGCTGCGCCCAGCCGACTGACTGCGAGCGCGCCCAGCTCACAGGCCCTTTGTCTGCTTGGCGCAGGCCGGTTGCATGCCCCGCTACCGACGCTCAGCGGTGAGTCTCGACGGGATAGTGCCCGCGCTGACGGGCCACGCGGGCCAGCAGGTCAGTAGCCTTGGTGCGGTCTGTCCCGATTGCCCGAAGCTCTGACGCGCTTATCCGGCCGACCCGTTGCCAGGCGTTGCGCTCCCGGCGGCCGTTGATGTCGATCAGCCGGTATAGCACCTCACCGTCCACCTTCATGACCCACGACCATGACAACCGTCCGACCGCGCTCGTGTGGGAGGTCTGGATCCGCGCGATTTCGCGCCCGGTAAACCAGGCCAGGCGATGCCCTGTTCCCCCGGCTGGCCCATCCGGCGTTCGCGGGAACCGGCCCGCGGCGCTGCCCGGCGAAGGCACGGGCTGACCGGGTTCGTCCTGGGCGTCCCATGCAGGCGGGTAGAGGGCCCAGCACAGAACCCCGAGCACCACGAGCGCCGCCGCTAAGAAGAGTCCTTCCTCGCTAACCAGTGCTGGAAAGGTCATGGCCCTCTCGGCCCCGTTTCAGCCCGCCCGGCGGCGAAATGCCCATGATGCCGCGCTCGCCCCCTACGGTACAAAGAGGTAGCTAGCCTGTCGTGCCCTTCCGCGGAGATGGTTTCTGCGTAAGGCACCGGGCGCGCCGACCAACTACCAGTAACGCCCGGCTGGGTGCACGTCGCAGTCCGAACATCGGCCGAGTTGACGTGCTGGCCGGTTGTGGTGGCCGGGGGCTGAGATGGTCATTGCAGCTTGCCTTCCGGGTGAGGCCGTAATGGGTGATCAAGGGCCGCCGCGTTCGCATGCGGCGGCCCGCGCTATAAGTCCGGACCTCGCCGGGGCCGTCTGGGGGCCGTCACAGGGCCGAATCCGGCCAGCGACCGTCAACGGCTGTACACGCCAGTCATGCAGGTCAGCGGGGGGTCAGGGGTGCGCCGCAGCTCAGGCCTGGTGCGGCACCAGAACTGGTCCTACGTGTGCCAGAATCCGCGCTGCTGCCCGGCCGAGGGCGAGGGCGCGCTGGCGAACATCGCGATCGAGCGCGCCCTGGCCGCCGACCCCGGGTACTCGATGGCGCGCCTGCTCGGGCAGGCGCTCGACGCGGGCCTGCCGCCCTCGGCCGCCCGGCTGCCGATGACGCCGGAAGAGGTCGAGGCCAGCTACGCCGGGACCGACCGGGCCGGCCGGGGCGGCCGGGCCCGCCGTCCGGCGTCCGCCCGGTCGATCTTGGCCTGCCCGGCGTGGTTGCGCGGGGCGCGGGTGAACCGGTCGATGTCCAAGCCGAGCTCGACGGCGTACCGGATCAGGTCTTTGCCCGTCAGCTCGCCCTGGCGGTCCAGCAGCTCGTCGTGCATCTCCCAGAACTTGCCCTGGCCGCCGGCGCCCTCGGCGCCCTCGGCGGCCTCGGCGGCCTCGGCCGCGAACTGCGCGTGCTGGTACACGTCGGTGAGCGGCGGATGCCGCCATACGTAGCGCAGGTCGCCGTCGTCGGCCAGGAGTTCCCGGACCGCCGCTCGGACGGGCCGCAGGAGGGCACTCGAAGTCGCCGTACTCCACGAGCGTGAGCCCGGCGTGCGCCGCCGGGGGCCCAAGCGGCGGCCCTGGGATCTCGCGTCCGCCGTCTGATGTGGTCCGCCGACTGGCTTAGTTGTAGTGACTGATAGAATCACTGCACAATAATCGCAGTATGCAAGCAAAGCGACCGGAGTGACCGGGTGACAGTGGCGGAGCACCAGGTAGACGAGGCCGCGGTGGACGCGGTGCTGACGGCGAGCCGGGCGCTGGTCGCGGTGGCGACCATGTCGCTGGGCGCCGCGGCGGAGGACACCACGATCGCGCAGTACCGGGCGCTGGTGGTCCTGGCGTCCCGGGGCCCGCGGCGGATGGTGGACCTGGCCGCGGCGCTGGCCGTCACGCCGTCGACGGCCGGGCGGATGTGCGACCGGCTGGTGCGCAAGGGGCTGATCCGCCGGCAGCGGGTCCGGGCGGACCGCCGGGCCGTGCAGGTCTCCGTCACCGCGGCCGGCCTGCAGGTCGTCGACCAGGCGACCGCGCGGCGCCGGGAGCTGATCGCCGGCATCTTGGGCAAGCTCCCGGCCCGGCAGCAGCCCGCGATCGCCGATGCGCTGCAGGCATTCGCCCGGGCCGCCGGGGAGATCCCCGACAACCTGTGGCCCGCCGATCCCGCCGGCCCCCAGCCGGCGGATCCCGCTGCCGCGAAGGGACGAGCATGACCGGCAGCGTCCGGGCGCCCGCGCCGCAGGCTCTGGGGTGGACCGGGCGGGCGGGCGGGTGGCTGCGCGGCTCGCGTGGCGGGCTGCTCGCCGTCGCCGTGGTGGTCGGTGCCGGGTCGGGGCTGGGCGCGGTGGCGTTTCGGTACCTGATCTACTTCTTCACCTGGCTGGCGACCGGGCATGTCCAGTTCGGCCAGCAGGGCCGCGTCCCCAGCACGCACCTGCCGTGGCTGGGGCTGGCGTTCTTCGTGGTGATCCCGGTGGTCGGCGGGCTGATCTACGGGCCGCTGATCTACCGGTACGCCCGCGAGGCCCGCGGCCACGGCGTGCCCGAGGTCATGATCGCCGTCGCCGACGAGGGCGGCCGGATCCGGCCCCAGGTTGCCGCCGTGAAGTCGGTCGCCTCCGCTATCTGCATCGGTGTGGGCGGGTCGGTCGGCCGGGAGGGCCCGATCGTGCAGATCGGCTCCGCGCTGGCCTCCAGCGTCGGCCAGTGGGTGCGGATGCCGGAGAGCCGGCTGCGGATCCTGGTCGCCTGCGGCGCCGCCGGCGGGATCGCGGCGACGTTCAACGCGCCGATTACCGGGGTGTTCTTCGGCGTGGAGATCATCTTGCGGGAGCTGTCGGTCGAGGCGGTCTTCACCGTGATGCTGTCGGCGATGGTCGCCGACCTTCTCAGCCGCCAGTTCCTCGGTGTTGCGCCGTTCCTGTCCGGGCTGCCGTCCGGGATCGCGCTGCATCACCTGACCAGCTACCTGCTGATAGCTGGCCTCGCGGTCGTCGCGGCGCTGATCGGGCTGGCGTTCGCGAAGGTCCTCTACGCGACCGAGGACCTGTGCGACCGGGTCTGGGGCAGCCGCCCGGAGTGGGCCCGGCCCGCGGCCGGCGGCATCGCGCTGGGACTGCTGCTGCTGGCGCTGCCGCAGATGTACGGGGTCGGTTACCCGGTCCTGTACCAGGCCGTCGGCGGCAGCTACGCCCTGTGGTTCCTGATCATCCTGGCCGCCGGGAAGATCATCGCCTGCAGCCTGACCATCGGCATCGGCGGATCGGGTGGGGTGTTCGCCCCGTCGCTGTTCATCGGCGCGACCTCCGGCATGGCCTTCGGCGAGATCGCCCACAATGTCATCGGCCCGGCGGCCGGGCAGCCCGCCCTGTACGCAGTCGTCGCGATGGGCGCCGTGTTCGCCTCCGCCGCCCGGGCGCCGCTGACATCCGTCGCCAGCGTGGTAGAGATGACCGGTGACTACACCCTCACCCTGCCGGTCATGCTCGCCGTCGCCATCGCCACCGCCACCTCCCGCGGACTGAGCTACGGCACCATCTACACCACCAAGCTGCTGCGCCGCGGCACCGACATCGACCGCGTCCCGTCCGCTGACCCGTTCCAGGACCTCACCGCCGCCGATGCGATGCGCCGCTTCCCCGCGCCGCTCGCCACGGCGAACGGACCGTCCGGCCTGCCCGGCGTGCCGGCCGCCGGCCATCCGGTTCTGCCGGGACCGGTCACCCGCCAGCGCTCCCCGCAGGTGCTGTTCGCCACCGAATCCCTCACCCAGGCCGTGCGTCAGCTGGAGCTCTACGGCCGCGACGGCCTGCCGGTCATCTCCGACGACGGCCAGCACCTGCAGGGCTGGCTCACCAGTCAGAACGTGCTGCAAGCCGTCGCCCGCCAGATCAGCGCCGCCCAGGCCGGCACCGCGCAGCCGCAGCCCGCCGCCGGACCCGCCCTGCCCGGGCGGCAGGATGATCTCCACCGGGCGCCTGCTCCGCTGGGCGGCTTCAAGGTCCTGGAGATCGTCATCACGGCCGGCTCGCCCGCCGCCGGCCGCAAACTCGGCGACATCACCTGGCCGCCGGGCTGCGTCCCGGTCTCAGTGCAGGACGCTCGCACCCTGCGCGACCCCGACCCCGGCATCACCCTGGCTCCCGGCGACCGCGTCAGCCTGCTCGCCCGCACCCAGCAGAGCACGCAGCCATCACCTCACCGCGCCGAGCCGGGCAGCTGGCCAGGCGACCAGCCCAACGATGCCCGGCCGGCCACACAGGCACCGGGGCCCGAGGATAACGACCAGCGAGCACAGCCATCGCAGTGACGGCGGACACGGCCCCGCATGCGTAGCTATTCAGCCGGGACTCTGGAGGCCTCGGCGAGCGCAGTAGACCAAGATTTATAGGTCATGACGGGGGAGTCCTACGGTATAGGGCCGGGTAGTGGCGGTAGTGGCGGAAGCCGGGCTGCAGGCTTGTCAGCAGGGCCGCCCGGCGATGCCGGCCAGGCCTGAGACGATTGAGTACCCGGTTGACGTGAGGCTTGCGACGGTGCCGGCTTCCGGATCGCCGAGCGGGGACCGCCTTCGACGACGGCGATCTGCAGGTAGCGCAGGCACACGTTGTATGCGATCTGGGCGTGAGCCCCGGCCCGGGCGGGGTCAGCCCCCAGCTCCTCGGACATCCCCGCCATGTACGGAGACCCGGCGCTCGGTGACGGGCGTATCGCTGCCGCCGCGGCAGGGTGGCCTGCCGTCGCCAGCAGGGTCATTTCTGTCGGGCCGCCGCGGTCGTCATTCCCGTCTGGTAGGCGGTGAGCTCGGTCGCGGCCGCACCCGGCGGGTCAAGCTGCCTCTGAGGGCGTTCACCGGGGTTCGTGGTGCAGGAGCAGCTGCTTGAGCGCGGAGGCGATCGAGTCTTGCTGCTGTCCGCTGAGCGGTTCGAGGAATGCCTGGTTGGTGGCGATCAATTCCTGAAGCGCCTGCCGGGCGACCTTGCTGCCTTGCGGGGTGAGACGGACGAGTATCCCGCGCCGGTCGGCCGGGTCGGGGTAACGGCGGATGAGCCCGGCTCGTTCGAGCCGGTCGAGCCGTGAGGTCATGGCCCCGGTGGTGATCAGGGAGGACCGGGCCATGTCGCTGGGCTTGCTGCCGTGCTGGTCACCGACCCGGCGCAAGGTGTTCAGGACGTCGAAGTCGGCGATGCTCAGCCCGAACCGCCGGAGGACGGTGCCGACGGTGCGTTCGTAGTAGTCCGCGCACAGGAGCAGGCGCCCGGTGACTTCGAGCGAGCTGGAATCCAGCTGCGGGTCACGCTCTCGCCACGCCTGGATGATGCGGTCGACGGAGTCACTCTCCACCTGGAGAAGTTTAGCTTGACATCAAGCGAGAGCCCAGTAGCCTGACGTTAAGTTACTTGATGACAAGCTAACGGTGCCGGGAACGCGCGAACCCGCCACCCCGGCCGAGGAGGCCGCCATGATCGCCGCCTACGTCGCGGTCACCGTCGTGGCCGCGATCGCCTACGCCTACGCCGCCGTCTTGAGCTTCACCCACGACAAGTCAGTAGCCGAGGTCGCCGAGAGGCTGCGTGTGCCGGTGTCGTGTGCCCGCGTGGCGGAACTTGAGGTGCAGCTGGCCGGCCGGGACTCCCGGCTAGAGGTCGCAGTGGTGCAGCTGGGACGCCCATGCGCGTGGGCCGAGCTCAAACCAGTCAGCCTGATTCGTCCATAGTGCTCGTATAAAGGGCTCCTTGCCGCTGCCTCGCCGCTGGGCTATAACAAGACCAGGTGCGCCGGGAAGCCTGGTCGGCGGAATTGGTATCCGCCTGGATCCGTCCCGCACAAGGGGTGCGCCATGAGCCACCTGACCGCTTCCGCAGGCTGTTCCCCGATCCGGCCCGTTCAGGGCTGGCCGCCAGGATCCCGTTCAGGGCCGCCACCCGGCATCACCCGGGGATGTCCGCCGTCCGGTGGGCAGAGCCGGGACCGCACGGAAGGACCGGCCCGGTGCCTGGGGTAGGCCGGGTGATCGTCGGGGCCAGCGGCTCACCGGGCAGCCTGCGCGCACTGCGTTACGCGGAGGTCCTGGCCCGCGCCCGCCAGGCGCCCCTGGTGCCGGTGATCGCGTGGGAGCCACCCGGCGGGGCCCCGGTCGGCCGGTTCCAGTATTCGGACGAGCTGACTAAAAACTGCCAGGGCATGGCCTGCCGGCGGCTCCGGGACGCGCTGGTCGCGGTGTGGGGCGAGGTTCCCGATGATCCCATGGTGCAGCCGCACGCGGAGCGGGGCCCGGCGGGCTGGGTCCTGGTGAACATCGCCCGCCATCCCGATGATTTGCTGATCGTGGGCGCTGGCCGCCGCGGCGCGCTGCCCCGGATGGCCCATGCCAGGGTGGCCCGTTACTGCGTGGCCCGGGCCCAGTGCCCCGTGGTTGCTGTCCCGCCATCCGCGCTGGCCCGCGAGCTCGGGCACGGCCGGCTCGCGTGGGCGTACCGGCACCGGCCGCTGACCACCGAGCAGATCCTCCGCGATCCGCGCAGGCCAGCCGCATGAGCGGCCGGGCCAGGTATCCGTCACGCTCTTTTGCGGCCGGTTCGCGGGCTCTATGCTCGTGATCAGGTGGGCCGGGAAGTCTGGTCGGCGCGGTATTCCGCAACGGCCGGATTCCCTCCAGGGAGCGCGCGAGCAATCCTGACCCGGGCGGAGCTGTCATCGATGAACCGTTACCTGACCAGGGACCGTATCGCCATCCTGGCCGCACTGGCAGCGCCGCTCGCGGCGGCGGCCATCCTGCTGCCGTTCCGCGCCAGCTGGTCCAACACGAACGTGGCCCTGCTGCTGGTGGTAGTGATCGTCGGAGTCTCGGCGATCGGCAACCGCCTTGCCGGCGCCCTGGCGGCGGTGGGATCGGCGGTCTGGTTCGACTTCTTCTTCACCCTTCCCTACTACCGGTTCACCATCCGCAGCTCCGACGACGTCACCACGGCGATCCTGCTGCTGGTAACCGGGCTAGCCGTATCACAACTGGCGGCCCGCGCCCGGCGCCTGCAGGTAGTGGCGATCACCGACGAGGGCTACCTGGCGCAGCTCCACGACACCGCGGCGCTGGCCCAGTCAACCCGCTCCCCCGAAGCGGTCGTCGATCATGTCAGAAACCAGCTCACCGGCCTGCTGGACCTGGACGGAGCCCGGTTCGAGTACGGCTCCCTGCTAGGCCACCCGCCGCGCCTGGAACCAGACGGCACCATCACCGTGACGGGCCACGCCCGCTGGGACGTCGAGCAACGCGGCCTGCCCGCGGGCGAAATCGAGCTGCGGACCTTCGGCAACGGCCAGTACTACGGCCGGTTCATGCTCAAGCCCAAGCCCGGATCCAAGCCCTCGCTGCAAGCGCGCCTGGTCGCCGTCACGCTAGCCGACCAGGCCGGGCGCGCACTCGCGGCCAGCCGGGCCGCCCGCAACAACGATCACAGGCCGGAGGGCCGGCGCGCTTTTGCTGGAAGGGCCGAGCGGCGCTGGTGATCCCGGGTTGGTACTGCTCTTAGATCACCCGGGCCGCGATCTCGTTTGCCGTTGCGCGGACGGTCGGCCCGAGTTGGCTGACGAGTTCGCTCATCGCCGCGGGAGACCAGGGAATTGCCACGTTGACGGCCGTCAGCGCGAACGAGGTCGCGGGGAGCGGCTGCCAGGTCGCCATCGAGATCACCGATACCTCGGATCCGCGCGGCGGCCAGCCGGGCATGATCGGCATCGACCTGACCCTGCCCGACAGCTGGAACGGCAACTACATGGCCGAGGGCAACGGCGTCTACTGCAGCCCGGCGAACTTCGTCACCGTCGCCGGCGACGAGTGGCTGGCCGCCGGGTACGCGATCTCGCAGGACGACTGCGGGCACACGGGGTATACGAACCCGCTCATCTCGCCGTGGGTCACCAGCGCCAGCCCGCCGCCCGCGCTGAATTGGAACCGGATCGACGACTTCGGCTACCTCGCCCAGCACCTGACAGCGGTCGAGTCGAAGGTCGTGATCGACGACTATTACCGCGTCGGGGCGCACTACTCATTCTGGAACAGCGGCTCCACAGGCGGGCGTCAGGGCCTGATGGAGGCGCAGCGCTACCCGACGGACTTCAACGGCATCCTCGCCGGCGCGCCGGCCCTGAACTGGGATCAGTTCATGGTCGCCCAGATGTGGCCGCAGCTGGTCATGGAGTGGAACAACGACTAGCTGCCAACCTGCAAGGAGAACCTGGTCAACTCCGCGCTGCAGGCGCAGTGCCGCGACCTGAACGGCCAGGTTGACGGCGTGTTCGACCCGCGCGACTGCAACGTCCTCGGCGTGCTACGCAGCCTGATCGGCACCGTCACGCCGTGCGGCACGTTCAAGGCGGCCGGCGGGAAACTGATCATGTGGCAGGGGCTGGCCGACCAGCTGATCTTCACCGGCGACAGCATCAACTACTACAACCACGCCCTGGCGGCCAACGGCGGGATCCGCGACACCGAGTCGTTCTTCCGCTACTTCCTCGCCCCCGGCGTTATGCACTGCGGCACCCCCGGACCAGGGAGTATCGCCCCGACCAACCCGATGCAGCAGGTCATCGACTGGGTGGAGCAGGGTCAGGCCCCTGCCGTCCTTAACGCGAGCGGCTCGATCAACGGCCAGGCGGTGACCCGGCCGCTGTGCCCCTACCCCGACCCGGAAGCGATCTACACCGGCGGGGACCCGGACGTGGCCGCCAGCTACACCTGCAGCAGCCGGCCCCAGTCGGCTACGGCCCGGGCGCGGCAGCGAGTGCCAGCAAGATCGCCGCCCTGTTCGGCGTCACCGCCACGCCGAGCGCGCCGGTTGCCGCGGGCCACGTCGAGATCCTGCTCGGCGCCACCGCCACCATGCCGCACATCAGCGCCCCCGCCAAGCCCCAGGCACCGCCGGCGGTTGCGCCCGCCACCGGCCCCCAAGGCGGCGCGGTCACCGCCAAGGACGGCATCCCCTGCGTGAACTGACCGTCGGCGGCGACGCTGATCCTGCTGACCCGGCGATTGCGCAGCTCAACGGTACCGCGGCTGCCCCGCCGGGCGTTAGCTGACGCGCAACGCCTTCGGCCGCGGCAGTCGCGCGGGACTGCCGGACGGCGACGATGGAGCCGTGGTCCAGGCGTTCATCATGAAGCCGGCTGCGGCGGCCATTGACGCCGAGGCCGGGTGGCCACGCGGATTGTTCGGGCGAGGCCGCCGCGGTGCGGGAGGCACACGAGCGGCTCGAGTCCATCAGGCGCTGACAGCAACGGGTCGAGGACGGGGCCAGTACGTTCCTGGGCCCGGCGAGCCGGTTCCGGAACCTGCTCGACGCGGACCTGCCGGGGCCGAGAATCACCTGCTGGCCATCGTCGACGGCCTCGAGGCCGCTCGGGGCGTCCAGGTGGCGCGGTCCTGACCGGGTCCGAGAAGGAACGTCTTGATGGCCACCCGCACGAGACGGGAACGCTTGCTCAGGGAAATCGGCTTCGCCTGGTCCAAGACGCAGCAGCACTGCCATGATGACATGGCCAGCCACTTCGGCCGCCTGCACTGGGCGCCGCTGGCCGATGAGTCCCGCGCCTACCTGCGGGCACTCGGTGAGCGCATGGAACTGCTGACTACTGCCGAGCGGGAAACCGAGTACTGGCCAGCCGACGGCCCCAGCGGCAGCCCTCCGGTCCGCGTTCCGCGCCGGCAGCGGCTGAGCAGCCTGCGCGCACCGCTTACGATAGCTCCCTCCGGGCGATGGCCCTCCGTTAGACCCCCTAGGGGTTATCCGTCTACCTAGAGTTATTCGTCTTTGTCCGGGGTGCTGGCAGATGCCCTATCCTGCCAGCGAGGGCAGCGCGTTTAAATTCGGTCCGAGTTTAATGGGGTCTTCACCCGGTCCCACATCATGCCCGGGCCACTGCCTTGTTTCGGGCATCTCTTTCGCGATAGGAGGCCTTGGTGGTCCGCAATGCTTCCGGCCGACATCGGATGCCTGCGGGCGAGCAATCCGGCACAGGCGAATTCCTCCCGTCGACGGCACGCGTGGCCGGCACGGCAACCGGCGCCAACGGCACGTGGCGACCCGGTCCGGGCGGGATGTCCGGAACTCAGATCCTTGACAAAGCCACCTCACCCGCGCCCACCTCACCCGCGACGGGCGCGTTCCTGGTCGGAGCCGAGCCGGACTGGCCGCCGGATCCTGGCGGCGTTTCCTGGCCTCAGTGGGACGCGCCGCCACCCGTGATGCATCCTGATCACCCGTCTGCTCCGGTGCCTCGGGTGCGAGTACCGACGGCGCCTGCCCGCCAAGCGCCAGGCCAGCAACGACCCGGCGGGCCAGGGCGGGTCCCGGCCGACAACCCTGGGCAGCTGGCCATCCCGGTCGCTGCCCGGCCTGGTCCGCCGCAAGATCTCCCCGGCCGGGGTTACCAGCCGTCCCCCGGTTACGACCCTGGTCAGGGCTACGGCCCAGGTCAGGGTTACGACCCGGGCCAGGGCTACGACCCGGGCCCCGGCCATGGTCCCGCCCGGGGCCGCGGCCCAGACCCGGGCCCCGCCCCGGCCCAGGGATACGATCCTGGCCGCCCCGGCTACGGCGCCGATCAGGATTCCTACGGCTACGGAGCTGGCCAGGACTACAGCACGGGCCAGGGTTATGCCGTCCCCGGGGGTTATGACCCCGGCTCCGATTATCCGCAACCGCAGGCCCGCCCGGACGGCCACGGCAACCGGAGGCTCTTCGCTGTCCCGGACGGAGCTTCCGCCGCTGGCCCGGCGCGTGCCCCTGCTGCGGCTGGGCAGGCGGCCCCATACGCTGGACGGCAGGCGCTTGCGCCGGCCCGGCCTGGCCGCGAGCCGGGTTCGCGGATGGCGGCGACGTGTGGTCGGGTCGTCGGGCGCTTACCGCGGCGGAGGACGAGGCCGCCGCGATCCGCCAAACCGCAGAGCAACAGGCCGCCGCGATCCGCCAAACCGCAGAGCAGGAAGCCGCGGAGTTGCGGGCAGTCGTGGCGGCGATGTCCGCCGAGCTCGGCCAGGTGGCCGCACACGTCACCGAGTACCTCGGCAAGCACGCTCAGCGACGGCAAGCACCGCGGGGCCAGCTGACCGCCCTCCCCGGGCCGGACATTCCGCGGCAGGAACTCGCCCCCCAGGAACTCGCCCCTCGGGAAACAGTCACCGCCCCGGCCTGGCAGGGCGGCGTGGACGCGAGACCCAACGCCCGGCCGGCCACGCGGCCCGGCGCGCCGCCAACTCCGAGGCAGGGCGCTCGGCCCGCCGCCAGGCCGGCCGCGGCAGGCCGCGGCCATGCGCAAGACGGCTGTCGTTTTCGCGACCCTTTTCGCACTTGCCGTTGCCGGCGGGCTGACGGAACTGGGACTGCACGGACTCCATTTCTTTGTCTTCCGGTCGGCCGGGACGGGAGCCACGGACAACAACGGCCTCCAGGAAAACCAGGGCCCGGGCCAGCCCGACGCACCGGCTGCGCAGCACGTGAAGCCGGCGAAGCACGCGGTACATCACAGCACGCCGAAGCCGACGCCGCAGCCATCTATATCGGCATAGTCAAGGGCAGCCCAAGCGCGTGAATGCACGTAATTCATCGGGAAGTAAACAGAGGCAGCAATGGCCAACCCAGCAGTAGGAGCCCGCATCCGAAGGCCGCATTCCCGGGAAGATGCACAGTCTCGGGCGGCGAGGAATCCGGTAGACGCCTGGATGGATCAGACCTTCAAATTCGGCGGTTCCGCCGTCAAAAGGAAGACGATCGCGCTCTGCCTGCTAGGCCTTCCGGCGCTGGCACCGGTCTTCTTTATCTCACGGGCGATCATAGAGCTGAACAGCAACACCCTCGACAACGTAGAGGCCGATGTCCTCGGGACCGGATCCATGTCGCTACTGATCCTGACGCTGACCGTCACCCCGATGGTCACCGTGACCGGGCAGCATTGGTTCGTGCCGCTCCGGAAATGGTACGGCGTGATGATAGCGGTCACCGCCACAACGGACGCCACTCTCGCACTATTCACCGGACTGTTCGCGGGCGGGATCGTCGGCCAGGTCACCGCGCATACATTCCTGGTGGCCGGCTTCGCCATGGTGATGCTGCTCCTCCCGCTCGCGCTCATTTCAAACAACCGGGCGCAGCGATGGCTCGGAAAGTACTGGAAGAGGTTTCAGAAGCTCACCTATGCGATCTGGTTCCTGCTATTCGTTCACCTGGCACTGCTCGAAGGACTCGGATTCCAGCACGGGACGAACGGGCCGAGTGCCAGCGCTGACGGTAACCCGGTGCTGCACCAGCGGGTGTACCAGCTTGCGGCGTGCAGCCTCCCCCTGCTCGTTCTCAGGCTGCCGCCGGTGAAGCGCTGGGTCGACAAGCAGCAGAAGGAGGACCGGCAGTGGCGGGTAAATCTTGCTGTCTTGCCGATGGCCGCCCTCTACGTGCTCTTCTTCGCGTTCATCGTGAATGAGGAGATCTTCAAGGGCGTCAGCGCCTTCCGGCTGCAGCCGGTCAATGGCTGACGTGGCCACGTTTTTCATGTCGCAGCGCCAGCGTGCGCAGATCGGCAGGAGGCCGGCCCGATGAGCGAAACCTACGGCGACACGTATAGAGATGACGCCCGAGAACATCAGTTCGTCGGGGGCTTTCTGATCGGGACGGTGTCCCTGGTGGCCGCAGTCTCAGTGATCCTCTCCCTCTACGCCTGGCTCAACGCTCCGGGCCAAGTCCCGCCACCACCGCCGCCAGCCCACCATCCGCTCACGCTCGCCGACAGGTACCTGGCGATCGCAGGGCCGGCTGACCGTCAGCTGGCCGCCGAGGAAAAAGACCTGCTCGCCAGCGAACGCGGCAACCTGATCGCTGCAGAATCAGACGTGCTGGCGGAGGTGGCGACCATACAGTCGTTTGACAAGCGCCTGGCCGCGATCGCCTTCCCGGCCGCGATCACCACCACGGTGCATGCCCTGATCCTGGACGACCAGCGCCGAGTCAGCCTGATCGCCAGGCAGGCGCGGTCGACCTCGCTCAAGCGGCTGCAATCGTTCGACCGTCGAGTCCAGGCTGCCAACGTCGCCGTCGCCGCCGAAGCGAACCTCCTCAGCAAGACACTGAATGCACCCGCGTCGAGCGGCTGAACGGAGCGTGGCGGACTCGCTCACCGGACAACCGGGCGCGGTGCCACAGGCTCCGGCCGCTACTCGCGGACAGACAGCCATCTCCGCGTTCGGAGCCGGTGAATCTGCGTTCTGCGCCTGGAGTCGCGCGAGCGTGGCTGAGTCGTCGGGTCAGGGTTCGGCGGAGCTGAGGTAGGCCAGCACGGCCAGGACGCGCCGGTGATCGTCGGCGCTGTCGGGAAGGTCGAGCTTGCCGAGGATGCTGTGCACGTGTTTTTCCACGGTTCCCTCGGCGACCCAGATCTTCCGGGCGATCCCCGCGTTGGAGCGGCCTTCGGCCATCAGCGCGAGGACTTCGCGCTCGCGGCTGCTCAGCACGTCGAACGGGTCGTGTCCGCGGCGGGCGCGGACCAGGTCCTGCACCAGGGCCGGGTCGATGACCATGCCGCCGTCGGCCACGCGCCGCAGCGACTGCACGAACTCGGTGACGTCGGCGACCCGGTCTTTGAGCAGGTAGCCGACCCGCCGCCCGCTGGAGAGCAGTTCGACCGCGTGCTCGGGGTGCACGAAGGCCGACAGCACCACGATGCCGGTCTGCGGGAATTCGTTGCGGATGGCCAGCGCGGCGTCGAGGCCGTCGGTGGAATGGCCGGGCGGCATCCGGATGTCGACCACGGCGAGATCCGGGCGCTGCGCGCGGACCAGAGCGAGAAGGCCGGGCGCGTCCCCCGCCTGGCCGGCGACCTCGAATCCGTGCCGTTCGAGCAGCCCCGCGACACCCTCGCGCAACAGGACATTGTCATCGGCCAGGACGACCCGGACCTGCTGGCCAGCCCCGCTCAGACCGCTCACGCGAGTATGTAACCACGATGGGCGGCTGCCTTACATATCCCAGACGGCTATATGACGAGCTGCCGGATCGCGTCGGCCGAGAGCCTGGCCTTGCTCAGGAAGCCCACTGCGGGACTGGCCGCGATCAGCTCGGTGTAGTCGTCCTCATCCTGTGAGGAAATCAGGATCACGCTCCCGACGTGCGGCGTGATCTGCCGGCCGACGTCGAAACCGCTCTCCTCACCGAGCGAGATGTCCACCAGGGCTACGTCCGGGGACAGCTCGCGGGCCTGGCGCAGCGCCTCGGTCCCGTTGGCGGCCACGCCGACCACAACCATGCCCTGCCGCTCCAGCATGGCACGAGCCACCTTGAGGAAGGGTTCGTTGTCATCGACGATGACGCACTGCAACGGCATGCGCCCAGTGTGCCAGCGCGGCCGCGGCGCCCGCATTGCAGCTAGCGGTAAACCTCGCGGGGACTAAGGCCCTTGCCTGACCGGGACCGAACCGGACCGGCCCGGGGCGGATCATGGCGCTTACGGGGTCCCGATGTCATGATGTGGTGGTGAAACCCTGGCTCCGGCAGGGAATCTGGCTTGCCGCGGCCCTGATCGTGCCGATGCTGCTGTCGCTCGCACTGGTCCCGCTGCGCGCCCACGTGAGCAACGTGGTGATCGCCCTGATCCTGCTGACGGTCTCGGCGGCCGCGGTGGCCAGGGGAGGGCTGCTGCTGAGCCTGGTGGCTGCGGCGAGCACCGCGCTGTCGTTCGACTACTTCTTCACGAAGCCGTACGACCAGTTCGCCGTCCGCGGCGACGAGGACTTCGTGACCGTGGTCGTCCTGATCGTGGCAATCCCGGCGCTCGGCACCGGGATCGGCCGGGTGTACGGGAAGGAGGCGTCCCGGGAACGGGAACTGCGGGAGAACGCCGAGCGCCACGCCGAGGAGGCGGCCGAACGGCAGCGGCAGGTCGAGCAGCTCGCGGCCGAGCTGGCCGCCTCCCGCCGCCGGATCCTCGCCGTGGGCGACGAGACGCGCCGCCGGATCGAACGCGACCTGCACGACGGCGTCCAGCAGCGCCTGGTCACCCTGTCGCTCATGCTGAGCGGCATCCGCGACAGGGTTCCCGCTGACGTGCGCGCCGACGTGGACGAGGTAAGCGAAGGGCTGGCCGGCACCCGCCAGGAGATCCGGGACCTGTCCCGCGGCCTGCACCCGGCCATCCTGTCCGAGGCCGGCCTCGGGCCCGCCGTCCGCGCGCTGGCCCGGCGCTCGCCACTCCCGGTCCGGGTGCATATACGGGCCGACGGCAGACTCCCCGGCCCCTGCGAGGCCACCGCGTATTACGTCGCCGCCGAGGCCTTCAGCAACGCCGCCAAGCACGCGGCAGCCTCCGCGGTGGACATCCGCATCGAGCGGGCCCACGGCACGCTGACCGTCGAGGTCCACGACGACGGCGCCGGCGGCGCCGACACCACCCGCGGCTCGGGCCTGATCGGCCTGCGCGACCGGGTGGAGGCGGTGGGCGGCACCATGACCCTGGACAGCCCGGCCGGGGACGGCACCACACTGACCGTACGGCTTCCCGTTACCGCAGACGATCATTTGTCCGGGCCGGACAGCGACACATCCCCCGCCCAGGAAAGGGCTGGCCGGGATTAGGTCCCGGCCCGAGGCCGCCGCTGCGTGAGCATTCGACGACGTCGGCGCCATGGACGACGCTGAGCCGTTCGCGCGGCCAAACCAGCCCGATCGCGTGACGTACCGGCTAGCTGGTATGGGCCGGTTACCGCCAGCCGGCAGGCTCGATGCCTGCTAGCGGCGATGATTGCCATCGAAGAACGCGGGATAGTCGTGGCCACGGGATCAGCAACTCTCATTAGGAGGTTCCCGTGAGCGTCACCGATTACGTGATCGACATCCTGCTCATCCTGGTCATCTTCCGCCAGGTGCGCCCGCACGAGCTCACGCCCCGCGCGGCCCTGCTGCCGCTGGTCCTGCTCGCCGCCGCTGGGATCATCTACCTGCGGCCGTTCACGCTGGGCGGCAACGACCTGGCCCTCATCCTCATCCTGGCCGCGGCCGGGATCGTCCTCGGCGCGCTCAGCGGCCTGGCTGACCGCATCTGGTGGGACCAGAGGCAGCGGCTGATGTTCCGGGTGGGCGTCATCTCGGTCATCACGTGGGTGGCGGGCATGGGGTTCCGGTTCTGGTTCGCTTATTACGCCTATCACTCCGGCGGTCCGGCGGTGGCCAGCTTCTCGGTCCGTCATGACATCACCGGCGCCGGCATCTGGACCGCCGCGCTGGTCTTGATGGCCTTCGGTCAGGTGCTGGCCCGGCTGGGTGTGCTGCAGATCCGCCGTCGCCGCGCGGTCAGCCAGCCGGCCGCTCCCCGGTATCTGCCGGAGCGGGACGCCAGCCGGGTCGCCGGCTGACCCGGTCACGACCTACCAGCTTTCGCCGTCCTGGGAGGGGTTATGAACGCAAGTACCGTAGCCAACCTGCTGCTCATCGCGGCCGCCGTGGTCTGGATCCTGGCCCGGCAGATACAGGTGGCGCGGGTCAAGCCGCTGCTGCTGGTAGCGGCCCCGGTGGTCCTGGCCTACTTCGGCATCCGCAGCCTGCCCGCGTCGTTCTGGCATGAGTCCGCCAATCTCGGGCTGCTCGCGGTCGGCGTGGCCATATCCATAGGGCTGGGCCTGTGGCGCGGCCAGACCATCAAGGTGTGGCGCGATGCCGATGGCACCTGGTGGCGTCAGGGATCGTGGTTCACGCTGGCTCTGTGGGGCGCGCTGATCGTGGCGCGCGGCCTCCTGTACGGGGTCGATGCGGCGGTCGGCCATCGCGAGGCCTCGGGCCTGGGCGCGGTGCTGGTCACGCTGGCGCTGAGCTTCGCCGCGCAGAACGCCGTCACCGCCCTGCGGATGACCGGCGCGCAGCCGCTGACCGGTGGCCAGCCGGGCGAGCCGGCCGCCGTACCCGCCGCAGTCATCCCGCCCCGGCTTTCTGCTCACGACCGGATCCATGCCCGCCGGCAGGAACGACGGCAAGAGCGCCGGGAATCCCGGGGCTTTGGGTGACCGATACGGCAGCCGTTCGGAGAAGGAGAGCCATGAAGATCGACGGGTCGGTGGCCCTGGTCACCGGGGCCAACCGCGGACTGGGCCGGGTCTTCGCCCGGGAGCTGATCGGCCGGGGCGCGGCCAAGGTCTACGGGGCGGCGCGGCATGCCGATGCCGTGACCGAGCCCGGCGTGACCCCCGTGGCCCTCGACATCACCGATCCCGACCGCGTCGCCCACGTCGCGCGGCAGTGCGCAGACGTGAGCCTGCTGGTGAACAACGCCGGGGTGCTGACGTACAGCACGTTCATCAACGCGCCGAGCCTGGACGCGGCCCGGACCGAGATGGAGACCAACTACTTCGGCACGCTGAGCATGTGCCGCGCCTTCGCGCCGGTCCTCGGGGCCAACGGCGGCGGCGCGATCATCAACATGCTCTCGGTCAGCAGCTTCTACTCCGACCCGTTCGCCGCCTCCTACGGCGCCTCGAAGGCGGCGGCGTGGTCGCTGACCAACGGCGTCCGGCTGGAGCTTCACCACCAGGGCACGCTGGTCGTCGCCGTGCACGCCAGCTTCATCGACACCGACATGGCCGCGCTGACCGACGAGCCCAAGGACAGCCCCGAGTCGGTCGCCCGGCAGACCTTCGACGCCGTCGAGGCCGGCCAGGTCGAGGTGCTCGCCGACCAGCGGACCCGGACCAGCAAGGCAGAGCTGTCGCGCGATCAGGAGCTGATCTACCCGCCCGTCCAGGAGTTCTGGGACGCCGCGGTGCAGGGCGCCCCCGTGAGCGCCCGGCGCTGACGATCCGCTGCGCGCCTATCCGAGGCCAACCTCGGCGTGGCTGAGCTCGCCGCGCAGGCAGGGTCGCAGAGCACCTGAGGAAAGGAGATTCACCATGATCGAGGATCGGACCGTCGTCGAGGCCGATGTCGTGACCAAGCTCAGCCGCGAATCGGTCGCCGGTACCGTGGCCAAGCTCACCGGCATGATCACCGCGAAGAAGATGAGACTGTTCGCCGTCATCGACCAGGCGGCCGAGGCCCGCCAGGCCGGACTCACGTTGCGGGAGACCACGCTGGTCCTGTTCGGCAGCCCGAAGGCGGGCACGCCGGTGATGGCCGCCTCGCCCCTGGCCGCGCTCGACCTGCCGCTCAAGGTGCTGATCTGGGCCGACGAGGGCCAGACCAAGGTGTCCTACTATGCACCGGCCGCGCTGGCCGCCAGCCACCACCTCACCGCGGACCTGGCCGCCAACCTGGCTGGCATCAACGCCCTCACCGACGCTCTGGTGGCGTCCTAGCGCCGGACACCCGGTGCTGTGAGCGCTCGCCTGAACGTAGGCGCCCGGGCCTTCGATGTTCTTCACCGCGACCTGGCCATGCTCCCAGACCGCCCCTGGGCACTGTGGGCACCGCGGCCCGTTACTCGAAAGGATCAAGACAGTGTCGATGCCTGCTGACCACCGCTTCCTGGAAGGGTCGTTCGCCCCCGTGACGGAGGAGATCACCGCGTTCGACCTGCCGGTCACCGGTCAGATACCCGCCGGGCTGTCCGGCCGGTACCTGCGCAACGGGCCGAACCCGCTGGGCCTGGACGACCCCGACTATCACTGGTTCCTGGGCGCGGGCATGGTGCACGGCGTGCGGCTGCGCGGCGGCAAGGCCGAGTGGTACCGCAACCGGTGGGTGCGCTCCAAGGCCGTCGCCGCGGCGCACCACGAGCAGTGGCCGGCCGGGCCGGTGCACGAGAACATGGACTTCGCCGCCAACACCTGCATCATCTCTCACGGCGGCCGGACTCTGGCCACGGTCGAGGCCGGCCCGCTGCCGTACGAGATGTCCGACGAGCTGGACACCGTCGGCCCGTGCGACTTCGGCGGGACCCTGCCCGGCGGGTTCGCCGCGCATACCAAGCTCGACCGCGCCACCGGCGAGCTGCACGCCATCGCCTACTTCTGGGCCTGGGACCACGTCCAGCACGTCATCGTCGGCGCCGACGGCAAGGTCACCGCCACTACCGACATCCCGGTCCCGGACGGCCCGATGATGCACGACTTCGCGCTGACCGGCCGTTATGTAGTGCTGCTGGACCTGCCGGTCACCTTCAGCCTGAACGCGGCCACGCACGGTAAGGAACTGCCGTACGTGTGGAACGACGCCCACCCGGCCCGCGTCGGCCTGCTGCCCCGCGACGGCAGCTCGCCTGTCCGCTGGATCGAGATCGAGCCGTGCTGGGTGTTCCACTGCCTCAACGCCTACGACGACGGCCAGGGCAAGGTCGTGGTCGACCTGTGCCAGTACAACCGGGGCTTCGACGTCTCCACGCTGTGGTCCACCCACGGGCCGGTGACCCTGGACCGGTGGACGATCGACCCGGCGGCCGGGAAGATCACCCAGCAGCGCCTCGACGACCGCGGGCAGGAGTTCCCCCGGGTCGACGAGCGGATCATCTCCCGGCCGCACCGTTATGGCTATAGCGCGGTCATCGGCGATGTCACCCGGGCCATCACGGCCACCGGCGACTTCGGCGACGACGCGTTCACCAACGCGATACTCAAGCACGACCTGACGGCCGGCACCGTGCAGGTGCACGAGTTCGGCCAGGACGCCACCGCGGGCGAGGCCGTGTTCGCCCCGTCATCGCCCGACGCCGGGGAGGACGACGGCTATGTCATGGCCTTCGTCCACAACCCCGACCGCGGCGCCGCCGACCTGGTCATACTGGCCGCCCAGGACTTCACCGCCGAACCAGTGGCGCGCGTTCACCTGCCCGCCCGGATCCCGCTGGGCTTCCACGGCAGCTGGCTCCTCGACCACTAACCCCGAACAAAACCGGCGCCGCCTGCCCGGGCTGGTGTATATGGAGACCAGCGCGCATCCTCCGGGTGAACCCGCTGTGCCCGGCGAAGAGCGGGCAGATGCGGGCGTTCCCGTCACGATGGCCCAGTACCGGCCGCTGCCCCCTCATTCCGCCCTGGGACTGAGTGCCTTCTACATCGCTTTGCTGATCTTGATGTGCGGCTTTTTGAGCGGGATCATCGTCAACTCGTCGGTGGACGCCGCGACGGATACGCCACCACCGAGATCGGGCCCCGATGGCGCCAGCGCCAGCCGCTGCCAATCAACAGATGGAACACACTCATCATCAAGTGGGTCATGGCCGTCGTCCTCACCGCCCTGACGACCGGGCTCATGCTGCTGGTGGCGGCCGGTATCTTGCGGATGGACGCCCCCCGCGCCGGGCTGCTGTGGCTGCTGGCCTGGCTGGCGTCGGCGAGCGTGGCCGAGGGGACCATCGTCTTGTTCGCGGTCCTGGGCGCCTCCATCGGCCAGCTCCTGGCCATGCTGGTTTTCGTCTACGTGGGGTTGGCGAGCTCGGGCGGCACCGTGCCCCTGCAGGCGCTGCCCGGCGTCCTCCAGCCGCTGGCCCAGGTCGAACCGCTGCGCCAGATCCTCGCCGGAACCCGGGCGATCCTCTACCTCGACGCCCAGGCCGACGCCGGGCTGGCGCGAGCGGTCACGGCCGCCGCGCTGGGGCTGGTTTTCTGGCTGGTCGTGGGCGCTGGTGTGGTGAGGTGGTATGACCACAAGGGATTCAACCGCTTGGAGCCCGAACTCCTGGGGTACGTGGCTGGCTCGGTGCACCAGTACAAGTCGCGGAATGCCGACGCCCGGCAACAGGACTCCGGGAGTGGCCTGGCTCACGGTGACGGTGGCCGACCTGCGAGTCCGTGACGACGCCTGGGCCCGGATGGAGCCCGGCTTCCGGGCCGCGCACCGGGGGCAGTGGACCGACCTGGTCCGCTACGCGGTCGGGCCGTACGTGCCCGCGCCGGCTTCGCTGCTGGCGTTCACGGCCTGGCAGTCGGGCGAGGGCGCGCCTGCTCGGGCAGGCGCTCGGCGCGGGCCTCCCGCCCGCGGCCGCCCGGCGTCCGCCCGGTCGTCGTCGGCGCGGGCGGCCACCACGAGGCCGGCCAGCAGGCGGCCCTCGGCGTAGCGCAGCGCGGCGGGAGGCAGGTCCGCTTCCCGGCCACTGAGCAGTACCCGCACGGTCCCGGTCCGGCGCAGCGCCTGCACGGTCGCGGGCGCATCGCGGCCACCGGCCCCGCCCGCGGCCGCGGCCCGGCGCAGCGCCTGCGCGGCCACGGCGGGGGCTGAGCGGAACAGGGTCGCGCCGGGCCGCGCCGCGGCGATCACCCCGGCGGCCAGCTCGTATTCGGTGCAGCCCAGCACTATCGCGGCGCAGCCGGCGGGCGTGCACGCCGCCGCGTCCGCCACCGCGGCCTGGGTCCCGGCCTCGTCCCCGGCGTCGATCGCGTCGGCCAGGCCCGGGCAGGCGACCGCGGTGACCCGCGCCGGCCCGGCGAAATCGGCGATCAGGCGGCGCTGGTAGTCACTGGCCGTGGTCGCCACGGTCGCCCAGATCGCCACCGCCCCGCCGCAGGCCGCCGCGGGCTTGATCGCGGGCACGGTGCCCACGACCGGGATGGCCGGCTCGAACTCGGCCCGCAACGCGCCGATGGCGTGCACGGTGCCGGTGTTGCACGCGAACACGATCACGTCCGGCCGGAAGGCCGCCGCGGCCCGCGCGGCCGCCAGCGACCGGGCGGCGATGTCGCCGGGCGTGCGAGGCCCCCACGGCATCCCGTCCGGGTCCATGGCCAGCACCAGGTCGGCGTCCGGGCGCAGCCGGTGCAGCTCGGCGGCGGCGGCGAGCAGCCCGAGACCGGAGTTGATCAGCGCGATCCGCATGCCGCTCACTCTAGGTGGCCGGGCGGTGCCCGCGCTTGCTGGGCGTTTCGCCGCATATCGCTCCGACACTCACCCGCTCCGGCGCTCACCCGCTCTGGCGCTCACCCGCTCCGGCGGCCGCCTGCGCCCGGCCGGTGAAGCCCGGATCGGAATGTTCGAGCTGCGGCCGTTCTGGGCGTCCTGACCGCCCCCAACTTGCCCATTCGCCGTCCTCCGGGCATTCTCGCCGTGAGGCCCGGTCAGGTCCGGGCCACCTGACAGGAGGCTGGGTGACCGAGCAAGTGCCCGCGAGCCACCGGGCGGCCGTGGCCGACCTGGAGCGTGCCTACGCGGCGATCCCGCCGGGCCAGCCGGTCCGGCTGGCCAAGCGCACCTCGAACCTGTTCCGGTTCCGGGACGCCAGTTCCGCCGCCGGGCTGGACGTGTCCGCGTTCGATCACGTGCTCCGCGTCGACCCCGCCGCCCGCACGGCGCTGGTCGGCGGCATGACGACCTACGAGCACCTGGCCGACGCCACACTCCGGCACGGCCTGATCCCTCTGGTCGTGCCGCAGCTGAAGACGATCACGCTCGGCGGCGCGGTCTCCGGCCTGGGCATCGAGTCCACCTCGCTGCGCAACGGCCTGCCGCACGAGTCCGTGACCGAGCTGGAGATCCTGACCGGCGACGGCCGGGTGGTGACCGCCACCGACGACAACGAGCACGCCGCGCTCTACCGCGGCTTCCCCAACTCCTACGGCACGCTCGGCTACGCGCTCTCGCTGACCATCGAGCTCGAGCCGGCCGCGCCGTTCGTGCACCTGCGGCACTTCCGCTTCGACACCCCCGAGGCCTGCATGGAGGCGATCGCGCAGGTGGCCCGGGACGGCAGCCTCGGTGGGCACCGGGCCGACTTCATCGACGGCACGGCGTTCAGCCTCGACGAGCTGTACCTGACCGTCGGCGCGTACAGCGACGTGGGGCCGTGGCTCAGCGACTACACCCGGGAGCGGATCTACTACCAGTCGATCCGCGGCCCGAAGGAGGACTTCCTCACGATCCGCGACTACCTGTGGCGGTGGGACACCGACTGGTTCTGGTGCTCGCGGGCGTTCGGCGTGCAGAACCCGGTAATCCGCCGCGTCTGGCCGAGGCGGTACCGCCGCTCGGACACCTACCGCAAGATCGTGGCGCTGGACCGCCGGTATCACGTGACCGCCGCGCTGAACACCCGCCGCGGCCGCCCGGAGCGCGAGTTCGTCACCCAGGACGTGGAGATCCCGGTCGAGCGCGGCGCGCAGTTCCTGCGGTTCTTCGCCGACCGGGTGGGCATGAGCCCCGTCTGGATGTGCCCGCTGCGACTGCGCGGTACCGGCCCGGGGGGACGACCACCCGGAACCCCCCGCGGTACCGGCCCGGGGGGACGACCCCCCGGAACCCCCGCCGCTACCGGCCCGGGGGAACGCGGGGATCAGCGGGGCTGGCCGCTGTACCCGATGCGGCCCGGCCAGGTCTACGTGAACTTCGGCTTCTGGGGCACGGTCGAGCTGCCGCCGGGCGGTGCCGACGGCCACTACAACCGGCAGGTCGAGGACGAGGTGGCCGCGCTCGGCGGGCACAAGGGGCTGTACTCCTCTGCGTTCTACTCGAAGGAGGAGTTCGACGCCCGCTACAACGGCGAGCAGTACGCGAAGCTCAAGCACGAGTACGACGGGGGCGGTCGGCTGGCCAGCCTGTACGACAAGACCGTGCGCGCCCGGTAACCGACGACAGCACAGCGAGCGGACAGAGCGGAGACAGCAGGTTATGGCGCTTGCCGACGTGTTCGAGCGAATCGCGGGCCCGGGTGCTCCGGTGGAATTCCGGGCCTATGACGGAAGCCGGGCCGGGGCCGAGGGCTCACCGGTGCGGATCACGGTCCGGTCGCCGGTCGCCGTCTCGTACCTGGCCCAGGCGCCCGGCGCGCTCGGGCTCGCCCGGGCCTACGTGTCCGGCCACATCGACGTGGACGGCGACATGCACACCGCGCTGGCCCGGATGGCCAGCGTGCAGCGGACCGACCTGAGCGCCGGCGAGCGGCTGGCGCTGCTGCGCGAGCTGGGCGGGCCGCGGGTGCTGGTGCCGCGGGTCGCGCCGCCCCCGCAGGAGGTCCGCGTCCGCCGCCGGTCGCTGACCGGCCGGCGGCACTCCAAGGGCCGGGACGCCACCGCGATCTCGCACCACTATGACGTGTCTAACACGTTCTACGAGTGGGTGCTCGGACCGTCCATGGCCTATACCTGTGCGTGCTACCCGAGCGAGGACGCCACGCTGGAGGAGGCGCAGGCCTACAAGCACGACCTGGTCGCCCGCAAGATCGGGCTCCGCCCCGGGATGCGGCTGCTCGACGTGGGCTGCGGCTGGGGGGGCATGGTCATGCACGCGGCCCGCGAGTACGGAGTCAAGGCCCTCGGCGTCACCCTGTCCGAGCAGCAGGCGCTGTGGGCCCAGCAGGCGATCAAGGAACGGGGCCTGTCGGACCTGGCCGAGGTCCGCCACCTCGACTACCGGGATGTGCCGGAGACCGGCTTCGACGCGGTCAGCTCGATCGGGCTGACCGAGCACATCGGCAAGGTCCAGCTCCCCGGCTACTTCAGGTTCCTGTACGGCAAGCTGAAGCCGGAGGGGCGGCTGCTGAACCACTGCATCACCCGCACCGACGACACCGAGCCCGCGCGGCGGCCGGACGGGTTCATCTACCGGTACGTGTTCCCGGACGGCGAGCTCGAGGCGCCCGGCTACCTCATCTCGCTGATGCACGACTCCGGCTTCGAGGTCCGGCACGAGGAGAACCTGCGCGAGCATTACGCGAAGACGCTGGCCGGCTGGTGCGCGAACCTGGACGAGCACTGGGACGAGGCGGTCGCCGAGGTCGGCCAGGGCACGGCCCGGGTCTGGCGGCTGTACATGGCCGGGTCCCGGCTCGGCTTCGAGCGCAACCACATCCAGCTGCACCAGGTCCTCGGCGTGAAGCTCGGCGAGAACGGTGCGTCCGGCATGCCGCTGCGCCCGGACTGGGAGCTGCCGCCTGGTCAGCCCTGACGGCGGCGGCCCGGTCGAGTATGACGACGCCGGGTGGCCTGCACCGGCACCGGGCTCCTCATCCGTCACCGGGCCGGGGCTCTACCAGGCAGGGCCGGGGCTCTACCAGGCGGGCCGCGCGGTCAGCCCATGGTCTTGGCGCCGTCCAGGGACTCGCGGATGATGTCGGCGTGGCCCGCGTGCTGCGCGGTCTCGGCGATCACGTGCAGCAGCGCCTGCCGCGCCGACCAGCGCGCGCCCGGCGGGAACCACGGGGCCGGCGGCAGCGGGTGGCTGGCGTCCAGGTCGGGCAGCGTGGCCACGAGCTCATCGGTCCGGCGCGCCACCTCCTCGTAGGCCTCCAGCAGCCCGGCCAGCGTGTCCCCGTCCTCCATGCGGAAGCCGCCCGCCCACCGGGCCGTGCTCGCCTCGTCCGTGCCGCCCATGGCCGAGGGTCCTCCGAGGATGAAGTCGGCCCATTGCCTCTCGGTGAGGGTCACGTGCTTGATCAGCCCGCCCAGGCAGAGCTCGCTCGCGGTCGTGCGCTGCGCGGCCTGCTCGTCGGTCAGGTCGCGCACGGTGTACCGCAGGAAGCGCCGGCTCGTGCCCAGCGCCTGTAGCAGGTCGCCGCGTTCGCCCGCCTCGGTTCCCGGTGCGCTCATGGCCACTCCCCTTCATCGCCGATCGGAGTCGTTACGCTACGACCTGGGGCTGACACTCCTGCGCCCGGGACGGCCGTCCGCGGGCCGGGGCGCGCCCCGTGACGGGAGAAGGTCCGATGGCGGCCCGGCGGGCCGGGCGCACCCGTGACGCGGAGGAGGCCTTATGGCGGCCCGGTTCCAGCTGGTGATCGACTGCGCCGAGCCTGAGCCCCTGGCCCGGTTCTGGGCCGCCGCCCTGGGCTACCAGCCCGAGCCGGCCCCGCCCGGCTTCGCCACCTGGGACGACTACTGGCGCGCGGCCGGGCTGCCCGAGGAGGACCTCGGCCTCGGCGAGGATCGCATCATGGACCCGGAGGGCCGGGGCCCGACCATCTGGTTCCAGGTCGTGCCCGAGCGCAAGACCATCAAGAACCGGCTGCACCTGGATATCCACGCCAGCGGCGGGCCCTCGGTGCCACTCGAGACCCGGCGGCAGCGAGTCGACGCCGAGGCGCAGCGGCTGGCGGCGCGCGGCGCCACGATCGTCCGGGTCCTGGCGGCGGACGGCCTCGGCGACCACTACGCGGTCGCGATGAAAGACCCCGAGGGCAACGAGTTCGACATCAACTAGCGCCGGCCCGGGCCGGTCCGGTAGCTCTCGGCCACCATGAACGCCAGGTCGAGGGCCTGGCCCCGGTTGAGCCGCGGGTCGCACGCGGTCTCGTAACGCTGGAACAGGTCGTCGGCGACGATCTCGTGACTGCCGCCCACGCACTCGGTGACGTTATCGCCGGTGAACTCGATATGGATGCCGCCGGGGTGAGTCCCGAGGCTCCGGTGCACCTCGAAGAAGCCCTGCACCTCGTCCAGCACGTCATCGAACCGGCGGGTCTTATGGCCGCTCGGCGCCTCGAAGGTGTTGCCGTGCATCGGGTCGCAGACCCAGGGCACCTCGATGCCTTCCGCGGCGACCGCCCGGATCAGCGGCGGCAGCGCCGCCCGGACCCGGCCGGCGCCCATCCGGGTGATCAGGGTGAGCCGCCCGGGCTCGCGGCCGGGGTTCAGCCGGCCGATGAGCGCGAGGACGTCGGCGGGTGTGGCGTCGGGGCCCACCTTGACCCCGACCGGATTACCGATCCCGCGCGCGAACTCGACATGCGCGCCGTCCAGGTCGCGGGTCCGCTCGCCGACCCACACGAAGTGCGCCGAGGTGTCATAGGGCAGGCCGGTCCGGGAGTCCGGCCTGGTCAGCGCGTGCTCGTAGTCGAGCAGCAGGGCCTCATGGCTGGAGTAGAACTCCACGGCGTGCAGTTCCTCCGGGTCGGCACCGCAGGCCCGCATGAATGCCAGCGCCCGGTCGATCTCCCCCGCCAGCCGCTCGTACCGCTGCCCGGCCGGGCTCTCGCTGACGAAGTCCTGGTTCCACGCGTGGACCTGGTGCAGGTCCGCGTACCCGCCGGTGGCGAAGGCCCGGCACAGGTTCAGCGTCACCGCCGAGCAGTGATAGGCGCGCAGCAGCCGCGCCGGGTCCGGGGTGCGGGCCTGCGCGGTGAACTCGGTCCCGTTGACCGCGTCGCCGCGGTAGGCGGGAAGCTCGGTGCCGTCGCGGATCTCGGCCGGCCGCGAGCGCGGC
This sequence comes from uncultured Actinomycetota bacterium, assembly GCA_963749145.1. Taxonomy (GTDB): domain Bacteria; phylum Actinomycetota; class Actinomycetes; order Streptosporangiales; family Streptosporangiaceae; genus JASHPR01. The sequence continues at coordinate 633,524 of CAVVLN010000004.1, read as the reverse complement.
TTGGCGAACTGGCCCGCCATCCGCCCGATCTTGACGACTGGCACGCTGGCGCCGTAGGTGAGTACCACGGCCATCTGCAGCAGCGTCTGCAGCTTGGCCCGGACGGCGTCGGCCGTGGCGCCGGCGAAGGTCTCGGCGCAGTCGCCGCCCTGGAGCACGAACGCCTCGCCGCGGGCCACCGCGGCCAGGCGCTCGGTCAGCACGTCGCATTCCCCGGCGAATACCAGCGGGGGCAGCCCGGCCAGTTCCCCGGTCACCGCAGCCACCCGCGCGGGATCGGGCCAGTCCGGCTGCTGGGCCGCGGGCCGGTCCCGCCAGCTTCCTGGCCCCGGGTCGGCCCGCGGCGGCGAGCCGGGCCCGGGGATGGCGGTGGCGGTCATGGCCGCGCAGGCGCCGGGGCGGCGGGGAGAGCCGGGGGAACGCTCGGGCGAGTCACAGTCACACGCTACGCGCCCCGCTCTCGCGCCCGGCGCGCAACGGGGGGCACAGGCCGGGTGGCGGGTTGGCGGCGGCGCCGGTGGGAGACAATGCCGACATGGAGTTCACCGACGGCCGCCGCCGGGACATCGTGGTGCTCGGCTCGACCGGATCGATCGGCACCCAGGCGGCCGACATCATCCGCCGCAACCCGGGCCGGTTCCGGGTCGCCGGGCTGGCGGCAGGCGGCGGCAACGTGGCCCTGCTCGCCCGGCAGGCGGTCGAGTTCGGGGCCGAGGTCGTGGCCGTGGCCAACGAGGCCACGGCCGGCGAGCTGCGCCGGGCCCTGCACGCCGAGGCCGCGCGGGCCGAGCCGGCGGCCCAGCCGGCCAAGATCCTGGCCGGCCCCGACGCGATCGCCGAGGTCGCGGCGTGGCCGTGCGACGTCGTGCTGAACGGGGTCACCGGCGCGGTCGGGCTGGCCGCGACGCTGGCCGCCATCGACGCCGGCCGCGTGCTCGCCCTGGCCAACAAGGAGTCGCTGATCATGGGCGGGCCGCTGGTCGCGGGCCGGGCCGCCCCGGGCCAGATCGTCCCGGTGGACTCCGAGCACTCGGCCCTGGCCCAGTGCCTGCGCGGCGGCCGCGCCGAGGAGGTGCGGCGGCTGGTGGTCACCGCGAGCGGCGGGCCGTTCCTGCACCGCAGCCGGGCCGAACTGCAGGATGTCACGCCGGAGCAGGCCCTGGCCCACCCGACCTGGAACATGGGCCCCGTGATCACGGTGAACTCCGCCACGCTGGTGAACAAGGGACTGGAGCTGATCGAGGCGCACCTGCTGTTCGGCATCGGCTTCGACGCGATCGAGGTGGTCGTGCACCGGCAGTCGGTGGTGCACTCGATGGTCGAGTTCGCCGACGGCTCGACGATCGCCCAGGCCAGCCCCCCGGACATGCGGATCCCGATCGCGCTGGCCCTGGCCTGGCCGGACCGGGTTCCCGGCGCGGCCAGCCCGGTGGACTGGAGCACGGCGCAAACCTGGACATTCGAGCCGCTCGACGAGACCGCCTTTCCCGCGGTCACCCTCGCCCGCGAGGCGGGAGTCTCGGGCGGAACGGCCCCGGCGGTCTTCAACGCCGCCAACGAGGCGTGCGTTGACGCGTTCCTGGCCGGACGGCTCCGCTTCCCGGGGATCACCGATACCGTGGCGCGGGTAATCTCAGAGCATGACGGTGCCGGCCAGGCCGTCGTTACGCTGGAGGACATACTGGCCGCCGACGGCTGGGCGCGCCGCCGGGCGCGCGAGCTGACCGGCACCGATGACCGCGGCTAGGCAGGCACCGCTTCGCGGGAGGGGAGAGACGGCAGGATGAGTTTCCTGCTCGGAGTGGTCATCTTCATCGTGGCCATCCTCATCTCCGTGATCCTGCACGAACTCGGGCACTTCCTGACCGCCAAGAAGTTCGGCATGAAGGCCACCCAGTTCTTCATCGGATTCGGCCAGACCCTGTGGTCGACCACGCGCGGCGAGACCGAGTACGGCATCAAGGCACTGCCGTTCGGCGCGTTCGTGCGGATCACCGGGATGACCACGCTGGACGAGGTCGACCCGGCCGACGAGCCCCGCTCGATGCGCAACAAGCCGGCCTGGCAGCGGGCCATCGTGATGGTAGCGGGCTCGTTCATGCATTTCGCGCTGGCGTTCGTGCTGTTGCTGTTCCTCGCGATCGGGATCGGGCAGGCGAACGACAACACCACGTCGATCGGCTCGCTGAGCACCTGCGTCCCGGCCAGCCTCAAGGCGTTCGACCAGGGATCGTGCGCGAACAGCCTCGGCCGGGCCCCGGCCGTGAAGGCCGGGATCAAGCCCGGCGACAAGATCATCGCGATCGCGGGGAAACCGGTGCACAACTGGACCGGGCTCGGCACGGCCATCCGGGCCCAGCCCGCAGGCCGGCCGGTGGCGGTCACCGTGCTGCGCGACGGCCGTCAGCTGACCCTGTACGCGACGCCCGCTACCGTGCCCGGTCGGCAGGGCTCCTACCTGGGCATCGGCGACGCCGTGGTGTTCCAGCGCAGCGGCCCGCTCGGCGCGGTGTCGTTCGCCGGGTCGGCCTTCGGCCAGGTCCTGACCGGCTCGGTGGCGGCTGTCGCGAAGCTGCCCGCGGCGCTGCCCGACCTGTTCGCCAAGGACCGGGCGAAGACGCCGGCGGGGAACGTCAGCAGCATGGTCGGCGCCGCGGACATCGCGGGCCAGGCGGTGGCGTCGGGCGGCGGCTGGGAGTACTCGGTCTCTGACCTGCTGCTGATCGTCATCTCGATCAACATCTTCATCGGCGCGTTCAACCTGCTGCCGCTGCTGCCGCTGGACGGCGGGCACCTCGCCGTCATCTTCTACGAGCGGATCCGGGCCTGGCTGGCCCGGCTCCGGGGCAGGCCCGATCCCGGCCTGGTCGACCTGCAGAAGCTGATCCCGGTCAGCGTGATGGTGTTCGGCCTGCTGATCGGGCTCGGCGTGCTCCTCATGGCCGCGGACATCTTCAACCCTGTTCACCTTGTCCAGTAAGGCGACTATTCGTTATGACTGTTGATCTTGGCTTGCCTTCCGTGCCGCCCGAGCCGCTCGCGGCGCGCCGCGCCTCCCGCCAGCTCATGGTGGGCCGGGTGCCCGTAGGCGGCGGAGCGCCGGTCTCCGTCCAGTCGATGACCACGACGGTGACCGCGGACGTGAACCGGACCCTGCAGCAGATCGCCGAGCTCACCGCGGCCGGCTGCCAGATCGTCCGGGTGGCGGTCCCGTCCCAGGACGACGCCGACGCGCTGCCGGAGATCGCCCGCAAGTCGCAGATCCCGGTGATCGCCGACATCCACTTCCAGCCCAAGTACGTGTTCGCCGCCATCGACGCCGGCTGTGCCGCGGTCCGGGTGAATCCGGGCAACATCAAGGCTTTCGACGACAAGGTCGGCGAGATCGCCCGGGCCGCGGCGGCCGCGGGCACCCCGATCAGGATCGGCGTCAACGCCGGCTCGCTGGACAAGCGGCTGCTGGCCAAGTACGGCAAGGCCACGCCCGAGGCCCTGGTCGAGTCGGCGCTGTGGGAATGCTCGCTGTTCGAGGAGCACGGCTTCACCGACATCAAGATCTCGGTGAAGCATCACGACCCGGTGGTGATGATCAACGCCTACCGGCTGCTGGCCGGCCAGTGCGACTACCCGCTGCACCTCGGCGTCACCGAGGCGGGGCCGGCCTTCCAGGGCACGGTGAAGTCGGCGGTGGCGTTCGGCGCGCTGCTGGCCGAGGGCATCGGCGACACGATCCGGGTGTCGCTGTCGGCGCCGCCGGTCGAGGAGGTCAAGGTCGGCATCGCGATCCTGGAGTCGCTCGGCATGCGCGAGCGCGGGCTGGAGATCGTGTCCTGCCCGTCCTGCGGCCGGGCCCAGGTGGACGTGTACAAGCTGGCCGACGAGGTGACCGCGGCCCTGGACGGCATGGACGTCCCGCTGCGCGTGGCGGTGATGGGCTGCGTGGTGAACGGCCCCGGCGAGGCCCGCGAGGCCGACCTGGGCGTGGCGTCGGGTAACGGCAAGGGCCAGATCTTCGTCCGCGGCGAGGTGATCAAGACCGTGCCCGAGTCGCAGATCGTGGAGACCCTGATCGAAGAGGCGATGAAGCTCGCCGCCGCCATCGAGCCCGCGGAGGCCTGATCACCCGGTCCGGCCAGCCCGCCCCATCAGGCCGGGTGGCCTCATGAGACACGGCCGGCCTCTCGCGCTGGCGGCTGCCGCGGCGGCCGTCGCGGGATCCCTGGCCGGATGCACCGGATCGCGCCAGGCCTCGGGAGCGACCACGTCACCGGCGGACACCCCGTCGCCGGCGGCGTCCGCGCTCAGCTGGCATCCGTGCACCGCCCAGGGTGCCCCGCTGCAATGCGCGAGCCTGCAGGTCCCGCTCGACTACAGCCGCCCGGACGGGCGGAAGATCACGCTGGCGCTGTCGGAGGTGCCGGCCACCGCGCCGGCCAGCCAGCGCCAGGGGGTACTGCTGGTCAACCCCGGCGGGCCCGGCGGCTCTGGCCTCAGCCTGGCCGCGTTCGTGGCCCAGGGCCTGCAGCCGAGCGTCGCCGCCGAGTACACGATCATCGGCTTTGACACCCGGGGGGTCGGGTCATCGGTGCCCTCGCTGCACTGCGACCCGTCGTTCTTCGCCCGGGCCCGGCCGGACTACATTCCGTCCTCGGCGGCGGAGGAGCAGCAGAACATCGACCGGGCCAAGGAGTACGCGGCGGACTGCGAGAAGAAGTACGGCTGGCTGCTGCCCTACATGACCACCGAGAACATCGCCCGGGACATGGACTCGATCCGGCGCGCCCTCGGCCAGCAGCAGATCAGCTACTTCGCCTACTCCTACGGCACCTACATCGGGCAGGTCTACGCGACGCTGTTCCCGCACCGGGTGCGCCGCATGGTGCTGGACAGCACCGTGGACCCGCAGGGCGCCTGGTGGACCGACAACATCGACCAGGACTACGCGTTCGAGGGCCGGATCAAGGCGTTCTTCGCCTGGATGGCCAGCTACGACAGCGTCTATCACCTCGGCTCCACCGCGGCGCAGGTGAGCCAGAGCTGGTACGCCGCGCGCGCGGACCTGGCGGCGCACCCCATCCCCGGGCCGTCCGGGCAGCCGCTCATCGGGCCGGACGAGTTCGACGACACGATGCTGATCGGCGGCTACGACAACAGCTACTGGCCGGGCCTGGCCGCGGCCCTGTCCGCCTACCTGAACGATCACTCCACCAGCCAGCTGGTCACCCAGTACGAGCAGGAGGGCACCCAGAACGAGAACGAGTTCGCCGTCTACAACGCCGTGGAGTGCGCCGACGTGAACTGGCCGCGCAACTGGGGCACCTGGAACTCGGCGACCGCGAAGATCTACAAGACCGCGCCGTTCGAAGCCTGGGACAACGCGTGGTTCAACGCGGCCTGCGCGTTCTGGCCGGTGACGGGCCCGTCGGCGCCGCTGCGGATCAACGGGGCCGGGCTGCCGGGGATCCTGATGCTGCAGGGCACCCTGGACGCCGCGACCCCGTACGCCGGAGCCCAGGCGGCGCACCGGATGCTGCCCAGCGCGCGGATGGTGGTGGTCGTGGGCGGCGGCAACCACGGCCAGTCGCTCTCGGACCCGCCGAACCTGTGCGTGGACGGCTACCTGAACCGGTACCTGGCCACCGGCGCGCTGCCGCCGGGCCCGGGACCGGTGAACGCGACCTGCCCGGCCCTGCCCGGCCCGACGCCGTCCAGCTGAGGAGCGCCCGGCGCCGTCCGGCTGGGAACGGGCCGGTGCGGGACGCCGTCCAGCGGCGGCCGGGGTGATGCCGATACGCTGGGAGAGTGCTGCGCACCAGGGCATGGCGATCGTCGTCGCTGCGCCTGCTGAACGATCGCGATCTGGACGAGGTCCTCGAGATCTGTGACCGCGATGCGGTGACCAATGTCTTCGTCAGCTCACGGGTGCACGCGGGCGGGGTTGACCCGGGCCGGCTCGGCGCCCAGCTGTGGGGCTACCTGGAGTCCGGGCGGGTGACGTCGCTGTGCTACTCCGGCGCCAACCTGGTGCCGGTGGCCGCGACCCCGGGTGCCGTGGCGGCGTTCGCCGAGCGGGCCCGGCTGCAGGGCCGCCGGTGCTCGTCGATCGTCGGCCCCGCGGACGCGGTCACCGAGCTGTGGGCACTGCTCGCGCCGTACTGGGGCCGGCCCCGCGAGGTCCGGGCGGCGCAGCCGGTCATGGCCATCTCCACCGACCCGCTGATCCCGCCCGATCCGCACGTGCGGCTGGTCCGGCCGGACGAGCTGGACACGCTGCTGCCCGCCTCGATCGCGATGTTCACCGAGGAGGTGGGGGTGTCACCGGTCGGGCCGGACGGGGGAGCGGCCTACCGGGCCCGGGTGGCCGAGCTGATCCGGGCCCGCCGCTCGTACGCCAGGATCGACAACGGCAAGGTGGTCTTCAAGGCCGAGATCGGCGCGGTGACCCCGCTGGCCTGCCAGGTCCAGGGCGTGTGGGTCCCGCCGGACCTGCGCGGCCGCGGGCACGCCGCCCGCGGGATGGCCGCCGTCGTCGCCGAGGCCCTGCGCTCGGTCGCGCCGGTGGTGTCCCTGTATGTCAACGACTTCAACGCCCCGGCCCGCGCCGCGTACCGCCGCGTGGGGTTGGCCGAGGCCGGCACGTTCATGTCGGTGCTGTTCTGACCGGCCCCGAGACGGCGGCACGCCGGTCTGGCTTACCCGGCGGGCGGACCGGCCCCGGGAAAGTTGTCGGGCCCGCCGCTGACGCGACGGGCCCGCCCCCCTATTACCGGCTAGCCACCTATATCCGGGGCATGCCCGTAAGGTAGCTGCTAGATGTCGCAGTTAGTTCGCACCGGCGAGGACCGAGACTCGTGAGCGAATCCCCCCCGGCGGCGGCCGGCCGCCGCGCCGCATCCGGATACCTGCGTGAGCTGCTCCAGCGGCCCGGCCCGTACCGGCGGCTGTGGGAGCAGCACGTGGTCCGGGCCCGGTCGGGTGACATCACCCAGCTGGCCGTCGCGGAGGTGCTGGCCCGCCAGGCTCTGGAGCTACCCGCGCGTGCTCGGGGACGCTGACGTGCTGCCGCACCAGCTCAAGGACACGGTGTCCCGGGCGTTGTCCGGCCGCCTGCTCAGCCGGTCCACGCTGGCGCTGTTCATCGACGCGTTCGGGTTCACCGACGCCGAGGCCGACCGGCTCTGGCGGCTGTGGGAGGGCTCGGGCACGATCAGCGTGCTGTCCGGCCCGCGGGCGGTGACGACGCGGACCGAGCAGGACCTGCACGCGCACCTCGGCCCGCGCCGTCACCAGACGCTGTCCCTGCACGATCACGTCAGCGTGGGCTCCGACGGGTTGCCCGCCCGCACCCGGACACTGCAGGTCATCGAGGCCATCGCGGACGGGCTGGACCGCATCCCGTTCCTGTACGACACCAAGGCGCTGACGCTGGAGGTCGGGCAGGGCTGCACGGATCTGTCCGGTGAGCTGTTCGAGGTCAGCGACGAGCTGTTCGTCACCTACATCACGCTGGCCCGGGCCCTGGACGCGGGAGAGACCACGACGCTGGAGTACTGGACGACGTTCCAGTACCCCGGCGACCCGAAGGACCCGCGCGAGCGCCAGTACCGGCGCGCGGTCATGGGGCGGCTGGAGAACTTCGACATGCGCGTCGAGTTCCACCCCGGCAAGCTGCCGGCCGGCGTGTGGTGGGCCACCTGGGACGGGCTGGAAGGGGACATCATCGCGCAGGAGCCGGTGACGCTGGACACCCAGCACTCCGTGCACCGCTACCTGAGGTTCATCGAGAAGACCGTGGCCGGCTTCCACTGGGCCTGGTAAGCGCGCTCCTCACCAGGGCCCGCCCCTCGCCTGGGCCCGCCCCTCGCCCGGGGCCCGTCCCTCGCCCGGGGCTCGTCCCTCGCCCAGGGCCCGTCCCTCGCCCGGGCCCGGATAATGAGATGACGGGCCGGGCCTCGTTTGCTAGGCTCCTTGGCCCTTGTGCCACCGTTCCCGACGACATTCCCCCGTTACCGATCCGCGCCTGACGCCGGCGACACCGGCGCGGCCGCCCCCGCCACCACCCCCGACCGGACGGAGGAGACGAGTCATGCCCTCGGCCAGCGGCTCGAACGGCCAGGCAGCCCGAACCGGCCAGCGCAGCCGGCGAACCGCCCCCGGCCGGCGGCCGGGATGATCCCGTGCTGCTGACCGAGCGCGAGCACCTGCGCCGCTCGCGCGAGTACCTGAGGCTCATGCGCGAGAACGTGCTCTCGCTGCGTGCGATGGGCGGCGACCCGGTCTCCGAGGAGTACCTCAAGGCCGACCTGTACCGGCGCGCCGAGGCGCTGGTCGACCTGCCGGACACCCCGCTGTTCTTCGGCCGGCTCGACTACGGCGCGTCCGCCGGCGTCCCGGATGAGCCGGCCGCCGGGGCCTTCCCGGCCGGCGCGGTGGCCGGGGAGCGGTTCCACGTCGGCCGGCGCCACGTGCACGATCCGGACGGCCGGCCGGTCGTGATCGACTGGCGGGCGCCGGTGTCGCGGGCGTTCTACCAGGCCAGCCCGGCCGATCCGATGGGGCTGGAGCGGCGGCGCCGGTTCGGGTTCTCCGGCGGTGAGCTGACCGCCTATGAGGACGAGGACTTCGCGCTGGCGCCGCCGCCCGGCGCTCGGGCGGCACCGACCAGCCGCATCCTCATCGAGGAGATCGAGCGGCCGAGATCCGGCCCGATGCGCGACATCGTGGCCACGATCCAGCCGGACCAGGACGACATCGTGCGCGTCGGCGCGGACCAGACGGTCTGCGTGCAGGGCGCCCCGGGCACCGGCAAGACCGCAGTCGGCCTGCACCGCGTCGCCTACCTGCTATATGCGCACAAAGGCCGGATGAACCGCGGCGGCGTACTGGTCATCGGGCCGAACCGGGCCTTCCTCAGCTACATCCGCAACGTGCTCCCGGCGCTCGGCGAGCTGGACGTGACCCAGCTGTCCGTGACCGACCTGCTGGCCGTGGTGCCGGTGCGTGCCGTCGACGACGCGCTGGCGGCCACGGTCAAGGGCGACGCGCGCATGGCCGAGGTGCTCAGGCGCGCGCTGTGGCAGCAGGTGGCCGAGCCCGCCGAGGCGATCATGCTGGTCCGCGGGTCCCGGCGCTGGCGGGTCGCCCCGCACGAGGTCGCGGACCTCGTCGACGAGTTGCGGCGGCGCGGAGTGCGGTACGGCACCGGCCGCGACATGCTCGCGCACCGGATCGCGCACGTGATCCTGACCAGGATGGAGGCGGCGGGCGAGACTTGCGACGACCGTACCCACGACGCGGTCCGCCGGTCAGGCCCGGTGCGGGCCGCGGTGGGCGCGATCTGGCCGAAAACCGACCCGGTCCGGCTGGTGTTCCGGCTGCTCGCCGACCCTGACCTGCTGGCCAGCGCGGCCGACGGCCTGCTCGAGCCCGGCGAGCAGGCGGCGATCAGCTGGGCCAGCGCCGGCCCGGGGGGCAGGGTCGGCGCGCTGGTCCGCGGCGGACGCCGTGCTGGTTGATGAGGCCGGCGACCTGATCGAGCGGACGCCGAGCCTGGCCCACGTGGTGGTGGACGAGGCGCAGGACCTCTCGCCGATGGAGTGCCGCGCGATCGGCCGGCGCTGCGCCACCGGATCGGCCACCGTGCTCGGTGACATCGCCCAGGGGACCACGCCGTGGGCCACCACCAGCTGGCCCGTTCTGCTGACCCATCTCGGCAAGGGCGACGCCGGGCTGCGGGAACTGGACACCGGCTACCGGGTGCCGCGCCAGATCCTCGACTTCGCCAACGGGCTGCTCGGCCAGATCGCGCCCGGCCTGACCCCGGCCCGGTCCCTGCGCCAGGACGAGGGGGCGCTGGTCATCACCGAGGCGAACGCGTCCACACTGCCCGGTGAGCTGGCCACCGCGTGCGCCGATGCCATGACCCGGCCGGGCTCGGCCGCCGTGATCGCGGCCGACGACCAGGTTCCCGGGCTGTCCCGGGAGCTCACCCGGGCCGGGCTCCCGCACGGTGTCCTGGATGGCGAGACCGAGACCGAGACCCAGGCGCTCATCGTGGTGCCGGTCACGCTGGCCAAGGGCCTGGAGTTCGATCAGGTCATCGTCGTCGAGCCGGCCCGGATCGCGGCCGGCGAGGCCCGCGGGGCCAACCGCCTCTACGTCGCGCTGACCCGCGCGGTCTCCCGGCTGACGGTCCTGCACGCCGAGCCGCTCCCCGCCGCCCTGCGCTGAGCGCCGCCGGCCGGCCTGCTCTCGCCCCGGGCCGGGCGGGTCACATCTCCTTGAGGACCGAGGTGATCAGGGCTGAGGAGTCCTCGAAGGACAGCGCGGTGGCCCGCAGGTGATTGAAGAACACGTTGTACCGGTCCACCTCGGCCACGTCCTCCAGGTACAGGGCGCTGGTCAGGTCCTCCAGGTAGACCACGTCGGTGTCCACCCGCTCCGGGAAGACCAGGATGATGAACGGCCGGCCCATGGCCGGGTGGGCCCCGCCGCCGAACGGGATCACCTGGACCGCGACATTGGGCAGCGCGGCCTGGGCCAGGAGGTGCTCCAGTTGCAGCCGCATCAGGCCGGCCCCGCCGACCTGGCGCCGCAGCGCGGCCTCGTCCAGGACGGCCCAGACCTTCGGCGGGTCTTCCCTGGTGATGGCGGGCTGGCGGGCCATCCGCAGCTGGACCTGGCGCTCGACGTCCTCGCTGGGGGAGTTCATCATCCCGGACCTGATCACGACCCGGGCGTAGTCCTCGGTCTGCAGTAGCTCGGGTATCAGGCTGACCTCGTAGATCCGGATCTCCGAGGCCGCGCTCTCCAGGCCGACGTAGGTGGCGAACTGCGGCTGCATGGTGTCGCTGAACGCGTGCCACCAGCCCTTCTGGCGCGAGTCACGGGCCAGCTGCACCAGGCTCTCCCGCTGGGCCACGGGCACGCCGTAGAGCTCGAGCATGTCCCGCACGTCCCGGGGCGAGACCGACACCCGGCCGGTCTCCACGCGGCTGATCTTGGACGCGGAGCATTCCAGGTGATCAGCAACTTCTTCGCAGGTAAGCCTGGCCGCCTCGCGGAGCCTCCTGAGCTCGAGCGCGAGCCGGCGCCGCCGGACCGTGGGGCTGTGTTCCATTGCCATACGCGTTCCATTGCCATACGCCACCTCCCCGGAAACGCACGACGTGCCGGGGGTCTGTCAAGTGTGGCCGCCAAACGCCACTACGTCCAGTTACTGCCCGGAATCCCGGACCGGGAACGATGTCTCACCCAACATGCGATTTTCGCTATGCATGTTGCAAGTTTTAGTCCGGCAAGGCATCCTTAGACAATCTCATTACTCTATGCTGTATCACGGTTACTAGAGGTGACTTGATGATCACGGAGGTTCGGCAGGCCCGCGGGCCAGCGCAGGCGCTGGGCGTCTACCTGAGCCGGCTCGAGGGGCTTGCGGAGGTGCTGGCTCACCACGGGCTGAGGACCAGCCTGATGGCGCCGCCGGGACGCGTCCCCAGCCTGCACGTGGTGAACCCGGCGGCTTCGGCGCTCGCCGAGGACGTCTACGCCGGGCGGAGCCAGGACGGCAGCTGGTGGTTCTGGTGGTCGTGGGCGGAGCGGATCGCCGCCGGCGAGGACCTGGAGGGCGCGGCCGCCATGATCAAGCGGGTGCTGGCCGCGCGGGATCAGGCTGCCGCCGGCTGATCAGGTGGCCCGCCGCCGCGGCGCGGCGAGCGCGGCCGCGGACAGGCCAGGGAAGGCCACCGTGCTCCCGCGCCAGGCCGCGGCGCGCAGCGCGGCCGCCTGCACCTGCAGCGCGCCGAACCGCCGGAGCACGGCGGTGCTGAGGCCGACCAGGCCGAGGTAGGCGGCGGCGATCCGGTCCTCGAGCAGGACCGCGAGCGCGGCGGCCTCACCCGGTGTCCGCACGGTAACCGGCAGCTGGTAGGCCACGGCGGCCGCGAGCGGCTCACCGCCGCGGGACCGGATCATCGCCTCGAGCGTGTCCCGGGCGACCTGATGGGCCAGCCAGTCGGCCGTCGCGGCGGCCATCTGGCTCCCGGTCAGGTTGGCGCCGACGACACCGTAGCCGTAGACCGCGGCGTGCTCGGCGGCCAGCGCGGACTGGAGAGCGTCCAGGGTGGCCGGGGACGCCGCGGGAGGCGCGTGGCCGCTCATCCGGGCGCCTGCCCGGTGCCGTCTCGCACCGCGGCGTCGAGGACCGGGACGTGCGTGGCCTCCGACGCTGAGATGCTGGCCAGGAGCTGGGCGAGGGAGGCGGGAGCGGGCGGCAGCAGCCGGTCCAGCATGGCCGTGGCGGCCGCCTGCTCGGCGGCGCGCAGGTAGGCCAGAGCGGCGGCGGGGGAGGCCGGCACCGCGAGCGCGCCCGGGCGCGGCCGAGACGGCGACACCGAGGCGGCCGGGCTCGCGGCCGGGACGACCAGGCGGGAGCGCAGCTGGGCCAGGTGAGCCCGGTGCTCGGACAGCAGCGGCTCCAGCACCGCGGCCGGCGCGCCCGCGCGGTCCAGCGCCGCTTCGTAGCGGGCGACCATGAGCTGCTCGGCGGCGATCGCGGACCGGAGCAGGCCGACGGCCGGGCCCGGCCGCGGCGGAGCGGCCAGCACGTCGACGCCGTCGCACCCGGAAGCCGCGGCCAGCGGCAGCGCTGCCGCCGCCGCGAGCACTACTCGGCGTGTCGGATGAGCCGCCACGGAGCCTCCAGCCGGTGTCGCGCCGCTTCGCCCGCGCGGGGCTCCTAGCATGCCACGCCCCGCCACCCGGCACGGCCGGCGCGGCGCCGGCCGCGGGCAACCGCCCCGGTACTGGCGGGCCCGGTTAGGCTAGAGGCCGGGCGGACAACAGCACAGGTCGCGGGCGAGGAGGTCGTGATGCACGGTAATTCGCGTCACGGTTCGCCGCGTTCGCCGTCACCGGGCGCGTCCGCGGACGCCGAGCGGATCGTCGGCCTGCTCGAGCCGGCCGTGAACGCCATGGGGATGGACCTGGAGAACGTCAGGATCACGTCGGCCGGGCGGCGGCGGCTACTGCGCGTGGTGGTGGACCGCGACGGCGGGGTGAGCCTGGACGACATCGCGCTGGCCAGCCGGGAATTGTCGGCTACGCTCGACCGCGCGGCCGCGATGGGCGAGGCTTCCTACACGCTGGAGGTATCCTCACCAGGCGTTGACCGTCCGCTCACCGAGCCGAAGCACTGGCGGCGGGCGACCGGTCGCCTGGTGACCGTGCCGGTCCGGTCGCGGTCCCGCCCGGCAACCGACGGTCAGGCTGACTCGTTGGTGGTAACGGGACGTATCACCGGCACGGACTCCGACGGGGTGCGGATCGATGCCGGCGGAGATAGCCGCGTGTTCGGCTACTCCGAACTCGGCCCCGGGAGGATACAGATCGAGTTCGCCCCGCTGGGCGACCACGGGGACGACAGCGCGGACGAGGAGGGGTCCGATGGATATTGACCTGAGCGTCCTGCGCAGCCTGGAAGCCGAGAAGGACATCTCGATGGACCTGGCCATCAAGGCCATCGAGGATGCGCTGCTGGTCGCCTACCACCGGACCGACGGGGCCGCGGCCTCGGCCCGGGTCGAGATCAACCGGGGCAGCGGCCACGTCACCGTCTGGGCGGCCGAGACCGCCCCGGACGGCACGGTGACGCGGGAATACGACGACACGCCCGAGGGTTTTGGCCGTATCGCCGCGACCACCGCCCGTCAGGTCATCCTGCAGCGGCTGCGTGACGCCGAGGACGAGCTGACCTTCGGCGAGTACGCGGGCCGCGAGGGTGACATCGTGGCCGGGGTGATCCAGCAGGGCAGGGACCCCCGGGCGGTGCTGGTCGACCTGGGCAAGCTGGAGGCCATCCTGCCGCCGAGCGAGCAGGTGCCCGGCGAGCGCTACGTCCACGGCGAGCGGCTCAAGTGCTACGTGCTGTATGTCCGCAAGGGCTACCGCGGGCCGTCGGTGACGCTGTCCCGGACGCACCCGAACCTGGTCAAGAAGCTGTTCGCGCTCGAGGTGCCGGAGATCGCCTCGGGGGCGGTGGAGATCGCCGCCATCGCCCGCGAGGCGGGACACCGCAGCAAGATCGCGGTGGCCTCGCGCCAGGCGGGCGTGAACGCGAAGGGCGCCTGCATCGGGCCGCAGGGCGCCCGGGTCCGCAACGTGATGACCGAGCTGCACGGGGAGAAGATCGACATCGTGGACTACTCCCCGGACCCCGCCGAGTTCGTGGCTCACGCGCTGTCCCCGGCGCGGGTGTCGCGGGTGATCGTGGTGGATCCGCAGGCCCGGGTGGCGCAGGTGATCGTCCCCGACTACCAGCTGTCGCTCGCGATCGGCAAGGAGGGCCAGAACGTCAGGCTCGCGGCCCGGCTGACCGGCTGGCGGATCGACATCCGCCCGGACAGCCCCGACGCGGACGAGCCGGTCGCCTCCGCCGCGCCGGAGGACGCGAGGCGGTCCGGCGGCGGCGCGGACGGGGCGCTCGCGAGCGCGGTCAGCGATGTCCCGGGCTCGGCGGGTACCGGGCCCGGTGCCCCAGATGCGCAGGCACTGTAAGCTTGACAGAGATGGTCGCGCGGTATCCGCGGCAAGTCCGGCCCGCGGCAGCGATACGGACGTGTGTGGGATGCGGGGCTCGCGCGGCCAAGTCTGACTTGCTTCGGCTGGTGGCAGCAGGTGACGAGATCGTTCCTGATGCCCGGGCGCGAAGGCCTGGCCGGGGGGCGTACCTGCACCCCAGCCAGGGATGCTTCAAGCAAGCGCAGCGCCGCCGGGCGTTCGCGCGGGCGCTGCGGCAGCCGGGACCGCTCGGCACCGACAGGCTCGCCGAGTACCTGGCGGGGGCGGAACCGGGTTTCCCGGTCCCGGCCCAGGCACGGCATGAACGGCAGGGCCGGGGCGACCCGGCCCGGGAGAGCAGGCTGAGATTGCGATGAGCGACCGATGAGCATGCGGCGATGAACAGCAGAGGCTGACGCCGGACGGAGCACGCGCTGCCCCGGCCGGCTGACGGGTCCGGCGAGCCGGACCGAGTAGAGGGAGCGCAGTGGCGAAGGTCCGGGTTTACGAACTCGCGAAGGAGTTCGGCGTAGAGAGCAAGGCCGTGATGGCCAAGCTCCAGGAGATGGGCGAGTTTGTGCGGTCGGCGTCCTCGACGATCGAGGCGCCGGTGGTCCGCAGACTCAAGGAAGCGTTCGCGGCCCAGGTGCCCAAGCAGGCGCGGGCCGCCAAGTCCCCCGACGGCCGTCCCGCGGCCGCGCCCGCCGCCGAGCCGGCGGCAGCGCCCGCCGGGGCCGAGGTCGCGGCGGCCACCGACGGAAGGGGCGGCGCGAATGGCCGCGGCCCGGTCGCCCCGCCCGGGTCGGCTGAGCCAGGGCCGGCGGTCGAGCCGGCCGAGCGTCCCGCCGCGCCGCCGGTTGCCGAGCGTCCTGCGGCCGCGGCCCAGCCCGGTGCGGAGCCCGACCGGCCGCGGCCGCCGGTACCGTTCCCGCACGGCCAGCCGGAGGCGCCCGCTGCGGCCGCCGCGGCCGCTGCGGCGCAGGACACCCCGCCGCCTGCCGCCAGTCCCGGCGCACCAGCTACCGGTCCGCGGGCCACCACCCCGAGGCCAGGCGCGCCGCGCCCGGGCCCCGGCGCGCCCAGGCCCGGCGGCGCGTCCCCGCGGCCGGGCGCAGGCACCCCGGGACCGCCCCGGCCGGGCCCCCGGCCGGGCAACAACCCGTTCAGCTCGACCGCGACCGGGATGGGCTCGGCGCCACGCGGCGGCCGCCCGGGCCAGCCGGGTGCGGGCGGCCCGTCGTCCTTTGCCGCGCCCCCGGGGCCCGGCCAGCCGTCCGCCCGTTCCGGCGCCCCCGGGGCGCCGCGGCCGGGTGGCGCGCGCTTCCCCGGGCGGGCCGGTCCCGGCGGTCCCGGTGACGGCCCGCGGCCGGGCGGCCCGCGCCCGGGCGGCCCGCGGCCGAGCCCGAGCAGCATGCCGCCCCGGCCGGTCGGCAGCCGGGGTCCCGGCGGCTTCAGCGGCCAGCCGGGCCCGGGCGGTCCCAGCGGCCGCGGCGGCCCGGGAACCGGCACCCGGCCCGGTGGCCGCGGCGGCCCGGGCGGCCCCGGCGCGGGCGGCCCGCGCGGCGGCGGTGCCGGCGGCCAGCGGCCCGGCGTGGGGACGGCTCGTCCCGGCGGCGGCGGCCGTGGCCGCAGCGGAACCCAAGGCGCGTTCGGGCGGCCGGGCGGGCGCCCGTCGCGCGGCCGGAAGTCGAAGAAGCAGCGGCGCCAGGAGTTCGACAACATGCAGGCGCCGTCGATTGGCGGCGTGCAGATCCCGCGCGGGAACGGGCAGGTCATCCGGCTGTCGCGCGGGGCGTCGCTGAGCGACTTCGCCGACAAGATCGGCGTGAACCCGGCCTCGCTGGTCCAGGTGCTGTTCCACCTGGGCGAGATGGTGACCGCGACCCAGTCGGTCAACGACGAGACGCTCCAGCTGCTCGGCGCCGAGCTGAACTACACGGTCCAGGTGGTCTCCCCGGAGGAAGAGGACCGGGAGCTGCTCGAGGCCTTCGACATCGAGTTCGGCGAGGACGAGGGCGATGAGGGCGATCTGGTGGCGCGCCCGCCGGTGGTGACCGTGATGGGTCACGTCGACCACGGCAAGACCAAGCTGCTGGACGCGATCAGGCGTACGAACGTGGTCGCCCACGAGGCGGGCGGCATCACCCAGCACATCGGCGCGTACCAGGCCAACACCAAGGTCGACGGCCAGGAGCGGAAGATCACCTTCATCGACACGCCTGGTCATGAGGCCTTCACCGCCATGCGGGCCCGCGGCGCCGAGACGACCGACCTGGTCGTGCTCGTGGTCGCGGCGGACGATGGCGTGAAGCCGCAGACCACCGAGGCGCTGAACCACGCCCAGGCGGCCGGCGTGCCGATCGTGGTGGCCGTGAACAAGATCGACAAGGAGGGCGCCGACCCGGCCCGGGTCCGGGCCCAGCTGACCGAGTACGGCCTGGTGGCCGAGGAGTTCGGCGGCCAGAGCCTGTTCGTCGACGTCTCCGCCCGGGAGGGCACCGGCATCGACGACCTGCTCGAGGCGATCGTCCTGACCGCGGATGCCGAGCTGGACCTGCGCGCCAACCCCGACCAGCAGGCGCAGGGCGTGGCGATCGAGGCCCAGCTGGACAAGGGCCGCGGGCCGGTCGCGACCGTGCTCGTGCAGCGCGGGACGCTCAGGATCGGTGACTCGATCGTCTGCGGCGAGGCGTTCGGCCGGGTCCGGGCCATGCTGGACGAGAATGGCGACCCGGTCTCCGACGCGCCGCCGTCCCGGCCGGTGCAGGTCCTCGGTCTCACCGCGGTTCCCGACGCCGGCGACAGCTTCCTGGTGGTCGACGACGACCGGATCGCCCGGCAGATCGCCGAGCGGCGTGAGGCCAGGGAGCGCAGCGCGATGTTCGCGCAGCGGCGGCCGCGGGTCACCCTCGAGGACCTGGAGTCGGCGCTGAAGTCCGGCGAGCGCGAGGAACTGCTGCTCATCATCAAGGGCGACGTGTCCGGCTCGGTCGAGGCGCTGGAAGACGCGCTGATCCAGCTCGACGTGGGCGAGGAAGTGGCGCTGCGGGTCATCGGCCGCGGCGTCGGCGCGATCACCCAGGACGACGTCAACCTGGCCATCGCCTCCGAGGCCGTGATCATCGGCTTCAACGTCCGGCCCGCGGGCCGGGCCGGCGAGCTGGCTCAGCGCGAGGGCGTGGACATCCGCTACTACTCGGTCATCTACCAGGCGATCGAGGAAGTCGAGGCCGCGCTCAAGGGCATGCTCAAGCCCATCTTCGAGGAAGCCCAGCTGGGCACCGCGGAGGTGCGCGAGGTCTTCCGGGTGCCGCGGGTCGGCAACGTGGCCGGCTGCATCGTCCGGTCCGGCACGATCACCCGGCACAACAAGGCCCGCCTCATCCGCGACGGCGTGGTGGTCTCGGAGAACCTGTCGGTGGACTCGCTGCGCCGGTTCAAGGACGACGTGACCGAGGTCCGTGAGGGCTTCGAGTGCGGCATCGGGCTCGGCTACAACGACATCAAGATCGGGGACGTGATCGAGACGTACGAGATGCGGGAGAAGCCCAGGACCTGACGCAGCAAGGCCGGCCCCGGCGCGGTCCCCGCGCCGGGGCGCGGCGCGCTGTGAAGGAGCCGCCGTGTACGTGGGTGCCCTGACCCTGGACGTGCTGCTCGGCGACGTGCGGTCGCTGAAGCAGAAGCGCTCCGCGATCCGGCCGCTGATCGCCGAGGTGCACCGGCGGTTCCCCGGCGCGTCGGTCGCCGAGACCGGGCACCTGGGCCTGCACCGGCGCGCGGAGATCGGCGTCGCGGTGGCGGCCTCGACGGCCGCCCACGCGGCGGAAATCCTCGACGCGTGCGAGCGGTTCGTGGCGGGGCGCCCCGAGATCGAGCTGCTGTCGGCCCGGCAGCGGCTGTTTACCGA
This sequence comes from uncultured Actinomycetota bacterium, assembly GCA_963749145.1. Taxonomy (GTDB): domain Bacteria; phylum Actinomycetota; class Actinomycetes; order Streptosporangiales; family Streptosporangiaceae; genus JASHPR01. The sequence goes on along the minus strand of CAVVLN010000004.1, from coordinate 615,058 downwards.
GGAGGAGTGAGCGAGTCATGGTCGACACAGCCCGGGCGCGCAGGCTGGGCGAGGCGATCGCGCAGATCGTCGCCGAGATGCTGGAGCGGCGGATCAAGGACCCGCGGCTCGGCTTCGTCACGGTGACCGAGGCCCGGGTGACCGGCGATCTGCGCGATGCGACGGTGTTCTACACGGTCTACGGCTCCGACACGCAGCGGGCCGACTCGGCGGCCGCGCTGGCCAGCGCGACCGGCCTGATCCGGTCCGAGGTCGGCAGGCAGACCGGCCTGAAGCACACCCCGTCGATCACGTTCGAGCCGGACACCGTGCCGGACGCGGCCAGGAACATCGAGGAGCTCGTGGTCAAGGCCCGGGTGGCCGACGCGGCCGTCGCCGCCGCCCGGGAGGGCGCGTTGCCCGCGGGCGATCCCGACCCGTACCGGGTCCGCGTCGAGCCTGACGACGAGCCGGACGAGCCCGCCGCGGACACCGCCGGCCGCCCGGCCGCGCCCGGGCCGCTCGGCGACTACCCGGCCCGGGGGGCGGCTATCCGGCCCCCGGGGGGCGGCTATCCGGCCCGAGGGGCGGCTACCCGGCCCCCGGGGGCGGGCTACCCGGCCTCCGGGCGCGCCGAGCCGGCCGGGCGTGACCGCGGCTGACCTGGCCCGGGGCGCGGTCTCGGCCGATTACCCGGCGGCGGGCGACGGCCGCGCGAGATACTCACGGTCGTGACCGACGATCTCCCGTCCGCCCCAGGTCTGAGTTCCGGTGCCGACCCAGGCACCCGGCGGCGGGGGGCGGGCCCGTCCGGGCCAGCCGGGCTGGCCGGCCCGGACACGGAGGCGGAGTGGTCCCGGGCGCTCAAGGCCCTGGACGGGGCGACCGAGATCTGCCTGGCCTGTCACGTGCGGCCGGACGGGGACGCGCTCGGCTCGATGCTCGCGGTGGCGCACGCCCTGCGCGCCCGCCCGGCCCGCATCGTCGCCTCGTTCGGGGACCGGCCGTTCGAGGTCCCGCGCATCCTGCGGTTCCTGCCCGGCGCCGACCTGCTCAGCCCGCCGGAGGCCTATCCCGAGCGGCCGCAGGTCATGGTCACCTTCGACGCGGCCAGCACGGACCGGCTCGGCCTGCTGGAGCCGAACGCCGCCGCGGCCGACGAGCTGATCGTCCTCGACCACCACGCGTCCAACACCAGGTTCGGCACCGTGAACCTGGTGGACCAGGACGCGGCCGCCACCGCGGTGGTCGCGTTCGACCTGATCGGGCGGATCGGCGTGAAGATCTCCCGGGACATCGCGCTCGGGCTGTACGCCGGGCTGGTCACCGACACCGGCTCGTTCAAGTACCCGACCACCTCCCCGCGGGTGCACCGGCTGGCCGCGCTCCTGCTGCAGACCGGCATCCAGCCCGGGACGGTCGCGCACGAGCTGTGGGACCGCAGCCCGTTCGGTTTCCTCGGCCTGCTCTCGGCCGCGCTCGGCCGGGCGCGGCTCGAGCCGGATGCCGCGGCCGGCCACGGGCTGGTGTGGACCACGGTGACCCGCGGCGACCGGGCCCCGCACGCCCTGCCGTTCGAGGTCGCCGAGTCGGTCATCGACGTGGTGCGGCGGACCGACGAGGCCGACGTGGCCGTGGTGCTCAAGGAAGACGACGACGGACGCTGGCAGGTCTCGGCCCGGTCCAAGGGCACGACCGACGTCGGGCGCGCGTGCGTGGCGCTGGGCGGCGGCGGGCACGCGCTGGCCGCCGGGTTCACCGCCGACGGCACGGCGGCCGAGGTAATGACCGCGCTGCGGGAGCAGCTTGCGGCGGAGCCGGGCGGCTGGTGACGGCCCCGGCCAGCGGCCTGGTCATCGCGGACAAGCCGGCCGGCCTGACCTCGCACGACGTCGTGGCGCAGATCCGCCGCCTGGCCGGCACCCGCCGCGTCGGGCACGCAGGCACCCTGGACCCCATGGCCACCGGGGTGCTGGTGATCGGGGTGGAGAAGGCCACCCGGCTGCTCGGCCATCTCGCGCTGACCGAGAAGGAGTACACCGCCACGATCCGGCTCGGTCAGGCCACCGACACCGACGACGCCGACGGCGAGATCATCGCCGAGGCCTCGGCGGCCGGCATCACCGGCGAGGCGCTCGCGGCCGCGGCCGCCGCCCTGACCGGCGAGATCGAGCAGGTCCCGCCCGGGTTCAGCGCGGTCAAGGTGGCCGGCCAGCCCGCCTACCGGCTGGCCCGCGCGGGCTCCGCGCCCGAGCTGGCGGCCCGGACGGTCACCGTGCGGGCGTTCACGGTCGGGGCCGTGCGCCGGGAAGGGGACCTGCTCGACGCCGACGTCACGGTCACCTGTTCCAGCGGTACCTACATCCGGGCCCTGGCCCGCGACCTGGGCGCGGCGCTGGGGGTGGGCGGGCACCTCACCGTGCTGCGGCGTACCCGGGCGGGGCCCTACGACATCGGCCAGGCCCGCACGCTGGAGCAGCTCCGGGCGTCGTTCGCCGTGCTCCCGCTGGCGCAGGCCGCCCGCGAGGCGTTCCGGGCGCTGACCCTGACCGAGGAGGACGCGCGCCTGGTCGGGCACGGGCGGAGGCTGCCGGCGGCGGTGCTCGGCGGCGCGGCGGAGACCGGGCCGGTGGCCGCGTTCGCGCCGGACGGGTCGCTGGTCGCGCTGCTCACCGAGGAGGCCGGGCAGGCCAGGCCGCTCGCCGTGTTCGTGCCCTGAGCCGGCCCGTTAGCATGCAGCGGTGCCCGGGACCGAGATCGTGACCACCGCGGACCGGCCCGCCGACCGCGGCACGTACGCCGAGACGAACCTGTGGCTGCGCCACCAGTAGCGCGCGGGCGCACCGGCGGGGCCCGCCCGGCCGCTGACGTGGCAGGCTTGGAGCAACACCGCCGAGCCACCAGGGAGGGGCCGCACATGCAGCGCTGGGAGGGCCTGGACGAGGTGCCCGACGGCTTCGGCCCGTCCGTGGTCACGATCGGCGTCTTCGACGGCGTGCACCTGGGCCATCAGCGCATCGTCGGCCGGGCCGCCGAGATCGCGGCCAGGCTCGGCCTGCCGGTGGTGGTGGTCACCTTCGACCCGCACCCCGACGAGGTGGTGCGGCCGGGCTCCCATCCGCCGTTCCTGTCCTCGGCCCGGCGCCGGGCCGAGCTGCTGGCCGGGCTGGGCGTCCGCGCGGTCTGCGTGCTGCCGTTCACCCGCGAGTTCTCTGAGCTCGGGCCGGATGAGTTCGTGCGCGCCGTGCTCGTGGACCGGCTGCACGCGGCCCGGGTGGTCGTCGGGGAGGACTTCCGGTTCGGCTACCGGGCCGCGGGCGATGTCGCGCTGCTGGCCAAGCTGGGCGAGAAGTACGACTTCACCGCCGAGGGCGTGCCGCTGCTGGCCGACGACGGCGTGCGGATCTCGTCCAGCCGGATCCGGGAGCGGCTCGACGCCGGCGACGTCGCGAGCGCGGCGCGGGACCTGGGGCGCCCGCACCGGGTCGAGGGCGTGGTGGTGCGGGGCCGCCACCGCGGCCGGGCGCTCGGCTTCCCGACCGCCAACCTGGAGACCCTGCCGCATACCGCGATCCCCGCGGACGGCGTCTACGCGGGCTGGCTCCTCCGCCTGGACCGGGCCGGCCGGGAGCTGGAACGCTGGCCCGCCGCGATCTCGGTCGGCACGAACCCGACCTTCGACGGGACCGAGCGCAGCGTCGAGGCGTACGCGCTGGACCGCGACGACCTGGACCTGTACGGCGAGCACGTCGCGATGGACTTCACCGCCCGGCTGCGCGGCATGGTCCGGTTCGACTCGGTCGACGAGCTCGTGGCGCAGATGCACCGCGACGTCGACGCCGCGCGCGCCCTGCTCTGATGCTGGCCGGTGAGGGCTGGCCCGGTGCGTGCTGGGCCCGGTGAGCGGATCTCGGTCAGCCGGGAGTGGTGATGCCGGCCGGCATGGTACCGTAAGGGGTCGGTCGGCCCAGCCGGCCAGGTTAGCTGCGCCCTCATGCGGCTGACCACAGGGAAACCACCGCGGTTTGCTCGCGTGGTGCGCTCCCGGCCCCGAGCGGCCTCTCACGATACCAGCCGGGGCGTTCACTGACGATCGAGTAACGAGGGAGCAACGTGCCGCTAGACACCACGGTGAAGAAGGAGATCATCGCCGGGCACGCGACCAGTGAGGGTGACACCGGCTCGCCGGAGGTCCAGGTCGCGCTGCTGACCCGGCGGATCCAGGAGCTGACCGAGCACCTCAAGGTGCACAAGCACGACCACCACAGCCGCCGGGGGCTGCTGCTGCTCGTCGGCCGGCGCCGGCGGCTGCTGCAGTACCTGGCCCGCAAGGACATCGCCCGCTACCGCGCGCTGATCGAGAAACTCGGCCTGCGCCGGTAGGTTGACGGCAAGCCGCCCGCTGGGGCCGCGTGCTCCCGGCGGGCGGATCACAAGATAACAAGATAACTAGATAGAGAAGAAAAAGAACGACGTCCCGCGGCCCCGGCCCAGGAGCGCCCAGGCGCCCAAGGGGCCGGTCCTCGGTAGTGGTTCTCGGGTCAGGGAGGCGCGAGCCTCCCGGGCCGAGGGCTTCGATCGAAGACCGGCCAGCTAGCCGGCCCGGCCCGACGGCCGGAGCGCTCCACTGGTGGCGGGCGAACGCGGGACCTCAGTCAAGGAGGTCTCACCCGTGGCTACAGTCCAGGAGGGTGTGCATACCGCCGAGGTCACCATCGACAACGGCGCATTCGGAATTCATAAGATCCGGTTCGAGACGGGCCGGCTGGCCCGCCTCGCCGCGGGCTCGGCCGTCGTGTATCTCGACGACGAGACCATGGTGCTGTCCGCGACCACCGCGTCCAAGCACCCCAAGGAAGGGCTCGACTTCTTCCCGCTCACCGTCGACGTGGAGGAGCGGATGTACGCGGCGGGCCGGATTCCCGGCTCGTTCTTCCGCCGGGAGGGCCGGCCGTCCGAGGACGCGATCCTCACCTGCCGCCTGATCGACCGGCCGCTGCGGCCGTCGTTCACGCACGGTCTGCGCAACGAGGTCCAGATCGTCGAGACGATCCTGGCCCTGAACCCCGAGCATCTCTACGACGTGGTCGCGATCAACGCGGCCTCGCTCTCCACCCAGCTGGCCGGCCTGCCGTTCTCCGGCCCGATCGGCGGGGTCCGGGTCGCGCTGATCCGGGGCCAGTGGGTCGGCTTCCCGACCCACTCGCAGCTGGCGGAGGCCACGTTCGACATGGTCGTGGCCGGCCGGGTGCTCGACGACGGCGACGTCGCGATCATGATGGTGGAGGCGGAGTCCACCCCCAGCACGCTGCGGCTGCTCGCCGCCGATGGCAGCGGCGCCATCGCACCCACCGAGGACACCGTCGCCGAGGGGCTGGAGGCGGCCAAGCCGTTCATCAAGGCCCTGTGCGAGGGGCAGCGGGAGGTGGCGGCGCACGCCGCCAAGGAGGTCGCCGACTACCCGGTGTTCCTCGACTACCAGCAGGACGTCTATGACGCGGTGGCCGGCGAGGTCTCCGACGAACTGGCCAAGGCGCTCACGATCGCGGGCAAGCAGGACCGGGATGCCGAGACCGACCGGGTCAAGGCTCTGGCGGTCGAGCGCCTGGCCGCGCAGTTCGAGGGCCGGGAGAAGGAGATCAGCGGCGCGTTCCGGTCGCTGACCAAGAAGCTGGTCCGGGAGCGGGTCATCCGCGATGGCGTGCGGATCGACGGCCGCGGCCTGACCGATATCCGGCGGCTGTCCGCCGAGGCGGGCGTGATTCCCCGGGTGCACGGCTCGGCCCTGTTCGAGCGGGGAGAGACCCAGATCCTCGGCGTCACCACGCTGAACATGCTCCGGATGGAGCAGATGATCGACACGCTCAACCCGGAGCGCACCAAGCGCTACATGCACAACTACAACATGCCGCCGTACTCCACCGGCGAGACCGGCCGGGTCGGCTCGCCGAAGCGGCGCGAGATCGGGCACGGGGCCCTGGCCGAGCGGGCGCTGATCCCGGTGCTGCCGACCCGGGAGGAGTTCCCGTACGCGATCCGGCAGGTGTCCGAGGCCATCGGCTCCAACGGATCCACCTCGATGGGCTCGGTCTGCGCGTCCACGATGTCGCTGCTCGACGCGGGCGTGCCGCTCAAGGACATGGTGTCCGGCATCGCGATGGGCCTGATCCACGAGGGCGGCGAGTACGTCACGCTGACCGACATCCTCGGCGCCGAGGACGCGTTCGGCGACATGGACTTCAAGGTCGCCGGGACCAAGGATGTGATCACCGCCCTGCAGCTGGACACCAAGCTGGACGGCATCCCCGCCTCGGTGCTCGGCGCCGCGCTGCGGCAGGCCCGCGGCGCGCGGCTGACCATCCTCGACGTGATGCGCGAGGCGATCGACGCCCCGGGCGAGATGAGCCCGTACGCGCCGCGGATCATCACGGTCAAGGTGCCGGTCGACAAGATCGGCGAGGTGATCGGGCCGAAGGGCAAGATGATCAACTCCATCCAGGAGGACACCGGCGCCGAGATCACCATCGAGGACGACGGCACGATCTACATCGGCGCCACCGACGGCGCGTCGGCCGAGGCGGCCCGGTCGGCCATCAACGCGATCGCCAATCCGCACATCCCGGAGGTGGGGGAGCGGTTCCTCGGCACGGTGGTGAAGACGACCACGTTCGGCGCGTTCGTGTCGCTGCTGCCCGGCCGGGACGGGCTGCTGCACATCAGCCAGATCCGCAAGCTGCACGGCGGGGCCAGGATCGACAATGTCGACGACGTGATCTCGGTCGGCGACAAGATCCAGGTCGAGATCCGCGAGGTCGACGACCGGGGCAAGCTGTCGCTGGTCCCGGTGGAGGTCGTCGAGCGCGAGGCGGCCGGCGAGGACCTCGGCGGGCACGACGATCACCGCTCCCGTGACCGGGGTGACCGCGGCGGTGACCGGGACCGCGGCGGGTACCGCGACCGGGACCGGGGCGGCGACCGCGACCGGGGCGGCGACCGGGAGCGCGGCGGCGAGCACTACCGCACCCGGGAGCGCAACCGCGGGCCGCGCAACTCATGACCGGGCGCCCGCGGCGGTCGTCCGGCGACTCGCACGTCAGCCGCACCGTGCTGCCCGGCGGCCTGCGGGTGATCACCGAGCCGCTGCCGTCGGTGCGGTCGGCGGCGTTCGGGATCTGGGCCGGCGTCGGCTCCAGGGACGAGGACCTCGCCCACGTCGGCGCCACCCACTACCTGGAGCACCTGCTGTTCAAGGGCACGTCCCGGCGCTCGGCCCTGGACATCTCGGCAGCGATGGACGCGGTCGGCGGCGAGCTGAACGCGTTCACCGCCAAGGAGTACACCTGCTACTACGCGCGGGTGCTCGACGCGGACCTGCCGCTGGCCATCGACGTGCTCGCGGACATGGTGACCAGCTCGCTGATCGAGCCGAAGGATGTCCACGCCGAGCGAGGCGTGATCCTCGAAGAGATCGCGATGAACGACGACGACCCCGCGGACACGGTGCACGAGGCGTTCACCGCCCAGCTGTTCGGCGACAGCCCGATGGGCCGGCCCATCCTCGGCAGCGTCGACTCGATCAACTCGATCACCCGGGATCAGATCGCCGAGCACTACGCGGAGCGGTACAAGCCGCGGAACCTGGTCGTGGCGGCGGCGGGCAGCCTCGATCATGACGAGGTGGTCGAGCTGGCGCGGTCCGCGTTCGGGCCGGCCCTGGCGGGTGATGCGGACCCGGAGCCGCCGCGCCTGGCCGGGCCGGCGGCGGACGGGGTGCCGGCCGGCACCGGAGTGCGGCTGGTCTCCCGCGGCATCGAGCAGGCCAACCTGGTCCTGGGCTGCACCGGGCTGTCGCGGACCGACGACCGCCGGTTCGCGCTCGGCGTGCTGAACGCCGCGCTCGGCGGCGGGATGTCGTCGCGGCTGTTCCAGGAGGTCCGGGAGAAGCGCGGCCTGGCGTACTCGGTGTACAGCTTCAGCTCGCAGCACGCCGACTCGGGCATCTGGGGCGTGTATGCGGGCACCCTGCCGGCCAAGGCCGACGAGGTGCTGTCGATCTGCCGGGACGAGATCGCCAAGGTGATCTCCGGCGGCCTGACCGACGACGAGCTGGAGCGGGGCAAGGGCCAGCTTCGCGGGTCGATCGTGCTCGGCCTGGAGGATCCTTCGTCGCGGATGAGCAGGCTCGGCAAAGCCGAGCTGGTCTACCCCCGGCTGGAGCCGGTGGATGAGATCCTGGCGTCGATCGAGGCGGTGACCCACGACGACGTGCGGGAGATCGCCGAGACCGTGCTCGCCCAGCCCAAGGCGCTGGCCGTGGTGGGCCCGTTCGACGACGCCGACGCGTTCGCCACGGCGCTCGGCTGACCCGGGCGGTCCCGGCCGGCGGGCGACATGCCGCCGGCGAACCGCTTGACGGGGGCTCCGGGCGGGTAGGTTCGGTTGGCAACCGCGAGCGGAGGCGCACGATGATCAAGGTCGGTGTGCTCGGCGCCAAGGGGCGCATGGGGTCGGAGGTCTGCCAGGCCGTTGACGGCGCCGCCGACCTGGAACTGGCCGCCGCTGTTGACGTCGGCGACGCGCGTGATCCGCTGGCCGGCTGCGATGTGGTCGTTGACTTCACCCATCCTGGCGCGGTCCTGGACAACCTGCGGTGGTGCCTGGACCACGTCCGCAGCACCGTCGTCGGGACCTCGGGATTCGACGAGGCCCGGCTCGCCTCGGTGGCGGATTGGCTCGGGCCTGCTCCGTCGGCCCGCGCGCTGATCGTGCCCAACTTCTCCATCGGCGCCGTGCTGATGATGAGCTTCGCCGAGAAGGCGGCCCGGTTCTTCGAGTCGGCCGAAGTCATCGAGCTGCACCACGCGGCCAAAGCCGATGCGCCGTCCGGGACGGCGACGCGGACCGCGGCGATGATCTCCGCGGCCCGCGCCGCGGCGGAACTCGGACCGCCCCCGGACGCCACGGTCTCGGAGGTGCCGGGGGCCCGGGGAGCGACCCTGGACGGGGTGCGGGTGCACTCGGTCCGGCTGGCCGGCCTGCTGGCGCACCAGGAGGTGCTGCTGGGCGGGCACGGGGAGGTACTGACCATCCGGCACGACTCGATGGACCGGTCGTCGTTCATGCCGGGGGTACTGCTGGCGGTGCGGGGCGTCGCGTCCCTGCCGCCGGGCCTGACGGTCGGGCTGGAGGGCATGCTTGGCCTGGCGTGAGAGAAGGGGGCAGGCTGGCTGATGAAGCTAATCCTCAATGTGATCTGGCTGGTGCTCTGCGGGCTGTGGATGGCGCTCGCCTACGTGGTGGCCGGGCTGATCTGCTTCATCCTGATCATCACGATCCCGTTCGGCATCGCCTCATTCCGGATCGCGAGCTACGTCCTGTGGCCGTTCGGCCGCACGATCGAGCCGCGCCGGGACGCCGGGGCGGGCGCGCTGATAGGCAACATCATCTGGATCATCCTGTTCGGCTGGTGGCTGGCGCTCGGGCACTTGGTGACCGGTGCCCTCCTGTGCCTGACGATCATCGGCATCCCGCTCGGGATCGCGAGTTTCAAGATCATCCCGATCACGCTGGTGCCGCTGGGTGTCCGGATCGTCCCCGCCGACCAGCAGTACTCCAGCGTCGTCTGACAGCGCCGTTCCCGGCGCCAGGGGAGCGGGGTTCGGCGTCGGCGGAGGGGGGTTCGGCGTCGGCGGAGCGGGGTTCGACGTCGGCGGAGCGGGTCCTGGCTCCGGGGGGACAGCCAGGGACTCGGCGATGTGCTTGATCGTGGCCAGTCGCCGGTCCCATTCGGCCGCCAGCCCTGCCATCCAGTGCGCGGTCGCCGCGACGGCATCGGGGCGGGCCAGGTAGCGTACCTCGCGGCCCTGCCGCCGGGTCGTGACCAGGCCAGCCCGTCCGAGGACGGCGAGGTGCTTCACTACGGCCTGCCGGGTGATCGGCAGGCCGTCGGCCAGCGCGGTGGCGGACGCCTCGCCCCGGGCCGCGAGTGAAGCGGCCCGGGGGCGTACCGTCGGGCCGGAGCGACGCGGCCCGGGGGCGTACCGTCAGGCCGGAGCGCCGGCCCAGGGGGCGTACCGTCAGGCCTGGAATGAAATCGCCGCGGGCGGAGGAGGGACGGGTTGGGCGGAAGCCGGGGCCGGCGGCCGGGCCTGCGGGAGCGGGTGGAGGCCGCGGCCGAGCGGGCGCTGCTGGATGCGAAATCGGTCTCGCCGCTGGATGTGCTCCAGGGCATCGGGTGGCTGCCCGGGACCGTGGTCGACCGCTGGCGCCAGGGGCGGGTGACAGCACTCGACCAGGCGATGGACGTCAGCCCGGACAAGCTGGCCGAGGCGCTCGAGATACTCCACCGCTGGGCCCTGGCGCACGGCCTGGTCCCGAGCGAGGTCGGCTACCTGGCCGCCAGCAGGGACCGGCGGCCGCTGGTGTTCGTCGCCAGCGGCGACGAGGCGGCGCAGAAGGCCTTCCGCACGCACTGGATCTCGCCCGAACTGTCCGAGGCCAAGCGGGACCGGCTGACCGAGCGGCAGAGCCGGGCGCCGGACCTGGTCGTGATCGAGCCGGTCAAGGAGTTCACCTGTGCCGGCTGCGGCGACACCGGACCCTACCTGATCATGGACGACCCGGGGCCGATGTGCCTGACCTGCGCGGACATGGACCATCTCATGTTCCTGCCGGGGGGCAACGCGGCGCTGTCCCGTCGGGCGAAGGCGGGCAGCGTCTTGTCGGCCGTCGTGGTGCGGTGGAGCCGCTCCCGTAAGCGCTACGAGCGCCAGGGGATCTTGGTCGAGGAGGCGGCCCTGGAGCGGGCCGAGGAACGGTGCCTGGCCGACGCGGATGTGCGGCAGCGGCGCCGGGAACGCGACGCCGCGCGCCGGGCCGACGAGGACCTGCAGTTCCAGGCCCGGCTCGCCGGGGAGATCAGCCGGCTGTACCCCGGCTGCCCGCCAACTCGTGCAGAAGCGATCGCCAGCCACGCCGCGCTGCGGGGGAGCGCCCGGGTGGGCCGCACGGCCGCGGCGCGGGCGCTCGACCCCGAGGCCATCAGCCTGGCCGTGATCGCGTCGGTCCGGCACGTGGACACCGAGTACGACCGGCTGCTGATGGCCGGGGTACCCAGGGAAGAGGCCAGGGACCGCGTCCGGCCTCGCATCGACAAGGTCATCGGCGCGTGGCAGGCCGGCCGGTGACCACCGTCGGCGCCGGCGACCCGATCGCGCTGGGTGCGGTCACCCGCACCGGCTCGGTCACGCTGATCGCCGTGGCGAAGGTCAATGGCCGGACTGCCTTCGCGGGCCGCTGGGAAGAGCCGCTGGTACCGTCCGGCCTGCCCGCGCAGCCGTATCACGCGGCCGCTGACCTGGACGCCGCGTCGGCCGAGGACGTGGTCAGGCGGGGCGAGCAGGCCGCGGAGGAGGCGGCCATGGCCGCGCTGACAGCGGCAACGTCCGGCCTGCGGGCCGCGGCCAGCTCGGGCGTTCCCGGGGCGGGTTCTGGCGCTCCCGCGGCTGGCTCGGTTCCCGGGGCGGGTTCTGGCGCTCCCGCGGCTGGCTCGGTTCCCGGGGCGGGTTCTGGCGCTCCCGCGGCTGGCTCGGGCGTCCTGGCTCCGGGTTCCGGCCCCACAGCCGCAGACATCGTCGGCGTGGCGGTCGTGGTGAAGGCGGTGTCCGTGCCGGACAGCGTCGCCGCCGTGCTCCGCTCGCACGCGTGGATGCACGCCGCCGAGGGCGTGCTGTACCGGGACGCGGTGCTGGCCGCGGCGCGCCGGTGCGGCCTGCCGGCGCATGCCGTGGACACCACCGCCCTGCCCGAAGCCGATGACATCCTCCGCGACCTGGGCCGGGATGCGGGCCGCCCCTGGCGGCGCCTAGAGAAGGACGCCGCCCGGGCCGCCCTGACTCTTCTCTCCCGGGCCGGGGCGTGATCACCCGTCCTTTCACGTGTTCGGTGAGCACAAAAGGTGCAAACTGGGTGATCAAATGACTGGAGCACGTGAAGAGTGAGCTCATCCCAGGTAATGGACGGGGGAGGCATGGCGTAGCGTCGCGGTATGTGCCGCAGCATCAAGACCCTCCGTGAGCCCTACACCGAGAACGTCACCGAGGCCGACGCGCGCGCCGCCGCGTTGCAGTACGTCAGGAAGGTGAGCGGATTCCGGCAGCCGGCCCGGCACAACGCCGACGCCTTTGACCGGGCGGTCGAGGCGGTGGCCGGGGCCACGCTGGCGCTGCTGGACGAACTGGAGGTCCGCCCGTCCGCTAAGACCGCCTGAGCCAGCCGGGCAGCGGTTCGGCGGGGTCGGCCGGGCTGCGTTTCGGCGGGGGCCAGCCGGGGGAGCCGTTCAGCGGCGCGAGGGAGGCGAGCGCGGCCGCCGCCGCGGACCCGCGCGGCCCGGGCCCGGCATTTCGGGTGATCGGGCATTCATGGTCCCATACTGCGTCTGGTAGGTTTCGCGCGGTAGCCTGGCCCGCCCGCGGGCCGCGCCGCCTGGCACGAACGCCGCCGCCCCGCCGATAACGGGCCGAAAGCAACGTAACCGGTGTTCCTGGCGTCTATATTGGGGCGCCAGGCGGTGAGGTGAGGAAACTCGGTCTAACGTTGACTACCTCACCTTGGCCACGCGGGGGCCGGACAGGCCGGGGCCAGCCGGGCCTGCCATCACCGGGCCGTCGGAACGAGTCATAACAGAACCGGAGTACGCCAATGACCAGCCTGGCTGACACTGACGTCGGCACGCCGATGACCGCGCAGCAGCGCGAAGAGTTCGAGGAGAACGGCTTCCTGATCATCCGGGGCGCGCTGAGCCAACCAGAGGTCGCCTTCTACTCCGACGCCCTCGATCGCGTGTACGCGGCAGAGAAGGCCGCGGGCCGGGTGTCGCCTGAGGGTTCCATGCACCTGCTCAGCGCGGTCACGAACTGCCCGGAGGCGGCCGGGCTCATCGATCATCCGCGGACGTTCCCGCTGGTGTGGTCGATGATCGGGTGGAACGTGCACATCTACCACTCCCACCTCGACGTCCACCCGCCGATCCGCGTGCCCAAGCCGTTCCGGTTCGAATGGCACCAGGACGGCGGCCGGCAGAACCGCGAGCTGGAGACCGACCCGCGCGCGCGGCTGTCGGTGAAGCTGGCGTACTGGCTGTCGGACGTGTCCGAAACCGGCCGCGGGAACCTCAAGGTCGTGCCGGGCAGCCACCGGCAGAACTGGATCGACGGGCCGCCCCGGCGCGACGTGGAGTGGCCGGAGCCCGAGGGCGCGATCGAGGTCCAGGTAGGCCCGGGCGACGTGGTGTTCTTCGACCGCCGCATCTGGCACGCCCGGTCGGACAATTATTCGGACATCACCCGCAAGGCCATGTTCTTCGGCTACACCCTGCGCTGGATCGCGATCCGCGACGAGGTCGAGCCGCTACAAGCCAGCGAGGCGTTCGGCAGCCTCAGCCCGGTCCGCAAGCAACTGCTGGGCGGGATCGGCAAGGGCATCCCGGGCCAGCTTGAGGGCGACCACAGCTGGGGCCATTATCCGGACACCACGCCGCTGTACACCTTCCTCAAGGAGCGGGACCTGCTGGACCCGAGCAACCCGCCGCTGCGCCGGTAGCGGCCGGGATCGGTAGCACCCGGCCCGCTCCGGGCGCTACCGGCCGAAGTTCACCGCGTCGGTGTTGGCCCCGCTGACCACGACCGCCACGCTCTCGCCCGGCTCGGGAACGTACCGGCCGGACAGCAAGGCGGCAAGCGCGGCGCAGCCGCCGGGCTCGCCGACGACCCTGAGTTCCTCCCACAGCACCCGCTGCGCCTGCCGGATCGCCTCGTCGCTGACCAGCACCACCGCGTGCACGCGCTGCGCGACCACCTGGAAGGTCAGCCTCGCCCACCTGGCGCGGCGCCAGCGAGTCCACGGCCACCCCGCCGGCGGGGGCCTCGACCGGCAGGCCCGCGGCCAGCGCCGCGGTCATAGTCGGCGCGGATTCCGGCTCCACGCCGACGGCCCGGACCTGGCCGTCGCAGGCGGTGGCGATCCCCGACAGCAGGCCGCCCCCTCCGATGGCGGCCAGCACGGTGGTGACCCGAGGTGCCTGCTGCCTGAGTTCCAGCCCGACCGTCCCGGCTCCGAGCACGGTCTCCGGCTGGTTGAAGGCGTGGACGGGCATCGCGCCCGAGGCAGCGACCCAGCGCTCGCTGACCGCCAGCGCCTCAGCGTACGTCGCTCCCTCGACGACCAGGTCGGCGCCGTAACCGCGGATCCGGCTGACCTTCGCCGCCGGGGAGACCTCGGGCACGAATATCCGGGCGGGCACGCCCAGGACGCCGGCGGCGTAGGCGACCGCCGCGCCGTGGTTGCCGCCCGAGGCGGCGGCCGCCCCGGCCGCCGGGACGTCACGCAGCAGCAGGTTGGCGAACGCGCCGCGAGCCTTGAACGACCCCGAGTGCTGAAGCTGCTCCAGCTTGAGGGTCAGCGGGCCGGCCGGGAGGCCGAAGTCGGACCGGTCGACCTCGGCGACCGGGGTGCGGCGGATGTAGGGCCGGATCCGGGACTCGACCTCCGCCACTGCCGCAAGTGTGAGCGCGCCGACCGGTGTGGTAGCTGGATACATAGTCATTTAGCTAATCATGTATGACTGGCCGCGGCCAGGGGCAGTCACGCGGCTGCGGCCGGGGAACGGTCACGTGGCTGCGGCCGGGGAACGGTCACGCGGCTGCGGTCGGGGGCTCCTCCGCGCCAGCGGCAGTCACGCGCCCGGGGGGCCGCCGCGCCCGAGGGCCTCGTCGAGCAGAGCCGGGACCTTGTCGCGGTACCTGGCCGGGTACTGGTGCGCCATGCCGGCCGTCCAGACCGCGCCCTCGAGCACTCGGGCATGGTCGAACCAGGCCAGCGCCTCGGACGCGGGCGGCGGCGTCCCGGTCACGTGCGCGTAGGCGGCCAGGGCGGCCGCGGCATCGCCGGCGGGCAGGCCGCGGATCAGCACGGCCAGGTCGAACTCACGCGGGCCGCGGCAGGTCTCCTCCAGGTCCACCCAGAGCCACCCGGCGGCGGACCTGATGACGTTGCCCGCGTGGGCGTCCCCGTGCAGCACCAGCGTCGGCCAGGTCAGGCCGTCAAGCTCGGCGAGGACCTCGGCGTGGCGCTCGCGCAGGGCCGCCAGCACCGGCCGGTCGAGCACCTGCTCGCGCTCCAGGGCGTCCAGGCCGTCGCTGATCTGGTCGCGGAGCGGCAACATGTCCGGCAGGCGGCCGGGGAAGCCCTCCGCGGCCACGTGCAGCCGGCCCAGCGCCACGGCCGCGTCGCGGGGCGTCGGCGCGGCCGGCGAGGGTGGCGCCCAGGACCACAGGCTGACCGCCAGGCCGTCACCCCAGTGCGGGCCAGGGTCGGCTAGCGCGGTGGGCGCGACGACCGGGCCGCCATGCCCGGCCGCGTACCCGGCCACGGCCACCTCACGGGCCAGCCAGCCGAACGGGTCGTGGCGGGTCCACGCCGTCAGCGTCGCGACCCGGGCCACGACGGGCGCCGGGCGCAGGTGCACCAGCACGTTCCCGCGGCTGGACAGCACCTGCGGGTCGTCGCCGGGGAGGCCCTGCTCACGCGCGACGCGGACCGCGGCGGCCAGCCCCGCCCGGGTCATCTGCGCTATCCGGCCGTCGTCGTCGGGCATCCGCCCAGTATCCCGTTGGGCGGGGATGCCGCGGCCGGGCATCCGCGAGGTATCCGGCTTGGCGGGGATGCCGCGCGCGGGGCATCCCGCCCAGTATCCCGGTTTTGGGCGGGAAATGCCCCGGCCGGCGTCCTGAGGCTGGCGGTGTGGTCACGGCTGGGCAGCTAGCGGCGTTCGCGGTCGCATCGCTCGTGCTGATCGTCATCCCGGGGCCCGGCGTGCTGTTCGTGATCGGGCGCGCCCTGGCGCATGGCCGTCGCACCGCGCTGGCCTCGGCCGCTGGCCACGCGGCCGGGAACGGGGGCGTGGCCGTCTGCGTCGCGCTGGGCGTCGGCACGCTCGTGGAGCGCTCGCAGGACGTGTTCACCGTGGTCCGGCTGGCGGGCGCCGCCTACCTGGTCTGGCTCGGCATCCAGGCGTTCCGCCGCCGGGGCTCGCTGGCCGACGTGCTGAACGGCGCGGCCGAGCCGCGTGGCGACGTGCGGGCGGCGCGGGAGGGTCTCACCGTCGGCCTCACGAACCCGAAGGCCGTGATCTTGTTCGCCGCGGTGCTGCCGCAGTTCGTGGACCGGACGGCCGGGCACGTCCCGGCCCAGATGCTGATCCTGAGCGCGCTGTCGGTGGCGATCGGCCTGGCCTCGGACAGCTGTTACGGGCTGGCGGCCAGCGTTGTGCGGGCCTGGTTCGCGCGCTCCCCCCGGCGGCTCGGGCTGGTCGGCGGCCTCGGCGGCCTGGCGATGATCGGGCTTGGGGTCACCCTGGCCCTGACCGGCCGCAAGGACTGAGGCTGGCTGACCCCGGGGCTGAGCGTGACGGACTGAAGATCCTGATCAGGCGGTGGGAGTCTGGCTGGCCGCCTCCAGGCCCAGCTCGGTCACGGACGTCTCGCGCATCTTGAACTTCTGCACCTTGCCGGTCACGGTCATCGGGAAGTCCTGGGTGAAGCGCACGTACCGGGGGACCTTGTAGTGCGCGATCTTGCCCACGCAGAACGCCCGGACGTCCTCGGTGCTGAGCTCGGCCCCGGAGCGCACCTTCACCCAGGCGCACAGCTCCTCCCCGTACCTCTCGTCCGGCACCCCGATCACCTGGACGTCCTGGATCGCCGGGTGAGTGTAGAGGAACTCCTCGACCTCGCGCGGATAGACGTTCTCGCCGCCGCGGATGACCATGTCCTTGATCCGGCCGACGATGTTGAGGTAGCCGGCGGCGTCCATGACCGCCAGGTCCCCGGTGTGCATCCAGCGGCCCGCGTCGATCGCCTCGGCGGTCTTCTGCGGCTCGTCCCAGTACCCCAGCATCACCGAGTAGCCGCGGGTGCACATCTCGCCCGGTTCGCCGCGGGGCAGCACCAGGCCGCTCTCCGGGTTGATGATCTTCACCTCGATGTGCGGGTGGACCCGGCCGACCGTCGAGACCCGGCGTTCGGTGTCGTCGTCGGGGCGGGTCTGGCAGGACACCGGCGACGTCTCGGTCATCCCGTAGGCGATCGTGACCTCCGCCATGTGCATCTCGCTGATCACGCGCTTCATCACCTCGACCGGGCACGGGGAGCCCGCCATGATCCCGGTCCGCAGCGAGGTCAGGTCGTAGCTAGCGAAATCGGGCAGGGCGAGCTCGGCGATGAACATCGTCGGCACCCCGTACAGCGAGGTGCACCGCTCGTCCTGCGTGGCACGCAGCGTGGCGGCCGGCTCGAAGCCCGGCGCGGGGATCACGATGCACGAGCCGTGGGTGATCGCGGCCAGGTTGCCCAGCACCATGCCGAAGCAGTGGTAGAAGGGCACCGGGATGCACACCCGGTCCTGCTCGGTGTACCGGCACATCTCGCCGATGAAGAAGCCGTTGTTGAGGATGTTGTGGTGCGAGAGCGTCGCGCCCTTGGGGAACCCGGTCGTCCCGCTGGTGTACTGGATGTTGATCGGGTCGTCGAAGGCCAGCTCGGCCTCGCGCCGGGCCAGCTCGCCGCCGTCGGCCTGCGCCCCGGCCGCGAGCAGCGCGTCCCATTCCGGGGTGCCGAGGTAGATCACCCGCTCCAGGCCGGGCAGGTCGCCCCGCACCTCGCCGACCATCGCGCGGTAGTCGCTGGTCTTGAACCGCTCCGCGCTGACCAGCAGCCGGACCCCGGCCTGGCCCAGCACGTACCCGAGCTCGTGGTTGCGGTAGGCCGGGTTGATGTTGACCAGGATGGCCCCGATCTTCGGGGTCGCGAACTGCAGCAGCACCCACTCGGCGCAGTTCGGCGCCCAGATGCCGACCCGGTCGCCGGCCTCGATGCCGGCCGCGAGCAGCCCCCGGGCGAGGGCATCGGTGTCGGCGTCGAGCTGCTGGTAGGTCCAGCGGCGGTCGGCCGGCACGTCCACGAGGGCCTCGCTCGCGCCGAACTGCCCGGCGATGCGCCGCAGGTTCTCGCCGATGGTCTCGCCCAGCAGCGCAGTTTGTGAGGTGCCGTGGCTGTAGGAAAGCTCCATGACTAATCCTTTGGGTCCGGGTCACTCCATGGTGCCTGCTCCGTGATCCGCTGTGAAGGCCGGGGCAAGTCCGCCGTCAAGCTGTGATGCGGTGGTTACCGCGGCGGGGTTACTGTCGAGGTAACTGCTCATCATCTTTCCCGGAGCGACGATGGGGGCCTGGATCATCTGGCTGGTCGTGGCGGCGGTGCTCGGCGTGGCCGAGGTACTCACCGCGACGCTGGCGTTCGGCCTGGTGGCAGCGGGTGCGCTGGTCGGCGCGCTGGTCGGTGCCGTCGGCGGGAACCCGGCGCTGCAGTTCGGCGCGTTCGCGGTCACCTCGGCCGCCGGGCTGGGGCTGGTGCGGCCGTTCGCGATGCGCCACGTCAGGCAGCCGCCGCTGCTGCGCACCGGGACCGCCGCGCTGGTCGGGCGGACGGCCTACGTCCTGGACGAGGTCACCGCGCAAAGCGGGCGGGTCCGGATCGGCGGCGAGGAGTGGTCGGCGCGGCCCTACGACGAGACCCTGACGATCCCCAAGGGCACCACCGTCGACGTTCTGCAGATCGAGGGCGCAACCGCGCTCGTTTACCCTCGGGAGTAGCCATGGAACTGGCTGTCTTCATCGTCGTCGTGGTCGCCGCCCTGCTGGCGGGTCTCGTCGTGTACAAGACCGTGCGCATCGTGCCGCAGGCGCGGGCGCGCAACGTGGAGCGGCTGGGCCGGTACCGCAAGACGCTGGAACCGGGCATGAACCTGATCGTCCCGTTCATCGATCGGGTCAAGCCGCTGATCGACCTGCGCGAGCAGGTGGTCTCGTTTCTTGGCCAGCCGGTCATCACCGAGGACAACCTGGTCGTGAAGATCGATACGGTGCTGTTCTTCCAGGTCACCGACCCGCGTGCGGCCGACTACGAGATCGTCAACTACATCCAGGCGATCGAGCAGCTGACGGCGACCATGCTGCGCAGCGTGATCGGGTCCATGGACCTGGAGGTGACCCTGACCTCGCGCGACAAGATCAACACCATGCTGCGCGGCGTCCTGGACGACGCGTCGGGCAAGTGGGGGATCCGGGTCACCCGGGTGGAGATCAAGGCGATCGACCCGCCGAAGAGCGTCATCGACGCGATGGAGAAGCAGATGCGGGCCGAGCGGGAGAAGCGGGCCGCGATCCTCAACGCCGAGGGCGTCCGCCAGTCGCAGATCCTCACCGCCGACGGCGACAAGCAGGGGAACATCCTGCGCGCCGAGGGCGAGAAGCAGAGCGCGATCCTGAAGGCGGAAGGCCAAGCGCAGGCGATCGGCACCGTGTTCCAGTCGATCCACGCGGGCGATCCCGACCCCAAGCTGCTCGCCTACCAGTACCTGCAGACCCTGCCGCAGCTCGCGCAGGGCCCGGGTAACACGGTCTGGATGATCCCGAGCGAGCTCACCAGCGCGCTGAAGGCACTGAGTTCCGCATTCGAGGTGCCGGGCGGCGCGGGCGGCCAGGCCGGGGCGAGCGAGAACGGCTCCGCCGAGCGCCCGGCCTGGGCCCAGTCCCTGGCGCAGTCCCTCACCCCGCCGTCCGCCGGTCGCGCCGGGCTGCCTGGCCAGCCGGGGCGGGCCGAGGTGCTGGGCGCTGCCGAACCCCATAGCGCCGTGGCGGCGCCAGACGCGTCGGCCGGGGCCGCTGTCGCGGAGGCCGCTGCCGCGGCGGCCGCGGCGGCCGCGGATGCGGCGGGTGCGGCGGATGCGGCGGGTGCGGCGGGTGCGGCGGGTGCGGCGGGTGCGGTGTCGGAGGCCGACGCCGCGCTGGCAATCGCGCTGCAGGAGGCCGCCCGGGACGCGGCGGAGGTGGGCGGGGTTTCCGGTCCGGCTGAGCTGGCCGGCACGGCCGAGTCGGATCCCGGCGGCGTGGCGGGCGCGCCGTCATGAGCTGCTCCCCGCGGCCTCACTCTCGGCCGATATCTTCGTTCCAGATTTCCGGGTGAGCACCGCTGAACTCGCGCGTCAGCCCGGCGCAAATCGCCGAATCGAGGTTGACGACTTCAACACCGTGACGTTGAAGTTCTTCGGCAACACCGTGACGTTGAAGTTCTTCGGCCGGGGTCAGGGGCGGATCGCCAGGCCCAGGGTGAGCAGCACGCCGAAGGCGAGCTGCAGCCGGCCGGTCTGGCCGAGCGCGGTGATCAGCCCGGGGCCCGAGGCGCCGGCGCGGACCAGCCGCAGCGGGGCCAGCGCGAACGGCACGGCGGCGAGCGCGATCAGCGTGAGCGGCGCGGCCGGCGCGATGGCGGCGGCCACGGCGAACGGGATCACGATGCAGGCCGCGTACAGCAGGCGGGTCCGGTGATCCCCGAGCACCACCGCCAGCGTGCGCTTGCCGGTCACCGTGTCGGTCGGGATGTCGCGCAGGTTGTTGATCACCAGGAGCGCGCAGGCCAGCAGCCCGACGGGCGCGGCGGCGGCCACCGCGAGCCAGGGCATCCGGCCCATCTGCACGTACGCGGTCCCGACCACGGCGGCCAGGCCGAAGAACAGGAACACCGAGACCTCGCCGAGCGCCCGGTAGCCATACGGGTGGCTGCCGCCGGTGTAGAACCAGGCGGCCGCGACCGCGGCGGCGCCGGGCAGCAGCAGCCACCACGAGGTCACCGCCGCGAGGGCCAGCCCGGCCAGGCACGCGACGCCGAAGCTGCCGAGCGCGGCGGCCAGGACCTGGCGGGGCCGGGCGAGACCCGACGCGACCAGCCGGGCCGGGCCGACCCGGCGCTCGTCGGTGCCGCGCACCCCGTCGCTGTAGTCGTTGGCGTAGTTGACGCCGACCTGCAGCGCGAGCGCCACGGCCAGCGCCAGCACCGCGCGCCAGGCCGAGAACCGCCCGTAACCGGCGGCCACGCCGGAGCCCACCACGACCGGGACGATCGCCGCCGGGAGGGTCCTCGGGCGCGCGCCCGCCACCCAGTCCCGCACTGCGGCCACGGTCTTCCCTCGCTCACTTCGCTCGCTGAACAGCGCATCACAGCGTAACCGGACGGCCGGGCGGCGAGATCAGCGGGCGGGCGCGGTGCGGCGAGATCCGCGGGCGCGCGCGGTGCGGCGAAATCAGCGGGCGGGCGCGGTGCGGCGAGATCAGCGGGCGGGCGCGGTGCAGCGAGATCAGCGGGCCGCAGGCAAGGCGAGGGCGGCGGCGACCTGGATGTCCTCGACCTGCCCGGCGTCGAGCCGGGTGGCGCCGCTGGTCCGGGACTGGCGCCGGAAGTACTTGCCCACCCGCTTGCCGGCGAACACGTCGACGCCGTTCAGGTTGGCCACGATCCAGGGAATCGTCGGACCGTAGATCGCCATCGCGGCGCGCACGCTGATCTCCTCGCCGAGCGCCTTGCTCAGCAGCCGGGTGGCCTGGGCGGCCTCCCAGGTCGCGTGCTCGAGCCGGTCCCGCTGGCTGAACGGCCCGTGGTAGAGCAGCCCGGCCGAGTTGCTCCGGACCGGCAGCCGCCGGTCCCATCGCTCGGAATCCACGGCGAACACCCCGCCGGGCCCGATCACCAGATGGTCGATCACCGAGTCGCTGCCCGGGATGGCGCGCCGGTGCAGCGCGACGTACCCGGCCGGCCTGAGCAGGAACAGGCGCCGGCGGGTGCGGCGCTGGGCCGAGGTGACCCGGGCCGAGGCCGGGATGACCGACGTGGTCCGGGAGCGATAGACGGTGTCGGCGATGGCGACGATGGCCGCGGCGGTCAGCCCGAACCGCCAGCCCACCCATACCGTGATGCCGATCCCGACAATGGCGGCCATGACGGCGCGGCCGATCCAGATGGGCAGCCGCGGGTCGCCGCCCAGGGCGCCGAGCATCGGGCGGGGCGCGGGGACGAGCCCGCGAGTCGGCTGCTTCCTCACCTCGGTCGGGTCATTCGGCTCAGCCGGAGCCACTGGTCCGGTCCCGTTAGCCTCCGCCCCGGTTTCCCGGTCCACATCCCACAGGGTAATCGAGCCGACACTTTGCGGCCATGGGCCTCGGTGATTTGGGCCGTCCGGGCTGTCCGCCGGGGCGCCGCTGGACCGTGAGGGCCGGTACGTCTACTGTTCGGTAACGTGACGCAGATTCATGACATGAGCGTGACCGAGCTGGCCGCCGCGATCCGCGCGGGCGAGCTCTCGCCGGTCGAGATCACCGACCACTACCTGGACCGCATCGACCGGCTCAGCGAGCAGGTCGGCGCCTTCTACACCGTGACGCATGACCGGGCCCGCCAGGAGGCCACCGCGGCGGAGAAGCTCGTCGCCCAGGCCAGCCGCGATGAGCGCGACGCGCTGCCCCCGCTGACCGGGGTGCCGATCCCGATCAAGGACCTGAACATGGTCGCGGGCGTCCGCCTGACGTTCGGTAGCACGCTCTTCCACGACAACGTCGCCGACCAGGACGACCACGTGGTCACCGGGCTGCGGCAGGCCGGGATCGTGATCACCGGCAAGACGGCCACCCCGGAGTTCGGCCTGCCCTGCTACACCGAGACCAGGATCGGGCCGCCGGCCCGGACCCCCTGGGACCTGACCCGCTCGGCCGGCGGCTCCAGCGGCGGCGCGGCGGCGGCGGTCGCCGCGGGCCTGGCGCCGGCCGCCCAGGGCAGCGACGGCGGCGGTTCGATCAGGATCCCGTCGAGCGTGTGCGGGCTGTTCGGGATCAAGCCCACCCGGGGCCGCATCTCCGGCGGCCCGCTCCTGCCCGATCTGGCCGGGCTGTCCATCGACGGCCCGATCGCGCGCACGGTCGAGGACGCCGCGCTGCTGCTGGACGCGATGACCGGCAACTATCCCGGCGACATGTACACGCTGCCGCCGCTGCCGGCCGGCGAGACGTTCCGCGGCTACACCGGCCGCGAGCCCGGCCGGCTGAAGATCGCCCGGTCGCTGCAGAACGTGGTCGAGGGCGCGCAGGTGCACCCGGACTGCGTGGCCGCCTACGAGGCGGCCAGTGCGCTGCTGGCCGGCCTCGGGCACGAGGTCGAGGACATCGACATGCCGTTCGGGCCCGACGTCGTGCCGATGTTCGAGACGCTCTGGTACGCGATGGCCACGCTGGCCCCGATCGACCCGGCGCAGGAAGACCAGCTGCTGCCGATCACCCGCTACCTGCGCGCGCGCGGCCAGCAGGTCCGGGCGCCGGAGCTGCTGTTCGCCCAGGCGTACCTGCAGGCGGTCACGCGGACCGCGGTGGCGGCGCTGAGCCGGTACGACGCGGTGCTCTCGCCCACGCTGGCCGCGCCCCCGGTGCCGGTCGGCTACTTCGAGGAGGCGGATCCGGCCGAGAACTTCGAGCGGCAGAAGCGGTTCACCCCGTACACCGCCCTGTACAACGTGTCCGGGCAGCCGGCCGTCAGCCTGCCGCTGCACTGGAACGCCGACGGCCTCCCGATCGGCGTCATGCTGGCCGGCCGGATGGGCGAGGAGGGCACGCTGATCTCCTTGTCGGCGCAGCTCGAGGCCGCGCGCCCGTGGCGGGACCGGCACCCGCCGGTCTGGTGAGCCGGCGGTCAGCCGCGGGGCGGCCCCGGCGCCAGGGCTGAGCTCACCCGGGCATCCTCGGCCAACCGGCAGGCTCCGTGCAGGCTTTGCTCAAGCTGGCCGGCGAGATTCACTGCGCTGCCGAACCAGGCCGCGACAGGAAGGCCGGCGCCCGTCGCCTGGGCGGTGCTGACCTGTGCCCGGAGGAGAATCCCGTGCTCAGCAGGTTGTGCTCACGATTTCACGCTCGCAGGTGGTGCGGCGTCGCCGCCGCGCTCGGCGCAGGCGCCCTGGTGGCGCTGACCGCCTCCGGCTGCGGCGTGGCCGCGGCCCCGGCGGCCGCCACGGCGCCCTCGCCCAGCCCCGGCGGCTTCAGCGCCTACCTGAACTGCTTGCGCCAGCACGGCGCCGACGTTCCCGCAGCCCGCCCGACCACCGGCTCCGGCGGGTCCGGCGGGGTCCGGCGGGTTCGACAGCACGACATTCCAGCAGGCCAGGCAAGCGTGTGCGGCGCTGCGCCCGAGCGGCGGTTTCGGCGGCGGCGGTTTCGGCGGCGGCGGTTTCGCGGCGGCGTTCCAGGCCTTCCGCAGCTGCATGGCTTCCCATGGCGAGGCCATCCCGGCGACCCGGCCGACAGCGCCGCCGTCGTCAGGCACGGATCGCTTCCTGAATGGCCTGAACCCCAGCAATCCGAAGGTGGCGGCGGCGCTCAAGGCGTGCCAGTCCAAGCTGCCCTCGTTCCCCGGGGCGGGTGCTTCGCCGGCGCTGGCAAGCTAGCCAGCCAGTCGGCTGGCCGTTGCGCGGGCGGCCCGGCGCGCGGCAGCGCACCCGGGCGCGGGCGCCCGGCCTTTCACCCGGGCCGGGTGATGACACGATCTCAGGTCGGCTGGGATCCTCGGAACGAACCGAACCCCCCTGCTGGACCCGGGTCGCCGGCTGACGGAGCCCGCGGCTGATCGCGACGTGTGGGGGGCTCGCCTGTGAACCACCTGCTCAAGTGGCTGGGCGGCTTCGCCGCCCGACGGTACTGGATCTTCATCGTCGCCTGGCTCATCATTCTCGGTGGCCTGCTGGCCGCCAACCACGCGTTCGGCGGCCAGTACGTCAACAACTACACCGTGCCCGGTAGCAACTCCGCGAACGGGCTGAACCTGCTCAACAGCGACTATCCGCAGCAAGGCGGCTACGGCGGGCAGATCGTGTTCCACGCCAGCCACGGCACGGTCGCCCAGCAGCAGGCGGCGGTGAACCAGGCCACCGGCAACGTGGCCAAGCTGTCCGGGGTGATCAAGGCGGTCAGCCCGTTCGCGTCGCCGAACTCGGGCGCGGTGTCGAAGAACGGCACCATCGCCTACTCCAGCGTGTCCTGGACCGACAACCCGGCGGGCCTGGACACCTCGTACCTCAACCAGCTCAACAACGCCGTCGCCCCGGCCCGCAAGGCCGGCCTGGAGGTGCAGTACGGCGGCGGCGCCGGCCAGATCGGGCAGCAGACCGCGGACACCGTCTCCGAGATCATCGGCCTGGCCTGCGCGCTGCTGCTGCTGTTGTTCATGTTCGGCTCGGTGATCACCGCGGCGGTCCCGCTGGTATCGGCGATCTTCAGCGTGGGCGCCGGCCTGTCGGTGGTGGGGCTGCTCGCCGCGCTCACCACGTTCCCGAGCGTGGCGCCCACGGTGGCCACCCTGCTCGGTCTCGGCGTCGCGGTCGACTACGGCCTGTTCCTCACCGCCCGGCACCGCGAGCAGCTTGACCGCGGCATGGGCGTGGTCGAGTCCGCGTCCCGCGCCGAGGAGACCTCGGGCGCCTCGGTCGTCATCGCCGGGAGCACGGTCGTGGTCGCGATCCTCGGCCTGTACCTGTCCGGCGTGCCGTTCGTCGGCGCGATGGGCCTGGCCGCGGCCGTGGTCGTCGCGATCACCATGCTCGCCGCGCTCACGCTGGTGCCCTCGTTCATGGGGCTGGTCCGCAACAACGTCCGCTCGCTGCCGTCCCGGGTCCGCGCCCACCGGCAAGGCATCACGACCCAGGAGCAGGCGCAGCAGACCGCCACGGCCACCGAGGAGCACCACGAGCAGAGCGCCTTCGCCCGGTGGGGACGCCGGGTCGCCCGGCAGCCCTGGCCGTGGGGGATCGCCAGCGTGCTGGTGCTGCTCGTGCTGGCGATCCCGCTGCTGTCGATCAACCTGGGCCAGCCCGACAACGGCACCAACCCGCTCAATGAGAGCAGCCGGCAGGCCTATGACCTGATCAGCCAGGGCTTCGGCGTCGGCGCCAACGGCCCGCTGACGGTCGTGGTCAAGCTGCCCAAGCAGTCGAGCTCGGCGGACCAGTCGCTGCTGAGCTCGATGACCAAGGGCGTCGCCGGTACCAGCGGGGTCGCGTCGGTGTCGCCGACATCGGTGAACAGCGCATCCACGGTGGCCGTGTTCAACGCGATCCCGACCACCCGGCCGCAGGCCACGGCGACCAGCACGCTGGTGGCCACGCTCCGTGACGACGTGCTGCCCAAGTACCACGTCACCAGCTACGTGACCGGCACCACGCCAGGCAACGTCGACTTCACCAACCAGATCGCCAGCCGCATGGCCCTCCTGATCCTGGTCGTGGTGGCCGTGGCCTTCATCCTGCTGACCATGGCGTTCCGGTCGGTGGTGATCGCGACCAAGGCGGCGATCATGAACCTGCTGTCGATCGGGGCCGCCTACGGCGTGATCGTCGCGGTGTTCCAGTGGGGCTGGGGGGCCAGCCTGATCGGGGTGCACACCACCTCGCCGATCCCCGCGTACGTGCCGATGATGGTGTTCGCGATCGTCTTCGGCCTGTCCATGGACTACGAGGTGTTCCTGCTCTCCCGGGTGCACGAGTCCTGGGTTGGCACCAACGACGCGCACCGCAGCGTCGCGATCGGCATCGGCAGCACCGCCCGGGTGATCACGACCGCGGCCGCCGTCATGGTCGTCGTGTTCCTGAGCTTCGTCCTGAACGACCAGCTGGCGGTGAAGATGCTGGCCATCGGCATGGCGGTGGCGGTGTTCATCGACGCGTCGATCGTCCGGATGATCCTGGTGCCGGCGATCATGGCGCTGCTCGGCGCCAAGGCCTGGTGGATGCCCCGCTGGCTGGAGCCGGTCCTGCCGCAGCTGCACCTGGAGGGCAGCGGGCTCGCCGGGGCGGCGGGGGCGGCGGAGGGCACCGGCAGCGCGCCGAGCCCGGCCGGCCAGGCCCCGCGGCCCCGCTAGCCGCCCGGGGCCGCCCCGCCCGCCCCCGCCACTCCCGCTCCCCGTCACTCCCGCCCCTCGCCACTCCCGCCCTCGCCACTCCCGCCCGGATCTTCGGGGTGCGTGCGGAAAGTGCTGCCTGGGCAGCACTTTCCGCACACAGCTGCCGGTTACGGCCGGGGCGAGCTGAGGTTTCCGGTCGCGGCCGGCCCGGTGCCGGCCCGATCATGGAGCATGACCGACCCCGAGCTGATCCGGCGGGCCGAGGCCGCCGGGATCGCACCCTGGTACCTGGACTGGCGCGAGGAACGGGTCGACGTGAGCGAGGAAACCCTCGCCGCGATCCTGGCCGCGCTGGACAGCGTGCCCGACGTGACCCGGGAACCGCCGGGCAGCGGCGGTCGGCGGCCCGGGCGGCCGGATCCCGGCGGGGCGGCCGGCGGCCCCGGGCCCGGGGTCCCGGCCGGCGACCCCGGGCCGCGGGTCCCGGTCGGCCGGTCCTGGGGGTTCACCGCCCAGCTCTACTCGGTCCGGTCGCGGCGCTCGTGGGGGCACGGCGACCTGCACGACCTGGCCGACCTGGCCGCCTGGAGCGCCCGGGACCTGGGCGCGGGGTTCGTCCTGATCAACCCGCTGCACGCGGCCGAGCCGCTGCCGCCGGTCAGCCCGTCCCCCTACCTCCCGATGACCAGGCGATACGTCAGCCCGCTGTACCTGAGCATCGAGGACATCCCCGAGTACCAGCGGCTGGACGCCCCGCAGCGGGAGCGCATCGACGCGCTCGCGGCCCCGCTGCGGGCCAGGAACGCCACCGCCGGCCTCATCGACCGCGACGCGGTCTGGACCGCCAAGCGCGCGGCCCTGGAGATCATTCACCGGGTGCCACTGGACGACCGGCGGCGCGAGGAGTACCAGCGGTTCCGCCGCCGCGAAGGCCGCGACCTCGCGGATTGGGCGGCCTGGTGCGCCCGGGCGGAATGCCACGGGCCGGACTGGCGGGCCTGGCCGGCTCCGGCCCGCGTGCCCCCGGCGCCCGGCGTCACCGCACCAGGCCGGGACGGGCCCGGCCCGGCGGCCGAGTTCCACGCCTGGCTGCAGTGGCACGCCGACGCCCAGCTGGCCGCCACGCAGCGGGCGGCGCGCGGCGCGGGCATGGACATCGGGATCATCACCGACCTGGCCGTCGGGGCGCACCCCGGCGGGGCGGACGCGTGGGCGCACCAGGACCTGCTCGTCGGCGGGCTGTCCGTGGGCGCGCCGCCGGACGAGTTCAACCAGCGCGGCCAGGACTGGTCGCAGCCGCCCTGGCACCCGCAGCGGCTGGCCGCGGTCGGCTACCGGCCGCTGGCCGGCCTGTTCGCCGCGGCGCTGCGGCACGCGGGCGGGCTGCGGGTTGACCACGTGATGGGCCTGATGCGGCTGTGGTGCATACCGCAGGGACTGCCGCCCGGCCGCGGTGCCTACATCCGCTATGACCACCGGGCCATCATGGCCGCGCTGGCCGGCCAGGCCGGGAAGGCCGGGGCGGTGGCGATCGGCGAGGACCTGGGCACCGTCGAGCAGTGGATCAGCGCCTACCTGGCCGACCACGCGATCCTGGGCACCTCGATGCTCTGGTTCGCGCGCGAGCCCGACGGCGCGCCGCTGGCCCCGCAGCACTGGCGGCGCAACTGCATGGCCACCGTCGGCACGCACGACGTGCCGCCGGTCGCCGCGTTCCGCACCGGCGACCAGGTGACGGTGCGGGCCCGGCTCGGCCTGCTGAACCGCCCGGAGCAAGCGGAACGCGACGGCGCGGAGCAGACGCTGGCCCGCTGGCGGGACGCGCTGGCCGGGCAGGGCCTGATCCCGGACGGCCCGCTGCCGGGCCCCGACGAGTTCACCGTGGCGCTGTACGCCTACCTGGCCCGGACGGCCGCGCTCCTGGTCGGGGTGTCACTGGCGGACGCGGTCGGCGACCGCCGACCCCAGAACCTCCCGGGCACCAGCGACGAGTACCCGAACTGGCAGATTCCGCTCTGCGACGCCGCCGGCCGTGCGGTCCTGCTCGAGGACCTGCCCAGCCTGCCGCTCGTCGCGGCCGTGTCCCGCGCCGCAGCCGGGCGTGAAAGGCACTGATCTGGTTTACTCGCCGGCCTGCGCGTCGCGGCGGCGGCAGCGCAGCGCGCGCGCCACGTCGTCGCGGCCCTCGGTCAGCAGCCGGCGCAGCGAAGGGGGAGGACCGGACCGCTCGATGTAGGCGTCTGCCGCGGCGATGGCCTCCGGCGTGATCTTCCACGACGGGTAGGCGTACTCCACGAAGTGCTGGGCCATGTCCGAGCTCCAGTCGCGCCAGATGTCGCCGACCACGTCGAAGAACCGCGCGACGTACGGCTCGAGCAGTTCCTCGGCATCCGGCTCGGTGAAGCCGTCCAGCGTCGCGCGGAACGTCGCGTTGGACAGCTGGCCGCCGGTGATCCGGGCCCAGGCCTCCGCCTTGGCGGCGGGATCGGGGATCGCGGCCCGGCAGGCGGCGGCGTGCCGGGCCCCCGCGTCGGTGGCGTCCCGGGCCAGCTCGGCGTCGATCCCGGCTGGCCCGGCGGCGCCGCGGGCGCACAGCCGGTCAAGCAGGTGCCAGCGCAGGTCGGTGTCGACGGCCAGGCCCTCCAGCGCCACCGAGCCGTCGAGCAGCCCGGCCAGCAGCGCCAGGTCGTCGGGAGACGTGGCCACGCCGCACAGCGCCTGGGCGTAGGCGAGCTGGTGGTCAGAGCCGGGCTCGGCCCGGTGCAGCAGCTCACGCAGCTGGCCGGCGATCAGCCCCAGCCCGGCGGCGCGCCAGGCGGGATCGCAGAACCGGCGCGCCGCCAGCGCGGCCTGGCGCAGCACGCTCTGCACCACGGTGATGTCCTCGATCGCGTCCGCGCCGGACAGCACCAGGCGCACGTAGTCGCGCCCGGCCAGTTCCGCGTCCCGGCACATGTCCCAGGCGGCGGCCCAGCACAGCGCGGCGGGCAGGGACTCGGTGAAATCGCCGATGCCGCTGATGAGCGTGCGCAGCGAGTAGCCGTCCAGCCGGATCTTCGCGTAGGTCAGATCGTCGTCGTTGACCAGCACGAGATCGGGCCGGTCCTGGCCGGCCAGCTCCGGCACGTCGGTCCGCTCCCCGTCGATGTCGATCTCCACCCGGTGCCGCCGGGTCAGGCCCTCCTCGCCGCGGTCGTACAGCCCGATCGCGATGCGGTGCGGGCGCAGCACGGGGTGGCTGGGCGCCGCCTCCTGGATCACCGCGAACGTGGTGAACCGGTCCTCGGCATCGCACCGGTACTCCGGCCGCAGCGTGTTCACCCCGGCGGTCTCCAGCCACTTCTTCGACCAGCCGGACAGGTCCCGGCCCGAGGTCTCCTCCAGGGCCGCGAGCAGGTCACCGAGCGTCGCGTTGCCCCAGGCATGCTGCCCGAAGTAGCGGCGCACCGCGGCGAGGAAGTTCTCCCGGCCGACGTGCGCGACCAGCTGCTTGATCACCGCGGCGCCCTTGGCGTAGGTGATCCCGTCGAAGTTGACCTCCACGGTCGCGATGTCGGGGATGTCCGCGGCGATCGGGTGGGTGGAGGGGAGCTGGTCCTGGCGGTAGGCCCAGGCCTTCCAGGCCTGGGCGAACGTGGTCCACGCGGTGGTCCAGCGGGTGGCCTCGGCCTGCGCCACGGTGCCGGCCCAGGTGGCGAAGGACTCGTTCAGCCACAGGTCGTCCCACCAGCGCATGGTGACCAGGTCGCCGAACCACATGTGCGCCATCTCATGCAGGATCGTCTCGGCGCGGGATTCCCGGTAGGTATCGGTGACCCGGGACCGGAACACGTAGGCCTCGAGGAACGTGACCGCGCCGGCGTTCTCCATCGCGCCGGCCTTGAACTCGGGCACGAACAGCTGATCGTACTTGCCGAACGGGTAGCGCACCCCGAAAGCGTCGTGGAAGTAGTCGAGGCCCTGCCGGGTCACCTCGAAGATCTCGTCCGGGTCCAGGTAGCTGGCCAGCGACTGGCGGCAGAAGATGCCGAGCGGGATGCCGTCGTGCTCGTCGCGGACGACGTGGTAGGGGCCGGCCGCGATCGCGGTGATGTAGGTCGGCAGCGGCGGCGTGGGCGGGAACGCCCAGCGGACGGCGTCCCCCGGCGCTGGCTCGTCCTGCGTCGCGGGCGCCATGTTCGAGATCACCTGCCAGCCCGGCCGGGCCGTGACCTCCAGCTGGAACGCGGCCTTCAGGTCGGGCTGGTCGAAGCAGGCGTAGATCTGGTGGGCGTCGAAGGTCTCCAGGTCGGAGTACATGTAGACGCCGCCGTCGGCCGGGTCGGTGAACCGGTGCAGGCCCTCGCCGGTGCGGGAGTAGGCGCAGTCCGCGGCCACCCGCAGCTCGTTCCTCTCGGCCAGGTCGTCCAGCCGCACCCGGTTCCCGTCGAAGTTCCCCGGATCGACCCGCACCCCGTTCAGCACGATCTCGTGCACCGCCGGCGCGGTCAGGTCGATGAAGGTCGACGCCCCGGGGGCAGCGCAGCGGAAGCTGACCGTGGTCACCGAGCCGAAGGTGAGGTCGCCGCCGGCGAGGTCGAGCTCGACGCGGTAGGACTCGACATTGAGCAGGCGGGCGCGTTCCCGCGCCTCATCGCGCGTGAGGTTGCTGGCCACTGTGCAGATCCCTTTCCCGGGCTGGCATTCGGAGCATAATCGCACGCCCGCCCGCGGAATGGCCCGGCGCACCCCCCGGTTGTTTACAGGCATTACCCCACGCATTTGCCCCGAGGAGTGTGCATGCCCCCGCATGAGCCGACGGTGGTTGATTTCTGGTTCGACCCGCTGTGCCCGTGGGCGTGGATCGCGTCGCGCTGGATGCTCGAGGTGGAGAAGGTCCGCCCGGTGCAGCCGCGCTGGCACGTGATGAGCCTGGCGGTGCTCAACGAGGGCAAGGACAACCTGCCCGAGCGCTACCAGCAGCGGCTGGCCGAGGCGTGGGGGCCGGTGCGGGTATGCATCGCCGCCGAGCAGAAGTTCGGCCCGGACGTCCTGCTTCCGCTGTACACGGCGCTCGGCAACCGGTTCCACCTCCAGCGGGCCCCCCGGGACCGGGCGACGATCGAGGCCGCGCTGGTCGAGGCGGGGCTGCCGGCTGAGCTGGCCGGCGCGATGGACGACCCCGGCTACGACGAGGCGCTGCGGGCCTCGCACCACGACGGCATGGACCGGGTCGGATACGAGGTGGGCACGCCGGTGATCTCCGTCGAGGGCGTCTCCTTCTTCGGCCCGGTGGTATCGCCCATCCCGCGCGGCGACGCGGCCGGCCGCCTCTGGGACGGCGTGCTGCTGGTCGCGGGAACGGACGGGTTCTTCGAGCTGAAGCGGAGCCGGACCCGGGACCCGATCTTCGACTGAGCCCGCCCGGCCGGCGGCCGCGCGGGCGTTGGCGGCGCGGGCATGGCGGCGCGGGCGGTGGCGGCGCGGGCGGCGGCGGCGCGGGCGGTGGCGGCGCGGGCGGGGCCCGGCGTCGCGGCGGCCGCGGCGGCTCTGACAGACTGGCCCGCGTGCGCGTCTACCTTGGATCAGACCACGCCGGCTTCGAACTGAAGCGCCATCTCATCGAGTGGCTCACCCAGGCCGGACACGACCCGGTCGACTGCGGGCCGTCGGCCGAGCGCGACGATGACGACTACCCGCCGTACGTCATGCGCGCCGCCAACTCCGCCGTCAACGACCCGGGCAGCCTGGGCATCGTTATCGGTGGCTCGGGCAACGGCGAGCAGATCGCCGCGAACAAGATAGCCGGGGTGCGGGCGGCGGTGGCCTGGACCGAGGAGACGGCCCAGCTGGCCCGGCTGCACAACAACGCGAACGTGCTCAGCCTGGGCGCCCGCATGTACTCGATCGATGACGCGCTGTCGTTCGCGAAGGTGTTCGTGGAGACACCGTTCTCCGGCGAGTCCCGGCATGCCCGGCGGCTATCGGAGATCGCGGACTACGAGGCGACGGGGGAGCTGCCCGCGCTTCCGGCCGATCCGTGATCGTCTCCACCTACATCTCGCCCAAGGCGGCCAAGGGGCAGCCGAGCGCGATCGCGGGCCGCGGCCTGATCGCGGTGGCGCCGATCGCGAAGGACGAGATCGTGGCGATCAAGGGCGGGCACATCGTGGACAGCGCGGCGCTGCGCGCCCTGCCGCCGCGGCTGCAGAACTCCGGCGTCCAGATCGCCGACGGCTTCCACCTGGTCGCGCTGGACGAGGACGAGTACGAGCCGGTGATGCTGTTCCTGAACCACTCCTGCGAGCCGAACGTCGGCTTCGCGGGCAACATCGTCCTGGTCGCGATGCGCGACGTGGCCGCGGGCGAGGAACTGACCACCGACTACGCGCTGTTCGACGACGCCGACGACCCGATGCCCTGCCACTGCGGCATGCCGTCCTGCCGCGGCACGATCAGCGGCCGGGACTGGCAGCTTCCCGAACTGCAGCGCCGGTACGGCGACTACTTCTCCTGGTACCTGCTGCGCCGGTTCAGGCCGGGCCCGGCGGCCTCGGCCTGAAGCTGCCGCGGAGAGGTCTTCGGGTGTATCTGGATACACCCTCGTTTCGGGTGGCCAGCGTCACTGCCGCAGCAACGGCTGGCGCGGCACACTGAGGGAAACCGGCGGCAGTGAAAACGGAGACCAGCCATGGACAGGCAGACGGCGAGCCAGCATCGCGCGCGATGGCCCGGCCTGCTGGCGGCGTGGGTGCGCGGGCGGGGGACCGCCTGCGCCCGCGGGGTGATGCTCGGGGCGCTCGCGGTCGCCGAGGCGGTGTTTATTCACCCGGTCCTGCTCGTCCTGGCCTTTGTCCCGATTCCGGGCATCGGGCCGGTCGTGCGCCAGCTGACCGGCCTGACCAGGAGGCTGTGCGGCGAGTGGTGCGGCGTGCCGATCGCGTCCCCCTACCGGCCCGGGCCCGCCGGAGAGGACGAGTACGGGAGCCTTACCTGGCGGCAGCGGCGACAGTGGATAACGGCCGACCCGGCCACCTGGCGGGACCTGGCCTGGATCCTGCTGAACCCGTGGCTGGGCGCGGCGCTGGCCGGCGGGTCCGCCGCCGCGATCGTGTACGGCATATTCGGGTTGGTCCTGCCCTACCGGTCGACTCAGCTCGACGGGATCTCGCACCCGCTGTGGGGCATCCTGCTGGCGGTGGGAGGGTTCTGGGCCGCGCCGTGGCTGCTGCACGGCTACGGCGAGTTCACCCGTTCGCTGCTGGGGCCGACCCGCCGGGCCGAGCTGGCGCAGCGGGTGAGTCACCTGGCCCAGACCAGGTCCGACACGATCGACGCCGGAGCGGCCGAGATCCGCCGGATCGAGCGGGACCTGCACGACGGGGCCCAGGCCCGGCTGGTGGCGATGGGCATGACGCTGGACGCCGC
Organism: uncultured Actinomycetota bacterium; assembly: GCA_963749145.1. Classification (GTDB taxonomy): domain Bacteria; phylum Actinomycetota; class Actinomycetes; order Streptosporangiales; family Streptosporangiaceae; genus JASHPR01. Next base: position 580,856 of record CAVVLN010000004.1, on the reverse strand, counting down.
CGGGCAGCTGATCGACACCAACCCGGCGGCGGCGCACGCGCTGCTGTCCGAGGCCAGGGACAACTCGATCAAGGCCCTGGCCGAGCTGCGCGGCCTGGTGCGCGGCATCCACCCGCCGGTGCTGGCCGATCGCGGCCTGGCCGACGCAGCCCGGGCGCTGGCCCTGGACCTGCCGTTGCGGGTGCACTGCGCCTGCGACCTGCCCGGCCGCCCGCCGGCCCCGGTGGAGTCGGCGGCCTACTTCGCCCTCAGCGAGCTGCTGGCCAACGTCTCCAAGCACGCTCAGGCGGACCAGGCCTGGATCGATGTCCGCCACGATGGCGGGGTACTGCGCATCGGCGTCACCGATGACGGCCGGGGCGGCGCCGACCCGGCCCAGGGCACCGGCCTGAGCGGCATCGAGCGCCGCCTGGCCGCGTTCGATGGCGTCATCGCCGTCAGCAGCCCGCCCGGCGGGCCCACCGTGGTCAACATGGAGATCCCGTGCGCGTTGTCATCGCCGAAGACCTCTTCCTGCTGAGAGACGGCCTGATCCGGATGCTCGAAGCGCACGGCCTCGAGGTCACGGCCGCCGTCGACAACCCGGCCGACCTGCTGGCCGCCGTGACCTCGCGTCCGCCGGACGTGGCCGTGGTCGACGTCCGGCTACCGCCCAGCTTCACCGACGAGGGCCTGCGCGCGGCGCTGGCCGCGCGGCGGGAGGTGCCGGGCCTGCCGGTCCTGGTGCTGTCGCAGTACGTGGAGCAGCTTTATGCCCGCGAGCTGCTGGCCGACGGCACCGGCGGCATCGGCTACCTGCTCAAGGACCGGGTCTTCGACAGCGCCCAGTTCGTCGACGCGGTGCGCCGGGTGGCCGCCGGCGGCACCGCGATGGACCCGGAGGTGGTCGCCCGCCTGCTCGCCCGCAACCGGGGCGGCGAGGGTGCTGTCGCCGCGCTCAGCGCGCGCGAGCGCGAGGTGCTGGCCCTGATGGCCGAGGGCCGGTCCAACGCCGCCATCGGCGCCCGGCTCGTGATCACCGAGCGGGCCGTGGCCAAGCACACGGCGTCGATCTTCCTCAAGCTCGGCCTGCAGCCATCCGAGGACGACAACCGCCGGGTACTGGCGGTGCTGGCCTACCTGGGCGCCTGATCACGCGGGCGACCAGCCGGGATCGCGGGCAGACCCGGCCGCCTACGCCCGGCCGCGCTACGCGGCCGGAACGTAGCCGAGGGACGGGATCCAGCCGTCAGCGAGCTGCCCGGTCAGGGTGAGCGCCCGGGCGCCGAAGGTACCGAGCCAGACCGGGATGGGCCGGGCCGGCTTCGGCTCGAGCGAGGCAGGCGCCGGCCCGGGACGCGCCTCACCGGCGCCTTCGCCGCCGGTGCGGCCGACGGGCCTTCGACGGGCCGTCCGGGGCGGCGGCCCGAGCCGGGGCGTCCGCCCCCGCGGCCGGGGCCGCCTCCTCCGGCGCCACCGCGGTGGCCGGCCGGCCACGGGTCACGTCCGACGGCGGCTCGTTGTCCCGGGCCATGACCTCCTGCTCGGCGTGCGGCCGGGAAACGTCCCTGGCCCGCATCGCCGCATCCACCGTCACCTTCATCCCGCGCATGCGGTCCCTCCCGGCCCCAGTCTCGCACGCGGCACCGCGGCGGTCAGAAGCCCGTCGGGCACCAGGGGGCGGGATCCCAGGACATGGCGGCGGACAGGGCCGCCAGCGCTCCCGGCCGGATCTCGGTGACCAGTCCCGCGCCGGCCAGCGCCCCGAGCTTGGTGCCGCCGAGGTAGGCGGCGCCCAGGGCCTGGACCGGCAGGGCCAGGTCGGCCGGGGCCGAGGTCCGCTCGCAGGTCGCGGGTTCCGGTGCCGGGTCACCCGCCGCCGGGCCAGGGGCCCGCAGCCGCCACCGTCCGCCGTTCTCGGCGAACAGTTCGTCAGTGACCTCGATCACCACGTCCGCGGCGCACGCGTAACTCCGCTGGCTGAGCGCCTCCGGCACGCTGACCAGCCGGACCCACAGCCCGTCCACGAGCAGCGGGCGGGCCCGCCGCCGGTCGGCGAGCAGGTAGAGCAGCGGCTCGTCCGCGGGCCGCACCCGGGCGCGCACCTCGCCGACCAGGTCGCGGCTGAGCAGGTCGTTCCAGACCGCGGTATAGGCCGGCGGGTCGACGGCGATCAGCTCACGCACGTTCAGCACCGCGCTGGGAATCCCGTGATCGTCCCACTCCGGCTTCCCCGAGAACAGGGCGTACCCCCGCGGGCCGGCGTCGTCCTCGGCGATCACGCACCGCAGCGGGCTGCTGCCGGACCGGCGGTGCTCCGGGTCCCACAGCAGGTAGTCCCACCAGCGGCCGTCCCGCGCGAGCATGCCGGGACGGTCCGGCAACACGGCGTCGAACACCGCGGCCAGCTCGGCCACGGCATCCGGCGGCTCGGCGATCCGCAGCCGCATTGGCGGCCGTCCCGGGCCGTCCCGGTCCGGCCGGACCGCCGTCGCGGGCAGGTTCCCCTCGCCGCGGCGGATCGTGAGGTCCAGCTCGGCGGTGGCGATGCCGTATCCGTACCGGCCGTAGATCGGAGCCTCGGAGGCGAATAGCGTGGCGATCGCCTCGCCGCGGTCGCGGACGTCGGCCAGCTGGCGGCGCATCAGGCTGGACAGGATCCCGCGCCGCCGGTACGACGGGAGCACGCTGACCGCGGTAACCCCGGCCACCGTGGCCGCCCCGCCGGGGAGTGTCATCCGGAACGTGAGGGCGGACGCGGTCCCGACGATCTCGGCCCCGTCGAACGCCGCCAGGGTGCGGTCGGTCTCGAGGATAAGGCGATCATGCTCCAGCTCGGGATCGAGCGGGTAGGTGGCATGGAAGGCGTGGCCGAGTACCGCGTAGAAGGCCCGGAACTCGCCGTCGCTGATCGGGCGGATCGGGTAAGCAGCGGTCATGCTTGGATTCTTACCTGGCCCGGCGCGGCCGGCGCGACCGATTATCCGGCGCCGCCGGAATGTGCCGGAACGCTGGTATACCGGTACAGTGCCGGCAAGATGGTTCGACTGGTCCCGCACCGTTTCTCAATCGCAGCGCTGGCGGCGGCACAGCGTGTGCGCAGCCTGATCCTGCGGCAGTTCATCACCAGGAACCGGCGGCTCGCGTTCGTCCTCGCGCTGGCGGTCATCGTCATCGGGGCCGCGGCGGTCCGGGTATCGGAGTCGTGGTTCTCGCCCGGCGTGATGATCCTGCCGCTGCTGGCGGGCGGGCTGCTGCTCTGGCCGCGGGCGCTGCGGATCCTGTTCTGCCTGGTCGGCCTGGCGCTGGCCTATGACGCGCTGGAGGGAAAAGCCGGGCCGGGAATCATCTTCACGATCGGGCTCACGGTCGTCTTCGCCGACGCGCTGGCCCGGGCGCGGGCGAAGCTCGGCGTGCTCGGCCTGCGGGGCGACCGGATGCTGATCGAGCTGCGGGACCGGATCAGGGCCCAGGGCAGGATGCCGGCGCTGCCCGAGGGCTGGCAGTCGGCCGCGGTGCTGCAGCCGGCCGGCGGGGGATCGTTCGGCGGGGATTTCCTGGTGTCCGCCTGCGACGGGAAGAACCTCGAGGTGGCGCTGGTCGACGTGGCGGGCAAAGGAATCGACGCCGGGACCCGGGCCCTGCTGCTGTCCGGCGCGTTCGGCGGGCTGCTCGGCTCGGTGCCGTCCGGGGACTTCCTGGGCTCGTGCAACGCCTACCTGCGCCGCGGCGCGCCCGCCGAGGGGTTCGTCACCGCGGTGCACCTCTCGCTCGACCTGGCCACCGGGGACTACGTCGTGAACTCGGCCGGCCACCCGCCCGCCGCGCACTTCGAGGCGGGCAGCGGGACCTGGCGGCTCACCCAGGCCCGCGGGATCGTGCTCGGCGTCGTGGCCGACCTGCGCTGCGTGCCGGAACGGGGCACGCTGCGGCCCGGCGATGCGCTGATGCTCTACACCGACGGGCTCATCGAGGCCCCGGGCCGGGACATCGACGCCGGCATCGACCGGCTGCTCGGCGAGGCCGACCGGCTGGTCACCTCGGGGTTCGGCGCGGGCGCGGGCAAGCTCGTGCAGGCGATACGGGCGCCCGGAGCTAGCTCGGACGACTGCGCGCTCGTGCTCATCTGGCGGAACTGAGCGCGTCAGGCTTGCTGAGCAGCCGGATCGCGTGCTCGACCAGGGTGACGAGCGCGTCCCGGCAGGACGCCCGATGGCGCGCGTCGCAAAGAATGACCGGCACGTCGTAGTCCAGCTGGAGGGCTGACCGGACGATCTCGGCGGGGAAGCGCCTGGCCCCGTCGAAGCAGTTGACCGCCACGATGAACGGCGTGCCGCGCTGCTCGAAGTAGTCGACGGACGGGAAGCAGTCGGCCAGGCGGCGGGTGTCGGCGAGAACGACCGCGCCGAGCGCGCCGATCGCCAGCTCGTCCCACATGAACCAGAACCGCTTCTGGCCCGGCGTGCCGAACAGGTAGACGACGAGGTCGTCGCGGATCGTGATCCGGCCGAAGTCCATGGCGACGGTGGTGGTGGTCTTGCCCTCCACCCCGCCGGTCAGGTCGATGAGCGCGCTGGGCGCGCTCAGGTCCTCTTCGGTCCGCAGCGGCCGGATCTCGGTCAGCGAGCTGACCAGGGTGGTCTTGCCCGCGCCGAAGCCGCCGGCAATCAGGATCTTGATCGCGACGGGCACCGGATCCGCGTAGCCGTCGGGATAAGAGCCGCCGAAGGCCATCTGCCACCTCCCTCAGGAGCTGCGGGTCGGTCAGCCGCGTCGGCACCGGGTGGCTGATGGCGATGAGCCGGCGCTCGCGCATGTCGGACAAGAGGATCCGGACCACGCCGAGCGGAAGGTCCATGTCGGCGGCGAGGTCGGCCACGGCGGTCGGCAGGCGGCACAGGCGCAGCAGCGTGAGGTGCTCTGGTTCGAGGCCGTGCGGGTCGACCTGGGCCCCCCGGACCGCGGTGACCATCGTCATCAGGTCGAAGGTCTCGCCGGCCGGGCGGGTCCGGCCGCCGGTGAGCGCATAGGGACGGACAATGGGCCCGGCGTCCCCGTCAAGCCACCTGTCGTCTTCGGCCGGGGGCACGCCACGTCACATCGTCTCTGCGGCCGGGCTGGCCGGCCGGGGATGGACGGACAGGTGCTCGCCGACCCGCTTGACCAGGATGGCCATCTCGTAGGCGACGAGCCCCACGTCAGCGGAGGCCGTCGCCAGGACGGCCAGGCAACTGCCCTCGCCCGCGGCGGTCACGAACAGGAACTCGGATTCCATCTCGATGATGATCTGACGGGCCGGGCCGGAACCGAAGTGCCGGCCGACGCCCCGCGCCAGGCTCTGGAATCCGGCCGACGCCGCAGACAGGTGATCCGCGTCCTCCTTGCTGAGCCCCGCTGATGCCCCGATCGCGAGGCCGTCCCTGGACAAGACGACGGCCTTGCTGATGTGGACGACCCGGGCGACCAGGTCGTCGAGGAGCCAGTCAAGCTCGTTGGCCAGGCTCACGTGGTCCCCCTCAGGTACTCCCGGCCCCGCAACAGCCTCGCGGGGTCACTCATCGTTGCGCGGTTCGCCGCCGTTTCCGTCACCATCTGGGCTCGGCGTCGTCTCCGGCGGCGGTGTCACGGCACCGGTGATATAGCGGCCGCGCTCCCACCCGCGCTGTAGCGCGGTCATCGTGCTCCGCGCTGCCTCGGGGGACGGCGCGCTCGGGTCGGCTTCCGGCGCGTCGCCGTCGCGGGCGCCGCCATCCCGCAGTTGCGGCGCGAGGCTCGCCTGCCGGACCCGGATCGGCAGGCCCATCGCGGTCAGCTCGGTGGTGGTGATCCGCGCGTCGGTGCCCTCGCCGCCGCCGGGGGCCTGCGCCGGCGGCGCGGCCGTGAACGGCGCCTCGTTGCCGAAGGGGGGCGGCTCGGCCGTGAACGGCGGCTCGTTGCCGAAGGGGGGCGGCTCGGCCGTGAACGGCGGCTCGTTCCCGAACGTGGGCGGCTCGGCCGTGAACGGCGGCGGGTCATTCGCGAACGGCGGCGGCTCGGTCGCGAACGACGACTGCTCATTCCCGAACGTGAACGGGCTGATCGGGCTGGCACCGGGGCGCGGCGGCTGGCTGGTCCCGAACGGGAACGTGCCGCTGGGGGACGGACTGGCCGGACGGCGGCGCGGCGTGAACACACTGTCGGACTCGGCGGCCGGGGCGGCCGGCGGCTCGGCTCCGTTGGCGGCCGGCAGCCCGGCCGGGCCGGCCTGCGGGCCCGCAGCGCGGCGCGAGGGCAGGTCGGCGTGGCTGGCGGGCAGGCCGGCCGGGGGGGCCGCCAGGCCCGTGGCCAGGCGGGACGGCAGGTCGCTCGGCGGCCCGGGCGGCGGCTCGCCGGCCGAGGTCAGCGCGCTTGGCTGGGCCAGCGCGGTCGTCTCCGCCACGATGGCGTTCAGGGCGGACTGGCGCCCGGGCAGCCGGAGGGGGCGCTCGCCTTCCGCAGCCGCCGGCACCTGCGGGTCGTAAGCGCCCTCGTTGACCACCAGGGCCGTCGGAATCAGCACGATGGCGGTCGTGCCCCCGAACGGCGAGCCCTGCAGGGTGATCCGGATGTCGTGCCGCCGGGCCAGCTGGCCCGCGACGAACAGGCCGAGCTGGTCGCTACCCGACAGGTCGAACTGCGGCGAGTGGGTGAGATTGCTGTTGAGCTCGGCCAGCTTCTCCTCCGGGATGCCGAGCCCGCGGTCTTCGATCTCGACGGCGTATCCCCGTCCGACGATGTCGCCGTGGATCCGGACGGGGGAGTTGGGCGGCGAGAAGATCGTCGCGTTTTCCGCGAGTTCCGCGATGAGGTGGATGACGTCGGCCACGGCCGGGCCGATGAGGGCCGCGCGCGTCCCGGTCGTGACCCTGATCCGCTGGTAGTCCTCGACCTCGGCGACGGCGGCCCGGAGCACGTCGACGAACGGCACCGGATGGCGCCAGCCACGGCCGGGCGAATCGCCGGACAAGATGATCAGGCCTTCCGAATGCCGCCGCATGCGGGTGGTGAGGTGGTCGATGCGGAACAGGTCCTCGAGTTCCTCGGGCTCGCTGGCCCGCCGCTCCATGGCGTCGAGCAGGGCCAGCTGGCGGTGCAGCAGCGACTGGCTGCGCCGGGCCAGGTTACGGAAGACGTCGCTGATCCCGCGCCGAAGCCTGGCCTCGTCAACGGCCGCTTCCACCGCTGTCCGCTGAACCGCGTTGAAGGCCTCCCTGACCTGCCCGATCTCGTCGCTGCTCGTTTCCATCGGCGGCGCCTCGGCCGCGATGTCCACGTCCTGGCCGGCCCGCAGCCGTTCCACCAGGCTGGGCAGGCGGTCGTTGGCCAGTTCCAGGGCGGACCGGCGCAGCGCGCCCAGTTGCCGCACGAGCCCGCGGCCGATCCAGAACGAGACGAGGATCGAAACGATGATGGCCAGCAGCCCGAGGCCGCCGACCAGGAAGAGCCTCAGGAAGGTGGCGTTGGCGACCGGCTGCGCCGCCGTCGTCAGCGCGGTCGCGGCCTGCGTGCTGGCATTCGACAGCCCGGCGGAAACCGCGCCGACGGCCAGGTTCCAGGACGGCAGCGGCACCGGCGGTACCCGGCCGGGATGGTTGTCGGCGATGACCTTGTTCTCCAGTGCCGCCAGGGCCGCCGACGCCTGCGGGCTGACATCCCTGAGGTAGAACGCCCGGTAGGCCGGCTCCAGGTCCGGCAGGGTCTGCGAGTACAACGCCCGGTGCGCCCCGACAAGCTGGGCGAACTCCTGCCGGTCCGCGAGCGAGAAGGTGCGCGCGATCGCATCCCCGTTGAGCAGCGCGTCCTCCTCCAGCAGGATCTCCTCGGACCGCCCGGTCCGGACCAACGCAAGAGACTGAGTCACCAGCGGGACGTTGGTCTCCTGGAGGATGGCCTGGTTCAGCACGACGTCGGCGGTCGAGATGACGTTGCCGTATGCCGTGATCGCCTGAGGCCTGGTGATGGACAGCGACGCGATCGAGGACCGCAGGGCGGGGAGGCCCGCCGTCTGCTTGACCAGCGCCGCGATCGCCTGCTTCTCCGCCGGCACGGCACCGCTCGTGGTGGCGGTGGAGTGCACCGCCTTCTCGAAGTCCGCCTGGGCCTGCTCGGTCTTGGCCTCCTGCGCGTGCAGCGCAGCCAGGTTCGACGGCACCGGCGCGGCCAGGTAGACGACCGCGATCAGGCGCTCCGCGTCGATCTGGGCCTCCAAGTTGCCGGTCGGCGTGCCGATGGTGTCCTTGAGCGACCGGGACTTGGCCAGGTTGATGGCGTCGCTGGCGGTAACGGTGGCGGCGAAGGCGTAGACCCCGATCAGGGACAGGATCGGGATGGCGACCAGCAGAACGATCCTCAGACGTATGGACCGGCGACGCAAACCCATAACTGTGCCTCGGCGTGAGAAGTGATCAGCGGACGCGCTGTTGTCCGGGAGATTCCCGCGACCCAGGAGATTCCCGCGGAAGGTTTGTGATCTTAACAGTGTCGAACCATGATCACTATCGAAACCGGTCAAGTGCGGCGACAGCGATGAGAAGGGTGAATTTCGCTTCCCGCATTTTGCATGAGCGGGATAATTCACGGGGCGTCTCTAGCGCCTCTTTTATTAGCTTTTATCAAGCTATCATCGTACGAAAGCGATGCCGCGGAGCCGGTGCCGCCGAAGAGGCGGCGGCCGTCGCGGACGGGGCCGGGCGCCCCCGTCGGCCGAGGCCGGGCGCCCCCGCCGGCCGGGACCGGGCGCGACAGCGGCATGGCCGAGGGGCAGATGGCCGACGGGCGGGCGGCGGTCACGGCTGTCCTGCGCCCGGCCGATAAGCTCGGCTGCCCGATCACGCCGGGTCGCCCTACCGCGCCGGGCTGGCCGGTAACGCCGGGCTGGCCGATAACACCGGGCTGGCCGGGCTGGCCGGGACGAGAGACCGGGCCGGCGGCGACACCGGGCTCCCCTCGCCCGTCCGGGACGGCGGGCGTGGCCAGGACGTGCTCCACGAGCGTGATCAGGACCTGTTTCACCGAATTGCGGTGCCGGGCGTCGCACAGCAAAGCGGGGACATAGGGGTCCAGGTCCAGCGCGATGCGGACGTCCTCGGGCTCGTAGTGCGGCGCGCCGTCGAAGACGTTGATGGCCACGACGAACGGCAGCTGGCGCCGCTCGAAGTAATCGACCGAGGGAAAGCAGTCGGCGAGCCGGCGGGTATCGGCCAGCACGACCGCCCCGAGGGCGCCGTACGACAGGTCGTCCCACATGAACCAGAAGCGGTCCTGACCCGGGGTGCCGAAGAGATAAACGGCGAGCCGGCGGCCCATCGTGATCCGGCCGAAGTCCATCGCCACCGTCGTCGTGGTCTTCCCGTCCACGCCGCTGAGGTCGTCGATGCCGATGCTGACCTGGGTCAGGGCCTCCTCGGTGCGCAGCGGGCGGATCTCGCTGATCGCGCTGACGAGCGTGGTCTTGCCCGCGCCGAACCCGCCCGCGATGAGGATCTTGAAGGGGGTGATCAGCTCGTCGTCAGAGGGAACGGAGCCCATCGAGCACCTCCTGCAGCAGGTCGGGGCTGGCCTGGGGGCGCGCCGCGCGACGCGGCAGGACAGTGATCATGTTCTGCTGGAGCAGGTCAGCGAGCAGGACCCGGACCACGCCGAGCGGGAGCGCCATGTCGGCCGCGACGTCCGCCACGATGGCGGGCAGCTGGCACAGGCTGAGGAGCTTGCGGTGCTCGGGGCTGAGGGCGGCCGACTCGGCGGGCGTCGGTGCCGGGCCGGTGGCCGCGATGACCGCGATGACGTCGAGGACGGCGTCGCCGGCGGGATCGGTCCGGCCGCCGGTGAGCGCGTACGGCCGGACGACCGGACCGGCTTCCCGGTCAAGCCACCTGTCGTACTGGGGCACGGTTGTTCTCACTCGGTGGGTATCTGACGGGCGGTCAGTCGCGGCTGAGCGACGAGGTGTGGTCCCGCGCGCTTGACGAGCATCGCCATCTCGTAGGCGATCAGGCCCGCGTCCGCGCTGGCCGGGCACATCACGGCCAGGCAGCTGCCGTAACCGGCCGCGGTGACGAACAGGAACGCCTGCTCGAGCTCGATGATGGTCTGCCGCACCTCGCCCAGGTGGAAATGCTCGCCCGCGCCCCTGGCCAGGCTCTGCACCCCCGCGGCCAGCGCCGACAGGTGCTCGGCGTCTTCGCGGCTCAGGCTCTGCGAGGCGGCGACGGTCAGCCCGTCCCGCGACAAGATCACAGCTTGCTGGATGTCTTCCACGCGAGCGGCGAGGTCGTCGAGCAGCCAGCTCAGCTCTTGGCCGACTGTCGCGCCATACGGTTCCATCACGCCTCCTCCGGCGGTGTATCGGGCGCGCCGCTCTCCGCATCCCGGGCCCCGGGTGCGGCCTCCGGTTCAGGCACCGCGGTCTCGCGGCCTCGCTCCCATCCGCGCTGCAGGGAGGACAGCAAGCTCTGCGCCTGCTCCGGCGAGCGGGCCTCGGGCCCGCTGGACCGCGCGGCGGCTGACGCGCTCTTGCGCAGGTGCGGCGACAGGCTGGCCTGCCGGACGCGTCGCGGCAGGCCTCGATGCGTGCCCGCCGCCTCACCGGGGGTCGGCGCCGACGCTGGCGGCGCCGACGAAGCCGGGGACGCTGGCGGCGCCGGGGACCCGGCGGGCGTCGGCAGGGCGGCGCCGGTGCCCGGCAGCGCGGGGAACACTGGCTGGTCGCTGTCGCCGGGCCGCGACCCGGGCCGGGAGGTGCCGCCCGGCTGGAACGGGAACACTGGCTGGGTGCTGTCGCCGGGCCGCGGGGCGAAGACCGGCTGGGTGCTGTCACCGGGCCGCGGGGCGAAGACCGGCTGGGTGCTGTCGCCGGGCCGCGGGGCGAAGACCGGCTGGGTGCTGTCACCCGGCCGCAGGCCGGACACCTGGTGATCACGGTCCGCCTCGGCTCGGTCCGGGAACGGCGGCTGGCTTCCGGGGCCGGACCGGGTGGGCAGCGCTGGCTGGTCGCGCCCGGCGTCGGGCCGGGTCGGCAGCCCGCTCTGGCCCGCGCCGGGCAGGCCGGGGAAGACCGGCTGGTTGCCGGTACGGGACCGGGTGGGCAGCGCTGGCTGGTCGCGCCCGGCGTCGGGCCGGGGCGGCAGCCCGTTCTGGCTCGCGCCGGGCAGGCCGGGGAACAGCGGCTGGGCCGAGAGCACCGGCTGCTCCCGGCCGATGCCGGGCTGGCTGTAGGGGCTGCCGTGCTGGGCAGGGACGGATCCCGCCGCGGGCGGCGCTCGCCGCGCCGGGCGGCTGGACAGCGCCAGCTGCAGCTCGTCGCCGCGGCCGGCGATGGCCGCGGCGTCGGCCGCCGGCGCGACGGCCGGCGTGACCGCCTCCGGCGCGATCATGTTGCGGGGCATGACCACGATCGCGGTGGTACCGCCGTACGGCGACGGGCGCAGGAACACCCGCACCCCGTGCCGTGCGGCCAGCTTGCCGACCACGAACAGGCCGAGCTGGTCGGCGTTGGCGAGATCGAAGTCCGCCGGGCTGCCCAGGCGCTCGTTGATCGCGTCCAGCTCGTCAGGCTTGATCCCCAGGCCGCGGTCCTCGATCTCGAACGCGAAGCCGTTGCCGACCCGCTCGGCCCTGACCTCCACCCGGGTGCCCGAAGGAGAGAACATGGCGGCGTTCTCGATCAGCTCCGCCATCAGGTGGATCATGTCCGCCACGGCCGAGCCCGCGACCATGTCCTCGGCCGTGGTGACCACGGCGACCCGCTTGTAGTCCTCAATCTCGGCGATGGCGCCGCGGACGACGTCGATCACCGGCACCGGGTTGCTCCAGCCGCGTCCCGGCACGGCACCGGAGAGGATGATCAGGCCTTCGGCGTGGCGGCGCATCCGGGTGGTGAGGTGGTCAAGCGGGAACAGGTCGGCGAGCGCCGCGGGATCGGCGGCCTTGCGCTCCAGGTCGTCGAGCAGCCGCAACTGCCGCTGCAGCAGGGACTGGCTACGCCGGGCCAGGCTGACGAACACCTGGCTGATCCCGCTGCGCAGGCTCGTCTCGGTGATCGCGGCGGCGAGCGCCGTGCGCTGCACGCTGGCCAGCGCCGCCGCGGCCCGGGCGACCTCGGTGATCCTGGTCCGGGCTGGCGGCGGGAGGTCGGTATCCGGGTCGAGGTGCTCCCCCCGGCGCAACCGCGCCATGAACTGGGCGAACTGCTGGTCCGCGAACCGCCGGGCGGTCGTCTCCATGTTGGCCACGTCCCGGGCCAGCCGGCGGGCGAACCAGGTCATGAGCAGGGCCGCGATGAGGACCGCGGCCAGGCCGATCGCGTCCGCCAGCGCGATCCTAATCAGGACGGTGCCATGCTGCGCGGTGTTGTGCCCCGCGAGCCCCGCGCTGATCGTCGCGCCCGCGAAGGCCCACATGGCGATCACGGCCACGATCGGGACGGCCAGGATCGCGGCCATGGTGAACCGGATCGACCTGCGCAGCGCCCGCCATCGCTCGCGGCCAGGCAACATGTGCGAGCCCATGCGATAACTCCTCGGTCCGGATCGCGTGCTCCCGGGGGTTACCCGGTGCTGGGAACGCCCGCAGGCTAAGGCCCGCGCCACTGGAACCCGGCGCGCGGCCACGACCGCCGGGCCCGCCGCCAGGCCAGCGCGCACCGCACCGCGGATCGCAAGACCGCTGAGTCAACGTCACTCCCCGCGGTGGGATGAATGGTTTCCCGTCGGTACAGTACATGACTGCCTGCGTATTTCTGATCAGTTCGCGCAGAACTGCGCTCAGTTGCCGCTTCCGGGCAGAAGGCCGCCCCACTTGGCGATCTGGGTCGGCCAGGCCCGGCCGGTGAACCGCTGCGAACATGATCAGAAGGGCCGTCGGCGTCTTTATATCGGCGATATGTGGCGCCGCGATTTCGGACACGCGATTGGCGGCCTGATCGCTATCCACAACCCGCGGCCAGCGGCCAGGCGTGACGGCGGCGTGCCGCCTAATGTCCCGTATTGCCAGCCTTTGCGGGACCTGGTCGGCCCGGCCCGGCCGGCCGGCGGATCTCCGCCGGCCCGGGCCCTCGATCGCGGCACCCGGCCCGGCGGGGCGGCATGATCCTGATCCCGAGCGCGATTCGCGGCCATCTTCAGCAATCCATATCACGGGCAGAACATGCGGAAACTCGCCGCGGCGCGTCCAGGATGGCTTTACCGCCACGCTTAGTCTCGTCGTTGCCATCGCGCCACCGGTTACGGGCGCTTGAGTGCTTCCCCCGGGGGGAGCGCCTGGTCGAATAGGGCGCCGGGGTCTTGCTCATCATGTCCGCGAATGCGGCGGGCCGTCGGCTGTGGCCTGGCGTGGCCCGCGGCCGGCGTGGCCCCGGGGCCAGGTCGCTCGCTTCGCTTCACGCGTGAGCGGCACTTATTGATAAAACCTGTCCCGATTATCTGGATCGATATTACCTGCTATGAGTTGTCCGATAACTGCCTGACGAATTTAGTCAACTCCGGTACTTGTGGCCTGAAAGTTGCCGCTAAGATCGCCTGACGATTCAGTCAGCCAGCTTGCAGCATCGGCGGCGGCCTCCGCTCGGGGGCTCGCGTTCTGATCCAGCGGCCTTGCTGATAGCGGTGGGGGGTTCCAATGCACTGCCGACCAGCGGGCGAGAGCCTGCGCCGGGCCACGGGCCCGCTGTGGGATAGGCCTCCCTCCCGAAGGCACTCCACGCTGCGGTCCGCAGGGGTCCAGGGCCCGCGGGCCCGCGCCCATCGAGGACCGAGGCACTAGGGAATCCGGGCCCGCTGGCGTGCCCTCCCGCCGCGACGAGGCAGCTTCCGGCGCCCGGTGACGATCTGACGATCGCGGGCCGGCAGGAAAGGGAAACAGATGACGGATCAATCCGCACCTTCAGTGGGGAGGACGGCGCCGCCGCCGGTGGCCCGGCTGGAGCCTGACGCGATCGGCGTGGCGCAGGACACGGTCATCGGCATGGCCTCGTCCGCCCCGGCGGCCACGATCGGCCTCTCGCTGGCCGCGCTGGCCGCCGCCACCGCCTATGGCAGCGGGCCGATCCTCCTGCTCACGGCGATCCCCATGCTGATCATCGCCAACGCGTACCGCCGCTGCAACATGTGGAACGCCAACTGCGGCGCCTCGTTCGAGTGGGTCGGGCGCGCGATCAACCCTTATCTCGGCTTCCTGACCGGATGGCTGATGGTCGTCGCGTACATCATCGGGACCGTGGCGGAGATCCTGCTGCTCGGCCCCTCGGTCCTGGCCGTCTTCGGCAGCAGTTCCACCGACGCCTGGGCGTGGATCGCCATCGGTACCGGTGTCGGTCTGGTCATGCTCGTGATCGCGATCGTCGGCATCCGCATCACCGCGCGCGCCCAGGTCAGCATGGCCCTGATCGAGTACCTGATCCTTGTCGGGCTGGCCATCGCCGGCCTGGTGGCCGTGCTCAGCCACAAGTCGGGCACGCTGCCGATGACCAGGGGCTGGTGGAGCCTCAGCGGGATCGACGGCAAGGGCAGCGCCGTCGCCGGCTTCCTCATCGCCGTGTTCGTGTATGGCGGCTGGGACGGCACGCTCTACGTGAACGAGGAGGTCAAGCACCGCCGGATCAACCCGGGCCGGGCCGCGATCCTCGCGGTCGCCCTGCTCGCGGTCATCTACACGCTCGCCCAGGTGGGCCTGCAGGGCGTGGTGTCGCCAGCCAAGCTCCAGGCCAACTCGGCCTCCGCGCTCGTCTACGTAGCCAACGCCCTCGGGGGCGGTTTCTGGGCCAAGGCCATGGCGCTGTCCATCGCGCTGTCCGTGATCGCCACGACCGGGACCGGGATCGTGCTCAGCTCCCGGATCGCCTACGGGATGGCCAGCTACCGGACCCTGCCGCAGTTCCTGGGCAACGTCTCCCGCCGGTTCAACACCCCGGTCGCGGCCAGCGTCATCGTGGGCCTGCTGCTCATCGCGCTGACCTGGGTGTACCTACTCACCACCTCGGTCCAGAACGCTTTCAGCGACGTGATCGCGGTGACCGGGCTGCTGTTCGCCATCTTCTACATCCTGACCGCGCTCGCCACCATCGTGTACTACCGCGGCCGCGTTGCCAGCAGCGTCCGGGACGCGGTGTCCCTGGGCGTGCTCCCGCTCGGCGCGGCCGGGTTCCTCGGCTGGATCCTGTTCAAGTCGCTGCAGGCCGCCCCCAACACGCAGGTCTGGTCGCTGATCGGCATCATCGGCCTCGGCCTAGTCCTGATGTTCACGGCGCGCTTCGCCCTGCAGTCCCCGTTCTTCCGGATCAAGCGCGAAAGCGACACCGAGTACCAGCGGCCGCGCCGGTCGGCGCACAGCCGCTAACGGACGGCGCCGGCGGCCTGGCCTTCCTGGGAGGCCGGGCCGGCCGGTGCCTCCGGCGGGCCAGTACCCGGCTGACTGATACCGCGGCCGGCTGATACCCCGGCCGGCTGATACCCCGGCCGGCACCCGGCTGACTGATACCCTGGCCGGCGCCGGCGAGCCGGTACTCCAGTCGACGTCGCCCGACTGATACCCCCGGCCGGCGTCGGCGGGCTTGCACTCCGGCCGGCGCCGGGGCGGGTCATTCCCCGGTGATGTTCGCCAGGCTCTCCTGCACCTGCTGCGTCAGCGGATCCCCGGCCGGCAGGGCCTGCTCGCAACGGGTGACGGTGTCGCGCAGCAGCGTCGTCGCGTCGGTCAGCCGGCCCGCCGTGTAGTAGGCGTGCGCGAGGTTCGCGCGCCGGGAGAGGGTGTCCGGGTGATCGGCGCCGAGCACGCGCTCGTAACCCGCGCAAGCCTGCTCATACAGCTGCAGCGCGGTAGCCATCTTGCCGGCCGCGTGGTAGGCGGAGGCGAGGCTGCCGCGGGCCACGATCGTGTCCAGGTGGTCGGGGCCGAGCACGGCCTCGCGGTCGCTCAGGACCCGCTTGAACTGCGAGATGGCGTCCTTGAGCCGGCCCTCGGCCACATAGGCGTCGGCCAGCCGCTGGCGGGTCCTCATGGTGTCGGGGTGCCGCTGTCCCTCGACTCGCTCCCGGTCGGCGAGCGTGCGCCGGTACAGCCGGACCGCCTCGCCGGGCTTGCCCGCGGCCAGGCACGCAGCGGCCAGCTCGTCTCGCGCTCCGAGCGTGTCGAGATGATCGGGCCCGCGGACGCGCTCGCACTCGCCGACCGCCTCTTCCAGGACCGGCAGCGCGGAATCGCCCTGGCCCGCCGCCACGAACGCGCGCCCGAGGTCGATCCGGGCGGCGATCGTGCTGGGATGGTCCTGGCCGAGCACGCGGGAGCGCCCGGCCAGCACCCACTGTGACCACGCGACGGCCTCGGCCGCCTGCCCGGCCGCCATGAGCGCGCCAGCTAGCTGGCTGCCCGCCATGAGGGTGTCCGGGCTGCCCGGGCCGAGGATCCGGTCGCTGACCGCGGCGAGGTCCCGCCAGTAGGCGACGGCCGGGCCGGTCAGGCGTGCGCTGTCCATGCTCTTTCCGGCCCGCACCAGCAGCGGGTGACAGCCCGCGTCCGTCCACAGCGCGTCCCCGGCGTTCTGCTGCAGCACAGTCGCGCACGACCGCAAGTTGGTGGCGAGCCAGGTCTCTGGCTCATCCTCGGGCCACACCTCGAGCAGCGCGTCCGCTGCCACCCGGGCCGCCCGGTCGAGAATCTCCTTGGGCACGGCCGCGCGGATCGCCGCCTGCAGCATCAGGCTCATCTGGACGGTTGGCGAGGATCCGGCCGGGTCGATGACCACCAGGCTCACCCGCTCCAGGCTGAGCAGCGCGGCCCAGGCGTGCTTCGGGTCCGCCGGCGGGGCGCCGCGTCCCCCGGCCAGGTACTCGCACGTGGCCGCCGAGGTGAACAGCTCGCTGGGCATCCCGTGGCCGTCCAGCAGCGAGGCCATAGCCAGCAGGTACTGAGCCCCGGCGCCCGGCGACAGCCGGTCCGCCTGCTCGACGCAGATCGTCCAGGTGACCGCGGCCGCCGACCGCTCGCTGGTGCCCGCCTCAGCGAACTGCGCGCGCCGCTGCGCGAAATAGTCCCGGTAATCCCGGCACGACAGCCCGGAGCTGGCGATCACCGCGCTCGCCTGGGTGAGCGCGTACGGCTCGCACGCGAGATCGCTGACGAGGTCGATCGCCCCGATGCGCTGATCCGGGTCCGCGGTCAGGCGCCCCATGAGATAGCTCAGGGCCTCGCGGGTGCTGAACGCCCGGACCGCAAGAGGCTGGGCCCGGCGCGAGTCGGGGACCGCCGCGGGATTGGCGGTCGTGAACAGGACCCGGCCCGTCGCCCCCTCAGGCCACAGTCCCTCCAGGTCTGTTTCGCGCCTCAGGTCGTCGAGCACCACGAGCCAGGGCCGGCTGGTCTCGGCGAGCCAGCCGATGAAGCGGGCCGCCACCGATTCCGCGTCGCCGACGTGGTCAGATCCAGATGCCGCTGCCGCCTCCACATAGCCGGACAGCACCGAAGCACGGCTCGTGGCGTTGATCCAGACCAGCAGGTCCAGCCCCCGGGCCTGCCACAGCGACTCGGCGTAGTACGCCGCCAGCTGGGTCTTGCCGCACGATCCCAGCCATTCCCGCGACCCGTCCGCGGCTTCCTGGCCGGGCACCAGCACCACCGCAGCCCCGGGGACCAGTGCCGCCCCCAGGCCAGGCGCGGTCTCCGGCCTGGTGCTGAAGCCGTCGGCAAGTGGAGGTACCGTGCCCGCCCTGGCCGGCCATACCGTGGCCTTCGGCCCTACCGGCCCAGCGGTCCTCTCCTGGTTATCCATGGGCCGCTACCCGTGATCGACCATTTGCACAGAAACCTCCCTGCAATACCCGCCCTGGCGCAGCCCATAACGATACGACCAGGCAACCCGGTGCGACGACCTATCATCACCCAAATACTGCCGAGATCCCTAGGCTCCCCACCTAGTTGGACAGTTCATGCGGTACGGAACAGCGCGATGCGCGGTCAAACGGGGACGAACTACCCGGGAGCCCGGCCCGGCCAGATCAGGATGCCCGCGGCGCTCTGGCCAACGCCGCAGGCATCCTACTCGTCCCGGCCTTAACGCCCGGCCCGGCTACGCCACCCCCGCCGTCCCCGCGCTGACCCTTCGGGCCATGCGGCGGGCGCGGCGGTCGGCATCGAGGACACCGCGCGCCAGCAGCAGGTAGACGAACGCCGCGACAAACCACCCGACGAGCCACGAGATGTCGGCGCCGCCCAGCGTCTTGACCAGCGGGCCGGTGTAGTCCGGCTGTGACACGAACGGCCATTCGGCGGCCAGGCCAATGGCGTATGCCAGCAGCCCGCGCCAGGAGAATTTGCCGTAGAGGCCATCCGGGGTGAAGAACGATGCCACGTCATAGCGGCCGCGGCGAACCCAGAAGTAGTCGACCAGGTTGACCGCGGACCACGGGATGAATATGACCAGCAGCACGTCGAGGAAGTTGGACAGGTTGGTCACGAACGACTTGTACCCGAGATACGCGATCGCGACGGCCACGGCCATGACGATGATCGGCCGGAGGGCTGGCCATGCTCGTCTCGTGCGCCGGCAGTGACCCGTACCGCAGGCCCTGGATGAACATGATGATCAGCGACACGCTGACCACGGCGACGGTCACCTGCATGGCCCGGTGAATCCACCGGTACCCGAAGATCCCGATTACGACCGCCGGCACGGCGAGGATCAGGATCCACTGCGGGATCGAGACGGAACTGAGTACTCCCTGCATGCTCTGGGCCTGGATGACGAGTTGCGCCGCGATGAACCCCAGGTTGAGCAGCAGCACGCACGGGAACAGGAACGCCGCCCCGTAGAAGCCGAACTGGCCGCGGCTCTGGATGGTCTGCGGAACCCCCAGCTTGGGCCCCTGGGTGGCGTGCAGGGCGATGAGCAGCGCGCCGACCATTGTCCCGGCCGCGATGGCGATGAGCGCCCATCCGAACGTGAGGCCAATGGCCACGACCACGCCGCCGAGCACGATGTTGAACACGTTCACGTTGGCGCCGGCCCAGAAAACGAGCTGTTGCCAGGGTTTCCCGTGCCGGGCCCCGGCCGGGATCATGTCGATGTGGTGATTCTCGACATACCGGCGTAGCTGATCGCTCTGGATCGTTGTTTCGGTCATGGCCTAGTCACCCTTCCGGAAGGAGCCTGGCGGTTCGGTCGTGAGCTTCGGGTTGCTCGACCGGTGGATCATCGGGGGGCACATCGGGCCCGCAAGCCGCGCCCGCGCGAGTCCGCGCCGCGGCTGGGGCGGCAGCACGCCCGGCCCGCAGCGCTAAGAACTGGTGCGCGAGCGCGTCGTCAGGGGGAATGGCATTCCGCAGCGGACGCCGCCTTATCCGGAGCGCGGCCAGGCGGCCGAGGAGGCCGGTCGTTTTTCAAAGCGGCCAGGAAAGTCGGCGGGCCGTGGATTGCTTGCGCCGGCGGTCATGTTCACGCCGGTAGCTGTCGTGCCGATCCGTGCGGAAAACGCGCCGTCCCGTGCGGAAAACGCGCCGTCTCGTGCGGGGAAGGCGCCGTCCCGGGCGGAAAACGCGCCGTCTCGTGCGGGGAAGGCGCCGTCCCGGGCGGAAAACGTAGCGGACCGTGCGGAAAACCGAGTGGCGCCGGGCGGGGGGAGCGCGGTTTCCATTAACCAGGATTCCGGCACTGATTTCCTCCCATCCCAGCCGCATAAGAGGGACTGCCGAGGAACCGCCCGGGCGCGAGCTGGCATTGCCGTGTGGCGACTGCCCGACAGTGGGAAGACGACGACGGTTTATGGTTATCGCGGCGTAAATATGGCCTAACCCGAGCTTGGCCCTGAGGGTGGCAGGTCATCGCGCTGTCCTATATCGGATATATCGTGGCGAGCCGTCGCGCACGCACCGTGTGCCGCAAACCCGGGCGATGTTAGCATGCCGGGCAAAGCTCTTGGCGCTAACGGTGAGGTTGCAGGGACCAAAGTGGCGCGGCGACCCCTATCTCGCGCCGGACCGGCCGGGTCGGCCCTGGCCGTCCCGAGGCCAAGACGCCCCGGACCTGGCGACCTGCGCTGACTCGGGCTGCCGCTGACTCTAGGCCGCCGCTCACTACAGGCGGTCGTAGGCCCGAGACCGCCGTCGGCCCCAGGCCGCGCCGCCCGCAAGTCGCACGGGCTTGCCAGCCCAGGATGGAGACTTTTCGGCATATAAGGTGGCAAACTATCCACGATCACTGAACCGGTGGAACGCAGCCGGGTGGCCAAGCGCGGACGCCGCACTCGCCAGTCAGGCCGCCGGGAGAATCCAACGTCGGCCGGGCTCGCGCTCGGCGCGGCTCGCGCTCGGCGGGGCTCGCGGTCGGCGGGGCGCGCGGTCGGCTGGCGGGCCCGGGCGCGGCGCCGTCTCCCGGGGCTCGCCCAGGTGGATTCGCGCGACTGCACGCCCGCGGCGGCTCCGCTCACCCTCGGCTTTTTGGCTCCGCGGCTTGGCCTGGCCCCTCAGTCCGGGCTGGCCTATCAGCCTCGCGAGGCTCGCCCGCCGGGTTCCAGGCGTGCCCATGGTTCGGACCCGGCCGTCTACCCGGCCTGGCCATCCACCTGGGCGGGACGCGCGGGCCAGCATGACATTCGCGTCAGTTTTTGCGATATGACATCGGCGTCAGCTTATGGATATGACATCGGCGTCAGCTATTGCAGATATGACATGGACGTCAGCTAATAATAAGGACGGCGACTTGATATGGGCAGAAGGCCCGGCGCGGGCGGCGCCCCAGCACACGCGGCTACGTAACACGATCCGGCCGCCAGCGCAAACCGAAGAGAAAAGGCGACGCGTATGTCAGCTGACGCACGCGTCATTATTTGCCTTTCAAATGCCGTCTGTGCCCAAATAGAGATCGTGGCAGGCGACGGGACAACGGTGCGTGGCGAACTCAGCCCGGGCGGGCCCGCTGCGACGGTTGGCGCCGCCGTCGATGCGGTGAACCCGGGGGCCGGGCGGGCCTCCGGCGAGAACTTCCCGGTGGCGCTGAGGATGCTGCCCTCCCGCCGCCGGAGGTACCTGATGGCGGTCTACGGGTTCGCCCGGACCGCCGACGACATCGGGGACGAGGCGCCCCCCGAACAGCGGGCGGCCCTGCTGGACGAGCTTGAGGCCGATGTCCGGCGCCTCTACGCACGTCTCGCCGCCGGGCCCGGCCCGGGGGAGGGGCGGGCGGGCGCTTCCGGGAACCGTGAGCCCGCGGGCCAGGCGGGCGGCGGGCAGGCGGGCCAGGCGCCCGGCGGGCCTGCTGGCCAGGCGCCCGGCGGGCCTGCGAGCCAGGTGGTCAGCGCGCTCGGGCCTGCGGTCAGCGAGTGCCAGATCCCGATGCGGCCGTTCCTGGACCTGATCGAGGCGAATCGGCAGGACCAGGTCATATCCCGCTATCAGACGTTCGAGGACCTGCTCGGCTACTGCCGCCTGTCGGCCAACCCGGTTGGCCGGATCGTGCTGTATGTCTTCGGCAGCTTCAGCGAGCGGCGGGGCGAGCTGTCCGACTCCGTCTGCACCGCGCTGCAACTGGCCGAGCACTGGCAGGACGTGGCCGAGGACCTGCGCGCGGGCAGGATCTACCTGCCCCGGCAGGACCTGGACGCGTTCGGCTGCACCGAGGAGGACCTGGCGCAGCCCAGCGCGCCGCCGCCGGTGCGCGCGCTGATCGCGTTCGAGACCGCGCGGGCGAAAGACATGCTGGACGCCGGGGCCCCGCTGATCGGGACGCTGCGGGGGGCGGCGCGGCTCGCGGTGGCCGGCTACGTCGCCGGCGGCCGGGCAACGCTGGCGGCCATCGCCGGGGCCGGCCACGACGTGCTGCGCGGCGCGCCGCGGCCGGGTAAGCGGCGCCTGGCCACCGAGCTGCTCCTGGGCTACGCGAGGGGGCGGTGACTCGATGACCGCACCGGCCGCGGAGGCCGTCGTCCGCGCCGCGTACCGGCACTGCGAGCAGGTGACCCGGACGCAGGCGAGGAACTTCTCCTACGGCATCCGGCTGCTGCCCGGCCCGAAGCGCCGTGCGCTGTCGGCCGTGTACGCGTTCGCGCGCCGGGTCGACGACATCGGCGACGGCACGCTGCCCGCCGACCAGAAGCTGGCCGCGCTGAGCGATGCCCGCTCGTCCGTCGCCGCCCTCGAGGCGGGCGGCGTCGCCGCGGCGGCCGGCGACCCGGTGCTGGTGGCCCTGGCCGACGCGGCGCAGCGGTACCCGATCCCGCTCGCCGCCTTCGGCGAGCTGATCGAGGGCTGCGAGGCCGACGTACGCGGTACCAGCTACGCGACCTTGGCCGACCTCGAGCACTACTGCCGGTGCGTGGCCGGGTCGATCGGGCGGCTGTCGCTCGGCGTGTTCGGCAGCCGGGACCCGGACGCGGCGGTGCCGCTGGCCGACACCCTCGGGATCGCGCTGCAGCTCACCAACATCCTGCGCGACATCCGCGAGGACCTCCTGAACGGCCGGGTGTACTTGCCCGCGGAGGACCTTGAGCGTTTCGACGCGGTGTTGCGGCCCGAACGTGCCGACGCGCTGGCCGGCGAGCCCGGGCTGGAAGAGCTCATGCGGTTCGAGGCCAGGCGCGCCTTCGGGTGGTACGCCACAGGGATGCGGCTGCTGCCGCTGCTCGACCGGCGCAGCGCGGCCTGCACCGGGGCGATGGCCGGCATCTACCTGCGGCTGCTCGAGCACATCGTCGCGGATCCGGCCGCCGCCCTGCGGCAGCGCCAGTCGCTGCCGGGAAAGGCGAAGGCAATGGTCGCGGTGCGGGCGCTGGCCGGGATCGCGCAGCCGGTCCCGGACGCGGGCGGGACCGGCCTGGCCGCCGCGCCCGCCACGGCAGCGGCCGCCACGGCAGCGGCCGGAAAGGCCAGGGCTGCGGGCGGGAAGGACAGCCCGGCGGAGGACTCGGTTGTCGTTGGCCCGGCGGAGGGCTCAGCGGTCGGGGACCCGGCGGAGGGCCTGGCGGCCGGGGGCCCCTCGTGACCGGCCGCAGCGCCGTGGTGATCGGCGGCGGGCTGGCCGGCATCACGGCGGCGATCACCCTCCGCGAGGCGGGCGTCGGCGTCACCCTGCTCGAGGCGCGGTCCCGCCTGGGCGGCGCGACCAGCTCGTTCTCCCGCGGCGGGCTGATGGTCGACACCGGCCAGCATGTGTTCCTGCGCTGCTGCACCAGCTACACCGACCTGCTGGCCCGGCTCGGCGTGACCGGGTCGGTGACGCTGCAGGACCGGTTCGACGTCACCGTGCTGGCGCCGGGCCGGCGAGCCCGGCTGCGCCGGGACGCGCTGCCCGCGCCGCTGCACCTGAGCCGGGCCCTGCTGGGCTACCGCTTCCTCACCCTGCCGGAGCGGCTTCGC
Source organism: uncultured Actinomycetota bacterium (assembly GCA_963749145.1). GTDB lineage: Bacteria > Actinomycetota > Actinomycetes > Streptosporangiales > Streptosporangiaceae > JASHPR01. Next base: position 557,525 of record CAVVLN010000004.1, on the reverse strand, counting down.
GTGGGCCGCGCCGCCCTGGCGTTGCGGTCCGTCGACCCGGCGGAGCCCGCGCTGGACGGCCAGGGGCTCGGCGACTGGCTCGGCGCCCGCGGGCAGAGCGAGAACGCGCGGCGCCGGCTCTGGGACCTGTTCATCGTCTCGTCCCTCAACATCGACGGCGACGCCGCCAGTCTGCCGCTGGCCGCGACCGTGCTCAAGACCGCGCTGCTGGAGTCCGGCAGCGCGGCGGACATCGGCGTGCCGGCGGTGCCGCTCGGCGACCTGCACGGGCGGGCCGCGGCCCGCCTGCTCGACCGGCTCGGGGCGCGAGTCCGGATGGCGGCCAAGGCCACGGCCGTGACGCTCGACCCGGCGGGCGGTTTCCGGGTCACGGTGGCCTCGGGCGCGGACGGCGGGGCCGGGGCGGGCGGCGGGGCGAGCGCGTACGGCGAGGCGGGCACGGACGATGCCGACGGCGGGGCCAGCACGGACAGCCGTGGCGGCGACCGCGGCGAGGTGATCACCGCCGACGCCGTGATCCTCGCCGTCCCCGCAGGCCCGGCGGCCCGGCTGGCCGCCGGGGCGGGCGTCACGGACGCGGCCCGCTGGGAGGACCTGGGCACCTCGCCGATCGTGAACGTGCACGTGGTCTACGACCGGCGGGTCACCCCGCTGCCGTTCGCCGCCGCCCTGGACTCCCCGGTGCAGTGGGTGTTCGACAAGACCGCGGCATCGGGGCTGCAGGCCGGGCAGTACCTGGCCGTCTCGCTGTCCGCGGCCGACAGCTTCGTGGACACGCCGGTCGCGGCGCTGCGCGAGCAGTTCCTGCCCGCGCTGGAGGCGCTGTTCCCGGCGGCCGCGGATGCCCGCGTCAACGATTTCTTCGTCACCAGGGAGCGCCGGGCGACGTTCCGCCAGGCCCCGGGTTGCGGTGCGCTGCGCCCCGGCGCGGTGACCTCGCGGCCGGGGCTGCTGCTGGCCGGAGCCTGGACCGATACCGGATGGCCGGACACGATGGAGGGTGCCGTGCGGAGCGGACGCACTGCTGCACAAGAGCTGATCCACGGGCTGGCCACCTCGGCCGCCCGCGAACCGGACGGCGGCGGAACGCCCGCGGCCGCCCTGGCCGAGGGTTTCCCGGCCCAGTCAGCGGCGGGATCGAGGCCGTCATGACGGCGACGATCCCGGCGGGCGTCGAGAACGCCCGGGACCTGGTCGGCCCGGCCGTGGCCGCGGCGGTGGACCGGCTGAGCTCCGAGGTCCGCATCGTGGCCGCCTACCACCTGGGCCTGACCGACTCCGAGGGCCGCCCGGCGGGCCGCGCCGGCACCGCCGGCAAGGCGCTGCGCCCGGCGCTGGCGTTGCTGTCGGCCCGGGCGGCCGGAGCCGCGCCCGAGCGCGGCGTGCCCGCCGCCGCCGCGGTGGAGTTCGTGCACAACTTCTCGCTGCTGCACGACGACATCATGGATGGCGACACCGAGCGCAGGCACCGGCCGACCGCCTGGACGGTGTACGGGGTCGGTGCGGCCATCCTGGCCGGCGACGCCCTGCTGGCCTTGGCCCAGGATCTGCTGCTGGAAGGCCCCGCGCCGCAGGGCCTGTGGGCCTCGCGCTGCCTGGGCGCGGCCGTGCAGCGACTGATCGCGGGGCAGGGCGCGGACCTGGCGTTCGAGCGCCGCGACGACGTCGCGCTCGACGAGTGCCGCCAGATGGCCGGGGACAAGACCGCCGCGCTGATGGCCTGCGCCTGCAGCATCGGCGCCATCTACGTCGGGGCCCCGGCGGACCTGGCCATGGGCCTGGCCGGCTTCGGCGCGCATGTGGGCCTGGCGTTCCAGCTCACCGACGACCTGCTCGGGATCTGGGGCGCGCCGGAGATAACCGGCAAGCCGGTCCGGTCGGACCTGCGGACGCGGAAGAAGTCCCTGCCGGTGGTGGCCGCGCTGACCAGCGGCACCGAGCCCGGGCGGGAACTCGGCGCGCTGCTGGCGCAGACCGAGTCGCTGACCGAGGACGAACTGGTCCACGCGGCCGGGCTGGTCGAGGCGGCGGGCGGCCGCCAGTGGGTGGAGTCCGAGGCCGATGCCGCGCTCGCCGCGGCGGGCCAGTGCCTGGCCGAGACCGACATGCCCTCCGACGTGCGGGCCGAGTTCGCCGGGATCGCCGAATTCATCACTGCGCGCCAGTGGTAAGGGGGGAGTAGCGCGACATGACCGTGACCCAGGCCCGTACCGGCGACCCGGCCCCGGGAACCGCGGCGCAGGCCGGCCGGGCGGCACTGGACCGGGCGGTCGGACACCTGCTCGGCTTGCAGCACGAGCAGGGGTGGTGGCAGGGCGAGCTGGAGACCAACGTCACCATGGACGCCGAGGACCTGCTGCTGCGCGAGTTCCTCGGCGTGCGGACGCCGGAGCAGACGGCCGCCGCGGCCCGGTGGATCAGGGCCTGCCAGCGCGCCGACGGGACCTGGGCCAACTTCCGCGGCGGTGACGCCGACCTGTCCACGACCGTCGAGGCCTATGTCGCGCTGCGGCTGGCCGGTGACGACCCGGACGAGGCCCACATGCTCCGCGCCGCGGACTGGATCAGGGCCGCCGGCGGGATCCCGGCCACCCGCGTGTTCACCCGCATGTGGCTGGCCCTGTTCGGCGAGTGGTCCTGGGACGACCTGCCGGTCATGCCGCCGGAGCTGATCTACTTCCCGAAGTGGTTCCCGCTCAACGTCTACGACTGGGCGTGCTGGGCCCGGCAGACGATCGTGCCGCTGACGATCGTCGGCTCGCTGCGCCCGGTGCGGCCGCTGCCCGTCGGCCTGAGCGAGCTGCAAGCGCCCGCGGCGCGGCCCGCCCGCCATGACCGCGATCCCTGGGCCGCCGTGTTCGGCGGGCTGGACCGGGCCCTGCACGTCTACGAGCGCCGCGGTGGCGGGGTCGCCCCGGCCCGGGCCCTGCGCACCGCGGCGCTGCGCCGGTGCGCCGAGTGGATCATCGCGCGGCAGGAGCGGGACGGCTGCTGGGGCGGCATCCAGCCGCCCTGGGTCTACTCGCTGATCGCGCTGCACCTGCTGGGCTACGGCCTCGACCACCCCGTGATCAGGCGTGGCCTGGCCGGCCTGGACCGGTTCACGATCTGGGAGGACTCCCCGGACGGCCCGGTCCGGCGGCTGGAGGCGTGCCAGTCACCGGTCTGGGACACGGTGCTGGCGATGGTCGCGCTGGCCGACGCCGGGCTGCCGGCCGATCATCGGTCGCTGCGGTCGGCGGCAGGCTGGGTCCTGGACGAGGAGATCGCCGGACCAGGGGACTGGCAGGTCCGCCGCCCCGGGCTGCCGCCGGGCGGCTGGGCGTTCGAGTTCGACAACGACGGCTACCCGGACATCGACGACACGGCCGAGGTGGTGCTGGCGCTGCGCCGGGTGGCCCTGCCCGACAGCCGCCGCAACCGCGACGCCGTGGCGCGGGCGGTGCGCTGGCTGCTCGGCATGCAGTCCCGCGACGGCGGCTGGGGCGCGTTCGACGCCGACAACACCTCGCGGCTGGTGACCAAGCTGCCGTTCTGCGACTTCGGCGAGGTCGTCGACCCGCCCTCGGCCGACGTCACCGCGCACACGGTGGAGGCGCTGGCCGCGGAGGGCCTGAGCGGGTCCCGGGCGGTGCGCCGGGGGGTGGCCTGGCTGCTGCGGGCCCAGGAGGCCGACGGGTCCTGGTTCGGCCGCTGGGGCGCCAACTACGTGTACGGCACCGGCGCGGTGGTGCCCGCGCTGATCGCCGCGGGCGTCAAGCCCGGCAAGCCGCCGGTCCGGCGCGCGGTCGCCTGGCTGGTCGCGCACCAGAACCCCGACGGCGGCTGGGGCGAGGACCTGCGCTCCTACGACGACCCCGGCGGCTGGGCGGGCCGCGGCGAGTCCACCGCCTCGCAGACCGCGTGGGCGCTGCTGGCCCTGCTCGCGGCGGGCGGCGGCCAGCCCGGCCCGGGCCGCGCCGGGGCCGAGAGCGAGGCCGAGAGCATCGAGCGCGGCATCCGCTGGCTGGCCGGCACCCAGCGCGACGACGGGACCTGGGACGAGCCGCAGTTCACCGGCACCGGGTTCCCCGGCGACTTTTACATCAACTACCACCTGTACCGGCTGGTGTTCCCGGTCACCGCGCTCGGCCGGTACCTGGGCGGTGCGGCATGAGCCCCCGGCCCGGCGCCGGCGACCTGGTCGTCTGCGCGCCGCTGCGGGTCGAGGCCCGGGCCGTGCGCCGCGGCCTGGGGGAGCGCGGCGAGGTGCGGCGCACGGGCTACGGGCCGGCCCGGGCGGCCCGGGCGGCCGCCGGCCTGCGCGACGGAGCGTTCGGGAAACTGGCCGTTGGCGGCGTGGGCGGCGGGGTCAGCGCCGACCTGGAACTCGGCGACCTCGTGGTCGCCGCGGAGGTCGGCCGGCTCGGGCCGGGCGACCCGGTGCGCTGCCCGTCGGCGCCGCTGCTGGCCGGCGAGCTGCGCCGGGCCGGGCTGCGCGCCACGGCCGGCAAGATCGTCACCGTCGATCACCTGCTGCGCAGCGGCCAGCGGGAGCGGCTGGCCGCCGACGGCGCGGTGGCGGTGGACATGGAGTCGGCGCCGCTGCTCGAGGGCGCCGCCGGCCGTCCCGCGGTGGTGGTCCGGGCGATCTCGGACACCCCGCGGCGGCCGCTGCTCAGCCCGTGGGCGGTGCCGGGCGGCATCGCGGCGCTGCGGTCGCTGCGCCGGGCCGCGCCCGTGCTGGCCCGGTGGGCGGAGGCCTGCGGGCCGCGGCAGGTGCTGCTGGCCGGCCCGCGCTCGTTCTGCGCCGGGGTGGAGCGGGCCATCGAGATCGTCGAGCGGGTGCTCGACCGGCACGGCCCCCCGGTCTACGTGCGCAAGCAGATCGTGCACAACAAGGTCGTCGTGACCGACCTGGAGCGCCGCGGCGCGATCTTCGTGGATGAGCTGGACCAGGTCCCCGACGGCGCGGTCGTGGTGTTCTCGGCGCACGGGGTCTCGCCGGAGGTACGGCGGGACGCCGCCGAGCGCGGCCTCGACGCGATCGACGCGACCTGCCCGCTGGTCGCCAAGGTGCACGCGGAGGCGCGCCGGTTCGCCGCCGACGGCTATCAGGTGGCGCTGATCGGGCACGTCGGGCACGAGGAGGTCGAGGGCACGCTCGGCGAGGCGCCGAAGGCGATGACCCTGGTCGAGACCGTCGACGACGTGGCCAGGCTGGAGCCGCCGGACCCGTCCCGGCTGGCCATCCTGATGCAGACCACGCTGTCGGCCGACGAGGCCGGGGGAATCACCGACGCGCTGATCGAGCGGTTCCCGGCCGCGCGGCGGCCGGGCAGCGACGACATCTGCTACGCCACGACCAACCGCCAGCTCGCGGTGCGCGCGATCGCCGCCGACTCCGACCTGGTACTGGTGGCGGGCTCGGCCAACTCGTCGAACTCGCTGCGCCTGGTGGAGACCGCGAAGCGGGCCGGAACGCCCGCCTACCTCATCGACGGCCCCGAGGACATCGAGCTGGACTGGCTCGCCGGGGCGTCGGTCGTGGGCCTGACCGCGGGGGCGTCCGCGCCCCCGGCCGTGGTCGGCCAGATCATCGACGCGCTGTCCGGTCTCGGCCCGGTCGAGGTCAGCGAGCGCGTGGTCGCCACCGAATCCATCCGCTTCGGGCTGCCGAAGGAGTTGAAGCAATAGATGACCATGCCACTGCGCCAGAGCCTGCGCGTGGGGACCTACCTGCTGCAGCAGAAGCTGCGCGGCCGCGACAAGTTCCCGCTGCTGGTGGAGCTGGAGCCGCTGTTCGCGTGCAACCTCAAGTGCGCGGGGTGCGGCAAGATCCAGCAGCCGCACGACGTGCTGAAGCAGCGGATGCCGGTGGAGCAGGCCATCGCCGCGATCGAGGAGTGCGGGGCCCCGATGGTGTCCATCGCCGGGGGCGAGCCGCTGATGCACCCGCAGATCGACGAGCTGGTGCGCCAGCTCATCGCGCGCAAGAAGTACGTGTTCCTGTGCACGAACGCGCTGCTGATGCCCAAGAAGATCGAGAAGTTCACGCCCTCGCGGTTCTTCGCGTTCGTGGTGCACATCGACGGGCTGCGGGAGCGGCACGACGAGTCGGTCTGCAAGGAAGGCGTGTTCGACGCCGCGGTCGAGGCGATCAAGGACGCCAAGCGGCGCGGCTTCCAGGTCAACACCAACACCACGTTCTTCAACACCGACACGCCGCAGACCGTGATCGACGTGCTCAGCTTCCTCAACGACGACCTGGGCATCGACCAGATGCAGATCTCCCCCGCGTACGCCTACGAGAAGGCCCCCGACCAGGAGCACTTCCTGGGCGTCACCGAGACCAGGGAGCTGTTCCGCAAGGCGTTCGGTGACGGCAACCGCAAGCGCTGGCGGCTCAACCACTCGCCGTTGTTCCTCGACTTCCTCGAGGGCAAGGCGGACTTCGGCTGCACCGCGTGGGGCATCCCGTCGTACTCGCTGCTCGGCTGGCAGCGGCCCTGCTACCTGATGGCCGACGGGTACGCCAAGACGTACAAGGAGCTGCTCGAGACCACGGACTGGGACTCCTACGGCCGCGGCCAGGACCCCCGGTGCGCCAACTGCATGGCGCACTGCGGGTACGAGCCGTCCGCGGTGCTGGCCACGATGGGCTCGCTGCGGGAGTCGCTCCGGGCCATGCGCGGGACCTGAACGCCCCGGCCCGCGCGGCGGTTCGCCCCGGCCGGGCGGCGGTTCGCCCCGGCCGGGCGGCGGTTCGCCCCGGCCCGCGCGGCGGTTCGCCCCGGCCGGGCGGCGACTCGCCCCATCCGGCCGGGGCGAGTAGTCCCCGCGGTCGCCCCGGGTTGCATAGTGTCTTACAGACCGCAACCACGCGCCCGGGCCGGACGCCCACGTCGGAAGGCATGCAGCCGTGACCTCGCCCAGCACTCAGCCGGTCGCCGCCGGCGGCCAGGCGGCGGCCGGGCCGGGCGCGCAGCCGGGCGCCGCGGGGACGGGCTCGAAGCGGGGCGAGGCGCCGGGCTTCGACGCCGGCCCCCGCTGGATGATGGCGATCCCGCCGCTGGTCACGTTCGTGATCATGATGTGGGGGATCACCGGGGCGTCGTACTGGCGGGACGAGGCGGCCACCCTGTCGGCCGCGCAGCGGCCGCTGGGCAACCTGCTGCAGACGCTCGGCAACATCGACGCCGTGCACGGCGCCTACTACCTGCTGATCTGGGTGATGGTGCAGCTGGGCGGGACCGGCGAGCTGGTGACCCGGCTGCCGTCGGCGGTGGCGATGGCCGGGGCGGCGGCGGCCGTGGCCGCGATGGGCCGGCGGCTGATCTCGCCGCGGGCCGGGCTCGCCTCCGGCCTGGTGTTCGCGGTCCTGCCCGAGGTCAGCCTGTACGGGCAGGACGCGCGGCCGTACGCGATCGTGGTCGCGCTCGCGGCCCTGGCCAGCTACCTGCTGGTGCGGGCGATGCCGGACGACGGGGACCGGCACCGCTGGCTCATCGGCTACGCCGCGTGCCTGGCCGCCCTGGGCATCGTGGACATCTTCGGCCTGCTGCTGATCCCGGCGCACGCGGTGACCGTGGCCCTGCGCTACCTGCGCGCGCGCGACGCGGACGCCAGCCGGGACGCGCGGTCGCTGGCGCAGGGCTGGCTGGCCGCCGCCGTGGCCGGCGCCGCGCTGGTCACCCCGGTGCTGGTGCTCGGCTACGTGCAGCGGGGGACGCTGGCCTGGCTGAGCCCGCCCGGCGTCGGCGCGGTCAAGGGCCTGCGGGCCCTGGTCGGCCCGGCCACGATGGTGGACGCCGTGGCCCTGGCCATCGCCGCCGGGATCGTGGTCAGCGCCATCGCCGGGCGGGAGCGGCTGCGGTCCAGCTGGCCGGGCTCCCTGGTCGCGCTGTGCCTGCCCTGGCTGATCCTGCCGCCGGCGATCCTGCTCACCGGCTCGCTGATCACCCCGCTGTACACGCTGCGGTACGTGCTGCTGTGCATCCCGGCCATCGCGCTGCTGGCCGGGGCCGGGCTGGCCGCGCTGGGCTGGGTGGCCGGCACCGCCGCGCTCGCGGTGATCACGGTGCTCGGGGTGCCCACCCAGCTGCACGTGCGCACCGCGGACGGGCACGGCGACAACGTCCGGCAGGCGGACCGGATCGTGGCCCGCAACCTGCGGCCGGGGGACGCGGTCCTGGAATTCAAGGCCGAGAACTTCGGCCAGGCCTACCCGTACGGCATCCGCCAGCTGATCCCCGTCGCCCAGGCCAGGTCGCCGGTCCAGTCGGCGACGCTGATCGGCACGTTCCTGCCCGACCCGGTGGTCCGGCAGCGGCTGACCCGGGTCGCGCGGGTCTGGGTCGTCGAGTACGGCCACCCGGCCCCGCTGGTGATCCTGAACGGCCTGCACTTCCGGCTCGTGCACGCCTGGCGGACCAGCGACATCTGGCTCTTCCTCTACGCGCATTCCAGCGGCGGCTGACCGGTGAGCGCCCGGAGGAGGTTATGACGCCGCCCGCGGACCGCTCGGTCCTGCCCGGGCGCGCCGCCGCGGCCGCGGCCTCGCGCGAGGCCCGCCCGGACGGCTACGACGCCGGCCCGGTCTGGTGGTGGTTCGTCCCGCCCGCGCTGATGCTGGCCATGGCGCTGTGGCGTATCACCGGGCCCTCGTACTGGCGGGACGAGGCGGCCACCATGACCGCGGTGCAGCGTCCGTTCGGCGCGCTGCTGCGGATGATGGGGCACGTCGACGCGGTGCACGGCGTCTACTACCTGCTGATCTGGGCGGCGGTGCGAGCCGGCGGCCCGGGCGAGCTGGTCACCCGGCTGCCCTCGGCCCTGGCCATGGCCGGCGCGGCCGCGGCGGTGGCGGCGCTGGGCCGGCGGCTGGTGTCCCCCGCGGCCGGGCTCGCCTCCGGCCTGCTGTTCGCGGTGCTGCCGCAGATCAGCCTGTACGCGCAGGACGCCAGGGAGTACGCGCTGGTCACCGCGCTCGCCGCGACCGCGAGCTACCTGCTGGTCCGGGCGATGGCCACCGCCGGGCCACGCCCGGGCTGGCTGGCCGGCTACGCGGCGTGCCTGGGCGTGATGGGCTCGCTGAACGTGTTCAGCCTGCTGCTCGCGGGCGCGCACGCGGTCACGGTGGGCGTGGCGTGGCTGCGGGCCGCGCGCGGCGCCGGCTCGCCCGGCGCCGGCGCCGGGCCGGCGGTCCCGGCGGTTCCGGTGGCGGGGGCGGCCCGGCGGCGGCCGGCGGCTGGCCCTGGGCTGGCTGGCGGCGGCGGCGGTCGGATTCGTGCTGGCCGGCCCGGTGCTGGCGCTCGGGTTCGCGCAGCGTGGCACGCTGCACTGGCTGACCACGCCGCAGCTGGCCACGGCGATCGAGGGGCTGCGCCGGCTGATCGGCCCGACCCAGATGCTGCTCGCCGTCGTGGCGGCGGCCGGCCTCGGGGCCCTGCTGGCCGCGGCCGGCGGCCGGGCCTCGCGGCGGGCGGCCTGGCCGCCCGGGCTGCTCGCGCTCTGCCTGCCCTGGCTGGTGCTGCCGCCCGCGGTGCTGATCGGCGTCTCGTTCGCCTCGCCCGTGTACACGTTCCGCTACGTGCTGTTCTGCGCGCCCGCGGCAGCGCTGCTCGCGGGCGCCGGGCTGGCCGCCCTGCGCTGGCCGGCCGGCGGCGCGCTGGCCTGGGCGCCGGCCGGCGCCGCGGTCGCGCTGATCGCGGCGTTCGGGTTCCCCGCCCAGCTCGCCGCTCGCTCGGCGGATGGCCACGGCACCAACATCAGGGCCGCGAACGCCATCGTCGCCGCTCACCGCCGCCGGGGCGATGCGGTGCTCTACCTCGGCACCGACTCCAAGTACTTCCCGGCCGCCTACACCGGCGGCTTCGCCCGGCTCGACGACGTCGCCCAGCGCCAGACACCGAGCCAGGCGGGCAACCTGGTCGGCACCGACCTGCGGGCCGCCGCCGTCCGGCGGCGGCTGGCCCGCGTCCCCCGGGTCTGGGTGGTCAAGCTCGGCTCCTACCCCCGTGACCCGCTGCTGCCCGGCCTGGGCTTCCGGCTGGTCGGGCAATGGCGGACCTCGGACATCTGGCTGCTGCTGCTGGCCCGGGGCCGGGCGGGCTGACCCCCCCGCCGACCGGCCGCCCGCCGCGCGTCCGGGCGTGATCACTGCAACTTCACAGAACTCCTTCAGGATCCGTTCAGCGTCGGCGCCCATCATCAGTACCGGCGCAGGTCCATGCGCCCGGCGCGGGCAGGCGCCGCCGCGGCTCGGCCCGCGCTCCCGGCGGGCCCGGGTTCGGTGAGGAGTTACTCATGTTCTTCACGTACCTCCGGCGTGAACTGCGCCGGCGGATGCGCCAGGCGATCTTCATCTCCCTCGGGCTCGCCCTGGGGATCGGCCTGGTGATCACGGTGACCGCCGCGTCGTCCGGCGTGAAGGCCGCGCAGGCCACCGTGCTGCAGAACCTGTACGGCGTGGGCACGTCCGCGACCGTCACCACGTCGCCTACCGCCGGGTCGTTCGCGCCGGGCGGCCGCGACTTCACCTTCAAGCCGGGCGCGACGATCAAGCTCGACCAGCTCACCGCCACGCGCAGCCTGGGCACGCTCAGCGAGTCCGCGGTGACCACGATCGCGAAGCTGAAGGGCGTGGCGGCCACGGGCGGGGCGCTGACCGCCTCGAACGTGGACACCACGTTCACGATCCCCGACTTCAGCTCGGGCAGTGGCGGCGGGGGCGGCGGCTTCGGGGGCGGCGGGTCCGGCCGGCCCGGCGGCGGAAGCGGGAGCTTCCGGGGCCCGGGCTCGTTCAACGCCGGGAACGCGGTGACGGTCAACGGCGTCGACCTGTCCTCCGGCGGCCAGCCGCTCGGCCCGCTCAGCAACGGGACCCTCAGCGCGGGCCGCACCCTGAAGGCCTCCGACGCCAGCTCCGACGTGGCCGTGGTCGACTCCGCGTACGCGAAGTCGGCGAACCTGAAGGTCGGCTCGGACGTCACGCTGGCCAGCACCAAGTTCCCGGTGGTCGGGATCGTGACCGACCCGGCGAGTGACTCGTCGGCGGACGTCTACATCCCGCTCGCCCGGGCCCAGGCGCTGGCCAGCCCGGCGATGACCGGCAAGGTCAACACGATCTACGTCGCGGCGGAGAGCTCAGCGGACATCGCCGCCGTGCAGAAGGAGATCCAGAAGGCGGTGCCCGGGGCGAACGTCACCACCTCGGCCGACCTGGCCAGCGAGGTCACCGGGTCGCTGGCCAGCGCCTCCAGCCTGGCCAACAACCTCGGCAAGTGGCTCGCGATCGCCGTGCTCCTCGCCGCGTTCCTGCTGGCCAGCCTGCTGACGGTGGCCGCGGTCTCGCGCCGGGTCCGGGAGTTCGGCACGCTCAAGGCGCTCGGCTGGCGCAGCCGGCGGGTGATCGGCCAGGTGATGGGCGAGTCGATCACGATGGGCATCATCGGCGGCATCGTCGGCATCGGGCTCGGCGTCGCCGGCGCCGAGATCGTGGGCAAGGTGTCGCGGCCGCTGTCCGCCTCGCTCGGCCCGACCACCGGCTCGGCGACGCCCGGCGGGGCGCGCACGTTCGGCGGGTTCGGCGGAGGTGGCGGTGGCGGTGGTGGTGGTGGTGTCGGCTTCGCCGGCGCCGCGGACCGCTTCCGCGGCGCGGCGGCCGCGGCGCGCACGACGACCGTGCACCTGACCCCGGCCATCTCCCTCAACGTCATCATCCTCGCCGTGGTGCTGGCCGTGGCCGGCGGCCTGATCGCCGGGATCCTCGGTGGCTGGCGTGCCGCCCGGCTCCGCCCGGCGGCGGCCCTGGCCCGGGTCGAGTGACCGGGCGGCCGGATCAGCGGGCGGACACCGCGGACATCCAGGAGAGGATTCCATGTACAAGCTCACCGGCGTGACCAAGAATTACCAGAAGGGCCGCGCCACCGTCGCCGCGCTGCAGGGCGTGGACCTCGTGATCGAAGACGGCGAGTGGCTGGCCATCCAGGGCCCGACCGGGCACGGCAAGACCACGCTGCTGCAGATGCTCGGCGGCCTGGACCGGCCGACGTCCGGCATCGTCGACTTCGACGGCCAGGACCTGGCCCAGATGCGGGAATCCCAGGTCACCAACGTCCGGGCCACCTCGATCGGGTTCATCTTCCAGACGTTCAACCTGATCCCGACCCTGTCCGCGCAGGAGAACGTGGAGGCCGCGCTGGTGCCCCTGCACATCAGCGCGGGGGAGCGGCGGAGCCGGGCCGCGAAGGCGCTGGAGGACGTCGGGCTCGGCGACCGGCTCCGGCACCTGCCGTCGGAGCTGTCCGGCGGCCAGCAGCAGCGGGTCGCGATCGCGCGGGCCCTGGTGAAGGAGCCCAAGGTGCTGCTGGCCGACGAGCCGACCGGCAACCTCGACGAGGACACCCGGGACGAGATCATCTCGCTGCTCGAGAGCATGTGGCGGGAGCGGGGCCTGACCCTGATCCTGGTCACCCACGACAGCGCCATCGCCCGCCGCGCGCAGCGGGTCGGGATCATGCAGCACGGCAAGCTGTCGATCCGCCAGGACACCAGGCGCGCCGCGACCTGACGGCCTCAGCCGCGGGGCCCGCGTGTGGGCTGCCCCACTCAGGAGTGGGGGAGGGGCAGCTCACACCAGACGACCTTGCCCGAGTGCGTCCGCCGGGCACCCCAGTGCTGGGCCAGCTGGCTCACCACCTGCAGGCCGCGCCCGCGCTCGTCCTCGTCGCTCGCGTGCCGCAACCGGGGCAGGGCCGCCGAGTCGTCCAGGACCTCGCACACCAGCCCGCCCTCGCGCACCAGCCGTAGCGCGATCCCTCCCTGGGCGTACCGGACCGCGTTGGTGACCAGCTCGGAGGCGAGCAGCTCGGCCGTGGGGATCAGCTCGGACAGGCCCCAGCGCCGCAGCCGCCGGCGGACCAGGAGGCGGGCCCGGCGCGCGGAGGTCAGCTCGGACGCGAGCTTCCAGGTGACATGCTGGTCGGGCGCCAGCCGGTGCAGGCGCGCTATGAGCACCGCGATGTCGTCGCGCTGATGGTCGGCGTACACGCCCGCGAGCGTGGCCTTGCACAGGTCCTCGAGCGGGCGCTCGGTCGAGCCGGGGCCGAACGTCTCCCGCAGCCGGGTGAGCCCCTCGTCGATGTCGCTCGTCCGGCGTTCGACCAGCCCGTCGGTGTAGAGCACGAGCAGGCTGCCATTCCTGATCTTGAATGTCCGGGTGTGGACGGGCCCGGAGCCGATGCCGAGCGGCGGAGACGGCGAGAGGTCCAGGAACTGGCTCCGCCCGTCCGGCGACACCAGCAGCGGCGGCAGGTGGCCGGCCGAGGCGATCTCGCAGCTGCCGGAGACCGCGTCGAAGACCGCGTACACGCAGGTGGCGAAGTGCGGCTCGCGCTGCCCGAGCTCGTGCATGAGCTCGTCGAGTTGCTGCAGCGTTTCCGCGGGGGGCAGCTCGAGCCGGGCCAGGGTGCGGATGGCGGTGCGCAGCCGGCCCATGGTCACCGCGGCGCGCACCCCGTGGCCGGCCACGTCGCCGACGACCAGGGCGACCCGGCCGCCCGGCAGCGCGATCGACTCGTACCAGTCGCCGCCGACCTCGATCATCTTGCTGCCGGGCAGGTAACGGTGCCGGACCTCGACCGAGGACGGCGCGGACAGCCCGGTCGGCAGCAGGCTGCGCTGCAGGGTCAGCGCCGTGGCCCGCTCGCGGCTGTACCGGCGGGCGTTGTCGATGAAGATCGCCGCGCGGGCGGCGAACTCCATGCCGATCTCGGTGTCGTAGGCGTCGAACCGCCGGTAGCCCTGGTACCTCGAGCAGGCCAGGAAGCCGAGCGTGGTTCCCCGGGCGATCAGCGGCAGCAGCAGCATCGAGGTGCCCGACAGCAGCCGGGCGACGGGCTTGCGGCGCATGGCCCGGGCGATCTCCTCGGCCGCGTTGTTGTTGGCCAGGTCCTGCATGACCGGCCGGCCGGTGTCCAGGCACAGCGTGTGCGGGGCCCCGGGCGGGTAGCTGAGGATCTCCCCGGTCGGGAACGCCGCGTCCCACCCCGGGTCGTCGTCGTCGTGCGCGACGGCCAGCCGGCGGACCAGGTGCGTGGAGTCGTGCGTGTCGCCGGGGAACTCGTCCTCGCCCACCAGGCTTTCCAGCACGAGCAGGCCGGCCGCGTTGCAGAAGTGCGGGACGACGATGTTGACCAGGGCCGGCGCCATCTGGTCGATGTCGAGTTCCCCGCCGGTCCGGGAGAAGGCGCCGTCGAGCAGCGCGTGCCGCATGACCGCGGGGTCCAGGAACCGCTGTTCCGACGGCGGCGCGATGCGCAGCACCACCTGCGCGACCAGGTGCGGGTCGGCCGAGCGGAGCGGCTGGACCGAGACCACCGCGTCGGCGGCGTCCCCGTTGCCGGTCCTGATCGTCAGCACCGCCGTGCCCTCGCGGTCGGAGCAGGCCGCGTCGATGAGCGCCTGCAGCCCGCTGCCGTAGGACGACCCGGTGATCATGGTGGCGAGATCGAGCCCGAGCAGCGAGCCGGGGGTCTCGGACAGCACCTCGCCCGCCGCGCGGTCATGCTGGAGAATGCGGCCCGCCTTGTCGACCCCCACGGTCAGCGTTCGCGCCGACGTGCTGGACAGGAGGGCCGTGATGTCGGCTGCCATTCCGGAGACCATCCGACGCGCTCCCCTCCAGCGCACGATCACGGCTTGTTCGCCTCATTATGGAACAGATTTCGGCGTATCGAGAAAGAATGCGCCGCTGGCCCGGCGTTGATGAGTGGCATTTTCGGCCCCGCCCGCCGGGTCCCTGGGTCAGCCGGGGCCGTGGTTTCTGCCGTGGTCCGCGGGGCCGTGCCAGGGTAGTGGTGCGACGCAACGAGGAGGACGCATGCCGCGCCTTACCGTCCTGGGCAGCCTGAACATGGACATCTCCGTGGCCGTGCCGCGGCTGCCCGCCCCGGGGGAGACGGTGCTCGGGTCGGCGGCGGTGATCGCGCCGGGCGGCAAGGGCGCGAACCAGGCGGTGGCCGCGGCCCGCCTGGGCGCCGCGGTGCGGATGATCGGCTGCACCGGCGATGACGACTTCGGGCGCATGGCCCGGTCGGCCCTGGAGGCCGAGGGCGTCGACGCCCGCGGGGTGCGCGCGGTGGCCGGCCGCGTCACCGGCCTGGCCCTGATCACGGTCGACGCCGCCGGCGAGAACGTCATCACCGTGGCTCCGGGGGCCAACGGCCAGGTCGGCCCGGCCGAGACCGCGGCCGCGCTGTCACCCGGCGGTGACCTGCTGGTGCTGTCCGCCGAGATCCCGGCCGGGGTCCTGGTCACGGTGCTGGCCGGCGCCCGCGCCGCCGGGCTGGCCTGCCTGCTCAACCTGGCTCCGGCCCCGGCCGGGCCCGCCGCGGTACTGGCCGGCGGGGTGGACTGGCTGGTCGTGAACGAGTCCGAGGCGGCCGCGGTGCTGGGCCGCGCCGTGACCGGCCTGCCCGGGGCGGGCGCCGCCGCGCGGGACCTGTGCGCGCTCGGCGCCGGGCACGCGGTCGTGACGGCCGGGTCACAGGGCGCCGCGCTGGCGGGCCCGGGCGCGGACGAGGTCATTCCCGCGTTCCGCGTGGACAGCGTGGACAGCGTCGGCGCGGGCGACGCGTTCGTGGCCGCGCTGGCCGTGGCCCTCGCGGCCGGGGTGCCCGCCGCCGGCGCGGTGGGCGCCGCGGCCGCGGCCGGCGCGACCGCGACCATCCGCCGCGGCACCCAGGACGCGCTGCCCCGCCCGGCGGACATCCTCGCCGCGACCGGCCTGGCCTGGCCCGTCCCTCCCGGCTGAGCGCGCCGGGTCCAGCCCAGCCGCGGCCCGGGCGGGCGGGCGCGCCGGGCTTGATGCGTTAACGGGGAATCCTGTCGGCCATAGTGACCCGACAGAATTCCCCGTTAATCGATCCGCCGTTTCAAGTGGCGCGATCGGGCCCGGCCGGGCCGATCGGCCTCACCGGGGGCCCGTAGCCCTCGCTACGCGAAGCCCTCGTCAGGCGTCCCGGGCGGGCTCGCCGTGACCGGCGTTGGCCCGGCCGCGGCCCCAGTACGCCTTGGGCGAGATCTGGTCCTCGCCGAGCCCGCGCGCGGTGAGGATCTCCCGCAGCCGCAAGACGACCTTGGCCTCACCGAACAGGTAGGCGTGACCGTGCCCGGCCGGCAGTTCCACCTCGGCCGCCTCGGCCGCGAGCAGCGCCGGGTCGCCGGCCGGGGCGCCCAGCCGGTGCAGCCAGGAGATACGGGTGGCCGCGGCCGAGGACAGTTCCTGCTCGTCGCCTTCCTCGGGGACCTCCAGGACCAGCGTGGCCGCGCGGCCGGCGGGCAGGGCCTCGGTCATCGCGAACGTGGCGGGCAGCGCCGACTCGTCGGCCAGGAACAGGTGCCAGTCCGCGGCCGCCGAGATAGTGATCTTCCCGCGGGGCCCGATGCCCTCGATCCGGTCGCCCGGCTGGGCCGAGGCGACCCAGCGCTCACCCGGGCCGTCGCCGTGCCGCACGATGTCGAGGGTGAGCCGCCGCGCCGCCGCGTCGAGCGCGCGGATGGTGTAACGCCGCCGTACCGGGCGGTTGCCCTCCGCGGCCACCAGCAGCATCACGTCCTGGCCCGGCAGGTACCCGAAGCCGTCCAGCTGCGGCGCGGTGAGCCTGAGCCGCTGCATGTGCGGGGTGAGCCGGGCCGATTCGACGACCTCGAAATCGAGCCGGGTCGTGCTCGCCAGCGGCCCGGACAGCTGAGCGAACGGGTCGTCGAGCGCCGCGATGGTCGCAGCCGGCAGTGCGTCAGCCATGAACGGGTCAGCCCTTCGTCGTCTGGGTACCGGAGGGCGGCATCGCCGCCGGCAGCCCGCCGGGTCCGGCGCTGGCTGCCTCCGCGAGAACGTCAACGCCGGCCGGGCCCGCCTGCTTCCCGGCCGGCCAAGTTCCCGCCGGCCGCCGTGACCAGGACGCGGCCGGGCCGGGCGGCCGGGGGGAGAGACGTCGCGTGCGGGCCGGTGGTCTACGTGGCGCTGCAGCGTTACTACGTACGCGGGCTCATCTCCGGCGCGCTCAAGGGCTGATCCCCGCGCGCGCATGACTACGCCCCCGGAGCGGTATCGCTCGCGAGGGCGCGCCAGCGCCGGTGTGTGGTCGCCTCTCGGCGATAGGCACGACGCGGCTCCAGCCGGACGGTATTCCGCGAAGGCAGTGGTTGCGGCCCGGGGGACACAGCACACCGACGGTGGCTAGGAACAGCGGACGGGGCGGGGCTATTCCGCGGCCCGCGGGCCGGATCCGGGAGCGGCCGGCCTACGGGGAACTCCGCGAGCGGGCCGGGCAGATCGAGGAACTCGAGACCCAGTTCTGACGGCCGGCCCAGGGACGGTGCCACCGCGGCCATCGCCGCCCGGCGGACGGGCATACTGTGACCATCTAGTCCGGGAGGCATGAGGAGCGGCTGACGGTGGCTCGGGAGGACTCGCTCATCGGCGCCATCGGCGTTCTCAGCGTCGCCACCAGAGGCCAGGCAGGCCCCGGTGAGGTGATGGTCAAGATACGAGGCGGTTCCGAGGCGTACATCGCCTGGTCGCCTGCTCCGCTGCCCAAGGGGGCGACGGTTCTGGTCATCGAATCCCGGGGAAGCAGGACGGTAGACGTCAGCGAGTGGACGGACCCGCTGAACCCCTTCCCAGATGACCCAAATGTGCAGTAAGACGGGTAATGCAGGCCATGACGGTACTTGGCGCTGCCGGAGATCCCAAATGGAGATGAAAGATGCTCGGCTATCGTGTCCCCGCGCCCGATGAGGCAATGCTGATCTCGGGTGGCAGGTTCGGGCGCAGTGGCGCGCCCTTCAAGGTCGTCACCGGCCACGGCGCGTTCGTGCCGCCGTTCTTCCGTAAGACAAGCTTCCTTACGCTGTCGATGTGCGAGTCGGAGGTCACCGAGACCTGCGTGACAAAGCAGGGCATCTCGCTCAACGTCCGCGCGGTCATCGCGTTCAAGGTCGGCAACGACGAGGAGAGCATCGTCAACGCCGGCCAGCGGTTCCTGTCTGACCAGGACCAGATGTCGACGCTGACCGGCCGGATCTTCTCCGGGCACCTGCGCTCGATCATCGGCTCGATGACCGTCGAGGAGATCGTGACCGAGCGGCAGAAGCTGGCCACTGAGGTGCTGGACGGCTCCAAGGCGGAGATGGCCAAGATCGGCCTGACCGTGGATTCCCTGCAGATCCAGTCCATCGACGACATGAACAGCGGCTACATCGACGCGATGGCCATGCCGCACAACGCCGCCATCCAGCGGCAGGCGCAGATCGCGCAGGCGCAGGCGAACCAGGCCGCGGCCGAGGCCCAGCAGGAATCCCAGCGCAAGCAGGCCGAGTACGCCAGGCAGACGTCGGTCGTCCAGGCTCAGTACAAGGCCGAGGTGGACAAGGCGCAGGCCGAAGCCGCGCAGGCTGGGCCGCTGGCCCAGGCCCAGGCCCAGATGAACGTCATCGCGGCCCAGGCCGACCTGGCGCAGCGGCAGGCCGAGTTGCGCCAGCGCCAGCTGGTCGCCGAGGTGATCAAGCCCGCCGAGGCCGAGGCGGAGAAGGTGCAGATCATGGCCAAGGCTGACGCGGAGCGGGTCAGGATGCAGGCCGAGGCCGCCGCGTCGAACAACCGGATTGCCCTGGACCGGATGCTGATCGACCAGTTGCCGCAGATCGTGCGCGAGGCGGCGGCCGGGCTGGCCGGCGCCAACATCAGCGTCCTCAACGGCGCCGACGGCCTCGGCGAGATCGCCGCCGGGCTGGTCGGCCAGGGACTGACGATCCTGGAGTCGGTGAAGCGGAGCCTGGCGGGGGGTCCAGAGGCGTCCATCAAGTCCTTTGACGCGCTCGACTCGAGCGCGGACGGCGCGGCCGGTGACCGCGCGGGCGCTGGTGACACCTCCGGCCAGGCCACGTGAGCCCGGGCCACGTGAGCCCGGTCGCATGAGCCCGGGCCACGTGAGCCCGGTCGCATGAGCCCGGGTCGCATGAGTCCGGGTCGCGTGGGCCCGGGTCGCGTTGGTTAAGCCGGCGAGCCGGCCCGGGGCGGGCGGATAGCGGTCCGGGGCCGGCTGGTCGCCGTGGCGCCCGGCGGGTATCGCCGTGACATCGCCTCCCGAGGCCATCGCCCGCAGTGGCAGGCCGGCGCCTCGGCCCGCCGCCACGTAGTGCCGGCCAATAGGTACGAAAGACCATTGTCCGGGCTCATTCCTGCAATCCTGTCGTCGCCGCTGCATTCAGTCATGTCATAGCCAAATTGGTGACTTTAAGGGCCTGACCGGATATTAGGAAACGGTTCGCTGTGCCATGACAACCATCTATGACAGTGGCGCGTCATCCTTGTAATAATTGAATAGCGGTGATCAGAAGTGATTTTACATCGTCACTTAAGTACCGATTTAGGCGGCCAGGATCCCGGTGCAGTTCCGGAAACGGGCGTAACTGATTTTTCGGCGCGGCGTCTCGCCGGCCGGACTGGCCTGCATCGCTCTGACCAGCCGGGACGGCGGACCGCCCCGGAAGCGCCGGAGCGTTGCCTCCAAGCCCGGAAAGGAATGGCCGCCTGAATGCCTGTCGCCTCGGCCGGGCACCGCACTGCCGGGTGCCCACGGCGAGTCCCGTCTCAGCTCAGAAGCCGTAAACGGCCGGTAGGCAAAGCCCCGGGCCGCGTGCTGAAAATGGCCGCACTTTTGGCCGACTCGGGCATGCCGGACATTAGCCGGGACCAGGCTTGCGGTGGCCGAATTGTTATGGCGGCAGCAAGGTACTTACTTGGCGTAGTCGAATGGCTACCTATGGTAGCGTGGCCATCACTACTGGCAGGGCGGGATCACTCAGCGCTACATCAGCCAGGTTCACCCGCAGTACCGCGACCGGCTCATGCCTGACCGCCCAGGCCGCCGCCGAAGGCAGCCGGTCCGGAAACGACAGGAAAGGAACGAACATGCGCATCCGCTTTACCCGCGCGGGCTACGCTCTGGCGGCCGGAGTAGCCGTCACCGCGATGCTCGGCATGTCGGCCGCCTCGGCCAGCACGGCTTCCCATCGCCCCAGGATCAGCAACGCCACGAATGCCTGCGGCGGCGCGTGCTCCGACGTGAGCTTCCAGGTTCCGGGACCGAGCTACATCCTCGGCGTTCACTCGGGCCTGGGGGTCCCGAACACTGTCGTGCGGCTGCTCCAGGGCAGCAACACGGCGTACAAGGAGGACTTCACCCGGATCGACGTGGGCACCGTGGCGCCGCTGTACTGCACGGTTACCGGGCAGTCGCAAACGGGCTCGGTCTTCTCCAGCAACCAGTGCCACCTGCTGGCCGTCGCCGGCCTGCTCGGCAGTACCACGTTCCAGCTCGCGTACAACCCGAACAACGGCGGCAGCGAGCAGCTGTGCATCGGCGGCTTCAACCAGGTGGTGCGCAACGGATGGAAGCTGCGCCTGACCGACTGCGGTGTCACGGCCGACACCGTGTTGATAACGACGCCCAAGCTCCCCGGTGGCAACGTCAGCACCGGTAGCTGGCTGATCAACGGCGCGAGCGACAACTTCTCGACCCCGCTCGTCGCCACCTCGGAGGGCTTCGCGCCGTCCCAGCCCACCTGGAGCACGGTGGACCTGAACGGCAAGAAGGCCGCCGACACCCAGGAAGTCCACTTCGTCCCCGGCCCGTTCTAAAACTGGCCGCCTAGGAAGTGAATCCCGCGACGCCCCCGCCGTCTGGTGACGGCGGGGGCATCGCCATGCCGCCGCCTGTTCATCCCGTGCCCTCTGGCCGGCGGCGGTCTCCCGACCGCCGCAGCCCGGCGAGCAGCACCGGCGGGGCCACGGCCAGGCCGGCGAGCGCCCAGGCCAGCCCCACGCGCTGGGCGAGGAACCCGACCGCGAGCGGGCCCAGGCCGCCGAGCAGGCTCGCGGCGCTCGACAGCGACACCGCGACCCCGCTGTGATCCGGCAGGCTGCCGTACAGTTCCGCCTGCAGCACCGGATACCAGGGCGCGGTCGCGAAGCTCAGGGCAGCCAGCAGCACGAGCTTGACCGCGATCCCCGGCGCGAGCAGGAAACCCGGGTACAGCAGGGTGGCGGCCGCAGCGCTGGCCCGCAGCAGGGCCAGCCCCCGGAACCGGTTCAGGGCCCAGACCAGCGCGGCATCGCCAGCCAGCCCGGCGCCGAGCCGGACTGCCACGCCCAGCGCCGCCTGCGCGGGTGTCGCGGACCCGGCGGCCACCAGGTACAGGGCGAGGAACCCGGTCAGCACGTCCAGCAGGAGGTCACAAACCTGGAGCAGGACCAGGCACCGTGCCACGCCGGGCTGCCCCAGGGCGGCCAGGATCTGGCGGCCCGCCGGCCCGGCGCCGGGCCGGGCCGGGCGCGGTGAGCCGCGCCGCGGCGGCGGGTTCGCGGCCACCGCCACCCACGCGGCGGCGGCGAGCGCGGCCAGCACCAGGTAGGCCGACCGCCAGCCCCCGTCCGCCGCGAGCACCACGACCAGCAGCAGCGGCCCGGTCACCGAGCCGGCCGAGCCGGCCAGGTTCCAGCGGGCCATGTGCTGCTCCCGCCGCTCAGGATCGGCGTCCATCAGCCCGGACTGGGTCAGGCTGACGAAGGCGCCCGACGCCGGGAAGAAGATCACGAACGCGGCCAGCAGGCCGATGAACGAGCGCGCCGCGGCGGCAGCCACGAGCGTGAGGATGAACACCACCCCGCCCGCCAGCACGGCCAGGTGCCGGCCCCGGCCACGTCCGGCCAGCGCCCCGAGCGGGAACTCCAGCAGGCTCCCGAGCAGCAGCGGCATCGACGCCAGCAGGCCGACCTGGCCGTAACTGAGCGCCAGGCCCTGGCGGATCAGCGGCAGCGCGGCACTCTTGGTGCCGTCGACGACCTCATCGATCAGCTCTACGGCGAGCGCGGCGAGCAGCACCGCCGTCCCGGCGCGGACCGGCCGGGTCCTCCATGGCTTGACCTGCACCATGCCTCCTCCGTCCTCGTCTGTCCGTCGTGGGCAGACGAGGACGGAGGGCCGCGGGTCGCGGGCTCAGCTCACAGTCAAAGGAAGGGCATGGACGCGATGCTAGCGCGATCAGGCGCTCCCGCCGAAGCGGATATCCGGCCAGTGTTGGGGGCGCAGGCCTCAGCGGGTTGAGGCGCGGGCCTCAGCGGGTTGAGGCGCGGGCTCTATAAGGCCGGCGGGGGATGTGGGCGCGGGCTCTATGAGCGGGACTGACGGCCCGGCGGGGGATGCGGGCGCGGGCCTAGCAGCGGTGACTGGTCGGACGGGTCGTCATCCCGCCAGGTGCCGCCGTGCTCCCGGGCGTAGCGGCGCTGCTGGCGCGGCGAATCGCCGTACTGGTCGTACATGTCCGCCGCGGTGCGCGTGGTCCGGCGCGTGAGCCCTCGTGTCTGCAGGCCGACCAGTGACGCGAACCCGTAGATCGCCAGGGCGAACAAGGCCACCACGACGACGTAAACCCACCACATCTTCGGCATCCGTTCGCATCGGTTCATGCCGTAATCCGGCTCGTACCCACGTCGGCTACCCGGTTCCGGGCGGCTCAATCCACCCGCAGCCCCTTGCGCACCCAGAGCGCGTCGCCCTTGTTGTCGGTGAGCACCCGGACGAAGTTCTGGTGAAAATAAGCCTTCAGCGCGGGGGTCCAGGCGATCCGGCGGCGGTTGTAGGTGCCGGCCAGCCAGACATACTGGGCGTGCTCGAAGGCGTTGTGCATGATCGCCGCCACGGCCGCTACCTTGCCCGCGCCGTTGAGCCCGTCCCGGCCCGGGCTGAGGGCATAGTCGGTGCCGAGGGCGTCGATCATCTCCGGGCAGCCCGGCACGGTGGAGGTGAACCGGTTGGCCGCGATCGTGAACGACACCTGGTCGGTCAGCACGCACGCGCCGGCCGGGACCGCCCGCCGGACGGCCGCGATGGCCTTGGGGCCGACCCGGGGCGCATAGGCGGTCTCCGAGCTCGCCTGGATGACCGCCCCGATCCCGATCGCGAGGCAGGCCAGGCCCGCCGCGATCCACTGCGGCCAGCGGCCGGCCCGGGCCGCCGGTTCGTGGCCGGCCGGGCCGCCGCCAGCAGCCGGGACCCGGGCAGTGCGATCGACAGGGCGAGGAACGGCGCCAGGAAACCGGGGAAGTGGAAGAAGAAGCCCGGCGGCCACATGAACACGACCACGATCAGCGCGGTGGTCGCGACCGCGAACCACTCGAGCGGGGGCGGCGGGCGGTGCGTGAGCATCCAGGCTCCGGCCAGGGCCGCGGCCACGAAGGCCACGATGACCAGGGTGGCCAGGACCAGCAGCAGGTGGCTCGGGTCCACCACGTAGTTGAGCCCGGTCATGTCCTGCAGCCGGGTCCAGACCGTCACCCGCTGCTGGTTGTACCGGACCAGCTGGGCGACGAACACGCTCTGGTAGAACCGGCGCGGGGCCAGGGCCGCGAACGGCAGCACCGGGATCAGGAAGCCGGCCGCCACCCCGCCGAGATACACCCCCGCGGTCCTGGGCCGGGGCAGCGCGAGCGCCAGGACGACCAGCACCGGGATGATCGCGAACGATTCAACGGCGCCGGCGAACCCGAACAGCACGCCTCCCCACAGCAGCCGCCTGCCGCCGGCCAGCCGGTCGCCGTCGAACAAGGCCAGCGCCCCGGCCAGGCAGAACATCGCGACCCACGGCTCGAGGAAGATCGTGCGAGTATCGGTCACGCTGGTGGGATAGACCGCGAGCAGCCCGCAGGTCACGACCACGGCCGCCAGTCCCCGGTGGCGCACCAGCAGCCCGCCCAGGACCACGCCGGCGGTGCTGGCCAGGAGGGTCAGGATCCGGGCGATGGCCATGCCCCAGGCGGTGCCGGTCACCTTGGCCAGCAGCGCGACCGGGGTCAGCAGCAGCGTGATCCCCGGCGGCTGGGCGAAGATGAAGTCGCGGTAGGGCAGGACGCCGTGCGCCAGGCGCAGCGCGCTGCCGAAGTACACCCCGTCGTCGTACCAGGCCACGCCGAGCAGCACCCCGGGCCGGGCGAGCTGGTAGATCCGCAGGACCAGGGCCAGCACGGCCGCCGCGGCGATGACCTGGCCGGCCGGCGTGCGCGGCAGCAGGTGCCACCCGGGACGGCGGCCCTGGGCGGTGTCCTGCGGTGATCCGGCCGCAGACGACACCATCGCTGCGCTCACCGGTGGCAAACCTCCGCAGGCGTGGGGGACCGATCCGGCTCGGGGTACGAGGCGCCGTGACCACGGCTCCAGGGCCAACCGAGCCTGCCCTTTTCCAGCCGCAACCCTACCCTAACCATCGAAACGGCATGATGAGGATGAGGTTGGCTGCTAGCCGGACACAACCGCTGCGAGGTCCCCCGCGGGCCGTCGCCCGGGCCCACGCCCGTTCCCCCGGCAATGGCGATTCTCATACTGTTATCTGGCATACCCCGGAGACGACGCGGGCCGCGCGATGTGTGACATGAGCCCTGCCGCGGGGGCACGACAGCGCCCGGGGGCACAGCTATCCCAGGTCGCGGCCGGATCGGCGGGCGCGGGAGGAGCCGCGGGCATGACGGTGATCTACCTGGTGCAGCACGGGGAGAAGGGCCAGGGGCCGGGTGATCCCGGCCTGACCGACACCGGGCGCGAGCAGGCCTTCCGCACTGCCTGGTGGCTGCAAGACTTCGGCCTGAACGCGGTGTACAGCAGCCCGCAGCGGCGGGCCTGGGAGACCGCGGAGATCATCGCCGCGGCCTGCCGGCTCGGCCCGCAGAAGGACGTGCGGCTGCGCGAGCGCATGAACTGGGACCGCAGCCAGCCGTTCGAGGACTTCGTGGCCGAGTGGGCGCGCTCGGTCCTGGACCGGGACTACGTGCCCAGCTGCGGCGATTCCTCGCGCCGGGCGGGGGAACGGCTGCGTGCGTTCCTGCTCGACGTGACCGCCGAGCCCGGTCCGGTGGCCGCCGCCACCCATGGCGGGGTCACCGTGGACCTGCTCCGCACGCTGCTCGGTGACGGGGCCGTACCGCGCGGGCTGCTCTACGAAGGGGTCCCGTCTTGCGCCATCACCACGGTCCACAACCTGGATGTCATCGAGATCGCCACGGTGGTCCACCTCGCGAAGCGATGACCGGGCCACCGCGGGTCAGGGGGAGGCCGGGCGGAGGAACAGGCCGTTGACCCTGCCTTCACGGCTGAAGCTGATCCGGCCGGTCCGGTCGCCCGCCTCGAAGTGCAGCGGGACGTCGACCACGGTGTTCTCGCCGACCGGGTAGGCGAGCGGCTCGCCGACTCGTTCCAGGCGGCCGACCATGCCGACCGTGGCCGCCCAGCCGTCGGCGAGACGGCCTGCGTCCAGGTTGTCGCGCATGATCTGGTCGAAATCCCGGCGGGCTCGTTCCCAGCGGCCCGCGTCGAGGTCGGCGATCAGGGCGACCGCGCGACCGGCCGCGTCGGGCCGGATGTTGCGGATCATCGGCTGGCCGGTACGCGGGTCGATCGGCCGCCCGAACCGCTGGAACGCGGCCTGCCGGGTCGTGCCCAGGACCTCGCCGACCCTGCTCCAGCTGTAACCGGCGGCGCGGGCCCGGTCCACGCTCGCGCGCAGCGCCGCGTCCGCGGCGGCCGACAGGTCCCGGGCGGCGACCATCGCGCCGAGCGGCGAGCTCGCCGCGAACCGGCCCAGTTCCTCCTCGAGGCGGCGCGCGGCCTCGCCGACCCTGATCGCCACCGAGTCGGCCGTGCCGGCCCCGGCCCGCGCGATGTCCCGGCCCGGAGTTGTCAAAGGCGTCTTAACGTCGCCAGCGGGGCGGGAATGCTCCCGCCGCCGCCGGGCCGCGCTGCGGCAGGTGGCGCCGCAGTAACGCCTCAGGCGTCCCCGGCCTTGCTGTGGTGGCAGCTGGCGCCCGCACGCCTCGCACCTCGCCGACTCGGGCACATCCGCCATGAGCTCACCCCCACCCCCCTTGTCGCCGCTCGCGGGTCGATCGTATATCGTGTCCAGGAATCGGCACGAAAAAGCTGCCGAACCTGGGCGACGGAAATCGAGACCTGTCCCGCGCCAGCGAGGCAGCCCCCCCGAAGGAGCGCAGCTAGTGACCGCGGACCGGCCAGCCGGGACCCTGCTGTCGGTGAACGTGGGGCTACCGCAGGACGTGTCCTGGCACGGCCGGACCGTGCACACGGCCGTATGGAAGCGCCCGGTGTCCGGCCCGCGGCAGGTGCGGCGCCTCAACATCGACGGGGACGGGCAGGGCGACCTGGTCGGGCACGGCGGGGAGCACCGGGCCGTGTTCGTGTACCAGATCGAGTCCTACCGGTACTGGCAGCACCAACTTGGCCGCGACGACTTCAGCTACGGGCAGTTCGGGGAGAACTTCACCGTCAGCGGCCTGGCCGACGACCAGGTGTGCATCGGCGACCGGTACCGCATCGGCGGCGCCCTGTTCGAGGTGACCCAGCCCCGGGTCACCTGCTACCGGGTGGGCATCCGGATGGACGACCCGCGGATCCCCGCGCTGCTGGTCTCCCATCACCGGCCCGGCTTCTACCTCCGGGTGCTGCGCGAGGGCCCCGTGCAGGCCGGCGACGAGATCGTGCCGGTGGCGAGCGGGCCCGAGGACATGACCGTGGCCGAGATCGACGCCCTGCTCTACCTGCCGGGCCATGCCCGGTCGCAGTTGCAGCGCGCGCTGCGGATCCCGGCGCTGCCGGACGGCTGGCGCGCCTCGTTCCGGGCCATGCTCGGCCAGCCCGAGGCGGGGGCGGACGGCAACGCTGGCCTGACCGCGGTGAGCCCGCCGCCGGCCTGGCCGGGGTTCCGGCCGCTTACGGTGACCGCGGTCGAGCGGGAGAGCGACTCGGTCACCTCGTTCCGCCTGGCCGACCCCGGCGGGGCCGCGGTGCCGCCCGCGCAGCCCGGGCAGTTCCTGACCCTGCGGCTGCCAGCCGGGGCCGGCGCCCCGCCGCTGCTGCGCAGCTACTCGCTGTCGGGCGCCCCGGGTGCCGACACCTACCGCGTCAGCGTCAAGCGCGAGCCACACGGCGCGGCCAGCCAGTACCTGCACACCCGGGTGCGGGCCGGCGACGCGCTGGACGTGGCCGCCCCGCGCGGCACTTTCATCCTCCAGACCGGGACGGCCCCGGTGCTGCTGATCAGCGCGGGCGTCGGGGCCACCCCGGTCCTGGCCATGCTGCATGCCCTGGCCGATAGCGGGTCCGGCCGTGATGTCTGGTGGCTGCACGGCGCTCGCAACCGGGCTGAGGAGCCGTTCGCGGCTGAGGCCCGGTCCCTGGTTGACGCGCTGAACCGCGGGCACCGGCACATCTGCTACAGCCACCCGTCTTCGGGCGACGTCCCGGACGGTGCGGGGCAGCAATCCGCGGGGCGGCTGACACCGGGGGTCCTGGCCGCCCTGGACATCCCGCGCGACGCCGACGCCTACCTCTGCGGCCCGGCGTCGTTCATGGCTGAGATGTCCGCCGGCCTGGCCAGCCTGGGCATCGCCGGCGCCCGGATCCGGACGGAGATCTTCGGCCCCGCCCCCGCGCAGACCCCGGGCATCGCGGCGGCGCCCGCCCGGCCACCGCATCCCCCCGAGGGCGGGCCGTCCGACGGGCCGGGGGTCGGGTTCGCCCGCAGCGGGCTGACCGTGCGCTGGGACCCGGGCTACGCCAGCCTGCTGGAGCTGGCCGAGGCGTGTGACGTGCCCGTGCGCTGGTCGTGCCGGACCGGCGTATGCCACACCTGCGAGACCGCCCTGCTGTCCGGCGAGGTCGGCTATGCGCCCGACCCCGTCGAGGACCCGGCCGCGGGCAGCGTGCTGATCTGCTGCTCACAGCCCCGCGGCGACCTGATCCTCGACTTGTAGGGAGTGGCCGGGCGGGACGCCGGAACAGGTTTGCGGCGATCCCGCCGGTAGCGGCCCGAACGAGCGGGTAGGGCCCAAACGGGATCGCGCAGCCAGTCGAGGAAGTGATGAAGGTGCGCCGGTACCTGCTGGTGCTGGACATGGACCTGCTCGCCCTGGACGACCAGCTTGAACTCGAGCCGATCAACTACCTCGTCGCCCGGCAGGAAAAAGAGCCGTGCGAGGTCACGGTGCTGTCGCTTTCCAAGACGCCGCGCCAGCGGCTGCCGGCCATGGAGATGCTGCTCGGCGCCGGGATCGGCAAGTTCCCGGTCGCGCCGCCTCCTGACCACGACGTCAGCGCCGACGCCCAGCACCGGATGAACCTGGCCGTGCGGCACCTGAAGACGATCGGCTGCCAGGCGAGCGGCGTGATCAGCGACGAGGACCTGGTGAAGGCGGTCCGGGCCGAGGCCCGCGCCCACGACTATGACGAGGTGATCGTGGCGACCGGCCTGCAGGGCGGCAGCCGGCTGGCCGAGGTCCTGCACCTGGACCCGCTGCACCAGCTACGGCGCCGCTTCGGTCAGCGGCTGACCGTGTTCCGCGGCGCGCCGGTCACCGGCTGACCCGCCTCAGCGCGGAGCGGCCCGGCGCCGCCGCCGGGGCGCGGCGGCCGGGGCCGCCGCGGTGGCGGCCAGCGGGAGCCGCGAAGGGGGCTTGACCTCGGCCAGCCTCAGGTGCGTCACCAGCCGCTGCCCGCCCCGGGCGGCCAGGCTGGCCAGCACGGCCTGCAGGTCGGCGACGTCGCGGGCCACCACCGTGAGCAGGTAGTCCATCTCGCCGGCCACGTTGTCGGCCGCGATGATCTGCGGCAGGGCCCGGACCTGATCCTCGAACAGGCGGGTCGAGCGCGGGTCGTGGCGCGCGATCGTGGCCGTCACGTACAGCAGCAGCGGGAACCCGGCGATGGCCGGGTCGACCTGGGCGCTGATGACCCGGATGACCCCCGACTCCTTCAGCCACCGGACCCGGTGCAGCGTCGCCGCGGGCGACAGGCCGGCCATCCGGGCCAGTTCCACGTTCGTGCGGTCGGCGTCGGCCTGCAGCGCGGTGAGCAGCGTTACGTCAACTTCATCAAGTTCAACAGCCATTGTGCGATGTATTATTGCGCTAACTCGCCACACTGACAAATTTACGGGCCGCCAGCGGCGATGCTGGACGCATGACCACGAACCGCGGCCGCGCCGCCGCCGCCCTCACCACCGCCGGGCTGCTCTGGGGCACTACCGTGCCGCTGTCCAAGCTGGCCCTGGAGTGGCTGCCGCCGGGCTGGCTCACGTTCGTGCGCTTCGGCCTGGCCGCCGCGATCCTGCTGGCCGTCGCCTCCGGCCGCGGCGTGCGCGCCGCCTGCACCCCGCTCGTGCTGGCGTCGGGGGCGCTCGGCTACGGCGGGTCGGTCCTGCTGCAGAACGCCGGCATCACCCGGACCAGCGTCACCGACGCCGCGCTGCTGATCGGCGCCGTGCCGGTGCTGGTCGCGGTCATCGTGGCCCTGTGGCACCGCACCGTGGCCCGGCCGGTGGCCTGGGCCGGGTTCGCGGTGTCGCTGGCCGGCGTCGGCCTGGTGACCGGCGGCGGGGGCGGCGGCGCCACGATCGGCGGCGACGGCCTGGTGCTCGCCTCGCTGCTGCTGTCCGCTACGTTCACCGTGGCGCAGGCCCGCCTGCTGCGCGGCCGCGACCCGGTCGCGGTCACCGCCGTGCAGTTCCTGGGCGCCGCGCTCGCGGCGCTGCCGTTCTCGGCCGTGACCGAGGGGCTGCCGCCCGCCCCGCCCGGCACGGGAGCGATCCTGGCCACCGTCGCGCTGGCGGCGGCCGGCACCCTGCTGCCGTTCACGCTCTTCGCCTACGGGCAGAGCCGGGTTGCGCCCGAGGTGGCCGGCGCCTTCGTGAACATCGAGCCGCTGGTGGGCGCGGCGGCGGGCATCGTCTTGTTCGGCAACCCGGCCGGGCTGGCCCAGCTGGCGGGCGGCGCGGCCATCCTCGCGGGCATCGCCCTGAGCAGCCTGCCGCTGCTGGCGGGCGGCGGGGCCAGGATCCCGGACGCGGCCGGCCGGGAGCGCCCGCCCGAGCCATCCGCCCGGGTGCTGCGTCTTCCGGCCGGCCCGGCGCGGCGGGCCGGCGGCCTAGGTTCAGCGGCGCTGCCACTCGCTGGCCAGCAGCCCGTACACGGTCTCGTCGCGGCGCTCGCCGTCGGCGAACGCGAGGCCCTGGCGCAGCAGGCCTTCCTCGACGAAGCCCAGCCGCCGGGCCAGGGCCCGGCTGCGCTCGTTCGCCGGGTCGGTGTGCAGCGCCACGCGCTCGATGCCCAGCGAGCTGAAGGCGTGATCGAGCACCGCGGTCACCGCCCGGGAGGCCAGCCCGCGGCCCTCGTGGCCGCCGTCGATCCAGTAGCCGATCTCGGCGCTGCGTGAGTAGGGGTTGATGTGCAGGCTGATCGCGCCGGCCAGGCGCCACTGGCCGCGGTCGCGGACCGCGACCGCCACCGGCAGTTCGGTGCCCGCCAGCCAGTTCCGCATGCTGGCCTCCAGGTAGGAGCGCGTTTCCTCCAGCTCGGGGGGCGTGACCGCCCACGGCTCCCACCGGGCCAGCCGCTCGCGGTTGGCGACGATCAGGTCGTTGTAGGGCCCGGTGATCTCCGGCGTCCGCGGGACGAGGGCCTCATCGTCTGACAGCGGGAAGCTGAACAACGGCGGGGGAATCGCGGTCACCGGTCTCTCCTCCGGCCTGGTTCCCGGGCGGTCCGGGACATGGGCGCGTCCACAGCGCTCATTCTCGCCCACTCGGCCCAGCGAGGTCGGGTGTAGCCGGGCCGCGGCCGCTGCCCGTCAGGCCCCGGGCCTCGATCGCCTGCCCGGCGACGCCGGCCCAAGGCGGTGCTGGGGCCGACGCCGTTATCGGCCCCGGTCGTTGATTACCAGCGCGGCAGCGGCGGTTCCGGCGGGAGCGGCGGTTCCGGCGGGAGCGGTGGTTCCGGCCGTCGCGGCCGTGGCCCGGCTCCCGCGAACGAACGCCCGCGTGGCGGCCGGTCGTGCTCGTGGATGCTGCGGAAGGCCTCGACCGCCGCTTGCGGGTCGATGGCAGCGAGTTGCTCGGCGGCGGCGGAGCGCAGCCCGTCGTGGACGCTGTCGTCGCTGGCGATGATCCGGAGGGCTTCCACGGCGGCGCGGGGGTCGATCTCGGCCAGTTGCTCGGCGGCGGCGGAGCGCAGCCCGTCGTGGACGCTGTCGTCGCTGGCGATGATCCGGAGGGCTTCCACGGCGGCGCGGGGGTCGATCTCGGCCAGTTGCTCGGCGGCGGCGGAGCGCAGCCCGTCGTGGACGCTGTCGTCGCTGGCGATGATCCGGAGGGCTTCCACGGCGGCGCGGGGGTCGATCTCGGCCAGTTGCTCGGCGGCGGCGGAGCGCAGCCCGTCGTGGACGCCGTCGTCGCAGGCGATGGCCCGGTAAGCGTCGGCCGCGGCCCGCGGGTCGATTTCGGCCAGTTCCTCGGCCGCGTCGATGCGGCTTCCGTCGTCCACGCCGTCGTCGCAGGCGATGTCACGGAAGGCCGCCGCGGCGGCCCGCCGGTCGAGCCGGGCTAGGCGCCTGGCTGCGTCAATGCGGTCCTCGTCATCTTCTTCGTACATGGCGCTCGTGGCTTTCTCTGCGAGGTCGTCCGGTGGCCGTCTTCCGGCTGACGGCGGCAAGCCGCGCTGGCTGTATCCGCCTGAGTCTGATGCGCGGTGGAGCCTGTTCGTTTTCTTTGTACCGCTGCACCGCCCGTATGAGCGGTCAGGATCAAGATACATCTCGACTCGGCCAAAGGTAAAGATATATCTCGAGTAAGGCGGGAGCCGTTCAGCGGGGGAGGCGATCCGCCAGGAGGAGCGCGCCGATCACGACCATCGCCGCGCCCGAGAACCGGGTCACGGCGCGCGCGGCCGCCGGGCGCGCACGCAGGATCTTGCGCGCGGCAGACCCCAGGCTGAGGTAGAAGACCGCGCACGTGAGCATGAACACCAGCCCGAGAAACGCAAGCTGGGCGGCCAGTGGCCAGCTCCAGCGCGGGCTGGTGAACTGGGGGAGCAGCGCGAGGAAGAGCAGCAGGCCCTTGGGGTTGAGGGCGCTGACGCCCATGCCCCGGACGAGCGTGGCCCGGAAGGTGCCGGCCGGGGCGTCCGCGGGAATACCGGGTGCCGCGGGCCGGGCGAAGGTTCTCGCGCCATGCCACATCAGGTAGAGGCCGCCGACGATGCTGAGCCCGGTGAGCAGGGCCGGGGTCCTGGCCACAAGCGCGCCGACCCCCGCCGCGACCACGACCGTGACCGCGGCGTAGCCGGCCACGATGCCGCTGACGGCCGGAACGGCGGACTGGCCACGCAGGCCCGCGCCGATGGTGAAGGCCCAGTCCGCGCCCGGGACCATGATCAGCAGCAGCGCAACGGACCAGAAGGCGATCACAGAGCTGACGGCCATGGAATTTCTCCCTCGAAGTCAGCCACTGCCAGCAAACTATCTGCGATCCGGCCGAATGTGTTTCTAAGTTTTGCTTCCTTAGCTCGTAGTAGTGGAAGAATAAATCTCATGGACGCCGTTAACCGCAAGATTCTTGCCGCGCTCCAGGCAGACGGGCGACTGACGGTCACCGAACTGGCGGCCCAGGTGGGCCTCAGCGTCTCCCCGTGCCACCGCCGGCTGCGGGACCTGGAGCGCAGCGGCGCGATCCGGGGCTACCGGGCGGTGGTGGACGGGGCCGCCGTCGGCCTCACCTTCGAGGCCCTGGTCTTCATCACCATGCGACGCGAGGACCGGGAGACGCTCATGAGCTTCGAGGCCGGGCTGGCGGACATCCCCCAGGTGCTGCAGGCCGAGCGGCTCTTCGGGGATCCCGACTACCTGCTGCGCGTCGTCACCGCCGACCTAGCCGCCTACCAGCGCCTGCAGGACGAGAAGCTCTCGGCGCTCCCCGGGGTGCAGCGCATGACCTCGACGCTCGTCATGAAGCGGATCGTTCACGACCGGCCGTTGCCCGCGTAACCGGAGACCAGCCCGTCACTCGCAGACGCGTTCGCTGGCGGTCGCCACGCCGCGGCGGGCGATGCTGGGTCGCGACCGCGGCGCCGGCCAGGTGCCCGCGCCGCGTCCCCAGCATCACGGCGCGGGCTCCTGTCGCGCTCTGCCATTATTCGAACTTAGATTCGATTTGTCTAGGTGCGGGGCCGCGGCCATGTCCTCGATGGCCGGCTCCGCAGGCGTTTCGCGCCGGCCCGGGGAATGCCCGTGTCGCTCCGGCAGTTCCGGCCGGCATCAGAGATGGTGAGCGATGGCGTGAGGGCTTGGCCGTGGCCGGGGCCGCCGGGGAAGGGGCGACGTGACGTTGCGGGCGGTGGTTGTCGGCGGGGGGGATCGGCGGGACCGCCGCGGCAGTCGCGCTGACACGGGCCGGGATCGACGTCGAAGTGCACGAGCAGGCGCAGCGGCTGACCGAGGTCGGGGCGGGCGTGTCGCTGGCGTTGTGTCAGCCAGCCGGGTCGCGCTCGGCGTCGGGGAGGGTGGGGGCGTTGGTAGGGTAGAGGCCGGCGGCGAAGCCGTAGACCTGGTCGCCGGCCCGGGGGATCTGGGCGAACCGCCGGGTGAGTTCCTGGACCTGGGCCCAGAAGTTCCGCACCTCCTCGATCGGGATGCGGGCGTGCACGAGGGTGCACCGCAGGTCGTCGGCGGCGTGGGCCGGCGCGGCCTCGGCGGCTGCCTGCGCGAGCCCGTTGATGGCCGCCACGATCTGCTTGTCCTCGGGGAGGGTCAGCACGCCGATGTAGAGCGTGCGGGCGACCCGGCCGTAATACCGCTCCTCGATCGCCCGCACCCGGCGGGTGCGCACCACGCGGAGCAGGCCGACGTCAAGGAGCAGGTTCACGTGGTAGGCGACGGTGCTCTTCGGGCGCCCGACTGCTAGCGCCATCTCGGTGACCGTGGCGGCCCGTTCGAGGACTAGCTCCAGCAGGGTGGTGCGCAGCGGGTCGGCCAGCGCGCGCAGCTGCCCGGACGCGGTGACCACGAGCATCTCGTCGAGATCGTAGTCCGGGATATGCTCATTGACCGACATATCTCGACCATTCTAGGGTTATGGATCATTCGACCGCCGTCGCCCGATGACAGGAGTGTAGAGAGATGGCCGAAGTCGTGCTGTTCCATCACGTGCAGGGACTCACCGACGGGGTGCTCGCGTTCGGGGACGAGTTGCGCGCCGGGGGGCACAGCGTGCATACGCCAGACCTGTTCGACGGCGAGCGGCCGGCGAGCATCGACGACGGCATCGCGATCGTGCAGGGCATCGGGGACGAGGTGCTCGGCGAGCGCGTTGACCGGGCCGTCGCCGGCCTGCCCCCCGACCTCGTGTATGGCGGCTTCTCCTTCGGTGCCGCCATGGCGCAGCGCCTCGCCCAGACCCGGCCTGGCGCCCGCGGCGCGCTGCTGTACGAGAGCTGCATGCCGATCACTGGCGAGTGGGCCTACGGCCCGTGGCCCGCCGGGGTCCCGGTACAGATCCACGGCATGGACAAGGACCCGTTCTTCGCGGTGGAAGGCGACATCGATGCCGCCCGCGAGCTAGTCGAGACGGTTGGGCCCGAGCTGGCGGAGCTGTTCGTCTACCCGGGAGACCAGCACCTGTTCACCGACAGCTCGCTTCCGTCGTACGACGCGGACGCCGCGGCGCTCGTGGTGCGGCGCTCGCGGGAGTTCCTCGACCGGGTGGGCTGACTCAGCTCTTCGCCGGAGCAGCCGGGCGAAGGCGCGGACGACTGAGTCCGAGGCCCGTCCTAGCCAGCCCTGCCAGCAGCAGCGCCAAAGATCTCGCGGGCCGCAGCGCCGTGCGGCGGAGCGCAGCGGAGCCGCCTTGATTTCTAGTTATGGATTCGGCAACCAGCGGGTGACAGCGGCGCACGGGCTTGCTAGCGAGCCCATGCCTTGGTCGGGTGGCATGGCAGCTGTGTTTATTTCGGCAAATGCGGCTAGCGGAGGCCAAGGACGGTCATGAGGGCCTCGTCGATGCCCCACTGCTGTTCTGGAGTCACTTTGCCGACAAGCTCGCCGAATCGAGTGGCATCGACGGCCCCGACCTGCTCAACCAGGACCCGGGTGGTCTCCCCCAGCAGGTCGATCTCGGGGCGGAACGACGCCGGCCGAGCGCTGCGCGACGTTGGCGCGACCAACACCACTGAGCGTGGCAGCAGTTCGCTGGCCTGAACGATCACGCCATATCGCCGACCGGACTGCTCGTGGCCGGTCCCGCGTGGCATGCGGAACTCGTGAACATCACCCCGCAGCACGAATGCTCTCCATCATGGCGGCAACCTCAAGCATCTCGCGCCGGTCGTCTTCGTCGGCCTCGAGCGCTGCCACTTCGGCAGCCAGCGCGGCTCGCCGCTGTAGGCGGGTGGCACTGTCGAGGATCGCACGGCGGATAGCGTCAGATCTGCTGAGCCCGGTGGCTTCTAGCTGGGCCAGCGCTCGGAGAGCTTCGTCGTCGAGACGCACGCTAATGCCTGAGGACATGCTCAATATTGTATCACGATTTGTGATACGCGGTTGGCGAGACCTTGCGCCGGCGGCGCTGTGCGGGCTCAATGGCACGTGTATGGCACGGCTGGCCATCAACGTCAGGCCTTGGGGGCCGCCGCGACAGTGCAGCTGCACCCTGAGCTGGGGTTGCGTGTTGGAGCGGGCGAAGGGAATCGAACCCTCATGACCAGCTTCGAAGGTTGAGGGGTGCAGGAAACTGGCTGTCAAGAGCAATGTTCCTCCTGGCCTCCTGGGTTGAGTGCTCGTGAGTGACCGCCGGTAGCCGTCAGAGCTCCTGGCTTGTGGCCCACGTGTGGCCCGGCCACGCAACCGGGCGCGAACCCAACCGCATGACCAGCTCGGGTCACGGTGGTTCGGATCAGTTCAGGCTGGACCAACGTCCTTGATCGGTCCCATACTTTGATCAGCACCTGGCGAGTCAGGCCAGGCAGTTGCGGCTGGTGATCAGCCGCGTAAAGGGGGAACAGCAATGGCGCATCCCAACGAGGACCTGCTCAGGCGGGGATACGCGGCGTACAACTCCGGCGACATGGACACCATCCAGGCCCTGTTCGATGACGACATCGTCTGGCACGCCGGAGGATCCAACCAGACCACTGGTGAATACCGCGGCTTCCAGGAGATCATGGGCTTCTTCGGCAAAGTGATGGAGCTAAGCGGTGGCACCTTCCGCACAGAGATCCACGACGTCCTGGCCAACGACACGCACGGCGTCGTACTGGTGACCTTCCATGCCGAGCGGGACGAGCAGACGGTGGCGCTCCGGTCGGCCGACATCTGGCATCTGGCAGACGGTAAGGTCACGGAACACTGGTCATTCTTTGAGGACCAGGCCGCCGCTGACAAGCTCTTCAGCTGACCCGCCCGGGCACGGCCTCTTCGTCCCGAAGCCAAGTTCATGGGTTCTCAGGCTGGGCGCATGTGGCACCTGACCTGCTGAGTTTGTTCGCGAGCGTCCGCGGGAATCCGGGCACGAACGTCCCGATCGTCACTCAGTTGGTCACTCGGTTCAGCCAGCTAGGCAAAAGGCTGGGACCTCTTCCTTATCAGGGTATCGGCGCTCCGTCGCCGGTCGTAGTTCTGGCGCTGTGACCTGCGTTCGGTTGAAAGGCGGTCCGATTGATCGCCATCTACTGTCCCGGGTTCCCCCGCATTTCCCCGGGCCTATTAGGGCCAATGTAGGGCCAGCCCTAGGGTCCGATCGTAACGACCCGCACCATGTAGGGGATGGCCCGCGTCCGGTCCGGGCAGGCTCCCGCCTGGCCCTTGGTCTCTGACCGGAGGGGGTGCAGAGCTGGACCGCGGAGACCTGCTGCCCGAGACGCCTAAATCGCGTAATTTCCGCTTGCTGTGGCCCGTATGTGGCCCGGCTCGGGCTGAGCGAATCCTGACTGATCAGGGAGATGACCTGCTCTGGCCCAGCGACCTGGGCTTACGTGGTGGAGCGGGCGAAGGGAATCGAACCCTCATGACCAGCTTGGAAGGCTGGGGCTCTGCCATTGAGCTACGCCCGCGGCGACCGAGCCCGACGTGGGCCGGGCAAGTCTCTACGCGGGTAGCGTACCGTCTCGAGGTGCCAGCCGGATCACGGTGGGAGACGCCAGCGCCCGCTCCAAAACTAGCGGACTGTCCGCCGAGCGCGAAAGACCGGCGGCCGGGAGCGTCCGGGCCTGAGCAGGTAGGCTACGGCTGGGTCATCGGGATGTGGCGCAGCTTGGCAGCGCGCCTGCTTTGGGAGCAGGAGGCCCCGGGTTCAAATCCCGGCATCCCGACCAAACGTGCAGGTAGTAGGCCTTGCCGTCGACCGTCGGTGCGACTCTCAAGATCGTTTGACCGTCATCTGACCGCGGGAGTTGAACGCCAACCGGCGGCAGCGACTGTCACGGACTGGTCCTGAAGGACACTGGAGCAACAGTGGCCGCGGTTGCTGTTGAACAGATTCCGGTGGTCGTTCGCGTTGGGGTGGAGCCTTTGCTGGGATGAAGGCCAGCGGCAGGACGGCCTGCGGCAGGATGCTGGGCTCCGGGCTTACCGGCCGACGGCCGCGGTCCTCATCGGAAGAGATCCCGGGCCAGGACAAGACAAGTTCGAGTTGAAAGGCTATGGGGCGAACTGCCGGGCCACGTGAGACTCATTACCTACGATGAGCTGCTGCGCCAGGTCCGGAGTCGCGTACGCTTCTGAGTCGGCTCCTGGCGTGAGGAAGCCGAGCGGCAAGATTGACGCGCGTCTTCCGCCGCTCGCGGAGAGCAGGATCCGGCCCTGGGCCGGGTGACTCGGCCGGACGGCTCGCCGGGTGGCCCCAGGGTCCGTGGCGGGGGCGCTGGGCTCTCGGCCGACCTGCGAGCGGCGGTGACTCCCCGGCCGAGCTCGGGTTGAACAGCGGCCCTCGCGATCGCCGCCTCACGCGCCGCAGCCTCGAGGTGCGCTGGATCCCCCGGGCCGGCCACAGACCGTGGTCGCCACATGGTTCGGGCGCATCCCGGCCCGGACGGAATCACGCGAGGCCACCTACCTCCTCGATCCACAGCTGCCCCGGGGTGCAGCTAGGAGCGCCGGTGCAGCAGCCGCGCGGCTTCCCGGAACGGCACCACCAGGTACACCGCGAGGCCGAAGTACAGTGCCACGGCCAGTACTGGCAGGGCGAGCCCGACGAGGATCGCGATCGCGTACCCGATGACGACCGGCAGGAGTTTCCGCCGGTCTGTGTGCACCTCCTCCTCGTCGTCTTGGTGTAGTGAGTAGAGGCGCTCGCGCCGGGCGTAGGCATCCAGGGCAGACCCCAGGAGGCGGATGGCCAGGAGCGTTAGCCCGTACATGGTGACATACACGCGTTCACCGCTGCTGTTATGCAGGGCCTCAGCGACGAGGCGGGTCGGGAACGGCAGGAAGACCACTACGAGCAGGACGAGCAAGTTGAGCCGCAGGAAGAGCGAATCGGTCCGGGCCAGCTGATCGGTCAATCCGGTGTGGAGCAGCCATGCACCGCCGATGGTCAGGAAGCTGGTCACGTAGGCCACATAGGAAGGCCAGGCGTGCAGCACCTGCTGCAGAGGCGTACCCGGCGGGTGAAGCGCGATGTCCAGGACGAGCAGCGTGATGGCGAATCCGAACACGCCGTCACTGAATCCCTCCATCCTGCCCTTGCCCAGAACCCGGCGCCTACGCGGCGCGTCCCCGTCAGATGGCACGGCACTTCCCCCTTCGCGGGCCGCCGCTGGTGACCTAGGCAGACAGCCCCGGCCGGCGGCCAGGCGCCGACGTCTGTCTCTCCGCCAAGAGGCGACATTACTGTCGGCGATCACATCGAGACTGTCAGGCTGACGCCACGGCGTGCATGGCCGAAGCCAAATACGGCCGGTCAGCTGGCACGGCTGGTGACGCACAGAACCGGTGAATCTGGCCGCCCGCGCCACAACTAACAGCCAGCGGCCCACCAGCGAGGCTCTTGGCGTGCATGCCCGCCCGTTGACCACCTCACAGAAGCGGATACGGGAAGTGGACTGGGATTCCTTGCAGTTCTGCACGAGCAGGAAGGAACGGCCGGGTCGATGCCGTCTCGGCGCCTCGTGCGCTGGCGGGCCCCAGATGCGGGAGGTCAGTGCGCAGCGAGTTCGGCGGCCCAGTCCCGGAAATAGGCGCGCAGTTCTGAGGCGCGCCGGGCTTGCACGGGCAGGTCCTCGTCGCTGAGCCGCTCGATGCTGGCGAGCATGTCGGCGAAGATCTGGTTGTCGAATCCTGGGTCGTCGGCGGCGGCCCAGTCGAGGAGCTGGTCGCGGCCGAATCTGCGGGCGAGATCGTAGACGTCGGCGAAGTCCCTGGCTTCGGCGCGGCCGAACAGGGCCAGCGTCTTGCGGGCGGCGAGATCGCGCAAGCTCAAGGTGGGTCCCAGGTCGGTGGTATCGACCGGTTCTTCTGCCGGGCTGTCTCGGCCGAGGTCGACGATGAGGCTCTCCCTGCTGCCGGTGATCAGCAGGCGGACGAAATCGCTCTGGTCGATCACTCGCTGGTGCGACCATCCGTGCTCGCCGATCGCGGTTTCGAACGAGGCGGCGGCGGACGTGATCGTGGACGCGGCTGCGTCGAGCAGGAACAGGTCGACGTCTCTGGTCTGGCGCTGGATCAGGCCTTGCACGATCAGCGCGGCGCCGCCGGCGACCGCGAAGCCGGCGCTCTGGGGCAGGCTGAAGAACAGCTGCGTGGCTTCTACCTGAAGCGGCGTCAGCAGACGGGGAGGCATCTAAGTCGCTGTGTTTCCGCGGACGGTGTCGATCAGCGGCTGCCACGCACGTCGCAGTGGGGCTGGCAGGATGAGGTCCGGCCACAAGTCCACCAGCAGTGCGCCGTCGACATAGTCGCTGATGTCCTGGCCGGTCCCCTCGCGCAAGACGATCTCGTATACCCGCGCGCGCTGGCGCCGGTCGGACAGGTCGTACTCCCGTCCAGGCTGTGACCAGTTCAGGTGCAAAGGCAGCCGGATGCGGCCTAGAGCACGGTCGACGGCCAGCCGGGGCAAGACGGCGGGAACGTAGATTGCATGGCCGTGGCCAACGGCCGCCTCCCGGAAAACAGGACGGGGGACGAGCTCAAGATCAAACCCGGCCGCCTGGACGATCCGCTCAGCAGTGGCCAAGTTCGGGCTCTTCGTTCCGGCCGCGTACGCAGCGAGCGTCGGGCGGGACGCACCCGCCCTGCGCGCCAGCTCCGAGCGCGACAACCCGGCCTGGTGCCTGGCCCTCTCAAGCAATCCAGCGGTCTGCATCACGCTCCTCGTCCACGCAGTGGCTTGGATTGAAAGTGTATCCGATCGGATACAACCTTAGCCAGCTGCAGCCGAGCGCGCGCCGTAGATGTGGGAGCCAAAGTGGGAGCCAACGTGCACAGTCATAAAGCGATGCCAGGCGACGTCCAGCCACTATCGGCCCGGTGAACGCCACATTGGGCGACGTGAGGCTACGTCGGGCGACTGGGTGGAGCTGATTTGGGAGCAGGAGGCCGCGGGTTCGAATCCCGCCATCCCGACAAGGTTTTTCGAATATGCTATCGATCATTTATGTCGGCGCGGCAATCGGCCTCTGTCGCCTGATGAACACCAGAGCGCCGGACAAGCCACCCCACGGCGACCCTTCGGCCCGTTCCCCGGAGGTCGCGGTGGCCGGGACGGCGACGTCGGTCAGCAGCGGGTCGCGCATCACCAGAAACCCGGACTCGACATCCTCGGTCACCCGGATCGTGCCGTGCAGCTCAGCAGCGCTGCGCTGCTGGTCGTCGGGGTCGAGCTGCCACAGCGGAAAGCCGATTGCCTGGCAGTCGTACAGTTCCCCGGATTGGCTGCGATCCACCCGTCCGAACCGGAGCGGCTCCAAAACGGCTGGCGCTCCCCACGCGGGGTCCTCGTCGACCGCGAGCACTGCGACATCCAGATCCGATCCAGCAGCAAGCAGCGTCGCAGGCGCTTCTGGCCCGCCCGAGCGGCGGACCACCCGCAGCGACGTCGCAGGCCGGCGGTCCTCTGATCCTCCGCGCAATGCCGCGCGGTCAGCACCCGCTGCCCGGTGACCAGGTAAC
Organism: uncultured Actinomycetota bacterium; assembly: GCA_963749145.1. Classification (GTDB taxonomy): domain Bacteria; phylum Actinomycetota; class Actinomycetes; order Streptosporangiales; family Streptosporangiaceae; genus JASHPR01. Next base: position 516,489 of record CAVVLN010000004.1, on the reverse strand, counting down.
CAGAACCAACCTGCACCAACCCGGTATCGAGGCTCGCTACCACCGCCACCACCCGGTCAGACGGGATACCGCCCCAAATACCCCCCATAACCATCGTCGCGCCGCCTCACAACCGCGAATCGCGCGCCTACTGGCGCTTCTCCGGGGCCCGTGGTCCGAGCCGGGGCGACTCGGCCCTCTGGTCGGCGATAGCGAAGTCGGGGGTATACGAGCCGCTCTCCTGTTTCCACACCGGCTCCAGCCGCAAGGCCAGCGTCTGCGTCACCGCCGAGGAGTACGAGCCGCCCAGCCCGAGCACATGCCAGCCGATCTTCCCCTCAGCATCCTTCGTGACCGCCACCTGCATCGACAGCTCAACCGGTGCCAGCCGGAACCGCATCGCCGCGTCCTCGCCCTCAGCCACCGCCGCCAGCAGCTCCTTGCGCAAAGCCGCGATCGCGTCCGCCAGCCCCACTGTCGCATCTGCCATACCAACTCTGTACCAGACATCACGACGCAAAGCACGGGCCCTCGAACGCAGACCGGCGCCCCGCCCGGTCGCCTGCGCCTGACCGTGATTTCGCATTGTTCGCAGCATCCGGGCGGTGACACGCATCGAGTGCCAGGTCCCTCATCCTTGCCGACACCCCGAACCAGTCCGGCAAAATGACGTTCTGCCAACGACACGGGTACAACAGCGAAAGAACCAGTCAGCCGATTTCACGACTCCCAGATGTATATTCATGCAGACCGAAGCTGCGGCAGTAACGCGCACTTACTATGCCGCTGGCCGAGCGGCGTTAGGCACCGGCCACGACCGAGCGGTAGTGCTAGCTCGACGACGCGCTCATGCCGACGTCTGCGTCTGGTAAAGGCTCGGGCGGATTACACGCTCCCCTCAGTCGTCCCCGATGTAGCCCGTATTGGGATCGATCATGGCGAGGAAGGCGCGAGTGCTCTCCCGGTGCTCCTCCATCGACCGATTCGGTGTCCCGCTCGATCCGAATCCGTAGCCCTTGTTAGGCCCGCTCAGCCAGTCGTAGGCGGTGCCGCCGTCTCCAGCTCGGCGAATGGCGAACCGTTCGCCATCGACGTCGAGGGTGAACAGCACCGGCCCGGGCCTTCCCTCTGTTCCGCGGTACACAGCTGGAACGGCGGGGGGGCCGTCGCCGTCATCACTGGGGCTCCTGTCCACGAGAGCCAGCATCCACGGCCGCCGGCGTTGATGTCCATCACACACGCGCTCGGCTGACGCACTCACCTGCCGCAGTCCGCGCGACAACATGACGACTGGTGGCGGCAACGTGGCCCGCCCGGGCCGTCGGTGCAAGCACGTAGTTCCGCGATGCGACGGGTTCACACGGGTTTGATGACGGCATCGGGCATTTCCCAGTCACGGTCCAGCGTGGCGAGCACGTCGCCGAGCATCTCTATGGACCCCATTGTGATCGGGTCCACGACAAGCTGAAGGTGCGTGGCGCCGGCGCCCGCCATCGCCTCGAGGTGACCGCTGATGTCAGCGGGTGATCCCTGGACCGGCCTGATAGGACCGCTAGATACATCGCCCGTGAGCCGCCCGGTTCCACCGGGCAGGCTGACCAGCACCGCCGCGGTGGCGGCGACCTCACCCGGCATGCGCCCGGCCTGCACGGCCGCCTCATCGACGCGGTCGCGGACGGCGGCGAATCCGTCGGGGGTGTTGCCGTAGTCGCTCCACCAGACATTCCACGCGTCGACATGGGGCAACCCGATGCGCATCATGCGCGGGCTGGTTGAGCCGAGCATCAGAGGCGGGCCGCCCGGCCGCGTCGCCCCCGGGTCGAGCACGCAGTCCTCGACCCGGTAGTAGGCGCCGTCAAAGTCGACACGCCCGCCCCGCAGCAAGCCGCGAATGATGGTGAACGCCTCCTCGAACCGGGAGACCCGATGGTCGTACGGGAACCCGAACGCCCGGTACTCCCGTTCGTTCCAGCCCGCGCCCAGGCCAACGATCAGCCGCCCGCCCGAGATGGCGTCGACGGTCGCCGCCTGTTTGGCAAGCATCGCCGGCGCATGAAAGCTCGTCGACGCGACCAGTGGCCCAAGCTCGACACGCTTCGTGGCCGCGGCAAGCGCGGCAAGCGCGGTCCACGCCTCCCACGGCCCCCGCGTGAGGCCGCCGGGCAGGTCGTAGAGCAAGTGGTCACCAAGCCACAGCGAGTCGAACCCGACGCCCTCCGCGGTGCGGGCCATCGAGAACAACTCCGGCCACCCGACGCGCCGCTCGACCTCGGGCAGCTGGATACCGACGCGGCACGGACGAGGCATTGACGAACTCTATAGACCCACACGCCGACACGATCGCTCAGGCCATGGCAAGCCATCGGAGACTATCCGCTGCCGCTGATTGAGCGTTCGAGCCGATCGCGGAGCGTGGCGAACCGGCCGTGCCGGGCAGCGCCGCGAGCCGTTCGGGTGCGGGCCCACCGCCAGGCGGGGCGACTAGCTGGCCAGTGCCCGGTCGACCAGAGCGCGGTGGTCATCCACCAGCCCTGGTAGCAGCCGCAGGTGAACGATCGTGCCGTCACCGGCTGGCACGAGGTCAACGACCTGGCACACGGCGGCGGCGTCCTCATCACCGGCCACGACCAAGGCGCCTGGCGTGATCCGGGCAGGGTCACGAGCCTCATCGAGGAACGTCCACAGGTAACCGGTCTGGTCCTCGTCATTGAGGTCCGGGGTGATGTCGACCCGGTACATCTCAGCCCTCCTCTCGCCAGGTGCTGCTTCTACCGTACTGGGGATTAGGGCGGGCAGCACCCAGCGCCGCCAGCAGCTCCTCCAGCTCGGGATCATCAGCCCGGCGCAGTCGGATCGTATAGTGCGGCCGCTGCCCGGTAGCCAGCCAGGACCTCATCATCCGGCGTTTATCTACCATGGCTAGTTGTGGGGTACGAGGCGCGGACGTCGAACGCCGCTAGCATGCTCTGCCCGGTCATGGTCGGGCGCGAGCGCGAGCTCGCCCAGCTCCAGCAGGCGTGGCAGGCGGGCGGCCAGATGCTCGTGGTGCGCGGACGAGCCGGGATCGGCAAGAGCCGCCTGATCCGAGAGCTCGCGGACTGGGTCCGGGCCGTGGGTGGGACTGTCCTGGCCGGCCGGTGCAGCCCGACCGGCGGGGACGTGCCTTTCCGGCCGTTGCGGGAGGCTCTGCTCGCTGCCGCCCGGGTGGGGTTGGCGCCATCGTCGCGGCTCACGGCTTTCCGGCCGATCCTGGGGTCGCTGATCCCGGAGTGGTCGGGGGAGCATGCCGGGGGTTTGGACGGCGGGTTGATCGTCCTGGCAGAGGGCGTGCTGCGGCTCATGGTGGAGTGGTCGTCACCGGACGCTCCCGCACTGTTGGTTATCGAGGACTTGCACTGGGCTGACCGGGAAACGCTTGAGGTGCTTGAGTACCTTGCCGACCACGTGTGCGGGCACGCCGCCGTCGTGGTCGTCGCCTTGCGCGATGATGAGCCGGGACCGGGCGCCGAGTCGGTGTCCGCGCTGTGGGCTCGCCGCGCGGTTCAGCCGATCTCCTTGTCCCCGCTCGATCCGGCGCAGTGCGAGGTCATGTTGCGGGAGTGTCTGAGCGCCGGGTCGCTGCCGCCGGACCTCGTCGATGCCGTTGTGACCAGGAGCGATGGCGTCCCGTTCTTTATCGAGGAACTGCTGGCGGTTGCGCTAGGTGAGGCGAATTCAGCGCGGGCTGTTCCGGGCTCCATCGCCGCGGCCGTCGAGACTCGCCTGGGGTTGCTGCCGAAGGCGACGGCGCGTTTTCTCGGCTTCGCGGCGATGCTTGGGCGCAACTTTGACTGGCACGTCGTGGCGGCGGCGACCGGGTGCCCGCCGCAGGAGGCGATCGACCGGATCCGCCAGGCAGCCCGTGCGCAGCTCATCGACACCGACGGGGCGGGATTCCGGTTCCGCCATGCGCTGACCGCGGAGGCGGTTCGATCGTCGCTTCTCCCCGAAGAACGGCAGGCTATCTGCGCGAGCCTGCTTGAGACGTTGCAGTTGCTGCATCCAGACCTTGAGGGGGAGATCTGCCAGCTCGCGGCCAGCCTCGCTGTCGAGGTCGGTGACCATTTGCGCGCAGCTGAGCTATGGCTTGAGGCGGCCCGCCGGGCGTTGCGGGAGGGATCGCTCGGCTCCGCCGAAGCGCTGGCCCTTCGAGCGCAAGGCGCGCGGCCGCTGGAGGCGGATCACGTGCTGCTGACCATATGGACCATCGCCGGTCAGCCATGGCGCGCGCTCGAGGTCGGGCACCGCATTCTGTCCTCCGGCGACTGCGACCCGGCGGTGCGCATCGAGGTGCTCTTCGAGCTGGTGGACGCCATGATTACCGCCGGGCGCTGGGACGATGCCGAGAGCTACCTGGAGACCTTGCGCTCGGTACCCAGGCTGGACCGGCCGGGTGCCGCTCGCCGGGCCATCGGGGAGGCCGAGGTGGCACTGGTCCGGAATGATAATGCTGCCGCCGTCGCGCTCGCCCGCGTCGCGCTTGCCGGTGCGCGGGATGAAGGGCTCGCGGAGGTGACCAGCCGGGCGTTGTGGGTGATCGGCCGGGTTGAGCGCGGAAGGGACACGGGCGTGGCTCGCGCCGCGTTCGAGGAGGCGTACGAGTGTGCCTCGCGGAACGCCCTGCCGGTCTTCCGGATCAAGTCGCTGCAGGAACTTGGCACGATCGACATGTTCGAGACGCTTGGCACCGCCCGGCTGGAGGAGGCCCGCCGGGAGGCGCTGGCCGCGGGGGCCATCTCGATGGTCGCGATGGTGGATCTCCAGCTGGCGGCGACCTATAGCGCGCGGGGCCAGGCGGGCCTGACGCTGGCCGTCGCGGCGCGATGCGAGGAGGCCTCGCGCCGGTTCGGCCTGGCTTCTCTCCCGATGAGCCTGGCGCTCCAGGCGGTGGCGCACGGTTTCTCCGGCAACCGCACGGCGATGGAGGCCGTCGCCGGGCAGGCACGCGCGACTGAAGGCGACGGCGATACCGTAAATATGCACGTGCTGGCGAACGGTGTCGCCCTGTACCACCTCGGCGAAGGGCGGCTTCCCGAAGCGTTGGACGCGATTGACCGCGCCATGGACGTGCTAAGGGCCGCGGGTGGGGCGCGTGACTTCCCGGGCAGGTGGGCGCTGCTGCGAACCGTCGCCGACGCGGACGGGGAGCAGGCCAGAGACGAATGCCGGCGACTCAGCTTCGACACCGCGATGAGCCGCGCAACCTTGAGGGTGGCTGACGCTGTGGCCGCCGGCCGAGAGGGCGGGGACGCGGCATCGACCTTCGCCGCGGCGGATCGCGCCTTGGGGCGCATCGAGGGTGGATTCGCCCGTAGCCTCGCCCGGCTTCTGGCCGCCCCCTGCGCGTACCGCGACGTGTGGGGGGAGCCGGCCGTATGGGTGCGGGAGGCCCTGGCGAATTTCGAGGATCTCGGCCTGCCTAACTTCGCGGGCCAATGCCGGGCGGCGTTGCGTTCAATGGGGGAGGCGGTGCCACGCCGGCCCCGAACCGAGGCACGGCGGGTGACCGGTTTGCTGGCCGCCCGGGGCGTCACGCCGCGGGAGGCCGAGGTGCTGGCCCAGATCGCCGCCGGGCGCTCCAACCGGGAGATAGCCGGGGCGTTGCACCTGTCGGTCCGCACCGTGGAAAAGCACGCGGAACGGCTTCTGCTGAAGACCGGTCACAGCCGCTCTGAGCTGGCCCGGTTCGCCGAAGGTGCCGGAGTTGAGCCCGCCGTCTGACGCCGCTGCGTACTGGCGGGGCCGCAGCCCGGCCTAAGTACGTAGGCAGGAGACGCAAATGCCGTAGCGCGCCACCGATGGCGGCGCGCGCCCAACACCGGAGGATGCTGGCAGGCCCAAGAACCCAGCCCGCCAGGAGTTCCGACATGACCACCAGTACAGCCGGGAATGCGGGTCTTACCGTGGCCTTCGCCGTGGACCAGACACCCGAAGAAGTATTCCAGGCCATTAACAACGTCCGTGGTTGGTGGTCAGAAGACATCGAGGGCGATACCGATAAGACCGCCGCCGAGTTCACCTACCGGTACCAGGACGCCCATCGCTGCCGGATCAAGGTCACCCAGCTAGTCCCCGGCGAAAGAGTCGTCTGGCACGTCCTGGACAACTACTTCGACTTCACCCGCGACAAGAGCGAGTGGAAAGACACCGAGATCTGTTTCGACATCACCGCGCGGGACGGCAAGACCGAGATCCGCTTCACCCACGTCGGGCTGGTCCCGGAGTATGAGTGTTTCGACATCTGCTCGAGCTCCTGGGACTTCTACCTGCACACCAGCCTGCGCGCCCTGATCCGCACGGGCCGAGGGCTGCCCAACCGCAAACAGCAAGCCGCATCCGCCTGATCCAGGCAACCACCGCTTCGACCCATGGAGGAACACCAAATGAGCACCGCAATCGAAGGCAAGGCCATCCTGGTGACAGGGGCCAACCGGGGCATCGGGCAAGCGCTGCTCGCCGAGGCCCTGCGCCGCGGCGCGGCGCGCGTTTACGCCGGAACGCGGCGCCCCTACACCCACCCGGACCCGCGGGTCACCGTGCTGCAGATGGACATCACCCGCGCCCTCGACATCCCAAAGGCCTCTCCCCAGTCCGTCGCGCGAGCCATCTTCGTCGCGGTCGAGAAGGGCGAGGAGGACATCTTCCCTGATCCCCTGTCCGCGGCGCTGGCCGACGCCTGGCACGCGGGCCCGGACAAGGCACTTGAGCGCCAGAACGCCACGCTCCTGCGGCCTCAGCCTGTCGCTTCCTAGGCGGTTCCCGGAAGAGAGGCACGAGAGGTGCGCAAGACTAGCGCGCAGGCCGTCGCGGGCATCGCCGCGGCTGCCCGCCCCTCGGGTGTAGCGGGCAGTACAGCTGGCCTGACGGGGGTCCTGGCAGCGACACTCGGCGTCGCCTCAGCCTGCTGGGTGGTCTCGGTCTGGCTGATGACCGGGATGGACATGGGAGTTGCGACCCGGCTCGGCTCGCTGGGGTTCTTCATCGGTGCCTGGGCGGCGATGATGGCGGCGATGATGCTGCCGGGCGCCGTCCCGGCCGTGGCGCGGGCCGCCCGCGCCGCTGGTGTGCGGGCGGTGCCGGAGTTCGCCGGGTCGTACCTCGCGGTCTGGACGCTGACCGGTGCTGTGGTGTTCGCGGGGTACCGGCCGCACGGGACGGCCGCGGCAGGCGCGGTAACGGTGGCCGCAGGCATTTACGAGTTCACGCCGCTCAAGCGGCGCCTCCGCCGCCGCTGCCGGCAGATGGCCGGGTCGGGTTTCGGGTTCGGGCTGTGCTGCGTGGGTTCTAGCGCCGGGCTGATGGCGATGCTGGTGGTGCTAGACGTGATGAGCGTGACCTGGATGGCCGTGGTCGCCGTCCTGGTGACCGCGCAGAAACTCCTGCCGCCGAGGGCCGCCGTCGACGTGCCGCTCGCGCTGGCGATCGTCGTGCTCGGGGTTGTGGTCATCGTGGACCCCACCTGGGTTCCCGGGCTAGCGCCGCCGATGTGAGCTCACCTCGATGGCTGCGTCCATCTCGAATCATGTAGTGAAACACGAAGGAGACAGCACAAATGACCCGTCACCGGATTGTGACACGGGAAGAGTGGGCCGCTGCCCGCGAGGCGCTGCTCGCCCGCGAGAAGGAGCACACCCGGATGGGCGACGCGTTGGCGGGGCAGCGGCGCGAGCTGCCGTGGCTCCGGATCGAGAAGGAATACCGCTTCGACACCGACCACGGCATGCGCACGCTCGCGGAGCTGTTCGACGGGCGCAGTCAGCTGCTCGTCTACCACTTCATGTTCGGCCCGAGCTATGCGGTCGGCTGCCCGACCTGCTCGTCGATCGCCGACAGCGTCAATGGCCTCCTCCCGCACCTGAACGCACGCGATGTGACCATGCTGTTCGTCTCGCAGGCCCCACTGGACATGTTGCAGGCGTTCAAGCGCCGGATGGGATGGAGCTTCCCCTGGGTGTCGTCGGCCAACAGTGAGTTCAACACCGACCTTGGTTTCTCCAGCAGCCAAGAGGAGACGCGCGGGTGGGCCGCGCCGATGCTTGACCAGCTGCCGCCGATCGCCGCCCGCAACGCGAGGGAGACCGGCACCGACGTGGTCGGCTACCTGACCGAGAACTTCGGTTTCAGCGTCTTCGTTCTGGACGACGGGGCCGTCTGCCAGACCTATTCGGCCGGGATCCGCGGGGTCGAGTTCCTGATGAGCTACTACGCGATCCTCGACCGGGCACCCAAAGGCCGCGACGAGGGCGATGGGTTCCAACTGTGGATCCGCCGCCACGACGAATACGACAGCCAGTGACACGCTTTGGAGGAGATTCATGATGACCTCGGCTCCGGACGAAGGCAGCGACTATAACGCCAAGATCATCAAGGAGTTCCGGGCGAACCAGGGACGCGCCGGCGGGCCTTGGGCGGGCACTACGCTGATCCTCATCCACCACATCGGCGTCAGGTCCGGGGTCGAGCGTGTTACGCCCCTGGGCTGCTTCTCCGAGGGAGACGGCCGTTTCGCGATCGTCGCCTCCAGCGGAGGATCGCCCACCCACCCAGACTGGTACTACAACCTCAAGGCCAACCCAAGGATCACCGTTGAGGTGGGTGCTCAAACGTTCACGGTCCTGGCGGACGAGCTGGCCGACGCAGCCCGCGCCGAGCTGTGGCCGAGGCTGGTCGCGGAGTATCCCACTCTTGGCGAACACCAGGCCAAGACCACGCGGCAGTTTCCGGTGTTCATGCTGACCCGCCAGAACTGAGCTGCGGCGAGTGCCGCCGCTTTCCGGCGTCCCGTTTTTCTCACCTACGAACGTGTCCGAGACGCGTAGCGGCGAAGCAACCGAAAGATCACAGAGCTCATGTGAACACTCGGGACGTGAGCTGGATTCGGTCGGGCTCGTCGACGTGCGACGCGCCGCAATCGGTTCGATTTTGCCTGACCTAGATGAGGCCGCTTGGACGGGAACCTATCGGCGACGCCGAGAACGCCGAGCAGCACGGTGGTGAGCTTAATGCCGGGTCTCATCTGATGTTCCCCGTCGAAGAAGATGGTGACCTCATCGTGAGACCACCCCGGCCCATGCACGTCGCAGTGGGGCTGGCCGGATGAGGTCCGGCCACAAGTCCACCAGCAGTGCGCCGTCGACGGCCACCGATGGCGTGCCGTTGGCTTCCGGCACGGATCGCGCGGTTCGCGTCCTGGATCAGGGCGAGCTTCTCGGCGCGCTGACCGTGCGGATGCCGCCCGGCAGCCCGTTGAGCGCTGCCCAGGACAAGCTCATCCGCGATCTGGCGGGACAGGCCGGGCTGGTGCTGCGCAACGCCCGGCTGATCGAAGAGCTCCGGGCCTCGCGCCAGCGGCTGGTAGCGGCCCAGGACCAGGAGCGCAGGCGGATCGAACGCAACATCCACGACGGCGCCCAGCAGCAGCTCGTGGCCTTGGCGGTGCAGCTGAGGCTGACGGACTCACTGATCGATGACGACCCGGCCGCGACCCATGCCGCCCTGCGGGAACTGCAGGCCCGAACAGGCCAGGCCTCCCGGGATCTGCGGGAGCTGGCCCACGGTATCTACCCGCCGCTACTCGCCGACCGAGGTCTTCCCGACGCGCTGGAGGCACAGGCCAGAAGATCCCCGGTGCCGGTCGCCACGCGATCCCAAGCGGTCGGCCGTTACCCGCAGGAGGTGGAGGCGGCCGTGTACTTCTGCTGCCTGGAGGCCCTGCAGAACGTCGCCAAGTACTCGAAGGCAACCTCGGCGCGCCTGAGTGTGTCCGCCGTGAACAGCCACCTGTCCTTCGAAGTCACCGACGACGGCCGGGGGTTCGACCCGGCTGCGGCCGCCAACGGCACCGGGCTGCAGGGAATGGCCGACCGCCTTGAGGCCCTCGGCGGATCCATCGAGATCCGCTCACGGCCAGGGCAAGGAACCACAATCGCCGGAAGCATCCCGATCGCCCCGCAGGACGGGTTGAACAACACGGATTGAACGACGTGGGCGAGTACGCACTACGTGCCAGCAACATCCGCATCTGCTTGATATGCGGGTGATCGTAAAGCGCCAAGACCAAGAACGCTGTGCCTCGATCACCCGCATGATCAGGCATTATGTGGCCCCGAAGGGCGCAGGTGACCGAAGGTCACCCACATAATGCCGCGTTGAGCGCGTGACATGCCGACCATGCGACATCGCCGCCAAGTCACGTGTTCGAGTCGAACACCGCTGACCAAAGGTCGTTTTCGGTGTACAGGACGTCAACATCGTCCAGTTCGACGTTGGCGCTGTGCGGGGCGCCGCTGGCGCTGTCGGCGACCCACCAATCCGCTCCCGGAAGGCCGGCCGACGCGTATGCTCGCGACCCCGGGTCCTGCTTCTGGTACGACGCCCGCGCTCGAGCGATGACCTCCCCGTGCGCCGGCTCCCACAGCCGAACCGAACCGTCGTCCTCCGTGCCGAGCACGACTGCGTCGTACCACCTCCACACCACGACGTCGGTGCCCGGCCCCGTGGCAATTGCGACCAGATGGCCGGGGCGCACCCGCTCGACGCGTGGCGAGGGGAACATCGGGGCGAACCCTACCGAGCTGACTTCGCCGTGGCTCCAGACTTCACAGGCATGCTCGTCGACACCTATCACGCGAGCAGTCCGGAGGCGGTGCGGGCCGAAGACGGCAGCAGGCTGCGGAGTCGACATGTGTCCGAGTCTCACAGAGTCCCAACCAGATCAGAAACAGTTTGTACGCCGAGTACGTAGCGTCATAAGGTGCGGCAGCAGCCCGCAGGCGCCGTGGCTGGCCCAGGTTTCCGGGTCTCAGCCCGATCTGGGAGGTGCCCCGCCATGGCCACCACGCCCGCATCCGTGCCGACCGTTGTCGCCATCGCCGAGCCGGTGTTCACCAGCCGGGCGGTAGCGTCAACGGGATGACGCCAGCCGGACTCGCCCTGATCGGGGTGCCTGCCAATTCCAGTGGCACGGCGGACGGGGTGGCCCGGGCCGCGGCCGTGTTGCGCCAGCGCGGCCTGGCGACGGTGCTGGCCCGCCAGCCGGGCTTCACCGATGCCGGCGATCTGGCGCTGCCGGCGCCGGTCCCAGGGCGCGGCCCGTCCGGCCTACTGGCCGAGGATGCCCTGGTTGCAATGATCCGGCAGGTGGCGCGGGCGGTCGGCGCTGCCCGCCGCCAGGGGCGGTTCCCGCTGCTGGCGGGCGGAGACTGCCCGGTGATCCTCGGAGCGCTCGCCGCTTTGCAAGCGGAGGCTGACCATCCTGGCTTGCTGTTCGTCGACGGGCACGAAGACGCCTGGCCGCCGTGGATGTCGCCGACCGGAGAAGCAGCTGACTGCGAACTCGGGCTGGCGCTGCGGCTGTTCGACGCCGGCCTCAGCCCGCAGCTGCGCGCCGCGCTGCCCCGGATCGATCCGGCAGATGTAGCCGCCGTCGGCCCCCGCGACAACGGCGAGCTGGCCGCCGCGGGCGTGGCCAGCCTGGACGGCCGGCTGGGCGCGCTGATCGGGCCAGCTGAACTCACCGCGGACCGGTATGCGGCGGCGCTGGCCAGCCTGCCGCCGCCCTGGTGGCTGCACACCGACCTCGACGTGCTCGCCACCACCGAGCTCGCCGCCGTGGACTATCCCCAGCCGGGCGGCCTGACCTGGGATCAGCTGGCCGGCCTCACCGCCACGGCCCTGGCCGCCGACGGCTGCGCTGGCTGGTCGGTATGCATCTACAACCCCGACCTGGACCGTGGCCGCGACGGTGCCGACGCCATTATCAGCTACATCACCCAAGCGATCACCGCCAGCAACCACCCGGCACGCTGAGGGCATGCTGAGGTGCCCCGGCTTCGTTGGAGACAGGTCCAGGATCTTCGGTGCGGCATCGCTGGCGTCGCTCATCATCTGCACTCTCCTTTCCCGGTGCACCAGCACGCTGGCGGCAAAAGCCCGGTCAGCCGAGGAACGGGACGAGGTGAGCGTTGACCTCCTCGGCGTGGGTCCAGCACAAGCCATGGTCTGCGCCGTCGATGGCGACGAAGTCGCTGCCCTTGATGAGCTCGTGGGTGCGCGGGCCGCAGGCCTCGATCGGCAGGATCCGGTCGGCGGTCCCGTGCATCACCAGCACCGGGATATCGATCTTGGGCAGGTCGTCGCGGAAGTCGGTGTGCCAGGTCGCCACGCAGGCAACCGTCCCGGCGGGCGAGGCGCTGACCGCGGTGTTCCAGGCGTCTTGGACCACCTCCGCGCTGACCCGGGTGCCGAGGGTGTGGTCGGTGTTGAAGAAGTTCTTGTTCCACTCGGTGAAATAGGCGAACCGGTCGGCGGTCAGCGCCCCGGCGATCTGGTCGAAAACCTCCTGCGGGACGCCCTGCGGCGTCTGGTCGGTCTTGAGCAGGTAGGGCGGGATCCCGGAGATGATGACGGCCCGCCGGACCCGGTCGGACCCGTACGTCCCCAGGTAACGGGCGATTTCCCCGCCGCCCATCGAGTGGCCGGCGATGTCGAACTCGCGAAGATCCAGAGCGGTGACCAGCTTGTCCAGGTCGGCAGCGAAGGTGTCGTAGTCATAGCCGGCTGCGGGGCGGGCGGACTTGCCGAAGCCTCGCCTGTCATAGGTGATGACCCGGTGCCCGGCAGCGATCAGCGCTCGTTCCTGGCGCTCCCAGGCCCGGCCGGACAGGGGGAACCCGTGGACGAGCACTACCGGACGCCCCGCGCCGTGATCCTCGTAGTACAGCTCGACCGGCGTGGAATTCTCTTCGCCCGCGGTGATGTATGCCATTGCCCCTTCCCTTTCTTGTTTTCATCAGCGGTCTGGGTGCCGAAGTCTCCGCCTGCGAAGGTCACGCCGGGGCGACGTAGGGGAAGTCGCTGGCCCGCTGATCCTTGGCGACGGACGGCTTGAGCCCGGAGGGCACCGCGGTGTTGGCGACCAGGGACAGCATGGCTTCCGGGGCATTGTCGGCCTGCGTCCGGCCGTTGCGGGCAGCGAACCCGTAGACCGCGGGCGTACCGACCACGTACGACAGCACGTCGGGGAACAGGTCCCCGGCCACCGCCTGGCCGTAGCCCGCGGGGTCGTCGGAGGTCCCGCTGGCCGCTACCACGGCGGCGATCTGCTCGCCGATGTACTTGGCTGCGGCACTGACGTCCTCCGACGGGTGCCGGGTGTTGGCCGGGTTGGTGAAGTCGGTGTCGTTCGGCCAGAAGATCGGCCACATCATCGGATGACCGGCCCGGTTGATCTGCCGCCAGCCACCGGCGTCGGTGGCGAGCTTGGTGGTGCACCACACGCCCGTGCGGGCTCCCGGCCGCAACTGCGGGTGATTGTGGGAGACCTCTAGCACGATCGACTGGACAACGCTCCCGGCGAAGCTGTTCTGCGCGGCCTCCGGGCGCCACCCTGACAGGTCTGGCGCGGTCCCCTTGGCCACCGCCCCGTTGATGATCGCCAGCAGCGACAGATCGATGTAGAACGAGTCGGCGATGCGCCCGGCCCACAACCGGGTTCCGCTCTCGCTGGCCGTCTCGCCGGTCCGGCCTTCCAGCACCAGGTCACCGACCGCCGAATCCTCGCGCGCATGGTCACCGGTCAGGGCGTCCAGCCGGAAGGCCTGCTGCCCGTCGGAGTCCGCCTCGCCGAAGGACACCCGGTAGGTCAGGGTCTCATAGTCGGCCCCGTCGAAGTGCACTTTGAACTCATAGCGCGCCTCGGGGTGGAAACCCGGCTCGGAATGGAGCCCGTTGACGTTCGAGTTGACGTCCATGATGAACACCGTGCTGTCCTGGCCGGGAAACACGTACAAGTCGTCGATGTACAGCTGGCCGGTCTGAGCCGCCAGCGGCGTGTCCAGGTGATGAGACATACGGACATTCCTTTCTTTGCGGTAATGCGGTGCCAGGGGTCGGTCCGGCAAGAAGCGGCGGCTGCATCTGTGCTGACAGAGCCAGTCTCACGCTGGCCGGCGAGCGTCGGCCCAGGGATACTCCCGGGGTTCGGTCCCCGGGTCTTGCCCAGGGCACCGCCGATCCGGGCCTTGATCAGGGTCCGCATCGACGAGCAGGGCTGGCCAGCCCGGACTCCTGAGGCGATCCGGGCCTGACCGGTGCCGCTGGCCGTGCCCCCCGGTAGCGACGGACAGCATGCGGGCTTCCCGAGGCTGACCGGCCAGGTTACGCTGTTGAGCAGGCGATGACGCAGCTCCGGCTGACTCGGCGGGGCTGGCCGCTGTGGCCTGGGCATGTACCTGGAAGCCGGCCCTGAACTGGAGCCGCCGTGGACTGCAGTGATGCGCTCGCGGGCCGGGCTTGGCCTCCTCAGCCAGGTGTCCTGTCCAGGTGGAGGCTGTATGAACGGTTATGGCCGACTGGGCGGCCCAGAAGCGGCGCTCGGGAATGAGCTTGCTCCGGCGGGCGCCGTCGCCACGGCCGACGTTACAGCCGTGGCGTAGCTGCGGTCATGGTGGCCGCACAGTCCGGTCTGCGGGGCCGCACACCACCGCTGATCGACCGACGCGACGAACGTGGGGTGCTCGACCGGCTCATTGACGACGTCCGTGCCGGGCAGAGCCAGGTGCTGCTGGTGCGCGGTGACCCGGGGGTGGGCAAGACAGCGCTGCTCAACTACGTGGCGGGGCGCGCGTCGGGGTGCCAGGTAGTGCGCGTGGCGGGCGTGCAGTCCGAGATGGAGCTGGCCTTCGCCGGGCTGCATCTGCTGTGTGCGCCGATGCTGGACCGGCTCGATCGCCTGCCGGTGCCGCAGCGGGAAGCGCTGCGGACCGCGTTCGGGCTCAGCGTCGGCCCGCCGCCCGACCGGTTCCTGGTGGGGCTGGCCGTGCTCAGCCTGCTGGCGGGGGCGGCCGGGAAGCGGCCGCTCATCTGTCTGATTGATGACGAGCAGTGGCTCGACCGGGCTTCGGCGCAGGCGCTGGGGTTCGCCGCCCGGCGGCTGGCCGCCGACCCGGTCGGCCTGGTGTTCGCCGCCCGCACTCCGGGACCGGAACTGGCCGGGCTGCCGGAACTCGGAGTTGGGGGGCTCGACGAGCGCGATGCGCGAGCGCTGCTGGAGTCGGTGCTGGCCGGCCCCCTGGACGCTCCGGTGCGGGACCTCATCGTCGCCGAGACGCGGGGTAACCCCCTGGCGCTGCTGGAGCTGCCTCGGGGCCTGAGTCCCGCGGAACTGGCGGGCGGCTTCGGGCTGCCCGGCGCGATGCCGCTGGTGGGCCGGATCGAGGACAGCTTCGGTCGGCAGCTGGAGGCCCTGCCAGACCAGACCCGGCTGCTCCTGTTGGTAGCCGCCGCCGATCCGTCCGGCCATCCGTCGCTGGTGTGGCAGGCAGCCGGGCGGCTGGGCATCCCGGTTCAGGCGGTGGCGCCGGCGGTGGGTGCGGGGTTGGTGGAGTTCGGCTCCCGGGTGCGGTTCTGGCATCCGCTGGTGCGCTCGGCGGCCTACCGGGCGGCGTCGTTCGAGGAACGGCAGAGGGTGCACGACGCGCTGGCGGAGATCACGGACCCCCAGGCTGATCCGGACCGCCGGGCCTGGCACCGGGCCCAGGCCGCAGCCGCGCCAGATGAGGAGGTCGCGGCGGAGCTGGAGCGCTCGGCGGGCCGGGCACAGTCCCGCGGCGGGCTGGCTGCGGCCGCGGCGTTTTTGGACCGCTCGGTCGCGCTGACCATCGACCCGGCGCGCCGTACCGGGCGCATGCTGGCTGCGGTCCAGGTCAGCATGCAGGCCGGGGCGTTCGGCAAAGCTCTGGAGCTGCTCGGCGCGGCGGAGATCGGCCCGCTGGATGAATTCGCCAACGCCCGGGCAGACCTGCTGCGCGGGCAGCTCGCTTTCGCCTCCGGCCTGGGCAGCGACGCTCCGCCGCTGCTACTGAAGGCGGCCGAGCGGCTCGAGCCGCTCGACCTGGACCTGGCGCGCAAGACCTACCTGGACGCGTGGATCGCAGCGATGTTCGCCGGGCGCCTGGCGGGCGCTGGTGATCTGGCCGAGATCTCCCGAGCCGCCCGCGCGCTGCCCCTGCCGCCGGATCCGCCGCCGCTGGCCGACCTGCTGCTGGACGGCCTGGCGCGGCTGGTCACGGACAGCCGGGCCGCTGCGGCACCGGCGCTGCGCCAGGCTGTGAGAGCCTTCACCAGGGGAGACGTCTCTGTAGAAGAAGGCCTCCGGTGGGGCTGGCTGGCCCAGGCGGCCGCTATCGTCCTATGGGACGAGGACGGCTGGCACGCGATCGCCGTCCGGCAGACTCGGCTCGCCCGAGACGCCGGCGCACTGGATCAGCTGCCGATTGACTTGGCCTCTGAGGCCGCGACTGTCATACGCAGTGGTGACTTCCCGACGGCGGCAACCCTGATCGCTGAAGCTGATGTCGTCTCCGAAGCCACCGGAATCCGCTACCCGCCCTTCGCCGTCTTGTGCCTCACTTGCCTGTCCGGCAACGAGGCCGAAGCCGCACCGCTGATCGAGGCCACCATCACCGAAGGCACAGCCGGAGGCCAGGGACACGCAGTGAGCTTCGCGCAGTGCATGGCCGCGATCCTCTACAACGGCCTCGGCCGCTACGCCGCCGCGCTGGCCGCTGCTCAGCAAGCCCGTCAGGACACCCTTTATGTCTCCATGTGGGCGCTACCCGAGCTGATCGAAGCCGCCGTACGCAACGGAAACACCCGAACCGCCAGCGATGCGCTGGAACGGCTGGCGGAAACCACTCAAGCGGGCGGCACCGACTACGGCCTTGGCCTCGAGGCACGCTCACGCGCACTGCTGAGCGACGGTGAAGCCGCCGACGGCCTTTACCGCCAGGCAATCGACCGGCTGAGCCGTACCCGGCTCCGTCCGGAACTCGCCCGCGCCCATCTGCTCTACGGCGAATGGCTGCGTCGCGAGGGCCGCCGCGGCGACGCCCGCACGCAACTCCAGACCGCGTACCAGATGCTGGCCCCGATGGGTGCCGCAGCGTTCGCCGAACGCGCCCGGCGCGAACTACTAGCCGCCGGCGGGACGGCGCACAAGCGCGCGGCGCAGACCCGCACCGAGCTCACCGCACAGGAGGCGTCCATCGCCCGGCTCGCGCGAGACGGCCAGACCAACACCGAGATCGGCGCCCAGTTGTTTCTCAGCGCCCGCACGGTCGAATGGCACCTGGGCAACGTGTTCACCAAGCTCGGAATCAGTTCGCGCCGCGAGCTACGCCGGGCGCGGGCCCGCCTCGCACAAGCGGACCCGCCGACGTAGTGGCAGTGATCTGGTGATCCGGCCCGCAGCGACTGGACGAGCGGCGCGCAGCAGCCGGACTCGAACCGTTCGCCGCCTACGAATCCCGGCTGCGGGACAGGCGACGTCCAGCCAGCATTAGCCCTGGTGAAAGGCGCGCTCATGCCGGCATCCAGCCCGACCCCCGGGATGAGCGCGGTGACAGGATGCCGCTCTCTCAAGACGGTAGCGCCGGTTCAAATCCGGCCGGGGCGACGGGAGAAGCAGCGACCCAGCTCCGCAGGCGCTGGGCTGTGGCCGGGCTCCTGCCGCAGAGTCGGGGTACCGGGACCGTGCCGGTGACCCGGGTGCCCTGGCCCGGGGCCGAATTCACCCGCAGGTGGCCGCCGAACGCGCCGAGCCGGTCCGCCATGTTGAGGAACCCCGTGCCGAGGCCGCGGCCCGCAGCGTCGAATCCCGCGCCGTCGTCGGTCACCTCGAACGCGAGCGTTCCGGCCTCCTCCCGCACCCGCAGCCGGATCGTGGCTCGCGTTCCCGCGTGCTTACACGCGTTCTGTATGGCCTCCAGGCAGCAGAAGTACACCGCCGCCTCGACGTCGGCCGGGTACCGGCCGAGCGAGTCGGCCTGCACCCTGGCGGGCAAGGGGGAGTGGCTGGCCGCAGCGGACAGCGCGGACGCCAGCCCCTGCTCGCGCAGCAGCGGCGGGTAGATCCCGTGCGTCAGGCTTCGCAGTTCCTGGGCGGTGTCCCTGACCTCGGCGCCGATTTCCGCCAGCAGGCTGGCCACAGCCGGATCCTGGCCGACCAGCTGTGCGGCCAGCAGCAGCTTGACGGCCACGGACGTCAGGTGCTGCTGGGCGCCGTCGTGCAGGTCGCGCTCGATGCGGCGGCGCTCGGCGTCGGCGGCGGCCACGACGCGCGCCCGCGAGGCCTGCAATTCGTCGGCCTTGCGCCGCAGGAACTGCTGCAGGATGTCGGCCCACGGCATGGCCAGCAGCAGGCCGTAGCAGAGATAGCTGACCAAAGAAAGCCTCCTGACAGCGGCTTGCTCCAGCGGCCGGCCCGGCTTCGGTCCCTCCGCCCGGCAGTGCCTGCCGAGCGGAGGATCCCCCTCTTCCGGTTGCCGATGGCCGGCCGCGGCTCGACAACTACCGCTAGCCTGCCGGTGCGGGCCGAGGAGGTCAGTCACGCAGCTGACACCGGGGCTGTCAGCTTGCCGACACCTGATGGTCGGCGAACCGGGTGAGCGCGGCTGCCTGCTTCACGGTCACCGCCCGGCCGTGGATGGCGATCCAGCCGCGCCGCTCGAATCCGCGCAGCGCGGCGTTGACGCTCTGCCGGGTTCCGCCGACCTGGTGCGCGAGCTCCTCCTGGCTCATCTTCAGCTGGATGACGTCGTCGTCCCCTCGGGGCTGGCTGAGCAGCATCTTCGCGACCCGGCGCGGGAGGTCAAGGAAGACCAGGTCGGACGCTGCCTGGGTGAGCCGCCGGAGCGTGGCCGCGATCGAGCCCATCACCGCCAGCGTCACCGACGGCACGCGCGAGCAGAGGTCCGCGATCAGCTCACTCGGCACGAACAGCAGCCGGCAGTCCTCGAGGGCCTCGGCGTCTGCTGACCTCGGACCGCCGTCGGCGATGCCGATCTCACCGAACACGGCGCCGGGCTGGATGATCGTGAGCGTCAGCTCCGCGCCGTCCGCGGACCGGATGACGACCTTGACCCGGCCGGAAAGAACCAGAATCAGGGTGTCGCTCGGGTCGCCCGCCGTGAACAGCACCTGACCGCGGCGCACGTTCCGCACTCGGGACGCCGCGGCGATCGCCTCGAGGTCCCTAGCCGGAACGGAGCGCAGCAGATCGGTCTGGCGCAGCGCGCCGGTCACGTCGGTCGCCATCGCCGGTCAGCCTCTGACCAGCGCGCGGATGCAGGACCGCAGCACGTCGGCGATCTCATCGGGCGGGGCGTCCGCCAGGCCGTCGAGCTTGAGCAGGTACCGGCCGGCCACCACGCCGAGCACGATCGCGCCGCACAGCGCGGTGCGCAACGGCGCGTCCGGGACGTCGAGGCTCTCGCTGAGCTGGCGCTGATGCTGGTCGAGCGCGGCCCGCACTTCCGTGGCCGCCTCGGGGAGGGTGAGCATGGACCGGAGCATCGCCAGCGCAGCGGTGGGCTCAGATTCCAGCTTTCCCATCAGCTCGCGGGATGCGCCCGCCGGTATCGGTCATACTTCAGCCTACAGCCGTTGACCCAAATCCGGTCGGACGCTGGTCTTGAAGACGGACAGCGAGCCCGGAGACGTCCGCATCTGCCGCTCATCGAGCGTTGTCCCGGCGTGACGTGTGGTTAACGACCGGGCTGGGCGGCGGAGGCCAGCAGAGCGCAGAAACGGCGGCCGAACAGGTAGGCGTCGCCGGGCCAGCGGGCGGACAGGTAGTTGCGGTCGGTCACGGTGAAGGCTGGCCGGTCGTCGGTGGCGGTGCCGCGCGCGGCCAGCACGAGGGGTCCGCGCTGGAACTGGCGGCCCGGGTGGTCCAGGGCCGCTGTGACCTCGTCCTGGACGTAGGCGGGATAGGTCCGGTAGTAGCGGCCGAGCCGCCAGGCGGTGGCCACGTAGGCCGCGCGCTCCATGTACTTGGGCAGGCAGGTCGTGGCGCGGCCGGCCAGCACGCTGCGGCCGGTGTCCCGATCGCGGGTTCGCGCCAGCACCAGGACGCCGTGGCAGATCGCGGCGACGGGCCGGCCCAGCGCCCAGAACCGGGCCACCTGGTCCCGCAGCACCGCCGAGCCCAGATACTGCCGCATCCCCGGCGCGTGCCCGCCCGGCAGCAGCAAGCCGTCGAAGGCGGCCGGGTCCAGCCGCTCCCACGCCTGGGTGCTGGTGAACTCCGCGGCCGCGGCCAGCTCGGCGTAAAAGCGCCGGGCCTCGGCGGCGGCGCCCAGCTGCCCGAAGACCACCCCGGTCAGCAGCCGGGGATCGGCGGCCGGGACCGTGCCGGCCCGCTCGGTGGCGAAGACCACCTGATGTCCCGCATCACGCAGTATCCGCCAGGGCACCGCGACCTCGGTCACGTCGAAATCCCGGTCGGGCAGCGGAATCAGCACACGCACCCGGCCATCATCGCGCCTGCGCCGCCGCGCGAGCCAGCCTGGCCGGACCAACGCCCCACACTGCTGCGGCTGGGCGCGCGCGGGATAGCTGGGATCTGCTGATGCGGCTACGGTGGGCGGGTGAGCTTGGCGGGTTCGTGGGAAGAGCACGCGGCTGAGTGGATCACGTGGGCACGCTCTTCTCGGCACGACGGGTTCTGGGAAGGGACGTGGCCTGCCTTGCGCCTGCTCCTCCCGGAACGGGTTCCCGGGCTGGTGCTCGATCTTGGGTGCGGGGAGGGCCGGGCAGGCCGGGAACTGCTGAAGCTCGGCTTCCGGGTGCGGCGACGGCCCGATCCCCATGGCTCCTCGCTGCCCGAGCCGAAAAGATCCGCCGGTAGCGCAGCGGGGCCGCGCGACTCTGATGCCAGAACTGGCCCTGGGCCGGCCCGTCAAGCCCCGGTAGGCTCATTGATCACGGCCATCTGAGCCATGCGCGAGGGAGAGGCAGCGGCGATGAAGTACCAGGTTGTGAACCCTTCCACCGGCCAGGTAGAGAAAGAGTACCCGACGGCCACCGACGCGGAGATCAGCGAGGTCCTGGACCGGGCCGGGCGCGGCTATACGGCGTGGCGGCGGACGGTCATGACCGAGCGCGCGGACATCCTGCGCCGGGTTGCCCAGCGCTACAAGGACCGGTCCGCCGAGCTGGGCGCGATCATCACCCGCGAGATGGGCAAGACTACGGCTGAGGCCCGGGGTGAGCTGAAGTTCACCGTCGCCATCTACCGCTACTACGCCGACCACGGCGCCGACCTGCTCAAGGACGAGCCGCTGCCGTCCAACTCGCCGGGCACGGCCTGGGTCCGCAGGTCCCCGATCGGGGCGCTACTGGGCATCATGCCCTGGAACTACCCCTATTACCAGGTGGCCCGGTTTGCGGCCCCCAACCTGATGATCGGCAACACGATCGTGCTCAAGCACGCGCCGCAGTGCCCGGAGTCGGCCCTGGCCATGGAGCAGATCTTCCGCGAGGCAGGGCTGCCCGCCGACGCGTACATCAACGTGTTCGCCAGCAACGAGCAGGTGGCCGAGATGATCGCCGACCCGCGGATCGCAGGGGTGTCGGTGACCGGCAGCGAGCGGGCCGGCTCGGCCGTAGCTGCGACGGCCGGCCAGAACTTGAAGAAGGTGGTGCTGGAGCTCGGCGGCTCGGACCCGTTCATCGTGCTGGACGGGGCCGACCTGCCCAGCGTGGCCAAGGCGGCGGCCGCCGCCCGGATGGAGAACGGCGGCCAGGCGTGCAACGCATCCAAGCGGATGATCGTGACCGACGACGTGTACGACGAGTTCATGTCCGAGTTCACCGCCGCGATGGCCGGATACACCACCGGTGACCCCACCGACCCGGCCACGGCCTACGGGCCGCTGTCGTCGGAGCAGGCGGCTCACAACCTGATGGACCAGATCAACGACGCGGTCAGCAAGGGCGCGACGGTGCACCTGGGCGGGCACCGGCTGGACCGGCCCGGCGCGTTCGTGGAGGCTACCGTGCTGTCCGGCGTGACCCCTGAGATGCGCGCCTACCGCGAGGAACTGTTCGGCCCGGCCGCGGTGGTCTACAAGGTGTCCGGCGCCGACGAGGCCGTCGAGCTGGCCAACAGCAGCGCCTACGGGCTGGGCGGCGCGGTGTTCTCCAGCGACGAGGCGCTGGCCTTGGACGTCGCCGACCGGCTGGATGTCGGGATGGTCTGGATCAACCAGCCCGAGGGCGGCGGCCCGGAACTGCCCTTCGGCGGGACGAAGCGCTCGGGCGTCGGCCGGGAGCTCGGGCCGCTGGGCATCGACGAGTTCGTGAACAAGAAACTCATCCACACGACGCCCGACGGCGAGTAGGCGGGCGGCGCCGGGCCGGTCCTTCGGTCACAGCCACTCACCCGGGCAGCTAACGCGGCCCTCATGAGCCCCGGCTGAAGTCCAGAGCTGACTGGCCGGGGCACATGCGGGCCGGCTGATGTCCTGGGCGGGCTGGCCACGCACATCTGCCGCTGCGGGAGGTGGCCAGCAGGGCCGCGGCTCGGTCACTTACCACAGATCGCCGCCAGTAAGCACGTACACAAAGGGCACAAGCGGGATAAGACCGAGGATTCCCCACGCCAGCTTCCCGCCCGTCCCCAAGTCGGGCCGGTCGGCGGCCAGGTCGATCCACATCAGCACAACGGCGATGGGATGCAGGAAACAGACCAGAATCTCGAGCAGCTTCTTCATCCCCTGAACCTACCCGCCCCGAGGGAGCCGATCCGCGGCCCGCCATCCGAATCGACCGTTATGCCGCTGTGCCGGTGATCGCGGGCAACCCAGCTCATTCGGAAGCGGACGTGTGGTGCCAGAGCGCTCGGCGCGGTCATCGAGCTTTGAGTTCGATGCTGGCCAGAGCCGGTCAGGCGCGAGAGCATGGTCATCTACAAATGCTGAGTGTGCCGCTGACGAAGGAGCCTGCCTTGACCGAGACCACCGCAGCGCCGGCCGTTACCGGCTTCCATCACTTTTCGCCGACCGTATCCGATGTGGAAGCCAGCGCTCAGTGGTACGAGCGGGTCTTCGGAATGGCCCGGGTACCGGTCACGTTCCCCCACTACGGCGCTGAGGAGGCCGGTTATGCCGTGCTCCTCATGGATCCCCGCTCAGGCATCGCGATCGGCCTGCACCACCACGACGCCAACCCCGGCCAGCCGTTCCACGAGAGCCACACCGGCCTGGACCACATCTCCTTCGGCGTCGCTGATCGCGCCGCCCTGGACGCCTGGGCAAGCTGGCTGGACGAACTCGGCATCGAGCACTCCGGCGTCATCGACGCCGACAAGCCGATGCCCTACTCGGTGGTCGTCTTCCGGGATCCCGACAACATCCAGCTCGAGCTCTTCCACATGGCCGGCTGACTCCTGAGCTGCTGGGACGCACCCACTCGCCGCCGATGAACAGGGAATCGTAGCTGGCCAGCACGGAGACAGAAATAGCAGTGGCCGACGCGTGGTTACACGTTTCGGTGCTCTGCGCCCGCACCCTGATGGTCAGGACCGAGGTTCGCTCCGCCCACGGCGACAGCCACTACGGCGCCTACCGGAAGCTGTTCAAGCCCGCAACCGACACTAGGAGCGCATCATGACGACCGAGAAGGCAATCCTCGCCGGCGGCTGTTTCTGGGGCGTGCAGGATCTCATCCGTAAGCTCCCCGGCGTGCTCTCGACCAGGGTCGGCTACACAGGCGGTGATGTGCCGAACGCGACGTACCGGAACCACCGCGGCCACGCGGAGGCGATCGAGATCACCTTCGACCCGGACAAGATCTCCTACCGGGACCTGCTGGAGTTCTTTTTCCAGATCCACGACCCGACCACGCTGAACCGGCAGGGCAACGACACGGGGACCAGCTACCGGTCGGGCATCTTCTACCTCAGCGACGCGCAGAGGCGTACCGCTGAGGACACGATCGCCGACGTCGATGCCTCTGGCCTGTGGCCGGGCAAGGTGGTCACTGAGGTGACGCCGGCGGGGCCGTTCTGGGAGGCCGAGCCCGAGCACCAGGACTACCTGGAGCGGTACCCCGAAGGGTACACGTGCCACTTCGTCCGCCCGGGCTGGAAGCTGCCGCACCGCGCGGACCGGGTCACATCCTGATTTTCTGGCCCTGAATCAGGGTCGCCGGGAAGACCGAGCAGGAGTGGCCGGCGAGTCCGGGGCATCGCTGCCGGGCTCTGGCCCGAGCCCGGGCTGCCTCCGCGGGAGTTACTCCTCGCCGATGTCGGCCAGGCTCTGGCGCAGTTCGGTGATCAGCGGATCGCCATCGGGCAAGATGCGCTCCAGCCGGTCGACCGTGTCGCGCAGCAGCGCGCGGGCGTCGCCGTAGCGCCCCAGCCGGCTGTACACCTGGGCCAGCCCGGCCCGGCTCCGCAGCGTTTCAGGGTGACGGGGGCCGAGCACCCGCTCGAACCCGGCCCAGGCCTGCTCGCAGGCCAGCTCCGCCGCCGCCGTCTTGCCCGTCTTCTGGTAGGCGGCGCCGAGGTTGTTCAGTGCCGTAAGCGTGTCCAGGTGCTCGGGCCCAAGGACGCGCTCCCGGTCGGCCACCACCCGCTTGTAGGCCGCGACTGCCTCTTTTGCCTGGCCGCTGGCCAGGTAGGAGTCGGCCAGGCCGTGACGCGTCGTCATCGTCTGCGGGTGCCGGGCTCCCTGGGCGCGCTCCCGGTCGGCCAGCGTGCGCCGGTAGAGGGTGACGGCGTCGGAGTACTGGCCCGCGGCCAGGTAGGCGGCGGCGAGCTCGTCCCGCGCGCCGAGCGTGTCGGCATGCCCGGGCCCGCAGACCTGCTCGAATTGGGTAACCGCGCGTTCAAGGACGGAGATCGCCGCCGGGAGCTGGAGCGCCGCCACGAGCGCGTGGCCCAGGCGGCGCCGCGCCTCGATCACGTCATGGTGACCCGGCCCGAGCTTGTGGGTCAGGCCATCGAGTACCCACTGGAACCACGGGATGGCGTCGTCCGCGCGCCCGGCCGCCAGGTAGGCGTCGGCCAGCCGCTGGCCGGCCAGCATCGTGTCCGGGTGCTCGCCGCCGAGCAGCCGGCCGCCGGTCGTGGCCAGGTCGTGCCAATGGTCCACCGCGGGTCCGGTCAGGCGGGCGCGGTCCAGGCTGTCCCCCGCCCGCACCAGCACGGGATGGCAGCCGCCGTCCCAGAGCAGGTCTCCGGTGATCCGCCGGAGGGTCGCCGCGCAGGATCGCAGGCCGGAAGCAGGCCATCCGGGCAGCTCCCGTTCCGGCCAGGCCTCGAGCAGCGCGTCCGCGACCGAACTCGCCGCCTGATCCGGCATGCCCTCGGGCATCGCGGCCCGCAGCGCCGCCTGCAGCACCGGGCTGATCCGGACCGCCGGCGGTGCCGTCACCGGTTCGACGGTCAGCAGGCCCGCCTGTTCCAGCGCCGCCAGCGCCGTGCGGGCGCGCTCGCGGCCGGCCGGGACGTCGCCGCCGCCCGCGAGGAAATCGCCTGCCGCCGGAGCGGCGAAGACGGTTTGGGGAATGCCGTGCCCGTCCAGCAGCGCGGCCAGGGCCAGCAGCAGCGGGGCCGATCCGCCCGGCGCCAGCTGGCCCGCGCGTTCGAACGAGAACGTCCACGTCACCGCGGCGGCCGACGGCCGTGCGCCGGACGACTCCGCCAGCTGCTCCCGCCTGCGCACGAAATGGGCCCGGTACTCGCGGCACGACAGCGGGAAGTTGGCGATCACCGCGCTGGCCTGGGCCAGCGCGACCGGCTCCAGGTCCAGGTCCTGAGCCAGTTCGATCGCGCCGTGCCGCTTGTCCGGGTCGGCCGACACGCGTTCGCTCAGATAGCTCGTTGCCTCACGCAGGCTGAACGGCCCGACCCGCACGACCCGCACGCCGCTGGGGACGGCCGCAGCGTCGGCGCAGGTCACCAGCACCCGGCCGGCCGGGCGCCGGCCACAGACCATCCAGGTTCGCCGGGTCGGCCAGGTCATCGAGGACCACCAGCCACGGACGGCTGGTCTCGCCCAGCCAGCTGAGGAACTGGGCGGCGACTGACTCGCCACTGCTCGCCTGGTCCCGGCCGGTCGCGGCGGCCGTCGCCGCGGCATAGCCGGACAGCACCGAGGCCCGGCTCGTGGCCTCGATCCAGACCAGCAGGTCGGCACCGCCTGACTGCCACAGCGACTCGGCGAAAGCCGCGGCGAGCTGGGTCTTACCCGACGACCTCAGCCAGTCCTGCGCCGCGGGAGCCGCTGCCGGGCCGGGGAAGGCAGCCGGGGCCGCCGCCCGATCGGGGACGAGCGCGACCGCAGCCCCGGGCCGCAGCGCAGCCGCCAGGGCGGGGGCCGTCTCCAGCCTGGCACTGAAACCGTCGGCCAGCGCTGGCACCGTCCCGGACCGGATGGGCCAGGACGGCCGGCCGGGGGCCGCGTCGGCCCGGTACGCGGGCGGCACGGCGCTGCTCATGGCCCGCTGCCGACGGGCCGCCGCACGCGGCCAGCGCGGCCAGGGCCGCCGGCCTGGCTGGCTGAGCAGGTCAGGTCAGGGTGCGCCGTCGGTGCATCTGTGGCATCAGGGACCTCGGGTCGGCCGGCCCGCGGAGCCAGATCCAGCTCACTGGCTGCGCCGACATCGGCTGGCCGAGCTGAAGAGCCCATAAGTTTTCCCGCTATCCCCCCCGCCGAGATCCGCCTAGGTCGGCGAAGCCAGCTAGCAGCCAGACTGCGCCATCGTCTCCCTAGCCTGCCAACTAGCAGCGAGGATAGGCAATCCCCCCCAGTGCCCGGACCGTTTTCCCGGGCCGGCGGCATCCGGATGCCGCCCGCTGCGGCCAGACGCGGCCCGATCCGGCCGGACGCGGCCCGATCCCGGACAGGAGCGAACCGCGGGCCCGGTGTCCCCGGGCCAGCCGTTCGCCTGGTCAGGCCCTGGCTCGGTGCCCGGCGGCTGACCCGGCGCCGGCCTGGCTCATAGCTCCTCGCTAAAGGCGAGCACGGGACTGGTCCTGGTGAGTGTTTTCTTGCGGAAGAAGGCGGGAGCGGTGACGCGCATGAAGACAAAGCCGATCACTCCGGCCACCGCGGCCAGCGCGGCGATGATGAAGATGCCGCCGATGTGCCAGTGCAGGACCGGCACCGTCCACGAGGTGTAGCTGTTGGACGCGACCCAGTCACTTTGCAGGCTGTAGAAGCCAGCCGCGTACATGATCAGGCCACCTAGCCCGGGCAGGATGCCGCGCATCCACAGATTCCGGCCGCTGCTGGTCAGCGTGGCCCGGTAGTACCAGACGCAGGAGAACGCCGTCAGCCCGTAGTAGAACGCGATGTACAGGCCGATCGCGGTGACCGCGTCCGCGATCGGGTTGCCGCCGGCGATGAAGTTCAGCGGGATGTACAGGATGATCGAGAGCGCGCCCATCACGAGAGTGGACACCGTCGGGGTCAGGTACCTGGGGTGGATCTTGGCGAACGATTCGGGCAGCGCCCGGTAGGCGGCCATCGACAGCGTCGTGCGCGCGGTCGGCAAGATCGTGGTCTGGGTCGAGGCGGCTGCCGAGCTGAGCACCATGAGGATCAGAAGCCGGGACAAGACCGTGCCGAGCCCGGAGGTGCCGAAGATCGCGCCCCCGGTGACCGACAGCACGTCGAACTGGTGGGCCGGATTCGTCAGCCCGACGCCCTTGCTGCCGATCCCGGCGAACGCCTGCACGGAGATGATCACGATCACGTAGGTGACCAGCAGCAGGACCGTCGAGATGATCCCCGCTCGGCCCGGCGTCCGGGACTTGTCCGCGGTCTCCTCATTCACCGACAAGGCGGTGTCCCAGCCCCAGTAGATGAACAGCATCAAGATGATCCCGGACACAAAGGCCGAGACGGGCAGGTGCGACGGCGACAGCCAGCCGAGGCTCAGGTGCAGCGACTGCGGCGGCGGATGACTGCCGAACACCCGGACCAGTGCCGTGACCGACATCACCAGGAGCATGATGATCTCGATGGACAGCAGCGCCTTCTGGAAGTTGGCCGAGACCTCGATGCCGCGGTAGCAGATGTAGGTCATCGCGACGATCCACAGAATGCCGACCAGCAGCACCCAGCCGCTGGAGGCGTTGCCGCCGATCGCGCTGTTCGGTCCCTGGATGAGGAAGAACGCATACTGCCCGGCCACCTGGGCCAGGCTGGCCATGACCAGGATGTCGGCCGCCACGACGCCCCAGCCGCCGGCCCAGCCGGTTTTCGGCCCGAACGCCCGGGCCGCCCAGATGAACGTGGTCCCGCAGTCGGGATCGGACTTGTTCATCTCGCTGAACCCGATCGAGCACAGCAGCATCGGCACGAACGCCAGCACGGCGACCAGCGGGGACTTCAGCCCGACGGCGGCCACCACGAAGAACAACGTCGCGGCCAGGCTATAGGCCGGGGCGGTCGAGGCCACGCCCATGACCACGCTGGACACCAGGCCAAGAGCGCCTGTCTTGAGACCCTTGTCCCTGGATTCCTCCACTGGACGCAGGCCAGGACTAAAGATGGCCATGGCTCGCCTTCCGGGTTGTGGCCCCAATCGTGCCGCGATTCCGCCGATAGTGCCCGGGCCACGCTAGCAGGAACTTTTCAGGCTACTGCGGGTCGCGGCGGGACGGATGGTAATCGGGCTCAAGTCCGGAGGCATCCCCCTGGCGGACCGCGGCGGCCCGTGCCGTGGCCCCCTGAGCAGCACGAACACCCGATCGGTGTCGGCGCCCGGCAGGTCAGCTGGGATGCCGCTCGGTCCAGGCGTCGATGACGTCGAGCACGGTGTGCGCCGGCTCGGGCGGCACGAAACCGAGCATCTCCTGCAGGATCGGGTGCACGACGGGGTGCAGCCGGTTCTCGGCAAAGGCCTGGTGGTCGTCCTTGGACCGCCAGACGTCGACGTAGCGCAGCCCGGACTCGGTGCGCCAGGCCAGGTGGGCGATCAGGCCGGGCGGCCGTTCCGGGCCCAGGCCGTCCTTGATGCGGGCGTAGGTCTCGGCGTTGATCGGCACGTCGTAGGTGAGCGCGTAGGTCATCGGATGCCTCCCGTAATATTGACCAGAACAGGCTTCGGACTAATATTGGTATCATGGCTGGCATGCCCGGCCCCGTCAAGAGGCGCTACGACGCCACCCGCCGCCGCGAGGGTGCCGCCCGCACCCGCGCGGTCGTCCTGGACGCCGCCCGCGAGCTGTTCACCGAGCGCGGCTACGCCGCCACCTCGATGACCGCGATCGCCGACCGGGCCGGAGTGGCGCTGGACACCGTTTACGCCTCGGCCGGCCGCAAGCCCGAACTGGCCCGGCTGCTGATCGAGACCGCGATCTCCGGCACCGACCAGGCCGTCCCCGCCGAACAGCGCGACTACGTGCGCGCCATCCAGGCCGCCCCCGACGCCGGCACCAAGATCGCTATCTACGCCGCGGCTGTCGCGGCGATCGCCCCCCGCCTGGCCCTCGTGCTCGGCATCATCCAGCAGGCCGCCCACGACGAGCCCGGACTGGCCGCGCTGTGGGCCGGGATCGCCGACCGCCGCGCGGCGAACATGCGGCGCTTTGTCGCCGACCTGGCCACCGCCGCCCCGCTGCGCCTAGACCCCGATGAGGCCGCCGACATCGTGTGGGCCACCAACGCCGCCGAGATGTACCAACTGCTGGTCGGCCAGCGCGGCTGGAGCGCGCAACGGTACGAGCACTTCCTGGCCGACACCTGGCGGCGGCTGCTCCTGGCCGATTAGGACCGTCACTGCCTGTGATCGTCGGCCAGGGGCGGGCCGGGGTCAGGACCAGCTCGAAGAACTTCGAGGTCACGATCGGATGGCGCCCCGGTCACAGGCCGGGATCTCCTGGCCGGCGCGCGGCGAACGGGCTGGTCAGCTCGGCTCACGAGGGCGCACGGTAGATACATGGGTGAAACCGGAGTGATCGCGGCGACATCGTTTCCAGGCTCGGCGACGAGCTGCGGGCGGGCGCGCCCGACCCGCTGGCGGTCTCGGTCGCGCTGGCCCCTCAGCAATCCGTGGTCTCGCTGCTGCACCAGGCGGCGTCGGGGGTGTCGCTCGGCGCGCCGGCTGGCCTTCTGGCCGCCATCCGCGATGGGCTGCGCCCGCAGGCGCGGTTCGCCGCGCAGCCGTTCACGGTACGTGGCTGGACGGTGATACCGGACTCCTGCACGCCGATCGCGCCCCTCGCCGATACGTCCGTCGCTGACCAGGCCGCCCGGCTGCGGGACATGCCCGCCACCGCGCTCACCGGCGAGCTGGAAGCTGCCGACGGCGGCCTCCGTTGCCCGCCGCATTGGCGAGCCGCGGCTGACCAGCCCCGCCGCTGGCTCAACTCCATGGCCGACGCGTCGCTGGACACCTGGGCGGTGGCCGAGCCGCGGTGGCGGGCGGCCGGGCCGCTGCTGGACCGCGAGATCCGGCGGGCTGGCACGGCGGCGGTGCGCGGCGGGATGGCGGCGCTGCTGAACAGCCTGCACCCGGGCCTCAGCTACCGCGACGGGATGTTCACCTTCACGCCCCCCTGCGGCCCGTGCTGCACGTTCGGACCGTTTGGCCCGGTCGGCTCGCGCCGCCTGGCGCTGGTGCCGATGATCGCCGGTCGTGACGCCCTGCTGTTCAGCTTCGAATGCCCCGACGTCTGCTACATCGGCTACCCGGTTCCCCGGCCCGGCCCGGGTGCGCAGGCCGCGGCCGGCAGCGTGCTCGCCACGATCCTGGGCCCGATACGCGCCGCCATACTTCAGGCCCTCCGCCAGCAGCTGACCGTGAGCGACCTGGCCGCAGCGGTGCACTGCGCGCCCACCACCGCGACCTACCACCTTCACCAGCTGGCCGCGGCCGACCTGATCACCCGGGAGAAGTCGGGGCCAAGCGTGCGGGTCAGCCGCACCGCCCGCGGCGACGAGCTGGTCGACCTGCTATCAGGCTGACCCGGCCCGGCGCAGCGGTTCCGCCCGTCCCGGCATGTCCGGGCCGAACGAGCCGGTGCGACGGGGCGTGCTAGCCGGGCGTCCTGACCTGCCGGGGGGCTTCTCAGCTTCTCAGCTGTTGTCCGCCTCTACCAGCCGCTCGATGAGCTGATCGACGTTGCCCGACTTGGGCAGGCCCCGCTGGGCCAGCAGGTCGCTCAGCTCGGCCTTGGTCAGGCCCTCGTAGCGCTTGCGGGCCAACGCCTGAGCCTTCCCGGCCTGCTCACGCTCGATCTTGCGGGCCTCACGAGCCAGTTCGCGCGTGGCCCTCTCAGCGTGCTCGTGGGCGGCCTGCTCGGCCGTGACCGCCTTGTCCCGCACGGCCTCTCCGGCCGACCCGGCCTGCTCGCGCACCACGCCGGGCAGCGCGCTCGCGGCCTCCGCCCACTTCACCGCGAGGCTGCGGTTCAGGTCTACCGTGCGCTGCACCAGGTCGAAATAGCGCTCGACCGCGGGGACGAGGTCTAGCTGCGGTAGCCCGGGAAGGACATACGTCAGCGTCCGCGTTCCCTGGGTCCAGAGGCCGGCGGTCTTCTCGGCCGCGGTTCGCGCCTGGCTCGCTGCCGTGCTGTATTGCCTGGTCAGGCTGTTCATATTCGCTCCTTGATGGATTGGGATGACTATGCTAACTTTAGCAAGCGCTGCATACTAAAGCAAGCTGGCGCCATCCCGGTGTGACCCCGGCTACCCGCCCCGGGCCGGATCACACATCGCGTGACGGGCAGACCCGGCCCGGACCTGCTGAACTCCGCGGGCGACGGCTGGGCGCGATCAGGACTCCGCGGGCGACGGCCGGGCGCGATCAGGCCGCCGGGTAAGACAAGCCGATCTGCCGCCGGATCTCGTCCATGGCCTGCATGATCGTGTACGTCTCCTCCAGCGGGAGCAGCGGGCTCTCGGGCAGCCCCGCGCGCAGACAGCGGCCCACCTCGGCGGCCTCGCCGCGCAGCCCGTGCCCTTCATACGGTTCGTCGAAGCGCTCCAGTTCGGTGCCGTCACGTGCGATCACGCGGAAGGTGGTCGGCGTGTAGAACCAGCCGTCGATCTCTATCCTCGCCGCCGTGCCGTAAATCGCGGCGGGGTTGCCCGATGCGGCCAGCAAGGTCGTGGTCAGCACCGCGTGGGCGCCGCTGTCGTACTGGAAGATCATCGACGTGGTGGCGTCAACGCCGGTAAACGCCGGATGGCTGACCGCGGTGATCCGCGCCGGCGCGCCGAGCACCAGGCTCGCGAACGAGACCGGGTATATGCCAAGGTCCAGCAAGGCCCCGCCGCCCAGCTCCGGCGCGAACAGCCGGAACTGCGGATCGGGGGCGAACCACTGCCCGTGCTCGGCGGTCAGGTAGACGACATCGCCGAGCGTTCCCGCGGCGAGGATCTCACGCACCCGCGCAATGTGCGGCAGGAAGCGCGTCCACATGGCTTCCATCAGGAACGTGCCCTGATCGCGCGCGGCGTCGATCATCTCGCGCGCCTGGGCGGCGTCCATGGCGAACGGCTTCTCGACCAGCACGGCCTTACCCGCGTTGATCGCGAGCAGCGTGGCGTGGTGATGGCCGGGGTGAGGCGTTGCCACGTACACGGCATCGACATCCGGATCGTTGACCAGAGCCCGGTAGCTCGCGTACCGGCGCGGTACGCCGAATTCGTCCCCGAACGCGTCCGCCGAATCCTGGGATCGTGACCCGACGGCGACAACCTCGCCGTCGGGCTGCAGCGCGAGGTCCTGCGCGAAGGTATGGGCGATGCCGCCCGTAGCGAGGATTCCCCAGCGAATCGGGCGGTCATCCGGTTGCGTCATCCGATTGCTCCGACGAGTTGCGCGCACACCAGGCCGGCCTTCAGGCGTCGGCGGCCGGGCGTGCAGCTGGCTGGTAAAGGCGAGGGGCGGTGCCCGTGCTGGCGGCCCGGCGGCAGGACACGACCACCGCCAGCGGCCACAGCCCCTGCGCGGCGCCGAAGACGCGCTCGGCCAGGCCGGCCTGCCCGCCCCCGGTGATCAGCTCCGCGCCGAACCAGGCCAGCAGGGCCACCAGCACCGCCACGGCACCGGCGGACACGGCCGGCCGCAGGCCCCAGGGTACCGACGGCCCGCGCCGCCATGCCGCCGCCGGCCAGGCCACCAGCGCGGCGCACCCGGCGGCGGCCCAGATCATGTGGGGCAGCGGGAAGCTGGTCCCGGGATGCTCCGGGTTCGCCGCGACCAGGACGCCCGCCACGGCCGCGGCCATCAGGATGAGCCGTCCGGGCGCTCTGGCCGGCCGCAGCGCCAGCCCGGTGACGACATCACAGGCGCCAACCACCAGGAAGGTCAGCGTCATCACCCACCGGTCGGCAGCGCCCGGCGCGGCCAGGACGCTGACTGGCTGGGCAATGGGATCGAACGAGTGCGGCTGCAGCCCGGCGGCAACCGTCCACCCGGCGACCATCAGCACCGGGGCCGCGGCCGACGAGACCACGCCCCACCACGGCACACCCCGCACAACCACCACCGTAGCCGTAGGTGCGGCACAGCTCCAGCGGCCCGACCGGTGCTCCGCCCGTAACCCGCCGGCCGGGATCAGGCCGCTACGCAGAGTCTGACGGTGCGCTGGGCGGGGACGGTGGCTCCCCGCCCCGCGGGCCTCACTCCATCGGCTGCCTGGCGATCAGCGGCGGCTCGCGGCCGGCCAGCAGCCAGCCGCCGGCCGCGGCCACCAGCGGCAGCCCGACCAGCAAGATCAGCACGTCAGCCAGCGGCACGTCACCGAACATGGCGGACAGGCTGCTGTGCGCCCAGGCCAGCCCGGCGATCACCGCGCCGGTCATGCCGAGGATCGCGCCGAGCAGGCCCAGCGCGGCGGCGGTCGCCGCGGTGATCGTCCGCCGGGTCGCGCCGCTGGCGCCGGTGGCGGTGAGCGTGCGCAGGTCCCGCGCGGTCTCGCTGCGGATCAGGCCGACGGAGGCGGCCAGCACGCCGAGCGCGATGACGATGCCCAGCGCGGTGCCGCCGTCGGCGAACTCGCCGAGACCCGGCGTATCGGACTTGGTTTCGATCGTCACCCCGTAGCCGAGCGCGAGTCGCTTGGCCGCGTTGATCTGCGCGGCGGTGAGCGGGGCCGGTGCCTGGATCAGCCAGCCGTTCAGGCTGGGCTGCAGCTGGTACCTGCTCACCGCGTACTCGGTGACCACCGTGTTCGGCGCGGAGGTGCCGCTGGGCAGGCTGCTGATCGTCTGTATCGCGGGGTTGGCCAGGCAGCCGTTGCTCAGCGTGCAGGGCGGACCGCCGTCAGCACCGGGCTCGGCGGGGGTACCGAGGCACGTGCCGCTGCACGAGCCCGCGCTGCCCCAGACCATCTCCATGTGCGGCAGGCCCGCCAGCCCCGGCCGTATGGTGAGGAAGTCGGTGCCGGGAGCGATCTGGCTGGCCTTGATCCCGTACGTGGCGAGCAACTGCGGGGTGGCCACGTACACGTTGCCGGTGAAATTGGACGGGCTGCTGGCCGGCGTGCCCACCTGGTACAGCGAGGCCGCGGACTCCAGCGGCACCGCGGACCGCGCGTGCAGGCGGGCGGCAAGGCTGTCCACCTGCCCGCCCAGGCGGGCCGCCTGGGCGTCGCTGAGCTGCGTCATCTGGCCGGCGCCCTGGCTGACCTGCGTGTAGACGACCAGCTGGCTGCTGGACAGGTTGGGGCCGATCCAGTTGAGCGGATTACCGAACCGGGTGCTGGCGACCAGGCAGATGACCATGGCCAGGAACACCGCGAACGTGGTCGCGGCGAGCGCGGCACCGGACCGGGCCCGGTAGCGGACCAGGTCACGCAGCGCGATCCGGACCGCCACCGGCAGCCGCGGGCTCGCTCCCGCGGCCAGCACGCTGATGGCCAGCGGCGCGAGCAGGACGATGCCGACGATGGTGGCGACCAGGCCGGCCAGCAGGAGCGGCGCGTGCTTGCCCCCGCCGCCTTCCACCCCCGACAGGCCGCCGGCCAACGCCAGGCACGTGACGCCGCCCGCGAACACGATGACGCCGGGCCGGGCGGAGCGGTGCACCGCCTTCGGCAGCGAGGGACGGCCGGACAGCGCGGCCACCACCGGCACCGCGGCGATCGCCTTGGCCGGGCGGCGGGAGGCCAGCACCGACGTCGCGATCGCGAACCCCACCCCGATGGCGAACGCCCACCACGGCAGGTTCGCCGGGTCGATCACGTGGCCGGCCGCCTGCTGCAGCGTCGGCACGTAGGCGAACCAGGCCGCCAAGCCGAGCACCGTCCCGGCCAGCGCAGCGGTCACGCCGACGGCCAGGCCGCCCGCGATCATGACCAGGCGGAGGTTGCGCTCGGTCGCGCCGATCGCGCTGAGCATGCCGAGGGCCCGGAGCCTGCGCTGGGCCAGCACCGAGAAACTGGCTACCGACACCAGGCCGATGAACGCCAGGCCGAGTACCTCCACCGCCAGGATGCCCACCGCCGGGGAGATGCCGACCGACGTCCCGGCGGGGGGCGCGACCGTCGCCGCCGCCGGGATACCGGGCAGCGTCCCGTTGTCGTTGCTGATCGCCCGCCGGACGGCGGAGGAGCCGAGCAGCATGGTGACCTGGCCGGGGTGCGGGACCTGGCCGGGGGCGACCAGCGCGAACTCGTCGGCCAGGTTGCTCGGGTTCGCCGCGATGCCGGTCACCCGCCAGGTCGTGCCGGCCGCCCGCCAGGTGCCGCCCACGTGCGCGCCGTACATGCTGGCGACCTGGCTGGTCAGCGCGACCTGAGCGGGGCCGGCCGGGTAGCTGCCGCTGACCAGGCTGAGCAGCGGAGAGTTGTAGTTTCCGTGCGGATTCTCGGCCCGCAGCTGGACCGGCTGCGCGGTGCCATCAGGGATGTCCTGACTCTCAATGACATCCGCCGGACCCCAGCGGCCCGCGATGGTGGCGATGTCGGCGGCCAGGTGCGGGTCGGTGCCGGGCAACATGACCTGCGCGGCAGCGGTGCCCAGCGTGGCGTAGTTGGGGTTGCTGAGCTGCACGTTCGTGACGACGCTGGCGCCCCAGACCGTCGCCGCGACCGCCACCGTGAGCAGGCCGAGCACGAGCAGCTGCTGGCGCCATTCGCGGCGGAACAGCCGCCAGCCCCAGCGGATCACCGCCCGGCGGGCGACGATGCCGCCCGCGCCTCCGGCCAGGTCGGGGGGGTCGCGCAGCGCGATGCTCACCGGATCTCCCCGGGTGTGAGGAGGGATTCGGGCCCGGACGGCCGGGTGGTCTGGCCGGCCACCCGTCCGTCGCGCAGGAATACCACGCGGTCGGCCCAGGCGGCCAGCTGCGCGTCGTGGGTCACCACCACCGCGGCCACGCCCCGCTGGCATGCCTCGTGCAGCAGCCGCATCACCTCGTCCGCGTTCACCGAGTCCAGGGCGCCGGACGGCTCGTCGGCCAGCAGCAGGCGGCGGTCGCCCACCACCGCGCGGGCGATGGCCACCCGCTGCCGCTCGCCGCCGGACAGCTGATCGGGGAACCAGCCGGCCCGGTCCGCCACGCCCAGCGCTTCCAGCGCGGCCAGCCCGGCCGCGCGCGCCTTCGGCACCGCGACGCCGTCCAGTTCCAGCGGCAACGCGGCGTTCTCGGCCGCGGTCAGCCCGGGCAGCAGGTTGAAATCCTGGAACACGTACCCGATCACCCGGCGCCGCAGCCGGGCCTTGCGGCTCCGCGGCATCCCGGCCAGCGCCATGCCGCAGACCAGCACGTCCCCGCGGGTGGGTTCCTCCAGGCTCCCGGCGATGGTCAGCAGCGTGGACTTGCCCGATCCGCTGGGCCCCATCACCGCCACCATCTCCCCGGCCCGCACCGACAGGTCCACCCCGCCCAGCGCGTGCACGCTGGCCGGCTCCTGACCGTAGGTCTTGGACACGCCGCGCAGCTGCAGCACGCTCATCGCCGCGCTCCCGCCTGCCCGGCCCGGTCCCGGCCGGCTCACCGCCGTCCCCCCAGCCGGCGAAGCTGCGGAACCGGAGCGGGGGCGGGGGCGGGGGCGGGCCGGGCAGGCTCGGCAGCGGCCCGCTTGAGCCGCGTATCGGCGGCATCCAGCCACCGGGTCGCCGCGTCCAGCCGGAACAACTCGGCATCCACCACCAGCGCCAGGCCCAGATCATCCCGGGCCTCGCCCTCCTTCAGCCTCGTCCACTGCTGCATCAGCTCGACCAGGTACTGGCGGTGCGCCTGGATCACCTCATGCGCGTCGGTACCGGGCACCCGCGCGGCCACCAGCACCTTCATCACCAGCTCATCGCGGGGCGGGGAGGTCAGGTCCGGCGGCGTGCGCAGCCAGGCGGCCAGCGCCTCCTCGCCGCGGGGCGTGATCCGGAATCGCTTCTGCGGTCCGTCTGGCCCGGTGCCGTCGGATTCAGCCAGCCCGTCACGTTCCAGCCGGCCCAGGGTCTTGTACACCTGACCCACGTTCAGCGGCCATACCTCACCGGACCCGGCCTCGAATTCCTCCCGCAGCTGCAGCCCGTACTTGGGTCCTTCGGCCAGCAGCGCCAGGAGGAAGTGCGGGACGCTCATGACATCACTATGCTAAGCATCATGCCGGGCACAATACTCGGCATACCTGCCCGCGGGCAAGCGCTGGTTCGCCGCCCGCGCTCCACATGCGGCTACGAGCCAGCCGGCGGGAACCCTTCTGCTGCTGCCGCTCAGCGACGACGACGGGCCCACGGGCCTGGTCGAGGTGGGGTGGCACCTGCACCCGCGGTACCAGGGGCAAGGGCTTGCGACCGAGGCGGCACGGGCCGTTCTCGCCCTGGCCGGGAAGGCCGGGATAGACCAGGTGCTCGCCTTCACCGACCTGGACAACGCCGCCTCGCAGCGAGTGGCCGCGCGCCTGGGCATGACGGACGAAGGCGTGACCGAACGCTGGTTCGGGCTGACGGCACGTCAATACCGTAAGGTCATAAGCCTTCTGGAGCCCTGACCGCGTCGGGTAAAATCTCCTTCTTACTGATAGAATACTTACAGCGCATCACTTACTCCCGGGATACCTCAGCAGATGAATGCCCGAACCGCAACAACGCCAGCTTCCGGTTTGTCGACACGAGAACGGCTGTCCGCGGAAGCTGCGCGCCTGTTTGCCGAGCGCGGTTATCACGGTACGTCGATAAACGATCTAGCGGTCGCGCTGGGTATCCAAAAGAGCTCGCTCTACGCCTACATCAGCAGCAAAGCCGATCTGCTCGCCGAGATTGCGCTGACCGGAGCGGAGGCCTTCCACACGGCGCTGGACCAGCTGCCTGATGACGCGACACCAGGGGAAAGGCTCGAGATGGCCTTCCGGGCTCACCTGGGCGTCGTGGAAAGCCAGCTCGACGTCGCCACGGTGTGGCTTCAGGAATGGCGCTATCTCAGCGGCGAGCCCCGGGACTTCTTCGTCAAGGAGCGGCACCGCTACGAGCAGCGCATCCGCAGCTTGTTCGAGGCGGCGGTCGATTCCGGCGAACTGCGCCCGGACCTCAACACTCACGACGCCGCCCTGGTCTTCCTGTCCGTGGGCAACTGGGCCTACACCTGGCTCACCGCGGATACCGACGTCGGGAAGCTCACCTCGAGGCTGATGTCGATGCTGCTGAGCGGGATTGGCCCGGAGCGCCCGCCGGGATCGTATCGATAACGGCCTGCACCATATCCTCGGGCAGCTTAAGCTGCCATGCCGGTCTTGACCGGGCCCGGTACCACGCAGTTGCCGGTGATGCCTTTGGTGGCGGCCTCCTGGGCGAGTGCTGTGGTAAGGCCGAACAGGCCGCCTTGGCGGCGTCATCGGACCGGCCAGCATACGAGCTGACGTTGACGATGCGCCCGGATCCTCGTTCCGGAAAGTGGCCGAGGACCGCCCGGGAGATGAAGAACGGCCCGGAGAGGTTCGGGCGAATTACCTGCTCCCGGTCGGGCTGGCTCAGCCCCCAATGCCGTGCGGTCGCGCGCAATGCCCGCGTTGTTGACGAGGTAGCCGATCCGCTTGCGGCGGATCGGAATCATCGGAATCTCGGCGATAACCCGGCAATCGCCCGGGTTCCCCCCCGCGTTGGCCCGGCGGAGTGACACCGCCAGGCCCTCGTCACTAGCCGTCTTCACGAATGCATCCGCCGCCTGACTGTTGGTGTTATGCACCCGGGGCGGCCGTCACAGACGGATGTAGCGGCCCGGGGCGGGCTCGATCGGCGGGTAGCGGGTGCTGCCCAGGGCGTGGGGAGCCTCGCCCTGCTCACCGGAGCGCTTGGCCAGCCAGCCCATCCAGTGCTCCCACCACGATCCTTCGTGCCGTTCCGCGGCCGCCAGCCAGTCCTCGGCCATGGGCGGCGTCGCCGGGTTGACGAAGTACCCGAGGCCGCGGTGCTTCGGGTCGGCCACCACGGTCTGGATGTGGCCGCTGGAGCACAGCACGAACTCGGCGTGACCGGAGACCAGCTGGGTGGTCCGGTAGCAGGTCTCCCACGGCGTGATGTGGTCGGTCCGCCCGGCCGCCACGTACGTGTCGGTGCTGATGCGGGACAGGTCGATCGGCGTGCCCAGGACCGTCATGGCGCCCGGGTGCGCCATCTGGTTCCCCGCCACCATGTCCAGCATCTGGCGGTGGAAGGCGGTGCTCAGCCGGGTGGTGTCCGCGTTCCAGGCCAGGATGTCGAAGGCCGGCGGGTCCTGGCCGAGCAGGTAGTTGTTGACCCAGTAGTTCCACACCAGGTCGTTCGGGCGCAGCCAGGCGAACGTCGACCCCAGCTGCCAGCCGTCGATGATGCCGGTGGGCCTGGACACCTGCTTGGCCAGCTCGAGCATCTGCCGGGTCCCGAACATGAACATCCGCCCCTTGGACTCGGTGTCCAGCAGGGTGACGAACATCGTCGAGGAGTGGATCCGGTTTTCCTCCCCCAGGGCCGCCAGGTGCGCCTGCGTGAGGGCGGCCGTCATCCCGCCCAGGCAGCCGCCCATGAGGTTGACGTCCGGCGAGCCGGAGACCTCGCTGACCACGTCGATCGCGTCGATCGTGGCCTGCACGTAGGTGTCGAAGTCCCAGTCACGCTGCGCCCGGCTCGGGCTGCGCCAGCTGATCCCGAACACCTGGATGCCGCGCTGGAGCAGATACTCGTACAGGCTGCGCCCCGGCGAGAGGTCGAGCGCGTAGTACTTGTTCACCTGCGGGGGCACCATCAAGATAGGGCGCCCGTAGACGGTCTCGCCCTGCGGCGTGTACTGGATCAGCTCGAAGACCTCGTTGCGGTAGATGACCGAGCCGGGGGAGGCCGCGAGGTTCTCGCCGATGGTGAACGGCCTGCGGTCGACCATCGACGGCATGCCGTGGTTGTGCCGCAGGTCACCGGCCCAGTTGGCCAGCCCGCGGCGGACGCTGCCGCCGCCGGTGTCGATCACGCGCTTGAGGGCGGCGGGGTTGGTCAGGAAGAAGTTGGTCGGCGCCATGGCCTCCCGGACCAGGACCCCCCCGAAGCGCAGCCGCTCGGTGCTCATGCCCGGCAGGCCGAGGTTGTCGATATAGCGCTCCATCCCGGAGCCCCAGGTGAGGTAGCTCTGCATGGTCGCCTTGAACAGGGGGTTCTGCTGCCAGGCCGGGTCGGCGAAGCGCTTGTCGCCCTTCTCCGCAGCGACCTGCGACCGGCCGAGGCCGATCCTGATCAGCTCCTGGCCGAGGCCGGGCGCGGTCCGCAGCAGCGCGCGCGGGTGGCGCACGGTCACCTGGCCCAGGAATCGCAGGCCTCCGGCCATCTCGCGGAGGCCGAGGACGTCGGACGCGCTGAGTTTCCTGACGGCGGGCTCGGCGGCCTGCGCCTTCGCCTTAGCCGGCACCTTAGCCAGCGCCCTGGGCGGTGTCTTGGCCGGGGTCTTGGGCGTTACCTTGGCCGGGGTTCTGGCCGACTGCCTTGGCGGCGGGACCTGGTGCCCGTCCTGCGTGGTCTTGGTGAGCGGCGTTCCGTCGCGCTGAGTCGTCATGACAACCTCTCTATGATCATGGCCATGCCCTGGCCGCCGCCGACGCACATGGTCTCCAGACCGATCGCCTGATCGCGGGTCCGGAGGTCGTTCAGCAACGTGGCCAGGATGCGCACCCCGGTCATGCCGAACGGGTGGCCGAGGGCGATGGCGCCCCCGTGCGGGTTGAGCTGGCCGCCGAACGGGTCGACGCCGATGCCCCGCGCCGACGGGATGACCTGCGCGGCGAAGGCCTCGTTGATCTCCACCACGTCCACGTCATCGATCGTCATCTTGGCCCGCTCCAGCGCCTGCCGGGTGGACTCGATCGGTCCCAGCCCCATCATTTCGGGCTCCAGCGAGCTGACGCCGGTCGAGATGATGCGCGCGATCGGCGTGATCCCGAGTTCCTTGGCGAGGGCCGCCGACATCACCACGGCGGCGGCGGCGCCGTCGTTGAGCGGGCAGGAGTTCCCGGCGGTGATCCGGCCGTCCGCGCGGAAGACCGGCTTCAGGGTGGACAGCCTCTCCAGGCTGGTGTCCGAGCGGGGCCCGTCGTCGGCCGTCATGGTCCCGGACGCCAGCGGCACCGGGATGATCTCCCGGGCGAAGATGCCGTTCTCGCCGGCCTGGACCGCGCGCTGGTGGCTCTGCAGGGCGTACCGGTCCATCTCCTCCCGGCTGACGTTGTGCTTGTCGGCCACGTTCTCGGCCGTCTCGCCCATGGCCATGTAGGCCTGGGGCAAGCCCTCGGCGTTGCCGGCCTGCAGGCGCGGGTTCTGGGTGTCCGGCTGGTCGCAGAACACGCCCAGCGGCGCGCGGGTGCTGGACTCCACACCGGCGCAGATAAACGCCGAGCCCTCGTCAGCCTTGATGGCGTGGAAGGCCATCCGGACCGCCTGCAGCGACGACGCGCAGTAGCGGTTGACCGTGGTGCCCGGGGCTCCGACCCCGGACAGGATCGAGATGATCCGGGCCACGTTGTGCGACTGCTCACCGCCGGGCAGGGCACAGCCGCAGATCACGTCGTCGATCTGGCCGCGGTCCAGTTCCGGGACCCGCTCGAGCACCTCGCTGACAACGTAGGCGCCCAGGTCGTCGGGCCGCTGGTCGATGAGCGAGCCCTTCCTGGCCCGGCCGATCGGTGTCCGGCCGATGCTGACGATGACGGCTTCTGACATAACGCCTTCCTCGGGTTATCGCTGTTGCAGGCTGCCTTGGGCGTTTCGGGCCCGCAGCAGCTTCTTGTCGTACTTGCCGACGCTGGTGCGCGGCACCTCGTCGACGAACACCCAGTAGTCGGGCAGCCACCACTTCACGACCCCCTGGCTGGACAGGTGGGCCCGGAGTTCCTCCGGGGTCACCGACTGCGCGGGCATCAGCACCACGCAGGCCATCGGCCGCTCGCCCCACCGATCGTCGGGCACGGCGATGACCGCGACCTCCCGGACGGCCGGGTGGGTGAGGATGGCGGCCTCCAGCTCGAGCGTGGCGATCCATTCGCCGCCGGACTTGACCACGTCCTTGGCCCGGTCGCTGATCGTGATGAAACCGTGGTGGTCGATCCGGCCGACGTCGCCGGTGCGCAGCCATCCGTCGCCGAACTTCTCCGGTGCCGGGTCCTTGTAGTAGGCGGTCGTCACCCACGGCCCGCGCACCTCGATCTCGCCGGTGGCATGCCCGTCGCTCGGCAGCGCCTTGCCCTCGTCGTC
Source organism: uncultured Actinomycetota bacterium (assembly GCA_963749145.1). Taxonomy (GTDB): domain Bacteria; phylum Actinomycetota; class Actinomycetes; order Streptosporangiales; family Streptosporangiaceae; genus JASHPR01. The sequence continues at coordinate 474,016 of CAVVLN010000004.1, read as the reverse complement.
GATGACCCGGGCCTCCACCCCGCCGAGTGGGCGTCCGGCGGTGGACCGGTACTTGATCGCGCGCTCGGCCGGCTCGTGCTTGGGCGGCCAGGCCAGCGAGGCCACCGGGCTGGTCTCCGTCAGGCCCCAGCCCTGGACGATCCGCAGGCCCAGCTTCTGCTCGTAAGCCTCGATGAGGCTGCGCGGGACCGCGGCCCCGCCGGCCATGATCGTGCGCAGCGAACTCAGGTCGACGGTAGCCGGGTCCAGGCCGAGAACGTCGAACCACACCGTCGGCACGGCCGCGGCCACGGTGGCCCGCTCGGCCGCGATGAACCGGGCCAGCGGGGCAGCCTGCGCGAACCGGTTCGGCAGCAGCAGGTCGGCGCCGACCAGCCAGGCGGCGTACGGTATCCCCCAGGCGTTGGCGTGGAACATGGGCACCACCGGCAGCACCCGGTCGTACTGGTTGAGCCCGAGGGCCTCGCCGGAACTCACCCCCAGCGTGTGCAGGAAGGTCGAGCGGTGGCTGTACACGACGCCCTTCGGCAGGCCGGTGGTCCCGCTGGTGTAGCACATCGCGGCGGCCTGGTGCTCGTCGAGATCCGGCCAGGGGTAGCCGGGTTTCTCGGCGGCGAGTAGTTCCTCGTAGTCGAGGTGCTCGGGTAGCGCGGACCGGTCGCCGTCACCGTAGACGATGAGCTGCCTGACCGACTTGACCTCGTCTTTTGCTTCGGTCAGGACCGGGCCGAGGACGTCGGCCAGGCTGGCGTCGACGATGATCACGGAGTCCTCGGCGTGGCCGATGATGTAGCGGAGCTGGTCCGCGGACAGCCGGATGTTGAGGGTGTGCATCACCGCGCCCATGCCGGGGATGGCGAAGTACGCCTCCTGGTGCTCCTGGTTATTCCAGCCGAAGGTGGCCACCCGGTCGCCGGGCCCGACGCCCAGGCGGCGCAGGCCGGCCGCCAGCTGTTCCGCGCGGTCGGCCAGGGCCCCGAACTCGATGCGGCGCACGCCGTCGGCCTCGCTGGTGACGACCTCGCTGTCGGCGTACAGGGCCCGGCCGTGCTCGAAGATGTGGCGGATCGTGAGCGGGAAGTCCATTATCGTGCTCTGCATCCGGATCAGCCTCCTGCGACCTTCGTTTGATAGCCAGCCCAGTGCGGGTCGCGCAGGTCACGCTTCAGTACCTTGCCGGCCGCCGACTTGGGCAGCGGGTCGGTGCGCAGCTCGATGGTCCTGGGCACCTTGAACCCGGCGATCAGCGTGCGGCAGTGCGCGGCCAGCTCGTCTGGCTCCACGTCCGCCCGGGCAACCACGACGGCGTAGACCGACTCGCCCCAGCGCGGGTGGGGCACGGCGAAGACGGCGGCCTCCGCGACCGACGGATGGGCGCACAGGGCGTCTTCCACCTCGGTCGAGTAGACGTTCTCCCCGCCGCTGACGATCATGTCCTTGGACCGGTCGACCAGGTAGATGTAGGACTCCTCGTCCCGGTACCCGAGATCGCCGGTCAGGTACCAGCCGTCGCGCATGACCTCGGCGGTCGGCCCCGGCTTCTGCCAGTAGCCGGTCATCACGCTGGGGCTGCTCACCACGATCTCGCCCACGGTGCCGGCCGGCACCTCGGCCAGGGACGAGTCGACGACCCGCACGTCAACGCCCACGGCCGGCTGGCCGCACGAGCGTATCCGCGGCGTGTCGAGTATCCGCTCCTCGTGCGGCAGCAGCGTCGTGATCGGGGTCGCTTCGGTGGTGCCGTACACGTGCAGCAGCTCGGCGCCGGGGAAGGCCTGGCGGGTCCGCCTCAGGGTCTCGGCCGTGATGGGCGAGGCGCCATGGCTCAGGTACCGCAGCGAGCTGACGTCCCGCGGGAGGTCCAGCTGGGCCTGGGCGGCCGCGGCCAGCATGGTGGGCACGAGCAGCGTGTGCGTGACCGCCTCGCGCTCGATGAGGTCGACCGCCAGGCCGGGCTCGAACCTCGGCATGATGACGTGGGTCCCGCCGCCCCAGACCGTGGCCAGCGTCCCGATGATCCCGCCGGTGTGGAACATCGGCGATGCCACCAGCCACTTCGTCTGCTGGTCAAAGGGCCAGGTGGCCATGAAGTGCAGCCCGCTCGAGACCAGGCTGCGATGGGTGTGCATCGCGCCCTTGGCCGCGCCGGTGGTGCCGGAGGTGTAGAACAGGGCGGCCAGGTCGGTCTCGGCCACGTCGTCCCCGAGCGCGACCTCGTCCGCCGACGCGACCAGGTCCTCGTAGTCGCCGGGCATCGTCAGCACCCGCCCGACGGCCGCGACGCCCGGGTAGTCAGCGTCGGCGAAGACCACGCCCACCCCGGCGTCGTCGAGTATGGCCGCCATTTCCGCGGCCGCCAGCCGGGAGTTGACCGGGACCAGGACGAACCCCGCGGCCGGGAGCCCGAGGTAAAGCTCGAGGTAGCGATCAGAATTGAGCCCGACGACCCCGATGCGGTCGCCGGGCCCCATCCCGAGCCCGCGCATCGCGCCGGCCAGCCGCCGGCAGCGCGAGCCGAGTTCGGTGTAGGTCCGGCGATCCTCACCGCATACGACAGCGCACGATGCGGGGGCGGTGCGGAGGGCCCGGTTAAGGACGTCATTAAAGGTGTACATCGGTGCTCACCTCCGAGCACACGACCAGCCGCTGGCCGGCGCTGTTCCGGCTGCGCGCATCCTCATTGAGTTATGACAAATCTTACCGAACGTTCGGTCGGTGGTCAATCAGGGGGTCAACCAGGTCAACCAGGGGTCAACCGGGGCCAGCCGGGGGACAAACGATGTCGACCAGCGGTAATCGTCGGGTCAGTCTTGCGTATGCGTACTACGTCAAGCATAATTAAGACCGAACGTTCGGTGCCTTACGATGCGGTGTCGCCGGACTGGCTGAGCGCCAGCGCGGCGCCGGGCGTGCGCCCCACGATGTCCGTGTCGCGCATACGGGAGGGTCCCATGAACCTGACGACAGCCACGCCCGTCCCGCCGGTCAGGGATGAGCAGCTACGCATCAACGGGCTGCGGATCCACGCCCAGATCCGCGGTGAAGGCGAGCCGCTGCTGCTGTACTCGGGCATCTGGGGCGAAGTGGGCTTGTGGGACCGGGTGCTCCCGTACCTGAGCGGGTTCCGCACGATCGCGTTCGACCCGCCGGGCATCGGCCGCTCGCAGATGCCCGCGTTCCCGCTGACCATGCCGGCGCTGGCGCGCTTCGGCACCGCGGTGCTCGACGAACTGGGCATCGACTCCGCCCACATCCTTGGCGCGTCGTTCGGCGGCGCGCTCGCGCAGCAGACCGCGATCTCGCACCCAGAGCGGCTGCGGCGCCTCGTGCTGGTGTCGACGTCCTTCGGCGGCTTCGCCAAGCCGGGCAGCATGTCGGCGTTCTGGCACTTCATCCATCCGGGCAGCTACCATCCGCAGCGGCTGGAACGGGTGGCCGGCGCCATGTTCGGCGGGCGGATGCGCCAAGAGCCGGAGCTTGTCCGCTCGATGCACATCAGGCGCCCGACGAACACGGTGGCCGTCATGTACCGGATGGCTCCGCTCTTCGGCTGGACGAGCCTGCCGTGGCTGTGGACGATCAGGCATCCGACGCTGGTCGTCGGCGGCGACGACGACCCGATCACCCCGCTGTTCAACCACCGGATCATCGCCGCGATGGTGCCCGGCGCCCGGCTGCACATCGTACGCGGCGGCGGGCACCTGGCCCTGCTCGACAGCGCGCCGGAGGTCGGGCCGGTCGTGGCCAGCTTCCTCCGGGGCGAGCCGGCGGCCTCCGGCAACGGCTACCGCACGGCCCCGGACGCGCTGGGCGGGCACCTGGCCGCCATCTGATCATGGATGACCGCGCCCGCGATGCGATGGACCGGGCGCGGCGGAGCGCCGCCCGCATGTACGCCGACGACCAGGTCGTCAAGGCGCTGCGGATCAGCATCGGCGAGATCGCGCCCGGGCAGGCCACGGCCCGGATGCGGGTGACGGCGGACATGGTGAACGGCCACGGCATCGCCCACGGCGGCTATGTCTTCCTCCTCGCCGACACTGCGTTCGCCTACGCGTGCAACAGCCACGGCCCGGCCACCGTGGCCCGGGCCTGCGAGATCGCCTTCCTGAGCCCGGCCCGGGCGGGCGACGATCTCACGGCGACGGCCTCGGAGCGGGTGCGGATGGAGCGTAACGGCATCTACGACGTCAGCGTCCGCCGCGCTAACGGGGACGTGCTGGCCGAAATGCGCGGGCACAGCAGGACCGTGGGGCCGGGCCCGGGCGGGACGGACCCGCCGGCCGGCCAGCCTCACCCGTCGTAGTCGAGCACCACCGTGTCGCTGGTCGGGTGGCTCTGGCAGGTCAGCACGTAACCGCGGCTGATGTCCTCCTGTTCCAGGGCGTAGGTCCGCTCCATCTCGACCGTGCCCTCGATGAGCATCGCCCGGCAGGTGCCGCAGACCCCGCCCTTGCAGGCATAGGGCGCGTCCGGCCGGACACCGAGCACGGCATCGAGGATCGGCTCGGCGTGGTGCGCGAGCCCGAACGTCGTCGCCCGGCCGTCCAGCGTGACCGTGACGGTGCTGCGGCCCGCGGCGGGCGCGGCCGGCTGCTGCGCCGCCGCGGCCGGCGGCGGCGGCAGCGCTCCCACGTGAAACAGCTCGGTGTGGATGTGCCCGCCGTCCACGCCCGAGCCGGCCAGGGCCGCCCGTATCTCCTGCACCATCTCGAACGGCCCGCAGAGAAACCACTCGTCCACGTCACCCGGCGGCAGGACCGTGTCGAACAGCCGGGCCAGCTTGGCCTGGCTGATCCGGCCGGACAGCAGGCCGGCTTCCTGCGGCTCGGCGGACAGGAAGTTGAGCATCCAGAACCGGTCCGGGTAACGGTCCTTGAGGTCGGACAGTTCCTCACCGAACATGACGGAGCTGGTCGTCCGGTTCCCGTACAGCAGCGTGACCTGGCTGCGCGGCTCGGCCTCCAAGGTGCTCGCGAGCAGTGACATGACCGGCGTGATGCCGCTGCCCGCCGCGATCGCCACGTAGTGCCGGGCGTTCGCGGGGTCGAGCGGGGTGAAGAACCGGCCCGCCGGCGTCATGACCTCGAGCACGTCGCCGGGGCGCAGCCGCTCGCAGGCATAGCCGGAGAACGCGCCCCGGGGGAGCTGCTTGACGCCGATCCGCAGCTGGCCGGAGGACACGGGCGAGCAGATCGAGTAGTTGCGGCGCACCCCGCGGCCGCCGAGGTCGCAGCGGATCGCCACATGCTGGCCCTGGGTGAAGCGGTAGGCGTCGCGCAGGTCGTCCGGCACGTCGAAGGTGATGGCGACGCTATCCGCGGTGAGCCGGTCAACCTCGGCCACGCGCAGCCGGTGGAACACCGCATGACGTGGCCTGGACATGGTCGGCGTGGTCATCAGAAGGCCTTGAAGTAGTCGAAGGGCTCCAGGCAGGAGGTGCAGGCATACAGTGCCTTGCACGCGGTGGAGCCAAACCGGCTGAGTTCCCGGGTGTCCGGCGAGCCGCACCGGGGACAGCGCACGGACAGCTGGACCGGAACCGGGCCGGCGGCCTCGCCGCGCCGGCCCGGCGGCGCGATGCCGAACTCCCGCAGCTTGCGCTGGCCCTCGTCGGTCATCCAGTCGGTCGTCCAGGCGGGTGAGAGCTCCCGGCGCACGGTGACGTCGGGCCAGCCGTGGCGCGCGCAGGTCTTGACGACGTCCTCGGCGATCGTGTCCATCGCCGGGCAGCCGGAGTACGTGGGCGTGATCGTCACTTGGACGCCGCCGTCGGCGCTGAGCCGCACGTCGCGCAGAATGCCCAGGTCGGCAATGGTCAGCACCGGAATCTCCGGGTCGGGAACCTGGCCGACTGCCTCACGTAGGGCCGCGAGCCCGCTCTTCATGGTCACCACCGGGCCCCCGGGTGGCACCGGGCCAGGTACTGCATTTCCGCCAGCAGGTGACCCATGTGCTCGGTGTGCAGGCCGTGGCGCCCGCCGCCGGGCACGACCGGGGTCTCGGGCCAGGCCAGCGTCGCCTCGCGGAGCACCGCCGCGACGTACTCCGTCCAGGCCGGGCGCAGCTGCGCGGCATCGACCGCCAGGCCGTCGCCGGCCAGTGCCTCCGCGAGCGGCTCCGCGCGGAACATCTCGTCGACGTACGGCCAGACCCGGTTCAGCCCCGCTTGCATCCGGCGGTGTGACTCCTCGGTCCCGTCCCCGAGCCGCAGCGCCCACAGCGTCGCATGGTCGCGGTGGTAGGCGACTTCCTTGACCGCCTTGGCCGCCACCGCGGCGAGCATCGCGTCCCGCGACTCCTGCAGCCGCTGGTACAGCTCGAACTGGTAAGCCGAGAAGACCAGCTGGCGGGCGATTTCCGCGGCGAAGTCGCCGCGGGGCAGCTCGGCGATCTGCAGGTTGGTGAATTCCCGCTCGCCGCGGAGGTAGGCCAGGTCGTCTTCGGTGCGGCCGCGGCCCTCTGCCTCGCCGGCGTAGGTGAGCAGCGCACGCGCCTGCCCCAGCAGGTCGAGGGCGATGTTGCCCAGCGCGACATCCTCCTCCAGCTCGGGGGCATACGAGACCCATTCGCCGAGCCGCTGGGCCATGATCAGCGCGTCATCGCCCAGTTGCAGCGCATAGCCGCCGACCGCTGGCTGCGTGATCACAGGTTCTGCACCTCGCTCGGGATGTCGTAGAAGGTCGGATGACGGTAGGCCTTGTCCGCGGCGGGCGCGAAGAAGGGGTCTTTCTCGTCGGGCGAGCTCGCTGTGATCGCCGCGGACGGCACGACCCAGATCGATACGCCCTCCTGCCGCCGGGTGTACAGGTCACGCGCGTTGCGCAGCGCCATCGGCGCGTCCGCCGCGTGCAGGCTCCCGGCATGGATGTGCGACAGGCCGCGCCGGCTCCTGATGAAGACCTCCCACAACGGCCAGTCCCGGCTCATGCGGCCACCTCCGCCCGGCTGGCCTGGCGCAGGCCGTCCCGGTCACGGTGCTTGGCCGCATAGGCGGTCGCTGCCTCGCGGACCCACTGGCCCTCGGCGTGGGCGCGGACGCGGCGTTCCAGCCGCTGCTGGTTGCATGGCCCGTTGCCCTTGACCACCCGCCGGAACTCCGCCCAGTCGATCGGGCCGATGTCATAGTGCCCGCGCTGCTCGTTCCACCGCAGCTCGGGGTCGGGCAGGGTCAGGCCCGCCGCGGTCGCCTGCGGGACCGTCATGTCCACGAACTTCTGCCGCAGATCGTCGTTGGAGTGCCGCTTGATCCGCCAGGCCATGGACTGGGCCGAGTGGGGCGAGGCGTCGTCGGGCGGCCCGAACATCATCAGCGACGGCCACCACCAGCGGTCGACCGCGTCCTGGGCCATCGCCCGCTGGGCCGGCGTGCCGTGGGCGAGCGTGTTGAGGATCTCGTAACCCTGCCGCTGGTGGAAGGACTCCTCCTTGCAGATCCGCACCATCGCCCGGGCATAGGGCCCGTACGAGCAGCGGCACAGGGGCACCTGGTTGGTGATCGCGGCCCCGTCCACCAGCCAGCCGATCGCACCGACGTCGGCCCAGGTGAGGGTCGGGTAGTTGAAGATGCTCGAGTACTTCTGCCGACCGGAGTGCAGCAGGTCGAGCAGGTCCGCGCGGTCCACGCCGAGCGTCTCGCAGGCGCTGTAGAGGTAGAGCCCATGGCCGGCCTCGTCCTGCACCTTGGCGATCAGGATCGCCTTCCGGCGCAGGCTGGGCGCGCGGGTGATCCAGTTGCCCTCCGGCTGCATGCCGATGATCTCTGAGTGCGCGTGCTGCGCGATCTGACGGATCAGCGTCGCGCGGTACGCCTCCGGCATCCAGTCCCGCGGCTCGATCCGCTCGTCCGCTTCGACGAGCTGCTCGAATCGTGCTGCCAACCCGGGTTCCACTTCGCCCATGCGCACCTCACGACTTACCGACCGAACGTTCGGTCTAGGATAACCGGACGAGCGGCCACCGGTCAACGCGGGGGAGTTCCCGCCGGTCAACGCGGGCCAGCGGCCGTCAGCCGCCGTGCACCTGGAAGGCCCCGCCGTGGTCGGTCAGGTAGTGTTGGCCGACCGCCTCGGCTTCGCCTCGCGTGGCGTACCCGAGCGTCCGGCCGATCTCCGCGGAGTGCCCGTCCGGGTGCGTCCAGGCGACGCCCCATGGGCCGCCCTGGGGCCCGGCCAGGCGCCGGATGACCTCGCCGGTGACGGCGCTGCGCAGGCCCTCCGCTCCGGTGCTGCCCGATGGCAGGTGGGCCTGCCGGAAGTAATCGTCAACGTCCACGCTGTCATCGAGTTCGTCCCAGGTGGAAACGTCCCGGGGAACCTGCCCGCTGTCCTGATCCTCCTTGATCATGGCCAGGATGACATCGGCGTAGCGCTCCACGTCCTCGGTGTATGTCATGAGCTGCCTCCCTCGGCTGCCGCAACGACGGTGATCATGCGCCGGTCCGCTGGTTACGACGCGGTGCCTGGTCATGGCCACTGGTCATGTTCACTGTCCCGCGGCCGGCCGGGCGGTGACAGGGCAGTTCGGCCCGGTGCCCGCGGGACCTCCGTCACCGCCTCGCTCGCCCGGCGGGTCAGGGCGTCGCGGGCTGAATGGTTCCGGGACGACCTCGGTGGCGGCGGCCGCGGTCAGGCGTCGCGGCGGGTGATCACCAGGCCAGCGGCGAGGATCGCGGCGGCTGGCCAGGCGATGAGCACCAGCATGGACGCCGCCGGCGAGAACAGGCCCGCCTGCGGGTGCCGGGCCACCACCTGGGAGGCGGCGAACGGCATGGTGAACCTGCCGATGTCATCCTTCCACGGTGACGGGAGGGCTAGGCACAGGGCGGCCACGAGGTAGATCGCCGCGATGGTCGCTGCGATCGCGCCTGCGGTGTGCCGGATGATGGCGCCGAGGCCAAGGGCGGTCAGGGCGCAGGCGCACAGGACAAAGCCGGCGGCCAGCACGGCCCCGGGCACGCCGGGGCTGGCCAGGGATACGCCGCGGTGCGGCCCGGACAAGATCGCCTGGGTCAGGAAGAAGCACGCGAACGCCAGCACCTCGCCGACGATCAGGGCGGCTGCGGCGCAGACCGCCGCCTTTCCGGTGAGCACGGCCCAGCGGCGCGGCACGGCCGCGAAGGTGGTGCGGATCAGCCCGGTCGTGTATTCAGAGGTGAACTGCAGCACGGCCAGCACGCTGACGGGGAGCACGGCGTATTCGGCGTAGCCCAGGAAGCTCGCGGTGAGCGCTGTGACCGGGCCGCCGGACGGGAGAGCAGGCGTCGAGGCCAGGCCGTGCGCGACAACCAGGGTGGAACCGATCGTCGCGACGGCCGCGATGAGCAGGGTCACGTAGTTCGAGCGGACCGAGCGCAGCTTGGTCCACTCGAAGGCGAGCACGTCGCGCCCGCGGGCCGCCAGCGAGGGCACGGTCTGGACGTCAGCGCGGATCTGTACGGTGGTCATCGGCCTGCCTCGGGTTTGCCTGCCGGGTTGCGGCGCGGTACTCGGTGCTGGTGGCGGTGAGGTCCAGGTAGGCCTGCTCCAGGGACGGCTGCCGCGGCGTCAGCTCGTGCACGGCGACGCCATGCGCCGCGGCCAGGTCGGCGATGGCCGGGGCGTCCAGGCCGGTCACCGCGAGGGCGCCGTCATCCTCAACGGTGACTGCCGCACCGCGGGCAGCAAGCAGGGCGGCGAGCTCGCGGGCACGCGGGGACCTGACGAGCACGTCGGCGCGCGCGCTGGACTTGGTGAGGCGGCCGGTCGGCGTGTCGGCGAGAAGCCTGCCGCGCCCGATGACGATCAGATGATCGGCGGTCAGCGCCATCTCGCTCATCAGGTGGCTGGAGACAAGGACGGTATGGCCGTTGGCGGCCAGCTGGCGCAGGAACTCGCGGATCCAGCGGACTCCGTCAGGGTCGAGGCCGTTCACCGGCTCGTCGAACATCAGCACCGGCGGGTCGCCGAGCAGGGCCGTGGCGATGCCCAGCCGCTGTTTCATGCCGAGCGAGTAACCCCTGACGCGCTTGCCCGCGGCAGGACCCAGCCCGGTCAGCTCCAGCACCTGGGTCACGCGGCTGCGGCGGATCCCGTTGCTGAGGGCGACCGACAGCAGGTGGTCGTAGGCGGTGCGCCCGCCGTGCACGGCTGTCGCGTCCAGCAGCGAGCCGACCTGACGCAGCGGGCGGATGATCTGCTGATAGCGGCGACCGCCCACGAGGGCGGTGCCCGAGGTCGGGGCGTCGAGCCCCAAGATGATCCGCATCGTGGTGGTCTTGCCGGCGCCATTCGGGCCGAGGAAACCGGTCACCCGCCCGGGGCTGACCGTGACGCTCAGGTCGTCCACCGCGGTAACCGGCCCGAACCGTTTAGTAAGCCGATTCAGCTCGATCATGACTGCGCGCCGCGGAGAAGGGCGTGGAACGCTCCCCGCCTGATGAATCCCTGCATGTCAGGGTCGCTGCGCCGATCCGGGCGGGACTGGCCGGGCCCGGCCGAGGTGGCCGATACTCAGGTACATGATGCCGCCGAGCGGTGTCTGGGCGAGGCAGATGAGTGCCCACGCCCACTTGGGCAGGTAGCGCACCCGCCTGGCCCGTGCGATGTCGGCGAGGCACAGAGCATCGAAGCCAACAGCCAGGCCCAAGCCGGCCGTGAGCAGCCAGTCGGGCAGGTGGGGGAATGCGCGCCCGAGCGAGATCACGAGGAAGATCAGCAGGAGCCAGATAACGAGGCCGACGGTCGCGCGTACGGCGACGTTGGGAGGCCGGACCGCAATGGCGCCGTTCCGCCATTGCGAGGCCGGCGCGGGGCGGGCGCGCCCGCCTGCCCGGCTCAGGCGCCGGGTGGTCCTGGCGATGCCGGCCGAATAGGTGAGCGCCCGCACGGCGCGCCGGAGCCCCGGGCGGACGCTCTGGTCGTCCAGGATGGCCGGCAGCTCAGCCGCCCATTCCCGGCCGCGCTCCGCCCGCACGTCCTCGGGGAGCCGGCGGCAGGCGGCACGGATGAACCGCTCACAGATCCGCTGCACGCGCGGCGCCCGGCTCACCGCGTGCCTCCGGGCGCTGGCCGTGCCGGGCCGTGCGGTACGCGCCGCGCGGGAACCCGGGCCTGGGCGAGCTCAAAGCGGGCCACGCGGGCGCCCTCGGCGGTCAGCCGGTAATACCGGCGTGGCGGCCGGCCGCCCGCGTCCGGCCGCTGCGGCTCCCACTCGGAGTCCACCAGACCCTCCTGCTGCAGGCGGGCCAGCATCGGGTACAAGGTGCCGCTGGGCAGCTTCGCGGCCTTCATGAGGTCATAGCCGTAATGCGGCGCAGAGGGGTCAGCGAGCAGAACCCTCAGCACGCGCTCCAGCGGACCGGTTAGCTTCACGACCACAGCCTACATGTGTAGGCTACATATGTCGAGAACGGGCGGGATCTGGCGATGCCTTCTGGCGCGGCCCCGGCGGCGTCCGGCTCAGCTGGCCTTGCGCCCCACTCCGCACCACATCTGCGACTCGGGCCCGGCCGGCCCTGGGTCGGGCCGCCACTGCGCCGCCTGCACTACCCCCGGCTCGACCAGGTCCAGCCCGCCGAGCAGCGCGGCCACCTCGCCGCGGCTGCGCAGCGTGACCGACTCGGCCATAGCCGAGTTCAGCCGGTTGAACGTGTCGGCCAGCTCATCGGAGTGCAGATCGCTGGCCAGGTGCGTGAGCGCGAGGCAGCTACCCGGCGCCAGCGGCGCGACGAGCTGGCCGATCAGGCCGCGCGGGTCGTCGGCGTCGGCGAAAAAGTCGCAGGATGCCGAACAGCGTGACACCAGTCGGCCGGGAGGAATCCAGCGTCGCGGCCGCCTGGTGCAGGATGTGCTGTGGGTCGCGCAGGTCCCCGTAGACGTACCTGACCACGCCGTCCGGCGTGCCCTGCAGCAGCTGGCGCGCGTGGGTCAGCACGGCGGGGTCCCTCCCGGCTCGCGTCGTGTACGTCGACCGGCGCGACCGGCGCCAAGGCCGCCCGTCGGCTGATCTCGGTGATCGCGATGCTGCTGGGCGCTCTGGCCGGAGCCGTGCTCGTGCTGCACGCCCGCATCGTCTGCCCCCTGGTGATTGTCCTGGTTATCCTGGTGACAGTGGCCATCACCGCCGTCGCACGGCCCAGGGCCATGGGTTCCGGATCTCCCCAGGTCGCGGGCGAGAGCGTCGCCGGAGCGCCGCTGCTGTTCTACCGGGGTCGTTACGGGATGACCGCCGCGCAGCCCGAAGAGGGCCCGCCCGAGATCGTCGACACCCTGCTCGCCTGGCCCCGGCACGCCGACTGGATGTGACCGGCGTCGCGGGTTCCCGTCACACGGGATACGGCTCCGGGCTGACGGTGTAGCGGCGTCCGCTGGGGGTGGTCCAGACCAGGACGCCGGGCTGGGGCTGGTCGAGCCGCCACCCGGATGCCTGTTTCGTCTGGTGATGTTGACGGCACAAAGGGGACAAATTACACTCGCAGGTCCGGCCGCCCTGGTCGTGCGGAATCGTGTGGTCGTCGTCGCAGCGCCAGGCCGGGCGGCGGCAGCCGGGGAACCCGCATCGTCGGGAGCGGGTTTTGACCAGGTTCCGCAGCCGGTTCGAGGGCCGGTACCCGGCGGACTCGTTTGGGTGGGCGCAGGTGCCGGCGGCGATCGGGGTGAGCGTGATCGCGGTGAGCCAGGCGCGGCGGCCGGGGCCGGGCGGTCCGGGCCCGGCGCGGGCGCGGCCGTGGGCGAGGGGGCGCCCGGATGGGTCGGTGAGGGTGACCGACCAGCGGGTGGCCGGGTTGGTGGCCAGGGTGTCGGCGATGGTGCGGCAGGTCGGGGCGTCGGCCGGTCCGGCGGCGCCGGTGCCGGTGATCTCGCCGGGCGAATCGGATAGCTCGAGCCAGCTCAGCCAGGGGACGATCACGTTGACCCCGCTGACCCCGGGCACAGACCCGGCGCCGGTGACGGGGCCGGGGCCGGGCGCGCCGGTGGCCGGGGGCCAGGTGCCAGAGGTGGTGCTCCCGGGGCCGGGCGGGGTGCTGCCGGGCGCGGCCGGGCCCGAGGTGGCGGTGGCGGTGCTGCCGTGGCCGCCGAAGGCGGGGGGCCACACGCCCGGGGCAGCCGGGCCGCTGGGCCCGGCCGGGCCGGCATTGGCTGCGGCCGGGTCGGGGGGGAGGAGGGTGTCGAGGGCCTGGCCGGTGAGGCGGGTCAGGAACGCCTCGGAGCGCAGTTGTTCCAGGGTGCCGGGCAGGCCTCGGGCGGCGAGCCAGCGGGCGGCGGCGTCCAGGGCCTTGTCGGCGGCGATGACCCGGGCCCGGTCCAGGTCCCGCCCGGCGATCGCCCCGGTCCCCGAAACCTCGGCCCAGCACTCGACCCGGGCGTCTTTCCCGGCTTGCTCGCGGCGGCGGATCGCGGCTTGGGGGTCGCAGGCGATGACGGCGCGCTGGCAGGCGGCGCGCAGCCGCCCGGTCGTCATCGGCCCGGCCTGCGGCGCGATCAAGTTCTCCGCCGCGGCCGCCGTCTCGTCGTCCAGCAGCGCGAGTTCTGCGGTGATGACCAGTGCGCGGGGGCGGTCGATGATCCCGGCGGCCAGCAGCGCCCGGGTTTGCGGCAGGCGCTCCAGCTGGCGGGACAGGTCCAGCTGGGATTGGGCGGCGCGGCCGGTCAGGGTGAGCGCGGCGGCCAGCTCGGCGGCCACATGCTCCCCCTCGCGGCCGTCGGGGCCGGCGCGGCGGGCGTCGAGCTCGGCGGTCGCGTCGTGCTCCAGCGCGGCCGCCCACGAGGCCAGCCGCCGCGCGGCGCCCAGGAACCCGATCAGCTCGTCATCCGAGAGCGAGCCCAGCCCGGCCCGCCGGGTCATCGCGGCCTGCCAGGCCAGGTTCGTGCCGGGCAGCATCTGATCCGCCGGCCCGCCCGCGGCGAACCCGGTGGCGCCGGGGGCGGGGTAGCGGTGGGTGAACCCGGCGTCCAGCACCTCCGCGACGGCGTCGTCGCCGGGGTCGCCGCAGCCGGCCGGCTCGGCCAGGTCCGCATGCGGGCCGGGCGTCCCCCCGGTCAGCCAGTGCAGCGCCGTCACCTCGGCCGCGGTCAAGGTGCCGGGGCGCGCGCCCAGGGCGGCCAGCTCTCCGGCGCTGAGCGCGGCCGGGCCGGGCGGCTCGCGGTCACCGGACGCGGCCGGGCCGGAAGAGGGCGGTTGATGGGTGGTGGTCACGGTGCCCTCCTCCCGCTGGCGTTGATCGTTAGCTTGTTCGATTAGAATAGCATGACATGATGAGAAATGCTAGCTATTTTCGAACAACATCTCGGCGCGGCGCGCCGGACGGGGAGCAGGTCACGGGGACGAGGGACGGAGGCGCCCGCGGCCCGCGACAAGTGATCGGGTCAACGGGACGAGGGACGGGGCCAGCACCAGCGCGGGATCGGGACCTGGTACCGGATCGCGCTCACGACGCGCTGGCGATCAACGCACATGCGGGCCGGACGGGAGCCCGGGCCGGACCGGGAGCGCGGGTCTATGCCAAGGCCGGACGGGGAGCCCGGGCCGATGCCAAGGCCGGACGGGGAGCCCGGGCCGATGCCGGGGTCGGATTCCGGAAACGCGACCAGTTGCAGGGCCTTCCTGAGCGTGGCGGTCTCATCGCCGGACAGCGATCCGAGGAAGCGCCGTTCCGCCTCGGCGGTCGCCGCGGTGGCCCGGCGGAGGGTATCTCGGCCCGATTGAACATCCCGGGAGAGCGCTGGCGGGATGCCGCCGATGGCGGTGCCCATGTACCTGGCGGGCGCGTCCCGGATGGGATCTGGCGATGCATGCGCCGCGAAGGTCCGGCGGCGTCCGGCTCGACCAGGTCCAGCCCACCGAGCAGCGCGGCCACCTCGCCGCGGCTGCGCAGCGTGACCGACTCGGCCCGTTCAACGCGCGACCCAGGCGCTGGGCTGTTCCCGCAGCTACCGAGGTCGTGCACCTGCACCATCAGGTCGATGCAGTCCTTGGCCGCCAGCCCGGGGACCGAGGTCGATCCGATGTGCTGGACGCTGACCGCGCCGGGCAGCAGCCCGTGCAAGCGCGCGGCCAGCAGCGCGCCCTCACCGGTTCAGGCCGCGCAGTAGGGCACCACCTCGACCCGCTGGCTGAACGGCTCATCAGGGAACGGCACACCCGCAGACTAGCCACCACCGCCCCGATCGGCGGCGGCCGCGGCGGTCACTATTGACCATCCGCGCGAAGCCATGAGTGACTTGCCATAGTCCCAGGCACGACCGCTTTGGCAGGAAACCTGCCTGCCTGCCCCGGGCGGCAGCCCGGCTGGCGGCTCGCCTGCCGGGCACGGAGGAGCTCCCACGATCGAGGCCGAACGCCTTGCCCTGCGCCGCCGCTACGCGCAGGAGCGGGACAAGCGGCTCCGGCCGGACGGCAACGATCAGTACCTGGAGTTCACGGGCCAGTTCAGTCACCTGCTGGCTGACCCCTACACCCCGCGGGCCGAGCGCGATCCCCGGCGCGACCACGTGACGGCCGCCTTCATCGGCGGCGGCTTCGCCGGGCTGGCGACCGGCGCCCGGCTCAAGGAGGCGGGCCTCGATGACGTGCGGATCGTGGAGAAGGCCGGCGGCTTCGGCGGCACCTGGTACTGGAACCGCTACCCCGGCGCGCAGTGCGACACCTCAGCGATGATCTATATGCCGCTGCTCGAGGAGACCGGGCACGTGCCGTCGGAGCGGTACGCGCACGCCCCGGAGATCCGCGCGCACTGCGACCGGATCGCCCGGCAGTACGGCCTCTACGACAACGCCCTCTTCCACACCGAGGTTACCGACCTGGAGTGGGACGCCTCCGGCCGCTGGTGGATCGTGCGGACGAACCGGGGAGACGAGTTCACCGCCCGGTTCGTGGGCATCGGGACCGGGCCGCTGCACGTCGCGAAGCTGCCGGGGATCCCGGGCATCGAGACCTTCGCCGGCCACGCCTTCCACACCAGCCGCTGGGACTACGCCTACACCGGCGGTGACCCCGACGGCGCGCCGATGGACCGCCTGGCCGGCAAGCGCGTCGCCATCATCGGGACCGGCGCCACCGCTGTCCAGTGCGTCCCGCACCTGGCGGCGGCGTGCGGGGAGCTGTTCGTCTTCCAGCGGACGCCGTCGTCGGTGGACGTGCGGGACAACCGGCCGATCGACCCGGAGTGGTTCGCCGGGGTGGCCACGCCCGGCTGGCAGGACCGCTGGCTGGAGAACTTCGTCGCCAACATGGCGGCCGCCGAGTTCCCCGGCGAGGACCTGGTCAACGACGGATGGACCGACCTGGCCAAGCGGATCCGCGGCCGCATCACCGCGCCGCGCCGCGGCCCGTCCGGCCTGCGGGAGCTACTGGAGGACTTCGAGATCGCGGACTTCGAAAAGATGAGCGAGATCCGCGCCCGGGTGGACACGATCGTGCGGGACCCGCCGACCGCGGAGCGGCTCAAGGCCTGGTACCGCCAGCTCTGCAAGCGGCCCTGCTTCCACGACGAGTACCTCAGCGCCTACAACCGGCCGTCGGTGCACCTGGTCGACACCGACGGCCGGGGGATCGAGCGGATCACCCCGGCCGGCCTCGCGGCGGCCGGAACCGAGTACCCCGTCGACTGCATCATCTACGCGTCCGGCTTCGAGGTCGGCACCGAGGCGACCAGGCGGTACGGGTTCGACATGACCGGCCGCGGCGGCGCGAGGCTGTCGGAGTACTGGTCGGGCGGGATGCGCAGCATGCACGGCGTCCACGTGCACGGGTTCCCGAACGCCTTCCACGTCCAGCTGTGGCAGGGCGGCAACGTCGTGGCCAACGTGCCGCACAACCTGACCGACTCGGCCAAGACGGTCGCGGCCGTGGTCTCGCACATGATCGACAGCGGCTTCGACGAGGTCGAGGTCACCCGGGAGGCGGAGGATGACTGGATGGAGCGGCTGATAGCCAACCCGGTCATGACGTCGTTCCTGGCCGAATGCACCCCGGGCTACTACAACAACGAGGGCCAGTTCGACGGCCGGCAGTTCCCGCTGGGCGGCGGTTACCACAAGGGCGCCACGGCGTATTTCCGCTACATCGACCAGTGGCGCACGTCGGGGGACTTCGCGGGCCTGGAGTTCAGCCGTTAGCCAGGGTTTCGAAGGCCTGGTTGATGAGGTCGGGTAGCTCGGGGGTGCCGTTGTTCTCGACCCAGGCGAGGATGGCGGTGCTGGCGGCGGCGAGGCATGCCGCGACGGTGACCCTGGTCGGGAAGTCGGGACGGGGGCCCAGAGCCTGGAGGATGAGCTGCTGGGCGGCCATCTGGTCGGCCCAGAGCCGTTCCCGCAGCACGGGCGTGGAGACGATGAGCTTGTTCTGGGCGAGCAGCGCGTCGCGGTCGGTGTCGTAGACCTGCTGAAGGCCCTGGAGCAGCGCGGCGCGGATCCGCTGGGTGAGGGGCCAGGCGGCCGGGGTTTGCTCGAGCAGGGCGGCGAGCATGGGGTCGTAGCTGTCGGACATGGCCGCGTCTTCCTTGGCGGGAAAGTAGCGGAAGAACGTCATGTGCGAGACGCCCGCCGCGGCCGCGATCTGCTCAACGGTGGTGGCGTCGTATCCCTGTTCGCGAAACAGCCGCAGCGCGCTGGCGCGGATGCGGTCGCGGGTGGCGGCCTTCTTACGCTGGCGCCAGTCCGGCTCGACGTCGGTCATACCTGTCATCGTCGCGTACCGGCGGGCGGGGCGGTGGTCGCGGGTGGCCGCGGCGAGGGGGCGGCCGGGGCGGTGCGGCCGGGCAGGTACCGCAGGCTGGTGAGGACGGCGGCGACGGCGACGGCGGCGCAGAGGAGCATGACGATGCTCAGGCCGTGCAGGAACGCCGTTCCCGCTGCGGCGCGCAGGGCGGATCCGCCTGATGGCAGGAGGCGGGCGACCTGCGCGGCCTGGGTGACGGACGCGCGCACGGTGGCGGCTTCCGGGGCGGGCAGGGCGGCGAGGGCGGGTCGCAGACCGCGGGCATAGGCGGTGGACAGCACGCTGCCCAGCACGGCGATGGCGATCGCCCCGCCGACCTGGCGCAGCGCGCTGTTCACCGAGGCGCCGATCCCGGCCTCGTCGCCGCCCGCGGCGGCCATGACGGCGTTCATCGCGGCGGCGATGGACGCGCCGGTGCCGAGCCCGCACAGGGCCAGCCCGGCCGCGACGAAGGTGTAGCTCGTGGCCAGGTGCACCTGGCTGAGCATGACGAGCCCCCCCGCCAGCACGGCCAGCCCCGCGGCCACGGTGAGCTTGGTGCCCGCTGCCCGCGCGACCTGGCCGGCCACCCCGCCGGCGACCAGCAGCCCGGCCATCATCGGGAGCAGCCGCAGCCCGGCGCTGACCGGGTCGTCGCCGGCCACGCTCTGCAGGTACTGGGGGAAGAAGAACAAGATCGCGTACAGCGCGACCGACACGGCGACGGTGGCGGCCGTGCCCCAGCAGAACCGCCGGTCCCGCAACAGCGCCGGGTCGACGAGCCTGTGCGCGGCGCCCCGCTCGCGCAGCACGAAGGCGGCGAGCAAGACCGCCGACCCGGCCAGCAGCCCCCAGGCCGGCGCCGCGCTCCAGCCGTGCTCGGGGCCGTCGATGAAACCCCAGACCAGGCAGACGATCGCGGCGGTGGACAGCAGCGCTCCGGTGATGTCGAGCGGCGCGGGATCAGGGTTGCGTGACTCGGGCATCACCGCGGCGCCGGCGGCCAGGGTCACGCCGGCGGCGGGCACGTTGATCCAGAACACCGAGTGCCAGGAGAAGTGCTGCAACAGCAGGCCGCCGAGCACCGGCCCGAGCGGCAGGGCGAGCGCGACGACCGCGGTGAGGATGGCGATGGCCGTGGGGCGCTCATCATCGCCGAACGCGGCCGACACGACCGCCAGTGACAGCGGGAACACGATCCCGGCGCCCAGCCCCAGCACCGCCCGCGCGGCGATCAGTTCGCCCGCCGAGACCGACAGGGCGCACCACAGCGACGCGGCCAGGAAGACCGCCAGCCCGGCCAGCAGCAGCCGCTTGCGGCCGAGGCGATCCCCGATCAGCCCGGCCGCCAGGATGATCCCGGCGTAGACCAGCGCGTAGGCGTCATTGAGCCACTGCAGGTCGCCGGTGCCCGCGTGCAGCGCGGCCGAGATCGCCGGCAGCGCGATGTTCAAGATGGTCAGGTCCACGCCCACCGCCGCCACCGACAGGCATGTCACGCCCAGCATCCACCATCGTCTGGCCAGCATTCCGCCCTCTCACACTGTTAGTCACTAATATATTAGCAACTAACATAACGAGAACGGGAAGGCGCCGCAGCAGGCCGGCGGCTACCCGGGCCGGGGAGCCGAACGAGCCGGGTCGACGACCTCATCAACCCCGGCGGCGAGAAGATCGCGCCGTACGAGGTCGAGGCGGTAACTCGCAACTGCGCGGGGAAAGTGCGGTGATAGCAGCACTTTCCGCACACACCCCGGGCTGGTTACCGCGGACCCGGCCGGTGGCCGGGCCGGCGGCCGCCCGGCGAGCGCCCGGCCGGGGTCCGGCGGGGTGCCCGAGCGTACGATTCCGTGACCGGCCTGGCACGGGGCCGGGCGGGCCGGCCGCGCGGCCGGGTGAAAGCCGGAGCACCTGCATGGACGATGAAGCGAGATCGGTGCTGATCACCGGCGCGTCGGCGGGCATCGGCCGGGCCTGCGCCGAGGCGTTGCACGCGGCCGGCTGGGCCGTCACGGGCGCCAGCCGGCGGGGCACGGCCCCGGCCGGGTGCACCGGGCTGGTCATGGACGTCGACGACGACGAGTCGGTCCGCGCGGGCGTGGCCGGCCTGCTGGCCGCCCGCGGCCGGATCGACGCGCTGGTCGCCGCCGCCGGGTGGGGCCTGGCCGGCGCCGTGGAGCACAGCCCGGTAACCGACGCCATGGCCCAGATGGACACCAACTTCTGGGGCTGTGTCCGGGTGGTGCAGCAGGTCCTGCCCGCCATGCGCGCCCGCGGCGGCGGGCGCATCGTGCTGGTGAGCTCGATCGGCGGCCTGATCGGCATTCCGTTCCAGGCCTTCTACAGCGCGACCAAGTTCGCCCTGGAAGGCTACGGCGAAGCCCTCGGCTACGAGGTCGCGCCGTTCGGCGTCCAGGTGACGCTCGTCGAGCCGGGCAACATCAAGACCGACTTCACGGCGAGCCGCCGGATGGCGGCCCCGGACCCCGATCCGGTCTACGGTGCCACGTTCACCAAGGCCCTGGGCGTGATGGAACGCGACGAGGCCAACGGCGCGCCCGCCGCCGAGGTGGCCGCCGTGGTGCGGCGAGTCCTCGAAAGCCCGCGCCCGCCCCGGAGAGTGTCGGCCGGCAAGCCCACCGAGCGCATGGGCCTGGTGGCCAAGCGGCTCCTGCCGTTCCGCCTGTTCCAGGCGGGCGCCCGGGGCGCCCTGGGCGTATGACCACGTCGTAGCCCGCCGCTGCGCTCATCGCTGGCCGGGGACGGCGACGCCGGTCTCGTGAGCGATCACGACGAGCCGAGCTGGCCGGGGACGGCGACGCCGGTCTCGTACGCGACTACGACGAGCCGATCGTCCCGGGTGAGTGATTCCCGAGACGAGGCAGGACGCCCGCCCGGCCCGGGCCGAGGAGCCCCGGGCCGGGTCCTAGCCCAGCTGTTCCTGGCCGGCGTCGTAGACCAGCAGGCCATCCGCGCGCAGCCGGACGCCCGGCGAGCGCCGGTGCGCCTCCAGCCGGCCGTCGTGCATGAGATGGCGGACCGGCACCCCGCGGGCGATCTCGGCGAAGTCGGCGATCAGCCGCCGGTGGCAGCGCCACCAGACGCTCTCACTGCACATCACCGCGACCGGCTGGCCGGCGGCCTGGGTGAGCACCTCGTCGATGGCGGCCGCGAAGTCCGGCCCCCGCATGTGGCCGGCATACCCCCGGAAGCCGTCCTCCCGCCACGCCACATCGGGGGAGTCCGCCGCGGGCCGGCGGAAGCCGCCCAGCCGCTTCTCCCACCGGTAGGAGATGCCGTGGCCGGGAACCCAGCGTTCCAGCTCGGCCCGGGCGACCTGCGGGTGGCGGCGGCTGCCGGGAACGGTCCGGACGTCGATCAGGGCCGTCACCTCCGCCGAGCCCAGCAGTTCGGCGATCCGCTCGGCGCTGGCCGTCCCGTGCCCGAATGTGATCAAAGACATCGGCCCACGCCCCTCCCGGGAGCCACGATGCCAGCCGCGGGCCGGGAAGGCCACCCGCCTGCACGTGCCGCCTCGCCCCGGTGGTCGCGTTTGTGGGAGACTCCCCGTTGTGGGGATGACTGTCCGCCGTGGCCAGGCCTGCCCGGCCCGAGCGGGCCGCCGGTGATCCGCAACGTCGTCGTCGGGCGGCTGCGCCCGGCCGGCGATCCCGCCCAGCGAGAGGCGGACGGCACGCTGCTCCAGGAGGGGCTGGCGGGCATCGCCGCGCTCAGGTTTCCCGGGCTGCTGGCCATGACGGTCGGATCAGACCTCGGGCTGCGCGACGGCGGCTGGAGCTTCGCGATCACCAACGACTGGCAGGACCCGGACGCCTACCGGGTCTACGACGGGGATGAGGAACATAACCGGCTGCGCCGGGAGATCTTCGCGAAGATCTGCCAGGACATCGCGCGCGTGCAGATCCAGCTCGACGACTGACGAGGCGGAATGGACCGGCGGGAGTGGCTGGCTGACCGCCGGGCCGCGGTCATCGCCGTCTACGACGCCGAGGCGGCTGCCTACGACGAGCACGAGTACCCCTCGGACATGCAGCGGGAGTGGGTGGCCCGGGCGCTCCGGCTGATCGCGCCGGGCGGGCTGGTGCTCGATGCGCCGTGCGGGACGGGCAAGTACTTTCCGCTGGTCGCGGCCGCAGGCCACCGGGTGGTGGGCGTCGATCAGTCGGCGGGCATGCTGGCCCAGGCCCGGGCCCGGGGCATCGCGTTGTCCCTCGAGCACACGGCGCTGCAGGACCTGTCGTACGCCGGCGAATTCGACGCGGTCATCACGGTCGACGCGATGGAGAACATCCCGCCTGAAGACTGGCCAACGGTGCTGGCCAATCTGCACCGGGCCGCGCGCCCGGACGGGGTCATCTACCTGACCGTCGAGGAGGTGAGCCAGGCAGAGATCGACCAGGCCTTCGAGACCCTTTCCGCGCGCGGGCTGCCGGCCGTACGAGGGGAGATCATCGAGGGAGATACGGCCGGTTACCACTACTATCCTGGCCGGGACCGGGTGGCCGGATGGTTCGCGCGTGAGGGCCTGGCGATCGCCGATGAGGGCTTCCGGCAGGAAGACGGGTGGGGCTATCGCCACTTCCTGCTGCGCGCCAGCCGGTGAACTGACCAGGCCGCCGCGGGCCGGGCCCGCGGATCGTGAGTGAGACGGGTGAGTCTCGGGATACGGCCGGTCAGGCGTGGACGGTCCCGCGGTGCTCGAAGGCTATCCGCAGCGGGACGGGCAGATCGCCGAACTCGACAGCGGGTCGCTGACCAGCAGCGAACTGCTGCAGCGGTACTTGGCGGGCGCCCAGGTGGTCAAGGCGTTCAACAACATCTTCTACCAGCACCTGCTGGCGCTCAGCCGCCCGGCCGGGGCTCCTGACCGGAGCTACCTGCCCATCGCGGGCGACGACGTCGGCGCGAAGGCACGGGTCAGCGCGTTCCTGGACGCCATCGGGTATGGCACGGTCGACGCCGGGCCGCTCAAGGACAGCTGGCGCCAGGAACCCGGCACGCCGGTGTACGGCGCCCCGTACGGGCCGTTCAGCGACCCGGCCGGCACGCCGACGGGAGAGGGCACCGTGCGCGCCGCCCTCGAGCAGGCCACCCGGTAGCCGGCGCCCGCCCGCCGCGACGCGAGGGGCGCGAGGGGCGTGAGCGGCCGGACGGGCGCTGGTGTCCTACGATCACCCCGAGTGGGTGATGAAGCGACTTGTCGGCCGCCTTAGGAACGAAGCGGAGCCGGCGGCGTCGATCGCCGCGATCGTGCGGTCGGCCCCACCTGGCGGATATCTGGGAGCGAGCGGAGGGACGCTGGTGGGTGCCGAGAGCGAGCGGGTGGCGGAGTTCGGGCGCCTGGAGGACGGGCTGCACCAGGCAGGGGATTGGTACCGGTGGGGGCCGTACGTCAGCGAGCGGCAGTGGGGCACGGTGCGGGAGGACTACAGCCTGGACGGCGAGGCCTGGGACTACCTGCCGCATGACCATGCGAGATCCCGCGCCTACCGCTGGGGCGAGGACGGGCTGGCCGGGTTCTGTGACGTGGAGCAGCGGCTGTGCCTGGCGCTCGCGCTGTGGAACGGCCAGGACCCGATCCTCAAGGAGCGGGCGTTCGGGCTGACCAGCGGGCAGGGCAACCACGGCGAGGACGTCAAGGAGTACTGGTGGTACCTGGACGCGATGCCGAGCCACGCCTGGAACCGGTGGCGGTACCACTACCCGCAGGCCGCGTTCCCCTACCAGGACCTGATCACGCGGAACGGGTCCCGCAGCCGGATGGAGCCCGAGTACGAGCTGCTGGACACCGGGGTGTTCGACGACGACCGGTACTGGATCGTCGAGGTGCACTACGCGAAGGCCGGCCCGGACGACATCCTGATGGCGATCCAGGTGACCAACGCCGGCCCGCAGGAGGCGGCGCTGCACGTGCTGCCGACCGCGTGGTTCCGCAACACCTGGTCATGGGACGAGGGCGCGCCCCGGCCGCAGCTGGCGGCGACCGGGGCCCGCGAGCCCGGGACCGCGGCGGTCACGATCGGTCATCCGTTCTGCGGTGAGATGGAACTGGTCGCCGCGGCCGGGCCGGACGGGGCCGTGCCCACGGTGCTGTTCTGCGAGAACGAGACCAACATCGCGCGGTTGTTCGGCGCGCCGCCGGTCACGCCCTATCCCAAGGACGGCATCAACGACCACGTGATCAGCGGCGCCGCCACCGTCAATCGCGCGGGCACGGGCACCAAGTGCGCCTTCTGGTACCGGCTCACCCTGGCCGGCGGCGCCTCGGCCGAGCTGCGGCTGCGGTTGCGGCCCCGGCCCGCGGGAGCCGCCGGGCCCGCCGGGCCGGCCACGGCCGCGGCCCGGGGCACTACGGCCGCGGCCCGGGGCACGACGGCCGCGGCCCGGGGCACTACGGCCGCCGCCCGGGGCACTACGGCCGCCGCCCGGGGCACGACGGCCGCCGCCCCGGGCACCACGGCCGCCGCCTTGGGCCCGGGCACGGCGGGGGCCGCCGACGCGGCGCTGGGGCCCCGGTTCGGCCAGGTGATGGCGGCTCGCCGGGCGGAGGCGGACGAGTTCTACACCGAGCTGACCCCGCGGGCGGCGTCGGCGGACGAGGCGATGGTCATGCGCCAGGCGTTCGCCGGGCTCCTGTGGAGCAAGCAGCTGTACTACTACGACGTGACCCGCTGGCTGGACGGCGACCCGGCCCAGCCGGCGCCGCCGCCGGGCCGGGCGGGCGGGCGCAACAGCCGCTGGCGCAGCTTCGACGCCTTCGACATCATGTCCATGCCGGACAAGTGGGAGTACCCCTGGTTCGCCGCCTGGGACCTGGCGTTCCACTGCGTGGCGCTGGCGCACGTCGACCCGGCGTTCGCCAAGTACCAGCTAATCCTGCTGTGCCGCGAGTGGTTCCAGCACCCGAACGGGGCCCTGCCGGCCTACGAGTGGGACTTCGGCGACGTGAACCCGCCGGTGCAGGCCTGGGCGGCGCTGGAGGTGTTCGCCGTCGACGGCGGCCGCGACCTCGACTTCCTCAGCCGGGTCCTCGACAAGCTGCTGGTCAACTTCACCTGGTGGGTGAACCGGGAAGACACCGAGGGCAACAACGTGTTCGAGGGCGGGTTCCTCGGGCTAGACAACATCGGCCCGCTGGATCGCTCCCACCTTCCGGTGGGCGGCACACTGGAGCAGTCCGACGCCACCGGCTGGATGGGGTTCTACGCGGTCGCCCTGGGCAGCATCGCCAGCGCGCTGAACCGGTCCGGGCGGCGCCCGGCCACCGATCTCGTGCTCAAGTTCCTCGAGCACTTCGCCGCGATCCGCGACGCCTTGGCCGGCCAGGGGCTATGGGACGAGACCGACGGGCTCTTCTACGACCGGCTCGTGACCCCGTCCGGTGCGCAGGTGCCGATCAAGGTCCGCTCGATGGTCGGCATCATCCCGGTGCTCGGGGCCGCGGTCGTTGACGAGCACGACCTGCAGCGCGCGCTGGCCTTCGGCAAGCAGTTCGCCGACTTCCTGGGCCGTGAGGAGCTCGTCGACACCGACAAGCTGCGCGAGCGCGGCCTGCTGCGCGGGCAGCCGGGCGAGCAGCGGCTGCTGCTCAGCCTGGTGGCCCCGGAGCGGCTGGAGCGGCTGCTGACCAAGGTCTTCGATGAGTCCGAGTTCCTCTCGCCGCACGGCTTGCGGGCCCTGTCCGCCTACCATCGCGATCACCCGTACCAGATCGATGTCGAGGGCTTCCACGCCAGCATCGACTACGAGCCGGCCGAGTCAACCACGGCCATGTTCGGCGGGAACTCCAACTGGCGCGGACCGCTCTGGTTCCCGCTCAACTACCTGGTGATCAGCGTCCTGGAGCGCTTCCACCGGTTCTTCGGAGACGACTTCACGATCGAGTACCCGACCGGGTCGGGCCGGCAGCTCACCCTGGACCTGGTCGCCCAGGACCTGCAGCAGCGGCTGATCTCGATCTTCACCCGCGGCCCGGACGGCCGCAGGCCCTGCTTCGGCGGGACCGAACTGATGCAGACCGATCCCGCCTGGCACGACAACCTGATCTTCAGCGAGTACTTCCACGGCGACAACGGCTCGGCGCTCGGCGCCTTCCACCAGACCGGCTGGACCGGGCTGATCGCGGATGTGATCCGCCGCCGGTACGGAGAGGTCAGCGCGGTGGGCGATGTCGTCAGGCAGATCGAGGTGGAGGCCCGGCCGTGACCGACGCAGCCGTGCCCTCCGCGGGCCCGCGGCCCGGCAGCGACTGCTGGACGCGAGCGTGGACGGCCAGGGCCGCGGCCGGCCGCACCGTTCCGCCTGGATCTCACTCGGTGCGGAGCGTGACGGCTGGTCTGGTCCGGGCGGCTGCCGCGCCCGGGACGGCCGCGACGAGGTTGGCCAGCAGCAGCGTGACCGGGATCGCGAGCGCGACCGCGGTCACCGGGACGGCGGCCCCCGGCGCGGCGCCGACCGACGACGCGAACCAGGCCCAGGCCCAGCGGCCGCCGGCGACGCCGAGCGGCAGGCCGACGGCCAGGGCCGCGGCGGCCAGCGTGCTGGCCTGCCAGGCCACGGCGGCGGCCACCTGCCGCCGGAGGAACCCGAGCGCCTTGACGATGGCGAAATCCCGGCGCCGCCGCCGGGCGGTGATCAGCAGGGCCTGGGCGACCAGGGCGACGGCGAGCAGCGCGAGCAGCGCGCCGAGCACCAGCGGGGTGGCCCGCACCCGCGAGTAGTTGCTGATCGCGGCCGGCTGCGCCGCGGTCAGCGCCTGGCAGGTCCCGGCCGGGCACCCCCCGGCCGTCAGCAGCGTCACGAACCGGCGGCCCACCGCCGCCTCGGCCGCGGCCGGCGTCCCGGGGCGGAAGCGGATGAGGTAGAAGTCGTAGCAGGCACCCGGCCGGGCGCAGCCGCCCAGGTTGTCGGCGGGCAGCAGCGGGGCGTACACGGCCGCGCCGTCGCCCAGGCCGGTCGGGGTCAGGATGCCCACCCCGAATGCGGGGAAGATCGCGTCGCCGACGATGCGCATGGGGATGGGCCGGGCCCCGGGGGCCGCCTGCACCGCGACGACGTCACCCAGGCGCTTGCCCAGCTGCCGCAGCGTGCGGCTGCCCAGCACGATCTCGTCCCGGCGGGCCGGCGCCCGGCCGGCGAGCAGGGTGAGGAACACCTGGCCGCGCAGCGGCTGGATGCCGACCGCCGCGACCGGCTGCCCGTCCACGGTGACCGGCCCGAAGTTGGCGCCCGCGTAGGCCGCGCCCGGCGTCGCGGCCAGCAGCGACCCGGAGCCGGCCACCGGCACGGCCCCGTATCCGGCGCTGAGCCCGAGGTCCCAGTCCTGGCCGTAGAGCCGGGGGGTGTCCACGAGCTGGGTCAGGCTGGCGCCGAACACCGCCGCGGCCACCACCGCGGCCACCGCGAGCGCCGTCCCGGCCAGGGCGCTGCGCACCGGCACCGCGCCGCGGCCCCGGCCCGGCTCTACCGCCATCCGGATGCCGATCGCCGCCGACGGCACCCCGCCCAGCCAGGTCAGGGCCGCGGCCAGGCGCGATGAGGCGCCGCGGTCAGGCTGCGGATCGCCGCGGGCCCGGGCCGTCCCGGCCGTGTGCCAGGCGACCGGCGCGACGACGAGCAGCGGCACGAGCGCGACGACCAGCAGGCCGAGGCCCAGCACGGCCACGTTCACCTGAACCCCGGGGTCCGGCTCGGCCAGCCGGGCCGGGCCGATGGGCATCAGCGGCGAGGCGGCCACGGCGGCCGCCGCGGCGATAACGGCCCCGGCCGCGGTCACCAGGCCCGCCCGGGCCAGGCCCAGGACGAACAGCTGCCCGCGGTCCATGCCCAGCGCGCTCAGCCCGGGATACTCCGCGGCGCCGGCCAGGAGCTGACGGCTGAGCAGCTGGCCGGCGACCACCACGGCTGCCAGCGCGGCCAGCGCGGCGAACAGGGCCAGGGCGTCGGCTTGCGGCTGGATCGCCTGCTCGACCTTGGCCTGCTGAACGGTGAGGTCGGTCACGCCCACGCCCTGGGTGGCGGGATACCGGCGGGCCAGCGCGGTCGCGCGGCGGGTGAAGGCGGCCAGGCTAGCCCCGGGCCGCAGGCGCACCAGCGCCTCGTCGGCACCGACCGCGAACAGCCGGCCCGGCTGCGGTAGAACGCGGGGCCCAGCGCGAGCTGCGGGAACGGGTCCGAGGGGGCAACCGGGACGACCTGGTTCTCGAACACCGCGACCCCGCTGACCCGCAGCGGCACCCGGACGGCCCGGCGGAAGTCCGGGGTGTTCGGTGCTCCGTTCGGGGCTTCGACCAGGGTCAGCGTGCTCCCGGGGCGCAGGCCGTAGCCGGCGGCCAGCTGGGGGTCGATCACCGCCTCGTCCGCGCGGCCCGGGCGCTGCGCCCGGCCGGCCAGCATCTGGAAGCGGTCGACCGAGGTACCGAACCGCCCGTCGGCGCTCACCTGCACGGCGACCGGGGTGATCCGGGCCCCGCCGGGCAGGATCAGGAACATATTCCCGACCTCGCCGCCCAGGACCCGGGCCACCCCGCTGACCCCCGGCAGGCGGGCCAGGGCCTGGTCGTAGCCCTGGCCGGTGCCGTTTTCCGCGACCGATACCCCGGCGGCGTGGCCGGCCTGCAGCATGCGGGCGAACGCCGACCCGGTCCGCTGCGCCCCGGCCGCGGCGGTCAGCACCACGCCCCCGGCCAGTCCCGTCACCAGGGCCAGCGCCAGCCAGGCCCGCCACCGGGCCCGTGACTCGGCCCGCAGCACCGCCCCGGCCGCCCGCAGCACGCCCACGGGGCTCATTCAGTCACGGGCCGCCGGGGCCCGGCAACGGTGCTGGCATGCACCCGCCCGGCGTGCTGGCACCCCGGCGCGGCGGATGCTAGGCCGGGGCCAGGAGGCCAGGCACCATCCTGGCCGCGGCGGGCCGCGCTGGCGAGCATGAAGGCATGCGATACGAGAGCTCCGTCACCTCGGTCTCCTGGATCCCGTCCGAGGCGTTCAAGGGCATTTTCCAGTTCGGGATCGAGGCCGGGATCGGCCACTACGACGACCCGCTGCCGGACGTCCTGGGCAACCTGGAGGAGTGGCGGGCCGCCGACCGGTTCCGCTTCGCCAACGTGCTCCGGGCCTGGATCGAGGTCGACGACGACGGCCGCGTCACCGGCGGCGGTTACGGCGAGGGCGGGTGCCTGATCGGGTCCAGCACGGTCCGGCTCGGCGGCCTGCAGCACGTGTTCCAGGCGGTGGCCCTGCCCGACCTGCGCCGCGAGCCCGAGCACGGCGACGGCTGGATCCGGTTCGCGCAGACCGGGGGCGGCCGGGCCGGCATGCCGATGCCGCGCCGCGTGCGCCGGCGACCCTACGTGCAGTGGAACTCGCCGCTGGTCTGGACCACCCTGTCGCTGACGCTGCACGCCGACGGCCGGGCCGAGTCCGCGCTGGCCGGCGCCAGCCGGTTCCCCCGGCACTGGGTGTACGACCACCGGGGGCGCCTGTGCCGCAAATCCGGGCTCACCGACTTCGACGACTGGTTCCGCAAGTCGTACGGCCGCCACACCCCGTGGGGCGAGCAGGACTCCCCGGCCCTGGTCACCACCGTCGAGACCGCGCTGGAGCGGGCCCTGTCCGCCCAGCTGATGCACGGCGCCGCCAGGCCGCGGATCCGCCGCATCAAGCCGGGGACGGTGCTGGTCCGCCAGGGCGAGCCCGGCACCGAGGTTCACCTGGTCCTAGACGGCGTGGTGCGGGTCGAGCGGGACGGCAAGCGGCTGGCCGAATACGGGCCCGGGGCTCTGCTCGGCGAGCGGGCCCACCTCGAGGGCGGCCTGCGCACCTCCACGCTGACCGCCGTCACGGCCTGCCGGATCGCGACGGCCGACGCCAGCCAGTTCGACCGGGCCGCGCTGGAGGAGCTGGCCGTGGGCCACCGCCGCGAGGCCGCGTCCTGACCCTGCCCCCGGGCGCGGTGTTCGCCGAACGGAGTACCAGCCATGGCACCGAAGATCGTCATCATCGGCGGCGGGATCGGCGGGCTGACCGCGGCCGTCGCCCTGGCCCGCCGCGGCCTGGCCGCCGAGATCTACGAGCAGGCCCCGGCCCTGGAAGAGATCGGGGCCGGGGTGGGCCTGTGGGCCAACGCGCTGCGCGCCCTGGAGCCGATCGGCCTGGCCGACCAGGTGCGGGGGCTCGCCGAGCGGATGACCCGGCAGGGCATCACGCGCCCGGACGGCCGCTGGCTGATGTGCTACCCGAGCGAGGCCATGGAGCGGCGGTGGGGGGCCGCCTTCGCCGCCGTGCCCCGGGCCGAGCTGCAGCGCCTGCTGGCCAGCCACGTCGACCCCGCGGCCATCCACCTCGGGGCCCGCTGCCGCGGCATCCGGGACACCGGCGACGGCGTGACCGCGGGTTTCGCCGGCGGCCACGAGGTGAAAGCCGACGTCCTCATCGGCGCCGACGGGGTGCACTCGGTGGTCCGGGACGCGCTGCGGCCGGCGGCGCCGCTGCGGTACCGCGGCTACACGGCGGTGCGGGCCCTCACCCCGGCCGGATCGGTGCCGCTGCCCCGGGACGGGATGGAGACCTGGGGCCGCGGCACGCGCTTCGGCTTCGCCCCGGCCAGCGGCGGCCGGATCATCTGGTACGCGTCCTGGAACGCCGCGGCCGGGGACGACCGTGACGGGGACACCGCGGAGCGCCTGCGCGCGCTGTTCGGTGCCTGGCACGCTCCGATCCCCGCCCTGATCGAGGCCACCCCGGATGAGGCGATCGTGCGCAACGACATCTACGACCGCCGGCTGGCCAGAACCTGGACCAAGGGCCGGGTCGCGCTGATCGGCGACGCCATCCACCCGATGACCCCCGACCTCGCGCAGGGCGCCTGCCAGGCCATCGTCGACGCGACCACGCTGGCCGGCTGCCTGGCCGAGACGGCCGACCCGCGGGCCGCCCTGCGTGCCTACCAGCGGCGCCGCTGGCGCACCGCCGCCCGGGTCACCCTGCTGGCCCGCGGCTCGGGCCGCGTGGGCCAGTGGGACGGCCGCCTGGCCTGCGCGGCCCGCGACGCGGTGCTGGGGGCGATGCCCCTGTCCCTCCAGCTGCGCCAGCTCGACCTGGTCATCGGCCGCCG
Source organism: uncultured Actinomycetota bacterium (assembly GCA_963749145.1). Taxonomy (GTDB): domain Bacteria; phylum Actinomycetota; class Actinomycetes; order Streptosporangiales; family Streptosporangiaceae; genus JASHPR01. Next base: position 443,205 of record CAVVLN010000004.1, on the reverse strand, counting down.
CGCTCCGGCGCGTGACCTCCCGGCCGGCCGCGTGAGCGCGTATCCCCGAAGCTAGCCGGACAGGGCCTCGCGGGCGGCCCGGATCGCCGAGCGCTGCCCGGAGTCGAGGTACTCCTCGATCCGGGTGATGTGCCCGTCGCGCACCTGCAGGTACATCGCGGCGTGCAGCGCGATCGGCTGCCCGTTCGGCAGGGTGCCGCGCAGCACGTGCTGTTGCAGCACGCCGTCGGCGGCGGGCACCCGGCGCACGATGTCGTAGCGCAACCCGGACACGGCCCGGTGCAGGCCCTGCAGGACCTTCAGGTTCTCGTCGACCGGCTGCTCGATCAAGTCATCGTTGTGCCAGATGAGCGCGTCGGGCGCGTAGATCTCGCGCAGCGCGGCGATGTCGCCCGTCTCCAGCGCGGCAAAGAAGCGGGTCACGAGTTCTTCGCTGATGGCACTGCCTCCCTAGCCGGGCCCGCGTGCCCGCCGCCCTGCCCGGCCAGCACCGCGCGGACCACGGCCACGTAGTCCTCGATCATCGCCAGCACCGGGAACGGCGCGAGCCCGAACCGCGCGTTCATCACCGGGTTCCCGACGCCGAGACCGAGCACGAGCCGCGCGCCCGCGGCCTGGTCCAGTTGGGCGGCGGTCTTGGCGGCCAGCACCGGCGGCCGCAGCGCCGCGTTCGCGACGGCGGTGCCGACCCGGGCCTCGCGGGTGGCGGCGGCGACGGGATGGCACAGCGCGAGCGCGTCGCCGTGCCCCTCGGCTACGAACACCGCACCGAACCCGGCCCGCTCCGCGGTCGCGGCCAGCGCGCCGATCCTGGCCGGCGCCAGCCCGCTATGGGACGCGATCGACAGCCCGAGCGCGCCCCCCGCAGCTCCCGGGGCATGCCCGGCGGTCACGGTTGTACCTCCGCGTGGCGTACAGGCCATGCGACGGTACAACCACGGCCGGGCTGGCCGGGGGCGGCGGCCAGGCGGGCGCGCAGGGCGCGCTTGAGCACCTTGCCGGTGGTGGTGCGGGGCAGCGAGTCAGCGAACTCGGCCGTCTTCGGGCACTTGAAGTGGGCCAGCCGGTCCCGGCACCAGGTGATGATCTCCTCCGGGGAGGCGCCGGCGCCAGCCGCCGGGATGATCACCGCGTGCACAGCCTCGCCCCAGGCCGGGTCGGGCCGTCCCACGACCGCGGCCTCGGCCACGGCCGGGTGCCGGGCCAGCACGGCCTCGACCTCGGCCGGGTAGATGTTCTCCCCGCCGCTGATGATCATGTCCTTGGCCCGGTCCAGGATGTAGAGGTAGCCGTCCGGGGTCAGCCGGGCGATGTCCCCGGTCCGGTACCAGCCGCCCTCGGCGAACGCGGCCGCGGTGGCGTCCGGGTCTCGCCAGTACCCGGAGAACAGGCACTCACCGCGGATCAGCAATTCGCCGGCGGTATCCGGGGGGAGGTCCCGGCCGTCGGGGTCGACGATCCGCACTTCCCAGCCGAACGAGATCCGGCCCGCGCTGGCCAGCCGCGGGTGGCCGGGCTGGTGATCTTCCGGGGCCAGCAGGCTGATCATGCTCTGGCCCTCGGTGTTGCCGTAGATCTGCCGGAACCGGCAGCCGAACGCCCCCAGCGCGGCCGCCAGCGAGGACGGGGTGATCGGCGCCGTGCCGTAGGCGATCTCGCGCAGGCTGCTGAGGTCGGCACCGGCGCCGGAGCCGCCGCCGGAGCCGCCGCGGGAGCCGCCGCGGGAGCCGCCGCGGGAGCCGCCGCGGGAGCCGCCGCGACGCCGCAGCAGCCGCCGGCGCGCGAGCGGCCGGCCGGGCCGCGTGGTGACTCGGGGCGACGCGACCGCGCTGGCCGACGCGCGGGCGGCGGTCGGGGCGGCGGCCGGGGCCTTCGGCGGCCTGGACGTCCTGGTCAACTGCGTCGGGATCTTCGATTTCTACCGCGGCCTGGCCGACCTCGGCGACGATCAGCTGGACGCCGCGTTCGACGAGATGTTCGCGGTCAACGTTAAGAGCCAGCTGGTCTGCGTGCGGGCCGCGCTCCCCGAGCTGCGCCGGGCCGGCGGGTCGGTCGTGCTGACGGTGTCAACCTCCGGCTTCTACCCGGGCCGCGGCGGCGTTCTGTACGTGGCATCGAAGTTCGCCGTGCGCGGCTGCGTGATCGCGCTCGCTCACGAGCTCGCGCCGCAGGTCCGGGTCAACGGCGTGGCACCGGGCGGCACGCTCGGCACCGAGCTCACCAGGCCGCGCAGCCTCGGCCTGGACGGCCGGGCCCTGGGCGAGGCGCACGGCCGCGAGCAGGACCTGCGCGACCGCACGCCGCTGCGGGTGGCGCTGACCGGCGACGATCACGCGGGCAGCTACGTGTTCCTGGCCTCGGACCGGGCCCGCGGGATCACCGGCACGGTGGTGCACTCCGACGGCGGCGCCGGCGTCAGGTAGCCCGCAGCAGGCCGCCAGCCGGGCCGCCTCCTCGCGCAGACGGGCCCCGATCGCGGTCACGGTCTCGTCGGTCATCCGCGACACCGGGCCCGACACCGCCAGCGCGGCGACCGGCAGCTCCCGCGGTCCGGGCACGGGCACCGCGACCGACGCGACGCCCTCCTCGCTCTCCTCCCGGTTGACCGCGAACCCGCGCTCGCGCACCGCCCGCAGCTCGGCCAGCAGCCGCGACCGCCGGGTGATGGACCGGCCGGTCAGCGCGGGCAGGGCGGCGTGGCCGGCGAAGCGCGCCGTCACCTCGGCGTCCGGGAGCCCGGCGAGCAGGGCCTTGCCTGAGGCGGTGCAGTTGGCGGCGAGGACCGATCCGGTCCGGGCCGTCACGCGCAGCGCGCGCGAGCTCTCGACCGCGTCGAGGTAGCGGACGTCGCCGCCCTCGAGCACGGTCAGGTGCACGGTCTCGCCCAGCGCCGCGGCCAGGTCCTCGAGCACCGGCCGGGCCTGGGCCCGGATGTCCAGCTGCCGCACCGCGGCCAGGCCGATCTCGACCAGGGCCGGCCCGGCCAGGTAGGCGCGCGAGTCCGGGTCCTGCCGGACGAAGCCGTGGTAGGCGAGCATGGCCAGCAGCCGGTGCGCGGTGGACACCGCGACGCCGAGGTGCTCGCTGGCCTCCGACAGCCGGACCCGGGGCTGGTCGCGGAACAGCCGCAGCAGCCGCAGCGCGTTGTCGACCGACGCGATCGGGTACGCGGGCGGCGTCCTGGCGCCATGGTCAGCGCCGGGTTCAGCCGCCGTCCCCGGGCCGGGTTCGGCCACCGTCCCCGGGCCGTGACCCGCCGTCCCCGGGCCGGGTTCGGCCACCATCCCCTCGCCGTGTTTCTGCACAGCAGAAGCGTAGGGCTAGTGACCGGCGATCCAGGCCGCAATCAGGTCCGCCGCCTGGTCCCGCGCGCCCGCGGGCTCCTGCAGGTAGTGGTCGGCCTGCAGGAACTCCAGGGTCTTGTCGCCCGCGGCCAGCGCATCGTAGAGGGCCCGGGCGTCGCTGGCGTACACGCCGGTATCCGCGGTCGCGTGCACGACCAGCGCGGGCACCGTGATCCGGGCCAGGTGCGGCGCCGCGGTGCACTGTGAGGCGCGCAGGCTCCACATCGACAGCCAGCTGCGCAGGGTGCTCACCGTGCCGACGCCGAACACCCCGTAGTTGGCCTTCACCGGGTCACCGAGATAGCACCAGTTCGGCCGGCGGTCCGACGGCTCGATCTCGGGGTCGATCATGCGCAGGTCGGCCCAGCTGCGCGGGACGGTGAACAGCCGGTCCCGGGCCCGCGTCGCCGCCAGCGCGTCGATCTGGCCGAGCGCCCAGTCGGTGATGCGCTCATTGCGGGCCCGCTGCGCGGCGCGGTAGTGGCGCTGGAACTCCTCGCTGAACGGCGGCCCGTTCTCCGGGTTGAACGGGTCCAGCGCCGGGTCGGCCGACAGCGGGTCGGCCTCGTCGGTCACCGACGGGTCGAGCCAGGCGGTCAGCACCTCGGGCCGGCCCGAGTGCGCCGCGAGCGCGACGAAGGCATCGCCCGCGGGCAACTCCTCCAGGGCGGGCAGCGGCCGCATCCCGGTGACGGGCCGGACGTTGGGCTCCACGGCCTGCGACTGGTAGGCGGCCATCAGCGAGCCGCCGCCGGAGTTGCCCAGCAGCACCACCCGCTCGGCTCCGGCCTGCTCGCGCAGCCAGCGCACGCCGACGCCGATCTCGGCCAGCGCGTGATCGAGCAGGAAGTGCGCCTCGCTGCCGCGGAACCGGGTGTTCCAGCCCAGGAAGCCGAACCCGCGCTCGGCCATCAGGCTGGCCAGGTAGTGCTCGGAGAAGTCCACGTTGTAGTGGGTGGCAATGAACGCCGTCGCCGGCCGGGCGCCGGCCGGGCGGTGGTAAAGGCCCTGGCACGGGTGGCCGCCCGCCCCGGCCCGGCCGACCACCGGCGAGGGCAGCCCGACGAACTCCCTGACGATCTCGCTCACCGGCGGCTCCGATCCGTCGTGGCCCGGTGCGTCCCGGTCTCCCGGCCCGGTCCGTCCTGGCCTGCCCGGGCCCGGGGCGGGTCCCGGTCTCGCGGCCCGGTCCGTCCTGGCCTGCCCGGCCCGCGAGTGCTGGTGCGTAAATGAAACTGAGTTTAGATTTAGGAACGGCGGCCGGGCCAGCCGTCTGACCGCCCGCACCGTAAGGAGGCCTCATGGAATGGCGGAACGGGGAGTTCGACCTCGGCGGCGTCAACCACCTCGCGCTGGTCTGCTCGGACATGAAGCGGACGGTCGAGTTCTACACCGAGGTGCTGGGCATGCGGCTGATCAAGACGCTGAACCTGCCCGGTAACTCGGGCCAGCACTTCTTCTTCGACATGGGCGGCGGCAACGCGCTGGCGTTCTTCTGGTTCCCCGACGCGCCCGACCCGGTGCCGGGCGTCTCCGCGCCGGTGACGGTGCCGGGGTTCGGGGAGTGGACCAGCGCGGTCGGGTCGATGAATCACGTGGCCTTCAACGTCCCCGAGGAGCGCTTCCTGGAGTACCGCGCCAAGCTCAAGGCCAAGGGCGTGCGGGTGAGCCCGGTCATCGACCACGACGACAGCGAGTTCGGCGTGGCCGCCGAGTTGCACGACGGGGTGTTCGTCCGCTCGTTCTACTTCCAGGACCCGGACGGGATCCTGCTCGAGTTCGCCTGCTGGCGCCGGGTCATGGGCCAGCCCGGGGACGTGCGGCACGAGCCGAAGACCGCCGCCGACCGCACCGGCGTGCGGGTCTGAGGGACGTGCTGCGCGAGCCGTTCTGGGCCGGCCGGGACCGGCGGGTGTGGTGACCCCGCTCGCCAGCCGGGGCCGCAAGGGCCGGGAGACCGATGAGGCGTTCCGGGCCGCCGCGCGGGCGGTGTTCGCCCGCGAGGGCTACCTCAACGCCAAGATCAGCGACATCGCCGCCGAGGCGGGCCGGTCGGTGGCGTCGTTCTACAACTACTACGACACCAAGGCGGACCTGCTGATCGCGCTGGCCGAGGAGTTCCACGCCGAGGCCACCCAGATGGCGGTGCTGCCCTACCGCCAGGGACTGTCCCGCGAGGACGCGCTGCGCCAGGCGGTGGCCGGGTTCTGGCAGACCTACGCCAAGCGGCGCGGCGAGCTCATCGGCATCTTCCAGGCGGCCATGCTCGACGGGGAGTTCCGGGACCGGTGGCTCAAGATCCGCGCCGAGGCCATCACCCGGATCGCCCGGGAGATCCGGCTGGCCCAGGCGGCCGGCTACTGCCCCGGCGTCGACCCGGCGCTGACCGCCTCGGCCCTGTCGGCCATGCTGGAGCACTTCTGCTACATCTGGCTCGGCCAGGGCGGCGAGCGGGCGGACATGCAGTTCGATGACCAGCGGGCCCTGGACGCCCTGGCCACGATCTGGGTGAAGTCCATCTACTGGCGCCCCCCCGATCCCGCTGTGATCGACTAGGACGGTCGTTTGTCGGTCATAGTGGCGGTCATAGCGACCGGCAGACGACCGCGGTAGGCGATCATGGCCTGGGCGGGAAGGCGAGGGAGGGGCGATGGGAATTCGGGGCGGGGTCCGGTGACGGGCCGGCTGACCCGGCGCCCCGGAGGGGCGGCGCGGCTGCGCGCGCTGCTGGAGTCGGGCCGGACCATCCTGGCGCCCGGGGCGTTCGATCCGCTCGCCGCGCGGCTGGTCGAGGACGTCGGCTTCCCGGCCGTGTACATGACCGGGTTCGGGACCTCCGCGGCGCTGATCGGACGGCCGGACGTCGGCCTGCTGACGATGACCGAGATGGCCGGCAACGCGGGCCGGATCGCCGCCTGCGTGGACATCCCGGTGATCGCCGACGCCGACACCGGCTACGGCAATCCGCTGAACGTGATCCGCACCGTGGGCGCCTACGAGGCGGCCGGGGTGGCCGGGATCCACATCGAGGACCAGGTGGCGCCGAAGAAGTGCGGCCACATGGAGGGCAAGCTCGTCATCCCGGCGGCGGAGATGGCCGAGAAGATCCGGGCTGCGGTGGAGGCCCGGGCGCAGCCCGAGTTCGTGATCATCGCGCGCACCGACGCGCGGGCCGTCGAGGGCCTGGACCGCGCGATCGAGCGCGCCCGCCGCTACCGCGAGGCCGGCGCCGACGCCCTGTTCATCGAGGCGGTGGTGTCCGAGGACGAGGCCGCGGCCGTGGCGCAGGCGTTCCCGGACGTGCCGCTGCTGTTCAACTGGGCCGAGGGCGGTAAGACCCCGCCGATCGGCCTCGACCGGCTGACCGGGCTGGGCTACCGGATCGTGATCTTCCCGATCAGCACGCTGCTGGCGGCCACGGCGGCCATGCGCGGGATACTGCGGGAGATCGCGCGGGCGGGAACGCCGGCCGCGGCCATGGCCGGGCTGCCGACGTTCGGCGAGTTCGTGGATTTCATCGGGTTGCCCCAGGTGCGTGAGGCCGAGCGGCGCTACGCCGCGCCGGACCCGGCGCCCGGGCCGGAGCTGGGAGGTTAGGGATGGCGGCGACATTCGAGCGGCCGAGCGTGACGGCGGAACTGGCCCGGGCGATGATCGACGCGGCCGAGCGGAAGGCGGCCGAGATGGGCCACCCGTTCGTGGTCGCGATCGTCGATGAGAGCGGGGTGCTCAAGGCCTTCAGCCGGATGGACGGCGCGGCCCTGCTGTCGGTCCAGGTGGCCCAGGACAAGGCCTACACCGCGGTCGGCTTCGGCATGTCCACCGACGCCTGGCACGACTTCGTCAAGGACGACGCCCCGCTGGCCATGGGCGCCGCGCCCGGCATCGACCGCCTGATCGTCTTCGGCGGCGGGTACCCGATCAAGGTCGGGGATGCCGTGGTGGGCGGGATCGGCGTCAGCGGCGGCCACTACAGCCAGGACATGGAGGTAGCCGAGGCCGGCCTGTCCGCCGTGCCCGGTAGCTGAGCGCCGCCCGGCGGGGCGTGGTAGTGGTGAACCATGCCAACGCCATCGGGCGCCCCGCCGCGGGAAGCGAGCGCCAGCCGGGCGGAGATCGCCACCATCAACGCGGCGGGCCTGGTCCAGGGCATCGCCCTGGTCACCTTCCCCGCGGCCAGCACCATCTTCACCTCCCGGACCTCCTACGACCTGTCCAGCAGCCAGTACGGCCTGATGTTCGTCCCGCAGGTGATCACGGCGATCACGGCGTCCCTGCTCGGCGCGGGCCTGCTCGGCCCCGGCCTGGCGGGCCGCCTGGGCGAGCGGACGATCTACCTGGCCGGGCTGGTGGCCGACCTGGCCGCGATGGTGCTGCTGATCGTGAGCTGGCTCGTGGTGCACCAGCACGCGCTGGCCTACGGGCTGCTGCTGGCCGCGACCGCGTGCCTGGGGGCCGGCTTCGGCCTGGCCGTGCCGGCGCTCAACACCCTGGTAGCCGCGTTCCACCCGGCGGCCGTCGACCGGTCCGTGCTGGTGCTCAACGCCCTGCTCGGGCTGGGCACGGCCCTCGCCCCGGTGTTCGTCGCCGTGTTCGTGGGCCTGGGGTTCTGGACCGGCCTGCCCGTGCTCGCCGCGGCCCTGCTGCTCGCGCTGCTCGTCATCAGCATGCGCCTGCCGCTGCGGCCGCCGGCGCCTTCGCCGGGTGCCGGGCCGGACGCGGCCGCCCGGCCCGCCCGGCCCCGCCCCGTCCCGGGCGGCGCCGCGGGTCCCGGCCGGCTTCTGGCTGTTCGGCGCCTTCGCCGTGCTGTACGGGTTCTGCGAGACCATGAACGGCAACTGGTCACAGCTGGACGTCACCTCGCTGGGCGTGAAGGCGTCGACCGCCGCGCTCGCGCTGACCGCGTTCTGGGCCCTGGTCACGATCGGGCGGGTGCTGTTCGCGGCCATCCAGCGCTGGCTGCCCAGCCGCGTCGCGTACCACCTGCTGCCGTTCCTGCTGGCCGGGGCGTTCGTGCTGATCGCGGTGCTGCCGAGGAACGCGCCGCTGGCATCGGTCGGCGCGTTCGCGCTGGCCGGGCTCGGCTGCTCGGCGCTGCTGCCGCTGACGATCAGCATCGGGCAGGAGAAGCTCGCTCCCGATCAGGGCCTGGTGGCCGGCGGGGTGATCGCCTGCTACCAGGCCGGCTACGGGATCGCCGCGTTCGGGGTCGGCCCGCTGGTCGACGCGGGCGTGCGGCTGCCGGTGCTGTTCGGCGTCAGCGCCGCGGTGGCGGCCGGCATGGGCCTGCTGTCGCTCGCGGTCGCCCGCGGCCGGCCTTCCCCGCGGTCGGTGCACCCCCGCCCGTCGCCCCTGTCGCCCCGGTCGCGCGGGTGAGCCCGGTTGGCTGGGCGTTTGCACCTTCTCCCAGTGGCTGTACCGCCAGCCAGGCCGGTACCGGCCGCCGGCCGGCTGAGGCAGCACCAGCCGTCGCGGCATACCGGCCCGGGGGCGGCTGCGTGTCGCCGGGGCAGGATGGGCATGATGGCGGGGTGACCGAGCACTATGACGTGATCATCGTGGGCACCGGCGCAGGGGGCGGGACGCTGGCGCACACGCTGGCGCCGTCGGGCCAGCGGATCCTGCTGCTGGAGCGGGGCGACTTCCTGCCCCGGGAGAAGGAGAACTGGGACCCGGCGCAGGTCTTCATCGACAACCGGTACATCTCCAAGGACACCTGGTACGACGCGGACGGCAAACCCTTCCAGCCCCAGATCCACTACTTCGTCGGCGGAGCCACCAAGATGTACGGCGCCGCGCTGTACCGGCTGCGGCCGCAGGATTTCGGCGAGATCCAGCACGTGGACGGGCTCTCCCCGGCCTGGCCGCTGAGCTATGACGACTTCGAGCCCTGGTACACCAGGGCCGAATGGCTCTACCAGGTGCACGGCACGCACGGCGAGGACCCGACCGAGGGCCACTGGTCGAGGCAGTACCCATGGCCGGCGGTCTCCCACGAGCCGCGGATCCAGGAGATTTCCGACTCGCTGCGCAGCGGCGGCTACCACCCGTTCTCCGCGCCGTGCGGGATCCTGCTGGACGAGGCCAACCGCCCGGCGAGCATGTGCATCCGCTGCAATACCTGCGACGGCTTTCCCTGCCTGGTCCACGCCAAGTCCGACGCCGAGATCATGGCCGTGCGCCCGGTGCTCGGCCGCGAGAACGTGACCTTGCTGGTGAACGCCGAGGTCGAGCGGCTGGAGACCGACCCGGGCGGCGGGTCGGTCACCGGCGTGGTGGTCAGCCGGGGCGGGCAGCGCGAGGTCTACGCCGCCGACGTCGTCGCGGTCTGCGCCGGCGCCGCCAACAGCGCCAGGATCCTGCTCCGGTCGGCCTCCGACCGGCATCCGGCCGGGCTCGCCAACGGCTCTGACCAGGTCGGCCGCAACTACATGTTCCACAACAGCAACGCGGTCGTGGGTATCGACAAGCAGCGCAACGACACGGTGTTCCAGAAGACGCTCGGCCTGAACGACTTCTACTTCGCCGGCGGCGGGCGGGAGTGGCCGCTCGGGAACATCCAGATGATCGGCAAGTCGACCTGGGCGGCGATGAAGGGCGAGGAGCCCAAGCTGACCAAGCTCGCGCCCAAGTTCGCGCTGGAGGAGGTCGCCCGGCACGCGGTCGACTTCTGGCTGACCACCGAGGACGTGCCCAAGCCGGACAACCGGGTCACGGTCGACGCCGGCGGCAACGTGCACCTGGCCTACAAGCAGACCAACGACGCGGAGGCCGACGGCCTGTACGCCGAGCTCAGGAAGATCATGAACCACGTCGGGCTCGCTGCGTACCACCTGCTGCAGAAGAACTTCTACATGCACCTGGCGATCCCGATCGCCGGCGTCGCGCACCAGGCGGGGAGCTGCCGGTTCGGCGCCGACCCGGCCACGTCCGTGCTCGACGTCAACTGCCGGGCCCATGAGGTGGACAACCTGTATGTGGTGGACACCAGCTTCATGCCGAGCATTGGCGCGGTGAACCCGGCGCTGACCGCCATGGCCAACGCGATCCGCGTCGGCGAGCACCTGCGGCAGCGCCTCGCGTAACCGGGCGGCCCGGCCGGGCGGCCTGGCCGGGCCAGGTTTAGCCGCGCGGTCCGGAGCGGGACCGCCAGATGATCCGCTGCAAGCCCATGACCAGCGCGCCGACCACGATGAGCACGACCACGTTCAGCAGCAGCTGGTCCACCGAGCCCCGGGCGCGGGCCCAGTCGCCGTAGGCGACCGACAGCCCGATGTTGGCCGCGGCCGGGATCGTGGTGACCGAGATGAACACGCCGATCAGGGCGCTGGCCCGGGACTCGGTCAGCGAGACCACCCCGACGATGCCGGCCAGCACCGCGACCACGACCGAGAACACGTCGGGGCTGCCGATCAGGTCCGCCACCGGGCGGATGCCCTGCGCGAACGCGCCGGGCGTCTCCCCGGACCAGCGGATCACCAGGCCGAACGCCAGGGTCAGGATGATCGCGGTCAGGAAACCCGTGATGAGGGCCAGCACGCCCCGGCGCGCCGGCGGCCAGTCGCGCTGGTCGATGCCGAGCGCGACGCCCGTGATCGCGGCGTACTCGGGGCCGACGACCATCGCGCCGACGATCAGTATCTGCGAATTGATCAGGATCCCGACCGCGCCGATCAGCCCGGCGAAGGCCAGCAGGGCGTAGAAGCTGGGCGGGTAGACGGCGGCCGCCCGGATCCGGGCCTCGACCACGTCCCAGACCGGCGCGATGTCCCGCTGCACGATGCCGAGCTTCGCCGGGTGATCCGGCGGCCCCCCGAGGACCGCGTCCACGGTGCTGACGGTGACCGGGGCGACGGTGACCGGGCCGGCGCGCTCGTCCCGCAGCGCCCGAAGCCGCCGGAGCACGGAGTCGGCCGCGGACGACCGCACGTCACACTGCACGGCGTCACCGTCCGGCCGCCGCGCGGCGCCCTCGAGTACCACCAGGTTGTCCACGCCCGGCTCGGCGTCCAGCATGCCGACGATGCGCTCGGTCAGCTCACCCGGGCTGGTGACGCGCAGGTGAAAGGTCATCGCCGGCCGCCGCGCGGCTCAGGAGGCGAAGAGCACCTCCTGCAGCGAGCCGACGCCGTGATCCATCTGGTAGTCGAGGTTGATCGCCGCGTTGATCATGGACAGGTGGCTGAACGCCTGCGGGAAGTTGCCCAGCTGCTCGCCGGTGGAGCTGATCTCCTCGGAGTACAGGCCGAGGTGGTTGGTGTAGGTGTGCATCTTCTCGAGCGTCAGCCGGGCGTCGTCCAGCCGGCCCGGGCCAGCGCCTCGACATACCAGAAGGTGCACAGGGAGAACGTCCCCTCGTCGCCGGCCAGGCCGTCGGGGGAGGCGCTGGGGTTGTAGCGGTAGACCAGGCTGTCGGAGACCAGCTCGCGGTCCATCGCCTCCAGCGTGGACAGCCACATCGGGTCGCGCGGGGCGATGAAGCCCATCAGCGGCATCATCAGCAGCGAGGAGTCCAGCACCTCGGTGTCGTAGTGCTGGGTGAACGCCCCGATCTTGGCGTTCCAGCCGCGCTCCATGATCTGGTTGTAGATCTTGTCGCGCTCGGCGGTCCACTTGGCCAGGTTGGCCGGCTTGCCGCGGCGCTCGGCGATGCGGATGGCGCGGTCGAGGGCGACCCAGGACTGGAACCGGCCGTAGGTGAAGTTCTTGCGGCCGCCGCGGGTCTCCCAGATGCCCTCGTCCGGCTGGTCCCAGTGGTCACACAGCCATTCGGTGATGTTGGCGACCGACACCCAGCCCTGGTGGGCCATCTCGGCGGTGCGGGCGTCGGCCAGGGCGATGGCGTCCATGGACTCGCCGTAGATGTCGAGCTGCAGTTGGTCCGCGGCGCCGTTGCCGACGCGCACCGGGCGCGAGCCGCGCCAGCCCTCGAAGTGGTCCAGGCTCTCCTCGGTGAGGTCGGAGCTGCCGTCGACCCGGTACATGATCTTGAGTGGCCCGGAGCCGTTGCCGGACTGCTCGGTGGCGCGGGCCCGCAGCCACTGCATGAACTGGCCCGCCTCCTCCAGGTAGCCCAGGCCGAGCAGCGCGTAGATGGAGAACGAGGCGTCGCGGATCCAGGTGTAGCGGTAGTCCCAGTTGCGCTCGCCGCCGATCTGCTCGGGCAGCGCGGTGGTCGGCGCCGCGACCAGCGCCCCGCTCGGCGCGTAGGTCATCAGCTTGAGCGTCATGGCCGAGCGGTTCACCATCTCGCGCCAGCGGCCCCGGTAGGTCGACCGGTGCAGCCAGTCGCTCCAGAAGCGCGCCGTCTCGTCGCCGAGCGCCTGCGCCTCCTCGGGCGGGATCAGCCGCTGCGGCAGGCCGCCCATGGACTCCAGCACGACGCCGCCGATCTCGCCCTCGCGCAGCGTCCGGGTCCACTGCAGGCCCCCGCCGTCCGGCTCGATCGCGAGCTCCAGGTCGCGCAGGTTCGTGCCGAGCGGCGCGATGCCGCTCACCGACAGCTGCATGTCGTCGGTGCTGAACGCCGCTCCGTGCTCGGAGTAATCCAGCTTGTGCGATGTCCGGCCGTAGTTGAAGCGCGGCTTGATCTGGATCCGGAACTTCATGGTCCCGCGCACGACCTTGATGTTGCGCACCAGCTTGTGCCGGTCGGTGGCCGTGGCCCCGGCGATCGGCATGAAGTCGTGCACCTCGCCGACCCCGTCCGGGGTCATGAACCGGGTGATCAGGATCGCGGTGTCCGGCAGGTAGAGCTGCTTGCTGACGTAGTCGTCCCGGTCCGGCCCGATCCGGCAGAAGCCGCCCTTGTCCGCGTCGAGCAGGGACGCGAAGATGCTGGGGGAGTCGAACCGGGGCAGGCAGAACCAGTCGACGGTGCCGTCGGTGGTCACCAGTGCGGCCGTCTGCAGGTCGCCGATCAGCCCGTGGTCACCGATGTTGGGGTAGCGGTCCACAATCATCACCTCGTGATGGGTCGCGGTGGGTCCTGATGTGGTCAGGCATCTGGTCAGGCCATCCGGTTCAGCAGGTGGTCGCCGACGCGGATCGCGTTGGCCATGGCGGTCAGCGCCGGGTTCACCGCGCCGATGCTGGGGAAGACGCTGGTGTCCGCCACGTACAGGTTGTCCAGTTCGTGGGCCTTGCCGTCAGGGTCGAGCACCGAGGTGGCCGGGTCGGTGCCGAGCCGGCAGGTGCCGGCCTGATGGGCGCAGCCCGCGACCGGGATGTTCATGTCCATGTAGAAGTTCTTGTCCAGCACGTGGTGGCTGGCCATCCCGGTGTGGTTGAGGATCTTCTTCAGCTCCTGGTAGAGGCCGGCGGCTTCCTCGTCGTTGGTCTGCTGGTAGGCGACGTGCACGTTCCCGTCGCGGTCGACGGTGACCCGGTTCTCCGGCTTGGGCACGTCCTCGGTGGTGAGCCAGAAGTCCACCGCGTGCCTGGCCACGTCGTCCAGGCTCCAGTGCGGGGCGAGCTTGGTGAGCTTAGGCTCCTCGCCTTTCATGGCCTCGGCGTTGGACTTGCCGACCATCTGGATGTTGCCCAGCGGCCAGGGGCGGCCGTTGCCGGGGAGGTAGAAGTCGTTGAGGCCGAGGGTCTTCTGGAACACGGTGTCGTTGGGTTCCTTGCCCAGGGCGACCACGGCCTTGCTGTTGTGGAACATGTAGTTGCGGCCGACCTGGTCCGACCCGTTGGCCAGCCCGCCCGGATGCCGGTCGGAAGCCGACCGGAGCAGGATCCGGGCGGTGTTCGCCGCGCCGGCGCACAGGGCCACGATGTCCGCGCTGTAGACCTCGTACTCGCCGTCCCGCGACACCACCACGCTGGTCACCGAGCGGCCGTCCGGGCTGGTCTGCAGCCGCACGGCCTCGGCGTTGACCAGCAGGGTGACGTTGTCGCGGCCGAGCACGGGCCGGACCGCGATCACCTCGGCGTCGGACTTGGCGTGCACCAGGCAGGGGTACCCGTCGCAGGTACGGCAGCGGATGCAGGTGCTGGCCGGGCGGTTGGCCTCGTCCAGCAAGATCCCGCAGGGGGCGTGGAACGGGTGATAGCCGGCCGCGGTCAGCGCGTCGGAGACCTGCTGCATCCGGGGTTCGTGGGAGACCGCGGGCCAGGGGTACTGCCTGGACCAGCGGCCCTCGGTGGGGTCCTCGCCGTGGGTCCCGTGCACCTGGTAGAGCCATTCGGCCCTCGTGTAGTAGGGCTCGAGGTCGTCGTAGCTCAGCGGCCAGGCGGGGGAGATCCCGTCGGCGTGCTTGATCTCGCCGAAGTCCTCGGGCCGCAGCCGGTACAACGCGGCGCCGTACATCTTGGTGGCGCCGCCGACGAAGTAGTGGACCTGGGGCTGGAACGGCTTGCCGTCCGCGTCGTACCAGGTGTCGGGCGATATGTACCGGCCGTCGACGAACACCGGGCCCGGATCCCAGTTGGCCAGCTCCCGGGGCAGGAAGTCCCCTCGCTCCAGCAGCAGGATCCGCTGGCCCGACGGCGCCAGCGTGTGCGCCAGCGTCCCGCCCCCGGCCCCGGTCCCCACGATGATCACGTCGAAGTGCTCGGTCACGGCGTCTACGGTCGCTGGCCTGCGCAAACCATGCATCATCCGCTCCGGGTGAGCGCGCCGGCCCGGGGCGCGCGGACCCGGCCGCGGCCGGCCCGGGCGGCGGGCCGGGCCCGCGGCCGTCCCGGGCTCTCCGGCCCGGGCCCGGCCCGCCGGGAAACCGCCAATCACCCGGCGGGGATGATGTCGCCCCCCTCACCCGTGGCCACAGTGACCGTCACTGGCAGTCACAACAGCATCTCAGGGGGCATGGGGAGACATGACGAACACAGCAAGCAACGGCAACGCCTGGCCGCAGGTCCGGACCACGCCGCTGGTGACCGGGGGCGGGCTCATCGTGATCGGCGGTGTCGTGGCGCTGGCGGGCTTCATCATCGGCGGCGCGCACCTGCTCGCGGCCACCCGGCAGTGGGTCAGGGAAATGGACATTCCGCCGAGCGAGCTGGCCAAGCTGAAGCTGGCGCAGGCCAAGGCGGCCGCCTCGGCCGGGGCCAGCGCCTGGCAGAACGGGCCGGCCACGACGGCGCGTTCCTCCTGATCACCGGCTATCTCAGCTAGCCCGCAGCCGCGGGCCGGGCTCGTGCCGGGGGCACGGGACCGGGGGAGCGACCGATGAACCTGGATCTTGCGCGCTGGCAGTTCGCCTTCACGTCGATCAACCACTTCTTCTTCGTGCCGGTGACGATCGGGCTCGCGTTCCTGACCGCGCTGCTGCAGACCGCCTGGCACCGCAGCCGCCGCGAGGAGTACCTGCGGCTGACCCGGTTCTTCGGCACCCTGCTGGTCATCAACGTCGCCATCGGCGTGGTCACGGGCCTGGTCCAGGAGTTCCAGTTCGGCATGAACTGGTCGGCTTACTCCCGGCTGGTCGGCAACATCTTCGGGGCGCCGCTGGCCATGGAGGGGCTGGCCGCGTTCTTCCTGGAGTCGACGTTCCTCGGGCTGTGGGTGTTCGGCTGGGACAAGCTGCCCCGCCGGGTCCACCTGGCCACGATCTGGGCCGTGTCGGTCGGCAGCGCGCTGTCCGCGGCGTTCATCCTGGCCGCGAACTCCTGGATGCAGCACCCGGTCGGCTACGTGATCGTGCGCGGCAAGCCGCAGCTCAACGACATCTGGGCCCTGTTCACCAACCCGGTGTTCCTGTGGGGCTACGCCAAGGTGCTGTTCGCCGCCCTGGTCACCGGGGCCGCCATCATGCTCGCCGTCTCGGCCTGGCAGCTGCGGCACGGCGGGGACGCCGGGGTGTTCACCCGGTCGGCCCGCCTCGCGCTGGTCGTGCTCGTCCCGGCGATCCTGTTCGCGATGCTGGTCGGGGACGAGCTCGGGGTGATCGAGGCGAGGTACCAGCCGATGAAGATCGCCGCGGCCGAGGCGCAGTGGACCACCTGCCAGCCCTGCTCTTTCTCCCTGTTCCAGGTCGGCGGCGGCAACAACGATCACACGCCCACCCAGATCCTGTCCATCCCGCACCTGCTGTCGCTGCTGGCCACCAACCACTGGAACGGCAAGGTCGTCGGGCTGAACCCGCTGCAGGCCCAGTACAGCAAGCAGTACGGCCCCGGCTACTACGTGCCGAACGTGTTCGTCCAGTACTGGTCGATGCGGGTGATGGCCTATATCGGGGTGCTGGTGCTGCTGCTCGGCCTGTGGGGGCTGTGGCTGGTTCGCCGCCGGAACCTCGCCCGCTCGCGGGTGTTCCTGTGGGTGTGCGTCTGGGCCGCCATCCTGCCGTTCGGCATGAACACCGCGGGCTGGCTGCTGACCGAGAGCGGCCGCCAGCCCTGGATCATCCAGGGCATCATGCTGACCAAAAACGGCATCTCGCCCACGGTCTCCACCGCCTGGGTCGCGATCAGCCTGGCCGGGTTCGTGGCGCTGTACCTGGTCCTCGGGGTGGTCGACTTCCTGCTCATGCTCAAGTACGCCCGCGAGCAACTCCCGCCCCCGCGCCCGCCCGCCGATGCCGACGTCCCCGTCCCGGCCGTCCAGTACTGAGGTCGCCATGATCCCGTTCTGGTTCATCCTCATCGCGATCTTGTGGACCGGGTTTTTCGTGCTGGAGGGGTTCGACTTCGGGGTCGGCATGCTGCACGGCCTGGCCGGCGCCGACGAGCCGGGGCGGCGGGCGGCGATCAACACGATCGGGCCGCTGTGGGACGGCAACGAGGTCTGGCTGATCGTGGCCGGCGCGGCCATGTTCGCCGCGTTCCCGGGCTGGTATGCCACCATGTTCTCCGGGTTCTACCTGGCCCTGGCCCTGCTGCTGGCCGCGCTGATCGTGCGCGGGGTCTCCTTCGAATACCGCGGCAAGCGGGACGCCGCCCGCTGGCGGCGGACCTGGGACGGGCTGCTGACCGGCGGCAGCCTGCTCGCCCCGCTGCTGATCGGGGTCGCGCTGGGCGACCTGCTGCACGGCCTGCCCGTCAATTCCGCCCAGAACTACACCGGGTCGTTCTGGGACCTGCTGCAGCCCTACGGCATCTTCACCGGCATCACCCTGGTCGCCATCTGCCTGCTGCACGGCGCCACCTTCCTGACCCTCAAGACCACCGGCGACCTGCGCCAGCGCGCCGGCCGCCTGGCCCGCCGGGTCGCGCCCGTGACCGGGCTCATCGTCCTGGCCTGGGTGTCCTGGACCCACGCCACCGCCGGGAAGGGAGCGCTGCTCAACCCGGTCGAATTCGCCGCGGTGCTCGCGGTGATCGCCGCCGTCTGGCTCGCCTTCACCCGCAGTGAGGGCTGGGCGTTCGCCGCGACCACCGTCACCATGGCGGCCTGCGTGGTGACGATCTTCGTCGACCTGTACCCGAACGTGATGGTCTCCAGCACCAGCCCGGCCTTCAGCCTGACCGTGCACAACACCGCGTCCGCCGGCTACGCGCTCGGGGTGATGACGGTCGTGGCCGTGGTCCTGCTCCCGTTCGTGCTCGCCTACCAGGCCTGGACCTACCATGTGTTCCGGCGGCGGGTCAGCCGCGAGGAATTCATCCAGCCCCCGCCGCCGGGGGCGCCGTCGCCCCGGCCGCCGCAGGAGCCGCGGCCGCAGCCGGGGGTCACACGACCGCAATCGGGTTGACCGGGGAACCCGTTCCCCGGACCAGCCGCAGCGGCGCGATCACGCAGCAGAACGACCAGCGGCCCGCCTCCTCGCACAGCCCGGCCAGGTCGTCAAGCTGCAGGTAGTCGAGCAGGTGCACGCCCATCGCGGTCACGGCCAGCACGTGCACCGGGAACTCGACGCCCTCGGCCACGCTGGGCGAGGTGTCGTTGTTGCTGTCGCTGCCCAGCACCGCGACCCGCCGCTCGGCCACGAACTCC
The DNA here is from genome assembly GCA_963749145.1 of uncultured Actinomycetota bacterium. Classification (GTDB taxonomy): domain Bacteria; phylum Actinomycetota; class Actinomycetes; order Streptosporangiales; family Streptosporangiaceae; genus JASHPR01. The sequence continues at coordinate 424,983 of CAVVLN010000004.1, read as the reverse complement.
AGCGCCAGGGGGTGCAGCCCGGCGCGGGCATGGGCCGCGTCCCACGGTCCCAGCTCGGTCCGGCGCTGGCGGTGCCCGACCCGGACGAACAGCAGGTCGCCCTGGCCGACGCTGACGTCCTGGGCCTCCGCGGCCTGGATCAGGTCGTCGGCGGTCACGTGATCGCCGGGCTCGAGCCAGGAGACGCCGCGCAGCCGCGGGATGTCCAGCAGCACGCCGCGCCCGACGATCCCGTCGCTGGCCGTCTCGATCGACAGCTCGGACGCCCCGGTCGCGCCGACGGTGTCGGCCGGCACGTCGTTGTAGAGCCTGGCCCGGTAGATGACGTGACACAGGGCGTCGATATGGCTGTCGGCGTCCCCGTGCACGTTGATCGCCAGCCGGTCCGTGGCAAAGGACAGCCCGGCCGGGTCGGCCTGGTCGCCCGCGGGGCTGGTCATCTGGTGCTCGGCGGGCTCGGGGTTGTCCAGGGTCACCCGGCTCTCGATCGGGGCGGCCATGGTGACCGTACGGCCGAGCGTGACCTCGCCCGCCGCGGCCAGCACCTGCGCCGGAGTGATGTAGTTCAGCGCGCCGCGCCGGTCGGCCGGACCCCAGGCCGATGCGGCCCGCAGCCGCTGGTAGAGCGCGCTGAAGCCGGCCGCGTCGAAGGCGGGTGAGGTCATGCACCGCATCCTGCCATCACCCGCTTGGAATGATGGCAGGATGCGCGCGGGCGCGATCAGATGGGCAGTAGACGATGGGGTAGAGGAGCAGACGTGGCAGCAGATCAAGTCGACGCGTTGGTGATTTTCGGGGCGACGGGGGACCTGGCCAAGCTGGAGACCTTCCCGGCGCTGGTCGGCCTGGTCCAGCGCGGGGTGCTGAACGTGCCCGTGGTCGGGGTGGCCAAGAGCGGCTGGGGCCTGCCGCAGTTCCGCGACTACGCGGTCAACTCGCTCAAGCTCAACAACATGGACCCGGCCAGCCCGGCGGCGGAGAAGATGCTCGGGCTGTTGCGCTACGTGGACGGGGATCTGGGCGACGACGCCACGTACAAAGCGATGTCCGACACGGCCGGCCCGGGCCGGATCCTGTTCTACCTGGAGGTTCCCCCGGTGCTGTTCGGGCGGATCGCCGAGGGGATCGCGTCGGCCGGGCGTACCCAGGGCGCGCGGGTCATGGTGGAAAAGCCGTTCGGCACCGACCTGGCCAGCTCACGGCAGCTCAACGACACCATGCACAAGTACTTCCCGGAAGACGCGATCTTCCGGGTCGATGACTGGCTGGCGTTTGACCCGGTGGAGAACGTCCTGTTCGCCCGGTTCGCCAACTCGGTGCTCGAGCCGCTGCTGAACCGGACCTACGTGCAGCGGATCCAGATCACGATGGCCGAGGCGTTCGACGTGTCGGACCGCGGCCGGTTCTACGACCGGACCGGGGCGATCCGCGACGTGCTGCAGAACCACATGCTCCAGGTGCTGGCCACGGTGCTGGCCGAGCCGCCGTCCGGGCAGGGCCTGGGATCGTGGCCCGACGCCAAGTCCCGGGTGGTGGCCGCGCTGCGGCCGCTGACCCCCGACGACACCGTGCGCGGGCAGTACGAGGGTTATCACGACGTCGACGGCGTCGCGCCGGGGTCGACCACGGAGACCTATGTGGCGGTCCGGCTGTGCTGTGACACCTGGCGCTGGGCCGACGTGCCGATCTTGATCCGGGCGGGCAAGTGCCTGCCGGTCACGGCCACCGAGATCGACATCAAGTTCCGGCCGCCGCCGCACGATGTGTTCGGGATCGAGCCGTTCGCGGCCGGCAACGCGCTGCGGTTCCGGGTCTGGCCCGAGACCCAGGTCAGCTTCGTCCTGGCCGGCAAGAAGCCCGGCGGCGAGCTGGAACCCCAGGAAGAGAACCTGGCGTTCGTGCAGCACCCCGGATCGGACATCCGCCCCTACGACCGGCTGATCGGCGCGGCGCTGGACGGGGACCGGTGGCTGTTCGCCCGGCAGGACACCGTGGAGGACGCCTGGGAGGTGGTCGACCCGGTGCTCGGCGACGCCACCCCGGTGCACCCCTACGCCAAGGGCACCTGGGGCCCGAAGGAGGCCGACCGGCTGCTGCGAGACCGCGACACCTGGTACGACCCGGCCGGCTGACCGCCCCCGGCTCGGGCCGGGCCTGGAACACGGGGCATGAACACGGGGGCATGAACACGGGGGGCTGTTGACATGACGGACGAGCCGGGCCGCCGCCGCGTGGTGATCGTCGGCGGCGGCTTCGCCGGGCTGTTCGCGGCCCGGGCGCTGCGGCGCGCGAACCTGTCGATCACGCTGATCGACCGCGCCCAGCACCACCTGTTCCAGCCGCTGCTCTACCAGTGCGCCACCGGCATCCTGTCCGAGGGGAAGATCGCCGTCCCGCTGCGGGACGTGCTGAGGAAGCACAAGAACGTCGACTGCGTGCTGGCCGAGGTGGTCGACTTCGATGCCGCCGGCCGCCGGGTCATCGCCCAGCGGATCGGCGGCGGTCGCCTGGAATACGGCTACGACGACCTCATCGTGGCGGCCGGCGTCCGGCAGTCCTATTTCGGTCACGACGAGTACGCCGGCCTGGCGCCGGGCATGAAGACGGTCTCGGATGCGCTGGCCATCCGGCGCCGGGTGTACGGCGCGTTCGAGATGGCCGCCACGGCCCCGGACCCGGCCGAGCGCCGCCGCTGGCTGACGTTCGCCCTGGTCGGCGCCGGACCGACCGGGGTGGAGCTAGCGGGGCAGATCCGGGAACTTGCCACCAAGTCGCTGCGCGATGAGTTCCGCAGCATCGAGCCCGGCGATGCCCGGGTGCTGCTCTTCGACGGCGGTAGCGCGCCGCTGGCCAGCTTCGGCCCGAAGCTGTCCCATAAGGCCGACCAGGCCCTGCAAGCGCTGGGCGTCGAGCAGCACATGGGCTCGATCGTCACCCACGTCGACCGGGGCTGGCTGGAGGTACGCGACCGGGCCGGCCAGCAGACCCGGTACGACGCCAACACGGTGCTCTGGACCGCGGGCGTGGAGGCGCCGCCGGTCGCCGAGGCCCTCGCCCGGGCCACCGGCGCCCAGCGCGACAAGGCCGGCCGCATCCTCGTCGAGAAGGACCTCACCGTCCCCGGGCATCCCGAGATCTTCGTGCTCGGCGACATCATGAGCCTGGACAACCTGCCGGGAGTGGCCGAGGTGGCGATGCAGTCCGGGCTCTACGCCGGGCATCGCATCCGGCGCCGGGCGTCGGGAGGTGGTCCGGGCGGCCAGCCGGACAAGCCGTTCCGGTACCGGGACCTCGGCTCGGCCGCCTACATCTCCCGCGGCCGCGCCGTCGTCTCCGCCGGGCCGCTCGAGGTGGGCGGCTTCCTCGGCTGGTGGATCTGGCTGTTCATCCACATCGCGTTCCTGACCGGCTACCGGAACCGGGTCGGGGCGCTGGTCACCTGGTGGCTGGCCTTCACCCGGGACATCCGCCGCGAGCGGACCTTCACCGTGCAGGAGGTCAAGACCTTCAGGGACGTCTACGCGAATCCCTTGCGCTACCCGGGGGAGGCCGGGGGGGAAACCGGCGAAGCCGGGGGGGCCGGGCCCCGGGGGGGCGCGCTCGGCCCGTCGGCCCGCCCGGGCCCGCCTGGCCGCGCAGCATCCGCTTATCACCCGTGCCGGGTGGGGCGCGGCCCGAGCCGGGCCTGATGGACTGGCCCGGACCCTTTCACCTGAGCAGAGAGAGGACTCCATGGCTGATCTGATCGCCATCGGCTATCCCGACGAGGCGACCGCCACGGCCGCCGCGGATGAGGCGCGCCGGCTGGCGAAGGACCTCATCATCGAGCCGGACGCGATCGCGGTGATCGTGCGGGACACCGAGGGCAAGTACCACGTGCACACCAGTCATCACCCGGTGGGTACCGGGGCGACCTGGGGCATGTTCTGGGGCCTGCTGTTCGGCGTGCTGTTCTTCGTCCCGGTGTTCGGCATCGCGATCGGCGCGGGTCTCGGCGCCCTGATGGGCAAGGTGACCAAGTCGGGCATTGACAAAGCGTTCCAGGACCAGGTCCGCGGCATGTTGCAGCCGGGCACCTCGGCGCTGTTCCTGATGGTCGAGAAGGTGACCCCGGACAAGGCCGTCGAGGCGATGAGCAAGTACGGCGGCACGGTCCTGAAGACCTCCCTGTCCAAGCAGGGCGAGCAGGAACTCCAGGACGCGCTGCACGGCCACTCTGCCTAGCTCGCTGAGCCATCGCCCGGCCGTTCGGCACGGAGCGGCGTGACCCGACGGAGGGCCATGAGCCGGACATCACGTGCCCTGGCCGCCCGCCGCGGCGGCCAGGGCACGCACGATGAGCCGAGCGGCCTGCGGCCGCCCGGCGGCAGCCGCGCCTGGCGACGCCTGCCCCGCGTCGGGCGGGCCGGGCCGGGAGGGCCACCCGCCCGGTACGGCCTGCTGCTGCTGCTGCTGATCGCGACCTACCTGCTCTCCGCGTCGGCCCTGTCGGAGGTCGCCGCGGATGTGCAGATCCTGCTGTTCCTCGGGGTCCTGCTGCTCGCGCTGCGCACGGCGCGGACGAACCGCCGGCTGACCACGGTGGCCAGCATCGTGGCGCTCGTCGGAACCGCCGCCGCCGGCGCGGCCGCCCTGACCCACACCACGGTCGGCGACGGAGTGGCGGACCTATGGAAGGGCCTGATCCTGCTACTGACCGCGGTGCTGATCGTGCGCCGTGTGCTGGCCCGGCCCACCATCACCGTGCAGAGCATCTACGGCGCGCTGAGCGCCTACCTGATCGTCGGGCTGATGTTCGCCGCTTTCTACGCGGCATTCCAGCATCTGGGCTCGGGGCACTTCTTCGCCGACGGCCAGCCCGAGACCACGCAGACGTTCCAGTACTTCAGCTTCACCACGCTGACCACGCTCGGCTACGGCGACTTCGTCGCCGCCGACAACGGCGGCCGGGCCCTGGCCGTGATCGAGGCGCTGAGCGGGCAGATCTTCCTGGCTACCCTGGTGGCCCGCCTGGTGGCGGCCTACCGGTCGCCCGCCGAGCAGACCCCACCGGAGCCGGACGCCCGGCGGCGCGGGCCCCCCGCGGCCGCCCGGCGCGGCTCCCGCATCTCCTACCACTCCAAGCCGCGGGAAACCGGCGGCCGGGCCGCTTCCGGCCCCTCAGCCCGCGACCCGTGAACCGTGGCCGGGCTACTTCCCTCCGCTCAGCCCGCGACCCGTGAACCGCGGCCGGGCCGCTTCCCTCCGCTCAGCCCGCGACCCGTGAACCGTGGCCGGGCTACTTCCCTCCGCTCAGCCCGCGACCCGTGAACCGTGGCCAGCGCCGCCGGCGGCCGCACCCGGGCGCCCCGGATCCGGTACACCGGGGCTGGCCGGGGGCTCGGCGCGTCCGGCGCCGTGAACGTGTACCGCATGCTCACGCCGGGCAGCGGCGCCTGCGCGGAGGCGCCCGCGCGGCGCGGCGGCCCGACTCCGGCACAGTCGAGGATGGTGGGCACCACGTCGACCGCGCGATGATACTGATCGCGCACGCCGCCCGCGACATCCGCCATCTGCCGCGGCCAGGTGATGATCAGCGGGCTGGCCTCGCCGCCGCCGGGCCAGTGCGGGCCGCCGCGGTGGTAGGGGGCCCCGAACGCCCGGATCCACCCGGCGGCCACCGCGTCATCGCCGGCCGGGTCGCCGGGAGCGGCGCCGGCCCGGGCCGGGCCGGGCCAGCCCGCCAGCAGGCCGCTCTCGTTCGCCGCGCTGGCGAGGCCGCCCGGGTCGTCGGCCCGGGCCGCGTTGGCCGAGCAGGCCACCACGAGCGTGTCCTCCAGCTGGCCGGATTCGGCCAGGTAGCCGAGCAGCCGCCCGACCTGGCGGTCGGTGTACGTGCCCAGGCTCGCAGCCGATTCGGCGAGCAGGTGACCGAGCCGCTTCTGCGGCTCGGTCAGCGCATGCCAGGGGCGGACGGCGCCCCCGCCGGCCGCCCCGGGCCGGGGTCCGCCCGCCGCGCCCAGCGCGGTTTCCTCGGGGACCAGGCCGAGTCGCTTCATGTTGCCGAGCACGATCTCGCGGTAGCGGTCGTAACCCATCTCGAACCGGCCCCGGAAGTCCTCGGTCCACTCCCGCGGCGCCACGTGCGGGACGCCGGTCGCGCCGAACGACAGGTAGCAGAGCCAGGGCCGCCCCGGATCGGCCCGCATCCCGTCCCGGATGAGCTCGATGGCCATGTCGGCGAGGTCCCGGCTCAGGTGGTAGCCCTCCGCCGGGGCATAGGGCGGGTCGACCTGCTGATCGTCGTAGACAAGGTCGGGATACCAGGGGCTGGTCTGGCGGCCGAGGAACCCGTAGTAGCGGTCGAAGCCGCGCGCCAGCGGCCAGGTCCCGCGGGAGCTGGCCATGGCCCCGGCCCCGGCCGGGGCCAGGCCCCATTGGCCCACGCAGTAGGCGCGGTAGCCGCCGCCGGCCAGGATCTCGGCCAGCGTGGCCACCTCCGGCGGGACGCTTTCGCGGTGACGGCCGGTCAGCAGGCTGGACCGGGTCGCCTCGGCGCGCGCGGGGGTGTGCCAGCGCGAGTAGCGCAGCCCCCGCGCGGCGAGCCACCTCATCGCCGGCGTCTCGACCAGCCCGCCGAACGCGTTCCAGGCGCCGATGCCCGCGTCATCCCAGACGATGTACAGCACGTTAGGCACGATGCTGATCATCTAGAGCGGCCCGGCCCGGCGCATCGCACGTTTCGGGTGAACTACAGGTGAATGCCGGTGGTCCACGAGGGGTCAGTCACCGCCCGGTCCGGACGGGACGGGCGGCCGGGCCGCGGCGTCCTGGCCATCCGGGGCCCGGCTGCCCGGGGCCCGGCCGGGCCGGGCTTGGCCGGGCCGGGCTTGGTCTGGCGAGGCTGGCTGCGGCGCGAGCCGGGCCGAGACCACATACGCCACGACGACGGCCACGATGGCCAGCGGCGTGACCGCCAGGGCGTCGCCCGCCAGCAGCAGCGTGGCCAGCAGGACCGACGTCAGCGGCAGCCGGAGCATCACCGCGCACATGGCGCCGATGCCCATGGCCACCCCGGGGACCAGCGGCAGCCCGGGCAGGTGGGACAGGGCGATTCCGCCCGCCGCCCCGAGGAACATGGCCGGGAAGATAGGCCCGCCGCGGAAGCTGCTCAGCGACACGCTGTAGGCGAGGCCCTTGCTGGCCAGCAGCAGCAGCAGCGCGCCCACGGTATAGGCGCCGCTGTGGCCCATGAGCGGGCCGAGCGCGCTCTGCCCGGAGAACAGCACCTCCGACGTGCTCTTTCCGGTGCCCGCGGCGAACGCGATCGCCAGTCCCGCGACGGCCAGCCCGGCCACCGGCGTGACCAGCATCATCTGCCGCTCGACCCAGGGCCGCAGCGCCAGCGCGAGCCGCCGGATGCCCGAGCCGAGCAGGGCGGCCGCCACCCCGATGACCAGGGCCCAGCCGAGCTCGGCGAGGTCGGGCGTGCGGAAATGCGGCAGGTTGGGCAGGGCCAGCGAGAACGTGCCCAGCCCGGTCCACGAGCCGAGGCCGACGAAGATCAGCGAGCCGACGCCCGCGGCCAGCAGCCCGGGCAGCAGCACCAGCTCCAGCGTCGCCCCGCCCAGCCCCGCCGCCTCCATCAGCAGGAACGCGCCGATCAGCGGCGAGCCGAGCAGCGTGCTGATCGCGGCGAAGCTGCCCGCCGCGGCCATGACCGTGCCGGTCTGCGGCGGGGCGTCCCGTTTCGCGAGCCGGACCGCGTAGGCGCCCAGGCCCCCGCCGAGCGCGATCAGCGGCGCCTCGGGACCGAGGACCACGCCCAGGCACAGGGTCGCCAGCGCGGCGAGCGCGACCCCGGGCAGCTCGGCCGGCGAGGGCGCCCCCTCACCGGCCGAGAAGCCGTCGGCCGGCGAGCGGCCGCCGGTGCCCGGCAGGTACCGGATCGTGAGCCCGACCAGGATGCCGGCCAGCAGCAGCCACGGCACCGGCCACCACAGCGGCTCGGCGTGAAAGCCCAGCCCGCGCGGCAGGCTCGTGAAGATCCATTTCTGCGCGTTGCTGACCAGGGCGAGGAAGCCGTAGGCCAGGGCGGAGATCGGCACGCCGATGACCGCCGCCAGGACCAGCAGCGCCAGGTAACCCCGGGACCGCAGCGGAGCCAGCGGATCAGGCGCGCTCGTCACCGCGAGCGCCGGACGGCGGGCCTGAGCGCCCTCACACGCCTTGCTCGGCGATGACCCGCCCCGACGCCGCGGCGGCCCGCAGCGCCTGGTAGTCACGCTCGTTCTGGTCGGCGTAAGCGACCGCGAACTCGGTGACGGCCAGGTCGAACCGGTCCGAGCCGCCCAGGTAGGCGGCGATCGCGACCCGGTCACCGGAGCGGGCGTGCGACCGGGCCAGCGTCCAGCCGCACAGCTCGCCGTACATCCGCATGCCGCGCGGGATCAGGGTCTCGATGTCCATGGAGTATTTCCAGTCCCGCAGCTGCCGCACGTAAAAGTCGCGGGACCGGCCCTCCAGGCCGTTCTCGTTCCGCTGCCAGCCGAGGAAGATGTCGCTGGCGGCCTGCATCAGCCGCTGCCCGGCGACCACCCGCTGGCCCTGGTTGGCGTACTTGCTGGCCCCGGCGAAGTGGCTGAGCACCGATGCCTCGGCCTCCTTCACCTGCAAGAACAGCGGGTCTGCGGTGTCGCGGCCGAGCATCAGGATGATCCAGCACCGGGTGCCCACGCTGCCGACCCCGACGACCTTGTGCGCCATGTCGCAGAACTCGTACTGCTCGAGCAGGAACCGGCGGTCGGTCTCCAGCGTCCGCCGGTACCCGGCGATCAGGTCGGTCAGCAGCCCCTCGAAGTCCTTGCGGTCCACCTCGTCCGGGATCAGCTGGTCGACCGGTACCAGCAGCGGCGGGTCGGCGATGATCCGCGGGCGGCCGTCGACGATCTCAGTCAGCTTGCCCGCCTCCTTCATGCTGTCCCGGGTCCTGGCCTTGGCCAGGTCCTTGTCCATCAGCTTGCGCTGCCGGGCCCGGAGCTGGGAATCCAGCTGCGCCCGCAGCTGGTCCATGTCCGCGCTGGCGTACCAGACCTCCAGGTTGGTCAGGTCGGCGAACACGCGCATCGCCTCGCGGTACCGGCGGACCGCGGCGGTGACGATCGCGCGCCGCTTCTTGCCGGGGAATCCGTTGTCGCGGGCGGCGACCTCGAGGCTGGCCGCGAGGCGCTTGACGTCCCATTCCCAGGGGCCGGGCAGGGTCTCGTCGAAGTCGTTGACGTCGAAGACCAGACGGCGCTCGGCCGAGCCGAAGATACCGAAGTTGGACAGGTGGGCGTCGCCGCAGGCCTGCACGGCCAGGCCGGAGACCGGGGTGGTGGCCAGGTCGCTGGCCATCGGCAGCGCCGCGCCGCGGTAATAGCTGAACGGGGAGACCATCATCCGCCCGTAGCGGACCGGGACCAGGGCGGGCACCCGGGTGGCGCCCTGCTCCTCGAGCAGGGCGATCGGGTCGGGCCGGTCCGGCCCGGGGTCGAACTCCGCGTGGCTGTCCAGCGGCACCTCGGCCCGCGCCGCCTTCCCCCGGACCGCGCGCTCGGCCGGGGTCAGGTGCCCCAGGACCGTCTCGAGCTGGTACCGCCGCGCCGGCCGGGCCGGCCGCGCCGCCGTCGTCACGCTCATCTCGGCTCCTCCCCCGTTGGCCGCGGGTCCACGTGGACTCAGGTGGACCCAGCCAGCCACCATGCCCGCGCGCCGCCGGGGCGGCGTCATCCTCGCGGGGTGATCGGGCGGCGCGCGCCCGCGAGCAGGATGTCAACGCTCAGGGCCAGGATCCACGCCGGGAACAGCAGCTCGACCCAGACCGAGATGCCGGTGCCGACCAGCAGGATCAGGGCGGTCGCGAGCCCGGCGAAGGTCAGCCACCGGGCGACGATCTCGGTCCGCCGCGCGATCGTCACCGTGGTGAGGGTGAACACCGCCGCCATGCGGATCGAGTAGATGTTGAGCAGGATCGAGGTGACGTTGCGGCCCAGGGCCAGGGTTGCCCCCGAGGAGCCGGGGTGCGCGGACCCGGCCTGCGCGATGACCCCGCCGGCCACCCCGGCGGCCACGAACATCATCCCGACGAACAACAGGCCGCTGCCCAGGAAGACGGTGGCGAAGAAGCGGTCCTCCCGGTGGCCGACGCGGTCCCGGACCACGCCCATGAACCAGAGGAACGCGATCCCGGCGAACGGGATCAGGTTCAGCGCGACCGCCACCGCGGCCCGCCCCCGGGAGTCGGCCAGCCAGGCTCCGACCGTGCCCGGATCGGCCGGGGAAGCCAGCCGGAGCAGTACCAGCGAGACGATGAGCAGCACAGAGAAGACGATGCCGGCCAGCGCGGCCGCGCGGGGCGTGCGCAGCGGGTTGAGCACCGGCTCCGCATCCTGGCCCATCGCTCGCTCGCTCATCTCGTCCCCCCGGGCTGCTCATCCCGCTGGTCTCCCCGCGGTCGCCGACCCGGCCAGTGAACGCCAGCCCCCGCGTCCCGCCACCACCCCCGCAGAATGATGCGCCCGCGCGCCAGCCGGCCGATCATGCCCGGGTAGGGGAGATTCCGACGGGTCACAGCGGTGCTCGTGGCCGATCAGGCGAAAGAGGGTGAGAACATGGCAATCGGCCCTGTGCAGCTCCTCGTGCTGGGGTTCAATCAGCCCGACTTCCACGGCGAGATCATCGCCGAGCTCGAGCGGCTGCGCGCCAGCGACACGGTGCGCGTGATCGACTCGCTCGTCGTCTACAAGGATGCCGGCGGCGAGCTCGAGGCGGAGCACCTCAGCAACCTCACCGAGCAGGAGGCCATCGAGTACGGGAGCAAGATCGGCGCACTCATCGGCCTCGGCTTCGACGGTGAGGAAGGCATGGAGGCCGGCGCGGCGGCCGGAGCCGAGGCGGCCGCCGACCAAGGCGGCGTGCGCGCGTTCACCGGGGAAGAAGCGTGGGATGTGCTCGAGGACATCCCGAACGATTCCGCGGCCGCGCTCATCCTGCTCGAGCACCACTGGGCGGTGCCGCTGCGCGACGCGATCGCGCGCGCTGGAGGGTTCCGGATCAGCGACGGGTTCATCAGCCCGCTCGACCTGATCGACATCGGGCTGATGTCGGCCGAGGAGGCCAAGCAACTGCACGACCTCGAGACCGCGGCCGCGGCCCGCTGACCGCGTCCCGCATCGCCAGCATCGTTCCCACCAGGAGGCATGAGATGTTCGGATCACGCCGGGTGTCCCGCCGTACCGCGCGCCGTACCGCGCGGCGCGTGTCCCGCCGCCGCCGGTAGCCCGGGCGGCCGGAGAAAGCCGCGCCGCCGGGCCGGCCCGTCACGGGCAGGCCCGGCGGCGCGCGCCCGGGCTCAGCTGCCGAGCGCCTTGGCCTTGGCCGCCGCGAACTCCTCATCGGTCAGCGCGCCCTGCTGATGCAAGGCGGTGAGCTGGTTGAGCTGGTCGAGCATGGACGGGGCCGCGGCCGGGCCGGCGCGGCCGCCGGCGGTGCCTGCCCGCCCGGCTGCTGCTGCTGTTCCAGGTTGCTGATGCGCTCGTTCTGCTCGTCCTCGGCCTGGCCCTGCTCCGCCGACCGCTGGGCCACCCTCTTGCCCGCCACGTACGCGCCGCCGCCTACCACAGCTGCGCGCATCAACGGGCGTCGCCGCATGAACATGATTTCCTCCATCGGGCTCCGCCTGCTCTAACTCTCGCGCGCCTGCCCCGCCGGGGCGTCACCCTCTGCGGGTGGTCGGGCCCGGAGCTCGGGGCCCGGGCGGCCGGCCCCCGGTCATATGCCGGCGATGAGCCCGTAGGCACCGTCGGCGACCATGATCGCCCCGGCCACGAGAAGGACTCCGGCCAGCAGCGCGCTGCCGTGCGCGCGCAGCCAGCCGTTGAAGGCCTTCAGCCGGTGCTCGGTCAGGCCCGGGGCGATCAGGTAGAGCACGAGCGGCAGCCAGACCACCATCACGTCGAGCAGCACAGCGATGGCCACGGCCACCGTCGTGAGCTGGATGCTGGCCCGCGCGGTGGCGATCACCTGGAGCGCGGCCAGGAACGTGATCCCGGGGGCGAACAGCAGGATGCCGACGGCGAACGCGCTGGCCGGTGACGGGCGCGCCACCATCCTCGACACCAGTCCCGGCCGCTTCGGCCGGGCCGGATCCGGCGCCCGGCGCCGCCGCCGGTGCGCGTCAACGAGGGCGGCCGCCAGCAACAGCGCCAGGCCGAGGCCGAGCCGCAGCCCGCTGCGCGGCGCATGCTGCTCGGGACGATTCAGTCCGACGCCGCGCAGCACGGCCAGCACCACGACCGCGATCGCGGTGCTCATGATCACCGCGCCGGCCAGGTAGTACAGGCTGGTCTGCCGGGGTCGCGCGGACCCCAGGTAGACGGCACAGGCCAGCAGCGCCGTAGGCGACAGCGCGGCCAGCACCGCGAGCCCGGCCACCTGGGCGAGCACTGGCCGCCCGCCTACCGGCGCGGCCCGGCCGCGCCCGCTGTCACGGGCGGCCCGCCATCCCCGCCTCGGTGGTGGCCGGGCGGCCGATCAGCTCGATCAGCCCGAGGACGACCAGCAGCAGGACGGTGATCAGGATCACCACGAGGCCGGTCGGATGGCCCCAGAACACGAAGAGCAGCGCGGCCAGCGCCACCGCGCCGATCCGCAGCCCCTTGCGGTGCTGGTAGGTCCAGGTGCCCACCGGCCCGGTGCGCAAGCCCGCGCGCTCACCGCTCTGCCGGATCCAGGCGATCCCGGACGTCAGCGCGTGCCGGGTCCTGACCGCCGTGACCGACGGCCCGGTGAGGAACGCGCCCGCGGCCACGATCAGGCCCAGCACCAGCAGGGCCCGGAGCGCCTCCCGGATGAACCGCACGAGCGTGTCGAACAGCGCGGCGGCCGCGTCGGCGGGGAGGCTGTCCGGCACGCTGCCCAGGTAGATGCCGCGGAAGATCGCCAGGCCGGCGCCCAGCACCAGCATGGACGCGGCGAAACCCAGGCCGGCGCCGATCAGCGCCCGCCGGTGGCTGCGGGCGAGGTAGATGCCTACGCCGAGCAGCAGCAGCGTCAGGATCGGCAGCACGATCTTGAGGTCGTTGATGTACCGGTACGCGGTCTGCGCCCGGACCAGGTACTTGGCCGAGAACAGGGTGAACGTCGGGTTGATGGCCGGCAGGCTGTTCACCACCGTGAAGCCCCGGGCGCTCAGGTCCTGCTTGATCGTGGTGATGAACGGCCCGAGCCCGATCGTGACCTGGCCGTTGCTGACGCTGATCGCGCCGCCGCCCTGCCCGGACAGCGCCTTGACCAGCTCGGCGTGTACCAGCGTGTTCGCCTTGACCCAGGCCTGGGCGAACTGCTGGCTGCTCACGATCTTGAGCACCTGGCTGTGGATAAACCCGGCGACCGCCCCGGCGATCGACGGCGCGAACGTCTTGAGCAGCGCGCCCACCCGGGACAGGCCCTTGGCCGACAGGGTGCTCGCCGCCTGGTCGGCGAGCGAGGTCACGTCGATGTGGCTGGTGATCTCGTTGGTGATCTTGCCGGCGAGCGCCTCGCGGATCGCCGGGTTCTGGATGAGCGGCGCCACGTTCGCCACGTAGCGGCCGGTGTCGGACACCTGCTCACCGCTCCACACGGCCAGCACCGACACGGGCGCGAGCACGCAGCCCGCGGCGATCAGCAGCGCCGCGACCGGGGTCCGCCAGCCCCCGGGGCGCCGCCGGCCCGGCCCGGCCCGCTGCGCGCGCAGGCCGGCCACCTCGGTGCGCAGGTGTTCCAGCTCAGTTCGTTCGTCCTGGTCGAGGCCCGGGTCCCCCATGGGGCCACGGTCGCCGAGCCCGCCGGGGCGCGCCTCATCCAGCCGGGATGAACGGCTCGCCGGCGGCCGGTCATGCCGCCGGAAACCGCGCGCATGACCGGCCCGGCCCGGCCCGCCGCGGCCTCCGGCCTCACCCCTGGCGGGCGATGCGGGCGGGCCGGATCCGGGCGCACAGTGAGCGTGCCGCGGCGATTGGCGGCCCTAGCCCGCCGCGCGGAACGGCCAGTAACGGAGGTCGCCGACATGAGCGTGGGCCGGAGCCGCCTTTCGCGGCCGCCCGCCCGCTACGGCCGGGGCCGTGCGGCCCGTTGACCCGCGCTTGCTGCGCCACGCCCGGGCCGCCCGCGGCTACCTGGCCGGCGCCGTCGTCCTCGGGCTCGCCGCGACCGCGCTGATCCTGCTGCAGGCCGGCCTGCTGGCCCACGCGCTGGCCACGGCGGCCCACGGGGGGCCCCTGCTCGCGGGTACCTTGCTGGCCCTGCTCGGGGTCGTGGCGGCCCGGGCGGCGGTGAGCTACGGCGGGGAGGTCGCGGCGCTGCGGGCGGCCGCCACCGTGAAGTCGCAGCTGCGCCGGGCCCTGGCCGACCGCGCCCTGCGGCTCGGGCCCGGATGGCTGCGCGATCAGCGGGCCGGGGAGATCACCGCGCTGGCCACGCGCGGGATGGACGGGCTTGATTCGTATTTCGCACGCTACGTCCCGGCGCTGGTCCTGGCCGTCCTGGTGCCGGTCGCGGTGCTGGCCCGGGTCGCGGCCGCGGACTGGATCTCCGCCCTCGTCATCGCCGTGACGCTGCCGCTGATCCCGTTGTTCGCGGTGCTGGTCGGCTGGCACACCCGGGCCCGCACCCAGCGGCAGTGGCGGCTGCTGGCCACCCTGGCCGGGCACTTTCTCGACGTGGTCGAAGGGCTGCCCACGCTGAAGGTCTTCGGCCGGGCGAAGGCGCAGGAACAGGTGATCGGGAAGGTCACCGCCCAGTACCGGGCCGCCACCATGTCCGCGCTGCGGGTCGCGTTCCTGTCCGCCCTGGTGCTCGAGCTGGCCGCCGCGGTCGCCACCGCCCTGGTCGCGGTCGAGGTCGGGCTGCGGCTGCTCTACGGCCACATGGACTACCAGACCGCGCTGCTGGTGCTGCTGCTGACCCCGGAGGCGTTCCTGCCGCTGCGCACGGTCGGGGCCCAGTACCACGCGAGCATGGAGGGAGCGGCGGCGGCCGGGCGGGTCACGGCGATCCTGGACGCCGGGCCGGCCGGGGACAAGGAGCCCGGGCCGGCGGCGGCGGACCACCCGACCGCGGCGGCGGGTCACCCGGCGGCGGGTCACCCGGCGGCGGACCGCCCGGCGGCGGACCGCCCGGCGGCGGACCGCCCGGCCGCGGACCGCCCGGCCGCGGTCGCGGGTCACCCGGCCGTGGCCGCGGACATGCGGGCCGAGCCGATCACGCTGAGCGGGGTGACCGTGGCGTATCCGGGCCGGGGCCGGCCCGCCCTCGACGCCGTGGACCTGACGATCCGGCCGGGCGAGCGCATCCTGGTCACCGGGCCTAGCGGCGCGGGCAAGAGCACGCTGCTGGCGCTGCTGCTGCGGCTCGCCCGGCCCGACGCCGGCACCATCCGCGCGGGCGGCGCCGACCTGGCCATGATCGGCGACGACCGGTGGCTGGCCCAGATCGCCTGGGTGCCGCAGCAGCCGCACCTGTTCGCCGGCAGCGTGGCCGACAACATCGCGCTCGGCCAGCCGGGCGCCAGCCCGGCCGCGATCAGGGAGGCGGCCCGGCTGGCCGGCGCGGCGGAGTTCATCGACGCCCTGCCCGGCGGGTACCAGGCCCGGCTCGGGGAGCGCGCGCTACGGCTGTCCGCCGGCCAGCGGCAGAAGATCGCGCTGGCCCGCGCGCTGCTGCGGCGGGACGCGCCGCTGCTGCTGCTCGACGAGCCGGCCGCGCACCTGGACCCGGAGAGCACCCGGCGGCTCGCGGAAGTCATCGAGACCACGCTGGCCGGCCGCACCGTGATCCTGGTCAGCCACGGCCCGGGCCTGACCGGGGTGGCCGGGCGCGTCGTCCGCCTGGAGCACGGCCGGCTGACCGCGCCCGCCGGGTCCGCCGCGCCCGCTGGGTCCGCCGGGCCGGATCAAGGCTGGCCGTCCGACGTGCCCGCGGGGGTGATCCGGTGAGTCTGGTCGGCGCCACCCCCGCCACTCCCACCTCCATCGACTCGGCCGCCCCGGCCGCCCCGCCCGCCTCAGCCGCCCCACCGATCCGTTCCCGCCGCCCGCTGCTGCGCCTGCTGCGGCTGGCCCGGCCGATGCGCTCCCAGCTCCTGCTGTCCGTCCTGGCCGGTGCCGGCGCCACCGGATGCGCCGTGGCGCTGCTGGCCGTCTCCGGGTTCCTGCTCGCCCGCGCCTCGCAGCACCCCAGTATCGTGGCCATCTCGGTGGCGGTGGTCGCGGTCCGGGCGCTGTCGGTCGGGCGCGGGGTCTTCCGCTATATCGAGCGCCTGGCCTCGCACGATGTCGCATTCCGGGTGCTGGCCGACATCCGGGTCGCGATCTACCGGCGGCTGGAAAGGCTGGCCCCGGCCGGGCTGGCCGCGTTCCGCTCCGGCGACCTGCTGGCCCGCCTGGTCAGCGACGTGGACGCCACCCAGGACCTGTTCATCCGCGGTGTCGGGCCGCCGCTGGCCGCCGCGCTGGTCGGCGCCGGCGCGGTCACCGCCTGCCTGTTCCTGCTGGCCCCGGCCGGGGGCGTGCTCGCCGCCGGGCTGCTGGCGGGCGGGGTCGTGGTGCCCGCGCTGGCTGTCGTGGCGTCCCGCCGCGCGGCCCGGCTGACCGCGGCGGCGCGCGGCGACCTCGGCGCGACCCTGACCGACGTGCTGGCGGGCGCGGCCGAACTGCACGCGTTCGGCGCGCAGGACGCCGCGCTGGCGGCCGCCGCCGCGGCGGACCGGCGGCTGACCGCGCTGGCCCGGCGCTCGGCCGCGGCGGCCGGGCTGGGCAGCGGGCTCATGGCGGCGGTCAGCGGGCTCACCCTGTGGGGGGTCCTGGTCCTCGGCGTGGCGGCCGTGGCCCACGGCACGCTGACCCGGGTGCCGCTGGCCGTGCTCACGCTGACCGCGCTGGCCGCGTTCGAGGCGGTCACCGCGCTGCCCGCGACCGCGCTGCAGCTCGCAGGCGCTCGCGGGTCGGCCAGCCGGATCGCCGCGGTGCTCGACGCCCCCGATCCCGTCCGCGACCCGCCGGCCCCCCTCCCGCTGCCCGGCGGGGCGCTGCACGTGCGCATGCGCGGGGTCCGGGTGCGGTACCAGCCGGACGGGCCGCTGGCGCTGGACGGGCTCGATCTCGACCTGGCGCCGGGGCGCAGGGTGGCCCTGGTCGGCCCGAACGGCGCCGGCAAGTCCACGGTGGCCGCCGTGCTGCTGCGCTTCTGCGACCTGGCTGGCGGCACGGTGACCATCGGCGGCGGCCCGGGCGGGCCCGGCCCCGGCGACCTGGCCGACTACGCCGCCGACGAGGTGCGGACGGTGATCGGCGGCTGCCCCCAGGACCCGCACGTGTTCGACACCAGCGTCCGGGACAACCTGCGCCTGGCCAAGTCCGGCGCGTCCGGCGAGGAACTGGCCGCGGCGGCCGCCCGGGCCCGGCTGCTGCCCTGGATCGAGGCGCTACCCCAGGGCTGGGACACCCGGGTCGGCGCCCGGGGCACCGCTATATCCGGCGGCGAGCGGCAGCGGCTGGCCCTGGCCCGCGCGCTGCTCGCCGGGCCGGAGCTGCTGATCCTCGACGAGCCCACCGCCCATCTCGACCCCGAGGCCGCCGCCGCGCTCACCGCCGACCTGCTCACGGTCACGGCGGGCCGGGCCACCCTGCTCATCACCCACGACCTCGAGGGGCTCGACCAGGTCGACGAGATCGTCGTCCTGGACCGGAGCCGGGTCGCGGAGCGCGGGACGCACCGCGAGCTGATGCGCGCCGGCGGCTGGTACCGCCGGCAGCACGGGTAGCCCGGCGGCACGGGTAGCCCGGCGGCACGGGTAGCCCGGCGGCACGGGTAGCCCGGCGGCACGGGCAGCGCCGGCGGCACGGGCAGCGGCGGCGGCACGGGCAGCGGCGGCGGCACGGGCAGCGCCGGCAGCACGGGCAGCGCCGGCAGCACGGGCAGCGCCGGCAGCACGGGTAGCGGCGGCGGAGGCCACCGGCCGCCCCGCTCACCTGCCAGGGATGACGACAGGCCGGGGCCGCGCGCAGCAGACTGCCGCGATGGCAGCAGAAGAGCGCTGACCAGGCAGCCGCGCCGGGCCCGGCTGGCGCGGCCGGCGGGGGGCTGGCCGATGTCGCTACCGATCGAGGACTACGCGCTGATCGGCGATCTGCACACCGCGGCGCTGGTCGGCAGCGATGGCTCGATCGACTGGCTCTGCCTGCCCCGGTTCGACTCCGAGGCCTGTTTCGCGGCGCTGCTCGGCGCGGACCGGCACGGGCACTGGCGGATCGCGCCCGCGGGCGGGAGCGACCGGGTGCGGCGCCGCTACCGGCCAGACACCCTGGTCCTGGAGACCGAGTTCACCGCCCGCTCCGGGACCGCCCGCCTGATCGACTGCATGCCGCCCCGGGCCGCGGACCCGGTGCTGGTCCGGATGGTGGAAGGCCTCGAGGGCACCGTGGACCTGCGGATGACGCTCGGCGCGGCGTTCGAGTACGGGTCGGCCGAGCCCCGGCTGCAGCGGCAGGCGGGCGCGCAGCGCATCGTCGCGGGCCTGGCACGCCCTCTGGCTGTTCGGCCCCGCGCACGTGCGCCGGGCGCGGGGGACCGCGACCGCGGAGTTCACCGTCGGCCCGGGTGACACGGTGCCGTTCGCCCTGGTATGGCGCAATCCCCTCGAAGCACCGCCGGAACCGCCGCTGGTTCCGGCCCTCATCGACCAGACCGCGCGCTGGTGGCGCGACTGGGTGGCCGGCCTGACCTGTGAAGGCGAGTGGCGTGAGACCGTGATCCGCTCCCTGATCACGGTCAAGGCGCTCACCTACGCGCCGACCGGCGGGACGGTCGCCGCGCCCACGACGTCGCTGCCGCAGCAGGCGTCGGGGTCGAGGAACTGGGACTACCGGTACTGCTGGCTGCGGGACGCGGCGGCCGCGATCCCGGTGCTGCTGCGCGCCGGGGTGCGCGCCGAGGCCGCCCGGGCCCTGGACTGGATGAGCCACGCGGCGGCCGGGCCGCCTGGCCAGGCGCAGGACCTGTACGGGGTGGCCGGGGAGCGCTGGCTGCCGGAGATCGAGCTGGCCTGGCTGCCGGGCTATGAGGGGGCGCGGCCGGTGCGGATCGGCAACGCGGCGGCCGCCGCGCCGGCGCTGGGGGCGTTCGGCGACGTGCTGACCGCGCGGCTGGCCGTCCGGATGGCCGGGCTGAACGGCTCCCATGCCCCCTGGGATACCGACGAGGTGGCCGGCTATCTCGAGTCGCGCTGGCGCGACCCGGATGCCGGGATCTGGGAGGTGCGCGGGCCGGAGCGCCAGTTCGTGTACTCCAAGGCCATGGTGTGGGCGGCCGCGGACGCAGTGGTCAAGATGATCGAGCGGTTCGGTGACCCCGGGCCGGCGGGCCGCTGGCGGCGCCTGCGGGCCGAGATCAAGGCCGACGTGCTCGGCCGCGGCTACGACGCCGGCGCCGCATCGTTCGTCCAGGCCTACCAGCGGGACGGGACCGACGCGAGCCTGCTCCGCCTGGCCCTGCTCGGCTTCCTGCCGCCCGGCGACGAGCGGCTGCGGAGCACCGCGGCTGCGATCGCCCGCACGCTCGACCGCGCGGGCGTGCTGCTGCGCTACGAGGAGGACCCGGCGGACAGCGTGGACGGGATGCCGCCCCCCGACGGCGGTTACCTGCCGGCCACGTTCTGGCTGGCGCAGTGTGCGGCGGCGATGGGACGCGGCGCCGACGCGCGCCAGGTCTTCACCCGGCTGCTCGAACTGCGCAACGACGTTGGCCTGCTGGCCGAGGCGTACGACCCGCTGCGCCGGCGGCTGGCCGGGAACTTCCCGCTCACCGCCAGCCACCTCGCGCTGGCCGAGACCGCGGCCGCGCTGGACGCGCTGCGCTGAGCGCGCCGGTGACGCGCCCGTGACGCCCGAGCGCGCCGCGGCCGGGCCCGGCCGCCAGGGCCGGTACCCGGACCGCGATGCGCGCCCGGCTAGGCCGGATGTCGCCGGCCCGCGGTCGCCAGCGCCCAGATGATGAAGACGTCCAGGGCGATCACGATGAGCGACCATATCGGGTAGTACGGGAGGAACAGGAAATTCGCTATCGCGGACAGGACGGCGAGCACGATGCCCACCACCCGGGCCCACAGCATGCCGAGGAGCACGCAGACGCCGGCGGCGAAGATGACCGCGCCGATAATCAGCAGCGTCCAGCCCCGGCCGCGGACGCTGAAGTAGAAGGGATAGTTCGCCACGGAGGTGTAGAAGCTGCCCTTGATGACCCCGACGATCCCCTCGAAGAAGGTCACCAGGCCGGCCAGGATCATCAGCGCCGCGGCCAGGGCGGTGCCTCCCATGGCCGCCGCGGTCCGGCCGTCACCGCCGTACTCGTCCGATTCCCCGTATCCCTCCTGGTAGCCGGTGCTCCGGTGCGCGCCGCGCTGGTAGCCGGGCGTGCCGGGGCCCGGCGTCGCGGCCTGTCCGGCCGTCCCCGCGGCCTGGCTGGCCGTCCCCGCGGCCTGGCCGGCCGTCCCCGCGGCCCCGGTGGTTCCGGTCGGTCGCTCCTGTGCCTCGCTCATGCAGCACCCCCTTCTCTCGCTGGCCGCGGTAGTTCCCCCTGGCGGCCAGCGGGCCATTTGCTGCCCGGTGCCAGGACCGGCTGTGCCCGGTGCCAGGACCGGCTGTGTGCCCGGTGCCGTACTCTCGCGACGCTACGGATGGCCCCCGGCCGGCGGCATCATCCTGACGGGGTGATCAACCCAGCCGTGCTCCCGGCCCGCCGGGCGACGCGGCGCCCGCGGTCCTCACCCGGCCTGGGTGAGGAAAGGCCGGCGTGATCGGCTGTCGCGTGATTGGCGGCTTGTCCCGGTGGGTACGCAGGTCAGAGGGTTGCGAGCGGCACAATCGCCCGGCCGGCGCGGGATTGCGACCTTCGGCCCGATCCGGCAGGCGGCGGCCCGACGGGGGAGGGCATGTCGAGCACGACCAGCGGGCCCGCAGCCGCGCGCCGGGTGAGGCCGACGGCTGCTGACGGGTCCGAACTTCTCGCGGACAAGCTGCGGATTCCGCGGCCGGGAGTGGCCATCCTGCGCCGGCGCCGCCTGACTGACCTGATCGAGAAGGCGACGGCGCACCGGGTGACCGTGGTGTCCGGGCCCGCCGGGTCCGGCAAGACGGTCGCGTGCGGGTCGTGGGCGTCGGCGGCCCCCGGGGCGCGCCGGGTGGCCTGGCTGACGCTGGACGGGGCCGACCGGGACCCGGCCCGGTTCTGGGGTTACGTGCAGGCCGCGCTGGCCGCCGCGGGCCCGCTCCCGGCCGAGGCGGCGCGGGCCCTGCGCGACCCGCCCGCCGCCGGGATGCCGCCGCGCGTGGTCGAGGCGGCCCAGCTGATGACCGAGCCGGTGACCCTGGTGCTCGACGACGTGCACGAGCTCGCCGGCGGCCCGGTCCTGGCCGGGCTGGACCAGCTGATCCGGCACGCGCCGCCGGCCCTGAGGCTCGTGCTGGCCGGGCGCTGCCCGCCGCAGCTGGCGCTGGCCCGGCTGCGCGTCTCCGGCGACCTGGCCGACGTGACCGCGGCCGACCTGGCCTGCACGGCCGACGAGGCCGAGGCGTACTTCGCGATGCTCGGCCTGGACGTCGACGCCGGCGCGCGGGACGAGCTGCTGCGGCGCACCGAGGGCTGGATGGCGGGCCTGCGGCTCGCGGCCATGAGCGCGGCCAGCCGGGCGCGGGACACCGGCCGGATCACCGACATCGCCGGGGACGAGCCGCTGGTCACCGACTACCTCTGGGACGAGGTACTCGTCCGCCAGCCGCCGGAGACCCGGCTGTTCATGCTGCGGACCAGCGTCACCGAGCAGACGTGCGGGGACCTGGCCGACGCGCTCACCGGCGAGCCGGGCGGAGCCCGCACGCTGGAGCGGCTCAGCCGGGAGAACAGCTTCGTCGAGTCGCTCGGCAACGGCCACGGCGCTTACCGCTACCACCCGCTGCTGCGCGACCTGCTCGCCGCCGAGCGCAGCCGGGAGATCCCGCACGAGGTCCCGATCCTGCTGCGCCGGGCGGCGCGCTGGCATGCCGCGCACGACCAGGCCATCGACGCGCTGCGCACCGCGGCCCGGGCCGGGGACTGGGACTACGCGGCGCACATGCTGGCCGAGGCGGGCACCGCGGCGCTGGTGCGCAGCGGCGCCACCACGCTGGAGCAGGTGCTCGCCCTGTTTCCGGCCGAGCGCCGCGCCGACGACGCGGCGGTGGCGGCGGCGCTGGCCGCCGCCCGGCTGTGGCACGGGGACACCGGCGGCGCGACCCATCACCTGGAGGCGGCGCAGCGCGCCCTGGAGCGCTGCGCCCCGGCCGAGCGCCGGATCATCGAGCCCTGGCTGGCCGCCCTGCGGGTCATGCGGGCGGCGAGCCAGGCCGCGGCCGATCCCGGCCTGCTGGCCCAGGGCTGGACCATGGCCGAGCAGGCGCAGGCCACCGCGGGCAGCCAGCCCGAGCACCGGGCCCTGGGGCTGCTCTGGTTCGCGCTCGGCGCGGCCCGGCTGCGCCGCTGGGAGATCCAGGACGCCCGGTACGCGCTGAGCCATGCCTGCCGCCAGCTCACCGCGGGCGGCCTCGGCGAGCTGCACACCAGGGCGCGGGGCTGGCAGGCGCTGGCCGAGGCCTCGTACGGCGACCTCACCGCGGCCGAGAAGACCCTCGCCGAGCCCGGGCCGGGCGGCTCTGCCGACCCGGCGTCCTCGTGCCTGGCCGCGCTCGCGTCGGCCCGGGTCAGCCTGGCCCGCGACGACCTGGCCGGCGCCCGCAAGATGCTCGACGACGCCGACGAGTACCGGGCCGGGCGGTGCCAGCTGCCGGGCGAGCCGTCGCTGTCCGCCGTCGCCGGGCTGATCAGGGCCCGCACCGCGCTGGCCGACGGCGACGCCACCGGGGCCCGCGCCCTGGTGCTGCGGCTGCGCGACACCAGCGCGGCGGGCGACCCGCCGCTGGACTGGGCGCTGACCATGCTGGACGGCGAGATCGCGCTAAGCACCGGCGACACCACGCGGGCCCGGGTGACGCTGATGCCAGACGCCGACGGGCCGCAGGCCGGCCGGGCCGACAGCCTGCTGCTGCGGGCCCGGCTGCTGCTCGCCGAGGGGGACTTCAAGGGCGCGCTCGAAGCGGCGGGCCCGGTGCTCGACGGGACCGCCGACGAGGTCACGCTCCAGGTCAAGCTGGCCGCGGTGCTGACGGCCGCAGTGGCGAACCGGCGCCTGGGGCTCACCGGGACCGCCGCCGAGCTGCTGGAACAGTCGCTGGCCCTGGCCGAGCCCGATGACGCGGGCCGGGTGTTCCTCGACGCCGGCCAGCCGGTCCGCTCCGCGATCACCGTCCTGGTGCCGCCGACCAGCCGCAGCGCGGGCTTCGCCGGCCGGATCCTGGAACGCTTCGACACCCAGCTGCCGCACGCCGAGGCCGCGCCGGATCAGGCGGAGGTGCTGCTGACCGACAGCGAGCTCGCGGTCCTGCGGTTCCTGCCCTCGCACCTGACCAACCAGGAGATCGCCGAATCGCTGTTCCTGTCGATCAACACGGTGAAGACGCACCTGCGCTCGGCCTACCGCAAGCTCGGCGTCGCCTCGCGCCGCGCTGCCATCGCCCGAGCCCGCCGCCTCGACCTCCTGTGATGCCCGCCGCCCCCCGGTGATCGGGCGGGCCGGCGTTGCCGGCCCCCGGACTGCCCTAGACTTGGCGGCCTAGCCGTGCGTGACCAATAGCCGTGCGTGACCATCTGGGCCCGGGCCGGGGCTTGACGCCTGCCCGGGCCGGGAGCCGAGGAGTGAGCCCGACGTGAAGACCGACGTCGAAGAGCTGAGCCCGACCCGAGTCCGGCTCACCATCGAGGTTCCGTTCGACGAGCTGAAGCCGAGCCTCGATCGCGCCTACCGCGAGGTCGCGCGCCAGGTCCGGGTCCCGGGCTTCCGGCCGGGACGCGTGCCGCCCCGCGTCATCGATCAGCGGTTCGGCCGCAGCGCGGTGCTGGAGCAGGCGGTGAACGACGCGGTCCCGGAGCTGTACGGCAAGGCGCTCGAGGAGCACGACGTGTTCGCGCTCGGCCAGCCGGCCGTGGAGATCACCAAGCTCGACGACGGCAAGGAGCTCGCGTTCACCGCCGAGGTGGATGTCCGCCCGAAGTTCGACCTGCCCGACATCAACGGAATGCCGGTGACCGTCGACGACGCCGAGGTCGATCCGGACCAGGTCGAGGAGTACATCGGCGGGCTGCGGGAGCGGTTCGCCTCGCTGAAGGTCGCCGACCGCCCGGCCGGCCCGGGCGACTTCGTCACGATCGACCTGTCGGCCGAGGTGGACGGCAAGCCGGTCGAGGACGCGCAGGCGAACGGCGTCTCCTACGAGGTCGGCAGCGGGCAGATGATCGACGGGCTCGACGAGGCGCTGACCGGGATGCCGGCCGGGGAGAATAAGACGTTCTCCGCCCTGCTGGCCGGCGGCAAGCAGGTCGGCCACCTGGCCCAGGTGACCGTGACCGTCGACAGCGTCAAGGTGCGGGAACTGCCCGAGCTGGACGACGAGTTCGCCCAGTCCTACAGCGAGTTCGACACCGTGGGCGAGCTGCGGGCCGGGACCAGGGCGCAGCTGGAGAGCATGCGGCGGGCCGCCCAGGCCGGGCAGGCCCGGGAGCGGGCGCTCGACGCCATGCTCGCCCGCGTCGACATCCCGCTGCCCGAGGACCTGGTCGGCCGCGAGACCGCCAGCCGGATGCAGGCGCTCACCGACCGGCTGACCCGGTCCGGCAACACCCTCGATGAGTATCTCGAGGCCACGAATTCAACGGCCGAGCAGCTCGACGAGCAGTTCGCGCAGGACGCGCGGCGCAGCGTCAAGGCCGGGTTCATCCTGGACAAGCTGGCGACCGATGAGGAGCTCGGCGTGGACCAGGAGGAACTGGCCGCCTACGTGACCGAGCAGGCCTACCGGATGGGCGTCCCGCCGGACCGGCTGGCCAAGGAGCTCTCCGACCGGGGCCAGCTGGCCTCGGTGGCCGCCGACGTGCTGCGGGGCAAGGCGCTCACCTTGCTGGCCGAGCGGGCCTCGGTGAAAGACGAGTCGGGGCGTGAGGTAGACCTCACGGCGGCAGCGGCCGGGCCAGGCGACGCCGAGGATGACGCGGACGTCGGCGAGGACGCGGACGTCGGCGAGAACGCGGACGCGGAGGACGGCGAGGACGCGGACGCGGAGGACGGCGCCTAGCCGCTGCGACCTGACCGAAGCGGCCCGCCGCGCCCGTCGCGGCAGGCCGGCCCGGTGCCGTACCGGAAGCCTGCGCCTACAGCGAACAGGCGCCAGCGGCGGACTTCCCGGCCCGGACCGCAGGTTATGGTCACTGTCAACGACATCAGCGCAGAATCGAGAGCGAGGAGGGCACCGTGACCACGCCCGCCCCTGACGAGTGGCTGGCGCCCCTGGTGGCGCGAGTCGCGGAGGCCCCGGCCATCCCGTTGGGAGACCAGCTTTTCCAGCGCCTCCTGCGGCACCGGATCGTCTTCCTCGGCCAGCAGGTGGACGATGACCTGGCCAACCGGATCTGCGCCGAGCTGATCCTGCTCGCCGCGGAGGACGCCAAGCGGGACATCAGCCTCTACATCAACTCGCCCGGTGGCTCGGTGACCGCGGGCATGGCCATCTACGACGTCATGCAGTACGTGCAGAACGACGTGGCCACGTACGCGATGGGCATGGCCGCGTCCATGGGGCAGTTCCTGCTCTGCGCCGGCGCTCCGGGCAAGCGGTACGCGATGCCGCACGCGTCGATCCTCATGCACCAGCCGCACGGCGGGATCGGCGGCACCGCCACCGACATCAGGATCCAGGCCGAGCAGATCCTGTACCTCAAGCGGACGCTGGCCGAGCGCATCGCGATGCACACCGGCCAGACGGTCGAGCAGATCGAGATCGACTCCGACCGGGACCGCTGGTTCACCGCGGATGAGGCCAAGGACTACGGGCTCGTCGACCGGGTCATCCGCAGCGCCACCGAGGTCCCGACGGTCGGCCCGGTCTCGTGAACGCGCGACCCGGAGCGGAGGAGCTCACAGTGAACACAGGCAACCGGGCGGCCGCGGCGCAGGGGCTGTGGCGGCCGGCCGAATCCAGGTACGTGCTGCCGTCGTTCGTGGAGCGCACGTCGTACGGGATCAAGGAGATGAACCCGTACAACAAGCTCTTCGAGGAGCGGATCATCTTCCTCGGGGTGCAGATCGACGACGCGTCGGCCAACGACGTGATGGCCCAGCTGATCACGCTGGAGTCGATCGACCCGGACCGCGACATCCTGATATACATCAACTCGCCCGGCGGGTCGATGACGTCGATGATGGCGATCTACGACACCATGCAGTACATCCAGCCGGAGATCCAGACGTTCTGCCTCGGCCAGGCGGCCTCGGCCGCCGCGGTGCTGCTGGCCGCGGGCACCAAGGGCAAGCGGATGGCGCTGCCCAACTCGCGGATCCTGATCCACCAGCCCGCCGTGGAGAGCGGCTACGGCCAGTCCAGTGACCTGGAGATTCAGGCCCGGGAGATCCTGCGGATGCGCACCGCCATGGAGAAGGTCATCGCCATGCACACCGGCCGGGACGAGGAGCAGATCCGCCGGGACGTGGAGCGGGACAAGTTCTTCACGGCCGAGGAAGCCAAGGAGTACGGGCTGGTAGATGAGGTTCTGACGACCCTGAAGCGCAGGACCGAGGTAGGGTCGTCCTAACCGGAGGATTCGGCTGCCCGCGGCGCGCGGGTGGCGGGGGTCCATAAGCCACACCGACGGGCGCCGAGGCGGTACCGTCTAGGTCTACAGGAAATCGGCAAGGCGGGACACGCGCCGCAGGACCGGCGGGGCGGCCGCGAACGGCGGCCCCAGGGCAAAGGAGTATCTGGGTGGCACGCATGGGCGATGGCGGTGATCTGCTGAAGTGCTCGTTCTGCGGTAAGAGCCAGAAGCAAGTCAAGAAGCTCATAGCCGGCCCGGGCGTGTACATCTGCGATGAGTGCATTGATCTCTGCAACGAGATCATCGAAGAGGAACTGGCCGAGCCCGCCGAGCTGAAGTGGGACAGCCTGCCCAAACCGCGCGAGATCTACGAATTTCTCGATTCGTACGTTATCGGCCAGGAGAAGGCCAAGAAGGGCCTGTCGGTCGCGGTCTACAACCACTACAAGCGGATCCAGTCGGGCGGCGAGCGGTCCGGCGAGGACGGCGTCGAGCTGGCCAAGTCCAACATCCTGCTGCTCGGCCCGACCGGGTCGGGCAAGACCCTGCTCGCGCAGACCCTGGCCCGCCTGCTCAACGTCCCGTTCGCGATCGCCGACGCCACCGCGCTGACCGAGGCCGGGTACGTCGGCGAGGACGTCGAGAACATCCTGCTCAAGCTCATCCAGGCCGCCGACTACGACGTCAAGAAGGCTGAGACCGGGATCATCTACATCGACGAGATCGACAAGATCGCCCGCAAGAGCGAGAACCCGTCGATCACCCGGGACGTCTCCGGCGAGGGCGTGCAGCAGGCGCTGCTGAAGATCCTCGAGGGCACGACCGCCTCGGTGCCGCCGCAGGGCGGCCGCAAGCACCCGCACCAGGAGTTCATCCAGATCGACACCACCAACGTGCTGTTCATCTGCGGCGGCGCGTTCGCGGGCCTGGAGAAGATCATCGAGCACCGGATCGGCCGCAGCGGCATGGGCTTCGGCGCGGTGCTGCGGGTGAAGACCGACCGCACCGAGTCCGACCCGTTCGCCGAGGTGATGCCGGAGGATCTGCTCAAGTTCGGCATGATCCCCGAGTTCGTCGGGCGGCTGCCGGTCATCACCAGCGTGCACAACCTCGACCGCGAGGCGCTGATCCGGATCCTGACCGAGCCGAGGAACGCGCTCGTGCGCCAGTACCGGCGGCTCTTCGAGCTCGACGGCGTCGACCTGGAGTTCACCGACGACGCACTCGAGGCCGTCGCCGACCAGGCCATCCTGCGCGGGACCGGGGCCAGGGGGCTGCGGGCCATCCTGGAAGAGGTCCTGCTGTCGGTGATGTACGAGGTGCCGAGCCGCAAGGACGTGGAGCGGGTCGTCATCACCAGCGAGTCGGTACTGGAGAACGTGAACCCGACGCTCGTGCCGCGCGACTCCCAGCGCCGCACCCCTCGCGAGAAGTCCGCGTAGCTAATCCAGCACGCCGTCTTTGAGGTTCAGGACGCGGTCGGCCAGGCCGATCAGCACCGGGTCGTGATCACCGTCACCATGGCCGCCGGGGCCGGTACCAGGCGGAAACCCTTTTGCGCACCGAACGTTGCCGAGAGCGCGCCGCGGCGCCGCACTAGACTCCTGGCGTGACCGCACCGAACCCCGCCGAGCTCCCCCCGCAGTACGCGCCCGCCGACGTCGAGGGCCGCCGGTACCGTCTCTGGGAGGAGCGCGGCCTGTTCGGGGCCGACGCGACCTCGGCCTTGCCCCCGTTCTCGATCGTCATCCCGCCGCCGAACGTGACCGGCTCCCTGCACATCGGCCACGCGCTCGATCACACGCTGATCGACGCTCTGGTCCGGCGGCGGCGGATGCAGGGGTACAACGCCCTGTGGCTGCCGGGCATGGACCACGCCGGCATCGCCACCCAGAACGTGGTGGAGCGCGAGCTGGCCAAGGAGGGCCTGAGCCGGCACGACCTCGGCCGGGAGGCCTTCATCGAGCGGGTCTGGCAGTGGAAGGCGTCGTCCGGCGGCGCGATCCTCGGCCAGATGCGGCGGCTCGGTGACAGCGTGGACTGGTCCCGGGAACGGTTCACGATGGACGCGGGCCTGTCCCGCGCGGTGCAGACGATCTTCAAGCGGCTCTTCGACGACGGGCTGATCTACCGCGCGCAGCGGATCATCAACTGGTGCCCGCGCTGCCTGACCGCGCTGTCCGACATCGAGGTGGATCACTCCGACGACGAGGGCGAGCTGGTCTCGGTCCGGTACGGGGACGGGCCGGACTCGGTGGTGGTCGCCACCACGCGGGTGGAGACCATGCTCGGCGACACGGCCGTCGCCGTGCACCCCGACGATCCCCGGTACAGCCGGCTGATCGGCACCGAGGTGGAGCTCCCGCTGTCGGGGCGGCGCATCCCGGTGCTGGCCGACCCGCACGTCGACCCGGCGTTCGGCACCGGTGCCGTCAAGGTGACCCCGGCGCACGACCCGGACGACTTCGAGATCGGCCGGCGCCACGACCTGCCCAGCCTGACGATCATGGACGAGCGGGGCGTGATCACCGCGCACGGCCCCTTCCAGGGCCTGGACCGGTTCGAGGCCCGGCCGGCCGTGCTGGCCGCGCTGCGCGAGCAGGGCCGCGTGGTGGCCGAGCAGCGGCCGTACCTGCATGCGGTGGGGCACTGCCAGCGCTGCGGGACAACGGTGGAACCACGGCTGTCGCTGCAGTGGTTTGTCCGGGTCGGCCCCCTGGCCAAGGCGGCCGGGGACGCGGTCCGCGACGGCCGCGTGCGCATCCACCCGCCGCAGATGGCCGCGCGCTACTTCGACTGGGTCGACGACATGCACGACTGGTGCATCAGCCGCCAGCTGTGGTGGGGTCACCGGATCCCGGTCTGGTACTCGGCCGACGGCGACGTCGTCTGCGCCGGCCCGGACGAGCCGCCGCCGGACGGCACGGGCTGGCACCAGGACCCCGACGTCCTGGACACCTGGTTCTCGTCGGCGCTGTGGCCGTTCTCCACGCTGGGCTGGCCCGACGACACCGCCGACCTGCGCGCGTTCTACCCGACCAGCGTCCTGGTCACCGGCTACGACATCCTGTTCTTCTGGGTGGCCCGGATGATGATGTTCGGGCTGTACGCGATGTCCGGCGCCGACCCGTCCCGCGCGGTGCCGTTCCGTACGGTGGCCCTGCACGGCCTGGTCCGCGATCAGTACGGCAAGAAGATGTCCAAGTCCCGCGGCAACACCGTGGACCCGCTCGACTGGATCGACCGGTTCGGCGCCGACGCCACCCGGTTCACCCTGGCCCGCGGGGCCGGCCCGGGCAGCGACGTGCCGGTCAGCGAGGAGTGGGCGGCCGGCGCCAGGAACTTCTGCAACAAGCTGTGGAATGCGGCCCGGTTCGCGCTGCTGAACGGCGCCGACGCGGGGGCGCAGCTCCCCGGGCCCGCCCGGCTCACCGCGGCCGACCGCTGGATCTTGTCCCGGCTCGCCGCGGTCACGGCCGAGGTGGACGGGCTGTTCGAGCAGTTCGAGTTCGGCAAGGCGTGCGACGCGCTGTACCACTTCGCCTGGGACGAGTTCTGCGACTGGTACCTGGAGCTGGCCAAGGTGTCGCTGACCGGGGAGGACCCGGAGGCGGCCGCGGCGGCCAGGGCCGTGCTCGGGCACGTGCTCGACCGGCTGCTGCGGCTGATCCACCCGGTCATGCCCTTCGTGACCGACGAGCTGTGGACCCACCTGACCGGCGGCGACTCGGTGATGACGGCCTCGTGGCCGGGGGAGGGCGCGGCCGGCCGCGCCGCCGCGCCGCTGCCGCGCGACCCGGCCGCCGAGGCGCAGATCGAGGCGCTGATGCGGCTGGTGACGCAGGTGCGCCGGTTCCGCTCGGACCAGGGGCTGCGGCCGTCCCAGCCGGTGCCCGCCGAACTGGCCGGGATCGACGCCACGCCGCTGGCCGCGCACGAGCCGGCGATCCGCTCGCTGCTGCGCCTGGCCGCGCCCGGCGCGGCGTTCGCGCCCACGGCGTCGGTGCAGGCCGAAGGGGTCACCGTGCGGCTCGACACGCTGGCCGCGATCGACGTCGGCGCCGAGCGGCGGCGGCTGGAGAAGGACCTGGCCGCGGCCCGGGCCGAGGCAGAGCAGGCCGAGCGTAAGCTCGCCACCCCCTCGTTCGTCGAGCGGGCCCCCGAGGCCGTGGTGGCGCGCAGCCGCGACCGGCTGGCCGCCGCGCGGGCCGAGATCGCGCGCCTGGATGAGCGGCTGGCCGCCCTGCGCGGTCGATGACTCTTCGTAGCCGTACGGTAACCAGTCGATGCCGAATCGGTAACTGATCCGTCACGATTCGTGACCCTGCGCTGTTCAGGCGCTTACTGCGCGTCGCCTGGATCGTAGGTTGAGCCTGAGCACGTCCCGGCGACAGGCCGTGCCACGGGCGTCGTGAACCGCGGTAGCGGTGCCGCCGGGGCCACGTGCTGGGGGAAGGCGCCGCATCAGCCCGGGCCGGGGGCCCGGCTGGCGTGCGCTCCGTCAGCGCGAGCAGGCCGTCTTTTGTCGGAGCGCGTCAGGGCGGCAGCGATGCCGGCCGAGCGGGCTCCCTGTGCCAAGGAGCCGCAATCATGGGGAGAGCCCCAGAGCAGCAAGGCAGATCCACGTCCAGGCCCCGCCGCGGCAGGCTCCGCGGCGGGATGGTCGCGGCCGGGATGGGCGCGGCGGCGCTGGCCCTGGCCGCCGCGGGCTGCACCAGCAGCGCCCCGACGTCGGGGGGCACCACGCCGGTCAGCGGCGGGACCGCCGTCTACGCGCTGCCGCCCGCCGTAACGCCCAATTACATCTTCCCGTACAGCAGCAGCGCGTACATCAGCGACGCCAACATCTTCTACCTGCAGGCGCTGATGTACCGGCCGCTGTACTGGTTCGGCCAGAACGGCCAGCCGACCGTGAACAACTCGCTGAGCCTGGCCAACCCGCCGGTGTTCAAGGGCAACAAGGTCACGATCACGCTGAAGCACTACGCGTGGTCCAACGGCACCCAGGTGACCGCGCAGAACGTGGCGTTCTGGATGAACATGGAGACGGCCGAGCCGGCCAACTACGGCGCCTACACCGGCTTCCCGGCCAACGTGAAGGACGTCACCGTGGTCAGCCCGACCGAGATCACCATGGTGATGGACAAGGCGTACTCGCCCACCTGGTTCCAGTACAACGACCTGAGCCAGATCACCCCGATGCCCCAGGCCTGGGACCGGACCGCGTCCGGCCCGAGCCACTGCTCCACGACGGTCACGGACTGCGCCGCGGTGTACAACTACCTGAACGCGCAGTCCAAGAACCTGACCAGCTACGTGGGCTCCCCGCTGTGGAGCGTGGTGGACGGGCCGTGGAAGCTGAGCGCGTTCAACGCCGACGGGCACATCTCGTTCGTGCCGAACAAGTCCTACTCCGGCCCGGTGAAGCCGAGGCTGGCGGCCTTCCAGGAGGTGCCGTTCACCACCGACTCGGCCGAGTACGACGTGCTGCAGTCACCGAGTTCCAGCACCAAGATCGACGTCGGCTACCTGCCGACGCAGAACGCGCCGGCCAAGCCCGCGAACGCGACCGTGGGCACGAACCCGCTGTCGTCCAAGGGGTACACGCTGGCGCCGCTGTACACCTGGGGGATCAACTACTACGTGGTGAACTTCCAGTCCTCGGTGGCCAACCACGCGGCGATCATCAAGCAGCTGTACTTCCGGCAGGCGCTGGCCTACGAGATGAACCAGGCCGCGGTGATCAGCGGGCCGCTGCGCGGCTACGGCGCGCCGACCGTCGGCCCGGTGGCGGCCACCCCGGTAACCTCGTTCCTGTCGGCCACCGGCAAGGCGGGCGACCCGTTCCCGTACAACCCGGGCAAGGCCAAGTCGCTGCTGACCAGCCACGGCTGGAGCGTGGTCCCGAACGGGGTGTCCACCTGCGTCAAGCCGGGCTCGGCCGCCGGTGACTGCGGGGCGGGCATCACCAAGGGCACCGGGCTGAGCTTCAACTTCCCGTACGCCACGGGGCTCTCCTGGATCACGTCCGAGATGACGCAGCTGCAGTCCAACGCGGCCACGATCGGGATCAAGCTGAACCTGGAGCCCAAGCCGTTCGACCAGGTGACCGCGCTGGCCGCGGGCAACTGCGTGGTGGCCAAGATCCCGTGCAACTGGGACATGGCCAACTGGGGCGGCGGCTGGTCGTTCGCGCCCGACTACCTGCCGACCGGCGAGGAGCTGTTCCAGAGCGGTGCGGTCGCGAACTCGGGCGGCTACAGCGACTCGGCCAACGACTCGATGATCCAGCAGACGCTGACCAACTCCAACCTGCAGCTCATGTACAACTGGCAGGACTACCTGGCGCCCAAGCTGCCGATGATGTGGCAGCCCAACGGGGCTTACGCCCTGACCGAGATCGCCAACAACCTCCAGGGCGTCACTCCGCAGACCCCCACGCTCAGCATCAACCCGGAAAACTGGTACTTCACGAAGTAACCCCGGACTGTGCTGGCCCGGGGGCCTGTCTCCCCGGGCCAGCACATAGGCTTGCCAGGGTGATAGTCGCCATCCGCGAGCAGCCGTGAACGACCCGCAGGCCCGGCTGCGGCAGGCCGAGCAGGAGATCTTCGCCCGGCGGCCCGAGCATGCCATCGAGCCGACCCTGGACCGGATCAGGGCGCTGACCGCGCTGCTCGGTGACCCGCACCGGGCCTACCCGGTCATCCACATCACCGGCACCAACGGCAAGACCTCGACCGCCCGGATGATCGAGACGCTGCTGCGGGCCCGGGGACTGCGGACGGGCCTGTTCACCAGCCCGCACCTGACCTCGATCAGGGAGCGGATCTGCGTGGACGGTGAGCCGCTCAGCGCGGAGCGCTTCGCCGACGCCTACGACGAGGTGAAGCCGTACCTGGCGCTGGTGGACCAGGACCAGCCGGCCGCGCTGTCCTTCTTCGAGGTGCTCACCGCGATGGCGTTCGCGGTCTTCGCCGACGCCCCGGTCGACGTGGCGGTGATCGAGGTCGGCGTCGGCGGCACGTGGGACTGCACCAACGTGGCCGACGGCGCGGTCGCCGTGGTGACCCCGATATCGATCGACCACGTCCGCTATCTCGGCAACACGGTGCAGTCCATCGCGGGGGACAAGGCGGGCATCATCAAGCCCGGCGCGGTCGCCGTGCTGGCCCAGCAGCCGCTCGACGCCGCCGAGGTGCTGCTGCGGCGGGCCGCCGAGGTGGGCGCGACCGTGGCCAGGGAGGGCCTCGAGTTCGGCGTGACCAGCCGGGAACTGGCGGTCGGCGGGCAGCTGATCGGGGTCCGCGGCCTGCTGGCCGGCTACGACGACCTGTTCCTGCCGCTGTTCGGCGCCCATCAGGCCAGCAACGCCGCCTGCGCCCTGGCCGCGGTCGAGGCGTTCGCCGGGGCCTCGCCGACCGGGGAGCCGGACGACGCCGAGGGCGGGCCGGTGGCGCTCGATGACGACCTGGTCCGCTCGGCGTTCGCGCTGATGTCGTCACCGGGGCGGCTCGAGGTGGTCCGCCGCAGCCCGGTGGTGGTGGTGGACGCGGCCCACAACCCGGCCGGCATGGCCGCGACCGCGGCCGCGCTGACCGAGGCGTTCGCGCTCAGTGAGCTGGTCGCGATCCTCGCGGTCAGCGAGGACAAGGACGTGTCCGGGATACTGGACCAGCTCGAGCCGGTCGTGTCCGAGCTGGTGGTGACGGCCAACTCCTCGCCCAGGTCCGCCCGTCCGGACAAGCTGGCCGAGCTGGCGACCCCGGTGTTCGGGCCCGACCGGGTCCGCGCCGTGGCGCGGCTCGACGACGCGATCGAGCTCGCGGTGGGCCTGGCCGACGAGATCGAGGCGCGCTCGCCGGAGGGCGGGCCGCCCGGCACCGTGCTGGTGCTCATCACCGGGTCGGTGATCACCGCCGGGGACGCCCGGCTCCTGCTCACCCACGCGCCGTCGGGCGAGCCGGCGCCGGGGCCGCGGCAGCGGGCGCCAGGACCGCCCCGACGCCTGATGACTAGCCCCGCGCCCCAGCCGACCGCGAGCCAGCAGGGCACCACGGCCCGGCGGGTTCCCGGTGCCGTCACGCGGCGGCTGTGCGCGACCGTGCTGATCATGGAGACGGTCGTGATCTGGCTGGCGATCCCGGTCGCCCTGGCCGTGG
Organism: uncultured Actinomycetota bacterium; assembly: GCA_963749145.1. Taxonomy (GTDB): domain Bacteria; phylum Actinomycetota; class Actinomycetes; order Streptosporangiales; family Streptosporangiaceae; genus JASHPR01. The sequence goes on along the minus strand of CAVVLN010000004.1, from coordinate 390,031 downwards.
ACCACGCCTCGCCGCGGCGGGCGGGCGTGGCCGGCGTGGTGCTGGCGCTGGTGGCGGTCGCGCTGGCGGCCGCGGCGCGGCGGCGCCCGCGGTGGACGCTGGCCGGCGGAAGCGTACTTCAGGCGCTGGTTATTGCGGCCGGCGTGATTGTCCCGGTGATGTACTTTCTCGGTGCCATTTTCGCGGCATTGTGGGTCATCGGGATCGGTCTCGGCCGCCGCCTCGACGCGAACCTCGACGCGAACCCGGCTTCGAATCTGGACCCGGATTCTTAGCGCGGGCCAGCCGGTATTGGCCGCGGCGCGGCGCGGCGCGGCGCGCCGCCCGGGCGGGCCGCCGAAGCGGCCTGTAGGCTTGCGCTAACGGGATCAGCGTCCGCGCGCACCGTAACAGCGGGCTAGCAACCGGTCGCTGTAGGTCGCAGACCAGGCCGCCGCCTGAGCGCACAGCCGCGACTTGCGGGCACCATCCGCGCTGAATGCGCGTTGCACGTTTAGGCGGCCCGGCCCTGGTAGATGAAAGGAAGCAGGGCCGCGCCCGAGGTCTCGGCGCACGGACCCTTGATCAATTTCAGAGCATCCGGCAGGACCCTTCTGGAAGGTTCTCGTTCCACATGAGCAACGCGCTGGCGTTCCTGGGCCGCGATATGGCGGTCGACCTCGGCACCGCGAACACGCTGGTCTACGTGCGGGGCCGGGGAATCGTGCTCAACGAGCCATCAGTGGTGGCGCTGAACACGAACACCGGGCAGATCGTCGCCGTCGGCGTTGAAGCCAAACGCATGATCGGCCGGACACCTGGCAATATTGTCGCGGTCAGGCCGCTTAAGGACGGAGTCATCGCGGATTTCGACGTGACAGAGCGAATGCTCCGGTATTTCATCCAGAAGGTGCACAAGCGCAGCCACCTGGCTAAACCGCGGCTCGTGGTCGCGGTGCCCAGCGGCATCACCGGCGTCGAGCAGAGCGCGGTCAAGGAGGCCGGCCATCAGGCCGGCGCCCGCCGCGTCTACATCATCGAGGAGCCGATGGCCGCGGCGATCGGCGCCGGCCTGCCGGTCAACGAGCCCACCGGCAACATGGTCGTGGATATCGGCGGCGGCACCACCGAGGTCGCGGTGATATCCCTGGGCGGCATCGTGACCTCGCAGTCGATCCGCGTCGGCGGCGACGAACTGGATCAGGCGATCATCACGTTCGGCAAGAAGGAGTACTCGCTCATGCTCGGTGAGCGCACCGCCGAGGAGATCAAGATGGCCCTCGGGTCCGCGTTCCCTTCCTCGGACGAGCCGAACGCCGAGATCCGCGGCCGGGACCTGGTGAGCGGGCTGCCGAAGACGATCGTGATCTCCGCCGAGGAGATCCGGCGGGCGATCGAGGAACCGCTCTCGGTGATCATCGATGCGGTGAAGACCACGCTGGACAAGTGCCCGCCCGAGCTGGCCGGCGACGTCATGGACCGCGGCATCGCGCTGACCGGCGGCGGCGCGCTGCTGCGCGGGCTGGACGAGCGCCTGCGGGAAGAGACGGGCATGCCGATTCACATGGCCGACAACCCGCTCGATTCGGTGGCTCTGGGCACCGGCAAATGCGTCGAGGACTTCGACACCCTGCGCCAGGTGCTGGTGCCGGAATCCCGGCGCTGAGCCGCGCTCCGGCCGGGAGCGAACGCAGGACCGCGCAGACAGCCAAACGACCAGTCAGCCGGCAGCCGCCCGCGCGCGGAGCGGCTGACCGCCGGGCCAGCAGCCGCCATCAGGCGATGCGGACGAGGTGATCTCCAGGTGCACGACACCCGAAGGACCCGGGTGGTTCTCGCGGTGCTGCTGATTGCCGCGCTGGCCCTGATCACCTTCGACTACCGGGACGGCTCCTCGGGCCCGCTGCGCAGCCTGCAGCAGGTCGGCGGGTCGCTCTTCGGCGGCGTGGAGCGCGTGGTCAGCGTCGTGACCGGGCCGGTGGTCGGGCTCGTCCGGGGCTCGGGTTCGGCCAGCACCACCGGTCAGGTGGCGGCGCTGCAGCAGCAGATCATCCGGCTGCGCGCCGAGCTGAGCCAGGAACAGCTGAGCCGGGCCCAGTACGCGCAGCTGACCCAGCTGCTGCAGCTATCCGGCCGGGGCGGCTACCGGATCGTCGCGGCGACGGTGATCGCGGTCGGGCAGGGGTACGCGCAGACGGTGACGCTCGACGCGGGCAGCCTGGACGGTGTGCAGCCCGAGGAGACCGTCCTCGACGGGCAGGGCCTGGTCGGGACCGTCACCTCGGTCAATACCCAGACGTGCACGGTGCTGCTCGCCACCGACGCCACCTCCGTGGTGGGCGTGACGCTGGCCGGCAGCGGCCAGATCGGCTGGGTGACCGGGCCGGGCAAGACCCGGTCGGGCTCGGGGCTGCTGCGGCTGCAGGTGCTGGACGCCAGCGCCGTCCTCAGCCCCGGCCAGCAGCTGGTGACGTCGGCCTCGGTGCGCGACCGGCCGTACGTGCCCGGCGTCCCGGTCGGCGTGATCAGCAAGGTGGAGAACCGGGCGGGCTCGCTGACCGCGCTGGCGCTGGTCCGGCCGTACGTGGACTTCACCTCCCTCGGCGTGGTCGGCATCGTGGTGGTGCCCCCCAGCCACAATCCCCGGTTCTCCGTGCTGCCGCCGCCACCGCCGAGGGCCAAGCCGGTGCCCACGGTGACGGTCACCGTCACTCCCGGGGCTTCTCCCGGCCCGTCTTCTTCGCCCACGCCGGGCGGCTGAGATGAAGCGCGCCCTGGTTTCCGCGGTCGTGCTGGCCGCCGCGCTCGTCCTCCAGCTGACCGTGGTGAACCGGCTCCCGCTGCCCGGGGCCGGGGCGCCGGACCTGGTGCTGCTCGCCGTGGCGGCGCTCGGGCTGTGCTCCCGGCCGGCGACCGGCGCGGTGACCGGGTTCTGCGCCGGGCTCTGCCTGGACCTCGCGCCGCCGGGCAGCTACCTGGTCGGCGAGTACGCGCTGGTGTTCTGCCTGGTCGGCTACTTCTGCGGGCGGCTGAGCAGCGCGCCGAACCGCTCGGCGCTGCTGACCATCCTGGCCGCGATGGGCGCCGCCGCGGCCGGGGAGGCCCTGTTCGCGCTGCTCGGCCTGGCGGTCAGCGACCCGCAGGTCACCTGGGCGTCGGTGCGGGACGTGTTCCCGTCCGCGGTCATCTACGACGTGGTGCTCACCCCGTTCGTGCTGTACCTCATCATGCGCGTCGTCCGCTTCGCCGACACCCTCGGCCAGGCCCCGGCGGCGGCGGGGGCCGCCGACGGGTCCGCGCTGCTCGCCCGGACGCAGGCCGCGGGCGGGGGGCTGCCCCGCGGGGCGCTGGCCGGGGCGAGCGTGCTCGGCGGCGCCGGGCTGCTGGGCGGGGCCGGCTGGCTGGCCGGCCCGGTGGGCTCACGCGGGTCCCGCCCGCGCGGCAGCGCCCCGGGAGCCAGGCCGCGCGGCCCGCGCACGCCCCGGCTGCGTGAGGCCGCGGCCCGCCCGGGTGACGGCTGGGTCGGCGGCGCGCCGCGCACGGGCCTGCCGGCCGCGCCCCGGCTGCATCCCGGCCGGCCAGGACGGCCGCCCCGCCTGCGGCCCGGCTCCGGCGGGTCCGCGATCGCGCGGCCGCCCCGGACGCTGCCGCGCAGCACGCCGAACCTGCGGATGGGCGCGGCCAGCCGCCGGGGCGGGAGCATCGGCCGGGGCGGGAACATCGGCCGCGCGCTCGGCACCGGGGGAGCCGGCCCGGTGCCGCCCGGCCGCCGCGGGTCCGGCCCGCCCGGCTCGGCGTTCCGCTCCCGGCGTCCCGCCGCGCCCGGGCTTGGCGCCCGTGGCCGGCCCGCTGGCCCCGTGCACAGCCCCAAGTTCCGGCCCGACACGCGGCTGCCCGGCGGCTCGGCCAGCGCCGGCGTCCCGCGCGGCGGGCCGGTGCCGCGGGCGATGCCGTCCCGGCGGCTGCGGCTCGGCGGCGGGCGGCGGCGTGACGGCGTGTTCGGCGGCGGGGTCCTCGCGCGCGGCGGGCGGGGCGGGCGGGGCCGTCCGGCCCGGGCGGTGAGCCTGCGGCTCGGCTCGGGCCGGCGCGGCGACGGCGCGGTGGGCGGCCTGCCGGGCGGCCGGCGCCTCTGGGCCGGGACCCGGCTCGCCGCCCAGCGGCGGGCCGCGCCGCGGTTCCGCTCCGGTGCCGCGGCGGCCGGGGGGCACTCGGTGCTCGGCCGGCGAACCCGGCTGGGGGCGGGGAAGCGGGCCAGGTTCAACCCGGGCCGGTCGTCGCTTCTGGCCGCCTGGACCGGGGGCAGGCGGGGCGGCCGGTCGACGGTCTGGCGGATTGGCAGCAAGCGGACAGGAGGATTCCGATGATCCCGGCGTCACGGCGGCGCCTCGCGGTCTTGCACCTGATCGTGGCGTCGCTGCTGATCGGCCTCGGCGCCCGGCTGTGGTTCGTGCAGGTGATGTCCGGCACCGCGTACGCCAGCCAGGCCAAGCAGGAGCAGACCGAGACCGTGATCGTGCCGTCGGTGCGGGGGGAGATCCTGGACGATACCGGCAGCCCGATGGCGGACAACCGGTCGGCGCTGGTGGTCTCGGTCAGCGTGGCCGACCTGCAGCAGCAGCCGGACGGCGGGGTGGCCGAGATGCACCGGCTCGCGGCCCTGCTCGGCCTGAGCTACCAGCGGCTCTCCGAGGAGACCCGGATCTGCACGGCCCACGTGAGCCAGCCGTGCTGGCCGGGATCGCCGTACCAGCCGATCCCGGTGGCGCAGAACGTGCCCGACCAGGTCGCGGTGCAGGTGATGGAGAGCCAGAACGAGTTCCCCGGGGTCACCGCCCAGGTGCAGCCGGTCACCAACTACGTGCAGCCGATCGCCACCGACGCCGCGCAGACACTGGGCTACCTGCAGCCGATCACGTCCCAGGAGATGCGCAGGCGCGGCCTGCCCGACACCGGGTTCTCCGGGGTGGACCTGGTCGGCCAGTCCGGCCTCGAGTCCGAGTACGACCAGCAGCTGCGCGGCACCATCGGCGAAAAGGTGGTCTCGGTCAATGCCGGCGGGCAGGTGACCGGCACGGTCAAGTACACCCCGGCCACGGCTGGCGACGACCTGGTGACCAGCATCAACGCCACCGTCCAGCAGGACACCGAGAACGCGCTCGCGAGCGCGATCCAGAAGACCCAGGCCGAGGGCAACTCCGGCGCGACCACGGGCGCCGCGGTCGTGATGACCACGACCGGCCGGGTCATCGCCATGGCCAGCTACCCGACCTACAACCCGAGCGTCTGGAGCGGGGGGATCTCCGAGAAGGAGTTCCGGGCGCTGATCGGCTCCGCCGATTCCGAGCCGATCCTGGACCGGGTCACCCAGGGCCAGTACTCCCCCGGGTCGACCTGGAAGGTGACGTCGGCCGCGGCCGCGGTCGCCGACGGCTTCTCGCTGTACGGCGAGTACAACTGCCCCGCCGCGATCACCATCGACGGCCGCAGCTACAGCAACGACGGCAACCCGAACGAGGGCCTGATGAGCCTGGACGAGGCGCTCGTCCAGTCCTGCGACACCGTGTTCTACGAGCTGGCCTACCAGACCTGGCTCGGCGACCGCCGCTCCGCCGACGACGTGACCAGCCCGGACGCCCCGATCCAGAAGATGCAGAAGATGGAACTCGCCTGGGGCTTCGGCCAGGCCACCGGCGTGGACCTGCCGGGCGAGTACTCCGGCACGGTGCCGACCCGGGAGTGGCTGTACTACTTCTGGAAGGACAACGCCCACACCGGCGAGGACTGGTGCAAGAACGGCCGGGCCAACGGCTCGTACCTCCAGCAGATCGAGTACGACGACTGCGTGTCCGGCAACATCTGGACCCCCGGCCAGTCGGTGATCGCCGCGATCGGCCAGGGCTACGTCGAGGTCACCCCGCTGCAGCTGGCCCGGGCCTACGCGGCGCTGGCCAACGGCGGCACGCTGTACAGCCCGCGGGTGGGCGAGGCCCTGCTCAGCCCCAGCGGCAAGGTGGTGCAGAAGATCACCCCGCCGGTGGTGGGCCATCTGCCCGCGGCCGGGTCCACGCTCGCCTACATCAGGAACGCGCTGCAGGGCGTGGTCACCTCGGGCACCGCGGCCGGGACGTTCGCGGGCTTCCCGCTGAACACGGTGTGCGTGGCGGGCAAGACGGGTACGGCGCAGGCGTACGGTGCGAAGTCCACCTCGGTGTTCGCCTCCTTCGCGCCCTGTAATGACCCTAAGTACGTGGTGATCATGATGATCCCCGACTCCGGCTACGGCGCCGACGTCTCCGGCCCCGCGGTCAAGCAGATCTGGGACGACATCTACGGGCTGCAGGGCCAGAAGGCGGCGCTCCCGGGGGGCAGGCTCCCCGGGCTGCCGCACATCAACCAGGCCGGCCAGATCGTCACGTCGGCCACACCCGGAGGGCAGAAGGGATGAGTTCGACAGGGCGCCCGTCGCGCCTGGGCCTGCCGCGGGCAGGCAGCCGGGGCCTCAGCGGTCCCGGCGGTGCCTACGGCAGGCTCGCGCCGGTACGGCCCGGGGGACGGTGGAACGCCGGCGCCGCCGCGCTGCCGAAGTCCCTGCTGCAACGGGCCTTCGCCAAGAACTCGCCGCTGCGCCATATGGACTGGATCCTGCTCGCCACGGTCCTGGCCCTGAGCCTGATCGGCACGATGCTGGTCTGGTCCGCGACCCGCGGGGCCGACCCCCGCACCTATTTCGTGAAGCAGGTGCTGGCCATCGCCATCGGCCTCGCCCTGCTGCTGGGTACCGCCGTGCTGGATTACCGGCGGCTGCGCGTCTACGCGCCGGTGTTGTACGGCATCTCGATCCTGGGCCTGATCGCCGCGCTGAGCCCGCTCGGCACCCCGGTCAACGGCTCCAAGTCCTGGATCACCCTGCCCGCGGGCTATCAGATCGAGCCGTCCGAGATCGCCAAGCTTGCGGTCATCCTGCTGGCGGCGGTGGTCCTGAGCGACGCCCGCCGGACGAGCGGGCGGCCCCGGATGCGCGCGGTGGCCATGGCGGCCGGGGTAGCCGTGGTACCGCTGGTGCTGATCGTCAAGGAACCCGACCTGGGCGTGACGATCCTGATCCTGGTGATCATGCTGGGCCTGATCGCGCTCTCCGGGATCCGGCTGTACTGGCTGGCCGCAATCGTGGCCGGGGGAGCGCTCGTTGTGCTGGCGGTGCTGAAGTTGCACCTGCTCAAGGCTTACCAGCTGGGCCGGCTGACCTCGTTCGTCCACCCGTCGGCGGATCCCAACGGCACCGGTTACAGCGCCGCCCAGGCCAAGATCGCGATCGGGTCCGGTGGCGTGTTCGGCCAGGGCCTGTTCCACGGCTCGATGATCGGCGGCAACTTCGTGCCCGAGCAGCACACCGACTTCATCTTCGCGGTGGCCGGGGAGGAACTCGGCTTCGCCGGCGCCGCCGTGGTCATCCTGCTGCTGGCCATCCTGCTGCTGCGGGCGCTGCGGATCGCCGCGCGAGCCGACGACCAGTTCGGCATGCTCGTGGCCTCGGGGATCGCGATCTGGTTCGCGGTGCAGTCATTCATCAACATCGGGATGACGGTCGGCATCATGCCGGTGACCGGCCTGCCGCTCCCGTTCGTCTCCTACGGCGGGTCGGCCATGTACGTCGATATGCTCGCGATCGGCGTGCTGCAGGCGGTGCACCGCCGCCACCACGTCTTCAACAGCTAGCGCCGGGCATCGGCAGCGGCGCGCCGACGGCAGCGCCAGCCCGCCCGCCGGCTACGCCCGCGCGGCCCGCTCGTCCAGGGCGGGACGGCAGCGGAGCTTGTAGGAGTCGTCGTCGGTGCTCAGGCACTTGCCCGTGTCCAGGTCGAACTGCCAGCCGTGCACGGTGCAGGTCAGGGTCGGGCCCGAGATCTCGCCGAAGCGGCTCAGGTCTCCCCGCAGGTGCGGGCAGCGCCGCTGCATGATCCAGTCGTCGAGCCGGATGTCCTCCTCGTCGTGGGTCTTGTCCGCATACCAGCCCTCGGCGTACATCAGCCGGTCCGGCGCCAGGCACTTGAAGAACGTGTACACGTACTCGTTGTACGGCCCGATCCGGCGGGCCCGGAACCGCAGGCTCAGGAACAGGCTGTTGACCCAGTCGGTCTGGTGGTCGGCGATCAGGCGCTCGACCAGCGCGCGGTCGACGGTGAACTGGTAGCGGCAGGTCTCCCCGGCGTAGGCGCGCACCTCGCCGGCCGGGAAGTCGATCACGATCGGCCGCCCGTCGCCCAGCCGGAGCAGGACCGGCCCGCCCACGCCGGCCCGGATGTGCCCGGCCAGCTCGAGCAGCGGCTCGAACCAGGCCTTGAGCTCGGCCAGCACGTCCACCCCGGGCGCCGGCCAGCTGCGCTTGTCGGCGGCGATCAGGTCCCGCTTCCTCGCCGCATAGTCACGCAGGTAGCCCGCCTTGTCGGTGTACGGCACCATGGCCTGCTCCATGGTGGCGGGCCAGCGCACCTCGCGCTGGCCGGAGTCGACCTCGAGCACCGCGCCGGGGGTCAGCAGCGTGCCTCCCTCGATGCCGTGGTCGCGGAGGTAGTCCAGGAACACCAGGTGGTCGGGGAAGGTGTTCCACGAGTCACCGTTCACGTCGTTCAGCTCGAACAGGTCCTCATCGAGGAAGCAGGCCGGGCCCGCGGCCGGCACGATGTACCTGGCCCCGATCGCCTTGACGAAGCGGGTGGCCCGGTCCAGCCCGTTGGCCCGCTTCGCCGCCCCGAACGACCGCTGCGCCGCCTGCGGCAGCTCATAGGTCCAGGGCCACCAGATGGCCCCGGAGAACTGCAGGAAGTGAACGTCGTAGGGGCCGAACGACTGCAGCGGGTCCAGGTCGACCGGGCGGGCGTCGTTCTGGTTGAGGATGCAGGCGGTCCCGTCGTCGACGGCCAGGGCCGAGTCACCCAGCGGCCCGTCCACCGGGGCCTGCAGCGCCTGGATCATCAGCCGCAGCCCGTCGACCTCCACTTCCTGGCCGCTCGGCAGCACGATGAACTGGGAGAACCCCAGGCTCTCGAGCTCGTTGCGCAGGTCGGGCACCGGGAAGTCGGGCAGCAGCACGGTCGCGTCGCGGGACACGTGCTCGCGCAGGTTCTGCGGGTCGAAGTGGTCCTTGTGCAGGTGGGACACGTACAGGTAGTCGGCCTTCCCGTACCGGTCCCAGTCCAGGTCGCTGTTGTCCGGGAACACGAACCACGAGTCGAAGTACGCGGGGTTCTTCCACGGGTCACACAGGATCGTCCCGCAGCGGGTCTCGATATGCAGGCCTGCATGGCCCAGGCACGTGATCTGCATCCCACCCTCTCATTGACGCGGCGCAGCGTGTCCTTAAGACCGGAGGAGGCAAGCCTTCACTTTAGATGGCCTGCCGTCGCCCCCGGCACGGCCGTGGTCATCTACGCCCTTCACGCAGTTCTAGCACGTCCGGTTGCGCGCCCGGCGGCAGCGACACGGTTACCTCCGGTAACGGAAGGCGGCCCGGCCCGCGCGCCGACGTCATCGCGGCGGCGGTCCCGGCCCGGTTGCGCCATGGCCGCACCAGGTTACCCGCCCGGCCCGGTTATGCGCGCTAACCGGGTGATATCAGGCCGCCCGGCGCACCCGCCTCACCTTGATCCGTTACCACGGTCGATGTTCGGCCACTATGACGCCACTATGACCGGCAGGCGTCCGCCGTAACGGATCATGACCGGCCGGGGGCGCCCGAGGGGCGGGAGGGGCTACCGGGGCGAGCGGCCGGTCAGTCGCGGGCGGGCGGGACGGCCAGGCTCTGCTCCGCGCCGGCCCGCGTAGGGAAATCGGGCCGTCCGGCCCGGCCGGCACCGCCGGCCGGGCCGCCCGGCGACCTCGGTAGGCTGTGACGATGCCTGTGCTGTCGGTGTACCCCCGGCTGGAGCCGCTGCTCCCGCTGGTGCGCAAGCCGGTCCAGTACGTGGGCGGCGAGCTGAACTCCGTGGTCAAGGACTGGGACGCCACGGATGTCCGGTGGGCCCTGATGTATCCCGATGCTTACGAGGTGGGCCTGCCCAACCAGGGCATCCAGATCCTGTATGAGGTCCTGAACGCTCAGGAGGGCGTGCTCGCCGAGCGGACCTACAGCGTCTGGCCGGACCTGGAAAAGCTGATGCGCCAGCATGGGGTGCCTCAGTTCACCGTGGACGCTCACCGGCCGGTCCGGGCGTTCGACGTCCTCGGCGTGAGCTTCGCCACCGAGCTTGGCTACACGAACCTGCTGACCGCGCTCGACCTGGCCGGGATACCGCTGGCCGCCGCGGACCGGGACGCCGAGGATCCCGTCGTGCTGGCCGGCGGCCACGCGGCATTCAACCCGGAGCCGGTCGCCGAGTTCCTGGACGGCGCCGTGCTCGGTGACGGGGAACAGGCCGTGCTGGCCATCACCGGGCTGGTCCGGGAGTGGAAGCGGGCCGGACAGCCGGGCGGCCGGGACGGCCTGCTGCTGCGGCTGGCGTCCGCGGGCGGCGTCTACGTGCCGCGCTTCTACGACGTGGAGTACCGGCCCGACGGCCGGATCGGCCGGGTGGCGCCGAACCGGCCGGGTGTGCCCCGCGCGGTGGCCAAGCACACGGTCATGGACCTGGACTCCTGGCCCTACCCGCAGCGGCCGCTGGTGCCGGTGGCCGAGTCGGTGCACGAGCGGTTCAGCGTCGAGATCTTCCGCGGCTGCACCCGCGGCTGCCGGTTCTGCCAGGCCGGGATGATCACCCGGCCGGTGCGCGAGCGCACGGTCACCGCGATCGGCGATATGGTCGACGCGGGCCTGAAGGCCAGCGGCTTCAGCGAGGTGGGACTGCTGTCGCTGTCCAGCGCCGACCACAGTGAGATCAACGAGATCGCGGCCGGCCTCGCGGACCGCTACGAGGGCACGAACACCGGCCTGTCACTGCCGTCCACCCGGGTGGACGCGTTCAACGTGACGCTCGCCGACGAACTGAGCCGGGGCGGGCGCCGGTCCGGCCTCACGTTCGCGCCCGAGGGGGGCACCGACCGGATCCGCAAGGTGATCAACAAGATGGTCACCGAGGAGGACCTGATCAGGACCGTTACCACGGCGTATGCCAGCGGATGGCGCCAGGTCAAGTTGTACTTCATGTGCGGGCTGCCGACCGAGACCGACGAGGACGTGGTGGCGATCGCCCGGGTGGCCCGGCGGGTGATCGAGACGGGCCGCGAGGTCACCGGGCGGCGGGACATCCGCTGCACGGTGTCGATCGGCGGCTTCGTGCCCAAGCCGCACACCCCGTTCCAGTGGGCGGCCCAGTGCGACCACGAGACCGTGGATGCCAGGCTGCACGCGCTCGGCGCGGCGCTGCGCGCCGACCGGGCCTACGGGAAGTCGATCGGCTTCCGGTACCACGACGGACGGCCGTCGATCGTCGAGGGCCTGCTGTCCCGCGGTGATCGCCGGGTCGCCAAGGTGATCAGGGCGGCCTGGGCGGACGGGGCCCGCTTCGACGGCTGGAGCGAGTACTTCTCCTTCGACCGCTGGGAGCGCTGCGCGGCCCAGGCCCTGGCCAGCGACGGGGTCGACCTGGCCTGGTACACGACCCGGGAGCGCGGGTACCACGAAGTGCTGCCCTGGGACCACCTCGACGCCGGGCTGGACCGGGACTGGCTCTGGCAGGACTGGCTGGCCGCGATCGACCCGGCCGGGGCCGAGGAGGTCGACGACTGCCGCTGGACGCCCTGCTTCGAGTGCGGCGTCTGCCCGGCGATGGGCACCGAGATCCAGGCCGGCCCGACCGGGGCCAGGCTGCTGCCGCTGACGGTGGCCGGAACCCCGGCGCCCGGCCCTGGAAGCCGCGCCTAGATGTCACGGCCCGTGCCCGCCGGCCCACCCCCCGCGCCCGTGGCTCAGCGCCTGGTGATCAGGTACGCTAAGAGAGGCAGGATGCGTTTCGCGAGCCACAGGGACATCGCGCGTGCGATCGAGCGGGGAGTGCGGAAGGCCGGCTTGCCCGTCGCGTTCTCAGCGGGGTTCTCGCCGCATCCGAAGATCTCGTACGCGGGGGGAGCGCCGACGGGAACCGCGAGCGAGGCCGAGTACCTGGAGATCTCGCTCACCCGCGCATGTCCCGCACCGGACGTGCGGGACCGGCTCGACGCCGCCCTGCCGGACGGGATTGACGTGATCGAGGTTCTGGAACTGGCTGACCGGCCAGGCGGGGCGGGCGCCCTGCGACTCGAGGGGTCGCAGTGGCGGGTGCTCCTGCCGGGTGTCGCCCCGGCCGAGGTGGCCCGGGCGGTGCAGGCGTTCCTGGCCGCGGACAGCATCGTGGTTGAGCGCCTCACCAACAAGGGACTCCGGCGGCTCGATGCCCGGGCCGCCGTGATCACGCTCGAGCTTGACCGGCATGCCGTTGATGCCGGATGTGTCACGCTTCACATGGTCGTTCGGCACCTGACCCCTGCCGTCCGGCCCGATGACATTCTGGCCGCGCTCAGCCATGTGGCGGGCACGGCCGCGGCCCTGGCCCCGTCGTCACCGCCCCTGGTGACACGGCTGGCGCAGGGGCCGCTCGCCAACCAGGCCGCTACCGGAGGCGTCGGCGACGGCGCTGCCGCCGGTGCGGGCGAACCCGCCATGCCCCAGCCCAGAGGGCTGATCGCGCCCGGCGGGGCTGCGGCCGAAGGACAGATAAGGGAAACGCGCCTGGCCCAGGCGGACCCCGCGGCGCCAAGCAGCGCCGCGGTGCCCGCCGCGCCAGCCACCGCGTACGAACAGCTCCCGCGCGGCGCGGACGGGCCGGCTGACGGCCCGCGCGCCCGGGAGTACGACGGGAGATTGCCCGGATGCTCGAAACCGAGCGAAACGACAGAGATTCAGGCAGCGACGACAGGCCGGCCGGTGCTGGCCACGCCGCTGAGGTAACCGGAAACCCGGCCGAGGCCGGGCAGGAACCGGACCCGGAGAGCAAGGATTCCGGGGGGCACGGCCGCAGGCTGTTCCGGCGTGGCCGCCGGGCGGCGACGCGGCCCGCCGGGCCGCCTGCCGAGGGCGTCGGCGCGGACCAGCCGGGCGACGCCGCGGGCCCGGGCGAGCCGGGGCCCGCCGGCCAGGCGCCGGCCGCCACGGGACCGGGCTCGGGAGCGGCTGCGGCCGCGACGGGGCGGCCCGCGACGGGGCGGGCCGCGACGGGGCGGGCCGCGACGGGGCGGGCCGCGACGGCGTCCGCCGGGGGAGCCCGGGCGGAGTTCATCTCCCCGTCCCAGGCCGAGGCGCCGGCCCCGGCGCGCGGCGGATCGCGGGTGCCGCGGGTGCCCCAGGCCGCCCAGGAACCTCCGGCGGCTCAGGAACCTCCGGCCGCTCAGGAACCTCCGGCGGCTCAGGAACCTCCGGCGGCCCAGGTGCCGCAGCCGGCGTTCCAGCCGCCGCTGGTCATTTTCCAGCCGCCCGACATATCCTCCGGTACCGCGCGCCGTCCCGCTGGCGAGCCGTCCGGGGCTGAAGCGGACGGCCCGGCTGAGGCCAGGCCCTCCGGCCCCGTTGGGCAGGAAGGCGACGGCGAGGCGGGCGGCGGCTCGCCGCGGCGCAGGCGGCGAGGCGGCCGCGCCAAGGGCCGCGCCGCCGGCGAGGGCGCCGAATTGGGCGCGGAGGCACCGGCGGACGGCGCGGACGACGCGGCCAGCTCCGGCGCGTCTCCGGACGACTCCTCCGCCGCGGCCGAAGGCGCCGACGACGAGGAAAACGGCGAGTCGGGCCCGGGCCGTCGCCGCCGGCGACGGCGCCGCAGCGGCCACGGCGGGGACGCCGAGCCGCCGTCCGCGGACGACCCGCCCAACACCGTCGTCCACGTGCGGGCGCCGCGGGCGGCCGAGGAAGGCTCGGACGTCCGGGGCGTCAAGGGATCCACTCGGCTGGAGGCCAAGCGGCAGCGGCGGCGCGAGGGCCGGGAATCGGGCCGTCGCCGGCCGCCGATCATCACCGAATCGGAGTTCCTGGCCCGCCGCGAGGCGGTCGAGCGGGTGATGGTGGTCCGGCAGCGCGGGGACCGGACCCAGATCGCGGTGCTCGAGGACGGGGTCCTGGTCGAGCACTACGTGGACAAGGCCAGCCACCAGTCCTACGTCGGCAACGTCTACCTGGGCCGGGTGCAGAACGTGCTGCCCTCCATGGAGGCCGCGTTCGTCGATATCGGCAAGGGGCGTAACGCGGTCCTGTACGCCGGGGAGGTCAATTTCGACGCCACCGGCCTGGAGGGCGAGTCCAAGCGGATCGAGTCGGCGCTCAAGTCCGGCCAGTCCATCCTCGTCCAGGTCACGAAGGACCCGATCGGGCACAAGGGCGCCCGGCTGACCAGCCAGGTGAGCCTGCCCGGCCGGTACCTGGTCTACGTTCCCGGCGCCGCGATGACCGGGATCAGCCGCAAGCTGCCCGACACCGAGCGGACCCGGCTCAAGCAGATCCTCAAGCAGGTGATGCCGGAGGACGCGGGCGTGATCGTGCGGACCGCGGCCGAGGGGGCGACCGAGGAGGAGCTCTCCCACGACGTGGCCAGGCTCTCGGCGCAGTGGGAGGCGATCGAGCGCAAGGCCAAGTCGGCCACCGCGCCCGAGCTGCTCTACAGCGAGCCGGACCTGACCATCCGGGTCGTCAGGGACATCTTCAACGAGGACTTCACCAAGCTGGTCATCGCCAGCGACGGTGAGTGGGACATGGTGGACGAGTACGTCCGCTACGTGGCGCCGAACCTGTCGGAACGGCTGGAGCGGTGGACCGACGAGCAGGACGTGTTCGCCGCGTACCGGATCGATGAGCAGATCGCCAAGGCGCTGGAGCGCAAGGTGTGGCTGCCCAGCGGGGGCTCGCTGGTCATCGACACCACCGAGGCGATGACCGTCATCGACGTCAACACCGGGAAGTTCACCGGCCAGGGCGGCAATCTGGAGCAGACGGTTACCCGTAACAACCTGGAGGCCGCCGAGGAGATCGTCCGGCAGCTTCGGGTGCGGGACGTCGGCGGGATCATCGTGATCGACTTCATCGACATGGTGCTGGAGAGCAACCGTGACCTGGTGCTCCGGCGGCTGCTCGAGTGCCTGGCCCGGGACCGGACCAAGCATCAGGTCGCCGAGGTCACCTCGCTCGGGCTGGTGCAGATGACCCGCAAGCGGGTGGGTTCCGGGCTGCTCGAGGCCTTCTCGGTGCCGTGCGACTGCTGTAACGGGCGTGGCGTGCTCGTGTCGCTCGAGCCGGTGGATCACGTCCCATCGGGTGACCGTCACGCCTCCGGCGGCGGCCGGAACGGGTCGTCGCGCGGCGGCCGGGGCTCGGGCCGCGGTTCGGGCGGCTCGTCCGGTGGCTCGGGCGAGGCTAGTCCGGCCGCCAAGCAGCCGGATCAGGCCGCCGATGACGGCCGGCCCGACGGTGGCGGAAGCGGTTCGCGCCAGGGCCAGGGTGGCCGCCGGCGCCGCCGGGGCTCGGACGCCAAGAGCCCGGACGTTAAGGGCTCTGAGGCCCAGGCCGGTCAGGTCGGCGACCTGGCCGGTAAGGGTACTGATGCCCAGGCCGGTCAGGCCGGCGACCTGGCCGGTGGGGGCACTGACGCCCACGCCGGTGACGTGACGGGATCCGAGGTCCGGGCGGACCGGGCCGGGACCTCCGAAGCCGCGCCCGCGGGGCCGGCCGCCGCCGAGGTGCCGGGTGGCGGCACCGGCACCTCGGACCGGGACGCCGGCCCGAGCGGAGCCGGGAATGACGGCGCCCGGGAGGCTCAGCCGGCGGCGGGCTGAGGTCCCGCACCGTCTGATATTCTTTGTGATCGGCGCGTCGGACAGCCGGCGCAGCACGCCTGGATGACGGGCCGTGCGACGCAGGCGGGCCAGTCCGCATCGGTGCCGGACAAAGCCGCGGATCTCGCGGCGGGCCCGCACAAGGGAGAGAGAGTTCTCGGTGTACGCGATCGTGCGCTGCGGCGGCAGGCAGGAGAAGGCATCGGTCGACGATGTCCTGACCGTGGACAAGCTCGCTGGTGAGGTCGGCGCCAGCGTGACACTGCCCGCCGTGCTCGTCATAGACGATGACAAGGTCATCAGCGACCCGGCGGAGGTAGGCAACTACCAGGTCACCGCCGAGATCCTGGGCGCCGCGAGCGGCCCCAAGATCAACATGATCCACTACAAGAACAAGACCGGGTACCGGCGGCGCCTGGGCCACCGGCAGAAGTACACCCTGGTGAAGATCACCAGCATCGCTGCCGCCAAGGCCGCCGGCGCCGCGAAGTCCGCCGCCAAGGCCAGCAGCCGGAAGAGCAGCGCGGAGGGGACCGGTTCCACCGCGGCCAGCGCGACCTCCAGGAAGAAGGACTGAGATGGCCCACAAGAAGGGCGCGTCATCCAGCCGGAACGGCCGCGACTCCAACGCCCAGCGACTCGGGGTCAAGCGCTTCGGCGGTCAGACGGTCGGCGCGGGCGAGATCATCGTGCGCCAGCACGGTACGCACTTCCACCCCGGCACCGGCGTCGGCCGTGGCGGCGACGACACCCTGTTCGCCCTGGTCAGCGGCAAGGTTGAGTTCGGCAGGCGGCGCGGGCGCCGGGCCGTGAGCGTGATTCCCGCCGAGTCCGAGGCCGGCACCGCGGCCGAGGCCAGCTAGCCGGCCCGATTAGCGGTAGCGCGGCCAGGGAGCGGCGCGAGAGTGGCAGAGTTCGCAGATCGGGCCGAGGTGCTCGTGCACGCCGGCGACGGCGGGAACGGTTGCGCCTCGGTCCACCGGGAGAAGTTCAAGCCGCTGGGCGGGCCGGACGGCGGCAACGGCGGCCGCGGCGGTGACGTGATCATCGAGGTCGACCCGGGCGCGGCCACGCTGCTCGACTTCCACCGGCGGCCGGTCCGCCGGGCCGGCAACGGGAAGCCGGGCGCGGGCTCCAACCGGAGCGGCGCCGAGGGCGCCGACCTGGTGCTGCGCGTGCCGGACGGGACCGTGGTGAAGACCAGCGACGGCGAGGTGCTGGCCGACCTGATCGGGGCCGGAACCAGGTTCGTGGCCGCCCAGGGCGGGCGCGGCGGGCTGGGGAACGCCGCGCTGGCGTCGGCCCGGCGCAAGGCGCCGGGTTTCGCGCTGCGCGGCGAGCCGGGGGTCGAGCGCCGGCTGGTGCTCGAGCTGAAGACCGTCGCCGACGCCGGCCTGGTGGGGTTCCCGAACGCGGGAAAGTCGTCGCTGATCGCGGCCATGTCGGCCGCCCGGCCCAAGATCGCTAATTACCCGTTCACCACGCTCACCCCGCACCTCGGCGTGGTCGAGGCGGGGGATACCCAGTTCGTGGTCGCCGACGTGCCCGGGCTGATCCCCGGCGCCAGCCGCGGCAAGGGCCTCGGGCACGATTTTCTCCGGCACGTGGAGCGCTGCCTGGTGCTGGTGCACGTGCTCGACTGCGCCACCGAGGAGCCCGGCCGCGATCCGGTCGCCGACCTGGAGCAGATCGAGGACGAGCTGGCCGCCTACGCGGACCTGACCGGTGCCAGCCTGCGCGACCGGCCGCGGATCGTGGCGCTGAACAAAATCGACGTGCCGGCCGCGCGGGAGCGGGCCGAGCGGGCCGCGGCCGAGCTGTCGGCGCGCGGCTACCCGGTGTGCCTGGTATCCGCCGCCACCCACGAGGGCCTGCGCGAGCTCGCGTTCACGATGGCCTCGGTGATCGCCGAGGCCCGTGCGGCGCTCCCGCCGCCCGAGCCGACCCGGCTGGTGATCAGGCCCGCGCCCGTGGCCGGGCCGGATTTCGAGGTGGTCAGGACCGGGGACAACCGGTTCCGCATCCGCGGCGAGAAGCCGCGCCGCTGGATCCTGCAGACCGATTTCGGCAACGACGAGGCGGTGGGGTACCTGGCCGACCGCCTGGCGCGGCTCGGGATCGAGGACGCGCTGGCCAAGGCGGGCGCGCTGCCGGGCGCCGAAGTGCTCATCGGCGAGGAGGACAACGCGGTCGTGTTCGACTGGGATCCGAACGTGCCCGCGAGCGCCGGGTTCGGCCCGCGCGGCACCGATCCCCGGCTGCCGGGATAGCCGCGGCCGTCCCGGTCCGGTGTGGCTTTAAGCGTCGACCACCGTGCCAAGCGATAAAAAAAGCGCGCTACGCTTTGTAGCACGCCTTCTTGCTCGGTTCTGTTCAATTGATATTTAGCGAATGAATTTTACCGGAAAGGGAGCATGATTGTCAACCGATGAAATCGGGGGCGAGCAGCAGTACGTCTCAATGCTCTACGACCGGCTCGATGATCTGCGCAGTCGTGCCTCGGACCGGCTGGCCCAGGTGCTGCGCCAGGCGGGCGGGACGCATCAGGCGAGGTCCGAGCGCGAGGCATTCAGCGTCATGTACGCCCAGCAACTCTCCCAGTTCGACGCCGCGGAGAACGGCCTGTGCTTCGGCAGGCTCGACTTCCATCACGGCGAGCGCCGGTACATCGGCCGCATTGGCATTCACGACGACTCCGGGGACTACGAGCAGCTGCTGATGGACTGGCGGGCCGACGCCGCGCGGCCCTTCTACCTGGCGACTGCGGCGTCGCCCGCGGATGTCCGGCGGCGCCGTCACATCAAGACCCGGGGCCGGACCGTGGTCGGCGTGGACGACGAGGTCCTGGACCTGGCCGCCGCCGATCCTTCCAAGCACGAGGGGCTGACCGGCGAGTCGGCCCTGCTGGCCGCGCTGAGCGCGAGCCGGACCGGGCAGATGCGGGACATCGTGGAGACGATCCAGGCCGAGCAGGACTGGATCATCCGCTCCGGCCTGGCCGGGGTGCTGGTCGTGCAGGGCGGCCCGGGCACCGGCAAGACCGCGGTGGCCCTGCACCGGGCCGCGTTCCTGCTCTACACCTACCGGCGCCAGCTGCTGAAGCGCGGCGTGCTGGTCGTCGGCCCGAACGCCACGTTCCTGCGCTACATCGGCCAGGTGCTGCCGTCGCTGGGCGAGACCAGCGTGCTGCTGTCCACCGTCGCCGACCTCTACCCCGGCATCAGCGCCACCGGCCGCGAGGAGCCCGCCACCGCCGCGATCAAGGGCAGACTGGACATGGCGCGCGTGATGGCCGCCGCGGTCCGCGACCGGCAGCACGTGCCCGACAACCCGGTCGAGGTCCGGGTCGACCGGGAGACGCTGCGCCTCACGCCGGCCGCCGTCTCCCGGGCCAGGACCCGGGCCCGGCGCTCTCGCCGGCCGCACAACCAGGCCCGGCAGGTGTTCGCCCGGGAGCTGACCGACGCGCTCACCCAGCAGCTGGCCGCCCGGGTCGGCGCCAACGTGCTCGGTGAGGAGAACCTGCTCACCCCGGGCGATCTCGATGACATGCGACGTGAGCTGCGGGCTGAGCCGGCTGTGCGGGCGCTCATCGAGCGGCTGTGGCCGGTCCTCACCCCGCAACGGCTGCTGGCCGACTTGTTCGCCTCGGCCGACCGGCTGGCCGCCGCGGCGCCCCGGCTGACCAGGGCGGAGCGCGCGGCCCTGCTGCGGAGCCCGGACGGCGACTGGACCCCGGCCGACGTGCCGCTGATCGACGAGGCGGCCGAGTTGCTGGGCGAGGACGACCGGGCCGTGCGGGCCGCCGCCGAGCGGCGCCGCCGGGCCCAGGTCGCGTACGCCAGCGGCGTGCTCGACCTCATCGCCCGGGACATGGACGACGACCCCGAGATCCTCATGGGCGCCGACCTGGTGGACGCCAGCCGGCTGGCTACCCGCCACGAGGACGAGGAGCGCCTGACCCCGGCCGAGCGGGCGGCGGGCGACCGGACCTGGACGTTCGGGCACGTCATCGTGGACGAGGCCCAGGAACTGTCGGAGATGGCCTGGCGGATGCTGATGCGGCGGTGCCCGGGCCGGTCGATGACGATCGTGGGCGACGTCGCGCAGACCGGCAGCCTGGCCGGCGCCTCGTCCTGGACCGACGTGCTGGAGCGCTACCAGGGCGACCGGTGGCGGCTGACCGGGCTGACGATCAACTACCGCACCCCGGCGGAGATCATGGCCGTGGCGGCCGAGGTGCTGGCGGCCATCGACCCGGCCCTGGACCTGCCCCGCTCCGTGCGCGACACGGGCACGGAGCCCTGGGGACTCGCCGCCGGGCCCGAGGACCTGGCCAGCCGGCTGGCCGACGCCGCCCAGCGCGCGGCCGCCGAGCCCGACGACGAGAACATCGCCGTGATCGTGCCGGCCGGGAGGCTGGACGAGTTCGGGTCGGCGATCCGCGCGGCGGTGCCCGGCTCGGCGGTGGGGGAGCACTCGGACCTGGAGCAACGGGTGGTGGTGCTCACGGTCCAGCAGGCCAAGGGGCTCGAGTTTGACACGGTGCTGATCGGCGACCCGGCCGGGATCCTGGCCGAGTCACCGCGCGGGCTCAACGACCTCTATGTGGCGCTGACCCGGGCCACCAAGCGGCTGGGCGTGGTGTACTCCGGCGGCCTGCCGTCGGTCCTAGCCAGGCTCAAGCCAGCCGGCGACCTCGCGCTGAGCAGTCAGTCGTCGCCCTGAGCCGGCCGCGTCCCAAACCCGCCGCGCCCCCGACGGCCACGCCCGCTCCACGCCTGGGCGTCCGGCGAGGCGACCGGGCCTGACGGAGACTGCGGGCACAAAACGCGAGGCCCCCACATGTATGAGATGCAGGGGCCTCGCTCGGCCCGGCGGCGCGGGCGAACCGATTGCTCGGCTGCCGTTTGCTGCCTGACCGCCCACCGCTACCAGACACCCGCCCGAAGCGCCGGTCGCCCGGCTCCTCAGCCGTTTCCCGAAGTCGCCCCCGGGATCGGTATCCGTCTTTAGTGGTGAGTGAATTTTTACAGGGTCTGCCTGACCTGGCACAAGGGGTTTCTCACAGCATTTTCAAGATTCTTTGGCCATCCACAAGACACCCGCAGTTATCCCCCGGGCCCACCGGCATTTCCACCGCGGCATCCACAGTTTTATCCACAACCGGTGGAACTTCGGAGGCGCTGCGGCCTTCCGTAGGTGCGCGGCGCGGTCCGGTCGGTGCGGCGTCCGGTCGGCGCAGTCCGGCTTGCGCGCACCGCAGTTCGGTCAGTGCGTGCGGCGCAGTTCGGTCAGTGCGTGCGGCGCGGTCCGGTCGGTGCCTGGTTAGGTCCGGCTTGCGTGCGGCGCGGTCCGGCTAGCGGTGACCGTTCAGTTCTCGTCGTCGCGGCGGTTGCGGTTACCGAAAATCCGCTGGCCGGTGGTGGCCGCGGTCTCGGCCACCCCGCGCACGGCACCGATGAGCGGGTCGGACGACCGGTTCCATGACTCCTGGTAGGCCCGCGCGGCCGCCTTGACCTCGTCACCCACCGAGGCGTCGGGGTCGTCCTCCCGGCGCGGGTAGTTCCCGGCCAGGATGTTGCGGTAGTCGCCGTCGGCGGCCCAGCGGTCCAGCTCGGCGAACCGGATCACCGCGAACGGGTGCGTGTTGCCCTGCAGCTGCAGCAGCTTGAGCAAGCCGTCCCGGACGTCGGGAACCGCGTCGTACTCGTGCGCCTGCTGGTGGAACGCGTCGTGGCTGAGCTCGCCGAGCCGGGAGCCGCCCGCGGTCTTCATCAGCGCGCGGCGCGCCGCCTCCACGTCCTGGCCGGCCAGCAGGCCAGCCCGGTCGCAGGACAGCTCGGACTTGCGGTACCACTCCTCGAGGGCCCAGATGATGCCCTTGGCCGGCAGGATGATCGGCAGCCAGGCGATCCGCGTGACCAGGTTGAGGAGGTGGAAGAGCATCGTCCGGTACACGGCGTGCCCGGACAGCGTGTGCCCGAGCTCGTGCCCGATCACGAACCGCATCTCCTCGGGATCCATCAGGTCGACCATGCCGCTGGTGATCACGATGAATGGCTTGTCGGCGCCCAGGGTCATCGCGTTGACGAGCGGGTTCTGGGAGATGAACAGCTCCGGGACCGTCGGCAGGTCCAGGATGTAGCAGCCGTCCAGCATCGCCTGGTACAACGCGGGGAACTGCTGCTCGGACGCGCGCACCGAGCTGGCCAGGAACATCAGCCGCAGGCTGCGGTCGTTGAACAGCCCCGCCAGGCGCCGGAGCAGGGTGTCGAAACCGGACAGTTTGCGCAGCGCGACCAGGGCGGAACGGTCGGCCGGATGTTCGTAAGCGCGGGAGCTGATGCCGGGGAGACGCACCCGGGAGCGGTCGGGCACAGAGGTCATGGGGCCATGCTATGCCAAACGCGCACTATCTCGATCCTGTTGCTCGGCGCGCCGTCGAGAGCCGGCTGAAAGCCGAGCTCGGGGTCGGCGTCACCGTCCGGCTGGTGGAGCCGGGGACCGTACCGCGCACGGAGGTCGGCAAGGCGGTGCGGATCCGGCGGTGGGCCGGCGGGGAACCGCCGCTGCCCGGCCTGTCCTGAGCGGCAGCGCCCCTGCCTCCCTCCGTGGACAACCGGGACGGCCGTCCCGTATAGTCGGGACCGTTACCGGGATCGTTGTCCCGATTGCCTGCGGAGGCGAGCACGATGAGTCGGAAAGGCGCGGAACCCGCGCGGTGGACCGCGGCGGACGTGGGCGACCAGACGGGCCGGACGGCGATCATCACCGGCGGGAACTCCGGTATCGGCTTCGAGGCGGCGCGGGTGCTGGCCGCCCGGGGGGCGACGGTGGTGCTGGCCTGCCGCGACCTGGGCCGGGCGGACGAGGCTGCGGCCCGGATCGCCGCCGAGGCGGGCGCGTCGGGCGGCCGGGCCGAGACGCTGCACCTCGACCTGGCCTCGCTCGCGTCGGTCAGGAAGGCGGCCGGGGAGCTGGGCGCCCGCCACCCGCGGCTGGACCTGCTGATCAACAACGCGGGGGTGATGATGCCGCCGCACGGCCGCACCGAGGACGGGTTCGAGCTGCAGATCGGCACCAACCATCTGGGCCATTTCGCGCTGACCGGGCTGGTGCTCGAGCACCTGATCACCGGGCCCGGCTCGCGGGTGGTGACCGTGAGCAGCAACGGCCACCGGGTCGGCCGGATCAACTTCGACGACCTGCACTCCGAGCACGGCTACCGGCGGATGCGCGCCTACGGCCAGTCCAAGCTGGCCAACCTGATGTTCACCTACGAGCTGGAGCGCCGCCTGCGCGCGGCTGGCGCGCCGACGATCGCGCTGGCCGCGCACCCCGGCACCGCCCGCACCCGGCTGGTGCGGCACCTGCGGCCGCTGTCGCGGGCCGTGGCCAGCGCCGAGCTCGGGCCGGCCACCTCCTGGTTCACGCAGAGCGCCGAGATGGGGGCGCTGCCGATGTTGCGGGCCGCGACCGACCCTGACGCCCGCGGCGGCCAGTATTACGGCCCGGACGGCGCCTTCGGGTTCACCGGCTACCCGGCTGTGGTGGAGTCGACCGGCCGGGCGCGTGACGTGAGCGTGCAAGCTCGTCTGTGGGGGGTTTCTGAGGAGCTGACCGGGGTCCGCTTCCCGGTGTGAAGCGCCGTCGGTGCCTGGCTCTAGAGTCGCGTTATGAACGCCGGGCGGATCGGCGTGATGGGCGGCACGTTCGACCCGATCCATCACGGGCACCTGGTGGCCGCCAGCGAGGTCGGCCACTTCTTCTCGCTGGACGAGGTGATCTTCGTGCCGACCGGCCAGCCCTGGCAGAAGGACGGCCGGCGGGTCTCCGCGTCGGAGGACCGGTACCTGATGACCGTGATCGCGACCGCCTCGAACCCGCGGTTCTCGGTCAGCCGGGTCGACATCGACCGGCCGGGGCCGACTTACACGATCGACACGCTCCGTGACCTGCGCCTGGAGCGCGGGCCGGACGCCGAGTTCTTCTTCATCACTGGTGCCGACGCGCTGGAGCAGATGATGACCTGGCAGGATGCGGACGAACTGTTCAAGCTCGCCCATTTCGTCGGGTGCACCAGGCCCGGGCATCACCTGAGCGGCGCCGGGCTGCCCGACGGCCGGGTCAGCCTGATTGAGGTGCCGGCGCTGACGATCTCCTCGACCAACTGCCGGCAGCGGGTCGAGGCGGGGGAGCCGATCTGGTACCTGGTTCCGGACGGGATCGTGCAATACATCTCCAAGCGGGCGCTCTATCGGCAATCGGACACCGGGCCGAAACGTGGCTGAAGACCCGCCTATCCCGCGTCGCCAGGGTGGTTTCGGTGGTCCCGGGGGATACCCTGAACTGCGCCGTGCCACGTCACGCGCTGATGTGCGATGGTAGAAGCCAGGCCTACCGAGCCGGTATTTGAGGAGGACGAGCAGCACACGTGACCGCCACTGACAGGGCCGTCGAGCTCGTGCAGGTCGCTGCGGCGGCCGCGGCAGACAAGCTTGCTACAGACATCATCGCGTACGACGTGAGCGAGCAGCTCGTGATCACGGATGCGTTCCTGCTGTGCTCCGCGTCGAACGACCGCCAGGTCCGGGCGATCGTCGACGAGATAGAAGAGAAGCTGCGCCGGGTGGACGCCCGGCCGGTCCGCCGCGAGGGCGAGCGCGAGGGGCGCTGGGTGCTCCTGGACTACCTCGACGTGGTCATCCACGTGCAGCATGCCGAGGAGCGGGTGTTCTACGCGCTCGAGCGGCTCTGGAAGGACTGCCCGCAGATACCGCTGCCCGAGCCCGCCATCGCCGGCGCGGCCCGTCGGCCGGGGTCGCCCGGTTCCGCTGGCTCAGTCGGCTCCGCCGGCCCCGGGGCGCGCTGATCGTGGCCACCCGGGAGCCTGGCGCCGCGGGCGCCGGGCCGGATAGCACGGCTGGTGTTGGGCCGGATCGTGCCGCGGGCGTCGGGCCGGATCGTGCCCCCGATGGGGTGGTGAAGCTCGTGCTCTGGCGGCATGGGCGGACGGCCTGGAACGCCGAGCGGAGGTTCCAGGGCCACAGCGATGTGCCACTGGACGAGACCGGGCGGGCTCAGGCCCGGGACGCCGCCCGCTACCTGGCCGCGATGCGCCCGGCCGCGATCTTCTCCTCAGACCTGGCCCGCGCGGCCGAGACCGCCGGGTACCTGGGCGAGCTCACCGGGCTGCCGGTGCAGCTGGACAAGGACCTGCGCGAGCGCGGCGGCGGCGCGTGGGAGGGCCTGACCGACGCCGAGATCCGGGCCGGCTACCCCGAGGCGTACGCGGCGTTCGTCCCGCCGGACGGCGAGCCGGTCAGCGCCGTGGCCGACCGCGCCGCGGCGGCGATGCGGCGCGTGGCGGAAGGGCTGCTGGCCGCGGGCAGGCCGGGCGCGGCCGGGCCGGGTACCGGTGGCGCGTCGGGTACCGGCGGCGGGTCGGGTGCCGACGGCGCGTCGGGTGCCGACGGCGCATCGGGTACCGGCGGCGGGTCGGGTGCCGACGGTCGGCGGGGGGCCGGCTCGCTCGCGGTGCTGGTCAGTCACGGGGCAGCGATCTCCCTCGGCATCGCGCGCCTGCTGGGCCTGCCCGAGCGCGCCCGCCTGCTCGGGCCGCTCGGCAACTGCTCCTGGTCGGTGCTGGGGTTGCGGTCCGGGCACTGGCGGCTGCTCGAGCACAACGTCGGCCAGCTGCCCGACCTCGCTCCGGAACCGGTGCAGGTACTGGCGGCGGGCCCGGAGGAGGAGACCTCGACAGTCGGCTGACGCCCGGGTGCCTGCCCGGACGCGGGACATGGCCGGTTTCCTATACACTGGCGTGGCGCCAGGCCCGGACGGGTCCGGTCCGCCGAGGGGCTATAGCTCAGTTGGTAGAGCGCTTGCATGGCATGCAAGAGGTCAGGAGTTCGAATCTCCTTAGCTCCACGTTTTCCGCAGTTCAGAGACCATTTCAGGTCCGCGTATCTGATCTTTGATCGCTTTAAATGTTGCAAGAAGTCACATTGGCTGGCGAGTTGGCCTGACCTGTTGTTCTCGCGGGTCAGCGCGCCGGGGGGGCACTGATCGAGGATTGTGGCTGCGGTCATGCCCCTCCGGGAGCCAAGCGGGGAACCAGCCGGTTGACTTTGCGTCCTGCCGGAGGCAGCAGGTAGGCGACCCGGGTAGCCCGCGTAGAAGTATCTGAGGCACGGCTGGCGGCTGCGATCTCGAACGCAGCAGCGCCCGCACCGACGACACCGGGCCTCCCGCACCCGCCCGGGGCCCTCTCGCTGCGGCTTGCCGCCCGGCACCGTCGCCCAGGCTGGCTAAAGGTGGCTGGCGGGCTGATCGTAACGGGTTTGGCCAGCAGTCGCTAGGGCTGGTTGAGGGTAAAGCTCTGGTGGACCGCCGGGGGCAGGGGGTGTGCTGGTCGGCTGACGGGTGCTGGGCGCTCGGGTTTCTGGCTCTTGGGATGGTCGCCGCCGCCTTGGTGCCGACAGGCCGGAGTATGGTCGTATGCACAGATCAGAACGCTGTTGGCGGTGAGGGCGGTGCCGGACACCCTCAGTCAGGGCGAGGGGCGTGAGCCCGGCCCGTGGCCGCGCCGCGTGGCGGCGGCCGCCGTGCTCGTGCTGGCGGCGGTGGTGGTTGTCCAGCACCTGCCGCGGTCACGGCATTCACCGGCGCGGCCGGCCCGGGCGGCTGCGCCGGTGGCGGTTTCGGGCGCGGCGGAGCCCGCGGCGGCACGGGCGGCGGTACCCGACGGGATCATCGGGCCTTCTTTGTCCTGGCCTGGCGGTCTTCGGCTGCCAGCTACTGGACAGCGGCCGGCGTGGTTCTGGCCGGGCACCGGCCAGATGGTGCCGATCGGCGGCCTGCCACCACAGCGGTCTGGCTACCAGTTCATCCGCGCCGCGGGTGGCTGGGCGGTCCAGGCCGGTCCTGGTACCCAGGCCGGCTGCGGCACTTGCGCTGGACTGCGGCGTGCTGTCTACTTCCTGGCCGATCGCGCGCAGTCGGTGACGCAGGTAGGGCTGGCGGACGCGGTCGCGCCGGGCGCCGCTGGCGCGCTGTGGCTGACCAGCTACCCCCCGGACGCTGATCCGCGCACTGCCGCAGGCACGACGCGGGAGGTCAGCATCGCCGGCGCGCTGCTCGGGCCGCAGCTCAGGCTTCCGGCTGGGTACCTGATCGAGCAGGCGACCGACCGTGGCCTGCTGCTGGCACCAGTGGCCCCGCGGCCGGGAACGATGGCCGACCAGTTGTGGGATCCAGCCGCTCCGCGGGCCGGCCGCACCTTTGGTGCAGTGATCGCGGCGAGCACAACCCAGATCGCCTGGGCGCCGCCGTGTGTCGGACGCTGCCGCGTACAGGTGGTGAACCTGGCCACCGGGCGGCAGGTAACGGCCGAGCTGCCCGAGGGGAGGTCGGTGGCCAATGCAGCCTTCAGCCCCGGCGGCAGCTTCCTGGCGGTCGAAGTGACCTTCAGCAACGAGGCCGGCGACGGCGGACAGGCGGTGCAGCTGGAGCTAGTGTCCATGGCCAGCGGCCGCCTGATGGTCGTACCGGGGACCTGGCTCAGCAGCGATGCCCTGATCAGCTTCGGCTGGCCCGCTAGCAGCGACAGCCTGGTTGCCGAGCTGAGCTTCACGACCAAAGTGCAGCTAACGTCGTGGCGCCCCGGTGCCGCCGGCTAGCCATCGCCGTGCTGAGGCCACGGCAGAGCCCCGCCTCCCTGGTTGTCGGACAGTACGCCCCCTAGCGTCAACAAGACGCTCGAGATGCGGGCCCTGCGTTAGGCATGGCATCAGCCGGGTAGCTCCGCGTTGAGCGCTTGGTGGCCTGCGACCGCCGGTGCCAGCCGGTGCCAGCTGACGGATTGTAGACCTGCCGCGGCCTTGCTGGCCGGGATGGTGGGTTGCCAACTTGCGTGGCGGGCGAGGGGCGATCGGGTGAGCGAAGGGCCGCGGGATGAGGTGGTCATCCGGACTCCGGACCGGCGCCTGCGGGTGTTCGTGAGTTCCACGCTGGGTGAATTGGCTGAGGAGAGGCGGGCTGTTTCACGTGCCATTTCGGCGCTGAGGCTTACCCCGGTGATGTTCGAGCTCGGCGCCCGGCCCTACCCGCCGGCCGAGCTGTACCGGGCGTACCTGGCGCAAAGCGATGTGTTCATCGGGCTGTACTGGCAGCGGTACGGGCAGCTCGTCCCGGGCACGGGGGTCTCGGGCCTGGAGGAGGAGTTCGAGCTGTCCGGTGAGCTGCCGCGGCTGCTGTACGTCAAGGCGCCGGCGCCCGATCGCGAGCCCCGGCTGGCCGATCTGCTGGCCCGCATCAAGGAGGAGTCCTCGGCCTCCTACCGTTACTTCCGCACCCCCGCTGAGCTGGGCCGGCTGGTGCGTGATGACCTGGCGGTGCTGCTGGAGGCGGTCACCGACCCCGGGCTGGTCCCGGCCGCCATCGGCCGGGCGGCGGGGGCCGACCTGGCGTGGACGGGCTCGCCCGTGGAGGCCCTGGCCGAGACGTTCGGCGACGGCGCGTGGCTGCTGATCCTGGACAACCTGGAGCAGGTGGTCCAGGCCGCCCCCGGCCTGGGCGAGCTGCTGGCCCGCTGTCCCGGGCTGGTGATCTTGGCCACCAGCCCGACGGTGCTGGGGCTGCGGGCCGAGCGGGAGTACCCGGTGCCGCCGCTGGCGCTGCCGACCGACGCCGCCACCTTGGCGCTGGAGGAGCTCGAGTCCTCGCCGGCGGTGGCGCTGTTCGTGGACCGGGCCCGCGCGGTGCGGCCCGGCTTTGCCCTCACCGAGGGTAACGCGGCGGCGGTGGCCGAGATCTGCCGGCGGCTGGAGGGCCTGCCGCTGGCCATCGAGCTGGCTGCCGCCCGCTACCTGCGTGCCGGGGACCACCACTACATCATCGGGGAGAAGCTGCGCTCCGGCTCGGCCGAGGCGGACGCCGCCTTGGCGCGGCAGGGCCGCTACCAGGACGTCGCGGGGAACCTGCGGGTCAAGGAGGTCCGGATCGCCGAGGGCGAGCGGTTCGTGATCTGCTTCAACCCCGAAGGAGCCGATCGCGACGCAGCCGTCCGCGAGCGCATGCTCGCCCAGCTGCAGGAAATGACCGGGGACAGCGACAAGCTGAGCGCCACGAAACGGGCCGGGCGGCGCGGGGCCATCTCCGCCAAGCCGGGCCTGAACCGGTACCTGCGGGTCACCCCCGGCGGCCTGCTCCGGACCGATGCCGCCAGGATCAAGGCCGAGGAGAACCTCGACGGCAAGTACCTGCTCCGCACCTCCGACCCCAAGCTCTCCGCCGAGGACATCGCCCTCGGGTACAAGCAGCTGCTGGAAGTCGAGCGCGGCTGGCGGGACCTCAAGCAGGTCATCGACCTGCGACCCGTCTACCACCGCAAGGAAGAACGCATCCGCGCCCACGTCATCTTGTGCTGGCTCGCGCTCCTGCTCATCCGGATCGCCGAGACCACCACCGGTGTCACCTGGGCCAAGATCGCCGACGAACTGGACCTGCTCACCCTGGGCACGTTCACCGGCGCGGCCGGCACGTTCCGGCAGACCGCCGAGCTCACCAAGACCCAGCGAGACCTGCTCGCCAAGCTCAAGATCCCGCAGCCGAAGAAGATCATCGAGGCGACCCCGGCAAACCCCTGACCAGCAGCGACACCACCGGCTAGTGACACGCCCCGTCACCGCCCCCGCATGCGTCAGCGCAGCTCAGACCCTGGATCCGGACACTATCCCTGACTCACATCTGCGGAACCCAGGAGGTCCCGCTGGGCGGTATCGGTCCGCTGGTGGCTGTCCCCGCCTGGTAGCCGCGGGACGCGCTGGGCGGCGGGTTGGGCGCCTAGCCTATGGCTCCGATATCGTCGGCTCTCGGCGTGCCTTCTGGCCGGTGGGGTCGGGTGGTGCGTCCTGTAGCGCGTACGCAATGGCGCGGCTGCCTCCCAGCGACCGGCCTTGCGTCCAGGCCTGCTCGAATGCTGCATGTCCCATGCGGGAGCGCAGCGCGGCCAGGAGATCGTCGTCGTGGGCGGCGCGGGGCACGAGTGCGTGCAGCCAGCCGCTGCCCTTCGCTTGCAAGAGCGCGCCTGCGGCGGCGAGCAGGCGCACGGCGCGCTCCAGGTTGTCCTGCAGCGTGGCGACCGCGGCCAGTGCCTCGAGGTAGTAGGCGACGCTCGGTTCGTCCCTGGCCTCGGCCGACTGCGACACCCCTTCCTGCAGGCGTTCCGCCGCGCCGGTCAGATCGCCCTGTGCCTGCCTGCTGAGCGCCAGGTCGTAGAGCGAGACGAGGATGGTGAACCGGTCCTGCGCGCGGCGGGCCGCGTTCAGGGCCTCGGTGAACAGCTGCGCGGCGCGGTCGTGATCTCCCTGGCTGAGCCGGATCTGGCCGAGGAAATTGCACACGAGCGCCATGTCCAGCAGGTGCTGTGCACGCTCGGGTCCGGCGAGCCGGTCGTTGCCTGCCTCCTGCAGCGGGGCGAGCGTCTGTTCGAGCAGCTCGCTGGCCCCCGCGTCCTGGTGCTGCAATGCCAGGAGGTGACCCAGCATGGCTGCCGTCGTGGCTGCGCCCAGCATGTCCCCGGCCTGGCGGTACAGCGGCAGGCTCTGCTCCAACAGCGGCTGCGCTGTGGCCTGGTCCCCGGACGCGAAGAGGCCGAAGCCGGCGCCGCTCAGCGCCAGGGCACGCTGCCGCGGCGGCAGGTGCTCGCTCTTGGCCAGGATGTCCGTGTAGGAGGCGAGTTCCTCGGCGTGGCCGCGCAGCCACCAGAACCTCCAGGTCGCCCAGGACAGCTGTATCGCCGGCTCGACCTGGTCCTCTTCCACCAGCCAGGACATCGCGGCGCCGAGGTTGCCGTGCTCGGTCTCGAGCCGGTCCAGCCACGCCAGCTGTCCGGGACCCTGCAGCTCGGCTGGAGCCGGCTCGGCGAGCGCCCGGAAGTAGGCCGCGTGCCGGTCGTGCGCCTCCCGCCAGTCAGCGCCGTCGCGCAGGCGCTCCAGCGCGTACTCCCGGATGGTCTCCAGCAGCCCGAAGCGCGGCTCGCCGTTGCGGGCCTGCGGCCGCACCAGGCTGCTGTCCACCAGCAAGCCCAGCGTGTCCATGACGGGCCCGGCCCGGCCCGGGTCCGCCGGGTCAGCGGCGGCGGCGCAGACGGCCTCCGCGGCGGGCAGGTCGAAGGTTCCGGCAAACACCCCTAGGCGGGCCAGTAGCGCCTGCTCGTCGGCCGACAGCAGATCGAAGCTCCAGTCCAGGGTGTTTCGCAGTGTCCGCTGCCGCTCGGGCAGGTCGCGCGCTCCGCCCGTCAGCAGCCCCATCCTGTCGTCGAGCCGGGCCAGCAGGGCCTGCGGTGGCAGCAGCCTGACCCTGGCGGCGGCCAGCTCGATGGCCAGCGGCAGCCCGTCCAGCCGCCGGCAGATCTCGGCCACCGCCCCGGCGTTCCCGCTGGTCAGCTCGAAACCCGCGGACGCGGCTTGCGCCCGCTGCACGAACAGGCGCACCGAGGCGCACCGCTGCACCTCCGCGGCGTCCCCGCCGGCCCCGAGCGGTGGCACCGGGAGCGGCGGCACCGGGAACTCGTGCTCACCGCTGAGCCGCAACACCATCCGGCTGGTCACGAGCGCCACCACGCCGGGAGCGGCGCCCAGCAGCTCAGCCACCAGCGGAGCCGCCGCTATCACCTGCTCGAAGTTGTCCAGCACCAGCACCAGCCGCCGGGCGCGCAGGTATGACTTCAGGTCGGTGATCAGCCTGCCGCCCGAGGTGTTCAGCCCCAGCGCGGCGGCGATCGCTGCCGTCACCAGCTCGGCCGCCCGAACCGAGCCGAGGTCAACGAACCGCACCCCGTCCTCGAAGCCCGGACCCAGCCGCTGCGCGACCTCCACCGCGAGCCTGCTTTTCCCGACCCCGCCCGGGCCGGTTAGGGTCACCAGGCGCACACCCTCGGCACGCACCAGGTCGCTCACCGCCGCGGCGTCATCGTCGCGGCCCACAAGCGGCGTCGGCGGCACCGGCAGCGTCCCGGTTAGCGATGCCTCGCCCGCGGCGGCGTCTCCCGATGACGCCATCTCGAACCGCTCGCTCAGCAGCACGGCCAGGTCATTCTCGACCAGGCGCTGCAGCTCGTCGGCAGCAGAAAAGCGCTGGTAGGACACGTCACCGTCATCCCTGATCCGAGTCAGCAATTCCGCCAGCCGCGGCTCACGCTCCGGCGCCGGCGACTTCACATAGATGAGCCTGGGCAGCCCCGCCGACAGCAGGTACTCATCCTCCAGCCCGGAAACCTGCTCCCCCGGCGCGACCCAGCCGTAGCTCTGCCAGTACACGCCCACGAACACCTGGCTCTGCGCCAGGTAGGAGCGGTATACCTGCCGCGGCGGATGCGGCCGGGCGCCCAGCTCGAACATCACCGGCACCAGCCGCAGACGGGTCACCGCGTCCCGCACCGCCTGCCGCTCAGCGGCCAGTTCCTGCAGCGTGGAACTCACAAAGACCCGCAACCGCTGGTCGGGCGTGCGGATCACATCCGTCTCGGCCATCGCTCCACAGCCTAGGCAGGCGCGGCGGTCGGGAACAGATGCGGTCAGTCCGCGGCAGTGCACGTCGAGCCAGTGTGATGCCGATCCCGCTCGGGTCCGCCCGAGCCCGCCAGGGCGGGGGACAGCTTCAAGAGCGCGTCCCGGACGTGGCAGAGGCGAACGTCACCACGAAGTCCTCTTGGGCGATGGTCTCGAGCGCGCGGGGGCCGCGCGCATGCCAAGCTGACCGGCGATGGCCAGCAACAGCACCGGACTACCGGAAACCGCAGGGACGGCAGGCGATGATCGCCACGGCGACGTCCCCGGATCAGGCGGGCGGAGCCTGTACGCTCGGGTCCGCGATGCCGTCGTCATGCCGGGCCACTGCGCCCGGCTGCGGCACCGCGGCCGCGGCCACCTTGCCGTTGCCCGTCTGCATGGGCAGCTCGGGGATCGGCGGGACCTCGGGTATCTCCAGCGGCGCACCGCTCTCGATCTCGGCCTCGGCCGCGTCCTGGTCGCCGAAGTCCGCGAGTGACGCCGAATCGGCGGCCGACTTCCGATCGCCCGCAGGCGCGGCGGGGGTGAACTTGTCGAAGAACCGGAGCAGCTCGACCGGCACCGGCATGACCAGGGTGCTGTTCTTTTCCGCGGCGACCTCGACCACGGTCTGCAGCAGCCGCAGCTGCAGCGCGGCCGGGTCGCGGGCCATGACGTTGGCCGCCGCGGCCAGGCGCTTGGAGGCCTGGTACTCGCCGTCGGCGGTGATGATCCGCGCGCGGCGCTCCCGCTCGGCCTCGGCCTGCCGCGACATCGACCGCTTCATGCTCTCGGGCAGCGAGACATCCTTGATCTCCACCCGCTCGACGCGGATGCCCCACGGGCCCTCGGTCGGCTCGTCGATGATCTGGCGCAGCTTCCGGTTGACGGTGTCCCGCTCAGAGAGCAGCTGGTCCATCTCGGACTGGCCGATGATCGAGCGCAGCGAGGTCTGCGCCTGCTGGGAGATCGCGAACATGTAGTTCTGCACGTTGATCGTGGCTTTGATCGGGTCCACGACCCGGAAGTAGACCACCGCGTCGACCCGCACGGTCACGTTGTCCCGGGTGATGCCATCCTGGGCCGGGACGGCCATGGCGACGATCTGCATGTTGACCTTCTGCATCCGGTCGCCGATCGGCCGGATGACGGTCAGCCCGGCGCCGCGGGGCCGGCCCAGCACCCGCCCGAACCGGAAGATGATGCCCTGCTCGTACTGCTGCACGATCTTGAACGACCGCCCGGCCGCGGTGAGCCCGGCCACGACGAGTATTACCAGGATGACCACCAGCGCAACCATCACCAACGCCTCTTCTCCGGTGACGCCGCGGTAGCCAGCCGCCCTCGGCGGCTCGCCCCCGTCGCCTTGACCAGCCTATCTGCGTGATCTAAAACTAGCAATAAATTTCTAGAAACTCTGACCCAGTTCTTGACGGTGACGAGCTGGGGTTCATGAACGGCAGTACGGAGGCGTTCAGCAGGCCTTGGTGACGGCGTCGCAGCCGGCCACGTGGGACGTCGCCGGAGCGACTGCGGTGCATGATCTGTTGCCGTCAGCAACGCGAGCCCGCAAGACGGAGGCTCGCAGCCTCAGGAAGCGGCGCGGTGGCCTCGGGCCGGTTACGGCCCGGTCGGGCGTGGCGTCGCGCTGGCGCCCGCGAGGAGAGCGAGGACTTCGCCGATAGCGGGCTCCTGGCGGGTGGGTTCGGGCAGCGGCATGTGTGCCTGGACCTGGTAGTGGTTACGACGGCCGTCCTTCTTCTTGACCACGTAGCCGCCCGTGGTCAGCTCGGTGACGATGCCGTAGGCGCTGCGCTCCGTGATGCCCACGCTGGCCGCGATGTCGCGTAGTCGCACGCCCGGGTCGTTTGCGATGCAAAGCAGAACCCGGGCGTGGTTGGTCAGGAAACTCCACCGCTCCACGTTTCAAAGTGTACTCTAGTTTCTAGAAATATATTGCTAGTTTTCCTTTACCCATGTAAGCTGACGGCCAAGGACCTGGAACCCCGCCCACGGCGGCCAGCTACCGGGTCGGAGGGAGCAGGTCATGGCCCTCATCGGCCTGATCATCATCACCGCCCTGCTCATCGTGCTCATCGTGCTTGCGGTACCGCGCACATGGCGGAAGCTGTCAGTGCCCACGGCGAGCCGCAGGGCAGGATCGGTTGCCGCGGCTGAACAGCAGCGTGACAGCAGGGGCACCTTCACCTCCCGCGACCTCGAGGCCGCTGACAGGCTCGCCTTGGCCCGGCTCGACGATGACGGCGCGCCTGCCGCGACCTGGCCGCAGGCGGGCGACAGCCACGAACGCGACGCGATTCGCCCGGGTCGCACTGGGCAGGTGGCCGTCAGCCAGGCAGAGACCGTGGCAAACGCGTCCAGCAGAGTGGCCGACCGGGCGCCCGCCGGGCTCGGTGCCGGTTAGCGCCGCAAGACGCCCGCCCGACGGCGGCCGGGCGGGATTGTGCGGGCCCGTCGGCTCGCGCTCGTTGCCGCTAGTGGTTGCGCAGAGAGATCTCGTCAGTCTCGGCGATGTTGTGGGCCTCGATGGCTCGCAGTCCTTCGCCTAGGCGTTCGCGAGCCTGCCACAAGAGCTTCAGCGAGTTGGTGGCGGGGTTCTGTGCCGCGGCGCGATCCGGATCAGCCCCGTGCTCCTCGACGAGATGTGCCTGAAGGGCCGCAGCGACTTCGTCGGCCGCCTTCAACGCTTGGTAGATGGCCCGGTCCCGTGCGGTGTCGTCAACCATGGGGCCAGTATTCTCCTGCTGCCTGCTTCACATCGCAGCGCCTTGACCGTGAGGTTGGCAGTTGCCGGCCGTGCCGCCGATGAGCGGAACGGCCAGCGGGATCATCATCTCTTCGTGGCCAGCCGCCCGTCCGACAGTGCTGCCAAGTCCACCTCGTCGAGGGTGGTGACCACCATGTCGGCTCCGGCGTCGGACAGGAGGTCCGAGTCATGGGCCCGCGCGATGCCGATCGCGGCCATGCCGCCCGCCTTGGCTGCTTCGACCCCCGCGGCGGCGTCCTCCATGACGATCATGGCCTCAGGCGCGGCCCCGAGCTCGTGGGCCGCGGTGAGGAACATCTCGGGGTGGGGCTTGCCGTGGGCGAAATCCCGGCCCGAAACGTCGGCATCGAAGAAGTCCAGCAGCGTCAGGTCCGGCCGCAGCGACGGCGAGGAGATGCCGTGTTCCTGCGCGAACGTGTCGAGCCGGATCCGGCTCAGGAACACTTTCGCATTCTTCGACGACGACGCGGCCGCCACCCGGATCCCCGCGTCCTTGACGGCGATGATGAACCGCAGCGCGTCGGGATAGGCGGTGAAATCACCGGCCTCGATGAGCCGGACCACCATCACCTGCTTGCGCGCGGCGTACTCCCCGGCGCGGGCATCGACATCGGGAACTTCGAAGTATTCCAGGGCCGCCCGCGCGCCGCTCATCCGCGGCTTGCCCGATATCTCCTCCTGGTAGACGTGCGGCGTGAACGCCCCGGGCGACCAGGTCGTCTGGTCGCGGATGTCGCTCCACTCCCCTTCCATCAGCTCGCGCAGCGACTCACGCCACGCCTTCTCGTGGGGCGAGTCGACGAGCACGCCGTCGACATCGAAGATCGCTGCCTGGAACCGTGTCGGCACGGGTCCTCCTGTCACCCCTGGACCCGCGATTCGGGGCTCGGGTCCGCCTGGAGCTCGAACGTGCAGCGGTCCCCGGCATGTAGCTCGCGCACTTCATCGCGGACGGCAACCTTGACCGGCGGGCTCACGCCCTCCCGATGTGCGGCCACCGTGAGCCGCCCATCGGCGAACGTCACCAGGATCGGGGTCCCCTGAAACTGCATCGAGAACGACAACCCGTCAAGCTGGCCGGTGAGCCTCGGGTCGAAGTGCAGGACGCCGTCGCGGATGTGCGTGCCCGCGTAGCTGCGCTGGACGAGGTCGAGCGTCCCGGACATGACGCCCATGTGGATCCCCTCCTTCGTGGTCCCGCCCTGGACGTCGCCGACGTCGCTCTCCAGGGCCGCGAGGAACCGCTGCCACGAGCTCTCCGGGTCCAGCGCCGCCAAGACGCCCGCGTGCGCGATGAAGCTGAGCGTCGAGCCGTGTGAGGTGCGCCGGTCGTAGTAGGCGATGTTCTTGCGCGCCGTGTCCGGGCCGTAGCTATAGCCGAGGCGCCCGAACAGCCGCCGCAGCTCGTCGCGGGAGAACAGGAAAAACAGCATCACCGTGTCCGCTTGCTTGGCCACCTTGTAGCGGCCGGGGTCGTCGCCCTCGGCGCGCAGTATCCGATCGAGCCGCTGAATGTTGCCGTATTTCGCGCGGTAGGCGTCCCAGTCGAGTTCCCGGAGTTCCTCGTAGCCCTCGAACTGGCTGATGATGCCGTCGCCGTGGAAGGGGACGAACATCCGGCGGCTCATGCTCTCCCACCTGCGCAGCTCCTCGTCGTCAAGGCCGAGCATGTCGCGCAGCGCCGCGGCCCTGGTCGCCGGCAGCAGCAACAGAACGTCCTGGGCCGTGCCGCAAAGCCAGGCCACCATGACATTGGTGTAGGCGTTGTTGCGCAGACCGCCATCCTCGGCGCCGGGATACCTCTCGTGGAACTCGTCCGGGCCCATCACCCCGTGGATCTCGTAGCGTTCCCGCTCGGGATTGAAGTGCGCGATAGAGGCCCAGAAGCGCGCGATTTCCAGCATTATCTCGGCACCGTAGTCGCGCATGAACGCCAGGTCCTGGGTGGCTTGGAAGTAATGCCAGATGTTGTGGAAGATCGCCGCGTTGACGTGGCGCTGGTTGTGGCTCAGATCGGGCTCCCAGCGGCCCGAGAGCGGGTTGAGGTGGATGCTCTGGGTCTCCTCCGTGCCCTCGCTGCCGCTCTGCCAGGGGAACATCGCGCCGCGAAACCCCGCCTGCCGGGCCGCGGCGCGAGCCTCGCCCAGGCGGCGATAGCGGTACAGCAGCAGCTCCCGCGTCACCTCCGGCATGCGGAAGTTCAGGAACGGGTAGACGTACAGCTCGTCCCAGAACACATGACCCCGGTAGGCCTCGCCGTTGAGGCCGCGGGCGGGTACGCCGGCATCCCGGTCCGCCGTGTTGCGGCAGCAGACCTGGAGGATATGGCAGATGTGCAACCGCAGCAGGAGCTGCACCCGGTCGTCGCCGGGCACACGCACGTCGCACTCGTGCCACAGCTCGTCCCAGGCTGAGGCGTGGCGCGCGAACGCCTCGCCGTAGTCGGCGTACCGCAGCGCCGACGTCCCCGCCTTGACCAGCGTGTCGCTGATCGCGCGATCACGCGACGTGTAGAAGGCCACCATCTTCTCGACCCGCACCGCGGCCCCCTGCCCGACCTCGAACGCAAGGACCTGCTGGATATAGTCCTCCATCTGGTAGAGACCGCGTTCGACGGCAAGCGGCCCGTGGCCGTCGAAGGCGCGGGTGCGCGCCGCCTGACTGATGTACAGATTCGATTGCCGCGTCTGGACCTTCAACGCGATCACCTCGGACCCGAACGTCCTCGGGCCCACCGGATCCAGGTGCCGGCCCTCGAGCTGGCCGTAACGTGCCACGCCGTTGTTGGCGACGCGCCCGTCGAGCGCGGAGACGACCTCGACGCGGCCTGACCAGTTCTCCGGTGTGAGCGTCCACTCGATGCCGCCGTGGTGCACATCGGCCATGCTCACGAACCGTCGGCTGCGCAGCGTCGTCTCATGGCAGGCGCGGTCGCGGAAACGCAACTCTCGGATGACCGTCGCGTTGCGGATGTCGAACTCGTGGCGATAGTCGAGCAGCTCCACGTCGCCGAGCCGGAACGCGTCCCCGCCCTCGATGCGCAGCTTGAGCACCAGCCAGTTCGGCAGGTTCACCAGGTCCTCGTTGAGCACGGGACGCCCGCCGAGGATCGTCGTCTCGCGGTTGTAGACCCCATGCGCATAGGTG
This sequence comes from uncultured Actinomycetota bacterium, assembly GCA_963749145.1. GTDB lineage: Bacteria > Actinomycetota > Actinomycetes > Streptosporangiales > Streptosporangiaceae > JASHPR01. Next base: position 351,781 of record CAVVLN010000004.1, on the reverse strand, counting down.
CCCGGGTAGTGCACGCCGTCGTCGTCCTCCCACTCCGCGGCGCCCCGCGCGCACAGGAAACCGTTGCCCGTCGAGGTCAGCGCCTCACGCAGTCCCTCCCCGGCCGGATCGAAGCCCTCGTACGCAAGCGCGAAACCGTTCACCGGGCACCTCCCTCAGACCGCGAGACGACCACCCGGCCCGGGACTCACCGCGGTGAGGGACAGGTGTCAACCGGCACCAATCAGGCTGTCAGGCCCGCCGGCCCAGCGCCAGCCCATCGTCCTGGTTGGGTGCCACGGCGCACGGCGCCGGGCAGATCGTGCACCAGTGGGCCGGGTGATCTGGCAGCTAACGGAAAGTCGAAGCGATGTCCGGTCAGCTGTGCAGAAAGTAGAAGAAGAACAACAGAGAGACGAGCCCTCCGATCAGGATGCCGGCCGTGGCAACGCCGGCGCCGCGCTCGCCCCGTTCCTGGATCTGACCGTGCGCGATGAGTCCAGTGAAAACGGCGAGCAGCGGTATGACGGGCATCAGCGCGATCACCAGGGAGGCGACGGCCAGCTTGTTCATCGGACGGGACGGGGGCGGCAGGTGATAGCCGGGCAGCTGCAGGACCAGGGTGCCGAGCGCGCCCGCCGGTAGGTCGGCAGTTAGCGTGGCAAGCTCGGCGTAGGTTCGTGCGCTGAAGGCCTGCCCGGCCCGCTGCTCGCATTCGTCCTGGGTCAGCCTGCCTTCGGCAAAGGCCGCCTTGAGAACGTCGATCGCGCGTTCCCTGTCCGCTGTCGAGGCTCGCATGTTGCCGTATCCGCCGGGAAGCATTCCATGGCCTGGTTCCGGCGGCATCGTTCCTCCAGCGCAGGGTTCCGGCAATCCCTGCTTGCAGGTTACCTGCGTTCCGCCGTGGACTCCTGCGGGCACCGGGGGAGTACAGCACGAAGGTACCGCAACCGGGATGGCCCCGGGAGGACCGATACGGACGTCCTGAGACGCTGACCTGCGCGTATGTACGAGGCGTCCATCCACGTCGAGCACGACGCCGCATGCGGTGACCCAGAGAGTCACCGGCACTGCTCCGGCCGATGGCGCGGGGTCATCTCGCTCGACCGCCTGACGTGGCGCCGCCTCGTAGCCGAGCAAGCGAGGTCTCAGGATGCTGCCCTACGCGGCGCAACGGTCCGAATCCCATTCGGGCACACTGGTGTAGGCAGGGTTCGCGCTAACCCTGTCGAGAGCGAGGAGGGTGGCTATGGCAGAGATAACGCTCGTGATCGGCAGCGAAGCTCGCACTTCCGATAATAAGGTCTCCGGCGATGTGAAGTGCGTAGTCGTTGACCGCAGCACTCGGTCGGTAACTCATCTCGTGGTCGAGCCAAAGGGCCGAGAGGGGCTGGCGCGGCTTGTTCGGCTGGACCACGTTGACGCCCCAGCAGGCAAGATCCGGCTCCGCTACACCGAGGCGGAGTTCAAGAACCTCACCGCCGCTGAAGAGACCCTGGCAGAGATCTTCCACTCCGGCCCAGTGGAGCTGGTCACGGAGGGGTGGCGGCCAGCGGACGACGAGACGGCCGTGGACGGCAGTGCGATCTCGCCGGTCCGGGGGGAGATACTCACGGGAGAAACGGACCTCGTTCCTAGGCTCCTGCCTTCCGGGGAGGAGGAGCACCGCGGCGATCACGTCTATGCCACCGACGGCGAGATCGGGCAACTACGTGCGCTCTGCGTGGACCCCCGCACGCACCGAGTGACCCACGTGCACGTACTTCTCAGAGAGGGGCATTTGTGGCGTCACAAGGAAGTGGCTATCCCCTCCGGCAATGTGTCCGGATTTACTGCCGGCATCCATCTCAACATCTCCAAGCAGCAAGTGCAGGACTCGGCGCAGGGGGACATCGATCACCCAAGCGAGTAGTCATGGCGACAGGAATTTGCACGGTCAGCAGGATGAATCCTTGGGTAAACGCCGACGGCGACTGGATGAGACAGCTCGTGTTGAGCTTCAGCCACCCGCCAATCCCGGCATGGCTAAGCGATGATCGCCAGGACTGGCACGCCCAACTACAAGGGAAGGTAGGGCAATGAAGATCGCGACGCTGAAGATCTCAGGGCGATTCACTGAAGACGGTTGCGACGCCGCGTATACGGGAGAGTTTGACGAGGACGCACTTGAGGACGGCCCTGGTCAGGCCGTACTTGTGTATCAGGATAGCGGTTGGCATCTGTTCACGTCAGAGGAGGAAGTCGACGCGGAGGGCGTCGACGAAAGCGATCACGGCTACATGGAGCATTCGGACCCGCTCGAGGCGATCAGGGACGCACGAAGGCTGCTGAAGAGCAAGGGATATGAAGTGGTGTTCAAGGCGCACGCGGAAGATCCAGATTGACGGCCGTTTACGGCCAACCGCGAGGTGGCTGAGCGACCGTTTTTGCCACGGTACGCGGCGGAGACTCACCTGAAGCACGTGTTCGCCAAGCTGGGCGTGTCGTCTCGCGGCGGGCTTGCCGCCCCGGCTCCGTGAAATACCTGAACTCAGGGATGCTGGCCCGGGCCGGGCCGGGCAAAGTTCCCGGCATGGACAGCATGACCGACGACGTTGTGGTGGTCGGCGGCCGGTGCGCGGGAGCGCCGACCGCCATGCTGCTGGCGCGCGCCGGGCTCTCGGTACGGCTCCTGGAGCGATCGGCGCGCCTGGGCGATGTGGTTTCCGGCCATCTGATCAAGCCGGCGGGAGTGGCCCGGCTCCGCCGGTGGAAAGTGCCGGACGCGGTGCTCGCCACTGGCTGCCCCGGGCTCGACGACCGGGTGCTGTGGCTAGGACCCCGTCATCGCCCGGGGGATCGCCGATGCCTTCCGCGACGCGGACCTGGTGGCCTCGGCCGTTGTTGACGGCTGGCACGGCGACCTGGAGGCGGCGCTGGCCGAGTACGGGCGCCAGCGCGATCAGTGTGCCATCCCGCTGAGCGACGCGAACCTGGGCATCGCCCGGCTGGACCTGGCGGCCGGGGCGCTGGGCGCTGCCTGGTTCCAGATGAACGGGCTCGAGCAGGCACTCGACGACCCGGCGGCCGTGTCAGCCAAGAGCCACCCTCCCGGTCGCGCAGCCTCAGTAGCACGCGGCCTGCCAGCAGTAGGCCACCCTGCGGGCGAGGGCCCATCATCGGCTGGCAGCATCACAGCCAACCCGGACCGGGTCAGGCGATGACCAAGTCGGCGAGGTGGGCCAGCGAGTTGCTCAGATGATCCGGAGGGAACGGGGGGAATTCGATGTGCTGGCGGAGAAATTCCGGGACCGCCGACCAGTCGTAGAACAGGGTGACCTTGGTCCCGGACGTTCCGGCCCGGGCCAGGTCGTAGCGCCAGACCCAGCCGCCGAACCGCAGATTGCCGTCGCCGGTGTCCTGGCCCGGCTCCCAGGAGATGGCGCGCGGGGGGTCGAACACCTGCACCCGGTTGGCCATCTGGTAGTTCCCGTCCGGGTGGTTGGGGTGGTACATGGCCATCCGGAATACCTGCCCCGCCGCGGTCAGCGGCTGGCTGTCGAAGGGCTCGCCGACCCAGCCAGTGCCGTCGATCGCGGCATGCCGGGCGGGGTCGGCGAGGACCGCGAAGATGGCCTCCGCCGGGGCGTTAATGATCGTTGTCGCGCTGACGGTTTCGTCGGCCATGGTGGTCGCCTCCTGATGAGCTGAACCTGGTACCGGTTCTGACGCTCGCCGGACCGGGAGCTCATCGCTGAAATCGTCCTGGTCCGCTGCTTGGCCACGACTGGCCGTCGTTTCCGGTACACCACGGGCCGGCGGAGCGGGGCTCGCAAACGGATGGAGCGCGCCTCTACGCACCCGCTGGACGCACCCTGGCCGCTGCCATCACCGGCGACCTCCCCGTCGAGTCCGGCGCCCTCGCACCGTGCCTGGCCACCGCCACTGGCGTGACCGGGCTGCGCGAGCTGTATGACGGTCGCCAAGCCCGCTTGCTCGGGCCGGCACCGGCCGGAGGCGGCCTCATCCAGCTCGCCAGCCAGGTCATCGGCTACGCCCTCGCAGGACTGGCAGCGGTAACCGCAGACCATTGAGTAGACGCAACGTTGCGTCTAGTATCAGAGTCATGGCTAACACACTGGCATCACCTCAGGTCACCGGCCTGCTCAGCCGGCTGTTCGCCGCCGCCGGCCAAGACGACGACCACGTCCCGGCGCCACCGTCCGGGCTGTCCTCGTGGTCCCAGGCGTCCGCCTCAGAACGGGCGGACGCCCTCCAGGATTGCTACATACCGATCTCCGCCGACGCCGGCAAGCTGCTCTACAACCTGGTCCGGTCCGCTCGCCCGGCCACCGTGGTGGAGTTCGGGACATCGTTCGGCATCTCCACGATCTACCTGGCCGCCGCGGTCACCGACAACGGCGCCGGCCGGGTGGTGGGCACCGAGCTGAGCGCGCGGAAGGTGGGTGCCGCCCGGGCCAACCTGGCGGAGGCGGGCGTCGGCGCGGCCGTGACGATCCTGCCCGGCGATGCCCGGCAGACCCTCGCCGAGGTGCCGGGCCCGATCGGCCTGGTGCTGCTCGACGGCTGGAAAGACCTCTGCCTTCCGGTGCTGCGCCTGCTGGAGCCCAGGCTCGCGCCAGGTGCGATCGTCGCCGCCGACGACATCACCCACGCGAGCCTGGGTCAGTATCTCGGCTACGTCCGGGATCCGGCCAGCGGCTACCTGAGCGTGGCGTTCCCGGTCGAGGACGGCATCGAGATCAGCTGCTGGACCGGGCGCTAGCCGCACCGGGCCGCAGCCCGCGCCGGGCCGGGCGGCTGCCGTCACGAGCCGGGAGCAGGCGCCCGCCCGGGTGCCGCAATGGCGGCCATCACGTGGCGGACCAGCCCGTCGGTGAACCGGCCATCGACGGGAAGGCCGGTCAGCAGCACGCGGTGATACACCGGCCCGTAGATCATGTCGATGACCAGGTCCAGATCGGTGTCGCCGCGCAGGTCACCGCGGGCAACGCCGCGCTCCAGGATGGTCCGGTCCAGGGCCCGCCGCTCGTCCAGGAACCGCCGCTGGAAGGTGCGGGCAACGTCAGCGTCGTGCTGAGCCTGGCCGATCAGCGCCAGCATCACCCGGCCCGCGGGTTCCGCGGAGAGAAACCCGGCCAGCTGCCGCAGATGCTGCCGCAAGTCCCCGTCAACCGTCCCGGTGTCCGGGACCTCCAGGGCGCCGGCCGCGTCCTCGAGGAAGGTGTCCATCAAGATCTCGAACTTCGAGGGCCACCAGCGGTAAATGGTCTGCTTCGCGACCCCCGCCCGCGCGGCGATACCCTCGATCGTCACGCCCGCATACCCTCGCTCGACCAGCAGGTCATCGGCGGCGTGCAGCACCGCGACCCGGGCCCGGCCGCTGCGGCGATGCGGCGCGCGTCCCACCGTCCGCGGACCGTCCCCACCAGCAGCAGACGAGCCAGCCATGAAGCATCCTAACCACCGGATGCAGACAGCACCCCAGCGACGAACGAATCGTCCCTCGGGCCGCTACCCCCGATGGCGGCGCTTATCGAGGGCGTCGCCGACGGCACCGACAAAGGCGTCGATCCCGGCCTCGATCAAGTGCGCGGTGAACACAAACCAGGTGTACTGGGCGAGCCCGCATCGCTGTGGTGGACCGGTCCCCGGCGTTCATAACCGACTCAGCGCTGGCGTCTGTGCCCCCGGGCCTCCGGCATTGGGCGCTGTCGCTCGTGGCGGTCTGCTGGTTAGTTCGCGGGGAGTGGCACCGTTAGGCCGTGCGAGGATGCGACCCGCAGCAGGGTGCCGAGGTTCGGCTCGGTCGGCGAGACCTCGCGGTCGACCTGGGTGAAGAACGCCGCGGCGCCGGCCCGCGACCCCATCGAGATCATCTGGCCGCCGCCGGGAGCTGACGCCGCCTCAGCGAGGCGCAATGCCGGTGCCGAAGACCCGGCCTCCGCGAACAACGCCTAGGCCCACAGCCGCCGCCGTCGTCATGATCCATACCAGGGCTTGACCCGCCCCCGCCCATAGCAAATGGTCATGACTGTGCGGCCGGCCAGGCCGCCCCTCCCGCTCGGCTGAGCTGCTGCGGCCGGCCGGGTCTGCGCATCCTCATATCGGGCCATACCTTCGGCGGGCCCGATGGGGGACTTATGGCCCTCCCCGCGCAGGCAATAGCGGTGCACGCTACCAGCATCGGATCAAAATGTCGGGAGGATCACGTGGCTACTGCCGAGCAACGCATCCAGCCAGCGACACCAGTCGCGAAACCTGCTTCAGCAACCGGGGTGGCCTGGGGGAATTCAGGGCCGCTCGCCCTGGCAGGCTTCGCGACCACCACCTTCATGCTCAGCATGTGGAACGCCAACCTCGTCCCGGCGGCCATCCTGCCCGTGGTCTTCGCCGTGGCGCTCACGTTCGGCGGCCTGGCCCAGCTGATCGCCGGGATCATCCAGTTGCGCATCGGCAACACCTTCGGCGGCGTGCTGTTCAGCGGATTCGGCGCGTTCTGGCTGTCTGTCTGGGTCTTCGGCCAGTTCTACCTCGCTCCCCTGGTCCTGGCGCACCAGGCCGGACACGCGCTCGGCCTGCTCGCGTACGCCTTCGGCATCTTCTCCGCGATCATGTTCCTGTCGTCGTTCCGCACCAGCGTCGCCGTGGCCACAGCGCTGCTACTGCTGACCGCCGCCCTGTTCATCCTCGGCGCCGGCAACTACGGTGGATCCACCGGACTGATCAAGACCGGCGGGTGGATCGGCATAGCGCTGGCGGGACTCGCCTTCTATCTGTGCCTCGCCGAGGTGTGCGAGGCAACCTACGGCCGCGAGATCCTGCCGGTCGGCCACCTCGCCAAGACGCCGGGTGAATCCCTCGGCGAAGAATAGGCGCCGGACGCCCGGACGAGCAGTGAGGAGAGCGTAGTCATGGGCAGTTACGCGCAGGCGTTCCGCCGGAGCATCGCCGACCCTGAGGGGTTCTGGGGTGAGGCCGCCAAGGGGATTGACTGGTACCGCCAGCCGACGGTGGTGCTGGACACGTCGAATCCGCCCTTCTACCGGTGGTTCGCCGGCGGGGTGCTGAACACCTGCTTCAACGCGGTCGACCGCCATGTCCGTGACGGGCGCGGCGGCCAGGCCGCGCTGATCTACGACAGTCCGGTGACCGGCACCTCCCGTACCTTCACCTACCGTGAGCTGCTGGATCAGGTAGCGCGGTTTGCCGGGGTGCTGCGCGGTCTCGGGGCCGAGGCCGGCGACCGCGTGGTCATCTACATGCCGATGATCCCCGAGGCGGTCATCGCCATGCTCGCCTGCGCGCGCCTCGGCGCCGTGCACTCCGTGGTGTTCGGCGGCTTCGCCGCGCCCGAGCTGGCCGCCCGCATCGACGATGCTGCCCCTAAGATCGTCGTGTCCGCGTCCTGCGGCATCGAGGCCAGCCGGGTCCTGGAGTACAAGCCGATCCTGGACCGGGCGATCGAGCTGTCGGCCCGCAAGCCGGGCCGGTGCGTCATCCTGCAGCGCCCGCAGGCGCTAGCGGCGCTGGCCGACGGCCGGGACCTGGACTGGGAGCAGGCCATGGCGGCGGCCGAGCCGGCCGACTGCGTGCCGGTCGCGGCCACCGACCCGCTGTACATCCTGTACACCTCGGGCACCACCGCGAAGCCCAAGGGCGTCGTCCGCGACAACGGAGGGCATGCGGTCGCGCTGCGCTGGAGCATGGACAACATCTACGACACCCGGCCCGGCGAGGTGTTCTGGGCGGCCTCCGACATCGGCTGGGTGGTGGGCCATTCCTACATCGTCTACGCCCCGCTGCTGGCCGGATGCACCTCGGTGCTGTACGAGGGAAAGCCGGTCGGCACGCCGGATGCCGGAGCGTTCTGGCGGGTAATCGCCGAACACGGGGTCAAGACGCTGTTCACCGCGCCCACCGCGTTCCGGGCGATCAAGAAGGAAGACCCCGCGGGCACGTTTGCCGGAAAATACGACTTGTCGGCCTTCCAGTACCTGTTCCTGGCCGGGGAGCGGCTCGACCCGGAAACCTACCGGTGGGCGCGCGAACTGCTCGGCATCCCGGTGATCGACCACTGGTGGCAGACCGAGACCGGCTGGCCGATCGCGGCCGACCTGATGGGGCTCGACCCCATGCCCACCAAGCCCGGCTCGCCCACCATGCCGGTACCCGGCTACGACGTTCATATCGTCGACCCCGCCACCGGCGCTGACGTTCCGGCCGGCACGACCGGGGAGATAGTCGTGCGGCTGCCGCTGCCGCCCGGCTGCCTGCCGACCTTGTGGGGTGACGACCAGCGGTTCATCGATTCCTACCTGGTGCAGTACCCCGGGGCCTACATCACCGGAGACGGCGGATACCGCGACGGCGACGGATACCTCTATGTCATGGGCCGTACCGACGACGTCATCAACGTCGCGGGCCACCGGCTGTCCACCGGGGAAATGGAAGAAGTTCTCGCCAGCCATCCCGCCGTGGCCGAATGCGCGGTCATCGGCGTCCATGACCCCCTCAAGGGCCAGATCCCGCGCGGGTTCGTCGTTCTCAAGGCAGGCACCGACATCGACCCCGACGCGCTGAGCGCCGAACTCGTCCAGCTGATCCGCGACCAGATCGGTCCCGTCGCGGCCCTGCGCCGGGTCGACATCATCGCCGGACTGCCCAAGACCCGCTCGGGCAAGATACTGCGCAAGACCATGCGCGGCATCGCCGACGGGAACGCCGGCGAGGCCGTGCCGTCCACCATCGACGACATGGCCACCCTCGACGCCCTGCGCCCCATCCTGCGGGACGGCTGATCAACGGCCCTGGTCACCGCTCTGCGGGCCTGCGGCCGGCACCGTCCGTTCCCGCGATGCAGCTTGCGCGGCCAGTTCGGCGCGCGCGTGGTGATGCCGAGCTTGCCGTAGATGTGGGACAGGTGCACCTTGACGGTGCCGGGGGCGATGAACAGCCGGCGGGCGATGGCGTCGTTGCGCAGGCCTACGCCGACCAGGCCGACGACCTCCCGTTCGGCCGGGGTCAGGCTGGCCCAGCCCATGGCGGGTCGTTTACGGCCGCCGCCCTTGCGGGCGGCATAGGCCACCGCGTCGTCGAGAGTAAGTCCCGGGCCTTCTTCCCACGCCGGCGTGAAGCGGTCCTCGCCGAGGACGTCCCGGGCCTGGCTGACGGCGCGCCCGGCGGCGCCGCGGTTGGCGGTGAAGCCGGGTGTCAGGTAGAGCAGCGGCCGGCGGGCCGCTTCGGCGGCGGCGAGCAGGCGTGCGGCGTCGGTGAAGCGTTCGCGGGTTGCGGCGAGCACGCCGAGCAGCTCGATGCCGTCGCAGGCGTCCATCCGGTCGCAACAGCGGTGCCAGGCCACGGTGGCCTCGCGGGCCAGGTGCTCGGCATCGGCAAGCCTGCCCTGGTGCCAGGCCATGATGCCATCGGCGTAGCGGAGCGCGGCCGTGGTGATCGGCTGGCGGCGCCCGCCGAGCGCGGCGCGCGCCTCGCCGGCGGCGGCGGCCGCCGTGGCGTGGTCACCGGTGATGGCGGCCAGGCACGCCAGGGCGGCCAGGGCGGCGGGCACGAACATGACGATCGCGACGCGGCGCCCGCCGTCAGCCGTCCGGCGAAGCGCGGCGACGGCGGTAGCAGTGTCTTGCCTGGCGGCGGCGAGGCGAGCCTCGGCCAGCGGGCCGAGGAATTCGACCAGCCGGACGGCGCCGCTTCGTCCCGCGGCCCAGCACAATCCGACCTCCATCTCGGCTGCTTCGAGCTGGCCCAGGGAGGCGAACAGCCGGGCCCGCCAGTGGCGCGTGACCGTTTCGGTGAAGCGGTCCGGATGCGCCGCCAGCAGGCCACCGCAGCGGGATTCGCCGGCCGGACCCGGTCCTTTCCCGGCCAGGAGGAACGCGCGCGGGTGGCAGTGGGCAAGGCCATCCGCCGGGCAATGGTGCGCATCACCCAGGCGGATCCGGTCATCGGCGAGCACCTGCGCCAGGCCGTGCACACGGGCGTGCGCTGCTCCTACTGGCCCAGCTGACGGAAAGGTCAGGGGATCTGGCCGAACGTCATTGCCGTTCGCTGCTGCCGGTGCCGTCGCCAGTTGCGCGCCAGCCTGACCAGGCTGACCACCACCAAGACGGCGAACCCTTCGATCAGCAGGCTGACGACAAGGGCGATGACGGCGGTCTTGTCGCTGTCGATCAGCGCCAGGCCGAGCCCCCACCTCCATACCGGCTCGCGGACCTGGAACGGCCTGCCGAGCGGTACCACGTTCTGCCAGCTCGCGCTGACGCCGGCGCCGCCGGTCTCCAGGATGCCGTCAGTGACCGTCCCGCAGCTGTACCGGTCGCAGTTCGTCTGGTACGAGAGCGGGTCGAAGGTGACCGTTCTTCCGGCACCGGCCAGGTACGCCACCCCGTCGACGACCGCGGGCAGGCTGACCACCGCCACGACCAGGATCACCAGCATCCCGACCCAGCGCAGGGTCCACGTGACCAGGTGCCGGGGCGGGTAGTGGTGGGCATGCCCGCGGCGCGGGTGGTGTGCGGCGATGGGGGCGGCCTGCGCCCGGACCGCGGGTGGCCTGCGCCTCAACACTACGGAACACACCACCACGGCGATGAGGCTGACGGCGGTCAGCACGCCCAGCACGATAATCATGTCCAGGAACCACGAGGGGGCAGGCGCCCCCTGCGACCCCGCATTGGCGTAGGCACCGTACGACAGGAGGAACGCGAACAAACTGGTAACGAACGTCCGGCTCCAGCCGTGGCGACGGTGCAGCAACCGCACCGTGGCGGCCACATCCGGGTCGGCGGCGGAGGGGCCCGGCTTTGACGCAGGCGGCGGGTAGGCCGGCGGCGGGACGGCTGACGCCTGGAGGGCGGGCGGCGATGGTGTCAGGCCCGGGCCCGGCTGGGGGCTGTCATCCGGCTCTGGCGGCATCGCGGTCATCGTGGTCACGGCTCCCTGATCGCTCTCATCGCTAGGGCGGTCCATCCCGTGCCGTCTCGTTCCACACGCCCGAGGCGGGGCGCCGCGGTCAGCAGTCAGTGCCGCAAGCAGGTCGGCAGCGTGTGACACCGGGGAACCTGGCTGCCGGTCAAAGAAGGCCCCCGCGGGAGATGCGCCGAACCCGCGGGGGCCGGCCAGGCTGTCCCGGCCGGTTCGGCGGCCCGGGCAGCCTGGTCAGCGGCTGAGCGCCGCCTTGAGTGCCTGCTGTTCCCTTACGCTTACCAGCCTGTTTCGGGGGATGACCGGCAGGGCAGTGCCTTAGGTCCCACATGCCGGGGTCCTGTGGCCCGGCGGACGGCCGCCGGCCTGGGTCACGGGACTGGCCCGCGAAACCCTCCGGCCCGCGCCTTGCGGCGCGGGCCGGAGGTGTGATGCCGCCGGGGGCGTTGTGGTCATGCGGCCTTAGGCGGGGCCACCTCGGTGGCCTGGACCACCGTGGCCTGCGGCCGGGCCTGGCGCCCGACGACGAAGCCGGCCACCGAGCCGATCAGGGCCAGCCCGCCGAGGGCGAAGGCGACAATCGCGGCGATGAACATGATCTGCGAGACCTTCCACCAGCCGTAGGCGCTCAGCAGCATGCTGCGCAGCGTCGTGCCCTTGAACACGGTCGCTACCTGGGCGGCCAGCGCGGCGTTGTTAGGCTGCGCGATCGCTGCGGCTGACAGCTGGGAGTACGTCTTGCCGCCGCCGATCTCGATGAGGTGGACGGCGATGAAGTGGTCGGCGTAGGCCTCGGCCTGCTGGCCGGTCAGCAACTGCTGCCCGGCGTACTGGGACACCGACGGGATCATGCTCGGGGTGATCTCGGTGCCGACCTTGGGGTGGGCGAACGCGGCAGCAGGCGGGAAGTAGATCTGCTGCGCGGAGAGCTGGCTTTGCACGGTGTTGTGCACGTAAGCCGAGCCCCACAGCAGCAGCCCGCCGCCCGCCAGCAGGATCACTGCTAGCACGGCGCCTGTCCACCGGAAAGCTGAAATGCGGCGCATCTGAATTCCTCCTTCTGAATGCCGGCCCGGTTACCGTCCGGCTTTAACGTGACCCTTCCGATTTTTCCGGCACGACCCGTCCGGCCGTCATGGCTAAATGTCCGCAGCTGGCCGGGACTTTCGTCATCGCTGCGCGGGCCTTACTTCCACAGCCGGGGAGTCCAGCGCGGCCCGGCGGCCAGCCGGTCCGCGTCCCGTGCCGCCAGCCCGGCCCCGCGGAAGGCGAAATAAGGTCCCACGTCGCGGCCAGGGTGGGGCTGACCCCCGGACGCGAACGGGGGCTAGCCGCATTCCGCCTGCCCGCCGGGGTCCGTACCGTTTCCGCAAGGGCTGACGGAACGTTCGGAGGACGTGATGGCCACAGATCGCCAGGCTGAGATCGCCGCCTCGGTGGCCGCCCTGCCGGACCTTGGTTCCGGCTATGACCAGGCACTGGCCGAGGGCCTCGTTGAACGCATCGGCGCGGAGATCGACCAGCGGATCGCGGCCGAGATCGGCGATCGGGTCACGGCGGAGGTGGACAGCCGCATCCTGACGCAACTGGACCAGTACGCGGGGTGCCGGCACCAGCGCCGACGGGCCAGGCGCATGATCCGGGCCGAGCGGCGCGCGACCCGGGCCGAACGCGCCGACCGCTCCGGCCGGCAGTCCATCATGCTGGCCCTCGGGTCCATGCTGGTGGCCCTGCTGGTGACGGCGGTCGTGCTCAAGGGGTCCCCGGGTGTGGCCGCCATCATGCTCATGGCCCTGATCTGGTTCATCGTCGGGATCATCAACGTGGCCTACGCCATGCGCAGGCACCCGCAGCCGTAACGGCGTCACGCTATGCCGGGAACATCGGGACAAGTGGGCCGCTGACCGCGGCATCTCACCGCCACTGCGGCCAATTACAGACTTTCGACCCTGTTAGGCCGGCGTTCACCTGCCGCATGCTCGCGGCAGGAGCTCAGCCATGCGTGACCGCAGGAGCGGGCCACGGGCTGAGCGCATAGTCGACCCGCCCGCCGGAGGTCACGATGGCAAGTCTGAATTCCATGTTCGAGCAGGCGGTGGCTCAGCACGCCGATCGCCCGGCTGTCCGCATGGACGGCCTCGAACTGACCTACGCTCAGCTGCGCGACGCCGCGGGCCGTGCTACATCCCTGCTGTCGTCGGCTGGCATCATGCCGGGCGACCGGGTGGGCGTCATGCTGCCCAACGTGCCGGCCTTCCCGATCGCCTTCTACGGCGCGCTCGGAGCCGGGGCTGTCGTCGTGCCGATGAACCCGTTGCTGAAGAGCCGCGAGATCGCCTACTACCTCAGCGATTCCGGCGCGAGGGTGCTCCTCGTCTGGCATACGGCGGCGGACGAAGCCGCGATGGGTGCCACCGAGACCGGCACGCAAGTGATCAAGATTGACGAGCCGGACATGGCCGGGCTGCTCGCCGGCCTTCCTTCCGTTCCGGCGCGGGCGGAGGCGTCCGGCGATGACGACGCCCTGATCCTTTACACGTCGGGAACCACCGGCAGGCCCAAGGGCGCCGAGCTCACGCACGCGGGCCTGACCCGCAACGCCAAGCTGACGGCCGTCACCCTGCTGTACGCAGGCCCGGACGATGTGATCATGGGCTGCCTGCCGCTGTTCCACGTCTTCGGGCTGACCTGCGCGATGAACGCCGCGATCACCGCCGGCAGCACGCTGACCCTGTTGCCCAGGTTCGACCCGGCCACGGCGCTGGAGATCGTCGGGCGGGACAAGGTGACGATCTTCGAGGGCGTGCCGACGATGTACGCCGCGATGCTGCACGATCCGGCCGCGGCGTCGGCCGATGTCTCGTCCCTGCGGGTGTGCGTCTCCGGCGGCGCGGCCATGCCGGTGGAGATCATGCGCGGGTTCGAGCAGGCCTTCGGGTGCATGATCCTGGAGGGCTACGGCCTGTCGGAGTCCTCTCCGGTCGCGTCCTTCAACCACCCGGACAAGGCGCGCAAGCCCGGGTCGATCGGCACCCCGGTCGAGGGAGTGCAGATGCGCGTCGTGGACGCTGGCGGCGCTGAGCTGCCGGTCGGCGAGATCGGCGAGATCGTCATCCGCGGCCACAACGTGATGAAGGGATACTGGGGCAACCCGGAAGCCACCACCGACGCGATCACCGACGGCTGGCTCCGCACCGGCGACCTGGCCAGAACCGATGAGGATGGCTACTTCTACATCGTGGACCGGAAGAAGGACCTGATCATCCGGGGCGGTTTCAACGTGTACCCGCGCGAGGTCGAAGAGGTCCTCTACGAGCATCCCGCCGTCGCCGAGGCCGCCGTGATCGGGATCCCGCACGACCAGCTGGGCGAGGAGGTCGGCGCGGCCGTGAAGTTCAAGCCCGGAGCGACCGCCACATCGGAAGAGCTACGCGCGTTCGTGAAGGACCGGGTAGCGCCCTACAAATATCCTCGCCATGTCTGGATCGTGCCCGACCTGCCCAAGGGCCCGACCGGCAAGATCCTCCGGCGCGAGGTCGAACCGCCCGCGGGCACCCGGTGACTGCCATCTCCGCGCGCCTGCGCCAGAGCTCACCGCGTATTGAGCGCTTCCGGCCGGGCTGCCTCCAGCATTAATCCGGAGAACTGGTATTTCGTGAAATAGCTGCCGTGACAACGATGCGGCGAGAGCACACGCAGGTCCGGCTGAAAGGCGGGAAATGAGCGGACTCGATACCGCACCGGAATGTCAGGATTCCTCGGCGAGGGCCGCGAGCCGGTCGAGTGAGGCCTGGAGCGGCCGGCCGTGGTCGCCCGGGCGCGGGGGAGGCGGTTCTTATCGGTCAGGCGGGTCCAGTCGTAGGTCAGGGTGACGCGCGTGCGTGACGCGCCGACCGGCTCGAGTTCCCAGCGCCAGAGGTGCCCGGGCGGCCTGCGCCCCACTTCGGCGGGCGTCCAGGCGATCCGGCGGCCCTCCTCGAACTCGACCACGTGGTTCTCCCGGATGCCGCCCCCGGTGAGCGTCATCGTGAACACGTCACCCGCGCGGCGGACACGCTGCCCGTCGGCGGCCCCGGCCAGGTTGTCGTTGCCGTCCCAGCGTGGCTGCTGAGCCGGATCCGCGATCAGCTCGAAGATCGGCCCTGGCCCGGCGGCGATCTCGCGGCTGGCGCTGACCACGCGCGGCGCCTCCTGCTCCGTTGTCATGCACCCATCCAAGCACCCGGCCCGGCACCACCCGCCCCGGCCGTGAGCCGGGTGACCAGCCTGCCGGCATGGCAGGCTGGGGCTGCCGCAGGCGGCTGGCCGGACCGAGGACAAGGAACCGAGGACAAGGAACCGAGGACAAGGAACCGAGGACAAGGAGAGATGCCCGATGGCGAAGCACACGGTCGCAACGCGCGAGGAGTGGCTGGCCGCTCGCAGCCAGCTGCTGGCCGAGGAGAAGGAACTGACCCGGCGCGGTGACCAGCTCGCCGCGCAGCGGCGCGACCTGCCCTGGGTGCCGATCGAGAAGGAATACCGCTTCGACACCGGCCACGGGCCCAGGACGCTGGCCGGGCTGTTCGACGGGCGCTCGCAGCTGTTGGTCTACCACTTCATGTTCGGCCCGGCCTACCAGGCGGGCTGCCCGGTCTGCTCCTCGGCGGCGGACACCTTCAACGGCGCCGTGCCGCACCTGAACGCCCGCGACGTGACGTTCACCTGCATCTCGCGCGCCCCGCTGGGCAAACTCCAGGCGTACGAGCAGCGGATGGGCTGGAGCTTCCCCTGGGCCTCTTCCTACGGCAGCGACTACAACTTCGACCTGGAGATCTCGCGTCCCGAGACGGCCGCCCGCGAGGCGCTGGCCGGCGGCGTTCCCCCGGTCGTCGCCCAGCTGGCGCAGGAGTGCGGTACCGAGCCGGCGGCCTACCTGTGCGAGGCGCCGGTGATGAGCGCCTACGCGCTGGAGGACGGCACCGTCTACCTGACCTACTCGACCACCGCCCGCGGGCTGGAGTTCATGATGGGCTACTACGGCTTCCTCGACCGCGCCCCGCTCGGCCGCAACGAGGGGGACTCGCCCCAGATGTGGATGCGCCGCCACGACGAGTACGGAACCTGACCAGCGGATCCAGAGCTTAGGGCGGCCCGGCCACGAACGGGGCCGTGTAATCCGTGATCCTGGAGACCTAGCCGCGCCATTTGCCGAAATATCTCCGCGATCACCGACCAGTCGACGTGCGACCCGGCCGGTCAGAACCGGGGGCGGACGCCGTCGGCGATCTCCTCCGGACTCAGGTCGATCATGGCCTCGCCGTAGAGGCGCTCGAAGTAGGTGGCGTCGCTGCGGTACATGGGCTCGGGGTTCGACCGGCTGACCACCTTGAGCACCACGTGGTGCCCGTGCTCGCGCGCCCGCGGGCCGCCGCCGATGAGGCCGAAGTTGAACGAGGCCAGGTTCCAGTCCCGGTAGGCGGCCAGGACCTGGGACAGCCCCTGCCCCAGCGCCTGGCAGTCCGCCTCGGTCAGGTCGGTCACGTCCGCCGCCCCGCCGACCACGCCCCACACCTCGTGGAACCCGCCCGGCGCGAACGGCGTCAGCCAGGACACCCGGCCGGTACGGCCGACCCAGCGCGGGCCGCCGGCCTCCTGATCCACCAGGGCCGGCCAGTACGGCCCGTGCCGTTCCTGCCACCAGCCGGCCCGCTCGACCAGCACGCGCTGGCCCGCCAGGCCGCAGTCGTCGTGAGCGGACTGCAGGTGGGGGTGAACCAGCGACGCGCCCGACGGGGGCAGGTAGTTGGCGTTGACCGAACTCCACCACGCCGTGGGATCCAGGCGCCGGACAGCCTGGGCGTGACGGATCATGGCGGTAAGAGCGTCGCCGATCAGCGCGGGCGTGAGCTCGTCGAGGTCGAGGAAGTGCCGCGCGGGATCGTAGATGCCGACGGCGCTGTGGGTGGCGTACGCCATGATGTTGGGCACGATCACGGCCCGGCCCTGGCGGATGCGGCCCTCGGCGGTGAGCTCGGGCGGGAACGGGAACGTCGCCGTCTCCAGGCGGTCGCTGTCGAACGGGCAGAACGCGGGCGGCGCGGTGAGCGCGGTCAGGTCCGGGCGGCCCGGCGGCTGCAGTTTCTCCCCGGTGAGGATCCGGGCGCTCGCGCCGGTCAGCGGGTCCTTCCGCCACCGCAGCCGCACCCGGGTCCAGGCCCCGCCGGCGGCCAGGTCCGGCACTCGCGCCTCGAGCTCTCGTTCTTCGAAGGTGATCGCAACCACGCTGATGACCGTAACGGATCACGAGGCCGTTTGCCCGGCCGGGGCCGGGACCGGCGGGCCCGGGTGATCGCGCGGGCCGGGCCCGGCCGAAGCGGCCGACGGTGCGTGAAAGGGTAAGACGTTGACCGAGGAGGGCATCGGTGAGCGGTGTCTGGCACGACGAGGACGAGCGGGCCTGGCTGCTCGAGATGCGCTCCACCGGCTACGCGCTCGGGGTCGCCGACGGCGGCGCGGCGGTCCGGCACCTGTACTGGGGGCCCGCGCTGCCGCGGGAGGCGGTGGCCGCCCTGGCGGCCGGGAGCCGGGCCGAGCCGGGGCCGTGGGAGCGCCAGCACAGCTGGGGCCGCGAGCTCCCCGACGAGTACGTGCCCTGGGGCGGCCTGCGCTACGACGAGCCGTCGCTGCGGGCCGAGTTCGCCGACGGCACCCGGGCCGTGGCGTGGCGCTTCGCCGGCCAGCGGGCCAGCCGCCGGGGCGACGTGACCACCCTGGAGCTGGATCTGGCCGACGGTGCCTACGGCCTGGAGGTCACCCTGTACTACCGGGTCTTCGACGGCTTCGACGTGCTGGAACGCTGGGCGGCGGTCCGGCACCGCGGTGACCGGCCGGCTGTGATCCGGCAGGCCCTGTCGGCGAACTGGTGGCTGCCGCCTGCCGCCACTGGCGGCTGCGCTACCTGCACGGCGGCTGGGCGGCGGAGACCCAGCTCACCGAGGCCACGCTGGGCCCGGGGAAACTGGTCCTGGAAAGCAGGCGCGGCACCACCGGCCACCACCTCAACCCGTGGTTCACCCTCGACCCGGACGGTGCCTCGGCCGAGAGCGGCGGCCCGGTGTGGAGCGGGGCGCTGGCCTGGAGCGGCTCGTGGAAGCTCGTGTTCGAGACCACCCCGGCCGGCCGGGTGCACGCCTGCGGCGGCGTGAACGACTTCGACTGGGCGCAGCGGCTGGCGCCCGGCGGGGAACTGGTCCTGCCCGCGTTCGCCGCCCTGCACACCGCCGGCGGCTTCGGCGCGGCCAGCCGCGAATGGCACGCCTGGCAGCGGGCGCACGTGCTGGGGCGGGGGGAGCGGGCCGGCGTCGCGCGGCCGCGGTTCGCGGCGGCGGTGCCGGCGGCGCCCGCGGCCTGCCGCGGCGAGCCCGCGCTGCGGCCGGTGCTGTACAACTCCTGGGAGGCGACCGGCTTCGCGGTGAGCGAGGCGGGCCAGGCGCGCCTGGCCGAGCGGGCCGCGCAGCTCGGGGTCGAGTGCTTCGTGGTCGACGACGGCTGGTTCGCCGGGCGCTCCCACGACCGGGCCGGGCTCGGCGACTGGACGCCCGACCCGGTGAAGTTCCCCCGCGGCCTGACCCCGCTGATCGGGCGGGTCACCGCGCTGGGCATGGGGTTCGGCCTGTGGGTCGAGCCCGAGATGGTCAACCCGGACAGCGACCTGTACCGCGCGCACCCGGACTGGGTGTACCACTTCGCGAACCGGGCCCGCAGCCGGCAGCGCCACCAGCTCGTGCTGAACCTGGCCCGGCCCGACGTGGCCGCGTGGGTGTACGCGACCCTGGACCGGCTGCTGTCCGAGCACGACATCCGGTTCGTCAAGTGGGACATGAACCGGCCGCTGTCCGAGCCCGGCTGGCCGGCGAGGCCGGCCGCAACCCGGAGCGGGCCTGGACCGAGCACGTCCGCCACCTGTACGCGATCCTCGACGGGCTGCGCGCGGCCCATCCCGGCACCGACTTCGAGTCCTGCTCCGGCGGCGGCGGCCGGGCCGACCTCGGCATCCTCCGGCGGGCGGCGCAGGTCTGGACCTCGGACAACACCGACGCCTGGGACCGGGTCGCGATCCAGGAGGGATTCACCCAGGCCTACCCGGCCCAGGTCATGGCGGCCTGGGTCACCGACAGCCCGAACTGGCTGACCGGGCGCAGGCTGGCGCTGTCGTTCCGGTTCCACGTGGCCATGGCGGGCGCGCTCGGGATCGGCGGTGACCTGCTGAGCTGGGAGCCGGCCGAGCTGCACGAGGCGGCGCGGCTGGTGGCCAGCTACAAGCAGATCCGCCCGGTCGTCCAGCGGGGCCGCCTGTACCGGATCGCCTCGCTGCGCGCCGGCGACCCGCTCGCGGCCAGCGAGTACCTGGACGCCGACGGCGTGCAGGTGGTGGTGCTGGGCTGGTGGGGCCCCGACCAGTGCGGCCCGCGGCTGTTCCGGCTGCGGCTGGCCGGGCTGGATCCGGCCGGCCGCTACCGCGACGAGGACACCGGGGCGGAGCACCGCGGGGCCGCCCTGATGAACGTGGGCCTGCCCCTGCCGGGCGGCCCGGACTTCGGCAGCGCGCTGATCCGGCTCAGCCGCTGCTGATCACCGGGCCCGTGACAGACTGGCCGCAGCAGACGAGCCGGGGCGGAGGGTGAGTGAGCGGCAGCCGGGTGGGCCGGGTCCAGCGTGAGACCAGGGAATCCAGGGTTGAGGTGACCGTCGGCATCGACGGCTCCGGCGCGACGGATATTTCCACCGGGATCGGGTTTTTCGACCACATGCTGGGCCAGCTGGGCAAGCACGGCCTGTTCGACCTGTCCGTCCGGACCGAGGGCGACCTTGATGTCGACGCCCATCACACGGTGGAGGACACCTCGCTCGCGCTGGGCGAGGCCTTCGCGATCGCGCTCGGCGACAAGAGCGGGCTGCGCCGGTTCGGCCAGGCCGCGGTGCCGCTGGACGAGGTGCTGGCCGAGGCGGCGGTGGACCTGTCCGGGCGGCCCTACGTGGTGCACAGCGAGCCGGCCTCGCGCCGATGGTCGGCCAGTTCCCCACCACGCTGACCCGGCACATCCTGGAGTCGTTTGCCGCGCAGGCCAAGGTCTGCATTCACCTGCGCGTTCGGTACGGCCGCGACGCGCACCACATCATCGAGGCGCAATTCAAGGCGCTGGCCCGGGCGCTGCGCTACGCCTGCGAGCGCGACCCGCGGGTGGAGGGCATACCGAGCACCAAGGGCGTTCTGTGACCCGGTCAGGCGCCGGTCACGGCGGCCACGAACCAGGCGGCCTGGGCCAGCGCGCTGTCGGCGGCGGCGAGCAGGCCAGGCTGGAGCGCGAAGTCGTGCCACATGCGCGGCCACCGGGTGTAGGTCACGTCCACCCCGGCGGCCGAGGCGCTGGCGGCCAGGCGCTCGGCGTCGGGGGCGAGCAGCTCGTCGGATCCGGCCTGGATCAGCAGCGGCGGCAGGCCGGCCGGGGCGGCGAGCACCGGCGAGACCGACGGGTCGGCCCAGCGTGACGGGTCGGCGTACGCGGTGGCGCAGGCCTGGAGCCAGCGCGGCCGCAGCAGCACGTCACGGCCGGCCGGTCCCGGGATGGAGTAGCGGTCGGCCCCCAGGTCCAGCCACGGCGACAGCAGGATGCACCCGGCCGGAAGCTCCTGGCCCGCGTCCCGCCGGGCCAGGACGAGGGCCAGCGCCAGGCCCCCGCCCGCCGAGTCGCCCGACACCACGACCGAGCCCGGGGCGGCGTCGTCCAGCAGGGCCCGCATGACCGCGCGGGCGTCGTCGAGGGCGGCCGGATGCGGGTGCTCGGGCGCGAGGCGGTACTCCGCCACCACGACCGGGCAGGCCGCCGCGGCGCTCAGGTGCGCGGCCCAGGCCCGCGCGGTGCGGGCCGAACCCACGCAGTAGCCGCCGCCGTGGAAGTGAACGACGGTGCGCTCGGCCCGGGCCCCGCCGGCCGCCACCGCCTCCGCGGGCACCCCGCCGGCCGCCGCTACCGCCGCGGGCACCCCCCTGGCCGCCACTACTTCCGCGGGCACCCCGCCCAGCTCCCGGCGGGTGACGGTCGTGCCCCGCGGCAGCGGCGAGGACCGCGCGATCCGGTCCAGGCGCTGGCGCTGCGCCTGGAAGGGCAGGTCCGGGTCGAGCACCCGGCGGCCGAGCTGGCCCGCCCCGAGGCGCATCAGCGCCGGCGGCAGGCGAAGCTCCCTGGCCCGGGGGGCGCGGGCGCGCAGGCCGGTCATGCCGGGCCGGCCGCGGCGTGGCCGGCCGCGGCCGCCGCCGGGGCCGGGCGCCTGGGCATCACCCGGTACCGGGCGAGGTCAAAGCGCCGGACGTGGTACCGGTAGAGGAAGGTGTGGTCGGGCCAGTTGTTGGTGTTGCGTCCCGCGGCCGTGGTGTACCAGCTGCGGCAGCCGCTCTCCCACACCGAGGTGCGGCTGGCGTCATGCACCCAGGCGTTGAACGCCTGCTGCACGTCGGGCCGCACGTCGATCCAGTCGAGGCCCTCCTCGTCGAGGGCGCGCAAGGCGGCGGTGACGTAGCCGATCTGGCCCTCGAGCATGTAGATGATCGAATTGCCGCCCAGGTTGGTGTTCGGCCCGTAGAGCATGAAGAAGTTCGGGAACCCCGCGACGGCGATCCCGAGGTAGGCTTCGGCCCCCTCCCGCCAGGCCTCCTCCAGCCGTCGCCCGCCCCGGCCGGTGACCGACATCGGGGCCAGGAAGTCGAGCGTCTTGAACCCGGTGCCGTAGATGATCACGTCGGCCTGGCGGAGGGTGCCGTCGGCGGTGACCACTCCGTCACCGGTGATGCGCTCGATCGGGTCGGTGACCAGCTCGACGTCCGGCCGGGCCAGCGTCGAGTACCAGTTGTTCGAGAACAGCACCCGCTTGCAGCCCATCAGGTAGTCGGGGATGCACTTCTCGCGCAGGGCCGGGTCGGCGATCTGCGCCTGGAGCTGGCGCCGCCAGAGCCGCATGGGCGCGGCCAGGAACTTCTGCGACAGGACGAAGCCGCTGGTGAGCAGCTCGCCGTACATGAAGATGCGGAGCCGGTCGGCCTTGCGCACGGCGGGAAGCCTGTCGAACAGCGCCTGCTCGGCGTGGCGGTAGGCCCGGTCGGCCTTGGGCAGCACGTAGGGGGCTGTGCGCTGGTACACGTCGACGTGCGCGGCGGCCTGGGCCACCTCGGGCACGAACTGGATGGCGCTCGCCCCGGTGCCGATCACGGCCACCCGCTGGCCGGTGAGGTCGACGCCGTGGTCCCAGCGCGCCGAGTGCCACGACGGCCCGGCGAAATCCTGTCGGCCCGCGATGTCGGGCAGCGCGGGCCGGTTGAGCTGCCCGACCGCGGAGACCACGGCCCGGGCCTGGAGGGTGCCGCCGTCCTCGAGGGTGACGTCCCAGACGGCCCGGCGCTCGTCGAACTCGGCGGTGGCGACACCCGCGCCCAGGCGCAGATGGGCGTCGATCCCGCGCTCGGCGGATACCGCGCGCAGGTAATCCAGGATCTCCTCCCGGTCCGGGAAGCGGCGGCTCCACCGGCCCGGCCGGAACGAGAACGAGTACAGGTTCGACGGCACGTCACAGGCCAGGCCGGGGTAGGTGTTGTCCCGCCAGGTCCCCCCGAGGTCGTCGCCGCGGTCGACAACGAGGAAGTCGTCGATGCCCGCCTGCCGCAGCGCCGCGGCCATGCCGAGCCCGCCGAACCCGGCGCCGACCACGAGAACCTGGTACGACGGTTGCTCGGGCATGGGCCCTCCCTCGCGCGGTGCGCGGCCCGGCCGGGAAGCCGTCCGGGCGCCGGGATCGGTCGCGAGCCCGGCACGGGCAGGATAACCGAATTGGCCCGCCCCTCACGATCACCCGGTCCGGCGGAGGCCGGGCGGCAGCGGCGCATGAAGCGGGCTTTCAGCGCCGCCAAAGGGCCCGGGCCTTTCGCTGGCCTTCTCCAGGATGGTGAGTCAATGCCCGATGTTTGGTTGCGGGCCATTCCTGGGAAATGAACTCCACGGCAGGATTTACATTGGATGCGATGGGCGTTTAGCCCAGTTTGGCAAGAAGAGCGTCTTTGGCCGTACGCCATTAGGACAATGTCGTGAATCACCAGGAAGGACACATGTCGCAACACGTATCGCCCATTAACGCGCCGCGGGTCAAGGTCGCCTTGCTGGCGGCGGTAACCGTCGGGGTGCTGGCCGCGGCGACGGCATCCGCGGTACACCTCGGTGCGGCATCACGCCATCAGCCCGGCCCGGCGCGGGGGGCGCACGCCGTGCAGGCAGCCAACCGCGGGCGCGCGGGATCGCCGGCGCCGCTGCGGGTGCTGTCCGTCTCCCCGGCCGATAGCGCCGACCCGGTGACCGCCGCCGACCCGGTGCAGGTGGTCTTCTCCGCGCCGCTGGCGGCAGGCTCGCCGCGGCCGGCCTTCCGGCCCGCGCTGCGCGGTCAGTGGGCTGTCGACGGCAACACCATGGTGTTCACGCCCGCGGCGCCGCTGGCGCCCGCCGCCCGGGAGACGCTGCGGATCCCGGCCGGCTACTCCGGCGAGCGCTCGACGACGGGCGCCCGGCTCGTCGCGCCCGCCAGCGCGGTGTTCCAGGCCGGCGGCTGGTCCGCGCTCCGCCTGGAGCAGCTGCTCGCCCAGCTCGGCTACCTCCCGCTGACCTGGGTTCCGCAGAACGGCGCCAGCGCCGGCGGCCCGGTCGATGTCAGCTACGCCGAGCCGGGCAGCGCCCCCGCTGGCTCGTTCAGCTGGCAGAGCGGGTATCCCGCCGCGCTCACCGGCCTGTGGCAGCCCGGCCAGCCCGGCGTCATGCTCACCGGGGCGCTCATGGCCTTCGCGGCCGATCACGGGCTGCCGATGACCGGCACCGCCACCAGCGCGCTGTGGCAGGCACTGCTCAGCGCGGCGGCCCAGAATGAGCACAACCCGAACGGATACACCTACGCGCTGGTGAGCAAGGCCAAGCCGGAAACACTGACGGTCTTCCACAACGGCCGCGTCGTGGTGCACAGCCTCGCCAACACCGGCGCCCCGGCCACGCCCACGCCCGACGGCACGTTCCCGGTATATCTGCGGAATCTTTCCCAGGTCATGCGCGGGCTTATGCCCGACGGCACCCCCTATGCCGACCCGGTGCATTTCGTCTCGTTCTTCAGCGGCAATTATGCGGTGCACAGCATGAGCCGTCCCTCATACGGTTCACCGCAAAGCCTCGGCTGCGTCGAATTGCCGCTGAGCGAGGCACGCGCGGTGTGGCCCTATCTCACCTACGGAACCCTGGTCACCGTCAGCGGCTGAGCCGAAGTGCGCGGAGTGTGCGCGAAACTGTCGCGATAACAGCAGTTTGGGCGCGAACTCCGGCCAGCCGGCGCCGTCGGCGGCTGGCCGCGGTGACGGCTGATGCCCGCGTGACCGGCGGGACAGGCTGCCGGCGGGACAGGCTGCCGGCGGGACAGGCTGCCGGCGGGACAGGCTGCCGGCGGGACGGGCTGCCGGCGGGACGGGCTGGCCGGACCGGTCGGCACCCGGGTCCGCGAGTTTCCGGGGGTTCCTATTTTTCCAAGCCGCGGGCCTGGCCCGCGGCTCAGGCTGAGGGCATGACGAACACTCATCCCGCCGTCACCACCGCCGTCGCGCCGAGCTCGCCTGACCGGCCGCCGACCGTCTGGCCCAGCATCCCGTACCCCGACCCGCAGGCGGCGATCGACTTCCTGGTCGCGACCTTCGGCTTCGAGCCGACCGCCCTGGTCCCCGGCGGCCAGCCGGGCCGCTACGCCGAGATCGAGCTGCGCTGGCCGCATGGCAGCGGCGGCGTGATCATCCGCGACGGCGACGGCCCGGCGCCGAGCTGGCTCTACGTCGTCACCCCGGATCCCGACGGGCTCTACCAGCGGGCCCGGGCGGCCGGGCTGGAGATCACCCGGGAGCTTGAGGACACCGATTACGGCAACCGGACGTTCACGGTCACCGACCCGTGGTCGGTGAGCTGGAGCTTCGGAACCTACCCGGGCAGCTGACCGGGGCCTGCCCGGCCCGGGCGGCCGCCGCGGCGGATATCTTCGCCGCTATACAGGCGCGCCGGGACGGTGGCGCGCCCGGGCGGCGGCGCGCCGGGGAGGTGGCCGTGAGGGAGAATTTCGCGACGGTGCTGGAGACCGTGGCCGACGGGCGCGCCGACCGCACGGCGGTGACGCACGGCGACCGCAGCCGGACCTGGGGCGAGCTGGAGGAACGGGCCTCGCGGCTGGCCGCCTTCCTGGCCGGGCGCGGGATCGGGGCGCAGGCCCGGGTGGCGACGCGATGGTCTGCCTGCCCGCACCGCCGCTGATGCACGCCACCGGCATGTACACGACGCTGGGCGCGCTGCTGGCCAGCGGCCGCGTCGTCTACCTGACCTCGCGCTCGTATGATCCGGACGAGCTCGCGTGTCGATTGTCGGCGACGTGTTCGCCCTGCCGCTGGCCGACGCGCTGGACCGGGCGGCCGCGGCCGGCCGTACGACCTGTCCAGCCTGCGCCGCATGCTGAGCGTCGGCGTGACCTGGAGTGCCGGCGTGAAGCGCCGGCTCCTGCAGCACGGCGACTTCGTCTGCCGCGACATCGTCGCCGCGTCCGAGGGCGGCCCGTTCGCGGTCAGCGAGACCAGGCGGGGCGACGACCTGGTCACCTCCCGGCCGGGGCGGCCATCCCTGACCGCGGGCGGCCGGCTACGGCCGCCGGGCCACGCCGCAATAACCCCAGCGCGATCCCTCGCTGTCGGCCAGCAGCGGATCCTCGGCGCCCCATTCGCCAAGGTAGGCCAGACCCGGCGGGGCGCCATGATACGGAGGCACCAGCTCCAGCCCGTCGAAGAACCTGGCCACCTCGGCCCTGGAGCGGAAATGCATCTGCTGCGAGGCGTTCGCGTACTCATCTCGGCCGGCCTGGACCGACCGCGGCGGCGCCTTGTCGCTTGTCGCGTGCGACAGTGCGAGGTAGCTGCCCGGTGCGAGCGCCGAAATGTACCGTGACATGATCCGCCACGGATCCCTCTCGTCGCTCATGAAATGCAGCACGCCGGTGATCAGGAACCCGGCCGGCCGCGCGAAATCGATGAGATCCCGCATCTGCGGGTCGCCGAGCACGCCGTCGGGGTCACCCGCGTCCACGACGATCACGCGGGTTCTCGCGGGGTCCGTCAGCAGCTCACCGGCGCAGGCGGCCACCATCGGGTCTATGTCCACGTACGCGACCCGGGCCCCGGGAATGACCCGTCGCACCGTCTCATGCGTGTTGCGCATGGTCGGCAGCCCGGATCCGATGTCGATGAACTGATCCACGCCTTGCTCGGCGATCCAGCGTGCCGCCCGACCGTGGAATCCGCGGTTGGCCAGCACGATGTCCCGCAGCTCGGGGACCGCGGCCATGGCCCGGTCCGCCACCTCCCGGTCGGCCGGGAAGTTGTAGCTGCCGCCGAGCATGTAGTCATAGATCCGCGCCGGGCTGGGCACTGAGGGATCCACGCCCGGCGGCACATGCGGCTCCGCGGCCATCAGCGCCTCCGTCCACGTTTACTGACATTCTGGCACTGGCCGGGCGGGTACCCGCCGGTGGTTGGATCATCACATGCGCGCGAATCGCCCGAACGCACAGGCCGTCGGCTGAACCGGGGGATGGGCCGGACGGCCGAGCCGATCCGCCGCTCCGCTGGCCCGCCGCGGTACCAAGCGCGGCCGGGTTCGGATACCGTCATCGCGTGCAGGCCTGCGCCAGGTGCGGGCACGAGAACCCGCCCGATGCCCGCTTCTGCAACCGCTGCGGGGCCCCGCTCGCCGCGGCTGCCGCCCGGCCGGAGCAGCTGAAGACCATCACGGCCCTGTTCGCCGACGTGACCGGCTCGACCGAGCTCGGCGAGCGGCTCGACCCCGAGGCCGTGCGCCGGGTGATGGAGCGGTACTTCGAGTTCGCGCAGCGGGTCATCACCCGCCACGGCGGCACCGTGGAGAAGTTCATCGGCGACGCGGTGGTGGCCGTGTTCGGCGTGCCGCACGTGCACGAGGACGATGCGCTTCGCGCCGTCCGGGCCGCCGCCGACCTGCGCAGCCAGCTTTCCGAGCTCAACGCCGCGCTGCGCCGGGACTACGACACGACCCTGCAGCTGCGTACCGGGGTCAACACCGGCGAGGCGGTGACCGCCACCGACGAGTGGCTGGCGGTGGGCGACGCCGTGAATATCGCCGCGCGCCTGGAGCAGGCGGCCGCGCCGGGGGAGATCCTGCTCGGCCCGGAAACCGTCAGCCTGGTCAGGGACGCGGTCGTGGTCGAGCCGCCGGAGCCGATGACGCTCAAGGGGAAATCCGGTCCGGTAGCCGTCTCCCGTCTGGTCGAGGTGCTGGTCGGCGCCGGGTCGCCGCCCCGGCGGCACGCCACCCCGCTGATCGGCCGGGCCCCGCAGCTGCGGATGCTCGAGGATGCCTTCGCGCACGTCGTCCGCGAGCGCACCTGCGGCCTGTTCACGCTGCTCGGGGTCGCGGGCGTGGGCAAGTCCCGGCTGGCGGCCGAGTTCGTGTCCGGCCTCGACGCGACGGTGGTGGCGGGCCGCTGCCTGTCCTACGGGGAGGGCATCACCTACTGGCCCGTCGTGGAGGTCGTGCGGCAGCTTCTCGCGCTGCCCGGGCTGGGCGGCGAGGCCCGGCGCGGTCGCGACGAGCAGGCCAGCGCGATCCGCGCGCTGCTCGGCGAGGCGGGTGCGGCCGGCACGTCGGCCGAGATCGCCTGGGCCGTGCGCAAGCTGCTGGAACGCGCCGCCGCGGCCCGGCCCCTGGTCGTCATCCTCGACGATGTGCACTGGGGCGAGCAGACCTTCTTCGACCTGGTGGAACACGTGGCGGACCTGAGCCGCGGGGCGCCCGTCCTGCTGCTGTGCATGGCCCGGCCGGAGCTGCTGGAACGCCAGCCCGCCTGGGGCGGGGGCAAGCTCAACGCGACCACCGTGCTGCTGGAGCCGCTGAACTCCGGCGAGGCCAGCGAGCTGATCGCCCGGCTGCTGCCGGACGGTGCGGGGCCGGACCCGGCGCTGCGGGCCCGGGCGCTGGAGACGGCGGCGGGCAACCCGTTCTTCCTGGAGGAGATCGCGGCCGTCCTGGCCGCGGGCGGCGGCAGCGTCTCGGTCCCGCCGACCATCCAGGCGCTGCTCGCGGCCCGGCTCGACCAGCTCGAGCCCGCCGAGCGCCGGGTGCTCGAGCGTGGCTCGGTCGAGGGCAACTCGTTCCACCGCAGCGCCGTCGAGGCCCTCGGCCCG
This sequence comes from uncultured Actinomycetota bacterium, assembly GCA_963749145.1. GTDB lineage: Bacteria > Actinomycetota > Actinomycetes > Streptosporangiales > Streptosporangiaceae > JASHPR01. Next base: position 323,559 of record CAVVLN010000004.1, on the reverse strand, counting down.
GATGACCCCGCGGTGCCGGCCCGGCTGGTCACGCTGGTGCGCAAGGACCTGGTCCGGCCGGAGGCGGCCCGGCTCCCGGGCGACGATGCGTTCCGGTTCCGTCATCTGCTGATCCGGGACGCCGCTTACGACGGGCTGCCGAAGTCGGTGCGGGCGCAGCTGCACGAGGCGTTCGCAGCCTGGCTGGACGAGCGGGCGGGTGACCTGCCCGACCGCGACGAGATCGTCGGCTATCACCTCGAGCAGGCGTACGGCTACCGGCGGGAGCTGGGCGCGGTCGACGCAGCCACCCGGGCCGTAGCCGCCGGCGCAGCGGCCCGGCTGCAGGCGGCAGGCGCGCGCGCCCTGCACCGGCTCGATACCGGCGCCGCGCTGAACCTCCTGGAACGCGCCAGCCGGCTGGTGTCACCCGACGGCGCCGATAGCGCGCTGGAGCTGAGCGTCGTCTGGGCCCTGTTCCAGGCCGGGCGGCTCGCGGAGGCGGCCAGCCGGGCCGGTGCCGCGTCGGCGCGGGCGGCCGCGGCCGGCGACCGCATCGGGCAGCTAAGGGGCGAGCTGGCCCGCCTCTACCTGCTGACGCACCTGGATCCGGAGGGCCGCCTGGCCGAGCTGGAACGCGGCATCGAGACGGCCCGGCCGGTGTTCGAGCAGGCCGGCGACCACGCCGCCCTGGGGTCGCTGTGGCTCGCCACCTGGGGGGTCGAACACTACCGGTGCCGGTTCGGCGCTGCTGCTGACGCCGCCCTGCATGCCGCCGAGCACGCGGCCGCGGCCGGCGAGCAGTACCTGGCGAGCTGGTGCCTGGTCAACCGGGTCTCCGCCGTCGTCTTCGGGCCGATGCCGGTCACCGAGGTGCTCGCCTGGCTCGACCGGGAGGCCGTGCGCCTGGAGCAGCCCTCCTGGCCCGACTACTGGCGGGCCTGGCTGCTCCCGCTGATCGGCCGCTTCGACGAGGCACGGGCGGCGTACCGGGCCGAGACCGAGCGGCTGGCCGAGCGCGGCGACCGGCTCGGATTGATCCTGGCCAACGGCTGGGAGATCGAGATGCAGGCGGACGAGTTCGCCGGGGCCGAGGAGGCCGCCCGGCGCACCTGCGCTCAGCTGGAGGAGATCGGGGAACGCTCCTACTGGTCGACGAAGGCCTGCGAGCTGGCCCAGGCGCTCTACGGCCTCGGCCGCTACGACGAGGCGCAGACCTGGGCCGCGAAGGCCGCCGACGCCGGCGCGAGCGACGACATCGTCACGCAGATGATGAGCAGGCAGGTGCGGTCCAAGGTGGCGGCCCGCCGGGGCGCGTTCGGCCCGGCCCGCGCGCTGGCGGCCGAGGCGCTCGCGCTGGGCGAGGGCATGCAGGCGCCGCTGTCCCAGGGCGACGCCGCCCTCGATGCCGCCGAGGTGTTCTGGCTGGCCGGCGAGCCCGCCGCGGCGGCCGGGTACCTCGAACAGGCGGTCGCCCACTACCGGCACAAGGGGGTCACGGTCCCGCTGGACCGGGCCCGGCGGTTCGCCGAGACGGCCGGCCTCAGCCGCCCCGGCGAGCCGGCGTAGCGGCGGCGTCAGGGACCGCCTGCACGCTGCGCCGGGCACGGCTAGCCCGGTCCCGGGTTCGTCCGGGGTCACAGCGGCTCCGGGGCGGAGTGCTCCTGGGCCTGCTCGATGGCCCAGGCGGCGTTGACCAGGCCGATGTGACTGAACGCCTGCGGGAAGTTGCCGATCAGCTGGCCGCTGGCCGGGTCGACCTCCTCGGACAGCAGCCCGACATCGTTGACGACCGCCGCCGCGCGCTCGAAGGTCGCGGTCGCCTGGTCCGCATCCCCGGCCATCGCCTGCGCCTGGGCCAGCCAGAACGTGCAGGTCAGGAATGTCCCTTCGGTCCCCGCCAGGCCGTCCTGCGCCTTGTAGCGGTATACCAGGCCGCGCTGGTCGGTCAGCCGGGCCGCGGTCGCGTCGATGGTCGCCTTCATGCGCGGGTCGCTGGCCGGGCAGAACCCGTAGATCGCCATCATCAGGCTGGAGGCATCGAGGTCCTGGCTTCCGAAGGCCTGGGTGAAGGCGCCGGCCCGGTCGTCCCAGCCCTGCTTGGTGATGACCGCGCGGATCTGCTCCCGCGCGGCGGTCCACCCCGCCACCCGGTCTCCCGCGCCGATCTGCGGGGCCAGGGTGATCGCCCGGTCGAGCGCGACCCAGCACATGAGCTTGGAGTACAGGAAGTCCCGGGACGCGCCGCGGATCTCCCAGATGCCCTGGTCCTGCTCGGTCCACCGGCGCGCGGCCGTGTCGGCCGCGTCGGCCAGGAACCGCCGCGCGACCGGATCGAGCTCGCCGATGTAGTGGGCCAGCCGTCCCGCCGCGCCGAGCAGTTCCCCGTACACGTCAAGCTGGCGCTGCTGCCACGCCGCGTTGCCAACCCGCACCGGCCGACTGGCCCGCCAGCCGGCCAGGTGCGGCAGTTCCCGCTCGGACAGGTCGTGCTCGCCGCCGACTCCGAACATGATCTGCAGATCCAGCCCGCTGGCCAGCTGGGAGGCGGCAGCGTCGGCCATGAAGCCGAAGAACTTGCTGGCCTCGAAGGGGCAGGCCGCCACCCATAGGGCTCCCATGGTCAGCGACGCGTCACGGACCCAGGTGTAGCGGTAATCCCAATTGCGCTCGCCGCCGATGGCCTCCGGGAGCGAGGTCGTGGCCGCGGCGACGATGGCCCCCGTCGGCTGGAACGTGAGCGCCTGCAGCACCCGGCCGGAATGGCGGACCAGGTCGCGCCAGGGCCCCTCGTAGCTCTGGTGCAGGGCCGACCAGGAACGCCAGGCTTCCATCGTGTCCTGCAGCCGGCCGGTGATCTCGTCGGCGGTCCAGGCGGCGGGAGGCGGCTCCCAGGACTGGCCGTGCTGGAGCGCGAAACACACGGCCTGGCCCGCGGTCAGGTGCAGGCGCATGGTGGCGGTGGCCCCGGTGACCTGCCAGCCGGATGGCCCGGACAGCAGCAGCCTGCTGGCGCCGCCGCGCACCGAGACGCCGTCCGGGACCTCCTGCAGGATCGGCTCGATCAGCCCGTACTCGGGCCGCGGCGCGAACTCGACCTCGACGTCCGCCTCCCCGCCGGTGCACTCCAGTCGGCGCAGCAGGGCTCCCGGCGACCCGGCGCCCAGGTCGTGACCGCGTTCGGCGCGGCCCACCGCCATCGCGTCGGTCAGCACGACGGTGCCGGGCCCCGCCCGGAACGTCGTCTCCAGCACCATGGTCTCCTCCGCGTACGCGCGGCTGGCCTCGAAGTCGCCGGCAGGCCGGATCGCGAAGTGACCGCCCCCCGCATCGAGCATCCGGGCGAAGACGGACGGCGCGTCGAACCGCGGGAAGCACAGCCAGTCCACCGAGCCGGCCCGGCTGACCAGCGCCGCGCAGCGGCAGTCCGACAGCAGCCCGTAGTCACCGATCGGCAGTCCGTCCATGGCGCTGTTCATCCCCGCTGCTACCTCCGCCGAAGATCAGGGGCGGCCATAGGCGCGGCCGCCCGCAACTGGGACACTAGAGACCGCAGCACCCGAGCGCTACGGCCGATCACGCCTGGGCCGCCTGAAACCACCGTGAGCTGGCGATTGGACCCGGAATGCACACCCGAAAACACCAGATGACGCCGCTCGCGGCCGTCGCCGGCGGCCTGCTGGCCGGGGCGGTGGGGACCGCCTGCATGGACACCGCCCGGTACCTGATGTACCGCCGCGGCGGCGGCGCGGACAGCCCGCTGGGGTGGGAATTCGCGCCGGTCGAGAGCTGGGAGAAGGCCCCCGATCCCGGCCAGGTCGCCAAGCGCGTGATCGAGGGCTTCACGCAGCGGGGACTCCCGGACCGCTGGGCCTTTCCCGTCAGCACGGCCATGCACTGGTCCTTCGGGTCGGGGTGGGCGGCGGTCTACGGCATCGTGGCCGGGTCGCTGCGCCGGCCGCGGGCCTGGTACGGCCTGCCGTTCGGCGCCACGGTCTGGACCAGCGGCTACATCGTCCTGCCGGAGGGCGGGCTGTACAAGCCGATCTGGGAGTACGACGCCAAGACGCTGGCCAAGGACCTCGGCGCCCATCTGGCCTACGGGGCGGGCACCGGGGTCACGTTCTGGCTGATCAGCAAGGTCTGCTAGCCCGGCGGGGCGAGCCAGGCCAGCGTCCCCGCGATGCCGGGCAGCACGTGCTGGGCCAGGGCCACGTCCGGCGCGGGGATGCGCTTGAGCAGGCCGCCGTCGACCATGCCCTGGGCCCCGTCGCCGGTCTCCTGCTCATCGCGGTCCTTTCCCGGTCACTCGACATCGAGGTCGCGCAGGTTGGTCTTGGCCAGATCGACGAGTTCTTCGCCCGCGCCGGACAGGACGGTCCTGGTCGCGTACAGCGTGAAACCCTTGATCTCCCCGTAGCTGAGCTTGGGCGGCAGCGACAGCTCGTGCCGGTCGGTGCGCACGTCGACCAGGGCCGCGCCGTCATGACCGAACGCGGCGCGCAGCGCGTCCTCGAGCTCGCTGGCCTTCTCGACCCGCGCGCCGAACAGCCCGGCGGCCCGGGCGATCCCGGCGAAGTCGGGGTTGTCGAGATCGGTGCCGTAGGTGACGACCCCGGCCGCCTTCATCTCGAGTTCCACGAACGACAGCGCGCCGTTGTTGAACACCACGACCTTCACCGGAAGGTGCTGCTGCCGCAGCGTGATCAGCTCGCCGAGCAGCATCGAGACCCCGCCGTCGCCGGACAGGGTGATCACCTGCCGGCCCGGGTGGCTGGCCTGGGCCCCGATGCCCTGCGGCAGCGCGTTGGCCATGGACCCGTGGTTGAACGAGCCGATCAGGCGGCGCCTGCCGTTCATCCGCAGGTAGCGGGCGGCCCAGATGCAGGGCGTGCCGACGTCGGCGGTGAAGACCGCGTCATCGGCGGCGAGCCGGTCGATCGCGGCCGCGACGAACTGCGGGTGCAGCGGCGAGTCCTTGGCCCGGTCCCGGGCCAGGTGATCCAGCCGGGCCCGGGCCCGCCGGTAGTGCGCGGTCATCCGGTCCAGGTGCGCCGAGTCGGTCTTTGCGGTGATCAGCGGCAGCAGCGCGCCGACGGTGTCCTTCACCGTGCCCACCAGCGGAACCCGGACCGGCACCCGGCGGCCGATCTGCTCCTCGCGCACGTCGACCTGGACCACCGGGACGCCCTCGGGGTAGAACGCGCGGTAGGGGAAGTCGGTGCCGAGCATGAGCAGCGCGTCGCAGTGCTCCATGGCCCGGTAGCCCGAGCTGAACCCGATCAGCGCGGTCATCCCCACGTCGAACCGGTTGTCGAACTCGACGAACTCCTTGCCGCGGAACGCGTGCACGACCGGCGCCTGCAGCGCCGCGGCGATCTGGAGGAGCTCGGCATGCGCGCCCTGGCAGCCGGCCCCGGCCAGGATCGTCACCCGGCGGGCCCCGTTCAGCACCTCGGCCGCGGCCGCCAGCGACGTGTCGTTCGGCCGGACCACCGGCGGGGATCCCAGCACCGGCACCGCGCTCGCGCCGGCCGGCGCGTCGGCGAAGAACACCTCACCCGGGATCACGACCACGCCGACCCCGCCGCGGCCCAGCGCCGCCCGCATCGCGTCGTCCAGGACTCGCGGCAGCTGCCCGGGGATGCTGACCAGCTCGCAGTAGACGCTGCACTCGCGGAACAGGTCCTGCGGGTGGGTCTCCTGGAAATAGCCCCCGCCGATCTCCTCCCGCGGGATGTGCGCGGCGATGGCCAGGACCGGCACCCGGCTGCGGTTGGCGTCAAACAAGCCGTTGATCAGGTGCAGGTTCCCCGGCCCGCAGCTGGCCGCGCACACGGCCAGTTCGCCGGTGAGCGCCGCCTCCGCGGCCGCCGCGAACGCCGCGGCCTCCTCATGGCGCACATGCTCCCAGGCCAGCCCGCCATCACGCCGCATCGCATCGGTGAACCCGTTCAGCGAGTCGCCGGGAATCCCGTTCACCCGGCGCACGCCCGACGCCTTCAACGTCGCCACCACAATGTCCGCCACGCTGGACGCCATCCGTCGCTCCTTCCCGCGCTGGCCGCCCGGCAGCCGGCTGTAGCCGGCCACGGGAAGATCCGCGCTGGGGCAGGAGGGGGGCGTCGGCGCGCTGCCGCTGCGCTCGCGCCGAGAACCAGGTCGTCAGGCCCTCCCGATAGGCTCCGACAAGCTCCGCCACCAGCGCGAGACCACCGTGGGCCGGCCGCTGGCCGCGGTGGCCCGGCATGCACGCATTGACAAGATCATGGTAACAGCCGCAGGCCCGCCGGATACCCCCGGTTCGGCCCGCCGGCGATCACGAGGCGGCGCGCGGCAGCGACCGGCGCAGGCCGTCGCGGCCCGCGGTGGTCACCCCGCTGAAGCCGCGTCCGGCGCGGCGGGCCCAGTCCTCCTCCGTGATCGCGTCGGGCTCGGCCGGCAGGTAGTGGCTGAGGATGAGCTCGCCGACCTCGGCGCGCTCGGCGACGGCGCCGACCTGGGTGACGTCGGTGTGCAGCGCGGCCATCCGCTCCAGCGCGGCCCGGCTGTACCCGTGCCGCTCCAGGTAGCCGAGGTCGGCGACCTGGTGGACGAGGATGTCAGCCCCCCGGGCCAGCGCGATCAGGTCGTCGTTGACCGCGGTGTCGCCGGAGAACACCACGGAGCCGTCCGGGGTGTCGAACCGGTAGCCCAGGGCCGGGACCGCCCGGCCGTGCATCACCGCGACGGCGGTGACCCGGACCGCGGCGTCCTCGAATACCACGACCGGGGCCCGGGGCGCACCCGCGGGGACGTGGATGTCGGCCGCCCGGACCAGGGCGCCGGCGTCGGGCATGCGGGCGTCCAGGGGCATGACGTTCAGGTGATAGGCGTAGCCGGCCAGGATGCTCTCGACCAGGTCAGCGGTGCCGGGCGCGGGCCGTTCCGGGTGGATCGTGGTCTGGCGATGGAAGCTGGCGTCACCCGATGGGAGGGAGCCGGGGCGTGACGGCCCGTAGACGCGGACCGGCGGCAGCGGGCCGTCCGCGCCCCAGCGGATCCCCCACGGGTACAGGAGCATGCCGGGCAGGTCGCCGATGTGGTCGGCGTGCAGGTGGGTGAGGAACACCGCCTCCAGGCGGGTGAAGTCAAGCCCGGCGCCGACGAACGCCGACGGCGCCCCGCGGCCGCAGTCGATCACGAAGACCCGCTCGGCGGCGACCAGCGCGGAGCAGATGCCGCCGCGGCCGGCCACCGGCATCGGCGCGCCCGCCGTGCCGAGCAGAATCAGTTCGGTTGCCATGCCACCTCATCGCCGCACGCCCGGCCGGTCCGATCCGGGCCGATCCGGGCCGATCCGGGCCCGGGCCTTTACGCTACGCCTCGTGGCCCAGCGTCCGCCGGAAACGCATTACGCGCCGTCAGCCGGCGCGAAGATCGCCTATCAGGTCTCCGGCACCGGCCCGCCGGACCTGGTCATGCTGCCCGGCCTGGTCTCGCACCTGGACATCCAGTGGCAGCAGCCTGGCTACCGCCGGTTCGTGCGGGCCCTGGAGCACGGGGCTCGCCTGATCAGGCTGGACAAGCGCGGCACCGGGCTGTCGGATCCCACGACCGGGCTGCCCACGACCGAGCAGCGGGTGCAGGACCTGGCCGCGGTGATGGCCGCCGCGAGGTCGCGGCGCGCGGTGCTGTTCGGGCTGTCCGACGGCGGCCGGGCCGCGATCGCGTTCGCCGCCGCCCATCCCGCCCGGACGCAGGGCCTGATCTTGTACGGCACCTCCTACCGCGGGCCGCGGGCCGCGCTGCTGCGGCGTTACCGGTCGGTGGTCCGGCACTGGGGACAGGGGCGGCTCGTCGACCTGGTCGCGCCCAGCCTGGCCGGGTCGGCGGTGCGCCAGGAGGCCGGGGCCTTCGAGCGGGCCGCGGCCAGCCCGGCGATGGCGGCCGCCCTGGTCGAGTCCCTGGGGCTGATCGACGTGCGCGACCTGATGACCGGGCTGGCCGTCCCGGCCCTGGTCCTGCACCGCGACCGTGACCTCATCCCGGTCGCGGATGCCCGCCTGGTCGCGGCCCAGATCCCGGGGGCGGTCCTGAGGATCCTGCCCGGCCAGGATCATCTGCCGTGGGTGGGGGACTGGCCCGCGGTGGCGGAGGAGATCCTGGCCTTCGTGGCCGAGGTCGCGCCGTCCCGGAAGCGGCCGGGCCGGCCCGGCCGGGCCGGGCCGAGGACCTCGCGGCCCGCGCTGGGCTGGCCGTCGCTGACCGACGCCGAGCTGCCCGTCGTGCGCCTGGCCGCCGAGGGCCTGACCAACGCCCAGATCGCCGCGCGGCTGTTCCTGTCCCGCTACACGGTCGAGACGCACCTCAAGCACGCCTTCGCCAAGCTGGGCGTGGAATCCCGGGCCGAGCTGGCCGCGCTCGCGGCGAGCCGGGGCGGGCCACCGGATACCTGATCTCAGGGATGCCCCGCGGCTGTGCGCCGGTGATGCTGGCGGCATGAGGACCGATTCGCTGCGGGTCGCGCTCGACGGCCTGATCCCGGACTTCCGGGCCCGCGCGGCCGAGGGCGAGCGGTGCCGGACGATGCCGGCCGACCTGGTCGAGCGGGCCAAGGCGGCCGGGCTGTTCCGGATCAACCTCCCCCGGTCCCTGGGCGGGCTCGAGCTGGACCCGCTCACCTCCGCGGAGATCTTCGAGGAGATCAGCCACGCGGACGGCTCGGCCGGCTGGACCATCGTGATCGGCAACAGCACGGCGTTCTTCGCCTGGCTCGATCCCGCGGTGGCCAGGGAGATGATCGGGGACGACCCGGGCTTCGCCTCCACCAGCATGTGGGCGCCGCTGGGCCAGGCCGCGCCCGGGGGGCCCGGCCGCTTCCTGGTGTCGGGCCGGTGGCCGTTCAACAGCGGCTGCCCGCACGCCACCTGGCTCCAGGTCGGCACGCTGGTGACCGGTCCCGGCGCCGCCCGGCCGCGGTCACCGGGGCCAGCCCGGCCGTCCGGCGCGCCGGACTGGCGATTCGCCTTCGTTCCCGCCCGGACCGCCGTCATCGAGGACACCTGGGACGGGATGGGACTGCGCGGGACCGGAAGCCATCACCTGTCCCTGTCCGGCGCGGACGTGCCGGCCGAGCACCTCGCCGCCCCGTTCTTCGAGCCCGCCCGCCACGACGGCCCGCTGTGGCGCATTCCGCTGGTCACCCTGGCCGCGATGTTCCTGGCGGCGGTCCCGCTGGGCATCGCGCGCCGCGCCCTCGACGAGTTCGTGGTGATGGCCGCGGGCAAGGTCCGGGGCCCGGCCGCGCAGAGCATCGGCCACGACGGGGACGCCCAGCGCCAGCTGGCCCGCGCCGAGGGGGCGCTGGCCTCCGGCCGGGCCTTCCTGCGCGACGTCACCGGCGCGACCTGGGACGCCGCCTGCCGGGGCGACGCGCCGGGCCTCGAGCAGCGGGCGCTGGTCCTGCTGGCCGCGAGCCAGGCGGTTCGGGCCAGCGCCGAGGCGGTCGGCCGGGTCTTCCGGCTGGCCGGCGCGGAAGCCGTCTTCGCTCACCACCCGCTGCAGCGCTGCTTCCGTGACGTCCACACCGCGGCCCAGCACATCCTGTTCAGCGCCGGGCGGGACCAGGCCTTCGCCCGGGTCCGGCTCGGCCTCGAGCAGCCCACGTTCCTGATCTGAGCTGATCTTCCCCCGCCCGGCGCGGCCTGGTCCTGAGCTACCCAGATGAGGCTGGCCCTGAGCTACCCGGATGAGGGTTGTGGCCGGCCCCCGGCGCGGCTTAGCCTCACAACGCGGGACCATGTGTGCGGCCGATACCCGCGGGAGGCTGACATGACGGAACGACCGGTACCGGGGCGCGACCCCGGCGTGCTGGGCGGCCCCGAGCCCGACGAGCAGCGCACCGACCTGCTGGGCGGGGCGGAGCCGGGCGGGGACGTGCTGGGCGGCGCGGAACCCGACGAGCAGCGCACCGACCTGCTGGGCGGGGCGGAGCCGGGCGGGGACGTGCTGGGCGGCGCGGAACCCGACGAGCAGCGCACCGACCTGCTGGGCGGAGACGACCAGCGCTAGCCGGCGCGCAATAGCCACTCAATCCGTGCTTCACCGCCGGTCAAGCCCCTGACTGTACGTTCGGTCAAGACAGCGGGGCTACCGGGGCGGGCGCCAGGTCCGCCGCCGGCCCGCGGACCGCGGGGGGTACGGGACGATGGCGCTGGCGACCCTCACGAAGCAGCCCGGCCCGGCCGGCACGCCCGGCCCGGTCACCGGCGGCGTGGCCCCGGGCCCGCCCGCGTTCGACGCGGCGTACCCCGGCTACGGCGCCACCGGCGCCCTGGATGAGCTGCGCTCGGCCGAGTACGGCTACCTGGACGCCGCCGGCCACGCGTACCTGGACTACACCGGCGCGGGGCTGGCCGCGCAGGCGCAGCTCAGCGCGCATGCGGCCCGGCTGCGCGGGCGCTGCTTCGGGAACCCGCACTCGGAGAACCCGGCCTCGGCCGCGTCGACCGAGCTGATCGAGCAGACTCGCGAGGCCGTCCGGCGGCACTTCAACGCGCCGCCGGAGGAGTACGCGGTGATCTTCACCCCGAACGCCAGCGGCGCGTGCCGCCTCGTCGGCGAGGCATACCCGTTCGGCCGGGGCCGCCGGCTCGTGCTGACCAGCGACAACCACAACTCGGTCCATGGCATCCGGGAGTTCGCCCGGGCCCGGGGCGCGGCGGTCAGGTACATCCCGTTCGGCTCGCCGGATCTGCGGGTGGACGACGATGCGGTGGCGGCCGCGCTGCGGCCCCGCGCTCGGGCCCGCCCGGCGCGGCCTGTTCGCGTTCCCGGCGCAGAGTAACTTCACCGGGGTCCGCCACCAGCTGAGCTGGATCGACCTGGCCCACGAGCGCGGCTACGACGTGCTGCTCGACGCGGCCGCCTACGTCCCGGGCAGCCGGCTGGACCTGTCCGCGCTGCGCCCCGACTTCATCCCGGTGAGCTGGTACAAGGTGTTCGGGTACCCGACCGGCGTCGGCTGCCTGATCGCGCGGCGCGAGGCCCTGGCCCTGCTGCGCCGTCCCTGGTTCGCGGGCGGGACGATCGCGGCGGTGAGCGTGCAGGGCGGCTGGCATGCCCCGGCCGGCGGCGAGGCCGGGTTCGAGGACGGCACGCCCAGCTTCCTGGCCATCCCCGACGTGGCCTTCGGCCTGTCCTGGATCAGCCGCATCGACACCGCCCTGGTCCACGAGCGGGTGACGTGCCTGACCGGGTGGCTGCTCGACCGGCTGGGCGGGCTGCGGCACGGTAACGGGCAGCCGATGGCCCGGATCCACGGTCCGGACGGCCTGCGCCGGCGGGGCGGCACGGTGGCGTTCAGCCTGCTCGACCCGCGGGGCGCGGCCTTCGACGTACGGGCGGTGGAGCGGGCCACCGCCGCCGCCGGGATCTCGATCCGCACCGGATGCTTCTGCAATCCCGGTGCCGCCGAGGCCGCGCTGGGCCTGACCGGGCCAGACCTCGCCCGGGCCCGGCACAGCGGCGCCCGGACGGCCGGCGAGTTCGCGGCCGCGGCCGGCATCCCCGGCGGCGGCGCCATCCGCGCGTCGGTCGGCCTGGCGTCGAACGTCGCGGACGTGGACCGGCTGCTCGCCCTGATCGAGACCACCTACCGCGATCAGCCGGCCCCGGCCGTCCTCGCCGGCCCGGCCTCACCGGCCCCGGCCGTCCTCGCCGGCCCGGGCTCGCGTGCGAGGATGACGTGACGTGCCGTCCGAGCCGGGAGGCGGGCAGCGGGAGCCTGGTTTCCTAGTACCCGGCGCGGGCTTTTTCTCGAGGGAATGGGGGACGGACATGGCATCCACGCTCGGGCAGATCGGCGACCTGCTCACCGAGGCGGCCGACACCCACCACCGGGTGTTCCGGATCGTGGAGGGAGCCGACGACGACTGGGCGTCCTGGTATGCGCAGTGGCTCATCGAGCTTTCCGAGCTGCCGGCCCTGCTGGGCGTCAGGCCGGTCCGCAGCGAGCTGATCTACCTGCTCGTCAGCCTGGACAAGAAGTACAACGCGGAGAGCCCCGGCCAGCCCTGGCAGCACTACTACGCCCGCCAGATCGCCGACTACTTCCGCCCGCATTAGGGGGTCTCGGTTCCCTTCTTGCGGCGGGAACCGTCGCGTGATTTGGCCATCGTCACGCCGGTTTTCCGGCAGGCTGGCCTTCGTCGCCAGGCCAGACGCCGGTGAGCTTGCGCGTACTCTCGGCGGCGCCCCGGTCGACGACGGCCTTGACCACGGCGAAGATCGCGCCCCGCAGCATGGCGGCCAGCAGGATCTCCCGCCAGCCCCGGGCGGCGTCGGTGGCCTTGGGCGCATCGTCTTCGCGCCCGACGATCTTCCAGGCTTCTTTGAAGATAGCGGCGGCGAGCATCCCGCCCAGCACGCTGACGAGCACGCTCACCGGCTTGTACAACAACTTGATCATCGCCTTCCCCCCCGTTGACCATCACGAAGCGGACAAGGGCGCGGTCGCCGCCACCGCGAGCGGCGCGCGGTGCTGCCGTGCGCTGCTGGCTCCCTGCGCCACGGCCTGCCAGGCCCTTTCGGCGCGGCCTTCCACACCGGCGCGGCCGCCGGCGACGCCCGCTCCCTCGTCGCAGCGCTCAGCTGCCCCGCCTGCTTACCCCCCGTCTGACCCCCGTCTGGCTAAGCTCGGGGTCTACCCCGACGTCGGCCTGCCTAACATGGCCCGCTGCCCGCTCAGGCGCATGCGACCGCGTTCCGCCGATCCCGCGATGGTGACAGAACCGGAAGCGGGGCCCGGCGGCGGCCCTCGCTTCCGCATGGCCGCCTCGGCGCGTACGGGCGGACGTCAGGCGGGCCGGCTCAACCCTGAGGTGGACCGGAAGTCAGCCCGCCGGCCGATGGCACGACGCCCGCGCGCCCGTAGCGTTTCCGGTACCGGCCCGGTCCCTGAACCGGAGGACACCGCGGATGACTCAGGACGGCACCCTGCCGCGCGCGGAGCCCGGACGCGCGGCGGCCACAGCGGGCGAACGGTGGATCTTCGCTCTGCTGGTGTTCGCGTTCATCGGCGGGCTAGGGCTGCTGGCCGCGCTCGTGCCGGTTGGTGACGGGTTCGCGCCGCCGGGCGGTGGCTGGTTCCGGCCGGAGGTCGTCGGCGGCCCGTTCACGATGCATCCGCTGTTCATCGCCGTACCGTCGGCGGGGTGCTTTGTCCTCGGGCTGCTCGACTGGCAGCGCCCGTGGCGGGTCGAGCACCTGGACCTGCTGGCGCTCGCTGGCTTCTTCCCCGTGGCGATGCTGCTCAGCGATGATCTTTCCCGAGCCGGCCTCTGGCTGGCGGCCATCTGTCTGGGCTGGCTGTCGTGCCGGATGGCCGGCGCGGCGCTCGGGATATGGCGGATGCCGGAACTGCGCCCGTCCATCAGCGCCCGGTGGCTGGGCCTGGCCATAGCGGCACTGCTGCTCGTCCGGATCGGAAGTGTCGCCGCGGGCAACATCCTGGATGTCGGGCAGGCGAGCTCGCTCGGCGCCTGGCGCGTCCTGCACGGACTGCACCTGTACGGGGCCGTGTCCTGGCCGGGCCCCGGCGGGTTTCGGATCTACCGCCCGGACTCCTACGGCCCGTTCGCCTACTACGCCTACATCCCGTTCGTGGCCATCTTCCCGCCGGCGCCGGCGGTGATCGCGACGCTGCTGCCGGCGATCTGCTTCGACGCGCTGACGCTCGCCGGCCTGCACACCCTCGGGCGGCGCCTGGGCGGGCGGCCGCTCGCGCATGCGTTCGTGTTCGCGTACCTGCTCTACCCGTTTCCCGACCTCTCCTTGATGGCGGAAACCAACGATGCGCTGATCGCCGCCCTCTGCGTGTGGGCCATCGTCATCGCGACGGAGCGCCCGGTCGCTCGCGGGCTGCTCATGGCCGCCGCCGCCCTGACCAAATTCCTCCCGGCACTGCTCGCCTTGCCATTTCTGGGCGTCAGACCGGGGCGCGCCCGTTACGCGCTGACACTCGTCGCCTCGCTCGCCGCCATGCTCGCCTGGCCGCTCATCACCTCCGGCCCCGCGGCGTTCTTCGACTCGACCTTCGGCTACCAGCTGATACAGCGCGGCGGCGGCATGCAGTTCAGCATCTGGACCTACCTGCCGCACTTGGCGACCGTGGCCCGGCCGGTACTCGCCGCCGGGCTCGTGCTGCTCGCGCTCTCACCCGTGCTGCGCCCTCCCGTCCAGGACGCGCGGGAGCACGCCGCCCTCGCCGCCGCGCTCCTCATCGGCGCGCAGCTGCTCCTGGGCTACTGGTTCTACAGCTACCTCACCTGGTGCTACCCGCTCCTCATCGTCGCGATCATCCACGCCCGGCCGGGGCCGGAGGCGGCCGGCGCGTCAGCCTGCGGTGCCGCAAGCGCTGCCGCCCTCGCCGCCTTAGCTGGGACGAGCCCCGAACCCGCCCGGTTCACGGCCACCCGGTCGCGCCGGGCGAGAGGCCGATACCTGGCGCGCGGTGACATGGCATGATTCGGTCGGTGCCGGGCTCGCTGGCCCGGATCGCACGAGTTCGACCTGGACGGCTGGCACAAGGTGATCGACGTGGACCTGAACGGCGTGTTCTACTGCGCCCGCGAGGCGCTGCGCGTGATGGTCGGGCAGGGGCACGGGAAGATCGTCAACATCGCCTCGATGTGGGGGCTGGCCGGCGGGTCGAGCGTGTTCCCGGTGCCAGTCCGGCCGGCCCGGTAGGGTCTCGATCCGGTGGCCGGCCGGGAGGTCCGGCCGGCCCGGTAGGGTCTCGATCATGCCTGTCTCCCTGAACGATGCGGTACGCCGGCTCCTGGACGAGCCCAACCCCGCGGTGCTCGCCACGATCAACGCGGACGGCAGCCCGCAGACGTCGGTGGTCTGGGTCGGCCGGGACGGCGACGACCTGCTCATCTCCACCGCCGCGGGCCGGCGCAAGGAACGCAACATGCGCCGCGACCCCCGGGTGAGCCTGAGCGTCTACGACCCCGGCGATCCCGAGCTGTACGCCGAGATCCGCGGCCTGGCCGCGGTGACCGAGGACCCGGGCCGCGCGTTCGCCGTCCGGCTGGCCGAGGACTACGAGGGGCCCGGCGCCGGCCAAGCGTTCATGGACCTGCCGCCGGAGGTGGTGCGGGTCGTGGTCCGGATCACGCCGCAGCACGTGGCGGGCCGCGCCGCCGGCTGATGCCGGAACTGCCCGAGGTCGAGACCGCCCGCCGCCTGATCGCCGACCAGGCGCTGGGCCGGCGCATCGCGGACGTTGACGACACCGACACGTTCGTGTGCCAGGCCGCACTCGCCCGGGCAGCTGCGGGCCGCGCTGGCCGGCCGGGTGCTCACCGCGGCCTGCCGGCGGGGCAAGACCATGTGGTGCGAGACCTCCGGGCTGGACGGGTCGGCCGCGCCCGGCCCCGAGCTGGGCATCCACCTGGGCATGGGCGGCCGCATCATCGTGGTGTCCGCGGATGGCCAGGCGGCCGAGGGCGGCGGCCCGCGCCGCCGCGCCGCGCGGCCGCACCAGCCCCGCTGGGACCGCTTCACGATCGAGTTCGCCGACGGCGGCCGGCTGGTGCTGTTCGACCAGCGCCGGCTGGGGCGGGTCCGGCTGGACCCCGACGTCGGCCACCTCGGCCCCGACGCCGAGCAGGTCACCGCGGCGCAGTTCCGGGCCCTGATCTTGAAGGGGACCATCGCGGTCAAGGCCCGCCTGCTGGACCAGTCGCAGATCGCCGGGGTCGGCAACCTGCTCGCCGACGAGGCGCTCTGGCGGGCCCGGCTGGCGCCCTCGGCGCGGGTGAATACCCTGCAGGCTGCGGATGCCGACCGGCTCTACCGGAGCCTGCGGGCGGCGCTGCGCTCGGCGATAGCCAAGGGCGGCGTGCACACCGGCGACATGATCGCGGCCCGCCGCCCGGGCGGCACCTGCCCGCGCTGCGGGGCGGAGATGCGGCACGGGACGGTCGGCGGCCGGTCCACCTGGTGGTGCTCGCGGGAGCAGGAGGCCCGCCCCGGATAAGCACGCCCAGACGGCCCCACCAGGCACGTCCATTGTCATAGCCGCCCGGAATGGGCACCATGAGCAGGTGATCGGCGCATCCGGGGTGGCGCCCCGGCCAGGAGCACGGACCGCGACGCTGCGGGTACCGGACCCGGCGGGCCGGCTGGCGGGCGTGCGGCTGCGGCCGGACGTGCGCATCGACGGGGGGCCCGACTTCCGCCGCCGCGGCGACGGCTGGGAGCTGGCCTTCGACCCGCCGCCGGTGGGCCGGCTGGAGTACCTGCTGGAGTTGCGCCACGACGACGGCCGGGATGAGGTCGTGACCGACCCGGGCAACCCGCGGCAGGTCGACGGCGCGTTCGGGCGCAAGAGCGTGCTCGAGTTCCCCTGCTACGCGCCGCCCGCCTGGCTCGGCTCGCCCGCGAGCCCGGGCCGTTGTGAGGAGCTGGACCTGCCGGCCCGGGCCCTCGACGGGGTGGTGTCGGTGCGTGCCTGGTCCCCCGAGGGAGTGGGTGACCGCGAGCGCCTTCCGCTGCTGCTGGTGCACGACGGGCCGGAGTACGACGCGCTGGCCAGCCTCACCCGGTACCTGGCGGCGGGCGTCGCCGGCGGCTGGCTGCCGCGGCTGCGGGCCGCGCTGCTGAGCCCCGGCCCGCGGAACCGCTGGTACTCCGCCAGCGCGCGGTACGCCCGCGCGCTGACGCTCACCGTCATCCCGGCGCTGGCGGCCCGGCGGCCCGCCAGCGCGCGCGTCGGCCTGGGCACCAGCCTGGGTGCCCTGGCCATGCTGCACGCCCACTGCCGCTACCCCGGCGCGTTCGACGCGCTGTTCCTGCAGTCCGGCAGTTTTTTCACGCCGCGCCTGGACGCCCAGGAGCGGCGGTTCCCCTACTACCCGCGCATCACCGCGTTCGTGGCCGGCGTGCACGCGGGCGGGTGGCCCGGCCGCGCGGTGCCGGCCGTGCTCACCTGCGGCACGGTCGAGGAGAACCTCCCCAACAACCGCGCCATGGCCGCGACGCTGCGGGGCCTGGGCTACCCGGCCGCGCTGCACGAGGTGCCCGACGCCCACAACTACACCGCCTGGCGGGACGCGTTCGACCCGTATCTCACCGGGCTGCTGCGGCAGATGCGCGCATGAGCCGGGAGGTCACCGAGCTATGGTCGGACGCCCTCGGCGCGGCGGGCACCGTGATCCGCTACGGCCACTGGGGACGCGCGGTGCTCGTGTTCCCGACCGAGCAGGGCCGGGCCTTCGACTTCGAGAACAACGGCATGCTGGGGGCGGTGTCCGGCCTGGTCGACGCCGGACGGCTGAAGGTCTACTGCGTCGACAGCTACGACGCGGCGTCCTGGTCCAACCGGGACATCACGCTCGAGGAACGGGCCCGCCAGCACGGCCGCTACGAGTCCTGGATCCAGGGCCAGGTCGTGCCGTGGATCTACCGTGACTGCGGCGGCCCGCAGGAGATCGCCACCCTCGGGTGCAGCCTGGGCGCCTTTCACGCGGCCAACTTCGCGCTCAAGCGGGCCGACCTTTTCCCGCTCGCGCTGTGCTTCTCCGGCAACTACGACCCCGCGTCCTGGCACGGCTGGGGTGAGCGGGGCACCGAGGCGTACTTCAACAACCCGGTCGACTACGTCCAGCACCTGGCGGGCGAGCACCTGGACTGGCTGCGCGGCCGGGTCAGCCTGCTGCTCGTGTGCGGTCAGGGCCAGTGGGAGGACACCACCGGGTCGCTGGCGAGCACCCGGCAGTTCGCCGGGCTGCTGACCGCCAAGGGCATCCGGCACGAGCTTGACCTGTGGGGCCACGACGTGCCGCACGACTGGCCGTCCTGGCGCGCCCAGGTGGCGCACCACATGCCGCGGTTCTGCTGACTTGGGAGGCGCATTGACAACGACCAGGCACCTGATCGGGCTGCTGCTCGGGACCGAGGAGGACTGGCCGCGGGCGTTCGAGGAGATCCTGCGCCGGCTGGGCCCGGTGACGGGGGCGGGCGGCGCCCGGCACGCCTTCGACGGCGAGCGGATCACGATCGAGCCGTTCGACCTGCGGGACCGGCCCCGCTACGACCTGGTCATCGACCGGCTCGCGTACTGGTACTACCACCCCCGGGAGTGGCTGAAGAAGGTCGCGCTGATGGACGGCGTGTACCTGCTGAACAGCCCGTTCACGTTCCAGTCCATGGAGAAGCACGCCGCCTACTGCGCGATGATCCGGCTGGGCCTGCACGTGCCGGACACCGTGCTCGTGCCGTACAAGAACCCGGTCGACAACGCCCGCTACGCCTACACCGCCGGCCGGTACAACCGGCCGTTCGACCTCGACGCCATCGCCCGGCGGCTCGGCTACCCGCTGTACATGAAGCCCTATGACGGCGGTGCCTGGCGCGGCGTGTCCCGGATCGCCAACCCGGCGCAGTTGCACGCCGCCTACGACCAGAGCGGCGAGATGCTCATGCACCTGCAGCAGGCCATCGACGGCTACGACGCGTTCGCGCGCTCGCTGTCGGTCGGGGCCGAGACCATGGTCATGCGCTTCCAGCCGGAGCAGCCCATGCACCTGCGCTACGGCGTCGACCACGACTTCCTGACCGAGCAGGCCGGCGCGCAGGTGGTGACGATCGGGCGGCTGGTCAACGCGTTCTTCCGGTGGGAGCTCAACTCGTGCGAGACGCTGGTGAAGGACGGCGACGTCTTCCCGATCGACTACGCCAACGCCTGCCCGGACCTGTCGCTGACCAGCCTGCATTACTACTTTCCCTGGGCGGTCCGGGCCCTGGTCAAGTGGTGCGTGTTCGTGCTGGTCACGGGCAGGCGGGCGCGGCTGGACGTGGCCACGGACCCGTACTTCGCGATCGCCGACGACCCCGGCCTGTCTTACGCCGGGAAGCTGGACGCCTACCGGGCCCTGGCCGACGACTACTTCGACACCGAGCGCTACCAGGACTTCTGCGCGACCAGCCTCCCGCACATCGACGAGATCGTGCTGGACTGGGTCGAGGGCCCGGCGTTCGACCGGCTGCTGACCGACACCGTCCGGTCGGTCTACCCCGCCCGCGAGCACGACCAGTTCATCGCGCACCTGCGCGGGCTGACCGGCCTGTGGGCCCGGGAGGAGAGCGCGCGGCTGCAGGCCGGCTGAGGCCTGCGGCGGGCCGGCCGGGGCCGGCTGGGCCTGCGGCGGGCCGGCTGAGGCCGGTGGCGGGCCTGGGCCGGCGGCGGGGCCTGCTGGGGGCCGTCGCCCGCATGCTGGCGCACGCCCCTTCGGCATGCCAGTGTTGACCCGGGGGGTGCATGGTCTCCCCATGTCGTGGGAGTGAGGCCTCATGGGTCGGGACATCCAGGCAATCAAGATCAGCGGCGAGGACCGGCGGATCTACCGCGACAAGGTGTGGCGATCCCTGGAAGCGTTCGCCATCATGCTGCGCGAGCAGATGTTCGAGGCCCACCCGGCCCGGGTGGGCCAGGAGATCGAGCTCAACCTGGTCGACGCGGGCGGGATGCCGTCGATGCGCAACGCGGAGGTGCTGGACGCGATCGCGGACCCGGCCTGGGCGACCGAGGTGGGCCAGTTCAATCTCGAGATCAACGTGCCGCCGCGGCAGCTGGAGGGCGGGGCCCTGGCCGAGCTGGAGCAGGAGATCCGCGCCGACCTCAACGCCGGAGACGCCAAGGCCCGCGGCACCGGCAGCCGCCTGGTCATGATCGGCATCTTGCCCACCCTGCGCCAGCAGGACGTGCACGAGGGGACCATGTCGGCCAACGCCCGCTACCAGGTGCTCAACGAGCAGATCTTCGCGGCGCGCGGGGAGGACATGCGCATCGCGATCGACGGCGCCGAGCAGCTGCTGACCCACTCCGGCAGCATCACTCCCGAGGCCGCCTGCACCAGCGTGCAGCTGCACCTCCAGGTCAGCCCCGAGGCGTTCGCGAGCTACTGGAACGCGGCCCAGGCGATCGCCAGCGTGCAGGTGGCGCTGGCGGCCAATTCGCCGTTCCTGTTCGGCCGGCAGCTCTGGCAGGAGACCAGGATCACGCTGTTCGAGCAGGCCACCGACACCCGGCCGGACGAGCTGAAGGAGCAGGGCGTGCGGCCGCGGGTGTGGTTCGGCGAGCGCTGGATCACCTCGGTGTTCGACCTGTTCGAGGAGAACATCAAGTACTTCCCCGCGCTGCTGCCGATCTGCGAGGAGGAGGAACCGCTCGCGGTGCTCCAGTCCGGCGGCTGCCCGCAGCTGGCCGAGATGAGCCTGCACAACGGGACGATCTACCGGTGGAACCGGCCGGTCTACGCGGTCGTGGACGGCCAGCCGCACCTGCGGGTGGAGAACCGGGTCCTGCCGGCCGGCCCGTCGGTCGCGGACGTCGTCGCGAACTCGGCCTTCTACTACGGGCTCGTGCGGACCCTGGCCGAGGCGGAGCGGCCGGTCTGGACGCAGATGTCGTTCGCGACCGCGGCCGATAACCTGCACGAGGCCGCGCGCCTCGGCCTGGGCGCGCACCTGTACTGGCCGGGCTTTGGCGAGGCGCCCGTGGCCGAGCTCGTGCTGCGGCGCCTGCTGCCGCTGGCTCGCGAGGGCCTGCGCCGCTGGAACGTCAGCGCCGAGCACGCCGACCGGCTGCTGGGCATCATTGAGCAGCGCTGCCTGACCGGGCAGACCGGCGCCGCCTGGCAGGTGACGTCGACCGCAGCGCTGGCCGAGGACGGCGCGGACCGCCCGGAGGCGCTGCGGCTGATGACCCAGCGGTATATCGAGCACATGCACGCCAACCAGCCGGTCCACACCTGGCCGGTGCGTCCTTAGCGGCATGCCGGCCGGTCAGCCCGGCGGGCCCAGAACCGCCCGTATCCGGACGCTCAGTTATTGAGTCATCACATCCGGTCGATGATGGTGCATAGCGGCCGAGTCGCGTCGGCCCGGCCCTTGGCACGCGTCTGCGCAGGCCCGGGCGCTAGCTGGGATTTGTCGGAAACTCTCGGTTATTGCTGCGACACGAGGAGTTGCCTGTTAGCCTTCCCAATCGTTACGTCCGCCAGATCCGCGAGGGACAGCAACGATGAGCCTGAGACGCCGGTCCGTTCTGCTGCGAGTTGCGCTGCTGGTCTTAGTACCGCTGCTGTTCCTGATCGGCTTATTCAGCTATACGGTCACCACCTCGGTCAGCAGCGCGCTCACGCTGATCCGGTCCAAGGTCATGCTGAACGACCTCGGCCGGCCCGTGGCGGACCTGCAGCTGGCGCTCACCCACGAGCGCGCTCAGGTGATCGTCTACGACTCCCGGCCGACGCCCGCCGCGCAGGTCGCGCTGGCCGCCCAGCAGCAGGCGACCAACCGTGCGGTCGCCGCCGTCAGGGCCGCGACCGACTCGTCATCGGTCCAGCAGAGCGCCTCGGCTGGCGGGACGAAGGCCATCGCGGCGCTGCGCGCGAGCCTGCGCGGCCTGCCCGGGCTGCGGGCCAGGATCGCAGGCCACTCGGTCGGCGGCGCGCAGGCCTTCGCCGCCTACAGCGGCATGATCGCGGCCAGCTACCAGGTCCTGGAGCAGGCGGTCATCCAGGACGGCAACTCCGCGCAGGTGCTGCCCGGGATCGCCGTCATCGAGCTCGCGATCTCCAACGAGTACCTGCAGCAGGAGAGCGCGCTGCTGAACGGTGACTTCGCCGCTCGCGCGTTCCCGGCCGCCGACCACCAGGCCTTCGTGGGGCTGGTCGGCGCGCACCGGCTGCTGTACGCGCAGAGCTACTCGTACCTCAACCCGGCCGACCGCAGTGACCTGAACCACGACGTCAGCCCGCAGGCCGCGGCCGTCCTGACCGCGATGGAGAACAAGCTGGTCGCGAGCGACGTGACGGACCACGCGCCGCCGGTCCGCCCGGCCACCTGGGACAGCACCGTCGCCACGATCAGCGCGCAGACCCAGCGGGCGGTGGGGCAGGCCGAGGCCGGCCTGGCCGCCGGGGCCCGCGCGCAGGCCAGCGCCAAGCTCAGGAACGTGTACCTGGTCGGCGGCCTCAGCCTGGCGGCCGTCATCGTGTCCCTGGCCCTGTCCCTGCTGATCGCGGTCAACCTGGCCCGGCGGCTGCGCGGCCTGCGGGACTCGGCGCTGGAGATGGCCGAGGTCCGGCTCCCCGACGTGGTGCAGCGCCTGCGCGCGGGCCAGGATGTGGACGTCGCCGAGCAGGTGCCGTTCGCCCAGCCCGGCCCGGATGAGATCGGCCAGGTCAAGGCGGCCTTCAACACGGCGCAGCGCACCGCGGTCGAGGCGGCCGTGGACGAGGCGAGAGTGCGCCGCGGCATCAACGACGTCTTCCGCAACCTGGCCCGGCGGAGCCAGGCGCTCCTGGAACGCCAGATGACGCTGCTCGACACCCTGGAGCGGCAGGCGGACGAGCCGGAGCACCTGGAGAGCCTGTACCGCATCGATCACCTCACCACGCGCATGCGCCGGCACGCCGAGAGCCTGATCGTGCTGGCCGGCGACGCGCCGAAGCGCTCGTTCCGCAACCCGGTGCCGTTCGTGGACGTGCTGCGCGCGGCCGCGGCCGAGGTCGAGGACTATCAGCGGGTCAGGGTCATCTGCCAGGCGTCGGCCTCGCTGCCCGGCCCGGCGGTCGCCGACGTGATCCACATGCTCGCCGAGCTGGTGGAGAACGCCACGATCTTCTCCCCGCCCAACACCGAGGTCCGGGTGCTCGGGGACCTGGTGGCGAACGGCTTCGCGGTCGAGATCGAGGACCGGGGCCTGGGCATGAGCGACGACGAGATCAGCGCGGCCAACACCAGCCTGGCCAGCCCGCCGCTGTTCGACCTGTCCGGCTCGGACCGCTTCGGCTTGTTCGTCGCGGCCCAGCTGGCGCGGCGGCACGGCATCCGGGTGACGCTCCGGCCCTCGGCCTACGGCGGCGCCACCGCCATCGTGCTGGTCCCCCGGGACCTGGTGGTCCCGGCCAACGCCCTGGGCAGCGGCCCCAGCAGCAGCGGCGCCAGCAGCAGCGGCGCCAGCGGCAACGGCGCCGCCAGCAACGGGGCCGGCGCCAGCGGCGAGACCGGCGGCAGCGCCGCGGTCACCGGCGCCGGTGACCGCGAGGGCCGTGACGCCTACGGGCCGTTCGCCGGCCGCGACGGCGACCCGGGCCAGCCCGCGAGCCGGGGACCCAACGGCCGCGTGACCGCGACGGTCCGGCCGGTGGTCGCCGCCCAGCCGATCGCCGCGCCGCCGGTCCCGGCCCCGCCGCCGGCCCCGGCCCCCCGGCGCCGCGTGGCCCCGCCGCCGGCCCCGCCATCGCCCCCGCCATCGGCCGCGGCCCCGCCATCCGCCCCGCCTGCGGCTGCGGCCCCGCCACCCGTCCCGGCCCCGCCATCGGCCGTGGCTCCGCCATCGGCCCCGCCGGCTGCGGCCCCGCCCGCGCCATCCGCCCCGCCCGCGCCATCCGCCCCGCCCGCGCCATCCGCTCCGCCGCCGGCCCCGTCCGGGATCAGCCCCCTCGATCCCGAGTGGACCGACGACAGCGCGCCCGGGCTGGTCGGCAACGGCCCGGCCGGGCTGACCGAGAACGGCCTGCCCCGGCGGATCCGGCAGGCCAGCCTAGCGCCGCAACTGCGGAACCGGCCCGCCTCGGCTCCGCCGGGCGGCGCTCCCTCCGGGGGCGCGCCCGGCGGCACCACGGCCGGCGGCCGCTCGCCAGAGAAGGCACGCAGCGTGATGTCGGCCTTCCGCCGCGGCTGGCAGCGCGGCGTCGGCACGCCCGACGCCGGCCAGCACCACGGCACCGACCTGCCCCAGCATGGAGAGGGTCAATGACAACCAGGAACTTCACCAGGCAGCCGCCGCAGCGGTCCACGAGGACGGACAGTCACCTCGACTGGCTCCTCGACGACCTGGTCCGGCGCACCGCGCAGGTCGAGAAGGCAGCCATCCTTTCCCGGGACGGCTTCGTCCTCGGCTCCTCGACCGGCCTGTCCCGGGCCGATGCCGAGCACCTGTCGGCCCTGGCGGCCGGGCTGCAGAGCCTGGCCAACGGCGGCGCGCAGCACTTCGGCGGCGGCCAGGTCCACCAGACCGTTATCGAGATGGACCGGGGCTTTCTGTTCGTGATCGCCGCCGGCGAGGGAAGCTGCCTCGCGGTCCTGGCCGGCGCCGAGGCCGACGTGGGCCTCGTCGCCTACGAGATGGCCCTGATCGTGAAGCAGGTGGGGCGGCACATGGCGGTCAACGGCCGTCCTCCGGCCGGAGCCGGCGAAGCGATGTGATCCGGGCCGTGTCTGGAGCAGACGACCGCCGGCCCGGCCCGGGGCCCGGCCCCGTGGTGCGCCCGTACGCGCTCGTCCGCGGCCGGACGAAGGCGACCGGGGAGACCCTCGACGTCATCTCGATGATCTGCGCGTTACGGGCCAGCGCCCCCGATCCGGCCGACCTCGAGCCGGAGCACCTGGCGGTCCTGCGGCGGTGCAGGCTGCCCACATCCGTGGCGGACCTGGCCTCCGCGCTCGACCTGCCGCTCGGCGTGATCCGGATCCTGATCGCCGACCTTCGCGACCGGGCCCTCGTCACGATTCACCGGCCGGATCCGGAGCGGCTCACCGACATCCGGCTTCTCAGGGAGGTGGCCGATGGCCTACGACGACTTTGACGTGCCGGCGCCGATAGCGGTCAAGATCTTAGTCGCGGGCGGCTTCGGGGTGGGCAAGACGACGCTCGTGGGCGCGCTCACCGAGATCCAGCCGCTGCGGACCGAAGAGGAGCTGAGCGGCCCGGGAGCGAGCGTCGACCTGGTCGCGGGCGTCGAAGGCAAGCGGACCACCACCGTCGCCATGGACTTCGGCCGGATCACCATCAGCGGCGGGCTGGTGATCTACCTGTTCGGCATGCCCGGGCAGGAGCGCTTCTGGTTCATGTGGGACGACCTGGCGCACGGGACCCTCGGCGCGGTCGTGCTGGCCGACGTCCGGCGGCTCGCCGACTGCTTCCCGGCGATTGACTACTTCGAGCACCGCGACACGCCATTCGTGGTCGCGCTCAACTGCTTCGCCGGAACGCGGCGGCACGAGGTCAGCGAGGTCCGGCGGGCTCTCGACCTCGATCCCCAGGTGCCGATCGTGCTGTGCGACGCGCGCGAAGAGGATCGTGCCGGGACGCCCTGGTGACGCTGGTCGACCACGCGATCGCCCGGCTGGACTCGGGCGCGCGGACGCCGAGCCCGTCCGGCTCGGCGATCTGACCCGGGAACGGCGCGGGGGCGACCCGGCGGGAAGCAACGCGGCTGAGCGCTCAAGTTGCGCAATTCGGCACTGCGGGATAGAAAGCAGCGGGATGGTGAGCATCTGACAAAGATGTATTGCCGGGCGGCTGCGATGGGGTGGGACTATCCGGCATAAAGCACGGGCCATTGTTGGAGGTGCGGCGCGACGGCGGTCCGCCGTGGCCGGGCTCGCGGCTGCTGTGACCGCGGTGGCACTGCTCGCCGCCGCCTGCTCCCAGGCGCAAGCGGCCAAGCCCAAGCCCCACCGCGTGGCCGCGCCGGCCACCATCCAGGCCACCGCGCCGCCGGTCGGCCCGCACGGCGGCGTGGATCTGGACGTGCTCGTCGTGACCGACGGCACGCCGGCGGTCGAGGCCGTCCGCCGGCAACTGGCCACCGAGGGCCTGCCGGCCACCGTCATCAACCTCCACGACGCCACCCGGCCCGTCATCACCCGGGCGTTCCTGGCCCGCACCCTGCCCGACGCGACCTTGGGCGGCAACTTCGACGGCGTCGTGCTGCCGAGCGCCGCCCCGGCCGGCCTGTCCGCCGCCGAGCGGGCCAGCCTGGCCTGGTACGAGCGCCGGTTCGACGTGCGCCAGGTGGACGCCTACTCGCCGCCGGGGCCGGACACGGGCATGGTCTCGCCGCCGGCGTACAGCGGGCTGCTGTCCGGCTCGACGTTCGTGACCCGGGCGGGCGCCGGCGCCGGGTTCGGCTACCTCAGCCATTCCTTTCCGTTCAGCGGGGGCCCGGCCGGGCCCCCGCTGTTCGGGTACCTGGCCCAGCCGCAGCCGGGCGGCGGCGCCACGCCGCTGCTGACCGCGGCGATCCCGCACTCGTCCGCCCGGGCCACGCTGATCTGGCAGTACGACCACAACGGGCGCCAGCAACTCGGCATCGGCTTCGGCTACGCCTACTTCCAGGCGCAGTTCCACTACCTCGGGCCCGGCATCGTCACCTGGCTGACCCGCGGCGTGAACCTGGGTGACTGGCGCAACTACCTCGACATCGCGTTCGACGACATGTTCCTCGCCGACGCGCAATGGAGCATGGCCGGGCACTGCACGCCGACGATCAACTGCCCGAAGAGCGTTCGGATCACCCCCGGCATCCGGATGCAGCCCGCCGACGTGACCTACGCAGCCGCATGGGAGCAACAGCACCACTTCACGATCGAGTTCCTGTTCAACGGCGGGGCGTCGTCCCGGTTCGCGGTGCACGGGGTCGACAAGCTGCTGGTGGCCACCCGCCCGGTGGCCAAGGACTTCTACTGGGTCAACCACACCTGGACGCACGCCTACCTCGGCTGCGTGCAGGACTACAGGGCCAACGGGACGTGGAAGTGCGCCACCTCCGGCGGCCAGATTCAGTGGGCGGCCAACCTGGACCTGATCAACAGCCAGATTCTCAAGAACTTCGCCTGGGCCAGGAAGAACGGCATCCCCGCCGAGGCGCAGACCGTGGCCACCGGCGAGTACTCGGGCCTGAAGCTGCTGCCCCAGCAGCCGGTGGACAACCCTTACCTGATCCAGGCGGTGAACCAGGATCACCTCCACTGGATCGCCCTGGACGCCTCGCGCGAGCCCGCCATGCGCCCGGTCGGCGCCGCGCTCGGCGTGCCCAGGCACCCGATCGACATCGGCGAGGACGCCGAGACCGTGGCCGAGGAGGTCAGCGAGTTCAATTGGTTCAACGACGCCAAGGCCGACGGCGGCAGCGGCATCTGCCAGGGCAGCAAGGTCACGGCCTGCCTCAAGCCGCTGAACCTGAAGACCGGCTTCACCTCCTTCATCGTCCCGGGCCAGGTCCAGATCGTGTTCAACGCGCTGATCAACAACGATGCGCGGCCGTTCTTCATGCACCAGTCCAACCTGACCGGCGACCGCATCGCCTACCCGATCATGGACGACATACTGTCCGCCTACCGGGCCGTGTACGGGCCCAGCGCCCCGATCGACAACCTCCCGACCGATGAGGACGGGGTCGTGCTGCGCAACCAGCAGCTGTGGGCGCAGGCGCTGCAGGCGGGCACGGTCACCGCGTGGGTGGACGGCGACACGGTCACGATCTCCGGGCCGCCGGGCACCCCGGTGCCGGTTACGGTCCCGGCCGGGACCAAGGTCGGGTCGGCGGCCGGGCCGTCCTTCGGCTTCTCGTACGCGGGGGAGCAGTCCGGCTTTACCAAGCTGGGCTCCCAGCCGCTCAAGCTCCTGCTCGCCTCCGCGCCCTACTGACCGGCCATCCGTCCCGGCTATCCGGCACGCTCCGTCTCGCCCCGGCCTGGCCGCCCGGGAGGCCGGCGGGTCCTCTGCTGTCGGCAGATTGCCTTGGCCGCCGCCCCGGCGGTCGGCGATCGTGGACACCGGAGCCGGGCGCCCGCCCGGCCGGGAAGGCGGGGACATCATGCTGACGGCCGTGGCCGAAACCGCGCCGGCCTCCGGGACGCTCGATGAGCAGCTGGCCACCCGGCTCCTCTACCAGCGCATCATCGTGCTCGGCGCCGAGGTCGACGACACCATCGCCAACCGGCTCTGCGCCCAGCTGCTGCTGCTGTCGGCCGAGGACCCGCGCGGCGACATCAGCCTGTACATCAACTCGCCAGGCGGCTCGGTCACCGCCGGGCTGGCGATCTACGACACCATGCAGCTGATCCCGGGCGACGTCCGGACGCTGGCCGTGGGCCTGGCCGGGAGCATGGGCCAGTTCCTGCTGTGCGCCGGCACCGCGGGCAAGCGGTTCAGCCTGCCGCACGCCCAGGTGCTGATGCACCAAGGCTCGGCCGGGTTCGGCGGCACCGCGGCCGACGTAGAGATCTACGCCGAGCAGCTGGAACGCACCGGCGCCACGATGACCAGGCTGATCGCGAAGCACACCGGGCAGCCGGAGGAGAAGGTCGCCGAGGACAGCCTGCGGGACCGCTGGTTCAGCGCCGAGGAGGCCCGCGACTACGGGATCATCGATCACATCGTGGAGCGGCTGGACGACGTGCGCCCCGTCGCGGCCAGGATGGCGGGGCTGTGATCATGAGCCAGTACACGATCCCCACCGTGGTGGAGAAGACGGCGGGCGGCGAGCGGGCCTACGACATCTACTCCCGGCTGCTGTCGGAACGGATCATCTTCCTCGGCACCGAGATCGACGACGGGGTCGCCAACGTGGTGATGGCCCAGCTCCTGCACCTCGAGTCGGCCAGCCCCGACCTGGAGATCATGCTGTACATCAACTCGCCGGGCGGCACCTACAGCGCGCTGACCGCGATCTACGACACGATGCAGTTCGTCCAGCCCGACGTGGCCACGTTCTGCGTCGGGCAGGCCTCGTCGGCGGCGGCCGTGCTGCTCGCGGCCGGGGCGCCCGGCCGGCGGTCGGTCCTGCGGCACGCGAAGGTGCTGCTGCACCAGCCCTCGAGCCAGGCCCGGGGGACCCTGCCCGACCTGGCCATCCAGGCCAAGGAGGTGGCCCGGGTCCGGGCCGAGATGGACGGGATCCTCAGCAGGCACACCGGCCACCCCGCTGCCAAGATCAGGAAAGACACCGACAGGAACCTGACCCTGAATGCCGGCGAGGCCGTGGCCTACGGCCTCGCGGACCAGGTGATCACCAGCCGCCGGGAACCGGCCCCGGCCGAGCTGGCCAGCGCCAGCTGATCACGCGGCCAGCAGGCACCGGCCGTCAGCCGGCCCGGGCCGGGGCGGCGCGGCCGCGGGGCCGCCGGCGGAGTCCAGGCGGATCACGCGGGCGATCCCGGCGGGGTCGCCGTCACCGGCGAGCGCGCGGGCCCGGCGGTCGCGCGAGGCGGCCAGGTCCCGGCCCGCCTGCGCCAGCAGGTCGGACAGGTCGATCCGCAGCGCCTCGCAGATGGCGGCCAGGACCTCGGACGAGGCCTCCTTGCGCCCGCGCTCCACCTCGGACAGGTACGGCATCGAGACCCGCGCGGCGCGGGCCACGTCGGCCAGGGTCCGGCCCTGCTCGCGCCGGGTGCGGCGGAGCACGTGGCCGAGCATGATCCGCAACAGCGGCCGGGCGCGCCGGTCCCGCCCGCCCGGGCAGATCACGGTCGGATCCACCGTCGCCATCCTCCCTTACGGCCCGGCCCCCTCACTCACCTCACCGTATGCGCGGCACCCCGGCCCGGACGAGCGCGTTCGCCGCCAGCGCAAGCCGCGGACATTCAGGGGCCGTCCGCGGGACTTTCGGCCGTGGCGCACGGCGCCCGGCCGGGGGTCAACTGGACCCATGGCCGCCACATCAGCACCCATGCCCGCAACATCGACGTCGGCCGCCGGCCCGGATCTTCTCCGGCAGCCGCTGCTCAACAAGGACTCAGCCTTCACCGGGCCGGAGCGTAGCGCCCTCGGCCTGCGCGGCCTGCTGCCCTGGCGGACCGCCACGATCGAGCAACAGGTCGCGCTGGAACTCGAGCATCTGCGGTCCAAGGCCACCGACCTGGAGAAGCACATCGGGCTGGCCGCGCTGCACGACCGCAACGAGACGCTGTTCTACCGGCTGCTCGTGGAACACATCGA
The DNA here is from genome assembly GCA_963749145.1 of uncultured Actinomycetota bacterium. GTDB lineage: Bacteria > Actinomycetota > Actinomycetes > Streptosporangiales > Streptosporangiaceae > JASHPR01. The sequence continues at coordinate 293,795 of CAVVLN010000004.1, read as the reverse complement.
GGAACTGGCCCCGATCGTGTACACGCCCACGGTCGGCGAGGCGTGCCGCCGGTTCAGCCACATCCTGCGCCGTCCCCGGGGCCTGTGGATCACGCCCGACGACGCCGGGCGCATCCCCGAACTGCTGCGCAACACCGGCCAGGACGACATCCGGCTGATCGTCGCCACCGACAACGAGCGGATCCTCGGCCTGGGCGATCAGGGGGCGGGCGGCATGGGCATCCCGGTCGGCAAGCTCGCGCTGTATTCCGCCGGGGCCGGCGTCAACCCGGGCCTGACCCTTCCGGTGTCGCTGGACTGCGGTACCGACAACCCGGACCTGCTCAGTGACCCGCTGTACCTCGGTTATCCCGGGCCCCGGCTGCGCGGGCCGGCCTACGACGACTTCATCGAGGCGTTCGTCACGGCGGTCTTCGGCGTCTACCCGGACGTCGTGCTGCAGTGGGAGGACTTCAAGCAGCACAACGCGATCCGGCTGCTGGACCGCTACCGGCACCGCGTCGCGTGCTTCAACGACGACATCCAGGGCACGGCCGCGGTGGTCGTGGCCGGGATCCTCGCCGCCCTGCGCCGCCGCGGCGAGCCGATGGCCCGGCAGCGGGTGGTGTTCGTCGGGGCGGGCGCCGCCGGCACCGGGATCGCCCGGCTGATCGAGGCCATCATGCGGGCCGAGGGCGCGGCCGATGAGGAGATCCGCCGGGCCGTGGTGCTGCTCGATTCCCGCGGCCTGGTCTTCGAGGGGCGCGACCACCTGGACGACGACAAGCGCCCGTTCGCGCTGCCCGGCCGGGAGCTCGCGGGGCTCGGCTTCGCCCCGGCCGCCCGGTATGACCTGGAGACCGTGGTCCGGCAGGTGGCCCCGACCATCCTGATCGGGACGAGCGGGATCGCGGGCGCCTTCACCGAGGCCGCCGTCCGGGAGATGGCCGCGCGGACCCCGGTGCCGGTCGTGTTCCCGCTGTCCAACCCGACCGTCAACTCGGACGCGACCCCGGCCGACGTGCTGGCCTGGACCGGGGGACGGGCGCTCGTCGCCACCGGCAGCCCGTTCGGCCCGGTCCGGGTCGACGGCGCCGAGCACATGATCGGGCAGGCCAACAACGTCTTCATCTTCCCCGGCGTCGGCCTGGCCGCGATCGTCTCCCGGGCCCGGGAGATCACCGACCGGATGTTCCTGGTCGCGGCCACCACCCTGGCGGGCCTGGTCACGCCGGAGCGGCTGGGCCAGGGAGCCCTCTACCCGCCGATCGCCGACCTGCGCGGGATATGCCAGGCCATCGCGGTCGCCGTGACCCGCGAGGCGTGCGCCAGCGGGGTGGGGCGGCTGCCGGACGGGCAGGACCCTGAGGCGGCCGTGGCCGCGGCGATGTGGGCCCCCCGCTACCGGGACGTCCTCGCGACCACGTAGAGACCATGTAGATAAGCGCGTGCCTCCAGCGCATGCCGCGACGGCAAGAAAGGCTCAACCATGACCAGCAGCGTGACCCAGCCGGGCGACATCCGCGAGGTGGCGGTGATCGGGCTCGGCCTGATGGGCTCGGGCATCGCCGAGCTGCTCGCCCGCAGCGGCCGCAGCGTCGACGCGATCGAGATCAACCAGGGTTTCCTGGATCAGGGCATGGCCCGGCTGCGCGCCTCCCTGGACCGGGCGGTCAGCCGGGGGAAGCTCACCGATGCGGCCCGGGACGAGGTACTCGCCCGAATCCGGCCCACCGCCGATGTCGCGACCGGGGTAGCGAGCGCCGACCTGGTGATAGAGGCCATTCCAGAACGCATCGAACTCAAGAACGCCCTGTTCGCCCAGCTGGACGAGGCCTGCCGGGCCGATGCGATCCTGGCCACCAACACCTCCTCCCTGTCGGTCACGCAGATCGCGGGCGGCACGCGGTATCCGGCCCGGGTCGCGGGGCTGCACTTCTTCAACCCCGCGCCGGTCATGAAGCTGGTCGAGGTAGTCTCCACGGTGCTGACGCCGCCGCAGATCGCCGAGACATTGGCCCTGCTATCCCGTGACCTGGGCAAAACTCCGGTGAGCGTGAGCGACCGAGCCGGGTTCATCGTGAACGCGCTGCTGGTGCCCTACCTCAACCACGCGGTACACCTGCTGGAAACGGCACAGGCCACGCGGGAGGACATCGACACGGCGGCCACCGCGGGGCTCAGCCTGCCCATGGGTCCGCTGACCCTGCTGGACCTGATCGGCCTGGACACGTGCCTGGCGGTCCTCGAGACGCTCCAGGATGAGTTCGGCGGTACCCGTTACGTGCACGCCCCCCTGCTGCGCCGGCTGTGCGACGCGCGGCTGTTCGGCCGCAAGAGCGGACGGGGCTTCTATGACTACCAGCGGCAAAGCCCCGCTGCCGACCACGAGCTGGCCCCCGTTCCCGCCGAGGTCGCGCTGATCAGGGACCCGGCGGGTCGAGACGGCCGGCTGGACGAACTGGCCAGCCAGATCACGGCGGCCGGCATTGGCGTCGCGGCGCAGCCAACCGACGAGACGGGCCTGGTCATCGTGGCGGCCGACCCGAGACACCGGGTCCTGGACGCGGCCCTGGCCGCAGGCCACCCGGCCGATGTGGTCGGTGTCCGCCTCGCCGCGGGTAACGCCACGTCAGGACTGGCTGAGCTGGTGCTGCCCGACGTGACCGCGGCGGGCACGGCGGCCAAGGCGGCCGCGCTCGCGGCCAGGATCGGGCTGAACGCGGTCATCTCCCGGGACCGGCCGGGCTTCCTCGTGGAGGCCCTCGCCTACGCGCAGTTCAACGACGCGGTCCGCATGCTCCAGGATGGTTACGCCAGCCCCGCCGACATCGACACCGCGATGATGCTCGGCTGCGGCTATCCCCGCGGGCCGTTCCAGATGCTCGACGAGGCCGGAGCGGCCAACGTCGTCAGCGTCCTGGAGGCGATGCACGCCGCCACCGGTGACCCGGCGTTCACCCCGGTACCGCTGCTGGCCGAGTACGCCACGGCCGGCAACCTGTTCCGGCCTGGCGCCGGCGGCTAACCGGGTGTCCAGCGGAGCTGAGCAGGATCGGCGGACGGGTACCTCCCTGGCGCAATTCCAGCGTGATCTGGCTGACAACCTGTGTTACGAGCGGGGCACCACGGTCGAGTCGGCGAGCGCGCAGGATGCCTACTGGACCCTGGCCGTGACCATCCGCGACCGCCTCGCCGACCGCCGGGCCCGGACGGCTAGGACGAACTACCTGGCCAACCCGAAGTTCGTCTATTACCTCTCGGCGGAGTACATGCTCGGGCGCCAGCTGCGCCAGAACGCGGTGTACACCGGCACGGATGCGCTGGCCCGCCAGGCCGCCGCGGCCTCCGGCTTCACCGCCTGGGACCTGGAGTCCCTCGACATCGAGCCCGGACTGGGTAACGGAGGCCTGGGCCGCCTGGCCGCCTGCCTGCTCGACTCCCTGGCCACCCTGGACACGCCCGCGGTGGGCTACGGCATCCGGTACGAGTTCGGGATCTTCAAGCAGTCCTTCGAGGACGGCCATCAGGTCGAGCACCCCGACGACTGGACCTTCTACGGCAACCCGTGGGAATTCCCCGCGCCCGACGACCTCCAGGCGGTCGGGTTCTACGGTCACGTGGAACCCGTTGACGACGACCAGGGCGGCCTGCGGGCCCGCTGGGTGCCGGCCGAGACGGTGCGGGCCGAACCCAGCCACATGCTGGTGCCGGGCTACGGCACCGAGACGGTCAACATCATCCGGTTGTGGCGCGCCCGGGCCGGCCCGGAGTCGTTCGACCTGTCCCTGTTCAACGCCGGCCGGTACGCCGAAGCCGTCGAGGCGCAGATGCGCTCGGAGAACCTCACCAAGGTGCTCTACCCCGGCGACAGCACGAAGGCCGGCCGGGAACTGCGGCTCAAGCAGCAGTACTTCCTGGTCTCCTGCTCACTGCGGGACATCATCCGCCGGTTCCGGTTCCGCAACAGCACCTGGGCGGCATTTCCCGACAAGGTCGTCATCCAGCTCAACGACACCCACCCCGTCCTGGCGATACCCGAGCTCATGCGGCTACTGGTCGACGAGAACGGGGTCGGCTGGGAGCAAGCATGGTCCATCACCCGCCGCACCTTCGCCTACACCTGCCACACCCTGCTGCCCGAGGCGCTCGAGACCTGGCCGGTACCCATGTTCGAGCGGCTGCTGCCGCGCCACCTGCAGATCATCTACGCCCTCAATCATTCATTCCTGGAGGAGGTGCGCGCCCGGTACCCGGGTGACGACGAGCGGATCGCCCGGGTGTCGCTGATCCAGGAGATCCCCGAGCGCCGGGTGCGGATGGCCAACCTGGCGGCTATCGGCAGCTTTGCCGTCAACGGCGTGGCCGAGCTGCAGTCGCGGCTGCTGGCCCGGACGACGTTGCGCGACTTCGCGGACCTGTGGCCAGAGAAGTTCCTGAACGTGACGAACGGCGTGAGCCCGCGCCGGTTCCTGCGGCTGGCCAACCCGCGGCTGTCCGGCCTGATCACCGCCCGACTGGGAGACGAGCGGTGGCTGACCGACCTCGAGCGGCTGCGAGAGCTCGAAACCTTCGCCGACGACGCGGAGTTCCGGGCGCAGTGGCGGGAAGTGAAGCGGCAGAACAAGATCGACCTGGCCTTCCACGTCCTCGCCGCCGCCGGTGTCACCATCGACCCCAGCTCGCTGTTCGACGTCATGGCCAAGCGGCTGCACGAGTACAAGCGCCAGCTCCTCAAGCTTTTCCACGTTGTGACGCTGTACAACCGGATCAAGGCCGACCCGGCCGCTGCCGTGACACCCTGCACCGTGATCTTCGGCGCGAAGGCGGCGCCGGGCTACCACCAGGCGAAGCGCATCATCAAGCTGATCAATTCGGTCGCAGCCGTGGTCAACGCCGACCCGGACGTGGCCGGCCGGATCAAGGTCGTGTTCATTCCCGACTACAACGTCTCCGTCAGCGAGCTCGTGGTGGCCGCCGGCAACGTCTCGGAGCAGATCTCGCTGGCCGGCAAGGAGGCCTCTGGCACGGGCAACATGAAACTGGCCCTCAACGGAGCCGTCACCGTCGGCACGCTCGACGGCGCCAACATCGAGATCCGCGACCGGGTCGGCGCCGGCAACTTCTTCCTGTTCGGGGTCACCGCCGATCAGGCCGCCGCCCTCCGGCGGGACGGTTACTCCCCCCGTGCCCGTTACCGCGACGACGCCGAGCTGAAGGCCGCCATCGACGCTCTCGCCTCCGGCGCCTTCTCCGGCGGGAACCCCGATGCCTTCGAGCAGGTCATCTCCTCGGTCCTGAACTGGGACGAGTACCTGGTCCTGGCCGACTACCGGTCCTACATCGACTGCCACGACCGGGCGGTCGGCCGGCTTGGGCCGACGAAGACCGGTGGACCAGGATGTCGATCCTGAACACCGCGCGCTCGGGTTACTTCTCCTCTGACCGGACCGTCGGCGACTACTGCCGCGACATCTGGCACGTCGAGCCCGTGCCGGTATCCGGGCCCGCGGCCGGCTCCGGGGCTCCCCCCCGTGAGGGCTGAGAACCGCCGGAGCGCGTGACCGGCCGGGCTACTCGAACACGTAGGTGCCGGGGGCCGGGCCGAGCGGCGGGTACTGGCGGTTGCCGAGGGTCTTACGGGCGGGCCGCTGGCCGCCGGAGCGGGCGATCAGCCATTCGGTCCACGGCCGCCACCACGAGCCCTTCTCCACCGGGGTGGTGTTGAGCCACTCGTCGGGATCCGTCGGCGTGGGCGGCCCGTACCAGCGGTCATACCGCGTGCTGTCCGCCGGGTAGACGACCGACTGGATGTGACCGGACTTGATGAGGGTCATCTCCTTGTCGGCCCCCCCGACCAGGTGGGCGGTGTCGTAGCAGGCCCGCCACGCCGTGATGTGGTCGGTGTAACCGCCGACGTGGTAGCTGTCGCAGGTGACCTTGCTGAAGTCGGTCTTGACGCCGAGCAGCGTCGGCCCGTTGCCGTCCCATCCGTCCATCGCCAGCCGGCTCGACTCCAAGGCGAACCTGGCCGTGATCCGGGTCGCGTCGTCGTTCCACGCCAGGACGTCGAACGGGGCGGGCGACTTGCCCATGAGCCATCCGCTGACCAGGTAGTTGTAAACCAGGTCGTTCGGCCGCAGCATGGCAAACAGGCTGCGCAGCGCGGTCCCGGGGACGATCTCATTGTTGGCGGCGGACAGTTCGAGCATCTTGCGTGACTCGGCGGTGTCCAGCATGCCCACGACGTTCGGCTTCTCACCGGTCAGCATGGTCACGACGAAGGTCGCTGACTTGACCGAGTCGTCGCCGGTCGCGGCCAGGTGCGCGAGCAGGTAGGAGTTCGTGATGCCGCCGGCGCACAGCCCGAGCAGGTGCAGCTGGTCGGTGCGGGCGATCTTCTTGACCACGTTCGTGGCTCGTTCCGCCGCGGCGATGTAGTCGTCCAGTCCCCACTTCCCGTCGCCGCGCAGCGAGCTGGGGTTCCGCCAGACGACCATGAACACCTGGATGCCCTGGCTGACGGCGAACTCGGCCAGCGACCGTCCGGGCGCCAGGTCCATGATGTAGTGGCGGTTGATCTGCGGCGGGACCATCAGCACCGGAATGGCGTGGACCTTGGGCGTGACCGGCGTGTACTGCAGCAGCTCGAACAATTCGTCCCGTTGCACCACGGCGCCTGGCGTGGCGGCGAGGTCCTGGCCGACCTTGAACTGACTCCGGTCGACCATGGAGGGCATCCCGCCGCGGGCCAGATCGGTCAGCATGTTCTGGGCGCCCTTGACCAGTGACAGGCCGCCGGTCTCGATGGCTTCGCGCAGGGCGGCGGGGTTGGTGCCCAGGTAGTTGGTCGGAGCCAGCGTGGCCGAGATGACGTCGGCCGCGAAGCGGGCGCGCGCCTTGTTCTGCCAGGAGCCGTCGGCGGACTCGTACATCCGGTTCATCCACATCTCGAACAGCCGGTACGACTGGCCGAGCAGGCGGAAATAGGGGATCGTCTGCCAGGCCTCGTCGGCGAAGCGCTGGTCCCTCTGGTCGGGCGCGATGTCCGACTTGCCGAGGGCGATCTTGGTCAGCTCTTCGGTCAGCCACGGCATTTCCCTCGCCACCGTGACCGGGTCGGCCAGCTCGGCAATCGCGTTGACCATGTCCATCGGCAGCATGCCGGCCGCTGCCTCCGTCGCCTCTGACATCATGTCTGCGACATTGGCGGATCTGTCTTCTGTGCTCATGAACTCTCCTGGTGCGCCGTGCGCGGCCATGCTGCGGCGGCGCGGCAATGCTGCGGCGCCGACCTGCCGTCGCTGATCTCACCATGGCCGACTGCCCCCGGCCGGGCCAGGCCGGTACGTCCCGGCCCGCCGGGACTTAAGGCCATGAGTACCGGGACATTCGTCCAGTGCCGACGTGCAACGGGACTGTTAACGTCATGAGCTCGTGTATCGCAGCAGCGGAACGGCCCGGGCCCGAACGGGCAGGCTCAACCGAACGGATCACCTCGGTCGGGGCCGGGTCATCATCTCACTGCCGTCGCAGTTACCGGCGGCGCGAAACGCGGCGCGCGGTTCGCCGCCCGGTCCGGCGGGCTACCCTGCGGGATCCGAACATCTCCTGCCTCCCTTCTTGCGTCTGCCCTGGCCCGGGTCAGTCGGCCGCGGCCGCCCGGCTCGTCTCCAGTTCGTGGAGTTCCTGCGCCTCCTCGGCCGTCATCAGCCCGATCTCGACCAGGTCCAGCGGGCTGATGAACCCGTCGCTGATCCGGAATCCGCCGGCCCGCGCGATGGCGTCCCGCAGCGGCACCGCCCAGTGGTGCTCGAGCAGGATGAGCGCGGCCGCCGAGTCGTTCGGGATGTCCTCGAGCACGTCCCACTCCCCGGCCCCGCCGAGCACCTGGACGCCTTCCTCCTCGGCCATCTGCGCCCCGGCCGCCGCGCCGACGGCCATCCCTTCCTCCCCGTCGATGCCCAGCCCGATCAGCGCCCCGATCTTGGTGCCGAGCTCGACGGCCTCCGCCTCGGTCAGGTTGCTCAGATGCTCGACCTCCAGTTCGCCGTCCGCGTCCTTGTACACGGCCAGGGAGTCGATCACGCGCACCGTGTCGCTCTCGCGGAGCCGCTCCAGTTCGGCGATCACCTCGCCGTGGAAGTCCGGGTGGCTGAACCCCAGGACAAGAAGTTGCACCGGCCCGATTGCCATCTCGTTTTCCTCCGTCCGCTCACGCTCGCTCCGGCTTGCCCTGACCCGCAGGGCTGGTCCGGTTCGGTGTCATCTGCGGCCAGCATCGGGCTGGCCGGGCCCGGGCGCATCACCCGTGCCGGGTACCTCCGGGTCGCCGCGCAGCCGGCGGATCTCGACCACCTCCGCGCCCAGCAACTCGAGCCGGCCGAGGAGGTCGTTCAGCGCGGCCTGGTCCGACAGCGGGCCGTGCAGCACGGTCTCGACCGGCAGCGCCGAGACCGCCAGGCAGTCGAAGTCGGCCAGGGCCTCGGCGGGCGGGATGCCCGTTACCCGGATCTCGTAGTTCATCGATGTCACGACCATCACCCCGGACGCGGAAAGGGATACCTGGCCTTCCACCATGCCGCCCGCCGGGCGCCCGCGGTCCACTCGCCCCGGGTGATAATCCGGCTACCCGGTGCCGGCCGTTTACCCGAAGGCGGCGGGCAGTGCCCTTTCTCACCCGGGTGAGATAGGGCTCGCACCTGGACAAGATCCCCCGGACATGGCAAAAAGAGAAGGTAAGCCACCTGGGTCGTAGCGATGCTCGCGTTCCCCGTGGTCGCGTTCAGGTGGCTGCTACGTGACGGCTGGCCGGGGCCTGCTCGGCAGGCCCCGCCACGGGTTAAGGGGAACGTGCGCATGCTCGCCACGGTCGAAGCCGACGAGTCTGTCCTGACGTCCAAGATCACGATGCCGGCGCTGCCCGCCTGGATGGTCGCGCGGCAGCGGATCAAAACACTGATCGCGCACGGTGCGCGCGGCCCGCTCACGGTGGTGACCGGGCCACCGGGCGCGGGAAAGACGATGGCGCTCGCGTCCTGGGCGGCCGCGCCACAGCCGGGCCCGGTCGCATGGGTCACCCTCGACCGGTTCGACAACCGGCCTGAGGCCTTCTGGCCCTATGTGGTCGAGGCCCTGCGGCGCGCTCGTGTCACCCTGCCCGCCGGGCTGCCGGCCGCGGCCGCCGGTGCTCCCGAGGAGTTTGTGCGCCAGTTCGCGCTGGCCCTGGCCGGCCTGGACCCGCCGGCGGCGCTGGTCCTGGACGACCTGCACCTGGTCTCGGACGCGCGCCTGCTGGAAGGGCTCGACTACCTGCTCAGGAACGCGCACAGCGGCCTGCATGTGCTGGTCGCCTCGCGCATGGATCCCATGCTGCCCCTGCACCGGTACCGGCTGGCCGGGGAGGTGACCGAGATCCGGGCCCAGGACCTGGCCTTCAGCGGGCCCGAAGCCGGCCTGCTCCTGGCCCAGCACGGCGTGACCCTGCCCGCCGGGTCGCTCCAGACGCTGACCCGCCGCAACGAGGGCTGGGCCGCGGGCCTGCGCATGGCGGCCATGTCCATGGCCGGGCACCCCGATCCCGGGCAGTTCGTCAAGGAACTCGACGCCGAGGACGGCCCGATCGCCGGCTATCTCATGGACGAGGTGCTGAACAGCCAGCCCGCCCATGTCCGCGACCTGCTGCTGCGGACCAGCATCCTCGACCGGGTCAGCGTCGAACTGGCCGGCGAACTGGCCGGCGAGGGGGAGAGCGGCGGGGTCATCCCGGCGCTCGCCCAGGCGAACGAGTTCGTCCAGCCGATCGGCCACGGCTGGTACCGCTACCACTCGCTGTTCGCTGACGTTCTGCGGCTGAAACTGCGGCATGAATCACCCCGGCTGGTCACGCAGCTACGCCGCCGCGCCGCGCGCTGGCTGTGGCGCAACGGCACCCTCGGCGAGGCGGTCAGCCAGGCCGCCGCGGCCGAGGACTGGCCGCTGGCCACCCGGATGGTCGTCGAGAACCTGGCCGTCGGCGCCCTCCTCAGCCCGCTGACCGGTCAGTCCCTCGCCGATGCCTTCCGGCCGATGCCCGCCGACCCGGCCACCCAGGAACCGCCGGGCCTGCTCGCCGCCGCCGCACTGGCGCTGCGCCAGGGCCAGGAGGACACCGGCGCCGCCCGCCTGGCCGACGCCGAGCGCCTGCTCGGGCGGCTGCCCGCCGACGCCGAGCTCCCGTCTCGCCTGGCCGCGGCGACGCTGCGGCTGACCCTGGCTCGGCGCACGGGGGATCTCGCCGCCGCCACCGCGGCGGCGGAGCAGGCGGGCAGCGTGCTCCGCCGGATGCCGGGGGATCTGCTGCGCCGGCATCCCGAGGCGCGCCTGCTGGACCTGGCCAACCGCGGCTCGGTCGAGATGTGGGCCGGGCGGCTCGATGACGCGGCGACCACGCTGAGGGAGTGCGCCGTGGACACCTGCGGTTCCGGTGACGGCCTCGGGCGGCGGGCCCTGGTGGAGGCGGTCCGGGGCCGGCTGGCCTCGGCGGGCCGGCTCGGGGCCGCGGCCCGCGTGCCGCCGGACGCCGGCCGCCCCTGGCACCCCGGCGCGGCGGCCGAGGTGGCGCTGGCCTGGGTGAACCTGGAACAAAACCGGCTCGCCGAGGCGGCCAGCGGGCTGTCGCGGGCCGAGGATGCCCTCCGCATGCAGCCAGACCGGCTGCTCGGCGCGATGGCCTGCCTGGTGGCGGCCCGGCTCAGCCTGGCCCGGGGCGGGGCCGCAGCGGCCATGGAGATGATCGCCCGGGCCCGCCGCGGCTGGTCCCCGCCGCCCTGGCTGGACCAGCGGCTAACGCTGGCCGCCTCGCATGCGCACGCCGACCGCGCGGCGGCCCGTCAGCCCGGCCCGGAGCGGAACGAGCCACTGATCGTGGAGACGCTCAGCGGCCGTGAGCTCGAGGTGCTCGGCCACGTCGCGCGGATGCTGAGCACGGCCGAGATCGCCGAACAGATGTACCTGTCGGTGAACACCGTCAAGTCGCACCTCAAGAGCATCTTCCGCAAGCTGGGGGTGAGTCACCGCCGTGACGCGGTCCGCCGCGCCCGAGAGCTCGCGCTGATCTGAACGCCGGCCGCGCCGCAGTTACAGCAGGCCAAGGTCGCGCGCACGCCGGACCGCGTCCGGCCGCAGCGCGGGGTCCGAAGGCACGCCTTCGTCGTACCCACTGCCGGGCCCGTCAGCCGGGCTGCCCGTCGGGCCGCCGGTCCAGCAGCGGCCGCACCAGCCGCCCGGCCTGGCCCAGCAGCCAGGGCCCGGGAGGAACCCGCGCCAGGTCCGGCGTGCAGTGCACGAACGCGTAGCCGAGCCGGCCCGCCAGCAGCCCGTCGGTGAGCGGCTGATCCCCGATCACCACGCCCGGGGCGGGAAAGCCCTGGTAAGGCGCGACGCGGAAGGGCTTGCCCGCCGAGGTGAGGTACTCGACCCGGACGCCGGGGCAGGTCAGGCTCGCCGACGGACGCCGCGCGGAGTTGGTCGCGAAGCACACCACGGCCACCCCCGGGACGGCGCCGCCGACCTGGGCCAGCACCTGCCGCACGCCCTGGTCGAGAGCCTGCTGGCCGCTGTCCCAGTAGGCCACCACCGGCTCCACGTCCAGGACGAGCGTCTTCGCCCCGTGCTGCGCCGCGCTGTGCAACGCCTCGGCCAGCGTCGTGACGCGCACGTACCCGTTTCTCACACCGTCACTTCAGCACACGCCGCGTACCCGACGTCGGCCAGGTGGCGACGCCACGCCGGCTCACCCGCCACGGGTGTGGTTTGCGGACCAAGAGCCCTCGGCGGCGGGACCTTGGGCCCTAGGAGGTCCTCCCGGCTCCAGAGATGCTGAATGACACCTGCGAGACGAGCGGGGGAGCCAGAGCCGGGAGGGAACGCAACCGGGCCTGAAAACCCGGATGAGTCCCGGCGCATGGCGCCCGTAACACCTCGGCCGGATAAGGCCGGCCGGGGCGTTCGCCTCGCAGGTTACTCATGACGCCACGTCGGCGGGCGGCCGGGCCGGCGGAGCGGGCCTGCTGAGCGGGCCGCCCGCCGGCCGGGCCGAGCCCGGCCCGGGCCAGGGCGTCCCCGTCCTGGCGGCCCGTCCGTCCCCGTCCTGGCGGCCCGTCCGTCCCCGTCCTGGCGGCCCGTCCGTCCCCGTCCTGGCGGCCCGGTCGGCCGCGGCCTGATCGCGGAGAGCGCCTGGTTGACGGAGCCCGCGCCGTGGTCGACCTGGTAGTTGAGGTTGACTAGCGGCGCTGATCAGGGACAGGTGGCTGAACGTCTGCCGGAAGTAGAACCGCCGAATCCCCGCCGGTAATCACTCCTGGCGGGGGATGCCCGGTGTCCCGCCGGCGGTGACAGTGAGGCCCACGGGCCACTGCCGAGGATGGGACGCTATGACCGAGAACGAGAACCGCAGTTCCTGGCCGGAGGTCAGGTCCGCCCCGCTGATCACCGGCGGCATACTCGCCGGAGCCGGGGTCATGCTGCTGCTCGCCGGGATCGCCGTGGGCAGCTCGCACCTGTTCTCCGCCACCCGGCGCTGGGTCAAGGAGATGGACGTCCCGCCCAGCGAAATCGCCCGGCAGAAGTGGGCGAAAGCCAGGGCGGCCGCGCTGGCCGGCGGTGCCGCCTGGCAGCAGGCCAACACGGCGCGCGAGGCCGCTGGCTGACGCCCGCCGGGTCACCCGGATTCTTCCTGGTGTCGACGTTCCTGGGGCTGTGGCAGGGCATCATGCTGACCAAAAAACGGCATCTCGCCGACGGTCAGCACCACCTGGGTCGCGATCAGCCTGGCCGGGTTCGTGGCGCTGTACCTCGTCCTCGGCGTGGTCGACTTCCTGCTCGAGCGCGGTGCTGCTCTTCGATGGACCCGGTGCCGTAGGCGCTACTCCGGCTGCCGCCCGCTACTCCGGCGGCCGCCCGCTACTCCGGCGGGGGCTTGTCCTCCTGCAGGCGGCGAACCTCCAGGACCTCCACGCCGAACGTCTCGAGCCGGGCCAGCAGCCCGTGCAACGCGGCCTGATCCTGCAGCGGGCCGTGCAGCACGGTCTCCACCTGGTGCACGGACGCGCTGAGCCGCTCGAAGTCCAGCAGGGCCTCGGGCGGCAGGACGCCGACGACGCGGATCTCGTAGTAGAGAGGTGCCACCGCAAGGGCCCCCAACGTAATCGGTTGACGCTCTTGACCCCACGCTGCTACCGATCGGCCCGCGGCGCCCCACTCCGCACGGGTGATTCGGCGACCGGATCGGGCCCGCCCGCCGGTCACCCTGGTGAGATCGGAAGAGGGTGATGACCGGTCACCCGCATCCATGCGAGAACCAGGACAGGTCGGCGCCGGGCTCAGGTACTGACCGGAGGGCCGCGGGTCCAGCGGCCGTGGGTTCGCCGATGCAGGATGGGGAGACCGATGGCAACCAGTGCGGCCGGGCCCACCTTGGCCAGCAGCACGCGAGCGGCAACGGGGGCCGGTGATCCGCTCCTGGCGTCCAAGATCACCGTACCCGGGATACCCGGCTGGCTCGTTCCCCGGCCGCGGCTGGATCAGCTCATCGCGCGCGGGACCAGGGCGCCGGTCACGACGGTGACCGGCCCGCCCGGTGCGGGCAAGACCATGGCCCTCGCGCTCTGGGCGGCTGGCCGCGGCCCGGCCGGCCCCGTCGCGTGGGTCTGTGTCGACGACTACGACAACCGGCCCCGGGTGTTCTGGTCCTATGTGCTGGCGGCGCTGCGGCGGGCCGGCGTCGCGGTCCCGCGGGCCATGTCCGGGCCCGCCCGGCGCGGCGCGGTCGACCACGAGTTCCTGACCCGGTTCGCTGCCCTGATCGCCGACCAGGATCCGCCGGTGACCCTGATCCTCGACGACATGCACCTGCTGACCGCACCCCGGGTCCTGGACGGGCTCGGCTACGTGCTGCGGCACGGCGGGCCCGGGCTGCGGCTGGTCGCCTCCGCGCGCTGGGACCCGCTGCTGCCGTTGCACCGCTACCGGCTGACCGGGGACCTGACCGAGATCCGGGCCGGCGACCTCGCCTTCACCGTTCCCGAAGCCCGGTCCCTGCTGGCCCAGCACGGCGTGACGCTGTCGCCCGGATCGCTGGAGCGCCTGACCCGGCGGACCGAGGGCTGGGCGGCGGTCGTGCGCCTGGCGGCCATCTCGATGGACGGGCACGGCGACCCCGACCAGTTCGTCAAGGGCTTGATCGCCGAGGACAGCGCGGTCGCCGGGTTCCTGGTGGAGGAGGTCCTGGGGGCCCAGCCCGCGGCAGTCCGGAACTTCCTGCTGCGTACCAGCATCGTCGACCGGATCAACGAAGGCCTGGCCGGGGCGCTGGCCGGGGACGGACGTGACGCGGCTGCCCTCCCGGACCTGGCCCGGGCCAACGCGCTCGTCCAGCGGGACGACGGCGGCTGGTATCGCTACCACTCGCTGTTCGCGGCGGTCCTGCGCCTGAAGCTGCGGCGCGAGCACCCGGACGAGCTGCCCGCCCTGCATCTGCGGGCGGCCCGCTGGTACCGGCGCAACGGGCACCTGGCCGAGGCGGTCCGGCACGCGGCCAGCGCGGGTGACTGGCTGTTCGCGGCCCGCACCGTGCTGGATGAGCTGGCCATCGACCAGCTCCTCGATCCGCCTGGCCACGAGCCGCTGGCCAGCGGCTTCCGCCAGATGCCGCGGGGCCGGGACTGGGCCCAGGCGCAGCCGCTGCTCGTCGCGGCGGCGATCGACTTCGCTCGCGGCGAGGATGCCGCGTGCGAGGCCGCCCTCGACGCGGCCGAAGGCCTGCTCGGGCGGCTTCCCGCCGGGGACGAGATCGGTTCCCGGCTCGCCGCCGCGCTGATCCGCCTCGGCCTGGCCCGGCGCCGCGGCGACCTGGACGCGGCCAGGGCGGCCGCGGACCGGGCCCAGAACCTGGCCGATGCCATCCCGGATGCCCGGCTGGCCCGCCACCCGGGGATCCGGGCTCAGGTGCTGGCCGGCCGCGGTGCGGTGGAGTTCTGGTCCGGCGACTTCGACGCCGCCGCGGCGAGTTTCGCGTCCGGCGTGACACCGGAACGGGAGAGCCAGCGTACCGACTGTCTCGGCCACCTGGCCCTGATCGAGGCGCTGCGCGGACAGCTGACCCGGGCCGGCGAGCTGGCGGCCGAGGCGGTCGGCCGGCCCGACGACGATCCGGACCGGCAGCCCGGCCCGGCGAGCCAGGCCGCGGAGCTGGCCCTGGCCAGCGTGCACCTGGACCGGGGCGAGCTGTCCCGGGCGCGGCGCTGGCTGAAGCGGGCGGAGGACGCCCTGCGCGGCCGCCCGGACAAGCTGACCGGCGCGGTCGCCGACCTGGTGGCGGCCAGGCACAGCCTGGCCGAGGGCCACGCCAAACCGGCGCTGGAGGCGGCGGACCGGGCCCGGCAGGGCTGGTCACCCCCGGCGTGGATCGAGCACCGGCTGATGGTGCTGCGCTCGCGGGCCTGGGCCGCGGCCGCCGATCTGCCGTCGGCGATGGACGCGGCCGCGCAGGCCGGCCCGCAGGCATCGCTGGGCGCGCGGGTCGCGCTGGCGCAGGCCTCGCTGGCGGCTGGGGACCAGCCCGCGGCCCGGCAGGTGCTGGCCGACGCGCCGCTGGCTGACGGTCCGCCGGACGGTGATCTCGTGGCGGCCTGGCTGCTCGATGCGCAGCTCGGATACCGGGGCGGCGACCGCGACCGCGGCCGCCGGTCACTCGGGCACGCGCTGCGGCTCGCCGAGCCCGAGCAGTTCCGCCTGCCGTTCGCCCTGGAGCGGGGCTGGCTGCGGCCGGTCCTGCGCCTGGACCCGGACCTGGCCCGCCCCTACCGCCGCCTGCTCGAGCCCGACCTGGTACGGCCGGCCGAGGGCGGGCCGCCGGCGCCGAGGCGCCGCCGGTGATCGTGGAGTCGCTGAGCGAGCGCGAGCGCGAGGTGCTCGAGCACGTGTCGGCGATGGAGAGCACCGCCGAGATCGCCGCCGGGATGTACATCTCGGTGAACACCGTCAAGACCCACCTCAAGAGCATCTACCGCAAGCTGGCGGTGAGTCACCGGAGCGAGGCGGTACGCCGGGCCCGGCGGCTCGGCGTGCTCTGACCGACCGAGCTGACCGACCGAGCTCTGACCGGGTTACGCCGGCCTGGCGGCGGCCGGGCAGTCCGGGGCAACGCGGTCGATGGCCTCCAGGACGGCGGGCGCGGCCGCGGTGACCCGGGCAGCGCCCGCGGTGGGCAGCAGCGCCACGAGCACGCCGACGATCTCATCGAGCGTGACCCCGTGATCGAGCGCGGTGGCCACGTGCTCGTCGTAGGCGGCCCCGGGCTCGCCCGCCGCCACCAGCGCGGCCAGCCGGACCAGCGCATGGGTCCTGACGTCGAGCCCGGATGCCTCGATGTTGTCGGCCACGGGCCCGCTGGCCGACGCGACGATGCCCGGGTCGGCCGCGGCCAGCCGGGCCAGCCAGCCGGCCCGGCGGCCCCCGGCGGGATGGAGGTTCACCGGCCGCCGCCGACGGCGGTCCGCGGCCGCAGCACGTCGGCCCCGAGTTCGTTCAGGCTGACGATGTGCAGCGCGAACTCCTGGAAGCGTTCCAGCAGCCCGTACAGCTCGGACTCGTCGCGGACCGACGCCAGCACGCAGGTCCAGCCCCGGCAGGTCTCGACCAGCAGCCCGTCGAGCAGTCCGGCCAGCAGGTGCTGGCACTCACCCCGAAGGATGATCCGGTACCGGCGCGGGCCGGCGGGCGCGGTCATGACCCGGCTTTCCTCCCGTGGCGAAGACTCGTGCTGGACGCGCTGCCTGCACTTCCCCAGGCGGCTGACGCTACACCTTTGTACTCAACGACGGGGTGAGAAAATCTCACCCCCGGGCCCGGCTCACCCGGGTGAAGCCGGGCCGGCCCGGCCGCGGGTCAGATCCCCAGCTGCCGGGCCCGCGCCACGGCGTCCTGCCGGGTGGATACGCCGAGCTTGCGGTAGACCGCCTGGGTGTGGGTCTTGATCGTGTTCGCTGACACATACAGCTCCTGCCCGATCTCGCGCAGCGACAGCGAGCCGGCGAGCAGGCGCAGCACCGCCGCCTCGCGCTCGGTGAGCGGCTCGGCGAGCCCGGCCGCCCGCGGCCGCGCCGCGATCCGCCGGTCGAGTTCGGCCAGGCGGGCGACCTGAGATTCGGCGCCGTCGGGCAGCGCGGTCAGCAGGTCGCGCGCCTCGCCCGCCAGTTCCGCCGCACCCTCGCGGTTCCCGAGGGCGAGGAGCACCTGGGCCAGCTGCACCGTGGGTTCGAGGGTCGCCCACGGGGCGAGCCCGGGCACCCGCCGGCGGTGTTCCAGGGCCTGCTCCAGCTCGGCGCGGGCCTCCTCCAGCCGTCCCCGCGCGGCGTAGACCGCACCCAGCGCGCTGTGCGCCACGGTGCTCTGCGGCACCGTGCTGAGCTCGTACCGCATCGCCAGGGCGCAGGCGGCCTGGGCGAAGCTCTGGGCCTTCGCCGGCCGACCCAGCTGGGCCGCGACCAGGGCCATCACCGACAGCGCGTACATGTGCACCACGGGCATGGACGCCTCGCACTGCACCGCCGCCTCGGCCGGCCCGGCCGCTGCCTGCGGATCGCCGCCCAGGTACAAGCTGAAGGCCAGCGCCGCCCGGGCCAGGGCGTAGTACGGTGTGGCCGGGTCGGTCTCGATCGCGACGGCCGTGGCCGCGGACTCGCGCATCACCGCGATGCCCTCGAACCCGAAGACGGCGCGCAGCATGGCCGCGGAGGATCGCAGGGACTGCATGCCATCGGGCAGCGGGCCCTCGTGCGTCCCGGTCTCGATCACCGGGAGCCAGCGGCGCAGGGTCTCACGGTCGCCGGTCAGCGCCGCCGCCCAGGCGGCGCAGTGCGCCGCCAGCGGGTGGGCGGCGATCCGGTCGTCGCCGAGCTGGCGCATCCACTCGCGGACCGTGGCCGTCCGGCCGATGCCGACATACGCGTACCAGTGCCGGGCGATCAGGTCTACGGCCGCGTCGGCGTCGCCGGCCGCCAGCGCGTGACTGACCGCCTCCTCCGTCGAGCCCGCCTGCTGGTGCCAGGCGCTCGCGCGCTGGTGCAGCGAGCGCACGAGGCCGGGCTCGGTGAGGCTGAGCTGGCTGCGCAGCAGCTGGGCGAACATGTGGTGGTAGCGGTACCACTGCCGGCTGTCGTCCAGCGGGACCAGGAAGAGGTTCTCCCGCTCCAGCGTCTCGATGATCTCGGCGGCGTTGGCCGAGCCGGTGACCGCGTCGCACAGCGGGGCGCAGAACCGGGTGAGCAGGGAGGTACGCGCCAGGAACTGCTGGATCTCGCCCGGCTGGCGGCTGAGCACCTCGTCGGCCAGGAAGTCGACGATGAACCGGTTGTCCCCGCTGAACTGGCGCACGAACGTATGCGGCGACGGATGACCGCGCAGCGAGAGGGCCGCGAGGTACACCCCGGCCGGCCAGCCCTCGGTGCGCTCCATAAGGTCGGCGAGGTCGGGCTCGGCGAGCCGGATGCCCGTCACCGTGTGCACGAGCGCCGCCGCCTCCCCGGGATCGAAGCGCAGCTCGCGGGCGCGGATCTCCACCATCTCGCCGGCCGCCCGCAGCCGGGCCAGCGGCAGCGGCGGGTCGGCCCGGGTGATCAGCACGATCTGCGCCGACGGCGGGAGGTGGGCCAGCAGGAACCCGATCTGCTCGTGGCAGCTGCGTTCCTTGATCGCGTGATAGTCGTCCAGCACCAGGACGACCGGCGAACGGATCGCGGCCAGCTCGTTGGCGATGGTGGGCAGCACGGTCTCGGCGACCTCGGGGGTCTGCACCCGCAGTTCCCGCAGAATGGCCTCGACGGCGATCTCGGGGCAGGCGCGCTGCAGCGCGCTGACGATGTACCACCACAGCCGGCCCGGGTCGTCATCGCCGCGGTCCAGCGAGACCCAGGCGAACGGCCGGGTCTCGGTTGCGCTGGCCCGCCACTGCGCCACGAGAGTGGTCTTGCCGAAGCCCGCCGGCGCGTCGACCAGCACCAGCCGGACCGCGGTGCGGGTCAGCTCGCCGGTGAGCCGGGGCCGCTCCATCAACTCCGCGCGCGGGTTCGGCGCGTGCAGCTTGGTCTCGATCGGCACGTCGAGGCCCACCCGGGCAGGCGGCACCGCAGCCACCATGCCCAGGTGGCGGTCAGGTCGCTCTCCCGCATCGAGGCCCGTGCCACGCTGCACGGTTCGAGCCTAATGAACGCTTTCGCTGCTGGCTAGGAACGAGCGTCCGCCCTCTTTCCCCGCCGCGGGCCAGCGCGGTTATCACCCGTGGCAGGTGGGGCGCGGCGCGCCGGGCCTTGGTGGACTGGGCCCATGAACTACCAGCGGAAGGAGAAGTGGGCGCAATGTCTGATCTGATCGCTATCGGATATCCCGATGAGACCACCGCCGAGGCCGCGGCCGACGAGGCGCGGCAGCTTGCCCGGGACCTCATCATCGAGCCTGACGCGATCGCCGTGATCGTGCGGGACGCCAAGGGCGACTATCACGTGCACACCCATCACCACCTGGTCGGCCGCGGGGCGACCTGGGGCATGTTCTGGGGCCTGCTGTTCGGCGTGCTGTTCTTCGTCCCGGTCTTCGGGATAGCCATCGGGGCGGGGATGGGCGCCCTGATGGGCAAGATCACCAAGTCCGGTATTGACGCGCAGTTCCAGGAGCAGGTCCGCGGCATGCTGCAGCCGGGCACCTCGGCGCTGTTCCTGATGGTGGAGAAGGTGACCCCGGACAAGGCCGTCGAGGCGATGAGCAAGTACGGCGGCACCGTGCTGAAGACCTCCCTGTCCAAGGAGGGCGAGAAGGAACTCCAGGACGCCCTGCATGGCGGGAGCGCCGCGTAAGGCTCAGCATGCTAGGCCGGCGGCCGCCGGGCCGGGCCCATCGGGGGCCCGGCCCGGCGGGCCGTCATGACACGGACGGATGTTGATTCCCATGACAGGTTGGTACTTCGGACTGGGCATCCTGTACCTGGTGCTGATGCTCACGCTGGCCGTGATGAGCTTCCGCAAGGGGCACTGGATCCTCGGGCTGATCGGGTTCATCTTCCCGGTCCTGTGGCTCATCGGCGCGATCCTGCCGTCGCGCTACCGCCGGGCCTGACCCCGCCGGGCGACGACGGGTGAATTGGCGGTAAAGGTCAGCTGGCCAGGAGGTAAATGCTCTTGCCCGCCAGCCAGAAGCCCAGCAGCAGGAACACCACGACGAGCACCTGGTCGGTGTGGGTGTCCAGCCAGGTGCGCAGTCGGCGCAGCCGCTGCGCCGCCGCGGCGGGCGTGAAGGTGGCGAACAGCTCCAGGTACAGGAAGCTGGCGCTGGCCAGCAGGCAGAACGCCACCAGCGTCAGGTAGTCGCCCGCGGTCGAGAGCTTGGCCGAGGCGACGGTCGCGGCCCCGGCCGCGACCAGCGTCCAGGGCTGCAGGAAGGCGGCCAGCCCGGCGGCGGCCCACAGCGACAGGTGGTCCAGCCGGGCCATCCACGTCGGCGGCTGGCGCGGGCGGCCGATGCGGCGCCACCGCCGCACGGCGAGCAGGATCAGCACCAGGCCCAGCGTCAGCTTGACGGCCAGGACCGCGGTCGACCCGCCGGTATTCGAGGCCGGGGGCCTGCCGCCGGTGGTCAGCAGGACCGCGGCGATGACCACGACCAGGCAGGCCAGCCAGCCCAGGATGAACGCCAGGCCCTTCCTGACCCCCTTCTCCGCCCCGAGCAGCAGGATGAAGGCGGTGATAGGAAACGGCTCGAGCGTGATCCCGAGGCCGATGAGCAGCAGGTCGGCTACCACCGCGGGCCACCGCCCGCGCTAGGCGGGTGTCACAGCCCGCGCTCGGCGGTCAGCCGCCCCGACGTCACGGCGTGGACCAGCGCCTGGTGGTCGCGCTCGTTCTGATCGGCGTAGGTGACCGCGAACCGGGCGACGGCCTGGTCGAAGACATCGGAGCCGCCGAGGTAGGACGCGATCGCGATCCGGTCGCCGGAGCGGGCATGCGCGCGGGCCAGCGTCCAGCCGCACAACTCGCCGTACAGCCGCATGCCGGACGGCAGGATGTTCTCGATGTCGAGGGAGAACTTCCAGTCCCGCAGCTGGCGCACGTAGAAGTCACGTTGCAGCCCGTCCAGGCCGGCTTCGATCCGCTGCCAGCCTAGGAAGATGTCGCTGGATGCCTGCATCAGCCGCTGGCCGGCGACCACCCGCTGGCCCTGGTTGGTGTACTTGCTGGCCCCGGCGAACCGGCTGAGAACCGACGCCTCGGCCTCCTTCACCTGCAAGAACAGCGGGTCAGCGGTGTCGCGGCCGAGCATCAGCACGATCCAGCAGCGGGTCCCGACGCTGCCCACCCCGACCACCTTGCGGGCCATGTCGGCGAACTCGTACTGCTCGAGCAGGAACCGGCGGTCGGTCTCCAGCGTCCGCCGGTACTTGCCGATCAGGCCGGTGAACTCCTCCACGAGGGCCGTCCGGGTGGTATGTTTCGGCATCAGTTCGTCAATGGGAACCAGCAACGGCGGGTCGGAGATGATCCGCGGGCGGCCGTCGACGACCCGGGTCAGCTTGGCCACTTCCTGCATGCTGTCCCGGGTGCGCGCCTTGGCCAGGCCTTTCGCCACGGTCTTGCGCTGCCGCGGCTGCAGCCGGGATTCGAACTGCTTGCGCAGCTGGTCCATGTCCGCGTGCGCGTACCAGACGTCCAGGTTGGTCATCCCGGCGAATGCGCGCATCGCCTCCCGGTACCGGGTGACCGCGGCCGTCACGATCGCGCGCCGCTGCTTGGCCGGGAACTCGTTGCCGCGGGCGGCGACCTCGAGGCTGGCCGCCAGGCGCTTGACGTCCCATTCCCAGGGGCCGGGCAGGGTCTCGTCGAAGTCGTTGACGTCGAACATCAGGCGGCGCTCGGCCGAGCCGAAGATGCCGAAGTTGGACAGGTGGGCGTCGCCGCAGGCCTGCACGGCCAGGCCGGAGGCCGGGGTGGTGGCCAGGTCGCTGGCCATCGGCAGCGCCGCGCCGCGGTAGTAGGTGAACGGGGAGACCATCATCCGGCCGTAGCGGACCGGGACCAGGTCGGGCACCCGGGTGGTGCCCTGCTCCTCGAGCAGGGCGATCGGGTCGGGCCGGTCCGGCCCGGGGTCGAACTCCGCGTGGCTGTCCCGGGGCACCTCGGCCCGCGCCTCCTTGCCCCGGACGGCGCGCTCGGCCGGGGTCAGCCCGAGCGCCGGGTCCAGCTGATACCGCGTGCCCCGCCGCGGCGGGGCGGTCGTCAGGTCGGTCATGGTCGGCTCCTTTCGGTCCGAGGCTGGCTAGGCATTGGTCATTTCCCTGGGTGCCTCGGCATGGAGCACGTGGCGGACGATCAGCGCGCCGATGATCTCGAAGATACCCATGACGATGAACCAGATGCCGAGCAGGACGACGAGGACGGTGAGCGAGGACTCCGGGGTGGCCACGACGACGATGCCGGCGACCAGGCTCACCAACCCGAAGGCTATCCACCAGCCCCGGCCCTCCCGGGTGCCGCCGGAGAGCCCGCCGATGAGCGCCGTCAGTCCCTGGACGACCCAGGTGATGCCGATCACCAGGCCAATGATCGACCGGGTCAGGTGCAGGTGCCGGATCAGGATCACGCCAATAACGATGAACAGCAGGCCGGTGATGCCGAGCCAGACCCGGTGCGATTCTCTCGGGTCGAACACCCGGACCAGGTGGAAGACCCCGGACAGCAGCATCAGGATGCCGAGCAGGACCGCGACCACGTTCAGCGAGCCGGTCGGTTTGAAGCTCAGCACGATCCCGAGGATCAGGGTCAGTGCGCCCAGCACCAAGGCGGTCGGCCACGAGGCGGCTAGCGTTCCTACCGGTGATGGCTCCGCGTCGTATCCGTTGGAAACCATTGCCGCTCCTTATTGGCGCTGTCTCATGCTGCTGCTGCCGATGCTCGTTTCCCCGGCCGCGTGTGTCGTCACCCGATCTGGGTGATAACGATCTTCTGGGGGGTGGCCCGATGAGCACGTCCGACCTGGCGGCCGACGCGGCCCTGGGCGCGGGCATGATGGTCAATCCGGCCCTCCCGGCCCGGATCCGCCGGCTGGTCAACGTCGAGAGCGGGCTCAACGACGGGGATTGCGACGCCGTTCGTGCTGGTCGCGCTGGCCGGGGCGCAGGCGGGCGGGGCGCAGGCGGGCGGAGCGCACCCGGGCGGGTCGCCGGGCGTGGCCCGGGCGAGGCCGCTGCCCGAGCGCAGGCTGATCCGCCGGGCCGCCTGAGCCGCCCGACCGCGGCAAGCTCCCCCGGCACGGGTGAAGCCACGGCCATGGCGCCGGCCGATCCTGGTGTGATGGGCCGGTCCTCATCGCTTTCCGTCACGCGAACGCCACCAGGGAAACCGGGCATGCGGCGCGTCATCCATATCGCGGCTTTCTGCCTGGCGGCGGCGGCCGCCGGCTTCCTGACCGTCGGCTGCGGCAGCGGCGTCAGCAGCGTGATCAGCAGCATTCGGCCGAGCACGTCCATCAGCGTGCCGACGCTGCCGACCGGCGCGCCTACGTCCGCGCCGACCACCGCAGCGCCCACGTCCGCGCCGACCACAACGGTGCCCCCGACCACCGCGGCGCCCACCTCCGCGGCCCAGCCCACCGCTTCGCCGGCGGCCAGCACCGCCTCCTCGCTGCTGTGGCTGTGGATCCTCATCGGCGTCGTCGTCATCATCGGCATCATCGTGCTGATCGTCGTCGCCCGCCGGGCTGGCGGAAAGGGCTCCGTGGTCGTCGGCGGCTGGCTGTCGCAGTCTGTCGACGCGTACGCGCAGGGATCGGCGCTGTACGACGCGATGAGCGTCGCCCAGCAGCCCGGCGCGCTGGCCGCCGCGGACAGCGGGACCCGCTGGGCCGACATCCAGCGCCGGGCCGACGACTTCACCCAGAAGCTGTACGCGCTGCGCGAGTCGGCCGTGGACGACGACGACCGGGCCCGGGTCGACGACGTGCTCGGCACCCTGCAGGCGGTCCGGTCCGGGATGGACGCCCAGCGGGCCCCCGGCGGCGCCGGCCCCGAGCAGGCTGAGGTGGTCCGCAGCCGCCTGGTCGCGTTCGGCCAGGCGCTGGCCGAGCTCCGCCCGTCGGACCGTCGCGGCGGTTACTGAGCCGAAACGTCAGCACCGCAACGTCAGCCCCGGGACGGCGGTGAGCGCCCCGGGCCGGGGTGCGGGCGGTTCTCCGGCGGTGCTCAGCTGGCCAGCAGCTTGAGCGCGAGCCCGGCCAGCAGGTCCCTCGTGGCGTCGTTCACGTCCACCTTGCTGGGCTGTTCATGATCGGTTCCCTCTCCGTCGATGGGGTGGAGCAATACACCTGACGGCCAACAGCTACCGGCCAGGGACGGCCGGGACGTCACCCGCTGCGGATGGTTGCCGGGCCGCCGGCTCCGCCTCGCGGGCCAGGAACCGCAGGCGCGCGGCCCGGGCGTCCCAGGCGTACACGACCGCGGTGCCCGCGATCAGATCGTGCAGCGCGCGGTGCTCGCGCTGCACCAGGATGCCGAGGAAGCCCAGGCCGAACAGCAGGAAGCTGAGCGGGAACACCAGGGCCCGGAGGTAACCGCGCCAGGGGTTGATGAGCTCGCCGTCGGCCCGCACCACCCGCACCCCGAGCGCGGCCATGCCGAGCGTCTTGCCGCTTGCCGCCCACGAGTAGCCGAAGTAGACGAACTGCCAGACGACGAAGATGATGGCGACGACGATGTTGCTGCGGTTCCACGAGATCTGGTGGCCGGCCACGATCTTCGCGATATACGAGATGGCCGCCAGCGCCAGCGCGAATGCGGCCGAGCTGACCGTGAGGTCGATCGCATAAGCCAGGAACCGCGACACCGAGCCGGCGTAGTGCCCTTGCGAGGTAACCGACAGGGCGGCCTGGGCGCGGGCACTCACCGGTCGACCTGGCCGTTCAGCAGGGCGCGCGGCGCCGACGGCGGGGGGTGCTTGCGCCGCAGGGCGCGCTGCACCCAGCGGTCGATGAACTGGTCGAGCCCGACCGCCTGGCTGCGGGCCGCGTCCAGGGCCTCGCTGGCCGCGCCCCCCGACGACCGGGCGATGACCGCGCCCAGGTCGGTCTGCTCGACCAGCGCGTCCATGTCGACGCGCTGCAGCAGGCCGTTGATGTCGACGCGGTCCAGCACGAGGGCCACGTCCACGCGCTGCAGCAGCGCGTTGACGTCGACCCGGTCCAGCAGGGCGGCCACGTCCACGCGCTGCAGCAGGCGGTTGACGTCCACCCGGTCGAGGAGCGCGTTCACGTCGACCTGCCGCAGCACGTGCTCGTCAATGTCGACCTGATCGAGCAGCGCGTTCACGTCGACCTGCCGCAGTACGTGCTCGTCAATGTCGACCTGATCGAGCAGCGCGTTCACGTCGACCTTGCGGAGCACCTTCTCGTCGATGTCGACGCGGTC
Source organism: uncultured Actinomycetota bacterium (assembly GCA_963749145.1). Classification (GTDB taxonomy): domain Bacteria; phylum Actinomycetota; class Actinomycetes; order Streptosporangiales; family Streptosporangiaceae; genus JASHPR01. Next base: position 268,333 of record CAVVLN010000004.1, on the reverse strand, counting down.
GAGCAGCGCGTTCAGGTCGATCTGCTGCAGCAGCGGGTTCAGGTCGACGCCCCGCGCCAGCGCGTTCAAGTCGATCTGCTGCACCACCGCGTTCACGTCGACGCGCCGCGCCACCGCGTTCACGTCGACGCGGTCGACCAGCGCGTTCACGTCCAGCACGTCCACGATGAGGTCGATCACGCGCTCGGCGACTCGCTGGGCCATCGTCTCCAGCGGGTCGGTCATGCGCCGGCCGGCCGTGCGCAGCCGGTCAAGGGGGTCCACGACTTTCAGTATGGCCCTGGGGAGGGGATGTGAATCCTCCGGGACGGGTGAGGCTGGCGCGCGGAAGCCGGGTCACTTGACCGCAACCAGGCCGTAGATCCCGTTGCCGACCATGATCAGCCCGGCCACGATGAGCACCACGATGAGGATGGTCCGGCCGTGGGCGCGCAGCCAGCCGTTGAACGCGGTCAGCGTGCGCGTGGTCACGTCCGGCGCGACCATGTGCAGCACGATCGGGGTCCAGACCAGCAGCACGTTGATGACCACCACCACGATCAGGGCCACGGCGGTGAGCGCGAAGTCGGCCCGCGACGTCGCGATCACCTGGAGCGCGGCCAGGAACGTGACGCCCGGCGCGAAGATGATCAGGCCGACGAGGAACGCGCTCAGCGGTGCCGGGTCGGCGACCATCCGGGACACGAACCCCTGACGCGGGTTCAGCGGGTCGGGCGGCCGCGGCTTGCGCTTCGCGACCACCAGCGCCGCCGCCAGCAGCAGGATGCCGAGGCCGAGCCGCAGCCCGTAGCGCGGAGCGTGCTCGTTGGTGCGGTTCAGGTCGGCGCCGCGCAGGATCTCCAGCAGCACCACGCCCATGATCACGCTCATGGTCACCGCGCCGGCCAGGTAGAACCCGGCGACCAGCCGCGGCCGCCTCGAGCCGAGGTACACGGCCGCGACCAGCAGCGCCGTCGGGGACAAGGCGGCCAGCAGCGCCAGCCCGGCCGCCTGGATGAGCACGGCCCGCCTACCGGTGAACGGAGCGCCGGGCCGGCCCGGGCGAAAGGGACGAGGTCACGGTCATGGCTGGCCGGCCACCTCGGGCCGGGCGGCGGGCGGTCGGCCGATGAGCTCGATCAGCCCCAGCACCACCAGCAGCAGGACCGCGAGCAGCACCACGACCAGGGCGGTGGGACGACCCCAGAACACGAACAACAGGGCGAACAGGGCCACCGCCGCCGCGCGCAGCCCCTTGCGGTGCGCGTAGGTCCACCGGCCGACCGGTCCGGTGCTCACCCCTACGCGTTCGCCGCCGTGCCGGATCCAGCCCAGTCCCGACCTGAACCCCTTACGGGTCTGGACCGCGGTGGTCGACGGCCCGCTGAAGAACGCGCCGATCGCGACGACGAGCCCGACCACGAGCAGGGTACGGAGCGCCTCCTTGATGAACCGGACAATCGTGTCGAACATGGCGGCGGCGGCGTCACTGGGCAGCACGGCCGGGGGCACGCTGTTCAGGTAGATGGTGCGGAAGAAGGCCAGGCCGAGACCGAGAACGGCCATGGACGCGGCGAAGCCGAGCCCGGCTCCGACCAGGGCGCGCCGGTGGCCCCGGGCGATGTACACCCCCAGGCCGATCAGGAGCAGCGCCAGTATCGGCAATATGAACTTGAGATAGTTGACCAGCCGGTAGAGGGTCTGCGCCTTGACCAGGTCCCGGGATGAGAACAGGGCCAGCGTCGGGTGAATCGGCGGGAGGCTGTTGATCAGCGTGAACCCGCGCGAGACCAGGTCCTGCTTGACGATGTTGATGAACGGGGCGAGGTCGATCACGACCTGGCCGTTGCTGACGCTGATCGCGCCTTTCTTACCGGACAGCGCGTTCACCAGCGTCTGGTGGGCGACGGTGTTGACCTGGATCCAGGTGTTGGCGAACCGCGGGCTCGTAATGATCTTGTGCACCTGGCCGTGAATAAATCCGGCGACCGCGCCGGCGATCGACGGGCCGAACGACTTGAGCAGCGTGCCGACGCGGGACAGGCCCTTGCTGGTGAGCAGGGCGGCGGCCTGGTTGGTGTAGCCGACCACGTTGAGGTGACTGGTGATCTCGACGGTGATCTTGTCGGTCAAGGCATTCTGGATCGTCGGATTGTGGATCAGTGGCTCGATGTTGGCTATGTAACGGTTGGTGTCAGAGATCTGATTGGCACTCCACACGCCCAGCACGGACAGCGGGGCGAGCACGCAGCCGATCACGATGAGCACGATGGCGACGGGAGTCCGCCAGGAGATCCGGTGTCGGCGGACCGGTCTGGTTTCCTGACTGCGCAGCTGAGCAGTCTCGGCCCGGAGACGTTCGACTTCAGCCGCCTCAGCCCGGAGGTGTTCGAGCTCAGCCGTCTCGGCGCGGAGGCGCTCCAGTTCGGCCCGCTCATCCTCGCCCAGATCCGCGGCCCCGGCCACGTCGGCCATTTCCCCGTCGGTGTCAGACAAGGACCGGTCACCTCCCTCTGCGGCTCCTGCGCCGGGCCCGACCGTTGGACCGGGAATCGTCATCCGCCTGCTCTCACGTTTCTACGTACTGACCGGCCCTGCCTCACCCGGCTTGGGTGAGTCGGCCGGCCCCATCGCGCAGAACGCAGCGTCATGCGGTGCGCGCGGTCAGGCCAGCGAGCGCAGGAAATCGAGCAGCGCGGTGTTGACCTGATCGGGGTGGCTCAGGTTGGCGGCATGCGAGCCGCCGTCGACCGCGACGAGCCGGGCCGGGCCGGCCAGGCCGTCGCGCAGCGCCTCGGCCTTGGCCATCGGGATCGCCGCGTCGGCGGTGCCGTGCAGGATCAGCGCCGGGCAGCCGATCTCGGATAGCCGCCCGGTGATGTCGTCGCGGTCCATCAGGCAGCGGAAGGAGTGGCTGAGCCCGGTCCGGTCCAGCCGCGCCCACTTGGCGAACCACGGCTGCGGGTCGACGCCGCCCAGGATGATCGAGGCGACGATCTCCTGCACCGGCTCGGGGCCCTGGGCCAGCCAGACGTCCTCCATCTGCTCGTAGGCCGGCGCCAACGCCGGGTCCTCCGTCCCGGCCTGGGTGTCGATGAGCACGAGCGCGCGCACCCGCTCGGGGGCCAGCAGCGCCGCCCGCAGGCTGAGGAACCCGCCCTGCGACATGCCGCCGAGCACGGCCCGGGCCACGCCGAGGTGGTCCAGCAGCCCGAGCGCGTCGCGCGCGGAATCCCAGTACGAGAACGGCCCGTCCGCGCTGGTCCCGCCGAAGCCGCGCTGGTCCCAGGTGATGACCCGGAACCCGGGGGCCAGCACGCCGGCCTGCGGGTCGAACATCGTGTGGTCCATCAGGTAGCCGTGGCTGAGCACGATGGCCGGGCCCTCGCCCCCGCTGTCGGTGTAGGCGATGTCCGTCCCGTTGACCCTGGCTGTCAGCATGACCGACAAGCTATCGCCGCGCCGCGCGCCCGGGAAGATCTGATCGTGGCGTATTGATCACGGCCGAGGTGTAGCCCGGTCTCAGCCGGCCGGGCGGGCTGGGGTGAGGTCCTGCGGGGCGGTGCGGGACAGCACCACGACGGCCACGGCCAGCACCGCGAACGACGCCACGGCGATCACGATCCGCGCCGGGCTGGCCGTGAAGCGCTCATCGAACAGCCAGATGCTCAGCCCGATGCTGGCCATCGGGTTGATGATGACCAGCAGCGGCTGGGACACGCTCAGCGGCCCGACGTGCAGGGCGGCCTGCTCGAGCAGCGTGCCGGCGATGGCGGAGGCGGCCAGCGCGTACACCGGCCAGTCGGTGAGCGTGCCGCCGAGGCCAGCCGCGGCCAGCGAGTCGGTCACGGTCTTGATGAACACGGCCATCAGGGCCCAGGCCAGCGCGCCCGCCACCGCGTACGCCGCGGCCCGGCGGGCCGGCGAGCCCCGCATCCCGGCCGCGGTGAACAACCCGATGGCCAGGCCGAACGCGAGCCCGGCGGACAGCCACTGCGCGGTCTGCGGGTTGGCGACCCCGCCGGTGGGCTCGGCCACGGCCAGGAACACCGCGAGGGACACGCAGACCACGACCACGGCCGCCCATGCGGCCCGGACCACGTCCTGGCGGAACCACATCCGCCGCATCACCAGGACGAAGACCAGTTCGGTGACCAGCAGGGGCTGCACCACCGACAGCTGGCCGTTGTGCAGGGCCAGGGCCTGGAACACGAACCCGCCCACCGCGGCGACCCAGCCGAGCAGCCACAGCGGCTGCCGGAACAGGTAGCCGACCAGGCGCCAGCCCTTCTCCCGCTTCGGCGCGCGGTAGCTCGCCGCGTGCTGCGTGATCACGTTGGCCGCGTTGGCGAAGGCCGCGGCCACGGCGAACACGACGGTGAGGATCATTTCCCTGCCCTTGCCGCCCTGGTCCCTGGCCAGGGCTAACGCCGCGGCGACTCCGCGAGGTGCATCCGGATGACCGACTCGAAGTCCGGATCCGGGGTCAGGCCCAGCCCCGCCGCCCGGTCGGACCGTACCCGGCCCGGCCAGGTCGCGAACATCCTGGCCACCACCGGGTCCGGTACCCAGTCGATCAGCCCGCTCGCCTCGGGCCCGGCGACCCGCTCCAGCGCGGCGACCATGTCCGCGATGGTCACGGTGAGCGCGGGTAGGTTCACCGCGGTGCGCCCGCCCCAGGCCCGGTCGGCGGACGTGGCCGCGCACAGCAGCCCCTCGATGGCCCGGGCGGGCGACATCAGCGCCACCTCGGTCCCCGGGTCGACCGGGCAGGTGGCGCGCTGGCCGGCCAGCGGCTCGCGGATGATGCCGGACAGGAAGCCGGACGCCGCGGCGTTGGGTCGGCCCGGGCGCACGCTGACGGTCATCAGCCGCACCGCCCGGCCGCGCAGGAATCCCTTCCGGGTGTAGTCGGCCAGCAGGTGCTCGCCGATCAGCTTCTGCGTGCCGTAGCTGGTCTGCGGATTCGGCAGGGTCTGATCGTCGACGACCGCCGGGAGGGGGCGCGAGGCCGAGCCGCCGAACACGGCCACCGAGCTGGAGTACACCACGACCGGGCTGGTCCCGGCGGCGCGGACCGCGGCCAGCAGCGACTCGGTGGCGTGCAGGTTCGCCCGGATGCCGAGATCGAAGTCGGCCTCGCATTCCCCGCTCACCGCCGCGGCGAGATGGAAGACCACGCCGGCCCCGGCCAGCGCGTCCCGGCCGGCGCCGCCCGGGCCGGCCAGCGCGCCCAGGTCGCCGCGGATCGCGGTGACCCGCTCGTCCGCCGCCAGGTCCGCGGGCGCGGGCGCCTGGTCGAGGAGGGTTATCCTGGTCACCGGCTCCGCTCCGCCCCCCGCCGCCGCCAGCGACCCGGCGGCGAGCAGTTCCCGGGCCAGGCGCGACCCGACGAAGCCCGCGCCGCCAGTGATCACCACGTTCGCCACGGCGCCTCCCGCCTCCTGGTTACCGCGATCTTAGGACCGCATGCTCCCATGCTCGGCGCATGAGCGAGGAAACACCCGGCCCGGCCCGGTACGCGATCCGCCACGCGGACGATCACCGCGCCGAGATCGAGGCGGCCCTGGCCGGCTCGTGAGACCCTGACGGAGCCGGGGCGCGTGGCAGGGTGGGGGAATGGCAACCGATTCTGCGCACCGCAGCGTGACCGTGCACCGCGTCGCCAACGGCGTGTTCACGGCGAGCAACAGCCGGGACGGCCGGATCACGTTCGGCACCGGCGGCAACGCCGACTTCACGCCGACCGAGCTGCTGCTCGCCGCGATCGGCGGCTGCACCGCGATCGACGTGGACATCCTGACCTCGCGGCGGGCCGAGCCGGAGAGCTTCGAGATAGAGGTCGGCGCGGACAAGGTCCGCGACGACCAGGGCAACCGGCTGACCGGGATCGTGATCAGCTACCGGATCACGTTCCCGGCGGGCGAGCCGGGCGACCAGGCCCGGGCGATCCTGCCGGATGTGGTCGCCAAGTCGCACGATCGGCTCTGCACGGTCGGCCGCACCGTCGAGATCGGCACGCCGATCGCGACCCGGATCGAGTAGCCGGCGGTCAGGACCGGGCGCTGCTGGAGCGGGGCGCCTCCTCGGCCGCTCGCGGCGGCCGTCGCCGGCGCGGCCCCCGGGGTCACACCCGGCGCGGCGGGGGAGGCCGGATCGGCAGCGGGCCGAGCAGGAGCGGGCCCACCGTTACCGCGTCGGCCACGGCCGTGCCGGCCGCGGTGATGCAGGCCACCTCGGCGCCGATGTTGCCCTGGAACGTGAGCAGCAGGTCGTAGCGGCCGCGCAGTTCCCCGGGCGGGACGACCAGGGCCCGGGTGCCGTCGGTGCTCCAGAGCACGACCGGGGTCACGGGCTGGCCCGAGACGGCCGGCTGCAGGGCTACCCACGACCAGATCCGGCGCCAGGCCAGCGGCTCGGGCGACTCCAGCAGCAGCGCGGTCACCACCTCGTCGTTGTCCAGGGTGAACACCGACAGCTCGGTGTCCGGCGGCGGGGCGACCTTCTGGTTGCTGGCCAGGTCGGGCCGGCCCAGGGCGGCGATGAGGCCGTCGAAGCTGGCCGAGGTGGCCGCCGCGAACGCCTGCCAGGCGCTCTGGGTGGCCGCCCGCTGGGCGGCCAGCGCGGCCTCGCCGTTGCCCTGGGCCGGGTCGGCCAGCGGCTGGGCCAGGGTCTCGTCGTAGAGCGAGTCGAAGCGGCCGACCGCCGCGGCCAGGTCCTGGCGGGCGCTCTGGTAGGCGGCGAGCGCCGCGGGCTGGCGACCGTCGTTGCTCCCGCTGGCCAGCCAGGCCGCGGCCGCCGTCCCGCCGGCCGCGGCGTACCGCCGGACCGGGGCGGTGGCGGTGCCCGCGAGCTGGGCGGCGACGTTGGCCAGCTGGCCGGCGAAGCCCGCGTAGCGCGAGGTGGTGAACTGGACCCGCTGCAAGGTGGTGAGGGCGTCCTCGCGGGCGAAGTACGCGGTCAGCGCGGCCTGGGTGCCCTCGGCGTCGGCCTGGTCGAACACGGCGAGCAGGCCGCCCGTCCCGGCCCGGTCGCCCGTCGCGATCAGCGGGCCGCCCACGACGTCGAGCGTGTAGCGGGTCTGCGGCGCGAGCGGCTGGAACCACATCGCCCGGACGGCGGCGGCCGCCTCGGCCTCGGCCAGTTCCTGGAGGACCCCGGTTTGCAGGCCCGGGTCGAGGCGCAGCGCGGTCGGCAGGCCGCCGGCCCCGCCGGCGACCCCGGCCGCCGACGCGGCGGTGCCCAGCGCCGATCGCGCGGCCGCCGCGAGCGGGACGGCCGGGACGGCCAGCTGCGCCGCCCCGGAGCCGATGGCCCGGACCGCGGCGGTCGCCCGGGCGAGGGTGGCGGCCGAGTAGGTCGCGGGGCCGCCCGCGGCGATCGCCGCGGGCAGGGCGGGCACGGTCACCGCGCCGGCCAGCGCGCTTTGCTGCGGGGCGGACGGCACGTGCACCCCGGTGGGGACCACCAGCGTGTGCTGGTTGTTGCGGTCCACGCAGCGGAAGTGCAGCGGCGGGCCGGCCAGGCCCGGGCCGGTGGTCGCGAACGCGGCCTGCTCCGCGCCCGGGCCGAGGGCCTGGTAAAGGTTGATCACGTAGGTCTCGTCGAACTCGACGTTCAGGTCGTAGCCGAAGTAGGCGGTGGTGTCCCCGTCGCCCGGCCAGGACCACTGGGTGTAGGTGCTCAGATCGTTCAGCCGGCCGCCGTTGGGGAAGTCGGTCGCCGGGGTCTGCGCGGCCAGGGCCAGGCCCGGCTCGGGCGGCTTCTCGAACGGCAGCGGGCTGGGGAAACCCGACGGCCCGGCCGGCGGCGTCGCGTAGACCGCGGTCCCCGGGCCGCTGGCGCACTGGAAGTAGGCGAACTCGATCACCGGGTCCCCGTCCGCGACCGGCTGGAAGCTGGCCTGGCCGGACGAGTCCGGCCTGGCCTCGATCTGCGTGACCGTCTTCAGCGCGTACAGCGCCGGGGCCGCGGGGAGGATGGGCAGGTTCACGTCGGGCATCTGGTACGACAGGCCCATCAGGTAGGCGGGCGCCAGCCCGACCCGGATCTCGATGCTGCTGACCGGCGGCGTGCTGGGGTCGATGGTGATCGTGAACACCCCGCCGTCCTCCGTCGTGCTGGCCACCGGCAGCGCCGCGCCGCCGCTGCTCACGGTGAGCGGCACCGCCGGGAACTCGCCCCCCTCGACCTGCAGGCCCGAGACCGCCGCCAGCGTGACCGCGGCCGGGAAGACGATCGTGACCTGGCCGCCCTTGTCGCCGGTGAAGCACAGGCCGAACGGCGCGCCGGGCTGCCCGCTGGCGGTCACGGCGGCCGGGGACAGCGCGGCACTGAGCGAGAACGCCAGGCCCTGGTCGGTGAAGCTGGTGCCCAGGGTCGCGGGCGGGCCCGCCCAGACCGCGGTCAGCCGCGGGCCCGGCTCGGCGACGTAGGAGCACACCCGCAGGGCGGTCATGGGCTTGGCCCCGTTGCTGGCCGGGTCGGAGGTGACCCAGGTGCCGGCCAGCGGCCGGGGCGCGCTGCCCTGCGGGGTCGCGGAGACCAGCGCCCACGCCTGCTTGACCTCGTCGTACTGGTACAGCGCCACCTCGAGCAGCCAGTGGTAGATCAGCCACTGCACCGCGGGCGGGTTCAGGTTGATGTTCGACATGTCGTCGGGGCCGACGATCTCGGGGGCCGAGACGCTGGCCTGATCCGGCGCCACCCCCGTGGCGTTGCCGAACCCGGCCCCGTCGCCCACCGGGTGGGCGAACGTCAGCGTGAAGTGGGAGTCCTGCGGCACGAGGGCGGCGTGATCGAGCGTCGCCGGCTCCGTCACCGTCGCGGGCCTCAGGTCGGGCGGGACCTGGGCCGGGTCGGCCGAGACCGTGGGGTACTTGCTCGCCCAGTAGCCGGGCGGCTGCGCGGCCAGGATGCCGGGCGCGGCGGCCGTGTCGTAGCTGACCGTGTCCCCGGGACTGGCCTCGTTGACGGTCGCGCCGGGGCGGTGGGCGAGCAGTTCGTAGCGGTCCGAGGCGCCGTGGTCGGCGAGCGTGGCGTTGACGACGTTCAGGGCCAGCGGCGCGGGCGGCACCGAGCCGTCGTTGCCGCCCCAGGACAGGCTCACCGACGCCCCGACGTTGGGCAGCGGCCACGGCAGGTCCAGCTCGACCTGGAACGAGCCGTAGATCCACCACGGATGGGGCGCGGTCGCCTCGAGCAGGGCGTCGGCGGTGATGCCGAGCGTGATGCCGAACGCGTCGAGCCGCACCTCGCCGTGCAGTTCGATGCCGGCCGCGATCTGGAACGGCGACCACTGCACCGCGCCCTGCGCGGCCAGGTAGGCGTCCAGGTCGACGCTCAGCGGCCCGAAGCTCCACGAGTTCTTGTAGCCCGTCCAGATCCCGGTGACCAGCCCGGTGTCGCTGACCACGAGGTAGTAGTCGGACTCGAACAGATCCAGCACCCGGGCCTGGATCCGCTGGGTGTGCGGCGGCTTGCCGAGGGCCAGGAACCACATCGGCGCGGGCCCGGTCGGCGGGGTGCCGCTGGCGTAGAGCTCGGCCGTGCCCTGGACGTCGACCACCACCGGCACCGAGTAGTGGGCGTCGATCATCATGTCGAACACGCCGGTCCGGCCGTCGTAGGTGGCCAGCGCGTCGAAGTTGGCCGGCCCGGACGGCCCGGCGATCCGCTTGCTGAGCAGGTTGGCCAGCCCGACGATCGCGATCACAGGCCCGGGCACGATGATCATGAAGGCGATGGCGGCCGAGGCCGTGAAGCCGTCGTCCTGCGTGCCGACCGTGGCCCCGGCGCCGAGCGCGAACGCGCCCGGGACCGGGTTGAGCCACTTGTCCGGGTCGGTGGCCGTGTAATCGGGCGCCTGGCTGGTGTCGGGAGCGCCGTTGCTGGTCGGGTACTTGAACCAGTCCCACCAGGTGTCGCTGCCCACGGTCGGGTACAGGTTGGTGGCGAACAGCCCGGACAGCCCGTACAGGCCGATGTCCACGAACAGCGGGATGGCGGCCGGCAGCTCGGCGTCGAGGGTCAGGAAGAAGCAGGGCACGCTGCTGCCGGAGATGCTGGCCTGGACCGCGGGCGGGAACGAGGACCGGGGGATGTTGGCCACGATGAACGTGGCGTCCACCGTCAGGCCGCCGGCGGCGTCGATGGTGACGTCCACCCCGCCCGCGAAGATGTCGGCCGGGGTCGGGAACCCGGCGGGCAGGCCCTGGGTGGTCGGGTCCTGCCCGGCGTCCAGGTGGATGTGCTCGATGTCGCCGGAGAACGAGATCACGTCCGGGATCGAGAAGTCGACGCCGACCCCGGTGAACGAGACCGCGCCGGTGTCCAGGTTGATCTGCAGCCCGCGGACCGACCCGCCGAGCGGCACGCCCTCGACGAGCTGCACCTCGCCGGTGAACCCGATCCACTTGCCGGTGGCGTCGGTGCCGAAGCCCAGCTGCTGCAGCGCCACGTGGAAGCCGAAGAAGTCCAGTGCGGTCTGGCTGGGCAGGTCGATCCACCCGCCGTCCAGGCTGACGTTCCCGGCGGAGTCGATGGACAGGCCGCGCAGGTCGACCGACGGCCAGTTCGGGCCGGCGCCGGTGCCGAGCGCGAGCGAGCCGGTCAAGGTGACCTTCCAGATGCCGGACGTCTCGCGGTCGACCTCGAGCGAGGCGAGCGACAGGTCGATGGTCGCCACCCCGCCCGGCAGCTCGTAGTTCAGGGAGGCGAGGCCGTCGGGCGTGGTGCCGCCGCTCTGCTGGGCCGAGAGCGTGACGGCCAGGTTGCCGTCGGACCGGACGGACACGTCGATGTCGACGGCCTGCTGGCCGCTCGTGCCGGAGAAGAACGGGATGGTCAGGGCGCCGGCGATGTTCACCGCCGTGAGGGCGCCGTCGGCGACCGTCACGTCGAACGCGGTGAGCGCAACCTGGAAGTCACCGAACAGGTCGACCGACAGCGGATTCTGCGCGCCGAGGTCGTCGATGTGCAGCCGACCGCTGACCCCGGACGGCCCGGCCTGGAAGTCGTCCACCGCGACCATGGGCTCGCCCGGCACCGCGACGCTGACGGAGAGCCCGTCGGTGTCGCTGACGGTCAGCACGTTGCCGTTGAGCGCCCCGTTGACCTGGTCCACGAGCCATTGCAGCGCGGCGTTCGTGATCAGGTCGGCCGGTGAGATCGTCATGGCGGGCTCAGAACGCGGTCGCGATCGCGGTCAGCTGCTGGGCGATCTGGTACAGCTGGGTCGAGGCCTGGGTGACGTCGTTGCCGACGTCGCTGAGCAGGCTGGAGAGCATCCCGAAGAACTGGCTCACCGAGCTGAGCGCGGTCGAGCTGCCGGGCAGCAGCGTCTGGCCGACGGTGAGGGCGTTCTGCAGCGCCTGGAGCACCTGGGCGGGCTCGGACCCCGCCGGAACGGCCCCCGTGATCGACGCCAGGCCGTCGGCGATCGTGTTCAGGGCCGTGGCCGCGTCGGTCAGCGCGGTGGCGACGTCACTGTTGATCGTGCCCACGGCCTGGCCGATGCCGCCCTGCAGGTTCGCGAGCGTGGTCATCAGGGTCTGGATCGCGGTGAGCAGGCCGGTGCCGGTGGCGGTCCCGCCCTTCCAGGTCCCGTTCGTCTCGACCGGGCTGGCGAAGACCGTCAGGTCGTGCTCGAGGGTGCCGATGATGTCGGTCATGGCGTGCCTTCCGGGTTCTGTGGTTCCTGCGGTCGGGAGCGGTCAGGGACCCGCGGGTGCGGGGACGAGCGCGGGCGCGGTGCCGAAGCTGGCCGCGGCCGCCGAGACGTTGCCGGCGATGTCCACGGCGGCGACCGTGTAGTAGCTGACCCCGGCTCCCGGCGGCGTCCAGCCCGGCGCGGCATTCGGGTCCAGCGGGGCCGGCGGGGCGGAGCCGGTCACCGCCCCGTCCAGGAAGCTCACCCGCCGCACCGGCACGCCGCCGGGCGCGGGCAGCGCCCCGAGCACCCGGGCCGCCGGGCCGTACCGGGCGACCACGACCGCCGGCACGCCCCGGCCGAGGCCGAGCCGCAGCCCGGTGATCCTCGAGGCCGCCGCCGCGCCGCTGCCCGTGGTCACGACCTGAGCGGTGCCGTCGCCGCCCCCGGTGTCGGGCCGCCAGTAGTTGAAGGCCTGCGGCTGGGCGCCGGTCGGCGACCCGGCGTCGAACTCATCCAGGCGGTAGACGCCGATGACCTCATCCGGCGCCGGGCCCGGCGGCAGCGGGATCTCCGCCATGTCGCTGCCGGCGTGGTCGCGGGCGAACACCCGCGGGTCGGCGACCACCGCGGCCAGGCGCGGGTCCGCGGCGCCCGCGGTCAGCGTGAACCCGCGCCAGGCGGTCGGGTCGTAGGCCAGGCCCGGCCAGCTGCGAGGGGTCGAGCGGATGCGCCGGGTCCGGGCCCCAGTACCGGAGGTCGGCCAGGTCCTCCGGGCTGGCCGCCCGGTAGACCAGGTAGCCGGCCACGTCCGGGTTATCGTCGATCACCCAGGCCACCACGAGCGCCCCGGGCGCGGCCTGCACCCGGTACAGCACCGGCGGCCGGGACGGCCGCACCGGCTGGGTGTAGACGGGGCCCGCGGCGCCGCTGCGCGCCGAGACCGACCCGGCCGGGTTGGCCGCGGCGAGCTTGTACAGGTTGCGCCCGTAGCCGGCGCCGTTCACGGTGTCGGCCGGCACCGTGCCCGGCGGTAGCGGCGCGGCGCTGACCCGGCTGAACGCGGTGATGTTGCCGGGCACGTCGGCGAGCACGCACAGTTCGTCGTCCAGCAGCCCGCCGTAGAAGTGCTCGATCAGCGCCCGCTGGGCCGCGGCGTCGGACAGGGCCGTGACCGCGGTGAGGTACGCGCCGGCGTTGGCGCCGTAGGTGCGCAGGTTGTAGCACGCGAGCCAGCCGGGCAGGTCCCCGATCCAGGCGGCGAGATCGGCCCGGCCGGCGATAGCGGGATTGCCGTCGGTGAGGCCAGCCGTCAGCCGCCGCTTGACGTCGGCGAGCGCGAGCGAGTGGCCCGGGGCCCGCTCCAGCAGGTAGCCGGACACGGCGGGCAGGCCGGCCGAGGTGTCGAAGCCGACCCCGCCGGAGACCGCGGGGTCGAAGGCGTAGCCGGCCTGGCCGGTGGCGTCGGCGGGCTGGTACCAGCGGTGCTCGACGTCGTGCACCGGGGTCGGCGGGGGCGGCGGGGTCAGGTACTGGGCTCCGGTGAACACGGCCGGGGCCGACGTGGGCTCCGGGGCGTCCGGCCGCACGTGGTTGGGGTCGGTGATCGTCTCGGCCGGGTCGAACGGGTCCGAGCGCGAGGACTGCCCGCTGGCCTGGGCCCGGACGGTGCGCTGACCGACCGGCACGGTGAGCGGAACGTCCAGGCTGAGCGGCACCGACACGCCGCCGACCAGGTAGGCGGGCTGGCCGAGGAACAGCCCCGGGTTGCCGGTCAGGCGCGACGACGGCCCGGCCGGGAGCGTCGCGACCACGCCGGGGGGCTGCACGTCGGCGGTCGGGTCGACCGGCCCGGGCCGCACCGGATAGCGCTCGGTGACGGCGACGCCGCCGGGGAGGATGCCGGTGAGCGTGAGCGAGGCGGCCGGCCCGTCCGGGTCCAGCGCGGGCAGCGGCGGCGTCGTGATCGCGTAGACCACCTGGCGGGCAGGATCGGGGACCAGGCCGGTGAGCACGTAGGCGCCGATGGCCGGGGCCGGGACGGCGAAGTCCCGGGTCGTGATCACCGCGCCCGGATGGCCGGCGGAGTCGAGGGCCTGGACGGTCAGCCGGGCGGTCCTGGCGTCGGGGTACAGCAGCAGGCTGCCGCCGGACCACTCGGCCCGCAGCGACAGGCGGCCGCCGTCCCATTCCGTGGGGTCCGCGGCCGGCTCGGGATGACCGCCGCCGGCGGGCGAGTTGTCGAACGACACCGCCCGCAGGGCCGTGGGCGCGGCGGCGATGCGCTCGACCCCGATCGGGGAGCTCCACGGGCTGTAGGTCCCGAGCTGGCCGAACAGCCCGAAGCCCGCGGTCCGCCACTGATAGCCGGCCACCGGGTCGGCCAGCCCGGACGCGGTGAACCGCAGGATCGTCGGCGGCGGCGGGTCCAGTGGCGAGTCGGGCGGGGTGGGCTGGGGCGCGGCGGCGATGATGCGGGGCAGCACCGTCGCGGCCGCCAGGTCCCCGTCAGCCTGCTCGGCGATGTAGGCCACCGCGCCATCGGGGGGCGGCAGCGCGACCGGGTCGGTGACCGGGTCGCCGGTCTGCGCCGGGCCCGGCAGCGGCGGCCACTGCACCTCGAACAGGGACCGGGCCACGAGCTGCGGCCCGGGCAGCTCGACGGACGCGTCGCGCCGCCGGAAGATGCCGGCCGGCATGGCGGGGGCGGGCGGCGCGGTCATCGCCCGCGGGGCGTGCACCAGGGCGTAGCGGACCCCGGCCACCGCGCCGGCCACCGGCACCGTCGCCAGCACCGCGACCACGACGACGCCGGTGCCGGCGGCCGAGGCGATCTCGATCGTGTCGACCGCCGCGATGGCCGGGCTCGGCGCGGTGAGCGTGACCCAGGTCAGGGTGGCGGAGTCGAAGTTCGCCGAGGCCACGGCCGCCCCGGCGGCGACCGCGTTGAGCGTGCCGGTCCCGGCGACGGCGACGGCGAGCGCGGCGACCGGGTTCGGCAGCGTGATCGAGGTCAGCACCGTGCCGGGCGGCACCGGAAGCGGCCAGGGGAATCGCGGCCGCGGCGCCTCGATGGCCAGCATCGAGGCGGGCCAGTCGGCGGCCGGCAGGGCCGCGAGCGCGGCGGAGAACGCCGTGGTCACGCTGGCCGGCGCGGCCGGGTCGGGACCGGGCGGCGCGCCGCCCCACGCGTACAGGTGGCTGGCCGAGCTGCCGGTGGTGATCGTCATCCCGCCGAAGCTGGCGCTGCCCGCGGCCAGCCCGCCGCGCGGCGCGGCGCCCGGCTCGAGGATCATCGGCGCGGCGAACTCCGGCCACACGCCCACGATGCAGTAGTCGTAGATGGCGGCGGGGTCGGCCTGCTGGTCGACGAAGTACAGCCCGATCACCCGGGCCAGATACGGGCTGAGCGCGCTGATCTGGAACTGCTGCACCAGCCCCAGGCCGAGCTGGGGGGCGCTGGGCCCGTCGGGTGAGTCCGCCAACGGCACCGCGAAGTTGGGGATGGCCGGCCAGCCGGCGACCAGCCGGGCGCATTCCGCGCGCAGCCGGGCGAAGTGGCCGCCTTCCTGGGCGACGGACAACCCCGGGGCCAGCTTCAGCCCGGTCAGCCGCGCGAAGCACTCCTCGATGTCGCGGGCGGTCACCACCGGGGCCGGGGTGGTCAGCGGGTCCAGGGCGCCGAAGTACCGCGCGGGCCAGTTGGCCGCGGTGACCGGCAGGGTGAACGGCTCACCCCACAGCTGCCAGCCGCCCTTGTCGGGCGGGCCCCAGCCGGGCCCGGTGGCCCCCCATCCGGGACCGCTCGTCGACCCGGTCCCGCTCCCGCGCGCCTCCGGCTCCGCCTCCATCGCCTCCGCCGCCTCCGCAACCGCAATCACAGCCGCGCTCGCAGCCACAGCCGCAATCACAGCCGCGCTCACAGCCACAGCCGCGCTCGCAGCCACAGCCGCAATCACAGCCGCATGCGCAGCCGCAACCGCAACCACAGCGGCACCCGGCACCGGCCTGGCCCGGCTTGCCGCCGACGCGGCCGGTGCCGGGGGCGCCGGGCGGCCCGGCCACGACGGCACCGAGCCCGCCCTGCGCCGGATCGCTCGCGACGGCATTGTCGATCGCCTGCTGCACCGCAATGGGCGGAACAATTCTTTTCTCGTCGTCCGAGCCGACGCGCCGCAGCAGCCAGAATGCCCCGGGCGGGAATCCGAGTTGCGGCGTGAAGGACCATCGCACGTGCACGCCCGCCGGCATGGCCTGCCCGTCGAAGGTCGGCTCCGCGCCGGACGCCCGAGCCGCCTGTAGCGCCAGGACCTGCAACCCCATGGCTCCCCCCGGGCCGTCGCCGGCGAACCTCCCGATGGTGTCACCTATCCAGAGGCGTGTCGAGGCAATCTGATACAGTCATTTCTCGTGTTGCGACCGGGTCATTGATACGCCCGTTAAAAGGCTCTATGCGCTGACAATTCCGGCGTCATGGGCGAGCAGCCCGGCCTGGGTCCTGTTCGCGCAGCCGAGCTTGTCCAGCACCCGCGACACGTAGCCCTTGACCGTGGCCTCGGACAGGAACAGCCGCTCCCCGATCTGCGCGTTCGACAGCCCCTCGCCCAGGCGGGCCAGCACCTGGGCGAGGGGCTGGCCTGGGGCGCGGTCGGGGCGCTGGTCGCCGTCCGCCGCTTCCGCTGGAATCCGCGGCCGCAGTGCGCGGTCACGCGGTGACGCGCCCCCAGGCGAGGTCCGCCACCACGTCCATGCGCAGCATGCCGCCGGCGGCGTAGGGCGCCCCGATGCCGGCGACCGCGCGGCCGAAGGCGGCGGCCTCACCGGCCGGCATCCACTCCCGGGCCAGGCTCGCCGTGGAATGGAACTGCTCGATGTAGGCCGCCACCGGCTGCCGGAACGGCACGGGCGCGGTGGTGGCCCGGCCGGTGATCTCGAGCAGCCCGGCCGCGGCCAGCGCGCCCACGAGCGAGAAGCCCGGGTCATAGCCGGGACTGCGCGAGTGGCGGGCGATGACCTCGGTGAGGTCACCGTGCCAGGGGACGTCGCGGGGGCCGTGGTCGACGATGGCCAGCACGGCGCGGCCGGTCATCGCGCGGGCTACCCGGGCCAGCGTCGGCTGCCACCGCATCCAGTGCAGGCTCGCGCCCGCCGTCACCAGCGCGTAGGGCCCGCCGAGGACGGCATCCGGCGCGGCCCCGACGATCCAGCGCAGGTTCTCCCGGCGTCCGCCGGGCCTGCGCCGCCCGGCCTCGACCATCGCGGCCGAGATGTCCAGCGCGTCCACGTGGTCGACGCGCCCGGCCAGCGGGCGGGCCAGCGCCCCTTCGCCTGCGCCGATGTCCAGCACGGTACGCGGCCGGCCGGCGATGAGCCCCTCCAGCAGGTCGAACACTTCGGCCGGGTACGGCGGCCGGTGCCGGTAGGCGTCCGCCACGCCCGGGTGCGTGAAGGCCGCGGCCAGCTGGCCGCGCCCGGCCGCGCAACTGTCCATGATCACCATCTTCCCCGGCTGCGCGGCCCGAAGTCACCCATTCGCCCCGGCCCGGCGTCTATCTAACGCGCTGACTCATATGTGCAGCGCCCGGCACACAAGGTGGGGGGAACATGACGATCAACTCTGCGGTCGCCCGGTTAGGCCCGACGGCGGCCGCGCGGCGGGCCGCCGTCTTCGCCACGGCATGATGCGCGGTGGCCATCCAGGTCCGCCGCGCCGCCAGCCCTCAGGCCCGCGATCGCGTCACGCGCAAGATCCGCATCGCTGGGTGGCCGTTACCGGGGCGCGGCCACCCTCCGACGGCGCGAAAGCTGATGGATGGGGTGAAAAAGCAATGACCAAGTAAGTTACGGCTTCGGCACGATCGAATGGAGCGTGACGGATTCTAGCATTGGAACGAGCGTCGAAACTGGGCGGGGAAGCGTATGGCAAGTGAAGTTCCCGGTGCCGCATCTATCCGTTCTCTTGTCATCGCATTGACGGCTGAGGATTGGACGCGCGCACGCGCGCGGGCACCGGAGGTTGAAGATGCGCTCCGGCGGGCCTGCAATATTCATCGCAGCCAGCCCGTGTTTGACCGGTCCGGCAAGCCAACCCCGCCGGCCTTAGCCAGGCTGGGCGGCCTGCCCGCGCCGAGCTTGCTCAAGGTCTGGGACCAGGTCCGGCAAGCGCTTGAGGCCGAGGAGTCCCCCTCGGCCGGTGCAGGCTCCGGCACGCCAGCCGCGGCCGGGAGCGAGCGCGCGCCGCGAGCGCTCGCCAGGCATCGGGACCCTGCCGCGGGTGAGCACCGCAGAGTCGCCGATAGCGATACGACCCGGCTTCGGGAATTCCTGGAAGAACTGCAAGAAAGCCAGCCGTCCGTGGTAGCTGCGCTGGAGAGAATCCGTTCCCGGGTAGAAGGCGGCGCGCTCGCAGCCGATGCGGACGTCGAGCTCCTCTCCAGATGGCAGGCAGTTTCGGGTGACGCGGCACGGACCCTGAACCTTGAGCCCGAGGAGTTCACGCTCCTCGCGCTCGACGACGCGCTACGCGCGGCCGCGGACGAGCTCGCGGCCGCGCAAAAGGACACGGAACTGCGCGGCATGCTCGATGAAATCGCGAGCGCGACGTTCAGCAGTGATGCGAGACCGCTCCTGGAACCCGTGGTCGAGCAGGCGCGGCATGCCGACCCGGTCAGCATGCCCGAAGAAGCCAAGGCGGCCTTCTGCGCACTCCACCGGCTCATGAGCAGCCCTCCGCACAACGTGGATCAGCAGGACGCCGAGACGGTGCGGATGGCGTTCGGTCTTTCCGTGGTCTTGGTCGCCGTCGGCGCTCTGCTGGCCGGCCAGACCAGTCCGCCGCTGCCTGCCGCGCCTGTCCCGGATGAGGAACCCGTCGCGGCCGGAGCGCCGGCACCCGAACCCGCCAGCGCGGCACCGCCGGGGATGACCGAGGCCGCCGAGCCGGAGCGGCCGCCGGCCGCGCGCATCGCGCTGATGCGGGAACCGGACCCCGCCGTCGCCCCCGCTGATGCCGCTCCCGCTCCGGATGCGGCCCAGACGGGGCAGGGCGAGCCCGCCACGCCAGTGCTCGCGACACCGGCCCCCAAGGCGGCCGAGGCTTGCCCAAGCGCGCCGGATCGCCGGACCGCTGATGCGATCGCCGCCGGTCACCCGGGCCTGGCCTACTGGTACAGCGTCGCGCTGGACCTGCCCGAGCCGGTCCAGGCCGCGTTTGAGGTCCTTGCCCTCTCCGCGGCGGTTACCGCCGACGGCGACGACTGCTCGAGGCGCATCCGCGACCTTCTGCACGATTTCGATGTCACCGCGGTCGCCCAGAGCCCGGAGTACATCAAGGTCCTCGAGGCCGGCTGCGCCCGGGCGCTGCTCCGGATGCCGTTCTCGCCCTGCGCCTCGGTACTCCAGGACGCCGCGACGCTGGACAGTTCGGCGGGGCCCTTTCTGGGCGCCGTCCTGCAGGCGGCCGCCTTCGGACTGGAACTCACCAAGCTCCAGCAAGAGCACGGCCACAGCCTTCCGCAGCTCATCACGGCGCGTGAGGACGCCCTGAGCGCCCTGTCGTCGGCCATGGAAACGTCAAGGAAACTGCGGACGCGCTACACGAGGGCAACCAATGTGTGGCGCCGATTCGTGAGCGACAAGGGCCCTCTGGGCGGGCCGATCTCACAGGTGCTTGCCGGAACGGAGAACCTCGAACCGGCCGAGCAGGTGCTCGCGCAGCTTCGCGACCTCCGGGCCATCGACCGCCTCATCGATGACACCGACAAGCAGCTCAATCCCGTGGCCGCCCGGCGCAGCAAGATCATAGCGGGAGCGCGCGACGACCTTCGCGAGCACACGAGCGAACTCCTCGACTCGCTCCGGGTGTACGTGGAAGCCGCCCGCGCGGTTGTCGCACGGCAGAAGGGCGGCACATCCGATCAGCTAGCCGAGGCGGTCGAGTCGCTGACCCGGGCCGTCGCCGGCTCGGCCGAGGATGAGCCTGCGTTGTCCGAGGCCGGATCGCTGGCCCTGGCGCAGGTCAAGCGCTGGCTGCAGGACAGCCTGGTCCGTCCCGCGGACCTTCCGGTCAAGGAACTGCCCGTGTCCTCGGTGCTGGCCCGCGACCTGTCGCGTAGCTACGAGGTGCAGCGCCTCGACGACGGCGCAGTCATGGCCGAGTCCGTCACGGCGGAGATCCTCGACGCCATTGCGGACCGGGCGGCTGAGGATGCCTATGCGGGCTTTGTGGCCCGCGATGACCATGCGGGAGCCGAGCAGCTCATTGACGTGCTGCGCGCCGAGAGAGCGGACGAGCTGGCCGACCGGCTGGCGAGCCGCCAGCCGGACGACCGGGCGGTGAGCCGAGAGCGTCTGCGGGAGCTACTGGCCAGGACGGAGCGCGAGCTCGCGCAGGCCCTCTACACGGCGCTGCTCAGCGAGAGCGAAAGCGCTGACCTGCGCGGCGAGCTGGAAAAGCTCCGCGACATCGACGTGGCCGACTTCGCCACCGCCAGGCGACGGCTCGACGACATTGTCCAGCACATCGCCGAAGCCCGCGGCCGGGCCATCTCGCTGGCGCGCCAGCAGCTGGCCGGCCTGAGCTGCGACGAAACGGTGCGAGAGCGAATCCTCCAGCAGCTGGACGGCGGCGATCTGGTCAACGCGCAGGAGTTCCTGGCCCAACTGGCGATGGGGGCGCCGGGCCTGCCCGCCGAGGCCGGCTACGACGAGACGCTGGCCGCCTTCTGGCCGGGATTCGCCCGGGCGGTCGATGCGGCGGACACCCCGGCGCGAGCGGATCAGCCTCGCCTCAAGTGGCTGCACGACGCGGCCAGCGCTCACGAGGATCTGGCCGGGGTGACGTTCCTGCCGCCCGACGCCGGCCCGGCGATTCCCCGCGGGCTGCGAGGCTGGATCGCTCTGGCCCAGACGAAACGGGGCGGGGGGAACTGGCCCGAATCCCTCAAGGACGTCCTCCACCTTCTGGGGCTTGAGGTAAAAGGCGGGTTCGAGCCCGGCCCGCACCGCCCGCTGCGCTGGTGGACCAAGTTCCATGCCACGCCCGTCGGCCAGGCCATGGTCCCTAGCTACGGTTCCAGCAGCAGAGGTCACTACCAGCTCCTGCTGTGCTGGGAGAAGATGTCACCGGACCGGCTGCTGGACCTGCTCGACGAGGGCGCGTCCGCGCAGCCAGTGATCGTCCTGTACTTCAACACCCTGCCCAAATCGGAACGGCGCACGCTGGCCGAGCGCTCGCGCCCGCAGCACAAGAACGTCTCGGCCGTGGTGGTCGACAATGCGGTCGTCGCGTTCCTGGCGTCGCGCACCGAAACGCGGCTGCAGACGACGATGGCGATAACCCTTCCGTTCACGGCCATCAACCCGTATACGCCTTTCGTTCTCGGCGATGTGCCGCGCGAGGTCTTCTATGGCCGCCGGGAGGAGCTACGGCGGGTACAAGACGCCAACGATGCCCTGTTCGTCTATGGCGGGCGGCAACTCGGCAAGTCGGCGTTGCTGAAAACCGCGATGCGGGAGTTTGCCGAGGCGGACAACCGCTGGCGGTCAATCTATATAGACCTGAAGGCCGAGGGCGTGGGGGAGTGGCGAGAGCCTGATGACCTCTGGCCAGTTCTGGTGCCGCATCTGCAAAAGGCAGGAATCATCGACGCCAAGGTGTCGGCGAAGGCAGGCCCAGAAGTCGTCGTGACCCAGATCAGGCGCTGGCTGGAAGACGATCAGGAGCGGCGCATCCTCCTGCTGCTCGATGAGGCCGACGCCTTCCTGGAAACGGACGCGCGGATCCGCCGGGGTCATGTGGGGGAGGCAAGGTTCACAAACATCTACCGGCTCAAGGGCCTCATGGACGGAAGCGGCCGCCGGTTCAAGCCGGTATTCGCCGGACTGCACCAGGTACAGCGCTTCCACAGCGCAAGCAATGGCCCCATGGCCCATGTCGGCGCCGAGATCCCGGTGGGCCCACTGCCGCCCTCCGAGGCGTACAAGCTGGTAGTCAAGCCGCTCGCCGCGATCGGGTACCGGATCGAGAGCCCCGACGTGGCGTGGCGGCTGCTGGCGTACACGAACTACCAGGCCAGCCTGATCCAGCTCTTCTGTGACGCGCTTGTGCGCCGTCTCCATCGCCGCGGGCTCACGGCCGGCGCGCCGCCCACCGTGATCAACGACAGCGACATTGACGAGATCTACAGCGATAAAGAGGTCCGTGACCAGATAGCGAGCCGGTTCGAGTGGACGATCAACCTCGACAACCGGTACCGCGTCATCGCTTACACCACGGCCTGGCTCACCCTTAACGCCGACACCCAGACCTTCGCCACGATCACGCTCTACGACGAGTGCAAGACCTTCTGGCCGGCCGGGTTCGC
This sequence comes from uncultured Actinomycetota bacterium, assembly GCA_963749145.1. GTDB lineage: Bacteria > Actinomycetota > Actinomycetes > Streptosporangiales > Streptosporangiaceae > JASHPR01. The sequence goes on along the minus strand of CAVVLN010000004.1, from coordinate 246,340 downwards.
CGAACTCACGCTGGACGACTTCTCCGCCTACCTCGACGAGATGGTTGGCCTTGGCGTGCTCGTGCGGACGCCGACCGGTGAGTACGGCATCCGGAGCCCGAACGTCATCAGGCTTCTCGGAGCCCCCGAAGAGATCGAGAGGCGGCTTGAGGAGTCCGAGGGCCTCGAAATCACCCGGCCCTTCGATCCGGCGATGTTCCGCCGCGCCCTGGGCACCGACCCGGACCGCCGCAGTCCACTCTCGGAACAGCAGGTCCAGCAGATCCTCGACGGTGAGGGGCGCGTCCATATCGTGATGGGCAGCCTGGCGCTGGGCCTTGACCGGGTCGTCGAGGCGCTGCGGGAGGCCGCGCCCGAAGACGCTGAGGTGCGAGTCGCGACCGCTGGCACCGTCCAGGACGTCATCACGAGCCTGTCCCGCGTCCGGGCCGGCCGCAAGCACATCGTTCTCGACCTCGATGGCGCCGACCGGCCCGATCAGCTCGCCGCTCTGGAAGTGCTCGACCGGTGCGTGGCGGCCGACGGCCGGCCCACTGCGTCCTGCCTGGCTCCGCCCTCGGCGTCTTGGCTCTGGCAGAGCGACGACCCCGACGACCACGTCGAGCGGGTGCGGATCAGGCCCTGGACCCATGATGCCCTGCGGGCCTGGGCCCCCGACTGTGTCTACCCGCTCAGCACCGCGCAGCAGCGGGCCCGATTGCTGGAGGCGACCGGTGGCTGGCCGCAGCTGGTCGAGGCGGCCGTGCGGAGCGCTCGGGCGGGAACGTCAGAGGCGCGGGCCTGCCAGGAGGCGGCCGCCTCACTGGACGACGGCACGAAGTCAGCGGAATTCCTGCTGTCGGTGGGCCTTTGGACAGATCCCGTCGCTGATGAGGTAGCCGAGGTGGCGTCCAGCTGGTCCGAAGAGATCACCTTTGACGACCTTGCCGCGCTGGTCGAGGCGGACCGGGAGACGGTCCTTACCGCCGTTGTCAGGCTCGTCGACATAGCTGTGCTGACTCGCGGCTCGAGCGGGGACACCTACAACATCAACCCGCTGATCGCCAGGCTGCTGCGTAGGGCATAGGCAGTGACGAGTGTCTGGTCGCTCCCGGGCCCGGCCCGTTTCGCGGCTGCCCTGAGCGCCCGGCTCGATCGCGGCTACTCCGTGATCGTCGGGCTGCCCGGCTGGATTCTCAGCGATGCTGTCTTCCGTGCCGGTCTCCTCGGTGCCGTGGATCGCGCCGCCGACGTCGTCGATGACTGCGAGAACGGAAGCCTGCCCGGCCTCTTTCTCGCGGAGCGATTCTCCATAGAGGACATCCGGCCGGGCCCGGACGCGGCCGCGGCGCTCGCCAGGCATGAGACGCTGTCGGGCCGGGTGCTGGCCGTGATGCTGGCCGACGGCCCTGAGCAGCGAGATCGCTGGGTGAAATTCGTCCGTCCCTTCGTGGCCGCCTCGAGGTCGGTTCCGGTCACGGAGAGGCCGTTGCTCATGATCCTCAGCGGTTCCAGCACCGCGTCCTGGGCGGACGGCGATCCGCTGTTGAGTGATATCTGGTGGTGGGGGGTGCTCGACCGCCTGGATACCGCACTGCACGTCAAGCGCCGGCTCGCCGACGGCGGCGAGGAACTTCTCCGCGACAGCATCACCGAGGTCGCCGGGTTCGACCTCCGGCTCGCCGACCACCTCGCCGTTACCTGGGACGGCGCGGACTCCACGCTCGCCGATGCGCTCGCGTGCTTCTCCGGTCCCGTGATGGCGGCATCGCCCGGCCGTCCGCCGCAGCCGCAAAGCTCCACATCCCTGAGCGCGCCGCCGGCCAAGCTGCTGCCGACGTGGGAGCAGGGACTCGTCGACCGCTGGGACGTGTTTCCCGTCTACTGGCATGCCTGTGCCTCGCTGACCGCGGCCGACCTCCGGTCGAGGGTGTGGCGGGCTCAGATCCGGGCCCTGATGCCGACGATCGACGAGGAGAGAGCGCGCGTGGAAGGCTGGCTGCGCCAGCACGTCACGAGCCTGCCTGCCGACACGGTCCTCGAGCCTAAGGACCTTTACACGCTGCTCCAGCAGTATCCGCACCTGAAGACATGGCGGGGCGGGCATAGGAAGCGGCTCATCTACTGGCTCCGAGATTCGAGAAACACGCTCGCGCACATGGGCGTGCTGACCCCCGGCGAGGTCGCCCACGGCCGGCAGCTCATACGCGCGGATCGCCGCGCTTGACCGCCCGGCGCCGCCGCCTCGTTGATCTGCTGGTCGACCCACGAGCTGAAGCTCATCTCGGGTGGCTTGCGCTCGGTCACCTCATCACGTTATCCAGGCTGTAGTAGTTCTCGTAGACCGCCTGGGCCCGGGACCGCGCGTCCGCCCAGTCCCAGGTGCGCGGGTAGTAGCGCGCCGGGCTGAGGGACCGGACGTAGGGTGACGGGGCGGGCTGAAGGCTCTCGAGCACGTGCTCGGCCAGGCCCGCCGACCCGGAGACACCGTGGGCGTTGCACGCCGCGGCCATCACGAACCCGCGCAGCCCGGGCACCGGCCCGACGATGAAGCGGCCGTCGGGCGAGAACGCCGGGAAGCCGCGGAAGACCTCGCGCACTTCGGCCCGCAAGACCGCGGGCGCGAGCCGGGCGAAGTCGGCCGCGAACTCCGACAGCACGTCCCAGTCCGGCGCTACGGCCAGGGCCTGCCCGATGGCCACCTGGCGCGGGTCGAGGCTCAGCCCGCCGGGCTCCCAGCCGCCGCACAGGATGCCCGGGCCCTCCGCTCGGGCGTACAGGCGCAGGTCCGGGACGCGCAGCACCGGCAGGCCGCCGTGCCAGCCGGGCACGGCGCGGGTGACGAAGTACTCGTGGCGCACCGGCACGATCGGCAGGGGCTGGCCGGCCAGCGCGGCGACGGCCCCGGCCCACGGCCCGGCCGCGTTGATCACCAGGTCGGTCGCGACGGAGCGCTCGCCCGCACGGATGCCGGTGACCGCCCCGCCGTCCACGCACAGCCCGGTCACGGTGGTGCCGGTCGCGAACGTGACGCCCCGGTCGCGCGCGGCGCGCGCGTAGGCCATCACCAGGCTGTTGGGCTGCAGGTAACCGTCGGTCGGGCACCACAGCGCGGCCGTGACCCCGGCGGTGTCCAGCATCGGGCACAGGCCGGCCAGCCGGGCCGCGGAGAGGAACTCCACCTCGAGCCCGGCCGACCGCGCCACCGCGGCCAGGGCCCGGAACTCGTCGGCCCGCCCGGCGGTGGTCGCGATGCGCACACTGCCCGTCTGGCGCCAGTCCGCCGGGTAGCCGGTCTCGCGCTCGATCCGGGTGTAGGCCGCCACCGAGGCCATCGCCAGCAGGCAGCGCTCCCGGGTGGCCCGGACCTGGCCGACCAGCCCGGCGGCCTGCCCGGACGTCGCGCCGGCCAGCTCACCCTGCTCCACCACCTGGATGTCGGCGTACCCGGCCCCGGACAGGACGTAGGCCACGGCGCACCCGATCGCGCCGCCGCCGATGATCGTGACCTCGGCGTCCCTGATGCCGGCCACCGCCGCGCGCGGGATCAGCCGGACGCCGCCGGCCCGGGCAGCGCCGCGATGCCGTCGTCGTCGGCGTGCAGGATGTCGCCGGGCCGGAAGGTGACGCCGCCGAACGTGACCGGCACGTCGACCGCGCCCGCCCCGGTCTTCGTGCCCGGCCGCGGGTTGGTGCCCAGCGCCTTGACGCCGAGGTCGAGCCCGGCCAGGGCGACGCTGTCGCGGACCGCGCCGTACAGGACGAGGCCGGCCCACCCGTTGGCCAGTGCGAAGCCCGCGAGCCGGTCGCCCACCAGCGCCGCGCGCAGCGACCCCGCGCCGTCCACGACCAGGACGCAGCCAAGCCCCGCGGTCTGCACGAGTTCGCGCAGCAGGCCGTTGTCCTCGTGGCAGGAGACCGTGCGCACCGGGCCGGCGAACGCGCGGCGGCCGCCGTACTGGCGGAACTGGGTTTCGCAGACGCGCAGGTCCGGGCCGTACCGGTCGGCCAGGTCCGCGGTGGGAACGGGGGTTTCGGTCACGGGAATGCATGCTACGACCCCGCGCCCGGGCCGCAAACCGGGTCGCCTCCCGGCGGCACGTCGCGGTACGGTCCGGCGGTGGACGATGCGGACGGCTACTTCGGGGACAGCGTCGCGGCCAGCTACGACGAGGACGAGGCGGAGATGTTCCGGCCGGGGGCGGTGGACCCGGCGGTCGGCGTCCTGGCCGAACTGGCCGGCGACGGCCGGGCCCTGGAGCTGGGCATCGGTACCGGGCGCATCGCGCTGCCGCTGGCCCGCCGCGGCGTGCCGGTCCAGGGGATCGAGCTGTCCCGGGCGATGGTGGCCCGGTTGCGGGCCAAGCCGGGCGGCGACGCGATCGGCGTGACGATCGGCGACTTCGCGACCGCGCGCGCGGACGGGACGTTCGCGGTCGCGTACCTGGTGTTCAACACGATCATGAATCTGACCACGCAGGAGGCGCAGGTCGCCTGCTTCGGCAACGTCGCCGCGCACCTGGATCCGGGCGGCTGCTTCGTCATCGAGGTCATGGTCCCCGACCTGCGCCGGCTCCGCCCGGGCAGAACGTGCGGCCGTTCGAGGTGCGCCCGGGCCGGTGCGCGTTCGACGTCTATGACGTCGCCACCCAGGCGATGAGCTCGAACTACTACCAGATCGCCGGCGGCCGCGGCGAGTTCGCCACGATCCCGTTCCGGTACGTGTGGCCGGCCGAGCTCGACCTGATGGCCCGGATCGCCGGGCTCCGGCTGCGCGAGCGCTGGGACGGCTGGACGCAGCAGCCGTTCACCAGCGCGAGCGGGCAGCACGTCTCGGTCTGGGAGAAACCCGTCAGCTGACCGGCCGCTGGCCGCGGTACGCCTCCAGCCAGCCGAAGGAGTCCTCGGCCCGGCCGGTGGACGGGTGGTACTCCAGGCCCACGGCGCCCTGGTAGCCCTTGCGGCGGATGTGGTCGAGGACGAACGGGTAATTGATCTCGCCGGTGCCCGGCTCGTGCCGGCCCGGCACGTCCGCGATCTGGATGTGGCCGATCAGCGGCCAGTAGGCGTCCAGCGTCGCGCACAGATCGCCCTCGGTCCGTTGCATGTGGTACACGTCGTACTGCAGCCGCACGTTGTCCCGGCCCACCTGCCCGATGAAGCTCGCCGCGGCCGCGGTGGTGGTCAGCAGGTACGGCCCGTGGTCCACCGGGTTGACCGCCTCGATCATCACCTCGCAGCCGGCCCGGGCGGCGAGGCCGGCGGCCCAGGCGACATTGTCCCGGGCGCAGGCCAGCTGCTGGTCCAGCGCGTACCGTTCCTGCCGCAGCCCGATCAGCAGGTTGAGCCGCTCGCCGCCGCAGGCCCGGGCGATCCGCAGCGCCTCGGGCACGTGGCCGCGCAGGTACTCCCGGCGGCCGGGGTCGGCGGCGAGGCCGCGCTCGCCGGCCGCCAGGTCGCCGCCGTCGAAGTTCAGCAGCGCCAGGCGCAGGTTCCAGCGGGCCGTCAGCGCGGGCAGGGCCTCCGCGTCGGCGGCGCCGGGCCACCAGAGCTCGACGGCGCGAAAGCCGGCCCGGGCCGCCCGCTCGAAGCGGTCCGGGAGCGGCACGTCCGGCCACAGGATCGACAGGTTCGCGCAGAAGAGCACGGCGCCCCGCCCCGCTAGCCCCAGTTTCCGACGATCATGGTCTTCTGATGCCTGATCGCGCCCTGGCCTGACGGGTTCTCCCTGGTAACACGCTTCCCCGGTGCTTGAATTGATCTGGATAAGAGTGTATGACCTAATCTTGTGGCGAGCCTGTACCCCGAAGAAGATCGGCGGCAAGACGTACTGGTACCTGCGGGAGATGGCGCGGGTGGACGGCAAGCCGAAGATGGTCTCCGAGCGGTATCTGGGCACCGCGGCCGACATCGCCGCCGCCGTGGCGGCCAAGGAGCAGGCGATGGCACCGGAGCGGACCCGGCACCTGGGGTTCGGGGATGTGGCAGCCGTGTGGGGGATGCTGGAGAAGCTGGGCGTGGCCGCCGTCATCGACGAGGCGGCCGGGCCCCGCCCGAGCGGGCTGCCGCTGTCGGCTGGCACCTACCTGGCGCTCGCCGCGCTGAACCGGGTGGTGGCCCCGTGCTCGAAGCTCGCCTTCGCCGACTGGTGGAAGACCACTGCCGCGGACCGGTTCGCCAAGATCCCCGCTTCGGCGCTGGATCACCGCCGGTTCTGGGACGCGATGCACGCGGTCACCCTGAAGCAACTGGAGCAGATCAGCCAGGCGATCGCCCTGCGGATCGTGGATCTGTTTGCGCTGGACTGCTCGTCGGTGGCCCTGGACATGACCAACTTCGCCACCTTCATCGACACGGCAAACCAGAAGGCGCCGTCCGCGCAGCGGGGCAAGGCCAAGCAGAAACGCTCAGACCTGCGCCTGGTGGGCCTGGGCCTGGTGGTCACTCGTGATGGGGGGATCCCGCTGACCTGGCACGCCTACCCCGGCAACCGGCCTGACGTGACCCAGTTCCCGGCGATGATCGACCAGCTTCGCAGCCAGTACGAACGATCACCGCCGCGGCCGGCGTCCCGCCCGGCGGCGGCGCGGACATGACCGTGGTCTTCGACGCCGGGCAGAACTCCGAGGACAACTTCGCCCATCTCGCGGGTACCGGCCTGCACTACATCGGCTCGGTGCCCGCCTCCCGCTGCCCGGACCTGACCGCCCTGCCTGCCTCCGCGCGGGCCATCGTCGGCCAGGAGCACTTCGGCGGCCTGACCGCCCATGACACCCGCCGCGAGGTCTACGGGACCGAGCGGCGCACCATCTTGGCTCACTCCCCGGAACTGCATCAAAGCCAGGCCCGCGGGTTCGATGGCACCACCCTGGCCAAGGCCGGGAAGAAGCTGGACGAGCTGGCCGCCACCCTGGCCCGCGGCAAGACCCGCCGCGGCAGAGACAAGGTCGAAGCCGAGATCGAAGCGATCACCCGCAAGCCCTGGGTACGCCGGGTCGTCACCTGGCAACTCACCGGGGACCAGCCCAAAGACCTGCGCCTGACCTGGGCCATTGACCAGACCGCCCGCGCTGCCCTGGAGGAGGAACTGTTCGGCAAGCATGGGGCCGGGCTCGACGCAGAACTCGTTGCCCTCCGGGTCCTGCATGACCGTGTAGTGCGGGTAGCGGGTCACCACGGTGGCCCCCAGCCGCTCCAGCCGGGCCACCTCGTCGGCCACCGGGCCGGGCGCGCGCAGGTCGAAGTGCAGCCGGTTCTTCGCCGTCTTGGGCTCGGGAACCTGGCTGAACCAGATGTTCGGGCCGCCCCAGCCCGCCGCCTCGACGAACGCCTTGGCCGGGGTGGAGTCCTCGTCCACGTCCGAGCCGAACACCGCCGCCCAGAACCGGGCCAGCGCGAGCGCGTCGGCGGCGTCGAAGGACACCGACTTGATGACGCTGGACATCGGGTCAGGCGCTGGCCGGCTCGAGCACGAAGACCGGGATCTGGCGTGAGGTCTTCTGCTGGTACTCGGCGTACGGCGGATAGGCGGCGACCGCGCGCTCCCACCACTGCTCGCGCTCCTGGCCGCTCAGTTCGCGGGCGGTCATCTCCTGCTTGCGCGAGCCGTCCTGGACCTCGACCCGGGGATCGGCCCGGAGGTTGTAGTACCACCGCGGATGGGTCGGTGCGCCGCCCTGCGACGCCACGGCCGCGTAACGGCCGTCGTGTTCCACCCGCATCACCGGGGTCTTGCGCAGCTTGCCGCTGCGGGCCCCGCGGTTGGTGATGATCACCACGGGCAGCCCGGTGTCCCTCAGCGTCGTTCCCTGCGCGCCGCCCGAGTTCTCGTACAGCTCGACCTGCTCGCGCACCCAGTCTCGCGGGCTTGGCTCGTAGTCACCGTCGACAGGCATAGCGCTAGTCAACACCAACGTCCGACGCGGAAAACAGGCCGGGGGCGGCGCGGCGCTGGCGGCCGCGGCTGAGGGTGGACATGGCCGGACACTGCCCGCCGGGCCCGGGTTCACACCCGGCGTCAGCCGACGATCAGCGAGGCCGAGTTCCGCCCCGGCCGGATGGCCGCGATGGCCAGCCGGGGAGCGCCGGGCCGCCACGACGCCACCTGCACCTTGGTCGTGAAGCTCAGTTCGGCGATCAGCGTGTCGCTGGCCGCGGGCCAGCCGAACCCGGCCAGCGCGTCGCTGCTCATCCAGGTGCCGGGCACCACCGTCAGCCGCCCGCTGGCCGCCGACGCCACGTCGAGCTGGGTCGCCAGCTGGCCGCCGTCCCCGCCGTTGTAGAAGCTGACCTCGAGGGCGAGAAAGGCGCCGTCGGGGCTGAACGCCGCGTCGGCCGCCGAGCTCACTCCCGGCAGCGCGACGGTGGTCTGCCGCCCGGTGGCCAGGTCGAGCACCTGCACCCGGCAGGCCGGGGCGCACCGCGCCGCCCAGGCGATCTCGCTGGCGCCGGCCGCGACCACCCCGGCGAAGGGCCGCCCGGGCGGCGCCCCGCCCGGGTTCCACAGCCGGTAGGTCGCGGACCCGGGCTGCTGGGCGGCCGGGGCCAGCAGCAGGCCGCGGTCGGTCGCCTGGTCGATCACGTACCCGGCCGGGAGCCGCAGCTGCGTCCCGACCGGCCGGCCGGCCACGCTGACCTCCTGCGCCGCGGCGGCCGTGGCGGCCAGGCTCGCGTCCGGCGGGAACCTGGTCAGCCAGAGGGTGCCCGCGGCCGGGCCCGGCGCGACGTCGGTAGCGAGCCCGACCGGGGTGGCGACCGCGGCCTGGTCCCCGAGGAAGTAGACCGGCAGCGGCGGCGCGGCGCAGTCGCCGCAGCCGGGCCGGGCCCCGGCGGCGGCCTGGACCGCCCAGCCGCCGCCGACCCGGGTGAACTGGTAGCCGGACCCGTCCGGGGGCAGGCCGCCGATCCGCTGCGTGCGGCCGGTGGACGGCCATAGCCAGACCGGCCGCGCCCCGGCGACCGGCAGCCGCAGGCTGGCGTCCCAGGGCAGGGTCTGCCCGGTGACTCCGCTGGGCCCGCTGCCGGCACCCGGGGCCGCGATGGCGGCCGGCGCGGCCGGCGGCGCCTGGCTGTGCGCGCTGGCCTGCGGCCGGGGCGGCGCCGCGCCGGCGCGCTCCCGCGGCAGATGCGTCACGATCACGACCGTCACCAGCGCCGCGGCGGCGGCCACGGCCAGGCCGCGCGGCCACCGGCGGGGTGGGCGGTCCTCGCCCTGGCCGAGGATGTCAGGCATCGCCGTACCGTTCCGGGTGTGCTGATCCCTGAGCTTGACGATACGTTGCGAGCCGCGGCGCAGGCCACCGGCCGGCGCCGCGGCGGCCGCCCGGGGCATCGCCGGGGGGCCGTGGACCCGGCCGGGGGCGAGGCGTAGCGTGCTAGAAATGCCTCCCCAACTCCGCCTTGGAGGCCCGATGACCGAGCAGGACCCGGAGCAGATCCGCCGTGACCGCCGCGAGCACGGCGGCTTCCCGCAGCGCCACTTCGACGATGACCGGCTGGCCCGGCTGACCGAGGAGGAGCGGGTGGCGGCCGGGGTCGACGCCTACGACCCCGACGAGGTGCCGCCGGCCACCGACGAGCCGGCGCCGCCCTTTGACGTCACGCAGACCGAGGAGTACCAGGAGGCGCGGGCCGAGATCCGCCGCGAGTACGACGAGGGTGAGCTGGAGGTCGAGGGCGAGCGGGACCCGTTCCCGCCCACGCACTACGACCGCTGAGGCATCCGGAACCCGCGATGACGGACATGGCGGCGCGGCCGGCCTGCGGCCTTCGCTTCACCGAGCTGCCGATGGCCGACAGCCGGACCGAGGCGTACGCGATGCTGCGCGAGGCCGGGCCGGTGGCCCGTGGTGTCCGCGGCGGGTACATGGTCGTCAGCGGCGAGGCGGTCGAGTTCGTGCTGAAGCACCCGGAGCTCTTCTCGTCCCGGCGGGCGTTCGACGGCGTCGGCAGCCCGCTGCCGCTGGTCCCCATCGCCTTCGACCCGCCCGAGCACGCCCGTTACCGGCGGGTCCTGCAGCCGTTCTTCAGCCCGCGCGGCGTGGCCGCCTGGCAGCCGATGGTCCGCGGCCTGGCGGGCGAGCTCATCGACGGCTTCGCCGGCCGGGGCGAGTGCGACGTGGTCACCGAGCTGGCCGTGCCCCTGCCCGCCCAGGTGTTCCTCACCCTCTTCGGCCTGCCGCTGGAGGACCGGGACCGCCTGATCGCGTGGAAGGAGGCGCTGCTGCACAACTTCGACTTCCAGGCCGGGGAGCCGCCCTCGGAGCGGGCCGCGCGGGTGGGCGCCGAACTCTGGGGCTACCTGGTCGGCCACATCGGGGCCCGGCGGGAGCGGGGCGGCACCGACGACCTGCTCGGCCAGCTGCTGGCCGACGGCGGCGACGAGCGGCTCAGCGGCGACGAGCGGCTCAGCGGGCCCCCTGACGAGCGGCTCAGCGGTGACGAGCGGCTCAGCGATGACGAGATCCTCGGCCTGTCGTTCCTGTTCGTGCTGGCCGGCCTGGAAACGGTGACGTCCGCGCTGAGCACGGCGTTCGCGGCGCTGGCGGCCCAGCCCGCGCTGCGGCGGCAGATCGCCGCGGACCCGGCCGTCATCCCGGGCGCGGTCGAGGAACTCCTGCGGTTCGACGGGCCGGTGGTCTTCGTGCCGCGCATCGCCACCCGGGACGTCGAGGTGGCCGGGCAGCTCATTCCCGCGGGCTCGTACGTGATGGTCACGATCGCGGTCGCGAGCCGCGACCCGGCCGAGCACCCGGACCCGGACATGATCGACTTCCGGCGCCAGGAGCGGAACCTGGCGTTCGGCGGCGGCCCGCATCGCTGCCTCGGCTCGCACCTGGCCCGGATGGAGATGCGGATGGCGCTCGAGGAATGGCACCGCCGGATACCGGAGTACGAGCTGGCCCCGGGCGTGATCCCCCGGGTCACCTGGCCGGCCGGCGTGGTCGGCATCGACAGCCTCCCGCTAGTTTTCCCGCGGTGAGGGTCTCGGTCGATCCCGTGGCCTGCGTCGGCCACGGCCGGTGTTACGACGTCGCCCCCGCCCTGTTCGAGGACGACGAGGAGGGTTACTCCGTGGTCCGGGGCGACGGCGCGGTGCCGCCCGGCCAGGCCGAGGCGGCCAGGCTCGCGGCCCGCCTCTGCCCGGAGCGCGCGATCATGCTGGCCGGCTGACCGCTCCCGCTCCCGGCGCGCGCCCGCCCCGGCACCTCACCCGGACGGCCTGGCCTCTGGCGGGCGTGGGGTCAGAAGACGGTGGCCCAGTCGTTCTTGATGCTGACGATCGTCCATCCGCTCCGGCCGGCCCGCTCCAGTGCTTGTTCGGCGCCGCTGGTGTAGGCGAACTCGCGCTGGTCGTCGTCGTGGAGGACGAGCAGGCGGAGGGACGGCTTGCCGGGATGCTGGGTGAAGTCGAGCATCGGGATGTCGCCGTTGGAGTTGCCCGCGGCCAGCAGCGGCCTTCGGCCGGTACGACTCCAGATCCGGATCGGTTTCTGCGGGCCATCGTCGAGATAGTCGGCCTCGGCCTTGTGCGTGATCGTGCCGCCGCGGTCATCGCTGGTGTACTGGAACGTGGTGGCGCTGCCGATCACCCGGTCACGAGGAATCCCGTACACCTCCTGGCTGATCGGCCGCATGAAGTCACGCCCGCCACCGGAGGCGATGTAGTTCGTGAACCCGTTTGCTTCCAGGTAGCCGAGCAGCTCGACCATCGGCACATAAGCGCACTCCAGGTACCCGCGGCTAAGGGTCGGGTGCTGCGCCGTGCGCAAGAAGGCCCCTGACTTGGCCTCGAACTCCTCGACGCTGATCCCGTCGAAGGCGGCCAGGATTCCGGCCAGGAGCGTCCCCACGTTGGCGTCGTTGCCCGCGTAGTGCTCGTTGATCACCGTCCCCAGCCAGCCGTAATCTTGCTCGTACGCCGCCTTCCAGGGCTGACGTCCGCGCAGCCCGGGGTCGGCCTGTGCCATCTCGGATAGCCGGCGGAGAATGAAGTCAGCCTGGATCGGCATCGGCTTCTCGCACCACAAGGTGCCGTCATTGTCGAAGACCGCCACCCGTTCCTCGACCGGCACATCATCCCGCACCGTCCGCTCGACGAACTCGATCACGGACTGTCTCGCGGCGCTGTCATTCCACGCAGCCAGCACATCGGTCACCCGGTCAACCTAGCGGAACGAACTCAAAACCGCCCCATCAGAGCCGGTCGCGGGCCCGCGCCCGGAGCACGTGCTTCTGGATCTTCCCGGTCGAGGTCTTCGGCAGCGCCTCGAAGTACACCCGGTCCGGGACCTTGAAGCGGGCCAGCCGGGCCCGGACGAAGTCGGTCAGTTCCTGCTCGGTCACGCCGTCGCGCGCAGTGGTCACGAACGCGACCGGCCGCTCGCCCCAGCGCGGGCTCGGCACTGCGACCACCGCCGCCTCGATGACGTCCGGGTGCGCCGCGAGCACCTTCTCGACCTCGACCGACGCGATGTTCTCCCCGCCGCTGATGATCACGTCCTTGCTCCGGTCGGTCAGCTCGATGTACCCGTCCGCGTGCATCACGCCCAGGTCCCCGGTATGGAACCAGCCGCCGCGCAGCGCCTCCCGCGTGGCCGCGTCGTCGTCGAGGTACCCGGCCGCGACCGTGTTGGACCGGACCAGGATCTCGCCCACGGTCCGGCCGTCGGCCGGGACCGGCACCAGGTCCTGGCCGGCCACCTGCACGTCAGCCACCGAGACCGTGGGTACCCCCTGCCGGCTGATCCGCTCGGCCAGGTCCGCGGCGGGCAGCGTCTCCCAGCCGGGCTGGTACTCGCACACCAGCGACGGGCCGTAGGTCTCGGTCAGGCCGTACAGATGGGTGACCCGGATCCCCATCTTCTGCACCGCGGCGATCGTCTCCTTGGTCGGCGGCGCGCCGCCGACCGCGGCCCGGACCGGCCGGCTGGCCACGAACCCGCGCTGGGCCCCGGCCCGGGCCAGCTCGCTGAGCACCACCGGCGCGCCGCACAGGTGCGTGACCGGGTACCGGTCGGTCAGCTCGAGGGCGCGCCCGGCGTCGAACGACGGCAGGCACACGTGGGTGGCGCCGACCGCGGTGACGCCCCAGGTCAGCGACCAGCCGTTGCAGTGGAACATGGGCAGCGTCCACAGGTGACAGCTGGACGCCGAGAGCTCGAACTCCAGCGCCGCGCTGAGCGCGTTAAGGTAGGCGCCCCGGTGGGTGTAGACGACGCCCTTGGGCCGGCCGGTGGTGCCGCTGGTGTAGTTCACCGCGATCATGCTGTTCTCGTCGGCGGGCAGCTCGATGCCCGCGGCGCCGTCCCCCCGGGCCAGCCAGCCGTCGAAGGGCTCGGCCCCGGGCAGGGTCCCGGCCGCGCCGGACCGGGCCGGGCCGGGCAGCAGCACCACCCGCTCGGCGGGCAGCTCACCGGCGCTGGTCACGCCGAGGGCCGCCACCAGCGCGGGGGAGACCAGCAGCACCCGGGCCCGGGAGTGGGTCAGGATGTCGCGGTACTCGGCCGCGGCCAGCCGCGAGTTCAGCGCCACCAGCGCCGCGCCGGCCCCGGGCACGCCGAAGTGCGCGGCCAGCAGCCACCGGGTGTTGTAGTCCAGCACCGCCACCCGCCCGCCCGCGCGCACGCCGCTGGCCCGCACCGCGCGGGCCAGCGCGTCGCAGTCCCGGCCCAGCTCCGCGTAGCTGACCTCGGTGCCGTCGCCGTCCACCACCGCGACCCGGTCCGCGAACGCCCGGCGGGCCCGGGCCAGGAAGCTGAGCGGGGACAGCGGGACCTGGTTCGCCTGGCTCATCGGTCCGCCCTCACGCCTGGTAGTGGTCGACCCCGTCGAGCCGGGTCCGGCGCAGCCTGCCCTGGGTCACCAGCACCGTCAGGTGCGCGACCGTCTCCAGCACCGCGAGCATCTGGTTGAAGGGGTCGAGCTCGCCGAGCCGCCGCTCACGCCTGGTCCACCGCAGCCGGCCGGCCACGGCCAGGCCGGTGTCCGCGCCCGCGGCCACGGCCGCCGCCGAGGCGGCCAGCCGCTGCTCGTGATGGTCCAGCAGCTCGTCGGCCCGGGTGTGGGTGCTGGCGGTGACCGGGCCGTGGGCGGGCAGCAGCTGCTGGTCGGGCAGTTCCTTGATCGTCGCCAGTGACCCCAGGTAGGCGGCCAGCGGCGAGGCCGAGGGCGCCGCCTCGAACCCGATCGACGGCGTGATCTGCGACAGCAGGTGGTCGCCGGTGAACACCGAGCCGGCCACCACGTCCAGGAACACGGTGTGGCCACGGGTGTGGCCCGGGGTCGGAACGGCGTCGAGCGACCGGTCCTTCAGCGCCACCTGCTGGCGCCCGTCCAGCCACTCATCCGGCGGGTCCCAGAAGTCGAGCGTCCGCACCGGCCGGGGCATGGCCGCGATGATGCCGGCCAGGTCCGGGGCGCCGGCCGCGCGCAGCCGCGGCACCGTCGAGTTCCCGCCGGTGCCTTCCGCCATCGCCCGGATCGCCTGCAGCGTGTCCGCCTCGCCGATGCCGAGCGCGATGTGCGTGCCCCAGCGCCGGCGCAGCTCGACCGCGAACGAATAGTGGTCACGGTGCACGTGGGTGACCAGGATCCGGCCGATGTCGGTAAAGCGGTAGCCGAGCCCGGCGAGACCGCGCTCCAGGACGGGCGTGGTCTGCGCGACGGCCCAGCCCGCGTCGATGAGCGTCAGGCTGTCGCCGTGGTCGATGGCGTAGACGTTCACGGCCCGCAGGCCGTCGCTGGGCAGCGGCAGCGGAATACGGTAGACGTCCGGCGCGACGCGGTGTGCTCCGGCCGCTGTCCAGTCGTGTACTCCGCCCGCTGCCTGGTCAGCTGTCATGCCCCGTGGCCCTCCTGATCGGCGATCGCCCACGCCATCGAGGGTATTGGCCGCTGGCCTCGGCCCGTGTCGCGGCCGGCCCGCCGGTTACTCTCGTGTAGTGGAAGCACAGCGCAGGCTCGGCTCGCCCGAACTCACCGCGCAAGGACTGCGGGAGGTCGGCTACCTGCCGAGCGAGCGGATCGCGAGCGTGGTGTACCTGGGCGGGCAGCTGGCCAAGCCGGTGCTGGTCGAGGGCCCGGCTGGTACCGGCAAGACCGAGCTGGCCAAAAGCGTGGCGCAGATGACCGGGATGCGGCTGATCCGGCTGCAGTGCTACGAGGGTCTGGACGAGGCCAAGGCCCTGTACGAGTGGGACTACAAGAAGCAGCTGCTGCGGATCCAGGCCGGGCAGGCCGCCGGCACCGGCGGCGCGGACTGGTCCGAGCTGGAGTCGGACATCTTCAGCGAGGAGTTCCTGCTGTCCCGGCCGCTGCTGGCCGCGATCAGGTCACCGGAGCCGGTCGTGCTGCTGATCGACGAGGTCGACCGGCTGGAGGTGGAGACCGAGGCGCTGCTGCTGGAGGTGCTGTCCGACTACCAGGTGTCGATTCCCGAGCTCGGCACGGTCACCGCGACCCAGATCCCGCTGGTCTTCCTGACCTCCAACAACTCCCGCGACCTGTCCGAGGCGCTCAAGCGCCGGTGCCTGTACCTCTACATCGACTACCCGTCGGTCGAGCGGGAGCAGGAAATCGTCCGCAGCCGGGTGCCGGGGATCGGGCCAAGGCTGGCGGCGCAGGTCAGTGGTCTGGTCCGGTCGCTGCGGGACATCGATCTGAAGAAGCGCCCGTCGGTGTCGGAAACCATCGACCTGGCCCGCACGCTGTTCCTGCTGGGTGCCGAGGAGGTCACCCCGGAACTGGCGGCCGACACGCTGCACGTCCTGCTCAAGTACCAGTCCGACATCGAGAAGGCGGCCAAGGAGCTGGCCTCGGGCCTGCCGGCGTGACCGCGCGCCGGGACGCCACCCTGGCCGCGTTCGTGGCCGAGCTGCGGACGATCGGGCTGCCGGTCACGGTGTCGGAGAACGTGGACGCGATGGCCGCGGTGCTGGCCATGCCGGTCACCGACCGGGCGGCGCTCAAGAGCGCGCTGGCCGCGACGCTGGTCAAGAACAACGACCACTACGGCGCCTTCGACCTCGTCTTCGACATCTTCTTCGGCGGCGGGCGGGCCGCGCCGGGCGGGCCGGACGATCTGGACGCACCGGACGGCCTGGACGCACCGGACGGCCTGGGCGCGCCGGACGGCCTGGGCGCGCCGGACGGCCTGGCCGCCGGCGGCGCGGGCGTGCTGGCCGCGCTCGGCCACGACGACCTGGCCGACCTGCTGCTGCGAGCGGTCGCGGCGGGCGACCAGCTGCTGATCCGCGCGATCGTGGCCGAGGCGGTCACCCGGTACGCGGGCATGGAGCCCGGCCGGCCGGTGGCCGGGACCTACTACCTGCACCGCACCGTGAGCCGGCTGGACCTGGCCCGGCTGCTGCGGCGCCTGCTGGCCTCGGCCGAGCCGGGCGGCGAGGCGCCCGGCGCGGCCGGCCCGCGCGCCGGCCCGCCCGGCCCGCCCGGCCCGCCCGGCCGCGCCCGGCACGGCCCGCGCGGCCGGGGGATCGGCGCTGGACCGCAGGCTCGCGGCCGACGAGTACGCCCGGCGGGTGCACGCCGTCCGCGCGGAGGTGGAGGCCGAGATCCGGCGCAGGCTGGTGGCCGACCGGGGCATCGAGGCGGTGGCCGGAACGCTGCGCCGGCCGCTGCCCGAAGACGTCGAGTTCCTGAACGCCTCGCCGCAGCAGCTCACCGCGATCCGGCAGGCGGTCGGAGTGCTCGGCCGGAAGATGGCCGCCCGGCTGGCCCGCAAGCGCCGGCATCACCGCCGGTCCACCCTCGACTTCCGGCGCACCATCCGGCGCTCGCTGTCCACCGGCGGGGTCCCGGTCGACCTGGTCTTCCGCAAGCCCCACCCGGCCAAGCCGGAGATCATGCTGATCGCCGACATTTCTTCCTCGGTGGCGGCGTTCGCCCGCTTCACGCTGCAGCTGGCCTACGCGATCCGGTCGGAGTTCTCCCGCGTGCGCTGCTTCGTGTTCGTGGACGACATCGAGGAGGTGACCGCCATCTTCGAGTCAGCAACGGACATGGCGGCCATCACCCGGCACATCAACAGCGGGACCGGCGCGGTGCGCCTCGACGGTCATTCCGACTACGGCATGGTGCTGGAGAACTTCTGGAACCAGTGGGGGCCGCAGGTCAGGAAGCGGACCAGCGTGATCATCCTCGGGGACGGCCGCAACAACTACCACACTTCCCGGTCGTGGGTGCTCAAGGCCATCCGCCAGCAGGCGCGCCACCTGTACTGGCTCAACCCGGAGCCCGCGCGCTTCTGGGACACCGGCGACTCGATCATCTCGGAATACGCCCGGCACTGCGACAAGATGGTCGAGTGCCGCAACCTTCGCCAGCTCCGCCAGTTCGTGGAAGACCTCGACTAGCTCACGGAGAGACGCATGCCCGGATACCAGTACCTGACCTATGAGCTGCTGGACGAGGGGACGATCGCCCGGATCATGCTGAACCGCCCGCGGGCCCGCAACGCGCAGAACCGCGGCCTGCTGGTCGAGCTGGGCGACGCGATGGCGACGGCCGAGGCCGACGACCGGGTGCGCGTGGTGATCCTCGGCGGCGCCGGGCCGCTGTTCTCGGCGGGGCACGATCTCGGATCGCGGGAGGCCGTGGCCGAGCGCACCGAGGGGCCGGGCCAGCACGGCAGCTACGGCGGCTACGGCGGGACCCGGGCCGGCGCGGAACAGCGCATGCTGCAGGAGTGGCACTTCTACTTCGAGAACACCCGCCGCTGGCGCAACCTGCGCAAGATAACGGTCGCCCAGGTCCAGGGAGCCGTCTACGCCGCGGGACTGATGCTGATGTGGGCCTGTGACCTGATCGTCGCCGCGGACGACGTCATCTTCGCGGACGTGGTCGGCACCCGGCTCGGCATGTGCGGGGTCGAGTACTTCGGCCACCCCTGGGAGTTCGGCCCGCGCAAGGCCAAGGAGCTGCTGCTCACCGGGGACTCGATCGACGCCGAGGAGGCGCACCGGCTCGGCATGGTGTCAAAGATCTTTCCCGCGGGCGAGCTCGCCGAGCGGACCCGGCAGTTCGCCCGCCGGATCGCCGCGCTGCCGACAATGACCGCGCTGCTGATCAAGGACTCGGTCAACCAGACCGTGGACAACATGGGGTTCTACAACTCCCTGAACGCCTGCTTCACGCTGCACGAGCTGAACCACTCGCACTGGGCCGAGATCCATGCCGACAAGGCGCCCCGCGGCCTGCCCGAGGACGGCACCCCAGACTGGCGCTCGGCCCCGCCCGTGCTGCCCGCGCGCCGCGATCAGGTCAGCGGCGCTGCATCATGACGACGACACGGACGATGACCACGGCCGCGACGACCACGAGCAGGGGCCAGATGAACGCGGAGTGGTGCGAGTGATGGCCGCCCTTCGTGGTCACCGCGATGATGACCGCGATCACGACGACGGCGCCCGTCACCAAGAAGCCCGGCCAGGTCCGCGGGCCGTAACCCCAGCCGAACCGCTTCGGCCCGAACCACGGACGCTTGCCCTGGCCCGCCCAGGGATCCTGGTCGTCGTCTGCCATCGGTCCTTGCCTTCCCGTCCGGCCTGGCCGGTGCCGTCCCTGATGTCAAGGTAGTCCTGACGCGTTCGGTTGTCAAAACCGCGATTTCCGGCCATAACGCTCCGGTACTCAGTTTAATTCGTGCCGTCAGCGGCGGGCCGGGCCCGCTCATAAAGCGTGGCCGGCCGGCAGCACGGAAAAGGGGTCAGCCGGGCGCGACGAGCCCGGCCACGCGCCGCAGCCGTCCCGCCCGGACCAGATCGCCGACCATCGCGTGGTCCCAGTACCAGGACCACGAGAACCAGCGGCGCAGCTCGGACTCGGGCACCACGACCGCCGCCCGCACCCCGGCCTCGGTCAGGGCGGCCAGGGCGCGCCGCGGGTCGTCTGCTGCCGGGCTGGCCGCCGGGCCGACCTGGTCCCAGCGCGCCAGCTCGCTCGAATGCCGGTGCCCTTCGCCCGCGGTGACCAGCTCCGAGCGCGCGATGACCGCGCCGCACCGCTCCAGCGGGCCGCGCAGCGCCCGCAGTTCCTGGCGCTTCAGCCCGAGCTCGAGCGCCAGGTCGTCGACGCTGGACGGCCCGGCCGCGGCCAGGTGGTCGAGCAGCCGGGCCCAGCCGCGGTCGGCCTCGTGCATGCGCTGGATCTCGGCGCGGCAGATCGGGTCGAGCAGCCGCACTACCTCGTGGCTCACCAGCAGGTTCTTGCCGCGGTGGACGGCGGTCACCAGGTAACCCCGGTCGGCGAGCTCGCCGAACCAGGGCCATTTCGTGGCCGGCCAGGTCGCGAACCCCCGGCCCCCGGGCTGGTAGGCCTCCTCGTGGCAGGCCTCGTACAGGCTCGGCAGCGCGCAGTCCGCGGTGCGGGTCAGCATCCCGCGGTCCCGCAGGAACGCCTCGGCCTCGTCCAGCGACCCGAGCGCCCGGTCCGGCGACAGCCGGCACTCCCGCGCCCGGCGCTCGCGCAGCTCGGCCAGTGACTCCACGGTCTCATCCTGCCCCTCCCGCGCCCTCCCGCACCGGTCCGCCGGTCAGGCCCGGTGCAGGACGACGAGGAACTCCGCGACGCCATGGCCGGCCAGCGAGGCGATGAACCCGAAGTTCTGCGGTCCCCTGATGCCCCACTCGGCGAACGCGACCGGGATCGACCCGGCGACCTGCAGCGCCGCCCCGTCCCGGCGGCCGGAGAACGTGATCGTCACCCGGTGCGTGGCCCCGTTCATCGCGAGGTAGCCGGGAGCGGTCGCGGTGATCGCGGCGCCGGCCGCGAAGCCGGGGCCCAGCGTCACCGGGCGCCCGAGCGTGACCGTCGCGCTGGGGTGGGCCCGGGTGCCGAGGCTGCGGGCGAACTGGGCCTGGACCTTCCCGCCCACCGTGACATCGGCCAGGTCGACACGGAACACGGCCCGGGTCACCTGGTCACCGGAGATGACCAGGATGCCGGTGACCGCGCTGGTCCGGCCGACGGTGTCGTTGCTGAAGCCCAGCGCGGTCTCCCGGACCCGGAAGCCCGCCACCGACCCGGCCCCGGCGGCCCAGGTCCCGCTGGCCGGCCCGGCGGGCGCGCCGGCCCGCGCCGCGGGCAGCGTCAGCGGCGCCGGGCTGGGCTGAAGCTTGATGAACAGGGCCGTGCCCGCGAACGCCAGCGCGACCAGTCCCGCGACGCCGGCCAGCAGCCACCGGCCCCAGTGGTGCCGGCGCGGCAGCCTGCCTGCCCCGGGCCGCGACTCGACCCGGAAGACGGGGTAGCGGGGCGCGATCGCCTCGAAGTCCGCCGCCGGCGCGTGCCGGTCGACCGGGATGTGCGGACGGCCGCCCGGCACCTTCTGGAGGTAGCGCCGGATGACCGGGGCGCGCTCGCTCACCGGCAGTTCGACCAGCCGCACCGGCACCGCATGCCGGCGCCGGAGCGTGGCCAGCCCGCCGGCGGCCCGCACGTTCTTGACCCAGTTGCACCCCTCGCCGAGCATCGGCACCAGGTACCACTGGCCGTTCCAGTCGGCCATGCCCAGCGGGAAGCGGGTCGGCCGCCCCGACCGGCGCCCGGCCACCTCGAGGGTGACCCAGCGCCGGGGCATCAGGCCCAGGCCGAAGACGCGCGCCCACAGCCGGGACAGGCGGCGCGCCGTGACGTCGGCGCGGCCGCCCGGGTACATGGCCCGGAGGCTGTCGTCAGAGTGGAGCAAGCCGCTCATCGTTATCTCCCTGCGCGTTCGGGAGCCGCGCCCCGGGGGGCGGGTTCGTTTCGTGCGATCGGTGCTAGACTTACAGACATAGAACTTGAGACATAGAGTCCAAAGTCCTAAGGACGCTACAGCCCCGAGGAAGACACAGCCCCGAGGAAGACACGGTCCTGAGGAAGGACAAAGCCCCGAAGGGAGGCCGGTCATGATCGATCAGGTTCCCGCCGGCCTGGGCCGCCGCCGGCGCCGCCTGTCGGACGCCGAGACCGAGCAGCGGATGCTGCAGGCCGCGCTGGCCATGCTGGAGCGCACCGGCCTGACCGTGAGCCTGGATCACATCAGCTTCGAGGAGATCATCCGCGACGCCGGCGTCGCGCGCAGCGCCGTCTACCGCCGCTGGCCGTACAAGGACATGTTCTTCAGCGACCTGGTCATGGCGCTGGCCCAGAATGCCACCCCGACGATCGTCGACGACGAGCTCGCGCTGATCGGGCGGGTCGCCGCCGAGCACCTGGACTGGCTCGAGACACCCGAGCAGCGCCAGGGCCTGTTCGCCGAGCTCATCCGTCAGCTGGCGCTGTTCGACTTCGAGACGCTCTACGGCTCGGCGCAGTGGCGGACCTACCTCGCCCTGCACGCGACGTTCCTGAGCCTGGCCGATGGCCAGCTGAGAGACCAGGTCGGCCAGGCCCTGGCCCGGTCCGAGCGGGACCACCTGACCCGGGTCGCGCGGGCCTGGGAGCAGGTCGCCCAGCTGTTCGGCTACCGGCTGCGGCCCGAGCTCGCCGCGACGTTCGAGATGCTGGCCACGCTGCTCGACGCCACCATGCGCGGTCTGATCGTCACGGCGCTGCCGCTGCCCGAGCTGGCCGCGCAGCGGACGCAGGCCAGGCCGTTCGGCGCGCTGGCGCCCGGCCAGTGGTCGCTGGCGGCCATCGGCCTCGGCAGTCTCGCGTCGGAATTCCTGGAGCCCGACCCGGCGGTGACATGGGACGACGAGCGGGTGGCCGCCCTGCGCCAGGCGCTGCTGGCGGCGGCCGATCCCGGCGCGTAGTGGCCTATCATCGCCACTGACGAAATGTCGGGAGGCGCCGGTGCACATCGGAACGCTCGTGCTCGTTCTCTGGCTCATCATCGGCGCCATCGCCGCAGGCCAGCGTCATGACTACACATCGCCCCCGGCGAACTGCAACACGGCGGCGACCATCGCGGTGACGATCGTCGCGGGCCCGCTGAACTACCTCGGCGTCAACCCCAAGATCTCCTGTCACCTGCCGCAGCCCAGCAAGTGAACGCCGCGGTTTGACGAGTGAACGCCGCGGTCTGACCGGAGGGTTGAGCATGGAGCGTCCGGCCAACGCGGAGCAGGCGCAGCGGTGGAACGGCGAGAGCGGCCGGTACTGGATCGCCCACCGCGAGCGGCTCCAGGCCGGGCACCAGCGGCTGACCCCGCACCTGCTGCGCGGGGCGGGCATCGCGCCGGGGGATCAGGTGCTGGACGTCGGCTGCGGCTGCGGCGCGACCACGATCGCGGCCGCGCGGGCGGCCGGCCAGGCCGGCCCGGCACGGTCCGGGCCGGGTGCTCGGCCTGGACCTGTCCGCCCCGATGCTGGAGGTCGCCCGCTGGCTCGCGGCCGAGGCCGGCGTGGCGAACGCCGGTTTCGAGCAGGGCGACGCCCAGGTCTACCCGCTGCGCCGTGACCACTACGACGTCGCCATCAGCAGCTTCGGCGTGCTGTTCTTCGACGACCCGGCCGCGGCGTTCGCCAACATCGCGGCCGCGGTGCGCCCGGGGGGACGGCTGGCCTTCCTGTGCTGGCAAGACGACCGGCGCAACGAGGTGTTCGCGATCCCGCTGGGGCCCTTCCTGGCCCACGTTCCGCAGCCCGCCTCCTCCGGCGCTGACCTGTTCGCCGACCCGCGCCGCGTCACCGGACTGCTCACGGCCGCGGGCTGGGCCGATATCCGGATCGACGCGCTCACCGAGCCGGCGTGGATGGGGTCGGACGTCGCCGACGTGATGGGCTACGTCCGCGGCATGCGGATGGTCCGCGGCTTCGCGGCCGAGCTGGCGGACGAGGCGCTGACCGAGCAGATCCTGGCCGAGGTCGCCGCGCAGTACGCGGCCCGGCAGCGAGCGGACGGCGTGTGGGTCAGCGCCGCCGCCTGGCTGGTCACCGCGCGCCGCCCGGCATGACTACTGGTACCGCAGGGCCGCGCCGGGCTGGATCCGGGTGGCGCGGCGCAGCGGCCCGCGGATCACCAGCAGCGTGAGCACCACCACGCCGGCCAGCGTGATCAGCGGGATCACCGGGACGAATTCCTGCGGCAGGGTGAGGCTGGCCTCGTGGCGGATCACCGCGATCAGGCCCTGGTAGATCAGCCAGCCGACGAGGATGCCGACCACCCAGCCCGCGACGGCCAGGACCACCGCCTCGGCGCTGAAGACCCGCCGGACGTTGCGGGCCCGGGCGCCCACGCAGCGCAGGATGCCGACCTCGCGGGTGCGCTCGATGACCCCCATGCTCAGGGCGCTGGCCAGGCCCATGAGCATGATGGCCACCACCAGCAGGCCGAGGATCTCGACGATGGCCAGGAACGAGGCCTCGGTGGCCGTGGTCTGCTGCTGGATGACGTAGATCTCCTGGGTGCTGGCCGGGTACCCGGCCGAGCCCAGCCGGTCGCCGACCGCGGTCGACACCCGGTCGATCGCGGCATGGGCGGAACTGGACGTGCTGACCCAGATCGAGTCCGAGGCACCGGGATTGCCGTCGAGGCGTTCCAGCACCGGCAGCGGGAAGTAGACGATCGCGCCGCTGTCGTTGCCCCCGGTGTCGATCCCGGTCACGCGGACCCGCATGGGCCCTTGAGCCATGTTCAACGTCAGCGTCTGGCCGACGCTGGCGCCGGTGGCGCTCGCGACGACCGGGCCGAGCACGACCGGCGGGACGGCCGCGCCGGCGCTGGCGCCGGAGGCCTGCGCGGCCGTGAACCAGTGCCCGCTGCTCAGGTCGTAGGAGTAGAGCGGGTGGCTGTCCAGGCCCCATGCCCCGTAGTACTGGCCGCCGTACTGCACCGTGCTCGTCTCCACCGGCCTGACGGCGGTCACCCCGGGGGTCGCGGCGGCGACGGCCAGCGCGCGGCCGGTGAAGGGCCGCGCCCCGTGGCCGGCCGCCTCGCCGACTCCGACGCTGAAGTGCAGCTTGCCGATGGCCTGGCCGATGAGCGCGTCGATCGACTGGCCGAGGGCCAGCAGCGAGATCGCCAGCCCGGCGGCCACAGCGACCTGCGCGATCGTGGCCGCGCTGCGGCGCTTGGAACGCAGCGCGTTACGGATCCCCATCCGCAGGCTCCCGGGCAGGCCGGCGCCGGACAGCAGGCCGCTGCGCGCGACCACCCGGTCCAGCCAGCCCGAGCCGTAGCCGCCGGTCCCGGCTCCGGCCAGGGTCTCCGCCACGGGCCGGCGCAGCGCGCGCCGCAGCGCCGGCAGCGAAGCGGCGACCGCCAGCGCCGGGCCGATCACCAGGCTGGCCACGACCACCGGCACCGAGACGCCGAAGCCGAACGCCACGTCGATGAACCGCTCGGCGAAGTTGCGCGCCAGCAGGTAGGCGATCACGATGCCGAGCAGGGTGCCGGGAACGGCGCCCGCCACGCCCAGCATCGCCGCCGTGCGCACGGTGATGCCGGCGATCTGCCGCCGCCGGGCGCCCAGCGTCTTGAGGATGGCGATCTCGCTGGCCTGCTCGGCGATGAGCGTGTTCATGGTCGCGGAGATGAGGAACAGGGCCGAGATGAACGCGAGCACCGTGATGATGTACAGGAACGTCGACGTGCGGCTGAACGACGACTGCCCCGGGTAGGTACCGGGATCCCGGACGTTTGGCAGCGCCGTGATCGGGTCCGTCCCGGTCTGCGTGGTCAGGTAGGAGCGGACCTCGGCGACGACCCGGTCCTGCTCCGCCGTGGTGTCGTCGGTGAGCAGGAACCCCAGGTAGTCGTAGCCGCGGACGCCGCGCAGGGATTCCACGGTGGCGAGGGTGGCGTAGAAGACGGGGGTGGTCGAGCCGTTCGCGCCGGGCGTCGCGGCCAGGTTGATCCCGGTGCCGCTGACCCGCAGCGGCACCAAGGCGCCGCTGGCGGCCCGGACGCGGATGGTGCCGCCGGCGGGGACGGCATAGTCGGTCGCCCGCGCGTTGCCCGCGTCGGCCAGCACCTCGCCCGGCCCGGGCAGCCGGCCGGACATCAGCGGGACGGTGTTGACCGCGGCTGTCGCCAGGTCGCCGCCGGCGATCGAGATGTTCTGCGTGCCCGCGGCCGACGTGGCCCGGGCGGTGTAGCCCAGGACGGGGCTCACGGCCGCGACGCCCGGCAGCTGGCCGAGCGCGCTGAGCTGGGCCGGGCTCAGGTCCAGCACCTGGGTTGATATCCCGACGTCGTTCAGGTGACTGGCCTGGACCTGGCGGGTCATCGCGGTGCCGAGCAGGCCGGGCACGGCCACGAAACCCACGGTCGCGATCGCGATGCCCAGCGTGAATATCGCCAGCAGGGTGCGCGCGCGGTGCCGGGTCAGGTCACCCCAGGCCTTGCGGCTCAGCGTGGTCACGGCCGCCGGCCCGGGTCGCTGGTGATCAGGCCGTCACGGACGGACACGATCCGCCCGGCCCGCTGCGCGAGGCCCTGGTCGTGCGTGACGTACACCACCGTGGTCCCGTGCTCGTTCAGCCGCTGCAGCAGCGTGAACATGTCCTGGGTCATCGCGGTGTCGAGGTTGCCCGTGGGCTCGTCGCCGAGCAGGATCGGCGGATCGCAGGCCATCGCCCGGGCGATCGCCACGCGCTGCTGCTCACCGCCGGACAGCTCGAGCGGCAGCCGGTCGCCGCGATCGCCGAGCCCGACGGCGGCCAGATGACGGCCGGCCACGGCCTTGCGCTCGCGGGCCGGGCCCCGGCGGGCGAGGTCCAGCGGGAGCGCGGCGTTCTCCGCCGCGGTGAGCGTCGGCATCAGCTGGAAGAACTGGAAGACGATGCCGATGGTACGGCCGCGCCAGACGGCCAGCTGGTCCTCGGTCATCTGGTCCAGCCGGCTGCCGTTGACCGTCACCGTCCCGGCCGTGGGCCGGTCGATGCCCGCGATGAGGTTGAGGATCGTCGTCTTGCCGCTGCCCGACGGGCCGGTGATCGCCACCATCTCGCCCGCGGCGATGGCCAGGTCCACGCCGCGCAGCGCGCGGAAGCTGACCCCACCCGCCGCCCCTTTCCCCCTTCCCTGGCGGTAGGTCTTCTCCACGTCGGCCAGCTCGATGATGGCCGGCGCGGCCGCGGGCCCGGTCACCGTTCCTGCCCGCTGCCGAGCAGGCACTCGGGCCCGGTCACCGTTCCTGCCCGCTGCCGAGCAGGCACTCGGGCCCGGTCACCGTTCCTGCCCGCTGCCGAGCAGGCACTCGGGCCCGGCCGACGGGCCCGCCTCGCCCGCCAGCCGGCCGTCGCTCAGGAACACCACCCGGTCGGCCCAGGCCGCGTGCCGGACGTTGTGCGTGGCGAGCATGACCGCGCAGCCGGTCCGGCACCGCTGGTGCAGCAGGCCCATCACCGCCTCGCCGGTGAGCGCGTCGACGGCGCCGGTCGGCTCGTCGGCCAGCAGCAGCGACCGGCCGCCCGCGACGGCCCGCGCGATCGCCACCCGCTGCTGCTCGCCCCCGGACAGCTGGCCGGGGAACCGGGCCGCGACGGCGCTCAGGCCCAGCGACTCCAGCAGGCCGCGGGCGCCCGCCATGGCCGCCCGCGGCCTGACGCCGTCCAGTTCCAGCGCGAGCGCCACGTTCTCGGCGGCGGTCAGCGACGCGAGCAGGTTGGCCTCCTGGAAGACGAAGCCCACCTGCCGCCGCCGCGCCTCGGCGAGCCCGGCCTCGTCCAGGCCGGCCAGGTCGCGTCCGGCCAGCAGGACCCGCCCGGAGGTCGGCCGGTCCAGGCCGCCCGCCAGGCGCAGCAGCGTCGACTTGCCGGATCCGCTGGGGCCCATGACGGCCACGAACTCGCCCGCCCCGACCCGTAGCGACACATTGTCCAGCGCGACCACTTGCAGGCGACCGGACCCGAAGACCCGCCCGGCGTGGTCGATCTCGAGGACCGTCATCGGTTGCTCCGTTCCGCGGCCTCGTCGGCCGGAATCTGCGGATGCCGCGGGACCGCGCCCGCGGCGGCGTGCTCCCTCGCCAGCCGCGCCTCGCACAGGTCGAGCCAGCGCGTCTCGGCCTCGGCCTGGAAGATCAGCGCGTCGAGCATCAGCAGCCAGGCCAGATCCCCGCCAGACTCGGCGGCGGCCTTCAGCCTGGTCACGTCCTGCAGCGCTCGCATCGTGGCCACCCGCTGGCGCTGCACGACCGCGGTGACGTCGGCCATGCCCGACCGCATCGCGAACACCAGCTTGATCGCCAGCTCCTGCCGGGGGATCATCTCGCGCGGCACCGGTGTCTCGAACCACCGGCTCAGCTCCTCGCGCCCGGCCCCGGTGATCTCGTACACCTTCTGGCCCTCGGCGTCGGCCTCGGCGGTCACCAGGCCGTCCCGCTCCAGGCGTCCCAGCGTGGTGTACACCTGGCCGACGTTGAGTGGCCAGATATCCCCGGTCGCGGCCTCGAACTCCGTCTTCAGCCCGTAGCCGTGCATGGGGCCCGCGGACAGCAGCGCCAGCAGGCTATGACGAACCGACACCGTACCTCCATACCGAGTATTGCATACTGAGTATGGCAGGGGGACGGGGCCGGGTCAACCGGCGGGCGGGGGCGGTCAGCGGGCAGCGCCGCGAGCGCGTCATCGGCGGGGCGCGTCAGCGGCGGGCGCGTCAGCGGATCGGGCACCGGGCGAGCCCGTGATCCCGGAGACTCAGCCGCGCTATACGACGGCAAGTCTCCATCCAGATGAGTCAGCGCGCGGAAACGCGGTCAGCAGTGGCCGGGCCGGGCAGGATAGACCTCATGCTCGATCACCTGTCCATCCAGTGCACCGACCTGACCGCCAGCGCCGCCTTCTACGACGCCGTGCTCGCCACCCTCGGGGCCGAGCGTGTCATGGACTTCGGCGAGGCGGTCGGCTATGGCGTGCCGCCCAAGCCCGAATTCTGGATCGGCCGCCACGTCACCGGCGAGGGCTTCCGCGAGTCACACATCGCGTTCACCGCGTCCAGCCGGGCCGCCGTCGGGGCATTCTTCGACGCCGCGGTCGCGCAGGGTGCCGAGGTCCTGCACACGCCGCGGTTGTGGCCGGAATACCACGCCAGCTACTACGGGGCGTTCGTGCGGGACCCGGACGGCAACAACGTGGAGGCCGTCTGCCACCTCCCGGAGTGAGGCCGGGGCCCGGCGTGCCGCAGGCGGCAGCGCTAGTGCGCGGCCTCGTACTGGCGGATGATGTCGGCGCTGACCCGGCCGCGCTCGGACACCTTCAGGCCCGCGGCCTTGGCCCAGGCCCGGACCGCGGCGCGGTCGGGCGAGGAACCGGCCTGGCGGCCGGCCGCGCGGCGCCGGTCACCGCGTGGCACCCGCCGGCCCGCCTCGATGAACGGGGCGAGCGCCTTTTCCAGCTTGACCCGGTTTTTCTTCGCGAGGTCGATCTCATACGTGATGCCGTCGAAGCCGAACGTGACCGTCTCGGCGTCCTCAGATCCGTCAAGATCGTCGCTGACGATAACCGATACGCTTTTAGACATGACATCGAGTTTCGGGGCGGAATAAGCGGCTGTCAAATTAGGCGCGCGGGAAAAGGGGCAGTGCGGCATGAATCTCGAGAAGAAGCCCGGCCCCGGGCGGGCTGACGGCGACCCGGGCTGTTTGAGGGGTGTGCGCAATGGGCGCGGTGTTTGAGCATCCGGTCGACGTCAGGTGGCGTGACGTGGACGCATTGGGCCACGTCAACCACGCGGTGTTCCTGACCTACCTCGAGGAAGGCCGGGATGCCTTCTTCGCGCAGGCGCTTCGCGCTGATCCGATCTATGTGGTCGTACGGATAGAACTCGACCTGCGGGCCGAGGTTCGCTACGCCGACCGCCGGGTCACCGTGCGAATAGTGGCCGGGCGCCTGGGCACGACCAGTCTGGAGACCCGAGAAACCATCACCACGCCATCCGGCGACGTGGCGGCCCTGGCCCGCGTCGTCTCGGTCCGGTGGGACGCCAGCGCGCGAAAGCCGGTGCCGTTCAGCGAATCCGAGCGGGAGCAACTGACCGCCGTCATGAGCGAGTGACCGGGTTGGCCCGCTCACTCGCGGCCGGCCGGTCCTGGACCGCGGGAGACGGAACGTTACGGCCCCCGCGCAGGAGTGAGGCAAGCGCGGCGATCGCCGACAAGCCGATGGCGACGGCGAACACCACCATCAGGCCCTGGTGAAACGGGCCCGAGATCAGGTTGGGGAAGAACTCGCGGCCGGTGAGGACCTGCTGGCTGGTCGCGGGCAGCGACGACAGCACGCCCGCCGCGGCCAGCAGGTGCCCGACCGGGTTCACCCCGAGCACCGCCGCGAACAGCGATGCCACCGGCGGCAGCGAGCCGATCTGGTGGGCGGCCGCCAGGGGCACGCCCTGCTGGCGCAGGCCGGCCGCCAGCGTCCGGGGCAGGCTGCTCGCCAGCCCGGCGATCATGAGCGAGAAGAACACCCCGATCGACAGCGCCGTGCCGGAGTTCTGGAACGTCGCCCGCATTCCCGACGCCGCGCCGCGATGCCGGGCGGGGACGCTCCCCATGATCGAGGAGGAGTTGGGCGAGGCGAACATCCCGCTGCCGATGCCGTTGGCCGCGATCAGCAGGGCGAAAGCCCAGTAAGGGAAATCGACCGGCAACAGCATCAGGCCCACGAAACTGCCGCCGAATACCACCATCCCGGCGCTGGCGATGCCCCGGGAGCCGAAGCGGTCGGACATGATGCCGGAGACCGGCCCGGCGACCAGAAAGCCGGCGGTCAGCGGGAGCAGGAAGATACCCGCCCACAGCGGCGTCTGGCTGTAGTCATAGCCGTGCAGCGGCAGCCAGATTCCCTGCAGCCAGATAATGAGCACGAACTGCAGCCCGCCCCGGGCAATGGCGGCGGCCAGGCCCGCGATGTTGCCGGCCGTGAAGGCCCGGATCCGGAACAGGCTGACCTGGAACATGGGCTCGGCGATCCGTTTCTCGATCACGGCGAACGCCGTGAGCAGCAGGACCCCGCCGGCCAGCAGGCCGATCACCGCGGGGTTCGTCCAGCCCATGCTGTGATGCCCGTAGGGCTGGATGCCGTCGGTGATGCCGACCAGCACCGCGCCCAGGCCCACGGCGAACGTGACATTGCCCCACCAGTCGATCCGGGCCCGGTGCCGCTCGCCGTTGTCGCGCAGCTTCCGGTAGGCCCACAGCGTCCCGTAGATCCCGACCGGCACGTTGATCCAGAAGACCGCCCGCCAGTCCCAGGCCGCGAGCAGCCCCCCGGCGACCAGGCCGATGAACTGGCCGGCCAGTCCGGCGATCTGGTTGGTCCCGAGCGCGAACCCGCGCTGGTCGGAGGGGAAGGCGTCGGTCAGGATCGCCGCCGAGTTGGCCATGAGCATGGACCCGCCGACGGCCTGCAGCACCCGCCAGCCGATCAGCCACAGCGCGCCGCCGCCGCCCTGGTACGGGTCGAACGACAGCAGGACCGAGGCCAGGGTGAAGACCATGAAGCCCGCGTTGTAGATCTTGACCCGGCCGTACATGTCGCCGAGGCGGCCGAGGGTGACCACCAGCACCGCCTGGACGAGCCGGTACCCCATGATCATCCAGAGCAGGTAGGCGATGTTGCCGGGCGCGAGCGGGTCCAGGTGAATGCCGCGGAAGATCGCGGGCAGCGCGATGATGACGATCGACCCGTCGAGCGCGGCCATGAACATGCCCGCGGTCGTGTTGGCCAGGGCCACGTACTTGTAGCGGTCGCCCGCTGCCGCCGCCGTCCCCGCCGCCCCCGGCATCAGATGCTCTGGGCCAGTCGCTCGAGCAGCGGCGCCGCATCCCGCAGTTGCCGTATCTCCGCGCGGGAGAACCCGGCGGTCAGGGCCTGGGCCAGCTTCTCGGTCCGCGCGCCGCGCCGGCCGCGCAGCACCTTCCGCCCGGTCTCGGAGACCGACAGCACGATCCGCCGGCCGTCCCCGGGGTCGGGGCGCCGCTCGACCAGGCCGCGGGCCTCGAGCCCGGCCAGCGTCGCGCCCATCGACTGCGGGCTGATCTGCTCCAGCCGGGCCAGCGCGCTCGCCGTGGCCGGCCCGGCGCGGTCCAGGCGGGTCAGGGCCGAGCTCTCCGGCAGGGTCAGCTCGCCCTCGGTCGGCACCTGCCGCAGCCGGCGCAGCAGCAGCCCGATGCTCACCCGCAGCGCGTCGGCGACGTCGATGACGTCGGGATCGTTGACATCCGGGCCCTGGGTCATCTTATCAGGCTAGCCTGATAAGGCTGGGCTTAGCAAATGCGCGTGGCCGGGAACGGTTACCAGGCGGCGGGCTGGTCGTCAGGGCGGCGGCGGCGCGGGCCAGCGCGGCGGCGCGGGCGTCAGGGCGGCGGCGCGGTCCAGCGCGGCGGCGCGGCCACTCGGCGCCGGCGGCGGCGGCGCGGCCGTCAGCCGGCGGCGCGGTCCAGCGCGGCGGCGCGGCCGTCAGCCGGCGGGTCGGCCGTCAGCCGGTGGCGCGGTCCAGCGCGGCGAGCAGGGCCTTCATCCAGGGACCGAGATCGGCCGGGGTGCGGGCCGAGATGAGGTTGCCGTCGACCACCGCGGCCTCGTCCACCCAGTCCACTCCGGCGTTGATCATGTCGTCGCGGATCGCCCCCACGCTGGTGGCCCGGCGGCCCTTGAGGATCTTCGCCGAGATCGGCACCCAGCCGGCGTGGCAGATGAACGCGATCGGCTTCCCCGCCTCGTCGAAGGCCCGGACCAGGTCGAGCACGGCGGGGGAGCGGCGCAGCTTGTCGGGGGCGTAGCCACCCGGAATGACCAGCGCGTCGTACTGCTCGGCGGCGACCTCGTCGACGGTGGTGTCCACCGGGACCGGGCCGTGGCCCTTCTTGCCCGTCACCGGGTGGCCGTCCAGGCCGGCCACGGTGACCGCGACGTCCTCCTCGCGCAGCCGGTAGAGCGGGTACAGCAGTTCGGTGTCTTCGAAGTCATCGGCGGCCAGAAGCAGCGCCGTGCGTCCTGCGAGAGCCATGCTGCCGACCCTACGCTCCGGCTGCGGGCGGGCTCCGCGGCCTAGCCCATCGGGTAGCGGCGGAACGCGACCGCGTACTCGCACCCGGCGCCCAGGCCGACGTAGCCGGCCATGTTGCGCAGGAACTCGTCGGGATCGAAGTCGCGGCCCAGGCCCTCGAGGTAGGCCCGGTGCTCGCGCAGCGAGGCGATGCCCGCGTCGATGGTGGCGGTGACGTCGGCGAAGTGGGTCGGGTTACCGGAGGCCACGTAGGCGTCGCGGATGGTCCGGCAGACCGGGCCGGCCTCGGGGAACACCCACTCGTTGGCCGCGTCCCGGCAGGCGTCGAGCACGGCCAGCCCGACCGCGCGGTGGTCGGCGTGATTGACCGGGCCGTCCTCGCCCCAGGTCAGGTCGAAGCTCATGGTGATCACCACCTCGGGCCGCAGCCGGCGGAACGCGCCGGCCAGGTCGCGCCGCAGCGGCAGGCCGTACTCCACCAGCCCGTCCCGGTGGTCGAGGAACTCGACCGTGGTCACGCCCACCACCGCCGCGCTGCGCCGTTCCTCCTCGACCCGCAGCGGTGCCACCTGGTCCGGGGACATGCCGGCGATCCCGGCCTCGCCCCGGGTGGCGAGCAGGTAGGACACCTCCTTGCCCTGCCCGGTCCAGCGGGCCACGGCCGCGGCGATGCCGTACTCGAGGTCGTCAGGGTGAGCGACCACGGCGACCGCCCTGGTCCAGTCCTCCGGCATCGGCTGCATCGGCCCGTCCCTTTCGTCGCGGCTTGTATCGGGTGATCGCGTGACTCGCCGTCCCAGCGTGTCACCGCCGGATGCCATCATGGCGCTGACGGCGGCCAACCGGACGGGAGGGGCCATGAGCACGCATCCGGACTGGGACGATTCGTACACGGCGGCCGAGCCGGCGCCGTGGGACATCGGCCGGCCGCAGCCCGCGTTCGCCCGCCTGGCCGGAGACGGGCTGCTGCGCGGCCGGCTGCTCGACTCCGGCTGCGGGACCGGGGAGAACACGCTGCTGGCGGCGGCCGGGGGTGCCGACGCGATCGGCGTCGACATCGCCGCGACCGCCATCGGGCGGGCCCGGGCCAAGGCGGCCGAGCGCCACGTCACGGCCCGGTTCGAGGTCGCCGACGTGCTGGACCTCGGCCGGCTCGGCCTGACCTTCGACACGATCATCGACAGCGGGGTGTTCCACACCTTCGACGACGGCGACCGCGCCCGCTACGTGGCCAGCCTGGCGTCGGTGCTGCGGTCCGGGGGCCACTGCTACCTGATGTGCTTCAGCGACCGCCAGCCCGGCGACTGGGGGCCGCGCCGGGTCCGCCGGGACG
The DNA here is from genome assembly GCA_963749145.1 of uncultured Actinomycetota bacterium. Classification (GTDB taxonomy): domain Bacteria; phylum Actinomycetota; class Actinomycetes; order Streptosporangiales; family Streptosporangiaceae; genus JASHPR01. The sequence continues at coordinate 213,134 of CAVVLN010000004.1, read as the reverse complement.
AGCTGATCGCCGCGTTCAGCGAGGGCTGGATGGTGGCCGGGATCACCGCGGACACCTTCGACATCAACCCCGGGTTCGGCGGCACCACGGCCCAGGCCTGGCTGGCCACCCTGGTGCGGGAATGAGCGCGGCGCCCGGGCTGACAAAATGGACCAATGAGCAGCAGCCGTGACACCGCCCTGGACCTGATCAGCTTCCTGGACGCCTCCCCGTCGCCCTACCACGCCGCCGCCGAGGCCCTGCGCCGGCTGCGCGCCGCGGGTTTCACCGAGGTCCCGGCGGGCGGCCAGTGGCCATCCGGGGAGGGACGGCACGTGACAGTCGAGGGTGGCTCGCTGTTCGCCTGGGTGGTGCCCGAGGGTGCCCCGCCGCACGCGGGCTTCCGGCTGCTCGGCGCGCATACGGACAGCCCCACGCTGCGGGTCAAGCCGCGGCCGGACACCGGCCGGGCGGGCCTGCGCCAGCTGGGCGTCGAGGTCTACGGCGGCCCGCTGCTCAACTCCTGGCTCGACCGCGATCTCGGCCTGGCCGGCCGGGTGGTGGTGCGCACGCCGGAGGGGCCGCGGACCCGGCTGCTGCGGGTGCACCGGCCGGTGCTGCGGGTGCCGCAGCTCGCCATCCACCTGGACAAGGACCTGCACGCCGGCGGGCTGAGCCTGGACCCGCAGCAGCACCTGGTCCCGGTCTGGTCGGCCGGCCCGCCCGAGACGGGCGCGTTCCGCGCGTTCCTGGAGTCCGAGCTGGACGTCGCGCCGGGTGATGTGCTCAGCCACGACATCGTGACCTACGACCTGACCGGGGCCGCGCTGACCGGGGTCAGCGAGGAGTTCGTGAGCTCGGGCCGGCTCGACGACCTGGGCTGCACTCACGCGAGCGTGTCGGCGCTGTGCGCGGTGGCCGGCCAGCCCGCCCGGCAGCACGTCAGCGCGCTGGTCCTGTTCGACAACGAGGAGATCGGCAGCGTGTCGGCCACCGGGGCGCGCGGGGCCTGGCTGGCCACGCAGCTGGAGCGCTCGGTGCTGGCCCGCGGCGGCACGCGCGACGAGTTCCTGCGCGCGCTGGCCGGGTCCGTGCACGTCTCGGCGGACATGACCCACGCCACGCACCCCAACTACGCCGACCGGCACGAGCCGGAGCACCAGATCGCGCTGAACGCAGGCCCGGTGGTGAAGGTGAGCGCGAACGTGCTCTACGCCACCGACTCCGCGACCCACGCGGCGTTCCTGCTCGCGGCCGAGCAGGCCGGGGTGCCGGTGCAGTACTTCGTCAACCGCAGCGGCGTGCGGAGCGGGTCCACGATCGGCCCGTACGTGGCCTCCGGGCTGGCCATCCCCACCGTCGACGTGGGCAACCCGGCGCTGGCCATGCACTCGGCGCGGGAGCTCGGCGGGGCGGCGGACCCGGAGATGATGATCGGCGCGCTCTCGGCGTTCCTGGCCCCGGCCTGAGGCTCGCTGGGGTTCCTGGCCCCGGCCTGACGCTCGCTGGGGTTCCTGGCCCCGGCCTGACGCCGGTGGCGCCCCCGGCCTTGGCTGATACGTTGGCAGGAGGGGGGACAAATGGCGCGGAAGGAGAAGGCTCGATGCCGAGCACGGACGGAACGTTGAGCGCCCAGGACACCGAACTGCTGCGTAAGGAGTTTTCCGCTAACCCGGCCTACCGGCTAGCGCAGAACGCGGTGACCCGGGTGACCGTCGACGACGTCGCGATCAACCGGGAGATCGTCAACAGTACCGACCACTCGCTGTCCGTCCTGCTGGACGACTGGAAGGTCACCAACCAGAAGCGCAGCGGGCGGTGCTGGCTCTTCGCCGGGCTCAACCTGCTGCGGGTCGGCGCGATGAAGAAGATGGGGCTCAAGGACTTCGAGTTCTCCCAGAACTACGTGATGTTCTGGGACAAGATCGAGCGGGCCAACTACTTCCTCGAGGCCGTCATCGAGACGGCCGACCGCGACATCGACGACCGGACGGTCGCGTACCTGCTCCAGTCGGTGGCCGACGACGGCGGCCAGTGGAACATGTTCGTGGCCATCGTGCGCAAGCACGGCCTGGTGCCCAAGGCGTTCATGCCCGAGACCCAGAGCTCGTCCGACACTGGCCGGATGAACTCGGTGCTGCGCAACCTGCTCCGGCAGGGGTCCAAGGCGGTGCGGGAGGCCTGGGCCTCGGGCGGCCTCGAGGCGGCGCGGGCGCAGAAGGCGGACATCCTGCGGGTGGTCTACCGCGTGCTCTGCATCCACCTCGGCACCCCGCCGGATCACATCGACTGGCAGTGGACCGACAAGGACAAGGCGTTCCACCGCGACGGCGTGCTCACCCCGCAGGAGTTCGCGGCCCGGTACGTGACGCTGCCGATCGACGACTACGTGTGCCTGGTGCACGACCCGCGCGCGTCCAGCCCGGCCGGCCGGACATTCACGGTGCAGCACCTGGGCAACGTGCTCGGCGCTCCGCCGGTCATTTACCTCAACATCGACATGCCGTTGATGAAGACCACGGCCTTGCACGCCCTGGAGCGCGGCGAGCCGGTCTGGTTCGGCTGCGACGTCGGCAAGATGATGAGCAACGAGTACGGCGTGTGGGATGCCAGCCTCTATGATCTCCCGTCGGTATACGACACGGCCTTCACCCTGGACAAGGCCGACCGGCTGGTCTTCCACGAGACCCAGATGACCCACGCCATGCTGTTCACCGGGGTGGACGTGCTCGACGGCACGCCCCGCCGGTGGCGGGTCGAGAACAGCTGGGGCACGGACAAGGGCAAGGACGGCTTCTACACGATGAACGACTCGTGGTTCGACGAGTACGTCTTCGAGATCGCCGCCCGGCGCGACGAGCTTCCCGAGGACCTGCGCCGTGCCCTCGACACCGAGCCGATCGTGCTGCCCGCCTGGGACCCGATGGGCTCGCTGGCCCGTTGGCGCTAGCCGGTGACCGAGTCGGCTGGGCCGATCCCTGCCTCGTGGTTGTACCTCCGCATGGCCTATAGCACGTGCGCAGGTACAACCATGGCCGCCCAATCCAGATGGCCGTCGACCGTGGCGATCGCCGCGGCGCGGCCGTCACCGGGACCGTGCCAGGCGAGAGTTCCGCCGGTGTCGCCGGGCAGGTTCTGGTGCGGCGCGGCCGCCGGCTCCAGCCACACGTGGTAAAGCGGCCCGCCCGCCCCCATCTCGTCGATGGCCGCGTCGAACGCCGTCCGCCGCGGCGGCGGCACGTGCATCCGGGTCGCCGCGTGGAACACCACGCGCGGCTCGCCGGGCGGCAGGTCCCGTGCTAGCCGGGGGCTGACGTCGATCGCGTCGCCGGCCAGGATCGGCGGGGGATCGGCCGCGACGGATTCCAGCGCGGCGGCCAGCAGGACCGCCTGGTGGTGGTTCTCCGGCCACACCAGGGCCCGGAGCCAGAGCCGCGCATCGGGATCGGTGACCGGAACCGGGTGCAGGTCGACCCCGGTCCGGCTGGCGATCGGCGGCACGTCGTCCAGGTCGGGCGGCGGGCCGGGGGTTCGCCACTCGGTCTCGATGGTGACGGCCGCGTCCGGCGGACCGAAGGCCCGGCCGCCGAGGACGTACCGGTACCGGTCGACGTGCAGGTGAATGCCCGCGCTCGCGCCGACCTCGACCAGGTGCACGGGCCGTTGGCATCGCTTCCCGACCGCCCACAGCGCCAGGCGCAGGGCAGCCGCCCGCTTCACCACGTTGGTCTGCACCAGCCGGGTCCGGATCAGCTCGGCCAGCTCGTCCCGGTGCTCGCGGCAGAAGTCTCGCAGCGCCGGCCCGGCCTCGACCGGAGCGCCCGCGGCCGGGTCGCCCGCGGCCGGTTCGCCCGCGGCCGGGCCGGCCAGGGACGGGTAATACGAGGCCAGCGGATGCTTCGCCCCGCGGAGCAGGAGATAGTGCACCGCGCCGAACAACAGGTACGACGGCTGCTGCCCGGCGCGCCGCCGGGTCAGCAGTTCGAGCACCGGCCGGTCCTGAGCCACCGTCGCGCACAGCGACCGGTACAGCGGGGACGTGACGAATATCGTCGGTGCCCTGGTGAAGTGCCCGGCCAGCCGCTCGATCTCCGCCATGGACCCGAGTCTAGGAAGCGCGGTCCCCCCGATGATCCTGGCTGGTGCCCCCCGTGACCCGGGCCGGTGCCCCCGATGACCCGAGCCGGTGCCCCCGATGACCCCCCAGCCGGTGCCCCTGTGACCCGGGCTGGTGCCACCCTATGGCCCCGGACCGGTGCCTCGGATGACCCGGGCCGGTACGGTCGCGACATGAGCGACACCGAGAAGCCATTCCACAATGATCTTGTCGTGGTCACCGGGGCGGGCAGTGGCATCGGCCGGGCCACCGCGCTGGGGTTCGCGGCCAACGGGGCGCGGGTGATCGCGGCGGACCGAAACCTGGCCACGGCCACGTCAGCCTGTGACCTGATCAGGGAACGCGGCGGCGAGGCGCACGCGCGCTCGGTCGACGTGGCCTCCGCGCCCGACATGGAGCGGTTCGCCGCCTGGGTGCGCGCCGAGGTGGGCGTCCCGGACGTGGTGGTGAACAACGCCGGGATCGCGATCAACGGCTCGTTCCTGGCCCATACCGAGGAGGACTGGCAGCAGATTGTCGGGGTGAACCTGTTCGGCGTGATCCGCGGCTGCCGGCTGTTCGGGGCCCAGATGGTCGAGCGGCGCCGGGGCCACATCGTGAACATCGCGTCGGCCGCCGCGTTCGCGCCCAGCACGTCGCTGCCCGCGTACTCGACGACCAAGGCGGCTGTGCTGATGCTCAGCGAGTGCCTGCGGGCCGAACTGGCCGGTTACGGCATTGGCGTCACGGCGATCTGCCCGGGGTTCACGAGCACGCCGATCGCTCGTTCAGTCCGGTTCGTCGGCATGCCCGACGCCGAGGCGGAGCGGCAGCGTGAGGCCGCGATCCGCTTCCTGCGTCGCCGTCGGCACCCGCCCGAGAAGGTCGCCGTGGCGGTCATGCGCGCCGTGCTACATGACCGGGCGGTCGTGCCGGTGAACGCCGAGGCGAAGGTGCTCCGCGCACTGTCCCTGATCGCCCCGGAGACCCTGCGCGGCCTGGCCAAGTTCGGCGAGCGGCAGTACCGGCGGCAACTGGAGCGGGCAGGCGGCGGTAGGCCAGGCGCGTGACCGGCGGCCAGGCTGCCGCAGGACAGGTCGGCGTTGGTGCGGAAAATCTGTCCCCGAGCGCTCGAAATTAAGTCGTATCAGAGGCCATGCTATGCTATAGTTATCGAACAGGATAGCGACAGGTTGGCGAGAGGAGGGCAGCGTGACCACCATCCCCGAACCGCACGATTCTGATCCGGCTGGCGCGGCGACGGGGTCGGTGCCCGCCAGCCCCCGCGACCGCAAGCCTGCCGGCCGAAGCCCGGCCGACCGCGGGGTCCCCTCCGGTCAGGCCCAGGACACCTCGCCTTCCGCTCGCCCGGCCCGGGACACTCCCTCCGCTCCTGGCGTCCCGGCTCCTGGCGTCCCGGCCCAGGGCGTCCCGGCCCAGGGCGGCCCGGGCCGCCCCGCGGTGCTCACCGCCGAGAAGATGCCTGCGATTCTGCGCGGCCAGGGCCGGTTGACGGATGCCGAGCTGGACGCGCTGGACGGGCTGGATCGGGCCTGCCTTGACCCGGACGACGACCCGGGTGACGATCCGGACTGCGGGCCGCCGCCGGAGTGGCTGACGCTGACCGCCGAGGAGCAGCGCGGGCTGCTGGGCACCGATGAGGACCTGGCCGGGCTGGCTGACGACGACCCTGTGGAGGACCCGGAGGTGCTGGACGCCGGGTTCACCCACGGTTGCCCCGCTCCGGGTGCGGCCGGGTTCGCCGGCGGGGGGCTGCTGGATCAGATGCTGCCCGGCGCCGACCTGGCCTGGCACGCGGGGATGGCGCGGCAGCGCGGGCTGGGCACGCTCAATGATGACCAGCTGATCGGGTTGCTGGGCGCCTCCCGGCGGCTGGGCTCCTGGCAGGCTGAGCTCGAGCTGGCGGTCACCGCCGAGCTGGACGCGCGCCGCGCCGGCCCCGATGGGCGCGAGGGCGAGCATGTGGCCGCCGAGCTGGCCGCGGCGCTGACCTTGACCGGCCGGTCCGCCCAATCCCAGCTGGACCTGTCCCGCCAGCTGGAGCGCCTCCCGCAGACCGCCGCGCTGCTGGCCGCCGGGATCATCGACCGCCCCCGCGCCATCGTGATCACCGCCGAACTCGCGCTGCTCCCCGCCGGCGCGGCGGCAGAGGTCGAGAACCTGATCGCCCCCCGAGCCGGCGCGATGACCACCGGGCGGCTGCGCGCGGCCTGCCAGCGCGCGGTCATCGCGTGTGACCCGCAGGCCGCGATCCGCCGCCGCGAGCAGGCCGAGAAGGACGCCCGGGTCGAGTGCTGGGCCGAGGCGGCCGGGACCGCGGCGCTGGCCGGGCGGGACCTGGACCGGGCCCGGGCCATCACCGCCGACAAGACCCTCGACGCCGACGCCCGCTGGCTGCACGACCACGGCGTGGCCGGCAGCCTGGAGCAGCTGCGCGTCGAGGCGTTCCTGGCCCGCCTCAACGGCCAGCCCTTCGACACCCTCCTCCCCCCGCCCCCGGCCGGGGCAGGCGCTGAGACGAACGCCGGCGCCGGCGCGCCCGGCCCGGCCGGCCGTGGCGGCCCGGGCACCCCGGGCGTCTGGCCGCCCGCCTTCGGCGGCCCCGCCAGCACCGCCAGCGCCGCCGCCGGCGCCGCAGGCCCGGCCGCGACCGGCAACACCCCGCCCGGCCCCGGCAGCACCGCCCCGGGCGGGTGGCCCCCGGCCACCGGCGCCCCCGGCCCCGGCCCGGTCACCGGCGCCGCCGGGTCTGGGCCCGGGGTCAGCGGGGTCAACGTGATCGTCCCCTGGCTGAGCTGGCTCGGCCTGTCCGACACCCCGGGCGAGATCACCGGCACCGGCGCCGCCGGGCCCGCCGACGCCCCGACCTGCCGCACCATCGCCGACACCCTGGCCACCAACCCGGCCACCCGCTGGTCGGTCACCATCACCGACCCATCCGGGCGCCCCGTCGCCTATGGCCGCGCCCGGGCCGGGCCCGGACCGCCCGGCCCCGCCCGCCGCGCCTGGCTCACCGCGATCAAGCTCACCCCGATCGCCGCCGGCACCTGCGGCCACCCAAACGAGTCCGCCGGGTACCGCCCCTCGAACAGGCTGCGGAACCTGGTCAAAACCCGCTCCCGGCGATGCGGGTTCCCCGGCTGCCGCCGCCCGGCCTGGCGCTGCGACGACGACCACACGATTCCCCACGACCAGGGCGGCCGCACCTGCGAGTGTAATTTGTACCCTTTGTGCCGTCAGCACCACCAAACCAAACAAGCATCCGGGTGGCGGCTCGACCAGCCCCAGCCCGGCCTCCTGGTCTGGACCGCCCCCAGCGGACGCCGCTACACCACCACCCCCGAGCCATATCCGATCTAACCGGCTGATGTGCCGCGCCGCGGACGAAGGTCTGGTGGTCGGTTCGCGGGCCGGATGGCAGCGGAACCGGGCCGGTCGGCAGCGAAACCGGACCGGATGGCAGCGGAACCGGACCGGATGGCAGCGGAACCGGACCGGACGGCAGCGGAACCGGGCCGGGCAGCAGGTGGCGGGACCGGGCGAACCGGGGCCAGCTTTTAGAATGGCGTTCTAGTAGGCTCGGGGCTGTCCGCCGCACGCAAACTGGCCCGGGAGGACGCTGTGGCGTGGGATTTCTCGACGGAGCCGGAGTTCCAGGAGCAACTCGACTGGGTCGAGGAGTTCTGCCGCACCGAGATCGAACCGCTTGACCTGGTCTTCCCGGGCGCGGCCTATTCGCGCGACCCGAAGGCCAAGGCGCTCGCCGACCCGCTGAAGCAGCAGGTCAAGGACCGGGGGTTGTGGGCGCTGTTCCTCGACCGCGACCTGGGCGGCCCCGGCTTCGGCCAGCTCAAGCTGGCCCTGCTGAACGAGATCCTGGGCCGCTACCGGTCGGCCCCGGTGGTCTTCGGCACCGCGGCGCCGGACACCGGGAACATGGAGATGCTGGCCGCCTACGGCACCGAGGAGCAGAAGCGGCGGTGGCTGTACCCGCTGATGAACCAGGAGGTCTTCTCGGCCTACTCGATGACCGAGCCGGAGGGCGGGTCCGACCCCAACCTGTTCAAGTCCCACGCGGTGCGTGACGGCGAGGAATGGATCATCAACGGCGAGAAGTGGTTCACCAGCGCCGGAGCCCGGGCCGACATCATCTTCGTGATGTGCACCAACGGCATGTTCGTGGTGCCGCAGGAGACGCCCGGCGTGGAGATCATGGAGTACCCGCCGCTGCACAACCACATCCGCTACACCGACGTGCGCGTTCCGCTCGATCATCTGCTCGGGCCGGAGAACGGCGCCAAGGTGCTGGCCCAGCGGCGCCTGGGCGGGGGCCGGATCCATCACGCGATGCGCACGGTGGCCCAGGTCAAGCTGGCCTTCGACATCATGTGCGAGCGGGCCCTGAGCCGCCAGTCGCACGGCAAGGTGGTGGCCGAGCACCAGATGGTCCAGGAGGCGATCGCCGACTCCTACGCCGAGATCAACATGCTGCGGCTGCTGGTGCTGTGGACCGCGTGGACGATCGACAACTCCAGCACCCAGCAGGCCCGGACCCAGATCGCCGCCTGCAAGTACACCTGCGCCAAGGTGCTGCGCGAGGTGTCCTACCGGGCCCTGCACATCATGGGCTCGCTCGGCACCACGAACCTGACCCCGCTGCAGGCGATGTGGGCCAGCGCGCCGACGATGGCGATCGCCGACGGGGTCGACGAGGTGCACAAGGTGACCGTAGCGCGCAACGTGCTCAAGGGCTACGAGCCGCATCCGGGCCTGTGGCCGACCGAGTACATCCCGGCCAAGCGCGAGGAGGCCCGCAAGAAGTACGCCGGCCTGATCGCCGCCGACCCCGACCTGGCCGCCTGGGCCGACCACGCCGCCCGGGCCATGGCACGGGGGCACTGATCATGGACATCGAGAACCGGGTCGCGGTCGTCACCGGCGGCGCGAGCGGCATCGGCCGGTCGCTGTGCTTCGCGCTCGCCGAGCGCGGCGCGGCCGGCGTCGTGGTCGCCGATATCGACGGCGGGGGAGCGGCCGAGGTGGCGGCCGCGATCGAAGCGATGGGACACCGGGCCCGGGCGGTGGCGGCGGACATGTCCGCGGAGGGCGACGTCCACGCCCTCGTCGCGCGGGCCGAGGAGGCCTTCGGCCCGGTCGACCTGTTCTGCTCCAACGCCGGCATCATCGTGGACGGCGGCGTCGAGGTGCCGGACGAGGCCTGGTCGCGCATCTGGGCGATCAACGTGCAGAGCCACGTCCACGTGGCCCGGGCCCTGCTGCCCCGGATGCTGGCCCGGGGCGAGGGCTACCTGGTGATCACCGCGTCCGCGGCCGGCCTGCTCACCGAGCTCGGCTCGGCCTCGTACTCGGTGACCAAGCACGCCGCGGTCGGGCTGGCGGAGTGGCTGTCGATCACCTACGGCGACCGGGGCCTGCGCGTGTCGTGCCTGTGCCCGCAGGCGGTGCGCACCAACCTGATCGCGACCAGCCACCGCGAGGTCAGCGCGATGCCGGAGGAACGCACCGGGCTCGGCACGCCGCAGGCGTCGGTGGACGGCGTGCTCACCCCGGACCAGGTGGCGCAGACCGTGATCGAGGCCATCGCGGCGGAGCGGTTCCTGATCCTTCCGCACCCCGAGGTGGCCACCTACGAGCAGCGGCGGGCCGGGGACCGGGAACGGTGGCTGCGCGGCATGCGTCGCCTGCAGGCCCGTCTCGGCGACTGGGCCTAGGCCCTAAAGGCCGTCCTGGGCGGTCACCGACCAGAACGCGTCCGAGGCGTAGAGGTCGGCCGGGTAGGTCCACGCCTCGGTCGCCTTGCCGTCGCGGACGTGGAAGACCTGCACGCTCCGGTCGTCGAGCTGCTCGCCCGGCCGCTCGGCGCGGATCCGCACCAGCGCGACCGCGTGCTCGTCGTTGGCCAGGACGTCGTGCAGCTCGAGCCGGATCGTCCCGCCGGAGGTCACGAACGTCCGTCCCAGCCAGTCCATGACCGCGGCGATGCCCTCGAAATCGCCGCCGAACGGGCTTTTGCCCGGATAGTGCCAGCGGATGTCCTCGGTGAAGAACCGGTTCTGCAGGGCATCGAGGTCGCCGCGTCCGAAGGCCGCGTAGCCTTCGCGCAGTAGATCCTCATTCGGATGTGCCATCTGGACCCCCAGGTCGTCGACATGACTGCCCAATCGTATGGTTCACAGCATGGCAGCCGAGGCCGAAAGTTCCGCGACGGCGAGGGGATCGGCCACCGCGCGCTCGCTGACCGAGTCGGTGATCCGGGAGATGACCCGGCTCGCGCTGGAGCACGACGCGATCAACCTGGCCCAGGGATTCCCGGACTTCCCGGCGCCGGCCGAGGTCAAGCGGGCCGCCGTGGCGGCCATCGAGGCCGACTGGAACCAGTACCCGATCACCTGGGGGCAGCGCTCGATCCGGCTGGCGCTCGCGGAGAAGTACCGCACTCGCTACGGAATGTCGGTCGACCCTGAACGCAACGTCTGTGTCACCTGTGGCGCGACCGAGGCGATGATCACCGCGATGATCGGGTGCGTCGACCCGGGCCAGGAAGTGGTCGTGTTCGAGCCGTTCTACGAGAACTACGGCGCCGACGCGGTGATCGCCGGGGCGACGCCGCGGTACGTCACGCTGCGCGAGCCCGGCTGGTTCTTCGACGAGGCCGAGCTGGCCGCGGCGTTCGGCCCCCGGACCCGCGCGATCGTGCTGAACACCCCGGGCAACCCGACCGGCAAGGTGTTCAGCCGCGAGGAACTGGCGGTGATCGCCGGGCTGTGCCAGAAGCACGGGGTGCTCGCGATCACCGACGAGATCTACGAGCACATCGTCTACGACGGGGCCCGGCACATCCCGATGGCCACGATCCCGGGCATGGAGGACCGCACGATCACGATCAGCGCGCTGTCCAAGAGCTACTCGGTCACCGGCTGGCGGGTCGGCTGGGCGATCGCGCCGCCCGACCTGACCGACGCGATCCGCCGGGTGCACGACTTCGTCACGGTCGGCGCGCCGACCCCGCTGCAGGAGGCCGGGGCGGTGGCGCTGCGGCTGCCGGAGTCCTACTACCGTCAGCTCGCCGCCGACTACCTCGAGCGGCGCGACCTGATGCTCCAGATCCTGGGCCGGGCGGGGCTGCGGCCGAGCGTGCCGGCCGGGGCCTACTACATCCTGACCGACTCCTCCGGGCTCGGGCTGGGCGACGACACCGCGGCGGCCCGCGCCCTGGTGCGCCAGGCCGGGGTGGCGACCGTGCCCGGCTCGTCGTTCTACTCCCGGCCCGAGCTGGGCCGGGCCAAGCTGCGGTTCTCCTACAGCAAGAAGCTGGCCACGCTGCGCGAGGCGGGCCGCCGGCTGGCCCGATTCACCGCGGCGGCCTGACCCGGCCCGAGACGGAGCGTGCCGGCGCTTATCAGGAGGCCGGGGGCGGCGAGGGGCAGCCCGCGTCGGCCATGCCGGTGCGGGAGCGGCGGGAAAGGAGCTCGCTGTACTGGTCGCTGCCGCTGCGCAGCCCGGCCACCAGCGGGGAGTGCGCGAGCACGACCGCGCCGGCCACCATGAGCAGCAGCGACAGCGCCTCCAGCGGCCCCCAGGCGCCGGTGGTGCGCAGGTCGTCGCCGAACAGCCCGACCCCGACCAGGATGCTGGCCACCGGGTCGACCAGCACGATCGTCGACTGGGAGGCCACGATCGGGCCGGCGTGGATGGCGTTCTGGGCCAGGAACACCGCCAGCGCGCCGAAGAAGGCCAGCGCGTAGGTCTGCCAGTGGCGGTACAGCGAGGTCCAGTCGGTTGCCGCGTATCCGGACACGACCTTGGTGCAGGCCGCGGTGAACGCGAAGCTGATCGACGCCGCGGTGCCGAACATGGCCGCCCGCCACCAGCGGGGGCCGCGCAGCGCGAGCAGGACCGCGATCACGATGCCGCCCGCGCACGCCCCGCCGGCCATGATCCACTCCCACAGGGGCGGGGACAGCGAGCCTTCCACCGGGTTGGCGCAGTACAGGAAGCCGGCCAGGCCGCCGCACACCGCGAGCACGCCGATCCACTCGCGGCCGCCCATCGTGAACCCGAACCAGGTCACCAGCACGATGACCAGGAACACCAGTTCGGTGGTCAGGATCGGCTGGACCTCGGACAGGCGGCCGAGGTGCAGGGCGATGGCCTGCAGCAGGAACGAGACGATCATCAGCGCGAACCCGGCCAGCCAGACGCCCCGGCGCAGCGCGTAGGTGATCAGGCTGAGCCGCAGCGTGGCATCGGCCGGCGCGGTCTCGATGCCCTTACGCTGGAGCACGCTGACCAGTGCGTTGGCCAGCGCGGCCCCCAGGGCCAAGACGAAAACCAATCGAGCTCCCGCTGTGCCCGCTCCGGTCCCGGCCTGCTCCGCGGACCGCAAACGCATGTATGATACAGCTATCCAGGCGTAGCATACCAGGACGGCAAAGGGCGGGGAGTAGCGGCACGGTGGGTAGCGAGCGGGCCAGGGCAGACGCCATCGGGATCATCGAGCTAGAACTGATCAAGCTCGTCCGGCACCTGGAGACCTTCGGCCGCCGCAGTTCGCTGTACGTGCGGGTGGACCGGGCCGGGTACCTGGCCATGCGGGTGCTCGACGACCTGGGCGCGGCCAGCACGAACGCGCTGGCCCAGGCCCTGCGCCTGGACGCGTCCACGGTCACCCGCCAGGTCGCCGCGCTCGAGCGCCACGGGCTGGTGACCCGGCGTCCCGACCCCGCCGACGGGCGGTCCTCCGCGATCGCGCTGACCGCCGAGGGCCGCCGGACCATGCGCGAGGTGGAGCAGGAACGGCGCCGGTGCATCGAGGCCCTGGTCCGCGACTGGGGCGGCGCCGAGCAGGTGGACCTCGCGTTCGCGCTGACCAGGCTCAACTCTTCCCTGGTGCAGAGCGTGGGCGAGCCCGCCAAGCCCGCCCGGTAGCGCCCGGCCGGGAATCTCGCCGCCTCTCAGCGGGAATTGGTGATGACCCCGGTGGGCTCGTGCGGGTCGGCGGGGCCGAGGGCGGGGACGGTCAGGCCGGCCGCGGCCAGCACCTCGCGCGTCGGCCGGGGCCGGGTGCGGATCCCGGCGGCCAGGCCGCGGGCCAGGGCCGAGCCGAGCGCTCGCCGGTCGCCGGACCGGGCGAACGTGCGGGCCCAGCGGCGCAGGGTGGCGCCGCTGTACAGGACCCGCTCGGCCGGGGCGAGCGAGGCCCGGGCCCGCAGCGTCCACACCTTGTTCCTGACCTCGTAGAAGAAGCGCGGCCCGGGATCGGCGTCGGTCGAGCCGAACGTGGCGGTCTTGTGCACCACCACGCTGGCCGGGCAGAGCAGGCCGGGGGCGGCGCGCAGCAGCCGGGTGGTGAACTCGAAGTCGTCGTTCCACAGGAAGTAATCGGCCTGCGGCAGGCCGCGCCGCCGGCACGCGGCCGCGTCGGCCAGGATCGAGACGAACGAGGCGGAGCGGACCGGGACGCAGCCGGCCGCCGCGGCGGCGGTGCGCTCCGGGGCCCGGGCGAACGGCTTGGGCCGGGGCGTGTTCATCGGGTGGGCCCGGCCGTCGGTCCACAGCACCCGGCTGGCGACCAGCGCCGGCGTCTCGCCCGGGTAGCGCTCCCGGGCCTCGAGCAGGGCCCGCAGCGCTCCCGGCTCGGGCACGGTGTCGTCATCCATCAGCCAGACCAGGTCCGCGCCATCGGCCAGGGCCAGCGCCAGGCCGGCCGCGAACCCGCCCGCGCCGCCGGTGTTGCGGGCCAGTTCGGCCAGGGCGGCGCCGGGGAACCGGTCCCGCACGGCCGCGGCGGTGCCGTCGGACGAGGCGTTGTCGACCACGATCACCGCGTCCGGGGCCCGGGTCTGCCCGTGCACCGCGGCTAGCGACTCCAGCAGCAGGTCGCGCCGGTTATAGGTGACCACGACCGCGATCACGCGGGGCTGGCCCGGATGCACCGCAGACGGGGCGTGACGGCCCGTCATGCTAGGAATGACCCCCGGCCTGATGGCGCGGGCCCCGGCGGCGCTCCATGGTCCGCCAGGCCAGGATGCGCAGCTTGCGCACGGCCGCCGACCGGCTGGACAGTTCGCGGACCGTCCGCTTGAGCCGGGGCGAGGACGCCACGGTCGACTCGACCCGGCCGACCAGGCCGCGCTGACCGGGCTGCGGCCGGGCCGCCGGGAACGCCTTGCGGTACTGGCTGACGACCAGCGCCGACGCGGCCTGCACGGCGGCGTCGAGGACCTGCTCGGCCGGCTCGGCCTCCGGGTTGGCGTACGGCTCGCCGGCGCTGGGGCCGCAGCTCGTCCAGGGCGCCGACCAGGTCGTACCCGGAGTCCTTCAGGCCGGCGATCAGGCTCTCCGCCTGCTCCTTGGCCCAGGTGTCCCGGCTGGCCGGCAGGACCAGGCGGGCGCCGGGCGGCCGGGCGGCCAGCGCCTGATGCGCGACCGTCTCCTTGACGTTCCACATGTAGAACCAGTCCGGGACCTCCTCGGGCAGGACCTGGTTCAGCCGCCGCAGGAACTCCACCTCGGCCAGGCCGAGGGAGGCGTTCGGCCGGGCCCGGCTCAGGTCGACACTGGCCGGGTCGGCGCCGAGCAGGGACGCGAACCGCTCCCAGAGCAGCCCGCTGCCCGCCCCGCGCGGCGGGACCGTGATCACGTGGATCCGCCCGGCGGGCACGAACCGCGACCACAGGGCGAGGATCGCCAGCGAGTCGTGCACCCGCCAGAACCACCACTGGCGCCGGTCGGCGGACACCGACTCGGTGTCGATGACGTCGCCGAGCCAGTCCTCCCAGCCGCGCGCGTTGCGGTGCTTCACGGTCTCCTGCCACTCCGCGGGCAGCAGCGACGCCATGTCACGCACGGTGAGCACGATGTGGACCTCGGCCGGCTCCAGCGAGCGCACCGCCCGCTCGGCCTGCTGCGCGTCGGCCGCCGAGAACAGCTCGTGCGAGATCACCGCGACCCGGGGCGCCTGCTGGGCCTGGCGGGCCAGGATCTCCCACTCGCCGGTCCAGGAGCCGGTCGGGTCGGAGGCCTTCTTCTGGATGTCGCGCAGGTCCTGGCTGGCCCGGTAATGATCTTGCGGGTGGTGCCCGGGCAGCACCACGCCCTGCGCCGCCAGCTCGCCGCGGTTGCGCCACATGACCTGCTGCAGGAACGTCGTGCCCGTCTTGGGCTCGCCGATGTGCAGGAGAACCCGGGGTCCCGGCGCGGACGGCGCGGGCGCGGGGCGGGACTCGGGGGTGGCATGCCGTGCCATCAGGGCAACCTCGCGGGTCGTGATCGACGCCGCCGCAGGCCCGGGAGGCGTGGTGCGGGTGGCGTCAGGCTGACAGTAACGCGCGCAATCGAGCCCAAAGCTATCGTAAAGTAGCGTTCACTAAACCGATGCGTGTACGTACAAGCGGCGGATTACCAGCGGTTGTCGAGTAAGGCTATGGTAAGTCGCTGATCGGGAGCCGCCCGCCCGCTCGGTCCGGCCTTGTCGCGATGCGCGTTAGCCTGAGATGGAAGGCGAGCTTCCTGCGCCATGCATGAGCCCTTTTCACTCTTGGTCTCGGTCTACGACGGAGACCGGCCCGACTACCTCCGGCGGGCGCTGCGCAGCGCGGTCGACGACCAGACCGTGCGGCCGGATCAGGTCGTCATCGTCCGGGACGGGCCGGTCCGGGACGAGCTCGCCGACTGCCTGGACCAGCTGCGGCGGGACAGCCCGGTGCCGGTCACGTTCGTGCCGCTGCCCAGCAACCGCGGCCTGGGGCCCGCCCTCGACAGCGGCCTGGCCGCGAGCTGGTTCGACGTGGTGGCCCGGATGGACGCCGACGACGTGGCGATGCCGTACCGGTTCGAGCGGGAACTCCCGCTGATCGAGGACGCCGACATCGTCGGGGCGGGCCTGCTCGAGTTCGTGGCCGATACCGACGACATCGTCGGGCAGCGGGTCCCGCCCACCGATCCCGGCCAGATCCGGCGCTACGCCCGGATGCACGACCCGTTCAACCACCCCACCGTGGTCTACCGGCGCAGCGCGGTGCAGGCGGCGGGCGGGTATGGTCACTTCCCGCTCATGGAGGACTACGCTCTGTTTGCGCGGATGCTGGCGGCCGGGGCCCGGCCGGTCAACATCGCCGAGCCGCTGGTCTTCTACCGGGTCGGCCAGGAGGCGTTCAAGCGGCGGGGCGGGACCGGCCTGTTGCGGTCGGAGTTGCGGCTGCAGCGCGAGTTCCGGCGCTCCGGGTTCACCTCGCCGCTGGAGTACATGCGCAACGTGCTCGTGCGGGGCGGCTACCGGCTGATCCCGTGGTGGTGCCGCCGCGCCCTCTACCGGCCGGCGGTGGCCCACTTCACCGAGCGGCTGGAGCGCGAGGCCGCGACCTCGCCGGAGGCCGCCGCGGGGACGCCGGCCGAGCCGGAGGCGGAGGCGGACGGGTCCGGGGGGTCGCCGGAGTGGGGCGACGCGGACGAGCCGGGATACCCGGAGATGTCCGCGGCCGGGCTCTGGCGTGAGCAGCCGCTGCCGGTGCGCCCGTGAACGTCGACCTGGTGGTCGTCGGGTCCGGGTTCTTCGGGCTCACCGTCGCCGAGCGCTGCGCCCGCGACCTCGGCCTGGGCGTGCTGGTGGTCGAGCGCCGCCCGCACATCGGCGGTAATGCCTACAGCGAGACCGAGCCGCAGACCGGGATCGAGATCCACCGCTACGGCGCGCACCTGTTCCACACCTCGAACGCGCGGGTCTGGGAGTACGCCAACCGGTTCACCGCCTTCACCGGCTACCAGCACCGGGTGTTCTCGGTCTACAAGGGCCGGGTGTACCCGATGCCGATCAACCTGGCCACGATGTGCGAGTACTTCGGCACCGTGATGTCCCCGGACGAGGCGCGCGCGCTGGTCGCCGAGCAGGCGGCCGAGGTGCCGCCCGGCCAGGCCGCCAACCTGGAGCAGAAGGCCATCTCGCTGATCGGCCGGCCGCTGTATGAGGCGTTCATCCGCGGCTACACCTATAAGCAGTGGCAGACCGACCCGGCCGACCTGTCCCCGGAGATCATCACGCGGCTGCCGGTGCGGTACACGTTCGACAACCGCTACTTCAGCGACACGTTCGAGGGCCTGCCGGCCCGCGGCTACACACCCTGGCTGGAGCGCATGGCCGACCACCCGGGCATCGAGGTGCGGCTGGACACCGACTTCGCGCAGGTGCGATCGGACGTGACCGGGCGGGTGCCGGTGGTGTACACCGGGCCGCTGGACGCCTATTTCGGCTACGAGGCGGGCGACCTGGGCTGGCGCACGCTCGATTTCGACACCGAGGTGCTCGCCACGGGGGATTTCCAGGGAACGTCCGTGATGAACTATGCCGACGAGGATGTTCCGTTCACCCGCATTCACGAGTTCCGGCACTTCCACCCGGAACGTGACTGGTACCCGAAGGACAAGACTGTGATCATGCGCGAGTTCTCGCGTTTTGCCGATCGCGGCGACGAGCCGTACTACCCGATCAACACCGCGCAGGACCGGGCCCGGCTGCTGACCTACCGCCAGCTGGCCGCGCGCGAGCCCGGCGTGCTGTTCGGCGGGCGGCTGGGCACCTACCAGTACCTCGACATGCACATGGCCATCGGGTCCGCGCTGAGCATGTACGACAACCGGATCCGGCCGCACTTCGCCGAGGGGCAGCCGCTCACGGGCGGGACCGCGGACGATGAGTAGCGCCGGCGACGGCGGGAAGGCCGCGGGGAAGACCCTGCGCACCCTGCAGCGGGTCGTGTTCCCCGGCGACGACCTCGACGTGGTCCCGCTGTACGTGGAGACCCAGATGGACCGCGGCGCCGCCGAGCTGGCCGCCGAGATGGCCGCCGAGGAGCTAACCGGGCGCAAGGTGACCGGCGGCACGTCCACGGCCAGCGCCGCGGTCGGCGAGGCGCAGTCCAGCGTCCGGTTCGGCGCCGACGTGCCCGGGTTCCTGGTCGAGCAGGTCGGGCCCCGCCGCAGCGCGCTGATCGCCCCGGGCCGCCGGGTCTCGTTCGCCACCTACTTCAACGCGTTCCCGGCCAGCTACTGGCGCCGCTGGACCACGGTGAGCGAGGTGACGCTGCGCATCCGCCTGGCGGGCGAGTCCAAGGTCATCCTGTACCGCTCCTCGGCCCGGGGGCACAGCCACCCGGTCGAGACCATCCACGTGGAGTCGGACGACCCGGAGACGATCGAGCGCACGCTGCCGCTCACGCCGTTCATCGACGGCGGCTGGTACTGGTTCGACATCGTGGCCGGGCCGCGGGGGACCACGCTGATCGAGGCGGACTGGCTGGCGCTGACCGACCCCGCCCCGGCGGGCCGGCTCAGCATCGGCATCACCGCCTTCCACCCGCCCGGCGACCTGGTCCAGAAGCTGCGGGTGCTGGGCGAGGCCACCGACCTCCACCCCCAGCTCGACACCGTCTACGTGATCGACCAGGGCGCCATCCGGGCCGGCGACCACCCGGGCTTCGAGGATGCGGCCAAGCGGCTGGCCGGGCGGGTGAAGGTGATCGAGCAGGGGAACATCGGCGGATCGGGCGGGTTCTCCCGGTCCATGGACGAGACGGTGCGAGCCGGCCAGAGCGACTACGTCCTGCTCACCGACGACGACGTCGAGATCGATCCCGAGGGCCTCCTGCGCGCCGTGACCTTCGCCGACCTGGCCCGCAAGCCGACGATCGTCGGCGGGCACATGTTCAGCCGGTACGAGCGCTCGGTGCTGCACGCGTTCGCCGAGGCGGTCGCGCCCTACCGGTGGTGGTGGGGGAACGCGCCGAACACCAAGAGCCGGCACGACTTCGGCCGCCGCAACCTGCGCAACACCCCGTGGCTGCACCGCCGGGCCGACGGCGACTACAACGGCTGGTGGATGTGCCTGATCCCGGTCCAGCTGATCAAGGAACTCGGGCTCGCGATCCCGGTCTTCCTCAAGTGGGACGACGCCGAGTACGGGGTCCGGGCCCGGGACCGCGGCTACCCGACGGTGTCGCTGCCGGGGGTGGCCTGCTGGCAGGCGCCGTGGACGGACAAGAACGACGCGCTCGACTGGAACGCCTACTACCACCTGCGCAACCGGATCGTGGCCGCGCTGCTGCACTCGAATGAGCCGCATGGCGGCCAGCTGATCCCGGAGAGCCTGGAGCGGCAGCTGCAGGCCCTGCTGTCCATGCAGTACTCCACGGTCGCGCTGCGCGCGCTGGCCATCGAGGACGTGCTGCGCGGCCCGGCGCACCTGCACGCCGAGATCGGCACCACGCTGGCCCGGCTCCGGGAGTTCCGGCTCCAGTACGCCGACGCCCGCGGCGAGGCCGACCTGGAGAGCTTCCCCCGCCCCGGCGGCGCGCCCCGGAGGCGGTGAAGGCATCCACGACGCCGACCAACCGGTTCAACCTGCTGACCAAGGCGGCATCGGGGACCATCCATCAGCTGCGGCCGCCGCGCCAGGGGGCCCGGGTGCGCCCGCAGCTGGCGCTGCCGCAGCAGGACGCGGGCTGGTGGGTGCTGGTCAAGCTGGACAGCGCGCTGGTGTCGACGCCGGACGGCAGCACCGCCGCCTGGTACCAGCGTGACCCGCGGCTGTTCCGCTCGCTCGGACTGCGCAGCGTCGTCATGCACGCACGGCTGCGGCGGCGCTGGGCGCGGCTGGCCGCGGAGTACCGGGCCGCGGCCCCTGAGTTCACCTCGCCGCAGAAGTGGCGGGAGACGTTCGCGGCCTCGCTCGGTGACCGGGGATCAGCGGACGGGGGACTCGGGGACCGGGGGGACGCGTCATGAGCTCGGCCCGGACCGGGCAGCGCGACGCCGCGCCCGCGCCCGCCGCGGGCCCCGCCGAGCCGCGCTCCGCGGGCTGGCCGGCCCGGGCGGTCAGGTTCCTGCCGATCGGCTTCGTGGCCGCGGTCATGCTCGTGGCGGGCCTGTGGGGGCTGTCGCGCCACGACGCCATGGGCAACGACGAGATCGTGACGCGCTACGCGTCCACGCTCAGCCTCGGCCAGCTGGCCCACCTGCTCGAGCACACCGACATCTACCACGGCTTCTACTACGTGGTGATGCACCCGTGGGTGGCGGTGTTCGGCACCACCCCGAGCGCCATCCGCGTTCCCTCGGTGATCGCCATGACCGTCGCCGCCGGGCTGATGGTGTACATCGGCCGGCGGCTGTCCGGGTCGGTCTGGACCGGGCTGTTCGCCGGCCTGATCATGGCCCTGACCCCGGAAATCAGCTTCTACGCCCAGACCGCGCGCGAATACGCCGCGATCGTCGCGGTCGTGCTCTGCGCCACGCTGGCCCTGGTGCGGGCGCTCGAGGCCGAGCTGGCCGGCGCCTCCGAAGACCAGATCAGGAAGCGCTGGCTTGTCTACGCGCCGCTCGTCACCCTGTGCGGTTACCTGAACGAACTGACGCTGGTGGTACTGGCCGCGCACCTGGCCACCGTGCTGCTGGCCAGGCCCGGGAAGCGGGCGCTGCGGCACTGGTTCACCGCCGGGGCCGTCGGCTCGTTCCTGGTCCTCCCGGTGGTGATCGGCAGCATCCACCAGGACTCCGCCGCGTCCTGGATCACCCGCCCGACCGTGCACGACGTGGGGATCTTGTTCCACGACTACTTCGGCTCGATCACCTGGGTGGCCGGGGGCCTGTTCGTGTTCGCCGTGGCTGCGGTGCTGCCCGACGGACGGCCCCCCTGGTGGCGCCGCCGCGGGATCTCGCTGCCGTCGGTGTTCGCCCCGCTGCTGGTGCTGCCGGCCGGGCTGCTGATCGTGGAATCGGTGGTCGGGCACCCGCTCTACGTCGACCGGTACGTCCTGTACGGCGAGACCGGGGCGGCCATGCTGGCCGGGGCCGGGCTGCAGCGGATCGGGCGCTGGCTGGCGGACGGGCTGAGCCGGACGCTGCGCATTCCGGTGGACTGGCGGGTTGTCGTCGCCGCGACCGGCGCGATCGCGTGCCTGGGCGTGCTGGTCTTCCAGCTCGGGCCGCAGCACCGGGCCAGGACCCCGCTGACCCGCCAGTTCGACTACGGCGACCCCGCGTTCTACGTCGGCGCGCACGCGCGGCCGGGCGACGGGGTGCTGTTCTTCAACTCGTTCTTCCGCAAGGCCCGGCTGGGCTACCCGGAGCAGTTCCGGGACACCACCGACTTCGCGATGTCGGTGACGCCGCTCCGGTCGGGCACGCTGAACGGCTTCGATAAGCCGTTCGCGCAGGTCGGCCCCCTCATGCTGACCTATGACCGGATCTGGGTGGTCGGCCGGGCGCCCTCGGTGCACGTCTCCTCCGCGTCGATCCGGGCCGAGGGCGAGCTGCTGATGAGCCGGTTCCGGCTGATCGCCGAGCGCCACTTCAAGGGCATCGTCGTCACGCTGTGGCAGCGCCGCTGAACTGGCCTCGATGGCGGCCCGGGCGGCGGCCCCGATGGTGAACCGGGCTCGTTACGGCACCAGCACGGGCAGATAGCCAGGCGGGGGCGCGGTGCACCCCAGGCACGGGGGCTTGCCCCGGAAGTAGGGCGGGAGCGACGGCGAGTCGGTCGGCGGGTTGGTGGGCAGGAGCACCGGCGGTCGCGGCGCCTGATTGAAGTCGAAGTCCTCGTCCAGGTTGCCGAGGATCGCCAGGTCCTCGCGCACGTCCGGGCGGGGGTCCGGGCGGCCGTCGGTCTTGGGGTTGAGCCGGTCGCCGCCGAGGAAGTCGTCCTCGATGAACTTCAGGTAGGCGTCGCTGCTGAGCGTCTGGCTGTCGATGAAGCCCTGCCTCGCGTACGGCGAGATCGTGATCGCCGGCACCCGCAGGCCGTAGCCGTTCTGGTCGACCGCCGGCGGGACCACGCTGTCGTAGAAGCCGCCCCAGTCGTCCCAGGCCAGGAAGATGGCCGTGGAATCCCAGTCCGGGCTTTGCATGGCGGCGTTGATGACCGCGGTGACATACGCCTGGCCCTGGTGGACGCTGGCCGGGGGGTGCTCACTGTCGTCGCCGGACGGGGTGATCCAGCTCACCGACGGCAGGGTGCCCGCCTTGGCGGCCCGGAAGTAGGAGCCGAGCGGCTGCACGTTGTGCAGCTGGTGGTCCTGCTGCACGTCGCCGAACAGCGGCAGCGGGTTCCAGATGCCCGGCGTCGTGGCACTCTGCTGGACCGGACTGCAGGTCTCGGCCGCGTCGTTGTCGCAGTCGGGCTGGATGCCGGCCTGGATGTAGTAGGCCCAGCTGACGTGCCGGGCGTACAGGAGCCAGGTGATGTCGGTCCAGGCCAGGTCGATCGTGGTCTTCCCCTCGGTCAGTTCCTCGTGCACCGCCTGGTTGAACTGGTTCACCCCGTAGGGGCCCACGATGTCGTTGACGCAGCTCATGGGCGAGCGGGTGCGGCACCGGGCCGACCAGGCCGACACGATGTACAGGTGGTCGGGCAGCGACCACGATTTCACCGGCTCGAACATGCGGTCGTCGAGCGCGAAGTCCCTGGCGTAGGCCCAGTAGTTAGGTATCTCCGCGGCCGTGTGGTACCCCATCACGTCGGGCTGGCCCCCCGGGATGCACGCCGGGTCGTCGGGGATGTGGCAGGTCGCCTGGGCCACGTCGCGCTGCTTGATGAACCCGTTCATCAAGCCGTGGTTCACGTCCGCCACCGCGTTGCCCTCGCCGTGCGGGCCGCCGCCGTTCACGTCGGCGGTGTCGTGGTAGGGCCGGGTGCACCCGCCGGCCGGGTTCGGCACGCATACCGTCGGCTTCCCGTCGTGCATCGGGATGCCGATCGCGCCCGGATACGTCCCGAAGTAGCTGTCGAACGACCGGTTCTCCTGCATGACGATGATCACGTGCTTGATCTTGTGGATGCCGGCCGGCACCACGTACTGGCCGGCGGGGCCGCCGGTGGCCACCTCGGCGGAAGGCCGGCGGGGCTTTGGCCGGGACGATGTCGATGCCGACGTGCACGCGGCCAGCAACCCGGCCAGCAGCCCGGTGAGGAGCACGGCAGCAAGCACGACACGATTGGAGGGCGGTTTCACTGTCGCGGGCCGGCCGATCTTCAGAGCGTGACGGGGGGCCACAGGTTGTGCTGGCTGGCGATCGGGTCGCCGGCCCACTCCTGCATGGCATCCAGGTTGTCATGGGCGGGGTACTTGGCCGCGGCCGGCCCGTCGGCGAACGCGCGCAGCACGTTGGCGGTGACCCGCCGGACGAAGTTGCCGCCACGCCGGTTCACGCCGAATTCGGCGTACGCGTACGGGGTGAACGCGCCCACCCAGCGCATCGTCCCGGTGTTGAACACCCCGGCGCCGCTGGCGTGGGTGTAGTAGCAGGAGTCCGCGTAGCTGTTCACACCGCGGCAGGTCAGCGGGGAATGGGACAGCACCTGGATCGGCCGCTCGACCGGCGAGTCCGGGTTCACCCGGTCGTACTCGATGCCCACCAGGCCGGGGAAGCTGGTGCCTTTGCTCACGCCGGTCCCGGCGAACATCCAGGCGCCCGGGGTGGCGACCACGTAGTCGGCGTTGGTGGGGTTGGACTCGTACAGCGTGCCGATCAGCGAGGACTCCGGGTCCGGGTCGGGCGGCTCCCGGTAGTCGTTCGTGACCAGCGCGTTGTCCTTCCCGTACATCGGGTCCTGTGTGTAGCTGGTCTTGTAGCAGATGACCTGCCGCTGCGGGCCCAGCTTGCTGCCGGCCAGCCTGATGCGCCGGAAGCAGCAGTTCGCGCCCAGGAACGCGACGTTCACGCCCGCGTTCCTGGCCGCCGTCACGTAGGCCCGTTCCTCCGGCGTCCAGTACTCGTCGTGCCCGAGCGAGAACAGCGCGCTGGCCCCGTCGAGCAGGTGCGGATCGGTGGCGGTCTCCATGCTCGTGACGTAGGCCAGCGGCAGCCCCATCCGCTCGGCGAGCTCGATGAGGGCCCGCTCGTGCGCCAGGAACAAGAACGCGCCGTCCAGGTCGAAGGGCCGGTCCAGGCTCACCACCAGCGACCGGTTGTCGTAGTCGGACAGGCCGGCCCGTTGTACAGGTCGTAGCCGCCCCAGGTGTTGTAGGCCTGCCAGGTGGAGGTCGAGTTCTTGAGCACGACCTTGCCCGCGGTGCTGGCCGACCGCACGGTCACCGGCACGTACCGCTGCGCGCCGCTGTCGGCGTCCATCCGCAGCAGGTAGGCACCCTCCGGCCAGCCGTCGGTCGGGATGGTCAGCGACGGCCCCCAGTCGGTCTGCACCGTGTTGGTGTCGGGGGCCACCGACAGCGGGCTCTGCTGGCGCCCGGTCACGCTCGCCGACTGCCACACCAGCCGGGCCAGGTCACCGCGGTACCACCCCATCCGGAACGCCCTGACCGTGAACCCGCGGGCGGTGGTCGAGGCGTAGAGCGTGATCTGTTCGCCGGGCAGCACGCTGGTCTGGCCGGCGTAGCCCACCATCTCGTTCGGCCCGCCCACGTGCCTGATCGGCCAGTCCGGGTCGCCGGGCAACTCGTTCTCGGTGACTGACCTGGGATGCGGCACCGACCGGGCGGCCTTGGTCCGCGCGGCGGCGGCCGGGCCGCCGGAGCCGCCGCTCTCGGAGGCCTTCACCGCCGCGGCGACCGCGGCGGCGGCGGTGCCGGCGGCGGCCAGGCCGATGAAGGCCCGCCGCGACGGGTGGCGCGCGTTCATGTCATAAAGGATTACACCGCCCGTCACCGGACCTGCCACCCATCTCAGTAACGACACGGGAACTTCCGGGCAGAGCGCTAGAGTGATCGGGCGGAATAATGGGATGACTGGCCCCAGACGGGGAAGCCAGCGGCCAAACCACTACCTGTCACCCGGTCACCGAGGAGCCTGGAATGCTGCCGTGGTCTCAGCTGGCGGCATGACCGGTTCGAGTCTCGCGGCCGGGCAGGAGCGGGCCGACGCGGTGCCGTCGCGGCCGTCATGGGCGGCGCGGGTCCTGGCCCTGCTGCGCCGTCACTGGCTGGTATCGGTGTTCCTGGCCGCGGGCCTGGTGCTGCGGGTGCTGGCCAAGCTCGCCTACAGCCCCGCGCTGATCTACGTCGACACGCTCAAGTACCTGTACGGCGTCTATCCCGGCTCCGACCCGCTCGGCTACCAGTGGCTGCTGAAGGCGGTGCTCCCGTTCGGCGGCCTGCCGGCCGTGGCGGTGCTGCAGTGCCTGCTCGGCCTGGCGGTCGCCGTCGCCCTGTACGCCGTGCTGGTGCGCCGCGGTGCCGCCCGCTGGCTGGCCGCGGTGGCGGTGGCGCCGGTGCTGCTCGACGCCTACCAGCTGCACATGGAACAGATGATCATGCCGGACGTCTGGTTCGACGCCATGATCGTCGCCGGGCTCGTCGTGCTGCTGTGGCGGCCCGCCCTCAGCATGCCCTTCGTGGTCGCGGCGGGCCTGATCCTCGGCTCGTCCGCGGCGGTCAAGGCGCTGGGCGAGGTCCTGGTCGCGCCGGCGCTGCTGTTCGTGCTGCTCGCGGCGGGCGGCGGCTGGCGCCGCGTCATCGGCCTGGCCGCCGCCTTCGGCGCCGCGTTCGCGCTGCCGGTGTTCGCCTACTGCGCCATCTCCTCCGCCACGACCGGGCACTTCTGGCTGGCCGCGGGGCAGAGCAACAGCGGCCGGCTGGCCGCGCAGGCCGACTGCGCCACGCTGAAGCTGCCCGCGGACGTGCGGCCGCTGTGCCCGACGCCGGCCGAGCAGGCGCAGGGCCCCGACTGGCTGGAGCATTCCAGCGCGTCGCCGCTGCACGACGCGGCCGTACCGCGCGGCGTGAGCCGGGCCGTGCTGGTGGCCGAGCTGGACCGGGCCATCGAGCACCAGCAGCCGCTGCGCGTGGTGGTGGGGATCGCCAGCGACGCGCTCCGGCTGTTCGAGGTGTCCCGCGCGCCCACCCCGTGGGTCACGCCGATCTCGCGCTGGCAGTTCCAGACCAGCTATCCCGTCTACCCGCACTGGGTGAGCCTCGGCCCGGGCCACGTGATCATCGTGGGGCTGCAGCGCCGGGCGTTCGGCATGTTCCGCCTGCGCCCGCTCAGCCCGGCCTACGGCGGCCCGGCCCGGGTCAACCGGCCGCTGGCGTCGTTCCTGCACTCCTATCAGCTGGGCGGCGGCTACACCCCCGGCCCGCTGCTCGCCGTGTTCTTCCTGGCGGGCCTGGCCGGCTCGGCGCTGGTCGCGGTCCGGCGCACCCGCGGGACCCGTACCCGCCAGCTCGCCCTGGCCAGCCTGCTGTTCACCGCGACCGCCGTCACCGTGCTGCTGGTCCCGGACATCCTGGAATTCTCCTGGCGCTACCAGCTTCCCGCCCTGGTCACGCTCCCGCCCGCGGGCGCGGCGGGCATCGCCGCGCTGCTGAGCCTGCGGCAGACCCGGGCCCAGGACCGGGCCGAGCGGGTCATCTCCTCCTCGGACGTGGCCTGGGTGCCCGGGCCCGGCGGCCAGGACTAGCCGGCCCGCTTGTAGGCACGGACGGCGAGCGGGGCGAACACGATGAAGATCCCGGCCAGCCACGCGATGCTGATCCACAGGTTCGTCGCGATCGGGCCGCCCAGCGCCATCGCGCGCATGGTGTTGATCACGTAGGTGACCGGCTGGTGATTGGCGAAGGCCTGCAGCCAGCCCGGCATCGACGAGACTGGCACGAACGCCGAGCTGACGAACGTCAGCGGGAACAGCCAGATCAGCCCGAACGCCTGGACCGACTCCTCGTCGCCGATGGCCAGCCCGGTGTACGCCGCGATACAGCAGATCGCCAGCCCGAACACGGTGGCCAGCACGACCATGGCCACGGCCAGGCCGAAGCCGTTCTGGAACCGGAAACCGACCCCGTAGCCGACCCCGACGAGGATCAGGATCGTGATGAACATCCGGAGGGTGTCCGCCACCAGGCGGCCGGCCAGCACGGCCGAGCGTGCCATCGGCATTGACCGCAGCCGGTCGATCACGCCCTTCTGGAGCTCCTGGGCCAGCGCGATCGCCGTGCCGAACGTCGCGAACGCCGCCGACTGGGCGATGATCCCGGGCATCAGGAAGTTGACGTAGCTGGTGCCGCGAATCGGGATCGCGCCGCCGAACACGTAGGCGAACAGCAGCACGAACATCACCGGCTGGATCACCGTGAACATGATGTACGCGGGCACCCGCAGCCAGACCAGCAGGTTCCGCCGGGTGATGGTGAGCGTGTCGATCACCGACCAGTGGGCCCGGGTGAGCAGGCTCGGCTCGGCCGGGGGAGCGGCGATGGCTACGGCGGTCATGACGCCGTCCCCGCGGCGTCCGGCTGGCCCGGCCAGCGCCGGCCCCGGCGGCCCTTGCGCTCTTGTTCCTCGTCCTCGGCGGCGTGCCCGGTCAGGGCCAGGAACACGTCGTCGAGCGAGGGCCGCCGCAACGACAGGCCCTGGGTCTGCACGGCCGCGCCGTCCAGCCCGCGCACGGCCTCGATGAGCGCGTCGGAACCGCGCCCGCCGACCCCCATGGTGATCACTCCCGTCTCCTGGTCCACGTGCGGCTCGCTCTCGCCGATCTTCGTGATCGCGGTGACCGCGTCGCCGATCCGGGTCCGGTCGGGCACGGAGAACTCGATCACGTCCCCGCCGACCTTGCTCTTCAGTTCCTCGGCGGTCCCGGCCGCGATGACCAGGCCGTGGTCGATCACGACGATCTGGTCGGCCAGCTCGTCGGCCTCGTCGAGGTACTGCGTGGTCAGCAGCGTCGTCGTCCCCGCGGCCGCCAGCGACCGGATGATGTCCCACATGCCCAGCCGCGACCGCGGATCCAGGCCGGTGGTCGGCTCGTCGAGGAACAGCACCTGCGGCGGGCCAACCAGGCTCGCGGCCAAGTCCAGGCGGCGCTGCATGCCGCCGGAGTAGTTCTTGGCCGCCCGGTCGGCGGCATCACTCAGCCCGAACTGCTCCAGCAGCTCGACCGCGCGGCTGCGGGCCTGCGGCCAGCGCAGGTGGTAGAGCCGGCCGATGATCTCCAGATTCTCCCGGCCGGTCAGCTCCTCCTGGATGGCGGCCGACTGGCCGGACAGCCCGATCGAGCGGCGCACCGCCGCGGCGTACCGCACCACGTCGCGGCCCTCCACCAGGGCGCGCCCGGAGTCCGGCCGCAACAGGGTGGTCAGGATCCGCACCGCCGTCGTCTTGCCCGCGCCGTTCGGGCCGAGGACCCCGAGCACCGTCCCTCGCGGCACCGACAGGTCGATGCCGCGCAGCGCGCGGACCTCACCGAATGACTTGGTCAGCCCTTCCACTTCA
This sequence comes from uncultured Actinomycetota bacterium, assembly GCA_963749145.1. GTDB lineage: Bacteria > Actinomycetota > Actinomycetes > Streptosporangiales > Streptosporangiaceae > JASHPR01. The sequence continues at coordinate 184,801 of CAVVLN010000004.1, read as the reverse complement.
ATCGCCGGACCGGAACCTGCCGCTGACACGAATGTCCTCCCCAACCAGGTCGTCAGCCCATCAACACCCCGGAACACCGAACTTACCGGCCGCCACTGACAACGGCGAACCGATAAAGCGCCGGCCCGGGACCCCTTCCCGCACCCGGCCCGGGACCCCCTCCCGCACCCGGCCCGGGACCCCCTCCCGCGCTCGGCCCGGGACCCCTCCCGCACTCGGTCCGGAACCCACCCCCGCACTCGGTCCGGCCCCTCTCCGCGCCGCGGCGCCTGCGGCGCGCGGGCATGACATCTGTCATGGGCGGATCGGGATAAAGGGCATGGCCGCTGCGGCCGTGGCGGACTTACGGTGGAACCGCACCGCACCAGACGCGGTGCGCGGCGGCCCGTGTATCCGGCCGTCGTCGCTGGTGAGGAGGTTGGGAGCCGTGTCCATCGCCACCGAGGTCGCCCTGGGGGTCATCGTTCTCGGGCTGCTGATCTACCGGCAGCTGGTGTCCCGCCCGGTCAACGCCTCCGGGATGCGCATTGTCGTGATCATCGCCGTCATCGGGCTGATCGAGGCCTTCCAGTACCTGCAGAAGTACCACGCGGGCGGGGTGACCTACGCCGCGCTGGGCGGCAGCCTGGTGCTGGCCGCGGTGTTCGGCGCGCTGCGGGCCAGCACGGTCCGGATCTGGCTCCAGGGCGGCCAGCCCTGGACCAAGGGCAACTGGCTGACCGCCGCGCTGTGGGTGGTGGCGTTCGCCGCGCACCTCGGCTATGACGCGCTCGTGGCGCCTTCCCACGGCAACGGCGGCGGTGTCGGCGCCGCCACCGTGGTCCTCTACCTGGCCGTCAGCCTGGGCATCCAGCGGCTGATCGTGCAGCAGCGGGCCAACCGCCTCCAGCCCGCCGGCGCCCCCTTCACCAACACCGGCACCGGAACCTTCCGCTGACGTGGCGGACACGTTTGCGCGGAGAGTCAGCCGCGGTATTCGCCGAAAGTCTCCGCGATCATTAAGCCGGCGGGGCGCCAGCTCAGAATCGGCGGCGAGCGTCAGGGCGCCTCGGTGGGGCCGCGGCGCAGCCACTGTCCGCGGCCGGGCGCGGCCATGACCTGCCCGTCCTCGAAGACGACCTCGCCGCGGCTGACCGTGAACCGCGGCCACCCGCAGACCGTGCGGCCGTCGTAGACCGAGTAGTCGGCGTTGGAGTGCATGGAACGGCCGTCGATCGTGCGGCGCAGGCTCGGGTCCAGCACGACCAGGTCGGCGTCGCTGCCGGCCGCGATCGTGCCCTTGCGCGGGTAGAGCCCGAACAGGCGGGCCGGGTTGGCCGAGGTCAGCGCGACGAACCGGGCCAGCGAGACAGGCCGGCCCGGACGCCCTCGCTGAACAGCATCGGCATGATCGTTTCGAGATCCGCCACGCCCTGGCGCGCCGTCGTCACGTCGAGCGCATCGTCGATCTTGTCGCGCAGTGACCAGGGCGCGTGGTCGCTGCCGACGGTGTGCACGGAGCCGCCGGCCAGGCCCGCCCACAGCGCGGCCTGGTCGTCCGGTTCGCGCAGCGGCGGCGAGCCGATGTACCGGCCCGGCTGCGGGCCGGCCAGCGCGGCGCTGGTCAGGTACAGGTAGAGCGGGCGGGTCTCAACGAAGACCGGAAGGCCGCGGGACCGCGCCCGGCGGGCAGACTCCAGCGCGGCCCGCGACGACAGGTGCACGATGTAGACGGGTGAGCCGGTCGCCTCGCACATCGCGACCGCCCGCTCGACGGCGGCGCGCTCGGCCGCCACCGGCCGGCTCTGCGCCCAGTCGGCCAGGCCGCCCCGCCCGGCGGCCAGCAGGCGCTGGCCGGCGAACCGGACCAGGGCGCCGTCCTCGCAATGGATCAGCGTGAGCATGCCGTGCCGCCCGGCGATCCCGACCGCCGCCAGCATCCCGTCCGCGTTGGCCTCGAATTTCTCGGCCACCATGAACAGCTTGAGGCTGGTGTGACCCTCGCCGGCCAGCCGCGGCAGGTCGGCCAGTTCCCCGGGCGCCGGGTCGGCCAGCACCGGATGCAGCACGTAGTCGACGGCCGCGGTGTCCCGGGCCGCGGCGAGGTCGCGGCGCAGCGCCTGGCGCAGCGACTGGCCGGGCCCGGGGAAGGTCATGTTGCCGATCGTGGTCACGCCGCCGGCGATCGCCGCCGCCGACCCGCTGGCGAAGTCGTCGGCCCAGGCCGGCGCGCCCGGCTCGGGCGGCTCCGGCGAGGACAGGTGGACGTGCATGTCCACCCCGCCGGGCAGGACGAGCGCGCCGGCCGCGTCGATCTCCCGGCGGCCGCGCAGGGCGCCGCCGATCTGGCGGATCGTGCCGCCGCTGATGCCCACGTCGCACTCGGCGGAGCCGCCCGCGGTCACCACCGTGCCGCCGCGCACGACCAGATCGAACTCACCCGGGGTCACCACCCCCGCAGGATAGCGAGCCCATTGGCGCGCCGGAAAACCGCAGGACACGCCTTCGCGCTTGCTTCGTTTCCGCTGTCCATTGCTGCATGATGGTGCAGATCGCGCCCATAGCATTATCTGTACGGAACGTCTAGGCAATAGGACGGCGATGAAGCACCGGAGCACGCCGAGGTTCCCATGGCGGACATGACGCCTTCCGGCGACGCTCGCCCCGTGTCGTTCGTTAAACGCCGGCGGGTGCTGCTGGCCGTGGGCGGCATGGCCCTGACCAGTGTCCCCGCCCGCAGCCTGGGCCTGGCCGGGCCGGACGACCCGGCCCGCGCCCAGACGATCGCGCATCACCCCGACGCCCGGCGCCATCACCCCCATTCCCGTGCCGTAGAAGAGCCGCTTTTTTACATCAATGACGGGCCGAAGACGATCGCGCTGACGATCGATGACGGCCCCAATCCGATTTACACCCCGCAAGTGCTCCAGCTGCTGCATAGGTATCACGTGACGGCGACGTTCTCAATGATCGGCATCAACGTGGCCGCCAACCCGAGCCTGGCCCGTGAGGTCGCCGCGGCCGGGCACCGGATCACCAATCACACCTGGAACCATGAGGACCTGGTGCGCATGTCGGCCCGCCGGGTGCACGGCGAGCTCGAGCGGGCCAGCGACGCGATCCACGAGGTAACCGGCCTGCAGCCTGCCCTGTTCCGGGCCCCCTACGGGGCGTGGAACCGCACCGTGCTCCGGGAGTGCGAGCAGATGGGGATGACGCCGGTGGACTGGTCGGTCGACCCGCGCGACTGGGCCATGCCGGGCGTGCGCAGCATCGTCAGGAACATCATGCACAACACCAGGCCGGGCTCGATCATCCTGGAGCACGACGGCGGCGGCAACCGCTCCCAGACGGTGGCCGCGCTCCGGATCGTGCTGCCCCGGCTGCTGGACGAGGGCTACCAGTTCGCGCCGCTGTGACCGGCGGCGGCTAGGTTCGGGGCATGGCCGCTGACGTGGAACTGCAGGTCGGAAGCAGGACGGTGCGCATCTCCCACCCGGACCGGGTGTACTTCCCGGCGCGCGGTGAGACCAAGCTCGACCTGGCCCGCTACTACATGTCGGTCGGGGACGGCATCGTGCGCGCGCTGCGCGACCGGCCGTGCATGATGCACCGGTTCCCGGCGGGGGTGGGTGAGGGCCGGGCGGGCGAGGGCCGGGCGGGTGGGGCCAAGGGCGGCCGGGCGGGCGGGGGAGGGAAAGTACACCAGAAAAGGGTGCCGCACGGCGCGCCGCCGTGGCTGGAAACCGTCCGGGTAAGCTTCCCGCGCTACGGCCGGCACGCGGACGAGCTGTGCGTCACCGAGCTGGCCAGCGTGGTGTGGGCGGTCCAGATGTCCACGGTCGAGTTCCACCCGTGGAACTCCCGCCGGGCCGACACCGAGCGGCCGGACGAGTGGCGGATCGACCTCGACCCGGGGCCGCGCTGCGGGTTCGACACCGTGCGCCGGGTGGCCGGGGTCGTGCGCGAGATACTGGCCGAGCTGGGCGCGGCGGGCTGGCCCAAGACCTCGGGCGGCCACGGCCTGCACGTCTACGTCCGGATCGAGCCGCGGTGGGGGTTCGCCGAGGTCCGACGGGCCGCGCAGGCGTTCGCCCGGGAGGTCGAGCGCCGGGCCCCGGACGCGGTCACCACCACCTGGTGGCGCAAGGACCGCGACCCGGCCAAGCTGTTCGTCGACTACAACCAGAACGCCCGGGATCACACGATCGCGAGCGCCTACTCGGTCCGCGGAGTGCCGGAGGCGATCGTGTCCACCCCGGTCACCTGGGACGAGATCGACGACGTGGACCCTCGGGCGTTCACCATCGCCACCGTGCCGCAGCGGTTCGCCCGGCTGGGCGACCTGCACGCAGGCATCGACGACACCGCCTACTCGCTGGACACCCTGCTGGCCTGGGCCGACCGCGACGGCCTCGACTGACCGCGGTCCCGGCCGGGTTCTGACCGCCGCCCGGCTGGCCCCCCTCTACGATGGCCAGGACGGCCATCTGGCGAGGGAAGGCATGGGCAGCCACAGCGCGAAGCACTTCCGGGGACTTCGGATCATCGTCACCGGCGGCGGCACCGGAGGCCATACCTACCCCGCGCTGACCACGATCCGGGCCATCCGGGCCCGGCTGGCCGGTGACCGGGCCCAGCCGCAGTTCCTGTGGGTGGGCGTGGCCAGCGGCCTGGAGGCGAAGATCTGCCGTCAGGAGGGCATACCGTTCCGGGCGATCACCACCGGCAAGCTGCGCCGCTCGCCGACCCCGCGCGAACTGGCCAGGAACGTCGCTGACGCGTTCCGCATCCCGCTGGGCATGCTGCAGGCATTCGTCATCGTGCTGCGCACCCGGCCCGACGTCGTGCTGTCCACCGGCGGCTACGTCTGCGTGCCCATCGGCGTCGCGGCCTGGATCCTGCGCCGCCCGCTGGTCATGCACGAGCAGGTCGCCACGCTCGGGCTGGCCAACCGGATCCTGGCCCGGCTGGCCACCCGGGTGCTGCTGAGCCACGAGTCCTCGCTCGGTCACCTGCCCGGACGGGCCCGGCGGCGCGCGCTGGTGACCGGCAACCCGATCCGCCCGGAGGTGCTGACCGGCGACCCGGCCCGGGGGACGGCCGCGTACGGGACGGACGCGGAGGGGCCGCTGGTCCTGGTGACCGGCGGCGCCACCGGCGCCGTGCAGATCAACCAGCTGGTGGCCGGCATCCTGCCCGACGTGCTGCCGTACTGCCACATGCTGCACCAGTCCGGCGAGTACGGCTTCGCCCAGGCGCGCGCGGTGGCGGCGGCCCTGCCCGAGCCGCTCGCCCGCCGCTACCGGGTGACTGACTACATCCACGGTGAGCTGCCCGACGTGCTGGCCGCCGCCGACGTGATCATCGGCCGCAGCGGGGCCGGCACCACCGCGGAGCTGACCGCGCTGGGCAAGGCCAGCATCCTCATCCCGCTCGTGCCCACCGGCGGCGACGAGCAGCGGCGCACCGCCCGGCACCTGGCCGCGTCCGGCGCGGCCCGGATGCTCACCGGCGCGGACGCGACGCCGGAGCGGCTGCGCGACGAGCTGCTGGCCCTGCTCAAGGACCCGGCGGAACGGGAAAACCTGGCTGGCCAGGCCCGCCGCCTCGGCCGGCCCGACGCCGGCGACCGGGTCGCCGCGGAGGTGATCGGCGCCGCCCGCGCCGGCGGACGGCCGGCCACGGAAGGGTGATCGCCAGAATGCTCCGCGGACAGGTCGCCGTCTTCGTGTCGTGCTCGGAGAAGTTCAAGGAAACGGTCGCGTGGCCGGTGCGTGACGCCCTGGCCGCCCGCGGCCTGCGCCCGATCGTGATGGCCGACGAGCCGCCGCTGCCCGGCACCGGCGGCGGAGCCGAGCCCAAGGCGGGCCCCTACCTGGACGCGTCGTCCGCGCTCGTGGCCCTGTGCACGGCCGACTACGAGCTCAGTGACGGCTCGCGGTACCCGCGGGCCAACATCGTCGACGAGATCGCGCAGGCCCGGTCCCGCCCGCATCTGCGCGACCGCTGCCAGGTGCTGCGGTCCCCGGGCGTGCTGCTGCCCAGCGACATCACCCCGTCCTACGACGACCTCGACGTGGCCCGGCCCGACCTGGCCGCCGAGGTCGTGCTGAAGCAGCTGCAGCAGTGGGGGATGGTGCCGGCGCCTGCGGCGGCCGGACCGCATCCGGTCAGCGCGGGCGCGGACGACGACACCGAGCGGCTGTTCGACGGCCTGCCGCCGGGCGATCACGACGAGGCCCGCCGGCGGCTGTACCCGCTGCTGCGGGACCGGGACCCGGGCCGGCGCCGGCAGATCGCCCGCGACCTGCACCGCGTGGTCACCGAATCCGGCGACCACGCCCGGGCTCTCGCCGCGGCGTCGCTGCTGGCGGCGGCGGCCGGGCTGGACCCCGCGCTGGTGCCGGCCGAGATGGTGGAGACGCTGGCCGGGCACCCCGGGTACCTGGCCCGCTCCTGCGCGGCCGGCCTGCTCCGGGACCGGGCGGCGCTGGCGCCGCTGGACGTCCCGGTCGAGGTGCTCGGGCGGCTGGCCGTGCCGAGCACCGAGGACTGGCTGGTCTGGGCCCCGGCCATGGCCGCGGTCCAGGAACTGGCCACCCGCCGCCGCGACGCGCTGGTGATCCTGGAGGCCCTGGCCGCGAGCGCCGACCTGCGCGACCGGCACGCGGCCGCGACGGCCCTGCTCGCGGTCGCGCAGGCCAGGCCCGCCGCGGTGGACGCCGGCCTGGCCGGCCGTCTGGCCGGCGACCCCGACCCGCTGGTCGCGGCCCGGGCGGCGGAGGTCATGACCGCGCTCGGGCCGGGCGTGGACCGGGACGGGGACGGGGGAGCAGGCTGATGGACGACGTCACGGTCGCCGTGGGCGACGACTTCGTGGCCACGGTCGAGGTGCACCGCCCGCCGGACAACTACTTCGACCGGGCGCTGATCGCAGCGCTGGCCGATGCCTACCAGGCGCTGGACGCCGAGCCGCGGTGCCGGGCGATCGTGCTGTGCTCGGAGGGCAAGCACTTCTGCGCGGGCGCGAACCTGGCCGGCGGCCTCAGCGGGGACAACAGCCCGGCCACCTTGTACCGGGAGGCGATCCGGCTGTTCGAGGCGGCCACGCCGGTGGTGGCCGCGGTCCAGGGCGCCGCGGTCGGCGGCGGGCTCGGCCTGGCCTGCTCGGCCGATTTCCGGGTCGCCTGCCCGCAGGCGCGCTTCGTGGCGAACTTCGCCCGGCTCGGCTTCCATCACGGGTTCGGCCTGACCGTGACGCTGCCCGCGATCATCGGCTCGCAGCACAGCCTGGCCATGCTGTACACCGGGCGGCGGGTCGGCGGGGAGGAGGCGGCGCGCATCGGCCTGTGCGACCGGCTGGTGCCCGCGGACCAGGTGCGCGCGCAGGCGCACGCGCTGGCCGCCGAGATCGCGGCCTCCGCCCCGCTCGCCGTGCGGTCCATCCGGGCGACGCTGCGCGGCGACCTGGCCGCCCGGGTGCGCGCGGCCACCGACCGGGAAGGCGCCGAGCAGAGCCGGCTGCAGGCCACGGCGGACTTCCGGGAGGGCGTGCAGGCCACGGCCGAGCGCCGCCCGCCGCGGTTCCACCGGCGATGACCGGGCCGGCCTGCCCCGCGAGACCAGCGGAGACCGAGACGTAGCGTTCGGGAAAGTTCGCCGCAGCGGGTAGGCGGGCCAGCGAACGCGGCTGGATACGATAGCCGCGGGAGATCGGAGTCCGCAGTGGAAGCCACGGCGAGTTCGGTGCGCCGGGAGGCGCGCGACTGGATCGAGGAGAATTTCGACCCGCAGCTCAGCGTGCGGGCCTGGCTGGAGCGCCTGGCGGACTCCGGCTGGGCCGCGCCGGCCTGGCCGCGCGAGTGGCACGGCCGGGGGCTCCCGGCGGAGGAGGCCGCGCTCAGCTACGCGGAGTTCAACCGGGTGGAGGCGCCCGGGCCGCCGGCCGGGCTGGGCGTGATGCTGGCTGCGCCGACGATCATCGCCAACGCGGGCGACGAGCTGAAGCGGCAGTTCGTCCGGGCCGTGCTGGTCGGCGACCACGCCTGGTGCCAGCTGTTCAGCGAGCCGGGGGCCGGCTCGACCTCGCGGGCCTGCAGACCCGGGCCGAGCGCGACGGCAGCGAGTTCGTCGTGAACGGCCAGAAGGTGTGGACCTCGGGCGCGCACCTCGCCGACTACGGCATGCTGCTCGCCCGCACCGACCCGGACGTGCCCAAGCACCGCGGCATCACCTACTTCGCGTTCCCGATGCGCCAGCCCGGCGTCGAGGTGCGGCCGCTGCTGCAGATGACCGGCGAGTCCGGGTTCAGCGAGGTGTTCTGCACCGACGCGCGGGTGCCGGCCTCCGCGATCATCGGCGAGCTGAACGGGGGCTGGGCCGTGGCCCTGTCCACGCTGGGCTTCGAGCGCACCGGGCTCGGCGCCGGGTCGGGGATCGGCTTCCGGATCGCCGCGCCCGGCGGCAGCCGGGTCCTGGCGCGCCAGGAGGTCTCGGTCGGTGAGTTCATCGCGGCCGCCCGGGCGCAGCCGCGCAGCTTCGGCACCAACAGCACGGCCATGATCGGCGGCAGCATCACCCCGCTGGTCACGCTGGCCGCCGGCCTGGGCCGCGACCGCGACCAGGCGGTCCGCCAGGAGATCGTCCGGCTCTACACGCTGAGCTCGGTGAACACCTGGAACGGGCTGCGCGCCCGGGCCGCGCGGCAAGCCGGGGGCCATGCGGGCCCCGAGGCCTCGCTGGGCAAGCTGATGTCCTCGCGCATCGCCCGCCAGTGGCGCGACACCGCGTCGCTCATCGCCGGCCCGCGCGAGATGCTCGCCGGCGCGGACGGCCCGCTGGACGGGCGCGTGGCCAGCCAGCTGCTGGCCACGCCCGGGCCCGCGATCTACGGCGGCTCGGACCAGATCCAGCGCAACATCATCTCCGAGCGGGTGCTCGGCCTGCCCCGGGAGCCCGACTCATCCAAGACCGTGCCGTTCCGCCAGCTCAGGGTCGGAACCCAGGCCGCACCCGGCGAGGCGTCATGATCTTCACGTTCACCGACGAGCAGACCGACCTCGCCGCCATCCTGCGGCGCTTCCTGCAGGACAAGTCGCCGTCGGCCGAGGTGCGCCGGCTGATGCAGACCGAGGCCGGCTACGACCCGCCGACCTGGGCCCAGCTCGCCGGGCAGCTCGGCCTGCCGGGCCTGGTGATCCCGGAGAAGTACGGCGGCTCCGGGGCCGGCCCGGTCGAGCTCGCGGTCGCCTGTGAGGAGATGGGCCGCGCGCTGCTGTGCGCGCCGTTCTTCGCCACCGCGGTGCTGGCCGCCGGCGCTCTGCTCGCCGCCGGCGACGAGTCCGCCGCGGACGAGTACCTGCCCCCGATCGCCGCCGGCACGACGATCGCGACGCTGGCCGGCTGCGAGGACGACGGCGCGTGGACCACCGAGCGGCTGGCCACCCGGGCCCGCCGGTCCGGCGACGGCTACCGGCTCGACGGCCGCAAGTCCTTCGTGCTCGACGGCCACGTCGCGGACCTGCTGCTGGTCGTGGCGCAGGCCGACGGCGGGCCGAGCCTGTTCGCGGTGGACGCGGGCGCCAGCGGGCTCGCGCGGCGCCGGCTGGACACCCTGGACCAGACCCGCAAGCAGGCCGTGCTGGATCTGGACGCGGTGCCCGCGCGCCTGGTCGGCGCCGAGGGCGGCGCCGCGGCCGTCCTGGACCAGACGCTGCGGCTGGCCGTGATCGCGCTCGCCGCCGAGCAGGTCGGCGGGGCCCAGCGCTGCCTGGACATGAGCGTCGAGTACGCCAAGATCCGGATGCAGTTCGGCCGCCCGATCGGCAGCTTCCAGGCGATCAAGCACATGTGCGCCGACCTGCTGCTCGAGGTCGAATCGGCCCGGTCGGCCGCGTACTACGCGGCCTGGGCGGCGCAGGACGGCTCGGACGAGCTGCCGCTGGTCGCCAGCCTGGCCAAGGCCTGCTGCTCGGAGGCGTACTTCCGGGCCGCCGCCGACAACATCCAGATCCACGGCGGGATCGGGTTCACCTGGGAGCACGACGCGCACCTGTACTACCGGCGGGCCAAGTCCGCCGAGGTGATGCTGGGCACGCCCGCCGAGCACCGCGAGATCGCGGCCCGCTACCTCATCGATGGTGCCGCCGGGCCCGCGTAGGTTCGGCGGTTTCGCGGGCCCGGCGGCCGTCGGTTAGTAGCTGTCCTGCCAGTGCGTGCTGAACTTGTTCCCGCCGGTCAGGCCGGAGGTGGTGTTGAGCACGTAGGTGTTGGTGGCGTCGACCATGTCGTTCTTGACGTAGGTCGGGTAGCTGGAGATCGTGCCCTTCTTGCCGCCCGCGGTCTCGGTCGCGTTGGACAGCGTCCAGCCGTGGTAGTCGGCGAGCGGGGCGATGCCGATGGCGAAGGCGGGCCGCTCGAGGATCCACTCGGCGCTGTTGTTGTCGCAGACGGTGCTGCTGCACGTCGCGGTCACCGAGAAGCCGTTGCCCTGATGGGTGGCGTCGGCCAGCGACAGCTTGTAGGCCGTGCCCTTGCGGGACACCTCGGCGGTGATCTCGTCGCCGGGCCGCAGCGAGCTGCCGACCTCGATGGTGCCCGCCGGGAACATCTCGTACCAGGTGAAGTAGGTGGCCTCGCCCTCGAAGCACCAGCTCAGCGTGCCGTCCTGCTCGACCGTGTCGTCGGTGTAGCCGTCCAGGCCGACCCACGCCGAGGTGAGCTCGTCCTCCTTGGTGCAGCTCACCTTGGGCGTCTGCCACTGCCCGCTGACCTCGGTGAAGGTGCCGTTGGCCGACGTGCTGTCAGCATAGCCGGACCAGTTGAACGACCGGGCCGTCGGGGCGTCGGCCGGCGCGGACGCCGCGTGCTCGTCGACCGTGGGCGAACCGGGGGCGCCGGACTTGATCGGGGGCGCCGGGTGGTTGGCCTCCAGGTAGCTGACCAGGGCGGCGCGCGCCTTGGCCAGGAACTGAGCCGAGGGCTGCCCGGCCGGGCGCGCTGGCGCGGCGGCCACGGTGGTGACCGCCGCCTCGCTGGCGAGAATCAGGGACCCGGCCATCACCGCGGCCGAGCCGGAGACGAGCAGACAGCGCAGTAAACGCATGCGAAAACCCCCCATAAATGCCAAGAACCCCGGAAAAAGAAAGTCAGGAACACTCCGTCGGGCTGGTGTCCCCGGCAGGCTAGCAAGCCGCCGCCCGGCTTCGCAGCGCTTTGTAAAAGAGCGACTACTTTAAGTAGTCACACGCGCGGAATCGCCCAAGTCGTGCCGAGCTTCACCTAGGTCGTGCAAGGCGCGCGCGGTGGGTAGCGCGGTATCGACGGCCAGCCCCCTTGGTTCGGCCTCGCCGCGCAGCACCGCGTTGATGTGGCCGGTCAGGGCGGTGAACGACAGCTCGCCGGGCGCGGCCGGGAAGCGGCTCAGCTCCGCCCGCGGGGCCGCGAGCTCGTAGCTGTCCGCCGGGCCGGGGTGGAAAGGGTTGGTCACCCGGATCTGCCCGCTGGTGCCCTCCAGCGTGGTGAACGCGTCGTAGCTGCGGCCGAACCCGCAGGAGAAGTACAGCCGCCGCGCGGCCGGGTAGTCCACCACTCCCCAGGTGTCCACGTCGACGTCCTGGCCGCCGCGGGTGGCCCGGGCCCAGGCGGACTCGTAAGCCGGTCCGAACAGCTCGGCGGCCAGCCGGACCGGGTAGCAGCCGACGTCCAGCAGGGCCCCGCCCTGCAGGTCGCCCCGCAGCCTGATGTTGGCCGGGTTGCTCACCGTGAAGTGGAAGTTGGACTTGATCTCCATCAGCTCGCCGATGGCGCCGTCGGCGATCAGGGCCTTGATCCGCTCCAGCTGGGCGTGGAACGGGAACGCGAACGCCTCCCAGAGCAGGGTCCCGGTGCGGCGAGCGGCGCCGAGCACCCGCTCGGTGTCCGCGAGCGTGCCGCACAGCGGTTTCTCGCACAGCACCGGCTTGCCCGCCTCGAGCGCGCGGATGGTCCACTCGGCGTGCAGCGAGTTCGGCAGCGGTATGTACAGGGCGTCGATGTCCGGATCGTCGATCAGGGCCTGGTAGCCCGCGACGGCGCGGGCGATCCCGTTGTCCCGCGCGTACTGCTCGGCCCGGGCCGCGTCGCGGCCGGCCACCGCCCGCGCGTCGCCGCCCGCCTGCCGCAGGCCGGGCAGGAACACCGCGCGGGCGATGTTGGCCGTGCCGATGATGCCCCAGCGCGCCTGGTCGCGAGTGGTCATCGCGCGGTCACCCCTCCGCCCCGGGCCTCGAGGGGCAGGCTCACCCAGCGGCGCTCGTGGTGTGAGATCTCCACCGCGTTGATGACCTCCTGCACCCACAGCCCGTCGTCGAAGTTTCCCTCGTTGCCCTCGGCCTCGCCGAGCACCTCGCTGGCGAAGCTCGCCGTGAGGTTGGCGTAGTAGAGCGTCCGCCACGACTCGCGCGGGCTGCCGCCCGGCGGGTAGTAGGCGGCCGGGATCTCGACCTCCCGGAACTCCACATCATCGGGCCTGGCCATCGTGAGCGTCTCGCAGATGCCGAATTCCTCGATCAGCCGGGCCACCGCCGCGCCCTCGCTGCCGTAGACGCGGACCTCGATGCCGGGGTAGTTCCCGACGGTGACGAAGCTGCTCTGCACCGAGCAGATGGCGCCGCTGGCGAACTCGCCGATGAAGATGTCGCCGTCGTCGATGTTGGTGCGCGCCATTGCCCCGGTCGCGGCGATCATCCGCTCCGGCACGAAATTCCGCAGCACGCCGACGACCGCGGTGAGGTCCGACTCCATGAACCAGTGGCCGATGTCGATCACCGGGGCCCCGTAGCCCTCGAGCGAGGCCACCTTGATCGGGCCGTCGGTGGCCCGCTCCTGGCTGCGGAGCGCCGACTGCGGGCTGAGCCACTGCGAGTTCTGCTCGTAGGCGTTGTAGATGAACGGGGTGCCCAGGTCGCCGCGGGTGATCAGGTCCTTCAGGTACCGCACGGCCGGGCTGTACCGGAACGTGAAGCCGACCTTGGTCTTCAGTCCCTTGGCCCGGGCCAGCTCCGCGATCTGCCGGACGTCGTGGTGGTCGTGCGCGACCGGCTTCTCGCTGAGCACGTGCTTGCCCGCCTCGACGGCCGCGCGGTTGATCGGGTAGTGCTCGCCGTCGCGGGTGACCACGTCGATGATGTCGATGTCGTCGCGGTCGAGCAGCACCCGGTAGTCGCCGGTGGTGACCGCGGCGCCGTAGCGCCCGGCCGCGGCGGCCGCCCGCTCCGGGTCGCGGTCGCAGACGCCGACGATCCGGCACCGCTCGTCCCGGGCCCAGCCGGGCAGGTGGGCCAGGGACGCCCAGCGGCCCGCGCCGACCACTCCTATGCCGAGTCGCTGCCCTGCCATGCCTGTGACCTCCCGATGTCGTGCAGCCGCCAGCAGCGGGCCGCGTGCTCGCGCTCGCCGGCGGCGATGAGCTCGGTCTCCCAGACCCGGCACTCGTCGGTCACGTGCCGGCACCGCGGCGCGAACCGGCACCCGTCACCGCACGTCGATCAGGCTCGGCGGTGCGCCGCGGATGCTGTGCAACTGCCCGTGCTGGCCGGCCTGCGGCAGCGCCTCGAGCAGCGCCTGGGTGTAGGGGTGCCGGGGCGCGGTGATGATGTCCGCGGTCACGCCCTCCTCCACCACCTGGCCGGCGTACATGACCACGATCCGGTCGCAGACCTCGGTGATCACCGCGAGATCGTGGCTGACCAGGATCATGCTCATGCCGGTGTCCTGCTGGAGTTCCAGCAGCAGGCTGAGGATCTGGTCCTGGATGATGACGTCGAGTGAGGTGGTCGGCTCGTCGGCCAGCAGCAGCCGGGGCGAGGACGCCAGCGCGATCGCGATCAGCGCCCGCTGCAGCATCCCGCCGCTGAACTGGAACGGGTAGTCACGCATCCGCCGGGCCGGGGCGGGGATGCCGACGCGCTCCAGCAGCCCGATGGCCCGGGCCCGCGCCTCCGGGCGCGACGGCTTGGCGTGCGCGGTGACCGCCTCGAGCAGCTGGTCGCCGATGGTGCGCACCGGGTTCAGCGCGGTCATCGGGTCCTGGAAGATCATCGCCAGGTGGGCGCCGCGCAGCGCCTCCCACTGGGCCTGGGAGGCGTCCAGGAGGTTCTGCTCGCCGCGCGGGTGGTAGATCACCTCGCCGCTGGCGTGCAGGATGCCGGCCGGCATCAGGCCCATGATCGTGCGGCAGGTGACCGTCTTGCCGCAGCCGCTCTCGCCGACGATGCCGAGGATCTCCGCCTCGTGCACGGTCAGCGACACCCCGTCCACCGCGCGGACCACGCCCTGTCCGGTGGCCAGGTAGCTGCGCAGGTCGCGGACCGTCAGCAGTGCTTGCCCCGGGGGGACGACCCCCCCAGACCCCCCCGCATGCGATCCGCTCGGGCCGGCAAGCCGGCCGTCGCGGCTGACATCGCTGCGCGGCGCGCCCTCGCTCATCGGTCACCGGCCCGGAGCAGGTCGGCCAGCCCGTCCCCGATCAGGGCGAAGGAGATCCCGATGAAGACCACGGCCAGGCCGGGCATGGCCACCAGCCACCAGGACGACAGGATGTAGTTCTGGCCGTCGGCGATCATCGTGCCCCACTCCGGGGCCGGGGGCTGCGCGCCGAGCCCGAGGAAGCCGAGCGACGCGGCCAGGATGATGTTCCCGACCGCGTCGACCATCGAGAAGATGATCACCGCGGACGCCGTGTTGGGCAGGATGTGCCGGAACATGATGCGCAGCCGGCCGAACCCGAGGGCGCGCGCGGCCAGCACGTACTGCTGCTTCTTGGCCACCACGGTCTGCGCGCGCATGATCCGCGCGTAGGCCACCCAGCTGGTGATCCAGATCGCGACGAACATGTTGAAGATGCTGGGCCCGAGCATGGCGATAATCGCGATGACCAGGACCAGGAACGGGAACGCGAAGACCAGGTCGACCACCCGCATCATCACGTTGTCCGTGCGCCCGCCGATGTACCCCGCGATCAGGCCGTAGAACGTGCCGCCGACCAGGGTGACGGCGGTCGCGCCGAACGCGATGGCCAGGTCGATGCGGCCGCCGTACAGGATGCGGGCCAGGATGTCCCGGCCGTACTGGTCGGTGCCCAGCAGGTGGTCGGGGGTGAGCGGCGGCGCGAGCGGGTGCAGCGGGTCGATGGTCGTGGGGGACTGGCTGACCAGGACCGGGGCGAACACCACGGCCAGGATCGCGATGCCGAGCAGGACCAGCCCGACGATCAGGGTGAGCCGGCGCCGGACCACGCTGCGGCGCCGCCGGCGGCCTTGGTGGCCGCCCGCATCAGCAGCTCGGACGGGCTGGCCGCCCAGGCGGTGCTCATGTTCCGATTTCCTGCCCGACCCGCGGGTCCAGGGCGGCCTGGGCGATGTCGGTCAGCAGGTTGATGCCGACGATGATCACCGCGAACAGCAGCGTTATCCCCTGCACCACCGGGTAGTCGCGCTGATTGACCGAGTCGACCAGCAGGGTGCCCAGACCGGGCAGCGAAAACACATTCTCGACCAGGACCGTCCCGCCTACCAGGTAGGCGAGGTTGACGCCGTAGACGGCGACCACGGCCAGGATCGCGATCCGGAACACGTGCCGCCAGAGCACCCGGCGCCAGGGGATGCCCTTCATCCGGGCCGTGTCCACGAACTCCGCCTGCAGCGCGGAGATGGTGGCCGTGCGCAGGCTGCGGACCAGGACGGTCGAGAACCCCAGCGCGATCGTCAGCGCCGGCAGGAACAGGTAGTACAGGTGCCCGATGAACCCGGAGCCGAAGCCGCTGATCGGGAACGCGTGTATGTGCACGCTGAACAGCAGGATGAAGATGATCCCCAGCCAGAACGCGGGCATCGCGAAGCTGAGCGTGAAGAAGATCCGGCCCGCCTGGTCGACCACGCCGCCGCGGCGCAGCCCGGAGATGAAGCCGATCGGGAACGAGATCAGCGCGGCCAGCACCCCGGCGTACACCAGCAGGAACAGCGTCGGCGCGACGTGCTGGAGAATGACCGTGGTGGCCGGCTCGTCGTAGTAGAACGAGAAGCCCATGTTGCCGTGGAAGAGCCGGTCCATGTACAGGCCGTACTGCGTCCAGATGGGCCGGTTCAGGCCGAGGAAGTTGTCGATGGCCACGGCCCGCTGGTGGGTGTAGCTGCTGCCCAGGATGGCCAGCGCGGGATCGCCCGGGATCAGCCGGAGCAGGAAGAACGTCACCAGCGAGATCCCGAACAGCACGATGACCAGGTGGACGAGCCGCCGGGGGAGCGACCCGAAGCGGTTCACGGACGCCCCCTACGGAGTGGTGACGGTCAGCGTCTCCAGCGACAGGTCATAGTTGCCGAGCGGCGTCACGTGGAACCCGTGCACCCAGTCACCCACGCCGTACCGGTAGGGGCTGTAGTCGATCACGATGAACGGCGACTGCTGGTAGACGGTCTGCTGGATCTGGTCGTACATCTGCTGCCGGGTGCTGTCGTTGAGCTCGCCGCGCGCGTCGGTGACCAGGCTGTTGACCTGGTTGTCGCACCAGTAGCTGTTGAACGCGAAGGCGCCGCCCTGGCAGTCGGCCCCGAACGTCGCGACCTCGTCCGGGTCGATGATGTCGTTGGTCCAGTACCGCTCGCCCATCTCCGAGTGGCCGCCGTCTTCCTTGTCGTAGGCGGTCAGCAGCTCGTAGGACTGGATGCTGACGTTGATGCCGACGGCGGCGAGCTCGGACTTGACCACGATCGCCTCGGCCTGGCCGGCGACGTCACCGCTGACCGTGATCAGGAACGTGTTGAAGCCGTGCGGGTAGCCGGCCTTGGCCAGCAGCTGCTTGGCCTTGGCCGGGTCGTACGGGTAGGGCGCGATGCTGGAGTCGAAGAACTTCATCTTGTAGGGCATGAACGAGGCGCCGGCGGTGGCGTGCCCCTGGTAGGCGAGCTGCACGATCGCCTTCCGGTTGATCGCGTAGTTCAGGGCCTGCCGCACCAGCAGGTTCTTGAACGGGGCGAAGTGCTCGTCGAGCTGGATGAAGTCCACCCGGGTGGACGGGTAGAGCTGCACGCTCAGGCCGGGCGTGCTGTCGATCTGGCTGACCAGGTTGCCCGGCGGGTTCTCGATGACGTCGACCTTCTTGCTCTCCAGCATCAGCACCCGGGTGTTGTCGTCGGGCACGATCAGGACCCTGACCTTGCTGATCTTCGGCTTGGTCCCGTAGAAGTACGGGTTGCGGGCCAGGTCCACCTCGCTGTCGGGGTTGTAGGAGGTGACCATGAACGGCCCGCTGCCCACCGGGTGCTGGAAGAACGAGCTGCCCTGCGCCTTGACCAGGCTCTCCGGGACGATCGAGTACGCGTACATGGCCAGGTCGGCGAGCAGCGGCGCGTGCGGCTGCGAGAGGGTGATCACGACCGTGTGCGCGTCGGGCGCGGTGATGGTCTTGACCGCGGTCAGCAGGAATCCCCAGCCGCCCGCGAACGCGCGGGACCGGTTGATGGAGAACACGACGTCGTTCGCGGTCACCGGGCTGCCGTTGGAGAACTTCGCGTCCGGGCGCAGGTGGAAGGTGTAGGTCAGGCCGTTCGGCGCGATGGTCCACGACGACGCCAGGTCCGGCAGCAGGCCGGTGCCGGTGGCGTTGGGCTGCAGCAGCCGGCTGTACAGGTTCTGGTCCAGCCAGATGGACTCGTTGACCGAGTTCGCCTCGGGGTCGAGCGTGTCCACCTTGACCGCGTTGGCGATGACCAGCGTGCTGACCGCGGCCCCCGAGCTCGAGCTGCCGCCGGTGGCTGCCGATCCGCCGCATCCCGCCGCGGCGAGGGCGAGGACGATGACGCCCGCGCTAGCTGCCTGGGTCGGGGCTCGGAACATCGCGCGCCCCTTTCGTCGATTGTCGACAACCTGGCACTAACTGTAGAAACGGCCCTCGGGCCGTCAATACTCAGCGTCCGTCCGTTATATGCTCTTTACAGGCAGTGGGGTGTCACGGTTACAGGCAGTGGGGGGTGACACGGCGGTCGCCGCGGCTTGACGCCGAGGTCAGTGACCTGGACAATCGTTGATTGTCGACAATCGGCTGCTAAACGAGGGTAGATGACGTCCGACGGGGTTAGCGTCCTGGTGGCCACGCCGCTGGAGCCGGAGCACGCAGCCCGGATCGAGGCCGCCGACCCCCGGGTGTCGGTGCTCTACGAACCCGGCCTGCTGCCGGTGCCGCGCTACCCGGCCGATCACACCGGGGTGCCGCGCGCGCTGTCAGCGGCCGGCCTGGACCGCTGGGCGGCGCTGCGGCGGCAGGCCGACGTCAGCTTCGACTTCGACTGGCAGGCGCCGGCCGACATGGCCCGCAACTGCCCGCGGCTGCGCTGGGTGCAGGGCACCAGCGCGGGCATCGGCGGGTTCCTGGAGCGGACCGGCCTGGCCCGCACGCCGCTGGTCTTCACCACCGCCAGCGGAGTGCACGGGACGCCGCTAGCCGAATTCGCCCTGCTCGGGCTGCTGTACTTCGCCAAGGACCTGCCCCGCCTGGCCCGCTGCCAGCGGGAGCGGCACTGGCAGCGCCACGCCGCCGGCCAGGTCGCGGGCAGCCGCGCGCTGCTGATCGGCCTGGGCGGCGTGGGCCGGAAGGTGGCCGCGCTGCTGTCGGCGGCCGGGGTCGAGGTCATCGGGGCCGGCCGCGTCCCGCCCGCCCGGCGGGCCCTGGACGTGCCCGGCCTGACCTCCTACATCGCCGTCGCCCGGATCGGCGAGGTGCTGCCCGACGTGGACGCGCTGATCCTGGCCTGCCCGCTGACCGAGCAGACGAAGAACCTGATCTCCGAGCGGGAGCTGCGGCTGATGCGCGCGGGCGCGGTCGTGGTGAACGTCAGCCGGGGCCAGGTGATCGATGAGGACGCGCTGATCCGCGCCCTGGCCAGCCACCACCTGGGCGGCGCCTGCCTGGACGTCTTCGCGACCGAGCCGCTGCCCGCCTCATCGCCGCTGTGGGGGATGCCGAACGTCATCGTCTCGCCGCACTCGGCCTCCACGGTCGCCGCCGAGAACGGGCTGCTCACCGAGCTGTTCACCGACAACCTGCGGCGCTGGCTGGCTGGCCGGCCGCTGCGCAACGTCTACGACCGGGCCGCCGGGTACTAACCGAGAGGAACGCAGCATGACGGCAGAGAAGATCCGGGTGGCGGTCGTCGGCACCGGGCGCTGGGCGCAGGTGGCGCACATCCCCGGCTGGCAGCGCGATCCGCGGGCCGAGGTGGTCGCGCTGGCCGACGCCGACGAGGCGGCGCTGGCCGCGACGGCCAGCCGCTTCTCCGTGGCCCGGACCGCCACCGACTACCGCGACCTGCTCGGCGACCCCGGCATCGACGTGGTCGACGTGGTGACGGGGAACCGGCCGCACTTCGAGGTCTCCTGGGACGCGCTGTCCGCGGGCAAGCACGTGCTCTGCGAGAAGCCGGTGCACAACGACTACCGCAAGACGCGGGAGGCCGCGCGAGCTCGCGGCGTCCCGCGGGCTGCGGACCAAGCTCGGGTTCACGTTCCGCTACGCCCCCGCCGTCCGCTACGCCAAGGAGCTGATCGACTCGGGCTTCGTCGGCGAGCCCTACATCTTCAACGGCTTCGAGCAGAACAGCCAGTGGATCGACCCGGCCACGCCGCTGCGCCAGTTCGACGCCGACCCCGACGCCGACCCGGCGCAGATCGCGGTGTCCTCGATCGAGGGCTACGGCGCGCCGATCATCGACATCATGCACTGGTGGCTCGGCCGGCCGCTCACCGCGGTGGTGGGCGCCATGCGCAACTTCGTCCCCGAGCGGATGGTCCGCGACACCGGGAAGATGACCCGCGCCAACATCGACGACGGCGACATGTGGATCGCCGAGTTCGGCGGCGGGACGCTGGCCTCGATCCAGTCGTCCTACGTGACCGTCGGCAACTACCCGGGCATCGAGGCGCGCATCTACGGCTCGGAGGGCGCGGTGATCGTCGCGGCTGGTGGACGAGTTCGGCATCTGCCAGACGATCAGGATCGGCGCGCAAGGACGCGGTCGAATTCGTCGAAGCGCAGATCCCGGAGCGGTTCTTCCCGCCCGGCGGGCACTCCGGCGAGCCCTGGGAGTACCTGTTCTACTCCAACCTGGTCAGCGACTTCATCGACGAGATCCTCGACGGCGGCCGGGTCAGCCAGGGCGACTTCGCCCAGGGCGCGCTGGTGCAGGAGACCATCAACGCGTTCGAGGCCTCGTTCCGGCAGCGGGCCTGGGTGGACTTCCCGCTCGGCGCCGCCGGGGAGGCGGACCGGCCGTGAAGGTCACGACCAACGCCGGCCGCCTGGTCCGCCAGGTGCTGGCCGGGGAGGTCTGGCCCGCGCTCGCCGACCGGCACGCTTACCGGGTGGGGCCCGACGGCCAGCCGTTCCTGCTGCCGGGCATGGGCGGGGTCACGCTGGGCGTGCACTGCGGCGACCCGGCCACCGGCTACGCCTCCGACCACCTCGAGCCCGGCGCGTCGGTCCGGCACCGCGACGCCGCCGCGAACATGGCGCTGCAGTTCCTGACCTGCGTGGGCAACCAGGTGCGGGTGGCCGGGGGCCCGGCGGCCGGGGCGGTCGGCCACGTCATCGGCCAGCACGCGTACGTGCTGGCCGACTTCCCCGAGTCGGCCGCGGCCAACCTGACCGCCGGTGACCCGGTCACCGTGCTGGCCGTCGGGCAGGGGCTGGCGCTGCCCGACCACCCGGCGATCACGGTCAAGAACTGCGATCCCGGCCTGCTCGACCGGATGCCGGGCGGGACCAGGCCGGACGGCCGCCTCGAGGTGCACGTGGCCGCCCGGGTCCCGGCCGAGGCGATCGGCGCCGGCGCCGGGATGGTCTCCGAGTACGCCAACACCGACCTGATGGGCGCCTACCAGGGGCTGGGCGAGGACCTGTCGCTCGGCCTGGAGGGGCTGCGGATCGGCGACATCGTGGCGCTGGCCGACGCCGACCACCGCTACGGCCGCGGCTACCGGCCCGGCTACCTGACCATCGGGGTCATCTCCACCGGCCAGTGCATGCTGTTCGGCCACGGCCCGGGGCCGAGCACGCTGGCCAGCGGGCCGTCCGAGGCGTTCTGGCTGGTCGACGACCCGGACGCCAACCTGGCCAGCTGGCTGCACCCGCTGCCGGAGGCCGCGGCGGCCGCCGCGCAGGAGTCACGGTGACCGCGCTGCGCCTGGTGGCGGTGAACCTGCTCGGCGTGGTCGAGCATCCCCGGCTCGGCGACTCCCCGTACCGCGTCGACCGTGACGGCCGCAGCTATGTGCCGGTCGGCGACGGCGGGATCGTGCTGGACCTGCGGCTCGGTGACTCCGCCTTCGGGCTCGCCGCCGACCACGCCGCGCCCGGCGCGTGCCTGGTGCACCCGGACCCGGCCAGCCCGGCACGCGCTGGCCAGCTACGCCTGCATCGGGAACCAGGCCCGGGTCAGGACCGGCCTGGCGGCCGGGGCCCGCGGCGTCGTGCTCGGCCAGCGCGGCGAGGAGGGCCGCGTCATCGTCGGCCTGGCCCAGGCCGACCTGGCCCGGGTGCGGCCGGGCGACGAGGTGGCCGTGCGCGCGTGCGGCCAGGGGCTGCGCCCGCCGGGGCTGCCGCCGGAGGTCACGGTCCTGAACCTCGACCCCGACCTGCTGGGCCTGCTGCCGGTCGGCCTGGGCGGCGAGGACGGCGCGGCGGTGACCGTGGGCGTGCGGATGACCGCGGCGAGCCGGCTGGCCGGGAACGGCATCGGCCGGCCCGCGGTCGCCTGGGACCTGGACCTGCAGCTGCCACCGCCCGGGCCCGGACGGTGACGGTGACCTGCTGCTGGGGGACCTGGTCGCGGTCACTGACATCGACGCCCGGTACAACATGGGGTACCGGCGCGGGTGGGTCACGGTCGGCGTCGTCGGGCACGGGGCCAGCCCGCTGCCCGGGCACGGTCCCGGCATCACGCCGATCCTGACCGGCCCGGCCGGGGTGCTGCGGCCGCGGCCGGACGGGGCCGGTCATGCTGGCCTGACCGAGGCGATGGTGCAGCTACAGTGACGGACGACGGCCCCGGGGAAGTGAGGGACGATGGGAGGCATGCTGGAGCACGTCTCGCTCCCGGAGGCGGTGGGCCGGGCGCTGCGGCACCGCATCCTGAATGACGAGCTACCCGCCGAGACCCGCCTCGTCGAGGCCAACCTGGCCGCCGAGTTCGGGGTCAGCCGGGGGACCATCCGGGACGCCATGCGCAGCCTGCAGGCCGAGGGCCTGATCGCGATCGTGCCCCGCCGGTACAGCGTGGTGACCCGGATGTCGCAGGAGGATGCCGAGGACGTGTGCTACGCCCGGTACGTGCTGGAGGACGCCGGGTTCGACGCCGGCTTCGGGCCGAACCGCCGGGAACTGGCCAGGAACCTGCGCCTGGCCATGGAGCACATGTCGGTGGCGGCCAGGACCGACGACATGGACGCGCTGGTGGCCAGCGACACCCGCTTCCACGAGCTGCTCATCGACGTCTCGGGGCGGCGCCGGCTGAAGGACCTGTGGTCGATGCTCAACAGCCAGATGGGCGGGCTGATGCGGGCCGAGATCGACCGCCAGGGCATCGCGCTGGTCGACGCGGTCGAGCGGCACCGCGGCATCTTCGAGGCGGTCAGCGAGGGAGACCTCACCCGGCTACGCCGGGAGATCCGGGTCCATTACCTGACGGGCTTCCCTGGTCATGAAGACCTGCCAGCATATCCGGATCGTGCAGGTGACACATGACCGAGCGCTGGTCAGGCAGCTGAATCAGGGCGGGCTCGCGGACCCGGCAGACCGGCATCACCATCGGGCACCGCGGGTGGAAGTGGCAGCCCGGCGGCCGCTCGATCGCGTTCGGTATGTCGCCGGTCAGCGCGGGCTTGACCGCCTTGCGGCGGGCGGTCAGCCGCGGTGCCGCGCGGACCAGCGCCTGGGTGTACGGGTGCAGCGGCTCGTCGAAGATCTTTTCCGTGGGCGCCTGCTCGACCACCCGGCCGAGGTACAGCACGGCCGTGCGCTGGCTGATGTGCCGCGCGACGTCGAGGTCGTGGGTGACGAACAGGTAGGTCAGGCTGCGCTCCTCCTGCAGCTGGATCATCAGGTTGAGCACCTGGGCCTGGATCGAGACGTCCAGGGCGGACAGCGGCTCGTCCGCGATCACGACCTCCGGCTGCACGGCCAGGGCCCGGGCGATCCCCACTCGCTGCCGCTCCCCGCCGCTGAACGCGTGCGGCCGCCGGGCCGCCTGGGCCTGCGACAGCCCGACCGTGCGCAGCAGCTCGGCGACCCGCGCCGCCCGGTCCCGCCGGCCCACGACGTGGTGCACCTTGAGCACCTCGGTCAGCGCCTGGCCGATGGTCATCGTCGGGTTCAGTGACGAGTACGGGTCCTGGAACACGCCCTGGACCTGGCGGCGCACGGCCCGCGCGGTCGCGCTGTGGCGGTCGAGGATGCTCGTGCCCCGGTACCGGATGTCGCCGCTGGTCGGCCGGTACAGGCCGAGCAGCAGCCGGCCGAACGTGGTCTTGCCCGAGCCGGTCTCGCCAACGAGGGCCAGGGTCTCGCCGCGCCGGATCGCCAGCGAGACCCCGTCGACGGCCTTGAGCGTCGGCCGGGCTCTGCCGACGGCGTCCCGGCCGGTCGAGAAGTGCTTGGAGACGTTGACGGTCTCGATGATCGGCGGGTCCAGGTCGGCGCCGGCCGCCGGGGCCGGGCTAGCCACGGTCACCGGCCCGGCCGCGGCCGGCGTGCTCATGCAGGGTGAACCGCCCGGCGTTGGAGCCGCCGTCCACCTCGAGCACCGTGCCGGTGATGTGGCTGGCCTGGCGCGACGCCAGGAACAGCACCGCGCTGGCGATGTCCCGCGGGTCGGCCGGCCTGGCCGAGCGGGATCGACCGGACCAGCGCCGCGCGCAGGTCGTCGGGGGCCCGGTCCGGGTAGGCGTCGCTCCACCCCCGGACGTCGATGTAGCCGGGGGCAACCACGTTCACCCTGATGCCGTGCCGGCCGAGTTCCATGGCGAAGACCTTGCTCATTGTCTCGAGCGCGGCCTTCGACGCGCTGTAGGCCGCGCCCGCCGGGCGCGGGTTGCGGGCCGACCCGGTGGAGATGCTGATCACGGCGGCGTCCCGCGCGCCGCGCCCGACGCAGTGCCGGGCGAAGGCCTGGGTCATCATGAAGGTGCCGGTGACGTTCACGCTGAACACCCGGGCCCACGCGTCGGCGGGCATCTCGAGCAGCGTTCCGTCCGGATAGGAGGCCGCGTCGTTGACCAGGATGTCCGCCTTGCCCCAGCGGCCGACCGTCTCGGCGATCACCTGGTCGGCCAGGCCGGGCTGCCCGATGTCCCCGGTGACCGTGGCGACACCCGGGTGGTCGGCGAAGTACCCGGAATCCACCAGGTCGCAGACCAGCACCCGGGCGCCCTCGTCCGCGAACCCCTGCGTGATGGCGCGGCCGAGCCCGTTGGAGCCCCCGGTGACCACGGCAACGGCTCCCGCAAAGCGCCCCTCCGGCGTGGTGCCGCCCGAGCGCGCCTCCGGCACGGTGCCGCCCGAGCGCGCCTCCGGCGTGGTGCCGCCCGAGCGCGCCTCCGGCACGGGCCCCTCCCGGTCTCATCGCCGTATTGTCGATTGTCGACTAAAATGCACTATAGGGTGCCAGCGGCCCTGCTGGCCAGAGCTGGCAGGTTGGAGCCACTGATGGACCTGTTCACCGGAGTCGGCGTGGCCCTGGTCACCCTGCTGGACGACGACGGGGGCGTCGACACCGCGGCCACCGGCTCGCTCGCGGCCGAGCTCGCCGTGCGGGGCATGCGCGCGGTGCTGGCCTGCGGCACGACCGGTGAGGCGGGCGCGCTCAGCGACGCCGAGCGGGTGGCGGTGATCCGCGCGGTCCGCGAGGCCGTGCCGCCGGGGGTCCAGGTGCTGGCCGGCACGGGCGCCACCACCCCGGCCCGCGCGGCCGAGCTGACCGAGGCGGCGGCCGCCGCCGGGGCGGACGTGGTGCTGGCCTGGCCCCCGCCCGGCAGTGACGACCTGGCCGGCTACTACGCCGCGCTGGGCCGGGCCGCGCCGGGCCTGCCGGTGCTCGCCTACCACATCCCGTGGGTCTCGGCCCCCGGGGTTCCGGTCGGCGCGCTGGCGAGCCTGCCGATCGCCGGGCTGAAAGACTCCTCAGGTGATCCGGACCGGCTGCTCGCCGAGGTCGCGCGCTACCCGGGCCGCACCTACGTCGGCTCCTCGGCCCTGCTCGCGCTGGCCGGGCCGCTCGGCGGCACCGGCGCGATCCTGGCCGTGGCCAACGCCGAGCCCGAGCTTTGCGTCGCCGCGTTCGCCGGCGACGCCGCGGCTCAGCTCAAGCTCGCCGACGTCCACCTCGCGGTGCGCGAGGGCGGCGTTCCGGCGCTCAAGCGGATCCTGGCCGGGCAGCGCGGCACGGTCCCGCTCAGCCGGGTGTGACCGGGCTGCCCAGCCGGCCATGACCGCCTGGCCGCCGGCTGCTCAGCCTTCGAGGACCTCGCGCAGCGTGCGGGCAAAGGCGTCCGGCTCGCCGGTGCGGCCGTCTTCGCCCCCGAGGAACCCGTCGTGGCCGCCGGGGAACGTGACGGGCGTGGTGCCCAGCCGTTCGGCCACGGCCGTGGCCGCCCGGCCGGCCAGCATCTGACCGGATTGCGCTCCGACGCCGATGACAACGCGGGTGGGCGCGGCGCGGAGCGCGCCGAAATCATGCTGGTACGCAGCGCATGAGGGCATGTTCAGCCCGACCAGCGGGTCGTCGCGTGAGCCGTCGTCCTCGGCCGGCAGGCCGAAACTGGCGGGATCGGGCCCGGGCTGGCCGACGAAGTCGGCCGGGATCGGGCCCGGGTGACTGGCCAGCGCGATGAACTTGGCCATCGCCGGGCCGAAGCCGCTGCGCTCGTAGGTCTCGCGAATGGCCGCGCACGTGTCCAGCGCCTGCTCACGGTCCGGCAGTTCCCGGGCGGCGGGCGGCTCGTGCGCCACCAGGGTGCGGACCTGCTCCGGGTGCCTGGCCACGAGGGCGAGCGCGTTGACGGCGCCGCCGCTGCTGGCGAAGATGTCGGCCGGCCCGGCGTTCAGCGCGCCGATCAGCCGGTGCAGGTCGTCAGCGTGCTCATCGGGCGTGGATTCGGTGGCGTCGTCGGTGCGTTTGCTGCGCCCGGCCCCGCGCGGGTCGTAGGTCACCACCGTGCGGTCGGTGAAGTGCCCGGCCAGGGTGGCGAAGGCGGCCGCGCCCATCGGTGACCCGATGAGCAGCAGGACCGGCCCCGGGCTGGCATCGTCGCGGCGGACGTCATAGTGCAGCACGGCGCCCGGGGCATCCAGGGTGTGCGTCGTCGGCTCGGCCATCGTTGCCCTCCCTCAGGTTCGTTCGCTCCGCCCATGCTGACGCATTACGCCGACAAAACTCACCGCGGCGGCTTCGCACCCGGGGCGCGGCTTTTGCCGTCGCGCTGTCGGTGCCAGCGCCTAGCCTGTGCCTATATGCCGCGCTCGTGCTCCGGGAGGGACCTCGATGGCTGACGCCGATGACGTGTGCCGCATCGCGCTGGCCCTGCCGCAGGCGGAGGAGATCGACTGCGACGGCTTCGACTTCCGGGTGGGCGGCCGGGGGTTCGTGTGGTCCTATCCCGAGCGCCGGCCGGGACGGCCCCGGCGCATCCGCGTCGACGTCGCGGTGCTGTTCGTCGGCGACGAGGCCGAGAAGCAGGCGCTGCTGCTGGGCGAGCCCCGGCTCTTCTTCACCACCCCCGAGTACGACGGCTGGCCGCTGGTGATGCTGCGGCTGGCCGAGTTGGACGCCGGGCGGCTGACGGAACTCGTCACCGACGCGTGGCGGATGCGCGCCCCGGCCGCGCTCGCCAGCCAGCTCTAGGCCGGGCGGCCCGGCGGAGGAGGTCGGCGTGAGAGCGCTGGTGTTCCGGCACAACCTGGCCCGGGAGGCGGCCTCGGCCATCGGCGGCCGGGTGGACCGGCGCGCCTTCGTCGCCCGGTGGGCGCCGGTGCGCGTGGAGGATGTCGGCGAGCCGTCGCTGCCGGCCGCGGACTGGGTGCGCGTCGATACCACGTTCTCGGGCCTGTGCGGCTCGGACGTGAAGCAGATCCTGCTGAACGGCTCCCGCGACAACCCGCTGACCGCCCTGGTGTCGTTCCCGCACGTGCTCGGGCACGAGGTGGTCGGGCGCCGCGCGGACACCGGCGAGCGGGTCGTGCTCAACCCGTGGCTGTCGTGCGTGCCGCGCGGCATCGACCCGCCCTGCGAGGCCTGCCGGGCCGGCCGCTACCCCTGGTGCCGCAACTTCCGCTCCGGCCGCCTGCCGGTCTCGATCCACCTCGGGAACTGCGCCGCGGCCGGCGGGGCGCACGCCGAGCGTTTCGCCGCGCACACCGCGCAGCTGTTCGCGATCCCCGACGGCGTGTCCGACGAGGCGGCGGTGCTGGCCGACCCGGTCAGCGTCTCGCTGCGCTCGATCCTGCTCGCGCCGCCCCCCGCGGGCCAGCCGGTCCTGGTCTACGGCTCGGGCACGCTCGCGTTCGCGGCCATCGCGCTGCTGCGCCACCTGTATCCCGGCACCGAGGTGTGGGCGGCGACGCGGCCCGGGGCCCGGTCCGCGCTCGCGACCCGCCTGGGCGCCCACGCCGTGCTGCCCAGCACGCCCGACGAGCTCGTCGCGCAGGTCGCGCGCCGGGTCGGCGCGACGCCGCTGGAGCCGTGGAGCAAGCGGGACTGGCTGCAGGACGGCCCGGCCGTCGTCTACGACACGATCGGCTCGATCGAGACCGTCGAGACCTCGCTGCGGCTGCTCGCCACCGGCGGCACGCTCGTCATCTCCGGCGTGGAGCCGCCGAGGCGTTTCGAGTGGACGCTGCTGTATTTCAAGGAGCTGCGCGTCATCGGCTCGAACGGCTTCGGCGTCGAGGAGGTGGGCGGGGTGGCCAAGCACGCGATGGAGCACTATTTCGACTTCGCGGCCGCGGGCCTGGACCTGACCCCGGTCATCACGCACCGATTCCCGCTCGAGCGCTGGGACGAGGCGGTGCTGACGGTGAAGAACGCGCGGCACACCGGCGCGGTCAAGGTGCTGCTGGAGCCGGGCCGGTGACCGGCGGGCAGGCCGGCGGGCCGGCGCTGATGACCGGGGCCCCGCCGTTCCCTCCGCAGGCCCGGGTGACGCTGGCGAACTGGCAGGATCCGCCGTTCAACCGGTGGGCCTTCCAGCACATCAGGGAACTGATCCCGACGGCGCGGATCAGCCGGGGCGACGGGCCGGCGTGGGAGCTGCCGCGGGCCGAACGCGACGTCCTCGGCCTGGTGTTCCGCGACGGCGACGGCCGCGAGACGAGCGTCGGCGCCCTGCTGGACGAGACCTACACCGACGGGTTCCTGGTGCTGCACCGCGGCCGGATCGTGGCCGAGCACTACTTCAACGGCCTGGCCCCGGACGTCCCGCACCTGCTGATGTCGGTGTCCAAGTCGGTGACCGCGGCCGTGGCCGGCGTGCTGGCCGGCCGGGGCGAGCTGGCGGTCACCGCCCGGGTCGAGCAGATCGTCCCGGAGCTGAGCGGCAGCTCCTTCGAGGGCGCGACCGTGCAGGACCTGCTGGACATGCGGGCGGGCACCCGGTTCGACGAGGACTACGCCAACCCCGAGGCCGACGTGCGCACCTACGAGCGGGTGTACCTGTGGCGCCCCGACAGCGGCCAGCCCCGGCCGGCCGACGCGCTCGGCTACTTCGCCACTCTGGAGAACGACGGGCCGCACGGCGGCCCGTTCCGGTACCGCTCGATCCTCACCGACGTGCTGGCGTGGGTGATCGAGCGGGCGGCCGGGGCGCGGCTGCACCAGCTCATCACCAGGGAGCTGTGGCAGCCGATGGGCGCCGAATTCGACGCGGAGATCACCGTCGACGCCCACGGCAACCCGATGGCCGACGGCGGCATCTGCGCCACGCTGCGGGACATGGCCCGGTTCGGCCAGGTGTACCTGCAAGGGGGCGTGGCCGGCGGCCGCGCCGTCGTGCCCGCCGCCTGGATCGAGGACACGATCCGGGGCGCCCCCGACGGCGTGCAGGCCTTTGCCGCCGGGGAGCGGGCCGGCTATCCGCCCGGGACGCATTACCGCAATTGCTGGTGGGTCTGGCGGCCTGACGTAGCGTTCTATCAGGCGTCCGGCATCAACGGCCAGGCCATCTACGTCCACGTGCCGTCGCAGACCGTGGTGGCGAAGCTGTCGACCTGGCCGACCGCGACGAGCGTGCCGGCCGCCGACCGCACCGCTCACGCCGTGCTGGCGATCGCCAGTGCCCTGCGCGACGGCCTGTCCTAAGGCCGTCGGCAGGGCACTGACGGTGCCGGGGCCGCTCAGGCCGCCGGGCCGGCGGCGAGGGTCACGGTCGCGGACTGGGCCTGCCCGGCCTGGTCCGTCCAGCCGATCGTGACGCGGTCGCCGGGGTGGTGCTGCTCCATCGCCGCCTGGAGCGCGGACGGGGACGAGACTGCGTGGCCGTCGACCGAGGTGATCACGTCACCGGCGGTGATGCCGGCGCCCGCGGCCGCCGCTGCGGGCAGGACCCCGGCGATGGCCGCCCCGGAGCCGGCCGGCACGCCCTGGGCCGTGGCGTTGCTGGCCGACATGACCTCCACGCCCAGGAACCCGGTGGCGCCGATGTGCACGGTGGACGAGGCGTTGCCGGCCTCGATCTGGCTGGCCAGGCCGAGCGCCTCGTTGATCGGGATCGCGAAGGCCTGGGTCTGGCTCGGCCCGGACTGGAACTGGGTCCCGTTCGACGCCGCGGTGTCGATGCCGATCACCTGGCCGGCGCGGTTGAGCAGCGGCCCGCCCGAGTCGCCGGGCTGGATCGGCGCGTTGTGGTTGATGAGCCCGCTGAGCTGCTCCGAGGTGCCGGAGCCCTCGTCCGAGGCGGTGATCGAGGCGCCCAGGCCGGTGATCCTGCCGGCGGCGACCGACGGGGTGCCGCCCTTGCCGCCGGCGTTGCCGAGCGCGACCACGTTCTGGCCGACCGCGGCGGTGGAGGAGTTGCCCAGGTTCACGGTCGCCAGGCCGGAGGCACCCTGAAGCTGGAGCACCGCGATGTCCCTGGTCTGGTCATAGCCGACCACCCGGGCCCGGTAGCTCTGGCCGTTGCCGATGTCGGTGACCGTGATCGACGTGGCGCCCTCGATCACGTGGTTGTTGGTCAGCACCTCGCCCGATGACGTGAGCACCTGGCCGGTGCCCGCCGCCCCGGCGTTCTGGTAACCGAGCGTGGACACGATGTCGACCAGGGCGGGGTCGGTGCGCGCGGCGATCTGGGCGGTGGTGAGCACCGCGGGCTGGGCGCCCGCGGCCTGCAGGCCGAAGAAGGTGCCGAGGGCGGCCACGAGCGCGACCGCGGCCATCAGCGCGCCGCGGCGGAACCGCCGTACCGGGCTGCCGGGCCCCTGGTTCCCCCCGTAGCCGTAGCCGTACGGGCCGCCGGGACCACCCGGGCCGCCCGCCCCGGGCCAGGGCGAGTACGGCGGCATCTGCCCTGGTTCTGCCGAAATCGGCGGATCGTAGATGCTACTCATCGCGGCAGCTCCCTCGGTATTCATCGTCTTTGCTCGTCACTTCGATGCTTCGTCGCGTACCTGGGAGAAAGCTGAAAGCTTACTGATCACCAACCGGATCTTTGCTGATGACCGTCCGCGCGCTACTTCTCGGCCAGGAAGAACATGCTCGGCCCGAAGTGGATTCCGGCCAGCGGCCGCTGCGCGGCCCGTTCCACGGCCAGCATGACCCGCTCGGGCAGGACGTCCTTGATCCCGGGGTGGCGCAGGTTGGACACCGAGAGCATCCGCGTGACCGCCAGCCCGGCGGCCTGGATCTGGGTGATGACGGTGGCCGGGTTGTGGTTCACGTAGGGCGCGGCGCCGCGGCGCCTGGCCTCATGCGACCTGACGTCCACCGCCGAGACCGGGATCCGCTCGCCGCGGCGCAGGTAGCGCACCCGGTTGACCGCGTGCCTGCTGTTCGCGGCCTCGATGATCGCGAGACCGCCCGGTCGCAGGATCCGGGCCACCTCGGCGAGCGCGGGGGCGGGATCCGGCAGGTGGTGCATGACCCGGATCATCGTGACCAGGTCCACGCTCGCGGCAGGGAAATCCAGGTTCGTGGCCAGCATCTGGCGCCGGTCAATGGCCGGATGGCGCGCGAGGAACCTTTCGGACAGACCCAGCTGCTGGCGGCTGGGGTCGACCAGGGTGACGCAGTCGGCGTAGTTCGCCAGCACCACGCTGAGCCGCCCGTAGCCCCCGCCCACATCGACGGCCCGGCCGAACCTGCGGCCGGCCAGCAGCCGCCGGATGGCCAGCACCTCGGCCCGGTGCTCGTACGTGCGGCCGCGCCACCAGTGGGCGTAGTCGAAATCCGGGTCGTCGTAATAATGCCCCCCGCGGGCCCTCCGGGCGTTCGTGGTCATCGCATCCCCCCGCAACCTGGTGTATCCCGCCGCAGCGGGCCCACGCGGGCGACCGCGTTCTTTTAGATAACCTTTGCCCGATCCTGGCGAATTATCAGCATGTGTAATGCGCGGGAATCGGCTTGCGGTAATGACCCGGCCTTCCGGGCATGCGGCCGCAAAATCCTCGCCATAAGTTCATTCGCCGGGCCGGTCTGGGCGAGTAGCGCGGCCGGCCAAAGGGGATATAGGTCCCGCGGACCGGGGGAAAAGTCAAGGTCCAAACGAGGGGAATGGCATGCATCGCAAGCTCGACGTCCTAGCCGAAAAAGGCTATGTCATTCTGCGCGACCGGCAGGGGGAGCCCATTGCCCCGGCCGAGTGGGAGTCGCTCGAATACATGGACTGGAAGAGCGGGGGCGATACGAACTTCGCGCCCCTGACGTCGGCCACGGGCGAGATGGACTGCCGCGGTTTCTGGGACCACGGGAAGCCCGACAAGGGCGGCATCTGGACGAAGAACCGCACGCTGGCGCCCGGCCTGGCCGATTACGTCGATGGCATCGGCGGCAATTTCGGCCGGGTCCGCGTTATCAAGCTCAACCCCAGCGATGAGGCGACTGCGCTGCGGCAGCTTCATTTGGACGACAACAACCGCCTCAACCCGGCCGGCGAAGGGTGGGTCGTCAGGTCCTGGCTCGAGCTGGACAACGCACCCGGTGAATCGGTTTTCATTCTGCGCGAGGATAAGGACGATCCCGCGACCGAATCGCGCGTCCGCCTGCACCCGGGGATGCAGGTGGTCATCGACACCCAGCGGCTCTACCACGTGGTCTGGCACCCAGGCCCGCGGCCCCGTTACGCGCTGATCACTTCCCGGGAGAGCGACGACGTGCTCGACCAGTGGATCACCCGCGAGCGGCTGGGCGAGCCGGGACTGACCAAGCGGCGCGACCGCGCCGGCCGTAGGCTGGCCGCCGCGCGGTAGCCGCCCGCGCCGGCGCGGATCTCGCCGCCGGCCCTCGCCCGGCCCTGCCGGTCCCGCCGGATCCCGGCGGGACCGGCGGCGTCGCGTGCGGCCAGCGGTCCGGCTAGCGGCGCAGCCGGGCCGTCACCGTGGTGATCACCTCGGCGACCTCGGTCACCCGCAGCAGGCGGGCGAGCAGCAGGTAGAGGGCGACCGCCGCGCAGCCGGCCACGGCGGCCGAGGCCAGGGTGGCCTGGCCTGCCCGCCGGGAGGCCGGCCCCGGCCGCCGCCATCACCGCCAGCGCGAGGATCGCCGCGGGGACGGCCGCGGCGTGCATCCGCAGCAGCCGGGCGCCGATCGCGCGCCCGCCCAGGCCGCCGAGGCGGCGGGAGAGCAGCCGCCAGGCCAGCAGGGACCCGAGCAGGTTCCCCAGGCCGAACCCCACGCCCTGGCCGGCGACCACGTACCCGGGCGGCAGCGCGGCGAGCGCGGCGTAGTTCGCGGCCACGTTGACGATCATCATCGCGACCCCGATCAGCGCCGGGGTCCGGCTGTCGTGCAGTGCGTAGAACACCCGCAGCTGGAGCTGGAACATGGTGTAGGGGAGCAGGCCCAGGCACAGCACGGCGAACACCTCGCCCATGTAGCGGGCGCTGGCCAGGCTGGTGGCCCCGTGGGCGAGGAACACCTCGGCCAGCGCGGGCCCGAGCGCCGCCAGCACCACCGACGAGGGCACGACGATGACCGCCGCGAGCCGAAGGCCGGCCGTGAAGTCACCGCGGACCAGGTCGCGGCGGCTCCCGGCTGCGTGGGCGCTCATCCTGGGCAGCAGCGCCGTGATCACCGAGATGCCGACGATCGCGTACGGCATCTGGAACAGCTGCCACCCGTAGGCGAACGGCGTGTAGCCCGCCCCGTACCCGACCCGGGCCCGGGCCGCGAGCACGCTCGCCTCGCTGGCCACCCGGATCGTGGCCAGCAGCGTGACCTGGGTGGTGGCGATGTAGCCGAACATCCAGCCGGCCATGTGCCAGATCTCGGACAGTTCGGCCCGGCGGAAGTCGAACCGCGGGCGCCAGCGGAACCCGGCCCGGCCGAGCGCGGGCACCAGCGCGGCGGTCTGGACCGCGACGCCGAGCGTGGTGCCCAGCCCGATCAGCCGGACCTCGCCGGACGTGATGGTCGCCGGCCCGACGCCGAAGCCGGCGACCGAGATGAACGCCAGCATCACCGCGATCACCACGATGTTGTTGATCACCGGCGTCCACATCGGGGCGGCGAAGCTGCCCCTCGCGTTCAGCACCGCCCCGGCCAGCGAGCTGACGCCGTAGAAGAAGATCTGCGGGATGAAGAAATACCCGAAGGTCACCATCAGGTGCAGTTCCGGGCCGCTGACCGGCCCGGAGTACAGGTACACGAGCGGGGCCGCGGCCAGCGTCGCGGCCACCGTGATCGCCAGCAGCGCGAACGTGAGCAGGGTGAACATCCGCTGGTCGTAGGCTTCGCCGCGGTCGGCGTCCCGGCTGGCCGCGCTGACCAGCAGCGGCACGATCACGCTGGTCAGGATCCCGCCGAGCATCAGGTTGTAGACGGCGTTCGGCAGGGAGTTCGCCACGTTGTACGCGTCGGCCAGCGAGACGGCGCCCAGCGCGTACGCCTGCGCGAGCGTGCGCACCAGGCCGGTCACCCGCGAGGCCAGCGTGCCGGCCGCCATGACGCCGCTGGACCGCGCGATGCTGGTGCCGCGCTGACGGCCAGGGCTGCGATGCCGGCCGCGGCCGCGGGCGCGCTGGCCGGCCCCGGCCGGCGTATCCGCGCGGACGCCGGCCGGACCGGCCTGCGGCGCCCCAGGCATGCTCATGGAATGTCCCCCGGTGCGAGCGGGCCAGCCCCCCCTCGGCGCCAGGCCCGGCCCGTCGGGACGACGCTATCGGCTCGGCGCGGCCGCGCTGGCCAGCCGCGGCGCGGCGGGCCAGCGTGTCGCGCGGCATGCTCGCGGCCTGGGCGGCCGGGTGGGCCGGGCCGGACAGAGCGGCCGGGTCGGAGTTGGGCCAGGAGGTGGCACCGATTCGACTGCAGGTGGGGAGACCGACCTTGACCTGGAGCCCTTAACGGTTTAGGGTACTGAACCGTTAAGGGAGGTTGGAGCGTGCAGCAGGAAGTCGTGCTGGCGATGCTGGCGAAGGAGCCGTCCCACGGGTACGAGCTGCGAGCTCGTCTGGCCCGGGCTCTTGGACCGGTGGCCGAGGGGATCAGCGAAGCCCAGATGTACGTCACGCTCTCCCGGCTGGAGAAGGGGGGCTTCGTCGCGCGGCTCGACGCGCCGATCCAGCGGTCCGATCGCAAGGTGTACTGCCTCACTCCGGCCGGTCAGGAGCGGGTGACGGAATGGATGTCGGACGTGAGCTGGCCGCGGCCCGACCTCGCCGAGTTCCACATGAAGCTCATCGCCGCCGCGCAGGGCGCGCTCGCCGACCCGATCAGCCTCATCGACGCGCAACGTCGCGACCTGCTGCGCCGCCTGCGAGAAGTGGGGCGCGCGGTGATGGAAGAGGAAAAGGATTCCGACGCAGCGTTGCTCCTCGAGGGCATCGTGCTTCGCCTGCAAGCCGACCTGCGCTGGTTGCGAGCATGCGAGATCGCCTGGACGAAACGGAGTACCCCGAAATGAACGACTCGCCCACCGTGCTCGTGCACGCCAAGGGCTTGCGAAAGGACTACGGCAGCGGCGAGGGCTTGGTGCGCGCGCTCGACATGGTCGACCTCGACGTCAATCGCGGCGAGGCCGTGGCGGTGATGGGCCCGAGTGGCTGTGGGAAATCGACGCTGCTCCACCTGATCGGCGGGCTCGACCGGCCGAGCGCCGGTCAGCTGTCGGTCGCGGGGCAACGCGTCGACGAGCTCTCCGAACGCGCCCTCGCGTACTTCCGCCGCGACGAGATCGGATTCGTCTTCCAGGCATTCCAGCTGATGGACGAGCTCACCGCGCAGGAGAACGTCGAGCTGCCCGCGCTCCTCGCGGGTTATTCGCCGAACGAGGCTCGTGCGCGCGCGACGGCACTCCTAGAACGGGTCGACCTCGCCGATCGCGCCCGGCACCTTCC
The DNA here is from genome assembly GCA_963749145.1 of uncultured Actinomycetota bacterium. Classification (GTDB taxonomy): domain Bacteria; phylum Actinomycetota; class Actinomycetes; order Streptosporangiales; family Streptosporangiaceae; genus JASHPR01. The sequence continues at coordinate 149,259 of CAVVLN010000004.1, read as the reverse complement.
CTCGATGCTGTCCGGGGGTCAACGTCAACGCGTCGCGATCGCGCGAGCACTCGTGAACGATCCGGGAATCGTGCTGGCGGACGAGCCAACCGGCAACTTGGACAGTGCTTCGGCGTTCGACGTGCTTTCGCTGCTGGGGGACTTGCACGCCAAGGGTTTGACCTTGGTGATCGTCACCCACGACGAGCGGATCGCGACGACCGCGGACCGCTTGATCTCGATGCGCGACGGAGCGTTTGTCGACGAGATGCGGCTGACCGGCGGTTCACGAGGGAACCTCGGCACCTTCGCGGAGTGGGAGCACCTCGGGTGAGATCGAAGGAGAACGTCATGAACCAACCGCGACATGCGCGCCGCGCGCGCGGAGTAAAGGGGCGCGCCCTGCTGCTGCTTCGTCTCGCTCGGCAAGACATTCGGCACCACTTCGCCCAGGCGCTTCTGCTCGTTGTCGCCATCGCCGTCGCGACCGCCACGCTCACCATGGCCTTCGCGCTGAACGGCGTGAACGCCAACCCCTTCCAGCAGACCAAGGCAGCGACGAAGGGGCCCGACGTCGTGGCCCAGAGTTCCCCCATCGCCAACGTGACGTCGCCGGCGGACCTCGCCGCTCTCGTGGCGCTGAACCACGCCAAGGGGGTTGAGGCCCACAGCGGCCCCTATCCGATGGCGACCGCTGAGATGCGCAGCACGGGCATCGCGACTGTGGTGAGAGTCGAAGGACGTCAGCCTGGCGTGGCTGCGGTCGACCAGCCCAAAGTGACGGACGGGACGTGGATCCGACCTGGGGGTGTGGTAGTCGAGCGGTCCTTGGCCCAGGCGGCGAACCTGCGTCTCGGCCAGACAATCGCGCTGAACGGTCGCCCCTTCCAGGTGGTCGGCTTCGCCGTCTCGACGGCGTTCGATGGCTTCCCGGGTATCAGCCTGATGTGGGCCATCGAAGCGGCGGCGCGCAGCCTGGCCACCAAGGCGGCCCCGCTGACGTACTACTCGAACCTCAAGCTGTCCGACGCGTCGCCACGCGCGGTCGACGTGTTCGTGGACGCCCATAGCACCAACAACGCAACATCTCCGTTCCTCACCTCATGGACCGTGACCGCCTCCCAGGACAGCAGCTTCGTGCGCAGCGACCAGGCCGTGCTCCTGACCGGCGCCACGCTGCTCGGCCTGCTCGCGCTGGCGAGCGTGGCCGTCCTCGTCGGTGGCCGGCTGGCGGAAGGCACCCGGCGGGTCGGACTTTTGAAGGCCGTCGGCGGCACGCCGGACCTGGTCGCGGCGACCTTCCTGGCCGAGAATCTGTTCCTGGCGCTCGTCGCGGCCTTCGTCGGCGTGTTGGCCGGTTGGGGTGCGGCCCCGCTCCTCTCCAGTCCCGAGGCCGACCTCGTCGGTTCTCCGGGAGCGCCGACGCTCACGCTCGTCACGGTCGTCGTCGCCTTCGCCGTGGCGCTGGTCGTGGCGCTCGCATCGACTCTCGTTCCGGCGATCCGTGCCGCGCGGACCAGCACGGTCAGCGCTCTCGCTGATGCGCCCCGCCTGCCGAGGCGGCGGGATTCGCTGATACGGCTGTCACGGAGGCTGCCCGTGCCGGCGCTGATCGGGCTGCGCCTTGTCGCCCGCCGGCCACGGCGCGCCATCCTCAGCGCGGTGAGCATCGCCGTCACCGTCATGGGTCTGGTCGCCGCGCTCGCCATCCACGCCGGCGTCGACAACAAGCTCGCTCACTTCGGGAGCTCGGGCGGGCTTGTCAACCCGGACATCCCCCGAGCGGAGCAGGTGCTGACCGTCCTCACGATCTCGCTGGTCACCCTGGCGGCCCTTACGGCGGTCTTCACCGCCTGGGCGACGGTCCTCGACGCGAGACGCGCCTCCGCGGTGACGCTGGCGCTGGGTGCAACGCCGCAGCAAGTCCGAGCCGGGCTGGCCGTGACGCAGATCATCCCGGCGCTGCCCGGCGCGATCCTCGGCCTCCCACTCGGCATCGGTCTGTTCAAGGTCGCGGCTCGTCATGGCGTGAGTGGCCTGCCGCCAGTGCTCTGGCTGGTCGCCGCGGTGCTCGGAACCGTGGTCGTGGTGGCGGCGCTCACCAGTGTTCCGGCCCGGATCGGCCTCCGGCGACCCGTTGCTGAGATGCTTCAGGCCGAGGCGACGTGATGCCGTGCGGCTGGCAGCCGCAGGCGATTACCACCGGACTGGACCGCCTGCGGCCGGTTCGTTGCAGCCATGCGGCAGGCTGGGAACATGACGATCCCGTTCCCCGAGCCGACGGATCCCGCTGCGTCGCGGGCCGAGGTCTTCCTGCGGTATCTCGACTTCTTCCGCGCCCGCCTGGTGGACAAGCTGGAGGGGCTGCCCGAGGGCGACCTGCGCCGCAGCCGCCTGCCGTCCGGCTGGGCGCCGATTGAGCTGCTCAAGCACCTGGCCTTTGTCGAGATGCGGTGGCTCGAGTGGGGCTTCGAGGGCCGCGCCGTCGCCGACCCCTGGGGCGACGGCCGGGACGACCGGTGGTACGTCGCGCCCGGGGAGACCCTCGGCGATCTCGTGGCGGCGCTGCACGCGCAGGCCGCGCGGACCACGGCCATCGTGGAGTCCCATGACCTGGCCGAGACCGGCCAGCCCGGCGAGCGGTGGGACGGCGCCCCGCCCGCGTCGCTGGAGCGGATCTTGTTCCACCTGCTGCAGGAGTACGCGCGCCACCTCGGGCAGCTTGACATCGTCGCCGAGCTCGCCGGCGGCCCGACCGGGGAGTAATCGCCGAGCGCGGCCATGGACGCGGACCGTTCGCGGCGCACGGCGTGGTCAGCGGCTGGCCGGTGCCGGGGTGGAACGAGGCGCGGGCAGGCAGCTAAGGTTCCGGGTCGGCCGGGACCGCGGTCCGGCTCACCGGGAGCCCGGCGCCGCGGGCCAGGGCGGCGAACGCGGCCGCGTCGTGGACGGCGGCGCCGCCGGGATCGTTGTTGAAGAAGGCGAACACGTCGGCGCCGGGCGGCCAGGTGCCGGCGATCCGCTCCGCCCAGCTGCGCAGGGCGCGCTCACCGTAGCGGGGCGGCGGCTGCGCCGCTCCCTCGTGCAGGCGCAGGTAACCCCAGTCGGCCGTGCGCCACAGCGGGCCGAGCGGGCGGCCGAGCCGGTCCGCCCAGCACAAGGCGGCCTGGTGCCACGCCAGCAGCTCCCGGACCGGCTCGGTCCACCACGACTCGTGCCGGAACTCCACCGCGACGCGCACTCCGCCTGGCCAGGCCCCGAACGCGCGGAGGCAGCCGTCGAGTGACTCGGGATCGGCGGGCAGGTTCGGGGGCAGCTGCAGCAGCACCGGGCCGAGCCGGTCGCCGAGCCCGGAGGCGGCCCGCAGCAGCCGGCCGACCGGCTCGGCGGGATCGTGCAGCCGCCGGACGTGGGTGAGGTAGCGGCTGGCCTTTACCGCCATCACGAAGTCCCCGGGCGTGCGCGCGCGCCAGTCGGCGAATGTCTGCGGGTCGGGCAGCCGGTAGAAGGAGCCGTTGTTCTCCACCGTCACGTACTGTCGCGCGTAATACTCCAGCCAGCGGCGCTGAGCCAGGCCGGGCGGATAGAGCACGCCCCGCCAGTCGCGGTACTGCCAGCCCGAGGTACCGACAAGAACAGGCATCGCAACGCAGCCTCCCTCGCCGTCCGCGCCCCCCAAGCGACATAATGACAGGTCAGGGACGCTGCGTCGCGGGCCCTTCGCGGCGCCCGACTACTGGGCCATCTGCTGCAGGGCCGCCACGTGCTGCTCGAGCGCCGTCCGCCCGGCGCCGGTCAGCCCGGCTCAGCCAGCCGGGACGCCGAGATGCCGGCCGATAACCTCAGCCCGGCCGCGCGCCGCCGCGCCATTTCCGGGTTTCGATATCGCGCGATTTCACGGCACAATTGCCGAACAGTAGTAACCTCGTGCCGTGGCCTTCTGGGGGGGAGGAAGAGATCGCCGCGCGTGTTACCGGTACATAACTTCACGTATGGTCTGCTCACTCCCGGCCTCGGCTATGTCATGTCCTGCATGGGGGCGTTCCTCGGCTTACGCTGCACCACCCGGGCCCGCGCCTATGGCGGGGCAGCCCGGGCGCGCTGGCTGCTCCTGGCCGGGGTGTCGATCGGGACCACCGGGATCTGGCTCATGCACTTCATCGCGATGCTGGGGTTCACCATCCCCGGCGCGACCATCCGCTACAACGTGCCGGTCACGATCGTCAGCCTGCTGGTCGCGGTCGCCATCGTGTGCGTCGGCCTGCTGATCGTCGGGTTCGCCCCGGAAGGGCTCCCCTCGCTGCTGTTCGGCGGCCTGGTCACCGGGCTGGGCGTGGCGACCATGCACTACCTGGGCATGGCCGCGATGCGGATGCCGGGCCGGATCACCTACGACCTCGGCCTGCTGCTGCTGTCGGTGCTGATCGCGATCGTGGCCGCGACCGCGGCGCTGTGGGCGGCGCTGCGGCTGCGCGGGATCCTGACCACGCTGGGAGCATCGCTGATCATGGGGGTGGCGGTCAGCGGGATGCACTACACCGGGATGGCCGCGATGCGCATGTACCCGGCCAGCGGCCCGTCGGGGATGGTGATGGGCGGCAGCGGCGGCGCCACCGCCGAGAGCTTCCTGCTCCCGCTGATCCTCGGGATCACCGTGGTCACGTTCCTGCTGACCGCCAGCATCGCGTTCTCGCCGAGCCCGGACGAAATCCGCTACGACGCGGCCCTGCTCGACCATATTCGCCGCCGCACCGAGCCGCCGCGGTGGCGCCTGAGGTCCTGATCAGCCGGACCGCCGGTCCACCACCCGCACGGCCTTGCCCTCGCTGCGCGGGATGCTGCCCGGCCGGACCAGCGACACCGTGATCCGCAGGCCGGTGTGGTCGCGCAGCCGCTGCTCGAGGCGGGCGTGCAGCAGGCCGGGATCCTGGCCGGTGCCGGCGGGCTCGCACTCCAGGATCAGCTCGTCGAGCGGGCCGGGCCGCTCGACGATCAGGCGGTAGTGCGGCGCCGCGCCCCCGGTGCTGAGCAGCACGTGCTCCACCTGGGAGGGGTGGATGTTGACGCCGCGCACGATCAGCATGTCGTCATGGCGGCCGCGCAGCCCGGTCAGCCGGACCGTGGTGCGGCCGCACGCGCACGGCGCGCCGTCCAGGCCGCCGATGTCGCCGGTCCGGTAGCGCAGCAGCGGCATGGCCTCCTTGGTCAGCGTGGTGAAGACCAGTTCGCCCTCGGTCCCCGGCGGGACCGGGCGGCCGTCCGCCGGATCGACCACCTCCACCGCGAAGTGATCTTCCTGCACGTGCAGCCCGGCCCGGGCCGGGCACTCCGCGGCCACTCCGGGCCCGCACATCTCGGACAGGCCGTAGAAGTTGACCGCGGTCAGGCCGATGGCCCGCTCGATCTGCTCGCGCATCCCCTCCGTCCAGGGCTCGCCGCCGAACAGGCCGAGCGTGAGACCGAGCGTGCCATCCCCATCCCCGGCCCCGTCCCCGGCACTGGCGCCGTCGGCGATCGCCTGCGCGATCGCGAGCGCGTAGGACGGCGTGGACACGAGGACGTCGGCGCCAAGGTCGCGCAGCAGCATCGCCTGCCGCGCGGTGAAGCCGCCGGAGACCGGGACCACGGTCGCCCCGATCCGCTCGCCGCCCTGGTGGAAGCCGAGGCCGCCGGTGAACAGCCCGTAGCCGTTGGCGTTGTGGATCACCATCCCGGGCCTGACGCCGGCCATCGTCATGCACCGGGCCATCAGCTCGGTCCAGGTCTCCAGGTCGGCCCGGGTATAGCCGACGACGGTGGGCTTGCCGTGCGTGCCGCTGGACGCGTGGACCCGCACGATCTGCTCGCGGTCCACCGCGAGCAGGCCGAACGGGTAGTGCGCGCGCAGGTCCGCCTTGCCGGTGAACGGGAGGCCGGGCAGGTCGGCGAGGGACCGGATGTCCCCGGGCGCGGTGATCCCGGCCCGGGCCAGCCGGGCCGCGCCGAACGGCTGGCCGCGCAGGATCCGCCCGATCGTGGCGCGCAGCCGGTCCAGCGCGAGCGCCTCCAGTTGCTCGCGGGGGAGCGTCTCGGCCCGGTCCCAGACGTCCCGGCTACGAGATGCTGCGCTCGCGGGCATTCCAGTGCACCTCCAGGTTGCGGACGAGCGCCGGGCTGAGGTGGCAGCGCGCCTGCTCCACCGCGAACGTGGCCATGTACTCGCGGAACAGGTCGACCGGCTCCTGCCCGGCGCGCAGCGCGCTGCGGTTGGCCGCCGCGTTCACCAGGCCGGAGTTGGTCAGCGCGTCGATCCGCGCCGCCAGCGCCCGGTCCATCTCGCCCGGCTCCACCACCTCGTCGCACAGCAGCGCGGCGTCCGGCTCGCCCGCCGTCCACTCCCGGCCGGACAGGATCGCCTGGCGGGCGGCGCGGTCCCCGACGAACCGGGGCAGCCGCAGGTTGGAGGCCCCGGGGATGATCCCTTCCTTGCGGGCCGGCAGGAACAGCCGCGACCCGCGGACGGCGATCACGTGGTCCACGACGTGCAGCAGCTGGCAGGCCCCGCCCACCGCGTAACGCTCCACCGCGGCCACCCACAGCTTCTCGGCCGGCCGGTCACCGGAGATCCCGCGGTAGATCTTGTTCACGTAGCCGAGGTCGCGCACCAGGTAGAACATGTAGTCGATCAGCCCCAGGTACAGCCGGGTCAGGTTGATGCCCGACCCGAACACGCGCACGCCGGGGTAGCGCGGGTGCTGCACCACGCCGCCGCGGATCACCCCGACCTCGATCTCCGGGTCGAGCAGGATCAGGTCGACGGCGCGCTCGGTCAGGCCGAGCGTCAGGTCGTCCTCGGCGTTCAGGTGCCGCGGGTTGGCCAGTTCCAGGATGCCGGCCCGGCCGCGGCGGGTGACTCGCACCGGGCCGAGGTCCACCGTGCCGGCGGCCCGCAGCTCCGCCAGGGGCCCGGAGGCCTCGGGCAGGGGCCGCAGCATCGCGTCGATCAGGTGCCGGCCCGGCCCGGGCAGCGCCAGCACGTGCCCGACCAGCAGGCCCTGGGCGAGCTCGACGCCCTCCTTGTCGGCCAGCCGGCGCGCGCGCTCGGCCGCCATCTCGGCCGGGGCCGGCACCAGGCCGGGCACCAGCCGCGCGGCCGCGTCGCAGAGCTCCTCGACCCGCAGCGGCCGGGTGCGGCCGCTGGTCAGGACGTCGTACAGGCCGGCCGCGTGCGAGCGGCCGAACGCGTCCCGGGCCCCGTCCATCACCCCGGTGATGGCCTGCCGCGCCGAGCGCTCCTCGGCGGTGCCCTCCGCGGACGCGGGCAGCCGGCCGAGGAGGTCCTGCCCGCGGGCCAGGAACGCGCTGATCTCCCCGATAGCGGCCGGCAACGCTCCGTCTCGGGCCGGGGCCGCCGCCGCCCAGGCGGTGACATCGGATGGGGGCAACCCGGCCCGCTCGAGCAGCCCGGCCGGAAAGGACGCGGTGGTCATCCCCTCATCATCACCGCCGGGTGGCGCTGATCGCCACAAACGGCTCGGTGGGCACGATGGCCTGGACGTCGGCGAGCTCGAATCCTGCGGTGACCAGGTCGGCCTCCAGCTCACCCGGCCGGGGCAGCGCCGCCGCGCCCGCCTGGCAGGCGAGCATGAAGTTCAGGTGCGCGGCCGCGACCGAGCCGGGCGTGGTCTGCGAGGCCACGACCAGCCGCCCCGGCCCGGACAGCAGGCGGCCGAGCTGGCGGTAGAGCGCGACCCGCTCCCCGGGCGGGAAGTAGTAGACGTTGTTGAGCAGCAGGATCAGGTCGTAGCGGGCGCCGTCCTCCGGGACCCAGCGGCGCACGTCCCCGGCGTGCAGCCGGACCCGCGCGTCCAGCCCGGCCGCGCGCACCCGGGCGCGGGCGCCCGCCACGACCTCGGCGGCCAGGTCGATGCCGTCAACGATCGCCGCCGGATCGGCCCGGGCGGCGATCACGGAGTAGACCGCGGTGCCGCAGCCCGCGTCCAGGACCCGGGCCGGGCGGGCCGCGGCGATGACGCCGGTGAGGTAGGACGCGATGAACGGCGTGGCCGCCGTCGACACCTCGGCGATGTCGTCGGCGTAGCGGTCCAGGTCCGCGCGGCCGTCGCCGGGCCCGGAGCGCAGCAGCGCGGCCAGGTCGCCGTAGGGCCCGGCCTGGTAGTCCAGCATCGACCGGTAGTGGGCGCGGAGCAGGGCGTCGCCGCGCGCGATCGCGCGCGCCCGCCGCCCGCGCAGCCGGTACCGCCCGCCGCGCTCGGCGATCTCGCCGAGTTCGGTGCCCACGTCGAGCCAGGCCCGCAGCCGCTCGTCGCGCAGGCATCCCGTCCGCGCCGCGATGTCGGCGAACCCGGCCCCGTCACCCAGCCAGTCCAGCAGGCCGGTCCGCACCGCCGAGGCCAGGAACAGCGACCGGACCAGGGCGCGGCTGTCCGCGATGGCCAGCGCCCGGGCGCCGACATGACCGGCCCGGACCGTGGCCGCGACGCCGCGCAGCGAGGCGCGGGACAGGCCCCTCACCGGGACCGCGCCGGGATCCGCCGCGCCGGGGTTCCCCGCTGCCCTGGCCGGCCCGCCTGTCCTGGCCAGCCCGCCGGCGGCGGCCGCAGCCCGAAGGCCCGCTGGCTCAGCCAGCGCACCGCAGCGGTGGCCGCGCCGCACCGGCGCAGCGGCGGGAACGCGGCGGTGTCCATGGCCGGCACGAACAGCTCGCCCCGGCGGCTGAGGTACATGTAGACGGGGTAAGAGACCGTGCCCAGCCCGCGCAGCAGCGCCGAGGAGTGGGCGCCGCGCAGCTGGCGGCGCAGCGGCGGCCGCGGCCCGTCGACGGTCACCGCGCCGGGCTCCAGGCCGAACCAGTGGTAGGCCTGGGCCACGATCGGCGCCCGGCGCGGGTCGGCGACACCGAGGTCGGCGAGCACCGCCTCGTCCACGGCCAGCGCGTCCCGGCCCGCGTAGACGTAGCGGACCCCGGCGGGGTGATGACAGCCCATCACGCCGAACGGGCCGTCGGCGACCGGGGCCCACGCGTCCACGACCGCGAAATCGGGCGGGGCCACGTCGAGCAGCATCATGGTCGCGGACCGGAAGTCGGTGTGCCGCCCCGCGTAGAACGTGGCGTCGATGGCGCCGGTGCTGCCCTCCAGCGTGGACAGGCTCAGGTGGGCGAACTCGGTCGGGTCGGTCCGCAGCTTGGGCAGCACGATCCGCAGGTCGCTGGCCAGCCAGGTGCCGCTGATCGCCTTCTGCACGAACCCGCGGTCGAAGGTGCAGGCCTGCAGGTCCTGGCCGATGTCGACGATCCGGTAGGACGGCGCGTCGAAGCCGAAGTAGCGGGCCACCGACGCGACCGACCGGTTCGCGAACAGGGTGCCGTAGACCGTGGGCGCCTCCAGCACCGCGACGTCGGCCACGCCGTGGCGCCGCAGGTAGCGGGCCAGCAGGTCGACCAGCCCGGGATCGTTGACGTTCGAGCGGTCGGCCCGGTCGTAGCCGAGCATGAACGAGGCGCGGATCGCCGCGGACCGGGCTCCCGCGGCCAGCTCGCCGAGCCCGGCCCGGTCCAGGCACTGCTCCAGGACGGCCGCCTTGTCCGCGTCGGCCCGGCCGGCGCGCACCGCGACCGGGGCCCGGGAACCGAACGACCGCCGCCCGGCCCTGGTCCCGGCCGCGGCGTCTGCCCCGGTGCCGGCGTCGGCCGCGGCGTCTGCCCCGGCCGCGGCGTCTGCCCCGGCCGCAGCGCGCTGCGCGGCCGGCACGAACCAGGGGCTGATCGCGGCCAGCCGCCCGGCCAGGTTCCCGGCGGACACCCCGCCGGCGAGGCGGTCGTCCTCGGTGAGGACCTCGGTCAGCAGCCGGAACGCCGCCGCGTGCCGCGCCTCGTCCTCGCGGATCCGCTCGAAGGCCAGCCGCTCCTCCGCCGACCTGGCCACCTGGACCAGCCGCCGGTAGGCGAACTCGGCGCTGGCCTCCAGCGCCACGTTCAGCGCGCAGTACCGGCGGAACGTCTGGTACCGCAGCTCACGGGCCAGCGCCGGGGGCATCCGGTGCATCGCGCCGGCCACCGCGATCAGCGCCCCGGCCGCCCCGGTGCGCAGCGGGGCCGAGCTGGCCTCCAGCCCGGTGGCGGTCGCCGACGTCCACCCCGACAGCGTCCCCTGGACCGCGCGGCCGTAGACCACCAGCGCCGAGGCCAGCCCGCCCGACTCCAGCAGCAGCCCGCGCATGAACTCGAAGTGCAGCTGCTCGTCCTTCCAGATCCACATCAGCGTCTGGCGGATCAGCGCGCGCACGGCGGTGCCGACCTCCAGCGCGGCCACCCGCCCGGCGACCGCCTCCTCCCGGTAGGCGACCGCCACGATCTGCTCCCGCTCCAGCGCGAGCAGCAGCAGCCGCGCACGCTCGGCGTCGGGCTGGCCGGCGAACTCCCGGCGCCACCGGTCCAGCATCCCGCCGACGTCCTCGAGCAGCACCGCCTCAAGATCAGCCAACGCCCCCCCTATGACCTTATGTAGTAGGTAGATAACGATACGTGGCACGGCGGCGAGGAGGCCGGGCGCGGGCCGCCGAGATCAAGACAGAACGGGTAGTCCCGGGGTAGACAAGGGACAGCCCGGGTCGAGCGCCGGGCCGGCGGCAGGCTCCGCGGCATCGAAGGGACTATCCATGATCGAGCCTTATCAGGCCCTGGGCCTGGTTCCCACCATGCGTGGCATCCGCCACCGGGAGGAGATCGCGACCAACCTCGAGCATCTCTCGCACCTGATCAAGGCCGCGTCGTGGCTGTCCAGCCTGGACCTGCCGGTGCGGCTGATCGCGGTGCCCGAGGGCGCGCTGCAGGGCTTCAACGACGAGGTCCTCGATCTCGATCACGAGGAGTTCGCCCGGGAGTGCGCGATCGACATCCCCGGCCCGGAGACGGATTACCTGGGCGGGCTGGCCCGGCAGTGGAGCGCCTTCGTGATGGCCCAGGCCAAGGCCCGCCATCCCGAGTTCCCCGGCCGCTTCTTCAACGTCGGCTTCATCCTGTCGCCCGAGGGCGACGTGATCCTGCGCCATCACAAGGTGGCCCCGCTGCTGCCGGTCGAGCACTCGGTGACCCCGCACAATGTCTGGGACAAGTGGATCGAGCTGTACGGCCGCAGCCTCGACGCGTTCTACCCGGTGGCCGACACCGAGATCGGCCGGCTCGGCTTCCTGATGGCCAACGAGGGCTCCTACCCGGAGAACGCCCGCGGCCTGGCCATGAACGGCGCCGAGGTGGTCTACCGGGGCCCGTACCCGCACCCGCACGTGGGCAACGGCCTGTTCGAGATCCAGAACCGGGCGCGCGCCCTCGACAACAACATGTACCTGATCGCCTGCAACGTCGGCACGTACTACCTGCACTCCGACTCCGACGTGCCGATCGACACCTTCGGCGGCGGGTCGGCGGTGATCGACTACCGCGGGCAGATCGTCGGGCGGCACGACTACAGCGGCGGATCGTCCTGGGTGGCCGGCACCGTCGACATCGAGGCGCTGCGCCGGTTCCGCGCCAACGCGCAGTGGGACAACTGGATCAAGGACCTGACCACCGAGCAGTACCAGCTCATCTACGAGCAGCCCGTGTACCCGAAGAACCTCTACCTGGACCGGGCCCCGTACAGGCACGCCGAGTACCGCCGCGAGGTCATCGCCCGGCAGGTCGAGCTCATGCACGAGCGGGACGTCTGGGTCCGCCCCGAGGGCGGGTGAGCCCGCGGGTCAGCTCCGCCCCGGGCCCCCGGCCCGGGGCGGGAAGGCGCCGCGCGCGGCGAGATCCAGGCGCTCGGCGCCCAGCCCCACGTTGACCCCGGATCCGTACGCGGTGGCGCCGGCCAGGATGGTGGCCAGGCAGGTGCCCAGGATCAGGCTCACGCCCTGCTCGACGCTGAGGTCGCCGACCGCCCACAGGACCGTGAACACCGCCACGCCCGCCAGCCCGAGGACCGCGACCGACCAGCCGAGCCACTGCAGCATCCGCTCGACCTCGCGGGCGTGCTCGACCTTGGCGATGATCACCGCCTGCCGGTCCATCCGGAACCTCGTATCCCCTCGCTGACGTGGACTGACTCAGGGCCGGATTCTTCCCGCCCGCCGCGCGGCTCAACCCGGCCGCACGCAGGCGGCCGGCCGCTGCGCGCGGCCGGCCGCCTGCGGACGGGGGACGGTCTAGGCGTTCTCGAGCGCGGTCGCGCGCGGGGCGGCCGGGGCCGGCAGCCGGGAGGCCCGGGCCCAGAGCCCGGCCGTGCGCACCAGGATCATGGCGATGGCCATGAAGATCAGCCCGTCGGCGAGGGCCGCGACGCTGACCTGGTGCGCGATGCCCCAGCTCACCAGCGGGGCGGTGAACCAGTGCACGGAGCCGTAGGAGAAGGCCGCGCGGGCTCCGATGACAGCGGTCCAGAAGATCGCGTACGGCAGCCCGGCCCGGCTGACCGGCTTGCCGGTCGCCGGGCTCCGGTAGACGCCCATCAGGGCGCTGGCGGCCAGCCCGCACAGCAGGCCGGCGGCGACACCCGCGATCTCCACCGCCAGGGCCATCCCGTGGGTGGCCGGCCGGTCGACAAAGAACGGGATGATCACCGCGGCGGCGATCACGGGACGCAGCAGCCGTATCTTGCTGATCTTGCGCGCGGGCCCGAGGTCGGTGGCCAGCATGGTGGCGAGCACCACCCCGTTGACGATCATTGCTTCGGTCAGTTCGGAAAGCATCTCGCGCTCCTTCGAGTAGGTTTCGTTAGCGACTCCATATTCGCCAAGTGCGCTGGTGAGCGCGTCGGAGCACGGGGTGGTCCCGGGCATGAGAATGACGGGCGCGGCCTGGTCCCAGGCGGTACCAGGCCGGGCCCCGGCGGGTCAGCCCGGGCTTCAGCCCGGTGGCTGACGTGCCGCTGCCGCGCCCCAGCCGATACTGGAGGCATGCTGCGCACGGTCAACGCGCTGGCCCGCGCCCTCGGCTTCGTGTGGCTCGGCCTGCTGGCGTTCCTCATCGCTCCGCCGAGCGCGCCGTCCGCCATGCCGGTTCAGATCGCGTGCTACGCCGTGATTGGCCTGGCCCTGCTGGCCTGGACCGTGCTGGAGGCGTCCCCCGCCGCCGCGGCGCGATATCCCGCCTGGGCGCTGCCCGTGGCCCGCGGGGTGATCGCCGTCGCCTCGGGGTTGGCGGCCGGCGCCGGCGGCGGCGGTTCGGCCATGGTGGTCTTCGCGTTCGTGGCGGCGATGGCCGCGGGCATTAACAGCGACCTCGCGGCAGCGGTGGCCGTGACCGCGGCAGGCATACTCGCGATCGAGGTCAGCGGGCTGGTTTTCGGCCAGAGCTACGGCACGCTGCTCGGGCTCCCGGCGATCGTGCTCGCCGGCCTGGTGATCGGGCGCAACTGGGGCGGGTACCGGATCCAGGCCGAGCAGGCGGCGGTGCTGCTGGCCCAGCGCGAGCAACTGCAGGCCGAGCAGCGCCGGGCCGACCTCCTCGACGAGCGCGCCCGGATCGCCCGCGAGATCCACGACGTGCTCGCCCACTCGCTGGGCGCGCTCGGGATCCAGATCCAGGCGGCGCGGTCGGTGCTGCGCAAGGACGCCGACCAGGCGGATGAGCTGCTGGCCGCGGCCCAGCAGATGGCCGCCGAGGGCCTGGTGGAGACCCGCCGCGCGGTTCAGGCCCTGCGCACCGACACTCTGCCGCTCGATGAGGAACTCGCCCTGGTCACCGACACCCACGCGCAGCGGTATCACGTCCCCGTCACCTACGACACCGGCGGCGTTCCCGCCGCATTGCCCCCGGACGCCACGCTCGCGCTGCTACGCATCGCCCAGGAGGCCCTGGTCAACGCGGCCAAGCACGCCGCGGGGGAGCCCGTGGCGGTCCGCCTCGACTACGGCGACGCCGATGTCCGGCTCACCGTCCGCAACGACCTGCCCCTGGACGCGGACACCCGCCAGCCGGCGGACGTGAGCACCGTCAACGGCGGCTACGGGCTGACCGGCATGCACGAACGGCTCCGGCTGCTGAACGGAACCCTCGAGGCGGGGCGCCGCGACGGCCAGTGGATCGTGACCGCCGAACTACCGCGCCGCCAGCCTGAGACCATGGCTTCATGACCACCCCGCCGGCCGAGGCGCCGCTGCGCATCGTCATCGCCGATGACCAGGCCAGCGTGCGCCAGGGCCTGGTCCTGCTGCTCGACGGGCTGCCCGGCATCGACGTGGTCGGCGCCGCCGCTGACGGGGAGCAGGCGCTGGCGCTCGTGGCTGAGAAGAAGCCCGACGCGATCCTGCTCGACCTGCACATGCCGGTCCTGGACGGCATCGGCGCCATCCGCCGCCTGACCGAGGAGCATCCCGGCGTCGCCATCGTCGTACTCACCACCTACGCCGACGACGATTCGGTGCTCGACGCGCTACGGGCGGGCGCGCGCAGCTACCTGACCAAGGACGCCGACTACGCCGACATCGCCCAGGCGCTGCACGCGGCGGCGGGCGGGCTGACCGTGTTCGATCCCCGCGTGCACGCCACGCTGCTCGCCGCCACGGCCGCGCCGCCGAAACCCGAGGCCGCCCCGGCGGTGCCGCCTCCCGACGGCCTGACCCAGCGCGAGCTGGAGATCCTCCGCCTGATCGCCCGCGGGCTGACCAACCCGGAGATCGCCGCGCAGCTGTTCCTGAGCAACCACACGATCAAAACCCACATCAGCCGGATCTTCGCCAAGACCGGGTCGCGGGACCGGGCCGCCGCCATCGGCTATGCGCACCGTCACGGCATCGGCTGACCGGCGCCGGCTCGCCTGACCGGCGCCGGCTCGGCCGAGCCGGCGCGCGAGCCAGGACCGGAGTCTGGGCGGGTGACGGAGCAGGGCACGGGCGCGGGCGGTGTTGGGCCCGTGCTCCGGAAGACCGTGACGGGGGGCGGGATTTCGGTTCCTGAGCCAGGACCCGGTAAGCTCGCGGTCGGCGCGGCGAGGTCGCGTCGTGGCATCGCGGATAAAGGATTAGAACTGATGGCAACAGGAACAGTGAAGTGGTTCAACGCCGACAAGGGCTTCGGTTTCATCGCCCCCGATGACGGGACGGCGGACGTGTTCGTCCACTTCTCCGCGATCGCGAGTTCCGGCTACCGGACGCTGGATGAGAACCAGAAGGTCGAATTCGAAACGACCCAGGGGCAAAAGGGACCGCAGGCGGAGAACGTCCGTCCTCTCTGACGCATAACGCTCCTCGTCCTCCCGCGACGCGCTGGTCAGAGCGACCGGCGCGGCATCGGGGCAACCGGCGCGGCAGGAGAGCGACCCCGCGCCGTCGGCACCTGAGTCGGCCCGGCACACCGGCTGACCGGGTGCCGGTTCAGCCGGCGCTCGCTCCGGTGGCCGCGGCCATCTCCTGGAACACCTGGCCCAGGGCCTGGTAGTCGTAAGCGGATTCGGGCCGCGCGCGCACCACCTGGTCCAGCTTCTTGGCGTCCTGGCCGACCAGGATCCGCCAGGCCCCGGACCGGACCCCGTCCAGGATGATGGTCGCGGCGCCGGCCGCGGACAGCGGCGCCTTGTCCCGGAAGTCCGCGGCCATCTGGGCCAGCAGCCGCCGCAGGTCGTCGGCTGACGCGTCCTTCGCCAGCAGGCCGGCGGCGATCAGCTTGTCCTGCGCGTCGCGCGGGATCAGCTCCTCCACCTGCGCGTCGGTCATGTGCTCTGGCGCCGGCAGGCCCCGGGCGCGCATGCTGTTGGCCACGATGTCGGTCCCCACGTGCCCGGGCATCACGACGGCGACCCGGACCTGGGGCGCGTTGGTGCGCAGGTCCTCGATGAGGCCCTCGGAGAAGCCCTTCACGGCGAACTTGGCCGTGCTGTAGGCGTGGTTCGGCATGCCCGGGCCCAATGTCGCCCAGAACCCGTTGACGCTGCTGGTGTTGACCAGCACGCCGTCGCCGCTCGCGATCAGCAGCGGCAGGAACGCGCGGGCGCAGTAGTAGACGCCGAACCAGTCCGTGGCGAACGTGCGCTCCCACTCCTCGCGGCTGTCGGTGACGAAGCTGCCGCCGCCGCCGGTGCCCGCGTTGCTGAACACCAGGTCGACGTGATCGCTCGCGTGCTGCTCGAGCAGCTCATCGCGGAACCGCAGCACCTGCGCCTCGTCGCCGACGTCGCAGGCGTGAGCCGTGACCCGCACCCCGGCCGGGGCGTCCGCCTGGGCCGCCGCCGCGACCTGGCCGACGGCATCGGCGTTCACGTCGCAGGCCGCGACCGAGCATCCCTGCGCCGCGAGCTGGCGGACCAGCTCGCGTCCCATGCCGGAGCCGCCGCCGGTCACCACCGCGAGCTTGCCCGTAAACGAATCCATCGCCGCCTCCTGCTGGTCGCACTCAGGTCACTAAAACTGATATCACTTTACCGGCGGGGTGGCAAGTGACCGGGCGGCCGGGGTTCAGCCGCCCGGCTCCATCAGCGCACTCCGATCGTCATCGAGCCGATCCGGCTGATCCGGGTCTCGTGCAGGTAGGGGTTCCAGCCCAGGTGCGCGGTGGCGCTGCGGTTGCGCAGGTACCGCTCGAACCGGTCCGCGTCGTCGGCGAGCAGCTCGGCCTGCCGCCGGGCGGCCGCCCGGGCCTCGCCGCCGCAGTAGCTCAGCTCGGCCAGCTCGGCCGGGCTGAGCAGGAAGATGTCCGGGACCCGGTCGCCGGTCCGCAGGCCGCGGGCGCCGGCCAGGACCAGCCTGCTCACCCGCCGGGGCTCGATCGTGGCGAGATCAGCGGCCAGCCAGCCGCCCAGGCCGGCGCCGACCACGATGACCCGGTCCAGGCCGGCCTCGTCCAGCAGGTCCAGGTAGAAGAAGGCCAGCTCGTGAACGCTGTCGATGCCGTCGGCGTCCGCGCTGGCGCTGAACCCCGGGTGATCGGGCCGCCAGACCGTGAAATGCTCGGCCAGCCCGGACAGCACGGGGTCCACCGGCCCAGGTCGCAGCTGTCGTGCAGGTACAGCAGCGGGTCGCCCGCGCCGGCGGCGAGCACCCGGACGCGGGTCCCCGCCGCGGTGAGCTCCCGCTCGGCGATCGCGGCGACCGCCTGGCGTGCCTCGGCGCTGGTCATCGGCCTCCTTGTCGTCGCCGTCGTCTGGCTACAGCGCCCGGGCGACCGCCGCCGCGAAGACCTGCAGGTGGCCCGCGAGATCTTCCAGGTGGCCGGCCTTGCCCCGCAGGGAGGGCACCGCGATGACCACGGCCCCGAAGGCACGGCCGTCCCGGTCGGGCGCGCACCGGCCGACGGCGGTGATCCCGGGCTCGCTCTCCTCGTGGTTGGTCGCGTACCCGCGGCGCCGCACCGCGGCCAGCTCGCGCAGCAGCGCCGGCATGCTGGAGATCGCCGCCCGGTCCCCCCGCGGCAGCCCGTGCGGGTACAGCCGCCGCAGTTCCTCCCCGGGCAGCTCGGCCAGCAGCGCCTTGCCGCCCGACGTCACGTGCGCGGGCATCAGCAGGCCGATCCTCGTCCCGCAGCGCAGCGACCGGCTGCCCTCCACGCCGTCGATGAAGCGGACGCCGTTGCCCTCCAGGACCATGAAGTGGGCGGTCTCCTGGCACCGCTGCACCAGGTCGCGCAGCAGGCGGTGGACGACCGGGCGCAGGTCCGGCCGCGGCGGGCCGGCCTGGATCGCGACCAGGGCCCTGCCGGTACACGTGATGGCGGTCCCGCACGGCGAACTCGTGCTGGCGCAGCGTAGCCAGCAGCCGGTGGGCGGTGGAGGGAGCGACGCCCAGCGCGGTCGCGGCCTCGGCGACCCGCAGCTCGCCCTGCTCCCGCAGCATGCCAAGCAGCCTAAGCACGTTGTCCGCCGACCTGACCGGGTAGGCCGGAGCGACGCCCCGGTGATCGAGGCGCTGCGGCTCGATCGCGCCGAGGTCCTGAAGCAGCAGCAGGCGGTGCGGGAGGCCTGGAGCGCCGGGTGAGGCGGCCCGCTGGAGAAAACCGCCTTTACTCCTTTCCCGGTGCATTCAAGTTTATCCACGCCAAGCAAATCATCTCGTGATAGTACGGAACGCGGCCGGCGTGTTTTGACGCCCTTAGTTGAATTGTTATGCCAGGCGGCCCATACTCCTTGACGTCTGACATTTCCCCAGTCAATTCACGCGCGTTAGGGACGGCCCAAATGAATTCTCTTACCGTTCGCCTCGGCGGAGCCGCCTGCATTGCCGCGTGCGCCGCGATAGCCGCCATCCCCTCCGGCAGCGCCCAGGCCCGGGCGCACCGGACGGCGGCCGTCACCGCGGCGGTCAGGACGGTCACGGTGACCAGCCTGGCCAGTTCCGGGCGCGGCACCCTGCGCACGGCCATCATCGTCGCCAACGCGGCGTCGCGGGGAAGGCCGACGATCATCAGGTTCTCGGTCCGCGGGGTCATCAGCCTGGCCAGCGCGCTGCCCGCGATCTCCGCCGCCGTGATCATCGACGGCACGTCGGCCCCCCGGCACGTCCGCGGCGGCCCGCCGGTGGTGGAGGTCAACTGCCGCGGCCGGGCCGGGCTGCGGTTCGCGCCCGGCTCGGCGGGCTCGCAACTGCTCGGCCTGGCCGTGGACAACGCTGACGGCGCCGGGGTGACCCTGGCCGCCCGGTCCATCACCCTCAACGGCGACTACATCGGGCTGGACCTGGCCGGGCGGCCGGCCGGCAACCGCGGTGCGGGGGTGTATGCCTCGGCGGCCTCCACGGGCGACCTGATCGGGCTCAACAAGACCCGGGCATCGGGCGTCGTCGCGAACGTGATCTCCGGCAATCGGGGGAACGGCATCACGCTGGCCGGCTCCTCCGGCGACACCCTGGTGTCCAACCGCATCGGGACCAACGCCAGGGGCCTGCGGCGGGCTGCCAACGGTGGCAACGGGATACTGCTCACCCGGGGGGCGAGCGGCAACGAGATCGGCGGCACCGCCTTCGTCGACCACGCCACCGGCCAGGCCAACAACCCGACCGGCAGCAAGGGCACGGTCACCCCGGTGTTCGTGGTCCCGCCGCTCGGCAACCTGATATCGGGCAACAACGGCAACGGCGTCCTGATCGACGCGGGTTCCCGCAACAACGTGCTGAACGGCAATTTCGTCGGAACTACCGCCGACGGTGACGCGCCGATCGGCAATCTCGGCAATGGCGTCTGGATCAGCCATGCCAGCGCCAACGAGCTGACCGGGTGCAAGTTCGTCAACAACCCGTTTGTCTACTACAACGTCGTGGCCGGCAACCGCGGGAACGGGTTGCGCATCACGAGCGCGAATAACACCGTGGTGCAGGGAAACTTCTTCGGCATCGGAGCCAACAACACGACGACGGTCAGCAACCGGCTCGACGGCATCCTGGTCGACGGGTCCTCGGCGAACACTCAGGTCGGCGGGGTGATCCCGCTGGGCAACGTGTCCGCGGGCAACGGCCGCAACGGCATCAAGGTGGCGGGCCGGGCGCGCGGGTTCACCACGTTCAACACCTTCGGCGGGCTGCTGGCCTTCAAGGGCGCCGCGCCCAACGGCCACGACGGCCTGCTGATCACGTCGACCGGCGGGGACAACCTGGCCCGGACCAACGTGTTCTCGGGGAACCGGCGCAACGGCATCGAACTGGCCGGCCGGGCCACCGGCGTGACCATCGACCCCGACATCGTCGGCCTCGACACCGACGGCACGGCGCTGCTGCCCAACGGCGGCGACGGGGTCCTGATCCACGACTCGGCCCACGGCAACGTGGTGGGCGGCACACGGCGCTCGGTGATCCCGCAGAACACCTTCTCGGGCAACCGCGGCTACGGGCTGGCGATCACCGGGCGGGCGCACGACAACCGGGTGATCGACAGCTACATCGGGCCGGGGATCCTCGGCCTGACCGCGCTGGGCAACTCCCGCGGCGGCGTCCTGGTGGCGGGCACCGCCTACCGGAACTCGATCGGCACCTTCGGCACCAAGCCGCCGTCCAACCTGATCAGCGGCAACCGGGGGAACGGCGTGACCCTGGTTGCGCTCACCAGCCACAACCGGGTGGTCAACAACTACATCGGGCTTGACCGGACCGGGCGCCGCCGGCTGCCGAACAAGGGGCGGCCGGTGCTGAACCTGGGCCGTCACAACCTGGTCCTGGCCAACCGGACCTGGCCCGGAGGGCGGCCGAGCCATTCGATCCACCGCCCGGACGGGTGGGCGCGGGCGAGCAGGCGGCCGCGGTCGGTGCCGCGGTGGAACGTGCGGGCGCCGAGCACGGCGAACACGCCGTCCCGGGCGTAGTCGCCGGCGATGGCCGCGGGCACGGGCAGGCCCTGGACGCTGTCACGCCCGGCCGGGCCGAGCGGGACCAGGGGATCGAGGGACAGCCAGGTCACCGGGCCGGCCTGGCCGGCGTCGGCCAGGATCCCGGCCAGCCGGGCGCGGCGCCCGGGATCCAGGAAGACGGCCAGGTAGGCGTCGACCACGATCACCGGGCCCGGCCGCGGCAGGTCGCCGAGCAGGCCGGGCAGCGCGTCCACGGCGTCCCCGGCGATGACCGGGCCCGGGTGCCGCCGGGCCACCTCGATCGCCGCGGCCAGGCGGGTCAGCGCGGACGCCTCCGGCGGCGCGCACGCCTCCAGCCAGCCGCGGGCCGCCGGATCCCGCAGGTCGACGGGGTGCACCTCGATGCCGGCCCGCGCCGCGATGGGCGGGAGGCGGGCGGGCGGCGGCCGTCGGGTACCGCGCACCTCGCAGTCCAGGGCGACGCGAGCGCCGGGCGGCCCGTAGCTCGCGCCGGCGACCCGGTAGCGGTAGCGGTCCAGGTTCAGGCCGAGCCCGGCCCCGGTGCCGAGATCGATCAGCGTGACCGGGTCGCGGCCCGGCCCGGTGACCGCGGCGATGCCCAGGGCCACCTGGGTGCACCGGGCCACCTCGTTCATCTGGTACCGGCGGCCCGCGCAGACGGCAGCGATGTCGTCCAGCCGGCCGGTGATGAAGTCGCGGGCGGCCGGGAAGAAGGCGTCGTCGAAGGGGGGCTGCGCGCCGCCCGGCTCCGGGAAGTAGCCGGACAGCGGCCGCGGCCGGTCCCGGCGCACCAGGAACGTGATGGCCGCGCTGGCCAGCAGCGCGGGCAGCCGGCCCGGCGGCAGCGCAGCCAGGCGCTGCCGTAGCCGGCCGTGGTCGGCGATGGCCTGGAACAGGGCGGCCGTCAGCCGCCACGACGGCGGCGCGTCCGGGCCGGACCAGCCCGCCGCCACCTCCAGGGCCTGGGCCCGGATCTCGCCGGCCTCCGTGGTACTCATCTCGCCCCCGCCGCGCTCATGTCGCCCCCGCTGTGCTCATCTGGCTCCCGCCGCGCTCATCTCGCCCCCGCTGTGCTCATCTGGCCCCCCGCCGCGCTCATTTCGCCCCCGCCGCGCCAATCTCGGCCCCCCCGGCCGGGCGCGTCAGGTGACCTGGGCGAGGTCCAGGCGGTGCTTGGCCTCGGCGTAGAGGTCGGCCGGCAGCGGGCCCCGCTCGGCGACGGCCAGGTTGGCGCGCAGGTGTGCCGGGCGGGACGTGCCGACGATCGTGCTGGACAGGGCCGGGTGGCTGAGCGTGAAGCGGAGCACGAACTCCACCGGGTCCATCTCGTCGAGCAGGTCGGCCACGCCGGACGACTCCCAGCGGCGCTGCCCCTCGCCTTCGGCCAGCCCGAGCGGCCCCCGCCGCCAGTTCTTGTCCGGCGCCGGGGCGCCGCGGGCCGCGCCGCCGCGGATCAGCGTGCCGGCGCCGGCCGCGGCCGCGGCGGTGATGAGGTCCTCGTGCTCGCGCTGGACCGCCGAGTACGGGATCTGGAAGACGTCGAAGACGCCCATCGCGATGTGGTCGGGCAGGTTCGGCAGGATCCCCGACATCCCGATGAAGCGGACCTTGCCCTCGTCCCGCAGCGCCTGCAGCGTCCCGACCGTGTCGTTCGCCGCCATCTCGTCCCGGCTGGGCGACATGTGCACCTGCACCAGGTCCAGCCGGTCGGTGCCGAGGCGGCGCAGGCTCTGGTCCACCCCGGCGCGGACGTTGCCCGGGCTGTAGTCGTGCGGGAACGGCGGCCTGACCCCGGCCGGCGTCTCCAGCAGGCAGCCGCACTTGGAGGCCAGGAAGTACTCGTCGCGGCGGTGGCCGAGGTAGCGCCCGATGAGTTCCTCGCTCCGGCCGTAGTCGATCGAAGTATCGATCAGGCTGATGCCCCCGTCGAGCACCGCGCCGAGCAGCCGGCCCGCCTCCTCGTCCTCGATCGCCGGGCCGTGCGGCTGGCCGCGCAGTTCCATGGCCCCGTACCCGAGGATGGTCACGTCCGTTCCGGTCCGCCCCAGCGGGCGCGTCTCGATCGCCATGACCGCACGCTATCTCGGGGCCCGGCGCCGCCGCGGCCGAGGGCGGCCCAGGCCAGCAGGTCGGCCGGGTAGGCGAAGTAGCCGAACGGGGGTGGGGCCTGCCCCCCTATCCGGCGGAGGCTCATCCTCCCGCTGCGGTAGGGCGGCTTGCGTATCGTGGCTGACGTGGGAGAGCAGCCGCCGCCGCAGGCCGCCCCCCCGCGTGCCCTGGACCAGCGCATGGCGGGCTATCGCGACGAGCCGGTCCGGATGTCGGCGGTCGCCCGGGCGATCCTGCTCGGCCCGGTCTTGCCGCGCACCTGGCGGGCCGTCGTCAACCTGATGATCTCGCTGGTGACCGGCGCGCTGTTCTTCGCCGTGCTGATCGGCGCGCTCGTGGTGTCGGCCGCGGTCTCCTGGATCGTCGGGCTGGGGATGCTGGTCCTGTCGTTCACGCTGCGGCTGGCGGCCCGGATGGCGGGCCTGGACCGCCGCCGGGTGCAGCGCTTCGGCGGCGCGGCCATCGAGCCCGCGCCGCTGCCCGACAGCGGAGGGGACCTGTCGTTCCGGGAGCGCCAGAAGGCCTGGTCGCAGTCGCCCGCGGTGCGCCGGCTGGTGGCCTACCAGCTCGCCCGGCTCCCGGTCACGTTCGCCTCGCTGGCGGCCACGAGCCTGGTCGTGGCCGGGATGGTGCACGGGTTCAGCGGCGGGGGGTCGCACGCCAGGCTGCTGCTCGGGATCGCCTGCTTGTTCTGCTGGCCGCTGGTGGCCCGGCTGGGCGCGGCCATCGACGTGAGCCTGGCCCGGTGGCTGCTCGGGCCGAGCCGCAGCGGCCAGCTCTCCGCCGAGGTGCGCCGGCTCGGCGAGGCCCGGACGCTCGCGGTAGCGTCGGCCGAGTCTGAGCGTCGCCGCATCGAGCGGGACCTGCACGACGGGCTCCAGCCCAAGCTGGTGTCGCTCGCCCTGGAGCTTGGCCTGGCCAAGGCCCGGTTCGAGCGCGACCCGGGCTCGGCGAAATCGCTCATCGACCGGGCCCACGAGGAGGCGAAGACCGCGATCGAGGACCTGCGCAGCCTGGTGCGCGGCATCCACCCGTCCGTGCTCGACGAGCGCGGCCTGGACGCGGCGCTGTCCGCGCTCATCGCCAGCTGCCCGGTCCCGGTCCACGTCGAGGTGGCGCTGGGCCGGCGGCCGGACCAGGCCCGGGAGGCGGTCGCCTACTTCGTGGTGGCCGAGGCGATCACGAACGTGACCAAGCACTCCGGCGCGACCAAGGCCGCGGTGATCATCAACGAGGGCGGCGGGCTGCTGCGCGTGCTGGTGGAGGACGACGGGCCCGGCGGGGCCCGGATCGAGGCCGGCGGCGGCCTGGCCGGCCTGGCGGCCCGGGTGGCGGCCATCGACGGGACGTTCACGGTCACCAGCCCGCCGGGCGGCCCGACACATGTCGAGGCGGTGATCCCGTGCGAGCCGTGATCGCCGACGACAGCGTGCTGCTGCGCGAGGGCATCACCCGGCTGCTGGCCGAGGACGACATCGAGGTGGTCGCGGGGGTCGGTGACGCCGACGCGCTGCTGAGCGCGATCGGCGCCCACCGGCCCGACCTCGCGGTCATCGACGTGCGCATGCCGCCCGGCCACCGGGACGAGGGGCTGCGGGCGGCGATCGAGATCCGGCGGTGCTGGCCCGAGGTGGCCCTGCTGGTGCTGTCCCAGTTCGTCGAGGAGCGCTACGCGACCGAGCTGCTGGCCGGGGAGACCCGGGGGATCGGCTACCTGCTCAAGGATCGCGTCGCCGACGTCGCCGAGTTCATCGAGGCGGTGCGGCGGGTCGCCGCGGGCGGTACTGCGCTCGACCCGGAGGTCGTCCGCCAGCTGCTCGCCCGCAGCCGCCAGACCGACCCGCTCGGCCGGCTGACGGCCCGGGAGCGGGAGGTGCTGGCGCTGATGGCCGAGGGACGGTCGAACTCCGCGATCGCTGACTCGCTGGTGGTCTCGATGGGCGCCGTCGAGAAGCGGGTGGCCAACATCTTCATGAAGCTCGACCTCCCGCCCGACGACGAGAATCACCACCGCCGCGTGCTGGCGGTGGTGCGCTACCTGAACTCCTGAGCAGGCCGGGGCGGTCCGGCTAGCCCGGTCGCGACCCAGGCGGTCGCGCTGATCTCGACGGGCCCGCCGCCCCGCCGCCGGTGCCATCGGCCCGTCCCTCCTGCGCCGTCCGCCGGTTCTCACGCTAACCTCGCCGCAACCGGATCATCGAGGAGGCTCCGTGTCCGCTACGTTCATCACGTCGTTTGCCGCGGCCGGACCCGGCCCGCGGGTGGCGGTGAAGGACCTGATCGACATGGCCGGGGTGCCGACCACGGCCGGGTCGCGGGTGGTGGCGCAGACCGCCGTCCCGGCCGCCGACGACGCGGCCTGCCTGGCCGGGCTGCGCGCGGCCGGGGCGCAGGTCGTGGGCCGGACGAACCTGCATGAGCTGGCGCTCGGGGTCACCGGGATCAACCCCTGGTTCGGGACGCCGGTCAACCCGCTGGATCCCTCGCTCGCGCCGGGAGGGTCATCCAGCGGGTCGGCGGTGGCGGTGGCCACCGGCGAGGCCGAGGTGGCCTACGGGACCGACACCGGCGGATCGATCCGGATTCCGGCGGCGTGCTGCGGCGTGTGCGGGCTGAAGACCACCTGGGGCCGGATCCCGGTCACCGGGGTCCGGCCGCTGGCGCCCAGCATGGACACCGTGGGCCCGATGGCCGCCGACGTGGCCGGCCTGGTCGAGGCCATGCGGCTGCTGGAGCCGGGCTTCGCCGCCGGCGAGCCGGGTGCGCCCCGGGTCGGGCGGCTGCGGATCCCCGCGGCGCCCGAGGTCGACGACGCCGTGACCGCCGCCCTGGGCGCGACATCCTGGACGGTCAGCGACGTGGATCCGGCCGACTGGCTCACCGCCACCCGGTGGACGCTGCCGATCCTGGTCGCCGAGGCCTACCAGTCCAACCGGGACCTGCTCGAGCGGCACGCCGCGCAGATCTCGCCGGACGTGGCCCAGCGGCTGGACGCGGGCCGCCGGCTCAGCCCGGCGGACCTCACCGCCGCGACCGAGGGCCGGGCCTGGTGGCGCGCCCGGGCGGCGGCGCTGTTCGAGCGCTACGACCTGCTGGTCTCGCCGACCCTGCTGATCCTCCCGCCGACGCTGGAACGCGCCACCGACCTGCTGGAGGCCCGCACCACGCTGCCGGTCAACCTGGCCGGCCTCCCGGCCCTGGCCGTGCCGGTCCCGGCCCGTGGCCCGCGGCCGGCCAGCCTCCAGCTCGTCTCGGCGCCGGGGACCGAGGAGCGCCTGCTCGCGGCCGGGGCGGTGGTCGAGGCCGCGGCCGCCGCCTGAACCCGGCCGGGCCCGGCCGGTCGAGATCGCGTAGCGTGACGTGGCGTGACGGCTCGCGACCAGAAGCGGGAACGCCGGCGGGAGCGCAGGCGCTCCCGCCCCCCGCTGCCCGTGCGCGAGATCATCGTGGTCGCGGCCCGGGTGGCCCGGCGCGATCCGGGGCGGATCCTGGCCGTCGCGCTGGTGGTGTCGGTGCTGTCCGTGCTGATGGACATCGTCGCCACCGACCTGATCGACCGGACCGACCTCCCGCTGCGGCTCACCGGCGCGCTGACGTCGGAGGTGGTGAACGTCCTGGGCACGGTGCTGCTGGCCGGGTTCTTGTGCCGGATCCTGAGCCAGGCCGAGCACGGCGCCGGCGACGCCTCGTTCCTGCGGACCGTGCGGACCCTGCCGTGGAGCCGCCTGATCCGGGCCGACCTGCTGGTGGCGCTGCTGTTCATCATCGGGGCGCTCGCGCTGCTGATCCCCGGCCTGGTCGTGCTGACCCTGTTCGCGATCGTCGGCCCGGTCATCGAGATCGAGGACCGCGCGGTCCTGGCCGCGCTGCGGCGGTCCGCGCGCCTGGTCTGGCCCCGCTTCTGGTGGGTGGCATTGTTCGCGGCGGCGCCGCTGATCCTCGCGGGTGAGATCGAGTCGCTCGCCCCGCAGCCGCACGGCCCGTGGTCCATCCTGGCCGCCCTGGCCATCCGCGGCGTCGTGGACGCGCTGATCGAGGCGGCGATCGGGCTGGTGCTGGTGGAACTGTGCTACCGGCTCATCGCCCTGGACGCGGCCCCCGGCGCCTTAGCCCGGCCGGATGTCGCGGCCGGCCAGCAGGTCCCGGGCGCGCCCGATCCTGGCCTCCAGGTCGGCCAGGAAGCTGTCCAGGGCGGCCCGCTTGGCGTCCACGGTCTCGCGCAGGCTCTCCAGCAGGGTCAGGCACTCGCGGGTCAGCCGCAGCCGTTCCTCCTCGCTGGTGCGCTCGTCCCGGTAGGCCCGGCGGATCTCGGCCAGCCGGTCCTCGTTGCGCAGCACGATCGCGATCTCGTCCAGGTTGAGGCCGAGCAGGGTCTGCAACTCGCGGATGCGCGCCACCCGGGCCAGGTTGTCCGCCGAATAGCGGCGCAGCCCGCCCGGGGTGGTGCAACGGGGGACGATCAGGCCCAGCTGCTGGTAGTAGCGCAGGGCCCGCTCGGAAACGCCGGCCCGGGCGGCCGCGGCGCCGATGCCGAGCAGTTCCTCCTGCTCCTCCGGCCGATGGCCGACGGCCGGCTGGGCGGCGGCCGGCTCGGCCGTGGTCGTCCGGGGCGTCGGGTTCATCGGCTCAGCCGCCTCCACGCGATGCGTCAAGCTCCTCATCGCCGGGGCTACCCGACGTGGCCAGCCTACCGTTGGGCGCGGGCCCGCCGGGAGCGGCGGTGTCCAGGTCGGCCACGGCGGCCGACTCGTCGAGGCCCACCAGCGCGGCCGACTCGGCCTCGCCTTTGGCCAGCTCGTCGAGGACCGGCTTGGTGGCGTAGAAGTAGCGCTTGCCCCGCAGCGCGGAGGCCACGACCCCGATGGCCGTCGCGCCCGCGGCGAAGGTGAAGGCCAGGTGCAGGCCGCCGGCGAACGGCTCCGAGATCAGGTTCGGGAAGAACGACCGGCTGGTGATGTACGCGGCCTGGTGGGCAGGCAGCTTCTGCAACGCTCCGGTCGGGCCGAGCAGCTGCTTGATCGGGTTGAAGCCGAGGAAGGCCGAGAACAGGCTGCCGATCGGCGGCTCGCTGGCGACCAGGTGAGCGGCGGAGGGGTCAACGCCGGCGCCGACCAGCCCGCGGTACAGGTGCGCCGGCAGACGCGAGGCCAGCCCCAGGGTCACGATGGTGAAGAACAGGCCCATAGACAGCACGGTGGCCGAGTTCTGGAACGTGTTCAGCATCCCGGCGCCGGCGCCCCGCTGGTCGGGCGGAAGGCTGTTCATGACCGCGGCCTGGTTCGGGGCGAAGAACAGTCCCATCCCGACCGCGAACAGGAAGATCAGCACCGCGAACCAGACGTAGTTGAAGTTGATCGGCAGCAGATCGAGCAGCAGGAACGTGATCATGGATATGACCAGGCCGCCGGTGGCCAGCACCCGGGCCCCCCAACGGTCCGACAGCCAGCCCGCCAACGGCCCGGTAAGCAGGAACCCGATCGTCAGCGGGATCATGGCGATGCCTGCCCACAACGGGGTCTCGGCGAAGCTCCTGCCGTGCAGCGGCAGCCAGATCCCCTGCAACCAGATGATCAGCATGAGCTGCAGCCCGCCGCGGCCGAGGGCGCCGAGCAGCCCGGCGACGTTGCCGGCCGTGAACGCCCGGACCCGGAACAGGCTCAGGCGGAACATCGGCTCCGGCACCTTGGTCTCCACCCAGGTGAACAGCACCAGCAGCACGACCCCGCCGGCGATCGCGGCCAGCACCCAGGGATTGGTCCATCCGGTGGGATGGCCGCCGTAGGGCAGCAGCGAGTACACGATGCCGGTGAGCAGCGAGATCAGCCCGAGCGCGAACAGGGTGTTACCCAGCCAGTCGATCTTGGCCGCGATCCGGACCCCGTTGTCGCGGAGCATGAGGTACGCCCAGATCGTGCCGAACAGGCCGAACGGGACCGACACCAGGAACACCAGCCGCCACCCCACCGGGGCGAGCACGCCGCCCAGGATCAGCCCGAGGAACGAGCCGCTCACCGCGGCGATGCCGTTGATCCCCAGCGCCTTGCCCCGCTCGTCTTGGGGAAAGGCGTCGGTCAGGATCGCGGTCGAGTTCGCGAACAGGAACGCCCCGCCGACGCCCTGGCCGATCCGCATGATGATGATCCAGAGGGCCCCGGCCGGCCCGGTGAGCCAGGTCACCGACAGCAAGATCGCGAAGAAGGTGAAGACGGCGAAGCCCAGGTTGTACATGCGCACCCGGCCGTAGATGTCGCCGACGCGCCCGAGGCTGACCACCAGCACCGCGGTCACCAGCATGAACCCGAGGAAGATCCACAGGAAGTACGAGGTGTTGGATGGCACGAGCGGGTTGAGGTCGATGCCGCGGAAGATCGCCGGGAGCGAGATCAGCAGGATCGACTGGTTGATCGTGACCATCAGGATCCCGAGCGTGGTGTTCGACAGCGCGATCCACTTGTAGTGGATTCCCCGGGAACCCGCGGCCATCGATTCCGCCTGCTCTTGCCCGACCGCCGGCATGGCTGACTCTCCCTGCTTGTGATCGCTGGCCCGCGGGCGCCGACCGGTGCCCATGCTGATCGTAGCGGACCTTAACGTCAACGTCAGGGTTGAGCCGGGGTCCGGCCGGGAAACGGGCCGCGTCCGGCGGCGGAACAGGCCGGGGCGGGCGGGTCAGGAGGGCGGGGCGGCGGGTCAGGAGGGCGGGGCGGCGGGTCAGGGAAGGCCGTGCTCAGTGCGAGTCGCGGGACACCTCGTGGCCGGTGGCCCCGATCAGGAAGTCGAGGTCCGCGCCCCGGTCAGCCTGCAGCACGTGGTCCACGTACAGGCGCTCCCAGCCGCGGGCCGGGGCGGCGTAGCCGGCCACGGCGGCGGCGGGCGGCTCCCGGCGCCGCAGGTCCTCCGGGTCCACGGCCACGTCCAGGCGCCGCGCCGCGACGTCGAGCTCGATGATGTCGCCGGTCCGGATCAGGCCCAGCGGCCCCCCGGCGGCCGCCTCGGGCGCGACGTGCAGGACCACGGTGCCGTAGGCGGTCCCGCTCATCCGGCCGTCACAGATGCGCACCATGTCCCGCACCCCGCGCTCGAGCAGCCGGGGCGGCAGCGGCAGGTTGGCCACCTCGGGCATGCCCGGGTAGCCCTTGGGCCCGCAGCCGCGCAGCACCAGCACCGAATCGGCGTCCACGTCGAGGCCGGGATCGTCGATGCGGTGGTGGAAGTCCTCGATGCTGTCGAACACGACCGCCGGGCCGCGGTGGCGCAGCAGCGCGGGGGAGGCGGCGGCCGGCTTGATCACCGCGCCGTCCGGGGCGAGGTTCCCGCGCAGCACGGCGATGCCCGCGTCGGCCTGCAGCGGGTCGCGGCGCGGCCGGATGACGGTCTCGTCCCAGATCCGCGCGCCGGCCAGGTACTCGGCCAGCGGCCGGCTGGTCACCGTGAGCGCGGCCGGGTCGAGCAGGTCGCGCACCTCCCGCAGCACGGCGAGCAGGCCGCCGGCCCGGTGGAAGTCCTCCATCAGGTGCCGCCCGGCCGGCTGCAGGTCCACCAGCAGCGGCACGCCCGCCCCGACCGCGTCGAAGTCATCCAGCGACAGGTCGATGCCGAGCCGGCCGGCGATCGCCAGGAGGTGCACGACCGCGTTCGTGGATCCGCCGATGGCCGCCAGGGCGACGATCGCGTTGCGGAAACTGGCCCGGCTGAGCTGAACGCTCGGCCGCAGCCCCTGCTCGACCATGGCCACCGCCAGCCGGCCGCTGGCGTGCGCGGTCTCGAGCAGCCGGCTGTCCGGCGCGGGCGTCCCGGCGATACCCGGGATCGTGGTGCCGAGCGCCTCGGCCATGCACGCCATGGTCGAGGCCGTGCCCATCGTGTTGCAGTGCCCCTGGCTGCGGATCATCGAGGACTCGGACTCCAGGAAGTCCCGCTCGGACAGGTTCCCGCCGCGGACCTCCTCGCTGAGCTTCCAGACGTCCGTACCGCAGCCCAGCGCCGTGCCGCGGAAGGTCCCGGTCAGCATTGGGCCGCCGGGGACCACGACCGCGGGCAGGTCGACCGAGGCCGCGGCCATCAGCAGGGACGGGATCGTCTTGTCGCACCCCCCGAGCAGCACCACCCCGTCGACGGGGTTGGCCCGCAGCATCTCCTCGGTCGCCATCGCGGCCATGTTCCGCCACAGCATCGCGGTGGGCCGGACCAGCGTCTCGCCGAGCGACACCACCGGCAGGTTCATCGGCACCCCGCCCGCCTCCCAGATGCCCTGCTTGACGCTCGCCGCGACCTGGTCCAGGTGCAGGTTGCACGGGGCCAGGTCGGAGGCGGGGTTCGCGATCGCGATGTGCGGCCGCCCGTCGAAGGCGTGGGCCGGCAGCCCGCGCCGCATCCACGCGCGGTGAATGTAGGCATTCCGGTCGTTTCCCGCGTACCACTGTGCGCTGCGCTGCCCTGGCATCGGCGCTCGCCCGCCCTCCGGCCCCGTCGGTAGCATCTTGAAATGTCCCCACAACTTATTACTCGTGACCGGTGCCGGGCCGCCGGGACGAGACGGCGCCGGGCCGCCGGGACGAGACCGCGCCGGGCCGCCGCGACGAGACCGCGCCGGGCCGCCGCGACGAGACCGCGCTGGGCCGCCGGGACGAGAGAGCCCCGGGCATGAGGGCATTCGTCGTGACCGGCCCGCGCCGGTCCGAGGTCGCCGAGGTCGAGGAGCCGCAGCCGTCCCCGGGGCAGGTGGTGGTCGACATCGACCGGGTCGGGGTCTGCGGCACCGACGTCGAGTTCTTCACCGGCGAGATGGCCTACCTGCACCAGGGCCACGCCCGGTACCCGATGCGCCTCGGGCACGAGTGGTGCGGAACCGTCCGCGCGGCCGGGGACGGCGTGGGCCAGGACTGGCTGGGACGGCGGGTTACCGGGGACACCATGCTGGGCTGCGGCCGGTGCGAGCGCTGCCGGGGTGGCCGGGCGCACGTCTGCGAGAGCCGCTACGAGGTCGGCATTCGCGGCGGCTTCCCCGGCGCGCTGGCCGAGCGGATGGCCGTGCCGGTCACCGCGCTGCGCTCGCTGCCGGACGCGGTGGACGAGGTGGCGGGGGCGCTGGTCGAGCCGGGCGGCAGCGCGCTGCGCTGCCTGTGGGGCGCCGGGCTGGCGCCGGGCCAGCGGGTCCTGGTCCTCGGCCCCGGCACCATCGGCCTGCTGGTCGCGCTGTTCGCGCTGGCCGACGGCGCGGAGGTGCACGTCGTCGGCGTGTCCGAGCCCTCGCTGCAGTTCGCCCGCACGCTCGGCGTGCACGGTGCGTGGATGGCGTCGGACCTGCCCCGGCTGGGCTTCGACGCGATCGTCGACGCCTCGACCTCGCCCGATGTCCCGGCGTTGGCGCTGGACCTGGTCGAGCCGGGCGGGCGGGTCGTTTACATCGGCGTGGCCGGCCTGGCCGAGCGTCATCGACACCCGGGCGCTGGTGCTCAGGGACGTCACCGCCGTGGGCCTCCTCGGCGCCTCGGCCGGCCTGGAGCCCGCGATCGAGCGGTACGCGGCCGGGTCGGTAGACCCGCGCCCGCTGGTCGCGGCGACCGTGGGCCTGGCCGAGGTGGGCGAGGTGCTGGCCGGCTGGCGGCCGCCCGGCTCAGGCCCCGGGCCCAAGGTCCACGTGGACCCCCGCGCCTGACTTCCTCGCCGCACTTCCTCGCCGCCGAAACCGCCGAGCCGGTTTGAGCCGGGGCAGGACGGGCAGGGTCAACAACCTTCTAGCCCAACGCCTAACTGAGTGAGGTGCTGACTTGCTGACGCTAACCGATCGGGCCGCGGAGACGATCCGCACCCTGACCTCTCAGCCGGGTATCCCGGCTGACACGGGCCTGCGCATGTCCCTGCAGGACAGCGAGGCGGGCACGCTGGCCCTGTCGCTGGAGAGCCCGCACCCGGATGACGCCGTGATCGAGGACGATGGCGCCCGCGTGTTCGTTGAGCGCGACGCGGCTCCCATCGTCGAGGACCGCGAGCTCGACGCTCAGCTCGACGAGCAGGGCCGCGCGTCGTTCATGCTCGGCCACCAGACCGCGTAAGTCCCAACCGGAGAGCCCGCCGCGGACAACCCACCCCTGTCCGCGGCGGGCTCGCCCCGGCCCGGGCAGATTCCGCCCCCGCCCGTTCTGAGCCCCCCGCCTGACCTGTGCCGTCCTGTCTGACCTGTGTCGTCCTGTCTGACCTGTGTCGTCCCGCCTGCCCCGCCTCGCCCGGTGATGACCTTGGCCGGCTGCCTCGGGGACCAAGGTCTCTGTGATCTTCAGCGCGCCGAATCGTATGACTGAATCGGTTATCACGCCAGGTCAGCTCGATGGCGCGCTGAACCTGGCGACGCAGGGTGGGAGGTTCATATGTCCGTCCATATCGGCACCCGCTACCTACACGGGGTGCATCCGGGGTCCCCCGAGCCGATGTCGCCGCGCAATGACCAGAAGGCCCGAACGCTGGGGCTCACCTCAGCGACCGGCCTGGTCATCGGCAGCATCATCGGCACCGGGGTTTTCACGATGCCGGCCGTTCTGGCCGGGGCCGGCACCAGCTCGCTGATCGTGCTGGCCGTCATCGCGGTCGGCGCGATGCTGCTGGCGGTGCTGTTCGGCCAGCTCACCAGGCGAGTGCCCAACTCCGACGGCGGGCTGTACGCCTACGCCCGGCACGAGTTCGGCGACTTCGCCGGCTATCTCACCGGCTGGTGCTACTGGGTCCAGTGCTGGGCCGGCAACGCGGCCATCGTGGCGTCCTGGGTCTTCTACGTGGAGGCCCTGTTCTCCATCAACCACCCGTCCGCGATGACCAGCTGGGGCATCGCCCTGCTCGGCCTGTGGATCCCGGCCGTGGTCAACCTGGCCGGCGTCCGGCAGATGGCCTGGTTCCAGAACGTGACCGTCGTGCTCAAGTTCGTCCCGCTGCTGTTCGTGGGCATCGTGGGCTGGTTCTTCGTCTCCAAGGGCAACTTCGGGGCGTTCAACGCCTCGGGCGGCAGCCTGTACAGCGCGATCGGTATCGCGGCGGGCGTGGCCCTGTTCTCGTTCATCGGCGTGGAGGTCGCCGCCATCACCGCCAAGCGGGTCAAGGACCCGCGCCGCAACGTCGGCCGCGCGTCCCTGGTGGGCACCGGGGCCAGCGCCATCCTCTACCTGCTGGTCTCGGCGGCGGTGATGGGCCTGGTCTCGCACCACACGCTGGTCAGCTCGCCCGCGCCGTTCGTCAACGCGTTCAACGCGATGTTCAGCGGCGTCAGCTGGGCCGGGAAGCTCATGGCGGGAGTCGCCGTGGTGTCCGGCATCGGGGCGCTGAACGGCTGGACCCTGGTCACCACCGAGGTGTCCCGGGCCGCGGCCAACGACGGGCTGTTCCCGCGGCCGTTCGCGTGGACCGACCGTAAGGACACGGCCTGGTTCGGCATCGTGCTGGCGGCGCTGCTGCCCTCGCTGCTCATGCTCTGGCGCTACACCAGCAGCACCGGCCTGACCGTCTTCATCGAGCTGGTCGACCTGGCCGTGGTGACCGTGGCCATCCCGTATCTGTTCTCGGCCTGCGCCCAGCTGACCTACCTGGTGTCCCGGCGGCGCCGGGTGCAGGGCTGGCTGCTGGCCCGGGACCTGACGATCAGCGGGGCGGCCGTGCTGTTCTCGCTGTGGGTCACCTTCGCGGCCGGCTACTCGGCCGTGTACCAGGCCATGGTGGTCGTGCTGGTCGGCGTCATCCTGTACGCCTTCCTGAACGCCCGCAGGCGCCCCGGCCAGGCCGCGGCGCTGGACGGCGCCGGTGTGCCGCAGCCGCGGCTCGGCGGCGATGACCGGGAGGCCCGGCGATGACCTTCAACGTCGCATCCGAGGTGGGACAGCTCCGGCAGGTCATCCTGCATCGGCCGGGCCTGGAGCTGTCCCGGCTGACCCCGCAGAACATCGGCGGGCTGCTGTTCGACGACGTGCTGTGGGCCCGGCGGGCCAAGGAGGAGCACGATGTGTTCGCCGAGGTCCTGCGCGACCGCGGCGTCACCGTGCACTACTTCGGCCAGCTGCTGGCCGAGACGCTCGAGCAGCCCGAGGGCCGGGACTTCGTCCTGGACCGGGTGTGCACGCCCGAGTTCCTCGGCCCGGAGCTGGTGCGGCCGTTCCGGCGGCTCGCGGCCGACCTGGACGGCGCCAGCCTGGCCGAGTACCTGGTCGGCGGGGTGCTCAAGGCCGACCTGCAGCCGCTGCGGGCGCACAGCCTGAAGTGGGACATGCTGCGGGCCGACGACTTCGTGCTGCCGCCGCTGCCCAATCACCTGTTCCCCCGGGACAACTCCTGCTGGGTCTACGGCGGGGTCTCGGTCAACCCGATGGCCAAGCCCGCCCGCCAGCGCGAGACCCTGCACATCCGGGCCATCTACCGGTACCACCCCCGGTTCGCCGGGGCCGGCTTCGTCACCTACTACGGCGACGACGACGCCGTGCACCTCCCGGCCACCGTGGAAGGCGGCGATGTGCACGTCATCGGGCACGGCACGGTGCTGATCGGCATGGGGGAGCGGACCACCCCCATGGCGGTGGAGATCCTGGCCCGGGCGTTCTTCGACAGCGGCCAGGCCAGCACGGTGATCGCGGTCGAGCTGCCGCAGTCGCACGCGATGATGCATCTCGACACGGTCACGACCATGATCGACCGGGACGTGTTCGTCTTCTACCCGTATCTCGACCGGCAGCTGCGGTCCTGGACGGTCACCACGGGCGAGGAAGCGGGCGAGCTCCGCGTCACCCGCAACCGCAGCCTGTGGGACACTCTCGCCGCGGCGCTGGACGTCGCCGAGGTGACCGTGCTCACCACGGACCAGGACATCCGGGCCGCGCAGCGGGAGCAGTGGGATGACGGGAACAACTACCTGGCGCTGGCGCCAGGCGTGATCGTGGGCTACGAGCGCAACGTCGCCACCAACACCATGCTGCGCAAGCACGGCATCGAGGTGATCACCGTGCCCGGCGAGGAACTCGGCCGCGGCCGGGGTGGCCCGCGCTGCATGACCTGCCCGATAGAACGCGACGCCGTCTGAACTGATCCCTCCGCGGCGCGCGAGTCAGGCCCGCCGCGGGGTCCCGCGGGACCCCGCGGCGGCGCTGGCGGAGCGCTACCCTCAGCCCGGTTAGGAGAACATCCGATGGACCTGCACGGACGCAGCCTGCTGAAAGAGATCGACTTCACCGCCGAGGAGTTCCTGTACCTGGTCGACCTCGGCGACCGGGTCCGGACGGACAAGCGGCTGGGCGGCCGGCCGCGGCGCCTGGCCGGCCGGAACATCGCGCTGATCTTCGAGAAGGCCTCCACCCGGACCCGCTCCGCCTTCGAGGTCGCCGCGCACGACGAGGGCGCGCACGTCACCTACATCGGGCCGGGCGAGTCCCAGCTCGGCTACAAGGAGTCGGTGAAGGACACCGCGCGGGTGCTGGGGCGGATGTTCGACGGCATCGAGTACCGGGGGTCCTCCCAGGAGTCGGTGGAGATCCTGGGCGCCTGCGCCGGGGTCCCGGTGTGGAACGGCCTCACCGACGCCTGGCACCCGACCCAGATGCTGGCCGACATCCTGACCATGCGCGACCACGCGGCCAAGCCGCTGCGCGAGGTGTCGTTCTGCTACCTGGGCGACGGCCGGAACAACACGGCGAACTCGCTGCTGGTGACCGGGGCCCTGCTCGGCATGGACGTCCGGATCTGCGCCGCCGGCCAAGTCCAGCCGTCCGGGCCGGTACAGGACGCCGCGGCCCGGCTGGCCGAGAGCTCCGGCGCGCGGCTGACCGTCACCGACGACGTCAGCGCCGGGGTCGCGCAGGCGGATTTCCTCTACACCGACGTCTGGCTGTCCATGGGCGAGCCGGCGGGCGAGTGGGACAAGCGCATCGACCAGCTTCTCCCCTACCAGGTGAACGCGGGGGTCATGGCGGCCACCGGCAACCCGCGGGTGAAGTTCATGCACTGCCTGCCCGCCCTGCACAACCGCGAGACCGAGGTCGGGCGGCAGATCTACGAGCGGCGCGGCCTGGACGCGCTGGAGGTCACCGACGAGGTGTTCGAGTCGCCGCAGTCGGTGGTGTTCGACCAGGCGGCGAACCGGATGCCGACGATCAAGGCCGTGATGATCGCCACGCTCGGGACGACGGCATGATCTGGGTCGTGGCCTGGTTGGTCATCGTCATGCCTCCGCGCGGGTGGTTTGCGGGCCGCCGTACATCAGCGAGCCCGGCGTGGTGAGCAGCTGGCCGCTCTCGAGCCAGGTCTTCAGCCCGGACAGGATCATCGGCCAGCCGCCGTAGAGCTCGGACGGGGCGCCCTCGCGCAGCTGGTCGTGGGTGACGGTCAGCCGGCAGGAATCGCCGACCGGCTCGATCTCCCAGGTGACCCGCGAGGTCCCCTCGCGCCTGGCGTCCTCGCTCCACAGCACGTTCATGCTCTCGACGAGCCGCCGCGGCGGGTCGGCCGCGAGAATCTCGCCCTCGGTGAGCAGCCCGGGGGCGCCCGGGTGGCCCATCTCGACCCGCGACCCGGGCGTCCAGTCCGAGCGGACCTCGCAGCCGAACTGGTACTTGCTCCGGATCCCGGGATCGGTGATCGCCTCCCAGAGCCGCTGCGGGGTGGTGCGGATGTAGATCTCGAAAATCTTCTCCATCGGGGCCTCCAGCGCGTGCTTGAGGTCGCTGAGCCCGGCTGCCCAGGGCTCGGCGAACTTGCTGACCCAGCGGTCGTGGATCAGCCGGATCGGGACCGGGTTCAGGAAGTGGAGCTTCTCGCGGCCGCGGCGCCGGGTCAGCACCAGCCCCGCGTCCTCGAGCTGCTTCAGGTGCTTCATCACGCCGAAGCGCGTCATCGAGAAGCGTTCCTCGAGCGCGCTCAGCGTCTGCCCGTCCTGGCGGAAGAGCTCGTCGAGCAGGCTGCGCCGGGTCGGGTCGGCGAGGGCCTTGAATACCTCGTCCATGCCGCCAGAATAGGTGACCGATTGGTCACATGTCAACGCGGGCCGGCCGCTGGGACCGGGCCCGGCGGTCAGCTATCGTAGTGGGCGATGATCACGTGGCCCCGCGGCGAGGTCCGCTGATGAGGTACGGCGGCATCGAGGCGGGCGGCACGAAGTGGGTCTGCGCGGTCGCCGGCCGGCCCGGGGAGCTGCTCGAGACCGAGACCTTCCCGACCACGGCCCCGGGTCCGACCGTGTCCCGGGCCGCCCGGTTCTTCACCACCCGCGGCCCGGTCGACGCGATCGGGGTGGGCGCGTTCGGCCCGGTGGACATCCGGCGTGACTCGCCCACCTGGGGCACGATCACCTCGACGCCCAAGCCGGGCTGGGCCGATACCGACCTGGCCGGGGCGCTGACCGCCGCGCTGGGCGTGCCGGTCGCGCTGGACACCGACGTCAACGCGGCCGCGCTCGGCGAGTGGCGGTGGGGCGCCGCGGCCGGGCTCGACACGTTCGTCTACATCACGGTCGGCACCGGGATCGGCGGCGGCGCGGTGGCCGGCGGCCGCCTCGTGCACGGCCTGCTGCACCCGGAGTTCGGCCACATGCGCATACCGCACGACCGGGCCGCCGACCCGTTCGACGGGATCTGCCCCTACCACGGGGACTGCCTGGAGGGCCTGGCCTCGGGCGAGGCGATCCGGCAGCGCTGGGGCCGGGCCGGCGAGGAGCTGTCCGCGACCGCCGCCTGGGACATCGAGGCGGAGTACCTCGCCCTGGCCCTGGTCAACGTGATCTGCACGCTGTCGCCGCAGCGGATCATCATCGGCGGCGGCGTGGCCAAGCAGCCCGCGCTGCTGCCGCTGGCCCGGCGGCGGGTCCGCGAGCTGCTCGCGGGCTACCTGCGGGCGCCCGAGCTGACCGACGCCGCCGCGATCGACGGATACATCGTCACGCCCCGTCTCGGCGACGGCGCCGGCGTCATCGGCGCCCTTGAGCTCGCCCGGGACGAGCAGCCCGGGCGGGGGAGCGGCTAGCCGTCCCGGCGGGCGGCGGTCGCGGCCAGCTCGGCCCGGGACGAGACGCCCTCGCTGTACCGGGTGCTCCGCCTGCTGGCGTCGCTCGGGGTGCTGGCCGAGCACGAGCGCCGTTCGTTCAGCCTGACGGTGCTCGGCGACCGGCTGCGGACCGGCGTCCCGGCCTCGATGCGGTCGTGGGCGATGCTGGTCGAGGCCGTCGGCGGCGTCCGGGCCTTCGAGCCCATCCTGCACACGGTCCGGACCGGTGAGCCGGGGGTGGACACCGCGTACGGCATGGGGCTGTTCGAGTTCCTGGCCCGGCATCCCGCGAACGCGGCCGGTTTCGACGCCGCGATGTCCGAGCGGACGGCGGCGTTCGCGCCGAGCGTCGCCGCCGCCGGCGACTTCACCGGGGCGCGGACCGTGGTCGACGTGGGCGGGGGCGGGGGACGCTGCTGGCGGCGATCCTGCGCGCGCACGGTCACCTGCGCGGCGTCCTGATGGATACGCCGGCCGTGGCGGCGGCCGCGGGGCCGGCGCTGCGGGCCGCCGGGGCGGCCGACCGCTGCGAGGTGGTCGGCGGCGACTTCTTCGCCGGCGTTCCGGAGGGCGCCGACCGTTACCTGCTGGCCAATGTGCTGCACGACTGGGACGACGACCGGTCGGCGGCGCTCCTGGCCCGCTGCGGCCGGGCCATGGCCGGAGGCGGCAAGGTGCTGATCGTCGAGCGGCTCATCCCGGACGACCCCGAGCAGGCGGTCGCGGCCCTGCTGAGCGACATCAACATGCTGGTGGTCACCGGCGGGAGGGAACGGACGAATGCGGAGTACGGCGAGCTTCTCGCCGCGGCTGGCCTGCGCCTCGGCCAGGCAACCCCGGTCGCGTTTCCCTACGGCGTCATCGAAGCAGGCCCGGCGTGAGTCAGCCGGGCCGGGGGAGTCCTGCCGCCGCGGCCGCGCCGCTCAGCCGGGCTCGCCGTCGCCGGCCCAGCGGGTGACCACCTGCTCGAGCACGCCGAGCGGCACGGCGCCGTTGCCGAGCACGGCGGCGTGGAAGGCCCGGATGTCGAAGTCGGCGCCGAGCTGAGCCTCGGCCAGCCCGCGTAGGCGCCGGATCTCGCGCCGGCCGACCATGTAAGCGAGCGCCTGGCCGGGCCAGCCGATGTAGCGGTCGATCTCGTTCCTGACGTTGAGCTTGGTGGTGGCGGTGTTGCGCCACATGAAGTCGGCCGCCTGGCCCCGGGACCAGCCGTAGTGGTGCATGCCGGTGTCGACCACGAGCCGGCAGGCGCGCAGCGCGTCGAACGAGAGCATCCCGAGCCGTTGCAGGTCCGAGGTGTAAAGGCCCATCTCGTCCGCGAGCCGCTCGCAGTACAGGCCCCAGCCCTCGACGTAGCCGCAGACCTCGGCGTCGAGGAAGCGCCGGAACGCCGGCAGCGGCAGCGTCTGCGCCGAGGCCAGCTGCAGGTGGTGACCGGGCGTGCTCTCGTGGAAGGCGAGAGCCTCGTACTCGTAGACGAAGCGCTGCTGCGGGTCGGTGGTCAGGATGCAGTGGGCGCCGGGCCGCCGCCCGCCCGCGGCCGGCGGCCGGTAGTAGGCCAGCGGGGCGTTGCCGGACTCGACCGGGTCGATCTCCTCGATCACGCAATCGGGGATGTCGAACCGCGGGAACCAGCCGTCCCGGGCGGCCTCGGCCCGCTCCAGCGCGGCCGTGACCGTCTGCACGATCTGCGCGGAGTCGGTGAACCGGAGCGACCGGTCGTCCCGGAGCCGGCCGAGGATCGCGTCCACGTCGGTGACACCGAGCACGCGCCCGCCGATCTCGGCCCACTCGGCCCGCAGGGCCTCGAGGCAGTCCAGGCCGATCTGGTGGATCTCCTCCGGCGACAGCCCGGTGGTCGTGTGCTTGCGCACCGCCGCCCGGTACCCCTCGGTGCCGCCGGGCACGAAGCAGATGCCGACCCGCTCGTCGGGCCGCGCCACCGGCAGCAGGTCGTCGCGCAGGCCGGCCAGCAGCCGCCGCAGCGCGGGCCGGACCTCGTCGCCGACGACCCGGGCGGCCTCGTCCCGGAAGGCCGCCCGGTCGAGGTGGCCCGGCAGCGGGACGGCCACCAGCGCGTCGGCGGTCAGGTCGCGGGCGAGGTGCCCCTCGAGCTGCTCGATGGCCTGGCGCGTGCCGACCTCGGTCGGGACCCGGCCGTCCTGCCTGGCTTCGGCGTAGCGGGCGGTGACGGCGTCGAAGTAGCCGGCCAGCCCGCGCAGCCGCCGCAGGTAGCCGTCGGCCGCCCCGGCGTCCTCGAGCAGCGCGGTCGGCACCGACTGGAACACGGTGGCCTGCGGGGTGACGTACCCGCCCGCCGAGACGTTCGCCTCCCACAGCCCGTGCTCCAGGTCCGAGCGGGCCGCCCAGGCCAGGTGGGCCATGACCGCGTGGTTGACCCGGCCCGGCTCGTCCAGCAGGCCGGGATCGATGCCGGCCAGGCGCGCCTCGATGCCGGCGATCTGCCGCGCCGCGGCGGCCGAGCCCGCCCGGCTGGGATCGGGCACCAGCGCGTCGAAGCCGGTCACGCCGAGCTGGGTCGCGTTGAACGGGTCGGCGGTGTGCACGACGGCGAAGAAGTCCTCGCCGAGCCGGGCCAGCGCCGCGGCGGGGGTTTGATCATGCTCGCTCATAGGTGACCCAGTATGCCGGATGCGTCCCGGCCCAGGTCAGCCTGGCCGGGCCGCCCAGTGCTGGTCCCAGAAGCGCGACTGCCGCGTCCCGTCCACGTCGGTGAACCCGTACTCACGGGCCAGGGCGGGCGTAGTGAGGACGCGCCGCGTCCGGCACCTGCGCTGGTTGGCCAAGCCGGGTGGCGGCCGGCTTGCGGGGCAAGGCTACCCTCGGTCTATGCCCCTCGCCGCGGACCTGTTCATCCCGAGCCCGCCGGTCAACGGCTTCCACGTGGGGCCGCTGTACATCCACTTCTACGGCCTGATGTACGTGGTGGCGATCACGCTCGCGGTGATCATCACCCGGCGCCGCTGGCGGGCCGCGGGCGGCGACGTCACGCTGATCACCGACGTGGCCATCTGGGCGGTCCCGGCGGGGATCATCGGCGGCCGGATCTACTTCGACATCACCACGCCGTTCGACATCACGCCGAAGCACGCCTGGTACGGGCCGCTCGCGGTCTGGAACGGCGGGCTGGGCGTCTGGGGCGGCATCCTGGCCGGGGCCGCGGTCGGGATCTGGCGGGTGCACCGGGCCGGCGCCGACTGGCGGGTGATGGGCAACGCGGTCGCGCCCGCCCTGCTGGTCGCCCAGGGGGTCGGGCGCATCGGCAACTACTTCAACCAGGAGCTGTTCGGCAAGCCGACCAGCCTGCCCTGGGGCCTGGAGATCACCCAGGCGGCGCGGCTGAATTCGGGCATGCCCGCGGCCGACCTGAAGTACACCACGTTCCAGCCCTCGTTCCTGTACGAGCTGATCTTCGACCTGGCGTTCGCCGCGGTGCTGGTCTGGCTCGGCCACCACCGGGACATCAAGCCGCCGGGGCTGCTCGCCCTGTACGTGGCCGGGTACTCGGCCTACCGGATCTTCGAGGAGACCATCCGGATCGACTCGTCCGCGCACTTCCTGGGGCTGCGGCTGAACTTCTTCATCGCCTGCCTGGGCACGGCGGCCGGGATCGTCTGGTTCGTCTTCACGCAGCGAAGGAAGAAACCGCCGGAACCAGCGCCGGCGCAGTCCGTGCCGAGCGGCGCCACCGAGTCCTAGCCGCCCCGCGGGCCGGTCAGCCGCGCATGTCGACCGCGTTCACCCGCACCGGCCGGATCGTGACCCGCACCCGCCGGTCGCCCGGCTTGTCGTGCAGGCGCAGGTCGGGTCGCGGTGGGAGGCGGGGATCTCGGGCATGGTTCTCCTTGGGCGAGGGGGCAGCGCCCAACCTAGCCCCGTCCGTCGGAGCGGGGTACCACCAGCCCGGACTCGTACGCGGTGACGACCGCCTGGGTCCGCCCGCGCAGGCCCAGCTTGCTCAGCACCCGGCTGACATGGGTCTTCACGGTCTCCTCGGTGACCACCAGCCGCTCGGCGATCTCCGGGTTGGACAGGCCCTCCGCGACCAGCCTGAGCACCTGGGTCTCCCGCGGGGTGAGCGTGGCCAGCGCGCCGGTGACCGCGGCGGCGGGCTTCGGGCGCAGCCGGGTGAACTCGCCGATCAGCCGGCGGGTCACCGTGGGGGCGAGCAGCGCCTCACCCGCGGCGACCACGCGCACCGCGTCGAACAGCCGCTCGGCCGTCACGTCCTTGAGCAGGAAGCCGCTGGCCCCCGCGCACAGCGCGTCGTACACGTACTCGTCCAGGTCGAAGGTGGTCAGGATGAGGATCCGCGGTGCGCCCGCCGCCCCGGACCCGGCCAGCCGCCGGGTGGCCTCGATCCCGTCCATGACCGGCATCCGCACGTCCATCAGCGCCACGTCGGGATGCAGCTCGCGGGCCAGGCTGACCGCCTCGGCCCCGTCGCTGGCCGTGCCGACCACCGTGAAGTCCGGCTGGGTGTCGAGCAGCGCGGCGAATCCGGTGCGCACCACCTGATGGTCGTCGGCGACGATGATCCGGATCGCGGGCGGCGGGCTGGTCACGCCGCCGCCTC
This sequence comes from uncultured Actinomycetota bacterium, assembly GCA_963749145.1. Taxonomy (GTDB): domain Bacteria; phylum Actinomycetota; class Actinomycetes; order Streptosporangiales; family Streptosporangiaceae; genus JASHPR01. The sequence continues at coordinate 106,308 of CAVVLN010000004.1, read as the reverse complement.
GGCCGCGACGGGCAGCCGGGCCTCGACGATGAACCCGCCGCCCCGGCCGGCGCTGATGCGCAGTTCGCCGCCGACCGCGGCGGCCCGCTCGCGCATGCCGAGCAGCCCGTGGCCGGCGGGCGGCGCCGGGTCCGGGGCGGGGGCCGGAGGGCCGGGCCCGTTGTCGCGGATGCGCAGCCAGAGCGCCTCCGCGGTGTAGCACAGCTCCACGTCGACCGCGGCGCCCTCGGCGTGCCGGCGGGCGTTGGTGAGGGCTTCCTGGACGATGCGGTAGGCGGCGAGCTCGATGCCGGGATCCAGCGCGACCATGGTGCCGCCGACGATGAGGCGGATGCCCGACTCCGAGTTGTCCCGCGCCTCGTCGAGCAGGTCGGCCAGCTGCCGCAGGCCGGGCTGGGGCCGCCGGTCGTCGGCGCCGGGCCCGGTGTCCTCGCGCAGCACGCCCAGCAGCCGCCGCATCTCGGTCAGCGCCGCCCGGGCGGTGTCACCGATCGCGGCCAGCCGCTGCGCGCCCGCGGCGGGCATCCCGGCCGTGGTCAGCCGGGCCGTCTCCGCCTGCACGGCGATCATCGAGATGTGGTGGGCCACGACGTCGTGCAGCTCACGGGAGACCCGGGCGCGCTCCCCGCGCACGGTGTGCTCGAGCAGCGAGCCCGCGATGACCTCCCGGGTGGCGCTGTGCGCGGCGGCCTCGCTGCGGGCCCGCCGGGCCGCCCCCGCCCACGCCGCGCCCGGGCCTAGCGCGGCCAGCAGCACGGTGAGGATCCGGGCCGCGGTGCCCGCGGGGCCGAGCAGCGCCAGCACCAGGTAGGGCAGCGCGAGGACCGCGGCCAGTAGCTGCGCGCCGCTCCGGCCGAGCCGGTAGAGCACGATCAGCTGGGCGATCAGGCCGGCCACCATCAGCGTGTGAAAGGCCGCCAGGGACAGCACGCACGCCGCGCCGACCGCTACGGCGGCTCCCGCCGGGTAGGACCACAGGAGCCCGAGCGGCAGCGTGCTGAACAACGCGAGCAGCGCGAGACCGACCCCCTGCGCGAAGTCAATCCCGCCCTGGCTGGGGGGCAACGCCATCGCCTGGGCCAGGGCGGCCACGGCCAGTAGCGCCCCGGCCACCGCCGGCGCGTGCGGGTTAGCGGCGGCGCGCCGCAGCCCGCCGGCCCAGTCGCCCGCTCGGTCCACATGACCATTGTCCTCGCTGGCCGGCGAGTCTGCGTCCCTCCGGGTGCGCATTACTGGCGTCCCTCGTGCGGGGGATGAGCCGGAACGATGTCGCTCGCCCCAGCGGCGGCGAAGACGGCTCGCCGGCGTGACGACGGGACGGACGCCCCATCCCTACCGTTGCTGGCATGGACGCAACGATCGAAGTCAGCGGAGTGCGCAAGCGGTTCGGGCCAACCGTGGCGCTGGACGGCATGACGTTTACCGTCGAGCCGGGCCAGGTCGCCGGGTTCGTCGGCCCCAATGGCGCGGGCAAGTCCACCACGATGCGGGTGATACTCGGCCTGGACGCGCCCGACGAGGGCCGCGCGCTGATCGGCGGGAAGCGGTACCAGAGCCTGCGGCACCCGCTGAGCCATGTCGGGTCGCTGCTGGACGCGGCCGCGCTGCAGCCCAGCCGCAGCGCCCGCAACCACCTGCTCTGGCTGGCTCACTCGCAGGGCCTGGGCACCGGGCGGGTCGACGCGGTGATCGAGCAGGCCGGCCTGGGGGAGGTGATCCGGCGCAAGGCGGGCGGCTATTCGCTGGGCATGCGGCAGCGGCTGGGGATCGCCGCGGCCCTGCTCGGCGACCCGCCGGTGCTCATGTTCGACGAGCCGTTCAACGGCATGGACCCCGAGGGCATCGTGTGGATGCGCGGGTTCCTGCGGTCGCTGGCCGACGAGGGCCGCGCGGTGCTGGTGTCCAGTCACCTGATGGCCGAGCTGGAAGGCTCCGCCGACCACCTGGTGGTCGTCGGCCGCGGCAAGGTCATCGCCGACACCACCGTGGCCGACCTCATCGCGGCCGCCTCCGGCGACCGGGTGTCGCTGCGCACCACCGCTTGGTCCGAGGCGACGGCCGCGCTGACCCGCGCGGGCGCGACGGTGGCGGCCAGCGACCGGGACTCGCTGACGGTCTCGGGGCTGACCGCCGAGCGGGTCGTGGCCCTGCTCGGCGGCGCCGGGGTGCCGTTCTCCGAGGTCTCCGCGCACCGCGCCACGCTCGAGGAGGCGTACATGGAACTCACCCGCGACGCGGTCGAGTTCCGCGCTGTGCCCGCCGCGACGGCCGGGGTGTCGTCGGCGGAGACCGCGAACACCGAGGAGGCCGCGCGATGAGCACCGGCACGATCACGCCGTACCGGTCCGTCCAGAAGCCCGGGCGCGACGACTTCCCGCACCTGCTGCGGGCCGAGTGGACCAAGTTCCGCACCGTGCGCGGCTGGGTGATCGCCATGATCGCCGGCGCGCTGCTGACCGCGCTGGCCGTGGCGCTCATCGCGTCCGCCGCCAACGGGAAGCAGAACCCCGGGGCCAACCCGGTCGTCGCCATCGGCCCCGGCGGCGTGGCGGTCACCGACAGCTTCTACTTCGCCCGCCAGCCGCTGGACGGCAACGGCGGCATCACGGCGCGGATTACCTCGCTGGCCGACGGCGAACTGGCGGGCCAGGGACCGGGCACATCCACCAACATCACGCAGCCGTGGGCGAAGGCCGGGATCATCATCAAGGCGAGCACCACGGCGGGCTCGGCGTATGCCGCGGTCATGGCCACTCCCGGCCACGGGGTGCGGATGCAGTACGACTTCACCCACGACATCGCCGGCCTGCCCGGCACCCCGTCCGCCGCCTCGCCGCGGTGGCTGCGGCTGACCCGGTCCGGCGACACGGTCACCGGCTACGACTCCACGGACGGCACGCACTGGACCGAGATCGGCACCGCCACCCTGGCCGGGCTCCCGTCCACGGCGCAGGCCGGGTTCTTCGCGGCCTCGCCGCAATACGTGCAGGGCGGCCAGGGCTTCGCCAACAACGACCTGGCCCCCATTGACACTCACATCACGGCCACCTTCGACCACGTCAGCCTGGTGGGCGGGCGGCCGGGCGAGACCTGGACCGCCAGCCACATAGGCTTCGGGACGGGTCCTTCCGGGCCGGCCGGCGCGGTGATCTGCACGTCGCTCGGATGCACGAAGGTGCATAGTGGCCCGCCGCCGTACCACTTCACCCAGGCGGGCGGCAGGTTCACGCTGTCCGCCCGCGGCGGCGACATCGCGCCGTACGTGACCGACATCGACCCGCTCGGGACGGTCCTCAAGGGCTCGGCCGTCGGCCTGCTCGCGGTCATCGCGCTGGGCGCGATATTCATCACCGCCGAGTACCGGCGGGGCCTGATCCGGACCACGTTCGCGGCCAGCCCGCGCCGGGGCCGGGTGCTGGCCGCCAAGGCCATCGTCATCGGGGCGGTCACGTTCGTGGCCGGGCTGGCCGGGACCGCGATCGCGCTGGCGATCGCCGAGCGCAAGCTGCACTCGGGCGGCTGGGCGTCGTCGGTGTTCCCGGTCTGGGGGCTCACCAGCGGGCACGGCCTGCAGATCGTCGTGGGCACCGCCGGGCTGCTGGCGGTGGCCGCCATCCTGGCCCTGTCGGCGGGCGCCGTGCTGCGGCGCAGCGCCGGGGCGATCACCGCCGTGGTCGGTCTGATGATCGTCCCGGTGATACTCGGCACGATCCTGCCCCAGGTCCCCGCCGACTGGCTGCTGCGGCTGACCCCGGCGGCCGCGTTCGGCCTGCAGGCGGGCACGCCGCAGTACTCGCAGGTGATGCACACCTGCGAGCCGTACAACGGCTGCTTCCCGCTGGCGCCGTGGAACGGGTTCTTGGTGGCGTGCGTCTGGGCGGTCGCCGCACTCGGCCTCGCTGTCTACGTGCTGCGCCGGAGGGACGCGTGAGCACGCTGGCGCCGGCGCGGCGCCCGGCGCGCGGAGGACACGGGATGACCCAGGCCCTGCGGGCCGAAGGCGGGGCGCTGCGGGAGGCGGTGCACGCGGAGTGGACCAAGCTGCGCACGGTGTCCAGCACCGGGTGGCTGCTGCTCACCGTGATCGTCGTGACCGTGGGCTTCAGCGTCCTGGAGACCGTGGTGACGAAGTGCCCGGCCTCGTGCAGCTACGACACCACCAAACTCAGCCTCACCGGGGTCCTGGTCAGCCAGGCCGTCGTCGCCGTCCTCGCTGTGCTGATGATGACCGGGGAGTACAGCAGCGGCATGATCCGGATCACGCTCACCGCCGTGCCGCGCCGGACCACCGCCCTGGCCGCCAAGGCGATCGTGCTCACCGGCGTGGTGCTGGCCGCGGGGGCCTTCGCCGTGGCGTGGTCGCTGATAGCCGGACGGTACATCCTGCCCGGCAACGGGTTCACCGGCGCAGGCGGCTCCGAGGTGCTGTCGCTGAGCGCCGGATCGACGCTGCGCGCCGCGGCCGGCTCGGTGCTGTACCTGGCCCTGGTCGCGCTGCTCAGCCTGGGCCTGGCCACCGCGGTGCGCGACTCCGGCGCGTCGATCGCGCTCCTGCTCGGCCTGCTCTACATCGTGCCGCTGTTTGTCCAGCTCGGGGTCCTGGACCCGCGCTGGGAGCGCCGCTTCGAGCAGTGGGGCCCGATGAACGCCGGAATGGCCATCCAGGCCACCAGGGACCTGAAGAGCCTGCCGATCGGGCCCTGGCCGGGGCTCGGCGTCCTGGCCCTGTGGGCCGCCGGGGCGCTGCTGCTCGGCGGCCTCCTGCTCCGCTTGCGCGACGCCTGACGTCCGCGGCGCACCCGCCGCATACCCCGCCGCGCGGCCCATCACACGGGATACAAGATCAACGTCCAACGGGAGGAATCGCCATGCCCGCGAACGGGAACGCATCGCCGCTACGGCACGCCTCGAAGAGTTTAATGCGCAGGTCACAGTGGTGGGCCTGGCTGGCCGCGGCGGCAGCGGCGGCGACCGTGGCGGCATACCTGACCGCCGCGGCCGGGCCGGCCGCATCCGCCCGGCCGGCCCGGGCCGACAACGGCGCAGTGACTGCGCCCCTGTCGTGCGGGCCGCCGGACTACATCATCCGGTGCTACAGCCCGGCCCAGTACCGGGTGGCCTACGGCGTGGCGCCGCTGCTCAGCAGCGGGATCACCGGCCGCGGCGAGACCGTGGTGATGCCCGAACTGGCCAACCCCCCGGGCGCCAACTTCACCGACATCCGCCGGGACCTGGCCGCGTTCGACAGCAAATTCGGCCTGCCCCCGGCCAGGCTGAAGGTCACGACCACCCTCGCCGGGGCCGGCGCGCCCTACGTCGCGGGCACCGAGGAGGTCGAGGACACCGAGATGGTCCACGCGATCGCGCCCGGCGCCACCCTCGACGTGGTCCTGGTCCCGGCCGATGCCACCGCCAGCGCGGCGGGCTTCACCGCGGCCGTGACCGGCGTGGTGCGGGCGGCCATCGCCCAGGGCGCCGCGGTGGTCTCGGTCAGCGGCAGCGCGGGCGAGACCTTCTTCACCCGCGCTGAGGTGGCCAGCATCCACGCGGCGCTGCAGCAGGCCGCCGGCCGCCATGTCACGGTCGTCGCCTCCTCCGGGGACACCGGCGCGATCAGCGACAAGGGCCCGCCCCGGCAGGTCAGCCTGCCGGCCTCCGACCCGCTGGTGCTCGGGGTCGGCGGCACCGCCCTGAGCGCCAGCTTCCAGACCGGCGCCTACCAGGGCGAGATGGCCTGGAACCAGGACACCGACGTCTCCGCGGGAGGTTACAGTTCCCGGTTCGGCCGGCCCTCATATCAGGACGGCATCGCCGGCATCGGCGCCATGCGCGGCGTCCCCGACGTGGCCGCCAACGCCGACTCGACGACGGCCATGGCGCTGACGTTCACCGGCGGCGTCCTGATCCCGGCCCAGGGCACCAGCGCCGCGACCCCGCTGTGGGCGGCCGTGATCGCCCTGGCCGACCAGGAGGCCGGCCGGCCCCTGGGCTTCGTCAACCCGGCCATCTATGCCATCGCCCGCGGCCCCGCCTATCACCGGGCCTTCCACGACGTGGTCACCGGGGACAACTCGGTGCTGTGGTCCACCGGCGTCTTCGTCGGCTACGAGGCCGGGCCCGGCTGGGACCCGGTCACCGGCTGGGGCAGCCCCGACGCCCAGGTCCTCGTCCCGCTGCTCGCGCGCTACGCGTCCGGGCGTTCAGGATGACGGCCCGACCAGTCAGAGCAGGCCGGTGTCGATGGCCTGACGGATCCAGGGGATGACCTCGTCCAGCATGGCGGGCAGCGGGGTGGTGGCCTCGAAGCCCAGGATCTGTTTGGCTTTCCCGGTGGCGGGGACCCGGCGCTGCACGTCGTGGGTGAACGGGTCGTCGCGGATGATCCGCAGCGGCACCCCGGCGCCGTGGATCTTCGCCCAGATCAGGGCGGCCAGTTCCAGCACGGTGGTGGATTCGGCGGTGGACAGGTTGAAGTCCTCGTTCAGCGCGCCGGGGTGCTCCAGGGTGGCGGCGATGCCGCGGGCCAGGTCGCCGCCGTAGGTGTAGTGGCGGACCTGGGTGCCGTCGCCCAGGATGTGCAGCGGGTCCTGGCCCTTGAGGACTTTCTGGACCAGGTCGGGGACCACGTGGCTCATGGCCAGCCGCACGTTCCCGGACATGATCTGCTCGTCCCCGGCCGCCCGGCTCTCCCCGATGCCGACGCAGTTGAACGGCCGCACGATCGTGTACGGCAGCCGGTACTGCTCATAGGCGGCGCGGGCGAAGTACTCCACGGCCAGCTTCTGGAAACCGTACGACGACCGCGGCGGCGGTACCTGGAGCTCCTGCCCCTCATACGACGGCCAGGAATCGGCGGCCTCGAACACCATCGACGAGGAGACGTAGGTGACCTTGCGCAGCCGCCCGGCCCGGTGCGCCTCGATCGCCGCGTCGCAGGAGGCGGCGATGATCCGCTCGTTGGCCGCCAGCAGGTCGTAGGCGTAGGTGTGGAAGTAGGAGATCCCCCCGATCATCGCCGCGCCCGCGACGAAGTGGTCGCAGCCGGCCAGCAGCCGGGTCATCAGCCCGCCGTCGCGCGCGTCGCCCTCGACCAGCCGATAGTGCGGGTGATCGTCGTAGGACTTGCTGACCTGGCCGTACTTGGAGAAGTTGTCCACCCCGGTGACCTGGTACCCGCGCGCGAGCAGTTCCGCGACCAGGTAGCCGCTGATGAATCCCGAGGCGCCGCTGACCAGCACCTTGTCCACGTCACCGTGCCTTTCGCTGGGAGCCGGCCGGGGAACGGGCCTGGGGCCGGTCCCGGAGCTCGTCCAGGCCGAGCCGCGGGCCGAACGCGAAACGGTACCAGCGCAGGTACTTGGGCAGCCACGCCGCGGTCTGGAAGTTCGACAGGCCCTGCTGGCGGTCCAGCCAGATCGTGGGGATCTCGGCGATCGGCAGCCGCAGCCGCCTCGCCTTGGCGGTCAGCTCGATGCCGATCTCGAAACCGTCCCGGCTGTCGATGCCGACCGCCCGCACGAACGCGGTCGAGTAGGCCTTGAACGAGTTGGTGGCATCCCGGGTGCCGACCCGGGCCAGCAGCCGCAAGCTGCGCCCCGCCGCCGCCGACATCATCCCCTTGGCCAGCGGCCCGCCCACCTTCTGCCCGCCCGCCATGTACCGCGACGCCGCCGCCACCGCCACCCCCCGCTCCACCAGCCGGACCAGGTCATCGATCTGCCGCACGTCATCACACCCGTCGGCCATCGTGACCACCGCCACCGGCGTCGTGGCGTGATCGATGCCGTACCGGATCGCGTTCGCCGGGCCCCGGCCATAGGTGTTGACCAGGCAGCGCAGCCGCGGCTCCCGCTCAGCCAGCCGCGCCACCACCGGCCGGGTGCTGTCGGCCGGATCATCGACCACCACCAGCACCTCGCACGGCAGCAAGACCGCCTCGAACAGCCGCTCCAGCACCGCGACGATGCCCTCGCCCTCGTTGTAAGCCGGGATCACCACCGAGACCCGCAGCGCGGTCGCGTCGATGACCCGGGAGCGCCGGACGAGGTCGGCGGCGGCGGCGCGGCCCGCGGACCGGTTCCTGGCCATCAGGCCTGCACGCCCCCGCCCCGGATGTTCCAGATGTCCACGATGGGCTTGTCGGTGGCCAGCCCGGCGTACTCGGGGTGCGGCGCGGCGATGATCAGCAGGTCCGACTTCGCGATCACGTCCTCCAGCGGCAGCAGCGAGGCGTCGGCGGTGACATGCGGATCGGTGCAGTACACCGTGGAGGTGACGAAGGTGAGGATGCCCTTCAGCTTGTAGGCCAGGCTGGAGCGGATATCGTCCGATCCCCCCTTGAATGCCATGCCCAGGATGCCGACCGCCATCGACGCCAGGTCGTAGCGCCGCTTGAGCCGGTCGACCACATACAGCGGCAGGCCCTCGTTGATCGCCATCGCGGTATGCCCGATCGCGAAGTTGTTGTTGTTGAACGCCGCCAGCTGCATCGTGTCCTTCAGCAGGCACGGGCCCGCCGCGAACCCCGCCGCCGGCAGGTCAGCCGCCCGCGGGTAATCCACCATCAGGCCCTGCCGGATCCGCTCAAAATCCAGCCCCCGGTCATTGGCGATCATGTACAGCTGATTCGCAGCAGCGAACTTGATATACCGCCAGGCGTTGGTGAACAGCTTGGCCAGCTCAGCCTCCTCCGGGGTCATCCGGACCTGGCTGCCGGTCAGCAAGCCGAACAGGGCGCCCGCCCGCTCGAAGGCCGCGTCCTTCCTGGCCGAGATGATCTGCGGGAGCTCGAACAGCTCGGTCATCGCCTTGCCCTCGGCGATCCGCTCCGGGCAGAACGCCACGTCGATCGCGTAGCCCAGCCGGGCGATCATCCGTTCCACCAGGGCGGTGACCCCCGGGTAGACGGTGCTGCGCAGGATCAGCATCTGCCCGTCCCGCAGGTGCTCCGCGCACCCCTCCAGCGCCCGGGTGATCGCCTGCTGGTCGGGGTTGAGGTGTTCGTCGACCGGGGTGCCGATCACCACGATCACGTACTCGGCGGTGCCCACGATCGCCGGGTCCGCCGAGGCGCACAGCCGGCCCTCCGCGACGACGCGTTCCAGGACCGGCCCGGCGCCCGGCTCGTCGAAGGGCATGCGGGCGCGGCCGACATCGCCGACCGCGGCCGGGTTGATGTCATAGACGGCGACCGTCGCCCCCCGGTCGGCGAACGCTATCGCCAGTGGCAGGCCCACGTGGCCGCAGCCCCCGATGACCACCACATCGCGTTCGAATGAAGCGTCGCGCGGCAGCGCCACTCCAGCACCCGGTCTCTCGTCGTTAGTGATCACTGCTCCGAGCGCCTACGATAGCGACCTATAGCCCGGCATTTCACCAGGGCACTGTATAGCTTTCGTCAACCGCGACGGGCCGGAGTCCGCTCATCTTCGGCGCCGCCGGGGCGGTTCAGCGAGATCCACGCGTCGATGCGCTGCCACCAATCGTAGAGCCAGTTCTCCCGGGCCTGGTGATCCCCCGAGCGCGGGACCTCCCCGGCTGGCACCCGCCACCACGTGGCCCGCACGTTCTCCTCCATCGGCAGGCTGCGCCAGACGTCACCCACGCTGACCAGCCGGTCCAGGCCGGCGTGGGCGACGAAGATCACGTCGGCCCGGGGGCAGGCGGCGATGGCCGCCAGCGCCCCGCCCGCCCGGGGCGCGAGGACATTGGGCATCTGCCGGGCGCGGGCGGCCAGATCGGCAGGCCCGCCTGCTCGAGCCGGCGGATGCGCCGGTGCCACCGCGCCGGGGTCCAGTTCCCGCCCTCGGGGAACAGCACCAGGGCATCGCCGCCCGCTAGGCCCCGGGCCAGCCGCCTGATCTGCTCGGTGTGCGGCCGCGGCCCGGCCCGGCGGCGGGTGATGAACACAGCCTGGGTGGGAGCATCCGGTCCCTCCCGTCCTCCGGGGCCGCTCAGGTCCTGGTCAGCTGGGCGAGATAGCTGGCCGAGGCCGTGTACGCGCGCTCTATGCTCTCCGCGACCTTAGTCTTGTCGCGGTACCGGAGCTGGGAATGATCCGGCCCGCCGCGGACGATGCCCGCGGGCATGGTGTGTACCCGCACGTTGCCCGGCAATGCCGACATCTCCTCATGAAACCGGTACCGGCGGGCGATCTCGAAGGCGACCAGTCCCACCTGCCAGGGACGGCGGGGGACCGCGAGCGGGCGCTCGATCCGGCCCACGTGCAGGACGTACACGGTGCGGGCGCCCAGCGCGACGGCCCGGCCGACCGGTATCGAGTGCACCAGCCCGCCGTCGTAGAAGTGCTCGCCGTCGAACTCGACCGGCGGCAGCAGCCCGGGCACGGCGCAGGAGGCGAGGACGGCGGGCACGACCGGCCCGCTGCTGAACCAGCGCGGCCTGGCCCGCTCGATGCTGGCGGCCACGCAGTGAAACGGCAGCACGAGATCGGCGAAGTCGGCCCCGGGAAGCTGGTCCTCCAGCAGTCGCCGCAGCGGCTCGATCGAGTGCAGGTGCGTGCCCGAGCGGGCCAGCCGGACCGCGCGGCCCCAGAGGGTCTCGCTGAAGGCCTGGGCCAGGGACTCGCCCCGCCAGAGCCGGGCCAGGCGTTCCGCGGCGCCCGCCGGGTCGGCCGCCACGAACGCGCCGTTGATGGCGCCGACCGAGGTTCCCACCACCACGTCGGGGCGGATCCCGGCCTCCGACAGCGCCCGGAGCATGCCGACCTCGTGAGCGCCCAGCACGCCGCCGCCGCCGAGCACGAATGCCGTCTCCACCGCGACCTCCTCGCGGTCAAGCAAAGCAGACCGGGCCGGCCGGGGGTTCGCGGCCAGGCGTACGCGCTCGGGCTGATCTGGCGCAGCGCGTCGCTGTGGGACGTGGGCCTGTCATCGAACCTGGCGGGCGGGCCCGCGGCGGTCTGGGGCTACGGGCCGCGCGCGTAGCGGCCCGGCACCGGCCTGGCCCGCCGCCCGGCGGGCCAGGCCGGCTCACCCGCCCAGGACCTGGCGGAAGTACTCCACGGTCTTGGCCAGGCCGTCGTCCAGCGGCACGAGCGGCTCCCAGCTCAGCAGCTCCCGGGCTCGCGCGATGTCCGGCCTGCGGCGCACCGGGTCGTCGGAGGGGAGCGGGCCGTGCTCGATCGGGGCGTCGGCGTCGGCCAGCGCCAGGACCTTCTTGGCCAGCTCGAGCATGGTGAACTCGCCCGGGTTGCCGAGGTTCACCGGACCGGTGACCTCCCGCGGCGAGTTCATCAGCCGGATCAGGCCATCGACCATGTCGTCGACGTAGCAGAACGAGCGGGTCTGCGACCCGTCACCGAACACCCTCAGCGGCTCGCCGCGCAGGGCCGAGACGACGAAGCTGGACACCACGCGGCCGTCGTTAGCCAGCATGTTCGGGCCGTAGGTGTTGAAGATCCGCGCGACCTTGATCGGCAGCTGGTGCTGGCGGTAGTAGTCGAAGAACAGGGTCTCCGCGCACCGCTTGCCCTCGTCGTAGCAGGACCGGACGCCGACCGGGTTCACGTTCCCCCAGTAGGACTCGACCTGCGGGTGCACGGCGGGGTCGCCGTACACCTCCGACGTCGAGGCGAGCAGGATCGGCGCGCCGAGCCGCTTGGCCAGCCCGAGCATGTTGATCGAGCCGTGCACACAGGTCTTGGTGGTCTGTACCGGGTCGCGCTGGTAGTAGACCGGCGAGGCCGGGCAGGCCAGGTGGTAGATCTGATCGACCTCGACATACAGCGGGAACGTCACGTCGTGGCGCATCAGCTCGAACCGCGGCTGACCGAGCAGGTCGAGGACGTTGTGCCGGGTGCTGGAATAGAAGTTGTCGACCACCAGCACATCGTGACCCTGCGCCAGCAGCCGCCGGCACAGGTGCGATCCGATGAACCCCGAACCCCCGGTGACCAGGACGCGGTGACCCCCCGCCCCCGGAACTCCGGGGCGTTCCCGCGCCGAATGCGAATTCATTGAAACTCCTTTAACAGTCCTTTACAATTCGCGTCCAAACTGCGATGTTGCCGCCTATCTCTTGCCTTGACTTTGTCTGGCATTGCCTCCGGATGCTCACGTAAGCTGCCGAGCGTGAAGCTGTCAATTCTCATGCCCGTGTACAACGAGCGCGCGACACTGCCATCCGCGATCAAGGATGTTCTTAACGTTAACTTTCCCTGCGAGACCGAGCTCGTCATCGTGGACGACGGCAGCACCGACGGTACCAGGGAGTTGTACCCGGCCATCGCCGATGACCCGCGAGTGAACGTCCGCCTGCACCCGCGTAACCGGGGCAAGGGGGCCGCGATCCGTACCGCGGCCGCCACCGCTAGCGGCGACTACATCATCATGTGCGACGCTGACCTGGAGTACTCGCCCGCGGAGATTCCGGCGCTGCTGGCCCCGGTGATCGCCGGGCAGGCGGAGGTTGTCTACGGCACCAGGGCGTTCCGGAGTCACAACGCCTACTCCTACACCTACGTGCTGGGCAACAAGGGCGTCACGACCTTCGCCAACGTGCTGTTCAACTGCTATATCAGCGACCTGGAGACCTGTTTCAAGCTGATGCCGGCCGCCCTGTACCGGAAGCTGGATATCCGCGAGTCCGGATTCGGCATGGAGGCCGAGGTGACCGGCAAGCTGCTGCGCCGGGGCTTGCGGCCCTACGAGGTTCCGATCTCCTACAAGGCGCGCAGCCGCGAGGCCGGCAAGAAGCTCACCTGGCGCGACGGCGCGGAAGCGCTGTGGATCCTGACCCGGGAACGGTTCGCGCCGCGCTAGAACCGCCAGCCCGTGCGCTCGGCCAGCCATGACGCGGCCAGGAACACCGGCAGGCTGAGCCCGATCAGCAGCGCGCAGCCGGTGAAACCGCTGATGATGAAGCTGCCGCCCACGCGCGCCACGCCGTAGTAGTACAGGATGTTGACGATCATGAGCAGCAGATAGCCGCACCCGGCGGTGGCCAGGACGTGGCGGATCAGCCGGGGCCAGCCGGGCCCGGGCCGGGTGAGCGCGCGCAGGCCGTGGCGGGCCGCGGGCGCCTCGGCGGGCGCTCCGGGCGCCACCGGCGCCGCGGGCTCCCGGGCCGGCCGCGGGCGCGGCGGGCCCGGCAGGCGCGGGTCACCGGGGCGCGACGCCGAGCGGCGGACGAGCCGCAGGCCGAAGGCGAGCGACCCCATGATCAGCAGGTAGCCGACCACCATCGGCCCCAGGTCCTGCCGGAGCAGCAAGGTTGACATCCCGGCAGCCCGCCCGTCAGGCCCGGAGCAGGAAATGCCAGCCGCGGACGAAGATGTGCCAGCCGAACCACAGCCACAGCGCGAACAACGCCCACCGCCCGAACGGATAGCGCATGATCGCGCGGAAGGTGTCGCTGAGCGTCGGCACGCTGCCGCTGATGTGGCTCAGGGCCAGGCCCTCCCACGCGAACAGCGCGCCGAACAGCAGCGCCCAGACGATGTAACCGATCACCGGATGTTGTGCCACACCGACCTCCTCGGGTCCTGCGACGGCCTGCTGGGTCTGGTTCTATCACCGCCGCCGCGTGACGCTGGGTGTTCCTGGACCGGCCCGTGCCGGTTCGTTACGGTTGGATGGCCTCTTTGGGCCGAGTGAAGGGACAGCCATGTGGAACTCGTTCAGCACTGACGCCAGGCAGGGCATCACCGCGGAGGTGATCGCCTATGCGGGTGGCAACGGCGACGAGATCCACGCTTACGTGGCCAGGCCGGCCAGCCCGGACCCGGTGCCCGGCGTCGTGGCCGTGCACCACATGCCGGGCTGGGACGAGTTCTACCGGGAGTTCTCCGAGCGGCTGGCCCGTCACGGCTACTGCGTGATCTGCCCGGACCTGTACTGCCGGTTCGGCCACGGCACGCCCGACGACATCACCGCCCGGGTCCGCTCCGAGGGCGGGGTACGCGACGACAGCGTGGTGGCCGATTGCGAGGCCGCCCTCGGCTGGCTGAAGGCCCAGCCGGGCAGCAACGGCCGGGCGGGCATCATCGGCACCTGTTCCGGCGGCCGGCACGCGCTGCTGACCGCCTCCCGCGTCAGCGGCTTCGACGCGGTCGCCGACCTGTGGGGCGGGGGCGTGGTCATGGCGCCGGAGGACCTGTCCGACGCGCGCCCGGTGGCACCGATCGACCTCACCGCGGGGCTGTCGGCGCCGCTGCTGGGGCTGTTCGGCAACGACGACCAGCACCCGACACCCGGGCAGGTGGACCAGCACGAGGCGGAGCTGGCGCGGCTCGGCAAGTCGTTCGAGTTCTACCGCTACGACGGCGCCGGGCACGGCTTCTTCTACTACCACACCCCGATGTACCGGCCCGAGGCGGCCATGGACGGCTGGGCCAAGGTGTTCAGCTTCTTCGGCCGGCACCTGAGCGGCTGACCCGCCCCGGCCGGGGCGCGATGCCGCGCAGGACCGTGTCGGCGACCCGCCCGGCCAGGAGCACCGCCCGGGCCCGCCAGGAACACCGCCCCGGCCCGTCAGGAGCACACACAAGGTAGAAGGAAGATCCGTTACCGCGGACGTCTGCCGGTCATAGTGGCGTCATAGTGACCGGCGGACGTCCGTCCTGACGGATCATGCTTCGGGAGGCGGGCTAGGACTGGCCCGGGCTGGCCAGGCCGGTCTCGTAGGCCAGGACCACGGCCTGCACCCGGTCGCGCAGCTGAAGCTTGGCCAGGATGCGGCCCACGTGGGTCTTGACCGTCGCCTCGCTCAGGGTGAGCTCCGCGGCCAGCTCGGCGTTGCTCAGGCCGCGAGCCAGCAACCGCAGCACCTCCAGCTCGCGCGGGGTCAGCTCGGACAGCTCCCGGGCCCCGCCCGGCGCCCCGGGAGCGCCGGGCGCGAACCGCGCCACGAGCCGGCGGGTGATCGACGGTGCCAGCAGGGCGTCGCCCGAGCGGACCAGGCGCACCGCGGCCACCAGCTGCTCGGGTGAGACGTCCTTGAGCAGGAAGCCGCTGGCGCCCACGGTCAGCGCGGTGTACACATACTCGTCGAGGTCGAACGTGGTCAGGATGATGATCCGGCAGCCCGCCCCCGCTCGCGCGGCCAGGATGCGCCGGGTGGCCTCCAGCCCGTCCATCTCCGGCATCCGGATGTCCATCAGCACGACATCGGGGCGGTGCTTGAGCACGGCGGCCACGGCCTGGCCGCCGTCGGCCGCCTCGGCCACCACCGGGATCCCGGCCGCACCGAGGATCATGCGGAACCCACTGCGGACCAGGGTCTGGTCGTCAGCGATCACCACGCGCGGCGGCGCGGCGGGGTTGTTCACCTGGCGCCGGCGGGCAGCGGCTCGGCGGGAATGCGGGCCCGCACCAGCCACCCGCCGCCCGGGCGGGGCCCGGCCCGGAGCTCGCCGCCGTACAGCGCGGTCCGCTCGCGGGCCGAGTGACCCCGGCCGTGCCGCGGGCCGGGTGACCCCGGCCTACTGACGGGCGAGGTTGGGCGCGCCCTCGCGAAGGACGTACTTCTGGATCTTGCCGGTACCGGTCTTCGGCAGTTCCGGCACGATCGTCACCCCGCGCGGGGCCTTGTAGTGCGCGAGGTGGTCCCGGGCGAACGCGATCAGTTCCTCGCCGGTCACGTTTTCCCCGTCGCCGAGCACGACGAACGCGTGCGGAACCTCGCCCCACTTGTCGTGCGGCAGCCCGACGATCGCGACCTCCTGGACCGCCGGGTGGCGCAGCAGCGCGCCCTCGACCTCCACCGACGAGATGTTCTCCCCGCCGCTGATGATCACGTCCTTGAGCCGGTCGCGGATCTCCACGTACCCGTCGGGATGGACCACGGCCGCGTCGCCGGTGTGGAACCAGCCGTCGCCCATCACATGCTTGGTCGCCTCCGGGTCGTGGTAGTACCCGTTCATCACGGCGTTGCCGCGGACGGTGATCTCGCCGAGCGTCTTCCCGTCCGCGGGCACCTCCTGGCCCGCCGGGTCCACCACCCGCAGCTCGCCGGAGGTGATCAGCTCGACCCCCTGCCTGGCCTTGATCACGGCCCGGTCGGCCAGGCTCAGGTCCTGGTGCTCCGGCAGCGGGATGCAGACCGTTATGAATGGCGCGGTCTCGGTCAGCCCGTACACGTGCGTGATCTCCCAGCCGAATTCCCCTTCCAGCCGTTCGATCGTGGCCGCGGCCGGCGGCGCCCCCGCGGTCACCACGCGCACCCCGGCCGGGACCTCGCCGCGTACGCCGGCGGGGGTGTGGGCGAGCGCGATCAGCACCGTGGGCGCCGCGCACATCCACCGCACGTGCTCCTCCCGGATCAGCCGGAACACCTCGGCCGGTTCGACCTTGGGCAGGCAGACGTGGGTGCCGGCCGCCGCCGTCACCGTCCAGGTGTACGTCCAGCCGTTGGCGTGGAACATCGGCAGCGTCCACAGGTAGCGCTCGCCCACCGCGATCGGCAGGTGCAGCATCGTGCCGATCGAGTTGATGGCCGCGTTCCTGTGGGTGATCATCACGCCCTTGGGGCGGGCGGTGGTCCCGCTGGTGTAGTTGATCGTGAGCAGGTCAAGCTCGCCGATCTCCGGCCGGGTGAAGCCCGGGCGGGCCGCCTCGGTCGCGGCCTCGTAGTCCAGCCAGCCTTCGCGCGCCCCGGTGAGCGCCACGAAGTGCCGTACGTCCGGCATCTGGTCGCGCACGCTGTCCACGGCGGCCAGGTAGTCCCCGTCCGCGCAGAGCACGCTGGCGCCCGAGTGGTTCACGATGTAGGCGAAGTCCGCCGGCGTCAGCCGGTAGTTGACCGGCACGAGCACGGCGCCGATCTGCGGCACCGCGTAGAACGACTCGAGTTGGGCGTGGGTGTTCGGCGCGATCGTCGCCACCCGGTCGCCGGGCCGGACGCCCAGGCCCTGCAGCGCCGACGACCACCGGTCACAGCGGTCGAAAAACTGCTCGTACGAGAGCCGCAGGTCGCCGTCGATCACCGCCTCCCGTGCGCCGTGCAGGCGGCGGGTCCGGCGCGCGAAGTCCAGCGGGCTCAGGGGTGTTTCCACGATAGGCCTCCACTTGGTTGCCCCCCCAGACTGGACCCGGGAGGAGGTTCGGGCCAAGTCCCCGCCCTGCGAGGATGGCGGGATGGGCAGAAGGCCGCGGCCACGGCGGTGCGCGGTGATCGGGGCCGGGGTGATCGGGGCGAGCGTGGCGGCCCGGCTGGCCGAGGCGGGCCTCGAGGTGACGCTGCTGGATCGCGACCAGCCCGGCCAGGCGACCACCCGGTCGAGCTTCGCCTGGCTGAACTCCAACGACAAGGCTCCCCGCGCCTACCACGACCTCAATCACGCGGGAATGCTCGCGTGGGCCGAGCTGTCGGCCAGGGCCGGCGGCGCGGCCTGGTACCGGCCGGCCGGGAACATCGAGTGGGCGGCGAGCGAGCCGGAGCGCGCCCGGCTTTCGGCGCGCGTGCGGCGGCTGGCCGCCTGGGGATACCCGGCGCGGCTGATCGGCGCGGCCGACGCGGCCGAGCTCGAGCCTGGCCCTGCGGCTGCCCCGGCCTGCGCCCGAGATCGCCTGGTTTCCCGGTGAGGGTTACCTGCTCACCGAGGAACTGGTCGGCTGGCTGGTCCGGCAGGCGGCCGGCCACGGCGCCCGGGTGCTCACCGCCGACCAGGGCGCGGTGACCAGCTTCGACACGGCCGCCGGCGCGGTACAGGCGGTGCGGACCGCCGTCGGCGAGGTGATACCGGCCGACGTGGTGGTGTGCTGCGCCGGGCGCTGGGCGCCCGGGCTGGCCGGGCGGGCGGGCGGAACGGGCCGGATACCGCTCGTGCCGTGGGCGACGCCGGGCGCGGCCGCGCCCGGGCTGGTGGTGCGGGCCGGCCCGGTGACCCCGGATGGCCCGCGGCGGCTGGTGCACGCGCCGGACGTTTACCTGCGGCCCCATCTGGGCGGGCAGGTCCACCTGGAAGCGCCGGACGCAGCCGTGGACCTGCACACACCCGAGACGCAGCTGCGGCGCTGGGCCCGGGAGCTGCTGCGGCGGGCGCGCCGCGCGGTCGGCGGGCTGGAGGACGCCAGCGTCACGGCTTGCCGGGTATGCGTGCGGCCCATGCCGGCCGACGGCCGGTCCGTGGTCGGCTGGGTCCCGGGTGTCGGCGGACTGTACGTCGCGGTCACGCACAGCGGCGTGACCCTCGGCGCGCACCTGGCCCGGCTGATCACCAGCGACCTCGGCGGCGCGGCGGCCGCCGAGCTCGCGCCGTACCGGCCGGACCGCTTCGACCCGGCCGCGCCAGCGGGGTAGCGTACTGGCACCGACGAGGAGGGTTCGGTGGCTTACCGGTTACGCATGTCGGGGGAGATCCGCGACTGGCTGGTCGGCCTGCCCCGCGACGACCCCCCGGCGGCGATGCAGGTCGGGCCCGCGCTGCTGGCCCTGATGACCGAGGGCGCCCGCCTCGGGCCGCCGCTGGTCGTCTCGCTGGCCCGCGCCGCGCGGCCCGCCGACCCGCGGGAGGCCCTCGACCTGGCCTATCAGGAGCGGCTGGAAGGACTGCACGCCGTGCGCCGCGCAGGCGCCGACGCCGCGACGCTGGCCCGGGACATCGAGGCCGAGATCGCGAGCCTGGAGGCGGCCCGGCCGGGCGAGGCGGGCCAGAGCCAGCTCGCCGAGCTGCGGCGGCTGCTGCCCGGGGTCGCCGAGGCCGAGCGGCAGCTGATTGGCCAGAGCCAGCGGCGGCAAGCCAGGGTGGACGCGTTCAGGAAGCGGAAGGAGGTCCTGAAGGCGAGGTACACGGCAGCGCTGGCCGAGTGCGAGATCGGGGCGGCGATGAGAGCCGCGGCCCAGGCCGGAGTGGCCGACCCAGAGGGTGAGAGTGCCGCCGGCCCGGGCGACCCGGGCGGCCCGGCAGCCGGGCGCCTGGCGGAGATCACCGGCGCGATCGAGCGGGAACTCGGCCCCGGGGCGTCCGCCGACGACCTGCTGGAGCTTCGGCCCGCCCTGCCCGCTGCATCCGCCCAGCGCGCCGCATCCGCCCCGCCTTCCGCGCCTGGCCTGCGCGCCGCATCCGACCCGCCCGCCGCGCCTGGCCTGCCGGCCGCGCCGGGACCGGCCGCCCCGGCCGGGAACGACATCCGGGTCATCTTCGCCGTCGAGCCTGCGGGGACGGCGCTGCTGATCGCCGTGATCGAGGGAAGCGACGCGGTGCGGGACCGCCGCCGCGAGGCGGTCACAGCCTCCGCGGACCTGCTGCGAAGCGTCCGGGCGGGACAGGCACCGGAAGCCGCCGCCTGCGGGTACGACGACGCGCAGGCGTTCGGCCGCGAGCTCTTCGGCGGCCAGGCCGCGCTGGTCGAGGCGGCCGCGGCGGCGCTGCTGGCCCGGGCCCGCGCCCGGACGCTGGCCGAGCAGCGCGCCCGGCTCGGGCTCAGCCGGGACCAGGTGGCCGAGCGGATGGGCGTCCCGCCGGAACGGGTCGCGGCCATCGAGCGGGCCGAGCCCGGGGCCGCCGACGTCCCCGCCCTGGCCGGCTACGTCGAGGCGCTGGGCGGCCGGCTGGACATCCTCGCGGACTTCGGCGACGAGGGCATCCAGCCGCTGCGCCTGCGCTGAGACACAAGGCCGGGCCGTGCTGGACGAGCCGGGCAAACCCGATCATGCTGGCTTCGGAATAGTGCTGGAGGAAACCCACCGCGAAGGCGAAGACCTTCGACTGACCGGGCCCGCGCCAGACCGCGCCAGGCCCGACCCGCGCCGGGCCGGGCCCGGCCCGGCGAGGCCCCGCCGGGATCAGGCGCGCGGCGCGTGGGCGGCCTGTTCGGCCGCGCTGATCTGGGCGACCAGGTCAGCGGGCGTGCCCGCGGTCAGCACGCTGTCGCAGCGGGCCCGGGTCAGCCGGTACGCCCGGTACTCCCGGGTGCGGTCGAGCCATAACACGACCCACCCAGGGTGCTCGCGCCGCAGCCGCGCGGCCTCCCGCCAGCAGCTCGCGTCGTCGGCCGGGTCGGCGCCGCCGGTTCCCCGGCGGGGGCGGGGCGGGACGCCGGCCCGGCTGCGGGCCTCCTCATCGCCGGCTTCGGCCTCATGGTCGGGTGCGGGATGGGCGGGGTGCACTGCGCTCTCTCCGTTCGTGGGCCGGCCAGGGCGCCGGGTGAGCGACGACGTTGGCGCACGCGGGCAGTAAAGAGAAAATCTTAGCCGCTCGGGCGCCCGCCGAAGTTCACAGTCCGTTAAACCCCGGCTGCTGACCGTTAGGGAAATCCCTAGGCCCGGTCAGGGGCCGAGCTCCCACAGCAGCCGGTAATACCGGGTTCGTTCCGGGTCGGGCGGCACCCCGTAGGCGTCGAGCAGGCGTTCCTCCCAGCCCGGTCCGTAGTTCCACTGCGTGCTCCAGGTGGCGATCGCGAGGTCGGCCCACCGGTCCGCGACACCCAGATCGCCCAGGTCAACGTGGCCCGACCAGCGGCCGTCGTCGGTGATCAGGGTGTTGGGGGCGCACGCGTCGCCGTGGCAGACGACGAGCCGGTCGACCGGCGGGATGCCGGCGAGCCGGTCCAGGGCGCCGCCGATGCCGAGCGGCCGGTGGGCCTCGTCCCACCCCGCCGGATCGAGGCGGCCCTCGCCGGCCAGGCGGCGGGCCAGGGCGAGCCGGTCGGCCGCCATCCAGGAGAACGGGCAGGCTGGCACCGGCATCGCCTCGTGCATGGCCCGCAGCCCCGCGCCGATCGCGGCCACCGCGGCCGCCGGGTCGGCCAGCCACCGCCCGGTGACCGCATTCTGGCCGGGGAGCGCGCTCGTGACCAGCCAGGACCCGGTCTCGTCCGCCCCCTGGCCGATGACCCGGGGGACCGGCGTGTACGGCGCGGCCCAGGCCAGGCGGGCCGCCTCGGCTGGCAGGCTGATGCCGCTCGCGGCCGGGGTCCACTTGACGAAGCACCGGCCGGGGCCGGCGCTGACCTCGAACGTCCGGCCGCCGGCCTCGTTGCACCACACCTCGCGGGCCGGCCGCCCCGCGGCTACCGCCGCCACCGGCTCGGGCACCGGGTCCGTGCTCATCGCCGGCGATCATCTCACCGGCGCCGCCGGGCGGGCGAGCGGTTTTCAGCCGCGCGGGAACAGGTTTTCAGTCGGCCGGGGAACAAGTTTCCGGCCGTCGAGCGCGGCCATCGTTGCCCCCTTCTCGGGACGGAGCCACCACACGATGTGGGCTTGTGGCCTTGATACCGCCCCGGCCGCCGCCGGCGGTTCTCAGTTTGAGCCTGGCCGCCGCTGCTGCGATCGCCGCAGGTCAGCCGGCCGGGGTGACGATGCCGTACTCGTGGATTTTGCGGTAGATCGTGGCCCGGGACATGCCCAGGGACGCGGCCGCCTTGACCTTGTTGCCGCCCGCGTCGTGCAGGCTCTGCACGATCGCGTCGCGCTCCATCGACTCCAGCGGGCTGAGCAGCCGCCGGCTGACCGTCCAGCATTCCGGCGGCAGGTCAGCCGCGCGGATGGTCCCGGTCCGGCGGTGCTGAGCGACGCGCTTGAGCACCTGCCAGAGCTGCTCGATGTTGCCCGGCCAGCTCGACCGCAGCAGGATCTGCATCGCCTCGGGCGAGCAGGTCAGCCGGGGGTGCTGGTTGAGCTTCGCGAGCAGGAACGGGACCAGGTCGTGCAGGTCCTCGATGTGATGGCGCAGCGGCGGAAGCTCCACGGTCCGCGGGAAGAACCGCAGCAGCTCGGCCAGGTCGGCCCGGCCCGGGCCGTCGGCCAGCGTGACCGCGACCCGCAGCGTGTCGGCCCGGCCCGCACCGCGCGCCTCCTGCAGGGCGGCCGACAGCATGTGCCTGCGCCGGCGGCTGAGCCGGTCGACGTGCCGGATGACCAGGCACCCCTGGCCGTCGAGCAGCTCGCGGCGGGCGGTCGCCTGCCAGTCGGGCTCGGCCGCGTCGGCGGCGTCCAGCACCCGCAGCCCGCCGGCCGGGTACCCGCACCGGTGCTGGACCTGCATGGTGCCGTGCCTGGTCCGCGAGGACATGACGATGGCCGAGGTCGACGGCCAGTGGCGGACGTACTGCCACAAGGAATGCCAGTGGACCGACGAGGTCGCGTTCCGGCCCACCTACCAGGGCCGGGAGACCCGAACATGGGCCAGCTCATCGGCCACCGCGAGTGGGAGACCCTCTACCACGGCTGGAACTGGGCCGACGTGGTGTCCGACATGGGCTACGTGCGCGACGACGGCAAGACCATGGTCGCCCAGCCCCACCTGGACCTGGATGACCCGAAGAAGCTGTGGACGCTGGATCACCTGCGCCGGATGGGCCCGCTGCAGAGCCCGAACGTCCTGCTCAACGAGATGACGCCGGAGGAGCGGGAGGCATTCCGCGCCACCTACGTGCGCGGCGGCCCGGCCGGCCCGCGCGCGCCGACGGCTGAGGTAGCGCAGAAGCCAGGATCCAGGGCCGCGGGCCCAGCCGCCGAGGCACCGGCCCGCGGCCCTCGTTCCGGCACCGACGTGTGTCCGGTCGCATTCCACGGCAGGCAGTTTCGCGAGGGAGTTCATGGCCGACAAGCATGTCGTCCGGTTCGAGCCGGTCGGCATCGAGATCGAGGTGGCGGAGGATCAGACGATCCTGCGCGCCGCGGCCGAGCAGGGGATCATGCTCATGCACGGCTGCAAAGAGGGCCAGTGCGCCTCCTGCAAGTCGTTCGTGCTCGACGGCGACGACATCGAGCTCGACCGGTACTCGACGTTCGCGCTGCCCGATTACGAGCTCGAAGAGGGCTACACGCTGCTGTGCCGCGCGCACGCCTACGAAGACCTCACGATCGAGCTACTCAACTACGACGAGGAGATGATCAGGTCCGGCCTGCCGATCCAGCAGGCGGTGGCCGAGGTGGTGGCCAACGACCCGGTCACGCACGACCTGCGGCACCTGGTGCTGCGGCTGATCGAGCCGGCCGAGGTCAAGTTCTTCCCCGGCCAGTACATGGACATCGCCGTCCCCGGCACCGACGCCACCCGGTCGTTCTCGATGGCCAACACCTCCAGCCTCCAGAGCGGGCAGCTGGAGTTCGTGATCAAGATCTATCCGGACGGGCTGTTCTCGCACTTCCTGGACACCGAGCTGGCCGTCGGCGACCAGCTCAACCTGACCGGGCCGTTCGGCGTGTTCACGCTCCGCGATAGCGAGGAGGACCTGATCTTCATCGGCGGCGGGGCCGGGATGGCGCCGATCCTGTCGCTGCTGCGGTCGATGGCCGAACGCGGCCTCACCCGCCGGGCCACGTTCTACTGCGGCGCCCGCGGCCGCCGCGACCTGTGCTTCGAGGAGGAACTGCGCGGGCTGGAGACCACGCTGGCTGGCTTCCGGTACGTGCCGGCCCTGTCCGAGGCGGCGCCGGACGACGGCTGGGACGGCGAGGCCGGCCTGATCACCGACGTGGTGCAGCGCCACGAGAGCGACCTGGGCCGGGTGCACGCCTACGTCTGCGGGCCGCCGCCGATGGTCGAGGCCGCGATCGCGCTGCTCGGCCGGCTCGGCGTGCCGGACAAGCGGGTCTACTACGACAAGTTCACGTTCACCGGCGATCCAGACAGCTGACCCTCTACCGGTACAACGCCAACGTCGTGCGGCAGCTCAACCAGAACATCGAGAACGCCCGGGAATCGAAGGCGTTCGACCAGTGGAACCGGAACTGGGTGCGGTTCGTCGAGCGCAACGTCGGCGCGTGGATGCACGTGGATCACGGGCTGGGGCTGTACCTGTACGCGAACGCCAACCGCCGCGCGCCCACCAACATGCACAACAACGCGATCTCGGTGAACAGCATGCACCGGATCCGGGCCGCGCAGGACCTGGCCCTGTACAACCTGACGCTGAGCGAGGAGATCGAGGGCTTCAACGGCGCCACGCACATCGAGACCTGGAACACCGACCCGGCCTGGCAGGGCGTGCGCGAGACCGCCGAGCAGCTCACCGCGATCGACGACTGGTGCGAGGCGATCTTCGCCGCCAACGTGGTCTTCGAGCCGCTGGTCGGCGAGCTGTTCCGCAGCCACCTGGTGCAGCACGCGGCGCCGCGCAACGGCGACTTCGTGACGCCCACCGTCGTGGGCGCGGCCGAGTACGACTTCTCCGAGCGCGACCTGCGCTACACCACGGCCATGTTCGAGCTGCTGACCGACGACCGCGAGTTCGCCGATCACAACAAGGCAATCATGCAGCAGTGGCTGTCCACCTGGGTGCCGCGGACCATCGCCGCCGACCGGGCGCTGCAGCCGCTGTGGTCGCAGCCCGACACCAAGCCGCCGCGCTTCGAGGACGGCCTCGACGCGGCCAAGAACCGCTTCACCGCCATCCTGTCCGCGATCCACACCGACGACCGGACGATCATGTTCGCCAACCCCGAGGACGCGGCGGAGCATCTCGGCTTTGACCTGACGCCCACATCGGCGTAAGGAGATAGGCAGACGCGGCGAGCGTAAAGCACCGGGAGGCATGGTGTACGAGAAGAACGGCGAGAAGTACTTCGTGGTCGACGGCCACATGCACTACTGGAACGCGGCCCCGGACAACTGGGTACCCGGGGCCGAGCAGTACGCCAAGGGCTGGATCGAATGCTTCCACGCCTACATGGGCCTCGGCCCGCCGGAGACGCACTGGCCGCTCGAGCACTTCCAGAAGTACTCCGAGGACGACCTGATGAAGGACGTCTTCGAGGACGGCCACGTGGACGTCGCGGTCTTCCAGCCGACCTACCTGCTCGAGTGGTACAAGGAGGGCTTCAACACCACCGAGCGCAACGCGCTGATGGGGGAGCGGCACCCCGGCCGGTTCGTCTACAACACCCGGTGGGACCCTCGCGACGGCGACGAGGGGCTGAAGACCCTGCGCCGCAACGTGGAGCGGTTCGGCTCCAAGGGCTGCAAGCTCTACACCGCGGAGTGGAACAACGGCTCGCGCGGCTACAAGCTGACCGACCCGGGGGCCTACCGCTACCTGGAGCTGTGCCAGGAACTCGGGATCAAGAACATCCACGTGCACAAGGGCCCGACGATCTGGCCGCTGGACAAGGACGCGTTCGACGTCGCCGACGTCGACCACGTGGCGACCGACTTCCCGGACCTGAACTTCATCGTCGAGCACGTCGGCCTGCCGCGGATCGACGACTTCTGCTACATGGCCACGCAGGAGCCGAACGTGTACGCGGGCCTCGCCGTAGCCATCGGCGCCCTGATGTACGCCCGGCCGAAGTTCTTCGCCCGGGTCATGGGCGAGCTGCTGTTCTGGGTCGGCGAGGACAAGATGCTCTTCGGCAGCGACTACGCCATCTGGGAGCCGAAGTGGCAGGTCGAGGGGTTCGTCGACTGGGAGTTCCCGGATGACGAGGCCTTCTCCGACTACCCGCGGATGAACACGGCGTCGAAGAAGAAGATCCTGGGCCTCAACGCGGCCCGGCTCTACGACATCGAGGTCCCGGCCGAGTTCCGGCTGCCCGCCGGCGCCGGGACGCCCGCCGCGCCGGACGACGCCGCGCTCGTCGACAACGCGACGGGATGACGGCCACGGCCCACACGGTGCCAGCCCCGGGGGATTCCCTGGTTCCCGGGGCTGGCACGCTCCTGACCGCGCTGGACACCGTAACCGATCCCGAGCTGGACGAGCCGATCACCTCGCTCGGCTTCGTCACCTCGTGCACCGTCTCCGCGGCCGGCGACGCCGAGGTCCGGCTGCGCCTGCCGACCTACTTCTGCGCCCCGAACTTCGCGTTCCTGATGGTCGCCGACGCCTACGACGCGGTGTCCGCGCTGCCCGGCGTGCGCCGGACCGAGGTGGTGCTCGAGGAGCACTTCGCCTCGGACGCGATCAACGGCGGGGTGGCCGCGCACGCGGGATTCGCGCGGTCCTTCGACGGCGAGGCCGTCAGCGAGCTGCACGAGCTGCGCGCCGACTTCCTGCGTAAGGCGGTCATGGCCGGGACCGACCAGGTCTGTCGGCCGCTGCTGGACGCGGGCACCGACCCGGCCCGGCTGCCCGAGCTGACGCTGGGCGAGCTGCCGCCGTCCGGCCCGCTGCGGCGGCTGCGCCAGCGCCGGGCCGAGCTGGGGCTGCCCGTCGGCGACGACGCGCCGCTGGTGATCGACCCGGCCACCGGCGCCCGGGTCACCGCCGACGCCGTGCCCCTGCACCTGCGGCGGGCGCGCACCACCCGGATCAGCCTGGAGGCGAACGGCAGCATCTGCCGCGGCATGCTGCGGCGCCGGTATGACACACCCGGACTAGGCGAGGAGGAACAGTGAAAGCCGTCCGACTGCACGAGTTTCACCAGCCGCCGGTGGTCGACGACATACCCGAGCCGGTCATCAGCGGTCCCCTCGACGTGATCGTGAAGATCGGCGGGGCCGGGGTCTGCCGCACCGACCTGCACATCATGGAAGGCCAGTGGGACGCGGCCATGCATACCCCGCTGCCGTACGTGCTCGGCCACGAGAACGCGGGCTGGGTGCACGAGGTCGGCTCGGCGGTCACCAACGTGGCGGTCGGCGACACCGTGATCCTGCACCCGACGCCCACCTGCGGGCTGTGCCGGGCCTGCCGGGCCGGCGACGACATGCACTGCGTGGCCAGCGAGTTCCCCGGCCTGTCCCGCGACGGCGGGATGGCCGAGTACCTGCTCACCTCGGCCCGGGCCTGCATCAAGCTCGACCCGCAGACCCGGCCGCAGGACGTGGCGGCGCTGGCCGACGCCGGGATCACCGCCTACCACGCGGTGCGCAAGGCGATCGGCCTGCTGTACCCGGGGACCACCTGCGTCGTGATCGGCGCGGGCGGCCTCGGCCACATCGGCATCCAGTGCCTGGCCGCGCTGACCGCGACCAGGATCATCGTCGTCGACCGCAACCCGGACGCGCTCAAGCTCGCCGAGCAGCTCGGCGCGGACCACACGGTGGTCGCCGACGGCGGGCAGGTCGCGGCGGTGCAGGACCTGACCGGCGGGGCCGGCGCCAACGTCGTGCTCGACTTCGTTGCCGAGCAGGGCGCCGAGAACGACGGGTGGGCGATGACCGGCCGGGCCGGCTCGTATTTCGTGATCGGCTACGGCGGCACCCTGCACATCCCGACGCTCGACATCATCACCACCGAGCGCAACATCATCGGGAACATCGTCGGGACCTACAACGACCTGGCCGAGCTCATGGTCCTGGCCCAGGCGGGCAAGGTCACCCTGCACACAAGGACCTACCCGCTAGATGCCGCGCCGTACGCGATCGCCGATCTGGACGCGGGGCGGGTCCGCGGCCGCGCGATCCTCGTGCCGTAGCGCGCCCGGCCCGCGGCGCGCCCGGCCCGCTGCGCGCCCAGCCCGCCCGGCGTCCAGCTCGCTCAGCGCCCAGCCCGCTCGGCGCCCAGCCCGCTCAGCGCTCAGTCGCACCTACCCGGGAGGGATGATCAATGGCCAAGGAACTCCGTTTCGGCGAGGACGCGCGCAGCCTGCTGCTGGCCAGGGTCGACCAGCTCGCCGAGGCCGTGAAGTCCACGCTCGGCCCGAAGGGGGGTTTGACGCACTGCAGGGCCGTTATGGCAACATGATCGAGATGGGCATCATCGACCCGTTGCGGGTTACCCGCTCGGCGCTGCAGAACGGAGCCTCGGTGGCCGGCCTCCTGCTCACCACGAACACCCTGGTCGCCGAGGAGCAGACGCCCTGGGGCGGCAGCCCGGCGCTGATGACCGAGTACGGCGCGCTCGATGAGGGCCTGCACCAGCCGTCGCCGGACTCCAGCACGCCGCAGTCGCTCGGGCTCGGCCCGTCGATCGGCTGAGTGGGGGCCGGTGGCCGCGGAGCCGGCGTCCGCGCCGGCGGCCGGGGCGGGGGAACCCTGGGCCGGCCAGCCGAGCGGCCTGCGGCTGCTGCGATCGCGAGGGCGGGCCCGCGGCATCGTGGCCTTGCTGGGGCCCGCGTTTGTGGCCGCGGTCGCCTACGTCGACCCCGGCAACTTCGCCACGAACTTCACCGCGGGGGCGAGATTCGGCTATGCGCTCGCGTGGGCGGTGGTGGCGGCCAACCTCATGGCGATGCTGGTCCAGTACCTGTCGGCCAAGACCGGTGTCGCCACGGAGCGCGACCTGCCGCAGCTGTGCCGCGAGCACTTCGGCGCGGCCGCCTCAGCGGGCCTGTGGGTGCAGGCCGAGCTCATCGCGATGGCCACCGACCTGGCCGAGTTCGTCGGGGCCGCGCTCGGGCTGAACCTGCTCTTCCACGTGCCCATGTTCGCGGCCGGGCTGATCACGGCCATCGTCGCGTTCGCCATCCTGGGCCTGGAACAGCGCGGCTACCGGCGGTTCGAGCTGGCGATCGCCGGGCTGCTGGGCATCGTCTTCCTCGGCTTCGCCTACGACCTGGCCGGCGTCGGGGCCAGCCCGCGCGGCATCGCCGCCGGGCTGGTCCCGGGCCTGCACGGCGACCAGCTGCTGCTGGTATCGGGGATCATCGGGGCCACGGTCATGCCGCACGTGGTCTACCTGCACTCCGCGCTGACCAAGTCCCGGGTGAGCTGCCGCGACGACGCCGAACGGCGTGAGCTGCTGCGGTTCCAGCGGCTCGACGTGACCGTGGCGCTCGGCGCGGCCGGCCTGGTCAACCTCGCGATGCTGTTCGTGGCCGCGGCCGTGTTCCACCACGCCGGCGCCCCGGCCGCGGACACGATCCAGGCCGCGCACCAGGGGCTGGCCCGGCTGGTCGGCGGCGGCGCCGCGCTGGCGTTCGCGGTCGCGCTGCTGGCCTCCGGGCTGTCGTCGTCGAGCGTGGGCACCTACGCGGGCCAGGTGGTGATGCAGGGCTTCATCCGCCGCCGCATCCCGCTGTTCCTGCGCCGCGGGCTGACCATGCTGCCCGCCCTGGTTGTGCTGGGGCTCGGCCTGAACGCCACCTCCAGCCTGGTCATCTCCCAGGTGGTGCTGTCGTTCGGGATCCCGTTCGCGCTGGTGCCGCTGGTCATGCTGACCCGGCGCACGGACGTCATGGGGCCGCTGGTCAACTCCTGGCGCACCACGGCCGCCGCCGGGGCCATCGCGCTGATGATCATCGTCCTCAACGTCTACCTGCTCTGGTCCATGTTCGCCTGACCCGCCTTGTGGGACGGCCCAGAACCGGGAGCCGGGATTTGGGCTGTGGCCCATGGCTGCGCGAGCGGGCCGGCGCGTACCGTGCGCACGGAGAGTGCGGGCCCGTGCCTGCATGAGTAACTGCGAGGTCCGGAGTTGCCATGAGCGAGACAGGCTGCTGCCCGTACTGCGGCTTGCCGCTGGGCGGCGCGACCGGGCCGGATCCGGAGAGCGGCGCGGACGGCGGCCTCGGGCCGCTGTACCACGAGGTCCGCCGGATCCGGGAGATCGCCGAGGCCCGCACCTCCGATGACGCCGCGCGCCGCATCGCCGACCTCACCCGCCAGGTCCAGGAACTGCGGGCCACCGTGGCCCGGCTCCGCGGCCCGGGCGTGGTCCCGCTGCCCGCCCCGGCCGGTGAGACACCCGGCCGCCGCGCGGGCTGAGCCCGGCGCGGGCCCGGCGCACCCGCCGACCACCCGCTGACCGCGCCGCCCCCCGCGCGGTCAGCGGGTGCTGACCCAGACCGACTGCTCAGCCTGCGCAACCTCATCGCGCTGGCCGACCATGAGGTCACCGGCGCGGACCGGGCGCTGAAGGTCATGGCGCAGGCCAGCCAGGCCGTTCCGGACGACGGGGAGAGCGGCCTGGGCCGGCGGCTGGACATCATCCGCGACTTCCCCGGATAATGCGGGCACTTCCCGGCCGGTCTGATCAGCATTCCTTGCCCACTTCACGTGGCCTCCGCCACCTGCTGTTCGAGGAGGGCGATGAGCTCTCGCGCCCGGGCGGCCTTTTGGGCGGCCCCGGGGCCGGTGCGGTCGTAGTCGTGGAGGGCGGCGCGGGCGTAGTGCAGCGCGTCGCCGGGTCGGCCGTCGCCTACGAGGAGGAGGGCGATGTTGTAGCGGGTCTGCCCGGCGCCGTAGACGTCCCCCCGGGCTTCCTTGTACTGGATGGATTGCTGGTAGTGGTGCAGGGCCTGGCGGGTGTCCCCGGCCTGACGGTAGATGAGTGCCGAGCTGGTTGTGGATGCCGGCGAGGTCTTCGGGATCGTCCGCCGGGACCAGGTCAAGGGCCTGCTGGTAGACTGTGCCGGGCTGCGTTGAGGTGGTCCAGGAGCACCGACCTCGGGCGCGTCGGCCTCGCGGGCTTCCAGGAACCGCTCGAAGGCGACGTTGCCGAGTCCCCACAGGGACTTGGCCTGGCCGATCCGGTCGTGTTCGGCGCGGTGGTCGAGGCTGTGCTGGTACCAGCGTTCGGCCTGGTCCAGGTCACGCACGCTCAGGCACGTCCTTGTAGGCGTTGCCAAGGTTGACCGCGAGCGTTGGCTTCCTCCCGGTGCGGCCGCCGATCCGCTGGAACAGGCCGAGGGCTTCCTCGTAACGGGGGAGACAGCCGGGGTCATCCTGGTCCTGGAGGATGTCGGCCGAGGTCCTGCAGGGAGATGGCGAGGCTGCGGAGCTGGTGGCGCTGTACCGGGGTGAGCTGGCTGTCGGGGGTGGCCAGGGCGGCGGCGGCCTGGTGCCGGGTCGAGGTGACGCTGGCGTCTTGGAGGCGGGTGGCAGCAGGCCAGTCCCGCGCGGCGCGGGCGAGCAGGACCCGGTATTGGGTGATGATGCTCCAGTGGTCTTCGCGTCCGGGCAAGGGGCCGTCGGTGGCCGGGTCGATGAAATCGGGGGTGATGTCGGCGACCAGCCGGGCCCATTCCCCGTCCCGCCCGGTCCGCGTATACAGCACGTACAGGCCCTGCATGCAGCGGAGAGCGTCGTCCCAGTGCTGGGCTTGCCGGGCGAGGGTGAGGGCGTGCTGCAGGTTGGCTTCCTCGGCCCGGAGCTCCGGAACGGGGTCGCCGGCGCCGGTGGCTTGCCGGTCCTTGTAGTAGCTGCCGAGGGCGGCGAGGGTGTGGGTGTAGGCGCGGGCGGCGGACTGGGCGGCGGGGTCGCTGGCCTGGCCGTAGGTGGCGGCGTACAGGGTGGTGAAGTACCAGGGCAAGGCGGGGTGGATGGCGTAGTAGCCGCCGCCGAGCGGGGAGAGCAGGCCGATGGCGGCGGCCCGGTCCAGCAGCGCGATCGCGGTGTCGCGGGTCAGCCCGGCCAGTTCGGGGACGGCGTCGTCCCCGGCGGTGTCAGGGTCGCCCATGCCGCGCAGGGCGTCGGCGTCGACGGTGTCGCGGAACAGGTGCAGCACCGCGAGCTGGCCGCGCTCGGCCGTGGTGAAGGCGTGGGTGAACCCGTAGGACAAGGAGGCGGCCAGCGACCGGGTGCGGCCCAGCGCCGTGTCCTCCCCGGGCTCCAGCTCGGCCTCCCCGGCCTGCAGCCGGGTCACGAGCGCCTCGATCTGGCCGGTGGTGGTGAGGTTGTCGCGCAGCGCCTGGCCCGACCAGGACGGTGATGGCCAGCGGGTTGCCGGCGCTGAACCGCAGCAGCGGCCGCCAGTCCGCCTCCAGCATCCGATGGCCGTGGCGGGCGGCGATCGCGGCCGCCAGCTGCAGCCGCTCGCGCATTGGCATCGGCGGCAGCTGCAGCCGGGCGGGCAGCCCGCCGAGCCAGTGCCTGCTCGTCGCGGCGGGAGGTGAGCAGCACCTTGCACCGGGTGCCCTGGGCCAGGTCGCGCAGGAAGTCCGCCAGCTCGTCCTGCTCGGCGGGGGTCCAGGCGCTGGCGGTGCCGGGCGGGAACCCGGTGACCGGCTCGGTGTTGTCCCACACCCACAGCACCGGCACCTGCGCCAGCAGCTGCAGCACCAGGTCCCGGCGCTGGGCCGGGTCGGTGATCGCCTGCCAGTGGATCCCGCTGGCCTCCAGCGCACCGGCGAAGACAGTCCCCGGCGGTGCCGAGCAGCCGGTCCAGCGGGAGGTAGTGCTCGAAGGAGGACCACAGCACCGGTCCGGGTCCCCACTCTGGGTGGCCCGGGTGATCAAGCCCGCCGGTCGCCTGGTACCAGCGGGCGAACTCCGCCGCGGTGGTGGACTTCCCGGCCCCGGCGAAGGCATGCAGCAGCACTACCGTGCTGGGTGTCGAACGCCCGGTCCAGCGCCAGCAAGGTCTCATCACGGCCGAAGAACCCCGCATCCGGCGGCCGCGGCAACCCTTCCTCCGCACCTGCCTGTGCCGCCGTCGGAGGTGGTGACCTGGATCAGTGGCGCAGCGCGGGTGCCAGGCGGCAGGAGGGTTAGCGGGGCGGCCTCGTAGACGATGGGGACGGCCCAGTCCTGCAGGGCGATCGGGGCCGCGCCGATCTGCCGGGTCGGGTCGGCGGCGAGAGCCCGGCGGGCGGCGGTGGCGGCCTCGCCCAGCGACCGCCCGGCCAGCAGGTGGGCGTACAGGTTGGCGGCGTACTGGGCGGCGGTGACCACGTAGACGCTGTAGCGCATCGCCACCACCCCGGGCACCCCGAGATCGGCGACCTCGGCCGCCAGCGACCCGTACGCCCGGATCCGGGCATGCACATCGTCCGGCACCCCGGCACCGGCCGCGACCGCTGTGGCCAGTCCAGCGCCGTCCGCACCGTCGCCTTCCTCGCCGGCTTGCGAGCCCGGTCCCGGTTCCCCGGGTCGGGGGGATGCCTCGGTGTAGGCCGATCGGCACGCGTTGAGCACCAGGACCGGCACGCCGGTGGCAGTCAGCAGCCGGCCGAGCGTCGGCCCGTCGACGAGCTGCTGGTTGGCGGGGCGCGACGGGTCTTCGAAGATCAGGTATCCGTGCTGCCCGGCGCGTACCGGGCCCGCCACCGACACCCCGTACCGCAGTGGCGACATGCCAATCCCGCCGCCACCACCGCCGGTCCCGCCTTGGTCGGCGGGGTCATCTTCACTCTCATCGCCGCCTTCGGGATGCAGGCTGGTGACGTCGAGGTAGGTGCCGTGCCCGTCGAAGTGCACGACGTGGTACGGGCGGCCCGCCTCCGCCGCCTCGTGCAGCAGCTTTTCCAGCCGGGCAAACGTGGCCGGGCGCAGCACGTCCAGGTCCAGGCCATCCATCGCGGCGCCGCCGCCGCGGGCCAGCCGGCTGGCCACGGACCGGAACGGCACGTCCGCGCGCCCCCCGGGCCGGCAGATCACCAGCAGCACCCGCAGCCGGTCCCCGGATGGCGGCGGCAGGTCGGCCCGGGCCGCCTGCAGGTGCGTGCGCACGAAGGTGTCTGCGGACAGCGCCAGGGCCGTGTCGGTGCCCGGGTCCCGCAGTAACTCCCAGGGCAGTCCCGGGACCTCAGCCGGGTCGGCGTCCACCTCTACCCGCACCTGACCCAGCCGCGGCCGCGCCTGGGTCCATATCCCGGCCGCGTCCATCCCGGCGAACACCAGAGAGAAGAGCCCCGTCCCGGTCTCGGCCAGCTCCGACTCGGCCTCGGCCGCCAAGCGCGGGCCGGGATCGGCCGGGAACTCCGCATAATCCTCCAGATACCAGCGGACCTTTTCCGCCTCCGCGTCACCCACGTGATAGCTGAACGCGGATACCGCCACCTGCCGGGCCGAGCCGTCCTGCCAGGACACTTCCACCCGGCGCTGGCCGCCGAACGGCACGTCATTGATGCGCAGAACCGGTGCATCCGCCATCTCTCACCCCCGCGTTCGGATCGCCGGCCACCGCCAGCGGCAACACCCCGCCATGCCAATAGTAGAGTCCAAAACCGGCTCGGCCGGGCATCCCGCGCTACTATCGCCCGACCCGGTGCTAGCCAGCAAATGTCAAGAAAGGGCGATCGTGAAATTAGATCCGCAGACCTTTACCTGCCGAGAGCATGACGTCAATCTCACCGACCAGATCACCGATATCCTCGACGACGACCCGACGCCGAAGGCCTATGACCGTGTGCCGCTACTGGGCGGGGGCGCGCGTCCGCGGCCCTTCGAGGTGACCGTGACCTGCCCTGGCGCCGGTGGCAGCGGCGCGCACGACCTCGTCTGCGCCGGGACCTTCAGCCGGTGACGGACGGGGTCCGCCGCCGACCCGCGCCGACCAGGCCTGGGACGAGCTCGCCGCCGAGCTGACCCCGGCCAAGTCGCTGGCCCGGGTCGACACCGTCACGGCCCGCGCGGTGACCACCATCACCGTGGTCGGCCTGCTGCTCACCGGGCTCGGCGCGCTCAGCGCCGGCCTGCTGGCTGACAACGCCGCGGCCCGCGACCTCGCCGTCGCCACCGTGATCACCGCCGCGGTGGCCGTGGCCTGCGCGCTGATCGCCCAGGTCCTGACCATCACCCGCCACCTCAACCCAGGCAACCGGGCCGAGGTCAAGGCCTGGTACCGGCGGCAGTTCAACGCCCGCGCCTATCCCACCCAGGCCGCCACGGTCCTGCTCCTGGCCGCCGCGCTGCTGGCCGGGGCCACCGCCGCCGTCACGCTGGCCGCCACCCCGCCGGCCGCGCCCGCCATGAGCGTGACGCAAACCAGCCCCGCCCCCGGTGCCGGGCAGATCACCGTCACGGTGGGTTTCCGCGGGCTCGGCCCGGGCCAGGCCGCCATGGTGACCGTGACCAGCGCTGGCCGCGCGCTCGCCCGCGCCGTCGCCACCCCGGCCGCCGACGGCACCGCCACCGTCAGCCTCACGGCGATCCGCCCGGCCGCCGGTCAGCCCGTGATCGTCGCTCGCCCGCGACCCCGGCCAGTCCTGCCAGGCCACCCTGCCCGGCGGCTCGGTGCCGCCCACCGTCACCTGCCGCGCTCGCTGAGCCGCCGCGGCGTCGCGTTAAGGCCCCTGGAAGTCCGCTCCGGTGAGCCGGCCGGCGTCCTGGGGCCGGGCCGCGGCGGCCGCCCGGCGGTCGCTGTCCAGCTCGCGCAGCCGGTTCATGGCCGGCACCGCGGCCGCCAGCGCGACCGCCTCGTCGTCCGGCAGCTTGTCGATCAGGTCGGCGAACGTCGCGGCGCCCGCCCGGCGCCTGGTCCGGATGTAATCGCACCCGGCGGGGGTCAGCGCCACCAGCACCACGCGCTTGTCGGCCGGGTCGGGCCGCCGCTCGGCCAGCCCGGCCTGCTCGAGCCCGGTGACCAGCACGCTCATCGACGGCTGGGTCACCCCCTCGATGACGGCCAGGTCGGTGAGGCGGCGCGCCCCGGTGCGGTCCAGGGTGGACAGCGTCGACGCCGCGGTCAGGCTGATCTCCCGCGGCCCGTTCTTGACCGCGAGCGTCACCAGGCCGTACAGCGCCTCCCCGATCTGGTCCCGGCTATCCGTGCTGCTGCGCCGGCCCTGCCTCGGCGCGTCTGGCTTGGCCATGGGACATAAGCATAGCTCAATCTATATAGATTGCCGAATGTACGAGCTGGCCGCCTCCGTTCGGTGGAGACTTAGCCGCGCTATTCGCCCGACAACCCTCCAGGATCATGGAGACGGCCGGCGGGGGAGCCGGTGACGCTCATGGAGGCGGCCGGCGGGGGAGCCGGTGAAGCTCATCGGGCCGGCCGGCGGGGGAGCGGTGAGGCTAGGCGGGCACCGCGCTGGCGGCGGCCAGGTAGCCGGCCAGCATGGCCGTGGCCACCTGGCGGACGGCGCCGTCCGGGGGCAGGAACCGCGGATGGTGCAGGCTCACGCCGCCGCCCGCGCCGACGAACAGCATCAGGATCGGCGCGGCGCGCGAGAAATAGGAGAAGTCGTCGGCGCCGCAGGAGCGGAACGAGGTGTCCACGGCGAAGCCGGCCTCGCGCAGCAGCGGCCAGCTCGCTACGGCCAGCGGCCCGCTGTTGACCAGGGCGGGCTCACATTCCTCGATCGTCACCGTCCCCCGGCAGCCGTGGGCCCGGCTGGTGTGCTCCACGATCTCGCGCAGCGCCCGGTGCAGGGCCGGGCGGTTGGCCTCGTCGAGGGCGCGCAGCGTGCCGCGGGCCGTGGCCGACCCGGGGATCACGTTCGCCGCCTGGCCGGCCTGCAGCGTGCCGACCGAGACGGCCACGGCGTGGGTGGGGTCGGTGCGCCGGCTGGCGATGTGCTGCAGCGCCAGCACCACCTGGCAGAGCGCGGGCACCGGGTCCACCGCCAGGTGCGGGTAGCCGGCGTGGCCGCCGGTGCCCTCGACCCGGATCTCGAAGTCGTCGACCGCGGCGTTCACCGTGCCCGCCGCCGCGGCGACCGTGCCCGGCGGCACCTGGTGCTGCAGGTGCACGCCGATCACCGCGCCGGGCCGGTGCGCGGCCAGTTCCGGCGCCGCCACGATGTCCTGCGCCCCGGACGGATAGGACTCCTCGCGCGGCTGCAGCACCGCGAGCAGCGCCGCCGGCAGGCCGCGGTCCTGCGCGACGCGCCGGGCCGCGCGCCCGAGCGCGGCCAGGGCCGCGAGGTGGACGTCGTGCCCGCACGCGTGCATGGCCCCGGTCGGGCAGGCCCAGGCCACGCCGGTCTGCTCGGCCACCGGGAGCGCGTCGAGCTCGGCCCGGACCGCGACGCAGGGGCCGGACGGCGGGCCGATCCGGATGATCCGGCCCGTGCCGGCGACGGGCGGCGCGTCCGGCGCGCCGAGCGCCGCGGCGACCGTGACCGCCGTCCGGTGCTCCGATCCGGACAGCTCGGCGCGCGCGTGCAGGTCGCGGCGCAGCCGGACCGCGTCATCGAGTTCGCGTTCCAGCGCGGCGCGCAGCGCGGCGGCCGGCCCGGGGCCGGTCACGGCCCGGCCAGCCGGTACACCCGGCGGGCGTTGGCCGCGCCGATCAGGTGCCCGACCCGGGCGGCGTCAGCGGCTGACCAGGCGCCGTCGGCGACGAACGCGCCGGTGATCCGGGCCAGGTCGCGGCGGAACCCGGCCGCGCCCAGGTAGTGCAGCTCGGGCAGGCCGAACGCGTCGGACGAGTACAGCATCTTGTGGAACGGGGTGAGCTCGAGCGCCTCGGCCAGCACCGCGGCCGAGCGCGCGCCGACGTGGTTCAGCGCCTCGCCGACGTCCATGTACACGTGCGGGAACACGTGGGCCAGGTAGCCCGCCTGACGGTGGTACGGGTAGCAGTGCAGCAGCATGACCGGCGAGCCAGCGGCCTGGGTGGCGAGCAGGAAGTCGTGTAGCAGCGACGGGTCGGCCCGGTGCAGGCGCACGTCGGGGTCGCCGAACCCGACGTGGAACTGCAGCGGCAGCCCGGTGTCCACCCCGGCCCAGATCGCGTGCCGGAGCAGGAGGGGGTCCTCCAGGCGGGCCGGGCCGGCCTCCAGCGCCCGCAGCCAGCGGCCGGCCGCGCCCCGGACATCGGCGGCCGACGGCCGCGCCGACTCGAAGCCGAGCCCGTACCGGTAGGCCGCGATCGACTTGAGCCCGGCCGCGTCGCGGGTCGCGTCGGCGAGCGCGCCGACGAACGCGGCCGGGTAGCCCGCGGCGTCCGTCCCGCCGCGGGCCACCCGCTCAGCGACGGCCTCGAGCCGGACGATCTCATGCGCGGGCACGCCGCTGGCCTCGGTCAGCTGGGCCGGGGTCAGCACCTGGTCGCTCTGGTAGCCGGTGTCCACCAGCCAGGCTTCGACCCCGGCCGCCCGCAGCAGCCGCCGGCTGACCTCGGCGGGCCCGAGCTCGGCGCGGCGCTCCAGGTAGCGCCCGGGCGGCACGGACGGCTCGAGGTCCAGCACCGGAGCGCACCAGCGGCGCACCGCGAAGCCGAGCTGGCTGTCGAACGGCGACGCGCCCCGGGGCGCCGGCGCCGGTGACTCGCTCAGCAGGGCCTCGACCGCGGGCCCGTCCAGCGGGCCCGCGACCACGCCGTGGCAGTGGTGATCGATTAGCGGCAGCGCCTGCGCGATCGTCATCGTCCCTCCCAGCCCGCTTGCGTCCGGCCCGCTTGCGTCCGGCCCGCTTGCGTCCGGCCCGCTTGCGTCCGGCCCGCTTGCGTCCGGCCCGCTTGCGTTCCGGCCGGGCCTCTCGGCCCGGCCTTACCAGCGCCAACGCGTCCGCGCGACGATCTCGTCCGGGCTGCGGCCGGCGAACAGTTCGGCCTCGCCGCGGCGCACTGCGAGCACCGCCTCGAACAGCGGGTCGCCCATGGCCTGGCGCAGGACCTTGCTGCGGGCCAGCCAGTCGGCGGCCTCCGGCAGGGTCTGCGGCAGCCGGCGGATCCCCAGGCGGGCTAGCTCCTCGTCGGGCCGGAAGACCGGGTCGCCGTCGATCTCGCGCGGAAGCCCGCCCCCGGCCTGCAGCCCGGACAGCCCGGCGGCGATCAGCGAGCCGGCCAGCAGGTACGGGTTGGCCGCGAGGTCGAAGCACTTGACCTCGAGGTTGGCCCGCACGTCCCGCTCCCCGGCTGAGCCGGTGACCAGGCGCAGCGCGGCCTCCCGGTTCTCCCGGCCCCAGCACTGGAACACCCCGGCCCAGTGCGACGGCACCAGGCGCAGGTAGCTGGCCACGCTCGGGGCGCCGATCCCGGCCAGGGCCGGCAGCGCGGCCAGGATGCCGGCGGCGAACGCCTCGCCTTCGGTGGTCAGGCCGTAGCGTCCCGGCCCGCCCGCGAACAGGTTCCGCCCGTCCCGCCACGGGCTGAGGTGAACGTGCCCTCCGTTGCCGACCGACCCGGCGACGACCGCGGGGGCGAACGACACCTGCAGGTCCCGCCGCGCCGACACGGCGCGGATCGTCTGCCGGACCAGCACGCTGTCGTCGGCAGCGGCGACCGGATCGGCCGCGCCGACCGAGACTTCGAGCTGGCCGTCGGCGTACTCGGGGTGGAACTGCTCGACGATGACCCCCTGGCGCTCCAGCGCCTCCACGACCTCGCGGCCATAGTCGGACAGCTCGATCACCCGGGTCATGCCGTAGGCCGGGCCGGAGCAGGCGGGCCGGAACTGGCCGTCCTGCTCGGTGCCCAGCGCCCATTCCACCTCGAAGCTCATCCGCAGCTCCAGGCCCTGCTCGAGGGCCCGGTCGGTCATCCGGCGGGCGAACGAGCGCTGGCAGGCGGCGTAGACGCGCCCCTCCTGGGTGAAGCGGTCGACCGGAGCCCAGGCCCACCCGGGCTGGCCGGCCAGCGCGGTGATCCGGTCGGGGTCGGGGACCAGGCGCAGGTCACCGCCCGGGCCGCCGATGATCGGGCTCGTGGTGATGTCGTCGGTGACCAGGAACACGTCGAACACCGGCGACATCCCGACCCCCCAGCCGGCCGCGTGCTCGAGCCGCCCCAGCGGGATGGTCTTGGCCCGGGTGATCCCGGTGTTGTCGACCCAGCCCAGCGCCACCACGCTGACGCCCGCGTCGGCGAGCCGCCGGGCCGCCGGGCGGGCCTGCCTGATCCGCTCGCCCCGCGCTGCGGCGTCCAGCACGACGGGTCCGGTCGCGGCCTCCAGGGCGCCGCCCGCAGCGACCGACTCGATGCTCGGCATGGGGCCGCCCTCCTGATTGTCGCCCGAGGTCGCTGCGCCGGTGAGTGAGGTGTGCGAAACGCTACGGGGGCGGCCTGACCACGTCAACCGCCGGGCGCGGCCCGGGCGGTCAGGCCAGCTTCGCGGCCACGGAGGCGGCGCTGCGCAGCAGCAGGCACCGTTCGGACCGGACCCACGCGCGGGCCTGCGCCCGGGAGCCGACCGTGACGGTCTCGCCGTCGCGGGCCCCGGCCAGCAGGGCGCGGCGGTTGGTCCAGCCGACCACCCCGAGCGTGGCGTCGGCCTTGGCCACCGGCACCGCCACGGCCGTCAGCGGGCCCGTGGCTCGCAGCCAAGCGGCCCGAACCCCGCAGAGCCAGGACTGATGTGAAACAAGACCTGGGCTTTGTGCTTCAGTCCGGCGCGTCAGTAAGGTCGAAGAGCCGGCGTACCCGGGGGGAGCGGCGGGCCAGGATCCGGAGCAGCGGCAGGGAGAACACGACCTGCGAGACGCTCCCGTAGCGGTCGTAGATGGCAGCGTTCAGCTCCATCGCAATGATGATCGCCCGTCCGAGGATGAAAAACCAGCCGAGCGTCACGACGGTCACGCCGAAGGTTCCGTAGAGCTGGCTGGCGTGATCTATGCGGTCGGGGAGATAGAGCTCGCTCACGGCGTGCATCGCGGTGATGGTGAGCGCGACGAGCAGACAGCCCGGCAGCAACGCACCGGGATCCTCGGTAGCCCGCGGGAGGAACATCGAGACGCCCAGCCAGGCGATCGCGTAGATCAGGAGCGCCGGGAGAAAAGAGGCGCTCGCCAGACCAAGGCCAAAGGACTCCCGGATCCTGCCGATAAGAATGGCGATCACGCCTATGGCGCAGACAAGGCCCGCAACAGCGCCCACCGCGCGGAGCCGGGCGTGATGGCCCGGCGCCAGCCCCCAGGCCGCCGCGCTGGCCGCGTACAGCACCCGGCTCAGGGACCGTCCGGCAACCAGGACGCCCCACAGGCCGAGCAGCACCGCGACCCACCGGGTGAGCCCGGGCTGGTGAAATGCCGTGCTGACCTGCTTGGACAGGCCTCCCGAGATCCCAGCCGTCTCGTTCACCGAACGCGCATCGACAACATCGGAGGCGAAGCCGGCCACTCCGATCGTGAGCAGCATTAAGGGGAGGAAGAAAAGAAAGAGCCGGAACGCGAGCGCACTGCTCATCACCGATCCGGCCGCCCGCCGGTCCTTTCGGAAGGTGCCGAGGACGACATCGACAACGGGGATGCCCTGGTACTTTGCTAGCCACCGCTGGGCCCTTTTCACGCGCCCCCGGCTCGCCGCAGCCAACCTCGCGAGGCCCGTGTCGTCCGCGGCATCCCCGGCCGGGTCATCGCTAGCGTGGTCAGGTACGGCGTCGCGATCGGGGCCGCGTGGCCTCCGGCGACGCACGGTCATGGACTCACCTAGGCACCCCTGGCGGATATCGAAGCTAACCACCTGAACAGTACGCGCGGATATCCGTGAGTTTTTCCGGCGCCTGGAACCGGGATCCCAGGCCCTGGCGATGCCGGGCGGCCCCGGCGCGCGTCAGGTGCGCTGCTCGAGCGCGCGCCGGACCAGGACGCGGGCGAGGTGGCGGCGGTAGTCGCGGTCGGCCTGCACGTCCTCGCCCGGCTCGGTGCCCTCGGCGGCGAGTTCGGCGGCGTCGGCGGCGCTGGCGCCGTCGGCCAGGGCCTGCTCGGCCGCGCGGGCCCGCAGCGGCGTCGGGCCCATGTTGGCCAGCGCGATCCGGCCGTCGATGGCCGCCGCCCCCACGATCGCCCAGTCGTTGGCACGCCGGACGAACTTCTGATAGCCCCATCCGGCGCCGGGCCGGCGCGGCACCCGGACCGCGGCGATGAGCTCGTCGGGCTCGAGGCTGGTCTCGAAGAACCCGGTGAAGAAGTCCCCGGCCGCGACGCTGCGGGTCCCGTCCCGGCCCAGCACGTCGACCGACCCGCCCAGCGCGACCAGCGCCATCGGCAGGTCGGCCGCGGGGTCGGCGTGGGCCAGCGAGCCGCCGATCGTGCCCCGGTGGCGGATCTGCGGGTCGCCGACCAGCCCGGCCGAGTGGGCGAGCAGCGGCGCGTCGGCCCGGACCAGTTCGGAGGTGGCCAGCATCGCGTGCGGCGTGGCCGCGCCGATCACGATCTCGTCGCCCTCGGCCCGGATGCCGGTCAGCTCGGTCAGCCGGCCGATGTCGATGAGCACCGAGGGCGTGGCCAGGCGCAGCTTCATCATCGGCAGCAGCGAGTGGCCGCCGGCCAGCAGCTTCGCGTCCTCGCCGAGGCTGTCCAGCAGGTCCAGGGCGTGCGTCGTCGAATCCGCGGCCACGTAGTCGAACGGCGCCGGGATCACGCGCCCACCTCCGCGTGCTCGTCGCGGGCCGCCTTGGCCGCGGCCAGCACGGCCCGGACGATGTTGTGGTAGCCGGTGCAGCGGCAGAAGTTGCCTTCCAGCCCCTCCCGCACCTCGGCCTCGGTGGGGTCGGGGTTCTCGCTGAGCAGACCGACCGCCGCCATCACCATCCCCGGGGTGCAGAAGCCGCACTGCAGGCCGTGTTCCTGGCGGAACGCCGCCTGCACCGGGTGCAGGTCGCCGTCGGCGGCCAGCCCCTCGGCCGTGGTGACCTGCTGACCGTTCGCCTGCACGGTCAGCACCGTGCAGGACTTCACCGACGTCCCGTTGAGCAGCACCGTGCAGGCGCCGCACGAGGTGGTGTCACAGCCGACGTTGGCCGCCCGCAGGCCGCATATCTCGCGCAGGTAGTGCACGAGCAGCAACCGCGGCTCGACCTCGTCGGACCGCTGCTGGCCGTTGACGGTGAGCTCGACCTGCATCTACGCGTTCTCCCTTGCTGCCTGGATGGCCTGCCAGACCCGCTGCGGCGAAGCGGGCAGGTCGATGTGCCGGACGCCGAGGTGGGCGAGCGCGTCGATCACCGCGTTCTGCACGGCCGGGGTCGCCCCGATCGAGCCCGCCTCGCCAATGCCCTTGACGCCCAGCGGGTTGTAGGAGGTCAGGGTCTGCATGTCGGCCAGCTCGAAGCTCGGCACCTCGGTGGCCGACAGGAACGGGTAGTCGGCGAAGCTCGCGGTCAGCGGGTTGCCGTCGCCGTCGTAGACGACCTCCTCCACGAAGGCCTGCGCCGCGCCCTGGGCGATGCCGCCGTGCCGCTGGCCCTCGGCCAGCAGCGGGTTGAGGACGAACCCGGCGTCGTCCACGGTCACCATCCGGCGCAGCACCACCTTGCCGGTCTCGGTGTCTACCTCGACCACCGCGACGTGCGACCCGAACGGGAACGTCGCGCCCGGCGCCGTGAACACCGTGCGCACCAGCAGCCGCTCTTCGGAGGCCAGGTTGGCCAGCGGCACCGAGGCGTCCGGGTCACCGGCCACCTCGAACGCGCTGCGCTCGATGTCGAAGCGCAGGTCAGCCGGGTTGGCCTCGAGCTCGCCGGCAGCCCGCTCGCGGGCCACCTCGATCAGTTCCTGGGCCGCCTGCCGCACCGCGGAACCGCCGTGCTGCAGGCTGCGCGAGCCGCCGGTGCCGCCGCCCTCGGGGATCAGGTCGGTATCGCCCCACTTGAGCGTGATCTTGTCCACCGGGATGCCGAGTTCCTCGCTGGCCAGCATGGCCCAGGCGGTCGCGTGGCCCTGGCCGTGCGGGGAGGTGCCGGTGAGGATCGTCGCGGTCCCGTCCGGGTGCACCTCGACGGTGGCGTTCTCCTGAGGCGGAGCCTCCTCGCCGTCCCCCATGCCAGTTATCTCCACGTAGCTGGCCAGGCCGATGCCCAGCGCGACCGAGTCGCCGCGGGCCCGGCGCTCGGCCTGCTCCCGGCGCAGCTCGTCGTAGCCGGCCGCGGCCAGCACCTTGTCCAGGGCGGCGGCGTAGTCGCCGGTGTCGTACAGCGCACCGAACTTGGTCCGGTGCGGCTCGGTGAACGGCGGCAGCAGGTTACGCCGCCGCACGTCGGCCGGGTCCGCGCCGATCTCGGCCGCGAACAGGTCGATGGCCCGCTCGAGCGCGGCTGAGGCCTCCGGCCGGCCCGCGCCGCGGTAGGCGCCAATCGGGGTTGTGGTGGTGACCACGGACCTGGCCACCGACTCGGCCCGGCCGATCGCGTACGGCCCCGGCGTCATCAGCATGGTCAGGAACGGCAGCATGGCCCCGATCCGGACGTGGGCCCCGGCGTCCTGGACGATCTCCAGCCGGTAGGCCAGCACGGTCCCGTCCCGCTTGCCGCCGATCGTCACCGTCTGCTGCTGGGCCCGGCCGTGGGTCATCGCGACCAGGTTCTCGTACCGGGTCTCGGTCCAGCGCGCCGGCCGACCCAGCTGCCGCGCCACCCAGGCCACCAGCGCGTGCTCGGGGTCGGCGCCGAACTTCGCGCCGAACGCGCCCCCCACGTCCGGCGTGATGATGTGCACCTGCTCGGGCCCCAGGCCGAGCAGCCGGGCCAGGCCGCCGCGGGTACCCTGCGCGCCCTGGTTGGGTATCCACGCGGTCACCCGCCCGTCCTCGCCCCAGGTGGCCGCGGCGGCCCGGGTCTCCATCGGGGCCGGGGCGACCCGCTGGTTCAGGATCGTCCGCGTGGTCACGACCTCGCACTCGTCGAACAGGTGCTCGTCGAGCTGGCTGGCATCGCCGAAGCTCGCGGCGATGTTGGTGCCCGCCTCCTCGTAGAGCAGCACCCGGTCCGATACCGCGTCCTCGAAGTCGATGACGGCGGGCAGCGGGTCGTAGTCGACGTCCACGAGTTCCACGGCGTCCTCGCCCTGGTAGGCCTGCTCGGTGACCACGACCGCCACCGGGTCGCCGACGAAGCGGACCTTGTCCGTGGCCAGGATCGGCCGCGTCATCTGCCGGTTGAACATCGGCCCGGGCTTGATCGGGGGCAGGTCGCTGAGGTCCGCGCCGGTGAACACGGCGACGACCCCGGGAGCCGACCGCGCGGCGCTGACGTCGATGGCCTGGATTCTGGCGTGCGCGGCCGGCGAGCGGGCGAAGAACACGTGGCAGGCGCCGGTCAGGCGCTCGTCCACGACGTCCTCGGTGTAGACGCCGCCACTGGTCAGAAAGCGCGGATCCTCGGTCCGCAGGACGCGAGTACCCAGGATGCTCACCGGCGATCAGCTCCCCTCGAACTGGAGCCGGCCCGGTGAAGGGCCGGCCACATGATCGTGCCCTGTCGCGCTCCGGAAGGTCAAACCGGGCGGCGGGGCGGATACGGGCGGCAGCCGGGTGGGCGGCACAGGCGTCGCCGACGCCGAGCGGGTCGCCGACCGCCAGCCCGTCCCCGAGTGCGGCCGCG
Organism: uncultured Actinomycetota bacterium; assembly: GCA_963749145.1. Taxonomy (GTDB): domain Bacteria; phylum Actinomycetota; class Actinomycetes; order Streptosporangiales; family Streptosporangiaceae; genus JASHPR01. Next base: position 61,653 of record CAVVLN010000004.1, on the reverse strand, counting down.
TCGGGCCGCCCGGCGTCCGGCTCGCCCTGACGCGGGAATCAGCGGCCGCCCGGGATGCGTTGCAGATCCCGGGCGGCTCGCTTGGCGCGGCCAAAATGAGTTTCCCGGCTGGCCAGCGCCCGGCTAGCATTCCAGTTCCCCGGCCCCGCACATCAAGATCGGAAGTCAGCCATGTTCGCGCGCGCGCTCGTGCGCCGCTTCCCGGTGCTCCGGCACCGGGACTTCCGGTTGCTGCTGGCCGATCGCCTGCTGGCCCCGGCGGCCTTCGCCTTCTCCCTGGTCGGCGTGTCGTTCGCGGTGCTGTACGCGACCGGGTCGACCGCGGACCTGTCCTACGTGCTGGCCGCCCAGATCGCGCCTGCCCTGGTCTTCACCCTGGTCGGCGGCGTCATCGCGGACCGGATCGCCCCCCAGCTGGTGATCATCGCGGGCAACGTCATGATCGCGCTGGGCGAGGGGACGTTCGGCATCCTGGTCCTGGCCGGGCACCCGCCGCTGTGGCTGATGATCCTGCTCGAGACGATCACCGGCACCGGCCTGGCGATCTTCTATCCGGCCTCGCAGGCCCTGCTGCCCCGGCTGGTCCCCGGCGACCTGCTGCAGCAGGCCAGCGCGGTGAGCCGGCTGGCGATGAACGCGGGCCAGATGGGCGGGGCCACGGTCGCCGGCCTGTGCGTCGCCGCGGTCGGCCCCGGCTGGGCCCTGGCCGTGTGCGGGATCGGGACCCTGACGTCGGTGCCGTTGCTGCTCGGCATCCGGGCCCGGGGCTCGGCCCGCGCCCGTGACACCGGCATGCTCCGCGACCTGCGAGACGGCTGGTCGGAATTCCGCTCGCACACCTGGCTGTGGGTGATCGTCGCGCAGTTCGGCGTGGTCCTGATGGCCTGGTACGGGGCGTTCCAGGTCCTCGGCCCCGTGGTCGCCCGGGCGCACCTGGGCGGCCCCGCGGCCTGGGGCGCCATCACCGCCGCCGACTCGGTCGGCCTGATCGCGGGGGGCGTGGTCTCACTGCGGTTCACGCCGCGCCGGCCGATGCTGTTCGTGGCCGTGATCGGCGCGGCGATCGCGATCGGGCCGTTCTCGCTCGCGATGCTGTGGCCGCTGCCGCTGGTCTGCCTGGCCTCGTTCGGGCTCGGCATCACGGTGGAGATCATGATGGTGCAGTGGACCGTGGCCATGGCCAGGAACATCCCGCCAGACAAGCTGGCCCGCGTGTCCTCCTACGACCTGCTCGGCTCGGTCATGGCCATGCCGGTCGGCGCCCTGATCGCCGGCCCGCTGGCCGCCGCGGTCGGCGTGTCGGCCACGCAGTACGGCGCGGCCGGGCTGATCCTCGTGGCCTCCGCGCTCGCGCTGATCCCGCGTGACGTCCGCACCAGGCGGGCCGGGCCCGCGCTGTCGCTCGAGCCGGCCACCGCGGCCGTGACCGCCGGGGCCGCTGCTCAGGCGACGAGCTCGGCGTCGCCGGTGAACGCCGCCCACATCGCGGCGTAGAGGCCGCCGGCCTGCAGCAGTTCGTCGTGGGTGCCGGTCTCGGCGACCCGGCCCCAGTCCATCACGATGATCCGGTCGGCCCGCGACGCGGTGGTGAGCCGGTGCGCGACCACCAGCGTGGTCCGCCGGGCCGCGAGCTGCTCGGTGGCCCGGTTGACGGCCGCCTCGGCGGCCAGGTCCAGGGCGGCGGTCGCCTCGTCGAGCAGCAGGATGGCCGGGTCCACCAGGTAGGCACGGGCCAGCGCGATCAGCTGCCGTTGCCCGGCCGAGAGGTTGCGCCCGCGCTCGGACACCTCGTGCATGAAGCCACCCGGCAGCCGGGCAATCATCTCGATCGCGCCGACGCCGCGGGCCGCCGCCTCGATCTCCGCGTCCGTGGCGTCGGGCTTGCCGTAGGCGATCGCATCCCGCACCGTGCCGGGGGACAGGTAGGGCTCCTGCGGCACGACCCCGAGCCGGTGCCGGTAGGAGGCCAGGTCGTAGTCGCGCACGTCCACCCCGTCGACGAGCAGGCGGCCCGAGCTGATGTCGTAGAACCGCGCGATGAGCTTGACCAGCGTCGACTTGCCCGCCCCGGTCTGGCCGACCAGCGCGACCGTCTCCCCGGGCGCCACCGAGAGGCTGACCCCGGCCACGGCATCCTGCATCTGGCCGGGGTACCGGAACCGGACGTCGCGCAGCTCGATCTGGCCCCGCAGCCGCCCGGCCGGCACCGGGTCCGGGGCGGCGGGCGTGGACGTGCGGGTCCGCAGCAGGCTCTTGATCCGCTGCAGCCCGACATTGGCCTGCTGGTAGCCGTCGAAAACCTGGGACAGCTGCTGCACCGGCGAGAACAGCAGGTCGATGAACAGCAGGTACGCGATCAGCGATCCCGCGGTGAGCGCCCGGCTGTGCACCTCGCCCGCGGCCACGAACAGCACCACCGCGCCGGCGATGGTCGACAGCGCCTGCACGAACGGGAAGTACAGCGCGATATAGCGCTGCGCCCGCAGCCGGGAGGTCATGTACGCGCCGCTCAGCCCGGCGAACCGGTCGCGGTTCACCTGCTCGCGCCGGAAGGCCTGGGCCACCCGCAGCCCGGCCACGTTCTCCTGCAGGTCGGCGTTGACCACGCTGACCCGCTCCCGGGCCTCGCGGTACGCCCGCGACGCCTTGGCCCGGAACAAGACGGTGGCCGCGATCAGCAGCGGGACGATCGCCAGCAGCGTGAAGCCGAGCTTCAGGTTGATGATCAGCAGCGCGATCAGCACCCCGAAGAACGACAGCCCCGAGTTGACCATCGTGATCAGCCCGGTCTGCAGGAACGAGGACAGCGCGTCCACGTCGGTGGTCATCCTGGTCATGATCCGGCCGGTGAGCTCGCGCTCGTAGTAGTCCAGCCCCAGCCGCTGCAGCTGCGAGAAGATCTTGACCCGCAGTGAGTACAGCAGCCGCTCCCCGTTCCGGCCGACCACCACGGTCTGGAACACGTTGACCACCCAGTCGGCGACCACGATCGCCAGCGCTACCAGCGCGATCACGACGATCGCGTGGAAGGTCTTGGCCAGCACGCCGTTGTCGATCCCGTTGCGGACCAGCAGCGGCATGGCGATGCTGGCCAGCGCGTCCAGCCCGTCCAGGATCAGGCCGGCGGTCAGCGCGATCGCGAACGGCTTCAGCAGCCGGCGCAGGGTGAAGTGCGGATCCGGCGCGCGCGCCCAGGAGCGGCTGACCTCCGGCTCGTCGTTCGCGGGCGGCAGCGCCGCCACCTTGGCCAGCAGTTCTGGGGTGGGCGGGATGTCGGCCAGCATCCCGGTCACCGCACCGCCACCCCCGCCGCGCAGCGAGCCGCGGGCCCGCGCCCGGTACCCGGCGCGCATCCCGGACCCAGCCGTCACGCTCCCGTCCCGGCTGTCGGCCGGCCCGGCCGTGGCGGCGGACTCGGCCCCGTCGTCGCCGTCCGGCGCGGGCCACAGCGACGGCGTCACGCCGCCGGGCCGGGCCCGGCCGCCGTCCGCCGGGACGGCCAGGGCGGCCGCGCGGCGGGCGGCGTCGTCGGAGTAGCACTCGAGCTCGCCGGCGTCCACGCCCTCGGCGTCGTCGCCCGGCCCGGCCAGCAGCAGCCGGTACATCGGGCACCGCGCGGTGAGCTCCTCGTGCGTCCCGGCGTCGATCAGCGGCCCTCGTCCAGCACCGCGATCCGGTCGGCGAGTTGCAGCGTGGATCGCCGGTGCGCGATCAGCAGCGTGGTCCGCCCGGCCATGACGCGACGGAGCGTGGCGTGGATCTGCGCCTCGACCCGGGCGTCAATGGCCGACGTCGCGTCGTCCAGCACCAGGATGTGCGGATCGGTGATCAGCGCCCGGGCCAGTGCCACGCGCTGCCGCTGCCCGCCGGACAGCGTCAGCCCCTGCTCGCCGATGACGGTGTCGTAACCGTCCGGCAGCCCGGTGATGAAGTCGTCGGCCTCGGCGGCCCGCGCCGCCGCGCGGACCTGCTCCGGGGTTGCGTTGGGCCGGCCGTAGGCGATGTTGGCGCTCACGCTGTCGGAGAACAGGAAGCTCTCCTCCATCACCAGCCCGATCGAGGCCCGCAGCGAGTCGAGGGTGAGATCGCGGACATCGTGCCCGCCGATCCGCACCGCCCCGCCCTGCACGTCGTAGAACCGGGGGAGCAGCAGCGAGATCGTGGACTTGCCCGACCCCGAGGTACCGACCACCGCCAGCGTCTCGCCCGGGCTGACCCGCAGCGACAGCCCGCGCAGCACGGGCTCGGACGCCAGGTACCCGAACGTGACGTCGTCGAGCTCGATGTCCGGGGTCTGGTCCGGCAGCGCCACCGCGTCCGGCTTCTCGGTCAGCACCGGCCGGGAGTCGATCACCTCGTATACCCGGATCACGCTGGCCCGGGCCTCCTGGCCGATCGTGATCAGGCTGGCCAGGGCCCGGACCGGGCCGACCATCTGGGCCAGGTAGGCGGAGAACGCGAAGAACGTGCCGATCGAGATCTCGCCCTTGATCGCGAGCCAGCCGCCGAGCGCGAGCACCCCGACCTGGCCGAACGCCGGCACCGCCTGCAGCGCGGGGTTGAAGCGGGCCATCAGCCGGACCGCGCGCACCCGGGATGCGTAGAGGAAGCCGCTGGCCTCCTCGACCCGCCCGATCTCCTGCTCCTCCTGCCCGAAGCCCTTGACCACGCGGACGCCGGTGACCGCGCCTTCCACCACCCCGGCCACGTTCCCGGCCTGCTGCTGCGCGTCCCAGCTGGCCGGGAACAGCTTGCGCCGGGAGGCGACCGAGATCAGCCACAGCGCCGGGCCGACGGCGAGCGCGACCACGGTCAGCAGCGGGGACAGGAAGGCCATGATGATCACGGACAGCACGAACAGCACCGCGCTGCCGAGCAGCATCGGCACCATGCCGAGCAGGCCCTGGATCATGTTCAGGTCGGAGATCGAGCGGCTGACGATCTGCCCGGTGTGCAGCTGGTCCTGGCGCGCGCCGTCGAGCCGGCTCAGCGAGCCGAACAGCTCGGTACGCATGTCGTGCTGCACGTCGAGCGACACCCGGCCGCCCTGGTAGCGCCGCACGTACACGGCGCCGAAGTTGATCACCGCGGCGATGATGAGCAGGCTCGCCCCGATCCAGATCGGCTGGCGGTGGGAGAAGATCGCGTTGTCGACGATGTCGCGCTGGATGAGCGGGATCGCGGCGGTGACCACGGTGGCCAGCAGCGAGCCGCCGAGCGCGAGCAGCACCGCGCGCGGATACCGCCAGCAGTAGCCGGCCAGCCGCCGCAGCCAGGCCTCGCCGGTGCCGCTCCCGGCCGGCCTCCCGCTCCTGGTCGGCCTCCCGCGCGCGGCCCTGCCGCTCGCGGGCGCCCTCATGCCGGCCCTGCGCCGATGGTGCGTCGCGCGGCCGGCTGGTCCTCCTGGCCGGGCGGCCCCGCGGCGTGTGTGGCGGCCCGGGCCCGCCTGACCTCGTCCATGGCCCGGTTGAGCACCTCGAGTGCGTCCAGTGCCTGATCCGGCTCGCCGGTCTCGGCGAGCAACTGGTCCAGCCACCGGGTGTAGGCGGCGTCGGCGCGGTCGACCGCCTCGCGGCCGGACTGGGTCAGGCAGAGCCGGACCACCCGCCGGTCGCCGGGCTCGGGATCACGCCGCGCGTATCCGGCGGCAACCAGGCCGTCCGCGGTCGCGGTCAGCGTTGGCTTGGCGACCGCCAGCCGCTCGGCCAGCTTCGCGGACCGCTCGCCGCCGGCCCCGGCCAGCTTCAGGATGCGGTACTGCTGCGGCGTCAGGTCGGTATCGACCCGCTCCAGGGCCCGGAACAACCGCAGCAGGATCATCACGACCTGCGAGGCACGCTGCTCGTCGTGATCCGCCGGGTTCTGCGTCGGTCCCGTCCCGCTCTCCGTCGGTCCCGCCTGCCTCTCGGTTAGCCCCGTCCGGCTCTCCGTCAAAACCGTCTGTCCCTTTCGCGCCAGCTCACCTGGCAAGGTACGTCGCTCTTACAGTTCGCTACTCTAACAAACTTGGCGAGGCTCCGATTCCGCGCGACGCCCATGGCAGCGACTCTGGTCAGCCGGCAGCGTGCTGATGCCCGGGTTGGCTGAGCCGGAACTGTTGTGCTAGCTCGCCGACCAGGTCACCGGGGCTGCGAGTGCCATCGACCGGCAGCACGGGAGGCCGAATTCCCGGGCCTGACGGCGGACCTCAGTATCCCAGAGCTGCCTCGGGCTCATCGCCAGCAGCGCCGCGAACCGGGGGGCGCTGTCCGCCGGTCAGGCGGCGGCGGGGGTGGGCGGGCCGTGGCTGTGCAGGGTGCGGTCGCCGGTGGGGCTGGTGGCGGTGACGGTGCCGTCGGGGTGCAAAACGATGCCCCAGCCCCACCGGTGCACGGCGATCAAATGGTGGAAGGAACACAAGAGCAAGAGGTTAGTCAGGCAGGTCGGCCCGCCCTGGGCGCGGGGGATGAGGTGGTGCGGCTGGCAGGCCGCCACCGGCTGATCGCAGCCCGGGAAGCGGCAGTGCCGGTCGCGGACGGCGACCGCGCGGCGCAGGTGGACCGGGATGGTCTCGGTCACCGCCCCGATGTCCAGCGGCAGGCTGACCGAGGCGACGGTGTCGGGGGTGAGCCGGGTGCGCAGGTAGGCGGCGAGGCCGCGGGGGCCCGAGAGCAGGTCGGCGGCGGCGGTGATGATCAGTTTCCGGGCGGCCCGCTCGGCCCGGGCCCGCCGCGCCGCCTCGGCGTCATCGTCGCGGCGGCGGGCGCCGGTGCGGTCAGATTGGCCCGGCCCGCCGGGGCCGGGGTCGCGGAGCAGGGCGGCGGCGAGGCGGTCCAGCACGCCGGGGTCCACCCGGCCGGTGACGACCGGGACGATCGCGGCGTCGCAGTCCGCGCCCGGCGGCGCCGCAGCGCCGGGCCAGGCCGTCTCGGCGGCGGCGGCGCCGGGCTGGCCGCGGAGCTGGTCCAGGGTCATGTGCAGCAGGATCTGGGTGGGCTGCCCGGCCCGCTCGGGCAGCCCCCCGGCGGCGATCAGCCGCCGGCACGCTTCTTCGAGGGCGTCGTGCTGACGCTGGCCCTTGCTGCGCAGATCCTCCGGCCCGGCCCGCTTGCCCAGCGCCTCCAGCACCGCGCCCAGCGCCGCCGCGCAGCCGGGGGCCAGGTCCCCGGCCAGGCTCCCGGCGCCGCCGAAGGTGGTCTCCAGCCGCACCCACCGGTCCGCGAACCCGTCACCGTCATCGTGGTCGGGCTTGGCCAGCCGGCGCCGCATCTCCTCCGCCAGCGCGCCCAGGTCGGCCAGCGCGGCGCCGGCCGCGGCCGCGCCGAGCAGGATCTGGTCCGCGTCCCCGCGGTGCTCCGCGGGCAGCAGATCGGTCCAGTCGCAGATCTGCCGCGCCCACGACGGGGACAGCGTCCCGGCGGCCAGCGCCCCGGCCACCGCCGGATGCGCCCCCAGCCGCCGCGCCCACCCCACCGCCGCGCCCGCGGCGGCGCTGGTGATCCGGGTCTGCCACTTCAGCCAGGTCCTGGTGGTCCCGTGCCCGTCGTCGGCATACCCTTCCTGGGCGCTGAACGCGGCCAGCACCCGCGACCGGGCGGCGGTGTGCATCGCCTCGGCCTGCCCGAGCCCGCGCAGGCACTCGGCCTGCTCGACGCTGGTCAGGGCCGTCGCGTCCGCCGCAGCCAGCCAGCCCAGCCCGGCGCGGGCCATCGCGATCGCCTGGGCGGCGGTCGCGGGCGGTTGGGGCGGCGGGCCGGGTGCGCACACGGGCGGAGGTCCTCCCGTCCTCGGATGACGAGTTCGATTACGTGTTCGACTATACTACCACGCTCTGACAATTCATAGCATGCCAGAAGGGTCCGGCGGCTTCGTGTTTCGGCGGGTTCTTGTTTCGGCCGGGCGCGCCAGGCACCCCGAAGATGATCTTGCGCGGCGCGGCCTTGACCGGGACGCAATCGCCGGGGCGCGGGGAGCTCCAGGGTCGCTCAGGCCGGCGGTGGCTCGCGGGCGCCGCCGCGCCGCGGGCTACGATCCGTCAGGACGGATGACCGGATCGGCCACGGCGGGAGGGATCGTGGACATCACCCAGCTGATCCTGGACGACCATCACGAGCAGCGTCGGCTGTTCGCGATCCTCGAACAGGTCGACCGGGCCGACACCCGCGTGCTGGGCGACCTGTGGGCGCGGCTGGCCGCCTTCCTCGAGGTGCACGCCGCGGCCGAGGAGGAGATCTTCTACCCCGAGTTGCTCCGGGTGGGCCAGCGCGCCGGGCGCCTGGGTTCCTCCGAGGCGGAGACGCTGGACGCCATCCACGACCACAACGACATCCGGGACACCATCGCCGCGGTCGCTGGCCACGACCCGGGGAGCGACGGCTGGTACGCGGCGGTGGCCGCGGTCAACGTCGCCAACGGAGACCACATGGCCGAGGAGGAGCGCGAGGGCCTCACCGACTTCCGCCGCGAGGCCGGGCTCCAGCTCCGGCACGACCTCGCGGTGTTGTTCGCCGCCTTCGAGGCGCGGCACTTCGCGGGCGTGACGCCGGTGGACCGGGATCCCGAGACCTACGTGCGCCAGGCCGAGCGGTCAGCCTTCTCCGGGTCGCTCGGCATCGGCAGCCTGAAGGAACGCTGACCCCGGCCGTGCCGGTCTAGCCATGCGGGCCGCCGGGACGGGTGGGATACCGGCGCCCGGCCGCCGATGGCCCTGGGCGTGCAGGCGCCGCGGTGGTGCTGCAGCCGGGCGGCTAGCGCACGTCCCGTGCGGCCGATCCGCTGTTCATCGTGGCGGCGAACACCAGCAGCCCGAACAGCAGGAACGTGATCACGTGCACGCTGGTGCACCAGAGGCAGATGTTGCCGATCTGGATGATCTCGGCGTAGAGCAGGTACAGCACGAACCCCATGCCGACCACGACGCTGCCGAGCCGGGCCCACCAGACGACGGGGAGCCGCATCCGCCAGCCCCACGGCGAGTTGACCGCGACCATGAACACGTAGAAGGCCAGGCCGAGCACGGCGACCGGGAAGATCCCGAAGACCACCGACTGGGAACTCGTGGTGACCTTCGCGCAGTCGATGTATCCCTTGTTCGAGCAGGCCAGGATCGAGCTCGAGGTGTAGTGCGCGATCGTCAGGTAGATCGACACGCCGAGGCCGGCCAGCGACAGCGCCAGCGCGCTCCACCGGACCCACGCCGGGGCGCTGAACCGCTCCTCCGGTCCGGCGTCCGGCCGCTCGGCGACCTGGGTGGCGGCCCGGGCTGGCCGGCCCGGCTGTCCCGGCCGCCCGCGCCCACCGTTCTGGCCGCTCGGTCCGCGCCCGCCGTTCTGGCTGGCCGGTCCGCGCCCGCCATTCTGCCCGGCCTTGCCCTGACCGCCGCCGGGCCGCCCGTTGCTGCCGGTGCGGACGGGGGCGGCCGGTGGCGTGGTCCGCCGGCCGGAACCACCCGAGCCGGGTCGCGTGGCCGCGCCGCCCTTGCCCTGGCCGGACGCGGACCGGTTCCGCTTCGGGCTGGCCATCAGAGGTGAGCGCTCGCGCTGACGACCCCGGCTGAGGTGCAGACGTTGCCCGGCTTGCCACCGGTCATCTTGCAGATCGCGGCGGTGAAGAGGTTCGCGGACCCGTCCGCGCCCTGCGCGACCGGGCTGTCCGGGTTGTGCAGGGCCGCGGCGACCTGGGCCCAGCTCATGCCCGCCAAGGTTGCCGGGTCATAGCTCGGCAGCTTGAGCACGTACTTGTTGCCGAAGTCGATGAACGGGTAGCCCTGGTACCCGTTCGAGGTGTCGTACTTCGCCCAGAGTGCCTGCTGTGCGGATGTGGTGTTCTGCAGCGGGCCGCGGTTGATGTTCTCATTCTCCACCGGCGTGAACACCAGGTACGGGCTGGAGTATTTGGCCTGGTAGAAGGTGAGCGTCGGGGTGCTCGGGTCGGTGTCGGTGCTGGAGGAGTGGAAGCCGTGCAGCGGGGTGGTGAACGTGCCGAACCGGCTCAGCGCGACCGCCATCGCCCACCGCTCGGCGGCGCAGTAGGGACAGTACTCGGCGCCGATATACAGCATCTCCGGCTTGCCGTTGCTGGTCAGCGGCGTATTGGAGACCGGCACGATCGGCGTCGGGTTGTAGCTGAGCACCGAGCCGATGCCGACTTTGTCCAGCGTGCTCGCGGGAACGCCGGTGATGTTCTTCTGGACGCTGGCCGGCAGCACGGTCCCGGCGGTTCCGCCGGAACTGCTGCTGCTCGAGGAGTTGTTGCCGGCCGCCTTGATCGCGATGAAGGCGACCACGATCGCGATGACGACGATCACACTGCCCGCCGTGATCAGCGTTCGCCTGCGGACCTCAGCGCGCCGGGCCGCCACCCGCTGCGCGGCGATCTTCTCCCTGGCGTTCTGCTGTTTGATCCTGGTTGCCTTGCTCATGCCAGCCCTGCCTCACCCGTCCGGAACTCTGGTCCGACAACGGCACATGCCGCGGTTCTGCTCACGCCGCACGGCCCGGCCGGGCCCGGCGCACGCCGGGGCGAGCCGCCGCTGGAACGGCTGCCCGAGACCATGCTAAGGCGCGTGAGCGGATGGGGTTACCCTCCAGAAGGGAACCGTACCTTCCTGAACGCCCGCTGAAGGACGTCTCTGACACACCTGGACCCTAGGCCCGGGAGATCCGGCTCGGCCTGCCTCGCCGATGTCGTGGCTTCTTGCGCTGCGCAAGTCACGGTAGCTATCGTCGGACGATGGTGGCATTCCCTAGAAAGCAGAGCGGCCTCCGCTTCGGAGGCCTGCTCATAATTACCTGCATCGCGCTCGCTGCAGCAGCCTGCAGCAGTTCCGGCTCCTCGAGCCCCCCGGCACCGGCTAAGCCCACGGGCACGGCGAACGTCGCGGCCGCGTCCTCCCTCTCCTACCTCAGCGAGAAGGTGATCAGCCCGAGCTTCACGAAGGCCGAGGGCTACAAGTACTCCGGTACCTACAACGCGTCCGGTGACCTGGAGTCGGACATCGCCTCCGGCGAGATCACCCCGAACGTGTTCGAGAGCGTGGGCGGCGACAACATCACACCACTCGAGCCCAAGTTCACCAAGTGGTACATCCAGTACGCTGGAAACTCGATGGTTATCGCCTACAACCCGAACAGCAAGTACGCCAGCCAGTTCAAGGCCTACGCCGATGGCTCGAAGCCGCTGAGCGGGCTGTTCACGCTGCTGCAGACGCCCGGACTCAAGCTCGGCCGGACCGACCCCAACATCGACCCGCAGGGCCGGGACTTCATCTACATGCTCGAGCTGGCCCAGTCCTACTACCACCTGCCGTCGGACACGGTCGCCAAGATCCTGGGCACCTCAGACTTCGGCACCGCGACGTCGTCGCAGATCTATGCCGAGTCCGCGCTGGACGCGACGCTGCAGTCGGGCCAGCTCGACGCGTCGAGCGCGTTCATCACCCAGGCGATCGAGCTGCACCTGGACTACATCCCGCTGCCGTCCGCCATCAACCTCGGCGACGTGGCGCTCGCCTCGCAGTATGCCAAGGCGACGGTCACGATCACGAGTAACGGCGCCAAGGTGACCAAGTCCGGGTCGCCGCAGTGGATCGACATCACCATCATCGGCAAGCCGACCCCGGCCGGGATCGCGTTCGTCAAGTACACGCTTTCGCCAGCCGGCCTGGCCCTGTACAAGACGGGGGGTTTCAGGCTGGCCACGCCGGTGGTGACCGGCGATAGCAGCGCGATACCGGCCGCGATAAAGAGTGAGCTGGGCAGCTAGCCCGGCAGCGGCCGCTGGCGGCGCTGTCCGGGGGGATGACCCTTCCGGGCAGCGCCGCTGGCCAGGCCCGTCATCGGCGGCGGCCCTGCGCCGGGTGCGCTCGGCGTCGGGCCTGGCGTCGGTGCTCGGCGCGTTCGTGATCTGGGTGGCGCTGCTCGGCCCGGTGATTGCCCTGCTCACGCACCTGTCCTGGGGCGCCATCGTCAGCGCGCTCACCGGGCCCGGCGACCTCGAGCCGCTCTACACCTCGCTGGCGTCCGGGGCCGTGACCCTGGCCGTCCTGCTCGTGTTCTGCACCCCGCTGGCCTACATGCTCGCCCGCGGGACGCTGCCGTTCCCGCGCGTCTGGGAGGCCGGCGTGCTGTGCAGCTTGCTACTCCCGCCGCTGGTGATCGGCCTGCTGCTGATCTTCATGGTCGGCCCGTACACGCCGATCGGCGAGCTGCTCAACGCCACGCCCTGGCACCTCTCCGCGACCAACACGTTCCTGGCCCTGGTCATCGCCGAGGTCTACGAGTCCGCGCCGTACTACGTGGTTGGCGCGCAAGCCGCGTTCGCCGACGTGGACCCGCGGGCCGAGGAGCAGGCCGCGCTGCTCGGCGACCGGCCGCGGCGGGTGTTCCGGCGGGTGACGCTGCCGCTCGCCGCCCCGGGCCTCGGCGTGGCGCTGTCCGTGGCGTGGGCCCGGGCCATGGGCGCGTTCGGCGCCGTGATCATCATCGCCTACCACCCGTACGGGCTGCCGCTGCAGATCTACGTCACGCTGCAGGAGACCGGCCTGGCCTCGGCGCTCCCGTACGCGCTCGTCCTGCTGGTGGTGGCGCTGCCGCTGCCGCTCGCCGCCTATGCCTGGAGCGCCCGTGCTCGACGCCGACGTCGAGGTTGACCGCCGGGAGTTCCCGGTGCGCGCCGCGCTGCGCGTGGCGCCGGGGGAGCGGCTGGCCCTGTTCGGCCCGTCCGGCGCGGGCAAGACCACCGTGCTCGAGGCGATCGCCGGGCTGGTGCAGCCGCGGCGCGGGCGGGTGGAACTGGGCGGGCGGGTGCTGACCTCGACCGAGCCCCCGGCCTGCTTCGTCCCCCCGTGGCGCCGGCGGGTCGGCCTGCTGCGGCAGGACCCCGGCCTGTTCCCGCACCTGTCGGTGCGGGACAACCTCGGCTACGCCCCGGGCCGCGACCGGTCCGGCCGCGAGCTGGCGCAGGTGGCCGACGCGCTCGGCATCTCCGGCCTGCTGCCGGAGATGCCGGCCCGGCTGTCGGGCGGCCAGGCGCACCGGGTCGCGCTCGGGCGGCTGCTGGTCGCGCACTGCGACGCGCTCCTGCTCGACGAGCCGTACGCCGGCCTGGACGCCAGCCTGCGGCGGGCGCTGACCGAGCTGGTGGCCGGGCTGGTCGATGCGCGCGAGGTGCCCGCGGTGCTGGTCGCGCACGAACTGGCCGAGGCGCAAGCGTTCGCCGACCGGCTGGCCGTGCTCGACCGGGGAAGCATGCTGCAGGTCGGGACCCCGCACGAGGTGGTCCTGCGGCCGGCCTCCCGCAAGGTGGCCGAGCTGGTCGGCTACCTGGGTTTCGTGCCCGCGCCGGGACGGCCGGACGGGGTCGTCGCCGGCGTGCACCCGGAGCGGGTCACCCTCGGCGCCCATCCCGACCGGGGCGTGGTCCTGACCGGGACGGTCGCCGTCTGCCGCGGCCGGCGCCGGCTGGGAAGCGGACCTGGCCACCGAGGGCGGGATGGTCACCGGCCGGCTGGCCGAGCGGGCCGAGGCCGGCGGCCGGCTGGTGGTCACCGTCGTCGACCCGCCGTGGTTCGGCCCGGACGGCGCGGCGCGCCCGGCGGACGCCCCGGCGCGCCCGGCGGACGGCCCGGTCCTGCCGCCCGGGGCGGCCAACCCCGAGCAGGTCGGCCGGTGACCGACCAGGGTGCGGGCGGCATGGCGCTCCGGCTCGCCCGCCAGGCCCGGGGGTTCTCCCAGCAGCAGCTGGCCGGGATGGCCGGGGTCTCCCGCCAGGCGGTCTCGGCCGTCGAGTCCGGCCTGTCCGACCCGTCGCTGCGGGTGGCCCTGGCCCTGGCCCGGGCCCTGGGCATGACCGTCGAGGAGCTGTTCGGGCCGGGCAGCCCGGTCGCTCCCGTGGCCGCCCGGCCGGTGGCGCCGCTGGGCGGCGAGCACGGGCGGGTCGCGCTCGCGCCGATCGGCGACGAGTTCGTCGCGCTGCCGCTGTCCGGCGACTGGGTCAGCCGGGCCGGGTTCCTGCCCGCCGACGGCCTGGCCTGCGGCACCGGCGCGAGCGGGAACGAAACCCACCCGGTGCAGCCGATCGTGCCGCCACGGCCGACGCTGGTGGCGGCCGGGTGCGATCCGGCCATGCCGCTGCTCGGGACGCCGCTGAGCCTGCTCGAGCCGCCGGTGGCGCTGAGCTGGTGGCCGTGCCCGAGCCAGGAGGCGCTCCGGCTGGCCGCCGACGGCCTGGTGCACGTGGCCGGCGCGCACCTGCGCGGCCCGTCGGGCGACTACAACACGGGTCCGGCCCGGGCCCTGCTGCCGCAGGGCGCCGAGGTGATCGGGTTCTGCTCCTGGCGGGAGGGCCTGGTGCTGCGGCCGGAGCACGCGGCCGGGATCGCCGGCCTGGGCGACGTGGCGCGCCGCGGCCTGCGCCTGGTGAACCGGGAACCGGGCTCGGAGGCGCGCAGCGTGCTGGACCGCGAGCTGGCCGGCCTGGGCATCGACGCCGCGCGGCTGCCGGGTTACGGCACCCGGGCGACCGGCCACCTGCAGGTGGCCGCGGCCATCACCGCGGGCCTGGCCGACGCCGGGGTGGCCAGCGAGCCCGCCGCCCTCGCCTACGGCCTGGCCTTCATCCCGCTGGCCGCGGAGCGGTTCGACCTGGTGATCCCGGCCGACCTGGTCGGCTCGCGCGAGGTCCAGGGCCTGATCAAGGTGCTCTCGTCGCGATGGCTGCTCGACCAGCTCGCCAGTCTGCCCGGGTACAACCCCGCGACGTGCGGCGAGCACGTCGCGACGCTGCCCGCGCGCGGCCGGCCCCGGTAAGCGCTCAGACCGCCGGGCTGGGCCGCCGCCGCGCCAGCACCAGCCGGGTGCGGTACGGCACGGCCATCCGGCCGTCGGGGAAGCGGGCGCGCGCGATCCCGGCGATCCGGGCCAGCAGCCGCTCCCGGGCGGCGGGCGGCAGCTCGCCCACGTAGGACTTGCTGCGCTCGTAGGCCAGCCACCGGTCGAGGCCGAGCCGCCAGGTCCACCCGACCAGGACCTGGCTGGCCGGCTCGAACCGGCCGCCGCGGGCCAGGCGCTCGTGAGCCCAGCGGGGATCGCGGTGACGCGGCCGGACGTAGTCGCGGCAAGCCGCCTCCAGCTCAGCCTGATAGGCGTCGAACCATTCCTCGCCCTCGGCCCACTCCTGGTTCCACCAGGCCGCCCAGTGCCCGCCGGGCCGTAGCACCCGGGCGACCTCGCTGGTCGCGCGGTCGTGGTCGAACCAGTGCCAGGACTGGGCGAAGCACACGAGGTCCACGCAGCCGTCGCGCAGCGGCAGCGTGTTCCCGTCGGCCAGCAGGAAGCACGAACCCGGACTGCGGGCCTGGGCCCGGCGGAGCATCTGCTCGCCGATGTCGAGCCCGACGGTCCGCGCCCCCCGCCCGGCCAGCTGCCGGGTGGCGATCCCGGTCCCGGCGCCGCCGTCCAGCACCAGCTTCCCGGCCAGCGGCCCGGCGGCGTCCTCCAGGGCCTGGTAGATAGCGTCCGGATAGGACGGCCGGGCCGCGTCATAGTCCTGCGCGAGCGGGTCGAACATGGCGCGGGGCATCAGGCGCGGCCTCCCGGTGCGTCGGTTCCTGCCATCATCTCGTCCCGCCCGGGACGCGCGGGGAGGGGCGCCCGGGCTCTGCTGCGGGCAGAGCGGATACGCCGAGGATGAACAGGACCCCCGGCCCGGGCGCGGGTGCGGCAGGGTGTGGGGATATGAGGGTTCTTGTCCTGGGCGGCACGCACCATGTCGGCCGCGCGGTCGTGGAGACCGCGCTGGCCCGCGGCGACACGGTCATCACGCTCAACCGCGGGATCAGCGGGCACCAGCCGCCGCCGGGTGCGCGGCGCGTGCACGCCGACCGCACCGACCCCGCCGCGCTCGAGGAGGCGCTCGGTATCGCGCTGGACGCCGCGGGCGGGCCCTGGGACGCGGTGATCGACACCTGGAGCGGCGCGCCCCGGGTGGTCGCCGACGCGGCCGGCTGCTGGCCGGCCGGGCCGCTCACTACGGGTACGTGTCCAGCCGGTCGGTATACCAGTGGCCGTTTCCGCCCGGGGCCGACGAGAGCGCGGCGGTGGTGGACGGGGACCCGGCCAGTGACGACGGCGGCGACTACGCGGCGGCCAAGCGGGGCGGCGAGCTGGCGGCGGTCGCCGGGTTCGGTGACCGCGCTCTGCTGGCCCGGGCCGGCCTCATCCTCGGGCCGTACGAGAACGTCGGGCGGATGCCCTGGTGGCTGCGGCGCCTGGAGCGCGGCGGCGACGTGCTGGCCCCCGGCCCGCCGGAACGGCCGCTGCAGTACATCGACTGCCGTGACCTGGCCGCGTGGATGCTCTCGGCCGCCGAGCGCGGGATCGGCGGTGCGTTCAACGCGGTCAGCCGCCCCGGTCATGCCACGATGGCCAGCCTGCTCGGGGCGGCCCGGGCGGTGACCGGGTCGGACGCCACCCTGTGCTGGGTGCCGCCGGAGGTGATCGAGGCGGCGGGCATCGAGCCGTGGACCGAACTGCCGATCTGGCTGCCGCCGGACGGCGAGTATGCGGGGATGCACGACGGGGACGTGTCTGCCGCGTACGCGACCGGGCTGACCTGCCGTCCGGTCGAGGAGACCATCGCCGACACCTGGCGGTGGCTGCAGGAGGAGGGCGATCTGCCGTCACGTCCGGGCGGGCCCGAGCACGGGCTGAACCCGGACACCGAGCGCCGCGTGCTGGCCAGCCTGGGCGGCTGACCGGCCGCCACGGCCTGCGCCGGCCGGTATAGGTTATGCCCAGGACGTCGGCGAGCGATGGGATCGATGGTGGCATCCGGCGATGTGACGGCAGGGCAACTGCGGCGACACGCGCCCGTCTCGGCCGCGGCGCAGGCCGCGAGCAAGGTGCCGCAGATCACGGTGTTCTTCTGGATCATCAAGATCCTCACCACCGCCCAGGGCGAGGCGACCTCTGACTACCTGGCCTACCGGATCGACCCGTTCATCGCGGTCGCCATCACCGGCCTGGCGCTGGTGGCCGCGCTTGTCCTGCAACTGCGGACCCGCCAGTACGTGGCCTGGGTCTACTGGCTGACCGTCGACCTGGTCGCGATCTTCGGCACGATGGCGGCCGACGGCATGCACATCAAGCTGGGCGTGCCGTACTCGGCCTCGACCGCGTTCTTCGCCGTCCTGCTGGTCGTGGTGCTGGTCACCTGGTACCGGACCGAGAAGACGCTGTCGATCCACAGCATCCGGACGCGGCGCCGGGAGGCGTTCTACTGGGCCACGGTGCTGGCCACGTTCGCGCTCGGCACCGCCCTCGGTGACATGACCGCGACCACCCTGCACCTGGGCTACCTGACGTCCGGGATCCTGTTCACGCTGATCTTCGCCGTCCCGGGCGTCGCGTACCGGTGGCTGCGGCTGAACGCCATCGCGGCGTTCTGGTTCGCCTACATCGTGACCCGCCCGCTCGGCGCCTCCTACGCCGACTGGATGGGCGTGTCGCACGCCGCCGGCGGCCTCGGCTTCGGCCGCGGGCCGGTGGCCATCGTGCTCACGATCCCGATCGTCGCGCTCGTGGCCTACCTGGCCGTGAGCCGCCGGGACGTGGAGCAGGCGGCCGCGGCGCCTCGGCCCGGGTCCCAGCCCCGGCCCGGCCGGCACCGCTCGTAACGCACCGGCAGGCGTCCGGCAACACGGTCGGTGCCGCAGTCCGGGGTCCCCCGCGGCGGTCAGTGGCCGTAGACCGGCACGATCACCGCGCGGGCGATCGTGTGGAACCGGAGGTTGAAGCCGGCCACGGCGGGCGAGACGTCGGAGTCGATCCCGAGCTTGTCGGTGTCGAGGGCGTGCACGGCGAACACGTACCGGTGCGGCGGGTCACCGGCGGGCGGCGCCGCCCCGCCGAAGTCCTTGGTGCCGTAGTCGTTCCTGACCGAGAACGCGCCGTCGGGCAGCCCGGAGCCGTCGCCGCCACCCGCGCCGGCCGGCAACTCGGTGACCGACGCCGGAATGTCGATCGCCAGCCAGTGCCAGAACCCGGACCCGGTCGGGGCGTCCGGGTCGTAGCAGGTCACCGCGAATCCCCTCGTCTCCGGGGGGAACCCGTGCCAGCGCAGGTGCGGCGAGATGTTCTGCCCGGACATGCCGAACGAGTTGTAGACCTGGGCGTCGTCCATCTGCTCGCCGTGGCGGACGTCATCGCTCTCCACCGTGAACGACGGCACCTCGGGATGGAAGTCGTACGGCAGCGGCGCTCGGTCGGGCATGGTCTCCTCCTCGTGGCGGTCGGCCTGGCGGCGTGGCGACGTCAACGCTACTCAGGTAACGGCCGGGCGTCGCAGGCACCCGCAAAGCACCAAGGATCACCATCGTCACGCCCGTCCCCGCCCCTCCCGGAGCCGGGGAGGCTACCGTGGTTCACCAGCGAAGAGCGGGCCGCGGGGGCCAGCCCGCCCCGGCAGCGCCTGCGTGGC
This sequence comes from uncultured Actinomycetota bacterium, assembly GCA_963749145.1. Lineage (GTDB taxonomy): Bacteria > Actinomycetota > Actinomycetes > Streptosporangiales > Streptosporangiaceae > JASHPR01. The sequence goes on along the minus strand of CAVVLN010000004.1, from coordinate 43,197 downwards.
GGGCCAGCAGGAAGGATCGAGCGAGGCGTGAGCAGGGCGCGCTGGTCACCGGGGTGGACGCGGCGAGGCTTGCTCGCTGGCATGCTGATCGGGGCGGCGCTGATCCCCGGGTACACCACCGGCTCGGCGTCGCGCCAGTGCCTCGGGCCCCGCTGCGGGCCGACCGGAACCGTCCGCTGGCTGCGCCCGCTGAGCGGATCGTGGATAGCGGCCGGCGGCATCGTCGGCACCGTGCCCGCCTCGGGCCAGGCCTTCGTGGCGGCCGGCCCGCAGGTGGCCGCGATCGGCTACGGCCTGACCGTCCGGGGTTTCGACGTCCGGACCGGACACCCGCTCTGGGCCGCCACGCTGGCCGGGTTCCCGGCCGGGGCTTCGATCGTGTCGGTGCGCTCCTGGAATCAGGTGGTGACGGTCGGCGTCGGCTTCCCGGTGGCCAGCGCGAGCGGGACCGTCCGCGACGAGGTGGTGCTCGCCGCGCCGAGCGGGCAGCGGATCCGCGCCTATCCGGCCGCGAGCTACGGCGGCGCGGTCGCGGCCGACGCCGGGCACACGGTGGTCGTCGGCAGCACGGCGGTGACCGGCTACGACAACCGGTCCGGCCGGCCGGCTGGAGCCGGCCGACCGGGCGGCTGCCGCAGGCGTGGCGGACCGACGGCGGCTACCTGTACGTGACGGTGGCGGCGGGCGGGTACCTGGGGTCGGCGCCGGTGACCGCCGTCCGCCGGATCAACCTGGCGACCGGCCGCGAGCGGCTGATCCGGCCGCCGGGCGGGTCGTTCGCCGGCTCGCTGATCGACGCCTTCGACGGCGTGCTGCTGTTCTCCGGCCCGGCCGGACTCGGTGCCTACAGCGAGGCCACCGGCCAGCGGCTGTGGCACCGCGCGGGCGCGGTGCCCGTGAGCGGGGATCCGGCGCGGCCGGCCCTTTACGTCACCCGGGGCGGCGGAATGGCCGGGCTCAACCCCCGGACCGGCGCCCTCATTACCCGGGCGTCCATTCCGGACTCCTCGGGCGTGTACGGGGTCAGGAACGGCGTGGCGCTCGGGCTGGATCAGGGCGCCTTCGGCGACGCCTGGGGCTACAACATCGGGCAGCGCCGCGTCGTGTGGACCACGCCCTCGCTGCCCTGGCCGCACTACTTCGTCGACCTGTCCGGTATCGGTGGCAGCGCCGCTCCCGGCAACGGCACGATCCTGCTCGCGGCCTGCGGCGGGCTGGGTGGCGCCGCCGCCGCCGCTGGCTCGGGGCAGGTATGCCTGAAGCCCGAGCTGGTAGCGATCAACCGGTGAGCCCAGCCCGGTCACCGAGCCCGGTCACCCAGCCCGGTCACCCGGCCCGGTGACCAACCCCAGCCCGGCGGGCCCCGGCGGCCAGCCCGTAGCTAGCGGGCGAGCACGGCCGGGTTGGCGACAACCGGCGCGCAGAGCTTGGGCTTGGTGCCGGTGCCGGTATGAGCGGCACCAACCGGCCGTGACGGGGCCGCGCACCGGTTCGCGCTCGGGAACCCGGCCCCGACCAGGACGGCCGAGGCGACGATCGCGAGCGCGACCGGGAAGAACAAGGCGGTGCGCAGCCGGGCCCGGGCCGGCGCGCCGAACCAGCGGCCGAACCGCGCGGCGCGGTAGCGGATCCGGGCCAGGAGCACGACCGCGCGGGCGCGCATCTGCTCAATGGCCGGCATCTCCTCGTCGCGGTTCAGTCGGCTGAATATCGAAAAGAGCGCGGCGAGACGCGGGTCGGATCCCCGCAGGGCATGCTCGATCCGTTCCAGGATCCTGCGCTGGCTGGCGGGAAGGCCCATCGAAACCTCCGATCTGGACCGTTGATCCCCCAACGGACAACTTAGCCGGCCAGCCAGGCGCCCGCGGCACCGGTGGCGGGTCCGGACAGCCGTCAGCCAGGCGCCCGCGGCACCAGTGGCGGGTCCGGGCCGCCGCCAGCCAGGCGTCCGCCGCACCGGTGGCGGGTCCGGGCCGCCGTCAGCCCGCCGCCGACCTCCGCGCCCGGTAGGCCGCGACGTGCAGCCGGTTGCCGCAGGTCCGGCTGTCGCAGTACCGGCGCGACCGGTTGCGGGACAGGTCGACGAAGACGTCCCGGCAGGCCGGCGACGCGCAGCTGCGCACCCGGTCGTGCTCACCCGCGACCACGAGCTCGGCCAGGCCCATGGCCAGGTGCGCGGCGATCCGGTCGGCCAGCGGGGCGGCGGGACGGGACACGTGGATGTGCGGGCCGCGGCCGTCGTGCGCCACGATCTGGGGGATCGCCCCGGTCTGGGCCAGCAGCGCGTTCAGCATCCCGATCGCGGCCGCGTCGTCGCCCGCCTCGCAGGCGGCCGTGATGGCGTCAAGGCGGGCCCGGTGCGCGCGCAGCCGGGGCAGGTCCCGCGGCCCGGCCGGGATGCCGTGGAACGCGTACCGGTCGCCGAAAGCCTGGACGTCCGTGATCGTGCGCAGGCCGTCGCCGTCGGCCGAGCGGCCGGTGTTGATCAGCTCGGCGGCCGCGGTCAGCGCCTCCCGCAGGTCAGTACCAAAAGCGCTTTGACTCCTGTCAGACCGCTCCCCTAGGGTGGTGATCATGTCAGCACCATATTCGAGGACGGTCATGACAGGCAACGCTCCGGCCGTGCCGCCCGCTGCTGCTGGCCGGGCTGGGCGCGGCCTGCATCTCCGCCTCGGGGATCATGGTCAAGCTGGCCGACACCGGCACCGCGACCGCGGCCTTCTACCGCTGCCTGCTGGCGCTGCCCGTGCTCGTGGCGCTGGCCTGGACGGAGCAGCGCCGGCGGGGCCCGCGCCAGCCGGGGGCTCGCCGCGGGGCGTTCGTGGCCGGGCTGCTGCTGGCCGTCGACCTGGTGCTGTGGAATCACGCGATCGCTGAGGTCGGGGCCGGGATCGCCACCGTGCTGGGCAACCTGCAGGTGCTGTTCGTCGCGCTCGCCGCGTGGGCGCTGTTCGGGGAGCGGCCCGGGCGCAGGTTCCTGATCTTCCTGCCGGTCGTGATGGCGGGCGTGGTGATGGTGTCCGGCCTGGCCGGCGGCGCCACCGGCGGGATTCACCCGCTGGCCGGCATCGGCTACGGGATGGGGACCTCGGTCGCGTACGCGGCGTTCCTGCTCGTCCTGCGCCGGACGTCGGCCGCCTCCCGGCACGTGGCCGGGCCGCTCGCCGAGGTGACCGCGGGCGCCGCGCTCGGGGCGCTGCTGCTCGGCCTGGTCTTCGGCGGCCTGCAACTGCACATCCCCTGGCCGTCGTTCGGCTGGCTGCTGCTGCTGGCGATGAGCAGCCAGACGCTCGGCTGGCTGATGATCACCTCGTCGCTGCCCCGGCTGCCCGCGGCCATCTCCTCGCTGACGCTGCTGCTGCAGCCGGCGGCGGCGATGCTGCTGGCGTTCGCCGTGCTCGGCGAGCGCCCGAGCCTGATCCAGGTCGCGGGGGCGGTGGTGGTCTGCGCCGGCGTGCTCACGGTCAGCCTGAGCGCAGCATCATCACGGTTGCCCGGCAGGCGGGCCGATGATAGGAACGCTGCACGCCAGGCGGCCGATGGTAGGAACGCTGCACGCCAGGCGAATGTGACGGGCGAGCCGGAGGTTCTGGATGCCGGGGCTACCGCATGATCTTGGCCGGCTGTTCCGCGACGGAGCGGCCGGGCGCTGGCTGGACGCCGATCTGCCGCCCGGGCGCCTGGTGGCGCCGCAGGCGGACGGCCCAGGCGCGGACCCGGCCTACTGGCTGAGCGACGGGCCGGTCAGCCCGGACCAGTGGGTCCGGCTGCGCCGGGCCCAGGCCCGGTCCGGCCTGTGGCCGGTGCTGGCCGGCGCTCTGGCCGGGAACCCAAAGATGCCCTGGGCGGCCGGCGAGGTACGGCCGCAGCCGGTCGCGGACATCGGCGCGCTCGACGCCGACGCCGTGCTGGCGGGCCTGTGGGCCGCGTGGATCAGCGACGGCGAGGACAGGAGCGACTTCCCCGAGCTCCGGCCCTTCGGGCCGGCCTGGCCCGGCCTGGCTCAGGCCGTCGGCGGCGGGCGTGACCCCGACGAGTTCGCCGACCGGTACGTGCTCGACCACGATGACGGCGCGTCGCGGCTCCTGCTCGTGCCCGCTGAGCGCAGCGCCGACGTCGTGACGGCGGCTGGCTGGGCCGGGCCGCTGAACCACTGCGAGGACATGGCCCCGCTCTCGGCCCTGCTGCGCAGCTGGGAGGACCGGTTCGGTGCCCGGGTCATCGAGGTCGGCTTCGACACGCTGGCCGTGGCCGTGGCCGCGCCGCCGGCGACCGAGGCCGCCGCGCAGCGGGTCGCGGCCGAGCATTTCGCGTTCTGCCCGGACAACGTCGTGCAGGGATCCGGCACGATCGCCGCGTACGCGGCGGCGATCGCGGCGGCAGACCTCTGGCTGTTCTGGTGGGATTAGCCGGCCAGGACCAGCCGCCGGACGCTACTGGTGATAGCCGGCCAGGAAGCGAGCCAGCCGGCCGATAGCGTCGTCGAGCACGTCGACCGCGGCCAGGAACACCAGCCGCAGGTGGTCGGCGGTCGGCAGGTTGAACCCGGTGCCGTGGGAGAGCAGCAGGTGCTCGGCCTCGAGCAGGTCGATCACCATCCGCTCGTCGTCAGCGATCTTGTAGACGTCCGGGTCGAGCCGGGGGAACAGGTACAGCGCCCCGGCCGGCTTGACGCAGTCCACGCCCGGGATCTGGTTCATCATCCGCCAGGAGTGGTCGCGCTGCTCGCGCAGCCGCCCGCCCGGCCGCAGCAGGCCGGCGATGCTCTGCTCGCCGCTGAGCGCGGGCCCGATCGCGTACTGCGCCGGGACGTTCGGGCACAGCCGCATGTTGGCCAGCAGCTCCAGGCCCTCGAGGTACTCGGCCGCCTCGCGGCGCGGCCCGGACACCACCAGCCAGCCGGACCGGAACCCCGCCAGACGGTACGTCTTGGACAGCCCCCCGAGGGTGAGCACCAGCAGGTCGGGGGCGAGCGCGGCCGCGCACTCGTGCACCGCGTCTTCGTAGAGGATCTGGTCGTAGATCTCGTCGGTGAGCACGAGCAGCCCGTGGCGCCGGGCCAGGTCCAGCAGGCCGAGCAGGGTCGCCCGGGAGTACACCGCCCCGGTCGGGTTGTTCGGGTTGATGATCACCAGCGCCCGGGTCCTCGGGCTGATCTGCGCGGCGACGTGCTCGACGTCCGGGGCCCAGCCGGCCAGCTCATCGCAGCGGTAGTGCACCGCCCGGCCGCCGCACAGGCCGACCGCCCCGGTCCACAGCGGATAATCCGGGCTGGGGATCAGCACCTCGTCCCCGGGGTCCAGCAGGCCCTGCAGCGCCATCACGATCAGCTCGGACACGCCGTTGCCCAGGAACACGTCGTCCGGGCCCACGCCGGCCACGCCCTTGGCCAGGTACGAGCGCGCGACCGCCAGCCGGGCCGGGTGGATGCCGCGGGCGTCGCTGTAGCCCTGGGCCTCGCCGATGCTGTGCACCACGCCGCTGAGCACGGCGTCCGGCGCGGTGAGGCCGAACGGCGCCGGGTTGCCCAGGTTGAGCTTGAGTATCTCGTGCCCGTCGGCCTCTAGCTGGCGGGCCCGGCGCAGCACCGGCCCGCGGATGTCGTAGCGGACGTCTCGTAGCCTGCTGGCCTGCGACACCATCGCCCTGCACCTTCCCTTTCGTCCAGGACGCCGTGCCGTCGTTGGCCGCCCGGAAGCTATTTCGAAGGATAGACAACCGGCGCGGCCAGCCGCGCCGCAACTCGCCAGAACGGCGGCGGGCGCCGCCGCGCGCCCGGCGTCCCGCCGCCCGCGCAGCGACTATCGTTGGCCCGCCGGGGCGAAACACCGACCCTGCCGAAGGAGCGCAGCATGTCCGACGCGACCACCACCGCCGCGAGCACCACCGCCGCGACCACCACCGCCGCCAGCACCGCCGCCGCGAGCACCGCCGTCGCCGCCGCCTACCGGTCGGCCCTCGAGGTCATCGCCGCCGCCGAGCCGGACGTGGCCGCCGCGATCACCGGCGAGCTGGCCTCCCAGCGCCGCCAGCTCAAGCTGATCGCGTCGGAGAACTACGCCTCGCCCGCGGTGCTGCTGGCCATGGGCAACTGGCTGTCGGACAAGTACGCCGAGGGCACGCCGGGCCACCGCATGTACGCCGGGTGCGAGATGGTCGACCGGGTCGAGACGCTGGCTGCCGGGCACGCCACGGCGCTGTTCGGCGCGGACCACGCCTACGTCCAGCCGCACTCGGGGATCGACGCCAACCTGGTCGCCTACTGGGCGATCCTGGCCCGCCGGATCGAGAGCCCGCGGCTGGCGGAGGTCGGCGTGAAGCACGTGAACGACCTGGACGCGGCCGCCTGGGAGCGACTGCGGCACGAGCTGCACGGGCAGCGGATGATGGGCATGTCGCTGGACGCGGGCGGCCACCTCACCCACGGCTTCCGGCCCAACATCTCCGGCAAGCTGTTCGAGCAGGCCAGCTACGGGGTGGACGCCGAGTCGGGCCAGCTCGACTACGACGCCATCGCCGCCCAGGCCCGCGAGTTCCGGCCGCTGCTGCTGGTCGCAGGGTACTCGGCCTACCCGCGGAACCCGAACTTCGCCACGCTGGCCGAGATCGCGGCCGAGGTCGGGGCCACATTCATGGTGGACATGGCGCACTTCGCCGGGCTGGTGGCCGGGAAGGTCCTGACCGGGGACCTCGACCCGGTCCCGCACGCCGACGTGGTGACGACCACCACGCACAAGTCGCTGCGCGGCCCGCGCGGCGGCCTGGTGCTGTGCCGGGACGAGTACGCGCCGTTCGTCGACCGGGGCTGCCCGATGGTGCTCGGCGGCCCGCTGCCGAACGTGATGGCGGCCAAGGCGGTGGCCCTGGCCGAGGCCAGGCAGAGCTCGTTCGCGGGCTACGCCGCGCGGATCGTGGACAATGCCCGCGCGCTCGCCGACGGGCTGCTGCGCCGGGGCGCGCGCCTGGTCACCGGCGGTACCGACAACCACCTCGTGCTCATGGACGTCGGCGCGGGCTTCGGGCTGACCGGCCGCCAGGCCGAGCAGGCCCTCCTCGACTCCGGCGTGGTCACCAACCGCAACTCGGTTCCCAGGGACCCCAACGGCGCCTGGTACACCTCGGGCGTCCGGCTCGGCACCCCGGCGCTCACCACCCTCGGCTTCGGCCCGGCCGAGCTCGACGAGGTCGCCGACGTGATCGTCACCGCGCTGCGCGCCACCACGCCGGCCAACCCCACGGCCAAGGCCAAGTACGTGCTCGAGCCGGGCCCCGCGCAGGCCTGCCGCCGCCGCTGCGCCGACCTGCTCGCGCGCCACCCCCTGTATCCCGAGATCGAGCTGTGACGCCCCGGGAAAATTCCGCAGAAAACTGTTGGCGCGGCGCACCCGCGCGGCTCCTATCACCGTCACAGAATCAGCCGCCGCCCTGCGGCTGGGGAGCACGCCGCGCCGCCGCCTGGCCGCGGCCGGGGATCGGAGAAAAGCCATGCAGAACGCTCAGCTACCCGCTGGCACCGGCCGCGCACCGGCGGGCCGGGCCCGGGGGCGCGCCGCGCTCGGCGCCGTCGCGCTGGCCGGGATCGCGCTCGCCGCGGTGACCGGCTGCTCGTCCGGCTCGCCGGCTCCGGCCGCGTCGCGTTCCCCGGCGGCCACCACCCCGGCCACGCAGGCGGCGACGACCGCGCCGTCGGCCACCGCCACCCCGGTGACCACACCGTCGCCCACGCCGACCGCGGCGGCCCCGTCGGCCCCGGCGGCGACCGCGACCCTCGGCCAGCTGGCCGGCGACTTCGCGCAGGGCACCGGGTTCGGGCAAGTGAAGCCGGCCAAGATCTTCAACGGCGGCGACCCCACCGGCCTGGTCACCCACGTGGTCTGGTCGTCCTGGGGCGGCGCCCACGCCACCGCCACCGGGACCAGCGACTACGTGGGCCCGAACCAGTCGGTCGCGCAGGGCACCGAGGAGGCGGCCACCGTGGTCGCCTTCAACCTGGGCACCTGCGACGGCAAGCTCATGTACCAGGCGGTCGAGTGGTACTTCCCGCAGCACGGCCAGAGCTTCAACCCCAGCGTGTACGAGAACATCTGCACCGGCACCTACGTCGGCCAGTAGCCGCGCCGCGTCACGGCCGGGCGGGCAGGGCCTCGCGGCGCCGCCGCAGGAACGCCCGCTCGGCGGCGTTGCCGGCCCGGGCGACCGCCGCGTCGTAGGCCAGCGCGGCGTCGGCGTCCCGGCCGAGCCGGCGCAGCAGGTCGGCCCGGATCGCGTGGAACAGGTAATAGCCGTCCAGGTCGAGATCGCCCAGGGCGGCCAGGCCCGCCTGTGCGCCGTCGACCTCGGCCACGGCCACCGCGCGGTTCAGCGCGGCCACCGGCGTGGGCGCGACCAGCATGAGCTGGTCGTAGAGGGCCAGGATCTGGGGCCAGTCGGTGCCGGCCGCGGTGGCCGCGTCGCTGTGCACCGCGTTGATCGCGGCCTGGATCTGGTACGGCCCCGGCTGGTTACGCCGCAGGCAGGCGCGCACGATCGCCTGTCCCTCGGCGATCAGGCCGGGATCCCACCGGCGACGGTCCTGGTCGGCCAGGAGCACGAGGTCCCCGCCGGGGCCGGTGCGGGCGGCCCGCCGGGACTCGATCAGCAGCACCAGCGCGAGCAGGCCCATCACCTCGGGCTCGTCGGGCATCAGCTCGGCGAGCAGCCGGGCCAGCCGGATCGCCTCGGCGCACAGGTCCTCGCGGATCAGCCGGTCGCCCGAGCTGGCCGCGTACCCCTCGTTGAAGATGAGGTAGATCACGGCCAGCACGGCCCGCCGGCGGTCCGGGAGCTCGGCGTCCCCGGGCACCCGGTACGGGATCCGGGCCGCGCGGATCTTGCCCTTGGCCCGGACCAGCCGCTGGGCCATGGTCGGCTCGGGCACCAGGAACGCGCGGGCGATCTCGCCGGTGGACAGCCCGCCGAGCAGCCGCAGGGTCAGCGCGACCTGGGCGGCCGGGGCCAGCGCCGGGTGGCAGCAGGTGAAGATCAGCCGCAGCCGGTCGTCGCGCACGGCTACCTCCTCGGCGGGCTCACCCGGGCCCTGCAGGAGCTGGGCCTGGGCGTGCCTGGTGTCCCGGGTCGCCTCGCGGCGGAGCCGGTCGATGGCCCGGTTCCTGGCGGTCGTGATGATCCAGCCCGCCGGGCTGGGCGGCAGCCCGGCGGCCGGCCACCGCTCGATGGCCACCGCGAACGCGTCCTGGACCGACTCCTCGGCGAGGTCGATGTCGCCGAAGGTCCCGGTGAGCACGGCCACGGCGCGGCCGTACTCGGCCCGGAAGACCCGCTCGATCGCGGCCTGGTCGACATCGGGCACCGTCGGGTCAGTCCCCGCCGTCCTCTTGCAGCGGGCGGACCTCGACCGGGCTGCCGCACGCCGCGGAGCCCCGCGCGGCCCAGGCCAGCGCGTCGTCGAGGTCCTCGGCCCTGATCACCCAGAACCCGCCGACATACTCCTTGCCCTCGGCGAACGGGCCGTCGGTGATGAGCGTGTCGCCGCCGGCCGCCGTGACCACGGTGGCGGTGCTCGGCGGGTGCAGGCCGCCCGCGAAGACCCAGCGCCCGGCCGCCTGGACCTCGGCGTTGAACGCCGCCACGGCGTCGTAGACCGGCTGCGTCTCCTCGGGGGCCGGGGGCGGGGCGCCGTCGTCGACCAGGCACACGCTGAACAGGTACTGCTTCATCGTCAGCTCTCCTTTCCGGCCGGGGCGTACCGGAGCAGCATGACACCGTCGCGGTCCGGCTTGGCCTCGGTCAGCGTGAGCCGGGCCGACTCGCTCATCTCGTCGGGGAACAGGCGCTTGCCGGCCCCGAGCACGATCGGGAACAGCATGAGCCGGTACTCGTCGACCAGGCCGCGGCGGATCAGCGTCTGGGCGAGCTGGCTGCTCCCCTCGGCCAGCAGGTCGCCGCCGGGCTGGTCCTTCAGCCGGGTGATCTCGGCCACCACGTCGCCGCGGATCACGGTCGTCGGGCCCCAGGTCGCCTCGGCGTCGGTCAGCGTCGACGAGACCACGTACTTGGGGATGCTGTTCATCCGCTGGCCGAACTCGTCGGTGCCCATCGACGGCCAGGCCTGGGCGAACCCCTGGTAGGTCACCCGCCCGAGCAGCAGCGCGTCGCTGTTCATCAGCTCGTCGAACTTGAACTTGCTGCCTTCGGGGCCCCGCTCGAAGCCGAACGTCCAGCGCGGCTCCTCCATCACGCCGTCCAGTGAGATGAACTCGGTCAGCACGATCCTGGTCATATGCTTCCTCCTGCCCTCGTTGCCGTCACCTCTCACACGAACGGCCGGCGCGCAGATCGACACCCCGCCAACTTTCCGCCGCCGCGGTCTTCCGCCGCCGCGCCCTTCCGCCGCCGCGCTCTTCCGCCGCCGCGCTCTTCCGCCGCTGCGCTCTTCCGCCGCTGCGCTCTTCCGCCGCTGCGCTCTTCCGCCGCTGCGCCTTCCGGCGGAATCTTTCTAGCCGCGCTGGCCCGGGGCATGCGGGAACTACAGTGATCGCCGTGACCCAGCCATTTGACACTATGCGGCTGCCGGGGGACCGCGATGCGGTCGCGCCGGACGGCTCGGACGTCCGGGTCCTGCTCCGGCTGGACGGGGGCTCGATGGCGCATTTCGAGCTGGCCGCGGGCCGGACCTCCCGGGCGGTGGTGCACCAGAGCGTGGACGAGATCTGGTACGTGCTGAGCGGCCGCGGGCAGATGTGGCGGCGCCAGGCGGCCCGGGAGGAGACGGTGCCGCTGGAGCCGGGAATCTGCCTGTCGATCCCGGTGGGGACGCGGTTCCAGTTCCGGGCGGCCGCCGGGGGCCCGCTCGCCGTGGTCGGCGTGACCATGCCGCCGTGGCCGGGCGACGGCGAGGCCCGCGCGGTGCCGGGTGCCTGGCCCGCGGGCGAGCCGGCCTGAGCCGTGCTGTTCCAGCTGGCCACCGATCCCGGCACGCCGGGCTGGCCGAACGAGGACTACGCGTGCGCCGCCGCGGGCGCCGCCGTGCTGCTGGACGGCTGCACCACCGTCCCGCGCGACCGCGACATCGGCTGTCGGCACGGCGTGGCCTGGTACGCCCGCACGCTCGGCACCGACCTGCTGGCCGCGATCACGGCCGAGCCGCCGGTTCCGCTGGCCGACGCGCTGGCCCGCGCGATCGCGCAGGTGCGCGGCCGGCACGAGCACACCTGCGACCTGGTCAACCCGGCCACCCCGGCGGCCACGGTCACCGCCGTGCGGGCCGAGCCCGGCGGCGTCGGCTACCTGGCCCTGTCCGATTCCAGCGTGGTCGCCGACTACGGTGACGGCCGGCCGCCCCAGGTGATCACCGACCGGCACCGGGCCGCGGCCGCGGACCCCGGCGCCGCCGCCGGCGCCGCTACCGGCACGATCCCGGCCGCGGGGCTGCGCGGGGTCGCCCTGTTCAGCGACGGCGCCACCCGGATCACCGACCGGTATCACGTGCTGACCTGGCCCGCGGTCGTCGAGGTGGTCCGCAACCAGGGCCCGCGCGCGCTCATCGGCCAGGTCCGCGCGGCCGAAGACGCCGACCCGGACGGCCGGCGCTGGCCCCGCGGCAAGCTCCGCGACGACGCCACGGTCCTCTACTGGCACGACCCGGCGCCCCCCGCCCGGTCATGATCCGTTAGCGGGGAACCCTGTCGGTCGTAGTGGCCGACGGGATACCCCGTTAACGTGATCTTGGCTCAGGCGGGGGCGGCGATCGGGCCGGCGGCGACCGGGCCGGCGGCGACCGCGCCGTCGATGTAGGTGACCGAGTTGGACGGGATGGCCGGGACGCGGGGGCCGGGCAGGATGACCGCGGTCAGGTTGAGCGGGTCGGCCGCGGAGATCCGGACCGGCAGGCCGGCCAGCGGCTGGCGGCGCACCGAGCGCAGCAGGTCGACCGCGTCGGGGTGGGCGAACTGCTCGCCGCTGAACCCGGCGACGAACCGGCCGCCGGCGATCGTGCCCCTGGCCTCCATCCGGCGCAGCGCCCACAGCACGTCGCGCCAGGGCACGGCCAGGCTCTCCCGGCAGGCCAGGTCGCGCAGGATCACGCCCCAGCGGGCGGCGAGCTGCTCGGCGACGGCCTCGGCCAGCTCGTCCCGGTCGGGCGCGTCCGCCGGGGCGGGCAGCAGGCACCAGCGCCCGTCCGAGCCGGGTCCGCCTCCGCCGATCCCGCGGCGCAGTCCGCGCCGGGGCAGCGGCGCGCCCCGGCCGCCGCGGCGCAGCAGCGACCGCACGGCGCGGAACCCGTCCGCGGTGACCAGGCCGCGGGCCACGCCCTCCCACAGTGCCTCCTCCACCTCGGCCGGCAGCCGGCCGCTGACCGTGGCCAGGTCGGGCCGGAACAGCGCGCCGTGCTCGCGCAGCGCGTCGAGGATGTCGCGGGTGCGGCCCGGGCCCGGCTCGGCCGGGGCCGCCTCGCCCCGTGCGGCGCGCAGCAGCCAGGGCAGGTCGTCACGGATCGTGAGCGTGATCGGGGTGGCCCGGGACGGGGTCAGCCCGCTGCGCCGGGGGAGCGGGTCGGGCGGGGCGTCCCGCACCGACAGCCGTCCCCAGGTGACCTGGCCAGACAGGCACAGCTCATCCAGCCATTCGCGGCGGTACCCCTCCACCCGGGTGGCCAGCACCGCGTTCTCCCAGGCGCCGGCGGCCAGCTCGTAGCCCTGCAGCTGCTCGATGACCGCGAGCACCCCGAACCGGCCCTCGCGCTTGGTGCCGGGCTCGACGTGCTGCCAGCGCAGCAGGAACCGCATGAAGTCCCGGGCGGTGACCGGCTCGATCTCGGCCCGCTTGCGCTGCCGGGTGTAGGCGTGGATCCGGGCCAGCAGGCGCCGAGCGCAGTACTCCACCGGGCTGGATTCGGCTGGCCCGCCCGGCGCGGTGAACCGGCCCCGGATCGCGAACCCCTCCTCCTCCAGCCGGACCAGGGCCCGGGTGACCAGGTTCTGCGGCAGGCCGGTCGCCTGGGCCAGGTCGGCCACGGTGGACGGCCCCCGGCAGTCCAGGTGACCGCGGAGCAGGCCGGCCGCGGCGGCGTCCTCGTCGGGCGGCTCGTCCGGCGCGGCGACCGGGCACGGGTGGTCCGGTACCAGCGCCGCGTCGGGGAACAGCACCTCGATGACCGGCCGGCGTTCCACCGCGCACCACAGCTCGCCGGCCGGGCCGTGCACGGTGGCGGCGCGGCGCTCGCGCACCAGGTCGGCGAACATCGGCTGCCAGCCGGGGGCGGGCCGGAGCGTGATGGCTGTCATCAGCAGGTCATGCAGCTCATCGCCGTCGCGCGGGTCGGGCCGGACCTGCGCGGTGACCTGCTCGATCGCGGCCGGGTCGAGCCGGGCCAGCTCGTGCGCGGCCACCGGCAGCCCGCGCGGCAGCGGCACCGCCCGGCTGCGCCGCTCCTCCAGCGGGGCGTCGTCCAGGAAAGTGAACGGGCGGCCGTTCAGGATCTCGTGCGCGAGCACCGACGGCTCGGTGGTGTCCCGGACCACCACGGTCACCCGGCCGGACTCGATCCCGCCGACCAGCTCCTTCAGCCCGTCGATGTCCATCGCCTCGCGCAGGCAGTCGTCCAGCGTCTGGCGGACCAGCACGTGGTCGGGGATCTCCAGCGGGCCCGGGGCCACGTTCTCCTGGCAGGCGGCCAGGGTCGGGAACACCGCGGCCATCAGGTCATCGGCCTCCATCCGCTGGATCGCGGGCGGGTTCTTCTTGCCGCCGCGCATCCGCAGCACCGCCAGCGAGCGGTTCAGGTTCCACCGCCACCGGGCGGCGAACATCGGCGAGGTCAGCACGGCCTGGCGGACCACGGTCTCGACGGTCGCCGAGGCCAGGAACTTCGGCACCCGCTCCAGCGGGAAGCTGTGCTGCGGCCCGAGCGACAGCAGGATCGCGTCGTCGCTGGCCGCCGCCTGCAGCTCGAAATCGAACGTGACGCAGAACCGCTTGCGCAGCGCGAGCCCGAGGGCCCGGTTCAGCCGGGCGCCGAACGGGGCGTGCCCGACCAGCTGCATCCCGCCGGCCTCGTCGAAGAACCGCTCGAGCACGATCGTGTCCATCGTGGGCAGCACGCCGAGCTGGGCCAGCCCCGCGGCCAGGTAGGCCGCGATCGTCTCGGCGGCGGCGTCGCCGATCCCGCACGCTTCGCGGAGCCAGGCGACGGCGGCGGGCGGGCCGCCATCCGCCAGGTGCCCGGCCACCGCCGCGCGCAGCGCGCAGACCTCCTCGGACAGCTCCCGGGTGCGGCCCGGGGCCTCGCCCAGCCAGAACGGGATCGACGGCGGCGCGCCCTCGGCGTCGACGACCCGGACGACGCCCGGCTCGACCCGGCGGATCCGCCACGAGTGGGTGCCGAGCAGGAACACGTCGCCCGCCATGGACTCGATCGCCCAGTCCTCGTTGACGGTCCCGACCAGGGTGCCGTCCGGCTCGGCCAGCACCCGGTAGTCGCCGAGCTCGGGGATCGCGCCGCCGGAGGTGAGCGCGGCGATCCGGGCCCCGCGCCGCCCGCGCAGCCGCCCGGTCACCTGGTCGCGGTGCAGGTAGGCGGCGCGGCGGCCGCGGCCGGTGCGGATCCCCTCCGACACCAGCTCGGCGACCTGCTCGAAGTCCTCCCGGGACAGTCCCTCGAACGGCGCGGCCCGCCGGACCAAGGCCAGCAGGTCGGCCTCGGCCCAGTCCGCGGCGGCGCATTCGGCCACGGTCTGCTGGGCCAGGATGTCCAGCGGCCCGTCCGGGACGATCAGCGCGTCGAGCCGGCCCTGGCGCACCCCGCGCAGCAGGGCCGCGCACTCCACCAGCTCGTCCCGGGACGTCGGGTACAGCCGGCCCGCGGGCGTGCCGGTGCGGGTGTGGTTCGACCGGCCCACCCGCTGCAGGAACGTGGCGAAGCTGCGCGGCGAGCCGATCTGGCACACCAGCTCGACCGGCCCGATGTCGATGCCCAGCTCCAGCGACGCGGTCGCGACCAGGGCCCGCAGGTCGCCGCTGCGCAGCCGGGATTCCACCCGCTGGCGCCGGTCCTTGGACAGGCTGCCGTGGTGGGCGGCGACGTGGCCGTCGCCGAGCCGCTCGCCCAGCTGGTGGGCGACCCGCTCGGCCATCCGGCGGGTGTTCACGAACACCAGCGTGGTCCGGTGCCGCTGCACGTGCCCGGCGATCAGGTCCAGGACCTCCGCCATCTGCTCGGCCGACGCGACCGCGCCGAGCTCGTCGCCGGGCAGTTCCAGGGCCAGGTCGAGGTCGCGGCGGTGCCCGCTGTCCACGATCGCGCAGCGCGGCGAGCCGTCGGGGTGGCGGCGGTCCTCGCCGACGCCGACCAGCAGCCGGGCCACCGCCTCGACCGGCCGCTGGGTGGCCGACAGCCCGATCCGCTGCAGCGGCTGGGCGTGGCTCTGCGTGGCCAGGTGCTCCAGCCGCTCCAGGGTGAGGGTCAGGTGCGAGCCGCGCTTGTTGCCCGCCACCGAGTGGATCTCGTCGACGATGACGGTCCGGGTGGCGGCCAGCATGGCCCGGCCCCGCTCCGAGGTGACCAGCAGGTACAGCGACTCGGGGGTCGTGATCAGGAAGTCCGGCGGGTTCTTCAGCATCGCGGCGCGCTCGCCGGCCGCGGTGTCGCCGGTCCGCACCGCGACCCGGATCGCGGGCGCGCTCAGCCCGAGTTCGGCCGCTGTGCCGGCGATCTCGGCCAGCGGGCGCTCGAGGTTCAGATGGATATCCACCGCCAGTGCCTTGAGCGGCGAGACGTAGACCACCTGCGGCCCGGCGCCGGGCTCCTGGCCGGCCTCGTGCGCCCGGTAGATCCGGTCGATGCACATCAGGAACGCGGCCAGCGTCTTGCCCGAGCCGGTCGGGGCCGCGATCAGCGTGTGACGGCCAGCCGCGATCTCGCGCCAGCCCGCGGCCTGGGGCGCGGTCGGCCCGGCCGGGAACCGGCGCTCGAACCACGTCCGCACGGCCGGGTGGAGCGACTCAAGCACCTGGTCACAGTAACCCAGCCCGCCGACATTCCGTCCCGTCCGTCCCGCCCCTGCCGCTGGCGGACCGGGTTAAACCCGGCGGAAGCCCCAGGTCAGCAGTTGCTCGGCGGCGCTGACGGCCGAGGCCAGGCCGCCGCTGGTCGGGTCGGCGTGCAGGACCACGCCGATCAAGGTGTGACCCCGGCGGCGCGCTTCGAACAGCAGGCAGAATCCCGCGGCGATGGTGTTGCCGGTCTTGATGCCGATGGCGCCGCGGTAGTTCCCGATCAGCCCGTTGGTCGTGTGCCACAGGTAGGCGTGATGGCGGCCCGTGGCGGGGAGGAGATAACTGCGCTGCGCGACGATGCCGCGGAACACCGAATTGCGCATCGCGCGCTCGCCGAGCCTAATAAGGTCAGCGGGCGACGAATAGGTCGAGAACTCCGTCGGGAAAGGCATGCCGTCGAAGCTGGCGAAATGACTAGATGTCAACCCCATGGCCCGGGCCATCGCGTTCATCTTCTGAATGAACGCGGGCCGGCCGGGACCGTAGGCGGTGGCGAGCAGGTAGGCGGCGTCGCACCCGGAGGGAACCAGCATGGCCTCGAGCAGTTGCCGGGCGGTCAGCACGTCACCGGCGATCAGGCCGGCGCTGCTCGCGCCGGTGGAGTCCACGTACCGGACCGCGGCCCGGGTGACCCTGATCTCCCGGCCCAGATCGCCGGCCGCGAGCACGACCAAGGCGGTCATCACCTTGGTGATGCTGCCCATCGGCCGCACGACGTTGGCATCCCTGACCCACAGCCGGCGGCCGGTGCCGGCGGCGGCCAGTTCGCCGCCGCTGACGTCGACCAGCGGCGCGGCCGCCGCGGGGAACTGCCCGGTGGCCGGCGCGGCCAGCGCCGGCGACGGCGCCACCACGACGAGGGCCACGGCCGCCGTCGCGGCCACCGTGGCCAGGCCGCGTGCCCCCAGCCAGCCGCCCAGCAATTTCCTTAAAGCCGGCCGCGAGGTTAGCACGGCAAAATTAAATCAGAGCTGAAAAGCAAACGCCAGTAATCGGCGAGGTAAAATAAACGGATCCGGCTCGCCATTGCGCCCCGGCGTGCGGACGGCGGCAACGCGGCTCGCCATTGGGCGGCGGGCTTAGTCGCCGACGCTGACCGCGATCCCGTCCGTGACCATGGTGCCCGGCGGGCAGAGCCACGTCATGGCCTCCACCTCCAGCCGGCCGGCCTGAACGGCCGGGTCGGTGTTCGCCAGTTCCCAGGCCCGCTCGAGCGAGTCCGTGGCGAAGATCGCCATCCCGCGCAGCGCCTCGTCCGGCTGTTCGAGCACGGGCCCGTTGGTGACCACGTGCCCCGCCTCCCGCTGGGCCGCGTAGAAGGCCAGGTGGTCACGCTGGATCCGGGCCGAGGTCTCGTCGTCGTAGCCGGGCGCGCGGTCGGGGCGCCGGAGCAGGATGAGCTGGAACTGATGCAGAGCGATGGCCATGGCTCAGTGTCCACGCCGGCCGGGTCCGGCGCATAGCGGGCGCGCAGGGCGAAAGCTCTGGCAAGATTTCGGGCAGTCGTCAGGCAGGGCCTGCCGTGCGCAGGCGGGGAGGGGAAGGCCGGTCGATGTCACATCCCGAATTGGGCAATGCGCTGGACCACGTCGTGGTGATCATGTTCGAGAACCGCTCGTTCGACAACCTGCTCGGCCGGCTGTACGAGCCGGGCGAGGTGGCCTCGTTCGAGGGGGTGACCGGGCGGGAGCTCAGCAACCCGGTCCCGGCGTGGGCGCCCGACGCCGCGGGCCGGACGGTGGTGCCGTACGGGCTGGCGACGGGCATGAACACGCCCTCGCCCGACCCGGGCGAGGAGTACCAGCACGTCAACACGCAGTTGTTCGGGATCATCGATCCGCCGGGCAACCGCGGCATAGAGCCCGGGAAGATGCAGCCGCCGTTCAACGCGCCGCCCGGCGACGGCCGGCCGCCGACGATGGACGGGTTCGTCGCCGACTACATCAGCACGTTCACCGCCGAGATGGGCAGGCAGCCCGGGTACGACGAGTACGCCCAGATCATGACCGGGTACACCCCGGCGCAGATGCCGGTCACCTCGGCGCTGGCCCGCGGCTTCGCCACCTTCGACCACTGGTTCTGCGAGGTGCCGTCCCAGACGTTCGCCAACCGGTCCTTCTTCCACGCCGGCGCCTCGTCGGGCTATGTCGTCAACGTGGACCCGCCCGATTCCTTCCCGGTGCACAACACCGCCGAGACGATCTTCGAGCGCCTGGAGGCGCAGGGCCAGACCTGGCGGGTCTACTGTGACCCGCCCAGCCACCTCTCGCTCACCGGCCTCATCCACGCCCCCCGCCTGCTCGCCCGGTTCGCGACGCACTTCTTCACCACCGACCAGTTCCTGGAAGACGCGGCCAGCGGCCAGCTGCCCGCCTACTCGTTCATCGAGCCCAACCTGCTGTACGGCCACAACGACATGCACCCGGCGTTCGACGCCTTGTACCCGGGCGTGGACTTCGACCCGCCGTCGTCGCTGCTCGGCGGCGACGCGCTGCTGGCCAAGATCTACAACGCGGTCCGGTCCTCGGCCTCGCCCTCCGGGTCGAACGCCTACAACACGCTGCTCATGGTCAACTTCGACGAGCACGGCGGCACCTACGACCACGTCGTGCCGCCACCGGCCCCGCCGCCGGTGCCGTCGGCCCCGGTCGGCCAGCTTGGCTTCGGCTTCGACCGGTCCGGCCTGCGGGTGCCGGCCATCGCGATCTCGGCGTGGATCCCGGAGCGGACGGTGGTCAACGCCGAGTACCGCAACACCTCGGTGCTGCGCACCCTCCGAGGGCGCTGGGACCTCGGACCGCCGCTCACCGGGCGTGACGCGGTGGCCCGGGACATCACCCCGGTGCTCACGCTGGACAGCCCGCGGCCGCCGGAGCAGTGGCCCGACCCGGTCCCGCAGCCGGTCCCGCCGTTCCAGCCCCAGGCCATGCCGCCCGACGTCCCGTTGCGGGCCCTGTCCAAGGCCGCGCTGTTCGCGGTCCTGGAGTGCGGCAAGGGGCTCGGCCTGCGCGTGCCGGAACTCCGCCACGACGAGGACGTGCTGATGGCCGACGGCATGGCCATCGTCAGCGAGTGCTTCGGGGACCTGTTCCCGCACCTGCACGGTCTCTAGCGGCGGCCGCCGGCGTCCCGCGCGACAGCCGCCACACCAGCAGCCGGCCGCGGTGGAAGGTGGGCGGGCCGAGGATCGCGGCCAGCACCGCCCGGACCGCCGAGTGCCGCCTGAGCACCTCGACCACCGCGGCCGGATGCCAGAGCCGGAGGTCGGCGCGGATCTGGGCGGCGGTCCGGCTCAGGACGGGCCGCCGGCAGGCCCACAGCGGGTCGAGGTACTCCGCGTCGAGCGTGGCCGGGTCCGGGCTGACCCGGGTCGCGCGGCCGGGCCCGGGCCCGAGGAAGTACCCCCCGACCAGCGAGCCGGGCTCGCCGGTGTCGGCCTGCCAGCGCATCGCCTCAGTGAACGTGCTGGCGGGAATGGGGACGACGAGCACCGGGGCGCCGGGGGCCAGGCGCAGCCGGGCGAAGGCCGCGTGCCATCCGCCGGGCAGCGCGGGGACCGGCGCGGCCGGGAGCGGCAGCGGGATGAGCGGTACCACCGCCAGCACCGCGGCCGCGCCGGCCAGCCGCCCGCCGAGCCGCGGGGGGCGGGCGTGAACGGCGGCGCGCGCCCCCGCCGCTCGCGCCCGGTCCAGCGCGAACGCGAGCACGGCACCGGCCGCGCCGTCGGCGAGGATCGCCAGCCGGTCCGGGATCAGCTGGCTGAGCACCGGCAGCGCGTGCATCCAGTGCGACGGCAGGAACGGGGACTGGTCGCTGAGGCTGAGCAGTTCGAGCACCGCGAAGGTGACCGCGCCGACCCGGACCCGCCGGTCCGGCCAGGCCCAGATCACGGCGATCACGAGCCCGGCCAGCAGCGGCCAGCCCAGGTAGGCGAGGTACTCGGAGAGATGCGTCGGATAGCTGGCCGCGGCCGCGGCGCTGGCCCGCGTGTGAACGAGCAGGTCACCGGGCGGAGTGACGAAGACGGCCGGATGAGCGGACAGGTAGCTGGCGTGGTGGCCGAAACGGGCGGCGTAATGCTCCCGGAGCGGGCCGCGGAACTGGGCCCACAGCGCGGGCCCGGCCAGCAGCAGCGTGACCGCGCCCGCCGTGGCCAGGCCGGCCAGGACGCGTCCGGCCCGGGCCGCCGCCGCGCGCGGCGCCGCGGCGGCCAGCGTCACCGTCATCACTAGGCCGGCCAGCGCGGTGTCGGCTAGCAGTTCCTCCCCGGTGAACAGCTGCGCGACGGTCAGCAGGCCGAGCCAGGCCCCGGCCCGCAACGCGCCGCCGCGCCCGGTGAGCAGGCGCAGCAGCGCGTCGGCCAGCAGCGGCGGCAGCACCGCGAACTGCAGGTTGTAGTGGCCGATGCCCGAGTTCAGTAACGCGGGCGAGAACCCGTAGACCGCGCCGCCCAGGGCCGCTGCGGGGAGGCTGGCACCCCAGCGGCGCAGCACCCACAGCAGGCTCGCCGCCGACCCGGCGAATCCCAGCGTGAGCAGCACGGTCAGCGTGACCTGGGGGCCGGCCAGCAGCGTGACCGGGGCCAGCAGCACTCCCGGCAGCAGCATCGAGGTGTTCCACATCAGGCTGATGCCCGGCGGCGGGTTCATCGCGGTCGTGGCCAGGGCGGGGAGGCGGCCGTGCGCGACCGCCGTGGCCTCGTAGCGCATGAACCAGGCGAACAGGTTGACGTCCTGGGCGTCGCCGACCTGCGCCCGCGCCGCCGGGTCGGCCCACAGCCGCCAGGTCAGCACCACCGCGGCCGCCAGGTAACCGAGTAAGATCAGCCCCTGGGCGCCGCGCGCCCGGACGACGGTGCGGCGCTCGGCGGCCGGCGATGGCTTGACCGTGGTTGCGACCAGGCTCACCGGTTCCTGCCCTTCCCGGCCGCGGTCATCGCCGCGCACAAGCCGGTACATTCGAAACGTGACGAGTCAATCACGAAGAGTAGCAATATCTCCGTGCGGAGACCCGGGAATCGCCCAAGGACGGCGCGGCGAAAGCCCCGCTACGGCTGGGACAGGTTGGCGATGATCTGGTCGGGCTGGCTGAGCAGCATGTGCCCGCCGTCATCTCGGCCACAGCGCGGATGCTAACCGCCCCGGTCTGCCATCGTGGTCTGGTGAGACCCTGGTCTGGCTGGCTGGCGGCGGCCGTCGTCACGCTGGCTACCGCGGGCTTGGTGGCCGCCGACATCGCTGACGCCGGGCTGCGGCACTGGTGGGCGGCGCACGCGCTGACCACGGACACGGTGTCCGGCCTGCTCGTGCTTCTCATCACGGTCCTGGTCGTCAACCAGGTGGTGCGCAGGCGGCAGCTGCGGGGCAAATCCCAGGCGATCGCGGCGCAGGCGGCGATCATGGTCACCCAGGCCGGACGTTCGGTGCGGGCGGTGTCCGGGTCCCTGGACGGGTCGGGCGACCGCGATGCTGCGGCCGACGAGCTCCGGACCTACCTGATGATGCTGCTGGTCGGGGCGCCGGTCCTGATCGACGCCCGGGTCTCCCGCACCTTCCTCGAGCATGCCCAGCATCTGGGCGGCGAGATGGCGAGCGCGCTGGTGACGACGGCCGGGTCGCAGGGAGCACCGGGCGAGTCGGGTTCCCGGCTCAACGACGCCGTGCAGCGGCTGCGGGCGGCGTCGGCCCCGCTGCTGCGGCCGCTCAGTCCCGAGGAGCGCCGGGCCGTGACCGGAGACGACTCCGGCTGACCCGGAGCCCGTCTCCGGTTCCCTACTCGGGTCGTGAGCGCTACCGTGTGCCCTGCGCCCAGAGTGACTAGCGTTAGTCGACGTCTTCGGGCATCCCCTCGGTGATCCTCACCAGCTCGCCGAAGCTGGTGGCGAACATCGCGGTCTCATCGCCCGCGCCGGCCCACACGACCGGGTAGGCGGCCAGGGCCCGGTCGACGACCGTGCGCAGCGGCCGCGGATGGCCGACCGGCGCCACGCCGCCGACCTGCTGGCCGGTGTGCGCGAGCACGAAGTCCGGGCCGGCCTGCCGGATCTTGCCGGTGCCGAGCCGCCGCGCGAGCCGCCCGGTGTGCACCCGGTGCGCCCCGCTCGCCAGGACCAGCAGCGCGTCGCCGTCGGCCGCGAACACCAGGCTGTTCGCGATCGCCCCGATCTCGCAGCCCAGCACCGCCGCCGCGGCCGCCGCGGTCGGCACCGGCTCGGCGAACACCCGGATGTCACCCGCGGCCCCCGCGGCCTTGAGGTGGTGCTCGACGACGGAAACGGCGGCTGGGTACATGCCGCACGACGGTAACGGCGGCCGGCGGTCCGGACAACCGGATTCGCGGGCCGTCGCCCCGCGGCCAGGCCGGCCACGATCGCCCGGGCCACCGGCGCCGGGTCGCTGCCGTCGACCGCTAACCCGTCGCGGACGTGCACGGTCGGCTGGGCCATCACGCGCGGCGTCGTGCCCCGGTGCGGCCAGGTGGCGGTGTGCACGATGAACGGGTGGCACAGGTAGACGTCGCCGGCCCGGTCCCGCCGTGGCCGCCGATCCCGCCGCCGTGACCGCCGTGACCGCCGTAACCGCCGGCGTTCCCGCCGTGACCGCCGGACCCCCCGGAGGCGGCGTGACGGCCCGGCTGATGGCTGCGGCCGGGCGGCGGGATGATCAGGTTGCCTTCGTAGGCGTCGGTCGCGGCCGGATGGGCGGGTCGGCGGCGATCGCGCCGGATCCGCAGGACGTTGTAACCGACCGACACGGCGGCCACCAGGCCCAGGAAGACCGCCAGCGCCCCGTACCCGTACAACGCCGCCCCCGCTAAGTGCCGAGTTGGGCAATGATTGCCTGGTTCACGGTAGGGGGAATATCACCGGGGTCATGGGTGGTGCCACCCTGGAACGTGACACCGTCTCGCCTTAGCCTGCCGGGTAGGCGCACCGTGGCGCCACGCAGGTGGCCTGCGAAATCGAATTCGACGGCGGTCGACATGGGTGAATGGATCTGTTGAAGCGACGCGCAGGCCATACCGGCCACCGGGACCGGCCGGGGAAGGCGACAGGCACGTGGACGCGCTCAGGCTGATCTTCCGGGCGGAGTTGCGCCGCCGCTGGCGATCGTGGCTGGCGCTGGCGATCCTCATCGCGGTCGTCGGAGGCGTTGTCATGGCGTCGGCCGCGGCGGGGAGAGGCACAGCCGCTGCGTTCCCCGCCTTCGTCCGGACCCACGGCTACGACTTCGTCGTCTTCACCGGGGGGCCGGCCCCGGAACTCGCCCGGTATCCCGCCGTCGCCTCCATCACGACGGCACCGATCGCATACAACGGCCAGCCCGCGTGCGCCTGCACGCACCCGATCGACAACAACAACTTCAACGTCGTGTACGTGCCGCCCAAGGAGATGTCCCGTACCGTCAACCTCGTCGCCGGCAGGATGCCCGCCCCGTCGTCGCCCGACGAGGTGCTGGCCTCCTTCAGCCTGCAGCGGGACAACGGCGTCCACATCGGGACCGTCCTGCGGATGAGGATGTATGCGGCCTCCCAATCGGAGGCCGTCAACAACGCCACCGGCGCGGGTCCCCCGCCAACGGGCCCGTTGGTCTCGTTCCACGTCGTCGGCATAGAAGCGGCCGTCGACGAATTCCAGGCCGGGACCACCCCGCTGTACGACGTCTACACGACACCGGCCTTCGCCCGTTCCGTGCTGCCGAGGACAACGTCGGGATTCATGTACCTCGTGAAGCTGCGCCACGGGGCCGCCGACGTCGACGCCTTCAAGAACTACGTCAAGTCGCTCGGCAACGACTCCTCCATCTCCTACACCGACCTGAGCACCCCCGAGGTGCTGGTGGCCGGCTCCATCCATCCACAGGCGGTCGGCTGGTGGCTGCTGGCCGCGCTGGCCGCGCTGGCCGGGGCGGCGGTCGTCGGGCAGGCGCTGAGCCGGACGCGCCGGGTGGAGAGCGACGAGTTCCCCATCCTCCAGGCGCTCGGGCTCGGGCGGAGCGGCCTGGTTGCGCTGGGCATGGCGTCGACCTTGCTCGTCGGCTTGGTCGGCGCGGCGGGAGCGTTGGGCCTTGCTTATGCGCTCTCCCCCCTCGCCCCCGTCGGCGACGCTCGCCTCGCCGAGCCGTCGTCGGGCCTGCGTTTCGACGGCCCTGCCCTTCTGCTGGGAGCGGTCGCCACTGTGGTGGTCGTGCTCGCCCTGGGGGTGTGGCCGTCGCTCCGCGCCGCGCGGGGTCGGCCGGACGACGCCCGTCGTCCCCGCTCGTCGGCCGTCGTCGGGTTCGTGGGCGCGGCGGGTGCGCCACCGACCATGGTGGTCGGTGTGCGCAACGCGCTCGAACGCGGGCGCGGCGCCGCCTCCGCGCCAGTGGCCACCGCGCTCATGGGCGCGGCACTGGCCGTCGCCGCGCTGTGCGGCACCGCCGTCTTCGGGTCGAGCCTGGCCCACCTCGATGCCACGCCGGCACTCTTCGGCGACACCTACCAGGTGATCATCTACGGGACGCCAGGCACGTCGAGCACCTCGAGCCCTCAAGCCGACCAGCGCCAGGTGATCCAGCGGCTCGAACGCCACAAGGGAATCGACCGCATCACCGTGGGCGTGGGCGCGCCCGTCTCCATCGACGGTGTCAGCGTGCAGGCAGCCGCGTTCGCCGCCGTCCGCGGCCCGCCTCTCTTGGTGGCGGTCAGTGGTCGGCTCCCTGCCCGCCCGGGCGAGATCGCGTTGGGGTCGTCCACCATGCGCCTCATCGGCACCCATGCGGGCGCCGTCGTGCCGGTGCGGTTCGCGTCGCCCGCCGGCCACGCGCGCACCGTGCCGTTTCGGGTCGTGGGGACGGTGGCGCTCCCGACCGGCGTCGGCGACGGAGAGGTCGGGCTGGGCACGGGTGCGGCGCTGACCCTCGGCGGGTACGAGCACGCGGTGTGTCCGCACGGCACGGCCAACGAGAAGTGCGTCGGGTCGATTCTGGGCAACAGCGCCGTGCTGGCCAGTGCCACGCATGGCGGTTCGGGGCACTTGGCGATCGAGCGCGTCATCTCCGCAGATCAGAACTACGACGGGACCCCGATCACGCCGACGGCGCTCGTGAACTTCGGTGAAGCGGTCGACTTCCCCCTCATCCTCGGCGTCGTCCTGGCCATCTTCGGCGCGGCCACCCTCACCCACCTCCTGGTCGTGAGCGTGGGTCGCCGCCGCCGGGAAATGGGACTGCTCAAGGCCCTCGGGTTCGTGAGCCGCCAGGTCGGCGCGACGCTGTACTGGCAGGCGACGACGGTCACCCTGGTGGGCCTTGTCATCGGTGTCCCGGTCGGCGTCGCGCTTGGCCGGGTGGTCTGGAGGGCCTTCGCCCTCAACGTCGGCGTGGTGCCCGAGCCGGTCGTCAATCTCTGGGTCATCGTGGGCCTGGGCGCGGCCGTCCTGGTGGGAGCCCTTCTGCTGGCCGTCGGACCGGCGTTTGCGGCGTCCCGCTCGCGGCCTGCCCAGCTGTTGCGGGCGGAGTGAACGCGGCGCGACCGGTTCAGCGCATCCATTCTGCGAGCTCGACGACGCCGCCCGGCCCGGCGAGGAACACGAGACGCCGGTCGTGGAAGTCCAAGACGTCGTTGCGCGGCCTTGCACTCACCGCTGCCGAGGAAGTCAAAGGACACGCGGCCCGCCGGGCTGCGGCCGGGGGGCCGGGCGTCTCCGGCCTGCAGCTAGTACGAGCCGAGCTGGGGACTGGTTGCAGCCACGTCGAGCACCGTGATCGCGAATGCTTGGCTCGCGGTCGGTCACCCGGGCGGCGGTCACGCCGGTCTGGTCATTGTCCCGGCGGCCCGCCCGCGCCCGCCGTCGGCGCGGTTCACCAGGGCGGGGCCGGGCCTCCGTCATTGCTTGATGCTGATCGTCTGGATGGCGACGGCCTTCAGCGGGTCGGGGTTCGGGTTCTGTGATGCGGTGACCCCGAGCACCAGCGCGGTGCCGGCCTTGCTCGCCTTGACGGTGAGGGCGAAGTGCGACGAGGCGCCGGCGGCCAGCGATGCCAGGGTCCAGGTGTACACGTTGCCGTGCCGGGCGCAGCTCGCGGCGCAGGAGACTTCCGACAGCGCGGCCGGGAGCAGGACCGCGGCTACGACCTTGCCGGCGCTGGCTGGCCCGGCGTTGGCGATGGTCAGCGTGCAGCTGCCGGTGCCGCTGACGGTCATGGTGGCCGGGCAGGCGAGTGCGGCCGACAGGATCGCGTCCGCCGACCTGGTGGCGATCGTCACCGTGAACGGCCCGGCGGTGGCGGTGCCGGCGTGGTTGGCTGCGGTGACGGTGTAGGTGAAGGAGGTCGTGCCCTTGGGCGGGGTGCCGGTCAGCATGCCGGTGCTGGCACTGATCGACAGCCAGGACGGGGCGCCGGTGGCCAGCGCGTAGCTGGGCGCCGGGGTGCCGGAGGCGGCGAAGGTATAGCCGTAGACCTGCCCGGCTACTGTGGCGAGCGGCGGGCTGTCCAGCACGAACGCGGGCGCCTGGTCGACAGTGATCGTTGCGGTGACCTGCGGTGCGGTCAGGTAGTTGGCGTTGCCGGCCTGGCTGGCGTCGATCACGCAGCTGCCCGCCGCGGCGTAGCTGACGGTGTCCCCGGACACGGTGCACACCCCGGCACCGGAGGACGGATCGACCGAGAATACAACCGGGTTGCCTGACCCGCCGCCGGTCGCTGTCAGCGTCGCCGTCCCGCCGACGACCCCGGTGGCTGGGGCAGCGAAACTGATTGCCTGGGGCCCCGGGCTGATGGTGATGGTCTGGCTGACCTGGGGCGCGGCTGTGTAGCCGCCACCGCCGTCCTGGTTGGCGTCGATCACGCAGTTGCCGGTCGCGGCGTAGCTGACGGCGTCCCCGGAGACGGTGCATACCCCGGCACCGGAGGAGGGGCCGACGGAGAAGATGACCGGGTTGCCTGATCCGCCACCGGTGGCGGTCAGGGTCGCCGACCCGCCGACGTAGCCGGTCGCCGGGGCGGTGAAGCTGATCGACTGGGCAGTCGGCGCGGCAACCGTGATGGTCTGGGTGACCTGCGGCGCCGCTAGGTAGCTGGCGTTGCCGGCCTGGTTGGCGTCGATGATCCTGCCGGCCGCGCAAGCACCGTCGGCCGTCAGCCCGAGCCGTGCAGGGTACGAGCCGAGCTGGGGACTGGTTGCAGCCACGTCGAGCACCGTGATCGCGAATGCTTGGCTCGCGGTCGGTCACCCGGGCGGCGGTCACGCCGGTCTGGTCATTGTCCCGGCGGCCCGCCCGCGCCCGCCGTCGGCGCGGTTCACCAGGGCGGGGCCGGGCCTCCGTCATTGCTTGATGCTGATCGTCTGGATGGCGACGGCCTTCAGCGGGTCGGGGTTCGGGTTCTGTGATGCGGTGACCCCGAGCACCAGCGCGGTGCCGGCCTTGCTCGCCTTGACGGTGAGGGCGAAGTGCGACGAGGCGCCGGCGGCCAGCGATGCCAGGGTCCAGGTGTACACGTTGCCGTGCCGGGCGCAGCTCGCGGCGCAGGAGACTTCCGACAGCGCGGCCGGGAGCAGGACCGCGGCTACGACCTTGCCGGCGCTGGCTGGCCCGGCGTTGGCGATGGTCAGCGTGCAGCTGCCGGTGCCGCTGACGGTCATGGTGGCCGGGCAGGCGAGTGCGGCCGACAGGATCGCGTCCGCCGACCTGGTGGCGATCGTCACCGTGAACGGCCCGGCGGTGGCGGTGCCGGCGTGGTTGGCTGCGGTGACGGTGTAGGTGAAGGAGGTCGTGCCCTTGGGCGGGGTGCCGGTCAGCATGCCGGTGCTGGCACTGATCGACAGCCAGGACGGGGCGCCGGTGGCCAGCGCGTAGCTGGGCGCCGGGGTGCCGGAGGCGGCGAAGGTATAGCCGTAGACCTGCCCGGCTACTGTGGCGAGCGGCGGGCTGTCCAGCACGAACGCGGGCGCCTGGTCGACAGTGATCGTTGCGGTGACCTGCGGTGCGGTCAGGTAGTTGGCGTTGCCGGCCTGGCTGGCGTCGATCACGCAGCTGCCCGCCGCGGCATAGTTCACGGTCGTGCCGTTGGTGCCCGACACGGTACAGACCCCGGCGCCGGAGGAAGAGTCGACCGAGAAGGTGACCGGGTTCCCGGACCCGCCGCCAGTGGCGGTCAGCGTGGCCGACCCGCCGACGGTGCCGGTGGCCGGGGCGGTGAAGCTGATCGACTGCGGCGTCAGCGGCGGCGGGAAGGAGACCGGGTACATGTCCTCGGTCTGGTCCGACACCACGTACGCGGTTCCGCTGTAGGAGTTGCCGGCGGAGGTGTCCACGGCCATCCCGAAAACCTCGTCGAAGTCGGGGTAGGTCGCCGGGTTGACCAAGCCGGTGTCCTCGCCAAGGTTGAAGGCGTCGGCTGCGGGGTCGGCGGTGTCCTCGTTGATAACGTCCAGGGAGCCCTCGTAGTTGGACACATACACCGAGGCGGTGCCCGGGTTGACGGCTATCGCCTCCGGCACCCCGTACGTCGCTCCGCTGGTGCCATAGGGCGACACCGGGATCGCCGCGGCGACGGTGGCATCGGCGGGGCTGGCGGGGTCCTCCTGGATCACGTACACCTTGGCCGGGGTCCCGGCCGGCAGCGGCGCGGGCACGGTCACATACACCGTGCCGGTGTCCGGGTCGGCGGCGATCCCGGTCGGGTCATTCACATCCCCGCCCACCCCGATGGAACCGAGCAGGGTCGATCCGCTGATCACCGACACGTACCCGTCGCCCTGGTCGGCCACGTAGACCAGCCCGGTGACCGGATCGACAGCGACGCCCACCGGGTAGGAGTCGCTGGCGCCGCCCTCCGCGGGGATCTGGATGACGCCGGTGACGGTGTTGGTGGCCTCGCTGATCACCGACACGGTGTCTGAGGCCCCGTTGGAGACATATACCGTCCCGGTGCCCGGCGTAGCGCCCGGCAGCACCGCGACCCCTCCGGGCCCGTCAAACCCCTCCATGCCCGCCGGCACGGTCACCGTGGCGGTCATCTGGTCATCGGCCGGGTCCGACGGGTCCTCGGTGATCACTACCACCCGGGACGGGCTGAGCTCGGCCACATACACCGTGCCCGACACCGGGTCCACGGCCAGCGCCGCGGGCTCGTAGCCGGTACCGCCCACGCCGATGCCGGCCACCACGGACTGGCTCGCCTCGCTGACCGCCACGACCGAGCCGGTCTGGACATTGGCCGCGAACACCATCCCGGTCACCGGATCAACCGCCACCGTCTGCGGATAATTCGCCTGCGCCACCTCGCCGACCGGGATCGGCGCCCCGACGGTCTGCGCATAGGACGGCGGCGCGGCGGCGCCCACCAGCACCGCCACCGGCAGCAGCAACGCCGCAGCTAACGCCACCGCGCGCCCGGCGCCGGCACACGTGCGCGACCTGGCCCTTCCCGCGCGGCCCAGCGTGGACGTCTGAATACCACCGTGCTGCTTGGACATGGCAGCCGACCTTCTGCGGGGAGGCCCGGCGCCCAAAGAGACGCAGCCCAAGCGGTACGCCGCAGACGATCCGGTTGCATAGTGGATGCCCCCTGCATTTAAGCCCCGCCGGGCATCCGACTCCGTGAGCCCGCCAGCCGGCCGTCTGCCGGGGCTGCCCGTCCCGCCGGCTGGCCGCCATGTGCCGCACGGCGGAAAGCAGCCCCGCCATGCCTGCCCGCCTCGATCCACCGCCACACAGTCCGCTCCGAGACACCCAGACCCTCAGCCGCGAGCGGCACATGCCCCGTCGTCAGCCGACCTTCACCATCCAGCCCCATCAGACGCCGGGCCGCGGCCTCTCGGGGCAGCCGCTGATCCCAAGCCGGACCCTGCTCACCCACGCCCGGTCCCCCATCCGTGACCCCCGCGCGCTCACGAAGGGATCGGCGACAACGGAACCTACCGGGCAAACGCCCCCACTGACAGCTCAATGAGCAGATCACTGACAACGACATGAGCGCGGCCACTGACAGCTCAATGAGAGCGATCGTGGATCACCCCGGGTGGGTGAACTGGGCCGGAACAGGAGATGACGACGGGATGACCAGCCCGCTAAGCGGGCCCGACGATGCCTGCGCCGCCTGCGGCGGCAGCGACGGTTAAATCGCTGGGCGGCGCCGGGCGGGCCAGCGGGCTTCACCCCCCATGGGTGAGGCCGGCCCTGACCCGCGCGCGCATCCTTCTCCGGACGGGGCAGTTCGAGGAGGGGTAATGGGCGACTCCTTTGACGTGATCATGGCGGCCTACCCGGCCGCGGGCCCGGCGGAACGGGACTTTGCCACGCTGACCGGGCTGGTCAAGGGCAAGGGGGTCAGGTCCGAGGGCGTCATCCTGGTCGAGCACGACGCCGGCGGCCAGGTAAGCGTGACCCAGACCGGTGACCACCTGGGCCGCAAGGGCCTGGGCTGGGGCGGCGGCGTCGGGCTGCTGGTCGGCCTGTTCTCGCCGCCGCTGCTGGCCTCGGTCGTCGTCGGCGGGGCGGCCGGCGCCCTGATCGGCAGGTTCGCCAAGCACAAGGTGGACGCCGGCATCGAGCAGGGCCTCGGGGACAAGCTGCAGCCGGGCACCGCGGTCATCATCGCCATGGTCGACGACGAGGACCGGCTGGCCGCCGAGCAGGCACTGGCCGGGTCGCTGGCGAAGTCGGTCGCCCCGATGAGCAAGGCCGGCATCCGGGGGCTCAAGGACGCGCTGGCCGAGGCGGCGGGCAAGTTCAACCCGGACCGCACGGTGCTGCCGGTCCCTGACCGCACCTTCGGCGGGACGATGGGCCGCACGGTCGACCGGTCGGTCCCGGACTGGTCGATGATCCCCGGGCCGCAGGCCCCGGAGAACGCCCCCAATGTGCTGGTCGTCCTCATCGACGACGCCGGCTTCGGCAACCCGGACACGTTCGGCGGCCCGATCGCCACGCCCGGCCTGACCCGGGTGCGGCAGATGGGGCTGACCTACAACCGGTTCCACGTGACCGCGGTCTGCTCACCGACCCGCGCCGCGCTGCTGACCGGCCGCAACCACCACCGGGTCGGGTTCGGCTCGATCGCCGAGTACCCGGGCCCGTTCCCCGGGTACACCGCGGTCCGGCCCCGGACCTGCACGGCGCTGCCGCGCATCCTGCGCGAGAACGGCTACGTCACCGGCGGGTTCGGCAAGTGGCACCTCACCCCGGACAATGTCCAGGGCCCGGCCGGGCCATTCGACCACTGGCCGCAGTCGTGGGGATTCGACCACTGGTGGGGCTTCCTGTCTGGAGCGGCCGGCCAGTACGACCCGATCATCACCCAGGACAATTCGACGCTGGGCGTGATGGACGGCAAAAATGGCCAGCCGTATTACTTCCCCGACGACCTGAGCGACAACGCGATCGAGTGGCTGCACGGCGTCCGGGCCCAGGATGCCACCAAGCCGTGGTTCATGTACTACTCCACCGGCTGCGCGCACGCGCCGCATCACGTGGCCCGGGCCTGGGCGGACAAGTACCGGGGCCGGTTCGACGAGGGCTGGGACAAGCTGCGCGAGCAGACCCTCGAGCGGCAGAAGCGGCTCGGGATCGTCCCGGCCGACACCGAGCTGACCAAACGGCCCGGCCTGTTCCCGGCCTGGGACTCCCTGACCGACGCGGAGAAGAAGCTGTATGCCCGGCAGATGGAGGTGTTCGCGGGTTACTCGCAGAACGCCGACTGGAACGTCGGCCGGCTGCTGGACGCCATCGAGGAGATGGGCGACCTCGACAACACGCTCATCTTCTACATCTGGGGCGACAACGGCTCCAGCATGGAAGGCACGGTCACCGGCTCGTTCAACGAGATGACGTTCCTCAACGCCCTGGTGCTCGAACCCGAGCAGCAGCTCAGGCTCATCGACCAGTACGGCGGCATCGAGGCCCTGGGCGGCGATCACACGGCGCCGCACTATGCCGCCGCGTGGGCGCACGCGGGCAACACCCCGTTCCAGTGGGGCAAGCAGCTGTCCAGCCATCTCGGCGGCACCCGGAACCCGATGGTGGTCGCCTGGCCGGAGCGGATCAACCCCGGCCCCGAGCCGCGCACCCAGTTCACCCACTGCATCGACGTCGTCCCGACGATCCTGGAGGCCATCGGCCTGCCCGAGCCGGTCACCGTGGACGGGATCGGGCAGGAGCCGATGGACGGCACCAGCTTCCTGGATACCTTCGGCGACGCGCAGGCCGCGGAGCGGCACACCGTGCAGTACTTCGAGATGTTCGGCAGCCGGGCGATGTACTCCGATAGCTGGTGGGCGTGCGCGAAACTGGACCGCGCGCCGTGGGACTTCTCGCCGCAGACCCTGCGGAGATTCGCCCCCGGGGCCTACGACCCCGAGCAGGACGTCTGGGAGCTGTACTACCTGCCCGACGACTTCTCCCAGGCGCACGACCTGGCCGCCCAGCACCCGGACAAGCTCGCCGAGCTCAAGGAGCTGTGGTGGGCCGAGGCCGAGCGCAACCGGGTGCTGCCGCTGCTCGGCGGGATGAGCGTGCTGTTCGGCATCCTGCCGCCGCTGCCGACGGTGACCCGGTTCACCTACGCCGGGGACGTGCAGAACGTGCAGCGCGGCATGGTGCCCCGGATCCTCGGGCGGTCTTACGCCATCGAGGCCGAGCTGACCGTGCCCGACGGCGGTGCGGAGGGCGTCATCGTGGCCAATGCCGACTTCATCGGCGGGTTCGGGCTGTGGGTCGATGACGGCGGCCTGCTGCACCACACCTACTCGTACCTGGGCGTGGAGACCTACAAGCAGGTGTCCACCGAGCCGCTCCCGGCCGGCGACGTGACGGTCAAGATGCTGTTCGCCGCGGACGAGGCCAAGCCGGGCACCGGCGGCACGGTGACCTTGTGGGCGGACGGCAAGCTGATCGGCGAGGGCAAGATGCCGCACACGGTGCCGATCGCCTTCTCCAGCTACGCGGGCATGGACATCGGCCGCGACAACGGCCTGGTCGTCGACCTCGCTTACGAGGACAGGGCCCCTTACGCCTTCACCGGCACCGTGCAGAAGGTCGTCTTCGACCTCAAGCCGGCCACGCATGAGGACGAGAAGGCGCTGCACGAGCACGCGCAGGGGCAGGCGGTCGGCCAGGGCGCCGCCGGCTGAGGCAGGCGAGGCGCCGAGGTCACGGTCGCGCTGGCGAGGGCTCCGGTCACATTCCCCGGCTGGCGGGGTTCATACCAGTGATCGTGACATCTCGGCGGAGGGAGCGTGACCGACGATGGCCCGCACGCTCAGTCTCATCGTCCGCAATCTCGTGTTCACGCTGGTGGTCCCGGGGCTTGGCGGAGTCTGGCTGCCCTGGCGGATCCTGACCCGCGACGGCCACGCGGCTACCCCGGTCGCGTGGGAGGCGATCGCGGTCATCGCGGCCGGCGCTGCGTTGTACGCGTGGTGCGTCTGGAACTTCGCGGCCGTGGGCGACGGCACTCCCGGCCCGTGGGACGCCCCGGCGCGGGTGGTCGCGGCCGGGCCGTACCGCTGGGTGCGCAATCCGATCTACCTGGCCGCGCTCCTGGTCGTGCTGGGGGAGGCGTGGCTGTTCGGCTCGCTGGCGCTGCTGGCGTACGCGGGCGCGATGGCGGTCTTCTGCCACCTGTTCGTCACCGGCTACGAGGAACGGACGCTGCGCCGCCGGTTCGGCGACGCCTACCTGGACTACCAGCGCTCGGTACCGCGCTGGATCCCGCGGCCGCCCCGCCGCGGCCAGGACCTGGCCTCGGGCCGGGGGTGATCCCCGGCTCACGGTGCGCTTCGGCCTCCTTGATAGGCTCTCAACCGCGCGGGCAAGTTAGCCTCTTTCTCGAGCACCAGTCACGGAGCGCGGCAGTGCCGGTAACCCGGGCCAAGGTAGAGCGCCAGGAGAAGGTTCAGGAGATCCTCGACGCCGCCCGCCGGCGGCTGCTCGCGGACGGCTACGAGGGCATGTCCGTGGCCGCGATCGCCCGCGAACTCGAGATCGCGCAGAACTCGGTCTACTGGTATTTCCCGTCCAAGGACGACCTGTTCGCCGCCGCGTTCCGGGAGATCCTGGCCCGGCTGGCCAGCAAGAAGCCGCCGCCCGGCACCGCGGCGCGGGTGGTGTGGGTCACCGACCAGATGGCGCACTTCGCCTCGCTGCGCGCCGCGCTCCGCGCCCGCGCGGCGCACTCGGCCGCGGTGGCGAGCCTGCAGTCCGACCTGGACGAGTGGGTCCGGACCCTGCTGCTCGGCGAGACCGGGCCGGGGCCCGGATCGGGCGAGGCCGGCCTGGCCGGCCAGGCCTTCCTGGCCACCATCGAGGGGGTGCTGAGCATGGACCTGCCGCCGCGGCAACGGCGGCAGGTCATCACCTTCGCCTACCAGCGCCTGGTCGGCCAGGAAACGGGGCCCGAAGCCCGCTGACGTGGTGACGAACGCCTCGGGGCATCGTGGAGTACCGCAACGCGGGCGGGTGGCCGAACGGCCCCGGCCGGCCGGGGTGCGTGCGCAAACTGCTGTGATTGCATGTGATTGCAGCAGTTACCGCGCACGCCCTGGTACTAAGCGGAGGACTCCGCTTCCGGTCCTCCCGACAAGCGTCAGGATCGTGCCGGCCAAGATCACAGTCAGGGGGGCGCTTACGAGGCCGGCGCCTGCTGGTCACGGCCGGGGTCATACCGCCGTGCTTGCGCTTCGGCGCGCTCCCTCAGCCTAGCCATCCACATCTCCAGGCGCTGCCGGGCCTCGTCGTCTCCGAGATCGGCGGCCAGGCGCACCAGCGTCATGTCATGCTGGCGGGCCAGCCAGCCCGCCAGCAGCTGCCGCTGACCAGCAACGAGCGCCCGCAGCTCGTCCAGGTGCCCGTGCCCGGCCAGCCACCCGGCCAGCTCAAGCAGGGCATGGTAGCTTCCCGCTCCGGCCCGCTGGCGCAGCTCACCGGCCTGGTCAGCGTCAGCCAGCCAGCGCGCCAGCCACAGATCGGCCACGTCGTCCCCGGTGGCAGCGAGCGGGCGGATGACCTCGATGGCTTCTTCGGTCCGGCCCCGCTCAGACAGCCAGCTGGCCAGCTGCCGCCTGGCATGGTCATCGCCGGCCTCGGCACGCTCGCCAAGCTCACTAGCCTGGTCGTTCTCGGCCAGCAGGTGGGCCTGCCACCACCGGGCGGCGTCTGCTGCGTCCTCGCTCAGCGGCGGTGATCCCGGCACACATCTACGTTACGTCGGCCAGGAACGCGGATGTCCGGACGGGAAGGCACGATCGCCGGCTCAGCCTTGGTCTACGGCAGACTGGCCGAGGTCATCCTGAGACCAGGTAGGGCTAGAGGCGGGTCGCGGCTTGGACGAGCCCGGCGACGGCTCGGGACCGGCTGTGGGGCGGCCACGCGATCACCGTCGTCACCGTCGGCGCGTCGATCAGCGGCACGGCGGCGAGGCCGTCGCGTAGCTGGGCGCGGCACGACTCCGGCAGGACCGCCGAAGCCCGGCCGAGCGCGATCAGCTGGTACAGCTGCGCCTGGTCCCGGACCAGCGGGCAGGGCCGTCCGGGTACGTGCCGTCGGGGCGAGGCCAGCGCGTGCCGGCCGCCTCGACGTGCTCGTCAACAACGCCGCCGTGACCGCCGGCAGGCCGCAGCAGCCCACCACGGTCGGCCTCGCGACGGTGCGGGCGGCCGTCGAGACCAACGTGATCGGCGTCATCCGCGTCACCAACGCGATGCTGCCGCTGCTGCGCCGCTCGGCGTCGCCACTCGACGGCGTTTGCGGGCGCACCTTGGCGCGGTTATTGCCGGGTCGATGGGGTGGCCGGGCGGCGCCATTCGCTATTGGTCTTGTCCGGCTGTCCGACGTTCACGACCTGGACCGCGAGGTCGCCGGCCAAGCGCAGCACCCTATCCGCCATCGTGGTTCCGCTCAGCAGCCGCGACCAGCGCGACCGGCGGCGGGACCCGATCACCAGCTGCGCGGCCCCGGCCTGGCGCGCGGCGCGGATCAGTCCCGAGGCGGGATCGCTGGCCTTGACCTCGGTGAACGTCCCGTGCAGATCGTTGAGCAGCTGCCGGTCCTCCGTCAGCCGCGTCCTAACTGGCCGGTCCAGGTTATCGAGGGGCCGGACGTGCACGCCGTGCAGCCGGGCATCGGACAGCTCGGCCAGACAAGCGCCGTACCGGATGAGCCACTGGTCGGCAGGCGACCCTTCCAGGCCGACCACGATGACGGCGGCTTCGGCCGGCTCGCAGGCGGGATGCGCGGCTAGGAACGCTGCGGCCGGGTCGGGAACGGAGTCATCGAGCCATAGCTGGGCAAGCTCTTGCAGCGCGGCCAGGTTGGCGAACCGGAAATAATGTGACAGCGCTGCGTCTGCCTGATCAGCGGGGAAGACCAGTCCCTGGGCGAGCCTGCGGCGCAGCGCCGCAGGCGCAAGGTCGACCAGCTCGACCTGCCCGGCCCGCACGAACGCATCCGGCACCGGCTCGCTCGGGCGTACCCCAGTGATCCGGGAAACGAGTGGGCCCAGCGATTCGATGTTGCCTACGTTCAGCGTGGTGTACACGTCGATGCCGCTGGCCAGCAGCTCGCCGACATCCTGCCAGCGTCTTGGATGGCGGGCGCCGGGCAGGTTCGCGTGGGCCAGCTCATCCACCAGGGCCAGTCCCGGGCGGCGGTCAAGGACCGCCGAGACATCCAGTTCCTCGACGCTCATTCCCTGGTAGCTGACCGAGCCGGTGAGCACCTCGAGGCCTTCCATCCCAGCGGCGGTCGCCGCCCGCCCATGACGCTGAAAGAACGCCACGACCGCATCGACGCCGCACCGCCGCTGGGCCCGCGCGTCCCGCAGCATCGCGTAGGTCTTCCCCACCCCCGGGGCAATGCCGAGGTAAGTGCGCAGCCTCCCCTGGTCCGCACGCGGCTTCGCCGCGCCGTCTATCCGGGCCCCCGGCTCTGCGCCGTCCTCGCCTCGGCCGGGCCGGTGAACTGCACCCTCATCAGCCGCCACCGGGCGGTCGGCCGGGGCCAGATCACCATCACCGCCTGCCTGCACTCTCTTAGTATCCGGCAGCCGTCCCGGCCCCGGCGAGGGCACGCCGAGCCCGATGCCGCCCTATATTGCCTGCTTCGATTCATTAAGATATTGTACTAGCTACCTAGATTAACTCCTGGTGACACGGTGGGGAGCGCTAGTGATCGAGTTCCACCTCAACAGCAAGTCGGGCGTCGCTCCGTACCTCCAGCTGATCCGGCAGGTACGGCAGGCGCTGCGCCTGGGCTTGCTGCGGGCGGGTGATCAGCTGCCTACCGTCAAGGAAGTGGCGGGCTCGATGGCGATCAACCCCAACACAGTGCTCAAGGCCTACCGGCTCCTGGAGTACGAGGGCCTGGTCGCGGCCAAGCCGGGCGTGGGCACGTTCGTGACCAAGACCGTCGGCGACGCGTCGGTCGCCGCGCATCAGCGGCTGAGCCTGGAGCTATCGGCGTGGATCGGCCGCGCACAGCAAGAGGGCCTGGACTTCGAGGACATCGAGGCGCTGTTTCAGCGGGCCGTCCAGTCCGCCGCACGGGAGGAAGCAATATGAGGAACGCAACCGCGGCGATTGAGGCACGCGGACTCGGCAAGCGCTACGGGCACCGCTGGGCCCTGACCGACTGCACGCTCACCATCCCGACCGGGCACGTGGCCGGGCTCGTCGGCCCGAACGGGGCAGGCAAGACCACCTTGATCAGCCTCGCCACCGGGATGCTGGCCCCGACCACCGGCACCGTCGAGGTGCTCGGCGGCCGGCCGACCGGCGGTCCCGATCAGCTCGCCCGCGTCGGCTACGTCGCGCAGGACACCCCGACCTACGCCGGGCTGAGCGTGGCCGACCACCTCCGGCTCGGCGCGCACCTGAACCCGCGCTGGGACGCCGCGCTCGCCCGGCGGCGGATCGAGCAGCTTGGCCTGGACCCCAAGCAGAAGGCGGGCGAGCTGTCGGGCGGCCAACGGGCCCAGCTCGCGCTCACCCTGGCCATCGCCAAACAGCCGGAGATTCTGATCCTGGACGAGCCGATCGCCAGCCTGGACCCGCGGGCCCGGCGCGAGTTCCTTCAGGTCCTGATGCACGTGACGGCCGAGCAGGAGCTCAGCGTGGTGATCTCCTCGCATCAGGTCGCCGACCTGGAACGGGTCTGCGACTACCTGATCGTGCTGATCGACTCCCGGGTGCGGATCGACGGCGAGGTGGACGGCTTGCTCGCCGCCCACCACCTGCTGACGGGCCCGCGCCGCGACACCGCCAGCCTGCCGGCCAGCCAGCAGGTCATCACCGAGAGCCACACCGGCCGGCAGAGCACGTTCCTGGTCCGCAGCCGCGAGCCGATCATCGACCCGGCCTGGACCGTCGACCCGGTCAGCCTGGAGGACCTGGTCGTCGCCTACATGGGGGATGCCTCCGCGGGCTCACCGGACATCAGGATGCTGGAGGCCAGGCCATGATCTGGCTGACCTGGCGCCAGTTCCGGCCGCAGGCCATCACCGCGGCCATCGCGCTGGCCGTGGCCGCGATCCTGCTGGCGGTCACCAGGCCGGGCGTCGGCAGCGCGTACACCTCGTCGGGCCTGTACGCCTGCCACGCCAACTGCGCCACGATCGCGAGCGACTTCATCGACAGGATCGGCAGCTTCGACCACCTCCTCTACTTCGGCAGCATCGCGCTCATGTACCTGGCGCCCGCGCTGATGGGCCTGTTCTGGGGCGCGCCGCTGATCGCCCGCGAGTTCGAGGCCGGCACGCACCGGATCGCCTGGAACCAGAGCGTCACCCGCACCCGCTGGACCTTCGTCAAGCTCGGTCTCATCGGCCTCGCCGCCATCGCGACGGCCGGCCTGCTCAGCCTGATGGTCACCTGGTGGGCCAGCCCGATCGACCACGCTGCGTCACTCGCCGGTGGTTCTGTGCAGGTCGCCGCAGGCGGAGGGGCCGGGGTGCGCTCCTCCTGGTTCGTGCTGGCCCGGCTCGAGCCGGCGATCTTCGCCGCCCGGGGCGTGGCCCCGCTCGGCTACGCGGCGTTCGCCTTCGCGCTCGGGGTGACCGCGGGCGTGCTGCTGCGCCGGACGCTGCCCGCGATGGCCGTCACGCTGGTCGCGTTCGCCGTGATCCAGGTCGTGGTGCCGAACGCCGTCCGGCCGCACCTGCTCCCGCCCGCCCACTTCACGGCGCTGCTGAAGGCCCAGAACGCGCCCGTCCAGACCAACGTGAACGCGGCCACCGGCCAGGTGAGCGCGTTCGGGCTCACGGCGCCTTTCGCCAAGCCGGGCGCGTGGGTCCTGTCGGACATCGTCATCACGCCATCGGGCGCGGCGGCGTCGGACGTCATCATCACGCCATCGGGCGTGCAGTTCACGGTGCCACCCAAGGCATGCCTTCCCGCACCCGGCTCTGGCATCCCCTCGGCTGTCGCTTGCCGCAGCACGCTGGCTGCCATGCACCTGCGCCAGTCGGTCACCTACCAGCCCGCCAGCCGGTTCTGGCCGCTGCAGTGGATCGAGACCGGCATCTACCTGGTGCTGGCCGCCGGGCTCGGCTGGGCCTGTGCGTGGCAGGTCCGCCGCAGGCGGGCGGCATGATGTCCCGAACGGCTATGTTTCCGTCCTGGGCGGGCGGACAGCGTGACAACGCGGATGCTGTCCGCCACGTCCGGTACCGCTGACCCGGCAGTTAGGCCAGCCCGGCTGGAGCCCGAGAACAAGGTCCGCCCGCGCCCGCGCGGATCACAAAACTCGTTTGCGTCGCCCTTCTGGGCTGGCCGACGATAGGCGGCGATGAGCGCAGTGCTGATCACAGGCTGTTCGGGCGCCGGGAAGACCACGATCGCCGCCATGCTTGCCTGCCGGGGCCTGGCATCCCTCGATGCCGACGACGACCCTTTGCTCGCGCGGATGGTTGACCGTGCCGGCGCCGTCGTGGTGGAGAAGCCGGCCGAGCCGGACTTGGCCTGGCTTTCCCGGCACAGCTGGGCATGGAATCCGGCCCGCCTCGACGAACTGATCCGGGCCGCGGCGCCAGCGACGCTGTACGTCTGCGGCGGTGCGGCCAATGAGCTAGAGCTGGCCGATCGCTTCACCCAGGTGTTCCTGCTGGAGATGGACGAGCCCACCATGCTGGCACGGATAGAGTCGCGCCCGGACAATGACTGGGGACGGATCGGGGACACTCGCGAGCACCTGCGCCGCTTTCTGCCGGGATATCAGGCCCGCTTGCGCGCATTCGGCGCGATCCTCATCGACGCCAGGCAGCCCCAGAACCAAGTGGTGGAGGCGATACTCTCCCACAGCGGCCGTCTTGGCTGTGCGTGAGTCGCCGTGAGTGAGCACCACTGGCGAGTTGCCGGGTTGCTGCCCCGCGCGACCAGCCAGGAGCGTGGCCCAAGCAAAACGACGTGACGTGATGGTCTGCTGCGGCCTATGGTCCTGCGCATGTATCCCGCGCCGCACATTGTCAGGGTCGGCCGGAGGGATCTGGCCGTCGAGGATCCCGGGCCTGAGTCGGGCTTCCCGGTTATTGTCCATAACGGGGCAGGCTCGCGGCACTTGTTCCCGCCCGCGGTTGCTGAGGGCCGCGATCTGGGCTTGCGGCTGATTGGGTATGACCGGCCCGGCTGTGGCGGGTCAACGGCGATGCCTGGCCGCGTCATCGCCGACTGTGCGGCTGATGCGCAGGCCATCATGAGCGAGCTAGGCATCGCGAAGATAGCGGTGTGGGGTTCCTCGGGTGGCGGTCCGTACGCTCTGGCGACGGCGGCGAAGCTTCCGGGGGCCGTGACCGCTGTCTGCGTGTTCGCCTCGATCGGCCCGTACGGCATGCCTGGTCTGGACTTCACCGATGGCCTCGGCGGCGATGACTACCGCGAGGAGATCCGCCGCAAGCTCGAAGAGCCAGAGCGGGCTCGGGAGGACTTCCGCGCGCAGTCAGCGGTTACTCTCGCTCAGCGAGGTTCGCCTGGCTGGTGGCTGGTGAGGTGGGGAGATCGGGCCGGGCAGGATGCCGCGCACAGCCGGGAATGGGCTGACTATCTCGCCGCGTGCCACCGGGACGTGCTACGCGCCGATGACAGCGGGGCGTTCGACGACGACGGATCGTGGGAGGACGACCTCGCCTTCTATAAGCCGTGGGGCTTTGATCTCGCCGATATCCAGGCCCCCGTCAGCCTGTGGCACGGCATGCGGGACTTCCTCCCCGTCGCCCATGCCCGTTGGCTGGCCGACCGCATCCCGAACGTCACAACCCACTTTCCGGCCAGCGAGGATCACACCAACATCGAGGAAAACAACCGGGCAGCAGCCCTTGAATGGCTGAGGATGAAGCCGTGAGAGAGCTCGTAGAGAGCTTTCTTCGGTCAAGGGTGGACGCAACGTGTCTACCTAGGTAGAGTTTGGCGCCGTGGCTCGTCGTTCCGGTTTCTCGGCCCAGACCCTGTCGGTACTGGCCTCGCTAGAGGCGGACCCCGCCTCCTGGCGGCATGGCTATCTGCTCGCCAAGCAGACCGGGCTGCGGTCGGGCACCCTGTACCCGATCTTGATCCGGCTGGCCGAGCGGGGCCTGGTCGAGGCGTGCTGGGAAGACGGGCCCGCCGGCCGGGCGCCCGCGGCGGCACCTGTACCGGCTCAGCTCTGACGGTCTCGCCGCGGCCAGGGCGGCCCTGGCCGAAGAGGCACCGCTGAAGCACCCGCGCGCGGTCGCAGCGGGCCGGGCGGGCAAGCGCCGGGTGGCGGCGGAGGGGGCGTGATGGATCGGTTCACGCGGGTGCTGGCCGGGCTGTTGGGACGCACGGCCGACCTGCTTCCGGCGGCCCGTCGCGACTGGGCCAGAGCCGTGCTGGCCGAGGCGGGCGAAGTCCCGTCCGGGGCGGGGCGGGTGGCGTGGCTGGGTGGGGGGCTGTGGCTGGTGGCGCGGGAGGTCTTGATGCACCGGGTGATACGGGTGCTGGCGTTCGCCGCCGGGGCGGCGGGCGTGGTGTGGGTCGGCTGGCCGGGAAGCTCATCGGACTCCGCCGTACCTCTCAATCGGATGTACGTCGTGGTCACCGTGGTGCTGCTGACTCTGCTGCCGGTGGTGATTCGCCGTTACCTCGGGCCGGTTCGCCGCAGCTGGGCGCCGCGCGCGGCGCGGGTCGCCGGGTACGCGATGGTGCTCGCGCTGATCGCCGCTAAGACCGTGAAGGACCGCGACGGCAGCAAGCTCGGCGCCTACTTCGCGGTCGTTCCTGGCATCTGGGCCATGGAGATTCTGCTGCTGCTGGTCATCGCCGCCTATGTCGCCCGGCTGCTCATCCTGACCTCTCAGCGCGTGCGGCTCACCCGCTGGATCCTGCCGATCGCTATCGGGTTCGGCGCGGCCACCGCCGGGGTGCTGTACGCGCTCGCACCCCTCGGCGTAAACGTCGCCCCCGACGGCCCGTCATTGAAGTGGTGGGGGCTGGCCGCGCTAGCGCTGCCCTTGGCGACCGGGTTCCTGGCGGCGCGCTTGTCCGCCCGGGACGCGCGACCGGCGGCCACGGGCCCCACCGGGCAGGGCTGCCTGGCCGCGAGCTGCGCCATGGCGACGGCTGCCCTGCTGCTAGCTGTGCTCACCTCCGTCACGATCGCGCTGTTCCCGCACCAAGTGCCGCTCCAGAACCCCCCGCCCCCGTCTGGCGGCGGGTGCGAAACCTGCAATCCGAACCATGTCGGATCCCGCCGGGCCTCCGGCACGAGTACTGGGTGGAACTCAGCGTCGGCCAGGCGGGCATGGCGCCCTTGGCCGCGCTCATGATCGCACCGTTCTTCGGCGCCTGGCTCGGCGTCCTCGGCGGGGTCGCCGCAAATCGCCCGCCGCCCGCCGCCGTGGTGTCGGCGGCCCTCACGCCCTTTCACCGCCTCAGCCGCTGGGAAGCCTCATGGCCTCCGACGCCGACCGCGAGAAGGTGGCCGACATACTCAAGGCTGCGTTCGCGCGGGGCAGGCTGACCATCGAGGAGCTGGACTTGCGGGTGGGCCAGACGTTCGTCGCGCGGACCTACGCCGACCTGGCCGGGCTCACCGCCGACCTCCCCGCCGGGCTGACCAGGACCGCGCCTGTGCGCAAGCCTGCCCAGGCGCGGCCCCGGCAGCCGGTGGAGGCAGTCGTAGGAGCGCATTCGGGGTCGTCCCCCTCGCCGTGCTTGCGG
>CAVVLN010000003.1:0-34681 GCA_963749145.1 uncultured Actinomycetota bacterium | reverse complement strand
GCGGTACGCCGCAGACGATCCGGTTGCATAGTGGATGCCCCCTGCATTTAAGCCCCGCCGGGCATCCGACTCCGTGAGCCCGCCAGCCGGCCGTCTGCCGGGGCTGCCCGTCCCGCCGGCTGGCCGCCATGTGCCGCACGGCGGAAAGCAGCCCCGCCATGCCTGCCCGCCTCGATCCACCGCCACACAGTCCGCTCCGAGACACCCAGACCCTCAGCCGCGAGCGGCACATGCCCCGTCGTCAGCCGACCTTCACCATCCAGCCCCATCAGACGCCGGGCCGCGGCCTCTCGGGGCAGCCGCTGATCCCAAGCCGGACCCTGCTCACCCACGCCCGGTCCCCCATCCGTGACCCCCGCGCGCTCACGAAGGGATCGGCGACAACGGAACCTACCGGGCAAACGCCCCCACTGACAGCTCAATGAGCAGATCACTGACAACGACATGAGCGCGGCCACTGACAGCTCAATGAGAGCGATCGTGGATCACCCCGGGTGGGTGAACTGGGCCGGAACAGGAGATGACGACGGGATGACCAGCCCGCTAAGCGGGCCCGACGATGCCTGCGCCGCCTGCGGCGGCAGCGACGGTTAAATCGCTGGGCGGCGCCGGGCGGGCCAGCGGGCTTCACCCCCCATGGGTGAGGCCGGCCCTGACCCGCGCGCGCATCCTTCTCCGGACGGGGCAGTTCGAGGAGGGGTAATGGGCGACTCCTTTGACGTGATCATGGCGGCCTACCCGGCCGCGGGCCCGGCGGAACGGGACTTTGCCACGCTGACCGGGCTGGTCAAGGGCAAGGGGGTCAGGTCCGAGGGCGTCATCCTGGTCGAGCACGACGCCGGCGGCCAGGTAAGCGTGACCCAGACCGGTGACCACCTGGGCCGCAAGGGCCTGGGCTGGGGCGGCGGCGTCGGGCTGCTGGTCGGCCTGTTCTCGCCGCCGCTGCTGGCCTCGGTCGTCGTCGGCGGGGCGGCCTGGCGCCTGGATCGGCAGGTTCGCCAAGCACAAGGTGGACGCCGGCATCGAGCAGGGCCTCGGGGACAAGCTGCAGCCGGGCACCGCGGTCATCATCGCCATGGTCGACGACGAGGACCGGCTGGCCGCCGAGCAGGCACTGGCCGGGTCGCTGGCGAAGTCGGTCGCCCCGATGAGCAAGGCCGGCATCCGGGGGCTCAAGGACGCGCTGGCCGAGGCGGCGGGCAAGTTCAACCCGGACCGCACGGTGCTGCCGGTCCCTGACCGCACCTTCGGCGGGACGATGGGCCGCACGGTCGACCGGTCGGTCCCGGACTGGTCGATGATCCCCGGGCCGCAGGCCCCGGAGAACGCCCCCAATGTGCTGGTCGTCCTCATCGACGACGCCGGCTTCGGCAACCCGGAGGCGTTCGGCGGCCCGATCGCCACGCCCGGCCTGACCCGGGTGCGGCAGATGGGGCTGACCTACAACCGGTTCCACGTGACCGCGGTCTGCTCACCGACCCGCGCCGCGCTGCTGACCGGCCGCAACCACCACCGGGTCGGGTTCGGCTCGATCGCCGAGTACCCGGGCCCGTTCCCCGGGTACACCGCGGTCCGGCCCCGGACCTGCACGGCGCCGCCGCGCATCCTGCGCGAGAACGGCTACGT
This sequence comes from uncultured Actinomycetota bacterium, assembly GCA_963749145.1. Taxonomy (GTDB): domain Bacteria; phylum Actinomycetota; class Actinomycetes; order Streptosporangiales; family Streptosporangiaceae; genus JASHPR01. Next base: position 33,055 of record CAVVLN010000003.1, on the reverse strand, counting down.
CACCGGCGGGTTCGGCAAGTGGCACCTCACCCCGGACAATGTCCAGGGCCCGGCCGGGCCATTCGACCACTGGCCGCAGTCGTGGGGATTCGACCACTGGTGGGGCTTCCTGTCTGGAGCGGCCTGCGAGACGACCGGACGATCACCCAGGACAATTCGACGCCGGGCGTGATGGACGGCAAAAATGGCCAGCCGTATTACTTCCCCGACGACCTGAGCGACAACGCGATCGAGTGGCTGCACGGCGTCCGGGCCCAGGATGCCACCAAGCCGTGGTTCATGTACGACCCCACCGGCTGCGCGCACGCGCCGCATCACGTGGCCCGGGCCTGGGCGGACAAGTACCGGGGCCGGTTCGACGAGGGCTGGGACAAGCTGCGCGAGCAGACCCTCGAGCGGCAGAAGCGGCTCGGGATCGTCCCGGCCGACACCGAGCTGACCAAACGGCCCGGCCTGTTCCCGGCCTGGGACTCCCTGACCGACGCGGAGAAGAAGCTGTATGCCCGGCAGATGGAGGTGTTCGCGGGTTACTCGCAGAACGCCGACTGGAACGTCGGCCGGCTGCTGGACGCCATCGAGGAGATGGGCGACCTCGACAACACGCTCATCTTCTACATCTGGGGCGACAACGGCTCCAGCATGGAAGGCACGGTCACCGGCTCGTTCAACGAGATGACGTTCCTCAACGCCCTGGTGCTCGAACCCGAGCAGCAGCTCAGGCTCATCGACCAGTACGGCGGCATCGAGGCCCTGGGCGGCGATCACACGGCGCCGCACTATGCCGCCGCGTGGGCGCACGCGGGCAACACCCCGTTCCAGTGGGGCAAGCAGCTGTCCAGCCATCTCGGCGGCACCGGAACCCGATGGTGGTCGCCTGGCCGGAGCGGATCAACCCCGGCCCCGAGCCGCGCACCCAGTTCACCCACTGCATCGACGTCGTCCCGACGATCCTGGAGGCCATCGGCCTGCCCGAGCCGGTCACCGTGGACGGGATCGGGCAGGAGCCGATGGACGGCACCGCTTCCTGGATACCTTCGGCGACGCGCAGGCCGCGGAGCGGCACACCGTGCAGTACTTCGAGATGTTCGGCAGCCGGGCGATGTACTCCGATAGCTGGTGGGCGTGCGCGAAACTGGACCGCGCGCCGTGGGACTTCTCGCCGCAGACCCTGCGGAGATTCGCCCCCGGGGCCTACGACCCCGAGCAGGACGTCTGGGAGCTGTACTACCTGCCCGACGACTTCTCCCAGGCGCACGACCTGGCCGCCCAGCACCCGGACAAGCTCGCCGAGCTCAAGGAGCTGTGGTGGGCCGAGGCCGAGCGCAACCGGGTGCTGCCGCTGCTCGGCGGGATGAGCGTGCTGTTCGGCATCCTGCCGCCGCTGCCGACGGTGACCCGGTTCACCTACGCCGGGGACGTGCAGAACGTGCAGCGCGGCATGGTGCCCCGGATCCTCGGGCGGTCTTACGCCATCGAGGCCGAGCTGACCGTGCCCGACGGCGGTGCGGAGGGCGTCATCGTGGCCAATGCCGACTTCATCGGCGGGTTCGGGCTGTGGGTCGATGACGGCGGCCTGCTGCACCACACCTACTCGTACCTGGGCGTGGAGACCTACAAGCAGGTGTCCACCGAGCCGCTCCCGGCCGGCGACGTGACGGTCAAGATGCTGTTCGCCGCGGACGAGGCCAAGCCGGGCACCGGCGGCACGGTGACCTTGTGGGCGGACGGCAAGCTGATCGGCGAGGGCAAGATGCCGCACACGGTGCCGATCGCCTTCTCCAGCTACGCGGGCATGGACATCGGCCGCGACAACGGCCTGGTCGTCGACCTCGCTTACGAGGACAGTGCCCCTTACGCCTTCACCGGCACCGTGCAGAAGGTCGTCTTCGACCTCAAGCCGGCCACGCATGAGGACGAGAAGGCGCTGCACGAGCACGCGCAGGGGCAGGCGGTCGGCCAGGGCGCCGCCGGCTGAGGCAGGCGAGGCGCCGAGGTCACGGTCGCGCTGGCGAGGGCTCCGGTCACATTCCCCGGCTGGCGGGGTTCATACCAGTGATCGTGACATCTCGGCGGAGGGAGCGTGACCGACGATGGCCCGCACGCTCAGTCTCATCGTCCGCAATCTCGTGTTCACGCTGGTGGTCCCGGGGCTTGGCGGAGTCTGGCTGCCCTGGCGGATCCTGACCCGCGACGGCCACGCGGCTACCCCGGTCGCGTGGGAGGCGATCGCGGTCATCGCGGCCGGCGCTGCGTTGTACGCGTGGTGCGTCTGGAACTTCGCGGCCGTGGGCGACGGCACTCCCGGCCCGTGGGACGCCCCGGCGCGGGTGGTCGCGGCCGGGCCGTACCGCTGGGTGCGCAATCCGATCTACCTGGCCGCGCTCCTGGTCGTGCTGGGGGAGGCGTGGCTGTTCGGCTCGCTGGCGCTGCTGGCGTACGCGGGCGCGATGGCGGTCTTCTGCCACCTGTTCGTCACCGGCTACGAGGAACGGACGCTGCGCCGCCGGTTCGGCGACGCCTACCTGGACTACCAGCGCTCGGTACCGCGCTGGATCCCGCGGCCGCCCCGCCGCGGCCAGGACCTGGCCTCGGGCCGGGGGTGATCCCCGGCTCACGGTGCGCTTCGGCCTCCTTGATAGGCTCTCAACCGCGCGGGCAAGTTAGCCTCTTTCTCGAGCACCAGTCACGGAGCGCGGCAGTGCCGGTAACCCGGGCCAAGGTAGAGCGCCAGGAGAAGGTTCAGGAGATCCTCGACGCCGCCCGCCTGCGGCTGCTCGCGGACGGCTACGAGGGCATGTCCGTGGCCGCGATCGCCCGCGAACTCGAGATCGCGCAGAACTCGGTCTACTGGTATTTCCCGTCCAAGGACGACCTGTTCGCCGCCGCGTTCCGGGAGATCCTGGCCCGGCTGGCCAGCAAGAAGCCGCCGCCCGGCACCGCGGCGCGGGTGGTGTGGGTCACCGACCAGATGGCGCACTTCGCCTCGCTGCGCGCCGCGCTCCGCGCCCGCGCGGCGCACTCGGCCGCGGTGGCGAGCCTGCAGTCCGACCTGGACGAGTGGGTCCGGACCCTGCTGCTCGGCGAGACCGGGCCGGGGCCCGGATCGGGCGAGGCCGGCCTGGCTGGCCAGGCCTTCCTGGCCACCATCGAGGGGGTGCTGAGCATGGACCTGCCGCCGCGGCAACGGCGGCAGGTCATCACCTTCGCCTACCAGCGCCTGGTCGGCCAGGAAACGGGGCCCGAAGCCCGCTGACGTGGTGACGAACGCCTCGGGGCATCGTGGAGTACCGCAACGCGGGCGGGTGGCCGAACGGCCCCGGCCGGCCGGGGTGCGTGCGCAAACTGCTGTGATTGCATGTGATTGCAGCAGTTACCGCGCACGCCCTGGTACTAAGCGGAGGACTCCGCTTCCGGTCCTCCCGACAAGCGTCAGGATCGTGCCGGCCAAGATCACAGTCAGGGGGGCGCTTACGAGGCCGGCGCCTGCTGGTCACGGCCGGGGTCATACCGCCGTGCTTGCGCTTCGGCGCGCTCCCTCAGCCTGGCCATCCACATCTCCAGGCGCTGCCGGGCCTCGTCGTCTCCGAGATCGGCGGCCAGGCGCACCAGCGTCATGTCATGCTGGCGGGCCAGCCAGCCCGCCAGCAGCTGCCGCTGACCAGCAACGAGCGCCCGCAGCTCGTCCAGGTGCCCGTGCCCGGCCAGCCACCCGGCCAGCTCAAGCAGGGCATGGTAGCTTCCCGCTCCGGCCCGCTGGCGCAGCTCACCGGCCTGGTCAGCGTCAGCCAGCCAGCGCGCCAGCCACAGATCGGCCACGTCGTCCCCGGTGGCAGCGAGCGGGCGGATGACCTCGATGGCTTCTTCGGTCCGGCCCCGCTCAGACAGCCAGCTGGCCAGCTGCCGCCTGGCATGGTCATCGCCGGCCTCGGCACGCTCGCCAAGCTCACTAGATCGATGACCGGGAAATCGTTGCTGATCAGAGGATCAGTGATCATAGGCGATCAGGGAGCGCTTGACGGGGGCGCCGATGGCCCAGTTGTGCCAGATTGCGGCGTTGAGCGCCAGCAGGCGCTGGACCACGCGAGCCCAGAGCCCGGCTGGCACCCGGCCGCCGTGGCGCTCCAGGCCCAGCTGGTTTTTCAGGGTCCAGATGATCGCCTCGACCCGCTGGCGCAGCCAGTTCGGGAAGTACCGGGGGGTCTTCTCGTCCTTGCGGGCCGGGCGGATCAGCGTGAGGCTCAGGTCCGGGCCAGCGAAGAATTCTTCGGTGTCCTCACCGGACAGGCCCTTGTCAGTGACGATGGCGGTGCCTGGCGCCGGGCGGTTGGCCGGCTGGCGGGCGAGCATCTGCCGGGCCTGGTCGCGCTCGCCAGCCAGTTTCGGGTTGGCCAGGCAGAACCCGGTCACAGTCCCGTCGCAGGTGACCAGCAGCATCAGCTTGCTTCCCCAGTACCAGCGGGAATGGCTGGGGCAGTAGCCGTATCCGGCCCAGCCGAACAGGTCAGAACGCCGGGCGGTGACCGCGGATTGCCCGCACGGGACGGGCGTGGCGTCCATCAGCCGCAGCATCTCCGCGCTACCGGGGGTGTGATCGGCCAGCCATCGCAGTGCCGCCTCCATCAGCGCAGCTGCCGCCTTGACCCGGTCGTTGTACTCGCTTTGGCCAAGCAGCCGGGGAAACAGGTGCCCGACCCGGGCGGGCGCGGCGCGCAGCCAGTGCCGCTCGTCGTCGAAGCGCAGCAGCACCTGCGCCACCGCCAGGCAGACCAGCTCGGCGTCGGTCACCTCCGGCGGTTTGCCCGGCCCGGACCGGGTGAACCCGAGCGAGGGGATGATGCGGTCGGTCAGCTCGACGTAGAGTGCGGTCAGAAGAGTGTCCAGGTCGGCGATCACGATGGCTTCCCAAGGTCAGACGTGTGTGAACACGCCGATCTTGGACACTCTTCGCCTGTCAGTCACGGATCAAGGACGGCGTGTCGTGGCACGCCGTGACCTGCGCCGAATTACCGGTCATCGATCTAGCCTGGTCGTTCTCGGCCAGCAGGTGGGCCTGCCACCACCGGGCGGCGTCTGCTGCGTCCTCGCTCAGCGGCGGTGATCCCGGCACACATCTACGTTACGTCGGCCAGGAACGCGGATGTCCGGACGGGAAGGCACGATCGCCGGCTAGCCTTGGTCTACGGCAGACTGGCCGAGGTCATCCTGAGACCAGGTAGGGCTAGAGGCGGGTCGCGGCTTGGACGAGCCCGGCGACGGCTCGGGACCGGCTGTGGGGCGGCCACGCGATCACCGTCGTCACCGTCGGCGCGTCGATCAGCGGCACGGCGGCGAGGCCGTCGCGTAGCTGGGCGCGGCACGACTCCGGCAGGACCGCCGAAGCCCGGCCGAGCGCGATCAGCTGGTACAGCTGCGCCTGGTCCCGGACCAGCGGGCAGGGCCGTCCGGGTACGTGCCGTCGGGGCGAGGCCAGCGCGTGCCGGCCGCCTCGACGTGCTCGTCAACAACGCCGCCGTGACCGCCGGCAGGCCGCAGCAGCCCACCACGGTCGGCCTCGCGACGGTGCGGGCGGCCGTCGAGACCAACGTGATCGGCGTCATCCGCGTCACCAACGCGATGCTGCCGCTGCTGCGCCGCTCGGCGTCGCCACTCGACGGCGTTTGCGGGCGCACCTTGGCGCGGTTATTGCCGGGTCGATGGGGTGGCCGGGCGGCGCCATTCGCTATTGGTCTTGTCCGGCTGTCCGACGTTCACGACCTGGACCGCGAGGTCGCCGGCCAAGCGCAGCACCCTATCCGCCATCGTGGTTCCGCTCAGCAGCCGCGACCAGCGCGACCGGCGGCGGGACCCGATCACCAGCTGCGCGGCCCCGGCCTGGCGCGCGGCGCGGATCAGTCCCGAGGCGGGATCGCTGGCCTTGACCTCGGTGAACGTCCCGTGCAGATCGTTGAGCAGCTGCCGGTCCTCCGTCAGCCGCGTCCTAACTGGCCGGTCCAGGTTATCGAGGGGCCGGACGTGCACGCCGTGCAGCCGGGCATCGGACAGCTCGGCCAGACAAGCGCCGTACCGGATGAGCCACTGGTCGGCAGGCGACCCTTCCAGGCCGACCACGATGACGGCGGCTTCGGCCGGCTCGCAGGCGGGATGCGCGGCTAGGAACGCTGCGGCCGGGTCGGGAACGGAGTCATCGAGCCATAGCTGGGCAAGCTCTTGCAGCGCGGCCAGGTTGGCGAACCGGAAATAATGTGACAGCGCTGCGTCTGCCTGATCAGCGGGGAAGACCAGTCCCTGGGCGAGCCTGCGGCGCAGCGCCGCAGGCGCAAGGTCGACCAGCTCGACCTGCCCGGCCCGCACGAACGCATCCGGCACCGGCTCGCTCGGGCGTACCCCAGTGATCCGGGAAACGAGTGGGCCCAGCGATTCGATGTTGCCTACGTTCAGCGTGGTGTACACGTCGATGCCGCTGGCCAGCAGCTCGCCGACATCCTGCCAGCGTCTTGGATGGCGGGCGCCGGGCAGGTTCGCGTGGGCCAGCTCATCCACCAGGGCCAGTCCCGGGCGGCGGTCAAGGACCGCCGAGACATCCAGTTCCTCGACGCTCATTCCCTGGTAGCTGACCGAGCCGGTGAGCACCTCGAGGCCTTCCATCCCAGCGGCGGTCGCCGCCCGCCCATGACGCTGAAAGAACGCCACGACCGCATCGACGCCGCACCGCCGCTGGGCCCGCGCGTCCCGCAGCATCGCGTAGGTCTTCCCCACCCCCGGGGCAATGCCGAGGTAAGTGCGCAGCCTCCCCTGGTCCGCACGCGGCTTCGCCGCGCCGTCTATCCGGGCCCCCGGCTCTGCGCCGTCCTCGCCTCGGCCGGGCCGGTGAACTGCACCCTCATCAGCCGCCACCGGGCGGTCGGCCGGGGCCAGATCACCATCACCGCCTGCCTGCACTCTCTTAGTATCCGGCAGCCGTCCCGGCCCCGGCGAGGGCACGCCGAGCCCGATGCCGCCCTATATTGCCTGCTTCGATTCATTAAGATATTGTACTAGCTACCTAGATTAACTCCTGGTGACACGGTGGGGAGCGCTAGTGATCGAGTTCCACCTCAACAGCAAGTCGGGCGTCGCTCCGTACCTCCAGCTGATCCGGCAGGTACGGCAGGCGCTGCGCCTGGGCTTGCTGCGGGCGGGTGATCAGCTGCCTACCGTCAAGGAAGTGGCGGGCTCGATGGCGATCAACCCCAACACAGTGCTCAAGGCCTACCGGCTCCTGGAGTACGAGGGCCTGGTCGCGGCCAAGCCGGGCGTGGGCACGTTCGTGACCAAGACCGTCGGCGACGCGTCGGTCGCCGCGCATCAGCGGCTGAGCCTGGAGCTATCGGCGTGGATCGGCCGCGCACAGCAAGAGGGCCTGGACTTCGAGGACATCGAGGCGCTGTTTCAGCGGGCCGTCCAGTCCGCCGCACGGGAGGAAGCAATATGAGGAACGCAACCGCGGCGATTGAGGCACGCGGACTCGGCAAGCGCTACGGGCACCGCTGGGCCCTGACCGACTGCACGCTCACCATCCCGACCGGGCACGTGGCCGGGCTCGTCGGCCCGAACGGGGCAGGCAAGACCACCTTGATCAGCCTCGCCACCGGGATGCTGGCCCCGACCACCGGCACCGTCGAGGTGCTCGGCGGCCGGCCGACCGGCGGTCCCGATCAGCTCGCCCGCGTCGGCTACGTCGCGCAGGACACCCCGACCTACGCCGGGCTGAGCGTGGCCGACCACCTCCGGCTCGGCGCGCACCTGAACCCGCGCTGGGACGCCGCGCTCGCCCGGCGGCGGATCGAGCAGCTTGGCCTGGACCCCAAGCAGAAGGCGGGCGAGCTGTCGGGCGGCCAACGGGCCCAGCTCGCGCTCACCCTGGCCATCGCCAAACAGCCGGAGATTCTGATCCTGGACGAGCCGATCGCCAGCCTGGACCCGCGGGCCCGGCGCGAGTTCCTTCAGGTCCTGATGCACGTGACGGCCGAGCAGGAGCTCAGCGTGGTGATCTCCTCGCATCAGGTCGCCGACCTGGAACGGGTCTGCGACTACCTGATCGTGCTGATCGACTCCCGGGTGCGGATCGACGGCGAGGTGGACGGCTTGCTCGCCGCCCACCACCTGCTGACGGGCCCGCGCCGCGACACCGCCAGCCTGCCGGCCAGCCAGCAGGTCATCACCGAGAGCCACACCGGCCGGCAGAGCACGTTCCTGGTCCGCAGCCGCGAGCCGATCATCGACCCGGCCTGGACCGTCGACCCGGTCAGCCTGGAGGACCTGGTCGTCGCCTACATGGGGGATGCCTCCGCGGGCTCACCGGACATCAGGATGCTGGAGGCCAGGCCATGATCTGGCTGACCTGGCGCCAGTTCCGGCCGCAGGCCATCACCGCGGCCATCGCGCTGGCCGTGGCCGCGATCCTGCTGGCGGTCACCAGGCCGGGCGTCGGCAGCGCGTACACCTCGTCGGGCCTGTACGCCTGCCACGCCAACTGCGCCACGATCGCGAGCGACTTCATCGACAGGATCGGCAGCTTCGACCACCTCCTCTACTTCGGCAGCATCGCGCTCATGTACCTGGCGCCCGCGCTGATGGGCCTGTTCTGGGGCGCGCCGCTGATCGCCCGCGAGTTCGAGGCCGGCACGCACCGGATCGCCTGGAACCAGAGCGTCACCCGCACCCGCTGGACCTTCGTCAAGCTCGGTCTCATCGGCCTCGCCGCCATCGCGACGGCCGGCCTGCTCAGCCTGATGGTCACCTGGTGGGCCAGCCCGATCGACCACGCTGCGTCACTCGCCGGTGGTTCTGTGCAGGTCGCCGCAGGCGGAGGGGCCGGGGTGCGCTCCTCCTGGTTCGTGCTGGCCCGGCTCGAGCCGGCGATCTTCGCCGCCCGGGGCGTGGCCCCGCTCGGCTACGCGGCGTTCGCCTTCGCGCTCGGGGTGACCGCGGGCGTGCTGCTGCGCCGGACGCTGCCCGCGATGGCCGTCACGCTGGTCGCGTTCGCCGTGATCCAGGTCGTGGTGCCGAACGCCGTCCGGCCGCACCTGCTCCCGCCCGCCCACTTCACGGCGCTGCTGAAGGCCCAGAACGCGCCCGTCCAGACCAACGTGAACGCGGCCACCGGCCAGGTGAGCGCGTTCGGGCTCACGGCGCCTTTCGCCAAGCCGGGCGCGTGGGTCCTGTCGGACATCGTCATCACGCCATCGGGCGCGGCGGCGTCGGACGTCATCATCACGCCATCGGGCGTGCAGTTCACGGTGCCACCCAAGGCATGCCTTCCCGCACCCGGCTCTGGCATCCCCTCGGCTGTCGCTTGCCGGAGCACGCTGGCTGCCATGCACCTGCGCCAGTCGGTCACCTACCAGCCCGCCAGCCGGTTCTGGCCGCTGCAGTGGATCGAGACCGGCATCTACCTGGTGCTGGCCGCCGGGCTCGGCTGGGCCTGTGCGTGGCAGGTCCGCCGCAGGCGGGCGGCATGATGTCCCGAACGGCTATGTTTCCGTCCTGGGCGGGCGGACAGCGTGACAACGCGGATGCTGTCCGCCACGTCCGGTACCGCTGACCCGGCAGTTAGGCCAGCCCGGCTGGAGCCCGAGAACAAGGTCCGCCCGCGCCCGCGCGGATCACAAAACTCGTTTGCGTCGCCCTTCTGGGCTGGCCGACGATAGGCGGCGATGAGCGCAGTGCTGATCACAGGCTGTTCGGGCGCCGGGAAGACCACGATCGCCGCCATGCTTGCCTGCCGGGGCCTGGCATCCCTCGATGCCGACGACGACCCTTTGCTCGCGCGGATGGTTGACCGTGCCGGCGCCGTCGTGGTGGAGGAGCCGGCCGAGCCGGACTTGGCCTGGCTTTCCCGGCACAGCTGGGCATGGAATCCGGCCCGCCTCGACGAACTGATCCGGGCCGCGGCGCCAGCGACGCTGTACGTCTGCGGCGGTGCGGCCAATGAGCTAGAGCTGGCCGATCGCTTCACCCAGGTGTTCCTGCTGGAGATGGACGAGCCCACCATGCTGGCACGGATAGAGTCGCGCCCGGACAATGACTGGGGACGGATCGGGGACACTCGCGAGCACCTGCGCCGCTTTCTGCCGGGATATCAGGCCCGCTTGCGCGCATTCGGCGCGATCCTCATCGACGCCAGGCAGCCCCAGAACCAAGTGGTGGAGGCGATACTCTCCCACAGCGGCCGTCTTGGCTGTGCGTGAGTCGCCGTGAGTGAGCACCACTGGCGAGTTGCCGGGTTGCTGCCCCGCGCGACCAGCCAGGAGCGTGGCCCAAGCAAAACGACGTGACGTGATGGTCTGCTGCGGCCTATGGTCCTGCGCATGTATCCCGCGCCGCACATTGTCAGGGTCGGCCGGAGGGATCTGGCCGTCGAGGATCCCGGGCCTGAGTCGGGCTTCCCGGTTATTGTCCATAACGGGGCAGGCTCGCGGCACTTGTTCCCGCCCGCGGTTGCTGAGGGCCGCGATCTGGGCTTGCGGCTGATTGGGTATGACCGGCCCGGCTGTGGCGGGTCAACGGCGATGCCTGGCCGCGTCATCGCCGACTGTGCGGCTGATGCGCAGGCCATCATGAGCGAGCTAGGCATCGCGAAGATAGCGGTGTGGGGTTCCTCGGGTGGCGGTCCGTACGCTCTGGCGACGGCGGCGAAGCTTCCGGGGGCCGTGACCGCTGTCTGCGTGTTCGCCTCGATCGGCCCGTACGGCATGCCTGGTCTGGACTTCACCGATGGCCTCGGCGGCGATGACTACCGCGAGGAGATCCGCCGCAAGCTCGAAGAGCCAGAGCGGGCTCGGGAGGACTTCCGCGCGCAGTCAGCGGTTACTCTCGCTCAGCGAGGTTCGCCTGGCTGGTGGCTGGTGAGGTGGGGAGATCGGGCCGGGCAGGATGCCGCGCACAGCCGGGAATGGGCTGACTATCTCGCCGCGTGCCACCGGGACGTGCTACGCGCCGATGACAGCGGGGCGTTCGACGACGACGGATCGTGGGAGGACGACCTCGCCTTCTATAAGCCGTGGGGCTTTGATCTCGCCGATATCCAGGCCCCCGTCAGCCTGTGGCACGGCATGCGGGACTTCCTCCCCGTCGCCCATGCCCGTTGGCTGGCCGACCGCATCCCGAACGTCACAACCCACTTTCCGGCCAGCGAGGATCACACCAACATCGAGGAAAACAACCGGGCAGCAGCCCTTGAATGGCTGAGGATGAAGCCGTGAGAGAGCTCGTAGAGAGCTTTCTTCGGTCAAGGGTGGACGCAACGTGTCTACCTAGGTAGAGTTTGGCGCCGTGGCTCGTCGTTCCGGTTTCTCGGCCCAGACCCTGTCGGTACTGGCCTCGCTAGAGGCGGACCCCGCCTCCTGGCGGCATGGCTATCTGCTCGCCAAGCAGACCGGGCTGCGGTCGGGCACCCTGTACCCGATCTTGATCCGGCTGGCCGAGCGGGGCCTGGTCGAGGCGTGCTGGGAAGACGGGCAGCCGGCCGGGCGCCCGCGGCGGCACCTGTACCGGCTCAGCTCTGACGGTCTCGCCGCGGCCAGGGCGGCCCTGGCCGAAGAGGCACCGCTGAAGCACCCGCGCGCGGTCGCAGCGGGCCGGGCGGGCAAGCGCCGGGTGGCGGCGGAGGGGGCGTGATGGATCGGTTCACGCGGGTGCTGGCCGGGCTGTTGGGACGCACGGCCGACCTGCTTCCGGCGGCCCGTCGCGACTGGGCCAGAGCCGTGCTGGCCGAGGCGGGCGAAGTCCCGTCCGGGGCGGGGCGGGTGGCGTGGCTGGGTGGGGGGCTGTGGCTGGTGGCGCGGGAGGTCTTGATGCACCGGGTGATACGGGTGCTGGCGTTCGCCGCCGGGGCGGCGGGCGTGGTGTGGGTCGGCTGGCCGGGAAGCTCATCGGACTCCGCCGTACCTCTCAATCGGATGTACGTCGTGGTCACCGTGGTGCTGCTGACTCTGCTGCCGGTGGTGATTCGCCGTTACCTCGGGCCGGTTCGCCGCGGCTGGGCGCCGCGCGCGGCGCGGGTCGCCGGGTACGCGATGGTGCTCGCGCTGATCGCCGCTAAGACCGTGAAGGACCGCGACGGCAGCAAGCTCGGCGCCTACTTCGCGGTCGTTCCTGGCATCTGGGCCATGGAGATTCTGCTGCTGCTGGTCATCGCCGCCTATGTGGCCGGGCTGCTCATCCTGACCTCTCAGCGCGTGCGGCTCACCCGCTGGATCCTGCCGATCGCTATCGGGTTCGGCGCGGCCACCGCCGGGGTGCTGTACGCGCTCGCACCCCTCGGCGTAAACGTCGACCCCGACGGCCCGTCATTGAAGTGGTGGGGGCTGGCCGCGCTAGCGCTGCCCTTGGCGACCGGGTTCCTGGCGGCGCGCTTGTCCGCCCGGGACGCGCGACCGGCGGCCACGGGCCCCACCGGGCAGGGCTGCCTGGCCGCGAGCTGCGCCATGGCGACGGCTGCCCTGCTGCTAGCTGTGCTCACCTCCGTCACGATCGCGCTGTTCCCGCACCAAGTGCCGCTCCAGAACCCCCCGCCCCCGTCTGGCGGCGGGTGCGAAACCTGCAATCCGAACCAGGTCGTGATCCCGCCGGGCCTCCGGCACGAGTACTGGGTGGAACTCAGCGTCGGCCAGGCGGGCATGGCGCCCTTGGCCGCGCTCATGATCGCACCGTTCTTCGGCGCCTGGCTCGGCGTCCTCGGCGGGGGACTCGCCCGCAAATCGCCCGCCGCCCGCCGCCGTGGTGTCGGCGGCCCTCACGCCCTTTCACCGCCTCAGCCGCTGGGAAGCCTCATGGCCTCCGACGCCGACCGCGAGAAGGTGGCCGACATACTCAAGGCTGCGTTCGCGCGGGGCAGGCTGACCATAGAGGAGCTGGACTTGCGGGTGGGCCAGACGTTCGTCGCGCGGACCTACGCCGACCTGGCCGGGCTCACCGCCGACCTCCCCGCCGGGCTGACCAGGACCGCGCCTGTGCGCAAGCCTGCCCAGGCGCGGCCCCGGCAGCCGGTGGACAAGGCAGTCGTATGGAGCGCATTCGGGGTCGTCCCCCTCGCCGTGCTTGCGGCCACTTTTGCGGTCCCCGACCCCACCCCCACCGATGACAACCACATCGGGCTGATCCTCTTCCTGGTCACAGTGGTCTATTTCACGGCCTGGCTGGTAGCTGGGGCACAGATGCTCGGCACCTGGCATCGGCAGCGCTCCCGCCCGGGAGCCGGCCGGGATCTCATGGAGTCGAGTTCGCCAGCCGTGGGTGATTGACAGCCGAAAGACTGCTCGCCCTCAGCATGGAGGCGTCCGAACGCTAGCCTGCGTGCTGGCAGGAGAGCCGCTGCTAACTGACGAGGTGGGGGCGGCGGGCCGGGTCACAAGCGGAAGCGGACCGGCGAGGTTAGCCGCGGACGGGGCCTGACCAGGGTAAATGCGGCTGAGCTGGGGCTAGTTGGCCATCTGGCCCGAGGATTTCGCTGAGCTTGGTCAGCAACGCTGGCTCGGAGAACGGCTTCTCGATCAGACTGACTCCGGTCTCCAGGACGCCTCGGGCGCTGAGCAGGCCTTGGGTGTAGCCGGACATGTAAAGGACCCGGACGCCGGGACGGCAGGCGCGGACCCTCTCGGCTACCTCGTTGCCCATCATCTGCGGCATGACGACGTCAGTCAGCAGCAGATCCAGGGGACCCCGGTGGCTAGCGATGAGATCGATCGCCTCGGGGCCGCTGGCGGCGGTCAGGACCTGGTAGCCGTTGCGGTCCAGGATCCGGCGGGCTACCTCGCGCAGCGCGGCCTCGTCCTCGACCAGCAGCACGACGCGGCCGCCGCCGCTGCGGGGCTTCTCGCGGGGCCGCTGGGCCGGCGCTTCAGGCTGGTCGGTGGCGGGCAGCAACACGACGATGGTGGTGCCAAGACCGGTCTCGGAGTAGATCAGGATAGTGCCGCCTGCCCGGGCCACGATCCCGTGGGACGTGGCCAGGCCCAGGCCGGTGCCCTGGCTCTGGGGTTTGGTGGTGAAGAACGGCTCGAACACCCGCCCGATGATCTCGCTGGGTATCCCCGTGCCGGTGTCGCTGACCTTCACGCTGATGTACGGGCCTGCATGAAGGTCGACACGGAACGCTGCGTATGCCTCATCGACGTGGACGTTGGCGGTCTCGACGGTCAGTTTCCCGCCCTGGGGCATGGCGTCACGGGCGTTGACGGCCAGGTTGACCAGGACCTGCTCGATCTGGCCGGGGTCAGCCAGCACGCGGCTCAGGTCCCCGGCCAGGCTGACGGCCAGCTCGACATGCTCTCCCAGCGTGCGCTGCAGCAGCTGCTCTACGTCGGTGACTAGATCGTTTACGTTCACCACGCGTGGCTGGATGACATCGCGGCGTGCGAACGCCAGCAGCTGGCGGGTCAGCCCGGCCGCCCGCTCGGCGGCAATCTCGACCTGCTCGAGATCGGAGCGGACCGCCGCCAGGTCAGCATGCTGTGGGTCTTTGGCTGCTTCCTCGCGGGCGAACTCCGTAAAGTTGGTGATGACGCCCAGCAGGTTGTTGAAGTCGTGGGCCACGCCCCCGGCCAGCTGGCCGAGGCTTTCCATCCGCTGCCTCTGGCTCAGCTGCTGCTCCAGCCGGGCCCGCTCCGCCACGGCCCTGAGCCGTTCCGCCTCCGCCTGTGCCTCCAGCCGGTCGGTAACATCCCGGACCGCGGCCGTAATCAGCATCCCCTCCGGGGTGTCGATGGCGGACAGGGAGATCTCCGCCGGGAACGTGCTGCCATCACGGCAGCGCCCGGTCAGCTGGAGCCCTGCGCCCATCGGCCGCGGATGCGGATCCGCCGCATAGCCTTCCCGGTACTGCGAGTGGAACGCCCGGACGTCGTCGGGGACCAGAACCTCCACCAGCTGCCCGATCAGCTCCGCACGGCTGTACCCGAACGTCCGCAGCGCCTGCGCATTTACCAGCGCAATGCGGCCATCAGCCTCAACGCAGACCATCGCATCTGGGGCCGCTTCCAGCAGGCCGGTGAACCTGGCGTCCACCGACGCGCCTAAGTCCTTCACGATTAGTAACTATACAGCTCCGTCTAGTCACCGACTATAGCTCGCCTGCCCACCTACGACTCACGGTGACCTTGGAGATCTACTCCCACGAGGACAAACAAGCCCAGCGTGAGGCCCCCCTTCGGGCGAGGAGGACAAGGGTGCTGGCGCATGGCTGGCTCCTGGCGCCGGCGGGCGGGTGCCTCACCCGATAGCTGCCAGAAACCCGAAGGGTGGCGGGGCTGTCAGCCGGGTTGACCGGCCCGTCACCCGCAGGCATGATCCGAAGCGGGTGAGGCACCCACGGGTCCTGGCCGGGTCCGGCCAGGCGGGTAGGGGATTTTGTATCGGGCGCTAGTTTGGCGCCTCGGGGGATGAACTGCGACCCGGACTGTCAGTCGGCGCTGTCAATTTCGACAAAGGGACGCGAGGAGGTGCGATGACAAAAGAAGTGTGGGCGCTGGGCGCACTCGACCTGGCGGAGCGAATAGCGGCCAAAGAGATCAGCAGCCGAGAGGTCATCGGCGCACACCTGGCCAGGATCGAGGCGGTGAACCCGGCGGTCAACGCCGTCACCGTGCCACTGGCGGACGAGGCAATGGCCGCAGCGGCAACCGCTGACCAGGCAATCGCCGCCGGCCACTCACTCGGCCCTCTGCACGGCGTGCCGTTCACGGTCAAGGAGAACCTGGACGTGGAGGGCGGACCCACGACGGCGGGAGTGGCCGCCCTTCGGGACAACGTCGCCCCGGCCGATGCAGTCTTGGTCGCCCGTATGCGCTCTGCCGGGGCCATCCCTGTCGCCCGCACCAATCTGCCTGACTTCGCGTTGCGCTTCCACACCGACAACGCGTTGCACGGCGCCACGGTGAACCCGTGGAACCCGACGCTCACCCCCGGCGGTTCTTCGGGTGGCGATGCGGTGGCATTGGCCACCGGCATGTCACCGCTCGGGCTGGGCAACGACATGGCGGGTTCGCTCCGGATGCCTGCCCAGTGCACCGGGATCTGTGCCCTGAAGCCGTCGCGCGGCCGGGTGCCGTGGTGGAACGCCACCGACCTAGGCGGGCCGCTGTTGGTCGTGCAGTTGATGGCGGTGAACGGGCCGATGGCCCGATCGGTCGCGGATCTACGGGCCGCGCTGGCGGTGATCTCTGGCTCCGATCCGCGCGACCCCTGGTCTGTCCCGCTTCCGACGGAGAGGGCTGCTCACCCCGACACTGGCCCAAGAGCGGTCGCCGTCATAGCCGAACCGGAGGGCGGATCTACCCACCCGCATGTGGCTGCCAGCGTCCGACGCGCTGCCGCCGCGCTGGTCGAAGCCGGATACAAGGTCCAAGAAGTCAATCCGCCGCCAATCGCCGCGGCATTCGAGACGTGGTCGCAACTCGTCTTTAGCGAACTTCACACCATGTGGCCTTTGATGGAGGCGCTGGTCAGCCCGGGAGCCCGGGCGATCCTGGAGCACTGCTTCGCCCGGTGGGCCTCCCTGGAGCGCGACCAGCTGGTGCTGGCGTGGATCGAACGGCTGAAGGCGGCCCGGGCGTGGACGGAATTCCAGGTCGAGTATCCGCTTGTTCTGGGACCGGTCTCGACCCAGCCGCCGTTCGAGGTGGGCTTCGACATGCGAGGGCCCGACGAGGCGGCAGAGACCATGCGACGTCATCGTCTGCTCACTGTCGCCAACCTCGTCGGCCTGCCATCAGTTGCGGTGCCAACCGGGGTGGTGGACGGCGTGCCCCAAGGCGTCCAGGTGATCGGCCCCTACCTCGGCGACGAGCTATGCCTCGCTGCCGCAATGGCCATCGAGCAGTCGCTCGGAACCTTCACGCCGATCGACCCGGTCACCGGCATGGGACACTGACAGTTCTGGAAGACGTGAACCGCAGGCGCTCCGACGTGGGAGTTTTGGCTGGTGCGCCTGGAGGGACTCGAACCCCCGGCCGGCTGCTTAGAAGGCAGCTGCTCTATCCGACTGAGCTACAGGCGCCAGAGTTTGCAATTGTGCACGTCCTAGGTCACGCGCGGGCAACAGTGCGGCCGAGGCCCGGTCGCATTCGGCCGGGCATACCGCCAGGCAGCGGGGCCTGTTCCCTATGGTCGTGTCCGTGGCAGCCACGGCCAGCCGGTCCCGCCGCGGCGCGCGGCGCACCGCCGCGCGCCGCATGCCGCCGGGCTGGCCGACGGCCGCCGGGATCGTCGCGGGCGCCGTGGCCGACGCGCTGCTCGGCGACCCGCGGCGCGGGCACCCGGTCGCGCTGTTCGGCCGGGCCGCGCTCGCCGCCCAGGCCCGAGCTTACGCGGACAGCCGGGTCCGCGGCACCGGCTACGCGGCCGGATGCGTGCTGGCCGTGGCGGCGGCCTGGCGCGTCGTGCGCCTGGCGCGCGCGGTTACGATCGCTGCGACGGGCGCGGCGGCGGTGGCTACTGCGGTGACTGAGGTGATCGGGGAACGAGAGCGATGAGAGGCGCGCTGCTGGTGGCGGGCACGACCTCGGACGCGGGCAAGAGCGTGCTCACCGCGGGGCTCTGCCGCTGGCTGGCGCGCCAGGGCGTGCGCGTCAGCCCGTTCAAGGCCCAGAACATGTCACTGAACTCGTTCGTCACCGCTGACGGCGCGGAGATCGGCCGGGCCCAGGCCATGCAGGCCGCGGCGGCCGGCGTTGAGCCGGACGCGCGGATGAACCCGGTGCTGCTCAAGCCCGGCGCCGGCCAGCGGAGCCAGGTGGTGGTGCTCGGCCGCCCGGACGGCGAGACCGACGCGGCCGGTTACCGGCAGCGCGCCGGAGGGCTCCTCGACGTGGCCCTGGACTGCCTGGCCGGATTGCGGCGCGAGTACGACGTGGTGGTCTGCGAGGGCGCGGGCAGCCCGGCCGAGATCAACCTGCGCGCGACCGACATCGCGAACATGGGGCTGGCGCGGGCCGCGGGCCTGCCGGTGATCGTGGTCGGCGACATCGACCGGGGCGGGGTGTTCGCGTCGCTGTACGGCACCCTGGCGCTGCTCGAGCCCGAGGACCAGGCGCTGGTCGCGGGCTTCGTGATCAACAAGTTCCGCGGCGACCGGGACCTGCTCGAGCCGGGGATCCGGATGCTGACCAGTCTCACCGGCCGCGGTGCGTTCGGGACACTGCCCTGGACCGACGGCCCGTGGCTCGACGCCGAAGACTCGCTGGCGCTGGACGCCGGGCGCGCGCCGGCCGCGCCCCCGGCGGGCGCTGACGTGCTGCGGGTGAGCGTGGTCCGGCTGCCGCGGATCAGCAACTTCACCGACATCGACGCGCTGGCCGTCGAGCCGGGGGTGCTGGTCCGGTTCGCGGCCGGGTCCGCGGAGCTGGCCGACGCGGACCTGGTGGTGCTGCCGGGCACCCGCGCGACCGTGGCCGACCTGGCCTGGCTGCGCGGCAACGGCATGGCCGAGGTGATCACGGCCCGCGCCGCCCAGGGGCAGCCGGTGCTGGGGATCTGCGGCGGCTACCAGATGCTCGGCCGCGAGATCGACGACGAGGTGGAATCGGCGAGCGGCCGGGTGGCCGGGTTGGGAGTGCTGCCGGTGCGGGTGCGGTTCGGGAAGCGCAAGCGGCTGGGACGGCAGGCCGGGACCGGGTACGGCGCGGATGTCGCCGGCTACGAGATCCACCACGGGGTCGCGACCCCAGACCCGGGGGCCGAGCCGTTCCCCGGCGGCTGCCGGAGCGCGGCCGTCTGGGGGACCAGCTGGCACGGGACGCTGGAGTGTGACGGCTTCCGGCGGGCGTTCCTGGCCGAGGTCGCCGCGCTGGCCGGCCGGGACTTCACGGCCGCGCCGGACACCGACTTCGCCGCGCTGCGCCAGGCCCGCCTGGACCTGCTCGGCGACCTGGTCGCCGACCACCTCGACACGGCGGCGGTCACCGGCCTGATCGAGGCCGGGCCGCCGCCGGGGCTGCCGGTCGTCGGCCCGCGCGGGCGGGCGGGCCGGCCGTGAGGTGGGAAGGGCCCGGCGGGTACTTCGCCAGCGACGACCCCGGCCTGATCAACCTCGACCAGGTGCACGAGTGGATCAGCCTCCAGAGCTACTGGGCGGAGGGCCGGCCGCGCCAGACGATGGCCCAGGCGATCGAGAACTCGCTGGTCATCGGCTTGTACACGGCCGAAGGGACGCAGGTCGGCTTCGCCAGGTTCGTCACCGACTACGCCACCTTCGCCTGGCTGTGCGACGTGTTCGTGGATTCCGCGCACCGGGGACGTCGGCTCGGCACGTTCCTGGCCGACGCCGCGATCGGCCATCCGGGCGTGCGCGGCGTGCGTCAGATCCTGGCCACCGAGCCGGGGCGCACCCTCTACGCCCGGTTCGGCTACCGCCCGCTGGCCCGCCCCGAGCGGTGGATGGAACGCCCGGGCCAGGTGCCGTGAGCCGTTCCGCCCGGGTATCCGGCCGGTCGCGCCGCGTGGTCGGGCCCGGCCGGCCGTTGACAGCCGGGTCCTCGCGGGCGTAGCAAGCCGGGAGAAGGGAGCGGGCGGCGGCCGCGGCGCGACGGGGCGCCGGGCCCGGGGCACAGGCTCAGGGGCGCCCGCCGAGACCGCGAGGTGGCCATGAGCGAGGTCCGGACCGAGATCCACGGAACATGCGCGGCCGGCTTCGAGCCGGTGCGGGAGGCGTTCGCCGACAACTTTTCCTCACGCGCCGAGATCGGGGCGAGTGTGGCCGTCTTCGCGGGCGGCGTGCCCGTGGTGAACCTGTGGGGCGGCTGGGCCGATCCCGGCCAGACAACGCCGTGGCACGAGGACACCCTCACCAACGTGTGGTCCACGACCAAGGCGATGACCTCGCTGTGCGCGCTCCTGCTGATCGACCGGGGCCAGCTTGACGCGGACGCGCCGGTCGCGCGCTACTGGCCCGAGTTCGCGGCGGGCGGCAAGGCCGAGATCCCGGTCCGGTCGATCCTGTGCCACCAGTCCGGGCTCACCGGCCTGACCGTGCCGCTCAGCGTCGAGGACTACTACGACTGGGACCTGGTCACCGGGCTGCTCGCCGCCCAGGAGCCGCTGTTCCCGCCCGGCACCACCAGCGGCTATCAGGCGATCACGTTCGGGTACCTGGTCGGCGAGGTCATCCGGCGGATCAGCGGGCAGAGCTGCGGGAAGTTCTTCGGCTCGGAGATCGCCGGGCCGCTCGGCGCCGACTTCTTCATCGGGCTGCCCGAGGCCGAGCTCGGCCGCTGCTCGCAGCTGCAAGGGGTGCGGCCGTCCGATGACGAGCAGGCCGCGCTGGCCCAGGCCTACGCCAACGCCGGCCCGGCGGCGCTGGCCGCGCTGCTGAACCCGTCGCTGACCGGCGACGAGGCCAACGCCCCCGGCTGGCGGATGGCGGAGATCCCCGCCGCCAACGGGCACGGGACCGCGCTCGGCCTGGTCCGGGTGTTCGGCACGCTCGTCGACGGCTCCGAGCGGCTGATCTCGGCCAAGACCCTGCAACTGGCCCGCACCGGCAACGGCCGGCACACCGACCTCGTGCTCGGCATGCCGCTGGAGTTCGGGCTCGGGTTCGGGCTGTCCGGGCCCGAGGGGCATTTCGGTCCCAACCCGGCCGCGTTCGGCCATGACGGCTTCGGCGGGTCGGCGGTCGGCGGTGATCCCGAGGCGGGCGTGGCGTTCGCTTACGTGATGAACCGGATGGGCATGAACCTGGTCGACGACCCGCGCAAGATGGCCATCGTCGACGCCGTCTACCGCAGCCTGGGCTCGCGCTAGCCGGACCCGGCCGGGTCGGCGCTAGTCGGGGGCCTCGGCCGCCACGGCGGCGGGCTCGGCGGCCGGGCCGGCCAGGCTGGCGTGGCGCAGGGCCGGGATCAGCGCGCCGAGCAGCAGGGCGCCGCCGACGCAGGCCAGCCCGCCGCTGACCACCGAGATGGTCAGCGAGAACATCTGGGCCACGAGCCCGGCCTCGGTGTTGCCCAGCGCCGGGGCGGTGTTGACCTGGGCCAGGTACAGGCTGCTCAGCCGGCCCCGGAGCCGTTCCGGCGCGTAGATCTGCAGCAGCGCGTTGCGCAGGATCTCCGAGATCATGTCGCCCATGCCGGCCAGGGCGAGGAACGCCAGCGCCACCGGCAGGCTGCGGGTCAGCCCGAAGCCCACGATGGCGGCGCCCCACACCATGCCCGCCCCGATGACCACCAGGCCGGGCCGCCGGACCCGGCCGGTCCAGCCGCTGCTGGCCGCGCCGATCAGCGCTCCGATACCCCGATGTCCGCCGCGTGAGCCGGTGCCCGGGCAGCCTATCCGCTGCATGGGACCTTCGGCCCTGCTGCCCGGGCCGGATCCCGCGCAGCATGGGCTGATGGCGGAGGGCGCAAGCGGGCTGGACGCGGGCGGGCTGGACGCGGGCGGGCCGGGCGCAAGCGGGCGGGGCGCAAGCGGGCGGGGCGCGGCGCACGACTATGACGTGCTCGTGATCGGCTCCGGCTTCGGCGGCGCGGTCACGGCGCTGCGGCTGACCGAGAAGGGCTACCGGGTCGGCGTGCTCGAGGCGGGCCGCCGGTTCGAGGACGCCGACCTGCCCGCGACCTCCTGGGATGTCCGCAATTTCCTCTGGGCGCCGCGGCTGGGCTGCAAGGGCATCCAGCGGATCCACCTGCTGCGGGACGTGATCATCCTGGCCGGCGCGGGCGTCGGCGGCGGCTCGCTGGTGTACGCGAACACGCTGTACGAGCCGGCCGAGGCCTTCTACCGCGACCGGCAGTGGGGGCACATCACCGACTGGCGGGCCGAGCTGGCCCCCTACTACGACCAGGCCCGGCGGATGCTGGGCGTGGTGCCTAACCCGACGATGACCCCGGCGGACCAGGTGATGCGGGAGGTGGCCGAGGAGATGGGGGTCGGGAGCACGTTCGGCATGGCGCCGGTCGGGGTGTTCTTCGGCCGGGACGGCCGCCAGGAGCCCGGCGTGGAGGCCGATGACCCGTACTTCGGCGGCGCGGGGCCGCGCCGGCGCGGCTGCCTGGAGGAGGGGGAGTGCATGACCGGGTGCCGCCATAACGCGAAGAACACCCTGGTCAAGAACTACCTGTACCTGGCCGAGCGGGCCGGGGCGGCCGTGCGCCCGGAGACCACCGTGGTCGCCGTGCGGCCGCTGCGCGACGGCGGGTACGCGGTGGACACCGTGCGCACCGGCGCGTGGCGGGCCCGCCGGTCCGCGCGCACCCTCACCGCGGGGCAGGTGGTGCTCGCGGCCGGCACCTGGGGAACGCAGCAGCTGCTGCACCGGATGAAGGCCGGGGGCTGGCTGCCGGGGATCTCCGCGCGGCTGGGCGCGGTGACGCGCACGAACTCCGAGGCGCTGGGCGGGGCCCTGACCACGATGCGTAACCGCAGGCAGCACGATTTCACCCGCGGGGTCGCGATCACCTCCTCGATCCACCCGGACGCCTGCACCCACATCGAGCCGGTCCGGTACGGCAAGGGTTCGAACGCGATGGGGCTGCTCAGCACGCTGATGACCGACGGCGGCGGCTCGGTGCCCCGCCCGGTGAAGTGGCTGGGCCAGGCGCTGCGCCACCCCGGGCGGCTCGGGTCGCTCTATGGCGGGCTGGGGCACTGGTCGGAGCGGGCCATCATCGGGCTCACCATGCAGACGCTGGACAACTCGATCACGGTGCGACCGCGGCGGACCCGGCTCGGCCGGATCAAGCTGAGCTCGGCGCCGGGGCACGGCGCGCCCAATCCGACCTGGGTCCCGGTCGCCAACCAGGCGATGCGCCGCATCGCCGCCCGGGTCGGCGGCTTCCCGCTGAACAGCGTGGGCGAGATGGTCGACATCCCGATGACGGCGCACTTCCTCGGCGGCTGCGTGATCGGCGACTCGCCCGCGACCGGGGTGGTGGACGGCTACCACCGGCTGTATGGCTATCCCGGGCTGCACGTGGTCGACGGCTCGGCGATCTCCGCGAACCTCGGGGTCAACCCGGCCCTGACCATCACCGCCCAGGCCGAGCGGGCGATGGCGCTGTGGCCCAACCGCGGGCAGCCGGACCCGCGTCCCGCGCCGGGCGCGGCCTACCGGCCGGTCGCGCCGGTGGCGCCGCAGCACCCGGCCGTGCCGCCCGCCGCGCCCGCGGCGCTGCGGCTGCCCATCGCCGAGGTCCGCCACGGGCGCGGCGGCACTGCCGCCGCGCCGCGCGAAGGGAGGTCCGCCGATGACCACGCAGGCAAGCCGCCCGGCCCACGCTGACCCGGGGCTTCTCGGGCCGAGGATCACCAGCCAGCGGCTCGGCGACCTGGCCGCCCGGGCCGCCACCGCGGGGCCCCGGGACCTGATGGAGGTCGAGATGCCGGCCGCTGGCGCGGTCCTCGGCCAGGTCCCGCGCGGTACCGCCGACGACATTGCCGCCGCCGCCGGCTCGGCCCGCCGGGCCCAGCCGGGCTGGGCGGCCACACCAGTGGCCGACCGGTCGCAGGTGCTGCTCCGGTTCGCTACGCTCCTGCTCGACCGCCAGGACGAGGTGCTGGACCTGATCCAGCTGGAGAACGGCAAGGCCCGGCGGCACGCCTTCGAAGAGGTCATCGACGTGGCCCAGACCTGCCGGTATTACGCCCGCACGGCCCCGCGCTACCTGCAGCCGCACCGCCGCGCGGGCGCGATCCCGGGACTGACCCGGACCTGGGAGCTGCGCCACCCGAAGGGCGTGGTCGGGGTGATCTCCCCGTGGAACTACCCGCTGACGCTGGGCATCAGCGACGCGCTGCCGGCGCTGGCCGCGGGCAACGCGGTGATCGCCAAGCCGGACAGCCAGACGCCGTTTACCGCGCTGTGGGCCGCGGGCCTGCTGGAGGAGGCCGGCCTGCCGGCGGGGGTGCTGCAGGTGGTGACCGGCTCGGGCGCCGACCTCGGGACGCCGCTGATCGAGCACTGCGACTTCCTGATGTTCACCGGCAGCACCCGGACCGGCCGGCTGGTCGCCGCGCAGGCGGCCGGGCGCCTGATCGACTACTCGATGGAACTCGGCGGGAAGAACGCCATCCTGGTCCTCGCCGACGCCGACCTGGGCCGGGCCGTGCCCGGGGCCGTCCGGGCCGCGTTCTCCAGCACCGGCCAGCTGTGCATCTCGATGGAGCGGATGTACGTCGACGCCGCGGTGTGGGACGAGTTCGTCCCCCGCCTCGTCACCGCGACCAGGTCGCTGCGGCTGGGCCACGTGCTCGGTTACCGGGCCGACATCGGCTCACTGATCTCGGCGCGCCAGCTGGAGACGGTGTCCGGCCAGGTCGACGACGCGGTCGCCCAGGGCGCGACGGTGCTGGCGGGCGGCCGGGCCCGGCCCGACATCGGCCCCTACTTCTACGAGCCCACCGTGCTCACCGGCACCCCGCCCGGGGCGACCCTGTACGCCGAGGAGACCTTCGGCCCGGTCATCTCCGTGTACCGGGTCGAGGGGACGGACGAGGCCGTCGAGCGGGCCAACGACAGCTGCTACGGGCTGAACTTCTCGGTCTGGACCCGCGACACCGGCCGCGGCCGCCAGGTCGCCAGCCGGCTGGAAGCCGGGACCGTCAACGTCAACGAGGCCTACGCGGCCACCTGGGCGTCGGTCGACGCGCCGATGGGCGGCTGGAAGGACTCGGGCGTCGGCAGCCGGCACGGCGAGCACGGGATCCTCAAGTACACCAGCGCCCAGACCATCTCGGTGCAGCGGCTGCTGCCCATCGCCCCGCCGGCCGGCGTGCCCGCGGCGGCGTACGCGCGGGCGATGACGGCGGCGATGCGGGCGCTGCAGCGGCTGCCCGGCCGCACGTAGTCTTCCGGGCGGTCAGCCATCACGCGCCGGCGCGGCGGCCGGCTGGTCGCGGTTCAGCCGGGCGTAGGCCCGGCGGTTGCGCCGGTACAGCCCGACGAACTCGCGGAACATCGCGTCGTAGAGCGCCGCGGTCTGCGGGCCGGGGCGGTAGCTCGCGGCCACCGGGACCAGGTCCGGCACCTGGCCGAAGGTGAGCTCGCCCAGCGCCACCGCGGCCAGGATCCCGGCGCCCCGCGCGTTCGCGTCGACCGGGTCGGCGACCTGCTCGATGGTGCGGCCGAGCACGTCGGCGATGATCTGGCTCCAGACCGCCGAGCGCGCCCCGCCGCCGATGAACCTGATCGGGTCCAGGCGGTGCCCGGTGAAGTGCTCCACCGCCTCCAGCAGCCAGCGCGCGTTGAGCGCCACTCCTTCGAACACGGCCCGGACCAGGTCGTCCCGGCTGCTCGACAGCGACAGGTTCCAGAACCCGCCGCGGGCGAACCGGTCCTCCACCGGGGTCCGCTCGCCGTACAGCCAGGGCGTGAAGATCACGCCGTCGCTGCCGGCCGGGGCCCGCGCCGCCATCCGGTCGAACTCGCGGAACGCGTCGGGCGGGGCGCCGCCGGGATACAGGACCCGGTCCCGCAGGAAGGTCAGCGCCGCGCCCGCCGTCTCCTGCTCGTCGGCGACCAGGTACCGGCCCCGGATGGGCGAGGGCAGCGAGGCCATGTTGCGGAACAGGTCGGTCTTCTTGAACGGGACGTGGCAGGTCAGCCAGGACGACGTGCCGATATACAGGTGCGCCTGGAAGTCCCGGGTCGCCCCCGAGCCGATCGCCGCCGAGTGCAGGTCGGGCGTCCCGGCCACGACCGGGATGCCGGGCGGGACGCCGAGTGCCGCGGCCGGCCCGGGCAGCAGCGGCCCGACGATGTCCGTCGCGCTGACCAGCCGGGGAAGCTGGGCCGCGGACAGGCCCGCCCGCCGCAGCAGTCCCGGGTGGTAGCGGATCCGGTCCGGCCGCCGGTTGTCGGTCACCCAGTGCAGCGCGATCGAGTCGTAGGAGGCGGCGGCCTGGCCGGTCAGCCGCAGGTTCAGCCAGTCCTTCGGCTCGAGGAACAGCCGGGCCCGGCGGTAGGTCTCCGGCTCCTCGTACTTGAGCCAGAGGATGTGCGCGATCGGGTCCTTGCCGCTGTGGGCGGGGATGCCCGCGGTCACCCGGACCCAGCGCGCCAGCTGGCCGGGCCCGTAGCCCCGCACGCGCACCCGCCCGCCGGTGATGCGGCGCGCATAGGGCGCCCCCCGCGAGTCCATCCAGATGATGGCCCGGCGCAGGGCGCGGCCCCGCTCGTCCACCGGCACGGTCCCCGACCACTGGGCGGTGCACGAGACCGCCGCCACCGATCCCGGCGGCACCGCGCCCCGGCCGGCCAGCCGGGCGGCGGCCCGGGTGATCATCGCCCACCAGTGCTCCGGGTCCTGCTCCGCGCCGCCGCCGGGCAGGTACTCGACCCGGCACTCCTCCTGCTCGGACGCGACGACCTCGCCCGACGTGGCCACCAGCGCCACCTTGAGCGCCGAGGTGCCGAGGTCGATGGCCAGGATGTGACGCGGCACCGTCAGACCTGCAGCAGCATGTCGAGGTAGCCGTCGAGCAGCGCGCGCACCACGTCGCCGGGCAGCGCGGCCGCCATGCCGTACACCGGGGCGAGCCCGGTGCGCACCCCCGGGTTCGCCCGCACCTCGCCGACCGCCTCGCGCAGGTCGGCGAGGAAGCGGTCGGCGACCCCCGGCCGGGTGTGCCGGAGCGTCACCGCGATGTGCACGGCGGGCGGGCGCTGCAGCCCGTTCAGGCTCCATCCCCGGTGGGACATGTTCTCGGTGACCTGGAAGATGTCGAGGTCCTCGTCAGCGGTGAAGGCGATGACCCACAGCGGGTCGCCCAGCACGCGCAGGCCGGGGATGGCCGCCACCCCGCGGCGGATCCGCGCTCCGGTTTCCAGAATCCGCCGCGCCGCCTCGGTGTAGCCGTGCTCGCCGAGGGCGAGCATCGCCGCCCAGCACGTGGCCGACAGGGCGCCCGGCCGGCTCCCCGCGAAGGTGGGGGACAGGTACAGGCCGCCCGGCCAGTCGGTCAGCGTGTAGTACTGGAACCGCCGCAGTTCCTGACCCCGGTACAGCACCACCGAGGAGCCTTTGGCCGCGTACCCGTACTTGTGGGTGTCCGCGGACATCGACGTGACGCCGGGCAGGCGGAAGTCGAACGGCGGCACCGGGTAGCCGAGCCGCTCGGCCCACGGGAGGATGAACCCGCCGAGGCAGGCGTCCACGTGGCAGCCGGCGCGGCGCTCCGCGGCCAGGGCGGCGATCTGCGGGATGGGGTCGATCACGCCGTGCGGGAACGTCGGCGCCGACCCGACCACCACCGCGGTCCGCTCGGTCACCGCCCCGGCCATGGCCGTCAGGTCCGCCTGGTAGCCGCCATCGACTGGTACCCGCACCATGGGCATGTCGAAGAACCGCGCGGCCTTGTCGAACGCGGCGTGCGCGGTGACCGGCGCCACGATCTCCGGCCGCGCGATGCCCCGGCGCTCCCGGGCGTGATCCCGGTAGGCCTTCATGGCCAGCAGGATGCTCTCGGTGCCGCCCGAGCTCACGGTGCCGACCACGGGGGCCTCGGGCGAGGCGTGCCGGGCCCCGAGCATCTGCGCGGTCATCGAGACGATCTCCGCCTCGAACTTGGCCGCGCTGGGCCACAGGTCCGGGTGCAGCGGGTTGCTCTGCGACTGGGCCGCGTACACCTGGTTCAGGAACGCCACGTGCTCGGGGTCGCCGTGGTAGACCGCGCCGGAGGCGAACCCGTCGCGCCACCGCGGCCGCTCGGCCTCGGCCAGGGCCTCGACCAGCCCGGTGATCTCGGTCCGGGGCAGCCCCTGCTCCGGCAGCCGCGGAAACGACGGGAACGTGTCCCGGTACGGCTTGAGCTGCCGCTGCAGTTCGGCCATGGGGTCGGCTGGGTCAGTCATTCCAGGCTCCTCGGTCTGCTCCGGCTAGGTGGGCGGGGCGGTGGGCGCCGTGGGCCGGAAGCCGGGCGGCCAGCGCCAGCCCGGGCGGGGGCCGAAGGTCCCGCCCTGAGCCGCCTACCATCATGCATGAGTTATGCATGATGAAGGGTGTGCGTGGTAGGGACCGCCTGGGCCTGTCGCAGCCGGGCACGACCCGGCTCGTCGAGGGGCGGGCCGGCCGCGGCCTGGTGCGCAGCGAGCCGGGGGACGGCGCGTGCTAGCGGTCCTGCTCGCCCTGGCCGCGGCGGCCGGTTACGGCGGCTCGGACTTCGCCGCCGGCCTGGCCGCCCGCCGCGCGAGCGTGATCCGGGTCACGCTGATGTCCGAGGCGGTCAGCGTGGCCGTGGTCGGCACCGCGCTGGCCGTGATCGGCGCGCATCCGCCGACCCTGCGCGCCGTGGCCTGGGGCGGCGCGGCGGGCCTGGCCGGGGTCAGCGGGGCCCTGGCCCTGTACGTCGGGTTCCGGCACGCCGCGTTCAGCGTGGCCGGGCCGCTCAGCGCGGTCGGGGCGGCGGGGTTCTCGGTGCTGGCCGGGCTGCTGCTGGGGGAGCGGCCGACCGCCTTCGCCCTGACCGGGATCGCCCTGGCGCTGCCCGCGATCGTCGGCGTGTCCGCCAGCGTGCGCGGGACATCGGCCGGCCCGGGGCCCGCCGCGGGGGAACGCCGCGGCCGGGCCCGGCTGGCGTCGGCTACGGGCTGGTCGCCGGGGCCTGCTTCGCGCTGCTGTTCATCGGGCTCAACCAGGCCGGCGCTGGCAGCGGCCTGTGGCCGGTGTTCTGCGGCCAGGCGGTGGCGCTGGCGGCGGTCGGCGGCATCGCCGCCTGCACCAGGGACCTCGCCCGGCCGCAGGCGCGCGGCGGATGGCTGGCCGCGCTCACCGGGCTGACCGGCGCACCGGCGACGATCTGCTACTTCCTGTCCACGCATCACGGCCTTCTCGCGATCACGGCCGTGATCACCTCCCTGTACCCGGCGGTGACGATCTTGCTGGCCCGGGTCCTGCTCGGGGAGCGGATGACCGCGATCCGGCTGGCCGGCCTGACCCTCGCGGCGGCGTCCGTGGCCCTGATCGCCGCGGGCGGGGGCGGCTGAGGCGGGCTTAGACTGGAGCCGCCGGCCCCGCGACGGGGCTGGCCTCTCCTGCGGCGCGGAGGCCGTGATGGTCGCCTGGCTTGTCGGTGCGGTGACGCAGCTGGCCGGCTACGGGCTGCCCGCGGGCCACGCCGCTGCCTCGTCATCCGCGTCCGGCCTGATGGCGCTGGCCGCGGTCGTGCTGACCGGGATGCTCGCCGCCTTCCTCGCCCGCGGGGCGCGGATCGCGGCGGCGGTCACCGCGCGCCCGCTGGTCCGTGCCGCCACGCTGCGCGAGAAGTCCTGGTCGGCGGCGTTCCAGCGGCAGCTCAACCCCGATGCGGCGGGCCGTTCCCGCCCCCGCGCGCCCGCGGCGGCCCCGGCGGCCGCCTGACGATCCGCCGGTCCCGCCCGCCTGCCCGTCCCGCCACGGTGTCGCGTGCCGTACACGCCCGCCGTGGCCGGGCGCGTGACCCGTCCTGGCTCGCTCGCGCGGCCGTCTCCAGCTGTCATCCGTTCCCCGAACCGCTGGAGGGCCTGCGTTATGTTCAGCATTCCCGGCGCCGTGAGCGCCGCCTACCATCTCGTGTCCGCGCTCGCCCGGGTGCTGGCACCGCTGCCCGGCGGCCTGGCCGCGGCGGCCGCCATCGTCGGTTTCACCCTGGCCGTGCGGCTGCTGCTGCTACCGCTCAGCTACTACGCGATCCGTGGCCAGGCCAGCCAGGCCCGGCTGGCTCCCCAGGTCCAGGCGCTGCGGCGGCGGCACGCCGGGCAGCCGGCCCGGCTGCAGACCGAACTGGCCGCTCTCTACCGGCGGGAGGGGACCGGCATGTTCGCCGGCTGCCTGCCGCTGCTGCTGCAGCTGCCGTTCCTCAGCGTGATGTACGCGCTGTTTCGCTCGGGCACCATCGGCGGCCGGCCGAACGCGCTGCTCGGCCAGGACCTGCTCGGCGCGACGCTGGGCAGCCACTGGCTGAGCGGACCCGGGCCGCTCAGCGCCCAGGGCGCGGTGTTCCTGGGGGTGTTCGCGCTGCTGGCCGCGGCGGCCTGGCTCGCCGCCCGGGTCACCAGGCGGGCGGCCGCGCGGCTGGCACCGGACGGCCAGCCCCCGGCCCAGCCCGGCGGGGCCGCGGGCCTGCTGCTGCGCGCGGTCCCGTACGCGAGCATCGCGGTCGCGGCGGTGATGCCGCTGGCGGCCGGCCTCTACCTGCTGACCACGACGGCGTGGTCCGCCGCCGAGCGCGCGCTGCTCGCGCGGCGGCGGGGGCGGCGGGGTGCGGCGCGCCGCCGCGTTCGGCATGATGAAGGCAGCAGTCAGGCGACGGGCCCGAGGAGGACACCGCCATGCACCAGCCGCCGATCCCGCACGTCGCCCGCGAGGACCCGGAAGTAGCCGGGCTGATCACTGCCGAGGCGCAGCGCCAGTTCGAGAAGATCCGGCTGATCCCGTCGGAGAACTATGTCTCGGCCGCCGTGCTGGAGGCCTCGGGCACGGTGGCGACCAACAAGTACTCGGAGGGCTACCCGGGCCGCCGGTACTACGAGGGCCAGCAGTTCATCGACCCGATCGAGACGCTGGCCGTCCGCCGGGCCGAGGCGCTGTTCGGCGTCGAGCACGCCAACGTCCAGCCGTACTCGGGGTCGCCCGCGAACCTCGCGGTCTACCTCGCGTTCGCCGAGCCGGGCGACACCGTGATGGGCATGGCGCTGCCGATGGGCGGGCACCTCACCCACGGCTGGCCGGTGTCGGTCACCGGCAAGTGGTTCCGGGCGGTGCAGTACGGCGTGCGGGCCGACACCGGCCGGGTGGACCTGGACCAGGTGCGCGACCTGGCCCTGGCCGAGCGGCCGAAGCTGATCTTCTGCGGCGGCACGGCCATCCCGCGCACGATCGACTTCCCCGCCTTCGCCGAGATCGCGGCCGAGGCCGGCGCCGTGCTGGTGGCCGACATCGCGCACATCGCGGGCCTGGTGGCCGGCGGCGCGCATCCCAGCCCGGTCGGCCACGCCGGGGTGATCACCACCACCACGCACAAAACCCTGCGCGGGCCGCGCGGCGCCATGATCATGACCACCGCCGAGCACGCGTCCCGGGTGGACAAGGCGGTCTTCCCCGGCCTGCAGGGCGGCCCGCACAACCACACCACGGCGGCGATCGCGGTGGCGCTGCAGGAAGCGGCCCGGCCCGCGTTCTCGGCCTACGCCCAGCAGGTGGTGGCCAACGCCAAGGCCCTGGCCGCCGCGCTGCTCGACCGCGGCTACAGCCTGGTATCCGGCGGTA
The DNA here is from genome assembly GCA_963749145.1 of uncultured Actinomycetota bacterium. Classification (GTDB taxonomy): domain Bacteria; phylum Actinomycetota; class Actinomycetes; order Streptosporangiales; family Streptosporangiaceae; genus JASHPR01. The sequence goes on along the minus strand of CAVVLN010000003.1, from coordinate 1,841 downwards.
CCGACAACCACCTGATCCTGATCGACCTGACTCCGCAGGGCATCGGGGCAAGCCGGCCGCGAAGGCGCTCGACCGGGCCGGCATCGAGGTGAACTACAACACCGTCCCCTTCGACCCGCGCAAGCCGTTCGACCCGTCCGGGATCAGGATCGGCACCCCGGCCATCACCACCCGCGGCCTGGGCGAGCCGCATATGGCCCAGATCGCGGCCTGGATGGACGAGGCGATCATCGCCGCGGCCAAACAGGACGAGGCAGTCATCGAGCGGATCGCGGGCGAGGTCCGCGGGCTGCTGGCCGGGTTCCCCATGCCCGGCTGGTCGCCCGGGTAAGGCCCGGCCGGCCGCCCAGCCAGGGCCCGCCCCGCCGACCTCGGCTACCTGAACGTCCGGCTGCTGGCGGCCCTTCTGCGGGCGCCCGCCGCCCGTGCGCTAGTTGCTGATGATGCTGGACGGCTTGCGCCACTGGACCGTGGGCAGCATGGCCTCCGGCCGGACCCGGTGCGCGTACCGCTTGGTGATCTCGAACAGCGACTCGATCAGCGTGTCCGACAGCAGGTGCGGCTCGAGGCCCAGCCCGACCAGCCCGGAGTGCACCACGTTGTAGTGATGGTTCTCCAGCTCGACGCGCGGGTTGTCGACGTACTCCACCCGGACCGCGTCGGGGCTGGCCTTGACGATCGTGTCCGCGATCTCCTGCAGCGACATGAACTCGGTGATCTGGTTGAACACCCGGAACTCGCCCTTGTCGGCCGGGGTCTCGCAGGCCAGCTGGATGCACCGGACGGTGTCGCGGATCTCGATGATGCCGCGGGTCTGGGTGCCGTTGCCGTAGATGGTCAGCGGCTTGCCGAGCACCGACTGGATGACGAACCGGTTCAGCACCGTGCCGAACACCGCGTCGTAGTCGAACCTGGTCGCGAGCCGGTCGTCGAGGGCGGTCTCCGGGGTCTGCTGGCCGTAGACCACGCCCTGGTTGAGGTCGGTGGCGCGGACGCCCCAGATCCGGCAGGCGAACTCGATGTTGTGGCTGTCGTGCACCTTGGACAGGTGGTAGAAGGAGCCGGGCCGCTTGGGGAACAGCACCCGGTCCCGGCGGCCCTTGTGCTCGACGTCGAGCCAGCCCTCCTCGATGTCGATGTTGGGCGTGCCGTACTCGCCCATCGTGCCCAGCTTGACCAGGTGGATCTCGGGGTTGATCTCGGCGATCGCATACAGCACGTTCAGGTTGCCGACCACGTTGTTGACCTGCGTGTACACGGCGTGCTTGCGGTCGGCCATCGAGTACGGCGCGGCGCGCTGCTCGGCGAAGTGCACGATCGCGTCCGGGGCGAAGCCGGGCACGATGTGATAGGTGAAGTCGGCGTCGCACAGGTCACCCACGTAGCTGGCGATGGTCTTGCCGGTCAGCTCCCGCCACACCTTGACGCGCGCCTGCAGCGACTCGATCGGCACCAGGCTGTCCACGCCCATCTCGTTGTCGTAACCTCGCCGCGCGAAGTTGTCCGCCACGGCGACGTCGTGACCGACCTGCGAGAGGTGCAGCGCTGTTGGCCACCCGAGGTAGCCATCTCCGCCCAACACCAAGACCTTCATGCTCGTGCTCCTGCTTCTGATCACCCGACACCCCGGCAATCGTCTACCTCTCCGATCGCGCGCTGTTCCGGTCCAGCTATAAGCGCCGACGACACGGCACGTTCCTGCATTACTTGGACCACCGGGCCGGGGCGCAGCCTGACGGCTGGCGGCTCCTCGGGCGTCGGCTGGTTACGGCGACGCTCAGCGAGAATCGTCTTGAGCACCCGGCGGCCGTCACGGAACGCGCTCAGGTTGCTGACTCCGT
>CAVVLN010000002.1:0-1099889 GCA_963749145.1 uncultured Actinomycetota bacterium | reverse complement strand
CCCAGCACACGCCCGCCAATCAGCAAGCGATCCGTCTGCGGCCTAGCGCGGTCGTCCAAGTGTTGGAAGAAGGTGCCACCTCGTCAGCGCTGATGGCAGGACCAGACCAACGAGCGGTTGGAGAGGTGGACGATCGGAGAGGCGTCAGGTGAAGTGGCCCTCGTGTTTGACAGTACGCCTCATTATGCGCTCGGCGGAGATAAGCGCTGACGTTGCTATGCATAGAGAGATCGCCAAATATCGGCGATAGGTCAACTCGGCTAGAGCCAACTGATCGCGGATCAGGCTAGCTCTTCGCGCCGGGGATTATCCGCGCGCTGTAGTGCAGGACCTGACGTGACCGAGCGAAAGGATTGATGACGCCGACGACTGTGGCCACGACGGCCAGTACGCCGCGATCCTCACCATCCGGGATCTCTCATGCCGTCTTATATACGTTCAGCGGAGAAACTCGTCGGGTTTCCGGCCTGGACGCGACTAATCGGAAGCGCCTTCTATCCTTTCAGGGCGCTGCGGAAAACGTTGAGAGCAGGTCGACTGTCCTCTAGTCGCCAGTCCTCTCCCCTGTAGATACCTCCGTAGCTATGTTGATCGAACCAAACGAGCCCGAGATAATGTTGCATACGAATTCCGGCGAACAGGTCCTTAATACCCCGCGCTTGCCCGGCCTGTGGCCCAACGCCCGTCTCTGCGATCAGCACCGGATCTTGAGTAAATTGTCGGACTGCGTATACTACGGGATCGAAGATGTTGTAAAATGTGTCGCCCGGCACAAAGTAATAGCCACTGACACCTACCCACGTGACATACTGTGAACCGGGCCACCAGTCGCGGGGCGGCCCGGTCTGGGAACTGAGAGAATTCACCTGCCACAGCCACTTAACATTGTCGGCGCCCTGCTGGCGGAAGAGGGTTACGATATGTCGCCACGCCGCGATGAAAGTTGACGGAGACGTGTGACGATAGCCCCACGAGTACCAGGACCCGTTCATCTCGTGGCCAAAACTGATGATCACTGTATTCTTGAATGCGGCTACCTCGTCAGCGAATGAGGTCAAGTAGGAGTCGTACACCCCGGCGGCGATATTCGACAGCGAGACGTTCGTTGGATCAATCTGCACGATCGTCACAGCACCATAGCTTGCAGCAGTCTCAGCAAATGTCGTGTGGAACTCTTCTCCCCAGCCGCTGTAATAGGAGACGAGGTTCGGCTGCCTGCCGACCGCGTACGCGAACTGCTCCACGCCAGAGTACGAACGGGGCACGCCCGGCTCGTATACACCGAGATAATGTATAGGCCCTGATCCCGCAGTAGATGGCGCTGGGTCGCTCGGACCGGACAGTTTGACGACAGCGACTGCGATGACGGCGAAGACGATGACCGCGGCGCTGATGATAACCGCGGCGTAAGATGCTGCCTTGACGTGCTTGCGGACCCACGTCGCCAAGTGGCCGCCCAACTGGGCGGAAGGCTCGTGGCTCGACCGCATGGCGCAAAGCTCCTTCTACAGGGACGGCAGGGGCACCGTTAACGACTTTACGTGGTCGCTATGGTTCCCAGGCAAGTCTGGCAGAACGCCGTGGACCGGGGCGGTAAGCTGCCGCGATGCCGCGCTGACACTGCACCAGCCCACTGCTGACCTGCTGGTTGAACATGGCGGTTTGCAAGCCAGCCCTGTCCAGCGGCTGCCTGACCCCCCCCCGTGACCCGACGGATCCGCCCATCGAAGATGATCTCGACGTAGCAGAACGGCCCATGTCGAGGTTGTCGCGATCCTAGCCTCGAATACGCCCAGGCCCCGCACGGAACCCCGAACCTATCGCACGGAGAGTATCCCAGCTGCGAGTCCGCACGGCCGAAAGGGATCGGGAGCCTGTGCAGCCATCGCTGGGCCGAACACCTCGACGATGCCCAGTTTCACACCGTAACAGATCACTCGCACTCGGCAGGGTCGTCGCAGAAGGGCTGCCGGAGAACTGGCGCTGAGACGAGGACCTCTGATGGCTCGACCCACCGCAAGCGTCCAGGGGTGCAGGCATGCCTCACGCCCTGGGCCACTCGCCGACCCTCATCCGGCTCCCGAATCATGATTAATATGGCCTCTTCGGGGTGAACCGGGCAGCGCCATGTGCCGACGATGAGCTGCTACGTGACGATCTGCGCTAACCCGGCATCTGAGCAGGAAAGTTATGATAGCGTGTACGTTCGTCTAAATTGTAAAAATATCTCAATCAAGCTCAGGTGCTATCTGAAACCTTTAAAGAACAGTCTGGCTATGGGCGGCGGCCCCAAATGGGGGAAACCATGACCCTGAGTTGTTTTTACGTGGAAAAGCGATCAGAGGTTCGCGCAATAAGTATTTGACGGACCGAGCGGATTACGCCCGAACATCAGTGATATTCACAGTTCGGGATCGGAGTTAGAAGAATCGACTGAGAAGAATCGACTGAATTGTTTCAATAGCAAAGGCTAATCATATGATTGCGCCAACGCACATGTCGGCTGCGGTGTCCGTGGCAGGCGCCAGCCAGCAGTTTTCCCCGGCCCTGATGATGGACATCGAGCTCACCGCGCCGCTGCCCGCTGTCAGTTATAACGACCACCGAAGAATATGGGTGCTTGGGCGACTCCATAGCGAACCGGTGGGTACATGCATCCTCGACCTCGGTCCGGAAGGGCTGACCCCCGACGAGCTCGGCGTGCAGCTTTGGCAGGCTTTCCGCGAACCCGTTACGGAGCGCTTCCTCTCAGCTGGACTTCCCGTACCAGCTCTACTCTGCCGTAACGGCCTAGAAGCCGACCCGGCCGCTTGGCCATTTCTGCTTCGCCGTCTTGATGTGCTGGCCTCGGCACCTTTCATCAGCATCATCATCTGCACCCGCGATCGGCCGGAACAGCTTGAGACCTGCCTTAGCCACCTAGAGCAACAGGAGTACCCTTGCTTTGAGATTGTCGTGGTAGACAATGTCCCTACTAGCGACGCCGTCCGGGCTCTGGTGGAGGCCAGATCGCAGTCGGGCGGCAAAGTGCCATTCCGCTACATTTTGGAGCGGCGGCCTGGAGTCATGTGGGCGCGCAACACAGGGATAGCATCCGCTTCAGGCGAGATCCTCGCCTTCCTCGACGATGATGAGGAACCTGACCGTCATTGGCTCGCCGGACTCGCGTGCGGCTTCGCCCTGGGCGACGACATCGGGGGTGTCAGTGGGATGGTCGTTCCTGCTCGGCTGGACACCCAAGCGCAGGAGTTGTTCGAGCAGCTCGGCGGGCACTGCAAGGGCCGGGGCTTCTCGCCGGCGGTGTTCTCTCGCCACGGCCCACAGAACCCCCTCTATCCGCTGCCTCCTTTTGGCGTGGGTGCCAACATGGCCTTCCGGCGGGAGACACTCGCGCGCATCGGCGGCTTCGACGTCGCTTTGGGAGGGGGAACGCCTGCCTGCGCAGGAGGGGACACGCTTGCCCTGACGTTGGTGCTGCTGGAGGGATACCGTATTGCCTACGAGCCTGCAGCCTTGATGCGCCACCATCACCGTCGGGACATGGACGGTCTCGACCGTCAGCTGCACGGATACGGGGTCGGCCTGACTGCCTACTACACAGCACTGCTCTGGCACCGGCCCGGCGTATTGCCTGGGCTAATGAGGCTGGTGCCTGCCGCGCTTGGCTATCTGCGGAAGGCGAAAGGGACGCGCGCCAAGGCACGGCAAGACCTTCCGGCTGGGCTCAAACGGCGTCAGATCTGGTGGATGATCACGGGACCCGCTGCCTACGTGAGAAGCCGACGCCTGCAGGCCCGAGTCTCAGCATCAGCGGCGCCGCAAGCTTCAGAGGTCAATTAGTTACAGGAATTGAATTGCCGGGGTCTGTCTGCTTGATCACATACGGCGCGCCTGCGTGATCGTCACCGGTGGCGGGTCTACGCCGGAGGTATGAGATATCCCGATGGTGGTGGCCTGACCGCCGTGGGACGGGCCAGGCGTGAGAGCGTGCGGCTGCAGGCCGCACGGATGTATGAGCACGATGTCAGCCCGGTGCAGGTGGCGCACGACCTGCGGGTGAGCACCAAGTCGGCCTACCAGTGGCGGCGGCGCTGGCACGCGGGCGGCCAGGCCGCGCTGGCGTCGAAAGGGCCTGGCGGGGCGGTATGCCGGCTGAACGCCAGGCAGCTGGCGCGGCTGGCGGCCGCGCTGGAGAACGGCCCGGCGCCTGGGGGTGGGATCAGGACCAGCGGTGGACCCTGGCCCGGGTCACCACGCTGATCGGCCGGCTGTTCCACGTCCGCTACACCCTGCGCGGCACGTCGTACCTGCTGCACCGCATCGGCTACACCCCGCAGGTCCCCGCCCACCGCGCCGCCGAGCGTGACGAGGCAGCGATCGCTGCGTGGAAGGCCGGGACCTGGGTCAAGCTTCGAGGCTAGCGGCGGCGACCGGAGCGTGGATCTGCTTCGAGGACGAGGCCGGGCAGAACCTGCGCCCGCCCAAGGCCCGCACCTGGGCGCCGCCGCGGCCACACCCCGGTGGTCCGGGTGTCCGGCAAAGGCTCGGGCCGGGTGTCGGTCGCGGGGCTGGTCTGCCTCAAGCCCGGCGCACGAGGCCGCCTGTTCTACCGGGTCCGCATCCACCGCGGGCGCAAGGGCGAGCGCCGCTCGATGTCCGAAGCCGACTACGCCAGCCTGATCGCCGCCGCGCACCAGCAATTGCAGGCCCCGTCATCCTGATCTGGGATAACCTGAACACCCACGTCAGCGCGGCGATGCGCCGCTTCATCGAGGCTCACCCCGACTGGCTGACCGAGGTACGGCTGCCCGCCTACGCCCCCGACCTCAACCCCGTCGAGATGTCGTTGCCTCAGTGCGAGTTCCGTAGGTCTTCTCTTCGCATGAGTTGTCGGGCTCCTTGTCCTTGGAGGTGTCGATCGGGATGCCGTCGTCGGTCCAGCGGCGCCGGTTGTGGTAGCCGGCCGGCAGCTGGTGCAGCGCGCGGAGGCGTTCGACTTCGGCCGGCTCTGCGGTGATGATCCACCGGTAGGGCGGCCGGGTGTCTTGCTGGCCGGTGATCCAGCCGCGTTTGAGCCACCCGAACAGGGTCGCCGCTGGCATCCCGATCTCGCGGGCCAGGGTGGCCAGCCACCATTGGCCGGGCCCGAGGCTGCCCTGATCGGTGCGGTGGTCGTGGTCCAGGCCGGGACGCAGGCCCAGCAGGCGGATCAGGTGCTGGATCTCGCCGGCGTTGAAGCGTTCGTGCAGGTGGGGAGTGCGGAAGCCCTCGGCTGCGAGCTGGCCGGCGATCGCGGCGTTTCCCAGGCCTTCACCGGCCAGGGCCCTGATCCGCTCGGTCAGCGCCGGGTAGTACGACAGCTGGTCGATCCGGGCCACCGGGCGGAGTAAGGTCGGCGTGGGTCTGGTGGCCGCCGGCCCAGGTCACGGTGGCCTGGACGCGCTCGGTGGCGCCGTCGGCGGTGACCTGGACGGACTCGATGACGGCGCGCAGCAGCCTCTTGCGGTCGGCGACGGTGGTCGTCGGCGCGGCCCACAGCGCCGGGATGTCGCCGGCCAGGGCGCGGATCGCGGCCAGCTCGGCGGCCGACAGCCGGGCCGGGCGCTGCCGCTGGTACCGCTCGTACTCCTCGCCCAGGTGCGCCCGCTCGGCCAGCGCGGCTTCCCACTCGCGCTCGAGCTGGCGGGCCACCAGGCGGTTCTCCGGCTCGGCCAGCTGATACTGGCGCCGCGCCCGGTCGCAGGCGAAGTCCGGCGCGTTCCAGCCGCTGCCGCCAGATCCGGTCGACCTCGGCCCGGCGGGTCTCGACCTGCGCCGCGGCGGTGAGCGACAGCTCCAGCGCGGCCGGGGCCAGCGCCGACAGGAGCCTGGGCGACCACATGCTCGTCGAGGAACCGGGCGGCCATCTGCTGGCAGCGCGGCTCGCCATAGGTGTGATGACGGCGCTGGCAGCAGTACCGCCCGGTCAGCCCCTGACCGCTGGTCTCGTAGCTCACCTGCATGCGATGACCGCAGATCCCGCAGACCACCAGCCCGCCCAGCAGCGCGGGGCCTTCGCGCGGCGCGCCCAGGCTCTCGGCGCGGGCCCGGTTGGCGGCCAGCCGCGCCTGGTTGCGCTCGTACTGCTCCACGCTGATGTAGGCCGGCAGCGCGCCGTCGATGCGCACCAGCCACTGGCCGGCGTCCAGCTGCGCGCACCCGGCCGGAGTGCTCACGGCCGGGCAGCCGCCGGGACGGGTCGGTGCGGCTGCGCCCGTAGGCGTAGATCCCGGCATAGGCCGGGTTGCGCAGCATGTTGAGCAGGCCCTGCTGGTGCGGCGCCCGCCAGACCACCTCGCCCTTGCCCGGCCCGGACCGCTCCCGCATCCCGATCTGCACCTGGTGCTCCACCAGGAACCGCAGCACCGCATGCACCGTGCCCAGCTGCTCGAACAGGCCGAACACCAGGCGGACGACCGCCTGGACCTGCTCATCGGGATCCAGGGCGACCTCGCCGGAGGGCCGGCGGACATACCCGGCCGGCAGCGGGACCGCCAGCTCCCCGCGGCCGGCCTTGGCCAGCCGGCCCGACGCCATCCGCTGCCTGATCAGATGCAGCTCAACCTCTTATGCGGACCCGCCCGTTATGCCGACGTCGCAGCAGAAGCCGTTCGTGATAGCGGTGTGCGGGGTTTTGAGATCGGCGTAATCCTGCACCTTGATCATCAGTAGCTTCTCCTCTCCATCCATTCCCGGAGGAGAGGAGAAGATCATGATAGCTAGGACGAGCCCGTCGTGGGCTCGGGTGGACGGGCCGCTGGTGCCGTATGCCGGTGGTTTCTGGGTGGAGCTGGAGCGGCTCGGATATACGCCGCTGACGGCGGCGACGCATGTGGGGCTGATGGCGCATCTGAGCCGCTGGCTGGCGCGGGAAGGCGCGGAGGCATCGGGGCTGACCCCGGCGCTGGTGGAGGCGTACTTCGCCGAACGCCGGGCGGCCGGGTATGCCGGGCACATCACGGGCCGGGCGCTGCGGCCGCTGCTGGGATATCTGCGGCGGCTGGGGGTGGTTCCCTCTGAGGCGCCGGCAGCCGCGGCGAGTGCGGAGGAACGGCTGCTGGCCCGGTACCGGGAGTACCTGCTCGTCGAGCGCGGGCTGACCGAGACGACGGCTGATCTGAACGCGCGGATGGTGCGCCCGTTCCTGGCGGGCCGGGCGACTGCGGAGGGCGGCCTTGACCTGGGGAATGTGACGGCGGGTCAGGTGGCCGCGTTCGTGGTGACCCAGTCCCGGCAGCAGCCGCAGTCGGTCAAGCGGATGGTGACCGCGCTGCGGTCGCTGCTCGGCTTCTTGCACGTGGAGGGCCTCATCGGCCAGCCGCTGGCGGCGCGGTGCCCTCGCCGGCCGGGCTGGACGCTGGCCGGCCTGCCCAAGGCGCTGGAGCCGGCGACAGGTGGCCGCGCTGCTGGCCTCCTGCGACCGCGGACACCGGACCGGGCGGCGGGACTTCGGCGATCCTCACCCTGCTGGCCCGGCTCGGGCTGCGCGCCGGCGAGGTCGCCGCGCTGCGGCTGGATGACATCGACTGGCGGCGCGGCGAGATCACGGTCCGCGGCAAGGGAAGCCGGCACGACCGGCTGCCGCTGCCAGCCGATGTCGGCGAGGCGATCGTCGACTACCTGCACGACGGGCGGCCCGCCGGCCGCCGCAGGGCCGGTAGGTGTTCGTCCGCGCGCAGGCCCCGCACCGGGCGCTGACCTGCGACGCGGTCACCACGGTCGTGCGCCGCGCGGCGCGGCGGGCCGGCCTGGGCCTGATCGACGCGCACCGGCTGCGGCACACCGCGGCCACCGCGATGCTGCGCGCCGGCGGCGTCGCTGACCGAGATCGGGCAGATGCTGCGGCACGCCCGCCCGCTGACCACCGCGATCTACGCGAAGGTCGACGTCGCGGCGCTGCGCCGCTCGCCCGGCCCTGGCCGGGAGACGGCATGACGCGGTGCAGCGACCGCTGCGTGGCGCGCTGGGCGACTACCTGAGCCTGCGCCGGGCGCTGGGCTTCAAGCTCGGCCAGCGCCGAGCAGCTGCTCGAGCAGTTCGTCGGCTACCTCGAAGCCCACGGCGTGGACACGGTCACCACCGAGCACGCGCTGGCCTGGGCGACCCTGCCCGCCGGGGCACCCGGTCCGCTGGCGGGCGATCCGGCTGTCGGTGGTCCGCGGCTTCGCCGCCTACCTGCACAGCCTCGACCCCGCTGCCGAGGTCCCGCCCGGCGGGCCTGTTCCGCCCGGCGCGCTGCCGGGCCACCCCGTACCTGTACTCCGACCAGCCGAGATCGCTCGCTGATCGCGGCGCGGGCCTGCGCACCCGCTGCGGGCCGCGACCTACCAGACCCTGATCGGCCTGCTGGCGGTCACCGGCATGCGGATCGGCGAGGCGATCGGCCTGGACCGCGAGCGACTTCGACGCCGAGCGCGGCGCTGCTGATCGTGCGCGACGCCAAGTTCGGCAAGCGCCGCCAGGTGCCGCTGCACCCCAGCGCGACCGCAGGCCCTGGCCCGCTACGCCGACGCCGGCGGACACGCCTGCACCCGCGGCCGGCAGCGCCGGCGCTGTTCTTGTCCACCGCCGGGACCCGGCTGCTGCACCGCAACGTCAGCCTGGACCTTCGCCCGGCTGGCCGAGCGGGCCGGGCTCGACCCGGCGCTCGGCGTCGTGCCGGCCGCAGCGTCCATGACCTGCGCCATTCCTTCGCGGTCAACACGCTGCTGGACTGGTACCGCGACGGCGCCGACGTCCAGGCGCCTGCTGCCGCGGCTGTCCACCTATCTCGGCCACGCCGACCCGCAGCACACCTACTGGTACCTGTCCGCCGCCCCGGAGCTGATGGCGCTGGCCGGCCGAGCGGCTGGAGGCGCACCTGGAGGACCGCCGATGACCACGCTCGCCCCCACCCTGCAGGCGTTCTTCACCGACCGGCTGGTCCGGCAGCGCCAGGCCAGCCCCCACACCATCGCCGCCTACCGCGACACGATCCGGCTGCTGCTCGCCTTCGCCGCGCAGCAGACCGGCACGCAGCCCTCCCGCCTGGACATCGACGACCTGGACGCGCCGCTGATCGGCGCGTTCCTCGACCACCTGGAAACCGAGCGCGGCAACAGCGCCCGCACCCGCAACGCCCGGCTGGCCGCGATCCACTCGCTGTTCCGCTACGCCGCGCTGCGCCATCCCGAGCACGCCGCCGTCATCCAGCGCGTGCTGGCGATCCCGCCCAAGCGCTTCGACCACACCGCTCGTCACCTACCTCACCGAGGACGAGATCACGGCGCTGCTCGCCGCCCCCGACCCAGCCACCTGGACCGGGCGGCGCGACCACGCCCTGCTGATGCTGGCCGTGCCAGACCGGGCTGCGCGCCACCGAGCTCACCGGCCTGACCATCGCCGACGTCCACCTGGGCACCGGCGCGCACGTCAGCTGCCTCGGGCAAGGGCCGCAAGCAGCGGATCACCCCGCTGACCACCGCCACCGTCGCGGTCCTCGATGCCTGGCTCGCCGAACGCGCGCGGACTGCCCGCCGACCCGCTGTTCCCCACCCGCCGCGGCACCGCGCTCAGCCGCGACGCCCTGGAACGACGCGTCGCCAAGCACGCCGCCACCGCCGCGCGCGACCTGCGCCTCCCTCGCCGAGAAGAAGATCTCGCCCGCACGTCCTGCGCCACACCGCCGCCATGCGCCTGCTGCACGCCGGCGTCGACACCACCGTGATCGCGCTCTGGCTCGGCCACGAGAACGTCGCGACCACGCAGGTCTACATCCATGCCGACCTGGCGCTCAAGGAACGGGCGCTCGCCCGGACCGCGCCGCCAAACACCACGCCAGGCCGCTACCAGCCCCCCGACGCCGTCCTGGCCTTCCTCGACAGCGCTGTGATTATGCCGCACATCCGCAGCCGGGGACGCTCCCCGCCGGTCATCCGCCGACGCATGTCGGCATAACGGGCGGGTCCGCATAAGAAGCCTTATGCCGACGTCGGCATAAGGCCTCGGTCATCGTGCCCTTCAGCCCCAGTTATCTGACCCTGATCAGCTTCTGAGGCGCGAATGGCCAGGTCACGTCGTTGATGACGCGTCTTTAACGAGGCGTCGTCGAAGACGGCGGGCGGCGGGTCAGTCGCCGGGGGCAGCGCTGCCGGGGTGCCTGCGCAGCGCGAGCAGCTCGCCGTGAGCGGCTGCGAGCTGGGCCTTGGTTTCGGCGAGTTCGCGGCGCAGCTCGGTCAGCCTGGCGGTCAGGGTGGCGACGACGCTGGAGGCGCGGGTTGCCGGGTTCGCCGGGGGCGGTGTCCGGCGGGTGCGGGCTTGTGGCCGCGGAGCCGTTCGATGCGGGCACGCAACCCGGGGTGGCGGTAGAGGAAATCCACCGACACGCCGCCGGCCGCGGCGACCGCGCGGAAGGTGATCGGGCTGGCCGGTCTTGGTCAGCGCGCGGATCCCGGTCTTCGGCGCGGGCGACAGCGGCCTCGCGTTTGGCGGCTGCGGCCTGGCGCAGCGTGGCGATCCTGTCTTGCTCAGCTGGCATGCCCGTGATCCTCCGGCTTCTTGCCGATCGTGACGGGCACCGGCTGGCCTGGCCGGGCCGGTACTCCCGCGCCGCGGACCGCGCCGGCGCACGGCCCGGTTTCCAGCGCGGCGATGATCGCCCGCAGTGAGGACAGTTCCCTGGCGCGTTCGGCGAGCCAGATGTGATCGGGTCCCATCTCGGTTCCGGTGCGCTGGCGGTGCTGGGCCTGACGGGCCTGGATGAGTTCCTCGGTGGCGGCCAGCTGGGCGCGCAGTTCTTCCAGGTGGCGGGCGTCGGTGGCGAAATGATCGCAGGTCAGGCAGGCGTTCCCGCGGTCGCAGCGCTTGGGCGGCGGCAGCAGGCAGACCCCGTTGGGCAAGATCCGGTCGGTGTGGCGGTCCAGCTGCACCAGCTCGTAGACGTCGGCGGGATCCATCTCCAGCGGCCGGCCGTCGCGGCGGAGCTTGGCGAACCGCAGGAACTCGGCCTCGTGGGTCTCGGCGAGGGTCTGGGCATAATGCATGGTCATTTCCGGCGAGACATGCCCCATATAGCGCTGCACGACGTGGATCGGCACGCCCGCGTTCAGCAGGTCGGTGGCCTTGGTGTGGCGCATCCGGTGGGTGCGCTGGAAGTCCACCACCGCCCCGGTGGCGTCGGTGACCTGCAGCGCGGCGGCGAGCTGGGTGAGCAGCCCGTTCAGGGTATTCGCGCGGTAGTGGCGCTGCGCCGGCGGTGTTGGCCTGCCAGGCCAGGAACAGATACGGCGGGTCGGGGGCGGCGCGGATCGCGGGCCCGCACCAGGGCGCGGGCGAAGTCCTGCTGCTCGGTCACGATGGCCACCACGTCGGCGCCGACCAGGATGGCCTGCGGCGCGCCGGCGATCTTGGTCTGCTGGTAGCGCAGCCGTGCGGCCGGGCCGCCCGTCTCGCGCGGCCTGGCTGGTGTCCAGGCCCGGGACCGGCGACAGCGGCGCGAAGTCCATCATCAAGATCTCGTTGATCCGCCGGCCGGTCGCGATCGCGAGCAGGAACGCCCGCATGGCCTGCTCGTCGCCCAGCCCCCGGACCTGGCGCGGCGTCCCGTTCACCACGACGGTCTTGGCCTGGTCGCGGGGCAGCCCGAGGATCTCGACGTGCCCGGCGATGCGGGACAGGGCGGCCGCGTCGATGTAGTTGCCCTCGGCCGGGCCGCGGTAACCGGAACCGGCGATCTCGCCGGGCCGCCACCAGCGGGCGTGGGCGTCGGTCAGCCCGGCCCACCGCGGCTCGGCCAGTTCCCGGGCCGCTTCGGCGCGCCGGTCGGCCATGAAGGCGTAAAACCCGGACACCGTGGTCTGGATCAGGCCGATGGTGGACGGCGCGAGCGGGCGGCCGGCGCGGGTGCGCTGCTGGCGGAGCCAGGCCGCCAGCCGCAGCGCCACCGGGCGGATCCCGGCCTCGGGATCGGCGGCCAGGACCGGGGTGTTGATGCCCTCGGCGGCCAGGAACGCGGCGAAGTGGCGGCCGAGGTAGCTCAGGTAGCCCGGCAGCGAGGTCCACGACAGCAGCCCGGTGCTCAGCCCGGCCGCGAAGTACCACTGGATCGCCTCGCGCAGCCACGCCGGGCTGACCCGGGCGAAATTCAGCCGCTGTCCCTCCAGCGGCTCGTGCTCGCGGACCGGGATCCGCCGGTCGTGGCGCGGGTCCCACACCGGGGAGCGCCACCATGGCTGGCCGCCTGGCAGGCCAGCGTCAGCGCCGCGTGCAGCCGGGCGATGGTGGCCCGGTGGTTGTGCAGGTAGCTGGGCGGCGGCAGCCGGCGGTGCCGGTCGTGGTAGCGGCGGCGGGCCGCCGCTATCCACTCCTCCACGCTCAGCCCGGTGAACGAGGACACGCCCTGCCCGGCCGCCACGGCCGCGGCGACGCGCACCCACTCGGCCAGCGCCCAGGAGTTCACCCGCTCCCCGGCCACCGCCAGCGTGTGCAGCCAGTACGCCACCTCCTGGCGCATCGGCGCGGGCAGCACAGCCAGATCCAGCCGGGCAGGCGGCCGGGCCGGGTAGGCGTAGGTGAGCCGGGCGAACGGCTCGGCCGTGAACTCGACCGCCGCTGCCTGGAAGCCGGCCGGCAAGGCGGCGAACAATACCTCCGGGCTGGCGCGGCATCGGCCGGGCCCGCGACGCGGAAAGCCGCCGGCTAGCCATCGGTCACCCGCCAGCCCTCGGTGAAGGACCGCCATCCCGCCACCGCCCGCAGCTCGGCGTCCTCGGTCACCCAGCCATACAGGTCCATCGTGGTCTGCACGTCGGCGTGCCCGAGCCGCCGTGACACCACATGCAACGGCACCCCGGCCAGCAGCAACGCCGAGGCGTGGGTGTGGCGCAGCCAGTGCGGCGACCATCCCTCCGGCAGGCCGGGCAGTGCCTGGCGCAGCCGGTCCGTCATCCGGTAGACGCGCTCGGGGCGCATCGGGGCGAACCGTGGCTCGCCATCGAGGTTGACGAAGCAGAACCACTCGTCACTGACCTCGAGCCCGGCCTGCCCGGCCCGCTCGGCCAGGTCCCACAGGTAGTCGCCGTAAAGGCGCTCCAGCTCATCGGAGACATAGATGCGCCGGCCGCGCCCGCCCTTGACCCGGACCCCGTGCGGATGGTCTCGGGGGACGACCTCGATGAACGGCGTGCCCCCGAGCCCGGGTGCCAGTCAGCGTGGGTCAGGCATAGCACCTCGCCCAGGCGCATGCCAGTCTCCGCCAAGGTGGCGAACAGCAGGCGGTCCCGCAGCGACCCCGACCACGCGCCGCTGATCGGGTCCCGCGCCGCGCACGCCGACAAGATCGCCGCGACCTGCGCCGGGGTCAGCAGCGGGCAGACCTCCCGCCGCCTGGGACGCAGCGGCACCGGGCTGCGCCGGCTCGCGCGGGACCGGCCGTCCAGGTGAGCGAGGAACGCCCGGTAACGGCCGCGCCGCGGCGGCCCCGACCACGCTCTGGCCAGCGCCGGGGCGACCCCGTGCGTGTCATGGTGGTAACGGTAGAAACTGACCACCGCTGCCAGCCGTGTGGCCAGCGTCGCCTCCGCCAGCCGCGGCGCGCGCCGCGGCTGCCGGATCCAGCAGCGCCACGCCCGGCGGGGTGCCCTCCCGCAGCCAGGTGACGAACCCGGCCAGCGCGGGCACGTCGGCCTGGGTCCAGTCACGGCCGTCCAGCTCCAGGTACCGCCACCACAGCTGCAGCGCCTTGGCATAAGCGCGCACCGTGTGCGGTGATGAGCCGGTGACCCGGTGATGCTCCAGGAACTCCTCCACCGGTCCCACGTGCCGGTGGTCAGTCCCCAGCACCGTCCAGGTCCGGTCCCCGCCCGGCAGCTGGATCGGCTTGCACGCAGACGCTCATCCGTCCCCCTTGCAGATGCTGTCTGTGACGGGAAGATAACCAGTCGTCAGCGACCGTTCCGGGAGGCGCGCCGGACCGTTCCGCGACGTTGAAGACGGGGGTCAGGCGGGGGCAGATAACCCCAGCAGCAGGCGGTCGTTGTACCAGTTCGGATCGTAGACCCCGTCCGCGTCGGCCAGCAGCGCCCCGGCCAGCGAGCACAGCTCGAGCAGCTGATGCCAGTCCCGGCCCGCCCGGGCCAGCCGCGACATCTCCAGCCCCAGCACCAACCCCACATGCCCCATCGTGATCTCCGCGACCAGCCGCGCGAACCCCGGCCGCTCGGCCGCGTTCGCCGCCGACCGCCCCAGGTCCTCATCGATCACCATCACCCGCGAGGCAGGCCAGCCCAGCGCGACCGCCCGCTCCGCCAGCCCGTACTGCAACCGCGTCGACTCGCCATGGTCAGCAACCTGCTGGCGCGAAGACTGCCGCACGTAGACGACCGCCAGGCGGTCACGATGCCAGCCCTGAATCTTGCCATCGCCGCGCTCACACACCAGCACCGTGCTCACCCCCGGCCCCCTCGCCCGGCCCGGCCGCGACCGCCAGCCGCTCCAGGAGCATGCTCAGCAACCTCAGAACCTCGTCCCGGCTCGCCTCCGGAAACGACGCCCACACTGCCCTCTCCGAGACCCTCGTCACCGCCGCCATCTACCGAGGATTCCCGCGCCGGCCACGACGCCCCGCCTTCCCCGCACCCGCGGCCCCCCAGCCGCCCGGCCCACTCGACCAGCCGAAGCAGCCCCTCCCTGCCGATAACCGGCGCGACCACGCCCGAACCGCCAACGATCCCCGCACTATGAACAACCGATTGAAGGCGCCTGGGCGAACCTGAAGAACGGCCTGGGCAACCTCGCCGCCACCAACGTGGACCAGCTCGCCGCGATCGTCAAAAGCCGGCTCAAGAGCATCCAGTACCGGCCCGCGCCTCATCAGCGGGTTCCTCGCCCAAACCGGGCTGGCCCTCGACCCCGAACCGCCGTAGACCTCAGCCTTTCAACCTCTGTAGCATGGTCACTTTTCATGACCATGGACACACAGCAAGGTTTGATGTTGATGTTCGATCATGTTTCCGGCTCTGCTGCGGATTCGGAGATGGTGTTACCCCCGGGTGAAAGATGACGCGCTTGCGCAGTGGCACGAAGCTGGCGCGGCCGTACGTCTGCCTCTTGATCATCTTGATTCGGGTAACGTTGCCCTCGGCACATGGCCCGCGCTTCAAGGGCGGCGGCCTGGCAGGAGCCGCGCAGGCGGCACGGCCGACTGAGGCGGCAACGAGGCTCTCGGGCGCGAAAGTTCTCGGCCGGCCCCGCGTCCGACCGTGGCCTCGTTGCATCTCAGCGGCGACCCGCCGCCGCGCACCAGCCAAATCGTGATCTTCAGGACGACTGTAGGCGCCCGCCCTGTGATTCTTCACGGAATTCGGAGCAGAGCCTGTTTTCCTAGATCCACAAGATGCGACGGTTCATCCTCAAGACATGGGTTTGGGCAGTGCTGTACCTCATCGCAAGCTATGTTAGGTGTTAGCATGCGCTGGCTGGAGGTGGCAGTTGGGGGGGGCCGTGGAGCGCTGTCGCCGCGAGCGCTACAGGCTTTACCGGCGAGGATGTCGGAGTGTGGGCCCACAGGTAGGTCAATCTTCAACTGGCCCGTCTGGCCGAGCGGCTATCCGCAATGAAGTTCTCGGCTGCCACCTGTCGCGTTACAACCCCGTGATGCACCCGTCCGGCTGCTGGAAGTGTGGGGATGCTGCCGGATTTGCCGTCGCCGGGTTCCGCTCCACGTATGCAGTCGCCGATCTCATCACGCCACTCGGCGACGATATGCTCATGTTGCCAAGATCGCTTCCCGGCGACGGTCGCAGCGTCGGTGACATGATCGACCGTTTGGTGCCGGACCGACTCCAAGCGGCCGATAGGCGGCGGCGAAGTGCGTCGCCCGACGGGCGCAGTGCCCTGCGATACGCGCTCTGGCTGGGGACGTGCTGAAGGATCGTTCCGACTGATGGCCGCCGACACTTCGCTCGGCAGGCTGCGAGCACCTGCCGCCAAGCGTGGACGACACGCGGCCCGTTCACCTCTGCCGGTGAGCGCTGTGGCCGTAAGCGCCGCTACAGGCGTCCTGGTTGTGGCTGTCGCGTACACGGCTGGGCGCCTCGGCCACGTCACTTCAGTGTGGGCGGATCGCGCATATTGGCTCGGACAAGCTCTCATCCTACTACCCACGGTGCACCGACTACTCAACCGACGCACCTTGACGGCCGGCGAGACCGTGGCTCTAGTAACGATTCTTACGGTCGCCGAATACCTAGTTAATGTCTGCTACAGTCCTGCGGCATTCACCTATGTCGACGAGCTTGAGCACTGGCGCAGCGCGTCGGACATCCTGCAGACCGGCAAGCTCTTCACGGTCAACTACCTGCTACCGATCAGCCCGCACTATCCGGGCCTCGAGGAACTCACCTCGGCTCTTGTCTCCGTCACTGGGCTCTCGGTATTCACGTCCGGACTCATCGTCGCCGGAGTCGCTCATCTGCTGTTTGTCTGCCTGCTGTATGTGCTCTTCCGCGAGATTAGTGGTTCGTACCGTCTCGCTGGCGTCGCCGTGCTCTGCTATGCGAGCAATTCGCACTTCGCATCTTTCGACTCGATGTTCATCTATCAGACCCTTGCGTCTGCCCTTCCTCGCGCTCACTTTGCTGGCCGCCTGGCGGTTGGCCCGGCAACAAACAACGGGCAGTGCGCCGGCTGGCTGACCCTGGCGGTGCTCTACGATCTTCGCGACGGTAGTAACTCATCACGTCACGAGCTACGTGCTCGTGGCAACGCTGGTTGTCCTTACTCTGGCGGCCCTGATCACCCGTAACTGGCGGACCGCCGCCTGGGCGGCCGTCCTGGCTATGTTGTCGGCCCTAGCGGCCGTCGGATGGCTAGTTGTTCGCCGCTCCAGAGACGTGGCCCTATCTACAGCCGTTCGCCGACGGGACGCTTCAGGTCTTTCGAGCCTTCTCGCAGGCCATAACCGCCCCGCCGACTTCGGCCGCCCCTTTGGGCAATCGGATGCTCGGCGTCGCGGCCGTCCTGATCGTGTCGGCTCTGCTGCCCGTTGGCTGGTGGCAGGTCTGGCGACGATATCGCCACCAGCCATGGACCATGGCCATGGCGATCATGTCGGTGAGCTGGTACCTGATCGTCGCTATCCGGTTCACGGTCGCAGACGGCAGTCAGTTGGCCGGGCGGGCAGCGACGTTCGTCTTTATACCGGTGGCCTACATCGCTGCCTCTGGCGGTGGGCCACCTTGCCGGCGCAGCTCTGCGCTGGCAAGCTCGCGTCATTAGCGCCGCAGTGCTGGGGGTTGTACTTTGCTGCTTTCCGATGGGCTGGTCAACGGCTGGCCGCCGTACTGGGAACGGCTGCCTGGGCCGCACCAGGTCGCCGGCGTTCGAACGGTCGGTGGGGCCCGAGGAGATCGCTGCGGCTGGGTGGACCCTGGCGACGCTCGGGCCAGGCAACCAGTTTGCGACCGACTTCGGCAGCTATCCCGTGCTTGGCAGCTACGGCGATCAGAATCCGCTTCATGATGTCGCGTACCTATATGACTCACCACGTATACGCCGGCAGACACCTTCAGGCCCAAGCTCAGGGCCAGTCACTGCGCTATGTCTGGGTCGACCTGCGGCTGAGCAAATCGGTACCCGTCTCTGGCCAGTACTTTCCAATCGATCCAAATGCCGGCAAGTACAAGCATCCGCTGCCAATAGCCAACCTCGAGAAGTTCAACATGTAGACCGGTTTCGATCGAATCTACGACTCGGGGAACATCGTCATTTACGAGCTACCAGGACCATAATATGGCACAGAGCCAGGTAGATCTTGGGATCACCGCGGCGGTGGCGGTCCTCGCTGCATCGCGGCCGCGGTCAACGCCCCAGTTGCGATAATGACCGTGTTTGGGATGGCGCTGTTCGCCGCACCCGGCTATCTGCTGTGTCAGTTGCTGTTCGGCTCGCATGTTTCTGGCTTGGAACAGTCGTAGTGTCGCCTGGGCTCGCGCTCTGTGTACCGATCCTCGGAGGGCTGCTGCTCTATCTCGCCCGGGTGCCGCTGCATCGAGCCGCCTGGCTTGGCCTGCTCGCCGGAATTACGTTGGCCAGCGACTTGGCTGCTGTTGCTTGCGCAGACTCTTGCGGCGGGGCGATGCGCCGCTCCTTGAGAAGAAGCGGGAAGATCGGGACTTGCCCATGCGGCATGTCATAGCGTTCGGCGCGGCCGCTGTAATCGCGGTGTGCGCGCTCTGGCTGGCCGAGCTTCGGCGCCGCGAGGCAGCACTATCCAGGTTTCACTCAGCTGTGGCTTGTTCACCGCGATCAGAATGCCGCCGACGGCGAATCTTGGCGTCGCCAACCATGAGGGCAGGACGATACGATACAAGCTTGTGCTTTTGCACAACAAACGGATCCCGCAGACATTTGGAATCTCGACATTCCCAACGGCCAGTCCTGGCAACAGACGACCCAATTCAGCGAGGACTACAGCATCACCGCCAGACTTTACCGGCTGCCCGATCTCTCCACCGCCTATCGGTACGTCGCTCATCGGCGCTAACAGGGACCGCTTATGACTGACGCGCGGGTCGGCCCGGACGCAGGCGAGGCAGGAGCGCGGCCGCACACATCCACGCCACAGCGGTCGCCGTGGGCAGCCGCCCAGACCACATGGCGGCGTCACCACGATCTCCTGAGCAACGCGAGCACCCTCGCCGCCACGACCGGCGTGACGTCGGCGTCTGGGGTTTGCGTTCTGGGCGGCCGCCGCTCGGCTCTTCAACCAGCAGGCCGTCGGGTACGGCGCAGCGACCATATCGGCTATGACGCTGCTGGGCACGATCGGCATGCTCGGCATGGGCACCTTGCTCATCGGCGAACTCCCCCGCCGCAGCGCTCGCGCCGGTCTGATCTCGGCGGCGCTGCTCGCCTGCGGCTTTGGGTCACTCGTGCTCGGGCTTGGGTTCGCCATCCTGGCCCCCCACATCAGCGGGCGCTTCGACCACGTAACCGGTACCCCCAGCCAGGCCGCGTTGTTCATTATTGGTGTGATACTGACCGGGGTGAGCCTCGTCCTTGACCAGGCCACGATCGGCCTCATGCGCGGGGGCCTGCAGCTGACGCGCAACACAATATTCGCAGCCGTCAAGCTGCTGGCTCTACCAGCTACCGCCATTGTCGTGCACGATCAGTTCGGCCTTGGTATCACCGCGTCCTGGACGGCGGGTATAGCAGTGTCGATGGCGCTGCTGGCGATCAGGCTCCGATTCTCCGGTATGCCTGTGCTACCCCGGCCGGACTGGCGAGTCCTTCGCCGTCTTGGCAGGACTGCACTGGCCCACAATTGGCTCAACCTGGCCCTCAGCATACCGCTGAGTTTGATCCCCGTACTCGTCACAGTCGTCGTCTCGCCTTCGGCCAACGCCGCCTTCTACACCGCCTGGACGCTGACCGGTTTCCTGAAGATCGTGCCGCAGCACCTGTCAACAGTGCTCTTTGCGGTAGCAGCAGCCGACCCTCAGGTTATCGCCCGGAAACTGCGATTCACCTTGCGGATGTCTCTCCTGATCGGGCTCCCCGGCATGGCCGTTCTCGGCATAGGCGCTCACCTGGCACTGAGCATGTTCGGCCCTGGCTACGCCCGCGCAGCCACATTGCCCCTGATCCTGCTCGTCATCGGCTACCTGCCTTACATCCCAAAGATGACATACATCGCGGTGTGCCGGGCGGCCGGCCAGATTCCACGCGCGGCTGCGGTCATGACGGCAGCTGCGGTCATGGAGGTGACCGCCTCGGCCGCGGGGGGGTGTACGGCGGGCTGAAAGGACTGTCGTTCGCGCTTCTGGGCGTGTACCTCATCGAGGGACTGGTAACTGCCCCTGCAGTATCCGCGCGGCCATGGGCCGCGGTAGGCACCGGCAGGCTGACACAGTGACCGCCACCAGCGGCAACCCCTACTACGACCGCTCGCCAACCGGATCCTGACCTGGCTGCGGCTGAGATAGGCAATAAATCAACGACCCCTGTCGGAACTCTCAACCTCGTATCGAGACGATAGCCACGGAGACTAATCCGATGAGCGGACAGCATCGGCAGGAGGCGGCGATCACGATGCTGCTGTCGCTCGCAAGAGGATCAAGACTGCGCCATCCCACGCCCGGATTAGATGCCGGAAAACGTAGTTAATTTGTTCGATCCCCAGCTGCATTTCAACTGGAGGGCCTACATCCCAAGCACTATCATAGGAAACGATGCACCACTCCAAGTGTGCCAGATTACACACCTTCCGGCGCCTCATCAAGGAAATCCGCCAATTCGACTGCTTAGACCAGACTGCTCGTGCCGACCGCTACCATCCGCAGCGGTCCGCAGACTCAGTTTCATCGTCAGTCCGGCAGCAACCTAGGGCATCGTGCTGGATTCTCTGGGCGGACGTGTAGAACTGTTCATGGCCGGACTGTCCACTCCATCGAGATGAAATCGATTGCCCTACGGCTTAGCCTGAAGCGACGATTCCACACTTGTATGGACGCTCTCGGTTCCCCGGGAACATCGCGCAACACCCGGACGGGTGCCGGAGCTATAGCAACCGGAGTCGTCGCCCGGCTGTCCTGACGAATGGTCGAGCAAAGGCTGGCACCAGATCCTTGTAGCGATTAATTATAGGAATACCAAGGAACGGCTGATCTACCCGTTCTTTCGCCCAAGGTGCCGCTCTCCGCGCGCTCATCGGCCACCCACTTCGGCCGTTGTCTGGTCCTCGTCCGCCGCGGAATACGGTTGCAGAACTCGAACAACCCCAACCTACGTGCAGCAACTGGGCGTCATCAGGACAGCCGCGCCGCCAGCACGTAGCATCGATGCTGCATAGAACCAGTCAATCGTTGGCAGCGGAAAGCCTGGCACCCGTCGATGAACACTAGATCCAGGTCTCGCAGCTTCAGGTTCGGGAGCACTAGCTCTGAGGGGCCGACGTGGAAGGTGATGCTATCGGTAGAGATCTGGCGGGAGTCCAAGTACTGCGACAGGCAGTTACCTCCGACTTGCTGTACACCACACATGTGTGCTGGCATCCCACAGCGCGAAAAGCACCGTCGATACGCCAAGACCCGTCTCCAACGTGCGGCCCTCGGGCCTAACGAGTGTAGCCATGTACTCGTAGCACGCGGGATCCGTGCCCATGCTCCGTTCTCACACGGGTGCACCCGCGGCGGGTCGGCGAGTACCCGCTTACAGCGGCGATCCGGTCCTGAGTCATCTGCACGGACTTCAACCTTTTTCGTTGCCACGGGAAGCGTCCAGCTGCTGACCCGCGATTTAAGGTGCAGCTTTTATGGTATAAGCCGTCGGAGTCATGGACCGTGGATTCCTCATACTTTCATGCGCGGGCACGTCCAATCAGAGGTTAAGGCATTGGAGCGACGTACAGTAACCAGCGACGGCTACCTTGCCGTCGGTCTTCTGCTGCTGGAGTGTGGCAGGTCGCTGACTGCCCGGTCGCTGGCATACCGGGTAAGTCCCAGCACAGGCCCTCTGCGGGGCTCCACCGAGCTCCAGCCCATAGCGGCCTGCTTGTCCCGTTGGACGCCTCGAAGCCCAGCCGATGAGCCATCAGTCGCCCCCCGAGCGGAGATCAACGATGATGTCGCCTGTACAAACAGGTCGCGCTGTTCCCAGCCCGCCGAGGATGCGGCGGATGTCGGTCGGCATGTGCGCTCATTGGATTCAATGTGACACAGATCATATCCGACGCTACCCAGTACTACCGGGATAGATCTGTAGCCTGCGCTGGTCGGTCACGTCCTTAGCCTTGTGGCTGTCACCACAAGGCTAAGGAAGGGCGAAACATCCGTGGGTCACGGTGACGCGTCTGAAGATCACTTGTCAAGCGAGAAATAAAAGACTCTAACTGTGGGTTACCCGACATCTGGTTCGACTATGGTTAGGGCTGGCCCCCGGATCGATTTTCGGGCCACCCGCGGAGCGATGGAGGCGCGATCAGTGACTGAGCCCAAGCGCATCTGCGTGGTGGGTCCAGGGACCCGGTACCTTTCGGGTATCACCTACTACACCTTCTCGCTGATCCAAGCGCTGGCGCAGTCGGGTCATCGAACCTCCGCAGTGCTGATCCGGAATCTTGTACCAGCTCGCCTATATCCGGGACGAACTCGCGTCGGGGAAGGCCCTGACCGACCTCCGCCTGCCGCGAGACATTCGCCGATTTGATGGGATCGACTGGTATTGGGGATGGTCTCTGGTCCGCCTTTGAGGTTCATTGGAACGAGCGGCCCGAGATCCTGATCCTGCAGTGGTGGACTGGTGCGTGTTGCACACGTCCTGTTCTGGCTATCGCACTCGAATGCTTGGTGCTAAAGTGATCATCGAGTTCCATGAAGCGCAGGACGTTGGCGAAGCTAAGTTGCCATTCGTCGAGCGGTACATGAATATCCTTGGGCGGTCATTGCTAATGCTCTTGTCCGCTCAGCTCGTCCACTCTAGGTTCGACCAAAACCTCATTAAAGAGTCGCTACGGTATGGATGGGAGCGTCGCGCTGGTGTCACATGCCGGGACTACGACCTCCCTGCACGACCGCCCCTCAGGGTCGCTCCGACAGAAGCAATCAATATTCTTTACTTCGGAGTCATCCGATCGTTCAAGGGTGTCGAGGACCTAGTGGCAGCATTCGATCTTCTTGACCTTCGTCAAACAGTTTCTGGCTCACAGTTGTCGGCGAGTCCTGGACAACTGGGATCTGCCTAGGCAACGTATAGCGGCTTCTGCGAACCGGGACAAGATCACCTTTGTCAATGGGTATGTTACCGATGCTGAGGCGGCCGGTTATTTTTCCGGAGCCGTATTCTTGGTCCTGCCCTATCATCGTTCCTCGTCCTCTTGGCCCGCTTCAAATCGCCATGGCGAAGGGCTTGCCTGTGGTAGTTACGAACGTTGGCGGCCTTAGTCGAGGCCACAGCTCATTATGATGGCGCAGTGCTGGTCGAGCTCAGGTAATCCTTCGTCCTTGACGAATGGCATCCAACAGGCAGCCAAGCTCGCCGGACAGCGCTTCCACGGAGCTAGTTCATGGGCAGACACGGCCAATGTCTATTCGCAGCTATTCAAACGAATGTTACTTGACGACTAATTCGCGGTGCTAAGCAGCTGGCCAGACGCTCATTGTTGGATGAGATGAAAGGTCTCGGCGCCCTTGCGGAACGCTACATTCGCCGCGGAGCCGCGGAGCCGCCAGTCCCTGACATGGACCGAGTTGAACCAGACGAACCCAAGTAGCCCATAGAGGTGAATGCCAGCAAACAGGTCGGTGACCTTCGCCGACTGGCCTGCGGCTGGCGCTACGGACGTCTCGGCGATGAGTATCGGGTCGTGGGTCATTGCCCGCACGGCTGCGATCGTCGGCCCGAAAAGGAGCGCGAACGTCGACGCCGAATTGTAATAGTAACCGTCAATCCCCACCCAGGTCACATACGAGGCGCCGGGCCACCAGGGGCCTGGGGAGGGAACTTCGCCTCGCTTATGGATGGTGTTGATCGTCCACATCCAGGTCACGTTCCGTGCTCCCCGAGCGCGCGAAAGAGCGTGACAATGTGCCGCCAGGCAGCCACGAACGCCGCCGGCGGGGTGTGCAGGTAACCCCAGGAGTACCAGTAACCGTTCATCTCGTGGCCGAAGCTGAGGATAACCGGATGGCGGTAGGCGCGGACGGCCTCAGCGTACGAGCTCAGGTAGCTGTCGTAGTGTCCGGATGCGATCGCAGCGATGCTGATGCCCGTGGGATCTATTTGCACGAGCGGCACCGCTCCGTTGCGCGCAGCAGCCGTCGGCAAAACTTGTTCTGAAAGGCTCCATCCATCCGCTGTAGTAGAGGACCATGTTCGGCTTTACCCCGGTGGCAGACGCAAATGCTGTCACTCCTGACATATGATTCAGGGACCCCATCGGCATACAGCCCGATGTAGGAATCGGGAGTCGGTGGGAGGCTGTCGCCCCGCGTCTACCGTGTTCGCGGTGTAGCCCGCGGGGCAGAGGGTGCCGATGGTACGGCCTGTGCCGGACCGCCGATGCCGATCTCTTGTACCGCGAAAGCAAGGATGGTGGCCACCGCTACGCCGCCAGCAGCGAGCACCAAAGCCAGCCTCAGCCGACGACGCACGACCCTGCGGGATCTCTGCGGCAGGGCTTCGCGGTGCCGTCCCCGTTCGCTCAGTGTCAGCGGAAACCGTACTACCTCCCCAACCGTGGTACCTCCCCAAACGGGGGTACCTCTCGCGCTGCTAGCAGACGAGGCGGCCATATGGATCGGTTCATGGCCCAGGCCTTGTATATGTACTGGCGCCCTTGTGGAACGCGGCGATAGCCGCGGAACTGTCGATCGACGAAATTCTGGCACCCTGAGAGTTCGTGGAGTTAAACCATACGAACCCGAGCAGGCCGTACTGGCGGATTCCGGCGAACAAATTGGTGATCTTCGCGGGCTGGCCTGCGGCAGGCACCGCTCCCGTCTCGGCAATGAGTATCGGGTCGCCGGTCAGCGCGCGGACGGCTTCGATGGTCGGGCCGAACAAAGGAGCGAACGACCATGATGGCTTTAGGTAGTACCCATCGATCCCAACCCAGTTCACGTAGGAGTTCCCTGGCCACCACTGACCTGGCCGCGGAATGTCTCCGCCATGAGCGTCGTTGATGATATTCACCGTCCACAGCCAGGTCACGTTCTTCGCCCCTAGTGCACGGAACAGTTGTGACGATGTGCCGCCAGGCGGCCACGAATACCGCAGGAGACGTCTTCCGGTATCCCCAGGAATACCAGTTCGCCGTTCATCTCGTGGCCAAAGCTCGAGAATCACCGGATGACGGTAAGCACGGACAGCTTCGGCATAAGCGCTTAGGTAACCGTCATAATGACCGGAAGCTATGCCAGCAACACTTACTTTATCAGGGTCCATCTGCACGAGCGGCACGGCGCCATCATTGGCCGACTGTAGTGGCGAATCTGGTCGGAAAGGGAACGAACCAGCCGCTGTAGTACATTACCACATCTGGCTTTGCCCCGATCGTCTCTGGTAAACGCCGCTACTCCGTCGTAAGAGGCTGGAACACCGTCCGCGAAAACCCCAAGGTAAGACCCTGAATCGCAGCCGGAAGGTTGACCGGCAGCGGCCCAGTGGGGTCGGCAGACCTGTTGTAAAGGATGACACCCGCAGCGATAGCCGCGACAGCGATTACTGCCGCGCATGTCTTGAGAAGCCGCCGCCTGGGTCGACCTTGCCTTCTCCTGCCATGATGAGTCATCGATCGGCCCCCTCTGCATATCCGAACGCGGTGGCGGCGCCAGGCGAGCACCATCACGGCGCGTGTCATGCTCCTACCTCCTTCGGCTGAACGCGTCTCCAGACGCCCTTGCTGGGAGTTATCAAGGGCGCCATCATGTAGAGCTGCACGCCGCCCAGAACCTCTGTTGCCCAGTACTGATGCCAGCCGTACTGGTGGACCCGTAGGGCCAGGCCTGCCCAGAGCGACACCTGTACGACCACGATCCACGTGCAAAGGATCCGGTTGACTACCACGGGAACCTGTCCCCCGTCGGGCGACGCGCCTGTCGGCACCCACTCCGCGACACGGTCCCGTATTGCGTACCAGATCGCGTAGACGTGGCAACACGAGTTGATCATGCAAACCCGCCAGATCGTGGGCCGCCAGCCCTCGGCTCAGCAGCGGGAAAGCGAACAGGGTGGCGGCGAGCGCGGGCAGGATCGGCAGGTAGTTATGCGGGTAGACCCGCTGCGGGTAAAACCAGACCATCGTCAGCGTCGGGAACGGCCCGGTGAGCAGCAAGCGCGGCCGATGACATGTAATAGAGAAAAGCCGCCCAGAAGGCCGCGCGCTGTTTCCACGTGAACGGCGCCTCCTGGAAGTGCTTTTCGACCATCAGCATCATCGAGGAGCGGCACCAGCGGGCTTGCTGATTCGCCAGGGACGGGAAGTCGGTTGGGCGCCACGCCCTTAGCCAAGCAGAGTGGCAGATAGCGGGTCTCGTATCCGGCCCACCACAGCTTCACCCCTGAGTGTACGTCCTCGCCGATCGGCACCTGGGCGAAGCCACCGGCAGCCTCAACGGCCGCGCGGCGATAGACAAGGTTGGTTCCCGCGCATATCGCAGCCTTGTAGCGGTCTCGGGCCGGCTGGATGAAGCGGAAGAAGATCTCCTGCAGCACCCCGGCATAGCGCTGAATATAGGAAAATGACCCATTCCTGACGTCGAAGAATTGCGCGGTCTGTACTATGCCAACCTTGGGGTCGGCAAAGTAGGGCATGGTCTCGTAGAGAAACTCCCGGCGCACAGCGAAATCCGCGTCAATGACCGCGATGAAGTCTCCAGAGCTGACCGCGAGAGCGTGAGTCAGGTTTCCCGCCTTCTTCATCTTACCCGGGTTGGGGCGCACGACGTAGCGGAAGTTGTACTGCTCGGCTAGATCACGTACCTCGTCCCTGACAGAATCGTCGAGCGCATAGACGGTCTTCCGACCGCCCCAGTCCATTCTGCTGACGTACCTGAAGGTGTTGTCGAGCACCGGCAGCGGCTCGCCGCAGCTGGGCAGGAACACATCAACCGTCTCGCCATGTTCCCGATAGCTGGCCACAATGGCCTGATGCTCGCTTAGGGTCAGCCTCGGGCGCCCGATCCTCAGCCAGAAGTTGACCACGACCGGCGGCACCATGACCATCAGGAGAAGCCACATGACCGGCGAGACAATCCAGGCGCGCTCCGCGACGCGGATGTAGCCGTAGAGAACACCGATGGATGCGATTAGCAACCAGGCGAATACCCACCGGCGCGGCTTGCCGAAATATGCGTACTTCTCCTGGTCGTCGGGTGGTCCCGGCAGGTATATGACCTTGAGACTCGTCGAGGACTGCGGTCTCAGTCACGGGATCGGCTCCTCACGGATGACCCAGCTCAGCGCCGGCTCCCGAGATGCCCAGATAGTGAAGCGGCCAGCGCGAGCCAGGACGTAGTAGCCACCGGCGCGACGTATATCCGCAGCGATCTGCTGGTCGGCAGCAGCCGTGTCGCCGAAGTCGAGGATCACGAGGGAGAAGTAGTGGCTGGTGATGGCCGCGTCGTAGGAGGCCGCCCCCGCCGGTGCCCCGTGGTAGCTGAAATAGTACGTGTCTGACCATCGCTGCCAGGGCACCACTGTGCGCAGGTAATACGCTTCGACGTCGTAGTCCTCCGCCAGGTAATTGCCCGGATGGGCACGGACCGCGGAGCGGAGCACGCTCACAGCCTCTGCCGAATTCGGCCAAACGTGATAGAGGGAGGCCGCCTGGCCCATGGAGCCGAACAGCGTCGAGGCGGCTATCGGCAGCGCCATGACCGCAGCCCATCCACGGCCAGGATCGACCCGGCTCAGCCGGGCCATCGCGTAGCCGGCCGCGATCGCGGCGAACCAGGCGCCGAAGACCACGTGCTTCTGCAGGCTGACTGTCGTGTGCAGCCTGGCCTGTGCCGCCGGAGCAAGCAAGACGGCGCAGGCCAGCACGGCAGGCAGGAGTTTACCGCGCGCCTCGCTGCGGCTGGCTAGCACTGCGCCGAGCACAGCGAGAACCAAGATCAGGCTGGTCCACATCGTACGCGCGCTGGAGAACGGTCGTCACTGCGACATCGGACTGCGGTCGCTCAAGTGTGCTCGTCGTGATCCCTAGCCAGTACTCCCGGCCGCCAGCGACGATCGCCCCGGAGACCAGCACGAGCCACGAGAGCAAGACCGTGAGGCCCGCCGCCAGCCCCGCCCCGCGACCGCGCCGCCGCCACACCGCTATGGCCACGACGACCACCACCACCGGCGTGAACAGCGCGGTCGCATACTTCACGGCGTCCGCCGCAGCCAGAGCGACGCCGGCGGCGACGAGAAGAGCGATCCGGTGCCAGGACCGGCAGTCGGCAGACCGGACGCCCAGCCATGCGGCGAGGGCAAGCAGGAACAAGGCCATCGCGTCATAGGTCGCGAAGGCACCCAGGAACTGGGTACCGGCGAGGGTGGCGAACAGAGCCGCGGCCAGGAGCGCCGCCCGCTGCCCGTACAGGCGCCGGGCCGTGGCCCACAGCAGGCTGGTGACGCCGAGCATGAAGCACAACGACAGGATGCGCGCGCCGACCAGGCCGCCCGACGCTGTCCGCGAGGGCGCCGATGGGCGGGTAGATGACCGGTGCCCCGGAGAAGTACGAGGGGAAGTCCGGGATCGGCGCTCCGTGCAGCCACCGCGCCCATTCGAGATGCCCGGCCCGCAGGTACAGGCCCTCGTCCTGGAACGCTGTGTTGGACCACACGAGCCGCAAGTGACAAGGCCGCCTGCACGGCCAGCACGACAGCAAGCGGCCACCGTGACGCGGAGCATGACGCCGCTGGCCGGTCGTGCGGACGGCTGCCACACGTCAACTTACCATGGCCGCCGGATGACGAATCATGTCGTCCCGGAAGTCTCGGCGCCGGGCAGCGGCGCAGTGCCCGGTAGGTGCACGTCGCCGATGAGCATCGGTCCTGTCGGCAGGGACGGGAGGAGAGATGTGAGCAAATCAAGCGCGCACTCGGGCTTCGCTTCAGGATCGGAGGTGGCAGCCGCCACCGACAGGGTCGGCGATCCGTCGGCACCGGATCGTGGGCAGCGCTCACAGGGGCGGCTCGCAGCCCTGTCGCACCGCCATGTCCAGCGGTCAGCGCTGATGACCGCACCGCCGACCGTGGCGTTGTCGCTGCGCCTGATTCATAGGTCGCACCTGCCCGCAGATCAGGCACGCACCAGGGTGCCTCGGCTTTCCCCCACGCAGCCCAAGCAAGGTACGGGCCGCATCACGTGCCGTGGCGATACCCCCCCGGATAGGAATACCGCTCATAAAAACCTACAGTCCGGTTCCGCCGGAGGGAGGGCGATTGGCGAATTCATGGCGATGTACACCTTTTGCTACGTTATGTGATCATCTATGCTACAAAGAGTTCAAGATCGTGGTTGACGCCCTCTTGGCTTGCCATCTCGGTCAATGAGGACCGGTCGACTACGAGGCGAAGTCCCGATACACCTAGACGGAACGCTCGCTCGGCCAGCGAGTTGTCCTCGATGCGCCAGTCCTCGTGCGGTGTGCCCGGGGGGGTGGTCAGACCACTCTGGTCCTTGTCGAACCAGACCAGCCCGAGCGTCCGGTACTGGGCCATCCCCCTGAACAGGTCGAGGATGTCGGCGAGCTGATCGGCGCTGCGCCCCACCGCGGTCTCCGAGAGCAGGATCGGCTTGTCGGTGATCTCCCGCACCTGGTTGATGGTCGTGGCGAAAACGCGACCGAAGCTATCGGTCGGCTTGCTGTAGTAGCCGTCGATGCCGACCCAGGTGACATACGCCGCGCCTGGCCACCAGGCGGAGATCGGGCCCGTGCCAGGTTCATCCGCCTGAAGCGTCCACAGCCATGTGACGTTGTCCGCACCCTCACTGCGGAACACCGTGACGATGTGCCTCCATGCCGCGACGAACGTCGACGGCTGTACAGTGCCGTAACCCCACGAGTACCACTTGGCGTTCATCTCATGACCGAAGCCGATGACCACCGGATGACCGAAGTCCGCCACGGCGTCGCCGTACTGGCGCAGGTACCCGTCATAGGCGCCGTCGGCAATCCCCGAGACCGAGGCGTAGGTGGGATCGATCTGCACGAACGGAATGACGCCGTGGCTGTGCATACTGGCGGCGAAGGAGGTGGGGAATGGCTCGGCCCAGCCGCTGTAGTAACCGATGAGGTTGGGCTCCTTGCCTGCAGCCGACTCGAACTCCGCGATCGGGGCATAGGAAGGCGGAGAATCGTCCTCGAAGACGCCGAGGTAGGACGTGGGGGCCGTGGGGAGAGATGCATGCACGGCGGGTGGCGTGGAGGGCAGGTAGGTGAAACGAGCCCCGGTGAAGCCGACCGCGACAGCGGCGATCACGAACGCCAGGAGCATAACTATGCGTGGTCTCATGCCGTCTTCCCCCCCGGAAAGATGACGCGGCTCACGACAGCTAGGTTGACCAATCCGAAGAGCAGCAGCACGGCAAAGCGCAAAGAATCCAAGGTCGCTGTCCGCCAGATCGCCAGCGTCACCCAGAGCAGGGCCGCGCCGCCGCTCCACCACGTCACCCCGATCCGGAAACGCCGCAGCGAACTGCCGGGGGTCCGGGTCGGATGCCAGCCCATCGACTTACGTCGGGCACCATCCCAGATGGCGAAGACATGCGCCCAGCCTCGGGCTATTCCTAGCGGCCAGATCCACGGCCCGTAGCGGGAGCGATGCCACATGGGATACAGAACGAAGCCAGTGAACATGGCCGGAACGAGGATGATGAAGTTCCGGAGCCGGATCTGCCCGGGAAGAAAGGCCAGCATGACGATGGGGATGGTCGGGCCGAAGAAGGTCAGCAAGGCCGTGTAGGCGTAGTAGAAGAAGCCGGAGATGTAGGCCAGCCGGGCCGGGATGCTCATCGGGATCGACCACAGCCGCCGGGAGAACACGATGCCTACGTTCCCGGAGCACCAGCGGTATTGCTGACGGACGAAGGCGTCGAGGTTGTCGGGGCAGATGCCGGTCGAGAGCAGGACCGGCAGGTAGGCCATGGACCAGCCGGCCCGGCGCACATCAAGGCCCGTGTGCACGTCCTCGGCGTAGGGGATGAGCGTCGGGCCTCCCTGCGGCTCTAGCGCGGTCCGGCGGTAGACCGCGGAGGTCCCGCAGCAGATGGCCGCGTCGAACCGGTCGCGGGCCACCTGGACCGTCCGGTAGAACACCTCCTGGATCGGCCCGGCGCCCTGCTCAATCCAGGTCTGGGCCGGGCTGCTCCGGAAGAACTGGGGTGTCTGCACGATCGCCATCCTGGGATCGTCCATGTACGGAAGCGTCTCGGCGAGGAAGTCGCTTCGCGGCGCGAAGTCCGCGTCCAGGATGACCAGGTATTCGGAACTGGTGCGCGCGAACGCGTATCGCAGGTTGCCGGCCTTCTTGAAGTGAGCCAGGTCGGGGCGGCGGATGTACTCGAAGCCGCAGGACTCGGACATCGAGCGGGCCTCCTCGGACGGCCCGTCGTCAAGGACGTAGGCCTGGGCGGTGCCGGGGTAGTCCGCGATGAGGGCAGTGACGGCCGTCCAGGTGTTGCGGAGCAATTCGATCGGCTCGCCGCAGATCGGCATGAGAATATCCACGCTGGGGTAGGCGCGGGGCCGCCATGCCCGGACCCGTCCCTGATGAGCGGCCAGGTCGAAGCCGCGGCCCGCGAAGTTCACCGGCAGGCTGATCGCCTGGTAGATGACATACGTGACGGTGAAGACCAGGAACGGCAACAGCACCAGGTCCTGCAGCTCGAACCTGAGCTGGCTGACGATGAGGCATGTCGCGCCGATGATCAGCGTGGTTGTCAGGTAGGGCAGGTTGCGCTGGATGTAGGAATATTTCTCGTCGTCATCCGGTGGTTCCGGAAGTACCAGGCTGGAGGGCCCGGGCCGTCTGTCTACGGCGGTGATGACCGTGCTCACGTGCGTTGCTCGTATTTCCAGATCTTGTATGTGCCCTGGCCGATGGGGGGAATCTCGATGCCGTAGGGCACGATCTGGACAACTTGATAGTGGGGATTGCGATTGATGTCGTCGTTAAGGATGTGGTCGAGAGTTGTCGTGTCCGCGAAGTTCAGCGCGATGACGGAGAAGTATCCCTCTCGGATGTACATGGCGAAGGTACCTGGGTTGCCTCCGCCGACAACGCCCGCGCCCGGGCTGGGGCCGCCGGTGCTCAGGCCCGATGGCAAGATAATGTTCCTGGTGCTTGACCATCGTGTCCACTGGCTTCCGACGTGCAGGTAGTACTCCGCGATCGTGGGGTCCTCGACCAGCAGCCGCCCGTCGGTCTGACCGACCATGGGCCGCAGGATCGCGATGAAGCTGGTGGAATTGGCCCAGCTAGTGGAGAAAGCCTCCGACTGGCTAGCCCCGAGCGAGACCGGAAAAGCCAGGGCGAGCACGCAGGCTCCGCAGGTGAGAACCCGGTTCCGCCCAGCGGGCACGGAGGTCACAAACCAGTCCACCGCATAGCCGGCGGCGATGGCGGCGAACCAGGCACCGAGGCCCACGTGCTTGTTCAGCGAGGTCGCGGTGCGCAGGTTGGCCTGCTCGAGCGGGCCCAGGATAGCCGCGACGGTCAGGAGCGTTAGCAGCCAGGTCTGAGCGCGCCCTTTGCGGTTTACCCAGCTGATGACGATGGCGCAAATGGCCAGTACCACGATGAGGCCGGTCCAGTACCAGGAATCCTGTAGCACCGTGAGCGGGGAGGCGGCGCCTGGAACCCGCGCCAGCGTCGTACGCCTGAACCCTCCGATGGTTGAACTCCCGCCGACCAGCAAACCCCCGAGCAGCAGCGTGAGCAGCACACCAACGAGCAGGATGATCCGCCGCCCGGCGATCCTGCCGCCGGGCTTCGGGAACGCGGTGAGCAGCACCAGCAGGACCACGATCGGGTCGAACAGGATGGTCGCGTAGGCCGCAACATTAGCCAGCGCCAGTGCGGCGCCCGCCGCGACCATCCGGCCCCCCGCGTCTCCGCGATCACCGGCGCTGAACACGCACCAAGCCGCGAGCGCGATCAGGAACACGGACATCGCGTCGTAGGTGGCGAATGCCCCCAGATGCAGCGTCGGGCCAAGGATGGCGAAGAGCGCGGCGGAAAAGAACGCCGCCTGCCGCCCGTACAGCCTGCGGGTGGCACCCCACAGCAGCGCGGTCGCGCCCAGCATGAACAGCAGGGACAGGATCCGGGCCGCGGCCAGGCCGCCGATGCTGTCCGCGGCCGCGCCGAGCGGCGGGTAGATGAACGGAGCCCCGGAGAAGTAAGCCGAGAACGCCGGGATCGGCGTG
Source organism: uncultured Actinomycetota bacterium (assembly GCA_963749145.1). GTDB lineage: Bacteria > Actinomycetota > Actinomycetes > Streptosporangiales > Streptosporangiaceae > JASHPR01. The sequence continues at coordinate 1,066,953 of CAVVLN010000002.1, read as the reverse complement.
TTGTGCAGCCAGTGCGCCCACTCCAGGTGCCCGGCCCACAGATAGGTGGCCTCGTCCTCGAACGCTGTGTCGGCCCAGACAAGCCGGAGCGAAAGTGCCGTCTGAACCGCGAGCACCACGGCCAGCGGCCACCAGCTGGGCAGATACCGCCAGAGCACTGGCCCCTCGTGCCGCGCACCTACGTTCGGTGCCGCTGGGGCCGTATCCAGCGCGGAGTCCGAACCCTCCGTCGACCTGGCGGGTCGTCGTGCCGTACTCCATAGGCCGCACCTGCCTGCGCTCAGGGGCATGCCAGGAGCGCCTCGGCTCCCCCCCAGCAGCCCACCTTCCGTACCGGTGGCATAACACGCCGTGGCGATATCCCCCCGGACAGGAATACCCCCATACGAGAAGGTACTGGCGGATCATGGTCAAGGAAGGACGTTTGCTGAATCCTCTGCATCCAACGCATCGGACCGCCGCCTGCCAGGAAATATGAGCTCGACCGACCCCGTGTTTCCCATTGGGGCGACGAAGACGCAGAGGGGTTGGCGTAGCAGATGTGGCCAGATGGACTCGCCCGGTGCGCGTCAGCGGATGGGAGCGGCTCGGTGGGGACGCGGCCGGCGGATGGGCCCTTCGCGGAGCCGGACAGCAGGACCTGACGTGGCTGTCCGAAGTGAGGATGACTAGACAGACTGGCGCAAGCTACCCTAGTGTCCGAATTTGCAAGTGCATTACGTAACTATTTAGTGACAACGGGTCATTCCACTTGAATGGCGCGGCGTGGTGTGCTGCGCTGTCTTCCGGGGATCGCGTTGTCCTGTTTCGCGTGCCCCGGGGGGAAGGCCGCATGGGAGATGAGAGCAGCAAACCTCCGCTGACCCGGCGCGTGCCGGGGGCGACGAGGCCTGGTCCGGCTGCCTCGGCTCGGCCGGAGCTGCCAGAGGAATTGCTGCAGCGCATGCAGGCTGTGGTCGCGGCTGCGCACGCGCAGGCACTGCAGGAACAGCAAGAGGAAGAAGCAACCAAACGGAAGCAGGCTTCCTCTGATGCGCCCGCGCACTCACACCGGCGGACGTCCAGAACCGGGGGCGAGCCGAAGCAACCCAACGGGGTGCGGCTGACGAAGCTGCCAAGCGCGTTCCGCGGGCGCTGGCCGGAAGAGGACGCGGAGTTCGATACCGATGAAATGCCGCGTCTGACGGCGTCCGGGGCCATCGCGAGTCCGGCCGAAGCCAGCCCGACGACCACGCCGGCGAACGGCGCCCCGAAGACAGACCGCGCTGCTGAACCCGCCCGGCGAGATCAGGCCGTGGGCCCAGCACGGCGGGACCATGCCCCGAGGCGGGATCGCCGGGCCGCGAAGCGGGAGCGTGCCGCCCAGGCCGAGCGTGAGCGCGCCGCCCAGGCGGAACAGACCCAGCAAGCCGAGCGCGAACGTGCTAGGGAAGCCGAACTGGCCGCGCGGGTCGCTCAGGTCCAGCGAGAACGCGCGGCGCAGGCCGAACGGGAGCAGGCGGCGCAGGTTGAGCGCGAGCAGGCGGCGCAGGCCGAACGGGAGCGTGCCGCCCTGGCCGAACGCGAGCGAGCGGCACGCGAACAGGCCGAACGCGAGCGAGCGGCACGAGACGAGCGGGAACAGGCTGCCCAGGCCGAACGGGAACGAGCCGCCAGCGAACAGGCCGAGCGCGAACGGGCCGCGCCGACGCGAGCAGGCGGCCAGGCCGAACGCGAGCAGGCGGCGCAGGCCGAACGCGAGCAGGCGGCGCAGGCCGAACGGGAACGAGCCGCCCAAGCCGAACTCGAGCGGGCCACGCGGGCTGAACGGGAACGCATTGCGCGGGCCGAGCGGGAGCGGGCCGAGCGCGAGCAGGCCGAGCGTGCGCGCATACTGCGTGAACGGACCGAACGCGAGCGCGCGGAGCGGGCCGAGCGGGAAAAGGCCAGGCAGGCGGAGCGAGAGCGCGCTGAACAGGCCGAGCGTGAGCGGGCGGCGCAGGCCAGGTTGGCGGTCGTACCCGACCTGGCTAAGCAGGACGATGCGGTCCGTCCGGACCAGGCCGCCGATGCGAAAAAGGACGACGCCGCCAAGCCGGACAGCAACGGCAAGTCGGCGAGCACCGAGTCGGCAGACCATGAGCCTGCCGCCGTGACGCGGGCGGACGTGCTCGAGTACCCGCGACGGATCACCCAGCGCAGGGTGCCGGTCCGGCGGCGCCCCCGGACGGTGGCCCTGATCGCGGCGGCGGCGGTCGTCGTGGCCGCCGGGCCGGTGGCGATCGCGCTGTCCGGGCACCACTCGCCTGCCGCGCCCGATGGCAGCCCGACGTCGGCCCGCAACCGGGCCGCCGCCTGGGTCGCCCAGCAGGTCAGCCGGAATGACGTGGTGGGCTGTGACATAACGATGTGCCACGCGCTCGAGGCATACGGGGTTCCAGTTGGCGACCTGCTCGTGATGAACTCGCAGCACAATAATCGTGCTGGACTCCCAGGTCATTGTCTCTACACGCCACGATCCGGCACCTGTTCGGCAACCGCCTCGACTCCGTCTACGCCCCGGCCGTGATCGCGAGCTTCGGCACCGGGAACGCGCGCATCGATATCCGGGTAATCGGCCCAGCAGGGAGGTGCCGCCTACAAAGCGCAACTGCTGCAGGACCTGCAGGAGCGGAAGGAGGTCGGCAGCCAGCTAGCGGCATACTACGGGATTTGCCGTTGCGCCCGAAGCCCGAAGGGAGATGGTCGTCGGCCGGGTCGACTCCCAGCTGCTGATCGTTTTCTTGCCTCTGGCGGACGCACATCATCCGCTGGACATCCTGGGGTTCGGTGGCCTGGGTCCCGGTGCCAGTCCCGAAGTCCCGCTCCGGACGGCCTACCTGGGGGAGGATGGTGGTGCCAGCGTCGTGAAGGATATGATCGCCATCCTCCGCGGCCAGCCGCCCATCTACCGTGCCCGCGCATGTGGGCACGACCCGTTACGACGGGCAGCAGGCCCTGGAGATCGAGTACGCGGCACCCGTCCCGCTCGGCTTGATCGCCGGTCCGAGATCCTGATCAAGCACCGGGCGTCACGTCCCGGCCACTAGGGCTTCTCGCTGTCCAGCGCCGCCATCTGGGTGGGCTCGTAACGGTCACCCGCCACCTGGCCGCGGGGTACGGCCGCCTCCAGGGCGGCCAGCTCGCCGGGGTCCAGCCGCAGGTCGAGGGCGCCTAGGGCCTCGGCCAGGCGGTCCCGGCGCTTGGTGCCGATCAGCGGGACGATGTCGGTGCCGCGGGACAGCACCCAGGCGATGGCCAGCTGGGCGGTGCTGACGCCGCGGGACTGCGCGATCTTCTCCAGCGCGGCGACCAGGTCGAGGTTGCGGCTGAGGTTCTCGGCCCGGAACCGGGGGAACCGGACCCGCGGGTCGTCCGGCCTGATCTCGCGGGCGCTCGCGGCCGACAGCAGGCCGCGCGACAGCACCCCGTACGCGGTCACGCCGATGCCCAGCTCGCGGACGGCCGGCAGGATGCCGTCCTCGATCCCGCGGCTCATCAGCGAGTACTCGATCTGCAGCGCGGTGACCGGGTGCACCGCCTGGGCGCGGCGGATCGTGGCCGGGCCCATCTCGGACAGGCCGAGGTACCGGACGAAACCCGCGTCGATCATCTCGGCGATCGCGCCGACCGTGTCCTCGATCGGGACCCGCGGGTCCAGCCGGGCAGGCTGGTACAGGTCGATGTAGTCGGTGCCGAGCCGCTGCAGCGAGTAGGCCAGCGAGGACTTGACCATGGCCGGGCTGGCGTCGTGCCCGACGAACGCGCCCCGCGGGTCGCGCTGGCCGCCGAACTTGACCTGGATGAACACGCGGCCGCGGTCCGCGCCGCGCAGGGCCTCGCGCAGCAGCATCTCGTTGTGGCCCATGCCGTAGAAGTCGCCGGTGTCGAGCAGGGTGATCCCGGCGTCCAGCGCGGCGTGAATGGTCGCGATGCTCTCGGCCTCGTCGGCCGGCCCGTAGATGCCGGACATGCCCATCAGGCCCAGGCCGACCCGGGATACCTGCGGTCCTCCGGTGCCGAGCGGGACTGATTCCATGCGGCCCTCCAGCCTGGGTGCCACCTTCGGGCCCAGGCTAGCGGGACGCGGCGTAGACCTGCTCGCCGCCCACGTAGGTGAGGGCGACCGAGGTGCTGGCGATCTCGTCGGGCGGCCCGTCGAACGGGTCGCGGTCCAGCACAACCAGATCCGCCAGCAGGCCCGGCTCGATCGCGCCGGTCTCGTCGAGGTGGTTCACGTAGGCCGACCCGGCCGTGTAGGCGGCCAGCGCCTCGCCCAGGCTGAGGCTCTGCGCGGGCAGCAGCGGCTCCGCGGCCGGGCCCGGCAGCCTCCGGTTCACCGCGACGTGGATCGCGCGCAGCGGGTTGGCGCTGCTCACCGCCCAGTCGCTGCCGGCCGCCAGACGAGCGCCGGAGCGTAGCAAGTCACCGAAAAGATACTGGCGGGCGGCCCGCTCCGGTCCGATGAACGGGATCGTGAGCTCGTCCATCTGCGGGTCGTGCGCCGCCCAGAGCGCCTGCACGTTGGCGGTGACGCCCAGCGCGGCGAACCTCGGGACGTCGTCGGGGTGCATCACCTGCAGGTGCGCGATGTGGTGCCGGTGGTCGCCGGCGCCGTTGGCCTGCCGCGCGGCCTCGATCGCATCCAGCGCCTCGCGCACCGCGCGGTCGCCGATCGCGTGCAGGTGGACCTGGAAGCCCGCGGCGTCCAGCCGGGTCACGTACTCCCGCAACTGCGCCGCCTCGACGTGGGACAGGCCCCGGTTGCCGGTCTGGCCGCCGCAGAAGTCCAGGTAGGGCTCGATCATCCCGGCGGTGAAGCTCTCCGCGACCCCGTCCTGCATGATCTTGACGGTGTTGGCGCGGAACCGGCCCGCCTGGCCCTGCTCGCGGCGGGCCAGGATCTCGGGCAACTGCTCGGCCCCGCGGCTGCGGTCCCACCACAGGGCGCCCTCGACCCGGGCTGTGAGCGTTCCGGCCCGGGCGGCGGCGAGGTAGACCGGCAGCGGGTCGCCCGAGCCGAGGTAGTCGCCGATGATCGCGTCCTGCCAGGCGGTGATGCCGCGGGCGTGCAGGTGCCGCTGGGCCGCCATCAGCCCGGCGACCCGGTCGCCGAGCGAGATCGGGGGCACGTGCCGGCCGACCAGGGTGGCGGCCCCCTCGTGCAGGGTGCCCTGGGGCGAGCCGTCGGCGCCGCGCTCGATCCGGCCGTCGGGCGGGTCGGGGGTGCGCGCGTCGATGCCCGCGAGCTCCAGCGCCCGGGAACTGACCCAGGCGCCGTGGCCGTCGCGGTTGGTGAGATAGGCCGGGCGGCCGCCGGTGACCTGGTCCAGGAGCTCGCGGCCGGGTGTTCCGTGCTCGAACCACTCCATCCGCCAGCCGCTGCCCGCGATCCACTCCTGGTCGCGGCGGCCGTCCGCGTAGGCGCCGATCCTGGCCAGTGCCTCGTCCAGGGTGGCGCTGCCGATCAGGTTGCAGCCGGCCATGGTCGCGCCCGCCCAGGCCGGGTGGACGTGGGCGTCCTGGAACCCGGGCAGCAGCGCCCGCCCGCGCAGGTCCACCACCTCGGTCCGCGGGCCGGCCAGGTCCTCGATGTCCGCGGTGTCGCCGACCGCCACGATCCGGTCCCCGCGCACGGCGACCGCGCTGGCGGGCAGCCCGTCCCCGGCCCGCACCACCGTGCGCCGGGCCGGATCGGCCGTGTAGACGGCCCCGCCGGTGAAGACCACGTCCGCCTGCTCGCCCATCCGCATCTCCCCTGTTCTCGCCCCGAGGCACTTTAACGCCGGCGGCACAGCCCTCAAGGAAGCGGCCAGGTGCGGGCCACCGTGACCTGGCAGGCCGTGGTCCTCACCGGCGTAGCCCTGGTCATCGGTATCCCGGCCGGGATCGCGTGCGGCCGGCTGGCCTGGCGGATCTTCACCGGCCAGATCGGCATCCTGCTCGTGGTAGATATCCCGCTGCTCTCGCTCGCGGTCCTGGTGGCCGCCGCGCTGGTGCTGGCCGTCGCCGCTGCCGCGGTGCCCGGCGAGTCAGCCGCCCGCGCCCGCCCCGCCGACGTGCTGCGGGCCGAGTGACCCCGTACCAGGTCGCACGGACGGCCTGCCGGCCCGGGGCCGGTCTAGCGCCCGGGCCCGCCCGCGTGGCAGAGTGCGCTCATGGGACCCACGGTTACCACCCGGTACGGCACCGTCCGCGGCCAGGTCCGCGACGGCGTGGCCAGCTTCCTCGGCATCCCCTACGCGGCCAGCCCGACCGGGCCGCTGCGGTTCCGGCCGCCGGCCCCGCCCCCGGCCTGGGACGGGATCCGCGACGCGGACCGGCTGGGCCCGACCCCGCCCAAGCCTGACTACGCGGCCCCGTTCGACCAGCTGCTGCCGGAGCCGAGCATCCCCGGCGACGACTGGCTGAACCTGAACGTGTGGACGCCCGACCCGGGCCGGGCGGGCGGCGCGGGCCTGCCGGTCATGGTGTGGATCCACGGCGGCGCGTTCAGCAACGGGAACTCGGCCCTCCCCCTGTATGACGGGCACGCGTTCGCGCGGGACGGCGTGGTGCTGGTCGGCATCAACTACCGGCTGGGCGTCGACGGGTTCGCGCTGCTGCCCGACGTCCCGGCCAACCGCGGGCTGCTGGACCAGATCGCGGCGCTGGAGTGGGTGCGCGACAACATCGCGGCGTTCGGCGGGGACCCGGGCAACGTCACCATCTTCGGCGAGTCCGCGGGCGCGATGAGCGTGACCACGCTGCTGTCGCTGCCGCGCGCCCGGGGCCTGTTCGCCAGGGCGATCTCGCAGAGCGGCTCGGTCCAGGCCGCGGCCGACCCGGCGGACGCGGCCATGGTGACCAAGGAACTCGGGCTGGCCGCCGGCTGCGAGGCCACGGCCGCCAGCCTGGCCGGGCTCGGCCTGCCCGAGCTGATCAAGGCGCAGATCGCGGTGCGCGACGCGATGGTGGCCCAGCCCGACCCGGCGCGGTTCGGCGCGAGCATCGTGGCCAGCTCGATGGCGTTCATCCCGGTGGTGGACGGCGACCTGATGCCGGCTCACCCGCTGGCCGCGATCGCGGCGGGCGCCGGATCCGGGGTGCCGCTGCTGTCCGGCACCACGACCGAGGAGTACCGGCTGTTCCTGGTGCCGACCGGCATGGCCGCGATGGTGACCGACGAGATCCTGACCGCCCTCCTCGGCGCCCTGGGGATCAGCCCGGCGGTGGCCGGCCTCTACCGGGCCAACCGGCCGGGCGCCTCCCCCGGCGACGTGATGTCCGCGGTGCTCACCGACCGGTTCTTCCGGCTGCCGGGGCTGTCGGTGGCCGAGGCCCGCCAGGCCTACGCAGGTCAGGCAGGTCAGGGCAGGTCAGGCAGGTCAGGCGGCACGGGCGGGCGCGGCGGCGCCGACGTACCTGTACGAGTTCGCCTGGCCGAGCCCGGTCAGCGGGCTGGGCGCATGCCACTCGCTGGAGATTCCCTTTGTCTTCGACAACCTGGCGGCGGAGGGGGCCGAGCTGGCCCTGGGGCCGGAACCGCCGGCCGCGCTAGCCGAGCGGATGCACGCCGCCTGGATCGCCTTTGCCCGCGACGGTGATCCCGGCTGGCAGGCCTTTGACGGCAACTACCCTGTGATGATCTTCAACGAACCTGGGAGCGGGCTCCAGGCCGACCCGCGCGGCGACGAGCGCGCGATCTGGGCGCAGGCCGGCTGAGCACATACGAGGCACACACGAGCTGAGCGCCGGCGAGCCGGGTCCGGGCACGCTGGTCACGACGCACGGCGCTGCCGTGCGCGTGACGCGGCCTGGCCGGTCCGGGCATCGCAGCCGCGATACCGGCCTAGGCCGCGCACTCCCGGCAGACAAGCCGGCCATCGCGGGTCTCCGCGAGCTGGCTCCTGTGGTGCACGAGGAAGCAGCTCGAGCACGTGAACTCGTCGGCCCGGCGCGGGACCACGTGGAACGAGAGCTCCTCGTTCGACAAGTCCGCCCCGGGCAGCTCCAGCGACTCCGCGACATCGTCAGGGTCGATGTCGATGGCCGTCGCCGACCTGTCCTGCCTGCGGGCCTGAAGCTCCTGCAGGCTGTCCTCGGTCAGCTCGTCGTCGGTCTTCCTCGGGCTGTCATAGTCGGTTGCCATGTGGGCCCTTACCCCTCCATCTTTCTCACCTATCGCGCGGGTGTAACGCTCGGGAAGCCTCGGTTGTGCCCGAATCCGGCGGGGAATTCTGCCACGTCCCGGCCCCTGGCACACGTACAACGCAACCTCGGCGGTTCGTGTCGGAGCCGGACCGGCGCTCAGCATCGCATGACACCCGGCATTCCCCCTAAAATCTCCCTCAGGTCACTTGCGTGATCAGTCTCGTAAACAGCGCTACTAGCAGGCACAAGGTGCGTATGGTGCGGAACGCACGACATCCGCCTGCATGACCCCTGCGGAGACAAGTTATGCCCCACGTGACGCCGCTGCATGCCGGCGACCCAGGACGCCTGGGCCGTTACCGGCTGACCGGGCGTATCGCGGGGACGCCCGCCGACGGTCCGATTTACCTGGCCCAGGCCACCGAGGGCACCGAGGTCACGATCAGGCTGCTGGAAAGTGACTGGGCCAGGGACGGGGCGGCGCGGGACCGGTTCACCGCCGAGGCTACCGCGGCGTCGCGGGTGGCGCCGTTCTGCGCGGCCCGGATCCTGGGCGCCGGGTTCGAGGCCGGCCGCGCGTTCCTGGTCAGCGAATACGTCGCCGGGCCCACCCTGCTGGAGTTCGTGGCCGACGAGGGCCCGTGGGAGGGCGCCGACCTGGAGGCGCTGGCGATCGGAACCGCGACCGGCCTGGCCGCCATCCACCAGGCCGGGCTGGTGCACGGCGACTTCGGGCCCGAGTACGTCGTGCTGGGCGCGGACGGCCCGAAGGTGGTCGAGTTCGGGATCACCCCGCCCTACGGCGCCGCCACCCCGGCCGCCGACATGCGCGCCTGGGCGCACACCGTGCTGTACGCGGCGGCCGGGGCCCCCGCCGACCCCTACGATCCCGACGACCTGAACCTGCTGGCCGAGCCGCTGCGCGGCCTCGTGATCCAGTGCACCTCGGCGGACCCGGCCAAGCAGCCGACGGCCCGGGCCGCGGTGATCGAGCTGCTCGACGACGACGATCCGCCCGCCGGGGTGCTCGGCGAGGGCTCGCGGCGCGCCCGGCAAGCCGCGGTGCGGCCGCCGCCGGCGGCCCCGGACGGCGAGAGCCCCGAGCCGCCGCGGCGGCGCCGGGGCGGCCGGGCCGTGGCGATCTGGTGGGCGGCCGGGGTGGCCGTCTGCATCCTGGCCATCGCCGTGGCCATCGTCTTCGCGCAGAGCCAGACCGGCGGCCAGGCGCCGGCCGCCGGGAGGTCGCCGTCAGCGGCCGCGACGCCGTCCCCGCGCCCCACCTCGCCCGCGCCGTCGCCGACGCCCGCGGTGACGGTCCCGCCGGACCTGGCCGGAACCTGGGCCGGCCTGGTCAGCCAGAACAGCCCGTCCGGCCCGTTCAGCGTCAACGTCCAGGTCAGCCTGGACGCGGGCGCCACCGGCGGGACCGTCCGCTACTCTGGCCCGTTTTCCTGCCGGGACGATCTCGACCTGGTGTCCGACGCGTTCGGCACGCTCACCCTGAACCAGGGGATCGTCCAGGGCCCGTGCCAGAAGGGCGTGGTCACGCTGAGCCCGGCCGCCGCCGGCAGCGGCCTGCGGTTCAGCTTCAAGGGCAAGGGAGCGCCCGCCGCCACCGGCACGCTGGCCAAGTCGGGCTGAGGCCGGCCCGCGCTAGACCCGAATCTGCCGGACTGGCCGACCCGTTGGCTCTTATCGGGCGTCCCGCTCCGGGTCGGTGCTGGCCAGCAGGTCGTGCAGGGCCCCGAGCAGCGGCGGCGCCGCCGCCATCGTCATCGACGAGCTCGGCGGCCGGCCGTGCAGCCCGGTGACCCGCGCGCCCGCCTCGGCGGCGATCAGGCCGCCCGCCGCGATGTCCCAGAGGTTGACGCCCCGCTCGTAATAGGCGTCCACGGTGCCCGACGCCACCGAGCACAGGTCCACGGCGGCCGACCCGCCGCGCCGGATGTCGCGTACCCGGGGCAGCACGGTTCGCAGCACCTCGCCCTGGACCACCCGGCGCCTGGCCTCGTAGCCGAAGCCCGTCGCCACCAGCGCCTGGGCCAGCGGCACGCCGGTATTGCTGACCAGCCTCGCGGGCGGGCCGGTGTCCTCGCCGCGCGGGTCCAGGGCGCCCGAGCTCCGCCAGGCGCCGCCGCCGAGCCTGGCGCTGAACAGCTCGTCGCGCCGCGGCACGAATACCGCCCCGGCCACGACCGTGCCGTCCACCTCCGCGGCGATGCTCACCGCCCAGTCGGCCAGGCCGTACAGGTAGTTGACGGTGCCGTCCAGCGGGTCCACGATCCAGCGCACCCCGCCGCCCCCGCCGCCGCCCCCGCCGCCGTCCCGGGCGGCCTCGTCCGCCGTGCCGGTCTCGCCGCCCTCCTCGCCGAGGATCCGGTCGCCGCCGCGCGCCGCGCCGATCAGGTCCCTGATCATCTCCTCGGCGGCGCGGTCGGCCTCGGTCACCACGTCGGTCGGGCTCGACTTGGTGGCCACGACCTCCGGGTGACCGCCGCGGCCCAGCAGCAGCCGGCCCGCCGCCACCGCGGTCTGGCAGGCCAGTTCGAGCAGGTCAGCCGTGTCGGGCGGGCTCACTCCGCCGCCCCGCGGCGGGCCGGCCGGTACCGCAGCAGCCCGGGCCGCAGGTGCCGAGGGCGGGCCCGAGATCGCCGAGCGCCTGCGGCGGCCGCCCGTCCTGCCGCTCGGCCACCAGCTCGGTGATCATGGCGACGAAGCGGGGATCGGTACCGGGGGTCGCCGCCCGGGCCATCGGCAGGCCGAGCCGCCGGGCGTGCTGCGCGGCCTCCACGTCCAGGTCGTAGACGACCTCGAGGTGATCCGAGATGAACCCGACCGGGGCCAGCACGACCCCGGCCGAGCCGGACCCGGCCAGCTCGGTGAGGCAGTCGTTGACGTCCGGGCCCAGCCAGGGCACCGACGGCGGGCCGCTGCGGCTCTGGTACGCCAGCCGCCACGACCCGCCGAACCCGGTCCGCTCGGCGACCAGCCGCGACGCCTCGGCGAGCTGGCGGGGGTAGTCGCCCCCGGCGGGCCCGCTGGCCGCGGCCATGGCCTCCGGGATGCTGTGCGCGGTGAAGACGAGGTCATAGCCATCCCGCACGCTCCGTCCCAGGCTCTCGCTGGCCGCCCGCACCGCATCGGCCACGGGGTCGATGAACCCGGGGTGGTTGAAGTACGGCCGCAGCTTGTCGATCCGGGGGGCCCGCTCGCCGACCCGCGCCCGGGCCTGCTCGATGTTCTCCAGGTACTGCCGGCAACCCGAGTAAGAGCTGTAGGCGGAGGTCGCGAACGCGATCGCGTGCCGCCGGCCGTCGGCGGCCATGGCCGCCACCGTGTCGGCCAGCAGCGGGTCCCAGTTCCGGTTGCCCCAGTACAGGGGCAGGTCGGTGCCGCTGGCCGCGAACTCCTTCTCGATCGCGGCGAGCAGGTCGCGGCACTGCTGGTTGATCGGGCTGACCCCGCCGAACCGGTAGTAGTGCTCGGCCACCTCGTCCAGGCGCTCTCGCGGCACCCCCCGCCCGCGGGTGACGTTCTCGAGGAACGGGATCACGTCGGCCGGCCCCTCCGGGCCGCCGAAGGACACGAGCAGGAAGGCGTCGTAGCGCGGCATGTCGGGGCGTCAGCTCAGGAGGGGTAGTCCTGGGCGTACTCGGCGGCGAGCCCGAGCACCTCGTTCACGTACCAGGTGGCGTGGTTGTAGTCGAAGACCGCCGATGACAGGGCGGCACCGCCCGAGGCGGCCCCGTCGGAGCACAGCATCCGGGCCGCCGACGGCACGGCGTCATAGGGGTTCATGATGTCCGGCGAGCCGGTCTGGCCGAACCCGTCGATGCCCCAGACCGCCCAGGTGGACGGCAGGAACTGCATCGGCCCGAGCGCGCCCGCGGTGGACGGGCCGTTGTTGGTGCCGTCCGCGCTCTCGATCTGGCCGATCGCGGCCAGCACGGTCCAGGACAGGCCCGGGCAGTAGTCGGCGGCGGAGGCCTGGAACAGCTGCAGGTAGCTGGAGGGCAGCTGGCCGGAGGTGACCTTGGTCACCGGAAGCTGCTGCTGGCGCAGGCTGACGATCTTGCCGGACGGCCCGAGCACGCTCTTGACGTCGCTGACCAGCGTGGTCAGGCTGGCGCCGGGCGCGCTGATCAGCGCCGCGACCCGGTGCACCAGGCCGAGCTGGGCGGACAGCTGCGTGTCGACCAGCAGGTCGACGCCCTCGATGCCGAGCGAGGCCGCGGCCCCGAAGCGCACCGTCCGCCGGGTGGCCCCGGTCAGCTGGTAGCTGACGCCCGCCCGCAGGCCGAGCGCGGCGCGCGCGGTCTGGGAGGCGACGAAGTCCCCGCCCGCCAGGGCGGTCCAGAACGACTGATCCGACGCGGTCCGCAGCGGTACCCAGGACCGGAACTGGGCCGGGTTGACGCCGATGACGCTGACCGGCGTGGCGCCGGCCCTGATCTCGGCGCCGTCGAAGGCGATCATGTTCCGCACGCCCGCGATCTTGCCCAGCCGGGTGAGCTGCTGGCTGGTCAGCCCGGCGGGCGACACGATCAGCAGGTCGGGCAGGATGATCTGCTTGAACGAGGCGGCCTCCCGCGCCGCCGCCGCCGCGGCCAGGGCCGCCTGCGCCCTGCCCGGCGCTCCGGCCGGCGGCTGCGGGAACCCGGCGTGCGCCCCGATGCCCAGCAGCACGAAGGCGCTGCCGCCCGCCACGCCGCGCCGGACGAGCGCACGCGACCGAGAGGTGGTGGCGCGCAGCCCGTTGTCACGGATCAGCGACCGGCCGATCAACCGTCCCATCATCGCGATATACCCTAACGCGCGCCGGAGCCACTTAGTAGGGCGCGGTACCGAACTCCCGGTGAGCGCCCGAATAACTGCTGGATAAACGGGCCAACGCCTGATATAGGTTCAAGGGCGGAGGGTGCCGGGGTCGTGACGCAGGTCGAAGAGCGTGGCCAGCGCCACGGCAGCCCATTCATCGAAGTGCTCGCCCGGCCCGGCGCGCTGCAATTCTCGGCCGCGGGATTCGTCGGCCGGATGCCGATGTCCATGTTTGGCCTGGGCACCGTGCTGCTGATCGCGTCGGTCACCGGCCAGTACGGGCTGGCCGGGATCGTGGCCGGGGCGGGCTCGGTCGGCTACGCGGTCGGCGCGCCGCAGGCCGCCCGGCTCGCCGACCGGTTCGGGCAGCGCCGGGTGCTGCGCCCGCAGGCGGTGTTCTTCGCGGTCAGCACGCTGGCGCTGATCGGCTGCGCGCAGTGGCGGGCGCCGCTGGCGGCGCTGATCGTCACCGGCGCGCTGGCCGGGGCATCCATGCCGTCGGTCGGCTCGATGGTGCGGGCCCGCTGGAGCGCCCTGCTGGGTGACTCGCCGCTGCTGCACGCCGCGTACTCGCTGGAGTCGGTGGCCGACGAGGTGATCTTCGTGATCGGCCCGGCCGTGGTCACCCTGCTGGCCACCGAGGTCTATCCCGCGGCCGGGGTCGCGGTAGCCATGGTGGCCTGCGTGACCGGCACCCTGCTGTTCGCCGCGCAGCGCCGCACCGAGCCGCCGGCCAGGAGGGTGACCGGGCCGCGGCCCTCCGGCCGGGCGGGCATCCCGGCGCCCGGCCTGGTCACGCTGGCGCCCGTGTACTTCTGCCTGGGCGCGATGTTCGCCGCGATCGAGCTTTCCACGGTGGACTTCGCGCAGGAGCACGGGCACAAGCCGCTGGCCGGGTTCATCCTGGGCGCCTACGCGCTGGGCAGCGCCGCCGGCGGGCTCTGGTACGGAGCACGGCACTGGCGCGCCCCCCTGCACCGCCGGTTCGCCATCACGCTGACCCTGATGACCGCCGGGACCGCGACGTTCTGGGCGATGCCAGGGCTGGTCCCGCTGGCCGTGGTCATCGTCTTCTGCGGGCTGGCCATCGCGCCGACGCTGATCGCGGGTTTCAGCCTGGTCCAGGCCCAGGCGCCCGCGGGCCGCCGGACCGAGGCCCTGGCCTGGCTTTCCTCGGCGGTCTCGGTGGGCGTGGCCGCGGGCTCGGCCGCGGCCGGGCAGGTCGTCGACGCCGGCGGCGCCCGCGGGGGGTACGTGCTCGCCGCCTGCTGCGGCGCGGCGGCGGTGGCGGTGTGCCTGACGGGCCTGCGCCGGCTCCGGCTGCCCGGCCCGGCAGAATGGCCCGATGCGGAAGAATGACCGCCTGCCCGGGCCCGGCGCCCCGGCCGGCGCGGCCGGGACGGCCGGGGTGACCTGGCGGAACTGGGCGGGCAACGAGTCGGCGCGGCCGCGCCGGGCCGCGACGCCGCGATCGGCGCGGGACGTGGCCGACGAGGTCCGCCGGGCGGCCGCGGACGGGCTGACCATCCGCATGGCCGGGACCGGGCACTCGTTCACCCCGGCCGCGGCCACCGACGGGGTGCTGCTGTATCCCGGTGGCCTGGCCGGCCTGCGGTCGGTGGACGCGGCGGCCGGCCTGGTCACCGTGGAGGCGGGCTGCCCGCTGCGGGTGCTCAACGCCGCGCTGCTGGCCCGCGGGCTCTCGCTGGCCAACATGGGTGACATCCAGGTGCAGACCGTGGCCGGGGCGATCCAGACCGGCACCCACGGCACCGGCCGCGACGTGGGCGGCATGGCGTCCCAGGTCGCCGGGCTGGAACTGGTGCTGGCCGACGGAACGATCGTCACCTGCTCGCCGGACGAGTCACCGGATCTTTTCGACGCGGCCCGGGTCGGGCTGGGCGCGCTCGGGATCGTGACCGCCGTCACGTTCCGGGTGGTTCCCGCATTCCTCCTCGAGGCCCGCGAGGAGCCCATGCGCTGGTCCGAGGTGATCTCCCGGCTGGACGAGCTGACCGCCCAGAACGAGCACTTCGAGTTCTACTGGTTCCCCCACACCGAGGGCTGCCTGACCAAGCGGAACAACCGGTCGGACGGCCCGCCGCGGCCGCTGCCCCGGCTGCGCTACCTGCTCGACGACGAGCTCCTGTCGAACACGGTGTTCGGGGTCACCTGCCGCCTCGGCCACTCGGTCCCCGCGGTGATCACGACGGTCAACGGCGTGGCCTCCAAGGCCCTCGGCTCGCGGCGTTACGTCGACGCCGCGTACCGGGTGTTCACCAGCCCGCGCCGGGTCCGGTTCAAGGAGGAGGAGTACGCGGTCCCGCGTGAGGCCCTGGCCGACGTGCTCGCCGAGGTCAGGGCGCTGTTCGCGCGGCGGGACTGGCGGATCAGCTTCCCGATCGAGGTGCGGGTCACGCCGGGTGACGACCCCTGGCTGTCCACCGCCTATCACCGCGACAGCGCCTACATCGCGATCCACGTCTTCCACGCCTCGGCGCACCAGGAGTACTTCCGGGACGTGGAGGCCGTGATGACCGCGGCGGGCGGGCGGCCGCACTGGGGCAAGATGCACACCAGAAGCGCGGAGTACCTGCGTCAGGCGTACCCTAGGCACGTGGACTTCGTCGCACTCCGCGACGAGCTCGACCCCGAGCGCCGGTTCGGCAACGCTTACCTGGCTCAGGTACTCGGCCCCTGACCGCCGCGCCAGCGGGCGGGTACTGCGGCCCGGGGGGACCGCGCAGAAAGGGACCACTCTTGAGGGAGCCACGCAGAATGGGACCGTGCGAGAGGGAGCCCCGGGGCGGGATGCGGTAGTGGACGGCAAGATGGTCCCGGCCGCACACCATGCCGGGGGCGAGGCATCGGGGATACGGTCGTCGCTGGGCGGCGGCACGCCGGCCCAGGAACGCGAGCTCGGCCGCCAGGGCCGGGAGACCGTGCGCAAGCTGCTGGAGGCCGGGCTCATCGAGTTCGACGAGCGCGGCCTGCAGGGCGTGCGCGTTGACGACGTGGTCCGCCGGGCCAAGATCTCGCACGGCACGTTCTACCTGTACTTCGCGAACAAGGACGACCTGTTCCGGACGCTGCTGCGGGACGCGCTGCGCGACATGGAGGTCATCACCGGGGACTTCCCCGTGGTCACCCGCAACGAGGCGGGCCGCGAGGCGCTGCGCAACTGGGTCCGGATGTTCTGCGACACCTACGCCGCGCACGCGCCGGTGATCCGGATCCTGAGCACCGCCGACGTGGTCGGCGAGGAGGTCTACGGCGACGGCCTGCAGCTGATGTTCCGCATCGCCGAGGCCATCACCCAGGGCATGACCGCCGCCCGGGCGGCGGCCGCCGGGTCCGGCACGCCCGACCCGGAGGGCGGCGTCCCCGAGCACGCCGAGCTCACCGCGGTCGCCTGCCTGATGATGCTGGAGCGGGTCAACTACCTGATGAGCGTCGAGGTCAGGCTGCCGAAGGAAGAGATGGTGGACCGGCTGAGCGCCATCATCTACGCGGCCTTTCACGCGGCGTAACCCGCCGGCCAGGTCGCGCGAGCCGCCGGCCCGGATTCGCGAGCCGCCGGCCGGGCACGCGAGCCGCCGGCCGGGCACGCGAGCCGCCGACCCGGGTTCCGCACCCCCCAACCGGGGGCAGACTTGGTGACGTGCGATTCCTTACCGAGCAACGACCGTTCCACGACCTGGCCTATGCCGACGTTTTCCTGGTGCCGAGCCGGTCGGCGGTGGCGTCCCGGCTGGACGTGAGCCTGGCCACCCGCGACGGCAGCGGCACGACGATCCCGGTGATCGTGGCCAACATGACCGCGGTCGCCGGGCGCCGGATGGCCGAGACCATCGCCCGCCGCGGCGGCCTGGCCGTCCTCCCGCAGGACATCCCGGTGGACGTGGTCGCCGAGGTGGTGGCCTGGGTGAAGAGCCGGGACCTGGTGCACGACACCCCGCTCACCCTCGGCCCGGAGGCCACGACCGGCCATGCGCTCAGCCTGCTGCCCAAGCGGGCGCACGGCGCGGTGATCGTCATCGAGGACGGCTGCCCGGTCGGTGTGGTCACCGAGTCGGACTGCGACGGCGTGGACCGGTTCACTCAGCTGCGCCAGGTCATGTCGACCGAGCTGCTCACGCTGCCCGCGGCGACCGACCCGGAGCGCGCGTTCGGGCTGCTGCACGGCGGCCGGCACCGGCTGGCGCCCGTGGTGGACGCCACCGGACGCTGCGTGGGGATCCTGACCCGCACCGGCGCGCTGCGCGCGACCTTGTACCAGCCCGCCACCGACCGCCGCGGGCGGCTGCGGGTCGGCGCCGCGCTCGGCATCAACGGCGATGTCGCGGGCAAAGCCAAGCTGCTGCTGGACGCGGGCGTGGACCTGCTCGTGGTGGACACCGCCCACGGTCACCAGGACAAGATGATCCACGCGCTGCGCGCGGTCCGGGACACCTCGCCCGCGGTGCCGGTGGCCGCGGGCAACGTGGTGACGGCCGAGGGCGTGGCCGACCTGGTCGAGGCCGGCGCGGATATCGTCAAGGTGGGCGTGGGGCCGGGGGCCATGTGCACCACCCGGATGATGACCGGGGTCGGCCGGCCGCAGTTCAGCGCGATCCTCGACTGCGCCGCCGAGGCGCGCCGGCTCGGCGCCCACGTGTGGGCCGACGGCGGCGTGCGGCACCCCCGGGACGTCGCGCTCGCGCTCGCGGCCGGGGCCTCCAACGTCATGATCGGATCCTGGTTCGCCGGCACCTGCGAGTCGCCCGGTGACGCGTTCCGCGACGCTGACGGGCGGCTGTACAAGGAGAGCTTCGGCATGGCGTCGGCGCGGGCGGTGCGGCTGCGCGCGGCCGCCGACTCGCCGTTCGAGCGGGCCCGCAAGGAGCTGTTCGAGGAAGGCATCTCCAGCTCGCGGATGTACCTGGACCCGCACCGCCCCGGGGTCGAGGACCTGCTCGACACGATCACCGCCGGGCTCCGCAGCGCCTGCACGTACGCGGGCGCCGGCGATCTCGACGAGCTGCACGAGCGCGCGGTCGTCGGGGTCCAGGGCGCGGCGGGCTACACCGAGGGGATGCCCTTGCCGACAGGCTGGTAGGCACGGCCGTCAGGCTGGTAGGCACGGCCGTCAGGCTGGTAAGCACGGCCCGTCGGCCGGTATAGCGGCTGGCAATCGCGGGCTACCCGCAGGTAGCAGTGCGGGTGACCCCCTACCGTGGGTGCCATGACAGGCAACGGCTCCTCGGGGCGGGTCCTGCCGCCGGGCGACCCGGGACCGAGCGTGCTCGTGGTGGAGGACGACCCGGGCATCGCCACCCAGCTGGTCCGCGGGCTGACCCGGGGCGGCTACCGGGTCGATCACGTGCTGACCGGGGGCGACGCGCTGTCCTGGGGCGAGCCCGACGTGGTGCTGCTCGACCTGGAACTGCCCGACTGCGACGGGGTGCACGTCTGCCGGCGCCTGCGGGAGAAGTCCCAGGCGGCGATCATCGTGGTGACCGCGCACGGCGAAGAGACCGACCGGGTGGCCGCCCTGGACGCCGGGGCGGACGACTACCTGGTCAAGCCGTTCGGCCTGGCCGAGCTGCAGGCCCGGATGCGCGCGGTGCTGCGCCGCGTCCGGCCGGAGAGCGAGGTGACCAGGCACGGGCCGCTGACCGTGGACATGCGCACCCGCAAGGTCACCGTGTCCGGGCACGAGGTGGCGCTCACCCCCAAGGAGTTCGACATCCTCGAGTGCCTGGCCGCCGACCCGGGCCGGGTGGTGAGCCGGCAGGAGATCCTGGAGAGCGCCTGGGACGCGCACTGGTACGGGCCGAGCAAGGTGCTCGACGTGCACGTCGCGGCGCTGCGCAAGAAGCTCGGCCAGCCCGGCCTGATCGAGACCGTCTACGGCCGCGGGTTCCGGCTCGGCGAGGTCTGAGGTCCTCATGGCCCGCCGGATCGCGGCCACGGTGGTCGCGCTGATCGCGCTGCTGCTCGGGATCACCGCCGTGCCGCTCGGCCTGATCACCGCCGCGCACGACAGCCACGGCTTCACCGACGAGGCGGTGAGCGCGGCGATGTCGCTGGCCAGCGTGGCCGAGGAGAAGATCGCCGACCACGCCCCGGGGCGGGCCCTGGACAGCGACATCAGCGGGCTGCAGCGCGGCGGCGACCAGGTCGCCGTGTATGACCGGGCCGGCCGGTGGCAGGCCGGCACCCCGGTCCGCCCCGCCGGGCCGGCCGGCGCGGTGGGCCGGGCCCTGGGCCGGCTGACCCCGGTCACCTACCAGTCCGGGGACCGGCTGCTGGTGCTCGCGCCGGTGCTGACCGACGAGGGGAACGCGACCGTCGGCGCGGTCGCGCTGTCCCGGTCCACCGGGCCGCTCGAGCACCGGATCACCGTGCTCTGGGTCCTGCTGGCGGCGGTGTCAGCGGCCGGCCTGCTGGCCGCCGCCGTGATCGCGGCGCTGCTGGCCCGCTGGGTGAGCCGCCCGCTGTCCAGACTCGAGGCGGCCGCGCAGCGGCTCGGTGACGGCGCGCTGGACACCCGCTCCCCGGCCGGGCGCGGCCCGAGCGAGGTACGCAGGCTCGCGGCCAACTTCAACACGATGGCCGGGCGGCTCGAGGCCCTGGTCGACGGGCATCAGGCCATGATGGCCGACGTGTCGCATCAGCTGCGGACGCCGCTGGCCGCGCTGCGGCTGCGCCTCGACGTGCTGGCGCAGGACTGCGACGAGCCGGTCGCCGTCGAGCTGGCCGGGGCCCAGGAGGAGATCGCCCGGCTGTCCCGGCTGGTCGACGGGCTGCTGGCGGTGGCGCGCGCGGAAAAGCTCGTGGCCGAGCCGGTCCCGGTCCCGGTCGACGCCGTGATCAGGGACCGGACCGCGGCGTGGCGGCCGGCTGCGGACGAACGGGACGTCGCGCTCGCGGCCAGCACCCCGGACCCGGTCCGGGCCCGGCTCGGCGAGGGCCAGCTGGAGCAGATCCTGGACAACCTGCTGGCCAACGCGCTCGACGCGGTCCCGGCGGGCGGGAGCGTCCGGGTCAGCGCGGCGTCCCAGGGCGATGAACGCGCAGATCGTCGTGGCCGATGATGGCCCCGGCATGACCCCGCAGCAGCAGCGGGCCGCGTTCCGCCGCTTCAGCGGCACCACGCCCGGCGGCGCCGGGCTCGGGCTGGCGATCGTGCACCGCCTGGTGACGTCCAACGGCGGCTCGGCGGTGCTGTCGGACACGCCGGGCGGCGGGCTGACGGTGACCCTGCAGCTGCCCGGGGTCCCGCGGGAGCGCAACGCCCGCCGGCAGGCCGGCGTGTCCTCCTCCTGAGCGCCGATACCCCGGCTGAGGATCATCCTTCCGGCCCCGTCACCTTTACCACTTCTGAATCCTTCCTGAACCGATTCCGCGCACCGCACCGGGCAGACTCAGTACGCGCCACCAGCGGGCGGACCAGCCAGCGGTATGCATCACCACCCGGAAGGAGCATCCGGTCATGCCCTTGCCAGCCGATCACCCGGCTGACCGTCGTGACCAGCGGCTCGCCCGGATCCGGCGGGTCTCGCTGTGGGTCGCGGGCGGAACGGCCGCGGCGACCCTCGGCCTTGGCACCGCCTTCGCGCACGCTCTGCCCGGTCACCACGCCGCCGCGGGGAGCGCGCCGCCCGCCGCCCAGCCGCAGGGCGGGCAGCCAGCGAGCACCCAGCCGCAGCGCACAGAGCCGTCCTTCTCTCCCAGGCCGGGCGGGTCGGCCACCGTCTCTCCCCAGCCACCGCCCGCGCAGAGGTCAGCGGGCGGCGCGGGGGCCGACCCGTCCCCGGCTCCCAGCCACCTGTCGCAGCCGCAGCAGCCTCCCGCGACCACGCCCGCGCCCGCCCAGACCACCTCGGGCGGATCGTGACCGCGCCGAGCCCGCTGTGGTACGCCACGCGAGCCACCGGCGTCATGGCGCTCGTGCTGCTGACCGCCGTGGTGGTGCTCGGCGTCGTCGGCGTGGCCAGGGTCGACACGCCCCGCTGGCCGAGGCTGCTGTCGGCTGATCTGCACCGGAACCTGTCGCTGCTGGCCGTGGCGTTCGTCGGCGCGCACGTGCTGACCACGGTGCTCGACACCTACGCGCCGATCGGCTGGATATCGGCGATCGTGCCGTTCACCTCGCCCTACCGGACGTTGTGGCTCAGCCTCGGCACCATCGCCTGTGACCTGCTGCTCGCGGTGATCGTCACGAGTCTGCTGCGGGTGCGGCTCGGCTACCGCACCTGGCGCTCGGTGCACTGGCTCGGCTACGCCTCGTGGCCGGTCGCGCTCTGGCACGGGATCGGCACCGGCACCGACAGCAAGCTGCCCTGGCTGCTCGCCATCGACGCCGCCTGCGTCGCGGCCGTGACCGCCGCGGTCGGCTGGCGGCTGACCTTGGCGCAGCGCCGCCCGGGCCGCCTCACCGCCGTCCTGGCCTGCGCCGGGGTGCCGCTGGCGACGGCCGCGTTCGTGGCTGTCGGCCCGCTGCAGCCGGGCTGGGCGCGGCGGGCGGGCACCCCGGTCACGCTGCTGGCCGGCACCGCCGCAGCCGCCCCGGCCGCGACCACCCCCGCGGCGGCGCCCGCGCCGCCGGCGGGCGGGAGCTTCACCGGGCACGCGGCCCGGGCCAGCGACGGCCCGGGCCAGGTCACGATCACCGTCACCGCGCAGACCCTGGCCCCGGCCCAGAGCCTGGTCATCACGCTGCGCGGGGCCCCGGACGACGGCGGCCTCACCATGTCCAGCGGCACGGTCAGCGTCGGCGCCGAGGGCGCCGCACCCGGCTACACCGGGCCGGTCGTGCTGCTGCGCGGGCATCACCTGGTCGCGGACCTGCGCGCGGCCGGCGGGTCCGCGGTACGGGCCCGGATCACGCTGGTGATCCGCGGCGCCGCCGCCAGCGGGCGGCTGTCGGTCAGCGGGGGCGCCCGATGACCACGCCGCACCCCGGCCGCCCGCGGGCGGCCAGCACCGGCGGCCACGGCCGCCCCGCGGCCAGCCCGGCCCGGCTCACCGCCGGCTGGCGGCACCCCGGGCCCGCCTCGCTGCGCGAGCACCTGGACATCTACGGTGCGCTGCCCCGGGTATCCGGCCGCGGGCGGGCCGACTTCCTGGCCGATGCCGTCGGCGAGGCCGGGCTGACCGGCCGGGGCGGGGCGGGTTTCCCGACCGGGACCAAGCTGCACGCCGTGGCCGCGCGCCGCGGCCCGGCCGTCGTGGTGGCCAACGGCATGGAGGGCGAGCCCGCCAGCGCCAAGGACCACGCGCTGCTGACCCGCTCCCCGCACCTGGTGCTCGACGGCGCCTCGCTCGCAGCCGAGGCCGTCCGGGCCGACGTGGTGCACGTGTGCCTGCCCCGGACCAAGCCCGGGCTGGCCGAGCAGGTGCGCGGCGCGATCTTCGACCGGCAGCGGTCCGGGCTGCCCGGGGCGCCGGTCGAGGTGCACGACGTGCCGGACCACTACGTCTCCAGCGAGGAGACCTCGCTGGTCCGCTGGCTGAACGGGGGCGACGCCCGGCCGTCCGGCGGCCTCGGCCGCCCGTTCGAGCGAGGCGTGCGGCGGCGGCCGACGCTGATCGACAACGTGGAGACCCTGGCTCATATCGCGCTCATCGCCCGCTACGGCCCAGCCTGGTTCCGGCAGGCCGGGCTGCCGGACGCGCCGGGCACGATGCTGGCCACGGTGTCCGGCGCGGTGGCCAGCCCGGGAGTCTACGAGATCGCGGTCGGCACCCCGGTCGCGGACCTGCTGGCCTGGAGCCGGGCCCGGCCGGACGTGTCCGCGGTACTGATCGGCGGCTATTTCGGCACCTGGCACGTCCTGCGCGACGCCGCCGGGCTGCCGCTGGCGGCCGGGCGGCTGCGGCCGGTCGGGGCGTCCCCGGGCGCCGGGGTGGTCGTGGCGCTGCCCGAGGGGGCGTGCGGCCTGGCCGAGACGGCCCGGGTGCTGGCCTACCTGGCCGGGCAGAGCGCCGGCCAGTGCGGCCCGTGCGCGTTCGGGCTGCCCGCGATCGCCGAGGACTTCGCTCAGCTAGCGTCCGGCCGACCGGGCGGGACCGTGCTGGAAAGGCTGGAGCGCAGGCTCGGCGTGCTCCCCGGGCGGGGTGCCTGCCGTCACCCGGACGGCGCCGCCCGGCTGGCCGCCTCGGCGCTGACCGCGTTCGCCGCCGACGTCCACGCGCACGCGCGGCACCGGCCGTGCCCGGCGGCGCGCGGCGGCCTGGCCGGCGGTGGCGTGCTCCCGATCCCGCGGCCCGGGGCGGAAGGAGAGTGGGAGTGACCAGCCGGCTGTACATCGACATGGCGGCGTGCTCCGGGCACGGGCTGTGCGCCGACCTGCTGCCCGAACTCGTGGACACCGACGAGTGGGGGTTCCCGATCGTGTCCGGCGACGCCGTCGACCCCGGCCTGCTCCCGCTGGCCCGGCGGGCGGTCAGGACCTGCCCGACGCTGGCGCTGCGGCTGCTCACGGCCGAGGAGCCCGAACCCTACCGCGCGCACAGAAAGGCGGGCCACCGTTGACCCTGGCCACCAATCCCCGGCACCGCCGCCGGGCCGCCGCCAATCGCGGCGGCACGGCGGGTAACGAGCGGCTCACCGCGATGACCGGGGCGGTGCTGCTGGTCCTGTTCGCCGCCGAGGGCCTGACGATCCTGCGCATCCACCGGCTGCTGACCCTGCACTTCTTCCTCGGCATGCTGCTGCTGGGCCCGGTCGCGCTGAAGTGCGCCTCGACCGGGTACCGGTTCGCCCGCTACTACGCCGGCTCCGGCCCGTACGTGCGGAAGGGACCGCCCGCCCTGCCGATGCGGCTGCTCGGCCCGCTGGTCATGGCCACCTCACTCGGCGTGCTGGGCACCGGCGTGATGCTGGCCGTCGTCGGGCCGGGCCGCGGCCAGTGGCTGTTCCTGCACAAGGCCACGTTCGTGCTGTGGTTCGCGGTGATGACGATCCACGTGCTCGTCTACGCCCCGCGGCTGCCCCGGCTGCTGGCCGGCCCGGCGGCCCGGCGCACCGCCGCGGTGGTCGGCGGCCGGGGCGCGCGCTGGGTGCTGCTGGCCGGCGCGCTGGCCGGCGGCCTGCTGATCGCGCTGGCCACGGTCCATCTCACCGGCCGCTGGGAGAACGGATTCATCGGCGGCTGACGCCGCGTACCCGCGCCGCCCGTCCGCCGCAGTCCGGCCAGACGCCGGCATTGCGGACAGCCTGGCGGGATCCGGACACCGGCCACGAGCCTGGCGTCACCGCCGAAATCCAGACCGCCCGGAACCGGCTCGCCCCTCGGTCCCGCATTGCCTGACAAACTGTCCGATACCGGGCGCAGCCAGTGATCCACGAGCCCCGGGCCTGACCATCATCATGATCGACGGAAGTCTGCTGTTGCTCTAGCAACAGCGCCGGCGCCATCCACCCGGAAAGCCCGACCGTCCCAAATCCGGTCCGGCCAGTTGCCCGGCGACCGGTACTGGCACTTCCATTTCATCGAGGGCGGCTGGCTGCTGGTGCTGTCGCTGCTGCTCATCGCCGTCACCATCTGGCAGGTCCGCCGCCGCGCTGCTTGAACTCGAGCCGGGCGGGAAGCATGGCACCTATGAGTGCGGCGACAAGGCCCGCCCAGTCACCACCCCCGCCCGGCCCGCCCTCGCCCCGGCCCCGGCCGTCACCGTCGCCTCGGCCCTCGCCCCGGCCCCGGCCGTCACCGCCGCCTCGGCCTTCACCCCGGCCGGACGCGACGGGCCTGGCCGTGCTCCTCAGGCGGCCGGCGTCCCGCTGGGCCCGGGCCGCGCTGGTCGCGGTGAACCTGGCCGCGGTCACGCTCTGCCTGCTGTCGTACTCGCGGCACGGGGTTGGCTTCGGCCCGTACCGGATCGACCTGGCCGCCTACCGCCTCGGCGCGCGGGCGTGGCTGCGCGGGGCGGACCTGTACGGGCGGGCCCCGGTGACCGCGGCGGGGCTGCCGGTGCCGTTCACCTACCCGCCGATCGCGGCGGTCGTGCTGGCGCCGCTGGCGCTGATGCCGATGACGGCCGCGGGCACGGTGCTCACCCTGGCCAGCATCGCGCTGGCCGCGGTGGTGCTGCGGCTGGTGCTGCGCCGCCTGGCCGGCCCGGCCGCGGGCTCGCTATGGGCGGTGGGCTGGCTGCTGCCGGCGACGCTGCTGCTCGAACCGGTACGCAGCACCCTGGCCTACGGCCAGATCAACGTCGTGCTGATGGCCCTGGTGGCGCTGGACTGCCTGACGGCCGCGCCCCGCTGGCCGCGCGGCGCGCTGACCGGCCTGGCCGCCGCGGTGAAGCTGACCCCCGCGGCGTTCGTGCTGTTCTTCCTGCTCCGCCGCGACTACCGGGCCGCGGCCACCGCCGGGGTGTCCTTCGCCGCCGCCACCGCCGCCGGGTTCGCGCTGGCCGGGCCGGACTCGGTGCGCTACTGGACCGCGACGATCTTCGAGACCGGCCGGATCGGCAACCCGGCCCACGCCGCCGACCAGTGCCTGCAGGCGGTCCTGGCCCGCGCCGGGCTCGCCCTGCACACCATGCCCGCCGCGGCCGCCTGGCTGACGCTATCGGCCCTCGTGGTGGTGGCGGCCTGCCTCGGCATGCGCCGCGCGCTCGCGGCGTCGCAGGACTGCTGGGCGCTGTCACTCAACGCCTTCGCCGCCCTGCTGATCTCGCCGCTGTCCTGGTCGCACCACTGGGTGTGGTGCGGGCCGGCCCTGCTCGCCCTCGCCGAGACCGGCCGCCGCCAGCACCACCGGCTGGCCCTGGCCGCCGGCACGTGCGGCCTGGTCCTGTTCGCCACGGCCCCCCAGTGGTGGCTCGGGAAGCTGGCCTGCCCGGAACTGAGATGGGCGGCCTGGCAGCAGGTCCTCGGGAGTTCCTACGTTCTGTTCGCCGCCCTCGTCCTGGTCCTGTCCGCCTGCGGCCTGCTCACCCCGCGCGAAGGCCGGCGGCCCGTACCGCCCCCGGCTTCGGCCGCTCACCCGGTGAGCCGGGAACCGCGGGTCAGGGCATGATCAGGATCGTGCACGACTCGGTGTAGAAGTCGCGCGCGGCCAGGCCCTGCTCGCGGGGGCCGTAGCTGGACTCCTTGGCCCCGCCGAACGGGGCGTGGAAGTCGACCCCGGAGGTGGGGGCGTTGACCCGGACCATCCCGGCGTCGAGGAAGTTGGCCAGCCGCAGCGCCAGGCCGAGGTCGCGGGTGAACAGCGCGGCGACCAGCCCGAACCGCACCCCGTTGGCGATCGCGACCGCGCGGGCGGCCGATTCGGCGCTGATCACGGCGGCCACCGGCGCGAACACCTCCTCACTGGCCAGCGGCCCGGTCGGGCCGTCCAGCTCGACCAGGGTCGGCGCCAGGTAGTACCCGGGCGCGTCCAGCGGCTGGCCGCCGGTGATGACCCGCCCGCCCGAAGCGGCCACCGCGTCCAGCGCGGCCGACCGCGCCCCGCTGTCGATCACCGGGCCGACCAGGGTGGCCTCGGCGGACGGGTCGATGACCTGCAGTTGCGTGATGGCCCCCTCCAGCAGGTCGACGAAGTCGGCGTAGACCGCCTCCTCGACGATCACCCGGCTGGTCGCGGTGCACTTCTGGCCCGCGTAGCCCATGGCCGCGTAGGCGATGGTGGTGGCGGCCCGCTCCAGGTCGGCGTCGGCCAGCACGATCGACGGGTTCTGGCCGCCCATCTCGGCCTGCATCCGGCCGCCCCGGGCGGCCACGCGGCGGGCGATGTCCTGGCCGACCGGCACCGAGCCGGTGAACGACACCGCGGCCACGTCCGGGTGCTCGACCAGCGGGCGCGCGGTCTCCGCCCCGCCGAGCAGGACCTGGAACACGTCCTCGGGCAGGTGCGGCGCGATGATCTCGTGCAGCAGCAGCGCGGTGGCCGCCGCGGCGCTCGACGGCTTCAGCACGGTCGCGTTGCCGTAGGCCAGGCTCGGCGCGGCCTTCCACAGCGGGATCGCCACCGGGAAGTTCCACGGCGTCAGCAGCGCGGCGACGCCGACCGGGCGGCGGCGGGCCATCAGCAGCGCGTCCGGGTCCGCGGCCGGCAGCGTCTCGCCGTCGGGCAGCAGCGCGAGCTGGGCGTAGTAGCGCAGGATCGACACCGCCCGGGCCACCTCGGCACGCGCCTCGGTGACCGGCTTGCCGACCTCGCGCACGGTGAGCGCGGTGACCTCGGCGGCGCGCCGTTCCAGGTCCGCGGCGGCCGCGCCGAGCGCGGCGGACCGCTCCGCGGCCGGGGCCCGGCGCCAGGTGGCCGCGGCCTGCCGGGCGCGCTCGACGATTCCGGTGACCTCGGGCCCGTCGGCCGCCTCCCACTCGCCGATCACGTCGGCCGGATCGTGCGGACTCACGCTGGTGAACGTCATCGCGCCCTTCCTCGTCGGTACTCGGCCCGATCGTCGCACAATGAGTAGGAATCTAGACCAGAACTCCAGAAGGGCGGCGGAGCATGACCGGAGCCGAGGTGCTGGCGCGACACGGGGTGACGGCCGAGCCGGCGGCGGCCGCGAGCACGGCGAGATTCCCCGACGGCGCCCACTTCCGGATCGAGATCCCCAGCGTGGAGGGCCCGGCGGTGATGCGCGCCGCGGTCGAGGCGGCGGCCGACGGCGGCGTCACCATCAACCGGGTCTCGCAGGGCAGCGGCGCGATGCTGCTGACCGGGGCCGAGCTCACGGAGATGGCCCGGATCGGCGCGGACCAGGGGATCGAGGTGTCGCTGTTCGTCGGCCCGCGGGAGGAATGGGACACCGGCCGCTCCGCGGCCGCCGCCGACGGCGCGGCGCTGGCCGGACGGCTGCGCGGCGCCCGGCAGCTGCGGTACGCGATCGACGACGTGCTGCGCGCGGTCGAGCAGGGCATCCGCGGCTTCCTGGTCGGCGACACCGGGCTGCTGCAGCTGCTGGCCCAGATGCAGGCCGACGGCCAGATCCCGGAGTCGGTGGTGTGGAAGGTGTCGGCGGTGCTGGCCCCGTCCAATCCGGTCAGCCTGCGCCAGCTCGAGCAGCTCGGCGGGTCGACGGTGAACGTGCCGTCCGACGTCACGCTCGGCCAGCTGGCCGAGATGCGGGCGGCCACCCCGGTCCCGATCGACCTGTACATCGAGGCGCCGGACGCGCTGGGCGGCGTGGTGCGGGGTCACGAGGCGGCCGACCTGATCACGGTGGCCGCCCCGATGTACGTCAAATTCGGGCTGCGCAACGCGCGGCCGCTCTACCCGGGCGGCCTGCACCTCGCCGGCGAGACGGCCGCGATCGCGCGGGAGAAGGTGCACCGGGCCGGGGTGGCCCTGGAATGGATCACCCGCAGCGGCCTGGACCTGGTCCAGTCCGGGCCCGGCGCCAAGGGCCTCGGTATCCCCGAGCCGTAGCCGTGCGATTCATGATCTTGGCGACTTTTGCCGTATAGCGTAGTAAAGTCTCCAGCGATCAGTGGACCGGATGCTTTCGCCGTAGCAGCGCCGGACGGAAGACGGCCGCTGGATGGCTCCTGGGAGCTGGAGGCATGGTGAGCGGGGAGTTTCGCGCGCAGACGGACATCTTATGGGCCGGCCTGGCGGCGGGCTCTCGGGTCGCCGGGTACCGGCTGGAGGGACGGGTCGGCGCGGGCGGCATGGCGGTCGTGTTCCGGGCGCGCGATGAGCGGCTTCACCGGCTGGTGGCGCTGAAGATCCTGGCGCCGATGCTGGCGGGGGATGGATGCTTCCGGCGCCGGTTCCTCCGGGAGTCGCGGGCGGCGGCGGCGATCGATGACCCGCACATCATTCCGGTGCATGAGGCCGGCGAGGCGGACGGGGTGCTGTTCATCGCGATGCGCTACGTGGCGGGCGGGGATGTGCGGGCCCTGCTGCGCCGGCTGGGGTCGCTTTCTCCGGGGCGCGCGGCGGCGATCATCTCCCCGGTGGCATCGGCGCTTGACGCCGCGCACGCCGCCGGCTTAGTGCACCGTGACGTCAAGCCGGCGAACATCCTGGTGGATGCGCGGTTGGGCCGGCCTGATCACGTTTACCTGGCGGATTTCGGGCTGAGCAAGGGGGCGCTGTCATCGGTCGGGCTGACTGAGTCGGGGGAGTTCATGGGGACCCCGGGCTACTCGGCGCCGGAGCAGATCCAGGGCAAGCCGGTGGACGGGCGAGCCGACGAGTACTCGCTGGCCTGCGCGGCGTTCGAACTGCTCAGCGGTGCACCGCTGTTCCCGCGCAGCCACCCCACGGCGGTGATCTGGGCGCACATGTCGGAGAAACCCCCGCCGCTGACCTCCCGGCGGGCCGGCCTTCCGCCTGCTGTGGACGGCGTTCTCGCGAGGGCGCTGGCCAAGGCGCCGGCGAGATCGTTACGCCAGCTGCCGGGAGTTTGCTGACGCGCTGTGCCGGACATTCGGCCTCGCGCCGTATGACTTCGCTTCCGGGAGCGTCCCGCAGGCGGATCACCCACCCCCCGAGACCGCCTGGCCCTGGCCGGGTATCCGCCCCGACTGCTGGAAAAGGGCGTAAGGCCCGCCGCCCCGGCTGACCCAGCCATCCGGACCGCGGGCCGGGCAGCCCTGCCAGCCTGCGCACTGAACCTTGGATAATCGAGGCATGCGGGAGCTCCCGACGGGGACCGTGACGTTGCTCTTCAGTGACATCGAGGGATCGACGGCATTGCTGGGCCGCCTGGGTGAGCGGTACGGCGAGGTGCTGTCCGCTCAGCGCGTCCTCATGCGCGCTGCGATCTCCGCCAGCGGCGGGCGGGAGCTGGGGACAGAGGGTGACAGTTTTTTCGTGGTGTTCGAGTCGGCCGGCGACGCGGTGCGGTGCTGCGTGGCGGGCCAGCGCGCTCTGGCTGGTCACGCCTGGCCTGATGGTGTCGCGGTCCGGGTCCGGATGGGCCTGCACTCGGGTGAGCCGGCCCGCCACGAGGACGGTTATGTCGGGCTGGATGTGCACCGGGCGGCGCGGATCGCGGCGGCCGGGCATGGCGGGCAGGTGGTGATGTCGGATGCGACGCGGCACCTGGCGGAGTCGCGGCTGACGGCCGGGGTATCGGTGCGGGATCTGGGCTGGCACCGGCTGAAGGACATCGAGGCACCGGAACGCATCTACCAGCTCGTTGCGGCCGGCCTGGCGGAACGGTTCCCGCCGCTGAAGAGCCTGGGCGCGCAGACCAGCCTCCCGGTGCCGCTGACGCCGCTGGTCGGCCGGGGCGGCGACCTCGAGCAGCTGCGCGCCGCGGTTCTGCGGCCGGGGGTCCGGCTGGTGACGCTGACCGGTACCGGCGGCGTGGGCAAGACACGGCTGGCGCTGGCGGCCGCCGCGGCGCTGGATGAGGCCTTCCCGCACGGGGTGTTCTTCATTGCGCTGGCGGCTGTGCGTGACGCCGAGGTGATGTGGAAGACCGTCGCCGACGGCTTGGACGTCAGTGTCGACGGGCCCACCGCCGACGCGGTGACGGGGTACCTGCGCGATCGTCGGTCTCTGGTGGTGCTGGATAACCTGGAGCAGCTGGACGGGGCGGCCGGTGTCGTGATGGCGTTGCTCGAGGCCGCCCCGGGCCTGGTGGTTCTGGCGACGTCTCGGCGGCCGTTGCATCTGCCGGGAGAGCATGAGCAGCCGGTGCCCCCGCTGGAGGTGCCCGATGAGGCGGGCGTGGCGGAGGTGGCGGCCAGTGGTGCGGCGCTGTTGTTCGTGCAGCAGGCGGCGATGGCCCGGCCGGGCTTCGTCCTTACCAGCGGGAACGCCGCGGACGTGGCGGCGATCTGTCGGCGGCTGGACGGGCTGCCGCTGGCGATCGAGCTGGCCGCATCGAGGGTCCGGCTGCTGGCCCCCGGGGCGCTGCTGGCCCGGCTGGGGGACAGCCTGGGCCTGGCCGCGGGTGATGTCGCGCGGCCGTCGCGGCAGCAGACGCTGCGGGACACGATCGCGTGGAGTTATGACCTGCTGGCCCCTGGCCTTGCGGATCTGTTCCGGCGGGCGGGGGTGTTCGCCGGGGGCTGCGATCTTGATGCGCTGTCGGTGGTGGCCGTGGCTGGCGCCGGCGGGGGAGCCGAACTCGATCCGCTGCAGCAGGTCGCCGGGCTGCTGGACGTCAGCTTGATCACGGTGACCGAGGGCGCTGACGGCGAGCCCCGGGTCGGCATGCTGGAGACGATCCGGGAGTACGCGCTGGAGCGCCTCGGGCAGGCCGGTGACCTGGACGACAGCCAGCGCCGGCACGCCGCGTACTACGCGGCGTTCGCCGAACGAGTGAGCGCGCAGCTAGGCGGCCCGGCGCACCTGGCGACCCTGGACCATCTGGCGGCAGAGCATGACAATATGCGCTCCGCTCTGGCCTGGTCCTTGGAAACGCGCGCCGCCGACCCTGCGGGCGACCACGAGCGGGCGGCGATCGGCCTGCGCCTGGTTCAGGCGCTGGCCCCGTTCTGGTACCAGCACGGGCATGCGACGGAAGGGCGGAGGTGGCTGGAGCGGGCGATCGAGCTGGCCTCCGATGATGCTGGCGCGCCGCTGGCCCGGGTGACGTACTGGCTCGGCGTATTGCTGCAGCTGCAAGGTGAGCTCGACGCGGCACTCCCGCTCTTCGAGCGCAGCCTGGCCATCTGGCGCGAGCTCGGTGACCGGGACCAGGAGGCCCGGGAACTCAACAGCCTCGGCATCACCTATCGTCTTCGCGGCGACCTGGACACCGCGCGATCCCTGCTGCAGGACAGCATCGCGACCGCCCGCGAACTCGGGAGCGCCGCCCGGCTCGCGACGGCCCTGACGAGCCTGGGCCACACCGAGAGCGATGCGGGCAACTTCGACCGCGCCAGGCAGCTGCTGCAGGAGGCGCTCGCGCTCGACCGCCAGCACGGTGACACGCTGGGCGTGGCCCTCGACCTGCTCTCCCTGGCGGGGGTCAGCCTTTATGCCGGCCGTCCGCAGGAGGCGGGTCACCTGCTGACCGGCATGCTCGACTTTGCCGTCAGCTCCGGCAACACCGAGGTCCTGGTCACAACCCTGGAACTGTCCGCCTGCATCGCCGCGGAACTCGGCGACGGTCTGCGGGCGGCCCGCCTGGCCGGCGCCGCGGAAAACATCCGGGACAGGGCAGGCATGCCGATCCCGCAACCCGACGCCGTCCTGCTCGAGCGGTACCTGGCTCCGGCCCGCGCCGCCATCGCACGCCAGCAGTGGGACGCCGAACTGGCCGCCGGCCATGCGCTCACCCAGCAGCAGGCGGCCACCCTCCTCGTGCCGCCCATCCCCCGATGACAGCACCGCCAGGGCACTGTCATCACCCGGCAATGTTGGTGAGGCTCTCCCGCGCGGCCTGTATCAGCGGATCGGATGGTGGCAGGACCCGCTCACCGCGGGCGACGGTATCGCGGAGCAGCGCCATCGCATCACTCAGCCGGCCTGCCTTGTAATAGGCGTTCGCCAGGTTGACCCGGCACCTGAGGGTGTCCGAATGATCGGCGCCGAGAATCCGCTCGTAACTCGCGCAGGTCTGCTCGTAGAGCTGCAGGGCCGATCCCATCCGGCCTGCCGCGTAATAGGCGCGGCCGAGGCTGCCGCGGGCCGCGATCGTGTCCAGATGGTCGGGTCCCGCGGCGCGCTCTCGTTCGCCGAGAACCCGCTTATAGGAAGAAAGGGCTTTCTTGATCTGACCATCGGCCAGGTATGTGTCAGCTAGCTCCTGGCCGGTGGCCACGGCGTCGGGATGCTGTGGTCCCTGAATGCGGTCCCGGTCGCCCAGCGTGCGCCGGTACAGCCGGATCGCGTCAGCGAACTGCCCGGCGGCGCGGTGCGCGGCAGCGAGATCGCCCCGTGCGCCGAGCGTGTCGAGATGGTCAGGACCGCAGACGCGCTCATAATCGCCGACCGTCTGGTACAGGACAGTGAACGCGTCGGCGAGCTGGTTCGCCGCGACCAAGGCGTGGCCGAGCTTGCGCCGGGCGGCAATGGTGCCGGGATGATCCCGCCCGAACTCACGAAACCGGGCGGCCAGGACCCACTGAAACCAGGTGACCGCCTCCGCCACCCGGCCGGCGGTCAGGTACGCGTCGGCCAGCCCCTCGCTGGCCACCAGGGTGTCCAGGTGGCCCGGCCCGAGGACCCGCTCACTGACGGCGGCCAGATCCCTCCAGTAGGCAACGGCCGGCACGGTCAGACGCGCGGCGTCGAGGCTCCGGCCGACTCGCAGCAGCAGAGGGTGACAGCCGCCAGCCCACAGCAGGCGTCCGGCGGCCGCTTGCAGGCTGGCCGCACACGACCGCAGGTCCTCGGTGAGCCACGCCCGAGGCTCATCCTCGGGCCACACCTCCAGCAGCGCGTCCGCTGCCGCTCTCACCGCCCGTTCACGTATTGCGTTAGGCGTCTGTTCCCGGACCGCTGCCTGTATCACCCGGCTCATCCGGACCGTCGCCTCGCTGCCCGCCAGATCGACGGCCAGGATTCCTGACCGCTCCAGGAGGAGCAGCGCCCCCCAGGCACGTTCCCGATCCGCCCGGCCCCGGCCGCCGTCGGTGGTAAGGCATCCGCACGCAGCCGACGTGGTGAAGAGCGCACCGGGCATCCCGTTGCCGTCCAGGAGCGCGGCAAACGCCGTCAAGAACGAGACGTCCCCGCCCGGGGAGAACCGCTCAGCTAGCTCGAGACATAACGTCCAGGTGACCGCGGCGGCCGGCGGCTGGCCGCCTGCTGCTCGCGCCAACTGCTCCCGCCGGCGGGTGAAGTGCTCCCGGTAATCACGGCACGACAGCGACGAACTCGCGATCACCTGGCTGGCCTGGGCGAGCGCCAGCGGCTCATGGCCAAGGTCCTTGACGAGGTCTATCGCCCCGAGGCGCTGGTCCCGGTCCGCAGTGAGACGGCTCGTCAAGTAGCTCAGGGCCTCGCGCGGGCTGAACGCCCCGACCGGGAGAACCAGCGCCGGGCGCTCGCCGGGAACAGCCGCCGGACTCGCGGTCGTGATCAGCACCCGGCCCGTCGGCCCCGTCGGCCAGAGCCCTTCCAGATCCGCGGCGTCGGACAGATCATCGAGCACCACGAGCCACGGCCGGCTCGTCTCGCCGAGCCAGCTAACGAAGCGGACCGCGACCGACTCGGCGTCACCGGCAGGTTCGATTCCCATCGCCGCCACCGCCGCCTTGACCAAACCGGACAGCACCGACGCCCGGCTCGCGGCAGCAACCCAGACCAGTAAGTCCACCTCGCCGGACTGCCACAGCGACCGGGCCCAAGACACCGCCAGCTGAGTCTTCCCGCACGGCCCGAGCCAGTCCGCCGGCCCCTCGGCGGCCACCCGGCCCGGCACCAGCACCACGGCGGCACCCGGGACAAGCGCTTCCGCAACCGGCGGCGCCGTCTCTGGCCTGGTGATGAAACCATGGGCCAGCGGCGGGGCCACGCCCGACGCCACCCGCCCGGCCCGCGAAGTCACCGGCTCCGCGGCCGGTACCCGGCTGGTCATGGTCCGCTACCCGTGACCAGCCTCCATCAGCACCGCCGCTGCTGATGGAGATGTGAACCACGTCCAGCGAAACTGCCTGGCGGCCGGACACCACGGGCCGACCGGGGTCAGCATTCCGGGCCGCAAGCTAGGCCGTCTGAAGCGATCATCTCGATGGATCACCTCTCATAATCCGCTAATCCGGGTAGATATGCGCATCTGCCGCTCCGAGGGTAGTCGCGGCACGCGGTGTGTGCCCACGATTGGAGTTTGGCCCGGCTGATCAGGACCCGTTCTGGATCAGCCGGAGCGCGCCGGGTCAGCCGCCGGGACCGCCGCCGGGACCGCCGGCGAGGCCTGCGGCGAGGCCGGCGGGCAGGCGGCGCGAAGTCCCTCGCCCGGATCAGGGCGAACGCCGCTGCGGCCGCCAGCAGGGCGCCGATCCCGCCGACCACGAGGATCTCGTTCATCCCGCTGACGAACGCCGCCCGGGCGACGTGCACCGCGGTCCCCCGGGTGGCCGGCGGCAGCGACCCGAACGCCCGCCCGGCCTCACCCTGGCTGACCGCGGTGGCCAGGCGGCCGGCCTGGCCGCCCAAGGGGGTCCCGCGCAGGCCGCTGCGGATGCCGCCGGTGAGCCGGGCGGCGAACAGGGTGCCGAACACGGCGATCCCGGTGGCCACCCCGACCTGGCGGAACGTGGTGTTGATCCCCGACGCCATCCCGGCCGCGCGCTGGCTGACCACGCCCACCGCGGTGGACGCCAGCGCCGGGTTGACCAGCCCGGAGCCCACGCCGGCCACGACCAGGCCGGGGATCAGGTGGGTCCAGCCGGACCCGGCGTGCAGGCCCGCCATCAGCAGCAGCCCGGTGCCGGACAGGGCCAGGCCCAGCCCGACCAGCAGCCGCACCGGGACCCGGCCGCTCAGCCGGCCCGAGGCGATCGCCGCCGGCAGCGTGACCGCGGACATGATCAGCAGGCGCAGCCCGGTCTGCAGCGCGCTGTAGCCGAGCAGGTCCTGCAGGTACAGCACGATATAGAGCACCATCGCGTACACGCAGCCGTTGACGGCGAACGCGGCCACCGAGGCGCCGGCGAACGTCGGCACCCGCAGCAGCGTCAGGTCGAACATGGGCGCGGAGCCGAACTGCTCCACGGCCACGAACGCGGCCAGCAGGACCGCCGCGCCGGCCAGGCAGGCCGCCACCCCGGGGTCGCCCCAGCCCTGCTCCCCGGCCCGGATCAGGCCGTAGACCAGCGCGATGAGCGCGGCGGTGAACAGGGCGAAACCGGCCAGGTCCACCGTGCGGCGGCCGGGATCGCGCGACTCGGCCACCCGCCAGAGGGTCACCACGATCGCGAACACCCCGACCGGGATGTTCACGAAGAAGATCCCGCGCCAGCTCCAGCCGGTGGTGATCACCCCGCCGAGGACCGGGCCCACGGCGACCGCGACCCCGGTCACCGCGCCCCACACCGCGAACGCGGTGCCGCGCTCCCGGCCGTGGAACGCCTGGGCCAGCAGCGCCAGCGACGTCGCGAACATGATCGCGCCGCCGATCCCCTGCCCGGCCCGGGCCGCCACCAGGAACAGCGGGCCGGTGGCGAGCGCGCACAGCAGCGACCCGGCCGTGAACACGGCCAGCCCGATCGTGAACAGCAGCCGGCGGCCGAACATGTCGGCCACCGAGCCGGCCGTCAGCAGCAGCGCGGCCAGCGACAGCGCGTACGCGTCGACCACCCACTGCAGCTGCGCGAAGCTGGCGTGCAACTCGTCCTGGATGCTCGGCAGCGCCACGTTCACGATCGTGATGTCCACCAGCAGCATGAACGTGCCCAGGCAGACCGCCAGCAAGGTCCAGTACTTCCGCTCCACGGCCCTCTCCCTCCTCGGAACCGGCTTTCCGCGATTGGATTCCAGGGTCGCCGGTAAGGGTGGGAGGCTCCACATCAGGCGCTGTTTGCGCCTGATTCCTCCGTGACGTAGCGTTCAGAATGGTGAATGCATTGAATTCGGACCACCTGGACCGTCAGATCATCCACGCCTTGATCATCGACGGCCGGGCTCCGCTGCGCCGCATCGCCGCGGTGGTGGGGGTTTCCGAGCAGACCGTGGCCCGGCGCTACCGGCGGATGCACGCCGCGGGCGTCGTCCGCGTGGTCGCCCTGCCGGACTCGCAGCGGCTCGGCCAGTCCGACTGGGTGGTCCGGCTGCAGTGCGTACCCGACGCCGCCGCGGGCGTCGCCGACGCCCTGGCCCGCCGGGCCGACACGTCCTGGGTGCAGCTCACGTCGGGCGGGACCGAGATCACCTGCGTGGTGAAGCCGGCCGACACCCGCAGCCGCCGCGACCTGCTGCTGCGCCAGCTTCCGGCCTCCCGCCGGATCGCGGCGATCAGCGCGCACTCCGTGCTGCACGTGTTCCGCGGCGGCTCCAGCCACTGGCCGGGCGCGACCGATGCCCTCACCCCGGAGCAGGCGGCCCGGCTGGCGCCGCCGGCCGCGAACGCCCCGGGCCCGGGCCCGGCGGTCCAGGCCCTGGATCCCGGTGACCTGGCCCTGTTCGCCGAGCTGGCCCGGGACGGCCGGGCCAGCTACGCCGAGCTGGCCCAGGCCATCCACTGGCACGAGTCCACGGTGCGGCGGCGGGTCGAGGAGCTCAGGGCGGCCGGCGTGCTGTACCTCGACGTGGACGTGGACGAGCTGGTGTACGGCATCGAGGCCCGGGCCGGGCTGTGGATGTCGGTGGCGCCGGCCCGGCTGACGGCGGTCGGCGAGGCGATCGCGCGCCACCGTGAGGTGGCCTTCGTCGCCGCGACCACCGGGACGACCAACCTGCTGGCCAGCGTGCTGTGCCCGGACGACTACGCCCTCTACCGGTACCTGACCGAGCAGATCGCCCGGCTGGACGGCGTGAACGCGCTCGAGGTCGCCCCGATCATCCGGACCGCCAAGCGCGCCGCCACGGTGCTGCCCGCGGCCCGGACCGCCTGATCAGCTCCTCAGCTCCGGATCAGGCCATCGCGCTGGGGCTGGCCGCCCACCGGCATGGCCTCGCGGACCCAGCCGCCGATCCGGTCCAGGAGCCCCGGGCTCGCTTCCGCGCCGGACTCGGCGTGCCCGAAACCGGGCACGAGCCACAGCTCCTTGGGCTCGTGCGCGGCCGCGTACAGCCGCTGCGCGTGCTCGACCGGGAAGTAGGCGTCCCGGTCGCCGTGCACGATCAGCAGCGGGGTCGGCGCGATCCGCGCCGCGGCGTCGGCGGGCGGCACCGGCACCGGATCCCACCGGCCCGAGGTTATCCTGGTGTTCAGCAGCGTCCGGGTGACCAGGCGGCCGAGCCGGTGCTCCACCGCCCAGTGCACCCTGCGCATCGGCCGGGTGCCCCGGTAGTACCACCAGCCGGGGCCGCTGACCGACACCACCGCGTCCGCCCCGCCGATCAGGGCCGCGTGCCGCAGCACGATCGACCCGCCCATCGAGAACCCCACCGTGGCGACCCGCCGGTAGCCGAGTTCCCGGGCGTACCGCAGCATCAGGTCGACGTCGATGATCTCCTGGTCCCCCAGCGTGGACATCCCCCCGGACCGGCCGTGGCCGCGGAAGTCGAACGTGATCACCCCGCTGCTCCGGTTGAGCGCCTTGGCCGCCTTCCAGACCGACCCGTGCTGCCAGTGCAGCGTGAAGCCGTGCGCCAGCACGATCGCGACGTCGTCGTCGCCGGCCAGGTGGACGGCGTCGATCGCGACACCGTCGTCGGTTACCAGCGTCCTTGCCTGGGGAATGGGCCGTGTCATATCCCCATTCTGCGCGAGGCCGGGAGCGGCCGGGCCCGCGATCCCCGCCCGCCCGCCCCGCCTCTGGTGCCGGGCCGCCGGTGCGGCAGGCTAGTGCGGCAGACCCGCCCCAGCCGACCGGAGGCATTCCATGCCCGTGCTCGACGCGCTCATCTCGGCCATCCGGGCCGCCACGATCGAGGTCATCGACCTCACCGCCCGGCTCGAATCGTCGACCCCGGTGATCCGGCTGCCCGAGCCGTTCGGGAACACCCAGTCGTTCGCGCTGCACGAGATCAGCCGCTACGACGAGCGCGGGCCCGCGTGGTACTGGAACGACATCACCACCGGCGAGCACACCGGCACCCACTTCGACGCGCCGGTGCACTGGTCCACCGGCCGGGACGGCGAGGACGTCGCCCAGGTGCCGTTGACCCGGCTGATCGCGCCCGCCGTGGTGCTCGACTTCAGCGCGCAGGCCACCGCCGACCCGGACTTCCTGCTCGAGATCGAGCACGTGAAGCAGTGGGAGGCCGACCACGGGGCGCTGCCCGAGGGCGGCTGGCTGCTGTACCGGACCGGCTGGGATGCGCGTTCCGATTCCCAGGAAGCCTTCCTGAACGCCGACGCCTCGGGGCCGCACACCCCGGGAATCTCGGTCTCGTGCGCGCAATGGCTGGCGCGCGAGGCCCCGGTGCTGGGCCTCGGCGTGGAGACGGTCGGCACCGACGCCGGGAAGGCGCACTCGTTCGACCCGCCGTTCCCGTGCCACGCCTGGATGCTCGGCGCGGGCAAGTACGGCCTGACCCAGCTGCAGAACCTGGCCCGGCTGCCGGCCACCGGCGCCGTGGTGATCGCCGGCCCGCTGCCGATCACCGGCGGATCCGGCAGCCCGTGCCGGGCCGTGGCCCTGGTCGAGCGTTCCTGAGGGTTGGCGATGCAGGTCACCGACGCGGTCGCGGAGACCCTGACCGCGCTGGGCGCGGACACCGCGTTCGGCGTGGTGGGCAGCGGCAACTTCATGGTCACCAACGCGCTGATCGCCCGCGGCACCCGGTTCGTGGCGGCCCGGCACGAGGGCGGGGCCGCGGTGATGGCCGACGCCTGGGCCCGGCTGACCGGCCGGCCCGGCCTGGTGTCGGTGCACCAGGGGCCCGGGCTGACCAACGCGATGACCGGGATCACCGAGGCGGCCAAGAGCCGGACGCCGCTGATCGTGCTGGCCGCCGACGTGGCCTCCGCCGCCGTGCAGTCCAACTTCCGCATCGACGTGGCCGGGCTGGCCACCGCCGTGGGCGCGGTGCCGCTGCGGCTGCACTCCCCCGCGTTCGCGGTGGACGAAACCGTGCGGGCCTACCGGACCGCGGTGACCGGACGGCGCACCGTGGTGCTGGCGCTGCCGCTGGACGTGCAGGCCGGGGCGTGCACGCTGCCGCCGGTGCCGCCGGTCGTCCCGCCGCCGCCGGCGGCGCCCGCCCCGGCCGACGTCGAGACGCTGGCCCGCGCGCTGGAGGCGGCCCGGCGGCCGGTGTTCATCGCCGGGCGCGGGGCGCGGCTGGCCGGGGCCCGCGCCGACCTGGAAGCGCTGGCCGCGCGCTGCGGAGCCCTGCTGGCCACCTCGGCCGCGGCCAAGGGCCTGTTCCGCGGCAGCCCGTGGGACCTGGACGTGAGCGGCGGCTTCGCCTCGCCGCTGGCCGCCGAGCTGATCCGCGACGGCGACCTGGTGGTCGGCTGGGGCTGCTCGCTGAACATGTGGACGCTGCGGCACGGCCGGCTGATCGGCCCGGACGCGACCGTGGCCCAGGTGGACGACGACCCGGCGGCGCTCGGCGCCCACCGGCCGGTGGCGCTGGGCGTGACCGGCGACGTGGCGCTGACCGCCCGGGCGGTGGCCGGCGCGCTGCCGGAGGCTTCCGGCTCCGCCCGGTACCGGTCGGCGGGGCTGCGGGACCGGATCGCCGCCGAGGTCCGCTGGCGTGACGTGCCCTACGAGGACGAGGGCGACGGCGAGCGCATCGACCCGCGCACGCTGTCGGTGGCCCTGGACGACCTGCTGCCCGCCGAGCGGATCGTGGCCGTGGACTCGGGCAACTTCATGGGCTACCCCAGCATGTTCCTGTCCGTGCCGGACGCCGACGGGTTCTGCTTCACCCAGGCCTACCAGTCGATCGGGCTCGGCCTGGCCTCGGCGATCGGCTGCGCGATCGCCCGGCCGGACCGGCTGACCGTGGCCGCCCTCGGCGACGGCGGCGCGCTGATGGGGATCAGCGAGCTGGAGACCGCGGTCCGGCTCGGCCTGCCGATGGTCATCGTGGTCTACGACGACGAGGCGTACGGGGCCGAGGTGCACCACTTCGGGCCGGACGGGCACCCGCTGGACACCGTGCGGTTCCCGCCCGCCAAGATCGCGAAGATCGGGCGCGGGTTCGGCTGCGAGGCGGTCACCGTGCACCGCCCCCGCGACCTGCGCGCGGTCCAGGCGTGGCTGGACGGGCCGCGCGACGCGCCGCTGCTGATCGACGCCAAGGTCACCTCGTCGCGCGGCTCCTGGTGGCTGGAGGAGGCCTTCCGCGGGCACTGACGTGAACCAGGCCGGGCGCCCGCCCTTCGCGGGCACCCGGCCTGGGCCTGACTCAGGCCTGACTCAGGCCTGACTCAGGCCCGGCTCACGGCGAGTGCTCGTCCCCCGTGAGCACCTTCTGGTGCCGGTGCGGCTCCGGCTCCCCGGGGATCTCCCCGACGTGAGGCTCCAGCGCCTCCTCCTCCGGGTCCTCCGGGTAGGCCACCTCGCCGTGCACGGCGATGTCGCCGGCCAGCAGCTCGGCGTCGGGCATCCGCAGCTTCATGAACAACCCGATGCCGCGCAGGATGAGGAACGTGACCAGGCCATCCCAGATGATCACGGTCAGGGCCGCGCCCGCCTGGATCAGCAACTGCCGGGGGTGGCCGTAGAACAGGCCGGCCGTGGTGGACGCCGGGGATTTGCCGATGCCGAGGTAGACGATCATCTTCGGGTCGGCCAGCAAGCCCACCATGAGCCCGCCGAACAGGCCGGCGAAGCCGTGCGTGTAGACGACGCCCAGCGCGTCGTCGACCTTGTTGAACGGCCAGACCTTCCGCGGCAGGTAGCCGAACAGGATCCAGACCAGTGCCGAGTCGACGACTCCGATGATGATCGCGCCGACGCCGTTGACGTAGCCGGCGGCGGGCGTGATGCCGACCAGGCCGCAGATCATGCCGTTGACGCCGCCGAGGAAGGTCGGCTTCTTGTCCTTCCCGAACGCCATGTCCATGATGATCCAGGTCATCATGGCGCAGGCCGTGGCGAGGTTGGTGTTGACCACGGCCGCGGTCGCGTCGGCCCCGGCGAAGTAGGGGTCACCGCCGTTGAACCCGTTCCAGCCCAGCCACAGGATGCCGGCGCCGACCGCGATGAACAGCAGGTTGTTCGGCACGGCCTTCTCGCGGTCGCGCTTCAGCCGCGGGCCGACCACCGCCGCCGCGACGAAACCGGACACCCCGGCCGCCAGGTGGATGACGTAGCCGCCACTGAAGTCGAGCGCTCCCTTGCCCGCCCAGTAACCGCCGCCCCAGAGCAGGAACGCGTTCACGGCGTAGGCGAACGTGATCCAGAGCGGCACGAAGATCAGCCAGACCGAGAACTTGATCCGGCCGACCACGCTGCCGATGAACAGGATCGGCGTGATCGCGGCGAACACGAACTGGAAGTAGACCAGGGAGCCCTCGGGGAACCGGAACTTCGGGATCAGGCCGTTCAGGAGCGGGATGCTGGCCTGAGACTGCTCGCCTCCTGACCCGACGACGGTCTGCGGCTTGCCGAGGAGATGGAGGCTGCCGCCGATCCACGGCGTCCCGAATCCCATCTTGAACGCCCACAAGACCCAGACGATGAGCGTCAGGCAGAACGCGCTGAAGACCATCATCATGGTGTTGACCGCCCACTTTTTCTGGACGATCCCGCCGTACAGGACGGCCAGGGCGGGGATGCTCATCAGGCCGACGAGCGTTGCCGCTGTCATCTGCCAGGCGTTGTCGCCGCTCGACAGCCAGCTTGCGTAGGGACTAAACAAGTCAGACCTCCTGTGGCCTTGCGGAGACAGCCCCGAGGGCAGGCCGCTTCCGTTGGTCAGGTGCTGTATCCATGTGTCCCATAGGGTGGTTGCGTCGGCGTTTCCCGCTTGTTACGCGCCTGCTACCCGACCTGGCCCTGTGTTTCGCGGACGTTTCCTGCCCCACCGCATGCCCCCCGCCACCACGGCCGCCCGGCCGCCTCCCAGCGCAGGAGTCGCGATTCCGGCCCGCGTCATACCCCGGTATGCCCTCGCCCGGCGCTGCCCCGGTGGTATGACCGGCAACCTG
The DNA here is from genome assembly GCA_963749145.1 of uncultured Actinomycetota bacterium. Taxonomy (GTDB): domain Bacteria; phylum Actinomycetota; class Actinomycetes; order Streptosporangiales; family Streptosporangiaceae; genus JASHPR01. The sequence continues at coordinate 1,024,413 of CAVVLN010000002.1, read as the reverse complement.
GCTCCCTGGCGTGACGACACCGGGTGGGCCGTGCGGACAGCCTTGGCCGTGATAACCACCCGGACCCGACCGAGCGGGGGCACTGCGGAGTGCATGCACGCATAAGCCTGCCTACCCGGGCGCGGCGGACGCGCGCCTGGTTGACATGAAACTCACACCCAGATCATGCAGCCGCTTCAGAACGAACGCAGAGGATCAGGTGATACCTGGATTCCGGCGTGTTCCGGTTGCTTCCTGACCCCGGGACGGAACGCGGAGCATCGGAGGCTCTCGTGACACAACCTGTCTCCCCGGCCACCGACCGCGGCCCCGATGACGGCGGGCGCCAGCGGCCCGCCGGCAGATCACGGCTAGCCCGGAGGCGGCGGGTCCTGCTCGGGGTGGGCATCGCGGCGGCGTTGCTGGCCGCGGGCGGGCTGATCGGCGCCTCGTTCGTGAAGTCGCCGCAGCAGCTGGCCGCGGACAGCGCGGCCCCGCCCGCCACCGTGACCACGGCGGCCGTTGCCTCCCAGGTGCTGACCTCGTCGGTGCAGATGCGCGGCGTGGTGTACCCGTCGACGCAATACGACGTGTACGCGAGTGCCCCGTCGTCGGGTTCGTCGGGTTCGTCGTCGGCGGGCGCAGCCGCGGGCGGCTCGTCGCCGGAGGCCGGATCGTCGTCGGCGGGGGCGGTGTACATATCGAAGCTGGAGGTCGCGGCCGGCGCCACGATCACCAACGGCGAGCAGCTCGCCGAGATCGACGGCGAGCCGCTGTTCGCGCTGACCGGCCCGGTGCCCGCGTGGCGGGACCTGACCCCGGGCGAGAGCGGGCCGGACGTGACCGAGCTGCAGCAGGCCCTGGCCAGGCTCGGGTACTACGACGGCGGCGACACCCCCGGGTACTTCGGCTCGGCCACCGGGTCCGCGGTGTCGCTGTACTACGAGCATCTCGGCTACACCGCGCCGTCCTCGGGCGGCGTGCCCGCGGCGAATGTGGTGTTCCTGCCGTCGCTGCCCGCGACGGTGGTCGCGGTGAACGGGGCGGCCGGCGAGCAGCCCGGCCAGCCGTTCCTCGAGCTCGCCCCGCGCGGGTCGCTGGCGCTGACCGGTGAGCTGCCGCCCGCCTACGCCGGCCAGGTGAAGCCCGGCCTGAAGGCGACGATCTATGACGAGGTGACCGGCATCCACGCCACGGGCACCGTCGCCAACCTCGCAGCGGCGACCCTTAACGCCCCGACGGGAACGGTGGTGGACATCGGCGGCGGCTCGGGTTCGGCCGGCTCTTCGGCGTCCGCCGGCTCCGGGTCCACCGGGTCGGCCGGGTCGGCCGGCTCGGGCAGTTCGGCCGGCTCGGGCAGTTCGGGCGCGACGGCGTTCATCCCGCTGGCCGTGCGCCCGTCCCGGCCGCTGGCCGCGGCCCTGAACGGCGAGAACGTCCTGGTCACCGTCGACACCGGGCAGACCGAGGGTCCCGTGCTGACGGTCCCGGTCGCCGCGATCGTCACCACCGCGTCCGGCACGAGCTACGTCACCGTGGTGGGCGCGCATGGCCAGCAGCACGACGTCCCGGTGACGCCGGGCATCTCCGAGAACGGCTACGTCCAGGTGACTCCGGCGACGCCCGGCGCGCTGGCGGCCGGCGACCGCGTGGTGGTGAGCGGCTGATGACCGCGCCGGTGATCGAGCTGCGCGGGCTGGCCCGCACCTACCCCGGCCCGCCTCCCGTGCCGGCGCTGCGCCCGGCCAACCTGGTCATCGAGGCGGGCGACTATGTGGCGGTGACCGGGCCGTCCGGGTCGGGCAAGTCGACGCTGCTGCACCTGCTTGGCCTGCTCGACGAGCCGACCGAGGGCAGCTACCGGCTAGACGGCCTGGACACCTCCGCGCTGAACGACCGGGACCGGTCCGCGCTGCGCGGCCGGCGGATCGGGGTCGTGTTCCAGGCGTTCCACCTGCTGCCCTACCGCACGGCGCTGGAGAACGTGCTGCTCGCCGAGCTCTACAACAAGACCCCGCGCGGCGCACGCCTCGAGGCGGCGGCCGGCGCGCTGGAGGCGGTCGGGCTGGGATACCGGCTGGACGCGCTGCCCACCACGCTGTCGGGCGGCGAATGCCAGCGGGTCGCGATCGCCCGGGCCCTGGTGAACCAGCCGAGCCTGATGCTGTGCGACGAGCCGACCGGGAACCTGGACTCGCAGAACGCGACCGCGCTCATGGACCTGCTGGACCACCTCAACGCGGCCGGTTACACGATCGTGGTGATCACGCACGACCCGGCCGTGGCGGCTCACGCCCGCCGGACGATCGCGATCAGCGACGGGGTGCTATCCGAGCGGATCGAGGCCGATCATGGCTAGCTCCGTCATGGGCCTGCCGTCGCCGCGGCTGGCCGCGCGGGACGCGGCCGCCGAGGCAGTCGCGGGCATCGCCGCGCGGCCGGGACGCGCGGTGCTCACCATGCTCGGCACGGTGCTCGGCGTGGGCGCGTTCGTGGCCGTGCTCGGCCTGACCGCCACCGGGGCCGGCCAGATCTCCCGCCAGTTCACCGTCCTGGAGGACACCACGGTGACCGTGGAGGACAACGGCCCGGCCAACAACGTCGCCGCGCCCGACACCAATCCCGCCATCGGCTTCCCGGCCGACGCGGACGCGATCGCCGGCCACATCGACGGGGTGACCGCCGCGGGTGTCTGGTGGCCGGTCTCCCTGCCCAGCAACGCGAGCTTCACCGGCTCGCTCGCCCTGTCCGCCACCGCCTCGCAGACGGTCAGCCTGCTGGCCGCCTCGCCGGGCGCGGTGGCGGCGATGGGCCTGACGATGGTCGCGGGCTCGCCGCTGAGCAGGTACGAGAACGACACCGCGCAGCACGTCGCGCTGATCGACACCACCACCGCGGCCGAACTCGGCATCTCCCCCGCGCGCCTGCCCAGTCATCCCGCGGTGTTCGTCGACGGCATCGCCTACACCGTCGTCGGCGTGTACCGCACCGCGCAGCGCGTAGTGACCGACGGCAGCGCGATGCTGATCCCGGAGAACACCGCCCTGGCCGACTACGGCAACCCGCCGCCCGGCATCGGCACTCAGGACGAGGCCCAGATGGTGATCGCGACCAGGACCGGCGCCGCGCAGGCGGTGGCCCGCCAGATCGCCGCCGCCGAACTGCCCACCGACCCTGCCCGGCTGGTCGTCACCTCCCCGCCCAGCCCGCAGAACCTGCAAAGCCAGGTCAGCGGCGACCTGGCCGGCCTGTTCCTGATCCTCGCGCTGATCAGCCTGCTGATCGGCGCGGTCGGCATCGCCAACACCACCCTGGTCGCCGTGCTCGAGCGCACCGAGGAGATCGGCCTGCGCCGCGCCGTGGGCGCCCGGCCCCGGCACATCGCCGCGCAGTTCCTGGCCGAGTCCACCACGCTCGGCACACTCGGCGGCCTGATCGGCACCTGCATCGGCGTCGGGGTAGTGGTGATCTTCGCCGCGGCCAAGGACTGGACCGCGGTCCTGAACCCGGCCTATACCCTGCCCGCCCCGCTGATCGGCAGCGTCGTCGGTCTGCTGGCCGGCGCCTACCCCGCGCTGCGCGCGGCCCGCACCAGCCCGCTGGCCGCCCTCCGGCACGGCTAACGGCTCGCCCCGAAGGGAGACACCCGCATGCGCGCCCGCCCCGGCCTTGGCCTGCTGGCCGGCTGCTGCGCGGCCCTTGTCGCCTGCACCGCGAGCGCGCCCCAGGGACCCAACGCGACCGTGCGGGCCCCCGCGGTCGGCAGGCCGCCCGCGCCTGCCTCGGCCCAGGCCGCGCTGTCGAGCGAGGCGTTCACCCCCTACGCCGCGCTCGGCATATCCAACGACGACGGCCTGGCCCCCGGCGAGTCGCAATACGCCCTCGCCGGGCCGTGCATGAACGCCGCCGGCTATCCGGGCGTGACCGTCAGCGACGGCATCGTCCCCTTCGCCATCTCCCTCGGCGGACCCACGGGCCTGGCTTTCACGCCGCCCTGGGGCGGATGGGGATACCTCGGCGCCGCCGACGCGCAGCAGTACGGCTTCCGGTACCCCCCCGGCACCGCGCTCACCGTCCTCGGCCTCGGCGCAACACTGCCGGCCAGCACGCCGAGCGTGCCCGCGGCGGAAGGGGCCGCGGCCGGCAAGTGCGGCACGATCGTGCAGGACTTCGCCAACGCCATCCAGGACGGCGCGCTGGCCGGCATCCTGACCCTGGGCAACGACATCGCCACCGATGTGGCGCACGACGCGGCGGTGAAGGCCGCCGCCCGGGCCTGGTCGGCCTGCATGGCCAAGAACGGTTACAGCTTCAGCGCGCCGCAGAACGTGGGCTCCCAGGAGTTCCAGAACATGTACGGCGGGCAGCGCTCGATCAGTCCGTCCACCCCGGTCAGCGCCTCCGCCAACCAGGCGCAGCTCGCGGCCGCCGTTACCGACGCCGACTGCACCCAGTCCAGCGACCTGGCCGGGATCTACTTCGCCGTCCAGGCCAGCTATGAGCAGCAGCTCGTGACGGCCAACCAGCAGGCGCTGAGCGCCGCCGTCAGCCAGTACCGCGCCGCCTACGCCAAAGAGCTGGCCAAGCTCCCGGCGCTGCTGCGCACGGCGAAGGCCCAGCCGTTCCCCCGCCGGCCAGCACCCACGGACCGCGCCCCGACCGCCGGCTGACGTGAAAGGCAGGACAATGCGCATCCGCACCGGCCTTGGCCTGCTGACCTGCTGCTGCGCGGCCCTCGTGGGCTGTACGGCCGCCCCGCCCAAGGGACCGGACGCGACCGTGACCACGCCCGCGATCGGCCGGCCCCCGGCCCCGGCCTCCGAGGCGGCGGCCCTGGCGAGCGAGGCCTTCACGCCCTACGCCGACCTCGGCGCCAGCGCGAACGACGGGCTGGCGCCCGGTGACACCTACGCCGCCCTGCACGCCGCGTGCATGGACGACGCGGGCTACGGCCAGTACGCAGCCAGCACGCCGTACCCGGTGCGCGCGAACCGGGGCCTGGGGTTCCCGCAGCCGTTCGGCCCGTGGGGCTACATCGGGGTCGCGCTGGCCGAGCAGTACGGTTTCAACGCCCCGGAGACCGACGTCCCCGACGGGACCGGCGCCCCGGTGCCGGGCTCGACGGGCGCCAGCACGCCCGCCGGGGCGCAGGCCGCCGCGGGCAAGTGCTTCAACATCGTCCAGGCGTTCAACAACGCCCAGTTCGCCACGTCCACGGCCGGCATCGAGACGATGAACGACGAGCTCGGCTCCGACGTGGTCAACAACGCCGACCTCCTCAGGGCGCAGCACGCCTGGTCCGCCTGCATGGCCAGGAACGGGTACGACGGCGAGCAGGCGAACACGATATGGGGGCAGTACCTGAACACCATCCTCGGCCCTGGGCCAACCCCGGGATCGAGCCCGGGCCCGACCGCCGCGCAGAACCGGGCGCAGATCGCGGCGGCCGTCACCGACGCCGACTGCACGCTGTCCACCGACCTGGGCGGCATCTACTTCGCCCTCCAGGACAGCTTCGAGCAGCAGCTTGTCACCGCCAACCAGCAGGCGCTGAACGCGGCGGTCCGGCAGTACAAGGCCAGCTACGCCAGGGAGCTGAGCAAGCTCCCGGCCCTGCTGCGCACGACATCGGCCACGCCCGACCTGCCCGGGCCGGGCCAGCCCGGTGCCCCTGGCCACCCGGGCCGGGCTCACACGCCCAGCCCGGCTCATTCCTGACCTGGCCCCCCGGGCCGGGCGAAGACCGGCGGGCGGGCGGGGCGAAGACCGGCGGGCGGGGCGAAGACCGGCGGGCGGGGCGAAGACCGGCGGGCGGGCGGGCGGGGCGAAGACCGGCTGGCGGGCGGGATGTCGCCTATCGCGGCACTTAATACGACTGTCACGTTCTGGTAACAGTATTGAACCCCCCTCTTGAGCGGCCGCGGGCGGAAGCCTTACGCTCCTCCCAATCCGCTCGGTAAGCGCTTACCCGCCGGGCCGCCCTCCTGAAGCAGCAGCCAGGAACCGGCTGACGGGCCGCCGGGTAAGCGCTTACCAGCGGGACCAGCGGAAAGGCGGGAACGGTGGCCGATATGGGCGAAATGACCCACACGCCGCCCACGATCTATGACGTGGCCCGGATGGCCGGCGTGTCGATCGCCTCGGTATCCCGGGTGCTGAACGGCCGCCGCAATCCGCGCGAGGAAACCAGGGAACGAGTGCTCCGGGCCGTGGCCGAACTGGGATTCGTTCCCGACGGCGCGGCCCGAGCGCTGAGCGGGCGGCTCAAGGAGGTCGTCGGCGTCGTCATCCGGCGGGTCCGCTGGGTCGCGACCAGCGACGGCGGGTTCGCCGAGGAGGACGAGAGCCTGCAGTTCACCGACGTGATCAACCGCGGCATCGAGCTCGCCGCCCAGCGCCAGGGTTTCAACCTCCTGCTCAGCTCGGTGGACGTCGATGACCACGACGTCAGCGGGCGGCTGCTCGCGCTGGCCAGGAAGAGCGACGGGCTGATCCTGCACGACCGGGTCCTCGATCCCGACCAGCTGGACCAGCTTTCCCGGCGGGTGCCGATCGTCACGCTGGCCAACGTCCCGACCCGGACCACGACCAACGTGCACAGCGACAACGCAGCGGGCATGCGGGACCTGGCCCGGCACCTGCTGGCCGACCACGGCTACCGCAGCCTGGCCTACCTCGCCGGGCTGGCGGACAGCCCGGACAGCCTGGCCCGCCGCGAGACGATCGCGGCCGAGGCGGCCAGCAGCGGCGCCGTGCTGCTGACCGGCCCGCAGTGGCAGGGCAACTACTACGCCGCGGGCGGGGCCCGGGTCATCGAGCGGCTGTTCGCCGAGGGCGCGGCGCTGCCGCGGGCGATCGCCTGCGCCAACGACCAGACCGCGCTCGGCGTCATGTACGCGCTGGCCGAGCACGGGATCGACGTGCCGGGCGACGTCGCGGTCACCGGCTTCGACGACATCCCGATGGCCCGGCACCTGCGCCCGCAGCTCACCACCGTGCGCCAGCCGATCCAGGAGATCGGCGCCACCGCCTTCAACGTGCTGCACTCGATGATCAGCAACGGGGCGGCGCCCCGGCGCGACGTGGTGCTGCCCACCCGGCTGATCGTCCGCGCGAGCTGCGGATGCCCGGCCCAGCTGACCTCGCCCGCGTGGCGCGTGGCCTGAACGGAGCCGGCCGTGTACGTGATCAGCCGCAGGATCGGGTTCTACATCCTCACCGCGATCGCGGCCGTCACCGTGGACTTCTTCATCCCGCGGGTGATGCCGGGCAACCCGGTCAACGCGGTGCTGGCCAAGATGCAGGGCGCGGTGATCACCCCGGCCACGCTGCACGCGCTCGAGGTCGAGTTCGGCTCCGGCACCCGCGAGGGCATCTGGGGCCAGTACCTGCACTACTGGGACAACATCCTGCATGGCAACCTGGGCATCTCGACGAGCAACGGCATGGTCCCGGTGACCACCGTGATCCGCGGCGCGCTGCCGTGGACGCTCGGCCTGGTCGGCACCGCGACCGTGATCAGCTTCATCCTCGGCACGCTGCTCGGCATCCTGGTGGCCTGGCGGCGCGGCAGCTGGCTGGACACCCTGCTGCCGGCCACGACGTTCTTCCAGGCCGCGCCCTACTTCTTCCTGGCCTTCCTGGCCATCGATCTGTTCGCGATCAAGCTGGGCTGGTTCCCGGCCGGCAGCGCCCGCAACACCCTGGACTTCCCCGCCCTCGACTGGACCTACATCAGCGACGTGCTCGACCACGCGATCCTGCCCGCGCTGACGATCGTGGTCGCCTCGGCCGCCGGCTGGATCGTCAGCATGCGGAACGTCATGATCACAACAATGGACGAGGACTATGTCCTGGTCGCGCAGGCCAAGGGCCTGCCGAGGCGCCGGGTCATCTGGTATGCCGCCCGCAACGCAATCCTGCCGAGCATCGCCGGCTTCTCGTTGGCGATCGGGTTCGTGGTGTCGGGCGCGCTGCTCACCGAGATCGTCTTCAGCTATCCCGGGCTCGGCTTCATCCTGCTCAGCGCCGTGCAAGAAGCCGATTACGCGCTGCTGCAGGGGATCTTCCTGGTCATCACCATGGCGGTTTTGCTAGCGAACCTCGCGGCGGACTTCGTCTACGTGTTCCTCGACCCCCGCACCCGGCAGGAGGCCTGAGCGATGGCCGTCGGCAGCAGCACGGACCTGGGCGCGACGCAGGGCGCCGACCTGCCGCTGATCCCCGAGGGTCCCCCGGGCCGGGCCCGGCTGCGGCTGCCGCGGTCGCCGAAGACCCTCATCGGGCTGGCCGGGCTGGCCGCGTTCCTGGTGCTGGCCGTGATCGGGCCCTGGATCGCGCCGTACAACCCCGCCCAGACCTTCTCCACCACGGCGAGCTTCCCCCAGCCGCCGTCCGCGGCGCACCTCCTCGGCACCACCCAGCAGCAGCAGGACGTGCTCTCCCAGCTGCTCGCGGGCGGGCGGAGCACGGTCCTGGTCGCGTTGGTGGCCGGGCTGGCCGCCACCGTGCTGTCGGTCGTCATCGGAGTGACCGCGGGCTACGCGGCCGGCCTGTCCGACGACCTGCTGTCGATGCTGGCCAACTTCTTCCTGGTCATGCCCGCCCTGCCGCTGCTCATCGTGATCTTCGGCTTCCTGCCTCAGTCCCAGGGCAGCGACGACGTCCTGATCGGGGCGATCATCGCCATCACCGGCTGGGCCTTCGGGGCGCGGGTGCTCCGGGCCCAGACGCTCTCGCTGCGCAACCGGGACTACGTGGAGTCCGCGCGGATCATCGGCGAGCGCGGCTGGCGGATCATCGGTTTCGAGATCCTGCCCAACCTGACCCCCATCCTCGCCTCGTCGTTCCTGTTCACCGTGCTGTACGGGGTGGGCACCTACACCGCGCTGGCCTTCCTCGGGCTGGTCAACCCCAACCACCTGAGTTGGGGCGGGATGCTGTTCTACGCCCAGGTCGCGGGCGCGGAACAGAGCGGGTACTGGTGGCTGTTCATCCCGCCGGGGCTGGCCGTGGCCCTGCTCGGCACCTCGCTGGCGCTGCTCAACTTCGGTATCGACGAGTTCATCAACCCGCGGCTGCGGGCCGCGGGGCTGTCGCGCCGGCGCGCCCGGCGCGCCGGGATCGAGGGGGCCGACCGCCTGCCCCGCCGCTTCGTGCTCGGCGTGACCCCGGTGATCCGGTCCGTGCCGCCCAGGAGGCCGCGATGACCACTTACCGGGACGGTGAGGCGCTGCTCGAGGTCAGCGGCCTGTGCGTGGACTACGGCACCGGCGCGGACACGGTCCACGCCGTCATCGACGCCGACCTGGTGCTGCACCGCGGCGAGGTGCTCGGTCTGGCCGGGGAGAGCGGCAGCGGCAAGTCCACCCTCGCCTACGCCGTCACCCGGCTGCTCCGGGCGCCCGGCATGATCACCGGCGGCAGCGTGGGCTACTACCCGGAGCCGGGCACCACCGTGGACCTGCTCGCCGCGGCCGAGAACACGCTGCGGGTGCTGCGCTGGTCGCAGATCTCGGTGGTGATGCAGAGCGCCATGAACGCGCTGAACCCGGTGCTTTCCATCGGCTCCCAGCTCACCGACGTGCTGCAGGCCCACCGGCCGGACCTGACCAAGAGCGAGCGCCGGGCCCGTGCGGCCGAGTTGCTGACGATGGTCGGCATCGCCGCGGACCGGCTGGGCAGCCACCCGCACGAACTGTCCGGCGGCATGCGGCAGCGGGTGATGATCGCGATGGCTCTCGCGCTCGAGCCGCAGGTGGTGATCATGGATGAGCCCACCACCGCGCTGGACGTGGTCACCCAGCGGGAGATCCTCGAGGAGCTGATGGAGCTGCGCGAGCGGCTCGGTTTCGCGGTGCTGTTCATCACCCACGACCTGTCGCTGCTCATCGAGATCGCGGACGCGATCGCGGTGATGTACGCCGGGCGCCTGGTCGAGCGGGCGGGCGCGACCGCGCTGTTCCGCGCCCCGCGCCACCCCTACAGCCTTGGCTTGCTCAGCTCGTTCCCGGCCCTGCACGGGCCGCGGCGGCACCTGACCGGCATCCCCGGCTCGCCTCCCGACCTGAGGCTGCTCCCCGCCGGGTGCGTCTTCCACCCGCGCTGCTCCTACGTCATGGACCGGTGCCGGACGGACTCTCCCCCGCTGCTGCCGCTGGCCGCGCAAGGAGATGGCGGGGAGCGGGCAGCCGCGTGCTGGCTGCAGGACGGAACGCAGCCCCCGCCGCCCGAGCTTGCCGCGGCCGCCCCCGACCTCGCCGGGAGTCAGTCATGACCCAGCTATCGGCCACCGCTCCGCCGCCCGCGACCGGATCCCCGCTGCTCGAGGCGCGCGGCCTGACCAAGCACTTCCCGGTGCACCGTCCGGTCTCCGCGCGGCGCGCGCGCCGCGGGACCCGCCGCGGGCCGCGGGGGGCGGGTCACCCCGGCGCGCGCGCGGACCGCGGCGGCGACGTGGTGCACGCGGTCGAAGGCGTCTCGCTCGTGCTGCGCGAGGGGCGCGTGACCGCCGTGGTCGGCGAGAGCGGCTCGGGCAAGTCGACGCTGGCCCGGTTGCTCTGCCGGCTGCTCAAGCCGACCTCGGGCCAGCTGCTCGTCGACGGCCAGCCGGCGCCGCGGGGCGACCGCGGCCGCCGGGAGTACGCGCGGCAGGTGCAGATGGTGCTGCAGGACCCGTTCTCCTCCCTCAACCCGGTGCACGATGTGCGGTACCACCTGGCCCGGCCGCTTCAGGTCCACGGGCTGGTCGAGCCGGGGGCCAGCCTGGACGACGCGGTCGCGGGCCTGCTCGAGCGGGTCGCGCTCACCCCGGCGGACCAGTTCACCGGCAAGTACCCGCACGAGCTGTCCGGCGGCCAGCGGCAGCGAGTCGCGATCGCCCGGGCCCTCGCGGTACGGCCGCGGGTCCTGCTGGCCGACGAGCCGGTCTCGATGCTCGACGTCTCGATCCGGCTCGGCATCCTCAACCTGCTCGGCGACCTGCGCGACGCCGAGCGGCTCGCCATCCTCTACATCACCCACGACATCGCCTCCGCCCGGTATCTCGCGGACACGATCGTGGTGATGTACGCCGGGCGGGTCGTCGAATCCGGCCCGGCCCTGGCCGTCACGGACCAGCCCGCCCACCCGTACACCCAATTGCTGCTCAGCGCCGCGCCCGACCCGGACCGGCTCGGGCCGCCCGCGCTGGGCGGCCGCGGCGCGCCGCCCAGCCTGGTCACGCCGCCGCCGGGCTGCCGGTTCCATCCGCGCTGCCCGCACGCGATGGCGATCTGCGCCACCGCCGTCCCGCCCGCGTTCGACGTGGCCGCCGGTCACGCGAGCGCCTGCTGGCTGCAGGCGCCCGGCCTGGACGCGGCGCAGGCCAGCCCGATCACCCCGAACCATTCCGCACCCGACCTGGGAGGAGGAGACGACATGAACCGGGACACCACGTAACAGAAGGCACAATGAAGCCCCGGACGCATCTGTCCCGGGCCCCAGGAGGACGCAGGCAGGCATCGGGGGCAGCGCCCGGCCGGCCGGCGCCACCCCGACTGACAAACAGACCCCGACACGGTCGTTCACAACAGGCCGGCAACCCGCCGGCCGGGCACAACGGAGTTTAAGCAATGAATCATGCAGTGATAAAGAGCCTGGCTGCGGGCGCCATCCTGACCCTCGCGGTGGCGGCCTGCAGCAGTTCCGGTTCCAGCTCCAAGCCGAGCAGTTCGTCGCCGGCCACCGGCAAGCCGCTGGTCGTCGACGACACCCCGCTGTCACCGATGACAGACACCTTCAACCCGTACTCCGCGACCTCCACCGGAGGGCCTGGCGGCGTGACCGCGCAAGGCCTGTACAACGAGCCGCTGTTCATCTGGAACATCCTGAACCCCAGCGAGGCGCCGTTCCACATCCTCGGAACGGGGTACAGCTGGTCGAACGGCGGAAAGACGCTGACCTTCACCACCCGCTCGGGCGTGAAGTGGAACGACGGCAAGCCGTTCAGCGCCAGCGACGTCGCGTTCACGTTCAACATGATCAGGAAGAACCCGGGGCTGGACACCAATGGAACCCCGGTCCCGGTCAGCGCCACGGCGCCCAACGCGACGACCGCGGTGCTGACCTTCAGCGCGCCGGAGTACTCCAACCTGTTCCTGATCAGCCAGGTCTACATCGTGCCCGAGCACATCTGGTCGACGGTGAACCCGGTCACGTTCGCCGACCCGAACCCGGTCGGCACCGGCCCGTACATGCTCGACAAGTTCTCGCCGCAGGGCTTCACGCTCAAGGAGAACCCGTACTACTGGGACAAGAGCGCGGTCCGCGTGCCCGAGATCTCCTACCCCTCCTACAGCCAGAACTTCAACATCGTGAACCCGCTCGCGACCGGCCAGATCGACCTGGCCGGCAACGACATCGCGAACGTGCAGAACGTCTACCTGGCCAAGAGCCCGGACAACCACACCTATTTCTCCGCCGCTCCCTACCTGACCGCCAACAACGTGGTGTCGCTGTTCTTCAACGTGACCAAGGCGCCGCTGAACGACCCGGCGGTGCGGCAGGCGATCAGCTACGGGATCGACCGGCAGCAGCTCTCCGCCCAGGGCGAGACCGGCTACGAGATGCCGGAAACCTCGACCAGCGGGCTGCTGCTGCCCCGGGACAGCAGCTGGCTGAATCCGGCACTGGCCAACAACCTCCCCTCGGGGGGCGACTCGGCCAAGGTCACGTCCATTCTCAAGGCTGACGGCTGGACCATGGCCGGCGGCAAGTGGACCAAGAACGGCAAGACGATCAGCTTCTCGATCTCCGACCCGATCCCCTACAGCGACTACTACCTCGACGCGCAGGACATCGCGAAGCAACTGAACGCGCTCGGGTTCGACGTGACCGTCAACGGCATCGGCAACCCGACCGTCTGGCAAGGCGACGTCACCAGCGGTAACTTCGACACCGCGATCCACTGGAGTAACCAGGGCCCGACACCGTACCAGATCTACGACGGCAACCTGGACGCGAGCCTGACCGCCCCGGTCGGCAAGCCGGCCGCGAGCAACATCGGGCGCTGGGACAACGCCGCCACCCAGACGGCGCTCGCCCAGTACGCGGGCAGCAACGACCCGTCGGTCCAGAAGGCGGCGATCACGAGCCTGGAGAACATCATGACCACCCAGGTACCGGTCGCCCCGCTGCTGTACGGCGCGGCGTGGTGGGAGTTCTCCACCCGCGACTACACCGGCTGGCCGTCGTCGGGCAACCCGATCATGAACCCGTCGGTGAACTCGCCGTACCTCGAAGAGACGATCCTCCACCTCAAGCCGGTTTCCTGACCGGCGTCAAGGGCCACGAGGCGGAGGGACCACCGCAACCGTCATGACAACCCAATACGAGGGGCTTACCCCGCCCGGCCGGGTCTCCGGCCGGGCGGGGACCCAGACCACTGCTTCCCTACCGGACGCCAGCGACCTGACCGGGCTCCTGGCCGGGCTGTCCGTGCAGGACAAGGTGCTGCTGCTGACCGGGGCCGACAGCTGGCGCACCCAGGGCGCCGAGGCGCTCGGGCTCCGGCCGATGATCACCTCGGACGGCCCGGCCGGGGTCCGCGGCGTGGTGCTCGACGAGCGCCATCCGTCGTCCAGCCTGCCCTGCCCGTCCGCGCTCGGCGCCACCTGGGACACCGGGCTGGTCAGCGAGATCGCGGCCGCCCTGGGGGCCGAGGCGCGGGCCAAGGGCGTCGACGTGCTGCTCGCGCCCACGATCAACCTGATGCGCACGCCGCTCGGCGGCCGCGGCTTCGAGTGCTTCTCCGAGGACCCGGTGCTGACCGCCCGGCTCGGCGTCGCGTTCGTCCGCGGCGTGCAGAGCGCGGGCGTCGCCGCCACCGTCAAGCACTTCGTCGGCAACGACTCGGAGACGCAGCGCTGGACCTACGACGCCCGGATCTCCGAGCGCGTGCTGCGCGAGCTGTACCTGGCCCCGTTCGAGGCGTGCGTGCGCGAGGCCGGGGTTGCGCTGGTGATGGCCGCCTACAACAAGGTCAACGGGATCCCGATGACCGAGCACGCGCGCCTGCTGCGGGAGGTGCTCAAGGACGAGTGGGGCTTCGACGGCGTGGTCACCTCGGACTGGCACGCGGCCCGCAGCACCGCCGCCACCGCGCTGGCCGCGCTGGACCTGGCCATGCCCGGCCCGGACGGCCCGTGGGGCGGGCAGCTTTCCCAGGCGGTGGCCGAGGGCGCGGTCACCAGCGACGTACTCGACGACAAGGTGATCCGGCTGCTGCGGCTGGCCAGCCGGGTCGGCGCTCTTTTGCCTCGGGGGGACTACCCCCCCAGACCCCCCCGCGCGCTATCCGCTCGGGCCGACCTCCGGCCGGCCGTCGCGGATGGCGTCGGCTTCGCCGCCACACCACTTCCCGCTCCGGCTACGGTGTCCGCCGCCTCACCACTTCCCGGTCCGGCTACGGTGTCCGCCGGCGCACCCCTCCGGACCGCACCGCCGCCGCACCGCTTCCCGGTCCACCGCCGCGATCCCGTTCCAGCTTTCGTGGACCCCTCCTTGCTGCGGAGGGCGGTGACAGCGTCGCTGGTCCTGCTGCGCAACGAGGGCGACGCCCTGCCCGTCGATCCCGGGTCGGTCGGCCGGCTCGCGGTGATCGGCCCGAACGCCGTCCGCCCCGCCATCCACGGCGGCGGCAGCGCGGTGGTCATGCCGGTCGCCGTGTCCACCCCCGCCGCCGCGCTGGCCCAGGCGCTGGCCGGGCGGGCCGAGGTCACCGTGGCCGAGGGCTGCCAGACCTGGGTGGTGGTGCCGGAGCCGGCCGCGGGATCGCTGCGCGACCCGGCCACCGGCCAGCCCGGCCTGCGCCTGGAGTTCCGCGACGCCGACGGCGAGCTGCTGGCCGCCGAGCACCGGAACTCCCCCGCGCTGGCCTGGTGGGACCAGGTCCCCCCGGGCATCGGCTGGGGCAAGGCGGGAACGGTCGTGCTGCTCACCTCGTTCCGGCCGGACCGGGCCGGCCCGCACCTGTTCGGGGTGGCCGGCGTCGGGCGGCTCACGCTGACCGTCGACGGCACGGTCGTCGCCGACCACGCGACCGCCGTGCCCGACGACCCGGTGGAAGCCATGGCCCGGCCCGGCGAGATCCGGGCGACGATCCCGCTCGAGGCGGGCCGGGCGGCCGAGATCCGGCTGGAGTTCCGGCCGGCCGCCGACGGCGAGGGCCCGCTGGCCGTGCGGCTCGGCATCGTGCCCGCCGCCGCCGACGACGACCTGCTGGCCGAGGCGGAGCGGGCGGGCAGCCGGGCCGACGCCGCGGTCGTGGTGGTCGGCTCGGCGCCGATGACCGAGAGCGAGGGCTTCGACCGCCGCACGCTGGCGCTGCCCGGACGGCAGGACGAGCTCGTCCGGCGGGTGGCCGCGGTCAACCGCCGCACGGTCGTCGTGGTGAACGCGGGCATGCCGGTGCTCATGCCGTGGGCCGAGCAGGTCGCGGCGGTGCTCTACGCCTGGCTGCCCGGCCAGGCCATGGGCGAGGCCCTGGCCGACGTGGTGCTCGGCCGGGCCGAGCCGGGCGGGCGGCTCCCGGTCACCCTGCCGGCCGCCGAGGCCGACTGCCCCGTCCTGCACGCGGTGCCGCGGGACGGGCGCATCGAGTACGCCGAAGGCCTGCTCATCGGCTACCGCGGCTACGACGCGAGCCTGCGCCGGCCGCAGTTCCCGTTCGGCCATGGCCTCGGCTACACCGCCTGGGCCTATGAGTCGCTGCGGGCGGGCCCGGCGGACCCGGCCGCCGGGGACGACCTCGAGCTGACCGTGACGCTGCGCAACACCGGGGCCAGGCCCGGCCGCGAGGTGGTCCAGGCCTACCTGGCCGGCCCCCCGCCGACGCGGCCGCGCCACCCCGGGTCCTGGCCGCGTTCGCCGCGGTCACCGCGGCGCCGGGAGCGGCGGCCGAGGTGACGCTGCGGCTGCCGGCCCGCGCGTTCGCCCGCTGGGATGACCAGGCCCGGGGCTGGGCCTGGCCGCCGGGGCCGTTCACGGTGCACGTCGGGCGGTCGTCACGGGATCTGCGGCTGTCGGCGCCGGTCGCGCCGGGCCGCCGCCCCGGACCCTGACCCGGTCCGGCCGGTCAGCCGGCGTCGTCGGGGGTGGCGGGGCTGGGCGCCACGAGCTCGGCCTCGAACCCGTCGGCGTTCTCCAGGTAGGCGGCGTAGTGGCCCTCGCCGCCGGCGTAGGGGTGGCGGTCGGCGAACATCAGCCGCCACCCGTTGCTCGGCGCGACCGCCACCAGCTTCTCCACCTGGGCCTGGTCGGCCACGTGGAAGGCGACGTGGTTCAGGCCCGGGCGGCACCGGTCGTGACGGCCCGCGGTGCGGTCCGGCGACTGCTCGAGGACGATATAGGTGTGCCCGGCCCGCCAGCTGCGCCCGCCGGGCCAGGTCCCGAACGGCTCGTAGCCGAGCTCGTCGAGCAGCCAGCCCCAGCTGGCCACCGCACGGTCGAGATCGGGCACCCAGAACTCCAGATGGTGGATCAGCCCGGTGACCACCCCGGCCGCGGCGGCGCCGGCGCTGCCGCTCTCCGGCCACACGGCCCCTCCGTCCGGCCACGCGGCAGCGGACTCGGGGTCAGGCGCCGCCATCGCCCGTGCCTCGCGGGATCAGCCCCCTCGGGCCTGTGTGGGTTGCCATCAGCTCGAAGTCCTTGTCGTCGAGCAGCATGGTAACGGCTGGATCGGGTCAACTGGCGCGAACCAGCTACATCGCGGACTTTGCGTCGTCACGCCAGCCTCAGCCGAGTTGCTCGAGCCGCTGCTGTACCCGGCTCATGCCCTCCAGCCAGCGGCCGGTGTCGGTGGCCCGGCCCGCGTACATGCCGGCCACCTCGGGGTGGGGCAGGATCAGGAACCGCCCGTCGGCGATGGCCTCGATCACCGCGTCCGCGACCGCCTCCGGTGCGATCGCCGCGTCCCCGAGCAGCGCCTCGGCCTGTGGGCCGCTGCCGTCCAGCATCGGGGTCCGCACCCCCAGCGGGCAGATCGCCTGCACGGTCAGGCCCCGGTGCGCGTAGCTGACCGCCAGCCATTCGGCAAAGGCCAGCGCCGCGTGCTTGGTGACCGAGTACGGCGCGGATCCCGGCATGGTCAGCAGCCCGGCCGCCGAGACCGTGCAGATCAGGTGGCCGCTGCCCCGGTCCAGCCAGGGACCGAGCAGCAGCCGCGCCGCGCGCACGTGCGCCATCACGTTGACCTGCCAGGAGGCCGCCCAGTCCGCCTCGGCGGCGTCCGCCCCGCCCGCCCGCCCGACGCCGGCGTTGGCGCAGAACAGGTCGATCTCGCCCAGCTCGGCCCGGGCGGCGGAGATCAGCGCGGCCACTCCCTCCTCGCTGGCGGCGTCGGCCGGGACCGCCACCGCCGGACGCGAGCCGCCGCACGAGGCCGCCACCGCCTCGGCCGCGCCGGGGTCCAGGTCGTTGACCACGACCCGGGCCCCCTCGGCCGCGAACCGCCGGCACAGCGCCGCGCCGATGCCGCTGCCGCCGCCGGTCACCACCACCCCGGCCCCGGCGACCGCCCTCATCCCGGCCTCACCCCGCCCTCATCCCGGCCGCCTTCATCCTGACCGGCCTCATCCCGCGCTGCCTCGTCCCGCGCTGGCCTCATCCCGCCCCTCATCCCGCGGCGCCGGCGGGCGGGCCGGGCAGGTCCGCGAGCGCGGCCAGTGACGCCCGGTGCCGGTCGGCGGTGCCGAACCCGATCGAGGCGCTCTTGGCCCGCTTCAGGTACAGGTGACAGGGATGTTCCCAGGTGAACCCGATGCCGCCGTGCAGCTGCACCGCCTCCTGCGCGGCCCGGACCGCGATGTCCGAGCAGGCCGCCTTGGCCAGCGCGACCGCCAGCGGCGCGTCCGGGCTGCCGGAGGCCAGGCAGGCGGCCGCGTACCGGGCCGCCGCGCGGGCCTGGGTCACCCCCACCCACAGGTCGGCGACCCGGTGCTTGAGCGCCTGGAACGAGCCGACCGGACGGCCGAACTGACGCCGCTCCTTCAGGTAGGCGACGGTGATGTCCAGGATTCGCTCGGCCGCGCCGAGCTGCTCGGCGGCCAGCACCGCCGCGCCCGCGGTCAGGGCCGCGGCCACCGCCTGCCGGGCCGGCTCGCCCGAGGCGACCCGCCGGCCGGGCCCGCCGTCCAGGGTCAGGTCGGCCAGCTGCCTGGTCATGTCCAGCGACACCACCGGCGCCATCGAGACCCCGGGGTCGCGGGCCGGCACGGCGTACAGGCCGTAGGGCACGCCGTCGGCGGGCACCAGCAGCACGTCGGCGGGCAGCGCGTCGGCCACCCCGGCGACGGTCCCGGTGAGCGGGTAGCCGCTCTCGCCGGGCCGCTGCGCGCCGATCCGCACCGTCGGCGGCCCGGCACCGGGCCCGGCCGCGAACGGGATGGCCAGCGCCGCCGTGGTGGTGCCCGCGGCCAGCGCGGTCAGCAGCTCGTCGTCGCCCGTGGCCAGCAGCGCCGCCGTCGCCACGACCGCGGAGCCGAGGTACGGGACCGGGGCCACCGCCCGGCCGGTTTCCTCGGCCACCACCGCCGCCTCGCGGTAGGACGCGCCCGCGCCTCCCCAGGCCTCGGGGATCAGCAGGCCCGCGCAGCCGAGATCGGCCGCCAGGGCCCGCCACAGCCCGGTGTCGTAGGTCTGCGCCGTCTCGGTCCTGGCCAGCACCTCACGCCAGCCGCACCGGTCGTCCAGCAGCGAGCGGACCGCGTCCCGCAGCGCGGTCTCGGCCTCGCCGTACAGCAGGTCGCCGGCCGGCGCGGCGGCTTGCCCGGTCGCCTGGCTCACCGCGGCAGGTCCTTCCACGGCACCCGGGTGTCCACCCGGGCCTCGGCCGGCAGCCCGAGCACCCGCTCGGCGATGATGTTGCGCAGGATCTCCGAGGTCCCGCCCTCGATCGAGTTGCCGCGGGCGCGCAAGTACCGGTACCCGGCGCCGCGGCCGTAGAAGTTGACGCCCTCCGGCCGCCGCATCGACCAGTCGTCATAACGCAACGCCTCGGGGCCGAGCAGTTCGGCCTCGAACTCCGAGATCTCCTGGTTGAGCCGGGCGAACACGACCTTGGCCGCCGACCCCTCCGGGCCGGGCTGGCCGGCCGCCAGCTGCTGGCGGAGCCGGATGCCGGCCAGGCGGGCCACCTCGGCCTCGGCCCACAGCCGCAGCAGCCGGTCGTGCAGCCCCGGCGTGCGCAGCCCGGGATGCTCCCGCCAGGCCTGCGCGGCCGAGGCGATCATGCCGCCCTCCCGGGGCGCCGCTCCGCTGCCGATCGCCACCCGCTCGTTCATCAGCGTCCCGGTGGCCACCTTCCACCCCTCGCCGACCGCGCCGATCCGGTCGGCGTCCGGGATCACCGCGTCGGTCAGGAACACCTCGTTGAACTCGGCCTCCCCGGTCATCTGGCGCAGCGGCCTGACCTCCACGCCCGGGTCGGTCATGTCGCAGGCGAAGTAGGTCAGGCCCTGGTGCTTGGGCACGTCCGGGTCGGTGCGGGCGAGCAGCAGCGCCCGCCGGGCCAGGTGCGCCGAGGAGGTCCAGACCTTCTGCCCGGTGACCACCCAGGACCCCCCGCCCGCCTCCCCGTCCCCCTCAACATCCCCCGGCCCGGGATCGCGGACCGCCCGGGTGGCCAGGCCGGCCAGGTCCGAGCCCGCGCCGGGCTCGGAGAACAGCTGGCACCAGATCTCCTCCCCGGTCCACAGCGGGCGCAGCCAGCGCTGCTGCTGCTCCGTCGTGCCGAAGGCCAGGATCGTCGGCGCGGCCATGCCCAGGCCGATCCCGTTGCGCTCCGGGCGGTTGGTGGGAGCCCCGGCCGCCGCGAACTCGGCGTCGGCGACCGGCTGCAGGTCGCGCGACAGCCCCCGCCCGCCCAGGCCGACCGGGTAGTGCACCCAGGCCAGCCCCGCGTCGAAGCGTGCCTCAAGAAAATCAAGGCGGTCCATGGCGGCCGGGTCATGCCCGGCCAGGAACTCGCGGACCTCGCCGCGGAGATCGTCGGCGGTGACCACGGCGCCGGCCCGCTCGCTCAATTGAGCGGCCCGCCGGCCACGTAGATGACCTGGCCGGAGACGAACCCCGCCCCCTCGCTGGCCAGGAACGACGCCAGGTTCGCGACATCCTCGGGCTGGCCGACCCGGCGCACCGGGATCTGCGCGGCCGCGGCCTTCTGGAACTCGGCGAAGTCCATGTGAATCCTGGCCGCGGTGGCCGCGGTCATGTCGGTGACGATGAACCCGGGCGCGATCGCGTTGACGGTGATCCCGAACGGGCCCAGCTCCTTCGCCAGCGTCTTGGTGAACCCCTGCAGGCCCGCCTTGGCCGTGGAGTAGTTGACCTGGCCGCGGTTGCCGAGCGCCGAGCTCGACGACAGGTTGATGATCCGCCCGAAGTGCTGATCCACCATGTGCTTCTGGGTCGCCCGGCTCATCAGGAACGCTCCCCGCAGGTGCACGCCGATGACCGTCTCCCAGTCGTCGTCGTTCATCTTGAACAGCAAGTTGTCCCGGAGCACGCCGGCGTTGTTGACGAGCACCGCGGGCGGGCCCAGCTCGGCGACGACCCGCTCGACCCCCGCGGCGACCTGGTCGGCCTGGCTGACGTCGGCGCCGACGGCGATCGCCCGGCCGCCCGCGGCCTCGATCGCCTCGACGGTCGCGCCGCCGTCGCCCTCCTTCAGGTCCAGCACGGCCACGGCCATCCCGTCGGCGGCCAGCTGGCGGGCGATGGCCGCGCCGATCCCCCGGGCGGCCCCGGTGACGACCGCCACCCGCTGCGACCCTGACTCGTCTGACATGTGTTTCTCCTGCCTGGTTGGCTGATGTGTTGCCTGGTTGGCTGATGTGTTGCCTGGTTGGCTGATCTATGCCGGTCTCAGCTGTACTTTCTCAGCTCGCGCCGGGCTAGCGAGCGCTTGTGCACCTCATCCGGCCCGTCGGCGAAGCGTAGCGTCCGCGCGCCCGCCCACAGCTGGGCCAGCGGGAAGTCCTGGCTGACTCCCCCGGCCCCGTGCGTCTGGATCGCCTTGTCGATCACCCACTCGGCCATCGCCGGGGTCGCGATCTTGATCGCCTGGATCTCGGTGTGCGCGCCCTTGTTGCCCACCGTGTCCATCAGCCAGGCGGTCTTCAGCACCAGCAGCCGGGCGGACTCGATCCGCACCCGGGCCTCGGCGATCCAGTCCTGGATCACGCCCTGGTCGGCCAGGGGCCCGCCCCACGCCACGCGCTGCTTAGCCCGGCGGCACATCAGCGCGAGGGCCCGCTCGGCCGCGCCGATCTGGCGCATGCAGTGATGGATCCGGCCCGGCCCGAGCCGGGCCTGAGCGATCGCGAACCCGTCGCCCTCGCCGGCGATCAGGTTGGCGGCCGGCACCCGGGCGTCGCGGAACGCCACCTCGGCGTGCCCGCCGTGCGGGCCCTCGGTGAACCCGAACACCTGGATCCCCCGCTCGACCGTCACCCCGGGTGTGTCCCTCGACACCAGGATCATCGACTGCTGCCGGTGCCGTTCCCCGTCCGGCGCGGTCTTGCCCATCACGATCAGGATCTCGCAGCGCGGGTCCATCGCCCCCGACGACCACCACTTGCGGCCGTTGATCACGTACTCGCCGCCGTCCCGCTCGATCCTGGTCGCGATGTTGTTGGCGTCCGAGGACGCGACATCGGGCTCGGTCATGCAGAACGCCGACCTGATCTCGCCGTCGAGCAGCGGCCGGAGCCAGCGCCGCTGCTGCTCGGCGGTGCCGAACTCGGCCAGCACCTCCATGTTGCCGGTGTCGGGCGCCGCGCAGTTCAGCGCCTCGGGCGCAATCTCCGGGCTGTGCCCGGTGATCTCGGCCAGCGGCGCGTACTGCAGGTTGGACAGGCCCGCGCCCTCGGGGTGGTGGGCCAGGAACAGGTTCCACAAGCCCCGGCTGCGGGCCTCGGCCTTCAGCTCGTCGATGATCGCCGGCCGCTCCCAGTCCCGCCCGGCGGCGGCCGCCTCGGCCACCTGCTCGGCAAACACCTTCTCGGCCGGGTAGACGTGGGAGTCCATGAACGACAGCAGCCGCTCCCGCAGCTCTTCCGTGCGCTCGTCGTACGCAAAATCCATCTGCCGCCTCCCACCCGATTCCGGGGATCGTCCCCCGGCCAGCATGGTTCCGGACAAAGGCTATCTACCGGCCGGTACGCCACCACGCTACGGTCTTGGCATGGCGCAGGTCGAGACGGTACGCGGTCCTATCGACACCACCCGCCTGGGCACCACGCTCATGCACGAGCACGTCTTCGTGCTGAACGAGGAGATCCGGCTGAACTACCCCGGTGACTGGGACGAGGAGACCCGGATCGCCGACGCGGCGGCCAAGCTGAACGCGCTCCGGCAGCGCGGCTGCGCCGCGATCGCCGACCCGACCGTGATCGGGCTGGGCCGCGACATCCGCCGCGTCAAGCGGGTCGCGGACCGCACCGACCTCCACATCATCGTGGCCACCGGCGTCTATACCTACGACGACGTGCCGTTCTACTTCCGCTTCCGGGGCCGGCGGAGCGCGTCGGGCGCCGACCCGATGGCGGACATGTTCGTCGCCGACATCACCGAGGGCATCGCCGGCACCGGGGTGAAGGCCGCGTTCCTCAAGTGCGCGATCGAGGAGGCGGGCCTGACGCCGGGGGTGGAGCGGGTGCTGCGCGCGGTCGCCGCCGCGCACGCCGCGACCGGCGCGCCGATCACCGTGCACACCCATCCC
The DNA here is from genome assembly GCA_963749145.1 of uncultured Actinomycetota bacterium. Lineage (GTDB taxonomy): Bacteria > Actinomycetota > Actinomycetes > Streptosporangiales > Streptosporangiaceae > JASHPR01. The sequence goes on along the minus strand of CAVVLN010000002.1, from coordinate 1,001,672 downwards.
GGGTCCGGGTCGGGCCTGGAGGCCCTGCGGGTCCTGACCGAGGAGGGGGCCGACCTGAGCCGGGTGGTCATGGGCCACAGCGGCGACACGGCCGACCTCGGCTACCTGACCCGGCTGGCCGACGCGGGCTGCCTGCTCGGCATGGACCGGTTCGGGCTGGACATCCTGCTGCCGTTCGAGCAGCGGGTGGACACGGTGGCCGAGCTGGCCCGGCGCGGCTACGCGGACCGGATCGTGCTCTCGCACGACGCGGCCTGCTACATCGACTGGTTCCGCCCGGAGGCGATCGGCGAGTTCGCGCCGGCCTGGCACTTCGGCCACCTGTTCGACGACGTGCTGCCCGCGCTGCGCGATCGCGGGGTCAGCGAGGCGCAGATCGAGGCCATGCTGATGACCAACCCCCGCCGGTACTTCGGCGGGGATTAACCGCCCGGACCCTCCGGCGCGGCTGCCGCCGCCGGCTCCGGCGGGTGAGCGCCGGGCCGTTCGCCCGCCGCCGCCTGGTCATCAGGACCGGCCTGGACGGCACCCAGGTCGGGCGTGGTGATCAGGCTGACGCTGATCACCGTGCCTTCAGGCGCGTCCAGGCCGAGGTCGGCCACGCTGCCCGTGCCGCGGGCCGCCATCTTGCTGGCGGCCAGGGCCAGCGCGTGACGCTCGATCCAGGACATCTCCGCCGGTCCCCAGCACTCGATCGGATGGCGCTGAGGCGTGGTCGCCGGGTTGACCGCGAGGCGCACCGTGAGCTGGATGACCGCAGTGTGGTCGGCCGTGACCTCGGTTCGCGTGTACCAGACGTTCCAGTCCCCGTCGGTCAGCGAGCCGGGCGCCATCTCCTGGAGGGTCTCGCGCAGCGACTCGATGAGCTCCAGCGTGGCCCCGGCCCGGTCCGGCGTCCGCATCCGCACCTGGAGCAGCGGCTGCGGGCGGCCCTCCCCGAGCTGCTCGCGGCTTTGCCATTTGTCCAGGTAGACGACCTGGTCGTCGCTGCCGGGCAGGGCCAGCCGCGACGTGTCGTGACCGGCTCGCCCGCCCGTCCGGTGGCCGAGCAGCAGCATGACCAGCTTTCCGTGCAGGATGGCGGTGGTCAGGCCCGCCAGCTCGAGGCCGCTGTCCAGGCGGTCCAGGGCGTCCAGGACCTCGATCTCTCCCGCGCTGCGCCAGTCGAAGCAGATCGCCAGCAGCCGCCACGTCTGCTCAGTGGCCTTCTCCCTCCGGTGCAGGCCGCTGCCCGCCACCACGTCCAGGTCGCTGGCCAGCACCAGGCGTGCGGGGCCGGTCTTGGCCCGGTCGGCGGCCGGGCCGGGGTTGGCCGCCGCGGGCGCCGCGTTGAGGATGCGCGGAATGCCCTCCGAAACGGTCTGCACGCCGACGACCAGGTCGGGCGCCGCCGGCCCCACCGCGAGCGCCTGCATGTCATTCAGGAACGGGGCCAGCCGCCGGTAATCACCGTCGCGCAGCCCGACCTGCACCCGGGTCCACTGCAGGTCCGTGTAGGCCACGGACGGCGCCGGCACCGGAAGCTGGATCTCCAGTACCCCGAGGCGGCTCTGGTCGCTCGCCGCGGCCCGGAGCACAGCGGTCAGCGGATGATCGGCGAGCGTCCTCAGGCCGGCGCGGCGGGGCAGGCCAAGGTAGACCCCGACGACCGCGCTGATATCCGAGGCGGCGGCGACCCGGCTCGCGTCCAGATCGACCCGGTGCACTTCCTCGGTGGCCGCCTCCCAGTCGCCCTTCGGCTGGTCCCGGAAGACCGCGAACGTCACCGACTGCGCGATGGTCCCGGAGCGCTGCAGCGCGAGCACGTGGGCCGGCTGGTCCAGGAGCGACGCGGGCTGCTCGCCGTTCGCCGCGCCCGCCCCGTCGCCGGGGACAGGGTCGCCAGGGACAGGATCGCCGCGGACAGGGCCGCCGGGATCGGCACCTGGCCCGTCCCCCGGCGGCGCGAGCTGTCCGGCCGCGCGGCGCGCCCACCACCGCTCGAACCGCCATGCCGCCCACCGCGCCGGGGACGCCGGGTCTTCGGCCGGGCGGCCGCTGTGCAGCAAGGACCCTAGCGTCGCGCCGTGCTGCCAGACCACGTAGCCGTAGGCGGGCCGGCCGACCATCAGGGCGTCCGCCGTCGTGCCGCGCCACCAGGTGCTCTGCAGCACCTCAGCGTGCGAGTAATCGGGGGTGTCGGTGCGCAGCACGACGGCGACCTGCGTCCGCAGGGCCTTCGGGGTCCGGCCCTGCTGGTCAGCGTCCAGCCGCTGGCGCTGCCGCAGCAGCAACTGCAGGACGAGCTGGAAGATGATGCAGCCGAGGGCCCAGCCCGCCACCCAGAGCATGCCGCGCGAGAAGGCCAGCGCCACGGCCAGCACGACGGTGGGCAGGATCAGGATGCCGATGAGCAGGTTGCTCGCCTGCGCCAGCAGCCCGCGCAGGGTCGACCGGTCGGGCCGCTCCATCCGGCCGGCCTGGACGGCGGCGAACAGCGTCAGCACGAACGCCAGCACCTCCGCGCTGACCTGCCCGCTGCCGATCCCGGACACCCGGCCGATCAGGAAGAACGTGAAGACCACGCTCATCAGCAGCACGCTCATCCAGCCCGCGAACCGGGCGACCGAGAAGTACTCGGAGTCGGTCACCGCCACCTGCACGCCGATCCTGGCCTGATACGGCGCGCCCCGCTGGGAGACGTCCTCGATCATGCGGGCCCGCGCGACCACGACGTCCGGGCTCACCGTGTCGGTCGAGGTCCGGCGTTGCATGGGCGTCTCGAGCCAGTCCTCGTGCCGTTCCCAGGCCTGGGCCAGGCCCTCGCGGGCGTCAGCGATCGGCAGGCCGGCGGAAACCGCGGACAGGACCTGGCAGAGCTGGTCCAGCTTCGCGCCGACTTGCCCGGTGCGGGGCTGTGGCCTCAGGTCGGTTGGCTCACGCAGGCGGCCCGGCACCACCCGGTGATCACGCAGCGTCTCCCGGGTGGCCGCGGCCTTGGCGCCGGTCAGGTCGCTCAGGGCCCGGTAGAGCTCGGCTGGCCACTCCTGCGGCGCCGCGGCTAGCTGGTCCATCAGGTAGCGGAGCTGGGTGACCGGCGGCGGCGGACCGATCCTGATGTCGAGCTCGGCTCGCCGGTCCGGCGTCTGCCACGGATCGAACGAGACGCCGTCGGGCAGGTTGACCTGGACCTGCCGGTCTGCGTCGGCTGACGGCAGCAGCAGGTCGATCTCCAGCCGGGCCCGGGGCAGGATCCGGTTCAGGGTGGACGGCCGCAGCCAGCGGAGCAGCCCGGTCGGCCTGCGCCGCCCCGACGCGGGCCACGACTGCTGCTCGAGCAGCGGGCGGCTGGGCACCGTCACGGTCAGCACCGTCGGCGTGCGCGCCCGGTCGGCGGCCACCACCACGACCGCGGACTTGGTGAAGGCGTCCAGAATCTGGATCGCCCGCTCGGTCAGCACGCGCGCGAAGACCTGCCGCTCGGGGGCGGTCTCGGCCGGGACCGGGCCGAGGAGGCCCTCGTAGGACCCGAGCAAGTCGGTGAGCGCCTTCCGGGCCGTGCCGATCCGCTGCGCGGGACCACCCGTGGCCCCTGGCGCCGCCGGGTCCGTCATGTTCTTGGGGACGTTCTCGCTGCGGAGCAGCCGGTAGATCGCCGCCGCCAGCAGCAGCCGCTGGTCACGTGAGGCGCTGACGCCGTGCTGACCGAGGTCGGGCAGCCGTTCGATGGCGATGTTCACGATGATCTCGGCCAGCGCGGCCGCCACGCGATGCCGGACGTCGGAGTTCGGCAGCGTCGCTAACAGCGCCCCGCTGGCGTCGGTGACGGTGCACGTCGCGAACGGGTCAGGCTCCAGATACCGCGACCGCAGCGGCGGAAGGACCACGACCGGGAGCCAGAGCTGGCCGGTCCGGTCGCGGAACGCCTCGTGCGCGATCCGGCTCAGGTCCACGTCGATCTTGATGATCGTCTCGACGGTGTCTGACCGGGCGATGTCGATGATCTCCGAGGTGGCGCGCGACCACTCGTTGTTGGCGATCAGGAACAGCAGCTCACGCCCGAGCGCCAGGTCCCGGTCGTGATTGGCGTCCTGCCGGCGGAATTCCTCCGGGGTGATCTGCCCGATCAGGTAGTTGAGGTTTCTCACGACGGGCGGCTGCGCCGCGCCGTCCCGGTCCGCCGATTCCGCCGTGTCCGGCCCGATGCCAGCAGCCACGGCCGTTCCCCCCTCGCCCGTCGCACCGGGCCGCGGCCCGGTCGCTTCTGGTCACCATGGTGACACGTTCGGCCGATATGCGGTATCGCGACGGGAAACGCCACCGTGCGCCCGTGATGAGCTGCTGGTCAGCTACCGCAACAGCAGGCGGCCGATCCGCCGGCCCGCGACAAACAGCCCGGCCAGGCCCATCAGCGCCAGGTACGCGACGTGCCAGAGCAGGCCGGGCCCGACCACCCCCAGGGTCAGGCCGCGCATCAGCGCCACGCCCTGGTACAACGGCGTGCACTCCACCACGATCTGCAGCGGCCGGGGGTAAACGCTCAGCGGGTAGAACGTCGCCGAGAACAGGAACATCGGCAGCGTGGCCAGCATGATGAACTCGAAGTGCTGCCAGCTGCGCATGAACGTGGTGGCGGTCATCCCGGCCGCCGCCGACGCGAAGCCGATGAGCAGCGCGACCGGCAGGTCAGCCACGGCCCAGGCCGAGTGCACCAGGCCCAGCGCGAGCATGACCACGATGAACGCGACCGAGTACAGCCCGCCGCGGATCAGGGCCCAGCCGATCTCGCCGAGCGCGATGTCCCCCGGGCGCATCGGCGTGGCCAGCGCGGCGTCGTAGAACTTCGCGTACTTCAGCCGGAAGAACACGTTGAAGGTGGAGTCGAAGATCGCGCCGTTCATCGCCGAGGTGGCCAGCAGCGCCGGGGCCACGAAGCTGGCGAACCCCACCGGCTGGCCGCCCGGGCCGGCCACGGTGCCGACCAGCTTGCCCAGGCCGATCCCGATGGACAGCAGGTAGAACAGCGGCTCGAACACCCCGGAGACCAGGACCAGCCAGGTATGCCGGTAGACGCGCGCGTGCCGCTCGATCAGGTGCTTGCTGCCGCGGCCGCCCAGCGCGGACCAGCGGGTGCGCAGCAGCGGCAGCGGCAGCACCCGCAGCGGAAGCTGGCGCAGCGCCGGCGCGGTCACCGGAACCCCCCTAGACCCACAGCCGCCGCCGGTACGTCCGGTTGCCGACCGCGATGCTCACAGCAGTCAGCACGCTCAGGTACCCCAGATGCACGAGCGCCCCGGGCAGCGTGGCCTCGCCCAGGCTGAGCGCCCGGCACAGCGCTACCCCGTTCCACAGCGGCGTGACGTACGCCAGCGGCCTGATCCAGGCGGGCAGCTGGGTCACCGGGAAGAAGGTCCCGGAGAACAGGAACAGCGGGATCAGCCCGAACCGGAACACCAGGGCGAACGAGGTGTCCTTGGCCACGGTGATCGCCCACGCCTCGATCGGCGCGGCGAACGCCAGCCCGGTCAGCACCGCGACCGGCAGCGCGGCCAGGGCCCAGGGCGAGGCGACGGCGCCGAACGCGGCCATCACCACCAGGAAGATGGCCGCGTTCATGGCCAGCCGCATGGTCGTGAACAGCAGGTGCCCGTGGAAGATGTCGGACGGGCGCAGCGGCGAGGCCGCGGCCGCGTAGTAGGTGCGCCGCCACTTCACCGAGCCCAGCACCGGGTAGGTGGACTCCTCGACCCCGCCCTGCATGGCGCCGGCGGCCAGCAGGCCCGGCGCGAGGAAGGCCAGGTAGCTGACGCCGCCCAGGCGCGCGGTGCCGTGGGCGTCGATCAGCGTGCCCAGGCCGAGGCCCATGGCGCCCAGGTACAGCACCGGGCTGAGCACGCTGCTGTAGATCGACCCGCGCCAGGTGCGCCGGTAGTTGGTCAGCCAGTACCGGAACCCGCGCACGGCGAAGGACCAGGTCATGTCAGTCCTCCAGCTGGCGCCCGGTGAGCCGGAGGAACACGTCCTCGAGCGTGCTGCGGCGCACCAGGGAGGTCAGCGGCTCCAGCCCGAGGTCGCGGGCGGCGGCCAGCGCGGCGTCCCCGTTCTCGGCGTACAGCAGGATCCGGTCCGCCAGCACCTCCATCCGGTCCGCGGGCGCGTCCTCGAGCTTCTCCGCGGCCTGCTGGTGCTCGGCGGGGTCGAACCGGAGCTCGAGCACCTCCGGGGTGGAGTAGCGCCCGATCAGCTCCCGGGGCGAGCCCTCGGCGGCGATCTTGCCCCGGTCCATCACCACCAGCCGGTCGCAGAGCTGCTCGGCCTCGTCCATGTAGTGCGTGGTGAGCACCAGCGTGACGCCCTGCTGCTTGAGCCGGTACAGCCGGTCCCACACCGCGTGCCTGGCCTGCGGGTCCAGGCCGGTGGTCGGCTCGTCCAGGAGCAGGATCTCCGGCTCGTTGATCAGCGAGCGGGCGATCGTGAGACGGCGCTTCATCCCGCCCGACAGCGGCTCGACCTGGTCGTCGGCCCGGTCGATGAGCTGCACGAACTCCAGCAGCCGCGCGGTGCGCTCGGCGATCACCGGCCGGGGCAGGCCGAAGTAGCGCCCGTAGATGATCAGGTTCTCCCGGACGGTCAGCTCGACGTCCAGCGTGTCCTCCTGCGGGACCACGCCGAGCCGGGCCCGGATCGCCGGGCCGTCCGCGACCGGGTCCAGGCCGAGAATGGACAGCTCGCCGCCGCCGGGCGGCGACACGCAGCCGATCATGCGCATGGTGGACGACTTGCCCGCGCCGTTCGGCCCGAGGAACCCGAACGCCTCGCCGCGGCGCAGGTCGAAGTCGATGCCAGCTACCGCGACCGCGCCGCCGAAGCTCTTCGTCAGGCCGCGGGCGTGAATCAGCACGTCGCGAGCGGCCACGCCCGTGACACTACCCGCTACACCCGCTCGGTCCGAACGAATATCCTGGCCAGGCCGGGGCAAGAGCAGGTATGGGCAGCGTCTTGATTTCTCCCGGTTTCGCAAACTTGCCCGAGGTTCCGGGTACCCTCGCATAGTCACCTCGCGCGTCCTGAGGGGATACGGGGAAGGAAAGGCGGCCAGGTGAATCTTGTGAACACCCTCTACCAGCGGTTCCGGCTGCTGATCCACGAGGGTGCCAAGTTCCTGATCATCGGTGGGGTCGGCTTCGTCGTCACCGAGGTCGGGTTCAACCTGTGCCGCTTCTCGTTCGGCCTCGGCTTGTTCACCTCGAACGCGCTGGCCACGCTGGCCGCCACGATCGTGACCTTCGTCGGCAACCGGTACTGGACGTTCCGGCACCGCGAGGGCAAGGGCACGACCCGTGAGAGCGTCATGTTCGTGGCGCTGAACGGCGCCGGGTTGCTGATCCAGTACGGTTGCGTGTGGTTCGCCCAGAACGTCATGGGCTTCCCGCACGACGACAAGTTCTCCACCAACGTCGCCCTGCTCGTCGGCATCGCGCTGGGGACGGTGTTCCGGTTCTGGTCCTACCGCAAGTGGGTGTGGCACCAGCGCCTGCCCGGCACCGAGGTGGCGGCCGGCTCCGGGTCCCCGGCCGCGGTGCCGCCCGGGCATGAGGCACGCGAGCCCGCCCTGGTGCCCTACGAGGCCATGCCCCAGCCGGGTGCGAACGGCCGGGATGATGCCGGCCCCGGGCGCAACGGGCACGCCGACCCGGCGGGCCCGGCGCGCCCGGATGGCCCCCGGCACGCCCGTTCCCGGTAATTCGTCCGGTTCAGCGAGAGCAGCCCTGGCCGGCCCGGGCGACCAGGGCCGGCAGGGGCACCGCGAGCGCGGCGGCGCCCTCGGCCGCCGACAGCTTCCCGGTCGCGACCAGCCGCCACACCACATGCTCCTCGCGGGCGCGGGCGTTGGCCGGATGGGTCAGCGGGTCATCCATCGAGGGGCCTTGGACCAGGCCGGCCAGCATCGCCGCCTGCGGCCAGGACAGCCCGGACGGCTGGACCCCGAAGTACCCGCAGCTGGCGGCGGCCAGGCCGTAGTACCCGTTGCCGAAATAGACGACATCGGCATACATCTGCAGGATCTGCGGCCTGGAGTAGGTCAGGTACAGCTTGACGGCCAGCGCGACCTGCTCAGCCTCGTCGGTGGGGCTGGAGCGTCCCTGCGTGTAGAGCAGCTTGGCCAGCTGCTGGTAGAGGGTGGCGCCGCCCTGGAGGCCGCGGCCGGTCAGGTAGGAGTAGCCGACCCGCACGACCGCGTACAGGTCGATGCCGGGCTCGGAGTAGAACCGCTTGTCCTCGGTGGCGACCAACGAGGCGGCGAACCGGGCCGGGACGGGCGGCCCGGGGTAGGCGACGCCGTTCGCCCGGTCCTGGGCGGCCACCAGCTCGCGGGCGTTGCCGACCGACGGGGTGAGCGCCAGCAGCCCGGCGCACGCGACGACGCCCAGCAGGATCACCGCCACCACCGCGATGGCCAGCCAGCGCAGCAGCCGGCGGGGCCCGGCGCTTCCGCGGGTCGAACCTGGTCGCGGGCCGGTAGGCCCGCCCGTATGGCCGGCCGGGAACGCCCGGGCCGGGGGGTGCGATCGGGCCGGGCGGCGCGTAGGGGCCGGGCGGCGCGTAGGGGCCGGGCGGCGCGTAGGGGCCGGGCGGCGCGTAGGGGCCGGGCGGCGCGTAGGGGCCGGGCGGCGTGAACTGGCTGGCCGCTGTGTCGCCGGCGGGGAGGTAGCCGGGCCGGTCGAAGGCGGGCAGCGGGAGCGTCGGGTCCCGGCCGGGCCCGGTGTCGCCCGATGATCCCCGCATTGTCATTTGCGCCCCACCCCGAGTCCGTCCTGGTTATCTGCGCTCAGGAACATTGACAACTCTGCCCGTGGCACCCGGTAACCCAAACGATCGGTTAGCCCGCCTGGTGCCAATGATGCGCTCTTTTTACGGAAGTGACGCGGGACGCTCACCCGGTGCCGCTTATCTCCCGGCCCGGCCAGTTGCCCCCAGTCAGTGCCGGTTCCGGCCAACGGCCGCAGCCAGCGGCAGCCGCGGCCAACGCCCCAGCCAGCGCCCCCGCCAGCGGCCAACGGCCCCAGCCAGCGGCCAACGTCCCCAGCCAGCGCCCCCGGCAGCGGCCAACGTCCCCAGCCAGCGCCCCGACAGCGGCCAACGTCCCCAGCCAGCGCCCCGGCCAGCGGCTACAGCCAGCGTCCCGGCCAGCGCCCGGCCAACGTCCCCAGCCAGCGGCGGCTACAGCGAGCGGCGGCTACAGCCAGCGGCGGTACCGGCCAACGGCCCCAGCCCGCGGCAGCCCGGCCAGCGGTCGCGCACCTGCACCGCGGCCTTCCCCGGGATAGCGCGCTGTGACGCGTTATAGGCCGTTTCGCTGCGAATCCGTAATGGGGGACGGTAACGTCATCCGCAGCGGGGGACTGGCCGGGATCTCCAGGCGCTGGCGGCTGGGGTCCGTAAAGGAAACTTCCAGGTAATGGTCGGCCTTTGAGCCGTCCCTCCGGGAGGACAATAGTGTCAGCCAGGCGTGGCCGCTCACGCCGCCGCCGCCGCATCACCTCAGTGGCCCGGGCCAGGACGCCGCGGCGCGGTCGCATTCTCTTGACCATCATGGCGCTGGCCGTCTTCGTCGGCGCGCTGGCTTCCGGATACACCCCGCAGGGCCGGGACATCCTGACCGCGGTCCAGCGTTTCATGCTGTTCTACTCGGGGGTGCTGGCGCTGGTCGCGCTGACCGCGGCGGTCGGCGCCGGGATCGTGGCCACCGACCGCATCGTCATGGCCCCCGGGAGCCGGGTCGTGGCGCAAGCCGTGCACCGGGCCATATCGCTGGCCGCCCTGGCCTTCCTGGCGACGCACATCGTGCTCGAGATACTCGCCCACCGCTCGCAGGTCATCGACGCGTTCGTGCCGTTCCTGGCTCGCGGCCGCACGTTCTACATCGGCCTGGGCACGGTCGCGTCGGACCTGGTCGTGCTGCTGATCGTAACCGGTATCGCCCGCGGCCGGTTCGCTGCCCGGTGGCCGTGGACGTGGCGGGCCATCCACACGACCGCGTACCTGTGCTGGCCGCTGTCGATCGTGCACGGCCTGCTCGCGGGCCGAACCGCCAAGCCCTACGTGGACTGGAGCTACGGGGCATGCCTGGCCGCGGTCGGGCTGGCCCTGATCGTCAGGCTGGTCGCCACGCTGCGCGGTGGCCGGGAGACCGCGGCCCATCCGCTGCCCGACCGCGGGTGGCCGCCCGTCCCGGCCGAGATGCCGGCCGTGCCCCAAGAGCAGCCGCACAACATGCGGGCCGCTGCCGTGCCGCGTGCGGGCCGGGTGCCGCGCGCGCTGCCCCCCGGGGCGTCGCCCGGCCCGGCCCCGTCCTATACCCCGGGCACCCCCCACCTTCCGCAGGGCACCCCCTATCTCGCCGCCCGGCGCTACTCTCCCCCGCACCCGAACCAGCCGGGCCACCCGTCGGGCCCGTGGCAGTACCGGCCGCCGGAGCCGTCCGCCTACCCGCCGCCGGAGCCGTCCGCCTACCCGCCAGCGGAGCCGTCCGCCTACCCGCCAGCGGAGCCGTCCGCCTACCCGCCAGCGGACCGGTCGGCCTACCCGCCGGCGGAACTGTCGGCCTACCCGCCGGCGGAACTGTCGGCCTACCCGCCGGCGGAACTGTCGGCCTGCCCGCCGCCGGGCCCCGGGGCGGAGGGATCATGACTTTCCCCGGAGCGCCCGAGGTCATGTGCATCGGCCAAGCGCGGATGACCGCGGGCCTGGACCGGGTGGACCGGATCGACCTGACCACCCACTATCAGGTGTTCGGGTCGCTGCCGCGGCTGACCGCCGACCAGCTGATCGGCATGGCGGAGCAGGTCGACCTGCGCGGCCGCGGCGGCGCGGCGTTCCCGGTCGCCCGCAAGGTCAAGTCGGTCCTGGAGACCGCCCGCCGCCGCAGGCGGAAGACCGTGGTCCTGGTCAACGGGAGCGAGGGCGAGCCGGGCAGCGCCAAGGACCGGATGCTCATGCTCCGCTCGCCGTACCTGGTGCTGGGCGGCGCACTGGTCGCCGCCCGGGCGCTGCAGGCCAAGCAGATCGTGATCGGAGTCACCCGGCCCGACGTGGCCCGCTCCGTCGCCTCGGCCGCCCAGGCCGAGCCGGACCTGCGGCGCCTGGTGCGCGTGGTCCGGGTGCCGGACCGGTTCGTCACCGGCGAGGGTGGCGCGCTGGTTAACGCGCTGAACGGCAAGCCCGCGCTGCCCCCGGGCCGCAAGGTCCTGCCTAGCGACTACGGCGTGGACGATCTGCCGACCATGCTGTCCAACGCCGAGACATACGCGCAGATCGCGGTGCTGGCCATGCTCGGGCCGGAGGGCTTCGCCTCGACCGGCACCCCGGACGAGCCGGGCACCTACCTGCTCACCGTGGGCGGCTCGGCCGAGCGCCCGGCGGTGGTGGAGGTCCCGGCCGGGCTGCCGCTCGGCGAGGTGCTCGACCTGTGTCTGGCCACGCCGTGGGACGGGGTCCTGGTCGGCGGCTACCACGGCATGTGGCTGCCCACCGAGACCGTGTACAACACGCCGGTCAGCCGGGCCGGGCTGACCGCGGTCGGCGGGGTGCTGGGGACCGGGATCGTGCTGCCGCTGGGCGAGGGCACCTGCCCGATGGGCGAGGTGGCCCGGGTGGCCGGCTACCTGGCCAAGGAGTCATCCGGCCAGTGCGGGCCGTGCAAGCTGGGTCTGCCCAGCATCGCGCGGGCGCTGACCGCGCTCGCGGACGGGTCCGGCGGGGTCGACGCGCTGGACACCGCGCGCCGGGGCGCGGCGGCCGTGCGCGGCCGCGGCGCCTGCGCCCACCCGGACGGGGTGTTCCGGTTCGTGCTGTCCGCCATCGACGTGTTCGCCGACGACCTCACCGCGCACCTGTTCCGGGGCACCTGCGGACGCCGGGTGCAGGGCGTCCTGCCGCTGCCGGCCGAGGGCGGCCAGACCAAGCTGTCGGTGGACTGGACCCGGTGCCGCGGCCACGGGCTGTGCGCCCACCTGGTGCCGGAACTGGTGCAACTCGACGGCCAGGGCTACCCGGTGTTCCTCGACATGCCGGTGCCGCCCTGGCTGCGGCACGAGGCGCAGCAAGCGGTGCAGATGTGCCCGTCCCTGGCGTTGCGGCTGGTCACCCCGCCCGCCGCTCCCGCCGCGCCGCCCCGGGAACCGGCCAAGGCCAAGCTGGCCGCCAAGAAGGGCGGCAACCTGAAGCTGGTGGCGAGCAAGCCGTCGTCCGAGTCCGACCTGGCCGTCGACGAGGCCTGGATCGCCGACCTGTCCGACGTCGGCCGCCAGATCCCCCGCCCGATCACCTAGCACCGGCTCGGTCATCCTCACGCGGCCGACGCCGCACCCTTCAGAAGAAACGCGGCGCTGCCTACCACGAACTCCGAGTAGTCGTGCAGCAGGATCGCGACGCGCCCGGCGGTCGCCGTCCAGGATGAAGAAGAAATCCACCGCCTAGCTCGCGCATAACGCCACGCCAGGACCTGGAAGTCGCTACGGCCGAGGTTAACTGGGAATCGGACCACGTGCGCCTGCTAGGGGTATTTTTTGCCATATCAGAAACCTAGCGGCGGGGTCTGACAGAACCGCCACGGCGATACACTCGTCGAAGACTCGTATTGTCGGGACGGGCGGATTTGAACCGCCGGTCTCTACACCCCCAGTGTAGCGCCTTAACCAAGCTGGGCCACGTCCCGCTTGTCCTCTCGGACCGTCAAATGCTAGCGCACTTCGGGCGTGCGCGGCCAGGCGGCGCGGAGCCAGGCTCGGCCCTGGGGCCCGACCTGCGCGGATATGAGGACCGGCCATGTCTGGCAACCACCCGGGCCAGGCCGGTACCGAACCAGGCTCTATACGGCTGGAGTATGTATCAGATATGGTTACCTGCCGGGTTGCTTGCTGGGAGGGAACCGATGGCTAAGCGCGTGAAGGTGACCGTCAACCTGACCGAGGACGATGTCGCCGAGCTCAAGGAGCAAGCTGAGCGGGACAGCATCACGATGACCGACGCGCTGCGCCGCTCGATCGCGGTCGGCAAGCTGGTCACCGGCGCGGTCCGCAACGGGGAGAAGGTGCTGATCAGGAACTCGCGCGGCGATACCCGCCAGATCGAGCTCCTGGGGTGAGCCAGGGTCAGGCGGACGATGCCGCATCGCGCTCGCTCGACCTGACCACCGGCCAGCCGCCAGAGCGGCTGCCGGAGGACCGGCCGCTGGTGGCGGCGCCGGACTTCAATCCGCGCCGGATCCAGGAGCGGGTCAGGACCGGGGTGGCGGCCGCAGTCGTGGGCGCGGTGATCCTCGAGTCCCTGATCCTGCTGTTCGCCTACACGTTCGGGGCGATCCCGGCCACCAACCTGTCGGCCGTGACGACGGCGGTCATCACCCCGCTGGTGGGCATCGCGGGCACGGTGCTCGGCTTCTACTTCGGCAGCCACCGCTCCGACTCCGGGACCTGATCACTGCCGGCTCATTCCCGGGGGTTACGGCTTTATCTAATACCCGCCAGGGGTTTCCAGGGATACCCGGGGAGGGTTTTCTAGTGCGTTCGGTGAATTCTCCTCCCGTGAAATGATGCTTGCCGGTGAATAGACCATCCGATTAATCTCATGCTGTCGGAGGGATATCCGGATGAGCGACGGCGTCGCGGTCGGCAGGATGTGACGTGGGCGGGCCTTCCTGGCTGGCCGACGCGCTCGCGGTCGTCATGATCACGACGGCGGCCTACTGCGCGAGCCGCGTGGCGGCCGCGTGGAGGTGGCGCCGACCGACCCAGTACGACGTCGACGGTGCGCACGCGTTCATGGGCGTGGCGATGGCCGGCATGCTGATCCCCAGTCTGAACCCGTTCGGGGACGGCGGGTGGTGGGAGGTGGTGTTCGGCGTCGCGGCGGCCTGGTTCGGCGCGCGGGCCGTTGCCGGCTACCTGCGCGGCCGGCCCGGGCGTCTATCCGGCCGCCGGCCAGCGGCCGGACAGCCGGCACCCGGACAGCAGGCGCCTGAGTGGTCCCGGGATGCCCGGCACACCGTCGGCCATCACCTGCGCCACCTGCTCGGCTGCGGCGCGATGCTCTACATGCTGGTCGTGATCTCCGCCGGGCGGGGCGGGGCGGCCGGGATGCCCGTGACCTCCATGCCGATGACGGGGACGACGGGCGGCGCGGCCGGGTTCCCGACGGTGGCGCTCGGACTGGCGCTGGCCCTGTTCGCGGGCGTGCTGTGGACCCTCGACCGGCTCACGTCGCCGGGCCCGACGGGCGCGGTGAGAGCGGACGCGGGCGCGGTCGGGAAAAGAGCGGACCCGACGGGGGCGGGCGCGGCGCGAGCGGCGGGAAGTGTCGCGGTGGAAGCGAGCGCGCGCCCGACGGCGGCCGGGGTCACCAGCTACCCGATGGCGGCCGGGGTCACCGGCTACCCGACGGCGGCCGGGGTCGCCGGTTACGCGGCAGCGGCCTGTATCAGGGCGCCGTTGTCACCGCGGCTCGCGGCGGGCTGCGAGATCGCGATGGGCCTGACGATGGGCTACATGCTGATCACGATGCTCTGACCCGTCCCGGTCAGGCCCCGGCGGTGACCGCCCACCGCTGGCTGGTGCCGAGGAGCTGATCGAGCAGGCTCCGGCCCTCGAGCACGGACCACTCGACGTCGCGCAGCCGCTCCAGCCGGGCCGGGCCCCACGGGCTGGTGTTGACCAGGGTCACCACGTCGGCCGGGCTGAGGCCGCCGCTGTGCGGCAGGGCGCCGATGACGCGGCTGGTGTAGTGATCGTGATGGCCGGGCTCGGCGCCGCGGATCCGGCTGGCCAGCATCCTCGCCCCGGCCTGCAACCCCGGGATCCCGCTGACCTTGCCCCAGCTCCCCTCGATGAGCACCAGCCGCCCGGCCGGGGCGGCCTGCCGCCAGGCGGCCAGGGCCGCGGCCGGATCGGGCAGTGTCCACAGCAGGTGACGTTCCACCACCGCGTCGAACGGCCCGGCGGGCGGGCTGGCCGCGTCGGCCTGCACGGCCTCGATCTCCAGGCCGAGGCCGGCCGCCTTGGACCGCAGCATGGCGAGCATCCCGTCCGACAGGTCCATCGCGGTGACCTGGTAGCCCAGGCCGGCCAGCAGCAGGGACGCAAAGCCCGTCCCGGCCCCGGCGTCGAGCACGCGGGCGGGCGGGGCGGACAGCAGACGCCGCAGCGTGCCGCGCCAGGCCGCCAGTTCCTGGGGGCGGCGCGGATGATGCGACGGCGAGTTGTCGTAGACCGCGGCGTCGGCGTCCCAGAACCGCCGGATCTCCTCCGAGATGCTGACCGACATCGGCGCTGTCCTCTCGCCTAGTCCTGAGCGGCCGCGTTCGCCGTGTCCCACTTCTGCTCGATCTTGGCGAAGCGCCAGATCGACAGGGCGGCGATCCAGGTCAGCACGAAGACCCCGACGATCACGAACCCGGCGGTGTTGATGTTGAAGTTTTCCAGCCAGGCCCAGCCGGACCCGCTCAGGTGGCCATCCTGGGCGAGCAGGCCGAGCACCTCGACCGCGCCGACGAAGAACGCGACGAACACCGAGAGGCCGGTGATGGTCAGGTTGTAGTAGACCTTGCGGACCGGCCGGGCGAAGGCCCAGTCGTAGGCGAAGTTCATGAAGCAGCCGTCGGCAGTGTCGAACATGCTCATCCCGGCGGCGAACAGGATCGGCAGCGACAACACGGCGTAGAACGGCAGGCCGCCGACGACCGCGGTGCCCGCCAGCACCAGCAGCGCCACCTCGGTCGCGGTGTCGAAGCCCAGGCCGAACAGGAACCCGACCGGGTACATCTTCCACGAGGCGTCGACCCTGCGGTAGAAGCGCCCGAGGAACCGGTTCATCAGGCCGCGCTTGGCCAGCTCGGCCTCGAGCTGCTGGTCGTTGAAGCGGCCGGCGCGCATCTCGCGGAACATCTTGATGATGCTGGCCAGGATCACCACGTTGACCGCGGCGATCAGGAACAGGAACACCCCGGACACCAGCGTGCCGACCACGTTCGCGGTGTACTGCAGGTGCGAGCTGGAGTTCTTCACCTGGTCGTCCAGCCCGCGGATGCCGAAGTTCAGCAGGATCGCCAGCAGGAACACCACGCTGGAGTGGCCCAGGGAGAAGAAGTAGCCGACCGAGAGCGGCCGCTTGCCCTCGTTGACCAGCTTGCGGGTGGTGTTGTCGATGGCGGCGATGTGGTCGGCGTCGAAGGCGTGCCGCATGCCCAGGGTGTAGGCCAGGATCCCGGTGCCCGCGCCGAAGATCTCGGTCCTGCTGATGTGGTAGTGGCCGCCCATGGCCGCGGCCATCAAACCCCAGCCGAGCACGTTCAGGCCCACGATCGACAGCACCATGGCGCCGGCCCGGCCCCATTCACGCGGGGTCAGCCCGTCGCGGATCTTCGCGATGCGGCCGCGCGGACCGGGCATCAGGTCACCTCCTGGTGCGGCTGGGACAGCGTCAGTTTAGAAACTATTGCAACTGACTTGCAATAGCACTTATTTGGCACTTGGGCGCGGCGCGGCGGAGGCCCTGGGCTGGACCGAGGGCCTGCCGCGGCGCACAGGCTGGGCTGGACCGAGGGCCAGCCGCAGAGCACAGGCTGGGCTGGGCGATCCCCGGGCGAGCCGGAACGCCGGGGCGATCGCGGGGCGAGCCGCCGCCGCCTCAGCGCGCCGCGGCGCGGATCTGCCGGGCCAGGTCCTCGGCCCGGGCCGCGGCCGCGGCCGCCCCGGCCTGGTCCGCCGCGGCGGCCAGCAGCCCGGCCCGCTTGGACCAGGCGTAGGTGTTGCCGTCCCGGACCGCGAGCCGCTCGCTGACCAGGGCGGCCGCGAGGTCGGCCCGGCCCGCGCGGATCGCGGCCTCCAGCAGCGTGCGCTCCACCGCGTCCCGCTGCGCGTGGCTGCCGCCGAACTCGTGCACCCGGGTTCGGATCGGCAGCAGGTCGTCGATGACCTGCTGGTAACGGCCGCGGCCGAAGTTCAGCAGGCTGCGGCAGACCGGCAGGCCCACCACGGACGTCATCTGCCAGCCGGTCGCGGCCGGGTCGCCCTCGGCCACGACCCGCTCCAGCGCGGTGACGACCTCGGCGGCGCGGTCGAGGTCGCCGTCCCCCACGAACGCCATGATCGCGTGCATGTCGTTGAACGGGTAGTAGCCCGGAGTGAGCAGCCGGGCCCAGGCCTGGGCCAGCGGCGGCCAGCGGTCACCGGCCGGGAGGCCCTCCAGCTGCAGCCGCCACAGCAGCGCGGTGGCGTCGAGCAGTTCCAGCGCCACGTCCGGCGACCCGGCGTGGTGCAGGACGCGGTCGTAGACCGCCAGCGCGCCGGCCACGTCGTCGCCCTGCAGCAGGTACAGCGCGTAGTGCCAGGAGTTGTGCACGGTCAGGAAGTTGCCGGCCTGCCACTGGGCCTCGCGGTCGCGCAGGAACCGGATGCCCTCGGGAATCTGGCCCTGCATCTCGTGGGTGTGCACGACCGCGTGGATGCCCCAGACGTCGTCGGGGTTGAGCTCGACCGCGCGCGAGCCCGCCTCGGCGGACAGCCCGTACAGGTTGCACTCCTCCAGGCCGAACGCGTACATGCCGTGCAGGAACCCGAGCTGCGGGTCGTCGTCAGGCCAGGCTCCGAGCGCCCGGCCGATCCGGTCCCGCAGGCTCACCGCGTCGCCGGTGAAGAAGTCCACCTGGTGGCCGACGGCCAGCGCGAGCAGGTCGCGCGGCCAGCGCACCGAGATCTCGGCCAGCGCCGCGCCCGCGCCCGTCATGTCACCGGCGGCCCAGCGCCGCGCC
Organism: uncultured Actinomycetota bacterium; assembly: GCA_963749145.1. GTDB lineage: Bacteria > Actinomycetota > Actinomycetes > Streptosporangiales > Streptosporangiaceae > JASHPR01. Next base: position 983,887 of record CAVVLN010000002.1, on the reverse strand, counting down.
GCGGCCAGGTGCGCGCGCTCGCGGGGCCGCGCCGTGGCCGGTCCCGCGGATTCCGGCCCGGACACGCGGGCCAGGGCGTGACGGGCTCCGGCCACGGCGCCCTCCTCGGTGGACATCAGCGCCAGGTAGGCGACGAAGACCCCGGCCATGACACAGCCGGGGTCTTCGAGGGCCGACCCGGAGACCTCCATGACCTCCGGCCGGAACCGGATCAGGTGATCGACGGCCAGGTCGTAGGCGGCCACGGCCGCCGCCGAGCCCGACATCTCCAGGCCTCGCGCATCCACTGGCATGGCGACCTCCGCGGCGTCCCGCCGTCATCGGGCCCGCGGCCGCCCCGGACCGCGGTCACTCCCATGCTGCATCAGGCACCGCGGCTGCGCGACGCGCGGGTCAGGACGCGAGCACGGCCTCGATCTCGAGCTGGATCGTGACCTTGTCGGACACGACCGCGCCGCCGCCCTCGGCCAGGCCGAACTTGACGTCGAAGTCGCTCCGGTTGATCTCGGCGGTCGCGCTGAACCCGGCGCGGGTGCCGCCGTACGGGTCGGGGCCGAAGCCGTTCAGCTCCAGCTTCAGCGGGACGCTGCGGGTGATGCCCTTGAGCGTGAGCTCGCCGTCGAGCACGTACCCGTCGCCCTCGGGCCGGATCCCGGTGGACCGGTAAGTCATCGTCTTGTGGGTGTCGGTCTCGAAGAAGTCGGCCGACCGGATGTGCGCGTCGCGCTGCTCGTTGCCGGTGTTGATCGAGGCCAGGTCGATCTGGGCGGTCACCGAGGAGCCGAGCGGGTCCTCGCCGGTGACGATCTCGCCGGAGAAGGTGTTGAACTTGCCGCGGACCTTGCTGACCATCATGTGCCGGACCGAGAAGCCGACCTCCGAATGGACCGGGTCGATGGTCCAGGTGCCGGCGACGTAGCCCGGAACGGCGCTCACCGTGGTGCTAGTGCTCATCTCTCACTCCCGTGCGGCTAGTTGGTTGAATACTCAATAACTATCAGGTCCGCCGAACTTTGTCAAACGCTCAACCATCGTCGGGTATGCTGGTGGGGTGCCCGAGGAAGAGACCCGGTGGCTGACCACCGACGAGCAGCAGGCGTGGCGGGCGTTCCTGACCGCCTGCCAGACGCTGTTCGGCGCCGTCGACGGGCAGCTGGCGCGCGATTCGGACATCCCGCACGGCTACTACGAGATCCTGGTCCGGCTGTCCGAGGCGCCGGACCGGGCGCTGCGGATGACCCAGCTGGCCGAGGCGTCCGCGTCGAGCAAGAGCCGGCTGTCCCACGCCGTGGCGCGGCTGGAGGAGCGGGGCTGGATCCGGCGCACCGACTGCCCCACCGACCGGCGCGGCCAGATCGCGCAGCTCACCGACGAGGGTTATGCCGCGCTGGCCGCCGCCGCGCCGGGACACGTCGCCCAGGTCCGGCGGTCCCTGATGGACCGGCTCACCCCCGAGCAGGTCGAGCAGTTGCGCCAGATCAGCACCGCGATCGTCGTCGGCGCCGGCCCGGACGCGCCGCCCGGCGACGGCTGCCCCCTCTGACCGCCCGGCCGCCCCGGGCCCGAGCGTGAAAGGCCCTGCCCGCCCATGGGTGCGGCCCCCTCAGCCGCGACCAGATGCTGTGGATCGTCGTCCTCGGAGCCGGAACGGGGGCCGCGCTCGCCGGCCTGACCGCGGCCAGCATCGACGGCCTGACCGGATTCGATGACGGCCGGGTTCATGTTGTGGTGCCGGTATCCCGCGCGGTCCGGGCGGATCTGCCGGGCTGCGCCGTGGTGCACCGGTCGCGGCACAGGCGGCGGGCGATTATCGTTTCCGCGCGCAGGCGGCGGGTCACTATCCTGGTACCAACGCGCTGACGGAGACGAGTAGCCCGGGATCACGCGAGCCGAGAGAGCCGCCGGCCGCTGCGAAGGCGGCCTCGCGCCCCGGAGTGAAGACCCTCCCGAGTGCGGGGAGGAACGGCCGCCGCAGGCCAGCGCCGAGCCCCATGCCCCGCCGGCTGGCCCCCGTGACCGGGCCGCAGCGAGGCCGCGCCGGCCGCCCGGCCGCGGCGAAAGTGCGGTGGCACCGCGAGTTCCCTTCTCGCCCGCACTCCCAAGGGGTCGTCGAGCACCTCCCGGAAGGAGTGCGATGATCTCCCGCGTTCTCGCCGCCGACCTGCCCGCGCACGTCGGCGAGCAGGTCAGCATCGCCGGCTGGCTGCACCGCCGGCGCGAGCTCAAGTCCGTGACGTTCCTGATCGTCCGGGACCGCTCCGGGCTGGCTCAGGCCGTTCTTGACCCTCATCCGGCACGCTCCGGCTCGCCCGCGGCTGGCCTGCCCGAGGAAACCGTGGTCGCGGTTACGGGCACGGTCACGGCCAGCGCCCAGGCGCCGGGCGGCGTCGAGCTCACGCAGCCGCGGGTCACGGCGCTGTCCGGCCCGGCCGAGCCGCCGCCGTTCGACCTGTACCGGCCGGTGGTGACGGCCGGCCTGCCCACGATCCTCGACCACGCGCCCGCCACGCTGCGGCATCCGGCGCTGCGGTCCGGGTTCGAGATCGCCGCGGCCAGCGTGGCCGGCTTCCGCGCCGCCCTGGACGGCCTGGGCTTCACCGAGGTGCACACGCCGAAGATCGTCGAGTCGGCCACCGAGTCCGGCGCGAACGTGTTCGGCCTCGACTATTTCGGCCGGCCCGCCTACCTGGCCCAGTCCCCGCAGTTCTACAAGCAGGCGCTGGTCGGGGTGTTCGAGCGGGTGTTCGAGGTCGGGCCCGCGTTCCGGGCCGAGCCGCACGACACCGCCCGGCACCTGGCCGAGTACACCAGCCTGGACGCCGAGCTCGGGTTCATCGCCGACCACCACGACGTGATGGCGGTGCTGAGGGACACGGTCGCCGGGATGGCGGCGGGTGTGGCCGAGCGGGCGGCCCCCGCCCTGGGCCGGCTGGAACTCACGCCGCCCGCGGTCCCGGAGCAGATCCCCCAGATTCACTTCGCCGACGCCCAGGAGCTGATCGCGGCGCAGGCCGGGTGGGACCCGCGGGGCGAGCCGGACCTGGCGCCGGAGGACGAGCGCTGGCTCGGCGACTGGGCCCGGCGCGAGCACGGCTCTGAGTTCCTGTTCGTGACCGGGTACCCGATGGTCAAGCGGCCGTTCTACACCCACCCCGACCCGGCGCGGCCGGGTTACTCCAACAGCTTCGACCTGATCTTCCGCGGCCTGGAACTGGTCACCGGCGGGCAGCGGCTGCACCGGCACGGCGACTACCTGGCCGCGCTGGCCGCCCGGGGTGAGGACCCGCGGGCCTATGCCGGGTACCTGCAGGTGTTCGAGCACGGGATGCCGCCGCACGGCGGGTTCGCGATCGGGCTGGAGCGCTGGACCGCGCGGCTGACCGGCGCGGCCAACGTGCGGCAGGTCACGCTGTTTCCCCGCGACCGGCACCGGCTCAGCCCGTAACCGGCCCCTGCGACGGGCCGGTGACCGGCCGCGGCGTCCCGGGGGCGCCGAAACCCCATATCGCCCGGGTCTACGACTACCTGCTCGGCGGGACAGACAACTTCCCCGGCCGACCGGGCCGTCGGCGACCAGATCGTCGCCTCGCTGCCGGTCAGTAGGCGATCGTGATCCGGCGGCGCAGCGCCTCGGGGTGCTCGAGCTCGTCGGCGAACGCGATCGCGAAGTCGGGGATGCTGATCCGGCTCTCGCCGGACTCGTCGGTGAGCAGCTGGTCCCCGCCGACCCGGAACTCCCCGGTCCGCTCCCCCGGGCCGATCAGCCCGGCCGGGCTGACGTAGGTCCAGTCGAGGTCCCCGATCTCGCGGTACACCTCGTCCAGGACCCGGGCGTGGGCCAGCGCGGTCGGCTTCCAGGCCGGGGGGAAGTCCGGGGTGTCGACCAGCCGCTGGCCGGGCGCGATCTCGAGGCTGCCGGCCCCGCCGACCACGACCAGGCGGCGCACCCCGGCCCGGCGCAGCCCCTCGGCCAGCCCGCGGGCCGCGCTGATCAGGCTGTCCTCCGGGTCCTCGTCGTCGCCGCGGCGCGGCCCGGTTGCGGCAGCCACGGCGTCCTGGCCGGCGGCCAGCCGGGCCACCGAGGCCGGGCTGCTGGCGTCGCCGGTCACGTTCCGCACGACCAGGCCCTCGACCGGCCCGCCGCTGCGGGTGGCGGCGGTCACCGTGTGGCCCCGGGCCAGCAGTTCCGCGGTGATCGCCCGGCCGATGGCGCCCGAGGCGCCGAACACTACGACCTTCATGACCCCGGGATGACCAGGACCTTGCCCACCGCCCCGGCCTCGACCGCCTCCTGGGCCGCCGCGGCCTGCTCCAGCGGGAACCGGGTGACCGGCAGCTCGGTCAGGGCCCCGGCGTTCAGCGCCGCGGTGATGTCCCGTGCCGCCTGGGCGAGCGCATCCGGCGGCACGCCGTACAGCAGCACGAACCTGATCACCACGTTCGCGTTCATGCAGGCCCGCACGGGCAGCACCGGGTCGGCCGCCTCGGCGGCGTAGCAGGCGATCCTCCCCCCGGGCGCGAGGACGGCCAGGTCCAGGGCGAGGTTGGCGCCCAGGGCCACCTCGACCACGTGGTCGACGCCCCCGGGGCCCGCGAACGCCCTGATCTGGTCGGCGGCGTCCGGCTCACGGTAGTTCACGACCAGGTCCGCGCCCGCCTTGGCGGCCAGCTCGGCCTTCTGCGGCCCGCTGACGGTGGTGATCACCCGGGCGCCGGCCCGCTTGGCCAGCTCGATGGCGAAGTGGCCGACCGCGCCCGCGCCGCCCGCGACCAGCACGGTGGTGCCGTCGACGGGCCCGTCGGCGAACAGGCAGCGGTGCGCGGTGATCGCCGGCACGCCGAGGCTGGCCCCGAGCTCGGCCGAGGCGCCGTCGGGCAGCGGCACGGCCGCGTACCCCGGGACGACGGTCCACTCCGCGGCCGTCCCCCACCGGCGGCCGGCCGCGGCCATCCGCAGCCAGACCCGCTGGCCGACCCGGCCGCGGTCGACGCCGTCGCCGACCGCGTCGATCACCCCGGCGCCGTCGTGGTGCGGTATCTGGAAGCCGTCGATCGGCCGCGGGGTGGCGCCGCTGCGGGACTTCCAGTCGGTGGGGTTGACGCCGGAGGCCTCGACCCTGACCCGGACCTCCCCCGGCCCGGGCTCCGGGCGCTCGACGTCCTGGACCCGCAGCACCTCGCGGGCCGGCCCGTAGTGGTCATAGAGCGCAGCTCTCATGGCGGGGACCCCTCCCGGCTCGTCCGACTTCAGGTCACTGCGATTGTCTCAGCCGCGTTCCGGGGCGGCGACAGCGCTACCAGCCGGTGAGGTCGCCCTGGCTCTCCTCGGTCTCGCCCGCGCCGTCGGCGATCACGCAGACCTTGTTCCAGCCCGTGCTCTTGGCCTGCTCGAGCGCCGTGTCCGCGGCGCCGATCAGCTCGACGAGCTTGCGCCTCGTGTCGTTCATGGCCGCCACGCCGATCGAGACGGTGAGCCGGAAGACGAACCCGGCCTGGGTGCCGGACTCGATCGCGATCGGCTCGCCCGCAATGTGATCACGCAGCCGCTCGCTGATCCGCTTGGCCTCGTCCCGGTCGGTCTGCGGCAGCAAGATCGCGAACTCCTCGCTGCCGAACCGCCCGATCAGGTCGCGTTCGGGCAGCTGATCCTTCAGCATGCCGGCGATGTCGCGCAGCAGCTGATCGCGCACGAGGTGCCCGGCGGTCTCGTTCATGTCCTTGAAGTGATCGATATCGACCATGGCCAGGGCCAGCGGGGCGCGGGTGCGCATGGCCCGCGCGAACTCGGCGGTGGCCTCGCGCTGCCAGGTCGCGGTGTTCAGCAGCCCGGTCTTGGCGTCCATGCGGGCGTGCGCGACCAGCTGGGCGTGCATCAGGTAGCGGCGGTACAAGACAATGGACGGCAGCGCGAGGACCATGAGCACCGGGTTGATGGCGACGACCAGGGACAGCGAGACCGCCAGGCTCAGCTCGACGAGATCTGAGGTAATGGACTCGCGCGTTCCCATAAACTCTCTGATACGGGCCCCGGAATCTGAGAGTTTGATCGCGACAAGGACCAGCGTGCAATTGATGATCCATGCCGTTAGCCCGCAGGCAGCGACGGCCAGGGTCCAGACCAGTACGTGCTGCCCGGTGCCGGGTGCCTGCCCGGCCAGCACGCTCGGAAAAGAACGGAACAGGATGGCCGCGCCGCCATAGGCGAGACTTATTGTCGAGTTGCTGAATACCCGCCGGTAGACGATCATCCGCGGCATCCGCCAGAGTTTGTAGGCGGCCAGCAGCATAGGAGCGGCAAAGGCGTATACGGGAGGAAGCGTGATCGCGATCGTCAGATACCAGACCGTCTGAAGATCCCGGCTCAGCGCGCCGTGAACCTCCCTGACGGTCCGGGTTGCCTCCACCGCGATCGCGCCACACGCGAGCAGCGCGATGAAGATGACCGCATTGCGGACGAGCCACCGGGTGTCAGCCGCCGTGACCGCGATCGCCGTTAGCGACGCCAGGGGAATCGCGATGACGTAGCTCCGGAGCGGATCCGGGAGCGCCCAAACGTCCCACCCGCGAAGGCGTGCAGCAACTGTACGAATGCAGCGCGTCACCACGCCGGGCAGGCGGAGGGCACTCATGAGCACTCCCCTGGCAGAGCGGACGGCGGCCAATCAGTCTGTAAGAGAGACCAGTGAACTAAAGCCGCATGGTGACAGGAACCTAGCCACGATGTCAAGGTGACCAAGATCAGCTTATACGAAACCACCACGAGCCGTGTATTCATAACAGAAGACTCAGATGACGACAAAGGAGGCCGCCATGCGCGTCGAGTGGCTCTGAGCCGTACCGGTACAACTGCCGCGAACCAGACAAACCCGAGGGAGGTCAGCCCCATGCGCGTCGAGTGGCTCTGAACCAGTGACACGGCCAACAGTCCCGGCCAGCCCGCACGCACCAGGAAGGAGGCCACGCCCCATGCGCGTCGAATGGCTCTGAACTCACGGCACGGCCAGCCAGTCCCAGCCAGCCCGTACGCACCAGGAAGGAGGCCAGGCCCATGCGCGTCGAATGGCTGTGAACCAGACCCCCCAGCCCGGCAGTTATCCCAGGAAAGGAGACCCCGTGCGCGTCGAGTGGCTTTAAACCACATAACACGGCCAACAGTCCCGGCCAGCATTCCTGCACCAGGAAGGAGGCCACGCCCCATGCGCGTCGAATGGCTCTGAACCAGATCCCCAGCGCCAGCTAAGTCCAGGAAGGAGACCGCCATGCGCGTCGAATGGCTCTGAACCAGATCCCCAGCGCCAGCTAAGTCCAGGAAGGAGACCGCCATGCGCGTCGAATGGCTCTAGGCGACGTGCCGAACGCGGGGCGCAGACAGTAGTCCGTTCCGCGTCATCACTGTGCTTTCCGCCAACTGATCGCCAGGACGGCGGCCAGGACGGCCCCGACTCCGCCGCTGATGGCGATCGCAGTAGCCGGTGAAATCGCCTGTGAGGAAGCTGCCGCTCCGGCGAGCACGATCCACAGGCCCTGCGACACCTGCATGCCGCCGTTGGCCAGGCCGAAAGCCTGGCCGCGCCGCTCAGGCGGCACGGCAGCGACAAAGGCCGCGTTAGCCGCCAGCTGGTAAGAGGCACACGCCCCGGACCCGGCGATGATCAGCAACGCGGCGACCAGGCCTGGGCGCAGCGCGCACATCAGCAGCAGGCCGCAGGCCGCGATGGCCAGCGGGCCCATCCAGCGCTGCCTGGCTCCCTGCGGTACCAGGCGGCCGAACGCGACCGCGCCCAGCGCGGTGCCGAACGGCCCGGCGGCGAACACCAGCCCGGTGCCGATCGGGATCGCCAGCGAGGTGCGGAAGCTGGCCGCGTACGGTGCCGCCAGGCCCATCGGCACCACGTAGAAGGCGACCAGCCAGCCGAACAGCATCAGCGTCCGCAGCCGGCGGTCGCCGGAGACGAGCCGCACCCCGGCGGCGATCGCGCCGCGCCGGGCCGGGCCGCCGTCGGCTGGCCGGGCCGCGGCGGGACGATGGCGCACCCAGAACCAGACCAGCACGGCCGAGACGGCGAAGGTGGCGGCGTCGATGAGCAGGGCGGGCCGCACACCCAGCAGGGCGACCACGACCCCGCCGAGCGCGAAGCCCGTCACCATCCCCACCTGCAGGGTGGTCTGGGTGACGGCGGTGCCGAGCACGTAGCGCTCCCCTGGCAGGATGTCGGGCATCATCGCCGACCGGGCCGACTTGAACGGCGAGTCGAGCAGGGTCACCACGAACAGCAGCCCGACCATGATCCACAAGCTGGCGCTCGCCGCCGCGGCCAGGCTCACCAGCGCCATCAGGCCGACCAGCACCATCCGGGCGATGTCGCAGGTCACCATGACCTGGCGCCGGGGCAGCCGGTCGGCGAGCCCGGACAGCGCCAGGCCGCCGATCACCCAGGGCAGGAACGTGACCGCGTAGGTCAGCGCGGTCCAGAGCGCCGAGTGGGTCCGGTCGTAGACCAGCACGGTCATCGCGACCCGGGCGAGCTGATCGCCAGCCACCGACAGCAGCTGGGCCAGCCAGACCGCCCGGAACTCCGGCTCGGCGAAGACCTGGCGGAACGTGGCCCGGCTCGCGTCGGCGGGTGCGCGCGTCACCGCGGTACGTGCCGCACCATCCACCGCGGTCTCCAGATCTTCCGGCACGCCAGGGTTGCCTCATGATTGCCCAACGCATACCAGTCTGCAACTTCCGGTGGCCGAAACCTTACTCAGCGCGAGGCCGATAGGCGTGCGATGCACGGCGGTCCGGGCTAGTCTGAGTGCCGCCGCGCGGACGGGGGCCGGCGGACGGTAAAGCCTGGCACCTGGAATCTCGGCGCTCAGTAAGGTCCCAGCATCCTCCCAGCTATGCCCACTAGCCCTTTGGCCCGCATATCGGCACAATCGGCTAAACGGATGGTAAGGATAGTAAAAGTCTGCCTCGCGCGCGATGGCGCGGGTGACCGACCGGCGAGACGGAGGGCTGATGCGCCGAGGCATCGGGTATCCGCGGGTTGCGGCGCGCTCGGTGACAGCGCTGGCCGTGCGCCGGACCACCTGGGCCGCCGGCTTAATCGTGGTGGCGCTCGGCGCCTACGTCGTCACGCCGCTGGCTCACGCGGCGGGCCGCCCGTCGGTCAAGACCGTCAAGACCGGCACCCCGTTCCGCGGCCTGGCCCCGGTGGGAGCGCTGTTCACCAGCTCGGATGGCCAGCTGGGGTCGCACTTCTGCACCGCGAGCGTGGTCAGCAGCCCGGGCGGGAACCTGGTCATCACGGCCGCGCACTGCCTGCAGGGCAGGTCGCTCAGCCCGGCGGGCAGCATCGTGTTCGCGCCCGGCTACCACAACGGCCGGTTCCCGCACGGCACCTGGGTGGTCCGGACGATCTACGTCAACAGCGCCTGGGAGAAGGACCAGAACCCGAACGACGACGTCGCGTTCCTCGTGGTCGGACGGCCCGGCACACGAATCCAGCGGCACACCGGGGCGGAGACCCTGAAGATCGACCGGCCGTCTCAGATGGTGCAGGTGATCGGGTATCCCGATGCCACCAACGACCCGATCACCTGCACCGCGCGCGCGCGCAACTTCGACGACGCGCACGAGATGGTCTTCGACTGTGACAACTACACCAACGGCACCAGCGGCGGCCCGTTCCTGGCCCACGTGGACGCCAAGACCGGCGAGGGCTGGGTGATCGGCGTCATCGGCGGCTACCAGGAGGGCGGGGACACCCCGAACGTCTCCTACTCGCCGCGGTTCTTCTCGAACATCCTGGCGCTGTACGAGACCGCGGTCCGGGGCTCAGGCTGACCCGGCCGGGCCGGGCACGATGGTGTCCAGGTCCGCGAGCTCGGCGGCCGACGGCACCCAGTCCGCGGCCGCGGCGTTGGCCTTGACCTGCTCCGGCGACGTCGCCCCGGCGATCACCGACGAGCAGCCCGGCTGGGCGGCCAGGCCGCCGACGGCGACGTCGAGCACCGAGACCCCGTGCCGCTCGGCCCAGCCGATCAGCGCCTCGACCTTGTCCAGCTTGGCGTCGGTGATGTAGTCCCGCCGTTCGGCCAGCCTGCTGCCCGCGGGCGGCGGCACGCCGCGCCGCACCTTCCCGGTCAGCAGGCCGTTGGCCAGCGGGAAGTACGGCAGCACGCCCAGGCCGTAGTGCCGGGCGGCCGGCACGACCTCGGCCTCGGCGCCCCGCTCCAGCAGCGACCAGTGGTTCTGCGCGGAGACGAAGGCGGTGGCCCCCCGTTCCCGGGCCGCGCCGGCCGCCGCCGCGATCTGCCACCCGGCGAAGTTGGAATGCCCGATGTAGCGCACCTTGCCCTGGGTCACCAGGTCACCCAGGGCCGCGAGGGTCTCCTCGATCGGCGTCGCCGGGTCCGGCGTGTGCAACTGGTAGAGGTCGATGTAGTCGGTCCGCAGCCGGCGCAGCGAGTGCTCCACGGCCCGCGTGATGTACCCGCGCCCGCCCTTGGCGCCCGCGGCCGCGCCGTAGCCCATGTCCACGTTGCGGTGACCGAACTTGGTGGCCAGCACGACCTGATCACGCCGGCCGGCCAGCACCTCGCCGAGGATCTCCTCGGATCGCCCGGCCCCGCCGTAGCTGTCGGCCGTGTCGAGCAGGGTGATCCCGGCGTCGAGGGCGGCGTCCACCACGGCGCGGGTCGCGTCCAGGTCCAGCCTGCGGCCGAAGTTGTTACCGCCCAGCCCGGCCACGGATATGACGAGCCCGGAGTTGCCCAGTGACCTGTACCGCATGACCCGCGTTTCCTCCCGATGGCCGGTGCGCAGTGGGTGCCAGCCGATCGTAGCGATAAGCCCGCACGCCGAGGACACCGCGCGTAGGCTCACCGAGCAACACCGGCCGCGACCGTCACTTATGACGTCTCAGCCGTGACTTATGACCGCGTCAGAGGCAGGTGGGCCGGACGCCAGCGAACCGCCGGAGCGGGACAACCGGGATCCCTTCGGCGTATGGCATTTTGGGGTGGCGTGAAATCGCATATGCGATATCATGTGGTAAGAGCGGCAAACCGAGCACATCCCTGACGCAATTGTCCCGAAAAACTAATCTGGAAAGTCAACGGGTACAAGCAGGAGGGAGCGGGACTCATGATGGATGGGGCTGGCGGGCCCACGGTATTGCGCATCCTCCTCGGCACACAGCTACGCCGCCTGCGTGAGGCACGCGGGATCACCGCCCAGGAGGCGGCTCGGGCGATCAGGGGGTCCGAGTCCAAGATCAGCCGAATCGAGCTGGGCCGGACCTCGGTCAGGGAAGTTGACATCATTGACCTGCTCAGCCTGTACGGGATCACCGATCACGCGGAGCGCGAGGAACTGCTCACGCTGGCCGGCCAGGCCAACCAGCCGGGCTGGTGGCACCAGTACCAGGACGTGCTGCCCGGCTGGTTCCAGGCCTACATCGGCCTGGAGGAGTCAGCGGAATCGATCCGCAGCTACGACACGCACTTCATCCCCGGCCTGCTGCAGACCGAGGAGTACGCGGCCGCGGTCCTCGCGTTCGGCGAGTTCTCGCTCGAGGAGCGCGAGCGCCTGGTCTTCCTGCGCAAGGAGCGCCAGCGCCGGTTCGCGTCCGGCGGCCTGCGGCTGTGGGCGATCGTCGACGAGGCCGCGCTGCGCCGGGAGGTCGGCAGCCCGCAGATCATGAAGGCCCAGCTCGAGCATTTGTACGAGGTGTGCGACCAGCCCGGCTTCGCGCTGCAGGTGGTGCCGGATTCCGCGGGCGCCTACGTGGCCCCGGGCAGCTTCAGCATCCTGCGCTTCGCCGTCCCCGACCTGCCCGACGTGGTCTACACCGAGCAGCTGACCAGCGCCATGTACCTGGACAAGCCCGTCGACGTCGAGCGCTACACCGCGGTCATGGACAAGCTCAGCGCCTCCGGCGCGCCGCCGGAGGCGAGCAAGGAAATCATCCGCGCGCTGCGCGAGAAAATGGAGTGATCCCATGAGCATCCGCAACGGAACGGACGCGAGCGCTCTGGCGGGCGTGACGTGGATCAAGAGCCGGCACAGCGGCCCCACCGGGGGCAACTGCGTCGAGGTCGCCTTCCTGGCCGACGGGGAGATCGCCATGCGCAACTCCCGGGACCCGGGCGGGCCCGCGCTGGTCTTCACCAGGGCCGAGTGGGACGCGTTCCTCGGCCGGGGCCAGGGACGGCGAGTTCGGCCGGCCCACGACGGCCTGAGGCCGGGGACGGCCCGGGCCGCTGACCCGGGCCGCGGCCCGGCCCTTCGAACGGAGGCCATAACGCGACGCCTCCCGCATCGCTGGTCAGCAGACCGGATGCGGGAGGCGTCGTCATGAACGCCTGCGGCTAGGCCACCGGGTCGAATTCGCCGTTCTTGACGCCGGCGACGAAGGCCGTCCACTCGGCGCGGTCGAACACGTGCGCGGCCTTGCCCGTGTCCTTGGAGTCACGGATCGCGACGCTGCCGTCGGCGAACCGTGCCACCTCCACGCAGCCATCGGAGCTGCAGTAGCGGCTCCGGACCCAGCGGGCCTCGGTCAGGTCGTGTGTCATCGGGGTTCCTTTCGTTGATCAAACAATTTCCCTGGCGAGCGTGCTGATGAGGTCGGCGGAGTCGGCCGGGGATAGCGCGGCCGCACGCAGCAGGTCGAAGGCCTCGGCGCGGGCGCGTACGTCCCTCTCCCGTTCCAGGTAGGCCTGTCCGCCCACCCCCTCGGTATAGACGACGTCGGGGTCGAATCGCTCGGGAAACTCGATGATCGCGAACGGCCCGTTCAGCGCGGGATGCGGCCCGCTGCAGAATGGCAGCACCTGGAGGGTGACGTTCGGCCACTGGCTCGCATCGGCCAGGTGGTTGAGTTGCCCGCGCATCAGTTCGGGCGCGCCCATCGTTCTGCGGATCACCGCCTCGTCCAGGATGAGCCACAGTTCTATCGGATCGGCGCGCAGTATCACCTCCTGTCGTTGCATCCGGAGCGCGACCAGGCGTTCGATCTGGTCGGGTGTCTGCCTGCGGCGCACCGTGGTCATCACCACGCGCGCGTAGGCCTCGGTCTGCAGCAGCCCGTGGACCACCAGCGACTCGTAAGCCCGCAGCGAGGCAGCCTCGGCTTCCAGTCCCACATAGACGTCAAAGCCGGTGGGCAGCACGTTTTCCCATGCCGCCCACCAGCCCTTGCGGTGCCCCTCGCGGGCCATGTCGACCAGGATCTGGCGCTGGCCCGGATCGTCGACGCCGTACAGATCCAGCATGGCCGACAGGTAGGCGGTCCTGGTCGGTGCCTTGCCGGTCTCGATCCGTGAGAGCGTGGAGGCGGCCAGGCCGAGCTTGTCAGCGACCTCCTCCAGCTTGAGCGGATGCGCCTCGCGCAGGCGCCTTAACTCGGTGCCAAGCCGACGTCGGCGTACCGTCGGGCCGATTGACGTGGTCATTCGGCCTCCCCTCCTAGAGGGCACGCGGGGCAGGTCCCGGCCATGTGCTAAGAGCCTGGCCCTGCCACTCCGGCTGCTGGGCTCGAGACGATGATAAGGGAAAACGAGCCCAGATGGGATCCCAATTGAGATTTCGTCTGTCATATTTGTACCACGCACTTGCGTGGCATGCACTCCCAGACCATGATGAGTCGTAGCGTTGCGAGTCCGCGCCGTTCCGTTCCGGTGCGGACTCGAGTCAGCATTGTCGACTCCGCCGTGACCGGCACGCGCCGGGGAGGGAGCGGACCTAGATGGCAGCAGTGGCCGCCCGCGCCAGCGACTCCGCGGAGGACCTGGCCCTGATGGCGAGTGCAGCGGTCATCGGGAGCCTGACGATCCAGGGACGTCCCGAACAGGTCGGCGCGGCCCGGTCGTTCGTGGCCAAGGCTCTCGGCGAGGCCGACCCCGCCACCGACGTCGCGGTCTTACTGGCCTCGGAGACCGTGACCAACGCGGTGCTCCACAGCAACTCGCGCCGCGCGGGCGGAACGGTGACGATCACCGCCGTCGAGATTGGCGGCGGGGTGCGGATCGAGGTGGCCGACGAAGGGTCGGATCTGAGCGCGCCGGTGGTGAAGGGCAATGGCTGCGTGTCCGGCGGGCACGGGCTTTTCTTGGTCCAGACCCTGGCCGACCAGTGGGGGTACCTGCGCGACGAGTACGGCACCACCGTCTGGTTCTGGGTCACCCGCGGCCGCGGCTACCCTGCTCTGCATGACCTCCCGGGCTGACCTCGAGACATTCGTCGGCCGCGCGTACGCCGGCCGGCGGCCCGCACGGAGTTCAGCGCCTGCCGCGCCGCGGGCCTGACCGCCGGGCGGTCGGGCGCGTTTGTCCCGCAGCCGCATGGACAGGTGCACCGGGCTGCCGTCGAAGCCGAACTCCTGCCGCAGCCGGCGCTCGATGAACCGGCGGTAGCCGGCCTGCAGGAAGCCGGTGGTGAACAGGACGAAGTGCGGCGGCCGGATCCCGGCCTGGGTCGCGAACAGGACCTTGGGCTGCCTGCCGCCGCGCACCGGCGGCGGGGTCGCCGCGATCAGGCTGGTCAGCCACGCGTTGAGCCGGCCGGTCGGGACCCGCGTTTCCCAGCCGGCCAGGGCCAGCTCCAGCGCGGCCACCAGCCGGTCGACGTGCCAGCCGGTCCTGGCCGAGATGTTCACCCGGGGCGCCCAGCGGGCGTTGTGCAGCTGCCGGTCGATCTCACGCTCGAGGAAGTGCCGGCGGTCCTCGTCGACCAGGTCCCACTTGTTGTAGGCGATGACCAGCGCGCGCCCGGCCTCGATCACCATCGACACGATCCGCAGGTCCTGCTCGGCCAGCGGCTCGCTGGCGTCCACCAGCACCACCGCGACCTCGGCCCGCTCCAGGGCCCGCTCGGTCCGCACCGCCGCGAAGTAGTCCGCGCCCTGCGCCTGCATGGCCCGCCGCCTGATCCCCGCGGTGTCCACGAACCGCCAGGCCCGGTCGCCGAGCTCGATCAGCTCGTCCACCGGGTCCCGGGTGGTGCCGGCCGCCGCGTCGACCAGCACCCGCTCCTGCCCGGCGAGCTTGTTCAGCAGGCTCGACTTGCCGACGTTGGGCCGGCCGAGCAGGGCCACCCGGCGGGGGCCGCCGTCGGCCGTGAGCGGCTCCGGCGGGGCGGCGGGCAGCACCGCGAGCACGGCGTCCAGCAGGTCGCCGCTGCCCCGGCCGTGCAGCGCGCTCACCGGGACCGGCTCGCCCAGGCCCAGGGACCACAGGGAGGCGGCGGCGGGCTCGGCGGGCGCGTCATCGACCTTGTTGGCGGCCAGGATGACCGGCTTGCGCGAGCGCCGGAGCACGGCGGCGACCGCCTCGTCGGCGTCGGTCACGCCGACCACGGCGTCCGCGACGAACAGCACCGCGTCGGCCGCGTCCACCGCGACCCGGGCCTGGGCGGCGACCTGCGCGGCCAGGGACGGCGTGCCCTCGACCGAGGGTTCCCAGCCGCCGGTGTCCAGCAGGGTGAAGGCCCGGCCGCGCCAGGTGGCGTCGTAGGCGACCCGGTCCCGGGTGACGCCGGGGCTGTCGGCGACGACCGCCTGCCTGCTGCCGAGGATCCGGTTCACCAGCGTGGACTTGCCGACGTTCGGCCGGCCGACCACGGCCACGACGGCGCCGGCCCGTCCGGTGCGGGCCCGCCGGGCGGCGGCTCGGCCGGGTCCTGCGGCCGTGAGCTCACGCGGTCCACGCGCCCGCGGTCCGGCCGTCCGCGAGCGCGACGATCTCGCGGATGACCTCGTCCAGGCCCAGCGCCGTGGTGTCGATCTCCACCGCGTCGGCGGCCCGGGCCATCTGCGCGGCGTCGGACCGGTCCCGCCGCGCCTGCTCGGCCTGGGTCACCGCGACCGTGGCGGCCGGATCCGCGGCCAGGTCGGCGGTGCGCCTGCGGGCCCGGATGTTCTCGGAGGCGGTCAGGTACACCTTCACCGGCGCATCCGGCGCGACCACGGTCCCGATGTCCCGGCCCTCGGCAACGATCCCGGCTCCCGCCGCCCGCGCGCCGGAGATGATGTCCTGCTGCATCGCGACCAGGTGGCGGCGGACCTCGGGCACGGACGCGACCGCGCTGACCGCGTTGGACACCTCGCGACTGCGGATGGGCCCGGCCACGTCGCGGCCGTTCACGCGGATCGCCGGGGCCTGCGGGTCGGTGCCCACCTCGATCACCGGGCTCCCGCCCGCCTCCCCGATCCCCCCGCCCGCCTCCCCAAGCCCCCTACACTGGGCCGCCACCACCGCCGCGTCGCTGACGTCCGCCCCGCGGGCGAGCAGCCACCAGGTGAGCGCCCGGTAGGTGGAGCCGGTGTCCAGGTAGCGCAGCCCCAGGGCGCGCGCGACCCCCCGGGCCGCGGTTGACTTTCCGGACCCGGCCGGGCCGTCCACCGCGATCACGAGGCCGGAGTGCTGCGCGGCGGGATGCTTGGCGGCAGGATGCTCTGCGGCGGGATGCTCCGCGGCTGAATGCTCCGCGGCGGGCTGCCCCGCGGCGGGCTGCTTGGCGGCGGGACGCTCCGCGGCGGGCTGCTGATTCACGAAGGCGATGCTACCGGCGAACCGGCCAGCCGCCGGCCGCCAGCGCCTCGACGAGCCGCTCGGCCGCCTCCGGGCGGACCGCGAGCTCGGCCACGCCGGCGGGCAGGCCCGGCGAGTGCTCGATCCGCACGTCCTCGATGTTGATCCCGCCGTCCCCGGCCGCCTGGAACAGCCGGGCCAGCTCGCCGGGCCGGTCGCCGATGACGACCTGGACGACCGCGTAGTCCGGGGCCGGCCCGCCCCGCTTCCCCGGGATCCGGGCTACCCCCGCTCCCCCGCGCTCCAGCAGCCCGGCCAGGTGCTTGACCGCCTCCTCGTCACCCTGGGCGATCCTGGCCAGCGCGGCCGCCGCCGCGGCGAGGTCGCCGGCCAGCGCCTCGAGGACCTCGCCGGCGTGCGCCGCGTTCGCGGCCAGGATCTGCGTCCACAGGCCGGTGTCCCCGGCCGCGATCCTGGTCACGTCGCGCAGGCCCTGGCCCGCCAGGCGGAGCGCCCCGGACGGCGCGTGCTCCAGCCGGGCGGCCATGGCCGCGGCGACCGCGTGCGGCGCGTGCGAGACCAGCGCGGCCCAGCGGTCGTGGTCGGCGGCGGACATCCGGACCGGCTGCGCACCGCAGGCCCGGGCCAGCCCGGTCACCGCCGCCACGGCCCCGGGCGCGGTCTGCGGCAGCGGGCAGATCGCCCACGTCCGGCCGAGGAACAGGTCCGCCCGCGCCGCGGCCGGGCCCGACCGCTCGCGCCCGGACAGCGGGTGACCCGCGGCGAAGACGGTCAGGTCACACCCCAGCTCGCGCGCCCGGGCCAGCGGCAGTTCCTTGACGCTCGCCACGTCGGTGTACCAGCGGGCCAGCCCGCGGGCCTGGGCCGCCTTCAGGGCGGGCGCCACGGACTCGGGCGGCATGGCGAGCACCGCCAGGGCGGCCGGCCCGCCCGGCGGGCCGGCGTCGGGCAGTTCCGCGCCCGCGCCGATGTCGGCGGCGAGCCTGGCCGCCGGCCGGTCCGCGTCGGCCAGCCAGACCGTGGCCCCCCGCTCGCGCAGCGCGAGCGCCACCGACGTGCCGATCAGCCCGGTACCGATCACCACGACGGGGTCGGGGACGGTGACCTCGCTCCCGGCGGGTGGCCCGGTCATTGGGCGATGTCCAGGCGCAGCGCGGCGGCGCCGCGCAGGTACACGTGCTGCACCGCGGAGCGGGGGGCGGCCGTCTCCACGTGCATCAGCAGCCGGACCACGCGCGGCATCGCGCCCGGCACGTCGATCTCGGCGCAGCACAGCAGCGGCACGTCCTGGAACCCGAGCTTGCGCGCGGCGAGGGCGGGAAACTCGGCGTTCAGGTCCCTGGTGGCGCTGAACACGACGCTGATCACGTCGGCCGGGGTGAGCTGGTTGCGGGTCATGACCTCCGTGACGAGCTCGGAGGTGCCCTCGAGGATGGCCGCGTTCTCGTTCGCGCCCACCTGCACCGCGCCGCGGATCGCCCTGACTGCCACCAGCCTGCCTCTCCTTGCCGCCTGATCCGGGCTACCAGGCTATAGACCCACCGCCGCGTACAGGTCGCCGATCTCCCTCGCGGTGAGCTTGCGCGTGGTGCCCGGGCGCAGCGAGCCGAGCGCGACCGGGCCGACGTGGGTGCGGACCAGGCGGCTGACCGGGTGGCCGGTCTCGGCCAGCATCCGCCGCACGATGTGCTTGCGCCCCTCGTGCAGGGTGATCTCGACCAGGGCGCGGGAGCCGGCCCGTTCCACCACCCGGAACCGGTCGGCGGTCGCCACCCCGTCGGACAGCTCCACCCCGGTGATCAGCCGCCGTCCCAGATCCCGGGGCAGCGGCCCGCTCACGTCGGCCAGGTAGGTCTTGAGCACGCCGTACCGGGGGTGCGCCAGCCGATGTGCCAGTTCCCCGTCGTTCATCAGCAGCATCAGGCCCTCGGTGTCGAAGTCGAGCCGGCCGACGTGAAACAGCCGCTCGCCCCGGTCCCCGAGGAAGTCGGCGATCGTGGGGCGGCCCCGGCTGTCCGACATCGTGGTCAGCACGCCGGCGGGCTTGTTCAGGGCGACGTAGACGAGGTCCTCGCGGGCCGGGATGCGCCGCCCGTCCACCCGGATGACCTGGCGCTGCGGGTCCACCCGGGCCCCGAACCTCCGCACGACCTCGCCGTCGACCTCGACCCGGCCGTCGGCGATCATCTCCTCGCAGTGCCTGCGGCTGCCCACGCCCGCCGCCGCCAGCACCTTCTGCAGGCGCACGCCGCCGACCACGTCGACCAGCGAGTCGTGACCCTCGCCGGCCTGCTCGCCGGGATCACGGTGCCGCTGGCTCATGACCCGCTTCCGGCTCGTCGTCGATGTCATCGGGCAGGAACGGGGCGAGGTCGGGCAGGTCCTCGAGGCTGGCCAGCCCGAGCCGTTCCAGGAAGTACCCGGTCGTGGCGAACAGGATCGCGCCGGTCTCGGGATCGGTGCCGACCTCTTCCACCAGCCCGCGCAGCACCAGGGTGCGGATCACGCCGTCGCAGTTGACGCCGCGCACGGCCGATATCCGCGCCCGGCTCACCGGCTGCCGGTAGGCCACCACGGCCAGGGTCTCCAGCGCCGCCTGGGTCAGCCGGACCTCCTGGCCGTCGCTCACGAACCGCTCCACCACCGGGGCGCACTCCTCGCGGGTGTAGTAGCGCCAGCCGCCGGCCACCTCGCGCAGGTCGAAGCCGCGCTGCTCCCCGGCGTAGGTGGCGGCCAGGTCGCGCAGGGCCCCGGCCACCTCGGCCCGCGGCCGTTCCAGCACCTGCGCGATCACCACCTCGGACACCGGTTCGTCGGCCACCAGCATGATCGCCTCGAGGCTGGCCCGCAGCGACGGTGCGGCGGCGAGGCGCGCCGCGGCCGCCGCCTCGTCCGGCCCGGCGGCCAGGCCGTCGGGGCCGGGCCGGCCGGGCGCGTCCCCGGCATCCCCCGGGCCTGGGCCAGATGCGTTCGGCATGGCTATTCGTCGGCTTTCTGGGTGTCTGCTCCGCCGTCGGGCTGATCGGAGGGCGTCCAGCTCACGTACAGGTCACCGAGCGGGGCCACCTGATCGAGCCCGACGCGGCCACCCCGGTACAGCTCGAGCACGGCGAGGAAGCGCGCGACGACCTCATAGGTCCCGGCGCAGTCGGAGCTGAGCTGCCGGAACGTGGCCCGGCCCAGCTGCGCCAGCCGGCCGGACAGCAGGCTCACCTGTTCCCGGACGCTGGTCAGCGGCATGTGCAGGTGCGCGGTGGAGACCACGGGCGCCCGCCTCGGCGCGAGCGTGCGGGCCGCGATCACGGCGAACTCGGCCGGGCCGAGACCGAGCAGCACCTCCGGCAGCAACTCGACGAAGCGCGGCTCCATCGGCACCCGCCGCGGGAACCTCCGCCCGGCCGCGGCCATCCGGCTGGCCAGCACCGCCGCCACCTCCTTGTAGGCCCGGTACTGCAGCAGCCGGGCGAACAGCAGGTCCCGGGCCTCGAGCAGGGCGAGGTCCTCCTCGTCGTCGACCTCGCCCGCGGGCAGCAGCCGCGCGGCCTTGAGGTCGAGCAGGGTCGCCGCCACGACCAGGAAGTAACTGGCCTGATCCAGGTCCCAGGCGTCGGCCTTGGCCCGGATGTAGCCGATGAACTCGTCGGTGACGCTGGACAGCGCGATCTCGGTGATGTCCAGCTTGTGCTTGGAGATCAGCCCGAGCAGCAGGTCGAACGGGCCCTCGAACACGTCGAGGTGCACCTCGAACCCGCTCGCCGCCCGGGCCTCGCCCGGCTCACCGGTCATAGTCGTCGTCGTCATTTACCTCAGATACGTCAATCTGGCTGGATCCCGTCCCATAGCCGCCGTGCCACCAGGCTCCTGTCCCCCTCGGCGTCCAGGTCGGCCAGCAGCACGGCCAGCGCCTCCCGGACGATTCTCCCCCGATCCACGGTAATGCCCAGGGCCCGCAGCGTGAGCCGGGCCCGTTCCAGGTCGAGCAGCTCACCGCCGGACAGGTAGACGGTGATCTTCTGAGGGTGACGCTCCCGGCCGCTGGCCTGACGCTGGGCCTCGACCGCCGCACCCCGGCCGGCCGGGCGGAGCAGCTCGGCGACCCCGGGGAGGCTTACCCGCCGTGCGCGGGAACCGAGAGGTCTGCCTGGCGCCACCGCTCCAGTACCTCCTTAGCCAGCTCCCGGTAGGCGTTCGCCCCGTTGGACGTCGGGTCGAAGCGGGTGATCGGCTCCCCCGCCACCGTGGCGTCGGGGAAGCGCACCGTCCGGCTGATCACCGTGTGGTAGACCTTGTCCCCGAAGCCCTTCACGACCCCGGCCAGGACCTCCCGGGTGTGCAGCGTGCGCGAGTCGTACATCGTGGCCAGCAAGCCGTCCAGTACCAGCTTGGGGCTGATCCGACTGGACACCTTGTCGATGGTCTCCATCAGCAGGGCCACGCCGCGCAGCGCGAAGTACTCGCACTCCAGCGGCACGATCACCCCGTCCGCGCAGGCGAGCGCGTTGACCGTGAGCAACCCGAGCGAGGGCTGGCAGTCGATCAGGATGACGTCGTAGTCGGGGATGATCGGCGCCAGCACGCGGCCGAGCACGAACTCGCGGCCCACCTCATGCACGAGCTGCACCTCGGCCCCGGACAGGTCGATGTTGCTCGGCAGCAGGTCCATGCCGTCGACGTTGGTCTTGAACAGCACGTCGCGCACGGCGAGCCCGCGCTCCATGAGCAGGTTGTAGACGGTCGCGTCGAGCTCGTGCGGCTGGATGCCCAGCCCCACCGACAGCGCGCCCTGGGGGTCGAAGTCGACCAGTAGCACGCGGCGGCCTTGCTCGGCCAGCGCGGCGCCGAGGTTGATGGTCGTGGTGGTCTTGCCGACACCGCCCTTCTGGTTGCAGACCGCGGCGATCCGGGCCGGGCCATGCCTCAGCAACGGCTCGGGATCGGGGAACACCGGTATCGGCCGGCCGGTGGGGCCCAGCACTCCGGGCCTGGCGGCCAGCACTCGGGACGCTGCCAAACCTACTGCACCTCCCCGCCGGGGTTCTTTGCGGGCGGGACTCGTGAAGGCGGTCGCCCGCAGTGCGCCCGCTGAAACCCCGGACTCTAGCGCGAGGCTAGGGCCTGTGCATGGCCGCGGCAAGCCGACTCACCGTTTGCCAGGAAATGGGCCGTGCGCAACGCCTGCCCGGGGATGCGCGCTGGCGTACACCTCGCGGAGCCTGTCCACGGTTACCAGCGTGTAGACCTGCGTGGTCGTGACCGAGGCGTGCCCGAGCAGCTCCTGCACCACCCGGACGTCGGCGCCGCCGTCCAGGAGATGGGTGGCGAACGAATGGCGCAGCGTGTGCGGCGACACGCCGGCGATCCCGGCCCGCCCGGCCGCGGCCCGCAACGCCGCCCAGGCGCCCTGCCGGGTGAGCCGGCCGCCGCGGGCGTTCAGGAACACCGCCGGGCTCGCCGAGGTCCGGCGGGCCGCCGTGGCGAGGGCGGGCCGGGCCCGGACCAGGTACTGGTCCAGCGCCTCCCGGGCGAAGCTGCCCACGGGCACGATCCGCTGCTTGTCACCCTTGCCCGACAGCCGGACGGTGGCCGGCCGGGCCGCGGGCTGCGCCCGCAGGTCGAGGTCGTCGACGTCCAGCGTGATCGCCTCCGAGATCCGGGCCCCGGTCCCGTAGAGCAGTTCCAGCAGGGCCCGGTCCCGCAGCGCCCGCGGCCCGCCGCCGGCCCCGGCCGCCTCGAGCAGGCGCTCCACGTCGGCGACGGGCATCGCGCGCGGCAGCCGCCGCGGCGGCGCGGGCGGCCGGACCGGCCGGGCCGGGTCGGACGGCGCCAGCCCCTCCGCCGCCGCGAACGCGTGCAGGCCGCGCACCGCGACCACGGCCCGGCCCGCCGAGCTGGCCGCCAGCGGCGGGTGGTCCTGGTCTCCCTCGCGCAGCCCGGCCAGGAACGAGGTCACGTCGCGCGTGGTCACGTCGACGATGCCGGCCCGGCCGGCCGCGCCGAGCACCGACGCGTAACGCCGCAGGTCCCTGCGGTAAGCCTGCAAGGTGTGCGCGGACAGCCCCCGCTCCACCATCAGGTGGTCGAGGTAGCGCCTGGCCGCCTCGTCGACCGTGACCGGCTGGACGGCTTTCAGTTGAGCGCCTCGCTCACGGCCGTCCACGGCAGTCCGTGCGCTTCCCCGACACCCGGGCAGGTGAGGACGCCCTCGTGCACGTTCAGGCCCGGCGCGAACGCCGGGTCGGCGCGCAGCGCCGCGCGCCAGCCGCGGTTCGCGATCTCCACCGCGTACGGCAGGGTGACGTTGGTCAGCGCGTAGGTCGAGGTGTGCGGCACCGCGCCGGGCATGTTCGCGACGCAGTAGAACACCGACCCGTGCACCTTGTAGGTCGGGTTGGCGTGCGTGGTCGGGTGCGAGTCCTCGAAGCAGCCGCCCTGGTCGATGGAGATGTCGACCAGCACTGAGCCCGGCTTCATCCGCGCCACGAGGTCGTTGGAGACCAGCATCGGGGCCTTGGCCCCGGGCACCAGCACGGCACCGATCACGAGGTCGGCGTCGATCACGGCCTTCTCGATCTCGTAGGCGTTGGACGTGACCGTCTGCAGGTGCCCCTGGTAGATCGCATCGGCCGCGCGCAGCCGGGCGACGTTCTTGTCCACCAGCAGCACCTCGGCCTGCA
Source organism: uncultured Actinomycetota bacterium (assembly GCA_963749145.1). Classification (GTDB taxonomy): domain Bacteria; phylum Actinomycetota; class Actinomycetes; order Streptosporangiales; family Streptosporangiaceae; genus JASHPR01. The sequence goes on along the minus strand of CAVVLN010000002.1, from coordinate 960,668 downwards.
TGCCGAGCGCGATCGCCGCCGCGTTCATGCCGGACACGCCCGCGCCGAGGACGACCACCTTGGCCGCGTACACGCCGGAGACCCCGCCCATCAGCACGCCCCGGCCGCCGCCGTCGCGCTGCAGGTGGTGCGCGCCCACCTGCGGCGCCATCCGCCCCGCGACCTCGGACATCGGGGCCAGCAGCGGCAGCGACCCGTCCGCCAGCTGGACGGTCTCGTAGGCGATCGCCGTGCTGCCCGAGCCGAGCAGCACCTCGGTGAGCTTGCGGTCCGCGGCCAGGTGCAGGTAGGTGAACAGGATCTGGCCCTTGCGCAGCCGGGGGTACTCCTCGCCGATCGGCTCCTTGACCTTGAGGATCAGCTCGCCGGCCTGCCACACCGCGTCGGCGTCGGGCAGGATCGTCGCCCCGGCGGCGGCGAAGTCCGCGTCGGGGATGAGCGAGCCGGCGCCCGCGTCGTGCTGGACGAACACCTCGTGCCCGGACCGGACCAGTTCGTGCGCGCCCGCCGGGGTGCAGGCGACCCGGTACTCATGGTTCTTGATCTCCTTCGGAATGCCGACCTTCATGGCACCCAGCCCTTCCTGGTCGAGGTGCCCTGCCCGGCCCCGTTGCCGGTCAGGTCCACGTCGTGGCCGCGTCGCGGCCGCCGATCACCGTTCGGGTGCATCCGCGTTCCGCAGCCCGGCGAACCCGTCCCGGCGTGCCGCATACGCGGACAAGATACCCAGTGACGTCACGCCATTATGCAGGTCACCAGCGAGAATCCGGGCCACTGCCTGCTCCAGCGGCACCCAGGCCAGCGTCAGGTGCGCCTCCTCGTGCTCGGGCACGTACGAGCGCTCCGCCTCGGGCACCTCGGTCAGGCCGCGGGCGAGGAAGATCCGCAGGCGCTCGGTGCTGATGCCGGGCGAGGAGTAGGAGTCGGTGAGCACCCGCCACCAGGCGGCCCGGTAGCCGGATTCCTCGAGCAGTTCCCGCTCCGCGGTCACGTGCAGCGGCTCGCCCGCGACGTCGCGCAGGCCGGCCGGGATCTCCCACAGCAGCCTGCCCACCGGGTGCCGGTACTGGCGGATCATGAGGACGCGGTCGCCCGAGTCCAGCGCGAGCACCGCCACCGCGCCCGGATGCTCGAGGACATCCCGGCCCACCACGTCACCGTCGGGCATCCGCACCATATCCCGGCGCAGCCGGACCAGGCTGCCCTGGCCCAGCGTGGCCGACGAGGTCACCGGCCAGTGCTCGGCCGTGTCACGGATGTCCAGGTCCTCGGTCGCTCCGCTCCCGGTCATCACGCGCTGGCCGCGGCCCGGCGGCCGGCCGCCGCGAGCGGATCGGTGGCGGGGACCGCCCGCGAGCGCTCGAGCGCGGCGGTCACGAGCCCGCTGAACAGAGGGTGCGGCCGGGTCGGGCGGGACAGGAACTCCGGGTGCGCCTGGGTGGCCACGAAGAACGGGTGGACGCTGCGCGGCAGTTCGACGAATTCGACCAGCATGCCGTCGGGCGACAGCCCGGAGCAGACCAGCCCGGCCCGCTCCAGGATCTCGCGGTAGGCGTTGTTGACCTCGTACCGGTGCCGGTGCCGTTCCTCCACGATCTCGGTCCCGTAGAGCTCACGGACCAGGCTCCCCTCGGCGAGCACCGCCGGGTACAGGCCCAGCCGCATCGTGCCGCCCATGTTCCGCTCCCCGGCCACCACGTCCTCCTGGCCGGCCATGGTGGCGATCACCGGGTGCGCGGCGGCCGGGTCGAACTCCGCGCTGTTCGCGCCCTCCAGGCCCGCCAGGTCCCGCGCGACCTCGATGGCCAGGCACTGCAGCCCGAGGCACAGCCCGAGCAGCGGGATGCCGTTCTCCCGGGCGTGCCGCACGGCCCCGATCTTCCCCTCGATCCCGCGGACGCCGAACCCGCCCGGGACCAGCACCCCGTCCGCGCCGTCGAGGTGGCGCGCCGCGCCCTCGGGGGTCTGGCACTCGTCGCTGGGCACCCAGCGGATGTTGACCCTCGCGTCGTTGCCGAACCCGCCGGCCCGCAGCGCCTCGGCCGGCGACAGGTACGCGTCGGGCAGGTCCACGTACTTGCCGACCAGCGCGATCGTGACGCTGCGGGCGGGGCGGTGCACCCGGCGCAGCAACTCGTCCCAGTCGCTCCAGTCCACGTCGCGGAACGGCAGCCCGAGCCGGCGCACCACGTAGGCGTCCAGGCCCTCGGAGTGCAGCACCTTGGGGATGTCGTAGATCGACAGGGCGTCGGCCGCGGAGACCACCGCCTCCTCGTCCACGTCGCACATCAGGCTGATCTTGCGCTTCAGCCCGGACGTGATGGGCCGGTCGGAGCGGCACACGATCGCGTCGGGCTGGATGCCGATGCTGCGCAGCGCGGCCACCGAGTGCTGGGTCGGCTTGGTCTTCAGCTCGCCGGACGGCCCGATGTACGGCAGCAGCGAGACATGCAGGAAGAAGCAGCGGTCCCGGCCGATCTCGTGCCGGATCTGGCGGATCGCCTCCAGGAACGGCTGGGACTCGATGTCGCCCACCGTGCCGCCCACCTCGGTGATGACCACGTCGACCTCGGGGCCGCCCATGTCGAGGATGCGGGCCTTGATCTCATTGGTGATGTGCGGGATCACCTGCACGGTGTCGCCCAGGTAGTCGCCGCGCCGCTCCTTGGCGATCACGCTGGAGTAGATCTGGCCGGTGGTGACGTTGGCCGACCCCTGGAGCCGGGTGTCCAGGAACCGCTCGTAGTGCCCGACGTCCAGGTCGGTCTCGGTGCCGTCGTCGGTGACGAACACCTCGCCGTGCTGGAACGGGTTCATGGTGCCGGGGTCGACGTTGAGATACGGGTCGAGTTTCTGCATCGTGACCCGCAGCCCCCGCAGCTTCAGCAGGCGGCCGAGGCTGGACGCGGTGAGGCCCTTGCCGAGACTGGAAGCCACGCCCCCGGTGACGAAAAGGTGCCTGGTGGAGACGGGCCGTGATGAGTGAGGTGCCGTAGCCAAATGAGGCTCCCGTGGTCTTAGCCCGGCGGCAAATCCGCCGGTCCACGGGTTCTCAGGATATCAGCCGGGCGGGGGCGGGCTGGGCCGCAACGCCCAACGCGCCGGCCTGCGCACGGCGTTGACCAGGAACAAAGAGTCCGATACCGGGGTCACACGGACGTCGTGGCCCGGGCGCGGCGCGCCCGCTGGCCGTCCCGTCCTTCCGGCGACGGCTCGCCGGCCTCGCCGAACCGGGCCAGGACCACGGCGCAGGCCACCGCCAGGATGAACCCGGCCACCGCCAGGCCGGTCAGCCCGGGCCGGGTGGTGTCGCCGAGGAACACCACGCCGACGATCGCGGGCGGGACGGTTTCGGCCAGGACCACGGCCGAGGTGGCCACGGTGACGCTGCCGCCCTCCAGCGCCGACGCGTACATCAGGAACGAGACGATCCCGGCCGCGGCCAGCGTGTACGTGGCCGGGCTGCGCACCAGCTGCATCGGCGAGAAGCCGGGCAGGATCCGGGCCGAGACGGCCAGCACCGCGTAGCCGAGCCCGGCGGTGGCGCCCAGCGCAGGCGTGCGGGCCCGGCCGGGCAGCCGGGCGGCCGCGATCCCGGCCACCGCCACGCCGGCCACTGCCACCATCAGCGCGATCTGGAAGGCCGGGCCGACCGTCGCCGCCCCCTCGGCCCCAGCCGAGGAGCCGAGCAGGCCCACCCCGACGACCACCCCGCCGACCGCCAGCCATTCCTGCCAATTCAGCCGGGCCTTCATCAGCCACGCCGCGAGCACCGCGATGACCGCCAGGTTGGACGCGATCACGGCCTGCACGGCGAACAGCGGCAGCCGCCGCAACGCCACCAGCTGGGCCAGGAACCCGAGGATGTCGATGGCCAGGCTGGCCAGGAAGCGCCACTGGCCGAGCAGGCGGACCAGCAGGCCCGGGTCGACCCGGGCGGCGGCCGGGTCACCTTCCCTGATCCGGGCCGGCCGGCGGCTCGCCGAGCGGATGGCCACCGCCTGCATGACCGCGGCGATCCCGTAACAGATGGCCGACAGCAGCGCGGCGACCAGGCTCGCCAACATAGTTACGACCCTACGCCGTCCTCGCGGGGCTGCTCAGCCCGCTTTCCGGCCGCCGCGGGCCGCTCTCCGGCCGCGCCATGCCCGGCGCGGCTCCCCGGGCTCCGCCGGCCGGGCCGGATGTCCCGGCCCGCCGGCCCGGGCCGCCCGCTCACCGGCGACCGTCCAGCCGCTCGACTACGGCGGTGCGGATACCCTCTGAGCTGGTAAAACGCATCGACTGCAGGCCGAGTGCGGTCGCGGCGGCCACGTTCTCGGCACGGTCGTCGATGAAAATGACATCTTCGGCCTTCGCGGCCAGCATAGCCAGCGCGCGCCGGTAACATTCCGGATCCGGTTTGGCCAACTTCAGCTGACAGCTGAAAATCAGGTGACCGAAATGGGCCGCAATCGGCAGCCCGGCGATCGCGTCGGCGAGGTCGTCGGGCGCGTTCGACAGCAGCGCGAGCGGCCACCCGGCCCGGGCCAGGTCCTCGACCAGCGCCACCGTGCCCGCTTGCAGCCGCAGCCAGGAGGCGCGGTCCAGCCGGATGAGCTCGCCGACCTGGGCATCGCTGAAATCGCGGTCCACGCCCTTCCCCACCTGCCGCCAGTACTGCTGGGCGTCCAGTTCGGCCAGGTCATACGCCCGCCGCCAGCCCCAGTACTCCTCGACCAGGGCCGGAACGCCAACGCCAGCGGCTCCGGCGAGCAAGGCCAGGTCCTCGGGCGAGGGCGGGTGGCAAAGCACGCCGCCGTAGTCGAACATAACCCACGTCACACGTACCCTCCCTGGCCCGGTGACGTCGCCCGGCTACGGCGCGGCCCCCGAGCCGGACTGGGCCGCGCCGCCCGGCTGCATCTGGGCCGGGCAGTCGTTGATCTTGACGGTACCCGACGGCGGCTGGCACCCCGGCCGGGCGAACGCCAGGCCCAGCGGGGTGAGGTGGCTCGCCTCGGCCAGCACCCGCCAGAACCCGGATGACCGGGCCTGACGGACCGGCCCGGCGCCGGTCACGGTCTCGCAGCCGGTCGCCTCCAGAATGACCACGGGTAGCTTGCGCCCGTCCGCCGTGAACGTCAGCTGGTAACTCGTTCCCGCAAACAGCGCCGGGCAGTTGATTATGCCGCGGGGCATCACCGGCAGCGCGCACAGCGCCCGGGCCACGGCCCGGGCCTGGGCCGTGCTGGTCACCTTGATGGCGTGCGGAAAGTCGATCTGCCGCTGCGGGATCCTCATGCCGCGGATCTGGGAGATCTGCAGGCCGGTGACCGCGGCCGGGTCCTGGCACAGCGCGTCCGGCCCGGCGCCGGCGTTGGGGCCGGCGCTGGCGCTGGCGCTGGCCGACGGCGACGCCGCGGACTGGCCGGACGCCCCGGCCGGCGCGCCGGAGGCCGGCGCGGGGACGCTCCCGCACGCGGCCAGCGCCACCGCGCCCAGCGCGACCGCCCCCAGCGCGGCCGCGATGCCCCGCGGCGCCCGGGCGCCGCGCGTTCCCGGCCCGCCCGCAACTCTGGGGAAACCTGTGCCCCTCATGCGACCCGCCACCCTGGAGCGACCCGCCGCCCTCGAGCGACCCGCCGCCCTCATGCGACCCGCCACCCTCGAGCGACCCGTGCTCCCCGGGCTCCCTGCGACCCTATTGCGACCCATAACACTTGGACGGCGCCGCTCCGGCGCCGGTTCCCCCGCAACGCCGACTCCGCCCAGCCTTCAGTGCCCGGCGTCCTGCGCCTGCCTACCTGCCGCGCCGCCCGCGCCCGGTCCTGGCCACCGGGCGCTTCCGGGTGCTGGCTAGACGCCGGCCGCCTGCATGCCGCGCAGCTCGTGCTTCAGCTCCTTGATCTCGTCGCGGAGCCGCGCGGCGAGCTCGAACTGCAATTCGGCGGCGGCGGCGTGCATCTGATCGGTCAGCTCCGAGATGAGCCCGACCAGGTCCTCGCGCGCCGGGCCGCCCTCCCCCGGTCCCGGCTCGCCGGCCCGGGCTCCGGCCGCGGCCGACGCCGCCGCCCTGGCTCGCGAGGACAGCCCCGGCACGGGCGCCTTGCCCCGGCTCTGCTGCCGCCCGGATCCGCCGAGCAGCTGCGCCGTGTCCGCGTCCTCCCGGGCGAGCTGGTCGAGGATGTCGGCGATCCGCTTGCGCAGCGGCTGCGGGTCGAGCCCGCGCTCGGTGTTGTAAGCGACCTGCTTGGCCCGCCGCCGGTTGGTCTCGTCGATCGCCCGCTGCATCGACGGGGTCACCTGGTCCGCGTACATGTGCACCTGGCCGGAGACGTTGCGCGCCGCGCGGCCGATCGTCTGGATCAGCGACGTGCCGGACCGCAGGAAGCCTTCCTTGTCCGCGTCCAGGATCGCCACCAGCGAGACCTCGGGCAGGTCCAGGCCCTCGCGGAGCAGGTTGATCCCGACCAGCACGTCGTACTCGCCGAGCCGCAGCTCGCGGAGCAGTTCCACCCGGCGCAGCGTGTCCACCTCGCTGTGCAGGTACCGGGCCCGGATGCCCAGCTCCAGCAGGTAGTCGGTGAGGTCTTCGGCCATCTTCTTGGTCAGCGTGGTCACCAGGACCCGCTCGAACCGCTCGGCCCGCTCCCTGATCTCGTGCACGAGGTCATCGATCTGGCCCTTGGTCGGCTTGATGATCACCTCGGGGTCGATCAGCCCGGTCGGCCTGATCACCTGCTCGATGACCTCGCCGCGGACGCGCTGCAGCTCGTACGGGCCCGGGGTGGCCGACAGGTACAGCGTCTGGCCGATCCGGTCGCCGAACTCCGCCCAGGTGAGCGGCCGGTTGTCGATCGCGCTGGGCAGCCGGAACCCGTGCTCGACCAGGACCCGCTTGCGGGAAACGTCACCCTCGTACATGGCGCCGATCTGCGGCACCGTGTTGTGCGACTCGTCGATGACCAGCAGGAAGTCCTCGGGGAAGTAGTCGAGCAGCGTGTTCGGCGGGCTGCCCGGCTCGCGGCCGTCGATGTGCCGCGAGTAGTTCTCGATGCCCGAGCAGCTCCCCACCTGGCGCAGCATCTCGATGTCGTAGGTGGTACGCATCCGCAGGCGCTGCGCTTCCAGCAGCTTGCCGGCCTGCTCGAGTTCGGCGAGCCGCTCCGCGAGCTCCGCCTCGATGCCGGCGAGGGCCCGCTCCATCCGCTCCGGCCCGGCCACGTAGTGAGTGGCGGGGAAGATGTACAGCTCGTCGTCCTCGCTGATCACCTCGCCGGTCAGCGGGTGCAGCGTCATCAGCCGCTCGACCTCGTCGCCGAACATCTCGATCCGGACGGCGAGCTCCTCGTAGACCGGGATCACCTCGATGGTGTCCCCGCGCACCCGGAACGTGCCCCGGGTGAACGACAGGTCGTTGCGGCTGTACTGCATGCCGACCAGCTTGCGCAGCAGCGCGTCGCGGTCGATGGTGCCGCCGACGTTGAGCTTCAGCATCCGGTCCACATACTCCTGCGGCGTGCCGAGGCCGTAGATGCAGGACACCGACGCCACCACGATCGTGTCCCGGCGGGTGAGCAGCGAATTGGTCGCGGAGTGCCGCAGCCGGTCCACCTCGTCGTTGATCGAGGAGTCCTTCTCGATGTAGGTGTCGGTCTGCGGTACGTACGCCTCCGGCTGGTAGTAGTCGTAGTAGGAGACGAAGTACTCGACGGCGTTGTTCGGCAGCATCTCGCGCAGCTCGTTGGCGAACTGCGCGGCCAGGGTCTTGTTCGGCAGCATGACCAGGACCGGCCGCTGGAGCCGCTCGGCCAGCCAGGCGACCGTCGCGGTCTTGCCGGTCCCGGTCGCGCCGAGCAGCACGGTGTCCTGGCCCCGGAGCGGATCCGCTTCTCCATCTCCGCGATGGCCTGCGGCTGGTCCCCGGCGGGCACCATATCGGTGATCACCTCAAAGGGGGCAACGCGCCGCTGCAGGTCAGTTACCGGACGCATGGCTCCCCCCTCTGGTTCGACGGTACGGCCGGGTGAGTACGGGCGGATAAGAACCCACGCTAACAATGTATGACGGGCCTCTGACATTCCCGCCCGGCCCGTCAGCGGGGGAGCAGGTCCTCGGCCCGGCTGACGCGGAACCCGAGCACGTCGAGCACCACGCCGCCGGCCTGGCCGGCGAGCGCGAACGCCGCCTCGCCGACGGTCAGCCCGAGCTGCCGCGCCGCGTGCTTGACGCTGGTGCCGGTATTCAGGTCCCAGTGGTGCAGCGGGCGAGACCGCATCGCGCCGACCGCCGGCGGCGCGTTCGGCTCCGAGTACAGGCGCGGGGAGAAGTAGCCGACGTAGAACGGCGCCGCCTTGCCGGTCAGGCCGTAGGAGTCCGCGTTCTCGTCCTCGGCCTCGAGGTCGCCGGCGTAGGGCCGGAGTGCCTCGATCACCTGCGGCACCGCGAGGCCCTGCTCGCTGTACACCGACGCGATCAGCGCGAGGTTGGGCTGCGGCGCGGCGTACTGGGCGGTGCCGCCGAGGCGTTCCGCCAGGCCGCGCACGAGCCGGTCGCCGTCGTCCACCTTGGCCTCGTGCGGGCGCTTCTGGCTGGTGCTCTGCCCGGCCGCGTCGGTGTACCAGGCCACCGCCATCCCGGCCGGGAGCCCAGCCTGCTGCTCGAGCTTGGGGGTCACCGCCACCGGGCCGAAGAGCAGCACCCCGTTGCGGAAGACCAGCCGATCGTGCCATCGGTGCACCTCGGGGTCATACAGCCGGGCGGCGTCGAGGAACGCGTCACCGGGATCAGCAGGCAGCAGGAGCGTGGTGTGGCTGGACAGCCTGCTGGCCGTGCGGTCGAAGAGCCCCATGGCGCCTCCGGCTAGAACAGGGACGTGATGCCGTGCCACACGCTACTGGCCGCATGCCCGGCATCTCCAACCAGCTGCTTGGTGTCGTCCCAGGTGCCGACGCCGGCGGCGCCGAAATCGGTCACGATCCCCAGCACCCCGTGCTGATGCCACTGGGCGCCGAAGTCCTCGATGTAATTGTGAATGTAGTCGCCGACGCCGTAGGCGACCGCGCCGCCGACCGCGACGCCCGCCACCACGCCGAGCACCGGCGCGCCGACGATCGACGCGCCGGCCACCGCCCCGCCGACCACGCCCGCGACCGCCGTCCCGGCGGCGATGCTGGCCACGGTGCCGCCCGTTTCCAGCGGGTAGGCCAGCCAGCCCGGCACGCCATGCTGCTCGTCCTGCTGGGCGTTGAGCACGGTGGCGATCCCCCCGGCGACGACGTCGACGACCGGCACGTCGAGCGCCCGGTCGAGCAGGCTGCCGTCTCGCAGGGCGTCGACCGCGTCGGCCCCCTTCAGGCCGGGCAGGTCGCGCAGCCGCGTGCCGAAGAACTTGGTGAACGCGCCCTCGCCGTCCTGGGCCTTGGCCAGGTCCGATTCGGCCGAGGCGAGCTCGGTCTTGGCGTCCTTCAGGGCGACCTTGACGTCCTCCGGCATCACGCCGAACCGTCCGTCGGCCTGCCGGGCGGCGGCCTGGGCGGCCTGCCAGGCCTTGTAAGCCTTGCCCGCCTTGGTGGTCAGCTCGGCCACCTTGTCCGCGACCTGGTTGGCGTAGGCGGTGGGCGTGGCCAGCAGGTCCGCGAGGTAGTCCGAGAGCGTCGAGCTGTCGCCGATCTTCGTCCCGGCACCGGACGGGCTGATGTCGCCCTGGCCGGACGTGCCCGAGGTCATCGCCCCGTACACGCCGTGCAGCGCGCCGGCGGCCTGGACCCGGGCGTTCTCGGCCGCCGCCATGCACTGCTGGTAGAACGAGTCGTAGCCGAGCCGCCAGCTCTCCTGGGTGGGGTTGGCATAGCAGGCCTCGGGCGGCTGCCCGTCCGGGCCGATACCGACCCCGTGCGCCGCGACCTTGGCCGCGGCCTGCTCCAGGGCGTTCTCGATCTTGGACAGGTCGACGGCGAGCTGGTCCACGATGCTCCCGGTCTGCACGATCACCAGCCCGATGGCGTTGGTCTCGGCCGAGACCTTCTCCCAGTTGGTAGCGAACGCCGTGGCCGCCGCACCGACCCAGCCCGCGTCGCCGACGATCTGGTCCACCTTCTTGTCCAGCGCGGTGACCACGTCCTCGATCCGGGGGACGTAGCCGTAGAGCGTCCCGGCGAACGCGGCGAGCCCGTGAATGTCGCCGCCCACCCAGTCGTGGGCGAAGGATGCCAGGGGCGCGAGAGACCTCGTCGTCAAGGTGCTGGCGGGGGCCACGGCGCCTCCTTCAGGTGACCTTGTCGGGGGCGATGATCTGGTTGCAGAGCCGAGCCAGGTCCTCATCGGTGTGGAGGTAGTTCGCGTGCGCCTTCGTGAGCTTGGCGGAGTCCTCCTCCATGACGCCCGCCGCCTGCAGGTGCAGGGCGCCGATCATCTGGACCACCACCTGCAGGTTCTCGTCGAACGCCGCATCCCCGCCGTCCGGGCAGGGCGGGCCGTCCGTCGGCATGATGGCCTTGAATGTCGCGGCCTCGGAGCCGAACGTGGCCGCCGCATCGACCAGGTCGGACATCACCACCTGGAATCCGTCGCCACCGCCGCCATCCCCGACCAGCATCACAGCCTCCGTTCCAGGGCCTCGATGTCGCTGGCCTGCCATTGCCAGGCGCCGGGCTCGGCGTCGGGATCCAGCACGATCCGGTCCACCCCGGCGCCGCCCATGATTCGCTGGACATTCCGCAGCGGGAGCGCGACCCAGGGCTGCTCTGGCCCGAGCGCCGCTACCAGCCGCTCGACCGTGCTGAACACCGGCAGCGCCGGGCCGCCGTCCGCCAGCTCGCGCACCTCGAAGATCACATCGGCGTCGTGACCGGGGCGGATGTCCGGGCGCGCCGGGGCGAACACGATCTCGGGAAGATCAACACCAGGTGACCCCACGCTGCACCCCTGTCCCGGGCCGCCAGACGGGCCCGCCGCGCTCAATGCCGCATATCCCTACGGAACGGTATCAAGGTGGCAGCCAGGCGGGTGGCGTTACGGCCCGGTAATGCGGGACCAGGCAATGGCCCGAGCATGGCGCGGTAATGGCCGGGCGCGATTACGCGCTGGTGTGCGCGCGGCTCGCCGCGACCGCGCGGCGGCGCAACTCCGCCCACAGGTCGCCGACCTGGCGGTCCAGCTCGGCCAGCGACCCGGAGTTGTCGATCACGATGTCGGCGATCGCCAGCCGCTGCTCCCGGCTGGCCTGCGCCGCCATCCGGGACTTGGCCTGCTCACGGGTCATGCCGCGGTGACGGGCCAGCCGCTCGATCTGGGTCCTGGGCAGCGTGTCGACCACCACCACGAGGTCGTAGACGCCGGCCCGGCCGTTCTCGGCGATCAGCGGGACGTCGTGCACCACGATCGCGCCCGGGGCGGCGGCCTGCTCCAGCTCGGCCATGCGGGCGGCCACCCTCGGGTGGATGATCGCGTTGAGCCGGTCCAAGCGCTCCGGGTCGGCGAAGACGACATCACCGAGCTTCGGCCGGTCGAGTCCGCCGTCCGGGCGGAGCACCTCGCGCCCGAACGCCTCCACCACCTCGGCCAGGCCGTCGGTCCCCGGCTCGACGACCTCCCGGGCGATCGCGTCCGCGTCGATGACCACGGCGCCCTGCGCGGCCAGGCGCCTGGACACCTCGCTCTTGCCGGAGCCGATCCCGCCGGTCAGCCCTACCCGCAACACAAGCCGATCCTAAGCCGATAGATCTCACGCGGAGCCGATGTGCCCATACCGGAGGCGTAAACGTTGCTGCGCCCAGCTCGGTGATCACGCGTCTCGGGCCGACGGTGGCCGACTGGTGACGACGCACGCCTAGCCGCAGGTATGGGCACATCGGCGGAGCGCCCCAGTCAGCGGTGGGCAGATTGGCGAGTCAGTTCCCGCCGGAGAGCTTGTCCCGCAGCGCCGCCAGTGCCTCGTCCGAAGCCAGCGTTCCGGTCGCGACCTCAGACTCGGGCTCGGCCTGCTGCCTGCCTCCCCCGGCGGCCTCACCGTCACCGTCACCGGACCCGCCGCCCCCGTTGTCGGACCGGCGCGCCTCCGCGACCTGCTGCTGGTGCGCCTCGTACCGGGACCTGGCCTCGGCGTACTGGTTCTCCCACTCCTCGCGCTGCTTCTCGTACCCGGGCAGCCACTCCTGGGACTCCGAGTCGAAGCCATCCGGGTAGACGTAGTTGCCCTGCTCGTCGTAGGTGGCGGGCATCCCGTACAGGGTCGGGTCGAACTCCTCGCCGACCGCCTCGCCGATCGTGCCCTCGTTCGCCTGCTTCAGCGACAGGCTGATCCGGCGCCGGTCCAGGTCGATGTCGATGATCTTGACGAAGATCTCGTCGCCGACCTGCACCACCTGCTCGGGGATCTCCACGTGCCGGTCCGCGAGCTCGGAGATGTGCACCAGGCCCTCGATGCCCTCTTCCACCCGCACGAACGAGCCGAACGGCACCAGCTTGGTGACCCGGCCCGGCACGACCTGCCCGATCTGGTGGGTGCGCGCGAACTGCTGCCAGGGGTCTTCCTGGGTGGACTTCAGCGACAGCGAGACCCGTTCCCGGTCCATGTCCACGTCGAGCACCTCGACGGTGACCTCCTGGCCGACCTCGACGACCTCGCCCGGGTGGTCGATGTGCTTCCAGGACAGCTCGGACACGTGCACCAGGCCGTCCACCCCGCCGAGGTCGACGAACGCGCCGAAGTTGACGATCGAGGACACCGTGCCCTTGCGGATCTGGCCCTTCTGCAGGGTGTTCAGGAAGTTCTGCCGCACTTCCGACTGCGTCTGCTCGAGCCAGGCCCGGCGGGACAAGACCACGTTGTTGCGGTTCTTGTCCAGCTCGATGATCTTCGCCTCGATCTCCTTGCCCACATACGGCTGCAGGTCGCGGACCCGTCGCATCTCGACCAGGGAGGCGGGCAGGAAGCCGCGCAAGCCGATGTCCAGGATCAGGCCGCCCTTGACGACCTCGATGACCGTCCCGGTGACGACGCCGTCCTCGTCCTTGATCTTCTCGATCGTGCCCCAGGCGCGCTCGTACTGCGCGCGCTTCTTGGACAGGATCAGCCGGCCTTCCTTGTCCTCCTTCTGCAGGACCAGGGCCTCGATGTGCTCGCCGCTCTTGACCACGTCATGCGGGTCGACGTCGTGCTTGATCGACAGCTCGCGGGAGGGGATCACGCCTTCGGTCTTGTAGCCGATGTCGAGCAGGACCTCGTCCCTGTCGACCTTGACGACCGTCCCCTCGACGATGTCGCCGTCATTGAAATACTTGATGGTCTCGTCGATCGCGGCGAGGAAGGCCTCCTCGGAACCGATGTCGTTGACCGCTACCTTGGGGGTCGAGGTGGCCTCGGTGCTGCTGGTCGTCATGTGTTGGTGGACTCCGGATACGGACAGGGATTATGGACGCGCTGCACAGTTGAAACCCGCCATGGGCCAGGAGTGACTGGACTTGCCTGGCCAGCGACACCACCTGCGACCTGCCGGAACGACGGCCCGCGGCTGCCTGACCATGGCGGACTGCAAGAAACACAGCGCGGAGATCAGGATATGAGAGCGCAGGCTACCGGTCAATCTAAGGGCCGCACCTCGCCTCATCCAGCTGCCCCGCTCACGCATGTCACCAGCCGGTGAGACCGGCCCGGCGGGCGTCCCGCGCAGCCCGCTGCCTGGCGAGGACCGGGCCCCGCCGGCGCCCGCACGGCCGCCGCTCAGTGCGCGGCCTCGGCCCAGCTTCGCCCGGTACCCATCGACACCTCGAGCGGCACGGTGAGCTGGGACGCCCCGCACATGGCGGCGTGTACCAGGGCCCTGAGCTGGTCAAGCTCGCCCGGCGCCACCTCGAACAGCAGCTCGTCGTGGACCTGCAGCAGCATCCGGGACCGCAGCTGCTGGTCACGGATCTGTCGCTGGACGGACAGCATGGCCACCTTGATGATGTCGGCGGCCGAGCCCTGGATCGGCGCGTTGAGCGCCATCCGCTCCGCCATCTCCCGGCGCTGCCGGTTATCGGACACCAAGTCCGGCAGGTAGCGGCGGCGGCCGAGGATCGTCTCGGTGTAGCCGTCCTTGCGCGCCTGCGCGACGATCTTCTCCAGGTAGTCCCTGATCCCGCCGAACTGCTCGAAATAGTCGTTCATGAACGCGGTGGCCTCGTCCCGGCTGACCCGCAGCTGCTGGGAGAGCCCGTAGGAGGACAGGCCGTAGGCGAGCCCGTAGTTCATCGCCTTGATCTTGCTGCGCAGCTCGACCGTGACCTGCTCCGGCGGCACGCCGAACACCCGGGAGGCGGTCTCCGCGTGGAAATCGTGCCCCGAGGAGAACGCGTCGGCCAGCGCCTGGTCCCCGGACAGGTGGGCCATGATCCGCAGCTCGATCTGGCTGTAGTCGGCGGTCAGCAGGGTCTCGTAGCCGGCCCCGACGATGAACGCCCGCCGGGTGCGGCGTCCCTCCTCGGTCCGGATCGGGATGTTCTGCAGGTTCGGGTCGGTGGAGGAAAGCCGCCCGGTGGCCGCGATCATCTGGTTGTACGTGGTGTGGATACGGCCATCCACGCCCGCCATCGGGATCAGCGAGTCCACGATGCTCTTCAGCCGGGCGACGTCGCGGTGCCGGAGCAGGTGGGCCAGCACCGGGTGCTCGGTCTGCGCCAGCAGGCTGGTGAGCGCCTCGGAGTCGGTGGTGTACCCGGTCTTGATCCGCTTGGTCTTGGGCAGGCCGAGCTCGGTGAACAGCACCTCCTGCAGCTGCTTGGGCGAGCCGAGGTTGAACTCGTGGCCGGTGACCGCGAAGGCGGCCTGCTCGGCCTCCTTGACCTCGCCGCCCAGCGTGGCTGACATGTCGGCCAGCAGGTCGACGTCGGCGGCGATCCCGGCCCGCTCCATCGCCGCCAGCACGCTGACCAGCGGCAGCTCGACCTCGGCGAGCAGCCGGGTCGCGCCGCGCTGCTCCAGGTCCTCATCCAGGGCGTCGGCGAGCTCGGCGGTGGCCCGGGCCCGCTGGGCCAGGGCGTTGGCCGCCTCGGCCTCGCCGTCGTCCTCCATGTCCAGCGTCAGCTGCCCGACCGCGGCGTCTGACCCGTTCAGCTCCCGGCCCACGTAGCGCACGGCCAGGTCGGCCAGGTCGAACGAGCGCTGGCCGGGCAGCGCCAGGTAGGCGGCGAGCGCGGTGTCACTGGTCAGGCCGCCCAGCTCCAGGCCGCGCGCCGCCATCGCGTGCATCGGCCCCTTGGCGTCGTGCATGGCCTTGGGCAGCGCCGGGTCGGCGAGCCAGGCCGCCAGCGCGCGCTCGTCGTCCTCGGTCAGCGCGACCGGGTCGAGGTAGGCATTGGCGCCGTCCGGGGCGGCCAGCGCCAGGCCGCTCAGCACGCCGGTGCCGCGGCCCCAGCTCCCGCTCGCGGCCAGGCCGGTCCGGCCCTCGCCGCTGGCGTGCTCGGCCAGCCACTGGGCCACGTCCTCCGGGCCGAGCACGTCCGCCTCGAGGTCGTAGCGCTCCCCGCTCGCGGGCGCCTGCGCCGCACCGCCCGAGGCGGCGGCTATCCCGTTCGGGAACGTGGCCTGGAGCCGCTCGCGCAGCACCCGGAATTGCAGCGTGTCGAAGAGCTGGTTGATCTTCTCCCGGTCCCAGGGGGCCGGCGCCAGCTCCCGCGGCGCGGCCTCGACCGGCACGTCCCGGGCCAGCTCGGTCAGCTGCCGGTTGCGCAGCACGTCGGCGAGGTGCTCGCGCAGGTTGTCCCCGGCCCGGCCCTTGACCTCGCCGACCCGGTCCACGAGCTGCGCGAGGGAGCCGTACTCCATCACCCACTTCGCGGCGGTCTTCTCGCCCACCCCGGGGATGCTGGGCAGGTTGTCGCTCGGGTCGCCGCGCAGCGCCGCGTAGTCCGGGTACTGGGCCGGGGTCAGCCCGTACTTCTCGGCGACCGCCTCCGGCGTGAACCTGGTCATCTCGCTGATCCCGCGCCGGGTCATCAGCACGGTCACGTCGTCGCTGACCAGTTGCAGCACGTCGCGGTCGCCGCTGACGATCAGAACGCTCATGTCGTCGGCCGTCGCCTCGGTGGCGAGCGTGGCGATGATGTCGTCGGCCTCGTAGCCCGGCACCGACAGCCGCCGGATGCCCATCGCGTCCAGCACCTCGAAGATCAGGCTGAGCTGGCTCCGGAAGTCCGCCGGGGTCTCCCGGCGGTTCGCCTTGTATTCGACGTACTGCTCGTGCCGGAACGTCGGCTCGCCGCGGTCGAAGGCCACGGTCACGTGCGTCGGCTGCTCGTCGCGCAGCACGTTGATGAGCATCGCGGTGAAGCCGTATACCGCGTTGGTGGGCTGCCCGGTGGTGGTGGAGAAGTTCTCCGGCGGCAGCGCGAAGAACGCGCGGTAGGCCAGGGAGTGCCCGTCCAGCAACAGCAGCCGGTCGGGGTGGCCCTTGCTGCCACGGCCGCCACGCCCCGGCCCGGATGCCTCCGCATTCGTCGCCACGCAGGCAGTTTAGTGCCCGGGTCTGACACCGGCAGGGGACCTGCGCGTTCAGGGTCGCCGGTCACGACACGGCGCGGCCCGGTGACCGCGCCGCGGCGGCCAGTGCGGTGTCCGCAGCCGCGCATCCGGCCGCCACCTGCGGCCGGGCCGGCCCCTAGGCTTTACGGCGGCAGGGCCCCAACACCAGTTCGCGGAGGCACCGTGACCGACGACCCGGCGGCAGAGAATGAGCGAATCAAGGCCGCCTACAAGCTTGTGAGCGCAAACACGCTCTCTGGCCGCATGGGCATCCAGATCGTCGAGGCCTCGCCGCGACGGGTCGTGGGCACGATGCCGGTGGCCGGCAACACCCAGCCCTACGGCCTGCTGCACGGCGGCGCCTCGTGCGTGCTGGCCGAGAGCCTCGGGTCGCTCGGCTCGGCCCTGCACGCGGGGCCGGACCGGGTCACGGTCGGGATCGAGATCAGCGCCACGCACCACCGGGGCGCGGCCCAGGGCGAGGTCACCGGGGTGGCCACGCTCCTGCACGGCGGCCGCACGCTGACCACCTACGAGATCGTCATCACCGACGAACTGGGCCGCCGCGTGTGCACCGCCCGGCTGACCAGCATGCTGCGGGACGTCGTCCCCGGCGAGGGCGCTCCCCCGGCGGTCCGCCTCTGACGCACATGCCTGCCCGCCGGGACACCGCCATCACGCTCCGTCTCCCCGCGCCTGGCGCATCCGGCCGCTCAGGTCGGGCGTTCCGGCCAGCCGGCCGGGCCGGGCGGGCACACGGCCGCGCACGTGCCTGGCGCACGTTCGGGTTACGGGACGTTTAACCCATACCGGCCGGTGAATGTCCGTGCCTTTGCGCGACGCGGCGCTGCATCGCTACCGTGGAGTCCAGAGCCCGGTGAAGCCGAGTAGAGAACGTGCCGGCCCGGGGAAGGCTGACATGGCACCAAAGGCTCGCCGGGCTCCCTGCTGTCGTGCGTGTCAGGACGGCAGTGGCACAAGCGGGCGGGTGCCGCCCTGCAAAACGGGGGTTGTGCACGCGGCCCCGCCCGCTTGCTCCGATCTAGCTGCCGCCGGGTCTAGCTGCTTCCGTCGGCCTTGGCCGCCTGGCCGTCGCCCGGGCCGGTCCCGGTGCCCTGGCCGCCCGCGCCGGTCCCGGCGTCCTGGCCGCTCGCGCCGGTGGTCCCGGTGCCCTGGCCGCTCGCGCCGGTGGTCCCGGTGCCCTGGCCGCTCGCGCCGGTGGTCCCGTCCGCCGCCCCGGTCCCGGCACCGGGATCCTGGCCGTCCCCCGGCTTGGCCGCGGCCTGCGCGGCGCCCTGCAGTACCTCCTCGGCCACGGCCCGCATCGTCATGCGGCGGTCCATCGAGCTCTTCTGGATCCAGCGGAACGCCTCGGCCTCGGTGAACCCCCGCTCCGCCTGGAGCAGCCCCTTGGCGCGGTCGAGCAGTTTGCGCACCTCCAGCCGATCCTTAAGGTTCGTGACCTCGGACTCGAGCGCGGCGTATTCCTGGAACCGGCTCACCGCGATCTCGATCGCGGGAACCAGGTCGGCCTTGGTGAAGGGCTTGACCAGGAAGGCCATGGCCCCGGCGTCCCGGGCCCGCAGCACGAGTTCCCGCTGCGAGAACGCAGTGAGGATGACGACGGGCGCCAGGTGCGCCGCGGTGATCCGTTCGGCGGCCGAGATCCCGTCCAGGCCCGGCATCTTGATGTCCATGATGACCAGGTCGGGCCGGAGGCTCTCGGTCAGCTTGACCGCTGCTTCGCCGTCCGACGCCTCGCCGGCGACGACGTAGCCGTCCTCCTCAAGCATCTCCTTGAGGTCCAGCCGGATCAGCGCCTCGTCCTCGGCGATCACCACGCGAAATGGGGTCTGGCTCACGCGCTGAGCGTACCCAACCCGGTAGATTGGCATTCGGCCGCACCTGCCCCCGCGAGTCGGCCCCGCCCCGGTAGTCCAACTGGCAGAGACCACGGTCTCAAACACCGTGCAGTGTGGGTTCGAGTCCCACCCGGGGCACCCATCAACTCAACGCGCGCTGCCATGCTGCCATCGAACACGCTGAGAATGTCGTACCGGTATGCGAGCGTTGCCGCATGTACGACCTGCCGACACGACAGCGGGCGATGGCGCTGGTCTTGCGCGGAGAAAGTCTCAGCGCCATAAGCCGCACAACAGGCGTGGCTCGAGCGACGCTGCGTGACTGGCGCGACAATCCCGAAAAGTTAGAGTCGGCACTCAAGAGGGCCTGCCCGCGGTGCGCCTCTGTCCGCGCCTCGATCGAACCACCGGGACCCTATGCCTACCTACTGGGCTTATACCTGGGCGACGGCTGCATCAGTCGCCAGGGACCGGAGCGGAAGGGCGTATGGAAGCTCCGCATCATGTGCGCCGATGCCTGGCCCGGCCTGAGGGAGGAATGCGCACGGGCCGTACTGGCCGTGCGCCCGGATAACTCCGTGATGACGGTCCAGCGGGACGGCTGCGTGGAAGTCGCCAGCTGCTCGAAGCACTGGCCGTGCCTGTTTCCGCAGCATGGGCCGGGGCGCAAGCACGAGCGGAAAATCGAGCTCGAGCCCTGGCAAGAGCAGATCGTGGCGCGCTACCCCGGCGACTTCGCGCGTGGCCTGTTCCACTCCGACGGGTGCCGGCTGATCAACCGGGTCCGGCGCCCCCTCGAGGGCGGAGACCGCTGGTATGAGTACCCGAGGTACCTGTTCGTGAACAGGTCGGCCGACATCCACCGGCTGTGCGGCGAGGCGCTGGACCGGCTCGGCGTGGAGTGGCGATTCTCCAAGCCGACCACGATCTCGGTGGCCCGGCGGGAGGCCGTGGCCAGGCTGGACGAGTTCGTCGGCCCGAAGTACTGACCGGACCCGCCGGGCAGACCGGACCCGCCGGGCAGACGGGCGCCGCCGGGCAGGCCGGGCGCCGCCGCCGCGGGATCCCGGCGCCCGCCGCTACGATGGGCCGGTGCCGCGCGCCATCGACTTCCACGTGCACCTGCCCACCCCCGACTGGCTGGACGGCAGCATGGCCGGGTACGTCGAGGCGGCCGAGGCCTACTTCCGGTCGCCGGTGCAGCGCGCCACGCTGGACGAGCTCGCGGCGAGGTACCGCCAGCTCGATGTCATGGCGGTGCTCCTGGCCTGGGACGCCGAGACGGCCACCGGGCGGCCCCGGGTGCCGAACGAAACGGTCGCAGGCGCCTGCCGCGCGCACCCGGACGTGTTCACCGGCCTCGGGTCCGTGGACCCGCACAAGGGAGACGCGGCGGTCGCCGAGGTGGCGCGGATCGCCGCGGCCGGGCTGCGGGGCGTGAAATTCCACCCGTCGCTGCAGGCGTTCGCCCCGGACGACCCGCGGTACTGGCCGATCTTCGCGGCCTGCCAGGAACACGGCCTGATCGCGCTCTTCCACACCGGCACCAGCGGGATCGGCGCGCGCCAGCCCGGCGGTCAGGGCATCCGGCTCGACTATGCCCAGCCAATCCGGCTCGACCCGGTCGCCGCCGCGCACCCCGGCCTGACCATCGTGGCCGCGCACTTCGGCTGGCCGTGGCAGATGGAACTGATCGCCATCGCGCTGCACAAGACCAACGTGTATATCGACATCTCCGGCTGGTCGCCGCGCCGGGTCCCGGCCGAGGTGGTCAGCGAGTTGCGCGGCCGGCTGTCCGGCCAGTTCCTCTGGGGAAGCGACTTCCCGTTCCTGACCCCCGAGCGCTGCCTGGCCGAGTTCGACGCCCTGGACCTTCCCGCCGATGTCCAGGATCAGGTGCGCCGCGGCAACGCCGTCCGGATCCTCGGCCTCGGCTGACCGCCTGCCCGCATCCTCGCCTCAGCTCACTGGCCGCCCGCCGTCAGCCGGCCGCGGGTCCGGCGGCGGTGCCGTGGGCGAGGTCATCTCCCCGGTCGCCGGCGCCGCCCGCCGGGCCCCGTCGCCGGTGAGGACTCCGGCGGTCTCGGGCCGGCCGGCGCTCCTGACCGAGTCGGGCCCCCGCTCGTGCCTGGTCAGGTACAGGTAGACGACCGAGACGGCCAGGATCAGGACCATCACCACCTGATCGACCCGCAGCCCGAGCACGCGCAGCGAGTAGCTGATCGCCAGTTCCTGGGTCAGGAACCGGCCGATCGCGTACAGCCCGGCGTAGAGCGCGAAGGTCCGGTCGCCGGTGAGCAGGAGACGGCGGGCGGCGTAGATCACCAGCATGCCGGTCAGGGCGTCCCAGAGCGACTCGTAGAGGAACATCGGCTGGAAGGTGTCGATGTTCAGGTAGCCGGCCAGGCGGTGCTCGGGGGAGATCTCGACCGCCCACGGCAGCGCGCTCGGGCGCCCGTAGAGCGCCTGGTCGAACCAGTTGCCCAGGCGGCCGATCGCCTGCGCGAACGCCAGCCCGGGCGCAACGGCCCCCGCGACCGGCGCGACCCTGACCGCTTCCCGGCGGCACACGATCCACGCCCCGAGCGCCCCGCCGGCCAGGGCACCGGGTACTCCCAGCCCGCCGTCCCAGATCCGGAAGACGTTGGTCCAGTCGTGGCCGGGCCCGAAGTACGGCTGGTAGTCGGTGATCACGCTGTACACCCGGGCCCCGACCAGCCCGGCCGGCACGGCCACCATGGCCATGTCCAGGATCAGGCCAGGCCGGCCGCCGACCTTGACGTAACGCCGGTTGGCCACCCAGAGCCCGACGACGATGCCCGAGATCACGCAGATGGCGTAGGCGCGCAGCGGAACCGGCCCGAGGTGCCACAAGCTGCGCGAGGGGCTCGGGAGGAACGCAGCCGGCATACTGCGTGACGTTACTCCCGCCCTGATCCCGGTCCGGTCAATGTGACCGGAATGCGAGCCATCGACGTCGCAGCCGGGCCGGCCGAGATGGCGGCCTGGCGAAGCACCCGGCCGATCTGCATCGCCACCGCCTCCGGGTTGTCCCGCACCGCGAACGCGGGAAAGCGCAGCACCCGGTACCCGATGAGCCGGTCAGGTGAGGGGGCGGGCGGTGGGGGCGATCGCGGCCGGGAGCATCGTGTCGCCGGTCAGGTAGTGGTCCACGGCGGCGGCCGCCGACCGGCCCTCGGCGATCGCCCAGACGATCAGCGACTGGCCGCGGCCCATGTCCCCGGCGACGAAGACGCCGGGGACCGAGGTGGCGAACGACGCGTCCCTGGCCACGTTGCCCCGCGCGTCGAAGTCCACGCCAAGGTCGGCCAGCAGCCCGCCGGGCTCCGCGCCGGTGAAGCCCATGGCCAGCAGGACCAGGTCGCACCGCAGTTCCCGCTCGGTCCCCGGCACCGGCGTGAAGCCGCGCCCGGACGGCTCCGGCTCCACCCCCACCAGCCGAAGCGCGCGCACCCGGCCGGCCTCGTCGCCGACGAACTGCTGGGTGGAGACGGAGTAGACGCGCTCGCCGCCTTCTTCGTGAGCACTGGACACCCGGTAGATCATCGGGTAGGTAGGCCAGGGCTGGCTGTCCGGGCGGCCGTCCGGCGGCCGGGGCAGGATCTCCAGCTGCGTAACGGACGCGGCCCCCTGCCGCAGCACGGTGCCGAGGCAGTCGGCGCCGGTGTCGCCGCCGCCGATGATCACCACGTGCCGCCCCCGGGCCGAGATCGCCGGGGCCCGGGCGGCGGCGCCCGCGCCCGCCAGGCCGTCCGCGACCGCCCGGTTGGCCAGCGGCAGGTACTCCATCGCCTGGTGCACGCCGTCCAGTTCGGTGCCGGGCACCGGCAGTCCCCGCGGCACGGTCGCCCCTCCTGCCAGCACGATCGCGTCGTGGCCGTCGCGCAGCTCGCCGGCGGTCACGTCCGAGCCGGCGTCCGCCCCGCACCGGAACACGGTTCCCTCGGCCAGCATCTGCACCAGCCGCCGGTCCAGGTGCCGCTTCTCGAGCTTGAACTCGGGGATGCCGTAACGGAGCAGGCCGCCCGGCCGGTCGGCTCGCTCGTACACCGTCACCGCGTGACCGGCCCGGGTGAGCTGCTGCGCCGCGGCCAGCCCCGCCGGACCCGAGCCGACCACCGCGACCCGGCGGCCCGCCGCCCGCGCGGCCGCCGACGGCCGCTGGGGCGGCACCCAGCCCTCGGCCCAGGCCCGGTCGATGATCTCGACCTCGACCTGCTTGATCGCGACCGGCTCGGCGTTGATGCCGAGCACGCAGGCGGTTTCGCACGGGGCCGGGCAGAGCCGCCCGGTGAACTCGGGGAAGTTGTTGGTCGCGTGCAGCCGCTCGGCCGCGGCCCGCCAGTCGCTCGCCCAGACCAGGTCGTTCCACTCCGGGATCAGGTTCCCGAGCGGGCAGCCGTTATGGCAGAACGGGATGCCGCAGTCCATGCACCGCCCGGCCTGCCGTTCCAGGTCGCCCCGGCTGAACTCGGTGTAGACCTCGCGCCAGTCCTGGATCCGGACGTCGACCGGGCGCCGGGCCGGAGTGCGGCGCGGCGTGGTCAGGAAACCCTTGGGATCGGCCATCGTCGCCAGCCCCTCTCAGCCCCGCGCCGCGGCCATGACGGCCTCGTTCACGTCGAGCCCGTCGCGCTCGGCGCGGCGCGCCGCGGCCAGGACCCGCTTGTAGTCCTTCGGCATCACCTTGCCGAACCGGCCGAGGGCCGACGCCCAGTCGGCCAGCAGCCCGGCCGCCACGGCCGAGCCGGTCTCGGCGTGATGCCGCCGCACCAGGCTCAGGAGGAACCCCGCGTCCTGGTCATCGGGCGGCTCGAGATCGACCATCTCCGGGTTCACCGCGCGGGGATCGGGATCGAGCAGGTAGGCGATGCCGCCGGACATGCCGGCCGCGAAGTTGCGCCCGACCGGGCCGAGCACGGCCACCCGGCCGCCGGTCATGTACTCGCAGCCGTGGTCGCCGGTGCCCTCGGCGACCGCGGTCGCGCCCGAGTTCCGCACGCAGAACCGTTCGCCCACCACGCCGCGCAGGAACATCTCCCCGCCGGTGGCGCCGTAGCCGATCACGTTGCCCGCGATCACCTGCTGCTCGGCCGCGAAGCCGGCCGCGGGCTCGGGCGCGGCGATGATCCGCCCGCCGGACAGTCCCTTGCCGAGATAGTCGTTGGCGTCGCCGGCCAGCCGCAGCGTCACGCCCCGGGGCAGGAACGCGCCGAACGACTGGCCCGCCGACCCGCGGAACGAGATGTCGATCGTGTTGTCCGGCAATCCCTGGCCGCCCCACCGGCGGGTCACCTCGTAGCCGAGCATGGTCCCGACGGTCCGGTTGACGTTGCGGACGGGCAGTTCCATCCGCACCGCCGTGCCATCGGCCAGCGCCCCCTCGGCCAGCTGGATGAGCGTGTTGTCCAGGGCGTGGTCCAGGCCGTGGTCCTGGCCGGTGACGGCGTGCCGGGCGGCGTCCGGCCCCAGCCCGGGAACGTGCAGCACCGGGGCCAGGTCGAGGCCCGCCGCCTTCCAGTGCTCGACGGCCGCCGCGGTGTCCAGCAGCTCGGCCTGGCCCACGGCCTCGCCGAGGCTGCGGAAACCGAGCCGGGCCAGGTACTCGCGCACCTCCTGGGCGAGGAACTCGAAGAACGTGACCACGAACTCCGGCCGGCCGCTGAACCGCTTGCGCAGCTCGGGGTTCTGGGTCGCGACGCCGACCGGGCAGGTGTCCAGGTGGCAGACCCGCATCAGCACGCAGCCGGCCACCACCAGCGGCGCGGTGGCGAAGCCGAACTCCTCCGCGCCGAGCAGGGCCGCGATGATCACGTCGCGGCCGGTCTTCAGCTGCCCGTCCACCTGGACCACGATCCGGTCCCGCAGCCCGTTGCGCAGCAGTGTCTGCTGGGTCTCGGCGAGCCCGAGCTCCCAGGGCGCCCCGGCGTGCTTGATGCTGGTCAGGGGCGCGGCGCCGGTGCCGCCGTCGTGCCCGGAGATCAGCACCACGTCGGCGTGAGCCTTGGCGACGCCCGCGGCGACGGTGCCGACCCCGACCTCGGCGACCAGCTTGACGTGCACCCGAGCGGCGGGGTTGGCGTTCTTCAGGTCGTGGATCAGCTGGGCGAGATCCTCGATCGAGTAGATGTCGTGGTGCGGCGGCGGCGAGATCAGGCCGACGCCCGGGGTCGAGTACCTGGTCCGGGCGATCCACGGGTATACCTTGTGCCCGGGCAGCTGCCCGCCCTCGCCGGGCTTGGCGCCCTGCGCCATCTTGATCTGCAGGTCGCTGGCGTTGACCAGGTACTCGCTGGTCACCCCGAACCGGCCGCTGGCCACCTGCTTGATCGCTGACCGGCGCAGGTCGCCGTTGGGGTCGGGCACGTAACGGTCGGGGTCCTCCCCGCCCTCGCCGGTGTTGGACCGGCCGCCGAGGCGGTTCATCGCGATCGCCAGGGTCTGGTGGGCCTCGGCCGAGATCGAGCCGTAGGACATCGCGCCGGTGGAGAACCGCCGCACGATGCTGGAGACCGGCTCCACCTCCTCGACCGGCACCGGCGGCCGCGGCCCCGGGCCGGGCGCGTCGAGCCCGCGGACGCGCAGCAGGCCGCGCAGCGTCATCAGCCGTGCCGCCTGGTCATCGACCAGCCGGGTGTACTCGGCGAAGATCTCCCGGCGGCGGCTGCGCGTGGCGTGCTGCAGCCGGAACACGGTCTCCGGGCTGAACAGGTGCGGCTCGCCCTCCCGGCGCCACTGGTACTCGCCGCCGGTCTCCAGCCGCCGGTGCGCGGGCCGGGTGCCGCGCACCGGGAACGCCCGGGCGTGCCGCGCCCCGGTCTCGGCCGCGAGGTGGTCGAATCCGACCCCGCCCAGGCGGGAGGACGTCCCCGCGAAGCAGGTCTCGATGACCTCGTCGCCGATCCCGATCGCCTCGAAGATCTGCGCGCCGGTGTAAGAGGCGACCGTGGACACGCCCATCTTGGACATGATCTTGAGCAGCCCCTTGCCGAGGGCCTTGATGAGGTTGGCCGTGGCCTGGCCGGCCGTGAGCCCGTCCAGGGCGCCGCCGCGGACCAGGTCCTCGACCGACTCGATGGCCAGGTAGGGACAGACGCACGAGGCCCCGTAGCCGATCAGCAGGGCGATGTGGTGGCACTCGCGCGCGTCTCCGGAATCCGCGATCAGCCCGACCCTGGTCCGGGTCCGCTCCCGGATCAGGTGGTGGTGCACCGCGCCGGTCAGCAGCAGCGACGGGATCGGCGCGAGCTGGTGCTGGTCGCCGGCCCCCCGGTCGGACAAGACGATGAGCCGGGCCCCGCCGGCGATCGCGGCGGACACCTCGGCGCGGATCTCCGCCAGGCGCCCGCGCAGGGCCGCCCCGCCGCCCGCGACCCGGTAGCGGCCGTCCACGACGTGGGCGGCGAAGCCGGGCAGGTCGCCGTCGTCGTTGATGTGGATGATCTTGGCGAGGTCGCCGTCACTGATCACCGGGTACGGCAGCACGACCTGGCGGCAGGAGGCCGGGCCGGGATGGAAGAGGTCATGCTCGGGGCCGGTGGTCGACGCCAGCGAGGTGACCAGCTCTTCCCGGATCGCGTCCAGCGGCGGGTTGGTGACCTGGGCGAACAGCTGCGTGAAGTAGTCGAAGATCAGGCGCGGCCGGTCGGAGAGGACGGCCACTGGCGTGTCGTGCCCCATCGACCCGAGCGGCTCGCCGCCGGTGCGGGCCATCGGGCCCAGGATGACCCGCAGTTCCTCCTCGGTATACCCGAACAACTGCTGCCGGGCGGCCAGCGCCTGGTCGCGGCGCGGCCCCGGCTCCTCGCGGTCCGGCAGGTCGCCGAGGTGCAGCAGCCCGGCGTGCAGCCAGTCCTGGTAGGGGTGCTCCGCCGCGAGGGCGGACTTGACCTCCTCGTCCTCGATGATCCGGCCCGCCTCGGTGTCAGCCAGGAAGATCCGGCCCGGTTGCAGCCGTCCCTTACGCACGACAGCCGCTGGATCGATGTCCAGCACGCCGACCTCGCTGGCCAGCACGACCAGGCCGTCACGGGTCACCCAGTACCGGCCCGGCCGCAGCCCGTTGCGGTCCAGCACCGCCCCGATCATGGTCCCGTCGGTGAAGGCGATGAGCGCGGGGCCGTCCCACGGCTCCATCAGCGTGGAGTGGAACTCGTAGAAGGCGCGCAGGCCCGGGTCCATCCGCTCGTGGTTCTCCCACGGCTCCGGGATCATCATCAGCACCGCGTGCGGGAGCGAGCGGCCGCCCATGTGCAGCAGTTCCAGGCAGGCGTCGAAGCTCGCCGAGTCGCTCGCCGATTCGTCCAGGATCGGCAGCAGCCGCTCCAGCCCCCGGCCGTCGGCGTCCCGCGGGATGAGGTCGCTGGCCAGCAGCGCCTCCCGGGCTCGCATCCAGTTGCGGTTGCCGCGGATCGTGTTGATCTCGCCGTTGTGCGCCGCGAACCGGTACGGATGGGCCAGCGGCCAGGACGGGAAGGTGTTCGTGGAGAACCTCGAGTGCACGAGGGCCAGGGCCGAGGCGTACCGGGGATCGGACAAATCCGGATAGAATGGCTCCAGCTGCAGTGTGGTGAGCATTCCCTTGTAGACGATCGTCGCCGACGACAGGCTGGCGAAGGACGCTCCCGCCTCAAGCTCCGCGCGCTGGCGCAGGCAGAACGCCCTCCGGTCCAGGGCCAGCCCGCGCTCGCCGCCCGGCGCGGCCACGAAGAGCTGAGCGAGGTGCGGCATCACCTGGCGGGAGCCCGCGCCGCAGTGCGCCGGGTCATGCGGCACGTCACGCCAGCCCAGGGCGGCCAGGCCCTCCAGCGCGGCGATCCGCTCGATGGCGGCGATGGCGGCGGCCCGCTCCCCCCGGTCGCGGGGCAGGAACACCAGCCCGGCCGCGTAGCAGCCCGGCTCCGGGAGGTCGAAGCCGCACGCCTCGCGCAGCAGGGCGTCCGGGATCTGGGTCAGGATGCCGGCTCCGTCGCCGGTATCCGGGTCGCTGCCCTTCGCCCCGCGGTGATCCAGGTTCCGCAGTACCGCGAGCGCCTGGGTCACGATCCCGTGGCTGCGCCGGCCGGTCAGGTCGGCGACGAAGCCCACGCCGCAGGCGTCGTGCTCGTAGCGGCTGTCGTAGAGCCCCCCGGGGGCAGGCTGTGCAGCAGGCGCCATCAATACTCCTGTCGTCTCGATCAGCACATGCGGGTCGGGACGACATTGGCCCTGGGGCGGGACGACATTGGCCCTGCGGTGGCTCGCTGAGAGCGTAGCTGCTCAGGACGCCGTCTCTATTGTAACGAGCATGTGTCCTGGTGTGCGGTCGGCCAGGTCACAGGTTCGTTGCCGGTGTGGCCGCGCGGGCCCGGACGCCGGCCAGGTCGGCCGCGCGGCCGGACCGCCGGCCAGGTCGGCCGCGAGGTCGCGTACCGCCGCGATCCCGCTGGCCTCGTCCGGGGCGTCGAGCAGCCGGCCGACAAACGCGGTTCCCACGATGACCCCGTCGGCGAAGCCGGCCACCTCCGCGGCCTGGGACCGGTCCCGGACGCCAAGGCCGACGGCCACGGGCAGGCCGGTGTACTCGCGGACCCGGCGGACCAGCCCCGCCGCGTGGCTGCCCACCGCATCGCGGGTGCCGGTGGTGCCCATCAGCGAGGCGGCATACACGAAGCCGCCGCAGGCCGACGTGATCAGCTTGATCCGCTCGCCGGACGAGCTGGGCGCGACCAGGAAGACCGGGTCGAGCCCGCGGTCGGCGGCCGCCTCCAGCCAGGGGCCGGCTTCCTCCGGGGTCAGGTCCGGGGTGATCAGCCCGCTGCCCCCGGCGTCGGCCAGGTCCCGCGCGAACGCGGGCACGCCGTAGTGATCGACCGGATTCCAGTAGGTCATGACCAGGACCGGCACCCCGGTGGCCGCCACCGCGCGCACGGTCCGCAGCACGTCGGTGACCCGGGTTCCGGCGGCCAGCGCCCGGCGGCAGGCCTCCTGGATCACCGGGCCGTCGATGAGCGGGTCGGAGTAGGGCAGCCCGATCTCCACGATGTCGGCGCCGGCCTCGGCCATGGCCGTGGCGGCCGCGATCGCGCCGGGGACCGAGGGGAAGCCGGCGGGCACGTACCCGACCAGCGCCGCCCGGTTCTGCGCGGCCGCGCGGCCGAATGCCTCGGTTACCGCGCTCATCGCGCCGGCCCGGCCTGGCCCACGTGCCCGAACCACCGGGCGGCGATGTCCACGTCCTTGTCACCGCGCCCGGACAGGTTCACCAGGAGCACCGCGTCCGGCCCGAGCTCGGGCCCGAGCTGCAACGCCCCGGCCAGCGCATGCGCGGACTCGATGGCCGGGAGGATCCCCTCGGTCCGGCACAGCAGCGAGAACGCGTCCATCGCCTCGGCATCGGTGATCGCGCGGTAGCTGGCCCGGCCGGTGTCATGCAGCCAGGCGTGTTCCGGGCCCACCCCGGGGTAATCGAGTCCCGCGGACACCGAATGGGTTTCCAGCGTCTGCCCGTCGCCGTCCTGGAGCAGGTAGGTCCGCATGCCGTGAATCACCCCGGCCGAACCGCCCACCAGCGTCGCGGCGTGGCGCCCGCTGGCCAGCCCGTCCCCGCCCGCCTCGCACCCGATCAGGCGCACGCCGTCGTCCGGGATGAACGCGTGGAACGCCCCGATGGCGTTGGACCCGCCGCCGACGCAGGCGATCACCGCGTCGGGCAGCCGCCCGGCGGCGGCCAGCACCTGCTCCCGTGCCTCGACGCCGATGACCCGCTGGAAATCGCGGACCATGACCGGGTACGGATGCGGGCCCATCACCGAGCCGATGCAGTAGTGGGTCGACTCGACGGTGGTCACCCAGTCCCGGAACGCCTCGTTGATGGCGTCCTTCAGGGTCCGGCTGCCCGTTGTCACCGGCACCACCTCGGCGCCGAGCATCCGCATCCGCGCCACGTTCAGCGCCTGCCGCCGGGTGTCCTCCTCGCCCATGTAGACCACGCAGTCCAGGCCGAGCAGCGCGCAGGCGGTGGCGGTGGCCACGCCGTGCTGGCCGGCCCCGGTCTCGGCGATCACCCGGGTCTTGCCCATCCGCCGGGTCAGCAGCGCCTGGCCGAGGACATTGTTGATCTTGTGGGAGCCGGTGTGCGCCAGGTCCTCCCGCTTCAGGAACACCCGGCCGCCACCCGCCTCGGCGGCGAACCTCGGCACCTCGGTCAGCAGCGTCGGGCGGCCGGCGTAGTCCCGCAGCAGCGCGGCCAGGTCGGCCTGAAAGCCAGGATCCGCCTTGGCCGCGAAATACGCCGTGGTCAGCTCCTCCAGTGCCGACATCAGCGCCTCGGGCCCGAGCCGGCCGCCGTACGGCCCGAAGTGCCCGGCGGCGTCGGGGACGGCCCGGCTGGATGCGGCGGGGCTGGAAGCAGCGCGGCTGGATGCGGCGCCGGTCATCACGGTGCCGGATGCGCTCGGGCCGGGAGCGGCGGCCGTCATCCCCGGTCTCCGCGCAGCGCCGGATGCGAGCCCGCGGTCACCAGGTCGGCGACCGCCGACCGCGGGTCCTTGCCCGTCACCAGGCTTTCCCCGACCAGGACGGCGTCGGCACCCGCCGCCGCGTAGGCGAGCAGGTCGTGCGGCCCGCGCACCCCGGACTCCGCGACCTTGATCACTCCGTCGGGTATCAGCGGGGCGAGCCGCGCGAACACGCTGCGGTCGACCTGGAGCGTGGCCAGGTTCCGCGCGTTGACGCCGATGACCCGCGCCCCGGCCTCGAGCGCGCGGTAAAGCTCGCTCTCGGTGTGCACCTCGACCAGCGGGACCAGGTCGATCGAGACCGCCCGCTCCACCAGCGACACGAGCGCATTCTGCTCCAGCGCGGCCACGATGAGCAGCGCCAGGTCGGCCCCGTAGGCCCGGGCCTCCCAGAGCTGGTAGGAACTGATCAGGAAGTCCTTGCGCAGCACCGGCACCTGCACCGCGTCGCGGACGGCGACCAGGTCCTCCAGGCTGCCGCCGAACCGGCGCGGCTCGGTCAGGACGCTGATCACGCTGGCACCGCCGGCCTCGTAGTCCACGGCCAGCGCGGCCGGGTCGGCGATCGCGGCCAGCGCGCCCTTGGACGGGCTGGCCCGCTTGACCTCGGCGATGACCGAGACGTCCGCGCCCTTCAGCGCGGCGAGCACGTTACGCGGGGCCGGGGCCCGGCCCGCCATCTCCTTCAGGCGGGCGAGCGGGACGCTCCGCTGCCGTGCCGCCAGGTCGGCGCGAACTCCCTCGAGGATCTCGTCGAGCACGCTCACGCGGTTCTGCTGCCCCCTCGGGGTGGGATGCCTTGCGCCCCCGATGGTAGCGAGAGTACGGGGATGATCCGGCACGACCCCTGGTTCCGGGCCCCGGCGGCCCCGCCGCCCGGCGACGCGGGCCCGGCGGGGTGCAGGCCCCGGCGAGCGCGCCGGATCAGCCGGGAACGCCGTCGCCGAGCGCCTCCGCACCGGCCGGATCCGGGCGCTACTGCGGGCCGGTAGGATCCTCGCCGCGGCTCAGCGACTCCCAGATCGCCGCGGTGTCGCGAGCCTGGTAGCCGCGGCCCGCCGCCGGCACGGCCGGCTCCGGCCCGGCGGCCGGCACGGGCGGGTCGAACCGGCTGGACATCACCGGCAGCCGCGGCGCGTGCCACGCCAGCAGAGCCCCGGCCGCGACGACGGCGAGCGCGCCCGCCAGGGCGACCCAGCGCCAGGGGAAGGCCGCGAAGACCACATGTGCGGGCAGGCCGGACAGCGCGGACCCGGCCGGGCCCGTACCGGTGCTGCCGCCGGTCGTGCTGCCGATGCCCGAGCCGGTCACCGCGGCGGAGCCGCCCTGAGCCCCGGCCGAGGCGGCCGCCAGGACGTCGGCGGCCGAGATCCCGGCGCTCACCGCCACAGCGGCGCCCGCGCCGAGCGCGGCGACCACCCCAGCGGCGATCCGCCGCAGCGTGCGCCGGGTCGCCAGCACGGCCGCCAGGCCGGCCAGCGCCGCCAGGGCCAGCGCGCCGGCCGCGGGCACGAGCGCCTGGCCGGTCTCGGTCGTGACGCTCGCGGGCAGCGGCCTTGGCGCGGCCGTCTGGACCTGGGCCCAGCCCTGCCGCGTGGCCAGCAGCACCAGGCCGGCGCCGGCCGCGCCGAGCAGGAGCAGCAGCGTCAGCTCCCGCCGCGGCTGGCCGCGGTTACCCGCGCTCATCTGCGGCTCCTCCCGTGGCCGGGGACGCGGGCCGGCGATCGCGGCCCGTTGCCGCCAGCATAGGCCGGGCCGATCGGGCGGCGCCCCCGGCCAGCCGGGCGGCGGGCGGCCGGGCAGCAGGGTGGCGGTGGCGGCGGCCGGGCGGCCGGGGCGGCGGCCGGGCGGCAGGTACAGGTAGTGGCGGCCGGCGTTCCGCGGCCGGGCGGCAGGTGGCGGCGGCCGGCAACATTCCCGGCCGACGGCCGGTGGCTTACCATCGCACGATGAGGTATGCCCGGGATGAGCGTCTTGCCCTGTGCGCGCTGCTCGACCAGGAGGGCCCCCGGGAACCGACCCTGTGCCAGGGATGGGCCACCGTCGACCTCGCCGCGCACCTGGTGCTCCGGGAGCGGCGGCCGGACGCCGGGGTGGGCATCCTCGGCGGCCCGCTGGCCGCTTACACCCGCGACGTGCAGCGCAAGCTGGCGGAGCGGACGCCGTTCCCGCGCCTGGTGGAGATGATCAGGACCGGCCCGCCGCGGTTCTCGCTGTTCGGGCTGCCAGGTGCCGACGAGCGGGCCAACCTGGTGGAGTATTTCGTGCACCACGAGGACGTGCGCCGGGCCCAGCCGGACTGGGAGCCGCGCAAGCTCGACCCGGGGCTGACCGAGGCGCTGTGGCACAGGCTCGCGATGGCCAGGTTCATCCTGCGCAAGGCGCCGGTGGGCGTGGAACTGGCCCGGGACGACCTGCCGGAGCCGGCCTCGCCGGGCGGCGGCCCGGGTGACCCCACGCCGGGCGGCCCGGCGGCGGCCGGCCCGGCGGCGGGCAGGACCCCGGGAAGCTCCAGGGTGCGGATCACCGCCAAGGCCCGAACCCCGGTCGTGACCGTCACCGGGCCCCCGGCCGAGCTGACGATGTGGGCGTTCGGCCGGACCGCCGCGGCGCGGGTCAGGCTCGACGGCAGCGAAGCGGCCATCCAGGCCCTGACCGCGTCCCGCTGGCGGGTCTGAAGCGGCCCGGTCGCGCAGGGGCCCGGCAAAGTCCTTCCTGATACCGGCTGAGTAGCCCGCCCAGCGCGTCCGCGTCCCGGCCCGGTCACGCCCCGCCACGTTGCCGCCGCCGCCCATCACGGCGGTATTACAAGTTTCGGTACCAATCGTTAATATAACCTTAATTACTGGCGACTAAACGCAGCCCGAGAAATTCCCTTTCCATCCGGGTACCGTTCACGAATCAGACGGCATTCCGGTTTTTGTTTATTACCTGTCATTTACGTTCTCCCGCGACGATGCTCGCGTCCTGACCCATCGCGGTCATGCAGGTCGGAGGGGGAACAGTGCTCAGGAAGAGAATAGGGGCCGCCGTTGCGGCAGTTATCGGCATCGCGGTGCTGGCCGCCGGATGCGGCAGCAGTGGCTCGTCGTCATCGAGCGGCACCGCCTCGTCAACAGACTGGTCGAAGGCCACCTCGGCGGCGGCGGGCGGCGGCATGGCGGCCCTCGTCGAGGCGGCGGAGAAAGAAGGCCAGCTCAACGTCATAACGCTGCCGAGCAATTGGGCCAACTACGGCGCGATTATGGCTGATTTCAGCAAGAAATATCACATTCACATCACCGACGCTAACCCGGAGGGCTCCAGCGGACAGGAGATCACCGCCGTGGAGCAACTCAAGGGCCAGAGCCGAGCACCCGACGTGGTCGACGTGGGCACGCCGTTCGCGGTCGAGGGCGCCACAGACCACCTGTGGGCTCCGTACCAGGTAGCGACCTGGAGCAACATCCCGGCCAACGCCAAGGACGCCAACGGCGCCTGGTATGCCGACTACGGCGGCTACGTGGCCATCGGCTACGACCCGGCCAAGGTCAAGGTGGCGCCGACCTCATTCGCCAGCCTGACCAACCCGGCCTATAAGAACATGATCGGCCTCAACAACAGCCCGACGACGGCCGGCGCGGCCTTTGCCGCGGTCTACGCCGCTGCGCTGGCCAACGGCGGCTCGTTCAGCAACATCGAGCCGGGCATCAAGTACTACGCGCACCTGAAGGCGATCGGCAACTTCGTCCCGACCGCGATCGGCGGGCCGACCACGGTGCAGAACGGCACGACGCCGATCCTCATCTGGTGGGACTACCTGCTCGCCTCGGAGGTCTCGCCGGTGGTCAAGGGCTTCAAGATCGTGATCCCGTCGGACTCGTCGTACGCGGCCTACTACGACCAGGCGATCAGCGCCACCGCGCCGGACCCGGCCGCGGCCCGGCTGTGGGAGGAGTACCTCTACTCGACCGAGGGCCAGAACCTGTGGCTGGAAGGGTTCGCCCGCCCCATCGAGCTGTCCACGCTGGTCGCGAACGGAACCGTGAACAAGACCGCCTACGCCGCGCTGCCGCCCGCCCCGCCCGGCGCGCTGACGTTCCCGACCCAGGCCCAGCAGGCCGCCGCGGAGAACGTCGTCACCCAGGACTGGCCGACGCAAGTCGGCGGCTAGCCGGTGGCGGAAAGGACGACCCGGGCCGTGGCCCCGGAGGCCCTGACCTCCGGGGCCCGGCCCAGCCGGGTATCCACATCGCTGCACGGCACGCTCAGGTGGCTGGGCGTCGTGCCCTTCGGCGTGTACATCGCCCTCGGCCTGGCCGCGCCCACGATCGCAATCGCGATCGCCGCGTTCCAGAATTCCAGCACCGGCGCGGCCACGCTGAG
The DNA here is from genome assembly GCA_963749145.1 of uncultured Actinomycetota bacterium. Classification (GTDB taxonomy): domain Bacteria; phylum Actinomycetota; class Actinomycetes; order Streptosporangiales; family Streptosporangiaceae; genus JASHPR01. Next base: position 926,436 of record CAVVLN010000002.1, on the reverse strand, counting down.
CAACATCAGCACGGCGCTGCACGGCAGCTACCTGCTCGGCCTGAAGACATCTATCCTGCTGTCGATCGCCTCCTCGGTCGTGCCGGGGATATTCGGGCTGCTCCTCGCCTACGCGATCTACACGGCCAAGCGCGGCAAGATACTGCGCCAGGTCGTGATCACGGCGTCTGGCGTGTTCGCCAACTTCGGCGGCGTCCCGCTGGCCCTCCTGTTCATCGCGACGCTCAGCACCACCGGCATCGTCACCGGGTGGATCAAGGCCGTCTTCGGCGTCGACATCTGGGACCACGGCTTCACGCTGTACAACGCGTTCGGCGTGTTCATCGTCTACATGTACTTCCAGATCCCGCTCATGGTCCTGGTCATCCTGCCCGCCCTGGAAGGCCTGCGGCCGGCCTGGCGCGAGGCGGCGCAGAACATGGGCGCCCGGACCTGGCAGTACTGGCGCTACGTGGGCGGCCCGGTGCTGCTGCCGTCGTTCCTCGGCTGCCTGCTGCTGCTGTTCGGCAGCGCCTTCTCCGCCTACGCCACCGCCGAGGCGCTGACCGGCGGCACCGTCGCGCTGACGCCGATCCAGATCGGGGCGCTCCTGAACGGCAACGTGGTGGCCGGCCAGCAGAACCTTGGCTACGCGCTCGGCCTGATCATGGTCGTGATCATCGCGATCGTCATGGTCGGCTACGTCGTCCTGCAGCGAAGGGCGGCCCGATGGCTGCGGTAGGGATGGGCACGAGGGCGGCGACGCGAAGGGCGGCCCGATGGCTGCGGTAGGGATGGGCACGAGGGCGACGCGAAGGGCGGCCCGATGGCCGCGGTAGCGGGCGTCGAGGCCGGAGCGCAGGCGCCGTCGCCGGCCACCAGGCCGGCGGCCCGCGGGCGCAGCTTCCCGGTGTGGCGCTGGGCCATCCTGTTCATAGCGGCCGTTTATTTCCTGATCCCGCTCTACGCAGCCCTGCGCTTCGCCGGGCTGAAGGCATTCACCAAGGTCGTGGGCTATAGCGGCTTCACGTCGGCGATCGGGCTGTCGCTGCGCCTCGCGGTGGTCACCACGATCCTCACGCTCGGGCTCATGGTGCCCACCACCGTCTACGTGCACCTGCGGCTGCCGCGGCTGCGGCGCCTCATGGAGGGGATCACGATCCTGCCGATCGTCATCCCGCCGATCGTGCTGATCATCGGGGTGCTGAAGGTGGCGCCCGGGTTCCTGCTCAGCACGCCGTATCTGCTCGCGCTGGCGTACGTCATCCTGGCGATGCCGTTCGCGTACCGGTCGCTCGACGCCGGGCTGCGCGCATTCGACCTGAAGACCATGGTCGAGGCGTCGAACTCGCTCGGCGCCGGATGGCCGTCCACGCTGTGGCGGGTGGTGCTGCCGAACATCCGGACCGCGATGCTGTCGGCCACCGTCCTCACGGTCGCGCTGGTGCTCGGCGAGTTCACCATGGCCAGCCTGGCCCTCTACGTGACCTTCCCGGTGTGGATCGTGCAGTTCGAGCAGAACGCCGGGCCGGTGTCGGTCGCCGCATCGCTGCTCGCGCTGTTCGTCACCTGGATCCTGCTGATGCTCATCGTGGCCGTCGGCGGCCGGAGCGCGCGCAGGCGCGGCGGGGCCCAGGTCGCCCTGTTCACCGTCGCCCCTCAGGAAGCCAACATCACCACGGGGGAGCCGGAATGACCGCGAACACCGGAATGACCGCGAACGCGGCGGCGGGCACCCCGGCCGGCGGCGGCGCCATCAGCGCCGCCGGCAACGGCGCGGGCGCGCCGGTCGCCATACGCGATCTCAGCCGCTCCTACGGCGTCGTGCGCGCCCTCGACGGCCTGACACTGGAGATCGCGCCCGGTGAGTTCGTGGCCCTGCTCGGCCCCTCCGGCTGCGGCAAGACGACCGCGCTGCGCATCCTGGCCGGATTCGAGACCGCCGACGCGGGCTCGGTCACCGTCGACGGCCGGGACATGTCACCGGTTCCGGCGGCCAAGCGGGACATAGGCATGGTGTTCCAGAGCTACAGCCTGTTCCCGAACATGTCGGCGCTCGACAACGTCGGTTTCGGGCTGCGGATGCGCAAGCTGCGCTCGGCCGAGCGCAGCAAGCGGGCCGACGAGTTGCTGGACCTGGTCGGCCTGACCGACCAGGCCAGGAAGTACCCGCACCAGATGTCCGGCGGCCAGCAGCAGCGCGTCGCGCTGGCCCGGGCCCTGGCCATCGAGCCCCGGGTGCTGCTCCTCGACGAGCCGTTGTCGGCGCTGGACGCGAAGGTGCGGCTGCAGCTGCGGGAGCAGATCCGCTCGCTGCAGCGACGGCTCGGCACGACCACGCTGTTCGTCACGCACGATCAGGAAGAAGCCCTGTCGATGGCCGACCGGGTCGGCGTGATGCGGGAGGGCAGGCTCGAACAGATCGCCGAGCCCGGCCAGCTCTACGCCGAGCCGGCCACCGCGTTCGTGGCCGAGTTCGTCGGGATCATGAACCGCGTCCCGGGACGGCGGCAAGGCCAGGACCAGGTCAGCGCGCTCGGCGCGGTCGTGCCCGTGCACGGCGACACGGCCGCCGGGCTGCCCGCGGATGTGGACGTGCTGCTCAGGCCGGAGGGCCTGCGCATCGCCGTCCAGCCCGGCGGTAACGGGATCGTGGCCGACCGCACCTTCCTCGGCTCGGTCACCCGGGTCAGCGTGCTGCTGTCCGGCGACGTGACCGTCAAGGTGGATCAGCCGACCGCTGCGGCGGCCACCATGGCACCGGGGACATCAGTGCAGGTCAGTCTGCCGGGGGCGGCTGTGCTGGTCACCGCGCGCCGGTGACGCGACGCGCTGGCGCCTCTATGCCGGCCGTTACCCGGCGGCCAGGCGGTCCAGCGGGAACGGCGGCGCGATCCGCAGCTCGGCGTTGCGGTCGGCGGGCTCCCCGGCCCGGCCGGAGTCGGCGCCGATCGCCGGCATGTTGGCGGCGAGCTCGCGGTGCAGCGAAGCGAGGTCATCCGCGGTCTGCAGCGAGCGGGGCGCGACCGGGGTGTCGTGGTCGACCATGGTGCAGACGATGGACAGGCACCCGTCGCCGTCAAGGATCTCGATCAGCCGGGCCTGGCACGGCCAGTCGACGATCGCGCAGGTGGTGACCTCCCAGAACCCGCGCCCGGGGCGGACGGGGTCGGGCCGGGGACGGATCGCGTTGGTGTGCGTGTGCCCGTTCAGCCACAGCACGAGGTTGCCGAAGCGGTGCAGCAGGGCGACGACCTCGGCCGCGCCGAGCAGCGGCTCGCCCTCCGGTCCCCTGGCTCCCCGGGCGCTGGTGAGCGTGTCGACCCCGTGGTGGGAGAACAGGATCACCAGGCGGTCATCGTGGCCGGTGCGCACCTCGCGCCCGTCCGGCGCGCGGTAGGACGAGTGCACCTCGGCGAGCCGGGCCTCGAGCCAGCGCGCCTGGTCACGGTCGAGGCATCCGGCCGCTCCCCCGGTGCCGCAGCTGGTGTCCAGCGCGATCAGCCGAGCGGCCGGGGTGTCGTGCACGTAGTACGCGGTGCCCTCGCGCCGGTTCTGCTCGGTGAAGCCGTGCCCGAACGGGCGCGCGCGGGGCCGGAAGTGCGCCGCCACGAACTCCTGGCGGGTGACGGGCCTGCGGCCGGAATCGGCGGTGATCGTCACGGCCGGCCCGGCCATGAACGCCTCGGGCTGCTCGGTGAACAGCTCCAGGGCCCGGTCGTGATCGAAGTCCTCGGGCAGCCGCAGCGGTTTCCGGCCGCCGACCAGCGCGTCGGCCAGGCCGGGGGTGATCCTGCCGACGCCCTGGTTGAGGGCCTCGTGATTGCCGAAGCACGACAGCCACGGCACGCGCAGCCCGGCCGCCGAGAACTCCTCCATGGCCTGGTGCAGCAGCCCCGGGTGGTGCGGGAAGCCGAACTCGCGCCGGAAGATGTCCTCGCCGTCCGCGCCCGGGCCCTCGGGCTTCCAGAAGAAGTCGTCCGGCCAGTCCGGCGACTGGACGCCGACATAGCCGGGCCCGCCGGAGCCCGGGCGCACCCGCCCGCCGTCGAACAGGGCCAGGAAGGCCTGCATCTCGTTCCACTGCGCGTTGTCGATCGCGTCGCCGGTCGTCACCGCGAGCTCCGGCGGCGCCCCGGTGGCCGGGCCGCGCACCGCGTTGAGGGTCCGCAGCGTGGCGTCGACCGCGTGCGCGTTGAGAGCCTCCTGCGGGCGCTGCACGGGCACGATGTCGGCGTACCTCGGGTCGGCAAAGAAGCGGTTCAGGAACTCGAACCGGGTCGGCGACTGGACGTCGGCCAGCTGCAGGTCGGTGACCTGGATCAGGTGCAGCAGCAGCCGCCCGGCCTCGGGCCGGGCCAGCGGGCCGGGCCCGCCCAGGTCGTCGCGGACCAGGTGCGGCTCGCCCGCGATGATCTCGACGGCCCGGTAGGGGGCACTGGCGCCGTGGCGCAGCACCGCGCCCGCCGCCAGGCGGCGGTGGGTGGTGAGCGGCGGGCGCCGGACGGTCACGCCTCGCTCTCCGCGGGCGCGTCGGCGGCGGACACCAGCACCGGATCCGGGCGGATCGTCAGCGAGACCCGGCTGCCCGCCGGGAGCCCCGCGGCGTCGGCCGTGCTGAGCTGGGCCAGGATCGTGACGTCGCCCAGGTCGACGGTGACCCGGCTGGTCGCGCCGAGGAAGGTCGACGCGATCACGGTGCCGGTCAGCGGCCCGCCGTCGCCCGAGCTGTCCGAGGCCAGCGTGACCGCCTCCGGCCGGACCAGGGCCGTGACCGGGCCGGCCGGGGTGGAGGCGTCCACCAGCGGCAGATCACGGCCGCGCACGGTCACCGTCGACCCGCTGACCGTGCCGGGCAGCCGGTTGCTGAGGCCGACGAACTCGGCCACGAACGGGGTGGCCGGGCGCGAGTAGACCTCGGTCGGCGGCGCGAGCTGCTCGATGCGGCCCTCTTGCATCACGCCGACCCGGTCCGAGATCGCGAGCGCCTCCTCCTGGTCGTGGGTGACGAACAGCGTGGTGATGCCCACCTCGAGCTGGATCCGGCGGATCTGGTCCCGCAGCTGGGCCCGGACCTTGGCGTCCAGGGCCGAGAGCGGCTCGTCGAGCAGCAGTACCTGCGGTTCGATGGCCAGGGCCCGGGCCAGCGCGACCCGCTGCTGCTGGCCCCCGGAGATCTGGTGCGGGTACCGGTCCGCCTGCGTCACCAGGCCCACGAGCTCCAGCATCTCCATCGCCCGCCGGTCCCGCTGCGCCGAGCCGATCCGGCGCAGCCGCAGCCCGAACGACACGTTCTGCTTCACGGTCATGTGCGGGAACAGCGAGTAGGCCTGGAACACCATGCCCATGTCCCGCTTGCTGGCCGGCAGCCGGGTGACGTCGGCACCGCCCACGGTGATCTGGCCGGCGTCGGCGTCCTCGAGCCCGGCCAGCAGCCGCAGAGTGGTGGTCTTGCCGCAGCCCGACGGGCCGAGCAGCGTGACGAGCTCGCCGGCCTGCACGGTCAGGTCCAGCCCGTCCAGCGCGACGACCGGGCCGTACCGGCGGCTCAGCCCCTCCATCCGCACCTCGACCGCGCCCCGGGTGGCGGCGTTCTGCGTGCTGGTCTGTGGCGACGTCACGTGCGCTACCTCATCCCGCGCCGCCGGCGGCGGCCCGCGTAGGAAACGATCAACAGCAGCAGGAAGGCGAAGATCAGCGCGGCCAGTGCGGTGGAGAAGATCACCGAGGCGTTCGGCGTGTTCCGGCTGATCGAGTACATCTCGACCTGCAGGTTGACGTACAGCAGGGTGTAGGCGATCGTGAACTCGCCCAGGGCCAGGGCCGCGGACAGCAGCAGCGCGTTCAGGATCGCCTGCCACATGTTCGGCGCGATCACCCGGAACATCACGGTGAACCAGCGCGCGCCCAGGCTGCGGGCGGCCTCGGACAGGGTCTTGACGTCGATCGCGTTCAGCCCGGCCGCCAGCGCCCGGTACGCGTACGGCAGCGCGAGGATCACGTAGGCCCAGAACAGCATCAGCGCGGACAGCTCGTAGTGCCTGATCCTGTTGTAGACCGGGGCGAGCCCGACCACCAGCACGATCGCCGGGATCGTGAGCGGCAGCAGGCAGAGGAACTCGAAGGCCCGGCTGATCCACTGCACCCGCAGCCGGATCCAGATCATGGTCGGGACCAGCAGCACCAGCGTGGTCACGCTGGTCAGCACGCCCAGCTCCAGGGTGATCTCGACCGCGCTGAGCAGGGGCGGCGGGCCCGGGTAGGAGGCGATCTCCTTCCAGGCGGCGATCGACCAGGTGCCGAGGGTGCTGCCCTCCAGCGAGAACCGGAGCAGGGCCAGCAGCGGCAGCAGGAAGAACAGCGTGAAGAACGTGAACACCACGTACCGGAACGCGTTCAGCCGCCGGCGCCGCCCGGCCTGCATGCCGCGCGGGCGCCGGGCCGGCGCGGCCAGCGGCGGCTCGCCGACGGAGGTTACCGCAGCCATCGTGCCGCCCGGCGCTGCAGGAGGGCATAGCCGGTCATGATGATGGCCACCAAGATGATCATCCCCAGGGCCAGGACATCGGCCTCGTTCACGTTGCTCAGGCCGACCTCGCTGTTGATGGCGAGGTAGATCTGCTGCGGCACGATGTAGGCAATCTGGTTCTCCCAGGCCACGATCGTCGCGAAGGCCGACAGCGCGTTGGCGAACAGCAGCAGGGCCGCGCCGGCGAAGGCGGGCGCGAGCAGCGGGCCGCCCACGTACCGCCAGTACTGCCACGCCGAGGACCCCAGGCTCTCCGAGGCCTCCCGCCACTGCACCTTCAGCCCGTCGATGGCGGGCAGGAAGACCAGCACCATCAGCGGGACCTGGAAGTACGTGTAGATGACCGCGATGCCCCAGGGGAAGGCATAAAACCAGCTGGCGTGAAACAGCAGGCCGACGGGCCCGATCGTCACCACGAACGCGAACGCCAGGGTGACCCCGCCGAACTGGGCCAGCACGCCCGAGACCGCGATGTAGAGCCGGCGCACCGTGCCATCGGGGTTGCCCGTGGCGATCGTGTACGCCAGGATCGCGCCGAGCACGGCCCCGAGCGCCGAGGAGATCAGGCACAGCTCGAGCGAGTTGGTGAAGTAGCCGCGGTCGGTGGACTCGAACAGCACCTTGAGGCTGGACAGGTTCAGCGCGCCGCTCGGGTTCCGGAACGCGCCGACGACCACGATCCCGGTCGGCAGCAGCAGGAAGATCCCGACGTAGGCGAGGAACGGCGTGATGCCGACCCAGGCGGGAAGCCGAAGCCGGCGCCCGGCCCTGACGGGCCGGGCGCCGGCGGCGCTGTCGCGGTAGCGGCCACGATCCCTCGCTAGCTCACGGCCTTAGCCCAGTTCGCGTCCAGGTAGTTCGCGGCGTCGGTGGCCTGGGACTGGCTCAGGAACACCGGCGTGCCGCTCACCGGCGGCAGCTTGGCGGCCGCGCCGGTGTTGATGGTGTTGTTGGAGGTCATCGCCTGCTGCTCGACGGGCCGGGCGCCGCCCTCGAGCCAGAGGTTCTGCCCGCCGGCCGCGGCCTGCGAGTACAGGAACTCCTCCCACAGCCGCGCGGCGGCCGGGTGCGGCGCGTTCTTGTTGATGGTCTGGGCGTAGTAGCCGCCGAGGACCGCGTCCGAGGGGATGAACACCTTCCAGTTCGAGACGCCCACGTAGCTAGGCAGGTTCAGGTAGTCCCAGTTGAACACGACCGGGGTGGTGCCCGCCTTGATCGTGGCCCCGGTGGCCTGCACCGAGGAGAAGTTGCCCTTCGCCTTGAGCTCGGAGAAGAAGGACACGCCCTTGGCGATGCTGCTGGCGCTCCCCCCGTTGGCCAGGCTGGCCATCATCACGCCGTTCAGCGCGGCGTTGGCCTCGGTCGGGTTCCCGTTCAGCGCGACCGCGCCCTTGAACTTCGGGCCGAGCAGCTGGCTCAGCGAGGTGATCGTGCCGAACTTGCTCGAGTAGCCGACGGACATGTAGCCGCCGTAGTCCTGCACCCACAGGCCGTTCGCCGCCTTCTGCGCGGCCGGGATGTCCGACCAGGTGCTGACCTCGTACGGGGCGAACAGGTTGGTGTTCACCAGCGCGACCGCCATGCCGATATCCAGGACGTCCGGCGCCGCCGCGGTGCCGTTCTCCTGCTTGACCGCGTTCACCTCGTCCTGGCTGCTGCCGTCGGGGTTGGCGGAGTTGACCTTGATGCCGTACTTCTTCTCGAAGGTGCTGATGATCGTGCCGTAGTTCGCCCAGGTGGGCGGCAGCGCGATCACGTTCAGCGTGCCCTCCTTCTGGGCCGCGGCGACCAGCTTGGCCATGCCGCCGCCGGCGGAAGCCGAGGTGACCGTGGCCCAGTTGGTAGCGCTGCTCGAACTCGGCGACGACGAGCCCGACGACGAGCAGCCCGCGGCCAGCAGCCCCAGCGCCGCCAGCCCCGCGAGCGCAAACCGATGTGACGATCTCACGCGAATGCCTCCTGTCAACTTCCCCAAGTCGTGGCCGCGGCGCCCAGGAGACCGCGTGCCACAGTCATGTCAGGAAGTGAGCGGACCCTCCCCAGCAAACGGCGAAGTGATCGGACCCTCCCCGGCAAACGGCATAGGCCCCGAAATGCCTAAAACGTTTAGCATCGGTATGCTCGCCCAGCTAGCGCGCGAGTGTCAAGGAACGTTACCGAGTTGACGCAGCCGACCGTAATGCGGCTATCCGGCCAGGTGACAGCGGGGTAAACGGCGCCCGACGCTAGGCTTTCGGCGGCTGCAGCGAGGCCCGCTCGACCAGTTCCACGTCCGCGACGTAATCGCCGTCCTGGCCGGGTTCCAGCAGCCGCAGCATCAGCGCACGGCCCATCGCCCGCTGGTCCATCCGGATGGTCGCCAGCGGCGGGTCGAGCAGTTCCGACGTGGGCAGGTCGTCGTGCCCGATGACCGAGACGCCCCGGCCGACCGGCAGGAACAGCTCCCGCGCGGCCTTGTACACCGCGTGCGCGGTGTAGTCGGAGTTCGTGATGATCGCAGTCGGCGCGTCCGGGCCGGACAGCACGGCCCGCGCGGCCTGCTGCACGTCGGCGATCGTGAGCGGCGAGTACATGACCCGGGGCCGCAGGCCGAGCTCCCGGGCGTGCCGCCGGAAATGGCGCAGCCGGTCCGGGTCGGCCATGAGCGGGCGCGGCGCCGACAGGAACGCGACCGAGGTGTGGCCGAGCTCGGCCAGCCGGCGCGCGGGCAGCCGGACCGCGGCCTCGTTGTCCGGGTAGACCCGGCAGATGCCGCCCAGGCCGTCGGCCGAGGCGTTCAGCGCGACCACCGGCGCGCCCGGGCGCAGGTCCTGCCAGAGGCGGATCGACTCGCCGACCCCGACCGGCGCGATGGCCAGGCCCGCCACCCGCTGCGCCGCCAGTTCCTGCACGTTCTGGCGCTCGCGCTGCAATGAGTAGCGGCAGTCCAGGACCACCAGGGTCACCCCGGCGTCCGCGGCGACCTGCTGGGCCCCGCTCAGCACCTCCAGGAAGAACGGGTTGGCGAAGTTGCGCACCACGAAGCCGTAGGTGGTGGTGCGTCCCCGCCGCAGCGCCTGCGCCTGGGGGTTGGCGTGGTAGCCGAGCTGCTCGGCCGCGGCCACGATGCGCCGCCTGGTTTCCTCCGCCACCCCGGGCTGCCCGTTGATGGCCAGGCTCGCCGTCGCGACCGAGACGCCGGCGGCCTTGGCGACATCGCGGATGCCGGCCGGGCGGCCAGGCGCGTCAGGGTGGGTCGTCATGAGAGTCCTCTGCGAGGCTGTGCCGGGCGCCGGCGGGCTCCCGGCGAGTTTTCGCCGCGCAGGCGCGGTGAACCGCCGAGCACTCACCTTGCCTGACCGGTCGCGGCACGGCAAGTCCGGGTCACGGGGGCGGGCGGCGGCGCCGGTCCCGGCGGGCGGCAGACCCGGCGGGCGGGCGGCGGCGCCGGTCCCGGCGGGCGGCAGGCCCGGCGGGCGGGCGGCGGCCGCCACGGCGCTGCTGGCCCGCTCGGGACCCGGGGCCTGATTCGTCTCTTGCGCGGCCATGAATAACGCGCTACTCTCATTCCACTAAGGGCTTAGTGGAATGAGAGATTCGTGATCGAGTTCCAGCTCGACGAGACGTCGGGCGTCGCCACCTACGTGCAGCTCGTGCAGCAGGTTCACCAGGCCCTGCGGATGGGGATGCTCGAGCCGGGCGACCAGCTGCCGACCGCGCAGCAAGTGGTCGCCAAGCTGGTGATCAACCCGAACACCGTGCACAAGGCCTACCGCGAGCTGGAACGGGAAGGGCTGGTGCGCGCCCGCCCGGGACTCGGCACGTTCGTCACCCGCTCGCCGTCCGGCACCGACCCGGCCACGCAGGCCCGGTTCCTGACCGCGATGACCGACTGGCTGCGCTCGGCCCGGTCGGCAGGCCTGGATCCCGATGACATCGAGGCGATCTACCGCACCGCGTTCCGCGCCTGCTTCGCCGAAGGGGCGGCATGATGACCGCCGCCATCGAGACCAGGGGGCTCGGCAAGCAGTACCGGCGGACCTGGGCGCTGCGCGACTGCACGCTGGCCATCCCCGAAGGCCACGTCGTCGGGCTCGTCGGCCCCAACGGCGCGGGCAAGACCACCTTGCTGCACCTGGCCACCGGGCTACTGGCACCGACATCGGGCACCATCAGCGTCCTCGGCGCGCCGCCCGCCAGCAGCACCGGCCAGCTCGGACGGGTCGGTTTCGTCGCCCAGAACAACCCCGTCTACGCCAGGATGCGGGTCGCCGATCACCTCCACCTCGGTGCCTGGCTCAACCCCGGCTGGGACGAGAAGCTGGCCGAGCGGCGGATCGCGGAGCTTGACCTGGATCCGCGGCAGCGGGCCGGGACTCTCTCCGGCGGTCAGCGGGCCCAGCTCTCCCTCACCCTGGCGCTGGCCAAGCGGCCCGAGCTCCTCCTGCTCGACGAGCCGGTCGCCAGCCTGGACCCGCTGGCCCGGCGGGAGTTCCTCCGCGTCCTGATGGAGGCGGTCGCCGAACACGGCACCAGCGTCGTGCTGTCCTCCCATCTGGTCGCCGACCTGGAGCGGGTCTGCGACTACCTCGTCGTGCTCGTCGCCTCCCGGGTCCGCATCGCCGGCGAGGTCAGCGCGCTGCTGGCCGCGCACCGCCGGCTGTCCGGGCCGCGCCGCGACCCGGCCACCCTCCCCGCGGAGCTGGAAGTCATCGAGGAAAGCCAGACCGACAAGCAGAGCGTCCTGCTGGTCCGCACCGGCGAGCCGGTCCACGACCCGACCTGGACGGTGCTGCCGGTCAGCCTGGAGGACCTGGTCCTCGCCTACATGAACCCGGCGACCGAGATGCCGGCCCGCAGGCCGCAGCTAGGACTGGTGTGATGATCAGGCTCAGCTGGCTCCAGTTCCGCGCCCAGGCCGTCACCGCGGCCGCGGCGCTGGCCGCGTTCGCCATCCTGCTGGCGGCCACCGGGCCGCGCCTGGCCAGCCTGTACGCCGCCAGCACGATCCCCGGCTGCCACGGCGGCAGCTGCCCGACCGCGGTCCACGCATTCCTCAGCCGGCTGGCCGTCACCAGCCCCTACCCGATCGTGTACCTACTTGGCCTCGCGCTCATTCTCGTCGCGCCCGCGATCATCGGCATCTTCTGGGGCGCCCCGCTGATCGCCCGCGAGTTCGAGACCGGGACCTACCAGCTGGCCTGGAACCAGAGCGTCACCCGCACCCGGTGGCTGGTGGTCAAGCTCACGCTGATCGGCCTGGCCGCCATGGCCGTCACCGAGGCGCTCAGCCTCATGTACGCCTGGTGGGCCGATCCCATCGACAAGGCCATCGGTCTCAGCACGGCCGGCTTGCTCGCGAACCCCTTCGCCGGGGGCCGGTTCAGCTCGCTGGCCTTCGCCACCCACGGCATCACCCCGCTCGGCTACGCGGCGTTCGCCTTCGCCCTCGCCACCGCAGCCGGCGTCCTCATCCGCCGTACCGTGCCCGCCATGGCCGTCACCCTGGCCATCTTCGCCGCCGCCCAGCTCGCCATGCCGCTGTGGGTCCGCCCGCACCTCATCCCGCCCGACCGGACGATCGCCACGATCGACTCGGCCCAGCTGGACTTCGGCAACCTGACCGCCACCGTCGTCCCCGGCCGGCCCGCCGCCTGGATCCTCTCCAGCGGAGCCATCAACGCGGCGGGCCAGCCGGTCAGCAATCTCCCCGCCCCCTGCCAGGCGGCGTTCTCGGGCCTCAAGCCCTCCTCCCCGTCGACCTGCATGGAAAGCCGCGGCTTCCGGGAGGCCATCACCTACGAGCCCGCCAGCCGCTACTGGCCCCTCCAGTGGATCGAGACCGGGATCTTCCTGGCCCTCGCGCTCGCCCTGGCCGGGTTCTGCTTCTGGCGGCTCGGCCGCCGCCGGACCTGAGGTGCCGGGCGGCGATCAGGCCGCCACGCCGGCCAGCGGCAGCAGCCCGGCGATCGCCTCGAGGATCACCGGCGCGTGCGCCCGCTCCAGGTCCTCGCGGCTGGCCGACCCGGTCAGCACCCCGGCCACCAGCCCGGCCCCGGCCCGCAGCCCGGACTCCACGTCGTTCGCGGTGTCGCCGGCCACGGCCAGCTCGCTCACCGCTCCCCCGCCCAGCCGCAGCAGCGCGGTCAGCGGGATGTCGGGCCAGGGGCGGCCGCGGCCGGCGTCGGCGGGCGAGAGCGCGAGGTCGATCAGCGGCCGCCAGCCCAGCGCGTCCAGCAGCGTCTGTCTGGTCGCCGGGGAGAACCCGGTGGCCAGGCAGACCTTGATCCCGGCCGCCCGCAGCGCCGCGAAGGTCGCCTCCGCGCCCGGCAGCGGGGCGACGGCCCCGGCCCGGACCGACTGGGCGTAGTGGTCCTCGAAGGCCGCGTTCGCCTGCTGCGCGGTGGACTCGGCGCCGAGGATCCGCCGGAATACCTCGATCTTGGACTGGCCCATGGTCGCGCGGACGTAGGCCAGCGCCTCGTCGTAGCCGGCCGTGCCCGGGGGCAGGCCGAACTCCTCGACCGCGGCGGAGAACGCGGCGATCACGCTGCCGTCGTCGGCGACGGTGGTGCCGGCCATGTCCAGGCAGGCGATGGTGATGCGCGTGGGCTCGGGCCTAGTGGTCACAGGAAGGTCTCCTCGGCGATAGCGGGCGCGCAGGTCATGCCGCGGCCGCCCGGCCCGGTGACCAGGATGACGCCCGGCGCGATCTGCGATCGGTGATAGAGCTCCGGGCCGGTCACCTGGCTGTAGACGCCCGCCCAGCGCCGCTCGGTCGGGGGCAGCGGCGCGCCGAGCAGCTTCTCGGCCTGGCCCCGCAGGTGGTCGTAGGCGTCCTCGTGCACGTCGAACGCGAACGGCTCGGCGTAGGAGTGCGTGTCGCCGATCGTGAGGCTGCCGTCCAGCCGCTGCACGAGCAGCAGCTGCGCCGCGGTCGCGGCGGCGGCCGGCGCCTGCGGTGGCAGCCCCAGGCGGCCGGGCAGGTCGAAGGCCGGGTAGTAGCGCAGCGAGTCGCCGTCGGCCACTGAGGTGGTGAGCCGGCCGTCGAACGGTCGCGTCTGCATCATCTGCAGCCGGACCCGGCGGACCGGCGGCTGCGGGTAGCCGGCCAGGTGCGGGCCCGCGACGCCGGTGTGCCCGGCGCCGGGGCAGACCACCACCAGGTCGCCGCGGTGCCACTCGCCCGTGTGGTCGCGCACCGCGTGCGGCGCGACCTCGGCCGCCTCCCGGCCGGGCCGCCACCGGTACCCGGCGCTGCGGTCACGGCCGGCCAGCAGGTGCTCGCGGATCGCGGGCAGCACCCGGCGCGGCTCGACCGCGGCGTCCCGGCGGCAGCGCAGCGCGCCGGCGAATTCGCCGCGCAGGGCCGGGTTGACCTCCCGGACCGCGGCGGCGTCGATGAGCTCGTAGCCGCGGACGGCGGCGTCCGGCCGCGCGGCCGCCTCCTTGAGCAGCCGCAACTCGGCGTCGTTCGCGGCCACCGTGAGCGACCCGTTGGGCCGGAAGCCGGTGCCCGGGACCTCGGCGGCCAGTTCCTCCCAGCCCGCCCGGGCGCGCAGGGCCAGGCTCAGCTCGGGCCCGGGAGCGCGGCCGCTGACCCAGATCAGCCCGAAGTTGCGGACGCTCGCGCCGCGCGGCTCGGGCTCCCGCTCGATCTGCAGCACGTCATGCCCGCGCCGGCGCGCCGCCACCGCGTGCATCGTGCCCAGCACTCCGCCGCCGACCACCACCACACGTTCCACCCCTGGCGCCCTTCCGCCGCTCGACCGCCCCGCGGCCCAGTCACCCGACCCCTCGGCCCAGTCTCTCGGCCGCCTCTCGGCCCAGTTAATCGTGCCGCGATGACGCGGCGGTGAACAGCCCGGCCGGCCGGTCCTTCTCTGTCCGCGGCCGCCACGGACCCGACCTCCGCCGGGCCGCCAGGACCCGCCTCCGCCGGACCGCGAAACTCGGCCCCTCGGCATCCGGATGTCGTTCCTCGCGCTGCCGTGGCTGGTGCTCACCGGCACCGGCAGCGCGACGCTGACCGGCCTGGTGGCGTGCGCCGAGATGGCGCCGTACGTGGGCGTGCAGGCCTTCGGCGGCCCCCTGGTCGACCGGCTCGGCGCGTGGCGGGTCAGCGTCGGCACCGACGCCATCGCCGCGGTGTTCATCGGGCTGGTGCCGGTGCTCTCGGCCGGCCGCCTGCTCTCGCTGCCGGCGCTCGCGGGCCTGGTCGCGGGGGCCGGAGCCGCGCGGGGGGCGGGCGACTGCGCCCGCAACGTCATGGTCCCCGGCGTCAGCGAGGTCGCCGGGACCCCGCTGGAGCGGACGACCGGCCTGTTCGACGGGGTCAGCCGGGCCGCGTCCCTGGTCGGCCTGCCACTGGCCGGGGTGCTGGTCGCGGTCAGCTCGGCGGTCAGCGTGCTCGCGATCGACGCCGGCACGTTCGCGGCCTCGGCGCTGCTGGTCGCCGCGCTGGTGCCGAAGGCGGTCCAGCCGCCCCCGGACCGCGCCCGGCCGGGCGAGACCGCCTACCTGCGCTCGCTCGCCGAGGGATTCCGCTACCTGCGCGGCGACCGGCTGCTGCTGGCGCTCGCCGCGATGATCCTGGTCACGAACTTCGTCGACCAGGCCGGGGGCACGGTGCTGTGGCCGGTGTGGGCGCACGAGATCGCGCACAGCTCGGTCGCGCTCGGCCTGCTCGGCGGGGCCATGGGGCTCGGGGCGGTCGCGGGCAACGCGGTCGTGACCTGGCTCGGCCCGAGGCTGCCGCGGCGGCTGACCTACGCGGCCGGGTTCTTCGCCGGCGGCGCGCCCAGGTTCGTCGCGCTGGCCCTGGCCAGCAGCGTCGCTCCGGTGCTGGCGGTGGTCTTCGTGGCCGGGCTCGGCGTGGGCGGGATCAGTCCGATCGTCGGGGCGGTGGAGTATGAGCGGGTGCCGCGCCACTTGCAGGCCCGGGTGCTCGGCGCGGTCGGCGCGTCGGCCTGGGCGGCCATCCCGTTCGGCAGCCTGGCGGGCGGCCTGGCCGTGTCGGCGTTCGGGGTACCTCCGGCGCTGCTGGCGGCCGGCGCCATATACGCGCTGGCCACGCTGGCACCGTTCGTGTTCCCGGTGTGGCGGCAGATGGACCGCCGCCCGGCGGCGGTGGCGGCGCTGGCCACGCCGGCCCAGTCCTCCGGCTAGCGTGACGTGCCGGGCTCGTCTGGCGGGGCGCTTGCCGGGCCGCCTACGCTGTGCTCGCGGCCGCAGTCGGCCCGCGCGGAACCTAACGGGAGGCGGCCATGGCTCACGTCCTGGGCATCGACATCGGCGGAACGGGGATTAAAGGCGCGCCGGTGGACCTCGACTCGGGAACCCTGCTCGCCGAGCGGGTCAAGCTCGATACCCCGCGCCCGGCCGCGCCCGCGGCGGTCATGGACGTGGTGCGCCAGCTGGTGACGAGCTTCGGCTGGAACGGCCCGGCGGGCATCACGTTTCCCGGCGTGGTGATAGACGGCGTGATCATGACCGCGGCCAACGTCGACCGGTCCTGGATCGGCACCGACGCTCGCACCGAGTTCGGGAAGGCGACCGGCCTGACCATGAGCGTGATCAACGACGCCGACGCGGCCGGGCTGGCCGAGATGCGGTTCGGCGCGGGCGCGGGCCAGCCGGGCACAGTACTCATGCTCACCCTGGGCACCGGCATCGGCAGCGCGCTGTTCATCGACGGCATCCTGGTGCCGAACACCGAGTTCGGCCACATCGAGATCCGCGGCCGGGAGGCGGAGAAGCGCGCCTCCGAGCTGGTCCGGGAGGAGCACGACATGTCCTGGGGCAAGTGGGCCGGGCGGGTGGATGAGTACCTGGAGCACATGGAGAGGCTGCTGTCGCCCAAGCTGATCATCATCGGCGGCGGGATCAGCCGGAAGTCGGACAAGTTCCTGCCGCTGCTCACCGGGCTGCGCGCGCCCGTGGTGCCCGCGAAGATGCACAACGACGCCGGTATCGTCGGCGCCGCCATGGCCGCCGACGGCTGACCGCACGGATGATCAACGGGGTGGTGCGAGCCCGCCGCCGGGCAGGCGCGCCGTCTCCCGCCGGGCCTGGAGCAGGATGACCGCCTCGATGCCGCCGGCGACCAGGCCGGCGGCGAGCGGCCAGAACGCGAGCGGGCCCAGGCCGCCGAGCGTCAGCGGGGCGTGCAGCAGCAGGCCGGGCTGGGCCACCGCGAGACGGTGGTTGAAGGCGGCGGCCCCGGAGTCCTGGCCGATCCACCGGGCGACCAGCGCCGCGGCCGTGCCGCCGACCAGGATGGCGGCCATCGCGAGCGCCCCGTGCCGCCGGACCGCCAGGGCGTAGCCGAGCAGCCCGGACACGATGCCGCCGGCCACCGTCAGCAGCGTGAACCAGCCATCCGCGGCGATGAACGCGCTGGTCTCGGGGTTCACCACGTTGGCCGAGCCGGGGGCGATCACCTCGACCAGCGCGCGCGGCGCGACGCTCGCCCACACCAGCCCGGCGGCCGCGCCCAGCACGGCCGTCCCCGCGATCACCGCGGCGAGGGCGGCCAGGACCGCGAGCACCGCGAGCGGGCGCCGGCTCGCGCCGGTCGCCCCGGCGCCGGGCGGCCGCCGGCCGGGGCCGTCCGGGAGCGGGAGCGGGATCTGATCGGGTCTGGCCATTCTCCGCAGCAGGGTACGTGACCGGGCCGGCGCCCGGCCGCCCGGGCCGCGCCCCGACCAGGTCCGCCGGCCAGGCGGACCGGGCCCGCCGGCACTCGGCCGTTCACCGCGCCGCGCGCCTGACCCCCCTACCCGGAGTTTGTGATCTTGTCCGGATATGAGAGAATTATGTCAGCGGGAATGTAACCGGGGGCCGACACGTTGGCTGGACGTCCCGGCCTCTCGGGGAACCTTGCTAATTTGGGCCGGGGCACGGCAGTCGGCCAAGCAACCAGGTTCGCGACGAGAGAGCAGCTGCATGATCGAGGTAAACGATCTGACCAAGCGGTTTGGCGACAAGGTAGCGGTCGATCATCTGAGCTTCGCCGTCGAGCCGGGGCGGGTGACGGGGTTCCTGGGGCCGAACGGGGCCGGCAAGTCCACCACGATGCGGCTCATCCTGGGCCTCGACCACCCGAACTCCGGGACGGCGACGATCGACGGCAAGCCGTACCGTGACCTGCCCGACCCGCTGTGCACGGTCGGCGCGCTGCTCGAGGCGAAGTCGATGCACAGCGGCCGGACGGCCCGCAACCACCTGCTGTTCCTGGCCCAGACCCAGGGCCTGCCCCGATCCCGGGTGGACGAGGTGCTCGGGCTGGTCGGGCTGCAGGCGGTGGCGAACAAGCGCGCGGGCAGCTTCTCCCTCGGCATGAGCCAGCGGCTCGGCATCGCCGCGGCCATGCTGGGCGACCCGCAGGTGCTGCTGCTGGACGAGCCGGTGAACGGGCTGGACCCCGAGGGCGTGCTGTGGATCAGGAACCTGATGAAGCAGCTGGCCACCGAGGGGCGGACGATCCTGGTGTCCAGCCACCTGATGAACGAAATGGCCGTCACCGCCGATTACCTGATCGTGATCGGCCGGGGCAAGCTCATCACGCAGTCCACCACCGAGGACGTGATCGCCCGCAGCACCGACACCTCGGTGCGGGTGCGCACGCCCGAGGCGGCCCGCCTGGCCGAGCTGATCACCGCCGCCGGCGGCACCGCCAAGGCGGACGACAACGGCGGGCGGTCCGGGCCGGGCAACGGCGCCGGGCTGCTCACGGTCACCGGCATGCCTGCGCCGCGGATCGGCGAGATCGCCGCGTCCGCGTCGATCGTGCTGCACGAGCTGACCCCGATGGCCTCGCTCGAGGAGGCCTTCATGGAACTGACCGCCGGCAGCCTCGAGTTCGGCCGGCACGGCCCGGATCAGCCGAATCCGCCGGGCCAGCCGCACCCGCCGGGCCAGCCGAACCCGGTGAACGCGACCCAGGGGAGCGCCCAATGACCGCCACCTCGCCGGCGGCACCCGCCCGCGTGCCATCCGCTCCGGCCGTCCCGCACCACCAGGGCTGGGGCGGGCTGCTCGCCTCGGAGTGGACGAAGATCCGCTCGGTGCGCTCCACGGTCTGGACGCTGGTCATTTTCGTGGTGGTCAGCCTCGGCCTCACCGCGTTGTTCACCTGGCTGACCGTGGCCAACTGGAACGGGCCCAAGGCGGCGCCGCGGGACGCGCGGGTGATCGTCGACCCGGTCGGCTTCATCCTGGGCTCGGGCCTGGGGCTGGGCCAGCTCACGCTGTGCGTGCTCGGCGTGCTGGTCATCAGCAGCGAGTACTCGACCGGGGTCATCCGGGCCTCGCTGCTCGCGGTGCCGAGGCGGCTGAAGATGCTGACCGCCAAGTCGCTGGTGTTCGCCGGGCTGCTGATCGTGGTGGGAGAGATCATCGCGTTCGGCGCGTTCCTCATCGGCTCCGCGATCCTGCACAGCCGGGTCCCGGTGTCGCTGAGCGATCACAACGTCACCCGGGCGGTCGTCGGCGCCGGGCTCTACCTCACCGTGCTGGGCCTGTTCTCGCTGGCGATCGGCGCGCTGATCCGGCATACCGCGGGCGCCATCACCACCGCGATCGGCGTCGTGTTCGTGCTGCCGATCCTGTCCGGCCTGCTGCCGGGCAGCTGGGGCAACCACGTCAACGGCTACCTGCCCGAGCAGGCCGGCGTGCTGGTCGGCCAGTCGCACCCCGCGTCGGGCGACGTGCTCTCCGCGTGGGAGGGCTTCGGGGTGTTCTGCCTGTGGACGGCGGTGCTGCTCGCCGTCGCGGCCTACCTGCTACAGCGCCGCGACGCCTGAGCCCCCGCCCGCGGGCGGGCCCGGGGCGGCCGGGGCCGCGGGTGCCGCTTCCAGCCCGGCGTGGACGTCGAGCACCCGCTGGTAGGCCCGGCGCACGTCGGCCCGGTCGGACGCCTCGTCGACGGTGTCCGCGTTCAGCCGCTCGATCATCGCCGCCTGGTCGAGCAGCACCGCGCAGTCGTCCGGGGCGACCGCCCGTTCCATGATCTTCGCCAGCGCGTCCAGCTGCCGGATCATCACCGCGGGCATGCCGCGGCCGGCCTGGCGCACCTTCTCGAACGCGCGCTGCACCAGCCGCTGGTAGTCGGTCTGGGTCGCGATCAGCCGGACCGTGCCCGCGGCGTCCCGGTAGACCCGGGTCGGCTGCCACCGCCCGGTCACCTTGCACAAGCTGTCGCCGATCCAGTCGATGCAGGTCAGCGCCGTGAACGTGTCGTTGACCGCCGGGGAGAGGGCCCGGATGCCGATCTCGACCAGCTGGTCGAGGCCGAAGGAGACGTCCTGGGCCAGCGTCCGGTACGGCCCGGTGACGTGCGCCCGGGCCAGCTCGCGGGCTACCTGGTCCGCGGCACTGGCCGGCCACACGGTCGCGTACGAGTGCCCCTGGACCAGGAAGTGACCCGGGCGGTAGCGCACGTGGATGACCGCGTCCTTCTCGGTGGCGATCCGGACCAGGGTGCGGTGCTGGATGTACTGCAGGTAGCCGCTGCGCGGCGCGGCGACGTCCCCGCCCGGCCCGTCCATGTCGGCGATCAGCAGCGCCGCGTAGCTGGCGTCCGCGCCGACCGTCGGGTCGCCCGCCTGCAGTTCGATCGCCGAGGCCAGGTCGCGCGCGATCGACGCGATGACCTGCGGCAGCTGGATCTGTATGGCGATGTGGTGCAGGAAGTAGATCAGCACGGCCAGGTCGGCGACCATCAGCACCAGCGTCACCGTGATGCTGATGTGCGGGACGAAGTCGCCGTGGTCGCCCTGGCCGACCGACCCGAGCGTCAGCACCGCGTAGACGAACGTGGCCACGAACGTCCCCAGCGTGAGCTGGGTGCCGCGGTCGCGGATGAAGTTGCGCAGCATGCGCGGGCCGAACTGGGTGGACGTCAGCGTCAGCGCCACGATCACGATCGAGAACACCACGCCGACGACCGTGATGATCGCCGCGGCGACCGCGGTCAGGATCTGCCGGGCGGCATCGGCCGACCCGCTGATCGCCCAGCCGGGTATCTGGAACACCCCGTCGTAGGACGCCCGGTCCAGCGCGTAGGTGCCGACGAACAGCAGGGCGGCCACCAGCACCTCGACCGCGGGCACCAGCCACAGATTGGTGCGCAGCACGTCACGGCGCCAGTCCGAGCCGCGCAACAGCCGCCGGATCACCGGGGCGTTCCCGGGCGATTCCGGATGCACTGCATGGCAAGCCTTCCCGCGATCAGATCCGCCGCCGACCAGGCTTCCCGGCTCACCAGACGGTAGTTTACCTGGACCGATATACCCGGCGGCAGGCCGTTATCCCGCGCAGGCCGGGCCGAGCAGCTGTTTCAGGTCGGCCAGCAGCGACGGCGACGGCTTGACCCGCAGCTTGTCATCGAGCCGGACCACCGTCGTCCGGGCCCCGCTGAGCAGCCGCAGGTGCACCTCGGTCGCCCCGGGGTGGGTCCGCAGCACCTCCCGGAGCCGATCCACGACCGGCGGGACGCACCGCGCCTCCATGATCGACACCACGAAAGGGCCCTGGCCGTCCGCGGGCAGCTCGGGGACGCTCACCTCCATCGCGACCAGCTTGGGCACTTCCTCGCGCCGGTCCAGCCGCCCCTTCACCAGCACGATCGCGTCGTCGATGATCAGCGACATGCAGGCCTGGTAGGTGGTGGGGAAGAACAGCACCTCGATCGCGCCCTCGAGGTCCTCCAGGGTGGCGGCGGCCCACGGGCTGCCCTGCTTGGTGACCTTCCGCGCCACCCCGGACAGGATCCCGCCGACCGTGACGACCTGCCCGTCGCCACGCTCACCGGGGGCGGACCGCGGCGAATCCTGCTCGGCCGAACCGAGGAGCTGGGCCACGGAGCAGTCGGTGGCCGCGGCCAGCACGTGCTCCAGCCCCAGTAGCGGGTGATCGGAGACGTACAGGCCGAGCATCTCGCGCTCGAACGCGAGCAGTGTCGGCTTCTCCCACTCGCCGTCCGGCACCGGCACGTCAAACGCCGCGGCGACCTCGGTGTCCTCACCGAACAGCGAGTCCTGGCCGATCGCCTCGTTCCGCTTGACGTCGATCACGGTGTCGATGGCCTGCTCGTGGATCAGCACCAGGCCCTTGCGCGGGTGGCCGAACGAGTCGAACGCGCCCGCCTTGATCAGGGACTCGATCACGCGCTTGTTGCACACGTTCACCGGCACCTTGCGCAGGAAGTCGGAGAAGCTGGTGAACGCGCCCTTGGACTTGCGGGTGGCGACGATCGACTCGACCACCGCGGTGCCGACGTTGCGCACCGCGGCCATGCCGAACCTGATGTCCGGTCCGACCGGGGTGAACATCGCCGTCGACGCGTTCACGTCCGGCGGCAGCACCTTGATCCCCATCCGGCGGCACTCGTTCAGGTACAGCGCCGACTTGTCCTTGTCGCCCGCGACCGAGGTGAGCAGGCCCGCCATGTACTCGGCGGGGAAGTTGGCCTTCAGGTAGGCCGTCCAGTAGGAGATCAGCCCGTAGCCTGCGGCGTGCGCCTTGTTGAAGGCATAGCCGGAGAACGGCACCATCACGTCCCAGATGGTCTTGATGGCGCCGTCGGAGTAGCCGTTGGCCTTCATGCCGGCCGCGAACGGCTCGTACTCCTTGTCGAGGATCTCCTTCTTCTTCTTTCCCATGGCCCGCCGCAGCAGGTCGGCCTTGCCGGGCGAGTACCCGGCCAGCTGCTGCGCGGCGAACATGACGTCCTCCTGGTAGACCAGCAGGCCGTAGCTCTCGCCCAGGATGTCCGCCAGGGGCTCGGCGAGCTCCGGGTGGATCGGCGTGACCGGCGCGCGGCCGGTCTTGCGGTCGGCGTAGACCGGGGCGCTGGCCATCGGGCCCGGCCGGTACAGCGCGATCACCGCCGAGATGTCGCCGAACTTGTCCGTCCGCATCGAGCGCAGCAGCGCCCGCATCGGGCTGCCGTCGAGCTGAAAAACACCGAGCGTATCGCCGCGGGCCAGCAACTCGTAGGTCGGCTTGTCGTCCAGGCCGAGGGTTTCCAGGTCGATGTCGATCCTGCGGTTCTCCCGGATGCCGCGGATGGCATCGTCGATCACGGTGAGGTTGCGCAGCCCGAGGAAGTCCATCTTCAGCAGGCCGATGTCCTCGCACGAGGGGTAGTCGAACTGCGTGATCACCGCGCCGTCGGCCTCGCGCTTCCATACCGGGATGTGGTCGAGCAGCGGCTCGCTGCTCATGATGACCCCCGCCGCATGCACGCCGGGCTGGCGGATCAGCCCCTCGAGACCGCGCGCGGTATCGATCACCTGCTTGACCTCGGACTCGGCGTCATACAGCGCGCGGATCTCGCCGGCCTCGCCGTAGCGGGGGTGGTCCGGCTCGAACACCCCGGTCAGCGGCATTTCCTTGCCCAGGATCGGCGGCGGGAACGCCTTGGTGATCCGGTCACCGAGCGCGTAGGGGAAGCCGAGCACCCGGGCCGCGTCCTTGACCGCCGCCTTGGCCTTGATCGTCCCGTAGGTGATGATCTGGGCGACGCGGTCGTCACCGTACTTCTCGGTGACGTAGCGGATGACGTCGCC
The DNA here is from genome assembly GCA_963749145.1 of uncultured Actinomycetota bacterium. Taxonomy (GTDB): domain Bacteria; phylum Actinomycetota; class Actinomycetes; order Streptosporangiales; family Streptosporangiaceae; genus JASHPR01. The sequence continues at coordinate 903,375 of CAVVLN010000002.1, read as the reverse complement.
GCGCCGGCGCTCGTCGAAGTCGACGTCGACGTCGGGCATGGACACGCGCTCGGGATTCAGGAACCGCTCGAAGACCAGGCCATGCGCGATCGGGTCCAGGTCGGTAATGCCGAGCGCGTATGACACGATCGAGCCGCCCGCCGAGCCGCGGCACGGGCCGACCCGGATCCCGTTGTTCTTGGCCCACATGATGAAGTCGGCGACCACCAGGAAGTATGAGCAGAACCCCATGGTCTCGATGACGCCGATCTCGTACTCCGCCTGGGTCCGGCGCTCCTCGTCGTACCCGCCCGGGTACCGGCGGTCCATGCCCCGCCAGACTTCCTTGCGGAACCAGCTCGACTCGGTCTCCCCGTCGGGCAGCGGGAACTTCGGCATCAGGTTCGACTTGGTGAAATCGACGTCCGTCCGCTCGGCGATCAGCAGCGTGTTGTCGCAGCCCGCCTGCCACTCCGGCGCGGTGCTCACCGCGCGCATCTCCTGCGGGCTCTTCACGTAATAGGAGTCGCCCTCGAACTTGAACCGGCTCGGGTCGGCCAGGTTCGTCGCGGTCTGCACGCACAGCAGCGCCTCGTGCGCGGTCGCGTCGTCCCGGCGCGCGTAGTGCAGGTCGTTGGTGACCACGAACGGCAGCGACAGCTCGGCCGCGATCTGCCGCAGCCCGGCGGCCACCCGCTGCTCGACGTCGAGCCCGTGATCCATGAGCTCGATGAACAAGTTGTCCGGCCCGAAGATGTCGCGGTAGGCCGCGGCCGCCTCCAGAGCCTGGCGGGGCTGGCCGAGCCGCAGCCGGGTCTGCACCTCGCCGCCGGGGCAGCCGGTGGTGGCGATGATCCCCTTCGCGTACTGGGCGAGCAGCTCGCGGTCCATCCGCGGCTTGCGGAAATAGCCCTCCAGCGAGGCCAGCGAGGCCAGCCGGAACAAGTTGTGCATGCCCTCGGTCGTCTCGGCCAGCAGCGTCATGTGCGTGTAGGCGCCCGCGCCGGACACGTCGTCGTCTTTCTGCGCCGGGGTGCCCCAGCGGACCGGCTGCTTGAAGCCGCGGTGCTCGGGCGCGACGTAGGCCTCGATGCCGATGACCGGCTTGACGCCGGCCGCCCGCGCCTTGGTCCAGAAGTCGTAGGCACCGTAGACGTTGCCGTGGTCGGTGATGGCCATCGCCGTCATGCCGGCCCGCTCGCACTCGGCGAACAGGTCCTTCAGCCGGGCGGCGCCGTCCAGCATCGAGTACTCGGTGTGCACGTGCAGGTGCGCGAAGGACCCGTCCCCCCTGCCGCCCGCCGAGGCTGCCGCCATGAAACTACCGCCTCCTTCGGGCATGCGTCACGAACGCCCAGGCCGGGCGCACATGAAAGGCCGGGGGAAGTGACCGCCGCGCCCGCGGGGGGCGACCCTGGTACGCGCGCCGGTCCGGCTTATCGAGCCTATCGGAACCGGCCGACACCGCAGGGCCGACACTCCGGGCACCTCCGGGCCCGGCCGGGCCGGCCCGGCCGCCTCAGTCCGCCCGCCGCTACCGTCATAATGCTGCGACGCAACCGTCATAACGCTACGGCGCGCAGGAGGTGGGCGGCATGAGCGTGTCCCGGCTCCGGGATATCCCCGGCATCGGCGTGGACGTGGTGGGCGACGCGGCCGACGCGGCCGGTGACCCGGACATCCTGCGCCTGGAGAACCTGGACACCGACCTGCGGCCGCCGGCGGTGGCCCTGGAAGTGACCCGGGCGGCCATCGACGACGACGCGGCCAACAGCTACCTGCCGTTCGGCGGGCACCGGTCGCTGCGCGCGGCCGCCGCGGCCCACGTCGGCCGGCTGGCTGGCCGGCCCTACGACCCGGACACCGAGTGCGTCTGCGTGGCGGGCGGCCTCAACGGCATCCTCAACACGCTGCTGGCCACCGTGGAGCCCGACCAGGAGGTGGTGCTGACCGACCCGGTCTACGCGGGCCTGGTCAACCGCGTCCGGCTCGCGGGCGGCGTGCCCCGCTTCGTTCCCCTGGCCGCGTCCGCGGCTGGCTGGACGCTCGACCCGGGGCGGCTGGCCGACGCGGTCGGCCCGGGCACGGCCGCCGTGCTGATGATGGGGCCGTCCATGCCCACCGGCCAGGTCCTGGACGACTCGCACTGGTCCGCGCTCGCCGCCGCGCTCGACCGGCACCCGGCCTGGCTGATTTATGACGCGGCCATGGAGCGGATCCGGTTCGACGGGCGCCCGCCGAGCCATCCGGCCGCGCACCCGGGCCTGGCCGGGCGCACCATCACCGTCGGCTCGGCGTCGAAGGAACTGCGCCTGATCGGCTGGCGGGCCGGCTGGGTGACGGGCCCGGCGGAGGTTCTGGCCGACATCAAGCTGGTCGGGCTGACCAACGTGGTCTGCCAGGTGGGGATCGCCCAGGCCGCGGTGGCGGCGGCGCTGGCCGACCCGGGCGCCGACGCCGACGTGGCCGCCGCGACCGGGACCTGGCAGCGGCGCTGCCGGGTCGTCCTCGACGAGCTGGCCGGCTACCCGCTGGTGCCGCCGGACGGCGGCTGGTCGCTGCTCATCGACACCGGCCCGCTCGGCCTGAGCCCGGGCGAGGCGTCGCGGCGGCTGTTCGAGCGGGGCCAGGTGGCCGCCACCCCGATGGACGGCTGGGGCCCGAGCGGCGCCGGCTACCTGCGGATCGTGTTCGCCAACGAGCCGGCCGAGCGTCTCACCGGCCTCGGCGACCGCTTCCGCCGCGCCCTGGGCTGACTCCGCCGCGCCCGTGATCAAGCCAGGTGATCGCGCGGATCGAGGGCAGGCTGAGCACCAGGAGCGTGCCGGCCACCGACCAGGCCGCGCCCGCGGCGAGCACGCGGCCCGCCCCGGCCAGCGCCGCGACCGGCCCGGCGATGACCAGCCCCAGGGTGCCGGGACCGAACGCGCCCAGGGTGGAGAACGAACTCGCCCGGGACAGCCGTCCGGCGGGCACCTGCTGCTGCAGCGTGGTGATCCAGAACGTGTTGAACAGGGCGCTGCCGATCCCGGCCGCGAACGCCCCCGCCGCCACGCCGCCGGTCCCGGCGCGCAGGGCCAGGAGCAGGCAGGGCACCGGGTACCCGAACGTGCCCAGCGTGGCCACCAGCAGCGGGCGGCGCGGCCGGCGGCCGAGCGCGGCCAGGCCGCCGAGGACCGCTCCGGCGCCCAGGGCGGCGCAGATCGCCCCCCAGGCGCGGGCCCCGCCCAGGTAGTCGCGGGCCAGCACCGGCCCGAGCAGCAGGTACGGCGCCCATGTGATCATGTTGAACAGGGCGAACTGCAAGGTCGTCACCCACAGCCAGGTCCGGGACCTGAACTCCCCCCAGCCCTCCGCCGCCTCCCGCAGCAACGACGGGCGGCCGGGCGGGCGGGCCGCCGCAGGCGGAAGCTGCAGCAGGGCGAGGGCCACCGCGCTCACCCCGTAGCTGGCCGCGTCGATCGCGATCACCACGGCGGGCCCGGCCAGGGCCACCAGCAGCCCGGCCACGGCCGGCCCGGCGACACCGGTCGCCGACCTCGCCAGGCCGCGCAGCGCGTTCGCGCTGCCCAGTTCCTCGCGCGGCGCGATCTCGACCGTGAGCCCGTCCAGCGCCGGGGCAAAGAACGCCTGGCCGGCGCCCACGACCGCGGCCAGCGCCGCGATGGCCCAGACCGGCGGGCGGCCGGCCAGCAGCGTGGCGGCCAGGGCCGCCTGGGCGGCGCAGCTCACCGCGTCCGCCGTGAGCATCACCGGGCGACGGCCGGTCCGGTCGGCCAGCACGCCGCCGCCCAGCACGAGCAGCACCTGGGGCAGGATCAGGGCGGCCATGACGTAGCCGAGGTCGGTGGGCGAGCCGCCGTCGTCCAGCACCGCGAACGCCACCGCGACCGCCGACATCGCGGTCCCGAGCAGCGAGGTCACGTACCCGATGTAGAACCGGCGGAAGTTGCGTCCGCGCAGCACGGCCGTCCGCGCCGCCACCGTCGCGGCGAGCCGGCCGCCGCGAGCCGGCCCGGCGGTCAACCGGATTCCCCCGGCGCCATCCCGAGCGCGTGCCCGAGGAAGGCGAGGCGGCCGGCGGCGGCCGGATGGCCGGGCTCGTATTTACTGCGATAATTGGCTCGCGGCATTGGCCATTCCGGCATGACTTTACCGTGCCACATTACATTCCTTGAATGCAATCCGGATCATGCTTTAACGCTCGCTTGCCGCGCCCCGGAATTGCATTCCTGGTGAATATCTGCCGCAGTAAATGCGCCTGGCGGTGCGGTTATGCTGAAGGTGTGCCTGTGAAACAGGCGCAGCGGCCCGCCGCGCGGGAAACGAACGGAGGTCCGCCGTGCGCTCGCGACCCCAGGCCCTGGTCGTCCCGCGGCCGGGACCGGCCGCGGGACCGGAGCCGGAACCCACGCCGGTCGAGTACGCGGTGGCGGTCGACCGCTATCTCGCCGAGGCGTCACTGGGCGCGGCCTCCCGCCGCGTCTACCGGATCTCGCTGACCAGCTGGGCCTGGGCCCTGGTCGGGCGGCCGCCGCCGCACGGCGCGCCGCGCCGCGGGGCCGTGCCGCCGGTCGTGCCGCTGGCGCTGCTGGACCGCGCGGAAGCCGGGCCCCGGCTGGCCTGCGCGCTCGCCGAGCGCGCGAGCGCGACCGACCCGCGCACGGTGAACCGCGAGCTGTCCGCGCTGCGCAGCGCGGTCGGCTGGTGGCAGGACCAGGGGTGGATCAGCGCCGATGCCACGGCCGGGCTGCGCCACCTGGCCGGGCGGGCCGCCCCGGTGCCCGCGCTGACCGGCCCCCAGGTCGCCCGGCTCTTCCGGGCCAGGAGCACGCTGCGCGAGCACGCGTTCTGGCGGGTCATCTACGACTCGGGCGCCCGCGTCGAGGACGTCCTCGGCCTGGACGCGGCGCGCGTGGACCTGCGCGGCCGCAGCGCGCCGCCGAGGCGCGGCGACGGCTGGATCCGCTGGCGTGACGCCACCAGCGAGGTCCTCGGCTGGCTGCTCGCGGGCCGGACCTGCGGCCCCGTGTTCCTGACCGACCGGCGGGCGCCGGCCAGCGCTGCCGCCGCCGACGTCTGCCCGGTCACCGGCCGGGCCCGGATGTCCTACCGGCGGGCCGCCGAGATCTTCAGCACCGCCACCCGCCCGCTGGACCGGGCCGGCCGGGGCTGGACTCTGGGCCAGCTGCGCCAGGCGGGCCTGGCAGCCCGCGCCGTCGCGCGCTGACTCCGCCGCGCCCCGGCCATGCGGCACCGGCTACGTGGCGGCGAGGTCGACCGCCCCCGCGCTGCGCCAGTATTCGCCATGGTCCCGGGACAGGAAACCCTCGTCGACCAGGTACCGGCGCAGCGCGGCGTGATCGTCGTGGACCGTGGCCAGGAATGAGCTCACCGAGCGCTCCGGGTATCGCACCCCGGGCTCGAACCCCTGGGCCACGATCTCCAGCAGCATCCGGCGCCTGGCCATCCTCGCCGGAATCGTGGCGATCATTCCGTCGCGGACGAACACCCGCAGCCGGTCGTCGGCCTCCAGCAGGCCGATCACCTGTTCGCGATCCAGTTCAGGCACGAGGCGTAGCGTAATAGATCGTCATGACTCGGCGCGCAGCACGTCGAGCGCGTGCGCGAGATCAGCCGGGTAGTCGCTGCTGAACTCGACCCGGTGGCCGTCGGCGGGATGCGCGAACCCGAGCCGGACCGCGTGCAGCCACTGCCGGGTCAGGCCAAGGTGCGCGGCCAGCACCGGGTCGGCGCCGTAGAGCCGGTCGCCGACGCACGGGTGCCTGATCGCGGCCATGTGCACCCGGATCTGGTGGGTGCGCCCGGTCTCCAGGATGATCTCCGCCAGGCTCGCCGCCCGGAACGCCTCGAGCGTGTCGTAGTGCGTGACCGACGGGCGCCCGCCGGCGACGACGGCGAACCGGCCGTCGCCCGAGGGGTGCCGTCCGATCGGCGCGTCCACCGTTCCCCGCAGCGGATCCGGATGGCCTTGCACCAGGGCGTGATAGAGCTTGTCGACATCACGCTCCCGGAACGCGCGCTTCAGGGCGCTGTAGGCCCGCTCGCTCTTGGCCAGGACCATCAGGCCCGAGGTGCTGGCGTCGAGCCGGTGCACGATCCCCTGCCGCTCGGCCGCGCCGCTGGTCGCGATCGTGTGGCCGGCGGCCAGCAGGCCCTGCAGCACGGTCGGCCCGGTCCAGCCGGGCGTCGGATGCGCCGCGACCCCCGGGGGCTTGTCCACGACCACGATGTCCGCGTCCTCGTACACCACCACCAGGCCGGGCACGGGCTCGGGGCGGGGCTGCGCCGTCACCGGCGGCGGCAGCGTCACGTCCAGCCACTCCCCGGCGGGCACCCGGTCGGACTTGGCCGCGGGCCGCCCGCCGACGAGCACCGAGCCGTTCCCGATCAGCTCGGCCGCCCGGGCCCGGGACAGGCCGAAGAGCCGGGCGAGCGCGGAATCCAGGCGCTCGCCGTCCAGGCCGTCGGGAACCGGCACCCGGCGCTGGCCGGGCGAGCTCATCGGCCCTCGCCGCCCGGCTGGCGGGCCGCCGCGTCCGCCGCATCCGGCGCGGAGGGCCGCGGCGCGGCCGGCTGGATGGTGCCGTCGAGCCGGTGCCCGCGCATCGCGAGCAGGACCATGAGCACGCCGCCGCAGACGATCGCCGAGTCGGCCAGATTGAACACCGGCCAGTGCGGCAGTTCGATCCAGTCCACGACCCAGCCCCGGAAGGGCCCGGGTGAGCGGAAGATCCGGTCGGTCAGGTTGCCCATCGCCCCGCCGAGCAGCAGGCCGAGGGCCACCGCCCAGGCCAGGCTGCGGATCTGCCGGGCCGAGCGGACGATGAAAGTGATCACGCCCACGGCGATCGCGGTGAACAAGATGGTCTCGGACGGGCCTCCGATGCTGAACGCGGCGCCGGGATTGCGCGACTCGCACAGCTTCAGGAACCCGCCGAGCAGCCAGACCGGCGCGGCGGGCGAGTTTCTCCCGACCGCGCAGTTGCGGTCCGACCAGTTCGCGACCACGAGGACCTTCGACACGATGTCCGCCGCCAGCACCGCGACGGCGATCCCGACCAGCAGCGCCACCCGTCGCGGCGCCGCCGGGCGCGACACGCCGGGCTCGTCCGGGTCAGGCCCGGCCGCACCGCCGGTCAGCGGCGCTCCTCGCGCTGCTTGCAGGACACGCACAGGACCGCCCGGGGGAACGCCTGCAGCCGCGCCTTGCCGATCGGCTCCCCGCACGACTCGCAGGTGCCGTAGGTACCGTCGTCGATCCGCTCCAGGGCCCGCTCGGTCTGCACCAGCAGCTCCCGGGCATTGTGGGTCAGCGCGAGCTCGTGCTCGCGCTCGTAGGTCTTCGCGCCCACGTCGGCCTGGTCGTCCCCGGCATCACCGACCGCGTCGCCGAGCCGCGATGCGATGTCCGACTCGGACCGGTCGATGTCCGCGCGCAGCTCCGCCGCTTCCGCGGCCAGCTCGTCACGCACCTTGGTCAGCTCGGATTCGGTCCATCGCCGCTCCCCCGCCCGCACCGGAAGCGCGGCAGCGCCAGAATGCGCGGCAGCGGTCATCTCCGGCCTCCCTCGGTGCACTACGTAATGATCTTGATACCGGGCAGTCACGCGAGGATAAGTGGTGACCGGGCACCACCGCAAACACGCCCGCCGGTATCAGGGCAGATTCCCGCCGGGAACCGGCCGGCGAGATATCGGCGAGCGGCCGAACGGGCCGGAGCGGACCGGTCGGCCATCGGCTATCCTGGGCGTGCGCACGGCGCTGATGGGGACAGCTGCCGCTGCCGCGGCCAGGAGCGACCGGGGATGGTGCGAGCCCGGGGATACGCGCAGCGGACCAGATCACCCCGGAGCCGCCGGAAGAACGGCACCCAGGCCGGCCGCGGCAGGCCGGGGCCAAGTAGAACCGGCCGCAGCATGAAACCGAGAGGGTCGCGTACCCGGGCCAGCAGGCGGCCGGGCGCGGCCAAGGAGGGTGGTACCGCGGGGCCGCCGCCGGCGAGCCTCGTCCCTCCGGCGAGGCGCGCAGGCGGGCCCGGATCCGGGACCCGGCCGGCGCGACAACCCGTGAGAGGCCGCCCACCATGCCGCGCCCAGAAGACCAGTTCGCCGCCGAGCCGCCGGCCGCGACGTCCCCCGCCGTGTCACCCGCCGCGAAGCTGCCGTTCCCCGAACTGCCCGCGGTCGTCGACCTGCCCGCGGTCGAGCGGGAGATCCTGGGCCGCTGGCGCGACGGCCGGGTCTTTGACCGGTCGCTGGAGCGGACCGCGGCGGGCGAGCCGTGGACGTTCTACGAGGGGCCGCCGACGGCGAACGGCATGCCGGGCGTGCACCACGTGGAGGCGCGCGTCTTCAAGGACCTCTTCCCCCGGTTCAAGACCATGCAGGGCTTTCACGTGCCGCGCCAGGGCGGGTGGGACTGCCACGGCCTGCCGGTCGAGGTCGCGGTCGAGCAGGAACTTGGCGTGTCCGGCAAGAAGGAGATCGAGGCCTACGGGATCGCCGAGTTCAACGCGCGATGCCGCGAGTCGGTGCTGCGGCACGTGGACGCGTTCGAGGCGCTCACCGAGCGGATGGGCTACTGGGTCGACCTGCAGCACGCCTACCGCACCATGGACGCGGACTACGTCGAGTCGGTCTGGTGGTCGCTGAAGGCCGTCTTCGATAAGGGGCTGCTGATCCGGGACTACCGGATCAGCCCCTACTGCCCGCGCTGCGAGACCCCGCTGTCCGATCACGAGATGGGCCAGCCGGACGTCTACCGGACCGTGTCCGACCCCTCGGTGACCGTCCGGTTCCCGCTGCTCACCCTGCCCGAGGGCGCGAACGCGCAGCTGTCCGGCGCTGACCTGCTGGTCTGGACCACCACGCCGTGGACGCTGGTCTCCAACACCGCGGTCGCGGTCCACCCCGACGAGACCTACGCGGTCGCCCGCAAGTCCGGTGACGGCGACCGCGTGGTGGTGGCCGAGTCGCTGTTCGCCCGGGTGCTCGGCGAGGGCTGGCACATCGTGGCCCGGCTCCCCGGTACCGAGCTGGCCGGGGCCACCTACCGGCCCCCGTTCGACCTGGTGCACATTCCCGGCGCGCACCGGGTGGTGACCGGGACCTTCGTGACCACCGAGGACGGGACCGGGCTGGTGCACCTGGCGCCCGCGTTCGGCGCGGATGACATGGAGACCGGCCGGGCGCACGGCCTGCCGGTCGTCAACCCGATCCGCGGCGACGGCCACTTCGAGGACAGCGTGCCGCTGGTCGGCGGGATGTTCTTCAAGGACGCCGACCCGACGCTGGTGAGCGACCTGGCCGACCGGGGACTGCTGTTCCGATCGCAGCGGCACGAGCACAGCTACCCGCACTGCTGGCGATGCCATACCCCGCTGATCTACTACGCGCTGCCGTCCTGGTTCATCCGCACCACCGCGGTCAAGGACGAGATGCTGGCCGAGAACGAGAAGACGAACTGGCACCCGGAGACGATCAAGCACGGCCGGTACGGGGAGTGGCTGCGCAACAACGTGGACTGGGCCTTGTCCCGGACCAGGTACTGGGGCACGCCGCTGCCGCTGTGGGTGTGCCTGCAGCAGCACGTGACCTGCGTGGGGTCGCTGGCCGAGCTGTCCGAGCTGGCGGGCCGCGACCTGACCGGGCTCGACCCGCACCGGCCGTACGTGGACGAGGTGATGATCACCTGCCGCCAGTGCGGCAGCCAGGCGCGCCGGGTGCCCGAGGTGATCGACGCCTGGTACGACTCGGGGTCGATGCCGTTCGCGCGGCACGGGGCGCCGCTGCGCAACGAGGACGCGTTCGAACGCTCCTTCCCGGCGCAGTTCATCTGCGAGGCCATCGACCAGACCCGCGGCTGGTTCTACTCGCTCATGGCCGTCAGCACGCTGGTGTTCGGCCGGTCGTCCTACGAGAGCGTGGTCTGCCTCGGCCTGGTGATCGACGAGCAGGGCCGCAAGATGAGCAAGCACCTCGGCAACGTCCTGGAGCCGATCCCGCTGATGGACGCGCACGGCGCGGACGCGCTGCGCTGGTTCTTCGCGGCGTCCGGCTCGCCCTGGGCCACCCGCCGGGTCGGGCACGCCACGCTCGAGGAGATCGTCCGCAAGATCCTGCTCACCTACTGGAACACGGTGTCCTTCCTCGTGCTCTACGCCAACGCCGCGGCGAGCGCGGGCGGGCCAGCCTGGAACGCCGGCCGGCTGGCCGGCGCCCCGGCCGCCGCCGACCGGCCGGTGCTCGACCGGTGGCTGCTGAGCGAGCTGCACACGCTGGTCCGCGACGTCACGATCGCGCTGGAGGACTTCGATTCCGCCCTGGCCGGGCGCCGGATCGCCGCGTTCATCGACGACCTGTCCAACTGGTACGTGCGCCGGTCGAGGCGCCGCTTCTGGGAGGGCCCGGGCACTGCGGGCGGCGCGGCGGCGTTCGCCACCCTGCATGAGTGCCTGGAGACGCTGACCAGGCTCATGGCCCCGGTGACGCCGTTCCTGACCGACTACGTCTGGGGTGTGCTGCGCGGGGAGGACGCCCCCGAGTCGGTGCACCTGGCGGCCTGGCCGATGGCCGACGCCAGCCTGATCGACGAGCGCCTTTCCGGGCAGATGGCGCTGGCCCGGCGCCTGGTTGAGCTCGGCCGCTCGGCCCGCGCGGCGGCCGTGGTCCGGGTCCGCCAGCCGCTGGCCCGCGCGCTGATCGGCGCGGCCGGGTTCGGCGACCTGCCCGCTGACCTGCGCGCGCAGGTCGCCGACGAGCTCAACGTGCACGAGCTGGACACGCTCGCCGCCGTGCCCGAGGGCCTGGTCGACTACACGGTGAAGCCGAACTACCGGGCGCTCGGCGGCCGCTTCGGCAAGGGGACCCCGGCGGTGGCCCAGGCGATCGAGGCCGCGGACCCGGCCGCGCTGGCCGCCGAGCTGCGGTCCGGCGGCAAGGCGTCGGTAATGGCGGACGGGGCGCAGGTCAGCCTCGGGCCCGACGACGTGATCGTGACCCAGGTACCGCGATCCGGCTGGGCCGTGGCGTCCGGCGGCGGCGAGACCGTCGCGCTCGAGATCGCGATCACGCCCGAGCTGCGCCGCGAGGGTCTCGCCCGCGAGGTGGTCCGGCTGGTGCAGGACGCGCGGAAGGGTGACGGCCTGGACGTCAGCGACCGGATCTCGCTGCGCTGGAGCACCGCGGATCCCGAACTCGCCGCCGCGCTGACCGAGCACGGGCCGATGATCAGCGCCGAGGTCCTGGCCGTCGACTACGGTGCCGGCCCGGGCGAGCGCGCGGAACCAGGCGCGCAAGAGCACGTCGACCCCGACCTGGGGCTGGTGTTCTGGCTCCGCCGGATCCCGGCTTCATGATCTGGGTACTCCTGGCTCCACCGCGTCCCGGCTTCATGATCTGGGTACTCCTGGCTCCGCCGCGTCCCGGCTTCATGATCTGGGTACCTGGGGCACACATGCACCACCTCAGGTACCCAGATCATGGTTGGCGGCCCTCGTCGGGGTGGCCTCGGCGCCGCGTGCTCGCCGCCGTCCATGATCTCGGTAGGTAAGACGTAAATAGCCGACGTTAGCTACCGAGATCATGAAGGAGGCGGCCCGGGCTGGACTAGTCGTCGGCCAGTACCTGTTCGGGACGGCAGGCCTTGCAGGGCACGCAGCCCGCCTCCTCGGCCGCGGCCAGGGTCATGGTCTCCAGATCCTCCTGGCTCAGGAAGCGGATCAGGATGCACTCGCCGCGGTGGTACCTGGTGATGCCAGGGACGATAGTGACCTCGGTGCCGGGGCCCCGCCGGCCTGGTGCACCGCTAGGAGGCGCAGCCGCGCCGGCAGCCGGCCCGGTCGCGGCGGCAGCCGGCCCGGTCGCGGCGGCAGCCGGCGCGGTCGCGGCGGCGGTTGCGTCTGGCGCCGAGGATGGCTGGGCCGGGACCGGCTCGTCCCGGGCTCGCTCGGCGGACGACGGCTCAGCGGAGGAGGAGCGCTCGCCTGGGCCGGCCGGCGGTCCGGGGACGCCCGGGCCGCCGGGCGGCTCACGACCGCCCGCGCCGGCGGGCGATTCGGGTTCGGTGGCCTCGGCGGGAGGGCCAGACAGCAGGGCCGCTGCGGCCGCTACTGCGGCCATCGTGGCCTCGTTCGTCCCGCGGCTCTCGTCGCTCGTCCCGGGACCCTCGTCGGCGGTCGCCGGGCGGCCCTGCGGCGCGGCCTCGGACCGCGGAGCCTCGGTACGCGGGGCCTCGGAGCGGGGAGCCTCGGAGCGGGGAGCCTCGGAGCGGGGAGCCTCGGAGCGGGGAGCCTCGGAGCGGGGAGCCTCGGAGCGGGGAGCCTCGGAGCGGGGAGCCTCGGAGCGGGGAGCCTGGGAGCGGGGAGCCTCGGTGCGCGATGACGTGGCGGCTCGGGAGGTGACGGCGGCTCGGAGCGGGTCGGGCTCACCGTCGGCGGCACCGCCACCCGGTCGTTGAACTCGGCGCGGCCACGGCCGGGCGGGCCGCCAGCCGCCGGCCCGGGCGACACCAGCGTCGGGGGGCGGCGGCCGGACGTCGCTGCGGCTGGGCCGGCCGACACGGTGACCTGGCCGAGTGAGGTCATGGTCTCGCGGGCCGGCGCCTCGGCCGGGCCGGGCAGCGGCGGCACGGCCGCGGCCGGCCGGGCCCGGGCGAACCCGGGCACGCGGCCCGGCGCTGCCGCATCCGCCGGCGCCGCCGCCTCGGCCGGCACCGCATCGCCCAGCGCCGCCTCGGCCCGCGCTGCCGCATCGGCCGGCACCGCCTTGGCCGGCGCCGCCGCCTCAGGCAAGCCGGCATCGGCCGGATGCGCTGCCCTGGCCGATGCCGCCCCGGCGGGCAGGGGCACCTCGGATGGCGCGGTCTCGGCTGGCACCTGCTCCGGGGGTGGCACCGCTTCGGCGGGGAGGCGCGCACCGAACGGCGGCGGGACCTCGAACGGCGGCGGGACCTCGAACGTCAGGGCGGCCTCGACCGGAGCCGGCGGCCGGGCCGATACCTCGTCCGCCGCGCCCGCTAGCACCGCGTCCGCGGGCATTGCCGACACGGGCGGCACCGCCGTATCCGCCGCGCCGGCCGTATCCGCCGCGCCTGGCCGGAACCGCCGTCTCGGCCACCCGGCCGGCCATCACGGGCTGGTCAACGGTGGCCGCCCCGGCCGCCTGAGCGGCCGGGGCCGTACCGAAGATCTCGCGGCGCCAGATGACGACGCCGACGGTGAGCATCACCGCCGCCAGCGCGGCCACACCGATGGCCACGTAGACCAGCAGCAGGCTGTTGGTCAGCACGCCGGCGACGAGCAGCCCCATCGCGATGAGCACGACCGTGACGACGGTCCCGAACCGGATCACGAGAAAGCTCCCGGGGCAGTGCTAGCAGGGGCAGGGCTGAGCACGCCGGTCGGACTGGTAGGGCTAGCGGCGGTCGTGCGGGCCCGAGTCGGCCGGGTGGAAGCCGCCATGGCTCACCGGCTCGGGCGCCGCGTAGGAGCCCGTCACCGCCGGCTGGCCGCCATTGCGGACGTCCATGCGGCCCATGCCCGCCGTCACCGCAGACTGCGGGCCGGTCACGGCCGGGAACACGCCGCTGTCGGCCGCGCCCGCCTCCAGGTCGCGCAGCTGGCCTTCCAGGTACGCCTTCAGCCTGCTGCGGTACTCGCGCTCGAACGCGCGCAGGTCGTCGACCCGGCGCTCGAGTTCCTCGCGGGACTGCACGAGCGAGCCCATGGCCTGGCGGTGCCGCTCCTGGGCGTCGCGCTCCAGGCTCTCCGCGCGGGCCCGGGCGTCACTGGTGATCTGCTCGGACTGGCGACGAGCCTTGGTGAGGATGTCGTCGGCCTCGCGCCGGGCCCGGCCGAGCGTCTCGTCGGCCTCGCGCCGCGCGTCGGCGATCGCCTGGTCGGCCGTCTGCTGGGCGAGAGCCAGCACCCGCGCGGCCGTGTCCATGTTGTCCTCGACGGGCCGGGTGGGCATCATCACCGGCTCGGGGGGCCGCACCGGCTCCGGCTCGTGGCGCGGCGGTTCTGCCGCCATGAGGTCGGCAGGGGCCTCGGCATGCGGAGCATTGAGTGCGGGCACCTTGCCCCCGCGCAGCACCTCAGCCAGCTTGGCCCGGAGCTCTTCGTTCTCCTGGATCAGCCGGTCGAGTTCCGCTTCGACCTCGTCGAGGAAGGCATCCACTTCCTCTTCGTCGTAGCCGGGCCTGAGCCTGGTCGTGCTGAACTGCTTGTTCCGCACATCCGCGGGCGTCAGTGGCATGTTGTCGTCTCCTTGGCGCGTCGAGCTAGGTCCCCTGTGGACGCTACCCGATCAGATCAGCTGCACGGCCTGCAACAGCACAAGTATCACCAGGAACAGCACCATGAAGCTGAGGTCCAAGGCCACAGTACCGAGACGGAGGGACGGAATGTAGCGCCTTAGCAATCTCAGTGGAGGATCCGTCGCGGTGTACACGGCCTCGGCGATCACCAGGATGATGCCCGTCGGGTGCCAGGAGCGCGAGAACGCCTGGATCCAGCTGAAGATGAGCCTGCCGATGAGCAGCAGCAGGTAGAGCCAGAGCAGGTAGTACAGGACGAGCTTCAGGATGTTCACGGCTGCCCTGCCCCGCCGCCGTCACGCCAGCGCCGGGACGGCCCGTCACGGTAGGCATACGCGAAGTTCGTTGCCATCTGCCTAACTTTGATTGAAGAATCCTCTTTCCGCGATGCGGGCCTTGTCCTCGGCGGCCACCTCGATGTTCGCCGGGGAAAGCAGGAACACCTTGTTCGTCACCCGGTCAATGCTCCCGCGCAGTCCGAAAATCAGGCCGGCCGAGAAGTCCACGAGCCGCCGGGCGTCACTGTCAACCATCTCGGTCAGATTAATGATCACCGGAGTGCCCTCACGGAAGTGCTCTCCGATGGTACGGGCCTCATTGTACGTGCGCGGGTGCAATGTGGTGATCCGAGCGAGGTCGGTGGTCTGCATCGTCGTGACGGGCTCGCGCTCGGCGAGCCAGGCCGGCTCCAGGCCGCCGTCGATGTGCCTGGTCACATCGCGGGGGTCGGCCTGGTCAATGAACTCGGCGCCGTATTCCTCGTACTCCTCGGCACCGTACTCTTCCTGGTAATGATCGTCGTAGCGGTTGTCGTCCTCTACCAGGCCCAGATAGACCGCCATCTTGCGCATCGCGCTGGCCATCGTCTGCCCTCCGTCATGCCTGCCCGTGCAGCCCCGCTTGCGCCGCGTGCCACGCGAGGGACATTACCTGACGAAGGCGCGCCGGCCTCCGAGCAACGCCGTACCGACACGCACGTGTGTCGCGCCAGCCTCAATCGCCTGCTCCAGGTCGGCGCTCATGCCCGCGGAGATCATCACCGCGGTCGGGTGCTCGGCCCGTACCGCATCGGCAATCTTTCTTAGTTTCCCGAACGCTCCGTCGGCCGCCATGCCGAGCGGCGCGACCGCCATCACGCCCCCGAGGACCAGGCCCGGCTCGCCGGCGATCGCGTCCGCGATCGCGGCCACCTGGCCGCCCGGGGCGCCGCCCCGGGCCGGATCGTCGTCGAGGCTCACCTGGACCAGGCCGGTCACGGTGCGGCCGGCCGCCCGGGCCCGCGCGCCGAGCACGGTGACCAGCCGCAGCCGGTCCACCGAGTGGATGACGCTGGCGTAGGACACCACGCTGGCCGCCTTGTTGGTCTGCAGCTGTCCCACGAAGTGCCAGGTCACCGGGACGCCGAGCGCGGCGCACTCGGCCGCCTTGGGCGCGGCCTCCTGGTCCCGGTTCTCGCCGATGTCGGCCACGCCGAGCTCGACGAGCAGGCGGATGTCCGATACCGGGTAGGTCTTGGTCACCGCGATCAGCGTGACCTCGCCGCTCGCCCGGCCCGCGGCATGACAGGCCGCAGCGATCCGGTCACGGACGGCTGCCAGCCGCGCCGCGATCTCCGCCTCGCGACCGCCCACGCCCGGCGGCCCGGCCTGCGGCGGTCCGGTGGTCACGAGCCCGTCACGGCGCCAGCCAGACGAAGCCGGCCATCCGGCCGGTCCGCCCGTCGCGCCGGTAGGAGTACAGCCCCGGCGTCTCGGCGGTGCAGCGCGGGTCGCGGGTGACCGTCCGCACCCCGGCCCGGGCGAGCTGCGCCTCGACGCCCGCGCCGACGTCGATCCCGGGCGTGCCCCGCCTGGTCACGCAGGCCGACTCGGGTACCTGGCGGGCGACCCGGTCGCGCAGCGCCGCCGGGACCTCGTAGCAGCCGCCGCAGATGTGCGGGCCGATCACCGCGTGCATCCGGGCCGGGTCGGCGCCCGCCGCCGACATCGCGGTGATCAGCTCGGTCACCACACCGGCCGCCATACCCTCGCGGCCCGCGTGCGCGGCGCCGACGATCCTGGCCCGCGGGTCGGCGAGCAGCACCGGGGCGCAGTCGGCGACCAGCACGCCCAGCGCCAGCCCGGTCACGTCCGTGAAGCTCGCGTCGGCCTCGGGCTCCGCGGGCCCGGCGCGGTCACCGGACGCGGGCGCGCCGGCGTCGTCACCGGACGCGGCCGCGCCGGCGTCGTCACCGGACGCGGGCGGGCCGGCGTCGTCACCGGACGCGGCGTACCGGACCGCCGACCCGTGTACCTGGCGCATCCAGGCCAGCCGCCCGGCCCCGAGCCCGCACGCCTGAGCCGCCCGGCGGCGGTTGGCGGCCACCGCGCCCGCGTCGTCGCCGACGGCCCCGCTCAGGTTCAGCGTGTCGTAAGGGGCTGCGCTCACCCCGCCGTGGCGGCTGGTGAACAAGACGTGCACGCCGACGGCCAGTTCGGCGGGCGCGAGTCCCGCGGGCGCGAGTCCCGCGGGCGCCAGTTCGACGGGCGCGAGTCCCGCGGGCGCTAGTCCGGCGGGCGCTAGTCCGGCGGGCGCCAGTTCGACGGGCGCCCCGGGCCCGTCACCGCCGCTCACTTGAGAAAGTCTGGCACGTCGAGATCGTCGTCTTCCTCGAAGACCACGGACGGGCGCCGGGTGCTCGTGGTGTCGGGCACCCACC
The DNA here is from genome assembly GCA_963749145.1 of uncultured Actinomycetota bacterium. GTDB lineage: Bacteria > Actinomycetota > Actinomycetes > Streptosporangiales > Streptosporangiaceae > JASHPR01. The sequence goes on along the minus strand of CAVVLN010000002.1, from coordinate 886,358 downwards.
CCGCGCCGCTCCCGCCGGCCGCGCGGGCCGGGGAATGCGACGAGCCCGGCGCGTCCCCGGCGGCCGTGGCCTCGGCGGCTCGCGGCGAGGGCACGCCGTCCACGGCAGCCGCGGCCCGGCCCGGGGCCGGGCCCGGCTCGGCCGGGCCGGCCGCGTCGGCCAGCCCGGGCCCGGCCTTCTCCGGCTTGCCGTCCGCGGCGGCCTTCGGCGCCAGGGCAGGCTCACCAGCCGGCTTGCCGCCCGCGGCAGACGGCGGGTCCTGCGCCGGGGCGGCGGGCGGGGCGGGCGCGGGCTGGGCGGCGGGGGCCTGGCCGTCGGGCGGCGCGAACGGCCGCCACGAGGGGGCCGGGCCGGAACCGCCGCTCGGCGCCCCGCCGTACCCGGCCGCGCTCGCGGGCCTCGGCCGGGCGACGTCGCCCTCGTCGAACCCGGCGGCGATGACCGTGACCCGGACCTCGTCGCCGAGCGCGTCGTCGATGACCGCGCCGAAGATGATGTTGGCGTCGAGCGCCGCCGAACTTGAGACCAGCTGGGCAGCCTCGTGGATCTCGAACAGCCCGAGATCGGAACCGCCCTGGATGGACAGCAGCACGCCGTGCGCCCCGTCGATGCTGGCCTCCAGCAGCGGGCTGGAGATCGCCTTCTCCGCAGCGGCGACCGCGCGGTCGTCGCCGCGGGCCGAGCCGATGCCCATGAGCGCAGATCCCGCCCCGGACATGACCGACTTGACATCGGCGAAGTCCAGGTTGATGAGGCCCGGGGTGGTGATCAGGTCGGTGATGCCCTGGACACCGGACAGCAGCACCTGATCGGCGGCCTTGAACGCGTCCAGCACGCTGACCTGCCGGTCCGAGATCGACAGCAGCCGGTCGTTGGGGATCACGATCAGCGTGTCCACCTCGCCGCGGAGCCGGTCGATGCCCGAGTCGGCCTGGGCCGCCCGCCGCTTGCCCTCGAACCCGAATGGCCGGGTGACCACGCCGATCGTGAGCGCGCCGAGCGAGCGCGCCACGTTGGCCACGACCGGGGCGCCGCCGGTACCGGTGCCGCCGCCTTCGCCCGCGGTCACGAAGACCATGTCGGCGCCCTTGAGCACCTCCTCGATCTCCTCGCGGTGGTCCTCGGCAGCCTTCGCGCCGATATCGGGGTTGGCCCCGGCGCCCAGGCCGCGGGTCAGTTCCCGGCCCACGTCGAGCTTGACGTCGGCGTCGCTCATCAGCAGGGCCTGCGCGTCGGTGTTGATCGCGATGAACTCGACGCCCTTGAGTCCCTCCTCGATCATCCGGTTAACGGCGTTGACGCCGCCCCCGCCTATACCGACGACCTTGATGACCGCCAAATAGTTCTGCGGTGCTGCCACGAGGAGGGAACCTTTCCGCTCGTTTGCTGTATCGCGTTTTCGCTGGCCACCCGGGCCGCCGACTGGCCCAGCCGGCCTTTCGAAACTGCGTGTTAGCAGTTTGCCGAATTGAGCCCCCAATAACATCGGCCGGGCAGGTTTCTCGGTTTCCAGCGCGTCAAACTCTCACCCTCAAGTTGAGATTTAGAGTTATGTCAAGCTGCCGATTAATACGGACAGTAGGGTTGTCCGCCGCCCGCGGTCAACTAACCGCGCCGCACCGGAACCGGCGTGTTGCGGAAGCCGGCGCCGCCCGGGCTCCGGCGTGTCGCAGAAGCCGGCGCACCGGGACCGGCGCGTCGCGGAAGCCGGCGCCGCCCGGGCTCCGGCGTATTGCGGAAGCCGGCGCACCGGGACCGGCGCGTCGCGGAAGCCGACGCACCGGGACCGGCGTGTTGCGGAAGCCGGCGCCGCCCGGGCTCCGGCGCAGGGCGGGCCCTCCGGGCCCGGGGCTCACTATCACCCGGTGACCGCGGTGCCCGGGTTGCTGAGGTCATAGGACGAGGCCCGCGTGCGCATCAGGATCGCGAGCTCGGCCGCCTTGGCCGCGGGCCGGTCGGTCCCGCCCCACAGCACCGTGACCCCGCCCCGCAAGTCGAGCGTGACGGCGTCGGCCGACGGCGCGCTCACCGCCCGGACCCGGTCGCGGATCTGCGGCGGAAGCTGGCCCAGCACGGTCACCGCGGCCCGGACCGCCGGGCTGCCGCGCAGTGCCGCCGGGTTGGCCACCCCGGCCAGCAGGACCATCCCGGGCGACCGCGCGGCCACCTGGCTGACCACCACCCCGAACCGGTCGACCAGCGCGAAGCCGTCGGCGGTCGCCACCGCGAGCGCCGGCGTCCGCTCCCGGATCGCGATCACTACCGAATCTGGCCAGTCCCGGGTCACCTGCGCCGACTGGACCTGGGTGATCGACTCGACCCGGCGGGCCACGGCCGCGGTGTCGACCCGGACCAGCGGGGTGCCCGGCGCGACGGCGGCCGCGCGCAGCACCTCGGTCCTGGTCACGGCGGCGCTCCCGGTGATCCCGGTCACCGTGACCGAGCGGACCACCAGCACGCTCGAACCGAGCAGGGCCCAGGCGGCCACGGCCACGATCGCCGCAGCGGCCACGGCGAAGAACGCGGCCTTCCACACGCCGCCGCCCCGGCCCGGCCGGGCGGCGGGCAGGCCGGCCGGGTCAGCCGGGGTGCGCGTAGCGGGGCCCGGGCCACGCGCCGCCTCGGCCGCGCCTGGCCCGCCGCTGACGTCGCGTTCTGGCATCATCGGCCCTCGCCGGCCCGGTCCCGTAGCGCCGCGACGATCTTGGGGCCCAGCGTGGTGACATCGCCCGCGCCCATGGTGAGCACGAGGTCGCCCGGCTTGGCCAGGCCCGCGATCGCGTCGGGCACGGCGGCGGCGTCCGGGAGGAAGCGCGCCCGCCCCCCGGGCACGGCCGAGGCGACGAGCTTCCCGGTCACGCCGGGCTCGGGATCCTCCCGGGCCGCGTAGACGTCGAGGACCAGGGCCTCGTCGGCCAGCCCGAGCGCCGCGCCGAACTCCGCGGCGAAGAACCGGGTACGGCTGTACAGGTGCGGCTGGAACACGGCGATGACCTGCCCGCCCGCGGCCACCTCCCGGGCCGCGGTGAGGTCAGCGGCCAGCTCGGTCGGGTGGTGCGCGTAGCTGTCCAGCACCCGCACGCCGTCCGCCTCGCCCTTGGGCTCCATGCGGCGGCCCGCGCCGCGGTAGGCCTCGAGCCCGGCGACCAGCGGCGCGGCGGGCACGCCCAGTTCCGCGGCGGCGGCGAACGCGGCCGCCGCGTCGAGCGCGTAGTGCCGGCCGGGGACCCTGATCGTCAGCGTCACCGGGGCGGCGTCCGGCGGGGATATGGTCAGCCGCGTGGTCATGCCGAGCACGCTCGCCCCGGTCACCCGGTAGTCCGCGCCGGGCGATTCGCCGTAGGTGCGCACCCGCAGCGGACGGCTGGCCGCGGCGGCCGCGAGCGCCGCGGCCCGGGGGTCGTCCCGGCCCGCGATCAGCAGCCCGCCCTCGCTGATCTTGCCGACGAAGGCCGCGAACGTCGCCTCGATCTCGGCCAGGTCCTTGTAGTTGTCCAGGTGCTCGGCCTCGATGCAGGTCACCACCGCGGCGGCCGGGGCCAGCATCAGGAACGACCCGTCGCTCTCGTCCGCCTCGGCGACGAACATCTCGCCGGTCCCCTCGGCGGCGCCGAGGCCGGTCTCGGCCAGGACCCCGCCGATCACGTAGGACGGGTCGGCGCCGCTGCAGCGCAGCACGGTGGTCAGCATCGAGGTGGTGGTGGTCTTGCCGTGCGTGCCGGCCACCGCGATGCCCTGCCTGCCCATCATGAGCGAGGCCAGCGCCGCCGCCCGGGGGATGACCGTGATCCCGCGCTGCCGCGCCGCGAGGATCTCGGGGTTGCGGTCGCCAATGGCCGACGGCGTGGTCACCACCGTGTCGGCCCCGGCCACGTGCCCGGCGGCGTGGCCCACGTACACGGTGGCGCCGAGCGCGGCCAGCTCGTCGAGCTGGGGCGAGGCGGCCCGGTCGCTGCCGGACACGGTCACCCCCCTGGTCAGCATGATGCGGGCGATCCCCGACATGCCCGCGCCGCCGATGCCGACGAAGTGCACCCGCCCCAGCTGGCCCACCGGCACCGTGGGGACCGGCGTCACCAGTCCCATGTCCCGTTCCTCCCCCGCAAGATGTCGAAGACCTCGGCCGCGAGCCTGCGGTCGGCGTCCCGGCGGCCCGCCCCCGCGGCCGCGCGTGACATCGCCGCGACCAGCTCCGGGTCGAGCAGCACCGGCAGCAGCGTGTCCGCGATCCAGTCCGGGCTCAGCTGGGCGTCGTCGACGATGAGCCCGCCGCCGGCGTCCGCGATCGGCGCGGCGTTCAGCCGCTGCTCGCCGTTGCCGTGCGGCAGCGGCACGTACGCCGCGGGCAGGCCGACCGCGGTGAGCTCCGCGCACGTCATCGCGCCGGCCCGGCACAGCGCGAAGTCGGCCGCCGCGTAGGCGAGGTCCATCCGGTCCAGGTAGGGCAGCGTGACGTACGGGGTGTCCCCGCCGGGCGGCGGCACGCCGATGTCGCTGCGCGGCCCGATGATGTGCAGCACCTGGACGCCGGCCGAGCGGACCCAGCCCGAGGCGGCCACCGCGGCCAGGTTCAGTGACCTGGCCCCCTGCGAGCCGCCGGTGACCAGCAGCACCGGCAGGTCGGGCCGGAGCCCGAAATGCGCCCGCGCCTTGTCGCCGAGCGCGAGCCGGTCCAGCCCGGCGATCTCGCGCCGGATCGGTATCCCGATGTAATCGGCGTGCGCGAGCCGGGTGCCCGGCTGCCCGGTGAAGACGTGGCGGGTCAGCCGGGCGCCGATCCGGTTGGCCAGCCCCGGCCGCGAGTTGGCCTCGTGCACGACGATCGGGACCCGGCGCCGCCGCGCGGCCAGGTACGCGGGCGTGGCCACGTACCCGCCGAAGCCGACCAGCACGTCCGCCCGGGCCCGGTCGAGCGCGGTGACCGCGGCGCCGACCGCGGCGCCGAGCCGCCCCGGCACCGACAGCAGCTGCCCGTTCACCGCGCGCGGCAGCGGCACGGCGGGGATGAGGTCGAGGTCGTAGCCGCGCAGCGGCACCAGCCGGGTCTCCAGGCCGCGCTCGGTGCCGAGGCAGGTGATCGGGATCCTCGGGTCGGCGCGGCGCAGCGCGTCGGCGAGGGCCAGCGCGGGCTCGATGTGGCCGGCCGTGCCGCCGCCGGCGAGGACGATGGTCATCGGCGCGCCTCCGGCACGACGCTCACCGGCGGGGTCTCCGCCGCGATGCTCATCGGCGCGCCTCCGCCGCGATGCTCATCGGCGCGCCTCCGGCACGACGGTCATCGGCCGCCTCGCCTCCCCTCGTCTTCCCGCAGGCCCTGGCCGGCTCAGCCGCGGCGCCCGCGGGCGCCGGCCAGGCCAAGCCAGCTTAGGACCCGCAGCGCCGGCCCGGGGCCAGCAGCGGCCAGTGCCTGGGCGGCGCCGGGCTCCCGTTTCGCGAACGACATCAGCATGCCGAGCGCGACCATGGTGGCCAGCAGCGACGACAGGCCGGCCGAGACCAGCGGCAGCGGCACACCGGTGATCGGCAGCACCCCGATCACCGCACCGATGTTGACCAGCGCCTGGACCACGATCCAGGCGGTCGCGGCCGCGGCGGCCAGGCGCATGAAGGGGTCCGGCACCCGGCGCGCTATCCGCAGCCCGGCGTAGGCCAGCCCGCCGTAGAGGAACGTCACGCAGAGCGTGCCGACCAGCCCGAGCTCCTCCCCGATGATCGCGAAGATGAAGTCGGTGGTGGCGTTGGGCACCCAGCCGAATTTCATCTTGCCGGCGCCGAGCCCGACCCCGAGCCAGCCGCCGGAGCCGACCGCGGTGGTGCCCTGGATCGTCTGGTAGCCGGCGGTCGAGGCCTGGGACTGCGCGTCGAAGAACCCGGTGATCCGGGCCATCCGGTAGCGGGCCACGATGACCAGGATGACCATCGAGAAGCCCATCAGCCCGAGCATGCCCACGAACAGCCGGACCGGCGAGCCGATCACCCAGAGCAGCGCGAGGAAAATCACCAGCAGGATGAACGTGGTGCCGAAGTCGTCGCCCAGCATCACCAGCATGCTGAAGATCGCGGCCCCGGGCAGCAGCGGGATCAGCAGGTGCCGCCACTCGCGGAGCTGACCCGCCTTCTCCTTGCGGGCCAGCAGGTCGGCGCCCCAGAGCACGAACGCGAGCTTGGCGAACTCGGACGGCTGGACCTGGAAGCCCATGATCATGATCCACCGCTCGCCGCCGTCCACCGTCTGGCCCATGACCAGGACCAGCAGCAGGCCCAGCACGGACGCCGCCACCATCGGGTAGGCGGCGGCCCGGAACAGCGTGGGTGACGACCGCGCGGCGATCCACATCAGCGGCAGCCCGATCACGACGCCGAGCAGCTGCTTCTGGAATCCCGCGTACGGCGGGCCGCCCTGGGCGATCGCCAGCGCCGACGAGGTGGACAGCACCATGACCAGGCCGAGCGCGAGCAGCAGCATCGTGATGCCGAGCACCAGGTAGTAGGACGTGAGCGGGCGGTCGAGCAGCAGGCCGGCCGCGCGCATCCGGCCGGCGCCCGGCGCCGCCGGGGGCCCGTCGTCCCGCGGCAGCCGGCCGGGCGGGGCGACGGTCGTCGGGGCGCTCACCGCGGCTCCGCCAGGCGGCCCACCGCCGCAGCGAACGCATCACCGCGCGCCGGATAGTCGCGGAACATGTCGAACGACTGCGCGGCCGGCGCCAGCAGCACGGTGTCGCCGGGCACCGCCAGCCGGGCCGCCTCGGCCACCACGAGATCCATGGCTCCAGTGTCGGTGCGGACGGCCTCCACGACCGGGACATCCGGCGCGTGTCGCGCCAATGACCGCCGGATCACCTCCCGGTCGGCGCCGAGCAGCACCACGCCGCGCAGCCGCGGCGCGACGCTGCCCACCAGCCGGTCGAGGTCCGCGCCGGCGCCGCGGAACAGGCCGCCGGCGATCCACACCACCGACGGGTAGGACGCCAGGGCCGCCGCCGCCGCGTGCGGGTTGCTGGCCTTGGAGTCGTCGACGTAGTCCACCCCGCCGACGCGGGCGACCAGGCTCATCCGGTGCGGGTCGGGCCGGAACGCGGCCAGCCCGGCCGCGATCGCCGCCGGGGGCGCGCCGTAGGCCCGGGCCAGGGCCGCGGCGGCCAGCGCGTCGGCCACGTTGTGCGGGCCTGGCCGGACGTCGGCGACCCCGGCCAGGACCTCCCCGGCCGGGTCGCCGAACGCCCGGTCGAGCAGGACGTCGCCGGCCACGCCGAGCTCCCCGGGGCCGGGCGCGCCGAGCCGGAAGGCCACCACCCGCGCCGGGCCCGCCGCCACGGCGGCCAGCTCCCGCGAGCGCACGTCGTCGGCGTTGCACACGGCCACCGTGCCGGGCGCGTAGATGCGCCCCTTGGCCTGCGCGTACGCCTCGATGTCGCCGTGCCAGTCGAGATGGTGCGCGGCGACGTTCAGCACGGCGGCGGCGAGCGGCCGCACCGAGCGGCTCCAGTACAGCTGGAAGCTGGACAGCTCGACCGCGATGACCGGGTAGGGCTCGGGCGCGGTGACGGCCTCGACCACCGACAGCCCCACGTTGCCCGCGGCGATGCTGCGGCAGCCGGCCGCGCCGAGCATGGCCGCGAGCATCCGCACGGTGGTGGTCTTGCCGTTGGTGCCGGTCACCGCCAGCCATTGCTGCCCGGCGGGGCGCAGCTGCCAGGCCAGCTCCACGTCCCCGGTCACCGGGATGCCCGCCGCCGCGGCCGCGGCGAGCAGCGGGGTGCCCGGCCGCCAGCCGGGCGTGGTGATCACGAGCTCGGTCCCGGCCGGCAGCTCCGGGACCGGGCTCAGCGCGACGGTGACGCCGAGGGCGGCCAGGCCGGCGGCGACCCGGCGGTTGGCCTCGTCGTCGCGCGCGTCGACGGCCGTGACCAGCGCCCCGCGGGCCGCGAGGGCCCGGGCGACCGGCGGGCCGGACACGCCGAGCCCGTTGACGCACACCCGCAGCCCGGCCAGGCGGCCGGGAAGGTCGTCCAGGCCGGCCAGCCGGGGGTCCGCCTCATCCTGGGCCCGCACCGCCTACCCCGGCAGCCAGGCCACGTAGAACAGGCCCAGGCCGGCCGCGATGAACAGCCCGGCGATCAGCCAGAACCTGACCACGATCGTGGTCTCGGCCCAGCCGAGCAGCTCGAAATGATGCTGCAGCGGGGCCATGCGGAAGATCCGGCGCCCGGTCAGCTTGTACGAGCCGACCTGGAGGATCACCGACATGATGATGATCACGAACAGGCCGCCCAGTATCACCAGCAGCAGCTGCGTCTTCGTGCACACGGCCAGCCCGGCGAGCACGCCGCCGAGCGCCAGCGAGCCGGTGTCGCCCATGAAGATCTTGGCTGGCGGCGCGTTCCACCACAGGAACCCGAAGCAGGCGCCGAGCACCGTCCCGGCCACCACCGCCAGGTCCAGCGGGTCCCGGACCGGGTAGCACTGCGCGGCGAGGAAGTTCGCGCAGCTGTTCTTCTCCTCCCAGATCCCGATCAGCACGTACGCGGCCAGCACCAGGATCGCGGCGCCGGTGGCGAGCCCGTCGAGCCCGTCGGTCAGGTTCACCGCGTTCGACCAGCCGGCGATCATCAGCACGATCCACAGCACGAACGGCAGCACGCCGATGGCCGGGCCGATGTCGTGCAGGAACGAGATGTGCGCGTCGGCCGGGGTGAGATCGATCTTGTCCGGGTGACGCAGCACCTCGACGGCGAACGCCGCGCCGACCACCGCCTGGCCGGCCAGCTTGGCCCCGCTGCGCAGGCCCAGGCTGCGCTGCTTGTAGATCTTGATGAAGTCGTCGATGAAGCCCACCGCGCCCAGGCCGGTCATCAGGGCCAGCACGAGCAGGCCCGACATCGTCATCGGGTCCTTGGTCAGCCAGTGCCCGGTGATGTACCCGATCAGCGTGGCGACCACGATCACCGCCCCGCCCATCGTCGGCGTGCCGCGCTTGGTCAGGTGCGAGGACGGGCCGTCCTGGCGGATCTCCTGGCCGTAGCCGCGCCTGCTGAAGGTCCTCATCGCGAGCGGGGTGCCGAACAACGCCAGCACCATCGCGACGGCGGCCGAGACGAGGATGGTCTTCACAGCGGCCGCTCCCCGGTTAGTGCCAGCGCCACGGTTTGCAGGTTAACCGCCCGCGACGCCTTGACCAGCACCACGTCGCCCGGCCGGGCCAGCCGCTCGGCGGCGGCCGCGGCCGCCGCCGCGTCGGGCACCTGCAGCAGCTCGCCCCGCCAGGACGGGTCGGCCTTGGCCCCGGCCAGTATCGGCGCGGCCTCGTCGCCGACCACGATCAGCCCGGCCAGGCCGGCCTGCGCGGCCTGCCGGCCCGCCTGCTCGTGCAGTTCCTCCGCCTGCGCGCCCAGCTCGGTCATGTAGCCCAGTACCGCGAGGGCCCGCCCGCGCCCGCCGCGGGCCATCGCGGCCACGGCGGCCAGCGCGGCGGCCAGCGCCTCCGGGTTGGCGTTGTAGGCGTCGTTGACGACCGTCACCCCGTCCGGCCGCCGGGTCACCTCCATCCGCCACCGGCTGCGGGCCGTGGCCGCGGACAGCCCCGCGGCCACCGCGCCGAGGTCCATGCCGAGCTGGCCGGCCAGCGCGGCGGCGGCCAGGGCGTTGCTGACGTTGTGCTCGCCGTGCAGCCGCAGCCGGACCGGGGCCGAGCCCGCCCCGGTGGCCAGCGTGAAGCAGGGCCGGCCCGCCTCGTCGAGGACGACGCCGGCCGCGCGGACGTCCGCTCCGGGCGACCGGCCGAACGTCACCACCCGGGCCGCGGTGCGGCCGGCCATCGCCAGTACCCGCGGGTCGTCGGCGTTGAGCACGGCCACGCCGCGGGCGGGCAGCGCCGCGGGCAGCTCGCTCTTGGCCAGGGCGACCTCGTCGATGCTGCCGAACACGCCGGCGTGCGCGTGCCCGACGCACAGGACGGCGCCGAGCCGGGGCGGCGAGATCCGGCACAGCGCGGCGATGTGCCCGGGCCCGCGCGCGGACATCTCGGCCACCAGGTACCTGGTCTGGCCGGTGACCCGCAGCACGGTCAGCGGGTGGCCGATCTCGTTGTTGTAGGAGTCCTGCGGCGACACGGTCGGGCCGAGCGACTCGATCAGCTGGGCGGTCAGGTCCTTGGCGGTGGTCTTGCCCGCGGATCCGGTGATCGCGGCGATGGTGAGGCCGGGCAGCCGGTCCACCACGGCCCGGGCCAGGCCGGCCAGCGCCTCGGGCACGTCGGGGACGACCAGCGCGGGCCCGCCGACCGGCCGGGTGGCGAGCACCGCGGTCGCGCCGGCCGCCAGCGCCCGGGCCGCGAAGTCGTGCCCGTCGGCGCGGGCGCCGGGCAGCGCGGCGAACAGGCTGCCGGGCCCGGCCTTCCGGGAGTCGATCACGACGGGCCCGGTGACCAGCGCGGCCGAGTCGGCGACGAGGTCGGCGCGGGCGCCAGTGATCCCGGCGATCTGGGCGACGGACAGCGGGATCATAGGTCGTCCCCCGGATCGCCGGCCGCGCCGGGCGCGCCGTCCGCCCTCCCGGCCCGCAGGCGGCGCGCGATCGCCTCGGCGGCGACCTCGCGGTCGTCGAACGGGATCACTTCCGCGCCCGCGTACTGGCCGCGCTCGTGTCCCTTACCCGCCACCAGGACCACGTCCCCCTTGGCCGCGCGGCCGACGGCGAGCTCGATCGCCGCGGCCCGGTCCGGCTCGATGATCACGTGCGCGCGGCTGGCGGCCGGGACCGTCAGCGCGCCGGCGAGCATCTCGGCGAGGATCGCGAGCGGGTCCTCCGACCGCGGGTTGTCGCTGGTGAGGACGGCCACGTCGGCCAGCCCGGCCGCCGCGGCCCCCATCAGCGGGCGCTTGGCCCGGTCGCGGTCGCCGCCGCAGCCCAGGACGATCGTGAGGTTGCCCAGCGTGACCGGCCGCAGGGCGTCGAGCACGGCCTGCACCGCGCCCGGCTTGTGCGAGTAGTCCACGAACACGGTGAAGTCCTGCCCCCTCTCGACCCGTTCCAGCCGCCCGGGCACGCCCGGGCACGCGGCGACGCCGCGGACCGCGGTCGCGATCCCGACGCCCGACTCGACCAGCGCCACGATGGCGCCGAGGGCGTTGGCGACGTTGAACGGCCCGGGCAGGGCGACCGACCCGTCGGCCTCGACGCCGCCGGGGCCGATGACCCGGAACGCGCTGCCGTCCGCCCCGCCGCGCACGTCGGCCGCGCGCCAGTCGGCGTCGGGATTCCCGGCCGCCGAGTAGGTGGTGATCGGGATCTGCGGGGCGGCGGCGAGCCGCCGGCCGTGGGCGTCGTCGAGGTTGACCACCCCGGCCCGGGTGTATTGCGGGGTGAACAGCGCGGCCTTGGCCGCGAAGTAGGCGTCGATCGTCTCGTGGAAGTCCAGGTGGTCCTGGGAGAGGTTGGTGAACAGGGCCACGTCGTAGGTCGTGCCTGCCACCCGGCCGAGCGCCAGGGCGTGGCTGGAGACCTCCATCGCCGCCGCCGTCACGCCCTGCTCCGCCATGGCCGCCAGCAGCGCCTGCAGGTCGGTGGCCTCCGGGGTGGTCAGCCCGCTGTCGGCGGCCAGGTCGCCGATCCTGGTCTGCACGCCCCCGATCAGGCCGGCCAGGTGCCCGGCCGCCCGCAGCCCGGATTCCAGCAGGAACGTCGTGGTTGTCTTGCCGCTGGTCCCGGTCACGCCGATCAGGGTCAGCTTCCCGGAGGGGTGGCCGTAGATCCAGGCGGCGACCTCGCCGAGCCGCGCCCGCGGGTCGCCGACCACGAACACCGGCAGGCCGGACCGGATCGCCAGTTCCTTGCCCCCGGGATCGGTGAGAACCGCCGCGGCGCCCGCGGCGGCGGCCTGCGTGCAGAACCGCGCGCCGTGGTGGGTACGGCCCGGCAGCGCCGCGTACAGGTCACCCGGGTGCACCCGGCGTGAGTCGTGGGTGATCCCGGAGACGCCGCGCTTCCCGCTCGCGATGGTCAGCGGGCCGGGCGCGTCCCGGCCCGCCGTCCTCACCCCGAGCAGCACCGCGAGTCCCGCAAGCGGGCGCAAGGGGACGCGTCGTGGGCGCAGATCCGCTGGCACGGGCCGAGATTACCTCTGTTCCTGTAGCCGTGAGCGCACCGCGCCGTGACTGCTCACCGTCCCATGAGCCTGACATGGGGACGCATGCCGCCATCCGGCGGGATCCGCATCGTCTGCAGCGCGAACTTCGCCACGTGGTAGAACACCGGGCCGGCCACCTCGTCGCCGAAGTAGCCGCCCCGGGTGGGATCCTGCACGTTCACGGCCACCACGAGCTGCGGGTCGGTGGCCGGCATGATGCCGATGTAGCTCGACCCGTACTCGCACAGGCAGCTCTTGCCCGGCGCCGCCACCTGGGCCGTGCCGGTTTTGGACGCGACCGTGTAGCCGGGGATCACCCCCCACGGCTCGCCGCCCGCGGCATCGACCATGGGCACCTGCTGCAGGATCGCCATCAGCTCGCCCGCGGTCCTCGGCTGGATCACCCGGGTCTGCCGCGGCGCGGGCACCGGCGTGAACGTCCCGCTGCCGTTGACCGTGCCCGCGATGATGGAGGGCTGGACCCGGACCCCGCCGTTGGCGATCGTGGCGTAGACGCTGGCCATCTGCACCGCGGTGACGGCCACCCCCTGGCCGAACGAGAGGGTGTAGCGGGTGTCGCCGTACCAGTCGGCGGGCGGCGGCAGGATGCCCGCGCTCTCGCCGGGCAGGTCCAGGCCGGTGGGCTGCCCGAGCCCGAACGCCCGCAGGTACTGGTACTGGATCTGCGGGCTGACGTGCTGGACCAGCTGCACCATGCCGTCGTTGAGCGAGTTGGCGAGGATGCCGGCCACCGTGTACGGCGCGGTGGGGTGCGTCTCGCCGTCGTGGAACGAGAACCCGTCTACCACGATCTGGTCCGGGACGGTGTAGGTGCTCATCGGCGTCTGGCCGCCGCGCTCGAGCGCGGCGGCCACGGTGATGGCCTTCGCGGTGCTGCCCGGCTGGAACACGTCCTGCACCGGTATGTCGGTGGTCGCGGCCTCGCTGGAGGGGTCGGAGGGGTTGAACGTGGGGTACTGCGCGAGGGCCAGGATGCGCCCGGTGCGCGGCTGCATGACCACGACCGAGCAGTTCCTGGCCTTCACCAGCACGACCTCGGCGGCGCACTGCTGCTCGGCGTACCACTGGATGTCGGCCTGGATGGTCAGCCGCAGGCTGCTCGCGGCCACCGGCGGCCTGACGATCTGCTCGGTCTGCGGGATGGGCTGCTGGGTGGGGCCCATCTCGACTTCCTCGCTGCCGTCCCGCCCGGCCAGCAGGTGGTTGTACTGCTGCTCGAGCCCGGCCGCGCCGGCCAGGTCGCCGGCCTGGTCGGCGTTGGTGAAGCCGATCAGGTTGGCGGCGAGGTCACCGTTCGGGTAGATCCGGGAGTACGTCGGCTTCTCGGCGATGCCGGGCAGCTGCTGCGCGGTCACCAGCGCGGTGATCTTGGACCCGGTGGCCGCCGGGACCGCCGCCTTCAGCACCACGTACTGCGGCGAGCTCGGCTGCTCGAGCAGCGCCAGGATGGCCGCCTGCGTCATGCCGAGCGGCCCGGCCAGCGCGGCGGCGACCTGCGCGCGGCTGGACGGCGGGATCATCAGCGGGTCGGCGTACACCAGGTCGGTCTGCACGGTCATCGCCAGGACGGTGCCGTCGCTGCTGGTGATCGAGCCGCGCAGGACCGGGATCGGGATCGGCTGGGGTGGCAGCATCTGCTGCTCGGCCTGGGTCCGGTACTGCGACCAGTGCAGGCCCTGCAGTTGCACCAGCCGCGCGGCGAACAGGCCTAGCACCACCACGATGCACAGCATCGAGGCGTGCAGCCGCCGCGCCGGGCCGGCCCGGCGCAGAGCCGGCGCGGGCGGGCCGCCGCGGACCGGGCCCGGCGCGGGCGGGCCGCCGCGGACCGGGCCCGGCGAGCGCGGCCGCCGGGGCCGCGGCCCGGCCCGCCCGCGGAAACGGGCGGCCGGGCGGCCGGCGCGGGTCGCGGCCCGGCCGGCTCTGGCCGCCGGGCGGCGGGAACGGCCCGGGAGCTGGCCGGCTGGCCGCGCCCGGGCCCGCGCCTCCTGGCCGCCGGGGACGGATCGGGGCGCCGGCTGCCCTCGCCGGGCCGCCGGTCGGGCCCGTGACCGCCGCGCGGGCCTGCGGCCGGCGCGGGGCGCCGGGCCGGGCCGCGCCCGGACCATTCATGGCGGCGGCCCGGGCCGTCGCCGGTCGTCACGGGGTATACCCGGGCACCGCGTACACCCCGGGCGCTGTGGTCGGGGTGGTGTAGCTGCGCCCGGTCCGCAGGTCGACGAAGTTGAGCACCGGCTGCTCCCGCAGGCCGAGCCGCTGGGCCCGCTGCTCGATAGAGCTCGGCGACTCCTCGGTCGCCACCTGCTGCTGCAGTTCCTGGACCCGCTGCGCCGTCTGGGTGTTGCCGCGCTGCAGCGCGTTGATCCGGTAGGAGGCCGCGGCCAGCGTGGTGTTGATCACCAGGAGGCAGACGAGGCCGCCGCCGAGCAGCCCGCACACGAGCAGGATGAACGGGGTGCGTGAGGCGGACCGCGCCGGCGGCCGCGGTGGCGCGCCCGGTGCCGGCGCCGGCCGGGGCGGAGCCGGCGGCGGTCCTGGCCGCCGCGGGCGCCGTGGTCCGGGCCGCCGGGGCGGCCGTGGTCCGGGCCGCCGGGGCGGCCGTGGTCCTGGCTTTTGGCTCCGTGCGGGTTCTGGCCTTCGGCTCGGTGACGGCCCCGGCCGCCGGGCGGCCGGCTGGCCGGCCCGGGCGGGCGGGCCGGCCCGGGCGGCCGCGCCTGGGCTGCGCCGGCGTGGCGGCGGGCGGGCCGGAGTTGCGCTGCTCGGGGCCGGTTCTGACCGTGGTATTCATCAGGCTCTGTCCGTTCTCTTCGTCGCCGGCCGGCTGCCGCCGCTGGTCGCGCCGATTCCGCTGCTCACGCCGCCGCCAGCACCCGCTCCGCCGCCCGCAGCCGGGCCGACGCGGCGCGGGGGTTGGCCGCCACCTCCGCCGCGCCGGGCCGCTCAGCGCCCCGGGTCAGCAGCCGGAACCGCGGCCGGGCCGCGGCCAGCGGCACCGGCAGGCCGGGCGGGGTGGTGTCCGCCGCGCTGGCCGCGAGCGCGCGCTTGACCATGCGGTCCTCCAGCGAGTGATAGGCGAGCACCACGATCCGGCCGCCGACGGCCAGGGCGTCCAGGGCGGCGGGCAGGGCCCGGCGCAGCGCCTCGAGTTCTCCGTTGACCTCGATCCGCAGGGCCTGGAAGGTCCGCTTCGCCGGGTTCCCGCCGGTGCGCCGGGCCGGGGCCGGGATCGAGTCCCTGACGATCTCGGACAGGCGCATGGTCGAGGTGACCGGGGTCCTGGCGCGCTCCCTGACCACGGCGTCCGCGATCCGCCGGGCAAAGCGCTCCTCCCCGTACTCGCGCAGGACCTGGGCCAGCCGCGCCGCGGGATAGGTGTTGACGACGTCTGCCGCGGTCAGCGGCCCCGTCCGGTCCATCCGCATGTCCAGCGGGGCGTCGTAGGAGTAGGCGAAACCCCGGCTGGGGTCGTCGAGCTGCGGCGAGGAGACCCCCAGGTCGAACAACACGCCCTGCACCGCCGGCCGACCGATCTCGGCCAGGATCTCGGCGATCGCGTCGTAGCGGGCGTGGACCAGGGTGACCCGGCCCTGATACGGCGCGAGCAGCGACCGGGACTCCTCGATCGCGGCGTCGTCGGCGTCCACGCCGATCAGGGTCAGCCCGGGATGCTGGCTCAGCAGCGCGCCGGCGTGGCCCGCGCGGCCGAGCGTGGCGTCCAGCAGCACCGATCCCGGGTCCCGCAGCGCAGGCGCGAGCAGGGCAAGCACCCGGTCGGTCATGACCGGCAGGTGTCCTGGCCCCGTCGTGGCCATCGGTCCCCCTCCTTGCGCGAACATGAGTCACCCGGAAGCGGCTGGGCCGGACGGGCGGCCGCGGTCCTGCCTGCCCGGCCAGGTCCCCATCCGCGCACACACGCCGATGGGCACTGCGCCGATGGCCGATGCCGCCTGGCGCCGGGGAAGTGACGTCAGCCGGCCTGGCCACCCAGCGCGGGTGGAGACCTCGCCGGGCACCCCGCGCGCGGGCGCCCGCTCACAGAACCCCGGGCAGCACCTCCTCGGACGCCTCGGAGAACGCGTCTTCCTGCTGGTCCAGGTAGCTGGCCCAGGCCGCGGAGTCCCAGATCTCCAGGCGGGTATTGGCCCCGATCACCACGCAGTCCCGCTGCAGCGCCGCGTACTCGCGCAGCGCGGGCGGGATCGTGATCCGGCCCTGCTTGTCCGGCACCTCGTCGGAGGCGCTGGCGAACAGGACCCGGCTGTAGTCCCGCAGCCCCTTGGCGGTCACCGGCGCGTTCCGCAGCGCCTCGGTGATCCGGACGAACTCGGGCTCGGGGAACACGTAGACGCAGCGCTCCTGGCCCTTGGTCAAGATCACTCCCTGCGCGAGCTCCTCGCGGTACTTGGCGGGCAGGAACAGCCGCCCCTTGTCATCCAGGCGGGGCGTGTGCGTGCCGAGAAACACCGGCCTCACCTCCCGCGTCCCCCACCGTGCCGCTCTGCGGGGCATGCTCCGCCCCACGGTCCTCCACTGTACTCCACAATCCCCCACCGTCAATGACGACGGCGGCTCAGATCGGCCAGAACTCCCCACCAGGCCGAGGTCAGCGCGGTGCAGCGGGGTGGAGGGCCGCAGCGGGCAGGGCGGAGGGGGGACGCGAGTCGCGTACTCGCCATCTCACGACGTACTGTCTGAACGCACGGTCTTGCCGGCCAACTCACGGGTGCTGCCCACCTCACGGGCACGAAGATCGCGCCGAGGGTGACGCGAGGAGGACATGTGGTCATTGACACGGGGAACCAGGCGGACCGGAAGCTCGACGAGCTCGTGCAGGTGGCCCACCGGGTGAGCACGGCCGTGGAGACCGTGATCTCCGGCAAGCCCGAAGCGATCCGGCTCGCGATGACGGTGCTGCTCGCCGAGGGGCACGTGCTCATCGAGGACGTGCCCGGGGTGGGCAAGACGCAGCTGGCCAAGGCGCTGGCCCGGTCCATCGACTGCTCGGTCCGGCGGGTCCAGTTCACCCCCGACCTGCTTCCCGGCGACCTGACCGGGGTCAGCGCGTTCAACCAGGAGCTGCGGGAGTTCGAGTTCAAGCCGGGGCCGATCTTCGCCAACATCGTCCTCGGCGACGAGATCAACCGGGCGTCGCCGAAGACGCAGTCGGCGCTGCTGGAGTGCATGGAGGAACGCCAGGTCACCGTCGACGGGGCCACCTACCTGCTGGAGCCGCCGTTCATGGTGATCGCGACGCAGAACCCGATCGAGATGGAGGGCACCTACCCGCTGCCGGAAGCGCAGCGCGACCGCTTCACCGCCCGCATCGCCATCGGGTACCCGGACCCGGCCGCCGAGCTGGCCATGCTGGACTCCCACGGGCAGTCCTCGCCGCTCGACGAGCTCGAGCCGGTGGCCCACGGCAGCGACATCCGCGAGCTCGTCGCCGCCGTGCGCAGGGTGCACGTCGCCCAGGCGATCAGGCAGTACGTCATCAGCCTGGTGAACGCCACCCGGTCATCCCCGGAGCTCAGGCTCGGCGCGTCGCCCCGGGCCACCCTGCACCTGCTGCGGGCCAGCCGTGCCTTCGCGGCCCTGGACGGCCGGGACTTCGTGATCCCCGATGATGTGCAGGCGCTGGCCGGCCCGGTGCTCGCGCACCGGCTGCTGCCCACGCCCGAGGCCCTGGTCGGCCACGAGCCACCCGAGCACGTCCTGGCCCGGATCGTGGAAAGACTGCCGCTCCCGCCAGCCCGGTAGGCGCCCGCTGGCCGTAGATTGGAACCCTGCGGCGGTGTAAGGAGGGCCGACATGCGGTCGTGGCTGGCGGTGTTCACGACCCGCGGCACCTCGTTCCTGGCCGCCGGGGCGGCCGCGGCCCTCGCCGGGCTCTTCCTCGACGAGCGTGACCTGGTCAGCGTCGGGGTGCTGCTCCTGGTGCTGCCGCTGTTCTCCGCACTCGCCGCCGGCCGGGCCCGCTACCGCCTCAGCTGTGTCCGCAGCATCTCCCCGCCCCGGGTCGCGGCGGGCCAGAGCGCCCTGGTGCGGCTGCACCTGGAGAACGTCTCACGGCTGCCGACCGGGCTGCTGCTGGCCGAGGACGCGGTCCCCTACGCGCTGGGCACTCGTCCCAGGTACGTGCTGAACGGGATCGAGCGCGCCGGGTCGCGCGAGCTGACCTACCCGCTGCGCTCCGATGTGCGGGGCAAGTTCGTGGTCGGGCCGCTGGAGATCCGGATCGCCGATGCGTTCGGGCTGGTCGAGCTCGGCCGGTCGTTCTCCACCAGCACCACGTTCGTGGTCACGCCCAGGGTGGTTCCGCTGCCGCGGGCGGTGGTCGCGGGCAGCTGGCTGGGCGACGGAGACGGCCGGGCCCGGTCCACCGCCGCCGCGGGCGAGGACGACGTGGTGCCGCGCGCTTACCGGGACGGCGATGAGCTGCGCCGGGTGCACTGGCGCTCGACGGCGCGTTACGGCGAGCTCATGGTGCGCCGCGAGGAGCAGCAGTGGCGGAACCGGGTCCTGCTGCTGCTCGACACCAGGCGCGGCGCGCACGCCGGCAGCGGGGCGTCGTCGTCGTTCGAGTTCGCGGTCAGCGCCGCCGCGTCGATCGGCGTGCACCTCGCGCACGAGGGCCTGCACGGTCAGCTGATCACCGACATCGGTGCGCTCAGCGCGTCGGGCGCCTTCGAGGACGTGCTGCTCAACTCGCTCGCCGTGATCAAGCAGTCCCGCGGCCGCGAGATCACCCCCGGGCTCGCCGCCATCCGCGGCACGAGCGGGCTCATCGTCGCGGTAACCGGCCATCTGTCCGCGGGCCAGGCCCGGCAGCTCGCGGCGAGCCGCCGCGATGCCGGGCCGGCGATCGCCGTGCTGCTCGCGGTGTCGACCTGGAGCGGATCGGGACCCGATCAGCGGGCCCCGGCCGACGGCGCGGGCCAGGCCAGGCGCGGCGCCGCCCCCGGCGGCTCCGGCACCGCTGAGACCGACCCGGCGGCGGGGATCCTGCGGGCCGCGGGCTGGCGGGTGACCTGCGTCGATGCGAGCACGCCGCTCGCCGTCGCGTGGCAGCAGCTGGCCGCGTTCCCCGGGGTCCAGGCGGTTCCTGCCGCCGCGGCGCGGCCGGGGGCCCCGGTATGAACCTGCGCCTCACCGTGACCGCAGCCGTGGCCGTGATCCTGGCGTCGGTATCGGTGTACCCGCTGATCCAGACCGCGGGCTGGTTCTGGGCCGGGGTCGGCGCGGTCATCGCCGCCGCCATCGCGGGGATCATCACCCGGCTGCCGACGCTGCGCGCCGCCGTGGCCGGGTCGGTGCTCGCGCTGATCGCGGTATGCCCGCTGTTGTTCAGCCCGGACTGGGGGCTGAAGATCGTCGGCGCGCTGGTGGTCGCGATCACCGCGGCGAGCCGCCCGCGGCTGCGCCTGCTGCAGGCCCTGGCCTGCCCGATCATCTACTGCTCGGCACTGCTGATCTACCTGAACGCCACGTTCGCCGCCCGGCTGTCGGTCGCGGGCGTGGTGCCCACTCGCAGCTCGCTGTCGCAGCTGTCCTCGCTCGTCAGCCAGGGCCTGGCCGAGCGGATCAACGAGCCCCCGGTGCCGAGCATTCCGGGGGTCCTCCTGCTGGCCGCGGCCGGCATCGGCCTGATGGCCGCGGCCACGGACCTGCTCGCGGTCCGGCTGCGGAGCCCGGCGATCGCGGGCCTGCCGCTGCTCGCGCTGTACTGCGTCCGGATCACCACCAGCGCCAGGCAGGGCGGCGTCGGCGCCACCGTGGTGTTCTGCCTCACCATGATCGGCTACCTGGCGCTGCTCGCCGCCGACGGGCGGGAGCGCCTGCGCATCTGGGGCAGGCTGGTGACCGTCTGGCACGGCTCGGCCGTCGACGTGGTTCAGGCCGCGGAGGCTCCCGACACCAAGGCGCTGGCTGCCTCGGGCCGCCGCATCGGGCTGGCCGCCGCCTGCATCGCGCTGGCCTTCCCGCTGCTGGTGCCCGGCATCAGCGTGCACGACCTGCTGCACACCGCGTCCGACGGCAACGGGCCGGGCGGGCCGCCGATCGCGCCGCCCAACCCGCTGGTGCAGATGCGGAACCAGCTGCTGAGCGCGACCACGCAGACCGTCCTGACCTACCAGACCGACGCCAGCAAACCGCGGCAGCAGTACCTGCAGGTGTACGTGCTGAACTATGACCCGTCCGGCCAGGTATGGAACCTGTTGCCGCTCGGGGGGGCCAGCACGGCGGTGACCAGCGGGGAGCTCCGGGCGGCCCCGGGCGTCGCGGCCGGCACCCCGCAGACCGAGACGAAGACCCAGATCACGCTCAGCCTGAAGACCGTCGGGTACGACGCCAGGCTGGGGTTCCTCCCGGTTCCCTACGCGCCGGACGCGCTGACCAACGCCCAGGGCTGGGTCGAGGACAACGCCAGCCTGATGATCTACTCGACCGATCCGCACCTGTCCGGGCTGATCTACAGCGTCACCAGCAAGGCAGTGTTCGTGGACAGCCGTGACGACAACGCGGGCGGCGCCTACCCGGCGGCCATCGCCGGCAATTACCTGGCCTTCCCCAAGGGCCCGCACGACGAGCTGGCCAGGCTCGCGGAGCAGATCGTCGCCAACGCCCGGGCCCGCACTCCGTACCAGAAGGCGCTGGCGCTGCAGGACTACTTCCTGTCCGGGAAGTTCACCTACAACGTGGACGTGAGCCTGCCGGACGGCATCCCGGGGCTCGAGGATTTCCTGTACACCGTGCGCAGCGGCTACTGCCAGCAGTTCGCGTTCGCCATGGCCGGGCTGGCCCGGCTGGTCGGCATACCGTCACGGATCGCCGTCGGCTACACGGCGGGCAATCCCCAGGGCAAGGGGGTCTGGAAGGTCACCACCGCCGACGCCCACGCCTGGCCCGAGCTGTACCTTTCCGGTCTCGGCTGGATGCGGTTCGAGCCGACCCCGGGCGGCGCCGCCGGCCAGGGAACCGCGACGGTGCCGAACTACGGCGCGCCGCCCGCGTACGGAACAACCCCGGCTTCGGTGCCCACCCAGCTACCGGGCGTGGTGATCGGGGCCAAGGGCGCCCACGGGAACGTCACCCGCGTCCACAACCTGAACCTCGGCGCGGGCGGCGCTGGCGGCGCGGGGCGGCCCGGTCCCGGCCACGGCTTGTCCCCCTGGTACTTGCTGATCGTCCTGATCGTCATCGTGGCCGCCCCGGCCGCGATGCCGCTGGCCCGGTCGGCGGTCCGCCGTCGCCGACTGCAAGCCTCCGGCGACGCCAGGCTGGCCCACGCGATGTGGCGCGAGGTTCGCGACGACCTGGCCGACTACGGGCTGCCCGTGCGGGCGAGCGAGTCCCCCCGCGCCGCCGCCGCCCGGGTCACCGCCGCGCTGTCGCTCGATCCGGCGGCCAGCCAGGCCCTGGGCCGGATCGTCCGGGCCGAGGAGCGCGCGCGCTACGCGGCGACCCCGCTGGCCGCGCCGACGCTGCGCGCGGACTGCGCCACGGTGCGGCGGGCCCTGGTCCTGCAGGCAGGCTGGGCGGAACGCTGGCGGGCGCGCCTGCTGCCGGCGTCGATGATCGCCCCGCTCCGGTCCGCGCTGCAGCACGCGCTCGACGTGTTCGGGTGGATGGATGCCGCCGGGCAGAGGTTCGGCGGCCGCGGGTTCGGCAACGGCACGCTCAGCGGCCGGGTTCGCCAGCAGGAGTAGCCGGCCGCCGGCAAGCTCGTGATGGCCGGTGCGGAGCGGGGAGGCTCAGCCCCGCTCCTGCCGACGGCGCCAGCGCTCCTCCAGCCGGTCCATCATCCCGGTGCCCGCCGCCGAGCGGCGAGCCCGCCGGCCCGGCCAGCCCGGCCAGCCCGGCCGGGCCGCCCGGCCGGCTTGGCCGCCCCCCGGCCGACGGCGGCCCCGGTCATGTGCCGGTAGCTGCTCAGCGCCCACATGCTGCACGCGAGCATGACGACGAAGCCAGCCACGCCGATCCAGATGTACTTGGTCACCACGCCGGCCACCAGCATTCCCACGCCCAGCAGGAACCCCAATGCCGCCTCGACGACCCGGCGCTTGTAATGCACGCGCGGATCGCTGGCGCGCACGGCGTTGGCGAACCGCGGATAATCGGCGTAGAGCGCCTGCTCAATCTGCTCGAGCTGGCGCTGCTCGTGCTCTGAGAGCGGCACGGTGCCTCCCATGGAACTTGCGCGCGGGATGAGGCTGGCTGAGCTTCTCCTCACGGCCTGGCTTACATCCAGAATACGAGCGTCTGCGCGTCCTGCGGAAGGGTACGCCCGCCCTGAAGGAGCGGGCCTGCCTGACCGGTCGAACAGCCGCTGCCGGAGGTCCCCGGCATACCGGATCAAATCCCCCGCCAGACCGGGACGTCCGCGGGCAAATCGCTGAGCACACGCATCCATGGATTCTGGCCGCCACGACGCGGCCGCCTCGGGCGTGCCGCTCGCGGCCCGGCGGGCTCCGGCGGAACCGGTCATCGCCCGGCCCGGTCGCCGTCGACCAGGACGGCCGGCCGCACGGCATCGGTGCCGAACCGCCCGGCGATCCGGTCCACCGCCCGCTCGGCCTCCCGCCAGGAGACCGGGCGGTCGTCGAACGCCAGCTGCGCGGCCGCGGTCGCCGCCGACACCAGGCCATTGGCCCGCACGCCGACCAGCCGCAGCCGGGCCCGGGCGTCGAGCCCGGCCGCCGTGTACAGCTCGCAGGCGACCGCGTAGATCTGCTGGGCCACGTCGGTCGGCTCGGGCAGCGTCCGTGACCGCGTGATCGTCTTGAAGCTGGCCAGCCGGAGCTTCACCACCACGGTCCGGGCCGAGCACCCCGCGGCGCGCAAGCCGCGCGCGGTCCGGCCGGACAGCCGGAGCAGCTCGCGGCGGATCATCTCGGGGTCGCAGACATCGGCGGGGAAGGTCTCCTCGGCGCCGATGCTCTTCTCCTGGACGCCGGGCACGACCCGGCGCTCGTCACGCCCGGCGGCCAGCGCTGACAGGTGCGCGGCGGCGGCCGGCCCGAGTTCCCGCTCCAGGCTGGCCAGCGGGGTCTGCGCGATGTCCGCGACCGTGTGCAGCCCGAGCCGGGCCAGGACCTGGCCGGTCTGCCTGCCCACCCCCCACAGCGCCGAGACCGGCAGCGGATGCAGGAAGTCCAGGACGCCGTCGGCCGGGATCACCAGCAGGCCGTCCGGCTTGCTGCGCACCGAGGCCAGCTTGGCGACGAACTTGCTGGTCGCGACGCCGACCGAGCAGGTGATGTCCTGCTGCTCGCTGATCTGCGCCCGGATCAGCTGCCCGATCTGCGCCGGCGAGCGCCCGAGCCGGCGCAGCGCGCCGGAGACGTCCAGGAACGCCTCATCGAGGGCCAGCGGCTCGACCTCGGGGGTGATCGACCGGAAGACCGCCATGACCTCCCGGGACACCGCGGCGTACAGGCGGTGCCGCGGCGGGATGACCACGGCCCGCGGGCACAGCCGAGCGGCCCGGGTCATCGGCATCGCCGACCGGACGCCGAAGGCGCGCGCCTCATAGGACGCCGACAGCACGACGCTGCGGCTGCTCTGGCTGCCCACGATGACCGGCCGGCCCTTCAGGTCCGGCCGGTCCCTGATCTCCACGCTGGCGTAGAACGCGTCCATGTCGGCATGCAGGATGTGACAGCCCGTGTCGTCCGGGACCGTCCCGCCGAAGTCGCCCCCGGCAAGTCCGCGCGCCACCGGCGCCTCCTCATGCCGCTCCCGCAGCCAATGTAGCGCCGGGCGCCGACAGCCGACCGTCCCCGGCCGCCCCGGCCCGCGGCCGCACGGCGGCCGCGGGCCGGCGAAACTCAGGCCAGGTCGACGGAGATGGCCGGGGGGACGGCCAGGCTGTTGTGCACCGTGCAGTGCCTGGCCACGGCGCGCAGCGCCGGCCACCGCTCGGTGGGCAGGTCGTCCGGCGGGCGCACGCCGACGCGGACGACGCTGACCCGGGCCGGGCGGTCGGCCGCCATCTCGTACTCCGCGGTCACGACCAGGCCGTCGCGGCTGTAACCGTGCCGGGTGAGGTACCGCCCGGCGTAAAAGGCCACGCAGGTGACCAGGGAGCCGACGAAGAGCTCCACCGGGGTCGGCGCGCTGTCGTGCCCGCCCGCGTCGGCCGGCTGGTCCACGAAGACCCGGTGCCCGCGCACCGTCACCTCGTACGACTCCCCCGCCACGAACCTGGCTTCCATCTGCCGGGCATCCCCGGGCGGAGCCAGCGTAGCGACTGTCGATGGCTGTTCCATGTCAGCACTTCCCACTGTGACTATCTGTCGTCAGTCCAGTCAACGACCGTCACAAGCGGCCGACCAGGTACGACGGTCCCGGCCGGGCAGGCCCTTGGTCCTCACTGGTCGGCCGTGGGCTCCAGTTCCAGGCCGGGCCGCAGCTCGAGCAGGCGGGCGAGCAGGCCGTTGACGAAGGCCGGCGATCCGTCCGTGGACAGGTCGCGGGCCAGCAGCACGGCCTCGCTGATCGCGACCCCGTCCGGCACGCCGGTCCCCCAGAGCAGCTCGTAAGCGCCGATCCGCAGGATGTTCCGGTCCACCGCCGGCATCCGGTCCAAAGCCCAGCCTCGCGAGTACTGGGCCAGCAGTGCGTCGATGGCCTCCCGGTGGGCCTGCACTCCCCGCACGAGCTCGGCGGCGTAGTCGGAGACGGGCGGGCTGTCCGCGGCCGGCTCGCGGCCCGCAGCGGACCGCTCGGCGAGCACGTCAAGGACCGGCTCGCCCCTGATCTCGGCCTCGAAGAGGATGTCGAGCGCCCGCTTGCGGGCCTTACTGCGGGCTGGCATCGCCGCCCCCGGGGGAAGCGGATGACCTCATGGCGCCGGTCACGCCCGGCCGAGGTAGGCGCCGGTGCGCGTGTCCACCCTGATCTTCTCGCCGGTGGTGATGAACAGCGGGACCTGGATCTGCGCGCCGGTCTCCAGCGTGGCCGCTTGGTCCCGCCGGTCGACCGGTCGCCCTGCAGGCCCGGGTCGGTCTGGCTGACGGTCAGCTCCACCGCGGCGGGCAGCTCGACGTACAGCGGGACGCCCTCGTTGAGGGCCACCGTGACGTTCTGCTCCTCGAGCAGGTAGTTGGCCACGTCGCCCACGGTCTCGGCCGGGATGTGCGGCTGGTCGTAGGTCTGCGTGTCCATGAACACGAAGTCGTCGCCCTCGCGGTACAGGTACTGCATCTCGCGCCGGTCCACGCTGGCCTGCTCGACCCGCACCCCGGCGTTGAAGGTCCGGTCGACGACCTTGCCGGACATCACGTTCTTCAGCTTGGTGCGCACGAACGCGCCGCCCTTGCCGGGCTTGACGTGCTGGAACTCCACGATGTTCCAGAGCTGGCCGTCGATGTTGAGCGTCATGCCGTTCTTGAGGTCGTTCGTGGTGGCCACAGCGTCGCGTCTCCTGCGTGCGTGCGGGACCGGCTCGCCTGGCTAGAGGACGAGAAGCTCCCTGGTCGTCGTGGTGAGCATGTCGGGTGATCCCGCCGCCCCGGCGTCGCGCACCACGAGGGTGTCCTCGATTCTGACGCCGCCCCTGCCGGACAGGTAGATCCCGGGTTCGACGGTAACGGGAACCCGGTCTATTAGTGTACCGGTCCTGGCGTACCCGATGGTCGGTGCCTCGTGGACCTCCAGGCCCACGCCGTGGCCCAGCCCGTGCCGGAAGTGGTCACCGTGGCCGGCGGCGGCGATCAGGTCGCGGGCGGCCGCGTCAACGGCAGAGACATCCGTGCCCACGGTCGCGGCGTCCACGCCCGCGCGCTGCGCCGTGGCCACGAGCTCGTAGATGTCGCGCTGCCAGGCGGCGGGCTCGCCGAGCGCCACGGTGCGGGTCATGTCCGCGTGGTACCCGCCGTACCTGGCGCCGCAGTCGATCGTGATCAGGTCGCCGGCGGCGAACGGCCGGTCGCCGGGCCGGTGGTGCGGGATGGCGCCGTTCGGCCCGCTGGCCACGATGGAGTCGAAGGCCAGCGCCTCGGCCCCGTAGTCGATCATGGCCCGTTCCAGCAGGATCGCGAACTCGCGCTCAGTCTGGCCCGGCCTTAGGGCGGGCAGGACGGCCGCCAGTGCCTCACCGGTGATCGCGCAGGCCCGGGCGAGCAGGGCAATCTCGGCGTCGTCCTTGACCATCCGCAGATCCTCGATGATCCGCCCGGACGGCACCAGCTCGGGCGCGTCCTCGAGCGCGGCCAGCTCGTCGTGGCGCTCCACGGTCATCTCCTGGGCCTCGAAGGCCAGCACCCGAACGCCGCGGGCGGCGGCCAGGCGGGCCAGCGCCGGCTCGATGAAGCGCTCGCTGACCAGTTCCAGGTCCGGGCAGTCGCGCCGGGCCGCCTCCTCGTACCGGGAGTCGGTGGCCAGTACGCCAGGCCCCTCCGCGGGCAGCAGCAGCGCGGCGTTCGAGCTGACCAGGCCGCTCAGATAGCGGACGTTGGGCCGGCTGGTGATCAGCGCGGCGTCCGCGGGCAGCGCGGCGATCTTGGCTTGGGCGCGGGCGCGGCGGTCGGCATGTATCTGCGGCATAAGCACGACTGTACGGCTCTGTCCCGGATCACCCCAGAGGCCGGGGCCGGCCGCGGGCGTCCGGGCCGACCGGGGCGGGGCAGGCCGGCCGTGGCCGGAGGCAGTGACAGCCCTCAACATCCGTTGATGACGGGCAGCCCGGCGGGTCAGGCGGCGAGATCCTTGATCTGCTCGATCAGGCGGACCCGCTCGGCGTGCGTGCTGGCCATCGGGGCCACGTTGAGCGTGGTCACGCCGGATTCGCGGAACGCGGCCACCCGCTCCGCCACGTACGAGCGCGGCCCGATCAGCGAGGTCCCCTCCAGCAGCGGGGCGGGCACCAGCGCGGCCGCCTCGTCCTTGCGGCCGTCCAGGTAGGCATCCTGGATGGCTGCGGCCTCGGCCTGGTAGCCGTACCGGCCGACCAGGTCGTTGTAGAAGTTGCGCCCCTTCGCGCCCATCCCGCCGATGTACAGCGCCTGCATCGGGCGGCCCAGCTCACGCAGCCCGGTGACGTCCTCGCCGATCGCCAGGGACGCCGTGGCCGGCACGACCTCGAGCGGCCCGAGGGACGGGTCGCGCTTGGCCTGGCCCGCGGCCAGGGCCGCGCCCCACACCGAGGCCGCCTTCTCCGGGAAGTACCAGATCGGCTGCCACCCCTCGGCCAGCTCCGCCGCCATCTCCACGTTCTTCGGCCCGAGCGCCGCGACGAAGACCGGGATCCGCTCCCGGACCGGGTGGTTGATCAGCTTCAGCGGCTTGCCCAGGCCGGTGCCCTGGTCCGGCGGCAGCGGGATCGTGTAATGCCGGCCGGCGTACACCAGCCGCTCGCGCCGCCACACCTTGCGGCAGATCTCGATGATCTCGCGCGTCCGGCCGATCGGAGCGTCGTAAGGCACGCCGTGCCAGCCCTCGATCACCTGCGGGCCCGAGGCCCCGATGCCGAGCACGAACCGGCCGCCGGAGACGTAGTCGAGGCCCGCCGCGGTCATCGCGGTCAGCGTGGGGGTCCGCGAGTACAGCTGCAGGATGCCCGAGGCGAGCTGCAGCCGCTCGGTCCTCGCGGCCACGTACCCGAGCTGGCTCACCGCGTCATAGCTGTACGCCTCGGGCACGAACACGATGTCCAGGCCCGCCTGCTCGTAGTCGGCAAGCTCGGTGACGGTCTCGGCGAAGCCGCCCGCGTAGTTCAGTGACATCCCGATGCGCATAGCTGCAGCCTAACTGGCCGCCGCCAGCGCGGCGATGGCCCGCAAGGCGAGCTCGTACGACAGGAGGCCGAACCCGGCCACGGTGCCGTCGGCCACGCCGGCGACGACGGAGGTATGCCGGAAGGCCTCCCGGGCCGCCGGGTTGGTCAGGTGCACCTCGACCAGCGGGGCGGTGCGCATCGCCAGCGCGTCCCGGAGCGCGTAGGAGTAATGGGTGAACGCGGCCGGATTGAGCACCACCGGTATCCGGCCGTCGGCCGCCTCGTGCACCCAGCCCACCAGCTCGGCCTCGTCGTCGGTCTGCCGGACCTCGACCCGCAGGCCGAGCTCGCGGCCGGCCGCCGTGCATGCCTCGGCCAGGTCGGCCAGCGTAGCGGTGCCGTATACCTCCGGCTCGCGCGAACCGAGCCGGCGCAGGTTCGGGCCGTTCAGCACCAGGACGTCGCGCATCACCCGGTCACCTCCGCGTACGCCCGCTCCAGCAGGTCCTCCGGCGGATCGTCCAGGATGCCGGGCCGGGCCAGGCCGTCCAGCACCACCAGGCGGAGCCGGGCCGCGCGGGACTTCTTGTCCACCGCCATCGCCGCGCGCAGCTCGGGCCAGGCACCGGCCCGGTAGGCGGTCGGCAGCCCGGCGGCGGCCAGGATGGCCCGGTGCCGGGCCCGGGTCGACTCGTCGAGCCGGCCAGCCTGCCGTGCCACGGCGGCCGCGTACACCATGCCGATCGCGACGGCGGCGCCGTGCCGGATCTGGTAGCCCTCGGCCCGCTCGATCGCGTGACCGAGCGTGTGCCCGTAGTTGAGCACCTCGCGCGGCCCCGCCTCGCGCAGGTCAGCGGCCACCACCGCCGCCTTCACCCGCACCGCGCGCTCCACGAGCTCGCGTTCGTGCGGGCCGCCCGCGCGGGCCGCCCGCGCCGGGTCACTCTCGATCAGGTCGAGGATGGCCGGGTCGGCGATGAACCCGGTCTTGATCACCTCGGCCAGCCCGCTGGCGTACTCGGCCGGGGGCAACGACGCCAGCAGGTCAAGGTCGGCGGCCACCCCGGCGGGCGGGTAGAACGCGCCGACCAGGTTCTTTCCTTCCGCGAGGTTGACCGCGGTCTTCCCGCCCACCGCGGCGTCCACGATGGCCAGCAGGCTGGTCGGCACCAGCACCAGCCGGACGCCGCGGAGCCAGCAGGCGGCGGTGAACCCGGCCAGGTCGGTGGCTGAGCCGCCGCCCAGCCCGACGATCGCGTCGCTGCGGGTGACCCGCCGAGCGGCCAGACGCGACCACAGGCCCGCGGCGACCGCGATGTCCTTGGCCGCCTCGCCGTCCGGGATCGGCTCGGCGTGGACCAGATAGCCGGCCTGCCGCAGCGTCCGCAGGGCAGGCTGCGCGACCTCGCCGAGGCCAGCCGGATGGATGACCGCGACCGTGCGCGCGTCGGCGCCGACCAGGGACGGCAACTCGCTCACCGCGCCCGGGCCGACCACCACCGGGTACGGGCGCTCGCCGCCGACGCCGATGCGGGTGAGGGTCACCGCGGCGACCCGGTGAGCTGGGCCGCGATGTCGGCCGCGATCTCCTCGGGGGCTCGCTCGTCGGTGCTGACGGTGATCCACGCCAGCTTCTCGTAGACCGGCAGCCGCTGCTCCAGCAGCGACTTCAGCAGCGCCCGCGGGTTGCCGACCAGCAACGGGCGCGGCCGGTCCATGCCCACCCGTTTCGCCGCGGCCGCGAACCCGGTCGCCAGGTAGACGACCCGCTGCCCGGTCAGCAGCGCCTGCGTGGCGGGGTCGAGCACGGCGCCGCCGCCCAGGCCGAGCACGCCGCCGCGAAGTCCGGCGATCGCCCAGGCCACCGCCTCGCGCTCCAGCGCGCGGAAGGCGGCTTCCCCGTCCTCGACGAAGATGTCGCCGACCGGCTTGCCGGCCGCCGCCTCGACCCTCGCGTCGGTGTCAAGGAAACTGACTCCGAGGCGGGCGGCGAGCAGCGGGCCGACCGTCGACTTCCCCGCGCCGGGCGGGCCGATCAGGATGGCCGCGGGCGCCGGGCCTGGCTCGCCGGGCCCGGTCATGAGATCACCAGCGAGTCGAGGTAGCCGCGCAGGTTACGGCGGGCCTCGGCCACCGAGTCGCCGCCGAACTTCTCGATGGCGGCGTCCGCGAGCACCAGGGCGGCCATGGCTTCGGCCACCACGCCCGCGGCCGGCACCGCGGTAACGTCGCTGCGCTGGTTGATGGCCTTGGCCGGCTCGCCGGAGCGCACGTCCACCGTGTCCAGGGCCCGGGGCACCGTGGAGATCGGCTTCATCGCGGCCCGCACCCGGATCACCTCGCCGGTGCTCATCCCGCCCTCGATCCCGCCTGCCCGGTTGGTCCGCCGGCGGATCGCGCCGCTGGCCGCGTCGATCTCGTCGTGCGCCGCCGAGCCGCGCCGCCGCGCGGTGGTGAAGCCGTCGCCGATCTCGACCCCCTTGATCGCGTGGATGCTCATCATCGCCCCGGCCAGCCGGCCGTCGAGCCTGCGGTCCCAGTGCACGTGGCTGCCCAGGCCGGGCGGCACGCCGTAGGCGGCAACCTCGACCACCCCGCCCAGGGTGTCGCCGTCCGTGCGGGCCCGGTCGATCTCCTCCTGCATGGCCGCGCTCGCGGCCGGGTCCAGGCAGCGTACCGGGTCCGCGTCGACCAGGGGGGCGTCATGCGGGCCGGGCAGCACGCCCTCGGGCGCGCACACCGGGCCGATCGACACCACGTGGCTGACGACCTGGATGCCGTACGCCTGGCTGAGGTACCGGCGGGCCACCTCGCCCAGCGCCACCCGGGCCGCCGTCTCGCGGGCGCTGGCCCGCTCCAGCACCGGCCGGGCGTCGTCGTGCCCGTACTTCTGCATGCCCGCCAGGTCCGCGTGGCCCGGGCGGGGCCTGGTCAGCGGCGCGCCCCGGGCCTGGCCGGCCAGGTCGCCGGCGGCGACGGGGTCGGGCGACATCACGGTCTCCCACTTGGGCCACTCGGTGTTGCCCACGCGGATCGCGACCGGGCCGCCGAGCGTGACGCCATGCCGCACGCCCCCGGTGATCTCGGCGTCGTCCTGCTCGAACTTCATCCGCGCGCCGCGCCCGTACCCGGCACGCCGGCGGGCCAGGGCGGCGGCGATGTCCGCGGTCGTCACCTCGACGCCCGCGGGGATGCCCTCGCAGATGGCCACGAGCGCGCGCCCGTGCGACTCGCCCGCGGTCAGCCAGTGCAGCATGCTGCCGATCCTGCCATGGTCAGGACCCGCGGTGACCGGCCGGCCGCGTCACGATGATCGCGATGCCGCGGCGCAGCCGCCAGCCAAGCTGGTCCATCAGCGCACGCCCCAGCCGCCGGGCCGCCTCCTCCCCGGCCGCCGGGGCGCAGCCGGGCGCCAGGGTCAGCTCGATCCGCAGGTCGCTGCCGGCCCGGCCCGCGGCCTCGACGCCGCCGGGCGTGTCAGTGGCCGGGTCGCTGCCGGCCCCGCCCGCGGCCGGGACGCCGCCGGGCGGGCCGCCCGCTCCCGGGTCATCGCCGGCCACGACGGCCAGGCCCGCGATGGCCGGCTGGCCCGCCGCGGCCGACCGCACCGCGGCCAGCACGTCGGGGTCCTGGTGCGGCAGCGGAACCGGCCCGCCGCCGGCCAGCGCGGCCAGGCGCGCGCCGTCGACCGCGAGCGGGACCGGCCCGGCGATGTCCACGACCACCGCGCACGAGCCGTCGACGGCCGCGCGCCACACCTGCCCGGCGAGCACGGGCACCGGGCGGGCCCGCGGATCCCAGCGGGCCAGCTCGCCGGTGCCGGTGAACGCGGGAATGGCGGGTCGGCCGTCGCGGCCGACGAGCGTGGGCAGGGACATCTCGGCGCCATGATCGCCGCGGGCGGCCTGGCCGGGCCCGGGGCCCGGGCCGCCCCGGGCCCCGTCGCTGGCCACGGCGACGATCGGCACCAGCAGGCGCGACGCCGCTAGCGTGGTGAGCGCGGCGTGCTCGCTGCCGAGGCCGGCGCCGAACGCCGCCAGCGCGGCGGCGACCGCCGGGTCGGCGGACCCGTCGTCGGCCGCGAAGGGTGACTCACCACCGCCGAGCACGGACACGCGCCCCACTGTAAGGGCCGCCGGCCCGAATCGGCGCAGGTAGCCTTGCCGCCGGGAGCAAGCTGGCGCGGAGCAACGGGTCGCCCGGAAGCAGTTGAGGACGCATTTCGCGATGTGAGACTCTCATGGAACTGCATCAACGTCCGAACCACAGGGGAACGCGTGCAGCAGGCTGACCAGGCATCCGTGGCGATCGAACCGGGGACGCTCATGCAGAAGGCGATCCCGCCCCGGCTCGTCGAGCCGTACCTGACCGGACGCCGGGCGGTCATCGCCGGGTTCGTCTACCGGGTGCAGGACAGTGCCTTCGCCGGCCCGGCCGAGTACTACGAGGCGCTGGACCTGGGCTACGCCGGCTCGGAGTTCGCGCCCGATCTCGCGGAGGTGTACGTCTTGCGCTGGAACGCCGTCGGCCCGGAGTCGTACAAGGTCCCGTACTCCGCCGAGCGGGGCGGTGACTGGTCGGGCAAGCCCCCGTTCACCGGGACCGGGTACACCTCGTCTCGCGCGCATGTGGTCGCCGAGTTCTACCTCGATCCGGTGCCGGTGCCGGTGGGAGCGGAGATCTACCGGATCTCCGCCGCCGGGGAGCAGTTCATCGCCCGGTACGACGGCCAGGTGTGGCTGCGGCCGGTGGGGACGGCCTGAGCATGCGCTACCGGCTGATGGCGACCTACCGCGGTGTCCCCTACGAGGCGGGCATCGGCCCCACTGATCAGGACGTGGTGCTGTTCGCCGCGTGCCCGCCGCCGGAGGAGCTTGGTTTCGAGCCCGCCACCGGCCACTGGCGCAAGCAACTGCGGGTCCGCGACGTGCAGGCGCTCTGGGAGTCCCGGCCGATGGGCACGTTCCGCGGCGACCGCTGCATCGTGCTCGACGATCTCGGTGACCGGCTGCACATCGCGTACCTCGGCCACGACGCGTACCAGGCGGAACGGCTCGGGTACTGGGAGGTCGACCGCGGCGTGTTCGAGCTGATCACGCCGCGCGACGAGGTGAGCGAGATCGTCGAGGAGCGCGCCGACTACCCGCACCGGCCCGCCGGCGCCGCGCCGGACTCGGGGCCGATCCCCGCGGCCGCGCAGTACGCCGCGGCCCCGACGTCCGGCTACGGGTCCGCGCCCGCCCTGCGAGGGCCCGAGCCGCCGCCGGCCGGGCTGGCCACCACTGGCCCGCACCCCGTCCCCCACCTCACCGGCCCGCACGCGGCGCCGAACCTCACCGGGCCGCACGCCGCGCGGCCCAACCTCACCGGGCCGCACGCCGTCCCCAACCTCACCGGGCCGCACGCCGCGCCGAACCTCACCAGCCCGCACGCGGCGCCGAACCCGGCCGCGCCGGCCGCCACCCGGCCCGGCAGCACCGGCCCGCACGCGGCGGTCCCCGGCGCCTCCGGGGCCCATGACGCCGGGCCGCAGGCTCCGGCGTCCGGCACCGCCGGGCCCGATCTCGCGGTGATCCCGCCGACCAGGGAGCCGGCGCTGCCCCTGGAGGCGGCCGCCCGGCGGGCCGCGGCGGCCCGGGTGCTGCAGCCGTCGTCCCCGCCGCCCGCTCCGGAGGCCGGGCCGGCCACCGGGCCACGGCGCGCCCCCGGGCCACGATCCGGCTCCGGGCCACGGCCGGAGCCGGCGCCATCGCGCGACTCGCGCAGTTCCCGCAGGCGGCGGTCCGCGACGAGGCGCGCGGCCACGCAGCGGATCTTCTCCGAGCTCGCGGGCCTCGCGGCGATTCCCCCGTCCGCCTACGCGGTGGGCGAGGAGGTGGACGGCGCCATGTGCCTGATCCAGACCCCGGACGGGTTCGAGGTCTTCAACGCCGCCGCCGGGGCCCGGCACGAGGTGCGCATCTTCGACGACGAGGAGTCCGCGTACTTCTACCTGTTCGGCGTCCTGGCCGCCGAGGCGGTCCGCACCGGCCGGCTGGCACCGCAGGGCTGACGTTCCTGGTCAGCACCGCCGTGACCGGCCAGGGCCCGGTCGCGGGAACCGGCCGGGCCGGTCTCGCCAACCTCAGAACTACCTGTGGTGTTCGCGAATTTCGCCCGCATGCGCCGCTGGTGCGGCTATCGTGCAACTGCCGGCGGGGCTGAAGGTCCCCCGCTCCCCAAGCAGCCCCGCCGGCGTTCAATCGCCGGGTCGGCGCCCGGCCGGCCCGCCGGGCCAGCAAGATGGTCAGCATGACCGAGCTGACCTCGACCCCGCTCACCGGAGCCCAGTTCCTGATCTCGGCGGGCGATTACTCCGCGACCGTCACCGAACTCGGCGCGGGCCTGCGCGAATTCCGGCATCGCGACCGGCCTGTCATCGCCGAGTACGGGCCCGACGAGCTCCCGCCCGGCGCAGCGGGCCAGCTGCTCGCTCCGTGGCCCAACCGCATCGACGGCGGCCGTTACGCCATGGACGGCACCACCTACCAGCTGGACCTGAGCGAGCCAGCGCACGGGAACGCGATTCACGGGCTGACCCGGTGGGCGAGCTGGCAGGAGGCGGGCCATGAGGCCAGCGCCGTGCGGCTGCGGCACATGCTGTACGGCCGGCCCGGGTACCCGTTCTGCCTGGAGCTGACCGCCGACTACCGGCTGACCGCCGACGGGGGGCTGCAGCTCAGCGTTACCGCGGGCAACGCGGGCAGCCTGCCGGCGCCCTACGGGACCGGCTCGCACCCGTACCTGACCACCGGGGCGGCCGTGATCGACGAGTGCGAGCTCCTGCTGCCCGCGAACAGCTGGCAGCGGGCCGACGACCGGGGCATCCCGCAGGGCCAGCCGGAGGACGTCGCCGGGACCCCGTACGACTTCCGCCAGGCCCGCTTGCTGGCGGGCGCCCGGCTCGATCACGCGTTCACCGGGCTGACACCCGGCCCGGACGGCCGGGCCTGGGCGGAGCTCAGCGGCGCGGACGCGCGGATAGGGTTCTGGGCCGGCCAGGGGCACTGCTGGCTGCAGGTGTTCACCGGCGACACGCTGGACCCGGCGCACCGCCGGCGGGCGATCGCGATCGAGCCGATGACCTGCCCGCCGAACAGCTTCGTCACCGGCACCGACCTGCTGATCCTGCAGCCGGGCGACAGCATCACGCACGAGTGGGGGGTCTGCGTGCGTCAGCCCTGACCGGGATCGTCCTCGCGCGGGCGGACCAGCCCGGCCAGCCGGTCCAGGTCGGCTCGGGTGTCCAGGTCGTCGGGAGTGCCGGTGTCGCCGCACTCCACCAGCGTGACCAGGTCCGGGTGAGCGCGCAGGAACGGCCGGGCCCCGGCGTCCCCGACGGCCAGGGCGATCACGTCGGCCCAGTGCTCGCGGGCGAGCAGCACCGGGTTGCGGGGCGCGCCCCGGTAGGCGGCCACCGCGACGCTCGCGCCGGCCGCGTGCGCGGCGATCAGGCGCCGCACCGCCTCCGGCCCGATCAGCGGCTGGTCCACCAGCGCGATCACGGCCGCGGCGCAGCCGTCCGGCACCGTGGCCAGCCCGGCCGCGAGCGACGAGCCCATGCCGCTGCGCCAGTGCGGGTTGTGCACGGCCAGCACTCCGGGCAGGTCGACCGCGACCGCGCCGGTGACCACCACGACCGGCGCCGCGCCGCCGTCGCGCAACAGGGCCACGCCGCGCCGGGCGAGCGGCTCCCCGCCGATCTCGACCAGCGCCTTCGGCTGCCCGAGCCTGCGGCCCTCGCCGGCGGCGAGCAGGATCCCGGCCACGGCGGCTGACGCTGCGGGCTGCACGCCTGCCAGGGTACGGCGCCCAGCCGCGGTCAGCCAGGCTTGACCGCGCGTTCACCGGATAGCCGCCTGCCCGTCGCCGAGACGTCGGCCTGTCCCGATACGACTGGGCGGTCAATGCCCCCACCGGAGCCCCCGGAGGCGACCCCTCATGCTCTCGACCACGCGGCGCGCCGCGAAGATCCTCACAGCGGCGGCGGCCATCCCCGCCGGCCTGCTCCTGGCCAGTTCCCCCGCGACCGCGGCGACCGCGGCCCGGGCGCACGCCCAGGACCACGCGGCCCCGGCCTTCCAGGTGCGCCCGATCCTGTTCGGCAGCAAGCTGCGGCACACGTTCCGGCCAGCCGGCTCGGCCAAGCGCCGGGCCGGGCCGCTGACCCAGCCCGACGACATCACCCACATGGGGCGCGACCTTTTCACCGCCTTCCAGAACGGCCTCGGCCCGCAGGGCCAGGCCGGTCCCGACGGCGATCTGGACAGCACGGTCGTTGAGTTCACCGCGGCCGGCCGCGTCCTCGGGCAATGGGACCTCAAGGGCCACTGCGATGGCCTGACGGCCTACCCCGCCCGGCACTTGGTCATCGCCACGGTGAACGAGGACGCAAACTCCAGCATCTCCACGATCACGCCGGGGTCACCGAAGGGCGCGCAGGTCGTTCACTACCGGTACAACCACAACCCGCTGCCGCACAACGGCGGCACCGACGCCATCTCGATCTACCACGGCCTGGTGCTGATCAGCGCGTCGGCACCGGGCACGGTCGGGCCGCCCGCACCGCAGCCGACCTACCCGGCCGTGTACTCGGTGACCTTCGACCGGGCCAGCCGGGTCGCCACCGTCACCCCGGTGTTCTACGACGAGGCGCCGGCCAGGGTCGCTAACACCGACAGCGCCGATCACGGCCAGGTGGTGCGCCTCGGCCTGACCGACCCGGACTCCAATGAGGTCGTGCCTTACTCGGCGT
Source organism: uncultured Actinomycetota bacterium (assembly GCA_963749145.1). Classification (GTDB taxonomy): domain Bacteria; phylum Actinomycetota; class Actinomycetes; order Streptosporangiales; family Streptosporangiaceae; genus JASHPR01. The sequence continues at coordinate 849,701 of CAVVLN010000002.1, read as the reverse complement.
TCCGGTTCGCCGGCGACTTCATGCTGACCAGCCAGGGCGACAAGGAGCAGATCTTCACCGGTCTGCGCGGCGGGCTCGGACGGCACCTGTGGGTGCTCCGGCTCTCCCAGTCGGTCGACGACACCGCGTGGGCGACCGACCGGGGCGGGCGCCTGTTCGCGGCGGACCACGACGGCGACACGATCGACATGATCACCGGTCCGTTCCGCGTCGGCTCGGTGTTCGTCGCGGTCACGCCCTGCGATGCCAACAACGCGCCGGCCACCTGCCCCGCGCCCGGGTTCCCGCCCAACTACCTGGGCTCCCTGAACCCGTGGACCGGCCACATCAGCCGGGTGCCGATCACCGGACCCAGCCCCGAGCCGCAGGGCATGATCTTCATCCCGCGCCGGGGGTGAGGAACCGGCCGGGTTCAGCCGTGGTGAATCCGGCCCGAGGTCGAGGTGAGCGGTTGCCCGGAGCCGCCCCAGCGCAGCTGGATCAGCTCCGCGGCAATCGCCACCGCGGTCTCCTCGGGCGTCCGCGCCCCGAGGTCGAGGCCGATCGGCGAGCGCAGCCGGGCCAGTTCCTCCTCGGACAGCCCGGCCTCGCGCAGCCGGGCGATCCGGTCGTCGTGCGTCCGCCTGCTGCCCATCGCCCCGATGTAGCCGGCCGGGGTGCGCAGCGCCACCTCCAGCAGCGGCACGTCGAACTTCGGGTCGTGGGTGAGCACGCAGATCACCGTGCGCTGGTCCACGCTCTGCCCGGCCAGGTACCGGTGCGGCCAGTCGGTCACCACCTCGTCCGCGTCGGGGAACCGGGCCCGGGTCGCGAACACCGGCCGGGCGTCGCAGACGGTCACCCGGTAGCCGAGGAACTTGCCCGCCCGGGCCACGGCCGCGGCGAAGTCGATCGCGCCGAACACCAGCATCCGCGGCGGCGGGGCGAACGACTGGACGAACACCGACAGCTCGTCCCGCCGCCGCTCGCCGTCCGGGCCGTACCGGCGGACTCCGGTCAGCCCCTGGGCCAGCATCCCGCGCGCGTCGTCGTCGACGGCCTGGTCCAGGCGGTCCCCGGAGCCGAGCGTGCCGGACGAACGGCGATGACCGGGACCCGCGCCGTTACCGGGCGCGGGGTCGCTGGTGGTGCCCCAGATGACCCGGCGGGCCCCGACCCGGCCCGGCCCGTCGATGACCGTCGCCACCGCGACCGGCTCGCCGGCCCGCACCGCCGCGGCGACGTCACCCAGCTCGGGAAAGGTGTCCTTGCTGACCGGCTCGACGAAGATGTCGATGATGCCACCGCAGGTCAGGCCGACCGCGAAGGCGTCGTCGTCGGAGATGCCGTAGGTCTGCAGCACCGCCTGGCCGCTGGCCCGGACCTCGCCGGCCAGCTCATACACGGCGCCTTCGACGCAGCCGCCCGAGACGCTGCCCACGGCCTCGCCGTCGGCCGAGACCGCCATCGCTGCCCCCGGCTCCCGCGGCGCGCTGCTGAACGTCCGCACCACGGTGGCCAAGCCGAAGGCCGACCCGGTATCCCACCATTTGAAGATCGGGTCCAGGATGTCTCGCACGCTGTCACCTCAGGTCTCGCAGTATCCTCCCAGGTTACGTTCCCGTTCCGGGATGACGCGATTCCGCGGGCGCGGGCGGCCCGTTCCCGCCGGGACGGGCCGCCACGTTCCGCACCCCGCGTTCCGGGCGTTTGACAGCGTTTGTTAGGTTAGCCTAAGCTCACTTGCCCGTCGGCACGGGGAGAGGGTGGCGGGCTAAGCCGAAAGTCGTCCGTAACTGGTCGTCAGGACGACCACGGACGGACACATTTCGCGGCGGGCGGACAGGGCAGCGGGCGGACAGGGCAGCGGGCGGACAGGGCAGCGGGCGGACAGGACGGAGACTATGGCGACTCCCAGGGACGAGGTCGTGGCCCGGTTCCGCCGGCCGGCGGTGCTGGCCCGTACCAGGCGCGGGCTGACCGCCCGGCGGGCCGACTCGCTCGGCCCGGGCGCGGCGTCATGAGGAGGCCCGCGCGCTGGCTGGCCGCCGCCGGGCTGATCGCCGCCTGCGGGCTGCTCGCCGCCGGCTGCGGCGGATCCGGGGGCGACGCGCAGTCGATAACCCTCTACAACGGCCAGCACGTGCAGACCGCCCAGAACCTGGTCGCGGCGTTCCAGAAGGCGACCGGGATCACGGTCAACATCCGCAGCGACGACGAGGACACGCTGGCCGACCAGATCGTGACCGAGGGCGCGCACTCCCCCGCGGACGTGTTCCTGACCGAGAACTCGCCGCCGCTGGAGAGTCTGCAGGCCAAGGGGCTGCTGGCCCCGGTGGACGCCGGCACGCTGGCCCGCGTCCCGGCCCGGTTCAGCTCACCGCAGGACGACTGGGTCGGGGTCTCGGCCCGGGTCAGCGTCCTGATCTACAACCCGGGCCTGATCTCGGCGAGCCAGCTGCCCGCCCGCGTCAGCCAGCTGGCCGACCCGCAGTACCGGGGCAAGCTGGCCCTGGCCCCGCAGGAGACCGACTTCCAGCCGATCGTGACCTCCTACCTGCGCGCGTACGGCCAGACCGCGACCCTGCGCTGGCTCAAGGCCATCCAGGCCAACGCCGGCGGCCATGTCTACCCGGACAACGAGACCATCGCCGACGAGGTGAACCGGGGCGCCGTGGCGTTCGGGATCGTCAACCAGTACTACTGGTACCGGATGCGGGCGGAGATCGGCGCCGGGAGCACCCGCGCCAGGATCGCGTACTTCGCCGCGAGCGACCCCGGCTACGTCATCGACGTCTCGGGGGCCGCGGTGCTGAAGTCGTCCGCGCATCAGGCCGCGGCCCAGAAGTTCCTCGCGTTCCTGGTCAGCCGGCCGGGCCAGGAGATCATCGCGGACCCGAGCAAGTCGATCAGCTACGAGTACCCGATCGGGTCCGGGGTCACCACCCAGGCTCCCGAGACGCCCTTCAGCCAGCTGCGGCCCTACCCGATCACGATCGCCGAGCTGGGCGACGGGTCGACGGCGATCGCGCTGATGCGCCAGGCCGGGCTGCTGTAATGACCGCGTCGCCGACGCTCACCCGGCCCGGCTCCCCGTCCCCGGCGGGCCGCGGGGCGGCGGGCCGCCCGGCCGTCCGGGCCCGGCGGGCCCGGACGCCCGTGGCGCTGACCGCGGCCGGCCTGGCCGTGGCCGCCGTGCTGGCGCTGCCGCTGGTGTTCCTGCTCATCGAGGCGCACGGGGCCGGCACCGCCAACGTCACCGGCCTGGTCTTCCGCAGGCTGACCGCCGACCTGCTGTGGAACACCGTCCGGCTCACGGTCGTGGTCACCGCGGCGTGCGCGGTCATCGGGACCGCCGCGGCCTGGTGCGTGGAGCGGACCAGCCTGCCCGGGCGCCGGGTCTGGGCGGTGCTGGTAGTGGTGCCGCTGGCCATCCCCGACTTCGTGGTGAGCTTCGGCTGGGCGTCGCTGTGGACCTGGGTGCACGGCTTCCAGGGCGCGGTCGTGGTGATGACGCTCGCCGTCTACCCGCTGGTCTACCTGCCGGTCGCGGCCAGCCTGCGCGCCGCCGACCCGGGCCAGGAGGAGGTGGCCCGCAGCCTCGGCGTCGGCCGGGTGCGCACGTTCTTCCGGATCACGCTGGGCCAGGCGCGGGGGGCGATCCTGGGCGGCTGCCTGCTGGTGGCGCTGGTGCTGCTGGCCGAGTACGGCGCGTTCGAGATCCTCGGCTACCAGACCTTCACCACCGAGATCTTCACCGAGTTCTCGGTGTCGTTCAGCGTGCCGGCCGCCTGCGCGCTCTCGCTGGTGCTGGTTCTGCTCGGCCTGCTGGTGCTGGCCGGCGAGGGGATGCTGCGCGGGCCGGGCCGGGTCAGCCGGTCCGGCCCGCTCGCGGCCCGGCAGATGCCGCCGCACCGGCTCGGCCGGGCCACGCTGCCGGTGCTGGCCGGCTTCACGCTGCTGACCGTGCTGGCCCTCGGCGTACCGGTCGGCTCGAGCATCTACTGGATGGTCGCGCGCAGTTCCCACGCGATCCTGGGCGTGTCGCTGACCAGCGCCGCCCTGCACACCGCCCTGTACGCGGCCGGCGCCGGGATCGTGGACACCGTGGCCGCGCTGCCGATCGCGCTGCTGGCGATCCGGTACCCCGGCCGGCTGCGGCACCTGCTCGAGCGCAGCACCTACCTGGTGCTGGCGATGCCGGGCGTGGTCATCGCGTTCGCTCTCTCGTACTTTTCCGAACGCTACGCCAGCGGCTTTCTCTACCAGAGCGCGCCGCTGCTGGTCCTCTGCTACTCGATCATGTTCTTCCCGCTGGCCCTGGTCGGGGTGAAGGCCTCACTGGCCCGGGCCCCGGTCAGCCTGGACGAGATCGCCCGCTCGCTGGGCCAGCGCCGGCTGGCCGTGCTCTGGCGGGTGACGCTGCGGCTGGCGGGCCCCGGCCTGGTCGCCGCGTTCTGCCTGGTCTTCCTGTCCGTGGTCACCGAGCTGACCGCCACCCTGCTGCTGATCCCGACCGGGGTGCAGACGCTGGCCACCCAGTTCTGGGCCTACGAGCAGAACCTGTCCTACGGGCAGGCCGCCCCGTTCGCGCTGGTGATGATCGCGGTGGCCGCGCTGCCGAGCTACGTGCTCGGCCGGTTCTTCGACCGCTCCGCGCGCACGCCGCGATGACCGGCGCGGCGGGCCGCCGGCGTTCATAGGATGACGGCATGAATCGGCTCGTGGTGACCGGCCTGCACAAGGCGTTCGGGGACCACCCGGTGCTGACCGGGGTGGACCTCGAGGTGCCCGCGGGCTCGCTGACCGCCATCCTCGGCCCCTCGGGCAGCGGCAAGACCACGCTGCTGCGCGTGCTGGCCGGGTTCGAGCGCGCCGACGCCGGCACGGTCACGATCGGCGGGGTCGTGGTCGACGGCCCCGGCACCCACCTGGCCCCGGAGCGGCGGCGGATCGGCTACGTGCCGCAGGAGGGCAGCCTGTTCCCGCATCTGTCGGTGGCCGCCAACATCGGCTTCGGGCTGCCCCCGCGCAAGCGCCGCGGCCCGGCCACGGCCGAGCTGCTGGACGCGGTGGGCCTGGCCGGGCTGGGCCACCGCTACCCGCACCAGCTCTCCGGCGGCCAGCAGCAGCGGGTGGCGCTGGCCCGGGCCCTGGCCATCCGGCCGAAGATCGTGCTGCTGGACGAGCCGTTCGCGTCGCTGGACGCGCACCTGCGGGCCAGCGTCCGCGCCGACGTGCAGCGGCTGCTCGCCGAGACCGGCGTCACCGGGATCCTGGTCACCCACGACCAGGACGAGGCGCTGTCCACCGCCGACCGGGTGGCGGTGCTGCGCGACGGCCGGATCGCGCAGTGCGCCGCGCCGCAGGACCTTTACGACCGGCCGGCCGACGCCGACATCGCCCGGTTCATCGGGGACGCGAACCTCCTGGACGGCGTGCTGGCCGCCGGCGCGGTGGACACGATCCTGGGCCGGCTGCCGCTCGAGCCCGCCTGCCTGACCGCGCTGTCCTCCGGCCGGCCGTCCGGCCCCGGAACAGACGGCCCCCGGCCAGACGGCCCCCGGCCGGACGGCCGCGGCCCGGCCACCGTCCTGGTCCGGCCCGAGCAGGTCGAGCTGCGCGTCAACGGGACGTTCCCGGCGCCGGACGGCGGCAATGACCGCCCGGCGCAGCCCGCCGACGGGCCGCGGGAGCTGGCCGGCCGCGTGGTCGCCTACGGCTACCACGGCCACGATGCCGTGATCCACGTCCGGCCCGAGCATGATCCCGCCGCGCCGACGATCATCGTCCGCACCATCGGCGGCAGCCAGCTGCCGCCCGGCGCCCCGGTCACCCTGCGCGCCCGCGGCCCGGTGCTGGCCTGGCCCCGGGGCTGACCGCTGCGCCGGCCGCGTCCCGGTCTTGACGATCATGGACGGGGCCGGGAATCGTGTGGGCCATGACCGAAGCGTCCCGGCTGGCCGGGCTGGTGACAACGCGCCTGCAGGCGCTCGGGGGGACGGCGGTCGAGATCACCGGCATCGGGCGGCTGCCCGGCGGCGCGAGCCGGGAGAGCTGGGGCGTGCAGGTGCGCGCGGGCGGCGGCGCGGAGCGCCGCCTCATCCTGCTGCGCGTCCCCGGGGGGACGGCCCGGCCCCGGGACGTGGCGGTCGAGGCGGCCGCGCTGACGGCGGCGAGAGCGGCCGGCGTCCCGGTCCCCGAGCTGTTCGATCACGGCGAGGACGCCGGCGGCCGGGCGTACCTGCTGATGGAGCGGCTGGACGGGGAGACGATCCCGCGGCGGCTGCTGCGCGACGACGCCTACGCCGCGGTACGGCCCGGGCTCGCGCGCCGTCTCGGGGAGGTCCTGGCCCGGATCCACCAGGTCGATCCGGACGCCGTCCCCGGGCTGCCCCGGGTCGACGCGCTCGCCGAGGCGGCCGCGATGTACCGGGACTTCGGCGAACCCCGGCCCGCGCTCGAGATCGGCCTGCGCTGGCTGGCCGGCCACCGGCCCGCCGCCGCGGCGGACGCGCTGGTGCACGGCGACTTCCGCACCGGCAACCTGATCGTGGGCCCCGGCGGGCTGCAGGGCGTGCTGGACTGGGAACTCGTGCACCGCGGTGACCCGATGCAGGACCTGGGCTGGCTGTGCGCCAAGGCCTGGCGGTTCGGCTCGGCCAGCCCGGTCGGCGGCTTCGGGCCCCGCGCCGAGCTGATGGCGGGCTACGCCGACGGCGGCGGCACTCCCCCGGACGAGGCGACCCAGCGCTGGTGGGAGCTGTACGCCACGGTGCGCTGGGCCCTGCTGTGCCGCCGGCAGGCCGCGCGCTACCTCGCCGACGGCGAGCCGTCGATCGAGCTCGCGGTGCTCGGCCGCCGGGTCTGCGAGCAGGAGTTCGACGTGCTGCTCGCGCTGGGCTACGCCGGACCGCTCACCGTCGCCGACCCGCTGGCCGGCCCGGCCGCGCCGCCCGTCCCGCCGCACGACCCGCCGGCCGGGGCCGCCCTGCTCCGGGCCGTCCGCGAGTTCCTCGCCACCGAGGTCAGCGCGACCGACCCGCTGCTGGCGTTCCACACCAGGGTCGCGGCGAACGCGCTGCGCATCGCCGAGCGCGAGGCCCTGCTCGCCGCCGGGCACGCCCGCGATCACCGGGCCAGGCTCGCCGCGCTGGGCTGCGCCGACGACGCCGGGCTCTGCGCGGCCATCCGCGACGGGTCCCTGGACCGCCGCTTCGGCGAGGTCGTCGCAGCGGTCCGCGCCATGACCGTCGACAAGCTCACCGTCGCCAACCCCGGCCACCTGGCCCGGCCGGGCTGAGCCCCTACCCGAGGACGGAAACGTGGACGTCAACCTGCCCGAAGACCTGCAGCGGTACCTGGCCGAGCTCGACGACTTCATCGAGCGCGAGATCAAGCCGCTCGAGCAGGCCGACGACAACATCCGGTTCTTCGACCACCGCCGGGAGGACGCCAGGACCGACTGGGACCGGGGCGGGCTGCCCAGCCGTGACTGGGAGGCGCTGCTGGCCGAGGCCCGGCGCCGGGCCGACGCCGCCGGCCACTTCCGGTACGCGTTCCCGCGGGAGTACGGCGGCCGGGACGGGACCAACCTGGGCATGGCGGTGATCCGCGAGCACCTGGCCCGCAAGGGCCTCGGGCTGCACTGCGACCTGCAGAACGAGCACGCGATCGTGGGCAACAACGTGGGCCTGCTGCTGATGCTGCACTACGGCAGCGCCGCGCAGAAGCAGGAATGGGTCGACGACCTCGCCGCCGGCCGGCGTCACTTCGCGTTCGGCATCACCGAGCCCGAGCACGGCAGCGACGCCACGTTCATGCAGACCCATGCGGAACGCTCCGGCGGGGGGTGGGCCATCAACGGCGGGAAGACCTGGAATACGGGCGTGCACACCGCCTCGCACGACCTGATCTTCGCCCGGACCAGCGGGACGCCGGGCAGCGGCGAGGGCATCACCGCGTTCCTGGTGCCGGCGGACGCCCCCGGGTTCACGATCGAGGAGTACCTGTGGACCTTCAACATGCCCACCGACCATGCCCGGGTCTCGCTCAGCGACGTCCGGGTGCCCGATTCCGCCGTGTTCGGCGGCGAGGGACGCGGCCTGGGGGTGGTGCAGCACTTCTTCAACGAGAACCGCATCAGGCAGGCTGCGTCCAGCCTGGGCGCCGCCCAGTTCTGCATTGACCGCTCGGTGGAGTACGCCAAGACCAGGGCCCCGTTCGGCCAGCCGCTCGCGGGCAATCAGGCGATCCAGTTCCCGCTGGTCGAGCTGCAGACGCAGGCCGAGATGCTGCGGGCGCTCATCCACAAGACCGCGTGGGGCATGGACGCCTACGGGCCGTTCTCGCAGTCCGAGCGGGTCTCGATGTGCAACTACGTGGCCAACCGGCTGTGCTGCGACGCGGCCGACCGGGCCATGCAGGTGCATGGCGGCCTGGGCTATTCACGGCACCAGCCGTTCGAGCACATCTACCGCCACCACCGCCGGTACCGCATCACCGAGGGCACCGAGGAGATCCAGATGCGCCGGGTGGCGGGCTACATGTTCGGCTACATGAGGCAGCGCGCCCCCAAGGGCGTGCCGGAGACGGCTTAGCGCAGGCCGCGCAGGACCAGCGCGGTCTCCAGGGCCGCCAGCACCGTGTCCCAGCCCTTGTCCTCGGCGGCGTCCTCACCGCCGCAGCGGTCGACGGCCTGGGCCAGGGTGTCGCAGGTCAGCACCCCGTTGCCGACCGGCGTGCCGGTGTCGAGCGGCACCCGGGTCAGCCCGTAGGTCACCGCCTCGCAGACGTAGTCGAAGTGCGGGGTGCCGCCGCGGATGACCGCGCCGAGGCAGGCCACCGCGTCGTGCCGCCGGGCCAGTTCGGCCGCCACCACGGGCAGCTCGATCGCGCCGGGCACCCGCACGACCAGCGGGCCGGTGACGCCGCAGGCGCCGGCGGCCGCCACCGCCCGCTGCACCAGGCAGCCGGTCACCTCGGGGTGCCAGCGGGTCGCCGCGATGGCCAGGCGCAGGCCGGCCGCGTCCACGGTCCGGCCCGGCGGGCGGCCCTGGCCGCTCACCGGGCCTCCGGCAGGGGCGCGGCCGGATCGGCCGGGCGGGCCGGCTCGGGGAGCGGCGTTCCGTTAGGGGCCAGGAGATCATCAAGCTGGTGACCCAGCCGGTCCCGCTTGGCGATCAGGTACCGCAGGTTGTCCGCGGTGGCGGCCACGGGCAGCGAGACGCGGCCGGTCACCTCGATGCCGAAGCCGGACAGCCCGCGGAGCTTGGCCGGGTTGTTGGTGAGCAGCCGGAGCGAGCGCACGCCCAGGTCGGCGAGCATCTGCGCGCCGGTGGAGTACTCGCGGGCGTCGGCGGGCAGGCCGAGCTCCAGGTTCGCGTCCACCGTGTCGGCGCCGCCGTCCTGGAGCTGGTAGGCCCGCAGCTTGGACAGCAGCCCGATCCCGCGGCCCTCGTGGCCGCGCAGGTACAGCACGACGCCCCGGCCCTCGGCCGCGATGGCCGCCATCGCGGCGGCCAGCTGGGACCCGCAGTCGCAGCGCCGGGAGCCGAACACGTCACCGGTCAGGCACTCCGAGTGCATGCGGACCAGGATGTCCGGCCCCGGCCCGGCGATGTCGCCGAGCACCAGCGCCAGGTGCTCGGTCCCGTCGACGGTGTTCAGGTAGCCGTACGCGCGCCACTCGCCGAACTGGTTCGGCACCCGGGTCTGCACCACGCGGCGCACGGTCCGGTCGGAGTGCCGGCGGTACTCGATCAGCTGCGCGATGGAGATCAGCGCCAGGCCGTGCTCGTCGGCGAACGTGCGCAGCTGCGGGAGCCGGGCCATGGTGCCGTCGTCGTTGAAGATCTCGGCCACCACCCCGGCCGGGTTCAGGCCGGCCAGCCGGGCGAGGTCAACCGCCGCCTCGGTGTGGCCGGCCCGGCGCAGCACGCCGCCGTCGGCGTAGCGCAGCGGGAACACGTGCCCGGGCCGGGCGATCTCGTACGGCTCGGTGGCCGAGTCGACCAGGGTGCGGATGGTCCGGGCCCGGTCGGCGGCGGAGATCCCGGTGGTGATGCCGTCGCGCGCGTCCACGCTGATCGTGAACGCGGTGCCCATGTGCTCCTGGTTGTCGCTGGTCATCGGCGGCAGCTGCAGCCGGTCCAGGTCCTCGCCGAGCATCGGCACGCAGATCAGGCCGCGGGCGTAACGGATGGTGAAGGCCAGCAGCTCCGGCGTGGCCTTGCTCGCGGCGAACACGATGTCGCCCTCGTTCTCCCGGCTGGCGTCGTCGACGACGACGATCGCGCGGCCCGCGGCGATGTCGGCGATCGCGCGCTCGACCGGGTCCAGCCCGGTCTCGGGTGGCATGGTCTCGTCGGCGATCATGACCGCTGCCCCTCGCCGAGCAGCCGCTCCACGTACTTGGCGATCATGTCGGCCTCCAGGTTGACCGTCTCACCGGGCGCCTTGCCGCCCAGGGTGGTGCGCGCCAGCGTCTCCGGGATCAGGCTGACCTCGATCCAGCCATCGCCGAGCGCCGAGATGGTGAGGCTGACCCCGTCGACCGCGATCGACCCCTTCTGCACCACGTACCGCGCCAGCCCGGGCGGGACGGATATCCGCACGACGTCCCACGGCTCGCGGGACACGATCGTGCCGGTCCCGTCGACGTGCCCCTGCACCAGGTGCCCGCCGAGCCTGCCGTCGAGCCGCAGCGCGCGCTCCAGGTTCACCGGCGAGCCCGCCGCGAGCGTGCCGAGGCTGGAGCGGCTCAGGGTCTCGCCGATCACATCGGCGCTGAACGTGCCGTCCGAGGCGGCGGTGACCGTGAGGCAGACGCCGTTGATCGCGATCGAATCGCCCGGGTCCGCGCCGCCGGTCACCAGCGGGCCGCGCACGGTCAGCCGGGCCGCGCCGCCGGACGCCTCGAGGGCCACGACCTCGCCGAGTTCTTCCACGATTCCGGTGAACACCGCACCCACCTCGTTCTCCTCCGGGCCACCTGCCTGCCGCAGGCTCCGGGGATGCGACGCGCGGATGCGCGAGCCAGCGAGCCGGGGCAAGCCCGGCCGCTCACGTGCTTCCTCCCATCCGGACTGTTACCGTCGGTCCCGGAATTGCGCCGGGTCAGCCGGCCGATGGCCTCGGCCGGGTCGCGGACTGTCACCGCCGGTTCGGAGTTTCACCGACCCCGGAGCACGCGTTATCTGCACGAACCAGTCTGCCATGCCGGGTATTCCGCCCGCGACACCCGCCCGGTCCCGCCCGCCCGCTCCCGCCCGCCCTCGTCCGCCCGGCCAGTCCCGGCCGGGCGGGCGAGGCGGCGGCTAGGTGGCTGTGCTGCCCCGGCGGGCCAGGGCGTCCAGCGTGACCGCGGCGAGCAGCACGGCGGCGGTCCAGATGTACTGGCCGGCCGCGCCGAGCCCGAGCAGGATCACGCCGTTGTAGATGACCGCCACGACGAACCCGCCGAGCACCGCGCCGGCGATCCGGCCCCGGCCGCCGAACAGGCTGACGCCGCCGATCACCGCTCCGGCCACGGAGTACAGCACGTACTGGCCGCCCTGGATGTTGTTCGAGATCGAGCCCAGGAAGGACGCGTACAGGATGCCGGTCACGCCCGCCAGCGCGCCGCAGGCCGCGAACGCCAGCACCCGGACCCGGCGCAGGTTGATGCCCGCTCGCCGGGCCGCCTCGGCGTTGCCGCCGATCGCGTACATGTAGCGGCCGAACTTGGTCCGGCTGAGCAGCATGGACAAGAGGGCGAGCAGCACGAGCACGACCGGCACCACATAAGGGACGCCCTCCAGCGGGATCAGGCCGCTGCTGCGGTTGTGGTTGAGCACCAGCACGAGCAGGAAGCCGACCACGGCCAGCAGGCCGATCTTGAGGAGGGTCACGCTCAGCGGCGGGGCGACCAGGCCGTTCGCCCGGCGGCGCCGGTCTCGCGCGATCAAGAACACCGCGGCCACCACGACCACCGCGATCAGGATGATCCAGCCCGCGAGCGGGCTGAGGTTGTTGGACACCAGGCCGTTGATGAATCCGTTGTGGTCCTGGATGACGCCGCCGAGGCCGACGCTGCCGGTCTGCTCGTACAGCCAGAGCAGCACCCCGTTCAGGCCCAGGTAGAACCCCAGCGTGACCACGAAGGACGGGATCCGCAGCCAGACCACGATCAGGCCCTCGACCGCGTCGATCGCCGTGGTCGCCGCGATCCCGGCCAGGATGGCGAGCCAGGTCGGGAACGGATGGGCGACCGCCACCATCCACAGCGTGATGGTCCCGCCGATCGCGGCGTTGAAGCCGAGGGACAGGTCGATCTCCCCGAGCAGCAGCGGGAACGTCTGGGCCATGCAGAACGTGATGATGAAGCCGGCCTGGGTCATCAGGTTGGCGATGTTGCCCGCGGAAAGGAACGCGGGCTCCCGGAGCTGGAAGTACACCACGATCACGACGAGGCCGATGATGACCGGGAGGATCCCGCTCTCCCCGCTGCGGACCCGGCGCAGCCAGATCCGGGTGTACTCCTCGAGCGACCCGGCCAGCACGGCCGGGGCGCTGGTCAGCGCGATCTCAGCGGCGACTTGCTCGCTGGCCTCGGTCTCGCTCGCTACCGCGACCGACCCGGGTTCCTGTTCCTTGGCCTGCTCGCCGCTATCCCCTGCCGACATGTTCAGTCCTCCGAGCCGCTGCTGACGTTGCGCGAGGCCGCGGGCTGGCCGCCGTTGCCGTCGTGCAGCCTCGCCGACGCGCCAGTGGTCATCAGGTCCACCACCGACGCCGTATCGAACTCCGCGACGGGCCCGACCTGGGCCAGCTGGCCGAGGTAGAGCACCGCCACCTGGTCCGCGACCCGGAACACGTCGGTCAGGTTGTGCGAGACGACCAGGACGCCGTGACCGCGGCTGGCCAGCCGCTCGATCAGGGACAGCACCAGCTCGGTCTGGGTCACCCCCAGCGCGGCGGTCGGCTCGTCCATGATCACCAGCTTGGCTTCCTGCATGACCGCCTTGGCCACCGCGACCGCCTGCCGCTGCCCGCCGGACAGCGACCCGACCGGCTGCCGGATCGACCGCACGGTCGTGACCCGCAGATCCTGCAGCGTCTGCTTGGCGGTCAGCTCCATGTTGACCTCATCGAGCAGGCCGAACCGCGTGACCTCGTGGCCGAGCAGCATGTTCTGCACGATGTCCAGGTTGTCGGCCAGCGCCAGGTCCTGGTAGACGGTCGCGATCCCGAGATCGGTCGCGTCCTTCGGCGAGTGCAGGTGCACCTGCTTGCCCTGCCAGATCAGCTGTCCGGCGGTCGGCTGCCAGATGCCGGCCACGCACTTGATCAGCGTGCTCTTGCCCGCGCCGTTGTCCCCGACCAGGGCGGTCACCTGCCCGGCCGGGATGTCCAGGTCGATGCCCGTCAGCGCCTGCACCGGGCCGAAGTTCTTGCCGATGCCCCGCAGCTGCAGCAGCAGCGGCATGTCGCCGTCACCCGCGGGGACGGGGTCGGCCTGCCCGGAGCCGGATGGCACCCGGCCCGCGTCCGCGGGCCGGGTGCCGTCCTCGGAGCCATTCGTTACCACCTAGGGGCTCCCGCCTGATCGACTACGTACGATCATTGTTACCCCGAGATGCCGTACTTAGTGCAGTCCGCGGCGTAAGAACCCGCGCACAGCTGGGACGCCGGCACGAAGCCGTCCTTGATCACGGTGGCGTTGACGGTCGAGGGCACGACCCACTCCGGCGTCTCCAGGATCGACGGGACGACGACACCGGTGGTGACGTCCTTAGCCGTGCCGTTGACCAGGGTCGACGGCGGCGTCAGGCCCGCCCGCAGGTACATGGCCAGGGCGACCGCGGCCTGCGCCTCCAGGTAGATCGGCTTGTACACGGTGCCGCACTGGTAGCCGGAGATCACGTTCTGCAGCCCGGTCAGCGTGGCGTCCTGGCCGGTGACCGGGAAGGTCATCGCCTTGATGCCCTTGGTCTGCAGGTAGTGGATGATCGGCGCGCCGTTCTCGTCGTTCGGCATCAGCACCGCGTTGATGCTCGGGTGCGAGGTGTACGCGGCCTGGAACTCGGTCAGCGCCGTGGGCGGGTCCCACGTCCCGGCCGGGTTGGCCACGTCGGTGTAGGTCTTGCTCGCGAACAGCGGGTTGAGCACCGCCAGGTAGCCGTCGGCGAACAGCGTGGCGTTGTTGTCGGTCGGGGCGCCGCGCATGACCATGACCTGCGGCTTGCTGACCTTCCAGGCCTTGATGCAGGCGACCAGGCCGTTGCCGAGCAGCGTGCCGACCTGGACGTTGTTGAAGCTGACGTAGTACTTGCGGCTGCCGCCCAGGGTCAGCCGGTCATAGTCGATCACCGGCACGCCGTGCGACTTGGCGTAGGACTCGATCTTCGCGCCCACACCGGAGTCGAGCGGGTCCATGATCAGGACGGTCGCGCCGTTGGTGATGTCGGCCTGCGCGTCCGAGTACTCGGTGGCGTCGCTGCCCAGCGCGTTCTGGATGATGATGTCCGACGACGGCAGCCCCGCGAGCGTCATGGACTTCTTGAGGTACGGGGCGTCGAACTCCACGTAACGGGTCGACGAGACCGTGTCCGGCAGGATCGCCGCCACCTTGCCCTTGCCCTTCCCGGCCAGCGACTTGATCTCGTTCATGGCCGAGAAGCTCAGGTTGAACGACGTGTAGCTGAGCATCGGCACGCTCGAGGAACTCGGCGTGCTCGAGGTCGTCGACGACGCGCTGCTGCCGCAGGCCGCCGCGAGCAGGGCCGCACAGGCGGCCACCGCGCTGAGAGCGATTGTTCTCCTGGCTTTAAACTCCAACGAAACCACCTCGTTTGTGGGGCTTACTGTGTGCACAAAAGGGACGTTACGGATCCGTCCGCATTGGGGTCACCGTACGGCAAGTGATGTCAGGTTAACCGTAGACTTCAGGCAATGAACGTAGCCATAAACATCTCGCCGTCCGCGTTAAAATACAGTTAACGTGCGGCCCGGGGAAGCGCCCGCGACCACGGATAAGTTCCGAATCGGTCACGATAAAGTCCCGAATTGATGTACTCCAGGGCCCCCGGCCTTTCGCCGGGAGGCGCGGCGGCTACTCCGCGGCGATCCGGTAGCCCGCGCGGGGCTGGGTCAAGATCAGCGGCGTCGCGCCGGCCACCTCCAGCTTGGCCCGCAGTCGCCGGACGTACACCCGCACGTACTCGGTCTCCGTCTCGTAGCCATGGCCCCACACCCGGCGCAGCAGATGGGCGTGGGTCAGCAGCTTGCCGCGGTTGGTGGCGAGCTCGCGCAGCAGCGCGAACTCGGTCGGGGTGAGGTGCACCGGCTGCCCGCTGCTGGTCACCTGCTGGCTGGCCAGGTCGATCACCACCTCGCCGATGTTGATGGCGGCCGGCTCGGCCGCCGGGGCCGCGGCCGGGCGGGTCCGCCGCAGCGTGGCCGTGATCCGGGCCAGCAGCTCCTCGATGCTGAACGGCTTGGTCATGTAGTCGTCGGCGCCGACGTTGAGCGCCGTCACCTTGTCCCGCTCGCCGCCCCGGGCCGAGACCACGATGATCGCCACCGACGAGCGCTCGCGGATCTGGCGGCACAGCTCGAACCCGTCCACCTCGGGCAGCATCAGGTCGAGCAGCACGATGTCGGGCTGCTCGGTCTCCAGCAGCTGCAGGGTGCGGATGCCGTCGGCCGACACCACGGTGTCAAAGCCCCGGACGGCCAGGTTGGACCGGATCAGGTCGACGATGTTGGGGTCGTCCTCCACCACCAGCGCGCGCGTGGTCGCGGCGAACTCAGGCACGGCGCGCTCCTCCGGCCGGCCGCGCCGCGGGCGACGCGGCCGCGGCGCCCGCCGGGACATCGGCCGGCCGCCCGGCCGGGAGGCCGGCGGCCCGCCCGTCCGGGAGGCCGGCGGGCCCGGCGTCCGGCCGGGCCGGCATCTCGATCGGCAGGTGGACCAGGAACCGGGTCCCCTTGGCCGGCTGCTCCAGCACGATGCGCCCCCCGTGAGCCTCGACGATTCCCCGGGCGATGGACAGGCCGAGCCCGGCGCCCGCGGTGGGCGCCCGGCGGCGGCGGACCGGCTCGAATGGAGTGCTGGCGATCTCGCTTGGCATCCCCACCCCGTCGTCGAGCACGCTGACCGTTATCCCCCCCTGGCCGGGTGCCGCGGCGGTGACGCTCACCCGGGTTCCCGGCGGGTTGTGGCCGAG
The DNA here is from genome assembly GCA_963749145.1 of uncultured Actinomycetota bacterium. GTDB lineage: Bacteria > Actinomycetota > Actinomycetes > Streptosporangiales > Streptosporangiaceae > JASHPR01. The sequence goes on along the minus strand of CAVVLN010000002.1, from coordinate 833,511 downwards.
CGCGTTGTCCAGCAGGTTCACGAAGACCTGCTCGAGACGGTCGTGATCGGCCCATACCACCGGCAGGGACGGATCGCAGGCTACCTCGATCATCGCCGCTCCGGCCGGGGGCAAGCAGGAAATGGCCGCGTCGAGCACGAGAGAGATGTCACACCAGTCGCGCTGCAGGCGCAGCACTCCCGACTCGATGGCGGAGAAGTCGAGCAGGTCGCCCACGAGGCGCCCGAGCCGGGCCGACTCGGCCGCGATCCGGTCCAGGAACCGCTGCTGCGAGTCCCGGTCCCAGGTCACGTCCGGCTGCATCAGGCTGGAGGCGTATCCCCGGATCGCGGTGAGCGGGGTGCGCAGCTCGTGGCTCAGCCGGGACAGGAACGTGCGCTGCAGCTCCTGCGACCGGCGCAGCGCCGCGGCCTCCTGGTGCGCGAGCGCGGCCTCCTCGCGCTCGAGCGCGAGCCGCAGCGAGTGAGCGGCGTCCTCCAGCAGCGCGGTGGCGTCGGCGGTGGGCGGGCCGGTGTCCCAGCCGGCCAGCAGCGCCGCGGGCCCGGAGGGGGCGGCGAAGGTCACGGCCAGGAATTGCTGGCCGGCCACCGGCAGCCGGGTGGCCACGTCGTCCAGCCGCGGGATGGCCAGCAGCCGCTCGGCCGCCTCGATCAGCGCGGCCGGGGGCGAGCTCGCGCCGCCGGGCCGGCCGGCGGTGACGAACGCGCGGCAGGAGAGCGTCGCGCCCGGGGCCCGGGTGAGCAGCGCCACCCGGTGGGCCTGCAGGCCCCGGCTCAGCGCCTGCAGGGCCACGGTGAGTCCCCTGGCCACCGGAACCGGCCCGGCCAGGGTCTCCAGCATCTCCCTGATCGTCTCGAGCACCCGGTTGCGCCGGGTGACCTCGTCCAGCAGCTGGTCCCGCTCGATGACGCTCGCGACGTACCCGGCGTACAGCGTGGCCAGGTCAAGCTCGTCGCGGAGCGGCTGGCCGGTCACGCCGCGGAACACCGTGATCACCCCGGCCAGGCCGCCGGGCCCCATGACCGGAACCGACCAGGAGCTCGCGACGTTGGCCGCCCGGCCCAGGTCACTGAACGGAGCCCAGGCCGCGCCGGTCCGCACGTTGTCCACCACCGGCTGCTCGGTGGCCGCGGCCAGCCCGGGCGGGCCCCCGCCCGGGCCGCAGGGCAGCCGCGACCACGCCGACAACAGCGCGTCCGGCAGGCCGAGCGACGCGGCGCAGGTCAGGGTGTCGCCGGCCAGTAGATGGAGGCACAGCTGGTGGTTGCCGAGCGCGGCGCCGAGCGCCGACAGGATCAGCGACAGGCTGGATGACGGCTCCGCCGAGACCAGGCGGTCGGCCAGCCCGTGCAGGCGGGTGAGCTGGCGGCGGGCCGACGAGTCGACCTGCTGCCCGGCCACCAGCGTCACGACGTCGTCGGGGTGGACCTGGTGGGGGACCACGTCGGCCACGACCCGGCCGTGCCGCAGCACCACGATCCGGTCGGCCAGCCGGAACATCTGCTCGACGTCGTGGCAGGCGAGCAGGATCGTGGTGCCCTGCTCCCGCAGCCGGGAGATCAGCCCCTCGACCTGTGCGGACTCGCTGACCCCCAGCGAGGCGGTGGGCTCGTCGAGCAGCAGCAGGCGGGGCCCGCGGCTCATGGCCCGCGCCACGGCCACCAGCTGGCGCTGGCCGCCCGACAGCGATCGCACCGCCCGGGCGGTGTCGGCCAGCGGGATCTGGTGGTCCCGGAGCATCGAGGCCGCCGCGGCGTGGAACCGGATGTCGGAGGCCAGCTGCCACCGGCGCTCACGGCCGAGGAGCAGGTTCGACGCCACGTCGAGGTTGTCGCAGAGGGACAGGTCCTGCCAGACGACCGCGACACCCTGCCGCGCGACGGCCAGCGGGTCGCGGGGCACCGGCTTGCCATCGAGCATGATCTCCCCGCTGGACGGCCGGATGTCACCGGCCACGCAGCGCACCAGGGTGGTCTTGCCCGCGCCGTTCTCCCCGGCCAGGGCGACCACCTCGCCGCGGCGGATCTCGAGATCGACGCCGTCCAGGGCGCGCAGCGGGCCGAACCGCACGGCCAGCCCGGACACCGACAGCAGGGGCCGCGGGGGCTCCGCCGGGCTTGCGGGAATCGCTGCGCTCACCTGGCTATTGTGCCGACATGTGGCCTGCGCGCCAAAGTGGCGGCGGCCGGCTCAGGCGGCGCCGGGCGGCCCGGCCGAGACCTCGGCGATCCGGCGGCCCAGGAACGCTCGCTCGGCGTCGCCGGCGGTCAGGTCCAGCGCGGCTCGGTAGGCGCGGGCCGCGTCCTCATGCCGGCCGAGGCGGCGCAGCAGGTCGGCCTTGGCCGCGGGCAGGTACCGGTAGCCGGTCAGGCGGCCGTCGCGTTCCACGGCCTCGATGTCCGCCAGGCCCGCGCCCGGGCCGGCCACCATCGCGTGCACCACGGCGCGGTTCAGCGCGACCACCGGCGTGGGCCAGGCCCGCAGCAGCTCGTCGTAGAGCCGCAGCAGCTGCGGCCAGTCGGTCTCGGCGTAAGACGGCGCCTCGGCGTGCACGGCCGCGATGGCCGCCTGCAGCGCGAACCGGCCGGGCCGGCCCGGGCCGCACGCCCGGGCGACCAGGCCCGTGCCCTCGCGGATCGCCGCGCGGTCCCACCGCGACCGGTCCTGTTCCTCGAGCAGCAGCAGCCGGCCGTCCACGGCCGCGCGGGTGGCCCGGCGCGCGTCGGTCAGCAGCAGCAGCGCGAGCAGCCCGCGCACCTCGCGCTCATCCGGCATGAGCTCGGCGAGCATCCGGGCCAGCCCCATCGCCCGGTCCACCAGGTCAGCGCGGACCAGGTCCGGGCAGGCCGGGGCGGTGTGGCCGGTGGTGTAGAGCAGGTGGACCACGGTCAGCACCGCGTCCAGGCGATCCGGCAGCTCGGCCGGGCCCGGCACGCGGTACGGGATGCGGGCGGCCGAGATCTTCTTCTTGGCCCGGGTGACCCGGGCCGCCATGGTCGGCTCCGGCACCAGGAACGCCTGCGCGATCTCCGCCGTGGTGAGCCCGCAGACCAGCCGCAGCGTCAGCGCCACCTGCGCCTCCCGGGCCAGGGCCGGATGGCAGCAGGTGAACACCAGCCGGAGCCGGTCATCGGCGATCAGGTCGTCCGGCGCGTCCGCCGCCCCGCCGGCCGCGGCCGGGCCGGCGGGATCCGGCCCGCCCGGCCCGGCCACCGCGCCGGGCTCGATCAGCAGCGGCAGCTTGGCCCGCAGCGTCCGGTCGCGGCGCAGCGCGTCCAGCGCGCGCCGCCGCGCCGTGGTGGTCAGCCAGGCGCCCGGGTTGCGCGGGACCCCCTGCCGGGACCAGGCGTCGAGCGCGGCGACGTAGGCGTCCTGGACGCACTCCTCGGCGACGTCGATGTCGCGGGCGACGCGCGCCGTCGCGGCGAGCACGAAGGCCCACTCGCGACGGTGCGCGTCCGCCACGGCCGCCCTCACCTCCGGGTCGGGCGCGGGCTTCGGTGCCACGGCCCGGCCTGGCTAGCCGGGCATGTTCATGGAGACGTCCATGATCGGCCGCACCTCCACGCCGCCGAACCGCGCCGGGCAGAGCTTGGCGATCTCGAGAGCGTGGTCGAGGTCACGCGCCTCGATCAGGTAGTAGCCGCCCAGCGCCTCCTTGGTCTCGGCGAACGGCCCGTCGGTGACGACGTCGTCGCGGATCGACGTGGCCGTGGCCGTCGGCTGCAGCGCGTTGCCGCCGAGGATCTTGCCGCCCTTCTCGCCGACCTGCGCCGCGAACCGGTTGTGCGCCTCGCCGACCTCCTGGAACACCTCCGGCCCGCTCTCGGCGTAGCCGCTCTCCCGCTCGTAAATGAGGATCAGGTACTCGGTCATGGTCGTGTCTCCTTCGGTCTGTCGGTTCGGTCACGTATCACTACGACGAACGGCCCCGCCCGGGATCGACAGGCCACCGGCAGCATTTTCCCGCCGATCCTGACCGGGACACGGCCCAGGGGTGGGCTACCGGCCGGCGCGGCCCGGCCGCGGCGCTGCCGCCGGGCACGCTCCCGGCCTGCGCGGTATGGCCGCGGCCCTGAGTCCCCGGGCACGCTCCCGGCCTTGGCGGCCCGGCCGCGGCGCTGCCCCCGGGCGCGCTCCTGACCTGCGGGTCATGGCAGTAAAAGTGGGATATTCGTCATTGCGGACACCGCTGCGGCCCGGGAGCATGGACCCATGGCTCCCCGCACCGTGCTCATCGTGGTGTTCGACGGCGTGCAGAGCCTCGACGTCACCGGGCCGCTCGAGGTCTTCACCGGCGCGAACGACCACCTGGCCGCGCGGGCGGCCCCGGCCCGGCCTACCAGGTCGCCGTCGCCGGGCCCGGCGGGAAGCAGGTCCGCACCTCCAGCGGGCTCACCCTGGTCCCCGACACCGACCTGCTGACCGCGCCGGCGCCGCACACGCTGGTGGTGCCGGGCGGCGCGGGATCTCGGGCGGGCAACCCGGAGCTGACCGCCTGGCTGCGGCAGCACGCGCCGGCGGCCCGGCGGATCACCTCGGTCTGCACCGGCGCGTTCCTGCTGGCCCGCGCCGGCCTGCTGGACGGCAGGCACGCGACCACGCACTGGGCCTACGCCGATGCCCTGGAGCGGCAGTTTCCCGCGGTGACCGTCGACCCGGAGCCGATCTACGTCAGGGACGGCCCCTTCGTCACCTCGGCCGGGGTCACCGCGGGCATCGACCTGGCCCTGGCCCTGGTCGAGGAGGACGTCGGCCGGGAGGCCGCGCTGGACGTGGCCAGGCACCTGGTCGTGTTCCTGCGCCGCCCGGGCGGCCAGGCCCAGTTCAGCGCGCAGCTGCGGGCCCAGCTGGCCCGGCGCCGGCCGTTGCGCGAGGTCCAGCAGTGGATCAGCGAGCGCCCGGCCGCCGACCTGTCCGTGCCCCGCCTGGCCGCCCGGGCCGACCTGTCCCCCCGGCAGTTCGCCCGCAGCTTCACCGCCGAGACCGGCGTGACGCCCGGCCGCTACGTCGACCGGGTCCGCCTGGAAGCCGCCCGCCGCGAGCTCGAGGACACCGCCGACTCGGTGGAGCAGGTCGCCCGCGGCTGCGGCTACGGGACGCCCGAAGCGATGCGGCGGGCGTTCATCCGGGCGCTCGGCGTCTCCCCGGCCGGGTACCGCCAGCGGTTCCGGGCCGCCATCACGCCCCCGGCCGAGAGGAAGCCACGTGCAGATCGCCATCCTGATCTATGACCAGTTCACCGCGCTCGACGCGATCGGGCCCTACGAGATCCTGAGCCGGCTCGGCGGCGCCGAGGTGGTCTTCGCCGCCGAGCATCCGGGCCCGGTGCGCGCCGACACCGGCATGCTCGCGGTGACGGCTGACGCGGCCCTGGCCGACGTGCCGCACCCCGACATCGTCCTGGTGCCCGGCGGGCCGGGCCAGGAGGGGCAGATGGAGGACGGCCCCGTCCACGAGTGGCTGCGGAAGGCCGACGCGGCCAGCAGCTGGACCACGTCGGTGTGCACCGGGTCGCTCATCCTCGCCGCGGCCGGGCTGCTCGACGGGCGGCGGGCGGCCTCGCACTGGCTCGCCCTGGACCGGCTGCGGGCGCTCGGCGCGCGGCCGACCGGCGAGCGCGTGGTCATCGACGGGAAGTACGTCACCGCCGCCGGAGTGTCGGCCGGCATCGACATGGCCCTCGGGCTGTCCGGGCGGATCGCCGGCACGCCGGCCGCCCAGGCGATCCAGCTGATGATCGAGTACGACCCGCGGCCGCCGCTGAACGCCGGGTCGCCCTACACCGCCCCGCCCGACCTGGTCACCAGCCTGCGCGTGCGCAGCAGGCACCCCGGGCTGAGCGAGGGGCTGAGCGAGTAGCCTCAGCCCGCCGGCGCGGCCGCGGCCCGGGCGGCGATGTCGCGCAGCTCGGTCACGGCCGCCGCGGGATCGCTCGCGCCGAAGACGGCCGAGCCGGCCACGAACATGTCGGCCCCGGCCTCGGCGCAGCGGCCGATGGTCCCCTCGTGCACCCCGCCGTCCACCTGCAGCCACACCTGGCCGCCCCGGGCGCCGATCAGCGCACGGGCCCGGCGGATCTTCGGCAGCACCAGCTCGAGGAAGTGCTGGCCGCCGAACCCGGGGTCGACGGTCATGAGCAGCAGCATGTCCAGCTCCGGCAGCAGGTCCTCGTACGGCTCGACCGCGGTGGCGGGGTTGAGGCCCAGGCCCGCCCGGGCCCCGGCCGCGCGGATCGCCCGCAGCGTGCGCACTGGCGCCGCCGACGCCTCGGCGTGGATCGTCACGTTGCGCGCCCCGGCCTCCGCGTAGCCGGGCGCCCAGCGGTCCGGTTCGTCGATCATCAGGTGGCAGTCCAGCGGCAGGGTCGCGTGCTTGAGCAGCGCCTCCACCACGGGCAGGCCGATGGTGATGTTCGGCACGAAGTGGCCGTCCATGACATCGACATGCAGCCAGTCGGCAACCTCCGCAACCAGGGCGGCCTCGTCCGCTAGCCTGGCGAAGTCTGCGGACAGCAGGCTGGGGGCAAGCTGCACACTCATCTCCCTGTCGAGTCTAGGGCCGCGAGCCCGACGTCGGCAGACCGAAACTGTCAGAGCCGCTCGCTAGCGTTCGATTGTGTATTCGAATGCCCATCCGCCGAGGAGGCTAGGTGAACACCGAGGCAACGAGCAGGCTCCTGGACCGCGTGCACAAGCTGCTGGCGAAGGCCGAGGACGAGAGCGTAACACCGCCGGAGGCCCAGGCCCTGACGGCCAAGGCCGCGGAGCTGATGGCCAAGTACGGGATCGACCGGGCCCTGCTCGCGGCCGACCGGCCCGAGACCGACCGGCCGGCCAACCGCATCCTCGAGATTGACAACCCCTGGGCCCGGGTGAAGGCGCACCTGCTGTGCGGGCTCGGCTCGGCGCTGCGCTGCCAGTGCATCCTGCTCGCCACGCCGCAGGCGGGGGCGCGGATTCACGTGTTCGGCTACGCCTCCGACCTCGAGCGCACGGACGTCCTGTACGCATCGGTGCTGATCCAGATGTGGCACGGGCTGGCCGGCGCGCAGGTGCCCGCCTGGTCCCGCAGCGCGCGGGCCTGGCGGCGCAGCTGGCTGCTGGGGTTCGCCACCGCCGTGATCTCCCGGGTCCGTGCCGCCGAGCACGCGGCTGCCTGCCGGGCGACCGGGCCGGAGACCGCGGGCGGGTCGCGGACCGCGCTGGTGCTGGCCGACCGCTCCCAGGCGGTCCGGGCCGAGGCGGAGCGGGCCTACCCGCTCACCCGCACCGCGCGGGTCACCTACAGCGGCTCCGGCTACCGGGACGGCTACGCCGAGGGCCAGCGGGCCGACATCGGCACCAGCCGGGTCACCCGCGGGCGCCGCCGCGCGCTCACCGCCGCGGGTCGCTAGGTCGACGGGTACGCGCCGCCCGGGCGCGCGGGCCGGGCGGCGGCGCGGGCTGCGGCCAGCGCGCAGCAGGGCCAGGAAGATCGCGTCGGTGCCGTGCCGGTGCGGCCAGAACTGCGCGAACGCGCCGTGCGGGTCCGGGCAGCGCAGGCCGGGGACCTCGGGCAGGATCCCCGGGGCGTCGAGCACCTCGACGTCGCCGCGGCCGGCCAGGACGTCCGTCACCACGTCGCGGGTCTCCGCGACGTGCGGGGAGCAGGTGACGTAAGCCACGACGCCGCCCGGCGCGGCCGCGTCCAGCGCCGCGGCCAGCAGCGCGCGCTGCAGCGGGCCGAGCGCGGCGACGTCCTCGGGCGAGCGGCGCCAGCGGGCCTCGGCCCGGCGGCGCAGCGCGCCCAGCCCCGAGCAGGGCACGTCGGCGAGCACGCGGCCGAACGACCCGGGCCGCCACGCCGGGACGGTCCCGTCGGCGGCCACCACGGCCAGGCTCGCGCCGCCTGCGGCCCGGAGCAGGCCGGCCCGGTGCGGCCGCACGTCGGCCGCCAGCACGCGCGCACCGCTCGCCCCGGCCAGCGCGGCGAGCAGGCGGGCCTTGCCGCCCGGCCCGGCGCAGACGTCGAGCCAGCGGTGCTCAGGAGAGCCGCCATCACGCTCCGTCTCGCCGGCCCCGGTCGCGGACGGGGCGGCCTGGCCCGCGCGGGCCAGTGCCACCGCCGCGAGCTGGCTGGCCTCATCCTGGACCGTCGCCCGGCCCGCGACCACCGCCGCGACCCGGCCGGGGTCGCCGTCGGGCAGGTAGGCGCCGTACGGCGACCAGCGGGCCGGCACCGCGCCCGCGGCCGCGAGCTCGGCCGGGGCGGCGAGCCCGGGCAGGGCGCACAGGGTTACCCGGGGGCGCTCGTTGTCGGCGGCGAGGACGGCCTCGGTCTCGGCCAGGCCGTCACCGGGCTGCTCCGCGAGGGCCTCGCTCAGCGCGCTGACGATCCAGCGCGGGTGGCTGTAGGCGACCGACAGGTGGCCGACCAGGTCATCGGCCCGGCTCGGGGCGGCGATCGTCAGCCAGCCCGGCAGGTCCCGGGTGGCGACCCGGCGCAGCACCGCGTTGACGAACCCGGCCGGCCGCGGGCCCGCCACCTCCCTGGTCAGGTCGACCGAGGTGGCGACCGCCGCGTGCGCCCCGATCCGGGTAGCCAGCAGCTGGTGCGCGCCGAGCCGCAGCACCTCGCGCACCGGCGGGTCGAGCCGGGCCAGGTCCCGGTCCGAGCAGATGGCCAGGATGGCGTCGTAGCTGCCCCGGCCGCGCAGGGTCCCGTAGGCCAGCTCGGTGGCCAGCGCCGCGTCCCGCCCGGTCAGGCCCCGGTCGCGGAGCAGCGCGGGCAGCAGCAGGTTGGCGTAGGCGTCCCGGTCGGCGACCGCGCGAAGGACATCGAAGGCGGCGCGGCGCGGCAGGTCGGCCCGGCCCCGCGCGGCCCGGCGGGGCGGGTCGGCCCGGCCCCGCGCGGCCCGGCGCGGCGGCATGTCAGCCGAGCACCGCGGCCGGGGCGTCCAGCCGCAGGCCCCGGGCCCAGTCGCCCGCGGGCATCCGCCGCTTACCGTGCGGCTGCACGTCGCCGAGCTGCACCGGCTGGGTGCCGGTGCCGGCCAGCACCCGCGACCCCGCCACGCGCAGCTGCCCCGGGCCGGGCCTGCTGCCGGGGAGGTCGCCGGGCGCGATGCCGGCGAACGGCCACAGCTTGATCCGGGTGCCGTCCAGCTCGGTCCAGGCGCCCGGCACGGGGGTGCACGCGCGGACCTGGCGGCTGACCGCGGTGGCCGGGCCGGACCAGCGCACCCGGGCGTCGTCGGTGGTCAGCTTCGGGGCCAGGCTCACGCCGTCGGCGGGCTGCGGCCGCGCGACCAGCCGACCGGACTCGATGCCGTCGAGGGTGGCGACCAGCAGCTCGGCCCCGGAGACGGCCAGCCGATCCAGCAGGTCGCCCGCGGTGTCGTCCGGCCTGACCGGCTCGGTCACGACCCCGAAGACCGGGCCCGCGTCCAGCGCGGCCACGATCCGGAACGTGGTGGCCCCGGTCACGTCGTCGCCGTGCAGGATGGCATGCTGCACCGGCGCCGCGCCGCGCCAGGCGGGCAGCAGGGAGAAGTGCAGGTTGACCCAGCCCTGCCCGGGAATGTCCAGGGCCCGCTGCGGGATCAGCGCCCCGTACGCCGTGACCGGGCAGCAGCCCGGCCCGATCTGCCGCAGCCGGTCCAGGAAGCCGGGGTCACCGGGCTTGGCCGGCTTGAGCACCTCCAGCCCGGCCTCCCCGGCCCGGCGCGCCACCGGGCTCGGGGCCAGGCGCAGCCCGCGGCCCGCCGGGGCGTCCGGGCGGGTGAGCACCGCGGCGACCTCGTGCCGGGACGTGAGCAGCGCCTCCAGCGAGGGCACCGCCGTCGCCGGCGTGCCCGCGAAGACCACGCGCATCCGCTAGTAGGCCTCTCCGCGGGTCGCGTGCGGCGACGCCCGCACCACCGGGACCGGTTCCCCCCACCACTCGGCGGCCCGGATCTCCTTCATGGCCAGCTTGCGCTGCGCCGGGTCGAGGCGGTCGATGAACAGGATGCCGTCCAGGTGATCGGTCTCGTGCTGCACGCACCGGGCCAGCTGCCCGCTGCCCTCGAGCGTGACCGGCTCGCCGTGCATGTTCAAGCCCTTGGCCACGACGCCGTGCGCGCGAAGCGTCGGGTACTGCAGGCCGGGGAAGGACAGGCAGCCCTCGTCGTCGGTCTCCACGTCGTCCGACAGCTGCAGGGTGGGGTTGATCAGGTGACCGAGCTGGTCGTCGATGTAATAGGTGAAGACCCGCAGCCCGACCCCGATCTGCGGCGCGGCCAGGCCGAGCCCGGGGGCGTCCATCATGGTGTCGGTCAGGTCCTTCACCAGCCTGCGCAGCTCGGCGTCGAAATCACGCACCGGCTCCGCCGGCGTGCGCAGCACCGGATCGCCGAACAGCCGTATCGGCTTGACGCTCACCTGTCTCCTCCAGCGTTAGGACGCAATCGCGCGTTCAGTCTACGGAGGGTGACCGGGCCTTGAACGCCGCCTTGCGCGCCGCCCGGGCCACCGCCGGATCGGGATGGTGCTCGCTCAGCGCGGTCAGCAGGTCGGTCACGCCCGGATGGCGCACCCGCCACAGGCCGGCCACGATCTCCGCCTGGGCGTCCGCGGGCACGTCCGGCAGCAGCTCGGCCACCACGTCGCGCGGATCGGCCTCCTCCAGCAGGCCCGCGCCCAGGTCGACGAGCAGCCAGGTCCGGTCCTCCGGGCGCAGCTCGGCCTGCTCACCGTGCTCGTGCAGCCAGACCGAGGCGTGCGCGCGCAGCACGGGCTCGGCCAGGGCCGCGCGAACCTCGGGCATGGCGGCCTCGCCGATGCGGTCGAGCACGGCGAAGGCCGCGCCGCGCAGGCCCGGTGATCCGCTGCCCGCCGCCTCGACCAGCTCCGCGGCCGCCTGGGCCGGGGCCCGGTCCGCGAGCCAGGCGCTGATCTCAGCCTCGCCGTCCTCCGCGTCGCAGCTGGCCAGCGTGATCAGCAGGCCGCCGCCCCGGAGCGGCTCGCCCCGCCGAGCACCGGGACGTGCCAGCCCTGGGCCCGGAGCCGGCGGTGCACCCCCCACACCCCGAGCGGGGACAGCGCGACCGTCAGCCCGCCGCCGGATTCCTCCGTGCCGAGTTCCACGACGCCGAGGTCGGCCAGCGTCTCCAGCACCGCCGAGAGCGCCGCGGCCTGGTCGGGCTCGGCCGCGCCCGGCTCGCCCCGCCGGGTTCCCGCCGCCGCCGAGTACGCGTCGAACAGCGCTTCCATCCGGACCGGCCCGCCGACCGTGTACAGCGCGGTGGCCAGGCCGTCCAGGTCGTCGGCCGCGAGCAGCACCTCGAGCGCGGCGTCCCAGGCCGTCAGCACCTGCTCGGCCGTGCCGGTGACGAGGACCTCGCCGCGGTCCGGCTGGCCTTCCGGGCCCGGCTCGAGCATCCCGGTCGCCACCGCGACCCGCATCGCCGCGTCGGCCTCCGCGGGCGCGAGATCGAGGTCCGCGGCGGCGGCCGCGCACGCCTGCGGGCTGAGCGTCCCGGCGCGGGCCGGGCCGGGCTGGCGCCGCGCCCAGCGGGCGACCGCGCGCGCCGCGCGCAGCAGCGGGGCCACCCGGGCGGCCGCGGCCAGTTCTTCCCGGGGCGCCAGGCGCACCGGGGGCAGCCGGGGCCGGGCGGCGGGGGGCTGGCCGCCGGCCGGGCCGTCGCGGCCTGCGGCCTGGCTCAGGTCGCCGACCGCGCGCGGCGGGCTGGGCCTCGCGCTCGGGTTCCTTCGTGAGGTGGCCACCCAAGCACCCTAAGGCCTGCGGGGGAATTGTCAGAGCAGCTCGCCGGGGTCCAGCTGCAGTCGCACCACCCCCGCGTCCTTGCGGGCGCTGCGGACCGCCTGCGCGGCCCGCAGCGCGGCCGCCAGCGCCGTGCCGCCCGGGCGGCCGACCCGCACCAGCACGCGGACGGCGTCCGCGCCGCCCGGCCCCGGCTCGCCGCGGCCGTGCCTGACCAGGCCGTCCGCGGCGGGCACCGGCCCGAGCACCTCCGCGCCCGGCGGGAGGACGGCGGCGCCGAGCACCTCGCGCACGGCGTCCGGGGCCCCGGTCAGCGCGGCCAGCCGGACCGCGGGCGGGAACCGCAGCTCGGATCGTTCCGCCAGCTCACGCTCGGCGTGCGTCACCGGGTCCCAGCGCACCAGCGCCTGCACCGGCGAGAGCGCGGCGTCGGCCACGACGACGACCGAGCCCCCCGCGGGCGCCGGCCGCACCAGCGCGGCCGCGTTGAGCCAGCGCCGCAGCGCTTCCTCGGACGCGCGCAGGCTGACCCGGCCGAGCAGGGCCCAGCCGTCGAGCAGCACGGCGGCCGCGTAGCCGCCGGCGGCGCGCGGCTCGGCTCCCGGCGTGGCCACGATGACCGCGGGGTCGCCGCCCACCTCGGCGATGACCTCGGCACCGCCCGAGGTCCGCACGGCGGTGGCGGGGAAGGCGCGGCCCAGTTCCTCGGCGGTGCGCCCGGCCCCGATGACCAGCGCGCGCAGGCCCGCCTGCCCGCAGCTGCGGCAGCGCGGGTCCGCGTCCTGGCCGCACCAGCCGCACCGCGGCGCCGCCCCCGCCGCCGGCAGGGACAGCGGCCCGCCGCACCGGGCACAGCGCGCCCGCGTGCCGCAGGCCTCGCAGGCGATGGCCCGGACGTAGCCGCGGCGGGGCACCTGGAACAGCACCGGCCCGCTGGCCAGCGCCGCGTGCGCGGTGCGCAGCGCCAGGCCGGGCATCCGGGCCGAGCGCGCCGCCTCGTCCCGGGCCAGCTCCGCGTCGCCGCCGGCCGCGGCGATCCTCGGCGCCCAGCGCCGCACCGTGTCCCGGCCGGCGGTCAGCGGTGCCGCCCACCCGCTGGCCACCAGCTGGGTGACCTCGGCCGTCCGCGCGAACCCGCCGAGCAGCGCGGCCGCGCCGCCGCGGTGCGCCCGGAGCGCCAGGACCTCCCGGACGTGCGGGTAGGGGGCGCGCGGCTCGGCGTGCAGGTCGTCACCGTCGTCCCAGATCACCACCAGGCCCAGGCCGGCCACCGGGGCGAACATCGCTGACCTGGTCCCGGCCACCACCCGGACCTGCCCCCGGGCGACGGTGAGCCAGCGCCGGTACCGCTCCGCGGGGCCGAGGCCGGCCGCGAGGCAGGCGTGCTGGCCCGGGCCCAGCAGGTCGCCCAGCGCGGCGTCGACCAGGCCGAGATCCCGGACGTCGGGCACGACGATCAGCGCCCCCCGCCCGGCCGCGCGGGCGGTGGCCGCGGCCCGGGCAATCTCCTCCGGCCAGTGCGGTCCCGGCAGCGCGGACCAGGCCGCGCGGGGCGCGCGGCCGCGCGCCAGCGCGGTAAGGAACGACCGGCCCGCCGGGTAGCGGTCCCACGGCCCGGGCTGCGGCGGCTGCGGCGGGCCGCCCGGCGCGGGACCGCCGTCCGGGCGGGCCGGCTCGGCCGCGGCGTGGCGCGGCGGGATCGCCAGCCGCAGCACGTCGGCGAGCGTGCCGCCGTACCGGTCGGCGACCGCCCGGGCCAGCCCGGCGATCTCGGGGGTCAGCACCGGCTCCGGCGACACCACCCGCTCCAGGAACGCCAGGCCGCCCTGGTGCTGGCTCGTCTCGGCCCGGCCCAGCAGGTACCCGCCGGTCAGCGCCAGGCGAACCTGACCCGGACCCGGCAGCCGGGTACGGCGTCCTGGTCGAGCCGCTCGGGCACCAGGTAGTCGAAGGGCCGGTCCAGGTGGGGCAGGGACACCTCGACCGCCACCTGCGCCACGGGCCGGCGGCCCGCGGCCACCTGCGCGCCCCGCCGAGATGCCACGGCTCCTGTCCTACCAGAGACCGCCGCCGTTTCCGGGCCGCAGCGCGCCAGGGACGGAAAGGCCGGCTCGGTGCACCACGGCCAGGTCCGGCCGGTCCCGTCCTCGCGGCTGAGGGCCGGCGCGCAGCCCGGCACCGGCCGGGCCGCGCGGCGCCGGCTACAGTCCGGCGGCCGCGCGCAGCGCGTCGGTCCGGTCGGTGCGCTCCCAGGAGAAGTCGGGTTCCTCGCGGCCGAAGTGGCCGTACGCGGCGGTCTGCGAGTAGATCGGGCGCAGCAGGTCGAGGTCCCGGATGATCGCGGCCGGGCGCAGGTCGAACACCTCGAGCACGGCATCCTGGATGCGCTCGACCGGGACCTGCTCGGTGCCGAAGCACTCCACGAACAGCCCGACCGGCTTGGCCTTGCCGATGGCGTAGGCGACCTGGGTCTCGCAGCGGTCCGCCAGCCCGGCGGCCACGACGTTCTTGGCCACCCAGCGCATCGCGTAGGCGGCGCTGCGGTCGACCTTCGACGGGTCCTTGCCGGAGAACGCGCCGCCCCCGTGCCGGGCCATGCCGCCGTAGGTGTCGATGATGATCTTGCGCCCGGTCAGCCCGGCGTCGCCCATCGGGCCGCCGATCTCGAACCGCCCGGTGGGGTTGACCAGCAGCCGGTAGCCGGAAACGTCGATGTCGGCCAGGCCGGCCAGGATCGGCTGGACAACGTGCTCGCGCACGTCCGGGGTCAGCAGTTCCTTCAGGTCGATCGCCGCGGCGTGCTGGCTGGAGACCACGACCGTGTCCAGCCGCACCGGCTTGCCGTCCACGTACTCGATCGTGACCTGGGTCTTGCCGTCGGGCCGCAGGTAGGGCACGTCGCCGCTGCGCCGCACGTCGCTCAGGCGCCGGGCCAGCCGGTGCGCGAGCATGATCGGCAGCGGCATCAGCTCCGGGGTCTCCCGGCACGCGTAGCCGAACATCAGGCCCTGGTCCCCGGCGCCCTGGCGGTCGAGCTCGTCCAGCCCCTCGCCCTCGCGGTACTCGAACGCGTCGGACACGCCCTGCGCGATGTCCGGCGACTGCGACCCGATGGACACCGACACGCCGCAGGACGCGCCGTCATAGCCCTTGCCGGACGAGTCGTAGCCGATCTCCAGGATCTTGTCCCGGATCAGGCCCGGGATATCGACGTAGGTCTCGGTGGTCACCTCGCCGGCGACGTGCACCTGACCCGTGGTGATCAGCGTTTCCACGGCGACGTGGCTGCTCGGGTCGCCCTTGAGCATCCCGTCCAGGATGGCATCGCTGATCTGGTCGGCCATCTTGTCCGGATGACCTTCTGTGACCGACTCGGAGGTAAACAGACGACGAGCCACCAGAATCCCTTTTCTTCTCTGAATTTCATTCGTGACGAGGTCTCGCCGAAGTGTAGCCGGGCGACCCGGGCCGGTGTGCCTAGTCCAGCCTGCTGGCCACCAGATCCCAGACGACCTCGGCCAGCGCTTCCTTGGGCCCGCGGGGCACCCGGGTCTGGCTGCCGTCGGACGCCAGCACCACCGCCTCGTTGTCGGCGGTGCCGAACGCCAGGCCGCCGCCGACCTGGTTGACGACCAGCAGGTCGCATCCCTTGGCCGCGAGCTTGGCCCGGCCGTTCGCGAGCAGGTCCCCGGTCTCGGCGGCGAACCCGACGATGACCTGGCCGGGCCGGGCGCGGGCGCGGGACAGCTCCCGCAGGATGTCCGGGTTCGGCACCAGGCGCAGCGGCGGCGGCGCGGCACCGGTCTTCTTGATCTTCGAGTCGCTGCGGTGCTCCGGGCGGTAGTCGGCGACCGCCGCGGCCATGACCACGGCGTCCGCCTCGGCGGCGGCCGGCATCATGGCGTCCCGCATCTCGCGGGCCGAGATCACGCGCACGACCTCGGCGCCCGCGGGGTCGTCCAGGGCCACGTTCGCCGACACCAGGGTCACCTTGGCGCCGCGGGCGGCCGCGGCCCGGGCCAGCGCGTACCCCTGCCGCCCGGACGACCAGTTGCCGAGGAAGCGGACCGGGTCGAGTTCCTCCCTGGTGCCGCCGGCCGAGACCAGCACCCGCCGCCCGGACAGGTCCGCGGCCAGGCCCCCGGCCCCGCGAGCGAGCACGCGCAACGCGACGGCGAACAGCTCGGCCGGCTCGGGCAGGCGCCCCGGCCCGGTATCGGCGCCGGTCAGGCGGCCGGAGGCGGGCTCGAGCACCACCGCGCCCCGGCCGCGCAGCACCGCCACGTTGGCCTGGGTGGCCGGGTGCTGCCACATCTCGGTGTGCATGGCCGGGGCGAACACGACCGGGCCGCGCGCGGCCAGCAGGACCGCGGTCAGCAGGTCGTCCGACATGCCCGCGGCCGCCCGGGCCAGCAGGTCGGCCGTGGCCGGCGCGACCAGAACCAGGTCGGCGCTCTGGCCAAGCCGGACATGCGGGACGTCGTGCACGTCCGCCCAGACCCCGGTGGTCACCGGCTCACCCGACAGCGCCGCCCAGGTCGCCTCGCCGACGAAGCGCAGCGCGTCCGGCGTGGGAACGACCCGGGTCCGGTGACCGGACTCGGTGAGCAGCCGGAGGAGCTCGCAGGACTTGTAGGCGGCGATGCCCGCGCCTACCCCGAGGACGATGCGCATCGGCGCCTGCCCGGGGCGGCCGCTAGGGAAGGCGGCGGGGCGTCAGGACTCCGCCACCTCTTCCGCGGTGACCAGTCCCTCGGCGATCTCGCGCAGCGCGATCGACAGCGGCTTCTCCTGGACGCGGGTCTCGACGAGCGGGCCGACGTACTCCAGCAGGCCCTCGCTGAGCTGGGCGTAGTAGGCGTTGATCTGCCTCGCCCGCTTCGACGCCATGATGACGAGGCCGTACTTGCTGTCCACCACATCGAGCAGATCGTCGATCGGCGGGTTGATGATTCCTTCGACGGCCGGAGTCCCTGCCACCTTGTGCCCTTCCCGTGCTTGCGCGCAGCCAGCGGCCTTCGTCCGGCCCCTGTGGTCAGCTATCCAGGCTACCAGCCGACGGCGGGTAGCCGGTCCCCCGGGCGCAATCGCCCGGGCCGGGGACCGCCCGCTACCGGCGCGGCCGGCCCGACGCGGCGGCCCGGCTAATTCAGCGCGGCCGACAAGGTGATTATCTCGCAGGCGCCGACGGCCGGGCGGCCCGCCTGCGCGCCGTCGCGCAGGTTGGACGCACAGGGGCCGGGGCGTGGCCGAACAGGGCTACGGCGTGGCCGCGATCTGGCGCCCCGATCGGCTACGGACCTTTGGTCCCCGCCCCGCCCCTGCTGCTTTCCCGCGTCGTTAGATCTCGCCGCCGCGGAACTCGTGCTCCAATGCCGTCCGCTGATTGGCACCCAGGCCGCGAACGCGCCGCGACTCGGCAATGCCAAGCTTTTCCATGATCTGCTTGGCGCGGACCTTGCCGACGCCAGGCATGGACTCCAGCAGGGCCGACACCTTCATCTTGCCGACGACGTCGTCGGTCTGCCCCTCCTTGAGGACCTGGGGCAGAGTCGTGTGGCCGTGCTTCAGGCGGTTTTTTACATCGGCCCGCTCTTTGCGGGCCTTCGCCGCCTTCTCCAGCGCGGCGGTCCGCTGCTCGGGGGTTAGTGGAGGAAGAGCCACTCGTGGTCACCTCGGGTTTCGTATCGAAAAACTCGTTCCGCGTGGGAAAACTAGCGAGTTCGGACCCACACGGCAACGCGAACCCCCGTTTGTGGCGTCACAAATTAACCATTATTACTACCTGAACATAGTCGAGTACCCACTGTAGCCGAACATCCCGGCAATTTCATGATCTCCGGGTTCCGGGCCGTTACGGCCGGTAGTGGCCCGGATCGCCGCCGCGGGCTCCCGTGACCCCCGGCCGGCCGCCCTCTGCGGGCCGGCGAAGCCGCCGCGGCCCGGCGCGCCGGAGGTGATGACCGGCCCGCAGGCCCCGATGTGCGTCAGGAAGTTACGGCCCCGGCCGGGAACCCTTCGCCGGGTCGTGGTTAACCTCCGCACGGGCCATCGGCCATGCGCAGGTACATCCACGGCGCGGCCGGCGGTTCAGCCGGAGCTGACCGCGGCTTTCCGCAGCGACGCGCCGATCGCGGCCGCCGCTGCCCCCGGGTCGGCCGCGGCGGTGATCGGCCGGCCGATGACCAGGAGGTCGGCGCCGGCCCGCAGCGCCTCTTCGGGGGTCGCCACGCGCGCCTGGTCGTTGGCGTCCGACCCGGCCGGGCGCACGCCCGGGGTGATCAGCGTGATGTCGGGCCCGACCTCGGCCCGGACCGCGGCTACCTCGCGCGGCGAGCAGACCAGGCCGCGGGCGCCCGCCTCGACGGCCAGCACGGCCAGCCGCCGGACGGCGTCGGCGACCGGGCCGGCCAGGCCGACCCGGTCCAGGTCGTCGTCGCTGAGCGAGGTCAGCACGGTGACCGCGACGATCCTGGTGTCCGGGGCCGCCTCGACGGCGGCGCGCACGGCGGCCGCGCCGCCGACCGCGTGCACGGTGAGCAGGTCGGGGCGCAGCCGGGCCACCGAGCGCGCCGCCCCGGCCACGGTGGCCGGGATGTCGTTCAGCTTCAGGTCGAGGAACACGCGGACGTTGCTGGCCCCGCGGACCGACGCCACCGCCTCCGGGCCGTAGCGCAGGTAGAGCTCGAGCCCGATCTTGACCGTGCTGACGTGCGGCGTGACCAGGCCCGCCCAGCGGGCGGCGGTGTCCAGGTTGGGCGCATCCAGCGCGACAGCGATCGGCGCGGGATAGGTCACGGTGTCCTCCTACAGCACGTTTCCGGTCAGCCGGCGCCGCGCCGCGGCGCGCGGCTCATGAGCCAGTCCCACAGCATCACAGATGCGCTCCATGCCGCGCTGCGCCAGTTCCTCCTCGAGCTCGCGGACGATGCGCACGCACGCCGACGGGTCGTGAAAGATCGTCGTGCCGACGCTGACCAGGGTCGCGCCGGCCAGGATCAGCTCCAGAGCGTCCTTCCCGGTCCGCACGCCGCCCATGCCGATGATCGGCACATCGGGCAGCGCCTCGCGGACCTGCCAGATGCACCGCACGGCCACCGGCCGGATCGCGGGCCCGGACAGGCCTCCCGTCGTGCCGGCCAGCACCGGGCGCATGGTGCCGGTGTCGATGGCCATGCCGAGCAGGGTGTTGATCAGCGACAGCCCGTCCGCGCCCGCGGCCACGCAGGACCGGGCGATCGCGACGATGTCGGTGACGTCGGGCGACAGCTTGGCGAACACCGGTATGTCGTACCGGGCCCGGCCGCGGACCGCGTCGATGACCGCGCCCGCCGCGCCCGGGTCGCAGGCGAACACTTGCCCCCGGTCCTCGACGTTGGGGCAGGAGATGTTGACCTCGATCGCGGTCACCCCGGCCGCGTCGGACAGGCGCGCGGCCAGCTCGGCGAACTCGTCCACGGTCCCGCCCGCGACCGACACCACGGCCCGGGCGCCGCGCGACAGCAGCCAGGGCAGGTCGCGCTGCAGGAACGCGTCGATGCCGGGACCCTGCAGGCCGATCGAGTTGAGCATGCCGCTGGGCGTCTCCGCCATCCGCGGCGTGGGGCGCCCCGCCCGCGGCGCGAGCATCACCGACTTCGTGGTCACGGCGCCGATCTTGGCGATGTCGAAGAACTGGGCCAGCTCACGCCCGGCCCCCGCGCAGCCCGACGCGGTGAGGATCGGGTTCGGCAGCTCGGCCTGGCCCAGCCGGGCCCGCAGGTCAGTCGCCACGGCCCGGCTTCCCCGCCTGCGGGCCGGCGGCGCGGGCCGCCGACAGCCCGGCCGCGCGGCGCGACCTCGGCTCCCAGCCCGGGGCACCGAGCGCGTCGAACGGGATCGTGCCCACGTCGTCCCAGCGCACCTGCTCACCGCGGAAGACCGGGCCGTCCACGCAGGACCGGACCATCCGGGTGATGCCGTCGCTGGCGGTCACCGGCAGCACGCAGGTCATGCAGACCCCGATCCCGCAGGCCATCAGCTCTTCCACCGCCACCTGCACCGGTATGTCATACCGCCGGGCCAGCGAGGTCACCTGGCGCAGCATCGGCATCGGCCCGCACGCGTAGATGGCGTCGGTCCTGGCCTCGTGGATGATCTGGCCCATCATGTCGGTGACGATCCCGCGCGCGCCCAGCGAGCCGTCCTCGGTGGTGATGGTGGCCGTCCGCCCGGTGCGCCGGGCGGTCAGCGCGCCGAAGACCCGGTCCCCGGTCGCCGCGCCGAGCAGGAAATCGACCGTGCACCGGCGCTCGCGCAGCCGGGCGGCCAGCGAGAACAGCGGCGCGCTGCCGTAGCCGCCGCCCACGAGCAGGCAGGTGACCGGGTCGCGCGGGACCGGGAACGGCCGCCCGAGCGGCCCGGTGACGTCGACGACGTCCCGGGAGCGGCGCTCGGCCAGCCACCGGGTCCCCGGTCCCTCCGCCGAGAACACGAACTCCACGGTGCCGCCGTGGTCCGGGCGGACGTCATGGATCGAGAACGACCGGCGCAGCAGCATCGACGTGTCCGGGCCGCCGACGGCCAGGGTCACGAACTGGCCGGGCCGGAAGCGCGCCGCGATGGCGGGGGCCACGACCGTCATCGCGTAGTAGGCGTCGACCCGGCGCACGGTCAGCACGGTCCCCCGCACCTGGAGCGGGCCGGCCTCCGCCTCGGCGTCGCCGTGCGTCATGACGGCCCGCCCGGCCGGCCCGCCCGCAGGCTCGCCGCGTGCTCCTGCAACGACCGCACGCCCACCTCGCCGGAGTTGATGGCCTCGATGCCCTGCACGGCCGCCGCGAGGCCGGCCGTCGTGGTGATGCACGGGATGCCGCGCCGCACCGCGGCGGTACGGATCTCGTAGCCGTCCAGCCGCGGCCCGGACTGCCCCGGGCTGCCGAACGGCGTGTTCACGATGAGATCGACCTGGCCGGCCAGGATCCGCTCCACGATCGTCGGCTCGCCGTCCGGCCCCGGGCCGTCACCGTGCTTACGCACGATCGTGGCACGGACCCCGTTGCGGCGCAGCACCTCCCCGGTGCCCGCCGTGGCCCAGATCTGGAAGCCCAGGTCGGCCAGGCGCTTGACCGGGAACACCATCGAGCGCTTGTCCTTGTTGGCCACCGAGACGAACGCGCGGCCCTTGACCGGCAGCGAGCCGTACGCGGCCGCCTGGGATTTGGCGAACGCGGTGCCGAACACCTCGTCGATGCCCATGACCTCGCCGGTCGAGCGCATCTCCGGCCCGAGCACGGTGTCCACCCCCTCGCCGGCCGCGTCGCGGAACCGGCCGAACGGGAGCACCGCCTCCTTGACCGCGATCGGCGCGGTCAGCGGCAGCGTGCCGCCGTCACCGGAGGCCGGCAGCAGGCCCTCGGCGCGCAGCCCGGCCACGGTCGCGCCCAGCATGACCCGCGCCGCGGCCTTGGCCAGCGGCACCGCGGTCGCCTTGGACACGAACGGCACGGTGCGCGAGGCCCGCGGGTTCGCCTCCAGCACGTACAGCACCCCCCCGGCCAGCGCGTACTGGACGTTCAGCAGCCCGCGGACCCCGACGCCGCGGGCGATCGCCTCGGTCGAGCGCCGGATCTCGGCGATGTACTCGCGGCCCAGGGTGATCGGCGGCAGCGCGCAGGCCGAGTCCCCGGAGTGGATGCCGGCCTCCTCGATGTGCTCCATCACGCCGCCCAGGTACAGCTCCTCGCCGTCGAACAGGGCGTCGACGTCGATCTCGATCGCGTCGTCGAGGAACCGGTCGATCAGCACCGGGTGCCCGGGGCTGGCGTCGGTGGCCCGCCGGACGTAGGCCTCCAGCGTCGCGTCGTCGTAGACGATCTCCATCCCGCGGCCGCCGAGCACGTAGGAGGGCCGGACCAGCACCGGGTACCCGATCTCGTCGGCCACCTCCCTGGCCTGGGCCAGCGACACCGCCGTGCCGTACCGGGGCGCGGGCAGCCCGGCGGCGGCCAGCACCGCCCCGAACTCGCCCCGGTCCTCGGCCAGGTGGATCGCGTCCGGCGGGGTGCCGACCACCGGGACTCCCTCGGCGGCCAGGGCGCGGGCCAAGCCCAGCGGCGTCTGCCCGCCGAGCTGGACGATCACCCCGGCCACCGGCCCGCTGGCCCGCTCCGCGGCCACCACCTCCAGCACGTCCTCCAGCGTGAGCGGCTCGAAGTACAGCCGGTCGGAGGTGTCGTAGTCGGTGGACACGGTCTCCGGGTTGCAGTTGACCATCACGGTCTCGAACCCCGCGGCGGACAGCGCGAACGACGCGTGCACGCAGGCGTAGTCGAACTCGATGCCCTGGCCGATCCGGTTCGGGCCGCTGCCGAGGATGATCACCTTGGGCCGGTCCCCCGCGGGCACCTCGGTCTGCTCGTCGTAGGTCGAGTACAGGTAGGGCGTGCGCGCGGCGAACTCGGCGGCGCAGGTGTCCACGGTGTGGTACACCGGCCGCACGCCGAGGCCGTGCCGCTGGCCCCGGATCTCCGCCTCGGTCGTGCCCCGGATCTGGGCGATCTGCGCGTCCGAGAACCCCGCGGCCTTGGCCGCCCGGAGCAGGTCGGCGCTCATGGGCGAGCCAGCCGGGGCGCTGGCTATGCGTTGCGCCTGCTCCTCGATGCCCTGGACCTGATCGATGAACCATGGGTCGATCCCGGTGGCCGCGGCGAGCTCGGCCACGGTGAGCCCGGCCCGGATCGCCTGGTGCAGCGTGGCCATCCGGCCGTCGTGCGGGCTGGCGCAGCGCCGCAGCAGGTCGGCCGGGTCGCCGGGGGCATCCCGCCAGCTCAGCGGCGCGCCGGGGTGCTCCAGCGACCGCAGCGCCTTCTGCAGCGCCTCGGGGAAGGACCGCCCGATCGCCATCGCCTCGCCCACCGACTTCATGTGCGTGGTCAGCACCGGGTCGGCGCCGGGGAACTTCTCGAACGCGAACCGGGGCACCTTGACCACGACGTAGTCCAGCGCGGGCTCGAAGCTGGCCGGGGTCTGTTCGGTGATGTCGTTGCGGATCTCGTCCAGGGTGTAGCCGATGGCCAGCCGGGCCGCGATCTTGGCGATCGGGAAGCCGGTGGCCTTGGAGGCCAGCGCGCTGGAGCGGGACACCCGCGGGTTCATCTCGATCACGACCATCCGGCCGGTGGCCGGGTGCACCGCGAACTGGATGTTGCAGCCGCCGGTGTCCACGCCGACCGCGCGCGCCGTGGCGATCGCGATGTCGCGCATCCGCTGGTACTCGCGGTCGGTCAGGGTCATGGCCGGCGCGACCGTGACCGAGTCGCCGGTGTGCACGCCCATCGGGTCGATGTTCTCGATCGAGCAGACGATCACCGCATTGTCGTGCCGGTCGCGCATCAGCTCGAGCTCGAACTCCTTCCAGCCGAGGATCGACTCCTCGAGCAGCACCTCGGTGACCGGGCTGGCGTCCAGGCCCGCGCCCGCGATCCGGTGCAGGTCCGGCTCGTCGCGGGCGATGCCGGACCCGGAACCGCCGAGCGTGAACGACGGCCGGACCACCAGCGGGAAGCCGAGCTCGGCCGCGGCCTGCTCGCACTCGGCCAGCGAATGGCAGATGCGGCTGTCCGGGACCTCGGCGCCGAGACCGGTGACGATCTCCTTGAACCGGCTGCGGTCCTCGCCCGCCCGGATCGCCTCGATGTCGGCGCCGATCAGCTCGACCCCGTAGCGGGCCAGGGTGCCCGCCTCGTGCAGCGCGACCGCGGCGTTGAGCGCGGTCTGGCCGCCGAGCGTGGGCAGCACCGCGTCCGGCCGCTCCCGGGCGATCACCTTCTCCAGCACGTCCGCCGTGATCGGCTCGACGTAGGTGGCGTCGGCGAACTCCGGGTCGGTCATGATCGTCGCCGGGTTGGAGTTGACCAGGCTGACCCGGATGCCCTCCTGCTTGAGCACCCGGCAGGCCTGGGTGCCCGAGTAGTCGAACTCGCAGGCCTGGCCGATCACGATCGGGCCGGAGCCGATCACCAGCACCGAGTTCAGGTCAGCCCGCTTCGGCACGGTGCCCGCCTTCCCGCGCCGGCGCGGCCCGCTCCATCAGCGCGCAGAACTCGGCGAACAGGCCGGCCGCGTCGTGCGGGCCGGGGGCCGCCTCGGGGTGGTACTGGACGCTGAACGCCGGCGCGTCCAGCAGCCGCAGCCCCTCGACCACGCCGTCGTTCAGGTTGACGTGGGTGACCGCGGCCGGGCCGAACGCGGTCCCGAACGCCTCGCCCGCCGCCGGCATCGCCACCGCGAACCCGTGGTTGTGGCTGGTGATCTGGACCCGCCCGGTCCGCAGGTCCTGCACCGGCTGGTTGATGCCCCGGTGCCCGAACCGCAGCTTGTAGGTGTCCAGGCCGAGGGCCCGGCCCATGACCTGGCTGCCCAGGCAGATCCCGAACACCGGCACGCCGGCGCCGAGCACCCCGCGCATGGCCTCGACCGCATAGCCGATCGCGGCGGGATCACCCGGCCCGTTGGAGAAGAACACCCCGTCCGGCACGGACGCGAGGATATGCGCCGCGGTGCTCTGCGCGGGCAGCACCGTGACCTCGCAGCCCAGGCCCGCCAGGGCGCGGGGCGTGGCGGCCTTGATGCCAAGATCCACGGCGGCGACCCGGTACCGGGCCGGCGCGCCGCCGGGCGGGCCGACCACGTAGGCCTGGCCGGTCGAGACCTCGCGGGCCAGGTCGGCGCCGGTCATCGGCGGGCTGTCCAGCACCCGCCCGAGCAGCCGGGCCGGGTCCGTTTCGCGGGTGCTGATCGCCGCCCGCATCGCGCCGCGCTCGCGCAGGTGCCGGGTCAGCGCCCGGGTGCCGGTGATCGCGATCCCGGTGATCCCCTGGTCGCGCAGCTCGTCCTCCAGGCTGCGCACGGCCCGCCAGCTCGAGTACATCCGCGCGGGCTCGCGGATAACGTAGCCGCTCACCCAGATCCGGCGCGATTCCGGGTCGGCGTCGTTCACGCCGGTGTTGCCGATGTGCGGCGCGGTCATCGCGACGATCTGCCGGCAGTACGACGGGTCGGTCAGCGTCTCCTGGTACCCGGTCATCCCGGTGTTGAAGACCATCTCGCCGAAGGTCTCGCCCTCGGCGCCGTAGCCGGTCCCGCGCAGCGCCGTGCCGTCCTCCAGGACCAGCAGGGCCGGCGGGCCAGACCCCGTCACCAGGCCAGCTTCCCGTCGAGCACGGTCGGCCGCCCGCGCAGGAACGTGGCCATCACCCGGCCGGGCAGGACCATCCCGGCGAACGGCGTGTTGCGGCTCTTCGAGGCCTGCGCGGTCGGGTCCACCGCCTCCCGCGGGGCGGGGTCGTAGAGGGTCAGGCTGGCGGGCTCGCCGGGCCGCAGCCGGCCGTGCCCGCTCAGGCGCCCGATCGCGGCCGGCCGCGTCGACATCCGGTCGGCGACGCCGGCCCAGTCGAGCAGCCCCGGCTCCACTACCGCCTCGTGCACCGCGCGCAGCGCGGTCTCCAGCCCGGTCATGCCGAACGCGGCCGCCACCCACTCGGTTTCCTTGTCCTCCAGCGGGTGGGGGGCGTGGTCGGTGGCCACCGCGTCGATGGTCCCGTCGGCCAGCCCGGCCCGCAGTGCCGCCACGTCCTCGGCGGTGCGCAGCGGCGGGTTGACCTTGAACACCGGGTCGTAGCCCGAGGCGAGCTCCTCGGTGAGCAGCAGGTGGTGCGGGGTCACCTCCGCGGTCACCTGCCAGCCCTTGGACTTCGCCCACCGGATGATCTCCACCGAGCCGGCCGTGGAGACGTGGCAGACGTGCAGCGCCGAGCCGACGTGCGCCGCGAGCAGGCAGTCGCGGGCGACGATCGCCTCCTCCGCGACCGCGGGCCAGCCGGTCAGCCCGAGCCGGCCGGAGATCTCGCCCTCGTTCACCTGCGCGCCGGCGGTGAGCCGCGGCTCCTGGGCGTGCTGCGCGATCACCCCGCCGAACGCCCGGACATACTCCAGGGCCCGCCGCATCAGCACCGCGTCGTGCACGCACCGGCCGTCGTCGGAGAACAGCCGGACCCCGGCCGCCGAGTCAGCCATCGCGCCCAGCTCCGCGAGCTGGCTGCCGGCCAGGCCGACCGTGACCGCGCCGACCGGCTGCACGTCGCAGCGGCCGGCCTGGCGGCCGAGCCGCCAGATCTGCTCCACCACGCCCGCGGTGTCGGCGACCGGCTCGGTGTTCGCCATCGCATGCACCGTGGTGAAGCCGCCGAGCGCGGCGGCCGCGGTTCCCGTGGCCACGGTCTCGGCGTCCTCCCGGCCCGGCTCGCGCAGGTGCGTGTGCAGGTCAACCAGCCCGGGCAGCAGGACCAGCCCGTCGCCGTCCAGCCGCTGCGCGCCCGCCTCGTCCAGGCCCGGGCCCATCTCGGTGATCATTCCGCCCGAGATCAGCACGTCGGCCGGGTCGCCGCCCAGCGGCCTGGCCCCTTTGATCACCCAGGTCTCGCTCATCGCTGCGCCTCCGAACCGCTCAGCAGCAGGTACAGCACGGCCATCCGCACGCTGACCCCGTTGGCCACCTGCTCGACAATCGTGGACCTGGCCGAGTCCGCCACCTCGGCGGCGATCTCCACGCCCCGGTTCATCGGCCCGGGATGCATCACGATGCCGTGGTCGGGCAGCAGCGCCATCCGGGCGGCGTCCAGGCCGTACCGGCGGCTGTACTCGCGCACGCTCGGGAAGTACGCGGCGTTCATCCGCTCCTGCTGCACCCGCAGCATCATCACCACGTCGGACTTGGGCAGCGCGGCGTCCATGTCGTAGCTGACCGAGCAGGGCCAGCTGCCGACCGCGACCGGCAGCAGCGTCGGCGGCGCCACCAGCGTCACGTCGGCGCCGAGCGTGCTCAGCAGCAGCACGTTGGACCTGGCCACCCGGCTGTGCAACACGTCGCCCACGATCGTCACCCGTAGCCCGTCCAGCCGGCCCAGCCGGCGGCGCATGGTGAACGCGTCCAGCAGTGCCTGGGTCGGGTGCTCGTGCGCCCCGTCGCCCGCGTTCACGACGCTGCCCTTCACCCAGCCCGCGAGCCGGTGCGGGGCCCCGGACGCGCTGTGCCTGATCACCACGGCGTCGGCGCCCATCGCCTCGAGGGTCAGCGCCGTGTCCTTCAGGCTCTCCCCCTTCGCGACGCTGGATCCCTTGGCCGAGAAGTTGATGACGTCGGCCGACAGCCGTTTGGCCGCCGCCTCGAAGGAGATCCTGGTCCGCGTCGAGTCCTCGTAGAAGAGGTTGACCACCGTGCGGCCGCGCAGCGTGGGCAGCTTCTTGACCGGCCGCTCGGCCATGCTGGCCAGCTCGTCGGCCGTGTCCAGGATGAGCAGCGCGTCGGCCTGGCTCAGGTCGCCGGCCGAGATGAGATGGCGGTTCATGAGCCCTCCCGGGCGTCGGCTTCCTGGCTTTCGCCCAGCAGCACCGCGTCCTCGCCGTCGGCCTCGGTGAGCAGCACCCGGACCGTCTCGCGCTGCGAGGTCGGCAGGTTCTTGCCCACGTAGTCGGGGCGGATCGGCAGCTCGCGGTGGCCGCGGTCGACCAGCACCGCGAGCTGGACGGCGCGCGGGCGGCCGAGATCGCCGAGGGCGTCCAGTGCCGCCCGGACGGTCCGGCCCGAGTAGAGGACGTCATCGACCAGCACCACGATCTTGTCGTCGATGCCGGCCGGGGGGACCTCGGTGTGGCCGAGCGCCCGGGCCGGGCGCAGCCTCAGGTCATCCCGGTACATGGTGATGTCGAGCGATCCCGCCGGGAACCGGCGGCCCTCGACCTGCTCGAGGCGCTCGGCCAGCCGGTGCGCGAGCGGCACCCCGCGCGTCGGGATGCCGAGCAGGACGACGTCGTCAGCTCCGCTGGTCCGCTCGAGGATCTCGTGCGCGATCCTGGTCAGCGCCCGCCTGATCTCGTCGGGCTCCAGTACCGCCCTGGCCCGCGTGGCGCCCCGCCGGGATGTGTCCCGCCGCGACGCGCCTGGGCTGGCGCCCGGGCCGTGACTGAGCGCCCGGGCCCGCTGACTGAGCGCCCGGGCCCGCTGACTGATCGGCCGCATGCATCATGGGACCTCCTTTCCCGCCTCACCGGACGGGTCTTAAAGGACGTCGGTTTCGGACCAACCGTACCAGCCGGAAGGCCGTAGTCTGCGTTGAGCGCGCCGTGGTCCGGTAAAGCTCCGGGCGTCCGGCCCGGCACAGCCCTCCGGCGGGCGGCCGCCTCCCTCCGGCCAGCGGCCGCCGCCCTGGCGGCAAGCGGCCGCGGCTCCCCGGCCAGCGGGCCGTGGTTCCGGGGTCAGCGGGGTCGTTGCTGCACAGTCAGCGGGCCGTGGCTCCCCGGTAAGCGGACCCTGGCTCCCTGGTCATCGGACCCTGGCTCCCCGGTCAGCAGCCGTCGCCGTCAGTACGCGGCCCCGCCGTCCGCGTGCCGGCCACGGACCTGTACACGGCGTAACTGCACGTGACCTTTATCACACGATGTCACGATCTAGTAACACCTCACCCGCCGCAACGAGCTAATGCGGGCGATCGCGGGCGCCGCAAACCCCGTCCTGGCAAGGCTTCCCGCGACATGCCCGCCCGGCCGGACCCGCGCTGAGCGGATGCGCCACCGCGCGTAAGTTCATCCGCTTTTTGCCATTCGGCTTGACCTTGTCGGCCTCGCGGCCTACCGTCACTGTGCGTAACCACCACTATCACCAACGACAGGCCAGGGGGCCGAGGATCATGCCATCTGACTACGCGAAAACCCTCGGGGCGCGGTTGCGCGCGATCCGCACTCAGCAGGGCCTCTCGCTGCACGGTGTCGAGGAGAAGTCCCGCGGCCGGTGGAAGGCTGTAGTGGTTGGCTCTTACGAGCGGGGCGACCGCTCGGTGACCGTGCAGAAGCTCGCCGAGCTGGCCGAGTTCTACGGCGTCCCCGTGTCTGAACTGCTGCCCGGCGACGTGCTGCCCACGCTGCTGGCCCCGTCCCCCAAGCTGGTGATCGACCTCGAGCGGATGGCACAGCTGCCCAAGGAAAAGACCGGCCCGCTGTCCCGGTACGTCGCGACGATTCAGAGCCAGCGCGGCGACTACAACGGCCGCGTGCTGTCGATCCGCCAGGAGGACCTGCGCTCCCTGGCCGTGATCTACGACAAGACGCCGACGGACCTCACCGAGGAACTGATCAGCTGGGGAATCCTGGACTCTGACGCCCGCGGAGCGATCGAGACCTTCTGACCAGGCCGCGCTCCCCGGCGGCCTGCCGCTGGCCTGGCCGCTAGCCGGCCGTCCGCAGCGGGAGCAGCGGCTGGACCGGTACCCCTAGCGCGTTCTCGGCCAGCGACAGGAACATCTCTGCATCGCGGAGCAGGTCGTCGGCCTCCCGGGGCGAGACGGCGCGGGGCAGCCCCGCTTCCGCCGCCGCCCGCTTGGCCGCGCCGGCGGCGAAGAACGCCGCCCACTCCGCGAGCGCTGGCTCCACCTTCGGCAGCAACTCCCACACGCTCAGCGGCCGCCGGCGACGGGTTGACACGCCCGGGTCGGCCCGGGCCGCGACGACCGCGGCCGCGGCCCGCAGCGCCGCCAGGTGCGCCGACACATACCTGGCCCCCGACGATGCCTCGCTCTCGGCGGCGGCGAGCCCGTGCCTGGCCGACTGCAGGAGCGCCAGCGCCGATGGCGCGACCCGGCGCGGCCGGGGGTCGCTCCGGTCACTGCCAGCCTGGATCTCCGTGCTCACAGCAGCTGGAGTACTCACTGCAGTTCCTCCCATCAGCGGCGCCCGCAGGCGGCCCGGTCCTACCTGGCCGGGCGGGGCGCTTCCCCGCACCCCGCCCGAGGCGGTGCCTGGCCACCGGTGAGGCGGGACCTCGCCCGGCGCCCTGCCCTCTCAATTATTCGAACAGAAATTCGTTCGACTGTCCAGTCGATTGCACTTGCGTTCGAAGTTACCGGGAGGGTCCGACAAAACAGGGGCACCGGCGCTGCTGTTCTAGACGCAGCCATGTGCCATCCACACTGAATGGCCGCTCGGGCGGCCGACCAGATGCCAACGCTTATACGGCATTTGGAGGGGTATATACCGGGCCAGCATGGCCGCGAGGGCGGGCCGGCGAATGCGGCTCCGGGTTTCGGCGGGGCAGGCAATCGCATAAGGGCCCGTCCGGATTCAGCCCGGGCGTGATGCCGCCGGGCGGGCACCAGCGCGACCATGTGCTGCAGGCGTGCCCGGGCCGCGGAGCCGGCCGGAACGCGAGGCCCGGCGCAGCCTCGCATACGCTGGCGGCCGTGCGATGCACCACGCCGCCGCAAGAACTCAGCCGAAACGCCTTCGTGGCCCAGCTTGACGCGCTGACCGCCGTGTACCTGGCCGCGATGCGACCCGATCCGCTGCAACTGCCGGGCCGCCGCTCGATCATGGAGCGGCACGCGACCTTCGGCGACTTCCGCGCGCTCGCGATGACGGCCGGCGCCGCCGGCACCCCGGGTTCCGGCGAGCCGGTGCCCCCCGGCCAGATCATCGGCTTCAGCTACGGCTTCCGCGGCGCGGCCGGCCAGTGGTGGCACGACGTCGTGGCTGCCGCGCTCACCGCCAGCTCCGGGCGGGCGGTGGCCGTCGCGTGGCTGAGCGACTCGCTGGAGGTCGCCGAGGTGCACGTGCACCCGGACTACCACGGCCGCGGCATCGGCCGGAGCCTGGTGCTCGGGCTGGCCGAGGGCCGCCGGGAGCGCACGGCCGTGCTGTCCACACAGGACGCGGACTCGCCGGCCCGGCGGCTGTACCGCAGCCTCGGCTTCGATGACCTGCTGACCGGTTACAGCTTCCCCGGCACGCCGGTTCCCTACGCGGTGATGGGCGCGGCGCTGCCACTGCGCCCGGCGGCCGCGCGCTCGCCCAGCCCCAGCAGGTTGTAGATCTCCTGCGTCGCCCGTGAGCCGTTCAGGGTGCAGAAGTGCAGGCCCGGCACGCCCTCGGCGAGCAGCCGCTCGCACAGCCGGGCGGCATAGTCCACGCCGACCTGCCGCATTGCGGCCCGGTCGCCGTCCTGTGCGTGCAGCCGTTCCGCCAGGCTCGGCGGGAACTTCGCGCCGGACAGCACCACGATGCGCTCCAGGGTCCGCACGCTGGTGACGGGCATGATGCCGGGGATGATCGGGACATCACAGCCGTGCGCGGCGACCCGGTCCCGCAGTCGCAGGTAATCCTCGGGGTAGAAGAACATCTGGGTGATGGCGAAGTCCGCGCCGGCCCGGCATTTGGCCACGAAGTGGGCGATGTCCGAGTCCGCGTCCGGGGACCGGGGGTGCCCCTCGGGAAACGCGGCCACCCCCACACAGAAGTCACCGGACGCCCGGATCAGCCGGACCAGCTCGTCGGCGTAGCTGAGCCCCTGCGGATGCGGCACCCACTCCCCGTTCGGGTCCCCGGGCGGGTCACCGCGGAGCGCGAGCACGTTGCGCACGCCGACCGACGCGTACGAGCCGATCAGATGGCGCAGCTCGGCCACGGAATGGTTCACCGCGGTGAAGTGCCCGACCGGGGTGAGCGTCGTCTCCTCGGCAATCCGGCCGGTGACCCGCACGGTCCGGTCCCGGGTCGAGCCGCCGGCCCGTAGGTCACCGAGACGAACGTCGGCCGGAGCGGCTCGAGCTGGCGGACCGCCCGCCAGAGCTGCTGCTCCTCGGCCTCGGTCTTGGCCGGCATGAACTCGAACGAGTAGGACTCAGCGCCCGAGGCCAGCAGGTCCCTGATCGCTGGCGCGGCTCTGAGCTGGCGCTGTGGCATACGGACAAGGTTAACGGGGATTGGCCGGCCGCAAGGTCGGCGCGGTCAAGGCCGCCGCGCGACGGCGCCGTAGCACCACCGCGAGCCATCGCTGTCGGCCAGGTCAGCGTCCTCGGCACCCCACTCGCCGACGTAGGTCACCGCGGCCGGCGCTCCCTCGTAGGGCGGGACCAGTTCCAGCCCGTCGAAGAACCGCTCCACCTCGGCGCGGGTGCGCATGTGCATCTGCTCGGTGGCGCGGGCGTAGATGTCCAGGATGGCCTGCACGGCGGCAGGCGGCTTCTGGTCGGCGGTGATGTGAGTGAGCGCCAGGTAACTCCCCGGCGGCAGCTCGGCCATGTAGCGCCGGACCAGGCCGTACGGATCCGAGCCGTCCGCCACGAAGTGCAGCACCGCGGTCATCAGCAACCCGGCCGGCTGGCCGAAGTCGATCAGCTCGCGGGTGTGCGGGTGGTTCAGCACGCCGTCCGGGTCACGCAGGTCCGCCGTGATGAACCTGGTACTGCCCTCGCCGGTCAGCAGGGCACTGGCGTGCACGCGCACCAGCGGGTCGTTGTCCACGTAGACCACCCGCGCGTCCGCGGCCACCTTCTGCACCGCCTGATGGGTGTTGTTCTGGGTCGGCAGTCCGGAGCCGATGTCGATGAACTGGCGGATGCCGCGCACGTCCGCGAGCCACCGGGCCGCGCGCTGGTGAAAACCCCGGTTCGCCCAGGCCGCGTCGGCCAGCTCGGGCATCCGGGCCCGGATCTTCTCGGCCGCGGCCCGGTCGGCCGGGAAGTTGTCCACGCCGCCCAGGTAGTAGTCGTACAGCCGGGCCGGGCTCGGCGTGTCCGGGTCGATGCCCGGGGGGACCCGTTGGGCCTCGGTCATGCACTCCTCCGCAGAGCGGTTACCAACCAGCGTGACATGGCGCGCGCAAATCTCAACCCTGCCGTTCCCCGGCGCGCATTGGAAGACCGTACCGGGTTGGCCGCCCGGGCCGCCGAGCCGGCACCCCGCCCCGCGCCGCGGGCGGGTTAGTCTCGCCAGCATGGCGATCAGCCACGCCGATCTCGGGCGGATCCGTGAGCAGGCCGGACAGGCCCTGGAGGCCTTCCTGGGCCAGCAGCGCGCCGTGCTCGGCGGCATCGGCCAGGACCTGCTGCCCGGCCTGGACGCGATCGGCGGGCTGCTGGCCGGCGGCAAGCGCCTGCGCCCGGCGTTCTGCTACTGGGGCTGGCGGGCGGGCGGCGGCGAGGACTGCCCGCAGGTGCACGCGGCCGCGGCCGCGCTCGAGCTTCTGCACGCGAGCGCTCTGGTGCACGACGATGTCATGGACGCCAGCGATACCCGGCGCGGTCAGCCGTCGGTGCACCGGCTGTTCGCCGCCCGGCACGCCGACGGCCGCTGGCGCGGGTCGGCCGGCGCGTTCGGGGCCGGCGCGGCGATCCTCATCGGCGACCTCCTGCTGGCCTGGACGGATCAGATGTTCCACGGCAGCGGGCTGCCGGACGCCGCGCTGCGGCGCGGGCAGCCGGTGCTCGACGCGATGCGCACCGAACTGATCTGCGGCCAGTACCTGGACCTGCTCGGCCAAGCCGCAGGGGACGGCACGATCAGCAGCGCGCTGCGGGTGATCACCTACAAGTCGGCCAAGTACACGATCGAGCGCCCGCTGCACCTCGGCGTGGCGCTGGCGGGTCAGCCCGACGGGCCGGTCGCGGCCGCCTGCACCGGCTACGGGATCCCCCTCGGCGTCGCGTTCCAGCTCCGCGACGACGTGCTCGGCGTGTTCGGCGATCCCGCGCAGACCGGCAAACCCGCCTGCGACGACCTGCGCGAGGGCAAGCGGACGGTCCTGGTCGCGATCGCGCGGGAACGGGCCACGCCGGCCCAGCGTGAACTGCTCGACCGCCGGCTCGGCGACCCTGGCCTGGATGAGGCGGGCGCGGCGGAGATCCGGGCGGTCATCACCGGCACCGGGGCGCTCGCCGAGTGCGAGCGGATGATCGACTCCGGCGTCCGGCAGGCGCTGGCCGCGGTCGAAGGCGCGCCGATCAGCGGCCAGGCCAAGGACGCGCTGGCCGAACTGGCGGTCGCCGCGACCGCGCGCACAGACTGATCTGGGTCAGATCGCGAGCGCCTGGGCCCGCCGGTTCACCTCGGTGCCGCGGTGCTCGGCGATCGCCTGGATCGGCGTGCCGGGCAGTGAGTCGTCGGCGGTGAACAGCCAGCGCAGCGCGTCGGCCTCGTCGAAGCCGCAGTCGAACAGCAGGGTCAGCGTGCCGTGCAGGCCCCGGACGATCTGGTCGCCGTCGAGGAAGGCCGCGGGCACGCCATACGGGCCGCTGGGGCGCTGGACCGCCAGCAGCTTGCGGTCGCGAAGCAGCTGCTTGATCCGGCTGACGGGCAGCCCGAGACGGTCAGCAACTTCGGGGATGGTAAGCCAGTCACCGACGATGGCGTCGGCCGGGGGGTCGATCTGTGCCACGTCAGGAGAGTTTCCCACACAGACCAGCCCGCCAAACCCGAACGACACGGCCGGCTGACCGGGGTGAGCCGCGGCCGGCCGGACAACCGGCTGACCGGGATGGGCGCGGGCGGCCGGACACCACTGGCTGACGCGGGCGGGCCGCTGGCCGGGCCTGCCGGGTGCGGTGACACCATCGGGGGTCACGCCGGAACGCGCCGCGGGGGCGGACGGCGGAACAGGAGCGGGACGGGGGCTGGATGGCGGGACCGGATGACCGCGCGCGACCGGCACCGCTGGCGCGACCGGCACCGCTGGCGCGACCGCCCGCCCTGCGCCCCGGTGACCGGGTCGCGGTGCTGTCGGTCAGCAGTCCGGCCGATCCCCAGCGGCTGGCCGTCGGGCTGGACGCGCTGCGGTTCGCCGGCCTCGATCCGGTGATCTACCCGACCGCCCGTGACCAGGGCAGCATGCGCCGCTACCTGGCCGGGGACGACCGGATGCGCACCGCGGACCTGCGCGCCGCCCTGACCGACCCGGGCATCGCCGGGATCATCTTCGCGACCGGCGGCTCCGGGGCGCAGCGCACGCTGGAGGCCATGGACTGGGCCGGCCTGGCCGGGCTGCCGCCCAAGGTGCTGGCCGGCTATTCCGACGTCACGGCAGTGCTCGAGGCGGCCGCCAGCAAGCTCGGCTGGGCCTCGCTGCTGAGCCCGATGGTGGTGTCATCGGGCCGCTACTCGTTCGCCTCGATGCTGCGCGCGCTCATGCACCCCGAGCGGGCCACGCAGATCAGCTACCCGGCGGCCACCCGGGTGGTCGGCGGGACCGCCCGCGGCGTCACCCTGGGCGGGAACCTCACCCTGCTGGCCGCCTCGCTCGGCACCGACACGTCCTGGCCGGCCCGCGGCGGCATCCTGCTCGTGGAGGACGAGAACGAGCCGGACTACCGGCTGGACCGGATGCTCACCCAGTTGCGCCGGTCCGGCTACCTGGACGGGGTGGCCGGGATCGTGGCCGGAACCTTCGTCGGCTGCGGCGAGCCGGCCGCGGTCGAGGAGATCCTCACCGAGCGGCTCGGCCGCCTCGGGGTGCCGATGATCGCGTGGGCGAACGTCGGCCACGGGGGTTACTTCCAGACCTTCCCGATCGGCGCCGCGGCCGAGCTTGACGCCGACGCCGGCACGCTGCGGCTGCTCGAGCCGCCGCTGACCCCGCACCCGCCGGGCCGCGGCTGATCCCCGCCCGCCGAGCCGCCGCTGACCCCGCACCCGGCCGGGCCGCGGCGGAACGTATCCGCCGGTCAGCCGACCACCGCGTCCCGCACCGGGATCCCCGGGTCGGCCAGCCGGGCGGCGTCGACCGCCGCGCCGGCCTCGATCAGCCGGCGGCCCTGGGCCACGTCCCGAGGCGTGTCCACGACCAGCAGCGCCACTAGCACGTCGCCGGCCAGCCAGCACGCCCCCCACCCCGGCGCGGCCGGGTCGCCGCGCAGCAGCATCCGGTCGGCCGCCCCGTGAAAGCCGACATACTGGATCATCCGCCCGAACTGCTCGGACCAGAAGTACGGCACGGGGTCGTAGACGTCGGCCGCGCCGAGCAGGTTGGCCGCCACCACCGCCGGCGCGCGCAGCGCCACGTCCCAGTGCTCGAAGCGCAGCCTGCGCCCGTAACGGCGGGACCAGAACGCCATGCAGTCCCCGGCCGCGAACACCCCCGGGACCGTGGTGCGCAGCTGCTCATCGGCCGCGACCCCGTTCTCCAGCGCCACGCCCGAGCCATCCAGCCAGCCGGTCGCGGGACGCACCCCCACCGCGGTCACCACCTCGTCGGCGGCCAGCCAGCCGCCGCCCGCCAGGGCCACGCCGCCCGGCTGCACCGACTCCACGCCCTGCCCGAGCCGCAGGTCGACGCCCGCCGCCTGATACCAGCCGGCGGTCAGCGCGCCGACCTCGGGCCCGACCGCCGCGGCCAGCGGGGCCGCGGCGGCCTCCAGCACGGTCACCCGGCCGCCCCGGGCCGCCGCCGCCGTGGCCAGCTCGGCGCCGATCCAGCCGGCCCCCACGATGACCAGCCGCAGGCCGGGCCGCAGCCGGTCCCGCAGCGCCAGGGCGTCGTCCAGGGTGCGCAGGACCCGCTGCCGGCCGCCGCCCGGCAGGCGGACCGGCACCGCCCCGGTGGCCAGCACCAGCCGGTCGAACCGGTGCTCGCCGCGATCGGTCCGCAGCACGCCGTCGTCCAGGCCGGTCGCGGTCTCGCCCAGCCGCAGGGTCAGCTCCAGCGCGTCCAGGTCCTCGCGCAGCGTGGTATCGGACAGCTCGCCCGCCATGAACCGCTTGGACAGCGGCGGCCGGTCGTACGGCGGCCGGGTCTCGGCGCCCACCAGGGTCACCGCGCCCGCATATCCGGAGGCCCGGAGCTCTTCGGCGGTGCGCAGGCCGGCCAGCCCGGCCCCCGCCACCACGATCCGCTCCGGCCTGGCCACACTCGCCCGGCTCACCCATCACCTCGCATCGCCAGCCTCGCCCGCCCCGGCAGGCTACTATGCTGACCAGCCGCGACGGTGTGGTCACCGTTGGCTATCAGCCCGCCGTTGACCCGCCGTTAGCCCCGCACGGGCGCGTAACGGCCCTTACACTGCTCCCGATGGATACCACCCTTTCCCGCCTGCACGCCGGGCAGTTGCTCGACGGTAGGTACCGGGTGGGCTCCTGGATCGCCCGCGGCGGCATGGCCACGGTCTACCTGGGCACCGACACCAAGCTGGACCGCACGGTGGCGCTCAAGGTGGCCCACGCGGAACTGGCCGGCGATCCCGAGTTCGCCCGGCGGTTCACCGGCGAGGCCCGGTCCGTCGCCCGGCTGTCCAGCCCGAACGTGGTGGCCGTGTACGACCAGGGCGACGACGCCGGCCTGCTGTACCTGGTCATGGAGTACGTGCCCGGCCGGACGCTGCGGGAACTGCTGCGCGAGCGCGGCCGGCTCAGCCCGCGCGATGCGCTCGACATCATCAGCGGGGTCCTGTCCGGCCTCGCGGCCGCGCACGAGGCCGGGATCGTGCACCGGGACGTCAAACCCGAGAACGTCCTGCTCGGTGACGGCAACACGATCAAGGTGGCCGACTTCGGGCTGGCCCGGGCGGCGTCGCGGGCCAGCCACACCAAGACCGGGATGATCATCGGGACGGCCGCCTACCTGGCCCCGGAGCAGGTGTCACGCAGCACCTCCGACGCCCGCACCGACGTATACGCGGCCGGGGTGATGCTGTTCGAGATGCTCACCGGCGCGCAGCCGCACACCGGCGAGAACCCGCTCGCCGTGGCCCACAAGCACGTCAGCGACGTGGTGCCGCCCCCGTCTACCCTGGTCCCCGGCCTGCCGCCGTCACTGGACGCGCTGGTCGCGCTGGCCACCAGCCGGGATCCCGAGCTGCGGCCCGCCGACGCGAGGCAGTTCCTGCGCGCGATCGCCGATGTCCGCCGCGGCATGCCGATTGCCGGGCCCGCCGGCGAGCTGGCCGGCCCGGCCGAGCCGGGCTATCCGATGCTGCCCGCCGCCATAGGCCCCGCCGCCGCGGGCCCGGCGGCCGCGGACCCCGCGGCACTGGCCCCGGACGTAGGGCCGCCCGGCGCCGAGTTCCCGTGGTTCGACGACGACGGCCCGGCGGGACACGGCTACGGCCAGCCGGGCAACGGTTACAGCCTGCCGCCGGTCCCGGGCGGGATGAACCACACGCTGGTCGTCCCGGCGGCCGGAATCGGCTCCGGCGGGAGCGGTGTGCCCTACGGCGGCGTGCCCTACAGCGACGGCGACGGGCCCTCCTACCCGGGACGCCGCGGCCGCTACCACGGGCCCGGCGAGCCGTTCCTGCAGCGCTGGCTGTTCAGCCGCCGGTTCGTTTACGTGGCCCTCACCCTCGGCGTGGTGCTGATCGTCGGCCTGATCACCTGGTGGGTGACCGACGGGCAGTACGTGACCGTGCCCCCGGTGAAGGCGATGGCCGCCGGGACCGCGCGCACCGAGCTGCAGAACCTGGGCTTCACGGTGCGGTTCGGCCCGAGCCAGCACAGCAACGCGATCGCGAAGGGCGACGTCATCAGCACTGACCCGGCGATCGGCTCCAGCGCCAAGCGCGGCGCGGTGGTGACCATCACCGAGTCCACCGGCCCGGTCCTGATCAGCGTCCCGCAGGTAACCGGCCTGACCCAGGCCGCCGCGCAGACCGCGCTCAGGAAGGCGGGGCTGACCCCGGGCCCAGTGACCATGGCCGCGTCGTCGACCATCGGCGCCGGCGTCGTGATCAGCACCGACCCGGTGGCGGGCGCGGCGTGGCCGCAGGACAAGCCGGTCGGGCTCACGGTCAGCGCGGGCCCGCCGTTGCCGAATTTCGTCGGCCAGCAGTTCCAGGCCGCGCAGGCCCAGGCGCAGCAGGGCGGCTACCAGCTGAATCAGGTGGCCGACCCCACCAGCAACCAGCCGCAGGGGACCATCACCAGCCAGTCCCCGGCGGCGGGCACGCCGATCACCCAGGGCGAAGTCGTCACCGTGCACGTCTCGAACGGCCCGCCGCAGGTCGCCATCCCCGACGTGACCGGCCTGCCCGTGCATGAGGCGACGACGATCCTGCAGCAGGCCGGCTTCACGGTCTCGGTGACCAACGGCGTGTTCGGCGGCGGTCGCGTGTCCAGCTACACGCCCACCGGCACGGCGCCCAAGGGCAGCGTGATCACCCTCGTCGTGGGCTTCGCGTTCCCCTAGCCGTCACAGCGGCGGCCGTCACGCGGCGGCCGTCACGGCGGCGGGCCGTCACGGCGATGGGCCGTCACGGCGGCGGCCGTCACGACGATGCGTCACGGCGACGACCGTCACAGCGGCGGCCCCTCGCCCGGCAGTTCCTGATAGGAGTAGCGCTGCTCGCGCCACGGGTCGGCGACGTTGTGATAGCCGCGCTCCTCCCAGAATCCCCGGCGGTCCCGGGTCAGGTACTCGACCGCGCGGACCCACTTCACGCTCTTCCAGGCGTAACGCGACGGGACGACCAGCCGGAGCGGGTAGCCGTGCTCCGGGGCGAGCTCGGCGCCCTCGCGGTGGGTGGCGAGCAGGGTATCGTCCGCGGCGAAATCCTCGATCCTGAGGTTGGCGCTGTACCCGAAGTCGGCCCAGACCATGACGTGGGTCACGGCGCCGTCCGGCGGCGCGGCCCGCAGCAGCTCGGCGGCCGGGATGCCCTCCCAGGCGATGCCGCGCACGGTGAACTTGGTCACGCAGTGGAAGTCGGCCACCACCTGGCAGCGCCGCAGCGCGGCCAGCTCGGCCCAGCGCCACCGGTGCTCGTTCCCCGACGCGGTCGCCCCGAGCACCCGCAGGTCCCAGGTGTCCGGGCGGAACGAGGGCACCGGCCCGTAGTGCAGCACGGGCCAGCCCGCCGGGACGTACTGCCCCGGCGGGAGCGCGGACTCGGGCGAGGCGGCCGGCGGATCGTCCGCCGCAGCCCGCATCGGCGCGCTGCTCTCCGGATACCTCATTACCGGCTGACCTGCTCCTCTCTCGCGATCGCGCCGGTCATGGCGCGATGCTGGCGACCCTTGTCCCGCAGGTGGAGCTATCTTGCCACCCCCCGCTGCGGGCCCCGTCGCGCACCCGGTCCATGCCCCATCCTGAGGCGGATGCGCTATGGTGCGGCCCGTGCGCCATCAGTCATGGTTGTCCGGGCGCTGACCGGCGGAAGGACGCGGGGAGCTGGACCTTAACGAACCGGACGCGCGGCGGCTGTTCGCGGGCGCGCGGGTCGCCCGGCTGGCCACGCTCACCGAGGCGGGCCGGCCGCATCTGATCCCGATCACGTTCGCCGTGGCCGGCGACCACGTCTACACCGCCGTGGACGCCAAGCCGAAGAAGACCACCGCCGGCCTGCGGCGGCTGCGCAACATCCGCGGCGACCCCCGGGTCACCGTGCTCGCGGACCATTACGCCGACGACTGGGCCACCCTGTGGTGGGTCAGGGCGGACGGCGTCGCCGCCATCCTCACCGGCCCGGCCGAGCTGGGCGCGCCGCTGAGGCTGCTGGCCGCGCGCTACCCGCAGTACGCCGGGCACCCGCCCGCCGGGCCGGTTATCGCCATCCGGGTCACCCACTGGACCGGCTGGGCCGCGGCGCCGCCGGGCTGGGCGGCGCCCCCCGGCTAGGCCGCGGCCGGTCCCGGTCACGGTCACGGTCATGGTCACAGCGCGGCGACGGCCGGGATCACCTGGCTGCCGATGACCTCCAGCGGGGACAGCTCCCAGACCCGCGCGACCGCCCCGATCGCGGCCTGGAATCCCATCTCGGCCAGCTCGCCCAGCTGGTCGACGACCTCGCCCGCCTTCTCCCCCTTCTCGCCCACGTCGAAGAGGAAGTAGCAGGTCTTGAGGATCTCGTCGTAGTCGCGCCCCTCGGCGTCGCAGTGCGCGCGCAGCACGTCGAGCTTGCGGGCGAGATCGGGGCCGGGGAACAGGTTGCACGCCTGGGCGTAGCGGGCCACGAACCGCAGTGTCTTGCGCTCGCCCCCGCCGCCGATCAGGATCGGCGGGTGCGGCCGGGACAGGGCCTGCGGCGAGTTGAGCGGCCGCTCCAGCCGGTAGTGCCGGCCGGCATAGGGAGCCTGGTCACCGCGCCACATCTGCAGGCAGATCTGCAGCGTCTCCTCCAGCCGCTCGAACCGCTCGGCGACCGGCGGGAAGCCGATCCCGAGCGCGCGCGACTCCTCCTCGTTCCAGGCCGCGCCGATGCCCAGCCAGGCCCGCCCGCCGGAGAGCACGTCCAGGGTGGTGACGATCTTGGCCAGGATGCCGGGATGCCGGTAGACCGCCCCGGTCACCAGCGTCACCAGCCGGGCCCGCGACGTGAGGCCGGCCAGGTAGCCGAGCGTGGTGTAGGCCTCGAGCATTTCGTGCTCGGGCGGGCCGAGCGGGCCGATCTGGAAGAAATGGTCCATGACGCTGATGAAGTCGAAGCCGGCCTGATCGGCGGTCCTGGCCACGGCGGCCAGGTCGCGGCCGAGCCAGCCGGGCCCGCCGGGCCAGGTGTAGTCGGGGATCTGCAGTCCGATCTGCACGCGATCACCTCCGCCGCCGAGCCTGCCATACCGCGCCGGGGCCAGCGTGAGCGGCGTCCGGGCGTGAAAGACCCTGACATAGTCAAGAGAAGAAGAGGGAACTTGGGGCTGGCTTTCCGATAGCTTTGTACTGATCTAATCTGGCGCTGATCGACCGGTAGTTTTCTGCCCTTCCGTCCGTGGAGAAGACCGCGATGAAGATAGCCCGCCGTGCGGGCATCGTTCTCGGCTCGGTTTCCGCCGCCATAGCGACCATGGCGGCGGGTCTCCCCGCGCACGCGGCCCCCTCGCCGCCCTGGCAGATCGCCGCGACCGTCCACTACGGCCCGGCCGATTACGCCTCCGGCTACTCGGCGGTCATCGCGCCGGCCAAGAACGACGCCTGGGTATTCGGCGGCACCAATCCCGGCGGGACGTCCACGCCCGCGGCCGAGCACTGGAACGGTAAGCGCTGGCAATCCTGGCCGCTGCCGTCCGGGCTCAACGGCTTCATCGTGGCCGCGGCCGCCTCCTCGGCCGACGACGTCTGGGCCGTCGGCGACGGGTACGCGCTGCACTGGGACGGCGTCCGGTGGGCCGTGGCCAACACCTGGCGCCAGGTCGCCGAGGCGAGCTCGCTCGTCGTGATCAACCCCGCCGACGTCTGGGTCTTCGGCTGGGCCGGCTTTTCCGGCGTGACCGGCCTGGGCACCTGGCACTACACCGGCCGGGCCTGGATCAGGGCGACCGGCATCGCGGACACGATCTACCGGGCCAGCGCCATCTCCCGGCACGACATCTGGGCGATCACGGCCAGCCCGCTCGGTGGCTCGGTGATCCAGTACGACGGGCAGGACTGGCAAGCCGTGGCCAGCGCCGGCGCGGCCCTGGCCAATACCCAGCTGGAGGACATCCTCGCGGTATCCCCGCACAACATCTGGGTCTCGGGCACCACCCCGGTCAACGGGACCGGCGGGCACCTGGTGCTGGCGCACTGGAACGGCCAGGCACTGGAAGCGGTTCGTGGCCAGCTGGCCGGTGCAGCAGCCGGAGCGGTTCGCCACCGACGGCCAGGGCGGCGTGTGGATCCCGGTGGTGACCGGGGGCGTGAGCCCGGCCACCTGGATCCTGCACCTGTCCCGGGCCGGCACGTGGACCAGGACCAGGATCGCGGTCAGCCCGCAGGACGGGGTGGGCGTCGGTGACCTGGCGCTGATCCCCGGGACCACGACGCTGTGGGGGACCGGCGGGTTGCTGACCACGGCCGGCGGTGAGGCCGCGATCTGGGAGCACGGGATCCCCGGCTTCCACCTGGCCGTCAGCGGGCACCGGGCCGTCCGGGACCGCGACCTGCGGCCGGGCCGGCTGATGGTGGCCGGCCGCGGTGAGGTCGTGCGGGTCTTTTTGACCGTCGGGAACCGCGGGGCCGTCCGGTTCTTCCTGATCGTCCGGGGCGGCCGGGCCCGGCACCGCTGGCCGGCGCCGGCCTGGACCTACCTGCCGCGGCAGGCCGCGCGGCCGTCCGTCACGGCCTGAGTCGCTAACTCACGCAGGCACGGCCGCGCCCGGGCGTGAACCGGGGCTGTGCTCCTGGGCGGCCGCGGCCAGTTCCTCGGCCAGGTCGTCGGCGTCCAGCCGGGCCTCGATCCGGCGCAGGTCCTCGATCCGGGCCCGGGTCTCGACCTGGCGCGGGATCAGCAGCGAGCAGCAGTCCTGGTCGGGAAGCTCGGAGATGCGCAGCGTGGCGATCCGGCGCGCCTCCGCCATGATCTCGGTCTTGTCCAGGCCGATGAGCGGGCGCAGGATCGGCAGCGTGACCGCGTCGTCCAGCGCGGTGATGTTCGTCAGCGTCTGGCTGCTCACCTGGCCCAGCGAATCGCCGGTGACCAGCGCCGCGGCGCGCAGCCGCCGGGCCAGCGCCTCGCCGGTCTTGAGCATCAGCCGCCGCTGCGCCATGATCTGCAGCCGCCCGGCGCCGGAGGTGGCCAGGCGCTGCTGGGCCCGGCCGAACGCGACCACGAACAGCCGCGACCCGCCCTGGAACTTGTCCAGCTCGCGGACCAGGCCGTACGCCTTGTACACCGACTCGGGCCCGGTGAGCGGCATGCCGGAGAAGTGCAGGAAACTGCACCGCAGCCCGCGGCGCATCATCCGGTAGGCGGCCACCGGCGAGTCGATGCCGCCCGACATCAGCACCAGCGCGCGGCCGCTCATGCTGACCGGGAGCCCGCCCTGGCCGGGCCGCCCCTCGGTGAACACGAACACCTCGGCCTGGTCCACCTCGACGAACACCGTGGTGTCCGGGCGGGACAGGTTGACCGGGTAGCCGTGCGCCTGCTGGACCCGGGTGCCGATCAGCGTGGCGAGCTGGGCCGAGGTGACCGGGAAGCGCTTGTCGCGGCGCCGGGCCCGGACCGCGAACGAGCCCGGGCGCCCGGCGGTCAGCTGCACCGCGGCGGCGGCCGCGGCCGCCGGGTCCTTCGCCACCCGCACCGCGCGGCAGACCCGGGACAGCCCCATGACGTCGCCCATCCGCTCGGCCAGCCGGTCAGCGGCCTGGCCGACGTCCGGGCCGGGCTCGGCCAAGCGCAGCACGATCACCCCCTCGCGCTGCCAGAGCTGCACCCCCAGGCCGAGGTCGCGGACCGCGCGCCGGATGTTCTCATGCAGCAGCCGCTCGAACTGCTGCCGGTTCTTGCCCTTGAGCACGATCTCGCCCAGCTTCAGCAGCACGCACGGCTCGTACCGCGTCTCGGCGCCGCGGCAGGCATCGCGGGAGATCTCGAGGGCGGTGTCGCGGGAGGCCTCGCGGGAGATCTCGCGGGAGGTG
The DNA here is from genome assembly GCA_963749145.1 of uncultured Actinomycetota bacterium. GTDB lineage: Bacteria > Actinomycetota > Actinomycetes > Streptosporangiales > Streptosporangiaceae > JASHPR01. The sequence continues at coordinate 789,644 of CAVVLN010000002.1, read as the reverse complement.
TCGCGGGAGGTGTCGGGGGAGGTTAGGGGCAGCGCGGACATCTCCCCAGTCTGCCAGCATCTGGCCGCTACCGGTCGCGTCCGGCCGGGCCCGCCCGCGCCCGGCTATTGCCAACGCCCGGGTCAGTTGGAATCCTCGTGCATGGCTGGCGCTGGGCGGGAGCGGGCGGAGGGCGGGATGACGGAGGCGTGCTCGGGCTCGGGCACCACGCCGCCGTGGCCGTCGGGGGCCGCCTGGTTCGGCGGGGGGTACTGCCCCGTCGAGGACGCGAAGATCTCCGTGCTGGACCTGGGCGTCACCCGCTCGGACGCCGTCTACGACGTGGTCCACGTCTGGCGGCGGCGCTTCTACCGGCTGGATGACCATCTCGACCGGTTCCACGCCAGCATGGCCCGGCTGCGGCTCGACCCCGGGCACGACCGCGCCGAGATCGAGGCGATCGTGCACGGCTGCGTCCGGCTGGCCGGCCTGCGCGACGCGTACGTGTCGATGACCTGCACCCGGGGCCGGGTCACGCCCGGCAACCGCGACCTGCGCACCGCGCGGGCCACCTTCTACTGCTACGCGGTGCCGTTCGTCTGGATCATCCCGCCCGAGCGGCAGGTCGCCGGCGCGCGCCTGTGGATCAGCCAGGTGACCCGCATCCCGCCGCAAAGCGTGGACCCCGAGGCCAAGAACTATCACTGGCTCGACATGGACCTGGCCCAGCTCGAGGCGTACGACCACGACGCCGAGCTCGTCGTGCTGCGGGATGGCACCGGCGCGATCACCGAGGGGCCGGGCTACAACCTGTTCGCTCACGTGGACGGCCGGTGGCTGACCCCGGCCCGCGGCACGCTGCCGGGCATCACCCGGCGGTCGGTCATCGAGATCGCCGAGGAGAACGGCGAGACGGTCGAGCCGGGCCGGCTGACCGCCGAGGACCTCCGCCGGGCCGACGAGGTGCTGGCCACCTCGACCGCGGGCGGGATCATGCCGGTCACCGTGATCGATGGCCGGCCGGTGGGCCAGGCCGCCCGGGCCGCTCACGCTGCGGCTGCGCGACCGGTACTGGAGCCGGCACGAGGACCCGCGGTTCTCCACCCCGGTCCGCTACGACGACCGGCGCTGAGCCCCGCGATGCTGCGCCAGATCATGGCCAACAACCGGGCGGGCGGCTGGCGCGAGCTCGAGCGCGAGGCCGCGGCCGGCGGCGATCCCCGGTAGCGCTCATTCCCTGGTCGCGTAAACCGCGCAGCCCCGCATGGTCAGGGTCAGCGGCAGGCTGAGCGAGGCGGCGCCGCGCTGCGCCTCCTCGTCGCCCAGCCCGTGACAGCGCAGGATGCCGGCCGCGTCGCTGGTCGTGACCAGCGTCCGCAACGGCCCGTCCCAGCCGTCGACCTCGACCCGGTCGCCGGGCGCGCCGAACACCGACGCGACGATGGCCGGCGCGTCCTCGGCGTCGAAGGTGGAGCGGGCGCCGTAGCCCGGCAGCAGCGGGGCCAGCTCGGGAGTGCTGTCGCGGGCCGGGGCGCAGGCCGCGAACAGCCCCCCGGGGCGCAGCACGCGGCGGGCCTCGGCGATCGCCTGCCGCGGGTCGTCGTAGTGGTACAGCGTGTACAGCGCGGCCACCGCGTCGACGCTGGCGTCGGCAACCGGCAGCCGCGCGCCGTCGGCCCGGACCGCGGGTCGCGGGGCCAGCGCCAGCATGGTCGGCGAGATGTCCAGCAGGGCGCAGCGCACGCGGAGGCCCGGCAGCAGCCGGGCCAGCCGGCCGTCCCCGCCGCCGACGTCGAGCGCCCGCCGCGCCCCGGCGGCAGCGAACCGCGCGGCCACATAGGGATGCACGTCGTCGTGCGGGCGCTGCGAGTCGGACAGGAACCGCCCGGGGTCCGAGTCGTAGTCTCTCGGCAGCGCCGTCATCGCCGCGGACGATACCGGAAGGAACATGATGGACGCGACCGTGTTTCCTGGTCACCAAGCGGCGGGTATCGGCGTTCGCCGGCAGCGACCTCGAGGTGCTGCTGCGCGGCCTCGGCGCGGACACGCTGGTGCTGACCGGCATCGCGACCAGCGGCGTGGTGCTGTCCACCCTGCGGCAGGCCGCCGACCTGGACTACCGGCTCGTCGTGCTGGCCGACGCCTGCCTGGACGCCGACCCCGAGGTCCATCGGGTACTGACCGAGAAGGTGTTCCCGCGGCAGGCCGAGGTGCGAACCGTGGCCCAGTGGGAGGCGACCGCCGCAGGCCCGGCCGGCTGATCACGCGCTGCCCGGGCTGGCCGGCGCTGACGGCCGTATAGGGCAGACTGAGCGTGAAGGAAGGTGAACGGGCCCTTAGCGATGCTGCTGATTGTGATGCACGGGCCGCGGACGTGGCGCGTCCGCCCGGGCGAGACGTTCACGTTCGGCCGCGGGCATGACTGCAACGCCGTGCTGCCCGCCGGTGACCTGGGCGTCTCCCGCACCGCCGGGAGCTTCCGCTTTCACGACGGGGCCTGGTGGCTGCACAACGACAGCAGCTCCTCGGTACTGTACGTGCTCGGCGACCGCGGGTTCCGGGCTGACCTGCCGCCGGGGCTTGGCCTTCCGCTGCAGCAGTGGCACGCCCGGGTGACCGTGACCGGCGCGCTGGGCCGTTACGCGCTGCGGGTGCGGCTGCCCGATCTCGACGACATTCCCGACCCAGAGCGCAAGCCGCCGGTCCGCGGGGAGCGCGCGGTGACCACCACGCGGTACCGGGCCCGGCTGACCGAAAGCGACCGCCTGGTCCTGGCCGCGCGGTTCGAGCCGTACCTGACCTGGCGCGACGCCGGCGAGCCGGCGCCACGCAGCGCGCGGGACGCCGCCGAGCGGATCGGCTGGCCGGCGCACGCGGTGGTCAAGCGATGCGAGAACATCAGGGACCGCTATGTGCGACTGGGCGCTCCGGGGCTGCGCGGGCCGCGGGCCCTGGAGGAACTCGCGTTGCTGCTGATCTCCACCGGGGAGCTCAGCGCCGACGACCTGCGGCGGCTGCCCGCCGAGGCGCCGCCGGCTGAGGCGCCGCCGGCTGAGGCGCCGCCGGGCTGAGGCGCCGCCGGGCTGAGGCGCCGCCGGGCTGAGGCGCCGCCGGGCTGAGCGCGGCGGATCGCCCAGGCTAACCTGGGCGCCATGACCCACGCCACGCCGCTGGAAGGGCTCAGGGTCCTGGAAATCTCCAGCTTCGTGGCCTCGCCGCTGTGCGGCCTGGCCCTGGCTCAGCTGGGCGCCGAGGTGATCAGGATCGATCCGATCGGCGGCGCAGGCGACCAGCACCGCTGGCCGCTGGCCCCCTCGGGCACCAGCATCTACTGGACCGGCATGAACAAGAGCAAGAAGTCGGTCACGCTGAACTTCCGCGACGCCGAAGGCCAGCGCATCATCGCCCGCCTGGTCGCCGCCTCGGGGCCGGGCGGCGGAATCGTGGTGACCAACGCGGCCGGCCGACCCTGGCTCGGCTACGACCACCTGGTCCGGGTCCGGCCCGACTTGATCCACCTGCAGATCCTCGGCCACCACGACGGCCGCCCCGCGGTGGACTACACCATCAACGCCGGCATCGGATTCCCGCTGATCACCGGCCCGGAGGGGCACGAGGGGCCGGTGAACCACGTCATGCCCGCCTGGGACATGGCCTGCGGGCTGTACGCCGCGATCGGCCTGCTGTCGGCCGAGCGGCGCCGCCAGCGCACGGGCGAGGGCAGCCGGATCACGCTGGCGCTCGAGGACGTGGCGCTGGCGCTGACCGCGCACATGGGGTTCCTGGCCGAGGCACAGCTGACCGGGACCGACCGCCCCCGGCTCGGCAACTACCTCTACGGCGGCTTCGCCCGGGACTTCGCCACGGCCGACGGCGAGCGGGTCATGGTCGTGGCCATGACCCGCCGGCACTTCGCCGACCTGGCCGCGGCCACCGGCCTGGCCGACACGTTCGCCGAGCTCGAGAGGCTGCTCGGCGCGGACTTCGCGGTGGACGGCGACCGGTACGCGCACCGCGAGGTCATCGCGTCGCTGCTCGCGCCCTGGTTCGCGCGCCGCGCCCTGGCCGACATCAGGCGGAGCCTGGACGGCACGTCGGTGCTGTGGTCGCGCTACCGGCGGTTCACCGACCTGGCCGGCGACGAGAGCCTGGCCGCCAACTCGCTGCTACACGAGATCGACCAGCCGGGCGTGGGCCGGGTGCTCGCGGCCGCCTCGCCGCTCGAGCAGGACGGGCGCCTCGAGCCGTCCCCGGCCTCGCGCCTCGGAGCCGACACCGCCGAGGTGCTGACCGAGCTGCTCGGGCTGTCGGAGCCGGAGATCCGGGCCCTGGCCGAACGGGGCGTGGCCGGAAGTCAGTGAACTAAAAGCCGCGATTCTTATAATCAGCAGTTATGGAACTGCACCAGCTCGAGTACTTCGTGGCGGTGGCGGAGGAGGCCAGCTTCACCCGGGCGGCCGCCCGGGTGCACGTGGCCCAGCCCGGGGTGAGCGCGCAGGTCCGCCGGCTGGAGGCCGAGCTCGGCCAGCAACTGCTGGACCGCACCGGCCGGTCGGTCCGGCTCACCGAGGTGGGGCAGGCGGTGCTGCCGTTCGCCCGGGCCGCCCTCGACGCGGTCGAGGGCGCGCGGCTGACCGTCGACCAGCTGGCCGACCTGGTGCGCGGGCAGGTCACGGTCGGGATGGTGAGCGGGTGCGCGCTGCCGGCCCTGGCCGAGCTGCTGGCCGGGTTCCACGGCCGCTACCCCGGCGTGACGATCACGCTGACCGAGGACGGCTCGGACCGCCTGACCGAGCAGCTTCGCGGCGGCCGGCTCGACCTGGCCGTGATCGGCACCGCGGACGGCCCGGGGCCCGGGCTCGAGGCCGCGCTCATCCTCGATGATGAGCTGGTCGCGGCGGTGAGCCCGGACGACCCGCTGGCCGCGCGCTCCGGCCTCACGGTCGCGGAACTGGCGGGCCAGCCGCTGGTCACGCTGCCCCGCGGCACTGGGGTGCGCGCCGCGCTCGACGCCGGCTGCGCCGCCGCGGGTGTCGCGCCCCGGGTCGTGCTCGAGGCCAGCGCCCTGCCGATGGTCGCCCGCCTGGCCGCGATGGGCCTCGGGGTGGGCATCCTGCCCGCCTCGACCGCCGCGCCGGCCGGGCCCCACGCCGCGCCGTCCCCCGCCGCGCCGCCCGCCGCCGCATCCGGCAGGCCATCCCCCGCCGCCGCATCCGGCAGGCCATCCCCCGCCGCATCCGCCGCGCCGCCTCCCGCCCTGCACGTCCTAGCGGTCAGCCCGCCGCTGCGCTCGCGCCTGGAACTCGCCTGGAACCCCTCCGCCTGCGGCAGCCCGGCATCGCGCGCCCTGATCGAGTACACCCGGTCCTTCACCGCGGATTTCGGTCACAGCGGCCCAGAACCGGACGGCGTACCTGGCAGGCAGCCCCGGTCCGAAACTCGCGGCCAGCACAGGTCAGCCCGGCCGTCCGCGAATCCGGCCGCCAAAGCCCGGGCATAACGGACAAATTCTCCGCCCAGGACTCGCGCCGCCAAGCGCCAGCCCTCGTCGCTGGAAGATTCCTGCGGATACAACAGCAGTGACGGACCATCGACACTAAAAACTGGCGTGTCCGGAAACCTCGGTGCCGGATACCCGGCCCGGCCGACGGAAACAGCGGCACGGCCGGCGCGGAATCTTCGGCGCCGAAAAGCCCGACACGGCCGGCGCGGAATACCCGACACGGCCGGCGCCGAATACCCGGCGGCGAAAAACCCCGGCCCGCGAATCCCTGGCCCGGGCGGGAGGCTCAGCCGGGCAGCACCGCGCACAGCAGCCGGTTGTCGCCGCGCTGCCAGAGGGTGCCGACCTCGGCGAAGCCGGCCTTCCTGAGCGCCGCGACGTGCACGGCGAGTTCCCCGGACGGCGAGCCGTGGTGCCCGGCACCCAGCCCGATCCGCTCGCGCCGCTCGGCCAGGCCGGCCAGCGCCGGATCCGCCGCGACCGCGTCCCACCAGCCGGCCCAGGTCTCGTCGCCGGCATCCGCGTGCCGTCGCTCCTCGCGCTCGATCAGCGCCCGGCCGAGCCGGACCAGGGTCGGGGCAGCGGCCGGGTCCTCGGCCAGGTGATCACCGTTGAGCAGCAGGCCGCCCGGCCGCAGCCCGGTCGCGACCTCCGCGTACATCGCGGCCAGGTCCGGGGGCAGCAGCCAGTGCAGCGCCGTGGTGCTGACCGCGGCGTCGGCCGGGCGGTCCAGCCCGAGCCGGCCGGCCCACCCCGCGGCGCGCAGGTCCAGGTCGGCGAAGCGCAGGCCGGCCCGGCCCGCCCAGGCGGCGCGGCCGAGCGTGAGCAGCACCGGGTCGGCGTCGATCGCGATCACGGTGGCGGCGGGAATCCGGTCCAGCAGCCGCACGGCGAGCGAGCCGGGGCCGCAGCCGAGGTCGAGCACGAGCGGATCCGGGCGCCCCGCGCCCTCGGCCACCGCGTCGATGAGCGCGGTGAACCGCTCCTCGCGGTCCGGCATGTAGCGCTGCTGCTGAGCGTCCCAGCGGGCGATCCAGGCCGCCGCCTGATCTTTGTCCACGGTGTCTCTCCTCGTCGTCTCCGTCGTCTCCGTGACCTCCGCCGTCTCCGCGGCGTCCACCGTCTGGATGACCTCCGTCGCCACCTTGGCGTCCGTCGTCTCCGTGACCTCCGTCATCTCCGGACGGCGCCGGTGACCAGCCAGCGGTGGCCCCGGGCGCGCAGCACCAGCGTCACGAACCGGGCCAGCAGCCAGAGGCTGTAGGCGAGCCAGAGCGCCACCAGCCCGCCGTGCCGGGCGTAAACCAGCCAGGCGGCCGGCACGAACACAGCCAGCGTCAGGGCCCCGGCCACGGCCAGGTAGCGCTGGTCACCCGCGCCGATCAGCACCCCGTCGAGCACGAAGACGACGCCGGCCACTGGCTGCTGCGCGGCGACCACGAGCAGCACCGCGAGCAGCAGGGCCCGCACCGGCGGCGCGGCGGCGAACAGCCCGGGCAGCAGCGGCCGGGCCAGGAGCACCACCAGGCCGAAGACCACCCCGTACGCGGCGCCCCAGCCGATCATGCGGTTGGTCGCGACCCGGGCCCCGGCGGCGTCGCCCGCGCCCAGGTACCGGCCGGTGATCGCCTGGCCCGCGATCGCGATCGCGTCCAGCGCCAGCGCCAGCAGGGTCCAGAGCCGGAACGCGATCTGGTGCGCGGCGATGGCGGCGTCTCCCTGGCGCGCCGCGACCGCCGTGGTGATGACCAGCACCGCCTGCAGCGCGAGCGTGCGCGCGAACAGCCCGGCCGCCGCGGCCGCGGCCGCGGCCAGGCCGGCCCGGTCGATGCCGAGCCTGACCCCGGCCCGGCGCGCCCCCCGCGTGACCACCGTCAGGTACCAGGCGGCCCCGGCCGTCTGCGCGATCACGGTGCCCGTGGCCGAGCCGGCCAGGCCGAAATGCAGTCCGAGGACGAACGTCGCGTTCAGGACGGTATTCAGGGTGAACGCGGCGACGGCCACCAGCAGCGGGGTGCGGGTGTCCTGCAGCCCGCGCAGCACGCCGGTGCCGGCCAGCACCAGCAGCATCGACGGCGCCCCGAACAGGCTGATCCGCAGGTAGGTCACCGCACCGCTGCTCACCGCGGGCGAGGCGCCGAAGACCCGGATGATCCCCGGCGCCAGCGGCCAGCCGATCGCGAGCACCGCGCCGCCGATCCCGGCCGCCAGCCAGAGCCCGTCGATGCCCTGCCGCAGCGCCGCCTGCCGCCGGCCCGCGCCCAGCTGGCGGGCCACGGCGGCCGTGGTGCCGTACGCCAGGAAGATCGAGACGTTGACCAGCGTGGTGAGTGCCTGGCTGGCGACGCCGAGGCCGCCCAGCGGCACGGTACCGATCCGGCCCACGATGGCCGAGTCGGCCAGCAGGAACAGCGGCTCCGCGACCAGGGCCCCGAACGCAGGCACGGCCAGGCGCAGGATCTCCCGATCCGGCCCGGCCCGCAGCCGGGCGCGGCGGGTCGCGCCGCGAGCCTGTTCGTGACTGGCTATCATCGTTTTGATAGTGATGAACCTAGGGTGCGAGGAGATAACTGGTCAAGTGAATTTCACCAGTCACCTGGACGCGGTCGTGACCGTGGCGGTCCGGCTGGCCAACGCGCTTACCCCCGGCGAGGCGCACGGCCGGCCGTACCTGCTACCCGAGGGCGACGCGCTGCCCGCCGCCGTGACCGCGGCGCTGCGGGCCGGGCGCGCGGACACCCGGCCGGTCCCGCCGGGCGAGGCGGCGGGGTTCCCGGCCGTGGCCGCGAGCCTGCGCGCCGTGTTCGAGGCGGTGGCGGACGGCCGCACGGACGCGGCGGCCGGGCTGGTCAACGAGATGCTGGCGCGCACCGGGGCCCGGCCGCGCCTGGACCGGCACGACGGCGAGCCCTGGCACCTGCACTTCCACGGCGCCGAGGAATCGCTGGTCACCGGCTGGGCCGCCGGCTGCGCGACCGGCCTGGCCGTGCTGCTCGGCACCGACCGGCAGGGCCGCCTGGGCGTGTGCACCGCGCCCCGGTGCGACCGCGTCTACGTCGACACCTCGCGCAACGCGACCCGCCGGTTCTGCTCGACCGCGTGCCAGAACCGGGTCAAGGCCGCGGTGTTCCGCGCCGCCCACCAGGCCGGTTAGGGAATCAGCCGAAGAACAGCTCGGCCTCGGCGTAGCGCTCGGGCGGCACCAGCTTGAGCTCGCTGACCGCGGTCGCGATCGGGACCTGGACGATCTCGGTGCCGCGCAGCGCCACCATTGCGCCGAACGAGCGCGCGGCCACCGCGCGGATCGCGTGCGTGCCGAAGCGGGTGGCCAGCACCCGGTCGAACGCGGTCGGCGTGCCGCCGCGCTGGATGTGGCCGAGCACGGTGCACCGGGCCTCCTTGCCGGTGCGCTTCTCGATCTCGCCGGCCAGCAACTGGCCGACCCCGCTCAGCCGGACGTGGCCGAACTCGTCCAGTTGCTGGTTCATCAGCACGTCGGTGCCCTGCTTGGGATGCGCGCCCTCGGCGACCACCACGATCGGCGCGTACCGGGTCTGGAACCGGTGCTGCACCCACCCGCAGACCTGCTCGATGTCGAACGGCTGCTCCGGGATCAGGATCACGTTCGCCCCGCCGGCCATCCCCGCGTGCAGCGCGATCCAGCCGGCGTGGCGGCCCATCACCTCGACGATCAGCGCCCGGTGATGACTCTCCGCGGTGGTGTGCAGCCGGTCGATGGCCTCCATCGCGATGTTCACCGCGGTGTCGAAGCCGAACGTGTAGTCGGTGGCACCGAGGTCGTTGTCGATGGTCTTCGGCACGCCGACGACCTTCACGCCCTGCTCGTTCAGCCGGCCGGCGACGCCGAGGGTGTCCTCGCCGCCGATCGCCACCAGCGCGTCCACGCTGAGGCGGGCCAGGTTGTCCTTGATCCGCTCCAGCCCGGAGCGGCCGCCCGCGGCCGCGCTCTCGCCCAGCGGGTTGGTGCGGGATGAGCCGAGGATCGTGCCGCCGCGGGGCAAGATGCCGCGCACCGCCGCTACGTCCAGGGGCATGGTGTCGCCTTCGAGAGGGCCGCGCCAGCCATCGCGGAACCCGAGGAACTCGTATCCGTACTCTGCCGCTCCGGTGCGCACGATGGCGCGGATGACCGCGTTCAGGCCCGGGCAGTCACCGCCGCCGGTCAGGACTCCGACTCGCATGGATCTTCCTCTCGCGTGGGCTTGCGGGCTTATGACCGCCACACTAGTGCCCATGAGCGTGCTCGCGATCGATGCCGGGACCACGGGCGTGACGGCCCTGGTTATTGCTGCCGACGGGGCCGTGACGGGCCGCGGCTATCAGGAGTTCCGCCAGTTCTACCCGCAGCCGGGCTGGGTGGAGCACCTGCCGGAGGGCATCTGGCAGGCGACGCTCGCGGCGTGCGCCCAGGCGCTGGACGGGTCCGACCCGCCGAGCTGCGTCGGCATCACCAACCAGCGGGAGACCGCGGCGCTCTGGGACGCCAGGACGCTCGCCGCGCCGCGGCGGGCGATCGTGTGGCAGGACCGGCGGACGGCGGCGCTCTGCGCGCAGCTGCGGGACGAGGGTCATGAGGCCCGGGTGAGCGCGTTGACCGGGCTGCGGCTCGACCCCTACTTCACCGCGACCAAGCTGACCTGGCTGGCCCGTAACGAGCCGTCCCTGTGGGCCGAGGTGCGCGCGGGCGCGGTCGTGGTCGGCACCGTGGACTCCTACCTGATCGCCCGGCTGACCGGGGGGCGGCGCCACGTCACGGACGCGTCGAACGCCTCCCGCACGCTGCTGTTCGACATCGAGGCAGGCCAGTGGTCCGCCGAGCTGTGCGAGCTGTTCGAGGTCCCGCCGCACGCGCTGCCCGAGGTCGTGCCGTCGTCTGCCCCGGTGGCGCATACCGACCCGGAGGCCTTTCTCGGCCTGTCGCTGCCGGTCGCGGGTATCGCCGGCGACCAGCAGGCGGCGATGTTCGGGCAGACGTGCTTCTCCCCCGGGTCCGAGAAGTGCACGTACGGCACCGGGTCGTTCGTGCTGCGCAACACCGGTCACTCGATCGTCCGGTCCCCGGCCGGCCTGCTGTCGACCGTGGCGTGGATGGACGCGGCCGGGGCCCTGACCTACGCGCTCGAGGGGTCGGTCTTCGTGACCGGCGCCGCCGTGCAGTGGCTGCGCGACGGGCTTGGGCTGCTGGACAACGCCGCGCAGAGCGAGGCGCTGGCCCGGTCGGTGCCCGATTCGGGGGGCACCGTGTTCGTGCCCGCCCTGACCGGGCTCGGCGCGCCCTACTGGGACCCGGACGCCCGGGGGGCGATGTTCGGCCTGACCCGGGGAACGACCCGGGCGCACCTGGTCCGGGCCGCGCTCGAGGCGATCGCGTTCGAGGTCAGGGACGTCGCGGACGTGATGGCTGCCGAGGCCGCTCCGGGCGCCGGAGCCGCCCCGGGCACTGCGGCCGGCCGTGACGTGCTGCGGGTCGACGGCGGGGCCGCCGCCAACAACCTGCTCATGCAGCTGCAGGCGGATCAGCTCCAGGTGCCCGTGGAGCGGCCGGTGGTCGCCGAGACCACCGCCCTGGGCGCCGCTTTCCTGGCCGGCCTGGCCACCGGCGTGTGGTCCTCCCCCGCGGAACTCGAGGCGACCTGGCGGCTCGACCGGCGGTTCGAGCCCGGCTCCCGGGATGACGCGGCCTACGCCCGCTGGCGCGAGGCGGTGCAGCGCACCCGGGGCTGGGCCCGCCTCGTCCCGGGTTAGGGCAGGATCCAGCGCTCGGCAGGCGCGTCCGCGCACCGGCGGATGTCCGGCCGGGCGCCACTCGGCCCGGCACCGGGGTCAGCCAGGCCCAGGCCGGACGGCGCGCCGCGGGTTACTCGCCGGCTGGCTCGTCCGCCGCGGCGCCCTGGGCTGCGGCGCTGCGGGGCGTGCCGGCCGTGGGCGCCTTGACCGCGGGGGCACCGGCCGCGGGCGCACTGGCGGCCGGGGCGGTCACGGCCCCCTGATCCCCGGACGAGCCGTCCGCGGGCCGGCCGTCCGCGGGCCGACCATCCGCGGGCCGACCATCCGCGGGCCGGCCATCCTCGGCCCCGGCGTCCTTGCGCAGCGCCGACGGCAGGCTGAGCTTGGCTCGCTGGGCGTACTCGTCGACGTATTCCTGCCCGGAGAGCTTCATGATCGCGTACATCACCTCGTCGGTGATCGCGCGGAGCACGAACCGGTCCTCCTCGAGCCCGTAGTACCGGGAGAAGTCGAGCGGCGGGCCGAACCGGACGCCCGGCCGGATCCGCAGCCTGGGCCTGATCTTGCCCGGAGGCTGGAACTCGAAGCCCCCGATCATCGCGCACGGCACCACCGGCGCCTTCCCCTCCAGGGCCAGCCGGGCGACGCCGGTCTTCCCCCGGTACAGCCGCCCGTCCGGGGTCCGGGTGCCCTCGGGGTAGATCCCGAGCAGGTGGCCCTGGGCCAGCACGCGCAGCCCGGTCCGCAGCGCACGCTCGCTGGCCTCGCCGCCCGACCGGTCCACGGGGATCTGCCCCACGCCGCTGAAGAAAGCCTTGCTGACCAGGCCCTTGAGCCCGCGGCCGGTGAAGTACTCCGACTTAGCCAGGAAGACCACCTTGCGCGGAAGCGGCAGCGGGGCGAAGAAATGGTCGGAAAAGGACAGGTGGTTGCTGGCGATGATGGCGGGGCCCTCGCGGGGGACGTTGTCGATGCCGTCGGCCCACGGCCGGAACACGATTCGCAGGAACGGACCGATTATCGCCTTTACCACCCAGTAGAACACCCGCGCACCTCGAATCAGAGCAATCTGTCCTGCTCAGCGCGCGTCTGGAGTAGCCCGCGTCAGCATTACGTCACCGCCGCGGCCCGGCGGCAGCATCCGAAAACGTTCTCGCATGATCGCAAGAGTGCCCCGAACGACTACTCCGCGCAAGTAGCCCGCCGGCCGGACGGCGTCGAGTGCCGCAGGGCGGCCCTGCGGGGGGCCGGGGCGTGCGACGATGCGGTGAGAGGGACTGCGGGACGCCAGACGCCCGCACGGATGTTGGGAGGACCCGGCCCATGCCAGTGCTGCCAGGCGCAGAACCCTTCACCCACGTTGGCGGTCCCACCGGTGCCCTGCTCTGCCACGGGTTCACCGGCAGTCCCCAGTCGCTGCGGCCCTGGGCGGAATACCTGGCCGAGGCGGGGCTGAGCGTCTGGCTGCCCAGGCTGCCCGGGCACGGCACGACCTGGCAGGACATGGCGCGCACCCGGTGGGAAGACTGGTTCGCCGAAGTTGACCGGGCGTTTGACGAGCTCCGCGGCCACGCCGACGAGATCTTCGTCATGGGCCTGTCGATGGGCGCCTGCCTGGCCCTGCGTCTCGCCGAACAGCGCGGCCCGGCCGTCAGCGGGCTGGTGCTGGTCAACCCGTCGGTCACGGCCGACACCCGGCTGTTCCTGCTCGCCCCGGTGCTGAAGTTCATGGTGCCTTCGCTGAAGGGAATCGCCAGCGACATCAAGAAGGAGCAGGCCACCGAGCTCGGCTACGACCGGGTCCCGGTCAAGGCGGCGGCGAGCCTGCCCGGACTGTGGCGGGCCACCCAGGCCCAGCTCGCGGACGTGACCCAGCCGGTGCTCGCCTACCACAGCACCGATGATCACGTGGTCGGGCCGGCCAGCCTCCGGCTACTTCGCCAGGCCCTGCCGAGCCTGGAGGTCCGGGAACTCCCGGACAGCTACCACGTGGCCACCCTCGACAACGACGCGCCGGAAATCTTCGCCGGAAGCGTGGGGTTTGTCAGGACACACAGCCGCGCTGGGAGAGGATAGCCGTAGCGGTAAGGCGGGTAACGTCAGGTTTACGACGTGTGAGGGTTATGACGTGAGCGGTGAGGACGCGAGCGGCCGGGGCGCGAGCGGCGGCGGGGACGCGACCGAAGGCCCCGGCGCGAGCGGCGACGAGGCCGCCTGGCGAGATCTCGTCGCGCGCTACGACCTGCCCGCCGCCGACCCGGACGCGGCTCCGTGGCCGGAGCGCGAGAGCCTGTCCCCGCCCGCGCCCGGTCCGGGGGCAGCCGGCCTCCGCCCGCGCCCGGTCCGGGGCCAGCCGGCCTCCCGTCGGCGTCCGGTCCGGGGCCAGCCGGCCTCCCGCCCGCGTCCGGTCCGGGGCCAGCCGGCCTCCCGCCCGCACCCGGTCCGGGGCCAGCCGGCCAACCGCCCGGCGCCGACCGGGCCCGGGTGATCCGGCCGGTCACCCGCCCGGCCGCCGGTCCCCCGTTCCTTGTCCCGCTCGCGGGCGCCGGCCCGGCCGGCCCGGCGGACGGCGCCGGCGATGACGCCCTCGGCCACCCCGGCCGCGGGGACGCGGCCGACGACGACATCACCGACGAGCACTACATCCCGCCGCCCCCGCCGCCGCTGCCGCAGCTGGACCCGGTGGCCAAGGGAGCCTGGGCCGCGCTGTTCGGCGGGCCCGCCTACCTGCTGGCGGCGACCCTGATCGGCTGGTCGATACCGGGCTGGGCGGCGCTGCTGGCCGTGATGGCCTTTGTCGGCGGGTTCGCCGTGGTGGTCCTGCGCCTTAGCGACGGGCGCGGCGCGGGCCCGGGCGACGGGGCGGTGCTCTAACCGCCGCGGTCAGCCCGCCCCGGTCAGTCCATCCCGGCCAGCCCGCCCCGGTCAGTCCATCCCGGCCAGCCCGCCCCGGTCAGTCCATCCCGGCCAGCCCGCCCCGGTCAGTCCATCCCGGCCAGGGCCCGGCGGTGCATGGCGCGGCGCGCGAGGTCGGCCGCACCGATCACGCCGGCGTCGGCGCCGAGCTGCGCCAGCCTGATCTCGGCGTGGCGGCGGTAGGCCTTTCCGGTCAGCTCGTCGTCGAACGCGGCGCGCGCCGGGCCGACCAGCAGGTCGCCGGCCTCTGACACGCCGCCGCCGATCACGAAGCAGCCCGGGTCGAGGATGGCCGCGAGCGCGGCCAGGCCCTGTCCGAGCCAGCCGCCCACGACCTCGAAGCAGCGCAGCGCGGTGGCGTCGCCCTCCCGCGCGGCCCGGGTGACCGCCGGGCCATCGATCCCCTCGGCCGCTCCCCCGCCCAGCTGCAGCAGGCGGGCCGCCACGCCGGGCGAGCGGGCCGCGATCGCGCGGGCCTCGGCCACTAGCGCGCTGCCGCTGGCGTACTGCTCCCAGCAGCCGCGGTTGCCGCAGCCGCACGGCCGCCCGCCGGGCACCACGCGGTAGTGCCCGGGCTCCCCGGCGATGCCCCACTGTCCCCGGTACAGCTCGCTGTTGATCACGATCCCGGCTCCGATGCCGGTGCCGACGGCGATGAGGATGACGTTCTCGTGCCCGCGGGCGGCACCGAGCATGGTCTCCGCCCAGACCGCGGCGTTCGCGTCGTTCTCCACCACGACCGGCAGGCCGACCCGCGTCTCGATGCGGCTCTGCAGCGGCTCGTCGCGCCAGGCCAGGTGCGGCGCGAACAGCACGCTGGACCGGACCCCGTCCACGAACCCGGCGGCGCCGATGCCGACGGCGTCGGCCCGGTGGCGGTCCAGCAGTTGCAGCGCGGCTTCCGAGATCACCCGCGCGGTCTGCGCCGGGCTGGTGGCCGGCGTGTCCCGCCGGAGCTTCTCGATGATGCGCCCGTGCTCGTCGACGACACCCGCGGCGATCTTGGTGCCTCCGACGTCAATCCCGATCGTCAGGCTCACGTTCCGCCCCCGGGGGAGGCGTGCCGGCCGCCGGGAACCGGTCGGGCGGGAACCGGTCGGGCGGGAACTTGTCCGCCGGGAAGCCGTTCGCTTCCTCGGCGCGGGCCCGCGACAAGACGGCGTCAAAGGCCGACATCGCCTCCTGGACGGCCGCGGCCACCGTATCGCCCGCCCCGGCCAGCTGGCCGCCCAGGCCCGGGCCGGTCTCCCTGATCCGTCGGGCGGCCCGGCAGATCGGGCACCAGGCGCACTCGGGGGAATCGGCCGACGCCATCAGCTCGGGCGGCGGCTCGGTCGTCGCCGCCCCCCAGATGTCGTCGGGCTCGGCGGGCCGGCGAGCGGTGAAGGTCCGGCGGACCTGGTCGGTCAGTTCCCGCCGCATGCTGCGGATGCCGGACCGGACCAGCCAGCGCTGGATGTCGTCGGCCACGTCGCTGCCCGGCGGCCGCGACGACCCGCCCGCCGGTTTCGCGGCCGACCCGCCCGGCTTCGCGGGCGACCCGCCCGCCGCCCTCGCGGGCGACCCGCCTACGGTCTTCGCGGGCGGCCTGCCCGCCGGCTTCGCCGCGGAGCCATCACGAGGCTCGCCGTCAGCACCGCTATCGCGGTCCTGGCCGGTGTTGCCTGCCTGCCCGGTCATCTCTGTCTCCCGATGGTCTCGGCGCGCGATTTGAGCCCCTTGAGCGCGGTATCGATGATCGTCTTCTCTCCCCGGCGTTTGACCATCCCAATCATCGGTATCCGGACACCCACGGTGAGGTCGTAGGTGACCTCGGTCTGGAGGCCGCGCTCGGCCAGCTCGTAGCCGCCGCTCATCTCGGAGACTACCGACCCGGCCTCGGCGAGTTCCCAGCGAACTCTCCTGTCGCCGTCCCAGTCGTAACCGAGCACGTAGGTGTCCTTGATCAACCCGACGTCCAGCGTGAAGCGGACCCGGCTCGCCCGCCCGTCCGCCTGCTGCGACAGGACCTCCGCCGCGCGCACCCCGGTCGCCCACTGCGGGTACGCGGCGAAGTCCGCGATCACCGCCATGATGTCCTGGCCGGGCACCCCGATCACGATGCTCGACGTGGTCCTGTCCGCCATCCTCGGAGCGTACCTCTCCCCGCGCGAACTACCACTCCAGTGCCCACGGCGTGCCGGTCGCGCGGAAGTGCCCGACGTTGATGCACTCGGTGCGGCCGATCGTGATCCGGCTGGCCAGCGGCTGGTGCACGTGCCCGAACAGCACGTAGCGCGGCTGGGTGGCGCGGATTGCCTCGAGCAGGGCCTGGCTGCCGCGCTCCATCCGCCGGGCCACCGTGTCGAACAGCAGCTCGGGCACGTCCGGCGGGATGTGGGTGCAGAGCACGTCCACCTCGCCGACGGCCGCCACCTTGGCCGCGTAGATCTCGTCGGCCAGCTCGTACGGCGTCCGGTACACGGTGCGCAGGCCGCCACCGACGAACCCGAACGTCCAGCCGCCGATCTCGACCCGCTGGCCGTCGAGCACATGATGCCCGGGGCGCAGGTGCGAGGCCCACATCCGGGGGATGTCGACGTTGCCGTAAGTCAGGTAGGACGGCGCGGGCAGCGCGGCGAACAGCTCGGCGTACTGCCGTGACGCCGCCGCCTCGACGTGGGCGGCCGGGTCGCCGCCGAGTCCGGCCCACAACCGCGCCGACATCTGCCTGGCCTCGTCGAACCGCTGCGCGGTGCGCAGCGTGATGAACTGCCGGGCCGCCTCGGCCCCGAACAGCTCGGGAAAAATGCCCTGCCCGTAGTCGGCATAGTCGATGAACAAGAGCAGGTCACCGAGGCAGATCAGGGCGTCGGCACCCTCGGCCGCCTTGCGGAGCGCATCGGCCCGGCCGTGCACATCACTGACCACATGCACCCGCATGCACATACCCTAGGCAAAATTCTGCGCGGCGCAGAAATGGGAAGCAGGCGCCGGCGCGGTGTACCGTCCATGAATGTCCGGGCCCGACGCGGTCACGAAGAACGCGGGTCACGAAGGAGGCGCCGTGCGCGAGTACAGCATCCCCGCCCTGGTGGACATTTCCGCCACCGCCAGCCTCGCCGACATCGTCTTCACCCGCGCCAGCCAGGACCCGCACGCGGTGATGATGCGCCGGCGCAGCGGCGAGGGCCGGTGGGACGACGTGACCGCCGGGCAGTTCCGCGACGAGGTGACCGCCCTGGCCAGGGCGCTGGCCGCGGCGGGCATCGAGCCCGGCGACCGGGTCGCCCTGATGTCGAGGACGCGGTACGAGTGGACCCTGATCGACTACGCGATCTGGGCCGCCGGCGGGATCACGGTGCCGATCTACGAGACCTCCTCGGCCGAGCAGATCGAGTGGATCCTCACCGACTCCGGGGCCCGCGCCGCGTTCGCCGAGACCAGCCGCCACGCCGAGGCCATCCGCCAGGTGAGCGCGCCGGGGATGCAGCACGTCTGGCAGATCGACGGCGGGGAAGGCCTGCCCCGGGACGGGGGTGACGTCAGCGACGAGCAACTCGAGCAGCGCCGGGCCGCGCGGACGGCGGCGGACATCGCGACGATCATCTACACCTCGGGCACCACCGGCCGCCCGAAGGGCTGCGAGATCACCCACGTCAACCTGCTGTCCGACTCCCGCAACGCGGTCGAGGGCGCGCTGCTGGACGTGTTCGACATCGACGGCAGCTGCACCCTGCTGTTCCTGCCGCTCGCGCACTCCTTTGCCCGGATCATCCAGGTCGGCTGCCTGGAGTCCGGGGCCGTCCTCGGGCACTGGCCGGACATCGGCACGCTGGCCCGGGTCCTGCCCGAGTTCCGGCCCACGTTCCTGCTCTCGGTGCCGCGGGTGTTCGAGAAGGTCTTCAACACCGCGCAGCAGCAGGTGGCGGCGAGCAAGGTCAAGAGCCGGATCTTCCCGGTCGCCGTGGAGACCGCGATCGCGTGGAGCAAGGCCTCGGCGGACGGCCCGGGCGGCGCGGGCCCCGGCCAGGCGCTGCGGCTGCGCCACGCGCTGTTCGACCGGCTCGTCTACGCCAGGCTCCGGGCCGGAGTCGGCGGGCAGGTGCGGTACGCGGTCTCCGGGGGCGCCCCGCTGGGCGAGCGGCTCGGCCACTTCTTCCGCGGCGCCGGGATTACGATCCTCGAGGGCTACGGGCTGACCGAGACCTCGGCCGCGGCCACCGTGAACCGGCCCGGCCGCAACAAGATCGGCACCGTGGGGCTGCCGCTGCCCGGCGTCGCCGTCAAGATCGCCGACGACGGCGAGATCCTGCTCCGCGGCCCGAACATCTTCCCTGGCTACTGGCACAACAAGGAGGCGACGGCCGAGGCGCTGGACGAGGAGGGATGGCTGCGCACCGGCGACATCGGCAGCCTGGACGACGAGGGCTTCCTGCAGGTCACCGGGCGGAAGAAGGAACTCATCGTCACGGCGGCGGGCAAGAACGTGGCCCCGGCCGTGCTCGAGGACCGGCTGCGCGCCAGCCCGCTGATCAGCCATTCCCTCGTGGTCGGCGACGGCCGCCCGTTCGTCGCCTGCCTCATCACGCTCGACCCCGAGGGGGTGGAGTTCTGGCGGCAGCGCCACGGCCGCCCCGCCGACGCGGACCTGCGCGACGACCCGGAGCTGATCGCGGAGATCCAGCGGGCGGTCGACGAGGCCAACAAGGCGGTGTCCCGCGCCGAGTCGATCCGCCGCTTCCGCATCCTGGACTCGGACTTCACCGAGGCCAACGGCTACCTCACGCCCTCGCTCAAGGTGCGCCGGAGCGTGGTGGTCAAGGCCTACGCCGCCGACATCGAGGCCATTTACTCCCAGCGTCCTTAACGCTCAGTCTCGTCCCCGGCTGGGCCGCCCGCGTCCGGGCCGTCCGCCAGGATCTGCCCGAGGCGCCGCGCGACCAGTTCCCAGCGCCACTCCCGGTCCACCCAGGCCACGCCCTTCTCCCCCATCGCGGCTGCGGCAGCCGGGTCAGACAGCAGCGCGGCGATCCGGTCCGCGGCGGCAGCCCCGTCACGCCCGGGCACCACGTAGCCGGTCTCGCCGGGCCGGATCGCGTCCGGCGCGCCCCCCGAGTCGCCGCCCACCACCGGCAGCCCCGACGCCGAGGCCTCTAGGTAGACGATCCCGAGTCCCTCCACATCCAGGCCCCCCCGGCGGGTCCGGCACGGCATCGCGAACACGTTCCCGGCCGCGTAGTAGGCCGGCAGGTCCGGCGCCGGAACCGGCCCGGTGAAGATCACCGAGCCGGCCACCCCGGCCCGCGCCGCCAGCCGCCGGAGCTCGGCGCGGTAGGGCCCGTCCCCGACCAGCAGCAGCACCGGGCCGCCGTCCGGGCCGCCCACGGCAGCCCGGACCCGGGGCCAGGCCCTGATCAGCGTGTCCTGGCCCTTGCGCTTGACCATCCGCGACACGCAGACGACCACCGGCCGGCCGCCCAGGCCGAGCCGCTGCCTGATCGCGTCCCCGTCCGCCCCGGGGCGGAACGCGGCGGTGTCCACCCCGGGTGCGAGCCGCACCATCCGGGCCGCCGCCGCGGGTGACAGGGCCCGGGCCAGCCGGGCCCGGAAGTACTCACCCAGGTAGGTGAGCACGTCAACCTGGTCGCCGATCCGGCGCAGCAGGGCCCGGGCCGCCGGCAGCGCCGCCCAGCCCGCCTCGTGACCGTGCGTGAGGCCGACCGTCCGCCCGGCCCCGGCCCGGCGCAGCGACGGGGCGAGCAGCCCGAGCGGGGCCGCCGCCCCGAACAGGACCGTGTCGCAGTCGTGATCGCGCAGGATCGCCGCCGCGCGCCGGGCCACCGACGGCACCGGCAGCATCAGCGAGGTCGGGTGCCTGATCACCGGGAACGGCTGCCTGGCGTCGAACTCCGCCGCCCCGGCCCACGACGGGGCGTAGACCACCACCGAGCCGGCCGGCATCCGCACCGCCAGCGCGTGCACGAACGACTGGATCCCGCCGCGGCGCGGCGGGAAGTCATTGCTGACAATCAGGACCTTCGGCACCCCTGCTCCTGTGGCGGCGGCGACTCGGTGATCGTAGCCCGGCCCGCCAGGACTACTCATCTTGACGAAGTGCGGCCCGCGTTATCCGGTAAAGCTCGTCCCATGCGGTGCGTCCGGAAACCCGCCTCGACCGCGTAGGAGGCTGACCATCTCATGTTCTCCCAAACCTCGCCGGGCCGGGCCAGGAAGCCGGGCCGCCTGACCGACCGGGAACTGACGACCCGCGTCGTCAGCCCCCGGGCCAACTGCGCCGGCACCGCGGTTGACCCGGATGAGTGGTTCCCGGTCGCGACCGCGGCGGACGCCGCGCGCTCCGAGGCCGCCCGCGCGCTCGCCCTGTGCGCGGTATGCCCGGTACGCGCCGAGTGCCTGGAGTTGTCCATGCGGCGCTGGAACACGATCGGGCGCCACGGCATCTGGGGGGGCTTCGTCGAGGCCGAACGCGGCGTCCTGCGCGCCCGGTGGCTGGCCGGCACCCCCATCACCCGGCTGCTGCGGTCGCCGGCCCTGGACCTGACCGAGCACCACCAGTACCGGCAGCGGGAGGTGAAGGACGCTGCCCGGGCGGGCGAGCCCGCCCGGGCCAGGCAGCCCGTCCAACTGTTACGCCCGGCGGTTACGCCCGGCGGTTACGCCCGGCGGTTACGCCCGGCGGGTACGCCCGGCGGTTACGGCCGGACGGCGCCGTCGAAGTTGGCCGTGAACCAGCCGCTGAACGCGACCTTCTCGACGACCGCGCCGGTGTGCGGCGCGTCGATCAGCATCCCGCCGCCCACGTAGATACCGACGTGCCCGTCGCCGGTGAACTCCAGGATGTCGCCCGGCTCCAGGTCGGATTCTGGAACGGCCGGCAGGCCCGCCTGCTCGTAGCTGGTGCGCGGGATCGCCACGCCCGCGAACGCCCACGCGGCCTGGGTCAGCCCGGAGCAGTCGAAACCGTCCTGGCACGGGCCGGTGCCGCCGAACACGTACGGGCAGCCGAGCTGGTCGTAGGCGAACTGCACCGCCTTCTCGCCCTGGGTGATGTTCGGCAGCGGGTCCTTGCCGCCGATCTGGCCGCCAGGCGCACCCGGGCCAGTGCCCACCTGCTGGGCCGGGGTGAGCTGGTTCAGCAGCGCCTGCTGCTGGGCGATCGTCTTCTCCAGCGTCTTCTTCTGGCTGGCCAGCTTGGCCGCGAGCTCGACCCGGGCGTCCTTGGTGCGGCGCGCCGCATCCTGCGCCCCGGCCAGCTGGCGGGCAGCCGAGATGAACGCGCTCATCTCGGCGGTGTTGCTCGAGGACAACTCGAGCAGGATCGAGGACTGGTCGAGGATCTGCTGCGGGTTGTTGGTGGTCAGCAGGGCCTCGGGGGTGTTCAAGCTGCCCTCTTCGAAGGCCGTGGCCGCGATCTGGGCCACCTCGCGCCGCATCGATTCGAACTTGGCCAGGTACCGTGCCGCCTGCTCGTTCACCAGCGTGAGCTGCTGGCCGGCCGACTCCAGCGCCTGCTGCGCCTGGTCGTATTGCTCATCGAGCTTGTCGGCCTGGGCGTTGAGCTGGTTCAGCTTCTGCTGGACCTGGGTGACCGTGGGCTGCGGGGCGGCGCCCGCCACCATGCCGCTGCTCATGACGAGCGCGCCGGCGGCGACTAGGCCGAGCGAGATGGCCGCGCCGCGACGCCTGAGAGTACCGAGCAGAGCCGTACCGCCCGATCGCCGCGTCTGCACGTGCGTGACACGCTCCTTCTTCCACTGTCCGCCTACCGGGTGAGCTGACGGGTTCGGGCTGTGGAAGTGCGCCCTACGGCCCGGTCCGCAGTGGCGGTCCGGGCCGATTCACCCCTGGAGTCCCCCCGGGCGTCGCCCGGTGGTCCTCCGGTGGGTCCCCGGTTCTCCGGCTGGCCGGGGGTGCCAGCGTGGAGACTCGGCGGCGGCCGATCGCCGTCGCCGGGGGGCGACGGATAAGCGATGCGGCTCGCTGCCTGACACTAGTGATACTGGGGTGGCGTATCAACCACTTCGCACACTCTGGCCCAGGCCAAACCGCGGAGGCGCCGCGAAGCGGGGCCGGGACGGGAGCGGGACGGGAGCGGGACGGGAGCGGGACGGGGCCGCGCCGGGGCCGGGACGGGGCCGGGACGGGTCACGCCGGGCCACGCCGGGCCCACGCCGGGGCCGGGACGCGAGCGGGGCGGCGTGCCTGAGCCGGACTGTCGGTGCCCGGCCCTACGGTGAAAGAGTGACCACCCGCGAGCCGATCCGCTCCACTGGTAAGCCGATCCGCTCGGCCGGTGAGCCGATCCGCCCCACCCGCGACCCGGCCGGCCCCGCCATCGTCCCCACGACCGAGCCCGGCCCCGCTGCTACCCTCACCGTCAGCGAGCCGACCCGCTCCGCCGCCGAGCCGGCCGACGCCGCCGCCGCCCCCACCGTCAGCGAGCCGACCCTCCCCGCCACCACGCCGGCCCGCTCCGCTGCCGAGCCGGCTGGGCCCGCCGCCGAGCCGGCCCGCCCCGTCACACCGATCTTCACCGTCGGGCCGCTCGCCCATCCCTCTTGCGCCCCGGTCCTGCCGCTGGCCAGCCTCGAGTTCGTGATCGTGGACGTGGAGACCACGGGCTGGCTGCCCGAGCAGGCCGGCATCACCGAGATCGGCGCGGTCCGGGTGGGTCACGGCGCGCCTGGCGCGGAGTTCTCCACGCTGGTTAACCCCGGTTACCCGATCCCGGCGGACATCGTCTCGCTCACCGGGATCACCGACGCGATGGTCCGCCAGGCGCCGCCGATCAGCGCCGTGCTGCCCGGCTTCCTGGCCTTCGCCCGCGGCTGCGTGCTGGCCGCCCACAACGCACCGTTCGACGTCGGCTTCCTCACCTCGGCGTGCGGCCGGTCCCGGATCCGCTGGCCCGGCTTCCCGGTGCTCGACACCGCGGCGCTGGCCCGGTCGGTGCTCGGCGAGGAAGAGGTGCCCGACTGCAAGCTGGCCACGCTGGCCGGTTTCTTCGGCGCCCGGACCCTTCCGTGCCACCGGGCCCTGGCCGACGCCAAGGCCACCGCCGACGTGCTGCAGGCCCTGCTCGGCCGTCTCGCCTCGGCGGGCGTGCGCACGCTCGCCGAGATCAGCGCCTGATCGGCGGGCCGGCCGCGCCAGGCGGTACGCTACTCGGGCAGCCGGGGCGGCTGGCGCCCGTGGTGAGGGACACCGGCCCGATGCCGCTAGGGATAAGGCCCCGGGTGGCTACAGATCAGGGCTGCGGGCTGAGGAGGCGGCAGTGGTCACCGCTATCGTTCTGGTGAAGGCCGACGTCGCGCGCATTCCGCAGACGGCCGAGGCGATCGCCCAGATACCCGAGGTCTCCGAGGTCTACTCAGTGACGGGCGAGTTCGATCTCGTGGCGATGGTCCGGGTGCGCGCCCATGACGAGCTCAGCGACGTGATCCCCGGCACGCTGAACCGGGTTCCCGGGGTCACGCACACCGAGACTCACATCGCGTTCCGCACCTACTCGCGGCACGACCTCGAGGCCGCGTTCGCGATCGGCTACTCCGAGTCCGCCTGACCCCCGCCCCGCGCGCCTTGCTCCACCCCATGATCGATTAGAACGGACGTCTGCCGGTCATAGAGGCGTCATAGTGGCCGCCAGACGACCACGGTAACGGATCAAGGCGGGCGGGCGGGGTGGGACGGCCCGCCGGGGTGGGGCCCGCCGGGGTGGGGCCCGCCGGGGTGGGGCCCGCCGGGGTGGGGCCCGCCGGGGTGGGGCGGCCCGCCGGGGTGGGGCGGCCCGCCGGGGTGGGGCGGGCCGGGCGTCAGGCGGAGTGCTCGGCGGCCAGGCGGTTGCTCGCCTGCACCCAGCGGTCGAGCAGGTCCCGGGCCGCGCCGCAGTCCAGGGCCCGGGCCGCCCGGGCATAGCCGTCGGCCAGGCTGGCCTGCAGGTCGTCGGGGCCGGGCACGCCCGCCTCGGCGGCCAGCGCCGCCGCGGCGTTGAGCAGCACCGTCTCCCGCACCGGGCCAGCCTCACCGCCGAGCACCGCGCGGGCCACCGCGGCGTTGTGCGCCGGGTCGCCGCCGCGCAGGTCGTCCGGGGATGACCGGCCGATGCCGAGTGCCGCCGGGTCGAGCACGGTCTGGCTCACCATGCCGCCGTGCACCACCCAGACCGTGGACGGTGCGGTGGTGGTCAGCTCGTCGAGCCCGTCGTCGCCGTGGAACACGAGGGCGGAGCAGCCACGGCCGGCCAGCACGCCGGCGATCACCGGCCCCATCCGCGGGTCGGCCACGCCGACGGCGAGCGCGCCCGGCCGGGCCGGGTTGGCCACCGGGCCGAGGAAGTTGAACACCGTCGGCACGCCCAGCTCGCGCCGCGGGACCGCGGTGTGCCGCAGCGCCGGGTGATAGAGCGCCGCGAACAGGAATACCACGCCGGTCTCGGTCATCAGCCGCTCGGTGGCCTGCGGGGGCAGGTCGATCACCACCCCGAGCGCCTCGAGCAGGTCCGCCGCGCCGCACGAGGAGGAGGCCGCCCGGTTACCGTGCTTCGCCATCCGGGCCCCGGCCGCGGCCGCCACGATCGTGCCCATCGTCGAGATGTTGACCGTGCGCGCCCCGTCGCCGCCGGTGCCGACCAGGTCCACGACGGGGCCGGGGATGTCGATCGGCGACGCGTGATCGAGCATGGCCTGGGCCAGGCCGCCGAGCTCGGCCGGAGTCTCGCCCTTCATCCGCAGCGCCACTCCGAAGCCGGCGATCTGGGCCGGGGTGGCCGCCCCTTCCATGATCTCGTTCATGGCCCAGGCGGTCTCGTCGCCGGTGAGGCTCTCCCCCTTGGTCAGCGCGCCGATCAGGGCGGGCCAGGTGGTGCGGGCGTCCATGGCCCTCAGGCCTCGGTCGTCTGGGTGACCGCGGCGCGCTGGCGCATCAGGCCAGCCAGGGCGTGGGCCAGCGCGGGCGGGTCGATCGGGTGGCTTACCACCGCGTCGGCCATGGACCAGGTGGCGAGCCAGCCGTCGTCGGGGCGGCCGATGATCAGCAATACCGGCGGGCAGTCGTAGATCTCGTCCTTGGCCTGGCGGCAGACCCCCATGCCGCCGGCCGGCTGGGCCTCGCCGTCCAGCACCATGACGTCCGCGCCGCGCGCATCCATCAGCCGGATCAGCGCGGCGTGCGTGGCCACCTCGATCACCTCCGCCTCCGGCACGTCGGGGGCGGGCCGACGCCCGATGGCGAGCCGGATCCTGGCCCGCGTATCCGCGTCATGGCTGTATACAACGACCTTCATGAAACTGGATGCTACCGACCCGGGGGGCCGGCCGCGCACCGCCTGCGCGGTGTGGTGGAAGGGAGGGCCGGCCGCGCCGGGGCAAGGGGGCCGGGCGGGTCGGGCGCGGGGGCCGGCCGCGCACCGCCTACGCCGTGTCGTGATTGGGGGGTCGGGCGTGCGGCGCCTACGCCGTGTCGTAATAATGGCCCCGTGGCGACAGCAACGACCGAGGTAACTCCCCGCTCGCCGGCCAGCAGGCCGAGCCTGGTCAGCGTCGGGACCATCATCTGGCTGTCTTCGGAGCTGATGTTCTTCGCGGCGCTGTTTGCCATGTACTTCACGGTCCGCTCGGTGGACAAGGGCCTGGGCGAGCCATGGCCGCCGGTCAAGCTGGACCTCCCGCTGGCCACGGTCAACACCCTGGTGCTGCTGGCCTCCAGCGTGACCTGCCAGATGGGAGTGTTCGCGATCGAGCGCGGCCAGGTCCGCCGCTCGGCCTCGATCTTCCGCCCGATGCGCTGGGGGCTGCGCGAGTGGTACGCGCTGACCTTCCTGATGGGGCTGTACTTCGACTGCGGCCAGGGCTACGAGTACCTCTTCGACCTGATCCGCAAGCAGCACTTGACGCTGTCGTCCAGCAACTACGGCTCGGTTTTCTACCTGACCACCGGTTTCCACGGGCTGCACGTGGCCGGCGGCCTGGTCGCGTTCCTCTTCCTGCTCGGCCGGACCTTCGCGGCCAAACGGGTCACCCATGAGCAGCAGGTCAGCGCCATCGTCGTCTCGTACTACTGGCACTTCGTCGACGTCGTGTGGATCGGCCTGTTCTTCACCATCTACATCATCCACTGACCGGAGACTGGGGACCGCAGTGAGCTGGATCACCGCAAAGCGGAGGCGGCCGGTCGCCAACTACGCCGTCGTCCTGCTCGGGCTGATCCTGGTGGGGGCGATCTACGCGACCGTCACCGGGAGCGGCGAGTCGGCCGCGTCCACCAACCCCACCACGTCGCAGGCCGAGATCGCCAAGGGCCAGCAGATCTTCCTCCAGACCTGCGCCACCTGCCACGGCCTGCAGGCGCAGGGCACGGCGGTCGCGCCCAGCCTGATCGGCGTCGGATCGGCCGCCGTCGACTTCCAGGTGAGCACCGGCCGGATGCCGCTGAAGGCGACAGACGCCGAGGCCCCCACGAAGCCGAGGCAGCTGGACCCGGCCGAGACCCAGGCGGTGGCCGCGTACATCGAGTCGCTGGCGGGCGGGCCCGCGATCCCGACCCCGGCCGAGGTAAGCAGCTCCGGCGCCAACATCGCACTGGGCCAGAATCTGTTCACCGCGGACTGCGCGCAGTGCCACAACTTCGACGGGGCGGGCGGCGCGCTCACCTACGGCAAGTACGCGGCGGCCCTCAACCAGGCCACGCCCACCCAGCTGTACGAGGCCATGCTGACCGGCCCCGAGGCCATGCCCGTGTTCAACGACACCACGATCACCCCGGCCCAGAAGCGCGACATCATCGCCTACGTGATCGACAGCCGGAATACCCCGAACCCGGGCGGGTTCAGCCTGGGCCGGGTCGGGCCGGTCACCGAGGGCCTGGTCGTGTTCCTCGGCCTGCTGTTCTTCATGGTCCTGGCCGCGATGTGGATAACTGCGAAGCACAGGAAGACCACTGATGAGTGACACCGGCATCCCCGAGGGACTGCCCGACGAGACCGAGGGCCACGCCGGCCCGCACCGCGTGATCGGCACGCCGCCGCCCGCCCAGGCCAGGACGCTGCTCGGCGACGGGAGCGACCAGGCCGGCGACGGCGCGCTGCCCGCTCAGCGCGAGCTGCCCGCCGATCTCCCGGACCCGGCGCGGGCCAAGCGGGCCGAGCGGCTCGTCGCGGGCCTGTTCCTGCTGTCGATGGTGGCCGGCATCGGCTTCATCGCCGCATACATCGGCCTCGAGGTGCACTCGGTCGACGCGGTGCTGCGGTCCAACCTGGCCCTGGGCCTGTCCATGTCGGTCGCGTTCCTCGGGCTCGCGATCGGGGCCACGATCTGGGTCCGCTCCCTGATGCCGAACGTCGAGCTCACCGAGCAGCGCCACCCGCTGCACTCCGACCCCGAGGACCGCCAGGCCTTCGCCGAGACGTTCGCCGAGGGCGCGGAGGCCAGCCAGTTCACCAAGCGGCCGCTGCTGCGGCGCACGCTGATCGCGGCGACGGTGCCGCTGGTGGCCGCGCCGGTGGTGCTGCTGCGCGACCTCGGCCCGCTGCCCGGCACGTCGCTGCGGCACACGGTCTGGCGCAAGGGGATGCGGCTGCTCACGTACGGGGCCAACACCCCGATCCGGCCGGGCGACTTCAGCTCCCCCGGCAGCATGATCACGGTGGTGCCCGACGGCTACCAGGACGACTTGAACGCGCTGGCCTCGGCCACCGCGATCATCATCAAGTTCCAGCCCGGCGTGATGGTCTTCGGCCAGCCCGGCCAGGTCCGGGGCGGCTACGTTACGCCGAACTGGACGGTCGACAACATCGTCTGCTACTCCAAGATCTGCACGCACGTCGGCTGCCCGGCGGCGCTCTACGAGCAGACCACCCACCACATCCTCTGCCCGTGCCACCAGTCCACGTTCGACGCGCCGCGCGGCGCCCAGGTCCTGTTCGGCCCGGCCCCGCGGCCGCTGCCGCAACTACCGATGACCACGGACGCCGAGGGATACCTGGTCGCGCAGAGCGACTTCCACGAGCCGGTCGGCCCGAGCTTCTGGGAGCGGGGATAAGCCGATGAGCATGACGACCAAGCTGCTCGAGGGCACCGGCGGGTGGCTGGACGACAGGTTCCACGGGGCCAAGGGCGTCCGGACGCTGTTCCGGAAGATCTTCCCGGACCACTGGACGTTCCTGCTGGGCGAGATCGCCCTGTATTCGTTCATCATCCTGCTGCTGACCGGCACGTTCCTGACGTTCTTCTTCCAGCCGAGCATGACCGACGTGGTGTACCACGGGTCATACACCCACCTCGACGGCGTCCGGATGAGCGAGGCGTACGCGTCCACGCTGAACATCAGCTTCGACGTGCGCGGCGGCCTGCTGATGCGCCAGATCCACCACTGGGCGGCGGACCTGTTCGTGGCCGCGATCATGGCGCACATGCTGCGGATCTTCTTCACCGGCGCCTACCGCAAGCCGCGCGAGGTGAACTGGCTGATCGGGATCGTGCTGTTCACGCTCAGCCTGCTCGAGGGCCTGTTCGGTTACTCGCTCCCGGACGACCTGCTGTCCGGCACCGGGCTGCGGATCACCGAGGGCGTGCTGCTCTCGATCCCGATCGTCGGCACCTACCTGTCGTACTTCCTGTTCGGCGGGCCGTTCCCGGGCAACCTCATCATCCCGCGGCTGTACATCATCCACGTACTGCTGCTGCCCGGGGTGTTCCTGGCGCTGATCACCGCGCACCTGTTCATCATGTTCCACCAGAAGCACACCCAGATGCCGGGCCGGGGCCGCACCAACACCAACGTGGTCGGCGCGCCCACCTACCCGTACTTCATGGCCAAGACCGGGGCGTTCTTCTTCTTCACGTTCGCCGCGCTGGCCCTCGCCAGCACGTTTGCCCAGGTCAACCCCATCTGGCTGTACGGCCCGTACACCCCGGTGGGCATCTCGTCCGGGTCGCAGCCCGACTTCTACATGGGCTTCCTCGAGGGCTCGCTGCGGATGTTCCCGAGCTGGACCTGGGATGCCTGGGGCCATACCGTGGAGTGGAACGTGCTCATCCCGGCCCTGGTGCCGCTGGGCCTGATCATGACCGGCGCGGCGCTCTGGCCGTTCATCGAGCAATGGGTTACCGGCGACCGGTCCGAGCACCATGTCAACGACCGGCCGCGCAACGCCCCCACCCGGACCGCGCTCGGCCTGGCCGCGGTCACGTTCTACGGGATCCTGTGGCTGGAGGGCGCCAACGACGTCATCGCCGACCACCTGGACATCTCCCTGTACCTGACCACGGAGATCGCCCGGTACGCGATCTTCATCGGCCCCGTCGTCGCCTACATCCTTACTAAACGCATCTGCCT
Organism: uncultured Actinomycetota bacterium; assembly: GCA_963749145.1. Taxonomy (GTDB): domain Bacteria; phylum Actinomycetota; class Actinomycetes; order Streptosporangiales; family Streptosporangiaceae; genus JASHPR01. Next base: position 760,165 of record CAVVLN010000002.1, on the reverse strand, counting down.
GGGGCTGCAGCGCAAGGACCTGCACCTGCTGGAGCACGGCGTCGAGACCGGGATCATCCGGCAGCTGCCGACCGGCGAGTACATCGAGGACACCAGGCCGGTCGACGAGGACGCGCTGGCCGTGCTCGAGGCGAGGCAGCCGCCGCCCAGCTTGCCCGTGGGCGCCAGCGCGGCCGGGCCGGACGACGTGCCGCCGCCCGGCATGCGCGGCGGCCTGGGCCGGGTGCGGGAGCGGCTCAACGAGGTCCTCACCGAGAGCGTCCCGATGGACGGTCACGGGAACGGCTACGGCAACGGGCATGGCGACGGGCACGGGGACGGGCACGCCGAACCCGGCCGGGCCGCGATCAGCTCCGGCGGGTCCGAGCAGGCCGAGGGGACCGCTGAGGGCCAGGAGGACGGCCCGGCCTAGCCAAGGCCCGGCCGCGGCCGGGCCGGAGCGGCCCGGGCCGGAGCGGGCCGGAGCGGCCCGGGCCGGGATAGCCCCCGGCGGGCGCTCAGTCGTCCTGAGGCGGCCAGAGCGGCCCGGGGATGTCCAGGCCCAGGTCGGCGCCCCAGGCGTTGCGGTAGGCGATCTGAGGCACGGGGCGGCGCGGGGCGACGCCCCAGCGCCCGGTCGGGTAGCCGAAGGATACGCAGCAGACCATGGTCCAGCCGTGGCCGGCGGGCACGCCGAGGATCTCCATCGCCTCCGGGCCGTGGAAGTGCCCCAGCACCGAGGTGAGCGCGCTGCCCACGCCCTCGGCGCGGGCGGCGAGCTGGGCGCTCCACACCGCGGGGAAGATCGAGCCGCCGGAGGAGTCGCCGCGGGTGAACGCCATCAGGAACAGCGGCACGTCCTCGAAATGGTCGGCCAGGTGCTGCGCGGAGGCCACCATGCGCAGCGTCGCCGCGCTCTCCGGCTCCCCGGGCGCGTTCCTGGCCCGCTCGACCCGGTCCCGGTAGGCGGTGGCCCACAGCTGGCCGAGGCTGTCCCGGTACAGCGGCCCGAGCTCCGCCTTGACCGCCGGGTCGTCCACCAGGATGAACCGCCAGTTCTGCGCGTTGCCGCCGCTGGGCGCGCGGATCGCCGCGTCCAGGATCCGCGCCTGGACCGGGTACGGGACCGGGTCGGGGCTGACCCGGCGCATCGCCCGGGTGGTGTAGAGCGCTTCGTAGACGTCCATCGCCGTCCTGCCCGGCCCGCTGGCCAGCTCAGCCGCGGTCAGTGGGCGTAGTGGCCGCGGTAGTACTCGAACACGAACCCGATGGTGGCGAGCAGGACCAGCAGCATGCCGATCAGGAACAGCCACCAGCCGATGGCCACGCCGAGCGCGGCCGTCGCGGCGGCCAGGGCCAGGAACAGCGGCCACCAGCTGTGCGGGCTGAAGAACCCGATCTCCCCGGTGCCCTGGTAGATCTCGCCTTCCGGCTCGTCCTCCGGCCGCGGCGGCAGCCGCCGCCCGGTGAACAGCACGTAGAAGCCGGTCAGGAAGGCCAGCCCCACGGCGATCGCCAGCGCGGTGGACCCGGTCGGGTCGTGGGAGAAGTGCCAGTAGACGTAGTCGGTGGCCCCGAAGAAGATGGCGCAGCCCAGGAACAGGTAGCCCTCGACCTTCATGACCGCCCCCTCCCGTTACTCGGAACCGTGGCCGGTGGAGGCGCCGATCGCGACGTGCTCGCCCTCCCGGTCCCGGCCCGTTCTGATGTTGGGGTAGTGCAGGTCGAACGCGGGCCGCTCGGACCTGATCCGCGGGATCGAGGTGAAGTTGTGCCGCGGCGGCGGACAGGACGTGGCCCACTCCAGCGAGTTGGCGAAGCCCCACGGGTCATCGGCGGTGACCCGCTCCCCGGTCCGCCAGGTCTTGTAGATGTTGTAGAAGAAGATGAAGTTCGACGCGCCCAGGATGAACGCGCCGATCGAGGAGACGTCGTTCAGCGTCGTGGCCAGGTGCGGCAGGAACGGGTAGTTCGCCACCCGGCGCGGCATGCCCATCAGGCCCAGCCAGTGCTGCACCAGGAACGTCATGTTGAAGCCGATGAACACGCTCCAGAAGTGCCACTTGCCGAGCGTGTTGTCCAGCATCTTGCCGGTCCACTTCGGCCACCAGAAGTAGAACCCGCCGAACATGCAGAACACCACGGTGCCGAACAGCACGTAGTGGAAGTGCGCGACCACGAAGTAGGAGTCGCTGACCGCGAAGTCCAGCGGCGGCGAGGCCAGGATGATCCCGGTGAGCCCGCCGAACAGAAACACGACCAGGAACCCGAGGATGAACAGCATGGCCGGCTCGAACGTGAGCTGGCCGCGCCAGATCGTGCCCAGCCAGTTGAAGAACTTCACCCCGGTCGGGACCGCGATCAGGAAGGTCATGAACGAGAAGAACGGCAGCAGCACGGCGCCGGTGGTGAACATGTGGTGCGCCCACACGGTCAGCGACAGGCCCGCGATCGCGATCGTCGCGCCGACCAGGCCCTTGTAGCCGAACAGCGGCTTGCGGGAGAACACCGGCAGGATCTCGGTGGCGATGCCGAAGAACGGCAACGCCACGATATAGACCTCGGGATGGCCGAAGAACCAGAACAGGTGCTGCCACAAGATCGCGCCGCCGCTGGACGCGCTGAACACCTGGGCGCCGAGCTTGCGGTCGATCTCGAGCACCAGCAGCGCGGCGGTCAGCACCGGGAACGCCAGCAGCACCAGCATGCTGGTCAGCAGGATGTTCCAGGTGAACATCGGCATGCGGAACATGGTCATGCCGGGCGCGCGCATGCAGAAGATCGTGGTGACGAAGTTGACGCCGCCCAGGATCGTGCCGAAGCCGGCCAGCACCAGGCCCATGATCCACATGTCCCCGCCGATCCCCGGCGAGTACAGCGAGCTGGTCAGCGGCGAGTACGCGTACCAGCCGAATGCCGCCGCGCCGCCCGGGGTGATGAAGCTGAACAGCAGGATCAGGCCGCCGAACAGGAACAGGTAGTAGCTGAACAGGTTCAGCCGGGGGAACGCGACGTCCGGCGCGCCGATCTGCAGCGGCATGATCTCGTTGGCGAACCCGACGAACAGCGGGGTCGCGAACAGCAGCAGCATGATCGTGCCGTGCATGGTGAACAGCTCGTTGTACTGCTGGTCGGAGACGATCGTGTTGTCCGGCCCCATCAGCTGGGCGCGCATGACCATGGCCATGGCCCCGCCGGCCAGGAAGAAGAAGAACGAGGTGATCAGGTACAGGTGGCCGATGACCTTGTGGTCGGTGGAGGACAGCCACTCGGCGAGTATGTTTCCCTTGCGGTAAGGGCGCGGCGCGGCAGCCGGGGCTGCGGCCGGGCTCGGCTTGTCGAAAGTGGTCACTGAGCACCCCCAGACGCGGTCTGCGACGCCTGCTGCGCCGTGATCCACTGGTGGAACTGCGCCGGCGTCACGATCTTCACGGTGAACAACATCCGGCTGTGATAGAGACCGCAAAGCTCGCTGCACCGGCCGATGAACGTGCCGGTCTGGGTCGCCGTCACCTCGAAGTGGTTCGGGTGATCGGGGATCACGTCCCGCTTGAACTCGAACGGGTCGATCCAGAACGAGTGGATGACGTCGGTCGAGGTGAGGTTGAACCGGACGGTCTCACCGGTCGGGATCTCCAGCAGCGGCAGCTGGTTCTCGTTGCCCGGCAGCGACCCGTTCCACATCTCCCCGAGCTCGGACACCACCCCGGCTTCCGCGTGCGGCACCTTGTACTGCGGGTACTGGAACTCCCAGCTCCACTGGAACCCGATCACGTCGACGACGACCTGGGGGCGGGGCGGGAGGGCGTCGATGTAGTTCTCGTCCCGGGCCGTGAAGTAGAACAGGATGCCGACCATGATGAACGGCAGGACCGTGTACAGGACCTCGATCGGCAGGTTGTAGCGGACCTGCTCGGGCACCCGGTCGGAGCGCTTGCGGTGGAAGAACACCGCCCACAGGATCAGGCCCCAGACCACGATCCCGACCGCCCACGCGGCGATCCAGGACCCGCGCCAGAGCGTCAGCGTCACCTGGCCCTGCTTGGTGACCGGCGGCAGCATGCCCATGCGGGTGAACGCGTTGGACTGGCAGCCGGTCGTGGTCAGCAGCACGGCCGCCGCCACCGCGGCCCGCGGCGCCCAGCGCCGCACCCGCCCCCGGCGCGGCGCGATGCCCCGCGGCTTGATGCTCCGCCGCTTGATGCTCCGCGGCTTGATGCTCCGCGGCGGAGCGCTGCGGTTGAGACTCACGGATCGCCTTCCAGCGGGGGTGAATCCGGCCCAACCAGGCCGGTGGTTGCTACGTCCTACAGCCTGTCGTGGAAAACAGTATCGCGCAGTCCCGGCGGGCCTCCGGGGACCCCCGCCGGAATCGGGCCCCGGCCCGCCGGTGCTTACCCTCGGTCGCGCCTGGGTATCGCTATAGCGCCCGCGCGGAGGGCCTCTGCAGCAAACTTGCCGGTGCTGCCCAGCGTGACCGGGCGGCTGCGAGACACTGTGGGTGCACTCCGCCGGACCCCGCCGGCCCGAGTCCCTGCTGGAGGTAACCGCGTGACCCCCCCGCCGCCCCGTGCCGCGAACAACCCGGCCGCGGAGCCCTCCGGATCCCCCGCGGCCCCAGGCGAGCCGGCGCTGACGATCGACGCGCTGGGCCGCAAGTGCCCGATCCCGATCATCATGCTGGCCGAGCGGATCCGCGAGGTGCCGGTCGGCCGCGTCGTCGCGGTGCTCGCCGACGACCCGGCCGCGCAGACCGACGTGCCGGCCTGGTGCATGCTCAAGTCGCAGGAGTTCGTCGGCGCGACCGACCTGCCCGAGCACGGCTGGTCCTTCCTGGTCCGGCGCAGCTACTGACTACTCGCCGCCGTCGTCGACGGCCTGGAACCGGTCCGCGAACCTCGGGTCGGATTCCCACCACGGCCGGTCCCCCGGCTCCTTGCTGACGTCGGCGCCGGCGGGCGAGACCGCCTGGCGCGCGGTCCGCTCGGCGTCCCTGGCGTCAAGCTCCGCGTCGACCTCCGCCGCCTCGGACTCGTCCTCCCTGATCATCTGGATCAGCTGGGCGGCCAGGAACGGCAGCCCGACGATGTCGCCGAGGATCCACAGGGTCCCGCCGCCGAGCACCTGGTCGGTCGACAGGCTCGGGCCCCAGGGCCGGGCCAGCGCGTGGTAGTAGGCGCCGGCGATCAGGTTCTGGTCGGCGATGACCGCGAGGCCCAGCACGGCGTCGCCGATCACCTCGGCCCCGGTCACCCACAGCGCCACCAGGTAGGGGTAGGCCTTCGGCACCGGGTCCACCCGCAGCAGCGTCCAGAAGAACACGAAGCCCGGCGCCATCAGGGCCAGGTGGGTCAGTTCCCGGACCGCGACACTGTGGAAACCGGCGGCGTACCAGGACGTGAAGTACACCAGGAACGGCGTGATCACCAGGACCAGGGTGGTGACCGCGGGAAACGTCACCACCCGCGCCGCCCGGCTGCCGATCGCCGCCTCGATCCGGGGCCCGAGCCGGGGCAGTGCCGCGACGGCCAGGCTCACCGGGCGGCCGAGCGCGAAGAACATCGGGATCAGCAGCAGCAGCAGGACCGTCTGAACCGCGCGCACGTAGAACAGGACCGGCTGGTACACGCCCACCCAGGACATGGTGGCGATCACGGCGAAGCCGAGCCCGAGGCCGCAGAACGCCACGGTCCGGCCGGTCGCCCAGGGCTGGCCCGCGCGCCGCACCCGGCGCAGGCCGGCCAGGTAGAGGCCGCCGAGCAGCAGCACGAACGCGATAGCCCAGGGATCGGCGGTCCACTCGGTGAACGCCCGCGCCACGGTCAGCTCCGGCGGCCCGTGGTAGCCGGAAGCCAGCGCGAGACTGAGCACGTGCGTCCGACCCATGCCGCCACGCTACCGCGCGGCGGCCGGCCTCCCGCGGGCCACTCCGCCTATCACTACGGCGGGTAGTTCTGGCGCTGGCTGCTGCGGGCGACCCGGGGCGGTCAGCTGTAGTGCTCGCCCAGCTCGGCGGCGGCCTGCGCCCCGTACGCCGCCCCGAACCGGTCCGCCAGCAGCCCCGCCTTGAGCTCGTACTCCTGCGGGCCGACGGTCTCCAGCACGTGCACGGCGATCATGTTGCCGAGTTGCGCGGCGCGCTCCAGGCTGAGCCCCCAGGCGACAGCGGCCAGGAAACCGGCCCGGAACCCGTCACCCGCACCGGTCGGCTCCCGGGGCTCGGCGTCGGGGACCGGCCCGACCAGGACACGCTCCTCGCCCGCCCGGTCGATCCTGGCCCCGTCCTGGCCGAGCGTGGTGACCCGGACCCCCACCCGGGCGGTGACCTCGTCCGCGGACCAGCCGGTCTTCTGCTCGGTCAGGTGCGCCTCGTACTCGTTGCTGAACAGGTACGCGGCGCCGTCCAGCAGGTCGCGCACCTGCGCGCCGTCGGCCCGGGCCAGCTGCTGCGAGGTGTCAGCGGCGAACGGGATCCCGGCCTGGCGGCACTGCCGGGTGAAGCCGATCATCGCCTCCGGGTCGCTGGCGCCGACCAGCACCAGGTCGACGGGCCCGGGCAGCTCCGTCAGGTCGATCTCCTTGTCCTCGGTCATGGCGCCGGGGTAGAACGTGGCGAGCTGGTTGTGGTCGGCGTCCGTCGTGCAGATGAACCGGCCGGTGTGGTGCAGCGCCGACTCCCGCACCCCGCTGGTGTCCACGCCATGCGCCTCCAGCCAGGCGCGGTAGTCGGCGAAGTCGGCCCCGACCGTCCCGACGAGCAGCGGGTCGATCCCCAGGCAGCCCATGCCGAACGCGATGTTGGCCGCGACCCCGCCGCGGCGGATCTCCAGCGAGTCGGCCAGAAACGACAGCGAGAGCTTGTCCAGCTTCCCGGCGACCAGCTGGTCGACAAACCGGCCGGGGAAGGTCATGAGGTGATCGGTCGCGATCGACCCGGTGACGGCAATGCGCACGACGGAACTCTCTCTGCGGGACGGTACCTGGAGACAAGCCCGCTCAGGCTACCCCGTCCCGTGCGGCCGCGACAGCGCGAGCGGCACAACGCCGGCCGCGCCGCCGGCGCGGCCGGGCCCAAAGCCCCGGACAGGCTCGCGCCCCGGCGGCACCGCCGGGGCGCGGGCCGGGAACGTCAGTGGAACGAGTCGCCGCAGGCGCAGGACCCGGTGGCGTTCGGGTTGTCGATCGTGAAGCCCTGCTTCTCGATGGTGTCCACGAAGTCGATCGTGGCCCCGCCCAGGTAGGGCGCGCTCATCTTGTCGGTCACCACCTGCACGGTGCCGAACTGGCTGACGACGTCCCCGTCGATCTGGCGCTCGTCGAAGTACAGCTGGTAGCGCAGGCCGGAGCAGCCCCCGGGCTGCACGGCGATGCGCAGCCGAAGGTCGTCGCGGCCTTCCTGCTCCAGCAGGCTGCTCACCTTGGCCGCCGCGGCACCGGTGAGGATGATGCCCTGGGTGGTGGCCTGGTCCTGAACGGTCATCTGGATTAGCTCCCGCGTCCGACTGCCGTCGCCCTGGTGGCACGGCTGTTCATCTCTGCTGTCTCAACCATATCCCCGGCCCCGTCATTCCGGGTTGCCCGGGGGCTGGCCTCGTCTTTTCGGTTGCCCGGAGGTTACAGACCGGGAGCGCCCCAGACGGGGAACCACCGGCCCAGGTCGGGCTCGATCTTGAGGTCGTCCCCGAGCGCGCCGCGCACCTGCAGCTCGAGCGCGTTGTCCCGGCGCTCGCCGGACTGCGGCGCGAACGGGTAGAACGTGCCCCGTTTGTACAGGTACACCAGGCCCAGCGGGTGGCCGGCCGCGTTGCGGAAGCTGAGGATCGTGCACAGCAGCATCGGGCCGAAGCCGCCGGCCTCCAGCGAGGAGTTGACCGCGTGCAGGTCGGTGACCAGGCCCTCGATGTCGTCCGCGGCATGGTGGCAGACCAGCCAGGTGAACCCGTACTTGTCCTCGGACACATCGACCGGCGTCGTCTGGCCGCCCATGTTGAGCAGCTCGCGGACGTCGTTCTCGATGTCGCTGAACGCCCGGCCCTCGGCCGCGCGGAAGCACACCGAGCCGCTGCCCGTGGGCGTGAGGTCGGTGGCTGCCTGCAGCGTGATCGCCGCCGAGGGCAGCGCGAACAGCGCGTCCAGGTTCGGCGGGACCGGCTTGGTCCGGCCGAGCAGCGCGTCGAGGAACCCCACCCGGTTATCCGGCCTGGTTGAGCTGCTTGGCGATCTTGTTCAGCTGAGCCAGCCGCTTGTCCAGGCTCGGGTGCGTGGAGAACACGTTGGACAGGGTCGTCTCGCCCCGGCGGCCGGAGATCGCGGGCGTGAAGTAGAACGCGTTCAGCGGCTGGGCCTGCCGCAGGTCGCGGATCGGGATCTTGGCCATGTCGCCGGTGACCTTGACCAGCGCGCTGGCCAGCGCCGACGGCTGCCCGGTGAGCAGCGCGCCGGACCGGTCGGCCGACAGCTCCCGGTACCGCGACAGCATCCGGATCAGCAGGAAGCTGATCGCGTAGGTCACGATGCCGACGGCCATGACGCCCAGCATGATCAGCGCGGTGTACCCGCCGGCGTTGCCGCCGCCGCGCCCGCCGCCGCGGCCCCGGCCGCCGCCGAACAGCTCGGCGTAGAAGCCCATCCGGACCAGCAGCGCGGCGACGACGCCGAGGACCGAAGCGATCGTCATCACCGCGACGTCCTTGTGCGCCACGTGCGACATCTCGTGCGCGAGCACGCCCTCGAGTTCCTTGGCGTCCAGGCGCTGCAGTAGCCCCTGGGTGACGCAGATCACGGCCACCTTGCTGCTGCGGCCGGTGGCGAAGGCGTTCGGCATGCTGGAGGGCGAGATGGCCACCCGCGGCTTGGGCATGTTGGCCAGCGCGCAGATCCGGTCGATGATCTGGTGCAGCTCGGGCGCCTGCTGCGGGGTGACCAGCTGCGCCCGGGCGGTCCTCATGGCGATCTTGTCGGACCACCAGTACCCGCCGAACCCGATGGCCACGCCGATCAGCACCGAGAACACCACGAGCCCGTCGCTGCCGCCGCTGGCGCCGCCGTGCCGGTTGGCGTAGGCGAACAGCACGAAGTACAGGGCGATAACGAAACCGGTCAGCACGGCCCCGAGCAGGAACATTGTCAAGCCCATCCGGGCGATCAGTCCCGGGTCGCTCGCGTAGCGAGTGCGCGCCATCTGCGGCGCCTCCGTTTCCTTTGCGGCTCATCCGGCGAGCCGTCTTACCTCATTACATCTCAGCTGCCGGAGTGGTTTGGCGCACAACACAGACTTGCGCGCAGCCGATCCTGCCGGGCAGCGGCCAGCGTCGCTGGCCACTGGGTATAACGCCGCGCGGGCCGGGGACGTTCCGCCCCGGCCCGAGGTCACGGCGCGCGCCCGCGGGCCGGTCAGCCCGGGATCAGCCCGTCGCCCGCGAGCAGCTTGCGGACCTCGGCCATGGTCGCGCCCTCACCGGGGAGGATGAGCTCGGAGGGCTCGAGCGCCCCGGGCTCCACCGGGCGCCCGATCGCGCGGACCCGGGTCAGCAGATCGGCCAGCGCCGAGGCGAACCCTGCCTCGTCGCTGCGCTCGACCGTCGCCTCCAGCTTGGCGTCGAGCTCGTTCAGCTCGCTCGCGGCCGAGTCGTCGACCTGCAGCTGGCCCTCGCCCAGGATCCTGACGATCATGCTCCGTCTCCTGCCTGCGGCTGATCGGCCGGCTCGGCATCCGTCACGGGCGAGGCGTCCTGGACGGGCGGGGCGGGCTGCGCCGGGGCGGGCTGCGCCGGCGCGGGCTGGCCGGCGCTCGCGGCGTTGGTGGCCGCCGCGGCACCGCCGTTCGCGGTGCCCTCGATCTGCCGCGGCGCGCTGCCCTGAGCCAGCTCGCCCTTGAGCCGCGCCAGCTCGGCATCGACGTCGTGACCGGCGCCCATCCGGTCCAGCTCGGCCTGGATGTCGTCGTGCGGCCCGCTGACCATGTCGTCCAGGGCCCCGGACGCCATCAACTCGTCGATCGCGCCCGCGCGCGCCTTCATCTGCTCGGTCTTGTCCTCGGCGCGCTGGATCGCCAGGCCGACATCGCCCATTTCCTCGGAGATGCCGGTAAACGCCTCGTTGATCCTGGTCTGCGCCTCGGCCGCGGTGTAGGTCGCCTTGATGGTCTCCTTCCTGGTGCGGAACGCGTCCACCTTGGCCTGGAGCCGCTGCGAGGCACCGGTCAGCTTCTCTTCCTCGGCCTGCAGCGACTGGTACTGGGTGTTCAGGTCGTTCATCTGGCTCTGCACGCCTGCCTTGCGGGTCAGCGCGTCCCGGGCCAGGTCCTCACGGCCGACCGCGAGCGCGTCCCTGGCCTGCCGGTCGAGCTTGTCCGAGGACTGCTGCAGCTGGTTGATCTGCAGTTCGACGCGCTTGCGCGAGGTGGCGACGTCGGCGACGCCGCGGCGGACCTTCTGCAGCAGTTCCAGCTGCGTCTGGTATGAGTAGTCCAGGGTCTCTCGGGGATCTTCCATCCTGTCCAGGGCCTTGTTGGCCTTGGCGCGGAACATCATCGAAACCCGCTTCATCACGCTCATAGGCGCGGCCATCCCCTCAGTCTTTTCACCGCTGCCGCACGCTTACGGCACCGGCGCGAACCAGCTTGCTGCGCAAGGCAACGTCGGTAGCCGACAGATGCTCGTTTCCACCCTACGACGGCCGGCAAAGCCCGTCATCCAGGTGGCCGCCCGGCGGTCATCCCGGCGCGCGCCCGGCGCGCGGGCCTGGCGGTCTGCGGGGTTCGCCCCGGTATGCTGAACACGTGTTCCGACGACGTCCGGCCGACCCGGCCGAGGAGGCCGAGCAGGCCCCCGAGAGCCCGGAGCTGCCCGAGCGGGCCAGCATGACCCAGGCCAAGGGCAAGCCCACCCCCAAGCGCAGCGAGGCGGAGCGCCGGCGGCGCCAGCCCTTCGCCGCTCCCGCGGACAAGAAGGCCGCCTACCAGCAGTCCAAAGACCGGGACAAGGCCTCCCGGGCGCGCCGGATGGAGGCCATGCGGCGCGGCGAGTCCTGGGCCCTGCCCCGCAAGGACCAGGGCCCGGTCCGGGCCCTGGCCCGCGACTACGTGGACTCCCGGCGCAGTGTCAGCGAGTTCTACATGTTCGGGGTGCTGGTGCTGGTGCTCCTGCTGTTCGTGCCGAGCCTGCGGAAATCGGCGCTGATCGACTACCTGGTGCTCGCGCTGCTGCTGGTGATCGTGCTGGAGAGCGTGTTCGTCGGCAACCGGGTGATCCGGCTCGCGCACCAGCGGTTCCCCGGCGAGAGCACCCGCGGGATCCGGATGTACGCCACGATCCGGGGGACCCAGATCCGCCGGCTCCGGATGCCGGCCCCGCGGGTCAAGGTCGGCGACAGGATCTGACCCGGTCAGGCCCGGGTCCGCCGGCCACGGCTGGCCCGGCGGCTGCCGTTAGGGTCGGATGGCATGGAATACCGCCATCTCGGCCGCAGCGGGCTGAAGATCAGCGAGATCGCGTACGGCAACTGGATCACTCACGGCTCCCAGGTCGAGGAGGAGGCGGCCCGGGCGTGCGTGGCCGCGGCCCTGGACGAGGGCATCACCAGCTTCGACACCGCGGACGTCTACGCCGGCACCCGCGCCGAGGAGGTGCTCGGCCGGGCCCTGCACGGGGTGCGCCGCGAGTCGCTGGAGATCTTCACCAAGGCCTACTGGCCGGTAGCCCCGGGCGCGAACGACCGGGGCCTGTCCCGCAAGCACCTCATGGAGTCCGCGCACGGCTCGCTGCGCCGGCTGCGGACCGACTACATCGACCTGTACCAGGCCCACCGCTATGACCACGAGACGCCGCTGGAAGAGACCCTGCGCGCCTTCGACGACCTGGTCCGCCAGGGCAAGGTGCTGTACGTGGGCGTCTCGGAATGGCGGGCAGAGGAGATCGCGGCCGCGCTGCGGATCGCCGGGGAGATGGGCTTCGACCGGATCGTCTCCAACCAGCCGCAGTACAGCATGCTCTGGCGGGTCATCGAGGCCGAGGTGCTGCCGCTGTGCGAGAAGGAGGGCCTGGGCCAGATCGTGTTCTCGCCGATGGCGCAGGGCGTGCTGACCGGCAAGTACCAGCCCGGGGCCGCCCCGCCGGCCGGGTCGCGGGCCACCGACGCGGGCGGGTCGCGGTTCATCCGGGGCTACCTGACCGACGACATCCTGACCCGGGTGCAGCGGCTGCGGCCGCTCGCCGGCCAGGCCGGCCTGACGCTGGCGCAGCTGGCCATCGCCTGGACGCTGCAGAACCCGGCCGTCTCCGCCGCGATCGTCGGGGCCACCCGGCCGGAGCAGGTCCGCGACAACGTCAAGGCGTCCGGCGTCCGGCTCGACCCGGCGGTGATGGCCGGGATCGACGAGGTGCTGGGGCCGGTGATCTTCACTGACCCGGCCGCCACGGCCAGCCCGCGGACTCGCTCCTGAGCCGCCTGGCCGGGCCCGCGGCCGGCCCGGTCAGCGGTCGGGGTGCAGGCTCATCGGGCCGTACTCGGCCCGGCCGTCGTCCAGGAGCGTCACCTGGTCCACCCCTGCCTTCAGCAGGGTGCGCCAGTTCTCGCCGATCCAGTTCTCGGCGTCGCCCTGGCTGCCGAAGGTCTCCTTCGGCAGCCCGCGCGAGGTGAGCACGGTCCCGTCTTCCTTCTCCAGCTGCCAGGTCCAGGTCATGCCCCGCCTCAGTGGTTAAGATCAGGCCGGTTACAGGCGGCTAAATCTTAACCGCTGCGCGCCAGGCGGGGCCGCGCCGCGCCGCGCCGGCGCGGGCGGCCGCGCCACGGCGCGGGCGGCACCGTCACGCGGAAGAGGGCGATGGACGTCTGCCTGGTCGGCACGGGGGGCAGCGGCGGCTGGCCGCGCGCCGGTTGCGGCTGCGCGTCCTGCGCCCGGGCCCGGGCGGCCGGGCGGCACCGGGCGCCAGCGCGGGTGGTGGTGGACGGCGTGCTGACCCTCGACGCGGCCCGGCCTGCCGGCGCCGCCCTCCCGTCCGGCGCCGCCCCCCGGCCGGCGCCGCCCCCCCGGACGGCGCCGCCCCCCGGCGGGCACCGCCCCCCCGGCGCGGGCCGCCGGGTACCGGGTGGAGGCGATGCCGGGCGGCTGGACGGTCACCGCCCCGGACGGCGGGCGGCTGCTGGCCGCCGACGGGTCGGGCGTCCCGCCGGACCCCCCCGACGGCGCGGGCCCCTACGACATCGCGCTGCTCGACCTGCTCGGCGACCCCACCCAGCTCGGCGCGCTGCGCCGCCGGGGCCTGGTCGGGGCCCGGACCGTCGTCGCCGTGCTGCACGCCGACCACCGGGTTCCCGCCGAGGAGGACCTGGCCCGCCGGGGCCGGTTCTGGGACGTCGTCGTGCCCGCCGACGGCGACGTGCTGACCCCGGGCACCGCGCCCGCGGGCCCGGGGCCCGGGCCGCGCCGGGTCCTGGTGCTGGGCGGGGCGCGGTCGGGGAAGTCGCGGCACGCCGAGCTCAGGCTGGCCGGCGAGCCGCGGGTGACGTACCTGGCGGCCGACCCGTACCTGGGCGGCTCCGCGCCCGCGGACGACCCGGACTGGGCGGAGCGGGTGGCCGCGCACCGGGACCGCCGCCCCCCGTGGTGGCAGACCGTCGAGAGCCTCGACGCGGCCGAGACGTTGTGTGCAGGCTCGGGGGCGGTTCTCTTCGACGGAGCCGGGACCTGGCTGGCCGCGATGATGGAACGGTCGGGCGCGTGGGGCGCGGACGGGCGGGAGGCGTCCCGGCTGATCGCCGCGCATGCCGACGAGCTGGTCGAGGCGTGGCGGCAGACGCGCGCCCGGGTGGTGGCGGTCAGCGACGAGGTGGGGGCCAGCGTGCATCCGCCCAGCCGGGCCGGGCGGCTGTTCCGTGATCAGCTGGGCTGGCTCAACCAGCGGCTGGCCGCCGAGTCGGAGGAGACGGTGCTGATGGTCGCGGGCCGGCCGCTCACACTGCCCGCCTAGCCGCTGCGCACTCCGCCGCTGCGCACTCCGCCGCTGCGCACTCCGCCGCTGCGCACTCCGCCGCTGCGCACTCAGCCGCTGCGCACTCAGCCGCTGCGCACCCAGCCGCTGCGCACCCAGCCCCTGCGCACCCGGCCGTTGCGCACTCCGCCGCGGCCCGCTCAGCCGCTGCGCAGTCGGCCGGAATCGTCACCATTCACGGATTCGGAACCCGAACGGCACGAGGCTACCCTCCGGAACTGTTAAGTTCTATGCGCTAGCACCTAAGGGCGCGTGGCGCGGGCCGCGTCCTTCGATCGGCCACATGATCAAGGTGGTGACGACACATGACGCGCGTTGTCGTCGTTGGTGATCTCATGACGGACACGGTCGCCCACGCGGAGCTTCCGCTGGCCAAGGGCAGCGACACGCCGGCCACCGTGACCATGCACGGCGGGGGGTCCGGGGCGAACATCGCCGCCTGGCTGGCCGTGGACGGCGCCGAGGTGGCGTTCGTCGGCCGCCGCGGCGCCGACATCGCCGGCCGCAACCGGGACATGGAGCTGATGGGCTACGGCGTGGACGCCCGGCTGGTCATGGACCCGGAACGGCCCACGGGGACCTGCGTGGTCATGGTCACGCACAAGGGCGACCACACGATGCTCTCCGACCCGGGCGCGAATGCGGCGCTGTCCCCCGATGACCTGCCCAAGGACCTGTTCACCCAGGGCAGCCACCTGCACATCTCCGGCTACACGCTGCTCAACGAGGGCTCCCGGGCCGCGGCGCTAGCCGCGTTCAGCCACGCGCAGCGGGCCGGGATGACGGTCTCCGTCGACGGCGCGTCGGCCGCGCCGCTCGAGCGGGTCGGGGCCGAGCCGTTCCTGCAGCTGACCAACGGGGCGACGCTGCTGTTCGTGAACGGCGACCAGGCCCGCGTGCTCACCGGACGGGACCAGCCCGAGCAGGCCGCGCGGGTGCTCAACGCCTGGTATCCGCAGGTGGTCATGAAGCTCGGCGGCGAGGGCGCGCTGTTCTACGCCAACGGGCGCCCGGAGCCGTTCCGGGTCCCCGGGCCGCCCATCGAGCGGATCGTGGACGGCACCGGGGCCGGTGACGCGTTCTGCGCCGGGTTCCTGCCCGCCTGGCTGGACAAGAAGCCGCCGCACGAGGCGCTGGCCAGCGGCTGCCGCCTGGCGGCCCGGGCGCTCAGCCTGGTCGGCGCGCGCCCCGCCCTTTGAGCGCTTATCTGGATGAGCTGTTCTGCCTCGACGGCCGGGTCGCGCTGGTCACCGGCGGCAGTTCCGGCATCGGGCAGGCGATCGCGCGCGCCCTGGCCCGGGCCGGGGCCCGGGTGGTGCTGGTCGCGCGCGGGGCCGGCGCGCTGGAGGAGAGCGCCGCGCGGCTGCGGGCCGCGGGGGCGCAGGCGGCCTGGGTGGCCGCGGACCTCGGCGACCGGACCGCGGTCGAGCGCTGCGGCCGGGAGGCGGCCGCGGTCTTCGGCGAGCCCGACATCCTGGTCAACTCGGCCGGGATCAACCTGCGGCCGCCGCTGGGCGCGCTGACCATCGCCGACTGGGACCAGACGATGGCGGTGAACCTGACCGCCCCGTTCCTGCTCGGCCAGCGCTTCGGCCCGGCGATGGCGGAGCGGGGCTGGGGGCGGATCATCAACATCGCGTCGCAGCAGGCGGTCCGGGCGTTCGGCCGCAGCGGGGGCTACGGCGCGTCCAAGGGCGGCCTGGCCTCGTTGACCCGGTCGCAGTCCGAGGCCTGGGCCGCGCGCGGGGTGTGCTGCAACGCGATCTCCCCCGGTTTCGTGGTCACCCCGCTGACCGCCGAGGCCGCCGGCGACCCGGCCCGGTCGGCCGCGCTCGCCGCGCGCACGATGATCGGGCGCAACGGTGAGGCCGGCGACTTCGAGGGCATCGCGGTGTTCCTGGCCAGCCGGGCCAGCGGCTACGTGACCGGGCAGGTCATCTTCGTGGACGGCGGGTTCTCCGCGACCTGACCCGCCCGGGCGCGCCGCTGCGCGCGCCCCCGCCAGCGGGGCGGCACAATGGCGGTCATGGCCAGACGCACCACGACAACCCCGCCGCCCGAGGACTTCGAGGAAAACATCGTCGACATCGACGTGACCGAGGAGATGCGGGGCAGCTACCTCGAGTACGCCTACTCGGTGATCTACCAGCGGGCCCTGCCCGACGCCCGGGACGGGCTCAAGCCCGTGCAGCGCCGGATCCTGTACCAGATGAGCGAGATGGGGCTGACCCCGCAGCGCTCGCACGTCAAGTGCGCCCAGGTCATCGGCCAGGTCATGGGACGGCTGCACCCGCACGGCGACGGGGCCATCTACGACGCGCTGGTCCGGATGGCGCAGCCCTGGGCGATGCGCCTGCCGCTGATCGACGGGCACGGCAACTTCGGCTCGCTGGGCGGCGACGACGGCGCGGCCGCGTACCGGTACACCGAGGCCCGGCTGGCCGCCGCGGCCGTGGAGATGACCAGGTCCCTGGACGAGGACACCGTCGACTTCGTGCCCAACTACGACGGCACGCTGACCCAGCCCGAGGTGCTCCCGGCGGCGATCCCGAACCTGCTGGTCAACGGCACGGCCGGGATCGCGGTGGGGATGGCCACCAATATGGCCCCGCACAACCTGGGTGAGGTCGTCGCGGCCGCCCGGCACCTGATCGCCAGCCCCGACGCGACCCTGGACGAGCTGATGCGGTTCGTGCCCGGGCCCGACCTGCCGACCGGCGGGAAGATCATCGGGCTGGAGGGGATCCGCGAGGCGTACGAGACCGGCCGCGGCACCTTCCGCACCCGGGCGGCGGCGCGGATCGAGAAGATCACGCCCCGCCGCACCGGGATCGTGGTCACCGAGCTGCCGTACGGCATCGGCCCGGAGAAGGTGGTGACCAGGATCAAGGACCTGGTCCAGGCCAGGAAGCTGGCCGGCATCGCGGACCTGAAGGACCTGACCGACCGGCACCGCGGGCTGCAGCTGGTGATCGAGGTACGCAACGGCTTCCACCCCGAGGCGGTGCTCGAGGAGCTGTACCGGCTCACCCCGATGGAGGACACGTTCGGGATCAACAACGTCACCCTGGTCGACGCGCAGCCGCGGCTGCTCGGGCTGCGCGAGCTGCTGCAGATCTACGTCGACCACCGGCTCGAGGTGGTCCGCCGGCGCACCGACTACCGGCGGCGCCGGCGCGAGGAGCGGATGCACCTGGTCGACGGGCTGATCATCGCCCTGCTCAACATCGACGAGGTCATCCAGGTCATCCGGGCCAGCGACGACGCCGCGGCCGCCAAGCAGCGGCTGATGCAGGTCTTCGACCTGTCCGAGGTCCAGGCGCAGTACATCCTGGACACCCCGCTGCGCCGGCTGACCCGCTACGACCGGCTGGAGCTGGAACGCGAGCAGGAAACCCTGCGGCGCGAGATCGCCGAGCTCACCGCGATCCTCGACTCCGAGCAGCGGCTGCGCGAGGTGGTCTCGGCCGAGCTGGCCGAGATCAGCGAGCGGTTCGCCACCCCGCGCCGCACCGTGCTGCTGGAGAGCAGCGGCGCGGCCCGGACGGCGGCGGTGCCGATGGAGGTGGCCGACGACCCGTGCACGGTGCTGCTCTCCTCGACCGGGCTGCTGGCCCGGGCGGCGGCCGGCGGCACCGACGACCGGGACGCCCGGCCCGGCGGCGCGGGCCCGCGCGCGGCGCACGACGCGATCGTCTCCGCGGTGACCTCGACCGCGCGGGGCCTGGTCGGCGTGGTGACCTCGCAGGGCCGGCTGATCCGGCTCGGCGTGCTGGAGCTGCCCGCGCTGCCGCCCAGCGCCCACTCCCCCGGGCTGGCCGGGGGCGCCCCGGTCAGCGAGTTCCTGTCGCTGCGGCCCGGCGAGAGCGTGGTCGGGCTGGCGGCGGCGGACGGCTCGGGCCCGGGGGCCGGGGCCGGCCTGGCCCTCGGCACCGCCAGCGGCGTGGTCAAGCGGGTGGCGCAGGCCGACTACCCGCAGAACGCCACCGAGTTCGAGGTCATCACGCTCAAGGACGGCGACCGGGTGGCAGGCGCCGTGCAGCTGGCCGACGAGGCCCAGGACCTGGCGTTCATCACCAGCGACGCGCAGCTGCTGCGGTTCGGCGCGGGGGCGGTGCGCCCGCAGGGCCGGTCGGCGGGCGGGATGGCGGGCGTCAGGCTCGCGGCCCGGGCCCGCGTGGTGTGGTTCGGGGCGCTCTGGCCCGCGTCCGGCGCCGCCGGCCCGGGCGAGGCGCCGGTCGTGGTCACCGTGGCGGGCAGCGCCGGCGCGCTGCCCGGCACCTCGGCGGTGACCGTCAAGGTGACGCCGTACGGCGAGTACCCGCCCAAGGGCCGGGGCACCGGCGGGGTCCGCTGCCACCGGTTCCTCAAGGGCGAGGACGTGCTGGTGCTGGCCTGGGCCGGGCCGGGCCCGGCCCGCGGCGCCACCGAGGCGGGCACGCCGGTCGACCTGCCCGGCCCGGACGGGCGCCGGGACGGCTCGGGCGTGCGGGTCCGGCATCCGCTGGCCGCCCTGGGCGGGCCCGCTCCGGAGTGACGGTGCGGTTTACGGCGGGGTGATAGCGGGTGAGCGGGTAACCCGTCAGGCGTCGATGCGCAGCGGGTCGAGTTCGGTGGCCCCGCTGATGATGAAGTCCCGGCGCGGTGCCACCTCGGTGCCCATGAGCAGGTCGAAGATGGACGCGGCCGCGGCCGTGTCCTCGACCCTGATCCGCCGCAGCGTGCGGTGCCGGGGGTCCATGGTGGTCTCGGCCAGCTGCGCCGCGTCCATCTCGCCGAGGCCCTTGTACCGCTGCGGCGGTTCCTTCCACCGCTGGCCCCGGCGCTCGAGCTGGAGCAGGGCCCGGTGCAGCTCGGGGTCGGTGTAGGTGTAGATGTACTTGTCCTGCCCCTTGCGCGGGCTGATCAGCTCGATCCGGTGCAGCGGCGGCACCGCGGCGAACACCCGGCCCGCCTCCAGCATGGGGCGCAGGTGGCGGTGGAACAAGGTGAGCAGCAGGGTCCGGATGTGCGCGCCGTCGACGTCGGCATCCGCGAGGATGATGACGCGCTGGTACCGGGCCGAGTCCAGGTCGAACGCGGCACCCGAGCCGGCCCCGATCACCTGGATGATCGCCGCGCACTCGGCGTTCTTGAGCATGTCGGCCAGCGACGCCTTCTGCACGTTGAGGATCTTGCCGCGGATCGGCAGCAGCGCCTGGAACTCGGAGTCCCGGGCCAGCTTGGCCGTGCCGAGCGCGGAGTCGCCTTCCACGATGAACAGCTCGCTCCGGTCGTCGGCGGAGCGGCAGTCCACCAGCTTGGCCGGGAGCGCGGAGGTGGCCAGCGCCGACTTGCGGCGCTGGTTCTCCCGGTGCTCGCGGGCGGCGATCCGGGTCTTGGCCGCCGCGGCCACCTTCTCGAGCAGCGCCCGCGCCTGCTGCTTGCTGCCGCGCCCGCGCGCCTCGAAGAACGCCCTTAGTTCCGCGGAAACCACCTGGGCCACGATCCGGGACGCGGCGGGGGTGCCGAGCACCTCCTTGGTCTGGCCCTCGAACTGCGGCTCCGGCAGCCGGACCGCGATCACGGCGGTGAGCCCCTCGAGGATGTCCTCCTTGGTGACCGCCTCGTCGCCGTTGCGCAGCAGCCGCACCGCGCGCAGCTGCTCGTTCAGCGTGCGGACCAGGGCGCGGTCGAACCCGGCGACGTGGGTACCGCCCTTGGGCGTGGCGATCACGTTCACGAACGACCTGGTCACGGTGTTGTACCCGGCGTCCCAGCGCAGCGCCACGTCGACCGAGAGCTCCCGCTCGACATCGGCGGGCACCAGGTGGCCCTGGCCGTCGAGCACCGGCACGGTCTCGGTGAACTGCCCGGAGCCGGTCAGCCGCACGACGTCGGTGACCGGGGCGCCGGACGACAGGTGGGCGCAGAACTCGCTGATCCCGCCGGCGAAGCGGAACTCGGCCTCCCGGCCCGGGTCCCTCGCGCCGTCCTCCCGGCTGGCCGCGCGGTCGGCGTCGGCGCGCTCGTCGGCCACCCGGATGGTGAGCCCCGGCACCAGGTACGCGGTCTGCTGGGCGCGCTGGGCGAGGGCCTCGTAGCTCCACTGCGCGCCGGGCACGAACACCTGCTGGTCGGGCCAGAACCTGATCCGGGTGCCGGTCAGCGACTTGGCCACCCGCCGCATCCGGCGCAGCCCGCTGGCCCGGGTAAACCGGGCGCCGGGGCCGGGGCCGCCGAACTCGCCGGGCACGCCGCGGCGGAAGCTCATCCCCCACTCCGCCCCGCCCCGGTCGACCTGCACGTCCAGCCGGCCGGCCAGCGCGTTGACCACCGAGGCGCCCACGCCGTGCAGGCCGCCCGACGCGGTGTAGGACCCGCCGCCGAACTTGCCGCCCGCGTGCAGCCGGGTCATCACCAGCTCGACGCCGTTCAGCCCGGTCTTCGGCTCGACGTCGACCGGGATCCCGCGGCCGTTGTCGCGCACCTCGGCGGAACGGTCATCGTGCAGGATGATCTCGATGCTGGTGCAGTGGCCGCCCAGGGCCTCGTCGACCGCGTTGTCGATGATCTCCCACAGGCAGTGCAGCATCCCGCGGCCGTCGGTGGACCCGATGTACATGCCGGGGCGCTTGCGCACCGCCTCGAGCCCTTCCAGCACCGTCAGGTGGCGCGCGGTGTAGCCATCCGCGAGGGCGGGCTCGGTCGCGCGGGGCGCGGTGCTGACGGCGGTCACGGGGGTCTCCTGGGTGACGGAGGGGTGCGGGGGCGGGCTAGGCCCGAAACGAAGACTAGCCGCCCGGGCCGTCAGTCTGGCGCAGCCACGCCGCCGACATACCCGGCGACCTGGGGCAACGCGCGCGGAACCGGGTCGGCTGGCCGCCGGGCCCGGCCTGTTCGCCCACGGCGTACGTGCCCCATCTGCGGGAAGACCGTTGTCCTGGACGGTGTTGAGATGCTGTGATGACCACAACAGATGCATGGCCGGCGTGACGGACCGGCAAACGGCACCAGGCGAGGGAGGCGACATGACCGCTGCGATGGCTCCGAGCAGGCCGCTGGACGCCACCGATCTGTGCGACCGATGCGGCGCGCAGGCGTATGTACGGATCGTGCTTCCCGGCTCGGGTGAGCTTCTGTTCTGCGCGCACCACAACCGCCAGCACGCCGAGGCGCTGGCCAAGATCGCGGTCGAGATCCAGGACGAGACCGGCCGGCTTGTCCCAGCCCCCGGACGGCGGGCAGCGGTAACCGCGCGCCCCCGGCTGATCGGCCCGGCCGCCGATGCCCCCGGGGCATCGGCGGGCTAGTCGAGGTAGTCGCGCAGCACCTGGGACCGGGACGGGTGCCTGAGCTTCGACATGGTCTTCGACTCGATCTGCCGGATCCGCTCCCGGGTCACCCCGTAGACCTTGCCGATCTCATCGAGCGTCTTCGGCTGGCCGTCGGTCAGGCCGAAGCGCATGGACACCACCCCGGCCTCACGCTCGGACAGGGTGTCCAGCACCGAGTGCAGCTGCTCCTGCAGCAGCGTGAAGCTGACCGCTTCGCCGGGCTGGATCGCCTCGGAGTCCTCGATCAGGTCGCCGAACTCGCTGTCGCCGTCCTCGCCGAGCGGGGTGTGCAGCGAGATCGGCTCGCGCCCGTACTTCTGGACCTCGATGACCTTCTCCGGGGTCATGTCCAGCTCGGCCGCCAGCTCCTCCGGGGTCGGCTCCCGCCCCAGGTCCTGCAGCATCTGCCGCTGCACCCGGGCCAGCTTGTTGATCACCTCGACCATGTGCACCGGGATCCGGATCGTGCGCGCCTGGTCGGCCATGGCCCGCGTGATCGCCTGCCGGATCCACCAGGTCGCGTACGTGGAGAACTTGTAGCCCTTGGTGTAGTCGAACTTCTCCACCGCGCGGATCAGGCCCAGGTTCCCCTCCTGGATCAGGTCCAGGAACAGCATGCCGCGGCCGGTGTACCGCTTGGCCAGGGAGACCACCAGCCGCAGGTTCGCCTCCAGCAGGTGGTCCTTGGCCCGCCGGCCGTCGTCGGCGATCCACTCCAGGTCGTCGCGGGCCTCCGGGCGCAGCGACCCGCGGCCCTCGGCCAGCTTCTCCTCCGCGAACAGGCCGGCCTCGATCCGCTTGGCCAGCTCGACTTCCTGCTCCGCGTTGAGCAGCGGCACCTTGCCGATCTGCTTGAGGTAGTCCTTGACCGGGTCCGACGTCGCGCCCGCGACGGCCACCTGCGCGGCCGGCAGGTCCTCGTCGTCGTCCCCGTAGACGAACTCCTCGTCCTCGTTTTCCCCGCCGGGCGGCTTGGCCGGCTGGGCCCGCCCGTCGGCCGCGGCGGGCTCGTCGGCCCGGTCCGGCCCCGGCCGGGCGCCGGGGCGGCCGCCGTCGGCGCCGTCCGGGCCCGGGCCGTCCGGCCCGTCCCCGTCCCGTTCGTCGATCTCGAGCTCGATGATCACGTCCTCGGCGTCGTCGTCGCTGACCTCGAGATCGGCCAGGTCCGCCTCGACGTCCAGCTCGGCGACCGCGGCGAGATCCGGCTCGACGTCCAGGTCCACGTCATCGATGTCCAGCTCGTCGGCGGCCGGGTCGGCGAAATCGGCGCCAGCGGTCAGGTTCTCGTCGCCGCCGTCCTGACCAGCCCGGTCGGCCGGCTCGCCGGCCGCGCCGTCGGGGGCGTCCCCGCCGTCCCGATCGCGGACCGCGGCGGGCGCTCCGGCCGCGGCCCGGGGGCGCTTGCCGCCGCGCTTGCCCGCCGACCCGCTGCCGGAGCCGCGCTGGGCGCCCGCGGCATTGTCGTCGCTCATCAGAGCGACGGCGGTGTCGGCCCGGCTTCCCGTCCCTTCCGCACCGCTCCCGTGCGCCGGCGCGGACTGCGCGGGGACGTGAGCACCCAGGCCCGAAGGACCCTGCGCCGAAGGACCCTGGCCCGACGGCCGTGGCTGCCTCCGCGCTGCGGAGCTGGCAGCGCTTGCCACCGCGGTCACCCCTTCCCTTGCTGGATGGCGGCGGGGCGCGCCTGACGAACGGGCGACCCCTGGCTGACCGAACTCGCAGGCGACACAGACACCTCTCCTGCAACCGTATGGCGAGAAAAGGACCCTACCGCGCGGATCCTGCTCCCAAGACCGTGCCGGAAACCGGGCGCCTGCCGCTGACGTTCGCGGCCGGGACCGGCTTGCCTCCCGTTCACCACCTTAGGCGGAGCCGGCGGGTAGGTCGTACAGCTACGACCGCTGCCCGCGGCTTCCTGGCTGAAACGACTGCCCGCGCGCAGGTATGGTACCCACATCCGTCAGGCCTTGCCCTTCCTCGCGGCCGCGGTTGTCGCGACCCGCCTCGCCGGGGCCCCGGGTTCCCGCCGCGGACTGTGCACCACGAGCACGGTCACGTCGTCGTCCTGCTCGTGGCCGGTCAGCATCCGGTCAACCAGGTAGTCCAGCAGCACGGCCGGGTCTTCCACCGCCTCGGGCGGGGCCTGGGCCGCCACCGCGACGAGCTCGTCCAGGCCCGCGTCCAGGCCGCGCTTGCGGTTTTCCACCAGCCCGTCGGAGTACAGCACCGCCGTGTGCCCGGGCGGCAGCCGGAACGCGTACTGCTGGCGGGGGCTGGCCCAGCCCAGCGGCGTCCCGGCCGCCTCCTTGTCCAGCCGGGGCGGGGCGTCGACCGACAGCAGCAGCAGCGGCAGGTGGCCCGCGCTGCCCGCCATGCCCTCGCCGCTGGCCGGGTCGAGCACCAGGTACGCGACGGTCGTCACCTGTTCTTCCAGCTCGGTGGCGATGAACAGCCGGTCCAGGCCGGCCAGCACCGCGGCCGGGCGCGGGTCGGTCAGCGCCAGCGCGCGCAGCGCGTTGCGGACCCGGCCCATCCCGGCGGCGGCGGTGAGCCCCTTGCCCATGACGTCGCCCGCGGCCACCGCCAGCTTGCCGTCGGGCAGCCGGAACGCGTCGTACCAGTCCCCGCCGATCTCCATGTTCCGCGTCACCGGCAGGTAGCTGGCCTCCAGGATGATCCCCGGCACCGTCGGCAGCCGGTCCGGCAGCAGGCTTCGCTGCAGGGTCTCCGCCGTGGTGTGCTCGCGCTCGAACATCGACGCCCGCTCCAGGGCCAGCGCGCACTGGCCCGCGAGCGCCTCGAGGAACACCCGCTCCTCGTCGGTGATCTTCCTGGGCCGGGTGAACGAGAACCGCAGCGCGCCCAGCGGCGCGCCCGAGGCCAGCAGCGGCAGCCCGACCCAGGACCGCTCGTCGGTGTGATCCAGGAAGATATCGAGGTTGCCCTGGCCCTCGAAGTACTTGCGCAGGCTCTCAGGGCTCTCGACCAGCAGCGGGCGGCGGGCCAGGATGGCGGCGGTCATCACGCTCGGCAAGTCCAGCGGCATGTCGCCGGACGGCCCGCCGGGGGTGTCCGGCAGCCCGGCCGGGTTGACCGTGCGCAGCCGCAGCCGCTCCGGGTCGAGCAAGGCCACCGCCGAGCGCTCGGCGCCGATCGCGGACCGGCCCACCTCGGTGATCACCTCGACCACCTGCTCCACGGTGATGGCCTCGGCCAGCATCGACGTCGCCTGCTGCAGCCGCACCGTGCGCAGCGCCGCGGCCGAGAGCTGCTCGGTGAGGCGGCCCCGCATCTCCTCCGCCTCACGCTGACCGGTGACGTCGGTGCTTGCCCCCACCCACTCGATGATCTTCCCGTCCCGCTCGATCGGGACGGCCCGCACGTCATAGTGCCGGTAGGAACCCGACTTGGTCCGGACCCGGTACCGGCTGTCGAACACCTTCCCGGTATCGACGCAGTCCAGCCATTCGCGCTCAACGCGCTCGCGATCCTCCGGATGAATCGCGTCCAGCCACCCGCTGCCCAGGTACTCATCGACCGTCTGGCCGGTGATCCAGCGCCACTCCGGTGAATCCTCGGCAATCTTGCCCGTCGGCGTGGTCACCCAAACGACCTGCGCCCCGGCCTGCACCAGCGAGCGATAGCGCTCCTCGCTACGGCGCAGCGCCTCCTCGGATTGCTTGCGCTCGGTGATGTCGGTGGCGATCAGGACCACCCCGGTGATCTCCCCCTCCGGGTCGTGAGAGGGGAACCACGAGAACGACCAGTGGCGAACCTCCTCGCCCGCCCCGACGGCCTGGTCGGCCTCGATCACGGCCTCGTCGGCCGACAGCACGCGGCGCACGGCGGTTTCCGCGCGCACGCCGAGATCCTCCGGCCAGACCTGCGAGGGCAGGCGGCCGATGTACTCGTCCTGGCCGATGCCGTGCAGGCGGGCCAGGGCCTGGTTCACCCGGCGGAACCTGAGGTCGGCGCCGACAAAGGCGAAACCGATCGGCGCCTCGCTCAGCAGCGTGGCCAGCAGCGCCGAATCCGACACGTCCATCCCGGACACGCGGGGCTTGGGTACGGAGGTGCCTGTGCTCACCGGGGACCCCCCATACCCGTGCGAGCGCGTGCCATGAACGGTTCCTTCCTGCTCACTGCGGACACAAGAAGGCTAGCGGCAACTGCGCGCACAAGAGTGCTACCGGCGACAACTCGGCGATGAGAGCCGGCCGCGCGTGCCGCCGGCCGATACCCGGACAAAGGCCGGACCGGGCTCCGCTCGCGCCCCCCGATGAGCAAGTACGTCCTCAATGCTGGATTATTGCGTGACTATTGCCGCTAATTCGGACTACCCCTGGTCCCCTGGCCGCCCTCTGACGAAAGGCCTGGTGACGACCCGGGATGACCTCGGCACCGGCCCGCGCCGACGGCGCGCGGGCGTCGCGTCGGGTCGTACGGCGCTACCGGACCCCGTGCTCCATGGCACGATAGATGGAGCTGCGCCTCATCGTCCACCCGGCTGACCGTATGGGCGGAGTCTGCCAGTGTGAGGGAGAGTACTCGGCTATGGGCGGTATCGGCGATTTCGGCGGAGGTGCGGATGCGGGCGAAGGAGGCGACGACACGGGCAGAAACGGGCGGCACGCCGGGCGGGGGCATGGCATCGGGCGGCGTGCATCTGGAAAGCTAGCGTCGTGAATCCGCCGAGCCGACGCGCAGAACCTCCCGGCCGGCCGGGTCATCATGGTCGCTCTGGCCCGCCGAAGCTGCGGCCGGCCGGGCCTTCCTCGGCGTCACCGCCGAACGCGCTGTTCGCCGAGATGCTGCGGGCCGCCCGGGAACTGCTCGCCGTGCGCAGCCCGCTGGACGCCGAGCTGATGGTCAGCGAGCTGCTCGGCACCTGGTGGGGGCAGCGCACGCTGAGCCCGGGAACCCGCCATCCGCGCCGGCGCCGCGCCGATGTGGAGGAGATCGTCGGCGAGGGCCTGATCGCCTACGCGGCCGAGCAGGGCAGCCCGGCCGCGCTGGCCCTGCTATCCGGCATCGCCTGCCTGGGCACGCCGCGCCAGGCGGCCCGGGCCGAGCAGGCGGCGCTGGCGCTCATGGAGCGGGGCGTGGCCCGGCCGGGCTGGGCCGAGCACGTGGGCGCGGTGGTGGCGGCCGAGTGCTACCTGAACTCCGACGCCTACGGCGACCGCGACGAGGTCGTCTGCGTGTTCAGCTACGCCGGCCAGGAGCAGCACGCGCTGGTGGTCATCGTCGACTACAACGCGGGCGGCCTGGCCCGCGACGGGTGGGTCACCTCCCAGGTGGCCAAGCTGCTCGACTACTGCAGCCAGTCGGCGTCCTCGTTCACCCAGGTCGAGCCGCCGCACGCGCGCCGGCTGCTCGAGTCGGCGCTCGCGGTCAGCGAGCGGCTGGCCGACCCGCCGGTCAGCAGTTCGTTCCCGTCCTATCACGCGTTCATCCGGGCCCGGGTGCGCACGCTGCCGCCGACCCAGCCGGCGGGCCGACTGGCGGCCGCGGGCGAAGCCGGGAGCCCGCCGCTGCCGGCCAGCGCGGCGGCCGTCCGGCGCCAGACCACCTGGCGCAAGGACCGCCGGGCGATGCTGGTGGCCGAGTTCCTCGCCTCCGACGAGGCCGAGGACCTCTCCGACCGCGAGGCGGCCAGCCGCTGCGCCGACCACATTGTCGAGTACGGCTGCGACCAGGACTTCGGCCGCCCGCTGCGGATGAGCCCGGCCAAGGCCGAGACATTCCTGCTGGACTGGCTGCCGCGCAAGGTCATGCTCTCGCCCGCCGAGCAGCACGCGATGCCGCACGTGCTCGCCGCCTGGGTGCGCTGGGCCGGGGCCCGGGAGGGCCGGGGCGCCGAGGCGATCGGCGCGACCCTGGACGCGGTGTTCGACTCGATGGGCACGTTCACCCGCGTCTACCACGATCCCGCCTCGTTCGGCCTGGAACCGAGGCTCGTGGCCCGGCTGCTGCCCGATTCCGACCTGGAGGCGCTGCCCCGCCGGGTCTTCGCGTTCGGGGTGCTGCAGGGCAGCTACCGGGGCACCGACCTGGGCGCGCTGGACCCGGCCCGGCCCGCGGACCGCCGGCTCCTGCTCGCCGCCGACCACGACAGCCCGGCCGGGCGGGCCGCGGGCGACGAGCACATCGACCGGCACCTGGCGCTGGCCGACCGGCTCTGGCGCGGCGACCCGCCGGAACTGTGGGAGGCGGCGCAGCGCCTGCTGGATCTGGGCGAGGACCGGCACACGGTGCTGCACACGCTGATGGACACGATCAGGTCGGCCGGGCGCAGCGAGAAGGACATCGCCGCCGCGCTCGATGACCTGCCCCTGGAGGAGCCCGGGGCGCCACCTGCGGGATCATCTGAGTGACGAGCTGAGCGGCCAGCGGGTGACCACCCTTAGGCCGGCGGTGACCCGTATCCGCCGCCGCCCGGCGTCTCGATCACGAACAGGTCTCCGGTGGCCACCGCCACGCAGTCGCATCCGCCCATCGGGGTGACCGAGCCGTCGGCATGCTCGACCCAGTGCCGCCCGAGCGCGCCCGGTTTCCCGCCTGCCATCCCGTAAGGCGGGACGCGGCGGTGGCTGCTCAGCGTGGTGACGGTCATCGGCTCCAGGAACCGGAGTTCGCGGCGGCCGCCGTCGCCGCCGGGCCAGCGCCCCGCCCCGCCGCTGCCGCGGCGGATCGCGTACCGCTCCAGCCGGACCGGGTAACGCCATTCCAGCACCTCGGGGTCGGTGAGCCGGGAGTTGGTCATGTGGGTCTGCACCACATCGGTGCCGGCGAAGCCGGGCCCGGCGCCGGATCCGCTGGCTACCGTCTCGTAGTACTGGTAGCGCTCGTTGCCGATGGTGACGTTGTTCATCGTGCCCGAGCCCTCCGCCATCACGCCCAGCGCCGCGTAGAGGGCCCCGGTGATCGCCTGCGAGGTCTCCACGTTCCCGGCCGCCACCGCCGCGGGATACTCGGGCGCCAGCATGCATCCCGGTGGGATGATCACGCGGACCGGCTTGAGGCAGCCGGAGTTGAGCGGGATGTCATCGGCCACCAGGGTGCGGAAAACATACAGCACCGCCGCCATGGCCACCGACGACGGCGCGTTGAAGTTGCCCGGCAGCTGCGGCGAGGTTCCGGTGAAGTCGACCTCCGCCGTGCGGGCCGCGCGGTCCACCCGGACCGCAACCTTGATGACCGCTCCGTTGTCGAGCGGGTGGGCGTACTCGCCGTCGCTCAGCGCGGTGATGACGCGGCGCACGGCCTCCTCGGCGTTGTCCTGGACGTGCCCCATGTAGGCCCGCACCACGTCCAGCCCGAAGTGCGCGATCATCCGGCGGAGTTCCTGCACCCCCTTCTCGCTGGCGGCGATCTGCGCCCGCAGGTCGGCCAGGTTCACCTCCGGGTTGCGAGACGGGTAGGGCGCGGAGCGGAGCAGGTCCAGTGTCTGCGCTTCCCGCAGCACCCCGCCCCGCACCAGCAGCCAGTTATCGATGAGCACCCCTTCTTCCTCGACCCGGGTGCTGAACGCGGGCATCGAGCCGGGCGTGATGCCCCCGACCTCCGCATGGTGGCCGCGGGATGCCACGTAGAAGAGAATCTCGCGGCAGGCGCCGTCGAACACGGGTGTGACCACGGTGATGTCCGGAAGATGCGTCCCGCCGTGGTAGGGATCGTTGAGCACGTAGACGTCACCGGGCCGCATCCGCCCGGCATTACGCCGCACGACGATCCTGATGCTCTCCCCCATCGAGCCCAGGTGCACCGGAATGTGCGGGGCGTTCGCGATCAGGCCCCCGTCGGCGTCGAAGAGGGCACAGGAGAAGTCCAGCCGCTCCTTGATGTTGACCGAGTGCGCGGTACTGCGCAGCCGTACCCCCATCTGCTCGGCGACCGACATGAACAGGTTGTTGAAGATCTCCAGCATGACCGGATCGACGGCGGTCCCGGCCAGGCGCCGCTCCGATCGTGCCGCCACGCGGGTGAGCAGCAGGTCGCCGCGCCCGGTCAGTTCCGCCCGCCAGC
The DNA here is from genome assembly GCA_963749145.1 of uncultured Actinomycetota bacterium. GTDB lineage: Bacteria > Actinomycetota > Actinomycetes > Streptosporangiales > Streptosporangiaceae > JASHPR01. The sequence continues at coordinate 730,851 of CAVVLN010000002.1, read as the reverse complement.
CCGGTTCGGCCACCGTGGTCGTGAAGTCCTCCACGATCAGCGCTGGCCCGTCCACCCGCTGGCCGGGCCGCAGGTCCCGCCGTCGGACGAGCGGAACGTCCGCCAGCGCGCCGGCCACATGCATCGCCGCCGTGGCTCCCGCTCCGCCCGCCGGCCCAAGCCCGGGTGGCCGGGCCCGCGGCATTCCGCCGTCCGGTGGCGGCCCGGCCAGCGCCGCGGACGCGGCGACTAGCTCGACCGACACCGCCTCCACGAGGATCGCCTTGCCGCGCATCAGGAAGGAGAAGTGCTGCCGGTATGCCTGCTCGAAACGGGCGACCATCTCGGCCACGCCGCCGAGCGGGACCGGCAGCGCGGTGTCGGTGCCGTCGTAACGCAGGTGGGCCCGCCGCGCCGACCGGGCCCGGCCGGGCCCGATTCCCTGCCGGGCCAGCTCGGCGAGCGCGTCGGCTTCCAGGCGGCCGACCACCCGGTCCAGCTCCGGGAGCAGCCCGGCGGCGAGCGGTGCCTCGACCGCGGTCTCGCGCATCGCGGTCACGTCCGCCAGCCCCATTCCGTACGCGGACAACACGCCGGCCAGCGGGTGGATGAGCACCCGGGTGATGCCGAGCGCGTCGGCCACCGCGCAGGCGTGCTGGCCACCCGCCCCGCCGAAGGTCGCCAGCACGTACTGGGTCACGTCATAGCCGCGCTGCACCGATATCTTCTTGATCGCGTTCGCCATGTTCGCCACCGCGATCTCCAGGAAGCCGGCGGCGACCTGCTCGGGTGAGGGGGAGCGGCTGGACCGGGCGGCCGGGCCGCCGGATGCCCGCGAGAGCGAGCGGCCGGCGGTCGCTTCCCCGATCCGCCGCGCCAGCGCGGCGAACCGTTCCCGCACGATCCCGGCATCCAGCGGCTGGTCGCCGCCCTCGCCGAACACGCTCGGGAAGTGCGCTGGCTGGATCCGGCCGAGCATGATGTTGGCGTCGGTGACCGTGAGCGGTCCCCCGCGCCGGTAGGCCGCCGGGCCGGGGTCGGCCCCGGCCGAGTCCGGGCCGACCCGGTACCGGCTGCCGTCAAAGTGCAGGATCGACCCGCCGCCCGCGGCAACCGTGTGGATGCTGAGCATCGGCGCCCGCATCCGCACCCCGGCGATCTGCGTCTCGTACTGCCGCTCGAACTCGCCGGCGTAATGAGACACGTCGGTCGAGGTGCCGCCCATGTCGAACCCGATCACCTGGCCAAAGCCCGCTGCCTGCGCGGTGCGGGCCATGCCGACGATGCCGCCGGCGGGCCCGGACAGGATGGAGTCCTTGCCCCGGAACAAGCGGGCGTCGGTGAGGCCGCCGCTGGACTGCATGAACTGCAACCGGATCCCGCCCAGCTCGCTGGCGACCAGATCCACGTAGCGGGCGAGGATGGGGGAAAGGTAGGCGTCCACCAGCGTGGTGTCGCCGCGGGACACCAGCTTCATCAGCTGGCTGGTCGCATGCGACAGTGACACCTGCGCGAACCCGGCCCGCCGGGCGATCTCGCCGATCCGGGCCTCGTGCGCCGGGTACCGGTAGCCGTGCATGCATACCACCGCCACCGACCGGAAGCCCTCGTCGTAGGCGGCCCGCAGGTCGCCCGCCACGCCGTCCTCGTCCAGGGCGGTGATGACCTCGCCGCGGGCCCCGATCCGCTCGGTAGCCTCGATCACCCGCGAGTACACCATCTCCGGGCGGACGATCTGCCGGTCGAAGATCCGGGGCCGGTCCTGGTAGGCGATCCGCAGCGCGTCCGCGAACCCGCGGGTGATGACCAGGACGGTGGGCTCGCCCTTGCGTTCGAGGAGCGCATTGGTCGCGACCGTGGTGCCGAGGCGGACCACGGAGACCAGCCCGGCCGGAATGGGAGTTCCTTCCGCCAGGGCGAGCATATGCCGGATGCCCGCGACGGCGGGATCGCCGTACCGGCCCGGATCCTCGGACAGCAGCTTGTGGACGGCGATCGTGCCATCCGGCCGGCGCGCGACCACGTCAGTGAACGTGCCGCCACGGTCGATCCAGAACTCCCAGCCGCTGCCCACGATCCATTGTCGGGCACGCCGGCGCCCGGCCGCTGCCCGGCCCGGCCTACCCGGGGCCGATCTCGCGGTAGGCGGAGAGCAGGTCGGCGGCCGCGACCGTGGTGAGGTCGGCCGGGCTGGCGAACTCGCCGAGCTGGGCGACCCGCAGGTCCCGCACCGCGCAGGCGCGCTCGAACAGCGAGCGCGCGAACCGGCCGTTGCCGAGCTCGTCGATCTTATGGTGCTCACAGGCGTCGCCGAAGATCTGGTCCAGCACCGGCCCGGCGTCGGGGTCGAAGCTGTCCCCGGCGTGCTGCGCGATCACCTCGGCGATGCTGGTCAGCTCCGGCGGCGAGTAGCTGGGGAACGAGATCCGCACGCCGAACCGGGACGCCAGGCCCGGGTTGCTGCGCAGGAACCGGTCCATGTCCGCGGTGTAGCCGGCCAGCACGATCACCAGCCGGTCCCGGTCGTCCTCGGCCCGCTTGAGCAGCGCGGCGACCGCCTCGGAGCCGAACGCGTCGCCCCCCGAGTAGCCCTCGTTGTACAGCGCGTAGGCCTCGTCGATGAACAGCACCCCGCCCAGCGCCGAGTCGATCAGCTTGTTGGTCTTGATCGCGGTCGAGCCCAGGTGCTCGCCGACCAGGTCGGCGCGGTGCGCCTCGACCACGCTCGGCCGCACCAGCAGCCCGAGCGCGGCGAAGATCCGGCCCAGGATCCTGGCCACGGTGGTCTTGCCGGTGCCCGGCGGGCCGGTGAACACGAAGTGCCGGGCCGGCGGCGCGCTGGCCAGCCCGTGCGCGTCGCGCAGCCGGGCCACCTTCAGCTGCGCGGCTATCTCGTGCACCTGGCGCTTGACCGGCTCCAGGCCGATCAGCGCGTCCAGCTCGGCCAGCGCGCTCTCCAGCGTCGGCGTCTCGCCGTAGCCGCGGAACCGGGTGGTCAGCTCGGCGAAGGCCTGCTCGAGGTCGCCGCCGCGCAGGGTCACCAGGTCGGCCGGCGTCGGCTCGGCCGCGGCGCTCATCACCCGGACGTCCCGGGCCTGACCGGCCTTCTCCAGCAGGCTGCGCACGAACCGCCCGTTGCCGAGCTCGTCGGCGATCCGGCGCCGGCCCACGTCCTCGAACAGCCGCCACAGCACCGGCCGGGCGTCGGGGTCGAGCAGCTCACCCCGTCGCTCGATGGCCAGGTCGGCCAGGGACAGCAGCTCGGCCGAGGTGTAGCCGGGGAACTTCACCCGGACCGCGAACCGCGACGTCAGCCCGGGGTTGCTGGCCAGGAAGTTCTCCATCTGCCGCTCGTACCCGGCCAGGATGATGATCAGGTTGTCGCGGTCGTCCTCGGCCCGCGTGAGCAGCGCCTGGACGGCCTCGGCGCCGAACCGGTCGCCCTGCCCGTCCCCGTCGTTCACCAGGCTGTAGGCCTCGTCGATGAACAGCACCCCGCCCAGGGCCGAGTCGATCAGGTCGTTGGTCTTGATCGCGGTGGCGCCCAGGTACTCGCCGACCAGGTCGGCCCGGTGCGCCTCGACCACCGCGGGCGTGTCCAGCAGCCCGAACGCGTAGAAGATCCTGGCCACGATGCGGGCCACCGCCGTCTTGCCGGTGCCCGGCGGCCCGAGGAACACCATGTGCTGCATGGGCTTGTCGGTCGCGTACCCGGCCACCGCGCGCCTGCGCGCCGCCTCGATCGACGCGGCGATCGACCTGATCTGGTCCTTGACCGCGGTCAGGCCGATCATGTTGTCCAGCTCGGCCATGGCCTCGTCCACCGTGATCTCCGGCGGCGCGCCCGAGCGGTCGTGACCGTCGGCGCCGGGCGGGGGCACGGGAGCGTCGGGCTGGGCCCGGATCAGCTCGGCGGCCGCGGCCCGGCCGCCGCCGCGCGGGCGCGGGCCGGCGGGCCCGGCCGTGCGGGTTCCCGGCGCGGCCCCGGACCCGGCGTCGCGGGGCGGGGGCCAGCCGTAGGGCGCCGCCAGCGCGCCGCGGGCCTGCTGGCGGCCGTACTCGCGGTCCTCCTGCCAGGACTTGGCCAGCCGCCAGCCGAGCACGGCGCCCGCGATCACCCAGGCGACGACCGGGCCGGCGAACGGCTGGCTCTTGGCCAGCCGCCAGGTGAGGATGCCGACCGGCAGGGCCCAGCCGAGCGTCCAGGCCACGGTGCGGCACGGCACGAACCAGCCGCCGAGCGTGCCCTGGTGCGCGGCCGCGGCCACGACGAACGGCAGCACGAGCAGCGCGGCCAGCCAGGGCTTGTACCCGCCGGACAGCCCGGAGACGAGCACCAGGCCCCACACGGCCACGGCCAGCGACGCCAGCACGCCGCGGTGCGCGGCCGACACCGCGAACGGCGCGTAGACCAGCCCGGCCAGCAGGGCCACGGGGATCAGGATCACCAGGGCCGTCGGGAAAACGAAGACCAGGGCGACAAGCATGAGGATCTTGAGAAGTAGTGGGGCAGCTGAGAATGCCCGGTGAATGCGGGAGACCCCGCCTTGCACGACCCGCCGACCGCGCAAGGACAGAAATCCCTCGTCCGTCCGCATACTGCTCCCTCGCACTCCAGACCTGTATAGCGCATTACCAACGGCATACGACAGCGCACATTCGGATAGCTCAGAGAAAATTGACGGCCGATCGGGCCGGCCGCGCCGCCGTCATGTCGCCCTCACCGTCGTGGCACCATTGCCCAGGAATGGCCGGCCCGGGCCGCGGGCCCGGCCGGGGCCCGGACGGAGGACCGATGCAGCGGATCACGGCCGACCTGCTCATTCCGGGCCGTGGCGACCCGGTGCGCGACGGCGTTACGACGCCGACGTGATCACCCTGGACGCCGACCCGCTCGCCGACATCTCGGTGATCGCCGACCCCGGACACGTGACCGGGGTCTGGACCGCCGGCCGCCGGGTCAAGCCCGCGGCCTACCTCCCTGGACGCTAAGGGGTTTCTCCGTTGCTGACGATGCAGGACGCGCTGCTCGCGTTGACCAGGTACTGGGCCGACCGGGGCTGCCTGGTGGCCCAGCCCTTCAACACCGAGGTCGGCGCCGGGACGATGAACCCGGCGACCGTGCTGCGGGTGCTCGGCCCCGAGCCGTGGCGGGTCGCCTACCCGGAGCCGAGCGTCCGTCCCGACGACTCGCGCTACGGGGAGAACCCGAACCGGCTGCAGACGCACACCCAGTTCCAGGTCGTGCTCAAGCCCGACCCCGGCGACCCGCAGGAGCTCTACCTGGGCAGCCTGGAGGCCCTCGGCATCGACCTGCGCGCCCACGACGTCCGGTTCGTCGAGGACAACTGGGCGTCCCCGGCCCTGGGCGCGTGGGGCCTGGGCTGGGAGGTCTGGCTGGACGGCCTGGAGATCACCCAGTTCACCTACTTCCAGCAGGCGGGCGGCCTGGTCCTGGACCCCGTGTCGGTGGAGATCACCTACGGGATCGAGCGCATCATGATGGCGCTGCAGCAGGTCAGCCACTTCTCCGCGATCACGTACGCCCCGGGCATCTCCTACGGCGAGGTGTTCGGCCAGGCCGAGTACGAGATGAGCCGCTACTACCTCGACGACGCCGACGTGGACACCATGCGGCAGCTGTTCGAGGAGTACGCGGCCGAGGCCCGGCGGATGATCGACGCGAGGCTGTCCGTTCCGGCCCATTACTACGTGCTCAAGTGCTCGCACGCATTCAACGTGCTGGACTCCCGGGGCGCGGTGTCCACGACCGAGCGGGCCACCGCGTTCGGCCGGATGCGCGCGCTGGCCCGGGACACCGCCCGGCTGTGGGCCGAGCGCCGCGCCGAGCTCGGGCACCCGCTCGGCGTCGTGGCGCCGCCGGCGCCGGCCGCGGCGCCCGGGGCGTTCGCCGAGGTGGGCGAGGCCCGGACGGCGCTGCTGGAGATCGGCACCGAGGAACTGCCCGCGGCCGAGGTGCCCCGGGCGGCGGAGGCGCTGCGCACCGCCCTGGCCGGCCATCTCGACGGCACCCGGCTGGCCCGCGGCCCGATCCGGGCCTACGCCACGCCCCGCCGGATCGTGGCGCTGATCGACCACGTGGCCCCGCGCGAGCCCGCCGCGCGGCGCACGGTCCGCGGGCCGCGGGTGAGCGCGGCGTTCGACGCCGAGGGCCAGCCGACCCGCGCCGCGCAGGGCTTCGCCCGGGCCCAGGGCGTGGAGGTGACCGCGCTGGGCCGGGTCAGCGCCGACGGGGTGGAGTACGTCGCCGCGGTCGCCGCCGATCCCGGGCGCGGCGCGGTCGAGGTCCTCAGCGCGGTCTTCGCGCAGACGGTGGCCGGGCTGCGGGCCGAGACGAACATGCGCTGGCGCGACCCGGAGCTGTCGTACGTCCGGCCGATCCGCTGGCTGCTCGCCCTGCTCGGCGACACCGAGGTCCCGGTCGCGGTGTCGTCGCTGGCCAGCGCGCCCCGCACCCGGGTGCACCGCACCGCCGCCGTCCCGGTCGTCGAGGTCGGCCAGGCCGACGGGTACCAGGGCGTGCTGGCCGCGCACGGCGTGATCATCGACCCGGCGGCGCGCCGGGAGCAGATCATCGCCGGGGCCCGGCGGCTCGCCGCCGATGTCGGCGGCACCGTCGACGCCGCCGAGGAGGCAGCCCTGATCGATGAGGTGGCCAACCTGGTCGAGCAGCCGGATCCGGTCCTCGGCGGTTTCGCCGAGCGCTACCTCGAGCTGCCGGGCGAGGTTCTCACCACGGTCATGCGCAAGCACCAGCGCTACCTGCCGGTGCGCGGCCCGTCCGGGGCGCTGCTGCCGAGCTTCGTCGCGGTCGCGAACGGACCGTGCGATCACGAGGTGGTCAGGGCCGGAAACGAGGCGGTCCTGCGCGCGCGGTATGAGGACGCGGCGTTCTTCTGGCGGGCCGACCTGCAGACTCCCCCGCAGACGCTCCGGCGTCGGCTGGGCCAGCTCGCCTTCGAGCAGCGGCTCGGCTCGATGGCCGACCGGGCTGACCGCGTCGCCGGCGCCGCGCGGGCCCTGGCGCTGCCCGGCGGCGCCGCCGCGCCGCTGGTCGCGCTGGACGAGGACGAGCAGCGGACCCTCGACCGCGCCGCGCCGCTGGCCAAGTTCGACCTCGCCTCGCAGATGGTGATCGAGCTGACCAGCCTGGCCGGCGTCATGGCCAGGGAGTATGCCCTGCGCAGCGGCGAGCCGGCCGCGGTCGCGCAGGCCCTGGCCGACATCGAGCTGCCCCGGTCGGCCGGCGGCGCGCTGCCGCAGACCCGGCCCGGCGCCATCCTGGCCCTGGCCGACCGGCTGGACCTGCTGGCCGGGCTGTTCGCCGTGGGCGCGAGCCCGACCGGGAGTTCCGATCCGTTCGGGCTGCGCCGCGCCGCCCTGGGCGCGACCGCCATCCTGCGCGCCTGGCCGGCCCTGGCGCCGGTGACGCTCACCGCCGGGCTGGCGGCGGCCGCGGCCCAGCTGCGCGGGCAGGGCGTCGACGTTCCCGGGCCCGCGCTCGCCGAGGCCCGGGAGTTCGTCATCCGCCGGTTCGAGCAGCAACTGCTGGACGCCGGGGCCGACCACCGGCACGTCGCCGCCGTGCTGCCGCTGGCCGACGCCCCGGCGCTGGCCGAGCAGACCCTGACCGAGCTGGCCAAGCTGGCCGCCCGCCCGGAGTTCGCCGAGCTCGCCTCGGCCCTGCAGCGCGTCCGCCGGATCGTGCCCGCCGGCACCGCGCCCGGCTGTGAGCCGGAGCAGCTCACCGAGCCGGCCGAGGTGGCGCTGCACCGGGCGCTCAGCCAGGTCCGGGCCGCGCTGGGGCCGGGGCGGCCCGGCCTGGCCGAGTTCGCCGAGAAGGCCCGCCCGCTCACCGGGCCGGTGAACGTGTTCTTTGACGAGATCCTGGTGATGAGCGACGACCCGCGCCAGCGCGCGGCCCGGCTGGGCCTGCTCGCGTCGATCAGTGACCTGGCCGCGCCGGTGCTCGACTGGGCCGCGCTCGGCCCGCTCCGGTAGCGGACCGAAGCCGCTTCGCGCCACGGACCGCCCCTTCGAACAGCCCGCCCGAAAACTACCGTGATGCCCATTAAACTAATGAAACGTGAGCGGGCCAGACTCGGGTGAGCTGCCTGAGTTCGCGTGGGTTCCCGAATGGAAGGGACTCGCGAAGCTTTTCATGGGGACCAGACGGCGCCGGGACCTCGCCGAAGGCCGGTCGCTGCGGTTCTTCGTGTACCCCGGGGGCGTCCGCTGGGTCGACGGGGACGAGCAGGTCAGCGCGGGCTGGGGCGAGGTCACGCATGTCTGGCAGGCCATCACCCGCCACTCCAGCAACGCGGCCGCGATCTACACCGATTACCGCTACACGCTGCGGCTGGCCGACGGCCGGTCCCGGACCTTCCGCGGCTCGCTCCCGAACCGCCGCGCCCGGGAGAGCGGGGCGGTGCGGCTGGCGCCCGCCCCGCAGGCCACCACGCTGGTGACGATCGAGCAGCTCGGCCGGCTGCTGGAGACCGGGGTGACCCGGGCCCAGCTGCCCGGGGCCATCGACCGCCTGAACGCCGGGCAGGCCGTCTCGTTCGGGCCGCTGACGGTGTGCCCCGGCGGCCTCGTGGCCGGGGACCAGTGCCTGCCGTGGAGCGAGATCGAGGAGGTCAGCACCCGGCAGGGCATCGTGTCGGTGAAGAAGGCAGGCAAGTGGCTGGCGTGGAAGAAGGCGCAGGTGAGCCAGATCCCCAACTACTTCGTCTTCAACGCCCTGGTGCGCGCATTCCTGGCCCAGAAGCCGCCCGCAGCCGGGCGCTGACCGGCCGCGGCGCGGGCACATCGGTCCCAGTCTTTTCGGGACGCCTGACTAGCTGCAGCCGCTGGTGGAGCCGCAGCCCTCGCACACGTAGCAGCTGCCCGCCGGCCGCATCTTGGTGCCGCAGTTCAGGCAGAGCGGCGCGTCGGCACTGCGCCCCTGCTGGGTTTCCACGAGCTCGGTGGAGCTATGCGGCGCGGACGGCGATGCGGGAGTGGCGGTGCGTGCCGGGTCGTGGGCTTCTGGTTGCGGTTCGACCGGGACGGACTGGGCGAGCTCGTCCGGGTCCACCTCGTCCGCCGCGGCCGCCGGGTCCCCGCCCGCCAGCGCGGCCGTGCGCTCGGCGACCGACAGGATGCCCAGCTCGGACCGCTCGTCGTAGGACAGGTGGTCGAGAGCCAGGCGACGGAAGATGTAGTCCATCACCGAGCTGGCCATCCGGATGTCGGGGTCGTCGGTGATCCCGGCCGGGTCGAACCGCATGTTGGTGAACTTGGCCACGTACGACTCCAGCGGGATGCCGTACTGCAGGCCGACCGATATCGCGATCGAGAACGCGTCCATCACCCCGGCCAGGGTCGAGCCCTGCTTGCCGAGCTTGAGGAAGACCTCGCCGATCCCGTCGCCCGGGTAGCTGGACGCGGTCATGTAGCCTTCCGCGCCGGCCACCGAGAACCGGGTCACCGTGGCCGTCCGCTGCTTGGGCAGGCGCCGCCGCACCGGCCTGATCTCGTGCGGGGCCGCCTCGGCCACCGTGGCCTCGGCCTCGGCCGGCTTCTTCTTGGCCACCGACAGCGGCTGGCCCACCTTGCAGTTGTCGCGGTAGATCGCCAGCGCCTTCAGGCCGAGCTTCCAGCCCTCGAAGTAGATCTGCTCGATGTCCTCTATTGTGGCGCTTTCTGGAAGATTAACAGTTTTCGAAATGGCGCCGGAGAGCGCGGGCTGGACGGCGGCCATCATCCGGACGTGGCCCATCGGGCCGATCGCGCGCTCCCCCATCGCGCAGTCGAACACCTCGTAGTGCTCGGGCCGCAGCCCGGGCGCGCCGACCACGTGCCCGTGCTCGGAGATGAACTCGATGATCGCCTCGGCCTGCTCGGGCTGGTAGCCGAGGTTCTTCAGCGCCCGCGGCACCGTCTGGTTGACGATCTGCATGGACCCGCCGCCGACCAGCTTCTTGAACTTGACCAAGGCCAGGTCCGGCTCGACCCCGGTGGTGTCGCAGTCCATCATGAGCCCGATGGTGTTGTGACTCACCATGCCGTTGGCCACGTAGGTCACGTTGTCTGGTACGGACAGGTCGTAGGTCGGCTGGATCCCGCCGTCCTCATTGCTCGCCACTCGCTCGAAGAGGTAGCCCAGCGCGTGCTCTAGCCGCTGGTCTCGCCTCTCCTGGAAAAGGCGGCGAGCCAGCATCCGGGGAACGCCGTGGTACTTGTAGACCGACTGAGTGATCGTGCCGTGCAACGGGTGCCCGACCGGTGCCAGCTCATTCCAGGCCTGCCGGGGCAGGTAGACGTAGTCCTTCTTGGCCGACGAGTCTGGCTCGAGGAAGACCAGCTGCTGAGACTTGCGCTCGCCGATGAAGCCGACCAGCTCGGCGAAGTTCAGCGCATGATCAACGTTACGCAGCCGCACCTGGAGAATGGGGCCGCCCCAGCCGCTGGTCGTCTGCCTGGTCGTCGTCGCCAGGCCGAGCGCCAGCAGCGCCATTCGCACTTCCGCAGCGAACGACTCGCTCGCCGTGGACACGCTCGGCACCCCATCCAGGACTGTTCCGTCGGCCTCGAAGAGCCCGCGCAGGAACGCGGCATAAACGGTGGCCGCGTTGGCTTCCAGAATCGCCGAGGGGATCCTGGGAACCCAGCCCTTGCCGGTGTGCCCCTCCTCGGGGAGGCTCTTGGCGAAACCTGCCGCCTGCCACCAGCGGGCCAGGCGCACGGACTGGAGAGTCACCTCCTGGTAGCCGGATTGCTGGCTCACGACTGGCTCCAGGCCGAACAGTCCCTTGGCGAGCACCTCGAGACGGGCCAGGACATCGAGATCGGTGTCGGCTACGCAGAAGCGGATTCCCTTGGCATGCAGGCTGCCATCGCCCATGAAATAGCCGACGAGCTCAGCCAGTTCGGTGGTCACCACATCGGGCACGCGCACGTGACGGTCATCGGTGTAGTACGCCTGGTCGAGAATCGGAAGCGAAACCCGCCGCGCCTCGCCAACCAGGCGGCCAAGCTGTACCGGAACCACGTCACCGGCGGCGACGTCAGCGAGGCGCTTCCATTCCCAGGCGCCCGAGCCCGGGTTTACCACCTTGACCCGGTGGGCCAGTGTTCCCTGGATCTGATAGCCGCCCTCGGTTAGGATGCGGCGGGTCGGCTCCTCGCCGTTGACGAAGAATCTCGTGGCCGGGCGTGGGCCATCGTCGGTGGATACCGCCAGCTCAAGATCCTGCCAGCGATCACCGTAGGCGTCTCCCAGCTCTGACAGACGCGCGAGCCCGCGGTCGGTCGTGACGAGAGCCTCACCCGTCAGGCAGCCGGTCGGCGCCAGCAGGCTGGCCTGGGCGTTCCGGTAACCGTTCTTCTCCCCTATTTCGAGGCATTGCCCCCAGGCCTGGTTGGCGGCGGCGAGTACGGTCTCCTCAATGCCCCCCAGCGTCTTGATCTCGGCGTTCGCCTCGGCGTGCTTGCGCATCACCCGCTTGTGCGCGGTCGCGTTGCGGGCGTAGCCGTCGTACGGGCCCACGACCGCGGCCAGCTCGGCGGAACGCCGGTAGGCGGTGCCCGTCATCAGCGAGGTGATCGCGGCGGCGATGGCCCGGCCGCCCTCGGAGTCGTAGGCGTGCCCGGTGGCCATCAACAGCGCGCCGAGATTGGCGTAGCCGATGCCCAGCTGCCGGTAGGCCCGGGTGATGGCCGTGATCTTCTCGGTCGGGAAGTCGGCGAAGCAGATCGAGATGTCCATCGCCGTGATGATCAGCTCGGTGATCTTCTCGAACCGCTCGACGTCGAACGTGTCGTCATCGCGCAGGAACTTGAGCAGGTTGATGCTGGCCAGGTTGCACGACGAGTTATCGAGGTGGACATACTCCGAGCAGTTGGCGACGACAACCCCGCCGACGACGTAGGAGTGATTGCGCGGCTCGGTGAGGTTGTACGTGGTCTCGAACCCTCGGGACTCTCTCGAGACGAGGTGCACGGTCTCGTCGGTGTGGTAGTAGGTGGTCGAGGCAATGATCTTGAGGAGCTTCCGCTCCTTGCTGGCCAGGCTGAACCCGATCCTCGCCCCGAACTCCCGCAGCGACCGCCCGGTGATCCGCAAGTCGAAGCTGGGCCCGTCGGAGCCGTAGCTGGCAACGGAACCGTCCTTGCGGATGTAGCTGAAGCTGTCCTGCTTGATGCCGGTGCGGTAGATCTGGCTGGCGATCCCGAGCGAGCCGAGCAGTTCCTGGACGCCGAGCAGCAGCTCCTCGGAGCGGCTGCCGAGGCCGACGTAGCGGGTTCCGTTCTTCATGCTGACGGCGCAGCCGTCGGCGTCGAACAGGCCCTGGAGGAACCCGATCAGGGTCTCCTCCGGTGCCTCGAAGATCGCATCGGGCACGCGCTTGTCCGGTGCCCGGCCCGACGACACGCCCAGGGCCCGGACAAAGGCCTGGAACGCACGCCGGGTGACTCGGAGCTGCTGGGTGCCGTTCGCCTGAACGCTCGGCTTGACCTCGAATCCCGTGATGCTGGTGATCAGCTCCCGGTGCAGCGGCATGGCCTCGGCCCGGTCGTCATCGCTGCCGTACACGGTGACCACGGTCGAGTCGGTGACGCATCCATCTCCGACCAGCCAGCCGAGGTAATGACCGAACTCCTCGTTCCACTTCTCCGGCAGGGCAATCGGCTTGCGCGACGCCACCGCCCGGGCGGCGGCGACGGCGTTCTCCGGGATCCGCGGGGAAGCGAAGGACCTCGGGGCGTGCTGCAGCGACCGCACGACACGATCGTCGGCGGTCAGGTCCTCGGCGTGCACCCATCCTCGGTTGGCGGTCCATACCCGGTGCCCGGGAGTGCAGCGCAGCCGCGAGCCATCGGAGAAGCGCAGCTCGACGATCTCGTTCGTCCCGGTGACCATGTACCGCGTCGGGGGGGTCGCGACGACCCGCTCAGCCGGATCGGACTCGGAGGTGACGTCGTTGGTGTAAACGGCGAACCGCTCCCCCACGGCCGCGCGCGCCACCAGGTCGCCGATCCGGATCAGTCCCCGGTCGGTGACCACGCGCTGGTCCGCCGGGAAGCACGGATTACTAGCCGTGATCCGTCCGGATTCCGGGCAGGTGTGCCAGTCGTTGATCGTGCTGTCGTACTGGATGCCCGGGTCGGCGCATTCCCAGGCCGCCTGAGCCATCTTCCGGAACAGCGTCTTCGCGTCCACGGTCTGCACGACCTCGCCGGTGCGCCGGGCGGCCAGGCCGAACGTGTCGCTGGCCTCGACGGCCCGCATGAACTCGTCGCTGACCCGGACCGAGTTGTTGGCGTTCTGGTACTGGACGCTGACGATGTCCTTGCCGCCGAGGTCCATGTCGAAGCCCGCGTCGCGCAGAACCCGGATCTTCTCCTCCTCACGGGCCTTGGTCACGATGAACTCCTCGACGTCGGGATGGTCGACGTCGAGGACCACCATCTTGGCCGCGCGCCGGGTGGCGCCGCCCGACTTGATCGTCCCCGCCGAGGCGTCGGCGCCGCGCATGAACGAGACCGGGCCGCTGGCGGTGCCGCCCGAGGACAGCAGCTCCTTGCTCGACCGGATCCGGGACAGGTTGACCCCCGAGCCCGAGCCGCCCTTGAAGATCAGGCCTTCCTCCCGGTACCACTCCAGGATCGAGTCCATCGTGTCGTCCACGGCCAGGATGAAGCAGTTGTGCACGCGCAGGCTGGCCGAGCTGCCGGACAGGTACTCGCCGCTCTCGGTCTGGATGTCGTAGACCTCCATCTCGCCGAGCCGCTCGATCCTGCGGACCTGGGTCAGCTGCCGGTCCGAGCCGCCCATGTCCGGGGCCACGTGCAGCAGGTGGTCCCCCACGCGCAGGAAGCCGGCCACGGTGAACTCGCCGACGACCAGGTCGGTCGCGCGCCAGACCAGGTGATCCGGGGTGACGTCGAGCGACTGGCCGTCGGCGGTGTGCACCCGCAGCACCTCCTTGACGCCGTTGGCCTTGACCGCGATGACCCGGGTCACGCCGTGGGCGTCGTGCACCTTGGTGCCCACGGCGCTCTCGGTCACAAGCCGTCCGATCGAGACCGCGCCGGTCGGGGTGCTGACCAGCGCGTCGTAAGGCTGGCAGGCCGACACCTGCTGCGGTGACGAGGTCCCGACGTTGAACCAGACCGGTGAGTTGAAGCTGAAGATCTGGTGGATGAGCGCGTAGGTGAGCTCGCGGGAGAAGATCTCCGCGTCGGCGTCGGTGGCGAAGTAGCCGTGCTCCCGCCCGGCCGCCGTGTAGGTCCCGACCACCCGGTCGACGAGTTGCTTCAGGCTCCACTCGCGTTGCGGCGAGCCCACCGCGCCGCGGAAGTACTTGGTGGTGACGATGTTGGTGGCGTTGACCGACCAGAAGTCGGGGAACTCCACGCCCTTCTGCTCGAAGTTGACCGATCCGTCACGCCAGTTGGTCATGACGACGTCGCGGCGCTCCCAGGTGATCTCGTCATAGGGATGAACGCCCTCGCGGGTGTTGATGCGGCCGATGGTGAGTCCCTGGCGTGCTCCCAGCCCGCCCTGCGCTGGCCCGCCTTGCGCCTGCCCGCCCTGTGCCGCCCCGCTAGCCGTCGTCTCGGTCATCGTTTCCCCCTTCAGGGATCGGTCTCGTCCCGTCGCGAGCCTGGCCTGGCCCCGTGGTCCTGCTGCTGTTGTGTGGCTACGTCTGATGCGCCGCGCGGCCCGGCTCACCGGGCCGCGGCCCGCTGCTCGGTGTTGCCCGCGCGCGGCTCGGTGTTGCCCGCGCCGCTCGGGTGCCCGCGCCCTGCCCGGTGTCGTCCCGGCGCGGCCCGGTGTCGTCCGCGCGCGGCGCCTGGTCGTGTTCCGAACGCAGTGCGGCAATCTCGTCCTCGAAATCCGTGAGCGACTCGAATCCCCGGTAGACCGAGGCGAATCGCAGGTAAGCGACCTCGTCGAGGTCACGCAGCGGTCCCAGGATGGCCAGGCCCACCTCATGCGAGGGGACCTCCCCGCTGCCGCGGCACCTGATCGCGTCCTCGACCCGCTGGGCCAGGATCGCGAGCTGGTCCTCGCTGACCGGCCTGCCCTGGCAGGCCCGCCGGACGCCCCGGATGATCTTGTCCCGGTTGAACGGCTCGGTCACGCCGCTGCGCTTGGCCACCATGAGGATGACCGTTTCCTGGGTGGTGAACCGCCGGCCGCACGCCGGGCACGACCGCCGACGGCGGATCGCCGCGCCGTCCTCCGCGGTCCGGCTGTCGATGACCCGGCTGTCGGGATGCTTGCAATACGGACAGTACACGCGGCTCACCTCCCCTCAGGCTCCTCGCTACTGGCTACCCTGACACCACCTGTGGAAAACTACAGCGGTGTAACTACTAGATATTGTGGTCGTAGTGGCCGCAGGATGCAAGTCTTCCGGTGCGCGGCGCCGAAATTGCTGGCCGGGCCGCGGCCGCCGGCCGGTCCGGCCCGGCGCCGGGACGCGGTTTGGTGACTGTCCGCCGGCGTGTCGTCCCGCCGCCGCGCCGACGCGGCGATCAGGCCCGGGCACCCAGGTCCGCCGGCGTGTCACCGCCGTGGTCAGGCCGGGGGCACCCAGGTCCGCCGTCACGGCGTCACGGAGGTCAGCTCCGGGGCACCCAGAGCAGCTGCCCCGCGTCGACCCGGGCGCCGTTCAGGGCATTGACCTCGATGATCTGCTGGACCACGGTCCACGGATCGGCGGAAGGCTCGGCCGCGGCCGCGATCGACCAGAGCGTCTGGCCGGGCCGGACCACGACCCGGGTCATGCCCTGATAGGGCGATCCCGGCGCCTGGCCCCGACTGGACGCCTGCACGCTGCCCGCCATGGTGATCCACAGCAGCGCCGCCGCGACGATCACGGCCAGCGCCGCCAGTCCCGCCACGACCCGGCGGCCCCGGCGGGTCAGCCGCAGCGGCCCGGGCTGTCCCGGCCGGGGCCCCGCCGTCCGCGCCCGGGACACCGTCCGGGTCTGGGCTGCCGCGCGGGCGTAGACGGCCCGGGCCTGGGTCACCCCAGCCGACGCCGCCACCCGCGCCTGAGCCGTCGCCCGGGCCTGTGCCGCTGTCCGGGCCTGTGCAGCTGTCCGGGTACACGTGGCCGAACTGGCCTGCGGTCCCTGGCCGGCCTGGGCGTCCCGCGCCAGCGGGCTCCCGGCCCGCAGTGTGCGCACGCTGGCCTGCCGGACCACCCGGACCTCCCGCACCCGCACCTCCGTCGCGCGCAGGCCGGTCGCCGCGACGCGCGGCGTGCTCCCGGCCGGCCCGGGCCCGGCTCAGCGGCGGCCTCGGCGCCCGGCGCGCTCCCGGGCGTGTCGCCGCCATCCGGCCCGGCTGCTGCCGTCGCCAGACGGAGCCGCGGCGGACGGATATCCGGGCTGGCTCCCCCCGCCTGGCCTGCCTCGGCCGCGCTCATCAGGCTCATCTCCGGCCTCCCTCGAACCGAATGGCAGTTCGATCGTACTCCTGTTCTATCAAAATACAGTTCGATCGAACGAAGATACGGTACAGTCTTATCGCATGGGTCCGACACTTTCGGCGCTCGTCGAACAGATGTTTGAGATCGGACGCCGGAACCGCTAGCGTCGGCGTTATCACACCCACGAGCCCGGAGGCCCGAAGATGAGCAGTGTGAATGAGGACGGGAGGGCGCCAGGGACCTCGTCAGCCGGCATCCAGGCCGGGACCGGCGAGAGACCCAAGGGACGACCGGGACGGAAGCCGAAGGGCAGCGTCCCCGCAGTCGTGGCTGAGCTGCCCGACAAGCCCGATCCCGACCACGTGCTGACCTGGCGGCAGCGCAAGGTGCTCCAGGTCATCCGCGACTCGGTGCAGCGCCGGGGTTACCCGCCCTCGATGCGGGAGATCGGCGAGGCGGTGGGGCTGACCAGTACCTCCAGCGTCTCGTACCAGCTTTCGACCCTGCAGCGCAAGGGCTACCTGCGCCGTGACATCGGCCGGCCGCGCACCGTCGAGGTCCGGCTGCCCGGCCACCCGGCCATCCGGCCGGAGCAGGACGTGGACGACGAGCCGACGATGGACATCGCCTCGCAGGAGGCCGCCTACGTGCCGATGGTGGGCCGGATCGCGGCTGGCGGGCCGATCCTCGCCGAGGAGCACATCGAGGACATCTTCCCGCTGCCGCGGCAGATCGTCGGCGAGGGCAATCTGTTCCTGCTGAAGGTCGTCGGCGACTCGATGATCAACGCGGCGATCGCCGACGGCGACTGGGTCGTCGTCCGGCAGCAGGAGGTGGCCGAGAACGGCGAGATCGTGGCGGCCATGATCGACGATGAGGCGACCGTCAAGACGTTCAAGCGCTCCGACGACGGCAACATCTGGCTGATGCCGCACAACCCCGCCTACACCCCGATCGCCGGCAACGACGCCACGATCCTGGGCAAGGTGGTGGCGGTGCTCCGCCGGGTCTGACCCGGCCGCCCTAATACCGCCGCGACCGGAGCCCGGTCGGCCAGCGCGAGCCGGCCGACCCGGCCGACCCGCCCGACCCGGGCCGCGTCGTCATTCCGGCACGATGTTGACCAGCTTCGGCGCCCGCACGATGACGGTGCGCACGCCGCGCCCGCCCAGCGCCCGGCTGACCCCGGGCGCGGCGAGGGCCAGTTCGCGCAGGTCCTCTTCCCCGATCCCGGGCGGCACCTGCAGCCGGTCGCGCACCTTGGCGTTCACCTGGACGACGCACGTCACCAGGTCCTGAACCAGCAGTTCCGGGTCGGCGGACGGCCAGCCCGCCAGCGCCACGGACGGCTCGTGCCCGAGCAGTTCCCAGCACTCCTCCGCGGTGTACGGCGCGAACAGCGACAGCAGCACGGCCAGCGTCTCCGCGGCCTCTCGGACTGCGGGATCGGCGGCCCCAGGCCCGGAGTCGATCGTCTTGCGGGTGGCCGTGGCCAGCTCCATCAGCCGGGCCACGACCACGTTCAGCCTGCGGGACTCGATCAGCCGGGTGACCTCGTCGATGGTCTGGTGCGTCACCTTCCGCAGCTCGCGCTCGCCAGCCTGCGGAGCTGACAACAGCGCAGCCGATGGCGGCGCAGCCGCGCCCGCCTCGGCGGCCAGCCGCCGGACCCGGCCCAGGAACTTCACCGCCGCCTCGGGCCGCACGTCGGCCCAGTCGATGTCATCAGTGGGCGGGCTGGCGAAGATCATCGTCAGCCGGATCGCGTCCACCCCATGCGCCGCGAGCTGCTCGCCCAGGTCGACCCCGTTGCCCAGGGACTTGGACATCGCCCGGCCCTGGTTGATTACCTGGCCCTGGTTGAGCAGCCGGGTGAACGGCTCGTCGTAGTCCAGCATCCGCATGTCGTGCAGGACCTTGATGAAGAACCGGCTGTACATCAGGTGCAGGATCGCGTGCTCGCTGCCGCCCACGTACAGGTAGACCGGGTTCCATCGGCGCACCGCGTCCACATCGAACGGCCCGTCCTCGTAGGCCGGCGAGCAGTACCGCAGGAAATACCAGGACGAGTCGACGAACGTGTCCATAGTGTCGGTGTCCCGCGTGGCGGGGCCACCGCACTTCGGGCACTCGGTGTTCACCCAGTCCTCGGCGGCGGCCAGCGGGGAGACGCCCTTGGGCGCCAGGTCCTGGCCGCGCAGGTCAGGCAGGAGCACGGGCAGCTGCTCGTCGGGCACCGGCACCTCTCCGCATGACCCGCAGTACACGATCGGGATCGGCGTGCCCCAGAACCGCTGCCGCGACAGCAGCCAGTCGCGCAGCCGGTAGTTCACCGCGGGCCGGCCCAGGCCCCGCTGCGCCAGCAGGTCGATGATGGCCGAGATGGCCTTGGCCTTGGGCAGCCCGTCGATCGGGCCCGAGTTGATCAGTTCCCCGTCGCCCGGGGTCGCGACCCCCGTCTCCGCCGGGTCGGCCGCGTCGGTGCGCACCACGACCTGCACCGGCAGGCCGAAAGCCCGGGCGAAGTCCAGGTCGCGCTGGTCGTGCGCGGGAACGGCCATGATCGCCCCGGTGCCGTAGTCGGGCAGCACGTAGTCGGCGGCCCAGACCGGGATGCGTTCGCCGTTGACCGGGTTGATCGCGTACCGGCCCAGGAACACGCCCGTCTTCTCGCGCTCGGTGGCCTGGCGCTCGATGTCGGTCAGCTTGCTCACCTGGTCCAGGTACACGTCCAGGGCGGCGCGCTGCTGGGGGGCGCAGACCTCGGCCGCCAGCGGCGAGTCGGCCGCGATCACGAAGAACGTCGCCCCGAAGAGGGTGTCCGGCCGCGTGGTGAACACGGTGACCGGCTCGTCGCGCCCCTCGATGGTGAACTGCACCTCGGCGCCCTCGCTGCGCCCGATCCAGTTCCGCTGCATCATCAGCACCGGCTCGGGCCACAGGCCTTCCAGTTCGGTCATGCCCTCCAGCAGCCGGTCGGCATATTCAGTGATCTTGAAGTACCACTGGGTCAGCACGCGCCGGACCACCTCGGCGCCGCAGCGCTCGCACCGGCCCGCGATCACCTGCTCGTTGGCCAGCACGGTCTGGTCGACCGGGCACCAGTTGACGTAACCGTCCTTGCGGTAGGCGAGGCCGCGCTCGTGCAGCCGCAGGAACAGCCACTGGTTCCAGCGGTAGTAGGCGGGGTCGCAGGTGTACAGGCGGCGCGACCAGTCGAAGGAGACCGCGTACCGCCGGAACGAGGCCGCCTGGGTGTCGATGTTCTTGTAGGTCCAGTCCGCCGGGTGGGAGTTGTTCCTGATCGCGGCGTTCTCCGCGGGCAGGCCGAACGCATCCCAGCCGATCGGGTGCAGCACGTTGTGCCCGCGCTGGAAGAAGTAGCGCGCGATCGCGTCGCCGATCGCGTACGCCTCGGCATGACCCATGTGCAGGTCACCGGACGGGTACGGGAACATGTCCAGCAGGTAGGTGCGCGGCCGCTCGTCGGCCGGGTCGTCGCTGGCCACGAAGGGCTCGAGCGCGGCCCACCGCTCCTGCCACTTCTCCTGCACCGCCCGCGGGTCGTAGCGCTCCGCCGACGGGTCGTAGCGCTCTGCCCCCGGGTCGTAGCGCTCTGCCCCCGGGTCGTAGCGCTCTGCCCCCGGGTCGTCGCGCTCCGCCCGTGCGGTATCGCGGCCCGGCGCCCCATCCGCGGCCACATGCCGCTCTTGTCCCGCGTCTTCCGCCGCCTTCATTGGTCCCTCACGATGTGGCTAGATCCGGGTGCGCCCGGGCTGACTCTCACTCCTATAGAAAAGGCCCCTCGCTCACGAGGGGCAGCCGCGCCAACGACGGATCGGTCGGCGCGGCTAGCTAAGGAGCAGCCAAGCGGAACGCATGATCTCAGGGTAGCGCAACGAATCGGCTGCGGTGCCGCCAAGCCGAGCACGCCCGGGGCGGCGGCCACAGCCCCCGGGCCGGCTCCCTCCCAGGTGGCCATAGCCGCCGGGCCGGCTCCTCCAGGTGGCGACAGCCGCCGGGCCGGCTCCCTCCCGGGTGGCAGAATCCGGTGCCATGGAGATGCCATGGACGTGAACCTGATCCGCAGCTCCCGGCTGTACGCGGGCGCACCGTACGCGTACGCGGCCACGGCTCGCCAGGCCGGCCTCATCTTCACCGCCGGCGCCTGCCCGCTCGACGAGCGGGGAGAGGTCACGGCCCCGGGGGACGTCGCCGCGCAGATGCGCCAGGCGCTCGCCAACCTGCGGATCGCGCTGGAGGAGGCCGGCGTGACGATCCGGGACGTGCTGAAGACGACCGTCTACGTCGCCAGCAGCGACCGCGCCGACCTGCTGGCCGCCTGGGAAGAGGTCGCCGCCGCCTTCGGCCAGCACGACGTACCGAGCACGCTGCTCGGGGTAACGGTGCTCGGCTACCCGGGGCAACTGGTCGAGATCGAGGCCGTCGCCGCCGCGCCACCGGGCCCGCCCGCGGACGGCCGGTAGCGAGGGGCAGCGCGGCGGCGCCCGTTCCCGCGCCTTTCGGTGACGCGGGCGCCTTTCGTCCATAAGGCCAGAACGCCGCCGTTCCCGAATTGAGCGCCAACGGGTGCCGGCGAGCGGCCTGGGGTTCAAAAAGCTGCATTCCAGATTTCATCTTGACCGCCGGACGCGCCGCCAATAATGTCGTCTCACCCATCCACGATGCCGCCCGCGTCACGCCTTCGGGGGAAGGCGAGAGCTGCGGGGAGTCCCCTCAGTACGAGTCGGCGGTGCGGTTGTGGCTGGGCAGGGCCATGGGGGAGATCAGGCCAAGTTTCGGGGGAATAATGGATATTCGGTCGCGCGCGGAATCACTGCGTCCATTTCGGTATCTTATGGGCCGGCAACGTGATGACGACGCTGATTTCGACGGGCTCGGGTCGCCGGGACCGGACGGTGACTCCTGGGCTGCGAACGCGCATCGGTGGCGGCAGGCCGCGATCCCGGCCGCGGGCGCGGAACCCGCGGGCAGCCCGTCGCCGATCGCGATCATCGGCATGGGCTGCCGGTTCCCCGACGCCGACGACCCGGCCGCGCTGCTGGACCTGGTGCTGACCGGGCGCCAGGCGTTCCGGCGGCTGCCGCCCAGCCGGCTGGACCTGGCCGACTACTACAACGCCGACCGGGCCGTCCCTGACGCCACCTACAGCGCCCGGGCCGCGCTGCTGGAGGGCTGGCGGTTCGACCTGGAAGCCTTCGGCGTGCCCGAGTCCGTCTACCTGGCCGCCGATCCGGCGCACTGGCTCGCGCTGGAGACCACGGCGCGCGCCCTGACCGCCGCGGGATTCGCTTTAGGCCAGGGCCTGGCCCGCGGCCGCACCGGGGTCATCATCGGCAACACCCTCACCGGGGACTGGTCACGCGCGGCCGCGCTGCGGCTGCGCTGGCCGTACGTCCGCCGCGTGCTGGCCGAGGCGCTGGCCGCGGGCGACATTCCCCGCGAGCGCGCGATCCCGGTGCTGCGGCACGCGGCCCAGCGGTACCTGGCGCCGTTCCCGGCCGCGACCGACGAGACCCTCGCGGGCAGCACCCCCGCCGCGATCGCGTCCCGGATCTGCGGCTACTTCGGCTTCCGCGGCGGCGGCTACACGGTGGACGGGGCCCAGGCGTCGTCGCTGCTCGCGGTCGCGTCCGCGTGCACCGCGCTGGCCACGGGCGACCTCGACGTCGCCATCGCGGGCGGGGTGGACATCAGCATCGACCCGCTGGAACTCGTCGGGCTGGCCAAGACCGGCGCCCTGGCCCGCGGCGACATGCGCGTCTACGACGAGAACCCGACCGGGTTCCTGCCCGGTGAAGGCTGCGGCATGGTCGTGCTGATGCGGTCCGCCGACGCGCGGCTCAACGGGCTGCCGGTGTACGCGGAGATCGCCGGCTGGGGCATATCCGCGGCTGGCCAGGTCAGCATGACCGTGCCCGACGCCCACAGCCAGTTCCTCGCCCTGCATCGCGCCTACCAGCGGGCCCGGATCGCCCCGGCCGACGTCCAGCTGATCGAGGGCCACGGCGCCGGCACCGCGGCCGCCGACACCACCGAGCTGTCCGCCCTGGCCGAGCTGCGCGCGGGCGCGCAGCAGGTCGCCGCGCTGGGCTCGATCAAGGCCAACATCGGGAACACCAAGGCCGCGGCGGGCGCGGCCGGCCTGATCAAGACGGCGCTCGCGATGAGCACCGGCTACATCCCGCCCGCGACCGGGTTCAGCAGGCCGCATCCGCTGCTGCGCGGCGGCCAGGCCGCGCTGCGGCTGCCCGCCGAGCCCGAGCCCTGGCCGGACGGCACCCGGATCGCCGGGGTCAGCGCCATGGGGCCGGGCATCGACGTTCACCTGGTGCTGCGCAGCGAGCCGGCCCGCGGCCGCCACGAGCGCAAGCCGCGCGCCGCCGCGCCGGCGCCGGAGCCGGACAGGCCGGTCATCGGCGCCCTGGCGCGATCCATGGCATATTTGCTTCACGCTCCGGACCGCGATGCGCTGGACGCGGTCCTGGCGCGGATCGCCCGCATAACCCCCTGGCTCTCCGACGCCGAGCTCGGCGACCTCGCCTGCCAGCTGGCCCGCGACGCCGCCAGCCAGGGGCCGGTGCGGCTGGCGATCGTGGCCTCCAACCAAGACCAGCTGGCCCGGCTGGCCGGTCAGGGGACCGCCCTGCTGTCGAGCCTGACCGACGGATTGATCGCGGCCCGGCCGGGAATCTACGCCGCGGACGGCGCGGACGGCCGCGTCACGCTGCTGCTGTCCGACCACGGCGCGGAGCAGGCGGACCGGGCGGACTGGGCGGACCAGGCGGACCAGGCGGACCAGGCGGACCAGGCGGACGACGCCGCGACCGGGCCGGAGCCCGGCGACCCGCTGCGGCCGCTGGCCGCACTGCGCTGGCTCGGCCAGCTCGGCGCGAGCGCCGCCGCCGCGGTCGGGTACGGCCACGGCGAGCTCGCGGGGCTCGTCTGGGCCGGGTGCCTCAGCGAGGCCGACGCGGTGGCGTTCGCGGCCGCCCGGGCCGAGATAGCGGCGGCCAGCGCCGGCCAGGTTTCCGGCGAGGCAACGGACACGGGCGGACGGGAGAGTCGGGACCAACAGGCCGAGCTCCGCCGGGTCGCGCGCCGCCTGGCGATCTCCGCGCCCCGGCACCGGCTGATCTCGGCCGCACTCGGTCGCGACGTTGCCTCGGCGGACGATGTCGCCGAGCTCCTGGGCGCCGAGCTTGACTGCCCGCCCGGCCTCGACCGGGCGCTGAGGGCCGGAGCGGCCGGGGCCAGCCTGCTGCTGGAGACCGGGCCCGGCCAGGCGCTGGCCCGGGCGGCGGCCGTGTTGTGCGAGATCCCGGCGGTCAGCCTCGGCTCGGGTAATGGCGCGGACGCGACCCGGGCGGCCGCCGCTCTGTTCGCGGCGGGCGCGCTGCCGAGCCCGGCCGAGCTGTTCGCCGGACGGCCGTCGCGGCCGTTTGACATCTGGCGCGAGCAGACCTTCATCACGAACCCCTGCCAGGTCACTGTGCCCGTCCAGGAAACCGGGCCCGGCCAGGAAACCGGGCCCGGCCAGGAAACCGGGCCCGGCCAGGAAGAGGCGGTCAGCCCGCAGGCCGCGGCCGGCGCCGCGACGCCGGACGGCCCGCTGGCCGGGGCGCCAAGCCCGGTGACCGCCGGGCCTGCCGGACTTGCGGACGCGTCACCCGCCGGGCCCGCGGACGCCTCACCCGCCGGGCCCGCGGACGCCTCGAGCCCGCCGGGCCCGCGGACGCCTCACCCGCCATCGCCGGGCTGGCCAGCCCGGCGATGGCCGTGACCGCCCCGGCTGACCCGGCGACGCCGACCGTTTCGCTGGCCGAGGCCGCGGCTGTGGCCCAGCGCGCGGTGGAGGCCGAACGGGCGGCGGCGGGCGAGCGGGCCCAGGCCGAGCGGCCGCCCGCCGGTCGGCGCACGGCGGCCCGCCGGGCCGCGGCCAGGCTCACGCCGTCGGGCCGGCGGTCGGCCGCGGCCGCGCCCGCCGACGAATCCACGCCCGCTCCCGCGGCACCCACGAGCGCCGTCGAGCCCGCGTCGGCCCAGCCCGCGCCGGTAACCGGGGTCGGCCCGTGGGTCCGGTGCTTCGCCGAGGAACTGCGCCCGGCCGGGCCCGACGCGATCCGCCCCGGCGACGACCGGCCGTGGCGGGTCCGAGCCGCCACCGGCGGGGCGTTCGGGGCACTGGTCAGTGAGGTTTTCCCGGACGACCCGGCGGCCGGCCGGGCGCTCGCGATCGTCGGCGATCCGGCCGACCCGGACTCCTGCGCGGTAGCGCTCGCCGCCGCGCGGGACGCGATCGGCAGCGGCCGGCTGGTGCTGGTCACGCACGGGCCCGGGTTCACCGGGTTCTGCGCGAGCCTGCACGCGGAACACCCGGAGCTGGGCATCACCGTGCTGCGGGTGCCGCAGAGCGCCGAGGGACTACGCGCGGCTCGCCGGTTCGCCGCCGCGGAGCCCGGCACGTTCCGCGAGCTGGTGATCGACACCGCCGGGCACCCGCACGAGACCGTGATGATGCCCGCCGAGACGGCCGGCACCGGTGAGTTCCCGCTCGGCCCGGCCGACGTGGTGCTGGTCAGCCGGGGCTCGGGCGGCGCCGGGCTGGCCCTGGCCCAGGTGCTGGCCTGCTGCGGCGCGCCCATCGCCGTGATCGGGCGTGAGGGCCCCGGTCAGGCCGCCGACGTGGACGCCGGGCTCGGGCAGCTCAGGTCGGCCGGGGTCCGGATGTCCGTCGAGGACGTGGACGTGGCCAACCCCGCCGACCTGCGGCGCGCGCTGCAGCGCATCGAGCGCCGCCTCGGGCCGGTCACCGCCGTGGCGCACGCGGTCGGCGTCGGCGGCCCGCGACCGATCGCCGAGCTGACCGAGGACGAACTGCGCGCGCACGTGTCAGCGGAAGGCGCGAGCCTGCACCAGCTGGTCAGCGCGATCACGGCCAGGCAGCTCCGGCTGATCATCACCTTCGGCTCGGTGGCGGGCTGCTACGGGCTGGCCGGGGAGGGATTGCTGGCGCTGGCCAGCGGCTCGCTCGCGGAGCGGGCCGAGCGGATGGCCGACAGCATTCCCGGGTGCCGGGCGCTGCACGTCGACTGGCCGGCCTGGTCGGGATCGGGCCTGGGCCAGCGGACCAGCCTGGCCGACCGGATGGCCCGGTCCGGCGCCATGCCCATCGGGGTCAGGGAGGGCTCGCGGCAGCTGCTCAAGACGCTGGCCACGCCGGGGCTGCCGACCCGCCTGGCCGTGCACGGCCGGGTGGGCGTGCCCGGGCCGCCCCCGATCGCCGCGGCGACCACGCCGAAGCCCCGCGATGCGAGGCTGCCCGGCCGGTTCGTCGCGGAAGTCCGGGTCCACTACCCCGGGGTCGAGCTCGTCTGCGACGCGCGGCTGACCCCGCGGACCGACCCCTACCTGGCCGACTACCGGGTCGACGGGATGACGGTGCTGCCGGCGGTGATGGCCCTGGAGGCGATGGCCCAGGCGGCCAGCGTGCTGGCCGGCCGGCCGATGCGCCTGCTGACCGCGGTCTCGATGGAGGCGCCGGTCGTGGTCCCGGCCGGCCCCGATGACCCGCCGGCCTTGATCCGGATCTGCGCGCTGAAGGACGGCGATTCGGTGACCGCGGTGATGCGGTGCGCGGAGAGCGGGTTCGCCGCGGAACACTTCCGGGCGACGTTCCACGGCGCGGACGAGCCGGCCGGCGCCGCGGGGGCGTCGCTTGCGGCGAGCCTGCCGGAACTGGACGAGATGCCAGCCAGCGACGCCGGGATCGTCGACGGCACCGAGCTGTACGGGCCGGTCTGCTTCCAGTCCGGCCAGTTCCGGCGCGCCGCCCTGCTGCCCGAGGTGACGTCACGATCGTGCCGCGCCCTGGTGCGCGGCGGAGACGGCCAGCCCTGGTTCGCCGGCCTGGGCGACACCGCCGACGCGAGCCTGATCCTGGGCAGCCCCGGGCTGAACGACGCGACCTGGCATGTGCTGCAGGCGTGCGTTCCGCACCGGCGGCTGCTGCCGGGAGGATGCAACTCCGTCACGTTCAGCGGCCGGAAGGCCGAGGGCGCGGTAGAGATCCGGGCCGTGGAGGTCGCAGCCGCAGAGGGCCGTTCCGTCACGGACCGTTCCGCCGAGGTCCGATCCGCGCCACACGGTCCCGCGGAGGGCCGGCTGCGCGCGCCGGTATCCCGGCCGGGGCGGTGCCCAGCCCGCGGCCCGCCACCCCCGGGCCCAGCCGCGCGGCCGGGCCCGGCCCCGCAGCGCTCGTGGTGCCGGCCCAGGCCACCGCGCCCGAGGCGACCTGGTCCGCGCCGCAGGCGCCGGCGTACGTCTGGGATGTCGAGGCGGTCGATTCCGCTGGTCAGCCGCTGGTGACCTGGCGCGGGCTGCGGCTGACCGACGCCGGGCCGCTCCCCCGCCGCGCGGCCTGGCCGCCCACGCTCCTGTCGGCCTACCTGGAACGGGCCGCGGTGGCGCTCGGCCTGAACCCCGACCTGCGGGTCACGGTGCATTGCGGCCAGCCCGACCCGGCGGGCCAGGCCCGGGAGGCGGCCCCGCCCATGGTGCCGCGGCCGTCACCCTCCCCCGACACCCAGCCGGGCCCGGCGGCGGGCGAGCCGTCCCGGGCGCGGACCGCCCGCGGCACCGGTCACCTGGACGGGTTCGTCCTGGGCGTCCGGGCGTCCGAGTCCGTCGCTTGCGGCTGGGAGGCGGCCGTCCCGGGCGCGGCCGGCGAGCCGGAGCCGGGCCCGTTCCTCGCCGGGGTCGAGACCCGGCTGCGGGAGGTCCTGGGCGAGCCGCCGGCCGTCGTCCGCGCGATGCTCCGGGCGATCGGAGCCTGCCTGGTCATGGCGGGCACGCCCGGCGCCTCCCCCGTGGTGACCGACGCGGCCGCGGACGGCAGTGACTGGCTGGCCCTGCGGGCGGGCGGGGCCTCGCTGGCCTGCACGGTCGTCGAGATCAGCGGGGTCTCGTGCCCGGTGGCGATCGTCATCATGACCGGGGACGCCAGCCCGGACGGCGATCGGGCCCCGGGTCCGGCCGGCGGTCGCGGCGAGCGGGCGGGACCAAGGCGGCCACCAGAAAGACCGCGGCCCGCCGGTCCGGCACCGCCGCGGCGGCAGCGGCCGGGACGGCGGCAGCGGCCGGCACGGCGGCACCGGCGAAGGCCGGGGCCCAGCGCGGAACGGCGGCGGCGGCGAAGGCCAGGTCCGCGCCCGGCCCGGCGGGGAGCGGCCCGGATTAGCTCCCCTGCGCGGCCGCCGTTGCCGGCGGGCTGGCCGTTGCCGCGTGCCCTTTTGCGAGAGCGGGCGGGGTGCCACTATGGGAAACCGAACGGAGTTCTACCCGGAAGGCGACCCACGTGAGCATTCCGCATCCCGCCCCGATCGCCGGAGACCTCGACCTGTCGCAGAACGCCTTCTGGGAGAAGCCGCCGGCCGAGCGTCACGCCGCGTTCCGGCAACTGCGGGCCATGCAGCCACCGCCGTTCTTCGAGGAGCCCGAGTCCCCGTTCGGCACGCCGGAGAGCGGCTATTACGCGCTGGTCCGGCACGCCGACGTGGTCGAGGCGAGCCGGCACGCCGACGTGTTCTCCTCGGCGGCCGGGGCCACCAGCCTGGTCGACCTGCCCGTCGAGTTCAACGAGTATTTCGGCTCGATGATCAACATGGACGATCCCCGGCACGCCCGGTTGCGCCGGATCGTGTCCCGGGCGTTCACGCCGAAGATGATCAAGAAGTTCGAGGAGGACGTGCAGCGGACGGCCGCGGACATCGTCGACGAGCTGCTGGGCACCGGGCCGTGCGACTTCGTACAGCACGTGTCGGCCCGGCTGCCTCTCAGGATCATCTGCGAGATGATGGGCATCGGCGATGAGCACTACGCGATGGTGCTGAAGAACACCAACATCATCCTGTCCGGGGCCGACCCGGAGTTCGTCAGCCAGGACCTGAACGAGGCCATCACCCAGATCCTCACCGCGGGCCAGGAACTCGCCGAGCTGGTCACCGGCCTGGCCGAGCGGCGCCAGGCCGAACCCGCCGACGACCTGGTCTCGGCGCTGGCCACGGCCAACATCGACGGCGAGCAGCTCACGCCGGCCGAGCTGGCCTCGTTCTTCATCCTGCTGGTGGTGGCGGGCAACGAGACCACCAGGACCGCGATCTCGCACTCGCTGAGCCTGCTCACCGACCACCCGGATCAGCGCGCGCTGCTGCTGGCCGACCTCGAGGGCCGGATCGGACCGGCGGTGGAGGAGATCGTGCGCTATGTGTCGCCGGTCATCTGGATGCGGCGAACGCTGACCCGAGACGCCGTCCTGAACGGAAACATCTTCCGCGAGGGGGACAGGGCCGTGCTGTTCTATCAGGCGGCCAACCGCGACGAGTCGGTGTTCGCCGACCCGGACCGGTTCGACGTCACCCGCTCCCCCAACCCGCACGTCGGGTTCGGGTCCGCGGGCCCGCACTTCTGCCTGGGCGCCCACCTGGCCCGGCGGGAGATCACCGCGATGCTGCGGGAACTGCTGACCCGGGTGCCCGACATCCGCGCCGCCGGGGAGCCGGACCGGCTGCTGTCCAGCTTCATCAACGGCATCAAGCACCTGCCCTGCGAGTTCGGCTGAACAACCGCCGAGCCCGCCTGCAGTGACGGCCCGTCCTCCCGGACGCGCCCACCGGGCCCGGCGCGGTCGACGCTAGGCCAGCCAGCGTGGTGACGCCGGATCCGCCTTATGGCATCAGGCCGAGACGGCCCGGACGTCCCCGCCATGGCGGGAGCCGGGCCGACGGTGTCTGAGCCAGGCTTGCTGCTGATGCCGCGAAATGATAGGTGAATGCCTATGAGTCAGCGCCTCATCGACGTGGGGGGAGGGTGCTAGGTGGCGGTCACCCTGACCCAGATCCGCGCGTTCTTGGCGGTGAAGAACACTGGCAGCGTGCACGCCGCGGCGGGCCAGTTGCTGGTGAGCCAGCCGTCGGTGTCAGCCGCGGTCGCGTCGCTCGCCCGCGAACTCGGCACGGTGCTGTTCGAACGGCACGGCCGGGGAGTGCGGCCGACCGAGTCCGGCGAGGCCTTCGCGCCCTACGCGGCTCAGGTGATCGGCCTGCTCGAGCAAGGCAAGAACGCGGCCCAGGAGGCCGCTCACCCGGAGAACTCCAGGATCCGGCTCGTCGCCGTGAACACGGCGGGAGAGTATCTGGCGCCGCCGCTGATCCAGTCCTACCGGCAGCTGCATCCGGGCGTCAGCATCTTGCTCGAGGTCGGCAACCGGGCCACGGTGTTCGAGCGGATTGAATCGCGGCGCGCTGACATCGGCATCGGCGGCCTGCCGGCGGGCAGGAGCCTGGTCGGCTACCCGCTGGTCGGGAACGAGCTCGTGGTCGTGGGCAGGGAGGTTCCGGACAACCTGGCCCGGACTCCCTGGCTGCTGCGCGAGGAGGGCTCGGGCACCCGGCTGGCCACCGAGCGCTTGCTGGCCGACCTGGACCTAGGCTCGGCGGAGAACCGCGCGCCGGAAATGCTCACGCTGGGATCCAACGGCGCGATCAGGCAGGGCCTGCTCGTCGGCCTAGGGATCACCTTGATCTCACGGTTCGCTGTGGCCCGCGAGCTGCGGGACGGCACGCTGTGCGAGATCGGTGTCGCCGGCACGCCGCTGACCCGCCCGTGGCATGTCCTGTTCTCGCCGTCAGGGCCGCGGCGCCCGGCGGTCCGCGCGTTCGGCGAGTTCCTCCGGTCGGCGCACGGCCGGGCTGTCATAGAGAAACTTCTATGACAGATACATAAACTTGGCCTTTTTTTAAATATGTGGCCGTTATACGCTTGAGTCATGTTTGAAGCAGGAGTCCGCGAGTACCGGGAGATCTACTGGAATCCCGGCTACCAGCCGCGTGATACCGATGTCCTCGCCGCGTTCAGGCTGATTCCGCAGCCGGAAGTGGCACCGGAGGAGGCTGCGGCGGCCGTCGCGGCCGAGTCATCGACCGCTACCTGGACCACGGTGTGGACCGATCGGCTGACGACACTCGAGCGGTACCAGGCGCATGCCTATTGTCTCGAGCCCGTCCCCGGCCGGGCGGACCAGTACCTCGCCTACGTCGCCTATCCCCTCGAGTTGTTCGAGGAGGGATCGGTGACCAGCATGATGGCCTCGATCACCGGGAACGTGTTCGGCTTCAAGGCGATCCGGGCGCTGCGGCTGGAGGACCTGCGGATCCCGGTCGCGCTGGTCAAGACCTTCCAGGGGCCGCCGACCGGGATCCAGGTTGAGCGAGACCGGCTGAACAAATACGGCCGCCCGCTGCTCGGCGCGACCCTTAAGCCCAAGCTCGGCCTGTCTCCGAGGAATTACGGGCGCGCGTGCTTTGAACTGCTGCGCGGCGGGCTCGACTTCACCAAGGACGACGAGAACATCACCTCGCAGCCGTTCATGCGCTGGGGCGACCGCTTTCAATTCGTCATGGAGGCGGTGCATAAGGCCGAGCACGAGACGGGCGAGCGCAAGGGGCACTATCTGAACGTCACCGCCCCGGATTGCGAGCAGATGCTAGAGCGGGCCGAGTTCGCCCGGCAGCTCGGCTCACCGATCATCATGCACGACTACCTTGTCGGCGGGTTCTCCGCGCACACCACGCTGTCGCGGTGGTGCCGGCGCAACGGGATGCTGCTTCACGTCCACCGTGCCCTGCACGCGGTCGTCGACCGGCAGAAGGACCACGGCATCCACTTCCGGGTGCTGGCCAAGTGGCTGCGCCTGGCCGGCGGTGACCATCTGCACACCGGCACGGTGGTGGGCAAGCTCGAAGGCGACCGGGAGACCACGCTGGGCGTGGTGGACCTGCTGCGCGAAGACTTCGTGCCCGCCAACCGGAGCAGAGGCATCTACTTTGACCAGCAGTGGGCATCGCTGCCCGCGGTGCTGCCCGCTGCCTCCGGCGGGATCCACGTCTGGCACATGCCGGCTCTGGTCGAGATCTTCGGCGACGACGCGGTCTTCCAGTTCGGCGGCGGTTCTGCAGGCCACCCCCAGGGCAGCCGCGCCGGGGCGACGGCCAACCGGGTAGCACTCGAGGCCTGCGTACAGGCCCGCAACGAGGGACGCGACCTGACCGCCGAAGGACCGGACATCCTGAAGCACGCCGCCAACCAGTCTCCCGAGCTGGCCGCCGCACTGGAAACCTGGCGGGAGATCCGATTTGAATTCGAGGCCGTCGACATCCCGGATGTGATGCAGGCATGAGACTCGAGACCTTCTCCTACCTGCCCAGGCTGTCCGGCGAGCAGCTTGCGCAGCAGGTCCGCTCGATTCTTGGCCGGCACCTGGTGGTCGGCATCGAGTACACCACTGCGCCAGACCCCTACGACCACTACTGGACGATGTGGAAGCTGCCGTTGTTCGACACCGATGACCCCGCCGTTGTGCTCGCCGAGCTCGAGGCCTGCCGGCAGGCGAACCCCGGCGCGTACATCAAGGTCAACGGCTACGATCCGGTCCGCCAGGGCCAGGTTGTCTCGTTCGTCGCGGCACAGCCGGAACCGGTGACCTGATGCCCCGGCCGATCATGCTCAGCATCGCCGGCGACTCCGGTTCCGGAAAGACGACGATCACCCGTGGCGTGGTCCGCGTGCTCGGGGACGACAAGGTCACCCATTTCTGCGCCGACGACTACCACCGCTACGACCGGCGCCAGCGCGCCGAACGCGAGATCACGCCGCTAGACCCGCACTGCAACTACCTTGACGTCCTGACCTGCGACGTCAGGCACCTGCGGCACAACGAGGCCATCCTCAAGCCGGTTTACCAGCACACCGACGGCACCTTCGGGCCGCCGGTGTACATGAGCCCGGCCCGGTTCGTGGTGGCCGAAGGGCTCCTCATCAACCACACCGCCGAGCTCCGGGACATGTTCGACATCCGCGTCTACCTGAACCCGCCCGAGGAGGTCCGGCGCCGCTGGAAAGTGGCCCGCGACTGCTCACGCCGCGGGTACTCAACCGACCAGGTCCTCAAAGAACTGGACCGGCGCGAGCGCGACTCCGAAGCCTACATACGCCCACAGCGCCATTACGCCGACATCGTCATTTCGTTCATGCCCGGCCAGTCACCAGAACCCGGCCAGCTCGACGCGCACCTGTTCCTGCGCGACTCGCTGCCCCACCCCGACCTGACCGGAGTCGTGGGCGACGGAGCAGACGCCGACGACCTGACCCTCACCGACCATCTCGGCGAGCAAGAACTCCGCATCCCTGGCACCATCTCCCCGACCCGGGCCGTGGAGCTGGAAGAAGCAATCTGGGGCCGCATGCAATTCGCCAGTCACCTGCGCACACAGCGGCTCGGCGAGTTCACGATCGGCCCGGACCTGCACCGCTCCGAAGCGCTCGGCCTCACCCAGCTCCTGCTCCTCTACCACGTGGTCACCGCCAGGGCCGTCATCGCGCTGGGCGGGCAAAGCGCCCGCGCCACCACTTCGCCCAGCGTGGACAAATCCCTCGCCGATCCCGCTCCGGCCGCCAACTCCTGACCGCAAGGCCGCGCCGTGACCGGCCCATCACGCCTGGCGGGTACGCGCGAATACCCGGCGCCGTTAGATCTTGTTTGACCTGACCCGGCGGCCGGCCCGTCAGCCGCGGCCCGCGGACAGCGCGGTCAGGACGGTCAGGGTGATCGCGACCGTGGCGGCCAGCCCGTGGAACGCGGCCAGCCGCGGCGGGAAGCTCCAGGTGCCGCTGGCGTGCCGCCTGGCCGCCTGCGCGTTCCTGCTCAGCCAGGTCAGGCCGGCGGCGATGGTCACCACGAGAATCCCGAATGAGATCCAGGCGAACGGCCGGTAGTGCACGAACACGAACATGAACCAGCAGGCCAGGCCGGTCAGGGCCAGCGCCGGATGGCTGAACTCCAGCAGCGGGTGCTCGCCCGGCGGCGTGGCTACCTTGACCCGCGGAACCGGCGGCGGCTTCCCTTCGGCGGTGAGCGGTACCGCGGCCAGCCGGGCCGGGGTGGTCAGCGGCGGCCCGGCGTCCTGCTCGGCCGCGGCCGCCAGCCGCCGCCTGGCCGCGCCGCCGGCGCCCAGCAGCGACACCCCCGCGCCCGCGGTGATCGTCCACAGGACCAGGGTCACTATCGCCAACGCCGCTCCTCACGAACTGCCGGTTCTGGTCCCCTCGCCGATCAGGCTAGCCGACCCCGGCCGGGCCGCCGCCGGTGAGCCGGACGGCTGCGCGCCGGCCGGGGTATGGTCGGCTGGCGCGCGCGGCCGGCCAGCCGGCGCCGGCCCGGCAGCGACCCTCTGACCGGCCAATTCACCGCATGCCCGGATGCCGGAACGGCACCGGCTGCTCCTCTAGGCAACCGTTCCCACCTCAATCTTGTAACTACCTGTAGTCGACTCAGCACACCGTGTATAACTAGAACCCCGCGAGGCACTCGGAGCCCGGTAGGCCGGACCGAAGAGCCAGGCCGCCGGGCCTCCTGGCCCGTCAGCCGGGCCGTGAGCCGCGCGGGAACGGGGGAACCGCTCGTCGCGGAGGGGGACCGTCGTCCGAGCCGGGCACGCGCCGGCGCGACCGCCGGATGCCGCCACGCGCTGATCGTACGAGGGTCGCGACAAGCGGAGGGGGTCTTCGTCCTGTGGGCGGCGCCACCCGGGGGCGTGGCGCCGCCCGCAGGCGAAGCAGCCGGCCAGAGCGTGTCCTGATGCTCTAGGCCGGCCGCGGGCGGCCGCCGTCAGCGCAGAGCGCTGATCCTGGCGGCCAGGCCGAAGTCGGCGGCGGTGAGCCCCCCGGCCGAGTGAGTCGACAGGGTCAGGGTCACCTTGTTCCACTGGATCAGGATGTCCGGGTGGTGGTTGGCCTGCTCGGCCAGGTAGGCCACGGCCCCGGTCAGCAGCATGGCCTCGCGGAAGTCACTCAGCGTAACCGTGGTGGTGATGCTCGCGCCCTCGCGCGTCCAGCCCGGTACCCCGCCCAGCCGGCCGGCTATCTCATCCTCGGTAAGCAGTTCCATGGTTCCCGACTATCACACACCACGTGGGTTCGGGCTGCGGATGCGCGCGCTGGACGCGGCCGAGCGGCAGGACGCTCGCGCCGGGCCGCCGTCAGCCGGGCGCGGGAACCAGCGTGGCGAGCAATTCCTCGACCCGCCGGCCGATGGCATCGCGGATCGGCCGGATGGCTTCCAGGCCGAGGCCGGCCGGGTCGGGCAGGTCCCAGTCCTCGTAACGTTTGCCGGGGTAGACGGGGCAGGCGTCGCCGCAGCCCATGGTGATCACGACGTCGGCGGCCCGCACCTGGCCGGCGGTCAGCGGCTTGGGGTACGCGCGGGAGAGGTCGAGGCCGATCTCTGCCATGGCCTGGACGACGGCGGGGTTGAGCTGGTCGGCGGGCTGTGACCCGGCCGAGGTCACGCGCACGCGCCCGGCGGCCTGGCGCTGGAGCAGCGCGGCGGCCATCTGGGACCGCCCGGCGTTGTGGGTGCAGACGAACAGCACTTCGGGGAGGCCGGCCATGCGGGTGCCTTTCCAAGATCAGCCAGCGAGCTGGACGGGCTCAGCGGCGCCCGGCGGTGGCGGCGATGCCGGATCCGACCACGACCGCGACCAGCAGGCCGGTGCCGGTGAACTCGGCCAGCAGGCGCCTGGCCACCGCAGCGCTCACGCGGCGGCCGGCCTGACGGCCCGGATGATGGCCGAGTGCAGGCCGGGACCGGCCTCGGTGGTGAAGGTGACCGACGCGTCCGCGAACCCGGCCGCGGTGAGGCCGTCCAGGTACTCGCGGCGGGACAGGGCCCCGGCGATGCACCCGGCATAGGAACCAGCGGCGGCGCGGTCGGCGCGTGACAGGTGGTCCTCGGCCACCACGTCGGTGACGCCGATCCGCCCGCCCGGGACCAGCACGCGGAACATCTCCGCGAGCACCGCGGGCTTGTCGGTGGACAAGTTGATCACGCAGTTGGAGATCACCACGTCCACCGCCCGATCCGGCAGGGGCAGGGCCTCGATCTCCCCCAGGCGGAACTCGACGTTGCCGATCCCGGCCCGGGCGGCGTTGGCGCGGGCCAGGGTCAGCATCTCATCGGTCATGTCCACGCCGTAGGCGAATCCGGACGGGCCGACCCGCCGGGCGGAGAGCAGCACGTCGATGCCGCCGCCCGAGCCCAGGTCCAGAACGCGCTCCCCCTCGCGCAGGTCCGCGACCGCCAGCGGGTTGCCGCAGCCCAGGCTGGCCAGCACGGCCTCTTCCGGCAGCCCGTCGGTCTCGTCCTCGCCATACAGCGCACCGCCGAAGCAGCCGGCCGAATCCAGTGCCGCCGACCCGTCGCCACAGCACGAGGTCGCCGCGGAACTCTCGCAGCACGAGGCGGTCACGCCGGGCCTCGGCTCCAGGACCGCGCGCGCCGCCGCGGCGTACCGGGACCGGACCTCCTCGCGCAGGTCGGTGCTCGTCTGGTCGCTCATCGCCCCAATCCCGTAGGCATAGATGAATATCGATGCCTACCATGCCCGAGAGATAGACAGATGTCAATGCCTGGCGCATACTTACCCGGGTGACGACCACCGCACCGGCTACCCGGAACCGGACGCTGCCGCTGGCCGATGAGTGCTGCGCACCGCTGCTGCGCGAGCCGGTCACCGCCGGCCAGGCCGCGGGTATCGCCCGGCTGCTCAAGGCCCTGGCCGACCCGACCCGGCTGCGGCTGGTCTCGATGGTCGCCGCGCACGAGGGTGGCGAGGCCTGCGTCTGCGAGCTGACCGAGCCCCTCGGGCTGACCCAGCCAACCGTCTCTCACCACCTGAAGATCCTGGTGGACGCCGGGATCCTCAGCCGGGACAAGCGCGGCGTCTGGGCCTATTACGCCCTCGTGCCCTCCGCCCTGGACGCTCTTTGCGCGGTGCTGAGCACGGGCGGCCCGCCGGCCGGGGCGGGCAAATAGGGACGGACCGGATCGGGGCCGGGCGCCCGCCGCCGACCCACTAGGCTGGCTCCAGCCGGAGTGCCCCGGCGCTGCCGCGGCTTCGTGCCTGACGCGCCGGCCGCGTTCCGCCCCGACCAGGTGTTTGTCGAAAGGTGCCGCCGGCCCATGGAGCACAGATGACGGACCTGCGGCGCACGCCGCTGACCGGCGTGCATGAACGCCTCGGCGCCACGCTGACCGGCTTCGCCGGGTGGCTGATGCCGCTGCGGTACGGGAGCGAGACCGCCGAGCACTCCGCGGTGCGCACCGCGGCCGGGCTGTTCGACCTGTCGCACATGGGCGAGATCACGGTCACCGGGCCGGGCGCGGCCGCGGCCCTCGACTACGCGCTGGTCGGGCAGCCGTCGGCGCTCGCTCCGGGCCGGGCCCGGTACACCATGATCTGCGCGCCGGACGGCGGGGTCATCGACGACCTGATCGTCTACCGGCTCGCCGGGGACGAGTTCCTGGTCGTGGCGAACGCGGCCAACACCGGGGCCGTGTTCGAGGCGCTCGAGGACCGGGCCCGCGGGGACGCGCAGGTGGCGGACCACACCGACGACTACGCGCTGATCGCCCTGCAGGGCCCGCACGCGGTGCGCATCCTCGCCCCGCTGACCAGCGCCGACCTGGCCGGGGTGAAGTACTACGCCGGCTACCCGGCCACCGTGGCCGGTGCCGAGGTGCTGCTGGCCCGCACCGGTTACACCGGCGAGGACGGCTTCGAGCTGTTCACCCGGCCGCCGGACGCCGAGCGGGTATGGGAAGCGCTCGCCGCCGCGGGCGCGGGCCAGGGCCTGGTCCCGGCGGGCCTGGCCGCGCGGGACACCCTCCGGCTCGAGGCCGGGATGCCGCTGTACGGCAACGAGCTCGGCCCGGAGCTCACCCCGTTCGACGCGGGGCTGGGCCGGGTGGTCAGGCTGGACAAGCCCGGCGACTTCGTCGGCCGCGCGGCGCTCGCCGAGCGGGCCGGGGCCGAACCCGAGCGCGAGCTCGTGGGGCTGGTCGGCCGGTCCCGGCGGGTGCCCAGGCACGGCTACGCCGTGCTCTGGGACGGCACGGCGTGCGGGACGGTGACCAGCGGCGCGCCGTCCCCGACGCTCGGCGCGCCGATCGCGATGGCGTACGTCGCGCCGGCCGTCGCGCGCGAGGCCGGCCAGGCCAGCGCCGGAGCCGGCGCGGAGCCGGGCGGGCCCGGACGGCTCGCGGTGGACATCCGGGGCCGCGCCGAGCCCGCCGACCTGGTGTCATTGCCGTTCTACCGTCGGCCGGCCTGACCGGCCGGTCACCGATCTCGCAGAGGAGAAGGCCGCCAATGAGCGTTCCCGACGAGTTGCACTACACCCGCGAGCACGAGTGGGTGGCCATCACCGGCGCCACGGCCTCGGTCGGCATCACCGACCACGCCCAGAACTCGCTCGGTGACGTCGTCTACGTCTCCGTGCCGTCGCCGGGCAGCAAGGTGACCGCGGGCGAGCCCTGCGGCGAGATCGAGTCCACGAAGTCGGTGAGCGACATCTTCTCGCCGGTCGACGGCGAGGTGACCGAGGTCAACGCGGAGGTCGACGAGAACCCGGGCGTGGTCAACGCCGACCCGTACGGGGCGGGCTGGCTGTTCAAGGTCGCCCTGGCCGGCGCCGACGCCGAGCTGCCGGCCGGCCTGCTGACCGCCGCCGACTACGAAGAGTTCATCGCCACGGAAGAATGAGCGTGGCCGTCTCCGCCCGCGACCGGCAGCGGTACGACACGGCGACCGTGCACCTCGAGCCGCCGTTCGCCGTGGTCGACCTGACGGCCTTCCGCGCGAACGCCGAGAACATGACCCGGCGCGCCGCGGGGACGCCGATCCGGCTGGCCAGCAAGTCGGTGCGGTGCCGCGAGCTGATCGGCCGGGTGCTGCGGATGGATGGCTTCCGCGGCATCCTGGCCTTCACCCTGCCGGAGGCGCTCTGGCTGGCCGGGTGCGGCGCATCCGACGACATACTCGTCGCCTACCCCACGGCCGACCGCGCCGCGCTGGCCCGGCTGGCCGGCGACCCGGCCGCGGCCGCCGCGATCACCGTCATGGTGGACTGCCCGGAGCACCTCGACATGATCGAGAAGGCCGCCGCCGGGGCCGGTGAGCGGCACCCGGTCCGGGTCTGCATCGACATCGACGCCGGGTACCTGGCACTGCACGGGCTGCTGCGCGCGGGCGCCCGCCGCTCCCCGGTCCGGACGCCGGCCGAGGCGGCCCGGCTGGCCGAGGCCATCGTCGCCCGGCCGGGGCTGCGCCTGGCTGGCCTGATGGCTTACGAGGCCCAGATCGCGGGCGTGGGCGACAACCCGCCGGGCCGCCCGCTGTACGCGATGGTCCTGGGGTACGTGCAGCGGAAGTCCGGTGCCGAGCTGGCCTCGCGCCGGGCCGCGGTCGTCGCGGCGGTCCGGTCGGTGGCCCCGCTGGAGTTCGTCAACGGCGGCGGCACCGGCTCGATCGAGAAGACCGCGGCCGAGTCGGCGGTGACCGAGATCGGCGCCGGGTCCGGGCTCTACCAGCCCCGGCTGTTCGACGGCTACCGGGGCTTCTCGGGCCAGCCCGCCGCGCTGTTCGCGCTTCCGGTGGTGCGCCGGCCAGGCCCGGGTGTGGTCACCGCGCTCGGCGGGGGCTACCTGGCCTCCGGCGCGGCCAACCGGAGCCGGCTGCCCAGCCCCTACCTGCCCGCCGGGCTGCGGCTGGACAAGGAGGAGGGCGCGGGCGAGGTGCAGACGCCGCTGCTGGGCGCGGCCGCGGACCGGCTGCGGATCGGTGACCGGGTGTGGCTGCGGCACGCCAAGGCGGGCGAGCTGTGCGAGCGGTTCGGCGAACTGCACCTGATCGAGGGCAATGCGGTGGTTGCGACGGTTCCGACCTACCGGGGCGAGGGTATGACCTTCCTCTGAGACCTTGATCGCAGCGCGCTGCCTGAGCCCCCGATTGTGAGGCGGCCCATGACCCAGCGGGACTACACCACATGGGCGCCGCCAGCAGGCCGGCCAGCGCGGCGGATCGGGCGGATCGCGTTCTGGGTCCTGGTGGTGCTCGCGGCCGGGGTGCTGGCGGCGTGCATCGCGATCCCGATCCTGACGATGCAGCCCTTCACCGAGCAGTCACCCACGATGGAGAACACGATCCATCCCGGCGATCAGATGTTCGTCGCGAACGGGTCTGGCGGCCTGCGCCGCGGTGACGTGGTCATCCTGCGGGTCCCGGTCCGGCTGTCCCATACCAGCGACGTTTTCGTGAAGCGCGTGATCGGCCTGCCCGGAGATCACGTGGCCTGCTGCGACGCCAGGGGCCGGATCACCGTCAACGGAAAGCCGCTGAACGAGACCTACCTCTACCCCGGCGACC
The DNA here is from genome assembly GCA_963749145.1 of uncultured Actinomycetota bacterium. Lineage (GTDB taxonomy): Bacteria > Actinomycetota > Actinomycetes > Streptosporangiales > Streptosporangiaceae > JASHPR01. The sequence continues at coordinate 691,079 of CAVVLN010000002.1, read as the reverse complement.
GGCCGTCGCGGGTCACCTTCTCGGTGACCGTCGGCCGCGGGGAGATCTGGGTGCTGGGTGACCGCCGCAATATCTCGCTCGACTCGCGCCGGTGGGGACCGGTGCCGGAAAGCGGCGTGGTCGGCCGGGTGGTGCTGGTCCAGCGCGGTCCGCACCTCGTGTTGCTGCGCACGCCGCCGACCTTCATCGCCGGCGGCCTGGCTCCGGCCGATACGCGGCCGGACTTCTACGTCCGGCTGGTTATCGGCGCCCTGGCCTCCGTCGCGGCGCTGCTGATCCTGACGGTTATCGGCACCAGCCGGTTCGTGATCCGACGGCGGCGCGCGCGCCGCGAGGCGGAGCGGCGCCGCGCCGAGGCGCAGCGGGCCCGCGCGGACGCCGAGCAGGCCCGGGCCGACGCCGAACGGGCCCGCGCCGACGCCGAACGGGCCCGCCGGGAGGCCGAACCGGCCCGCCCGGAGGCCGCCCGGGGGCTGGTGGAGCCGATGTGGGGGGTGTACCGGGTCCCGCCGAGCCGCCCGGGCGGCCATGACGGCTTAGACGGGGCTCCGGCGACAGATCGCCCCGCGCATGATCCGGCCTAGCCGTCCAGGCCGAGGGCGCGCAGCAGGCCCTGCAGGTACCCGATCGCGTAGGCGCGACCGCGCGAGCAGTAGGCGGCCGAGGAGGTGTCGCCCCAGGTGCCCGGGTCCCCGACCATCGCGGGCACGTGGTCGTCGATGAGGAAGCCGTCGAACCCGGACGCGGCCAGCCGCCGCAGCACCGCGGCCGGGGCGTGCAGCTGGATCCCGCGCAGGCCCAGCTGCCGGGCGAACGTGATCACGGTGTCGTCGAGCTGCTCGACGTGCCCCATGGACAGGCGGATTCCCATGGTCGTGCGCCTATTCTCCGTCCGCTTCTGTGTCCGCCGGCTCGCGCGCGGCCGGCGTTTCCCGGTCGTCCCCGGGCAGCGACACCGCCAGGCCGGCCAGCAGCCCGCCGTCCACCCGGATCTCCTCCCCGGTCACGAAGCTGGCGCGGGGGCTGGCCAGGAAGCAGGCCACCTCGGCCACCTCGGCGGGGTCGGCCACCCGGCCCACGCGGCCCGCGTGATCGTCCACGTCCTCTGACCTGGCCTGATCTCCGCTGGTCCAGGCGCGCCTACCGCTTGCGCCGGCCCCAGATGCGCAGGATCGCCACGCCGACGACCGCCAGGCCGACCGCGGCCGCCGCCAGGCGCACCTCGGGCCGCGCGGCCTGCTCGAGCGCCCGCTCGCGCAGCCGGCGCAGGTTGCCGGACGGGCTGACCCGCTCCGCCAGCGTGTCGATGGTCTGCGCGAGGTTCTCCCGGGTGCGCTCGATCTGCGCGACTATCGCGTCCGGATCTTTCCCGTTGACCGGCGTCCCGCTCACGGCCACGGTGCCGTGTACGACGGAGCCGTCCGGATCGGCATCGGCCATCGCAAGCGTCCCTTCTCTGCCGCCGCCCCCTTGGCGAGTCCCGAGTTCCCGCTAGTCTCCCAGGCTGGCCGCCGTCACGCACGGCCGGCCCGCCACAGAACGGAGCGACATGTCCGCGGGCGCCGCGAGGCCGCCGGGCGGGCACCGGCCCGCCGGGCCATGCGGGCGGTCCCGGGACCCGCCGGTTCTCCGGACAAAGCGGGCGGTCCGGGGAACCCCGCGGGGTTCCCCGGACCGCCCCATGCGGGTGCCGGTCAGCTTGTCGCGCTGGCCAGATTCTGCGCGGCGGCGATGAGCGCGTGGCAGCCGAACGTCAGCGCGCCTGCGTCCGGGACGCTCTGGTCGCGGAACTCGGCCGCCTCCAATTCTCCCTTGATCTGCTCGGCCAGGCGGTCCCTGGCCACCTCGAGCCCGCGGAGGGCCTGGTCGGTGCGCAGGTACTCCTGGTCACCGTGGCTGGTGCTCTTGATCGCGTTGGTGTCCGCGTTGAGCGTGTAGGCGGCGAAGTCGCCGACGCTGGAGTTGAGCTGCTTGTAGCACTCGCCCAGGGTCGTGACCTGCGGGTTGCTGAGCGCGTGGTTCGGGTCACTGAGGATCTGCGCGATCACCCGGCCGTCGTGCTCATAGTCGTCCCGCAGCCCGGTCAGGTACATGATGGTCGGCCGGATGTCGGTCTCATCCACCCACGGGCCGGGGAAGTGGTCCTGGTACACCTCGACCTCGCCGCTGTTCGCGCCGGACGAGGTCGTGCCCTGGTTCGCGGCCGGGCCGTCCAGCCCGAGGTGGCGCACCCCGGGCCCGACGAAGGCCACGTAGTTGCTGTCGACCTCGGCGGAGTAGTCGCCGTGGTCCCAGGCGTAGTCGTCGGTCTGGTAGACGCACCCGCCCAGGCCGGACGCGTCGCAGCTGGTCGTGCCGGTTTCCAGGTAATAGTCCGGGTTGGCGAACATGGCCAGCGTCGGCGTCCGGGCCGGGTCGGCGTCCACCATGTGCAGGATCGCCTCTTCCGTGGGATCGACCAGGTATTCGGCGAGCTGCTGGTGCGCGTTGCCGGTGTAGGGGTCGTCCGCGGTCAGGCCGGCCACGGCGTGTTCGAAGGTCCGGACCGTGGAGGTGTCCGGGCCTGGGTTGCCGGTCAGGTAGAACTCAGGCGCGGTGTCGGCCTCCAGGCTGAACGGGGTGGTGTTCCCCTCCTCCTCGGCCAGCAGGCCGGTGACGTTCCCGTCCAGCTCGCCGAACGATCCGGACGGGTAGGTGCACAGCACGTCGGGCGTCACCGTGTCGCCGCTGACCGTGGCGCCGTCACAGGTGGCCGGCGTGGGCTGGATGGCCCGGCCCACGTTGGCCCCGGCCTCGTGGTCGCCCTCGTCGGAGCTGACCACGAACAGCGTGTTCTGCGGGGTGATCCCGTCGGCGGCGAGCCGCTTGAAGAAGATCCCGAACGCCTCGTTGTAGTACTGGGCCTGGGCGATGAAGCACGCGCTGCCGCTGCCCAGCGCCTCCGGCGCGCTGGCGCACGCGGTCATCCCGGGGATGTACTGGTTGCCGTGCAGGTCGGCCATGTAGATGTTGGTCACCTGGACGCCGTTCTCCAGCATGTCGGCGGCGTAGGCCAGTGACTGCGCGGCGTTGATGTTGTCGTAGCCGGGGAAGCCCGGGTAGTCGGTCAGGTACGCGCCGTCGATCTCGTTGCCGAACAGGTCGACGAGGTTGCCCTTGGCGTTGGTCACCGGGTAGCCGTCGTGGGTCACGTTCGGCGTGCCCGCCGCCGAGCTGCGGCGCGACGTACTTGTGCCCGAACAGGGCCTGGTAGCCGGTGTAGCCGCCCGGCTCGTCCGGCAGCAGGTCGGGGACAGCGGTGGGCGACGGCGTGGTCTGCCCGTACTTGACCGCCTCGGCGTTCGCGCAGAACGCGGCGCCCTTGGCGCAGTGCACGGCCAGGCCGATGTAGTCGGCCGTCTCGGGGTCCTTGTAGGGATCGGGGTCGGCGTTGAGCTGCGCGACCTCGGGCGAGTCGGGACCGAACACCTCGGCCAGGTCGGGCGAGGGGTTCTCGAGTTCCTGGTTGACCGTGGCGATCTCGCCGACGTTGCAGCCCGCCTCGGTGTAGGGCACCCACGGCGCCGGAGTGATCGTGTCCGGCTTCACCGGGTGGGCGGCGGTGGCCGGCGGCACCGGCGAGTACACCAGGTTCGGGTTGGTGTCGTGCCCGGCGGTCGGCGTGGACGCGGTGTCATCGATCGCGTCGTTCCAGTACGTGAACACCGTGGCCGGGTCGGTTGTGCCGTCCGGGTTGTAGGTCTGGTAGTCGTTCGCGATCGGGATGCCCTGCCGGTCGCCGTACAGGCCGGTGGCCGTGGTCATCAGGTCATCGCCGGTGTGGGCGATCAGCGGCGTGTGGTTGTTCGACAGGAGCACGCCGTCGCCCTCGAGGAAGTTCAGCAGGTTCGGGAGCATCTCCAGGTCTGACGGGACGTTGGGGTTGTCCCGGAAGAAGTGCACGTTGTCAAAGCCGATCTGCACGATGTGCTTGATGCCGTTGGCCAGGTGGCAGTCGCTCGGCGCGGCCTGATGGCCCGCGCTGGCCGGCCTGGCCGCGGCGGCCAGCCCGGCGGTCGCGCCCCCGGCGAGGCACAATCCGCTGACGAGCGCGATGCCACCCGCCGCGGCGGTGGCGCGCAAACCCAGCCGCCGGCGACGCTGCCCGTGTGGATGCTGCATCGAGGTCCTCCTCCTCGGGCCGACCGCCCGGCCACGGAGGCCGGACGCTCCAGCCGGTGACGCTAAAGGAACCGACCAAACATCAGGCGACGGGTACGTGACCAGGCAGACAACCTTTGCCTTCCCGGCGCCGCCCTTTAGCCTGGACCTTTCTCCCGGTCCGCGCAATATGCCGCGGGTCAGGGCATCGGGGACGAGGCGGGAATGGACCGGTCTCGCTGCGTGCCAATGGCGAACAGCAGCGCGTCGACGAGCGCGAGGAACTTCACCGCGTGATCCCGGGTCACCCGGGACGGGTCCGCGGTGGCGAGGTTGCGCAGGCTGACCACGCCGTCGACGGCGCGCACGATCGACTCGGGCACCAGCGCCTGGTCCCGCGCGAAGCGGGCCACGGCGGTCGGGTCGCCGCTGCCCACCGGCACCAGCTTGCCGCTGGAGCCCAGCAGGTCGCGCAGGGCTGCCTCGACCGCCCCGAACGCCTGGCCGATGGCGGCGGCGGGATCGTCCTCGGCGGCCGCGGCGAACCGGAGCGACACCGGGATGGCGGCCTGCCCGGGGCCCGCCGACACCGTGGCGGTCAGCTCGGCCTTGGTCTGGCCGGCGATCCGGTCGAACTCGGCGTCGGACTGCCCGGCGCGCAGCCGCCGCAGGCCGGAGGCCAGTTGCATCAGGATGTCCACGATGGGGCGGCGCAGGAATACCACGATCGCGACGATCGCCACCGGCCAGGCGAGCGCCTTGACGAAATCGATGATGAATTGCAACCCGGACATACAGGTAACGGTAGCGGAATTGGCCGGCCAATGGCGCGGCCGCTTCACTCTGCGGCCGCGCCGTCCGCCGGGCCGGTCAGCGCCACGAGCAGGTCGTTCAGCCGGCCGACGAAGGCGGCGGGCTCATCGAGCCGCGCGCCGAGCGTCAGCACCGCCTGCCCGTAAAGCACGTGCGCCCACTCGGCCAGGTGCGGGTCGTCTGGGTCCCGGCTGAGCCGCTCCACCAGCGGGTGGCGCGGGTTGATCTCCAGCACCGGCTGGCTCGGCAGCCCCGTACCCCGCAGCCGGTGGGCCAGGCTGACCTCGTTGTCCGGCTCGTTGGCCACCATGCAGGCCGCGGAGGTGGTGAGGCGGCTGGTCACCCGCACGTCGTAGGCCCGCTCGCCCAGCACGGCCTTGAGCCGGGCGATCAGGGCGGCGCACTCGGCGGCCCCCTGCTCGCTGGCCGCCTGCTCGGCCTCGTCCTGCAGCGCGCCGAAGTCCGGCGGTCCCTGAGCGACCGACTGCAGCCGGTGGCCGCCGAACTCGGGCAGGCTGGTCACCAGCCAGTTGTCCACGGGGTCCGCAAGCAGCAGCACCTCGATGCCCTTGGCGCGGAAGGCCTCCAGGTGCGGGCTCGCCGCGGCGGCCGGCAGCGTCGGCGCCAGCAGGTAGTAGATCTTCTCCTGGCCGTCCTTCATTCTCGCCCCGTAGCCGGCGAGCGAGACGTCCGCAGCGTCGGCCGAGCCGGACCGGGTGGTAGTGAAGCGCAGCAGCCCGGCGATCTCGTCCCGGTTCGAGTAGTCCTCGACCACTCCCTCCTTGAGGGTGGCGCCGAATTCCCGCCAGAACGTGGCGTACTTCTCCGGCTCGTCGGCGGCCATGTCCTTGAGCAGCTTGAGCAGCCGCTTGACCGCGGTGGAGCGGATGTGGTCGACCGCGCGGCTGCCCTGCAGCATCTCCCGGGAGACGTTCAGCGGCAGGTCGCCGGAATCGATCACGCCCCGGACGAACCGCAGGTACCTCGGCAGCAGCTGGCCGGTGTCCTCCAGGATGAAGACCCGCCGCACGTGCAGCTTGACGCCGCGGCGTGACTCGAGCGCCCACAGGTCCCACGGGGCCCGGGCCGGGATGAACAGCAGCAGCGTGTACTCGTACGTCCCCTCGATCTTGCTGTGCAGGTAGGCCAGCGGGTCGGCGAAGTCGCCGGTGATGTGCCGGTAGAAGTCGCGGTAGTCCTGCTCGCCGATCTCGTTCTTGGGCCGGGCCCACAAAGCCGACGCCTGGTTGACCGGTGCGCCGTCACCGCCCGGCTTCTCGCCGGGCATCACGATGGGCAGGCTGATGTGGTCGGAGTACTTCTGGATGATCGAGCGCAGCCGCGGGCCGTTCAGCAGGTCGTCCTCGCTGGCGCGCAGGTGCAGCACGATGTCGGTGCCCCGGGCCGGCTTGTCGATCGTCTCCAGCGTGTACTCGCCGCTGCCGCCGGACTTCCAGCGCACGCCCTCGGCCGCGGGCAGGCCGGCCCGGCGGGTGGTCAGCGTCACCCGGTCCGCCACCACGAACGCGGAGTAGAAGCCCACGCCGAACTGGCCGATGAGCGTCGCGTCCCGGCGCTGGTCGCCGGTGAGGGCCTGGAGGAACTCGCGGGTGCCGGACTTGGCGATGGTGCCGATGTGCTCGATCACCTCGGCCCGGCTCATGCCGATGCCGTTGTCGCTGACCGTGATCGTGCGCGCGCCCGCGTCGAAGCCGACCGTGATCTGGAGCGGGCCCTCGTCCTCGTCGAGCTCGGGGCGGGTGAAGATCTCAAAGCGGAGCCGGTCGATGGCGTCCGACGCATTGGAGATCAGCTCGCGCAGGAAGATCTCCTTGTTGCTGTAAAGCGAGTGGATCATGAGGTCGAGGATCTGCACGACCTCGGCCTGGAAGCGATGAGTCTCCTGGTCCTGCCGCACGCTCATCGGGGCCGCCGCCTCTCCGGGTTGCCGATGCGGCGAGGCTACCAAGGTGCGGCATCTACCGCCCTCAGGCGGGAGAGGAAGTCAGTCCATGCTGGTAGGCGTAGCCGACGGCCTGGGCCCGGTCGCGGGCGCCGATCTTGGCCAGCAAGTGGTTGACGTGGCTCTTGACCGTCGCCTCGCTGACCACGAGCCGGGCCGCGATCTCCGCGTTCGACAGGCCCCCGGCGATCAGGGCCAGCACCTCGGCCTCCCGCGGCGTCAGGCCGTCGGGCAGCGGTCCGCCCGGCGCGCCGGCGGCGGGCGGGGGGCCGGCGCTGGCCGGCGCGGGCGCCTCGGCGATCGCGTCCACCAGGTGGTGCTGCACGGCCGGGTCGATGACCGCCTGACCGCCGACCACTTGCCGCAGGGCCCGCCGGATCTCCTCCCCCCCGGCGTCCTTGGTCAGGTAGCCCCGGGCCCCGGCCCGCAGCGCCTCGATGACCGAGCGGTCGTCCGCGTAGGTGGTGAGCACGATCACCTGGGTGCCCGGGACCTGCTGGCGCACCCGGCGGGTCGCCTCGACCCCGTCGCAGCGCGGCATCCGCAGGTCCATGAGCACCACGTCCGGCCGCAGGGCCACGGCCCGGTCCACCGCCTCCTCGCCGTCGGCCGCGGTGCCCACCACCTCGACCTGCGGCAGCAGGCCGAGCAGCAGGACCAGCCCGTCGCGCACGACCCGCTGGTCGTCGGCGAGCAGCACCCGGATCGGATCGGTCACGCCGGCACCCACAGTTCCACCTTGAACCCGGTCCCGGCCGGGCGGCGGTGAGCCTGCCGCCGAGCAGTTCGGCGCGCTCCCGCATGCCGGTCAGCCCGTAGCCGCGGCCCGAACCGCCGTCACCTCCAGAACCGACGTCGCCTCCAGAACCGCCGTCAGCCCCGGAACCGCCGTCAGCCCGGGAACCGTCGCCAGCCGCGGCCATGGCCGGCACCGCCGCCCGGTCCCGGCCGACGTCCTCGATCGTCAGCCGGGTGCCGTCCGCCTCGTAATCCAGCCGCACCTCGACCCGGTCGGGCTGCGCGTGCTTGCGGATGTTCGTGAGCGCCTCCTGGGCCACCCGGTACAACGCCAGCCGGGCCTGCGAGCCGAGGTCACGCGGCTGGCCGGTGACCGTGAAGGCGCAGCGCAGGCCGGTGTCCCGCTCGAACTCGGCGGCCAGCGCGGTCAGCCGCTCCGGGCCGGGCAGTTCCTCGTCGCGGAGCATGCCGATCGCCTTGCGCGCCTCCTGCAGGCCGGACCGGGCCAGGTGATGCGCGCGCTCCACCGCCTCGGTCAGCCGGGCGCTCGCCGATTCCTCCACGGCCAGCAGCCGGGCCCCCTCCAGCTGCAGGGCGAGCCCGGACAGCGAGTGCGCGAGCACGTCGTGCATGTCCCGGGCCAGCCGCTGCCGCTCGGCCAGGGCCGCCGCGCGCACCTCGGCGTCCTGGGCCTTCTCCAGGTCGATCAGCAGCCGCTCGATCTGGTAACTGTCCCGGTCGAGCCGCCGGGTGAGCAGGGCGCCCACGACGACGACGCCGGGCAGGACGGCGACCAGCACGTCGGCGACGCCCACGCCCGGCCGCCCGGGTGAGCGGAACACCTGCGCCGCCAGCACCAGGATGACGCCGGCCGCGCACACGGCGCCTGCCACGGTGATGCGGTGGCGGGCCTGCGGCAGCAACCGCAGCTTCCCGGTCTCCAACCCAGGGTTGACCCCCGCGGGGCCGCAGGATCAGCCCCAGCACGGCCGACCCGCGCCCGGGCGGCACGCTCCCCGGCCGCGGCACGCTCCCCGGGAGCGCACATAGGATCCCCACCATGGTGGTACGGGCGGTCATCTTCGACTGGGGCGGCACGCTGACCCCCTGGCACACGGTGGACCATGCCGCGCTCTGGCGGGCGGTCTGCGCCCAGCATTATGACAACGACCTTGCCGAACGCACCGCCTCGGCCATCCGAGCGGCGGAAGCCGAACTCTGGCGCGCGGCCGAGCGCGAGCACCGCAGCGCCACGCTCGATCACGTCTTCGAGCGCGCCGGGGTGGAGCCGACCGAGGCTTTCCTGGCCAGTTACTTCGAGGCCTGGGAGCCGCACACCTGGACCGACCCGGACGCTCCCGGCCTGCTGCGGCGGCTGCGCGCGCGCGGGATCAGGATCGGGGTGCTGTCGAACACGATGTGGCCGCGCCGAGCGCACGAGCAGGTGTTCGGGCGGGACGAGATCCTCGGGCTGATCGACGGCGCGGTCTACAGCAGCGAGATCGACTGGACCAAGCCGCACCCGGAGGCGTTCCGGGCCGCGATGGCAGCCGCAGGGGTCGATGACCCGGCCGCGTGCGTGTTCGTCGGTGACCGGCCCTACGACGACGTGTACGGGGCCAAGCGGGCGGGGATGCGGGCCGTGCTGGTCCGGGGTAGCGATGTCCCCCCGTTCGCCGACGCCGAGCCGGACGCGGTGATCGAGCGGCTGGCCGACCTCGAGCCGCTGATCGAGGCCTGGCAGGAGGGCTGAGGCGGCGGCCCGGTCAGCCGAAGAAATAGACCCGCAGCGTGAGGATCACCGCGACCAGCGCGAGCGCCAGCAGGCACTTGACGGCTAGGCCCCGCTCGTAGCGGACCGCGGACCGGATCTCCTCGTCGAAGGACGTCGCCGTCGCGGGTTCGCCGGGCGCCGCCGGGACGCGCTCCCCGGGCCCTGCCGGGGCGGGCTCCCCGGGCCGCGGCTGGTCGTCGGGGCCGGTCATGCGGGCGCCGCCACCTTGCCGGTCTTCTCGGTCTTGTCCCATTTCTGCTCCGCGTGCCGGAATTCCTTCCAGTAGGCGGCCGTGGTGATCGCGCACAGCAGCGGGCCGTAGCCGCCGACGTAGACGAACAGCGGGCTGAGCACCCGGCCGAACCGGCGCGGTTCGGCGACCTTGCCCAGGTAGGCCACGCCCATGCACGCGGCCAGCCAGATGTAGGTGAACAACTCGATCCCGCGCACCCAGCCGTGGGTGGGCGTGAGGCCCACCGCGGTGATGATCTGCACGGAGAGCCAGTACATGGGGGCCGGCAGGATCGCGGTGAGCAGTATCAGCACATTGACGGCACCGGGGAACAGCAGGGCCGACCGCCAGGTGCGCCGCCCGACGACCGGGTCGATGAGCAGGGCGAACGACGTGATGAAGATGTAGGTGACCACGTTGGTGAGCCACAGCACGTGGAACGCGGTCCAGGCGAGCTGGAAGTCGATGAAATACAGCGTGACCAGCGAGGCCGACGCCAGGACCATGATCGGCGGCAGCAGCAGCAGGCAGAACCAGAGCAGGCCGAAGCTGATGCTGCCGAGCCGGTTGCCGCGCTGGTGCCGGAACCACAGATGCTTGAACATCCGGGTGACCTGCACGTTGCCGCGCGCCCAGCGCAGCCGCTGCTTCCACAGCCCGACGATGCTTCCCGGCTCCTCGGCCCACACGGTCGCGTGCGGCTCGAAGATGACCGTCCGCCCCTCGATCTGGGTCCGGAACGTGGTGACGGTGTCCTCGGCCAGCGTGGTGGTGTCGACCCGGCCGCCGACCGCCTCGATGTTCGCCCGCGAGTGCAGCTGAGCCCCGCCGGCCAGGCAGGCGATCACGCCGAGCACGTCCTGGCTGCGCCGGGCCGCGGCCTGGGCGGTGATGTACTCGTAGCCGATGAACCTGGTCATGTAGTTGCCCGGCTGGCTGCCCTCCTTGATGTACGCGGTGACCGAGCCGACCCTCGGGTCGGCCAGGTGCCTGGTCATCATGCGCAGCGAATCGGCCTCGTAGATGACGTCGGCGTCCATGATCAGGATCGCCTGCATCCAGTCGTCGGCCAGGATGATGCCCAGGCCGTGGTTCAGGGTCGCGGCCTTGCCCTCGCCCCCCTTCTCCCGGCGCAGGTGGACGACGCAACCCGGGTACTGCGCCACCTTGGCCTGCACGACCTGCGGCGTGGCGTCGGTGCTGGCGTCGTCGACCACGTAGATCCGCAGGCGGTCCCGCGGGTACTCCAGCTTCATCAGGCGGTCGATCGACGCCCCGATCACCGCGTGCTCGTTCCAGGCCGGGATCAGGATCGCGGTGCGCGGGAAGTACGCCCGGCACTTGCCGTAGTGCTGCCAGCGGAAGTGCAGCGCGACCAGCAGGAACTGGTAGTTGGCGACCAGCAGCGGCACGGCGCCGATCATCACGAAGGCCACCAGCACCCACTTGAGCGCGAGCAGCAGGCCGCCCATCACGACACCGCGCCGGAGAACGCGCCGTCGGCGATGCGCCGGACCGAGGCATACACCCCGATGTCACGGCAGTCGTGGCTGTCGGTGCTGGCCACCAGGTGCACCCCGGCCGCGGCGAAGGCCCGGACGACACGCGCCGACGGGCAGGACCACTTCTCGTTCACCTCGAGCCGGGCCCCGGCCAGCCGGGCCTGCCGGGCCAGGTGAGCGACGGCGTGGTCGGGCACGCAGGACTCGTCCAGGCCCACCTTGGGCAGGATGCTGAACAGGTGAGCCAGCTGGGCCCGGTCCGTCATGGCCAGCGCGCCCGCGGTCGCGTCGATCAGGCAGTCGACGGCCTCTTGCGCGGTGACCAGCCCCCCGGCCAGGTCGTCGCGCATCTCGCGGGGGTGGACCGGCCCGAGATCACCGGGAAACTGGTGATCGGCGATCAGGACCAGGTCCAGCCCGCCGGGGTGGTCCGGCAGGTCCAGCCGGCCGCTCCGGTCCAGGATCTTGGCCTCCACCCCGGCCAGCACCTCGAGCCCCGGCACGGGCCGCAGCGCGTCCACGGCGGCCACGAACTCCGGCACCCAGGCCGAGTCGCGGCGGACGTGTTCGGCCAGGCAGATCGCCCGCAGCCCGCGCTGCCGCGCGGCCTCCACGTTCTCGGCCAGCGTGCTGATCGCGTCGTCGGAGAACGTCGAGTGGACGTGGTGGTCTTCGTCCAGCGGGACGAGGATGGTCACGCCGCCACCTGCTGAACCTCGCCGAGCTCGATGAACCGCTCCTCGAGGTAGCGGACCATGGCTACCTCGCGGAACCCGACCTGCTCGGGCAGCGGCTTGCCGCGCAGCGAGTCCAGCGCCAGCAGCGGCATGTCGACGCCGCTGGCGACCGTCAGCGGCATTGTCCCGGGGAAGCGCGGGTTCACCTCGAGCAGCGCCGGCAGGCCGGCCGCGTCCCGGCGGAACTGCACGTTCGCGACGTAGGTGAGGCCGGTGACAGCGGCCACGGCGGCGCCGAGCCGCTCCAGTTCCTGGTCGTGCAGCGTGCGGCCGGCCACCGACACCCCGGAGTCGACCCGCTCGCGCACCCGGGGCACGGACGCCACCACGTGGCCGGTGATGTCGGCGAGCACGTCGACGGAGTACTCCGCACCGGGCAGGTAATCCTGGACGATGTAGTCGGCCGACGGCTCCCGCCGGGCGAGCTCCTGGCTGGACGTGATCACCGAGATGCCCCGCGAGCCGCTGCCCCGCCGCGGCTTGACCATCACCGGGTAGGCCCAGGAGCCGGGGTCCTCGATCTTGTCGAGCCGCTCGGTCCGCGGCACCGGGACGGGCCCGGCGCAGCGCTCGGCCAGGGCCAGCTTGTCCAGGCAGACCTCCAGCGCCTGGTCGGGCGCGAGCAGCAGTTCGATGTCGGCCCGCCGGAAGTCGGCCCGGGCCTGGCCCAGCGGCTGCAGCTCGGCGTCGCAGGTGGGGATGAGCACGTCGACCCCCAGCTCGAGGCAGCGCTCCATGGTGACGTCGACGAACTCCGGGGCCGCGCCGGCCGGGACCAGCGTCCGCTGGTCCGGCGGCACCAGGTACAGGCCGGCCGCCCACGGGTCCATGTCGGCGGCGATCACGCTCACCGACGGATCGGCGCCCAGCGACTTCATCACCGACACCGCGGCGGGTCCCCCGGCTCCGGTGACCAGGACCCGGACGGTTCGCAGCGGGATGTTCGGGACGCTACCGGCCATGCGGCACCTCCGTGGTCGTGGGCTGGTCAGGCTGGCTGTGGCGCGTCGGCGAGCTCGCCCTTGGGGGCGGGCGCCGCCATGCCCGGGGCCGGGCCCGCGGGCTGGCCGTCGGTGGCGGTCTCCCGGATCACCTCGAAGGCCTCGGCGTAACGCCCGTCGCCGTAGCGGGACCAGTAGCGCGCGGTGGACTGGATCAGTTCCGGCTCCAGGTAGGCCCGGATCTGGGTCTGCGAGGCGAACGCGTGGATGGCCATCAGCTTGCGCTCGAGCTGCTCGTCGATGGTCACGAAGCGGGTCGGCCGGAAGTCGACCGTGGCCGACGGGGACTGGAAGCAGTAGACCCGCCGGACCGTCCGCGCCGCCACCATGGCCGCCCGGTGCACGTTGCGGTGGTCCTGGTGGACGTCGTGCGGTGAATGGGTGTAGATCACGGTCGGCCGCACGGTCTCGACCACCCGGCTGATCGCGCCGATCGTCGGGTCGCCCTCGCTGATCTGGGTGTCGGTGAGGTCGTCCAGGAACAGCGTGGCGCCCATGGCCAGCGCCGCCAGCTCGGACTCGCCGACCCGGGTGGCCTCGCTGCCGCCGCGGGCGCCGCGGCTGAGCGTGAGGATCGACACCTCGTGGCCCATCGCGCGGTGCACGAGCAGCGTGCCGGCCGCGCCGATCTCGACGTCGTCGGGGTGCGCGCCGATCGCGAGCACCGCCTGCCGGGCCGCGAGCCGGGCGGCCCGGCCGGCGGCCAGCGCCTGGCTGACGGCGGCGACGAGTTCCTCGGGCGGCATCGACTTCTGCAGGAACTCGTCGGCGTGATCGCGCAGCGCGGTCACCGCGTAGTCCACCGACGCGTGCCCGGTGATCACGACGACCGGCAGGGCCGGCGCGGCCCGGCGCAGCGCCTGCAGCAGCTCCAGGCCGTTCATGCCCGGCATCTCCACGTCGGTCAGCACCAGGTCCCAGCGCTCCGTGCTGGCCCGCTGCAGCGCGACGGCCGGGTCTTGGGTATGCGTGACGTCGAAGCCGCCGCGGTCGGCCAGCAGCCGGCTGAGCAGGCGACCGGTCACCGGGTCGTCGTCGACGATCAGGATCCGCCCCGGCGATTCACCGTGACCGCTAGTCGTCATGCTCCAGTCGCCCCCGAGACCGTGCGCACTGACCGGCTGTTTGTAGCAAAGAGCTATGTAGTGGCTACAATACGTGATAACTTCCCGCCCGGCTACCCCGGGCCAGGGCCGCCAGACGGGCCCGGCATGCCCCCGCGATGTCGCCGATGTCGACCTGCTGCAGCAACGGCCCGTGCCGGTCGTCGTCGGGGTCGAGCGTGCGCAGGGCCACCTCGTAGCTGCGCCGCGCGGCGGCGGCGTCGCCCAGCGCGTCGTAGGCCCGGCCGAGGGTGAACGCCGCGAGCCCGAAGCCCGGGTCGGCATAGAGCGCGCGGCGCAGCGCGGCCGCCGCCGCGGCCGGGCGGCCCGACTCCAGGCTGACCAGGCCGTCGACGAAATGCGCGTCGGCGTCGAGCGGGTCGGCGGCCAGCAGCGCGACGACCTGGGCCGCGGCGGCGGCGTGGTCCCCCTGGTTCGCCGCCTCCAGCGCCGCCGCCAGCCGCCGCTCCCGCGGCACCGGCGGCTCGCTGCGCAGCGGCCGCCGCAGCGGCCGGGCCGCCGCCCGGCCCGGGGCCGGGGCCGACTCCGGGTCTTCGGCCGGCCGGCCCGGGGCGTTGGCCGCAGCCGGGACCGAGGCCGGGACCGAGGCCCGCAGTGCGTCCGCCGCGCCGAGCAGCAGCGTCCCGCCCGGCCTGACCGACCCTCGCAGTGACCCGATCACCCGGCTGACGATGCGCTGATCGAAGTAGATGAGGACATTCCTGCAGGTGACCAGGTCGAATCCGCACTCGCCGGGCGGCGGGATCGGATCGCGGGCCAGGTTGTGCCGCCGCAGCCGGACCCGGCCGCGCAGCCGCTCGCCGACCAGGTAGCTGCCGTCGCCCTGGCGGTCGAGGTAGCGCCGGCGTAGCGACGGCTTCAGGTCCCGCACCGCGCGCTCCCGGTACCGGCCGGCCGTGGCCGCCGCGAGCGCGGCGCCGGAGATGTCCGTGCCCAGCACGTCGACCGGCGGTGGCTGCGGGGCAAACGCCTCGGCCGCGAGCAGGGCCAGCGTGTACGCCTCCTCCCCGCTGGCACAGCCGGCGCTCCAGACCCGGATCTGCGGCGATCCGGCCGCCCGGGCGGCCCGCCACAGGCCGGGCCAGTCGATCGCGTCGAGCTGATCGGAGTCCCGGACGAAGGCCGTCTCCTGCACGGTTACCTCGTCGATCAGCCGGTTCACCAGGCTCCGGCCGTCCCGCGGATCCGCGGCGGCACGCACGAACGCGCCCGGATCCAGGCCCGGGGCGGCGCGGTCCACGGCGGCGCGGATGGCGGTCTCGCGCGAGGCAGGCAGCACGATGCCCGCCTCCCGGCGCACGAGTTCCGCGAGGTCGGCGAGGCCGCTCACACCCGGGCCCCAAAGAGCGGTTCGTAGCGCAGCCGCAGCAGGCAGCTGAGGATCTCGCCCGGAGCCAGCACCACGTCGACCCCCTGATCGATGGCGGCCTTCGGCATCCCGAACACCACCGACGACTTCTCGTCCTGCGCGATCGCGAGGCCGCCGCGGCGGCGCACCGCGGCGGCGCCCGCGGCCCCGTCCCGGCCCATCCCGCTGAGCACGACCGCGACGCCGGCCCGGCCGGCGCTCTCGGCGATGCTGTCCAGCAGGATGTCCCCGGACGGCCGGTGGTGGCCGACAACGGTGCGGGAGTCCAGGGCCAGTTCGCCGGCCCCGGTCAGCGTCAGATGCGAGCCGTGCGGCGCGATCCAGGCCCCGGCGGTGGCCCGCGTCCCGGCGGTCGCGACGCGGGCCGGGATCGCCACCGCCCGGTCGAGCCAGCGGACCAGTCCGTCGGTGAACCCGGCGGCCATGTGCTGCACGATCAGCAGCGGGACCGGGTAGTCGGCGGGCAGCGCGCTGAGCAGGAACATCAGCAGTTCCGGGCCGCCGACGCTGGCGCAGATGCCGACGACAGCCGCCCGGTGCGCGAGGCCCCGGGCGGCGGGCCGGGTGGCCAGCCGGAACCCCGGGTGCCGGATCACCCGGGCCTGGGAGAGCATCCGGACCCGGTGCCGGAACGCCACCCCCATGGTGCCCGCCGGATCGTGCAGGTCGAGGTCGTCCTTGGCGATGGCGTCCAGGGCACCGGCCGCGAGCGCGGCCGCGGCCTTCTCGCTGCCCGCGACATGGCTGGACAGCACCAGGATCGGCAGCGGCCGGGAGCTCATGATCTCGCCGACGGCCTCGAGCCCGTCCTTGCCGGGCAGCTCGACGTCCATGGTCAGCAGGTCCGGCCGGACCCCGGGCAGCGCGGCCATCGCCTGCTCGGCGGTGCCGCAGACCGCGAGAACCCTGATGTCGCCGTCGTACTCCAGCATCCGCCGCAGCGCAATCGCGTAAACCCGGGAGTCCTCGCACATCAGCACCCGTATCGCGGTCACGGTCACCGCCCCACCAGCCGCTCGACGAGGCCGAGCAGCGCGTGCTGGTCGAAGCTGCGCTTGGCCATGTACGCGTCGGCGCCGGCCTCGATCCCCCGGCGCCGGTCCTCCTCGGCGGCGCGCGCGGTGACGATGACGACCGGTAGCGACGAGCGGGCCGGGTCGGCGCGGATCGCCCGGGTGAGCCCGATCCCGTCCAGCTCGGGCATTTCCAGGTCGGTGATCACCAGCGCGATCTGGGGGTCGCGGTCGAGGGCGGCCAGCGCGTCCCGCCCGTCACGCGCGGTCGCCACCGGGTAGCCGGACGCCTCCAGGATGCTGCGCTGCAGCTCGCGGACGGTGAAGGAGTCCTCGACCACGAGCACCTTGGGCGCCCGGACCGGACCGGGCGCGGCACCGGCCGGGGCCTGGCCGGCTGCGCGCGCGGACCCCCGGGCTAGCGTGGCCGGCTCGATCAGCAGGGCGATCCGGCCGTCGCCGAGTATGGCGGCGCCGAGGTACCCGGGCGTGCTGGCCAGGCCGAGCGGCTTGACCACGACCTCCTCGGTGCCGAGCAGCGCGTCACAGGTGACGACGGCCCGGTGGCCGCCGACCGAGATGACGATGCCCGGTGACCGCTCGCCCGGCGGCGGCGCCGCCGCGCCGATGACCGCGGCGACGTCAGCGACCGGCAGCGACCGCTCGCGGATCACCAGGGCGGGCTGGCCCTGCAGCTTCAGGGTGGTGGTCACCATCACCACCTCCTCAACGGTGGCGAGCGGGACGCCGAAGGCGGCCGGGCCGCGCTCGAAGAGCAGCACCTCGCTCAGGGCCAGGGCGAGCGGGAGCCGCAGCGCGACTTCCATGCCGTGCCCCGGCTCGCTGCGTACGTCGAGGCTGCCGCCGAGCGCGGTCACGTAGCCCCTGACCGCGTCGAGGCCGACCCCGCGCCCGGCCAGCTCGGTCACCTGGCCCGCCGTCGAGTACCCCGGCCGGGTGAGCAGCGCGGCGAGCGATCCCTCGCGGCTGGCCGCCCCGGCCACCTCGGGCGAGACGCCCCGGCCGTCGTCGGCGACCACGATCTCGACCATGCTGCCGCGCGGGACGGCGCGCAGCTCGACCCGGCCGCGGGGCGGCTTGCCGGCCCGCTCCCGCTCGGCCGGGGGCTCGATGCCGTGCCCGACGGCGTTGCGCAGCAGGTGCGTGAGCGGCTCGGACAGGCTCTCCAGGATGACCCGGTCGATCTCGGTGTCGCCCCCGACGACGATGAAGTCGACCTCCTTGCCCGCGGCGTGCGCGATGTCCCGCACGGCCCGGGGCAGCGGCGCGGTGATCACGCCCAGCGGCAGCGTCCGCATCCCGACCGCGGTGTCCTTGAGGTCATCGAGCATGCGCTCGCCACCGGAGACGATCTCGGCCAGCTCCGGGGCCATCGGGGACTGCTGGCCCAGCAGGTGCTCCATGCGGTGCCGGTACTGCATGATCTCGCCGGTCACGTCGATCAGGTGGTCGATCTTCGCGGCCGGCACCCGCAGCGCGGCCGGCGCGGCCGGCGCAGCAGGCGCGGCCGGGCCGCGGGGCGGCGGGACCGAGGCCCCGGCCGCGGGCGGCTCCGGGGCAGGACGCTCCGGGGCAGGCACCGCGCCCTCGCCCGCCGGCACCGCGCCGCCGCCGGGCAGCGCCGCGCGGCAGGCGGCGAGCTCGCGCAGCAGGTCGCCGAGCGGCGGCGGCTCCGTGGTCCCGCCGGGCTCGGCGGGCCCGCCCGGCCCGGCGGACCCGCGCACCATGGCCCGCAGCGCCACGGTTGCCCGCAGCAGCGGCGCCGCCAGCTCCCGCGGGAAGGCGCCTGTGCCGCGGACCAGGGCCAGCACGTCCTCGGCGGCGTGCGCGAGCGTGCGGATGTCGTCCAGGCCGAGCATGCTGGCCGCGCCCTTGATGGTGTGCGCGTCGCGGAACAGCGCGTCCACGGCGGCGCGGTCGGCCTGGCCGGACTCGACCGCGAGTAGCACCGCGTCCATCTGCTCGAGCCGCTGCGTTGCCTCGTCGTGGAAGATGCCGGCCAGCTCGGTATCGAGCCCGCTCATGGCCTGGCCTCTTCCAGCGCGTCGAAGACCCGGGCCACGTCGATGACGCCGACCAGGTCACCCTGGCTGAGCGCCGCCCCGGCCAGCAGGTCGGACTCGGCGTCCTCGGCCGGATCAGGAAGCTCGCCGATCCCGCTGACCTCGTCGATCGCGAACCCGGCCCGGCGCTCGGCGTCCTGTGCCACCAGCAGGCGGGCGGGCGGCGCGTTCCGGCCGATCCCGAGCAGCAGGGCCAGGTCGGCCACGGGCAGGATCCGGCCGCGCAGGTGCCTGACGCCGAGCCAGGCCGGGCGCGCCCCGGGCACGGGTGTGACCTCGCCGAGGTCGGCCACCTCGAGCACGTGCTCGACGGGCACCGCGTAGGCCTCGGCGGCTACCCTCAGCCGCACGTAAACGCCCACGGCCGTTCGCCTGGCTCTCGTCCTGTAGCGCCCGGTCCAGCTCCTCCACCAGCGTCTCCAGCCGGCCGGCGGTGGCGGCCCACTTCGCCTGCTCGGTCGCGAGCTGGTCGGCCGCCTCCCGGATCTGCTGGCTCGCGGTGTCGACCTGGTCGGCGGCCGACTTCTGCTGCTGAGTGGCGAGGATCGACTGCTCCAGCATGCTCGCCGTCGACGTCATCAGGTCGCCGACCTCGCGGGCCTGGCGGGTGCCCTGCTCGGTCGCCATGATCGTTGCGTTGGTCTCGTCCTGGACTCCCGTGATGATCACGCTGATCGACTCGGTCGACTGCACCGACCGCTCCGCGAGCTTGCGCACCTCGGCGGCCACGACCGCGAAGCCCTTGCCCGCCTCCCCCGCCCGCGCCGCCTCGATCGCCGCGTTCAGCGCGAGCAGGTTCGTCTGGGCCGCGATCTCGTTGATCAGCTCCAGGATCTCGCCGATCTTCTGCGCCCGCTCGCCGAGCGAGAGCGCGCGGGCGGCGATCGCCTCGACCTTCTCCTGCATGTCGCGCATGGTGTCACCGGTGCGCTCGGCCGCCTTCGCCACCGCGTGCGCGTTGTCGGCGATCGAGCCGGCCGTCGTGGCCAGCTCCTCGATCGTGGCCGAGGTCTCGGCCACGGCCGACGACTGCTCGCTCGTCACCGCCTCCGCGTTCTTGGCCGCCAGCCGCAGCTCGCCGGTGACCTCGCTGAGCACGGACGAGGTGGAGCGGAGCCGGGCCAGCAGCTCGTTCAGCCGTTCCAGCGCCGCGTTCAGATCCTGCTCCCGCTGGCCGGCCCGGCGCAGCAGTCTGATCGCGAACAGCGATCCCGCGATGCCGGCCAGCACGGCCAGGATCGCGGCGGTGATCCCGACCCCGGTCGCCTGGTCGGCCGCGGCGTTGGCGCTGGCCTGCGCGCTGTCCGCGCGCGCCAGCTGCGCACTATCCTCCGAGGCCAGCGGCCGCAGCACACCCGTCTCGCTCCCCGCCAGCAGGTCGATGGCCGTCACCTCGCGCGGCCGGGTCGTGCCCGCGGCCCTGTCGATCCGCGTGAACAGCGCGTAGAAGCCGTTGTCGGCGGCCGTCGCCAGCAGCCGGTAACGGGTCTCGATCGGCGTCTGGCTCTGGCCCAGGTTGGCGGAGGTGGCCGCGAAGTCGGCGTGCTGGCCGCTGATCTCCTGGAGGCTCGCGGGCGACGGGTTGAGCAGGTACTCGTTCATCGCCTCGTGCTCGTGCCAGAAGATGGCGTTGAGCTGTTCGGTTTGCCGCGCGTCGTGGCGGGCGTCGATCGCCACGTCGGCCCGGCTGAGCGCGTCCTCGTAGCGCCAGATCGTGACGGCGACCGCGGCCGCGATCACCGCGACGACGACCGCGGCCACCACGGCGAAGCGCCGCGCTGACCCGGTTAGCAGCTCCTTTGGCATCCGCTCGCGCGCTTCCTGTCCCCGTAGCGCTGGCCAACCTCGCGGTTGCGCCCTCCCGGATGTCATACCCGCTGACAGCGGATAAGCACCGAGCAGGCACGTTCTGTTACTTCGAACACCCGAGCGACACCAGGCTTCCTGGTGCCCGCGTCTGTCATGCCCATGAGCCGCGCGTGGCCCGGCGCGATCAGACACGACGCGTCGGCGAGACCAGCGCCTCGAGCGTCACCCGGTATCTAGCGACATAACAAATGGTGGGGCGGGGGATGAACTCATGATCGTGCGGGTGGGGGGACTCGAACCCCCACAGTGTTTCCACCAGCAGGACCTAAACCTGCCGCGTATTCCAATTCCGCCACACCCGCTCACGTGCACAATATTCGTTCGGTCGCGGCGACCCACAGGGTCAGAGGCCGAGGTCCTTGCGGAGGCGCGCGACATGGCCGGTGGCCTTCACGCCGTAGTACGCGCGGGAGATCCGCCCGTCCGGGCCGACCACGAACGTGGACCTGATCACGCCCACCGTGGTCTTCCCGTACATCATCTTCTCGCCGTAGGCGCCGTAGGCCTCGAGCACGTCGCGGCCGGGGTCGGACAGCAGCGGGAACGTCAGCCCCTCCTTGTCGCGGAACTTCGCGAGCTTGGCCGGGGCATCCGGGGAGATGCCCAGCACCGCGAACCCCGCGTCGGACAGGTCACGGCGGCTGTCCCGGAAGTCGCAGGCCTGCTTGGTGCAGCCGGGCGTCATCGCGGCCGGGTAGAAGTAGATGATCACCTCCCGCCCGCGTAGCGCCGACAGGCTCACCTGGTTCCCGTCGGCGTCGGGCAGGGTGAAATCGGGCGCAGGGTCACCTGGGGCCAGCCGTCCGTCGCTCACGCGCGCTCCCCTCACGTCAAGGCCGCAGCGGTCGCACCAACGGTACCGGGCGCGGGCCACGCGTTTCGCCGGGACAGCCAGGCCGCCGTCCAGCCAAACCGCCGGCCGACCAGCCCGGCTAGGCCGGGCCCAGCTCGGCCGCGATGACCGGGGCCAGCGCGCGCAGCGCCCGGCCCCGGTGGCTGATCGCGTCCTTGGCCTCCGGGCTCATCTGCGCCGTGGTCAGCTCGCGCCCGTCCGGGACGAAGATCGGGTCGTAGCCGAACCCGCCCGTGCCCCGGGGCTCGCGGATCAGCTGGCCGTGCACCGTGCCCTCGCGGACGTGCTCCCGCCCGGACGGCAGCACCAGGGCCGCCGCGCAGACGAAGTGCGCGCCGCGCCGGCCGTCCGGCACGTCGGCCGTCTGGGCCAGGACCAGCCGCAGGTTGGCCTCGTCGTCCCCGTGCTGGCCGGACCAGCGGGCCGAGAGCACGCCGGGCATCCCGTTCAGCGCGTCAACGCACAGGCCGGAGTCGTCGGCGACCGCGGGCAGGCCGGTGAACGCCGCCACCTCCCGCGCCTTGAGCAGCGCGTTCTCGGCGAACGTGGCCCCGGTCTCGGCCACGTCGGGCGCGCCGGGGAACTGGCCCAGGGTGGCCAGCTCGACCTCGACCGCGCCCGCGTCCAGGATCCGGGCCAGCTCGGCCAGCTTGCCCGGGTTGGCCGTGGCCAGGACCAGCGTCGACAGCCCAGCGTGAGCGGAGCCGGAGCGTGCCAGGCTCATCGGCCGGAGAGGGCCCGCTGCTGGATTCCGGTCAGCTCGCCGCAGCCGGCGACGGCCAGCCGGAGCAGCTCGTCCAGCAGGTCGCGGCTGAAGGGCTCGCGCTCGGCCGTGCCCTGGACCTCGACGAAGCGGCCGTCGCCGGTGCAGACCACGTTCATGTCGGTCTCGGCCGCGACGTCCTCCTCGTAGCACAGGTCGAGCCGCGGCTGCCCGTCGACGATCCCGACGCTCACCGCCGCCACCGACGCGACCAGCGGGTCGCCCTTCACCCGGGCGCCTCCCTTTCCCCCTTCACGGGACCGCAGCCAGGCGATCGCGTCGGCCAGCGCCACATAGCCGCCGGTGATCGCGGCGGTCCGGGTGCCGCCGTCGGCCTGCAGCACGTCGCAGTCCACGATGATCGTGTTGTCGCCGAGCGCCTTGGGGTCCACGCAGGCCCGCAGCGACCGGCCGACCAGGCGGGAGATCTCCATCGTGCGCCCGCCGACCTTGCCCTTGACCGACTCCCGGTCGCCGCGCGTGTTCGTGGCCCGCGGCAGCATCGCGTATTCCGCGGTGACCCAGCCCAGGCCGCTGCCGCGGCGCCAGCGGGGCAGTTCCTCGGCCACGCTGGCCGCGCACAGCACGCGGGTGGCGCCGAACTCGACCAGCACCGATCCCTCGGCGTGGTCGAGCCATCCCCTGGTGATCTTTACCTCGCGCAGCTGCTCGGGGCTGCGTCCGTCCGGTCGCGACATGCGGGCCAGCGTACCGGGCGTTCTCAGTAGGCGGCCCGGTCGGGCGCGCCGGCCTCGATCCACCGGTACACCCGGCCCACGCCGTCGGCCAGCGCCGTGGCGGGCCGCCAGCCCAGGTCGCGCTCGGCCCGCTCCGCGGCCAGCGCGCTGCGCTGCAGCTCACCGGGGCGCGCGCCCGCAAACTCCGGGTCCACCTCGCGGCCGGCCGCCGCGCCGATCAGGCGAGCCAGGTCGAGCACGCTGATCTCGACCCCGGTGCCGATGTTCCAGATGCCCGGCCGGCCCCGGTCGGCCGCGGCCAGGAACGCGGCCACGGCGTCCCCGACGTAGACGTAGTCGCGGGTCTGGGTGCCGTCGCCGTAGATGACCGGCCGTTCCCCCGCCAGCACCCGGGCGCAGAAGATCGGGATCACCCCGGACTCGCCCGCCGGGTCCTGCCGCGGCCCGTACACGTTGGCCAGCCGCAGGATCGTGTGCCCGCACCCGTGCAGCCGGTTGTACAGGCCGACGTACTGCTCGGCGCAGTACTTGGCGATGCCGTAGGGCGACTCGGCCAGCGGCAGCACGTCCTCCATCGAGGGGATCGGCGCGTCCCGGCCGTACAGCGCGCCGCCGGTGGAGCAGAACAGCACCCGGGCGCCGGCCGCCCGCGCCGCCTCCAGGACGTTCACGGTCCCGACCGCGTTGGTCTGCGCGTCGTCCGCGGGCGCCGCCACCGACACCCGCACGTCGATCTGCGCGGCGAGATGGCAGATCAGCTCCGGCCTGGCCTGCTGGACGAGCGCGGTCAGCGGGCCCGCGTCGGTGACGCTCAGCTTGTGCAGCACCGCGTGGTCGTCCAGGCGGGCGTGCCGGCCGTGGGACAGGTCGTCGACGATCAGCACCTCGTCGCCCCGGGCCAGGAACGCGTCGGTCAGGTGTGAGCCGATGAAGCCGGCACCGCCGGTGACGAGTACGCGCATGGGACAGGAGTCTATGCCGCCGGACCCCCGTCCACGGGGCGCGCTTGGCCGTTCAGAACCTATGCCCTGTACCGTCCTTTACGCACCGTCTCGCCTCAGTCGAGCCCGAAACCGAGCCCGGGCCCGGCCAGGGACAACGGGCCGCCGAAGGCGTGGCCGGCCTCCTCCAGCGTCCGGTCCTGGTCGTTCCACGGGACCAGGTGGGTGAGCACGAGCTGGCCCGCCCCGGCCCGCGCGGCGTGTTCCCCGGCCTGCCGGGCGGTGAGGTGAAGGTCGGGGGGCAGCGCGGCCGCCGCGGCGGCGTCGGCCGGCTCGACGAACGATGCCTCGCAGAGCAGGACGTCGGCGTCGCGGGCCAGTCGCACCAGTGCCTCGGTCGGGCCGGTGTCCGCCGAGTAGGCCAGGGACCGCCCGGCGTGCTCCAGCCGGAAGCCGTAGGTCTCGACCGTGTGGTTCATCCGCTCGGTCGTGATCCGCAGCGGCCCGATCTCGGTGGTCCCGGCCGCGATCGCCGCGAAGCTGAACGCGTCGGTGATCCCGCGGCCGCCCCGGCCGTCGGCGGCGGGATTGGCGTTGAGCGCCCGGCCGAGCCGCTGCGCCGCCTGGGACGGGCCGTAGACCGGTATCCGCGGCCGCGGGCCTTCGGGGTGGAAGAGCCGGGCCACGGAGAAGTCGCAGACGTCCAGGCAGTGGTCGGCGTGCAGGTGGCTGAGCGCGACCGCGTCGATCTGGTCCAGGCCGGCGTAGCGCTGCACGGCGCCCAGGGCCCCGCTGCCCAGGTCGATCAGCAGCCGGAACCCCTCGGCCTCCACCAGGTAGCAGGAGGCCGGGCTGTCCGGCCCGGGGAAGCTGCCTGAGCAGCCGACGATGGTGATCTGCACGGGTCCCAGGCTACGCGGGGAGCGCATCTACCAATATCGTCGGGAACGCGGCATGATCCGTGCAGGTGCCGGACGCAGGAGGGGCGCAATGGCCGACCAGACCACCGACCAGTCGCGGGTGGTGTCCCGCGCCCTGGCCGAGCCCACCGTGCACGTGCGTCACGGGTGGATCGCCGGCCTCGGCCTGGCCAGCCTGGGCATGTGGATGGCCTCCTACACGCCGCTGCAGATCCTGCTCCCGCTGCAACTGCAGCACATCACGCCCCGCCACAAGATCGTCGCCCTGGCCATCGTGACCGGGTTCGGCGCGATCGCCTCCGGCCTGGCCACGCCGCTGGCCGGGGCCCTGTCCGACCGCACCACGCAGCGGTACGCGCTGGGCCGGCTGACCGGCCGGCGGCACCGCTGGACGCTGGGCATGGCCCTGCTGGCCGCCACCTGCCTGGTGATCTTGTCTCAGCAGGCGTCGGTGCTCGGGGTGACGATCCTGTGGGTGCTGTTCAGCGCGTTCCAGAACGGGGAGTACGCCAGCCTGAGCGCCGCCATCCCCGATCACGTCCCGGTCCGGCAGCGGGCCACGGTCGCGGGCTGGGTGGGCATGCCCCAGGCGCTCGGCCTGGTCGTCGGCACGCTGCTGGTGGTGCTGGTGTTCACCGGGCAGACCAGCGGCTACCTGGTGCTCGCGGTGCTGCTGGCCGCGCTGGCGCTGCCGTTCGTGCTGCTCACCCCGGACTACCCGCTGGAGGCCGAGAACAGCACCCCGCTGTCGTGGCGACAGCTGGCCCGCTCGTACTGGGTCAGCCCGCGGGAGTACCCGGATTTCGCCTGGGCCTGGTTCACCCGCTTCCTGATGTCGCTGGCGATCGCGATGGGCACGCTGTACCTGCTCTACTTCCTCCGCGACAAGATCCATTACGCCCGGCTGTTCCCCGGCCAGACCGCGTCGGACGGGCTGCTGATCCTCATCGTGATCTACACCACCGGGGTGGTGATCACCGCGATCGTGGGCGGGATGATCTCCGACCGGCTGGGCCGCCGCAAGATGATGGTCCTCATCTCCGGGCTGGTGATCGCCGCCGCCGCGCTGCTGCTCACGTTCGTGGAGACCTGGACGGCCTCGATCGGCGCGGCCGTGCTGTTCGGCGTCGGTTTCGGCGCCTACCTGGCCGTCGACCAGGCGCTGATCACCCAGGTGCTGCCGGACGCGCGGGACCGGGCCAAGGACCTGGGCGTGATCAACATCGCGCTGGTCTGCCCGTCGGCCATCGGGGCGCTGATCGCCGCGCCCCTGGTCTCGCTGGGCGGTTACCCGACGCTGTTCGCCGGGACCGCGATCGTCGCGATCGGCGGCTCCGTCCTGGTGTGGCGGATCAGGAGCGTGCCCTAGACCGGCTGCTGCGGCCGACCCGGGCGATCTGCCGGCTCTGCGCCACGAGCCGCCCGGCCGCGTCCCAGACCTCGGCCTCCTCGTCGAACCAGCCGCCGCTGACGTGCCGGCAGCGGGCGGCGACCCGCAGCGGCCCGGGAGCGGGCACCGCCCGCATGTGCCAGGTGAGTTCCACGGTCGGCGCCCAGCCGGCCGCGCCGAGGCCGAACACCACCGGCGGCAGCGCGTCCACGGCCAGCGCGAGCAGGTAGGCATCGGGGTCCCGGTCCTCGAGCAGCCCGAAGTAACCGCGCATCTCGGGGACCCCGGCCGGGTCGCCCCGCCGCCAGCCGGTCGTCGCCGGGTCCAGCCGCAGGTCGATGTGGGCCGCGTACCCGCGCGTCCCGGACGGGCCGACGGTGCCGGGCCAGTGGCCGAGGTCGACGCACTCCTCGATCGGCGGCAGGTGCGGCGGCTCGCCGGTCCAGCTCAGCTCGCCGCCCGCCGCCGGGCCGTCGGGCAGGCGGCCGGTGGTCACGGTCGTGTCGAGCACCGCCTGGCCGTCCTGGATCAGCGTGGCGCGGGCGGTCGCCGCGGTCCGGCCCTGCTTCAGCCAGGTCACCTCGACCGCGGCGGGCTCGAGCCGGGCCACCCGCAGGAAGTGGGCGCTGGTCGCCACCGGGTAGGGATGCGGCGAGGTGTCCAGCACGGCCCGCAGCACCGTCGCGACCATGACCCCGCCGTTCACCGCCGGAGGCGTGGCGCCGCCCTGGGCCACGATCGCGAACCGCTCGTCGAGCGTCACCTCGTAACGGCCCGGCGCCGAGGCCGGATCGCGGTCGCCTCGTCGAAGATGGTCACGCCCGGCCCGCCTCACCGGTCACGCTGGCCGCCCGGGTCACGCTGGCCGCCCGGGTCACGCTGGCCGCCCGGGTCACGCTGGCCGCCCGGGTCACGCCCACAGCTGGCCCTCCAGCCGGGCCTCGGCCTCCTCCAGCGTCCCGGTGTAGGCGCCGGTGGACAGGTACCGCCAGCCGCCGTCGGCGATCATGACCACGATGTCGGCCTCCCGGCCGGCGTCGACGGCCTTGCCCGCCATGGCCAGCGCCGCGTGCAGCGCGGCCCCGGACGAGATCCCGGCGAACAGGCCCTCGGACTCGAGCAGCTCCCGGGTCCGGCGCAGCGCGTCCGTCGAGGTCACCGAGTACCGCGAGGTCAGCACCGACTCGTCGTACAGCTCGGGCACGAACCCCTCGTCGATGTTGCGCAGCCCGTAGACGAGCTCGCCGTAGCGTGGCTCGGCCGCGACGATCTGCACCCCGGGCACGCGCTCGCGCAGGTACCGCCCGGTGCCCATCAGCGTCCCGGTGGTGCCGAGCCCGGCCACGAAGTGCGTGACCGACGGCAGGTCGGCCGAGGATCTCCGGGCCGGTGGTCTCGTAGTGGGCCTGGGCGTTGGCCTCGTTGCCGTACTGGTACAGCATCACCCAGTCGGGATGCTCGGCCGCCAGCTGCTTCGCGACCCGGACCGCCTCGTTGGACCCGCCCGCGGCCGGGGAGGAGATGATCTGCGCGCCGTACATCTCGAGCAGCTGCCTGCGCTCGGCGGAGGTGTTCTCCGGCATCACGCAGATCATCCGGTAGCCGCGCAGCTTGGCCACCATCGCCAGCGAGATCCCGGTGTTGCCCGAGGTGGGCTCGAGCAGCGTGGACCCGGGCTTCAGCAGCCCGTCCTTCTCGGCCTGGGCCACCATGAAGAAGGCCGCCCGGTCCTTGACCGAGCCGGTCGGGTTGCGGTCCTCGAGCTTGGCCCACAGCCGGGCCGTGGGCGACGGCGACAGCCGGGGCAGCCCGACCAGCGGCGTCCGGCCGAGCGAGTCGAGCAGCGAGTCGTAGCGCATCGGGGCTCCTGGGCTCCGTGGGCTCTCTAGGCTCCGTGGGCTCTCTGGGCTCCCGGCCGCTAGCGGGCCCCGCCCGCCACCGCGGGCAGCACGGTCACGGTGTCGCCGTCCTTGAGCGGCGCGTCGAGCCCGCCGAGAAAGCGCACATCCTCGTCATTCAGGTAGACGTTCACGAACCGCCGCAGCCCGGCGGTACCCCCGGCGTCGTCGACCAGCCGCTCCTGCAGCCCGCCGTAGCGCTCGTCCAGGTCGGCGATCAGGCTGGCCAGCGTGTCGCCGGAGGCCTCGACCGACTTCGCGCCGCCGGTGTAACTGCGCAGGATGGTCGGGATCCGCACCTCGATGGCCATCGGTAGCACTCCAGATCGGGCAGGTTCGGCGAATGGGATTCCGTGCGGTCCAACCGGCGGCGGGCCCGGATCATTCCGGCGCCGCGCCGGCCGGCTCGTCATCGGGGGCGCGCACTTCCTCCTCGGTGACGACTCCGTCGGCGATGCGGAACGAGCGGAACTCGGCCTCATCCGGATCGCGCGTGGACACCAGCACATAGTGTGCCCCGGGCTCGCTCGCGTACGAGATATCGGTCCGGGACGGGTAGGCCTCCGTGGCGGTGTGCGAGTGGTAGATGACCACCGGCTCCTCGTCCCGGTCGTCCATCTCCCGCCACAC
The DNA here is from genome assembly GCA_963749145.1 of uncultured Actinomycetota bacterium. Classification (GTDB taxonomy): domain Bacteria; phylum Actinomycetota; class Actinomycetes; order Streptosporangiales; family Streptosporangiaceae; genus JASHPR01. Next base: position 662,627 of record CAVVLN010000002.1, on the reverse strand, counting down.
CCGCAGCTGCTCCAGGGAGTCGAACCGGTAGAACGTCGGCGACCGCTCGGCGTTGGTCATCGGGATGAACCGCTCCGGCCGGTCGCTGCCCGCGGGCCCGGCGATCACCCCGCACGCCTCGTCCGGGTGGTCGGCCCGGGCGTGCGCGATGATGGCGGCGCGCAGCGCGCCTGGCAAGGTCAGCATGCCCGCGAGCGTAGCGGCCCCGATTCGGGCCCGGCCCGCGGCGGCTCCAGCACCGAGCTGACCGCGGTCACGACAGCGCGTGTACCAGCGTTTCCTGCAGGAACGCCAGCCACTGGTAGACCCCGATATAAGGGGAACGAGGATCGTCGGGTCCCATGCTGGCCGCCAGCTCTTCGAAGTCATCGGTGACCTCGAGACGCACGCCGAGCGCCAGGCGGACGTCGTTGAGGGCCCGGAGCCAGGCCTGGGCCTCCGGCTCGGACAGCCGGATCCGTCCCCCCTGAGGCGGCAGTGTGGCCAGCACGGTCCGCGCCGCGGCCACCTTGCCCGAGCGCAGCCCCTGCTCGGTGTACCGGCGGAACTCGCCCGACGCCTCCGGGTCATCATGGTAGGCATCCGGTAGCAGCCGGGCCAGCACCGGATCCTCCGGCAGGTCGGCGTTCTCGGTCAGCCCCATCATCGCGGCGAGATCGTCCGCATCGACCGGCCGGTCCTCGGCCAGGGCGGCGCCGCGAAGGCCGGCCTGCTCGTCCGTGCCGTCATCCGGGTTGTCCGCGCCGACCAGTTCGACCACCTGGCCGACCAGGTCCCGGATGATGGCCGCCTGGGCCGAAGCGAACCGTGCCGTCGCGCCATGCCCGCTCCGGCGGAAGCCTGCCATCAGATCCTCCAGGCTCGCGGGTTCGTCGGGCTCTTGGGGCCGTTGGGGCTCGTAGGGCTCGTGGGGCTCTTGCTGGCCGCTAGTCACGAATCGTGGCTGATCGTGGCCCACAGACCGTAACCGTGCAGGGTCTCCGCGTCGCGCTCCATCGCCTCGCGGGCCCCGGACGAGACCACGGCCCTCCCCTTATGGTGCACGTCGAGCATGAGTTTTTCCGCTTTCGGCTTGGCGTAACCGAACACGGTCTGGAACACATACGTCACGTACGACATGAGGTTGACCGGGTCGTTCCACACGATCGTGACCCATGGCAAATCCCGAGCCGTCTGCTGCTTGGTGTCCGGTCGCTGAACCTCGGCGGGTGCCACGCTCACGGCCGTCACCTCCCTGTGCGTAGAACCCCAGTCTGCCAAAGCCCCGGCGCGCCCGTGACATCGCCGGGGACACCCATCCGTGACCCCGGGGAGACCCTTCCCGGCGCGCGGTTCCTAAACCCGCCGCCTATTCGGGGCGCGGACCCGTTCCGTCGCCCACACGCAACCCCGGCGACCAAGTTCGCGGTAAGAGTCTCGAAAGTATGTGGCACTTCTAGTCATAGCATGGTATCCTAATCGAACAAGATAACTATAAGATCGGATCGGCGGAGGGAGGGCATCGTGGCCAGCACTCCCGGACCACTCGGTTCCGATCCAGCCGACGAGGCGGCGGCGAACGCGGCCCCGGCCAGCCCTCGTGACCCTGACCCTGCCCACTCCGGCCCGGCGCAGGACGTCGCAGGCTCCCCCCGCCCCGGCCAGGACGTCCCAGGTTCCCCCGGCCTGGCGCAGGACGTCCCAGGTTCCCCCGGCCTGGCCCAGGACGCCCCGCGCTCCTCCCGCCGGGGCCAGGACGCTCCGCGCTCCCCCCGCCCCGGCCAGGACGCTCCGCGCTCCCCCCGCCCCGGCCAGGACGCCCCGCGCTCCCCCCGCCGGGGCCAGGACGCTCCGTCCGCTCTGCGCGTCCCGGCCCGGGGCGTCCCTGGCCGTCCCGCGGTGCTCACCGCCGAGGATCTGGCGGCGATCCTGCGCGGCCGGGGCCGGTTGACCGACGCCGAGCTGGACGCGCTGGACCGGCTGGATCTGGCCTATCTTGACCCGGACGACGACCCGGGCGAGGACCGGGGCGAGGACCCAGACTGCGGGCCGCCGCCGGAGTGGCTGACGCTGCCGCCCGAGGAGCAGCGCGCCCTGCTGGGCACCGATGAGGACGTGGCCGGGCTGGCCGACGACCCGGACGAGGACCCGGACCCGGACATCCTGGACGCCGGCTTTACCCGCCACGACCCCGCCCCCGGCGCCACCGGGTTCGCCGCCGGAGGGCTGCTGGATCAGATGCTGCCCGGCGCCGACCTGGCCTGGCACGCGGGCATGGTCCGCCAGCGCGGGCTGGGCACGCTCAACGATGACCAGCTGATCGGGTTCCTGGACGCCGCACGGCGGCTGGAGTCCTGGTCGGCCGCGCTGAGCCTGGCCGCCACGTCGGAGTTGGACGCGCGCCGCGCCGGCCTGGATGGGCGCGAGGGCGAGCATGTGGCGGCTGAGGTGGCCGTGGCGCTGACCTTGACCGGCCGGTCCGCCCAGGCCCAGCTGGACCTGTCCCGCCAGCTCGAGCGCCTCCCGCAGACCGCCGCGCTGCTGGCCGCCGGGATCATCGACCGCCCCCGCGCCCTGGTCATCACCGCCGAACTCGCCCTGCTCCCCGCCGGCGCGGCGGCGGAGGTCGAGAACCTGATCGCCCCCCGAGCCGGGGCGATGACCACCGGGCGGCTGCGCGCGGCCTGCCAGCGCGCGGTCATCGCCTGTGACCCGCAGGCCGCGATCCGCCGCCGCGAGCAGGCCGAGAAGGACGCCCGGGTCGAGTGCTGGGCCGAGGCCGCCGGGACCGCGGCATTGGCCGGGCGGGACCTGGACCGGGCCCGGGCCATCACCGCCGACAAGACCCTCGACGCCGACGCCCGCTGGCTGCAGCAGCACGGCGTGCGCCGGCACCCTGGAGCAGCTGCGCGTCGAGGCGTTCCTGGCCCGCCTCAACGGCCAGCCCTTCGACACCCTCCTGCCCCCAGCCCCGGCCGGGGTCGGGGCTGAGGCAAGCGCCGGGGCGCCCGGCCCGGCCGGACCCGGCAGCCCGGGTGTGTGGCCGCCCGCCTTCGGCGGCCCCGGCGGCCCCGCCAGCACCGCCACCGCCGCCGCGGGCCCGGCCACGCCCGGCAACACCCCGCCCGGCCCCGGGAGCACCGCCGCCGGCGGGTGGCCCCCGGCCGCCGGTGCCCCCGGCCCCGGCCCGGTCACCGGCGCCGCCGGGTCTGGGCCCGGGGTCAGCGGGGTCAACGTGATCGTCCCGTGGCTGAGCTGGCTCGAGCTATCCGACACCCCCGGCGAGATCACCGGCACCGGCGCCGCCGGGCCCGCCGACGCCCCGACCTGCCGCACCATCGCCGGACGCCCTGGCCACGCAACCCGGCCACCCGCTGGTCGGTCACCCTCACCGACCCATCCGGGCGCCCCGTCGCCTACGGCCGCGCCCGGGCCGGGCCCGGACCGCCCGGCCCCGGCCGCCGCGCCTGGCTCACCGCGATCAAGCTCACCCCGATCGCCGCCGGCACCTGCGGCCACCCAAACGAGTCCGCCGGGTACCGCCCCTCGAACCGGCTGCGGAACCTGGTCAAAACCCGCTCCCGGCGATGCGGGTTCCCCGGCTGCCGCCGCCCGGCCTGGCGCTGCGACGACGACCACACGATTCCGCACGACCAGGGCGGCCGGACGTGCGAGTGTAATTTGTACCCTTTGTGCCGTCAGCACCACCAAACCAAACAAGCATCCGGCTGGCGGCTCGATCAGCCCGAGCCGGGCGTCCTGGTCTGGACCACCCCCAGCGGACGGCGCTACACCACCACCCCCGAGCCCTACCCCGTCTAGCGACGGCGCCTGCGGGCAGGTACGTAGGCTTCCCTCGTGACGACGACCAGCCTGCTGACCGACCACTACGAACTGACCATGCTGCGGGCGGCCCTGCGCAGCGGCGCGGCGGAGCGGCGCGCGGTCTTCGAGGTCTTCGCCAGGCAACTGCCGCACGGCCGAAGGTACGGTGTGGTCGCGGGCACCGGCCGGCTGCTGGACGGGGTAGAGCAGTTCCGGTTTGGCCCGGCCGAGCTTGACTTTCTGCGCCAGGGCGGGATTGCCGACGAGCCCACCCTGAGCTACCTGGAGTCGTACGCCTTCCGCGGCGACATCTGGGGGTACGCGGAGGGCGATTGCTATTTCCCGGGATCCCCGATCCTGGTGGTCGAGGGAACGTTCGCCGAGGCCGTCGTGCTGGAGACGCTGGCGCTGTCGATACTCAACCACGATTGCGCTATCGCCTCGGCCGCGTCCCGCATGGTCACCTCGGCCGGCGACCGGCCGCTGATCGAGATGGGCTCGCGCCGCACGCACGAACTCGCCGCGGTGGCCAGCGCCCGCGCGGCCTACATCACCGGATTCGCCACGACCTCCAACCTGCGCGCGGGCCAGGTCTACGGAGTACCGACCAGCGGCACGAGCGCCCATGCGTTCACGCTGGTCCACGGCAACGAGCGGGAGGCGTTCAGCGCCCAGCTGGAGGCGCTCGGCGCCGACACCACGCTCCTGGTTGACACCTACGACGTGGCGTCGGCGGTGCGGGCCGCGGTCGAGCTGGCCGGCCCGGGCCTGGGCGCGATCCGGATCGATTCCGGTGACCTGCCGGTGGTGGCCCGCCAGGCCCGCGCGCTGCTCGACTCGCTGGGCGCGACCAAGACCAGGATCGTGCTCACCGGCGACCTGGACGAGTACTCGATCGCCGCGCTGGCCGCCACGCCCGTCGACGGCTACGGGGTGGGCACCTCCCTGGTGACCGGGTCCGGCGCCCCGACCGCGGCGCTGGTGTACAAGCTGGTGGCCCGCACCGACGGCGCCGGGGATGACCTGCCGCTGCTCCCGGTGGCAAAGCGCTCGGTCGGCAAGCCCGGGCGCGGAGGCCGCAAGTGGGCGGCGCGCCGTCGTGACGGCTCCGGCACGGCGGTGGCCGAGATCGTGAGCACCGTGCCGCCCGAGCCGGGCGAGGGCGACCGGCTGCTGCTGCGGCACCTGGTGCGCGCGGGCGAGATCATCGGCCGGGAGCCGCTGGCCGCGGCGCGCGCCCGCCATCGCGACGCGGTGGCGGAACTCCCCTCGTATGCGCTGCAGCTTTCACGCGGCTACCCGGCCATCCCGACGGTGTTCACCCCCAACGACGACTAACTGGTACCGCATCAGGCAACGCGTGCCCGGTCAATGATGCGGCGGAGTCAGTGGTCGCCTAGGTTGCGGGTCCGTGTGATGTCTTTCAGGATGTAGCCATGACCGGCGATGATCTCCCGGCGGCAGCTCGTCGCGGTTCTGGCGCTAAGCCCGAGCTGCGGGCCTCCGATGAGGACAGGGACCGGGTGGTCGAGATCCTGCGGGTAGCGGCTGGCGACGGACGGCTGACCGCGGCCGAGCTTGACGAGCGTCTGGACGCGGCCCTGACGGCCCGCACGAGCGGAGAGCTGGCGGCGCTGACCGCTGACCTGCCCGAGGTGGCCGGCCAGGCGGGCGGGGTCGCCGCGCAGGCTAAAGACGTCGTCCGGCTCGACTACCAGGGCGGGAATGCCACGCGGCGCGGCCGGTGGGTAGTCCCGCAGCGGATGGAGATACGCGCTGTGGGCGGGACGGTGAAGCTCGACTTCACCGACGCGGTGATCACCGGCCCGGTGCTGCATATCCAGGCCGAGGTCCGGGGCGGGCGGCTCGTCTTGGTGACCAGGCCGGGCATCGAGGTTGATGCCGATGCCGTGGCGGTGCGTGGCGGAAGGGTCAAGGTACGGCCGGAACACGGCTGGAAGGAACCCGTAAGCCTGAAGGTCGAGGTGTCGGGCGAGGCCCGTGGCGGCCGCGTGGTCGTGCGGCCGCCGCACCAGACATTCTGGCAGTGGGTGCTGCGCAGGCCAGGGCCGTACTCCGCGTCGGCCAGGGACTGATGCCGCGAACGTCAGGCGCGTCGTGGCCAGGCAGAGCAAACCCTGCCGGTCACGGCACTAGCGGCCGCCTGGCCATCCGTCCCGCGGGTCGGGCGGCTCCTTCAGGTAGGTCGCCAGCCCGCGGACGATGACGTCCAGGCCCCACTCGAACCGGTCGGCGGGGGTTCCGGCCGTGAGCGTTTCGGCCATGGCGAGCGTGTGCGGGAACCGGTCGGCCGGCAGCGACCTCATCCAGGCGGTGAACTGGGCCAGGAAGTCCTCGTCCTGGCCGGTCTGCGGCGCCACGTCCTGCTCGTACGCGATGGCGCCGACGTAGAGCCCGCCCAGGTCGCCGGCGAAGGCCGCCACCTGATCGGGCAGGCCGGCCGAGCGAAGCTCGGCCAGGATGCGCTCGCCCATCGCGAGCATCGACGGCGTGACCGCCACGCGGCCGAGGGTCAGGGCGGCCACGCCGGGATGGCTCCGGTACATGCCGAGCAGGGCCCGGGCGAACTCCTTGAGCGTGTCCCGCCATGAGCCAGTGGCCGGCACGACCACGTCCTGGAAGATCTGGTCGAGCACCAGCTGGACCAGCTCCTCCTTGTTGGCGACGTAGCCGTAGAGGGACGAGGCCGAGACCCCGATCTGGTCGGCGACCCGGCGCATGGTGAGCGCCTCGCCGCCCGCCGCCTCCAGTACCTGCAGCGCGGCCGCGACGACCACGTCCCGGCTGAGCTGCGGCCTCGGCCCGGCGCGGCGCCGCGGCACGGAACGCCACGGGGGATCAGGCGCGGGCTCGTTCGGCCTCTCGGACATGCCCAGCATCGTACTTGACGAGAACACCGTTCTGTAGTAGACCAATGTTCATGGAAGAACAATGTTCATCAACAGAACCCCGTTCGGTGAGTGGCCGGGGAGGTCTGTCAGTGGCCGGGAGGCACGGATGACCGAGACAACCAGCGCCGTGGAAGCCCGCGGGCTCCGCAAGAGCTACGGCAGCCGGGCGGCCAGGGTGCGGGCGCTGGACGGGCTGAGCTTCTCGGTCGCGCCAGGCAGCGTGTTCGCCCTGCTCGGCCCCAACGGAGCCGGGAAGACGACCACGGTGCGCATCCTGACCACGCTGTCGCGGCCCGACGGCGGAACGGCGAGCGTGGCCGGCATCGACGTGCTCCGGCGGCCGGGCCAGGTCCGGTCGGCCATCGGCACGGTCAGCCAGCGCAGCGGCTCGGTGAGCCTGCTGACCGGCTACGAGAACCTGGTCCTGCAGGGCAGGATCTACGGGATGCCGCGGCGGGAACTGCGCCAGCGCGTGGCCGAACTGCTCGGCCAGTTCGGCCTGGCCGAGGCGGCCGGGCGCCCGGCCCGCACCTACTCGGGCGGCATGCGGCGGCGCCTCGACGTGGCCACCGCCCTGGTCCACCGCCCGGCGGTGCTCTTCCTTGACGAGCCGACGACCGGGCTCGACCCCGAGGGCCGGGCCGACCTGTGGGCGGTACTCACCGGCCTGGCCGCCCAGGCCGGGACGACGATCCTGATCACCACCCATTACCTGGAGGAGGCCGACAAGTTCGCGGCCAAGATCGCGATCGTGGACCAGGGCCGGATCGTGGCCGAGGGAACCTCCGACCAGCTCAAGGCCCGCCTGCAGGGTGATTCCGTGCTGATCGAGCTCGGTGACGCCGGGCAGGCCGAACGGGCCGGGAAGGCTCTCGCGCAAGTTCCTCAGGTCCGCCAGACCACCTCCGCAGGCGGCGTGGTGCGGGCCCGCGTCACCGAGGGGCCACGAGCCCTGCCCGCGGTGCTCGCCGAACTGGAGACGGCCGGCGTGCCCGTTCTCTCCGTCACGATCGCCCGGCCGTCGCTGGACGACGTCTACCTGCACTATGCCGGCCGCTCGTTCGGCCAGGCCGAAGGGAGCGCTGTCGCATGACGTCGATCCGCCAGTCGTGGGCCCTGCTCACGGGCCGGTACCTGCGCCAGCTGTACCGCCAGCCCGCGGTCATCGGCATCACGCTCACCCAGCCGGTCATCTGGCTGCTGCTGTTCGGCGCGCTGTTCAAGAAGGTCGCCGAGATACCCGGGTTCGGCGCGGGCAACTATGTCTCCTACCTCACGCCCGGCGTCGTGATCATGACGGCGCTGTTCTCATCCAGCTGGAGCGGCATGTCCTACATCGAGGACATGGACACCGGCGTCATGGACCGGTTCCTGACCGCGCCCGTCCGCCGCAGTGCCCTGATCACGGCGTCGCTCGCCTATCAGGCCGTCACCACGGTCGTGCAGTCGGCGGTCATCATCGCGATCGGATGGGGAATCGGGGCCGCCTTCCCCGGCGGCGCGGGCGGTATCGCGGCCCTCATCGTGATCTCGGTGCTGATCGCGCTGGCCATGGCCGGGCTCTCCAACGGCCTGGCGCTGCTCGCCCGTCAGCGGGAGACGCTGATCGCGGCGTCGACCACCCTGGTGCTGCCGCTGACGTTCCTGTCCGGGGCGTTCCTGTCGCTGCAGGTTGTCCCCGGCTGGATCGCCGGCATCGCCCGGTTCAACCCGGTCAACTGGGCCGCGAGCGCCGGGCGCATCGCGCTCGGCGGCCATCCGCCGTGGGGCACGGTGGCCTCTTACGCCGGCTTCCTCCTCGTCGCGCTGGTCGTCACCGCCGTGCTGTCGACCCGGGCGTTCCGCGCCTACCAGGGCTGAGATCCCGGCGCCCCGAGCCCGCCCGGGAGCGCCCGCCCGGGAACGGCCGCCCGGCGCCCGGTTAAGCTCGGCCTGTGGCTCGAGTCCTGATGATCGTGGACGTCCAGAACGACTTTTGCGAGGGCGGCTCGCTCGCGGTGCCCAGGGGAGCCAGGGTGGCTCGCGCGATCAGCGACTACCTGGCCAGCCCGGACGGCCAGGGCTACGCCTACGTGGTGGCCACCCAGGACCATCACGTCGATCCGGGCCCGCATTTCTCGGCCGACCCGGACTATGTCGGGACCTGGCCGCCGCACTGCGTGGCGGGCACGCCCGGCGCGGAGTTTTCCCCCGGCCTGGACACCACCCGGATCGAGGCGGTGTTCCGCAAGGGCGAGCGCTCGGCTGCCTACAGCGGTTTCGAGGGAGCCAACGAGAACGGCGTCCCGCTCGCGGCCTGGCTCCGCGACCGCGGGGTGACCGCCGTGGACATCGCCGGGATCGCCACGGATCACTGCGTGCGGGCCACCGCGACCGACGCCGCGACGGCAGGCTTCAGCACCAGGGTCCTGCTGGACCTCACCGCGGGCGTGGCCGCGGACACCGTCCGGGCCGCTCTCGACGAGATGCGCACGGCAGGCGTGGAGCTAGACGGGAGCCCGTTCCCGGCGGGCATGGCGGACCAGGCCGGCTGAGCCGCGGGCTCAGCAGCAGACCCTAGTCGTCACCCTCCGGCAAGGACTCGTAGATCTCCTTGCATTCAGGGCATACCGGGAACTTCTTCGGATCCCGGCTCGGCACCCAGACCTTGCCGCAGAGCGCGACCACGGGCGTGCCGCTCACGGCGCTGTCGACGATCTTGTCCTTGTCGACATAATGCGCGAATCGCTCGTGATCGCCGTCACCGTGGGAGAGATCCGGGCGGGTCCGGGTGTCTTCCCTGACATCGCTTTCTGGCAGGACTTCTGTGCTCACAAGGAGCGAGTCTACGCCGAAAGGTCACGGGCGATCAGTTGAGCATCGGATCGTCCGGGTAGGTGGCCACGATCGCGAACTCACCGCCCTGCCGCCTGAGCACCTCCGGCCACAACCGTTCCGGCTCGGCCAGGAACGCGTCCGTCGGCTCGCCGGCGAGCACGTACCAGGCACCCTCCTCGATCTCCGACCGCAGCTGACCGGGCCCCCACCCGGCATAGCCCGCGAAGACCCGCAGCGAGGTGATCCCCCCGGCCAGCAGCTCGGGCGGCGCCTCGAGGTCGACCAGCCCGATCCGGGCGGTCAGGCTGGACCCGTCCAGCGAGCGCCAGCCCAGCGGCTCGTCGTCGCCCCGGGCCAGGGCCAGCGCCAGGGCGCTGTTCGGCGACACCGGGCCGCCCTTGAACACCACCGATGGGCCGGTGACCAGGTCCGTCCAGGATTCGAGCACCTGCCCGACCTCGACTTCGGTCGGGCGGTTCAGCACCACGCCCAGTGTTCCCTCTTCCGGCTCGTCCTCGACGATCAGGATCACCGTGCGCCGGAAGTTGGGGTCACCGAGCAGCGGCGTGGCTACGAGGAGCTGGCCGCTGAGGGATTCAGCCTCCATGTAACCATCATGCGCCAGGAACCCGGGACTTCGCGCGGCCCGGTATCAGGATGCCCGGGGATGGTCCGGCGGCCCCGGGCACGTACGCTGTATGGGTGTCTCGGGTTAGCGCAAGCGGCGGGGATTCCGGCGCGCGGGAAGGTGGCCAGCCCGCCGACGGGCGGGCCGTGACCGCGGTGCTCGCCGACGCGCCCGTGGTCGACGTCACCCGGCTGCGGGTGGCGATCGCCCGGCTGTCCCGGCGGCTGCGCAAGCACGAGCTGGCCGGCCTGACGCCCACGCAGCTCGCCGCGCTGGCCACGGTCGAGCGGGCGGGGCCGCTGCGCCTGGGCGACCTGGCCGCCGCCGAGCGGATTGCCCCGTCGACGCTGACCCGGCTGGTGAGCGTCCTGGAAGAGCGCGGCTACGTGCAGCGGTGCGCGGTGCCCGGCGACGCCCGGGCCTGGACGCTGGACGTGACCTCCCGCGGCCACGAGGTGCTGGAGCGGATCCGGCAGGAGAACACGGTGCTGCTGGCGGACAGCCTGCTGACGCTGTCGCCGGAGGAGCTCGCCGCGCTGGCCGCGGCGCTGCCCGCGCTGGAGCGGCTGGCCGACGCCGCGCCGCCGCCCTACAGCGGGTCAAGCCGGGGCTGACCCCGGGCCAGCCGGTCAGAACAGCAGGCTGGACAGCCTGGCCCTGGCCTTGGTCACCAGCTCATCCCGGGGCGGGAACGCCTCGAACAGCTTGAGCAGGTGCAGCCGGACCTGATTCCGCTCCTCGCCCGAGGTGCGCTTGATCGTGTCGAGGAGCCGGTCGAACCCGGCCTCGATCCGCCCCATGGCCACGTCGATGTCGGCCACCCGGCCCTGGGCCTCGGGATCGTCGGGGTTATCGTCGGCATCCCGGCGGGCCTTGGCCTGATCGTAGGAGTTCACCCGGCGGATCAGGTCCACCTGGGCGAGCCCCATCGTGGCCACCGGGTGACCGGGCGCGGACGCGAGCACCTTCTCGAACGCGGCGGCCGCGCCGTCCAGGTCGCCGCGCTCCATGGCCTGCTGCGCCTCGTTGAAGCCGGGATCGGCGAAGGGATCGCCGGGACCGCCCGGGCCCATGCCGGGTCCGGGGCCACCGCCGGGACCGCCCGGGCCCATGCCGGGTCCGGGGTTACCGCCGGGTCCGCCCGGGCCGGGCGCCTGCGCCGGCGCCGGGCCGGCCTTGCCGGCCCCCCCGGCGCCGGGCAGCCCCATCTGCTCGGCGACCTGCATCACCTGGGCGATCGCCGCCCGCGCCTCGGACTCGGGCACAGCGCCGAGGAACAGGGGCATGGCCTGGCCGGCGATCACGGCCACCACCATCGGGATGGACTGCACCTGGAGCGCCGCGCTCAGCTGCGGATTGGCGTCCACGTCGACCTTGGCCAGCACCCACGCGCCACTGGCCTCGGCGGCCAGCTTCTCCAGGATCGGCGAGAGCTGCTTGCACGGCCCGCACCACTCGGCCCACAGATCCAAGATCACCGGGACGCTGCGCGACCGGTCGACGACGTCGACGTTGAAGGTCTGATCGGTCACGTCGATGACGGTGGCCGGGCCCGCGCCCGCCTGATCCCCGGAAGCCGAAGCATGGGCCGCCTGCTGCCTGCGCTGCGCGGCGGCCTGCCTGGCCCCCAAGTCAACGGCGCCCCGAATGGAGAAATCCCGCGACTGCTGCATGGCTCTATCCTGCCGCATGTTGCCGACCGCCCAGGCATCCTGGGCGGTTGCACCGAGCCGGCGCCCATCCGGGGCCCGCCCGGCGGCTATCCCAGCGGCTATCCCGGCGCCCATCCGGAACCCGCCCAGCGGCTATCCCGGCGCTTGTCCCGGCACCTCTCCCGGCGCCTGGCCCGGCACCTCTCCTGGCGCTTGTCCCGGCACCTCTCCTGGCGCTTGTCCCGGCACCTCTCCCGGGCCGGCCTCGCCCGTGATCCGGCGGCGGTCGCGCCGCACCGCGCGGAGCGCGGGCAGCGCGGGCAGCGCGGCGCGGAGTGCGGGCAGCGCGGCGCGAAGTGCGGGCAGCGCGGCGAAGTAGGAGCCGACCGCGGCGATGCCGCCGATGCCGAGGTCGACCGAGATCCGGCCCTGCCGGGCCCAGTACACATCCTTCAGGTCCAGCAGCAGGGCGAACTCGTCGATGATCAGGGCCAGGCCGGCACCGTAGCTGATCGCCACCGCCGGGTGCTTGCGTTGCGAGTCCTCGCCGTGCACTCCGATCGCGCCCACCCCGGCCAGCAGGCCGATGCCCCACATGTAGTGGTGCAGATGCTCGCCGCCGACGCTGAGGTTGCGGAACGGGCCCTTGCCGGCGCGGATGCCCCAGGTGATGCCCCGCACCGCACCGAACGTCGTCGTGAACGCCAGCCAGCTGAGCAGGGCAGCCCGCTGACCTGCGTCAAGTTCCTCATGGACCGCGGCACGCAGGGCGCGGGCCAGCGGCGGCAGTGCTTCCACATGCGGAGCTTCCACATGCGGACAGTACCCGGATCAGCCGGGTCAGAACGCCGGCGTCTCGAAGTAGCCGCCCCACTCCTCGCGCAGCGCGCCGCAGATCTCGCCCAGGCTCGCCTCGGCCCGGGCCGCGTCCAGGATCGGCCCGATCATGTTCGCCCCCGACCTGGCCGCGGCCAGCATCGCCGCCAGCGCCGCGTCGACCGCGGCCTGGTCCCGCTGCTGCCGGCGCCGGGCCAGATCGCGCGCCTGCTCGCGCTCGACCTCGTGGCTCACCCGCAGGATCTCCACCGGCTCCCCGACCGTGTCGGTGTAGGCGTTCACGCCCACGACCCGCTTGTCGCCCTTCTCCAGCCGCTGCTGGTCGGTGAAGGACGCGTCGGCGATCTCGCTGGAGAACCAGCCGTCCTCGATCCCCCGCATGATGCCGCCGGTCATCGTGCCGTCCGGGCTCATGTCGCGGATCCGGGCGAAGATGGCCTCGGCCTCGGCCTCCAGCCGGTCGGTCAGTGACTCCAGGTACCAGGAGCCGCCGAGCGGGTCGGCCACGTTGGTGACGCCGGTCTCCTCCATGATGACCTGCTGGGTGCGCAGCGCGATCTCGGCCGACTTCTCGCTGGGCAGGGCCAGCACCTCGTCCAGCGCGTTGGTGTGCAGCGAGTTGGTGCCGCCGAGCACGGCCGCCAGCGCCTCGATCGCGGTCCTGACCACGTTGTTGTCCGGCTGCTGCGCGGTCAGCGAGACCCCGGCGGTCTGGGTGTGGAACCGCAGCCACTGCGCCCGCTCGGTGCGCGCGCCGTAGACATCGCGCATCCACCGGGCCCAGATCCGGCGCGCGGCCCGGAACTTCGCGATCTCCTCGAAGAAGTCGATATGGGCGTCGAAGAAGAACGACAGGCTGGGCGCGAACACCTCGATGTCCAGGCCGCGGGACAGGCCGAGCTCGACGTAGCCGAACCCGTCGGCGAGCGTGAACGCGAGTTCCTGCGCGGCCGTCGCGCCCGCCTCCCTGATGTGGTAGCCGGACACCGACAGCGGCTTGTAGTCGGGGATGCTCGCCGCGCAGTACTCCATCAGGTCGCCGATCAGCCGCAGGTGCGGCTGGGGCGGGAACAGCCATTCCTTCTGGGCGATGTACTCCTTGAAGATGTCGGTCTGCAGGGTGCCGTTCAGCTTCCCGAGGTCGGCGCCCTGCCGCTCGGCGGCGGCCAGGTACATGCAGAAGACCGGCACCGCCGGCCCGCTGATCGTCATCGAGGTCGTGGTGTCGGCCAGCGGGATGCCGTCGAACAGGACGTCCATGTCGTCCGCGGAGTCGATGGCCACCCCGCAGTGCCCGACCTCGCCGAGCGAGCGCGGGTCGTCGGAGTCGCGGCCCATCAGCGTGGGCATGTCGAACGCCACCGACAGGCCGCCGCCCCCGCCGCGCAGCAGCATCTTGTACCGCGCGTTGGTCGCCGCGGCGTTGCCGAACCCGGAGAACTGCCGGATCGTCCAGGTCCGGCCGCGGTACCCGGCCGGGTACAGCCCCCGGGTGAACGGGTACTCCCCCGGCCAGCCGATCCGCTCGAACCCGGGCACCACCGCGCCGTCCGGCGGGCCGTACACCGGGTCGACCTCGACCCCGGACAGCGTGGTGAAGTCCGCGTTGCGGATCCGGGCCGCGTCGTACCGCCGCTGCCAGCGCTGCCGGCCGAAGTCCCCGTCCATGCTGCCTCCGCACTGCTGCGCCCAGAGAGCCCGATAGTAGGACGTCCTACTATCTCGTCCATTCTACGCCACGACCCGGCACGGAATGTCCGCCGGCGGGCCCAACCAGACGGCGTCCTGTGTCGTCTTTATTTCTCGAAGAGCGGCCCGGGTGCTACGGGGGCCCGGGCCAGCCGCCTCAGCGACGGGCCGGAACTGTGGTAGAACGAATGCGATATTGCGCAGGTGACGCGGGCCGCGCCGCGGTCGGCGGGGACGTCGCCACCCTGCCGGGGCCTCGGCTGGCGTGCCCCGCTCCGGCAATGAGGCAAGGAAAGCCAGTGGCCAGGCTGCGAACCGACGACCGCGAGGCGGCCGAGGATCTGTTCAACGCCTGCTACCCGAGGCTGGCCGGCTGGGTCCGCCGGCTGGTGGACGATGACGACACCGCGCACGAGATCGCTTCCGAGGCGTTCACCCGGCTGCTGGCCCGGTGGACGAGCCTGGACAACCCGCAGAGCTACCTCTACATGATCGCGACGAACCTGGTCCGGGACCACTGGCGCCGGTCCGGCCGGGAGCGGCGGGCGATCCGGAGCCTGACCGCGGCCGCCCCGCTCGACCCCGCCTGCCATCCGGCGCAGGACGTGGACGTGCGCGCGCTCATCGAGGCGCTGCCCGTGCGGCTGCGCAGCGCGTTCCTGCTGCACTACTACGCGGGGTTCGGCGTCCGCGAGGTGGCCGCGATGCTGGGCCGGCCCGAGGGCACGGTCAAGGCCGACCTGTATCACGCGCGGGCCCGGCTCAAGGCCGCGGTGGGAGACCCCGGATGAGCGATCCCCACGACGACCGGATCGACACCTGGCTGAACGCCGAGGTCGAGCCGCTCACGCCGCCGCCCGGCGCGTTCGAGCGGGTCCGGCACCGGGCGCGGCGGCGGAAGCGGCGGCGGGCGATGGTGTCCGCGGCCGGGGTGGTGGTCGTGATCGCCGCGGCGGCGGCGGCCCCCGGCATCGCGTCCACGCTCCTGCACCGCGGCAGCGGCCCGCCTCGGCCGGCCGTGGTGGCGGGCCAGTCGCCGGCCACCTCCCGGCCCACGGCCACCACCCCGGGCCGCACCGGCGTCAGCGCCCAGTCGAGCCGCCCGGTCGCCGCGGCCGGATCGTCCCTGCTGCCCGGCGGTTCGGGGAATCTCGTGCCGGCGAACTTCCAGCCCACCTCGGTTACCTTCGTCGGCCCGCACACCGGCGCGGTGATCGGCCAGGCCGGCACCCCGGGGCATTGCGCCACGAAATACTGCACCTCGCTCGCGGGCACGTCGGACTACGGCCGCACCTGGTTCGGGGTGAGCGCGCCGCTCACCGGGCCGCCGGACGGCGCCCAGGGGGTCAGCCAGCTCCGCTTCCTCACCACCAGCGACGGGTGGGCGTTCGGCCCGCAGCTGTGGGTCACCCGCACCGGGGGGGCGTCCTGGACCCGGGAGCAGACCTACGGGATGCGGGTCACCGACCTGGAGACCGCCGGCGACCGGGCCTTCGCGCTGTTCGCGACGTGCCAGGACAGCGGCGCCGCCTACGCGGCCGGCTGCACCGGCTTCTCCCTTTACACCTCGCTGGCCGGCAGCGACCAGTGGCGGCGGGTGCCGGGCCCGTCGGCCAGCCTGCCGGCCGCGCCGGGCGGCGGCGCGGCGGCGGCCGGCCTGCTGCTCACCGGTGGCCCGTCCGGCGGCCAGGGCTACCTGCTGGCGCCGTCGGGCGAGCTGCTGACCGGGCCGCTGACCGGCGCGGCCTGGACCGTGGTCAGGTCACAGGCGCCCTGCCGCCCGGGCCCGCCCGGGCGGTCCGGCCAGCCGACCGGAGCCCTGCTCGCGGCCGACTCGGCCGGGCTTGTCCTGGTCTGCACCAGCGCGACCAGCGTGGCGGGCGACTCCCAGGCCAAGCAGGTGGAGGTGTCGTCGGACGGCGGCGCGTCCTGGTCCGCGGCGGGCAACGCGCCCGCGACCGGGATCGCCGCCTCGGTCGCGGCCCAGGCGGGCGCTCCGGGCGGCCTGGTCGTGCTGGCCACCGACGCGGGCATCTACGTGTCGGGCAACGGCGGCGGCCGCTGGAGCCTGGCCCGGGGCAGCCCGGCCGGGGCCGCGGCCGGGCAGGCGGGGTTCAGCTACGTCGGCATGACCAGCCAGCTCAACGGGGTCGCGCTGCCCGCCGACCCCGGCCTGCACGAGGTGTTCATCACCACCGACGGTGGCGGCACCTGGCGGCCCTACCCGGTCAGCGCTCCGTGAAGTCGCCGGCGCTCACCCGCAGCCCGCGCAGCATCGCGAACATCTGCTCGAGCTGGTCCTCGTCGTAATCGCCCAGGCCGAAGTGCGCCGCCATGAGGTCGGCGGTGGCGCGCCCGACCACCTCGCGGCCCGCCGCGGTGATCTCGGCCAGGGTCCCGCGGCCATCGGCCGGGTTGGGCTTGCGCGCCACCAGGCCCTGGGCCTCCAGCCGGTTGACGATATTGGTCACGCTGGTCGGGTGCACCATCAGCCGCTCCCCGATCAGCCGCAGCGGCAGCGAGCCCTGCCGGCTGAACTGCAGCAGCACCAGCGCCTCGTACCGCGCGAACGTCAGCTGGTGCGGCCGCAGCAGCGCGTCAAGCTCGGCGATCAGGATCTGCTGGGCCCGCATGATCGAGGTGACGGCGGCCATCGCGCGGGATTCACCGAACCGGCGCTCCCAGATCCCGGCCGCGCGCGCGATCGGATCGAACGGCAGGTCCAGCGCTTTGGCCACAGGCACAAGGTACCGGTAGCGACACGGACGGCGGCCCGTGGATTCGCCGTCGCGGGGCGGGCTATATTACCTGCTGGGGGACGTGGCATGACGAGTTCGGGGGAACATCTTGCAGTCAAGTCACGCCGTGATGACCATGACGCCGGTGCTCGCCGCCGGGGTCGGGGTCCGATACGGCCGGGTCTGGGAGGGGCAGCGCGCCTGGGGGCAACAGACCTGGGAGCACCGCGGCTGGGCGCTCCGGTCGGCGAGCTTCCGCCTTGATGCCCCGGCCCACGGCAGCGCCGCCCTCGGCATCGCGATCGGCCAGGACGCCGCGGCGACCGCGCTGATCGACCTGCTGGCCGGCCTGACCCGGCCCGCCTACGGCGAGTTGCGCGTGCTCGGCGAGGACCTCGCCACCGCGCGCGGCCGGGCCGCGGTGCGGGCCCGGGTGGGCGTGGCGCGCCGGGCCGCCCGGCCGCAGCCGGCCTTCCGGGTCCGCGGGCTGGTCGAGCACGCGGCCCGGCTGGCCGGGCTGCCCAGCCGGGACCGGGACCCGCTGGCGGCGGCGATCGTCGACCGGCTCGCGCTGACTCCGTGGGCCGACGTGCCGCTCCGGGCCGCGCCCGAGGCGATCAGCCGGCGGGCCAGGCTGGCCGCCGCGGCCGTGCACCAGCCCGACCTGCTGCTGATCGACGGACTGCTCGATGACCTGCCGTCCGGGGAATCGGGCCCGCTGGCCGAGGCCATCCGCGACCTGGGCCGGGACACGAACGTGGTCGCGGCCGGCCGCGACGGCGTCCTGCTCTGGCTGGCCTGCGGCGAGGTGCTCACGATGGCCGACGACGGGATCCTGGTCGGTTTGTGAGCCCGCAGTAGGCTGCGAAAGTGGACTGGTCCCTGCTCAGCTGCGGACGTTCCGGGCACCTGACCTATGCCCCGGCCGAGCCCGGCGTCCGCCAGCGGCTGCGCGCGAGCACGCAGGCCGGCGAGGCCTGGCGCTGCCTGCGCTGCGGCGCGTTCGTGGCCGGCGAGCCCCTGGCGTCGGGACCCGCGGCGCAGGCGCCGGAGGTGCGCCGGGACAAGGAGATCCGCAGCGCGTTCATCCTGCGGGTCTTCGCGATCGAGCGCTGGCTGCGCGCGCTGGTCGTCGCCGCGCTGGCGTTCGTGGTCTGGCGCTTCGATTACGCCCGGGTGTCGATCGAGGCGGCCTACCAGCGCGAGCACCCCCTGCTGCGCACGCTGTTCGGCCAGCTCGGGTACAACATCGACAACTCCAAGCTGGTCGGCCTGTTCAACCGCGCGCTGACGCTGAGCCCGGCCACGATCAAGTGGATCGCCGCCGGGCTGGCCCTCTACGCGGTGATCGAGGTGATCGAGGGCACCGGCCTGTGGCTGGCCCGGCGCTGGGGCGAGTACTTCGCGATGGTGGCCACCTCGCTCGGCCTGCCCTACGAGATCTACGACCTGGTCAAGAAGTTCAGCGTCCTGGCACTCGTCCTGTTCGCGATCAACCTGGCCCTGGTGCTGTACCTGGTGATCACCAAGCGGCTGTTCGGCGTGCGCGGCGGCAAGCGCGCCTACCAGGCCCGGCTGCGCAGCGAGTCCATCATCGACGCGGCCGTCGAGGCCGCTGCCGACGACGAGCGCGGCGCGGCGCCCGTCCGCCCCGGGTCGGCCGATCCCGCGCAGGCCCCGGCCGCCCGGGCCAAGGCCGAGGCCGACTGACTCAGACCCGCGCCACGGGCCCGGACGGGTCGACTGCTCGCATGTCGTCGGGATCGGAGGTCACGACGGCGTGGCGGTGCGCCCGCGCACAGCACGACGGAGACGTCAACGACGTCTTCGTGACCGCACCGCCCTCAGGTAGCACGTGGCGACGGTCACGGCCCCCGTGGCGCGACTGGCCGGGCTGGCGCTAGCGGGCGGATACCTCATCACCGGGGCGTGCGCTCCGCGTCTTGACGTCCAGGTGGACAATGACCGTCAGCCGCCCGTCCGGCAACTCGAGGAAGACGCTGCCTGACTCGGTGATGTGGCAGGCGATGGCCGCAGAGACCGGGTCTGGCCGGCCGGAGGCGCGGACGCGGATCAGGGGGGCGTCGAGCGGGTACAACGGGTTCGCGTACACGGACCCGGCGAGGGTCGTGATCTCGGCGAGCGCCGGTGCGGCGGACTCAGTCATGGTCCTCCCAACGGGGATGTGTTGACGACAGGCGGACGCTTTCCTGGCGCGCTTGGCCAAGCCAGCATGCGCTGCGGACGTTGGGTGAACATTGAGGGAACCTTGAACCGCCCCAGCTCCTGGGCAGCACCGTGATCTCCTCGCCCGGCCTCTGCAGCTACTACGGGAAACCGATAATCTCTGGCAGAATCGGCCATTCCGGCGTCTATCGGCATTACCTGCCAGCCATGGGGCCGTTATGGAGTTCGGGATTTTAGGGCCGGTTGAGGTTTGGGTGGATCGGCCGGCCATCGCGGGGCACGCCCGGCAGCGGGCCGTGCTTGCCGTCCTGCTCCTCGACCTGGGCCGGGCGGTGCCGCTGGAAGCCCTGATCGACCGGGTGTGGGGCGAGGACCCGCCAAGCTCAGTGCGCAACGTGGTGTACGGGTATGTGGCCCGGCTCAAAGCGTTGCTGACCACCGGCCATGACCCGGGCGTCAGCTTGTCGCGCCGCCCGGGCGGCTACCTGCTGCAGGCCGGGCCCGGTCGGGTGGATTTGGGCCGTTTCCGCCGCCTGGTGGCCGACGCGGCCGCAGCCGGGGATGACGAGCGGGCCGGGGCGGCGCTGGGCGACGCCGTGGTGTTGTGGCGGGGCCCGGCGCTGGCCGGGCTGGACAGCCCGTGGCTGAACGCGATGCGGGCCACGCTGGAGCTCGAGCGCTCCGCGGCGATGCTGGACCTGAATGACATCCGGCTGCGCCGCGGCGAGCCTGGCGCGCTGGCTGGCGAGCTGACCGCCCAGGCAGCGACGGCGCCGGCCGATGAGCGGCTGATCGGGCAGCTGATGCTGGCGCTGTACCGGTGCGGCCGGCAGGCCGAGGCGCTGCGCTGGTTCGAGCAGACCCGCCGCCACCTGGCCGACGAACTCGGCGCCGATCCCGCTCCCTCGCTGGCCGCCTTGCACCAGCAGATCCTGCGCGCCGACCCGTCCCTGGCGGCCGGCCCCGGCCCCGGCAGCGCGCGCCCGGCCAGCCGGCCCGCCGTGCCGGTGCCCCGCGAGCTGCCCGCCGACGTGCCGGCGTTCACTGGCCGGGCGGCCGAGCTAGCCGAACTCGACCGGCTGCTCGGGCCGCCCGCGGCTGCTGCCGCCGCCGGCCCGGGCCGGGCCGGCGGGACCCCGGCCGGGGAGGCGCCCGCGCCCGCGGCGGTGATCTCGGCGGTGTCGGGAACCGCGGGGGTGGGCAAGACGGCGCTGGCCATCCACTGGGCGCACCGGGCCGTCGGCCGGTTCCCCGACGGGCAGCTGTATGTCAACCTGCGCGGCTATGACCCGGACCGGCCGATGCCCGCGGTCGATGCGCTGGCCGGGTTCCTGCGCGCCCTCGGCGGGCCCGGCCAGGACATCCCGCCCGACCAGAACGAGCGTGCCGCCCGCTACCGCAGCCTGCTGGCGCAAAAGCGGATGCTGGTGGTGCTGGACAACGCCAGCCAAGCTGAGCAGGTCCGGCCGCTTTTGCCCGGAACCCCGGGCTGCGCCGTGCTGGTAACCAGCCGCGACGCGCTGGCCGGCCTGGTCGCCCGCGACGGCGCAGTACGCCTGGACCTGGACCTGCTGCCTCCCGGGGATGCGGTCAGCCTACTGCGGGAGCTAATCGGCGACCGGGCCGAGGCCGACCCCAATGCCGCCGCGGAGCTGGCCGGGTACTGCTGTCGGCTGCCGCTCGCCCTCCGGGTCGCCGCCGAACTCGCCGCCGCCCGCCCCGCCGTCCTGCTCAAAGACCTGGTCGCCGAACTCGCCGACCAGCAGCGGCGGCTGGACCTGCTCGACGCCGCCGACGACCCCCGGACCGCTGTCCGCGCGGTGTTCTCCTGGTCCTACCGGCACCTGGACCCCGACACGGCCCGCGCGTTCCGGCTGGCGGGCCTGCACCCCGGTCCCGACTTCGACCCCTACGCCACCGCCGCGCTCACCGGCATGACCTGCGATCAGGCCCGCCAGCTGCTCCACGTGCTAGCCAGAGCCCACCTGATCCGCCCGACCGGCCCGGACCGCTACGCCATGCACGACCTGCTCCAGGCGTACGCCCGCGACCTCGCCACCCAGGATGGCGACGATGAACAGCGAGCAGCGCTGACCCGCCTGTTTGACCACTACCTGTACACCGCCGCCACGGCGATGGACACTCTGCATCCTGGCGAACAGCACCGTCGGCCCCGCATCCTGGCGGCTACCACCCCCTCCCCGCCGGTTGCCAGCCCGGCCGCGGCGCGCACTTGGCTCGATGCCGAGCGGGCTACACTGGTCGCCGCCGTGGCCCATACCGCCCATCACGGCTGGCCCGCGCACACCACCCGGCTGGCCGCCACGTTGTTCCGCTACCTTGACGCTGGCAGCCACTACCCCGAGGCCATCACCATCCACGGCCACGCCCGCGCCGCCGCGCGGGCCGCAGGTGACCGAGCCGCCGAAGCGAGAGCCCTGAACGCCCTCGGCGGTGTTCACCTCCGCTTGGGTGATTACCAGCAAGCAGCGGTCCTCCTCCATCGGGCCTTGGTGTTGTTCCGGCGCACCGGCGACATCGGCGGCCAGGCGCGCGCGCTGCACAACCTGGGCAATGTCTACCGTCAGCAGGGTCGGTACCAGCAGGCCGCCGGACTCTTGCGGGAAGCCGTGCAGGGGGCCCACGAGATCGGCGACCGCTTGGGCGAGGCAAGAGCGCTGGACAACCTCGGCGTCGTCTGCCGTCTGCAGGGCCGCTACCAGCAGGCCGTCAGCTATCACCGACGTGCCCTCGCGCTGGCGGAGGAACTGGGCGCCCGGTACGGGCAGGCCTTCGCCCTGGACAATCTCGGCGCCGTATACCTGCGGCAGGGTCGCCACCACGAGGCTGTCGGCAGCCTGAAGCGGGCGCTGATCCTTTTCCGCCAGGCCGGCGATCGCCTCGGCGAGGCCGACGTGCTGATCAACCTAGGCGCGGCGTACCTCGGACAGCGCGAACTCCCCCAGGCCGCCAGGTACCTCCGGGAGGCGCTGGCCCTGTCGCGCGAAACCGGCGAGCGAGCCGGTGAGGCCGAGGCGCTCAATGGCCTTGGCGATGTTCTCCTGGCCACCGGCCAGCCGCATGACGCCGGGGCTAGCCACGCCACCGCGCTCGACCTGGCCAGCCGCATCGGCGACGAATACCAGCAGGCCCGGGCGCACGACGGCCTCGGTCATGCCTGTAACGCCTCAGGCGATCCGGATCAGGCCCGCCGCCACTGGCAGGAAGCCCTTAGTCTGTTCGCCGGCCTGGGCGCCCCCGAAGCCGACCAGGTCCGCGCCAAGCTCGCCGACCCCAACGACCACGTCTCTCGCAACCCGGTCCCGCGCGCTCAGCCGGTCGAACCATCGCAGCAAGACCAGGACGTCAGGGGCTGATGAGCCGGTCGGCGGCGGTGTAGGGGTCGAGCCGGCCCGCGGCGACCTGCCCGGCCAGCTCCTCCAGGTGCGACTCCCCCGGCAGCGCGCCGTACCGCTCCCGCAGCCCGGCCACGGCCAGGGCCGAGATCTCCTCCCGGGCCCGGGCCAGCCGGCGGCGGTCGCGCTCTCCCGACGCGCCGAGCCAGTGGCCGTGCCGGGCCAGGCGGGTGACGATCTCGTCGATCCCCTCGCCGGCCGTCGCGGTCGCCGCGACGATCCGCGGCTTCCACGCCCCGTCCTCGTAGCGGGCCATGCCCAGCATCGTGCGCAGGTCCCTGACCGCCTCCTGGGCGCCGGGCCGGTCGCTCTTGTTCACCACGAAGATGTCGGCGATCTCCAGGATCCCCGCCTTCGCCGCCTGCACCGAATCGCCCATGCCGGGCGCGACGATCACCAGCGTCGAGTCGGCCAGCGAGGCGATCTCGACCTCGTCCTGGCCGACCCCCACGGTCTCGATCATGACGACGTCGAACCCGGCCGCGTCCAGGATCCGCAGCGCCTGCGGCGCCGCCCAGGACAGGCCGCCCAGGTGCCCGCGGCTGGCCATGGACCGGATGAACACCCCGGTGTCGGTCGCGTGATCCTGCATCCGGACCCGGTCCCCCAGCAGGGCCCCGCCGGTGAACGGCGAGGTGGGGTCCACGGCGATCACGCCGACCCGCAGGCCCTGGCCCCGGTAGGCCCGGACCAGGGCGGCCGTGATCGTCGACTTCCCGACCCCGGGCGAGCCGGTCAGGCCGATCACCCGGGCGCGGCCGGTGCGCGGCACGATCAGCTCCATGACCCGCCGCAGCTGCGGCGAGCCGTTCTCGACCAGCGAGATGAGCCGGGCCAGCGAGCGCGGGTCACCGCCGGCGGCCGCCTCGACCAGGACGTCCGGCGCGCGGCCCGGCGCGGCGTCAGCCACCAACGCCCGGCGCGGGCACCCGCAGCAGCAGCGCGTCGCCCTGGCCGCCGCCTCCGCACAGCGCGGCCGCTCCCCGGCCGCCGCCGCGACGCCGCAGTTCACCGGCCAGGTGCAGGACGATCCGGGCCCCGGACATGCCGATCGGGTGCCCGATCGCGATCGCGCCGCCGTTGACGTTGACCCGGTCCGGCCCGACGCCCAGCTCGCGCATGGACTGGATGGCCACGGCGGCGAACGCCTCGTTGATCTCGATCAGGTCCAGGTCGGCGACGGTCAGCCCGGCTTTGCCGAGCGCCTGGGCGATCGCGTTGGCCGGCTGGGAGTGCAGCGAGTTGTCCGGGCCCGCCACGCAGCCGTGCGCGCCGATCTCGGCCAGCACCGGCGCCCCGGCGGCCGCGGCCGCCTCGGCGGACATCACCACCACCGCGCACGCGCCGTCGGAGATCTGCGAGGCCGAGCCCGCGGTGATGGTGCCCTCCGGGCCGAAAGCGGGCCTGAGCCTGCCCAGGGACTGCGCCGTCGTGTCGGCCCGCACGCCCTCGTCGGTGTCGAAGATCACCGGATCGCCGCGCCGCTGCGGCACGGGGACCGCGATGATCTCGTCGGCGAGCAGCCCGTTCTTGATGGCCTCGGCGGCCCGCTGATGGGACCGGGCGGCGAACTCGTCCTGCTCGGCCCGGCCGATGTTCAGCCTCTGGTTGTGCCGTTCGGTGGACTCGCCCATCGAGAGGTGGTCGAACGCGTCGGTCAGCCCGTCATGGGCCATGGCGTCGATCAGCTCGGCCGAGCCGAACCGGAACCCCCGGCGCGCCCCCGGCAGCAGGTGCGGCGCCTGGCTCATCGACTCCATGCCGCCCGCCACCACGACCTCGAACTCGCCGGCCCGGATCAGCTGGGCGGCCAGGGCGATCGCGTCCAGCCCGGACAGGCACACCTTGTTGATCGTCAGCGAGGGCACCGACATCGGGATCCCGCCCGCCACCGCCGCCTGCCGGGACGGGATCTGGCCCGCGCCGGCCTGCAGTACCTGGCCCATGATCACGTAGTCCACCCGCTCGCCGGGCAGGCCCGCGCGCTCCAGCGCGGCCTTGATCGCAAACCCGCCCAGTTCCGCCCCGCTGAATTCGCCGAGCGACCCCAGCAGCCGGCCGACCGCAGTTCTGGCCCCGGCGACGATGACCGCATCTCGCATACCTGAAACGATACCCATGACTGGTACACCGAGCGGACGGAGACCGCCGTTGCTGACCCGCATCGACCACGTGGGGATCGCCTGCCGCGATCTGGCCGCGACTATTGCGTTCTATGAATCGACCTTCGGGCTGGTCGTCGTCAGCCGGGAGGTGAACGAGGAGCAGGGCGTCAGCGAGGCGATGCTGCACGTCGCCGACGCGCCGGCCGGCCACTCCTACGTCCAGCTGCTCGAGCCGCTCGGCCCGGACACGCCGGTCGGGCGGTTCCTGGCCCGCCACGGCGAGGGCATCCACCACGTCGGCTACGGGGTCACCGACATCAACGCGGCGCTGGCCTCGATCGGGGCCACCGGCGTCCGGTTGCTCGACGCCAGGCCGCGGCACGGCTCCATGGGCGCATCGATCGCGTTCCTTCATCCCAAGGATGTCGGCGGGGTGCTGACCGAGCTGGTCCAGGCGGCGGGCCCCGGCTAAAGAGCGCCATGCCAGCGGCTAAAGAATGGATAGGCCATAAACAGGATCTTTGGCAAGAGCGCGCGCGAACGGGCAGCCAACGACTCATGAGGGGAGTACGCTGCGTTGCACCGGGCGAACGGAATTACGGTCGGCCCGGGCGTTGTCGCTAGCATGAGGCAAGGCCCGGCGGCTGGGATCGTAAGGCGGCCGTCCCGGCGTGCGTTTTTCCCCCTGTCGACCCCGCGTCTACCCCAGGATTAGGCGACATGCAGCCCGACATCGATGCCCAGCTCAGCAACTTCTTCGAGGAGACCCCGCAGCGCGATTTCGCGCGGGTCATGCGCGGCTACGACCCGCATCAGGTCAACGAGCATCTCAAGCAGATCGACGGTGAGCTGCGCCAGCACCGCGAGCAGGTCCAGGCGCTGCACAGGGAGCTCGCCGACGCGCACCGCCAGATCCAGGAGCAGGAGCGCCCGACCTACTCCGGCCTCGGCTCCCGCATCGAGCAGCTGCTGAGGCTCGCCGAGGAACAGGCCACGGAGATCCTCCAGGAGGCCAGGACCGCCGCGAACGAGTTCAACGCGACGGCCAAGGTCGAGGCGGCCGAGCTGCGCGCCGCGGCCGAGAACGAGGCCGCCGAGCTGCGCGCCAACGCCAAGCGGGAGACCGACGACCTGCGGGGATCGGCCGAGCGCGAGGCCGACGGGATCCGGACCGGCGCCCGCCGCGAGGCCGACGAGCTGACCTCGACCACCGAGCGCGAGGTGGCCAAGCTGCGGGCCACCGCCGATCACGAGGTGGCCGAGAAGCGGGCCGCCATCGAGCGCGACATCGCCAAGCTCCGCACCACCACCGAGCGCGAGGTCGCCCAGATGAAGGCGTCCTCCAAGCGCGAGCGGGACGAGATCCTGACCACCTCCAAGCGCCAGGCGGACGAGATGCGCAGCCAGGCGCAGCGGATCCTGGAGGAGAGCGAGGCGCAGCGGGCCCAGGCCGAGGCGGAGTTCGACATCCAGCTCGCGTCCCGGCGCGAGGAGACCGAGCGGCAGGAGGCCGAGCGCCTGGCCGCGGCGCAGACCGCGACCCAGAAGATGGTCTCCGAGGCGGAGCAGCGCGCCGCCACGGCCGAGCAGCGGGCCAGCAAGGCGAGCGCCCAGGCTGAGCAGACCCGCCGGGACGCCGACCAGCACTCCCGCCAGCTCGTGGCCAACGCGAAGAAGAACGCCGACCAGATCGTGGCGCAGGCCAAGTCCCAGGCCGATCAGCTGCTGGCCGACACCAAGGCCGAGGCTGACCGGGTCCGCACCTCGGCTCAGCGCCAGGTGGACGAGCTGAACAAGCAGAAGGAGAGCGTCGCGCAGCACCTGGCCCAGATCAGCCAGCTGCTGGGCGGGCAGATGCCGGGCATCGCGGACGCGCTCAAGAGCAAGCCGGCCGCCCCCGCGGTCGAGGCTCCGGCCCCCCGCGCCGTGACGTCGGCCCCGGCCGGCAGCAACGGCACCCAGGCCGTGGCCCCGGCGGCTCCGCCTACGGCCAAGAACGCCGTCCCGGCCACAGCGGCCGCGCCGGCCCGGTCTCCGGACGCGCCCGCGGGCCAGCACGCCGCCCCCGGGCGGCCGGACGGCCAGGCGCCGGCGGCGGGGCCCCCAAGGCGGCGGGCAAGCCCGGCAAGGACGACGACGAGGAGTGGTGGACCGAGTAGCCACCAGCAGGACGCGAAACGGCGGGCGCCCGGTGGCGCCCGCCGTTCGCGTTTCTACCGGGCCGATCGCGGGGGTTACGGGCTGACCGA
Source organism: uncultured Actinomycetota bacterium (assembly GCA_963749145.1). GTDB lineage: Bacteria > Actinomycetota > Actinomycetes > Streptosporangiales > Streptosporangiaceae > JASHPR01. Next base: position 635,593 of record CAVVLN010000002.1, on the reverse strand, counting down.
CTGGCCGCCGTCGACGATCACGACCTGCCCGGTCATGTACGAGGACGCCTCGCTGGCCAGGAAGACGGCCGGCCCGGCCATCTCCTCGGCCCGGCCCCACCGCTGCATGGGCACGGTCGCGATCGTCGCCGGGCCGGCCGCCGGGTCCGCCCACAGGTTGCGGTTGAGCTCGGTGGCCGTCCAGCCCGGGCAGAGCGCGTTGACCCGGACGCCGGCCGTCGCCCACTCGACCCCCAGGGACTTCGTGAGCGAGATCAGCCCCGCCTTGGCCGCGCCGTAGGGCACCAGCAGCGGCGACGAGGCCACGCCCGCCACCGAGGCGACGTTGATCACCGAGCCCTGGCCGCGGTCCAGCAGGTGGCCGGCGAACGCGTGGCAAACGTACACGGCCGAGTCGAGGTTGAGCCGCATCAGTTTCTCCCAGCCGGACAGCCGCAGGTCACGGAAGCCGACCATGAAGTTGGACCCGCCGGCGTTGTTCACCACCACGTCCACCTCGCCCAGCTGGTCGATCGCGGTCGCCACCGCGCCGGCCACCGCCTCCTGGCTGGTCACGTCGGCGGGGATCACGAAGGCCTTGCGGCCGACGGCGGTGATGGCCGACGCGGTCTCGGCCAGGCCGTCCTCGCTGCGGGCGACGAGCGCGACATCCGCGCCCGCCTCGGCCAGCGCGACGGCTATGACCCGGCCGATCCCGCGGGATGCGCCGGTGACGAACGCGCTCTTGCCGGTGAGGTCGAACAGGCTCACGGTCAGTCCTTCCACTCGGTGGGCAGCGGCCAGGCGGCGGGGTTGACCTGCCGCACGATCTCGTTCAGCACGAACCGGACGTAAGGCTCGCCCACCCACAGGTGCCTGGCCTTGTCCCCCACGACGATCTGCGCCTGCGGCACCCGCGCGAACCGGGCCCGGGCCTGATCGGGCGGCAGGTAGTCGTCGAACTCCGGCACCAGCGCGATCAGCGGCCGCCCGGAGGCGCCCCAGCGGCTGAGATCGGTGTCGCTGGCCCGGTGCAGCGCGGGCGAGATCAGGATCGCGCCCTCGACCGCCGGGACGTTGCCCCATTTCAGGGCCAGCTCGGTGCCGAACGACCAGCCGAGCAGCCACAGCCGCGGCAGCCCGGACAGGACGCAGTAGTCGATCACGGCGGCCACGTCGTGCCGCTCGGCCAGGCCGTCGCCGAACTCCCCCGCGCTGCTCCCGTGCTCCGAGGCGGTGCCGCGGGTATTGAACCGGAACACGGCCAGGTCGGCCAGCGCGGGCAGCCGGTGCGCGGCCTTGCGCAGCAGGTGGCTGTCCATCATCCCGCCCGCCGTGGGCAGCGGGTGCAGGCAGATCAGCGTGGCCACGGGGTCGCGGTGCGCCGGCCGCGCGAGCTCGCCGACCAGGTCCAGCCCGTCGAGGGTGCGTATCGCCACCGGCTTGCGGTCGGCGGGCAGGATCGTGCTCGCCCTTATCTCGGTCATCTCTTCCTCACCGGCCTGTCCGGCGCGCCCGGGCCCGGGCGGCGCGGCCGTCGCTGCCAGCACGCATTGTGCCAGTGCCGCCGCTCGGTCAGACCGGGGGCCTGCGCGGGCCACACCACGACGTGCGGCACGCCGGGCCAGATCTCCTGGTCGCATCCGGGGCACCGGTAGGTCTTCGCCGCCGCGGCGCCGGGCACCGGGCGGACCACCCAGTCGCCGTCGGGCCACTCCTGCGTCTGCGGCGGCCCGAGCGGGGCCGCGGGCGGCGGGGCGGGCGAACGGCGTGCCTTGCGCGGGCTCACGGGCGTCAGGCTATGGCACGGGCTACAGTGGGCTCCCGTGCGGCTCGTCATCGCCCGGTGCAGCGTGGACTACGCGGGCAGGCTCTCGGCCCATCTTCCGCTCGCCACCCGGCTGCTCATCGTCAAGGCGGACTCCTCGGTCCTCGTGCACTCCGACGGAGGCAGCTACAAGCCGCTGAACTGGATGCCCCCGCCGTGCCGGCTGGCCGAGGAACCGGGCCGCTGGGTCGTGACCGGGAAGTCGGGCGAGACGCTCACGATCGACATCGAGGAGATCATCAGCGACGCCGCGCACGACCTGGGGGCCGATCCCGGCCTGGTCAAGGACGGCGTCGAGTCCCACCTGCAGGAACTGCTCGCGGCTCAGGTGCACGTGCTCGGCGACGGCTGGCGGCTGGTCCGCCGGGAGTTCCCCACCCCGATCGGGCCGGTCGACCTGATGTGCCGGGACGCGCTCGGGGCCGGCGTGACCGTGTCGCCGGGCGGGGCTCACGTGGCGGTGGAGGTCAAGCGCCACGCCGGGATCGACGCCGTCGAGCAGCTGACCAGGTACCTGGAGCTGCTGAACCGCGATCCGCTGCTCGCCCCGGTCAGCGGGGTGCTGGCCGCGCAGACGATCAAGCCGCAAGCGCGCACGCTGGCCGAGGACCGCGGCATCCGGTGCGTGGTCCTGGACTACGACGCCCTGCGCGGGATCGCGCGCGAGGGCACACTGTTCTGACCAGCACCGGAGCGGCCGGGCCCGCCTGGCATCTGTCCTGGCCATCCGCATGGCATCTCGCCTGCAACAGGATTAGCATTTCTAAGGTCATGTCCGCATGTGACCGTTCACATGTGGCTGGGGGGGAGCGTATGGGAGGTCGAGGCTGCTGAGGGGGGTCTGCAAAGACCGTGTGGCAGGAAAGGCGCCGTCAGCGGATGCGGCGGCTCGAGCACGAGATCGCCGAGGCGAAGGCCGGTCAGGCTGAGCTGGCGCGGCGCCTGGAACTGTTCGAGCAGATCGCCGCGGCCGCGGGCGCCGAGTTGACCGACTCGGCCCCCACCCCGGTGCCGCCGTCGCTGGTCGCGGCGGCGCGGGATTCCCGCCCGGACGCGACGGTCCACGTGGACGTGGACGGCCGCGAGTTCGTCGCCGTGGTGGGCGGCGAAGACGGCGACCCGCGCGCATGGTGGACGGCGATCAGGAACCTGGCCGGGCGGTCCCGGAGCGCCTCGTGATCCGCCTGGAGCGGGTCAGCCTGCCGGACGGGCTCCGCGCCCTCGCTTACCGGGATCCGCACGGCAACCTGGTCATCTACGTGTCGGCCGGGCTGGACGCGTCGCGCCAGCGCGCGGTGGTGCTGGAAGCGATCCGCGCCACGCGGCGCACCGGATGGCGCGGGGCCCTGCCCCCGGCCGGCGTCGCGCTGGTCCTGTCGGCGGCCACGACCTTGCTGCGGCGGACCGGCCGCGTGCTCAGGTTCCGGCCGGTGGCCTGGGGCGCCGCCGCCACCGCGACCGTGGTCGGCACCGCGACGGCCGCCGTGTTCGTCACCGCCGTGCCGCATCACCGCGTCCCGGCCGCGGCCGGCCGCGCGCAGCGGCCGGGCGCCGTCGCGCCGCCCCCGGGCGGGCCGGCCGCGGCGCATGGCGGTAACCGGGCCCACACCAGGCTGACCGGGTCGGACGGCGCGCCGGGGACCGAGCAGCCGGCCACGTCCGGCCGGCCGCGCCCGGCCCCCGCGCCGGCCAGCGGCCCGTCGCCCTCGGCCGCCCCGTCACCCTCGCCCTCACCCGCCCCGGCCCAGCCCTCGCCGTCGCCGTCGCCGACCGGCTCGGGCCTGATATGCGTGACCCTGCTGGGCATCGGCGTGTGCCTGCCGGCCGGGGTATCGGGTCGGTGACGGGGTAACCGGGCCGGTCAGGCCCCGCGCCGCTGCTCGTCCGGGTGCCCGTCCTCTTGGTCACGCTGGTCGCGCCAGTTGCGGGCCAGCGCGATGAGGCCGCGCACCACGTCGGGGGGCAGCCCGGGCGTCTCGGCGATGTGCTGCAGCGTGGGGTCCTGGTACTCCGGGCGGCTGGCACTGGCCGACGCCGCCGTCGGCTCCCCGCCGGCCAGGATCCGCCGGCAGGAACCCGGGGACCAGCCGAGATGGTTCTCGACCACACCCAGCGTGCTGGCCGACACCCGCTTGCCGTTCTCCAGCTTGCCGAGCGTCCGATCGGTGATGCCGGTCGCGGCGGCGAACGCCCGGCGGTCCCGCATGCCGAGCGCGGTGCGCCGCGCGACCACGTAGTCGCCGAGCCGCTCCCAGTCGTCTGCCATGTGCTCATCCTGCCGGAAGGTTCCGGAAGAATCTAGCGTTTCGCCTCCGCTCATAACCCCGTCTATCCGGCAAACCACTGCATATTTCTCCAGGAATCTGCTGTAGACCCACCACAGTGTTGCCTCTACCTTGACATATATTACATTTTCTTCCTACCCTGAGGGCATGCTAACGGCCGAGCCAGCGGAGATCCGCCGACGGCAGTTCGGCATGCGGGAGCCCGGATTCGCCGACTCAGGGGCGCCGGCGTGTCCTGGCCGGTTCGGCGGGCCGAGGTTGCCGCGCTCCCCTCGGCCCTGCCGGTACCCGTATCTGCTGACCGGCGGGCGGCGCGCCCGGGCGGACCGCGTGCCCGCCGACCTCATGGCCCCGGACATCGTGACGTCCGACCACCTCCAGGCCCAGGCCGACCTCGCGATCACCGCGATGTACCACGCCGAGTACCGCCCGCTAGTCCGGATGTCGGCCATGCTGCTGGGCGACGTCGGCGCGGCCGAGGAGGTGGTGCAGGAGTCGTTCATCGCCATGCACGCCGCCTGGCGGCGGCTGCGGGACACCGACAAGGCCCTGCATTATCTGCGCCGGTCGGTGACGAACCGGTCCCGGTCGGTGCTGCGGCACCGCGTGGTGATCGACCGGCACCTGCCCACGGCCGAACCGGACATGCCCAGTGCCGAGCATTGCGCGATCACGCAGATCGAGCGCGCGGCGGTGACCGCGGCCCTGCGCACGATCCCGGCCCGGCAGCGCGAGGCACTGGTGCTCCGGTTCTACCTGGGCCTGTCCGAGGATGAGGTCGCCGCGGCCATGCAGATCAGCACCGGCGCGGTGAAGAGCCACACCGCCCGGGGCAAGGCGGCCCTGCGCAGCGCGCTAGAACCGCAGCGCTGAGAGCCCGCCGGTCAGCCGGGCTCCCCGCCGACCAGGTGCGCGTTCACCGAGCGGGCCAGCTCGGCCAGCCACGGAATCTCGACCACGTCGACCCCGCCCCGCCGCAGCGCCCCGGCGCCGCCGCCCTCGGCCAGCAGCGGCGGCTCGAGCCAGGCGATGACCACCCGCGGGATGCTGGCTTCCATGATCAGCTCGGCGCAGGAGCGGGGCCGCGAGGCCCGGGTCAGGCACGGCTCGAGCGAGCTGTACAGCGTCGCCCCGGCCAGCAGCGGGCTCGCCCCGGCCTTGGCCAGCGCCACCTCCTCGGCGTGCCCCTTCGGGTCGCCCTCCCGCGAGTAGCCGGTCGCGAGCACCTGGCCCGCGTCGCTGACCAGGATGGCCCCGACCGAGTACGCCGACGCCGACGGCGGGCAGCGCCGGGACAGCTCGATGGCCTCCCGCAGCCAGTGCAGGTCAGGCTGCGGCTGCCCGGGCCGGGGCCCCGCGCCCGGCTCCCCTGCCCCTGGCTGGCCCGCGCCCGGCTCCCCTGACCTCGGCTCCTCCGCGGCCGGCTGGCCCGCGCCCGGCTCCCCTGACCTCGGCTCCCCCGCGGCCGGCTGGCCCGCGGCTGAATGCCCCGCGGCTGACTGCTCTGACATGGACACGCTCCGGTAGTTTTCAGTCAGGCACGAACTTACGCCGCACAGAACGGTGGTGCACGACCATGGTCTCGACGCTGCGGACCACGGGCCCGGCGCGGCCCGGGGAGACCTTTGACACGCTCAACCCCGCGACATCCGAGGTGATCGCCACCTTCCCGCTGTTCGGCGCGGACGACGTGGCCGCGGTGGTCGAGCACGCGCACCAGGCCGCGTCCTGGTGGGCGGGCCTGTCCTGGAAGGACCGGCAGGCCCGGCTGCTGGCCTGGAAGTCGCATATCACCCGGTATATCGGCCGCCTGGCCGAGCTCGTGCACACCGAGACCGGCAAGCCGCTGGCCGACGCCCAGCTCGAGATCCTGCTCGCGATCGTGCACATCGACTGGGCGGCGCGGCACGCGCGGCGCGTGCTGCGCCCGCGGCGGGTCCGCAGCGGCCTGGTGGCCATCAACCAGGCCGCCACGCTCGAGTACCAGCCGCTCGGCGTGGTCGGCGTCATCGGGCCGTGGAATTACCCGGTGTTCACCCCGATGGGCTCCATCGCGTACGCGCTGGCGGCGGGCAACGCGGTGGTGTTCAAGCCCAGCGAGCTCACCCCCGCGGTCGGCGCCTGGCTGGTCAGCTCATTCGGCGAGGTGGTGCCGGAGGCGCCGGTGCTGCAACTGGTCACCGGGGCCGGCCCGACCGGCGAGTGCCTGGCCCGCAGCGCGGTGAACAAGATCGCCTTCACCGGCTCGGCCGCCACCGCGAAGAAGGTCATGGCCGCGTGCGCCGAGAACCTCACGCCGATGGTCGCCGAGTGCGGCGGCAAGGACGCGCTGGTCGTCGGGGCCGACGCCGACCTCGACGCCGCGGCCGACGCCGCGGCCTGGGGCGCGCTGTCCAACGCCGGGCAGACCTGCGTCGGCATCGAGCGCGTCTACGTGGCCGAGGACGTCTACCACTCGTTCCTGGAGAAGCTCGCCGACCGGATGGCCGAGGTCCGGCCGGGCGAGGACCGGGAGGCCGACTACGGGCCGATGACCCGGCCCGGCCAGATCGACGTGATCGAGCGGCACATCGCCGACGCGCTGGCCCGCGGCGGGCGATCGCTGGTCGGCGGGCTGGCCAGCATCCGCAAGCCGTTCGTCGGCCCGGTGCTGCTCACCGACGTCCCGGAGGAGAGCCGCGCGGTCACCGAGGAGACCTTCGGGCCGACGGTCACGGTCACCCGGGTGGCCGACCTCACCGAGGGCGTCCGGCTGGCCAACCACAGCCGCTATGGCCTGGGCGCCTCGGTGTTCGCCCGGAACAAGAAGGCGGCGATGGCCGCGGCGCGGTCGCTGCGCAGCGGGATGACCGCGGTCAACTCGGTGATCTCGTTCGCCAGCGTGCCCGCGCTGCCGTTCGGCGGGTCGGGCGACTCCGGGTTCGGCCGCATCCACGGCGCCGACGGGCTCCGCGAGTTCGCCCGGCCGAAGTCGATCACCCGGCAGCGGATGAAGCCGCCGGTCAACCTGACCTCGTTTACCCGCACCGACCAGGACATGCGGAAGATCCTCAGCCTGGCCACCACGCTGCACGGGCGGCGCTACCGATGACGGTGGCCCGCGACGCGGTGGTGATCGGCGGGGGCCATAACGGGCTGGTCGCCGCGGCCTACCTGGCCCGAAGCGGGCTGAGCACGCTGGTGTGCGAGCGGCGGGGGGTGCTCGGCGGGGCGGCGGTGAGCGAGCACCCCTTCGGCCCCGATTACACGGTGACCTCGCTGTCGTACGTGGTCTCGCTGTTGCCGCCGGCGCTGGTCGCCGACCTGAGGCTGGCCCGTCACGGCTACCACGTGTACCCGCAGGGGCCGTACTTCGCGCCCCGCGCGGACGGGCGCTACCTCAGCCTGCCCGCCGACCCGGCGGCGCGCCGGGCCCAGATCGCGAAGTTCTCCGCGCGCGACGCCGCCTCCTACGAGCGCTACTCCGACCACCTGGCCCGGCTCGGCGCCGTCCTCGGGCCGCTGCTGGACGAGATACCGCCCCGGCTGGGGTCCCGGCGCCCGCCGGACCTGTGGCGGCAGGGGCTGCTGCTGCGCCATCTGCGCAAGCTCGACGAGCGCGGCGCGGTCGACGCCACCCGGCTGCTCACCGGCAGCATCGCCGACCTGGTCGAGCGGTATTTCGAGAGCGACGCGATGCGCGGCGTGCTGTCGGTGTCCGGGGTGATCGGCACCTGGGCCGGGCCCCGGTCGAGCGGCACCGCCTACGTGATGCTGCACCACCACATCGGCGGCACCGACGGCCAAGCGGGCGCGTGGGGCTTCCCGCGCGGCGGCATGGGCGGGGCCACCGCGGCGCTGGCCGCCGCGGCCCGCTCGTTCGGCGCCGAACTGCGCACCGGCGCCGAGGTGGCCAGGATCCGCACCCGCGCCGGGCGGGTGACGGGGGTCACGCTGGCCAGCGGGGAGGAGATCGACGCGACCACCGTGATCACCACCGCGCACCCGCAGATCTCGTTCCTGCGGCTGCTCGACCCGGCCGTGCTGCCGGCCGGGTTCGTCGAGGACATCCGCGGCTGGCAGACCCGCAGCGGCACCGTGAAGATCAACCTGGCGCTGGGCAGGCTCCCGGTGTTCGCCAGCCATCCCGAGTTCGACCCCCAGGTGCACGGCGGGACGATCGTGCTGGCCGAGAGCCTCGACGACGTCGAGACGGCGTTCCAGGACGCGGTGTCCAGACGGCCCTCGGCGCTCCCGTTCGCCGACATCTGCATCCCGAGCGTGTTCGACGACTCGCTCGCCCCGGCCGGCCAGCACGTGATGTCGCTGTTCACCCAGTGGGTCCCGTACCAGTACGCCGACGCCCCGCAGCCCGGGGCGCTCGACGCCTACGCCGACCGGGTGATCGCCCGGGTGGAGGCGGTGGCCCCCGGCTTCACCGACTCGGTCCGGCACCGCCAGGTGATCGGGCCGCACCAGATGCAGGAGGAGTACGGGCTCGTCGGCGGCAACATCTTCCACGGCGAGCTGAGCCTGGGCCAGATGTTCCACGCCCGGCCCGCGGCCGGCTACGCGGACCTGCGCACGCCGGTCCGCGGCCTCTACCAGGCGGGCTCGGCCACCCACGGCGGCGGTGGCGTGACCGGCATACCGGGCCGCAACGTCGTGCGCCAGGTCCTGGCCGACCGCCGGGCGGCCCGGTGGCGCAGCCGCGTCCGCGCCGCGAGGCCCTGAGCCCGTGGAGTTCAGCAAGGACCTGCGCCCGCGCGTGATCGCCGGCGACATCACGGTCTCGTTCCGGCTCTGGAGCCGGCCCAAGGTCCGGGCGGGCGGCCGGTACCCGGTCGGCCCGGCGCACATCGAGGTCGACTCGATCGAGGTGGTGCCGTTCGCCGCCATCACCCCGGCTGACGTGCGCCGCTCCGGCGAGCCGGACCGGGAGTCGCTGCGCCGCCGCGCGGCCCACGCCGGGCCGATCGGCGACGACACGCTGCTGTACCGGGTGGAGTTCCACCTGGTCGCCCCGGATTGACCGGGATCGCCCGGAGCGTTCCGAGCACGGCTGACCGCCGGCGAGGATGGGGGCGGAATCGGGCCCTCGAGGCAGGCGGGAGCGACGGCGATGGCGGGACCGGTAACGATGGCCGTGCTCGGCGCCGGCGCGCGGGGCAGCACGTTCTCCGCGTACGCGCGCCAGCACCCGGACCGGGCCCGGGTGGTGGCGGTCGCCGAGCCCCGCGCCGACCGGCGGGACGCGCTGGCCGGCCAGTTCGCGGTCCCGGCCGGGCAGCGGCTGCGGGACTGGCGCGAACTGGCCCGGCGGCCGCGGCTGGCCGACGCAGTGGTCGTCACCACCCCCGACCACGAGCACGCCGGGCCCGCGACCGCCCTGGCCGCCCTCGGCTACCACGTGCTGCTGGAGAAGCCGATCGCGCCGACCTGGGCGGAATGCGTCGAGGTGGTCGACGCGGTGGAGCGGGCCGGGGTGATCCTGGCCGTCTGCCACGTGATGCGGTACACGGCGTACACCGAGGCGGTGCACCGGGTCGTGCGCGGTGGCCGGCTGGGCCAGGTCGTCGGGGTGGAGCACCTGGAGCCGGTCGGCTGGTGGCACTTCGCCCACGCGTACGTGCGCGGCAACTGGCGCCGGGAGGACGAGTCCGGGCCCACCGTGCTCACCAAGTGCTGCCATGACCTGGACTGGCTGCGCTACGTGGTCGGGCGCCCGGCCGTGTCGGTGTCCAGCCACGGCGGGCTGCACCACTTCACCGCGGCCAACCGGCCGCCCGGCGCGGCCGACCGCTGCCTGGACTGCGCCGTCGAGCCGGCCTGCCCGTACTCGGCCACGCGGCTGTACCTGGGCTTCCTGGACGACCCGAAGCGCCGGCGCTGGCCGCTGTCGGTGGTCACCGCCGACCTGACCGAGCGCGGCGTGCGGCAGGCCCTGCGCGAGGGCCCGTACGGCCGCTGCGTCTACGCCTGCGACAACGACGTGGCCGACTACCAGGTGGTCACGATCGAGTTCGACGGGGGCGTGACCGCGACGCTGACGATGAGCGCGTTCACGCCCTACGGCCGGCGCCGCACCCGGATCATGGGGACCCGCGCGTTCCTGGAAGGCGACGGCCACCAGCTCACGGTGACCGACTTCGTCACCGGGCGCGCCGAGCCGGTCGAGGTGGCCGCGCCGGGCCCGGAGGCCGGCGGCGGCCACGGCGGAGGTGACTTCGGCGTGATCGGCTCGTTCGTCGATGCCGTCGCCTCCGGCGACCGCTCGCTGATCTGCACCGGGCCGCGCGAGTCGCTGGACAGCCACCTGATGGCATTCGCGGCCGAGCGCAGCCGGCGGACCGGAGCCCCGGTCCGGGTCTGAGGCGCCCTCGCGTTAGCTGCCATCATCCCGCCTTACTGGCCAGCAAGGGAACAAGGACTTACGCATTCGGGCTTCCCCCATCCGGTTGAATCGATCCCCCGTGAGCCGAGACGCCGACCCCGTCAAGGGGAGTGCCGGGCCTTGAAGAAGGCACTGGAATCCTTCCGCCAGAGGAACATGACCGCAGTCAGCCCGATCAGCCAGACGATGCCCGCGAAGATCCTGGTTACGGTGGACTCGGGCCCGCGGATGCCCATATCCGGCGGCCCGATGAGCAATGCCAGAGTGTAGAGGCCGAACAGCACCGATGCGGTGGCCCGCGCCCAGTCCTTGCCGTTCGTGCTCCCGCGGGCCACGAAGATCCACAGGCCGACCCCGATCACGCCCAGTACGGACACCAGGGCCAGCGTCGCGGCGAACCCGGAATTGAACTGGCTCGCCGTCGGCAGCACACCACCGGACTTCCTGATGGCGATCTTCAGGGCGATTAGCATGGCGCTCCTGGTGGTGCGATACGTCGCCAGGTCCACGATCACCTTGGTCAGGCTCACCGCCGCCCCCAGGTACATGAGCCGGACAGCGTTCCGCACCGAAGCTGGGACGGGCGGCCGCCTGGACTCGGGCGGCCCGCCGGGAAAGGGTTCGGCCGCAGCCTGGACGATGCGGGCGGGGTCGCCGAGCCGTTCCAGGATGTCGGGCACGCTCGGCCGACCGTCGAGGTTAGCCGGCCCGGCGGCCCGCGCCTCAGTGATGTGGGCCGTGATCTCTTCGATCAGCTCGGCCTGGCGGTCGGCGGGCAGCGCGCTGGCGGCCGTCGTCAGCCGTCGCAGGTAGTCGGCAACGAGCTGATCGTCGTCGTGATCAATCACCATCGGATCTCCTGTTCTGGCTTATGACAGCTCACCTGGTGCCTCGTCAGGCGGTGCGGGGCTGGGTCAGGGGTCTTCGAGAGGGCTGGCCAGCAGCTCATCGACGCTGTCGCGCAGCTGCCGCCAGGAGCCGGCGAAATCGGCGAGAGCCTCCCGCCCGGCCGGGGCGAGCCGGTAGTACCGGCGGGGCGGCCCGGTCGCTGACTCCTGCCAGCTGGTCTCCACCAGGCCCTGCCGGCGCAGCCGGGCGAGCAGCGGGTAGACCGTCCCCTCGCCGGTCACCATGCCGTCGATGCTGGCCATCGCGCGCACCAGCTCGAACCCGTACCACTCCTTTTCCCGCAGCATGGCGAGCACGCAGTAGGGCAGGACGCCCCGGCGCATCTGCGCTACCAGGTTCCCGGCTTCACCAGCTACCATGTATCACATAGTAGCACCGGTTCGCGTTCTCCCTGCGCCACGGAAGGCACTACTCCTCCATCGTCCTAACCGGCGCCAATCAGGCCCGCGGCCAGGGCGAGCAGGCGCTGGGCGATCCGGGTGAATATCCCGGCCGGGAAGGCCCGCGCTAGGAGATGGATGACGCGGAGAGCTCGGCGTCGGCGGGCTCCGCGGCCGCCAGCGGGGCCCGGCCGCAGATCAGGTCGGCCGCCCGCTCGGCGATCGCGATCACCGGGGCATCGGTGCCGCCCCGGGGCGCCGTGGGCATCACCGAGGCGTCCACCACGCGCAGGCCGTCGATCCCGCGGACCCGCAACTGCGGGTCGACCACGCTGGTGAGCCTGCTCGCGGCCAGCCTGGAGTCACCGCCCATCGCGCAGCTGCCGGCCGGGTAGCCGGCGGTCGTGAGGCTGCGCCGGATGAAGTCCCTGATCTCGGCGTCGGTGCGGACCTCGCCGCCGGGCGCCTGCTCCGACGCGCACAGCTTGGCCAGCGGGCGCACGGACGCGAACTCCCGGGCCATCTCGAGCCCGGTGACCAGCGGCTCGATGTCGGTCCCCGCGGACAGGTAGGCCGGGTCGATCAGCGGCTTGTGCCGCGGGTCGGCGCTGCGCAGCCGCACCCGGCCCCGGCTGCCCGGCGCGATCAGCGCCACCCGCAGCGACAGCGCCCGGATGGCGGGATCGGTAAGGCCGCCATCGGAGTACGGGCCGGGCAGCGCGTACCACTGCAGGTCCGGGGCGGGCAGCGCCTCGTCAGACCGGCCGAACCCGCCCGATTCCGCGATGTTCGTGGTCATCGGCCCGGTGTGCCGGAGCTGCCAGCGGGCCAGGTGCCTCGGGCAGGCCTGCTCCCACAGCCCGCGGGCCCTGGGCGTGTGCCACAGCGCGGTGACCGCCGGGGGGTCGGACAGGTTCGCCCCCACCCCCGGGCTGTCCGTGATCGCCGCGATGCCGTGCTCGCGCAGGTGGTCGGCGGGGCCGATGCCGGACAGCATGAGCAGGTGCGGGCTGCCGACCGCGCCGGCGGCCAGGATGACCTCGGCCTCGGCCTGCGCCGTCTCGGCCACCCCGCGCCGCAGGTAGTTCACGCCGGCCGCCCGGCCGCCGGCCAGCGCGATGCCGGTCACCAGCGCGTCGGTCTGCACGGTCAGGTTGGGCCGGGCCGCGGCCGGATGCAGGTACGCGTCAGCGGCCGACCAGCGGCGGCCGCGCTTCTGCGTCACCTGGTAGAAGCCGGCGCCGTCCTGCCGCGGGCCGTTGAAGTCATCGTTGGCCGGGACCCCCGCGCCGCGGGCCGCGTCCACGAACGCGGTGGTCAGCGCCGACTTGTGCCGCAGGTCCTGCACGCTGAGCGGGCCGTCGGCCGCGTGGTAGGCCGAGGCGCCGCGGGAGTTGCCCTCGGCGCGCAGGAAGTACGGCAGCAGGTCGGTGTACCCCCAGCCCTCGCAGCCGTACTCGTCGCGCCAGGTGTTGTAGTCATAACGGCTGCCGCGGATGTAGATCATCGAGCCGATCGACGACGACCCGCCGAGCGTCCGGCCGCGCGGCCAGTAGATGGACCGGCCCGCCGCCCGCTCCTGCGGGGTGGTCCGGTCGTTCCAGTCGTAGGTCGTCTGGAAGAGCAGGCTCAGGGCCGCGGGGACGTGGATCGCGTCGGCGTCGTCGGGCGGCCCGGCCTCGAGCAGCAGCACCCGCGTCGCCGGGTTCTCGCTGAGCCGCGCGGCCAGGACGCAGCCGGCGCTGCCGGCGCCGACGATGACATAGTCATACACGGCCAGCCTCCGGGCACAGTTCGGACATACGACGAATACCCTACCGATGCCGGGCGCGCCCGGCGCGGGCTATCCGCGCCCCGGCGGCAAACAAGCGCGCCCTCGGCCCGTCCGGGCCGAGGGCGCGCTCCCCCCACAGTTGCGGCCGGCTCGGTGCCGGCGGGCCCCCGAGATCCGCCGGGCACTGATACGAGCTGGCCCCGGGCCTTACGGCCCGTCCCAGGCCTCTAGTTCCCCCGTTTAGGCCTGGCCAGGGTCATCAGCTTTAGGTGACCGAAACCACATCTTCAGCGTTGTCAGCCGGTCCCTCTAGCGATCACCCTTCGTACACCTACGATGCCACATCGTGGTGTCTATGTGAATACCCCAAGGTCAGCGCCCTAAAACCGGAATCGCGATGTTCCTGGCCGGATTGCTGAACCGCCTACAGTGCAGTCGTTTCGGCGCTAAGTTAGCCGAGATTCGGGCATGTGACCGAGCCCGTGCGCCGGTCCGGCCCGGGCCGGCCCGGCCGATACGGTGGACTCCATGTCACGTGACCACCGGGAAACCCCGGTCGTGCTCTCCCGCATCTACACCAGGACCGGGGACGACGGCACCACGGCCCTCGGCGACGGCAGCCGCGCGGCCAAGACCGACCCCCGCCTCGCGGCCTACGCCGACGTCGACGAGGCGAACTGCGCGCTCGGCACCGCCGTCGTCCTGGGCGGACTGCCGGCCGACGTCACCAGCCTGCTGATCCGGCTGCAGAACGAGCTCTTCGACGTGGGCGCCGACCTGTGCCGTCCGGTGGCGCAGGACCCGCCCCACCAGCCGCTGCGGATCGACGAGGACTACGTCACCCGGCTCGAGCACGAGTGCGACCGGTTCAACGCGGACCTGCCGGTGCTGCGGAGCTTCGTGCTGCCCGGCGGCAGCCCTGGCTCCGTGCTGCTGCACACGGCCCGGGCCGTGGTCCGGCGGGCGGAGCGCAGCGCGTGGGCGGCCATGGCGGCGCACGGGGCGACCGTCAGCCCGCTGCCCGCCCGGTACCTGAACCGGCTGTCCGACCTGCTGTTCATCCTCGCCCGGCGGGCCAACCAGCCCGACGGCGACGTGCTGTGGAAGCCGGGCGGGGAACGCTGAGCAGGCGGAACGCTGAGCGGGCGGAACGCTGAGCGGGCGGAACGCTGAGCGGGCGGAGACGCTGACCGTCTGGCGGCTCAGCGGAGGTCGGAGCCCGGGCCGGGCGGCGCCGCCTCCAGCCAGGCCAGGAACCCGGTCAGCGCGCCCTCGCTGAGCGCGAGCTCGATGCGCTCCGCGGCCGGGCCGGTGTCGCACTCCACCACCACCATGCCCGCGCCGACGCTGCTCGTCTCCACCGGGTCGGCGGGGCGGCGGGACACCACGCTCAGCGCGCGGCGGGCGAAGACCGCGCCGGGGCGCAGCCGGAGCCCGAACACCGGATACCAGCGCAGCTCGGCGGGCTGGTAGGCGGCCAGGCCGAGCCGCCAGCGCCGGTCCCCCGCCCGCCGCAGGCCGCACTCGACGGTGCCGCCGCTGCGCTCGATCAGGGTCCGGCGGCCCGCGATGCCCGTGGCGCAGCCGAGCGCGATGACCAGGACGACCACGAGGAGCCAGCCCGCGTCGAGCGCGAGCCTCCCCCCGGCCAACCCCGGCCCTCTCCGCGCTGGCCTTCGTCAGGCCCGGCCGGCCGGGTCGCCGGCCGCTCGCAGCAGCGCCCGGTAGTACCGGACGTCTTCCGGCTCCTCGGCCCCGCCGGTCAGGGCCTCCACGGCCTGCAGCGCGTCGTCGAGCGCGGCCTTGGTGGCCGTGGTGTCGACGTCCTCGCCCAGCTGAGCCTGCCGGGCCAGGATCGATACCCGGTCGGCGGCCACCGAGAAGAAGCCGCCGTTCACCGCCGCGATCACCTCGCCGTCGTCACCGGCCGCGGCGCCCTCGGGCCTGATCCGCACCACGCTGCCCTCGGCCAGGACGCCGAGCACGGGCGTGTGACCGGTCAGCACGCCGATGTCGCCGTCCAGCGTCTTGGCGATGACCAGCTCGGCCGGTCCGGCCCACAGCTCGCCCTCGGGGACGACCAGTTCGACCTGGAGTGTCATGACTTCTCCAGGTCCTTGGCCTTCTTCTCGACGTCCTCGATCCCGCCGACCATGAAGAAGGCCTGCTCGGGCACGTGGTCGTACTTGCCCTCGGCCAGCGCCTTGAACGATGCGATGGTGTCCTTCAGCGGCACGAACACGCCGGGCTGGCCGGTGAACTGCTCGGCCACGAACATCGGGTGGGACAGGAACCGCTCGATCCGCCGCGCGCGCTGCACGGTGACCCGGTCTTCCTCGGACAGCTCGTCGATGCCGAGGATCGCGATGATGTCCTGCAGCTCCTTGTACCGCTGCAGGATCCGCTGCACCTCGCGGGCGACGCTGTAGTGCTCCTCGCCCACGTAGGCCGCGCTCAGGATCCGCGAGGTGGAGTCCAGCGGGTCCACCGCGGGGAAGATCCCCTTCTGGGTGATCTCACGGGATAGCACCGTGGTCGCGTCCAGATGCGCGAACGTGGTGTGCGGCGCCGGGTCGGTGATGTCGTCGGCGGGCACGTAGATGGCCTGCATCGAGGTGATCGAGTGGCCCCGGGTCGAGGTGATCCGCTCCTGCAGCTCGCCCATCTCGTCGGCCAGCGTCGGCTGGTAGCCCACGGCCGACGGCATCCGGCCGAGCAGCGTGGACACCTCCGAGCCGGCCTGGGTGAACCGGAAGATGTTGTCGATGAACAGCAGCACGTCCTGGCCCTGCACGTCCCGGAAGTACTCGGCCATGGTCAGCGCGGACAGCCCGACCCGCAGCCGGGTACCCGGCGGCTCGTCCATCTGGCCGAAGACCAGCGCGGTGTCCTTGATCACCCCGGAGTCGGTCATCTCGATGAACAGGTCGTTGCCCTCGCGGGTCCGCTCGCCGACCCCGGCGAAGACCGAGACCCCGCCGAAGTTCTTGGCCACCCGGGTGATCATTTCCTGGATCAGCACGGTCTTGCCCACGCCGGCCCCGCCGAACAGGCCGATCTTGCCGCCGCGGACGTACGGGGTGAGCAGGTCGAGCACCTTGATCCCGGTTTCCAGGATCTCGGTCCTCGGCTCCAGCTGGTCGAACGGGGGCGGGGCCCGGTGGATTCCCCACCGCTCGGTGACCTTGAGCGAGGACGTCGGCACGTCCAGGGTCTCGCCCAGGACGTTGAACACGTGGCCCTTGGTGACGTCGCCCACCGGCACCGAGATCGGCCCGCCCGTGTCGGTGACCGGGGCGTCGCGCACCAGGCCGTCGGTCGGCTGCATGGAGATGGCCCGGACCACGTTGTCGCCGATGTCCTGGGCGACCTCCAGGGTCAGCGTCCTCTGTTCGCCGCCCAGCGCCACGTCCACGTGCAGGGCGTTGTAGATGCCGGGGATCTGCTCGGCCGGGAACTCCACGTCGACGACGGGACCGATCACCCGCACGACCCGTCCGGTGCCCTCGGGCGCGGGCGCCCCGCCCTCACCTGCGGTGTTCTCTACGGTAGCGGTCATGCTCACTAACTCCCTGTGGTCGTCTCTGCCAGCGCGTTAGCGCCCCCGACGATCTCGCTGATTTCCTGGGTGATCTCAGCCTGCCGTGCCTTGTTGGCTTCCAGCGTAAGCTGATCGAGCAGGTCGTTGGCATTGTCGGTGGCGGACTTCATCGCCCGGCGCCGGGCGGCGATCTCGGCCGCGGCCGAGTCGAGCAGCGCGTGGAAGATCCGGCTCTCCACGTACCAGGGCAGCAGCGCGTTCAGCACGTCTTCCGGGGAGGGCTCGAACTCATACAGCGGCACCGACCCGCGCTCGGGCGGCTCGGCCGTCTCCTCGATCTCCAGGGGCAGGATCCGCCGGGTGACGGGCCGCTGGGTGAGCATGGACACGAACTCGGTGTGCACCAGGTAGATCTCGTCGACGCCGCCCTCGCTGGCCGGCTGGTCGTAGGCCTGGAGCAGCCCGGCCGTGATCAATGCGGCGTTCCCGTGCGCCGGGGTGTCCGAGAAGCCGCTCCACTCCCCGGCCATCTCGATCTGGCGGAACCGGTGCCAGCCGATGCCCTTGCGGCCCGCCACGAACGGCACCGCCTCGACACCGCGCTGGCCGAGCAGGGCCCGCAGCCCCTGCGCCTCGCGCAGGACGCTGGAGTTGTACGCGCCGCAGAACCCGCGGTCGCTGGTCAGGATCAGCACGGCCGCGCGGGTGGGCTCGTCCGGCTCGGTGATCAGCGGGTGGCGGATCTGCGGCGACCGGCTGACCACCGCCTCGACCGCCCAGGTGATCTCGCGCGCGTAGGGCTGGGCCGCGTTCACCCGCTGCTGCGCCTTGATGATCCGCGAGGACGCGATCAGCTCCTGGGCACGGGTGATCTTGGCGGTGGACTGGACCGCCCGGATGCGCCGCCTGACCTGGCGAAGCTGTGCTCCCACCGCCTGCCGCCTACTTCCGGGCCGCGCTGTCGGCGGGCGGCACGTACTTCTTGACCACATCCTGGCCGGGGCTGACGTCGCCGGCGTCGCCGTCGGCGGTTTCTTCGGCGACCAGCAGCTCGCCGGCGCTGGTCTCGAAGTTCCGCCGGAACTCGCCGATCGCGTCCTTGAGCGCGGTGGTGGTGTCGTCGGACAGCTCGCCGGTCTCCCTGATCGCGGCGTAGATGCCCGCGTGCGACCGCTGCAGGTAGTCAAGGAACTCGTCCTCGAACCGGCTGACGTCCTCGACCGGCACGTCGTCGAGATAGCCGCCGGTGCCCGCCCAGACCGAGATCACCTGCCGTTCCACCGGCAGCGGGCTGAACTGCGGCTGCTTGAGCAGCTCGACGAGGCGGGCGCCGCGGTCAAGCTGGGCCCGCGAGACCGGGTCCAGGTCGGAGGAGAACGAGGCGAACGCTTCCAGGTCGCGGAACTGCGAGAGCGCGAGCTTCAGCCCGCCGGCGACCTTCTTCATCGCCTTGATCTGCGCGTCGCCGCCCACCCGGGACACCGACTGGCCCACGTTGATGGCCGGCCGGACGCCGGAGTTGAACAGGTCGGTCTCCAGGAAGATCTGCCCGTCGGTGATCGAGATCACGTTGGTCGGGATGTAGGCCGAGATGTCGTTCGCCTTGGTCTCGACGATCGGCAGCCCGGTCAGCGACCCGCTGCCCAGCTCGTCGGACAGCTTGGCGCACCGCTCGAGCAGCCGCGAGTGCAGGTAGAAGACGTCGCCCGGGTAGGCCTCCCGGCCCGGCGGGCGGCGCAGCAGCAGCGAGATCGCCCGGTAGGCCTCGGCCTGCTTGCTCAGGTCGTCGAAGATGATCAGCACGTGCTGGCCCTGGTACATCCAGTGCTGGCCGATCGCCGAGCCGGTGAACGGGGCCAGGTACTTGTAGCCGGCCGGGTCGGAGGCGGGCGCGGCCACGATCGTGGTGTACTGCAGCGCCCCGGCGTCCTCGAGGGACTGGCGGACCTGCGCGATCGTCGAGCCCTTCTGGCCCACGGCCACGTAGACGCACTTGACCTGACGCTTCGGGTCGCCGGAGTCCCAGTTGTCCTTCTGGTTGATCACCGTGTCGATGGCGATCGCGGTCTTGCCGGTCTGCCGGTCGCCGATGATCAGCTCGCGCTGGCCGCGCCCGACCGGGGTGATCGCGTCGATCGCCTTGATCCCGCTCTGCAGCGGCTCGTTGACCTTCTGGCGCTGCACCACCGACGGGGCCTGCAGCTCGAGCTGGCGCAGCTCGGTGCCCTCGATCGGGCCCTAGCCGTCCATCGGGTTGCCCAGCGGGTCCACGACCCGGCCGAGGAACCCGTCGCCCACCGGGACCGACAGGACCTCGCCGGTCCGCTTGACGCGCTGGCCCTCGTCGATCTTGCTGAACTCGCCGAGGATGACCACGCCGATCTCGCGCTCGTCGAGGTTCAGCGCTATGCCGCGGGTGCCGTCCTCGAACTCCAGCAGCTCGTTGGTCATGGTGGAGGGCAGCCCCACGACGTGGGCGATCCCGTCGCCGCACTCGGCGACGATCCCGATCTCCTCCTTGGCGGCGTCCTCCGGCTCATACGCCTCGACGAAGCGCTTCAGCGCGTCCCGGATCTCCTCCGGCCGGATAGTCAGCTCCGACATTGTCCTCGCGTCTCTCTCTTCCGCCAGTCCTGGCTGGTCCCGGTCGTGTTCAGGCGGCCAGCCTGCGCCGCAGCTCGGCGAGACGGCTCGCCGAGCTGCCGTCGATGATCTCGCCCGAGATCTGGACGGATATGCCGCCGATCACCTGGGGGTCGAGCACGATATTCAGCTGTACGTCGTGGCCATACATGGCGGCCAGGGCCGCCGCGAGCCTGCGGCGCTGCTCGGCGTTGAGCGCGATCGCGACGTGCACCTCGGCCACCAGGCGCTCCCGGCGCTCGGCGGCCAGGCGCGCGAACTCTTCCAGGCTCGCATCCAGCGTACGTCCGCGGGGCTGCACCGCCGCCTGCGTGACCAGTCGCATCGTCGGCGCGGTCACCTTGCCCCCGAGGAGCGCCTGGAGCAGCTCGCGCTTGCGCTCGGCCGGCAAGAACGGCTGCGACAGCGCGATCCGCAGCTCCGGCTCGGCGTTCACCACCCGGCCGAACCGGAACAGCTCATCCTCGAGCTCATCCAGGCTGCCCGCGCGCTCGGCGGTCTCCACGACCGACAGCGCCGCGAGCTGCTCGGCCGCATCGGCCAGGTCCGCCGGCTCGGACCAGGGCTCCCCGACCAGGGCCGACACCAGGTCCATCCCGCCGGCGCTGATCCGCCCGCCGAAGAGGTCCTGAGCCAGGCCGGCCTTGGCCCGGGCCTGCCGGGTCGGGTCGGCCAGCGTCCGGCGCACCGCGGCCTCGGCGTCGAGCAGGCCGGTCACGGCGAACATCTCCTCGCCCAGCTGGCCGGGGTCGGCGCCGCCGGCCAGGACCTCGCCCAGCCGGTCCTTGGCCTGCGCCAGCGAGGCCCGGCTGCTGCCTCTCACCGGGAGGCCTCGGCGGTGCGGCCCGCCCGCTCCTCGAGCTGGGCGAGGAACCGGTCCACGGTCCGGCGCTGCCTGGCCTCATCCTCCAGCGACTCGCCGACGATCCGGCTGGCCAGCTGCACCGACAGCGTCCCGACCTCGGCCCGCAGCGTGGTGAGCGCCTGCTGGCGGTCGGCCTCGATCTGGGCCCGGGCGGACTCGACCAGGCGCTGCTTCTCGGCCTCGCCCTCCTCGCGGAGTTCCGCCTTTATCCGGGAGCCTTCCTCCCTGGCCTCCTCGCGCAGCCGCGCGCCCTCGCGCCTGGCCTCGTTCATCTGGGCCCGGTACTGCTCGAGCAGCCGGTTCGCGTCGGCCTGGGCCTCCTCGGCCCGCTTGAGGCCGCCCTCGATCGCGTCGGTCCGCTGCTCGAGCATCGTCTGGGCCCGGGGCAGCAGGAGCTTGGCGAGCAAGCCGAACACGATGAAGAACGCGATCAGGCCCGTGATCAGCTCGGTGGCGTCGGGGACCAGCGGGTTGGAGTTGGTTCCGCTTTGGGCCAGGTACAACATGGCGGTTCGCCCTTCGGACTTCGGTTAACTGGTGATGAAGAACGGAACGGCGATGCCGATCAGCGCCAGCGCCTCGGTGAGCGCGAAGCCGATCCACATGTACGTGGTGATCCGGCCGGACGCCTCGGGCTGGCGGGCCATGGCCTCGATCGCGTGCCCGAATACCAGGCCGATGCCGATGCCGGGGCCGATGGCCGCGAGGCCGTAAACGAGCTTGCCCAGGCCCTTGATCGTGATCGTCGAGGTAGGCGTGCTCGTAGCGACGTAGAGCAGGTGATGCACCAGCAGAGGATGCATGTGTCGGTTTCCTTTTCTCCGGCCCGGGGCCACTGTGCGCCGGGTCTAGCTCGTGGGGTTGGTCAGTGCGCTGGCTCCAGCGCATCCGATATGTAGAACGCGGTCAGCGTGGTGAAGATGAAGGCCTGCAGCAGCGTGATCAGCACCTCGAGCACGAACACCAGCAGGAACACGATGAACGACACCGCCGCGAACAGCAGGCCGATCGTCGCGCTGAACAGGTACCAGGTCGCGACGGAGAACACCAGCAGCAGCAGGTGCCCGGACAGCATGTTCGCGAACAGCCGGATCGACAGCGTGAACGGGCGGACGATGATGTTGGACAGCAGCTCGATGGGGCTGAGCAGCGGCAGGATCCACCACGGGGCGCCGGTCGGGACCGCCATGTTCTTGAAGTAGCCGACCGGGCCCTGGTGCCGCATGCCGATAAAGATGTAGGTCACCCAGACCACCAGCGTCAGGCCCAGGGGGAACGCGAACTTCGACGTGGCGGGGAACTGGGCCACCGGGATGAGCTCCCACAGGTTCATCAGCCAGATGAAGAAGAAAATCGACACCAGGAACGGCAGGTACCGGTCGCCCTTGCTGCCCATCTGCGGCCGCAGGATCTGGTCCCGCACGGCCAGGATGCCGAGTTCGCCGACGTTCTGGATGCCGCGCGGCACCAGCTTCGGCCTGCGGAACGCCAGCCAGAAGACCAGCAGGACGACGGCCGCGGAGAGCAGCATGATCAGGATCGGCTTGGTGAACCCGACCGGGCCGATGTGGAAGGCGGGCTTGAAGAAGAATTCGTTGATCGTCGGGGCGGGGAAGCCACAGGAGGGCTTGGACTGGAAGTGGCAGCCGCTGGCCGTCGTTACGACGCGCAGGTCACTCATGGTGTGCTCCTTCAGCCACCGCGCTAGCCATCGGTGGCGGGCAGGGCGTTCCGGACGGGCCGGCCGTCCGCAATGGCCTGGGCAGGCGAGGCGTCGAAGACCGGCGAGGTGTCAGGTCCGCGTGAAGCGGAAAACAACCAGCGCGAGCGCCAGCCCCATGCCGAGCAGCAGTCCGATGGGGAACAGCACGGCGATATGCGTCCACCGCGCGATCAGCCAGCCGATGCCGCCGTAGAGCACCATGCCGCCGATCAGGTAGCTCACGACCGCCCAGCCGGTGCCCTCCCGCGGGGCCGGCGGGTCGGGCTTGCGGTCGGCTGCCCTCCGGCCCGGGCCGGGAAGGGTCTTGCGGACGGCCGCCTTCCGGTCCGGGTCGGGGAGGGTCATGACGGTCCGTCCTCGGCCGGGCCGGGGCAGCCGGGCCCGTGGGCCGCGGTACGCCGTCCAGGTCTCGAGTGGGGGTCACGAGTCACCGTTCCCCGTCCGGCTCGACATACAGCATATTCAGCCGCATGGACCAGATCACCTGCGCCGCGCTGTACGCCAGCACGCAGACGAGAACGGTCAGGCCGAAGGCCCGGGGATTGAACGCGGTGGTGTCCTGGAGCGAACCGAAGACGATGATCAGGATCAGGATCTTGACGAGGTAGGTGGCGAGCGCGGCGACCATCATCGCCTGCGGGCTGATCCGCGCCGCGCGGGTCACGACGAGCACGCTGGTCCCGAAGAACAGGGCCACCACTGCCACGCCGATCGCGGCGCCGAGCAGCCCCTTGCTGCCGCCCAGCGCGAAGCCGAGCGCGGCCATGACGGCCGCGGCGACGGCTGCTACGACAGCCGATCGCCGCGCGATGCGGGCATAATTCGCCACCATCTATAGGGCTCCGGGAGAGCTAGACCGAAACTTCCTGACCCATGCGGACCCATCGATGCCCAGGTGGCACCTTGCCGCGACACCGCAACGGCGGCGCGGCTGCGTCGCCAGGTGAGCGAAACGTATCACGGACCTCTCACTCGCCTTCGAGTGGGTGCTCGTGAAAGATATCACAAGCTCTCCGGCGTTGGGCCCACCGGGTTACCTAACGTGACGAATGTAGCTCGTGGTCCCGCCATGACCCGGCCATGACCGGCCCTGGCCCCCGGGTTAGCGCGGGCGGGCCGGAACCCCGGGCGGGCGGGCCGGAACCCCGGGCGGGCGCGCCGGTACGGCTAACGGGTCGGGCGCCCCCTGGTGCCGCGGCCGGGGCTCGGCGGGGCGGGGCGGACCGCCGATCACCGCCGGAGCACCCGGCGGGCCGGCGGGTCGGGCCGGACCGCGCCAGGCCCGGAGGGCACCGCGGGTGCCGCCGCCGGCGCGGGCCGGGCGGGGACGGGACGGACCGGGCCGGCGGGACGAACCGGGCCGGCGGGCCGGACCGTCCCGGGTGCGGTCGGCACGCTCGCCGCCCGGGCCGCGGCGACCCGGGCCGCCGCGATCCTCGCCCGGCGGGCCCGTTCCCACCAGCGCAGCCGCGGCATCGACATCAGCAGCAGGACCAGCATGGCCGCCACCGTGGTCACGCCGAACACGAACAGCTGGGTCTTGGCGATCGACAGCCAGACGATGGCGCCCGAGAACAGCGCGGCCCACAGGTACATGATCAGCACGCTCGACCGGTGCGAGTGGCCGATGTCGAGCAGCCGGTGGTGCAGGTGCTTGCGGTCGGGCGCCAGCGGCGACAAGCCGGCCTTGGTCCGGCGGGCCACGGCGAGCAGCAGGTCCGCGTAGGGGATGACCAGGATCGTGGCGGGCAGCAGCAGCGGCAGGACCTCAGGGAACCGGTCGATGGCCGGGCGCAGGCTGGCCGGGTCCAGGGACGCGATGCTGGAGATCGGCACGTAGGCCAGCAGCAACCCGAGCAGCATCGAGCCCGTGTCGCCCATGAAGATCCGGGCCGGGTAGAAGTTGTGCGGCAGGAAACCCAGGCAGACGCCGACCAGCAGCGCGGACGCGAGCGTCGGCCCGGCCTGCTCGGGCAGGCCGTAGGCCTGGGTCAGCCGGTAGTAGTAGGCGAAGAACGCGATCGCCGCGATGCAGACGATCCCGGCGGCCAGGCCGTCAAGACCGTCGATGAAGTTGACCGCGTTGATCGTCGCCACCACGAGGAAGATCGTCAGCGCGGTGGACTCGTTCGAGGTGAGCAGCAGCGTGCTGTCGTTCGGCAGCGGGAGCCAGCTCAGCTGGGCGCCGCCCCAGACCAGGATGCCGCCCGCCGCGGCCTGCCCGGCCAGCTTGCTGATCGGGCTCAGCCCCCACCGGTCGTCGACGATGCCCACCAGCACGATCAGCCCGCCGGCCAGCAGCAGGCCCGCCGCGGTCCGGTTGCCCAGCAGCACGCTGCGCAGCGGGTTCAGCTCGCCCGCCACCATGAGGCCCGCGGCCAGCCCGCCGTAGATGGCGATCCCGCCGAGCAGGGGGATCGGCACCACGTGCACGTCCCGGTCCCTGGCCTCGTGCATCGCCCGCCCGGCGATCGCCCCGCGGCGCACCAGCGGGGTCAGCAGATAGGTGACGGCCGCGGTGACCAGCACGGTCAGGGCGTACTCAGGCACGACGGCCCATCAAGTCCGGACGGGTTGTACGCATTACGACAACTCTAGAGCACAGCCCCGGCGGCAGGGGTGATCACCCGCCAGCCGGGGCCGGTGAATCGGGCCCAGACCCGGGGGAGTCGCCGCCCGGCGAACGGCCACCCCGGCGAACGGCCGCCCGGGCCGCCCCGGCGAACGGCCAGCCGGGCCGCCCCGGGCCGCCCGGCTTCAGCCCGCGACGTCGCCGCCCGTCGACAGGGCCGCCACCTCGCGCAGCCGCCCCACCGACACCGCGCCCGCCCGCAGCAGCCGCGGCACCCGCCCGGTGATGTCCACGATCGTGGACGGGACGTCGGTGACGCAGGGCCCGCCGTCCAGGTAGACCGAGACCGCGTCGCCGAGCTGCTCCTGGGCCCCGGCCGCGGTCGTGGCGGGGGGCGAGCCGGTCCGGTTGGCGCTGCTCACCGCCAGCGGGCCGGTCTCCTTGAGCAGCTCGAGCGCGACCGGGTGCAGCGGCATCCGGACCGCCACCGTCCCCCGCGTGTCGCCCAGGTCCCAGTTCAGCGAGCGGTTGGCCCGGCAGACCAGCGTCAGCCCGCCGGGCCAGAACTCGTCGATCAGGTCCTTGCCGTAGGGCCCCAGGTCCTCGATCAGCGCCGTGGCCGCGCGGACGGTGCCGACCAGCACCGGCGGGGGCATGTCCCGGTCCCGGCCCTTGGCCGCGAGCAGGGCCATGACCGCTGCGGGGTAGAACGCGTCGGCGCCGAGCCCGTAGACGGTGTCGGTCGGCAGCACGACCAGCTCGCCAGTGCGCAGGGCCAGGGCGGCGGCGGCCAGGCCCTCGGCGCGGGCGGCCGGGTCGGCGCAGTCATAGCTGGCGCTCATGCCCGGTCATCCTGCCACGCGGCGCTGACGAACCGGTCCCGGCCGGCCAGATCGGCGTGGTTGCGGGTCCGGCGCCACCCCCGTTCCTCGGCGAACACCCAGTACACCGCCGAGCCCTGCGGCGCGCCGTGCTCCACGGCGACCAGCCCGCCGCTGCGCAGCAGCCGCCGCGCCGTCCGCTCGATCACCCGGATCGCGTCGAGCCCGTCCGCGCCGCCCCACAGCGCGGTGGCCGGGTCGTACTCGCCGACCTCGGGCGGCACCCAGGACCCCTCGGGGATGTAGGGCGGATTGCTGATCACCAGGTCGACCGCGCCGCCCAGATCATCCAGGGCGCTGGCGAAGTCCCCGCCGCGCAGGGCGACCCGGTCCCGGGTGTGCGGGGCCGCCTCCGCGCACCGGGTGACGTTCCGCTCGGCCCACTGCCGGGCGAGCGGGTCGGCTTCGACCGCGTGCACCCGGGCGCCCGGCACCTCCTGGGCGATGGCCAGGGCGATCGCGCCCGACCCGGTGCCGAGGTCGGCGACGACCGGCTCGGCGACGTCCATCGCGCGGAGGGCCTCGATGGCCCAGCCGGTCATCACCTCGGTCTCCGGGCGCGGCACGAACACCCCGGGACCGACCTCGAGTTCCAGGTAGCGGAAGAAGGCCTGGCCGGTGATGTGCTGCAGCGGCTCACGGGACGCCCGGCGCGCGACGTCGTCCCAGTACCGCGGGTCGAACGCGGCGTCGGGCACGGTGTGCAGGGCGCCGCGGGCCACCCCGTGCACGTGCGCCGCGATCAGCTCCGCGTCGGCCCGCGGCGACTCGACCCCCGCGTCGGCCAGCCGGGACGCGGCGACGGCGATCTCGTCGAGCAGCAGGTTCATGAGGCCCGCTCGGCCGACTCCGCGATCTTCTCGGCGCGGTCGGCCGCCGTCAGGGCGCCGATCACCGCGTCGAGGTCCCCGTCGATGACCTGATCGAGGTTGTAGGCCTTGTAGCCGACCCGGTGATCGGAGATCCGGTTCTCGGGGAAGTTGTAGGTCCGCACGCGCTGCGACCGGTCGACCCCGGCGACCTGGCTGCGCCGCTCGGCCGCGGCCTGGGCGTCCGCCTGCTCCTGCGCCTGGGCCAGCAGCCGCGCCCGCAGGATCCGCATGGCCTGCTCCTTGTTCTGCAGCTGGCTCTTCTCGTTCTGGCAGGACACCACGATGCCGGTGGGCAGGTGCGTGATCCGGACCGCCGAGTCGGTGGTGTTCACGCTCTGGCCGCCGGGCCCGGACGAGCGGAACACGTCCACCCGCAGGTCGGCAGGGTCGATCGTGACCTCGACCGGGTCCGCCTCCGGCAGGACCAGCACGCCGGCGGCAGAGGTGTGGATCCGCCCTTGGGACTCGGTCACCGGCACCCGCTGCACCCGGTGCACGCCGCCCTCGTACTTCAGCCGGGACCACGCCCCGCTGCCCGGCGCCGCGCCCCGTCCCGCCGACTTGATCGCGACCGTAGCGTCCTTGTAGCCGCCGAGGCCGGTCATGGTGGCGTCCAGGATCTCGGTCTTCCAGCCGTGCCGCTCGGCGAAGCGCAGGTACATGCGCAGCAGGTCCCCGGCGAACAGCGCCGACTCCTCGCCGCCCTCGCCCGCCTTCACCTCGAGGATGACGTCGCGGCCGTCGCTGGCGTCGCGCGGCACCAGCAGCTCGCCGAGCCGGTCCTCGAGTTCCGTCCGGCGCTGGCCGAGCTGCTCGGCCTCGGCGGCGAACGACGGGTCCTCGCCCGCCAGCTCGTGCGCGGTGGCCTCGTCCGCGCGGACGCGCTGCCACTCGCGGTAGGCCTGCACGACCGGGCCGAGCTCGCCGTACCGCCGGCCAATCGTCCTGGCCCGGTCGGGGTCGGCGTGCACGGCCGGATCGGACAGATCTCGCTCGAGCGCCGCGTACTCGTCCGCCAGCCCATCGAGCCGGTCAAACACGGTTTCCTCCTGGGGCATCACTGCGCGCCCGCCGACCGGATCCAGGCGTGCCAAACCCGGTGGGTGTACCCGCGTACACCCACCGGGTGATAGGGATCTACTTGCTCTTGTCGGGCTGCTTCTTGCCGAAGCGGCGCTCGAACCGGGCGACCCGGCCGCCGGTGTCCAGGATCTTCTGCTTGCCGGTATAGAACGGGTGGCAGTTCGAGCAGATGTCGGCGCGGATCACGCCGCCGCGGGCGGTGCTCCGGGTGGTGAAGGTGTTCCCGCAGGTGCAGGTCACCGTGGTCTCCACGTAGTCCGGGTGAATATCAGGCTTCATGTGTTGACTCCTGGGTTCTGGCGGTCGCCGGGTCGCTGCGCCGCGTGCCTGGCGCGACGGGCGGGAACCGGTACCGCGCTATTAGTACGGCCAGTGCCAGCTGGTGTAACGCGGGCCGGGGCCGGGGGATTCCCGGGGCGCGGGCTAGGTGCCGATCGTGGTCTTCTGCACCTGGAGCAGGAACTCGGCGTTGCTCTTGGTCTCCTTCATCCGCTCCATCAGCACCTCGAGCGCCTGCTGCGGCTCGAGCGCGTGCAGCACCCGGCGCAGCTGCCAGACGATCTTGAGCTCCTCGGGCGTCATCAGCAGGTCTTCCTTGCGGGTGCCCGAGGCGTCCACGTCGACCGCCG
The DNA here is from genome assembly GCA_963749145.1 of uncultured Actinomycetota bacterium. Taxonomy (GTDB): domain Bacteria; phylum Actinomycetota; class Actinomycetes; order Streptosporangiales; family Streptosporangiaceae; genus JASHPR01. The sequence goes on along the minus strand of CAVVLN010000002.1, from coordinate 607,256 downwards.
GGAAGATCCGCTTGTCGGCCAGCTCGCGGCGCAGCCGCAGCTCCATGTTGCCGGTGCCCTTGAACTCCTCGAAGATCACCTCGTCCGCGCGGGACCCGGTCTCGATCAGCGCCGTGGCCAGGATCGTCACCGAGCCGCCGTGCTCGATGTTGCGCGCCGCGCCGAAGAACCGCTTCGGCGGGTACAGCGCGGTCGAGTCCACGCCGCCGGACATGATCCGCCCGCTGGCCGGGGCGGACAGGTTGTAGGCGCGGCCGAGCCGGGTGATCGAGTCGAGCAGCACGACCACGTCGTGCCCCATCTCGGCCAGCCGCTTGGCCCGCTCGATGGCCAGCTCGGCGACCGTGGTGTGGTCCTCGGCCGGCCGGTCGAAGGTCGAGTAGATGACCTCGCCCTTGACCGTGCGCTGCATGTCGGTGACTTCCTCGGGCCGCTCGTCCACGAGCACGACCATCAGGTGGCACTCGGGGTTGTTCTTGGTGATCGCGTTCGCGATCGCCTGCATGATGAGCGTCTTGCCCGCCTTCGACGGCGACACGATCAGGCCGCGCTGGCCCTTGCCGATCGGGGCGATCAGGTCGATGATCCGGGTGGTCATGTTGGTCGGCTCGGTCTCCAGCCGCAGCCGCTCCTGCGGGTACAGCGGGACCAGCTTGGAGAACTCGGGGCGGGTCTTGGACTGCTCCGGGTCCAGGCCGTTGACCTTGTCCAGCCGGACCAGCGCGTTGAACTTCTCCCGGCGCTCGCCATCGCGCGGCTGGCGCACCGCGCCTTCGATCACGTCGCCCTTGCGCAGCCCGTGCCGGCGCACCTGCGACAGCGAGACGTAGACGTCGTCGGGCCCCGGCAGGTAGCCGGTGGTACGGACGAACCCGTAGTTGTCGAGCACGTCCAGGATCCCGGCGATGGGGATCAGCACGTCGTCCTCGGAGATCACCGGCTCGGCGTCACCGCCGCGCTCGCGGCGGCCCCGGCCCGAGTTCCGGTTGCGGAACCGGTCCCGGCTGCGCCGCCCGCCGCCCGGGCCGTCGCGGTCGTCGTCGCCGCGGCCGCCCGGCTGGTCGCGCTGGTCGCGGTCGCGCTGGTCCCGCTGGTCGCGCTGGCCGGAGTCCCGGGAATCGCGGTGCTGGTCGGAGCCGTCACTCGCGGCCCGCGGCTGCTCGTCGCGGCGACCGTTGCCCTGCTCGTCGCGGCGACCGTTGCCCTGGTCGTCGCGCCGGCCGCCCTGGTCGTCCCGGCGGCCGTTGTTCCCGCGCCGGCGACGGCTGTCGCGCTGGCCGTCGCCCTGCTGCTGGACATCGTCCCGCTGCGCGCTGCCCTGGCCGGCGCCGTCGCGCCCGGCGGTGTCGCTCGCCCCGGTCAGGGCCGGCGCGGCCGACGCGACCGCCGGCGCGCCAGCGGCGCCTCCCCCGATGCCCGCGGCGCTCGCACCGCCCAAAGACGAACCATCGCCGATTCCGCCCGCGCGGGCACCGCCGCCCACACCGGGCGGCGTCGATGTCTCAAATTCCATGGCGTCCTGCTCAAGGGGGCGGGTAGCGCCGGCTCCCGCAGGCACCCCCCGCTTGACTGAGTTGTCGTTGTCCGCGCCCCGGCCGGCCCCCCGGGCGCGCGATGTCTGGCCGCCGGCGGTCGCGCCTCCCGGCGCGCCCCCGCCGCCCTGCCGCTCCTCGATCGCCGCGATGATCTGACCCTTACGCATCCGGCCGGTGCCCATGATGCCCATCGACTGCGCGAGCCGCTGCAGCTCGGGCAGCAGCATCGCAGACAGGCCCGAGCCACCACGGCGGCCGGTTCCGGCCGTCCCCGCCGCCGCGGCCGGGGCCGCGCCAGAATGCGGGGCCGCACTGGCGTGTAGGGCCTCACCTGCACCGGAGTCCACGTCCGGCCAGGAGCGTACCGCGCCGGCCGGCTCGGGGAAGTCCCGACATGGGCCGCCGGCCCCGGTGCCTCACCTGTCCACGAGGGCGCGGGGTGTGGTTCCTCAGGCAGGCCAGAGGAACCGGTGATCAGATCGGTGGTGTCGCTCACGAGGGGTCCTTCCCAGGGCACGGGCGCCGGCCGCAGATTCGGTCACGGCCACCCGCTGTCACGCTCCGGCCGATCGGCCGGGCCAATTGTTGTGCAATCCGCCATCCCCGCGCTGTCTTGCACCCTGCTGTTCTGCACCGTGCTGTCCTGCACGACGCCGGTATGCTGTCACGCCCTGCCGACACCAGCAGCGACGCCGGAGAACTGCGGCAAGCCCAGACGGCCGGACGGGTCCGCGCCGCTTCGCACCTGCCCCCGCCGCGCACCGTCCGCGCCTGGCGGGTGTGGCGGTATGGGGATGGGTGGAAGTCTGTGGCAGCCACAGCCCTCCGCTGGTTGCGGTCCGGGACTGGTGGCGGACAGTCGAGCACCTCTCCCCATGGCGGGGCATCTGGTGCGGCATCCAGCTTAACACCATGAGTGCGCACGGCATTCCTTCGGAGCTGTCCGTCCGTTGTGAAGAAGCCGGCGGCCCGTGCGCGAGCGGGTCCAGGATGACCTGGAAACGCTCTCGCGACCGGATTCCGGGTACGCTCCTGCCGCCCCTGAGAGGGGAAACGGTTTGGCAGGTGGGACACCGGACCTGGCTGAGGTCGTCGACGTCCAGGGGGCTTGCTACGCATGCGATACCCGTTTCGGTGGCGATTGAACCGCCCGCTGACCAATCCCCCGGCCCCGTCGCCCGTCGCCGCTACAGATGCCCCGGAAACTACTTCAACCAGGCGATTCCCACAAGTCCCCGCAGATATAGAGCGGCTACAGCCGCTCCGGCGCGGCCACCCCGAGCAGCGCCAGGCCGGTGCCGAGGGCGGTCTGCGCCGCGGCCGCCAGCCACAGCCGGGCCGCCGCCCCCGCCTCGTCCCGCGGCGCGGCCCGGCCGCCGAACGGCAGCGCCGGGCAGGCCTCCCGGCAGTCGAGCCACGCCCCGGCCAGGTGCTCGAGATACCGGCTGAAAGCATCCGGCCGGCGACGGCGGGCCGCCGAGGCGGTGCGTTCTGGCAGCCACGACATCAGCGCCAGCAGCGCGCGCTCGGTCGCGTGCGCGAGCCGGCCGGGGCGCAGCGCCTCCGGCGGGCCCCGGTCGACGCCGAGGTCGGCGGCCCAGCGCAGCACCGACGCGGCGTCGGCGTGGGCATACCGGACCGCGAAGAACGGATTGGGATTCCCATCCCGCACGCACCGCCTCGCCTCCACCCGGCCCGGCGCGCCCGGCCGGCCCGGGCCAGGGCGTAGCGGATCGCGTCCGGCCCCGCGTACGCGACGGCCGCCGCGGGCGCTCCCGGGCCGGGCCGGGGGTGGTACGGCCCGGGACCGGCCGTGACCGCGGCCCCGGCCGCCCCGGCCAGCCGCGCCGTGACCGCCGCGGCCACCAGCCGGCTGGCCTGCGGCCAGGTGGCGGCCGTCGCCAGGTCGGCGGAGGGCGGCGCGGTGATCTCGGTGCCGCTCAGGGCGTCGCTGCGCGCGCACGCGGCGCCGGCGGCGGGGATCCGGACGGCCAGCGCGGCCAGAGCCGGGTCGGTGACGGTCACGGTGAGGTAGCCGCCGCCGGTCACCGACGTCCCGGCGATCCAGGCCACCCCGCGCAGCCGCCCGGCCAGGCCCTCGGCTACCTCCGCCGGGTCCGCGCCGCTGGCCCGGGCCAGCCGGAACGGCAGCGAGGTGGCGTAGGTCCCGGGCGTCCCGCCCGCGCCGGCCGGGGCCGGGCGCCAGGTCCCGGACGCGCGCAGGCCCAGCTGGATGCCGATGTCGCCGGGGATCACGGGCCCAGGCTACGGGCCGGGCCGGCGGCCGGTCAGTCGCTGACGGCGGTCGACGCGCTCGCGAGCTCGCGGACCACCCGGATCATCTCGGCCGGGTCGAACGGCTTGGTCAGGTAGGCGTCCACGCCGACCTGGCGGCCCCGGGAGCGGTCATCCTCCTGGGCCCGGGCGGTGATCAGCACGACCTTGATCCCGGCCGTCTGCGGGTTGCGGCGCAGCTGGGTCGCGGTCACCCAGCCGTCCAGGCGGGGCATCATCACGTCCAGGGTGATCACGTCCGGCTCGGCCTCGATCACCTTCTCCAGGCAGTCCTGGCCGTCCACGGCGGTGACCACGTCGAACCCCTCGAGCGTGAGGTTGACGGCAATGAGCTGCCTGATGACCTCGTCGTCATCGACAACCAGCACCCGGCCCAGTCCGTGCGTCACCCGCGCGAGGCTATCGTCTCCTGGGCCATCATGCGTACTGATCGACGCCGTGTCCCCGGATGTTCGCGGCTGGTACATTGGCTCCGGCCCGTACCGCGCAGCTCGCGGGCGAGCGTCTGAGCCCCCATAGCTCAGGGGATAGAGCAACGGCCTCCGGAGCCGTGTGCGCAGGTTCGAATCCTGCTGGGGGCGCCACTCGATGACCAGCGCAAACTGACTCTGAACTGGGAAAATTCGCGCCCTGTCTGCGGCTGTGGGACAACGAGATCCTGATGGGCTGGTACGCATCCAACGACGGCTCCATCCGCTCGAAGGGAACCATGTACTTCGTGCTGCACCCGCACGGCCTGAACATGTCCGGCCGGTGGGTCGGGCTCGGCTACGACGACCAGATCATGACCGGCTTCGCGTCCATGGCCCACAGCCGCGAGGAATCCGAGGAGACCATGGCACGGCTGATTCACAGCGGCGGCGGGGTGACCCGTGCCGCCGGATGAGCTGTGCGAAGTCGTCATCACCGCACCGGACCCGGAGTGGCTGAAAGCCTTCACGCGCAAGCTCGTCGAGGACCGCCTCTGCGCGAGCGTGCATAACTTCCACCCGGTGCAGTCGATCTACCGGTGGCGCGGCGAGGTCTACGAGCGCACCGAAGGCCGGGCATCACTGCACACCAGCAGGGCACGAATACCCGAGATCATCGCCCGCGCACGGAGAGAGCACCCGTACGAAGTGCCTGGCATATCGACCAGGCCCGTCGACGGCGGCAATCCCGACTACCTCTCATGGATCAGCGACGAGACAAAGCCTGGCCAATCCTAATTGGACCGGAATGGCATGATCCTTGACGGTTTCTAGGGAAATTAACGTCTCACTGCCCGCTTGGTCCGCCTGGGGCTAGAGAAATATGGCACGATCTGCCCCATGACTGGCTGGCAATACAAGGTCACCACCAGGGAAGGCACAGAAGACCTGGTAGCCCAACACATGCAGCAGATGGACAGCAACGGCTGGGAGCTGCTCAACGGCAGCACAGTGTGCGGGACTCGCGGCATCGCCTACACCATGTGGTGGCGCAAGGAAGCCCCGTCACCCAGATCAAATGAGGAGCACCGCCAGCGCAGGACCCTGAAGCAGCCTGCAGGGCCTGCCCCGACCGTCGGGATGTCCCCTGCGAAGCTGTGACAACTCTACGGCTTTAAAGGCACGCCTTCGGCGCGCCGGGCCGTCCGGCCTTGGCCGAGATCCGACGCGGAAGCGCGGGCATCGAGGTATCGCGCGAAGCTGCATGAGGACCAGGCCAATGCCGGGCGGGGGTCGCGGGCAGCTCGCCGACTCCGGGGCGGCGGCCTGCCGCGCCCTGACGGGCGGGAGCCCTCCGGGCGCGGCGCCGCCGCCAGGTCGGCAGGCCCGCCATCCGCAGGCAGCCAGTCCCGGCCGCAACGCGCACCCGATGGCCGCGACCGCAGGAACTGGCCGGGCAGTCGTCCTCGCGTCAAGTGCCCGATCGCCGGGCGAAAGATCACAGGGATCAAGCCGGAACGCCGCGAATTGTCCGGGCCGGCCCTCTCCTGCCGCAATTTAACGTCGAGCAGTTCGTCAATCGCTTCCGCAAGATCAGAGCTATGACCAGCATTCGCGAAACCCTTCGCTTCGCCATCCCGGTCAAAGCGGAGGTTAAGCGCATCCCTTCTCACTGAGGTTTGGCGTTCCGCTTCTTGCTTCACCGCACGCTGACGTGCGGCTTCCCGATCGTCGGGCGTGGTGGCGTGTCCGGTGGCATGCGATCTGGGTCGGGCTTGGCCAACTTGGGCGCGTTTGTGGGAAGCGTGTACCGAGCTGATAGCCGTTGCAAGCGTGGCAATCAGCATGACCATTGTGCGCATCATCCAGAACATGGCCACAAATACGGCCACCACAGCATATACCATTAGCCGGATAAGCATGTATATAAGAAAGAACACGGCCGTCCCTTCACCCGGTCCAAACTCTAGACGCGCGAGGCGGCGGGAGGGGGCACGAGGGAAAATCAAGAATCACGAGCTACGCACCGAGCTGCTCCGGCAGGCTCCAACGAGGGTGCCGACCGACCGAGTAACCAAGTGAGTAACAATCGCTGTCGCCAGCAGCGGACGCCAGCGGACGCCTATGGACGATAGCTCCCAGGTCAGGCATGCCGTAGCACTGACCATCCATACCGTGACTTGGATTCGGGACGAAGAGGCCATCTAGGCCCGGGTCCCAGCCCTCTCGTCCTGTCCAGGCGTCCGGTGCACCCGGATCTGGCTAACCCCCGGCTGCCGGGTCAGGAACGGGCTGGGACTGCGGCCGGGCCCGGGCCCGGACACCGAGCACGATCAGCGCGATCGCTATCAGGATGAGAACTATGCCGCCGATGAGCAGGCCAATGCCGATCGCAAACGAGTGCGGTATGGTCAGATCCAGCCCGCCGGCGAAGGCCACCGGGGCGGAAGCGTCGGTGTTCATCACGACCACCCGGTAGGAGCCGGAAGTAACGGTCCACGTCAGGGTCGGATGGTTTCCGCTCGCCTTGGCCACCCAAAACGACTGAGATCCGGGTCGCGGTGGTGTGCCGGTGCCGCCGTGGCGGGCAAGCGTCAGGTGAAACGGCGTAACAGACACGTTAGTTGCGACATCGTAGCTAACCCCGCTGAGATAGCGGTCCACCGCGCTCGCTGGGCCGATGCCCAGGAACAGGTTATGCCCGGCGCCGGTCGGCGTGGCCGTGATACGCAACCGGACGCTGCCAAGGACAGTCTGCGCGCCGGATGCGCCCTGAATCGAGCCAGCCGGTGATACCAGGGCGCTGGTCGGCGTCGACACGTTCTGCACGCCCGAATTCAAGGTGTCATTCGACCCGAACAATGCCATCAGCGCGCCGCCACCGATCGCGGCCAGCGCGCCGATCACGAGCAGCAGGACCCCGAGGACGATCAGCACAACTCGTTTGGCCATGGCACCTCCCCGAGTGCTGCTCAAACGCTAACAGAGAGCAACCGAGCGGACCAGGGACCGCGGTGGCCTGGGTGCACCTCCAGGTCCTCCCTCTGTGCAGAGACTCGCAGCTCAGGAACCGATTCGTGCACGGGACGCTTCGGGACAGACCGAGATGGGGAGACGCGGGATGTCCGACACGACGTGGCGTTGCAAGTCTTCGGAGATCATCACGGTGACCAGGGACCTGACCACCATCCTTGACCACAACGGAGCCCGGCAGAGGCGGTCTGAGAGGGATGATGCGTACCGCCGATGGCCAGGTGAGCGACCGCTTCCGACAGGCCGGATGTACTTTGCAGGCAGAGGGTCAAGATCCCGTGCCACATGCTGTTCGTACAGCACCGAAGTACAGCAACCTCTGCCACTTACCGCTACCCTCCGCGGCCATCAGCAGGCACGTCAGAGCATATTTCTCGAACATGCGCAGCAGCATGCCGGTAGCTACGGATCAGAAGGTTGGGGGTTCGAGTCCCTCCGAGCGCGCCCAGTTGGGCGCACCGGCCGCCACCGGTCCGCCGTCCCCCGCATCCGCAGGCGGGCGGTACCCGCCGTTACGCTGGCCCGATGACCGCAACTACAAGATCGGACCTGGCCCGTCCTCCGTGCCTGGCATCCTCTTGCCGCGGAAGGACGGGGCAGAGCGAGGCGTACCGTGGATCGAGCCGGGCCACCTACGGGCCCGGCTGACTTGATTCAAACTCCGAGTTGACTGGGTATAGGGCGAATATTCGGAGAGTGTCATGTTTGTTGTTTTCGGCCTCATCATCCTGGTCGCCGCGGTGGTCGTGGGCGTGGCGGGCGTGTTCAACAACGTCGGCAGCGGGCACGCGCTGACCCACAGCTTCTCGGTGTTCGGCTACCACGTGACCGGTTCCACCGGCGCGCTGTTCCTCTACGGCATCGTGATCGGGGCGGTCGCCATACTCGGGCTGGGCCTGCTGCTGGCCGGTGCACGCCGGACTTCACGCCGCGGCCGCGGCGCTCGTCGCGAACTGAAACAGTCCCGCGGACAGACAGCCGTCAGCCAGGACCGCGACCTGATCGGCCAGCGCGAGAGTGCCCAAGCCGAGACCGCCCGCTCGGAGAGGGCCCGCGCGGATGAGACGGCCCGCTCGGAGAGGGCCCACGCGGACGAGACAGCCCGCGCGGAGACGGCCCACGCGGACGAGACGACCCGCGCGGAGAGGGCCCGCGCGGACGAGACGGCCCGCTCGGAGAGGGCCCGCGCGGACGAGACGGCCCGCTCGAGGAGGGCACGCGCGGACGAGACGGCCCGCGCGAAGACCGCCCGCGCGGACGACACGACGGCCCGCGCGGACGAGACGGCCCGGGCGAAGACCGCCCGCGCGGATGAGACGGCCCGGGCGAAGACCGCCCGCGCGGACGACACGACCCGCGCGGAGAGGGCCCGCGCGGACGAGACGGCCCGCGCGAGGAGGGCCCGCGCGGACGACGCGACGGCCCGCGCGGACGAGACGGCCCGCGCGAAGACGGCCCGCGCGGACGAGACGGCCCGCGCGAAGACGGCCCGCGCGGATGAGACGGCCCGCGCGAAGACGGCCCGCGCGGATGAGGCGACCCGCGCCCAGCAGAACAGCCTGCCCCACGACCACCACGATCCAGGCCAGGGGGGCTAACTCCTCCCTTCCAGCCCGGTCTCCATAAACACCATCGCCGCGCCAGCCTTGCTACGGATCAGATTGCAAGCGGCTGGTCGGCCGAACCTTGCAGTCGACTCCTGGATGGCGGTGGGGGTGGGTTGACACCCAAGGTTGACACCAACGAGCTTGGACTTTGCCGGATCTCGATGGACGGTGGAGGGGAGATATTCCAGGCCAGAGACTGTGCTGGACACCCTGAATGTATTTTGCAAGCAGGGGTTCAGCGAGTTGCGGACCAGGCATGGACCCAGCACCAAATTCGATCATGGAATACGCAGATAGCGGCGCTGCGCACCTACCTCCTCCGGAGCCGTGTGCGCAGGTTCGAATCCTGCTGGGGGCGCCCGCCATGAACAGCCCGAACCCTCGCTGACCAGCAGGTTCGGGCTTTTAATGATCACGTCGTGCTTCCCTCCTATGCAGCCATGGGCCGCTAGAAGCCGCCGTGAAGCGCTGTTCCCGGAACATACGCGGAACGGCCGCGCGGCCATCGGGCCAGCTCAGTCCCGGCCAAGAGCGTCCTCCATCGGGCCGAACCACCGGTCGTCGTCGCCGTCGATGCAGTGCGCGTAGATCCGCAGCAGGACTTCGACGGTGTGCCCGGCCCACTCGGCGACCAGCGGGGCCGGTGTTCCGGCGTTGAGCCGCCAGGAGACACCCGCATGGCGGAAGTCGTAGGGCTTGTGAGCTAGCAGGGACGCTGCCTGAGCTTCGGTGAAGGCCAGCTTTCGTGCCTTCTGCAGGACAGTCCACACGGTGGACGGCAGGTAGATGCCGCCTTTGTAGGTCCGGAACAGCCGACCGTCCGGCCCGGTGCCGTGCTCCTGGACGTGCTCGCGGAGCATCGTCACTAACACGGGCGGGATGGGAACGCGCCGGATGGCATTGCGCGGGCCGCCCTTCGGCTTGCTCGCCTGGTGTACCTCGCCGTCGTCGGTCCAGTCGCGCCCGGCCGCCGAGCTGATCTCGCTGAACTCCAGCAGCCCCCAGCCCTGCTCGGGCAGCTTGCATTCGTCCAGTACGAGCGACGCCGCATCCGAGGGGCGGAGCATGCCGTAATACATGCATCCGTACAGCGCTTTCAGGCGGGGTCCCTGGGTCAGGCCGAGCGTGCCAATGGCCGCTATCAGCTTTTCCATCTGATTCGGACTGGCCACCCGGCGCCGGTCTACAGCGTCGGAGACTTCGGGAGCCTTCCACTCGGGGTCGTCGGCACCGTCGAGCGGATTTGCCGAAAGCTGGCGTTCGCGCACCGCATACTTCAGCGCCGCGTAGACAAGTGGCGCCGCTGCGCGGCGCCGGGTCCGGCGCTCCCCGCGCCGTCCCAGCCCGGCAAGCCATTGATCAGACTGGCTCATCATCAGGCGCAGACCAGCGCGGCAGGCCACCATCTTGCTCGGCTTCGAGTGTCCGGCTCCCGGTCACCTGGTTTTGGCGCCTACGAGGAAGACGGAGGGTAGAGCAGGCTGATCGGCCATAGCATCAGCCCATGGGCGCTTGGGGTGTAAGACCGTTCGAAGACGACCCTGACCTACGACGTCTTCCGGTGATCCGATGACCACTGTCAACGCCAATGAGATCGCCTTGGGCATCGAGTCGTTCGGTGACGACGACGCGCCACTCATCCTGCTCGCGGGCGGGACGACGATGCTCTCCTGGCCCGACGCGCTTTGCGAGCGCATCGCCGCTGGCGGGCGCCGTGTGGTGCGCTACGACCTGCGCGATAGCGGGGAGTCGACGACGACGAACCCGGAGGCGCCCGCCTACACCCTGCGCGACCTCGCCGCCGACGCGGCGGCCCTCGCTGACACGCTCGGCGGAGGGCCTGCGCACCTCGCCGGCATCAGCGTCGGCGGGATGGTCGCCCAGGTGGCCGTGCTCGACCATCCAGGCGCGTTCTCGGCGCTCACCCTTGTCGGCACCCGCGCGGTTGCCCCTGGCCCGCCCGACGATGACCTCCCCGGCCATGACCAGGCGACGATGAGCCGACTGTTCGCGCGTCCGATGCCCGATTGGACCGACCGCGAGGCGGTTGCGGAGTTCGCCGCCGTCGGCGCGGAGATCCTCGGCGACAACCCCGTCGCCGCGCGCGCAATCGCTGCGCGCATCTGGGACCGCACGCCCAGCACCGCACCCCCGGTCCAGATGGCCAACCAGATCCGCCTGGTGTTTACCAGGCTCGACTGCAAACCCCGCTGGCGCGAGCGCCTGCCCGAGATCGAGGTCCCCACGCTCGTTGTCCACGGCCGCCGCGACCGGTTCTTCCCCGTCGGCAACGGCGAGGCGATCGCGAGCGAGATCCCCGGGGCATGGCTGCTCGTCCTCGAGGAGGCCGCCACTGCCATCCCCGATGCGGCGGTCGGCGAGGTCACCGAGGCGATGCTCACGCTCGGATAGAGGACGGCGGGTACCGCGCGGGTCTGGCCTCCACGCAGCAGTGGACGACAGAGGCTCAATCCGGCCCGCGCGCCCGCGATCGGCACGATTCCAGCCCGAGGTTGTCCAGGATGCTTCTCTCGATCCATGTCCCGTAAACCCACGGCTTCTGCTGTCAGCGCTCCACGTCGAACGTCGCAGTCATCACGGAAGCGCGGCCGCGATCCCGACAACATCCAGCTGGAGTTCTTCTGGCGAGCGGCTAACCCCTGACCGGCGATGCAGGGACCAATCTGTCATGATCCGGAACATGCGCGGAACGGATCTCGGCTACGCCGCTATCGTTCAGACAGTCGCCGCAGGTCGGCGCCGAGATTCGCGTGATGGCGCGGGCGGCCTCCGGAGCCGTGTGCGCAGGTTCGAATCCTGCTGGGGGCGCTGCACAGACCATCCCCGCCGGGGGATGGCGCGGGTCTTCGTCTCTGCCTTGGCGTAGTAGATCCTGGCCAGCACCTCGGCCGCGGCGGCGGCACTCCGATCAGCGAGCTGTACTTGCTCTACGGGTATGCGCATGAGCAGCTGGCGAAGCGCGGCATCCATGTGCGGCGGAACTACGTCGGGGAGTACTGCACCTCGCTGGATATGGCCGGGACGTCGCTTACGCTCAGCCGCCTCGACGACGAGATTACCGGACTGCTGGCGGCACCTGCCGAGATCGCCATCAGGACATTCTGACCGCAGGTGAGACCTAGCCCAGGCCGGCTGATCGCGGGCAGCCTGGGCCAGGGCTGCGCATGATCCTGGGCCTCGAGCGTCCGGCATCGGGGACGGTGACCGTCGACGGGCGGCCCTACGCCGACCTGGTCCCCCCGCTGCGGCACGTGGGCTCGCTCCTCGACGCGCGGGCCGTGCAGCCTGGCTGCAGCGCCACCGAGCATCTGCTCGCGCTCGCGCGGAGCAACGGCATCGGCCGCCGCCGCGTCGGCGAGGTGCTCGAGACCGTCGGGCTCGGCAAGGTCGCGCGGAAGCCGGCGGGAACCTTGTCGCTGGGCATGCACCAGCGCCTCGGTCTCGCCGCGGCACTGCTCGGCGACCCGCCGATCCTCGTGCTCGACGAGCCGCTCAACGGACTCGACCCCGAAGGCATCATCTGGTTCCGCGGCCTGATGCGTCAGATGGCCGCGGAGGGGCGGACCATCCTCGTGTCGAGTCACCTCATGGCCGAGATGGCGGTCACCGCCGATCACCTGCTCATCATCGGCGAAGGGCGGCTGCTCGTCGACAGCGAGATGGCGACGTTCGAGCGGGACCACGAGCACGAGGAGATCATGGTCCGCACCCCGGACCCACAGGCTCTGCGCGGCCGCGTCGTCGGCGGCGGCGGCACCGTGCGAGACCTCGACGCCGCCTCCTTCGCCGTGAGCGGCCTCGACGGCTCCACGCATCTGGAACCCGGTCACCTCGTCAACGCGACGGCGGCGTCCGCGGCCGAGGCGAACAACTGCCGGCGCGCCGATTTGGCCGTCATCCACCCACGGTGCTGCCACTCCCGGCCGGCCAGCGAATCTCCGGCCATCACCACCTCGCCGAACGGGATGGAGCGGTAGCGGGCGATCGCCATCAGCGCGGACGCTTCCATCTCGACGACTAGACACCCTTCCTCCACCCGGCGCGAGACCCGGGCCCGGGTCTCGCGGTAGATGGCGTCCATCGACCAACTCAGGCCGTGCGTCGTCTCCACGCCGGCGGCGCCGAGCGCGTCGGCCAGGCTCTCAGCCGGACCCGGGTCAGCCGAGACGACCCGGCCGGCCTGCAGGTAGTGGAAGGACGTGCCCTCGTCGCGCACAGCGCCGGTCAAGATCACCGCGTGCCCCATCACCAGTTCCGGTACCAGCGCCCCTGCCGCACCGCAGGCGATGACTCCGCGAACTCCGCGGGCAATGACCTGCTCGAGCATGGCACCGGCCAGCGGCGCCCCGACTCCGGGATGGAACACGCCCAGCCGTACACCCCGGTGCTCGATCTCCCACAACGAGGCCGGACCCATCTCGCTGTGCAGGCGACACACTGGCCTCGCGTCTTGACGGCCGGAGAGTTCCTCGACGACGTCACGGAAAAAGCACGCCACGGCGACCGTCGGCGCGTCGACCGGACGGATCAGCCGGCTCGGCTCGATGACCGCCTCACCGGTCAGATCCTCATCCTCCAGAAGCGGCAGTCCTCGGCGATCAGCCGGCCCAGACAACCTCTGCACCTCCCGCGCCTTCATCCTATCGGCGCGCCCGTGTCGGCCGGCTGATGCCGATAAGCCCTCTCGTGGCCGCTGGAAGTCGACCGCGACGATCCCGGAGGCCTGGGCGCGCAAGAGCTGCCGCCAGGTCGGACCCGTGGGGCGCGGCGGCCTGGCGATTGACGCCGGACCATGCCAGCCACACCGAGCCGACCGCGTCCGTCATCTCCGCTGGGGGCGCCCATCGTGATCAGTCCAGATCGCTGCTGACCTGGCAAACGCGGGCGAAAGTGCGTTCCTCACTAGAAGGTCCCTACCGCTACGAGCTTGGGTGCCCGGTCAGGAACGATTCGATGAGAGAAGCGAAGCGCGTTCCTTCCTGGAACATAAACCCATGCCCGGCATCGGGGTAGAGCACCAGCTTTGACCCGGGGATGAGGCGGGCGAGGGTGTGGTCATTGGCGACCGGGTCGAGCTGGTCGTCGGTGCCGTCGGCGATAAGCGTGGGCACTGAGATCCTGGCGATCTTGCGTCCGGTAGCGTCGGTGCCGTCCCACCACTCGGTCACGGCGGCCGCCTGAGCCGTTTTCGCATCGGCGGGCGCCGCGGGGGCGGCTGGGTATTCCGAGATCGCTGCTGTGAACGCGTTGTAGGCGTTGACCTGATTAGCAGGAAAAAGGCTGCCGGTCTGGATGGCGGCTGGCGAGGGCACCACCGCGCCGGTCCCGGGATACGTGGCGCACAGCACCAGGCGGCGCACCTGGGCAGGGTGCAAGACCGCCAGGGCCTGGGCGATCATGCCGCCCATCGACCAGCCCAGCACGTCCGGCCGGCCGAGGCCGAGGGTGTCGATGAGCGCGCTGGTCTGGTCGGCCATGGCGTCGATGCTGAGTGTCGCGGTCAGTTCCCCCCGCAATGGCTGCGTACGGCCAACTCCGGCGTTGTCGAACATCACAACCCGGTTGTGCCGGGCGAGAGCGTGAACCAGCCGCGGATCCCAGACCTCCATGGTCCCGGCGTAGCCCATGATCAAGACCAGCGGAGGGCCGCTCCCGACGACTCGGTATCCGATGGCGCCGAGCCTGGTGTGAGCGATTCGCACTGGCGCCGACACGACGGAGGCCGTTCCCGGTGCTATCTCCGGTGAGGAGCCGCACGCGCTCAGCGCGACGGACACCAGCATCGCGACCAGGCCCAAGGCGATTCCTCGGCGCAACGCCCGCCGGCCGTCGGCAGCCCGGGTCCGCGCGGTCACGTTTGTGGCTGTGAGGCCAGATATCGCATCGGCGACCGTGGACCGCTGAGCTAGGCATCCCATATGGCTCCTCTCCTGCCTCGCCGGAAACCAGACTGGGCGTAGCATTCAAGATCGGCTGTGGGCCCGCTTCACGTAGCCTGCCCTTCCGGACATTCGGCCATTGGTGTGAAGCAGCAACGCCGATGTGCGGGCTGACCTCCACCGTACAAACCTGGACACAGAGCACCAGGTCACTCGAAGGTCCGGACGACCTCGGACGGTTCGGGCAGTCACCGAGCCCGGTTGCGGGCCTGAGCGCCAGGGTTGCCGTCTGTCAGGCGACGGCCAGTGGATCATGGTCAGTCAGTACGGATTCTGGGTCGAAAGCCCGGAAATTGCCGTAGACGGGCGAGAACCTCAGGTAGCCGCTGGTGTGCTGCTCTGTCGACCCTGAGGCATCATTGCGGGCCTGGTCGGTGTCGCGGTGCTCGCTGTTCGGTTCGGGGATCTGCCATGCAGGTCAGGGCATGATCGCGATCGATCCTGGTGAGCCGATGTACTGCCCGTACCCGGAAGGGTGGTGCCAGACTCTGATCGGCTTGCCGGGGGTGCCGGTCGCCAGGTGGATCGGGGTCACCGCGTTCCCGCCGGCGACGTAGGCGGTCTTCCCGTCCGGGGTGATCGCGATCGCATAGATCGGCCCGGCGACGTGGATCGGCGTGCCGGGAGCGCCGGTCGCCAGGTCGATCGGGGTCACTGCGTTCCCGCCGGCGACGTAGGCGGTCTTCCCGTCCGGGGTGATCGCGATCGCATCGGCCGGCCCCGCGACGTGGATCGGCGTGCCGGGAGCGCCGGTCGCCAGGTCGATCGGGCTCACCGCGTTCCCGCTGCCGACGTAGGCGGTCTTCCCGTCCGGGGTGATCGCGATCACATCGGCCGGCCCCGCGACGTGGATCGGCGTGCCGGGAGTATTGGTCGCCAGGTCGATCGGCGTCACCGTGTTCGTCAAGCTGGCGACGTAGGCGGTCTTCCCGTCCGGGGTGATCGCGATCATAAATGGCGCGGCGATGTGGATCGGCGTGCCGGGAGCGCCGGTCGCGAGGTCGATCGGTGTCACCGCGTTCCCGCCGGCGACGACGTAGGCGGTCTTCCCGTCCGGGGTGATCGCGATCGCAAAGGGTGGCACGCTGAACCGGATCGGCGTGCCGGGAGTGTCCGTCGCGAGGTCGACCGGCGTCACGGCCCCGTTCCGTTCGTCCGGCGCCAAGAGCGAGTTCTCCCCGTCGCTGACGTAGGCGGTCTTCCCGTCCGGGGTGATCGCGATCGCATAGAGTGAGCGGCCGACCTGGATCGGCTGTGTGGGGCTGTTGGTCGCGAGGTCGATCGGGACCACCGTCCCCGAACCTTGGATGACGACGTAGGCGGTCCCCGCGCTCGGCGCGGCCGCCTTGTCGCCGAGTATCCCGGTGACCGCGGTGAGCGCGGCGGCCACGGCGGCAACGACCGCTGCGGCCCCGGCGGCCCGCCGCATCCGGGCCCGGCGGCGGAGCTGGATGCCCTCGCGCAGCGGGTTACGCCCGACCAGCCCGATCGGCGGCTCGTCGCCCATGGCACTTTTCAGCAGCGTGCGCAGCGATGTCTCATCCATGCCGGCTGTCCCCCATCTCATGCCGTCCTTCCGGGCCGCCGCCGGCCGGGCCATAACCGGTCATGGCCTCCCCCAGCACCGCCCGCAGCTTGCCGAGGGCCCGGGCAGTAAGGCTCTTCACGTTGCTGGGCGAGCATCCCAGCACATCCGCGACCTGGTCCACGCTCAGGTCCTCCCAGTAGCGCAGCACCACCACGGCCCTGGCCCTCGGCGGCAGCGTGGCCAACGCGGCCAGGACCACCAGCCGGGTCTCCACGGCCGGTGGCTCCGCTACGCGCTCCGGGAACCTGTCGGTGAGAATCTCTCCGGAGCGCATCAGGCGCTTGTCGTCGAGATAGGTGTTCACCAGAATGCGCTTGGCGTAGGCGTGCACTGCCCCGCGCCGCTTGATCTTGCGCCAGGACACGAACATCTTCGCCAGCGTCGTCTGCGCGAGATCCTCTGCCGTATGCCAGTTGCCGCAAAGAAGGAACCCCGTCCGCCGCAACTGCAGCAAGGCGGCCTCCGCGAACTCGGCGAACTCCCCCTCGGCAGATCTCACGCCACCTGCGCTCCTCCAAAGCGATCCGGCCCCAGGCCGGCATGCCGGGGCCCCCATGCCCGGCACGCCAGCACCCAACAGACGGGTCGGGCACAGCATCAGGTTGCGTCCCGGCCCGCGCGATATTTCCTGTTCACCGCCTGCCCGCCGACATGATCCGGCTCATCGCGGATGACCGTCGCGCATCGGAGCGCCGATCCGCGCCGGGCATGCGGTCATAAACCATCAGACCGCGGCGGGCTCAGGCCTGCCTGGCCGATGCGTCAGATCGGTGACGGTGGACTGAACCTGAATGGGACAGGACAACCCTCGGGGCAGGGTTACCTGGACCGGCAACTCTGATGTCTCGGTCTTGCCCTCCGCCTCGTCGCCAGCTGTCACTGAGCGTTACGATGCTCGCGGCGCTGCGGAGCCGGACGACGGCAGGAGAATCAGGGCATGATTCTTCGGGCCCCTGAAGTCCAGCACCACGAACTCCGACTTTCCACCGCGCGAATTGTGGAATCCGGAAATCTGCTCGATCAGCTGGTCGCGTCCGAGCCTGGTCTCCTGACTCCAGAAATTGCAGCATGGGATGACGAGAACGGCTGACTTCGCAGCGGACTCCACTACGCTGCGCAAGGCTTTGTCGGGATGAAGCCCGACGACGAGGTCGTAGTACTCCGCCATCGAGGCATCGAAGTTCTCCACGCGCGCCGGCACGCCCTTCAAGGTCCAGCCGCGCGGATCTATGACCTCTGCATCAAGTCCGAGCCGCTTGCGCAGTATCCGGGTCAGCATTCCCTGCCCGCCGCCCACGTCGGCGACATAACGCGCATGAGGGAAGCGTTCGGCTATGAACCCCGCCACGACCTCAAACCGCGCTGGGTCGCCGTGACACCGATGACGGCTCATTCAACCCCGACCACTCGGCCCGGCATGCCCCGAGCCTACCTGCGCCGGCGCTCCCGGCCGTCGGGGTGCAGGACGTCGATGAGCGGCGCGGCGGCCCGGCCGCCTGGATGCTCTAGGGCGCTGGCGGGTACGACCAGGGAGCGGGAGACTCGGTACATTCATGCGCCGGGAAGGGCGGTGAGCAGCGATGCCCGGGTTTGTGCTGGATCCCGGTGAGGGCCCCGCCTACCGGTTCCACGGGCCACTGTCGTGATCAAAGCGTCGGGTGAGCACACGCTCGGACAGCTCGGCGTCATGGAGTCGGCCGACCCGCCGGGCGGCATGCCGGTATCACATGTGCGAAGCTGTGGATATCGCCGTCTCGGGAGGAGGTCGGCATGACTGACGCCGCGCCGGAGCCTGAGGGTTCCGAGGAAGAGACCAAGCGCAAGTTCCGCGAGGCGCTGGAACGCAAGCGCGCCAAGCATGCGGACGCGAACGCGGCCCGCGGCGGCAAGGACGCGGGGAAGGTTCACGGCGCCCGCGGCCTGGCCCGGAGCCGGCGTTCGTTTCGCCGCAAGACCGGCGGCTGAACGTCTAAACGAGCGCACCAACGCTGCGGCCGGACGACGACCAGATGAGCGCAACGACGCGAAGATCGCCATTCCGTCACCGAGTGCCCATCTCAGCGCGGTACGCGGCAGATGAGCACTTTCGTCACAGGCTCTATATCCGCTCCCCGATTGGCAGCTTGGCGGCGATGGCTATCCCCGGGTCAGCCGGAGCCGGGAGCGCGGCGGGTCGAGCTGTGCCCCTTTCTTCCTGCCTGGCCGGCCACGCACGCTGTGATCGCGACGCGGCATAGGGCCGGGCCGCCAAAAAGGGGGGACGCGATGATCACTTCTAGAGTCCGCCAGATTACATAGGTAGGCTGAGGGGGAGAGCGACCCCGTCACCACGTACCTACCCGTCCGTTGCTTTGCGGCGGGTGACACGGACCCGATGGAGGGCCCGCTACCGCCCATGACCGCTCGGTTGTTCCCGATGGGCCGAGTCCGCGACGGCAGAGGGCGGCATTCTCCTGGTGGGGAAGGAGCGCGGCCAGCCCATGAAGCACCTGGAGCACGGATCGATGAGCTGCTGCTGCTGCGAGTACTCGCGGTGCCCGGTCATTGTCGTACCGCCAGCCCAGGGGGCCGGCCGGTGAGCAGCCCGGCCGCGGCCATGTACGCGCTGCTGACCGACGGCACCACGGTGGAGGTCAGGCCGGCCCGGTCGCAGGATTTTGAGGCGGTACGCGCGATGCATGCTGCCATGTCGCCGGACAATATGTACCTGCGGTTTTTCAGCATGAGCCCGAGCGCGGCCGAGCAGGAAGCCAAGCGGGTCTGCCGCGAGCCCGATTCCGCTCATGCGGCGCTGCTGGCCTGGCAGGACGGCCGGCTGGCCGGCGTCGCCGCCTACGAGCTCGCCGGGAAGCCCGGCGTGGCGGAGGTCGCGTTCGCGGTCTCCGATGACATGCACGGCCGCGGTATCGCCAGCTTGCTGCTGGAGCACCTGGTCTGGCAGGCGCGGCAGCGCGGCCTGCGGGCGTTCACCGCGGAGACGCTGGCGGAGAACTCGGCGATGCTGCGGGTGTTCGCGGACGCCGGCCTGCCCGCGCAGCGGCGGATAGCCGGGGACACGGTCGAGCTGACCTTCCCCCTGCCCAGCGGCGACGACGATTACCGGCTGGGCCATTACCTGGAGGCCGTGGCGAGCAGGGAAAGCCGGGCGGATGTGGCCAGCCTGCGTCCGCTGCTGCAGCCGCGGTCGGTCGCCGTGGTGGGCGCGAGCCGCCGTCGCGGGAGCATGGGCTGGGCCATCTTGCGCAACATCATCACGGGCGGCTTCACCGGACCGGTGTATGCGGTCAATCCGCATGCCCAGGCCAGGGAGATAGAGGGAGTGCCCTGCGTGGCGTCCGTCGAGGACCTGCCCGGGCAGGTGGACCTGGCGGTGATCGCGGTGCCGCCGTCCGCGGTGCCCGAGGTGGCGGAGCAGTGCGGTCGCAGCGGGGTCCGGGGCCTGGTCGTGATTAGTTCTAGCCGGGGCGCCGCGGGCGCGGAACTGCTGGCCGTGTGCCGCCGGTATGGCATGCGGCTGCTCGGGCCTAACTGTTTCGGCGTGATCGTGCCCTGGATCGGCCTGGACGCCACCTTCGCCGCCGGCCACCCGGTCCGCGGGGTGGCCGGCCTGGTGGTGCAGTCCGGCGGGGTTGGAATCGCGCTGCTGGAGCAGATGTCCCGGCTGGGGATCGGGGTGTCGTCCTTCGCGTCGGCCGGCGACAAGTACGACGTGTCCCCCACCGACCTGCTGACCTGGTGGGCGCAAGACGAGGTGACCCAGATAGCGGTCCTGTACGTGGAGTCTTTCGGCAACCCGCGTAAGTTCGCCGGCGCGGCCCGCCGGATCGCGCAGCGGATGCCGGTGCTGACTGTCGTCGGCGCCCGGTCCCCGGCGGGCCACCGCGCCGCGTCGCACACCGCGGCGGCCGCGACGCCGGTGGCCAGCCAGGAGGCCATGTTCGACCAGGCGGGTGTCATCGCCACCAGGAGTCTGGGTGAGCTGGTCGATACCGCCGCGCTGCTGGCCTGTCAGCCGCTGCCGGCGGCCAACCGGGTCGCGATCATCGCCAACGCCGGCGGCGTGGCCGCGCTGGCCGCCGACGCCTGCGCCGACCACGGCCTGCAGGTCGTGCAGCTCGGCGCGGCCACCCAGCGCGCGCTGCGCAGGCTGCTGCCGGCCGCTGCGGTGGTAACCGGGCCGGTGGATACCAGCGCGGTGGTGACCACGGAAGCCTTCCGTGCCTGCGTGGAGGAAGTGGCCGCCGACGACGGCGTCGACGCGGTGCTCGCGGTGGCGGTACCCACGGCTTTCTCCGACCTGAGCGCCGCGGTGGCCCAGGCGGTCATCAGCAAGCCGCTCGCTGTCGCCCTGCTCGACCGGGCCGAGTCGGTGCGACGGCTCAAGCGTCTGCCCGTCGCGCTGCCGCCGTCCGGCTCACGCGCGGGCACCGGCCCGCCGGGCGGTCCCCCAGCCGCCGGCCCGGCAGCTGCCGGCCAGGCCGCGGCGATCATCGACGTGGCGGCAGCGGCGGTCACCGGAGTGCCCTGTTACGCCGACCCCGATAATGCGGCCCGCGCGCTGGGCCACGCGGTCCGGTACCAGGCCTGGCGTGGGCGGCAGCGCGGCACGGTCCCCGAGCTGGAAGGGCTGCGCGCGGCCGACGCGCGCGCCGTGGTCGCCGGTTTCCTGGCCAGCTCGCCGGCCGGCGGCTGGCTGCCGCAAGCCAGCGCAGCCGACCTGCTGTCCTGCTACGGCATCCCGCTGGCGGCCACCATTGCGGTGACCACGGAGGAAGAAGCGGCTGCGGCCGCCGCGCAGCTCGGCGGCCCGGTGGTACTCAAGGCCGAGGCCGAGGGGCTGGTGCACAGGACCGACGCCGGGGGCGTCCGGGTCGATCTGCGCACCCCGCAGGAAGTGGCCGAGGGCTACCGGGCGCTGGCGGCCGGCCCCGGGCCGCGGCGGGGGCGGGTGCTCGTCCAGCCGATGCTGGCCGGCGGCGTCGAGGTACACATCGGCGTGGCGCAAGAACCCGTATTCGGGCCGCTGGTGGTGTTCGGGTCCGGCGACGCGGCCACCGAGGTGCTCGGTGATCTGGTGTCCCGGCTGACCCCGCTGACCGACGCCGACGCCGACGAGATGATCAATTCGGTTCGCGCCGCGCCGCTGCTCAGCGGCCGCCAGGGCGCGCCGCCGACGGACACCGCCGCGCTCGCCGACGCGCTGCTGCGGGTCTCCCGGCTCGCCGATGACCTCCCGGAGGTCAGTGAGCTGGACCTCAATCCCGTCATCGCCCGGCCAGACGGCGTCTGGTGCGTAGACGTGCGGGTGCGGATCAGCCCGGCAGAACCCAGGGATCCCTTCCTGCGCCGGCTGCTCTGAACAGCCCGGCAGCACCAAGCAGCGGCCGAACCCCGATCAGGCCGGGCGGCAGTGAAATCCCTGCTGCTAGCGTGGCGTAGGTGAACAGCGCAACGGATCGTGACGCGAGGACCCGGGCCCGGCTGGAGCAGCACTGGGAGGCCTCCGAAAGCGGGGACATCGACACCGAGCACGCGATCTACGCCGACGATGCGATCCTGGACTACCCGCAGTCCGGGGAGCGCTTCCGGGGCCGGTCAAAGATCCAGGCGCAGCGCGGCGGGCACCCGGCTGAACGCCACTTCACTGTCCTGCGGATCCGGGGCGGCGGCGACCTGTGGGTGAACGAGTGCGTGATCACCTATGACGGCGTGCCCACGTACTCGGTGAGCGTCATGGAGCTCACCGGCGATCTGGTCACGCACGAGACCCAGTACTTTGCCGATCCCTTCCCGGCCCCTGCCTCGCGGGCAGCGCTAGCTGAGCGGATCCCCGGCCCCGACCGATGAACCCGTGCGCGGATCATCATTGCCGACGTAAGGCGCGGTGGCCGCGGCGCGATCGCCGTTCCACGCCTCTCGGGCCCGGCCTGCCGTCTTGAGCGCCGCTGCCCGCCGGAGTGCGAGCCGCCGCCGCACGTGTGTCGTGCCCGGCGTCGCGTAGATCTCGGCCTTCCGTTCCGGCGCGCGGCGGCGCTCGGCGAGGTGCAGCAGGTCTACGCAGGCCAGCACGGCCAGCGACCCGGCTAGCCAGATCCCGAGGACGAGCAGCGGATGGCCAAGATTCCCCTCCGGGAGATATGCCACGTCGCGCGCGGCGGACACGATGGCGCCGTTGGGCAGCCATGGCGCGACCTGGCGGAAGCCGTCGGGCAGGAACGCGAACGGTACCGTCCCGCCGGACACGGCGTTCCCGATGAAGACGAAGGCGAGCGCGGCCAGGCCGGTTCCCGGCAGCCCGGTGACCGCCTGGCAGGCAGTGACGAATGCCACGAACGTAAGCGAGCCGAGGAAGCCGACGCCGATCAGCGCGGCGCTCGCGCCGGTCAGGGCGCCGAAGATCGCGTCAAGCGCGAGCACGCTCCCGCACGCGGCCAGCAGGGCGAACAGGACCGCAGCGGTGACCCGCCACCACAGCCGGAACCGCCGGCCGAGCAGGAACAGGCCGATGCTGCCGAGCACGCTGGGGATGAGCAGGCCGATCTCGAAGACGAATGCAGACAGGCCCGCCCGGTCGCCGGCCGGCAGTGGCGCGACGTCGAGGGGACGGGCCTGGCGATGGAGCGCGGTCGCTGCGGCGGTGAGGGCCGCCGTGATGGCCTGCTGCTGGCTCAGTCCCGCCGCGCCCGCCGTCACGATGGTCACGGGGCCGGTCACGCCGGTGACCAGGCCGCCCTCCGCCGACTGCGAACGGACGCTGCCGATCGCGGCGCGCGCGGACGGCGCGGCCACGACCGTGAAGCCGCCCGGTGCCGCGTGCGCGAGCCCGGCAGTCAGGTGCTGAACGAGACCTGCCGGTGCTGCCACGGCGATCCGCACGCCATGCGGCGCAGGGGCATGGTCAGCGAAGCCGAACGAGAGTGTGAAGACGAAGCAAACCACGGCCGCCGCGACGGCGGCCGCGAACAGCCGGCGAGGCGATGGCTGGCGGTGTGGTCGCGGCGTGTCCGACATGGAGATCCTTCCCTGAGAGCAGGCATCGCTCGGCCACTAATGACCAAGCGGTCATTAACGATGCTATCACCGGCGGGCGCTAATGACCACTTGTATACTTAGCGGCATGGAGACCCGGCCAGACGGCCCGCCGCGCAGGCACCGGCGAGACCCGGAGGCGTCGCGCGTGGCGATCCTCGAGGCGGCGCGCGAGGTGTTCACCGAGCGCGGCTACGCGCGCGCGACCATCCGCGAGATCGCACGCCGGGCCGGCGTGACGCACGGGCTGGTCATGCGGCACTTTGGCACCAAGGAGCAGCTTCTCATCGAGGCGCTGCCCGGGCCGCGCGTGGCAGCGGGCGTCGTGCCCGGGGACCTGGACACGCTCCCGGACCGCGTCGCGGCGGTATTCGTGGAGGAAACCGAGTCCGCGGGCGGCGAGCACGCGCTGGTCGCCCTTATCCGCAGCGCGGCGTCAGGAGAGGCAGTGGCGATGCCGCTGTACGCGGCGATGGAGCGCGAGATCACCGCGGCCTTCCGCGAAGTGCTCGGCCCGGGCACGGAGGCATACGCCGACCTGCTCGGCTCGCTCCTCATCGGCGTGACGTTCGCCCGCCACGTCGCCCGCACCGGCGCACTGGCAGAGCTCACGCGAGAGGAACTCGTCGGCTACCTGGTGCCCGCCATCCGGGCGCTGCTCGCCCCGGCCATCGCCGCGGCGGAAGGCGGCAGGCAGCGCGGAAGCTGATGCCGTCACCCGGGCGGCGGCGCCGACTCGCCGCAGGTTTTCGCCGCGGCCTGGAACTGCGGTGAGTTGGGTATCGATGCCCCGCGGGTGAAGGGGCGGGAAAGGAGGCGGCGGTGCGGTACCTGATCGTGGCCGAGGCCTATCGTGACCTGGAGCAGGTCAGCAGCCGGCTGGCGCTGACGGAGCGGCTGGCCACGCTGCTGGCGCAGACCCCGGCCGGGCTCCTGCCGACCGTGTGTTACCTGTGCCAGGGGCTGATAGCGCCCGAGTTCGCCGGGGTGGACCTCGGCCTGGCCGAGAAGCTCGCCGTCCGCGCGGTGGCCACCGCAGCCGGCGCCGACACCGCGCAGGTCGCCGCCCTGGTGCGGGAGACGGGCGACCTGGGCCAGGCCGCGGAGCGGCTGTTGGCTCGGTCCAGTCCCGGGGCCGGCGGCCGGGCGGCCAGCCTGGAGGTCACCGATGTGGTGCGCACGCTGCGCGAGATCGCCGCCGCCGAGGGGGCAGGTTCGCAGGGCCGCAAGCTGGAACTGCTGGCCGGGCTGCTGGCCCAGGCCACCCCGCTGGAGGCCCGCTACCTCCTGCGCCTGGTGACCAAGAACCTGCGGCTGGGCATTGGCACGCCCACCATCCTGGACGCGCTGGCCCAGGTGCACGCGGGCGGCAAGGCCGCCCGGCCGGTGCTGGAGCGCGGCTACAACATCTGCTGCGACCTCGGCAAAGTGGCCGCCACCTTGGTGAGCGGCGGGCTGGCCGCGGTGGAACAGCTGCGGGTCCAGCCAGGAAACCCGGTGCGGGTCATGCTGGCTCAGCGGCTGGCCGACGCCGGGGAGATCCTGGCCCGGCTGGGCGGGCGGTGCGCGGCCGAGTACAAGTACGACGGCGTGCGGATCCAGGCGCACCGCACCGCCGACGGGACCATGAGGCTGTTCACCCGGCGGCTCGAGCAGATATCCGCGCAGTTCCCGGACGTCGTCGAGCTGCTGGCGGGGCTGAGACCAGCCGAGGCGATCCTCGAAGGGGAGGTCGTCGCGTACGACGCGGCCGCGGGTGAGCTGCGGCCGTTCGGCGAGGTCATGCTGCGGCGCCGTAAGCACGGCATCGACCAGGCCGTCCGGGACGTTCCCGTGGGCTTGTTCTGCTTCGAGCTGCTGTACGCCGACGGCGAGGACCTCACCATGCTGCCGCAGCCACAGCGGCGCGCCGCGCTGGAGGCGGCGCTCACCCTCTCGCCCCGGCTGCGGCTCACCACCGCCGCCGAGGTCACCGACCCCGCCGCGCTGGACGCGATGTTCGCCCAGGCGGTCACTGACGGGTGCGAGGGCCTGGTGTGCAAGTCGACCGGGCCGGATTCCGCCTACCAGGCCGGAGCGCGCGGCTGGCAGTGGATCAAGCTCAAGCGGGACTACCGGACCGAGCTGTCCGACACCGTCGACCTGGTCGTCATCGGCGCGTTCGCCGGGCGCGGCCGCCGCGCCGGGGTCTACGGCGCGGTGCTGCTGGCCGCCTACGATGCGAGCGCCGACGTGTTCCGCGCCGTGACCAAGTGCGGCGCCGGGTTCTCCGACGCCGACCTGGCCGCACTGCCCGCCCGGCTGGCGCCGCTGCTAAGCCCGCACCAGCCCGCCCGGGTCGACGCGCGCCAGGAGCCGGACGCCTGGTTCGAGCCCGGCCTGGTCCTCGAAGTCCTCAGCGCCGAGCTGACCCTGTCCCCGAACTACACCGCCGCCTGGGGCCAGATCGACGACGACGCCGGGCTGGCCATGCGCTTCCCCCGGTTCACCGGGCGGTGGCGCGACGACAAGGCCCCGGAGGACGGCACCACCACCCGGGAGCTGGTCGAGTTGTTCCTCACCGCCCGGCGCAGGCCCGCGGGCGGCTAGGAGGGCAGCGGCGACGTGAGGCGCCCGCATGGAGCGATCCGCCCGGGCGCCTCACTCAGCATTCGGCCCGAGGTCCCTGCGTATCAGGCCGGTCCCGCCTGCGCGTCACGATCGTGCCGTCGCGGTCGGCCGGGAGGGCTGCCGGGCGGCCATGTCCTCGGGGCGGGTCAGCGGATCCTCGGGGCGGGTCAGCGGGCCGGGGCGCAGCAGCGCGCCGCAGATGATGGCGCCCGCCATGAAGATGCCGGCGCACCACCAGAAAACCGTGGTGTAACTGTGGATCGCCGAGAGCTGAACCAGCTGCGGTGCTGGCTGCCCGTGCGCGCGGCCGGCCAGGTAGCCGGTGAAGGCGCTGGCCGCGATCGTGTTGAGCAGTGCGGTGCCGATTGCGCCGCCGAGCTGCTGCCCGGTGTTGACGCTCGCCGAGGCTATCCCCGCGTCGCGTGGTGCGACGCTGAAGGTGCCGGTGTTGGCCGCCGCGGAAAATATGAGGCCACTGCCGAAACCGGTCACCACGAGCGGCCCGAGCAGAGCCGACGCGTAGTCCGAATGCACGCCGATCCTGGTCAGCCAAGCCAGGCCAACCGCGTTGAACAGCAGGCCGAGGCCGATCAGCGGCTTGGGGCCGAACCGCGGCATCAGCTTGACGTTGCCCACGGTGGCCATGACGCCGATGACCGTCACCATCGGGAGCAGGGCGACGCCCGACTTAACCGGCGAGTAACCCAGAATCACCTGCATGTAGTAGATGAGGAACAAGAAGATGCCGAACAGAGCGGACCCGAAGATCAGCATGGTGAGGTAAGCGCCGCCGCGGTTGCGGTCGAGGATGACCCGGGGCGGCAGCAGCGGGTGCGCGGCGCGCGACTGCCAGACGGCGAAAACGATCACCAGCGCGGCCCCGGCCGCGAGGAAACCCCACGTCGAGGGCGCGTGCCAGCCATGCGCCGCGGCGTTGGAGAAGCCGTAGACCAGGCAGAACATCCCGCCCGACACCGCCGCCACGCCCGGGACATCCAGCCGGGCGCCCGGCGTCCGCGGCCGCCGGCCCAGCAGCAGCGCGCCCCCGGGGATCGCGATCGCGGCGAAGACCAGGTTGACGTACAGGCACCACCGCCACGACAGGTAGGAGGTCAGCGCGCCGCCGAGCAACAGCCCCAGGCCCGAGCCGCTGGCCGCGACCGCGCCGTAGACGCCGAACGCCTTGCCCCGTTCCCTCGGGTCGGTGAACGTCGTGGCCAGCAGCGACAGGGCCGACGGCGCCAGCAGCGCGGCGAAGACCCCCTGGCAGGCGCGCGCCGTCACCAGCATGGTGAAGCTGTCCGAGGCGCCGCCGACGGCGGAGGCGGCCGCGAACCCGGCCAGCCCGATCAGGAAGGTCGTCTTGCGGCCGATCAGGTCGGCCAGCCGCCCGCAGAACAGCAGCAGGCTACCGAACGACAGCGCGTAGGCGGTCACGATCCACTGCCGGTCGGCGTTCGTGAACCCCAGCGCGCGCTGCGCCGACGGCAGCGCGAGGTTCATCACGGTCACGTCGAGGACGATCATGAGCGCGGCGGCGCAGATGGTGGCGAGGATCAGCCACCGCCGTGAGTCCGCACGGCCGGCGCTGACGACGCCAGGGACACGCCTGGACGTCACCGTGCTGGTTGTCGCGTGGGCGGTTGACATCTTGGTTCCTCCGGGTCGCTTTGAACATTCGGGTGGTTGTCGCTCACACCCAGGCCACGAACGAGCAGCGGCCCAGGGGACAGCCCGGGGACGTGGCGTGCCGGTTGCGGGCCGGGACAGGCCCGGGGACGTGGCGTGCCGGTTGCGGGCCGGGACAGGCCCGGGGACGTGGCGTGCCGGTTGCGGGCCGGGGCTGGCATCGGGGCTGTCCTGGCATTGCGGGACCCGGTAGTGTCCCGGGCGCTGCCGTTCGTTCGTTGTGCAGGTAAGAGCCACTGACCGCGGAGGTTGTTATGCAGTACGCCCTGATGATCTACGCCGAGCCTGGCTACCACGAAGCGCTGTCCGAGCCGGACCGTGCGGCCATGCTCACCGAGTTTTGGGCGCTGGCCGATGACGCCCGCTGCGTGGCCAGCGCGCAGCTGCAGCCGGCCGAGACGGCAACCTGCGTGCGGGTGGCCGGCGGCCAGACGCTGATGACCGACGGCCCGTTCGCGGACACCAAGGAGGTGCTCGGCGGCGTGTACCTGGTCGAGGCGGCCAATCTGGACGAGGCGATCGAGATGGCGGCGCGCATCCCGCCGGCCCGGCTCGGCGGCGTGGTGGAGGTCAGGCCGGTGGTGGCGCGCTGACCACGCTGGAGGAGGTCTTCCGGGACGAGTGGGGCCGGGTGCTGGCCTCGCTGGTCGGGTTCCTCGGCGACTTCGACAGGGCCGAAGAGGCGACGCAGGAAGCGTTCGCGATCGCGGCGGAGCGCTGGCCGGAGAAGGGGGAAGGGGAGGCCGGCGGGGTGCCGCCCAACCCGGGCGGGTGGCTGGTGACGACGGCCCGCAACCGGGCGATCGACCGGATCCGCCGGGAGCGCACCCTGGCCGGGAAGATCCACCTGCTGCCGGTACCGGAGGCCACGATGGACGAGTTCGACGACACCGTGATCAAGGACGAGCGGCTCGAGCTGATCTTCACCTGCTGCCACCCGGCGCTGCCGCTGGACGGGCAGGTGGCGCTCACGCTGCGGGCCCTGGGTGGCCTGGAGACCGCCGAGATCGCCCGGGCGTTCCTGGTCTCCGAGGAGACCATGAAGCGCCGCCTGTCCCGCGCCAAGGCCAAGATCAAGGCGACCGGGATCCCGTTCGCGGTTCCCGATGCGCACCTGCTTCCGGACCGCCTCGACGCGGTGCTGGCCGTCATCTACCTGATCTACAACGAGGGCTACAGCGGCCGGGTCGACCTGGCCGCCGAAGCCATCCGCCTGGGCCAGGTGCTCGCCGCGCTCATGCCGGACGAGCCGGAGGCGCACGGGCTGATCGCGCTGATGATGATCCACCACGCCCGGCGGCGGGCCCGGTTCTCCGGCGAGGATCTCGTGCTGCTCGACGACCAGGACCGTTCGCTGTGGGACATGCCCCAGATCGCCGCGGGGCGGGCGGCGCTCGACCGGGCGGTCGCGCTGGGCGGGCGCGGCGCCTACGTCATCCAGGCGGCGATCGCGTCGCTGCAGACCGCCGAGCGGATCGACTGGCCGCAGGTCGCCGAGCTGTACCGGCGGCTGGCCGACCTCACCGGCTCGGCGGTGGTCGAGCTCAACCGCGCCGTGGCCCTCGCCCAGGCCGGTGACCCCGCCGCGGCGCTGCGCGCCGTCGACCGCCTCGACCTGGACGGCTACCTCTACTTCCACTCGACCCGCGGCGAGCTGCTGCGGCGCCTGGGCCGCGACGCCGAGGCCAAAGCGGCCTACCGCCGGGCGCTGGAGCTGGCCACCTCGACCCCCGAGCGGCGGTTCCTGACCCGGCGGCTCGAACAGCTCTGAGCCGGGCTGTCCCCGGGGCAGCCGCTCGTTCGTGGCCTGGGTGTGAGCGACAACCTTTCCCTCCTCCCGCCGCAGCTGAACGCCCGCAGCAGCGCCGGCATCCAGGTCAGCCAGGCCCGCGCACCGCCGGCACGGCCGGGCGAAACCCCGGCAGAGTCCGCTCCGGCACGAAAGGAAATCGGTCAGTGAACGTGATGATGGTGCGCGCCAAGATCAAGGAAGAAAACGTCGCCGACGCGCAGGCAGCCACCGAGAAGGTCATCCAGGCGCTCGAGCAGGCGCAGCCTGACGTGCGGTACGCCGTGACCAGGCTCAGCGACGGCGTCACCCTTCTTGCCTTCCTGGAGATGGAGCCCGGTCAGGAGCACCCGCTGCGCACGTTTCCCGCGTACGCGGAACTCCTGGAAGGCCTCGAGCAGTGGTACGCGGAGCCGCCGGCGGTGGAGCACATGACCGTCATCGGCTCGTACCGGCTGTTCTGAGCCCCGGAGCCGCCGCGTGGCCGGTTGCCCTCGCCGCGACCGGCCACGCGCGGGCCAGCCGCGCAACGCTGGCGTCGCGGTAAGCGGGCGAGCCGAGACCGCGACCATTTCGCCATCGGCACCAAGTACCCGCTCAGCCTCCACCCTCGGCGGCATGTCCGCCCAGCTCGATCTCCCGCCCGGGCGCGCCCGCCACGGCTGACCGGGCGCGGCGGCCCGACTCAGGGAGCCACGGTTACCAGGTCACCGATCGCGAGGTGGTTGAAGGCGACGTTGGCGGTCGGGATCGGCAGTTCCACGCAGCCGAGGCTCTGCGGCCACCCGTACGAGCCTCGCGGGAACCCGTGCACGGCGTCGCCGCCGTTGAAGTAGTTGATCCAGTACACGGTGTCGTCGTAATGGCTGCCGTCCGGGTTGGTGCCAGTCATCTGGTTCACCGTGTAGCGAACGTAGATGGGATACGTGCCGAGGGCGGTCGCCCAGCCGGGGATGCCGGTATTGGCCGGCGACGTGAGCACCGTCCGGCCGTTCTCCCACAGGATGAGCGTCTCGGGCAGGTTCTCCGAAACGTGCACGTACGAGTACGGCTCGGGGTCCGCCCGGTTGGCGGCGGCGGCGGCCAGGAGCGGCTTCCACAAGCCGTCCGCAAGCTGGCTGACGGTCTCGTCGTCGGCGGTGTAGCCGTTGAACGAGCTATCCGTAGCGGACATGAACGCCATCAGCGCGCCCTTGACCACAACCGTGGGCGAGCCGGGCTGCCACTGAGCCTGGAGTGACGCCGGGATCGACGGCCAGCGCCAGGAGAAGCTGCCCTTCAGCGGGCTGCCCAGCGTCGCCACCTCGCCGGCGAGGGTGGTCGGCGAGCGGACGCCGGGCGCCGGGGTGAAGTTGAGCGGCAGGTAGTGCAGCTGGGCCAGGATCTGCTGCAGGCGCAGCAGCGAGGCTTGCGTGACGGCGAAGTGGTAGGACCCTGAAGCGGCCAGAACGACCGACGCCGCCGAGGACCCGCTCACGACCGTCACCGGACGGTCAAACGAGACTGACACCTCGGTGCCGGGCCCGAAGCCGAGGCCCCGCGGGGTGAACACCAGCGTGTCGGCATTCGGCTCGGTCCAGGTTCCCGCTGTGGCTGGCGACACTCGCGGGCGGGCCGTACCGAGGGCCCTGGCCACCGGCTCGTCGAAGGTCAGGGTGATCGGGCTGTCGAGCCCGGCGTGCGCGCTGCCCGGAGCCGGATCCGCTGCTGCGACCGGCACGCCGCCCCGCGGCGCCTCGAGCCAGTCCACCGTGGCCGGCCGGGAGGCCAAGCGCTCCCACGGCCATGCCGCGGCCGCCACCTGAAGCGCGCCTCCCGACTGGTGCTCCGGCACGGCCAGCTGGGCCGTGGCCGAGGGCCGGCTGAACCGGATGACCCGGGGCGGCCCGTCGGCCGCCTGGTAATCGATGACGCTCACCGGCCGGTCGAAGCCGAGCGTCACCCGCCCCGGGTGCGCGGTCACGGCCACCCCCGCCGACGGCGCGGCCGATGGCGCCCGCAACGTCGCCGACGTCGAGACCCCGGAGCCCAGCAGCCAGCGGAGCCAGGACGGCGGAGCGGCCGTGACGCGCACGTGCACCGTCCGGCCCTGCGCCAGCGCGGCGACGGGCACGAAGCCCGGGCCCTGGCTGACCAGCGCGAGCGGGCGGCCGGCACTGGTCGCGCGGATGCCGGTCACCTCGGTCCCGACGCCGCTCAAGTGCACCTGAACGAGCGCCTCTCCCGATGACATCGAGATTGCCGGACGCCCCAGGAGCGCTACCAGCGCAACGCCGATGCCGACGACCAGGACCGCGACGGCCGCGCCGATGCGCGCGCGGACCGTCCAGCTCCGGTCCTTCAGTACGCTCTTCAGCGCGGCACCCGCGCGGACCGTCCCGCCCCGGTCCTTCAGCGCGCTCTTCAGCGCGGCACCCGCGCGGACCGTCCCGCCCCGGTCCTTCAGCGCGCTCTTCAGCGCGGCACCCGCGCGGACCGTCCCGCCCCGGTCCTTCAGCGCGCTCTTCAGCGCGGCACCCGCGCGGACCGTCCCGCCCCGGTCCTTCAGCGCGCTCTTCAGCGCGGCACCCGCGCCGATGGTCGCGCGGATCACCCAGGTCTGATTCTTCTGCTCAGCCGATGGTTGTTCAGCCGATGGTTCTGTCATCGGGCCGCCGCCCTCTCGAGCCCGCTCCGCACTCCCAGCCATTTCCTATCACATCCGGACGAGTCCTCCGGCTACGACCCGGCGGTGCTTTCGTCCATAACTGCTCATTCACATAGACACTCACCGGAGGCAAAGTGTTTACGTACCGAGCGTTCGAGGTGACCGGCACACCGGGGCCTGACCCGCCGGCCGACGCGGACCGGGGGTGTTGAGGCATGGGGCCGGCGGTGTCGCTGGTCAGGATTCCAGATAGCGGAGGACGGCCAGGACCCGGCGGTGGTCGGCGTCGGAGGGGGGCAGGCCCAGCTTGCTGAAGATGTTGCTGATGTGCTTTTCCACTGCCCGCTCGGAGATCACGAGAATCCCGGCGATCGCGCCGTTGGACCGGCCTTCGGCCATCAGGGCCAGCACGTCCCGCTCTCTGGCGGTGAGCGCGCTGAGCCCGTCGGCGCGGCGGCTGGCGCCCAGCAGCTGGGTAACGACCTCCGGGTCGAGGGCGGTGCCCCCGGCCGCCACCCGGCTGAGCGCGTCGACGAACTCGCCCACGTCGGCGACCCGGTCCTTGAGCAGGTACCCGACGCCGGCCGCGCCGCCGCCGGATGCCGCGCCGAGCAGGTCGGCCGCATAGCGGGTCTCGATGTACTGAGAGAACACCAGCACCCCGGTCGCGGGGTGATCGCGGCGGATGGTGATCGCGGCGCGCAGGCCCTCATCGGTGTAGCCGGGCGGCATCCGCACGTCCACCACGGCGGCATCCGGCTGGTGCTCGTCCACCGCGGCCAGCAGGTCCCCGGCGTTGCCGACGGCGGCGACCACCTGGTGGCCGCGGTCGGCCAGGATCTCGGCCAGGCCCGCCCGGACGACGGCCGAGTCCTCGGCGATCACGATCCGCATCGGCACTCCCGTTCGGTCAGGCGCGGGACGGCAGCTCGACAGTGACCACGGTGGGGCCCCCGGGCGGGCTGCTGACCTGCAGCTTGCCGTCCACGGCCCCGACGCGCTCGGCGAGCCCGGCCAGGCCGCCGCGCTTTTCGAGGCGGGCGCCTCCGGCGCCGTCGTCGCTGACCCGCACCCGCAGCAGCCCGGCCACGTGGACCGCCTCCAGCGTGGCATGCCAGGCGCCGCTGTGCTTGGCCACGTTGGCCAGCAGCTCGGCCGCGCAGAAGTACGCGATGGTCTCGATCGCGGCCGACGGGCGCTCGGGCAGGTCGGTGACCAGCTCAACCGGCACCTCGCTGCGCGCGGCGAGGGTGGTCAGCGCGGCGGGCAGGCCGTAGTCGAGCACGGGCGGGTGGATGCCGCGGGCCAGATCGCGCAACTCGGTGATGGCCTGCTTGGCGCCGCGGTGGGCAGCGTCGACGAGCTCCAGGATCCGCTCCAGGTCGGCCTGCGCGGTCCCGTCGGCTGTGGTCCCGTCGATCGCGCCGCCGAGCTTCTCCCGGGCCAGCCCCAGCTTCATGGCGACGGCCACCATCTGCGCCTGCGCCCCGTCGTGCAGGTCCCGCTCGATCTGGCGCAGCCTCGCCGCCGAGTCGTCCACCACGCGGGCCCGGGACTGCTCCAGCTCGCGCACCCGGCGGACGCTGTCCTGCGGCAGGCGGTAGACGGTCCAGAAGATCAGCGCCGCGCCCGCCAGCGGCAGCGCCGCCAGCCAGGTCAGCGGGCCCAGCCAGCGGAAGGAGGCGAGCAGCAGGACGCCGAGAACGACGTTGAAGATGCCGCAGGCAACGCGCACGCCCACCCAGAGACGAGGACGGCGGTACTCCCACGACCTGACCAGGAACCTCATCAGGACGGGCGGCGAGGAAGGGACGTTGTCAGCCGGCCCATGCATCGGGATGCCCCCTGTGAGTTGCGGTGCCGGCCGCTCCGGTCACCTGCATCTCCATGCTCGCCGCGCGCGAACAGGAGATCCACCGTGCGGACCCCCGAACCTGAGGTACGGCCAGCACGGTGCCGGGCCACCCCGGAACCTCAGGCGGGCGGACGCCGGCCCCAGGCGGTCAGCCGGCAGAAGGAGGACAAGGAGCGCACGAAACGGCGGTAGCCGGGCCGGAGGGGCTGATCGCGACGGCGTTGCGCTGCCGGGCCCGGCGCGGGCAGGCGGGTCAGGCCGGGGCCGGGCAGTGCTCGCGCTGGTTGACCTCGACGGGGCGGCCGTCCGGGTCTTCGGCCACCACCCGGCAGCCCCAGGGCATGACCTCGTGCCTGGTGAGCAGCGGCGCGCCCAGGCCGGCCAGGGCCCGGGCGGCCTGGTCGAGGGACGGCACGTAGAAGCCGGGGAAGCAACTGCCGCCGGCCTGGCGCGGCGGGGCCCGGCCCGGCCCGGCGGCCGGGTAGATCGCGAAATGGACCGGCCCCAGCTCGGCGGCGAAGTGCACCGGCCCTTCACCGTGGTCCTCGTCCTCCAGCATCACGCCCAGGGCCCGGTAGAACGCGGCCGTCGCCGCCGGGTCGGCCGCGTAGAGCACCAGCGAGGCCATCTGCGCCATGCGTAGATTGTGCCCTGGTCCGCGGGGTATGCGCCCCGGTAACCTCGGCGGCACAAGAGCTTCGGCTACGCCGTGGGGGACGCGACGCATGTTTGCCCGCCAGCATGCCCTGGACCACCCGGACCAGGCGGCCATCATCATGGCCAGGTCCGGCGAGAGCGTCAGCTTCGGCGAGTACGAGGCGCGGTGCAACCGGGCGGCGCACCTCCTGCGCGCGGCAGGCCTGCGGCGCGGTGACCATATCGCGGTGTTCATCGAGAACCAGCCCCGGCTGCTCGAGATCGAGGGGGCGGCGGAGCGGATCGGCCTCTACTACACCCTGATCAACACGTACCTGATGCCGGACGAGGTCGCCTACATCGTGACCAACTCCCGGTCCCGGCTGCTGTTCAGCTCGGCGGCGCGGCGGCCGGTGGCCGAGGCCGCGGCGCGGCAGTGCCCCCAGCTGGAGCGCCTGCTGATGACCGGCCCCGGCGAGCCGCCCGCGGGCTGGGAGTCCTACGAGGCCGCCGTCGCGGGCTACCCGGCCGAGCCGGCTGCGGGCGAGTCGCTCGGCGCGGCCATGCTCTACTCGTCGGGCACGACCGGCCAGCCCAAGGGCGTCCTGCGCGACCTGCCGGAGATCGCCCCGGGCGAGCCGCTGCCGGTGATGGAATTCGTGCGCGCGATGTTCGGGTTCCGGGACGGCATGACCTACCTCAACCCGGCCCCGCTGTACCACTCGGCTCCGCAGGCGAGCGTGGCCGCGTCGCTGCGGCTCGGCGCCACGACGGTGGTGATGGAGCACTTCGAGGCCGAGCCGTGGCTGGCCCTGGTCGAGCGGTACGGGGTCACCCACTGCCAGATGGTGCCGGTCATGTTCAGCCGGCTGCTCCGGCTGCCCGAGCAGGTCCGGGCCCGTTACGACACCTCGTCGCTGGAGTGCATCGTGCACGCCGCCGCGCCCTGCCCCGTGCACGTCAAGCAGGGGATGATCGACTGGCTCGGCCCCATCATCACCGAGTACTACGGCGCGACCGAGGCCAACGGGTTCACCTTCTGCGACAGCGCCCAGTGGCTGGCCCATCCCGGCACCGTCGGCCGCCCCATCCTCGGCGAGCTGCTGATCCTCGACGAGGAAGGCCAGCCGTGCCCGGCCGGCGTGGACGGCGCGATCTGGTTCCGCGGGGCCACCGCGTTCCAGTACTTCCAGGAACCGGGCAAAACGGCCGCCGGGCGCACCGCCGACGGCACGGCCAGCACCGTCGGGGACGTCGGCCACGTGGACGCGGACGGGTACCTGTACCTCACCGACCGCAAGAGCTACATGATCATCTCCGGCGGCGTCAACATCTATCCCCAGGAGGCCGAGGACCTGCTGTCCGGCCACCCCGCCGTGCTGGACGTGGCCGTCATCGGCGTGCCCAACGAGGACCTGGGCGAGGAGGTCAAGGCCGTGGTCCAGCCCGCCGACCCGGCGGAGGCCGGGCCGGACCTGGCCCGGGAGCTGATCTCCTACTGCCGGGCCCGGCTGGCCCATTTCAAGTGCCCCCGGAGCGTCGACTTCGTGCCCGAGCTCCCCCGGTCCGCCACCGGCAAGCTGTACAAGCGGGTGCTCCGGGACGCCTACTGGGCCGGGCACCAGACCCCGATCGTGTAGCGGCGCCAGCTATCCCCCTGGCGGGGGACGCCCCCCAGTTTCGCGGTCGTCACCCCGTAAGGGCGGCGGGGCGGCCGGGGTGGCGACGGTCAGGCCCCGGCGGGGCCGGGCGGCGCGTCGGCCGAGCCGGCCCGGGTCAGCGCGAGCGGGTCCACCACCCGGTCGAACAGCTCCGCGCTGACCCCGCTGGCCAGCGCGGCCTCCCGGAGGGTCAGGTCGCGCTCGATGGCGGAGCGGGCGATCGCCGCGGCCTGGTGGTAGCCGATGACCGGCGACAGCGCGGTCACCATCATCACCGAGCGCTCGATGTTGTCCGTCAGCCGGGCCTGGTCGAGCCGGGTCCCCTCGACCATGAACTCGCGGAAGTGGTCGCACATGTCGGCCATGGTCAGTGCCGAGTGCAGGTAGTTGCTGATCACGATCGGCCGGAACGCGTTCAGCTCGAAGTTGCCCTCGGCCCCGCCCAGGGTCACCGCCACGTCGGCGGCGATGACCTGCATGCACACCATCAGCATGGCCTCGGCCTGGGTGGGGTTGACCTTGCCCGGCATGATGGACGACCCCGGCTCGTTGGCCGGGAAGATCAGCTCACCGAGCCCGGTGCGGGGGCCCGACCCCAGCCAGCGCAGGTCGTTGGCGATCTTGTACAGCGTGACCGCCGCGGCCTTGACCGCGCCGTGCGCCCGCACCATGCGGTCGAGGGTGCCGTGCGCGGTGAACTTGTTGGCCGCGGTAACGAACGGCGCTCCGGTCAGCGCCGCGATCTGCGCCGCGGCCGCCGCGCCGAAACCGGGCGGTGCGTTCAGGCCGGTGCCCACCGCGGTCCCGCCCATGGCCAGCTGGAGCAGGCCGCGGGTGGCGTGCTCCACCTCGGCGATGGCGTCATCGAGCGCGCCCGCGTAGCCCGACCACTCCTGGCCCACGGTCAGCGGCGTGGCGTCCTGGAGGTGCGTCCGGCCGATCTTGACCACGTCGGCCCACCGCCGCGAGTTGCGGTCGAGGGCGTCGCGCAGGCGCCGCAGCGCCGGGATCGTCGTGTCCGTGGCCATCGTGTAGGCCGCGATGTGCATGGCCGTCGGGAACGTGTCATTGCTCGACTGGCTCATGTTCACGTCGTCGTTGGGGCGCACCGGCTCCTGCGAGCCGAGGGTCCCGCCGACCAGCTGGATGCACCGGTTCGAGATGACCTCGTTGACGTTCATGTTGGTCTGGGTCCCCGAGCCGGTCTGCCACACGTGCAGCGGGAACTCCCCGTCCAGCGCCCCGCTGATCACCTCGTCGCACACGCGCTCGATCAGCCGGCCCTTCCACCCGGGCAGCCGGCCGTCCCGGGCGTTCACCGCGGCGGCGGCCTTCTTCACGTAGCCGTAAGCGTGATAGACCTCCGGCGGCATCCGGTCGCGGCCGATGGCGAAGTGCCGCAGGCTGCGCTGGGTCTGCGCGCCCCAGTACCGGTTCGCGGGTACCTCGATCTCGCCGAGGCTGTCGAACTCCCGCCGCGTCCCGGTGGCGTCCAGGCCGATCGGCACGTCGAGGATCCTCGGTGCGGCGTCGCCGGCGTCGGTCATGGCAGCTAGGTCCGGCCCGGGCTGGCTGTCGCCGGGCTGGCTGTCGCCGGACTGGCTGGCGCCGGACGGGCTGTCGCCGGACTGCCCTCGGCGGGCGGGTCCCCCTCGGCCGGCGGGTCCGCCTCCGACGCCGCGGCCGTGAGCTCGAGGAACGCCGCAGCCCGCCCGAACGTCTCCCCCACGGAGTGGCCGACGAGCTGAGCCTGGTACTCCCGGTACCGGGTCATCTCCCATTCCTGCCCGCGCGACGGCAGCGACCCCAGCACCGGCTCCGGCACCGGCTTCCACGTCCACGCGGTGATCTGGGCATCGCCCGGCACGGGCTGGATGAAGTCAACCGGGTCGAGGTACTGGCCCATCCGGTTGCGCACGAAGCGCAGCCCGGCCAGCGTCCCCTCGATCAGCGGGCGCTCCGGCTCGGGCTGGCCGGCCAGCACGGCGTCGTAGGTGTCCGGGTGATAGCGGACCAGCGTGGCGTCGACGATCGTGACCCACCACACCGCCTCACTGATCACCGCGAACGGGCGCGCCCGGTCCCGGGCCGTGCCGCGCAGCAGCCGCCCCGTGGCGTCGCGCATCGCGGCCATCGACCAGTCGAGCGCGCTCGCCTCGGGCGTGCGCTCGCCGGTGTGCTCGCGGTTCCAGGCGACCCGGCAGCGCGCCGAGCAGAACCGGGCGTGCTCGCGGCGCGGGGCGAACCCGGTGCCGCACTGCTCGCAGGTCCTGGTGTCGGCCATCGGACCATGTTACGCGTAACACAGACGCGGCGCACGTACCGCGAACGATCACCCGAGGACGACCGGGAGATGACCGAGAGCAGGACCGAGACCGAGACTGACGTGGTCACCAGGCTCAGCCCGCGCTCGGTGGGCGACACCGTGGCCCGCCTGACCGGCCTGATCGCCCGGAGGGGGATGAAGCTGACCGACGCGCTCATGGGTCCGGCTGGGCCGTAACCGCCCGGTCCGCCCGCGCCGCGACCGGGCACTGGGCCGGGGCGTCCAGGGCGCAGTGGAACGGCTCCCGGGCGGGCGGGGCCGCGGCCCGTTCCGGGTTCCGGATGGTGACGGCGGCCATGACGCCGGCCGCGACGCACAGCCCGGCCGAGATGAACGACGCGGTGCGGAAGCCCGCCGAGAACTCGTGAGGGATCAGGTAGGCCGCGCCGGTCAGGCCGGCCGCGGCCGGGAGGATCGCGACCGCGAGCAGCCCGGCGGCGCGGGCGACGTCGTTGTTCACGGCCGAGGCTATTCCGGCCCGCTCGGCCGGCGCGGCGGCCAGCACGGTCGAGGTCAGCGGGGCCACGTTGATGGCCAGGCCGAAGCCGAAGACCAGGACCGCGGGGAGCACCTCGGTGAGGTAGTCGCCCGAGGGCCCGATCCGGGCGAACAGGGCCAGCCCCGCGCCGATGACCAGCGGGCCGACGCTCATCTGCAGCCGCGGCCCGATCTTCGCGGCCAGCGCCCCGGATCGGGCCGACAGCACCAGCATGATGACCGTCACCGGCAGCAGCGAGACGCCGGCCTCCAGCGCGGTGTAGCGGCAGACCTGCTCCAGCTGGATGGGCAGCAGGAATAGCACGCCGCCGAGTGCGCCGTAGACCGCGAACGTCACCGCGTTCGCCGCGCTGAACTGGACCGAGGAGAACAGGCTGAGCGGCAGCAGCGGCGCGGCCGCGCGGCGCTCCTGGGCGACGAACGCGCCGAGCAGCAGCACCCCGCCGACCAGCGCGGACAGCGAGTCCGCCGAGCCCCAGCCGGCCGCGGGGCCGTTGATGAGCC
Organism: uncultured Actinomycetota bacterium; assembly: GCA_963749145.1. Classification (GTDB taxonomy): domain Bacteria; phylum Actinomycetota; class Actinomycetes; order Streptosporangiales; family Streptosporangiaceae; genus JASHPR01. The sequence goes on along the minus strand of CAVVLN010000002.1, from coordinate 567,584 downwards.
CGTAGGTAAGCCCGATCAGCCCGAGGGTCACCAGCACTCCCCCGGCGATGTCGAGCCGCCCGCTCTGCGCCTGGTCGCGGGACTCCGGCACGTGCCGCAGGCCCACGACCACGACCAGCACGGCCACCGGCAGGTTGATGATGAAGATCAGCCGCCAGGACACCGCGGCGATCAGCCACCCGCCGAGGAACGGGCCGATGGCGGTCCCCACGCCGGAGAAGCCGGACCAGGCCCCGATGGCCTTGCTGCGGTCGTCGGGCCGGAACGACGCCTCCAGGATCGCCAGGCTGCCCGGGGTCAGCAGCGCCGCGCCGATGCCCTGCACCGCGCGCGCGGCGATCAGGACCGGAGCGTCCGGGGCGACGCCGCAGATGAGCGAGGCCACGGCGAACCACACCACGCCGGTCAGGAAGACCCTCTTCCTTCCGTACCGGTCGCCGAGCGCGCCGGAGAACAGCAGCAGCCCGGCCAGCGTGAGCGCGTACGCGGTCACCACCCACTGCAGGGTGGCTATGGTGCCGCCGAAGTCGTGGCCGATGGCCGGCAGCGCGATGCCGACCACCGTCGCGTCGATCGCGGCCATCGCCGATCCGAGCACGGTGGCCAGCAGCACCCAGCGCCCGGCCGCGCTGGCGTAGCTGATCCCGTCCGGGCTCCCGGACATGACCGCCGGCGCGCCCCGCGGCCGGTCGTGATCCGACAACTGTCGAGCCCTTCTGCTGGGAGCGGGCGGCGCCGGCCCAAGAGTCCCAGGCTCGCGCGGCTCGCGGCCGGGGTCAACCCGACAGCGGCCGGTTCCTCCTCCCGATGCTGCTCTGGACCAGATACCCCGGGCGGCCCGCCCTGACACGATCGCGGCCAGAGTCACTGACCGGGGCGCTCGCCGCGCCACAGGTCGGTGATCGGCACGCCCAGGCCCGCGAGCATCCGCCGCAGCAGCGGCAGCGACAGCCCGATGACGTTGCCCGGGTCGCCGTCGATGCCGTCGACGAACGGCGCTCCCAGCCCGTCGATGCTGAACCCGCCGGCCACCGTCAGCGGCTCGCCGCTGGCGACGTAGGCGGCGATCTCGGCGGCGGTGGGCGTGCCGAAGCGCACCACCGTGCGGGCGACGTCGATCACCCGCCGGGCGTCACCGGAGTCGATGAGGCAGTGACCGGTGCACAGCGTGGCCTCCCGCCCGGACAGCCGCCGCCACATCTGCCCGGCCGCCGCGGCCGAGGCCGGCTTGCCGAACGCCCGCTGGTCGAGGTCCAGCATCGAATCGCAGCCGAGCACCAGCGCGCCCGGGCGCCGGGCCGCCCCCGCGACCGCCTTGCGCTCGGCGAGCACGGCCACCGCGGCGGCCGTGGCCAGGTCGCCGTCGGTGGTCTCGTCCACGCCGCTGACCACGACCTCGGGGTCGATCCCGGCACCGCGCAGCACGCGCAGCCGCCCGGCCGACCCCGAGGCCAGCACGAGACGGCGGCGCGTCACCCGGGCTCCGGATGGCTGGCCGCGCCGAGCACGTGGCCGCGGATCTCGTGGATCGTGTCGTCCAGCGTGCGCAGCGCCGCGATGATCCGCTCGCGGGCGACGTAGCCAGGCAGGTCCACGGCGCCCTCCAGGTTCAGGCCCACCTGGAACAGGTTGCGGGCGACCCGGTCGAGAAGTTCCTGGCCCCGCTGCGTCTGCTCGGCCACGGCGGCCCGGGCCAGTTCCGCCAGGTCCTCGCGCCGCCGGGCCTGGGTGACGTCCCGGACCACGGCCAGCACGAAGTGGCCGTCCGCGTTCGGCACCGGGGTCAGGCTGATCTCCACCGGGAACGTGGAGCCGTCCTTGCGCAGCCCGACCAGCCGGGCCCGCTCCCCCATCGACCGGGTCGCGGGCTTGTGCAGGTAGGCGACCCGGTCCCGGCGGTGGGCCAGGCGCAGGTCGGGCGGGAGGAGGACCTCGATCGTCTGGCCGGTCAGCTCGACCTCCTGATAGCCGAACATCTCCGCGATCCGCCGGTTGACCAGCACGATCCGGCCGTCGTCGTCGGTCAGCGCCACCCCGTCCGAGAGGGCCTCGATGAGCTGCCACAGCACGGCCGGGGTGACGCCGGGCGCGCTCGGGCCGTTCCCCGGGCGGCCGGCGCGGTCCCCGCGGCGCGGGCCCGCCCATCCGCCCGGGCCGGCCAGCCCGGGCGCGCCGCTTCCCGGGCCCGCCCGGCGGGTCAGGCCGGGTTCCTCCGGCATTCCGGCCGCGACCGCCGCCTCCACGGACTGGTAGATCGAGACCAGGCGGTCCAGCCCTTCGAGGGCCAGCAGGCGCCGCACGATCGGCGCGGTGACCACCAGCCGGAGCTGAGCCCCGCTGACGACGGCCCTCTGGTAGGCCCGCACCACCGCGTCGGCGCCACCGTGGTCGCACGACACCGTCGCGCTCATGTCCGCGATCAGGACGAGGGCCCCGCGGTTGATCACCGACAGCAGCAGCTCGCGAATCTGGCCCGCGTTGGACACGTCGATGTGCTCCGGGAGCGACACGACCGCCTGCCGGCCGCTCCACCGCACCGCGAACGCGTCCTCTTGCATAGATTGACCTCGTCTAGACCCAGCAGGCACATTGCGTCCAGATTGTAACGTCGCAGACAGCTCCGTTCCCGATCCTTCCCCATCGCCCGCGGCGCGACCCGGGGCTCGTCAGCCGACCCTGGCGTCCAGCACGAGCTTGCCCCGGACCCGGCGCTGCCTGATCCGCTCGAAGCACTCGCCGACCTGCCGCAGCGGCAGGGCCGCGTCGATCGGCACGGTCAGCGTGCCCTCCGCCACCGCCTGCAGCGCCTGGCGGGCCGCCACGGCGATCTCCTCGTCGGAGGCCATCAGGCCCGCGTACCCGCGGACCGTGATCCCCTTGCGGTACAGCATCCGCAGCGGCACCTGGCCGGTCAGCCCGGCGGACGTGCCGTACAGGACCAGGCGGCCGCGGGGCTGCAGGACCTCGATGGCGGCGCCGGTGAACTCGCCGCCGAGCGGGTCGAGCACCACCGTCGGCCGCAGGTCGGCCAGGGCGTCGGCGAGGCCGGCCGCGTCGGCGACGACCACGTAGTCGGCGCCGCGCTCGCTGATCCAGTCGTGGCTGGACGCGTCCCCGGTCTGCCCGGCCACGGTGGCGCCCAGGCTGTGCGCCAGGGACACGATCAGGCTGCCGACGCCGCCGCGGGCGCCCAGGACCAGCACCGTGTCGTCCGCCCGGACCTGGGCGTACTCGGTAACGGTCCGCCACGCGGTCGCCCCGGCCACGCCCATCACCGCGGCCGCGGCGAGGTCGACGCCCGCGGGCACGTCGACCAGGGCGCCGCGCGGCACGATCGCGGCGGTGGCCCACAGGCCGTCGCGCGTGGTGCCGACGCCGTAGCCGTGGACCATGACCGGCCGGCCGTCCACGGTCCCGGCGCCCTCGGTGCCCAGGGTGCGCGGCACCGGGGCGTCGGCGGCGACCCGCCCCTCGGCGGCGTACATGTCGACCGGGTTCACGCCGCCGTAGGCCACCTCCACCAGCACTTCCTGGTCACCGGGCTCGCCGATTTCGATGTCCTGCACCTGGAGCGGCTGGCCGTGCTCGGTCAGCCGGACCGCGGTCACGCGCATGAGGGGCCTCCCTGGGCTGTCAGCGTGCCTGCCGCCACCAGACAGATCTTTGCCTATCCGGGAGTGCGGCGGCCAGGCACGTTAGGAATCGCCCGGTCAGGGAACTGCGAAGGCTGGCGCATGCCGACAGTCAGGTTCGCTGGCCCGGAGGTGACGGCGTGGAGATCAAGATGGTGCTGTTCCTGCCCCGCGACGCTGCGAGCGTGCCGGTCAGCCGTCAGGTTCTCGACGGCTGCCTGGAGACCCTGGGGGTGGCGGACGACACGCGCACGGACATCGCCCTGGCGCTGAGCGAGGCGTGCGCCAACGTCATCCTGCACGCCGGGCCGGGCGAGGAGTATGAGGTGCAGGCGAGCGCGAGGGACGGCCGGTGCGTCATCGAGGTGGTGAACACCGGCGACGGGGCCGGGGTCACCGGCCCGCCCGCCGGCATGGTGCCGGCCACCGCCGAGCACGGCCGCGGCCTGAAGATCATGGACGCGGTCGTGGACAACCTGCGGCTGACCGGCGACGGGCGGGATAAGACGACCGTGCACTTCGAGAAGGACCTGCAGTGGGTGCCCGGCGCGGCCGGCGAGCACCTGTCCGGCGGCGGTGCCCTATAGCCGGATCGGCCCGGGCGAACCGGGCAGGCGCGGACCCGGGCGGCACCGAGGCGGTCCGCTCCGGCTACCGCCCGGCCCAGATTTCCGTGGACGTCTAGCCGAACAGGTCGACGACCGCCGAGCCGAGGTCGTCGCGGAGCAGGGCCTGGCCGGCCACCTCCAGGTGAGTGCGCCAGTGTCGCTGCGCGCCCTCGGCGTTCCTGGCGTCCAGCAGCAGGACCAGCTTGCGGTAGGACTTGACCGCCTTGCGGCACTCCTCGGCGGTGCCCGGCCGGTCGAACGCCCGCCGCGCGGCGGCGGACAGGTGCATGGCCACGACCTCGCGCAGCACGGCCGCCTGCACGACCAGGGTCTGGTTCCTGGCCCGCTCCAGGATCAGGTCACCGAACCGCTGGGTGGCCCGCAGCCAGGCCCCGGCCCCGGTGAACTCGTCGCCCTCGTCCGCCAGCGCGACCATGTCGGCGATGCACCGGTTCAGGTCGTCGAGGTCCTGCCTGGTCCGCCGCGAGGCCAGCAGGGCCGCGGCGGCGGGCTCGATCACCATCCGGGCCGCCTGCACGTCCGCGATCGTGGTGTGCGCCACCTGCAGCAGCAGGCCGGTGTAGCGCGCGGCCACCGCGATGTCCGGGGCCAGGACCCGGGCCCCGCCCCGAAAGCCGCGCCGGACATTGATCAGCGACTCGGTCTCCAGGATCCGGAACGCCTCCCGCAGCGTCGGCCGCGACACGCTGAACGTCTCCATCAGCGCGCCCTCCGACGGCAGCGTCTGGCCCGTGGTCAGCTCGCCCCGGACGATCTGGCCGCGGATGTGGGCCGCGATGAGCTCAGCCGTCTTCGGGGCGCGGACCCGCGGGCCGGCCGGGCCGCGGAAGGGAACCGCAGGTGACACGGGCTGTCCTTACGCCAGGAAGCGCTATTCCGTTAACTGATTGTACCGGCCGGGGCCTGGCCGGCCGTCAGGATGGCAGCGCGGGCCGGCCCAGGCGGAACTCCACCTCGGCCAGGCGCGCCGCCTCCCGGGCCAGTTCCCCGATCGTCCACCGGCCGCCGGTGACCACCGCGTCGACGACCGCGAACGGCTGCACCAGGCGCACCTCGCCGCCGGCCACGTAGAAGATCCGCCCCCGCATCGGGCAGTCCGCGGTGGCCAGGTAGCCGACGAACGGCGACACGTTGGCCGGGTCCAGGGCGTCGAAGCCCTCGGCCGGCGGGCGCAGCACGGACTCCGGCATGCCGGGCGTGGCGAGCGTCAGCCGGGTCCTGGCCGCCGGGGCGATCGCGTTGACCTTCACGCCGTACCGGTCGAGCTCGCGCTGCGCGATGATCGTCAGCGAGGTCAGGCCGGTCTTGGCCGTGCCGTAGTTGGCCTGCCCGGGGTTGTTGAACAGGCCGGAGGTCGAGGTGGTGTTGACCACCGACGGCCGCAGGCTGGTGCGGCCCGCCTTGTACTGCTCGCGCCAGTACCGCGCCGCCGCCCGGGTCGGCATGAAGTGGCCGCGCAGGTGGACCCGGATCACGTCGTCCCACTCGGCGTCGGTCATGTTCACGATCGTCCGGTCGCGCAGGATCCCGGCGTTGTTGACCAGGACGTGCAGGGCCCCGAACACCTCGACCGCCTGCCGGATCACGCGGTCCGCGCCCTCGGCGCTGGCGACGTCGTCGGTGCTGGCCACCGCGGCCCCGCCCGCGGCGCGGATCTCCTCCGCGACCTCATGGGCCGGGCCCGCGTCACGGCCGGACCCGTCGGGCCCGCCACCGAGGTCGTTGACGACGACCTGCGCGCCCTCGGCGGCGAACAGCAGCGCGTGCTCGCGGCCCAGCCCGCGCCCGGCGCCGGTGATGACCGCCACGCGCCCGTCGAGTGCTCCCATAGTTAACTAATTTATCGAATCATGCTGTGATATCAATTGGCCATGGCTGGCCAGGCGGAGCGCGTCAGCGCGGGTCCCGGGCTGCTCGACCTGCTCACGCTGGAGCGCGTGGAGGTCAACCTGTTCCTGACCACGGTGGTGCACGAGGACCCGCGGGGCCTGTACGGCGGCCAGGTCGCGGCGCAGGCGCTGCGCGCCGCCGCGGCCACGGTGCCCGCCGGCCGGGCCCCGCACTCGCTGCACGGCTATTTCCTGAGCCGGGGCGACGCCGGGCACCCGGTGCTGCTGACCGTGTACCAGGACCGTGACGGCCGCTCCTACTCCAACCGCCGGGTGATCGCGGCCCAGCGGGGCAAGGTCATCTTCAACATGACCGCGTCGTTCCACGCCGCCGAGCCGGGACCCGACTTCCAGGCGCACGCGGCGCCCGCGGTGCCGCCGCCGGACGACCTGCCCGGGCTGCAGACCCGCCTCTCGCTGCGCGGGATCGACATCCGGGTGCCCGAGCAGCCCTGGCCCGGCCAGGCGTGGCCGTCCCGGGTCTGGGTGCGGGCCACCGACCGGCTGGCCGACGACACCCTGCACGCCTGCGCGCTGACCTACATCTCGGACATGTTCACCGGCCTGGCCGCGGTGCCGGGCATCCGCCCGGCCGGCCCGGCGACCAGCATCGATCACGCCGTGTGGTTCTACCGCCCGGTCGAGCTGGACGACTGGGTGCTGATGGACCTGCAGCCGGAGTCGATCGCGGGCGGCCGCGGGACGTACACGGGCCGGATCTTCGGCCGGGACGGCAGGCTGGCGGCCGGCATCGCGCAGGAGTCGGTGTGGCGGGCCGCCGAGGACGGCACCTGAGCGGTCGCCGCCGGCCAGCCGGGCATCCGGCGCCATCGATTACTGTTCGGTCATGTCGATCGCCATCACCGATGACCACCGCGCGCTGGCCGCGACCGTGTCCGACTTCCTCGCCGCGCGCGGCGCGCGCAAGGCCGCCCGCGAGCTGCTGGAGGCCGAGACCGAAGCGCTGCCCGCGTTCTGGGGCGAGCTGGGCGAGCTGGGCTGGCTCGGGCTGCACCTCCCGGAGGAGTCCGGCGGCTCCGGCTTCGGCCTGCCCGAGCTCGTGGTGGTGGTCGAGCAGCTCGGCCGGGCCGTGGCGCCGGGGCCGTTCGTGCCGTCGGTGATCGCCAGCGCGGTGCTGGCGGCGATCGCGCCGCCCGAGGTGCGGGCCCGGCTGCTGCCCGGGCTGGCCAGCGGCACGGCGGTGGGCGCGGTGGCGCTGGGCGGAGAGGTGACGGTCCGCGACGGCGCCGGGCACGGCCCCGCGGGCGTGGTGGTCAGCGGCCACCTGGCCGACGTGCTGCTGGTGCCCGCGGGTGAGGACGTGCTGGTCGTCGAGCCGGCCGCGGGCGGGGTCACGGCCGAGGTCCCGGCCAACATTGACCCGACCCGGCGGGCGGCCCGGGTGACCCTTGACGGGGCCCGCGGCGTGCTGCTGCCCGGCGGCCGCGGCGTGCTGGCCGGCCTGGCCCGGCTGATCCTGGCCGCCGAGGCCACCGGGATCGCCCGGGAGACCACCGAGCAGGCCGCGCAGTACGCCAAGGTGCGGGAGCAGTTCGGCCGCCCGATCGCCACGTTCCAGGCGGTCAAGCACCACTGCGCGAACATGCTGGTGGCGGCCGAGGTCGCCACCGCGGCGGTCTGGGACGCGGCCCGGGCCGCGGCGGGTGACCAGTTCAGCTACACGGCGGCGATCGCCGCGGCGCTGGCCGTGCCGGCCGCCGTCTCGAACGCCCAGCTCAACATCCAGGTGCACGGCGGGATCGGCTTCACCTGGGAGCACGACGCCCATCTCAGCCTGCGCCGGGCCGCGGCCATCGCGGCGGTGACCGACGCCGGGGCGGCGGCCGCGGACGTCACCGGCCTGGTCCGCCGCGGGGTCCGCCGCGCGGCCGCGATCGACCTGCCCCCCGAGGCCGAGCCGATCCGGGCCGCGGTGCGCCAGGAGGTCGGGCGGCTGCGCGACCTCGACGAGGACGCGCGGCCGCGGGCGCTGATCGAGTCCGGTCTGCTGGTGCCGCACTGGCCCCGGCCCTGGGGCCGGGACGCGGGGGCGGTGGAGCAGCTGGTCATCGAGCAGGAGTTCGCCGCGGCCGGGCTGAAGCGCCCGTCCTACGGGATCACCGGGTGGGTGATCCTCACCCTGATCCAGCACGGCTCGCCGGACCAGGTCACGCGCTGGGTGCCGGCCGCGCTCAACCAGGACGTGATCTGGTGCCAGCTGTTCAGCGAGCCCGGGGCCGGCTCGGACGCGGCCGGGATCAGGACCCGGGGAAGCAGGACCGACGGGGGCTGGCTGGTCAACGGGCAGAAGGTGTGGACCAGCGGCGCGCACCAGGCCCGCTACGGCTTCGCCACCGTGCGCACGAACCCCGACGCGCCCAAGCACAACGGCATCACGACCATGGTGATCGACATGCAGGCGCCGGGGGTCTCGGTCCGGCCGCTGAAGATGCCGACCGGCCACTCCGACTTCAACGAGGTCTTCTTCGACGACGTGTTCGTGCCCGATGACGACGTGGTCGGGCCGGTCGACGGCGGCTGGACGGTGGCCCGGGCCACGCTGGGCAACGAGAGCGTGAGCATCGGCGGCGGCGCGGGCAGCCCGCTGTCGCTGCCTCCCGACGCCCTCATCGGGCCGCTGGACGCCCATCCCGGGCGGCTGGCCGGGGGCGAGGTGCGGGTCGGCCGCCACCTCGCGAACGTCCAGGCGATGACCGCGCTGAACCTGCGGGCGGCGCACCGGGCCGTGGCGGGCGGCGGTCCCGGCCCCGAGGGCAACGTCACCAAGCTGCTGCTGTCGGAGAACGGCCACGAGGCCGCCGCGATCCTGGCCGCGCTGGCCGGGCCCGACCTGGCGTTCCTCGAGGGACCCGGCGCCATGGCCGGGCTGCTGGTGCTGCTGAACCGCTCGATGTCGATCGCGGGCGGCACCTCCGAGATCAAGCGCAACCAGATCGCCGAGCGGATCCTCGGCCTCCCCCGCGACCCGCTGATCCGGTAGCCCGCCGGGCCGGACGGGCCGGCGGCTCAGCCAGACGGTGCGTGCAAGTCGCTGATGACCTGGGCGGTGATCTCGGGATCGCTGGCGTAGGGCATGTACAGCGTCATCCGGGTCATGATGTCGCCGTAGCGGCGCCGCAGCTCGGCGCCGACCGCGCCGGGTTCGGCGACGACCGCGAACGCGTGCAGCACGGTGTCGTCGATGACGTCGCTCATGTCCTGCCACCGGCCCTGCACCGAGAGCCGGTGCAGCTCGCCGGACAGCTCGCCCCAGCCGTGCCGGTCCAGGACGCCGCGGTAGGCCGGGGTGGAGCCGTAGAACGCGATCTGCTCGCGGACGGCGCGGCAGGCCGCGGCCAGCTCCTCCTCGGTGCGCCCGGTCGCGACGAACGGCGACCCGCACACCTCGTACCCGGTCAGGTCGCCGCCGGGGCGGCCGCGGCGCAGGGCCGGCAGCGTCACCTCGCGCAGGTACCGCTCGGTGGTGAAGCCGTGGCACAGGAACCCGTCGGTCACCTCGCCGGCGACCGCCGTCATCACCTCCCCCACGCCGGCCAGCAGCACCCTGGGCGCGCCGTGCGGGTTCGGCCCCGGGTCGAAGAACGGGGTCATCAGCGTGTGCGTGTAGAAGTCGCCCCGGAAGTCCAGCTTGACGCCGTCGTTCCAGCACGCCCAGATCGCGCGCAGGGCCAGGATGTACTCGCGCATCCGTGGTGCCGGATGCGACCAGGGCATGCCGAACCGCCGGGTGATGTGCGGCTTGATCTGCGAGCCGAGGCCGAGCAGCAGCCGCCCGCGCGACAGCAGCTGCACGTCGTTGGCCTGGACGGCCATGGACATCGGGTTGCGGGCGAACGCGACCGCGATCGCGGTGCCGAGCTCGATGGTGTCGGTGGCGATCGCGGCCAGCCCGGCCGCGAGGAACGGATCGTGCTTGATCTCGCTGGTCCAGGCGCCCGCGTAGCCGGCCCGCTGCGCGGCCGCGGCCGCCGCCCTGGTGTCGAGGGCCGGGCCGGGCGGCAGGCCGGTGTCGACCTTCATGCCCCGCTGCCGGTGATCTGCCCGCGGTTGCGCGCCATGACCGCGACCCGGCGCTGCTCGAGGCCGGCCCAGTCCGGCACGAACCGGGCCGCGATCTCCCACTCGTAGGCGAGCGCCGGCCCCACGGTGGTCTGGGCGTTCCTGGTGTAGGCCTGCTTGAGGCCGCGGATCGTGTCCGGCGGCACGTCGGCGATCGTCCGCGCGCAGTCCATGACCCGCGCGAGCAGCCGGTCGTGCGGGACGACCTCGGTCACCAGCCCGATCCGCTCCGCGGTCGCCGCGTCGATCACCTGGCCGGTCATGGACATCCGGCGCGCCCAGGCGCCGCCGACCGCGTGCGGCAGCCGGGCGGTCATCCCGCCGCGGGGCAGGATGCCGACCCGGGCGTGGGTGTCGGCGAACGCGGCCCGGTCCGAGGCGATCAGGAAGTCACAGCCCAGGGCCAGCTCGAGCCCGCCGGTGAACACCGGGCCGTTGACCGCGCCGATCACCGGCTTGGCCATCAGGCCGACCTGGGCGATGCAGTCCGCGGTGTTCGTGCGGCGGAAGGTCGCGCCGCCCTCGCGGGCCGCCTCCTTGAGGTCGACGCCCGCGCAGAAAGCCGGGTCGGCCCCGGTCAGCACGAGCACCCGCACGCCGTCCTCGGCGTCGGCGCCGAGCAACGCGGCGTGCAGTTCCTGCACCAGCACGCTGTTCAGCGCGTTCCGCGCCTCGGGCCGGTTGAGCGTCAGCACCCGGACGCCGTCGGCGTCCTCCTGCCGCAGGACCTCGCTCACGCCGCTCCTCCTCCGTGATCACCGGCGCCGGGCCGCGGGCCGAGCCGCGCCCGGGCCGGTCCGCGCAGGGGCCGGTCCGCGCCCGGGCCGGTCCGCGCCGCCCGCCTCGGTCGCCGCCGACCGCGCCCCGGGCCGGGCCCACGCCGCCCTGCCTCGGTCGCCGCCGACGCCGCGCGCTACGGGGCCGCGCCGCCCGCCTTGGCCCGCACCGACCCCGTGCCCGAAGCTTCTTTGCCCTGCAGGCTAATTGATATAACTCTTCGTATGAAGCCCTCCGACGTTGCGTCGCTGCGGCGGCAGGTGCGGGAGCTCACCGGCCGGTGGCGCGCGGAGGGCCGCTACGTGCCGCGCAACGACAGCTGGCTGCGTGGCTTCGACCTCGGCTTCAGCCGGGAACTGGCCGCGCTCGGGCTGATCGGGCTCACCTGGCCGGTCTCCTGCGGCGGGCGCGGCCTGCCGAACGTGGCACGGCTGGCGGTCACCGAGGAACTCCTGCGCGCGGGCGCGCCGGTCGCCGCGCACTGGATCGGCGACCGCCAGATCGGGCCCGCGATCCTGCGTCACGGCAGCGAGCGGCTGCGCGACGAGATCCTGCCCGGGATCATCTCCGCGGACTTCGTCTTCTGCCTGGGCATGAGCGAGCCGGAGGCGGGTTCGGACCTCGCGGCGGTGCGCACGTTCGCCGCCCCGGCGGGCGACGGGTGGCGGGTCAGCGGGCGCAAGATCTGGACCAGCGGCGCCCACCGGGCCACGCACGCCTACCTGCTGGCCCGGACCGACCGGGCGGCCGACCGGCACCAGGGCCTGACCGAGTTCATCGTCGACATGGACTCGCCGGGGATCACGGTCTCGCCGATCCTCGACCTCACCGGCGGCCATCACTTCAACGAGGTGACCTTCGAAGACGTGCCGGTGCCGGGGCACCGGGTGCTCGGGCAGGTGGGGAACGGCTGGCGGCAGGTGGTCGAGCAGCTGTCCTTCGAGCGCGGCGGGCCGGAACGGTTCCTGTCCAGCTACGCCCTGCTAGCCGAGTTGCTCGCCGCCGCGGGAGACAGCGCGGCCGGCGATGGCGCCGCCGGCGACAGCGCGACGGGAGGCGGCGCGGCCGGCGACAGCGCGGCGGGAGACAGCGCGGCCGGCGACAGCGCGACGGGAGGCGGCGCGGCCGGCGACAGCGCGGCGGGAGGCGGCGCGGCCGGCGATGGCACGGCCGACCTGCGGGCCGGGCTGGGCGAGCTGACCGCCCGGCTGGCCGCGCTGCGCCAGCTGGCCTGGCAGGTGGCGGCCCGCCTGGATGCGGGCGAGGCGCCTGTCACCGAGGCCGCCACGCTGAAGTACCTCGGCAACGCGTTCGAGACCGACGTCATCGAGGTGGCCAGGAGGGCGTTCGGCACCGGCGCCGGACACCCGGGGTTCGACGAGGCCCTGCTCGCTTCCCCCGGCTTCTCCCTCCGCGGCGGTGCCGCTGAGGTGATGCTCGCGCTGATGGCCCGGCAGGAGACGACCGGCCCGGCCGGGCGGGCGACAGCGTCCTCGTCCAGGCGATCGACGGCCGTCCCGGCGCGGCGAGCCAGCGCCGGCTGGTCTCGGGCCGGCGAGCTCGATGACCTCATCGCGGACATCGCCGGCACGCACACCGAGCCGCCCGCGGGCGACCTGCCCGCCTGCTGGCCGGTCCTCGCCGAGCTCGGCCTGCCGCTGGTCGGCATCGACGAGGCGCGCGGGGGTTCCGGCGGCTCCGTCACCGACCTGGCCATCCTGGTGCGGGCGCTCGGCCGGCACGGCATCGGCACCCCGCTGATCGAATGCGCCGTGGCGAACTGGGTGGTGGCCACCGCCGGGGGCGAGGTGACGCCGGGGCTGGCGACCGTCGCCACCGGGCCGCCGGACGCCGTCGGCTGGGCCCGGCACGCCGACCGGCTCGTGCTGTACCGCGACGACGTGGCCTGGCTCGCTAACCTGCGCGGGGCCGGCGTTGTGGTCGAGCCGGGCGGCAACGTCGCGGGCGAGCCGCGCGATGACATCCGGCTGGACGGCGCGGCCCTGACCCCGCTGGGCGGCGCGCCCTCCGCTCAGGCCGCGCAGGCCCGGCTGGGCCTGCTCCGGGCCGCCGCGCTGACTGGTGCCGTGGAGGGCGCCTACGAGCTCACCCGCGGCCACGTGAGCACCCGCGAGCAATTCGGCCAGCCGCTGGTGCGCATCCCGGCCGTGGCGGCCAACCTCGCCATCGTCAAGGCCGCCCTGATCCAGTGCGACGCGGCCCTGGCCCGGGCCTGCGAGGGCGGGCAGGAGGGCCGGATCGCCGCCGTCGCCGCGGCCCGGATCATCGCCGGGGGCGCCGCCACCCAGGCCGCGCGCATCGCTCATCAGCTGCACGGCGCGATCGGGATCACCGCGGAGTACCCGCTGCACCACTTCACCACCCGGCTGTGGGCCTGGCGCGACGCCGAGATCACCGAGCACGACTGGGCGGTGCGGCTCGGCGCGCTGGCGGCCGCGGGCGGCGAGGCGGCATTCTGGGACGAGCTGACCGCCTGGGACTGAGCAGCCACCGGGCCGGCCCGTGCCCGCGCCCGAATCGGGACCAGGCCGCAACTCTCCCGAATCGGCCCGACCCTAAGGGGGAACGCCAGCGGTCCGAAACCGGCCGTCGCGCACATATCACTCCTCCGGTTGGACAAATACGGGCATAACCATCGCCAAAATGGCTACAGGACGTGAAAAGTCGCGATGATCATGGTCGGCGGCAGGGGGCCGGGGTGGGGGCAGGGGGCCGGGGTGGGCGGGCGCGCGGGTCACCGTCACTGGGGCGGGACGCGGGCCAGGATCTCGCCGTGCGGGACCAGGAACCAGCCGTCCTCGGTGGCCGCCCAGCGCAGCCAGGCGTCGGCAAGGCGCGATAGGTCGCGGCGGGTGGCCAGCCCGTGCTCGACGGCCCGGTCCCCGAAGGACGACTGGGTCAGCCGCTCCGCCCACAGCGTGCCCCACCACGACCGGTCGGGCGGATCGGTGTAGCACCAGGAACTCGCCGTCGCCTCGATCTCGGTGAACCCGGCCGCGCGGGCCCAGGACAGCATGCGCCGCCCGGCGTCCGGCTCGCCGCCGAGGGCCCGCGCCACCCGGCGGTACAGGTCCTGCCACTCGGCCAGTTCCGGGTCCTCGGGGAACCAGAACATCCCGCCGTAATCGGCGTCCCGCGCCGCGACCATCCCGCCCGGGCGGCAGACCCGGCGCATCTCGGCCAGCGCGCCGACCGGGTCCGACAGGTGCTGCAGCACCTGGTGGGCGTGCACCACGTCGAACGCCCCGTCGCCGAAGGCCAGCCGGTACACGTCGCCAACCTCGAAGCGCACGTTGGCCCGGCCCTCGGCCTCCCGCCGGGCGACGGCCAGCACGTCGCCGGCCCGGTCGATGCCGACGACCTCGCCCTCGGGCAGCCGGGCGGCCAGGTCCGCGGTGATCGTGCCGGGCCCGCAGCCGACGTCGAGCACGCGGGCGTTGACCGGCAGCCGGCCGAGCAGGTACCCGGCCGAGTTCTCGGCGGTCCGCCACCGGTGTGACCGCAGCACGCTGTCGTGGTGGCCGTGCAGGTATACGTCGGGAGTGCTGGGCATCCGCCCATCATCCCGCGCCGTGACGCGGGCCGCCGCCCCCGCCTCGCGAGCCGGCCCCGCCCCGCACGCCGGCCCCGCTCCCGCAAGAAACCGGTCTCCCGGACCGGATGCTGCACCTGCTGGCGACTGCGGTGCGGTAGGTCGCCGGCCAGCGCCCGGCACCGGGCGGCGGCGCGCTGGCCGCGGCCGACGACGGCCAGCAGGACCTGGAACGCGAGACAGCCCGGCCGCCGGACGGCGGCGGCGACCGCGGCACCCCGGAGCATCTCGCCCGCCTCACCGCGGACATGATGAGCGAGCTGAGCCCGGATGAGAGTATGGCGCCTGGCTCGCCGGACGCCGCCGATGATGGGAGTCGCTGATGGATCTGGGCTTGCAGGGCAGCCGCGCGCTGATCACCGGGGGCAGCCGGGGCATCGGCCTCGCGGTCGCCGACGCGCTGGCGGCCGAGGGCGCGGCGGTCGGGCTCATCGCCCGTGGCGCCGACGGCCTGGCCGCCGCCGCGGAGCGGCTGGCTCCCCGCGGCACGCCGGTAGCCACGGCCGTGGCCGACGTCACGGACACGGCCGCGCTGGCCCGCGCGGTTGACGACCTCGCCGCCGAACTCGGCGGCCTGGACCACCTGGTGGCGAACGCGGGCGGCACGGCCGGCGGCGGCAACCTCACGAACTCGGGGCCGGGCGACTTCACCGCGACGTTCGCGCTCAACGCCGGCCACGCCGCGGAGCTGATCCGGGCCGGCCTGAGCCACCTGCGCGCGGCGGGCGGCGGCTCGGTCGTGATCATCTCGTCGATCACCGGCATGCGTCCCGCTCCTCGCACCGCCTACGCCGCGGCCAAGGCGGCGGAGATCCACCTGGCGGCGACCGCGGCCCAGGAACTGGCGCCCGACGGCATCCGGGTGAACGCGGTCAGTCCTGGCTCCATCTTGTTCCCCGGTGGCTCGTGGGAGGCGTTCGAACGCGACCAGCCCGAGGACTTCGCCGCGTTCGAGGCCACCCAGTTCCCGTTCGGCCGCCTCGGCCGCCTGGACGAAGTCGCCGACGTGGTCGCGTTCCTGCTGTCCGCGCGGGCGTCCTGGGTCACCGGCGCGAACGTCGTGGTCGACGGCGGGCAGCGCTACCCCAGCGCCCGCCGGTTCGGCTGAAAACCATGTGCGTCGACGACACCCCGGCCGGCCAGGCCGCCGCGCTGCGGCACGACGTCGAGCCCGAGGTCGAGATCGCGCTGGAGCCGGTGGATTCGGTCGTGGTGACCACGCTGATGGACAACCTCACCGACATCTTCATGCCCGATCAGGGCCCGGCCCGGCGGCCCGCGGTCGGGCGCGGGCCATCACGCCCCGCCTCGGTGATGGAAGACGGGCAGGCGCCCGACGCCCTGATCGCCGAGCACGGGTTCTCGGTGCTGGTGACCGTGACCAAGGCGGGCCGCGAGCACCGGTTCCTGTTCGACGCCGGGACCAGCCCGGATGGCGTTACGCAGAACATGCGCCGCCTGGGCATCGACCCCGGCTCGATCGAGGCCATCGTGTGCAGCCACGGCCACTTCGACCACACGACCGGCATCGACGGGCTGATCCGGGCGGTCGGCCGGGCGAACCTGCCGGTGCTGATCCACCCGCACTTCTGGCGCCGCCGCCGCATCGCGCTGCCCGGCCGCGATCCTTTTGAGCTGCCCACCACGAGCCGTCGCGCGCTCGCCGAAGCCGGCTTCGAGGTGATCGAGGAGCGGCAGCCGAGCTTCCTGTTCGGCGGGTCGGTGCTGATCACCGGCGAGGTGCCGCGGACCACCGGGTACGAGCCCGGCTTCCCGCCGCAGCAGGCCTGGACCGGCCGCGGCTGGGAGCCCGATCCGCTCGTGCTCGACGACCAGGCCCTGATCATCAACGTGGCCGGCCGGGGGCTGGTGGTGATCACCGGCTGCGGCCACGCGGGCGTCGTCAACATCTCGCGCTACGCCCGCCGCCTCACCGGCGGCCAGCCGCTGTACGCGCTGATCGGCGGGTTCCACCTGAACGGCCCCCTGTTCGAGCCGCTGATCCCGCGGGTTCTTGACGAACTGGCGGCGATGGACCCGGGCGTGCTGGTGCCCGCGCACTGCACCGGCTGGCGGGCCCAGCACGCGATGTCCGCCCGGTTCCCGGCGGCGTTCGTCCCGAACACGGTCGGCACGAGCTTTCACCTCACCGCCGGGTGAGCCCCGGGCGGCGCGTCAGGCGCGCTCGGTGGCCAGGCGCAGGCCCAGCGCGACCAGCCCGGGTGCCGCGGTCAGCGGGGCGCGGCGGTCGGCGGGGCGCGGCGGTCAGCGGGGCGCGGCGGTCAGCGGGGCGCGGCGGTCAGCGCGGCACCGCGGTCAGCGCGGCACCGCGGTCAGCGCGGCACCGCGGTCAGCGCGGCACCGCGGTCAGCGCGGCACGGCGGTCAGCGCGGCGCGGCGGTCAGTGGTGCACGGCGGCGAGCAGCGCGGCGTACGAGCGGACCAGGGCCGCGTGCTCCAGCGGGAGCAGCGGGCTGTCGGGCACGCAGCCCTCGCTCACCCACTGGTCGGACAGGTCCATCGCGCGGACCCGGTCCACCGCGGCCGGCCGCACCGCGGCGGGCGGCTCGCGGTAGAGGTAGCTGTACAGCCGGGTCACCGACTCGACGAGCTCATCGCCCGGCCCCCTCGGTTCGGTCGAGTACGGGACCTCGCGGTGCACGCGCCACCAGTCCACCTCGAGCCTGGCCGCCTCGGCCGGATTGGCCGGCTCGCCGTAGTGCAGCTTGACCAGGGCGTAGAACCGCCGCATGCAGGCCCGGGCCCCGTCCGGGTCGTTGTCGGGAACCGGGGCCCACAGCTGGCTGGCGCGCAGCATCAGCCAGGCGCCGTGCAGGGTCCTAGACCAGTCCATGCCGAAGCCGGCCCGGACCAGCCCGACGGACGCGGCCAGGACCTGCGGCCAGTCGCGCTGGTAGTAGCCGACCCACGCCCGGTACTCCAGGTCGCCGATGCGGACCGGGTCGAACGACCGGAGCCGGCTCGGCCGCCCCGCGCCGCGCGTGTTCGCCTTCGTGCGCGCCGTCGGCGCCTCGATGCCCACGTTCCCCCCTCTTCTCGGCCCGGTCCCGGGTACGTCAGGCCGGAGCGCCAGGGTAGCCGCGCGCCACGGTCCGGGCCAGGATCCCCAGGGTGGCCCGCAGCGCGCCCTCGGACAGGACCGGGAAGATCCCGGCCTCCCGCCACGCCGGGTCGATGGATGACCAGTCGTAGTACGAGGTCACCAGGGTCCCGCCCGGCGCGGGCTCCAGCACGTACCCGTAGACGTGGCCGATCGGCGGCCGGATCTGGCCCAGGATCGTCCAGGCGATCTCGCGGTCGGGCACGAACCTGGTGATGGTCACGGTCACGTCGTAGCGGCCCAGCTCCGGGTAGTCGTTCAGCGCCTCGCGGTCCATGTGCACCACGAAGCTGTCCCCGGGCGCCGCCACGGGCTCGCCCTCGGCCGACATCAGCATGCCGGAACTGTCGATGGCCACATGTCCCTGCGGGTCGCACAGCAGCCGGAAGATGGCCGGCGGGTCCGCGGCGATCGTCCGCCGCACCTCGATCCGTTCGCTGGTCACGATCACATCCTGCCATCCCGCCCCCGCGACCCGCCCCGCCGCCCAGGGGCCCGAGAGCAAGCCAAATGGACCGCTCTGGGCGTACCATCGCGCCATGAACCCACTCTCGGGAGTGTTGGGCGAAGCGTGGCAGATGTACCGGCGGTTCGCCGGCCACCTGCTGGCTATCGCCTTCATCATCTACGTGGCCGCCGCCATCGTCGCGGGCCTCCTGTCGCTCGCGGGCGTCGTCGGGTCGCTGCTGGCGTCCATCGTGGAACTGTTCGCGGCCTTCCTGCTGCAAGCCACCCTGGTCAAGGCGGTGCAGGACATCCGGGACGGCCGCGCCGACCTGTCCATCGGCGAGACCATGTCCTCGGCGCTGCCGTACATCTGGTCCGTCGCCGGGGCGTCGATCCTGGCCGGCATCGCGATCACGATCGGCCTCATCCTGATCATCGTCCCCGGGCTCTGGCTGATCACGATCTGGGCCGTGATCATCCCGGTCATCATCATCGAGCGGTCGGGCGCGCTGAACTCGTTCGGGCGCAGCAGGCAGCTGGTCCGGGGTCACGGCTGGCATGTCTTCGGCACCCTGGTGCTGGTGTTCATCATCCTGATCGTGGTGGACATCGTGCTCGGGATCATCTTCGTGGCGCTGCCGCTGGTCTGGCGCAACGGCCTGAGCACGGTGATCTCCGGCACGCTGGTGGCCCCGTTCCTCGCCCTGGTCGTGACGCTGATCTACTACCGGCTGGTGGGCGCGGGCGCAGGCTGGCCGAGCGCGGCCGCCGGCGCTGCCCCCGGCGGCTACGGCACGCCGCCGGGATACGGCCCCCAGGGCGGCTACGGCACCCCGCCCCCGCAAGGAGGCTACGGGACCCCGCAGGACCCCGCGGCCGGCCCGGGCGGCTACGGCACCCCGCCGCCACCGCCAGGAGGTCCCGGAGGCTACGGCACCCCGCCGCCACCACCGCCGGGAGGTCCCGGTGGCTACCCGCCGGGAGGTCCGGGCGGCTACGGTCCCCCGCCGTCCCCGCCGCCCGGAGACCGCGGGGGCTACGGCGCCCCGCCGCCTCCTCCGCCGCCCCCGCCCGGAGGCTACGACGCCCCCGGCGGCCAGTACGGAGGGTACGAGCCGCCGGGCGGGTACTCCGGGACGAGATAGCCGCAAGCCGGCCGGTTGACCTGGCTGGCGGGCCGTATGACATCCGCCCCATCGGCTGGGTCGACTCCGGGCTGTCCGACCGCGACCTCGCGCCCCGGCACGGCGACGAGAGCGCGCCTGACGCGTGGCTGATGCTCGGCCCGCAGGCCGAGCGCTGATCGCGGCGCTCGCGTGACGCCGCGGGCAGGCTAGGTCGCGGCGCGCAGCCGGGACCAGGCGTCGGCGCCGACCGCGATGAGCAGGATGCCGCCCAGCGTGATCTGCTCGTACAGCGGGTTCAGGCCGAGCAGGTCGAAGCCGTTGCCGATCAGCGCGATGAACAGCACGCCCACGACCGTGCGCCAGATCGCGCCCTCCCCGCCGAGGATGCTGGTGCCGCCCACCACGATGCCCGCCAGCACGGTGAACGTGAGCGCGGTCT
This sequence comes from uncultured Actinomycetota bacterium, assembly GCA_963749145.1. Taxonomy (GTDB): domain Bacteria; phylum Actinomycetota; class Actinomycetes; order Streptosporangiales; family Streptosporangiaceae; genus JASHPR01. The sequence goes on along the minus strand of CAVVLN010000002.1, from coordinate 547,830 downwards.
CCCCGTTGGAGGCCTGGGCGCTCAGCACCCGGGAGGCGTCGATCACGCCGCCCAGCGCGGCCGCCCCGCCGCTGATCACGAACGTGATCAGCTTGATCAGCTGGACGCGGACGCCCGCCAGCCGGGCGGCCTCGGCGTTGCTGCCCGCCGCGTACATGTAGCGGCCGGCCGTCGTCCGCGACAGCACCACGGCGAGCAGCGCGACCGCGGCGACCATCGTCCAGGTCGACGTGTAGACGGTCAGGAACGAGGTGCGCGCCAGGTCGGCGAAGCCCGGGTGGCTGTAGGCGATGATCAGGTTCCCGCTGGTGGCCAAGGCTGGCCAGGCCGCTGACCACGAACGACATGGCCAGCGTGGCGATCAGCGAGTTGATCCGGAAGATCGTCGTGATCACGCCGTTGACCAGGCCCACCCCGAGCCCGACCGCGACTCCGGCCAGGATGGCCAGGGCCGGGGAGGCCGCCAGCTTCGGGAACCTCCGTGGCGGCGCCGAACGCGGCGCCGAGGATCGCGGCCTCGGTCACGCCATCGCCGGTGAGCTCGGCGGTGACCCGGCCCTGGCGCATGACCAGCACGCGATGGGCCAGGCGGAGGATCTCCTCCACGTCCGAGGAGATCAGCAGCACGCCGCGGCCCGGCGCGGCCAGCGACGTGAGCAGCTCGTAGATGGCGCGCTTGGAGCCGACGTCGACGCCCCGCGTCGGCTCGTCGGCGATCAGTACCTGCGGCTGGCGCAGCAGCACCCGGGCGAACAGCAGCTTCTGCTGGTTGCCGCCGGACAGCGCCGAGGCCAGCGTGGCCTGGCTGCGGGTGCGGATGCCCAGCTCGCCGAGCATCCCCCCGACCGCGCGGCGCTCGGCCCGGCGGCGCACCAGCCCGGCCCGGCTGAGCCGGTCCAGGGTGGTCAGGCTGATGTTCTCTCCGACCGGCCGCCGGGACAGCAGCCCGTGCTCCTGGCGTCCCTCCGGGATCATCGCGACGCCCGCCCGCAGCGCCCCGCGCGGGCCGCCGGCCCAGTGCCGGCGGGTCAGCTCCCGGCCGCCCGCCACGGTCACCGTCCCGCCGGCGACCCGGTGCGCCCGGTAGACCGCCCGGGCCAGCTGGGTGTAGTGCCGGTGAGCCGGGTGCGCGCCCGGCTCACCGGTTTGGGTTCAGGACCTCGGCGTCGTCATCAAGGCCTCGATCCCGAGTTCTCGGTGTAGGTGTAGGTGTAGGGGTTGTCGAGGACCCGGGTCTCCGGGATCTCCGGGTGCATGCCCTCGTGCCAGGCCTCCGGGCCCAGCTCCCGCCGCAGGTACTCGACGGTATGCTCGACCACCTGCCGCGCCCGGGCCAGGTCCACGCCGACCAGGGCGTGGTCGTACTTCACGACCTGGCCGTTCACGACCACCGTGTGCACGTCGCCGCGCCCGGCCTGGAACACCACGTGCCCGTAGGGATGCAGCAGCGGGAACATCACCGGCGAGGCGTCGTTCTTGATCAGCACGACGTCCGCCTTCTTGCCGGGCTCGAGGCTGCCCAGCAGTGAGTCCAGGCCGAGCGCCCGGGCCCCGCCGCGGGTCGCCCAGTCCACCACCTGCTCGGCGCGCAGCTTGTGGTGGGTCACGGTCTCGTCGCGGTTATGGGCTTCCAGGTGCTCGCGGGCCCGGTCCGCGCTGAGCGTGGCCCGCATGGCCGAGAACAGGTCGGCGCTCCACCAGACGCTGGTATCCATGGACAGCGAGATCGGGATGCCGTGCTCGCGCAGCTTCCACGTGGGCGGGTAGCCCTGGCCCGCGCTCTGCTCGCTCTCGGTGGACAGCGACGCGGACCCGCCGGTCGCCGCGATCCGGTGGTAGGAGTCGGCCGACAGGCTGGCCGCGTGCACGTAGATCGTGCCCGGGGTCATGAAGCCGTTCTCGTACATGAGCCGGATGCCGTCGTCGGTGGTCACCTTCCACACCCCGGCGTGCGTGGTGACCGGCACGCCCAGGTCGCGGGCCACCTCGAACGCGGCCTGCTCCGGGAAGTCCGGGCTGGCCGGCGGGACGTCGAAGGCCATCTGGAAGCCGAGCATGTCGCTGCCGCCGCCGCTGAAGTACCGGCCGACGAAGTCGCGGAACTCGGGGGTGGCCGACCACTCCCACGGGGCCTGCTGGATGTTCCCGTACGCGAGCACGAACCGGCCCGGCACGGCCCGCAGCGCGTCCACGGCGGCTTCCGCGTGGCCGGTGGTCTGCAGGTTGTGGGACCAGTCCACCGTGGTGGTCACGCCGGCGTCGATCGCCTCGATCGCGGACAGCAGGTTGCCCGCGTGGATGTCCTGCGGCCGGAACGACTTGCCCCACTGCAGGTAGTTCCAGACGAAATACTGGGTCAGGGTCCAGTCGGCACCGTAGCCGCGCATCGCGGTCTGCCACATGTGCCGGTGCGTGTCGATCATGCCGGGCATCACGATGCCGCCGGTGGCGTCGATCTCGGCCGTGCCCTCGGGGACGGCCAGGCCCGGCCCGACGGCCCCGATGCGATCGCCGCTGATCAGGACGTCGGCGCCGGACAGCACCTGATGCGCGTCGTCCATGGTCAGCACCGTGGCGTTCCGGAACACCAGCGGGCGGCCGGCGGTGAACTCGGATGCGGCTGTCATGAGAAACCTCCACTCGCGGCGGCAGTAGTCTCACCGATCGCGGACAAGCGTCCGCTAAGCGGCCACATGAGCCTGACCGGAAGCGTGGCCGGTTCCCGAGCCGCTGTCAAGAGCCCAGCTCAGCGGGCGCCGTCACGCGTCCTGGAAAGGCATGTCCGCCATGCGGACAACCCGGCCGGATCACGCTACAGTCATCGTGGCACGTCCGCCGGGCGCGCCGCCGGGGGGTGGCCGCGGCCCGGCCCGAGCAGCAGCAGGAGAGGACCCATGGCACGGCGTGACACCAGCCCGGACTTCATTGAAGCGCTGGCGCGCGGCCTCGACGTGATCCGGGCCTTCCAGCCCCGTCAGCCGGTCATGTCGCTGGCGGCCGTGGCGGGAGCGGCCGGGCTGGCCCGGCCCACGGCCCGCCGCATCCTGCTCACCCTCGAGGAGCTGGGCTACGTCCGGGCCGCCGACCGTGGTTTCGAGCTGACCCCGCGAGTGCTCGAGCTGGGCATGAACTACGTGCTGTCCCACAACCTGTGGGAGGTGGCCAGGCCGCACATGGAACGGCTGGTCGCGCGCACCCACGAGTCCTCGTCGATCGCGCAGCTCGACGGCTCCGACATCGTCTACGTGGCCCGGGTCGCGGTTCCCAAGATCATCGCGCTCGCGGTGACGATCGGCACCCGGTTCCCGGCCATGCCGACCTCACTGGGCAAGGTCATGCTGGCGGCGCTGCCGGCCGAGGAGGCCGAGCGGGTGCTGGCCGAGCCGAGCCGGTCCGGGATCACCCCCCGCTGGCATCCCGACGCGGCCGAGCGGGCCGCGGCCCTGCGCGAGGTGCGGGCGCGCGGCTGGTCGCTGACCGACGAGCAGCTCGCGCCGGGGATCCGCTCGGTGGCGGCGCCGCTGCGCGACGGTGACGGGCGGGTCGTCGCGGCGATGAACGTCACCGTGCACGCCGCGGAGACCCCGGTCGAGGTACTCACCGGCGAGTACCTGCCTATGCTGCTGCAGACGGCCGGGGCGATCAGCGCCGACTGGGCGGCCTGCCAGTCGGCCCCGCAGATCACCGTGGCCCAGGCCACTTCTTGACACCGCCCTGGCCATCGCTCAAACTGCACACCGTCGGACAAGCGTCCGGTCCCCGGACAGGAGAATGCGTCGCCGCCCATGGCTACCATCGCCGCGATCATCGCGTCCACCCATCACCCGTTCTACCTCCGGGCGAGCACGGCCACCGGGGAAGACCGGCCGCCGTTCGCCGACGAGTGGCAAGCCAAGGTCGAGGCGTTCCGGGAGACCCTCACCCAGGCCCGCCCCGACGTGCTCGTGATGGTCGGCAGCGATCATTTCCACCAGCTGTGGCTGGACAACATGCCGCAGTTCCTGGTCGGCAAGGCGCCGTTCTATGACGCGAACTACTACAACGAGGAGCGCGAGTTCGGGCTGCCGCGGATGCAGCTGCGCGGCCACGAGGACCTGTCGGCGCACCTGCTGCGCGGCGGCATCGACGCGGGCTTCGACCTCGCGTTCAGCAACGAGCTGCGGGTGGACCACAGCATCACCTGCCCGATCATCACGCTGCGGCCGCAGGCGGACTTGCCGATCGTGCCGGTGTACACCAACATCTTCGCCCCGCCGATGCCGCAGCCGAACCGGTTCGTCGAGCTGGGCCGGGCGATCAGGGCGCTGGTCGAGAGCTGGCCCAGCGACCAGCGGGTGGCGATCATCGGCACCGGGCACCTGTCGCTGGAGCTGGGCGGGCCGCGTCAGTTCGGGCCGCACGGCCCGGACCCGGAGTTCGACCGCAAGGCGGTGGCCTGGATCGCCTCGTCCGACCTGGACGCGGCGCTGGCCGAGGTCAGCCTGGACAGCCTGTGGCAGCCCGGCAACGCCACCCACGGCTTCATGGACTTCATGCTGATGATGGGCGTGGCCGGGGACAACGCCAAGGCGGACTACGTGGACTCGCTGGACCTGTTCCACACCATGGAGGCCTACTTCACCTGGTACCCCGAGGGTGGGGCGGGCGGGGCCGAGGGTCGGGCGGGCGGGGACCGAGGGTCGGGCGGGCGGGGCCGAGGGTCGGGCGGGCGGGACCGAGGGTCGGGCGGGCGGGGCCGAGGGTCGGGCGGGCGGGGCCGAGGGTCGGGCGGGCGGGGAGAGCAGGAAGGCCGCGCCGTGAGCAGGTACCTGGTCAACAAGTTCCTGTACACCACCGACCGCGACCCGGACCTGGTCGAGCGCTACCGCGAGGACCCGGCCGGCACGGTGGCCTGGTGGGAGGCCGAGCGGGCGAACGTGATCCTGAACTGCCCCAGCGCCGAGCGCAGCACCTGGCTGAGTTTCACCGATGCCGAGCGCGACGCGCTGAGCCGCCACGACTACGTCGCGCTGTTCGAGCTCGGGGCGCACAACTTCCTGTTGCTGACCTTGTTCATCGCGCTGTTCGAGCGCGACTACCAGGAGCCGCTGGCCTTCCAGCGCGAGTTCGCGGCCCGGCTGAGCCACTGGAGCGTCCCCTATCCCGACATCGCGACCTGATCACCGCGCTCCGGGGCGTGACAGGGTCTGATCTCACGCCGGACGGCGACCACGTTCTGCGCGGCCGGCCAGAGCAGGGAGAGCCGGTTCTTGATCGCGTCGTACCAGTCCCCGAGCACGATATCCGGGTGCTGGCGGATAAAGGCCGCGTCGGTTGCGCTGACCTGTTCGCTCCATCCATCGGGCGCATAGGTGTTAATGAGCACCAGTTTGCGATGCGGCCCTATCAGCCGCGCCAATTGCTGGAGTTGCGCGGTCGTGACGATGTAATTGGTGCCGGGACCGGCCTCCACGACGGGGCGCAGCGCGCCGGCGGCCGCCCGGTGGCGCACGATGGCCGGCCCGGCCGCGCGGGCGGGGCGGCGAACACGCCGCAGCCCGCGGGGCCGGCCGCGCCCGGCGCGGCCGCGGTGACGAGAGCGGCGAGGGGCGGCCACGGCTGGCGCGCGCCTATTGGTCAATTCCGTGATTGCTCGGCCGGTCATGGCTGTCGTTCTCGCCGCGCCGGGACCAGCGCAAACGCGGCGTCACTGAACAGGGTGGAAAGGAATGGTTACGGACCCGGAATCCTTTTGGCCGCTGAGAAGGGAGCCGCCTCGCTGTCGCGCTGCGGATACCGCCGCGGGGCAGCGGAAGCGTAATGTCACCGAGTATGTGCACGAGGCAGTGGCCAGCGTCCCGATTGTGGTTCATCATGGCATGGCAGGCCTCGACGCGGGCGCCACCCGCGCCGCCGTGGCCGGATGACGAAAATCTTCCGCCCCGGAGCAGCAGGGTGGCGCGCCGCGCGTCTTCCAGATCGTGGACGTTTATGACGTCGGTGCCGGAGTCGCTGTGAAGATTCCTGGGGCGGCCGGGGCGAGATCCCATGCCCAGGAGAGCGCCGAGGATGCCGTCACGGCGCTGTACCAGGCGAACGCGCTCAGCCTGATCCGGTTGGCTTACGTCATGCTCGACGATCGCCCGGGAGCCGAGGACGTGGTGCAAGAGGCCTTCTACGGCCTGTACCGGCGCTGGGACCGCCTGAAGGACGCCGACCACGCGATCTTCTACGTCCGGACCGCGGTGCTGAACGGCTGCCGATCGGCGCTGCGCCGCCGGGCGGTACGGCGCCGGGTGCTGGCGGCCGAGCCGGTGCCCGTCGCGTCCGCCGAAGCCGAGGTGCTGCGGGGCGAGCAGCGCGAGGAAGTGATCCGCGCGCTCGGACGGCTGCCGTACCGGCAGCGCGAGGCGCTCGTGCTGCGCTTCTACCTAGATCTTCCCGACGAGCAGATCGCACGGGTGATGGGCATCCGGCCCAGCACCGTCAGGTCCACCGTGTTCCGGGCGCTCGACGCGCTCGGGCGGGACCTGAGGGAGACAGCATGACACCGCTCGAAGACAAGCTCCGCCGGGCCATCCAGGCCAAGGCCAGCCAGGTCCCGCCCGATGCGGTACCGCCGCTGCGCCTGTCCGCAGGCCGCCGGCGCTCCTCTTCTCTCGCCCACGGTGGCGGTGAGAGAAGTGGAGCGCCGGTGCGCCGCGGCTGGTTCGCGCCCGCCGCCTCCGCGGTCCTGGTGGCCGCGCTGATCGCCGGGGCGGTGGCGGTGTCCCACGTCCTGGGCGGCCAGCGCCAGTCCCCGGCCCGGCCGGTCCCGGCCACGCCGCGTAGCGAGGCGGCCGCCTGGGTGGCGGCTCAGGTGAGCCGGTCCGACGTGGTGTCCTGCGACCCGGCGACGTGCGGGACCCTGGCCGCGGCCGGGTTCCCCGGCACCAGCCTGCTCACGCTGCAGCCCGGCGGGCCCGGCCCGCTGGATTCGCAGGTGATCGTGATGACCGCGGCCTTGCGGGCCAGCCTCGGCGCCGGCTTCAGCTCCCGCTACGCCCCGGCGGTCCTGGCCAGCTTCGGCTCGGGCCGGGCGCAGGTGGAGGTCCGGGTGGTGGCGCCGGACGGGGCGGCGGCCTACCGGTCGCAGCTGAGCACCGACCTGGCGGGCCGGACGCTGGTCACCACCGAGCTGCTGCGCAGCCCCGCGCTCACGGTCTCGTCCGCGGCCCGGCGGCAGATGCTGGCCTACCGGGTCGACGCCCGGCTGCTGATCATCGTCTCGTACATGACCACCGTCAGCCGGGTGTCGATCCTGGCGTTCGGCGATTCCGGGCCGGGCGCGGGCGCCGGCGGGCTGCTGCGCTCGGCCCAGGTCACGGTCGAGTCGCGCGCGGGCCGCCCGCTCGGCCCGGCCGGGCTGCGGCGGACGATCACCTTCCTGTACCAGCAGGAGCCCGCCTACGTCCCGACGCGCGCCGAGACGGTCAGGCTTCCCGGCGGCCGGCTCGGGCTGAGCATCGAGTACGCGGCGCCCACCCCGCTCGGGATGCTCAACTACGACAGCTGACGGCCTGAGTCAGGTGACCGGCCGGTTTGGTTCGAGTCTGGCCTCATCGGCTGGTCCTGAGGGGTGTGCCGGGCGGTGGACACGATCCGGGCGAATTCCTCGGTCACGTCGAGCTGGGACAGGTCGGCTGGCCACGCCTGGACCTCGGCGCGGGCCCAGCGGGCCCACCGCAGCACGGCCTGGTGGTAGTCCCACAGGAACCGCCACATCAGGCCGCTGAACGGCAGCCGTTCGGTGAACGGGCCGAGGCCGTCGAGGTAGTGCCGGGCGATCATCTCGCCGAAGCGGAGCTTGGCGGTGGTGTCGTCGATCAACGCGGTGAGGTTGGCTAGCAGGCCGTCGCGGGTTCCCTGGTCGGCATAGGCGATCTTCACCAGCGCCTCGCACTCCAGCACCGGCCCGGCGCCCGGCTCGGCCAGCCAGGCGGCCAGCGCCCGGCGGCCTGCCGGGGTGATGCTGTAGAGGGTGCTGCGCCGCCTGCCGGTCGCCGCAGGACGGCTGGCGGCCAGCCCGGCGGCCACGAGCTTCTTGGGTTCCTCGTAGAGCCGCGACACCGCCCGGGGCCAGATCCACCCCAGGCTGCGCTCCATCTGCTTGGCCAGCTGGTAGGTAGTCCAGGGCCGCAGGGCCAGCAACGCGAGCACGGCGTAGGAGGTCGTGGTCAGGGCGGCGGGCACCCGCTTGACGATACTCTCATTGAGAGTATCGTGCAGCCATGGACGCATCCGAGCTGGAGTCGATGTACCGGCGCTGGCTGTCCGAGGTCTGGGGGCAGGGCCGCACCGATGTCGCTCGCGAGCTGATCGCGGACGATCTGATCGACCACAATCCCTATCCCGACCAGCCCTCCGGGCTCGCGGGCCACAACTGGGCGGTCGCCATGGTCCGGCGGGCATTTCCCGATCTGCGCCTCACCCCCGACGTCGTGATCTGCGACGGCCAGTTCGTGGCCGGCCGCTGGACCATGATCGGTACCAACACCGGCACGTTCGATCTGTTCGGGCTCCCGCCCACCGGGCGGCCAGTGACCATGACCGGGCAGGAGATCTTCCGCGTCGATGGCGGCAAGCTCACCGAGGTGTGGCATCAGGAAGACGCCCCCGGCATGCTGCGCCAGCTCGGCCTGGAACCCCCGCCAGTCATCATGCGGTTCGCCGCCAGGCGCAGCGCGCGCCGCTACCGGCGAGACCGCGCGGCCGCCGGCTGAGCGGCCGGGGCTGGCGGCAGCTGGTCCAGGAACCGGTCCAGCAGCTCGTTGACCACGGCCGGCTGCTCCATGTTGATCATGTGGCCCGCGTCGGCGACGACGTGGTACCGCGCGCCCGGGATGCGGCGCGCGAGCACGGCGGACATCTCCCGGAAGCCGGGCACGTCGTGCTCGCCCACGGCCACCAGGACCGGAATGGCCAGTTCCTCGAGAGCGTCGACGGGCCGCCGCCCGGTTTGCTGGTGCGGGTCGTGGCCGGTCCAGTGCTGCCCGGGGTAGCCGGCGACCATGGCGGCCAGGGCGCTGGCCACCGCCGGCTGCTGCCGGGCGGCGGCGAACAGCGGGTGCGCCAGCCAGGCTTCCCGCCCGGCCAGCAGCCCGCTCGCCCGCGCCTGGCGGGCGGTCTCCTCCAGCGCCTCGGCGGCCAGCGGGTCCCAGGGGACGCCGTCCAGCACCGCATCCAGGAGGACCAGGCCGACGACTCGTTCCGGGGCCGCCAGCGCGGCCTGCATGACCACCCGGCCGCCGAACGACAGCCCGGCCAGCACCGCGCGGGCGATGCCGAGGTGGTCCAGCAGTGCGAGCAGGTCACCGGCGTGCGTGTAGCCAACGGCGGGGTCGAACGGCCCGGAGGCGCCGAACCCGCGGCAGTCGTAGCGCACCACCCGCCGCCGTGCGCCCAGATGGCTTACCTGCGGGTCCCACATGCGCATGTCGAGCCCGAAACCGTGGACGAGCACGACGGCGGGCCCGGCGCCGGCCGCCTGGTAGGCCAGCCGGGCGCCGGGCCGGGCCAGCACCCCGGCGGCGTCCGCGGTCGCGGCTCCGGCGGCGAACTGACCCGGGACGTCGCCCCGACGTGCCTCATCGATGGCGGCCATGAAGATCTCCCCACATGCGAGGCCGGAGCCCGCCGGCCCGCTTCCTCGCATCGTGGCACGCGGCCGCTGGCGGTCACATCGGTAGGCACACCCATCCGCGGCCCGGCGGATACCCAGCTAACCCGGCGGAATACCCAGTCAGCCCAGCCGGGCGGCATAACCGGCCAGCTGGGAGCGGCGCAGCCCGGTCTTAGCCAGCAGGCTGGCCACATGCTTCTCGACGGTGCGCGGCGACAAGTACATCGCCTCAGCGATCTCCCGGTTGCCGAGCCCCCGGGCGGCCAGCCGCAGCACGTCGGCCTCCCGTTCGGTCACCCCCAGCGCCTGCAAACGGCCCGGCAACGGCGCGCTTCCGGCCCGCGACCGCGGGACCGGCGCCCCGGCCCGGCGCAGCAGCCCCCGGCAGGCCGCCGCAAGCCGGTCATCACCGCGCGCCGCGAAGTAAGCGGCGGCTTCCCGCAGCCAGCCAACCGGATCACCCCAGCCATCGGCCAGGGCGGCCTGCGCGCAGGTCCGGCGGGCGAAGTGCCGGTACCAGGCAACCAGCGGCCCCATCTGGGCGTCCGCCGCCGCGAACGCTGCCTCAGCCTGGTCACAAGGGCCCTGCCGGCCAGCCAGGATGGCATCGGCGTACCCCAGCAGGGAACCGACCACCAGATGCCGGGTGCCATGCGCGGCCCGGACCCGGGCCGCGGCCTCCTCCGCGTTGCGGTCCAGCAGCGCGCCCAGCAGCGGCCACAGCCCGAGGAACGGCGGCGCGATCGTCGCCGGGGAGCCCAGCAGCAGCCCGGCCCCGATCTCCATGTGCGCGTGCGCCTCGTCAAACTCCTCAGCGAGCAGACAGAACGTAGCCCGGCAATGCCCCCACGAGCAGCCCCGCACATCCGGGTCCTCGGGGGCGAGGGAGATTGCCTCGGCGATGCTGGCCTCCATATCCTGCCGTTCGCCGCGGATCGCATGCGCGGTGGCCTGCAGGATCAGCGCCATGGGCAGCGTGGCCAGCCGGAACCGGCGCGACGCTTGCTCGCACCGCCGGGCGGCTTCCAGAGCCTCGGCCGCCCGGAACTGCTTATTCAGCCCGGCGGCGATCTGCAGATCCAGCGTCGCGGTCAGCGCCAGCGCGCCACGAGTCACCGCCAGCTCCCGCGCCTGCTGCAGCCGGTCCACGCTCTCGGTGCGCAACTGGTCGATCGTGCCCAGTTCGTGCAGGGCCCGCAGCCGCCACAGCTGCAGCCCGTTCGCGGTGGCCACGGTCGCCGCCCGGGAGAACGCCTGCTCGGCTGCGTCCAGGTCACGCTGCCGCGCGACCCGGCCGATCACCTCCAGCGCCTCGCACGCCACCTCCGGCAGGCCGCCGCTCTCGGCCGCGGCCAGCGCGGCCCGCGCCAGCTCATCCGCCTCGCTCAGCCGTCCCTGGCCGACCGCGACCTGCGCCGCGCAGGCATCTACCAGTGCGGCAGCGTCGCCCGCGGATCCGCGGGCGACGGCGATGCTCGCCTCGGCCTCGGCCCACCGTGCGCCCGCGATCGCCGCCCGCGCTATCTCCAGGTGCAGCATCCCCGCCCGGGCCGACCCCGTCTGGTCTCCCAGCCGGGCCAGCAGCGTGTTGCCCATCTCGATCGCCTGGTCGACCTGCCCGGACAGCGCGAGCACCTCGGTCAGCGCCTGATCGACCGGCGTGCGCAGCCCGGCATCATCCGGGCCGATCAGCGCCCGGGCCCGCAGCAGCGTGTGCTCGGCGCTGGCCAGCGCGCCCACGGCCAGATCACGCCGCCCGGCCTCCAGCAGCAGCGCCGCCGCGCGCGCCGGGTTGCCCGCGCCCTCGGCCAGCTCGGCGGCCAGCACGCACCACGTTCCCGGCAGGCCGGGATGTGCGGCCTGCACGGCGGCCAGAGCCTGGCCGGCCAGCAGGGCCCGCTCCGGCGGGAGCAGCCCGGCCAGCACCGCCTCATGAGTCAGCGCATGCCGGAACCGGAAATTGTCCCCCTCGGTGGCGATCAGCTGGAGGCCCAGCCCCCGCCGCAACGCGGCCACCACGGCGGCACCGGGCAGGGCGGTGACCGGGCCCAGCAGCGCCCAGTCGAACCGGCGGCCCAGCACCGCGGCCGCGCAGATGACCCGGCGGGCGTCCGCATCCAGCCCGCCGAGCCGCCGCGCCACCGCGTCGGCGAACGTAGCCGGGACTCTCGCCCCGGCGAGGTCACCGGCGCGCCAGCGGCCGTCCTGCTCGGTCAGCGACCCGTCACCGATCAAGCCCGCCAGGATCTCCTCGACCAGGAACGGCAGGCCCTCCGCCCGCTCCGCCACCAGGGACTGGACCGGACCCGGCAGCTCAGCAGCGCCCACGCACGCCAGCGCCATCCGGGCCGCCGCCGCCCGATCCAGCCGCCCGAGCGGGAGCACGGCCGCCGAACCACGCGCCTCCAGGGCGCCGGCGAGGTCCACCGCCTCGCCGCCTGCCTCGTCCCGCAGGGTGCCCACGCACAGCACCCGCTCCCCGGACAGGTTGTCGGCCAGGTATTCCAGCAGGGCCAGCGTCTCCCGGTCAGCCCAGTGCAGGTCCTCCAGCACCAGCAGGCACCCGGTGCCGGGGGACAGCACGCGCAGCAGCTGCAGCACCGCCTCGCCCAGGAACACCAGCGAGTCATCACCTGGCCCCTGCCGCTGCCGCCACTGGGGAACCAGCCGCGCCAGCGCGGGCCGGAAGGCATCCAGCTCCTTGTGGTCAGGCAGGCGGTTCGCCCGGCCAGCCGGGGCCAGCGCCTCGGCGAACGGCCGGAACGGCGCCGGGACGCCCCCGGCCACCGCCCGGCCGGCCATGACCACCAGGTCCCGCCCGCGGGCCGCATGAGCGGTCTCCCGGATCAGCCGCGACTTCCCGATCCCGGCCTCACCGGTCACCAGCACCGTGCCGCCGCGGCCGGCCCCCGCCGCGCTCAGGGCAGCCTGCAGGCGGGCGGTCTCCGCGTCCCGCCCCACCAGCACCGGGCACAGCACCTGCCGCACACGACCAGTATCAATGACGCGGGATCCGTGCTCACGGCAGCAGGGCCAGCTTGCCGGTCACCCGCCGCGCGGCCAGCTCGGCCAGGGCCTCGGCGGCGCGTTCCAGCGGGTAGGTGGCGGGGGCAACGGGGTGCAGGACCCCGGCCGCCACGCGCCCGAGCACGTCGGCTACCAGCGCCCGGTTGCCCGCCGGGTCGCCGCGGGACCAGGCGCCCCAGTCGACCCCGATCACCGCGCGGTTGTCCAGCAGCACCCGGTTGAGCGGCAGCCGCGGGATGCTGCCGCCCGCGAATCCGATCACCAGGTACCGGCCGAAGCCGCGCAGGCTGCGCAGCGCGGGCTCGGCGAACGGGTCGCCGACCGGGTCGATGACCAGGTCGGCGCCCGCGCCGGTGAGCTCCCGCACCCGCGCCCGCAGGTCCTCGGCCCGGTAGTCGACGGCGGCCTGCGCCCCCGCGGCCAGCGCCGCCGCCCGCTTGGCCTCGGTGGACGCGGCGGCGATCACCCGGGCCCCGAGCGAGCGGGCCACGTCCACCGCGGCCAGCCCGATCCCGCCGCCGGCCCCGAGCACCAGCACCCACTCGCCCGGCCGCAGCTCGGCCCGCCGGGTCAGCGCGAACAGCATCGTCGCGTAGCTCTCCACGGCCGTCGCCGCCACCGCGAAGCTCACCGAATCCGGCAGCGGCACCAGCGCCTCGGCGGGCAGCGCCCGGTGGCTGGCGTACCCGCCCAGGCCGAACGAGCTGCCCACGACCCGGCTCCCGGGCGCCGGGCCGGCCACCCCCTCGCCGGCGGCGATCACCTCGCCCGCCACCGCCAGGCCCGGGGTGAACGGCAGCGGCGGCTTCATCTGGTACCGGCCGGCGACGATCAGCCCGTCGACGAAGCTGACGCCCGCGGCCCGCACGGCCACGAGGGCCTCGCCGGGACCCGGCTCCGGGTCGGGCGCCTGCTCCAGCCGCAGCCGGTCCGGCGGCCCGAACTCGTGGCAGACGATGTGACGCATGACACGCACCGTCCCATCCCCGGGCGGGTCACGTCCAGGCGGGCGGGTCCCGGCTCGCATAGCCTGGGGTCGAGGGAAGACGCCACAGCGAAGGGACGGGATTGTGACCGTGGTGCTCGTCGTTGCCCTGGTGATCGCGGCGCTCGTGCTGTACGGGGTGGATCGCGCCCTCAAGGCCCGGGCCCGGGTCCGCCGATTGCGCACGATGAGCGACCGGCTCGACGCCGCGACCGCGAGAGCCGACCGGCAGCAGGAGCAACGCCAGGCCACGGCGCAGGCCAGCGCGGCGCTGACCTCGGTGATGCCCGCGATCGAGCACCCGCCGCTGACCCTGCCCGGCTCGGAGGCCAAGGCCCCGGTCCGGCGCAAGGCCGAGCGCGAGCACACCGGGCCGCAGCCGCACCGCCCGGCTCACCCCGGCCGCGGGCCGGCCCACTCCGGCCCGCATCCCGGTGCCGCGCGCACCCGGCGGCCGGACGGTGACCGGGCTTAGGCGGACTTAAACGGCGCCGCTCACCACAGGTGGTGCTCGGGCGAGCGGAGCCTGCGCAGCGATTCCTCGAACGCGGCCAGCCGGGCCTGGATGACCGGGGCCTGGCCCGCGTCGCCGGCCCGCTCGTCCTCCAGCACGTAGCGAAGGGACTGGAGCGACGTCAGCGCGTCGGTGACCCGGGCCCGGTCGTCCGCTTCCGGGGCGACCCGGCGCAGCGACACGAGTTCCTGCTCGAGGTCCTGGGCGCGGCGCCGGATATCGGACCAGCGGGCGCCGCTGTCCGCGGCGGCCCGCGCCTGCGGTTGCCCGGCGGCGACGACCGCCGCGTGCAGGGCCGCCCCCCGGTCACTGGCCTTGATGGCCTCGGAGAGCCAGCCGCCGATGACCACGGTGCCGCGCCCGACGTAGCGCCCGGAGTAGCGCCGGGTCAGCAGCAGGGCGACCACGCCGAGGACCACGACGGCACCGATGAGGACCCAGAGCCAGGTGAGCGGGCCGGTCCCGGCCGCATCAGCTAAGGAAGGAACCACGCTCTGGGTCAGGCGGTCCATGCCGTTCTCCCGCGGCTTCGCGTTGCCGGAAAAGTACCGACGAGCCCATTGAAACAAAGATCACGCCGACAAAGAAGCCGTGCGCCGGCGGGCAACCCGCCGCCGGCCGGTCAACCGGGCCGGCCGGGCGGACCCCGGTCCCCCGGGCGGGCTTCCGCGTCGAGGGCCGGCACGCCGAATGCCTCGTGGTCGACGGCCGGCTCGCCGACGAGCTGTATATGGCCGCGATCCGGCAGGCCCGGCTGTGGGCCCGGCTGGGCCCGAGGCGTAGCGTTACGGATCTTTATCCGCCAATCCGTTCCCATAACCGGCCGGAATGGGCCATGATGCGCCGGTGGACGTTGTTACGTCACGCCAGAGCGGGGACCGGGGGGCCAAGCGAGCGCAGCGCCGGATTCGCCTGCGGGTGAGCGCGATCGTGCTGCTGACCGCGGTGACGGCCGCCGCCTGCGGCACCGCCGCGGCCAAGCCGGACGCGGTCGGCCGGGCGTCCCGGGCCGCGTCGGCGGCGGCCACCCCGTCGCGGCCGGCCACCCCGTCGCCGTCGGCCACGCCGAAGCGCCATCGCAGGCACAAGGCGGCGGCCGCCGCGTCACCGTCGGCCCAGGCGGCCCCGCCGCCGTCCGCGCCGAAGCCGACTGGCCCGGTGGTGGCGGCCGGCTGCCAGGACACCTTCGTCCCCGCCTACTTCTACGCGAGCAGCGACTGGGCGCAGGCCATCGGCACCAGGCCCGCCCCCGGCGTCATGCTGCTGAACGTCGACAACGGCGTCGGCACCTCGCCGCTCTCGCACTTCCAGACCCTGGTCCGGCAGGCGCAGGCCGCGGGCATCACCGTGCTGGGCTACTCGTCGACCGAGTACGGCGCGCGCTCGATCTCGTCGGTCGAGGCCGAAGTGCGCGACTACAAGGCGTGGTACGGCGTCAACGGCATCTTCCTGGACCTCACCGAGGGCACATCCGGCGCGCTGCCCTACTACCAGCAGCTCGCGAGCTACATCCGCGGGGACATTCCCGGCGCGGTGATCTGGCTGAACGTCGGGGCCTACCCGGACCAGAGCTTCATGTCGGTGGCAAACACGGTGATGGTGTTCGAGGGCTCGTACGCCTCCTACGTCGCCGACCAGGTGCCCGGCTGGGTCAGCCAGTACTCCCCGTCCCACTTCGCCAACGTGATCTACGAGACTCCCCAGTCCGACCTGGTCAGCGCGGTCAACCTGTCCCGGTCGCGCAGCCGGGCCGGCTTCCTGTTCGTGACCGACCTGTCGGGGTCGGGCAACCCGTACGGGGCCATGCCCAGCTACTGGTCCCAGGAAGCCGCCACCATCGGCCACTGCTGAGCCTCGCCCGCCCGCCCGGCCGGGCCGAGATCAGCCGGGGCGGTGCGCCGCGTCCAGGCCGCGCAGCAGCGCCACGATGACCCGGATGGCGCGGCCGACGTCGGGCGGGCGGTCGGCGATCACGTCGGCGTACAGGAACCCCTCGCCGATCCGCACGATCGCGTAGGCCAGCGTCGGGGTGTCCAGGTCGGTCGCGAACGCGCCGCGGGCGCGCTCGAGGTCGATGAGGTTCTCCAGCGCCCCCGAGATGCCCCGCTGCACCTGGCTGCCCGCGCCGGTGAGGATGCGCAGCGCCGTCTCGGGATCGGACCCGATCAGCGCGTGCAGCGGCCGGTCCCGCTCCACCGCGCGCAGCACCCGGCCGATCATCGCGGCGATCCGCTCCGCGCCGGCCAGGCCCGCGGTGGCCTCGGCCTGCCGGGCCAGCAGCCGCCGCGCCCGCCACCAGATGACCGCGTCGAGCAGCTGGTCCCGGTTCCCGGCCCGCCGGTAGAGGGTGGCCCGGCCGACCCGGGCCCGCCGGGCCAGCGACACCATGTCCAGCCGCTGCCCGGACAGGTACGCGTCGGCCGCGGCCGCGAAGATCGCGGGCGGCACCGCCGCGGGCGGCGCGGTCCCCTCGGGCACGATCACCCTGGTGTCGTCGTGACCGGTGCCCGGCCCGCGTGGCGGCGGCACGCCCGGCTAACCCGCCGGGCGCGGCCCGGCCGGCCTGGTAGGCCCGGCCGGCCCAGACGAGGCGGCCGGCCCAGACCACGCGGCCGGCCCAGACGACGCGGCCGGCCCAGACGCCTTGGCCGCCTTGGCCAGCAGGTCGAGCTCGTCGACCAGGTAGCCGGCCAGGGCGTCGATGTCGGGGACCAGCTCGCGGCAGCAGACCAGCCCGAAGTGGAGCTGGCCGAGGTAGCCCACCAGCGTGATGTTCAGGCCCTGGCCGTCGGTGATCACCGACACCGGGTAGTGGGCGAGCAGCTTGGCCCCGCACAGGTAGACCGGCACGTTCGGGCCGGGCACGTTGGACACGCACAGGTTGAACGGCGGCAGCCGGTGCAGCAGCCCGGTGGCGAACACGACCCGGGCCGCGCGCGCGGTCAGCGCGGGCGGGGCGAAGTCGCTGATCTGATCGACGAGACCCTGCGGGACCGCCGCCTGCTGCGCCTTCGCGATCTTCGTGGCGGCGTGCACGATCTCCAGCCGCCGCTCGGGCTCGCCGACGTTGGTGGGCAGCACGGCCAGCATCGCGGACACCTTGTTGCCCAGCGCGCCCTGGCTGGCCGGGTCGCGCACCGAGACCGGGATCATCGCGACCAGCGGCGTCTCCGGCAGCGCCTCGTGCTCGGTGAGCCAGCGGCGCAGCGCCCCCGCGCACATCGCCATCACCACGTCGTTGACCGAGACCCCGAACGCGTTCTTCACCTCCTTGACCCGGCCGAGGTCCACGCTGCGGAACGCGACCCGCCGGTGCTGGGTGATCGGCCGGTTGAACGGCGTGGCCGGGGCCCGGCCGGCCGCGGTCGGGATGACCGCGCCGTCGCCGTGGTTCAGGCCGAGCATGCCGCCCAGGAACGTGCCGACCGCCGGGGCCAGCGTGGGCAGCACGCGGACCATCTGGTTGGTGAGGCGCACGGTCTGCACCGGCCGCCACGCCAGCCGCGCGGCGGCGACCGCGGCCAGCGTCACCGGGCCGGGCGGCCGGCCCGGGCGGAACGGCGGGCTGGCCGGAAGCTCGCGCCCGCCCGGGCTGAGGTCCAGCAGCACGGTCAGCAGCTCGGCGCCGGACGCGCCGTCGATCGCGGCGTGGTGGATCTTCGTGTAGACGGCGGCGCGGCCGCCGGCCAGCCCGGTGATCAGGTAGATCTCCCACAGCGGGCGGCTGCGGTCCAGCGGGCGGGCGTGCAGCCGGGCGACCTGCTCGGTGAGCTGGGCGTCCGAGCCGGGGCTGGGCAGCGCGAGCTCGCGGATGTGGTACTCGATGTCGAAGTCGGGGTCGTCGACCCAGTACGGCTGGTCGAGGCCGAGCGGCACGTTATGCAGCTTGCGGCGCAGCACCGGGACCAGCGGCAGCCGCTCCCCCAGCACCTCGGTCAGCCGGGCCAGCGTCAGTGGCTCGGGCGCCTCCCGCGGGTCCAGGACGCACACCCCGCCCACGTGGCCGGTGGCGTTCGCCGTCTCCAGGGCGAGGAAGGACGCGTCCAGGCCGGTGAGCTGCTGCATCGGGGGCTCCCTGGGGGTGGCCGGTCAGCGGCGGGGGTAGAGCAGCCGCAGCACGGGGGGCGGGCGGAACGGGCGCCACTGGCCGGCGGGCAGCGCCAGCCGGTCGGCGGTCAGCCACAGCGTCGCGGGGTCGACGGCGAATCCGAGGTGGCCGCAGCGGACCTCGACATTCTCGTGCCGGTCGGTCTCCGGCTCGATGCAGGACTGCCAGGACACGATGCCGTCCCACCGGGAGAACGCCGCCGTCGACGGGACCGCGATGGGCCGGGCGCGCTGCTCGCGGGTGGGCACCCGCCCGGCGGCGGCGTGCTGGTGCGCGTGGCGCTGGAACGCGCCGTGCGCCCGGCTGTCCCGCGTGTTGTGCAGCGCGAACGGGCTGGCCAGCGTGATCACCTGCCGGACCAGCCCGGGCTGCTGGCGGGCCAGCTCCCGGGCGTAGATGCCGCCGAGACTCTGGCCGATCAGCGACACCGGGCCGCCCGTGCGCTCGGCGTGCGCGGCCAGCGCGCGCGGCAGTTCGTCCAGCACCCGGTCGGTGGGGCCGAGGTTGCGGGCCAGGTTCCAGCCGCGCACGTCGTAGCCCAGCCGGCCCAGGTACCAGCGCAGCACCGCGGTGCTGGAGTCCGCGGCCAGCAGCCCCGGCAGCACGAGCACGCCGTGCCCGTCGCCGCGCGGCGCGAACGACAGCCAGGGCGTGGCCGCCCACAGCCCGGCGAACTCGGCCAGCCCCCGGGCCGGCTCGGAGAGGTACAGCCCGATCCCCGGCCGCGCCGCCGGGCCGCCGGGCCGCGCCGCCGCGGCTACCGCTTCCCCGATCACGGACATCGCTGCACTCCCGTCACCCTGCCACCGCCGACCGCGGCAGCGCAGTGATACACGTT
The DNA here is from genome assembly GCA_963749145.1 of uncultured Actinomycetota bacterium. GTDB lineage: Bacteria > Actinomycetota > Actinomycetes > Streptosporangiales > Streptosporangiaceae > JASHPR01. The sequence goes on along the minus strand of CAVVLN010000002.1, from coordinate 528,718 downwards.
GAGTATATGTCTCAGGGCCGGAGCGGCCGGGACGAAATCCAGCCGGCACCGGGCAAGTGTTCACAATCTTGTCAGCAGAGCGGGCCGCGTGTTTGACTGAGCGCGGCACGACGCGATGACGGCGCCTGGGAGCTGGTGGGACATGGGACCCGAGAAGCTGCTCGACCCGACCGGTGACGACGACCGGCCCGTCGACAGCACCCTCGCCCCCCGCCCGGGCAGCCTGCGCGGGCTGACCGTCGGCCTGCTGGAGAACACCAAGCCGAACGCGGCCGCGCTGCTGTCGGCCGTCGCGCGGGAACTGCGACGGCGGCACGGCGTGGCGACCGCGGTCCTGTACACCAAGAGCTACTTCGGCACGCCGGTCGAGGAGAGCCTGATCCAGCAGATCCTGCACAACTGCGACTTCGCGGTGGCGGGCATCGGTGATTGAGGCTCGTGCAGCGCGGCCAGTTTGGCCGACGGGATCCTGCTCGAGCGGGCCGGGGTGCCCGCGGTGAGCATCTGCACGGACAGCTTCGTCATGCCCGCGCGGGCCATGGCGAAGGTCTACGGGTTCGGCGGCTACGAGTTCGTGACCGTGCCCCACCCGGTGGCCAGCCTCGACGAGGCGCAGATCGGCGCCCGGGCCCGGGACGTGCTGCCCGGCGTGCTGCGGATCCTCGGCGTCGAGTCCTGAGACGCCGAGTCCCGAGGCGCCGAGTCCCGAATGGAGGCCACGATGAGCGACGACGCTCCGCTGGCCGACCCCGCCGAGATCCGCCGCGCCATGGAGTACTACCAGGACCGGGACTGGACCGACGGCCTGCCCGTGGTCCCGGTCACCGAGTCCTACCTCGCCGAGTTCCTGGCCGCGACCGGCCGCGACCCGGATGAGGTGGTGTTCGCCATGCCGCACCTGAACCGCCGGTGCACGGTGCGGCTGGCGGCCATCAACGCGGCGCTGGCCGGGTGCCGGCCGGAGTACTTCCCGGTCGTGCTGGCCGCCTGGGCGTCGCTGGGCGCGGAGGGGTACGCCACCCGCGGGATCTGGCAGAGCACGACCGGGACCGCGCCGCTGGTGATCGTGAACGGCCCGGTGCGCCAGCGGATCGGCCTGAACGCGGCCGGGAACGTGTTCGGCTCCGGCTTCCGGGCCAACGCGACGATCGGCCGGGCCATCCGGCTCACCGCCATCAACGCCTTCGGCCTGCGCCCGCACCAGCTCGACCAGGCCACCCAGGGCACCCCGGCCAAGTACACCGCGTGCATCGCGGAGAACGAGGAAGACAGCCCGTGGCCGCCGCTGCACGCCGACTTCGGCCTGGACCCGTCCGACAGCGCGGTGACCACAATGATCATCCGCTCGTGCCTGCACATCGAGGCGCGGCACACCACGGTGCCCGAGCAGCTCGCGCTGGACATCACGGGCACGATCTCGCGGACCGGTGCGCTCATCCACGAGACGGTCAGCGCCCTGGTGGTGCTCGGTCCCGAGCACGCGCACCTGTTCGCCCGGGCCGGCTGGGGCAAGGCCGAGGTGAGCCGGTTCATCTACGATCACGCGGTGCGCAGCCGCGCCGAGCTGGCGGCCGTGGGCAAGGACGCGATCGCGCGGCAGACCCGCTGGCGGCTGCCGGCCGGCCACCCGGACGCGACGGCGGACCAGGCGCAGGCCAGCGAGCATCCGGACCGGGTCCGGCTGCTGAACTCGCCCGGCGCCGTGCTGGTGGTGGTGGCCGGGGCCGACAACGCCGGCGTCTCCGCGGTCGTCGAGACGTTCGGGCCGCGCGGCGGCGCCCCGGCGGTGGTCCGGGTGGAAGACGACCGGGTGAAAGACGACCGGGTGAAAGACGACCAGGTGGAAGGCGACCGGGTGAAAGACGACCAGGTGGAAGGTGAGAGGGGCAGGACATGAGTCAGGGCACCGGGACCCCCGGCGCGGCCGGCGGCGGCACGGCCGTGCTCGACGAGGCGCTGCAGCGGTTCCGCGACATGCTGGCCGCCGACGGCTACCGGCTGCGCTGGTCGGTGACCGGGCCGGAGAAGGTGCTGATCCAGATCGAGGCGGGCGAGGACGCCTGCGCGGACTGCCTGGTCCCGCTCCCGGTGATCGAGGGGATCATGGCCGACGCGCTCAGCGCGACCCCGTACACGCTGGACCGCGTGGTGCTGCCGGCCGACGCGGCCGAGCATCCGGCGGCCGAGTGAGCCAGGACACCGAGTGAGCCAGGATCCGGTGCGCGGCCCGGCGGCCGTCACCGAGCCCCGCCGCCGCACGCTCGTTCACGGGGAGTTCGACGTGGTGGTGGCCGGCGGCGGCCCGGCCGGGATCATGGCCGCGACCGCCGCCGCGCGCACCGGGCGGTCGGTGATCCTGATCGAGCGCTACGGCTTCCTCGGCGGCGCGGGCACGGCCGGCGGCCTGAGCACGTTCTGCGGCCTGCACGCCCGGGTGCACGGGGAGGACCGGCAGGTCATCCACGGCCTGGCCGACGAGCTGCTGGACCGGCTGGCCAAGCTCGACGGGCTGTCCCGGCCGCACCTGACCATCAACGACGGCATCCTGGCCCAGGCCTTCGACATCTCCAGTTACAAGATCGCCGCCGACGAGCTGGTGACCGGCTCGGGCGCGCGGCTGCTAGCTGCAGGGCCGGCAGCAGGCGCTGGACGCGTTCACGTTCATCCGGGTCGATGACCCACGGGGCGCAGTCGGCGGCCCGGGTCACCGGGCCGTGCTTCGCCATGGGCGAGGCGGGCGGCACCGCGGCCGGGATGGCGCTGGCCGCGGGCGTCCGCTGCGGCGCCGTCGAGGTTGCCGCCCTTCAGCAAAGCCTGGAACGCGCCGGCGCGTACCTCGGCCGGGAGCCCTGACGGCGGCCGGGCCCGGGGGCGAACACAGCACGGGAGGGAACCTGGTGAGTCCGCTGCGGAGCAACTTCGAGCCCGGGACCTCACGCTGGGCCATGCGCCGGGCCCAGTGGACGGCGCTCGGCCTGACCCCGGAGGACATGGGGAGGCCCAAGATCGCGATCGTCAACAGCTCGTCCGGGCTGGCCAGCTGCTTCAGCCATCTCGACGGGATGGTGGCGCCGCTGAAGCGGGCGGTCGCCGAGGCCGGCGGGATCGCGTTCGAGGTGCGCACGGCCGCGCCCAGCGACGCGATCACCAGCGCGGGCCAGGCCGGCCAGTACATCCTGCCCAGCCGGGACCTGGTCGCCAGCGACATCGAGGTCGCGGTCGAGGGCGCGCTGCTGGACGGCATGGTCTGCCTGTCCTCGTGCGACAAGACCACGCCGGCCCACCTGATGGCGGCGGGCCGGCTGAACATCCCGGCGATCATCGTGGCCTGCGGCTACCAGCCGTCCGGGGTCTACCGGGGCGAGACCGTGGACTTCGAGGACATCTTCCGCTACGCCGGGCACGTCGCCACCGGGGCGATGACCGTCGCCGAGCTGGCCGAGATGAGCTCGTGCGCGCGGTCACCGGGCCCGGCGTCTGCGCGGGCATGGGCACCGCGAACTCCATGCACATCGCGGCCGAGGCGCTCGGCATGGCGCTGCCGGGCAGCACGCCGGTGCTGGCGGGCAGCGCGAAGATGTGGCAGGCGGTCGCCGCGGCCGGGCGGCGCATCGTCGGGGACGGTGACATGATCAGCCTGGACGTGGTGGCGCGCACAATCGACCTCGAGGTCGGCGAGGACGAGCTGGCCCGGCGGCGGGCGCGGCAGGGCCCGCTGGAACCACCGGCCGGCTGCGGCTGGCTGTCGGTGTACGCGCGCTCGGTCCGCCCGCTGCGCCAGGGCGCGACCTCGGCGGCTAATGCCAGGCCGGGCCCTCGGTCACCGGGTGGGCCCGCAGGAACTCCTCGTCCACGTCCACCCCGAGCCGCGCGCTCAGCGCGTGACGGTCGCCGGGACCCCGGCCACGGCGAGATCCTGGAGAGCCTCGATCACGCTCTGCAGGTGCTCGTGCATGGCCCGTTCGGCGGCGGCCGGGTCCCGGGCGGTGATCGCCAGCACGATCGCCTCGTGCTGCGGCAGGGAGACGGCCGGGCGGTTGCCGCCCAGGGCGAGGATGAAGTGGTGGCGGACCATCTGGTCGTGCAGCTGGGCCAGCACCCGCGCCGAGACCTGGTGGGCGGAGATGTCGCGGATCGTGCCGTGCAGCCGGGTGTTCAGGTCGATGTAGCGCAGCAGCTCGGACCGCTCCACCGCGGCCTGCATGTCCGTGATGACGGCGCGCAGCCCGGCCGCCTGCGTGTCGGTCACGCGCTCGGCCGCCCGGGCCGCCGCGTGGCCCTCGAGCAGCCGGCGGATCTCGGTGATCTCGATGGCCTCGTCCACCGAGATGTTGCGCACCCGCGCGCCCTTGTTGGGCTGGAACTCCACCAGGCCGCGCGCGGACAGCTCCTGCAGGGCGGCCCGCGCGATGAACCGGGAGGTGCCGAAGCGCTCGCACAGGTCGGTCTCGATCAGCCGCTGGTTGGGTGCGTACTCCCCCTGCACGATCGCCGCGCGGACGGCCTCGACAACAGCGAGCTTAGGGTCGCCAGGCACTTCGCGCGTCCTCCTGCTCTGTTCCCCACGGGGAGACCACAGGTTATCACTCGTGCTAACGAAAACGTCAGCAGCACGCGCTGGTCACGCCTGGCCGGGGCGGCCCGCGCCGGTCGCGCCTGGTGGGGGCGGCCCGCGCTGGTCACGCCTGGTGGGGGCGGCCCGCGACCGCGCCGGGCCGGCCACGCCCCCGCGCGGTCGCCGGCTTAGCGGGCGGGCTTGCCGCGGGCCAGGACCAGCCGCCGGAAGCCGTAGCCGATGACAAACACCACGATGCCGACGCCGACGCCGCCGCCGAGTGAGAACAGCGCGGTGCCGCCGGTCGCGAACGAGATGATGATCCAGAGCAATGCGGCGATCGCCGCGGAGAGGAGGCTGGTGCCGAGAACGGTACGCACGGGACGACGGTAGGGCTTACACTTTCATTTGTAAAGGGGTTTCAATGGGAGAGCTACCGAGTTCCGGCGTGGTCGGCGCGGTCCGGGCCGAGGAACTGCTCACGGAGGCGGGCCTGGCTACGCCGGGCCGCCGGCGGCTGGCCGGGCTGTGGCCGCCGCTGGTCATCTTCGGTGCGGTCGCGGTGGCGGACGCGCCGCTGTCCGCGCTGAGCGCGCTGGCCGCCACGGCCTGGTGGGTCATCGCCGCCCCGGCCGCCTTCGCGGGTGTGGGCCGGTGCAGTTCCTGGCAGGCGCGCCGGCGGGGTGTGCAAGGACCGGCGCGCCGGCTGTCGGTGCTCGGCATGGCCAGCTTCGCGGCCGGCTGGCTGGCCTGCCTCGGGCTCGGCGTGGCCGCCCGCCTGCCCGGCGGGCTGGTGTGGACGATCGCCGTGTCCATCGGCTACCTGGCCTGGAGCCGGTTCGCCCGGAGCCTGCCCGTCGCGGTGATCGCCGTGGCCCTGGCCGCCGTCGGCGCGGCGCTGGCGCTGTCACCGGCCCCGGCGTGGTCGGTTCCGCTGGGCGTCGGCGCGGTGATGATCACCGGCGGGCTGGTGCTCCGGTACGGGCCGGAGGCGTCATGACCCACCCCTCGCTGCGGCTCGACAACGCCGTGCACCAGCGCACGCGCCTGGGCATCCTCAGCGTGCTGGCCGGGGCCAGCCGGGCTGACTTCGCCTTCTTGCGCGACACGCTGGCGCTGACCGACGGCAACCTGTCCCGCAACCTGAGCGTGCTGGAAAGCGCCGGATACATCTCCGTGGAGAAGACGTTCGAGGGGCGCCGCTCGCGCACCTGGATCGCCGTCACCGCGGCCGGGCGCCAGGCCCTGGACGCGGAGATCCAGGCCCTGCGCGAGATCGTCCGGGCGGTCGAGCGGGACACCGCCCCCGGCCGCCTGCCCGCGCCGCGGACCGGCCCGGCCCCGGGCTGACCGGGGGTCAGACCGACATGGCGGCGCCGTTCACGAGCCCGGACGCCGGGCTGACCGGGGTCAGACCGGCACGGCGGCGCCGTTCACGAGCCCGGACGCCGGGCTGGCCAGGTACACGTACGTCCGCGCGACGTCGGGGATCTTGGGCCAGGCGGCATGGTTGGCGTCCGGCATCGCGGCCCGGTTGACCGGGGTGTCGATGATGCTGGGCACCACGCAGTTCACCGTGATCCCGGTGCCCCGCACCTCGTCCGCGGCCATCGACACCAGGTGCAGCACCCCGGCCTTGCTCACCGAGTAGGCGAACCCTGAGCCCGCGGTGACGACGCCGGCCCGGCTGGCCGTGTGCACGATCCGGCCCTCGCCCGCGGGCTGCATGACCCGCAGCGCGTGCTTGGTGATCAGCGCGGCGGTGATCAGGTTCAGCGCGATCTGGCCGGTCAGCTCGGCCAGGTCGAGCTCGGCGAGCGGCCGGCGGCTGGCGAACCCGCCCACGGTGTTCAGCACCGCCCACGGCGCCGGCCCGGCGTCGAACAGGGCGCGGACGTCGCCGTCGTCGCCGACGTCCGCGCTCCGGTACCCGACCCCGGCCAGTCGGCGCTCGCCCCGGGGCTCGACGCGGTCCACCCCGGTGACCGACGCCCCCGCCTCGGCGAACGCCGCCGCCACCCCGGCGCCGAGCGCGCCGGCCGCGCCGAACACCAGCACCGCCCGCCCGCCGAAACTCACGTCCCGCATGCTCCGCTCCCCTCGCTGTCAGCGTCAGCCCTGATCATCTCTAGGCCAGCCCCCGGACCGCCCGGGCAGGCGGGATGTCGCCGCGGATGGCCGCGACCATGTCCAGGACCTGTCGGGTCGGCCGGACCTCGTGCGCGCGGAAGATCCGGGCCCCGAGCCAGGCGCAGACGGCCGTCGCGGCCAGCGTGCCCGGCACCCGATCGGCGGCCGGGAGGTCCAGGGTCTCGCCGATGAAGTCCTTGTTGGACACCGAAACCAGCACCGGCCAGCCAGTGGCCGCCATCTCCGGCAGCCGCCGGGTGATCTCCAGCGAGTGCCAGGTGTTCTTGCCGAAGTCGTGCGCGGCGTCGATTACGATCCGCGCGGGATCCACGCCGTCGGCGACCGCGCGGGCGGCGAGCGTGAGCGTCTGGTCCAGCACGTCGGCCATGACGTCGGCGTAGGCGACCCGCAGCGGCCGGGTCCTGGGCCGCTGCCGGCCCACGTGCGCGCAGACCAGGCCCGCGCCGAACTCGGCGGCCACCCGGCCCAGCTTCGGGTCCCAGCCGCCCCAGCTGTCGTTGATCAGGTCGGCGCCCGCGGCGCAGGCCTCCCGGGCGACCTCGTGCCGGTAGGTGTCGGCGCTGATCACGACGTCCGGGTAGGCCGCCCGCACGGCCGCGATGAACCCGGCCGTGCGGCGGATCTCCTCGCCGGGATCCACCGGCGAGCCGGGCCCGGCCGGGACCCCGCCGACGTCGACGATGTCGGCGCCGTCGGCGACGACCTGGTGCACCCGGTCCAGCGCCGCGGCCTCGTCCCAGGAGATCCCGGGCCGGTAGAACGAGTCGGGCGTGCGGTTGACGATCGCCATGACCAGCAGCTGGCGCGGCCCGAAGCTGCGGCGTCCCAGGCGCAGGCTGGCCTGCTCGCGGGGCGGCCCGCTGGGCCCGGGCGGGCCCGGGCCCGCCGCCTCGCGGGCCTGCCCGCTGGGCCCGGGCGGGCCTGCCGGGCCCGCCGCCTCACGGGCCGGCCTGGCCGGGTCGTCGGGCGCCATCCGCCTGTTCTAGCACGGACGCCCCGGCCTCCCCGCCCCCGCGGCCCCGCCCGGGATTGCCGGCGGGCCGGCCAGCGAGGCCGAGGCGGCCAGCCCGGCCCGCGCTGTGGACCGGCGTGGCGCTCAAGAGGTAATCCGGCTGCACCGCGTCTGGGTGGAATCACCCAGCCCGGGCCGTGGAATCACCCACCCCAAGTTGGGTGCTGGCCGGCTGCCGCTGGCCGCGGCTTCTCCGTAGCGTGATTGGTGATGTAGCCACGCTACGCAGGGAGAACGCCCCATGATCGAGGTCCGTGGTCTCACCAAGCGATACGGCTCAACCGTTGCGGTCAACGACCTCAGCTGCACGATCCACCCCGGCGTGGTGACCGGCTTCCTGGGCCCGAACGGCGCCGGCAAGACCACCACCATGCGGCTGATCCTGGGGCTGGACTACCCCAGTGCCGGGACCGTCACCGTGAACGGCCGACCGTACCAGCAGTTGGCCAGCCCCATGCGGGAGGTGGGCGCGCTGCTGGACGCCAAGGCCGTGCACGGCGGCCGCAGCGCCCGCAACCACCTGCTCTGCCTGGCCCAGACCAACGGCATCCCCCGCCGCCGGGTGGACGAGGTGCTCGGCGTGGTCGGGCTGGCCGACGTGGCCGGGAAGCGGTCCAGGGGATTCTCGCTCGGCATGAGCCAGCGGCTCGGCATCGCCGCGACCCTGCTCGGCGATCCGGAGATCCTGATGTTCGACGAGCCGGTGAACGGGCTGGATCCGGAGGGCATCCTGTGGATCCGCAACCTGATGAGATCGCTCGCCGCCGAGGGCCGGACCGTGCTGGTGTCCAGCCACCTGATGTCGGAGATGGAGAACACTGCCGATCGCGTGATCGTGATCGGGCGCGGCCGGCTCATCGCGGACTGCACCATGGCCGAGTTCATCGCCCGCAGCTCCGCCCAGACCGTCGGGGTGCGGACGCCGCAGCCGGACGCGCTGGCCCGGGCCGTCGCGGTCGCGGGCGGTGCTACCGCCAGCGCCGGCGACGGCCACCCGGGCGAGATGGATGTCAGCGGCCTCACCGAGGAGCGGATCGGCGATATCGCCTTCGCCCACGGCATCCGGCTGCACCACCTGGCGCCCTCCCGGGCCTCGCTGGAGCAGGCGTTCATGGAACTGACCGCGGACAGCGTGCAGTACCACGCCGGGCTGCCGGACGGCCGGCAGCCGGCCGACATCGGAACGGAGAACTGACATGGCAGCAGTAGCCGCAGGCCCGGCCCGTCCCCGGCCGGTCCCCGCCGACGGACACCGGGCGGGCGTGGCGGGCACGCTGCGCTCCGAGCTCACCAAGATCCGCTCGGTCCGCTCCACCTACTGGACGCTGTTCCTGCTGGTGGCGGCCGGACTCGCCTGGAGCATCGCGTTCTGCGCGGGCGAGGCGTCCCGGTGGCCGGCCATGACCGCCCAGGACAAGGTCGGCTTCGACCCGACGCAGTCGAGCGTCGTGGGGCTGGCCCTGCTCGGCCAGCTCGTGATCGTGGTCCTCGGCACGCTCGCGATCACGTCGGAGTACTCGACCGGGATGATCCGCACGTCGCTCACGGTGATGCCCAGGCGCGGGATGTTCTACGGGGCCAAGGCGGCGGTCTTCGCGGCGGTCGCGCTGGTCGTCGCGCTCCTGGCCAGCTTCGCGTCGTTCTTCACCGGCCAGGCCCTGCTCGCGAGCACGCACGTCAGCGCGACGCTGTCGCAGCCGAACGTCCTGCGCGCGGTGCTTGGCACCGCCCTGTACATCGTGTTGTGCGGCCTGTTCGCCTTCGGCCTCGGCGCGATCCTGCGGAGCACGGCCGGGGCGATGACCGCGGCCTACGGACTGCTGTTCCTCCTGCCGGAGCTGGCCAAGGCGCTGCCGAGTGCCTGGTACGCGGACGTGGAGCGGTGGCTGCCGGGCGGGGACGTGATCAACACCATCACGGGCACCCAGAGCGCGAACGCCAATCCGCAGCTGTTCTCCGCGTGGGGCGAGTTCGCGGTGTTCGGCGGCTACACGGCGATCGTGCTCATCATCGGCGCGGTGCTGTTCCGCACCCGCGACGCCTGACCAGATGCTTGACGAGATGAGAAGTCATGATGTACCCGAAACGACTTGTGCCGATATTCGCCTTCGCCGCGTTTGCTGGCGCTCTCCTGGCCGCCGGATGCGCCTCGGCGGCAACTAATACCCTGGCCAATACCCCGGCGGCGGGCGGGACGTCCGCCGCCAGGTCCCCGGCGCCCGGCCGCCCGGCTGGCCCTCAAGCCTCGACCGCTCGTGGCCGGGTGCAAATAAGCGGCTACAGCGATAACGACGGGCCGAAGTCCGCCGTGGTCCTCACCGGAGCGATCGGCGATTTCGGCGCGGGCGTGCGTATCGACGCGAATGGCACGAAGGAGTACAGCCAGCTAGACCTGGAGGTCACCCATGGCTCGTTTCGGCTGAGCATCGCGGGCATTGAACGCGACCTCGTCAGCGCGTTCAGCCACTTCCCGTCGAACACCAAGACATGCTCGGGGATCGTGACCGTGACCGGTACGACCCCGATCGTGGCGGGTTCTGGAACCGGCGCTTACCGGGGGATCAGCGGAAGCTTCACGACGACCATCACGATCCACGAGGTCGATTCGTGGCCGAAGTGCAGCGCGCTCCTCGCGCAGACCATCGTCCAGGCCAGCGCGGGGACGGTCTCGTTCAGCTAGCGGGCAGGCTCATGATGACCAGGACAACCCCACGACCGAGGACCGCCGTCCGCCGCGGGACCGCCCTCCGCCGCGGGACCGCCGTCCGCCGCGGGACCGCCCTCCGCCGCGGCGCCTACGCTGGCAGTGTGCTGAGGGACATGACCGCGTGGCTGCGCGCGCACCCGTGGCGGGCGGACACCCTGCTGGCCGTGGTGCTGTTCCTGTTCAGCGTCGGGCAATTCCCGACCGGGCCGACCAAGGTCGTGCTGGCCTCGATCGCGGTCACCGCGCTGCTGGCCGCCACCGTGATACCGCGCCGCCGGTACCCGGTGGCGGCGTTCGCGGCCGCGGCCGTGATCGGCGCCGCGCAGATCGCCTTCGGCATCCAGTTCGGCGGTCCGGCGCCCGTCGTCGCGCTGGAGCCGCGAGTGGCCGACGTGGCCATCGCCGTGCTGCTGTACACGCTGGCCGCCCACCAGCCGCGGCGGGTCTCCATCGCCGGGCTGGCGATCTGCCTCATCGGCGTGGCTGCGGCCGTCCTCCGGTGGTCCCCGGCCCACGGGGCGGGCTCCGGGGGCGCGGTGTTCGGCGCGGTGGCGGGGCTCGGCGGGGCCGTGCTGACCGCCTGGGTGCTCGGCGACTCCGTGGCCTACCGCTACCGCCGCGCCAACTACGCCGCGCTCGAGGAACGCGCCGCCCGCCTGGAGGCCGAGCGGGACGCGCAGGCGCGGATCGCCGCCGCGGCCGAGCGCGCCCGTGAGCTGGAAGAGCGGCGCGCCCGCGCGGTCGACGAGTCGGCGGCGCGGCTGCGCCAGATCGAGCGCGACCTGCATGACGGGGCCCAGGTGCGCCTGGCCGCGCTGGCCCTTTCGCTCGGGGAGATCAAGGAAAACCTCGAGGCGGCCGCGGCCATGGCCGACGATGACGGCCACATCGCGGTGCTGGTCGGCGCGGCCCACGAGAACGCCAAGGAGACTCTCGCCGAGCTGCGGGACCTGGCCCGGGGCATTCACCCGCCGGTGCTCGACCGCGGCCTCGGCGCGGCGCTGTCCACGCTGGCCGAGGCCAGCGCGATCCCGGTCGCGCTCAGCGTCAGCATCGCCGAGCGGCCCTCGCCGGCCATCGAGTCGATCGCGTACTTCTGCGCGGCCGAGCTGCTCGCGAACGCGGCCAAGCACAGCGGGGCCAGCCGCGCCACGATCAGCGCCGGCGACCAGGGCGCGAGGATCCTGATGACCGTGACCGACGACGGGGCCGGCGGTGCCCGCCTGGCCCCGGGAGGCGGGCTCGCGGGCCTGCTCGAGCGGGTGCAGACCGTCGACGGGCGCCTCGAGGTCGACAGCCCGCCCGGCGGCCCGACGATCATCACGATCGAGCTTCCGGGGCACGCGTGATGCCCGGGCCGCTGCGCATCGTGATCGCGGAGGACGCCGCGATCATGCGGGACGGGCTCACCCAGACCCTGGCCCGGCGCGGTCACGACGTGGTGGCCGCGGTCGCGGACGCCGACGCGCTGCGCCAGGCGGTCGACGAGCACCGGCCCGACGTGGCCATCATCGACGTGCGGATGCCGCCCACCCACACCGACGAGGGGCTACGGGCCGCGCTGACGATCCGTCGCGATCATCCCGGCGTCGGCGTGCTGGTCTTCTCCCAGTACATCGAGACCCAGTCCGCCGCCGAACTGCTGGCCGGGTCCCCCGGAGGCGTCGGCTACCTGCTGAAGGACCGTGTCGCCGACGTCGGCGACTTCATCGACGCGATCACCCGGGTGGCCGCCGGCGGCACGGTGCTCGATCCCGAGGTGGTCCGCCACCTGCTGAGCAGCAGCCGCCGCGCCGACCGCCTAGCCGTGCTCACGCCGCGGGAACTCCAGGTGCTGTCGCTCATGGCCCAGGGCCGCTCCAACATCGCCATCGCCAGCGCGTTCACGATCTCCCCCCGGGTGGTGGAAAAGCACGTCGCCAGCATCTTCGCCAAGCTCGGCCTGCCCCCGTCGGGCGACGACAACCGCCGGGTCCTGGCGGCGCTCACGTACCTGGGGTCCTAGGTGCGGGCGAAGCGGTTCAGCGCGGCCATCATGCGCTCGGTCATCTCGTCACCGAGGCCGAGGTGGCCGGTCCGGACCAGGCAGAGTTCGGAACCCGGCCAGGCCCGGTGCAGCAGCCAGGGCACGTCCGGAGGGCCGCCGAGGTCGAGGCGGCCGTGGATCAGCACGCCGGGGATGCCGGCCAGGCGGCTTGCGTCACGCAGCAGCTGCCCGTCCGCCAGCCAGGCCGCGTGCGAGAAGTAGTGCGCGCACAGGCGGGCGAAGGTCATCCGGAAGCGAGGGTCGGCGTACCGCTCGCTCGGGGTCCAGCCCTCCTCCAGGGAGTTGACCGCGTCCTCCCAGTCGCACCAGTCCTGGGCCGCGCGGGCCCGGACGGCCGGATCGCGGTGGGCGTTGAGCAGCCGGTCGTACGCGGCGACCAGGTCGTCCGCGTTCCCGCCGCCCGCCCGGTACCGATGCCACTGCTCCGGGAAGAACCGGCCCGTCTCGTGGTACAGCCAGTGCACGTCCGAGGCCCGGGTCATGGTGCACGACACCAGCACCATCTCGGTGACCCGCTCCGGGTAGCGCTGAGCGTAGGCCAGCCCCAGCGTCACGCCCCACGATCCGCCCCAGACCAGCCACCGGTCGATGCCCAGGTGCTCGCGCAGCTTCTCGATGTCACCGATCAGGTGCTCGGTGGTGTTGGCGTCCAGGCTGGTGGCCGGGTCCGCGACCGGGGGCGTGCTCCTCCCGCAGCCGCGCTGGTCGAACTGGACGAACCGGTAGGCGGCCGGGTCGAACGACCGGCGGCGTCCCGGCGTGCTGCCGCTGCCGGGCCCGCCGTGCAGCGCCACCGCGGGCTTGCCGGCCGGGTTGCCGCTGACCTCCCAGTAGATGCGCTGGTCATCGCCGACGTCGAGCAAGCCGCTGAGCATGTTCAGGAAGATCCCGATCTCGACGAGCCACAGCTCGCGGGACAGGCCGAAGCTCAGCGACGCCGCCACGCTGTGCGCGCTCGCGGCGCGCGCGCCCGCGCGGCCGCCGCCGCGCGCGGCGCGCCGGGCCTCCCGGGCCAGGCGGCCGCGCCGTGCCGCGCCCTGGAAGCCGGACTGGCGCTCGCGGGCGATCCGGCGGTGCCGGCGTCGAAGAGATCACCCGTACTCTCCGGGCCATCGGACGCTACTGAACCCGCATACTCAACTACCTACCGATACGTTCCAGGCATCACAAACGACTTTGCCGATCCCGTTGGTGTCACCTCGTTACAATGGTTTCCATGGCAGTCAAGCTCACCATCATCGTCGACAACCCGAGCGATCCCGGCGCCTTTGAGGCCCACTACAACTCCCCGGCCAATAGGGCACTGCTGGGCAAGATCCCCGACATCCAGCGGGTCGAATCCGCCAAGGTCTTCCCGAAAGAGGACGGCTCCCCAACCCCCGCCTACCGGACCATCGACATCTACTTCTCCGGCTACGCGACTGCGTGCGCCGCGTTGGAGTCGCCTGAGGCAGGCGAGCTGGCTGGCGGACTGGCCCAGGCGGCCACGGGCGGGATCCGTTTTCTCCTCTCCGACATCGAGGACTGATCCTTTCGCCATCACCGGCAGCGACCAGGCCGCTTCCAGGTTTTGTGGCAGCCCAAGGCCCACCCAACGTCTGGCTGATCGTGCTTGCCGACGGCGAGCATTGCCAGCTGGATACGGGAGGGACCGTATTCTTGAGCAGGCCCGAGCAGCGGGTCGCTAGCCGGACGGCACCGGAAGGCACCTCCGCGGGTCAGGCCGGCACCACCACCGCGGCCAGCAGCAGCCCGTCGCGGGCCAGCCAGCGCCCGGTAAACCGGTCCAGCGCGCGGCCATCCACCGCCGCCCCGGGCACGAACAGGTCCGCGCGGAAAGTTCCCGCCTCCGGCTCGACGGTGATCTCCGCCTGCTCGAAGCCGAGCCAGCGGCCGGTGAGCGGAAACCAGGCCTTGTACACCGCCTCCTTGGCGCAGAACAGCAGCCGGTCCCAGCACACGCCGGGCCCCGCGGCGGCCAGCCCGGGCAGCCCGGCCCGCTCCCGGGCCAGGGCGACGCGGTCGATCACCCCGCCCGGCAGCGCGGCGTTGGGCTCGGCGTCCAGGCCGAGGGCAGCCACGTCGCTGACCCGCGCCACCGCCGCGGCCCGGTAGCCCGCGCAGTGCGTGATGCTGCCCGCCACGCCGTCGGGCCAGCGCGGGGCCCCGCGGTCGCCGGGCACGATCGGCACCGGGGGCAGGCCGAGCCGGGCCAGCGCGGCCCGGGCGCAGGCCCGGCCGGTGGCGAACTCCTCCCGCCGCCGGGGCACCGCCCGGGTCATGGCCGCTTCCTCCTCGGGGAACAGCGCGGTCGTTTGGGTATCGTCGAACGCCTCGGCCGCCGCCACCTCCGGGGGCAGGATCTCACCGATGATCACGCCGCCGGCTCCGGCAGGATCTGGCGGGGCAGGCGCGGCGGCAGGCTGCGGCGCCGCCACTCCCGCGGGTAGCCGAGCGAGACCTCCTCGAACCGCACCCCGTCGTAGCGGCTGGTCACCGGGATGTGCAGGTGGCCGTACACCACCGCGGCGGCGTTGAACTCCAGGTGCCAGCGGGCCGTGCGGGTGGTCCCGCACCAGGGCGCGTACACCGGGTAGCGCAGGACCGCGGTGGGCTCGCGGACCAGCGGGAAGTGGTTGACCAGGATGGTGGGCACCAGCGGGTCCAGCCCGGCCAGGCGCAGCCCGGTGGCCTCGACCCGGGCCCAGCACCACTCCTCCCGGCTCGGGTACGGGTCAGGGTGCAGGTAGCGCTCGTCGGTGCTCACCAGGCCACTCTCCTGGGCGCGGGCGAGGGCCCCGGCCTTGGTCGTGACACCCGGCGGCAGGAACGTGTAGTCGTAGAGCAGGAACATCGGCACGATCCGGGCCGGGCCTCCCGCGCCGTCCCAGACCGGGTACGGGTCCTCAGGCGTCACCACGCCCAGCGCGCGGCACGATTCCACCAGGCGCAGGTACCGCTGCTGTCCGCGCAGCGGGACTGGTTCCCGCCGGTGCGTCCACAGGTCATGGTTGCCCGGCACCCACACCACGGTGGCGAACCGCTCGCTGAGCGTGCCCAGCGCCCACTCGATGTCGGCCAGGAACTCGCCGACATCGCCGGCCACGATCAGCCAGTCGGCGGCCGACCGCGGATGCAGGCCGGCCACGATCTCCCGGTTCTCCGGGTACCCCACGTGCAGGTCGCTGACCGCCAGCAGCCTCGGCCCCGCCGTCCCGTCAGGAGGCACGCGGCCGGCCGCCCTCGGCGGCCCAGTAGGGGGCGCGCAGCAGGCGCTTGAGCACCTTGCCCGAGCCGGTTCGCGGCAGCTCGTCGATGAACGCCACCGACCGCGGGATCTTGTAGCTGGCCAGGTGCTCCCGGCTGAACGCGACCAGGTCCTCGGCCGACAGCGACATCCCGGGGCGGCGCACCACCGTGGCGTGCACCGCCTCGCCCCAGTCCTCGGACGGGATCCCGAACACCGCCGCCTCGAAGACCGCCGGGTGCTCCTCGAGCGCCGCCTCGATCTCGGCCGGGTAGACGTTCATCCCGCCGGTGATGATCATGTCGCTCTTGCGGTCGCAGATGTACAGGTACCCCTCGTCGTCGCGGTAGGCGATGTCCCCCACCGTGTGGAACTCGCCGTGCCGCGCCGCGTCGTAGCTCTCCCGCTGCTTGTAGTACTCGTCGAAGACAGCGGTCGACCGCACGAACAGCTCGCCGGGATGGTCCGGGCCGGTGCCGGCGACCTCGTTGCCCGCCTCGTCCAGCAGCCGGATCTCCACCCCCGGCGCCGGCTTGCCGCACGAGCCCGGCTTGCGCACCTGGTCGGCGGGCTCCAGGACGCAGTTCACCCCCAGCTCGGTCGACCCGTACACCTCCCACAGCGAGTCCGCCGGGAAGTCGGCCAGGTACTGCTGCTTCAGCGCGAAGCTCCACGGCGCGGCATTGGCGATCATCCGCTTCATCGACGACCGGTCGTAGCGGGCCTTCACCTCGGCCGGCAGGCCGCACACCATCCGGATCGGCGCGGGCGCGGCAAAGGTGGAGGAGACGCGGTAGGTGTCCACCAGGCGGAGCCAGTCCTCCGGGTCGAACTTGCGCTGCACCACCACCGTCTGGCCCAGGGCCAGGGCGCCGCCCATGAAGCCCCACGGGCCGCTGTGGTACAGAGGGCCGGACGTCAGGTAGACGTCGGCCGGCGTGTAGCCGATCAGCACGATGAGCCCGACGAGCGCGGGATCGGGCCCGCCGGGGCGGGCGGTCCGCACCGCGCCCTTCGGCTTGCCGGTGGTCCCGGACGTGAAGATCATGGTCGCCGAGCCGGTCTCGTCGTCGGCCTGGGCCGCGGGCGGATCCGCCGGGGCGCCATCCACGAATTCCTCGCCCAGCATCCCGTCGGGCGCGGCGCCGCCGAACACGATCACATGCCGCAGCCGGTCGAGGCTGCCCGTCAGGGCGGCGAACATGGGCGCGTGCTCGGCGTCCACGTACGCGACCGAGGCGTCGGAGTGGTTGATGACGTACCGCGCCTCCTCGGCGGTCAGCCGGTAGTTCAGCGGCACCGCGACCGCGCCCGCCTTCCTGGTCGCGTTGATGACCGCCACCACCGGCGGGGAGTTGGGCCCGCACCAGAGCACCTTGTCCCCGGGCCCGACCCCGAGCGAGATCAGCGCGTTGGCCAGCCGGTTCGAGCGCTCCTCGAGCTCGCGGTAGGTCCAGCGGACCGGCTCGCCGTCGCCGCGGTCGTCGATCACGGCCGGCTTGTCCGGCTGGCTCTCGGCATAGCTGGTCAGGAAGTCCGGCATACGTCTGTTCCCTCCTGGCACGGCGCGCCCGGCCGGGCACCGGGGCGGCTACCGGGTGCTGATCAGTACGCCGGCCATGACACAGGGCTCGGTGCCCCGGTTGCGCCAGTCATGCGGCGTGCCCTGCTGCACCACGGTATCGCCTGGCCCGAGGGTCACCTCCGCGCCGCCGACCGTCAGCGTGACCTCACCGGAGATCACGATGATGTAGTCGATCGTGTCGGTCGTGTGCTCGGCCAGGAACCCCGGGTCCTCGGCGTCCTCCCCCGGCGCCCCGGCCTGGGCGTCGGGAGCGATGCGGACGATCCGGAAGCAGCTCCCGCCGGGCGGCGGCTCGAGCTCCCACGGCCGGGCGGAAAGGTCGGTGTCGCTGGTCAGCGACGGCGGCGAGCCGCCGGCGACCCACAGCTCGGTCGTGCGGTACTGGCCGAACTCCACCACGGTCGGCGGCTCGCCAGCGAGCCGGCGGTCGCGGGCACCGGGTCATCACCGAACACCTGCCGCCCCATCACCGACCTCCTTCGCCGTCGGCCGGGAGCTGTCCCATGATCCCGGCTACTACGGTCATAAACCGTGACCTGGGGAATTGCAAGGGGCTGGGGTGCCAGGAGGTGCCCTAGGGACCGCCCGCTGAAACGACTGGTGCAGCGTCGTCCGGCTCGCTATGCTGGCTACTGAAACAGTCGTGTCAGTAGACGCGGGGTGTGGCGGCGGTGATGCTGGTGGACGGCGAGGTAGCGATCCGGTCCCTGGGACACCCGGGCGACCTGGGCTGGGTGGTGATGGCGCACGGCGAGGTATACGCCGCGGAGTTCGGCTGGAACGGCGAGTTCGAGGCACTGGTGGCGCGGATCGTGGCCGACTACGCAGCCGGCCATGATCCGCAGCGGGAGGCGGCCTGGATCGCCGAGGTCGGCGGCCGGCGGGCCGGCTGCGTGTTCCTGGTAACCAAGGACGCCGAGACCGCGCAGCTGCGGATCCTGCTGGTCGACCCGGCCGCCCGCGGGCATCACCTCGGCCGGCGGCTGGTCGGCGAGTGCCTGGTGTTCGCGCGCCGCGCCGGCTACCGGCGGATGATCCTGTGGACCAACGACAACCTGGCCGCCGCCCGGCATATCTACCTGTCGGCGGGGTTCGCGCTGGTCAGCGAGGAGCCGCACCACAGCTTCGGAGCGGACCTGGTCGGCCAGTACTACGAGCTCGACCTGACGGCCCGCCAGCCCGCCGCCGCCCCGGCGCGATGACGGCCCCGGTCGCCGGGCGGGCCCCGTCGGCCCGTCAGGACGAGCTGCTCGAGCTGGCCTACCGGTACGTGCTGGTCAACGGGCTGGCCGACATGTCGCTGCGGCCGCTGGCCCGGGCCATCGGCTCGAGCCCCCGGGTGCTCCTTTTCCTTTACGGCTCCAAGGACAACCTGATCCGCGCGCTGCTCGGACGCGCCCGGGCGGATGAGCTGGCCGCTGTCGGGGCGTTCCGGGCGGAACATAGCGACGCCGGCCTGATCGACTCGGCTCATCAGGTGTGGCGGTGGCTGGCCGCCGACGGTCACCGGCACCTGCTCGGGCTGTGGGTGGAGGCCTACGCGCGGTCCCTGGTCGACCCGGCCGGGCCGTGGGGCGGGTTCGCGGCGCAGACGGTGCAGGACTGGCTGGGCCTGCTGGCCGAGCGGCAGCCGCCCGCCCGGCGCCGGACCCGGGCGGGCGCCGCCGAGCGCACCGCCGTCCTGGCCGTGCTGCGCGGGGCCATGCTCGACCTGCTGGCCACCGGGGACGCCGGCCGCACCACCGGGTCGGTCACGCTCGCGCTGGAGGCCCTGCGCCCGCCCGGCTAGCCGCGGTGCCCGCCAGCGTGGAGACTTGCCGTCGTATACCGCGGCTGAGTCCCCGCGATCACCGACGGCACTAGCCGCGGCCGACGAACGGCATCTTGGTCGCCATCACGGTCATGAACAGGATGTTCGCGTCCAGCGGCAGGCTGGCCATGTGCACCACCGCGTCGGCGACCACCCGGACGTCCATCATCGGCTCGCCGCGGGTGCTGCCGTCCGGCTGCAGCGCCCCGGTCGCGAGCATGCTGGCCAGCTCGGTCGCGGCGTTGCCGATGTCGATCTGGCCGCAGGCGATGTCGTAGGCCCGCCCGTCCAGCGAGGTGGCCTTGGTCAGCCCGGTAACCGCGTGCTTGGTCGAGGTGTAGGGCGCCGAGTGCGGCCGGGGCGAGTGCGCCGAGATCGACCCGTTGTTGATGATGCGCCCGCCCCGGGGGTCCTGGGCCTTCATGACCCGGAACGCGGCCTGGGTGCACAGGAACGCGGCGGTGAGGTTCACGTCGACCACCGACTGCCAGTCGGCCACGTCGAGGTCCTCGAGCGGCACCGGCGGCAGAGCCCGGCCCGCGTTGTTGAACAGCACGTCCACCCGGCCGAAGCTACCGACGGCGGTGTCGAACAGCCGCCGCACGTCACCCGGGTCGGTGACGTCCGCGGTCACGGCCACCAGCCGCGACCCCTCGGCCGCCCCGTCGCTGACGGTCTGCTCCAGCGGCCCCGGCCGGCGGCCGCCTATCACCACCGAGTACCCGTCCCGCCCCAGGGCCAGCGCCGAGGCCCGCCCGATCCCCGTACCGCCACCCGTCACGATCGCGACCTTGCCCGCCATAGCGCCGGACCGTAGCACTCACCTACGGGCCGGGCCAGGCCGGCCTCTGCCGAAGGACCAGACGTGCTACAGCACTTACGATTTTCCCGTGTTTCGTTTCAGCAGCACGAGAGGAATCTCGCGTGTGGTGTGCCGCTGGTACACGTCGTATCGGCCCCGCGTGCCGGGGTGCATGATCGGAGCGAGACCCATGTTGTGGCGGTTGACGCGCGGCCACAGCCGTTTGCGCTCCCCAGCGGAGGCCACCGAGGCTTGCGCTGAGAATTTTTTTAGGCCTATCTGGACTCCTACGCTGGGATGGGCTTGGAGATTCAGCAGCCAGGATGGCGGATGATCGCTCCCCCCGTTGGAGGCCACCACGACCAGCCGTTCGCCGTCTTTGAGGTAGATAAGGGCGCAGGTACGCGGGTCACCGCTTCGTCGCCCGGTGGTCGTCAGGAGCAAGTTCCGGCCGGCGATGATCCGCGAACCGATGAGTCCTCCCGAGTGACGGTAGACGAACTGATGGAGCTTGAGGTACGGAAATTGCAGCGTAGCCGCGGGGGTGTAGCGCACGAGTCTCACTCTTTCTGTCGCTGCCGGTGATTACCTTTTCGCCGATCGTGGCGACGCGCCATTGACGCGCCCGGCTCGGCCCGGACGTCTCTGCATAGCGGCGAGCCTGCCTCCGCTGCGGTGGCCCCTGGTGACGGTGCCTCATCCGCTTCCAATCGCGTAGATCTCCGGGGCGGGCCGGTCAACGGTAGGAGCCGGCCGGGTGGCGTTGCCGCAGTGCGTACAGGCCGGGGACGAGTTGTGGCACCTGCCGGCGGTACCGCGGGTACTCGTCGGGGAAGGTCGCCAGCATCAGGTGCTCCTCCATCCGGATCTTGACCTCAAACAGGATCAGGCCGACGGGGAAGAGCACGATCCACTGGCCGATCCCGCTGAGCAGCGTGGCGCCGAGCAGCATCCCGAGCACGCCGGTGTAGATGGGATGACGTGTCACCGCGTATGGCCCGTGCGTGCGGAGCTGGTGATCATCTTTGACCTGGGGCGCCAGGCTCCACATGGTGCCGAGCGAGAACCGGGCCCACAGCGTGAACACGGTCGAAGCGACCAGCACGACGAGTCCGAGGACCCGGACCCACAGGGCCCCGACGGCCAGGCCGTCAAAGTGGCTACGGCTGACAATCACCAAGCCCGCGCACCCCGCTGCCACGACGATGAGCGCGGTCGACCCGGGCTGGATCCAGGTCCGCTCACGCGGAGCATGAGAGGCGTAAGGCAGAGCATGAAGGGCGTTGTACAACGCACCGGCCACCCACACGACCACGACCACGCCGACGCACACGGCAATGCCAACCCCGGCAAGCACGTTGGCCACCTCAGGGAGCGGCGTTGTCAGTCGGCGCGTGCATCGGGATGCCTCCTGTGACCCGGCGGGGCCTGGCTAATCCGGGCTCTGTTGATTACACTACGCTAGTAACCCGAAACTAGCAATAGATTTCTAGAATTATAGTTACGTTGGGCTTTCTGGCCTTCTGTGCTGGCCTGATTTTGGACTTACAAGGACGCCAAAGGCCGACAACTGCTGCGCACTGCGGCTGTCATCCAGGCCGCATTTGGTGAGCCCGTCGCGGAGCCGGTGGAGCAGCCGCTGGGCAGCGGCCAGCAGCTGCGGATCGTGGTCGCGTGCGGTAGCTGATCCTTCATGGGCAATAAGGCAGGCCCAACGGTGAGGACCAAAGCCCATGACCGGCCTGGCATCGCTGGGGATCCGGTGATGACTGTTCACCTGCTTGACGGCGACCCTCGGGACGGATCGGCCGGCTGGGAGGACTGGAATGCGACCCCTCGCATATCACGCACGGTCGGTCCTTCGGCTCACGCGGCCCTCGGCTGAGGCCCCTGACGGGACCGACGACGGCGTGATGCCCGTCATCAGGCGGCGGCACTGGGACCGCCGCCTGCGCAGGAGATAAGGAGAAGGCGATGCCGTCTGTCAAGTATGAGAGGTCCGGCGCGGTAGGGCACATTATCCTCTGCAACCCCCCGCACAACCTCAACGTGGAGTTCTACGAGCAGTTGCGAGAGGCGGTCCTCAGCGCGACGTCTGACGACCTGCGCGCGGTCCTCGTCCGCGCCGGAACTGCGGCGCTGCCCTAACCGCGCGTTATCGTGAGATGGATAGACCACCCGGCTCCTCGTGGGCCGGGTTTCTTGTTCCCGGCGCGGCTGGCCGGTCAGATGCCGCCCAGCATCGTGATGAGCTGGGTGACCTGGTAGGCGGTGGGGAAGTCTGGGGCGGTGTAGCGCAGGGTGCAGCCCCCGGCCAGCTCGACACCGGGGATCAGCAGCGCACGCTCGGTCATGGCGGGCCTGAGCACGTCGACCTCCAGCCGCACCGGGCCGTCGAAGCGAGGGGCCCGGACCGAGTCCCGGTCGGCCAGCGCTTTGGGCACCTCGCGCTCGATCCGGTCGCAGGCCTCGTCGGGATGCAGCAGCGCGGCGGCCCGGGCGCCGAGCGCCCGCTTCACCACCACCGCGTGCATGCCCGGCGCCACCTCGGCCGCCTCGGCGGCCACGCTGTCGTCCCCGGCGACCAGGACCGGCGCCACGCCCCGGTGCGCCGCGAGCGTGGCGTTCAGGCCTAGCTCACCCAGCGAGCGGCCGTCACAGCGCACATCGGCGACCACTCCCCCGTGGATGGTGTGGGCCAGGACCGAGCGCGGCGTGCCGGCCTTGCCGTGGTAGCCGATGAACAGCGCCGCGGTCACGCCGTCGGCCAGCCCGGCCAGCATCCCGTCGGGCTTGGGCTTGCCCCGCAGCAGCTCGGCGCGCCGGTCGAGCAGTTCGGGCACGAGGTTCCTGAACGGCCCGTGCGCCTCGGTCACCAGCACCTGCGCGTCCGGCTGCCAGGCGTAGACGCCGCGGACCGCGGCGTTGGTCTCGGCCGTGAGCAGCCTGCGGTTGCGCTCGTACTCGCCGGTGCCCGGGCTGACGTCCTCGCCGTCCACCACCCCGGCGGCGCCTTCCATGTCGACCGAAACCAGAACCCGCATCTCACGCTCCCGCCACGCCGCCCGGCCTCCGGGCCCGGGACCCGACTCTATGCCGCGCCGCAGCACTCTATGCCGCGCCGCAACGCGCCAGCCTGCCGACGGTGGAGCGCAGGCCCCACCAGGACTTGTCGTCGTCCTCGTCTCCCCGGTGCGGGCCGCGGAACCGGCTGGCGTACAGCGCGATGTCGGCGAGATCCCAGCGGAGCCGGTACAGGTCGAGCACCGGGCGGCGCGGCGTCACGCCGGTCGCGGCGGCGTAGTCGCGCAGGGCCGAGCCGTCGCCCTGATCGAGCGTCCACAGGTCCCGTTCCGGCGGCGCCACCAGGGCGGTGTCCCAGTCGATGAGCCGCCATCCGTCCGGGGTCCGCATCATGTTGCCGGGGTGCGGCTCGCCGTGCGTGAGCACGCTCGCCGCCGACCCGGCGCGGGCGGCCGCGGCCAGCTGGTCGTATCGGGCCAGGGCTCGCCGGAGCGCGGCCGCGTGACCGGACAGCACCCGCGCGGCCGGGCGCGCGTACGGCCCGGCATCCCCCCAGGCCCGCTCGCCGGAGCCGCCCGGGCCGCCCGAGTCACCAGAGCCGCCGGAGCCCAGGGCGGGCTCCAGCTCGTCGCGCAGCGGGATCACGAAGTCGTCGGTGTCGGCGGGCCCGCGCGCGGCCGCGGGCGCCGTGTGCAGCTTGATGATGAGATCGAGCATCGCCTGGCGGTTCACGGGGTCGGCGAGCTCGCCCCAGGCGAAGCTCTGCCCGTCAACGAACGGGTAGAGCGCCACGGCAAACCGCGGGGCCAGCCGCAGCAGCGGCTCGCCGTCCCGGGCCCGCACCGGGGCCACCAGGAACGTGGCACCGCCGTCGCGCAGGCCGGCGGCGGCGCGCAGGGAAGCGCGCAGCCGGCCGAACACCCCGTCCAGCGGCTCGTCCCGGGCCCGCCGCCGGCGGTCCAGCTCGTCGGCGGTGAGGAACCAGCGGGCCCCGGCGGCCCCGGTGACCTCCCAGTGGTGGCTGCCGAAGCCGACCGCCCGGTAGCTCAGCGCCGTCGCCTGGGCGCCCCAGCCGCGGGCGAGCGCGGCCGCGAGCATGTCCGGCGACAGGTCGCCCGGCGGGGTCAGCACGCTGTCACGGTAAGCCGGGCCGCCGTGGGGCGCACCCGGTTATCCGGCCAGGCCCGGCCCCGTCGGCCCCGCCGGCCCGCCCGTTCCCGCCGACCCGCCCGGCCCGCCCGGCCCGCCCGGCCCCGTCGGCCCGCCCGGCCCGCCGTCGCTGGCCAGCCAGGCGCGCAGCCGGTCGGCGTAGACGCGCCGCTGCTCGGGCGGGGCGAAGGCCGGGATGCTCCCGTACAGCCGGTCGCCGGCGTAACGCGGGAACACGTGCACGTGATAGTGCCAGACGGTCTGGTCGCCCGCGGGCCCGTTGTGCTGGCGGGTCGAGACCCCCTCGCACCCGTAGGCCCCGCGCAGCGCGATCGCGATCTCCCGGCTGAGGTCGTGCACCGGATAGGCGTACTCGGCGGGCAGGTCGAACAGGTTCTCGTAATGGGCGTTCGGCACGACCAGGACGTGGCCGTGGTTGTGCGGCCACCAGGCGGACGCGATCAGGGCGGTCGCCCGCTCCCGCTGGGCCACGATGTCGTCCGGGACGGGGCGCACGGTCTGGTCGCCCCGCAGCACGGCGCAGAACGGGCACTCGTATCCCGTCGGCTCGTGATTGAACATCCGGCGTCCTCCCGCCGATATCCGCCGCTGCCCGCCGCTGCCAGGCCCGGCCGGGATCAGCCGGCCGCCTCCTCCACGGTGAGCTCCGCGGCGGGATCGGCCTCCAGGCGCGCGTCCGGGATCGGCTGGCCGCTGCGGACCGAGCGCCCGTACGTGCCGTCGTCCAGCCGCCGCAGGGCGCGGTCGATGGCGGCCAGCCGGTCACGCAGGCTCTCGGCGACCGCGTCGTCCATGGCCTCAGCGGTCAGCGACGCGGCCGGGTCGGAGATGTCGACGCCGGTCTCGTCCTCGGTCTCCCGGTCCTCCTGCCCGGACTCCTCGGTATCCGCCAGCAGGCCCTGCACCTCGGTGCGCTCGGCCGCCAGCAGCGATCGGGCCCGGTTCTCGTCCATCGGCTCTCCATCCGTCCGCGACAGTGCAGGGACCAGCATCTCGCATCGCCGGGTCAGGCCGGAACGGGGGGAAGATCGGCGAGCCGTCCCTGGGCGGCCGCCGTGACTCCGGTGGCGATGTCCGGCCAGCCGAACCCGGCCCGCGCCACGTCCCGCAGCGACGCCGTCGCCCGCTGCCAGGCGTCCGGCGCGTCGCCGGCGAAC
The DNA here is from genome assembly GCA_963749145.1 of uncultured Actinomycetota bacterium. Classification (GTDB taxonomy): domain Bacteria; phylum Actinomycetota; class Actinomycetes; order Streptosporangiales; family Streptosporangiaceae; genus JASHPR01. The sequence goes on along the minus strand of CAVVLN010000002.1, from coordinate 503,451 downwards.
GCCAGCCAGAGGATCAGGTCGCCGGCGATCTCCCGCACCACGTCCGGGCCGAGCGCGAACGACAGCATCGGGCTCAGGTCCTCGCCGACCGCGGGCCCGAGCATCGCGGTCACCTCGGCGAGCCCGGAATGGGCGGCCGACACCGGCACCGAGCCGCAGCACGCCGCCTCGGCCGCCACCATGCCGAACGCCTCAGGGAACGTGCTCGGCACCACCAGGGCCCGGGACGCGCACATCAGCTCGGACACGTCGGCGTGCTCGATCCGGCCCACGAAGTGGGCCCGCCGCATGGCGCCGGGCGCGGCCGCCAGGTACCGTTCCCGCTCGGCGCCGGCCAGGCTGTCCAGGAACGCGGCCAGGTACCGCAGCTCACCCGGCGGGCCGCCCTCGAGTTCCCGCCCGCGGGCAGCGATGACGCGCGCCGCGGCCAGGTCCTGCTCGCCCAGGGCCCGGGCCAGGCGCACCAGAGCCTCGCGGTACTCGCCGAAGCCGGCGATCATGAGCCGCGCGTCCGGTACCTGGTCCACAACCAGCGGCCAGGCCGCGATGAGCAGGTCGACGCCCTTGGACACGATCAGCTTGCCGACATAGCTGACCATGCGGTCCCGGGTGGGATCCGCGGCCCGCAGCGCCTCGGCCCCGCCGGCCGCGCCGCCCCAGGCCGGCGGCTCCGCCTCCAGGCGGTCGGCCAGCGCGGCCAGCCTGGCCTTGGCCTCGGCCGGGGAGCGCGGGCGGAACACGTGCAGGTCGACGCCCGGCGGGAGCAGCCGGGTCCGCTCCCGAAGGCCCGGCAGGCCGACCACCTCCCACAGGGACTCGCCGGTGTGCCGGGAGCCGACCAGCACCGCGGCGGCGCTGGCGAGGCCCTCCCGGGCGTACGGGACGAAGCGGGCGGCGTGCGGCCGCACCGTGTACTCCAGCGCGGAGCCATGGATCTTGACCGCGTACGGGACATGGCCCGCGAGCGCCCGGGCCAGGATCACCGGGCCCATCACCACGTGGTTGGCCAGCGCGACCTCGGGCGCGGCCGCGGCCACCACGTCGCGGACGGCGGCGGCATTGGCCGTGATGTAGTGCTCGATCTGTTCGCCGGTCAGCAGCGGGAACGGGCGCGCGTCGAAGCCCGCGTAGTGGTCGGCGACGTAGACCGGCAGGACACGGCCGATGTCCGGCAGGTACGCGGTGCAGCGCGCCGGCTGGCGCACCGCCTCGACCTCCAGGCGCCCGTCCCGCCACCGGCCGACGGCGTCCACGAAGTCGTACTCCATGGCGCGGGACTCCTGGCAGAACAGGTGCACCTCGTGGCCGAGTTCCACCAGCGAACGGGTCAGCTCGGCGTTGTAGATGTTGCTGCCGGTGCCGCGCAGCAGGTATCCGTGGAAGATAAGGATGCGCACGTCATCACGCCCTCCCCCGAGGGGCGAACGGCCACCTTCAGTAACTAATGTGCTACCCGGTGTACCAGCCTTCACGCTCCGGCCCCCGCCAGGCCGGCCGCGAACCGTACGCCGGGCGACCACGACAAAAGCCGTCATACTGGGGGCGACCGCCCGGCGCGGCGGCTCCCGCCGCCGGTCCAGGGCCCGGCCGCGGCGGCCGCGGGAGAGGGGGCAGGCGTGACGATCAGCCCGGCGCAGGCTGGCCGGCCCCGTGATCCCGGCGTCGACCGCCGCATCGCGGACGCGGCCATCACGCTCTACGGCGAGGCGGGCTGGGCCGGGTTCAGCGTCGAGGCGGTGGCCAAGCGGGCCAGCGTGGGCAAGGCCTCGATCTACCTGCGCTGGCCGACCAAGGAGGCGCTCCTGGTCGAGGCGCTGCGGCTGCGGGTGGGGATCATCGACGAGGTGGACACCGGCTCGCTGCGCGAGGATCTCATCCGGCTGGCCCGCCAGATCCTCGGCCTCTACCTGGGTGACGCCGGGCGCGCCGCGCTGCGCCTGGGCCTGGAAGGCGACCTCATCCCCGGCCTGGCCGACCAGCTCCGCGCGCTGCGCACGTCCCAGGTGCTGGCCGCCCGCGGCATCGTCCGCCGCGGCATCAGCCGCGGCGAGATCCCCGAGGGCACGTCCATCACCCTGCTGCTCGACACGATCGTCGGCGGCGCCACCACGCACGTGCAGAGCACGCCGGACGACCGCCGCGACGCGCTGCGCGCGGACGCCGGCCGCTACGCCGAGCAGCTCGTCGACTTCCTGCTCTCGGCGGTCCACGCCGGGACCTGAGCCCAGGTCAGCCCGCGCGGCCGAGCGCGCTGTCCCAGGCCTCCATCGATTCCTCCGTCAGTCGATGCGCGCCTCCCGGCGCAGCAGCGCGGCCAGGTCGGCGGGGTCCGGCGCGCTGTCGGCCAGGCCGCGCGCGGTGAACCAGCGGGCCACGTTGGCCGCGTCCCGGTCCAGGAACTCCCGGCCGCCGGCGTTCGCGATCACGTCGACGACCTGCGGCAGGTCGATGAGGACCAGGCGGCCGCGGTGGACCAGCAGGTTGTAGGCGGACATGTCACCGTGGGCCAGGCCCAGCCGGGCCAGCGTGACCAGCGCCGCCACCAGCTGGTCCCACAGCCCGGCCAGCTCCCGGCCCCGCGGGCGGGTCTCCGCCAGCCGGGGAGCCGCGGTGCCGTCGGGATCGCCGATGAACTCGAGCAGGATCTCGGTGCCCGCCACCTGCACCGGGTAGGGCACCGGGACGCCGGCCTGGTACAGCTGGCTCAGCGCCCCGAACTCGGCCAGCGCCCACTGCTGCGCGATCATCGCCCGGCCGGCCGTGGTGCGGCCGGCCATGGCCCGGCTGACCCGCGACTCGCGGACCCGGCGGCCCTCCAGGTAGGCGCTGTCGCGGTGGAACATCCGGTGCTCGGCGGCGCGGTACCGCTTGGCCGCCAGCAGGCACGACCGGTCACCGCCCGGCACTCCGCGGCGCAGCAGGAAGACGTCGGCCTCCTTGCCGGTCTTGAGGATCCCGAGCTCGGTGTCGACCGCGGCCAGGTCGGTCACCACCCAGCCGGGGCGGGGGCGGGGCCCGCGCTCGCCGGCCGCGGACTGATCCCAGGTCGACCAGCGGTCGCCCTCGGGCAGGCCGTCCACCGCGTCGAAGGCGTCGGCGGACGGCAGCGAGCGGCGGTGCCGGTCGCGCTTGGCGAAGGCCGGCTCGTCGTGGCGGTAGTCGTCGTGGCGGTAGTCGTCGTGGCGGTAGTCGTCGTGGTGGTCAAGGCGCCGCTGACCGCGGCGGTTGAAGCTGTAGTCGGGCACTGGTGCTGCTCCTTGGGCGAGCGGTGGTCAGGGAGGGCGGCGTGCGCCGCCCGGCAGGCGTGGACATCCGCGGCCCTCCTTTCCGCTCGACCGGCCGCACCGGTCTCCGGCATGCTGCGGCCGAGCGTGTCACGCGCGCGCCGCCCGGGCAACCGAATAAACCGGGGGCCCGGCATGATGCCGGTATGCGTGATCACGTAGCACTGGCCCGCCGGTGCTGGCCGGCGGAACGCGGAGGTGATCGCCTACTCGGCCAGTCCTGCTCGTCGAGATTTTGCGCTGACGCTCAGGCGGTCGCGCGCGCCCCGATGTGGCATTACCCCACAGGGGTGATAGCCTGGACCGGGTGGTGACAACACATGACGGCAGATCTGATCGAGCTGGATGAGCGAGGGCGGGCACCGCTGCGGAAATACGGTCGCCCACGAGGGCGGTACCTGGTGGAGGTCGATGAGGACGGCGTCATCCACCTGTATCCGGCGGCGGTGATGACCGAGCTCGAGGTGGCGATGTGGCGGCATCGGCCGGACGACGCCGCCCGGATCGACGCCAGCCTGGCCGACCCGGCGCAGCTCGTGGAACTGAGCGCGGACGAACTGTGACCCGCCGCCTGGCCTTCGCGCCCGCTGCGCGCGAGACGTACCTGGCGCTGCGGAAGGAGCCGGACAGCCCGCTCTACCTCGCCCTGCGTGAGGTCCTGACCAGGCTGCTGGAGGATCCCGCCCGTCGCAACATGCGCAAGCTGCGCTACCGCCCGGACACCTGGGGCGTGCCGGTCCGCTGCGGCGACGTCCGGTGGCTGGTCCTGTGGCGCGACGGCGGCGGCGACCTGATCGAGATCCACTACGTCGGCCCGGCGCCCGGCGAAACCTAGGACCGAGGGCGGGAGGACGCGGCGGTGCAGTTCACGGCCGAGCACGAGGCGCTGCGCGCGAGCGTGCGCGATCTGGTCGAGCGTGAGATCAACCCGCACGTCGACGAGTGGGAGCGGGCCGGGCGGTTCCCGGCGCACGAGCTGTTCCCGGTCCTGGCCAAGATCGGCCTGCTCGGCCTGGAGTACGACCCGGCCTACGGCGGCGAGGGCGCCGACCACTCGTTCACCGTGGTCGCCGCCGAGGAACTGGGCCGGATCGACTGCGGCGGCGTGCCCATGGGCATCGCCGTGCAGATGGCCATGGCCACGCCCTCGCTGCACCGCCACGGCAGCCACGAGCTCAAGCAGCGCTTCCTGGCCCCGGCGATCCGCGGCGAGATGGTCTGCTCGATCGCGGTGACCGAGTCCGACGCCGGTTCGGACGTGGCCGGGCTGCGCACCCGGGCCGAGCGCGACGGGGACGACTGGGTGATCAACGGCAGCAAGCTGTACATCACCAACGGGGCCCAGGCCGACTGGATCTGCCTGCTCGCCCGGACCTCGGGTGAGGGCGGTTACCGGGGCATGTCGCAGATCGTGGTCGAGACCACCCGCCCCGGCTTCCGCGTCTCCCGCACCCTGGACAAGCTCGGCAACCGGTCATCGGACACCGCCGAGCTCTCGTTCGACGACCTGCGGGTGCCGGTCAGCAACACGATCGGCGAGATCGGCCGCGGCTTCCAGCAGCAGATGGAGCAGTTCCAGGCCGAGCGCATGATCGCGGCCTACCTGCACGTCGGGTCCATGCAGAAGGCCCTGGACCGGACCAAGGCGTACCTGGCCCAGCGGCGGGTCTTCGGGCGGCCGCTGCTCGCCAACGACTACGTCTCCTACCGGCTGGCCGAGCTGTCCGCCCAGCTGGACCTGGTCCGGCACTACAACTACGCGTGCGCCGACGCCTACCTGCGCGGGGAGGACACCACCCGGTTCGCCACCATCGCCAAGCTCGCCGTCGGCCGGCTGTCCCGCGAGATCGCGGACACCTGCCTGCAGTTCCACGGCGGGCTCGGCTACATGGAGGAGACGTGGACCGCGCGGTTCTACCGGGACAGCCGACTGGTGAGCATCGGCGGCGGCGCCGACGAGGTCATGCTGAACCTGCTCGCCCGGCTGGACGGGTTCACCGCCTGACCCGCCCGCGGCGCCGGCTCGCCGCCGGACCGCCGGGGGCCTTATCGCACCGCCGCGCTGGCCGCGATCGCCGCCGGACCGCCCGCGGCCTTATCGCACCGCCGCGCTGGCCGCGATCGCCGCCGGACCGCCCGCGGCCTCAACGCACCGCCGCGCTGGCCGCGATCGCCGCCGGATCGCCCGCGGCCTCAACGCACCGCCGCGCTGGCCGCGATCGCCGATCCTCGCGCGCCGGCCATGTCCAGGTCCGGCACCAGCGCGATGTGCGCGACCTGCTCCTGCTCCTCGCGCAGCGCGGTGTGCTCGCGCACCCGGTCCAGGAACCAGTCGCGGAAGTGCGGCGCGGCCTCGACCACGCCGCCGCCGACGAAGTACGCGTCCGGGTCGGTGAAGTTCGCGGCGATCGTGAACAGCCGGCCGAGCGCCATGGCCTGCTGCTCGAAGATCCCCAGCGCCAGCGGGTCGCCGGCCTCGCCGTAGCCGCGCACCAGCTTCGCGGCCGCGGCCGGGGCGACGCGGGCGAGTTCGTGATCGGGGAACCGGGACAGCCAGTACGGCAGCAGGTTCTTCTCGATCCCGGTCAGCGAGGCCACGCTCTCAGCGTCGGCGGACAGGCCGCAGTTGCAGGCCGGCGCCGGCTGCCCGGGGCCGAGCAGCCCGTCCATCGGGATCCAGACGTGCCCGAGCTCCCCGGCCATCCCCGCGGCCCCGCGGACCACCGTCCCGCGCTCGACCACGCCGCCGCCCAGGCCGGTGCCGACGATCGCCGAGACCGAGGACCGCTGCGGCGCCAGCGCAGGCTCGAAGTACACGTGGTGCGCGTACAGCGCGGCCGCGTTGGCGTCGTTGCTGTACAGCACCGGCAGCGCGATCCGGCGCTCCAGCGCGCCGCGGACGTCGAACCCGCGCCAGGCCTCGTTGGCGAAGTTCGTGGCGCCGCGGGCCGCGATCACGCCGTCCGCGCTGACCGGGCCCGGGGTGTCCAGGCCGACCGCCCGGACCAGGGCCCGGGGCGTTCCGGTGATCTCCAGCACCTGCTCCAGCGACCGGGCCAGCGCCTCGATCGCCTTCTCCGGGCCGTCCTTCACGTAGCTCGGCGACTCGACCAGCCGGTCCACCAGGAAGTGGCCCTCGCTGTCGAGCACGGTCGCGTTGTTCATCGTGCCGCCGTTGTCGAGACCGACCACGACCCACGCGCCGGGATCCGTCATCCCTCGCCTCCTCGGCCGCGCGGCCGCCCGGGGGCCGGCCCGGTCCGGCCTCAGTCTGAGCAGGCAGGCCTACGGCGTCGGTGGGTACATTACCGGCCCGGGGCCACCGGCTGCCCGGCCACGCTGGCGGCGCGGCGGGCCGGGCCCGCCGGCCGGGAGCCGAGGGCCAGGCTGCTGGCCGCGGCCCTGGCCTACCTGCAGGAACACGGTCTCGGTGACCTGAGCCTGCGGGAACTGGCCGCCGCGATCGGGACCAGCCACCGCATGCTCATCTACCACTTCGGGTCGAAGGAAGGGCTGCTGGTCGCTTCCTCGGCGCCGTCTCCGTCGAGGCGTGGATGGAGCCGATGACCGAGTACTCGGCGCGGATCGGCCGCTCCCCCGCGCAGGCCCGGGTCGATACCCGGCTCAGCGCGGCCGTGGTCCGCGGCCTGCTGCTCGACCTGCTCGGGAGCGGCGACCGCGCCGCCGCGGACGAGGCCTTCGGCCGGTTCGTCGAGCTTTGCCGGGCCGTGCTGGAGGGCGGCGCGTCAGCCGGCCCCGGGGGGTGACGCGCCCTCCGCCGGCGCTGGCTCCTCCGGGGCGGCCGGGGCCATCCGGCGCGGGATGATCAGGATGATCGCGATCGTGGCGAGCGCGGCGACGGTCAGGCCGGCGTAGACGTCGTGGGTGGCCGCCGAGATGGCCGACCGCAGGTAGCCGAGCGCCGGGCCCAGGTCGGCGGTCCGGCCGATGGTGGCGCTGACCCCGCTGACGGTGGACGGCAGGTGCGCCCGCAGCGGGCCGGGCGCGGCCCGCAGCCGGGCGGCCAGGCTGGCGTTGAAGATCGCGCCGAAGATCGCCGCGCCCAGGCTCTGCCCCAGGTACCGGCAGAACATGACCGTGCCGGTGACCACGCCGCGCTGGTCCCAGCCGACCGTGGACTGCGGGCCGACCACGGTGCAGACCGACAGCAGCCCGAGGCCCGCGCCGAGCACGAACGTGTCGGCGACCAGTTGCCACACCTGAGCCCGGACCGGTAGCAGCAGGAACCCGGCCACCGCGGCGAGGCAGATGCCGGCCCCGATCAGCGCGGTGTCGCGGAAGCCGAGCCGCAGGAACAGCCGGGCTGACTGCGAGGTGGCCAGCGGCCAGCCGAAGCTCATCGTGGCCAGCACCGCGCCCGCCGCCACCGCGCCCAGGCCGATCACCAGCTGGCCGTAGGTGGGCAGGAACGTGGTCGGGCCGATGACCAGCAGCCCGAGCCCGGTGGCGGCCAGCGCCGACCCGGCCAGGACCCGGCGCCGCCACAGCCAGGGCGGCAGGATGGGCTCGGCGGCGCGGCGTTCCGCGATCACCGCCCCGGCGGCGGCCGCGGCGGCCACCGCGAACACCGCGATGCTCGGCGCCGACCACCACCGCCAGGCCACGCCGCCCTGCAGCAGCCCGAACATCAGCGCGCCCGCGGCCACCAGCACGGTCAGCGCGCCCGCGGCGTCGATCCGGTGCCGGGTCCGGCGGACCTGCTCGTGCAGGTAGCGCGCGATCAGGGCGATCGCGACCGCGCCCACCGGCAGGTTGATCAGGAAGATCCACCGCCACGACGCGTACTGGGCCAGCGACCCGCCGAGCGTCGGGCCGAACACCGCCGAGATCCCCCACACGCTGGACAGCCAGCCCTGGACCCGGCCGCGTTCCTCCAGCGCGTACAGGTCGCCGGCCAGCGTGTTGACGGTGGCGTTGATCGAGCCCGCGCCGAGTCCCTGCAGCCCGCGGAAGCAGATCAGGCTCAGCATGCTCCACGACGACGCGCACAGCGCCGACCCGGCCAGGAAAATGACGGTCCCGGCGAGCAGGACCGGCTTGCGGCCCCACTGGTCGGCGAGCTTGCCGTAGATCGGGATCGTCACGGTCTGAGTCAGCAGGTAGCTGGAGAACACCCAGCTGAACAGCGTGAAGCCGCCGAGATCGTGGACGACCTGCGGGATCGCCGTGGACACGATCGTGGTGTCCACGGCCGACAAGGCCATGCTCATCATCAGCCCGATCAGGATCGGGCGGCGATGGGCCCCGCTGCGGATGCCGGACGGCGGCTGGGGGGCGCGGGTCCTGGCAGTCATGTGCCGGTCAGCGCAGCGGGCCGTCGGCCCGGTCGTCCTGCTCCAGCACCTGCACCGGGTCGCCGACCCGGATCGCGGCGCCGGGCGGCGGAGCGTCGGGAATCAGGTTGACGCCGAACCAGACCTTGCCGTCCCAGCGCCGGCATGTCGACAGCGTCGCGATCGGCTCCTTGCCCTTGGCCGCGGTGTCCGGGTCGATGGTGGTCAGCACGCACCGGTCGCAGCCCTTGACGGCGCGGAACGCCACGTCGCCGATGCGCAGCCGCCGCCAGCCGTCCTCGGCCCACGGGGCCGCGCCCGCCACGACCACGCTCGGCCGGAACCGGCGCATCGGCAGCGGGCCCTCGGCCGCCAGCGGGCCGACCGCGATCCGCTCGTTCAGCGCGCCGAGCGAGCTTTCCGCGGTGAGCAGCAGCGGGTAGCCGTCGGCGAACGAAACCCGGTCGCCGGGCTGGCTGTAGGCCGGGTTGGGCCGCCGCCGGGTCGGGTCGTCCAGGTAGACCAGGCGCACCGGCTCCCCGGCCACCGCGCTGATCCAGGCGTCCGCCGCGGCGCCGGCCGGCGCGGCCAGCAGCCTGCTCTCCCACACCGTGACCGCGATCAGCTCGTCACCCGGCGGGACCGGCACGGTCAGGTCCGGCCGGCCGGGCCCGGTCAGCCGGATCCCGCCGTCCCGCAGGAGCGGCGTGACCAGCAGCAGGCGCGGGCGCTCACGGGCGGTCACCACCTCGCCGCAGGCGTCCACGATCATCCACCGGCGGTCTCCGGCCAGCCCCCACGGCTCGACCGCGGCGTCCGGGAGCGGCTGGCCGCGGCACGACTTCACCGGGTAGCGGTACAGGTCGGTCACCACCAGCGACATGGGCCGAAGCCTAACCGAGGCCCCGGCGTTCCCCGGAACGGATTTGCGGCCGGCGCAGCCGGGCTAATCCGGGCCAACCCCGGCCGCCGCGCCAATCCGGCCAACCCCGGCCGCCGCGCCAATCCGGAGCCAACCCGGCCGCCGCGCTAATCCGGAGCCAACCCGGCCGCCGCGCTAATCCGGGCTAACCCGGCCGCCCGCCGGGGGCACTATGAGGCGTGGGACAACGCCCGGATCACCCGGCCCGCGACGGCGACCTGGTCCGCGCGGCACGGCTCGGCGCCCGGGAGCCGTTCGCGGAACTGGTCCGCCGGCATCAGCGCACCGCGACCGCGCTGGCGGCCCGGGTGCTCGGATCGGACGACCTAGCCCGGGACGCGGTCCAGGAGGCCGCGGTCGCGGCCATGACCGGGCTGGACCGGCTGCGCAGCGCCGACCGGTTCGGCCCCTGGTTCTGCGGGATCGCGCTGAACGTCGCCCGCCGCTGGCTCCGCCAGCTCCGCTGGGAGTGGCCAGACGCGGGCCCCGACCGCCTGGCCGTCACCGACCGGGACCAGGGCGGCGCCGGGCCCGCCGAGCTCGCCGAGCTGGCCGACCTCGCCGCCCGGGTCCGCGCCGCGGTCGCCGGGCTGGCCGACGGCCAGCGGGAGGCGGTGCTGCTGTTCTACCTGCAGGGCCTGAGCCACCGCGAGGTGGCCGCAGAACTCGGCGTGTCCGTCGGGGCGGTGAAGTCCCGGCTGCACCAGGCCCGGGCGGCGCTCGCCCCCCGGCTCGCGCCGCTCATCGACATCAGGGAGGAGACGGCCGTGACAACGGACGCGGAGTGGGTCGACGCCACGGTAACCGAGGTCCGCCGCGACGACAGCGACCCGCAGGTGCGCAAGCACATCATGGTGCTGGAGGCGGCCGGCCGACAGGGATGGCTACCGATCTGGATCGGGCCCGCGGAGGCCACCGCGCTCGCGCTGATCCTGGAGTCGGTCGAGACCCCGCGGCCGCTGACCTTCCAGCTGGCCGCCAGCCTGCTGGCGGCCGCGGGGGGCCGCGCCACCGAGACCAGGATCACGCGGCTGGACGCGGGCACCTTCTACGCGGTGGTGGTCGTGGACGGGCCGGCCGGGCGCAGCGAGGTCGACGCGCGGCCCAGCGACGCGGTCACGCTCGCCACCATGGCCGGCACGCCCATCCGGGTCGACCCCCGGCTGTTCGCCGAGGCCGGCCAGACCACGTGCCCGGACTGGCGGTCCTGCCCCACCGGCGCGGCCGAGCTGGCGGCCGAGGACCAACGACGGCGAGCGGAGCTCTACGGCCCCTGATCGTCGCTGAGCGTGGCGTCGGCGGCGGCCAGCGCGCGGTCGAGCGCGCGCAGGACCCGGTTCAGCTCGCCGTCTGCCACGATCAGCGGCGGGGCGCGAAGACGAGCGGCCGGCCCATCTGGTTACCAGTAGGGTGCCCGGGTGAGCGATGCGACGGCCCCGGACGGCGCGGTGGGCCGCAGCCAGCAGGACTGGCGGCGGGTCCGCGGGTTCCTGAACCAGCGCCGGCACGAGCTCGGCCGGGCGGCGCAGGACCTGTACCCGCGGTCCGGGCGGGTCGCGGGCACCCCGCTGCTGGCCCGCCCGGGCTGGATCCCGGCCGCGCCGGTGCCGCTGGAGGAGGTCGCGCTGTCCTGGCGGCCCGGCTGGCCGGCCCGGGTGGTCGACGGCACCGGCCCGCCGTCCGCGGCGGTGCGGCCGCTGCGCGACGACGGGAGCCGGTTCGGCTGCTACGCCGACGCGCTCGGCGCGCTGAGCCGGCCGGGGTTGTTCGAGGACCGCGTGTGCTACCGGCTGCTCGCTGCCGAGGCGGCGGGCGCGCCGGCGAGCCTGCGGTTCGGCGAGGGCCGCTACTTCGAGGTGATCAACGTGGGCGAGGCCGTGGCGCACGAGTACGCGGCGGCCGCCCTGGCCCGCGGCGGCCCGGGCCGACCGCCGCCGCCGGAGGACCTGCCGCTGCGGTCGCTGATCGGCGATCCCACCGACCTGCAGCGGCGGGCGGTCATGACCGCGATCTGCACGCTGGTGCTGCGGGCCGACCGGGACGCGGGCCGGGCCACGATGATCCTGCACTGGCGGGACCCGGCCCGGGTGGCCAGCGGCGGCGGGCTATACCAGGTCGCCCCGGTCGGCATCTTCCAGCCCTCGCACGACGCCCCGTGGAACCTGGCCAACGACTTCAGCCTGTGGCACGGCATCGTCCGGGAACTGGCCGAGGAACTGCTCGGCGGAGGCGAGGACTACCACAGTGACGCCGCGCCGATCGATTACCGGCGCTGGCCGCTGCAGGCCCGCCTGGCCCGGGCCCGGCGAGCCGGGCGGCTGCGGCTGTTCTGGCTCGGCCTGGGCGCCGACCCGCTGACGCTGGCCGCCGACCTGCTGTCGGTGGCGGTCTTCGACGCCGACCTGTTCGACGCCACGTTCACCGGCCTGGTCGCGGCCAACGACGAGGGCCGCATCCTGGCCGACGATGACGGGGCCAGGGCGGCCGCTGGCGTAGCGTTCGGGGCCGCGAACATCGAGCGCTTCACCGCCGCCGAGCCGATGCAGCCGGCCGGCGCGGCGCTGCTGCGCCTGGCCTGGCAGCACCGGGACACGCTGCTCGCCGGCTGAGCGGGAGAATGCCGGGATGGATCAGGCATCATCCGCGGCCGGGATCGTCGCCTGGCCGGCCGAGGGCCGCGTGTTCACCGCCCGCCGGGCGGTCAGCGGCCCCGACGTCAGCCGGGACGGGCGGCTGCGCCTCGACGCGCTGGCCCGGTATCTCCAGGAGGCGGCCGAGGGCGACCTGGCCGACGCGGGCTGGCGCGAGGGTTACGTCTGGGTGGTGCGCCGGTGCGCGGTGCACATCGCGAGCTACCCCCGGCTCGGCCAGCGGCTCGGGGTGCGCACCTTCTGCTCGGCGACCGGGCCGCGGTGGGCCGAGCGCACCACGATCCTGGCCGGCGCCGAAGGAGACCTGGTCCGGGCCCGGGCGGTGTGGGCGGCCGTGGACCCCGGCACCGGGCGCCCGTGCCCGCTGGGCGCGGAGTTCCACCGGCGGTACGGGCCCAGCGCGGGGGGACGCACCGTGTCGGCGCGGCTGTCGCACCCCGGGCCGCCCGAGCCCTCGTCTGGTACTCCCTGGCCGCTGCGGGCCGCCGACTTCGACGCCGCCGGCCACGTGAACAACGCGGTCTACTGGGCCGCGGTCGAGGATGCGCTGGCCGGCCTGGGCTGGCGGCCGGCGCGCGCGGACCTCGAGTACCACCGGCCCGCCCTGCCCGGCTGCGACCCCCGGCTCCTGGTCCGGCCCGAGCCCGCCGGGGCGTGGGCCTGGCTGCTGAACGGCGCCCGGCCGCTGGGCTCGGCCCGGCTCGCCCGCTGACAGCAGGCCGGGCGCGGCGGGCGGCCCGCTGTCAGCGCGCTGACGGCGCCGTATCAGCGCCCCCGCCGACCATGGCGTCATGACCACTGTTATCGAAGCCGAGAGGCTGACCAAGAGATTCGGGGCCACGCAGGCGCTGGCCGGCGTCGACCTGTCCGCCGCCCGCGGGCAGGTGCTCGCCCTGCTCGGCCCGAACGGGGCCGGCAAGACCACGATCGTGCGCATCCTGGCCACGCTGCTGACACCGGACGGCGGGCGGGCCCGGGTCGGCGGCTACGACGTGATGTCCGACGCGGCGGCCGTGCGCCGGCTGATCGCGCTCACCGGGCAGTACGCCTCGGTGGACGAGGAGCTGACCGGCACCGAGAACCTGATCATGATCTGCCGGCTGCTCGGCCTCGGGCGGGCGGCGGCGCGGGGCGGCGCACGCGAGATGCTGGGACGCTTCGATCTCGCCGACGCCGGCGGGCGCGCGGTGAAGACCTACTCCGGCGGCATGCGCCGGCGGCTCGACCTGGCGGCCAGCCTGCTCGGCGAGCCCGAGGTCCTGTTCCTCGACGAGCCGACCACCGGGCTGGACCCGCGCGGCCGCAGCCAGATGTGGGAGACGGTCCGGGGCGTGGTCGCGGACGGCGCCACGGTGCTGCTCACCACCCAGTACCTGGACGAGGCGGACGAGCTCGCCGACCAGATCGCGGTGATCGACCACGGGCTGGTCGTGGCGAACCCGACGGGAGGGCGGCATGACCACACAGCTGACGCAGACCACTGGCACCGGAGCCACATCCGCGGCGGGTACCGCGGGCCCCGCGGCGCCCCCGGCGGGTCCCGCAGCGCACGCGCCGCGCCCCGCCCCGCGCCGCCGCGCCGGGGGAACGGCGCGGCGAGTGGGGCTTCGCCAGACCCTGGCCAACGGGCTGACCCTGGCCTGGCGCAACGTGATGCAGCTCAAGCACTCGCCGGAGAAGCTGATGGACGTCACGCTGATGCCCATCGTGTTCCTGGTGCTGTTCCTGTACGTGTTCGGCGGCGTGGTGGCGGGCAGCACCCACGGCTACCTGGAGCTGCTGCTGCCCGGCCTGGTCGGGCAGATGGCCATGTTCGCCACGATGGGCCTGGGCACGGCGCTGTGCGAGGACATCCACAAGGGCGTGTTCGACCGGTTCCGCAGCCTGCCGATCGCCCGGTCCGCGCCGCTGATCGGCGCGGTGCTCGGCGATACGGTGCGGGCAGCTCGGCCCGCAGGACGGCCAGGTGCACGGCGGACAGCGCCGGGGAGGGGTCAACGCCGAGCGCGCCGGCGAGCTCGCGGCGGGTGTCCTCGAACACGCCGAGCGCGTCGGGCCTGCCCAGGCCCGCCGCGTACAGCGCCTGCATGAGCTGGCCGCGCAGCCGCTCCCGCAGCGGATGCTCACGGGCCAGCTCCTCGACCTCGGGAACGAGCTCGGCGCCCCGGCCAAACGCCAGGTCGGCGTCGATCCGGTCCTCGGTCGCGGCCAGCCGCAGTTCGGACAGGCGGGCGATCGCCGCCGCGGCGAACGGCGCGTCGGCGACGTCGGCCAGGGGCCCGCGCCAGAGCCGCAGCGCGCCGCGGAGCTGGCCTGCGGCGGCATCATCGTCGCCGGCCGCCAGCCTGGACCGCGCGGCCGCGCCGGCTCGCTGGCTCGCTGGCGGCCGCGCTGGCTCGCTGGCAGCCGCGCCGGGCTATTCCGCGCCACTTCCAGGTTTCTGGGAAATGCGCCGATGGCCCGCGCACAGGACCCGCTGTCGCCGCCCGCCGGTATGCTTCCCGATAGGTGCACCGCCAACCCAAGGCTAGGCAATCGCGACTGCCGTCTCTTCATTCTTAACCGGCGAGGCAGGCGGAGATACACATGCACATCGGATCGGTGCTTCTGGTCATCTGGCTGGTCATCGGCGGCGTCGCGGCCGGCCAGCGCGGCGATTTCAAAGGGCCTATCGACACCTGCAGCACGGCCAGCACTATCGCCGTGACGGTCCTCGCGGGCCCGCTCAACTACGCGGGCGTGAACCCGGACGTCAAATGCACTGCGCCGCAGCCGAGCAATTAACCCGGGCTGGATAAGCAGTCTCCTCTAGCGAAGCCCGCCAAACCGGGGCGGGTGGCAGTCTTCTCCGGCCGCCCGCCGGTGTCGCCTCGCCGCCCGCGCGCAGTGTCAGGCGGGCGTCTTCGGCCGGTACTCACAGACCACCAGGCGGGAGTCCAGGACGGTGGTACTGCCGGGACCCGGGCCTTCCTCGCCGCCTACGGCAGGAACTGACCAGAGCGCGGTTTCGGCAGCGGGCGCCAGGCGATCCGCGGCAGCAGCGGGGCGGCGATCCGCTCGGCCAGGGCGCCCCGGTAGACGCCCGCCCCGTAGGCCGCCTCGTCGGCCAGGTAGCCGAGCGTGAACCGGACCGGGTCCAGCCGCGGCCTGGCCCGCAGCCACTCCGCGGCCGGCGGCCCGAGCACCAGGGACGCCAGCGCGAGCCGGCGGCCGGCCCGGGCCGCCGGGGTGCGCCCGCCCGGCCGGGCCAGGCCGGCCGCGACCGCGGGGAGGGCGTACTGGATGCTCCACCGTCCGGCGCCGAGCCAGGTCTGCCGCACCGACCCGGCCATCGGGCCGAGCACCCCCCGGCGCGGCACGCCCCATGCGCGCAGCAGCCGGACCAGCTGGCCGGTGCCGGCCCCGTAGGCGGCCAGCGCGGTCAGCGGGCGGCGGGCCAGCAGGGCGGCGACCGCCGCGGCCGGCCAGGCCTGCAGGATCAGCGGGGGCACCTGCCCGGGGTGCCGCCGGGCCAGCGGCGCCGCCGAGGTCCCGTACCGGAACCGGCGGGCCAGCAGCCGGGCCCAGCGGTCCGGCTCGGCGTGCCGCACCTCGGCGGCCGGGTCGTAGCGCACCCGCCAGCCCGCGGCGGCCATCCGCCAGATCAGGTCGACATCCTCGCCGTAGCGCAGCCCCGGGTCGAACCCGGCGGCGACCGCATCCCGGCGGGCCAGCAGGGCCGCGGTGGGCACGTAGGACACCCGGGTCAGCGGCGCGACCCGGGCCTCGCGCGGGCCCAGGTCGACCGGGGCCCGCGCCTGCAGGTAGCGGCCCGCCACGCCGGGCCTGGTCTGCGCCCGGACCCGCGGGGCGACCGCGCCGACCATCGGATCGGCGAAGTGCCGGGCCAGCCCGGCGATCCAGTCCGGCCCGGCCGCGCAGTCGCTGTCCAGGAATGCGACCAGCGGCGTGGTCACCAGGGCCAGCCCGTCGTTGCGGGCCGGGCCGGGCCCGCCGGGTGCCGGGCGGCGGCGCAGCCGCGCGCCGTGCTCGCGGCACCGCGCGGCGACCGTGTCCGGGTCGAGCGAGCCGTCGTCCACCACGATCACCGGGTAGCGGGAGCCGAGCGCGGCCAGGCACCGGGCCAGGCCGACGGGCCGGTCGCGGACCGGGATCACCACCGTGACCTGGTCCGGCCCGGGGTCGGGGCCAGGCGGGCGCGGGTGGGCCAGGCCGGTGTCGGTGAGCCGCCGGGCCAGCCGGCCGCCGTCGGCCGGGCCGACCCGGCCGCCGCGCAGCTCCTCGAGCGCCCGGACGCCGGCCGGGCTCAGCCGCAGCAGGCGCGGCGGCGACCCGCCGAACAGCACGTCGGGACCGACGAACTGGGTCCCGGGGTCAAAGGTGATGCCGAACCCGGCCGGCAGCGGGATCGTCCGCCGCGGGGCGGGGTCCCGGCAGGCGGGCGAGGTTGCGGCCCGGCCCGGCCGTGCGGCCCGCGACGGCGTCATTGGCCCGGGCCGCCCGCGGGCGAGATCGCCGCCCGGACCGGCCACGCCGCCCGCGCGCGGGTCACAGGACCCGGGCCGCCCGCGGGCAAGATCGCCGCCCGGACCGGCCATGCCGCCCGCGCTCGGGTCACAGGGCCAGCCCGCCATCGACCGGAATCACGGCCCCGGTGATCGCGCCGCTGCCTTCCCCGGCCAGCCAGACCAGCGCCGCCGCGACCTCGGCGGGCTCGAGCAGCCGTCGCACCGGCTGCTGCGCCGCGAACGACGCGGGGCCGGGCAGCCCGTACAGCCGGGCGCTCTCGGCCAGGATCGGCGTGTCGGTGGAGCCCGGGCTCACCGCGTTCGCGGTGATCCCGGTGGCGCCCAGCTCGGCCGCGAGCGCGCGGACCAGGCCGGCCACGCCCGCCTTGGCCGCGCAGTACGCGGCCAGCATCGGCAGCCCGCGGGTGGCCGCCGCGGATGCGACGGCCAGGAACCGCCCGGCCCGCGGCGGCGGCAGGCGCAGCAGCGCCGGGATCGCGGCGCGGGCCAGGGCCAGCACGCCGCCCAGGTCGGTGTCGAGCACCGCGTGCAGCTGGCCGGCGGGCATCTCCCACAGCGGTACCCCGCCCGCGATCACCCCGGCGGCGGCCACGGCCGCGTCCAGGCCGCCCCATCGCTGCTCGGCGGCGGCGACGGCCGCGTCCAGCTGCCCGTCGTCGCGGACATCGGCGACGAAGGCGGCCGCCTGGCCGGGACCTTCGGATGCCTCGCGCACGACCCGGTCCAGCTCCTCGCGGCGGCCGAGCCGGTAGGGAAGCGCCGGGTCGTCGGCGCAGCCGTCGACGGCCAGCACGGCCCAGCCCTGCGCGGCCAGGCCGCGGACGGCGGCCGCGCCGATGCCGCGGGCCGCGCCGGTGACCAGCGCGACGCGGGTCACCCGGCGCCCAGCGCGCGGGTGAACCCGGGCGGTATCACGACGTCGTCGGGGGTCAGGTCGTGCACGGAGGAGCGGCCGAGGCCGAGCAGGGCCGAGTCGATGCCGCCGCGCAGGATGTCGAGCACGTTCTCCACGCCGGCCTGGCCGTTCGCGGCCAGGCCCCACAGGTAGGCGCGGCCGATCATCACCGCCCGGGCGCCGAGCGCCAGCGCCTTGACCACGTCGCCGCCGCGCCGGACGCCGCCGTCGAGCAGCACCTCGGCCTGGTCGCCGACCGCGGCGGCAATCGCCGGCAGGGCCCGGATCGTGGCGGGCGTGCCGTCCAGGTTGTTGCCGCCGTGGTTGGAGACCGAGATCGCGGTGACCCCGGCGTCCACCGCCCGCCGGGCATCGTCGACCCTGATCACGCCCTTGAGCATGAACGGGCCGTCCCACTGCTCGCGCAGCCAGCGGACGTCATCCCAGGTCGGCAGCGGCGAGCCCATCCACTGCCCGTACGCGCCGAAGAACGTCGGCGCGGTCTGGCCGGCGGCGGACATGTTGGGCACGGTCAGCCCGGGCAGCTGACCGGTCCTGGCCCAGCCGAGCAGCCAGCGCGGCAGGCTCAGGCCCTGCGGCGCCAGTTTGACCATCGTGCGCAGGTCCATCCGCTCCGGAATCACCGGGCTGCCCCAGTCCCGGCCCATGGCGAACGACCAGTCCAGCGTCACGATCAGCCCGGCGACCCGGGCCGCCCGGGCCCGGGCCAGGTACCCGAGCATCTGGTCGCGGCCGCCCGCCCAGTAGGTCTGGAAGAACGTCTGCGGGTTGGCCGCCACCACCTCCTCGATCGGCCTGCTGGCGAACGAGCTGAGGCCCATCGCGGTCCCGCGGGCCGCGGCGGCCCGGGCGACCGCCACCTCGCCGTCGGGGTGTACGGCCTGCACGCCGGTCGGCGAGATGATCACCGGCAGCGACACCGGCTGGCCCATGACCGTGGTGGCCAGGTCGCGCTTGGCCGGCAACCCGGCCACGTGCGGGGCGAAGCCGAGCTCGGCGAAGGCGGCGATGTTGTCGCCGGCCGTGACGCCCTTCTCCGAGCCCGCGATCAGCGCCCCGTATACCGAGGACGGCAGCCGCTTCCGGGCGCGCCGCTGCGCCTCGGCGACCGACTCGAACCAGGCGTTGCCCATCGGCCCTTCCTCACCTGATCGCGAACCCGCTCAGCGGGTCCTCGTCGCACGCCCGGGCGGGCGGGCGCCGGCCGATGCTCACCGGCACCGGCCCGGCCTGACTCCGCGCCGGGCCGCCCGGCCCCGGCGCTGATCCGGCCGCACCGCGCGCCGGACCGGCCTGGCCGCGCACGGGGCCGCGGTGCGAGTGGTCGGGCGCCGGGCGCGGCGCCGCGGCCGGGGCCGCGGCCGCCAGCGCCTCGGTGGCGTGGCCGGCCGCGCACTCCGGGTCCGGGCCGTCCAGCGGCAGCCCGGTGAAGAACTTCGCCGCCATGCAGCCGCCCCGGCAGGAGTCGAAGAACCCGCAGGACCGGCAGGCCCCGCCGGACTGCGGGCGGCGCAACTCGGCGAACAGCTCCGAGTCGCGCCAGACCGCCTCGAACCCGCCCCGCTGGCGGACGCTGCCGGCCAGGAAGTTCTGGTGGATGGCGAACGGGCACGCGTAGACGTCCCCGACCGGGTCGATCAGGCAGACCACCCGGCCCGCCCCGCAGAGGTTCAGGCCGGGCAGCGGGCCGCCGTAGGGGGCCAGGTGGAAGAACGAGTCGCCGGTCAGCACCTGCTCGCCGTGCGCCCGCAGCCAGTCGTACAGCTGGCGCTGCTGCCCGGCCGTGGGGTGCAGCTGCGGCCAGGTGTCGGCGCCGCGGCCGGACGGGCGCAGCCGGGTGAGCCGCAGCTGGGCGCCGTAGCGGTCCGCCAGCGCCTCGAGCTCGTCGAGCTGGCTGACGTTGTGCCGGGTCACCACGACCGAGAGCTTGAAGCCCCGCAGTCCCGCGCCGGCCAGGTGGCGCATCGCCCGCAGCGCGGTGGCGTGCGACCCGGCGCCGCGCACCGCGTCGTTGACCTCGGCGGTCGCGCCGTCCAGCGAGATCTGCACGTCGACGTAGTCGCTGCCGGCCAGCCGCCGGGCCGCCGCCTGGTCGATCCTGATCCCGTTGGTGGAGAACTTCACGCCCACGTGGTGGTCGGTGGCGTAACCGACCAGGTCCCAGAAGTCCGGCCGGACCGTCGGCTCGCCGCCGCCGATGTTGACGTAGAAGACCTGCATCCGCTCCAGGGTGTCGATGACCCCCCGGCACTCGGCCGTGGTCAGCTCGCGCGGGTCCCGCCGCCCGGAACTGGACAGGCAGTGGACGCACGCGAGGTTGCACGCGTAGGTGAGCTCCCAGGTCAGGCAGATCGGCGCGGCCAGCCCGAGCTCGAACTGCTCGACCAGCCGGGCCGGCGCCGCCGCGGTCACGACCCCGCCTCGGTCACGACCCCGGCCCCCGCCCCCGACCTCGGCGTGATCATCTGCGACTGGGCCAGGGTGGCGAGCGCCCGCTCGTAGGCGGGCAGCGCCGCCTCGGGAACGCCCGCGGCCGCGCAGGCCGAGCGCGCGCTCGGGTGGTCGGCCAGCGACCGCAGCACGGCCAGCACCGTCGTGTTCTTCAGGAACGACAGCCGCCGGGTCCCGAAGTGGTACAGCAGCGCGCCGAACGGCTCGGGACGCACCGCCACCCGGTCGTCGATCCGCCACGGGCGGTCCAGGTCGAACCGGGCCGCCCCGGCGCCGACCGGGGCCGCGGCGTCAGTAGACACCGCACATCCCGTCGATCGACACCTCCTCGACCAGGAGCTCGTCGGCGACCAGGGCCTCGTCGCCGGGGCCGGGGTCCTGGCCATCCGGCTCGGTCACCGCTGCCGGGACTTCCATCACTGCCTGCTCGGTCATGACCGCCTCCGTGTCCGCCGTCCGGTAACCGGCACTCAGTGCCGACAGTAAAGACACCGAGTGCCATAGCACAAGGGTCCGGGCCGCACGGGCGGGTGGCGGGGCGTGAAAGGCTCCGGAAGGACCCCGGCTGGCAGCCCTCGCTCGCCGGGGCGATGTCGTGACATGCTCCTGTCGTGCGGGCAGTTCCGGGACAATCGCGGGCCCGGCCGGGCGGGCGGGCCGGGCGCAGGCGGGTCACGTCCCGGGAGGAACTCGAGCACGCCGCGTTCGACCTGTTCGGCCGGCGGGGCTTCGACCAGACGACCGTCGACGACATCGCCGCCGCGGCGGGCATCGGGCGCCGCACGTTCTTCCGCTATTTCCCGTCCAAGAACGACGTCCCGTGGGGGAACTTCGAGGCCGAGCTGGAGCGGATGCGGGTCCGGCTCAAGGCCTGCCCGCCCCGGACCCCGCTGATGGACACGATCCGGGTCGCGGTCGTGGACTTCAACCGGATCGCGCCGGAGCAGATCCCGATGCACCGGCGCCGGATGGAGCTGATCTTGCGGACGCCGGCGCTGCAGGCGCACTCGACGCTGCGCTACGCGGCCTGGCGCGAGGTGATCGCCGAGTTCGCCGGGGAACGGCTCGGCCAGCCGCCGGACGCCCTGGCCCCGCGGACCATCGCCTACGTCGCGCTCGGGGTCGCGGTCGCGGCGTACGAGCAATGGCTGCAGGCCGACGGCGCCGACCTCAGCGACCTGCTGGACCGGGCCATGCGGGAACTCGCCGCGGCCTTCTCGCCCGCCCCCGGCCGGTAGCCAGCCGGTTGCCGGCCCGGGTCAGCGGCCGGCGGCGGCGCCCGAGGTGGCGGCCGGCGCCCGGGCCCGCCACACTACGGGGCATGCAGACGCTGGTTGCCGATCACCCGCTCGTCGCGCACAAGCTGACCGCGCTGCGGGACACCCGCACCGAGACCCCGACGTTCCGCCGGCTCACCGACGAGCTGGTGACCCTGCTCGCCTACGAGGCGACCCGCTACATCAAGGTCGACCCGGTCTCGGTGACCACCCCGGTCGCCACCGCCACCGGGGTCAAGCTGGCCCGGCCCAACCCGCTCGTGGTGCCGGTGCTGCGCGCGGGCATCGGGATGCTGGACGGCATGGTCCGGCTGCTGCCCAGCGCCGGCGTGGGCTTCGTGGGGCTGGCCCGCGACGAGCAGACGCTGATCGCCTCGACCTACGCTGCGCGGCTGCCGGCCGACCTCACCGGCCGGGACGCGTTCGTGCTCGACCCCATGCTGGCGACCGGCGGCACGCTGGAGAGCGTCGTCGCCATGCTGGTCGATCGCGGCGCGGTCGCGGTCACCGCTATCTGCCTGCTCGCCGCGCCAGAGGGGGTGGCCCGGCTCGAGGCGGCGTTCCCGGGTGACGACCCGGTCCCGGTCCGGGTGGTGACGGCCGGTCTGGACGAGCGACTGAACGAGCGCGGCTACATCGTGCCCGGGCTCGGTGACGCCGGCGACCGGCTGTTCGGCGAGATCTAGATCCCGACCGGGTGCCAGACGGTCTTGGTTTCCAGGAACGCCAGGATCCGCCGGGTGCCGGGCGGCGCGGCCCAGTCCTCGCCCGGGGCGCCCGCGGTGTCCGCGGCGGCCGTCCGCGGCGCGAACACCCGCTTGACGTTCTCGGCGGCCAGCCGCTCGAGCTCGGCGCGGGCGGCGGGCTCGGCGCCGGTGAGGTCGATCGCGTTCACGTCCATGTGCCCGGCCAGCACCGGCGCCAGTTCGGCGGTGAATCCGGTGAGTACGTTCACCACCCCGGCCGGCACGTCCGAGGTCGCCAGCACCTCGGCGAGCGTGACGGCGGGCAGCGGCCGCGGCTCGCTGGCCACCACCACCGCCGCGTTGCCGGTGGCGATCACCGGTGCGAGCACGCTGACCAGGCCGAGCAGGCTGGAGGAGGCCGGGGCCAGCACCGCCACCACGCCGGTCGGCTCCGGCACGCTGAAGTTGAAGTAGGGGCCGGCCACCGGGTTGGCCGCCCCGGCCACCTGGGCCACCTTGTCGGTCCAGCCCGCGTACCAGACCCAGCGGTCGATCGCGGCCGCCACGGCCCGCTCGGCCGCGGCCCGGCCGAGCCCCTCGCCGTCGGAGACCTGGCCGGCGAACTGCCCGGCCCGGCCCTCGAGCATCTCGGCGACCCGGTACAGGACCTGGCCGCGGTTGTAGGCAGTCGCGCCGGCCCATTTGCCGGACGCGGCCCGGGCCGCGGTGACCGCGTCCCGGGCGTCCTTGCGCGAGGCCTGCGCGGCGTAGGCCAGCAGCGTCCCGTCCGCCCCGGTCACCGGGTAGGAGCGGCCCGACTCCGACCGCGGGAAGGCGCCGCCGAGGTACAGCTTGTAGGTCTTGCGGACGTCCAGGCGGTGCTGGTCTCGGGGGGGCGGCCCCCCCAGACCCCCCCGCGCCCTTCCTCGGGCGGGGGTCTTTTTGCTGGTTGACGGCTTCCGGTCAGGCATCGAGGTACGCGGCCAGGCCGTGCCGGCCGCCCTCCCGCCCGAACCCGGACTCGCGGTACCCGCCGAACGGGCTGGCCGGGTCGAACCGGTTGTAGGTGTTGGCCCAGACCACGCCCGCGCGCAGCCGCTGCGCCAGCCACAGGATGCGGCTGCCCTTCTCGGTCCAGACCCCCGCGGACAGCCCGTACGGCGTGTTGTTGGCCTTCGTGACCGCCTCCTCGGGGGTCCGGAACGTGAGCACCGACAGCACCGGCCCGAAGATCTCCTCCCGGGCGATCCGGTGCGACTGGGCCACCCCGGTGAACACCGTGGGCGGGAACCAGAACCCCCGGTCGGGCAGCCGGCACGGCGGCGACCAGCGCTCGGCGCCCTCCGCCTCGCCGGCGTCGGACAGCTCGCGGATCTTGTCGAGCTGCGGCCGCGAGTTGATCGCGCCGATGTCGGTGTTCTTGTCCAGCGGGTCGCCGAGCCGGAGCGTGCCGAGCCGGTCGCGGAGCCGCGCGGTCACCACGTCCGCGACCGACTCCTGCACCAGCAGCCGGGAGCCCGCGCAGCAGACGTGGCCCTGGTTGAAGAAGATCCCGTTCACGATCCCCTCGACCGCCGCCTCGGCCGGCGCGTCGTCGAAGACCACGTTCGCGGCCTTGCCGCCGAGTTCCAGGGTCAGCCGCTTGCCCGTGCCCGCGACCGTGCGCTGGATCTGCTTGCCCACCTCGGTCGACCCGGTGAACGCGACCTTGTCCACCCCCGGGTGGGCCACCAGCGCGGCGCCGGTCTCGCCCGCCCCGGTCAGCACGTTCACGACCCCGGGCGGCAGGCCGGCCTGCTGGCACACCTCGGCCAGCAGCAGCGCGGTCAGCGGGGTGGTCTCGGCCGGCTTGAGCACGCAGGTGTTCCCGGCCGCGAGCGCGGGCGCCAGCTTCCAGGCCGCCATGAGCAGCGGGAAGTTCCACGGGATGACCTGCCCGGCCACGCCGACCGGGCGCGGTGACGGCCCGAACCCCGCGTACTCCAGCTTGTCGGCCCATCCCGCGTGGTAGAAGAAGTGCGCCGCGGCCAGCGGGACGTCGACGTCCCGGGACTCCTTGATCGGCTTGCCGTTGTCCAGGCTCTCCAGCACCGCGAACTCGCGGGAGCGCTCCTGCAGGATCCGGGCGATGCGGTACAGGTACTTGGCCCGCTCGGCGCCGGGCATCGGCCCCCAGACGCGCTCGTAGGCGGCGCGGGCGGCCGCCACGGCGCGGTCGACGTCGGCCGGGCCGGCCTCGGCCACCCGGGCCAGCGGCTCCTCGGTGGCCGGGTTGACGGTCGGGAAGGTCTTGCCGCCCGCGGCGGGCCCGAACTCGCCGTTCAGGAAGAGCCCGTACTCGGGCGTGATGGTCACGATCTCCCGTGACTCGGGCGCCGGGGCGTACTCCCACCCGCAGTCCCCGGCAGGCCCGGCCCGGCCAGCCGGCCCGGCCGATGCTCGGGCCGGATTCCCGGCGGGGTTCCCGGCCGCGTCCCGCGCGTCCTTCCCGGCCTGCATCAGCGGCGTTTCCCGTCCCTCGGCGTCCTGGCCCGCGGGCCTCATTCTCGCACGCCAGGCGAGACGCGCCATTCTCGCCCGCGCGGCGAGACCCATCGCGGACATGTTAATTGCCGCTACCTTGGGGGTAGTCGTGGCCAGTTGTCACGTCAGGCAGAGGCGGGAGGCGGGCTGGTGCTAGCTGCGCTCGTACTGGCCGGCATCCTGGCCGCGCCGATCGGCACGGCCGCGCTGCTGATCGGCCGCGGGCATCCGAACCGGACGATCGGAACGTGGCCCACGACGCGCCGGCTCGCGTTCGCGGTGGCCGGCACCGTGGTGGTCGGCGCGCTCGTGGCGGTGGCGATGCGGCTGCTCGGGGTGACCGAGCGCAACACGGTCGCCGGGGTGGCCGGCCTGGTCGTGGGCAGCCTGATCTGGCTGCCGGTGACCCGGCGCTGGAACGCCCGGGCCCACCTGTGCTGGTCGACCAGCATCTTCCTGTTCGCCGTCTACCTGGTGTACGTGCTGGAGTGGACGTTCTACAGCCACCTCGGCCCGGCCAGCGAGGCCGGCGGGCTGCTGCTGTGGTTTTTCGAGCTTTTCGCCGCGATCCTGGCCAGCGCCTACCTGTGGGAGATCTGCGACGCGATCGGCTCGGAGACCTGGCACCGGCAGATCGCGCCGGTCGCGACCGCGCAGCTGCCGGCGGTCGGCGAGCTTCCGTTCGTCAGCCTGCACGTCCCGGCGCACAACGAGCCGCCGGACATGGTCATCGACACGCTCCGCTCGCTGGTGCGCCTCGACTACCCGCGGTACGAGGTCATCCTCATCGACGACAACACCGACGACGAGAGCCTGTGGCGCCCGGTCGAGGCGTGGTGCGCCCGGCACAACATCAAGTTCGCGCACCTGCAGGACTGGCCGGGCTACAAGTCCGGGGCGCTGAACTACGCGCTGACCAAGCTCACCGACGAGCGGGCCGAGGTCATCGGGGTAGTCGACTCCGACTACCAGCTCAGCCGGGACTTCCTGCGCCGGTGCGCCCCGCTGTTCGCCGAGCCCTGGGTCGGCTTCACCCAGACCCCGCAGGACTACCGCGGCTGGGAGCGGGCCCGGTACTACCGCCGGCTGTACTACTCCTACTCCTACTTCTTCGCGGTGTCCCAGCCGTCACGCAACGAGCGGGACGGGGCCATCTTCGCCGGCACGATGGGGCTGATCCGGCGGGTCGCCCTGGAGCAGCTCGGCGGCTGGGACGAGTGGTGCATCACCGAGGACGCCGAGCTGTCGCTGCGGCTGCTGCGGGCCGGCTGGACCGGGTGGCACGTCGGCCAGTCCTACGGCCGGGGCATCATGCCGCTGACCTTCGAGGCGCTCAAGGGCCAGCGCTACCGCTGGTGCTTCGGCGGCATCCAGATCCTGCGGATGCACTGGCGGTCGATGCTGCCCGGCCGGGTGACCAAGGAGAACCACCTCACCACGGGCCAGCGGTGGGCGTACCTGTCCGGGGGCGTGCAGTGGTACGGCGACCTGCTCGGCCTGGTGTTCCTGGTGTTCCTGCTGGCCGGGGCGCTGAACCTGGCCACCGGGGGCGGCGAGCTGTTCCGCAAGCTGACCGCGTTCCTGGTCGCCACGGTGCCGGTGCTGGTGCTACTCGGCCTGGTCCGGGCGGTCGCGCTGCTGCGCCGCGGCACCGGCGCGTCCTGGCGGGACGCGCTCGGCGCGTTCTTCATCTGGCAGTCCACGTCGCTGGTGGTGGCGCGCGCGTCGGTGCTCGGCCTGTTCGCCAAGAAGGCGGCGTTCCTGCGCACGCCGAAGACCAGCGAGAAGGCGAAGTGGTGGGAGGCGCTGCGGGCGAACTGGGCCGAGACCTCGCTGGCGCTGCTCGGCATGATCGGCATCGCGGGCGCGCTGACCAAGGCCACCGAGCTGGCCGGGCCGCTGCTGGCCGGCCTGCTGCTGTTCCCGACGCTCGGCATGGCGGCCGCGCCGGTCAACAGCTGGGCCGCGCAGCGGGCGGCCCTGCCGCCGGATCTGGTCCAGCTGCGCACCATGGAATGGAAGCGCAGCCAGCGGCGGCAGACCCTGGCCCGGGTCGGGGCGTTCGGCGGGCTGGTCACGGTCCTGGGCGTGATCGTCGCCGCGGTCGCGCTGTTCCTGACCCCGAGCCGCCAGGTGCAGACGCCGGACCTGGTCGCGCCGGCCCCCGCCGTGTCCCCGACCCCGTCGCCGACGCCGTCCCCGACCCCCAGCCCGACCCCGTCCCCCACGCCGTCCCCGACCCCCACGCCCACGCCGACCCCGACTCCGACGCCGTCACCGACAACCCCCACCCCGACTCCCACCGCGACCGCTTCCGCCACCGCGTCCCCGTAGCGGCACGCGGCCCCGCGCCCGCGCAGCGGCGGCGGGTCACAGGAGGAGACCATGGCCCAACAGCCCGCGGCTGCGCGCCGTCCCGCCCCGCGACGGATGGCGCACAGCTCACTCCTCGCCGAGTCACTCCTCGCCGAGGCGCTCGAAGAACAAGCGCTTCCGCAAAGCCACCTTCGCCGACAACAGCCGCCACGCCAGCCCCTGGGCCGCCAGCATCTACAACAACGCCCGCGCCGCCGCCATCAGGAGCCGCCCGAGGACGGCCAGCCCAGTCACGGAATGTGACTGGGCGCGGAGTGACGGTCGCGCTAGAGGCTTCGCTATGCGCGGTCTGGGAGGCGCAATAGGGCCTGGCGCTACGCACCCAAGGCTGGGCGATCTGCGTGTATTGGCGTCACGTCGCCACGGTTGAACCGGCGTCGCGGCGGTCACTCGGGGT
Source organism: uncultured Actinomycetota bacterium (assembly GCA_963749145.1). Taxonomy (GTDB): domain Bacteria; phylum Actinomycetota; class Actinomycetes; order Streptosporangiales; family Streptosporangiaceae; genus JASHPR01. Next base: position 476,145 of record CAVVLN010000002.1, on the reverse strand, counting down.
CGAGCCGGCGTAGTGAGATCAGCTGGCGGCGCTGTCGCTGCGCGGACAGCAGGATGTGACCGGGTTCGTCATGGCATTCACCGGCAGCAACCGGTACGTGCTGGACTTCCTGGCCGAAGAGGTGCTCGACCGCCAGGACGAGGAACTGCGCACCTTCCTGCTGGAAACCTCAGTGCTGGAACGGCTGTCCGGCCCGCTGTGCGACGCGGTCACCGGCCGGGCCGGCAGCCAGCAGCTGCTGGAGCAGGCCGAGCGGGCGGGCCTGTTCCTGGTGCCGCTGGATGAGGTCCGCGGCTGGTGGCGCTACCACCACCTGTTCGCCGACCTGCTCGGCGCCCGCCTCCGGGCCGGACAGCCCGGCCGGGTCCCCGTACTGCACCGGGCCGCCACCACCTGGCACGAGCAACAAGGGCTGGCCGAAGACGCCATCCGGCACGCGGTGGCCGCCGGAGAGATGACCTGGGCTGCCCAGCTGATCGAACGACAATTTGACGAGTACTACAACTTGCGCGGGGAGGCGGCGACCGTGCAGCGGTGGCTGTCGCCGTTGCCCGCCGACCTGCTCGAGTCGTTTCTCCACTGACAGCCAAGCATCACCGCAACGGCGGACGTGCCGGACGACATACCTACCGCCACCTGCGTGCGATGGTGCATCTGCGTCCGCGGCGCCCGTACCAGACGATGTGGGTACCCCACAGCAGCCGGTGCGTGCCGAGCTGCTTGAACAGCTTGCCGATCGCGTGCGCTGCCTGGTCGGGCTTGGCCAGCAGTATCCGCCACAAGGTCGCAACATTCGCCCACCCGTTGCTGGCCGGCGGCACGCGGCAGAACGCGGTCCCTGGATCGCATAGCGAGCGCCTACAGTCTGTCCATAGGCGACTGTGGGGATCTAGCCTGCACCGCAGCGAAGCGCGAAAGCGTGAACGGGAACAAAGCCCAGAGCATTGTGACCGTGCCCATGGGGGTCCAGCGAGATGACTGAGGAGGGAAAATGAGTACTGAGGTCCGGGTCGGGTCGCTCTCCGACTTTCCCGATGGCGGGCTGACTGGGGTCGAAGCTGACGGGCATCGGCTGATCGTCGCGCGCAAGGGCGAGGAGGTTTACGTTGCCGGCAACCGATGCCCGCACCTGGGTTTCTCGCTCACCCGCGGTCCCGGTGGGCTGAAGTACGAGGATGGCGTCGTGCAGTGCCCCTGGCACAACTCGCGGTTCAATGTCTGCACCGGGGAGAACCTCGACTGGGTCACAGGTTTCGCCGGACGGCGGGTCCCGAGCTGGTCGCGGTCCGTGATTGCGCTCGGACGCAGGCCACGCGGCCTCGATACGTTGTCAGCGACCGTCCGCGAAGGCGACGTCTACGTCACCGTCGCCTAGGCCGCTGAAAAGTTCTGGGCCTTCGCGGCGGTTGCCCCGACGAGCCTCGACGAAAGCTTGCGCCGGCCAAGGCGGCAAAAGCCCTGGACATAACGGGATCTTCTGCGTTCGCCAGCTAACGCTGCTGAATCCGTCTGCAAAAGCGCGGAATCGGCGCTCGGGAGCGGTCGTTGGGCTCTGGCGGCGGTAGCGGCTGTGACCTGGTGTAACCGCGACGACCGATTTACCCGTGAGGTTCTCGTCGTCTTGCTGGGGCCTCGGCTGGCCCAGCATCGGGGTCTCCAGCCCGAGCCCCGGAGGTTCCCCATGGCTACCACGACCCCGTCCGCCGCACTCGTCCCCGTCACGCCGGTATTCATCAACACCGAGCGGCTGGCGTTAGCGGGGTTCCTGGCCGGCCACAGCGGCCTGACCCGCCAGGCGTATGAGCTGGACCTGCGCCAGTACGCGACCTGGTGCCAGCAGCACCAGATACGCCTGTTCGCCGCCCGCCGCGCCGACATCGAGTGCTTCGCCCGTGACCTGGAAGCCCGCGGCCGCGCCCGGGCCACCATTACGCGGCGGCTGTGCACTATCGCTGGGTTCTATAAGTACGCCGTCGAGGACGAACTGCTCGACCACTCACCCGCTGCGCATGTCCGGCGGCCGCGGCTGGATTACGAGTCGCATGCCACCGGGCTGGACCGCAACGAGCCCGGCGCTCTCCTGGTCGCTGCCGGGCTCGGCCCGCCTGCCGAGCACGCGTTGATCTCGCTGCTGGCGCTCAACGGCCTGCGGGTGTCCGAGGGCACCGGCGCGGATATCCAGGCGCTGGGCGCGGAGCGCGGTCACCGGACGCTCGTGGTCACCCGCAAGGGCGGCAAGGTCGTGACGATCCCGCTCGCGCCGCGCACAGCCCGGGCGATCGACCTGGCCATCGGCGAGCGCATAGAAGGGCCGGTCTTCCTCGACGCCGACGGCCGCCGCCTGGACCGGCACAGCAGCAGCAAACGCCACCGGCTGCGTGGTTCCAGGTTTCCCATCGCCCGCTCGCCGCGATGACAGCAGCCCGGCAACGACATATCGTGTCCGCGTGAGTTCCTCGCTGTCCCCCGAAGAGATCCGCGCCGCTGCAGAAACACACGACGAGCTCGGACCTGGCTACCGGGACGCGGTGATCGAGTCGTTCCTGGACAAGGTCGGCCGCGAGATTGACGCCCGGGTGGACGCGCGGCTCGCGCAACAGCAAGCGGCGCAGCCGTCGGTACGGGACCGGCGCGGCCATTCGGGCTCCCCGATGGCACTCGCGATCATCTCCATGACCCTGGGCATCCCGCTCAGCGCGATTGCCCTCGCAGTCGGTAGCCACCCGGCAGGAATCGTGGGCCTGGTGGTGGTCTGGATCGCGATCACGGCTATTAACATCGCGTACAACGTCAGCTACGCCAACGTCAGCACCGCGCGGTCGCAACAGCCGCCACACCGCCGCTAAGCCGCCGGATCCCGGCTCGCAGCAGCGATGGCTGGCTGCTGCAATTGCCCTCCAACGCGAGGAAGACATCACCCGGATCCGACAGCCGTAGTCGATGTGCACGGTGTCGGCTTGATCGCTGTTGCGGTCGGCACGCTGTGTGATCGGCCTCGGCATGAGCGAGGCGCACACTGCCGCCGTTAGGTGCGGTGATCTTGCTGCCGTGTCGGCTGCCTGGGCCGCGCCCGAATGGGTGATCGGAGCGGCTGTGCGGTGCTGCTGACCGGGGCTGGTGCATCGGGCCGGCCAGGCAGCCCGCCAGCAATGTCCAGGTCGCCATCCGGGACGGGTGGCCTCGCGAGCTGCAGCGGAAGCTCCACGCCGAGGGGGTGAACAGGCGGGCAATGTTGACCTCGCGGTTGTTGACTGTCAAGGTCGGGCGAAACTGCCCTTGCCGAGCACCCGCAGTGCCTGCTTCATGGCGTCGTAGTGCGCGGCCCCGATCTCCTCGCGCCATGCTCGCTCGACGTCCTCAAGCGCCCGCTGCGCTGCGGCTGCCGCCTGATCACCCTGCGCGGTCCGGGTCACCAGCCTGACGCGGCCATCGGCCGGACTTTGCCGACTCGAAACGAACCCGGACCCCTCGAGCCCGTCCACGAACTCGCCAAGCGCCTGTTTCGTCATGCCCGCCAGCAGCGCAAGGTCGGTGATCCTGATTCCCTGCGGTGGAATCATCTGCAGGATGCGCCGGTGACTGCCGCGCAGGCCGGGAAAGTCATGCATGCCACGTGCGCCCAGCTCAGCGTGCAGCCGCTTGCTGACGGCCTCCAGCCAGCGCGCGAGATGATCGGGCAGCCCGTCATCGTGGAACGGCTTGCGCTCGGTCATAAGGCTACCTTACTATGGTCAAGCTAGACAGGCTACCTTACCAGTTGCCGGAGGGTTCGATGTCACACGCGAGCGCCCAGCCGCAGGACCTGTTCCAGCTCGCCGCGGTCACGCCCGCCGAGCTTGCCGCGATCGCGACCGCAGCCGCGGGATCGCCGGTCGCGCGGCCCGTCGCCCACCCGGCGCCGATCGCCTACGACTGGGGCTCGCCGGTGACGGCTGGCCTGTGGCGGGTCGAAGTCACCAGCGACGCAGAGCCCGCCTGCGCGCTATTCGTGAAGCTGGTCAGGCACACGCGGCTGTGGCCGATGCTGAGCCACCTGCCCGACGAGGCGAGCCGGGCTGAGTTCGTCAGCTACTACCCCTGGCACTACGAGCTGGACATTCATCAGGCCGGCATCGAGTCCGTGCTGCCCGCCGGGATGCGCATGCCGGTCCTGCATCACGTGACCAGGCCCGACGACGACCACATGGGCCTGTGGTGGGAGTTCATCCGCGAACGGCCCGGCAGCTGGGAGCTGGCCGACTACTGCCTCGCCGCCCGGCTGCTCGGCCAGCTCGCCGCCAGGCGCCGCGCAGGCGCGGAGGTCAACAAGGCGCTGCCGGAGATCGCGCGCAACCGAGCGTCGGCGCTGCGGTTCTACACCAGCCGCCGGGTCATCTCGGGCGTGCTGCCCGCGCTGCGCGCGGGCGCGATCTGGCACCACCCCGTGCTGCAGGCGGCACTCGGGCAGGCTACCGACCCGGCGCTGCCAGCTGACATGCTGGCACTCGGCGAACGGCTGCCGCAACTGCTCGACATGCTCGACGAGCTGCCGCAGACCCACGCTCACGGCGACGCGAGCCCGCAGAACCTGCTGCTCCCTGAGGACGAACCCGGCACGATCGCGGTTATCGACTGGGGCTTCGGCACGCTGCTACCGGTAGGGTTCGACCTCGGCCAGCTACTGGTCGGCCTGGCCCATGCCCGAGACACCGACTTGTCGCAGCTCCCGGCTATCGACGCGAAGATCTTCCCCGCCTATCTCGACGGACTGGCCAGCGAAGATTACAAGGTCGACCCGGCGCACGTCCGTACCGGGTATATCGGCTCGCTCGCAGCACGCTCCGCGTTGTGCGCGATCCCCGCCGAGCAGCTCAGCAGCGCAGAACCGACCAATGACACGATTGCGCTGTTCGCGCGGCGCATCCGGCTCACCCGGCTGATGCTCGACCTGGCTCGCGAGGTCTAGGCTAGACGTTGCCGGAGCAGGGCACGCGCGTTAGGCGCAACGCACGGAGCGCGAGCGAGCATGCAACCCCTGGCGGGGCAGACCTCGATGACTACAACCTCAAGCCGGACCGCAGAAAAATGGGCGATCTGTGCTGGCCGGTTCTCGCTCATGTTTTGAGTGCTGGGCGCGCCGAGTCGGCGATCCGGCGCGGAGTGGGATAGCTGCTGAATTACGCTCCATGGTCAGCGCCGGTTGTCGCCGCGCGATCCGTATCCGCCGATCGGATCGGCCGGAACCCGTCCCAGCGGTGTTCTGCGTGGGCGTTCGGGAGTGACCCATCGCTACCTCCGGCTAATACCCAGGCTCAAGACGCCACGTCGATCGAAGGCCCGGCGCCCCGCTCGCCCCTTATAGACCGAGCGTTGTCCGTGGGTCGCCTCCCATGAAGGCAGCGAGGCGTTCCCAGTCGTCAGCACCGGGAGCTGGGTAGACCTCCGCCCCGAAAGGGGCTCCAGGCTCGACCATGTTGCGGTACTGAGGTTTGATCACGCTCGAAGTCGTCGCAGGGCTGCCGTTGTCCGGGGGCGGCGTTCTGCCGACCTTAGGGTATGGCGATTGTGAGCGAATCCGCTTTGACGGCCGAGGAAACGGTCTGCTGCTTCAAGGCCTAACGTTTGCTGGTGGCCTTGATGATGCGGCCCGGCGGCGGCTGGGCTTAGCCTTGACCGCGTGAGGGTCTGCGCCGCCTGTGGGCGGGAGAACCCGCCGGATGCCAGGTTCTGCAACGGATGCGGCACTGTTCTGGGGGCGGGACCTGCGCCCCGCGTGCGGCGCAGCACGGTGACGGTGCTCTTCTGCGACGTGACCGGATCAACGGAGCTGGGGGAACGGCTGGATCCGGAGAGCTTCCGGCAGGTGATGCGCCGGTATTTCGATGCGGCGCGGGGAGTGATTGAGCATCATGGCGGCACGGTGGAGAAGTTCATCGGAGACGCGGTGATGGCGGTCTTCGGGGTGCCGGTTCTTCATGAGGACGACGCACTGCGGGCGGTGCGCGCTGCGGCGGCGCTGCGCGAGGCGATCGAAGTGCTCAACACCGAGCTTGAGGTGGGTTTCGGCACGACCTTGAGTGTCCGCACTGGGGTGAACACCGGGCAAGTTGTGGTCGGTACGGAGGAGCGGCTGGCGACCGGCGACGCGGTCAACCTGGCTGCGCGCCTGGAGCAGGCGGCCGCTCCGGGAGAGATCGTAATCGGCCCGCAGACGTGGCGGCTTGTGCGCGGCGCGGTAACCGCAGAACCGCTCCGGCCACTTCAGCTCAAGGGCAAGAGCCAGCCGGTCGCTGCCTACCGGCTGCTGCAGGTCCGCAGCGACGCGCAGCTGACGGCCCGGCGCGCCGGGGCGCCGCTGGTGGGCCGCCATCGCCAGCTGCGCCTGCTCCGCGAAGCCTTCGCGCACGTCGTGAAAGAGCGCTCCTGCGGCCTGTTCGTGATCCTGGGCGTGGCCGGGGTGGGGAAGTCTCGGCTGGTGGCGGAATTCTTGCGCGGTGTCGATGCCCGGGTGCTGACCGGCCGCTGCTTGTCCTATGGGCAAGGCATCACGTACTGGCCGGTGGTCTCGATGGTCAGGCAGCTGCTCGACGCTGAGCGCGGATGCGCCGCTGCCGCCGCGCTTATGGCTACGGACTCCAAGGTGGCTGCCGCCGTCAATGTGCTGCTGGGTGAGCAGATGGGCGTGACCTCGCCGACGGAGGTCGCGTGGGCCGTCCGCAAGCTCTTCGAAGGTTCCGCTGGACTGGCGCCTCTGGTCGTGATGGTTGATGATCTGCACTGGGGAGAGCCGGCCTTGCTTGACCTGATCGAGCACATCGCGGATTTCAGCCGTGACGCACCGATCCTGCTCCTCTGCCTTGCGCGGCCTGAGCTGATCGACCGCGGGCCCGGATGGAATGGCAGCAAGCTGAAGGCAACCGCGATGCGGCTGGAGCCGCTCAGCCCCGCTGAGACTGCTGCGCTCATGGATGAGCTCCTGCCGCCGGACACCGTTATAGACCGGCAGCTGCGGGAACGTGTGCAAGTGACAGCGGCGGGCAATCCGCTGTTCGTCGAGGAGATGCTCGCGCTGCTGGGTGAGTCGGGCGGCCGTGACCTGGTCGTCCCGCCGACCATCCAGGCGCTGCTTGCGGCGCGGCTGGATCAGCTGCGGCCGGAGGAACGCACCGTGCTCGAATGCGGGTCGGTCGAGGGCCAGTCGTTCCACCGAGGCACCGTACAGGTCATGGCGCCGGAGGAGCCGGATGTTCCGCGGCGGCTGATGGCGCTTGTCCAGAAGGATCTGGTCCGCCCTGATCACGCTTTGCTCCCCGGCGAGGACGCGTTCAGGTTCCGCCATCTGCTGATCCGCGACGCCGCATACGAGGCGCTGTCCAAGGCGGACCGGGCGGAGTTGCACGAGTGCTTCGCCAGATGGCTTGAGGAGCGCGGCACCGACCTGGTGGAGCTGGACGAGATCGCCGGCTATCACCTGGAGCAGGCGTTCGGCTACCGGTGCGAGCTCGGCCCGGCGGATGAGAAGGCCCGGCGGCTGGCCGCAGACGCGGCAGCTCACCTCGACGCTGCGGGCTGGCGGGCGATGGACCGTGGCGATACCGGGGCCGCGGTGAATCTGCTGGAACGCGCGGAATCGCTGCTGCCGGCCCGGGAGATCAATCTCCCCCTGCAGGAGAGCCTGATCCGGGGCCTCGGGGAATCCGGCAGGCTCGGCGACGCGATCGCGCGCGCGGACCGGATCGCCGAGGAGTGTTCCGCTGCCGGTGACCGGCTGGGCGATGCTGAGGGCACAGCTGGCGGGCACGAGGTGGCGGGCGAATCTCGATCCCGAACGTCAGCTCGCGCAGCTGCACGCCCTGGTCGAGGAGGCACGGCCGTACATCGAGCAGGACGGCGACGCAGCCGCCCTGGCCGCCCTGGAGCACGCGGCCGGCTATGTCGACTACAACCGTGCCCGGTTCGCCGCCGCGCTCGGAGCGCTCACCCGCGCGATGCGGCACGCCCGGCAGGCGGGCGACCTTTGGTTCGAGACCGGCATTCGCGCGACCGCCGCGGCTTGCATCTACCTAGGGCCCACCCCGATCCCCGAGGCGCTGCGGTGGCTAGATGACGCGGCAGCTCAGAGCGCGACCTACCAGCCTCAGCTTGATGTGCGGAAGGCGGCCATGCTGGCCGAACTGGGGCGCTTCGATGCGGCGCGGTCGCTGCTGGCCGAGACCCTTACCCAGATGAACGAGCGCGGTATGGCACTGGTGGCGGCGTCCTTCGGCATGCAAACGGCGTGGCGGATCGAGATGCTCGCCGGCGACGAAGCCGCGGCAGAGCGGGTGGCCAGGCAGGGCTGTGAGGAGCTTGAGCACCTCGGTGAACGCGCCTGTTTGTCCACGCAGGCATGCCAGCTCGCTGACGCGCTGTACGCGCTTGGCCGCTACGAGGAGTCCGAGCAGTGGGCGCGTCGAGGCCTGGAACTGGGCAGCACAGATGACCTCGCAACGCAGTTCGGCGGCCTCAGCATGCTGTCCAGGCTGCTTGCGCGCAAGGGCGATATCGGCGCGGCGCTCGCGCTGGCCGACCAGGTGGACGGCCTGGCCACAACCTCCGATGACCCCAGAGACCCAGGCGACGCCGCCCTCAATCGGGGGGAAATCCTGTACCTGACAGGCGACCTCGCGCGAGCCGACGAGATGATCAGCCAAGCCATCGGGCATTACGGCCGCAAGGGCGCAACGGCCTACGTGGCGCGCGCCCGGCGCCTTTTTGCCGCGTGGACCTGACGCTCAGCCAGTTCGGCAGCTGGAATCCGAACGCGAGCTTGACCGCCGCAGCCGCGGTGAGCTTGGGGTCATCAGGTAGCCGCAGATACCCAGGCGATCATGAACGCAGCAGGTCCCACGGCATCGACAAGCCCGCTCTGACCGCCGGTCATGCCAGGATCGTGACCGTCGGCCAACCCCGCCCGGGCTGGGCAAACCGGGGCGAGCCCGATGGCCATTCAGGGAACTGAATGATCGGCATACCCATGATCGCAGCGATAAGCTTTGTTGCTCGCACAAAACCGGCGCCGGCGCTCCCCAAGGTCAACGTCAGCGGTTCGGCGGATCGCCACGCGCGGCCGCTGGTTCCCACCATGAGTCCGGAACTGGGATGCCAGGCGACAGTGGATCTTCGCCTTGTCAGAGGGGCTGGTCGGATGCACGCCGGCCGGCTACAGCGAGATTTCCTGCTCAGGTGGTGACGGGCTGTCCTGAATGGCGACTCCCGGCAACGGGCAACTCAGCAACTCCGGATGTATTTCGCGGCTTCCTCGCGCCTCCTAACTGAGGACAGCCGAACCAAGCCGGTGGCGTGCTGGGGGTCGGTGCCACGCCATCGGCGGTGACACCTTGCGGAGGCAAGCACATGACAACTCACACGTTGTCGCATGAGACAAGAGAGGCCCTGGGCAACCTCAAGGCATACCTATCGGCCGGGAACGAGGCCGTCCAGTATGAGTTCAGCTATCTTGCCGACCTGGTTACGCAGACCCCAAGCGTGATACTTGGCGGGATCCAGGCCGGCGGGCTCCCTCCGGACGGCATCGCGACCGACCCGGCTGGCCAGGCGTTCCCGGTCGGCCCGGGTGCCGCCGGACCATTCCCTGCCGCGATATCCCTCAACCTCGACACCGGGGAATTCTCGGCGACCTGGACCGTCCAGTCGGCGACATCCTCGATCACCGGCTACGTGCGCTGCGTGGAAGATCTCCACGGACCGCCAAGCGACCGGTTCATGTTCGTGATCCCGCAACATGACGCGGGCTTCTACGCGCTGACCACCACGAACATCTGAAGCATGCTCAGGTGGCCAGCGCAGGTCACCCCGGGGCGCATGGCAGGCCTGGTTGCGAGGTGGTGCGGCATGGCCGGATCGGCCTGGTCGACTGCGGGCGCGACACCGGGTCAGGACCCGAACGTCGTCTACGCGCTAGGCACCAGCCCGGGCGAAAGCGCCCGGCTGCAGCGTCAGGCGGACGAGCTGGCCCTCGACAGCCGGGACCTGCTGGACCGGGTCGGCCTGCGGCCAGGGCACAGCGTGATCGATCTCGGCTGCGGCCCGCGCGGCATTGTGGACATGCTGGCCGAGCGGGTCGCGCCGGCAGGCCGGGTTGTCGGCCTGGACGCGGACCCGGCGCATACCGCCATGGCCGCCGAGTTCGCCGCCCGGCGCGGGCTGAGCGGCGTGGAGATCATGACCGCGGACGCCCGGCGGACCGGGCTGTCACCGGGTTCCTTCGACCTGGTGCACGCACGCACGCTGCTGATCAACCTCCCCGACCCCGCGGACGTGGCCGCCGAGATGGTGCGGCTGGCCCGGCCCGGCGGCTGGGTGGCGTCCATGGAACCCGACACCGAGCACGGCCGGTGCCACCCGCCTCACCCGGCCTATGACCGGCTCTGCGACATCTTCACGGTAGCCTTCCGCCGAAACGGCGCCGATCCGTGGATCGGCCGCGGGTACCCGAGCTCTTCCGCCAGGCGGGACTGGACGATGTCCAGGTGGAGGCCAGGGTGCAGATGTACCCGCCGGGCAATTCCCGGCGGACCATCCGCCCTGATCTGGTACGCGCCATGCGGCCCCAGGTGCTCGAGATGAGCCTGGCCAGCGCCGCGGAACTCGACGAGCTGGACACAGCGGCCCGGGCCTACCTCGAGAACCCCCATACGATCGTGATATCCGGCTTGCTCTTCCTCACCTGGGGCCGCAAACCGGGCCACCGGCCGCATGATTTCCCGCCAGCCTCGCAGGCCGCGCCCACAGAACCCGCCCCCGAAACGGGATGGCTCCCCGCGCCGTGCCGGCCTCCGGCCCCATGCCTGCCCGGCGATGGGCTATCGCACCGGCAGGCAGAATCCATCATGGTGGGTGATCAGCACTGGGATCAGGACGGACGCACGGTACCGCCGTTCGGCGCTCATCCTCTGGCCTTCATGATGCCCTCGCGGAGTGTTCGAGATCGGACATTATGGGCGGGTGCTGCGCTACGTACTGTTGCGCGACGCCCTTCGGACCTCAGTCTTGAGCCCTCGGCAGGATGTCGTGCGGTGAATCATCTGGGCCTCACGGGATCGGATCCGCTGCAAGGATGACGGCCGTGCGCCGCTACGAGGCGAGTATGTACGACAGCAACCGCTGGGACGGCTTCGAGCTCCGCCCCGGCGACATCATCATCAGCACCCCGCCAAAGTGCGGGACGACGTGGACGCAGATGATCTGCGCCCTGCTCATACTGCAGGAACCGGAGCTCCCGCTCCCGTTGGACACGCTCTCGCCGTGGATCGACATGGTGACTCGCGCCCGCGCAGACGTGTTCGCGGACCTGGAAGCCCAGACGCACCGCCGGTTCATCAAGACCCACACGCCGCTCGACGGGATACCCAACGATCCGACGGTCACGTACATCTGCGTCGGGCGGGACCCGCGCGACGTGGGGCTGTCGATGGACCACCATATCGACAACACCGACATCGGCGCGTTCCTCAGCCAACGCGAACGGGCGGCCGCGATCGACGGTATCGAGCTCGGGCCGTTGCGGCCACCGCGGCCGCGCCCCGACGGCGAGCGGGACCGCTTCTGGCAGTGGGCCGACGACGAGACGCCGTCGACGCAGGTCGGGTCGTCGCTGCGGCGCACTGTAGAGCACCTGCAGACGTTCCGGGACGCCGCCGACGATCTCGACGTCGTGTATCTGCACTACGACGACCTAAAGGCCGGCCTGGAGGGGCAGATGCGGCAGATGGCCGCGCGCCTCGGCATCGACGTCGACGAGCACCGATGGCCCCGCCTGGTCCAGGCGGCGACGTTCGAGTCGATGCGCAGCAGGGCCGGCACGACCGTCCCCGGCGGCGGTCCGGAGCACTGGATCGATCCCGCCGCGTTCTTCAGCCGCGGCACGAGCGGCCAGTGGCGCGACCTCCTCGACGACGCCGGCCTCGCCCGGTACGCCGCGCGCGTGCGGGCGCTCGCGTCCGGCAACCTCGTCGAGTGGGTGCATCGCGAGCCGATCGACTGAGATCCCCGTCCGGCGGTATACCCGCACTACCCAAAGCTGATCGTCAGCGCCGACCGGCGCCCGTAACTGCCGATCCGCGCTCGGGACCAACATCAGGGGCCTGCGCCTCAACCGACGCCGGATTCGGCGCTCTGGCGTCGCTACGGTAAAGACCTGTCACGTTCTGTGACTAACACAGCTCAGCGCCAGCGCAAAGAGGCTTTCACGGCTATGGGCTGCGAACTCGCGGCTGTGCATAACGATCACTATGCGTTGGAGTGCTGCGGAGCTTTCGCCCCTGGATGTCCAGCCTTTAGGACCAGTTCTGGTGCCGCGCCAGGCCTGACCTGCAGCGCACCCCTGGCCCCTCAGCTGACCTGCATGACTGCCGCGTACAGCCGTTGGCGGTCGTTGGCCGGATTCGGCCCTGTGACAGCCCCCAGACGGCCCCAGACTTAGACCGCGGGCCGGCGCATGCGTGCGAACAAGCGACGGCCCTTGATCACCCATTACGGCCTCGCCCGAGGCGGCCTGCAATGACCATCTCAGCCCCCCGGCCACCACAACCGGCCAGCGCGACAGATACGCGCGCGACTTCATGGACAGCGCCCGCAAGCCCAAGGTGGCTCAGATTCCGCCCTCGATCCTGGTGCGGCCAGCCGCCGGTCAGCGACCTCACATCCTCGAAACGAAGGCCCAGCACCTCGCACCGGCACAGCCCGGCCCGCCGCGGGCGGCGGGCCGGTCAGTCCGCGCTGCGGATCCTGACGACGGCCGCGGTCGTGGCCCGGACGGTCAGGCTGACTCCCGCCCGCGGGTCGGCGGGCAGCGCGGTCCATGCCCCGGCCCAGGGGGCGTCGCCGGTGATCGCGGCGCCGCCGAGCGTGGCCCCGGTCCCGCCCGCGGCCCCCGGTTCCGCGCCGGCGAGGGTCATGACCTCCGCGCGCCGCAGCCCCCGGCCGGGCGGGGCGATCATCACGGCCGTGTCCGCGGCCCCCGCGCCGTGGGTCTTGTTGATGATCGTGACGTGATCCTGGCCCGGCGCGCCGACGCAGTAGGCGGTCAGGTTGATGCCGCCGGGGTTCCCGATCGCGACGGGCCTGACCCGTCCCGCCGGGCCCGGCAGCCCCTGGGCGAACGCCCTGATGGCGTAGCCCTTCGGGGTGGTCGCATAGCCCCCGCTGACGGCCGGATCGGGCACGACCGTGGCGGTGTAGAGCCACTGCTTGTTGTGGAAGTTCACGCCCGCGGCCCCATGAGCCGCCCACCAGTGCAGGTAATCCAGCGCCCACAGCGCCGAGGCGAAGCCGTTGCTCGCTCCCGGGACGCCGAAGAGGTAGTCGTTCGCCTCGGTGAGCCGGTAGCGCAGGCCGGCCGCGGCCACCGGGGCGAGGTTACTGGCGTAGAACCAGGGATAGGGAAAGTACGTGGTGCCCGCCGGCTGGCTCCCGATCGCGGTGCCGTGTACCCATTCGGGGGACAGCATGTTGCTGATCGCCTGCTGAGCGGTGGTCTTGCCCGGGCCTCCGCCCACGTAGTGGTGCTGGGTGATGTCGGCTATCCGGCCTGAGCTTCCCTCATCGCGGGCGAACCGTTCGGTCCACGACACGCCGGTCTCCGGGTCGGGGGTGTAGGTGTGCGTGGCGTAGGCCCCGGTGTCGGGCCCGGAAAGCGGCGCCCCGGGCGCCGCGCCCGCGACCGCGCGGGCAAAGCCCCGCCAGCAGGCCAGGTAGGACGGGTACGCGCTGCCCGGCACCCCCGAGATCTCCTCGCGGATCGCCGGGTCCAGCGGATGGCCCTCGTAGCTGTGAAACGCGTGCCAGTCCGGCTCGTTCCCGATGGCGAAGCTGGCCACGTTCTCCCGGTAGTGACGCCAGATGTGCCCAGCCGCCCGGGCATTGACCGCTGCCAGGTCACCGATTCGCCTGTCCCGGGGATTGAGCAGGCGCAGCGTGTAAATGACCTGCACCCCGGCGGCGGCGGCGAAGGCAAACAGATTGTCGATTCCGGCGAAGCCATCGCCGCCCAGGCCCGCGGGGACGAATTCATCCACCGAGCCCCCGCCGACCCGCAGGTTGCGCAGGCCCAGATTGCGAAAGAGGGTGATCAGCGAATGGCTGGCCGGGCTGAACAGGTGACCTGTCACGCCGGCGTTGCCGGGATTGAGCGGCCCCCGTTCGAAACTCAGCCCGGCGAAATCGTCTGGGACCACCGGCCCGGGATGCTCAGCGTCGATCGTGATCGTTACGGGATGGGCGCCCGCGATGGACATACGCTCATGGTAGGGATGCGCGCGGGCGCTTATGGTTGCCCGTGGGGGGTTGCACGGCGGTGATCGCGTCGCGGTCCCCGGCCTCGCGCGTGACCAGCATGTTTCTCAGTCCAGGGTGAAGTAGTCGGGGCCGGCGTAACGGCCGGTGAGCTGCTTGCTGCGCTGCATCAGCAGGTCGTTGAGCAGGCTCGAGGCGCCGATGCGGAACAGCGCCGGGGTCAGCCACTGCGGGCCGGCGGTCTCGTTCACCAGGACCAGGTAGCGGATCGCGTCCTTGGCGGTGCGCACCCCGCCCGCGACCTTGACCCCGACCCGGCGCCCGGTCACCCGGGCGTAGTCGCGCACCGCGGTCAGCATGACCAGCGTGACCGGCGGCGTGGCCGCGGGCGCGACCTTGCCGGTCGAGGTCTTGATGAAGTCCGCGCCGGCCAGCATCGCCAGCCAGGACGCCCGGGACACGTTGTCCAGGGTGGCCAGCTCGGCGGTCTCCAGGATCACCTTCAGGTGCGCGCCGCCGCAGGCCGCCCGGACCTGCCGGACCTCCTCGTAGACCTGGCCGTACCGCCCGGCCAGGAACGCGCCCCGGTCGATGACCATGTCCACCTCGTCGGCGCCGGCCGCCACCGCGTCCGCCACGTCGGCCAGCTTGACCTCCAGCGACGCCCGGCCGGACGGGAACGCCGTCGCCACCGACGCCACCGCCACCCCGCTGCCCGCCACCGCGGACCTGGCCACCTTGACCAGGTCCGGGTAGACGCACACGGCAGCCACCGGCGGCACCGCCGGATCGGCCGGGTCCGGCCGCCGGGCCTTCGCGCACATCGCGCGGACCTTGCCCGGGGTGTCCGCCCCCTCCAGCGTGGTCAGGTCGACCATGCGGACGGCCATGTCCAGCGCCCGGAGCTTGGCGTCCCGCTTGATCGACCTGGTCGCCAGCCCGGCCGCCCGCGCCTCGGTGCCGACCTGGTCCACGCCCGGCAGCCCGTGCAGCACCTGGCGCAGCGCGGCGTCGGAACTCGCCACCTCGGTCAGCCAGCGCCGCTCGGTGGCCAGCTCGGCCATGGTCTCGATGCCCATCAGCAGCCTCCCGCCGTCAGCAGCCCGCCCGCAAAAGCCCGGCCGTCAGCGGGACCCCGGCGGCGCGGTACGCGCCACCGCGAACCCCGGCTTGATCTTCAGGTTGATGATGCGCAGCCGCTCGTCGAACGGGGCGAACGCGCTCTTCATCGCGTTGGTGGTGAGCCACTCGATGTCGCCCCAGCCGTACCCGAACGCCTCGGTCAGCGCGAAGAACTCCGACGACAGCGTGACCCCGCTCATCAGCCGGTTGTCGGTGTTGACCGTGACCCTCAGCAGCAGCTCGCGCAGCAGCCCGATCGGGTGGTCCTTGATCGACTTGGCCGCGCCGGTCTGCACGTTCGAGGTCGGGCACATCTCCAGCGGGATCCGGCGGTCCCGGACGTAGCTGGCCAGCCGCCCCAGCGTGGGCGGCCCGCCGCCGGGCGCCCGGCGGATGTCGTCGATGATGCGGACGCCGTGACCCAGGCGCTCCGCGCCGCACCACTGCAGCGCCTCCCAGATCGACGGCAGCCCGAACCCCTCGCCCGCGTGGATCGTGATGTGGAAGTTCTCCCGCGCCACGTACTGGAACGCGTCCAGGTGCCGGCTCGGCGGGCTGCCCGCCTCGGCGCCGGCGATGTCGAACCCGACCACGCCCGCGTCCCGGTGCCGCACCGCCAGCTCGGCGATCTCCAGCGACCTCGCGGCCGTCCGCATCGCGGTGAGCAGCGCGTACACGGTGATGTCGCGGCCGCGGCGGCCGCGCCGGAACCCCTCGAGCACCGCCTCGACCACCTGGTCCAGGCTGAGCCCCTTGGTCACGTGCAGCTCCGGGGCGAACCGGACCTCCGCGTACACCACGCCGTCGGCGGCCAGGTCCTCGGCGCACTCGGCCGCGACCCGGATCAGCGCGTCCCTGGTCTGCATCACCCCGACCGTGTGCTGGAACGCCTCCAGGTAGAGCTCGAGGTGGCCGCGCTGCGCCACCCCGGTCATCCACCGGCCCAGCTCGGCCGCGTCGGTCGTGGGCAGGCCGGCGTACCCGTCCTCGGCGGCCAGCTCGACGATGGTCCGCGGGCGCAGGCCGCCGTCGAGGTGATCGTGCAAGAGCACCTTGGGCACGCCGCGGATCTGATCGAGGGTCACCGGCACGGGCCCATTGTCACAGACGGCGCCGTTACGCTCCGCCTCCGGTGGCGCCAGGCCCCCGCCGCGGCCGCCGGGCCCGGGGCTCAGGCGGTGATGCGCTCGATCACCAGCGGCGCCGCGGCGAACGGCTCGGGGCCGATCTCGATCGCGCCCGCCAGCGCCGCCCGGGCCCGCGCGAACCGGGACGCGTCGTCGGCCCGCAGCTCCAGCAGCGGCTGGCCGGCCTCGACCCGCTCCCCCGGCTTGGCCAGGCACAGCACCCCGGCCGAGGCGCTGACCGGGTCCTCCTTCCTGGCCCGCCCGGCGCCGAGCCGCCACGCCGCCACCCCCACGGCGCGCGCGTCCAGCCGCCACAGCCAGCCCGCCCGCCCGGCGGTCACCGGCTCGGCCCGGCGGGCCTGCGGCAGCGGGGCGTCCGGGTCGCCGCCCTGCGCCTTGATCATGCTGCGGTAGCGGTCCAGGGCCCGGCCGTCGGCGAGCGCCGCGGCCGGGTCGGCCTCGATCCCGGCCAGCGCGAGCATCTCGGCGGCCAGCGCCAGCGTCACCTCGGCCAGGTCGGGCGGGCCCTGGCCGCGCAGCGTCGCCACCGCCTCCTCGACCTCGACGGCGTTGCCGACGGCCCGGCCGAGGGGGACGTCCATCCGGGTCAGCAGCGCGGCGGTGCGCACCCCCGCGTCCGTGCCCAGGCTCACCATGGTCCGGGCCAGTTCCCGCGCCGCGGGCAGCTCGGTCATGAACGCGCCGGTGCCCACCTTGACGTCGAGCACCAGCGCGGCCGTGCCCTCGGCGATCTTCTTGGACATGATCGAGCTCGCGATCAGCGGGATCGACTCGACCGTCCCGGTGACGTCGCGCAGCGCGTACAGCTTGCGGTCGGCCGGGGCGAGCCCGGCGCCGGCCGCGCAGATCACGCAGCCCGTGGCGCGCAGCACCGCGATCATCTCGCTGGTGGGCAGCCCGGCCCGCCAGCCGGGGATCGCCTCCAGCTTGTCCAGGGTGCCGCCGGTGTGGCCGAGGCCGCGCCCGGACAGCTGCGGCACGGCCGCGCCGCAGCTGGCCACCAGCGGGGCGAGCACCAGCGACACCTTGTCGCCCACCCCGCCGGTGGAGTGCTTGTCGACGGTGGGCGCGCCCACCGCGGCCAGGTCGAGCCGCTCGCCCGAGCCGACCATGGCCGCGGTCCAGGTCCGCAGCTCGCCCGGCGCCAGGCCCCGGAAGTACACCGCCATCAGCAGCGCCGACATCTGCTCGTCGGCCACCTCGCCGGCCGTGTAGGCCGCGATCAGCCAGCGGATCTCGTCGTCGGTGAGGGCCCGGCCGTCCCGCTTGGCCCGGATCAGCTCGACCGCGTCGGGCCGGGCGGGCTCAGCCATCGCGGTCATCGCGCCGGGCGGCCAGGTCGGACCCGGTGAAGGCGTCCGGCAGCAGCGTGCCGAGCTCGCGCGGCCCGCCGTCGGCGTCCAGGAGCAGCCCGGGACCGCCGGCCTCGAGCAGCAGCTGGCGGCAGCGCCCGCACGGCACCAGCGTGTCCCCGTCCCCGGCCACCACGCTGACCGCGGCCAGGGTCCCGCCGCCGCTGGCGTGCAGGGCCGAGACCAGGCCGCACTCCGCGCACAGGGTCAGGCCGTAGGAGGCGTTCTCCACGTTGCAGCCCACCACGATCCGGCCGCCGCCGGCCTCCCCCCTCCCCGTTCCGCCTTCTCCGTCGCCCCTCACCAGGCCGGCCGCGCCCACCTGCAGCCGGGAGTACGGGGCGTAGGCGCGGCGCGCCGCCGCTCTGAGCGGCCGCGCGCAGCGCCGGCCAGTCGATCGCCAAGGTCGCCCCTTCCCGGGTCACATCTGAGGCCAGAACGCATCCAGTATCAAGTCGCCAGGGCTCACGCGGTCACGCCTTGACATACGGCTGGCCGTCGGCCTTGGGCGGCCGGACCTTGCCGACCAGGCCGGCCACGGCGATGATCGTGGCCACGTAGGGCGCCATGTTCATGATCGGTGCCGGCAGCGCCGGGTTCACCGTCGGGAGCACCAGGGCCATTTCCTCACAGAACCCGAAGAGCAGCGCCGCGGTGAGCGCGCCGAGCGGGGTCCACCGGCCGAAGATCAGTGCCGCCAGCGCGATGTACCCGAAGCCCGAGCTGATGTCCGGGATGAAGCTGCCGACCGAGCCGATCGTCAGGTAGGCGCCGCCGATACCCGCCACCAGCCCGCCGAGTATCACGTTGCGGTAGCGGATCCACAGCACGCTGATTCCTACCGTGTCGGCGGCGGTCGGGTGCTCGCCAACCGCGCGGACCCGCAGGCCCCAGCGGCTATGGAACAGGGCCACCTGGATGACGATGATCGCGATGTACGTGATGTACAAGAAGACGGTCGAATCGAAGAAGATCGGGCCGATGATCGGGATCTCGCTGAGCCCGGGGATCTTGATGTTGCCGAAGGTGATCCCGGTGTTGTAGTTCGGGTTCTGGGACATCAGCCGGTCGTACAGATAGTCGGTCATGCCGAGGACGAGCACGTTCAGGATCACGCCGAGGACGATCTGGTCCGTCAGGAAGCTGATCGCGAACACCGCGAGCAGCACTCCGACGAGGCCGCCGGCCAGCGATCCGGCCACCAGCCCCGCCCATAGCCCGCCGAACGCGCTGGCCACGATCGCGGCGGTAAACGCCCCGAACAGCAACTGGCCCTCGATGGCGATGTTGATCACGCCGGAGCGCTCGCAGAGGCAGCCCGCCAGGGCGCCCAGGATCAGCGGGATAGATTCGGTGAGCGTTCCTTGCGAGATGATGATCACGTTGAGCGGGATCGCGCCGGCGTCGGCCCAGCACAGCAGGGACAGCAGGAAGCACACCAGCACGCCGGCGATGGCCAGTCGCTTGGCCAGCCGGCTGAACGGCACCGTCGCGCGCAGGACGCCCAGCCCGATCGCCACCGCGCCCAGTGCGTAGCAGACCGGTGCGGCCGGCACCCTGATCACCGGAATCTTGACGCTCGCTGCCGCCAGCGACAGTTCGAAGCTGGCGTCGCCCGCATGGGCCAGCACGCCGAAGACAAAGATGTTGATCAGGCCGATGACGATGAAGGTGACGGCCGCCAGGTGCCGGCGTTCGGTGGTCAGCGGTGCGCGCACCGCCGCGGCGAGCGTGGTCACCCGTTCCACCCCTTCGCGACCGCCTCCAGGCCGGTACCGGCGGTGCTCCGCAGCCGGAAGACGGCGCGGATCAGCGCGGGCGCGGCGACGAAGAGCACGATCAGTCCTTCGAGCACCTGGACGATGTCGGCCGGAACCTGGCCGAGCGTGGCCGCCTCGACGTAGGTCCCGCCCACGTGCAGCGCACCGAACAGCAGTCCGGCGAGCACGACTCCCATGGGCTTGGCCCGGCCGAGCAGGGCGACCGTGATGCCGTCGGGACCGTAGGTGCCATAGCTGTTGAAGGTGAGCTGGGTATTCGTGCCCTGGATCACCGTCGTCGCCGAGAGTCCGGCCAGCCCGCCCGCCAGCAGCATGACCAGGATCCAGGATCGCTCGACGTTGATGCCGGCCGTGCGCGCGGCGCTCGGGCTCGCGCCCACGGTACGGAACTGGAATCCGGTCGTGGTGCGGGACAGCAGCCAGGCGACCGCGAGCGCGGCCGCGACAGCGATCAGGAAGCCGATGCCGACCTGCGGTGGCGGCCCGCCGACATGCGCGAGGTCGGCGTCGTTCGCGATGAACGGCGCGATCTCGTTGGTCTGGTGCGGCTCCTGGAGCATGGTTGGGTGGGACAGCAGATAGGAGAGCAGGTCGTACATCACGTAGTTGAGCATGATCGTGACGATGACCTCGTGCGCTCCGGTCCTGGCCTTGAGCAGGCCGACGAACCAGCCGATCACCGCGCCGCCGACGAATGCGCCGATTATGCAGACGATCACGTGGATGCCCGGTGGCAGGCTGACCCCGAAGCCGAGCCAGGTCGCCACGATGGCGCCGCCCACCCACTGGCCGGCCGCGCCGATGTTGAACAATCCGGCCCGGAACGCGATCGCCACCGACAAGCCGGTCAGGATGAGCGGCGTGGCCTGGGCGCAGGTCGATGACAGCGGATAGAAGACCGCCGCGATCGAGCCGCCGTGGAAGGCCGCGTTGACCGTGGACGGATTGAGGATGGCGCCCTCGAACATCTGCGAATAGGCCAGCGACACCGAGTCCCAGGTCTGTGCGAGCGCATAGATGGGGTAATGGAAGAAGGTACTCCACGCCTTGGTCACGACCGGGTCGCTGAACGCGATGAGAAAGGCGCCGACGACCAGCGCCAGGAAGATCGCCAGGATCGTGATCACGGCGGAGCTGCCCTGCGTGATCGCCTGTATGATCACGGCTCCGGTCAGCCTGGCCCGCGACCCCGCCGGCTGGCCCGGCTCGGCTGGCCCGGCCTCGGCCGGCCCGGCCTCCGCTGGCTCGGCGGGCCCGGCCGACGGGGCCGCTGCTGAGCCGGTCGGGGCTGGCTCCGGGTCAGGCCCGGTCGCCGGGGTCTCCGTCACTGCGTCGGCTCCTCGGGTCGGGGCGCGGCCTGGTCGGCCAGCGCGCCGGGCATCTCCAGGATCTCGTCGGCATCGGGTGAGTGCGGACCCGCGCCGCGGCCCGGCTGGCCGTCAGACCCGGCGCCGGTCATCAGCAGGCCAAGCTCCTGCTCTGGTATGTCGGGCGCGCGCATGCCGACGATCTTGCCCTCGTACATGACGGCGATCCGGTCAGACAACGCGTAGATCTCGTCGAGCTCGGAGGACACGATGATGACGGCGACCCCTTGGTCGCGCTGCTTGACGATTTCCGAGTGCACGAACTCGATCGATCCGACGTCCAGGCCACGGGTGGGCTGGCTGGCCAGCAGCAGCTTGTTCGGCCGGCTCAGTTCCCGGGCGACGACGACCTTCTGCTGGTTGCCGCCGGACAGGGTCCCGGCCGAGGTCTGCACCGACGGCGTCCGGACGTCGTACTCGTTCGCCAGCTGGACCGCCGCCTTCCTGACCGCGTCCGGCTTCATCACGATGCCACGCGCGTAGGGCGGCTGGTCGTAAACGTCGAGCACCAGGTTGTCGGCCACCGGGAAGGCCCCCACCAGGCCGTCTTCCTGCCGGTCCTCAGGTATGTAGCCGATACCCGCGCGGAGCCGGTCGCGGGTGCCCGCCCCGGCGATGTCCGCCCCCGCGAGCAGCACCGACCCGGTCGAGGGCCGCAGGCCCATCAGCGCCTCGCAGAGCTCGGTCTGCCCGTTGCCCTGGACCCCCGCGATGCCGAGGATCTCGCCGGACCGCACGTCGAAGGAGATCGAATCCACGGCCAGGCCGCCGTGCTCGGCCGGCACGCTGAGGTCACTGACGTCGAGCATGACGTCGGCCGGCCTGGCCGTCTGTTTGCTGACGCGAAGCTGGACAGCCCGGCCGACCATCAGGGCGGCCAGATCCGCGTCGCTGGTCGTCGGTGGCCGCTCGGCGACGACTTTGCCGCGGCGGAGCACCGTGATGTTGTCGGCGATGGCCTGGACCTCGCGGAGCTTATGCGAGATGAAGACGATCGACCGGCCGCTGTCGCGCAGTTGGCGCATGATCTGGAACAAGTCCTCGGTCTCGCCGGGCGTCAATACCGCCGTAGGCTCGTCGAGCACCAGCATCTTGGCGTCCCTGAGCAGCGCCTTGATGATCTCGACCCGCTGCTGCACCCCCACGGGCAGGTCCTCGACATAGGCATCGGGATCGACCCGCAGCCCGAAGCGCTCGGACAGTTCCCGGACCGCGGCGCGCGCCCGGCGCCGGTCGAGCAGCCCGAGCGACGGCACGCTCAGCGGGGGCAGGTGCAGTCCGCCCACGTTCACCCTGGGCAGGGTGAGCCGCCGGATCGGCTCCGCGCCGAGCGTGACGTTCTCCGCGACGGTGAAGACCGGGACGAGCATGAAGTGCTGATGCACCATGCCCACGCCGGCGCTGATCGCGTCCTTGGGGGAGCGGATAGCCGCGGGCTGGTCGTCGACGAGGATCTCGCCGTCGTCCGGCTGCATGAGCCCGTACAGCACGTTCATCAGGGTGGTCTTGCCCGCGCCGTTCTCGCCGAGCAATGCCCTGATCTCGCCGGGCTGGACGACCAGATCGATGTGGTCGTTGGCCACGAGACTGCCGAATCGCTTGGTGATACCGCGCAGTTCAAGCTTCACCGGCTTGTCTCCATGTGCGCTGGCTGGTCAGCGCCCCGGCAAGGCCGGGGCGCTGACCAGCCCATCTGACCGTTACTCGGCTTTTGATCCGTGGTCAGACCGGGCTCTTGGTCACCGGGTTAATCTTCCCGCTGATGATCTCTTGCCTCAGCGTGTTGATCTCAGCCTGCACCGAGGCAGGCACCGTGGATGCGAAGTCGTGGTACGGGGACAGCACGGCGCCGCCGTTGGCGAGGGTGCCGATGTAGGTGCCGCCGCTGAACGTTCCGTTCACTGCCGCGAGCACCGCGGTCTTGACGGCTTCGGTGATGCCCTTCGTCACGCTGGTCAGCATGTACTTGCAGTACTGCGCGGCGCTGACGCAGCCGTCGGTGTCCACCCACTCCATCGACACGCTCTTGCCGGACGTGTCAGCGGTCTGGATGGCCTTCGCGGTTCCCAGGCCGACGCCGCCGGCCACCGGGAAGATGATGTCCGCACCCTCGCCGATGTAGGTGTTCGTCAGCGTCTGGCCCGCGCCGACGTTGGTGAAGTTGCCGATGAAGTCACCCTTCTGGGTCTGCTCATTCCAGCCGAGGACCTTGACGCTGGCGTGGTGCTGGGTGTTGTAGTACTGGACTCCGTCCCAGAAGCCGTCCTCGTAGATGGTGACCGTGCCGAAATTCTCACCGCCGTAGGTGGCCACGATATGGCTCTTGCTCATGGCGGCCGCCAGGTAACCGCCCAGGAAGCCGTCCTGCACGGTGTCGAACACCAGCTGGTCGATGTTCGTCTCCTTGGCGCCGGTCAGGCATTCGGAGGCATACGAGCAGTCGACGATCGCGAACTTCTGTTTCGGGTTGGCCTTGGCTGCCGCCTCGGTCGCGTCCGCCATCAGGAAGCCGACCGTAACGATGATCCCGCACTTCCGGCCGATGAAGGTGCTGATGTTGGACGCGTAGTCAGCCGAGGTGGTGGACGGCAGGTAGGTGACCTGGATCTTGCTCGGGTCGGTGGCCGCGGCCGCCTGCATGCCCTCCCACGAGGACTGATTGAACGACTTGTCGTCGATGCCGCCGGTGTCGGTGACCATGCAGCCCAGGAACTTTGCGCTGGCTGACGTGCCGGAACTGCTGCTTGGCGAGCTGCTGCTCGACGACGGGCTGCCGCATGCGGCGGCCAGCAGGGCAATCGCGCCGAACGCGGCAACAGCCCTCAGTGTGACTCTCACCGGTACCTCCTCTGCGGGGGGCGGGTCAGGCGGCCCGGGGGGACCGCCAGAATTTTGCCCGGAAGCGCGCCGGCTGCGGGCGAGTCATCCCGGATGTCCCCGGGATTGCCCGAAGGGTAATCCCGGGGGTCGCCGCCGGGGAAGCAAGAATCCGCAGTCCAGGACCGACGTTGCTGAATCGAGACCGTAGAGTGGCCGGCGATCAACGCCACCTGGCGCACGGCCTGCCTGGTGCGCCACCGCCACCATCGACGCGCCACGGGCCGCGACGAACCGATGGCCGCGCAGCGGGCCCGCCGGCGGCCAGCCAGGCCACGGCGTGCCGTCATGGCCCGGAACGGACCAGCGCGAGCCACATGGCTCCCGGTTGGCCGCGTCGATCTCGCTAATTTTTTCTAATTGTGGCCGCGCCCGGCGGGCTTCTCGCGCGGCTTCTCGCGCGAGCGGGCCGCCAGGACGGTAAGCCACGCCGCGCCGCGCTGCCCACCGTGTCTCGGTTCGGCCACAGCGGAGGCAATCTGGGCCGCTTACGGCTTCCACGGACGGTCACGCGGGAGTTAACGTTCGCACACCCGGGCATGGTGCTCGGGTGCCCTCAGGCCGTCCCCGGGTAGCCCGGAGCCCACCGGCGGGCCGACCCCTAAGGAGGTTTAACGGTGCGAACAACGATCAGAAGCGCGGTGGCACTCGGCGTCGTCGCCCTGTTAGCCACCGCATGCGGGTCGGCGACCAGGGCGAGTTCGCCCTCGTCCAGAGCACCGTCCACATCAGCACCGTCCCCATCGGGCTCCCGCGCCTCGTCGACCGGCAAGTTCCTCGGCTGCATGGTGACCGACACCGGCGGCATCGACGACCGGTCCTTCAACGCCTCCTCCTGGCAGGGCATGCAGGAGGCCCAGGCCGCGGAGCCGGGCACGATCACCGTGAAGTACCTGCCGTCCGGGTCCGGCAGCGACTACACGCCGAACATCAACACGTTCATCGGCCGCAAGTGCGGGATCATCGTCACCGTCGGGCTGCTGATGGGCGACAACACCGAGGCCGCGGCGCAGGCCCACCCGAACCAGAAGTTCGCGATCGTTGACTACGACTACAGTCCGCCGGTCAAGAACATCGACGCGCTCGTGTTCAACACCGTGCAGGACGGCTTCCTCGGCGGCTACCTGGCCGCGGGCATCTCGAAGAGCGGCGCGGTCGGCACGTTCGGCGGGGAGGAACTGCCCACGGTGACCATCTATATGGACGGCTTCTGGGACGGCGTCCGGTACTACAACCAGCAGCACCACACCAACGTCAAGGTCCTCGGCTGGAACGAGCAGACCCGGACGGGCCTGTTCACCGGCAACTTCACCGACCAGGCCATGGGCCAGGCCGCCGCCCAGGAGCTGATCAGCGAGGGCGCCGATGTAATCTTCCCGGTCGCCGACGACGCCGGCCTCGGCGCGGCCAAGGCGGTCCAGGACGCCGACACGGTGGCGGGCAGTACCAAGGTCACGATGGAGTGGGCGGACACCGACGGATGCTTCAGCGCGCCGCAATACTGCAAGTACTTCATCAGCAGCGTGACCCAGGGCATCCAGGCCGCCGTGAAGAACGCCGTGCTCAGCGCGGCCAACGGCACCTTCAAAGGCGGCAACTACGTCGGCGACCTGGCCAACGGCGGAGTCGCGCTCTCCCCCTTCCACGACCTCGCCAGCCAGGTGCCGGCGTCGCTGCGGTCCGAGCTTCTCGCGATCAAGGCAGAGATCATCAGCGGCCAGATCAAGCCGGCCACGAAGAGCCCCCCGATGTAACCAGCCGGCCTGCGGGCCAGCGCCGCACGCGGCCTCTCGCTGGAGCCGCCGAGCGTCCTGGTATCCATCAAGGGTGCCGATCCCCTCTACCATCCTGCTGATGACTCCCTACAGAGCGACGATCATCGCGGTCGCCGGACCCGTCGACCGGGTCCGGGCGCCGCGCGCCGACGGACAGCGGTACACCAAAAGATGAGCGAGCCGGAGAAGGGGGCCGGAGATCCGTATGCCGCGGCCGCGGCCAGCGCGGGCCGGCTCGCGGAACGCACCGGGCAGGCGGCGCACGACGCGGCGGTGATCCTCGGCTCCGGCTGGGCCGCGGCCGCGGACGCGCTCGGCACCGGTCCGGAGGTGCCGCTCGCCGACCTCGGCGGGTTCCCGCCGCCGACCGTGCCCGGTCACGCGGCGGTCGTCCGCTCGGTGCCCGCCGGCGGGACGCGGGCCCTGGTGTTCCTCGGCCGCACCCATCTCTACGAGGGCCACCCGGTGGCGGCGGTGGTGCACGGGGTGCGCACCGCGGTCGCCGCGGGCTGCCGGGTGATCGTGCTCACCAACGCGGCGGGCGGGATCCGCGACGGCTACCAGGTCGGGCAGCCGGTGCTGCTCAGCGACCACCTCAACCTGACCGGCCGCTCGCCGCTGACCGGGCCGCCGCCGCCGGCCGGGTACCCGTCCCGGTTCACCGACCTGACCGACCTGTACCCGCGGCGGCTGCGGGACCTGGCCCGGGAGACCGACCCCGGCCTGGCCGAGGGCGTCTACGCGGCGCTGCCGGGCCCGCACTACGAGACCCCGGCCGAGATCCGGATGCTCCGCGCGGCCGGCGCCGACCTGGTCGGCATGTCCACCGCGCTGGAGGCGATCGCCGCGCGGCATCTCGGCGCCGAGGTGCTGGGGATCTCGCTGGTGACCAACCTGGCGGCCGGCCTGGCGCCGGCCGGGCTCGACCACGCCGAGGTCACCGCGGCCGGGCAGGCCGCCGCGCGCCGGATGGGCGCCCTGCTGGCCGGCCTGCTGCCCCGCCTGCGGCCCGGGGCGGGCTGAGATGATCCCCGACGACCTGCGCGGGCCGCTGGCCGCGTGGCTGGCCGACGACCCGGACGAGCGGGACCGGGCCGAGCTCGAGGCGCTGGCCGCCGACGGCGGCGATGCGGCCGCGGCCGAGCTGGCCGACCGGTTCGCCGGACGGCTCGAGTTCGGCACCGCCGGGCTGCGCGGCGCGGTCGCCGCCGGGCCGAACCGGATGAACCGGGCGGTGGTCCGCGCCGCCACCGCCGCGCTGGCCGAGTGGCTGCTGGGCCGGGGCCGGGCCATGGCCGGGCCCGGCGCGGCCGAGGCCGGCGTGGTGATCGGCTGCGACGCCCGGCACCGCTCGGAGGAGTTCGCCGACGAGGCGGCCCGGGTGCTGGCCGGGGCCGGGATCCGGGTGCGCCGGCTGCCCCGGCGGCAGCCGACCCCGCTGCTGGCGTTCGCGGTCCGGCACCTGCGGGCGGCCGCCGGTATCATGATCACCGCGAGCCACAACCCCCCGGCCGACAACGGCTACAAGCTCTACCTGGCCGACGGGGCGCAGGTCGTGCCGCCCGCCGACGTGGAGATCGAGTCGGCGATCCGCGGCCTGGGACCGCTGGCCCGGGTCCGGCTGGCCCCGCCGGACAGCCCGCTGATCACCGAGCTGGGCGACGAGGTGGCCGCCGCCTACCTGGACCGGATCTGCGCCGCCTCCCCCGCCCCGCCGGACGCCGCGTGGCTGCGCTTCGTCTACACCCCGCTGCACGGGGTGGCCGGCGGCTTGGCGCTGCGCGCGTTCGAGCAGGCCGGCTTCACCGCCCCGGACGTGGTGACCGCCCAGGAAGCGCCCGACCCGGACTTCCCCACCGTCCCGTTCCCGAATCCCGAGGTGCCGGGGGCGCTGGACCTGGCCCTGGCCCTGGCCCGCCGGCAGCGCGCCGACCTGGTCCTGGCCAGCGACCCGGACGGGGACCGGCTGGCCGTGGCGGTCCCCGACCCGCAGGCCCCGGGCGGCTGGCGGACGCTCACCGGCGACCAGGTCGGCGCGCTGCTCGGCGCCTGGCTGCTGGAGCAGGTGCCGGCCGGGGAAGACCCGGCCGAGCGGCTCGTGGTCAGCACGATCGTGTCGTCGACGCTGCTGTCCCGGATCGCCGCGGCCGCCGGCGCGCAGTACGCGGAGACGCTGACCGGCTTCAAGTGGATCGTGCGGGCCGGTGACTCGCGCCCGGGCAGCCGGTTCGTGCTCGGCTACGAGGAGGCGCTGGGCTACGCGGTCGGCGACACCGTGCGGGACAAGGACGGGATCGGCGCCGCCCTGGCCCTGCTCGGCCTGGCCGCCCGGGCCCGGTCGGCGGGCGAGTCGCTGCTCGACGCCTACGACGCGCTCGAGACCGCCTACGGCGTGCACCTGACCGCCCAGGTCACCGTGGACACGACCGCCCCGGTGGAGGTGATGGCCCGGCTGCGGGCGGCCGCCCCGGCCCGGCTCGGCGACGCGCGCGTGGTCGCGACCACCGACCTGACCGGCGGCACCTGGGACCTGCCATCGGCCGACGTGCTGCGCTACACGCTGTCCGGGGCCCGGGTCGTGATCCGGCCCAGCGGCACCGAGCCGAAGATCAAGGCCTACTTCGAGGTCGTGGAGCCGGTGTTCGCCGGCCGGCTGGAGCAGGCCCGCCGCGCCGCCGCCGCCCGGCTGGACCCGCTGCGCGAGGCGGTCCGGGCCCTGCTGGCCGGCTGATCCCGGCCCGCCGGCCTCAGTCCGGGACCGCGACGATCACGTCGGACGCCTTGATCACGGCGATGACCTCGCTGCCCTCGGCCAGCCCGAGTTCCCGGGCGGCCTCCACCGTGATCGAGGCCACCAGGCGGGTGCCGGCCGCGTCGAGCTCGACGTTGGCCGTGGCCTCGCCGTGGGTGATCGCGGTCACCCGGGCGCTGATCTTGTTGCGTGCGCTCAGCTGCATGCGGCCATTGTGGCAGGGCCGGGCGGGGCGGCCGGGGCCCCGGTCGCCAAATCGCGCCGGGCGTGACAGGCTCGGGGCATGACCAGCCCGCATGACGACCCTGCGTGCGAGGTTGCGCACGGCAACGCGCCCGTCCCGGCCGTGGCCGGGCGGGTGCTCGTCGCCGTCTTCGCCTCGCCCGTGGCCGAGTTCCTGCTGCGTTACGGCCGGGACGCCGGCTACCGGCCGGTGCTGGTGGAGCCCGACCCCGAGCGCGCCAAAACCATGATCGACGCCGTGGCGGCCGTGCAGGACGCCGTCCGCAGCGAGCCGGACGGGCCCGCCGACGTGGTGGTCACCGACCATCACCGCGCCGAGCTCGGCCCGGTGCTGCGCGACGCGCTCACCACCGACGCCCGCTGGATCGGGCGTCATGGGCAATCCGCGGGCCGCGCCCCCGCACGTCCCGGCGCTGACCGAGCTGGGCGTCCCGCCCGGCGAGATCGCCCGGGTGCACCGGCCGGTCGGCCTCAACATCGGCTCCCGGGCCCCGGCCGAGATCGCGATCGCCACGCTGGCTGGCCTGATCGCCGACCGCAACGGCCGCGCGGGCGGGTTCGGGTTCTAGCCCCGCGGCCTGCGGCGATGTCGGCCAGCCGGCCGGTACCGGCCCCGCGCAACCGCTACGCCGACCTGCTGCGCGTGGTGGCCATCGGGCTGGTGGTGCTCGGTCACTGGCTGCTGACCAGCATCAGCGACACCGGCGGGCAGCTGTCCGGCGGCTCGGCCATGGCCGACATCGGCTGGTCGGGCTGGGGCACCCTGGTGTTCCAGGTGATGCCGGTCTTCTTCCTGGTCGGCGGCTACGTCAACGCGCTGTCCTGGGCCAGGCACCGCTCCGCGGGCGGGACCTGGGCCGGCTGGGTCCGCCACCGCGCGGCGCGGCTGCTGCGGCCGACCACCGTGTTCGTGGCGGTGATCGTGATCGCCGTGGCCGCGTGCGCCCGCGCGGGCGCCGACCCGGCCGAGCTGGCCCAGGCGGGCTGGGGCGTGGCGCTGCAACTGTGGTTCCTGCCCGTCTACCTGGTCCTGATCGCGCTGACCCCGGCGCTGCACGCGGCGCACCGGCGCTGGGGCCTGGCCGTGGCCGTGGTGCTCACCGCCGCCGTGGCCGGGGTGGACGCCGGCGTGCTCGGCGCCCGGCTGGCGGCCCTCGGCTACGCCAACTACCTGCTCGTCTGGGGCACGATGCACCAGTGGGGATTCGCCTGGCAGGACGGCACGCTGACCCGCCGCCGCTGGCGGCCCTGGGCGCTGGCCGCGGCCGGCGGCCTGGCCCTCGGCCTGCTGCTGGCCTGGGGCCCGTTCCCGGTCAACATGGTCGGCACCGCCGGCGGCGGCGTGAACAACACGATCCCGCCGTCGGTGGCGCTGCTCGCGTTCGCCGCCGCCCAGGCCGGCCTGGTGCTGGCGGCCGAGCCGCTCGGGTCGGCCGTGCTGGCCCGCCGGGCCGGGCTGTGGCGCCGGGTCACCTGGCTCAACGACCGGGTGCTGACCGTCTACCTGTGGCACATGGTGCCGGTCGTGGTGGTGGCCCTGGCCCTGCAGGCAGCCGGGATCCTGCCCCGGGCCGCCGCGGGCTCGGCCGGTTGGTGGGCGCTGCGGCCGGCCTGGATCGCGGCGCTGGCCGTCGTCCTGGCGCCGGCCGCGATCTTCCTGGCCCGGTTCGAGCGGCCGCCGCGCCGCTGGCGAGCCTGGTCCGGTGCGGCGGTGCCGGATGCGGCGCTGGCGGATGCGGCGCTGGCAGATGCGGCGCTGGCAGATGCGGCGCTGGCAGATGCGGCGCTGCCGGATGCGGCGCTGCCGGATGCGGCCCTGGCGGATGCCGCGCTGCCGGGTGCGGCGCTGCCCGCCCTGGTCGCGCTGGGGGCCGCGCTGGTCGCGCTGGGGGTCACGGCGGCCGGGGTGGCGCTGGCCCGGATCGCGGTGGACGGGTTCGCCCCCGGCGGCGGCGTGCCGGTCCCGGTCGTGGCCGCGTACGGCGGCGGGGTGACCCTGATCCTGCTGGCCGGCCCGCTCACCCGGGCCCGGCGCGCGGACGCCCGGAAATCGGCGGCCCCGCCGCAGCCCGCCCAGCCTGGCGCCTGGACTCCGGCCCCACCCGGGCCGCCGCCCAGCGCTCCGACTTCCGCCCGGCCCGGGCCGCCGCGGACCGCCCCGCCTAGCGCCCCGGCTCCGGCCCCACCCGGGCGGCGAGCTGGTACCGCGTCTTGATGCCGAGCTTGGCGAAGATGTGCGCCAGGTGGTACTCGATCGTCTTGGGGCTGAGGTAGAGCCGGGCGGCCGCCTCGCGGTTGGACATCCCGCCGGCCACCAGCCGCGCCACCTGCAGTTCCTGCGCGGTCAGGCCGGACAGCCCGCAGTCGGTGTCCGGGCGGCCGCGCAGGCCGAGCGCGGCCAGCTCGGCCGCCACGGCGTCGGCGAACGGGCGCGCCCCGAGCCGGGCCAGTTCCTCGTGCGCCGAGCGCAGCCGGGCCAGCGCGGCCGGCCGCCGGTGCGCGCGAGCCAGGCAGCGCCCGTACTCGATGTCGAACAGGGCCCGCGCGATCGGGTCCGGCAGGCTGTCCGCCACCGCGCGGCCGGCCTCGAGGATGGCCTCGGCCTGCTCCGGCTCGCTGCGGGCCAGCGCCACGCTGGCCCGCAGCCGCGCGCCGTGCACCAGCGCCGCGCGGTCACCGCACCCGGCCGCGTCCGCCTCGAGCGCGTCCAGTTCCGTCACGGCCTCGTCCAGCCGGCCCGTGCGGATCAGCGCCCAGATCCGGGCCGGGCGCCACAGCGCGGTGGTCGGGTCGCCGCCGCCGGCCCGCAGCGCCGCGGTGGCCTGCAGCACCTCGGCCGGGTCCTCGCGGGCCAGGCCGAGAACGCCGCGGGCCGCGGCGGCGAACGCCAGCGCCGATTCGGTTCCCGCGGCCCGGGCGGCCTGCTCGGCCGACCTGACGTGGGCGCAGGCCTGGTCCCACTGCCCGCGGAAGGCCGCGACCCGGGCGGCCAGGTTGTGCGCGAACGGCAGGTCGCACAGCCGCCCGGCGTCCTCGGCCATGGCCACGGCCGCCTCGGCGTGCGCCCCGGCCTCGTCCCACCGGCCCAGGCGGAACGCGGTCTCGGCCAGGTACCCGAGCGCCTGGCCCGGGTAGCGCAGCCGCAGCCCGCAGGCGACCCGGGTGGCCACCGCGGTCAGGTCGCCGTCCGCGCCGGGCAGGTCGCCGGCCCACAGCCGGAGCACGCCGCGCGCGGTCAGCGCGTCGGCCTGCGCGTCCGGCACCAGCGCGGCCGCGGCGGGCAGGAACGACAGCATCCGCAGCGCGGTGGCCGCCTCGCCCGCCAGGGCCCGGGCCAGCGCCTGGGTGGCCAGCAGCGCGGCGGGGCCGGTGCCGTCGCCGGGCGACAGGCGCAGCGAGCGGCGGGCCCACCGGCGGCACTCGTCCAGGGCGTGGGCGTGGCCGTAGAGCAGGGCGAGGCCGGCGGCCGCCTCGGCCGCCGCTCCGTCTTCGGCCGGGCCGGATCCGGCCCGCCGGGCCGCCCAGGCGGCGAGGAAAAGCTCCTCGGCGGCGGCCGGCCGGGCCCGGAGCATGGCCAGCTGGCCGAGCGCGGCGTCCCGGCGCGCGCCGGGCGGCAGGCTCCCGGCCAGCGGGCGGAGGGCCTCGGCGGCCGCGGCGTCGCCCGCGCGCGCCAGCAGCTCGAAGGCGGACAGCAGCCGACCCGCCCGCGCGGGCCCGCGGGCGCCCAGCTCGGCCGCCTGGACGAGATAAGCGGCCGCCTGGCCGCCGTTGCCGCGCCCGGCGGCCGCCGCGGCCGCCGCGTCCAGCTCGGCCGCCAGCGGCAGGTCGGTCTCGCACGCGGCGGCCGCCCGGTGCCGGAGCGACTCGGGGCCGTCGGTCAGCGCCCCGGCCCAGCGGTGCAGCGACCGGCGGCGGGCCGCGGTCATGCCGGCGTACACCGCGCGGCGGATCAGCTCGTGGGCGAACCGCAACCCGCGCGGCTCGGGCTGCGCGACCAGGAACCCGGCCGCCACCGCCTGGTCGAGGGCGTCGTCGGACCGGGGCACGCCCGCCAGCACGACCGCGTCGGACACCGCGCACTGCTCGCCGAGCACCGCCGCCGCGGCCACCAGGTTCCTGGCCGCGGCGGGCAGGGCCGCCAGGCGCGGCAGGATGACCGCGGCCAGCGACCCGGGCAGGTACAGGCTGCTCTCCGCGCCCTCGAGCACGTCGCCGGGCAGCTCCGCCAGCATCGCCCGGGCGAACAGCGGGTTGCCCCGGCTGTGCTCGGCGACCCGGCGCACCGCCCGGTCGGAGAGCCCGCCGGGCTGGCCCCGGCCGAGCGCCGCGGCCAGCTCGGCCAGCTCCGCGCCGGTCAGCCGGGACAGCGCCAGCCGGCTGCACCGGCGGTCCCCGGTCAGGAACCTGGTCCAGCCCTCGCCGAGCCGCCCGAGCTGCTGCGGCCGGCCGGACGCGAGCACCAGCACCTTCTCGCCGGCCAGGCGCCGGCAGGCGAACAGCAGCGCCCGGGCCGACGGCTGGTCCGCCCACTGCAGGTCCTCGATCACCACGATCAGGCCGGCCGCGGCCGACCGGGCCGCCAGCAGGGCCAGCAGTTCCTCCCCCACCGAGAGCGGGTCGGCGTGCGCGGCCGGGCCGCGGGCCAGCAGCGGGCCGCCGGGCCGGTCGCCGCCGTCATGGCGGGCGAGCTGGCGGACCATTCCCCACGGCAGCGACTGCTCGGACGCCTCGCCGCTCGCCGCGAGCGTCGGCCGGTCGCGGTGGCGGCCGAGGAACTCGGTGATCAGTGACGACTTGCCCAGGCCCGCGTCGCCCTCGATGACCGCGACGCGCGGCCGGCCCGCCGCGGCCTCGGCCAGCAGGCCGCTGAGCCGGTCCAGCTCGCCGGCGCGGCCGACGAACACCGGCTGGGCGGGCGGCACGATGCCCGCCCGGTCATCCCGCCCGCCGCCGCGGCCGGCCAGCCAGCCGGCCGCCTCGAGCGGCGGGCGCGGGGCGACGACCGGGCCGCCGGGCCAGCCGGCCATGTCACCGGCGGAGGCCCCGGCCGCCGGGGCCCAGGGCGGCTGGCCGTCACGCCAGCCGGGCCAGGCCGGGCCGTCCGGGCCCGGGCTGGCATCGATGGCGGGGGCGTCGGTGAGGGGGAAGGTCACTGGGTTCCTCCGTTGCGTATGCCGGTGCTAGTGACACGGATCCGCGGGCGCCGACGGTTCGTCGGCGGCGGCTGATTACGTCCGGGTCATCAGCGACCGCCACGCGGCGGCCAGTACCGGGTCGGCGTCGATGGCGGCGGCGAGCCGGGCCGGGTCGAGCACGAGCACCCGCGACCGGGTGTCCAGCCGGACGGTCACGCCGGACGGCGGAAGGGGCCGGCCGCCGGGGTCGAGCTCCCCGACGAACGCCCCGCCGTCCAGGTGACGCAGCACGCGCCCGTCCCGCTCGACCGTGGCCGTCCCGTCGAGGATCACGAAGCACTGGTGCCCGGGGCGCTTCTCATCGGCGAGGCGGCTGCCGGCCGGCAGCACGGCCTCGTCCCCGGTCAGCGCGATCAGGCTGGCCAGCCCGTCGTCGGCGGGCGGCCCGGTCTTGCCGGGCGGCGTGTTCATGCTGTAGTTGTGCCTGACGGCAGTTACAAGTTAGTGACAAGCTGTCGGTCGGGGCCTTCGACGGGAGGGGGCAGGACAGCGATGAGCCAGCCCGCCGGGTACTCCGGGACCCCGCTGCCGGCCAAGCTCGGCATCGGCGACGGTGACGAGGTGGCGCTGATCGGGGCGCCGGGGTGGCTGGAAGACCTGCTCGCCGAGGTGCCGTCGGTGGCCCGGGTGCACACGGACCTGGACGGGGACGCGCTGTTCGACGTGATCGTGGTGTTCGCGTCCTGGCGCGCGGAGCTAGAGGCCGAGCTCGGGCGGCTGCGCGACCGGATGGCCCCGGCCTGCGGGCTGTGGATCGCCTGGCCGAAGAAGGCGGCGAAGGTCCCCACCGACATGAGCGACAACGTGGTGCGCGAGGTCGCGCTGCCGACCGGGCTGGTCGACAACAAGGTCTGCGCGATCGACGAGACCTGGTCGGCGCTCCGCCTGGTGATCCGGCGGGAGCACCGCTAGCCTAGCCGCCGGCCCGCTCAGTCGAGCAGGCGCTCGCCTTCGAAGACCCCGAGTTCCTCGCGGTAGAGTTCCAGGCCGATCCCGTTCGGGTCGCGGAAGTACATGCTGTCGTCCGCGCCCCGGTCCGGGCCCAGGTAGTCCACGCCCGCCTGCTCCAGCTTCTTCTTGGTCGCCTCGAACTGCTCAGCGGAGATCGAGATCGCCAGGTGCTGCACCCCGCCGATCGTCTCCATGAAGCCTGGGTGGTCGTGCCCGGGGAAGTCGAAGAACCCGAGCAGGTTGCGGTTGCCGATGTCGAAGAAGAAGTGGTTCGAGCCCGCGTAATCGCGGTTCTCGACCAGCTCCACCAGCGGGAAACCCAGGAACTCCTGGTAGAACTTGATCGTCTCCTCGGCGTCCTGGCAGATCAGGGCGAGGTGGTGCACCCCCTGGACCGTGGTCGGCGGCCGGTCGCCGATCGGGCGCAGGTAGCGCTGGCGTAGTTCGGCCCGGCGCGCGCGGACTCGCTCGAGCTCGGCGCCCTCTGGCTGTGGCATGACCCGCCTCCGTCCTCGTCGGTCTCCTACCCAGTGTGCCGCAGCCCGGTGCCGCGTCCCGATGGCGCCGCCCCGCTCCCGCCGCCCGGGCTCAGTGGGCCGCGGGCAGACCGATGTCGTCCGGGCTGAGGCCCCGGTGCCGGAACGCCCAGCCGCGCAGCCCGTGGCTCATCTGGGCCAGGGCCGGCGGCGGCACCGCGACCACGGGGCACTGCGCGTGCGCCACGCAGTAGCGGCTCACCCGGCAGGACATGGCGTGCGCGAGCGGGCCCCGCCGCCCGGCCCCGATGACCAGCAGGTCGCCGGGATCGCAGGCCGCATTGACCAGCACGTGCCCGGCTTCACCGCGCACGACGTCCGGCCGGACGGCCACACCGTCGGGGATGCCGCCGAACGCCAGCTCGATCGCGGTGGCCAGGCGCTGCCACGCGGCGTCCTGCCAGAGCTTGCGCAGGTACGCTGACGGGGCACTGCGGTCAGCGACCTCACCGCCCGGGGGAACCCAGGCCAGGACCGGGATCAGTACCGCGGTGTGGATGCGGGCCAGATCGGCCGCATGGCGGAGCGCCTGGAGGCTGCCCGGTGACCCGCTCACGCCGACGATGATCCGACGTACGCCGGACACGTTACGGCTCCTTCCAGAAGGGGACATCTGGCTTCCACGGTACGCGCGCCCGCCGGCGGGTGGCCACTCGCTGACGGTATACATACACCTCCCCGCGGATTCCATACGGAACCCTGACGACTCGCCCCGGCCGGTGATAGCAGCTACATATTGACAGCTACTTTCAAAAGCTTGTAGCATCAGCTTTAGATGGACTTCCGAAAGAAGGTGAGCACCATGAGGAACCCGGAGCGGCGCCGCTGGCTGGCGCTGGGCGCCCTCGCGCTCAGCGTGCTGGTCGTGGGCCTCGACCTGACCGTGCTCAACCTGGCCCTGCCCACGCTCGGGACGGAGCTGCACGCCTCCACCAGCGACCTGCAGTGGTTCATCGACGCCTACAGCCTGGTGCTGGCCGCGGCGCTGCTGCCCGCCGGGCTGCTCGGTGACCGCTTCGGCCGCAAGAAGGTGCTCATCCCGGCGCTGGTGCTGTTCGGCCTGGCCTCGCTGGCCTGCGCCTACTCGCACACCGCGGGCGAGCTCACCGCCGCCCGCGCGGTGCTCGGCCTGGGCGCGGCGGTGATCCTGCCGCTGTCCCTGGCGGTGATCCCGGTGCTGTTCGCCCCCGAGGAGCGGCAGAAGGCGATCGCGGTCGTGATGGCCGCCGTGTTCATCGGCTACCCGCTGGGCCCGATCCTCGGCGGCTGGCTGCTGGACACGTTCTGGTGGGGCTCGGTGTTCCTGATCAACGTGCCGGTGATCGCGATCGCGCTGGTCGCCGTGGTCGTGCTGATGCCCGAGTCGCGCAGCGAGCACCGGCCGCGGCTGGACGCACCCGGCGTGGCGATCTCCAGCCTCGGCCTGACCGCCCTGGTCTACGGCTTCATCCGGGCCGGCGAGGACGGCTGGGGCAATGCGGCCGCGCTGGCCACGATTCTCGGCGGCGCCGCGATCCTGGCCGCGTTCGTGTACTGGGAGCGGCGGGTGTCCCGGCGCCCGGGCGGCCAGCCCCTCGTCGACCTGACGCTGTTCCAGTCCGCGGGCTTCACCTGGGGCACGATCCTGGCCACGCTGGTCTCGTTCGCGCTCTTCGGGATCTTGTTCGCGATGCCGCTGTACTTCCGGGACGTGCGCGGGTTCGACTCCCTCGGCGCCGGGCTGCGGCTGCTGCCGATGATCGGCGGGATGATCGTCGGCATGGTGGCCGGCACCCGGCTGCAGGCCGCGCCGAAGGCGCCGGGCGGGCGCGCCCGCGGGCGCGTCCCCCGCGCCCCGGGTGGGCGCCAAGACCCTCGTGACGGCGGGGTTCGCGGTGATGGCGGCGGCGCTGGCCGCCGGCGCCTTCACCAGCATCAGCAGCGGCACCGGTTACGGAGCCGCCTGGTTCGCCGTCGCCGGGGCCGGCCTCGGCCTGGCCATGCCGCCGGCCATGAACGCGGCCCTCGGCGCGCTGTCGGCCGAGCGCAGTGGCACGGGCTCGGCCGTGATCACGGCGTTCCGGCAGGTGGGCGCGACCCTGGGGGCCGCGATCCTGGGCACCGTGCTCAACTCGGCCTACCAGGCCCGGCTGGACCTGGCCGGCCTGCCCGCGTCGGCCGCGAGCACGGTGCGGTCCGGCATCTCCGGCGGGGTGGCCGTGGCGCACGAACTCAGCTCGGCGGGGCTGGCGCAGATCGTTGACGTGGCGTTCGTGCACGGCCTGGACGTGATGCTCTGGTGCTGCGCGGGGATAGCGGTGGCCGCGGCCCTGCTGGCGCTGGCCTTCCTGCCCCAGCGGCCGGCTCAGGCGGGCGGCCCGGCCCCGGCGGGCGAGCCGACCCCGGCGGGCGAGCCGGTCCCGGCGGGCGAGCCGGCCCCGCACGCGCATCCGGCCGGCGTGCCAACCCCGGCCGCGGACCCGGCGAGGACACAATGACCAGCATGAGCGAGGCGCCAGCCGGGGAGAGACCCGTCGGCCTGCGCGAGCGAAAGAAGGCCCGGACGCGTGCTGCCATCAGGGAGCACGCGCTCCGGCTGTTCCGCGAGCAGGGTTATCACGCCACGACCGTCGAGCAGATCGCCGAGGCGGCGGAGGTCTCGCCGAGCACGTTCTTCCGTTACTTCCCGACCAAGGAGGACGTGGTCCTGCAGGACGACCTCGACATCCTCGGCACGCGGCTGTTCGAGGCGCAGCCGGCCGGCATGAGCCCGATCGCCGCGTTCCGCGCCGCCGCGGAGCAGGTCTTCACGTCGCTGACGCCCGAGGAACTGACCCGGTTCCGCGAGACCACCGAACTGACGCTCACGGTCCCCGAGGTGCGGGCCCGGGCCATGGACGAGTTCGCCCGGACGATCGACGAGATCGCGGCGGCGATCGCGCGGCGGACCGGGCGCGACCCGGACGACTTCGCCGTGCGCAACATGGCCGGGGCACTGATCGGGGTCATCATGGCCGCGACCATGCCGTGGGCCGAGATGCCCAGCGCTGACCTGGCCGAGCGGATCAGCGCGGCCCTGGCTCACCTGGACGCCGGCCTGCCGCTGTGAGCGGTCTCACGTGAGCGCGGCCTCAGCCCGCCGCGGCAGCCCCAGCGCGAACGCCAGCCCGGCATCGACCCGGCGCATGGTGCCGGGCGACAGTGCCCCCCTCACCCGGCCCAGCCGATCCCGGAACATCGGCCCGATGCGGTCACAATTCACCCAGCCCTCGAACGGGTCCTGGCCCGTGGCCAACGGCACGTAGCTGGGCCTCGGCCCGCGGGGCGGCGCGGTGGTGAGCATCACGGCGAGCACGTCGCCCAGGTGAGCGTTGCGCTGGTTGTTGCTGACCACCAGCCAGTAGTACGGGCCGGCGCCCTCAGCATCGACGTGGAAGACCTGGCCCCGCAACGGGCTCATCCGTCGTCCCGGGCCGCGATGGCGGTGAGGTTGCGGTGCAGGTAGTCAGTGACGGCGCGGTCGGCATCGGTGGCGGCGGCCGCCTCGGCCGCATAGCTGATCTCGGCGGCTTCTACCTCTAGCCGGTCCAGCCCCAGCTTGAGCAGGATGTGCACCACGTCGGCCAGGGCGGGCGCGGCCGCGTCCCCGGCCTCGCCGGTGGTGACGTAGCCAGCCCGGCTGAGGTGCTGGGCATAGATGTCGTGCTCGGGCGTTCCGTCGGTCACGATCGCCCCCAGGAGACGCTGCTCCATCTCGGTCAGGGTCAGGTTCACACGCTGGCGTGTCGTCGGCATGCACCTATTGTAACACAGTGGGTGCGTTGCAAGGTGTGTACCAATGCGTGTTCCAGGCCGTCCCCGGTGCGCCCCCCGCGGGCTCATCTCGACACCCGGGGAATGTTGAGCATTCAATCACTGTTGACGACGGCAGCAACGCGATGCCGGGCCGTCAGCCGAGCCTGGCCGTCCACGAGGAGGATGGAACCATGCCAGCGGTGACCGTCGAGGACATACTGCAGCTGCCGAGGATCTCCGAGCCCGACCCCGCGGCCGCCCGGGACCGGAAGGTGGCCGCGGTGACGACCGCGCCCTCGGCCTACGAGGGCGAGGGGTTCCCGGTCCGCCGCGCGTTCGCGGGCGCGGACCTGCGCGCCCTGGACCCGTTCATCCACATGGACCAGATGGGCGAGGTCAACTACGCGCCCGGTGAGCCCAAGGGCACGGCCTGGCACCCGCACCGGGGCTTCGAGACCGTGACCTACATCATCGACGGCACGTTCCGGCACCAGGACTCCAACGGCGGCGGCGGGCTGATCACCAACGGGGACACCCAGTGGATGACCGCGGGCGGCGGCATCCTGCACATCGAGGAGCCCCCGGAGGACCTCGTCATGACCGGCGGGCTGTTCCACGGCTTCCAGCTCTGGGTCAACCTGCCCGCCCGGCTCAAGATGACGGCCCCCCGCTACCAGGACATCCGGGCCGGCCAGGTCTCGCTGCTCAGCTCGGCGGACGGCGGAACCCTGGTCCGGGTCATCGCGGGCGACGTCGACGGCCACCCGGGCCCGGGCATCACCCACACCCCGATCACGCTGCTGCACGCGTCGCTGGAGCCCGGCGCCCGGCTCCGGCTGCCCTGGCGCGCCGACTTCAACGCGCTCGGCTACGTGCTGGCCGGGTCGGGCACGGCGGGCCCGGACCGGCGGCCGGTCCGCACCGGGCAGCTGGCAGTGTTCGGGCCGGGGGACGTGATCACCGTGGCGGCGGCGGCCCGCGACGACGGGCCCGGCCACGGCCTGGACATCCTGGTCCTGGGCGGCCAGCCGATCCGCGAGCCGGTCGCCGCGTACGGCCCGTTCGTGATGAACACCCGGGACGAGCTGGTCAAGGCGTTCGAGGACTACCAGGCCGGCCGCCTGGGCTCGATCCCGGCCGAGCCGCACCCCGGCCACGACGTCCTCTGACTGGTCTTCACGAACGTTTCTGTACATCAACTACGGGGATCTGTGTACACTAGCAGTCGTCAAGTGTGTACAGATAGGCCGGTGAGAGTGTGTCGACAACGCAAGTAGACCTCGATCATGACCTGCTGCAGCGAGCCGCCGAAGTGCTTGGGACCACGACCAAGAAGGCAACGGTCAATGAGGCCCTGCGCCGGGTAGTCCAGGACGACGTGCGCCGCCGCCATGTCGACGAACTAGCCAGCGGCGCTCTGCCCGATCTGGCCGATCCGGACATAATGGCGGCCGCGTGGCGGTAGCGCGCTACCTGGCCGATAAGAGCGTGTGGGCCCGGCTCCAGCAGACTCACCTGCGCGCGGCCTTCCTGCCCTATGTGGACCGCGGGCTGGTGGGGACATGCCCGATTATTGACCTGGAGATCCTCTACAGCGCCCGCAACGGCCAAGAGCACGGGCACTTTCGCACCCAGCGCGCGGCCTTTGACTACTTCCCTATGACCGATGAGATCGCCCAGAGGGCGATCGACGTGCAAGGACTGCTGGCCTCACGCGCGCAGCATAGATCAGTGTCCATACCTGACCTGATTGTTGCCGCGACAGCTGAGTGCTACTCGCTGACCGTGCTGCACTACGACGGGGATTATGACCGGATCGCTGAGATTACCGGCCAACCCACCGAATGGATCGTGCCGCGAGGAACCGCGGACCAGCCTTAACGCCTCGTCTGCCACGGCTCCACATCCCCCGAGCCTGAGAGACTCGCGGCATGACCGACGCGGCGGGCACTGCCCAGGCCATCGACGCGTCGATCGCTGGTGACGCACTGAGGCTCGTCATCAACGGCCGGACACTGAATCTCCGGCGCTTGCCCCCGGGATTTCGGCCTAACGTCACGGAACGGTAAGACCCCGAATCGCCCGGCCGCAGCATGCCCCCGGGAGCCTGGTGAGAGACTCCCGGCATGACCTACATCGCCGCCCCTCACCGCTATGAGTCGATCCCCTACCGCCGCTGCGGCCGCAGCGGGATCCAGCTGCCCGAGGTGTCGCTCGGGCTCTGGCACAACTTCGGGGACGACCGCCCGATCGACACCCAGCGGGCCATCCTGCGGCGTGCCTTCGACCTCGGCATCACGCACTTCGACCTGGCCAACAACTACGGTCCCCCGTACGGCTCGGCCGAGATCAACTTCGGCCGGATCATGCGCGAGGACCTGCGGCCGTACCGGGACGAGCTGATCATCTCGACCAAGGCCGGCTATGACATGTGGCCGGGCCCCTACGGCGAATGGGGCTCCCGCAAGTACCTGCTGGCCAGCCTGGACCAGTCGCTGCGGCGGATGGGCCTGGACTACGTCGACATCTTCTACAGCCACCGGTTCGACCCGCAGACCCCGCTCCAGGAGACCCTGGGCGCCCTGGTCACCGCGGTCAGGTCGGGCAAGGCGCTGTACGCCGGCATCTCGTCCTACTCGGCGGAGCGGACCGCGGAGGCGGCCGGGATCATGCGCCGGATGGGCACGCCGATCCTCATCCACCAGCCCTCGTACTCGATGCTGAACCGCTGGATCGAGAACGGCCTGCTGGACGTGCTCGGCCAGGAGGGCATCGGCTGCATCGCGTTCTCGCCGCTGGCCCAGGGCGTGCTGACCGGGAAGTACCTGAACGGCATCCCGGACGGGTCGCGGGCCAGCGAGGGCACATCCCTGGACGCCGGCCAGCTCACCGAGCAGAACCTGGCCCACGTCCGCGCGCTGGCCGCGATCGCCCGCGCCCGCGGCCAGTCCCTGGCCCAGCTCGCGCTGTCCTGGGCGCTGCGGGACGAGCGGGTCACCTCGGTCCTGATCGGCGCGAGCAGCGTGGCCCAGCTGGAGGAGAACATCGCGGCGGCCGGCCATGCCGCGTTCACCGACGACGAGCTGGCCGCGATCGACCGGGACGCGGTCGACGCGGGCATCAACATCTGGGCCGACTCGAGCGCCGGCTGACCGCCTGCCGGAGCCCGCGCTCCGGCTGACCGCCTGCCGGAGCGCGCGCCCCGGCTGACCGCCCTGCCGGAGCGCGCGCCACCGCGAGTGTGTGCGCTGGGTGTTGCCAGGGCAGCATTTTCCGCACGCACCCCGGGTCCGTGTCAGGCCGGCGGCCGGCCAGGCGGCGCAGGGCGCCGCGGACGACCTCGGGGTCGGTGGTGAACCAGAACGGCGGCAGCGACGCGCGCAGGAAGCCGCCGTAGCGCGCGGTCACCAGCCGCGGGTCCAGGATCGCGACCACCCCGCGGTCGCTCATCGTGCGCAGCAGGCGGCCGGTGCCCTGCGCGAGCAGCAGCGCGGCCTGCGCCGCCGCGACCGTCATGAACCCGTTGCCTCCGCGGGCCGCGACGGCCCGCTGGCGGGCCGAGGCCAGCGGGTCGTCGGGCCGGGGAAACGGGATCCGGTCGATGATCACCAGCTGCAGCGACCGGCCCGGCACGTCGACGCCCTGCCACAGCGACAGCGTGCCGAACAGGCAGGTGGCCTCGTCCCCGGCGAACCGGGTGATCAGCTGCGAGGTCGGGTCCTCGCCCTGGCACAGCAGCGGGCCGGCGATCCGCTCGCGCAACTGCTCGGCGGCCTGCCGGGCGGCCCGCATCGAGGAGAACAGCCCGAGCGTGCGGCCCCCGGCCGCGGTGATCAGCTCGCAGATCTCGTCCAGGTAGGACGGGGCCAGCCCGTCGCGGCCGGGCGGCGGCAGGTGCCTCGCCACGTACAGGATCC
The DNA here is from genome assembly GCA_963749145.1 of uncultured Actinomycetota bacterium. GTDB lineage: Bacteria > Actinomycetota > Actinomycetes > Streptosporangiales > Streptosporangiaceae > JASHPR01. The sequence goes on along the minus strand of CAVVLN010000002.1, from coordinate 433,081 downwards.
CGCTGCGCGGGTGGTCGAACGGCGAGCCGACGTCGAGCCCGGACCAGGCCAGCGGGTGCGGCGCCGCCTCGGGCCCGGCCAGGCCGTTACGGCCGGCGCCCCCGGCCGGATCAGCGTCACCGCCGCGATCAGCGTCACCGCCGCCATCCGCATCACCGCCGCGATCAGCATCACCGCCGCGATCAGCGTCACCGCCGCCATCAGCGTCACCGCCGCGATCAGCGTCACCGGCGCGATCAGCATCACCGCCGCTGTCAACGTCACCGCCGCGATCAGCGTCACCGGCGCGATCAGCGCCAGCGGCCCGGTCCGGCGCATCGTCCCCGGCCGGCGCGCGCGCGGCCCCGTTGGCCGCCAGCGGCGGGGCCGGGGTCCACGCGGTCATGGGCAGCCCCCACTGCCGGGCCAGTGGCGCGAACGAACCGCCGAGCGACAGCGTGGCCGAGGTCAGCGTGACGGTGCGCCGGCCGAACAGGCGGTCGGCCAGCAGGCCGCCCACCTCGAGCGGCGCCACCCGCAGGGTCGGCGGGCGCCGCGGGTCCGGGTCCGGCGAGGCGTCCAGCCAGACCACGTCGGGCCGGGCCGCGACGTCCGGGCCGAACGCGCCGAGCATCCGGTCGGCACTGTCATGGATCTCGTCCAGCACGGCCAGTGCGGCGCGGCGCGCGGTGAGCTGCTCCGGGTCGTCGCCGTCCGCGTCGCGGGCACTGGCCCGCAACTCGGTGGCGGCCGCGCCCGCCGCGTCGCGGGCCGCGGCCAGCGAGGCCGCCATCGGCTCCGGCAGCAGGTCGATCCGCCCGGTCTCGGCGCCGGCCAGGGCCAGCTCGAGCCCTTGTCCGGCTTCCTTGAGCCGGGCGGCGGCGCCGTCACTGACCTGCCGGCCGAGCCGGCGCGCCGCCAGGTCCAGGGCCGGGGCCGACAGCTCGGCCGTGGCCACCGAGGTCACCCGGTCGACCAGGTCGTGGGCCTCGTCGATGACCACCACGTCGTGCTCGGGCAAGACGATGCCGTTCTCGAGCGCGTCGATGGCCAGCAGCGCGTGGTTGGTGACCACGATGTCCACCTGGGCCGCCGCATTACGCGCCCGCTCGGCGAAGCACCGGCTGCCGAACGGGCAGCGCTGGGCTCCGATGCACTCCCGCGCGGTGACCGCGACCTGCCGCCACGCCCGCTCGTCCACCCCGGGCACGAGCTCGTCGCGGTCGCCGCTGCTGGTCGTCTCGGCCCACTCCCGCAGCCGGGCCACCTGCCGCCCGACGTCGGTGGCGCCGCGGCCGTCGAACAGCGTGTCCTGCGGCTCGTCGGCGGCACCGCTGCGCAGCCGGTTCAGGCACAGGTAGTTGCGGCGTCCCTTGAGGATGGCGAACGTCGGCTCCCGCCCCAGCAGCGGCCGCAGCGCCGCCGCGAGACGGGGCAGGTCGCGGTCGATGAGCTGGCGCTGCAGCGCGATCGTGGCCGTGGACACGACCACCGTCGACCCCAGCGCGGCCGCGTGCCGCGCCGCCGGGACCAGGTACGCCAGCGACTTGCCCGTGCCGGTACCCGCCTGGACCGCGAGGTGCTCGCCCGAGCCCATCGCCCGGGCCACCGCCTCGGCCATCGTGACCTGCCCGGGCCGCTCGGCTCCCCCGATGTCCGCGACCGCGGCGGCCAGCAGCTCGGTGACATCAGGCCATTCGGTCACGTCGGTCAGTTCGGTGGTCTTGCCGGGCACGTCTGAAACGTACCCCCGGGGTCCGACGATCGCCGGGAGCCAAACGCGTTACGGCACGACTATTACCGGGCACTTGGCGTGCCGCGCGAGCCAGCTCGGGATCGAGCCCGCCACGTGGTGCAGCCGGCTGCCCGGCGCGCCGACCACCAGCGCGTCGGCGCTGCTGGAGTCCGCGGCGGCGGCCAGTTCCTTGGCCGCGTTCCCGCGCCTGGCCATCACGCTGACCTCGAGTCCCTCGCGGTCGCAGACCTGGTCGAGCTCGGACAGCAGCCACGCGTCGAGTTCACTGCGCTCGCGCATCGCGCAGATGACCTGGCCGGTCATCGGCTCGCAGTAGACACCGAACGGGACCACGTACACCACCAGCAGCGGCCGGGTGAGCCGCCGGGCCAGCCCGGCGGCGTAGGCCAGCGCGTTACGGCTGGACGGCGACCCGTCGTAGCCGATCACGACCGGGTGCCCGGGCTCGCGCGCGACGGCGGAGGCCGTCTGATGCTCGCGCTGCCCGGCCGGCTCCGGTTCGGGCGGCCGTTCCCGGGCATCGTGGCGGCGCAGCCGCGGCGGCCTTCCCGGGCCGCCCGCACGGTCAGCACGGTCAGGCGGCAGCGGTTCGGACCCTGGCTGCTCCATCGGATTGGTCCTTGCGCTTCATGCTTCCGCTCGTCGGAACAGTTCCATTTTATGACTTAGTTTGCACTAAGCAAATAGCCCGGCCGGTGCGCCGCCCGGCCGGCACGCCCTGGCGGATCACCGGACGACTCTACGGCGAGCTGCACGCCATTTCGCCGCCGCGACTTCATGATCCGTTCAGCAAGGCTTGCTCGAGTATGTACGAATTCAGGCCGGGCTGCCAAGAGGGCGCCCTGACGTCCGCCCGCGCCGTGGCCGGCCACCGCGAACTGCCCTGGCGGCTGCTGTCACAGCCCGCGGGCGGCCGGTGTCTTCATGCGGAGAGCAAGCTCCGGAGGAGGACACCATGGCCAGCACAACCAGGATCCCCAAGGCCGAGCTGACCGGCATCTACGGCGCGATCGTCAGGCGGATGTCCCGCCGGATGCTCGGCGACGTACCCGAGCCGGTCGAGGTGATGTGGCACAACAAGAAGGTGCGCACCTTCAACCTCGCACTCGCTCGTAAGGTCCAGAAATGGGACCAGTGTGACGAGAACCTGAAAGCGTTCGCCCACATGGCGGTGGCCAGCCTGGTCGGCTGCAGCTTCTGCCTGGACCTCGGCTACTTCCAGGCCCACCACCAGGGACTCGACGTGGCCAAGGCGCGTGAGGTACCCCGGTGGCGCGAGTCGGATGTCTTCACGCCGCTGGAGCGCGACGCGATGGAGTACGCCGAGGCGATGACGCAGACCCCGCCGGCCGTCACCGACGAGCTGTCGGCCCGGCTGCTGGCGGCGCTCGGCCCGGCCGCGCTGGTGGAGCTGACCATGTCCGCCGCGCTGGCGAACTTCGCGACCCGCGGCAACACCGCGATGGGCATCGAGTCGCAGGAATTCTCGGCCGCCTGCGGCCTTCGGCCGCTGGCCCGGCCGGACCGCGGCGTACGCTCGCCGGCATGAGCGACGACCCGTTCGTCACCCACCGCAGCCTGCTGTTCACCGTCGCTTACGAGATGCTCGGCTCCGCCGTCGACGCCGAGGACGTCGTCCAGGAGACCTGGCTGCGGTGGGCCGGCGTCGACCGGGCCGAGGTTCATGACCCGCGCGCCTACCTGGTCCGGATCGTCACCCGCCAGGCCCTGAACCGGCTGCGGACGCTGGCGCGGCAACGCGAGGATTACGTCGGGGAATGGCTGCCCGAGCCGCTGCTCACCAGCCCCGACGTGGCCGAGGACGCCGAGCTCGCCGAGAGCGTCTCGATCGCCATGCTGACCGTGCTGGAGACCCTCGGCCCGGCCGAGCGGGCCGTGTTCGTGCTGCGCGAGGTGTTCGAGACGCCGTACGACGAGATCGCCGAGGCGGTGGGCAAGTCCCCGGCCGCGGTCCGGCAGATCGCGCGCCGGGCCCGCGAGCACGTCGCGGCGCGGCGGCCGCGGGCGCGGGTTGACCGGGCCCAGCAGCAGGCCGCCGTCGAGAAGTTCATGGCCGCCATCGCCACCGGCGACGTGCGGGGACTGGTGGCGGTGCTCGCCCCGGACGTGGTGCTGATCTCTGACGGAGGCGGCCTGGTGGCGGCGGCCCGCAAGCCGATCACCGGAGCCGAGCGGGTGGCGGCGGTCCTGGCCCGCGCGGCGCAGGTCCCGGGCTTCGTCATGACCCCCGCCTGGCTCAACGGGATGCCGGGTGCCCGGGTCGAGGTCGCGGGCGCCACCGCCGCGGTGGGCCTGGTGACCGAGGACGGCCGGATCAGCCGGATCTACGGGATCGCCAACCCGCACAAGCTGGGCTGGCTGGAAAGGACGGCGGAACTGCGGCGTTAGACTCCCTGGCAGGCCCCGGCGGGACAACCCCGCCCCGCTGCCGATCCGTCGTAAACGGGCTGTGAGACCCAACCAGTGGAGGTGCCAGATGGCCGAGTTCCCGCCGCCCCCGGACGGAATTGTGCTGGCCCACTTCATCGTCTCGGACGATGTCGAGCGCTCTCGGCGCTTCTACACCGAAGTACTCGGCGGCCGGCTGGCCTTCTCCGGCCCCGGAGGGCTGACCTATGTCGCCCTATCCAACAGCTGGATCATCATCAACGTCGGCGGAGGCCCGACCGACGACAAGCCTACGGTCACCCTGGAGACGCCGCGCGATCCCGACCGGGTCAGCAGCTTCCTCAATATCCGGGTCAAAGACATCGAGGCCGTGTACGCCGAATGGAGCGCCCGGGGTGCTCAATTCCTGACGCCGCCGAAACAGCACCAGTACGAGATCCGTTGCTACATCCGCGATCCCGACGGTCATCTGATCGAAGTGGGGCAGACCACGGACCCCGAGGGGGACTGGTCGCCCGCTCACTGGCCGTCGAGTACGTCCGCCGGGGAGTCCGGGTGAGTGCCGAGATCACCGGCGGGATCCTGTGACGCTGAGGAGGTTCCGGTCATGACCACCGCGGTCATCGGCACCGGAGGGCTCGGATCGGTCATCGCCCGCGAGCTCGCCTCAGGCGGCGAGACCCTGCGGCTCTCGAGCGCCGACCATGAGTCGGCACGAGTGCTGGCGGCCAAGATCGGTCGAGCTGCGGTCGTCGCCGTGGACAACCGCGACGCGTTGCGGGGCGCCGATGCCGTCGTCCTCGCGCTGCGGTTTGGCGTGCTGAAGGGCGTCATAGATGAGATCGCCGACCCGCTGACCGACAAGCTCCTGGTCGTTCCGAGCAACCCGGTCGGCCTCGATGCGCAAGGTAACGTCTCACGTCTCCTGCCGAAAGGGCAAACCTCGGGCGAGGTGGTAGCCGGGTGGTTGCCGGCGGGGGCGCACTTGGCCATGGCGTTCGGAAGCCTGCCGGGCGATCTCCTCGAGTCCGCTAGAAACCGGTCACCGGAGCCCGCGGTCCTCTTCTACGCGACCGACGACGACCGTGCTGGCGAGGGAGTCGAGCGGTTGATCCGAACGGCCGGCTTCGAGCCGGTGAAGGTCGGCGGGATCGAACAGTCGGGTCGGCTCGAGGTGGGCGGCGACCTTCACGGTCTGGTCGTCGGCCCCGCCGAGGCGCGGTCATTGATCGGCGGGGCCTGACCGCTTCGCCGGACCGCCCGGGCGGCCGCCCGAGCTGCTGGGGGCCACGGCGCCGGCCAACGCCCTGCGGCCAGTCCCGGCCGGGTAACCCGCCGGATAATCGGTGGCCCCGCGCGGCGCCGCGTCGTAGCGTGGGCGGCGACCGATCCGAGCCGAGGAGAATGACCTTGTCCATGGTCATGGTCCGCCGTGTCCGGGCGGCGGCCGCTGGCGCCGAACCAGCCCGGGGCCCACTTCCTGCGTGACCGTACCCTGATCGCCCAGCTGGTCCGCGCCTGCGGCGCCGGCCACGGGCGGCTGGTGCTCGACCTGGGGGCCGGCGCCGGCGCGATCACGGCCGCGCTGTCCGCGACCGGGGCCCGGGTCATCGCCGTCGAGCACGACCCGCGCCTGGCCGCGCGGCTGCGGCGGCGCTTCCAGGCCGACCCGGCCGTCCGGGTCGTCCAGGCGGATCTGCGCCTGGTCCCGCTGCCCCGCCGGGAGTTCCTGGTCGTGGCCAGCCCGCCGTTCTCGCTCACGACCGCACTGTGCCGGCGCCTGCTCGGCGATCCCGCGGTCAGGCTGGCCGGCGCCGAGCTGGTCCTGCAGTGGGGCGCGGCCCGGTGGCTCACCAGCCCGCGGCCCCGGGACGCCGAGACCGCCTGGTGGGCCGCCCGCTACCAGCTCCGGCTGGCCCGGACGGTCAGCGCGGCGAGCTTCACGCCGCCGCCCGGGGTCGACGCGGCGCGGCTGACGGTCCGGCCCCGGGCCATCGTCGCGGACGCAAGGGCGCAGCAGCGGCTGCGGGCCCTGCTGCGCGCCGCCTACCGCCGGCCGGGCGCGCGCGCCGATGCGGTGCTGGGCGGCCGGCGGCTGCTGGTGCGCGCGGCCATCGACCCGGCGCGGCCCGCCACCGAGCTCACCGGCGACCAGTGGCACCGGCTGGCGATCCTGCTCGCGGGCGGGGCAGCGGGGCCTGAGCCGGGTCAGGGCGACCAGGACCGGGGGCTGGCCGGCCCGGGCCGGTAACTGCGACGATTAGCTGCATGACCGAGCCACATCAGGAAAAGAGCGGCACCGCCGCCTACCGGGCCGCGCGCGACCTGCTGCTGCGCTGCCGCGAGGACTACGCCGCGGCCAGCGGCCAGTTCCGCTGGCCCGACCTCGACGAGTTCAACTGGGCGCTCGACTGGTTCGACGTGATCGCCGACGAGCACCCGGACCGGGACGCGTTGCGCGTGGTGACCGCCGACAGCGACATCCGGCTGAGCTACGCCGACCTCGCCGCCCGCTCCGGCCAGGTCGCCAACTGGCTGCGCGCGCTGGGGGTCCGCCGCGGCGACCGGGTCCTGGTCATGCTGGGCAACATCGCGCCGCTGTGGGAGGTCATCCTGGCCACGATGAAGCTCGGCGCGGTGATCATCCCGGCCTCCACGCTGCTCGGCCCGCTGGACCTGGCCGACCGGATCAGGCGCGGCGAGGTCCGGCACGTGATCACCGAGTCCGGGCTCACACCGAAGTTCCGCGACCTCCCCGGCGCCTGGACCCGCATCGCGGTCGGCGAACCGGCCGAGGCGGACGACACGGACGAGGCGGCCGGCGGATGGCACTCCTACGATCGCGAGTCCCGCACGGGATCCGCGCAGTTCACCCCGGACGGCCCGACGAGGGGCTCCGATCCGCTGCTGCTGTACTTCACCTCCGGCACCACCGCGCAGCCCAAGCTGGTCGAGCACACGCACGTGTCCTACCCGGCCGGGCACCTGTCCACGATGTACTGGATCGGACTGCAGCCCGGCGACGTGCACCTGAACATCTCCTCGCCCGGCTGGGCCAAGCACGCGTGGAGCAACGTATTCGCGCCGTGGATCGCCGGGGCCACCTCGCTGATCCTCGGCCACGAGCGATTCTCCGCCGAGGTGCTGTTCGAGGCGATCCCGGCCTGCGGGGTGACCTCGCTGTGCGCGCCGCCCACGGTCTGGCGGATGCTGGTGCAGGCCAGGCTGGCCGAGGCGGACGTGCGCACGCTGCGCGAGTGCGTCGGCGCCGGCGAGCCGCTGAACCCCGAGGTCATCGAGCAGGTGCGCCGGGCCTGGGCCATCACGGTCCGCGACGGCTACGGGCAGACCGAGACCACCGCGCAGATCGGCAACTCCCCCGGTGCCGCGGTCCGGCTGGGCTCGATGGGCCGGGCCCTGCCCGGGTACGAGATCGCGCTGATCGACCTGGCCACCGGCGAGCCCGGCGACGAGGGCGAGATCTGCCTGCCGCTGGACCGGCGCCCGCTCGGCCTGATGACCGGCTACACGGACGACCCGGAGCAGGACGCCGAGGCGATGCGCGACGGCTACTACCACACCGGCGACGTCGCCACCCGGGACGCCGACGGCTACATCACCTACGTGGGCCGCACCGACGACATATTCAAGGCGTCCGACTACCGGATCTCCCCGTTCGAGCTGGAGAGCGTGCTGATCGAGCACGAGGCCGTGGCCGAGGCGGCGGTGGTCCCGTCCCCCGACCCGCTGCGGCTGGCCGTGCCCAAGGCCTACGTGCTGCTCGCCGCCGGGCACGAGCCGTCGCCGGAGACCGCGCTGTCGATCCTGGCCTACGCCCGGCAGCGGCTGGCGCCCTACAAGCGGATCCGGCGGCTGGAGTTCACCGACCTGCCGAAGACCATCTCCGGCAAGATCCGTCGCGTCGAACTCCGGGAGGCGGAGCAGGGCCGCCCGGGCGCGGCCCGTGGCACCACCGAGTTCTGGGAGGAGGATTTCCCGGCCTGAAAGCAGTTCCGCAGATAAAGCGGACTGGCCGTCCTGCTATCCCTCCGACGTACCTCCTCCACGAAACCGGGGCGGTTCACTTCACCTGGCTGAGTTCCCTGGTCGCGCGCTTGCGAGATTTTTTAGCTGTCTTAAGCTGAGACTTCATGGCCTTGAGGTCGCGATCGCGCCGGTCGAGGTCGTCTTTCGCGGCGCTGACAGCCTTGCTGTGCTTCTTCAAGCTGGCTCGCAGCTGCTTCTCCGTCTGTGCGGCTTGATCAAGAGCGTGCTGGGCGCGGTCCAGGGACTTACCCGCTGGCGTCGGGGTCGCCTTCTTCGTTTGGGGACGGGCTGTGCTGGCCCTGGAGCTGTTTTTCCTGCTGCGCACAGGTGGCGTTGCGCCATGCGCGGCCCGCGAGCTCTTGGCGCCGGCGCGGGCCCTGGTAGCCGGGGGCGGGCTCATGACGTCCGTCGCTGACACAGCGTCTTGCGGGCCTGAAATCACTAGGGGAATCCTTTCTGCTATTCCGACCCGGGAGCCCGTCGTCTCTGGGCTCCGCGCCTGGCGGGCAGGAAAGCGCATGCTCGTGGTTCGCCGACGGCGATCTGCCGAGGCAATGTGCGCTTCCCGGCTAGCGCGGTCCCAAACATAGCCACCCGCTGGCCGCATCAGGCGCGCCGCTTCATCCTCCTTCCCGTAGCCGCGTTCATCCTCCTTCCCGTAGCCGCGCAGGTTTGGATCAGCTGGCTGCGGGCAGTGCGCGGCTGCTTCACCGCACGAGAGGACCCCATGCACGAGAGGACCCCATGTACATAGGCATCGGTACCGTCGTCGTCATTGTCTTGATCGTTTTGCTCGTCCTGTTCCTGCGGAGGGCATGATCGCGCCGTTTCCTCCAACGCCGCCGGCCCGGAATCCGGCAGGCCGTCCAGGACCAACGCCGTGCGCCAGGCAGCATCCGGCGGCCGGCAGCGTCGGCGACGCTGCCGGGGCCATCACTAACGGAAGGCGAGTCAGATGGTATCGATCAAGGTCAAGCCCAGCGCCATCAGGAACAGCCCCGCCGACCGAGCGGCGCACGGCATAGACCGGATGGTGCGCAACATCGAGACTGGCCGTTTCGAGCGCAGCCTGTCGGCGCTGACCGCGGCCGGCGCGCTGGTCACGGCGGCGGAAATCTATTTCGAGCATGACAGCGCCAGCTTCGGCAACAAGATGATGTGGCTGCCGGTCGCCCTCGGGCCGGTCGGCGCGGCGGCGGGGGTGGCCGGGTTTTTCAGCCGCCGGCTCGCCAAGACGGCTCTGCCGCTGGCGTCGGCGGCCATCGTGGCCAACGGGCTGCAGGGCACCTTCCTTCATGCGCGCGGCATTGCGCAGAAGCCGGGCGGCTGGTCCAATGCCCGCTACAACATGGAGATGGGGCCGCCGCTGCTCGCCCCGCTGCTCGTGACCATGGTCGGCGGTATGGGACTCCTCGCCGCAGTTTTGCGGCGCGAAAAGTGAGCGACGCGAAAGGCACACCACGCGGCGCCCGGTTCCCTGGCTTCGACTCGGCGGCGCAGGCGCCGCATTGGGATGCCACGACTGCCGGGGTGGTCCTGTCCCGGCTCGGAATGCCGCCGGATATCCGGTTCTTCACCCCGGCGGAGGAGGCCATTGCGACCGCGCTCTGCGATCAGCTTCTCGATCTGGGCGAGGGCGCCAGGGTGCCGGTGGTGAACCTGATCGATGAGCGACTGGCCGAGCAGGAGACCGACGGCTGGCGTTACGAAGACATGCCCGAGGACGGCCAGGCATGGCGGCAGTCGCTGGCCGCCCTGGACGCGGACGCGGCCGTCCGGTATGGCTGCGGGTTCGCCGAGAGCTCCTCGCTCGACCAGATCAAGCTGATCCAGGCAGTACAGGATCTGGGCACCGGCGGCTGGCACGACCTGAATGCCGGGCACGTGTGGAGCCTGTGGACGCGGTATGCCTGCACGGCGTTCTACGCTCACCCGTCGGCCTGGGACGAGATCGGCTTTCCCGGCCCGGCTTACCCCCGCGGCTACAAGAATCCCGGCGTCGATGCGCGCGAGCCGTTCGAGGTCCGTGACGCCAAGCCGTCCGACGACCCGGTCCGCGAGGACGGCATGCGATGAGCAACGTGCGGGACCGCAACGAGTCGGCATGGCTACTGCCCAACGATGGCACCCGCACGAATCACCGGCTACGCGCTGACATGCGCCGGTTCGCTGACACTGACGAGGTGGACCTGGTGATCGTCGGCTGCGGGGCAGGCGGGTCCACAATGCTGCAGCGGCTGGCGCGGGCCTGGCGGGTGGTCGGGCTGGACGCGGGGCCGTTCTGGGACCCTGATGCCGACTGGGTCAGTGACGAGGCCGGCTCGCATCATCTGTACTGGACCGATCCGCGGGTGATCGCCGGCAGCGACCCGGTCCCGCTCGGGTCGAACAATTCCGGCCGCGGCGTGGGCGGATCGATGGTCCACTACGCCGGTTACACCCCGAGGTTTCATCCCAGCGACTTCGCCACTTACACGCGGGACGGGGTAGGCGCCGACTGGCCGCTGAGTTACCAGGACCTGCGGCCCTATTACGAGCTGATCGAAGAAGAGCTGCCGGTCGCCGGGGAACGGTGGCCGTGGGGTGACCCGCACTCCTATCGCTACCGGCCGCACCCGGTGGGCGGCAACGGCGAGATCTTCCTGCGCGGCGCCCGGGCACTGGGCATCGACGCGAAGGTCGGGCCGGTCGCCATCGCCAACGGCCGCTTCGGCAACCGTCCGCATTGCATCTACCGCGGCTTCTGCCTGCAGGGATGCAAGGTCAACGCCAAGGCCTCACCGCTGATCACGCACATTCCCGACGCGCTGGCCCATGGCGCCGAGGTCCGCGCCGATGCCATGGTGACCACCGTCGAGGTGGACGAGCGCACCGGCCGGGCTACCGGCGTGCATTACGTCAAGGGCGGCGCGCCCCGATTCCAGCGCGCCAGGATGGTCGCGGTCGCCGGCTACTCGATCGAGACGCCGCGGCTGCTACTCAACTCGGCATCGAGGCGGTTCCCGGACGGGCTGTGCAATGACTACGACCAGGTGGGCCGCTACCTGATGGTGCAGGGCGCGCCGCAGACCGCAGGCCGGTTTGACGCCGAGGTCCGGATGTACAAGTCGCCGCCGCCGGAGGTGAGCTCCGAGGAGTTCTACGAGACTGACCCGGCCAAGGACTACAAGCGCGGATTCTCTATCCAGACGGTGTCCCCGCTGCCGATCACCTGGGCCGAGCATGTCGCGGCCCAGGGCCACTGGGGCGGGTCGCTGCGGGGGTACATGAGCGACTACGTGCACTGGGCCTGCCTGGGCGCATTGTGCGAGTTCTTGCCGCTCCCGGAGAACCGGGTGACCCTGGCGCAAGAGAAGGACCGCTACGGCCTACCGGTCGCGCATTTCTCCTACAGCCAGTGCGACAACGACCGTGCCCTGATGAGGGCCGCCCAGTCAGTGATGGAAGACCTCATGCACGCGGCAGGCGCCGACGAGGTAATCACCATCAACCGCTACGCGCACCTGGTCGGCGGGGCCCGGATGGCCGCAGATGAGCAACACGGCGTCGTGAACGCTGACTGCCGCAGTTTCGCGGTGCCCAATCTCTACATCACCGACGGCAGCGCCCTCCCCACCCAGGGCAGCGCGAACCCGGCGTTGACGATCATGGCGGTGGCCGCCCGTGCCGCCGACCGGCTGATAGCCGACGGGCGCCGTCTGCGGTGCTGACCTATCTGCGCCGCACCGCGGCGCGGCGTTCCCGGTAAATCGCTAGGAGGACATACCGATGGCCACTACTACTGTCGCCGACTACCTGCTTGCCCGGCTGCGCGAATGGGGCGTCGACAAGGTGTTCGGCTTCCCCGGCGACGGCATCAACGGCATTCTCGCCGCCTGGGGCCGCACCGGGAACAACCCGAAGTTCATCCAGGCCCGGCATGAGGAGATGAGCGCGTTCGAGGCGGTCGGTTACGCGAAATTCACCGGGCGCTTCGGCGTCTGCACGGCCACCTCGGGTCCTGGTGCCGTGCACCTGCTGAATGGCCTTTATGACGCCAAGCTGGACCACGTTCCCGTATTGGCGATCGTCGGCCAGACCAGCCGGTCCGCCATGGGCGGCTCCTACCAGCAGGAAGTGGACCTGCTCAGCCTGTTCAAGGACGTCGCCAGCGAGTACGTGCAGATGGTCACCGTCCCCGAGCAGCTGCCTGGCGTGCTGGACCGGGCCATCCGCGTCGCGCTCAGCGAGCGGGCGCCGACGGCGATCATCATCCCCTCCGACGTCCAAGAACTTGAGTACTCGGCGCCGGCGCATGCGTTCAAGATGGTGCCATCCAGCATCGGGGTCGACTGGCCCACCGCGACGCCCGGCGACGCCGCGATCGCGCGCGCGGCGGAGGTACTCAACGCGGGCCAGAAGGTCGCAATCCTGGCCGGGTCGGGCGCGCGCGGGGCTCGTGAGGAGTTGCAACAGGTCGCTGAGCTGCTCGGTGCCGGGGTCGCGAAGCCGCTGCTGGGCAAGGACGTGCTCGCCGACGACTTGCCTTACGTCACAGGCTCGATCGGCCTGCTCGGCACCCGCCCCAGCTACGAGATGATGATGGGCTGCGACACGCTGCTGACCGTGGGCTCCAGCTTCCCCTACACGCAGTTCCTGCCGGAGTTCGACCAGGCCCGCGCAGTGCAGATCGACATCGACGGCAAGTACATAGGCATGCGCTACCCCTACGAGGTCAATCTCGTCGGCGATGCCGCCGCGACCTTGCGCGCCCTTATCCCGCAGCTGGAGCGCAAGCAGGACCGGTCCTGGCGCGAGAGCATCGAGGAGAACGTGGCCCGCTGGTGGGAAGTCATGGAGGCCGAGGCGATGGTGGAGGCCGATCCGATCAATCCGATGCGGCTGTTCCATGAGCTGTCGTCCAGGCTGCCGGGCAACGCCATCGTCGCCGCCGACTCCGGCTCGTCGGCGAACTGGTACGCGCGGCACCTGCGGTTCCATGGCGGCATGCTCGGATCGCTGTCGGGCAATCTCGCCACCATGGGTCCGGGCGTGCCCTACGGGATCGGCGCCAAGTTCGGCCATCCTGACCGCCCGGTATTCGTCTTCGCCGGGGACGGAGCGATGCAGATGAACGGGCTGGCCGAGCTGATCACCATCAAGCACTACTGGCGGGAGTGGTCCGATCCGCGGCTGGTCATAGCGGTCCTGCACAATGACGACCTCAACCAGGTGACCTGGGAGATGCGGGCGATGGAGGGCGCTCCGAAGTTCGCCGAGTCTCAGACTCTGCCCAGCGTCGACTATGCAGGGTTCGCCGCGAGCCTCGGCCTCGAAGGAATCGCCGTCGACAAGCCCGGGGACATCGGCCCGGCATGGGACCGGGCGCTTGCCGCCGGCCGGCCGACATTGCTGGACGTGCGCTGCGACCCGAACGTGCCGCCGATCCCGCCGCACGCGACGCTCGATCAGATGAAGGATGCCGGGCGGGCAATACTCAAGGGCGACCAGGACCGGTGGGGCATAGTCAAGGAAGGCGTGAAGACAAAGGTCCAGGAATTCCTGCCGCACAAGGAAGACTGACCCCCGGCACTGGCGTCTGCCACCCGCCGCCAGATCAGGGTCAGATGCGGACGTTTCGTCGCGTTTGGACGAGGTAGAGATCAGGGGCATCTGACTCTAAGGGGCCTGGATGTGTGGCATCTGCTTGAACAGCACGAGGTTAGGCGCCTAGCCCGGCGCCGCGCGGCGGCGGCGCCGGGACCGCTTCCCCAGCCTGCCCGGCCCCCCGGCACCGATCTCCTGCCGCAGATCAGGCACATCGTGGTGCTGATGATGGAGAATCATTCCTACGACAATTACCTGGGCATGCTGCAGGGCCGGGGCGAGGGCCTTCCGCTTGGCGCCGGCGGCGAGCCTGAGGTGGTCAATCGCGGGACCGATGGCGAGGTCGTCCGCGCCTTTCACCTCACCTCTCCGGTTCAGCGCGTCGGGCTGCCGTCTCAGAGCTGGTCCGCGAGCCACCTCCAGTGGGGCGAGGGACGATGCGACGGCTTCGTGACCAGCGCCCAGAACGTCCAGTCCGAGGCCAGGGCCGGTACCGCGGCTGACGAGGTCGATACCGCGCCTGAGTCGGCCGCCATGGGCATGGGCTACTGGTCCGAGCGTGACCTGCCGTTCTACTACGGGCTGGCCCGGACCTTCCCGCTGGCCGATCACTGGTTCAGCTCGTGCCTGGGTCCCACTTTCCCCAACCGCCGCTTCCTCATCGCGGGCACCGCGCACGGCCTCATCGACGACTCCTCCTACGATCTGCTCGACTATCCCCCGGCCGGGACCATCTTCGACATGCTGACCAGGCACGGAATCTCCTGGGCCAACTACCATCCCCTGGCCGGCGAGCGATCCCGGTGGGCGCACTATGCCCGGCACAAGCGAAAGATGGCCCGGCGCCGCCTGATGTCCCTGGGCCGGTCGCTTCCCGCCGTGACTCAGGGCGTTCAGAAGGACATACAGTTCACGGCCGACGTCTTCCCGCTCGGGATCGGCCGGTACATGCGGCATGTCCGCAGCACAGACCAATTCCTCGCGGACGCCGCTGACGGCACGCTGCCGGCATTCAGCATCGTGGATCCGGACTTCGATGCCTTTTCCGAGGAGAACCCGCAGGATATCCGGAAAGGTGAGAGCTTCGCGGCCGAGGTGATCAACGCGGTCCTGCACGGCGCCGGGTGGCCGCACACGCTGCTGATCTGGGTCTATGACGAGCACGGCGGATACTACGACCACGTGCCGCCGCCGCCCGCCATTCCGCCGGACGACGTCGAGGGACGGAGCCTGGTCGGGAGCCCGACCCCGCTGGAGAGATGCCTCCGGCCGGTCTTCCCCCGCCTGGTCCGGAGCAAGGAGAATCTGAACCAGGGGCCGCAGCGCTATGACCGGTACGGATTCCGGGTCCCCGCCGTCATCGTGTCGCCGTTCGCACGACCGGAGTATGTGTGCTCCGAGATCCTCGACCACACCTCCGTGCTCAGGCTCGTCGAGGAGAAATGGAACCTGCCCGCGCTCACCGCGCGGGACTTCGCGGCCCATACGCCATTGGATGCACTGGACTTCACCAGCCATCCCGCGTTCGGCAAGCCGCCGTCCCTGCCCGAGCCCAGCCTGAAATGGGGCACCTGGTAGCCGGAAACGGCGGGCCAGGTTTCCTTTGGTAATGGCGGGTAGAGACCACGGCCATGGTCATCTTCGGTATCTGCGGGCTGGGCGAGGCCCGCTGGCGCAGGGCCTGACCGGGCATGTCCACGGTCGCGGTGGTGGCGCACGCCGGCAAGAGCTTCGGCGGCGGCCTGCCCGGGCTTCGCGCGGTGCTGGCGCGGGAGGGCGTCACCGATCCGATCTGGTACGAGGTGAAAAAAAGCCGCAAGGCGCCTGAGTACGCTCGCCGGGCGGCAGCGGAGGGCGCGGACCTGTTGTTCGTCTGGGGCGGTGACGGCACGGTCCAGCGCTGCATCGACGCGGTGGCCGGGACGGGCGCCCTGCTCGCGATCCTGCCGGCCGGCACGGCGAACCTCCTGGCCACGAACCTGCACATCCCTTCCGGCGACATCGCCGCGGCGGTGCGGGTCGGGCTGCACGGAGACCGCCGCGTGCTGGACACCGGATCGGTGAACGGCGAGCACTTCGCGGTGATGGCCGGCGCGGGATTCGATGCCCGCATGATCGCCGACGCCGGGCGGGGCCTGAAGGACCGCCTGGGCCGCGCCGCCTACCTCTACACGGGGGCCAGGAATCTTTTCGCGCGCCGGGCGAAGGCGACCGTCGAGGTCGACGGCAGGCACTTCTTCGAGGGCCAGGCGTCCTGCGTGCTCGCGGGAAACGTGGGCCGGGTTCTCGGCGGGGTCGAGGTCTTCCCGGCGGCGCAGCCGGACGACGGCCTCCTCGAGCTGGGCGTGGTCACCGCCAAGAATCCGGTCGAGTGGGCGAGGACGTTCGGCCGGGTGGCGGCCGGCCGCGCGGATGAGTCGCCGTTCGTCGAGGTCACGACAGGAAAAGCGGTCCGGATCCGGTTCGACCGCAAGCTGCCGTTCGAGCTCGACGGCGGCGCCCGCCCGGCGGTCAGGGACCTGCGCATCGAGGTCCATCCCCGCTCCGTCACGATCTGCATCCCGGCCTAGGCATCCATGTCTGCTCCTGCTCTCGGGCACCCGCGCCGTCTGGCGCCGCTGGTCACGGT
This sequence comes from uncultured Actinomycetota bacterium, assembly GCA_963749145.1. Classification (GTDB taxonomy): domain Bacteria; phylum Actinomycetota; class Actinomycetes; order Streptosporangiales; family Streptosporangiaceae; genus JASHPR01. The sequence goes on along the minus strand of CAVVLN010000002.1, from coordinate 416,675 downwards.
CACCGTCGCGGCGATGGTCTTCGCCATCCTGCTCATCCTGGTGCGCCTGCAGTGGCCTCCGCTGGAGTCCGTCGACCACAGTGCCGCCGCCGGTATCAACCGCCTTATTGCCGGTCACCACACGCTGGTGGCGGTGGTCAAGGCGGTGACCTGGCTGGGTAGCGACGGCGTGCTCTGGACCGTCATCGGGGCAGCGACGGTCATCCTCGCGCTTCGCAGGCGCTGGCGGCTGGCCATCTACCTGCTGGTCACCGGCGCGGGGGCGCTAGTCCTGGACCCGGTACTCAAGTCACTGGTCGGCCGGCTGCGCCCGGTGGTGGCGCACCCGATCGCCCACGGCACCGGGAATAGCTTCCCCAGCGGGCACTCGCTGGGCTCGATCGTCTGCTACGGGGCGCTGCTGCTCGTCTTCCTGCCCGCCACCCGCCGGGGGAGCCGGTGGCGCCGTGCGTTCATCATCGTGATCGTCGCGCTCGTCGTCCTGATCGGGATCAGCCGGGTCCTGCTCGGCGTGCATTACCTGTCGGACGTGCTCGGCGCGTGGGCGCTCGGGATCACCTGGCTCGGGATCACGGCCTTCGCCTTCGAGCTGAGCAGGCGCGCCGCCGGCCAGCCGGTGACCGACCCGGTGACCGAGGGCCTGGAGCCCGAGGCCCGCGCCGACGTCAGGCCGGCCCGGCCGGAGGCCGCCTCCGGTAACGGGCGCATCGCCCATCACGGCCGCGTCGCCGCCGGGATCGTGGTGGCCTGGGTACTGATTCTGGGCATCATCGTCGGCGTCGGCGAACTGGTCACCAAGTACGGCAACGACAATGTGCTCGGCGACCGGACGATCCCGCACTGGTTCGCCGCGCACCGCACGCCCGGCCTGACCCGCTGGAGCCTGATCTTCACCACCCTCGGCGCGACCGAGGCCATCCTCATTGCGTCGGTGGCCGCGTGCGCCGTCCTTCTCGCGGTCACCCGGCGCTGGCGGCCGGTCATCTACATCGCCACCGTCATGTTCGGGGAACTCGGCGCGTTCCTCGCCGCCGCCGCCGTGGTCCGGCGGCCCAGGCCGGACGTCACGCACCTCGACCATCACCTGCCAACCTCCGCGTACCCGTCCGGGCACACGGCCGCCACCTGCTGCCTGTATGTCGCGGTGGCGATCCTGGTTATCGGTCATGCCCGCGGCTGGTGGCGGTGGCTGTTCCTCATCCCCGCGATCGCCATGCCCGTCCTGGTCGCGCTCTCGCGCATATACCGGGGCGAGCACCACCCCACCGACGTTCTCGGCAGCCTCCTGTTCTCCGCGCTCTGGCTGACCGCGACAGCGCTGCTGATCAAGCCCAACGCAGACAGCGGCCTGCTCAGGGAATCCGCCCCTCCCGGTACGGCTTCCCGGCATTCCCCGCAAAACCGCGGATCGCCTGCAGGCGTGACCGGAGGATCGGTGCGTTCAGCCAGCGAGGAATAACGTGCCCCTTGAGGGCTGAATCCACCAATAGCCATCACGCTCCGGCCCGCGCGGGCCTGGCCACGGTCAGCTCGTCACGTCGGCGGTCGTGAACCTGGCCCACGCGACCGAGCAGAAGATGACCGCGTAGACGGCGAACGAGAGCAGCCCGTGACCCAGGTCCGCCCAGTCGACCGGGACCCGCAGCATCGCGTCGAACGACAGCCACCAGTGCGTGGGCAGATACGGGTGGATCGCGTCGAGCTGCGACACGGTGTCCGCTACCTGGCTGGCCACCGCGATCACCAGGATCGCCGCGATCGCGCCGACCGGGTGCTCGGTGAACGTGGAGATCGCCAGGCCGATCGCGCCGAGCGCGGCCATGGCCGCGCCCAGGTACAGGGCCACGAACAGCAGCCGCAGCAGGCCGTCGCCGAGCGGGACCGAGGTGCCCGACAGCAGGGTGACCGGCCCGACCGGGAACAAGATCGCGCCCACCGCCACCGCGACGGCCGCCACCAGCAGGCACGCGGCGACGCAGAACACCACGGTCGCGGTGAACTTGATCCCGAGCAGCCTGGTCCGCCCGGCCGGGACCGCGAGCAGGTAGCGCAGCGTCCCCCGGGTGGCCTCGCCCGCGATCGCGTCCCCGGCTACCACCGCGACCGCCAGCGGCAGGATCAGCGCCGACTCCACCACCAGGGCCAGGAACGCCAGGAACACCCCGTTGCCGGTGACCTGGCTGAGGAACGCGGGCCCCTGCCCGTTGCCGCCCCCGCCGCCGTGCGACAGCCGCAGCACCAGGCCGAGCAGCACCGGGACCGCGGCCAGCACGGCCAGCAGCGCCAGGGTGCGGCGGCGGCCGAAGACCAGGCCCAGCTCGGACCGCAGCAGCCGCAGCCAGGGGCGCACGGCGGACAGCGCGGCCCGTCCCTCCGCGGGGACCGGCCCGGCCTGGGCGGCGACGTCAGCCGTTGACATCGAAGCCCTCGCCGGTCAGCTCCACGAACAGGTCCTCCAGGCTGGCCCGGGGCGTCTCCAGCCCGGCCACCGGCACCCCCGCGTGCACCAGCCGCGCGCACACGTCCTCCGGCGCCTGGCCGCCGATCAGCGCGGTCACCTCCCGGTCGGCCGCCGTGACCTCGGTCAGCCCGAGCCCGGCCAGCACCTGCGCGGCCAGTTCCGGCTCGGCGGTGCGGACCAGGATCCGGCGCGCGCCCCGGCTGCGCAGCTCCTCGAGCGTTCCCTGGAACACCAGCTCGCCGGCCCGCATCACGCCCACGTGCGAGCAGACCTGCTCCACCTCGGCCAGCAGGTGCGAGGAGACGAACACCGTGGTGCCGTCCGCGGCGATCTGCCGGATCAGCGCGCGGACCTCGCGGGTGCCCTGCGGGTCGAGGCCGTTGGTCGGCTCGTCGAGGATCATCAGCTCGCGCGGCCGGAGCAGGCCGGCCGCGATGGCCAGCCGCTGCTTCATGCCGAGCGAGTACGCGCGGTAGCGCTTGCCCGCCGCGGCGAGCAGGCCGACCCGGTCCAGGGCCGCGTCGATCCGGGCCGCGGCGGTCCGCGGGCTGGCGGTCCGGTCCGCGGCGTCCAGCCGGGCCAGGTTGGCCTGGCCGGACAGCTGCGGGTGGAACGCCGGGCCCTCGACCAGTGACCCGACCCGGGGCAGCACCGCGTTGGCCCCGGCGGGCATGGTCACGCCGAGCAGCCGCTGGTTCCCGCCGGTCGGCTGGATCAGGCCGAGCAGCATCCGGATCGTGGTGGTCTTGCCGGACCCGTTCGGGCCGAGGAAGCCGTACACCGAGCCGCTCGGCACGGCCAGGTCGATCCCGGCCACCGCCAGCTGCTGGCCGAACCGCTTGGCCAGCCCGATGGTCGCGACGGCCAGCTCACCCGGGTCGGCCCGCGGCCTGGCCGCGGGCCCGGGCGCCGGCGGCCGGAACGCGTCCGGCGCCTCGTCGTCCCGGTCGCGGGCCCGGCCGAAGCTGACCTCGTCGCGCCCGGTGCCCGGCCGCGCGGTCACCCGAGGTGCGCCGCGTCGGCGTAGAGCACCGACGGCACCGTCGCGCCGATCAGCACCGCGCCGTTGTCGGTGAACAGCACCGAGACCAGGCTGGTGCGCAGCAGCCGGCCGCTCCCCCAGGACCCGTGCACCGGCGTGGTCGCGGCCATCACCGCGCCGAGCGCGCTGGACAAGCCGTCCGGCACGGAACCAGCGCCCGCGCTGAGCCCGCCCGGCAGCACCACGACCGACAGCCAGCCCTGGCCCATCACCCGGGGCCCGCCCGTCGGCAGGGCCGCCGCCGAGGACACCGCCGACGACGAGATCGTCGCCGATCCGGAGAAACCCGCCGCGGACAAGGGCGGCCCGGAGGACACCGCCACCCCGGACGAGGACGACTGCGGGATCACCGCGAACCACGTCCCCGCCTTACCGCCCGGCACCGGCCCGGCGATCACGTGGCTGTAGAACTCCTTCGTCAGCACCGCGCGCTGGGTCTTGCTGAGCGAGGCGGGCAGGCTGCGGGCGAACGACGCCTCGATCCGCCTGGCCATGGCGGCCGACAGGTGCTTGCCGCCGCGCACCGTAACCGCGCCCTGACCGGGGGCGATCACCTGGACGCTGGTCGAGTCGGAGGCCCCGGGCGGGGCCGGCGGCACGACGGGCACGATCCCGCCCAGGCCGACCGAACCGGCCGGGACCGGCATCGCGGTCGGCGCGCCCGGCACCGTGACCGTCTTCACCTTGGCCCCCGGCGGCGGGGAGAAGGCGAAGTTGGATGCGGCCGGCACGGCGAACGACAGCGAGGTGTACCCGACCGAGAACGCGGGCCCGGCCGCGCCGCGCGCGAACACCTGCACCTGCAGCGGCAGCGAGTTCCGCGCGTCGATCGCGATCCGGACCTGGCCGATCAGCGAGCGGCCGTCCTTGGGTGCCAGCGAGAGCTGGTAGGCGGGCTGCCCGGCGACCATCACGTTCTGCTGCAGCCCGACGGTCGTGGTCGGGCCGACCGCGGCCAGGACCTGCCTGGCCAGCTGCTGCGGGGCCGGGATGCTCGGCGTGGCGTCCGCCGGCGGCGCGCCTCCCGTGGCGGGCGAGGCGGGCAGCAGGTAGTGGGTGGCCTGGTTGGTCCGGCTGTCCCACAGCCAGGCGCTGCGCCCGTCCCGGCGCAGGTCGGTCTCGCCGAGCTGCACCGGGACCGCGATCCTGACCCGGGCCGGGCCGTCGTACCAGACCTTGAACGTGTGCGAGCCGGACAGCAGCGACAGCGGCGACAGCGGGTCCGAGGTGCCGGGCAGGTCCGGCAGCCCCAGCGACGCGGTCTCCTGGATTACCGCGGTCATGGCGGGCGGCACGGCGCCGGGGTGGTTCACCGCCGCGATCAGCTGGGCCGTGGTGCGCGCGGGCAGCCGGGGCGCGGCCTGGGCCCCGGCGATCACGGATCCGGCGATGACGATCCCGACGGCGGCCACGGCGCCGGCCGGGACCGCCCACCTCGCCTGGCGCGGGAGCTTCACGGGCAACCTCCGGGGGGTAGCAGTTCGAGCATACGGCCGTTGCCGCTGAGTTGCTTGTTGTGGCGCGACTCATGCGGCACCCCTCTCGGGGTTTAGGTTCGGCGCTTCATCACCGCGCGGGACCAGGTGCCGTCTTGCCGCCGGCTCGGCGCTTGACGCGGGACCCGACTGGTCCCACGGCCAGCCACCGCTCTGGGGGCGGGCACCACCGCCCCATCCGCAGACCGCCGGGACCGTGACTGTGCAGACGCGCGCGGCACGGCCGATGGGGGCTCGGCAGGGGCAAGCGCCTATCGGCCGTGGCGGTGCAAGGTGTAACCGAGCGCGGAGATGAGGGGGATGAGCGTGGCTGGCACGAGGTTCAGTGGCACTCCGGCGACGCGGGCGAGGTGTCCTGGCTCGTCCTCGACCGCGGTACCGGGCGTGGCGAGAGCGAGGAAGAACGGTGCCCAGGCGATGGCAGGAAGCGCCGCGGCGATCTTGATTGCCGTTTCGCCGTCGCCTGCATCCTGGCCGGGTCGCCACAAAAGCCACAGGGCGAGTAGCTGCGAGCCGGCAATGCTGCCCCATCCCGCCATGCTGTGGAATCGGGCATGGGGCGGCCAGGCTGGGTTGAACACGTGGCTGCGGTTGAGGTCAGCGAGCCCGGTGCCGGCGACCGTGCCGGCAGCTGCTCCGCTGAGAATCAGACGGCTGATCCTCATGCCGGTGGCTCCCTCGGCGGCATGTCCGGGTGCGCTGAGCGGAGTCCCTTCGCTGCGGGTGCCTGGCTGCGAAGGCGGGCGGCGGCGGAGGCCGCTTGGTGGCGTTGCACCGAGCGGGGCAGCAGCGGGAGCACGCGCATCGCGGTCCGGTAGGCCCGTCCCGGGAAGACCAGGGGTTTGCCGGCGTCGAAGCCGGCGAGCGCTTCGCGGGCGCAGCGCGCCGCGCTGATGCGCAGGAACTGGGGCGGGCCGCCGGTCATGCCCCCGGCCGTGCCGGCGACGGCGTCGAAGTCGCTGTCGACCGGACCCGGGCACACCTGGGTGATGACTACGCCGGTGCCGGCCAGATCGGCGCGCAAGGCCTCGCTGAACCCGTCAACGAAATGCTTGCTTGCCGAGTACGCCGCGGCCGCGGGCATCACCGTCAGCCCTGCTCCCGAGCCCATGTTGAGCACCCCGCCCCGGCCGCGTTCCACCATGGACGGCACCAGGAGCGCGGTCAGCTGGGCGACGGCGACCACGTTGGTATGCAGGACCTGGCGGGTACGGGTCCAGTCCGCGGCGTCGAACAACGCCTGGCCGCCGAGGCCAGCGTTGTTGATCAGCACATCCACGGCACCGACCTGCTCGCGCACCGCGGTCATGCCTCGGTCCACGTCGCGCTCGTCGGACAGGTCGACGGGAACAGCCACCACCTGCAGCCGGGGGTGCGCCGCCACCAGGTCGGCCCGCAATCCTTCGAGCAGCCCGGCCCGCCGGGCCACCACGACCAGGGTCCCCGCCCGGGCGGCAAGCTGAGCGGCGAACTGACGGCCGATGCCCGACGAAGCACCGGTTATCAGCACAATGCCGCCATCTAGCGGAGGACGTATTGTCACAATGCGGTCCTTCTCGCCTAGCTGAACGTGAGCGGATCCGGCCCGGGCTGCCTCGGCAGGCACGGGCGCTGGGCCGGCATCCCGGGCCAAGTCTGCTGGCTACCAGGATTGGTGGCAAGTGGTCAAAAACTTGACACTGCTCAAATAAGCCGGCACGCTGCTCTCGTGACCAGCCGGCCTTCGCCTTCGGCCCTTCCGAGCCGCCGCGAGCGGCGCCGCGAAGAGACGATCACGGACATCAAGACAACCGCACGGGCGCAGCTCGCCGCTGGCGGCCCTGCCGCGATCTCCTTGCGGGCCATCGCCCGCCACCTGGGCATGACGCCTTCGGCCGTGCACTACTACTTCCCGGGCCGCGAGGCACTGATCGACGCCCTCACCGTGGACGGATGGGACTCGCTGGCCACGGCCCTGCGGGCCCGCTACGAGCAGGCCCGGCTATTGCCGGCGCACCAGCGGTGGACCGCCGTGACCCGCGCCCACCGGGCATGGGCCCTCGAGCACCCTTCCGAGTACCTGCTGCTCTATGGTCACACCGGACTTCGCGTCCAGCCCGGCGCAGACCGCAGCATCCACCAGGCTATGTCGAAGGTCATGGCCGTGCTGTTCACGATGATGCGCGACGCCCTCGCAGCCGGTGAGATCGACACCGCACAGCTGCGAGCAGCGACGCCAGCGCCCCTTCGCCAGCAACTCGCCAACTGGCGCGAAACCACCTACGAGACGGCCGGCCTTCCCGAGGGTGCCCTGATCGCCTGCCTGATCGGATACGCCCAGCTCCACGGCGCCATCACCCTGGAGCTAATCGGGCGGATCCCCCCTCAGCTCCAGCCCGCCGCCCTGTTCGACCTGCAGATGGCCCACATCTCAGGTTCCCTGAACGCTCCGCCGCCTCCCTGGTGACCTTGCAGGCCACCCACCGGCATCCGCACGGCCCGATCCGGGCACAGTACTCTTCGCTAGGGAGTTCCATCGCGTTGAAGGCGACGGTGAGATCGCCGGCGAGGGGATGGCGGGCCATGTTCATCTCGACGGCCGCCCCTGATGCCCCGGTGGGCAGGCAGCTGACCTGGTTCCTCCGCGCCGTGGCCGACATCCCCTGGTCCCAGCGGCTGATCAAGGCTCATTTCGACTCCGCCTTCCTGGCGCAGATCAGCCCGGCCGAGATCGACTCAGTCCTGGCGCAGACCCCGGCACCGGGAGGAGCGTCCCTGATCGGGCTGCTGTGGCAGGACTCGGCCCGCGATCCGGTCTCGCTCCAGGCGGTGGCCTCCTTCGGTTCCGTCATGCTGATGGTGAATATCACGGTCGACGGCGCCGGGCTGATCAGCTATCTGCTGCTCACGTCGTATCAGCCCCCGCCGGCCACCTGGGCTCAGGCCGACCGGGATCTTGCCGGGCTGGCTCCGGGCGCCAGCCTGCTGGCCGCCCGGATCTCGCCCGGCGGGGTCTGCACCCCGATCCACCAGGTGGCTGCCTCGGCCGCCCGGCCGCTGGCGTCGATGTTCAAGCTGTTCGTCCTGGGCGCGCTCGCGCAGCAGGTCGCCGCGGGCCGGGTCTCCTGGGACCAGGAGCTGACCGTCACCGACGCGGTGAAGAGCGCCGGCAACTCCGGCCCGGGATGCCTTCAGGACGTTCCGGCCGGAACCCGGATGCCGGTGGAGCAGACGGCAGCCCAGATGATCTCGATGAGTGACAACACCGCAGCCGACATGCTGATCGACTTGGCGGGCCGGTCCGCGGTGCAGGCCCAGGACCGGCAATGGTCGGACCATGCCGCGCTGAACGTGCCGTTCCTGACCACCCGGGAATTCTTTCTGCTGAAATACGCCGATCCAGCGCTGGCAGACCGGTACCTGCGCCTGGCCCCGGGTCAGCGCGCGGCGTTCCTGGCCTCCTCGGTGGATCCGCTGCCGCTCCGCCTCAGCCCGGCACAACTGCAGAGCCTGGACACGGCATCGCCCGCCGACATCGACACCCTCGAGTGGTTCGCCTCGCCCGATGACATCTGCCGCGCCTTCGCCGGACTGCAGCAGCTTGCCGCCCAGCCCGGGCTGGCGCCGCTCGGTCCGATCCTGTCGGCCAACAGCGGCGGCATCGGGCTTCACCCGGCGCAGTGGCCCACGGTCTGGTACAAGGGCGGCTCCGAGCCAGGCGTGCTGACCATGGGCTATCTGGCCACCAACAGCAACGGCCAGACCTTCGTGGTGGTCGCGATGCTCAGCGACCCGGCAACAGCACTGTCCCCGTCGGCCATGCTTGGATTGCTGGCCATTACCCGGGGTGCCTTCGGGCTGGTCCGGTAGGCCCGGCCGGGCCGGGCGCCGTCCGGACCAGTGGCACAGGCATCGGGCGTCCCGCGTGCCGGCGCTGTGCCCGTACGCGGCCTGGATGGGCCGGTCAGATCAGCATCGCCGCGGCAGGCTGGGACGGCGCGGGCCCGCCGGGGCGGGCCCGCGAGGCTGAGCCCGGTTTCAGCCAGAAAGGCAGAAGATCGAACGAATCTCCTGAGCCTCTCAGTATCAGGGGGTAAACAGCTTCCAGTGCCCCTCGGAGACGACTTCGACGTTGCCGTCGGTCACCTTGATGGCGGTCTGGTCGTCGATCGCGTACGTCGGCGCCGGTATCCTCGTGGCCCATTGTTCTGCGATGGCCATGTCTTGGTGATCGGCGTTGTCCACGTGCGGAATAATCGCAAAATCAACCAGTCCGACTCCCTGAGCCTTGACCAGGATCATGCGGAGTTCGCCATCGGGGGTATCGAACACGATGTCTTCCGTCGAGAGCGCTTCACCGCTGCCGCGACGCGGTTCCCGGTAAGTCTCGGCAAAGGTGGAGGTTGCTGCGATGCTCCCGGCGCTCACCCCCAGGTAGACCGTCTCGCTAGGCAGCGACGGCAAGACGTCTGCGAGCCCGGACCGCCGCATCCAGTACGACAAGAACACCGGATCGCCGCCCCAGACCAGCAGGGCGTCGGTCTCCTGGACCGCCGGGACCCAGCATTCTTCGTCGATGCTTGGCAGCACGGAGAGTTCCAGCACGCCCAAAGACTTCCAACCCAATCCGGCGAAGGGACTCTTGCTCCTTCCGCAGATCGCCTCCCATGCGTGGCCAGCACCGCCGGGGAAGGGGTATATCGCCGTCGGGATGACGAGGGCGCTGGACTCCTCGATCGGCTTACCGAGCAGGCCGACGAGCGCTTCGCGGATGGTCGTGTTCGCGATGCCAGACGAAGTAAGGAGAATTTTCACGCCGTCTCCTCTTTGCCGAGCAGTGACATCAGGTAATCCTCCAGCTTGTCGAAGCTGGATTCCTGGCCGTCGTGCTTGGTCATGTGGTCACGGCCGGCCTTGTCACGGAACGCCATCGTCACCGTCAGCGTGGTTACCCCGTCAGCCTCCTTCAGCTCATCCGTCTCGTCGGCCCACGCGTCGGGCCAGCCTTCGAACAGCCACGTCTGGACGATCCGTGTCGGCGGCTCGACCTCCAGGTAGGTCCCACGGAACGAGCACTCTTTCCCGTCCGGCGTCACGAAGACCATGTGGTAGTCGCCCCCGACGCGCAGGTCGATCGAGCAGACCGTCATCTTGTCCTCGAAGGGAGCGAACCAGTGGCGCACATGCTCGGGCTTCGTCAGCACGTCGAAGACGAGCTCGATCGGCGCGTCGAACTCGCGAGTGGTGACGATCACGAGCTCGCTCGGGTATTCGACGACGGCGGACCCATGCCGGTTAGGTGTCACTGAAGGTCTCCTTGCCGTTGAAGCTCTTTGAGGTAGGCATCCATCCGATCCAGCCGCTCGTTCAACGCCCGCTCGTACTTGGCCAGCCAATCGCGAAACGGCTGCAAGTGCGCCGGTTCCAGCCGGTACAGCCGGCGACGTCCCTCCGCCCGGCACCTGACGAGTCCCACCTCACTCAGTACCCGGAGGTGCTTTGACACCTGAGGCTGGGACATCGAGAGGTCGCTCACGATCGCCCCGACGGCCTTCTCGCCTTCGATTAGCGCGTCCAGGACTTCACGCCGATGCACATCGGCAATGGCGTTGAAGACATCCGACGTCGTAGAAGCCCGGGCCACTGGCCCATCATATTCCGATCTCGGCATATGTCAAGCGTCGAGATGTCGGGAACCGGCGAATGCGCTCCGAAGCCCCTGATCTGTGTACGTCATGCTCGCCTTCTTGGCGGTGCGCTTGCGCGGTCCGGCCGTGCGGGACCAGCTCATGTCAATGTTCGTGGAGTTCTGGCCGCACTTCTGCTGTCTGGCTCGGGCAGGAAGATGGTGTAGAGCATGCGGCGTCGGCGTCCTTTGCCGGGTGCGTTGGCAAGCAGGGGCTGGACGATGGCGGCGAGGTCGCGGAGGAACCCGGTGAGTTCGGCGTCGGTCAGGTACAAGCCGGCCACGGTGTAGCCGGCGCCGTCGCGGCCGGGGTCCGGTGGGCCTGCGGCGAGGTAACGGTCGAAGTCGGCTAGCAGCCCGGCGACGTAGGCCATGAAGGCCCTGGAGTGCTCCTCGGGGGTCATCGCGGCCGCTTCGCCCGGCTGGACACGTGCCGCGGCCAGCCGGAGCGCGTAGGTGCGGGCGATCATCTGCCTGCTCTCTTGCCCCTGGGGCGGCCTGCTCTACGTGATCGCCGGCAGGGGCGGCTTCGGCAGGGTCCTAAAAGGCCGCGGTCAGCCACCGGGCGGCCAGCGAACAGCACAACGCGGGAAGGAGCGAGCAGAGTGCCGGGTGAGGAAGTGACCCGGCTGAGAGGGGTGCGCGTTCAAGGTTCGCGATGGCGCCTGGTACGACGTTGAGCACCGGGGCCTCGGCATCGACTATCCGGGCGACCGGGTGCGCTTGGACATGCTCGAAGAGGCGGTCCAGGTATGCCGGGCCATGTTCACCGGCGACGATGTGAGCTTCACCGGCACTCATTACCGGCTCGATCACGCCCGCAACCTGCCCCGGCCGGTGCAGTCCGGCGGCCCGAAGATCATGATCGGCGGCGGTGGCGAGAGGCGGACGCTGCGGCTGGTGGCCCGCTACGCGGACAAGTGCAACGTCACGGGCGACGTGACCACGCTGGCCCGCAAGATCGGCGTGCTGCGCCGCCACTGTGCCGAGGTCGGCCGGGACCCAGCCGAGGTCGCCGTGACGTGGATGACCCCGCTGATCCTGACCACCTCCAGCAAGAACACCGCCGAGATGCGCGAGATGCTGGCTGCGGGCGGCTCGGCCGAAGAGATCGCTGGATTTACTGTCGGCCAGCCGCACGAGATTCCGGGCCTGGTTGCAGGTCACATCGAGGCCGGCGCTGAAGAAGTGATCTTCAGCTTCGCCTTCGCCGATACCGCGGGAATCACCGCGGTGGCGGAGGCCTTCGGGCTGGGCGGACGGTAACAGCCCTGGCCGGCGCCGCCGCGACGGTGTCCACCTCCTGCCAGTGCCCGACGCGCCGCCAAGCCCGTACGAGATCGACAACCTCTCATTCCCGGCTGGCTCCCTTTGACACACAGATTGCCCGGAGTCGGCTGACCAGCGTCCCGCTCGCATCGAGCCCACGGCCGCGCCGAACGGCGGCGTTATCTGGAGCCCTCCCTGTATACGCCGCGCCTGACCAGGACGTCTGCGGTGTGGACATGTAGCTGAACAGCGTTCACGTAGTAGCCGTTTAGTTCGAAAAGCATCAGCGACAAGAGGATTTACACGGGGTCTGCGGCGGAGACACTGTCCAGGTAATGCGTCCACCACCCAGCAAAAAGCACACAAAACATCTGCGGCGCTTACGGCGAGGACACCCGGATTCGGGCTCCAGATAACGACGGCGATGCGCGCGTTGTAGTTGTCGAGGTAGGGTCACTGACTGTGACGGCTCGTCCGGAGACGCGGCGCCCTATCGCCGATTATTTGCGGTTCTTTGCGCTCAGGCGTCAGCGCCGCCTTGAGCGCAGATCAGCCAGATCTGGCTGTCTGACGACTGGTGACACCGGCTGCGTCCAGGGCCAGCCCCCGGTCTGCCTGGCGTAGGGGTAGGGGATGTTCGGGGAGTCGGCGTCCTCGTCCGGTGCTGACACCTCGGCCGTCACTGGATTCAACTCCCGCCGTGGTTCCACAAGAAAGTTCTCTATTTTCCCGAACGATCCGGTGATCCCCGCCAGCCGCCCCGAGCTTCACGCCCGGGTCAGCGCGGCCGCCTGCTCATCATGTGGGAGACCTGCGGCGATGGTTGACCGTCTACCCGGTCACGAGCATGATCCGTAGTAAACGTACTAAATAAGTCCTAACTAGGAGCCTGCCAGGGGAGTGAGCATATGAGCGAAGCGGCACACGTCCCGTTCACCGAGACGAAGGCGCCAGAATCCGCCGAGCGGTTGCACCGTGGGGCTCTGGGCCTGATCGACATCTCCGCCTCGACGATGGCGAACATCGGCCCGGCCTACAGCTTCTACTTCGGCTTCGCGGGGATCGTGCTCTTTGCCGGCGTCGCCTCGCCGCTGGTCGTGCTCGTCGCTGCCGTCGCCATCGCCCTGCTCGGCAACACGCTGTCGGAGTTCTCCCGGGCACACCCGTCGACCGGCGGGTTCATCACCTTCGTGGGCAAGACGTTCGGCGGCACCAGCGCGGTGACCACCGCGCTGGTGGCCGGGGCCGGCTACATCATCGCGATCGCGGGTGTCCTGGTCATCTCCGGCGGGTTCCTGTCGATCATGCTGCAGTTCTACTTCAACGTGAGCATCCCCTGGATCATCTTCTCCGCCCTCTTCACCGCCGGCGCCATGTTCATGATGTTCCGCGGCGTGGCCGTGTCGACCAGGCTGGCCGGCTTGTTCTTCGCCTTCGAGCTGACGGTGCTGCTCGTCGTGTCGATCGCCGTGCTGATCAAGAACGGCGGCCACCTCAGCGGCGTGCCGTTCCAGCCCAGCCACGTCCTCAACGGTTTCAGCGGCCTGGGCGTCGCCTTCCCGCTGGCCATCTACCTGTTCATCGGCTGGGAGAACTCGGCAGCGCTGGCCGAGGAGACCATTAACCCCCGGCGCAACGTGCCCCGGGCCGTGTTCCTGTCGATCGCCCTGATGGCTTTCACGTACCTGCTGCTGGCCTACGCCACGGTCACCGGCTTCCACTACAACGCCGCGGCGCTCACGGCCCCCCTCATCCCGTTCATCGCCGTCGCCCACACCGTGGCGGCCTGGCTGGCCTTCATCGCGTACCTGGCTGGGCTGACCTCCACCCTCGGCGTGCTCATCGCCGCGGTGAACTCCCAGTGCCGGCTGATCTTCAACGCCGGGCGCGAGGGCCTGCTGCCGCGCTGGATCGGCCGGGTCCACCCGGCCCGCCGGACGCCGGTCAACGCCATCATCGCCTTCGTCGGCATCGCCGGGGTCATCACCCTGGGCTGGGCGCTCGGCCACTGGATCGGCGGGCACGGCGGCAGCCTGAGCGCGCTGAACTTCTTCTTCGAGGCCAGCACGATGGGCACGATCCTGATCCTGTTCGTGTACCTCGCGGCCAACGTGGCGCTGCCGTTCTACTACCGCAAGTACCGGCCGGCCGAGTTCAGCCCGGTCAAGCACCTCGTGCTGCCGGCCCTCGGCGTAGCCGTGGTCGGCATCCCCATCTACTACCTGTTCAACCCGTCGCCGCCGATCCAGCCGTACGACTGGTTCCCGTGGGTGGGGCTGGGCCTCATCGTGGTGTCCATCATCTACTCGATCTGGCTGGTCAGGCGGGACCCCGGCCTGGGCGACCGGGTCGGCTCGATCATCGCCGACGAGTAAGGCCCACGACCCGGTGGCGGCACCCGCCGCGGTGGCCGCCACCGGGCCCCGGCCTGCGTGCAGGCCCGCACGCGCCAGCCCGCGCCCGGTACCAGGCACCCGGACGCAGGCCGGGAGGTCCGTTCGGATAAATGGAGATCTGACATGACCACCACTCGATTGGAATGTCCGCTCAGCAGAAGAGGGCGAGCGGACCGGAGGATGGTCGCGCGACAGAACGACCTGATCTGCATCGCGATCGGAAGCAGCAGCCCTACGGCCGAAACCGTACATCACGGCGGATCGTGCGATTTATGCCGCTCACCCTTAGTTACTTCGCGCGGTGGCCTCACCGGTGCCGGTGAGCGTCAGCGCCCGCCTGGCCGGTTCTGGATCGGCCAGGCGGAGCACTTGCGGCTTCCCAGGGGCCCTATCGCGCCGCGCCAGCGACGTACGCGGCGACGATGTATGTAGCGTGGCGGTCCAGGGATGCGCGGGCACGGTCATAGCGCATGGTGGTTCTCGGATCGGCGTGAGAAGCCGCTTCCTGCACATCCCGCAACGGCACACCTGCGCCTATTTACTGGCGACCGCGAACGAGTGCCTGAGGGTATGCGGCCCGACGGTCTTGGTGATCCCGGCCCGGCGGGCGATCCGGCGGACGACCCGTCCGGCGCCATGGCGGTCCAGCCGCATGTGCTCCAGCCGTTTGCGGCCCTCGTCCATGTTCACCAGAACCCGGCCGTCGTCCCACTGATACCAAGTGGCCGTGGAGATCGGCTGGTCGTCCCGCCGCAGGGTCGTGATGACCGCCGGATTCGGCTTACGCAGCAGGGCTACCGCGGCCTCGGGAAGTGGTGGTTTCGGCATTCGGCCCTCCACAATGGGATGTTGGGACGCGCGCAGCTCGCATGCTGCCCGCCTGACTCCGCCGTACACTCACCGCACGATCCTAGGCAGAGGCGCCGAGAGTGCCCTAACCAACGGCCAGCCGCTGGCCGTCCACGAGTGGGACAGCGTGATCAGCCAGCCGCAGGCAGCCGTCGGGCTCGCCGCCGCGGTGTGCCCTGCAGGCGAAGCGGTCCAGCGCAGCACGCGACTGCGAGGCGGCTGCGTCATGCTCAACCTGGCTCGCTATGCGGCCATGAGCGTGCGTGGCGGCTTGCTTTTACTGGGGTGACCGGATCGATACCGAAAGTCGGCTTCCGGGCAGGTTCGCGGTTTGGGGCCGGCACGGGATTATGGGACCGTGCCAGCGGCGGCGATGTGGTCGTGCCCGCACGGCGGGAGGAGTTTCGCGAACCGGAACCAGTCTCATGCCTGCGCCCCGCTTGGCAACCTAGATCAGCTTTTCGCCCGTGCGACCCCGGAGGTCTGTGCCGCCTTTGACCGCGTGCTGGCCGCGGTATCGGCGCTCGGCCCCGTGGAGGTTCTGCCCGAGAAGCCAGGGCACCGCTCTCGCCGAACTGGCCACGGCCGCCCGGTGGGACACCGAAGCTGATCGCCGGAATGCGGGAAGCTGGGAGCTGATCCTTCGCGGCGAATCCGCCCGTCCGGGCTGATAAAGTCCGGCAGATGCCGGACGAGGTGATTCCCGAGGCCGCGCTGATCACCTCAGCCCAGCCGGGGGACGCCGCCGTGGCGGCCCCGCCGGCGCCGGATCCGGAGTCGGTGCCGGGCGCCGCGGCTCCGGCCCGGCGACGGCCCCGGGACGGCTGGCGCGCGGCGGTCCGGCCGGCCACGCTGCTGGCACCCGCGGGCTGGGCGGCGACGGCGATGGCCCTGTTCTTCTGCTACCTGCGCCTGTCCCGCACGACGCCGATCAACTCCGACGGGGCATCGAACGCGCTGCAGGCCTGGGACATGCTGCACGGCAACATGCTGCTGCACGGCTGGAGCCTGTCAGACGTGTCGTTCTACACCACCGAGCTGCCGCAGTACATGCTGGTCGAACTGGCCCGCGGGCTGGGCCCGCAAGACGTCCACATCGCCGCGGCCGTGACCTACACGCTGCTGGTCCTGATCGCCGCGGCGCTGGCCAGGGGAACCGCGACGGGCAGGGAGGCCGCGGTCCGGATGCTGATCGCGGGCGGGATCATGCTCGCGCCGGCACCGGGTACCGCCGCGCGGGTGCTGCTGCTGTCGCCTGACCACGTGGGCACCTCGGTGCCGGTGCTGCTCACCTGGCTGCTGCTGGACCGGGCGCCGCGCCGGTGGTACGTGCCGGTGGCGGCGGCGGCCCTGCTGGCCTGGGCGCTGGTCGCGGACGGCCTGGTCGTGATCATCGGGGTGCTGCCGCTGCTGTCGGTCTGCGCGGTGCGCGTTTACCAGGCGCGGATCGTGCGCCGGCAGCCGCTGCGGTCGAGCTGGTACGAGCTGTCGCTCGGCGCCGCGGCCCTGGTCGCGGTGGAGGCCGCGCAGGCCGCGCTGGCGGCGATCACCGCGGTCGGCGGGTTCCGCGTCTCCGGGGTGGGCAGCCGCCTGGCGCCGTTAACCGACCTGATGCCGCACGCGCTGCTCGCCCTGCACGGGCTGCTGGTGCTGTTCGGCGCCGACTTCACCAGCCAAAAGCCCGGCCTGGGCTCCGGGCTGGCCATGCTGCACCTGGTCGGCCTCGGCCTGGCGGCGCGGGCCGTCGGCCACGGGGTCCGGCGCTTCTTCGCCGACCGCGACCTGGTCACGTCGCTGCTTCTGGCAGGCATCCTGGTCAGCCTCGCCGCCTACCTGGTCGGATACCGGGCGGTGAACATCCAGAGCACCAGGGAGATCAGCGCGGTGCTGCCGCTATCCGCCGTGCTGGCGGCCCGGCTGCTGGCCGGCCGGCTCGACCGCGCCCGCATGGTGCCCGCGCTCGCGCTGGTCCTGGCCGGCTACTGCGCAGGCCTGGGCTGGGCAGCCGCCCGCCCGCCCGCCCCCGATCCCAGCCAGCAGCTCGGCTCCTGGCTGGCCGGCCGTCACCTGGACTATGGCCTGGCCGGCTACTGGGAGGCGAACCGCATCACCCTGGGCAGCGGCGGCCGGGCGGTGCTGCGCTCGGCCGCCGGCCGGCCCGTCGGGCCGGGCGGCTGGGAGACCAGCAGGTCCTGGTACGACCCGCGCCGCTATCGCGCCACGTTCGTGGTGCTGTTCCCCGGCGGCCTGTCCCAGGCGTCCGCGGTGGCCAGTTTCGGGCGGCCCGCGCGGGTCTACCAAGACGGCGGCTACACCGTGCTGGCCTGGAACAAGAATCTGCTCACGGAGCTGGGGTGCAGGGACTATCCGGCCGGAATTGAACGCCACGCCTCCCGCCGCAGGCCGGACGGCGATGGAGCGGTCTGCTCGCGCTAGTTGATCCCGGCTTGGGGTGCACCGGCTGATTAGGTGATGACCGCCAGCACCACAACGCTAGATACCGGCAATCATGTCCATGCCGCCGCGGCAGTGTTCCACCGCGGCGGCAAGCGCCCGATCATGACCCCGGCCACACGACGCGACCTTCATCGTGGAGGCTCCGCCATCGCGCACAACACCGGTCTCACCCTCGCATCGGCTCCCACCAGCATGGTCGAGAGTTTCGGCAGGAGCAAGGACAGCGCGCGCCGACGGACGACCGAGTCCCCGGCAAACCGCACCCAGCGGTGACCGCGCACGCTTCCGGGCCGAATAAGGACCGACACGCAAAAACCCGTTCCCGAGGGCCCGGCTCGGGCACAACAGAACGGGCGGGCGCGCATTCGCCGCAATTTGGGTCTTACGCCCTATGGCTGCCGGGCTGCTGGCCGCGCTGGCCGCTCGGCCCGTTCCGTCATGCGTACTCAGCATAACACGCGGCGTAAGGGACCAAACACCCAGCGACGTGCACTTAGATCAAGCGGCCTGCAGATCCCTCCGATCGGTGACGACGTTGAGCCTGATCATCAGTGCACGGCCCGGCTGGACAAGATGCTCGGAATCCTTTCCAACGCCCGATCGGCGGTAGATGCGGATGCGTCGTCCGCCAGGTCCTGCATTGGCGATGACGCTCAGTCAGGCCGACGGTACCCAGCCGAGTAGCAACAGGAAAGTCACCGTGTCCTCACCTGTCGTTCAACCAGGCGTCGCAGTCACGGCGGGCTGTGGAGGCTCGGCGTCGCCGACATTTTAATGGTAATGTCTGGATCGTGGGTTTCTATAAGTATTTGCTCATTCCGCAGCTCATTTGGTACGGAGTTCGATCGCCCCGCGATCAGGGTTTGGCATGGGATCGATTCTGGGCGGGTATCCAGCGTACCGGCGCGGACGGGGAAGTGATCTGGGATGCGGCCAGCACCGAGGAACTCGACCGTGTGCGCACTCTCGCTTTGGAGCACATGGCCCGGGACCTTCCCGTAATCGACATCGGCTGCGGCAATGGCCGGTTCTCGCGGCTACTAGCGGGCAGCTTCCCCAAGGTGCTGGGCATCGACATTTCCGCGCACGCCGTCAGGCGGGCCGAGGAGGAGTCCGGCGAGGTGGACAACGTCACCTACCGTGTCCTCGACGCAAGCGCGGCCGGCGCAGGCCAGAAGCTCTTCGAGGAGCTGGGCGAAGCAAATGTTTTCATGCGTGGCGTATTCCACGTCTTCGACGCCGGGCAGCGCGAACGAGCGGTGGCGAATCTCCGCGACATAGTCGGCCGGCGGGGCGCGGTCTACTTCGCGGAGACTAACTATGCGGGCGATCCGCTCGATCAGCTGGTGGCCCAGGGCGCGACCGCGACGGCCATGCCTGAGCCGCTCCGGAAGTGCATCGCGGCGGGCATCAAGCCACCCCGGCATTTCGGTGAAGTGCAGCTAGCAGCCCTGTTCCCGCCCGCGTACTGGGAAACGCTCAAGAGCGGGCCGATGACCATGCACGGCGTGCCGCTCACCACGACGGACGGCTTCGAGCCGATCCCGAGTTTCTACGCGATTGTCCGGCCGAGTTCCCCGGGTTCAGCTCGCACTTGATCTCCCGCCGCTCGGCCGCGGCCGCGATCCAGCCGATCCGCCTGTCCTTCTTGCCGACCTGAAGCGCCGGCAGCAGGCCAGCAGCCGGCACCCCTCGCGGCATAGCGGATGCCCCCGGAGATGCCGTTCGGCCGGCCCAAAGTCGTCTAAAGCCATCCGAGGAATGTCATAACTTCCCGGGCCACGACCGCTATAGGACGGTCGTTGCTGATGACCACGTCCGCCACGCCCGCACCCTCGGACGCCGCGATCTGTGCCGCTGCCTCACGCAGGTCATCGCGGCGGCCGCTGGTGACGTCGCTGGCCAGGCGCCGTTCGATCTCAGACAGCGGAACCGTCAGGAGCGCGGCTCGCAGCGGCAGGCCGGCAGCTTCCCCGCACACCCTGCAGCAGGCCGGCATCGCGCACGAAATAAGCCAGCACGAACAACCGGATCCCGGCCTGCCGGTAATTCGATGCCACATCTGCCAGGCTGCGCAGCATCAGGCGGAGCTCGGTCACGTGATCGCCGCCGACGGTGCTCGTCCAGCCGAGGTAATCCAGATCGAGCAGCGCGTAAGGCTCGCCTTGCTGCTCAAGAACGTGGGCGATTTCCGCGGCGACCGAGCTCTTGCCCGACCCATACACCCCCGTGATCACGACACCCTCAGCACCACGGTTGCCCACAGGCCAACCCTGCGGCCGTCGGCACCGCAGGACTCTGTCCACACCCACGGCGGCATGAGCGAGTGCAAGTCCGCCCGTACGGGTGTCTGCTGGCTGCCATAGTCTCTCGCTGAAATTGACGCACCCGTACCCTACGGTGCTGTGCCATGGCCAAGGCTGCGCGCGTTCTGGCGGCGCTGAAGAGAGACGGCTGGGTTGAGACCCGGCGGTCTGGCTCTCACCGGGTGCTGGTCAAGGGCGATCAGCAGCGCGTATGGGCTTACCATGACGGTGTTGATCTCGGCGGCCCGGCGATGTCCAGGATCGCCCGGGATTATGGCTATACGATTGATGAGCTGCGGAAACTGTAGGGTGACAGGCTATGAGCGCGTTGCGTGTTGAGCTGTTCTGGGACGAGGAGGCCAGCAACTGGCACTACCGCGTGCCGGCCCTGCACATCAACGGCGGGGGGACCTCGACTCGCGAGGAGGCCGAGCGGGAGTCCTTGTCGGCCATCGCCTTCGCGCTCGAGGGAGATCCACGAGACTATGACCCTTCGGCGGAAGCCGTCACCCTCGACGTGAACGTGGCGCCAGCCGCCTGAACTCGCCATCGACCTGCCTCGCACTCCCGCTCACAGGCATGTGAGCCAGTGGTCAACGGTGTCGGCGAGGCAGAGCCGAGGGCACAGATCACCCTGCTCGGCGCGGCATGGACGTCATCACAGCAGACTGAGACTGCCGCCCAATTAGGCGGCTCGGCGGGCGTTCTCCCTGAACTCCCCGTCGCTCAGTGTGATGCTGTGGATTGACGTGGCCCGTGGACGACCTCCGACGGGTCCAGCGTGAGCGATCTGCCGGTGGGGGCCTGTCAGCGTCTGCCGCCGCCTCCTGCGGGTGCTGAGCCCGCGGGGAGCGCCTCAAAACGGGATATCCGGTGTCCTACGGGTCATTCCAAACCTAATGGGTTACGGGCAGTAAGCCACGGAGGCGCGTAGATGATGAAACACCATGAGCGCGCGCCACGACTGACCAGCGCAGCTACGTCTTGGCCAGGCCCCAGCCGCGCCTGCTCGGGAACAGTCATCCTCTTGGCGCTCCGGTCTTGAACCGGCCAAGATCGCTTTCTGGTTTTGGCTGGCAGGCAGTTAGCGGTTTGCTCGGTGGGAGTCGAGGATCGTGCGGTGCAGGTCGAGCAGGGTGGGCACGTCGCCGGCTTGCACGCGGCCCATGCCGCATTCGGTGCAGATGCCCCAGTCTCGTGATCCGGCCGGGGATTTGGCGAGGCGGGCGTCGATGTGGGCGACCTGCTGGGCGGTGGTACCGGCGGCCTGGCTGGCCGGGTAGTAGGGCACGAGCGCGAAGTACAGCTCGGTTTCTGGCCCGGTCCGAAGGTCGGCCAGCGGCGCGAAGTAGTCGCTTTCGCGCTGGGCCTGGGGCACGGTGAAGGAGAACCAGTTAACCGGCCTGCTCGCCGCCGAGGTGACGGCGTTGGCGACGTGTACTTGCAGGGCGAGTGATTCGGGTTGCTTGAAGTGCTGGTGCCCGGCGTCGCCGTAGCACAGGTGCATGCCGACGGGCACGTCGGCGGGTACCTGGCCGGCGCAGCGGGCCAGTCCCGGCATGATCTGCCCGAGCGGGATCCGCTCGAAGCCAAAGCCGCCTTCGAGCATCGCAAATTCGACGGCGACATCCCATTGAACGGCGATCTGCTCGCGCGGCAGCCGCGCGAGCGCGCGGTCCAGGTCGGCGAACAGGGCGGCCTGGTAGGACCCGGCCAGCCGGTCCTCCTCCTCGGGGATGAAGGTCCCGGCGATCGGCGCTAGCGGGGTCGGGTACTGGATCTGAAAGCGCACCCCGGGCGGGATCGTCCCGTCGTCCTGCAGGCGGCGGAAGACCTGGTAGGAGCCGGTGTACGCGGCGGCGTACCCCAGGTCGGGCCAGCGCACGTCCTCGGCCGCGACCCCGTCGGCCAGGCGCAGCAGCGGCATCGGCGGCAGCTCCACCCCGGGCATCGGCTCCTGCGTCCCGGCGGGCTGGAAGTCCGGCATCGCGGCGAACTTCTGCCACTGGAACAAGATCCAGTAGTAGCGCTCGCCGGTCTCGCCATCGGTCATGCGGCGAACCCCGGCAGGGATGCGCGAGCTGATCTCGCGCATCACCGTTTCGGTGTCGGGAAGATTAACCGACCCGTTGAAGTGCACGCTGCCGGGCGGCATCGCGATCCTCCGGTACTAGATAGGTCTCGGCCCCGGGTTGGTGCGATGGTCTGACGCGGCTCGCTATGACGGTTAGCTGACACCCGCGGGCGACACCAACGAGCCTGGCGGTGAGCATATCCCGGCTGACCTTGCGCGCTATGGCGCATAGTGCGTCCGGGTGCCAGAGTCAGGCAAGTCGGTGCCTACGGCTCGTGGTGCCACATAGCGGCACCGTTATCTTCGCCACGGCTGCCGCGCGGCTGCTATCTTCGCCACGGCTGCCGCGCGGCTACTCACCTCAAGTTTGCGGTAAATGTGCTCAAGGTGCTTGGCGATGGTCCGGGGGCTCACCTCGAGCTGGTGGGCGATGGCGACGTTGGTGCGCCCCGCGGCGACGAGCCACAGGATCTGGATCTCGCGGTCGGTGAGACTGGCAAGCCCACTGCAAGCCAGAGCGCTGAGGGCCTGGCCGGCCTGCTGGCGCCTGCGAGCGCGCAGCAGCGCGGCGATCAGCGGGGCTCGGAGCACGCTGAGCAGGGACCGATCCTCGTCGCAGAAGTCGCGGCGGGCCCGGCTCAGTGCCACGCCGATGACCTCCGCATCGGGGCCCGGCAGGCTGATGGCTATCTGGTGCTCGACGGGTATGCCGCGGAAGAACTCGGCGTACAGGCCAAGCCGGTGGAATCGCTGCCTGCTGAGGAAGTCGCTGATCATCACCGGTTCACCGCTGCCGGTGGCACTGTAGTGGTTGACCAGCGGGTGCTCGTGCACGTGGGCGGCGAATACTGGCTGGGTCGCCGGGTCGAGCGCACCGGCCGGGTAGTCCGCGTAACGCGTTTCCCCCGAGGCCGGTCCGATCTCGTTGTAGGTAAGGACATCACAGCCCACCAGTGCGGCTAGGCCGGGAAGGACGATCCCGGCGAAACCAGCGGGGTCTTCGAGCTCAGCGAGACTGTCCACGAGCGAGACAGCCCGCCGCAGGGTCTCCAGCGAGACGTACATGGCCGAACTCCCCAGGCAGCCGCGCCAGTGCGCAATGTGCGTATAGACAGTTGCCCCGACCAGGCGGTTTTGTCAAGCCCACGGGCAGGGTGACGGGACCCGAGGGGAGGCGGCGGCGGCGGGCCGTGGATGAGAGCAAGCAGATGGAGTTGATCGGCCAGGTCATCGGCGGGGGGCGATGACCGCCGGGCCCGTCGGAGAACTCCTGGGACTGTCGCGTGCCATGGCCGGTAGCCAGCCAGTGACCGCCGAGCAACTCGCATCCCTCGCCAGCCGGCACGCGCCGGCACGCCAGCGCGTGCCGGCGCAAACTGGCTCCGGCCCGGGGCCCGGTCTGGCGGTCTCGGCCATGCCGAGCCCGTTGATACAACAATCAAACAGGAGGTCAAGATGCCAGGTCTTGTTCGCAAGAGCCTCGACAAACCCGAAGAGACCCGTCCGTTCGAGGGCGGGAGCGGCCAGCTCGAGCTAGTGAACCTGGAAGGAGGCCCTGTCGGCCGGGCGACGTTCCTGCCTGGCTGGAGGTGGTCAGAGCACGTGAAGCCGATCGCCAAGACCGAGAGCTGCCAGGCCGCCCACATGGGCTACTTCGTGTCCGGGCGGATGAAGGTCGTCATGGACGACGGCGAAGAGATGGAGTACGGCCCGGGCGACTTCGCGATCATGGCGCCCGGACACGACGCGTGGACGGTCGGGGACGAGCCGTGCGTCGTCATCGACTGGCAAGGGTTCGCCGACTACGCCAAACGATGACCTGCCAATCGCCGCACTGAGCTCCCTGATGATCGCTTCCACTGAACCGGCCTGGGTTTGCCGGAGCCTCCATCAGACCCAGGCCGGTTCACAGCGCGCTCACCCTGCACGCCTTGGCCGGGTTGGGAGGCAGCGTCAGAGCCGAATGGGCGGCCAGAGGTTGTGGCCCGCCGCGAGCGGGTCGCCCGGCCACTCCTGCATCGCGTCGAGGTTGTCCTGCGCCGGGTGCCGGGCCGCGGCCGGACCGTCGGCGAACGCGCGCAGCACGTTGGCCGTCACCCGCCGGGTGAACCGCCCGCACGCCCGGGTGATGCCCCAGCCGTAGAGCGGCGGCCCGAACGACTCCACCCAGCGCATCGTGCCCGCGTTGAACACCCCGGCCCCGCTGCGGTGGGTGTAGTAGGCGGAGTCGGCGTAGCTGTTGACCCCGTTACAGGTCAGCGGCGAGTGGGAGAGGACCTGGATC
Organism: uncultured Actinomycetota bacterium; assembly: GCA_963749145.1. Lineage (GTDB taxonomy): Bacteria > Actinomycetota > Actinomycetes > Streptosporangiales > Streptosporangiaceae > JASHPR01. Next base: position 392,376 of record CAVVLN010000002.1, on the reverse strand, counting down.
GGCCGCGGCACCGGGTAGCCGGGGTTGACCCGGTCGTACTCGATCCCGATCAGCGCCCCGAACCTGGTCCCCTTCCGCGCGCCGGTCCCGGCGAACACCCAGGCGTCCGGCGCGGCCACCACGTAGTCGGCGACGGCCGGGTAGCCCTCGTACAGGGTGCCGATCACCGACGACTCCGGGTCCGGCGCCGGCGGGTCCCGCCAGTCGGTGGTGACCAGCGCGTTGTCCTTGCCGTACATCGGGTCCTGCCGGTAGCTGGTCCGGTAGCAGACGACCAGCCGGTCCGCGCCCAGGCTGGTCGGCTCGAGCCTGGTCCGCCGGAACATCGCGTTGGCGCCGAGGAAGGCCAGGTTGACGCCGGCGTCGCGGGCCGCGGTAACGTTGGCCCGTTCCGGCGGGGACCAGTACTCATCGTGCCCGGGCGAGATCAGCGCGCTGGCCCCGTCCAGCGCGTGCGCGTCGCTGGCAATGTCCATGCTGGTCAGGTACGCGAGCGGCAGGCCCGTGCGCTCGGCCAGGTTGATCAGCTTCCGCTCGTAGACCATGAACAGGTAGGCGCCGTCGGTGTCGTAGGGCCGGTCCAGGCTGACCGCCAGCGAGCGGTCGTCGTAGGCGCCGGTCGGCCCGTTGTACAGGTCGTAGCCGCCCCAGGTGTTGTAGGCCTGCCAGGTCGCGACGCCGTTCTTCAGCACCACCGTGCCAGGCCGTGCTGGCCGAGCGCACGGTCAGCGGCACGTAGCGCTGCGCTCCCGAGTGGGCGTCCAGCCGCAGCAGGTAGGCGCCGGCCGGCCAGCCGTCGGTCGGCACGGTCAGCGACTCGCCCCAGTCGGTGTGCACGGTGTTGGTCTCGGCCGCGAAGGCGGCGGCCCGCTGCCGGCCGCCGCGCACCGCGCCCGACGACCAGACCCGGCGGGCCAGGTCGCCGCGGTACCAGCCCATGCGGAAGGCGGTGACCGTGAACTCGCGGGAGGTGGTCGACACGAACAGCGGCACCGGCTCGCCGGGCCGCACGCTGGACCGGCCCGCGTACCCCATGACCTCGTCGGGGGCGCCCAGCTTGCTGATCCACCAGCGGGGATCGCCGGGGAGCGAGTTCTCCGGCACCGGGCGCGCGACCGCCGTCCGGCCCGCCGGTCCGCGGTCCGCCCCGGCCCGGCCGGCGCAGCCCGCCACGGCCGCGGCCGCGGTGGCCGCAGCCGCGCCCCGCAGGAAGACGCGCCGGCTGGCACCCGCGCTCCCGCGGCCCCCCGCGCTCCCGCAGCCCCCCGCTCCGGTCCGGTCCCCCGCCTTCGCGCGGTCCCCCGTGCTCACGCTAGAGGTATGTACCCAGCTTGCTGGCCTTGCTCCCCCGTCACCGCTCGCGGAGCGCTACCACCTGCCTACAGGAAGTAGCGCGGTGATCGCCACGGCGGTGAACAGCAGGGTCAGGTAGGCGATCGAGCGGTGGAACAGCCGCATCGGGGCCGGCGCGTCGCCCGCGGCGACCCGGGACCGCAGGGCGTGCGCCTCGGTCAGGAACCAGACCCCGAGCCCGAGCGCGCAGCAGCCATACAGCCAGCCCGCCCACAGCGCGAGCGCCAGCGTCACGGCGACCATCACGTAGGAGTAGCCGAGGATCTTCCTGACCACGGCGCCGGCCGGCGCGACGACCGGCAGCATCGGCACGTTCGCCGCCGCGTAGTCGTCACGGAACTTCATCGCCAGCGCCCAGAAGTGCGGCGGCGTCCAGAAGAAGATCACCGCGAACAGCACGATCGCGGGCAGGCTGACCCGCCCGGTGACCGCGGCCCAGCCGACCAGCACGGGGAAGCAGCCCGCCGCCCCGCCGATCACGATGTTGGACGCGGTGCGGCGCTTCAGGCCGAGCGTGTAGACGAAGACGTAGAACAGGATCGCCGCGTCGGCCAGGGCCGCGGCCAGCCAGTTGACCAGCGTGCCGAGCAGCACCGTGGAGGCGGCGCCGAGCAGGATCCCGAACACCAGGGCCTCGGTCGGCTTGATCGCCGCCGCCGCGTCCTTGGCCACCAGCGGCCGGCGCGACGTGCGCCGCATCACCGCGTCGATGTCCCGGTCGATGTAGCAGTTGATCGTGTTGGCGCTGCCGGCGGCCAGCGTGCCGCCGATCAGCGTGACCAGGATCAGTTCGGCCGCGGGCACTCCGCGCCGCGCCAGCAGCATCGCCGGTACCGTCGTGACGAGCAGTTCGACGACGATCCGCGGCTTGGTCAGGGCCAGCAGCGAACGGGCCACCGCCCGGGCCGAGCGCCGGCTGCCGGGCGGCGCGTACGCCTGCCCGGTCCCCTGGCTAGGCAGTGCGCCCGTGGCCTGTGTCACTCGCTGCCCTCCGTGCCTTCCGTGGGCTCTTGCCCGGATTCGCCGGACACATTACCTTCCTCGCTCCCGGCCTCGGCCACGATGTCCCGCTTGGCGCCGGCGGCTCGGTGGCCGACTCCGCGGAACCGCCGCCCGACGCGGTCGGCATCCCGGCCGCGACCGCGGCCGTGTGCGCCGCCCCGGGGTCGGGCGCCCCGCCGGCCGCCGCCAGCGACACGTGACCGGCCGGGACCCGCGGGACGGGCCTGCTGAACAGCAGGATGTACAGCACCGTGGCGATGATCACGAACAGGATGATGGGGAACGCGAATGTCAGTATGGCACCGCCCATGCTGTTGTCAGACGTCGCCAGCGCGAGAACCGACTCAGGCACTTTGCGCCTCCTGCTTCTCTCCTGCTTCTGCGAACGGGGGCACCGTCGCCGGAAACACGGTCATCGGAACCTCGGCCGGGACGGCCAGGCTGAATCTCGCCGCGTCAGCAGCCGGTCCAGGCCTGCCGAGAGCGCTTCGGACTCCTCATCATTGAGCCATCGTACGAGCACCGCCACCGCGGCGATGATCACAGGTGGCAGGATGCCCATCCACAGCACCGCGCCGGCCAGCTGCTGGTCGTCGAGCACCGTCAGCACGTGATGGGCCGAGTTGGTGAACGCGGGGTAGACCACGGCCGAGCCGAAGACCAGAACCATGCCCAGCACGGTGTCGGCGGCCACGGTGCCGATCAGCAGCGCCGCCCGCCGCAGCGGCGGCGCGGCGGGGGTCCACGGCCGCGAGCCGATCAGCTGCAGCCAGAACAGGGTGCCGACCCCGAGGAACAGCGCGTACTCGGCGGCGGCGACCACCCCGCCCCGCTGCACCTGGTCGAACAACACCGGCAGGTGCCAGGCCAGCCAGACCACGTTGAACGCCACCGCCGTGGCCACCGGCCAGCGCAGCCACCAGGGCGGGCGGCGCGCGTCGGGCGGCGCGGCCAGGACCCGGCCGGCGCAGCGGGCCAGGGCCGGCCACGGGGCGCCGAGCACGATCAGCCCCGGCGCCACGAAGGCCAACGTCAGGTCCTGGAGGGCCCGCACCCAGATGAAGACGCGCGCCTCGTAGCCGAACGGCGACGCGATGGCCAGCAGCGCCAGCAGCAGGCCGCCCTGGAAGATGAGCGCCTCCCTGATCATCGTGCGCCGGCCCGCCGGGGCCTCGCCCGCCGCGAGCAGCCGCCCCAGCCCGGTCAGGTGCGCGCCGGCCAGCAGCAGGTAAAGAATCAGCGCCGGCCAGCTTGCCGACCACTGCGAACCGACCGGGCTCATCGCGGGTCCGGGTCAGTGGACCAGGTAGAACAGCACCCACGCCACGATCGCGATCACCGCCATGTAGTTGAAGACGGCGGTGAACGCGCTCAGCGACGCCTGGAACCGCTGCACGGCGAAGGCTTCCACGTAGGTCGGCGGCTGTTCGACGAACGCTATCTGCGGGATCGGCCGCGCTCGCATGATCAGGATCTCCAGCCAGACCATCACCGCGAAGACGACGAACACGAACACCGGCTGGAAGCCCACGAACACGCTGGCGTACCCGGCGGCCCCGGGGTAGAACGGCAGGTCGGTGAGCTGCCAGATCTGGATCGCGACCGCAGCCAGGCCGAGCACCAGGGCCAGCAGCGCGCCCTGCTGCCAGACGCGCTTGTGGCCCGCCTTGATCCGCTGCAGCACCGCGGTCTGCGCCAGCGCGCCGACCACGATCAGCAGCATGACCACGATGCCCACCCAGGCCTGCGGGTTGGTGAAGCCCGCCGGATGCCACAGGTCGTGCGAGTTCAGCGAGCGCAGGTAGAAGAACGCGAACACGAACGCGCCGAAGCCGAACGACAGGCCGCCCAGGGCCAGCCGGGCCCCGGTCCACGAGGCGTTCAGCGCCGCCTCGTGGTAGAAGCCCGCCTCCTCGGCTTCCCTGGTCAGGCCCGCCGGCGGCTGCTGCGCTGTCTCGGCCATGTCATGCCTCCGCTCTGGCGCTGTCGGCCCCGGCGTACGCCGCGCTGATCACCCCGGTCGGCGGGTTGAGATCGGCGACCGGCGGGGCGTCCGGCACACCGTACTCATACGGGTTGGAGAGCACCACCGGGACGTGGGCGAAGTTGCCGGGCGGCGGCGGCGAGGCTACCTGCCACTCCAGCCCGCGGGACTTCCACGGGTTCCCCGTCTCCGGCACCCGGGCGATCACCGTGGACCACACGAAGTTGATCACGAAGATCAGGATCGACCCGCCCAGCAGGAACGCGGAGATCGACACCCAGTCGTTGAGCGTCTCCAGGTTCCTGGCGTACTCGAACACCCGCCGCGGCTGCCCGGCCATGCCCACCGCGAACAGCGGCAGGAACGTCGAGTTGAAGAAGAGGAACATGGTCCAGAAGTGGATCTTGCCGAGAGTCTCGTTGAGCTTGATCCCCATCATCTTCGGCAGCCAGTAGTAGCAGGCGGCCATGAAGGCGAAGATCAGCCCGCCCAGGATCGTGTAGTGGAAGTGCGCCAGCACGAAGAAGCTGCCGTGCTCGGTGGTGTTGGCCGGGGCGTCAGACAGGAACACCCCGCTGATCCCGCCGATCAGGAAGTTGAAGTACAGGGCGAGCGCGAACAGCATCGGCACCGTGAACCGGATCTTGGCCTTCCAGAAGGTTCCCATGGCGACCAGGTAGATGAACCCGGTGGGAACAGAGATCAGCTCGGTGGTGAGCATGAACACCGGGCGCATGTCCGGGTTGATCCCGGAAACGAACAGGTGGTGCTGCCAGACGAAGAAGCTCAGCAGCGTCACCCCGATCATCCCGGCCGCCGCGACCTTGTAGCCGAACAGCGGCTTGCGGCAGAACACCGGGATGAGTTCCGAGACGACCCCGAACCCCGGCAGGGCCAGGATGTACACCTCCGGATGCCCGAAGAACCAGAACAGGTTCTCGTATAGATAGCTGCTGCCGCCGAGCGTGTCCACGAAGAACGCGGTCTGCGCGGTGCGGTCCATGAGCATCATGTACATGCCGCCGACCAGCACTGGCGCGGCCAGCACCATCATGACCGCGGTCGTGAGCATCGCCCAGACAAAGACCGGCAGCCTGCTCCAGCGCATGCCGGGGGCGCGGTAGCAGATGATGGTGACGACGATGTTGAATCCGGCCAGGATGATCGAGATGCCCATCAGCCCGAACGCGAAGGCGTACGAGTCCGCACCGACCGTCGACTGGATCGACAGCGGTGCGTAGCCGGTCCAGCCGAACGGGAACCCGCCGAGCATCAGGCCGGACAGCAGGATCAGGAACGCCATCGGGGTGAGCCAGAACGACAGCGCCTCGATCCGGGGAAACGCCACCCGCTTCGAGCCGATCATGATGGGGACCAGGTAGTTGCCGAACGGCCCGAGGATGACCGAGGTCATCAGCATCATCATCATCGTGCCGTGCTCGCCGACGATCTCGATGTACGTGCTCGAGCTGAACAGGTGATAGGTCGGCGAGAGCAGCTCGGCGCGGATCGCCATCGCGAACAGGCCGGCGGTGCAGAAGTAGATGATCATGCCGATCAGGTACTGGATCCCGACCACCTTGTGGTCGAGGGTGAACCGGAAGTACTTGGCCACGCCGGTGTCGGCGGCCTCCTCTTCCTCCTTCGCCACCGGGACCGGCGCCGGCCATCTGGCGCAGCAGGTCGTTGAACACGCCGAGCCCGGCCACCCAGCCGACCACGCCGAACGCGTAGCCGAGCACGATCGGCCAGTCGCTGGAGTCGGACAGCGCGATGTTCGGGTACTCGGTGTTCACGTTGCTGCTGGCCAGCACGTTGCCGAGCAGGTGCCCGATCAGGTAGCCGACCACCGCCCCGACGATCGCGGTGTGGATCGCCGGGCGCATCCACCACGGCCGCTGCCGTCGCGTGCCGGGTGCGCTGCCCCCGGCGCCGTGCGCCCGTTCCGGCTGAGTCTCGATGGCCATCCGGTCACCTCTTCATCGCTGTGTTGGCCCGGCAATCACTCACGGCTGCGCCGGATCGGTCGGCGGGTAGTACAGGCCGGACCCTCCGGTGAACCCAGCCGCCACCATGGCCTTGCTCATCTGCGGGACCACCGTCGGGTCGTAGGTCAGGGAGTACGGCGGCAGTATCGCGGTCACCGAGGCCAGCCGCACCTCGGTGGCCCGCGCCCAGGCCTGGAAGGCGGCCGGGGACAGGGCCGCGCCGTAGTCGAACATCGCGCCGTGCCAGAGCCCGCACAGCTCGGCGCAGCGGACAGTGATCGTGCCGGTGTGGTAGATCTTGGTGTACGCGATATTGTTCACGCCCGGGTTGGCGTCGGCCTTGACCCCGAGCTGGTAGGCCCAGAAGCTGTGGATCACGTCGATCGAGGTCACGTTGAATTCGATCCACCGGTTGGTCGGCAGCACCAGGTCCGTGGTCTCGAACCCGCCGAACTGCGGGTAGCGGTAGGTGAACCTCCACTGCTGCCCGATCACCTGCACCTGCAGCGGGTTCGTCACGCCCGAGGTGAAGATCGGGCTGGCCCCGGAGCCTGATCCCGCGCCCTGCGCCGTGAACAGGGCCACGGTGCCGAACACGGCCAGGAAGAGCACCATCACCGAGGTCACCACGATCCAGATGGCCTGGATCCGGGTGTTGCCGTGAATCGCCGGCCCGTCCTCCTCGTCGCCCTCCCGCTGCCGCCAGACGACCAGCGAGTACCCGAAGTAGACCAGCACCAGGATCATCACCGGCGCGGCCATCACCGCCATCACCGTGATGTCGAACTGCTGGTTGACGGCGGAGGTGGACATCGCGCCCGGCGGCATGTGCGGCTTCCACACGAACCAGATGACCAGGTCGGCGGCCAGGGACAGGATCAGCCACGGGATGAAGATGCGCAGGCCGTGGTTGGGCTCGCGTGACCCTTGGGCGGGCGCAGGCGGCGCGGCCGGCGTCTCGGCGGCCATCAGGACACCACATCCATGTTGCCGGTCATGAATCCGATCGTCTGCATGGGACCACCAAATCCAGTTACGAAGCCGCCGCCGCAGGGGACGCGGCACTGCCAGAAGTACTGGCCCAGCGCGTGCGGCGTGTCGAAGCTGAAGGTCATCACCCGGTACGGGACCTGCTTGGGGTTCCCGGGCTCGCATGGCGAGGTGCCGCACAGCCCCGGCTTGGCCGACTGGATCAGCCCGGGCGTCGCCATCGGCACGTTCAGGCCGATGCCCGGGATCGAGAAGGTGTGCCCGACGTTGCAGCCCGACCACGAGTTGATCTGGGTGTACGGCTTGCCGTCGACGTTCACAATGCCGCCGATGGTGCCGGTGACCTTGCCCCAGTAGTTGTTGCGCAGCGGGGTGCAGCCGTCGAACCCGTAGATGGTCATGTCGATCCGGGAGCCCGCGGGCACGCTGAACAGGGTGGTGTGCACCCAGGCCTTGGTCTTGGGGTCCTGGATGAAGTAGGAGACCCAGTCCGGCTTGCTGGTGACCGTGTTCTGCGGGTCTTCCTGCATGACCACGTGGACGACCGCCCCGGTGTTGGGGGTCACTCCAGAGGAGTAGTCGATGGTCGCCGGGCCGCCCAGGAAATAGTGCAGCACGACGAAGGCTCCGACCGCGACGACCGCGAGGAACGCCACGACCAGGAGTGAAACCCGGGCCGGCAAGGACACCAGCCACCACCTCGCTTCTATACGCGAGCATCGCTGACCGGGCACGCGCCAAGGCGCGTCCGGCTACCGGAAGCTGTCCGTAGAACCCGATCTTGCGGCTGCCGCGGTGAGCGCGGCAAGAACGAGCGCCCTGAATGACGAAATTGTCATGGTCAGACCTCCCCTGGTCGTGGTGGCACCTCCCCGGCAGCAGATCCCGTTGTCGCACGCAGCACGGCACTTCGTCACGCATTGCTTACCCAATGTCGCCCAGAGTTATCACCTGTCCGCACTCAGGTCCGGTCTAGGTATCAGGCTGGTTGCAAAGGTTTGCGGCAGCAGCATTGCGCTTGACCCGGAGCACCGCCATGGAGTAGATCCTGTGCTAAGCACTAACCAGCGTGCCGAGGGGCGGGTCGGTTGCCACACCCGCTGATGTGGCCCAGTGCGAAGTGAAGTGCGAAATGACCCCAGAGCGGTTGGCCCAAAATCCGGCGGTACCGCGCATATTGCTTGTGGACGACGAGCCGAAGATACGGGGGTTTATCGCCCGCGCGCTGTCAGCCGCGGGTTATGCGATCGATTGCGCCTCGGGCGGCGAAGAGGCGTTGCGCCAGGCCAGCCAGGGTGAATACGGCCTGGTCATCCTGGACCTGATCATGCCGGACATGGACGGGCGCTCGGTGCTGACCACGCTGCTGGCCGAGCGGCCCGAGCAGCCGGTGCTCGTGCTCTCCTGCCTGGACGACGTGATGACCAAGGTGACCTGCCTGGACCTCGGCGCGCACGACTACCTGACCAAGCCGTTCTCGCTGGAGGAGCTGCTGGCCCGGGTGCGGGTCCAGCTGCGCGGCGAGCCGCACCTGGCGGGCGAGGTGCTCCGGGTGGGCGAGCTCGCCCTGGACGTCGGCCGGCTGCAGGCGGACATCGGGACCGGCCCGGTGCCCCTCACCCGGCTGGAGTTCCTGCTGCTGCGGGAGCTGATGGAGCACGCGGGCCAGTCGGTGCGCAAGGACCAGCTGCTCGCGTCCATCTGGGGATACGACTTCGATCCCGGTTCCAATGTCGTCGATGTCTGCGTCCGGCGGCTCCGGTCGAAACTCAGTTTCGACCTGATCAAGACGGTGCGCGGTGCGGGATATCAGCTCGCCTCCTAGCGAGACCGGCACCGGGCCTGCGGCTCGCGAAACCGGCGGGGCGCCGGCGCCGGCCGGGCCGGCGCCGCGGCGGCTGGGGCCGGGCGGCGGCTGGCGGCAGGGCATCACCGAGTTCCGGCCCGACGTGCTCGACCTCACCTGGGCCCTGCTCTGGCTGCTCGGGCTGGCCTGCATCCTGATCTACGCCCGGTGGGACGCGATGCCGCTGCACTACCTGTGGATCACCCTGGCGCTGGTGACGTTCGGGCTGCTGATGCGCCAGGCGCACCGGCGCCAGGCCGCCGACACCGAGCGGGCCCGGGTCAGCGAGGAGAACGCCCGGCTGCTCGCCGCCCAGCGCCGGTTCCTGCAGGATGCCTCGCACCAGCTCAGGACCCCGATCACGATCGCCCTCGGCCACGCCGAGCTGCTGGCCCACGAGCTCACCGGCCAGCCGGAGGGCCGCGACATCCGCCTGGTGGTGGGCGAGCTGACCCGGCTGAAGAGCCTGGCCGAGCGGCTGCTGCTCATCGCCTCGTCGGAGAACCCGGACTTCCTGCGCCCCGAGCCGGTCGCGCTGGACCTGTTCCTCGCCGAGGTGCTGCGGCGCTGGCGGCCGACCGCGCCGCGGCACTGGCAGCTCGGCCGGCTGGACGCGGCCACGGTCAGCGCCGACCGGGAGCGCCTGCGGCTCGCGGTGGACGCGCTGCTGGAGAACGCTGTTCAGCACACCGTCCCCGGCAACATGATCAGGCTGTCGGTCCGCGGCGGGGGCCGCGGCGCCTTCGCCCGCGTGATCGTCGAGGACGCCGGCTCGGGGATCGCGCCAGCCGAGCTCGCGCTGATCTTCGACCGGTTCCGGACCGGTCCGGCCGCGGCGGGCGGGCCCCGGGGCACCGGGCTCGGCCTGGCCCTGGTCCGCGCGATCGCGCACGGGCACGGCGGGGAGGTGCTGGTACGCAGCGCCCCGGGCTCGGGCGCTACATTCGAGATCGTGCTTCCCGCCGACCCCGGTCCCGCCGACCCTGGTCCCGCCCATCGCGCCGGCGTCGCCGCCTACGCCGCCGAGGCCGCTCCGGCTGACGCCGCCGGCCCAGCGGCCGGCACGCCGGCCGGGATGGCCGATCCCGCCCAGGCGATCGGCCCGTATGGCACCATGAGGCGGTCATGAGCAGCGGTACCGAGCCGCCCGCCGGTCCCGACCCCGAGGTCCGCCGGGCTGGCGACGACGTGCTGGCCGGCGGTCCCGCCAGCGGCCGGCCGCGCGGCCTGCGCCTGGCCGGCATGGGCGCCGGCCAGCGCCCCTCCACGACGCTGATCGTCGTCGTCGCGGTGATTGTCGGGCTTATCGCGGCCGTCATCGCCATCGACGCCACCTCGCACCGCGCCCGGGGGCCCGCGGCCGCCGCCAAGCCGGCCCCGGGCTTCACGCTGCCGTCGCTGCAGGATCCGGCGCAGCAGGTGTCGCTCAGCGCCTACCGCGGGCACCCGGTGATCGTGAACTTCTTCGCCTCCTGGTGCGGCCCGTGCCAGAAGGAGACGCCGCTGCTGGCCCGGTTCTACCGCGCGTCGCACGGGAAGGTACAGATCATCGGCGTGGACGCGGACGACCAGGCCGCGGCGGCCCGCAGTTTCGTGGCCGCCAAGGGGGTCGAGTACCCGATCGGGTTCGAGACCGCGCCCGCGGTCGCCAACGCCTACAACGTCAGCGAGATCGGGATCCCGGAGACCTTCTTCCTGAACGCCCGGCACCTCATCGTCAAGCGCGTCCTCGGGGGCGTGACCATGAAGGACCTGATCGCCGGGGTGGCCCTGATGGAGGGCGGTACCGCACGATGAGCTCTCCGGTCCGCACCGACCCGCCGTACGTCCCGATCCGGGCCACCCGGTGGGCCACGAAGCGAACCCCCCGGTGGGTCCTGCTCGCGCTCGCGGTGCTGGCGGTCGGCGCGGTGCTCGTCGCGCTGTCCCAGAAGCCCTCGACGACGCAGCGCGCGTCCGACCTGCGGGGGTTCATCGGCGATGTGACCTATGACATCGAGTCCTGCGCCGGCGGGGTCAGCGAGTCGCTCTCCGCGCTGCGGCAGGTCGAGGCGGGCGCCAGCAGCGACGCGGGGACCGCGGTCTACATCGCCAACACCGGAGCGGCCAACTGCTCGCCCGCGAACAACGAGCAGATCGACGACCTGGAGAACTACCAGGTCACCGAGTCGCTGGCCAGCTTCCGCCTGGAGCGGGTCGTCACCGGTCTGGTGAACTGGGCAGCGCCCGACGCCATCGACGTGCAGACCGACGTCGCGCAGGTGCTGCGGAACCTGGGGAACCCGCAGGCCAAGGCCACGGCCACGGCGGCGTTGCAGCAGGCGGTGCGCAGGCTGGACGCCCAGCGTGCCGCCGTCGACGCGATCGTGAACTCCGCCAACCGGTCGCTGTCCGCCCACGCGTCGCCACCCAACCTGCCGGGGTAGTGAGATGCCCGGCTGTGCCGCCAGGGAGATATGAGTCCCGATGCCAGGGATGAATTCCGGACTGAACAGCGACAATCCCACGCTGGTCGCGGCGTTCCGGGCCGCGCTGCTGCACCAGGGCCTGATCGTGCTGCTGATCTTCACGGTGCTGGCCATCGCCTGGGTCAGCGCCCGCGAGTGGCTGCGGCCGGCCCGGGCCGCCGCGCTGGCCCGGGCCGAGCCGTCCTGGCGGAAGTTGCTGCGGATCGGCTTCGGCGTCATATGGGTCATCGACGGCCTGCTGCAGGCCCAGCCGGCCATGCCCGCCGGCCTGCCCTCGCAGGTCATCGAGCCGACCGCGGCCAGTTCGCCCGGCTGGGTCCAGCACATCGTGAACTGGGCGGGTACCGCCTGGTCCTACCACCCGATCCAGGCGGGCGCCTCGGTGGTCTGGATCCAGATCGGCATCGGGGCCTGGCTGATCGCCGCGCCGCGGGGTACCTGGTCCCGGCTCGCCGGGCTGGCCAGCGTGGCCTGGGGCCTGGTGGTCTGGGTCTTCGGCGAGTCCTTCGGCGGGATCTTCGCTCCCGGCCTGACCTGGCTGTTCGGCGCGCCCGGCGCGGCGGCTGTTCTACTGCGCGGCGGGACTGCTGATCGCGCTGCCGGAGCGTAGCTGGGCGGGGCCGCGGCTGGGCCGGACGATCCTGGGCGGGCTGGGCGCGTTCTTCCTCGGCATGGCCCTGCTGCAGGCCTGGCCGGGCCGCGGCTTCTGGCAGGGCACGCTGCACGGCCGCCCGGGCACCCTCACCACCATGGTCAGCTCGATGGCCGGCACGCCGCAGCCGGCGGTTCTCGCCGGCTGGGTGCGCGGCTTCGGCTCGTTCACCGCGGCGCACGGGTTCGCGGTGAACCTGTTCGCGGTGATCGCGCTGACGGCGATCGGTGCGGGCCTGGTCACCGCGGCGGCCGGCCGCGGGCCCGGCTGGCTGCCCCGGGTCACGCTGATCGTGCTGATCGTGGTCGGCCTGGCCGACTGGGTGCTGATCGAGGACTTCGGCTTTTTCGGCGGGCTCGGCACCGACCCGAACAGCATGATCCCGCTGATCCTGGTGGCCGCGGCCGGCTACCTCGCGCTGGCCCCCGCCCCGGCCGTCGCGACCGCGCCGCAGGCCGCGGCCGCGGCACCGCAGCCGCCCGCGACCGGGCCAGTCGCGACCCATCGCCCCTGGTGGCACCCCTCCGAGCTGGCCCGGGCGTTCGGCGCGGCGAGCACCCGGGCGGTCCTGGCCGTCTGGGCGGTCGCGATCATCGTCCTGGGCGCGGCCCCGATGGCGCTGGCCCAGGCCAACCCCAACGCCGAACCGATCATCGCCCAGGCGATCGACGGCAACGCCGCCGCGCTGAACTTCCCCGCGCCCGCGTTCACCCTGACCGACCAGTACGGGCGCACGGTCAGCCTGGCCAGCCTGCGCGGCAAGGTGGTGCTGCTCACCTTCCTCGACCCGGTCTGCACCAGCGACTGCCCGCTGATCGCGCAGGAGTTCCGCCAGGCCGACCAGGTGCTCGGCGCGAAGTCACATGGCGTCGAGCTGGTCGCGATCGTGGCCAACCCGCTGTACCACTCGGTCGCCTACACCCGGGCCTTCGACAGCCAGGAGCGGCTGACCGGGCTGCCCAACTGGCTCTACCTGACCGGCACGCTCGCCCAGCTCGAGCAGGCCTGGAAGAACTACGCGATCGCGGCCCAGATCCTGCCCGGCGGCGGCATGATCGCCCACAGCGACGTGGCCTATGTCATCGACGCGCGCGGGCATACCCGGACCGAGCTGGACTTCGACCCCGGGCCCGGCACGGCCAGCACGGTCTCGTCCTTCGCCGTCGAGCTGTCCCAGGCCGCCGAGACCGTGCTGAGGCCGTCATGACCGGGCGGGCGGGCGCGGGCCCCGCGCGGGCCGTGGCCGGGAGCGTGATCGCCGGTGCCTGCCTGCTGGCGGCGGGCTGCGGGAGCACGCCGGCCGGCTCACCGGGCGCGGCGGCCGCGGCCGCTCCCCCGCCGCTGCAGACCTCCTACGCCAGCGCGGCCGGCACCAGCTGGGCCATCGTGGAGATGGGCGGCTCGGCCGCGCAGGAGAACAACTTCTGGGAGCTGTTCGCCCGGCCGGCCGGGTCGTCCGCCTGGCGCGAGGCGACGCCACTGGGCGTGGCCGACAATGGCGGCCTGGTGGTCGCCGCGACCGGGGGCGAGTCGCTGGTGACCGGGTTCCTGCCCAGCCAGGACCTCACGTTCTCCCCGCTCACCGCCAGCGCCGACAGCGGTTCCAGCTGGTCGCCGGGCAACCCGGTGAGCCCCGGGCTGGCCGGCGTGCCGGACGCGCTCGCGGCCGGGCCCGGCGGCCACCTTATGGCCCTGACCAGGGGCGGCGGGGCCGAGCTGGGCCAGGACCTCGGGGCGAGCTGGACCCGCGTGTCCAGCACCCGGGCCCTGGCGGCGAGCCCGGCGGGCCGGGCCTGCGCGGTGACCGGGCTGACCGCAACCGCGTTCAGCCCGGGCGGGACGCCGATGCTGGGGGCCGGCTGCGGCCGCCCCGGGGTGGCCGGCATCTTCGCCGAGAGCGGCGGTGCCTGGCACGCCGCGGGCCCGGCCAGCCCGGCGCTGCCCGCGGCGCTGGCCCGCGAGGACGTCGAGGTGGTCCGGCTGGCCGCGACCAGCGCCGGCGTCGTGGCCCTGCTGCGCGCCGGGACCGGGCCCGCCACCAGCCTGATCGCCGCCTGGTCGGCCACCGGCGGGAGCCCGTGGACCGTGTCCGCGCCGCTGCGGATCGGCACCCGCCAGCTCCGCTCCACCACCGTCGGCCCGGGCTGGGCCGCCGGCGTCACGCTGAGCGATGGCCGCGGGGCCACGCTGACCGGGCCGGGCGCCACCGCGTGGCGCACCCTCCCGGCGCTGCCCAGGTGGGCCGCCACGCTCGCGCTGGGGTCGTCCGGGCAGGTGGACGTGATCGCCGCGCACGGCGGCACGTTCACCGACTGGCGGCTGGCCGGCTCCGGCTGGAACCAGGCCCAGGCGATCAAGGTCACGATCCCGTACGGCTCGTCGGGATGAACGGGGTGAGCGCGCGATGAGCTACCTGATCGATCACTGGTCGTTCGACCCGTTCCTGATCGTCGCGATCGTCGTGGCCGTCTGGCACGAGATCGGCCTGGCCCGTGAGGCCCGCCGGTCCCGCCCGGAGCGGACCCGGCAGCGCCGGCTGCGCTCGATCTGGTTCTACAGCGGCCTGGCCGTGCTGCTGATCGCCGTCCAGTCGCCGATCGACTACTGGTCGGACGATTACTTCTTCGTGCACATGGTGCAGCACCTGCTGCTGATGTTCGCGGCCCCGACGCTGATCGTGGCCGGGGCCCCGTGGCAGCCGCTGCTGGACGGCCTGCCCTGGCGCACCGGCCGCAGCGTCACCGCCGGCGTGCTGCGCGGCCGCTGGTCGCGGCCGCTGCGCGCGGCCGGGGGCTGGCTGCTGCGGCCCTGGGTCTCGGTGATCGCGTTCAACGTGGTGATGCTGTTCTGGCACATCCCGGGGCCGTTTGACCTGGCCGAGAACAACCAGTACGTGCACATCTGGCTGATGCACGCCAGCTTCTTCATCGTGGGCGTGCTGTTCTGGCTGCAGTTCATCCCCTCGCCGCCGTTCCGGATGCGGATGCCGCCCGAGGGCCAGGCGGTGGCGCTGGTGGCCACGAACGTGATCATGTGGATCCTGGCCATGTCGATGAGCTTCCTGACCCAGGTGTCCTGGTACCCGGTCTACGACCACATCCCCGGGGTCACCCTCTCGCCGTTCGCCAGCCAGCAGATCGGCGCCGGGATCCTGTGGGTGTGCGGCGACTTCTGGGCCATCCCGATGCTGATCGTGGTGGTCCGCCGGATCATCGACGCCGACGGCAGCCTGGGGTCGGCGCTGGACAAGATGCTCGGCCGGGACAGGGCCGCCCGCGCGGCCGACGGCACCGGCGAGGGCGGCGGCGCGCGCTGGGCCAGCCGGGCGGGCCGCTGACCCCGGCCGGTCACGACCGCTGACCCGGCCAGTCACGACCGCCCCGGTGCGCAAGGGAGACTGGCACATGATGAACAACGAGATGCGGACGCTGCTGACCGGCCGGGGCCTGGTCGAGTCGCCGCGCTGGCATGGTGACCGGCTGTATGTCTCGGACTGGTCCGCGGGCGAGGTCCTCGCCGTCGACCTGGCCGGCCGCAGCGAGGTGATCGCGCGGGTGGCGTCACTGCCGCTGTGCACGGCCTTCCTCCCGGACGGCCGGATGGTGATCGTCTCCTCCCGGGACGGGCGGCTGTTGCGCCGCGAACCCGACGGATCTCTGGTCACGCACGCGGACCTGGGCCGGCCGGGCTGGAACGACATCGTGGTGGACGGCCGCGGCAACGCCTACGTCAACGGCGCCGGCTTCAACCCGGCGGCCGGGGAGTCGTTCCGGCCCGGGCTCGTCTTCCTGGTCACAGCGGATGGCTCGGTGCGCGAGGTGGCTGACGACATCGCGTTCCCGAACGGGATGGCGGTGACCGCCGACAACGCGACGCTGGTCGTCGCGGACTCCTACCGGCACTGCCTGGTGGGCTTCGACATCGGCCCGGACGGCGGGCTGTCCGGCCGGCGGGTCTGGGCCGACCTCGGCGAGGGCGCTGCCCCGGACGGCATCTGCCTCGACGCGCAGAACGCCGCCTGGTACGCCGACGTGCCCAACCGGCGGTGCGTCCGCGTGGCCGAGGGCGGCACCAAGCTGGCGGTTGTCGGCCTGGACCGGGGCGGCTTCGCTTGCGCGCTTGGCGGCGCCAGCCACAGGACGCTGTTCATCGCGGCCGCGCAGTGGCGCGGCATGACCGAGCCCGGGATGGTGGCCCCCGGCAGCGGCCAGGTCCTGGCCACCGAGGTCGAGGTGCCGGGCGCGGGCTGGCCCTGACGCGGCCGGGCGCGGGCTGGCCCTGGCGCAGCCGGGGCCGGGCTGGCCTTGGCGCGGGCCGAGCACGGGTTACCGTGACGCGGCGGCGGGCGCCAGGCTGACCGTGATCTTGGCCGGCCGGGTCAGCGCGCCTTGCGGGCCTTCCAGACCTCCTCGGTCGGCCAGTTCCGGGCCCAGTCGATGGTGGCCAGCGGCCAGCGCGTGGTGGCGCCGGCCGGCGGGCGGATCTCGATCAGGTCCTCCACCTCGAACCCGCAGCGGCGCAGCAGCCGGATCATGTCGCCGTGGCCGAGGTGGAACTCCACCGAGTCGTCGCCGGGCCACTCGAAGCGGTGCATGCCGAAGAACGGGCGCAGCAGCCGGTCGGTGGCGGGCTGGTCGTCCTCGGCCGGGGCCGACAACATCAGCTGCACCGAGTTGACCAGGAAGATCAGCCGCCCGCCGGGGCGCAGCAGCCGGGCCGCCTCGGGGATCCACGCGTACGGATCACACCAGATGCTGGCGCCGTACTCGGAGATCGCCAGGTCGAAGGAGGCGTCGCGCAGCGGTACCTGCTCCGCGCTCGCCTGCACGAGCGGGAACGGCAGGCCGTGATGCTGCTGCAGCTTGCGGGCGGTGGCCAGCTGGGCCGAGGAATTGTCCAGTCCGACCGGCCGCGCGCCGCGCCGGGCCAGCCAGGCCGAGACGTAACCGGTGCCGCAGCCCAGCTCGATGACCTCCTGCCCGGCCAGGTCCGGCGGCAGCAGCCCCACCTGCTCTTCGGCGACCGACCAGATGCCCCAGGCCGGCTCGGCCGCGGCCCAGTTGCTGGCCCCCGGCTCCGCGTACCAGTCGGCCCAGCTGTCCCAGGCCGTCCGGTTACGGATCACGTGATCAGGAGTGTCGGACACAACGGCCAGCGTCCCCGCTGTCCGGCCTCCCGTCAACGCGGTTTCCCGCCAGCCTGGTTCCCGCCAGCCTGGTTCCCACGGGCGGCGGTCAGCGCGGTGACCTCGGTGCCGTTGCTGATGATCGCGCCAGGGACAGGTGGCGACCCGGACGCCGACACCCTCGAGGATCTCAGCTGGCTGACCGCATCATGACCTGCCAGGGCCGCACGGTCACCGTGAGCAGCCCCTCGGTCACGCTGGCGTCATCGCGGGTGGCGAGCAGGGTGGCCTGCCCGAGCTGGCCCGCGCCGGGCAGCCGCAGGACGGTCATGCCCGCGCCATCCTCATCGGCCAGCGGCCCGGCAACCAACAGCCCCGGCGCAAGGGAGGAAGAGGCGCCGGCCGCGAGCATCACCCCGTGAAGATCTCCCGGGCCTCACGGACGGCGTAGACCACGATCACCAGGGCGGCCAGCGGGTCGGCCCGCCACAGGCCGGCCGCGGCGTTCAGCACCAGGCCGGCCAGCACCGCGACGGCCAGGATCCCGTCCACCAGCGTGACCCGCCCCTCGGTGATCAGCACCGGGTTGCCGAGCGCCCGGCCGGTCCGGGCCTTGCCCGCGGCCAGCGCGAACATGGCGGCGGCGGTCACCGCGGTCCAGCCGATGCCGAGCGGGCTGGGCCGGGGATGGTAGCCCGTGGCCAGCACGATGGCCGACTGGACGGTGAGGTAAGCGGCCAGGGCCAGGAACGCGCCGCCGATCAGCCGCAGCGCCCGGCGCTGGCGGTCCTCCCCCGTGCCGGCCAGTTCCCAGAGCACGACCGTGCTGGCGCCGATCTCGATCAGCGAGTCCAGGCCGAACCCGGCCAGCGCGACCGACCGGGCCGCGATCGCGGCGATCGCGAGCACGACGATGCCGACGACGTTCCAGCCCAGCGTGATGCCCTCCAGAATCCGGCCCCGGCGCAGGAGCAGGGCCGGCTGGCCCGATTCATTCGTCACGGAGCGTTCTGGTTAGCGATGGGCGGCGAGCGCCGCGTGATAGTCGGCCCCGTCGCGGGGCTGCGGATCAGCATGCACCAGCGCGGCGGTCAGGCGCGGGAGCGTATGCAAGAGTTCATGTTCGGCGCCGACCGCGACCTGATGCGCCTCGATCGCGGTGGCGCCCGGGGCGACGAGGACCTCGCACTCGGCGCGCAGCTCGTGGCCGACCCAGCGCAGCCGGACCGGGCCGATGCCGAGCACGCCGGGGGTGTCGCGCAGGGCCTGCTCGGCCTGATCGACCAGCGCCGGGTCGACGGCGTCCATCAGCCGCCGCCAGATCTCCCGCGCCGCCTGGCGCAGTACGACCAGGATCGCCACCGTGATCAGCAGGCCGGCCAGCGGGTCGGCCCACTGCCAGCCGAGCGCGGCACCGCCCGCGCCGAGCAGGACCGCCAGGGAGGTGAAGCCGTCGGCGCGGGCGTGGTGCCCGTCGGCGACCAGGGCGGCCGAGCCGATCCGGCGCCCGGCGCGGATCCGGTACCCGGCGACCAGCTCGTTGCCGGCGAACCCGATCACCGCCGCGACCGCGACCGCGGCCAGGCCAGAGACCGGGCGGGGATGGGCGAGCCGCGCGGCCGCCGCCAACGCGGTCACCGCGGCCGACCCGGCGATGACCAGCACGACGACCACTCCGGCCAGGTCCTCGGCCCGGCCGTACCCGTAGGTGTAGCGCCGGTTCGGCGGACGCCGGCCCGCGACGAACGCGATCGCCAGCGGGACCACCGTGAGCGCGTCGATGGCGTTGTGGAATGTGTCCCCGAGCAGCGCGACCGATCCGGACATCGCCACCACCACGGCCTGTACCGCGGCGGTCGCGCCGAGCACCGCCGCCGACTTCCACAGCACGCTCAGTCCCGTCCCGCTCGCCTCCATGGCCGCGTCCACCTGGCTCGTGGCGTCGTGGGCATGCGGCCGGAGCAGGTGGCGCAGGCGCGCCTTCCCGTGCGGGTGGTGTGCGTGGCCGTGGTCGTGAGCGTGGCCGTGAGCATGGTCGCGCAGGTCCTGGCTCATGGTTCTCAGGGTGCCCGGAAAGTCGGGTTGCAGCATCTCGACAACAACCACCGGGACGCCGTTGCAACCCGCTCGCAGCCGCGCCCGGCGGGTCAGCCAGGGCGCCCGGACGGCGCATGCACCATCATGGCGAGATCAGGCGTGCACCGCGACCTCATAGACGTCGACGTCAGGTACGGGCACGCCGGCTGACTGCGCTGTCTGGCTGCGCAGCTGAGCGGCCTTCGCTCGCCAGTATCCCGTCCGGCCCATCCGGCAATCCCCAGTGATCCGCGCGCTCGGGCCGGGCGAGCCCCTCAGGGATTGGTCGCCGCCGCCATGAAGATCGGCACGGCCGCGAACAGCCGGTCGGTCGTGGCGCGTTCCCGCTGGTCGGCGATCCACGCGTCCGCCTGCGCACGTGTGATCGCGCCGTGCTCACAGCAGGCCTCGGCGAGGCGGGTGAGCACCGGCAGAAACGAGGCGTCGGTGAACACTCCCGTGTGCACCTCCACCGTCACGTCGCGGAAGCCGGCATCCAGCAGCAGGTTGCGGTACTGACGGGCGGCCCGCGGCGACGCCACTTGGCTGGCGCGCTCCCGCACGATGGTGCGGGTGAGCTCCGGGTCGCTGGAGTCGATCACGAACGTGTCCCAGTCCTGCCCGCACACTACGATTCGCCCGCCCGAGGCGAGAACGCGCCGCGCCTCGGCGAGCGCCCGTCCCGGGTCAGCCAGCGCGTGGATGACCTTGTCGGCCCGGTAGCCTGCGGCCTCCCCGTCCTCGAGCGGCAGGGCATACGCGTCGCCGGCGCAGAACTCGCCGTACGGCCAGCGCTCCCGCGCCAACACGATCATTTGATCGCTGACGTCGATCCCCATCACCCGGACGCCCTGATCCGCCAGCTCGGCGACAGCGCGCCCGGTACCGCAGCCGACGTCGACCACCTGCGCGCCCTGGGCGGCACGCAGCAGCTCGTACGAGCGGGCGCGCAGCGCTGCGGCGCCGGGACTCTCGTCGACGGCGTCGAGCTGCGGGATCAGGGCCTCGATTGCTTCGTTTGACATGCGCCCCATACTGCGACTTCATGTCGACATGAAGTCAAGCGCAACCATGAGCATCGGCGAGGCCGCCGGGCACTTCGGCCTGGCAACGCACGTACTGCGCCACTGGGAGACCATGGGCCTGCTCTCGCCCATGCGCGCGACCGGAGGTCGCCGCCGATACGAACGCTCCGACCTCTATCGGGTCGCGAGCATCCTGCTCGCCAAGGAGGCAGGACTCACCCTGGCCGACATCCGCGACATCCTGACGACCGCCGACGTCGAGAAGCGTCGAGAGATCACCCGCAGCCACTGTGATGAACTGGCCCGGCGAATAGAGGAGATGCGGGCTGCCCTAAACCTCCTCAAAGGTGGCCTGGCCTGCGACTACGAGGACATCACCGAGTGCCCCACCTACCAGTCTCTGGTCGCGGACCGAATGGCATGCGCTTAACTCGGCGCGATATGTCACCGCGCTCGAGCCCGCACCGCCGCTAGCCGCTCCTGCCACTCCGGGATGGCTACGTCTGCTGGCGTCGTCCGCGCGGTGCCGCTCCGCACCGCCTCGAGCTCTTCGTAGTAGCCGGGTTGCCTCGTTGCGGTGACGGTCAGCCGCCACGCACGCAGTAGCCCCCGCAACCGCCGGTAGCTAACAGGGTCGTGTGCGGCGTCCACGGCTTCGTGATACTGGCGGAGGAACTGAGCGCGTTCGGGCTCGGGCAGGTCCCTGAGAATGACCTGCGGGTCATCTGGATCCTCGGGCTGGATCGGCTCAGCGGACATACCGTCAAGCCTACGCCCCGGGTATCCGATGTCCGGCCGCCTCGCCGAGCAGCCAGGGACTGTGCAGCCATAACCAGTACGGTCCTGAGCGCCGCTAACGATAGGTTGGGGGCATGAGCTGGGGCGCGAGTTACCTGAGGTGGCTCGCGGCCAGCAACGCAAGCGAGCCGGCCACGGCGGAATGAGGGCCGCGGACCGCGCCGGACCGACGCCCTGCGCACCGGAACCCGAGCCCGCAGCCGGGCGGGCCGACCGGGCCAGACGAGCCAAGGGGCCGGACCGAACCAAGCGGCCGGACCGAGCCAAGCGGCCGGACCGAACCGGGCAGCCGGACCGAACCAAGGGGCCGGACCGAACCGGGCAGCCGGACCGAACCGGGCAGCCGGACCGAACCGGGCGAGCGGGGCGAGCCGGGCCCCGGTTCACCTCGGTGCAGCCGTTCCGGTACCGCAGCTTCACGCTGCTGTGGATCGGCGGGTTCATCTCCTACGTCGGCTCCTGGATGCAGACCGTGGCGGTCGGCGCCCTGGTCATCTCGGATACCGGCAGCGCGACCTGGGCGGTGCTGGTCGCGGCCGGGGCATTCCTGCCGATCGGGGTGCTGTCGCCGATCGGGGGCGCACTGGCCGACCGGCTACCCCGCCGGCCGGTGCTGATGACCGGGAACCTGGCCGCCGCGGTGACGGCCGTGCTACTCGCGATCGAGGTGGCCGGCGGGCACGACAACCCCGGCGTGCTGGTGGCGCTGGTCACCCTGCAGGGCTCGGTGTCCGCGCTGATCGGGCCGTTCCAGTCGGCGATCCTGCCCGACCTGGTCCCGGCCCGGCAGTTCCTCGCGGCCACCTCGCTCAACTCGGCCCAGTTCAACCTGGGCCGGATCGTCGGGCCGGCGCTGGCCGGTGCCACCGTGGCCGCGTTCGGGTACCCGGTGGCGTTCGAGGCCAACGCCGTGTCGTTCCTGGCCGTGGTCATCGCGCTGATCTTCGTGCGGCTCGGGCCGCCGGGCGGGCAGCCGAGCGGCCTGCTGGCCTCGGTCCGCGACGGGTTCACCGCGGCCCGCCGTGAGCCGTCCTGCTGGGCCGCGATCGGCACGATCGCGGTGGTCGCGTTCCTGGCCTCGCCGTTCATCGCGCTGGTCCCGGTGATGGCGCACCACCTGACCCACGGCGGCGCCCGGGCGGTCGCGCAGACGACGGCCATCCTCACCACCGCCCAGGGGGCGGGGGCGGTGGCCGGGGCGCTGTGCCTGGCCCCGCTGGCCGCGCGGCTGCGCCGCGGCCGGCTGCTGGCCGGGAACCTGGCCGTGCTCCCGGTGGTGCTGATCGGCTACGGCGCGTCGCAGAACCGCTGGGAGGGCACGGTGCTGCTGTTCGCGGTCGGGCTGGTGTACATCGGAGTCCTGTCCGGGCTCACCACCGTGGTCCAGTTGCGGGCGCCGCAGGCCTACCGGGGCCGGGTGCTCAGCTTCTTCCTGGTCGCGCTCGGGGTCGCCTACCCGCTGGGCTCGCTCGCCCAGGGGCCGGTGATCGACCGGGTCGGGCTGGGCTGGACCACCGCGGGCGCCGCGCTGCTGCTGGCGTTGATCATGGGAGTTGTGGCGTGCTGGAAACCCGGAGTAGTCAGGGCCATCACGCGCGATTAGCCGCCTGCCCGCTGCGGGCGGCGCGGGCCAGGTCGGGAAGCCGGGCCAGGATCTGCTGCGCCTCGGCGGCGTCGCGGTCCTCGATGCTGGCGGTCACCCGCCGGCCCGCCACGTCGACCCGGACCGACGCCAGGCCGAGCCGCCGCTGGATGGGGCCCTGCACCCACCGGATGCTCTGCACCTTCTCCAGCGGCACCCAGGTGGTCTTGCGGCACACCCGGCCGCGCGAGGACACGACGTAGCGGTCATCGCCGTCCCAGCCCAGGAAGTGATAGGTCAGCGGCGCCTTCCAGCGCGCGGGGCCGGGCGCGCCGCGGGCCGGGCGAGGCGCCGCGGCCATCAGTTCCGCGAGCATCTGGTCGGCGTCCGCGCGCGACCCGACCGGGATCAGCGCGCGCAGGCGCTGGCCCTCGGACCGGTTCTCCCGGCGCTGGCGCGCCCCGGCCACGTCCACCTCGAGCCGGCACCACCCGAACGCCCGCCACAGCAGCGGCTCGACCAGGCGCACGGCCTGGACCCGGCCGGGGCGGATGGTCTCGGCGGTGGTCTGCACCAGGCCGGACCGCAGCCGCAGCCCGTCCGGCGCGGTGGCGACCGCGGTCCCGAACTCGCCGTTGAACTGGCGCCAGACCGCGAGCACGATCCCGAACCCGAACGGCAGGAACGGCACGATCGCGGCGGGCTTGCCGGTCAGGCCGATGATCAGGGCCGCCACCGCGATCACGGCGGCCGCGTAGGCCCCGCTGCGGGACAGGATGATGGCGCCGGCCAGGCGGTCGGAGCGGACCCGGAACAGCGGCCGCTCCGGCGCGGCGGGCGGGGCCGTCACCCCGGGCCCGCTCACCGGGACCGCGCCGGCGGCCCCGGCGGCGGTCGCGGTCACCGGCGCGCGGCCCATGGCCAGCAGCCGCTCGCGCAGTTGCTCGGCCTGGGCGAGCGGCAGGCAGGCCAGCCGGCCGCCGGAGGCGTCGCCGCCGGCCATCCGCAGCCTCAGCTCGGCCAGCCCGAGCACCCGGGCCAGCCCGGTCTGCACCACGTCGATCGCCTGGACCTGGGACAGCGGGAACCGCCGCGAGTCGCGCCGGATCAGGCCGGTGTCGATGCGCAGTACCCCGCCGGCGACCTGCCAGCGGGTGACCAGCCAGCTGATCATGCCCGCGACCAGCACCACCCCGACGACCACGACGTCGCCGATGACGTCGCCGCCGCTGCCGCTGTGGTTGGCGAAGATCAGCAGCAGCACCAGGATGCCCAGGCCCATCAGGTGGCGCCCGGTGCGGACCAGCGGCGAGAGCGGGTGCAGCCGATGCCAGGCCGCCATGTCACCGGCCGGGCCGGGCGCGGGGAGCGGCGGACCGGGTGGCGGCGGAGCGGGCGGCGGGCCGGGTGGCGGCGCGGCGGGCGGCGGACCGGGCGGGGGGCCGGACACGGGCGGGGAGCCGGACCCGGGCGGGGGGCCGCCGGGCGGCGGGACCGTCACAGCCCGGCTGCCTGCGCTTCGCCCAGCACGGCGAGCTGGTCGCGCAGCTTTGCGGCGTCGGCCTGGGCCAGGCCGGGGATGCGCGCGTCGCTGGCGGCGGCTGCGGTGTGCATCCGCACGGTCGCCAGCCCCAGGCTGCGCTCCACCGGGCCCGCGGTGACGTCGATGAACTGCATCCGGCCGTACGGGATCACCGACTGGCGGCGGATCAGCACCCCGCGCCGGACCATCAGGTCGTCGCGCCGCTCGGCGTAACCCCAGGCGGCGACCCGGCGGGCCAGGAACCGCTCCCAGGCCGCCCCGGCCACCACCAGCCCGAGCCCGACCCCGAGGCCCAGCGCGGCCGGCCCGGCCACGCCCGCGATGAGCCCGCCGGCCAGCGCGACCGGCACGGTGACCAGGCCGACCTGGATCCGCCGGGCCCGCAGCAGCAACCGGGACGGGCGCTGCCACTGGATGCCGGCATCATCCGGCGCGGCGGTGAGACCAGTTTCGGCGGGCGGCATGCGATCAGGCTATCCGGGCGTGATGACCCTAATCGGGCTGAGCCCGGCCGATCATGATGAGCCGCACCTTGTCGCCTATGTCGGTGCGCGCCGCCCTCGCGTTGCTGAGCAGGCCGGTTAGCGAAAGACTGGCTACGTTCCGGTTAACGGCTCCACGGAGGGGAGACCTGGCGTGGCGCGTCCAGCAACGCAGGCGGCCCCGCCGGCCGGGGCGGGACCGGCGGCCCCGTTCAGCCAGCGCCAGGTCCTGCTCATCTTCCTCGGCCTGATGCTCGGCATGCTGCTGGCCGCGCTGGACCAGACGATCGTGGCCACGGCGCTGCCGACGATAACCGGTGACCTGCACGGCCTGAACCACATCGGCTGGGTGGTGACCGCCTACCTGCTCGCCGTGGCCGTGGTGATGCCGGTGTACGGCAAGGTCGGGGACCTGTTCGGGCGCAAGCCGGTGTTCCAGTTCGCGATCGTGGTGTTCCTTCTCGGGTCGGCGGCCTCCGGGCTGGCGCACTCGATGGACCAGCTGATCGCGTTCCGGGCCGTGCAGGGGGTCGGCGCGGGCGGCCTGATGATCGGCGCGCAGGCGATCATCGGCGACGTGGTCAGCCCCCGGGAACGGGGCAAGTACCAGGGCCTGATCGGCGGGGTGTTCGGGCTGGCGTCGGTGATCGGCCCGCTGCTGGGCGGGTTCTTCGTGGACAACCTGTCCTGGCGGTGGATCTTCTACATCAACCTGCCGATCGGCATCGTCGCGCTGATCGTCACCGCCGTGGTGCTGCGGCTGCCCCGGCCGCAGGGCCGGCCGCAGATCGACTACCTGGGCATGGTGCTGCTCGGCGCCGCCGTGATCTGCCTGGTCCTGCTGACCAGCTGGGGCGGCACCACCTACCCGTGGCGGTCACCGATGATCATCGGCCTGGGCACGGCCACGGTCGTGCTCACTCTGGCCTGGCTGGCCTCGGAGCGGTTCGCGGCGGACCCGGTGATCCCGCTGCGGCTGTTCCGGGACGGCACGTTCGCGATCGCGTGCGCGATCTCCCTGATCGTCGGCGTGGCCATGTTCGGCGCGATCAGCTACCTGCCGACCTACCTGCAGATCGTCACCGGGGTGAGCGCGATCAAGTCCGGCCTGCTGCTGCTGCCGCTGATCATCGGGCTGCTCGCCACCTCCATCACGACCGGCCGGCTGATCGCGCGGACCGGCCATTACAAGATCTACCCCGTCGTCGGCACCGCGGTGGCAGGCCTCGGGCTGTACCTGCTGTCCCGGCTGACGGTCGGGACCACGCACCTGGTCTCGAGCGCCTACCTGCTGGTGCTCGGGCTCGGCATCGGCATGTTCATGCAGGTCATGGTGCTGATCGTGCAGAACAGCGTGGCCCGCAAGGACCTGGGCTCGGCCACCTCGTCGGTGAACTTCGCCCGCCAGATCGGCAGCAGCGTGGGCGTGGCGCTGGTCGGGGCGCTGTTCGTGCACCGGCTCACCGAGCGGCTGGACGCGCATCTCCCGCCGGCCGCCGCGGCCCGCGTGGGCCAGCAGGTCAGCTCGGTGACCCCGCAGGGCATCGACCACCTGCCCGCGGCGATCAAGCACGCGATCGTGGTCGCCTTCGCCGACGCGCTCCCGCCCATCTACGCCTACCTGGTGCCGCTGCTGGGCGTGGCGTTCGTGCTGGCGGTGCTGCTGAAGGAGACCCCGCTACGGACTCAGGCGTACCTGGGGTCGCCGGACGGCCAGCAGCCCGCCGAGGCCGGCCAGCGGGCCGGGTCCGGCCAGGAGGTCCCGGAGGACGGCCAGGCCGCGGTTCGGGCCAGCAGGGGCCGCCCGCCGCCGGCCGGGAACCGCGCGGGCCGGAGGCGGGCCTAGGCCCGGGCGCCGCGCCGCGGGCCCGGCCGGCGCCCGGGTAGGACTTCTTGGTGCCGTGCCTCACGTGCTGCGCCGCTTGCGGCTGCCCGCGATCGTGCCGGCGGCCCCGGTCAGCCCGTAGGCGACCGCCCCGTGCCAGATGGCGGTGAAGGCCCCGCCGAACAGGCCGCTGCTGCCGACCACCACCGACAGCACGAACACGATCACCGCCGCGGCCAGGCCGGGCAGCAGCGCGAACCGCCACGGGTTGGCGCGCGCCCAGCGCATCGCCCGGCCGCCCTGCGAGCGCACCAGCGCGCCGCCCCCGGCCACCGCGAACAGGGCCACGGTGCCCGCCGAGAGGGCGGTCGGCACGTCGAGGTGACCGCCCACCAGGTGCAGCACAAGGTCGCCGCCGGCGACGACCGCGCCCGCGGCTCCGGCGGTCTTCCACGGCGCGGCGGACATGGCGGCGCCGGATACCGTCATCTCTTCTTTCCGGGTCAGCCCCGGCTCGTCGTTACGCGTTGGTGCCGACATCTTCACTCCCTGGGTTGCGGCCGCGTGCACACTTAAGATATATCGCTTCTTCGCGGTACGCTAGCCATGGCACGCCGGCCAGGGCAATGACGAGTGGCGAGCGCCGCACCGGGGAATCCTCAGTGGGCATTCAGGCAACGTCCAGGCCAGTGGTGCTAACTGAAAGTTGGCGGGTACCTGTGGTGGCCACGCCGCCCGGGATAGGTGCGGCGGCAACTTGAAGTTACGCTGGCTTCGGGGCAGAGGTGATGGAGAGATGCACGAAGAGCAGAGCGGCAGCGACAACCAGCAGCCCGAGTACGTGGGCCCCTGGTCGCCGCAGTCGGATGACGCGGGATCGCCGCCCGAGGCAGGCGGCCCCGGGTCGTCGCCGCCTGCCCCCGAGCCGGGCCGTCCCGGCGACACCGCCCCGCTGTCCGGGCCGGGCGGGGCATCGGGCCAGACCGGTCCCCTAGGCCAGCCCGGTCCCGCGGGCCAGCCCGGCGGAGGGTACGGGCCGCCGCCGCCCGGATCCTTCGGCCAGGCCGACCAGCCCGGTTACGGCCAGGGCGGCTACGGCCAGCCGGGGTCCTACGGCCCGGGCCAGGCCCTACGGCCAGGGCCAGGCCGCCTACGGCGGCCAGGGCCAGCCCGGCCCCTACAGCCAGCCGGGAGCCTACGGGCAGGCCGGAGCTTACGGCCCGGGCCAGGCCGGCGGGTACGGCGAGCCGGGAGCTTACGGCCAAGGCCAGGCCAGCGGGTACGGCCAGGGCCAGGGTCAGGCCGGCGGGTACGGCCAAGGCCAGGCCGGCGGGTACGGCCAGGGCCAGGGCGGCTCCGGCGGAGGCTACGGCCAGCCCGGCGGTTACGGCCCGCCCGGCGGTTACGGCGGCTACGGGCATCCCTCGGACTACATCCAGCAGGGACCGCGGCAGGGCCGGGCCCGGGGCTTCCTGGTCTACCTGGTCGTGGCGGCGCTCGCGGCCGGGATCGGCGCCGGGGCGGTCGCCGTGGTGGACCACTCCACGTCGAACAACTCGCCCAGCGCCGGGGCCCCGGCAAACCCGAACTCCGGCAACAACCCCAACAGCGGCCTCGTTCCCGGCCAGGGCAACAACAGCGGGGGCAGCGGGGTCAGCAGCGCCCAGGAGCAGACGGTCATCAACGCCGTCGAGCCCGGCGTCGTGGACATCTCGAGCAACCTGCAGTACCTCGGCGGGACCGCCGAGGCCACCGGCATGGTGATCAGCAGCAACGGCCTGGTGCTCACCAACAACCACGTCATCGACCAGACCACCGGCCTGACCGCGACCCTGGTCTCGGACGGCCAGCGGTTCACCGCCAAGTGGCTCGGCTACGACAAGACCGACGACGTCTCGGTGATCCAGCTGCAGAACGCGTCCGGGCTCAAGACGGTCCCGCTGGGCGACTCCTCGGCGATCAAGGTCGGTGACGGGGTGGTCGCGATCGGCAACGCCGAGGGCGCCGGCGGCAAGCCGACGGTGGTCACCGGCTCCATCACCCAGCTCAACCAGACCATCACCGCCAGCGATGACCTCGGCGGGACCGAGACGCTGCACGGCATGCTGCAGACCGACGCGAACATCGTCGAGGGCGACTCCGGCGGCCCGCTGGTGAGCACCGGCGGCAAGGTCATCGGCATGGACACGGCCGCGTCCTCGGGCAGCTTCGGCAGCTCCCAGGGCGGCAATGTCGGCTTCGCGATCCCGATCAACCGGGCGCTGGCCATCGCGCACGAGATCATCAGCGGCAAGGCCAGCTCGACGATCAAGATCGGCGCCAGCGGGTTCATCGGGGTGCTGGTGCCGTCCAAGTCGGCCAGCTCGGCCAGCGACCCGGCCCAGCAGCGCCAGCTCGAGCTGCAGCAGTACCCGGGCTCGTCCGGGTCCGGCACGACCTGCATGGCCAACGACCAGAACGCGGGCGTCCCGCAGACGATCGCCCCGTCCAGCAGCGGCACGCTGGTGCTCGGCGACCTGTGCGGCACCCCCGCTCAGAACGTCGGGATCACCGCCGGGGACGTGATCACCGCGGTGAACGGCCGCCCGGTGGGCTCGCCGAACTCGCTGACCGCGATCCTGCAGGCCTACCGGCCGGGCAGCACGGTCTCGGTCACCTGGGTCGACACCTCGGGCCAGTCGCACACCGAAAGCCTCAGCCTGGCCCAGGCCCCGCCCGCGTAAGCCGCCCAGCCCGCGTAACCGCCCGGCCCGCGTAACCCCGCCCGGCCCGCGCAATCACCCAGCCCGCTTGGGTGGAAACTTGACCGCGCTATTTGCGGAAAGGTCTCCACCTAACACTGGGGCGGGTTCAGGGCGCCACACGGGGGCGGGTTCAGGGCGCCCTGGGCCCGGCCTCAGCCGGCCAGCCAGGCCAGCATGCGGGCCTCGCAGTCGGCGATCGCGGCCAGCGATGCGTGCTCGTCGGCGCGGTGCGCGAGCTGGGGGTCGCCCGGACCGTAGTTGACCGCGGCGATCCCGAGCGAGGCGAACCGGGCCACGTCGGTCCAGCCGAGCTTGGCCCGCGGCGTGCCGCCCATCGCGGCGGCGAACGACGCCGCGGCCGGCTCGGCGAGCCCGGGCCGGGCCCCGCCCATGACGTCGGTGATGGCCACGTCCCAGTCGCCGAACACCGAGCGTACGTGCTCCCGCGCGTCCGCCGCCGAGCGGTCGGGCGCGAACCGGTAGTTCACCGTGATCACGCACTCGTCCGGGATCACGTTCCCGGCCACCCCGCCGCGGGCCAGCACCGCGTTCAGCCCCTCGCGGTAGGCCAGCCCGTCGACCTCGGGCTCGCGCGGCACGTAGCCGCGCAGCACGTCCAGGATCCGCCCGGCCTCGTGGATGGCGTTCACCCCGAGCCAGGACCGGGCGCTGTGTGCGCGCCGGCCCCGCGCCGTGACCTCGGCCCGCAGCGTCCCCTGGCAGCCGCCCTCGACCACTCCCCCGGTCGGCTCCATCAGCACCGCGAGATCGGCCGCGAGCAGTTCCGGGCGGTGACGGCTGATCCGCAAGAGGCCATTACGCTCCGACTCGACCTCTTCGCAGTCGTAGAAGACATAGGTCACGTCCACCCGGGGGTCGGCGGCCAGCGCGGCGAGGCGCAGCTGCACCGCCACGCCCGACTTCATGTCACTGGTGCCGCATCCGTAGAGGATGTCACCCTCGGCATGGGAAGGGAGGTTGTCCGCCACGGGCACGGTGTCGATGTGCCCGGCGAGCACCACGCGCTGCGCCCGGCCCAGTGTGGTGCGGGCCACTAGCGCGTTGCCGTCGCGGTGGGTGGTCAGGTGCGGCAACGCCGACAGCGCCGCCTCGATCGCGTCGGCCAGCGGCTGCTCGCCGCCGCTGACCGACTCCACGTCGACCAGCCGCGCGGTCAGGCGGGGTGCGGCGAGGGAAAGATCCAGATCCATTGCGGAAGCCTACGAGCACCAGAGATGACGCGCCACGTCAGCGCCGCCCCAGACGCCGGGTCAGCCGGAACGGATTCCGGATGAGGCGCCGGGCTCGGCGCGGCGGCCGTCGCGGGTCACGCGAGATACGGCGGAACGGATGCCGCGGCCGGCGGCGTCGCCGGCGCAGCCGGGCTTCGCGGGCCTGGCCGGCTGCGGCCGGTTCGGCGGCTGCGGCCGGTTCGGCGGCTGCGGCCGGTTCGGCGGCTGCGGCCGGTTCGGCGGCTGCGGCTGGGGCTGGGGCTGGGCGGGCATGGGCGCTGCTGCCTGGCGCAGCGAAGCCAGCCTCGACCGTTGCGCCTGATCCCGCTGGCGCGGCCGGCCGCTCGTACGGCCAGATCACGGCCGGGGGCGTCCTGGCCGCTAGCTCGGCGACGTTGACCCGGGCCGGCTTCTTTCCGACGTGCAGGATCACGTCAAGCATGAATGCGCCCAAGCCAACCGTGATCTTCGTCTGGGGCGCGGTGGCATCGCTCCGTCGCGCTGAGCCAGCCTGGTCGCTGAGCCGAGCCTGACGTTGCTGTGCGGTGTGTCTCATGCCACGGTGTCTCATAGCACTAAGTCGAACATATTATCTATATCAGGTCAAGGGTCGAGCGTGCGTTCGATTACAGATACTGATGCCGAGCGCCCGGCCTGCGATGCGGCCGTCGTTTCGGTTGCGCCGCCGGGCACGCCGGACGGAGCCCTCGCGCGAAGAGCCGGCCGGGACGGTGACGTCAGACTCGGCGCAGGACGGTGACCACCCGTCCCAGGATGCTGGCCCGATCACCGGGGATCGGCGTGTAGGCGGGGTTCTGCGGCATCAGCCAGGCGCGCTCAGCAGGGCGGCGCCACCACGTCTTGACGGTTACCTCGCCGTCGATCATCGCGGCCACGATGTCACCGTTGTTCGCGTCAGGCTGCTGCCTGACCACCACCCAGTCGCCGTCCATGATGCCGACGCCGGTCATGGAGTCCCCGACGACCTCGAGCAGGAACAAGGTGCCCCCGCCCACGAGCTGCCTGGGCAACGGCACCACATCCTCGACGCTCTCCTCGGCGAGGATGGGGCCTCCGGCCGCGATCCGGCCGACCAGGGGAACGCTGGTCACCTGCTGCAGCGAGAGGTCCACGGGCTCAGGTTCGCCGGTCTCGCGCTCGAGCCGCATGGCCGGCTCGCCGGGCAGCCTGGTCTCGACCGTGCGCGGGCGCCCGGCGTCACGGCGCAGGTAGCCCTTGTTCTGCAACGTGGCGAGCTGGAAAGAAACGCTGGACGTGCTGTTCAGCCCGACGGCCCCAGCGATCTCGCGCATCGACGGCGGATAGCCACGGCGCTGCACGGAATCCCTGATGACCTGCAGGACCCGTCGCTGGCGCAAGGTGAGGACATGATCGGGGTCGGGATCAGGATCGGAGTCAGCATCCGGCTCGGACCGGCCGGATGGCTGCGTCGTCGCCGCCGGTGCGGCCTGCTTCGGCCTGCGCCCCGGCTCGCCCTGGAGCGGCCTGCCAGCGGGCGGCGCCGCAGCGGGCGAGGTCTGCTCGGCGCCGGCCTGGTCTCCTGGCGCAGCCTCGCCGGGCCGGGCCCCCGGATCCGCGCCAGAGCCCTCGACCTCCGTCGCCGCGCGCTCGACGACGTCCAGGGAGAGCCCGAGTGCCTCGACGTACCGCGTCAGCGTCGAGAACTGCGCGTCGTGCTGGCCTGATTCCAACCGCGCCACGGCAGACTGTGACGTGTGCATCAGCCGGGCCACGCCCGCCTGGGAGAGGCCAGATGCCGCGCGCCGGCGGGTCAGCCGGGCGATGAGCTCACGCTGGCGCGCATCCATCTGGCCGTATGCACTCACTATCGAATCCAGGAACAAGTCTTTCAGAGAAACAGTAACAGATTTCGATATCATCGGCTGGGGAGTAGGCTAACGACGCGCTGGCGCCTCCCGGGCGGCACAGCGCCGTATCAGGGTGCGCTGATCCAAGGTCTTGCCCGGGATGGTAGCGCCGGGCACCGACAGAACGGCGAGTCCACAACGCCGGGGGTGTGGGACACGAACGTAGGTGACTGGTCGGTAACATGGCCTGGCCATGGCGGTCTGAGTGTGGTGGCGGCTCAGATGCCAGAGCCGACTCCTGCCCGGGCATATTGCCTAGTTCTGTACGGCGCTAGTGATCATGCTCCATAAACCGGAAGCCGCGCGGGTACTGGTCAGCTGCCCATGAGGTGCGTCTACCCGCTCCTCACGGGTCTGCGCTGGCTCGTCGCCACCCGTGCCAGCTTTTCAGGTGGCCTCTGGACGAGGCAGCTATCGGCGAGATGCCCTGCCCAGCACGCCGTCGATCACTACATCAATGGCGAAGCGAAACCGTTCGTCGACATCTCCGGCGACCAGCTGAGCGGCGTGGGCAGTAATTAGCGGAAAGTCGTCGGCCGGCAGGCGGGCGAAGTTGGCCGTGATTTCGGCAGCCAGTGCGCTGGGGTCGGTGCGCCGCAGCTCGGCCTCGATGGCGGCGTACGTCACCTGGGCCGCGAGGATGTCGGCCGCCCACGCGGCGTCCCGAGCGCCGAGGCCGCCAGCAAGCAAGATTCCCAAGAGGTTCTCCAGCAGCCGCATAGCCACTTCGGTCCGTGGCGGGTCGACCATGGTCGCTGCGGCCATTCCGGGATGCGTGACGAGTTCCGCGCGCACCCGCTCCAGGAGGTTGTGCAATTGGGCACGCCACCGCGACGGATCGGGCGTTTCCAGCTTGACGGCCGCGATGATGCGATCGAACATCGCCTCCAGCAGGCCGTCGCGGCCGTCGACATAGACGTACAGTGAGCCGGCTCCGGTATCCAAGGCGGCCGCGACCCGGCGCATCGACACAGCTTCCAGGCCCTCTGCCTTGAGGATCGCGAGGGCGGCGTCGACGATTGCCTCTTCGCTCAGCGGCGCCTTCGCAGGGCGATCACGAGTCGAGCGGGGGCGGCCCGATGTCTTCATGTGCGGTGGACCTCCAGGTTCTGCACAGCAGGGCGGCGATCACGGTTGACCCTAACGCCGTGCTCCACGTACAGTGTACGTAACGAACAGTGTTTGTGACAAACACTGTTTGCTTTCCCGAGCGGCTCGCTTCTACCTCTAACCAGGAAGCCATCATGGACACCGCCCCCACCATCACAAGCTCTCCCGCCAGAGCGCAGCCCTACAGCATGCGCTGGATCGTGGCGGCTGTGGTGCTGGCCGCCAACACCATGGATCTGCTCGACGCCACGATCGTGAACGTCGCCGGCCCCTCTATTCACCGCGAACTCGGCGGAGCTGCCAGCACGATCCAGTGGCTGAGCGCCGCTTACACCCTGGCCTTTGCCGTCCTGCTGATCGCGGGGGCACGGCTGGGAGACATCTTCGGCCGCCGCCGGATGTTCCTGCTCGGCTTGGTCGGGTTCACCGGCTTCTCCGCCGCCTGCGCGGCGGCGCAGGGCATCGGCATGCTCATCGCCTTCCGCGCCCTGCAGGGAGGCTTCGGCGCCCTGATGATCCCGCAGGGCTTCGGCCTGCTGAAGGAAGTCTTCGACGACGAGGAACTGGGCCGGGCAACCCGCCTGTTCGGCCCGTCAACGGGCCTGGCCCTGCTCGGCGCACCAGTCCTCGCCGGTGCACTCATCGACGCCAACCTCTGGAACATCGGCTGGCGACTGGTCTTTCTCATCAACGTGCCGATCGGCCTCATCGCGCTTCCGCTCGCGATCCGATCGCTGCCGAGCGGGGCCAGTCACCCCAACCTCAAGCTCGACATCGGCGGCGTCTGGCTCATCGGCCTGGCCCTTGTGGCGATCATCTACCCGCTCATCCAGGGCCAGACCGAGGGCTGGCCAGCCTGGACGTTCGCGCTCCTCGCGGCTGGCGCGGTCCTGCTCTACGTCTTTGTGCGCTACGAGCGACGCCGCGACCGCAACGCCTTGATCGAGCCATCCCTGTTTGCAAACCGCATGTACCTCAGCGGCATCGCGGTCATGCTGTCCCTCTTCGGCGCCTTCGGCGGACTGCTGCTCTGCGTGTCGCTGTACGGCCAGCTCGGCGAAGGGTGGTCACCGATCCACGCCGGCCTGACCCTGACCCCGATGGTCGCCGGCATGATCGGGGGCATGCTCGTGTCGGGCATGCTCGTCAAACGGCTCGGACGCCACTTGCTCCACATCGGCATCCTGTTCATCGCCGCCGGCACCACCACGCTCGCCATGATGCTGACTGGCGTGCATGGCGCATCGACCTGGGACCTCGTTCCCGGCCTGCTCCTGGTCGGTGCGGGAGTCGGCATCGTGCTTGGCCAGCTCATCCAGTTCATCATCGCCGCGGTCAGCATGAACGAAGTCGGATCAGCGTCCGGCGTCATGGAAGCTTCGCAGCAATTGTCGACCTCACTCGGCGTTGCGGTTCTCGGCACCATCTTCTTCGCGCTGTTCAAACACCACCCCGCGACCGACGCTCTCCGGATCATCGCATGGGCCTGCCTCGCCCCCCAGGCAGCCGCCTTCATCTTCGTATTCCTGCTGCCCAAACACGCGCGGCAAGACGAAAGACATTGAGAAGGAGGACCGGCGGCGCCGGGGTGACTTATTCGGCCACCCGGTGGCAGTCTCCGGGTCCACCACCGTGGCGGGCGCTCCCTGCCACAACCCGGGCACCGGGGCGGCGCACGTGCTCACCCGCTCGGGCACGGCCTGGTCCCAGCACGCGGCGCCGGCGCCGGGCGCTCATGACATGCTCGATCCTGAATGCGGTCTTCAGTAACTGAAGGTTGTCGCTCCTTCATCCCCGATCCACTCCCACAACTGGACGCTGCCGGCCAGTTCGGCGTTGGGCAGCAGCCCGCCCTTGTCCAGCTGCTTGGCGTTGAAGCAGACCGGGCAGACCATCAACCGGCCGCCGGCTTTGTCATACCGGGCCAGCAGGTCGGGTAGCGGAGGGCAGCCATCGCATGCCACGCCCGCCGCCACGCCGTCCAGCGCGAGCCGGACAGCTTCCTTGGCCTGGAACATCAGGGTCGGCCGCCCCGATTCGGCGGCGCCGACCGCGACGAGGAACGCCACGGTCACTTTCTCTGGGTCCTCCATGCCGGTGCTGAGACTGATCACTGCCTTGCCGGCCATGACCGCCCCCCTTTCCTCCGGTGCCACCGCGGCCGGTCCGGTGCTCCCGGCGCTCCGGCCTAGTTAGCACGATCGTTCGTACTAAGTGAAAGTACGACCGGTCGTGCTATCTTGTCAAGACGATGAACCAGACCGTCAGCCATAAAACCCGCGCCCAGCGGCGCCCGCGCGCCGACGGGGAACGCACTCGCAGCGCGATCTTGCGCGCCGCCGCGTCGCTGGCCACCGTCGACGGGCTCGAGGGCCTGTCGATCGGGAACCTGGCGGCGGCGATCGGCATCAGCAAGAGCGGCCTGTACGCGCACTTCGGCTCGAAGCAGGAACTCCAGCTGGCCACCGTGGAAGAAGCAGGCCGGATCTTCGCCGAAGAAGTCGTCCAGCCCGCCCTAGCGGCGCCCGCCGGCCTGGCCCAGCTCGGGGCGGTGTGCGAGGCGTTCTTCAATCACCTGCGGCGCCGCACCTTCCCCGGCGGGTGTTTCTTCGCCGGCGCGGCCCTGGAGATGGGCACCCGCCCCGGTCCCGTCAAGGAAGCCGTCGCCGCCTTCCAAGCCGGGTTCGTGGACCTGCTCCGAGGCTTCGCCGCCACCGCCATCGCGCAGAACGAACTCCCCGCAGGCGAGGACCCCGACCGGCTCGCCTTCGAACTGAACGGGATCATCCTGGCCGCCGACGCCAACTTCGTCCTGCACGACAACCCCGCGGTCCTGGACATGGCCCGCCAGGTCGCGCACCGCCGGCTCGGCCTCGACAGCGACGGCAACGCTGGCGGGCGAGAGTCCGGGCCATCCAGTGCCTCCCGCCACAGTGATAAACCCGCTACCGAAGATCAGCAATAGCCCCATTGCTCCCGGTTCTCCCGCGACGGATCATCGTCCAGTGACGCCGGTCCGGATCGTGTCCCTGGACGTTTTCCGGCGGGGGTGTGGCCGGAGCCGTCGCGGCGTGGCTGCGCGGTGGGCGGCGGGGGTGGCGGGCGCGGTACGCCGGTTCCGAGCCGGAGCGGCTGTGATTAAGCCGAGGACGGGCCTTCGCGGCCGACGGCGAGCCGTAATCTGGAGCCGGCAGCGGGAGGAGATCACCATGACCGTACAGACCTTGGACGACATTCGCGCGCTCGGCCAGCAGCTGAGGGTCGACTCGATCCGGTGCAGCACCGCGGCCGGATCCGGCCATCCCACCTCGAGCATGTCGGCCGCCGACTTGATGGCGGTGTTGCTGGCCCGGCATTTCCGCTACGACTGGCAGCGGCCGCACGACCCGGCCAACGACCACCTGATCTTTTCCAAGGGCCACGCTTCCCCGCTGCTGTACTCGATGTTCAAGGCGGCGGGCGTCGTCTCGGACGAAGAGCTGATGACCGGATACCGGCGGTTCGGCTCGGTGCTGGAGGGTCACCCCACGCCGGTGTTGCCGTGGGTCGACGTCGCCACGGGCTCGCTCGGCCAGGGACTGCCCGATGGGGTCGGCGTCGCCCTGGCGGGCCGGTATCTCGACGAGCTGCCGTACCGGGTCTGGGTGCTCTGCGGTGACAGCGAGATGGCCGAGGGATCGATGTGGGAGGCGCTGGACAAGGCCGCCTACTACCGGCTGGACAACTTGACCGCGATCGTCGACGTGAATCGCCTCGGCCAGCGCGGCCCGACCGAACTGGGCTGGGACCTGGACGCGTACGCCCGGCGAGTTGAAGCGTTCGGCTGCCACGCCATCCCCATCGACGGGCACGACCTCGGCGACATCGATAAGGCGTTCTCCCGCGCGGCCGGCGCGGACCGGCCCAGCGTGATCCTGGCCCGCACCCGCAAGGGCCGCGGGTTCGACGAGGTCGAAGACCGCGAGGGCTGGCACGGCAGGCCGCTGCCCGCTGAGATGGCCGAACGGGCCATCGTCGAGCTGGGCGGGGAACGCCACCTGACGGTCAGCGGGCCACGGCCGGAGGAGGGATCGGTCCGGACCCGGCCCAGCGGCGAGGTGAACCTGCCCCGCTACGAATTGGGCGCCGAGGTCGCCACCCGCCTGGCGTTCGGCCAGTCGCTGGCCGCGATCGGCGCACGTCCGGACGTCGTCGCCCTGGACGGGGAAGTGGGCAACTCCACGCACGCCGAGGAATTCGCCAAGGTTTATCCCGAGCGCTACTTCGAGATGTTCATCGCCGAGCAGCAGCTCGTCGCCGCTGCGGTCGGCCTGTCCGTCCGCGGATACATTCCCTTCGCGGCCACCTTCGCCGCGTTCTTCACCCGCGCCTACGACTTCATCCGGATGTCGGCCATCTCCCAGGCGAACATCCGGCTGTGCGGCTCCCACGCGGGGGTGGAAATCGGCGCGGACGGCCCGTCGCAGATGGCCCTGGAAGATCTGGCCATGATGCGGGCCGTGCACGGATCCACGGTCTTGTACCCCAGCGACGCGGCCAGCACCGCCTACCTGGTGCGGGAGATGGCCGAGCGCAGCGGCATCGTCTACCTGCGCACCACCCGCGGCGCGTACCCGGTGCTGTACCCATCCGATGAGGCCTTCCCGATCGGCGGCGCCAAGCTCGTCCGATCCAGCCCGGAC
Source organism: uncultured Actinomycetota bacterium (assembly GCA_963749145.1). Classification (GTDB taxonomy): domain Bacteria; phylum Actinomycetota; class Actinomycetes; order Streptosporangiales; family Streptosporangiaceae; genus JASHPR01. The sequence continues at coordinate 353,980 of CAVVLN010000002.1, read as the reverse complement.
GACCAGGTCACGCTGATCGGCGCCGGCGTGACGCTGCACAACTGCCTGGCCGCGGCCGACCAGCTCGGCCAGGACGGCGTCCGCGCCCGCGTCGTTGACCTGTACTCGGTCAAGCCGATCGACACCGGGACGCTCCTGGCGGCCGCGGCCGCGACCGGGGGCCGGATCGTGGTCGCCGAGGACCACTACCCCGCCGGCGGCATCGGCAGCGCGGTGCTCGAGGCGTTCAACGACGCAGGTCACCCAGTCCACGTCAAACACCTGGCGGTCCGCGGCCTACCCGGCTCCGGGACCCCCCAGGAGCTCATGGAGGCCGCAGGGATCTCCGCCGGTCAAATCACGCAGGCCGCCCGCGATATCCTCCGCGCCTGACGCCGCCCCCGCGGCCGGGCCGCCGCGGGACCCGCAACTACACACCTGGCAAAGGGGGAGACCGATGGCAGGGACGCCTGAGCCGGTTGCGGTGCTCGGCATGGGAGCGATGGGCCATGGGATGGCGGCCAGTGCTTTGCGCGCTGGCATCCCGACGATCGTCTGGAACCGCAGGATGGACGCGACCCGCGACCTGGCTGAGCTCGGCGCGCAAGTCGCCGGGACCGCCGCCGACGCGGCGCGGCGGGCCGCGATCGTGGTCACGATGGTGACCGACGCCGATGCCGTCCTGTCGATCGCCCGGGACCAGGGCATGCTGGCCGCGCTGGCCCCCGGCGCGATCTGGGCCCAGATGAGCACCATCGGCGTGGCGGGGACCGACCGCGTCGCGGCCATGGCCGGCAGTGAGCGCCCGGACGTGATGCTCCTCGACGCGCCGGTGTCGGGAAGCAAGGATCCGGCCGAACGCGGCCAGCTGACGATCTTCGCATCAGGGCCCGATGAGGCCCGCCCGCGCGTCGTTCCTTTCTTCGACGCCATCGGCGAGCGCACGATCTGGGTCGGCGGGGCCGGGGCTGGAACGCGGCTGAAGCTGGTGAACAACACCTGGCTCGCGTTCGCGACGGAAGCGGTCGCCGCGTCGGTGGCTCTGGCCCGGCAGCTGGGTCTTGACACCGAGACGGTGGCGGACGCGCTGGGCGGCGGCCCGCTGGTGTCCGCCTGGCAGGCAGCCAAGCTCCAGCGGATCGCCCACGGCGAGTTCTCGGCCCAGTTCGCGCTGTCGCTCGCGCTCAAGGACGTGCACCTCGCGCTGCAAGCCGCCGGCGACGGCCGGCTCGCCGTCCTCGCCAGCCTGGCCGGCGAATGGCAGCAGGCCGTTGATCAGGGGCTCGGCGGGCAGGACCTGACCGTCGTGACCCGCATGCTCGAGCAGCAGGGGGAAACGCCCTGACATGCCGGGCCGGGCTAGCCACCACCGGCGAGGCGCACGCCGCCGATGCCGGAGCTTCGGTCACGGGCGGGGCGGGGCGGGAATGTAGCTTTGATGCGTGACGCAGCAACCGGACCCAATGGCCCGGCCGGTGGTTTTCGTCCTGTTCGGGGCGACCGGTGACCTGGCCAGGCGCATGGTGCTGCCGGCCTTCTACCGGCTGGCGCTCGAGGGGCTGCTGCCCCGGCAGTGGCAGCTGGTGGGCAATGGCCGCGGCGAGATCACGCACGCGAACTTCCGCGCCCGTGTCCACGATGCGCTCACCGAGTTCGGTCCCAAGCCCGAGGGCAAGGACTGGGACTCATTCGCGCAGCGCGTGTTCTTCGCCGGCGGCGGGTTCAGTTCCGGCAGTCCCGGCAGCCTGCCGGACGTGCTCAGCGAGGCGCGCACGTCGGTCGGCGACACGCCGCAGCTGGTGCACTACCTGGCCGTCCCGCCGGTCGCCTTCGGCGGGCTGACACAGGCGCTGGGGCAGTACGGACTGGCCCACGGCGCCCGGGTCGTGTACGAGAAGCCATTTGGCACCTCGGCCGGCAACTTCCGCGAACTCGACCGGATCGTTCATTCGGTCCTGGATGAGCAGCAGGTGTACCGGATCGACCATTTCCTGGGCAAGGAAGCCACCCAGGATCTGCACGTACTCCGCTTCGCCAACGTGTCGTCCGCCGCGTACTGGAACCGCGAGCACATCGAGTCGGTGCAGATCGACGTGCCCGAGACGCTCGGCATCAGCGACCGGGCCCAGTTCTACGACGCCACCGGCGCGGTCCTCGACATGCTCGTCACGCACTTGTTCCAGGTGACCGCCGAGGTCGCCATGGAACCCCCGGCCAGCCTGGACGCGCAGGACCTGCAGGCGGCCCGGGGAGAGGTCATCGGCTGCTTCCGCCGGCTGGACCCGAAGGAGGTCGTGCTGGGGCAGTTCGATGGGTACCGGGAGGTGCCCGGTGTCGATCCGCACTCTGGCCGGGACACGTTCGTGGCCGCCCGGCTGTGGATCGATAACCCCCGCTGGCGGGACGTGCCGTTCTACCTGCGCACCGGAAAGCAGATGGCCGCGTCGAAGCAGCGGGTCAGCCTGATCCTGCGCGAGCAGCCCGGGCCGCTGGCCGGCCGGCTGCCCCCCAGCGGGAACGTCCTGTCCTTCTCGCTGGCCGGCGACGGGGAGATTGACCTGTTCCTGGTGGCCAAGAAGCCCGGGCCCGCGCTGGACCTCGACGTCGCCCGCGCGTCGATCCCGCTGGCCAGCCTGCATGGGGCCGACCCGCTGCCGCCCTACGTGCGGCTGATCCACGACGTCCTGCTCGGCGACCGCTCGCTGTTCACCCGGCCAGACGGGCTGGCCGCGGTGTGGCAGGTGGCCGAGCCGGTGCTGACCAGCCCGCTCCCGGTCCGCGGCTACGAGCCCGGCTCATGGGGGCCGGCCGAAGCCCGCGAGCTCATCGCACCCGGGCAATGGCTCCTGGGCCAGTAACCAGCCCGCCGCGGCACCGGCCGGTCCGCTGGACCGCATCAGGCGGCTACTGCCTGCGGCGCTCTTGGTCGAGAGCAGCGCTGTCTTCTCGATGGGGTACCGGGGGCTCGATAATGGCCCGGTAGTGAAGGCGGTGCCGGGCATGTCCCTCTCACGGTCAGGCGATCAAGTCCCAGCCGCGCCGTCACCCGGTCACGGGGATGCCGAAACGATCAGCCGCGGCGCAGGCCGGCCGGGTGACCGCCTGGGCCAAGCCCCGGCGGGCGCACCCCGTGCGGGGTTCGCGTTACTGCTCACCTTGTCGATGGCGCAGTTCATGGTCGTGCTGGACTTCACGATCGTCAACGTCGCCCTGCCCTCGATTCAGCACGGCTTGCATGTCGCCACGACCACGCTGCAGTGGCTGATCAGCGGCTATGCGGTCGCCTTCGGCGGGTTCTTGCTGCTGGGCGGCCGGCTGGCCGACACGTACGGCCGGGCCAGGCTGTACCGGATCGGCCTGGTCGTGTTCGTGGTTCGTCCCGCAGGCGGCCGGGGCGTTCGCGCTGGCCGGGCCGGCCGGCTCGTCCCCGCTCTCGGGCCGCGCCGGGCGCTGGCCGCTGGCCTGTCCCTCGCGCTGCTGGCCCTGGCCGCAAACGCCGCCGCGATGCTGGCCGGATCGCTGCCTGCCCTGCTGGCGGGCTCGTTCGTGCTCGGGACCGCGAATCGCCTCAGCCAGGTCTCATCCACCCTGGCCGGCACCCAGGGGCCGGTCGCCGCCCGGTCCGAGGGCACGGCCAGCGGGCTGCTGACCGCCACCCGGCAGTGCGGTTCGGCGCTCGGCGTGGCGATCTTGTCCGCGACGCTGGTCGCCGTCCCCGGCACGGCCGGTCACCGAACCGGGGTGGCGATGTTCGTCGCGGCCGGCTTCGCGCTGGCCGGCCTGCTCGCCACGCGCGTCGTGCCGCCCGGGCCGCCGCACCCCCATACATCGCAGCCGCACCACCTGTTCCGCCATCACGCCGGCGGGATCCCGTGATGACCGCTGAAGCACAATCCCGTGCCGCGCCGGGCAGCCCGGCGCCCATCAGGACTAGGTCGGGCCCCCGGGGCGCCGCGCTGTCATGGACGATGGCCTTTGACGTTACTGCTTCTGCGCGTTGGCCGCGGCGTCTCGCAGCTCGCGCTTGAGGATCTTCCCGGTAGCTCCCTTAGGTAGCTGCTCGACGATGTCGATCGTCTCCGGAAGCTTGTACCGGGCGATCCTGACCTGGATGTGAGCCAGTAGCTCGCTGGCCGATGCGCTGCGGTCCGGCCGCAGCGCGACCGCCGCAGCGACGCTCTCGCCGCGGACGTTGTCGGGAACGCCGTAGACGGCCACTTCGAGGACTGACGGGTGCGTGTAGAACGCCTCCTCTACTTCGGCCGGCCAGACCTTGAAGCCAGAGACGTTGATCATGTCCTTGACACGGTCGACGATCGAGATATAGCCGTCGTCGTCCATCGTGCCCATGTCGCCGCTGTGGAACCACCCGCCGCGCAGCGCTTGCGTGGTCTCTTCAGCGCGTTTCCAGTACCCCTTCATCACACCTGGTCCACGTATCACGATCTCTCCCCAGGTGCCCGGCTCGACCGGCCGGTCGAATTCGTCCACGATCCGCAGTTCGAAGTTCTCGATAGCGGTTCCTACCGTGCCCGGCCTGCGAGCGAAGTCGTGGTTGTAGGAGGCGAGCGGAGAAGTCTCGGTCAGCCCGTAACCCTCGAAGATCGGGCGGCCGAACTGCGACTGCCAGCGGGCGCCGATCTCATCCGGCAAGGTCGATGCCGCCGAGAACTCGTAGCCGATGGGTCCCAGGTCGCCCGGCGTGATCCCGGCCGCGAGCAGGTTGATGTAGATCATCGGCACGGCGAAGAACCTCGTGACCCCATCCCTTTGGACCGACTCGAGCACCTTGCCGGGCACGAACCGGCGGTGAAGCACGATCGAGGCGCCGGCCCGGAGGCCAGCGTTGGCGACGAAGTTCTGCCCGAAGACGTGAAACAGAGGCAGGAACAGGATCAGCCGGTCGTCGGGCTGGTAGCCGCAATGGTGGACGACCGACCATGTGTTCGATACCACGTTGGCGTGCGTGAGCGTCGCGCCCTTGGGCTTTCCGGTCGTGCCTGACGTGTACAGGATCGCGGCCGGATCACCGGGATCCATGAAGACGGCGGCGGCTGGCGTCACCTCGCCTAGCCAGTCGTTCAGCGAAGGCCGCCCCGCCCCTTCGCAAACCACCACGTGCTCCAGCGCCGGCAGGGCCGGGTCATCGATCAGCTCCCGGCCGGGCTCAGTTGTGAAGCAGGCCCGAGAGCCTGAGTCCTCCAGAAGGAACGTGACCTCCGGCCGAGTCAGCGAGGGATTGATCGAGACGGCGATCGAGCCAGTCCGGACGATTCCGAGGTAGCAGATGATGAACTCAGGGATGTTCGGCAGATGCAGTGCGACCGTGTCGCCGCGGCCGATGCCGCGCGCCCGGAGGGCCGCCGAGACCCGGCCGGCGAGGTCGTCGAGCTCACCGTAGGACAGCTTCCTACCCTCGAACACGATCGCGGATCGTCCCGGGTCGTAGCGCGCCCAGGGGGTCAACGCCGAGGCTGCGTTCATCTGCCAGTCCCCCAATCCGGCCTGCCGACACGCGGCGGCTTGCGCACACTCAGCGTCATAGTCGCTCCAACGGGCCGCTAGGGTCCAACGTCCCCGGACCCAAGCGCCCGCAGCCAGCCTCGAGGCAGCGGGGAGCCCGACGGCCACCGCCCACCGGCCGCCGTCAGACTTCATCAATGACGGCAGCGAAAGGCCCGCTCATGGTTGGTCTTCGGGGTTCTGAGCTGTTAGGGGCAGGCGGTCGTCACCGAGAGGCTGGTGATGCTGGAGAAGGGGATAACGACAGGGTTGCGGCTGCCGGGGACGGTCAGGCGCAGTGGGCCTGCGCGGGCCGATGGCAAGCTTCCGCAGGTCACGATCTGCCCGCGGGTCACCCTGATGTAGGCCGCCTGCGTCGGTGCCGCCCCGGCGGGTGCCCACCAGGCGACCGCGATTCCGGCCAGCAGGAACACGACCGCGGCGGCGACCGCCCGCTGCCCCCACTGGAGGCGGCGGGCCGCCTGGTCGGCCAAGTGAACCTGGTAGGCGGCCAGCGTGCCGTAACCGGCGCGGATGTCTTGCAGGGTCTGCCTCTTGGGGTCAGTGCCGGCCTCGGCCGCCAGCGCCTGCCAGAGCCCCACAACAGCTAGCAACAGCCCCCCGCCGACCAGGACAGTCACGAGGGCTCGCCAGCCCTCCGCGAGGCCAGCGGTGGTGTCGCGTCCCCTGATCACCACGCCAGTGGTCACCAACGTGATGAACGCCGTCAACCCGGTCCGCCATGTCTTCGCGCTAGCCCGGACGGTCTCGATCGACGCCGCCGTCAGCGTCGCATAGCGGTCACGCTCGTCCAGATCGGCCTTACTCGGCGCACTCGCTGGCATTCGTGCTGGCGGCGGCGGGCCGACGGTCACCCCCTGCCGCCCGCGCCAGCCTGCTGCAACGGCAGCTCCACCCGGAAACTGACCCCGCACCCAGTCGAGCCCGCGGGCCCGCCCGGGTGAGCCTTCCCGCAACCACACGACACATCCACCGGGATAAAGACCGGGCCCGTCTTCCCGCCACTGGCCTGGCCATGATCACGTATAGCCAGGCGCCATTCCCGGCCCATTAGGTTGGTGACCGCGGTGAGCGTCTGCCGGTCGTCGATTTCATGCCCGCACTCCGCGCACCTTGGGCACTTGCCCCACACCCGGGAACGGATCACCCCATCACGGGAAACAACCTCGCCGTGAAGAGCGCCGCCCTCGAGCATGCTGAACGCCGTCTCCGTCCACGCATAGTCCACCGACTCCAGATATGGCACGTCCGGTCTCCCGCCGTCTTCCGCCACGATCCCAGCCCTCAATCCCAAGGCCCTGCCTCACCCGTGCAGCTGATCGCGTGAACAGGCCAATTACCAGTATCTACCGTGACCGCCGCATACGGCCGATACGGCCAGAACATAGCCCCCCTTTGGGATCCAGATGTGGGCCAGCCAGAACATAGCCCTCTTGGGATCCAGATGGATCTGCGTAGGCCCCGCGCACGCGCGGACGGCGGGCGCGCCCGGAGTCGGGATCCGCTGGGTGGGCCCTGGCTGTCAGATGCCGAGGTGGATGTAAGGCGCCCACAGCGGCGGGTCAGTGGGGTCGGCCTGGCGGAGGGCGCCGATGGCGTGATGGAGGGCTTCGGCGGTCTGACCGGGGTCTGGCTGGCCGTGTGGTTCGAGGGCGGTGTAGAAGGTGTCGGCGACGCGCGGGGCAGGTGAGTCGGGGATGGTCCACATGGTGGCGATGACGTGCCGGTAGCCGAGGAACTGCATGGCGGCGGCGAGGTGAATGGCTTCGTCGATATGGCGGGCGCTGCCGGCGGCCGTCTGGCAGGCGGACAAGAACGCCAGGTCCCGGATCTGGCCGGGCTGGGCGGCCAGGTCGGCGATGGTCGCCGTGCCGTCCCAGAGGGCGAAGCCGCTGCGGGCGGGGTCGGCGTCCTGCTGGCCTGCGTGGCAGGCGAGATGCACCCAGGAATGGCCGGCTATCGCGGCCAGGACCTCAGCGCGGGTTGCCTGCGGCCCGGTGAGCTGGTGGTTGTTCCTTCCCGGGGGGAAGTGCGCCGCCAGGACCTTCAGCTCGGCCGGGACCGCGGGCAGCGGCGGCAGGCCCGGGGCGTCGGGCATTCCGACGGTCAGATGCCGTACCGGGGCGGCCGGGGCCGGCTGGCGGGCGCGGGCCAGCGCGGTCAGGGTCGGGGTGTAGGAGGAGATCACCCGGTCGGGCACGCTGTCGGCGCTTCCGGTTGCAGTGGTGCGCAGCCGGGGGTGGTGGCCTGCGGCGTGGATGGGCAAGGCGGCCAGCGGCCCGGTGGGGCACCACCACACCCGCGGCCACGGGCTCCCGGCCCCGGGAGCCCCGGTGTACCCGACGGCGGTGAGTACTGGCCCGCCGATGACGTCCCACAGCCAGTCCAGGACGTCCAGCACGGCGCGGCGGTCCTTCTCCTGGTCCAGGAACGACCGCCCGGGATCGTCGGCACCTGCCAGCGCCGCCAGCAGCTCATTGGCGTGCTCAGCTGCCGCTTCCAGGCTCAGGTCCGGCAGGATGGCCACGCGGGGCTGTTCCCGGCCAGGGTCCACGATCAGGGCGTGGCAGCCGTAACTGCTCGCGTTCACGATCACGACCAGCCCGTCCGCGGCGGCCGATTTCAGGTCTGCGTACGGAACGGCGGCCAGGAAATGCCCGAACCCGGGCAGTGCCCGGACCTGGTCCAGGACTTCGTCCCATTCCCGGGCCTTGCGCCTGCGCAGCTCGGCGGCGTCCTGCTGCTGCTGGGCGCGGACTGGTTCCCAGACGCCGCTTGCGGCCTGTTCTGACCGGGCTGGCGTCATCTCGGGTACCGGGCTATCGAGGATGACGCGGATGCTGTCGAGGCGTTCTGCCAGGCCGGGGGCTTTGTCGGCCAGGAGGCTGAGATCGCTGCGAAGGTTAAGGGACTGGGTCCACAGTACTGACCGGCCCTGCTCCAGTAATTCCACCGCTAGCCCGGGACGAGTGTCCAGGATCGCGCATGCCGCGGCGTCGGCGGCCAGCCCGGCCCACTGCGCGAGATGCTCTTCGCGTGTCGCGCGATCCAGGCCATGCCACGCCGTCGTCGGTAATAGTCCCACCGCCGCCGCGTACCCTTCGGCGGCCTCACGCGTTCGCCCGGCAGCGGCCGCCGCCTCGCCCCAGGCCCTGGCCGCGGCCAGCCGGACGCTGGGCGTGCCGGCTGGCACGTCGCTGGCCTGCCGCCAGCAGCCGATCGCGGCGTCGAGGTCGCCGACGTCCCCGGCCCGCTCGAACCGGGCGCGCAGGGCGAGCCCGAGGTTCGACAGGTGCCCGGCGAGGCCGGGGTGGCCGGGCGGGGTGAGGTCCGCGGCCTCCCGGCCGGCGTCGATCGCGGCGTCGAGGTCGCCCGCGTCCCCGGCCCGCTCGAACCGGGCAACCAGGGAGCCTTCCAGGTTCGACAGGATCCAGGCGCGGCCGGGGCGGCCGGGCGGGGTGAGGCCCGCGGCCCGCCGGCCGACGACGATCGCGCCGTCGAGGTCTCGGGCGTCCCCAGCCCGCTCGAACCGGGCGCGCAGGGCGAGCCCCAGGTTCGACAGAGTCGCGCCAGCGCCGGCGTGGCCGGGCGGAGTGAGGGCCGCGGCCCGCCGGCCCGCGTCGATCGCGGCGTCGAGGTCGCCCGCGTCCCCGGCCCGCTCGAACCGGGCGCGCAGGGCCAGCCCCAGGTTCGACAGGATCCCAGCGCGGCTCTGGTGGCCGGGCGGAATGAGGTCCACGGCCCGCCGGACCACGTTGATCGCGGCGTCAAGGTCGCCCGCGTCCCCGGCCCGCTCGAACCGGACGCGCAGGGCGTCGCCCAGGTTCGACAGGTATGCGGCGAGGTCGGGGTGGCCGGGCGGGATGAGGTCCACGGCCCGCCGGCCCGCGTCGATCGCGGCGTCGAGGTCGGCGGCGTCCCCGGCCCGCTCGAACCGGGTGCGCAGGGAGACCCCCAGGTTCGACAGGTACATGGCGAGATCGCGGTGGCCGGGCGGGGTGAGGTCCGCGGCCCGCCGGACCGCGTCGATCGCGGCGTCGAGGTCGGCGGCGTCCCCGGCCCGCTCGAACCGGGCCCGCAGGGAGCCGCCGAGGTTCGACAGAAGCATGGCGAGGCCGGGATGGCCGGGCGGGGTGAGGTCCGCGGCCCGCCGGACCGCGTCGATCGCGGCGTCGAGGTCGCCGGCGTCCCCGGCCCGCTCGAACCGCCTGAGCAGGGAGACCCCGAGGTTCGACAGGATCCCGGCAAGGTCCGGGTCGCCGGGCGGGATGAGGTCCGCGGCCCGCCAGGCACGCCTCGACCGCGGCGTCGAGGTCCCCGGCGTCCCCGGCCCGCTCGAACCGCCTGAGCAGGGAGACCCCGAGGTTCGACAGGATCCCGGCAAGGTCCGGGTCGCCGGGCGGGGTGAGGTCCGCGGCCCGCCAGGCACGCCTCGACCGCGGCGTCGATATCGCCGGCGTCCCCGGCCCGCTCGAACCGGACGCGCAGGGCGTTGCCCAGGTTCGACAGGAATATGGCGAGGACGGGGTGGCCGGGCGGGGTGCCGGCCACCGCGTCCCGGAAGGCTGTCACCGCGACGTCGAGGGCCTCGGGACGTCCGGTTCGCTGGTACTTGCCAAAGGCCCGGGTCCCCCGAAGCTCCCGGAGAAGGCCTTTAATGTCGCTCCTGAGGCCCAATTGAGTTTCCTCGTTCTGGCGTCTGCTGCCTCCAGGGTATGCGTGGTCAAGCCCGATTGCGCCAGAGCGGCCCGACGCTCGGGCCTAGCCCTGACCAGCTTGGTCGAGTCACCTTCGCAGCCGTTCCAGGCTGTCGCTTTATGACCTGCATTTGTCGTGGCGGGTCTCGGGTGAATCCTGGCCGGGTCATCGGCCTCCTGTCGTCCTGACCTTGGTCCCTTACCTGGTGACCTTCAGCGGATTGACATTGATAGTGGAACTGCTGGCTGCTTCGGAAGGGGGTGCCAGCAATGAGGCTGACCTGGAAGGACGCCGTCTCCACGGTGTCCATGGCGGCCATCGTCGTCATCTATGTCGCGTTCTTGAACTCAACGACCGCGTGGCTGATCTCCAGCGCCCGCGGCACGGCCGCGGCCGTGCTGATCCTGGGCGGGGTGGGCGGATGCGTCATCAGCGCCGCCGGCGGGCAGGACCAGGGCCCGCAGGCCCGCGCCTACATGAGCTTCGCCGGCGTGCTCGGCGGCATCGCACTGGTCGGCGGGGTGATCGCGCTGATCACCGCCAGCACGGTCGCGTTGGCGATACTGGTCGCGGCCACGCTGACGTTGTGGCTGGTGGCAACGGTGCGGCACGCGCTGACCCCGGCCCCTGTCCCGGGCGGTGGCCGTGACACGCATGAAGTCATCCATCCGGAGAAGACCGGGCGGTAACCAGCGCCCATCCGCTGGCATACCGGGCTGGTACACGGCCGCAACCGGCGCGAGGTGGCCCCATGCCTGGCATGGACCTTTCTGCGGTGGCTGATGACAGCAAGCCGGTCTGGACAGACGATTGGGCTACGGGGCTCGGTGAGTGAGAAACCCGTTTTTAGGGCGTGTCTGTCGGTGTGATGATTGGCTGGCGAGGCGGTGCTGTAGTTCGATGTGCCGGAATTGGTAGTCCGCGCCTGCTTGACGGAGAACGCCTCGTTTATGGGCATCTTCGAGGAAGGCCATAAGTCTCCAGGGCAGCCGGTGGCGCAGCGCGAGCCATGTGCGCGCTATCTTGTAGGTCGTCCACATCGCTGGGCAACTGGCACATACCCCGGTGACCACGGCCGCGACGCCCCCGGGGACGATCCCGGCGACGACGCCGACGATGACGCCGGCCGTGGCCGCCATTATGACTGTGACGAGAATTGCAGCTTTGCGAAGCCGCGCAAGCTCGGCCCGAGGGCTAGCTGAGCCGCTCACCCGCCAAGGGACGAATATCATTCCGGCCAGGAGTCCAACATAGGCCATGACGCCGGTCACAATCCCGGCCACAACCCCGGTTCCGACCCCGCCTATGAGCCCGGCGACGACCCCGGGCGCGGCCCCGGCCGCGGCCCCCAACACGACCAGGCCGACGATCAGTGTCTCAATAGAAAGAGGGGCGCTAGGAGCAGTGCGAGGGCCTAGGCCAGCCCATATGCTGCCGGCCACGCTGCCGACTCCGGCCCCGGCGACGAGCCCCGCGACGAGCCCGGCCGTGATCCCGGCCCCGAGCCCGGCCACGGTCCCGGCCAGGACCCCTGTGAAGACCCCGACCAGAACGAACGCCGCGCGCCCGAAGTGCGGTACAAAGTTACGTAGCTCCGGCAAGGTCAGGTTAGGGCCATACCACTTTTTATGCTGCTCGAGGTGGCGGGCCAGCCACACGAACGACCGCTCCGCGTCCTGCGCGTCCCAGCGGCCTTGGGCGTACCGGTAGGCGGCAGGGATAAACGTGTCCAATAGGAGAGATTCCACTGCTGCACGGTCAGCAAGGCCAGGATTGCACAACTCATCCGGGTGACGCGCCGCTCGCATCGGTTCACCCGGCCGGGGATTATAGATAGTTCGGGCCAGGCTCACCATTAGTGGCGTTTCAAGCGCCTGCCCGGCCGGTGCATCAGTACCGAGCACCTTGAGGACAGGGTTCCAACGGTCTTTGGCGGCGGGGCCGGCCGCGTCATCACAAAGGTAACCGCGCACGGCATTGGCGTCCAGCGGGCGCAGTTGGACGGATGCTGCTGCGCGTAGAGTCACCTCGACACCGCCCTCTGGCCGGACGGCATCTCGGTACTGCTGGCTGCGGCAGGTAACTAGCAGGTGCTCACCTGGGCGCAGCGCGTCGTTGATCTTGGTGATCGCCGGGGCCAAGGTATTTGCCGCGATCTCATCGAGCCCGTCCAGGATCGGCAGGATCAAGCCGGTTGCGAGCAGGGCTGCAGCCTGGGTGGGCTCGTGTTCGGCCGGCCGGTGGTGGGTCGGCAAGCGCCGGGTAGTCCCTCACCAGCTGGGCGGCCAGCCAACAGCGCAGATCCACCTTCGTTCCCGAAGGGTTCCAGGACGCTATCGAGACCAGAATCGGGACGGGGCCGCCAGCGGCAGGCGGGTAAGCAGGTCCAGCACCAGGCGGACCATGAGTATCGTCTTGCCGGCGCCTGGCTCACCGAGCACCACTAGCCGGCCGGTCGGCACGCGCTCTAGGACCTTCACCAGGTCGCCACCTGTCCCGGCCAGTCCGTCTGGGTCAGCCGCCCAGGGAGCCGGGTGCGAGGGCGCGGGCCAGCCTGCACCGCTGCTCGCTAGCTTCACCAACGACTCCCAGGAGTCGGTAAGGGATGAGTTCGCCGGATCCCAGGAGACCGGTAACGGGTAGGGGTCGTTGAGGCGGCGAATGCGGGCTTCGGCTTCCCACTGTTTACCGACTGCGACGGCAAGCTGATCCGCCACCTGAGCCATGCTCAGCTCGCTAAGCGGGGCATCGGATCTTCGGTAGGTCACCCACGCGAGCCATAGCGCGGGCAAGCCAAGAACCACCGTAATCAGAATGCCTAGGGCAGCGCTGTCTAGATGATGGTGGCGGCGTATCCACCCCCACGCCAATACCCAAGGCAGCAAAAACAGGACAAGGGCTACCGCGCCGTCTCGCCGTGATGGACGACGGCCGATAGCTCGCCAATGCCGCCTGTTCAGGCGCTTCTCACCGTGCACTACCGCAAATTCTCACACCTGGCGGCATATCCAGCTACCGGTTGTCCAGTCCAAACCGGCGTGGCGCTCTGTCCCTCACATCACGACGGCCCGGACGCCGGTGAGCAGGTGCTGACAGCGGGCGAAGGCGAAGACACGTCCGTCGCGTCGCTCCAGCTGGCAGGGCGCGCACAGCCGTTAGGCGCGGCCGCACGCCTTCCTCGCTGATCAGCCGCGGCGCAGAACGGCCCGATCTGGCGCAGTCTCCCACGGCGAAGCTTTTGCAACCGCGGGGCGGGAATGAACCGGGCACCGGATCGGTTGCGCCAGGTGGTCGTAGTTGTCTTGTGTGTTCGTGTCACCTGCACGCTCGCGGAGAACGATGTTGCGGGCGCGCCGCTTCAGGAATCTGGGGAAAGTCGCGTCGAGAACCGGCCCGGGGACCGCACCGTGCGGACCCGTATCCAGCCCCGGTAAGGAGCGACATGACACAGGGAACCGTCAAGTGGTTCAACGCGGAGAAGGGCTACGGCTTCATCTCCCGCACCGACGGACCGGACGTCTTCGTGCACTACTCCGAGATTGACGGCCACGGCTTCCGCAGCCTCGAGGAGAACCAGCACGTGGAGTTCGAGGTGACGCAAGGCCCGAAGGGCCTGCAGGCCACCCGCGTCCGCGCCGCCTGAGCCACGGCAGGCCAGGCCGGCCAAGGGATAAGCCAGACGTGGGCCCGGCACCTGTTGGTGCCGGGCCCACGCCATGCCCGTCGCGGCGGTAGTCGCCGGGCCACGTGACGGCCGCGAGAGTCGGCCCCCGGAGCAGACTGGCGAACGGGTGCCCCGGCTCGCCGGTACATTTGCAGGCCACGGACGGTGCGGCCGTGTCACCGCCGGTCGCGGAAGCGAGGCCCCATGTTTCATGTGGACTCCGAGGTCGGACGGCTGCGCCAGGTCATCCTGCACCGGCCGGACCTGGAGCTGAAGCGGCTGACCCCGGACAACGCCGGGGACCTGCTGTTCGACGACGTGCTCTGGGTGACCGAGGCGCAGGTCGAGCACGACGCGTTCGCCAGCACGCTGCGCGACCATGGCGTTCAGGTGCATTACTACGGCCAGTTGTTCGCGCAGACCCTCGAGGTTCGGCAGGCCCGGGACTACGTGCTGGACAAGGTGTTCGACCCGCGGCTGCACGGGCCGCTGGCCGTGGACGCGCTGCGCGGCGCGATGGACGGGCTCGGCCCGGCCGCGCTGGCCCGGTTCCTGATCGGCGGCATCACCAAGCGGGAGATCCTGGAGCTGGGGCCGGAGCCGAAGAGCATCGCGTTCCACTCGCTGGACCCCGACGACTTCGTGCTGGCCCCGCTGCCGAACCTGCTCTACCAGCGGGACACCTCGAGCTGGATCTACAACGGCGTGTCGGTCAACGCGATGCGGCGCCGGGCCCGGATGCGGGAGACGGTCAGCGACGAGGCCATGTACCGGTGGCACCCGATGTTCGCCGCGGGCGGGTTCGAGATCTGGCTGCACGGATCCGACGCGGCGCCGGCCACGATCGAGGGCGGCGACATCCTGGTGCTCGGCAACGGCGCGGTGCTGGTCGGGATGAGCGAGCGGACCCAGCCGCAGGCGGTCGAGATGCTCGCGCACCGGCTGTTCTCCGCATCGGTGGCCGACCGGCTGATCGCGATCGACATGCCCAAGGCGCGGGCGTTCATGCACCTCGATACCGTCCTGACCATGGCCGACCACGGGGTGTTCGTGAAGTACGCGGGGCTGGGGATGCTGCCGTCCTACACGGTGGAGCCGGGCAGCGGGCCGCGCGAGCTCAAGGTCACCGACCACCCGCCGGAGGAGATGCACGCGGCGATCGCGTCCGCGCTGGGCCGCGGCAGCATCACCGTGCTGACCGCGACCCAGGACGTGCACTCGGCGCAGCGCGAGCAGTGGGACGACGGCTGCAACGTGCTCGCGGTCGCCCCGGGCGTGGTCATCGCCTACGAGCGGAACGTCACCACCAACGCCTGCCTGCGGGAGAACGGCATCGAGGTGATCACGGTGCGGGGCAGCGAGCTGGGCCGCGGCCGGGGCGGGCCGCGCTGCATGACGTGTCCCATCGAGCGCGACGCCTGAGCGTTAGGGAGGAACCGGGCGGCCGGCCACGCCGGCGTGGTCGCTGATGACCTCGAACGCCTCGGCGTAACGCCCCTCGGCAAAGCGGGACCACGCCCGCGCGCTCGCCTCGATCAGGTCCGGCTCCAGGTAGTCCCGCACCTCGACCTGCGAGCCGAACGAGCCGATCGCCTTGAGCTTGCAGGCCAGCTGCTGGTCGATGCTGACGAACCGGGTAGGCCGGAAGTCGACGGTGGCGGACGGCGACTGGAAGCAGTAGACCCGGCCGATCCGGCGCGCGGCCACCATCGCGGCGCGGTGGGTGTTGCGATGGTCCTGGTGCACGTCGTGGATGGAGTGCGTGTAGATCGTGGTCGGCCGGACCGACTCCACCACGCCGCTGATGATCCCGATCGTGGGGTCGCCCTCGCTGATCCGGGTGTCCTCGAGGTCCTCGAGGAACAGCGTGGCGCCGAGGATCCGGGCCGCCGCCTCGGACTCCGCCGCCCGCCGGTCCTCGGCGCCGCCCCGGGCGCCCCGGCTCAGGGTCAGGATCGCCACCTCGTGCCCCTGACCGCGGTGCACGGCCAGGGCCCCGCCCGCGCCGATCTCGACGTCGTCGGGGTGCGCGCCGATCGCGAGCACGACCTGCCGGCTGGCCAGGCGCGCGGCCCGGCCCTTGGCCACCAGGGCCTCGGCGGTGGCCAGCAGGCGGTCGGGCGGCACCGGCTTGTCCAGGAACTCGTCGGCCCGGTTGCGCAGCGCGGTGACGGCGTTGTCCACCGTCACGTGAGCGGTGACCACCGCGACCGGGAGATGGGGAACCTCGCGGCGCAGCGCCTCCAGCAGTTCCAGGCCGGTCATGCCGGGCATCTCCACGTCGGTCAGCACGAGGTCCCAGGGCTCGCGGGCCCGGCTCAGCGCCGCGACCGGGTCGGCCAGGTGGGTGACGTCATAGCCGCCCCGCTTGGTGAGCACCTCGACGACGAAGCGGGCCGCGTCCGGGTCGTCCTCCACGACCAGGATCCGCCCGGGCGGGCCAGGGGCGTCGTTCATGACGGGGCCGGCAGGTAGACGCGGAAGGTGGTGCCGCGGCCGACGGCGCTCTCGGCCTCGACCCGGCCGCCGTGCAGCTCGGTGATCGCCTTGACCACGGACAGCCCGAGGCCGGTGCCCGGCAGCCCGGCGGCCCTCGCGTTGGAGCCGCGGGTGAACCGGTCGAAGATCCGGTCCAGCTCGGCGGGCGGGATGCCGATGCCCGAGTCAGTGACCTCGACCCGCCAGGCCTGGCCGTCGTACGTCGCGCCGATGCGCACGGTGCCGCCTTCGGCGCGCCCGCCGCCGCTCTCGCCGGACCCGCCGGCCCCGCGGCTGGTGGCGGTGAACTTGATCGCGTTGGACAGCAGGTTGTCGAACACCTGCTGCAGCCGGGCCTGGTCGGCCTGCACCGGCGGCCCGTCGCCGGCCTCGACCTCGAGCCGGATGCCCCGCTCGGCCGCGCCGGGCGCGGCGGAGGAGGCCACGTCGGCAATGATCTCGGGGACGCGGACCACGGCGAGGTCCAGCGGCGTGTCGCCGGCCTCGATCCGGCTGAGCAACAGCAGGTCACCGACGACGCGCAGCAGACGGCGGGCATTGCGCTCGATGACATCCAGCGAGCCGGCCGTGTCCGGGCTGGGCTCCGGCTCATCCAGCCGGATCAGCTCGGTGAACGAGATGATCGAGCTCAGCGGCGTGCGCAGCTCGTGCGACACCGTGGCCAGGAACTGGGTCTTCGCCTCGGCGATGTCCCGCAGCCGGGTGTTCTGCTCGGCCAGTTGCTGCTGGGCCAGCTCGGACATCTCGCGCGCGGCCTGCTCGGCGGTGAGCAGCCGCTCGCGCTCCTGCTCCAGCGCCGTGCGCTCCGACATGTCCCACGCCAGCCACAGGTCGCCGCGGTAGTCGCCGCCGACGAGCACCGGCCAGTAGTCGCACTCCAGGGTGCGGCCGTCGGCGCAGGTCATCTGCTCCCCGGAGGCGGGGCGCCGCGCGGCCAGCGCCTCGCTGGTCCGGCGGATGAACTCGGGGGGGTCGGCGAACACCGCCTTGACCTCCCACACCAGGTCCGCCACCGGGGTGCCGGTCACGGCCGCGGGATCTCGGGTGAGCCCGAACAGGTCGCAGAAGCTCTGGTTGACCTGGGTGACCACGCCGGTCTCGTCAGCGAACAGGACCCCGGGGATCGCCACCGCGATCAGGCTGTTGAGCCGCTCGGTCTGGTCGGCGAGCCGGGTGTTGGCCCGCTGCTCGGCCGCCAGCAACCGCTCCCGCTCGGCCTCGGCGCGCTTGCGCTCCGTGATGTTCATGACGGCGGCCAGGTAACCGGCCGGGTCGCCGCCCGGCCCCGGCAGCGGCATGGCCGCGACGTGGACCCAGAGCTCCCCCCCGGCGGCGGGCCGCAGGCGGCAGTCGGTGCGCAGCTCGGCGCCGCTTGCCGCGGCGCGGGCCCACTCCCGCGCGACCCGCTCGACATCGTCGGGGTGCAGGGCGGCCGTCCAGTCGCCGGGGGACGCGCCGGCCGGGGTGCCGGTCAGCGCGTGCCAGCGGTCGTTGGCGAACGTGCACCGGCCTTCGGCGTCCGTCTGCACGATCCCGACCGGGGCGACCCGGCACAGCAGGCCGAAGCGGGCATCGCTCTCGGCCAGCGCGGCCTGGGCCTGCTCCAGGTCGGTCAGGTCGCGCAGGAAGCCGCAGAAGTGCACCTCGCCGTCGATGGTCAGCGGCACCGGAGTCAGCTCGACCATCCGCTCGCTGCCGTCGGCGCGGCGCACCGGCACGCGCAGCCGGCCCACGTACTGACCCCGGTCGCCGTGACGCAGGAAGGCCTCGGTGGCCTGCTCGTACTGGGCCTTGTCGCGCTCGGGTATGTAGGTGTCGGTGGCGAGCCTCCCGAGCACGTCGGCCCGGCGCCAGCCCAGGAGTACCTCGGCCGCCGGGTTGAACTCCACGACCCGGCGGTCGGAGTTGGTCGCGACGATCGGGTCCGGCGATCCGCTGATCAGCCCCGAGCTGACCGCCACGCGCTCGGCGAGCCCGGCCGCGTCGCCGGCGTGCCGGATCTGCGCCGCCACGAACGCGGCGATCACGCGCAGCGTGGCGCCGGTCGCCGGGGTCCAGGCCGAGGCCTCCCCGACCAGCGCCAGCGTGCACAGCGACGAGCCGGCAGACTGCTCGCCGCGGTCCGGCGGCGGCCAGGCCAGCAGCACCCCCGGCCCGGACCGGCCGACCGAGCCCAGCCGCTGGCGGGGCCGTTCCCCCTCCCCGCGGGCGCGCTCACTGCACAGCACGCCGATGGTCGCGAGCAGCGCGGGATCGCTGGCGGCCCCCGCCGGATGGGCGGCCAGCACGATCAGCCTCCGGCTGGCCGTGAACTGTACCGCCAGGGCGGCCTGGCCGCCGAGCTCCTCGGCCAGCCGCCCGAGCACGGCCGGGAGGGCGTCGGATTGCCCGCCGAGCAGCTGCTCGGCCGCGAACTCCACGACCTGCGGCGGCCCGGCGGCCTCCAGCCGCGCCGCCTCCGGCCTGGTTGCCCCTGGTCCGGTTACCTCTGGTCCGGTCGCCTCCGGTCCGGTCGCCTCCGGCTTGGCCGCCGAGGGCCGGCGCGCCCGCGCGGCGGCAGCGCCCGGCCTGGCCCGCGATGCCCCCATGTCGGCACCGCCCCCCGCTAGACATCTCGCGTTCCCCCTTGTGCTCCTACCCGAGCGGGCCGGCGGCGAATCTCCGGCCGCCCCGGCTAGCGGCCGAGCCGGTCGGCGGCCGCCTCCAGCGCGGAGAGGATCACGGCCACCGATGGCCGCCGCACGCTGGACGCCCGGGCGACCGCGAACACCTGGCGGGCCTGGTCGTGCCCGGGTATCTCGCGGACGGTGACCCGGCGGTCCCCGACGGCCAGCGTGAGCCGGGGCAGCGCGGCGATCCCGATCCCCCGCGCGACCAGGCTGAGGATCGTGGACAGGCCCTCGAACTCCCACGGCGCCGGCGGTATCCCGACCGTGCCGGCCAGCAGCCGGTCGACCGCCCGCCGGGACGGCTCCCCGGACGGCGCGGCCAGCCAGGGTTCGTCCCGCAGCCGGTCCAGCTCGACCGGCCGGGACGGGTCGGCGGCGGGATGGCCGCGCGGCAGCACCAGCACCACCGGGTCGCGGATGAGCGGGTAGAACCGCAGCGTCCCGGCATCCGCGCTAGCGAGCCGGCCGGTCCAGTCGGCCACCAGGGCCACGTCCACCTCGCCCCCGCGGACCAGCCGCAGGCCCTCCTCGCGCTGCGTCTCGCGCAGCAGCAGGGTCAGGCCTGGGTGCGCGCGCACCCGCCGGACCAGCGCCGGGCCGAACGCGACCGCGGCCGTGGGGAAGGCGGCGACGGTTACCCGGCCGCTCGGGCCGCCCTGGGACAGGTCGGCCTCGGCCGCCTCGATCTGGGCCAGGATGCGCTCGGCGTGCTCGGCCAGGCGGCGCCCGGCGTCGGTCAGCTCGGCGGCGCGAGCGGTCCGGTCGAGCAGGATCGCCCCGGCCTCCCGCTCCAGCGCGGCGAGCTGTTGCGACACCGCCGACGGCGTGTAGCCGAGAGCGGCGGCGGTAGCCGCGATGGTCCCGCGCTCGGCAAATTCCCTTAGTAGCCGCAGCCGGTGCGTGTCTAGCATAAGAGAAGCTTATCCTCTGCGACAGTGATGCGAGGTTGCTCTTATGCTTAACGGGATACATCCTGGTGACGCAGTTGTTGTACTTTGAGATGCCAGGTGCCAGGAACCTGTCTTCGCGAGACCCCACCCCGCAGCTTGGAGTTCCCCCATGCCTTTCGCCGGGACCGCGACCGCGGCCTCGCCTACCCTGCCCCTGTCCATCCCCGCCTTGGCCCCCGCTCCCCCGGCCCCGCCGGCCCCGCCGGCCTCGCCGCCCGCCGGGGAGCACCTGCCGGTCTCGGCCACGCTGGCCGCGAACGAGGCGCTCGCCGCCCGGCGCCGCCGCGGCCAGCCGGTGCTGCCGCTGGCGTTCGGCGAGGCCGGCCTGCCCGCCCATCCGGCGCTGCGCGACGCGCTGGCGGCGGCCACGGCCAGCAACGGTTACGGCCCGGTGGCCGGCCTTGAGGCGCTGCGCTCGGCCGCGGCCGGATACTGGCAGCGGCGCGGGCTGCCGACCAGCCCGGGCTCGGTCGTGTGCGGGCCGGGCAGCAAGCCGCTGCTGTTCGGCCTGTTGCTCGCGGCCGACGGGGACGTGGCCGTCCCCCGGCCCAGCTGGGTCAGCTACGCCGCCCAGGCCAGCCTGATCGGGGCCCGGGCGCATTTCGTGGCGGCCGCGCCCGGTGAGGGCGGCATCTGCGACCCGGTCGCGCTCCGCCGGTCGGTCACCGCGGCCCGGGCCGCCGGGCGGAAGATCCGGTCGGTGATGGTCACGCTGCCGGACAACCCGACCGGGCGGGTGCCCCGGCCGGCCACGGTGCGGGCGTTCTGCGCGGCGGCCGCCGAGCTCGACCTGATCATCATCTCCGACGAGATCTACCGCGACCTGGTGCACGACCCCACGACGCCGGTGCTCAGCCCGGCGGCGGTGGCGCCGGAGCGGACCATCGTCACTACCTCGCTGAGCAAGAGCCTGGCCCTGGGCGGCTGGCGGATCGGCGTGGCCCGGCTGCCTGAGGGCCGGCTCGGCGACTGGCTGCGCGGCCAGCTGGTCGGGATCGGCAGCGAGATCTGGTCGGCGCCCGCCGTCCCGATCCAGCGCGCGGCGGCGGTGGCGTTCAGCGAGCCCGAGGATCTGGCCAAGCGCATCGTGGCCAGCCGCGCCCTGCACGCCGCGGTCAGCCGGGCCGTGGCCGGGATCTGCGCCCGGGCCGGCCTGGAGGTCCCGACGCCGCAGGCCGCGTTCTACGTCTACCCCGACTTCGAGCCGTGGCGCGGCCACCTGGCCCGCCGGCACGGCGTGACCACGGCCGCGGGCCTGGCCGGGCTGCTGCTCGAGCGGTATGGCGCCGGGACCCTCCCGGGCAGTGCCTTCGGCGAGAGCGCCGGGGCGTTGCGGCTGCGGCTGGCCACCGGGTCCCTGTACGGCGACACCGGCGACGAGCAGGAGGCCGCGCTGGACGCGGCCGACCCGCTGGCGCTGCCGTGGATCGCCGGGCAGCTGGACCGGCTCGAGGAGATCCTGGCCGACCTCGCCCCCTGATCGGGTGCCGCGGCAGGTGGTAGGCGTTTGCCTACCACGCCCGGGGGCGCCGCCCCATTGGCGCGAAGTCGCAGCATGGACCACGCTGGAGGCAGCTGAAGGCGGCCGCCGGCACCCGCGCCGGCGGTGAGGCGAGGAGCCGGTCATGGGGAGCTACCTGGTGGCACTGGCCATCGGCTGCGTCGTGGTGCTGTGGTGGCGCTGGCCCGCGGCCAGCGTGCGGCTGCGGCGACTCGACCCGAGACGCCTGCGCACGGCCGGCTGGGTGTTCAGCGTGTTCGCCGTGCTGGTGTGCGCCGTGGCGATGAGGCGCGGCAACTGGGGCTGGCCGGTCGTGCTGATCGCGCTGGCCGTCGTGGCGCTGGCCTACTGCGCGCCGCTGGCGGCCCGCCGGGTGGCCCCGGTCGCGCTGACCTGCCTCGGCGCGGCCGGCATCGTGATAACGCTGGCGGACGGGGTCCAGACCGCGAGCGAGGCAGCCGTCCCGAGTTCGGCCAAGCCCGCGGCATCGGCCGCACCCGCGGTCACTCCGTGACACAGGCCGCACCCGCGGGCAAGGCCATTCAGCGCCACGCCGGTCAAGCCGCCGGGAATCGCCGGCTTCCCCGGCTGGCCGCAGGTGGCCCGGGCCGACGCCTGGCGGGACGTGCTGCTGCTGCAGTCGCTGGCGATCCTGGCCGCCGGGCTGTGGCTGCTCTGGCGCCGCAGCCAGCGCCGGGCCGGCGCCGGCTCGGGCGGGTCCGGCTCTGGCCCGGCCCCGGGCTTCCTCGGCTCGGGCGTGGGGCTGGGGCCTGTTGTGCCCGCTGGCGCTGGTCATCTTCGTGCTGCTCGTCGACCACGTCCCCCGGTACCTGAACGGACGCCATCTCGCTGTGGTTGCCGCCTTGGCGGGACTCGCGCTGATCCTGCTGCTGGCGGTGCCGAGGGTGGGGGCGGACCTGGCCACGATCGCGGTGATCGCCGTCGGGCTGTGGGGGATCGCGTTCGCCCAGGCACCGCCGACGGGGTGGCTGCTTGGCCCCGGCGGCAACGTCGTCGTCAACTTCAGCGGCGACTGGCGGCTGACCATGCTGGCCGCCCTCGAGGCGGGCACGATCCTGGCGTTCGGGGTGTGGCTGGTGCCGCGGACGGTGGTGCCGCACGCGCGCTCGGTGCTGGGGACGGACCCCGTGCTGGCCGGGCGGGTGCAGCAGCTGACCAGGACCCGGGCCGACGCGGTGGACACCGCCGCCGCCGAGCTGCGCCGGGTGGAACGCGACCTGCACGACGGCGCCCAGGCCCGCCTGGTCGCGCTCGGCATGAACCTGCGCGCCGCCGAGCGGCTCATCCCCACCAGCCCCCAGGCCGCCATAGCGCTGGTCGCCGAGGCCCGCGAAGCCTCGTCCAAGGCCCTGATCGAGCTACGCGACCTGGTCCGCGGGATCTATCCTCCGGTGCTGGCCGACCGCGGCCTGGCCGACGCCGTCCAGGCCCTGGCCCTGGACACCCCGGTCCGCACGGAGACCGACATCGACCTGCCCGGCCGCCTCGACGCCCCGGTCGAGTCCGCCTGCTACTTCGCCATCGCTGAAGCCCTCGCCAACGCCGTCAAGCACTCCGGCGCCCGGCTGGTGCAGATCCGCCTGCGGCACGTCCCCGACTACCCGCGGCCGCGGCCGGCCGAGGGCCTGCCGGTGCCGGGCGTGCTGCGGATCGAGGTCACCGACAACGGCACCGGCGGTGCGGACCCGGCCCGCGGCACCGGGCTGCACGGCGTCGAGCGGCGCCTGGCCAGCTTCGACGGCATCCTGGCCATCAGCAGCCCGCCCGGCGGCCCGACCATGATCATCATGGAGGTGCCGTGCACGCTGACCGGGCGTCGCACCAGCGCGCCGCCGCCCCGGTGAGGCGAGGCGGCCTGCGGGGCGGACGGCGGGGCATCGGGCGCCGCCGGAGTACGTTCGATGGCATCCTGCCGTGAGCCGCCCCCGCCGGCCGGCCCGACCATGATCATCGTGGAGATACCGTGCGCGCTGTCATCGCCGAGGACCTCTTCCTCCTGAGGGAGGGACTGATCCGGCTGCTGGAGGCCCACGACTTCGAGGTCGCGGCCGCGGTCGACAACGCGCCGGGCCTGCTGCGCGCGCTGCTCGAGCACAAGCCGGACGTCGCGGTGGTCGACGTCCGGCTGCCACCGACGTTCACCGATGACGGGCTGCGCGCCGCGCTGGAGGCCCGGCGCGAGATTCCCGGCCTGCCGGTGCTGGTGCTGTCTCAGTACGTCGAGCAGCTATACGCCCGCGAGCTGCTGGCCGACCAGGCCGGCGCGGTGGGCTACCTGCTCAAGGACCGGGTGTTCAACGACGACCAGTTCGTCGACGCGATCCGCACCGTGGCCGGCGGCGGCACGGTCATGGACCCCGAGGTGGTCTCCAAGCTGCTCGGCCGGCGCTCCCGGGACGAGCCGATCACCCGGCTGACCGCGCGGGAGCGCGAGGTGCTCGAGCTCATGGCCGAGGGCCGGTCCAACAGCGCGATCGCGCAGCGGCTGTTCATCTCGGAGAAGGCCGTGGGCAAGCACAGCACGAACATCTTCGCCAAGCTGGACCTGGCCCCGTCGAACGACGACAACCGGCGGGTGCTCGCGGTGCTGGCGTTCCTGAACTCCTGAGCCGGCCAGCCTCGGCCAGGCCAGTGACGCGTTCCCGAACTCCTGAACCCACCCAGTGACTCGGCGGCCCGCCGGGCGTAGCGTGAGAACTGGACCCGGGTGATGTCCTGCCGAAGAGCCGGCGATCGAGGGTGCGAGTCGGCCACCCTGGGTGGGCCGCAGGCCCAGCGTTGAGGTTCCCTCCATGACACCCCGGGTCCGCCATGTGCGCAGCCAGTCCGATCACGTCCGGACGCATCCCCGCCGCATCGGCGCATGCCCGCCGCGTCACCGCTCATCATGCCGAATCCGCTCATGCCTGCGGCATTCCGCACTACGGCCAGCCTTTCTCGCATTAATGGCCGAGTCAATTGATGAATAAGCATTCCTGCGGTTATTAAAGGTCCATTAAGTCCATTGCCCGCGCCGACTCAAAAAGGTATGCTGGTCAACAGGCCGGTGCAATGGAAAAGGGGCGGCAGAATGGGTGTGCAGAGCGCGCAAGGGCTTGACGTCAGCAACTACCAGGGACAGTTCAACTGGTCCTCCATTTCCGGGTTGTCCTTCGGCGTCTTCCGCATGACGCAGGGGCTCGGCAACAACGTGAACTCGCCAGATCCCGACGCGCCGTGGAACAACCAGCAGATCAAGGCGCACGGGCTCGCCCGCGGGGCCTACCACTTCTTCGACCCGACATTGTCCGGCGAGGCGCAGGCCCAGTACTTCGTCACCCAGCGCGCGAAAATCGGCCTCTCGGACACCGACATGCTGTGGCTCGACCATGAGACCGGCGGCCCGCCCGCCGCGCAAGTGGCGGCCCAGGCGGTGGCGTTCATGACCGAACTCGACAAGCTGATGCCGAACAATCCCCGCGGGGTCTACACGTTCATCAGCTTCGCCACGGCCGGCAACTGCGTCGGCCTGGACAAGTGGCCGCTGTGGCTCGCCTATCCCAACTCGTCGGCGCCCAAGCCGCCGCTGCCGTGGTCCAACTGGAAATTCTGGCAGTGGGGGCAGCGTAACGGCGTGGACACCGACGCGTTCAACGGCACCGAGGCCGACCTGCAGGCCTGGATCGCCAGCTACGCGCCCGTCGCCGCCCAGCCCACGCCGCAGGCCTATGCCGCGCCGGCCAACACCTCGCTGCTGGCGTTCGCGCAGCAGCACAGCATGCCGGTGGACCAGGTCATCTGGCTGACCGCGACGAACCGCTCGCAGGGCTTCGGCGCGATGGAAAGCCAGTACATCGACGCCGGCGACTGGAACGCGGACATGCCGGTCGGCATGACCATCTGGGCGTAGCTCCGTGTAGCTGTCGGCCAGCGCCGGGCGTGCCCCTACAGGGGGAGCAGTTCGGGGCGCTTGGGCGCGATGCCGTCGCCGGAGGAGGCGCCGCGCAGCCGCCGGCTGGCCCAGGGCACGGCGTGCTGCCGGGCCCAGCGCGCGTCCTGGCGCCGGGCCGCCAGCCAGGCTTCCGGGGTGAGCCGGGGCGGCAGCGGCTCGCGCCAGTCCTCTTCCACGCTCAGGCCCATGACCTCGCAGGCCCGCAGGGCCACGCGGCGGTGCCCGTCCGAGCTCAGGTGCAGCCGGTCCGGGCTCCACTCGCGCGGGTCGTCGAGCACCCGCATCGACCACAGGTCCACCAGGTGGCACTCCAAGCGGTCGGCAATCGCGCGCAGGTGCATGTTGTAGGCCGCCACCTTGCCGCGGATCAGCCGGATCAGCGGGAACGTGCGCGGGTCGAACCCGGTGAACACGATGACCTGGCCGCAGGTCGCGCGCAGGTCCGCGATGATCGCCTCGAAGGCCAGGGCCAGCGCGTCGGGGTCCGCGCCGGGGCGGAGCAGGTCGTTGCCTCCGGCCGCGATGCTGACCAGGTCGGGCGCCATGGCAATGGCGAGGGGCACCTGATCAGCCGCGACGTCGGCAACGACCCTTCCCCGTACCGCGAGGTTCGCGTAGCGCAGGCCCGGGCGCTCGGCCGCGAGCCGCTGGGCGAACCGGTCCGCCCAGCCGCGATAGCCCATGCCCCGGTGACCCGTCCCATCCGGGTATGGATCCCCGAGGCCCTCCGTAAAGCTGTCCCCCAGCGCGACGAAGGAGCCGATTTCCGGCCTCATGTCCCGCATTAACTCACCTATCCGCTGTGCTGTCTGCCCCCGGTGGCAGCCTTACCCGCTGAAAGGCTAACCCGGGCGCAGCCGGGCGGCCCCGTTCGGGGCCGCCCCAGCGGCGTTACCGCGTGCCGATCAGCCTGGCGCGCCCGGCGTGACGGTGCCCGGGAACCGCTGCGCGAAGCCCGCGATGTTGTCATCCCTGATCGCCAGCCACAGCTGCCGGTCGATGCTCTTGTTGAGCAGCACCGGCTGGTCCCCGAAGTTGCGCGTGCTGTGCCGGGTGGCGGCGTCCACGAACGTGCCGTCCCGCCCGCGCAGGTCGGCCAGGCGCAAGGCCAGCGATTCGATCTGCGAGTTGGACATATTGCTGTCCACGCTGACCGCGTTGACCACGGCGTCCAGCAGAGCGATGTCGTGACCCGGCCGGAACAGGTCGTCGCGGCCGATCTTGTCCAGGATCGCCCGGAGCAGGTTCTCCTGGAGTTCCTCGCGGCCGATCTCGCTGACTCCCGGCTGGCGCGCGTAGGCGAGCGCGTCCGCGGCGTTGAGGTGGTTGATCCCGCGGTGGAACGTGAAGCCGACGCTGGTGACGGTGTACGGCACGTCCACGTTGACCCCGCCCAGCGCACCGATCACGTCGGGTAGCGCGGCGAAGTCGATCGCCGAGTAGTGGTTGATCCGGTCGCCGGTGAGCTGCTCAATGGTCTTCACCATCAGCGAGGGCCCGCCGATATCCAGCGTTTGGCCGATCTCCATCTTCCCGTGGCCGGGCACGCTGACCTCGGCGTTAGCTGGGATCGACACCACGCCGCCACGGTTCTGGCTGGCGTTGAGGTGCAGCAGTTCGACCAGGCCGGTGTCGGTGTCGTTGCCGGGTATCACCTGGGTGTCGGTCAGCAGGATCGTCATGCTTCCGGCCAGCTCGGCCGGCTGGTCCTTCGCGTCCAGCGCGAGCACCGGTATCCGGTGCACCCGGCTGGCCAGGTTGTTCACGTACAACAAGCCGGCGCCGACCACGGCGCCGATCACCAGCACGATGCTGACGCCGGACGCGATCAGTATCTTCTTCAGCCGCTTCTTCCGCTTCGGCGGGCCCTGCGACTCGGGCCCGCGCGCTTCGGCGGCCTGCCGCGTGTAGAAGTCTGTAGAAGTGTCGGACATTCTCTGTTTCCCCCTCAAAGCCATTTTTTGGCCCGGCCCTGCCCGATTTTCTTGGGCCGTTTTTTCTTCTAACTACTTAACGCATGTTCCGCAGCACGCAGAGTAATGTAGCGGACGCGGCGGCCGGATGCCAGTTCAAGCCACGCCGCGCAACCGCGCTGATTCAGGAAGCCGACGGGAACGGGGATTTCGTGAGTAACGGTGCGCTGTGTGGCAGTATGCAGCCGCGGCAGGCTGATATCGCCCGTATTCGGCAGCGGATTAGCCGTACGGCCGCGGAACTCAGTTACGACATTATCGTCTGGATTTGCGGCATGCTGGCGTCAGCGTGGGTCACCCGCGACCTTTCCCCCGCGGCCGTCATGCAGGCCTTTTCCCTGCGCGTGACGCTCGCCGTCGGCGTGCTGGTTCCGGCCTGCGGTCTGCTGGCCGGGCTGTACCGGAGCCGGTACCAGCGGGCAGCACCGTGCGGCCCGGGGTCGTCATGCGCGCCAGGCGCGGCGTCGCAGCGTTTCTGTCGCCGGCTCTCAGGAGGTGGGCGATGAAATCTGTTCTGATTGCCCTGATCTTCGCGGCCGCCATGGCCATGGCGGCGAGCGGTGGGTCGGCTCCGCATCCGGCCGCTGCGCCGTCACGCGCTCCGACCGTGACCAAGACGATCATCAAGGAGGTGGTACCGGTCACTCCGTCGCCGACAACCCCGCCAGCCACCACGTCGGCCCCTGCGCCCAGCCCGGTGCCGAACGTCACCGACCCGTGGGGCGTGGTGTTGGCGTACTGCGGCGACGTCGAGTCGGGCAACTACCCGGAGGCGTGGGCGCTGCTCAGCTCGGGCGCGGTCACCGGCCAGACCTACCAGCAGTTCGTGTCCGGCTACGCCTGCGCCGGCAGCCAGCAGCTCACCGAGCTGAGAGAGTCCGGCGATCAGGTCAGCTTCAACCTGGCCGCGACCGATGACTGTGCTGGCGTGGTCCGCTACCACACCCGCACGGACACCGTGGTGGCGGCAGGATCGTCTCGGCCGACGTCACCCAGACCGGCTTAGGTCAGTCGTCTGACCGGTCAAGCCGGACAGTCTCTTCGGCGCCGAGGCGCAGGGCGAGGCAGCCGCCGTTGGCTCCGCCGCCGGCATGGTGTACTCGAACGCGGCGGAAGCGGTGTCGCGGCCGCACGCGCGGGCCAGCAGGGTGGCGAGCCTGCCGGGCCCTGGCGCGGGATGCGGGACGCGGATCCGGGAGATCAGGACCAGGCCGCCCGGCGCGGTGATCGCGCAGGGGTGACCGGCGTCGCAGTCGCCCATAACGGCCGCGGCGATCAGGGCCATGGCCAGGACGTCGGCGCGCAGGCCGTCGTCGCCGAGGCCCGGGTTGATAGCGATCTGCTCGCCGAAGCCGACGATCGCGGCGGTGCCGTCATCCGGCCACGGGCTGGCACCGGCCGCGCCGTCGAGCATGGTGATGCCGAGGCGCCTCGCGGTCTCCTGCAGGCGAGCGAGAGGGCCCGGCGGCCCGGGCGCGGGCATGAGCTGGCGGGCTGGCCCGGCGGCGGACCTCAGCGCCCCGGCCCGTTAGCAACTCCCGCGTAGACCGGGCCGGCGGTTTCGCGCGCGGCCGCCATGGCCGGAGCCGGCTGCGCGATGACCGGCACAGCAGCGGCCTGCGCCGCGAGCGCGGCGTTCTTGGCGTTCAGCTCGGCGTGCCAGCGGGTGAGCGTAAGCAACAGCGGGATCCCTGCCCAGGCGCCCAGGCACAGCGCCATGAGCGGAACGTTCAGCCAGAACCAAGCCATGATGACCCCCCATTTGGTTGTCGGCCTCGATGAGCGCCCGGTACTGGACGCTCACACGAACAGAGCAGGCCCATGGGTGCTTGATACATGCCAGCCCCCGTACCGCCAGCGGGCGCCTTCCTGATCCCCGGACACATCACCTGCGGTCAGTTCCGGGTCAGGCCTCCCCAGGCCTATCCCTACGCCGGCAGGCTACGGACCCGCCCGCGTGGCCGGCGTCCGGGATGGTACTGGGTTTTTCCCTAGGTAGGCGCCTCGAGCCCGCCACGGCCGCGGATGCGGGCCGCCAGCTGGTGACGGCTGCCCACCCCCAGCTTGGTGAAGACATTCGCCAGGTGATACTCGACGGTCCTGGGACTCAGGTACAGCTGCGCCGCCGCCTCGCGGTTGGACAACCCCGATGCCACCAGCCGCGCCACCCGGAGTTCTTGCCCGGTCAGCCCGGGCAGGTCGGGATCGCGGTCGCGATGCGGCGGGACGCCCAGCGCGGCGAGCTCGGCCTCGGCGGCCTGCATGAACGGGCGGGCGGCCAGGGCGGTGAAAACGTCATCTGCGGCGCGGACCGCGGCGATCGCGGCCCGGCGCTGCTGCAGCCGGGCCAGGCACCGGCCGTGCTCGAGGCTCAGCAGCCCGCGGTGGAACGGGAAGAGCCCGGCTTCGGCGGCGTGACAGCCGTCCCGGAGCGCCTGGTCGGCGTGTTCCAGTTCGCCGTGCGCCATGGCCAGCAGGCCACGCAGCCACGCCGCGTTGAGCAGAGCCAGAGCCTCGCTGCGCTCGGCCGCGCGGGACTCGAACGCGCCGAGGACGGCCCCGGCATCGCCGAGCCGGCCGGTGCGGATCAGGGCCCAGATCTGCAGCGGGCGCCACCAGAACGCCGCCGGGTCGTCGTAGTAGTCGATCTCCGGCACGGCCAGCGCCATATCCGCGCCGCGGAGCGCCTCGCCCGGATCATCCCGGGCGAGGCCCAGGATGCAGCGCGCGGAGGCGGCGAAGATCTCGGCGAAGCCGCCGAAGGTGCGCGCCGCCTCTTCCGCGGCTTCGACGTGGCTGGCGGCGACCGCCCAGTCGCCGCGGCAGGCGGGCACCCTGGCCGCCGCGCTGTGCACGAAGGGCAGGTCGTAGTGGCGGTCCGCGTCGCGGGCCAGCGACACGGCCAGCTCGGCGTGGTCCTGGCAGTCGTCCCAGCGGCCGCGCCGGAACTCGGCCTCGGCGAGAAAGGCCAGCGGCTGGCCGGGAAACCGCACCTGGAGCCCGGCCCTGATCCGGCTCACCGCCAGGGCCAGGTCGTCGATCGCCCCCGGCAGGTCACCGGTCCACAGCTTGACCAGGCCGCGGTAGGTGACCGAATCGGTTCGCGCGATGGGCACCATCGCCGCCCGCTCGGGCAGGTCGCGGAACAGCCCGAGCGCCTTGTCGCCTTCGCCGCTGAGCGTGAACGGTATGGCCCGCATGCTGCAGGCGGCGTCGTACCAGGGCTCGCTGCCGGTGGCGCGGCCCAGGGCGCGATCCAGCCACATGGTGGACTCGGTGAACGACCCGGATATCCCGGACAGAATGCCGAGCCCGAGCGCGGCCTCCGCGCCTCCGGCCGCCTCCCGCGCGGGGTCGTGAGCGTCCCAGGCCGCCCGCAGCAGGGCCCGGGCTTCCAGCGGCCGCGCCCCCAGCAGCGCGAGCTGGCCCAGGGCCGCATCCCTGCGGGCGCTGGCGGGAAGCTGCTCGACCGCCGACCGCGCGGCCTCGGCCTGCACCGCGTCGGCGGCCCGGATCAGCAGCTCAAATGACGACAGCGTGCGCTCGTCCCGCTCGGGACCGCCCCCGGTCACCGCGGCGGCCTGCTGCCGGTAGCGCGCGGCCAGGCGCAGCTTCCCGGCGGCGGCCGCGCGGTCGGCCGCCTGGTCCAGGTCGGATGCGAGCTCACGGTCGGCGCCGGCGGCCGCGGCGGCGCGATGACCGAGCGCCTCCTCGCCCCCCACGACCGCGGCGGCGCGCAGATGCAGCGCCCGCCGCCGCTGCGCCCCGAGGCCGGCGTACACGGCCTGGCGGACCAGCGGATGCGCGAAGCAGACCCGCCAGCCGGACGGGATCTCCTGCTCGAGCAGCAGTCCCGCCCGCTCGGCCTGGCCGAGTGCCGCCGCCGGGGCGGCCGTGCCGGCCACCGCGGCGACGTCGGCGAGATTGCCGTGGTCCCCGAGCACCGACGCGGCCGCCACGAAGTCGCGAGCGGCCTGCGGTAGCGCGGCCAGCCGCGGCTGAATCACGTCCGCCACGGACCTGCCCGCCCGCGCCGCGCTGTCCGGGGCTCTCAGCTGCTTCGTCGGTCAGGTCCGCGAGCAGCGCGCGGGCGAGCAGCGGACTGCCGCCGGTATGCTCCGTCAGCCTCCGGATGATCCGCTCGGACAGCCCGGTGCGCCCGAGGGCCCGGCACAGCATGCCGAGCTCGTCGGCGTCGAGTCCGCCGAGCACGAGCCGGGACGCGCGGCGATCGCCGCTCACGAAGCGTTCCCATCCCTCACCGAGCTGCGACATCCCGCCGGGCCGGCAGGTGAGGAGCACGAGCACGCGATCGGCGCTGAGCCGACGGCAGGCGAAGAGCAAGGCACGCGCGGACGCCAGGTCAATCCACTGCAGGTCCTCGACCACCACGGCGACCGGCTCGCATTCCTGCAGGGCCGAGATCATCGCGAGCAGTTCCACGCCGACCGCGAGCGGATCCGCGTCCGGGCGCGGGCCGCCGGAGAGCAGCCCCAGGCCGGCCAGGGCCCCGGCCGACACCGCGGCCGCCCCGGCCGCGAGTTGCTGCACCAGGCCGTAGGGCAGTAATGCCTCGGCTTCATCGCCGCTGGCGGAGATGACCGGCCCGCCGTGCTCGCTGCCGAGGAACTCGGCGACGAGCGACGACTTGCCGAACCCGGCCTCGCCCTGGATCAGCACGACCCGCGGCTCGCCCGCGCGCACCGCGGCCAGGGCCGCGGCCAGCGCGGCCAATTCCGGCCGGCGACCGACGAACACCTCCGCCGGGCGCGCAGACAGCCGATCACGGTCCATGCCGGAATCCCCACCCCTAGGCATGCCATACGCATCTCCTAGTATGACGCGCCCGCATTGCCGCTGTATGACCGCTCGCTCCGCGGACCTGGCGTCAGGAACCCCAGGTCATCGCTGGGTTAACAGGCGCCACACGATCACCGGCGGGCAGGCTCACCGGTGCCGGGTGGCCGCGCTGGAGCACGTAGGCCGGGCTGAGTCGTCTCCGGCCAGCGCAGCGTCCAGGCGCAAAATCCCTCACGCGGCCCAGCACAGGCCGACCAGGCGGTCGATCAGATCGCTGAGGATCGCTGCGGTCTCGGCATAGGCGTGCGGCGGCCCGCCGATCGGGTCGGCCACGTCGTCGTCGGGACCGTCGCCGAGCAGCGCCGCCCGCTCCCGCCCCTCGTGGGCCCGGGCCAGCCAGCCGGCCAGGCTCTCCTCCGGTGACCGGGGCCCGATCGCCTCACCCCGGCGGACGAGCTCACGGAGCGTGAAGGCCCGGGGCCATATCTGCGGCGCGGTGACGACGGCATGACGCAGGTTCTCCCGGGCCATGGCGAGGGTGAGGTCGGCGTCCTGCAGGATTTCGGGGGTCATCGGCTGGCTGCGGTGCGACGATACGTCGAGTCCGTAGCCGGCCATGGCGCTGATCACCTCGCGGGGCGGCGGCGCGCCGCCGGCGAGCATGCCCGCCGAACGCACCGTCGCGGGTAATCCCAGCTCAGAAAGGCTATGCGTCGAGCAGCGCGGCGGCCATGGGCGACCGGCAGACGTTCGCGGTGCAGACCACTAGTACTTCTGCCGCGGAAATCAGCACCTACCCAGCGTAGTCATAACTACACTCATCGTTGTGACTCACGGCACACCCGGTAACGGAGGGGAACGCATGACCAGCGAGTTCGGCTCGGACCCGACTCTTCGTTCCTACGCGCAGCTTGTCCGCAGGCGGAAGTGGTGGGTCATAGCGTTCGCGCTCCTGGGATTAGCGGTCAGCCTGGCGATCTCGTTCACCGAGGCCAAGCAGTACGCGGCCTCCGCCCAGGTCCTGGTGCAGCCGTCCACCCAGGCCGGCGCGCTCGGCGCGACCCAGCAGCCGGTCACGCCGACCGACGTGCAGACCATGCTGCAGCTGGTGACCAGCGCCCCGGTCACCGCGCGGTGCGGCGCCAGCTCGGCAGCGCGCCCTCGGTCACGGCGGCCGAGGTCGCGCAGACCAACGTGATCTCCATTACCGCGGTCGCGAGTAGCCCGGCCCGCGCCGCGACCGTCGCCAACTCCTACGCCCGGGCGTTCGTCACCGACCAGCGCACCACCGCGATCAACAGCCTCACCCAGTCCGAGGCTCAGCTCCGCGGACAGATCAAGTCGATCGCCAGGCAGATCAAGCAGCTACATGGGACGCCAGGCACCGGCTCCCAGCAGGCCGCGCTGATCAACCAGCAGGCCGTGCTCAGCGAGCAGCTCACTCAGATGCAGGTCAACAGCTCGGGCGAGACTGGCGGCCTGACGCTGGTCACGCCCGCCCAGGCACCGTCGTCGCCGAGCTCGCCGAAGCCGACCGAGGACGGCCTGCTCGGCCTGGTGGCCGGGCTGATCCTGGGCCTGGCGGCGGCGTTCCTGCGGGAGAGCCTCGACGACGCGGTGTCGACTAAGGAAGCGGCCGAGGAGTACGGGGGCGCCACCGTGCTGGCCGCGGTCCCGATGGTGAACTCCTGGAAGAAGCGCGACCGGCCGCTGGTGGTGTCGCTGGCCCGGCCGATGGCACCAGCCGCCGAGGCGTACCGGTCGCTGCGCACCTCGCTGCAGTTCGCCCGGCAGGAGCGTGACCTGCACACGATCCTGGTCACCAGCCCGGCCGCCGCCGAGGGCAAGACGTCCACGCTGTCGAACCTGGGCGCGATGTTCGCCCAGGCCGGCCAGCGGGTGGTGCTGGTCTCCTGCGACCTGCGCAAGCCCCGGCTGGGCGAGTTCTTCGGCATCGACGAGCGCCTGGGCCTGACCACCGCGATCCTGGGCGAGCAGCCGGTGGAGGAGCTGATCCAGCCGGTGCCCGGCGACGACAACCTGTGGCTGCTCGGCAGCGGGCAGATGCCGCCCAACCCGGCGGAACTGCTGAACGGCCGGCGGATCCAGGACGTCTTCAAGAGGTTGCGCGACATGTTCGACCTGGTGCTCATCGACAGCCCGCCGGTACTGCCGGTCACCGACGCGGTGGTGCTGGCCAAGGACGCGGACGCGACGCTGCTGATCGTGGCCGCGGGCCAGACCAGCCGGGGTGACCTGCAGCGGGCCGCGGAGAAGCTGGCCCAGGTGAACGCGCAGGTAGTGGGCCTGGTCCTGAACGAGACGTCCAGGCAGGCCAGCGGCTACGGTTACGGCTACCAGTACGGCTACGGCGGCACCTACGTATCCGACCGGTCGCTGCCCGCCGTGCCCGCGCAGCTCAACGGCAACGGGTCGGCCCCGTCGTCGCACCGGGGAGGCTCCCGCCGCGCCAGGTAACCGGCGCGAAACCGTCCCGAGCCCCGTAAGCAGGAATATGAAACTACTAAGTGTTTATACACCTTCGGCAGCCCGATATACCCGGGCCCGACCACCGCGGCGCTCGCTAAGGCGGTAACGATCGGTGCTCACATAGATACAACATGTGACACAACTTATCGCATTCAGAATGCTAGGTATCGTCGTTTCTGCTGCTTGCCCGGCGGCACCATTTACACGACGATCGCCCCGGCGTAAAGTGTGAGCGTTGCTCCGGACCCCGGCAGCCGCATGCACGAAATAGCAGGAGCGGCGCAGGATCCGGAGTTTTCTTTTGCGTAACGACCCGCGTCGGCAAGGCGCAGCGGCCACCATGATGCCACCGGAGTGGCAGGCTCCTGCCGGAGCCGGCCCGCAGCATGGCGGACCGTGCCAGCCGGTGACCGGCGGGCGCTGGCTGCGGCGCGGCCGGAAGGTCCTCCGGGGCGCGGTGTCGGCCGCGCTCGTCGCCGCCGCCTTCGGGTTCGCGCTCCCCCATTTTGCGTCCTACCACAGCGTGTGGGCCAGCCTGCAGGCGATGACCTGGCCCTATGCCCTGCTCATCGGCGTCGCGGCCGCCGCCAGCCTGGCCTCGTACTGGTTCGGAATCTGCGCGGTGCTGCCATCGCTGCGGCTGCGCGAGGCGGCGGCGGTCAATCTCAGCTCCAATGCCGCGGCCAACGCCCTGCCCGCCGGGGGCGCCCTCGGCATGGGAGTCAGCTGGGCGATGCTGTCCAGCTGGGGTGTCGGCACCGAAGAGTACGTGCTGTACACGCTGCTGTCGGGCATCTGGAACGTCTTCGCCCGGCTGGGCCTGCCGGTCCTCGCGCTGCTGGCCTTGCTGACCGTCAGCAGGCCCGATGCCGTCCTGATCACCTCGGCGGCCGTGGGCCTGGGCCTGCTCGCCGCCGCGGCGGCCGGGCTCGGCCTGCTGCTGCGCAGCGAGCGCTTCGCGCTCAGCGCCGACCATGCGCTGCAGCGTGTGGCCGGCGTCGCCTGCCGGCTGGCACGCCGCCGGGCGCCCACTCGTCTCGCCGGGTCGCTGACCGGCTTCCGGGGCCGCGCGGCCGGGCTGCTGGCCGCGCGCGGCTGGCGGATCACGGTCACCACGGCGGCGGCCCAGATCATCTTGTGGCTGGTGCTGCTGGCGTGCCTGCGCGGCACCGGGCTGTCCCAGGCCCAGGTGTCATGGCAGACCTCCCTGGCGGCGTACGCGTTCGTCCGGCTGCTGACCGTGCTGCCGCTGACCCCCGGCGGTCTCGGGATCACCGAGCTCGGCCTGGTCGGCGTCCTGGCCGCCGGGGCCGGCCCCCGGGCGAGCGCGCAGGTGACCGCCGCCGTGCTGTTGTACCGGGCTGTCACCTACCTGCCGCCCATTCCGCTCGGCGCGGCCGCTTTCCTGGTATGGCGGCACGCACCTGCGCTCATCCGCCCCGCCCCGGCCAGCGCTGGCCCGGCAAGCCCGCCACGACTCGCGCAACCGGAGGCAGCCACGGTTACGATGACCAGCCTCAGACAGTCTCTGCCCGTGCCGACCGCCCCGAGCTTCCCCGGTGCGCCCCTGCAATCAACCTCTCCTCCGACGGGTATGTGACTGCCTCCGCGGACGATGCCTGCATCCAGTGAAATCACTTTTCGCAGAATGGCCCGTTACGCCCACATACCGCGGGTGTCGTAGACGACCTTGCCGGCCAGCTGGGACTTCTTGATCGCGCGGAAGCAGCCGTGGTCGACCAGCAGCGCGATCACGTCGGCCTCGGCGATGGCGTGCTCGGCGTCGGTTAGCACCACGTTGCCGAGCTCGCCGAGCTGGCCGGGCAACGATGGCACGTGCGGCTCGACCGTGAGGATCTTGACGTCGGGCAGGGCCGCGGCGACCCGGGCGGTGATGTCGACGGCCGGGCTCTCCCGCAGGTCGCCGACGTCGGCTTTGAAGGACAGCCCGAGGCAGGCGATGCGTGGGTCGCGGAACCGGCGGGAGGTGGCGACGATCTGCTCGGCGGTGTGCTCGGGCATGTGGTCGTTGACTGCACGGGCGGTGCGGGTCAGCCGGGCTAGGTCCGGGGCTGACTCGACGATGAACCAGGGGTCCACCGCGATGCAGTGCCCGCCGACGCCCGGCCCCGGGCGGAGGATCTCGACCCGCGGGTGGTGGTTGGCCATCTCGCGGATCTCCCAGACGTCAAGGCCGAGACGCTGGCAGATCAGCGACAGCTCGTTGGCAAAGGCGATGTTCACGTCGCGGTAGGCATTCTCGGCCAGCTTCGCCATCTCGGCGCTGGCGGCGTCGGTGACGATCAGCTCACCGTGGCAGAACGTCCGGTAGAGCTCGACGGCGCGCGTGGCGCAGGCGGGCGTCATGCCGCCTATCACCCGGTCGTTGGTCGCGATCTCGATCATGATCCGACCGGGCAGCACCCGCTCGGGACAATGGGCGACATGTACGTCCGGGGGGATGTCGGGAACGTGGGGAAGGTGCAGGTCCGGGCGGCGGGCCGCGATCAGCTCGCTGACCTTGCGGGTGGTACCCGGCGGCGCGGTCGATTCCAGCACGATGACCTCGCCGCCGTGCAGCACATCCGCAATCGCCTCGGCCGCCGCAGAGATGTAGCTGAGGTCGGCCGTGTGGTCACCGGTGAAGGGGGTGGGCACGGCGATGACGTAGGCATCGGCGGACGGCATCTCCTGCTGGGCCCGCAGTCGCCCCATCGCTACCGCGCCGCTGACCACGACCGACAGGTCCGGCTCGGCGAACGGGGTCTCGCCCCCGTTGACCCGCTCGACGATGTCGGGGTTCACGTCGACCCCGGTGACTTCCAGGCCACCGGTGGCGAGCGAGACCGCGGTCGGCAGGCCGATGTAGCCGAGGCCGACGACTGCGGCGCTCGATAAGGTGGTCACGTCCGGTATCCGGGGCAGTACGACATGCGAAGCAACTTACCGTAAGCAAAACGCTACGCACTGTTGTTTCCGCCGCTAGTATCTTGCGACGTGCCAGGGGACCTGACCAGCGTGCTTGCTGCGCTGATATGCGCTGCTTTCGTCACCGCAGCCGAGCCGGTGCTGATTCCGCTGCTCCGCCGGGCGGCTATCGACGTGCCGAACGGGCGGTCGTCGCACAGTGTTCCCACCCCACGTGGCGGCGGCGCGCCGATCGCTGCCGGCCTGGTGCTGGCTGCTCTGCTGCTGATGCACGGCACCGTCGCGATAACGTTCGCCGTCGCCGTCGCGGTGTTCGGCGTCATCGGCTTCGCCGACGACCTGGGTGGGCTGCCCGCCGGGCAGCGCCTCGTACTGCAGGGCCTGGCCAGTGTCGCGATCGCCGGGGTGCTCGTCGACCTAGCTCACCCGCCGGTCGCGATCCTGGTCGCCGGCGTGGCGCTCGTCGCACTGTGGATCATCGGGTTCGTCAACGCATTCAACTTCATGGATGGCGTGAACGGGATCTCGGGGGCGCACGCACTGATCGGCGGCGCCTTTTACGCCTGCCTAGGCTGGCTGCACCCGGACCCGTTCCTGGCCGCAGCGGGCGCCGCGGTCGCTGCGGGCGCGCTCGCGTTCCTGCCCTGGAATGCAGTGCGAGCCCGGGTCTTCCTCGGGGACGCGGGCAGCTACGGGCTCGGGGTTGCCCTGGCGGTGCTAGCGGCCTACTCCGTGATCCGCGGCATCCCGGCCGAGGCAGCGCTCGCCCCGCTCGGCCTGTACCTGGCGGATACCGCGTGGACGCTGCAGCGGCGAATCCGCGCCGGTGAGCGCATCTTCGAAGCCCACCGGACGCACACCTACCAGCAGTTGTGCGATGTGGGCTGGTCCCATCAGCGGGTGACGATTGCCACGGCCGCTATAACCGCAGCGCTCTGCCTGCTCGGGGCGTGCAGCCTCACCGGCCACCCGGCGCTGCGGGCCGCCGCCGACCTGGTCGCGCTCGGCTTACTCGCGGCCTACCTGCGCTCCCCGGTGCTGCTGGGGCGGGCCCGCGTGCTAGTGGAGGCCTGATGAGCGGCAATCGCCCGCAGCGCATCCTCATCGTCAGCCACTACTTCCCGCCTGAGGCCGGGGCCCCGCAGGCGCGGCTGTCCGCTCTCGCGGCCGCCTGGGCCGCGGGCGGGGACGAGGTGACTGTGCTGACCGGGATGCCAAACCACCCGACCGGGGTGCTGCCGCCGCAGTACCGCCGCGCGGTCCTGCGCCGCGAGCGGCGGGACGGCTACCGGGTGGTGCGCACCTGGCTGTACGCCACGCCCAACGAGGGCGTGGCCCGCAAGACCCTCTCCCACCTCAGCTTCATGATCAGCAGCGTCCTGCTCGGCGGCCTGACCTGCGGGCGGGCCGACACCGTGGTGGTCTCCTCGCCGACGTTCTTCTCCATCGGCTCGGCCTGGCTGCTCGCCCGGCTGAAGCGGGCCCGGCTGGTCGTCGAGGTCCGCGACCTGTGGCCCGCGATCTTCGTCGAGCTCGGCGTGCTGACCAACCGCCGGATCATCGGGGTGCTGGAGCGGCTCGAACTCGCCGCCTACGCGGCGGCCGACCAAGTGGTCGTGGTGAGCGACGGGTTCCGCGCGAATCTCATCGACCGTGGCGTGCCGGCGGCCAAGGTGCACACGATCCGCAACGGCGTCTCGCTCGCCCGGTTCCGGCCCGGCTTGCACGCCGACGGGCGGTGACGAAACCGCGCACTCGCCTCGGCGCCCGGCCGGGCGACTGCCTGGTCCTGTACGCCGGCACGCACGGGATCTCGCATGCGCTGCCTGCCGTCGCCGACGCCGCCGCCCGGCTGGCCGGGCAGCCGGTTCATGTCGCGTTCGTCGGCGGCGGGGCAGACAAGCCACGACTGGAGCGCCGGGTCGCCGAGCTTGGCCTGACCAAAGTCACACTGGCTCCGGCGGTGTCCCCTGACCAGGTTCCCGGCCTGCTGGCAGCAGCCGACATCTGCCTGGTGCCGCTGCGCGACGTGCCGCTTTTCGCGACCTTCATCCCGTCGAAGATGTTCGAGTACCTGGCCGCAGCCAAGCCGGTCATCGGCTCGGTGGCCGGCGAGACAGCCCAGATCCTGCGTGAGGCAGGCGCCGTCGTCGTGCCCCCGGAGGACAGCGCGGCGCTCGCGTTCGCGATCGGCGAGCTAGCGGCCGACCCGGCCCGCCGCGCGGCGATGGGGCGGCAGGGCCGGGCGTACGTGAGCCCTTCTTCGACCGCGCCGAACTCGCCCGCGAGTACCGCAAGATCCTCGAGGTCCCCCGGTGACCCGAGGGGCCAGCCGAGGTGGAGGGGGCCTGGGAGACCGCTCCTCCGCCCGGCGCCGGACTGCGCTGGCCACTGGGGGCAGTGGCTTCCTGGACTCTGACGATGGGGCTTGCATGAAGGGGCAGACAGCGTGACCGGCGAAGAGCTTGCGTTGTTCGGCCGCACCGCCGTGCACCTGCAGCCAGCCCAGGTCGCGCACCGGGCGCGGCTGCGCACGCAGCGAGCCGCGCTGCGGCGCTGGCCGCAGCTGGGCCAGCGGCTGCTGGCCGGCCCTAACCCGGCGGCCGCGCGCGGCTGGCCTACCAGTTTCACCCCGTTGGACGCAATCGCGCCGCAGCGCTGGCCCGGCCTGGCCGAGCTGGTGTCCGGCCGGATCAGCCTGCTCGGGATGACCAGGGACCTCGGTGAGCCGATGCAGTGGCATCACGCCGACGCACCGCAGCTGTGGCGCTTCCACCTTCACTACTGGGACTGGGCATGGGCCTTGGCGGCCGAGACTGATCGGCGTACCGCCCGATCTGTCTTCGCCTGGCTGTGGCGATCCTGGCAAGCGTCCTGCGTATTCGGTCGCGGCGACGCGTGGCTTCCTTACCCTGTTGCGCTCCGCGCCTGGTCGTGGTGCGGCCTGTACCGCGACCTGGTCGCTGGCAGCGATATAGAGGCCGAATTCCTGCGCGGGCTCGCCAACCATGCCGGGTTCCTGCGTCAGAATCTGGAATCCGACCTGGGCGGCAATCATCTGATCAAGGACCTCAAAGCGCTTGCGGGGCTGGGCATCTTCCTCGCCCACGATCAGCTACTTGAGTGGGCACTGCGGCGGCTGACCCGGCAACTCGCCGTCCAGGTGCTGCCCGACGGCGGTCACTATGAGCGCGCTCCGGCCTACCACTGCCAGGTGCTCGGGGACCTCATCGACGTGGCCGACCTGCTCACCGCATGCGGGCGAACGCCTAGCAAGGAACTTAGCCAGGCGATCGCCAGGATGCGCCGCTGGCTCGGCGTCGTGCTCGCCCCGGACGGGACGGTGCCGCTGCTCAATGACGGCTACCCGGTTCCCCGCGCGCTGGTCGCCGCACTGCGGCCGGACCCGGCGCCGACCGCGCCGCTGCTGACGCTTCCCGACACCGGGCTGATCCGGGCCACTGCTGGCGGCTGGCACCTGATCGCCGACGTCGGCGCACCATGCCCCGACGAGCTGCCCGGGCACGCGCACGCCGACACGCTCGGCTGCCTGGTCTACGTCGATGGGACGCCGCTACTCGTCGACACTGGGACCTCGACATATACGGCGGGCTCGGTGCGCAACTACGAACGGTCAACGGCGGCCCACAACACCGCGGAACTCGACGGCGCCGACTCCACCGAGGTGTGGGGAGCATTCCGTGCCGGCCGCCGCGCTCGGGTGCAGGGCGTCACGGCAAGTGCGGCGAACGGCGCGGTGACCATCGATGCAGCGCATGACGGGTTCCGGCGGCTAGCCGGCCGACCCGATGCACTGCCGCCGCTGGTCTCTCACTCGTGCCGGGCTGCAGGTAGATGACGAGGTAACCGGCAACGGTCGCCATACCGTCACTGTCCGCTGGCACCTCGCACTTGCCTCGGCTGTCCAGTTCAAGGCTGGAGAGGCAATCGTCACCACAGCATCCGGCGACGTCATAGTCAGCGTCGACGCGTCTTGCCCGCTGGGGCTAAGCGTCGAGTCGGGGGAAGTCGCCACGGGGTTCCAGGCGACGACCGTCTCGCCAGTACTGACCTGCCGGATCGATGCTGTCCTGCCGGTACGGCTCACCACATGCTGGCGTCGGGCCCCGGACGGATGTGGCAGCCGAGTCGGGGAGGCAGTGTGAAACAGTTCGTTCAGCCGTTGAGCAGGCGGAGCCGTTGACGTGCTCGACGTACCGCGCCCATCAATAGCATCGACCGAGGTACTGGTGCGCACCCTTGCGTCGGTGATCTCGCCGGGGACCGAACGGGCCATCACCTCGCTCGCCCAGTCCAACCTGCTGGCCAAGGCGCGGGCTCGGCCGGACCTGGTCCGCCAGGTAGTGCGCAAGGCCAGAGTCCGAGGGCATCGCCGCCATCGGCGCAGGCCGTCCGTAGCCGCCTGGCCGAGGACCTGCCGCTCGGCTATTCCGCCGCGGGCCAGGTGGTCGAGGTCGGGCCCGCGGTCAGCGGCCTGCGGGTCGGCCAGGTGGTGGCGACCGGCGGGGCGGGCAAGGCGAACCACGCCGAGTTCCAGGCGGTTCCCGGCCTGCTCTGCGCCGCGGTACCGGGCGGCGTGCCCGCCGCGGACGCCGCGTTCACGACCGTGGCATCGATCGCGCTGCACGGCCTGCGCCAAGCCGAGGTGGGCCCGGGGGCGAAGGTGGTCGTGATCGGCCTGGGCCTGGTCGGGCAGCTGGCCGGCCGGCTGGCCATGGCCGCGGGCTGCGACGTGGCCGGCGTCGATCCGTCGAATCACGCGCGCATCGTCGCGGCACAATCCGGGATCCTGGCCCTTGACGAACTCGGCGACCCGACCACGAACCGGGTCCTCGCCTGGTCGCGCGGGCGGGGCGCGGACGCGGTGCTGGTGTGCGCGGCCAGTTCGTCGTCCGCGCCGGTAACCCGGGCGCCCGCACTGTGCCGCGACCGCGCCGCCATCGTCATCGTCGGGGATGTCGGTCTCAACCTGGACCGCACCCCGTTCTACGAGCGGGAGCTCTCGCTGCGGTTCGCCCGGTCCTACGGCCCGGGCCGCTACGACCCGTCGTACGAGGCCTGGGGGGTGGACTACCCGGCGGGGCAGGTGCGCTGGACCGAGGGCCGGAACTTCGAGGCGGTGCTCGACCTGCTGGCCGCCGGCCGGCTCCAGGTCTCCGACCTGGTGACCCACCGCTTCGACATCGGCGACGCCCCCGCGGCCTACGAGCTGATCGAGAAGCGTCCCGAGCCGTATCTGGCGGTCCAGCTGACCTACCCGAAGGCGCCCGCCGAAGATGCCCCGGTCCTGATCAGGCCGCGCGCCTCGGCCGCCGACCCGGCGTACGCCGGCTCGGCGTCGGGTGCGGCGCAGTTCGTCGGCTCGCCGCCGGGTGTCGGCTGGATCGGCGCCGGGGCGTTCTCGACCGGAACGCTGCTGCCCGCGTTCCGCCGCGCGGGCTTCAAGCGCCTCGTCGCGGTGACCTCGGCGAGCGGGATCACGGCCCGCCGGGCCGCAGAACGGTACCGCTTCGAGAAGGCGGTCTCCGGGGCCTTCCCGGTCATCGACGACCCGGACGTCAGCGTCGTGGTGATCGCCACCCCGCACGACACCCACGCCGAGCTCACGAAACTGGCCCTGAAAGACGGGCGGCACGTGTGGTGCGAGAAGCCGCTCGCACTGACCATGGACGAGCTTGGCGAGATCGAGGCCGCCTGGGAGGCCTCCGAGCGACAGCTCATGATCGGGTTCAACCGCCGCTGGTCTCCGGCCGTGAAGGTTGCGCAAACTATGCTCGCCGAGGTGACCGAGCCCAAGTTCCTGGTGTACCGGGTCGCGGCCGGGCCGGTCCCGGACGGCCACTGGTACACCGACCGGCGCCAGGGAGGCCGGGTGCTCGGCGAGGTGTGCCACTTCATCGACACCGCCCAGGCGCTGATTGGCACCGACATCGAGGAGACCGTTTCGGTGCTGGCCGGCGACAGCCACGGCCGCCGCGGCGGCGACGGGCGCGTGGTGCCCGGCAACGACGCTGTCGTATCCCTGCGCTTCGCCGACGGCTCGCTGGCCACGATCTGCTACGCGAGCGCCCTGCCATCGGCGGGCAAGGAGTGGATCGAGGTCACGTCCGGGTCCCAGCGGCTGGTCATCAACGACTTCCGGTCCGCGAAGCTGGATGGCAAGACCCTCTGGCGCGGCCGCCAGGACAAGGGCCACCGCAGCTGCGCCTATGCGTTCCGGCGGGCGATCATGGGCAGCGCCGTCCTGCCGACCAGGGCGATGCTGGCCACCACCCATGCCACCATCCAGGCCGCGGCGGGGGGCGACCGCCATGCCTGAGATGCAGATGGCTGCCACGCCTGAGTGGTTGCGTGTCCAGTTTGCACCTACTAATGAATTTCTGTCAGCGGACCTGGAGAGTCCTTCGCCGCCATGTCTGTTCAGTTCCAGCGTATCAATGAGATGAGGGATGGCACGTGACAGCGACCGTATTCGTCGACGCGGCAGGTGGCACCACTGGAGGCGCCGGGCGCTTTAGGGAGGAGCTTTATCGGTACCTGGCACGCAGCGGGCGTGAGGACGTCCGTCTCATAGGTGCGTTCCGGCGGATTGAGCCTGCATGGCTCCTCCGTCGAGAGATGAACATTCCCACGAGAGGCAGACGGGTCGCCCTCAACAATCTCAGCTTCCTCATGCCTGGTGGAGAGCGATGGACCCGACTGGGTAACCCCCTGGACTTCCTGACAGACAAGGAGTGGGCCAATCTCCACCCCTCGCTTCGACCCGAGACCAGGTATAGGGCACCGATAGTACGTATGGCGGCTCGCCGATCAGACGTGATCGTCACGCCCTCTACGGCCATGGCCGAACGCGTCGGCCACATCCTGCCGAGCTTGCGGCGCCGCATCATTCCACGCCTAAACCCTGTCTCGCCTGACTCAATCCCTAAGATGCCTCGCGAGCCCTTGATCCTGTGTCCTGTAATATTCTCTCCTTATAAGCATATGATCGAACGCACTGCGGACTGGATTACGGCCGTCGACGAGCACATCGATCCGTCGGTGCGTATGCTCGTGACAGCCGACAAGGGGGAGCTACCAGATGATCTCGCGAATCATCCACGGATCGAACTTGTAGGAAAGCTGTCCCAAGCGGACCTGCGCCTATTGTGGGGCCGAAGCCGAGCAATCTACTTTCC
Organism: uncultured Actinomycetota bacterium; assembly: GCA_963749145.1. Lineage (GTDB taxonomy): Bacteria > Actinomycetota > Actinomycetes > Streptosporangiales > Streptosporangiaceae > JASHPR01. The sequence continues at coordinate 309,155 of CAVVLN010000002.1, read as the reverse complement.
CCCTGGTCTCGAGTCGTTCGGCTTTCCGCTCGCCGAGGCACGAGTAAACGGCCAGCCAGTCATCGCCCGCAACACCGCCCAGAACCAGGAGATCGCCGGTCCGGCGCTATGCGGATTCACCGTCGGCGACGCTGACTCACTCCGAGATGCTACCGAACGAGCCCTGACTGTGAACCTCGCACCCGATCCCGCGCCATTCGACCCCGATGACTATTTCAACTGGCTGCTGGGGAGACCGCACTGATTCTGGTGTGCCCTGTAGCTAATTTAGGCGAGTACTGCTAGGACCGGGTAACATCCCATCGCTGAAGACGCTCCGTGCGCACTGCCGACCCCCCCGGTACTACAGTCCCAGTTTGTGAGCCGGCGTCTGGGTGATCATGATCTGAGCGGCGGGTTGGGCGTGAGCGCGGGACGGCCACCTGGATGATCGTGCTCTGTGAGAAGACAAGATCAGCAGGTGGCCGCTGCGGTCATCGTAGAGGATGGCCGTCGGCTGGGAGTGCTCCAAGACGAGTTGCGCACCCTGCTCGCGCCGGTATTCGCGCAGGCCAGGTCACGTTTCACCGCGTTCGCTTACCTCGGCGCGCTGCTCGCTGAGCGCGGGGATCGCCGGTCGTGCTGGCAGCTCGCTGTATGACTTCCGGCTTTACCTGCCGAAAGCCTGGTGCCAGGACGGCAGGCGCCGGGAGCGGGCGCAGGTCCCCCGTCCGGGCGCAGATGGCCAATGGAAGAGTGTCACCAGCAGGCAAAAGGGCGGGCAGGCTTCGACGGCCACCAGGTCCGGCTCTGGCCGTCCTTACACCGGCACACCGTGCTGTCCATGTGCGCGCTCGCCCTGCTCGCCGCCGCCGCCGCCCGCCCCGTTAGCACAGGCCGCAGACCCTGCCATGCCCGGCACGGCCACCCAGCCCGCCGGCTGGGCCAACACCGGGATCCTTCCCGCCAGCGCGGACGAGCCCCCACCCGAAGACCCCGGCATGGTCAAGGTCAGCGTGCCCGAGGCCCGCCGCCTGCTGCACCTGGGCCACCGCGCCCATCAGCCATGCCGCCCGCCAACTCGGCTACGCCTGGCCCAGATGGCGGCGCCGGCACCAGGCCCGCGCCCGCTACCACCACTACCAGACCCGGCTCCGGGCCTCCCCAGCGTGAGCCATGATCAGGTCACGAAACGGGACTGTAGTACTGGCCAGGCCCCGCCTGCACCTGCTGCACTCCGCGTGCGTGCGCTCGACGGTCTCGTTTGGGCCGTCGGATAGCCCTAACGTCCTCTCCGACACGCTGAGTTGGTTCCTTGACGCCGACCGCCTTCACTCTTCACGACCGCCTTCTGCTCCTGGCGAACAGGCAGTCCAACGGCGGCTCCAGCGACCTGGAGGAGTGGTGTCACAGTCCGCGCTTGAGCTGCGTGTTCCGGTCCGCCACGGCGATGGTCTCCACGTGCTTCACAGTCAACACACCCCTAGCTTCCAGCTCGCGGTGATGAGCATGGCCATCACCGACATGCCAACATGCAGCTCGCTGATCAGGTGCAACCGCCTTTAGCTACCTGCAGGCAGGTGACATTAGACGATGCGTAGCCGACACGGCCTACGCCCATGATCAGTACTCCGCATCGACCGTTAAGTTAAGAATTACAGTCAGATGGGTCGTGCAACCACCCGGACACGGTAGGCACGCCCCGTGAGACGCTGCCGGGCACCTGGGTGATCATCCCTCACGAGTATCTCCCAGCCGGCACTCGATAGGAGCCCGCCAAGGTCGCTCTCAACGAACGAGTGCGGGTGGCACAGGACATTGGCGCTCCGAGGATGCAGGCGGCAGGTCACTTGGCGCCACTTCAGACGTCCAACGGTTGAGAACACGTTCACACCGAAGAGCAAACGGCCATCGGATCGAATAATGCGTCGGCCTTCGGCCAAGATCGCCTTAGGATCCTGGGTATGATCAACGACATTGTCGCAAACGATCAAATCGAAACTACCGTCATCGAGCGGGAGCCGCTGGGTCGCATCAGCCTGAAGGAACTCGGTCCGCCGCTGGATATCGACGACGAATCGGTCAACACTGTCATCACCCGTAGCAATCGTGAGCCGTGGCAAAGGGTCAACGCCTATGGCCCTCGTAGCTGAGGCAAACGCCGCCCATCCAACCCCCATAGGTCCGATACCCAGCTCCACGACAGCTGCGTCGGCCGCTAGGCCGTGTTTCTTGCCAAAGCGGACCAGGGTGGCAGCCTCCGCAATCTCGGCAAAAACGTCAGCAACATCATTCACGGTATGTTGCCAAATGGTCAATTCGTTCTTCTGGGCTTCCTCCCAGCGCGCGGTTTCCATGAGGCCCCATGTTATCAGACCGACCCGCCGTGGGCCGAGCTCATCCGCGCCTGGCCGTTTGCGTAAGATACCAGTGCTTGCGCATTCTGCAAACACCTTGATCGGCTGCACTGTCCGAGTCAGACAGATCACGTAAATACCGCTCTATCGCCGATGTTGCCCTTATCGTGACCTTTGGCAGACAGCGCTTAGTGGGTGATCAGATTTGGGAGCACATTACAAACCCGTGAGGTCGGCCAAGAATTGGCGCGCCCGATCGGTATAGGTGTGACCATCAAGCAAGGCTGGCAGCCGAGGAGCTCGTTCATCTGGATCCGACCGGAGGATGGAATCGAGTTCCTCCATGCCGTGGAAGAGGACCGTTCGGCTGTCATCGCCAAGAAATTTTCGGTAGTCGTCCGTCTGCGGAGCCACCTGGGTTCCTCCGGCGCCGACCAATTCGAAGGTCCGCATATTGTGTGACAGTGCATTCTGAGGACGCAGCAGATTAAGATTCCATTTGGCTTCACCCACGATTTTACAGAATTCCAATCCACGGACAGGGGGCCGAATGTCAACTCCCTCAATCTTTGGCCAACAAGCGCCAAAGGCCATAGGGCGCAGGTGCGTCAGCCTTTGCAGCAAAGCGCTCCGCTCCCTAGTTCCAGTGCCGATGAAAACAATACGGCCCGCAGCCACTCCATGGCCTGGTGTTGGTCGCATGATCTCGGGGTCCCAAGCGAAAGGAATCACAAACACTCGGGAGGCAAATGCGCTCAGACGCTCCGCCACATCATCGGCCCATGTGATATACGCGTCGTAGGCTCCGATCGTTTGAGGAATCCCTGCTCCGCAATTCGAGATTGCAAAATCGAACGGGCTATCGGGATTCCAGCACACGACCGGACTGTCGAATCGAGAACGGAGGTAGTCTATCGAACGCGCGTTGAGCAGTGTACCCTTGAAGACCAAGACGAAGTCAGTGGGTCCATTCTCTGCCAAGACGTCGGCTCGTCGGCGGAACTCGCGGCGGAATCCGACAGCGAGTATCGGTTGTCTAATCGCGGCTGATGCAAGCCAGGCTGGACTCCACGGGCCCAAATCGAGTACATCTATGGCGCATCCAGAATGCCTAAAGGCGTTGACTAGGGAATCGCGTAACCCGGCTTTCTCCCATCTCCCGACGACAACTATTCGAGCCATGCGCTTCATTGATAACTCACGGCGACGACCGCCGTTCCGATAATGTAGGCCGTTACAGCGATTTCGTTCTCTACCAAGAGTTGCCGCGCTGCATCTCGGCAGTCGGCTACGGCACTCAGTGGACATTCTGCAGTAGCATCGGCAAACACACCGATTTCACCTTTTGCGTAGCATCTAACTTGCGTCTCGTCGGATGAGCCTCGGAAATAACAAATATAGCAGCTACTGGGACATGCCGATGGCCCCGAACCTCTGATCGAACGCTTTGGCGAGGCAGTACTCGTATAGGAAGAATTTGGGCGCTTCGACTGATGACCGGCCGGCCAGTTGGCAAAAACTGAACTTGCTACTAAATAGACGTAGACTATCACGATCCTCGACTGTGCGCGACTCATGACGGTCCAGACCGCCCTTCGCGGAGAGCTGCCACCAGTTGGCGACCATAACGGTCCCATCCTCCGAACGACTCGACTTTGCGCCGGGCGGCCATGCCCATCGCTTCGGCTCTATCGGTATCCGACAACAAGCAGTCCATCGCTTCGGCTAGAGCCTGAGCATCCGGGGGGGTCGGCACCGCGATTCCTTCCACCCCGTCAGTAATGAGCTCTCGGATCCCAGTGGCCTCCGTCGCAATGATCGGCAGGCCACACGCCATCGCTTGAGCGATGACCAGCGCTAGGCCTTCTTCAATTGATGCAAGTACGAAGACTGACGCCCGTTGGAGTTCTTCGATTACGCGACCGCGGCCGACCGGGCCCGTCGTTCGCACCCCGGCCTGATCCAAGTGAAGGCGCTTGTCCCACCCCGGGGTGACGGGCCCGACCAGCGTAAGGCTGGCATTCCGCGTGTTCAACATGCGGAACGCCTGGATCAGATGGTGATGGCCCTTCCGAAGACCAATCGAAGCGACCGAAACAACAGCACCGCGGCATCGCCCTTCGTTAGGCAGCGAGAACGCTGAGATATCGACACCGTAGGGGACCTTCATCAGATGTCCCGCGTCGACGCCCCGGCGGATGAACGACTGTCTAGCTTGCTCAGACGGAACCAGAATTCGGTTAGCCAGCTGATACTCGCGCAGCTCTCTTTCGACGATAAACGAATCGAAATGCGCTCGAGGAGCACCTATCCGGTCCGCTTCCTCGTCCAAGACACGCTGCTGTTCAAGTATGTGCCACGAGCCACGATCGCAGAAGACGGTAACACCGCGAGCTGCTGCTCGAGAGAGAGTCCCCGTAGCGAACCCCGATAGACCATTAACCACCGAGGGCTCACCGAGGTGGGAAGCGGCCCACTGATCGAAATCGCGGATTACCTCTCGGCTGAGCATCGGGTCGGCACACGGCACTGCATGACGGAGCATCCGCCGGAAGCCACTCCAGCGGAGCCGGGTTCTTACCAGTTCTCTGGGCAGGCCGACGCGACTGCGCGGAACGGCCGTGACCATGCGCTCGAGAACCCTTGCCTGGTGCAGCTGACGAGCCTGATCCACCATATGGAACGGGTACGGGCTGAGGACTGTGACCCTCAGATCTTCACTCAACCCAAACCTCGCAGACTGTGCCGACCTGAAAAATGATGCGGACCTCTCGGACAGCGATGGCGACCCGGAGAACGGTGGCGTCCCGGAAGAAGGGAGACGCTCCGGGCAAATAGCGATTTCGTGACCGGCCAGGTTGGTATCACTAGCGAGCGGACTCGCTGGTGGGTCGAGCGTCTAATGGTGACGAGAGTAAATACCGCAATCGTTGAATAGCCGAGCAGGGAGGCTACAGCGGCACCAAAGATGCCATAAGCGTGGAGAAGTACCGGCAATGCTGCGAGAGTGACCCCGGCTGCCACCGCTTCGGCGATCAGGACGATGGTCGGACGTCCGAGGCCTTGCAATCCCGCCTCAGCGATTCTTGCCCATGCAAGGATGGCACCAGCCGGGACCAGCACGAGTGCGCAAGGGATAGACGGAGCGAAGCTTGAGCCGAAGACCAACGGCAGGGCGAATGGCGCGAGCAGCATGAACGGCACCGACGTCGCCGCTGCGAGGAGCGCCCCGCTCTGCAACGCCATGGCTAGCAAGTGCCCCTGACGGCCCGTATCCCGTTCAGCCGACACGTGGGGGAACAAGACAACCCCCAGGGCTTGCAGCAACGGCGCGACCCCAGCACTCCAAGATACCGCCACAACGTAAAGACCCAGTAACCGAGATGGAAGAAATGCAATGATTAGCAGCTGATCCAATCGAAGGTTTATTGTCAGCGGAATCGACGTTATCGCTGAGGGAAGACCGTATCGCAGCATTTCAGGCGCGAACCTAGCGTCAGGCTTCAACGGCCCCTGTAGTTTCCGATTGACGACAACGAGGAAGGGAAGACCACAGACGAGATTCCCCATTAGGAACCATCGGGAAAGTGGGATAGCGTTGGGGTGTCCTAGGAGCCCGGAAGTAAGAAGCATGCACAGCCATGCAAGGCCGGGAGCAATACGAAAGAGGTTCCACGCGGTGAACGACTGGGCACCTCGCAATGATCCGTGGGGAATGCCAACCACCGCGTAAATCCCTCCGATCAAAAGGAACACACGCGCTGCCGATACTACTTGCGGCGGTTGCGCACGGAGAGCAAGTGGCAATGCGAACCATGCCACGGCACCCACGAGCAAAGAAGACAGGAGACCGATGAGGACGGCTGTTGACGTAAGCTGTCTGCCTCTCTCAGGCTGGCGCGCGATGAAGTAGACGAGCGCCGTGTCGAGACCAAGCATGGTCAGCGCTCCCAGGAGAAGCGGCCAGGTCTGGATCGCCGCCAACTCGCCTTCGCCCGCAGGGTGCAGGAGCCGAGCGGAAATAACTCCCGTTGCGGCCGCCAAGACTGCCAGGGCTATGTTCGCGGTAAACGTACTCCTGAGTGCCCGATCTGGTGTCCTTCGCGGTTGCGTCACCGGACGAACTGCCCCGCTCACCCGCGTTGCGCTCATTCATCTCCTCGTCATGTGACGCGCCCGTCTGTGCAACACACATCAATCCCCGTATTTCAAGCCGACGACCGACTCGATTGAACGAGCGTGGCTCATGGAACGGAGGTCGCTTGCATATAGGATGCCGTTCCGGCAGCATCGGTGCTAACAAGCGAGACGTCAAAGCCGAACTCGGCCGTGCAAGCGACGTGCGACACGCCAAGGTGGCCGGCCCCTGGCGCCGCAAGTCGTAGATGCACCATCACACAGAGAGCATATGTGACTGCGCTCAGTTACTGATAAGTTTCGACAACATAGCCCCGCTCGCAACCAGCGGCGCGGCCAGACTCTTCCCCACGGTCGGGATTCTGTCCCTTTGTCGGCACTGGCGAAACGACTCGGACCTTTGACAACAATGTCTCGACATCTAGCTCGATGGCGCCCTGGCTGTAACGATCTTCCCCGTCAGCGCCTTCTATACGGCATCTTTCTCGACATGCAGAGATTGACGGCCGAGAAGGCTGGCGTTCTTCCAGTCAGGTTTGACCACTTGGTCGGCAGACCGGTGTGCTGGCCGGCGGGCGGTGGCCTCCACGGTCGTGGCTGATGGGTGGCTAGCCTGACACCGTCATTCAGCTGGTGTCGGTGATCTGCAAGGTGACGCTGGTGGTGTCGGCGCGGTTGAGCAGGCCGCCATGGTGTGTACCGGGCATGACTACGCCCGCCTGGCAAGTCGAGAATCGTCTAGGACGATCCGGCGCTGAGGAGGCGCCGGTCAGCCCCGCGAGCGCGATGGTGGCCGCACTGGGAAAAGCGTAACCTTGACAAGCGGGCCGCCTCCGCGCTGGCGCTGCTGGCCCTAGTCGCCAGGCAAGACGCCGAGCCTGCTCGAGGGTTCCGATGGCCGAGACAAACGGTGGCGGATCTGGTCGCCGAATCGCCTTCCGGAGCCAGGTCAGGTCCGGGATCTTCCACTGCATTATGGCTTGGTCAGAGCCGACCAGCACCTTCGGGCGGCGGCCCGTAGATCAGTGCCTCGATTATTGCCCGGACGGACTTGGTTGCGATGGACGACGCCACCAAGTCCATCTTGATGCCACTCCCCCTTCCCGGGCGCCTCCCAGGGTCAGCTTGCCCCAGTTTCGCCACCTGTCACTACAGGGGTCAGCACATAACAGCGCAACTGGATCGAAACTAAACCTTTGTCGCCACCATACAGATCGAGTACGGCGGATATGCCTGATCCTGATTATCCAATAGTGGAGGAACTACGCGAAGGGGAAGCGTAAGAGCCCAAGCTGGCCCATAACCAATTCGACGAGTCAGACCACGCAAGAGAGTGGTTACTTTTTGGCTTGACCAGCCAGAACAGAATCCAATTTCTGTCACCTCGAGGTCCGCCTGTTCAGTAAGATAGCTGAGTCTCTCAGGTGTATAGCCTTTGCGTACATGTTGTCCGTCTTCGACCACACTAAATGGTCCAGCGTCACCAGAATCCATTGGAATGTATTCTTGGTTCGGTGTAGTGAGAACAAGCCGACCGCCAGGTCGAAGCATGCTTGCCAAGGATCGCATGACCGCCGCATCATCTATAACGTGTTCGATGGCCTCGAAGCACGTCGCGACGTCAAAACGCTCCTTCAAGTCATACCTGGTTGACAGCATACGAATATCCTGCACTTCGAAACGTATATCGTAACCAAATGCTGCGGCTCGCTTCTTTGCCTTTTTGATATCAGGCCCATCCCATCCGAGTCCAAGGGCATGGTGGCCCAAACTAGCACAATTGATAGCAAGCCAACCGTTCCCGCATCCGACGTCAACGAGCGATGCGGGCGCAGATGGAAGACGGGATTTAAGCCATCTCCAACGGTCTAGGACTAGCGTATCTCCGAGAAGAAGTAGCGAACGCGGACCTGCCAATCGGATCGGGGTATTTTGCAAGGTACTCATAGCTTTCAAGACTAGACGATGGCCTGGAGGTTTCCCCGGCTTTCGTAGAAGTTGAAAGCGGTGGTTCCCCCAGCTGTACCCTGTCGGATGCTAGGCCACAGGTGAACGGACCAGCCGGGTCGCGAGGGACCCGGAGGTCGGCGTGAAGTGCAGCATGATCCTGGAGGTTAACTGGTCAGCCAGGTCCTGCACGTCGGGTGTTTATAGGTGGAATACTTGTCGAAGCGATGTTCAGTCGCACCCAGTAGTGGGCCTTCGCGGCCTTCTTGAGGAAACTTGAGGAATTCCTCGTGCAGGTGCCGGGGTGACAAGCTGGCCCATGCCCCTATGATCACCGACGTGACCTCACGATGGCGAGTGGCATCCGCGGGATGACGACAGTAGCCGGATCGCGCACATTCAGGAACCGCCTCTATGAAGCGTATGCCTCACAACACGCCGGGCCGACGACCGGGGAGGCGATGACCTCCTGGTGCCGCCGGGACTGGTTCCGATCTGCCGACACCCGCGGTGCCGCCGGACATGATGTCGGCCGGCCCACGTTGCCGTGCCGTGCTCAGCAGTAAGCACCGAATGTGGTGCCATTTCCCTTGCTTCCCGGATTGTCGGCGGTGGCGCTGGTGCCGGTGACCGCCGCTCCGCCGTTTGCCTCCGCGCCCACGGAGCAGGTCACGCTGGTAGGCGGGTCGGCGGCGCTGAACGCGCGCGGTGATACTGCCGCTGCCCCCGCCGGATTGCGGAACACCGCGGCCGTGACCGCGAGCCAGGTGACGATGAGGCCGGGCAGCGTCGCCAGCATGGTCGTGAAGCCGCGCTCGGGGACGCCCAGCAACGGCCACAGCAGCAGGAGCAGCAGCGCGGCCTGCGGGTACGCGCGCACGTCCAGCACATCATCGGCGGCGCGCATCAGGCACCCGAGGAAGGCCATGCCCGCGATGACCGGCACCCAGCCGCCGTACCGCCACAGGTCACCCTGCGGTGTTACGGCCGAGGCGGTCGCCAAGCTGCTGCCGTAGTAGTCCTGCGTGACCTGGAAGGGGTCTGTGACCGGCTTGCCGGGCCACAACGCGCGGGGGATCACCTCCCCGGCGAGGCCCAGGGGAAGCTGCGCGGCAAAAGCGTATGGCACCTGGGCCGGGGTTTCCTGGACGATGATCGCGGCGCCGTCAATGTCCTGGAGGCGCTGCCCGAGGTAAGCGGCGGACTCCGGGAGGATGTCCGGGGACGCAGCGGCGACCGCGGAGCGCCCGAAGGCGGGCGCGGCCGCGGCGGCCTGCCCGGCGCTGAGGTCGGCGGGGCCGCCGCGCAGCGCGCCGCGGTAGGCGGCGGTGAACGGGATGACGATCAGCAGGAAGAACGCCGCCGCGGGAAGGACGAGTTTCACCGGAACCCTGCGCCCGGCCGAGGCGGCGCCGATGGCCGCGGCGGCGAGCGCGGTAAGGACCTGTTCCTTGCCGCCCATGAACGCGGACGCCGCGACCTCGGCGGGGAGTAGGACGGCGAGCGCGGCCTTCGCCTTGGGTGCCCGCTGGCGGAATGCCCGCAGTGCCGCCACGAGGACGGCGAGCGGGCAGGCCATGGCGGCGTCCGCGAGCGGCTGCTGGTACCAGCCGACGGTGCCGACGGCCGGGTTGCCGATGTAGCCGAGGTGCCCGGTCAGCGCGTAGCCGGCGAAGCGGGCGACGGTTCCCGCAGCGTACAGCAGCCACGGGGTGAGCGGCCCGCGGACAGTACCGGGCCGTCGGCAGGCGAGGTGCCGCAGGAACCGCGCCCCTGCAGCCGCCGGCAGTTTGCGCAGACCGGCGGCGTACGCGGCGGCCCAGGCAGTCACGGCCGCGGCGGTGAGCCACTCGGCACGGACGACGCTGGATGGCGTGATCATTGCGGCGAGGCCGTCGCGGGGCGCGGCGCTGGCAAGCCCGTCAGCGACCGCGTACCACAGCAGAAACCACGAGCCGAGCTTCCACTGCGCGAGGCCCAGGCCTTCGCGGCCCGCTACCGCGCTGCATGTCACCAGGAGTGCGGCGCACCAGGCGGCGAGCGCCACGGCACCCCATGCCGCCGCCGCGCCGGGAATCGGGGCGGATAGCGCCACCGCGGCGAGGATGATGGCGCCGACGGCCAGGACGGCTGCGGTCAGTCCCCTGGTTAACACGCGGTCCGCAGTCATGCGGAGATGCTACGCGTCACCGAGACGTCACCGCAGGTAACCGGAAATTTGACAGTCCCCCTCGTACCGCGTCGGGCATTGGCGGGGAACCGCCACGCCGCCAACACCGGACGTGCTGTGCCGCTCGCGATGAAGGCACCTTCGCTGCCTCCGGGCGAGCGCTAGCTGCGACCTGGCGGTCCAGAGGATCATGGAGCCCCGAAAAGGAACTCTGACCTGCAGTGTGATTCCCGGCCAAGTTGCCCCGTCGCCGTCGGGTCCCGCTAATGTTCATGAGTTCGTAGAAGACTGGATGTGATCATGGGGATACCTAGAGTAGCGTCGGCATACCGGTGATGGGGGGCATGGAAATGTGTGGCTTCGCGGGACACGTTGGAGGTCGGGCGGTTGAGGCCCTTGGCGACAACGTGCTGGACGCGCTCCGGCATCGCGGCCCTGACGCACAGCGTACTGAGCACTGCACGACAGGTAACGTAGTCGCCGATTTCGCGTTCGCGCGGCTGGCGATCGTCGACCTGTCCAACGCCGGCCATCAGCCGATGAGCAACGAAGACGGCCGGTTCACGATGGTGTTCAATGGCGAGATTTACAACTCCCCCGCGCTCCGGCGCGAATGCGAGCGCGCCGGTCACCGATTCCGCTCATCAATGGACGGTGAGGTCATTCTCCATATGTGGGAAACGGAAGGACCTTCCACCCTCGCGCGCCTCAACGGTATCTTCGCCGTAGCCGTACTTGACTCAGTGACTGGAGAACTGTTCCTGGCGCGTGATCCGCTTGGCGTGAAGCCCCTCGTTTGCGCTGAGGCCGGTGGTAAGTTGTGGTTCGCCTCCGAGCTGCGTGCGCTGCTCGCCATGGGGGCTCCGACTGGCAGCGCCGATCTGGTCGCCTTAGCGCAGTTCCTGTCGTTTCTCTGGATTCCAGATCCGCGTACCCCATATTCTGGAGTGCGCAGCATCGAACCGGGAACTGTGCTCCGGTGGACGCTGGGCGGCTCGACAGTCTCGCGCTATTGCAAGCCACTGCATCCCATCGAATCGCCACCAGCAATTCGCCCTGAGCACGCGGTAGAGGAATTGCACTGCCGGTTCGTTGATGCGGTGCATCGCCAACTGCTTAGCGACGTCCCGATCGCACTCATGGCATCCGGCGGCGTGGACAGCAGCCTCATCTGGTGGGCTGCAGGTGGGGGTGTTGAGCGCGCCTATACGATCGAATGGGCCGGAACCACCGGCGACGAGCGGCTGTCGGAGGATGCGGCGACGGTGCGGGCCCTAAGCGACCTACTCGACACGCCGGTGACGTATGTGGCGGGGGAGCAAGCTTCTGATGGCCTGCCCCGCGCTGGCGACCTATTTGCCGACCCGGCGCACGATCTCGCCCGGACCATCTCGCACTGTGCGTCAGGCGACGGTTTTAAGGTGCTCTTGTCCGGCCAGGGCGGCGACGAGCTGTTCGCAGGCTATGCGCGCCACCGCGTTGCCCCGTTCCTGCGGCAGCTCCGCCTCGGCGTAGTGGGCAAGGCGACGGAACAGGCGATCTCACGCCGCGGCAGAGGGCTCCGTACCGAGTATATGACGAGGATCGCCCGTGCAGCATCGGAGCGTGACCCCTTCTCTGCGTACATGCAACTGTGTACCTACAGTACTGCGGTTGACCGGGCAAGGGTGCTTGGCTGCAGCGAGGCGGAGGTGAGCAACGATACCGTCTGGCAGCGACACCGCGCCGTGTTCGACGTGCTGCCGGCAGGCGCGTCTTTCCTCCGTAAGGCGATGGCGCTGGACTTGGCGGTATACCTGCCCGGTCTCGGCCTCGCCTACAACGACCGGGCATCGATGGAACACGGCGTCGAAGTTCGGGTTCCCTGGCTGGATCTCGAGCTGGTGCGCTGGTCACTGACGCTCCCCGACTCCGTACTCATACGAAGACAGCGCGCAAAGTGGCTTCCCAAGGAACTCGTGGCACGCGTCGTCTCGCCACAGGTGGCGTGGCGGGCAAAGCGTGGCTTTGCTGCCCCAGCCCAACATGTGGCACCAGGACTGACACCGGGCAGCAGGGGCTTCCGCCAGGGGCGGTACTTCGCACTGGCCACTTCCATCCTTGAGCAGCATGGCGCGGTATCAGCCAGTTGCCATTCTGCAATGCATCCGGCAGAGCAGGATTGAACGCCAGTCCTTCGATCGATCTCCGCTTGCACCAGCTTGCCCAACTGCTGACGCCTTGCAGCCTTCGAGATGATCCCGGTAGGCGTCTGCTGGTATTGGCTCGGACGATTTATCGGTGTCCAGAATCGACTGGGGCAGATCGGCTTCAAGCGTGGAAGTCACTCGCGCAGCCAACAGATCTTCGAAGAACTCCGTCCCCTAGCGAGCGTCGTTAGCGACCAAGGCTCGCTAGGCGGCCGACGTAAGTATTCACGTCGCGCGCTCTGCGTGACGGCTTCGAGTGTGGGTGGCTATCGGGTTTCCCCCTGCTGGCGGTCACGAAGATGGCATGGCGCTCATTACCAGTGAGCGGACGGGCTCCCTGGTCGCTGCGCTGAGTCCTTTGCTGGCTCTGGGTGACTGGCGGCCAGGTCCGTTTCGTGGTGCCTGCGCTTATACCCTGGCTTTTACTTCGGGTAGCCCGCTACTGGCGAAGCTGGCCGATCAGTCCGCGCAGCGATTCGGCGACCTGGCCGGGCTGTGTCAGCAGCGCGAGGTGGTGGCTCATCTGTTCTGTCACGGGCCAGCCAAGTTCCCGCGCGTTGGCCGCCTGGTCCTGGTATGCCTCGCTCAGCTGCAGGTAACCGGCGGGGGCATCGGGCCACTGCGGGGCGGGCGGGTGGATTTCCTCGAACATGGCCAGCGGCAGCCGGGGGCAGCCAGCCGCGAAGTGCTGGCGGGTATCTGGATCGGGAATGAGCTCGGCCAGGGCCTCATCGCCCCACCATTGCGGCCAGGGCGGCAGCCAGCCCCGGGCATCAGCCATCTCCCGCAGTTGGGCCGCCAGATCGGCCGGCACGGTTTCCATCCAGGTCTGCCCCGGCGTCGGCAGGCCAGCGTCGACGAAGATGTAACCCCGGACCTGACCGATGATGGCGCCCGCCGCGGCCAGCAGCGGCCCGGCCCCGCTATGACCGATGAGGATCGCGGGCCGGCCGGATGCGCTGCGGGTTATCACCTGGGCCTGGCGCAGGCAATACGGCGGCCCTGCGGTAATAGTGCCGGTAAGGTCGGGGATGCCCACCTGGTAGCCACGCCCGGCCAGGTCAGCCGCGACCAGATCCCAGGTTGCGCACCCGACCAGCGGGCTATGAACGAGCAGCAGCCGGGCAGTCATGCCCTATTCGTATCAGCCCCGCCGGCCAGGCTGGTGTCTCCCGCCACTGGGCCGGTTCCACGGTCCGCCGGCGTCGGTGCGGGGATCTTCTGGAATCGGCTCAGCGTGTCGGCTTGATCACTGCTGGATGTCCTGATCATGGTGGCCTGTGACCGGCCTGCCGCCGCCTGCTGCTGGGTGCGACTCATGCGCGGCGCGGGATGAGCTGATCGGTGAGCTAGCGCGGTCGGTCGGGGAGCTACGGGCCGAGGTCGCGGAGCTGAGGCGCCGGCTGGGCCGTAACAGCGGCAACTGCTCGATGCCGCCGTCGGCCGATGACCTGCCGGGAAGGGTGCCGCCCAAGCGGGAGCGGCGCGGCGGGGGCAGCAAGCGCGGACGCGGGAAGCAACCGGGGGCGCCGGGCGCGTCGATGGCGTGGGCGGAACCCGATGAGGTGATCGATCACCGCCCTGCTGGCGCGTGCGGGTGCGGGGCGGACCTGGCCGGCGCGGCGGACCTGGGTGTCGTCCGGTCGTTCCAGCAGCTGGAGGTGCCGCTGATGACAGCACGCCGCGTCCAGCATGACCTTCACCAGGCCCGCTGCCGGTGCGGCGAGTTGCATGCGGCGGCCTGCCCGGAAGGGGCAGGCGGATCGGCGGTGAGCACCGGCCCGACCCGCGCCCTGGCGGTGTATCTCACGGTGTTCCAGCACGTGCCCGCCGGGCGATGCGTCCAGCTGATCGCCGACGTCACCGGCGCCCGGGTCTCGGTGGGCTTCGTCCACTCCTGCCTGGCCAGGGCAGCCGCCGTGATCGCGGATGTGGTCAAACTGATCAAGACGCTGATCACCGCCGCCCATGTGGCCGGATTCGATGAGACCACGCTGCGGTGCGGGCCCGCCGGGACCAAGAAGTACGTGCTGGCCGCCGTCACCGAGCGGCATTCGGTGTTCTTCCTGGGACGGCGCACCCTGGAATCCTTCCGCGAGTTCGGGGTCCTGCCCGCGTTCACCGGCATCGTGGTCTCTGACCGGTATGCGAACTACTTCCACCACGGCTGGGAGCACATTGCCGGAAATCAGGCCTGTCTGGCCCACTTGATCAGGGACTATGAGGACGCGGCCGAGTGCTACCCGAACGCCATCTGGCCGGTGCAAGCGCAGCGAGCGCTGCGCGCCCTGATCTGCGCCTGGCGCGCTGCCCGTGACGACGGCCAGCCGAAATCCCCCCGCACATTGCCGGCCCGCTCATCCACGAGTTCCGCCACGCCGTGCTGGCCGGGCTCTCTGACGTGCCCCGCGTCTCCGGCCCCAAATCCTCCACCGCCCAGCACCCCGGCCGGGACCTGCTGGAATTCTGCTCCAGCCACCAAGATGACGTCCTGCGGTTCACCCGCGACACCAGGATCTGGCCGACCAACGATCTGGCGCGGGACTGTAATTTTAACGGCTCTGTCGCACTTTCGGTGGTGACAGTATGTGACGTAATCCGAGGAGGATGCGGTGGCGCAGCAGGGTGAAGCCGGCCCGTCCGTCCGTTAAGTTGACGGACCCGATGCTTCTCAGCACCCGCATCACGCGTAGTCGACAGCGGGATCGAATAACATCAGCGAGCGCGCCGTCCGCCCCGCCAAGACCCAGCAGAAGATCTCCGGGCGGCTCACCAGCGAGGACACCACCCAGGACCGCCTCGACATCCGCAGCTACATCGACACCGCCCGCAAGCACGGCCAAAACGTCATGGACGTCCTGCGCAGCGCCATGACCGGGGCGCCGTGGCGGCCTCCGCTTCCGGCGCCCACCTGATCACAACCAGCGAGCGTCACCCAGCGCAAGCGGGATGAATGTTTACGCGGCCGACCTGGCTCGCCGCGCTCACGGCGCCACCGCGGCCGTATTAGAGACGCACAATCTGGGCACTATTTCTTGGCCTCGATCAGGAGGTACAACCCGAGCGCCGACAACCGGCGGATCAGCGGTCGAGGCCAGAGCCGCTTGGCGATCGTGAGTCCACGGCTGGAGTGCTGCTGGCCTACCTCGCCCTGAAGCAGGTCGCCGAAGCTAACCGCACTGCGAATCTCGCTGGCGCCGAATGGTGTAACCAGACGCCGGGCCTCAGCAACAGTGTAACCCTTGGTTCCGTTGGACTCCAGGTGGCGGGCGTAGATATCGGTAAGGCTACGGGCCGGGTGCCCTGTGGCGAGCCCGTAGCGGGCCCAAAGCATCAGCCCGACGATGGATGGACGGTGGTAAATCATCGCGCGGATTGTCCCACCCGGTCGAAGTACACGGTAGGCCTCACGGAAAGCCCGAGGCGTATCAGGAACATGGTGAAGTACACCCCAAGAGTAGACTATGCCGAACGAGTCGTCAGGGAAGGGAAGGCGCTCGGCATCCGCCTCCTTTACCTCGGACGCGAACCCGTAGGTGGCGAGCCGTTGAGTGGTCCAGGCCACGGCACGAGGGGTGAGGTCAACGCCGGCCAGGCGGCTCGGTCCGCTCTTTGCCCACTCCAAATGATCGGCACCCATGCCGACGCCGATCTCAAGGACATCCCGGCCTGTGCCCTCTTCAAACCGGGCGAAGCCTCGGATGTAGGGCTCAAGGCGGTAACGCGCCTCCGCGTGCCTGCGGAAACGCTCCTCAATGGTGAGCCCCTCCGCGTACACCTCGCCACACGACCCCGCGTCCCAAAACTTGCGGACATCAGCCTTCAAGTCATGCACTTCCATGTCAGTAACTGATCCGCCGGGCGGTGGTGCCAAGGCCAAGAATGTCAAAGCCAACTCTGGCCAGAAACGCGACATGCGAGGCGCCGAGATAGCTCGAGCCGAACGCCACAGGCTGAGAAAGACCTGGTACACCTTTCATCGCAAACGTTGTATCCGTGATTGGCACGTGTACAGCTTAGCTTGAGACTGTACGCTGTGGCGGCTAAAGCTAGAAGAACGGCCGCCAACCAAGACTCAGATGGTGACGAAACGTCAGCAATCATGCTGCAATCATCCACGGCATGTTGCCTCCAGCCGGACCGCCAGGAACCGCGACGGCCATTTGCGCACCGTATCCCGCGACACCCCAGGCCAGTGGCCACCGCCGCGACCGGGCCACCACTGTTGGCGCAGGCCAGCGCGATCCGCGAGCGCAGCGCCAGCGACGTCTTGCGCCGCCGCACCCATCCCTGCAGGACCTGCCGCTCCTGGCCGCTCAGCATCAGTGACCCAAGCTTCGGGCTCGCCACACCGAACAGCCTCGTGGGTGAATACGAAATCTCTCACTGAGTACACTGGCTTGGGTGGGCTGGATACGCGATCGCTTACCGCATCGCCTGCGGCCGCATTACCTGCGTTTGCCCCGAAAGCTGGCGCCACAAGCAGGAATGGATGAGACTCTACGAATCCGTCTGGAGCTCACCGCACATCCGGCCTAACCAGTTAGCCTCGGTCAAGATCAGGACCATATTTCAGCAAGCTCCGGAAACGATCATCCGCATTTACGCGGTGGATTGAGTCTAGGGCGAGTACCGTACGAGGCATGCGCCTCGCCACGGCCCCCCTAGCGCCCGCTCTTGGCCAACGCGTAGCACTTCGCGGCTTCGCTAGGCTACTAAATAGGTCATATGACAAGTTAACCTGTCAACCTGGGAAATCAATTAAACGATCGACGAACAGGTTCGGCGATGACTTCGAAGTCGACCTATCCAGCTTCCTAGAGTGGTATGTGTGGGTCTTCGGCGCCTTTGAGGGTCATATCGCTGAGCTGTTTGAATACCTAGTCCGGCCAGGCGATAATTGTATAGACGTGGGCGCAAATGTTGGGATTCACGCAATCCGCCTCGCCAAATTGGTCGGCACAAGGGGGAACGTAATCGCTATTGAAGCCGACGAAGAGCTGGCGAACCGAACTCGCAAGAACATCGCCCTGAACTGTTTGGGAAATCTAAGGTTAATTCAGGCTGCTGCCTCCGATCGGAGTGGGGACAGCGTGGTCCTGCATCGGCCCGGTGACCTGGACACGAGGAAACTTAGTGGGAGTGTAATCCCTCATTCGACTTTGACAGGGTCAAGCGTAATGGTTGACACGGTAGCCATCGACGATATAGCTGACTCTCCTGTGAATCTAATGAAGATCGACGTTGAAGGTTACGAGATGCCTGTTATCAGAGGTGCATCACGAGTGATCGATGAGCATTCTCCCTCAGTAATTTTTGAATACGCGCCACACTTGCTGGACAGCGCGTCCGAGAGCCCTTTCGAGCACCTCAAGGAATGCGGATACTGCCTCTTCGAGATTCGCGCAATGCGCAATCGTGTAACGGGCAGAGTTCATCTGGCGCTGAGATCAGTACATGAACTACCAGAGGAATTTACGAATATACTGGCGATCTCACGAACGATGCTATCGCGGATAAGTCCACTTATAAGCAATGGCACTTAGATTACGAGGAGGGGCAGTCAAGGCACATCGCTCGGGGAGTCAGGACCAGGACCAGGCGAACCGTCGCTGGCCAGGCACTGGGATACGAATGTGGTCATTTTGTCTAAGAACCGGCTAGTGATCTAGCCTTAACAGCAGATCGCTTTCGATGAGACGCCCATATTCGCATGTTGAGAGACTTTGTCATATATCTCCAGGACGTGATTCCTGCTCTATCCACTAGGCGCGCTTTAGATGTACGTCCAGATACGTCCAAGGAAGGCGACAGAGGTGACGGCCGGGAATAGGTGGTCGGCGACTGCACGCTGGCGCGCGCTCGACCGTGCGCAAAGTCTCTTTGGCTGAGTCTGATGCTAAAAGCGACAAGTACCCTCGGTCATGATCGCTTCCGGAACCACTCATTTGTGGTCTAACCTTTCGGAGTAGAATCCTAATGACGCGTCCACCGATCCGAGCCCGAGCACCGCTTCGAGTTTCGTTTGCCGGAGGCGGCACGGATGTACCACCATTTCCCACGCTCGAAGGTGGCTGCGTCCTATGTGCGACCATCGACCGCTATGCATACGGCTCCCTTGTCCCTCGGACCGATCGCGTCGTCACGATTGAGTCGGTGGACTTCAAGACCACTGCGCAGATGACGCTCGACAACGAGATCCTCTGCGATGGCAGCCTGGACCTCATCAAGGCTGCTGTGAGGAGGTTCGGGAGCGAAGGCACAGACGGATACGACTTGGTTCTGCGTTCCAGTGTCCAGCCAGGCTCAGGGCTTGGCTCATCATCGACCATGATGGTTGCTCTCACGGGACTGCTTGCCAGGCACTACAAGATGGCATTAGGTGACTACCAGACCGCTCAGCTGGCGCACGCCATCGAGCGTCAGGACCTTGGCATCGCTGGCGGTCTTCAGGATCTGTACGCGGCCACGTTTGGCGGTTTCAATTTCATCGAGTTCACCGACCGGGTGATCGTTAACCCGCTCCGCATCCGCGATGAGATCATGCTTGAGCTCGAGCTCAGTCTGCTGCTCTGCTTCACCGGCATCACGCGGGATTCTGCACGAGTGATCGAGGACCAGACCCGGCGGGCCACCGCGTCCACGGACGACACGCTCTCCGGACTGCGGGCTCAGAAGGAGCTGGCAGTCGCTATGAAGGCCGCGCTCCTAACCGGTGAATTAAAGGACTTCGGCGCCCTGCTTGGCGAGGCGTGGAGCCAGAAAAAACGCTTGTCGCCCCTGATTTCAAACGCGCGCATCGACGAACTGTACGAGCTCGCTCTGAGCAAAGGCGCACTGGGCGGCAAAGTCACTGGAGCCGGTGGCGGCGGCTATATCTTGCTGTTCTGCGACTTTACGAAGAAGCATCGCGTAATAGAAGCCCTCGAATTCGCGGGCGCCGACGTCATGGAGATCGCCTTCGACACCAAGGGATTAACGACATGGCCGGTGTGAGCGAGTCGGACGTGGTGACGCCAAGTCCGGAGCTGGCGCGGGCGCGGCTGGCAGAGGCGATCGCTGTCAAGCAGCAGATGGTGGAAGGCCCGTTCTCGGTGTTAGTTGTCGAGGTCGCGCGACTGACGATCAGGTGCCTCCGCACTGGCGGAAAGGTGATCTTTTTCGGCAACGGCGGGTCCGCGCAGGACGCCGGACACCTAGCCGCTGAGCTTATGGGCCGGTTCGCTTTCGATCGTCCCGGGCTAGCCGCAATCAGCCTTCCGGACGCCACAGCCGCGATGACCGCGATCGGCAACGACTACTCCTACGATGACGTATTCGCCCGCCAGGTACTCGCCGCTGGTCGGCCAGGAGACCTCGTGATCGGGCTTACCACGTCAGGCAACTCAGTCAACGTTGTCCGCGGGCTTGAAGCGGCAAGACGGGCCGGGATCACCACAGTCGCGCTGACGGGTGCATGTGGCGGGAAGGCAGCGACCGTTGCCCAGATCTGTATCCGGGTTCCCAGCGACGACACCGGCCGGGTTCAGGAGGCGTGTATGCACTTAGGCCACACGATTTGCGAGATGGTGGAGGCAGCGCTGTTCGTGAAAGAGTCCTGAACCCGTGTCCGCGCTCCAGCCTGGCATAAGCACCATATTCCTCGACCGAGACGGAACGATTAATGTCAAGGCCGCCGAAGGCGATTACGTTACCTCACCCGCTGACCTGGTGCTCTTGCCAGGCGCGGCCCAGGCAGTGGCCGCGCTCAATGCGGCCCGCCTGCGGACTGTCCTGGTTACCAACCAACGCTGGTTATCCAGGTCACCAGGGAATGCTGCGCGCTATAACGCCGTCCACGCCCGCCTCACGCAGCTCCTGGCAGTTGAAGGCGCCTGGCTCGACGCGGCCTACCACTGCCCCCATGCGTTAGCCACCTGTGACTGCCGCAAGCCCGGCTCCGGCATGCTGCGGCGCGCGGCGCGTGAGCATGGATTCGAACTGGAGACGGCAATCATCGTTGGTGACAGCGAGGATGACATCATGGCAGGCCGCTCGGCGGGCACTGCGACCGTCCTAATCCGGGCCGACGGCAAAGCAGGTGTTGATGCTGACGCCGTGGTCGACGATCTCCTTGCCGCCGTCGGTCTCATCCTGTGGACCGTCACTGCCACAGGGTGAGGCCGCTATCGGCGTACCACTAGCATGAACGCGAACAGCCGCTCATGTTGCCTAGCACACGCTCTGATTTGGAGTCAGAGGAATTTCGCGACCACAAGCTGCGCATAGCGCTCAGGGGCGAAGCATTCACGAGCCCACTCGGCGGCGCGCCTGCCCATCCGCTCCAAACGATGGGGCTCGCTCAGCAGGCTGTCGAGGGTCTTCGCTAGGGCGGCGACGCTCTCGTCCAGCGGCGCGACTCCCGTGACTCTGTCGATGTACGCGTCAGGCGAGCCGCCATATGCGGGTCCTACGACCGGGATCCCGGCCACCTGAGCTTCCAAGAGGGAAACACCGAAACCTTCGCCCGACGCTCGCCGGCCAGCCCTGGTCCTGGTGGCTAGCACGAATAGATTCGCCGCCGCCAGTTCGCCGGCGAGTTCGCAGTCGGTGAGTCCAGGCCGCAAGGTACACCATGAGTGTTTCTGCGCCGCCCGATGCAACTCCGATGGCGCCTCTCCCGTGCCGCAGACGGTCAGGTGGATATCGGACCGGCGCAGCGCGGCAACGGCACCCATCAGCTCGGGCAGTCCCTTCTCCCGCCACGCGTTCAGACGAAACGCGGTGACGATGTTGACTCCCGGCCGCCGGTCCCGACCGGTGGCGGAGGCTCTGACAAGCGTGTCAAACCACTCTTTGGACATGCCCGACGGCAGGACGGACGCCGGGCTGGTTCCGCAGAGGGCGCCCGCCGTAAAGCTACTCATGGCAAGTACCCGCACACCAGGTCTCCGCAGGAAATAGTGCTCGGCTCGCCGACGCACGGGACGCCGAGTGGACCATACGTCCGCTCCATGGCAAAGCACCGAAACGCCTGACACAACTCGCTCTCTGGCGACCAGCCAGGCCGTCGGCAGAAGGGCCACGTGCAGCACAACCAGGCGGACTACTCTCGAGTCCCCCGCAGCGCGGCACGGGATTGGCCTAACAGCCGCGAATGGGCCGCAACGCCCGAGCCTTGAAGGTCAATACGGCGACACTCGATTCCTTGCGTGGCGAACGCCGACTGAAGAGTCCCCGCGTAGCGCTCGATCCCGCCGCCAAGCCCCCGAGAAGGGGTGAGCAGAAGCACTCGTTCAGTGGCGTCGTGCGCCACGCACCCCGCCAGGAACGCCTTGTTGCCGGTTTCGAGCATCTATCCGGCGTCCGATCCAGCGTAGTGCGGTGCCGATACGGGACGAATGCCGCGGGCGGCCCTAAGGCCTGTGACCCAAGCGGAGCCCAGATCTGCATTCTGGAATCCTTGCCCACACAGGCGACTCCGCGACGCAGTGCGAGCATCTGTAACAGTCACTCGTAGAGAGTACACAGCCACTGTAAGTTAGTGTCAGTCTTTCCCGAATGCTGTCCGAGCGGACATCCAGAGGACCGCTGTCGGGTGGGTCTTGCTGGCCTCTGATCCGCGGGTCGAGTCGAAGCCGACTGTGACCAGTCGGATCAGCTCTGCCGACACTTGAGGCTCCAGTAACGTCACAGGTTGTGACAGAAGACAGCCGGCGCGCTGAGTTCCCGGGCCTGGACCACGGCGGCTCCAGCGACCCAGCGGCACCAACCCGGCGGCGGCAGGCCCGAGATCGTCGCGCGGGAGATCCGTCCCTTCTTCACCCGGTAATGAGCGGGCCTGGCCAGTGGAGTGTCCTCTGCCTGACGCGGACGCTTCCGCTCGACAAGGAGGGGCGTGTGGTGGTCGAGACCGTGGAGCCGCGCCAGCTCACGTCGCCGTCACGAGCTGAGGCCGACCCGTCCGAGGGCCAGGTCGAGGGCGTCGTCGGGGCTGAGCGCCATGCCCTGGGCGTAGGCGGGCTCGAACTGCTCATCCCCGAGCTGTGCGCGCACCTGGCGGAGGCTGTCGCGGCGGTAGTGCGCCTCGGGTTCCTGCCACGGTTCCCCGATCCGGTCGATCGAGGCCTGCGCGACGCCGTGAAGCATGGCGGCCCGGTGCCAGTCGCCCAGATCGGCGGCGAGGCACGCCAGGCCGAGGTTGGCGTAGGCGATGCCCATGCGCTGCCCGGTCCGGCGGCTTATCCGCAGGGCCGACTCGAACGTCGACCGCGCCGCGGCCTGATCGCTCTCCTGGCGCAGCACCCAGCCCAGGTTGACCGACAATACCGGGTGGCCTTTCCCGCCGATCGCCTGACCGGCTCGCACGGCCGCCTCCAGGTGCGCCCGCGCGGCCGGGATGTCCCCCGCGTACAGCGCGTGCACGCCCTCGTTGTTGTACAGGTGATAGGCGATGAACTGGTCGCCGGACCGCCTGGTGCAGGCGACGGCCTCGGTGAACAGCGGCCCGGACCGGGCGGGGTCGACGCGATAGCAGGACATCAGGAACACCATGAGGCTGCCGCCCAGCAGGACGTCGTCGTCAAGCTGCCGGGCGCGCTCGACGGCCTCCTGCCCGAGCGCAAGTGCTGTCTCGAGCTGGCCGGCGAGGTAATAGGTGGCGCCGTGCGCCGTGAGGGATTCGACGAGCAGCCGGTCGTCGCCGAGCTGGCGAGCGAGCGCCACGGCCTGTTCCCCGAGTTGCCGCGCGGTCTCATTGTCGATCGAGTGGGCGACGAAGGTGGCGGCGACCAGCGCCGCGGCCAGCAGCCGGGGATCGGCGCGAGCGTCGGGCCGGCGCAGCGCCGGCCCGAGCAGCGCGAGGGCCTCGGCGTCGCGGGAGCGCGCCGACCAGTGGCGCAGCAGGGCGACGCCGAAGCGCAGCACCCGCGCCGTCCCGTCCGGTTGGCCGGCCGCGTGGTCGGCCGCGCGCCGCAGGTTCGGCTGATCGGCGTCCAGCCGGGCGAACCAGCTGCCCTGGTCCGGCGCGGTCAGATGAGGGGCCGCGGCCTCGGCCACCCGGAGAAAATGCTCGCCGTGCGCCGCGGCCAGGGCGGCGGCCTCACCGTCGCCGGCGGCACCGTCGCCGGCCGCACCGTCACCGGCCCCGGTGAGCCGGTCCGCGGCGAACTCGCGGATGGTCTCGAGCAGCCGGTAACGGACGGCTCCCCCGGCCGGCTCCGACTGGACGAGGCTCTTGTCCACCAGCGAGCCGAGCAGGCCGGTGACCTCGTCCGGCTCGATCTCGCCGAAGCCGCACACCGCCTCGGCGGCGTCCAGGTCGAAGCTCTCGGCGAACACCGACAGCCGCCGGAGCAGCAGCCGCTCGGCCCCGTTGAGCAGCGAATACGACCAGTCGACCGTCGCCTGCAGGGTCTGCTGCCGCTCCAGGACCGTGCGGCTTCCCCCGGTGAGCAGGCGGAAGCGCTGGTCGAGGCGGTCGCGCAGACTGCTGAGCGACAGCGTGCGCAGCCGGGCGGCGGCGAGCTCGATGGCCAGCGGCATCCCGTCCAGCTGCCGGCAGATCGACACCACCAGCGGGGCGGTCTGCTCGTCCAGGGCCAGCTCGACGCCCTGCTGCCGGGCCCGCTCCAGCAGCAGCGCCACCGCGTCCGACGACTCGAGCACGCCCGGGGTGCCGGAGTCGCCGGGTCCGGGCAGCGACAGCGACGGCACCCGGTAAATGATCTCTCCGCCGATGCCGAGCGGCTCCCGGCTGGTGGCGATGAGGCGCACCCGCGGGCAGCGCCGCAGGATGGCATCGGCCGTCTTGGCGCAGGCGCCGATCAGGTGCTCGCAGTTGTCGAGCACGATCACGGCATCCTGGGGCGCGAGGGCATCGAGCAGCACGTCCAGCACCGGCCGGCCCGGCTGCCCGGCGATCCCCAGGGCCGCGGCCATGGCCGGCGCCACCGCGTCCTCGTCGGTGACCGCGGCCAGCTCCACCAGCCATACCCCGTCACCGCACCGGTCGAGCAGCCCGGCGGCCACCTGCAGGCTCAGCCGGGTCTTGCCTGCTCCCCCGGCCCCGGTCAGGGTGACCAGGCGGTTGGAGTCGACCAGTGCCCGGACGTCGGACAGCTCCTGCTCACGGCCGACGAACGTGGCCAGCTGGGCCGGGAGGTTGTTCGGCAGCGCCGGGTTGGCCAGCGAGCGCAGCGGGGGGAAATCGGCCTGCAGGCCCGGGGCCTGCAGCTGGAAGATCCGTTCCGGCCGCCCCAGGTCCTTCAGCCGGTGGATGCCCAGGTCGGTGAGCGCCGCGCCGGGCGGAAGCGAGTCAACCACCAGGGCGGCCGCCGCCTCCGAGAGCAGGATCTGGCCGCCGTGCGCGACCTCCGCCACCCGGGCGGCGCGATTGACGTCCAGGCCCACCAGGCCGGCGTCCGTCTCCGCGGCCTCGCCGGTATGCACCCCCATCCGCACCCGGACCTGCTCCCCGGCGGGCCAGGCGTACGTCTCCAGGGCGCGCTGCATCTCCAGCACCGCGCTCACGCAGACCCTGGGCGAGGGGAACACGGCGAAGAACCCGTCGCCCACGACGTTCAGTTCCTCACCGTCGTGGGCGGCGAGAGCCGACCGGATGATCGAGTTGTGGTCGGCGAGGGCGCGGGCGTAGGTGTCCTGGCCCAGGCGCCGCAGCAGGATGGTCGAGCCCTCGATGTCGGTAAACAGGAACGTGAGGGTCTCCACGAGCAAAGCGTAGGACGCCGCGCGGCGGCTGTCCGTCCCCGGTGCTGGAGATCGCCGGGTCGTAGAGTGGTAGCCGAGGAGGGGAGCAGGCCATGAGCAGCCCGCTGACCGTGCTGGTCAGCCGCCGCGAATCGTTCAATGCCGCGCACCAGCTGCGTGACCCCGCCCTGTCCGACGACGAGAACCGGCGGTTGTTCGGGAAATGCGTGAACCTGCATGGCCACAACTACGCCGTGGACGTCGTCGTGGCCGGCAAGATCGATAAGGCCACCGGCTATGTCTGGGACCTGAAGCGCCTGTCGACGGTCATGTGCCAGCAGATCATCCAGGATGTCGATCATCGCAATCTGAATACCGATGTGCCGTGGCTGGCCGGGCGCATCCCGACGGCCGAGAACCTCGCCCTGGCCTTCTGGGAAAGGCTCCAGCCCGAGCTGCCCGCGGGCCTGCTGCGGTCAGTCCGGGTCTGCGAGACCGACAAGAACTGGGCCGAGGTCGGTGATCACGTCTGAGCGTGCGGCCCGGCCGGGCCGGGACCTGCGCCGGCGCTACACGCCCGCGGACCTGGCCGTGCTCACCCGGGACGAGGCCAGCCGCTTCCTGCCCGAGGGGGGCGGCGATCCGCGGGCCGACATCCCCCTGGCCTGGGAGCTGCTGTACCGGCTGGAGCCCGGGCTCTATGACCGGCTGGTCACCGCCGAGCACCTCCATCCCGGCATCCTGCGCTGGCTGCCCGCCGCCGCGGACCGGATCGTCGAGGTGGGGGCCGGCACGGGACGGCTGACGCTGGAGCTCGCCGGCCGGGGCCGGGAGGTCGTGGCGATCGAGCCGGTAGCGCCATTCCGGCAGATTCTGCAACGCAAGCTCGCCCGGGCCGGCCGGGCCGACCGCGTGCGAGTGGTTCCCGGGTTCTTCGATGACCTGCCCGTCGCCAGCGGTCGGGCCGACCTGGTCGTCGCGTGCTCGGTACTCACGCCCGCCGCGGGACATGGCGGCGAGGCCGGCCTGGCGGAGATGGAGCGGGCCTGCCGGCCCGGCGGCTGCGTCGCCATCATCTGGCCGAACCACATCGGCTGGCTCGCCGCCCACGGCTACGAGTACCTGAGCTTCGCCGGGCCGATGACGGTCGACTTCGCGAGCCCGGGCGAGGCGGTCGAGCTGGCCGAGATCTTCTATCCGCACGCGGTCCGCCAGATCCGGCGCCGGGGCAGTCCCCGGGTCCCGTATGAGCTACTGGGGATCAACCCGCCCCGAGACGTAGCGTTCAAGAAAATGGCCGGATGAAGGTCGCGCTCGTCGCTCCGCTGGTGTCGGCCATCCGTGAGCCGCAGGGCGGCGGGTCGCAGGCGTTCGTCTCGGATCTCGCGCGCGGGCTGGCCGGGCGGGGTCACGAGGTCCACGTCTACGCGGCCACCGGATCCCAGATACCCGGGGTCACGGTGATCGACACCGGGGTCGACCCCCGGTCCCTGCTGGCCACGCTGTACCGGGCTTCCGGCCCGGCGGCCCCCGACCCGTCCGCCGCCGCGCGCGCCTTCGCCGGCGCCTACGCCAGGGTCGGCGAAACCCGGTACGACGTGGTCCACAATCACGCCTTCGACGCCCCGGCCATCGAACTGGCCGGCTCGCTGGACGTGCCCGTGGTGCACACGCTGCACCTGCCGCCGGAGCCGGCCATCGCGGCCGCGCTCCGCGCCGCGATGAAGGGTGACGGGGAGGGCGGCGGGGGCCGGCCGCTGGCCGTGGCCGGCGTGTCCGCCTTCCAGGCCAGGGCCTGGAGCCGGGTCGTCCCGGTGGACGCGATCCTGCCGCCCTACGTGCCGACGCGGGTCATCCCCTGGTCGGCGGCCGCCGGGGCTGGCGCCGTCTTCGCCGGCCGGCTGAGCCCCGAGAAGGGAGCCGCCGAGGCCATCGACATCGCCCGGGCGGCCGGGATCGCGATCGACGTGTACGGCGACGCCTACGACGCGGACTACGCCCGCGAGCAGATCGGCCCGCGGCGCGGGTGGCCCGGCGTGCGGGTGCACCGGGCCGTGGCCCGGACCTCGCTGTGGGCGGCGATGTCCCGCGCGGCGGTGGTGCTCTGCCCGGCGCGCTGGGACGAGCCGTTCGGCATGGCCGCCGCCGAGGCGCTGGCCTGCGGGACTCCGGTGGTCGCGTTCCGCCGCGGCGGGCTCGGCGAGATCGTCACCGATGGCGTGACCGGCTTCCTGGTTGCGCCTGACGACGCGGCGGCCGCCGCTGATAGCGTCCGGAAGGCCACCGGCGTCTCGCGGGCGGCCTGCCGCGGCCACGCCGAACGCCATCTCGACCTGGAACGGAGCCTGGACGCTCATGAGCAGCTCTACCGGCGGGTCATCAGTCCCGCCGCCGGGACCGCCGGCGGGACCGCCGCCGGCCGGTGACCGGGGGCACTGGCTGGCGCGGGCGGGTGGCGGTGGTCACCGGCGCCAGCCGCGGCATCGGAGCCGCCACCGCGCAGGCCCTGGCCGCGGCCGGTGCGCACGTCGTGCTCGCGGCGCGTGACCGCGGCGCTCTGGCCGCCGTCGCCGGGCGCATCCGGGACGCGGGCGGCCAGGCCACGCCGGTGCCGGCGGACGTGAGCCAGGCCGGCGATGTCGAGCGCCTGTTTGCCGCCGCCGCGGAGGCGGGCGTCGTGGCCGCGCTGGTCTGCGCGGCCGCCGTGCTGACGTCGGTGCCGTTCGCCGAGACCACGCCGCAGGTCTGGGACGAGACGCTGCGGGTCAACCTGACCGGCTCGTTCCTGTGCTGCCGCGCGGCCTTCACCGCCATGCGCCCGGCGGGCGAGGGACGGATCGTGAACATCGGCTCGCTGTCCGGCGTCTACGCCACCGAGAAGTTCCCCGGGCTGGCCGCGTACAACGTGTCCAAGTACGGGGTGATCGGGCTCACCGAGGCGATCGCCGTGGAGGGCCGGCCGCACGGCATCAGCGCGATCTGCGTGAGCCCGGGCGCGGTCGACACCGAGATGCTGCGCCGGGCCAATCCCGACCTTCGCCCCGGCCTGACCCCGGCCGACGTCGCGACGCTGATCCTCGCGCTGCTGGACAGCCCGCTCGCCCCGGCCAGCGGGGCGAACATCCCCCTGTTCTCGAACGCCTGACCGGACCAGGTCAGCGCCTAACGCTGGCCTACCTGCTGCCGGTCGCTCATCAGCCCACCCCGCCGCCCCCGCCCGTCACATAGTCAAAGGTGTACTCCCCCGGCTGTGTAGCGCAGTCACCATCCACTACGGTCAAATTACCACTGATCCCGTACCCGCCTGGGTTCTCGTAAGTGTGTGTGGCTATGGCTTCCGGCACGTTATCGGCACCTTGGAACTGAACGGTCTGCAAGGGTGATCCATCGCTCCATTCGATCTGGTCGCTGAACGTGCAGTCTGAATCATCGCCAACGTTGTTGATCTCAAGGACTACCGTGGGGTCAGAGCTTGAGCAGAAGGTTTGACTTGGCTCTAGGAACACGCACTGGGCGCTGGACACCGGGGGCGTCGTGGGCGGCGGGCTGGTGGGCTGCGTCGGTGGCGGGGCCGGGGGGTGCGAGGTCGGGTTCGGCTGCTGCGGGGTCGGCGGGGGCTGCGGGGTCGGGGCCGGCGGCAGCGGGCCGGACGGCGTGGGGTAGGCGGGATGGCTGTTCAGCCACCAGTTCCGGATCGCCGTGCCCAGCTCGCCGCCCACGGTCCCGTCCAGCCAGAAGGCTGCCTCGGTGCAGTAGATCGCGCCCTCACCGATCAGGCCGAACAGGTTCCACTGGACCTGCAGCTCCTTGTCGTTGGTGTACTTGCCCGCCACGTCCCCTAGCTCGGCCAGGAGGGCGTAGATGATCTGGCCGAGGTCGAACGTGGCGGCGAACGCCTGGCCGTGGGCGTATTCCTTTTTTACTTGCACCGTGTCACCTGCCAGGCCGTAGAGCGTCCAGGCGATGGCAGCGCCCCCCTTGGGGTCCATCTTCTCCAGGGCCGCGTCGATCGTCGCGTCCTTGGCCTGATCCGTGAGGTCCTTATTGATCCCGGCCACGCAGAAGTTGGCCGCTACCTTATACGGGGGCAGGCTGCCTTGGGCTTCCAGGATCTTGTGGACCTTCGCTGCGGTGCTCAGCGCCGCTGCCGCCCGCGCCGCCTGGGCCCGGGTGGTTCCCGTGGTGGAGTGGCTGCTGGTGCACGCCGAGGCGGTGACAAGGACGGCGACAGCGGCCACAGCGGACCTAAGGATGCCTCTGATGACTTACCCCCCTATGAAGGCAACCCTTCCGATGTGTCTACACCCGCAGGTCAGGCGCCACAAGGGGAGAGGGGCTAGCAGTCGGGCACCGTTCGGGCAAGCCTCTCACAATACGTAGCGAGACATTACTGAGAGTAGTAGCGTCGTACGCGGTCGCTGGTCCCTGCGACAAGAGGGCGTGAAGCCATGCCAGCCGGGACGATGACGGCGCGGTGGGCGGCGCTGCGATGGCTGGTCATGCCCGTCGTGCTGATCTCGCTGGCCGCCGGGCCGGGCTCGGTGGCCGCGCCGCATGACACCCAAAACATGTCGTAATCCAGCCATTGCCTAGAGGAGCTACCGATGACTTCGTTCACCTCATCTGGCCGCTGGGTCTTAGCCGCCGTGGCCTGCGCGGCGATCTCGCTTCCGGTGACAGCGGCCCTCGCGGCCACGCACGCGCCCCGCCAGGCCACTGGCGCGCCATCATCGGTCGCGGCACGGTGCCGTATCGCCCACCCGAATCTCCCTGGCGGCGCCTTCGTCTGGTCGTCCAGCATCGGCGACAATTTCGCTGGCGGCGCCGGGTACCAGGTGGAGATCACCAACGTCGGCCATCACCCGTGCACGCTCAAGGGCGTTCCCGGCGTGGCCGCGGTGCGCAACGGCCGCATCGTCGGTACCCGCCTGCCCGGCTCGTCCCGCGGCCCGCTGATCACGCTCCAGCCGCGCGCCACGGCGCACGTCAGCCTGACGGTGGAGGATGCGGGGTCGTTCTGCGCGCACCCGGTGACCGCGGAGGTGGACTTGTACCTGTCCGGTCACAAGACGGGGCAGGACACGTTCCTGTCGGCCTTGGCGTGCCCCGGCAAGCCAGGCGGCGGTGTGCTCAGGGTCAGCGTCATCACGGCTGGCGCCGGCATACCGCTCTACGACAGTTAGGCGGCATCCAGGATCTTCAGGCTCATCCGGCCGGGTCCGGCCGGCCGGCTGGGTTAAGCGTCCGTCGCCAGCGACCACAGGTCCGTCCGCTCGTCGGTGAGCTGGCCGCGAGGCGGGCGGGCTCGCCGGGCGACCAGGCGGGAACAGGCCGCCATCTCCCCGTCATGGTCCAGTTCCGGGTCGCCGCCGCGGTCGAGCCCGACGGCGGCCTGCACCAGCCCGCCGGCCAGGTAGAACCCGATCAGCCTGCCTTCGTCGAGGCTGCCCCGGACGACGAAGTCGTCCCAGGTGGCGGCGTGGCCGACGTACTCCAGCTTGTGCTCGTACTGATCGGACCAGAAGGTGTGGATGTAGTCGTACGGCGCGGTGGAACCGAGCATGGACCTGGCCACCGCGGCGCCCATTTTCTCGGCGTTGTTGTAGTGCTCGACCCGGACCCGGCCGAACAGCGGGTGCAGGTGGTTGGCGACGTCGCCGGCCGCGTAGACGTCCGGCGCGGTGGTCTGGCACCGTTCGTCCACCAGCAGGCCGTTGTCCTGCGCGGCCGGGCTGCCCGCCATGGCCGGCACGTCCGGGGCAATCCCGATGCCCGCGACCGCGAAATCGCAGGCCACCCGGACGCCGCTGGCGGTCACGGCCGTATCGAGCCGCCCGGTTCCCTCGAACGCGGCCAGCTGCTCCCCGGCCAGCAGCGTGACGCCTTTCGCGCGGTGGAAGGCGCCGATCACCGTGCCAACCTGCTCACCCAGCACGTTCTGGAGCGGAACCTTCCCCGGGAAGATGGTGGTCACCTGAACCCCGAGCTGGGTCAGGGAGGCCGCCACCTCGCAGCCGATGAAGCCCATGCCCACCACGACCGCGCGCCGGCCCGGCCGGGCCTCGCGCTTGATCGCGTCGCAGTCGGCCTTCGTGCGCAGGTAGTGCAGGCCGGGCAGCCCGGCTCCGGGGACCTGGAGCCGGTGGTTCTGTCCTCCGGTGGCGATCAGGAGCTTGTCGTAGCGCAGGTCCTGGCCCGAGTCCAGCCGCACCGTGCGCCCGGCGGTGTCAACGCCGACCGCACTGGCCTGGCCGGGGCGGTCGACATCGTGCTCGGCATACCAGCCGGGCGGCCTGACGTACCAGCCGTCGAGATCCTCCTCCGACCGCAGGTACGTCTTGGACAGCGGAGGCCGGCCGAAGGGGACGCCCGGTTCCCGGCTGATCAGCGCTACCGGGCCCTGGTGGCCCTCCTGCCGCAGGGTCACGGCGGCGTTGCCCCCGGCGAGGCCGCCCCCGATGATCACGATCTTGTCGCGGCCCGCTGTCTCGCTCATCGGCTCATTCTGCCTGGCGGGGGGGTCAGCGCCTGACGCAGGTGTACGCGCCGTAGACCGAGCCGCGGAAGTCGCTGGTCACGACGTCGAACCCGGTCGCGGCCAGCATGGGCTCGAGCAGCCAGCGGAAGGTGCTGAACTCGGTGCGCAGGTGCTCGGCGAAATCCTCGCGGGTGTAGCCGTCCGCGGGGTTCTCCGCCGCGCCGTCCAGCCAGCGGCCGACGACGTCGGCCGAGAAGTCGGGGTGTCCCTGCTTGCGGTCGTATCCGGTGACGAAGCCTTCATCGAGATGCTCCGCCCCGGCATGGGCGAGCTCGTCGAGCATCCAGGAGTCAGCCATGCTCTGTTCTCCCTTCGGGGCATGCTCCGGGCGGGCGCCGGCATCCTCTCACCAGCAGCGTGAATCGGGCATTCTAGCCATAACGATCTCCTGCGCGCCTCCTGCGCGCTGGCGGGCTAGCGGGCGATCCGGCGGCGGTCTGGCATCATGGGAAGCGAAGGGAGGCCCTCGCCGATGACCACCATCCACGTCCGGTACGAGATTCTCGACGATCCCAGCCGTCCGCATCCTGACTCCGCGGCGGACGCGTACCCGTGGGGAGTCCGGGCGGTCGGGCTTCCGGGAAACGTCAGCGCCTACGGAGTGGGAGACACCCTCGACATGGCGCTTGAGGATCTCAGCCAAGGTGTCCGGGCCGCTCTCGGTGACGGACCTATTCCTGACGAACTACGTGACCCGCTATAAGCAGCATGGCGCTCGTTAGCTGCTGTAGCCGCTCACGGCGGGAGTCGTGTAGGAACCGGTGACGTCCGGCCCGGTCCAGGTCATCCCGGTGTCACTCCACGAGGACCCGTCCGCCGCAACGGTCACGGTGTCGGCCGCGCCCGTGTCGCCGTCCGAGTCGCTGGCGGTGCACGAGAACTGGTTGTTGCCGATGCTCGTGCAGGTCACCGTGACCGTGGCGCCGTCCGGCGAGTTGTAAGCACTGGTCGGGGCTCTGGCCAGCTCGCTCGTCTGCTCACTCGCGACAGACTGAGCGAGCACCGACGGCACCAGGAAGCCCGTTGGCGGCTGCTGCGCCAGCGGCGCTGACGGCTGATGCGTCGGCGGCCCTGACGGCTGATGCGTCGGCGGCCCTGACGGCCGGTTCGTCGGCGGCCCTGACGGCCGGTTCGTCGGCGGCCCTGACGGCCGGTTCGTCGGCGGCCCTGACGGCCGGTTCGTCGGCGGCCCTGACGGCCGGTTCGTCGGCGGCCCTGACGGCCGGTTCGTCGGCGGCCCTGGCGGCTGGTGCGGCGGCGGCACCGGGTGCGACTGGTGGACCGGATACCCCCGGTGTCCCCGGTGCCCCCGATATCCCATCGGCGCCTTCGGCTCGCCCCCGCTGTAACCGGGCGGCCGGATGGTACCGACATACGGCCCGGTGCAGCCCAGCGCGACCGGGCTGTAGCGGCACGGTCCCGTGAGTACGTACCAGCCGCCTTGGTAGAAGACCTTGACGCCGATCGTGATCCGGTTGTTGATCTCGATCCTGACGTGCTGCTGCAGGTTCGGGCCCTGGTTCCAGGCCGGCCCGAACGGCATGATCACCGCCTGGCCCTGGCCGCCCTGCTGCGACTGGCTCTGGCTCTGCGGCTGGCCCTGGCCCTGCGACTGGCCCTGGCTCCCCTGCGGCTGGCCCTGGCTCCCCTGCGACTGGCCATGGCTGTTCTTGTTCGTGTTGGAGTTGTTGTTGTTGATCGTGAGTGGCTGCGTGTCGCCGACGGCGATGGCGAGTCGCTGGTGTGGCTGCTGACCAGCGCTGCGGCCCCGAGGCCCGCGCCCGCCAGGATGAGCACGCTGGCGATGACGGTGATCGCGATCCAGTTCCACGCCCGCTTCGGCGGCCGCTGCTCCGGCTGCGCTGGTGCCGGCGGCGGCTGTTCCGGTGTCCCCATGGGCCCCTCCTTAAGCTCAGCCGCAAGCGCCGCAATGCGCGTCATCTCGGTCTAGTGAGTGACAAATCCCCCGACTGGCACGGCGCCTCCCCCTTCTTTCCTGTCTACGCGCCGTGTCAACTTGCTTACAGAACGCACCTGCCGACGCGGCGGCGGGCGGCGCGGCCATGGCTGGCATCGGGATCACCTCGGTCCAGGCCGGCTCGGTCCCCGGGGCGATCCCCGAATACCGCCTTGAGGCTTATTGCTGGCGGACCGGGCAAGTTACCATGAAGTCAGGTGGCCATACCGGGCAGCACGGGGGTGCACGAGATCTCGGTTCCGGTCCCACGAGGGGGCGGCACAGCGAGCATGCCCGCTTTGACGCGGGAGCTACTGTCCTGCCTGCCCGCGGCCGTGGCATACCTGTCCGGCCCCGATCTGGCCGTCGAGTTCGCCAACGAGGCCTACCGCCGGCTGGTCGGCGGCCGTGATGTCGTCGGCCTGCCGCCGCAGGAGGCTCTGCCCGAGCTATCCGGCGGTGCCAGCCTGGAGATTCTCCGCCAGGTCTGGCAGACCGGACGGCCGATGAGCGGCCGCGAGAACGAGGTCCGGGTCCGCCGCGGGGAAGGCGAGCGCCCCGAGCAGCTCTTCGCCGACCTCGAGTTCCGGCCGGTGCGCGAGGCCAGCGGCGCGGTGGCCGGGGTGCTGCTGTACGCCGCCGACGTCACCGCCCACGTTCACGACCGGCGCCGGCTGGAGACGCTGACCGGGCAGATGGCCGCAACCGAGGAGCGGTACCGGACCCTGTTCGAGACGATGCCCCAGGGCGTCATCCACTACGGCGCCGACGGGTCGGTCATCGGGGCGAACCCGGCCGTGCGCGACATCATGGGCCTCGACGACGCCGCGATGACCACCTGGCCGATGCCGCCCGCCCGGCGGGCGGTGCACGAGGACGGCTCGCCGTACCGCGCGGAGGACCTGCCGGTAGCAGTGGCGCTGCGCACCGGTGAGGTGGTGGCCGACGTGGTGATGGGGATGCCGCACGCCCGGACCGGTGAGATGCGCTGGCTGCGGGTGACCGCGGTCCCCGACGCCCGCGACCGCGAAGGCCGGCCGCAGCGGGCCTACTCGATCTGCACCGACCTCACCGGGCAGCGCCGGATGGAGGCGACGCTGCAGGAGAGCGCCAGCCTGCTGGACCGGCTGCGCGAGGCCAACGTCCTGGGCGTGGTGGTCTCCTCCGAGGAGGGGGCCTATGACGCCAACGACGCGTTCCTGGGCATCATCGGCTGCACCCGGGAGGACCTGGCGGCCGGGCGGATCTCCTACACGTCGATCACCGCCCCGGAGTCGGCCGCCCGCGACCGGGACGCGTTGGAGCAGCTGCTGGCCAAGGGCGCGTTCCAGCCGTACGAGAAGGAGTACCTGCACCGGGACGGGCACCGGGTGCCGGTGCTGGTCGGGGGCGCGGCGGTGGACAGCGACCCGCTCCGCTGGGTGACCTTCGTCGTCGACCTGACCGCCCGGCAGCGCGCCGAGCAGGAACGCGCCGAGCTGCTGGCCCGGGAGCAGGCCGCGCGTGCCGAGGCGGACAGCGCCCGGGAGCAGCTCACGTTCCTGCTGCGGGCCGGCGCGTTCGCGGCCGCCACCCGCAACCGGCACGAACTGCTCGAGCACGCCGCGCAGCTGGTGGTGCCCGGCCTGGCCGATCACTGCGTCGTGTACCTGCCGACCACGCAGGACACCCTGTACGCCGCCTCGCTGGCGCACCGGGATCCGCAGCGGGCTCCGGTGCTCGAGGCATTCCGCGCCTTCGGGCTCCCCACGGTCGGCCCGATGGCGACCCAGGTGGCGTTTGCCACCGGGACCACCCAGGTTCTGCGCGGCGCCGCCGCCCGGCTGTCCCACTGGCGCGGACTGCCGCCCGACCTGGGCGGAATCCTCGCCCGCCTGCGTCTCGAGTGCGTGCTGGCCGTGCCGCTGACCGCCGGGCCCCGGCAGGTCGGGGTGCTCACCCTGGCCCGCGACGCCGACCGGCCCCCCTTCGCCGAGACCGACGTGAAGGTGGCCGAGGAGTTCGCCCGGCGCCTCGCCGACGCGATGACCCACGCCGAGACCTCAGCGCGCGAGCACACCATCGCCGAGACCCTGCAACGTTCCCTGCTGCCCGGCACCGGGCCTGGCGTTCCCAGGCTGGACCTCGCGGTGAGATACCTGCCGGCCAGCGACGGCGTCCACGTCGGCGGCGACTGGTATGACATCTTCCCGCTCGGCGCCGGCCGGGCCGGGCTGGTGATCGGCGACGTGGCCGGCCACAGCATCGCCTCGGCGTCGATCATGGGCCAGGTCAGGAGCATGCTTCGCGCCTACGCCATCGATCACCCGCACCCGGGCGAGGTGCTGCAGCGGACCAATACCGCCCTGGCCCGGCTGCTGCCCGAGGCGATGGCCAGCGCCGTCTACGCCGTTCTCGACCTGACCACCGGCGATCTGCGCTATGCCAACGCCGGGCACCCGCCGCCGCTGCTCACCGCCGGCACCGGTCAGGCCGAGTACCTCGACGACGCGCCCGGCGTCATGCTCGGCGCCTCCGCCGAGATCTCCCTGGCCGCCGGCAGCGGCGGCTCGCGCCCGGCACCGGGCTCCTGTTCTACACCGACGGCCTCATCGAGGACCGCCACCGTGACATCGACGAGGGCCTGAGTGCCCTCGCCACCGTGGTGAAGCAGTCCGGGGCCCGCACGGCGGACCAGATCCGCGCTGCCGCCGAGAGCGTGTTGCACGGCGAGCCCTCCCGCGCCGACGACGTCTGCCTGCTCGCCGCCCGGCTCCTGGACTAACCACGGCGACGGGCCCGGACCGCGGTGATGGCCCCGGACCGCCTGCCTGCCCGACTGCCGGACCGCCGGCGCAGGCGGGGACCGCCCGCCGCCGGACCGCCGACGCAGGCGAGCCCGCCCGCCGCCGTACCTCTGGCAAGCTGGGCATAACGTCACGCGCCGACGCGAGCCAACGGCCGGCCATGAGGCAAGGAGGAGCGAATGCCCACACGTACCGCCCGCACGATATGGAATGGCGGCCTGGAAGACGGAACCGGCACGGTCTCGCTGGTCAGCTCGGGCGTCGGCTCCTACGAGGTGAGCTTCCCCAAGCGAGCGGCCGACGACGCCGACGGGACGACGAGCCCGGAGGAGCTCATCGCCGCGGCTCACACGGCCTGTTTTGCCATGCAGTTTTCCGCGCTGCTGGGCGCGGCGGGCGGCAGCGAGCAGGCCCTGGACGTCACCGCGGACGTCCGTCTCGGTCCGGACCCTGCGGGCGGTTTCCGGATCAGCGGCATCACGCTGACGGTCCGCGGCTCCGCGCAGGGCGTCGCCGCAGAGGACTTCGCCAAGATCGCGCAGGAGGCCAAGAGCGGGTGCCCGGTCAGCAAGGCCCTGGCCGGAACCGATATCTCCCTGACGGTGAATCCGGCCTGAATCAGTGCCGCGTAGTGGCCGGCGAAACCCGGCTAGGCCGTTAGCCGCGGTCCTTGTATGCTCCGCGAGGCGGTAGGGGATCGTCGACCCATAGCCCGGGCGGCCTGCCTGCAGGATCGGAGGCGGAAGGTCGTGGACAACACTGACCGAGGCAGCAAGCCTGACCATGCTGATGGCGACCCGCGGCCGGCGGCGGTCACGTTTGTGACCACGGAGCACTTCACGCTGCAGGGTGCTCGCTCGTCGACGATCTCGGAGTCGACCAGCCGGGCGAGCGTGTTCCTCGGCGCGGTATCCGGCGGCCTGATCGCTCTCGGGCTCGTCGCCACCGCCGCCAAGACCGGCGTGGCGTTCTACGCGTTCGGGCTCATTCTCCTGCCCACGCTGGCCTTCGTGGGGCTGGCGACGTTCCACCGGGTGCTGCAGTCAGGGATCGAGGACCTTGCCTACGCGCGCCGTATCGTGCAGCTCCGCGACTATTACTTCGATCACGCTCCCGAGCTGGTCGGCTACCTGCTCAACCCCGCGGAACGGCTGCCCACCCCGGGGCTGGGGATCGGCCTGTGGCAGCAATTCCTGACCGTCGCTGGAATGGTCGCCGTGATCACCGCGGTACTGGCCGGCTCGGCCGGCGGGCTGCTCGCGGCCGTGGCTTCTGGCCACTCGCTGGTAGCGGCGCTTGTCGCCGGCGGGGTCGTCGCCGCTGCGGCACTAGCCGGGCTGATGCGCTATCAGAATTCGGCCTGGATCCGGGGCAGCACGACATCACTGTTCCCCGGCGCACAAGCAGGACCACACTGAACCCGCCTGAGCCGCGCGCGATTCGGCTGGCCGGATCGGGGCGCGGGGGTCAGGCCGCGCTGGTTGTGGCGACGAGGCCATCTGTTCCGGCCAGTCCGGTAGCCAGCGCTGCGGTGGGTCAGATGCTCTGCCATTCGATCCCCGCGCCGATCCCGGCCGCGCCACCGGTCACCAGGGCGGTCACCCCATGAAGGTCCATAGCCGCAGTCTCGTCCGCAATACTGACAATTCTGCGGACGAGACAGGCCGGGGGTTGCCGGTCATCGGCCGGGGCGAGCTTCATGACCGCCGCTCACCCAGGTGCCGTTTACGGTGTTAAGCACGGCGCAGGCACGGCTTCCAAGATCATGTGGGTGTCGATCCCATGATCGCCGCGGAAGGCCGTGCCTGCCTTGTCATCATCGCTATGCCGGGGCCCTGTCCGGGACGGTGCAGAGGACTGCCCAGGGTGCGCGCACCGGCTCCGGCTGAGGCAGAAATCGTGCATTCGCGCGGGATGCGGTTTAGTCGTGTCTATTTCGTAAAGCAGAAGCGCGCGAATTAAGGTGCCTCGCATGGCACGTGGCCTTACGATGGAAATAATTCGGGGGCTGAATGGCTCGGTAAGTTACCCGCATATTCCGGGAATCCGGTGGATATCTCCGCCTGAAAGGATATTAATGCCAGGGGGCGACGGCAGTTCTCGTATCGCGGTCGTCATGGGCACTCGCCCGGAAATAGTGAAAGTCGCGGCGATTGTCCGGCTGCTGGGGTCGCGGGCCCGACTGATCCACACCCGCCAGCACAGCGACGAGGAGCTGTCCGGGGTGTTCCTGGCGGCCGCCCGTCTCCCCCAGCCCGAGGTCTTATCCGGCATCTGCGGCCAGCCGCGGCACGTCCAGATCGGCCGGATGGTGGAACGGCTGGGTTGCCTGTTCGCCGGCCGCCCGCCCGCGGCGGTCTTAGTCCAGGGCGACACCAACACGGTCTGTGCGGCCGCGCAGGCGGGGAACTATGCGGGCGTCCCGGTCGTGCACGTCGAGGCGGGCCTGCGTTCGCATGACCGGGCGATGCCCGAAGAGCTCAACCGTTGCATGACTGCGGTCCTGGCCGACCTGCACTGCGCGCCCACCGAGCACGCCGTGGCCAACCTGCTCAACGACGGGGTCTCCGCGGGAAAGATCGCCCTCACCGGCAACACGATCGTCGAGGCGACCTTAGCCATGCTGCCCGACGCCGCGGCCGCCCGCCAGATCGCGGCCGGCCTGGGCGCCGAACCCGGGGAGTACGTCCTGGCCACGATCCACCGGCCGGAGAACACCGACGACCCCGATCGGCTGCGCAGCATCCTCGACGAGCTGGGCAAGCTGGGGCTTCCTGTCTTGCTGCCCCTGCATCCGCGGACGAAGGCAGCCGCCAGCCGGCACGGGCTGATGGCGGAACTCGACCGCCTGCGGGTCACTCCCCCGGCCGATCACCGGACCTTCCTGGGCCTGGCCCGGCACGCCCGCCTCCTCGTCTCGGATTCCGGCGGCGTCCAGGAAGAGTGCACGGTGATCAAGAAACCGCTGATCGTGGTCCGGAACTCGACCGAACGCCCGGAGTCCATCGAGGCCGGGTTCGCTCACCTGGTCCAGCCCGGGCCCGCCATCGGCGACCTCGGCCGTCAGCTGATCAGCGACACCGGGCTCGAAGAGCGGCTGGCCTCGATCCCCTGCCCGTTCGGCGACGGGAAAGCCAGCGAGCGGATCGTCGCGCTGCTGCAGGCCTACCTGCGCTGACCAGCCGCCCCTTCCTCCTCGGCGGCAGCGACGGGGAGGACCTGTTCGGTCAGTACTGACACCAGGCGTGCTTAGACGCGGGCAAGCGCCTCGCGCAACGGGTCAAGACCCATGGCGCCCAGGCTGAGTGCCTTGGCGTGAAAGTCCTTGAGGCTGAAGGCTCCTCCGGCCCGTGCCATGGCATCCTCCCTGGCCTGTAGCCAGATCCGTTCACCAAGCTTGTATGAAGGGGCCTGACCCGGCAAGCCGAGGCAGCGACGTAGCTCGGAGCGCAGTTGCCGTTCATCCCAGCTGGAGTGGGCCCGCAGGAACTCCCAGGCGATCTCGGCATTCCAGCGCTCGCCCTCGCGCCAGCCGGTGCCCCTGGGAACATCCAGTTCCAGGTGCACCCCGATGTCCAGGGCCACTTGGGCGGCGAGCAGTTGCTGACTGTCGAGCATCCCGAGATATGCCCCCGGGTCGTCCAGGTATCCGAGTTCTCCCATGAGCCGCTCCGCGTAGAGCGCCCAGCCCTCGCCGTGGCCGGATACCCAGGACATGCGCTGCCAGCGGTTCAGGCTCTCCCGGTCCGCCATGGCGTGCGATATCTGCAGGTGATGGCCGGGAACGCCCTCGTGGTAGACGACCGTGACCTCCTTCCAGGTGGAGAAAGTCTCAACGCCGTCCGGCACCGACCACCACATCCGCCCGGGCCGGGACCAGTCCTCGGAGGGTCCGGTGTAGTAGATCCCTCCGTCGTTGGTGGGGGCGATCGCGGCCTCGATCCGGTGCGCGGGCGGCGGGATGTCGAAGTGCATCCCGTGCAGCTCCGAAATGGTGCCCTCGGCATGTTCCTGCATCCAGGCACGGAAGTTCTCGCGCCCTTCGACGCGCCAGGCCGGGTCTTCGTCCAGGATCGCCACGGCCTCCGCCACGGTGGCCCCGGGCCGAACCAGGTTACTGACCCGCGCCATCTCGGCCCGCAGCCGGGCGATCTCCTCCCAGCTCCAGGCGTAGGCCTCCCGCAGATCCACGGCGGCGCCGAGGAAATACCGCGAGGCCCGGGCGTAGACCTCAGGCCCGCAGGCATTCTTCTCCCGGGCCAGCGGCAGCAGCTCGCGGTCGAGGAAGGCGCCAAGCTCGGCCGTAGCGGCCGTAGCCGCGCGCGCGGCCACGCCCAGCTCCCCCCGCAGCGAGCCCGGGACTGCGGTCAGCCGCCCGACCAGTCCTGAATAGAAGGAATCCCCCGGCCTGGCCCAAGCCGCGCACTGCCCGACGACCTCCTCGACCTGCCGCCTGGCCGCGGAGCGGCCATCCCTGGCCGCGTCGAGCAAGGTCGCGGACAACTGGCGGTAAGCCCGCGGCACCGCGGCCATCCGCTGGGCGATGTTGGCGGCGGCCTCCTCGCCGTCGGTGGGCATCAGGTCGAAGACCTCGCGCACCCTCTGCACCCAGCTGGTGATGGTGTTGAGTTCGCTGGTGGTGTCCCCGGCGTCGTAGCACTCCACAGCCAGCGCCAGCCGCTCGGCCATCGCGGCCCGCGCGACCTGCTCGCGCGGGTCCGGGGCGTCGGCCGCGTCAAGGGCCGCGAGGGTTGAGCGATCCAGCCCGGCCCGCCCGGCGAACCCGTCAGCACCGAGATCCGCCAGCTCGTGGTCGTGCCCCGCGATCCCGGCGTAAGTGGCGTAGCACGGGTCCAGGGCGGCGGCCCGCTCCATGTACTCCGCCGCAATGTCGTCGATCGAAGGCATACCTGAAACCTAGCCCGGCACCACGTCGCGCCGGATGGCTGTGCCAACGATCCGGTTGCGAGCCAATGCCGCTGCGCATGCCCCGCGCGTCAGGTGCTGTCCTGTCGCTGATAAAACGGCCCTGTCTCACTGAATCCGGCGGCCCGTTATCGCCTCGGTCTCAGTTAATCTGGCCCGCTGCTTGATCCAGGCGGAGATGATCTCGGCTGCGAGCCAGTGCCCGATTAGTTCGGCCTCATCCTTGGCTGACGTGCAGAAGCCGGGTGGGTTCGGGTTGGCGCCGCGGACGAGCAGGGACCATGATCGTTTGCTCGTGAGGAATGACCGCAGTGCGGTCGTGTCAGGAGGGCCGTGTCGCGGGAGTTAGCCGGCTTGCAGGACGAAGAACAGGAAGCACAGGAAGGCCCCCGAGGGCGTGTCGGCGAGGCGGCCGGGGAACAGTTCGCGGGCGCCTGGTGCGGGGGGTGGCTCGCTGA
This sequence comes from uncultured Actinomycetota bacterium, assembly GCA_963749145.1. GTDB lineage: Bacteria > Actinomycetota > Actinomycetes > Streptosporangiales > Streptosporangiaceae > JASHPR01. The sequence continues at coordinate 267,024 of CAVVLN010000002.1, read as the reverse complement.
TGACGGCTATCCGGAAGCCGGCTGCGGTGAAGGCGTCGGTCATCGCGTGCAGCGGCCGCGTCCAGAAGCTCATCTGGGCGGTGCCGGCGCCGTGGGGCCACTCTTCGGTCCAGTTGTAGGTCGCGAAATAGTCGGGCTCGCGCCCGGCCTCGCGCTGTTGAAGGTCGACTGCGTAAGGATGGTCGACGGCCACGATCAGCCTGCCGCCGGGCCTCAGCACGCGCCGCAGCTCGGCCAGCGGTGCCGTCCAGTCCTGCAGGTAGTGCAGCACCAGGCATGCGATGACGTCGTCGAACGGGCCGTCAGGGAACGGCAGCGGGCTGCCCAGGTCGGCGAGGTGCAGGTCCGCGGCGGGGCCGAGCCGCCGCCGGGCGAGCTGCAGCATCTTGGCGCTGGAGTCGAAGCCGGTCATGGTGGCACCGCGGTCGCGCAGCGCGGCGGACAGGGGGCCGGAGCCGCAGCCGGCGTCGAGGATCCGCCGGCCGGCCACGTCCCCGACCAGGTCCAGGACCGCGGGCCGCGTGTAATAGCCGTTGATGAGGCTGGCCTCGTTTCCGGCCGAGTACTCCTCGGCGAAGCTGTCGTAGTCGTTGACCACAGCCCGTTCTGCAGGCCTGGCGGAACTGTCGGGAACGGGAGGCATGCGGCTCATCCTGGCATACGCGGCCCTGTCCGGCATCGGGGTTGGGCCGGAGCCGTGCTGCCGTGCTGGCGGCCTTTTCTCACCGCAAAGCACCGGGCGCGATCAAGATGTCCTGTCCCCGGTAAATCAGCCCTGCCTCGATGAATCGGGTCCGTTACGGTACGTGTCTGTCTATTGTTGGCTCTGGGTCGGTCGGGGTCGCTCTTAGCAGGGCGGGGCTATGGCTGTTGCTGCGTTGAACCTTGGGCCTGGCGCTGGTCGGCGGTTCTTCCTGGAGTTCACGGGGGCGGACGGGACGCGGCACCGGGAGTCGCTGACAGCGTGCGTGACCGAGCGGTTTGAAAAAGCGCTGCCGGTGCGGTCGTTCCAGTGGGCGAAGGGCGCCTCTCATTTCCCGGGGTTGTGGTGGTCGTCGACCACCGGGGACCATGTGGGCTTCGAGTCCTGGCTGGAACGCGACCACGTTATGGCGATGGACTTCGACCCGGACATCACGGGTATCGCCTCCCAGCCGTTCTGGCTGCACTGGCGCGACGAGGACGGCCAGGGCCGGCGGCATGCGCCGGACTTTTTCGCCCGGCGGGCTGACGGCAGCGGCCTGGTGGTCGACGTCCGCCCGGATGACCGGATCCCGGCGAAGGACGCCGGGGTGTTCCGGATGACGGCGATGGCCTGCGGGCAGGCGGGGTGGGAGTTCCGCCGGGCAGGGGCGATCGACCCGGTGGTGCGGGCGAACATCCGGTGGCTGTCGCGATACCGGCACCAGCGGTGCCGCACGGAGCCGGCGGCTGCGGAGCTGCTGGAGGCGTTCACGCGGGGCATGCCGCTGCTGGCCGGCGTCTCGCAGGTCGGGGATCCCGTCGTGGTCCTGCCGGCGGCTTATCACCTGCTCTGGCGGCGTGAGCTGGCCTGCGACATATCTGTCCTGCTCGGCAGTTCCTCGATGGCATGGCGGGTTCCGGCCGGAGCCTCGCGGTGACCGCGCAGGCCCGCCGGGGCAGATCCGGGCCGGGGACCGGGTCGTCGTGGACGGGCGGCCCCGGGTTGTGCTGGGTGCCTCGGGGCCGCGGATCCGGTTCGCCGGCGATGACGGTGCCGTCGAGGAGACCGCGGTCGCGGAACTGGTGGGCAGCGGCCGGATGCGGCTGCAGCCGCGGGGCCCGGGCGGGCACCCTCCCGCCCGGGCCGGGCTGGCCGGGCTGCCGCCGGAGGCTGCCGAACGGGCCCGGTGGTGGGAGGCCCACATCATCGAGGTCGTGGACGGGACGCCTCCGGACACGCCCGCCGGGACTCCGCCGAGGCCGGCCTATGACCCCGGGCGCACCAGCCTGGCGGGGCGGGAGCAGGCCAAGGCCGCCGAACTGTCCTCGCCGGGCCGGCCGGTCGCGGCCTCGACCGTCAAGCACCGGCGGCAGCGGTGGCAGGCCGAGGGCCTGCCCGGCCTGGTCGATAAGCGGGTCCAGCGCCGGCGCAGCCCCGCCGGGCGAGCCGACCCCGCTGTCGCGGAGGCAATGGGGCAGGCGATCGCCGAGGCGACCGACGACTCATCGCGGACGGCGTCGTTCATCGTCTGGCGGACCCGCGAGATCCTCGCCGAGCGGGGGCATGCAGGCGTTGAGCCGTCGCGACCCACGATGTTCCGGCTGTTCTCCCGGCTGTCGGCGGGAAAGCACACGACCGGGTCGGCGGCCACCCGCCGGGGCCTGGCGGGCCCCCGCCCGGCGCCGACGATGAGCCGCAGGCCCCCGCTCCCGCCAGGAGATCCCGGAGATCAGGACGGCAGGGCACTGCCCGGGACCGGCGGGTCGCAGCCCGCACGCGTGCCGGAACGGCAGCCCGGGCGGGAGCCGGAGCACCCGAAGCGCCGGTCCCCGCTATGACCGGGGACGATCCGGAGACTGCGGAGCAGGACAGCGGCGAGCCCCTTGCCAAGGTGATCCCGCTGGGGATCTTCGACCCCTTCGAGGAGGCGAAGAAACCGTGGTGAAAGGCGACCGCCCCGGCAAGGACGCTGTCCCGGCGGGTGACGGCGATCCGCACCGGCACTTGTCCACGCTGCCCGGCTGGAGAGAGTTCACCGCCCTCGCGCCAGGCCAGCCCGAACTCCTGGCCGCAGCCGAGTACGCGTTTCTCGGCGACGACGCCAGAGCTGCCTATGACGAGGAGCGGCTGGACTATCACACCCGCCTCGGCGTGGTGGGAACCTCGGTGCTGCGGCAGGTCGTCACCACCGGCCGGCGGCTGACGCTGCTGAACCGGCACGCCGTCAGCGCCCGCTGCGGCCTGATCCTGTCCGGCGCAGCCGGGGCCGGCTCCGACCTGGACGCCGGGCTGATCCCGGTCACCGTGCCGGAGCTGCTGCGGCTGCTGTGTGACACCGTCATCCCGCCGCCCCGGCGAGACCAGCCCCGCCGGCTGCACTGGTCCGCCTGGCGACGCCGCCACCAGCACCGCGCCCGCCAAGCCCGCCAGCGCTGGAATGCCTGCGCCGGGACAACACCCATGATGACAACGAACTGCAGCTGCCGTCCAGACAGGACACCGGGAGGCGCCGGCTCGCGGTTTGACCAGCTGTGTGCCCGGGGCACGTCAGAACCTGAACCGGCCGCAGAAGGGAATCGTTGTGCAAGCTATCACCGTGCGAGACCGGGCCGCTGGCGCCGCCGGGCTCACGCTATCCGACATCCCGCACCCCCGCGCGGCCGAAAACGACGTGATCGTGCGCGTCTACGCGGCCGGGTTCACCCCGGGAGAGCTGGACTGGCCGGGCACCTGGACCGACCGCGCCGGCCGCGACCGGACCCCGAGCGTGCCCGGACACGAGCTGTCGGGTGTGGTCAGCGAGCTGGGTTACGGCACCACTGGCTTGACCGTGGGCCAGCGGGTGTTCGGGCTGGCCGACTGGACCCGCGACGGGTCGCTGGCTGAGTACACGGCGGTGGAGGCCCGCAACCTCGCCCCGCTCCCGGCGGGCATCGACTACACCGTGGCCGCCGCCGTGCCCATCTCCGGGCTGACCGCCTGGCAGGGCCTCTTCGACCACGCCGGGCTAAAGACCGGCCAGACCGTCCTGATCCACGGCGCCGCGGGCGGCGTCGGGTCCATGGCGGTGCAACTCGCGCACGCGCTGGGGTCCCGCGTCATCGGCACCGGTCGCGCCGCGGACCGGGAGGCCGCCCTCGGGCTGGGCGCGGACGTATTCGTGGACCTGCAGGCCGGCCGGCTGGAGGAGGCCGGCGAGGTCGACGTGGTGTTCGACGTCATCGGGGGCGAGGTCCTCGAACGCTCGGCCCCGCTGGTTCGCGCCGGCGGAACGCTGGTCACGATCACCGGCCTGCCGCAGGCGCGGCCCGCCGACGGCCGGGCGATCTTCTTTGTCGTCGAGCCGGACCGGCTCCGGCTGGCGGACCTCGCCGAGCGGGTGCGGTCCGGGCGGCTGCAGCCGATCATCGGGGCCGTACGGCCGCTGGCCGAGGCACCGTCCGCGTTCACGCCCGACCGCCGGATGCCCGGCAAGACGATCATCCGCGTCACCGAAGGCGAATAACGGAAGGCGGGTATCTGATCGGCGGGCGGACCGTCCCGGGCGACCTGCTCTGACAGGTAAAGCCCGAGCAGGCCGGCCCCATCGGCTGCACCGGCCCGCCTGGCGACGCCGCCACCAGCACCGCGCCCGCCAAGCCCGCCAGCGCTGGAATGCCCACGCCGAGACAACACCATGATCACAACGAACTACAGCTGCCGTAACAGTGGGCCATGCCGTCACGGACGGCAACAAGGCCATCGTCGACGTGGAGTACGAAGCCTGCCTCGGCAGCGATTGCCTGACCAACACCGACCCGAACGCCGGGCTGCCGGGTTCAGGACCTCCTTCAGTACCGCTTTCCAGCAAACCCTGGCGAACTTCAACTACGCAACCGACTGCGTGCGGTGGCACGGGCGCTGGTACGTGGACGTCGTCAGCGGGCCAGCCCCGGCGGGCGGCGAGTAAACCATGAGAAGCGGGAAACTCAGCCCTCGGGATAGAGGCCGGCGAGCAGGTCGTAGGCACGCTCGAACACCGCGGGGGTGAGGATGTCCGGCGCGATGTTCTGGTAGATCTGCAGTCCGATGAGCAGCGCGTGGCCGATGGCCCAGGCTTCGACGGGGGCGGTCCCGGGGAGCGGCTGATCGTGGTCCGCCTCGGCCAGCTCGGCCAGCCGCCGCTCGAGGACGGCGCTGTAGCGCCGCAGGGCATCCGGGCTGCGCAGCAGCGCCACGAGGAACTCAAGCTCCACCGTCAGCACGGCCTTGTCCCTGAATGCCTCATCCACGGCCATGGCGCGGCTGAACTCCGCCAGCCGTTCGCGCAGCGGCAGGGACTGGTCGTTCAGCTCGGTCGCCCAGGCCGGTATCGGCGCCGCCTCGATCGCGCTGATCAGCAGATCCTCCTTGCTGGAGAAGTGACCGTAGATAGCGCCCTTGGTCACGCTGGCCGCCTCGGCGATCTGCTCGAGCGAGGTCGCGGCGTAACCACGCTCCCGGAAGAGCCGCTGGGCCTCGCCGAGCAGACGCTCGCGCGTCATCGCCTTCGAGGTCTGCCTTGTCATCCTGGCCACGGGCCAATGCTGCCACATGGCCGCCCATTGATATTCCGAAGGTCTCTAGATACCGTCAGTACATGAAACGGCGACGGCCAGCCGCCCGGATCGGGGAGGACGCAAGTGAGCCTCGTAGAAAAGCTCAAGCGCCGTGCGGAGCCCGCGGCGATCCGGTACTACCAGTGGCGCGGCGATCCCCTCGCCCGGTTGATGCGACCGCAGACGAAGACCGACCCCTACCCGCTGTACGCCGATATCCGCCGGCGTGGCCTTTTCCGCAGCGCGCTCGGTCCCTGGGTGACGGCGGATCACGCAGCGGCGGAGAGCATCCTGCGGGACCGGCGGTTCAGCTCCTCCCCCGTGCACCAGCGCGGTTACCGGCCGCCCGCTTACCCGGCCGGCGATCCCCGCGCGGAGCTTCCCGCCGCCGACCTGCTCACGATGGACCCGCCCGACCACACCCGCATCCGGCGCCTCGTGTCCGGTGCCTTCACCCCGAAGGCGATAGCCGGCCTGGAGCCGTGGATCCGCGAGGTCACCGGCCGGCTCCTCACCTCTGCCGACGCCGCGACAGGCTTCGACCTCATCGACGCGCTGGCCTTCCCGCTGCCCATCGCGGTGATCTGCCACCTGCTCGGTGTCCCGGCTCAGGACCAGGCCAGCTTCCGGGCCTGGGGCCACGCCGTCGCCGCCACCCTCGAACCCCAGACGTCCCTGGCCGCCGAGAACCAGTCGCGCGCAGCGGAGCTGGCCCTGACCTCCTACCTGCGAGACCTGGTGGCCAAGCGCCGCGCCGATCCTGACGAGAGCCTGCTTTCCGCCCTCGTGGCGATCGAGGAGGACGGCGACCGGCTCAGCTCCGCCGAGCTCGTCAGCACCGCGCTACTCCTGCTCGTCGCCGGCTTCGAGACGACCGTCAACCTGATCGGGAACGGCACCGTCGCCCTGCTCGGCGAGCCGGGGCACTGGGAGCGGCTGCGGGAGGATCCGGCCCTGGTCCCCGCGGCCGTCGAGGAACTGCTCCGCTACGACAGCCCGGTCCAGGTGACCGTGCGGACCGCGACCGAGGACGTGGACCTCGACGGTACGGCGCTGCCGAAGGGCACGCCGGTCATCGTGGCCATCGGCGGTGCCAACCGCGATCCCGGCGTGTTCGACCAGCCCGACCGTCTCATGATCGACCGGCCGAACGCCTCCCGGCACCTGTCGTTCTCGCTCGGGATTCATCACTGCCTCGGCGCCGCGCTCGCCCGCCTCGAGGGCCGTATCGCGGTCGAGGAACTCACGCGCCGGTACCCAAGACTCGAGATGGCGGGGCCGCCAGTCCGGCGGCCGCTGCTCGTACTGCGCGGCTTCGAGACAGTCCCCGTCCGCGCGCCCGCGCGCCCGACTGAAGCGCCAGGCCAAAAGGTAAGAACAGGCCTCACTGAAACGTAAAGACCTGTGCGTGGGCGACCTGGGCACGTCCATCGGCAAGGTGATCAACAGGCTGCGCGACGACGGCCTGATCCTGACCAGGCCCGGCTGGGGGACTTCAGCAGCCAGGCGCATACGGCATTACCGATAATCCGACCGTAGTGGATGGTGCCTGCACTGCGATTGTCGGGAATTACACCTTTGCTTATGTCACGAAGTAATGAACGAGGGCCAGCGGGTGCTACCAGATCCGGATCAGCCTCGACCTGGCTCACGCGTCGCGAAACCGCAGCAGCAGGCCGCCGGCCAGCATCGCTCCCGCGGCCCACGCGGCGAGCACGCCGAGGCCCGCCCACGGGCTGATGGGCATGCCACTCAGGCCGGTTGTCGCCTGGATGGCCAGTCCTGCGGACATGGGCGCGATCTGCTCCAGGTGCCGCTGCCCGAGCGGGTTCGAGACCGCGGCCGCGATGACCGGGAACAGGTACAGCAGGCCGAGGACGACCCCGATCGCCACCGCAGAATCCCGGATCGCGGTGGCGATGCCGAGCCCGAGCAGGCCGACTAGGCCGAGGTACAGGACCGACCCGGCGGCAGCGCGCAGGTACGGTCCGTCCGCCAGGGACAGCAGCGGGTAGCCGCTCGCGGAGGTGAAGCCGTGGCCGGGCAGGATGAGCCGCCCGGCCAGCAGCGACCCGAGCACCGCGACCGTGCCCGCTACCAGCACCATGCCGGTGAGGATGGCGGCCTTGGCGGCCAGCATGATGGTCCGCCGCGGCATCGCGGTCAGGGTGACCCGGATCATGCCGGTGCCGTACTCGCCGCTGATCGCCAGCACGGCCAGGATGGCGACGATCGCCTGGCCGAGATCGACACCGGAAAGGCTGACCTTTGCGGGATCCTGGCCGCAGCCCGCGGCCGGGCACCTTGTCGCAGCGGCCACCGCGCTGCCGGCCGCGATGGTCGCGGCGATGACGGTGAGCAGGAGCCAGATCGTGCCGCCCGCGGTGCGCGTTTTCGTCCATTCCGCATGCAGCGCGTGCCCCGCGTCCGCGTACCGCGGGTCCGCCAGCCGCGCGCCTGGCGCTGGTGCGCCCCTCATGCGTCCCTCCGGCGCAGCAGAAAGACGGCCAGGGCCAGGGCGAGCGCGGCCCAGGCGCACAGCATGGCGAGGCCTGCCCAGGGCGGCAGCGGATAGTAGCCGTAGGCGGCGGTGTAGGTGTTGCTGACCTGCGGGTACTGGATGAGGGTCTGCTGGACGGCGAATGCCGCGGCCGGGGTGAGCCGCAGCACCCAGCCGGTAGGGCCGGCCGGCAGGATGGGCGCGGTCACGGTAAACATGTAGGGCAAGACGATCACCACGACGACCACGGCGACTGCCCCGGCGCCGCGCCTGAGTATCGTCCCGATGGCGAGCGCGATGACGGCGGCGAACGCGAGCACGGCCGCGGTGCCGACGATCACCCGCACCTGGGTCAGCGCGCTCGCCGGGTAGACGTAGGCGCCGTTGCGGCGCAGGACCCACTGGCCGAGCACCACGGCGATGGCGGCGCCTACCAGCCCGGCCGCGAAGGTCACGGCGCCGGTGACGACGGCCTTAGCGGCCAGCACCCGGCCGCGCCGGGGACTCGCGGTGAGCGTGACGCGGATCAGGCGCCGCCGGTACTCGGCGGTCATGAACATCGCCCCTACGACAACTAGGACGATGAGCCCGGCGAACGTGCCCACGAGAGTCTGCGCAATCGTGACGCCCGCGCCCCCGCCCCCGGCCACGGCCGGGGCGATGTCACCGCTGCCGGTGATGGTGAACGTGCCCGCGGCCTGGCTGAAGCCTGCGTTATTTCCCGTGCCGCCCCCGCCGCCGCCTCCTACGTTGTCGCCGGCCCACGAGCCGCTGGGCCAGGTCACGCCGACGTGGTCGAAGACGCCGGTGGCCACGCTGGGGCCGCCGCTGATACTCGCCTCGCCGAGAGAGGTTTGCACGTACTGCGGCGAGGTCGTGAACAGGCCGACCTGAGCGGCCTGTGGCAGCCCGGCCAGGGTGGCGGTGCCGGCCTTGGCCCAGTGCGTGCCGTCGGCGGAGTCGTAACCGGTGATCGTGTCGCCGGAGCGCGTCAGCCGCAGCCAGCGCGAGGAGGCCGCGGAGACGGCGCCGGGAAGACCGGGTACGTCCTGCGTGAAGTCGTACTGCATCCGCACGCCGTGGCTGCCGGTGACCATCATCGCCGCGTACGCCGATCCCGGGCTGGTGCTCGCCTTGATGATGATCCCGGCTTTGGCCCACGGGACGAGGCCAGCCCGCGTCGCCGCGCCGTGCGCGGGCACCGGGATCTGGCCGGTGAGAGAGGTCACCCGGGCGGTGATGCTGCCATTTCCGGCCAGTGGCTGGTGCACGAAGTAGAAGCCGTCCGACACCTCCTCCCCGCCCGGTCCCACCGGAACGGTGCAGCCCGCGACGTTGCACGAGCCCTGCTGGCCCGGCACCAGAGCAAAAGCCACGATCGCTAGCGTCCCGGCGATCACGGCGATGACCCAGCCGTGTACCGTCCGGAATTTGGTCCACTCCGCGCGCAGCAGGTTCGTGAATTCGTAGGGTCCTTCGCTCAGGCACGACCGGTAGGGAGCGACGGTCATCGCGCCGCCCCCGTGGCGGGCTCGGCGCGGTACTCCACGGCGTCGCGGGTCAGCTCCATGTAGGCCTCTTCCAGCGTCGCCCGGTGTGCCGACACCTCGGAGAACGGCACCTTCCGGTCACCGAGCAATGCCGTGATCCGCTCCGCCGCCAGCCCTGAGACGGTGAGGACGCCATCGTCGCCATCGGCCACCGTCGCCCCGGCGCCAGACAGCACGGTCATCGCGTCGCAGCGGGCACTGGTCCGCACCGTGACCCGGCCCGCGGACGCGGACGCGATCAGATCCGCCACGCTGGTATCGGCGATCACCTTGCCGCGGCCGACGATCACCAGATGACCGGCTACCTCCTGCAGTTCGCTCATCAGGTGGCTGGAGACCAGCACCGCCCGGCCCTGCGCGGCCAGCGAGGCCAGGAACCAGCGCATCCACACGATCCCCTCGGGATCCATGCCGGTGAACGGCTCATCGAGCATGAGCACTGGCGGATCGCCGAGCAGCGCCGCGGCGATGCCCAGCCGCTGCCGCATGCCCAGGGAGTAGCCGCCCGCCTTCCGCCGGATGGCGGCCTGCAGGCCGGACTGCTCGACGACCTCGTCCACCCGGTCGGCCGTCAGGCCCTGAGAGTGCGCCAGCCACAGCAGGTGGTTGCGCGCGGACCGGCTGGGCTGCAAGGCGGAGGCATCCAGCAGCGCGCCGACGTGGGTAAGCGGGCGGCGCAGCGACCGGTAGGGTCGGCCGCCGATCAGCGCGGTGCCCGCGTCCGGCGCGTCCAGCCCGATGATGACCCGCATCGTGGTGGACTTGCCCGCCCCGTTCGGGCCGACGAACCCGGTGACCTGCCCCGGCAGGACAGTGAACGACATGCCGTCCAACGCCTGCACCGGCCCGAACCGCTTACGCAGCCTGCGCACTTCGATGGTTGCGTCCATGCCTGCAGTTGTAGGGCACGGCCGGTCACACGGCAGTCACAGGTCCTGTGACCACGGTGTGACCGCGGGCCGGGCATCCTGGAACGATGAGGGTACTGGTGGCCGAGGACCATGCGAAGCTCGCCCAGACCGTGGCCGTCGGGCTGCGCCGCGAGGGCATGGCCGTCGACATCGCACTGGACGGGCAGCAGGCCCTCGACGACGCCCGCATCACCTCCTACGACGTGATCGTCCTGGACCGCGACCTGCCCGCGCTGCACGGCGACGAGGTCTGCCGTCAGCTGATCGCCGCGGGGTGCCAGAGCCGGATCTTGATGCTGACCGCGGCGGGTACGATCGAGGACCGGGTGGACGGCCTAGGCCTGGGCGCCGATGACTACCTACCCAAGCCGTTCGCGTTCGCCGAGCTGGTAGCCAGGATCAGGGCGCTGGCCCGGCGGTCCCGTCCGCCGCTGCCGCCCCTGCTCGTCCGCGGCGACCTGCGGCTGGACCCAGCGCACCGGGTCACCACCCGGGCCGGACGGCGGCTCACGCTGACCCCCAAGGAGTTCACCGTGCTGCAACTCCTGCTGGAGGCGCAGGGCGCGGTGGTGCCAGCCGAGGAATTGCTGGAGAAGGCATGGGATGAGATGGCCGACCCGTTCACCACCACGGTCAAGGCCACGATCCACCGGCTGCGGGCCAAACTCGGCGACCCGCCAGTTATCCACACCGTCGCCCAGGCCGGCTACCGAATCTGAGGCCAGCAATGCACCTGCCTGCGCTTCCCCACATGTTCCGACCCCGGCGGCGCCGCCGCAGCGCGCGGCTGCGGCTGACCGCCCTTTACGGTGTGCTGTCCGTCCTCTCCGGCGCCGTCCTTGTCGTCGGCGTCTACACCTGGCAGCTGTCCACCGCCTCCGTCCAGCCCGGAGGCGCCGCCCCGCCGGCCACCAGCCCGCAACAGCCCCCGCTGGCGCAAGCCCAGGCCCACATCCAGCAGCTGCAGCACAAGGTGAACGCCCTCTCCGACCGGATGAACGCGACTAACCCGCACAGCCTGCTGGTCGCGATGGTGACCGGGCTGGGGATCATGGCGGTCGTATCGGCCGTCCTGGGCTGGCTGGTCGCAGGGCGTACCCTGCGGCCCCTGCGGGTGATGACCGAGACCACCCGGCAGATCTCCGAGGACGACCTGCACCGGCGGCTGGCCATGCCCGGCCGGCGGGACGAACTTAAGGATCTGGCCGACACCATCGACGGCCTGCTCGCCCGGCTGCAAGCCGCGTTCGACGCCCAGCGGCAGTTCGTCGCCAACGCCTCCCACGAGCTGCGCACCCCGCTCACCCTGGAACGCGCCATGCTCGAGGTGGCCCTCGCCGACCCCGGCGCCACAGCGGTGACGCTGCGTTGGGCCTGCGAGGAAGTGCTCGCGGTAGGCCAGCAGCAAGAACAGCTGATCGAAGCGCTGCTCACCCTCGCCCGCAGCCAGCGCGGCCTGGACCACAGGGATCCCTTCGACCTGGCCGACGTCGCGGCGCGGGTGCTCGACGCGCGCCGCCAGAGCGCACGAGCCCTGGCACTGGACATCGCCGCCACGCTCGTTCCCGCCCCGGTCACGGGCGATCCCGGTCTTGCCGAACGACTGGTGGCCAACCTCGCCGACAACGCCCTGCGCTACAACAGGCCAGGCGGCCACGTCCAGATGGTGACCGGAACCGCGGACGGGCACGCATTCCTCCGTGTGGCTAACACCGGACCCCCTGTACCCGCCGCACAGATCCAGCGGCTGCTCCAGCCATTCCAGCGGCTCAGCCCCGATCGGGCAGCCCAGGCCGGCGGGTCCGGGCTCGGCCTGTCGATCGTCGCCGCCATCATCAAGGCACACGGCGCTATCCTGTCCGCCCGCCCCGGGCCCGACGGAGGACTCAGCGTCGAAGTAACGTTCCCTCCCCCGGCTGCCTCTCCGGACGGCCACCGGCCGAGTCGAGCCATCCGTTCCTCCGCGTCGTAAACGGAGCGAGGCGGCGGGCGCGCCAACTGGTCACAGGCTCGTCTCCCGCCGATGATGCGGAACGCCAACGCCTCAGCAACCGCCCGGACCGCTGGCGCCCATCCCGGGGGCCGCTGCGCCTGGCTTCACTGCCGACGGCTCAACCGAGGCGTCCGGCCGGTCCCGCGGCTCGCATGAGCCAGTCCCCGCGCCGATGCGGGCGGTTCGGTCAGTGCGGCGATGCACGCAGTGAGCAGGCGCCGCATCTGATCTTGTTCGCTGGCATCCAGATTGGCCAGCATGTCTTGCTCGACGCGGCGAACCGCGGCGCTGGCCATCTTGAGCTGGCGGCGCCCGCGGGCGGTCAGCTCGGCCGGCAGGGCCCTGCCGACGGGTGCCCGTGCCGGGCGGGCAACGAGTCCCTGGCGTTCGAGGGCCTGCAGAAGCACGTTCATCGACTGCCGGGTGACGAAGGCGCCGCGGGCAAGCTCGGAGTTCGACAGACCCGGTCGCTGGGCAAGCAGCTCCAGGCAGGCGTAGTGGGTGATCGTCATGCCCAGCGGCCTCAGCACGGCCTCCAGGGCAGAGTGCAGGGCGCTCGCGGCCGCCTTCAGCATGTACCCCAGCGATGTGTCCAGCTCGATTCCGGGCTCGCCTTGACTCATGTCAGTAGTCTGACATACATTGTGATGTGTCAGAAGACTGACATACCATGAGGAGGCAAGGATCGTGGCCGTCACCGGACCCGACTTCATTTCACTGCAGGTGCGCGACCTGGAGCGTTCCGCCGCTTTCTACGAGCAGTACCTGGGGCTGAAGCGCTCCGGCGCAGGACCGCCGCACGCCGTCGTGTTCGACACCAAGCCGATCGCGTTCGCCGTCCGCGACGTCGTCGCGGGCACCGACCTGGACACGATCGCGCAGCCGGGCCAGGGAATGGCGCTGTGGCTGCACGCCCCCGACGCGCAGGACATCCACGACGCCCTCGCCGCCGCCGGCACGACGATCGTCTCAGCGCCCGTCGACGGGCCGTTCGGCCGCACTTTCACGTTCGCGGACCCCGACGGCTATCAGGTGACCCTCCACGACCGCGGCTGAGCCGGGCGTCCTGATCTTCGGCGCGGCAGCGCCTGAGCGGGCTTCTCACAGCGGCAGCCCGGCCGCCCGGACGCGGCCGGGGCCGCCTCCCCAGCAGCCGCACAGTTGCGTGTTCTTCATCTGACGCGTAGCCGAGCAAGGCTGAGAAAACGAGGCGGAAGGGCCCGTCAGTCGTCGTGACCGCCTCGGCGACTCCCGCGAGATCCCGGTCCGGGCGGCGAACCCGTCAGCGACGCGACCCCGCCCTCCTCCGCGCAGGCCAGCACGATCCGGGCCCGCTCGGCCAGAGCCTGCGACGCGGTCCGCTTGCGCGCCAGTGCGCCCAGGGCCTCGCGCTCATCGTCTGACAGCAGCAGCGGGACAAGCTTCGGGCCCGGCATAAACCAAGCCCACAACCTGCAAACTAACTTAAGACTCGGGACACTAGAGGCTGGCCAGGCGCCCAGGCCGACACTACAAGGGGTGGGCGTCGGGACCGACGGTGTAGGTGCGGCAGGCCGGCGTGGTCCACGTAAAGTGGCCCGGCCGGGTCTGCTCCAGTTTCCAGCGGGGATCCTGTTTGAGCTGGTGATCGCGGCGACATCCGCCGCCGAGATTACAGCCGCACGTGCGCCCGCCCTTGTCCCAGGGCCGGGTGTGGTCCAGGTCGCTGCGCCAGGCCGGCTGTCGGCACACCGGGCTGCGGCAGGTCAGGTCGCGGGCGATGACGTGCTCGCGGAGCCGAGGCGGCGGGCGGTAGGCCAGTGACTGCGCATGGTGCGCGCAGCCGCCGGCGGCCTGGTCGGCCTCGGCCTGAGTCAGAGCCTTGTCCAGCGCCCGGGCCGCCGTCCTCAGCACAGCGGCGGCGATCTCGCCCGGCGGCCCGGGGCCGGATCGGTGCCGGTGCCGGTGCTCGGCCAGCGTGTCCCGGCTGATGGTCACGGTGACCCGGCCAACCAGCCCTGCTCCGGGCGGTGCGGGCCCGGGCGGGCGCCCCCGGGCCGCGCGGACCCGGCGACGGATCCGGGCGACGGCGATGGCCTGCCCGGCCGGGTTGGTGACGATGACCCGCCACTGGGCATCCGGGTCGGTTTCGGCGGCCTGGGCGAGCAGGCGGGCCTGGGTCGCGGTGATCGGGCCGACCCGGCCCAGCGTCCCCGGGTGCTCATCCAGGCCAACCAGGGTGGTCCAGGGCAGGGTCGCGTCCAGCGGCCCGGACACCGGCCGCCCGTCGGCCGGGCCGGCCGGGCGCCGGGCGAGCGCAGGCGGGATCACGCCCAGGGTCGGCCAGGCCGACACCGGGCCGGTGTCGGTCGGGTCGTCATCGTCCCCGGCCGGATCCCAGCCGCGGCCCGGCTCTTCGCCCGGGAGGTCATCGAGGCCGTCGTCGGGCGGTGCGTCCTCATCGCGCGGGGCGGGCAGGTCATCTGCTCGGCCGCCGTCGCCGCCGTTGCCTTCGTTGCCGCCGTTGCCTGGACCAGCGCCGTGGCCAGGGTCACCGCCGTTGCCTGGACCGCCGCCGTGGCCAGGGCCGCCGTCGTTGCCTGGGGCATCGTCGTTGCCGGGGTCACCGCCGTTGCCTGGCATCTCTTGCCCCACCGCCGTGGCCAGGGTCGCCGCCGTTGCCTGGGGCATCGTCGTGGCCAGGTCGGCCGTCGTGGCCGGGGCCGCCGCCGCCTTCGTTGCCAGGGCCGCTGTCATCGCCTGGGCCGCCGCCGGAGCCCGGACCCGCACCGCCGTCGTCGGGGTCGTCGTCATCGGGCGGGTACTCATCCGGCGTCGCGCCGTCGGCGGGAGGGATAAACGGCAGGGTGCCCAGGATCAGGCCAAGCAGCACCTGGGCCCGGTGCAGCCTTAGCGGACCCGGCATCCCGGCGGCCATCCGGGCCCGCGCCAGCGCGGTGATCCGGGCATATCCCGCCGCGCTCTCGATCTGCGGCAGGCTGCTCGCGGTGATGGTCGCGGTCTGGTCGTGATCGGGGTACAGGCGCACGTCGGCGGAGCGCTCGGCGGCCCGGCGACGGCGCTCGGCGCCGTCGGGGTCGGCGGTGATCACCGCCCGCCGAAGCCGCGCCCGCAGGTCGCCCGAGGTCCGGCTGCCGGCGTCGGCCAGCACCTGCTTCTCCACGGTCCGGGCGGCCGCCTGGGAGAGCACGCCGGTGAACTCGGCGATAAGCCGGGCGCGGTACAGGTCGATCTGGCCGGCGGCCAGCGCCGCGCCCGTGTCCGGCAGCCGCCAGGCCAGGGTGACCGCCAGATCCGCCCAGGCCTCGGCACCGTGGTGGGTCAGCATCAACGCCAGCGCTACCTGACCCAGCGCATCCCGGCCCACCCGCGCCGGCCGGCCGTCGGATTCCACTCCGATCCTGGGGTCGGCGGCAGCGGCGCGGGCAGTGACCTGCGCCACCGCGGTCAGCTCGGAGGCGGCCGCCCACGACTCCAGCTGCCGGGACGCGATCGCCACCCCGGCTAGCTCGTGCTCGTTCAGCCGGCCGGCCGCCGCAGCGGCCACGCTCAGCCACCCGGCCTGGGCCGGGCCCGGCTCCATGTGCTCGACCGCCAGCGCCGCGACCGCCGCCGGGTCACACCGGCCCAGTCGGCCGTCCCGGGCGGCCTCCATCCGGTCGGCCAGCTCGGCGTCCTGCTCCTCCTCGTTCCCGTCGAGCGCGCCCGACGCGGCCAGGCCCTCCAGCAGAGCCTGGTAGTCCAGGGCCGCGGGCAGCCCGGCCGCGGCGAGGCTGCCCGGCTCCGGGTCGGGCAGTTCGCCTTCGAGCATGAAGGCAGGCGGCGGCGGCTCGTCCGGTCCGGGATCGGGGATCGGGAAGGACATCGGGCTCACCTCCGCCGCGGGGTGCTGGTGATGTTCGGTCTATGACTACCGTATCGGCCGCTACTGACAAAAAGCTGGTCAGCGAGCAGGATCGAAAAAATTCTCGAAGAAATTTTTGGGGTCCGCCGCCGGAGGTCCCGGTGACCGCGAACTGCGCCCAGCCCTGGGCATCGGCCAGGAGCGCCACATCCTCCACGACATCGGCGACCGAGCGCCCGCACTGACGCGCCGAGCCGCCGTATCCGGGCCGGTCGGGCACCAGCATCCGCAGCCCGGTCTGTTCAATCGCCTCAATAACCACCGGCCGCTTCCAGCGCGTACCCGGCGAGCCGCTGTGCGACACAACAGGAAGACCCGTCCCGCGGTCCGTAGCTGCAGTAGCGGATGAGCCGGCCGTCACGGCCCGTCAGTTCGAATGTGGCGGGGGGCGTCCACGAGACGCACTCGTCCACGGCCTCTCCTTGGTTCTGCGGCCGCGCTCGCGGCGACCAAGCCCGATTATGCTCTCCGCCTCCTGGGCTTCCTCGCCCAGACCGGGCCCACCCTCGAACCCGAGCTGCCGCCTTGCCTGGCTCCCCCCGGCGAGGGATCATGGGGCCCCGGCACACGGCGGCCGGCCCGGCCGCCCGGCGCGGCGGCCCGGCGCGACGGCCCGGCGCGACGGCGGGAAAGGCCGGGGCAATCACAGGGGGGTCGATGGCTCACGATTCCTCAGTGCCGCGGGGCAACGGCCCGACCGGGTTCTTAATCTGGCAGCCCGCGCCCCGGCGAACCGAGAAGAAGCTCTGGAGCGCGTTCCGGGCCGGGCAGCAGATGGACCTGCGCCCGAACGGGGACGGCGGCCGCAACGGCCGGCTCACCGCGCGCGGGACGGTGGTGCGGGCCAAGACGATCGCGGAGATCCTGTGCGCGGAGCCGCGCCCCGGGCGTCACTCGCGCCTGACGCTCTGGGGGGCACGGATCACCGGCGCGCTGGACCTGAGCCACGCGCGGATCGAGCACCCGGTCGCCTTCCGCGACTGCGTCTTCGAGGAGCCGATCGTGCTGACCGATGCCCGGGTCGGCGCCCTGGCGCTCGACGGCTCCCGGTTCCCCGGCCTCGACGGGCGGAACCTGGAGGTCGAGGGCGATCTCGGGCTCGCCGGGGTCCGGTCGTCCCGGACGGTGCACCTCACCGGCGCTCACCTGCATCGCACCCTGCGGCTGTACGGCGCGCACCTGCGGCCCGGGGATGATCAGCAAGTCGCGCTGGACGCGGACCACCTGACCGTGGACGGCGGGATCGCGGGCGGCGGCGGGTTCGAGGCGGCCGGGACCGTCACGATGACCGGGGCCCACGTCAGCGGATCCCTGCACCTGGAGGGGGCCACGATCACCGCCGGCCCGGGGCAGAAGGTCGCGTTCCACGGGGACGGGCTGACGGTCGGGCACGACTTCAACGCCCAGCGGCTGACCACCGGGGGCGAGGTGCGGCTGGTCGACGTCACCATCGACAGCACCCTCGAGCTGCGCGGCGCCCGCCTGGCCAATCCCGGCGGGGTCGCGCTGCGACTCGACCGGGCCGAGATCTCGAGCAGCCTCTATTGCGACAACGGGTTCACGGCCAACGGGGAGTTCTGCGCGATCGGCGCCCACGTGAAGGGCAGCGTCTACCTCAACAACGCCGAGCTCGGAACGCCGGCGCCGACCCCGGCCGTGATCACGCCCACCGGGGTCGCGCTGCGCATGGTCCGCACGACGATTGACGGGGATCTCGGCTGCTGGGAAGGGTTCGTGGGGCACGGCACGCTCGACCTGTCCCGGTCAACGGTGGCCGGCGAGTTCCGGCTCCTTACCACCGAGCTGAAGGGATACCCCAAGGCCGCCGACCTGTCCAACTCCCAGTCCGCCATACTCCAGCTCAGCGGCGACCCCCCGCCGGGCGTCATCGACCTCTCCAAGGCCAACGCGGACTTCTTCAAGGACAGCGCGGGGTACTGGCAAAGCGGCGACGTCATCCTGGACGGCTTCGAGTACCGCGCGATCGACATGAACTGGGTGACGGTCAAGCAGCGGGAGCAATGGCTGAGCCGGGCCATGGAGGCGAGCAAGCGCAAGCCCGGCGGCGACCACGACGGGTACGTGCCCCAGCCCTACGAGCAGCTGGCCGCGGTGTACCGGCGGGCCGGCGACGACCGCGCGGCGCACAGCATCGAGCTAGCCAAGTACCGGCAGCGCAACCGGGTGATCGGCTGGCGCCGCTGGTACAGCAAGCTGTGGAACTTCATCCAGGACGGGGCGATCGGCTACGGCTACCGGCCGACGCGCGCGTTCCTGTTGCTGCTCGTGCTGTTCGTGGCCGGGGTCGTGCTGTTCCGGTACGGCTCCACGCCGTACCGGATCGCCAGCGGGCACCGCACCTTCACGCTGAGCGACTCGGTGGGGTACACCCTCGACCTCATATTGCCGGCCAGCGCGCTGCAGGAGCGGCAGGTTTGGCAGTCGTCCAACGGGCTCGGTGAGGTGGCCGCGGCGGGGCTGGTGGTGTTCGGCTGGGTGTTGACCGCCACCGTGTTCGCGGCGGCCGCGCGCGTGCTGCAGCGCGAGTGAGGCACCGGCGAGGCTGGCTGAAGCAAGGCCGGCTGAAGCAAGGCTGGCTGAGCAGAGCTGGCTAAAGCAAGGCTGGCTGAGCAGAGCTGGCTGGAGCAGGCTGGCGGAGCGGAGCGGGCTGGGTCAGTACTTCAGCACGTAGATCTTGCGGTGCCCCCTCGGGCAGATGATCACGATCTCGCGTTCCTGCGGCGGCAGGTACTCCTCGATAACGGCGACGGGTTCCTCGGGAAGTTCCACGGTCTCGTTGCAGCCAGGTTCCAGGCACAGCACCCTGGACATTACGGCCCACCTCTCCTCTCGTAACCTCCGACTGCCAAGATCTGACCGGCGGCCGTCGTCCTACACCTGCGCCGGTGCCGCCGGCTCCGTCGGCTCCGCGGCCTCCGGGATCGCCCCGGCCGCTGCGGAACCGTTCTCTGCGGCGGCTCCGGCACGTCCGTCGATGAATTCAATGCAGATCTGATTGTCGTTGCACGTGCTCACGATATCGATCGCGCTATCGTAAACGTCCTCGGTCATCTCCTGCGGGTTCAGGCCCATATCCTTGGCCTCGGTCAGGTCAATGGGGAAGAAATGGTGAGTGTAGCCGTACACCAGCCGGGAGGCGATCTTCTCCGCCTTGCCCTGATCCATCTCGGCCGCCCGGGAGATGAGTATCTGGGCGTACCTTTCGCCCATCTTCAGGCTGCGTCCCCACGCGCCGAAGTCCAGTGACCTGGTCTGCGACAGCATCGGCGTGATGCTGCCGATCGCGAACTGCGCGGCCGCGTTGAGCGAGTCGGTGAGCAGCAGCTTGCCCTGGGTCACCGCGGCGAGTTGCTTGAGCGCCTGCGAGAGCGTGGAGAAGCCGAATTCGCGCACGTAATCGACGCTCTGGTAGCAGTCGAGCGCCGAGATGTAGTCGGTCGGGTTCCGCGGATCCCTGATCTGCGTGTCCAGCGGCCCCAGTTCGCCGAACGGCGACATGACGATGGTGTTCCCGCCCACCGCGATCAGCGTGCTGGCGCTCTTCGCCTTGCGCGGGACGTAGACGTTGAGGTTCGCGGCGTACCGGGCGAGGTACAGTGCCGTCCGGAACGCGCTGTCGAGCGGGCCGCCGTTCGAGTCGAGGATGACGTTGATCGTCTCCTCGGGCACCGGCTTGGGGAACCCGAAGCGCTCCTGGCAGGCGATCTGGACCCGGCGTTCGGTCGGAGCCCCCGGATCCCCCACGCCGATAAGCCGGCCAATTAAGAGCAGGCAGGGATCGCCGCCGGTCAGCTGGGCGAAACGCTGGCCCTGCTCCTGGATCCGGCGGCGCTGCCCCGAATCTATCTCGCGGTAGAACAGGGAGCCGTTCTCAGCCAGCCCGAGGGCACCGTTCTGGCCCTCTCCATCGGCCAGGGAACCATTCGAGATCGTCATCTTCCCCCCTCAGGCGGGTCACCCCCGGGCCCCCCGCGGAAGGCGCGGCCGCCATTGCCCGGCTGGCAGAGTCCATGCTGCCACTCTTTGGGCTGAATGTCACTCTCTGTGACTGATTTATGGCGCGACCAATTGTGATTCCCTGGCCTCCCGGTCGCGCGGCGGGCCGGCCGGGCCGGCGAGGCGGCCGCATCCGGCCCGGCGGCGGCCAGGGCGCCCGCTGATTGATACATGCCGACGCGAAACGGTGAGTACCGGGCCGACGGTAAGTAGTTGTCCAGGAGGAACCCGATCACGATCGCGCCGATCAGGCCGGCCCCCGCGATGATCAGGATCTTGCTGCCGAAGACCAGGCCGGTGACCAGCACGCCCAGGCCCACGACGAACGTGCCGGGCGCCGCTCTTTCCCCTCCCTTGCAGAGCATCTCGTAGAGGGCGCCCGCCAGGAGGGGGCCCACGAGCAGGATGACGATGACCGCGAGGACGATCAGCACCAGGACGAACGCGCGGAGCGAGAACCAGGGCGCATGCCCGGGCTGATGACCAACCAAGCTCAGCGCGTGACCCGGCGAATTGGTCATAACGACGGAAAGCTCGCCGGATTCACGGCTGCCGAATCCCCTCGGCCGGCAAAGAGCAGGTAAGACACGCTACCGCACCCGGAGGCAGGTAAGACGCGCTACCGCACCCGGAGGTAGGTAAGACGCGCTACCGCACCCGGAGGTAGGCCAGGCCGAAGTCATGCTGCCACTCCCGGCCGTCGGCCGACTTCTCCCAGGCGCCGGTGATCGTGGCGCCGTCGCCGGAGATCTGGCCGGTGTAGCGCTGCCAGAAGCCAGGGGCCTCGCGCCACAGCCGCCACACGCCGCCCTCCAGGCTCATCTGGTACACCCGGGCGACGCCGCGCGAATCGTAGTAGTGCTGCTCGAGCACGCCCGGCGGGCCGCCCGGGCCGATGATCGCGATGCCGCTCGGGGCGGCCGGATGATCGACAGCGAACCGCTGGATGAGGAAGAAGCGGCCCTCGAGCCACTCGAAGGTGGTCCGGCCGCCGCGCTCGGTCACGGCCGGGCTCCCGGGGCCGAAGGAGCCGGCCGGGAACGATGCCTCCATCTCCCACCGGCCGACCAGCACGTCGAGGCCATCCAGCGCGGCCGGCCGCCCGGCCGGGACGTCACCCGGCGCGCCGGCCGGGCCACTCGGCTGCTGCTGCGAACCGGTCATCGTGGTCTCCCCTCAGCGGGCCTGAATCGTGGTCAGCAGTTCCTCGAGGCGCTCGCCGGAATCGCGGGCGCCCTCCTCCATGCCGGAGGCGACCATCTCGTCGCGGTCCTCGACCGACTGGAAGCTGGCCACGGTGCGCACCAGCGTGCGGCCGTCGCGCGGCTCCAGCGTGGTGGTCTCGAGCATGACGTGGCCCGGTGCCCCCTCGAACTCGAACGTGTGCACGATCGCGTCGGGCGACGGGTCGCCGTGGAACACGCCGTGGAACCAGTACTGCTCGCCCTCGGCGTCGGTGTGCACGTAGCGCCACCGGCCGCCGTCGCGGGTCTCGTAGCGCTCGATGGTCAGGGTGAGGGCGCGCGGGCCCAGCCACTGGACCAGCAGGTCCGGGTCGGTGTGGGCGCGGAACACCAGGTCGCGCGGGGCGTCGAACTCCCGGGTGATCGTGAGCTGCGGCATGCCGGGCTCGGCGGTGATCGCGGTCTTACCCATCGTCGTCTCCTTTCGCCTGCAGCGCCGCGAGGAGGTCGTCGAGCCGTTCGTGGCTCTCGTCCCAGAACCGCTGGTAGCGGGCCAGCCAGGTGGTGACCTCGCGCAGCGGCTCGGCCTGCAGGTGGCTGAGCCGCGCCGTGGCCCGGCGGGTGCGCGAGATCAGGCCCGCGCGCTCCAGCACCTTCAGGTGCCCGGAGATCGCCGGCTGGGTCATCCGGAACGGCCGCGCCAGCTCGGCGACGGTGGCCTCGCCGTCGGCCAGCCGGGTCAGGATCGCCCGCCGGGTCGGATCGGCGAGCGCCCCGAAGACCAGGCTGAGCCGGTCGGACGCCATCTATAACTATCTTCTTTCAAAATTGATTACTTATATAGTGCGGCAGGACACGGCCCAGGTCAAGCCGGGAGGCGACGCGGGTTGGGATGGCCGGACCGGGCCGGCCGGGTTTCCCGGGCGGGGGCGTGCGGCACCCAGCCCGGGGAAACCCGAGCGGGCCGGCCGGGCTACGCCCCGGCCGGCCCGCGGCCGGACGGCTGGTTACTTCCCTTCCCGGTCAGGCGGTGGCGGGACTGGCCGCCGGGCGGCCGGCCGCGATCTCACCGCGCAGCGCCTTCAGCGCGGCCACGTAGATCTCGGAGAACGTCGGGAACGGCTGGATGGTGTCGCGCAGCACCGCGAGCGGCACCCCGGCCCGGATGGCCAGGGTGGCCTGCTGCAGCCACTCACCCGCCTCGGGGCCGAGCGCGTAGGCGCCGGTGAGCTTCTCGCCGTCGGACAGCAGCGTCAGGAAGCCGTTCGACTTGGCGTAGGCGCGGGTGTAGGTCTCGGTCTTGGCCAGCCCCGACACCGGGGTGGTGGCGCTGAACCGGCCCTCGGTGGCGCCGACCGCACCCGCCTGCGGGTCGGTGTAGACCACGCGCGGCACCGCGTCGTAGTTGGCCTCGCGGGACTCGCCGAGAATGTTCGCGGCGACGACCTCGCCCTGGTACTTGCCGACGTGGGTGAGCATCCACAGGCCGGTGGCGTCGCCGATGGCCCACAACCGCTCGCCGGCCCGCAGCCTGGCGTCGACCGGGATGCCGTGCGGCCCGGCCTGCACGCCGACGGTCTCCAGGCCGAGCCCGGCGGTGCGCGGGCGCCGGCCGGTGGCGATCAGCAGGTGATCGCCGCGCAGCTCGCGGCCGTCCCCCAGGACCAGGGCGTAATCGGTGCCGTCCCGCCGCGCCGCGGTCGCCTTCGCGCCGAGCACGAGCTCGGCCCCGTCACGGCGCAGGTCCTCGCCGAGCGCCTCGCCCAGCGGCGCGGCCTCGTGGCCCAGCAGGCGCGGGCCGGCCTTGACGATCGTGGCCTGGCCGCCCAGGCGGAGCACGACCTGGGCCATCTCCACCCCGACCGGCCCGCCGCCGAGGATCACCAGGTGCCGCGGCACGGCCTTCATGCCGGTCACCTCGCGGTTGGTCCACACCCCGTCGAGCTCGCTCAGGCCCGGAAGCGGCGGGAAGACCGGGTCCGCGCCGGTGGCCAGCACGACGTGGTCGGCGGTGTGCCGTGCGCCGCCGACCTCGACCACGCCCGGGCCGGCCAGGCGGCCCTGGCCGCGCAGCAGGTCGATGCCCTTGCTGGCCAGGTACTGCTCCTGGCCGGCGTCGGAATAGTTCGAGACCATGTAGTCACGCCAGGCCAGCACCG
Organism: uncultured Actinomycetota bacterium; assembly: GCA_963749145.1. Lineage (GTDB taxonomy): Bacteria > Actinomycetota > Actinomycetes > Streptosporangiales > Streptosporangiaceae > JASHPR01. The sequence goes on along the minus strand of CAVVLN010000002.1, from coordinate 243,544 downwards.
CGTCGACGTCCACCTCGGCGGTCGCCGCGGCGTCCCGGGCGCCCTGCACCGCCTCGCCGGGACGCAGCAGGGTCTTGGACGGTATGCACGCCCAGTAGGAGCACTCGCCCCCGACCAGCTCGCGCTCGACCACGGCCACCCGCAGGCCGCCGTCGGCCAGCTCACCGGCGCAGTGCTCGCCCGGCGACCCGCCCCCCATCACGATCACGTCATAGTCGCTCATGAGGCCAGCGCCTGGTAGAAGTCCTTGGCCCGGTCGACATCGGAGACCGGTATCACCACGACCTCGAGCTTGTAATCCACGAGCTCGGCTCCCTTCCTGGTCCGCGTGGCCGCGCGGCCCGCGGGTCGGCTGGCTGGACTCCGCACTGGCCGAACCGGGGCCACCGCGCGCATCCGGGTACATCATCGCCCATACCCTGGTCCCGGGCCCGGGACGCCACGGGAAGTTCACGCGGCTCAGCCCGGCCCGGCGGCGGCGGCCACAGCCCGGTAGCGCAGGCCGAGGCTCCGGTACAGCCACAGCGCGGCGTGATTCCAGTCGTCGACCATCAGCGCGGCCGCCTCGTGCCGGCGCAGGGCCTCGGCCAGCAGGAACGCGCAGATGTCGCGGCCCAGGCCGCGCCCGCGGGCCCGCGGGCGGACGGCGATCCCGGCCAGCAGCCCCACGGCCGGCGCGGGCCAGGCCAGGGTGCCGGTGGCGACCAGGCCGCCGGCGTCGTCGCGGACCCCGGCCCAGCGCTCGGCGCCCGGGATGCCCGGACGGGCCAGCGAGTCCGGGAAGGCTTCCTGGATCAGCGCGGCCGCCTCGGCCAGCGCGGCGCCGGACAGCCAGGCGGCACGGACCGGGCCGGGCGGCAGGGCCGCCTCCGGCCGCCGGCAGGACATCCAGCCGAAGCGGCCCACCATCTCCAGCCGGGGATCGGCGGCGACCAGCGCGCCGATCAGCGCCGGGTCGCCCAGCGGGCGGAAACCCGGCCCGACCAGGTCCAGGACCTCGCGGGCCAGGGCCACGGCCGCGCCGGCCGGGCCGCGCACCGCGAGCCGGTCCCGGGCGGCCACACCCGGCCCGGCCACGGCCACCGCGCGCCCGTCCGCGCTCCGCCACGCGCGGCCGCGCCCGCCCAGGCCCTGGCCCACCCACAGGCACAGCGTGTCGCCGCCGCACCGGGCCGCGAGCTCGGTACCCTCGCCGATCTCGATCATCGCTGCCCCGGTCTTAGCGCTGCCCTGGTCTTATCGCTGCCCTGGCCCCATCGCTGCCGTGGCCGCTCAGAGGCGCTGGTCGGTGGCCGGGTCGGGCACGCCGCCGAAGTACCGGTCGAGCACCTGGCCGAACACCGGCTCGTCCGGGTCCGCGCGCGAAAACAGCGTGACGCACGAGCGCAGCTTCTGCGCGTCGAGGCCGCCGAAGATCTGCTCGGCGCTGCGGCCCTCGGCCTCGGCCAGGATGGCCGCGCACTCGATCAGCCGCGGGCCGAGCACGGGATGAGCCAGGTAGGCCCGGGCCTCGGCCAGGCCACAGATCGCGAACGCCCGCGACGTCGGGCTCTGCCCGAGGCCGGCGATCTGCGGGAACACGAACCACATCCAGTGGCTGGTCTTGCGGCCGCGCCGCAGTTCGGCGACGGCGCGCGGGTAGGTCCCGCCCGCGTCCTGGGCGTCGACGAAGCGCCGCAGATCGTATGGGTCATCCATCGCGGCTTACGATAGCCGCGCCCGCCGCTGGCGCCGGGGCCGGCGCTCACTCCGGGACCGGCCGATGAGTTTTGCCGGGCTGGTCCGTCTGTTGCCGTGAACCTTTCGGGGAAGGAAGCGACGATGACCGATGAGAGCTACGGGCCCGTCTCGGTATCCCGGCAGATCGCGGCGCCGGCCGGGGCGCTGTTCGCCGTGCTCGCCCGCCCGGCCCGCCATCCCGGCATTGACGGCTCGGGGATGCTGGTCGCGGCCGTCGGTGACCCGGTCATCACCGGGGTCGGCGACGTGTTCACGATGCGCATGCACAACGCCGAGATGGGCGACTACGAGATGGCCAACCACGTGGTCGAGTACGAGCCGGGCCGCCGGATCGGCTGGGAGCCGGTCATGAGCGCGGCCTCGCGCGCCGAGGACCAAGCGGACATCGGCGACCGGGCCGAGCACCGGTGGAGCTTCGCCCTCACCCCGGCCGGGGAGGGTGTCACCCTCGTCACCGAGACCTACGACTGCACCCGGGCGCCGGAGTGGCTGCGCAAGGCGGTCAAGAACGGCCGCCGCTGGGAGGCGAGCATGACGGCGACCCTGGAGAAGCTCGACCAGCAGTGCGCCCGGCCCTGAGCCGGGATGCTACGGCTTGCGGCCGACCGCGGCGAACGTGTCCACCTCGTCGGGGACGGCGGAGGTGTCGTCCGGCCGCCACCGCGGCGAGGAGACCAGGCCGGGCTCGACCAGGTCCAGGCCGTCGAAGAACCGCGCGATCTGGTCCGGGCGGCGCAGGCGGTACGGCATCGCGCCGCTCTCGTTGTAGTCCTCCTGGGCGGCCTCGCCCTCGTCGCCGTGGACGACGTTGGTGCCGTCGGCCAGCACCAGGTAGCTGCCGGACGGCGCGGCGTCCAGCAGCCGGCGCACGATCGACTCGGCCTCGGCGTCGTCGGTGATATGCCCCATCACGCCCAGCAGCATGACCGCGACCGGCCGGGTGAAGTCCAGGGTCCCGGCCGCCGCGGCCACGATCTTCTCCGGGTCGCGCAGGTCGGCGTCGACGTAGTCGGTGACGCCCTCCGGGGTGCCGACGAGCAGCGCGTGAGCGTGCGCCAGCACCACCGGGTCGTTGTCGACGTAGACGATCCGGGCCTCGGGCGCCACCTCCTGCGCCACCTCGTGGGTGCTGCCGAACGTGGGCAGGCCGGTGCCGATGTCCAGGAACTGCCGTATCCCGGCTGGCCCGGCCAGGTACCGCACGGCCCGGGTCTGGAAGTTGCGCGTGGCCCGCGCGATGACCGCGATGTCGGGGAAGCCCTGCAGGAACTGGTCGCCGGCTGCGCGGTCGACGGCGTAGTTGTCCTTGCCCCCTAACCAGTAGTTCCAGATCCGGGCCGAGTGGGGCACGGTGGTGTCGATCTTCGCCGCCGACGAGGGGTCCGGGGCGGCGGGGGCGGAATCGGTCACGGGAGGCTCTTTTCGTCGGGAATGGACGGACAGTATCGCGGCCGGCGGCCTGCGGGCGGCAGCACCCGGCCGGCCAGTTCTGTGTCACCGCCCAGCCTCTCACCCGGCCTCTCCTCCCGAACCCGGCCGGGCGGCGGCGGACGGTCCCGGTCGAGCGCGAGCTGGCCAGGATCGGCGGGCGGGATTTCCACTGACGCCCCGCCGGGCCGGCCTCCCGGCGCGCTACGGCGCCGGGGCCGCGGCGCCCGCTCGGCCCGCCGGAACACCAGCCACAGGACGGCGAGCGTGGCCGCGAAGGCCGGCAGCCAGGCGATCCGCTCGGCGATCCACGCCGCGCTGGTGGGCGCGGTGTGCAGGCCGGGCAGCCGGCCGAACAGCAGGCCGCCCATGGTGACGGTGAGGAACGCGGTCTGGTGCCAGAGGAACAGGGTCATCGCCGACAGGTTGACCGTCGCGACCGCGGCCCAGGCCAGCGGGCGGCGCATCCACCGGGCCAGCGCCCCGCGCAGCAGCAGCGCGAGCCCGACCTGGGCGATGCCGAAGGTCACGACGGCGAGCGTGGGCGGGTTCAGGTTCGAGATCCTGGCTCCGTTCACGCCGACCATGCTGGCCGGGTACCCGGCCCACAGGACCAGCGCGGCGGTGGCGGCGGCGCCGCCGGCCAGCATCAGGGCCGGGACCCGCCGGCCGGCGAACGCGCCCCGCGCCCAGGCGATCCCGAGCAGGTACGGCACCAGCCAGCCGGCCGGGAGGTTGATCCAGCCGACCCAGGAGGGGCCGCCGAGGCCGAAGCGCACCGCGTCGTCCACGGCCACGACCGCGAGCGGGATCAGCGCCGCGGCCGCGCCGAGGCGGCGCACCAGCGCCACGGCCAGCGGGGTCAGCGCGGTCAGCCCGGCGTACACGCCGAGGAACCACAACGGGTCCAGCACCAGCACCAGCACGGTGTGCAGCGTCGAGGCCGGGATGCCGCCGAGGTACAGGCCCGCGGCGAGCAGCGCCCAGACGCCCACCAGCGCGGCCACCGGCCGGGACAGCCGGGCCAGGCGGCGGCCCAGCCAGGCGCGGTAGCCGCCGTGGTAGCTGCGCGCCGACGAGAACCCGCCGACGAGGAAGAAGACCGCGAGCGTCTGGAAGACCCAGGACACCGGGGTCAGCGCGGGCATGCTGGCCAGCGGGCTCGCGTCGTGCAGCGCGTCGCCCGACCGGCCCTGGGTCAGCACCAGCGCGGTGACCATCCAGTGGCCGAGGATGACGCCCGTGATGGCCAGGGCGCGGAGCGCGTCGACCGTGCGGTCGCGGCCGGCGGGCGTGGCCGCGTCGATCCGGGCGGCCAGGCCGCGGGCCCGGGAGATCGCCGGCGTGGCCAGGCCGCGGGCCCGGGAGATGGCCGGCGGGGTCATCGGGCCACCCCCGTCGCCCCGGCCGTCCCGGTCACCCGGGCCGGGTCGCCGAGCGCGATGTAGGCCAGGTTGCGCAGGGCGATGCCGCCGGGCCGGAAGTAGCCGCTGTGGCCGCCGCTGCCGGCGGCGAAGATCCGGGCGCCGAACGCGGGCGACATCGGGTCCGTGCCGAAGCCGAGCCCGAGCAGCTGGACGTGCGGCGCGTAGCGGATCCAGTCGCCGGTGCCGCGGCCGGCCCACACGCGGGCCGTGGTGTGCAGCGTGGCCGCCGAGGAGGCGTCCATGCCCGGGCTCCCGATCACCGCGATGTCGGTCACCGGCAGGTCCGGCGCGGCCAGGCCGCACACCACCGAGCCGTAGCTGTGGCAGATCAGCGCGACCTGATGGCCGCGGCGGGCGAGGTCGTCTACGAACGACCGGAGCGCGTCCGCGCCCTGCCCGGCGTCACCGGAGGTCAGTACGCCCGGGCTGAGCGTGGCGGGCGCCGCGTAGCCGAGCCAGGCGATGACCGCCAGGTGCGCGCCGGGGTCCAGCTCCCGGGCCTGCGCCGCCAGGGCCGCGGCCGCGCCCCCGGGCGAGGCCGGGCCCCGGGAGTCGAACGTGGCCAGGGTGGTGTCGGAGCCGGGCACGAGGACGGCCACCCGCCGGGCCTGGGCCAGGTTGCCGATGACCTCGACGGCCAGGCCCTGCCCGGCCGGGTTGAAGTCGATGAAGTGCTCGCCGCGCATGGCGTCGAGCGAGCGGGCCAGGCCCTGGTTGCCCGCGCGCGAGGCGGCGCGGGCGGCGCGGGTGATCATGCGGGAGTCGGTCGCGTAGCGCGCGGCCAGGGCCGGCGCGGTCAGCGCCGGGAGCGGCTGCGGCCGGTCGACCGGAACGCCGGGGAACGCGGCGGCCGTGGTCGCGATCATCGCGGCGGCGGCGCCCGCCGCGATGGCGAGCTTGCGGTGGAGTCTCATGGGGGCGTCCTTTCGGTCCAGCCGGATGAGCGGCTGACCAGGAAATTACGGACGCGCCCCGGTGGCCGGCATCACGCTGCGGAGCCCACTGCCGGCCTGCCCCGCGGGTACCGGGAGGGTGAGCCGGCCGCCCCGGCCGGCCGCCCGCGGCGCGGCCGCGTAACCCGCCCCCTACTCAGGTACGACCCCGCGGTTACGCCTGCAGGGGCACGAGATATCCGCGGCGGCGACCTACGCTGAAGGACATGAGCACTGATCTCCAGAGCCGGGTCACCGGTCTCCGGAGCAAGATCACCGCGACGATCGTGGCCGGGGTCACCGAGCCGGCGGCGCCGCGTTCACCGCGGCTGCGCCGCGGCCGCCTGGACCTGGTGTTCACCGCTGACGTGCTGACCGCGATCATCTGCTGGGCCGTCAGCTGGGGCGTGCTGATGCACGAGAACACTCAGCACCACAGCCCGCACAACCCGTGGCTGCTGTTCCTGCTCTCGGTCGTTCTCTGTGCGCCGCTGGTCCTGCGCACGGCCTACCCGCTCGCCGCGTGGTCGGCGTCCGCGCTCGCGATGTTCTGGGCCAGCCTGGTCGTCGAGTCGTACTCCGTCTCCGGGGTCTTGTACATCCCGGCCGCGGTCGTCGTCTACGTCCTGTGCCTGTACGCGGTCGCGGTCCGCTGCCGGCCGTGGGTGGTGACCGTCGCGGCCCTGGTCACGGTGATCGGTGCCGCCAGCGTCGCAGCAGAGCCCGCCACCACCGCCGTGATCGTCGCCGTCCTCCCGGTGTCCATCGGGGTCATCGTCCGCATCCGGCGCGGCAACCGCAAGCGGCTGGCGGTCGCCGAGCGCCGCCACGAGGGCGAGCGCGCCCTGCTCGAGGAGCGCCAGCGCATCGCCCGCGAGCTGCACGACGTCGTCGCCCACCACATGTCGGTGATCGCGATCCAGGCCGAGGCCGGCCCGTACAAGATGGCCAGCCCGCCGCCGGAGCTGGTCGAGAGCTTCGTCGAGATCCGGCGCAGCGCGCTGAGCGGCCTCAGCGAGCTGCGCCGCGTGCTGGGCGTGCTGCGCAGCGACCAGCCGGGCACCGCGCCCCAGCCCGGCCTCGAGGACCTGCCCGGCCTGCTGGACTCGGCGCGGGCGGGCGGGGTGACGGTCACGACCGAGGTCACCGGCTCGCCCCGGCCTGTCCCGGACGGGGTGGACCTGTCCGCCTACCGGATCGTGCAGGAGGCGCTGAGCAACGCGATGCGGCACGCGCCGGGCTCGACCGTCCAGCTCCGGCTGTTCTACGGGGAGGCCGCCCTCATCATGGAGATCCGCAACGACCGCTGCGGGAACGGCGCCGCTCCGGCCGATCGGGCCGCCACCGGGCCCGAGCGGTGGGACGGGCTCGCCGACGGCGGGCATGGCATCGTCGGCATGCGTGAGCGCGCCTCCATGCTGGGCGGGCACCTCGACGCCCGCCCGGTCGCGAACGACGAGTTCCTGGTGACCGCCGCGCTTCCGCTGGGCGACGGCGGCGCGCAGGACGAGGAGACAACGTGACCATCCGGGTGGTGGTGGCCGACGACCAGGGGATGGTCCGGTCCGGCTTCTCGGTCCTGCTGAACGCCCAGCCCGACATCGAGGTGATCGGCGAGGCCGTGAACGGCCAGGAAGCCATCACGCAGGCCGGGCAGCTGCGCCCGGACGTGATCCTCATGGACGTCCGCATGCCGGTGCTGGACGGCCTGCAGGCCACCCGGCAGATCACGGCGATGCCCGACCCGCCCAAGATCCTCGTGCTGACCACCTTCGACCTCGACGACTACGTCTACGAGGCCCTGCGCTCGGGCGCCAGCGGGTTCCTGCTCAAGGACGCCTCCGCCACCGAGCTGGCCAACGCCGTCCGGCTGGTGGCCGCCGGCGACGCGCTGCTCGCCCCGGGCGTGACCCGGCGGCTCATCGCCGAGTTCGCCCGGATGGGCGCGCCCCGCAGCCCCGGCCGCAAGCAGCTCGACGGCCTGACCGAGCGTGAATCCGAGGTGCTGGCCCTGGTCGCCCGCGGCATGTCGAACGCGGAGATCGCCGACCACCTCGTGGTCGCCGAGCAGACGATCAAGACCCACGTGGGCCGCATCCTGATGAAGCTCGGGCTGCGGGACCGCACGCAGGCGGTGGTGCTCGCCTACGAGAGCGGCCTCGTGCACCCCGGCGGCTGACCGGTGGGTCCTGCGCCGCCCGCGCCGCCCGGGCCGCCCGCGCCGCCCGGGCCGTCCCCGCCGCCCGGGCCGGGCCGGGCGCGCCGCCGGGGCGACACCGCCCGCGCGGTCGCCTGGTGCGCCGTGCTGGCCGGCTACAACAACGTGATCGGGGCCCAGCCGTGGCACCGCCGCTGGTACGCGCCGGCCAACGCGGGTGCCGCCGCGGCCGCGCTGGCGGCGGCCCGGGCGAGCGGCCTGACCGCGGCCGAGCTGGGTCTGCCGCCCGGCGCGTGGCGGCCGGGCCGGCTCGCCTGCGTCCTGGCCGGCGCCACGGCAGCCGGGTACCTGACGGCTGCGGCGCTGCCGGTCACGCGCCCGCTGCTGGACGACCAGCGGGTGACGGCCCTGGACGGCCCCGGGTTGGCCTACCAGGTCGCGTTCCGGATCCCGGTGGGCACCGTGCTGTGGGAGGAGATCGCCTTCCGCGGGGTGCTGCAGGCCGCGCTGCGCCGGGTCATGCCCGAGCCCGCGGCGATCGCCGTGGCCAGCGGCGTGTTCGGCGTCTGGCACATCCGCCCGACCGCCGCGGCGCTGCGCATCAACGGGCTGGCCGGCGACCGGCGGCACGCCACGGCCCGCGTGGCCGCCGGCGTCGCGGCGACCGCCGCGGGCGGCGCGCTGTTCGCCTGGCTCCGGGCCCGCTCGGGCCGGCTGGCCGCGCCCGTGGCGCTGCACCTGGCCACCAACTGCGTCGGCCCGGTGGTGGCCTGGACGGTCGCCCGCCACGCCAGGCGAGCTGGCCGCCCCCACGGCCAGGACCGTGACTCACGGCCTGCCGTCGCCGTGCTAGTACGTTGACTGATATATTGCTCAGCGTACTAGGCGAGGAGGGCGAATGGCGGCTCCCGAACGGGACGACACCGGCGGCCAGGACGTGCTGCGCCGGGCGGGCGACGCGTCGGTCCTCATCCTGACGAGCCTGGCCGACGGCGCCAAACACGGTTACGCGCTGATCCAGGACATCAAGGGGTTCGCGGGGCTGCAACTGGGGCCGGGAACCCTCTACGGCGCGCTCGACCGGCTCGAGCGCATGGGCCTGATCGAGGCCCTGCCCGCCGAGGACCGGCGCCAGCCCTACCGCATCACGGCGGCGGGGGTGGTGGCACTGCGCGCCCACCTCGAGTCGATCGAGCGGGTCAGCAGTGTCGGGCGGCTGCGGCTCGGGCTGGGAGGAATCTGATGGCGGCCTCGCGGTCCATGCGCCTGGTGGAGTCCGCGCTGCGCTGCTACCCGCAGCGGTGGCGCAGCCGTCATGGCGACGAAGCGGCCGAGATCGCCGTCTTGCTGATCAGGGACGGGACACCGGCGCGGTCCGTCGCGTGGAGCTACCTCATGGGCGCGGCCCGCACGCGGCTGGTGATCGGGCCACGGCGGCGCCTCGGTGCGGCGGTGGGCGCGCTGCTGCTGGCGGCCGGCTCCGTCGGCGTGCCGCTGGCGCTGCTGTCCTCGTCGGCACCGGCCAACGCGGCGAGCGTGACTCACTCACGCACCGCCCATCCGCGCCCCGCCCATCCGCGGCCCGGCGACCCACGGCGCGCCGATCCGCGGTATGGCAGCGGGCGCGGGACGGCGGGCCGCTGTGACCGGCATGACCACTGTTGACGTCGGCGGCGCCCCCGATGACCCGGGCGGGACGTCCGATGACCCGGGCGGGACGTCCGATGACCTGGGCGGGACTTCCGATGACCTGGGCGGGACTTCCGGGCGCGCGGCGGGCAGCCCGCTTGACGCGCGCAAGGCGCCGCCGTCCCGCCGCCGCGTCCTCGCCGGATGGGCCATCGCGCTGGCACTGGCGCTGCTGCTGGCGTTCGGCATCCGGACGTTCGTGTTCCAGGCCTTCTGGATCCCCTCCACCTCCATGGCGCCGACGCTCGGCGTCTACGACCGGATCCTGGTGCTGAAGGCGTTCTTCAACTGGCGCCAGCTGCGCGAGGGCGACATCGTCGTATTCACCCACCCGCCGCGCGACCACTGTGGGCCGGCCGGGACCGACCTGGTCAAGCGCGTCATCGCGCTGCCGGGCCAGACCATCTACTCGGCCGGCGGCATCCTCTACGTCGACGGCGAACGGCTCCGCGAGCCGTACCTGCCGCCGCATGACCCGCTCGGGCCTGCGATACCTGGTGCCACCAGCCGAGACCCCTTCCACGTCCCGCGCGGGGAGTTCTATGTGATGGGCGACAACCGGGCGATCTCCTGCGACAGCCGCTTCTGGGGCCCGATCAAGGGCTCGAGCATCGTCGGCCGGGTCGTCATGCTGTTGTGGCACGACGGCCACCCCGACATCCGCTTCTTCTGACTGGGCACGAGCGCTCAGGGCGCCCGCAGGGCGGCGGTGCATTTGGCCTCCTTACGGCCCACCTCGCCGCCGCCGCGCCAAGCGGCGTCCCGCCCGTCACGGTGCGGGTCATCGAGTACACCGTGCACACCGCGGCCGAAGACGGGGGCGAGGAGGACGTGTCCATGGCAGGGCCTCGGCATAGTGGCGTGATGTCCGGTTCAAGGGCATCCGCCTGCGGTGGGCCACCGGTCACACCGCTGCAGCGAGGCCTCTGTCCGTCAGCGAACCGGCTGCCACAGCGGTGCTGCCTGGCTGATCGAGCGATCCTGGCAGGCCGTTATGCCACCGATGAGCCCGGCGATCTGCCGCCGTCTTACTCAGTACATCGAAGTGCCGAACGACTTGGGTGATGATGGGCAATGAAGAACGTCATGTCGAGGGACGGAACAAGCATCGGCTACGGCCAAGCGGGCGCCGGCCCAGCGCTGATCATCGTCTACGGCGCCATGAGCACCAGGTCCAGCGGGTCCAAGCCAGAGCTCGTCACCCTGCTTGCGCCGCACTTCACCGTCTACAGCTACGACCGCCGGGGCCGCGGTGACAGCGGGGATACACCGCCGTACGCGGTGGACCGGGAGATCGAAGATATCGAAGCGGTGATCAGCGAGGCCGGTGGCACCGCTTTCCTCTACGGCCATTCGTCCGGAGGATGCCTGGCTCTCGAAGCCGCACGGAAGCTCGGTGGCAAAGTACCGAAGGTCGCGGTGTATGAGGCTCCCTACAACGACGAGTCAGCAGCCCAGCAGGCCTGGAGCCAGTATCTCGACCAGCTCGGCGAAGCACTGGCAGCCGGGCGCCACGGTGATGCGGTAGCACTATTCATGCGGAGCACCGGGACGCCCGCCGAGCAGGTGGACGGCATGCGCCAGGCACCCTTCTGGCCAGCACTGGAAGCCATCGCGCCGACGCTCGCCTACGATCACGCCGGGGTCATCGGCAAGAGCATCGCTGTGCCGACAGACCGGCTAGCCCAGGTGCATGTTCCGGTCCTTGTCTTGTGCGGCGGGTCGAGCCCTGCATACATGCATCACAGCGCCCAGGCTATCAGCCAGGTGATCCACAAGGCAGAACTCCGCACGCTGGACGGGCAGACACACGTCGTGCAACCCGCGGCTCTCGCTCCCGTCTTGATCGAGTTTCTCCTCAGCTAAGCAATTACAGGCCTCGGAAAGACTGTTGCCGGGGACGCTGGCCCCGGCCCGAGGTAGCCACGAATCCCGGGTCCGGCGGCGCCCGCCACGTGCCCGGTAGGGCTGTGAACCAGGGCGAACAGCGGTCACTTCCGGACAAGCTGATATGACGGCCGACCTGGGGTCCATGGCTGCTGGGCGAGGACGTCGCTGATCCGGCGTCACCTCCGGTGCCTGCTTGACAGCACTCCATGAGCGCCAATATGGTTATACCAACATCATAGTATAATGCCATGATGGAAGAAGGCTGATGTTCCGGTTCCGGCTCGACGGTTCCTCCGGCGTCCCGCCCTACCTGCAGCTCGTCCACCAGGTGCGGCAATCGCTGCTGCTGGGCTACCTGCAGGAGGGCGACCAGCTGCCCACCGTCAAGGACGTCGCCAGCGACCTGGCGATCAACCCGAACACGGTGGTCAAGGCCTACCGGCAGCTCGAGCACGAGGGGCTCGCCGGAGGCCGGCCGGGCCAGGGCACGTTCATCACGGCCACCGCGTCCGCGGACCTGGCCGAGGCACAGCAGGCCCTGCGCGCGTCGCTGGAGGAATGGCTTCGCGCCGCCGAAGAGGCCGGCCTCAGCGACGAGGCGGTAACGGCGCTGATCGCCATCGCCCGCCAAGACATGAGCAAGGAGAGGGTCTGATGAACAAGGACGACTCCGGCGGCGCCCCGGCGCTGCGGGCCGACCGGCTCGGCAGGCGCTACGGCCACGTGTGGGGACTGCGCGACTGCACGCTCGAGGTTCCGGCCGGCGTGATCGCGGGCCTGGTGGGCCCGAATGGCGCGGGCAAGACCACGCTGCTAGAGATGATCATCGGGCTGCTCGACCCCACCGAGGGGCAGGTGTCGGTGTTCGGCGTGACCTCCCGCGCGCGGACGGCGGCGAGGCTGGCGCAGGTCGGCTACGTTGCCCAGGACCATCCGCTGTACCGCGACTTCAGCGTCAGGGACATGTTCCGCTTCGGCCGGGCGATGAACCCCAGCTGGGATCAGCGACTGGCGCAGGAGCGGATGGACGCGCTGGACATCCCGCTGGGGCGCAAGATCAAGGCGCTGTCCGGCGGGCAGCGGGCCCAGGTTTCGCTGACCATGGCGCTGGCCAAGCGCGCCCCGCTGCTGGTGCTCGACGAGCCGGTCTCCAGCCTGGACCCGGTCGCCCGGCTGGAGTTCATGCGGGAGCTGATGGCCTCGGCCGTCGGCACCGGCCTGACCGTGATCATCGCCTCGCACGTGGTCGCCGAGCTGGAGCGGCTCTGCGACTGGCTGATCGTGCTCAGAGGCGGGCGGGTGCAGGTGGCCGGGCCGACCGATGACCTGCTCGCGGGGCACCGGCTGCTCACCGTCCCTCGCGCGACCCGGGACGCCCAGCTTCCCGGCTTGCCCATCCACCGCACCGACAGCGAACGGCACTCCACCGTCGTGGTCCGCGCCGACCCGGCCCGGCTTGCGGCGCAGCAGCCCCCCGGGTGGCAGGCCGAACCGGTGGGCTTCGAACCGCTGATCATGGCCTACCTGCAGCGCCGCCCCGAGAAGACGGCAGCAGACGATACCGACCCGGCCGTAACGGAGGTAACACGATGATCTGGGTGAACTGGCGGCAGCACCGCGGCCAGGCCATCGCCTGCCTGGGCCTGCTCGCCGCCCTCGCGATATACGCCGTCGTGGTCAGCACCTCGATGCGCACGGCATTCAGCAACGACGGCCTGCCCGCCTGCCTGGCCCGCGGCCCGGCAGCCAGCTGCGAGACAGGCATCACGGCCTTCACGGGCCGGTTCGGCTCCGAGGTCAACGTCGCGTTCTGGAGCGTGCTGCTGATATTCCCCGGAGTGCTCGGGGTCCTCATCGGCGCGCCGCTGATCGCCCGCGAACTGGAATTCGGCACCTGGCGGCTGGCCTGGAGCCAGTCCGTTACCCGGACCCGGTGGCTGGCCGTCAAGCTCGCCCTGGTCGCCGGCGGGGTCATCGTGCTGGGCGCGGCGATCACCGCGGTGATCACCTGGTACCGCGCGCCGATGGACCGGCTCACCGGCCATTTCATCAACAACGCCTACGACTTCGAGGGCCTGGTCCTGACCGCCTACATCCTGTGCGCGTTCGGATTCGCCGTGCTGGCCGGGGTGCTGATACGCCGCAGCATTCCGGCCATGATCGTCGCGTTCGTCCCGTGGCTGGCCATCCGGCTCGTGGTCGAGTACGTGTTCCGCCCCCACTTCCAGGCCCCGCTGACGTTCGTGCAGATATGCTCCTCGCCGCAGTCGTGCATTGGCGGCTCCGGCCTGGGCTTCCTCCCGCCGATAACCGGCCACCTCGGGGACTGGGTGCTAGGCATGGGCGGCAATCCGGGACTGCTGGGAAACCACCTCGGCAATACCTGGCTGTACCAGCCCGCCAACCGGTTCTGGACCTTCCAGTCCATCGAGGCCGGCATCTTCGTGGCGCTCACCGCCGCCGCGCTCGGCGCCGCCATCTGGCTGCTGCGCCGCCGCCCCGCCTGACTACCTGATCTCACAGACAGCCCCGGGCGTGTGTACCAGCCGAGTTCGGGTGCCCTCTACCCGGCGCTGGAACGGCTGGAGGGGTTAGCCAGCCGGGGTGTTGAAGAACTGGGCGAGGTGCGACAGGGCCGCCCGCGGGCCGGCGGGCAGGGCGCCCAGCACCGCGCCGGCCGGCGAGCGGCCCGCGAGGGCATCCGCGACCTCGGCGGCAGCCAGGCCCGGCGGCAGCCGGCCGGGCCGTGGCCGCCCGGCGGACGGTGAGCGTGACCCCGCCGTGGCTGTCCAGCTCGAAGACACCGCCGCCTTCGCCGCTCAGTTCCAGCCTCTGGCGGACCGGGTCACCGAACATCGAGGCCACCGCACCGGCGATGAACGCCCCGTACGCGGTCGCGTAGGCGGTGGCGTCGTCATCGGTGGGATGAGGCGCGCCGCGGGCGAGCAGCACGTCGCGCTCGTGGATCCACGAGTCCCAGAAGGCGTGCAGCACCAGGACCGTCCAGTCCATCGGCCCGTAGGGCAGGCGGACGTCGAAGCGGCGCCCCCGGGCCAGCCAGCCGCGGGCCAGGTCCAGGAGTTCTCCGGTGGTGGTCTCGAACCGGCGCAGGGTGTCGCCGGGTGACTCGCCGGCCGATGCGGCCAGCCAGTCCCGGGGCGAGGTCCTCGGGTCGAAGCCCGCGGCGTTGTCGAGCGTGCCGTCATCGGGGTGAGCGGCGATCCCGATCGCGTTGGCGTCGGACAGGTGGCGGACGACCTCGTGCGCGGACCAGTCGGCGCACCGGGTCGGGGCGGCCCAGTCGCCGGGGCCGAATCCGTGCAGGATCGCGGTGAACCGGTCGCGCTGCTCGCCGAACACCTCCAGCAGGCGGCCCGGGTCGACGTCGCACCCGGCCGCCGTCCGCAGCAGCAGCGCGGCCGGCCGCGCCGGGGCGACGCGCGAGGCGGCTGGCGGGGACGTGCGGGGCGGCTGGACGGTCATGGCGACGCGCCTCCTTCGCGGTGCGCGGATGCCCGGTGCCGACCCTCGTGCGGCTGGCCTGGGCAGATACCACGCTGCTGGGCGGGACGGGGCGGGCGCATCCAGGTGCGACCCTGAGGTTTTGGCTGGGTTACCGTGAGGATTGCCGGGCCGCCCGGCCGGACTTACGCTGAGCGCGCGATACCTGGTTCTCATGCGGGGCTCTGCGATGCGGGACAGTCACCCGGTGCTCCTCGGACGCGACGGGGAATTGGCGGTGCTCTCCGCGGCCGCCACGGCCGCCGGGGCGGATCGCGGTGCCCTCGTGCTGATCGAAGGCCCGGCCGGGATCGGCAAGACTTCGCTGCTACGCGCGGCCTGCACGGCTCCGCGCGCGCGGGGCCTGCGGGTCCTGACCGCGCGCGGGCTGGCCCTGGAACGCGGCTTCCCCTACGGGATCGCCCGCCAGCTCATCGAGCCCGTCCGGGCGGCCGCGCCCGGCGAATGGGACGCGCTGCTGGACGGGGCGGCCGGGCTGGCGGCCCGGGTATTCGACGGGGCCGCGGCGGGCCCGGTTGAGGACGACATCCCGCACGCGACCACGCACGGCCTGTACTGGCTGGTGGCGAACCTCGCGGCGCGCGGTCCGCTGCTGATCGCCGTGGACGACGTGCACTGGGCGGATGAGCCGTCGCTGCGGTGGCTGGCGCACCTGGCCGCCCGCATCGACGGGCTGCCGGTCGCGCTGCTGCTGGCCGCGCGCGACGGCCCGGACCAGCCGGCCGTGCTCGACGAGTTGCGCGCCGGCCCGGCCTGCACCCGGCTGCGGCTCGCGCCGCTCGGCCCCGACGCGACCGCCGCGCTGCTGCGGGAGTGGCTCGGTGAACAGGCGGACGCCGCGCTGGGCCGGGCCTGCCACGCCAGCACCGGCGGTAACCCGTTCCTGCTCCGGTCGCTGGCCGGCACCCTGCGCGAGCGCGGCGTCGGCGAGGCGGCCGGGCCGGTGGACCGGCTCGGGCCCGAGCCGGTCGCCCGGGCGGTGTTGCGGCGGGTCGGCCAGCTCGGCGAGGGGGCCGGACCGTTGACCCGCGCCCTGGCCGTCCTGGGCGGCCCCGCGCCGCTGCGGCACGCCGCGGCGCTGGCGAGCCTGGACGTGCCCGAGGCGGCACGGCTGGCCGACCGGCTCCGCGCCGCGGATGTGCTGGCCCCCGGGGCGACGCTCGAGTTCGCGCACCCGATCGTGCAGGCGGCCATCTACGAGTCGGTGCCGCCGGGCGAGCGGGCGCTGGCCCACGCACGCGCGGCGCGGCTGCTCGAGCGAGACGGCGCCGGCGCCGAGCGGGTGGCGCTGCACCTGCGGCACAGCGAACCGGACGGCGACCCGCGGGTGACGGCGGTGTTGCGGGCGGCGGCCACGGCGGCCAGCGACCGCGGCGCTCCCGGCGCGGCCGCGGACTACCTGCGCCGGGCGCTCGACGAGCCGCCCGACGCCGCGACCAGGCCGGCGGTGCTGCTGGAGCTGGGCCTCGCCCTGGCCAGCCAGCGCAGCCCGGCGGCGGTGACGGCCCTGCGGGAGGCCGTCGAGCTCGCCGCCCCGCGCGAGCAGGCGGCCGCCGCCTTGCTGGCCGCGCGCGTCCTGGGCATCTGGGGCCACCACGAGAGCGTGACCGCCATCTGCCGCGACGCGCTGGCCGCCGGGCCCGGTTCCGGCCCGGCCGCGGGCGGCCCGGACGCCGCCGGGCCTGGCCGGCCCGCTGGCGGACCAGCTGGAGGTCGAGCTGTTCGCCAGCTCATTCATCAGCGCCGCCACGGCGGGCGGGGCGTGGGCGCGGGCCGGCGCCTGGCCGCTGTCGCCGCGCCCGCAGCACCCGGCGCGCCCGCAGCACCCAGCGCACCCGACGCGGGCGGGGCCTGGCGCGTCTATGATGCCCTGGCCGCGACGGCCGCCGGCCAGCCGTCCGGCGACGCCCTGGCCCGGCTCGCCCCGGTCCTGGCCGGCGGCCTGGCCGAGATCCCGCCCGACTCCCTCGTCGCGGTGCACGCGCTGCTGACCCTGATCTGGAACGGCGATCTCGGCACGGCCGGCCGCATCTGCGACGCGGTGCTGTCGGCCGCCCGCACCCGCGGCTCGATGAGCATGGTCGCCCACGCCAGCTGCCTGCGCTCGATGATCATGTGCCGGCTCGGGCAGCTCGAGGACGCCGCCGCGGACGGCCGGCTGGCGCTGGATTTCAAGCTCGCGACCTCGCCGCCGCTGGCCGTCGCCTGGGCTGCGGCCTTCTGCATCGAGGCGCTCACCCGCCTCGGCCGCCTCGACGAGGCCGGGGCGGTGGCGGCCGCCGCCGCGGACCGGGAGCCGCCGACCGGCTGGATTCACACGATCCTGTTCCGCCAGGCGCGCGGCGAGCTGCGGGTCGCGCAGCGGCGGCCCGCCGACGCCCTCGACGACCTGGCCTGCGCCGCGGCGGGCTGGCGCGACCTCGGCGTCGACAATCCGGCCATGGCGTCCTGGCGCACCCCGGCCGCGGCCGCGCACGCCGCGCTCGGCGACCCCGACCGCGCGGCCGCCCTGGCCGGCGAGCAGCTCGCGCTGGCCCGCAAGACCGACAACCCGGTGACGCTCGGCATCGCGCTGCGGGCGCACGCCGCGACGGCCGCCCGCGAGGAGGCCGGGCCGTCCCTGTCCGAGGCGGCCGGCCTGCTCGAGACCACTCCCGCCCGGTACGAGCTGGCCCTCGCGCTCGCCGGCCTCGGCGGTCACCTGCGGCGTGCCGGGCGGCGCGCCGACGCCCGGGCCCCGCTGCGCCGCGCGCTTGACCTCGCCCAGCGGACCGGAGCGGCGCCGCTGGCCGAGCAGGCCAGGCGGGAACTCCTCGCGGCCCGCGCCCGGCCCCGCCGCACCGCCCTCACCGGCCCGGACGCGCTCACCAGCGCCGAGCGGCAGGTCGCCGAACTCGCCGCCGGCGGGCTGTCCAACCGGCAGATCGCCCAGCACCTCTTCGTCACCCAGGCCACCGTCGAAACCCACCTGCGGCACGCCTTCCGCAAGCTCGGCATCACCGCGCGCACCGACCTGGCCGCGCAGCTGCTACGCCGGGGCTGAGTCCCCGGCGCCGGCCAGCGGCCGCGCCACCCGCTTGATGTTGACCAGGTTGGTGTAGGTCACGTTGTCGGTCGTCGAGGTGCGGCCATAGGTCCCGCAGCCCAGCGTGAGCGACGGCGTCAGCCCGTTGCCGAGGCCGATGCAGCCCTGCGCCCCCGGCCCGTTGACCAGGACCCGGCTGGCTGGCATCCGCCGCGCGAACGTCAGCTGCCGCCGCTCGCTGCGCGTGTGGATGATTGCGGTGTGGCCGCGCCCGCCGTTGCCGAGGATCCGCAGGCAGAGCCGGATGGCGTCGTCCTCGCCCTCGGCGGTGAACAGCGAGAGCAGCGGGGCGAGCTTCTCCTGGCCGTACGGGCCCGCCACCGCCTCGCGGGGCACCGGCGCGACGAGCAGCCGGGTGCCCGCCGGGACCTCGACCCCGGCCCGGGCGGCGATCGCCGGAGCCGCCTGCCCGAGCACCGCGCGGCGCAGCCGCCCGTCCCGCTCGTCGAACACGGCCCGGGCCACCCGCTCGCACTCCACCTCGCTGAGCACGGCCGCGCCCGCGTCCCGCAACGCCTGGACGAAGCCTTCACGCACCGGCTCGTCCACGACCAGGTTGTTTTCTGAACCGCAGATGATGCCATGATCAAAACCCTTGCTGGCCACGATCATCCGGGCGGCGGCCGTGACGTCGGCGTCGGCGCAGACCCAGGCGGGCGCGTTCCCGGCCCCGACCCCGATCGCAGGCGTCCCGGAACTGTAGGCGGCCTTGACCATCGCCGTCCCGCCCGTGGCGAGGATCATCGACACCCCGGGATGGCGCATCAGCGCCGCGGTGGTCGCGCGGGTGGGTCGGTGCGGCACGCCCTGCACGAGATCGGCGGGCGCCCCCCGCTGGTCCAGGACCTGGCGCAGCAGCCCGACGGTGGTGGCGCCGACGCCAGCCGCGTCGGGGTGCGAGCTCGCGATCAGGGCGTCTCGCGCCTTGACGCAGATCAGGGCCTTGAACACCAGCGTCGAGACCGGGTTGGTCATCGGGATCAGGCCCAGGACGACCCCCGCCGGATCGGCGATCTCGGTCACCCCGGCACGCTCGTCGCGCCCGATCACGCCCACGCCGGGCTTCCCGACCAGCGACTGCGCCACGCCGAGGCTGGCGAACCGGTTCTTCTCCGCCTTGTCGGCCGCGCAGCCGAGGCCGGTCTCGGCCACGGTCGCCACGGCCAGGTCGTCGGCGCGGTCCGCGATCTGCGCGGCCAGCGCGGTGATCAGGTCATCGATCTTGTCCTCGGGCCAGCCGGCGATCTCGCGCTGGGCCGCGGCCGACCGTGTGACCAGCGCATCCATGGCCGGATCCGGCTCGCCGACGAGGACGAACTCCTCCAGGTTCCTGGCGAAGGCCCGCGCCTTGCCCGCGGCGTTGCGCGACAGCCAGCGCAGCGCCGTGATGCCCGCCGCCGGATCGCGGTCACACAGGTCACGCAGGGCGCGGGCGGACAGGCGCCGGGCCACGATGTCTCGGTGGGCGTAGACGCTCGCCGACCGGGCCGTGCCGTCGAGCAGGCCGAACTCGCCGCAGACGGCGCCGGGCCCGACGAACGACACGACGCCGTTGCTGTCGAAGTCGGCGCGTTCCACCTCGATGCGCGCCTGGCCCGAGACGATGAGGTAGCACGCGTCGCCGGGACTGCCCTCGCGCATCAGGCACTCCCCCGCCCGGAACCGCACGGTTTCCAGATGCGGCTCCAGCCGGCGATCCCGGGGTCGCCGGGCTGCCGCTGGCCGGTCTCTGCTGCCATGCCGGCCTCCTTCGCTCACCTCAGTTGTCGCACACCGCCCGCGCCGCGGCCAGGTTGCGGGCATGCCGGAGGACAGTGGTGCTAGCACGCGCTAACCCGGTGGCGCCAGGAGCGCGGTCGCCTGCTGCTGGCTGAGCGCGCGGCCGGCCGCTTGTTCTTCGTCCCACGCTTCGCGCGGCACGGTCGCGCGGGCCGGCCCCAGGAACCGCTCCAGCAGCGCGGCGTCCAGCTCTGGCAGCGGGATGCCCGTGTGCTGCCTGACTGCTTCCGCGGCGCCGAACAGGCGTGCCGCGGGCAGGGTGTCGCCGAGATCCGCCGCGATCGCTGCGGACAGCTCCAGCACCTGCGCCATGAGCTGGGTGTCGCCGGATCTGACCACATCCGCGAGAGCGGCCGACAGCAGCTGGCTGGCTTCGTTCGCCCGGCCCGCCCGAAGGGTGGCCCAGGCCAGCGATTCCACGGTATGCGCGGCGCCCAACCTTTCGCCCTCGGCTCGGTCGAGCGCGAGCGCCTCCTGCAGCACCGGCATGGCCCGGTCCAGGTTGCCCGCGTCGATCTCCAGGTGGCCCAGGTTGGCGAGCCGGACGGACAGGCGCGGAACGCCCCCGAGCTCGCGGGAGATAGCGATGCTGTCCTCGAACAAGGACCTGGCGGTGTCCAGGCCGCCGAGAGAGCGATGGGCCAGCGCCAGGCTGTTGAGGGTGCGCGACTCCTGGGCCCGGTTGCCCTCCGCGCGGCTGATGGCCAGGCTGCGCTGCAGCAGCGGGATCGCTGCCTCGTGCTCGCCCTGCATGCGCAGGATCCCGCCGAGCAAGTCCATCATCCGCGCTGGCGGAACGGAAGCCTGATCGGTGGCGATGTCCATGGCCCGCTGCAGCCATCGCCGGGCTTCGGCCACGTGACCATGGGAGTGCCAGAACGGGCCCAGGCCCTGGACCAGGCGCATCCCGGTGGCTGTCCGCTGGCCGTCGGCCGCGCCGCCGGCGGGCCCCGGCAGCGACCAGGCCAGCGCGGCCCGCAGGTTGTCGTGCTCGGCTTCCAGCCTGTCCAGCGCGGCCAGATGCTCGGCACCGCGCATCTGCCCGGCCGCCCGCTCGGCGATGGCGGCATAGTGGGTGGCGTGACGGCACGAGGCGTCATCCAGTTCGCCGGCCTGCTGCAGGCGTTCCAGCGCGAACTGGCGGATCGTTTCCAGCATGCCGACCCGCGGCTCGCTGTCCGCGCTCTCGAGCACCGTGATCAGGCTGGCATCCAGCAGGTCGCTGGTCAGCTGGACCGGATCGGCCGACTCGGCCGAGGCCGGCACGGCCGCGACGGCGGCCAATGCATCGAGGTCGCAACCGCCGGCGAACACGGCCACGCGCCGGAACACTTCGGCGAGGTCGGGGGCCAGCAGGTCGTAGCTCCACGCGATGGTGCTGCGCAGCGTCTGCTGCCGCGACGGCCGGCCGGTCTGACCCGCCAGCAGGTCCAGGCTGTTCTCGAGCCGGGCCGCTAGCGCATGCGGGCCAAGCAGCTTCAGCCGGGATGCGGCCAGTTCGATGGCTAGCGGCAGTCCGTCCAGGCGCCGGCAGATGGCCGCCACGTCCGCGGCGTTGGCCTCGGTGATGGTGAAGCCCGGCCGGACCAGGCCAGCCTGCTGCACGAACAGCCGCACTGCGCTGCAGACCGCTATCTCCCCGGCGTCCGCAACGTCGGGGACCGCTAACGGAGGGACAAGCTGCTGGTGCTCGCCCGGCGCATGCAGCGGCCCCCGCGCCGTCGCCAGCACGACCAGCCGCGGGGCTGCGGTCAGCAACCGGGAGACCGCCTCAGCCGCACCGTAGAGCTGCTCCAGATTGTCCAGTACCAGCAAGGCCTGGCGGGCTGCGAGGTAGGCGATCACAGCATCCTCAGGCGACCGGCCGCTGCTCGCGCCAAGTTCGTCGGCGATCTGTTTCCACATGATCTCGGCTTCGCGGACGGCCGCCAGCGCGACGAAATAGATGCCGTCCGGGAACGCCTGATCCAGCGCGGCCGCGGCGGCCAGCGCCAGCCGCGTCTTGCCGACACCGCCGGTGCCGGTCAGCGTGACCAGCCGGACCCCGGGCTGGGCCACCGTCGCGCATAGTTGCGCAAGCTCCGCGTCCCGCCCGACGAGCGGGCTGGGCGGTACCGGCAGCCTGGTCTGGGCGCCGAGGCTCTTCAACGGCGGGAACTGGTCGGGCAGGCCGGGGATCACCAGCTGGTAGATCCGCTCCGGCGCGCTGATGTCCTTGAGCCGGTGCCAGCCCAGATCCCGTACCGACACCCCGGCCGGCAGCCGCGGCTGCGCCAGCAGCCGGGTGGCTTCCGACAGCACCACCTGGCCGCCGTGCGCAGCCGCGGCGATCCGTGCCGCCCGGTGCACGTCCATGCCGACGTAGGCGTCCTCGTGCCGGGCCGGCTCACCCGAGTGCAGCCCCATCCGCACCCGCACCGCCGCACCGCCCGGCCACTGGTGGCCAGCCAGCGAGTGCTGCCCGGCCAGACAGCAGCTCACCGCATCGCTGGCCGACTCGAACGCCACATAGAAACTGTCGCCTTCGGTGCCCATCTCCAGGCCGCCGCTGGCTGAGATGGCGGCCCGCATGAGCTCCCGCTGCGCGGACAGTGCCGCACCGTAGCGGTCACCCAGCCGGCTCAGCAGCGCGGTCGATCCCTCGATGTCGCTGAACAGCAGCGTCACCGTGCCGGTCGGCAGCTCCCGCATGCCCCGATTATCACTGCTCGGCGGGGGATGTCGCCTCGGATGGGTCGCGGCGCATGGGGCTGCTCAGAGCCAGCCCCGCTCGTTCGCCGTCCTGACGGCCCCGGCCCGGTTGCGCGTCCCGGTCTTAGCGATCGCAGCGGACAGGTAGTTACGAACGGTTCCCTCGGATAGGAACAGCTTCCTGGCGATCTCGGACACGGTCGTCCCGGGGCTGGCCGCGACCAGCACGTCGCGCTCCCGGGCGGTTAGCGGTGATTCGCCGCCCGCGAGCGTGGCAAAGGCCAGTACCGGATCGACAACGGATTCGCCGGCCGCAACGCGCCGGATCGCGTCGGCGAGCTGCTCGGGCGGCGCATCCTTGACGACGAATCCCGAGGCGCCTGATTCCATCGCCCGTCGCACGTAACCAGGGCGCCCGAACGTGGTGAGGATCAGCGACCGGCACTGCGGGACTTCCTGGGCGAGCACGCCGGCCGCCGCCAGGCCATCGATCCCCGGCATCTCGATGTCCAGCAGGGCGACGTCCGGATGGTGCGCCAGGGCGGCGGCGGCCACCTCGTCGCCGCGTCCGACTGCCGCTACCACCTCGAAGTCCTGTTCCAGTGCGAGCATCACGGCCAGTGCACGGCGGATGAGTTCCTGGTCCTCGGCGAGCAGGAGCCGGATCATTGCGCCCGCCCCTCCGGTGACAGCGAGACCCGCAACCGCCATCCACTCGGCTGCAGCGGCCCGGCGTCCAGGACACCACCCGCCGCGGCGACTCGCTCGCGCAGGCCCGACAGGCCGTTTCCCGGCGCGGCGTTCCCGCCCACGCCGTCGTCCACGATCTCGACCGAGGACCGGGAGAGCCGCACTGCGCACGAGCGGGCGTGCGCATGGCGGATGACGTTCGTCAGGCCTTCGCGCACGGCCCAGCCGAACAGCTTCTGGTAAGCGGGGTCGACAATGTCGACGGCGCCCGGAAGGTCGGCGGTGATGCCGACGGCCCGCAGCAGCTCTCGTCCGGTGGCCAGTTCTCCGGCGAGCGTCACCTCGCGGTAGCCGGTGACGGCCGCACGCACGTCGGCGAGCGACTGCCTGGCCAGGGTCTCGACCTCGGCTATTTCCTGAAGCGCTTGCGCGGGATCGGGCGCGCCGAGCCGGCGCGCCAGGCCCGCCTTGACGGTGATCGTGGTCAGCGAGTGGCCGAGCAGGTCGTGCAGGTCGCGGGCGATCCGGAAGCGTTCGTTCTCCGCGGCCAGGCGGGCCAGCTCCGCCTGCGCATCGGCGAGCGCGTGATTGCCCCGCATCAGCTGAAGGACGATGAATGTCACGACCGCGGCGATCGGGATCGCGACCGGGATGAAACCGCCGAGCGTGGCGCGCAGGCTGTCATGCCAGGAGGGAATGGCCACCGGGACCAGGAGCGCCCCCAGGGCCAGCGCCAGAACGGCGGGCGCGGACCGGCCACCCCACCGGGCCACGGTGATCATCGTGATGAACAGGCACATGACGAACGCCGCGGCGCGGGCGAATGGCAGCTCAGCCACAAACAGGGCCACGAAGATGCCATAGAGGGCCCAGAACTGCCGTGGGGTCGCCTGCCCCGCCTCCGGCCAGAGCAGTAATGGCCCGACGAGCCAGCAGAGACCGAAGGCAGCGAGCACAGCGTAGCCGCATACTGCGGCGGCGCCCCGCGAGTATTCGGTCACAGCGTGAACCACAAAGAGCAGGTAGATAAGGGGGACCGCATTAAAGATGAGCCGGCGCCATCCTTGGGCCCAACTGGGCTGGTTCGCTGCCCACTCCGCTTCGGCCGGGCTGGCCGGTGCGGTGTCCGGGTCCACGTTTTCCCAAGACTTCACGGTCGGCGAGCTCAGACGCGGCTCGTGTCGCGCCGGTAGACGAGCGTGGCGAGCGGGACGAGAGCGACGACCCAGACGGCGAGCACGATCCACCCCTCGAGCGGCCAGTCACCGCCGCCGCTGGCGCTCTTCCCAGCCTGAACAAGCCAGTAGGAGGGGAGCAGCTTCACGATGGTCAGCCCCACCCCACCGCTGAAGAGCCGGCCGAAGGCGCCCCCCAACAGGGCGAAGATGACGACGCTCCCGCCCACCGCAGGCACCATCGCCTCGACCGTCACCAGGTGGCCCAGGGTGATCCCGATCACAACGAACGGTGCCAGGCCGATAAGAAGCAGCCCGGTCATCTCCAGCCACTGCGTGGCACCGAGCCGTACCCCGAGCGATGCGCCGGCCAGGTAGAGCAACACCAGGGTGGGAATCGCCATCAGGTAGGCGGTGACCACCTTGGAGGCGAAGTAGGTGTCGGCCCGCAACGGCGTGGTCCGCGTGTGGCGGGCCCAGCCGCCGGCTCGGTCGCGCGCGATACGCGCCCCCGCCCCGACCGCAGCCCACATGACGCCGTACGCCGCCATCCCGGTCATGAAGTACAGCGCCCACGGGATGCCCTCGGGGTAGGCGTGGCGGTTCCCCGGGGTCACCGCGTAGTAGATCACAAGGGGCAAGGCCAGGGTGAGGCCAACGGTCTGTGGGGACCGATAGAGCCGGAGGATGTCATACCGGAGCTGAATGGTGTTTATCATCTGGTCACCTTCGCCCCGGTACCCGCGCCGCCGCGATCTTGCTCGGTACTCGTGCTGCCGCCGTCCGGGTCGTCGGCAGTCAGCTCCACGAACGCCTCCTCGAGGCTCTGACCCTGCACCTCGATGTCCCGCACGCGCCCTGGGAACTTCCCGAGCAGGGCACCCAGGGCGGTGTCAGCATCCGAGCACGACAGGATGACCGCATCCCCGTGCCTGTCCGCATTCAGCACCCCCGGCAACGCCCCGAGCGAGGCCACGTCGACGCCCGGCAGCGTCGCCCGGACGGTGCGAAAACCCGCGTGCGCTTTGATCTCGGTGGCCGGGCCGTCGGCAATGATCCGGCCGCGGGCGATGAGCACGATCCGGTCGGCGAAGGCGTCGGCCTCCTCCAGGTAGTGCGTGGCAAAGACGATGGTCTTCCCCCGCTCGGCGACGCCTCGCATCGTCCGCCAGAAGTCGCGCCGACCTTCGACATCGATCCCCGACGTCGGCTCGTCGAGGATAAAGAGGTCAGGGTTGCCGACGAGAGCAAGGGCGAAGTAGGCCCGCCGGGTCTGGCCGCCGGACAGCTTCGTGGTCCGCCGATCGGCGAACTCTGCCGCCCCGGTCAGGCGGAGCACGTCTTCGACGGGAAGCGGATGCGGGTAATAGGACGCCACCAGCGTCACCGCCTCGCGCACCTTGAGCATGTCGGGCGGCGATCCGGTCTGGAGCATCGCCCCGACCCAGCCCGCACGCACGGCCGCCGCTGGCGGGGCGCCGAAAACCGACACCGTTCCCTGATCCGGGCGGGTGAGGCCGAGCAGCATGTCGAGTGTCGTCGTCTTGCCGGCGCCGTTCGGCCCCAGCAGCGCGACCGTCTCACCGGGGGCGATCATCAGGTCGATCGATCGGACGGCGCACACCTGGCCGTAGGACTTAGACAGCTGAGACAGGACAATCCCCCTGCCAGAAGCGTTAACACACGCCATGGCAAGAGGGTGGCGCGCCCGCGCGCTGACCGTGTAGGGCCGAAATCCCCGATTCAGCGTGACAAATGTCACAAGCCGTATCTACCCAGTTCCAGGGTCCAGTTGGTCGATGATCAGACACCGACGGTGGCGTCCAACGCCAGATGCACCGACTCGGTGAGGGTGCTCGACCGGAGCGCGTGCGCGGCCGCGTCGCCGCCGAAGACGCTCTGGCGAACGGCTGTCGCGGCGGCCGCGGGCAAGCGAGACAGGTCGTGCTCGAGGCCTCGTTCGGTACCCTTCGATGTCTATTGCCGAGGCCGGTCGGCTGCGTGCCAAGCCCGTCGACGCTGGCCGTCTACAGTTCGTCGACTCGAACGACGTCGAGGTTCCGGAAAGCGGGCCCTGAGACACATAGCGCCGAAAGCTTCTCGGCGAACGCCGCCGTCTCGGGGAGCGCAGAGTTGGCCATCGCCTCCTCATAAGAAGGGAATTCCACCACCTGCACGTAGGTGTCAGGGCGCTCGCGGTCCCTGGCGAGAACGCTGCGGCGTGCGCTGCGGCGTCCTTTTGTCGCTGTCATCCACCCGTCCATAAGCTCCTCGATCTCGGCAACCTTGGTGGTTGTCATCTCGATGACCTGCATGAACGCCATTATTTCCCCCTAATAAGCTAAGCCCGGGCCGGGGCCCGGGTCGCACCGCGCAGGGAAGACGCCAGGGACAGACCTGACCCAGATCAAGGCGGCAGCCCGTAATCCCCGGAACCCGGACCCGTCAGCGCTTGGCGTAGTCGGCGAAGCCCTGCCAGTCGATCACCACGCACGGCTCCTCGCCGACGATCCACGCATCATGCCCGGGCGGGATCACCGAGAAGTCGCCGGGGCCGAACTCCGCCTCCTGCCCGTCGTCCATGACCACCTTCATCCGGCCGGAGACGAAGTAACCCATGTGCGGTGCCTGACAGGTTTCCGTCTGCGCGATCGGCTTGACGTGCTCCGACCATCGCCAGCCCGGCTGGAACGTCGCCCGGCCGACCGGACCCGCCTCAACATTGACAAGCTCGACTTTGCCCATCCCGTCCTCGAACGGACGGGTCTCCTCCGGCGCGTCCAGGCTCATGCGGATCAGTCCCGCCATCGCTGCCACCCCCCCCGGGAAGCTGTGCCTCATGGCTACGGGTACCCACTGTAACGCCCAAGGGCCTGGCCAGCCCGGTTGCCCCGCAGGCGAGGGTTCATACGCGCCGCCATCTACGTCACTCAGCCCTGGACGCCGCCCCTGTATGCCTCTGTATGCCTCCGCATCTTCGCCCCTGGCCGCCGCTCACCCGAGGGGCCGTCATGAAACGAACCGGACCGTAGTGCCGGCCGGCCGCGAACTCGGCGGACCCGCGCCCTACCCGGCTGCGCGGGGCTGGGTCACGCGGCCGACCAGCACCGGGAGTCCTTCTCCGGACAGGTCGGGCAGGGCAGCCGGGCGGCCCGCCACCGCCATGAGGATCGCTTCGGCCGGGCCGGTCACCTCGGGCCCGCTGCCCCATGACCAGTCGATGTCATCTGCGTGAAGTCGCAGGCCGGCCGCTCGCTGGCAGGAGCCCAGGTTCGTGCTGCCCCGCGGCGTCAGGACCACGTCGAGTGCGGCACGAACGCGTTCTTCAGGCACGACTCGCAGGATTCCGAGGGCCCGGCGCATGTCCTGGTGGTGGATGACCACCGCCCGGATCGCTGTCAACGGACCCAGCATCTTGCTGATCTTGCCGGGGCGCCACGGGCCGTCGAAGGCCGCCACGATCTCCGGTATCGAGCGCTCGCGGTTTCGCGTGATCCACCACTCGTTGATCCGGTGCACCGAGAACTTGAAGGTCGCGGCCCTGGCGAAGCTTCGCACGACGCCCAGTTGCTCGAGCGGCTCGTCGACCAGGAGGTGGACCGCCACGTCCCGGACCCGCCAGCGCTCGCACAGTGACGGCTCGTTCCACTGCGCCGGCGTGAGCGAGGCCAGGAAGGCGCGAATGTCGGCCCGTTCCGCGGCGTACATGTCCCACGCGTGAGAATCACGGGACTCCGCGGCCACCGTCTTGAACATTGTACAATAATGCGCCCGCAGGCGGGCCGCCGTCAAGGCGCGCGCCGCTCCAGCCGGGCAGCCAGGCCGTCGATCCACATCTCGACGGCGGCCTCGAAGGAAGCATCGAGCGGCCGCTCAGCGCCGCCGTGCCAGCGGAGGGTGAGCACCGAGTCGGCCAGGTACTCCCGGTTGGCGGCGATGACAGGGAATTCCTCAGCCGGCAGGCTGAGCACCGTGGACGCGAAGGTCTTCTGCCAGTCCTCACCCATGTCCGGCGGGCTCGCCGCAAGCTCGACCGAGACCCAGCCGACCAGCGAACCTACGTAGGCGTTGAAGGCCCAGGCCAGATCCTGCCCCCGGAACCCGGCGCCGTCCAGGACGGCCAGGACGGTTTCCACCAGGCGCGTGGCCGGAGCATTCACGACAAGCTGAGAGACAAGGACCGGAGCGAGGTGGGGATGGGCGTGCACGACCCTCCGGTATTCACCGGACGCGTCACGCAGCCACTCCTTCCAGCCGACCGACCGGGGGTCCTCAACGTTCATCTCGCCGAGAACGTGCTCGACGATCGCCGCCAGCACCTGGCTCCGATTGCCGACATGCCAGTACAGCGTCGCCGGGTACGTCCCCAGGCGATCGGCAAGAGCCCGCGTCGTGAACCCGGCCAGGCCCACGTCGTCCACCAGCTCAACACCAGCCGCCACCACGTCGCCCGGTGTCAACGGGCGACGGGCGCGCCGCGAAGCGGCGTCCCTTCCTCTGGCACCCACGCGTCCTCTGGCACCCACGCGCCGAATCTACCGGTGTCAGCAAGAGGACCGCCTCACCCCACCGCCGACCTCGAGGGGAGGCCTGTCCCGAACCGCACACCTGACCCCCGGCCGGAAGAAGGGACATCCCACCTGTAACGAACCCGGACTGTAGTACTGGGCAAGATCGGATTCTGGGTCGCCGAGCTTCACGGCGACGTGCTGCGATCAACCGACCCAGCGCTGCGCTGGGAGGTCAGAGGACGACGAAACGCCGCCTTCACCTCCGACTTTGACTACCGCTCCGACGCTTGTATCTAGTGCCGCTCTGGCCGCTCTGTCATGGTGACGGTGCTTGGCTGGGGCTGGGGATAGCACGGGTTCCGCGCTGATACCCGGTGAGAGCGGGGAGGACAGCTATGAGAGATTTTCCGCAGTCGTTCCAGCATGCGTCTGGGGTGGTCGTTGACCTTGATCAGTCGCGTGCTCTTCTGGTCTTTTCGCGGCCGCCTGCTCGCCGCGGGCTTGAGGAGACCCTGGCGGAATACGGCCTGGCGCTGGAGGTAACCCAGGAGGGGACGCCCGATGTCCTCGGTGAGGTAATCAATCACAATGAGACCCACTACTGGGTGCGCAGCGTTTCTGGCGATCCCATTGAGGACCGCACGCTTGACGGGCTCGAAGGCGCGCTGGGGCAAAGGTTCGGGTTCGTCAGCCCCGTATACCGGGCGCCCGGGGTTCCCGGGTACGGCGGCTTCTTTTCGCCCCTGGCCAACGCGCTGCTGATCAGGCTGCCGCACCGTGCCGAGGGTGAGCCAATGCGGCTGGACGGGGCCGCTGAGCGACTTGGCCTCAGGGAGAATGCCGCGAAGTCTCGGCATCTCGTCGGATACCGTTACTTTTATGCCACCGACCCCCGCAATGAGCACGTGTTCCGGGTGCGGGAACGGCTGCTCGCGGAGTTGCCCGGAGCGGAGCTGCAGTTCGAGACCATGCCGATGGTCGTGCCGGTGACGGTTATTCCGAACGATCCGCTGTTCTTCCGCCAGTGGGATATGACCCGAATCGACGCGCCAGCGGGCTGGGATATCTCGACGGGGACAGGTGCGGTGGTGTGCATTCTCGACGAGGGCTGCGATCTCGGTCACCCTGATCTTGCCTTTGCCTCGAATGGCATCAATCTCGGTACGATGGCTCCGCCGGGCTCGCCGACCGGCCCGCATGGCACCTGCTGCGCCGGGATCGCAGCCGCGGTCTTCAATGACGGCATCGGCGTTGCTGGTGTGGCAGGTGATGCCAAGGTGCTGCCGGTCGCGTTTCAGAACTGGACCGATGTCGAATGTGCGATCGGGATCAGCTGGGCGGCGGCGAACGGCGCGCGCGTGATCAGCATGAGCTTTGGCGAATATGCGCCGGGCGACGGATTCGGGCCCACAGGATGGAACTTCGCGATCATCGATCCTGCGATCGCCAATGCCGTGAATGTGGTCGGCGTGGTGCTCTGCGCGGCCGCTGGGAACGAGAACACCCCGGCGATCAACCGGTACCCGGCACGCAATCCGCTGGTCATTGCCTGTGGCGGATCGGACCAAAGCGACAACCGCAAGCGCCCCGCCAGTCCAGACGGAGAATGCTGGGGCGCCAACTACGGACCTGGCACCTCAGTAGTCGCGCCCGCCGTGCTGTGCACGACCACCGACATCCACGGGCCGGCCGGTTACAACGCCAGCGGCGGTCCGATCTCAGTCCCTTGCGTTACCTATCCGGTCGGCGGCGACGCAGCGGGAGACTATTTCTACGAGTTCAACGGAACATCGGCGGCCACGCCGCATGTGTCCGGCCTGGCCGCCCTGCTGGCAGCCCGGTATCCAGCGCTTACCAACCTGGAAATCCGGGCCATCATCGAACGGACTGCCGCCAAGGTAGGGTCGGCCTCCTACGCCGAGGTTCCAGGCTTCCCCAACGGGACCCGCACGCCGGAGCTCGGGTACGGCAGGATCGATGTGTTCCACAGCCTGGACTTCGCGGACGTGATGATTCGTGACTGGCCCGGCGATAACGGCGCCGAGCCGTCGACGCCACCAGGGGGCGACTACACCGACTTCTCGGACATCGTGGTCCGGCCACACGACGATAACGTGTTCATCCCGAACATGCCGGCCTTGTCCAGCCACGTAGTTGATGGCCACCGTAACCACGTCTATGTACGCGCGCGGAACCTCGGACCCCACGCTGCCCGGAACGTGGTCGTCGACATCCGCCTCACGCCAGATACCGGATCGCCGTTCAGCTACCCGGCCGACTGGACCGCCGTCGACGCGACTCACCTAAGCCCGAAGCCAGTCAGCCACATATTCCCGGACATCCCGGCCGGAGGTTCCGTGATCGCGCGGTTCACCATCGACGAGCATGAGGTCCGCGCGATGCAGGAATGGTCTGCCGGCGGTGCGCGCCCATGCGTGCTCGGCGTCGTCACCGCCGACAATGACTACGCGTTCGCCAGCGCGCCGGGGGGACCCAACCTGATCACCGCCAGAAACAACCTAGCCGAGCGGACCCTCACGATCGTCCCTGACCACGAGCGACGAGAGCGAGAAGATTCCCGCGAGCCCGCGGTCGAACTGACACTTAACGTCAAGGTGAACGGCCGGGAGGCGAGATACGAGGTCCGGGAGCGGCTTTAGCCAGATGGAGTCCGTCTCGACCAACGAGAGCGCGGGAAACCCGGTAAGTTGAATGGCAAGCCGAGGTGACCGTCCGGAACATATTTGGTGTCCTCGCATTTGTCTTCGGCCTCGTCCTTTCCTCGGGCGGGCCACAAGAGAATAGGTAGGCGCAAATGAGCACAGCAGCTGGGCCGTCTGGTACCGCCGCCGGGGTGCGACTCGAGGCCACTATCCGTCCGAGAACATCGCCGGATCCGGATGCTCTTAGCGGACTGGATGTCCTTCCTCCCCTGGAAGGGGAGCTTCACGTTCTCATGAGCCCGAGCCAAGTAGCGGAAGTGGTCACGGCTGGCTACGAGGTCCGGGTGTTCGCAGCCCACCCGATCGGACCGCTCGACCCCTCTCTGATCATGGACGATCCCACTGCTCAGGCCTGGATCGACGACAGGGTGGCGAAGATCCGGAGCGGAAGGAGATCCTGACGTGTCTGCATATCGCACTTTCGCTCACCTCAGCCAGGCCATAGCGGCCCTGGCCGGTGCGTCCCCGACAGTGTGCGAAACGTTCACGCTGGCCCAGCCTTCGGTGGAAGGCGCGGTGATCAGCGGGCTGCACATTCATGCGGGTGACGCGAAAGGCAACCGGAACGGCGTCCTGCTGCTAGGCGGCGTGCATGCGCGCGAGCTCATGAATCCCGAGGCCATCGTCGATCTGGCCGCGGATCTGCTGATCAGCTATGCGCAAGATACTGACATCACCTATGCCGTTCCCGGCAGCACCAATGCCCTTCCCGGCAGCGGCCCCCTCGGGGTGACCTGGGGAGCGGCCGAGATCCGGATGATGCTCGAGTCGCTGGACATCTGGATGGTGCCCTGCAGCAACCCCGACGGCCACGACTACGTCCTGTCCACCGATAGCCTGTGGCGCAAGAACCGCAAGCCGGAACCGGGCTCGTGCAGTGACGGCACGCAGCCGGTGGGTGTGGACCTCAACCGGAACTGCGCCATCGTGTGGGGAGTCATCCCTCCCGGTGGCGAGACCTCCTGCGACCCCTGCGACCCGATGGTGTACTGCGGCCCGGCGGCGTTCAGCGAGCCCGAGAGCGCAAATATCGAGCAGTTCCTGTCGGACCATCCCATCGACACCTTCGCCGACGTCCATAGCTACGAGCAGATGATCCTCTACCCCTGGGGTCATGCTCCCGAGCAGACGACTGATCCGGCGGAGAACTTCACCACGCTGCAGACCGGGACGTGCAGCCCGATCCCCGACAGCTCGTACCGCGAGTACATCGACCCGGTCGACCTGATCTGGTTCCAGTTCATCGGGAACCAGATCGCCTCCGATGTGGCCAAGGTCCAGGGCAGCGTCTACACCGTCGGGCCGTCCATCAGCCTTTACCCCACGACCGGAACAAACCCCGACTACGCGTACAGCCGTCACATCGCCGACCAGGGCGCGCAGAAGACCTACGGATGGACGATCGAGACGGGCCCGTTCAACGGCAACGTCCTCGAAAGCTTCCAGCCCAGTGATCCGAGC
Source organism: uncultured Actinomycetota bacterium (assembly GCA_963749145.1). Taxonomy (GTDB): domain Bacteria; phylum Actinomycetota; class Actinomycetes; order Streptosporangiales; family Streptosporangiaceae; genus JASHPR01. The sequence continues at coordinate 210,643 of CAVVLN010000002.1, read as the reverse complement.
CACATCATCCTCGACATCAAGGCGGCCATGCTGTCGCTGCTCATGCAGTCGGCCTGCCCGATTGAGCTCATCGGGACGGAGCTGTTCGGCGCGGACGCGGAAGCGGCCGAGGATCAGCTAACGGGCATCAGGGCCTGGCGCGACGCGCTCGGGCAGACCGATACGGGCCGGGCCTGGCTGGAGCTGTACCGTCAGCTTCACCCGACGCTGCTGGAGCGCATCGCCGGGGACGAGGGGTTCCGTTCCCGGATCGGCGAGCTCGTGGAGATGGCAGTCGCCCTGGCCGATGATCCCGACAGCGTGCTCAGCGATGATCACATCAGGAGCGGGCTGGCGGTCATCGACGACCTGGCCGCTACATCACCGGAGCACCTGCGCATCCAGCTGCAGACCGCGCGTGCCCTGTTCCAGACCATGAGTGGCTTCAGCGCGCAAGCTGCCCTCGCCGTCGTCGCCGAACAGTCACCCAGCTAGGAGCCCTATCAGCCTTGGTTCGCACTGTCGATCCGGGCGGAGGCAGTCGTGACCAGAGGGCGGCTGGTTCAGGGCACGGGGGGTGGCCATTCAGGGTGTTGCCGCCCTCAACACCGCCCAGATGGGCAGCCAGCCGCTCACGCTGGCGCTCAGCCTGGCCGCCGCGGCGGTGCTGGCCCTGGCGCTGACCGTGCTCACCTCGGTGCGGCAACGCCGCCGGCAGCTGGCGGTGCTCAAGACCCTGGGCTTGCGACGGCGCCAGCTACGGGCGATCGTCGCCTGGCAAGCCAGCTGGCCGCCGGGAACCTGCTGGCGGCGGTGCCGGCGGCGGTGGCCGCCCGGACGCCTCCCGCCGCGGCGCTGCGCGCCGAGTAGCCGATGGGAGGCCGGAGCGGCGAGCAGCGCATCCGTCGTCTGGCCCTGGCCAGGCTGCTGACCCCTCGTGATCTTCTCTCCGGCGGCCAGCAGGTTTAAGCTGACTGCCACATATCAGCCGACGCGGGAGGCCGGAAATGGCCGAAGCGAGCGCCATTCCCATTGTGGACAATCCGGTCGAGGCCAGGGAGAAGGCCAAGCTACGCAAGGTGCTCGGGCGGTTCGACCTGGTGCTGTTCACCGCCTGCGCCATCCTGGGCTTCGATACCGTGGCCGCCTCGGCGCAGGCGGGCGCGCAGGCGATCACCTGGCTGCTGGTCTCGCTGGTGATCTTCCTGATCCCGTACGGGATGCTGACCGCCGAGCTGGGATCGGCGTTCCCGGTCGAGGGCGGCCCGTATGAGTGGGCGCGGCTGGCGTTCGGCCGGCTGCCCGGGTCGGTGACCGCGATCTTGTACTGGCTGTCGAACCCGACGTGGATCGGCGGCACCCTGACCGCGTCCACGATCGCCACGCTCAATGCCCTGGTGCTGACCAAGCCGCTGGGCACGACGGCCGAGATTCTCGTGGGTCTGGCCTTCGTCTGGGTGACGGTCGGGATCGCGATCGTCGCGTTCCGGATCGGCAAGTGGGGGCCGAATATCGGGACGTTCGTGAAGATCGCGGTGGTGGCCATCTTCACCATCCTGTTCATCGCGTTCCTGACCCAGCACGGCCTGGCCGGGGCGTCCCCCGCCGCGGATCTCAAGCCGTCACTGAGCGGATTCCTTTACGTGATCGGGCTGATGGTGTTCCTGTGGGTGGGCTTCGAGCTGTCCAACGGGGCGGCGGAGGAGATGCGCAACCCGCAGCGGGACGTGCCGAAGATGGTCCTGCGGTCGGGAATCCTGTGCGCGATCATCTACGGGGCGATCGTGCTGGGGATCATCCTGGTGATCCCGAGGGCTGGCCTGTCGAAGGTCAGCGGCTTCGCCGATGCCTACAGCGCGGTGGCTGCCACGTTCCACTCGCACGGGCTGAACGTCCTGTTCGCGATCCTGCTCATCGTGACGTTGCTGAGCAGCGGGGCAGTCTGGCTGGAGGGCGCTGACCGCACCCAGGCGATCGCCTCGCTGGACGGCGCGGGCCCGAGATGGATGGGGCGGTTCACCAGCTTCGGGACCCCCATCGCGGTCAACATCATGTCCGGGATCGTCGCGTCGGGGTTCGTCTTCTTCGCCTTCCTGGTCACCAGCGGCAAGCTGGCCAGCTTCTTCGCGGTGATGCTGGCGCTGACGGTCTCCACGACCGCGGTGAGTTACTTCTTCATCTTCCCGGCCCTGGTACGGCTGCGGAAGCTGTACCCGGAGGCGCGCCGTCCGTACCGAGTGCCGGGCGGGATGCCCGGAGCCTGGATCGCGGCGATCATCACCGAGGCGTTCGTGGTCGTGACCGCGATCACGCTGCTGTGGCCGGGCGCGATCAATGCGCTGTTCGGCCAGTCCTACTCGGTGCAGGCGAGCTGGGGGGTATCCCGGGCGTTCTTCGAGTGGGCCACCCTGGGTGCGTTCGGGGTCATGGTGCTGCTCGGGGTGGTGTTCTGGGCCATCGGAGCGCGCAATCTCCGCCGCGGGCTGCTCGGGACGGCCGGGACCGGCGCCCGGCCGTCCGGCGGGTAGCCGATCCCGGCGACCGGCCGGTCGTTCCATCCGCGCTGGTCATGGCCGGGCCGGGATTCATTCCCCGGCGTGCTGTCGCTGCCGGTCGGCCGGGTCGCCCGACGGGAAGCCGAGGTCTCGGCGGAATACATCCTCGATCGTCTCGGCCCGGCGTACGACGGTCGCCACGGCGTCCCGCACGAGCACGGTTGCGGGACGTGGCATGGCGTTGAAATTGCTGGCGCAGGCTTCCTGATAGGCACCAGTGTCGAGAAAGGCAACCAGGTCCCCTGGCTCCACCTCGGGCAGCCGCGCATCGGGAACGATCGTGTCGAAGCCGCAGCTCATCCCGACCAGATCGGCCACCATCGCCGGGGGCTGTGACGCCCGGCTCGCGACGACATGGGACCAGCGATTGTGCTCGAGGTGGACGTCGATGAGGAACACCTCGGAGGTGTCGAGTTCGACAAAACGAAGGGGCGCCGGCTCTGCCTCATGCTTGATGTTGATGACCCGGCTCAAGTGGACGCCGGCGTCGGCGTAACAGGCCCGGCCCGGCTCGATTTCGAGCGTCTTGCCCGATGAGGAGATGCCGTGGGCGGCCAGTGACTGGGACAGGCTCGAGGCGATCACTTCGGCGTACCGTTCCACTGGCGGCGCTGGGCCCGGTTCGGCGGCGAGACGCGGGATGGCCCGGCCGGTCGGATCCCGGCCGGCGGGAAAGCCGCCCCCGATGTCGAGCTCGCTGGGCTGCCAGCCTCCCCACGCCTCGGACAGGCGGCCGACCGCGTCGCCGAGCGCCCTCATCATGGCGGCCCATACGTCGAGACGGCGGGTGTGCCGGGCGAAGTGAGCATGCACACCGACGAGTTCGACCTCCTCGGCGCGGAGCGCGCGCCTGCCCAGCGGCAGCAGCTCGTTCATCGGGATCCCGGCCTTGTACCGGCGCGAGACCTCAGTAATGGAGTCACCTTCGACGCTGAAGTCGGATGGAACGTGCTCCAGGCCAGACAGGCTCGGTCGTACCCGCACCCGGAGCCGGGCCCGGCGCCCATGCTTGCGCGCGGCCGCCACCGCGAGGTCGAGTTCTCGTGGTGCATCCAGGGTGATGCGACAGCCCGCCGACACGGCCTGGTCAACGAGCTCTGCGGACTTGCCGGTGCCGTTGACGGAGATCAGCGCGGGCGCCACTCCGCAGGCCAGAGCGGCCCACAGTTCCGAGGGGCCGAAGGTGTCGCAGCCGAGTCCCTCGGTCGTCAGGATCCGGCGCAGGGCGAGCACGTGGTTTGCCTTGATCGAGGGCAGCGCGCGGACCGGGCCCGGCCACGGGCCGGCAAAGGCCCGGGCCAGACGGCGGGCGTTCCTGCGCAGCTGGTTCTCCGAAATGACGTAGATCGGCGTCCCGAAGCGCGCCGCAAGCTCCACGGCGTCGCAGCCCTCGATCCATAGATGGTCACCGCGAACCGAGAGGCAGTCATCGATGCGGGACTCCGTGACCAGGGCAGCCTCATCCATGGTCAGCCACCCGCACCCCGCTCGATGAGCTCGACAAAGACGCCGTCCGGGTCACGGAGGTAGACAACCGTGCAGTCCTGCCACACTCCTCCCTCGGTCAGCCTGGCCGGCTGGCCCGCCGGCCGGAAGCCGCCGCCGGCCAGGCGCGAGAGTGCCGACCGCAGGTCGGCCACCTGCAGCGACAGATGGCAGCTCCCGACGGTGTCCGGGCCGTGAGCGCCCCGGTCCCCGTGCGGAGAGGCGTACTCGAGCAGCTCGACGACCTGGCCATTCCCGGCGTCAAGGTCGGCGGCACGCACACGCGCGCCCGGCAATCCGACGATCGCGCCCACGTCCTCGTCGTCACTGCGCCCCAGGACGGCCATTCCCAGCAGGTCGCGGTAAAAGACGAGCGACCGGTCAAGATCCGCCACGGTGATGCCGACGTGATGGATGCCGCGCACGCCATCATCGCCAGGCACGGCGCGCTGCTCCCGGTGCGGGGGCACTCGATCTGCCCCTCCCTGCCGCTCTCGGGGCCGCTGCCCGGCAGACCCGCTGCGGCGGCCTCGTCTTGGATCGGGCGGTTGCTGCCTGGCACCTTCACCGGGTACATCCGCACCAACTTGCTGATGGAGATCGTGGTACACCCGGACCGCCGGGTCAAGGCGCCCGATGACCCTCGCGCGACGATCACCAAGCCGGGGCCTGTGCGTGCGGGCCGCGGGACGTCACCAGCGGTGATCCGGCCCCGCGGGCCGGGCTGGCCTGGCCGCTGGCCGGCTCCGCGGGCGGACCGCCCCCGCCGCGCGTCTCCACAGCAACGCGAGCACGGCCAGCGCGACGACGTTGAGCACCGCCTTGCCGGCGATGTTGACCGGGCCGTGCAGGCCGGTGAAGAAGCCGGCGGCCGCCTGGACGGCCAGCGCCCCGGTGCAGGCGGCCACCAGCTGCGCATCGCCGGGCACCGGCCGGTGCCAGGCCCATCTGGCCCCCGCCGCCACCGCGGCAGCGATGAGGACGAGTGGCACCGGCCACGGCAGCCATCCGATCACTTGCTGGCCGACGGCCAGCAGCAGGATGGCGAACCAGATCAGCGCGGCGCCGGCGGCGAGCAGGGCAAGTCGTGGCGGCGCGGGCAGCCGGCCCTGGGGCTGGCTGCGTGCGGGCGCGACGCGGCGCGCGGCGGCGACCAGCGCGCCCCACAGCAGTTCCGCGATAACCGGCGAGGCCAGCAGCAGGAACACAACCGGACGCGCGCGGCCCCTGGGCAGGAACACGAATCCTCCCCCCTACGTCGGTAGCATGAACAGCAAGTATCTTAGCTCATGAACTAAGATACTTGCTGAGGTAAGGTTCTGTCCATGGCAGTTCGGCACGAGGACGCCGATGAGATCGGCCAGATCGTCGGCCGCGAGCTCAGCACGGCCGTCGTCCTGTTTCACGAGGCAGTCGGCCGCCGGCTGGGCCTGTCCGCGACCGAGCGCAAGCTGCTCGACGTGCTGGCCCGCCTCGGCCCCTCGACCGCCGGCCAGCTCGCCGCCCACACCGGCCTGACCAGCGGGGCGATCACCGGGATCGTCGACCGGCTGGTCCGGGCCGGCTACGCCCGGCGCGAGCCCAACCCGGCCGACCGGCGCAGCGTCATCGTCAGCCGCGTGCCCAGCACCAGGCTCGACCGGATCCGCCCCGAGGTCTTCGAGCCGCTGGGACAGGCCATCGCGGAGCTGTCCGCCCGCTACTCCGGCGCCGAGCTGGCCACGATCTCCAGCTACCTGACTGGCCTGACCAAGATCCTGCACGAGCAGACCGAACGCCTCGCGTCCGCTAGCGGCTCGGCGGCAACGGCGTCACGCCGCGCCGGTGCCAACGGCCGGACCACCCGCTCCTAGCGCTAACGGGTCACCGGCCCGAGGCGGGCCCGGTGCGGGCCATGGACCCGGCGGCCGGCCCACGTACCAGCGGTGTCCTGGTCGGCGCGACCAACCCGAAGACCATCGTGTTCTTCGTGATCGCCCTGCCGGAATTCACCGACCGGGCCGCCGGGTACCTGCCGGTGCCGGTCCAGATGCTGATCGTCGGCGCCCTGTTCCCGGTCATCGCGCTGGTGCTGGACAGCGCGTGGGCGGCGGCGGCCGGCACGGTCCGGCAGTGGTTCATCCGGTCCCCGCGGCGGCTGGCGCTGATCGGCGGCGCGGGCGGCCTGGCGATGATCGGGCTCGGCCTGAGCATCGCCGTGACCGGCCGCAAGGACTAGCGACAAAACCGGACCGGTTGTGATGGCGAGCCAGCGCACGTGAGCAGGTAAGGCTCGCTAGGGGGACGGGGAGCCGGTGGCTGACGGGGCTGGCGTCACCACTGAGGACGGCGATGTGGCCGGAACCGTCGGGTGCGGCGTACCGGTCTTGGGCGCCGGCCTCGTTGGCGTGACTCGCGCAGTTGGTCTCGGCGTGGTCGCCCGCCGCGACGTGGAGGGCACCGCCGTGGGCGAGACTGCCCGTTGCGTCGGCGTCGGCGTCGGGGAGACGGTTGCGGCCGGTTGTGGCCTGACCAGCAGGTAGGTCGCCAAGGCGACCAGGAAGATAGCGGTCAAGACCCAGGTGGATGTCCGTATCCGTCGCATAAGTCGGTCCCGGCCGGTTCTGCGGTTTCCAGAGCGGTCGGCAGGTTGATGCCCTCGCGCCGAAGTCCCGCCGCGATCCGGACCCGCAGCATCCGCCCGACGTCGAACTGCTTGCCGGGCAGCGTCCTGGCGACCAGACGGACCTGGAAGTGGTCCACGTCGATGCTCTGCACACCCATGACGGCCGGGGGGTCCAGCAGCAGACTGCGCAGTTCCAGTTCCTGGTACGCCTCCTCTCCGATCTGCCGCAGCAGGTCACTGACCCGGTTGACGTCCGCGGCCGCGGGCACGGGCACGTCCACCACGGCACGGGCCCAGTCGCGCGACAGATTGGTCACCTGGGTGATCTGGCCGTTGGGGGTGGTGACCACCTCGCCGTCGGCGGTGCGCACTGTGGTCACCCGCAAGGTGACGTCCTCGACGGTCCCGATCGCAGGGTCGGGCAGGCTCGGCACCGAAAGCCGGATGAGGTCCCCGAAACCATACTGGCGCTCGGTGATGATGAAGAAGCCGGCCAGGATGTCCTGGACGATGCGCTGGGCACCGAACCCCAGCGCCACGGCCGCCACGGCGGCCGGGGCGACCAGGCTCGTCACGGGGATGCCGAGGCGCCCCAAGACAGCTACGCCGGTCGCGCAGTAGATGACCACCAGGGTGGCCCAGGTGATCACCGACGCCAGTGCGTGCCGGTGTTTCGACGCCTCGGAGCGGACCAGCGCGTCCGTCTCCCGGGCGTTGGCGTCGATCCGGTTCGTGATCCGCCCGCCCAGCCAGGTCGCGAAGCGTGTCAGCAGTATCGCGCCGGTCAGCAGCAGGACGATCTCCAGTCCGCTCCCGCGCGCCCACAGGCCGATGTCGGGCAGGGGGGTCATATTCGAAAACATAGCTGTCTATCATGGCGAATCGCCGCTGACAAGAACAGCCGTGCCGAGCAACGGGCCGGGTGGCTGGACCCGTCCAGCGGGCGGCTATGGCCTGGTCGGCGGCCACGGGAGGGCGGCGAGCGGCGGCCCGATGACGACGGCCTGCGCGGCGCCGGCCTCTTCAGGCCCGGCTCAGCTGATGACCTGCGCGGCGCCGGCCTCTTCAGGCCCGGCTCAGCTGATGAACAGTGCTATCGCGATGAACTGGCACGTCGCTGCGGCGCAGACGTAGGCGTGAAAGACCTCGTGGTAGCCGAAGACCGACGGGTACGGGTCGGGCCGGCGGCGGTGGTAGGAGATCGCCCCGGCCGTGTAGAGCAGGCCGCCGGTGAGCATCAGCGCCCCGGGTGCGGCGCCGCCGTGGATCCACACCTCCGGCAGCGCAAGGCCGGCCAGCCAGCCCAGTCCCAGGAACATCGCGCCGACCAGGCGCTCTGGCAACACCATCCGCGCCATGTGGATCGCGGCCGCGGTCAGCGTCAGCGTCCAGATCACGATCAGGCAGGCCAGCCCGAGGCTGCCGCGCATGGCCAGCAGGAACGCGGGAGTTGCCGTGCCGGCGATCAGGAAGAAGATCATCGCATGGTCCAGGCGCTGCAGCCGCCGCCGCCACGCGTCCGTCCAGGTGCCGCGGTGATAGAGCGCGCTGGTCCCGAACAGGGCGCTCACACTGGCGGCGTAGATGGCGACGGCGGTGATCCGCGCGGCTCCGTGCACGCGGACCAGCAGCAGCGTGCCGAGCAGCAGCGACGCCCCGAACCAGATCAGGTGCAGCCAGCCGCGCAGCGCCGGCTTGGTGTAATAGACACCGCGCCGGGCGTCGTAAAGCGCGTCCGCCGTCGGCGGGCGCGGTGCCGCTGGCGTGGAATACATCGCCGTCCCGTGCCTTCGCGCCGGGGCCGGGCTCCCGGGAAGCGGACGCCTGGCCCATTCCGCCGACGCCTGCACGCCGAACGCGATCGTCTTGAGGAAGAAGCTACGCCCCATCCGCCGGGATCACCAGTGGCGGATGTCCACTCGTGCGGCAAGCCCGGCCCGGGCGATCAGCTCGCGGCCCTGACGGACCTGCTCTCAGCCGCGCCGGACGGCGAAGTTGTAGCAGCCGTAGCCCACGTTGCGCAGGTGCACGAGCGCGAACCCCGGGCCGGGCGAGCAGCCCGCGGATGACGGTCATGGCCTGCTCGCCGTCGTTGGCCAGGATCCCGTCGGCGATCCGGCCGTTCCAGGTTAGCCTGGACGGCATGACCGAGGCCGTCCGTGGTGCGAGCCAGCGCCGGGCCGACACGGTGGCCCGGCTGGAGAACGACATCGACGTGTGGGTGGCGACCGCGGACGGCGGGCGGCCCCACCTGGTGCCGCTGTCGCTGGCGTGGGACGGGACCCGGGTCATCGTCGCGACGCCGGCCGTCTCCCCCACCGCCAGGAACGCCGCGGCCAGCGGCGAGGTCCGCCTCGCCCTGGGCACCAGCCGCGACGTCACGATCATCGAGGCGGCCGCCGAGGTTGTCGCCTGCCCCGGCGCCCCGGACCCGGTCGCGCGCGCCTACGCCGAGCGCACCGGGTGGGACCCGCGGGAGGAGGACGTGCCGCACGTCTACCTGATCGCCGCGCCCCGGACCATGCGGGCCTGGAACAGCCTGGCCGAGATCACCGGGCGCACGATCATGCGTGACGGCCGGTGGACGGCCTGACGGTCATGCCGTCGGGACCAGCCCCGCCCACGACCAGCGCGGGATGCTCAGGCCGTCCGGCACGTCGGCGGCGGAGCGGTGGTAGCGCGCCATCGAGGTGGTCGTGGCCCACGCGAAGTAGTCGTGCAGCACCTGCCGCAGCCGGTCGTCGCCGTCCAGGCCGCAGTCGGCCAGCGCCTGGTCGAAGCACGCGATCGCCCGGCGGTCCATCTCCGCGTGCTCGCCGTTGCCGCTGTGTATCCGCACCACCGAGGTCTCGTCGCCGCAGGAGGCCGAGTACCTCGCGGGCCCGCCCAGCGCCTCCGCCCAGTAGGCGGCCAGCCGCTCGGTGTGCTCGGGGTGGACGCCGTGCCGGAACGCGTGGCTCACTTCCTCGTCCGCCAGCACCCGGGCATGCCAGGCGCCGGCCAGGCGACGCAGGCCCTCGTCACCGCCCGCCGCCTCGTAAATGGTCCGCATGCTCGTGGATTGTAGGGGAACCACGAAGGATGTTATGGCCGAGACCGTCCCCGGGGATAGAGAGGACATCAGCCATGAGCGAGCCCGCGACCAGGATCGACACCAGGTTCAGCGAACCCGGCTCGGCCCCGACGTCCTGGGCCCGGACGCGCGAGGCGCTCGAAGGCGCCGAGCTGTTCTGGATCACCACCGTCCGCGCCGACGGCCGGCCGCACGTCACCCCGCTGGTCGCCGTCTGGCTCGATGACGCGATCTTCTTCTCCACCGGGGAGACCGAGCAGAAGGCCGTCAACCTGCGCGCCAGCCCGCACGTCGTCCTCACGACCGGGTGCAACGCCTGGGACACAGGCCTGGACGTGGTCGTCGAGGGTGACGCCCGGCTGGTCACCGACGAGGCCCTGCTGACCCGGCTCGCCCGGGCCTGGGCGGCCAAGTGGGACGGCCGGTGGCAGTACCAGGTCCGGGGCGGGCGCTTCAGCCACCCCGGGGGCGGTGAGGCCCTGGTCTACTCGGTCAGGCCGGCCAAGGTGCTGGCGTTCGGCAAGGGGGCCTTCACCCACACCTCGCACCGGTTCTGAGCGACGCCGGGCCGCGTGTGGCCGATCCCACATTCCCGGACGGGCGGCGCCGCGGTACAACCGGCATGTGCGATCGCGCAAGTACCGGGTGATCACGACCCTGGAACGCGGCAGCAACCGGCTGATCCGTTCCGCGCTGCGGGCCGGTGTCGCGCCCCGCGGGTTCGCCCTGCTGGAGACGACCGGCCGCCGCAGCGGGCTGGCGCGGCAGACCCCGGTGGGGAACGGCCTGGCCGGCGACACCTTCTGGCTGGTCGCCGCGCACGGAACTCAGGCCGACTATGTCCGCAACCTGCAGGCCGAGCCGAGGGTGCGGGTCAAGGTCGCCGGCGTGTGGCGGCCCGGGACCGCCGTAGTGCTGCCCGGCGATGACCCGGTCGCGCGGTCGCGGACGCTGCCGTTCCAGTGGGACGCGGCGCTCGGCCGGCTGATGGCGTCGGCCCCGCTGACCGTCCGCATCGATCTCGATCCGGAGTCCTAGCTGCCGGGTAGCCCGCGGCACGGCCCGGGACCGTTCTAGCTTCGCGACGGCAGCGGCGGGCGGCGCTTGGACGGCCTGGTGCGCGGGTCAGGGGGTCGCACCGCGGGCCGCTGCTGCAGGGCTTCCAGCGCCAGCCTGACCGCGGTCTCCAGCTGGGTGTCACGCTCCGCGGCCCAGTCGTCGGGCGACATGATGACTTCGACGTCAGGGTCGACGCCATGGTTTTCCACGCCCCAGCCGTACTCCTCGAACCAGAAGGCCAGCCGCGGCACGGTGATCTGCGTTCCGTCGATCAGCTCGTGCACGTTGTCGTAACCGATGACGCCGCCCCAGGTCCTGGCGCCGACGACCGGGCCAAGCCGGAGCAGGCGGATGGCACCGGTGACGATGTCGCCGTCGGATCCCGAGCATTCGTCGGTGACGGCGACGACCGGTCCCCGCGGCGCGTCCTCGGGATAGGTAGACGGCATCAGGCCGCCCCGGACGTCCCAGGCGATCACCTTGCGGGCCAGCTTCTCCACGACGAGCTGAGAGGTGTGTCCGCCGGTGTTGCCGCGCACGTCCACGATCAGCGCATCGCGCAGCATCTCGGTGCGCAGGTCCCGGTGGAAGTCCGCCCAGCCCTGGCTCACCATGTCCGGGACGTGCAGGTAACCGATCCGGCCCCCGCTGAGCTCCCGGACCTGGGCCCGCTTCGCGCTGACCCAGTCCAGGTAGCGCAGCCTGGTATCGCTGCGCAGCGGCACGACCGGCACGCTGCGCGGCCGGCTCCCGTCGGCGGGCGCGACCGTGAGCTCGACAGGCTTGCCCGCGGCGCCCGTCAGCAGCGGCCCGGGCCCGTCAGGCCCGACCGCCCGGCCATCGACAGCGAGCAGCACGTCGCCGGCGGCGATCCCGGCGCCGGGCGCCGCCAGCGGTGCGCGGGCGCGGGGATCGGAGGTGTCCCCGCGCACCACACGGGTCAGCCGCCAGGCGTGGCCGCTGCGCTCGATGTCCGCGCCGAGCAAACCGGGCCCGGCGGCTGGCGTGCCGCCGTCCGGGGCGAAGGCGTAGGTATGCGAGGTGCCAAGCTCGCCGAAAATCTCCCAGAGCACGTCGACGAATTCGGAACCAGTGGTGATCCGGTCCAGCAGCGGACGGTATTCGTCCTGCACGGCGTCCCAGTCGACGTCCGCCATGTCGGGCACCCAGAAATCGTGCCGCATGATCCGGCCCGCCTCGGCGTAGGCCTGACGCCACATCGCGGGCGGATCGAGCAGGAACCTGGCCCGGCTCCGGTCGATCTCGATCTTGTCGTCGGGATTGTCGTCGTCGGCCTTGCGCTCGGCCGGAATCACGGTGAGCTTGCCGTGATCGCCGGTGACCAGCCTGGTGCCGTCTCCGCTGGCTTCGAACCAGTCCACCTCGTCGGCGAGCTCGCACACGTCGCGTTGGGCAATGTCGAACCGCTCGAGCACCGGGCGCGGCTTGTCGTCGGCCGGCTGCGCGCCGCCGATGCCGAGCTCGCCCGTCACCGGCTCACGCAGCCATGCCAGCCCGTTCTTCACCGCGCGCAGGCCCGAGTAGCGCGCCTCGGGCACCGGGAGCGAGACGATCCGGTCGGCCAGCCCAGTGGTCTGCACCGGCACCGGCGGAACGTGCGGCTGGTCGCCCCCGGCCGCGGCATCGGCGCCAGCGCCGCCGGCATGCGCCGGTTCATCGCCGGCCGCCGGGGCGCCCGCGGGCTTGTCCGCGGGCTCGCCGATGGGCCGCCCGCCAAGTTCGGGCGCGAACGGTGACGGGGTCGTGGCGTCCAGGGGCAGCAGGAAGGGCCTCGACCCGTAGGGGAACGTGAGGTCGAAGAAATGCGCGTCGTAGACCGGATCGAAGTTGCGTTTCGACAGGAACGCCAGGTACTTGCCGTCGAGGGTGAAGACCGGCTCGGTGTCGGCGAACCGCCCGTCGGTGGCGTCGAACACCTGGCCGTCGGCGATCCGCGCCAGCCGCAGCCGGCGGAGCTGGTTGAAGTTCTCGCTGGCCGGATGCTCGGTCGGCTGCGACCACGCCAGCCACGCTGAATCGGGCGACCAGGCAAGCCCGGTCACCACGCCGTTGTCCGACGCGGCGATCTCTCGTACCTGGCCGGACTCGACGCCGACGACCCGCAGCCGCCCGTCTTGCGCCGCGACGGCGACCGCCCTGCCGTCCGGCGCCGCCGCCAGCCCGGCGATGCGGCCAACCTGGCCGGCCGCGATCCGCCGCGGAGCGGCGGCTGGATCGCTTGGACTGGCCGGGTCGCCCGGGCCGATCTCTAGGGCATCGCTGCCATCAGCGTCGGTCGCCCAGACGACCTGCCCGTTGGTCCCCAGTACCTGCGGGAAACGCGCCCGGGCGCCAGGAACTACCGACACGGCCCGGGCCGGCCCGTCCCGGTGGGTGATCCAGTGCACGGTTCCGCGAACCTCGATCGAGCTCGCCCGCCCGCCATGGTCGACCGACAGCGAGCCGACGTGGTCCTCGGCGGTGACAAGGCGGGGCGCCCGGCCGCGCACGGGCGAGCCGAGGGTGATGTCGAGCCGGACCGGCCCAGCCGCTCGCAGGTCGTCGAGCAGCCACAACTCGCCGCCGCGCGCGTAGATGATCCGCTGCCCGTCGGTGCTGGCCTGGCGTGCGTACCATCCCTCGTGGTCGGTGTGCCGTCGCAGGTCGCTGCCGTCCAGCGCGCAGGAGTAGACGTTGCCGGTGCCCTCGTGGTCACTGATGAACGCGAGCCGTCCGCCGACGATCATGGGGCTGGCGAACTGGGCCGGCAGGTCCGCGAGCACGCGCCGGAACGGACCCGGGACTCGGCCAGCCGCACCGGGCGCACCGGAAACTATCGCCGTCGCCGGGCCAGTCCACAGCCGCCCGGCCGTGCCGCCGCGGTAGCGCTTCCAGTGGGCCGGATCGTTGTTGAAGCTTCCCCAGGTGCCGGTGAGCAGCCCGACCGTGCCAGCCCCGCGGCCGCCGGCGGCGGCACTGTCGCCTCCCGCGCCGTCGCCGCTTGCACCCAGCGACAGGTCGGATACCGGGCCGAACGGCAGCACCCGCTCTCCGCCCGGGCCGCCCGATAGCGCGGTCGTCAGCGCGCGGGCCCGCACGTAGTGTCCGAACGGCTGGTTCGCCGCGCTGACGGCCAGTACCTCCCCGGCCGGAGTCCAGCCGCTGACCCGAGCCCACGACGTGCCCCAGTAGGTAAGCCGGGTGCTGGTCCCGTCGGCGAGGCCGGCCACGTAGATCTCCGCGCCGCCATCCCGGGCGCTGACCCAGGCCACCTGCGTGCCGTCCGGCGTCAGCCTCGGCGTCGCCGCCTGAGCCTTGTCCGTGGTGAACCGCCAGGCCCGGCCGCCGGCCAGCGGCGCCAGCCACACGTCGTCCTCAGCGACGAAAATCACGAGATCGTTGGCAATATGCGGGAATCTCAGATATCCAGGCGAGGTCACCGGGTAATAGTACGGTTCCGCCCTCGCGGCGAAGGGCCTGGCAGGCGCATACTGCCGGCAGGCGCATACTGGTAGTGATGAAACCAGCCCGCGCCGCGACCCGGCGCTCCTTGCCCACTAGTCCCTTCGGCCCTCCACCGGCCGCTCCGCCTGCTGAGCAGTTCGCCGTGCGGGATCAGGTTACTCACGATACGTACGGCCTCGGCCGGGTCATCGGTGTCGAGATGGACGCCGCCCTGGTCGTGGATTTCGGCTCGTGCTGTAGGTGGATCATGACGCCGTGCGCCAAGCTGACCAAACTCTGATACCGCGGCGCACCATGGCCTCGGCTGCCATCGGGCCATGATTGGACAGCCAGGCCTGGGGTTCCGATCGTCAGGCCAGCACTGATTCGTGGAGCTGATCTGTGAACGCCTCGCCAGGCAGGCGGTCCGGGCCGAGACGGATCGCGCCGAGCGCCATTTTAACGTCGTCCATGCGAGCTCGCGACGCCGCGTAGAAACGATTGCGCCGGGCGCGGCCATCAGTGGTGAAAGTCGTCATCAACGCCGCGTACGTCCGCGATACGCGCCGCATGCGGCGAAGCCGCTCAGCGCGCTGTTGACCGTATGGGCGCAGTCCCGCCACGGTCCATTCGTTAGTGGCGAGCAACAATTCAGAAAGCTGCCGCACGTCGCGCAGCGCAAGCGACAGGTCAAAATGCCAGTCCTCCACCAGATTGGAGACCCACCACGCCGGCAGAACCACCGCCGGGCCGTTCCCCACCACGGCAAAGGCGACACGCTTGCCATCCGGCAGCCGCGCAAAGCCGGTGGTCTGTCTCATCGGCTCACAGTAGCCGCAGGCCGGCGCCGCCGTCATCGCGAGCCGACTGGTAGCAGGCGGGTCGCCCCGGCCACACTCGCCGCCGGCCCGGGCGCGGGCGAGATACCAGCCCATAGGACCCGTCGCAGGCATACGGGCTCAGGATGACCTGGACGATCTGCGTGGACGAGTAGCCTCGGACCACACGGGTGAGAGGAGTCGGCGGCGCATGGCCATCATCCACAACACCACGATGAGCCCCGGCAAGCTGGAGCTGCTGACGGCCTGGTTGCCTGCTCAGCCGTGGTACCGCCCGACGGGACACGAACCGGCGCTGTCCAAATCGGGCGGGTTCCGGCTCGATGACCCGCAGGGTGAGGTCGGCATCGAGTTCATGGTGGTGACCGACGGGTCCGGGGACGGGGCCGCGACGTACCAGGTACCGCTCGCCTACCGGGCAGGCGCGCTGGCCGGCGCTGACGGCGGGCTGATCGGGACATCTGAGCACGGGGTGCTGGGGCGCCGCTGGATTTACGACGGCGTTCACGATCCGGTTCTGCTCGCTGCGCTGGTTGCGCTCATCCAGGGAGAGGCCGAGCCGCAGGCACAGGGCGTCAGCAATACGGCGGACCCGACGGTGACCGGTCAGCCGGTGGTGGAGGGTTCCCTGACCCCGGTCCGGTCTGCCGTTGCCGCCAACGGGCCGTCCGGCACCGATCTGCGGGTCGAAACCGTTAGCGCGGGCGACGGGCAAACTGGCGAGCTCACCCTGCGGATCAACAGGATTCTTCAGCCCGGCGACGGCACCGATGGGCACCGCGATGCAGGAGCGCCATGCCTGTCCGCCACCTGGTGCCTGCCTGATGGCACGCACGTCCGCGGCGTCTTCGCCACGGCCCGGTACTCGCGAACCCGGACGCCTCCTATGTCATGACCGGGCCTACGGCGGGTCGCTGGATGAAGGCGATGAGCCTGCCGGGGCGTCATTGCGCCGGCTGCGGAACCGGTTGATTCCGGCGCGCGCAGTGCCGGCCTGGTCGGCGTTACGCGCGGCTTCGGTCTCGGCCGCGAAGGCCTGCTCGATCGCGGCCAGAGGCGGCCGCAGCAGCTGGAGGTGCGCGGTCGTGGCTGCGCCAGGCTGGGTCCACCGGTGAACGATCCGGATGGCGGTATCGATGAGGTCGGCCCCCTCGGCGATCTCATCGAGCAGGCCGAGCGCGAGAGCATCGTGGGCACTGATCCGGGCAGATTCCATGACCAGGCGCATCGCCTGGTGGCCGGCCAGCCGCGGCAGCAGAACGCTCGCCGCGTTGGAGATGGTCAGCCCGATGCTGTTTTCCGGGATGAAGTACTCCGCTGCGGGAGTTCCGATGCGGGTGTCGAAGCACAACGTCATCTCGCAGGCGCCGCCCACGGCGATCCCGTTGAGGGCGGCGACGGCCGGCACGCGCGTCTCCAGCGCCGCCCGGGTGATGTCGTGGAACAGCTCGACTTCGGAGACCAGGCCGCCCGGTGGCAGCGCCGCCGCCGCGTCCAGGTCCTCGCCGGCCGAGAACGCGCGGCCGGTGCCGGTGAGCACGATCCCTCGCACTGAGTCGCCGCTGCCGAAGTGACGGAGAATCGCGGCAAGTTCCCTGCGCATCCCGGCGGTGAGCGCGTTGAGTTTCTCCGGCCGGGCGAGCGTGACCACGGCGACGGCCTGCTGTACAGCCACGTCGATGTGGCCGGATTCGGTGCCCCAGGCAGCCATTGCGCCCCTCCTTCCTTCCTTTCTTTCATATCCATGGGTTCGCTGCGACGTCGAAGGCGTCGCCCGCCAGCGCCTCGACCCAACGCTGGTGCGCATCCACGACCCGCCCGGCGGCCACCTCACCACCAGCGTGCAGCCGGAGCGCCGGTGACGGCCGGCCCGGGTGATCACCGTTCTGGTCGGCTTCGCCCGCGGCCACGAGCATTGTCAGTAATCGGATGCTCACGCGCCGTTTACACGAATGTAGCAAGGACCTGGCTACGTTGGACTGTGCTGCAGATGACGTCTAGACCCTGCGTCGGGAGGTACCGCTCCGCCGAAGGCGGGGCGAACAGCTATGAGCACATCGCATACGTTTACGCCGGCCACGCGCCGGCCTCGGCAGTCCGGGCGGAAGCCCGCCTACCGCGAGCATGCCCGGTCCTACAACCAGGTCACCCGCTCATTCCAGCACTACCGCCGGGCGGTCGTCGATACGCTCCCGCTGCGCCGCGGGCAGGTAGTCCTGGACGTGGGCTGCGGGACCGGGCTGTGCTGCGGCATGCTGCGGGACAAGGTGGGCCCGCGGGGAAGCGTCGTCGGCATCGAGGAATCACCGGAGATGGCGGCCGTGGCGCGCGAGCAGATCGCCGAGGAAGGCTGGCCGAACGTCACGGTGGTGGAGTCATCGGCCGAGGATGCCCCGATCGCGGTCACTGCGGATGCCGCTGTTTTCTGCGCCGTCCATGACATCCTGCAGTCCCCGGACGCGCTGCGGAATGTGATGAGCAGCCTGCGCCCCGGGGCGTGGGTGGCCGCTGGTGGCGGCAAGTGGGCAGCGTCGTGGATGGTGGCCGCCAACCTGCAAATTAGGATGCTTCACGCCCCATACGTGCGGAACTTTGAGGGGTTCGGCCGGCCGTGGCGTCATCTAGAGGAGCTGGTCGAGGACGTCCAGGTCCGCGAGATGGCGCTGGGCAGCGGGTACATCATGAGCGGCCACGTGCCGGCCCGTCCTGGCCGCCCCCGGTAATCCCCGGCGCGGGCTGACCTGGTCGACTACCTGCACATAGTGCTGGTCCCGATCGTGCTCGGCCGCGGCGTCCGGCTGTGGGACGGCCTCGGCGGGCTGCACGAGCGCTACACCCTGGAAACGGTCACCGTCCCCAGCGGGGCCACCCATTTGTTCTTCACCCGCTAACCTCGGGCTTTCGCGGTCCCGGCTGGCATGATCGCGCTCCTCGACTCCGTGACGAACACGAGATGAGCAAGCCCCCGGCAAGCCGTGCGGCCCGATGAGACGGGCTGAGCCCCGGGCGGGACGCGGCCCTTCGGGGCCAGGTTGGGCTATCCCCACTGTCCGGGCTCGTAGCCGCCGCCGGGCTGGCGGGTGATGACGTTCATGCGGTTGTAGGTGTTGATGAGGGCGATCAGCGCCACCAGCGCGCCGAGCTGCTCCTCGTCGTAGTGCTTGGCCGCATTCGCCCAGGCCTCGTCGGTGACGCCGCCGGCGGCATCGGCGATGCGGGTGCCCTGCTCGGTGAGTTCCAGGGCGGCCCGCTCGGCCTCGGTGAAGACCGTCGCATCCGGCCATACCGCGATCATGTTGAGCCGCACCTGGGTCTCCCCGGCGTGCGCGGCGTCCTTGGTGTGCATGTCGGTGCATCCGGCGCAGCCGTTGATCTGGCTGGCCCGTATCTTGACCAGCTCCTGGGTCGTGGCCGGCAGGGCCGAGCCGGTCAGCGCCGCGCCCGCCGAGTTGATGTACTTGACGAACTTCGCCGCCGCCGTGTTGCCGTACAGGTTGAGCCGGGCGTCCATCGTGATCTCCTTGCCGTCGTTACCGGGGTACACCTGGTTGACACGACGGCCAGGCAATGTGTGACAGCCGGCCGGGCAACCCCAGCTCACCCCCACCGCTCGGCGATGCGGCCGTTCTCCAGCCGGAAGAACTCCGACATCCTGAACTGGGTGAACAGATCCTCGTACCGGCGCCGTCGGCTTTCCTTGTTGGTGGCCAGCCGGTCAGCGTCCACGGTCAGGTCCCGGCCGGCGTCCCGGGCGCCGGCGCGATCTCATCCAGCAGGTCGGCCAGCGACCGGGGCGGGCGGCCGGTGAGCCGCTGGACGGTTCCGGTGACCTGGGCGGCGTAGCCGTCGGCCCCCGAGCGGCGGTAGTCCTGATACAGGCCGACGAGCGCGCTGGCGAACCACTCGTTCAGGCCTGCGCCGAGCAGAGCCTGGCGGACCGCGTCATCGGGTACGTCGACGTAGGCGACCTGGCGTCGCATCGCCCGGGTGAGCCCGGCGGCGACATCGGCGTACGAGAGCGCCTCGGGCCCGGTGACGTCGTAGTGAGCGCCCGCGTGCCCGGGCTCGGTGAGGGCCACCGCGGCCACCGCGGCGATGTCGCGGGTGTCGACCATGCTGATGCGCGCCGCGCCGGCATTGACGTAGAAGTTCCCGGACGCATCGATCGCGGGGATGGTCGATTCGGGGATGTTCTGCAAGAACAAGTTGGGGCGGACGATCACGCAGGGGAGCCCGGAGCCCTCGAGGTAGCGGTCGCAGGCGGTATGGGCGCTGATGAACTCGGCCGGCGAGTCCTTGTCGGCGCCCAGGATCGAGCTGCGTACCACGAGCCGCACGTCAGTCCGCCGGGCCGCGTCGATGGCGTTGCGATGCCAGCTGACCGCCTCGGGGTGGGGGCTGGACAGCAGGAACACCTTCTCGGCCCCCTCCATCGCCGTCACCAGCGAGCCCTCGTCGGCGAGGTCACCGGTCACGGTCTGGGCCGGGGCCGGGATGCCGCCGGGCTCGCCGGCCCGCACCAGCGCCCGGACCTGCTGACCCCGGTCCAGCAGCTCCCCGATCAGCGCCGCGCCGATCTTGCTGTGTCCCCCGATGACGAGTATCAATGCCGTCTCCCTTCGCACCTCGCCTGGCCTATCCCAACCTGCTGGTGACCGGCAGGGCTGATCAAGAGAAGATCGCTGATCGGATCGATTAGGATTGCTGATTGATGTGGCGGGACTTGGAA
Organism: uncultured Actinomycetota bacterium; assembly: GCA_963749145.1. Classification (GTDB taxonomy): domain Bacteria; phylum Actinomycetota; class Actinomycetes; order Streptosporangiales; family Streptosporangiaceae; genus JASHPR01. The sequence goes on along the minus strand of CAVVLN010000002.1, from coordinate 190,875 downwards.
CTACGTGAGCTGCGCATCTTCCTCGTGCTCGCCGACGAGCTGCACTTCGGCCGCACCGCCGAGCGGCTGGGCATCTCCCAGCCCGGCGTAAGCGAGGCCGTGCGCGTGCTGGAGTCCCGGCTCGGCGTCAAGGTCTTCGACCGGACGAGCCGCCGGGTCCGCCTTACCCCGGCCGGCGAGGAACTGCGCCGGAAGCTCACGCCCGCGCTGTCGGCCCTGGAGCAGGTGCTGGCTGAGACGAGCGAGCTGTCCGGTTCTGTCCGGGGGCTGCTGCGCGTCGGCTTCGTCCTCACCACCGAGGGCCCGGCGCTCAGCCGCCTCGTCGCGGCGTTCCACGCCCGTTATCCCGCCTGTGAGGTACGGCTGCAGGAGGTGGAGACCTTCGACGCCTACCGGGCCCTGCGCCGCGGTGACATCGACGTCCTGTGCAACTGGCTGGCCGTGGACCAACCCGACCTCACCGCCGGCACCGCCTTCGCCTACTACCAGCGGGCGCTCGCGGTCGCCCCTTCGCACCGCCTCGCGAGCAGGAACACGGTGTCCGTCGAGGATCTGGCCGACGAGGAGGTGGCCTTGCTTCCCCCGACCACCCCGTCGGCGGTCTATGACCTGCTCGTCCCCCCGCGGACACCGTCAGGACGCCTGATCCGCCGCGCCCAGCCCGTCCAGACCATCCACGAGATCCTCTCGCTGGTGGCCCGCGGCCGCATTGTCCATCCGACCAGTTCGGCCGTCCCGATCTTCGGCCGCGACGATATCGTCCTCGTCCCCATCGGCGACCTGCCCCCGATACCGCTCGGGCTGGTCTGGTGCGCCAGCCGGGACAATCCCCGCATCCGTGCCTTCGACGAGACAGCCCGCTCGGTTAGCGAGGGATCCGAGGGATCCGAGGGATCCGAGGGATCCGAGGGATCCGACGCCGGATACCTAGGGCTCGTTGTCGTGAAACGCGGGGGCGTAGGAGATGCCGACGATCAGGCCATCCTCGGCCGTGGATGATCTGGCCCCTCCGGACCGCCGCCGATATTCGCTTGACGGGCGGTCCGCCGCTGCCGACGATGGTGGTCGCTGCCCGGCCCGGCCCGGGATCGCCAGCTGAGGACGAGAGGAGGCGAAAATGCCTGCCCAGCCCCGGACGTCAGTCAGGAAAGGTCGTAAGGCTTGTCATTTCCCCGCTCGTTCCAGTGCGGGCATTGCGGCGTCGACGTCTCGCTAGATGCCCCCGGCACCTCCCACCGCAACCACTGTCCGGCCTGCCTGTGGTCCCGGCACCTGGACCGCAACGTCCCCGGCGACCGCAAGTCCGGCTGCCCGGGCGGCATGGAGCCGATCGCGGTCACCGTCCGCGGCGAGCACCGCTGGATGCTGATTCACCGCTGCACGCGCTGCGGGCGGCTGCGGATGAACCGCACGGCCGCCGACGACAACGTGCTGCTGCTGATGCAACTGGCCGCGCTGCCCCTGGCCACGCCGCCCGTCCCGGGCCTGCGGGCGGCCGCCCCGTCCGCGCCCGGCTTCACCGCCCAGGACCAGCGATGACGGTGCGCGGCAGGCCGGGGTGTGGGCGGCCCCGGCCCGGCGGCGCCGGGAGCCCGGCCCGGCGTCGCGGGCCGGCGCCGGGAGCCCGGCCCGGCGTCGCGGGCCGACGGCGCCGGGAGCCCGGCCGTTGCGCAGGGAAAACGTAGGCCAGATCATCCGGGTCGTTGCAGCGAACGACACCCGGGTGGGCATGCACGTCGATCCACGCCCCCCGGGTCGCGGCCACCGGTCAGGCGTCCAGCATGGCGGCCAGCTGGCGGGCGTTGACCTGGGCGTTGTCGCGGTAGCAGTTGTTGAACAGGACGTGGGTCTGCGCGGCCTCGCGGGCCAGGCTGGCCACCCGGGGGGCCCATTCCTTCAGTTCCCCCTCGGTGTAGCGGTAGCCGAACCGCTCGTGGATGTCCTTGCTCTCCCACTTCTGCGAGTGCCCGTGCATGCGCACGACGGCCAGGTCGTCGCAGGTCGCGGCGACCACCGGCGGGATGGAGTCACGGTGGCCCTGCGGCATGTCCACGCACACGTACGGCAGCCGGTGCTCGGCCAGGAACCCCAGGGTCTCCTCCTGGTTGTCCGGCGTCATCCAGGTCTGGTTGCGGAACTCCACGCACACCCGGTCCGGCGCCGCCCGCTGCGCGCAGGCCACGATGTACTCCTTGCGCGCCCGGGAGATCGGGAACCACGGCGGGAACTGCAGCAAGATCGCGCCCAGCTTGCCCGCCTGGCGCAGCGGGTCCAGCGCGGCCAGGAACCGCTGCCACGCCTCGTCGGCCACCGCGGGGTCGACGTCCTTGAGGTAGACCCGGTCCCGGCCGGCCTTCTCCACGGCCGGGCGCAGGTCAGCGGGCAGCGCGGCGACCCGCGTCGGGTGCTGGGTGAACAGGCTGAACGCCTTGATGTTGAAGGTGAACCCGGCCGGGGTCCGCGCCGCCCACGCCGCGGCGGTCTGCTCGGCGGGCAGTGCGTAGTAGGTGGCGTCGACCTCGACCAGCGGGAACTGCCGGGCGTAGTACCGCAACCGCCGTTCCGGCGTGTCCGCCTCCGGCGGGTACCAGCCCGACTCCAGCAGGGTCCGGTCCGTCCACGACGCCGTGCCCACCCGCACCTGTCCCACACCCGCAGCCTAGGCGGCTTACGATCAGGGCCTGTCACGCACCGTCTCTCCCCCGGCCGGCCCGGCGGGCCCGCCGGGCTACCCGGCCGGCACCGACCGGCAGTCCAGCGTCACGGCACCCTCGTCGGACAGGATCGCCGCGTCGTGAACGTTCTCCCCCAGGCCGCTGCCCGGGACCACCGACCGCACGTCGGTCACCAGCGCCGCCAGCTGCAGCCGGAGCGGCCCGGGCGGCCGCTAGTTCTCGCCGGTCGTTCGCCAGGCGGGGACGCTGGGCACAATCACCGGTGTGAGCGTGCAACTGAACCACACCATTGTCGCCTGCCGCGACCAGCAGCGGTCGGCGGCGTTCCTGACCGGCATTCTCGGGCTGGCACCGGCGACCCGGTTCGGGCATTTCCTGGTGGTCGAGGCCGACAACGGCGTCTCACTCGACTTCGCCGAGACCAGCGAGCCGGTCACCTCCCAGCACTACGCGTTCCTGGTCGGCGACCCCGAGTTCGACGCGGCCTTCGACCGGATCCGGGCCCAGGACCTGACCTACTGGGCCGACCCCGGGCGCAGGCGGCCCGCGGCGATCAACCACCGCGACGGCGGCCGCGGGCTGTACTTCGAAGACCCCGACGGTCACCTGCTGGAGATCCTCACCCGGCCCTACGGCAGCGGCGGCTGATCGGCCGCCGGCTGAGCGGGCGCGGGCGAGCGGCGCAGCGCCGGGCCGCGGCCCGGCGATGAGCTACTCCGCGCCGGCGGCTGCCGCGGCCGGGGCGGCGGGGTCGGGCCCGGTCCGCCGCCGGACCTGGTAGGCGATCACCGCGGCGCTGATCCAGCCCACCGCGACGGAGAGCCAGAAGCTGACCAGCCGGTAGGCCAGGGCGGCCGAGATCGCGGGAACGTGGCCGGTGCCGTAGGCGGTCAGGATGACCGCGAGGCTGCCCTCGATGATGCCGAGCCCCCCGGGAACGAGCGGCAGCGAGCCCGCCACCTGCGCGGCGCCGTAGGCCAGCAGCACGCCGTGCCACGGGACCGCGGCGCGGGTGGCGCCGAAGGCGCACAGCAGGCACAGGAAATCGCACGTCCACACGACGACGGCGATGACGATCACCGACGCCGCCGACCGCGGGCTCAGCGGGATCTCCCGCATCCGCGCGAGCGCCGCCTCGACGCGCGCGCCCGCGCCCGCCCTCGGGTAGCCGGTGACCCGCTGCGAGATCCGGATCAGCCGGGCGACCAGGCGCAGGACCAGGTCCCGGCGGATGAGCACCGCGCCGGCCGCGAGGATGATGACCAGGCCCACCGCGGCGATCCCGGCGCTCCGCACGCTGGCACTGGCCAGCATCGCCACCAGCACGCCGACCAGCAAGAGCAGGGACATGCTGATCGCCTGGGCGATCAGCACGGTGAAGATGGTCCAGCCGGCGCTGGCCTCGCTGGCGCCGCGCTTGCGGTAGTGCCGGTAACGGTAGACGCAAGACAGCGCGGGCCCGGCCGGCACGGTGTTGGCGATGGCCTCGTTGGCCAGGCTGAGGGCGACCAGGCCGGGCAGCGCGACGCGCGCGCCCGCCAGGTGCAGGACCCGGTGCTGCAGCAGGCCGAACGCCGCCAGTGAGGTGCCCTCGGCCAGCACCGCGGCGGCCATCCAGGCGATGTCCAGGTGACCCACCTCGTGCCGGGCCGCCGCGAGTTCCCCGCGCTGGCCGAACAGCACGACCAGGACGCCGATCCCGATGGCCACGCCCAGCACGTAGCGGACCACCACCCCCGCGCTGCGCCCCTCCTTGGGTGCCGCGAGGTCATAGGCCACATATTCAAATTACCCAGCAATGAATGGGAAATCTCGGTCATGACCCGATGGGAATCTCGGTCATGACCCCGGTCAACCTGCCGCGACAACCCGCGCGGCGGGTACCGTCGGGGCGGGCGAGCCGGCCGGGGAGCTCGCGGAGAGGGGCCGGCGGACGTGGGACAGGACTTCGGCGGCCGGATCGGCCGGGACTGGCGCGACTCGGTTCCCTGGTGGCCGGCCGAGCCCGCCCCGCCGCCCGGATCGCCCAGCGTGCTGCTGGTGGTGCTCGACGACGTCGGCTACGCGCAGCTGGGCTGCTACGGCTCGGACATCGAGACGCCCGTGATCGACGGCCTGGCGGCGAGCGGCGTCCGGCTGGCGAACTTCCACACGACGTCGCTGTGCTCGCCGACCCGGGCGTGCCTGCTGACCGGGCGCAACCACCACCGCAGCGGCATGGGGCGGGTGGCCGACCTGGCCATCGGCTACCCGGGCTACTGGGGCAAGCCGCCGCGCCAGAACGGCTACCTGTCGGAGGTGCTGCGGGCGGCCGGCTACGCCAGCTACGCCGTGGGGAAGTGGCACCTGTCCCCGGAGGACGAGACCAGCATGGCCGCCTCGCGCGCCACCTGGCCGCTGGCCCGGGGTTTCGACCGCTGGTACGGCTTCCACGGCGGCGAGACCCACCAGTTCGTTCCCGCCCTGTACCACGACAATCACTCGGTCCGGCCGCCCGCGTCGATGCCGGAGGGCTACCACCTCACCGAGGACCTGGCCGACCACGCGATCGAGTTCCTGGCTGACCTGCGGGCGGTCGACCCCGCCCGGCCGTTCTTCCTGTACCTGGCGACCGGGGCGTGCCACTCGCCGCACCAGCCCCCGCCGCGCTGGCGCGAGCGCTACCACGGCCGGTTCGACCTCGGCTGGGACGCCTGGCGCCAGCTTGCGTTCGAGCGCCAGCTGGCCGCGGGGCTGATCCCGCCGTCGACCGTGTTGTCCGTGCGGCCGGACTGGGTGCCGCCCTGGGATGCCCTGAGTCGGCGGGACCGGAGCGTGGCGGCCCGTTTCATGGAATGCTTCGCCGGATTCCTGTCGCACGCGGACGAGCAGATCGGCCGGGTGCTCAGCTTCCTGGACGGGACAGGAGACCTGGACAACACGATCGTCGTGGTGGTCTCCGACAACGGGGCCAGCGCCGAGGGCGGCGCCGAGGGGTCGATCAACGACGTGCGCATGGTGAACCTCGACCCCGCGCCGGGCCAGGAGATGTTCGACCGCCTGGCCGAGATCGGCGGGCCGCTCACGCACAACAACTACCCGTGGGGCTGGACCATGGCCGGGAACACCCCGTTCCGCCGCTGGAAGCGCGAGGTGCACGAGGGCGGCGTGGCCGATCCGTGCATCATCTCCTGGGCGGGCGGGTCCCTCGACCGCGGCGGCATCCGCGGCCAGTTCACCCACGCGATCGACGTCGCCCCGACGCTGGTCGAGCTGGCCGGGCTGGCGTACCCGGCCGAGGTCGAGGGCGTCGCGCAGACCCCGGTCGACGGCGTGAGCTTCGCCTACCTGCTGGGCCCCGGCGGCGGGAGCGCCGCCGGACAGCACGAGACGCAGTACTTCGAGATGTTCGGCTCGCGGGCCATCTACCACGACGGCTGGAAGGCGGTGACGTTCCACCCGGTCGGGCCGCTGTATGACGACCAGGACCCGAACGCGCCGTTCGACGAGGACGCCTGGGAGCTGTATCACGTCGCGGAGGACCTGTCGGAGTCGCGGGACCTCGCCGGGCAGCACCCCGGGCGGCTGCGCCGGCTCATCGACCTGTGGTGGGCGGAGGCGGAGCGCAACCAGGTCCTCCCGCTCGACAACCGGGTGCTGTGGGCGCTGGTGCACCCCAAGCCCGATCGCCGCGAGCCGCGCGAGGCGTACCGCTACTTCCCGGGCGCCGCCCAGGTACCGGAGGCGGTCGCGGTGAACGTGCGGAACCGCTCGCACGCGCTGATCGCCGAGGTCACGATCCCGGGAGCCGGGCCGGCCGACGGCGTCCTGCTCGCGCTGGGATCCGCGCTCGGCGGCTGGTCGCTGCACATCCTGGACGGCCGGGTCCGCTACGTGCACAACCTCTACGGCAAGGAGCGGCACACGGTCCAGGCGGCCGCGGCGATCACGCCGGGCGAGCACCGCGTGGAGTTCGCCTTCACCAAGGACGAGGGCCTGGGCGGCACCGGCGTGCTGAGCTGCGACGGGCGCGAGGTCGGGCGGGGGGTGATCCCGCGGTTCACGCCGTCCGGGTTCAACGGCGTCGGCGCCGGGCTCACCTGCGGCTACGAGTGGGGCCCGGCCATCGGCACCGGCTACACGGCGCCGTTCGAGTTCCGCGGCGTGATCCGCCGGGCCTGGGTCCAGACGCGGGGCCCGGTCGTCCGCGACCCGCTGGCCGAGCTAGAGGCGATCCTGTCCGAGCAGTAGCGCTCACCCGCCGCCGGCCCGTGCGGCCGGGCGTCCCCGGCCGGGCCCGAAAACGGGTCGCGCTCCGGCGGCGCGGGCGGGACCATGTCGCATGATCGAGATACGGGAGGTCGGCGCGGACGGCTGGCCGGCCATGCGCGATATCCGGCTGGCGGCGCTGCGGGACGATCCGCAGGCGTTCGCGTCAACCTACGAGCGGGAGGCCGCCTTCGCTGAGGCCGACTGGCAGCGCCGGATCGCCGGCGGCGGCAGTTTCCTGGCCTACGCGCCGGAACTCGGCCCCGGGCCGGCCGGGATCGCCGGCGGATTCGAGTCCGGGCCCGGCACGGTCGAACTGGTCTCGATGTGGGTCCGGCCGCAGGCCCGCGGGCGCGGCATCGGCCAGGCGCTCGTCGGGGCCGTGGCCGGCTGGGCCGGGCCCGGGGCGCGGTGCGCATGCACCTGTGGGTGGCCGAGAACAACGACAATGCCCGCCTGCTGTACGAACGGTGCGGCTTCCGCCCGACCGCCGAGCGCCAGCCGCTGCCGTCCAGCCCCGGGATGACCGAGATCGGCATGGCGCAGTCACCGATCGCCGTGAATGAAGCCGTGAGTGACTAGGCCGCTGCCGCTCCCCCGCCGTCACCAGCGCCGCCCGCGATCAGCTGCCGGTAGCAGGTCCGGGACTGGCCCCGGCGGCCAGGCCGGGGCATCTGCGGATCAGAGCTGGGCCGGTGTCACCAGATGACTGGCCGGCGGCGGGCCGGGTACCGCGACGGTGTCCCAGCCAGAGACAGTAGCAGACCGCTATGCCGCAGAAGCCGGAAAAGTACAGTATCGGCGCGAGACTGCGCTGCCGTCGCGTCAGGCTCGTGGTTTGTCGGGGTCGAGCGGCACGGATTCGGCGCTGATCACCCCGAACGATGTCGCTTCGGGAGGCGTTGCCGCGTTCAGGGTCCAGTCGGCCAGGACTCGCGCCCGGTTCCCGGGCATGGCGGACAGGTGGTAGCCCCGGGTGACGGCGTTGGCGGCCGGCCCGGACAGGGGGACGTTCAGCGGGTCTGCGGCGGCGGCCAGCCCGCCCAGGTCCACCACGAAGCCCTCGTCACGGTGCTTGTAGGGGCGGGCCTGCCCGGTGCCGAGGGAGGCGGCGACGTTCCCGGCGACCTGCTTGCCTTGCCGCTGGGCGTGCTGGGCGGTCATGCCGCAGATCTGGCCGGGGCGGGTCAGGTCGGGCACCGCCGCGCAGTCCCCGCAGGCGTAAATGTCCGGGGCGCCGGGCACGGACATGAACTCGTCGACCACCAGCCGCCCCCGGTCAGTCTTCAGGTCCAGGCCGCCCACCAGCGGATCGGCGCGGACCCCGACACACCAGATCAGGGAGCGCGTGGGCACCTTCTCCCCGGTGGACAGCTGGACGTAGCCGTCCAGCGCCTCGGTGACCGACTGGCCGGTGCGCACCTCGACGCCGCGCCGCCGCAGCACCCGGTCAGCGGTCTTCGACAGGCGCGGATCGAGCCCGGGCAGCAGCCGCGGCGCGGTGTCCAGCAGCATCCACCGGATCTGCTGGCCGGCCAGGCCGGGCATCCGGCGGGCCAGCCGGGCGGTCAGCAGCTGACCCTGGGCCGCGACCTCGGTGCCGGTGTAGCCCGCGCCGACCACCACGAAGGTGCAGCGCGCCGCGCGCTCGGCCGGATCGGCGGCGACGGCGGCCAGCTCGAGCTGCCGGGTGATCTCATCGCGCAGGTAGATCGCCTCGGCGATGCTGCGGAACCCGTGCGCGTACTCGGCGATACCGGGGATCGGCAGCAGCTTGTCCACGCTGCCCGCGGTCAGGATGACCCGGTCATAACCGACCTCACCCGCCGCCCCCTCCGGGCCGGCCCAGCTCACCACCTTCTGCCGGGCGTCGACCTGCTGCACCGTGCCGAGCACGAACCGGGTCGTGCGCAGCCGGCGGGACAGCGAGACGCAGATGTGCCGCGGCTCGACCAGCCCGCCCATCACCTGGGGCATCAGCGGCAGGTACAGGAAGTAGTCGGCGGAGTTGATCAGCACGATCTCGGTCGTGGCCCCGGCTAGCCGGGACAGCTCCCGCGCGGCGTTGAAGCCGGCGAAGCCCGCCCCCACGATCACCACGCGGTGCTCTTTATGCGACTTGGACTGCTCGTGCGAGTTCGCCATTCTGGTCCTCGGGGATGCTTTGGCGCTGAAGACGAGGGGGCTGTCTCGGTCAGGGTTCCCCGCTGATGCCGGCATAACCAGCACGTGATCCGCCGCTGGCCGGTGGCGTTGCGACCCCTGGTTGCGCCCCGGTGGCGGTCGTATGATGTTCTCGCCTGGCAGCTGAGCAGGGCCGGTGGCTTTGTGCCGGTGCGGTTGGCGTCAACCTTGATGAGAAGCCCTGGGCTGGTGGTCACGCAGACGCTCACGTTCTTGTTCGCCGACATCGAGGGCTCGGCCGCGATGGCGGGCCGGCTGGGTGACGCGGTGTTCGCCTCTTGCCGCTGCGGGGCGAGGGTCTGATGGCGGGGTTCGCGCCGCTGCGCTCGGTGGAGGACCTGGGGCTGCTGACTAACCTGCCGGCGCAGGTGTCGAGTTTCATCGGCCGCGAGGCTGAGCTGGCTGCGGTGCGCGCTCTGGTGGGCGGGTCGCGGCTGGTGACGCTGACCGGGGCGGGCGGAGCGGGTAAGACCCGGCTGGGGCTGCAGGTGGCGGCTGGGTTGCTGGACGGGGCGGGGGACGGGGTGTGGTTCGCCGACCTGGGCCCGCTGGGCGACCCGGACCTGGTCGCGGTGACGGTGGCGGGTGTGCTGGGCGTGCGCCAGGAGCCAGGCTGCCCGGTGCTGGACACGCTGGTGGCGGCGGTCGGTGGGCGGAGCCTGCTGGTGCTGTTGGACAACTGCGAGCACGTGATCGGGGCCTGCGCCAAGCTGGCCGACGCGCTGCTGCGGGGCTGCCCGAACCTGGCGCTGCTGGCGACCAGCCGCGAGCCGCTGGGCATCGACGGGGAACATGTGTACCAGGTGCCGTCGCTGGGCATCCCGGCCGACGGCGCTGATGCCGCGGCGATCCGGGCTAGCGAGGCGGTGCGGCTGCTGGCCGACCGGGCGGCGGCGCAGGGGGTGACGCTGGCCGGGGACGAGCTGGCCGCGCAGGTGGCCGGGCGGATCTGCCGGCGGCTGGATGGCATCCCGCTGGCCATCGAGCTGGCCGCGGCCCGGTTGCGGGTGATGCCGGCGGGCGAGCTGGAGGCCCGGCTGGATGAGCGGTTCTCGCTGCTGACCGGGGGGTCGCGGGCGGCGTTGCCGCGGCAGCAGACGCTGCGGGCCATGGTGGACTGGTCCTGGGAGCTGCTGAATCCGGCCGAGCGGGCGGTGCTGGCCCGGCTCTCGGTGTTCGCCGGGGGGTTCGGCCTGGCCGCGGCCGAGGCGGTCGCCGCGGGCCCGGACGTGCCCGCCGCCGAGGTGCTGGGGCATCTGGCCGCGCTGGTGGACAAGAGCCTGGTGCAGTTCGGTGACGCCTGCACCGGCCCAGGCCGGTACCGGTTGCTGGAAACCATACGGCAGTACGCGGCCGGGCAACTCGACACGCTAGGCCCGGCCGCGGCCGCCTGGGGCTACGCGCTGTTGTGGACCGCGGTCGTCGGCGCCCGCGCCGCGTTCTCCTACGGAGCCGAGCACTGGTTCGGCAATCAGCTGGGCAGCTGGATGGCCGCCAGCAACATTCTGGGCGCGGCGATCACTGACGGCCTGATCTTCATGGCCGTCGCGATGGTCCTGACCCGCACCATCGGGCTGGCCGTCCGGGCCCGGCGGCTGCCCGCCCTCACGCCGAGCGGCCGCACCCGCGAGCTGCAGGGGGCCTGAGATGACCAGCGCACTGCCCGCCCTGGCCGCCGCCCATGCCGCCGCCCATGCCGCCGCCCACGCCGCGATCCCGTCTCCGCTGACCATCGTGCTGGCCGTGGCCGCGGTCGGCTGGGTGCTCTGGTCGCGGATGAAAGGCCAGCCGCTGCAGGCCAAGCGGCTGCTGGTGCTGCCGGTGGTGCTCACGGTGCTGGGCATCACCGACCTGACCGGGTCCTCCGCCCCCCGTCTCACCCCCGCCGACATCGCCTTCCTGGCGGTCGGCGCCGGGATCTCGGCGGTCCTGGGTGCCGCCCGCGGGGCCACCATCGAGATCTACCCCCACGGCGGCGAGCTGTGGCAGCGTTACCGCCCGGTCACCGTCGGGCTGTGGATCGCGCTCATCGGGGCCAAGCTCATCCTGACGGTGATCGCGGGCGCCGCCCACGCATCAGCCGGCGGCGGGACCAACAGCCTGCTGCTCACGCTGGGCATCAGCCTGCTGGCCGAAGCGGCGGTCGTGGGTCCCCGGGCGCTGTCGACCGGGGTGCCGTTCGCGGCCGGCCACCAGGACTCCGGCAGCGGCCGCCCCGGCCGGTCCCCGTCCCGCCCATCGCCCGCCAGCGGTTTCCCCGGCATGACCCCGTCCCCCCGGGACGACACGGGGAGGTGGCGGTCGCCCAGCCTGAGCGACGGCGTCAGCTGGCTACGCCAGCAGGCCGACCAGCCCGCCAGAGCCAGCTGGAGCCGGGAAGCCCCCTCACCCGGCTCGGCCGGCTACGGCCGCGACCGCCGCCACGACCACCAGCACGACCATCACCAGCACGACCACCATCACGGCCTCGCCGGCCCGTCCTGACCAGGAGCGCCCGCGATGGTACCCAGCGCCTACCACGCCTACTTCGGCGGGGATGAGTATGCCATTCAAGGGGACGGGATTACCGGGACCAGCAGCCGGGCCGGGCGCTCCGGGCCCCAGTGCAGGGTGCACCGGCCGTCCGGGCCCTTCTGGTAGGCGGCCGGGAACTGCCCGGTGAGCGGGTTGCGTGGCCACAGCCAGCGACCGGCGACCACCAGCCGGAGCGTCTCCCCCGCCCGGAACAAGGTCGCGGACGGTCCCAGCGCCACATCGGCCTGGACCACCTGCCCCGGCTCCAGGGGCTGGCGGCGGCTGAACGCGGGTACCGGGTCAAACGGCCGGGAGGCCGGCTCGTCCAGGGCGCGCAGCGACACCTTCAGCCAGCCGGTCGTGACCCGGTCTCGCCCGAACCCGTAGGACCCCTCGAACGGGACGTAACGGCGCCCGCGCCATTTCTCCACGCCGGCGAACAGGTCGATGTCGTCGGCGTCGCCGGCTTCCACCCACAGCCGCAGGGCCATCGGCCCGCTCAGCTCGGTGTCCGTCTCGATCGGCCAGTCCCAGCACACGCCCTGCGAGCGCAGGTCAAAACGGGCCCGGCCCGCGCCCCGCGGCGGCCCGGCCGCGAGCCCGCCGGCGGTCAGGTACAGCGGCGTCCAAGCCGTGCGGGCCAGCGGCCAGCCGCCCTCCTCCCGCACGCTCGCGACGACGTCGCGGCTCTCGCGGATCTCGAGCCGCACCCGCGGCGGGGCCGGAACCTCACGGCCGCGCAGGTAACGGTCGAAGAACCGGAGCTGGGCCGCGCGGGCCTCGGCGGCGTAGAAGGTGGCCCACTTGCCGCCGCGGTGGGTGTAGAGGAACCGGTCGGGACTGGACACCCCCTCCCAGCCGCGGAACGAGCCCCGGCCGTGCAGGTTGTTGTCGGAGAAGCTGCCGCAGATCAGCGCGGGCACGGTGATCTTCTCCAGGGCTGGCACCAGCCCGCGCCACCACTCGTCGCGCAACGGGTGACGGCGCTGCTGCCCGGCCAGGTCATAGGCCTGCCGCACGCCGCGCAGCCCGCGGTTCCACATCTTGACGAATCCGTCCTCGCGGATGCCGCCGGGAAACAACAGGTCCCGGTAGGCATCGGTGAACCCTTCCCACGGGCAGATGGCCTTCAGCGCGGCCGGCTGGGTCGCCGCCGCCTTCCACTGCGAGATGGCCAGGTACGACACGCCGAGCAGGCCCACCCCGCCGGTGCTCCACGGCTGCGCCGCGGCCCACTCGATCAGGTCACGGACGTCCTCGCCCTCCTGGTCCGACAGCAGGCTCGCCGTGCCCTCCGAGGTGCCGGCGCCGCGCAGGTCGCAGTTCACCACCGCGTAACCCTGAGCCGCCCACCAAGCCGGGTCGGGTGCCTCCCACCCGGTCAGCGAGGAGAACCGCACGGGGCCGGTCTGCCGCAGCACCCGGTACTGAACCGACACCCGCCAGCCGCGGCCCCGCCGCCGCGGCAGGTTGTCCTTGCCGTACGGGTGCGCCGACATCAGCACGGGGAACCGCCCGGGGCCGGCCGCACGACGTTCACCCGTAACGTCGTGCCATCACGCACCGGCACCGGCAGATCCCGGGACACCGACAGCGAGCCCTGGGCGGGTTCATACACCGTCACCGGCGGGTGCAGCAGCCCGCGCAGCCAGCGCAGCGCGTTCCACGCCGCCCCCGGCCGGCGCCAGGGCCGGTCCAGCCGGGTCATGCCCGCCCGCGGTCCCACTGTGCCGACGCTAGCAGCCGGGAGCGATACTCCGGCGGTGCTACGGCTGGTCGAGCGCGGCGAACAGCAGCCCGCCGATCATGGCCAGGTTCTTGTGGAACTGGATCCGCTGCTGCTTGCGCAGGGCCGGGTCCTCGATCGCCCAGTACCAGTGCCCGGCGACGGTGGTGGGCACCAGCGACGCGGCCAGGGCCAGGGCCGACAGGCGCGGGGCGATGCCCAGGGCCAGCAGCGTGCCGCCCACCACCTGCACGGCGGCGTTACCCCGCACCACCAGTTCGTCGTTGTCGGGCAGCGGGACGGCCTTGCGGATCGCGGCCAGCACCGGCGCGGCCTGGTCGACGCGCGCGCCCGGCGCACGCAGGGCGTCGAAGCCGAGCAGGACGTAGGTCGATCCGGTGAGAACACGGGCGGCAGGGCGCAGGGGCGCGAGCATGCGCCGGGTCGTGGTCATAGCGCCTCGATGCGGGTCGGGAACCTGTGGTCAGCAAGACTGTACGCGCGGGCTGGTTCAGGCGCCCCGGCCCCCGGCCCTTCACGCTGCGTGCTCGCCGCTCGCCCGGTTCAGGCGTCCATTCCCCGCCATTTCTTCCGTGTTGATCCTCTCTGATCGCCGTGGACACCAGTACTCTCCTCTAACGACAGGAATCTCACCTGTCCATGCGGCCCGCTAAGTTAACGCAGGCACCTCTGGTGCCAACACGATTACGTTCTGTAATCACGAATTCCGGCCATTTCCCAGAACGCACAGTGCAAAGTGAGGTAAGCACATGGAACGACCGTCGCCGGGACCCCGCGGCGCGCAGCCGGGTTCAGATGTGCAGTGGTTCAAGAGCTCGCTGAGCTTCTCCAACAGCAACTGCGTCGAGGTCGCGAGCCTGCCGGCCGGCGAGATCGGCGTGCGCGACAGCAAGGACCCCGAGGGGCCGGTCCTCCGGTTCACGCCAGGCGAGTGGCGCGCCTTCCTCGGCGGGATCCGCGGCGGCGAATTCGACCGCTTCGGCCAGGCGTGACCCGGCCGGGCCGAGCGCCGTAGCGCCCGGCCCGGCTGACCGGCCGCCCGGCCCGGGCGGGGGCCCCTCACTGCACCGAGGGCCTCCGCCCGGGCCGGACCCGCGCTGTCACCCGGCCGGGTGACGGTGCCAGGCTGGGGGGATGCCCGACTTCATCAAGGAGAACCTGACCGGCGCCCGGTTCGAGGACGTCTACCTGACCCGCGCCCGGTTTCACGACGTCGATTTCACCGGCGCGGACTTCCGCCTGGTCGACCTGACCGGGGTCAGGATCCGCGGTGCGGCCCTGGTCGACGTGGACATCAGCGCCGAGATCAAGAACCTGCGGGTCAACGGCGTCGACGTGGTGCCGCTGGTCGAGGCGGAACTCGACCGCCGCTACCCCGACCGGGTCAAGATGCGCCCGGCCGATGCCGACGGGTTCCGCGAGGCGTGGGCCGTCCTCGAGCGGCTGTGGCCGCAGACCGTGGCGCGGGCCCGCGGGATGGCGCCGGAACTGCTGCACGAGCGGGTGGACGACGAGTGGTCGTTCATCGAGACCCTGCGCCATCTCGTCTTCGCCACCGACGCCTGGGTCAAGCGCGCGATCCTGGGCGAGCCGTCACCGTGGGATCCGCTGGACCTGCCCCACGACGAGATGCCCGACGAGCCCAGCGTCCCCCGCGACCGTGACGCGCGGCCGGGGCTGGACGAGGTACTCGCCCTGCGCGCCGACCGCATGGCCACCGTCCGCCAGGTGCTCGCCGGTCTCACCGACGAGAGGCTGGCCGGCCGGACCGAGCCGGTCACCGAGCCGGGTTACCCCGAGCCGGAGAGCTTCGCCGTGCGCCGCTGCCTGCAGGCGGTCATCAGCGAGGAATGGGAGCACCGGCTGTACGCCGAGCGGGACTTCGACGTGCTGGCCGCCATGGCGGGCGGCGAGGAGGCACGATGACGGAGACGACACCCGGCCGGGAGCGCCAGGCGCTCCTGGAGTGGCCCGGCCTACACTGGCGGCCGTGCGGGTCCTGCTCTTCGACGTCTTCGGCACGCTGGTCGACTGGCGGTCGAGCCTGATCGAGATCGCCGGCACGACCGGGGCCCGCGACGTCACGCCGGACGGCTGGGCCGCCGTCGTCGACGACTGGCGCCGCGCCTATCAGCCCGCGCTGGACCTGGTCCGCCGCGAGCCCGCCTGGCGCGACCTCGACTCGGTGCAGCGCGAGACCCTGGGCGACGTCCTGGCCCGGCACGGCATCTCGCTGTCCGCCGGCGACACCGAGACCCTGATCGGCGGCTACCGGCGGTTGCGGCCCTGGCCGGACACCCGCGCCGGGCTCGGCCGGCTGCGCCGCCGGCACGTCACGGCCACGCTGTCCAACGGGCACATCGCGCTGCTCGCCGACCTGCTCAAGTTCGGCGACCTGCGGGTCGACGCCGTGCTGTCCGCGCAGCTCGCCGCCAGCTACAAGCCCGACCCCGCCACCTACCTGACCGCCCTGCGCCTGCTCGAGTGCCCGCCGCGGGACGCCGGCATGGTGGCCGCGCACCCCTCGGACCTGCGCGCCGCCGCCGCGCTCGGTCTCCGCCCGGTCTTCGTCCGCCGCCCGCTGGAGTGGGGCCCCGGCGCGTCCCCGGCCGGCCCGCCCGCGCTGGACGGCCTGATCGACGCCGAGGACCTGACCCACCTCGCCGGCCTGCTGGCCTGCTGACCGGCCGCGCCCGCCGGCGTTCGGGCGGCGGGGCGCAGCTGAGGGTCACGGTCCCGGCCGGCTTGCGGCGGGCCGACCGGGCGCGTCATCCAGTCCGGCCCGCCCGGCTCGGCTGGGCGGGAGACGGAGCGTTAAGGCTCTCGGTCTTGGCTGGCCGGGCGGGCGGGCCGCTGGCCGCGTCGGCCGTCCCCCGGGCGACGGCCACCACGCCGAGCAGCGCCGCCAGCGGGGCGGCCAGCGCGATGAAGTCCCCCGCGGTGAGGTCGCCGAGCGCGACGAGGGCGCCGGCGAAGCCGATGATCAGCACCGCGACGACGACCAGGCTCCACCCGTGCAGGAACAGGCGCAGCGTGATCGGCGGCGCCGTGGTCACGTCCGGCACCACGGTGACCGGCTTGGTCGCGCGGCGCTCGTTCATGCCCTCGCGCACCCACACCGTCACGGTCAGGTCGCCCGGCTGGTCGGCGATCAGGAGCAGTTCGTCGGGATGCGCCGGGTCGGGTGACTGTGTCAGCGAGCCGCCGCCGACCGCCCACGAGGTCACCTTGCGGCTGACCGACGACGGCTGGACCCGGAACCGCGCCTGCTCGCCGGTGACCACCGTGTCCGGTCCGTCGATGACCACCCGCCCGGGCGGTACCGCGCCCGCCGTGCCGTTGGCCGCGGGCGCCGCGGCCTCGTGACTGCCGTTGCGGTCCGCGGCCCGGCTCCCGTCGGCGGTCACGACCAGCTGGCGGCGGGCCATCTGCTCAGCGAGGCGGATCTGCCGCGCGTGCACGCTCCAGGCCATGGCGACCACGGCGCCCGCGAGCCCCGCGGCCCCGATCCCGAGCAGGCCGGCCACGGCGGGGTGGCTGGCTTCGGCAGCCAGGGCGGACAGCATGTGCCTTATTCAAACACATAATCGAAGCAACGGGAAGCCAGGAAGCTCGAGGCGGGCAGGGATTCGATGGCTGTGCGGGCCTGACCGGGCAGGGTTCTCGCGGGAATAGGCGGGAATAGGCCGCCGCGGGCGGCTGTTGCCAGCGGGCGTGACAGCACAGCTGGATGCGCGCGACGATGTGCAGTTCTGGTTCGACCCCGTGTGCCCGTGGGCCTGGATCACCTCCCGCTGGATGCTGGAGGTGGAGCAGGTCCGGCCGGTGCGGACCGACTGGCGGATCATGTCGCTGGCTTACCTGAACCTGATGCAGCACGAGGGCAAGGGCCTGAGCGAGGACTACCAGGAACGGATGGGCCGGGCCTGGGGACCGATCCGGGTCTGCGCCGCCGCCGCCGAGCACAGCGGCCCGGGCATCCTGGGCCCGCTGTACACCGCGCTCGGTACCCGGTTCCACAACCAGCACCGCCGGGAGGACCCGGCGGTGATCACCGAGGCCCTGGCCGAGGTCGGGCTGCCCGAGTCGCTGGCCAAGGCGGCCACGAGCACCGAGTTCGACGAGGCGATCAAGCGGTCGCACCACGAGGCGTTCGACGATGTCGGGCTCGACGTGGGCACCCCGGTCATCCGGATCAACGGCCACACCATCTTCGGGCCCGTCGTCACGCCCGCCCCCAAGGGCGAGGCCGCCGGGCGGCTGTGGGACGGACTGGTGCTGGTGACCGGGACCGACGGCTTCTTCGAGCTCAAGCGGACCCGGGACCGCAAGCCCTCGTTCGAGTAGCCGCCCCGCCCCGCGTCGCGGGCGAGCGTTACGGCAGGCCGGGCGGCTTGGGTGCCGGGCCCCAGGGCGGGGCGCCGGTCACCTGCGGGGGACGCACCAGGGTGGTGGTGGCGTGCCTGGCCACGGGGCGGCCCGGGGGCACGATGCGGGCCGGGGGCCGGGCCGCCGCGGGCGGCGGCCGCAGGCTCGTCGCTTGTGCGGGGTGCGGGGCGGGCGGCTGGTCGGCTTCCTCCATGATCCGCCAGACCGGGGAACTGATAGCCCACCGCAGCACGATGACTACGACAAGTGCTGACAGCAAGGGCAGGACGCCGTCGTTGGTCAGTATCGAGTCAATCCTCATGCCCTCACCTCCTGGCCATTATTAGCCGCGCTCACCCCGCTGCGCATGAGAATGCTGACGCAAATGCGCATCCGCCGGCCCGCGCCCGGGCTTGCGCTGCTTGTGTGCGATGTGTGCTACACGGGGAATCTGCGGTTTTCGCGTGAATCGTTCCGTTCCCGACTTTCGCAGTTTTCGGCTTGCTAACGCCAGCCACGCCGTGCGCGGGGGAATCCGGCACACTAGGGCCGAGACGCTGATGGTGCGAGATGGCAGTGGAGGCGACCTTCGATGGGCTGGATCGAGTCGGGCCGGGCGTGGGGTGAGCGGGCCGCCGATTGGGCGTACCTGATGGAGCCGTATGCGCGGCCCGCCAACGACGCGCTGTTTGACCGGACGGGCGTTGGCCCGGGGACGCGGCTGCTCGACATCGCCTGTGGCTCCGGGTACGCGGCGAGGGTCGCGGCGGGGCGGGGGGCGGCGGTGGCGGCCCTTGATGCTTCTGAGGCGCTGATCGCGATCGCGCGGGCGCGTACCCCGGATGGCGATTTCCGGGTCGGCGACATGTTCGACCTGCCGTTCGGCGACGGCCAGTTCGACGTGGCGACGAGCTTCAACGGGATCTGGCAGGGATGCGAGGATGCGCTGCGGGAGGCCCGCCGGGTGGTGCGCCCGGGCGGTCTGATCGGGTTCACCTTCTGGGGCTCGCCCAAGCGGCTCGGCCTGCTGCCGTACTTCGCGGCGCTGCTGGAGCTTTCGCCGCCCAGCCATGTCGATGCCACGCTCAATCAGGGCGGCACCGGGCGGCCCGGGGTGGCTGAGCAGATGCTCGCCGACGCCGGCCTGGAGTTCATCGACCGGGGAACCGCGCAGGTCGTCAACGAGTGGCCCGACCTTGACCTGGCGGTGCGGGCGACCGCTGCGGCCGGGCCGTCCCAGCCCGCGTTGCAGGAGGTTGGCTACGACCGGTTCGCCGAGGCGGTGCGCGAGGCGATCCGCCCGCTGTGTACCGAAGGTCTCGGCGTCCGGATCATCTCCGAGTTCGGCTGGATCATCGGCCGGGTGCCGGCCACCGGGTCCGGCCCGGCCCGCTGAGGGGCCGGGATGCCGGCACCGCCGTCTGGCCTGGCGCCGTGGGCCGAGGTGGTCGAGGCGGTCGACTACCACACCGCCGGCGAGCCGTTCCGGATCGTCACCTCCGGGGTGCCGGAGCCGGCCGGGTCGAGCGTGCTGGAGCGGCGCGATTATGCCCTCCGCCACCTTGACCACTACCGGCGCCTGCTGGTGTTCGAGCCGCGGGGCCACGCGGACATGTACGGCTGCTTCCTGGTTCCGCCCGAGGACGACGGGGCCCTGCTCGGCGTGCTGTTCTTCCACAACGCCGGGTTCAGCACCGCCTGCGGCCACGGCACGATCGCGCTCGCCACCTGGGCGGCGGACCACGGCCTGGTCGCCCCGGGCGGCGAGCCGGAGACCGCGGTGGCCATCGACGTCCCGTCCGGCCGCGTGCAGGCCCGCATCCGCTGGGACGGCGCCCGCCCCGGCGCCGTGACCTTCCGCAACGTCCCCTCGTTTGTGCAGGCCCGCGGCCTGGCCATCGACACCAGCGCGGGCCGCGTCCACGCCGACATCGCGTTCGGCGGCGCCTACTACGCCTCCGTCGAGGCGGCCGGGATCGCGCTGCCGGTCGAGCCCGGCAACGTCGGGCGCCTGACCGCCCTCGGGCGCGAGATCAAGGACCGGCTCAACCGGGACCGGGCCGCCGAGCACCCCAGCGAGCCCCGGCTGTCGGGCATCTACGGGGTCATGTTCGTCGAGACCGTGCCGGGCCCTCCGCCCGGCCTGCACCAGCGGAGCCTCACCGTGTTCGCCGACGGGGAGGTCGACCGGTCACCGTGCGGCAGCGGCACCTCGGCCCGGCTGGCGCTGCTCGACGCGGCGGGCGTCCTGGCGCCGGGCGAGGCACTGGTGCACGAGAGCGTCATCGGCACCCGGTTCACGGCGCGGGTGGCGGAGCGGGTCACGGCCGGCGGGCAGGCGGCGGTCATCGCGGAGGTGACCGGGCGGGCGTTCCGCACGGCCGAGCACCGGTTCGTGCTCGATGCCCGCGACGAGCTGGGGACCGGCTTCCTCCTCTAGGCCATGGCGTAGCCGGGCACGGAGGGCCAGCGGACCGACAGCACCACCGAGTCCTCCTCCGCGTGCCAGGAGTGAGCGACGCCGTGGAACACCACGTAGTCGCCCGGCCGGGCCAGCAGCACGCCGCGGGTGGGCAGCTCTACCCGGAACCGGCCGCTGATCAGCACGACCATGGCCGAGCGCTTCTCGCCCTCGACCCATCGCGCCCGCCGGTCGCCCGCGGCGTGCACGGCCCACTTGATCTCGACCTCGTCGCTGTGCCGGGCATCATCGTCCGGCTTGAAGTGCCCGATCAGCCAGCCGCGGTCGGCCGGAGCATCGACCGCCGCGTTGCCCACATAGATCGCCTCCGCCACGAGCGGCGACGCTAGCACGCCCGGGCGGGCCGGCGGCCGGTTGTCGGCCGCAGGCCGCCCGTCCAGGTGCCCCTCGGCTACGCGGTGATCGCGCAGTGCGGCGCGCTGACCGAGAGCTACGACCTCCCGGACCTTGACCTGGCCATCCTGGTGACGCCCAAGCACAGCACCGTGGAGATCCAGCAGCTGGTCGGCCGGATCACGCGGCGCCCGCTAGCGGCGACCGGCAAGCGCTGGGCATCGGTGGTCACCACCGATGTGCTCACCGACAGCATCGAGCTGGCCAACACAATCATCGCGGGCGTGGTCCGTGCCCTGATCGCCCAGAGCGACACATTCCGGCATCAGCTCGGCAACAAGGTCGACAGCGTACGGACCCAGGCCGTCGTTACTGCTGAGATGCGCGCCAAGCTGCAGGCCCTGGGTTTCGCCTGGCGGGTTACCGGGCCGGACGGAACGCGGTGGGCAGAGTTGGCTAAGGGGAGGGAACTGGGGTTCCCTCCCCTGGTGGTAACCGGGTGGCTGCCGGCTCGGCGGGTTACGAGCCTGCGGGGCCGCCAGGCGGCAGGGCGTTGCTGCAGGTGTAGGAGTTGGTGTAGATGAGGTCGAAGAACAGGGCGTGGCCGCTGTTGACGTAGCTGAAGAACAGCTCGGTCCCGGTGGGCATCGCCGCGGGGTTGATCACCGTCCTGGTGCCGGCGGCGATCCGGTTCATATCACTGGGCGTCAGGTGAGTGAACACACCGCGCGGCGGCTCCTGCTTGACGGGCGCCCGGAGGGATAGCACCCCGATGCTGGCCGGGTCGGGTGCCGGGGGGTTGGACGCGCAGTAGGTGCCGGTCTTGACCAGGGCAGGGATGCGGTGTTGCGCGAGTGCCTGCTGGAGCGCGGCCGGGTCGAACATCTGGCTGTGAGTCAAGGTCAGCGTGTCGGTGCCGTTGGCATTGCTGGTAAGGGCGAAGGCCGCGGTGCGGATCGTGCCGGTCCCGCGGATCGTGCCGGTCCCGCCGTTCGGTGCTGCGCCGAGCGCGCCGGACAGGCCCAGGCCGAGCACCACCGATCCGGCGGCCGCTACGGCAGTGACGCATGCGGCGAGCCTGCGGTGACCGCTGGCGCGGATGGCGTGGCTGCGGCCGACGATCTGCTCGGCCGGGACGGTCATGCGCACCCCATAGACGGACTGCCGCACGGCGGTGATCACTTCCTGGTCGTTCATCGCTGGTTCTCCTGCTGTGGTACGGGAACAAGATCGCTGCGCAGCGTGGCCAGGGCGCGGGCCATGTGCGCCATCACCGTGTTCGGCGTGATGCCGAGCACCTGGGCGGTGCCACTGGTGTCGAGGTCGAGAATCAGCCGCAGCGCGATGACCTGCCGCTGGCGAGCAGGCAGCCGCAGCAGCGCGGCCATGATCTGAGGATCAACCGGGTCCTGGGCGGCTGTTGCCGCCGCGGGCCGATCGGCCAGCACGCCCGGGTCGGCGACCGGTACTTCCCGGCGGCGGCGACGCCACCGGGAGATGTTCAGGTTCAGCGCGGTGCGCACCACCCACGCCGCGGGCGCCGGGTGCCTGCCCACGGTACGCCAGGAGGCGCAGGCCCGGGCGAAGGCCTCGGCGACGAGCTCCTGCGCACTGTCCTGATCACCGGCAATGACCAGGACCGTGCGCAGGCAGTCGTCCCTGGAACTCCGGTAGAACTCCGCGAAGTCCAGGCGTTGGGTTCCCACACCTATTCAACGCGCAACCGCCGCTCGCGGGATTACTCAGCCCGGCCAGGCAACCCCCGGGACGGGGGCGCGGTGGACCTGCGCTGGGTCACGTACCGGCGCAAGTGCGAGAACCAGCAGTGCCCGCGCAAGACGTTCACCGAGTGGGTGCCGGCCCTGCCGCCGCGGTGCCGGATCACGGCCCGGCTGCGCGAGCAGGCCGCGCACGAGATCGCCGGCCGCGGGATCACCCCGGCGGAGGCGGCCCGGCACGCCGGGATCTCCTGGCCGGTGGCCCGCGAGGCGTTCGCGGCGCGGGCCGATGGGCTGCTGGACCAAGACCCGGCGCCGGTGGCGCAGCTGGGCATCGACGAGCACCGCCGCGGCCGGTACGGGCGCCGCGGCCGTTCCGGCGACCCCGAATACGGCATCAAGGGCCTGCTCGTCCGCAACCTGGAGCACCTGACCGGCGCGCAGTCCACCCAGATCCCCGACACCCTGGACCGTGACCGGTACGGGCAGGAGACCGCCGCCGCCTGGACCGGCAAGGAAAAGCTCCGCGACGCGCTGAACCTGCGGGCCCGGATGACGGGCTCCACGCCATCCGAGCGCCAGGTCCGCGACCGGCTCCTGTCGGTCCCACCGCAGCTAAGCCTCGACGCCCGCATCCGATGGATAGTCGATCACGCGCCTCCGCTCTCAGCCGGGCCAGCGCCAGCGCCTCGCCGCCTTGCTCAGTCCCAGGCAGGGCTGAAGCGGTGACTTCCCTATCCACTGGACCGGCCCGCGAGCTAGTCGAGTCACTCCGCGAGCAGCTCGGCACCGACGCCGTAGTGCTCATCACGCCCGGCCCGCGTTCATGCGCTGTAGTCATCGCATCAGCGCCTCGCTGCGCAGCCCGGCTGACCGATGACCGTCAATCGCCTGAGGATGACCGCCGCCGAGAGGCGAGTCACCCGCCCAGCGATCGCTTGGCGTACTCGGTCGCCGAGGGTCGGGGTTGCTCGGCGGGCAGCGTCGCCGAGGTCCCCAGGGAACGCTGCTGGCTGGGCCTCTCCAGGTTGAACAATCTGTCGCTCGAACATCCTTGCGGCAGCGAGATCGGTCACTAAAACATGATGTTTCATTATCTGTCCCAGCACGCGCCCGATCGAGGTTCAGTCTCGTGCTTGAAATGAGTGTGATCGTTTCGGGTCTAGATAAATCGACATCGGCCGGTCTACAATCCGATCGAATGAGCTACCGATGACCTGAAAGAGCGGCGATAACGGCGCCGCAGGGGTGGGAGGCCGAAATGGCCGTCGTCGGTCCAGGGGGTAACGACGCTGCTGCGCACCCAGCCGGCCCAGGGGATAACGACGCTGCTGCGCACCCAGCCGGCCCAGAGGATAACGACGCTGCTGCGCACCCAGCCGGCCCAGAGGGCAACGACGCTGCTGCGCAGCAAGCAAAGGACGCCCAGAAAAAAATAAAGGACGCCCAGAAAAAAAGAAGAAGAAAGATCGCGCAGGGCGTCGCAGTGCTATGTGGCCTCGTTTTCGGCCTTATGGCCTACGTCAGCTACCCTGATATCAAGGCCCAGTTGTTTAGTCACGCACTGCCGCCTCCAAGCTGTCCATTAGGTTCTGATCCTTCTGGCGAACCCCACTCCATCTCGTCTGAAGGAACAGTGACGGCCAAGCTGCAGCCGGGTCAACCAGAAGCAGTTAATTTCGGCCGCTCTTTCACTTCGAGGTCGATTACTGAATATTTAAGCCTGAACACCGTGCCGCGAGGTTCCGCATACTTTCACATCCGCATGAATCCGTTCCTGAGAGCCGACGACGCTAGCCTAAGGTGCAACGACATTGTCGCCAGCGCTGTGCGTGACGGAGGGACGCTGATACTGAATGTGTTGTTCAATAGGGGCAAGCGATCTATGAATCTCGGCGATCCTGGCTCCTATTCGGGTTCTGTGACAATTGATGATAGCCGACTCAAGACTCCGGTTACCGTCCCAATAATCGTGACCATGCAGTATACAAATGGGGTCTTCCTACTCTGGCTCTACGCCTTCGCAGTTATTCCTGGGGCATGGTGTGTTTGGGTTCTTAGAAGCCAACGAGATGGGAATGATGATGCTCTAAGCCTTGAGTTTATGGAGTGGGCTATTAGTGTTAAGGGACTTGTCGCTCTGGTCGCAGGGAGCGTCGCGGCTTTCGCGGTGTACGTGGGTGTTTACCTCAGAGATCCGACGTGGGGTTCGAGTGCGCTTCAGCCGCTCACGCTCTATGGGGGCATGTTTTCCGCTTTCGTGACTACATCCGGCCTTGCCTCGCTTACGAGTCAAAAAAGGTCAGCTAGCTGATCACCCTGGTCATGAGCTTGAGTGAGACGTACTCGTACCAGTCCTCTGATCCGTCGCGGATCCGAACCTTTACCAGCCGTGAATCCTGTGTGATGGGTTGGCGATCTTGTACGAGGGGCTCGTCCACCGGTGTCAGGCCAGCACTTGTGACCGGGGTTGCCGGCTTTCGTTGCTCTGCAGTAGCTCGCTCAAGGCGCGCGGCCTCGTGAGGGTCGACGGCGCGCCCTCGCGTACCTCCGCCGCTCCCCGGGCAGGCCGAACCGAGAATGTCGTCCCCGCGTGATGTAGTTGAAGGACCGGCTCGGCAGGGAGGCCCGCGATGCGGCCCGAGACGAAACACCTCAGCATCAGTGCGGTAAGGGCCGACGCCCTGTTCGTGTCGCCGCTGCAGCGATCCGAGCAGCCGAGTGCGCGGCAGGTTCGGCAGGCGGTCGCCACCGCCGTGCGCCGGTTCGGCGGCCGGGGCTGCAGCGGGCGCGTGGCCCAGGAATTCGGCGAGCATCCCGACCTCGCGGTGGCGCGGATGCGCTGGGCGCGCGGCCTGGTCGCCGAGGCGTTCGGCGGCCACGGATCGCCGGAACCGCGCGAGCGGCCCGGTGCGCGCGGTTCCGCCTGCCGCGCCGCGTGAGCGCCCGGAGGCAGGCCGAACCGAGGCCCTCCTGACGGCATCGCTGGAGGACAGCCTCACTCAAGCCCAGGGTGGTGGTGACGGCCGCGCGGAGCCGGTCAGGCGACCCGGCGCCAGCCCAGGTCCTCGGCCTTCCAGCGGGCGATGGCCCGGTGCTGGCTCACGACCTTGACCTCACGCAAGCGACGCCCGTGGTGCCGCATCGCCCACTCCGCCGCCTTTAATCCGTTGATCGACGAGGGCTGGGGGATCTCGCGCTTGGCCCCGGACTGCTCGACCAGGATCAGGTTGGCCGGCGGGTCAGCCGGGGCCGGGCGATTGAGAACCTTCATACCCTTTATGACACCCTGCGGCTCCCGATCATTCCGCATTTGGCCGGTTCGCCGCCAGCAGCCGGGCGAGCGTGGCCGGATCGCCCCCGGCCACGTCGACAATCTTCGTGCGGCTCGCTCCCCCGCTGATCAGCGTCACCGCCTGACGGCGGACGGCGAACGCCTCCGCCACCGCGGCCAGGGCGGCCGCCGTGGCCCGGCCGTCCACCGCTCGCGCGCTGACGCGGACGACCAGGGCGCCGTCGTGCTCGCCGCCCACGCCGGGCCGGGCCGACCCGGGCCGCACTCGCAGGGTTACCCGCACCACCCCAGTGTGCCCCGGCCCGGGGTCAGCTCCCGCTGGTCAGGTACGCGACGTCGGGCTGCGCCCGCCTTGCCGCGGCGACGCCAACCCCGCCTCGGCCGCGGCGGGATGTATCAGCGGGGCCAGGGCGGGCTCTGGGTGGCAAAGGCTCCTCCGGCCCGGGGCGTGGCCGGCGGGCTCGCTGCTGAACGGGGGTCATGTGATGGAAGCCAGCGTGATGTTCCTGGACTGCCCGGCCTACACCAACCAGCGCGGCACGGCGCGGTGCGGGCTTCCGGCCGAGGTCGAGACCCGGTACGCCCTCGGGTCCACCGACGGCCCGCTGGAGTGCGCGAAGATCCGCTGCCCGCGCGGTCACATGTTCAACGGGCCGATCGAATCGCTGACCTGGCGCGAGCACGCCGAGACGCCCGCGTTCCGGGTCCGTCGCTAGCGCGCCGCTGACGCCGGTGAGCAGACCCTGGCCCGGCTGGGAGTCA
This sequence comes from uncultured Actinomycetota bacterium, assembly GCA_963749145.1. Classification (GTDB taxonomy): domain Bacteria; phylum Actinomycetota; class Actinomycetes; order Streptosporangiales; family Streptosporangiaceae; genus JASHPR01. The sequence goes on along the minus strand of CAVVLN010000002.1, from coordinate 164,549 downwards.
GCCGGGCGGTGCCCTGGCGGGCCCGGCCGGCATCGCCGCCGCCCTGCGCTACAACGCCAGGCGTCCCGCCCGGCCGCTCGATGGCGAGGCCGTTCCAGCGCTTGCGCATGACGTTAGTGCTCTCTCATCACGACGGCAGAGTCCGATGAGGGAGAGGCACTGGGCGTAGGAGCCGATGTCGCCGAGGGTCTTGAACGTCTCCGCCGCCCGGGACGCCGACGCGGCAGCCTCGGCGAGTCGTCCCAGCATGAGCTGCGCTCGCCCGGTGTACTGGTGTGATGCGGCGATCTGCGCGGTGGCGCCGCTCCGGGTGGCCAGGTCCAGCGCCTGCGTCGCGTACCGCAGCGTGGCCTGCGGGTCGCTGGGCGGCAACCATCCCGCCCAGGCCAGGTAGTTCAGCTGGGCCGCCTGCCGCGCCAGGTCACCAAGAGCAGCGGCGGCCTCCGTGCCGAGGTTGAACACCTCGTGCCAGTGCGAGGCATGCGCCCACCGGTCGCAGAACCAGTGCATCGACTCCGCGCAATCCAGGACGAGGGAGTGCTGCCCGCTGACCGCCGCGGACCGCAGCGCACCCAGCCAGTTGTCCACGTTCACGCGCAGCCACAGCTCGGCATCCTCCATGGAGGACACGACGGCGAGATCTGGGTCAGGCCGGGCGGGACGGCCGAAGCCGGGCTCGAACCACCGCCCGGCCATCAGCACATGGGCGGCCCGGACGGCGAGCGTGGTTTTTCCCATGCCCCCCGAGCTTGTGATGAGGCCCACCACGCCGGCACCCTGCGGACTCGCGGCATACGCCAGCTCGCTCATCCAGGCCAGCTCCGCGGCGCGGCCGGTGAAGTCGTCGACCAGCCGTGGCAGCTCACACACACCAGCCGGACGTGTCCAGTGATCGCGCAGCCGACCATCGCGCGCCAGCTCAATAAACTGCTTGCGAGCATCCCCCTCCAGGACAAACGCATCCGCCAAAGCGGTGACGGTCCGGTGCTGAGGCCCCTTGCTCCGTCCGCGCTCCATATCCGACAAAGTCCGGGCGCTAACCCCCGACACGTCAGCGAGCTGCTCTAGCGTCAGACGCGCCGCACGGCGATGACCGCGCAGCACCTCCCCGAAACCCAGATGTCCAGTGATGGAAGACACCCCTCCCAGCAGGCAGGCACTCCACCCCGCCACAACCGGGCCGCAAGCCTACCCCGGCCACCGCTGCGCTGCCGGAGAGCCGGCCCGGGCGGCCAGCCGCGTGGCGAGGGTCGCCGCCAAGGTCAGCAGCAGGTCCGGGTCGGTGACGCCGGCGGGCCCGGGCGGCCGGGCCTATTTGACGAAATACCAGTCCTCCGGGTTGATGCTGAGCGTCGGGCTCTGCGGGCTGACGCCCCGCAGGTTGTTAGCCACCTCGGTGAGGCTGTAGACGCCGTCCGGCTGCCAGATGACCGGCAGCCGCGGAGCCAGGTAGTCCTGCCATGCGTACATGTCCGGCAGGCTGGCACTGGTCAGCGTCTGGTTGATCATGGCGTCGTTGGTGCTGTCGCAGAACCCGCCCGAGTTGCCGATCGCGCCGCAGGTGAACAGCACCTCGCCGGTCGGCAGGTAGTCGGGGGCGAACGTGAACCCGGTGCCGTAGTTGGCCATGTCCCAGTTGCACGGCGTCTTGGCCACCACGCAGTTGGCGATGACCTGCGCGATCACCTGGTTGTAGGTCTTGGGCTGCAGGTTCAGCTTGATCCCGACCTGCGCCGCGGTGGACTGCAGGTCGGTCATCTCCTCGTCGACCCAGGTCGTCCCCGTCGCGTAGATGAAGTTGAGGCTGAGCCCCTGGCCCTGCTTGATCCCGGGGCCGCACTTGGCCGGGCTGGTGCAGGTGCTCACGCCGTTCGGGACGACCTTCCAGCCGTGGCTGGCCAGCAGGGCCTGGGCCCGGGCCGGGCTGTACGGGTAGGGCACGCCCCGCTTGCCCTGCGGCGACAGGAACCTGGTCACCGGCGTGCTGCCGACCGGGCCGACGGTGACCGTGCCGTAGCCGCGCAGCGGGCCGTCGATGATGCCCGGCTGGTTCATCAGGTACGACAGCGCCTGCCGGAAGTACAGCTGCCGGATGACCGGGCCGTTGCCCGTGCTGCTCTGCAGGTTCACCAGGTAGAAGCTGATCCCCCACGGGTACAGCGGGTACATGGTGTAGCCCTTGGCGGCCAGCGGGTTGGCGCCCACCGCCTGGCCCGCCGGCTTGGCCGGCACGTCCGAGGCCGGGATATACCCGACATCGATCTTCTGGCTGCCGCTGGACGCCGACTGCAGCACGTCGTACTCGGCCGCGTCGGTCGTGAAAGGCACCTCCTCGAACTGCGCCAGCTTCGGCTTGACCGGCCCGGAGTAGAGCTTGTTCGGCACGAACGTGATATGCCCGTCGGCGTTGAAGGAGCTCAGCTGCCACGGCCCGTCCACGATCGACCACAGCGGCGAGCCCACGTAGCTGTTCAACTGCAGCGCCTGGGCGTTCAGGTAGGCGTATACCTTCGCGCAGTCGGCCAGGGTCGTGGTGCAGCTGCTCGGGCCGCTGGCGGTCCGGTCCCACGCGGACGGCATCGGCGTGACCTGGCTCAGGTCGTTGTACAGGAACCAGGTCGGCGAGTACGCCTTGTCCATGGTCATGGTCAGCTCGGTCGCGCTGACCGCCCTGATCCCGCTCACGTTCGCCGGGAAGCCCGAGTAGGCGCCGTAGTCCTGCGGCAGGGCCTGCTGCATGTGCAGCCAGAAGACCACGTTCTGGGCCGTCACCGGGGTGTGGTTGGACCACATGTAATGGTTCAGCGTGATCGTGACGTTGCGGCCGCTGAACACCGGCGGCTTGGCCAGGCTCAGCGACGGGTTCATCGTCGGCTGGCCGTTGTCGCCGAACCAGTACAACGGCCGGTACATCAGCACCTGGAGATAGAAGACGTTGCTGGTGGTGGCGTAGGGGCCGGCGATGTACGGGAAAATGTAGTTGGGCGGGGTGGCCGGCTGCTCGGCGTAGACGGCCGTGCCGCCGTTCGCCGGCGCGGCGCCCGGCGAGGTGCTGCTGCCGTTGCTGCTGCAGGCGGCCGCGGCCAGGGCGAGCGCGACCGCTCCCGCGAACACCATGCCGCCGGGTCCGGGCCTGAACCTGCGCCGGCGGGCCGGGCCGGCTTTTCGGAACTGTACATACCTAACAGGAAAACCCGTTTCGGAACCGATGTCACCATTCCGCGCCGGCCGCGGCGGGCGCGGCGGGCGGCGGGCTGGTCGTCGAGGTGGTCTCCCCGGCGCCCTCCCCGGCGCTCACCAGGCCAGCGTCCGGGCCGCGCGGCCGGTTGCCCGCGGCGAGCCCGGATGGCAGCCTGGCCATGACGACCGGTGGGACAGCCACGGCCACGCGCGGGAGGACACATGACGCAAGCAGGAGGCGCGGAGTTCTGGCGGGACCTCAAGCCGATCAAGCAGGCGTTCCGCCCCGGCGCGGCGCCGGAGGCGTACATCCCCGACGCGGCCACCGATGACGAGCGCTTCTACGCGCCGCTGTCGGAGACGGTCGGGACCCGCCCGCTGTGGATCTCGCCCAGCCAGAACCGGTGGTGCGACGTGCTGATGGCGCGGGGCGCCGGCCTGGTGAACCGGCACTATCACCCCCAGCAGGTCTTCGCGTACACGATCTCCGGCAAATGGGGCTACCTCGAGCATGACTGGGTGGCGACCGCCGGGGACTGGATCTATGAGGCGCCGGGCGAGGCCCACACACTCGTGGCCTACGAGTCGCCCGAGCCGATGCGGGTGACCTTCAACGTGACCGGACCTTTGATTTGGCTAGACGAAAACGGCAACGTCTCCGGGCACTTCGACGTCTTCGATTACATAGAGTTGTGCCGGAGCCATTACGAGAAGGCCGGGATCGGCGCCGACTACGTGGAGCGGCTGTTCCGCTAGTCAGCATGATCGCCGGCCTCTGGCACGGGGGAAACGGGGGAAGGCGTTCGTTATGCGCAGGTTCGGCAGGACCGCGGCGGTGCTATTGGTCGCCCTACTATCGGCCGGGCCCGCCGCCGCGGCCACCGCCGCCACGCCGGCGCCGACCGTGGTGACCACGGCGGCCGCCCGGCCGGCGGTGACGGTTGTCTACGGGTTCGGCGATTCCCCTATGGGCGCGTGGCATGCGGCGGTCCGGCCGGGCGGCATCAGTTTCGGGACCGACGGAACTCACTTCATCCGCCGCCTGGCGTGGAATTCGTGGCAGCCGCTCGCGGCCCGGGCCGCCGGCCGGTACTACATCGACAACTGCGTCCCCGACTGCGCTGGCGGCACCTATCACCAGTACCGGGTGACGATGCTGCTGTATGACGTGCGCGTGCACCACCGGCGCGACTACTTCGCCGGCATGACGCTGCGGTGGGATCAGGGCGGGACGGCGCAGCAGGAGACGCTGACCTGGGGCACTCACGGCGGCACCGTCGCGTTCTGGGGCTGAGCGACGCGGCTGGCCGGTCAGGAGCAGTTCGGCGGCGGCGCTGGCTGCGGCTGAACCTGGGATACCGACGATTCCGCCCCCGGCACCGCGGCGAAAATGGCGGATGAGCTGATCGACGGCAGCAAGGTGCCGTCGGCGGCCAGTTTCCAGCTGTGGCCGGCCTGATCGGTGAAGTAGATCGCCGGGTTCGTCACATTCGCCAGCATGATGACGCTTGCTGAACACGCTCGAACGGTGCCACTCCCTACTTCTTGGAGACGGCCGCCGCCGCGGGCCTGCACGTACACGTGGTTGATGTCCGCGGGTTCCAGATTGATGATCTCAAAAGCGTCGCCTACCGCTCGATAAAAGGACACCGAGGATGCGTTCGCCCGGTTAGCGGCGGCCTGCGCGGAGTGGCTGGACTGGTTCTGGTAGTAGACAGCGAGTATCGCGACGACCAGCGCCAGAGCGGGGACGACGACCATACCGACCGTCGTGACCCACCGGCCGCGCTCTTTCTCCGGCGCGGGAAGGCGGACGACGTCGACTCTGACCGCCGGGGTCTCGGGGTCGGGCTGCGGATGGGAGGCATTCCCGGCGCCGGATGACGGGGCGGGCGGATCGGTCGCCACGCGCTGAGTGTAAAACAGCGGCCCTTAACGGGAAATAGCTCCCGCGGGCCGGGATGCGAGCGGTTCTCAGGGCCTGATCACCGCGGCGAGACGGGCGAACGCCACGATGTTGTCCAGGTAGGTGCGCGAGAGGAGATCGAACGCCCCGCCGCAGGTGATCAGCCGCAGCTCGGGATCGGGTGTGGGGCCGTACACCCGCGCGGTCGGGAAGGCGGCCTTGGCGAACATCGCGATCCGGTCGATGCGGAACACGGCGGTCCACCCGTCGGCGCGCGTGACGCTGACGGTCTCGCCCGGCCGCAGGTCGCCCAGCTCGTAGAAGACGGCCGGCCCGGTGTAGGCCGTGTTGACGTGGCCGAACAGCGCCGCGGGCCCGCGCTGCCCGGGCGCGGGACCCTCGTCGAACCAGCTGGTCAGCTGCGGCTGCGTGAGCAGCGGCACCGCCACGGTGCCGTCCGGGTTCTCGCCCAGCGGGATGACCTGCGCGCTCACCCCGATGGCCGGGATGACCAGCCGGACCGGGACCGAGTAGGGCAGCGGCCGCGGGGCGGCGGGCCAGGCGCTGCTGCGGTTCGCCGACCGGGGCGGCTCCGGCGGCGCCGGGACGCCGCGTGACCACCAGCCCGCCAGGCCCATGGCCGTCCCGGCCACGACCAGGCCCAGGGCGGCGGCGGGCCGGAGCCACCGGCGGTGACCGTCCCCACGCGGCATCAGCGCTCGGTCCGGCTGCCCCGGCGCCGCCGCACGGTGCCGATGCCCGCGAGGCAGCCCAGCGCCGCTATCGCCAGGCCGCCGGCGATGAGCAGGCCGGACGAGTCGCCGGCCGGGCTCGCGTTGCCGGTGGAGGCCCCGCCGGTCGGCTCCGGGAACGTCGGCGTGGGTGTCGGCACCGGGGTCGGCGTGACCGTCGCCGTCGGGGTCGGCGTCGGCGTCGGCGTGGGCGACGTGGTCGGCGTTGGCGTGGGTGTCGGCGTGGGTGTCGGCGTCGGCGTGGGCGTCGGCTCCGACTGCACGTTGGTGAAGGTGCAGGTGATGTCCTCGCCGATGCCGGCGATCAGGGTGTCCGCGAGCACCGCGGCCGGGATGCGGGTGTCATTGATCACGCACTCCAGGTGGTCCAGTGGATAGCCCGCGGGGCCGGACTCCGCGAGGGTGTAGGGCACGCCCGGCGGTATGGCGACGCCGGTGACCTCCGGGCTCCCGGTCACGCCGGTGAGGGTCGGCCCGGGCGGCACCGCGGTCTCGTCGGGCCGGGCGGTGAGCGTCCAGTCGGTCGGCTGCGCGGTGCCGCCGTGGTCGTTGACGACGTCCTTGACCAGGGTCAGCGCGGCCGGCTGCGGGATGTTGACGGCGGTGCAGGCGACGTGCTCGCCCGGCTGTGCCACCACGGTGCCGTCGGCACCGTCATAGACCTCCAGGCCCGAACGGCCGTCGCTGACCGTCCGGCACTGCCAGGACCCGCTCGCGCCCGGGGCCAGGGTGGCGCCCGGCTCGACGGCCTGCTGGTAGCCCGGCACCGGCGTCTCCGACAGCACGTACCGGGTCTTCGCGGTCACGGCGCCGGTGGCCCCCGTGGTGCCCTCGACCACGGACGGCTCCCCCGGGCCGGGGCGCGCGCTGAGCGTCCACGAGGTCAGCGGGGCGGGCGTGGCCCCGGGATAGGGATTGCTGATCTCCTTGACCAGCGTGAGCTGCGTGGCGCAGCGCACGGTGTCGGTGACGTGGAAGACGTTGCGGCCCGGGGCGAGCGTGTGGCCGCCCAGGTCGCCGGCGGCGACATTGGTGCACCCGGGCGGGATCCGCACGTCGTCCTCGCCGACGGTCACGTCCTGGCCCTCCAGGTAGCCCTGGAACTCCTGCCCCCAGGCCGGCTGGGTGCCGGGCGGGTGGACCGGGTCCAGGACCAGGCTGGCCTGGAAGTCCGGGTCCTGGTCGCCGTCGGCCGAGGTCACGCCGTCGACGTCCCAGGTCTTGGTGACCACGACCGAGGCCGGGTCCGGCCGCCGGGGCTCCTGGTTGTACACCAGGCAGGTGACGACATGGTTCGCCAGCGCGTCCACGGTGAACCCGGGCGTGCCCGGGACGTCCGTGACGGTGACCGGCCGGCCGGCCGAGGTCTTGCAGCTGGCGTTCCTGCCGTCCGGCCGGATCAGCTGATAGCCGTCCTGCTCGGTCTCGGTCAGGGTCACCGGCTGCGATGTGCTGGTGGCCGTCCTGAAGCTGACCGCCCCGTTGTCATCGGTCACGCCGTGGTGCGGAAGCACGGTGTCGGGGGCGGCCCGGAAGTGCCAGCCGGGGGCGGGGACGGCCGCGCTCAGGTCACCGGGCGCGGAGGCCGGCACGACCTGCTTGACCACGTTCACGGTCCCCTCGCAGTTCTTCAGCGCGAGTTCCCTCAGCAGCCCGGGCAGGGCGTCGAAGTCCGTGGCGAAGTAGTCGATGCCCGCCCGCGGGCCGGAGATCGACGCGAGGTTGTCCTTGGAACCGCCGACGCGGCCGATGCCGACGCCGAGGACGGTGGTCCCCCGGGCCTTCAGCGCGTTGGCGGAGAAGATCCCGTTCTCCACCTCGATGAACCGGGTATACGAGCCGGGCCCCCGCGCGGTCGGGCCGTAGAACGTCGGGTTGCCGTCGGTCAGCACGATCGCGAGGTCGTAGTGCGTGGGGTCGGCGGCGATCTGCCACAAGCCCTGGTCCCAGTTGGTGCCGGCCCCGCTGGTCTGCACGGTGAGACCGTTGATCTTCTTGTTGACCTTGGCCGCCGACTCCGCGGTGGAGACCGGCGTGAGCCCGAGATTGGAGTTGTTGGCGGAGTTAGCCGGGGCGTAGCTGGCGAAGGTGTAGACGCCGACGCTCGACGGGGTGCCGGTCAGGGCGTCGACGAAGCTGGTCCCGGCGGACCGGAGCTTGCCGATGTCGGGGCCGATCGAGCCGGACACGTCGAAGAGCAGGGCGACCCTCAGGCCGCACGTGTCCGGCAGCGGCGGGTTGTCCCGCGACGCGGCCCAGACGCTACCCCGGGCCGTGGCTATCTTCGAGTTGCTCGTGTCCGCGACGGGGATCGACACGTTGGCCGTGACGTTGCCGACGAACAGGCTGGAGTACCGCGTCGCGGTTATCGAGCCCTCGGCCCCGGTGTCGAGGTGGGAACTGGCGAACCAGCCCGCGGGGACGCCGGCCTGAACGACCCAGTACCCCTTCTGGCTGCTGCCGCTGCCGCCGCCGCGGGCGGGCACATCCACGCTGCACTTGCCGGTCACGCCGCCGGAGCCGGTCACGCAACTGGCCTCGGGGGGGCCACTCGGGTTGGTGCCGGCCGCGCCGGCGTAGAAGTCGAACCGCACCCCGTCCAGCCCGCTGACCGCGGTGTCGCCGGTCCGGTCCCCGCCCGCGGTGACGGTTATCACCGGGTCGCGGCCGGCCTGCGCTCCCGCGGCGGGCAGCACGAACGCGGCGAGCCCCACTCCGGTGGTCGCGAGGACTGCTAATGATGCGGTAATGCGGCGATGACCAGCAAAACGAAACATGGCGCGACCGTGCCCTTATAAGTAATACTGCGCGTCAGCCTTTTACGTTGCGCAGGAGGCTAGCACCGCCGCTGGCCGTTAATGCGCGCCAAGCGCCTGCCGCATAATACGGGCGTGCCTGCATCAGGATCGCGCGATCTGCGCGCCCGGTGTCATTAATGACAGATCAGTTCCGGCGGAGTAATTACGGCGCACCCGGGCCGGTAATCCCGGCGCACCCCGGGCCGACCGGTGCGGCCCGCCGCCCGGGACTATCCTGGCTCCGTGCCTAGCCCCCGGCCCGCTCCCGGCCGCCAGCCATGTGCCGCCTGTTCGGGCTGACCGCGGGCCCCGCCCGGGTGCATGCCACGTTCTGGCTGCTCGACGCGCCCGACTCGCTCGAGGCCCAGAGCCTGCGCAACGTCGACGGCAGCGGCATCGGCTTCTTCGACCCGGCCGGCGCGCCGGTGCTCGACAAGCAGCCGGAGCCGGCGTACGAGGACGCGGAGTTCGTTCACGAGGCCAGGCAGGCCGAGTCGGCCACGTTCGTCGCGCACGTCCGCCTGGCTACTGCGGGGGCCCGGACCGTGCCCAACACCCACCCGTTCACGATGCGCGGCCGCATCATGGCGCACAACGGCGGGTTCGGCGAGCTGACGCGGCTGGATGAGCAGCTTGGCTCCTACGCCGGCCTGGTGCTCGGCGACACCGACTCCGAGCGGTTCTTCGCGCTGATCACCCAGCAGGCCGACGCCCACGGCGGTGATGTCGGGGCCGGGATCACGGCCGCGGCCCGGTGGATCGCCGCCAACCTCCCGGTCACATCGCTGAACGCCGTCCTCACCACGTCTGAGGAACTATGGGCGCTGCGCTACCCCGGCCAGCACGCGCTGCACGTCATCGAGCGCCCGGCCGGCCCGGGCCAGACAGCCGGCGAGCGGCCCGGCCTGCACGTGCGCAGCGCGACGTCGTCCGTGCACGTGCCCGCGCTGGATTCCGCCGCCTCGGTGGTCGTCGCCTCCGAGCGGCTGGACGGCGAGAGCGGCTGGCGCATGCTGCAGCCGGGCGAGCTGCTGCACGTCCGGCCCGACCTGAGCGTGGAGTCGGCCGTGGTGCTGCCCGACCCGCCGGCCCGCCTGGTTCCCCTCGGCCGCGACAACCCGAATATCGACACCTGATCGCCAGCGACCCCGCCCGATCGGCGCTACCCGGAACTCTGGCGGGCCACTGCTCCGGCATGCACCGCTATCACGGCATGAACCTGCAGGTCATCTCGGTCCCGGACGGCGAGACCTTGTGGGTGATGCCGAGCCGGGGTTGCTGCCCAGTGGTGCTGCACGTCAAAGACCTGACGTTTGAGTGTCAGCAGTTGGGACCGTAGCTAGTAGCAACTCGAATACAGTTGATTACGATGAGTTGCCACACCGAGAGGGCGCGGTGGCGCGTGTCGAGGATTCTGGTGGTCGATGACGAACCGGACCAGCGGGTCTTGCTCCGGAGGATCTTCGAGCGGGCGGGACATGAGGTGACCGATGCGCCGGATGGCGCCGCGGCGCTTCGGATGGCGCGGGAGTCGGCACCGGACCTGGTGGTGACCGACATGATGATGCCGGTCATGGATGGCGTGGAGCTTATCCGGTGCCTGCGCGCTGAGCCTGCCACCGCGCACATCCCGATCCTGGCCGCGAGCGGAGATGCCCATCTGGCGGGGGCTGCGGACGCGGTCGTGCCCAAGCCGTATGCCATCGACCATCTCCTGGCGGCGGGGGATGCCTTGCTGAGGGAAGGGCGTGGTCTGAAGCTGGGGGAAGGGCGTGGTCTGCAGCTGAGGGAAGGGCGTGGTCTGAAGCTGGGGGAAGGGCGTGGTCTGACGATGACGCGGATGGCTACCGGCATCGCCGGGCTGGACCTGATCCTCAACGGAGGCCTCGCGCCGGGCGCGGTCGTGGTCGTGGTCGGCGCCCCGGGCGCGGGCAAGACGATCCTGGCCCAGCAGATCTGCTTCGCCAACGGCACCGCCGCGCACCGGGGCGTGTATTACACGACGGTGTCCGAGCCGCATACCAAGCTGGTCAGGCACCTGGAGCCGTTCGCCTTCTTCGACTCGCAGGCCCTGGGCACACGAGTCGAGCACATCCACCTGGGTGAGTTCCTGCGGCCCGCGCGCCAGGACGGGCTGGAGGCGGTGGTGTCGGAGATCGTCCGCAAGACACTGGAGGAGGAGCCATCGGTTGTGGTGGTTGACAGCGCGAAGATGCTGCGCGATTTCGCCGGCGAACGCGAGCTGCGCGCCGCGCTGTACGAGCTGACCAGCCGCATCGCGCAAACCAGGACCGTGCTGCTGCTGATTGGCGAGTACACGCCTGAGGAGCTGCGCGGCAGCATCGAGTTCTCCCTGGCGGATGGCATTATCCAGCTTGTGTACGAGGCTCGCGAGCCGGTCGACCGGCGGTGGCTGCGGGTAGTGAAGATGCGCGGTAACAGCCACCGGTCGGGCAAGCACACCTTCCGGATCGGCCCGGACGGCGTGGAGGTGTTCCCGCGCATAGAATCACTCATCCCGGACACGGTGACGCCGGTCTCCGGCCCGGCCCCCAGCGGGATCCCCGGCCTCGACGAGCTGATGAACGGCGGGGCGAAGCGGGGTGAAGCCACCGTGGTCACCGGGCCCTCGGGCGTCGGCAAGACGATCTTCGGGCTGCGCTGGCTCGCTGAAGGGCGGGAGCACGGGGAGCGCGGCATGTACGTCACGTTCCAGGACACCGCTGATCAGCTCGTCACCATGGCCGCCAACTTCGGCTGGAACCTCGCGGCCGCCCGCGCTTCGGGGACCGCCGCAATCTCCTACGTTCCGATGGGCGACCTGGACCTGGACGTCCTGGCCACCGCCGTGCGCGCCGAACTCAGTTACCACCCCACCAGCCGGGTTGTCATCGACAGCCTCTCCGAACTGGCCTTAGCCGCCCGGGAATCAGAACGCTTCCCCGCCTACATGCGCAGCCTCGTCGGGCTCGTCCGGGCCGCCGGCAGCTCCTTGCTGGTCACCAGCGAAACCGCCGCCCACGGGCTCCCCGACAGCTCGCTGGAGGGGCTCCTGTTCTTGTTCGACAACGTCATCGACCTGCGGTACATCGAAATGGGATCCCAGATAGGCCGGGCCGTGCACATCGCCAAAATGCGCAATAGCCCGCACCTGATGACGCTGAACAGCGTCACCATCACCGACCACGGCATGGTCGTCGGGCCAACGCTCGAACGCGTGACCGGGCGCCTCGGCTGGAGCGCGCTACGAACACAGGGCCCGGCGGAACCGCCCAGGCCCGGCGCCGACTCGGTCAGGCCTTCCTGATTCCTGGCTCCCCCGGGCTCTGCTTGCTCGGCCGGCGCCCGCTGGGCGGCACGTTACCGGGCCAATGGGCAGGCCGGCGCGGCTAGCGGCCGGCGCGGCCGTCGATCAGCTCGACGAGGATGTCCGCGTGGCCCGCGTGCCGGGCGGTCTCCTCGAGCAGGTGCATCAGCACCCAGCGCAGGTTCACCGGCGGATCGCCAGCCGGCCCGCGGCAGCGCTCGTCCAGGCTGGTCCCGGCGAACGCCACCACATCCGCCGCCCGCCACGCCGCCCGGTAGCCGTCGATCGCGCCGGCCAGGGTGTCGCCCGGGGCGGGCGCGTCGTCCGGGATCACCACGTCCTGCCCGGCGAAGCGGGACAGGACCCAGGTGATCTCCATGCGGGCCACATGCTTGATCAGCCACAGCGGGCTGGTGCCGCTGCCGACGGGCGAGCGCCGCGCCGCGGCGTCGTCGAGGCCGGCGACCTTCCGGACCAGTGACTCGCGCTGGAACTGCAGCAGCGCGTGCAGGGTCCGTGATTCGCCGGCGGCCAGGCGCGGCGGCTTCTGGTCCGTCACCAGGCCATCGTAGAGGCCGGCTAGCGGCGGCCGGGGTCCTCCCACTCGGTGATCCGGTCGGGCGCGCCTGCGCAGGCCGGCCGCGCGCTCGCTGGCCGCCCGGTCACCGCCCGCCTCGTCGCCGCCCGCTCGTTCGCCGGCGCCGCGCTGGCCGGCGGCGCCCGCGTCCGCCGTGGCGATGTCCTGCTGCACCCCGGCGCGCAGGCCGACGATGGCCACGATGGCCGCCACGGCCATGATCCCCGCCATCACGTACAGCACGGTCTGCGTGGACTGGGCGAAGTCGAGCCGGAAGAAGTGCGGGATCGACGCGACGCTCCCGGTCCCGCTGCCGCTGCCGTGGGCCTGCGACAGGGTCCCCGCCTCGGCGGCCGCGCGGCTGGACGGGACGCCGAGAGCGACCAGCGAGGTGGTGAGGTGGTTGCGCATCTCGGTGACCAGGATCGTGCCGAGGATGGCCAGGCCCATGCTGGCCGCGTAGTTGCGGACCGTCTGGGTGATGCCGGTGGCCTCGCCGTAGGTGAGCCGGCTGGCCCGGTTGACCGCGTCGGTGCTGGCCGGGCCGAGCATGAAGCCCATGCCCGCCCCGGCCAGGATGATGTACCACTGCTGCGCGCTGAAGCTGAGGCTGGTGACCTTGCCGGCCCACAGCCAGAAGCCGACGGCGCCGAGCACGCACCCGATCACGACCGGCCGCTTGGCCCCGAGCCGGTCCAGCATCCGCCCGCCGATCTGCGCGGCGATCACGAAGCCGATGAAGAAGTACAGCAGGATGACGCCGGCCTGCGAGGACGACTTGCCCAGCGAGATCTGGGCGTACTCGCTGGCGAAGAAGAACACCGGGATGAACACCAGGTTGGTGGTGCCGAGCACGAGGTTCTCGACCAGGAACGGCCGGATGCGGAAGATGCTCACCCGCATCAGCGGCGACTCGGTGCGGACCTCGACGAAGTAGAACACGACCAGCAGCGCCAGGCCGACCGCGATCGACAGCCAGATCAGCGGGGTTGTGCCAGCCCCACACCGACGACTGCTGGAAGCCGAACACGCTCAGCGCCACGCCGGAGGCGATCAGGACCAGGCCCCGGTAGTCGATCCGGGCCGGCCGGTGATCCGTGACCGGCTTGGAGATGTAGATCAGCACGAGCGCGATGAGCGCGACCGGGATGTTCACCCAGAAGATCGCGCGCCAGGTCCACTGGGTGAGGAACCCGCCCAGCACCGGGCCGATCGCGGTCAGGCCGCCGGCGATGCCGAAGAACAGGGCGAGGGCCTTGCCCCGCTGGCGCAGCTCGAAGGTCTGCACCACGATGGCCAGCGCCGCCGGGAACATGATCGCGCCGCCGGCGCCCTGGACCACCCGGAAGGTCACGATCCAGGCCTCGGCGAACGTCCCCTTCGGGGTCAGGCCGCACATGGCCGAGGCGGCCGCGAACACGATGACGCCGAGCGTCACCATCCTCGTGTGGCCCATCGTGTCGGCCAGCCGGCCGCCGAAGGCGAACAGCGCGCTCAGCGACAGCAGGTAGGCGTTGACCACCCACTGCACGCCGGTGCTGCTCAGGCCCAGTTCCCGCTGGATATTGGGCACCGCGATGGACACGATCGTCTGGTCGATGAACGTCATCGCGACCGCGAAGATCATCGCCGCCAGGATCAGGTTCCGCGATCGACCGCCAGTAGCGCTGCTGCCTGTCATGGCCCCCCTGCCCGGGTGTCGTGCCTGGCCCGCCGCCTGCCACAAGCTCGCTGACTTTAACGCTACGCTACGCCTCAGGATCCCGGCCGAGGAAGGCGGCGAGCCGGTCGCTGGGACCAGCGGCCGGGGCCGGCGTGACCGGCGGGGCGAACAGCGGCGCGCGGCCGGCCTCGCTGACCAGCAGCGGGGCGACCTCGAGCAGGCGCGCGGCCAGGGCCGCGGGGATCGGCTGGCCGGGCCCGCAGGCGCGCGAGATGTCCCAGCCGTGCATGGCTATCTCCAGCGCGCCCAGGCAGGTGACGGTGCGGAGCGTGATGGCCCCGTCGGCGATGGTGATGACGCGGTCACGCCGGCCCGGGCCCGCGCAGGCCGCGGCGAGGCCGCGGGCCCGGTCGCGGAAGGCCGCGGCCAGGTCGGCGGCGGGGGGCTCGGTCGCGGGGAGGGGGCTGACGCGGCCGGGGCCGACCGCCTCGTGCAGTGCGGCCAGGGAATCGCTGACATGCCGCAGCAGCATGCTCAGGTCCCAGCCCCGGCACGGGGTGGGGCACCGCAGCAGGTCGGGCGTGATCGTCTCGGCGGCGCCCAGGGCGTAGCCGATGGCCTGGGGCAGCAGCCCGCCGCCGGGCCCGGTCATGGCGCGGGCGGCGGGATCGCGCCCGGGGCGAAAACCTCGGGCAGGCCGAAGGCGGACAGCAGCCCTCCGTCGTTGAACGAGACGACCCGCGTGATGGCGGTCCCGGTGATCGTCAGCACCTGGATCGCGTGCGCGCGGTGCACGCCGTCGTGATCTCGCCGGTAGGCGGCCACGGCCGGCTGCCCGTTGGCGGCGGCGGGGACGAGCCGGAAGTCGCCGGGGCGCAGCAGCACCCGCGCGGCCAGGAAGCGGCCGATCCGCTCGCGGCCGGCGAACCAGCCCGGCCACGGCGGCATCTCCAGCACGGCGTCCTCGCGCAGCAGCCGGGTCAGCGCGGCGACGTCGGCGTTCTCGAAGGCCGCCGCGTACCGGCCGAGCAGGTCCCGGCCGGCCGGGTCGCCGGGCTCGCGGACGCTTTCCTCGGCCGGGGACACCTGCCTGAGCTGGGCCCGGGCCCGCTGCAGGGTGCTGTTCACCGCGGCCGCCGAGGTGCCGAGCAGGTCGGCGACCTCCGCGGCGCGCCAGTCCAGCACGTCGCGCAGGATCAGTACCGCGCGCTGGCGCGGCGGCAGATACTGCAGCGCGGCGATCAAGGCCAGCCGAAGGCTGCTCCGCGCGACCACGACCGCGGCCGGATCGGCGGGCCCGGCCGGCCTGGTCAGGACCAGCGCGTCGGGGATGGGCTGCAGCCACGGCACCTCCGGCCGGGCCGAGTCCGGCGGCGCGCCGGGGTCCTGGCCCGGCGCGCCCAGCCCGGACGGCAGCGGGCGGCGGCGCCGGTTTTCCAGCGCCCGCAGGCAGGCGTTGGTCGCGATCCGGTACAGCCAGGTCCGCAGCGACGCCCGGCCCTCGAAGTCGCCGTAAGACCGCCAGGCCCGGATCAGCGTCTCCTGCACCTGGTCCTCGGCGTCGTGGACCGAGCCGAGCATGCGGTAGCAGTGGGCCAGCAACTCGGGCCGCAGCGGTTCGGCCAGCCGCGCGAAGTCCTCGCGCCGGCTGTCCGGTCCGGCCGTGGTGCTCGCTAGCATCGCCGCTCCCTTGTCTCCCGCCGCGTGATCGGGCGCCCCGTCAGTACAGATCCCGCGCGGGACCGAAAGTCATCGCCCGCCCGCCGCCAATGAGTTTTCGCGGTGGCCCGGATCAGTACCGGCACAGACGCACGACAGAGAAAAAGGGAGCACGCTCATGCCCATCGAGGACATCTCAGGAACGACGGCCCTGGTTACCGGGGCCAGCCGCGGCTTCGGCCGGGCCGTCGCGATCGCCCTGGCGCAGGCCGGGGCGCACGTGGTCGGGGTGGCCCGGGACCGGGCCGGGCTGGACGAAGTGGCCGCGCGGCTCGGCCCGGCCTTCACCCCGGTGGCCGCCGACGCGGCCGACCCGGTCGTGGCCGGGCAGCTCATCGACGCCCGCCGGCCGCGCACGCTGGTGCTGGGCGCCGGCGCCACCCCGCTGTCCCGGCCGCTGCACCGGCAGACCTGGGAGACGTTCAGTCGCAACTGGGAGGTAGACGTCCGGCAGGTGTTCAACTGGACCCGCGAGGCGCTGCTGGCCCCGCTGGAGCCGGGCAGCGTGGTCATCGCGTTCTCCAGCGGCGCTGCGGTCAGGGGCTCGCCGCTGTCCGGCGGCTACGCCGGAGCGAAGGCGACGATCAGGTTCATCGCCGCCTACGCCGCGGGCGAGTCGGCCCGGGCCGGGCTCGGCATCAGGTTCACCTCGGTGCTGCCGCAGCTGACCCCCGCCACCGGCCTCGGCGCGGCCGCGGTGGCGGGCTACGCCGCCCGCGAGGGCGTCACCGTTGAGGCGTTCGTGGCCGCGGCCGGGCCGCCGCTCACCCCGGAGCAGGTTGGGCAGGCGGTGACCGCTCTGGCCACCGACCCAGCCGACGACGGCGACGCCTACCTGCTCACGGCCGCGGGCCTGCGCCCGGCCGGGTAAATCCGCGCCGCCGACCGGTCAGGCCAGATGACGGTCGACGGTGACCATGAACTGGTCGAGGTCGAACGGTTTCACGATGAAGTCGGCGGCGCCGTGAGCGAGCAGGTCATCGGCGGTGGCCGGGTCGGTGTCGCCGCTCAGGATGATCACGGGGATGCCGCGGGTGCTCTCGGACGCGGCGAGCTCGCGCAGGACGTCGCGGCCGGAGGCGTCGGGCAGGTGATTGTCGAGCAGGATGAGAGCCGGCGGTCCGCCCAGCGCCGCCGCGATACCGTCACGACCGGTCCCGGCGACCTGGACCTGGATCCCCGGGCGGCCCCTGAGCAGGCGTTCGACCAGGTGCGCGTTGTTGGCGTCGTCCTCGATATAGAGCACGGTGCGGTTCACGGGACGGGCCGTTCCGCGTCGTCCTGCTCCGGCTCCGGCCGGTCGCCGGCCTCAGCCCGGTGCCTCTCGGCTTCCCGGAGCCGGTGCCGGCGGACGTGCCCGGCGAGGGTGTCGAGCAGCCTGCCGAGCTCGGCGAGATCGACCGGCTTGGTGAGGTAGGCGACCGCGCCGGCCGACAGCAGGCGCCGCATGACGACCGGTGTGGCATCAGCGGACAGGATCATCACCGGGATGGCCGCGGTAGCCGGCTGGGCCTTGAGCTCATTGAGCACGAGGTCCCCGGGGATGTCGGGCAGGTGGACATCGAGCAGGATGACATCGGGCGGGTCCTGGACGGCGCAGTCGAGCCCGGCCTGGCCGGACATGGCGATCTTCAGCTGGCAGTTCGGCCTGGTCTCCATGAACCGGGCAATGACCTCGGTGTTCGCCGGATTGTCCTCGATGTAGAGCAGGCTGAGGCTGGCTCCGGCCGGGGCCCCCGGCGCAGCCGGCGCCGTTTCGCCGCGCGGGGCGGGGACGATGTACGGGGCGCGCCGCAGGCTGACGGTGAAGACGGAACCCTCGCCGGGCACGCTCGAAACGGTGAGCTGGCCGCCCATGGCCTCGGTGAGGGCCTTGGCCAGCGGCAGCCCGATCCCGGTGCCCTCGATCCCGGAAAACTCGGCCCCGACTCGCTCGAAGGGGATGAATATGCGCTCGAGGTTCTCCTCGGCTATGCCCGGTCCGGTGTCGGCCACCACCAGGCTGACCCGATCGGCACCCTCCTCCTGGCAGGTGATCGCGATGGTGCCGCCCTCGCGGTTGTACTTGACCGCGTTGGACAGGAGATTCACCAGAACCTGGGACAGTCGCTGCTGGTCGGCTTGCACCGCCAGCCCGGTGCGCGGGCAGTCCCGGCTGATCGTGATCGAGCGGGCCGCGGCGAGGGGAGCCATCAGATGGCTCGTGTCTTCGACGAGCGTCAGCAGCGAGATCGGCTCCAGCGAGAGGCTGAGCTTGCCGGACTCGATGCGGGCGATGTCGATGATCTCGTTGATGAGCGCGAGCAGGTGGCGCCCGGCCTCGAGGATCCGATTAGCGCTGTCCCGGTCTTCCTCGCCGAGGTCGGACATCGCCAGCAGCTGGGCGAACCCGAGGATGGAGTTCAGCGGTGTCCTCAGCTCGTGGCTGGTCCGTGACATGAACGTGTTCTTCGTCCTCGTGGCGAGGACCGCCTCATCCCGGGCGGCCGTCAGCTCCGCGGCCCGGCGGCCGAGTAGCTCCCCGGCCCGGGTGAGCGAGGCGCTGAGGTGGCCGATGGCGTCGCGCGAGCGGTCGGATGGCTGCACCGGCTGCCCCTCCCCGAGCCGTTGCGCATCGGCCGCGACCGCCGTGATCCGGCCGGAGATGCCCAACGTGAACAGCGCTATCCCGGCAATCCCGGCCAGCAGACCCAGCACGAGGCCGACGATGTTGAGTTCCTCGATCGTTATTTCCTGCCGGGTGATGTCGGCCCGCAGGGTCGTGACGATGGCGTTGGTCTCGCTGACGAGGTCGCCTATCTGGCTTCGCAGCAGGTCCATGTGCTTCTTCCCGGCCAGTAACAATGGCAGCAGGGCCTTGCCGGAGACGCCGACGTCACGGCGCACCACCGCGAGTGTGGCGAGTACTTGCGTCTCGGTCGCGTTGTCCGCCTGCCATTGGCGGTAAGCGCCGTCGGCGGCGGCGGCGGCCCGGAACGACCTGCTGTCCGCCGCGATCTGGCTGAGCGCCATCTGGTAAGGCTTAAGAAAGAACGAGTCGCCCGTCGCGGCATAACCGCGGACACCCGTTTCCGCATCCAGCGCGTCGACCAGCACCGCCTGGGCGGCGGTGCGCAGGTTCGAAGCATGCGTGCTCACCGCACGCACCTGGCGTTCGTGGGACTCGAGAGCCAGGCTGGCGGACGCGATGACGATCAGGGCGGTCAGCGGGATCGCGATCACGACGAGGCCCTTGGACCGGATCGACCGGTTCAGCCACCACCGCGTTAGCCAGCGCGGCACGTGCGGCGCACGGCGTTTCGATCTTGGCTGCCGGGACATCACGCAAGCTCCGATCCGGCCGCGGGCGCATCCAGCGCGGTGCGGACCAGGTCAATCAGGCTCTGGGCCGTGAACGGCTTTCTCAGCAGGGCCAACGGGGGGCCAGCGCCCCGTTGCGGGTCCAGGACCGTCGCGCCGTCGCCGGACATGTACACGACGCGCACCGCCGGTCTCAGCTGGTGCACCCGGGCGGCGAGTTCCGCGCCGGACATGCGGCGGATGACACAGGCGGTCAGCAGGAGCCGGACATCGTGGCCTGACGCCAGCGACAGAGCCTGCTCGCCGCTGCTGGCCTCGAAAGTGGAGTAGCCATGCTCGCGCAGCATCCTGGCCGTGGCCGCGAGCATCGCGGGCTCATCGTCGACGATCAGGATGGCCTCCCCCTGCTGCGGGCCGGCCGGCCAGACCCCGATCCCGGCCCGCGCAGGCGCGGCCCCGGCGGGCTCGGCCCGGTCCGGCGCGCCGCGCGCGGGCAGGTAGACGTGAAAGACGGTGCCGGAGCCTTCTGCGGAGTCGACGCTGACGGCACCGCCGGCCTGCTGAACCACTTCCCGGACGGTGGACAGCCCGAGTCCGGTGCCCTGGCCGGGGGGCTTGGTGGTGTAAAAGGGCTCGAAGATGCGGGCCGCCACGTCCGGGGTCATGCCGGTCCCGGTATCGCTGACGGTGAACTCGACGTAACGGCCCGGACGGACGTCGCCGGGGACCCCGGCGTGCGCCGCACCGAGATCGGCGAGGCTGGTGGCAATGGTGACGCTGCCGCCGGGGGGCGTCGCGTAGGCGGCGTTGACCACCAGGCTGAGCAGCGCCAGCTCGAGCTGGCCGGGGTCGGCCAGCACGGACGGCAGCGCGGCGGCCGGCTCGAACCGCAGCCGCACATCACCACCGACGGCGGCGGTGATCAGCTCGCGGACGCCCGCGATAACCTCGTTGAGGTCGATCACCGCCGGGCGGATCAGATCACGGCGGCTGGATATGAGCAGCTGCCTGGTCAGCAGGGCGGCGCGCTCGGCCGCCTCCCGGATCGGCTGCACGTCGGCCAGGACGTCCGGCCGGTCACCCACGCCGCGGGCCACCAGGCCCGCGTAGCCCAGGATGATCCCCAGCTGGTTATTGAAGTGATGGGCGAGCCCGCCCGCCAGCTGGCCCACGGTCTCCAACCGCGCCATCGCCTGCCGGGCCGCCTCGACCCGGCGGCGCTCGGTCACGTCCCGGGACACGGTGGCCGCCCCGACCACCACGCCGGCCACGTCCTGGACCGGAGAGACCGACACCGACACGTCGATGACGGCCCCGTCCTTCCGGACGCGTTTGGTCTCGTAATGGTCGATCCGCCCGCCGGCCCGCAGCCGGGCGAGGATGTGCTCCAGCTCGTCGGCGCGGTCTGGCGGTAACAGCCGGGAGATGCTGGCTCCGATCATCTCATCGGCGGTATAGCCGTACATCCGCGTCGCGCCCGCGTTCCAGGTGGTGATGACCCCGTCCAGGGTCTTGCCGATGATCGCGTCATCGGACGACTCCACGATCGCCGCGAGGCGCTCTCGCAGCTCGCCTTCGCCGGCCGCCGGAGCCGTAGACCCAGCCCGCATAGCCCCACCTCCGAACGCCCGCCCGCGCACCGTTCGTGGACCAGCCTACCTCTACGAAGCGTTATTTCTCGCGTACTGAAAGTTATGAGTATGGCCGTGACCTGCGGCTCAACGCTCACTGGCGCCGGGGCTTGCCGTCGATGACTTTGCCGAGATGCGGATCGTGATCCGGCGCGCACTGACCGCGTGCCGCCGGGACGGCAGCACCTTCCCGGCGGAGATCTCCCTGTCCAACATCCAGACCGACGAGGGGATCCTGGTCGCGACCGCGGTCCGGGACGTGACCGAGCGACTGGAAGCCCAGGCGGAACGGGAGCGGCTCAAGTCCCAGGCCGAGCGGGACCGGCTGGTGGCGCAGCTGCACCAGTCGCAGGGGCTGGAGAGCCTGGCCCAGCCGGCCGGCGGGGTGGCCCATAGGCACCACCGTGACCGTGCTGCTGCCCGTGACCGGCCGCGCCGCCGTACCCGCGCCGCGGTCACCGCGGGAGCCCTCGGACGGCGGCGAGGTGGTGCTGGTCGTCGAGGACGAGCCCGCGTTGCGCGAGGTGACCCGCCTCGACCCCGGAGTCAGCCTGATCGAGAAGCCCTTCTCCGAGGCGTCGCTGCTGGCCAAGCTCCGTAACGTGGCCGCTCCTGGCGGCTGATTTCTATACGTGCTACTCTGATAACAGTAAGTAATCATCCCTGGTCACGGCGGGTGGCTGAGTGGTCCCCGAGATCCGGATTCCGGCCAGCGTGGGGAGGTGCCGCCGTGGGCCAGCCACCAATGGAGGACACTGCCGCCCGTCCCGATGCCACGCCCACGGCGTTGCTTTCGGCCATCGTGAACTCGTCAGACGACGCCATCGTGGGAAAAACCCTCGACGGCTTGATCACGAGCTGGAATCCGGCCGCCGAGCGCATGTACGGGTACGCGGCCGATGAGATCATCGGCCGGCCGATCACGGTCTTGTGCCCCCCCGACCGGGTCGACGAGGTGAACAAGGTCCTCGCCAGGATCAGCCGAGGTGAGCGCGTCCTGCACCACGAGACCATGCGGCGGCGCAAGGACGGCAGCGTCTTCCCCGTTTCGGTCACGATCTCTCCGGTGTACGACGACGGGGGCAGGACGATCGGCGCGTCGTCGATCGCCCGGGATATCACCGAGCAGCAACACGCCGAGGCCGAGCTTCGCCGCCAGACGGCCGGCCTTACCCGGGCCAACCAGAACCTGGAGAGCTTCACGTACTCGGTCTCCCATGACCTGCGCGCCCCGCTGCGCGCGCTGGGCGGCTTCAGCGCGGCGCTGTTAGAAGACTGCGGGGACAGCCTCGGCGAGACGGGCCGCGGCTACGCCGAGCGCATTATGGCCGCCAGCGATCAGATGGCGAAGCTCATCGACGACCTGCTCGACCTCTCGCGCATCTCGCGGGCCGAACTGCACCTCGAGCCGGTCGACCTCGGCGCCGAAGCCGTTCGCATCGCCGCCGAACTCCAGCGCAGCAGACCGGACCGCCGCGTCACCTTCACCATCCAGCAGCCCGCCTGCGCGCGGGCGGACCTCCGCCTCATCCGCACCGTGTTGCAGAACCTGCTGGAGAACGCCTGGAAGTTCACCTCACGCCACGACAGCGCGTCGATCGAGTTCGGGGCAACGCCGGGCGGGAACGGCCGCATCTGCTATTACGTACGCGACAACGGCGCCGGCTTCGACCCCGCCTACGCGGACAAGCTGTTCGGCCCGTTCCAGCGACTGCACTCGATGCGGGAGTTCCCCGGTACCGGCGTCGGCCTGGCCAGCGTCCGCCAGATTGTGGAGCGTCACAGCGGCCGGGTGTGGGCCGAGGGCGCGGTAGAGGCCGGCGCGACCTTCTATTTCACCCTTGGCGAGGAGGCTGTCTCATGACCTACCGGCCCATCCTGCTCGTGGAGGACAACCCCGACGATGAGGCGCTGACCCTGCGTGCCCTGACCAAGAACAAGATCCTCAACCAGGTCACCGTGACCCGCGACGGCGCTGAGGCCCTGGAGCATCTCTTCGGGGATGACCGTGCGATGGACCCACCTCCCGCCCTCATCCTCCTCGACCTGAAGCTCCCCAAGGTCGACGGGTTCGAAGTGCTGCGCCGCATCCGGGCCCACGAGCGGACCCGGCTCATCCCCGTTGTCATCCTCACCTCCTCCAAACAGGAAGAAGACGTCCTCGCAGGCTACCGGGGCGGCGCCAACGCCTACGTCCGCAAGCCGGTCAATTTCAGCGACTTCGCCAACGCGGTCGGCACGCTCGGCTTGTTCTGGCTGCTGCTGAGCGAGCCCCCGCCCGACGCCGTCGCGCCACCAGCCGCTGACGCACCGTCGGTACAAGAGGGACTCGCGCCCACCGGACTCGAGGGACTTACTCACGTCGGCTGAGGCCGGGAGGGCCGCGATGAGCGACGCGCGACGCATCGGCGCCCCGGCGGACGGCGAGCCGGGCCCCACCCTCGGCGTGGGACACGGGCGGGCCCCGGCGGGGGACGGGGCAGGTTCAGTGGGGCGGCCCCCGCGGCGCATCCTCATCGTGGAGGACGACCCCGCCGACGCCGAACTGGAGCAGCGCCTGCTGACCGCCGCGGGCCTGGACTTCACGGCCGTGGTCGTGGATACCCGGGCGGAGTATGTGCAGCAGCTCGCCGCCTTCCGCCCGGAGGTGATCCTGTCCGATTTCTCCCTGCCCGGCTTCTCCGGCGAGGGCGCCCTCAAGATGGCACAGGAAGAGTGCCCGGACGTACCCTTCATCATCCTGTCCGGTGTGATCGGCGACGAAGCAGCGGTCGAGCTCATCAGGCGCGGGGCCACCGACTACGTCCTGAAGGACCGGCCGACGCGCCTGGCGCCAGTCGTCTGCCGCGCCCTCGCCGAGGCTGAGCAACGGCTGCAGCTAGCCCAGCTGGAAGCTCATCTTCAGCGGTCTCAGCGCCTGGAAAGCTTCGGCCGGCTGTCGGCTGGCGTGGCTCACGAACTCAACAATCAGGTCGGCGCCATGCTCAGCTTCGCGGCCTTCATACGCGACGAAGCAGCCAGGAGAGCACAGCAAGGCACCGCCGATGACGGCTGGGATGGCATCCGCCGAGATGCCGAAGAGATCGAACACGCCGGCCAGCGAGTGATCCGGCTCGTCCGCCAGCTGCTCGCGGTCGGCGGCCAGCAAACGGTCCGCGCTGACCTCATAGACCTCAACCAGGTCGTGGGCGGGATCGACGAGCTACTGCGGAGCACAGTCGGCGCAGGCATCGAGTTCCACTTGTCCCTGGACCCGCAGCTCTGGCCCGTCACCGCCGGCCCGGGCCAGATCAACCAAGTCCTCCTGAACCTCACGATGAACGCCAGGGACGCCATGCCACACGGTGGCAGCTTCTCGCTTGAGACAAAGAACGTGACGATCGAAACCCATGAGGCCCGACGGGATGTGGTGCTCACTCCTGGGGCCTACGTGTGCCTGACTGCCCGCGACAGCGGCGCCGGGATGCAGCCGGAGGTCCTTGAGCACGCCTTTGAGCCGTTCTTCACGACCAAGCCCTTCGTCGAGGGCGGCGGGCTCGGACTCGCTAGCGTCTACGGCATCATCAGCCAGGCAGGCGGGACCGTGGGAATCTCGTCTGTGCCCGGCGCCGGCACGACTGTCACCGCATGGCTGCCCGCCGCCACCGCTGACTCACCCATTCGGCCAGCCGAGGTTCCCGGCGAGACATGCGACCGCATTTTGCCAGCGGGCGGGTAGGGGAGACGAGATGCTGCCAGCGCCCGGGGGCGCACCCGCTGCGCCGTGCCGTCTCACGCGGGCATGCCAATCAGGTAGGTGCGCGGTTCAGTTCCACCCTGCTCCCCCGTTGGCTTTCGTAGACGTTGCGGGCGGCGGTGCGGACGTTGGCGACGGTCATGGCGGGGGTGCCGGCGGCTTGCTGGAGGATGCTGGCCTGGCGGAAGACGTTGATGAAGTCGCGGGGCACGGCGCTGGAGACCTGGCACAGCTCGGCCAGGACGTGCTCGTCGGCCATCCGCCGGGTGAGCACGTAGCGGGTGAACTCCTCCAGGGTGGCCTGGCCGGCGGCGGGGACGGCCGGGGCGAGGTGGTGTTGCAGCAGCGCCATGAAGAACCTGGCGAGCTGCGCGATGTCGTTGTCGGCGAACACCACCGAGTCCAGGTCGACGTCGGCGGTGATGTCGTCGCCCAGTTCCAGGCCGACCGGGTTGCGCCCGCCCTCGCCGGCCCGGAACAATTTGGTCCGGCCGGGCAGGCAGGCCAGCTTGACGCAGATCCCGCCCTGCGCGGTCAGCCGCAGCAGCTGGGCCAGCAGCGGCTGCACGTCGGCGTCGCCCAAAGAAGACCACTCATCGACCAAGATGGCCAGGCTGGCGTCGCCCAGCGTGGCCAGCAGCTGCCGAATCAGCCCGGTAACCTCGGCGAATGGCAGGTAGGTCTGCCCCGCGACGGTGCGCGTGCTCACCTGCGGCGCGCTCTTGCGCAGCTCCTTCTCCGCCGAGGCCCCCAGCTTGATCCCCAGCGTCCGCGTATCCGACAGCGCCGCCGCCGCGTTTCCGCCCGCCGCCACCCGCTGCCGCGACACCGCCTCATCCAGATCCTCATACTCCGCCTGCGCCTCGCCCATCGGCAGCATCCGCACCTGGCCCGCGGCCAGCAGCCGGTCCAGCCGCGCGACGGTATCCCGCACCTGCCCCAGCTGCTCCCGCCGCGCCCCGGGGAAGAACCGCTCCCAGCGCCCCGGCTGCAGGCCGGCATCGATGAACCGCGCCAGCTCCCCCACGGTGTCCCGCATCAGCTCCGCATACAGCCCCAGCGCGATCGCCGCCGGATCGCTGGAAGGCGACACCGACCCCCCCAGCGTCGCCCCGTCCACATATGCCGGCACCACCCCCAGCTCGCCCAACCGCGCCACCAGCTCGTCCTGCAACCGCCGCAGCAAATGCGTCTTCCCGGTCCCCCGCCGCCCGAAAATCACCTGATTACGCTTATTCAGCAACATCCCCAAAAACGCCGTCCCCACATACGTCCCCGACGGATCCGCCAGTTCCTCCGCCCGGTCCGCCAGACCAGCCACCGCCGCGAACCACTCCTCCGCACCCGCAATCTCCGCCATAAGCCCTAAACCTCGACCTTCATAAAGCCTCATACGGCAAACATCCAGGCTCCTGATCATCTAGACCAGATATCGGCTGCTGAAACCCGTCCGAGAAACCATGAGAAACCACGACGCCAGCGACGAGACCGTCAACACGGTCCGTTCCTGACGCGGCCGACATCGTAACAGGCCAGCTGGCCGGATGCTCGGCATCCGCCGCAGGGGCGCGCCACTGCGGCGCGACCAAGAATCGGGCGAGACCGCGGGCGGCGCCCGGCCTGCGGCGGGCAGACCAGTCACCAGCGGATGAGCTATACCGTACCTGGCCCAGCGATAAGTGCAGTCGCTAAACGACATAAGCATACGATACGTTTCCGCGGTCACGATCCCTAAATACAAGTGGTACAGTAACGCTCAATTAGCCGGCGCCTAATATGAGTTCTCTATTTGACGGGGAAGTGCGCGGCTGAATCACTTAGTATCGTCGCGCAGATTTCTTATTCGGGTACGCCCGATGACTGGACGTAAAAGCCTCGATGTCTGCAATAGAAAGCGAGCAGAAGATGGCATCAGTCAACCTACCCGCCGGGACCGTCGGCGTCACCTACAGCGATGCGCTTCCCGTGCCGCAGCTCACCGCCCCGTACCAGTGGTCGGTCAGCTCGGGAACCCTGCCCGCGGGCGTCACCCTGAGCTCGGCGACGGGCAAGCTGACGGGAACCCCGCAGGCGGCGGGCACCTTCAGCTTCACCGTGCGGGTGACGGACGCGAACACCCAGAGCGCCAGCACGCCCATCGTGATGTCGGTGAGGTCGGTTCCGCACCCCAGCGCATCGGACACCGGCTCGGCCCCGGGCGCTCCCTTGCGGACCATCGGCACCGGACCCGGAGAGGTCTGCGACGGGCCCGGCTGGTCCTACGCCGACGGCTACGTCTCGATCACCGGCGCCGACACCTTGTTCCGGGGTTTCCTCCTCGACGGGTTCCCGGTCGCCGTCTACGCCAACGGCGTGACCATCGAGAACTGCGTCATCTCGGCCGGCGGCCAGGGCGTCTGCGGGGTCAGCATCGAGACCGACGAGAACAGCAACGGCGACCCGATCACGTCCTTCACGATAAAGAACTGCACGGTCTCAGGATCCGACGACAACTCCAACCGCGCGGCCGCGTGCATCAAGGACGTCCACGGTTCGGCTACCGGGATCCTGATCCAGGCGTGCAACCTGTTCTGGGCGGCGACGGGGATCCAGGTGTACGCGGGCGACGTGCTCGACAATTACGTTCACGACCTGGTATGCAACGTGGCTTACGGCGACCACGTCAATGGCATCGCGATCGGGGGCGGCACGAGCGCCGTGCTCATCCAGAACAACACCGTGCTGAACCGCAACGGCCAGACCAGCTGCATAGCGCTCCTGCAGGACAACGCGCCGCCCGCGATCGCGAACAAGACCATCACCAAGAACCTGCTGGCGGGCGGCGGCTACTGCATCTACGGCGGGCAGAGCGGAGCCCAGTACGCCGGCCTCCCGGCCTCGAACATCGTCATCAGTGACAACGTCATCAGCACGGTGTACTACGCCGATGGCGGCGCCTTCGGGCCGGTCATCTACTTCGCGCCGGGCAACTCGGGCAATGAGTGGACCGGCAACCTCTGGTACGACGGGCCGAATGAGGGCATAGCGATCCCCGCCCCGTAATCCGCGCCCGTCACCGGCTGGCGTCCCGGCCCGGCCCGGGACGCCAGCCGGTCACTCTCCTCACCCGGTGTTCGGCCGCAGTTGCAGGTATGTGACCGGGCAGCCGGCGCCGAAGAAGGAAACCACCTCCGAGAGCGGGAAACGCTGCGGGCCGCCCGGGCCGCCGTGGGAGGCCACCGCCGGGTCGCCCTCGTGGGAACCGCCCTGCAGCAGGGACACGACGTGCAGGCCGGGGTACCCGCCGAACACGGCCAGGTCACCCCGCCAGGTCTGGCTCAGCGTGATATGCGGCAGGTGGTTCAGCATCGTCCCGGTGTAACCCTGGCCGTCGAAATCGGTGCCGTTCGGGTCCGGATTGCCGCTCCACTTCGCCATGAGGGTGACGAAGCCGGAACAGTCCGTGGTGAACGGGAGAGAGAACGCGGGGAGGTTGACCGGAATCGGCCGAAGCTCCCCGTAGAAGATCTGGCTGTGGTTCATGATGGCCCAGTCGCAGTCGTTCACCATCTGCTGCCGATGCACCGTGACGGTATTCACCGCGCCTCCTCCTTTATATAGAGTTCAGGTCCACGATCAGCTCCGCCGGGCTGACGTCGAGTCGCGCCTCGGCGAAAGAGCTGACCAGCTTGTCGAGCACCAAGTCGAACAGGGGACTCGTGCTCGGCGTAAAGAACTCCACCGAGATGACACCCACCGTGCCGTGGGTCAGGTCGTCCCATGCCCTGGCGCCCACCGTGCGCAGCAACTCAATGCTCGTGCCGTAATCCACCATGTAGTAGACGTACGAAATTAAGGTGGAAGGATCGAGCCAGGTGGCCGATGTCCTGTGTATGAGCTTGGTTGTGAACAATTCCACAATCCTGGAATCGTTGACGAGCGACGACTCGATCAGGAAGAAATAGCTACTCTGCCCGAGTACGACCTGCCGGTAAATGCGATCAAGAAGATTCAGCTCGTCCGGCTTGGTGTCCGCCAGGTTCGATCGTTTGTTTTCGTAGAGGTTGCGGGCCGCGGTGCGGATGTGGGCGACGGTCATGGTGTCGGCGCCGGCGGTTTGCTGCAGGGCGGTGGCCTGGCGGAAGACGTTGATGAAGTCACGGGGGACAGCGCTCGAGGCGTGGCACAGCTCGGCGAAGACGTGCTCATCAGTCATCCGCTGGGTGAGCACATAGCGGGAGAAGTCGTCCAGGCTGGCGTCCAGCACGGCGGGGATGCTCGAACCGATGTGGCGTTGCAGCAGGGCCATGAAGAACCCGGCGAGCTGCTTGATGTCGTTGTCGACGAACACGACCGAGTCCAGGTCGACGTCGGAGGTGATGTCGTCACCGAGTTCGAGGCCGACCGGATTGTGCCCGCCCTCGCCGGGCAGGAAGAACTTGGTCCGGCCGGGGATGCAGGCCAGCTTGACGCAGATCCCGCCGCGCGCGGTCAGCCGCAGCAGCTGGGCCAGCAGCGGCTGCACGCTGGCGTCGCCGAGCGAGGACCACTCGTCGATCAAGATGGCCAGGCTGGCCTCGCCCAGCGTGCCCAGCAATTGCCGGATCAGCTCGGTAACCTCGGCGAACGGCAGGTAGGTCTGCCCCGCGATCGTGCGCGTGCTCACCTGCCGGGCGCTCTTGCGCAGTTCCTTCTCGGCCGAGGCCTCCAGCTTGATCCCCAGGCTCCGCGGGTCCGACAGCGTCACCGCCGCATTCACCCCGGCCGCCGCCCGCCGCGACGACACCGCTTCGTCCAGGTTCTCGTACTCCGCGTGCGCCTCCCCCGCCGGCAGCATGCGGACCTTGCCCGTGGTCAGCAGCTGGTCCAGCCGCGGCCCTCTCCCGCACCTGCGCCAGCTGGTCCCGCTTGGCCCCGGAGAACAACCAGTCCAGCAACCCGGGCCGCAGCTCGTCCCGGATGAACTGGGCCAACTGGCGGACCGTGCCCCGCATCAGCTCCACATACAGCCCCAGCGCGACCGCCGCCGGGTCCTGGTACGCAGCCACCGACCCCGACAATGTGGCCCCGTCAACATAAGCCGGGACTATCCGCAACTCGCCGAACCGCGACAATAACTCATCCTGCAGCCGGCGCAGCAAATGCGTCTTCCCAGTCCCCCGGCGGCCGAAAACTATCTGATTACGCCGGTTCCGCAGCGTGGCCAGGAAAGTAGTATCCACATACGTAGCCGTCGGATCGGCAATTTCCTCGGACCGGTCCGCCAGCTGCGCCACAGCCGCATACCAGGCCTCCGCACTCGCAATCTCAGACATAATCCCTAAGCCCCTGCCATAAACCACATACATCAGCCACATAAACCCTGCCGTAGCGCGAAAATCTGCGACACAGCTTTCGAACATAAAGGCCTCGGAGCATGACCCTTTTCAGAGCATGACCCAAGTGCTAACTCTGCCACGGCTGTCGCGGCAGGTTATAGGAAGTTTTTTCGACTGCAGGCCATTGTTCTCGGACGTTGTCCCAGGTTAACCCCTCGTTGCCCGGCGCGCTACTGCCAAGCTGCGGGCTTAACGTCCTGTAGCTGGATTCTGGGCAATCGGACATCGTTCCTGATCTACTATCGCTACTCGGGCATCCTGCCAAGCCGTATGGATGCGCGATATCAGGCCAGGAAGAGCTCGCCGATCAGGGGGTCCGGTTCTTGGCAAGCTGCGCGGCGAACACTGCGGCCTGGGTACGCCGCTGCATGCCGAGTTTGGTGAGCAGCGACGATACGAGCTCTTTTATCGTGTCCTCGGTCAAAGTCATATGCCGGGCGATGTGCCGGTTGGTCAGCCCTTCTCCGATCAGTTCCAGCACCTGCTTTTCCTGATCGGTCAGCACGTATAACGGGCCGACGCTGGCCAGCCGCCCGCGCAGTCGCTCCATCACCCGCTGCGCGGCCGCCGCGTCCAGCGTCGACCGGCCAGCGGCCACGCTGCGCACGGCGTTGACGAGCTCGGAGACGTAGCCCTGCTTCGTCACGTAACCCGAGGCACCGGCCATGATCGAGCCGAGCAGCGCCTCATCGTCCGCGAACGAGGTGAGCATCAGGCAGGCCGTGCCGGGCAGGGCGGAGCGGATTTCACGGCAGACCGATACGCCGTCGCCGTCCGGCAGCCGCACGTCCAGGACGGCCACATCCGGCCGCAGCGTCGGCAACTGCTCCAGCGCCGACGCCATCGTTCCGGCCTCCCCGATCACCTCGATGTCGGGCTCCGCGGTCAGCAGGTGGCGCACGTCGCGCCGCACGCTTTCATAGTCGTCGAGGAGGAACACGGAGATGCGGGCCCGCCCCCAGCTGCCCTGGTTCACCTGCGATCCCTTCCGCGCCGACGCCGCAGCGCCGAGACGCCGCCGTTCCGCCGTGCGGGCCTCCTGTTAACCACCCGTTAGATGTATACTACTCAACGTGGCCAACACTGTACCGCTGGTAACTCCGGGCGACCCTCGTCCCGGCCGTTCGGTCGCTGCCACGGCGGTACCGGGAGCGGGCGCGCCGCCGAGCCGGGTGCTGGTCGTGGACGACGAACCCCATATGCGGACCCTGATCCAGCGTTCGCTCGCGGCCTGCGGATACGAAGCCGATACCGCCTCGACGCTCGCCGAGGCCCGTCAGATGGACGCCGACGGCTACGACGCCGTGCTCGTGGACGCCCGCATCGGGGCGGAGCGGGGTGCTGACCTGATCGAAAGCATGATGGCGCGGGACCCGGCGGCGGCCAACCGCTGCCTGGTGATTACCGGCGGGGCCGTGGAGCCGCTTCCCGGCGGCGTCGCCTGCCTGACCAAGCCGTTTCAGCTCACCGACCTGATCGGCGCCGTGCGCGCGCTGCTGCAACCGGGGCCGGCGTCCGCGGCGGCCCCGGCCGCCGGCCCGGGAATGGCGCCGGCCCGGGAATGGCGCCGGCCAGCCCGGGAATGGCGCCCGCCAGCCCGGAGGCCGCGCCAGCCGGGAGCCCGGCGGCCGCGCGCGAGCCGCGGACCTGGCAGCTGCTGGATCTGACCCGGCGGCTTCGCGGGTACGAGCGCCGCGCGCTGACCGACTTCCTGCACGACGGGCCGATCCAGGAACTCACCGCGTTATCGCTGGAACTGCAGATGATGTCCCGGTCGGCGGCGTCGGAAGACGCGCCGCCCTTCGACGCGCTCATCGAGCGCCTGAACGCCGCCAGCGGGGCGCTGCGCTGGCTGATCGACGAGTCCTGGTCTTTCCTCACGCCCGACACCGACCTGGCCGCGGCCATCGCGCAGCGGACATCCTGGCTGCTCAGCGAGCCGGTCACGCTTGACACCGGGCTCGGGCTCGCGGCGCTGAGCGCGGCCGAGGTCCAGGTCATCGTCGACGTCGTCGAGTTACTGCTGCTCGGCTTGATGCCCCCGGGCCAGCCGATCCTGGCGCACGTGGCACTGCGGGCAGAGGATCACGTGATCGGTGTCGAGGCGACGATCACCGCGGCGGACGACCGGGAGTTGTCCGGCTCCCCGGCGACGGCGCAGGCGTCGCTGGACGAGCTTGCCTCCGCGCTCGGAGCCAGCGTGCGGGCCACCCTCGACCCAAGGCGCTGGCACGCACGGATCGCCCTGCCTACCCGCGTGGAGCAGTCGCCCGCGGCCCGCGCAGGCTAACTGGCGGCGCCGGCCGGGCCACGGAAGCGGGCTAACCGGCGGCGCTGGCCGGGCCGCGGAAGTAGCGGGCGGGCGTCTGCGCCGGTGTGCCGCCGGAAGGCGGCGACGAACGCGCTGACCGACTCGTAGCCGACGCGGCGCGCCACGTTGCCGACCGGCTCGCCGACAGCGAGCGCGGGCAGGGCGGCCTGCAGCCGCAGCAGCGCCCGCCAGCGGCCGAACGGCAGGCCCACGTCGGCGACGAAGGCGCGCGCCAGGGTGCGCTCGCTGGCGCCGACCTCGTGACCCCACTCGGCCAGCGTCCGGCCATCGGCCGGGTTGCCGGCCAGCGCCAGGGCCACCCGGCGGGCGGGCCCGGTCGCGGGCATCCGAACCTCGATCGCCGTCATCGGCACCGGCTGCAGCAGGTCGACGAGCAGGCCCTCGGCGTGCGCCCGCGGTGCGGGACCAAGGCCGGGGATCTCCAGGTAGCCGATCAGCTCGGCCAGCAGCGGGCTGGCCGCGACCGGGGTGCAGTCCGGCCAGCTGATCGGGCACAGGTCCGGCCGGATATACAGGGTCCGCATGACCGACGTTCCCGCCGACATGGTCTCGTGCCGGCACCCGGCCGGGATCCACAGCGCCCGGGTGGGCGGCAGCGCCCACGCGGCCGTGGCGGTGCGGACCGTCAGCACGCCGCTGGCCGCCCAGGCCAGCTGGTGAGTGGAGTGGGTGTGCCAGTCAAAGACCAGGCCAGCAGGCATCGGGAAGGTCACCGCGACGACGGCCGCAGAATCGGGCCCGGCCGGGGCACATTGTCCGTCCTGCGACACAGGATGGCAGCCTACGCCCTTGGGCCCGGCCGGGCCGCTTCGTAGCGTCGGGGCCATGAACTCCAATCACGCGAAGCTGTGCCCGAGCCCGGAGTGGGCGGCGCACATCCAGCACGAGGTCCTGCCGTCCCTGGCCCAGCTGGCCGACCTCGGCCAGGACATGCTCGAGATCGGCCCGGGGCCCGGCGCGGCCACCGAGTGGCTGCGCCACCATGTCGGCCGGCTGACGGCGGTGGAGGTCGACGCCGACGCGGCCAGGAAGCTCGCGGACAGGTACATGTCCGGCAATGTCCGCGTGATCATCGCCGACGCGACCGAGCTGAGCTACCCGGCCGCGTCCTTCGACTCGGTGGGCACGTTCACCATGCTGCACCACGTGCCCACGCTGGCCTTGCAGAACAAGATCCTGGCCGAGGCCTTCCGGGTGCTGCGGCCCGGCGGCGTGCTCATTGGCTCGGACAGCCTGGCCAGCAACGACCTGCACCACTTCCACGCGGATGACACCTACAACCCGGTCGACCCGGCCAGCCTGCTCAGCCGCCTGCAGACACTGGGCTTCGAGAAGATCACCATCATGGTGGATGACAACGTGAGGTTCGCGGCGCACAAGGCCGGCCAGCACGGCTGCGCCGCCGGGACCGGGGACCGGGCGGCGTGACCGGCCTGGGCCAGCTGCGCGCCGCAGCCGTCGGCCTGGTCGGCTTCGCCGCCGCCGAGGAGCAGGTGCTGCTGGCGGCCAGAAGGCGGCGGGGCCGGTGACCCCGCCGCGCTGGCCGGCGCCGGGCCGGTGACCTTAGGCGGGAGCGCGGAACTCGTCGGCGAGGGCGGCTCCGCGCCAGCGCTGCCACGCCCGGACCGCCGTGTGCCGGAGCAGCCCGGCCCCGGTACGCGCGGTGTCGGTGGCCAGCGCCAGCGCCGACGGCCGGGCGGACAGCTCCATCGCCTCGGCGTACACGTCCTCCTGGGCCGCGGCTGTGCGCTCCAGGCTGTACCGGTCCATGACCAGGGCCCGGCCGTACCGGCCCAGGCGGGTCCGGGTATCGGGCTGCTCGACCAGCTCGCGCAGGATGCTCATCAGGCGGATCGTGCCCGTCCGGCGCCCCTCGGTGCCCAGGCCGTACCACCCCTGGCGGATGAGCTGCGGCGCGCTGTCCGGGGTCAGCAGCTCCCAGAAGCCGCAGTCACCCTGCACCACCAGCGGCTTGCCGAACGCCAGGCCGCGCAGCGCCGCCTCTCCCATGCCGACGATCACGTCCGCGGCCGCGTAGGCCGGGCGCGGGTCGGGCAGCGGCCCGGCCATGACGATGGCCCGGCGGCCCGCTCTCGCGTTCGCGGCCGCGGCGGCCCGCTCGACCTGCCGCCGGGACGGGCCGTCGCCGACCACGGCCAGCTGCACCGGGGTGCCCCAGCTGGCCAGCTCGGCCACAGCGTCACAGGCGGCGCGCAGGCCCTCCAGCTTCACCTCGGACGCCAGCCGGCCGATCGTCACCACGAGCGGCACGGCCTCGTCGAGTCCCAGGCCGGCCCGGAACGTCCCCGGGTCGTGGTCCGGCGTGTTGGCCCGCAGGTCGAGCGGTGCCTCCAGCAGGGTCACCGGGCCGTGGCCGGCCCGCATGGCGCGCAGCCTGGTCTCGTCCGTGCCGACCACCAGCGGCACGGTCCGCGGCAGGAACGGGGCCAGGTGCGCCGAGTTGACGGTGCACACCACCGGCAGCCCGAGCCGCAGCCGCGGGCCGGCGAATGACTCCAGCGCGGACGGCCACTCGTAGCCGTGCACGACGTCGATCCGGTGCTGGCGGGCCAGCCGGGTGAGCTGCGACGCGGCCTGCCGGGACGGGCGCAGGCCCGCGCGCGTGTCCAGCAGGGCATGGGGCAGCCCGAACCGCCGGGCCATCACGGCCAGCGGTCCCGGCCGGCTGGCCACGAGCACCTCATGGCCGCGGTCCCTGGTCGCCGCGGCGATCTCGACCGCGTCAAGCTGCGCCTCGCCGTGGCCCGCCGCCTGCGGGTAAACGAGCACCTTCACCGCCCGTGCCTCCTCGGTCCTCGGGTACCGTGGCGCGGCCCACGCTATCCATTCAGCCATCAGAATGGCCGCTAATCTGTAAAACATTACTGATCGCAAAGGTACCGTTTATACGGCATCAATACCTAAAGAGATCGCAATGCCACGCGGGGCATCTGCTCTCATTCCCGGATATTCGGCGGCGCGGCGGAGAGGGATTTCAAAGAGCCATTCCCCCGACGCTGAATTCCCGCCCTGGCGCGGGCGCCCCCGGTCATACTGCTGCCGTGCGCCGGCCCTCGTCATTCCGGCGTCACGCGATCCCGTCCCGCCCGCCGGACGAACCGGACGGGGTGACCACCCCGTCATGATCGCGGCCGATTCGGACGGCGCCTGCGCCCGGATCCGCCGCGATCATGAAGGGGCCGATTCGACGGTGATCGGATCGTGGTTTCCTGGGTAGGGGATGCGACGGGATCCCAGTTGCCCCTGGGCATGTGGAGGAAGCCATGAAGTGCCTGAAATGGTTGGCCATCGCGGGCATCGTGACCGTGTGCGTGCTGCTGGTCCTCGGCAAGGACGACATCCGGCGCATGCGCGAGATGCGGCAGATGTTATGGAGCTAGCCGCCGAGGCGGCCGGTGTTATGGAGCTAGCCGCCGAGGCGGCCGGGCGGCCCACTGCCTGAGCAACCGACGCATCGCGTCCCGGACCTTCGGATCCGGCTCGGCGGCGTGAGCCGCCCGGACGGCCAGCGCCACCTCGGCCGGGATCGTGTCCGACGGCCAGGCCCGGAGCGCCCGGACGGCCATGTTGCGGTTGCGGATCGTGCGGTTGCCCAGGGCCGCCCTGATCAGCGGCCAGCCCTTGCCGGGGTGCTGGCCGAGCCGGCTCACGAGCAGGTCGAGGACGCCGTCCGGCCGGGGCCCGCCGATGCCGGTCTCGGTGGTCGGCCCGGTCGCCAGGTCGGCCAGCGGCAGCAGTTCGTAGGCCAGGTCGAGCAGCTCGTCGATGTCGTCGGCGAGCGACTGCCACAGATAGCCGTCGGCCGGATCGGCCCGCAGCCGGGCCCGGATCCGGTCCCGGGCCGGGATCCCGAGCTGCGCGGCGGGCCAGATAGCTTGCCGGAACACGCCGAGGTCGGCGGCGTTCAGGGCCCGGTCGACGACCTCCCGCCAGGCGGGCCGGGCGGTCAGCGACGCGCACACCAGGGCCAGCCGGGCCCGGTCCGCCGCGGTCCAGCCCAGGCCGGCCGCCGGGTCCGAGGCGATGAACCGGCCGAGCCTGAGCACCACGGCCACCCGGGGCGCCGTCGGCGGCCGCAGCCCGGACAGGGTTAAGTACCGCTCGATCGCGGCGGGGCCGTCGCCGTAGCTGGTGATGTCGGCGGCGGGACCGCCGGTGACGCACAGCGCGTCGAGGATATCGCCCGCCCCGTCGAGCAGCGGGTCGTCCACCACGGTCGCGGCGAGCGCGCCATACAGGTCGCCGGTGGCGGCGGCCAGGTGAGCGAGATAGGAGTTCATGACGCCGTTGCGGAATCCCTCGCGCAGCAGCCAGGCCTTGACGACCGGGTCGGTGCTGCCCCGCAACCGCTCCACGGCGTGAATCCGGCCCCAGCCGCGCACCCGCCGGGCGAGGTCGAACATCGCCTGGTCCGGGTCGGACTGGGAACTGCGCAGCGCGACCGCCGCGTACAGGGTCAGGTCCTCGAGCCCGCCGAGCAGGAGCAGCAGGTCGCGATCGCGATCGTCACCGGTCAGGCCGGTCAGCACCAGGCCGGCCGCCACGGCGTTGCGGCGTACCCCGTACTCGGCCAGCCAGCGGCCGATCGCGTGCACCCGGTCCGCCGGCAGGTTCCGGTCGCCGATCGCGTCGCTCACGCCGTCCGCAATCGTCAGCGTCGACCGGTCGGCCAGGGTGTCGTGCAGCCGGTCCAGGCCGGCGCAGGCCGGCCGGGCCGCGGTCACCAGTTCCTGTAGCTGGTCGGCGACGAGGCACGCGCCGGCCTGATCGGGCCGGACGCTGCCGTGGTGGGTCGCGATGCCGTCGGCGACCGCGCCGGACAGGAACGGCTGCTCCGGATCGGGCCCGGCGTCGGGCAGCGGATACCCCTCGCCCGGCCAGGGGCCCTGACCGTACAGCGCGGACAGCGCCATCGCGTGGGCCAGGAACGTGGGGCGGTCGTCGCCGCCCTCGGGCAGCCGCCAGGTGCTGGTGCTCATCGGGCCGGGCGCAGATCGCCCCTTAGTGCGGACACCGCCTCATGATGCATGATCCCGACCCTCACCGCAATCGTGTGCAGTGCTGACCCGGGGCCCGGCTAACCGAGCCCGCACAGCCATTCGTCGCGGCCGGCCTGGGCGAGCCCGCCGGCCTCGCCGGGCGGCGGGAAGTGGAGACGGAGCGTGAAGGCCCGTGGTGTTGGCCCGTGCGCGCGCAGGTGCCGCACGCGGTCCTCGGCCTCGGCGAGCGCGGGGACCGTGCCGCGGGGGATCCACCACAGCGCCGTGTAGGCCTCGGCCATCTTCTCGAACCACTCCCGCCGGCGGCGC
Source organism: uncultured Actinomycetota bacterium (assembly GCA_963749145.1). Classification (GTDB taxonomy): domain Bacteria; phylum Actinomycetota; class Actinomycetes; order Streptosporangiales; family Streptosporangiaceae; genus JASHPR01. The sequence goes on along the minus strand of CAVVLN010000002.1, from coordinate 126,961 downwards.
AGCACCCGCCGGTGCGCCTCGGAGTAGACGAACCCGGCCAGCGCCTCGGCTGACTCCCAGACAGACATGTTGACGATGACTCCCGCGCTGCCGGCGGCGTCCCATTCGAAGGCGCGGATCGCCGTGGCGTTGCCGTCCTCGGTCTGCAGCCGCCAGACGAAGCCGGGCGCGGCGTCGGCGAGCGCGTTCACCGGGTCGAGCGCGGCGATGAAGCCGGCCAGGGCCGGGCTGTCCAGCGGCGCGCGCAGCCGCCCGATGTTGACCTGGGCCAGCACGTAGCTCATGGCCTCATCGTGCCAGACCGCGGCGCGGCGCCCGGCGAGCGCAGGCACGGGACCGTCAGCGGAGCCGGCGCTCCCGGCCCTCGTCCTCGGTCCGCGGCCGGGCCCTGGCGTCGCTTCTCACCGGCGGGTGTCGATTTCGGAGTGCGCCGTTCGTGTGGGAGGTGAGAGGCGGATGACTGGCCGGCCTCGCCACCGACCGGCGGCGCCACCGCGCCGCCGCCGCAGCCATTAGGAGGCCTGACATGGGCCGGATCGTGGTCATGAACCATGTGACGCTCGACGGCGTGATGCAGGGACCCGGCCGCGCCGACGAGGACACCCGAGGCGGGTTCACGCAGGGCGGCTGGGGTCACCGGTCCGCAACGCCTGACGACGCCGCGAGCCAGGCGATGGGCGATCGGATGACGGCCGGGGGCGGCCTGGCCGGATGGCTGTTCGGGCGGCGCACGTACGAGGAGGTGCTGGCCACCTGGAACGCCCGGGGCGGCCCCTTCAAGGACGCGCTGAACAACTCGCCCAAGTACGTCGCGTCGGCCACTGCCACCGAACCCCTGCCGTGGCCCAACTCGACGCTGCTGCGCGGCGATGTCGTTGCCGCCCTGCGCGCGCTCAAGGCGCAATCCGGCGGCGTTCTGGCCATCATGGGCAGCGGCGTGCTGATCGGCTCGCTGATGGCTGCGAACCTGATCGACGAGTACTTGCTGATGATCCACCCGCTCGTGCTCGGCACCGGACGACGGCTGTTCCCCGGGGGCGTGCCGGTGTCGCTGCGGCTGACCGGCAGCGCCACAACGGCCACCGGCGTGCTGATCGCCACCTACGAGCCGGCGAGGGGCTAACGTGAGCGAGCCTCACCGGCCGGGCTTCGGGAGGATGCGGGGAGGATGCGCACCGCGTGCCTGGCCGAAGAGCTTTCTCCCGACAGAAGGGAGTCCACGATGAAGCAGTACCTGCTCAGCATCTACCAGCCCGACGGCGACCCGCCGCCGGCCGACGTGCTAGCCGAGATCATGCGCGATGTCCGCGCGGTGGACGAGGAGCTGCGTTCAGCGGGGGCGTGGGTGTTCTCGGGCGGCCTGCACGCGCCGGGCACCGCGACGGTGGCTCATCCTCGCCCGGACGACGTGCCCATGACGGACGGACCGTATGTGGAGGGCAAGGAGCACATCGGCGGCTTGACCATCATCAAGGCGGCCAGCCTCGATGAAGCGCTCGAGTGGGGGCGAAAGCTCGCGCGCGCGACGACGCTCCCGGTCGAGGTACGCCCGTTCCTGGGCGAGCTAGAGGACTGACCGCGGGCGGGCGGAGCGCGCAGACCTCGTCGCGCATGGGCCAGGCCTGGTCGCGGTAGGAGGGATCGACCAGCGCCGTGCGGCAGCGCGGCGCCCCTCCAGTCAGGTCAAGCTATGAGGATCGTTCTGCGTGGCCATCCGGTCCGGTCCGCCGTGTTGTGGCTCCCGGCTGTCGGCCAGCGTCGTTACCATGACCTTCATGAGCGAACCGCCCGCCAGCGACACCCACGACGTTATCCACCATGGGGGCGCGGTGGTAGCGGTGGTGGTGCCCATTGCGGAGTACCAGCAACTGCGCCAGGCTGCGGAAGAGCAGCGGGTCAACGAAGAGTTCGACGCTGCCTGGACCGAGTACCTCGCCCGCCGGGACGCTGGGACCATCCGCTACGTCTCCCATGAGGAAGCGGGCCGCCGCCTGGGCATGCTTTCCCGGTGAGCTACCAGGTCAACTGGGAGATCCGGGCTCTCGACCTGGCAGCGGGCTTCCTCCGCGACGATCCCACTGGTGTCGCTGCACTCTGGGAGAGCGTTAGCCGGCTCGCCGACGAGCCGCGGCCACCGGAATCGTTCGCTTACGGGTCGCCGGACCTGCGGCGCCTGCGGGCCGGCCGGTACCGCGTCTTCTACACGATCGACGAAGAACAGCGGGTAGTCCAGATCGATCACGTCGCCCGTCTCCCGTAGCCGGGCCGCGCAGCCGGGTGTCCGCCCAAGCTAACCTCGGCGCAAAGCGGGCTCAGTCGGTGAGCTACGGTCACCAGCGAGCGGCGTGAATGAAATCGGCGGCAGGCTTCCCGAGCCACTGCGTGACACGCATCGTCAGGCCCATGTCCGCCATGCGAGCGGTCCGCAGATTGGTCAACCGGCTCGGCGTGCAGCCGAGGAGCACGCCACCACACTCAGACCGCCATGGCCAGGCCATGTTACCGGCCAGTCACCTGCATTCTCATACCACACCCCCGCTCCACCCGCGCTTCACCGGATTGTCAGTGCCTGGTGCGAGGGTGGTTCCGACCGGGGCGGCCCGGCGCCTACGCCGACGCGGCCGCCCGCAACGCGACCTCTTGGGGGAGATCACGCCATGCTGACGACCAGCTACGTTCCCGGGGCGCCCAACTGGGTGGACCTCGCGGTACCTGACGTAGACGCGGCCGCCGCGTTCTACCGGGCGGTGTTCGGCTGGGAGTTCCAGTCGGCCGGCCCGGACGCGGGCGGCTACGGCATGTTCACGCTGAACGGGAAGACGGTCGCCGCCGCCGGCCCGCTGATGGAGCCGGGCGCGGCGCCGTCCTGGACGCTCTATTTCGACACCACGGACGCGAACGCCGCGGCCGACGTGGTCAAGCGGGCGGGCGGCGAGGTCAGGGCCGACCCGTTCGACGTGTTCACGCAGGGCCGGATGGCCCAGTTCACCGACCCGGCCGGCGCGCCGTTCGCGGTCTGGCAGCCTGGCGAGACCAGGGGCCTGGACGCGGTCAACGACCCGGGCATGCTGTGCTGGACCGAACTGCACACGACCGATCCGGCCGGGGCCGTCGCGTTCTACCGGGCCGTGTTCGGCTGGCAGACCCAGGACATGCCGATGGGCGACTTCACCTACACCGTGATCCAGCCCGAGGCCGGCGACGAGAACAGCAGCCAGGGCGGGATCATGCCGCTGGCCCCGGAGATGGCGGCCGCGGGATTCACGGTTCGCTGGCAGCCCTACTTCGAGGTGGCCGACTGCGACGCGGCGGTGGCGGCGGCCGCCGCGCACGGCGGCACCGTGGCCGCGCCGGCCATGGACATCCCGGGCGTGGGCCGGACCGCCTCGCTCGCCGACCCGGCCGGGGCCTCCTTCGCCGTGATCACCAGCGTCACCCCGTAACCGGGCCACCGCCCGGCAGGCGGCCGCCACGCCCGGCGAGCCGGCCACCGCCTGACAACCGGCCCATCCCGCACCGTGGTTGTACCTTTGAGCGGTCTATAACCCGCTTTTTCGTATTCACGAGCAGCCCCGGGCGCGGGATGGCCCGCACGGCACGCTGGCGGCCAGGACGGGTCCGGTGTGCCGTGACCGTACCGCACGTCACGGCACACCGGACAGCCAGATCTGTGGGATAGGTGGTGGGCTTGGCCGTGCCGAGGAGACTGAGGACAGCGCCGAGAGTCGTCTGGGTCGCCGAAGCGCTCGTCAGTCAGGCAATCGCCGACAAGATCCGGTCCAAACATGGCCTCGATCCCGGTGAGATCGCCATCCTGATCAAGTCCCCGCCTCCTAGAGTCGGCCGGTACGTCGTTGATCATCGTGGGACTCGGCTCTATGTGATGGTCCGAACCCGCAGAAGGCTGCCGGTCTTAGTCGTGATGTATCCCATGGGGGATGACGTATGGCGCCTGGCCAGCGCCTATGTCCAGGAACGCCAACGGAGGGCATGATGGGACACGTGAAGGATGACTTCTACGTCGAGGATGAATCACCCGAGGAGGTCCAGCGGTCCTGGGAGTCTGGAGCTCCGGTGCTGGTCATGCCTTCGCGACTGCGCCGGCAGTTGCACCGGCAGACCGATCGGTTGCGCCGCCTCCTGGCCGCCGATTCGCGCGGCAGGGCCAGCCGCGCCGGGGCCAAGCCGCCAGCAGAGTAACCGAGGCGCGGCGGTCTGCCCCCGCTCGGCCGGCCAGGTCCGGGACGGCCGGTGACCGGGCCAAGATCAGCGCCGGGCTCCACTAGGGTTCGTGGCATGAGTGGTCTGGCCAGCTATCCCGAGCCCCCGCCGCCCTCCTTCCTGTTCGACCTGGACGGCACGCTCATCGACAGCGTGTACCAGCACGTGATCGCGTGGCGCGCGGCGCTGTCCCAGCTGGACATCGACCTGTCGGTGTGGCGGATCCACCGGCGGATCGGGATGAGCGGCGGGCTGTTCGTGTCCGCGCTGCTGCGGGAGACCGGCCGGACCCTCTCCGAGGCCGAAATCGCCATGTTGCAGCAGGCGCACAGCGAGGCGTACCTGGCCCAGGCGGACTCGGTCCGGCCGCTGCCCGGCGCGGCGGAACTGCTGGCCGCGCTCACCGAGCACGGCGTGCCGTGGGCGATCGCCACCAGCGGGTACCGCGCCACCGCCGGGCACGCCCTGAAGATGCTGGGCCTGCCCGAGGACGCCCCGATGATCACCCGCGACCTCGTCCGGCGGGCCAAGCCGGACCCGGACCTGTTCCTGGCCGCGGCCGCCCTGCTCGGCGTGGAGTCGCGGCACGCCTGGGTCGTCGGGGACAGCGTCTGGGACCTGCTGGCCGCCCGGCGGGCCAGCGCGCTCGGCATCGGGCTGATGTCGGGCGGGTACGGCCGCGAGGAACTCGAGCGGGCGGGCGCCTACCGGGTGTACGCGGACCCGGCCGAGATGCTGGCCCGGGCCGACGAGCTCGGCGTGCGCGGCCTCGCGCCCCTGCGGTAGCGCCCAGCGCGGAACGCCCGCACCTCGCGCGGCTGGTACTGGTCATGCAATAGCAGCGACCCTGCGCGATCTACGGCATTGGCGCGTCGGCCAGGACGGCTAGCGTGCGAGGACTCTAACGGGCTGCTCGTAGGGTGCAGGGCCTCGCGCCCCTGGCTTCCGGGCAGTCAGAACGGCGGACGGGCCCGGCGGGCGCAAGGGATCCGTAACCTCGCCTTACGGTTCTGTGACGTGCGTGGCCTGGCCGTGTCCATGCGGCTTGTTTGGGGGTCCACTGGATCGGGGTCCCGGGATCACAGCAGATCCCCCCCTTGACCCAAGGAGAAGGACATGCGCAAGCGCGTTTGCCTGGCAGCGGGCGGCAGCCTGCTGGCGGCAACGATCAGCCTATTCGGCGCGGCCGCCTCTGCCGGCGCCAGCACTCCCTCACCAGTCGTGGGCTATACCTACGTCAACGACAACACCGCGACTGCCAATACGATCGCCGGGTTCGACCGGCACGCAGACGGCTCGCTGACCCCGATCCCCGGTTCACCGTTCGCCGCCGGCGGCGCGGGTCTCGGTTCTGGGCTGGCCTCTCAGGGTGCGATACAGGTAACCAGCGACGGCAGGTACCTGCTGGCTGTCGACGCCGGCAGCAACCAGATCTCGGTGTTGCGCATCACCGCGAATGGAGTGCCGGTGCTTGTCCGCGGGCCGGTGTCATCTGGCGGCATCCAGCCGGTAAGCGTCGCGGTCTCCCGGACCGGCCTCGTCTACGTCGCGAATTCCGGCGCTGGCGGCAGCGGCTACTCCGGCTTCAGGCTGAATCCCGTCGGCAAGCTGATCCGGATCCGGCACTCGACGGTCACCGTCCCCGATGGCTCCGGCCTGGGCGACGTGTTCTTCAACTCCACCGGCGACCGCCTCATCGGCACCCGCACCGGCTCCTCAGAGATCGACAGCTTCGTGGTCCTGCCCAGCGGCCGCCTGTTCGCCGCCCCCGGCTCTCCCTTCACCGGGCAGGGTCTCGGCCAGCTCGGTGCCGAGTTCTCGCCAGCCAACCCTTCGCAGCTGTTCGTCAGCAACGCGCACAACGGCGCCCTGCTCGGCACCGTGTCCGCATACCGAGACGGCTTCCTGGGTCAGCTCACCTCGATCGGATCCTCGCCCTTCGCTGACTTCCAGACCGCGCCGTGCTGGGTGGAGATCAGCCACGACGGTCGGTACCTCTTCACCGTCAACACCGGCTCGGGCAACATCTCCAGCTACGCCATCAACCCGGACGGCTCACTCGCCCTGATCGGCAGCTTTACGATCGCCGGCGGCGGCGGTGATATCGACGCCCGGCTGTCCCCGGACGGCAAGTACCTGCTGGTCGATGGCGCGGGCCACAATTTTGTGTCGGTGTTCGCCGTCAACGGCGGCAACCTCACCGAGCTACCCACCTCACCGACCCCGCTGCCCGCCGGGGCTGCCTCGTCCGGGATCGTGAACACCTAGGAACAACAGGCCGGCTACCGGCCAGCGTTCCCGGGTCCTCCGCAGGGCGGGCCCGGGAACGCACATATGCTAAGCGGCCCGGCGCGAGCTCCGCGGCGACCGGTTGCAGAAGAGGGGCTTCCGGCGGTGGTGTGCCTGCGCTGGGCCGCTGCGGCGCGGCTCCCACTAGGCCAGCAGCGTGGCCGCGGACGTTGTGCCGGGATCTCTTACGAACCGGTGACGGATCATCGGCCGCGAGCTGGGGCGCAGATATCCGGCTACCGTGTCCACTGTGACCTGCGAACGACCGCGGCGATTGGCAGCAGGCTGCCGGGGGCCTGAGTGCTGAGCAACCCGGATCCGCCCGGCCGGATCATGGTCGTGGACGACGATCGGACGCTGGCTGATGTCGTCGGACGGTACCTGATCCGTGACGGCCACCGGGTGGAGCGGGTGCATGACGGGCTGGCGGCGTTGCGCCGGATCGAGGAGGAGCCGCCGGACCTGGTGGTGCTGGACCTGATGCTGCCCGGCGCCGGCGGGCTGGAGGTGTGCAGGCAGCTGCGGGCCCGCTGGCCCATCCCGGTGGTCATGCTCACCGCGCTGGGCGAGGAGACCGACAAGATCGTCGGCTTCGAGACCGGCGCCGACGACTACATGACCAAGCCGTTCAGCCCGCGGGAGCTGGCGCTGCGGGTCAGGTCAGTGCTGCGCCGCGCCCGTGGCGGCGGGCTGCCGGGTACCCCCTCCCAGGGCGTAATCGGTGACGGCGACCTCACGGTCGACCTGGGGGCGCACGAGGCCAGCCTCGGCATGCAGCTGCTCGCGCTCACCTCGCGCGAGTACGACTTGCTGGTTTTCCTGATGCGCCATCCCCGGCAGGCCTTTACCCGCGAGCAGCTGCTGGAACAGGTATGGAGCTGGTCGTTCGGCGATACCTCGACGGTCACGGTGCACGTGCGCAGGCTGCGGGAGAAGCTGGAAGCCGATAAGACACGGCCGCAGCGCATCGTCACTGTCTGGGGCGTGGGCTACAGGTACGAGCCGGAGGCAGCATGATTACCGCAGCCGAGCTGTGGACGGTCAGCTATACCGTCGCGGCGATCGCCGCGCTGGCCGCCGTCGCTGGGATGATTGTGCTCCGGTTGCTCGCTGCCCGCTCGGTCGCAACCAGCCTGACGGTCGTCGCGGCAGTGACCGTCGCCGCGGCGCTGGCCGGGGTGGCGGTCATCTCGATGGAGATGTTCATCTCCCGCAAGGACCTCGATGTGGTGCTCGCGGTGGTCGCCATCGCCGGGATCGCGGGCTTCGCCGTCGCCGTGCTCCTCGGCCGGCGGGTGTCGGCGGCGAGCCGTCTGATGCTGGGCGCTGTCCAGGACGTGGGCAGAGGCGGCGCGTACTGCCCGCCCGCGGCCGTTCTCCCGGCTGAGCTGGCGGGCCTGTCCGCGGAGCTGGAGGCGGCGCATGGCCTTTTAGCAAAAGCCCGCGATCGTGAGCGCGCGCTAGAGGTCAGCCGCCGGGAGCTTGTCGCGTGGGTCAGCCATGACCTGCGGACGCCGCTGGCGGGCCTGCGCGCCATGGCCGAGGCACTCGAGGACGGGGTCGTCACCGACTGGCAGACGGTCAGCAGATATCACAGGCAGATCCGCGCCGAGACTGACCGGCTGACGCTGATGATCGACGACCTGTTCGAGCTGTCCCGCATCCACGCCGGCGCGCTGCGGCTGTCCCGCCAGGTCGTCGGCCTCGGCGACCTGATCGGCGAGGCGCTCACCAGCGCCGAGCCGCTGGCACGGGCCAAGGGCGTACGGCTGCGCGGCTCGGCAGTCTCCGGGCTGCCGGTATGGGCGGACGCCGCCGCGGTCGCGCGCGCGCTGCTCAACCTCGTCGTCAACGCGATCCAGCACACCCCTGCGGACGGCGTAGTCGAGGTGCTCGCTGGCCGGGAGTCCGGCATGGCCGCCGTCAGCGTGTCTGACTCCTGCGGCGGGATCCCTGCCGAGCACCTGCCCCGGGTGTTCGACGTGGGATTCCGCGGCCAGACCGCCCGCACGCCGGTGACCGGCGACGGCGCGGGGCTCGGCCTCAGCATCGCCCGGGGGATCATCGAGGCGCACCGCGGGCAGATCGAGGTAGCCAACGCAGGAACCGGCTGCCAGTTCGTCATCCGGCTGCCGCTGACCGCCGGCACCGTCACGCCGGGCGGCACAGGACAGCCACGGGCGGCAGCACGCACCGCTCCTGCCACGACGGCCGGCCTGCTCCGGGACTGAACGGGCCCGGACTCGGCTCAGCTTGGGCTCGCGGTTGAGGGCTGCCGTGGCGGAACCCTGGCCGCCCACCGTCACGCCCCGCCGCGGGCTCAGTCGCCGTCCGGCGCGGCCAGCGCGTCGGCCGCTCCCATCCGGCCGCGCCGGCCCCGGCCTGCCATGGCCGGGCGGGCCCGCTGCGCCGACCGGGCGCGCGCGGGCGCCGGCAGCGGGCGCACCGGGAGCGTGATGGCCGCCTCCAGGGTGGCCAGCCGCCGCAGGAACGCGTAGGCGCACCAGGTCGGGATCCAGGGCAGGCTGCGCCACTGCCGGTCCTTGATCGCGAACGGCAGGCTGATCAGCACCGGCACCGCGCCCGCCGCGAAGTACACCAGCACGAACGTGGCGATGTTCTGCCGGTAGCTGGGGTGGGTCAGCGCGAGTTCCAGCATGAAGACCGGGGCGACCAGGCCGACCTGCAGCGAGAACCAGGCGAACCCGCGCCGGACCGTCCAGAACCAGACCCGCGGGCCGGCCAGGCCGCTGCGCAGCGGGACATGCCGGGCATAGACGTGGAAACCCGCCCGGGCCCACCGGGTCCGCTGCTCGAGGAACTCGCCCGGGCTGCGCGGCACGTCCTCGTAGCAGCGGATCCGCGGGTCGATCACGGCGCGGTACCCCTGCCGCCCGAACTGCATGGTCAGGTCGGTGTCCTCGCCGTTCATCCGCACCGGGAACCCGCCGACCGCGACGGCCGGGCCGCGCCGGAAGACCGTGAACGTGCCGGGGATGACCACCATGCCGTCGACCACGCTCTGGCCGAGCCGGGCGAACCGGAACTGGAACAGCGCCTCAAGGGTGCGCATCCGGTGGAACCAGGTCACCGTGTCCGGTCGTGGCTCCTCCATCGCGCCGACCATGCCGATCTCCGGGTCGCGGAACCAGGGGACCGAGTAGACCAGCGCGTCCGCGCCCATCACGCAGTCCGCGTCGACGCGGACGCAGATGTCGGCGCTGGTGACCTCGAGCGCGCGGTTCAGCGCGGCGGACTGGCCGCCGTTCGGCGCGGTCAGCACCCGGCCGCGGGCGTGACGGAACGCCGCGACCTCGGCCTGGGCGATCTGCTCGGTGCGGTCGACCGAGCCGTCGTTCGAGACCACGACCCAGACCGGGCCGCCGTAACGCTCCGCCGCGACGTCGATCGAGCGCAGCAGCCGCGCGATGTTCTCCTCCTCGTTGTAGGCGGGGATGATCACGTCCACGCGAGGCCGGCGATGGTCGGGCGCGGGCAGCCGGTGACTGGCCCACCACAGCAGCCACAACGGGACCAGCATGATCGTCAGCAGCAGGCATACCGCGTACAGCGGCAGGAACACCTGCCACGCGGTGGTGAGGTTGGACGGCTCGGAGAGGAACGCGTACCCCACCACGAGCAGGGCCACCGCGGACAGCAGCGCGCAGCCGGCGACGATGCTGTCCCACGGCCAGCGGCGCCGGGTGACCGGAACCACGGTCGCGCGCGGCAGGGCGAAGCTGGTGAAGGTCAGCCGCATCACCACCAGCCCGCCGATGAGCAGGTTCGCCAGCGTGGCCTCGATCCCGAACGGCCCGACCAGCCAGTTGGTGGTGACCCCGACAGTGATCATGAGCGCCTGGACGATCAGCGACATCGCGACGTACAGCACCGCGTGCGCGAGCATGACCAGGCGCCGGGCCATGCTCGCGCGGACGACCAGGGCGATGCCGACGATGTAGGCGACCGCGAGGTACAGCGTGGCCGGGTGCAGCCGTGCCACATAGCCGTTGACGGTGGCCGGGTCGTGGGTGATCGCCACGGCCACGTCGCGCACCGCGCCGATGTACATCTCGGGGATGGACGGCCGCTGCCAGCCGAGAAAGATCAGGCCGAGCACCGCGGCGATGCCGAGGAAGGCCCAGGTGCGGGGACGGAACCTGGACGTCGGGACGAAGCGGGGAATGACCACAGACCCCCGGCCGTCACCGCGGTCATCCGTGCTGTCCGCGCAGACCGGCAGGATGCACACGGCGACCAGCGCGAGGAGCAGGCCGACGGTCACCGCGAGCAGCGCAAAATCCATCAAATCCCCCCGCTGCTCCCGCCAATAAAGCAGGCTGCAATGAAGCTACCAGAAATGGTTCATGTGGTCGGCGGGGTTGCCGATTCATAACGTCATCATCGTGCCCTAAGATATCATCATGTAGAAAGAACACTGGCCAGGGCAGCCCGGGAATTACCTAGTGCGCGTTTCCTTCCGCGCGGCACCCGGTATCCGGTATTGCCCTGGTTCGGTCTGCTTCCTAGCACCACACAAATAGGCAGTTGATTGTCGAAAGCGGGCTCAGGTGAATCCGTCCCCGATTCAAACCGGCACCCGTACGCCGGCCGACTACGTTTCCCCAAGGAAGAATGGCTACATACCCGACCAGCGTTACGGCCCGCCGGCACCGCCGGGCCCGGGGCGGCCACGCCGGCACATCTCCCGCCCGCAGCGGATCGGCGCCGCGCTGATCGCCGGAGCCTGCATCGTAGCCGCCGCCTGGTACGTGCCGCGGATCGTCACCGCCGATAACAGTTCCCTGGCCGGCACGGTGACCAGCAGCGGCATCGTCTACCTCAACTTCTCCGGCTCCGGGCAGCTCGCGTCGATCACCGCGCAGATCGGCCAGAGGGTCAAGAGGGGACAGCTGCTCGCCACCGAGGCCGCCCCGGGCGAGGGCGCCGTGCTGTCGGCCGACCGGGCCGTGATCTCGGCCGACAAGAGCGAGCTCACCGCCGAACTGGCCGCGGGCGCCACAGCGGGCATCGCGACCGCGCGCGCCCAGCTGGCCCGGGACCAGGCCGCGCTGGCCATCGACCGGGCGGACGCCGCCGGCACCCGGATCGCGGCGCCGACCGCCGGGACCGTGGTCGCGGTCAACGGGCAGCCCGGCGAGACCGCGGACTCCTCCGGCATCCGCGACTACTCGGCGCAGGCCCAGGGCGCCCCGGCCGCGCAGCAGCCACTGTTCTCGCTGCTCCCCGAGGGACCGCAGGCCAACGACGCGGCCAGCGGTTCGGACGGGGCCGCGCTGCCGGTCATCGCGCTGCGCACCTCCGGCACCTGGCAGGTGACCGTGCTGGTTCCCGAGGGGGCGGTGGCGGACATCAGGCCTGGTCAGGTCGTCACGATCGGCGTGCCCGCGGCCAGCATCACCGCCGTACCCGGCCGGGTCCAGGCCCTGCTGGACACGCCGGTGAGCACGTCGCAGGGCCTGAGTTACCAGGCCGTGGTGACCGTGCTAGACCATCAGCAGTACCCGCCGCCGACCGGCATGGCCGCCAACGTCCAGCTAGGTTCATGACCGCAGATGTCCCCGCTCGCTACGCCACCCGCCCGGCCCGGGCGGCCGCCTGGGCCGCCGCGCGGATGGCCGTCCTGGCCGTGGCGCTCGGCGTGCTGGCCGGCTGCATGAGCCAGGGCTCGCCCGCCCGGTCCTCGCCGGGCGCGATCACGCTCCCCCGCGGCCGGGTCACCTGGCTGCTCACCCGGGGCGCGCTCGGGGTGATCCTGGGCAACCCGGCGGTCCGGGCCGGGCTGGACGGCTCGCGGATCTACGAGATCTTGCAGCCGGGCCAGGAACCGCTCCCCGGAGCGGACGCGACGCCCGTCGTCACGTTCCCGTCGGTTACCGAGATGGACCGTACACTCAGCGCGGGCAGGCTGCCGGCCGGCACCCGCGCCGTGCTCTACGACCCTGAGGCCTGGTCGTTCACGCCCGCCGCCGAGCAGCGCGACCCGGCGCAGGCCGCCGCGCGGGCGGCCGGCCTCGCTCATGCCCGCGGCCTGAAGCTGATCGTGGCCCCGGCGCTGAACCTCACCACGGTCCTGGCCCCCGGCCGGACCACGCCGAGGTGGCAGCTGTTCCTCGACCTGCAGCTGGCCGCCAAGCTCGCGAAGGTCGCGGACGTGATCGAACTGCAGGCCCAGAGCCTGGAACGGGACAGCACCACCTACGCGACCTTCGTCCGGGAGGCGGCCGGGCAGGCCCGCGCCGCGCACCCGGGCGTCACCGTGCTGGCCGGGCTGTCGACCAACCCGCCCGGCGCGGTGGTCGCCAGCCAGCAACTGGTCTCCGCGATACGGGCCAGCTGGCCGGCCGTTGACGGGTACTGGCTCAATATCCCCGGCCGCGGACCGCGCTGTCCGACCTGTAACGAGAAAAGGCCGGATGTAGGCATCGAGGCCCTGCAGGCCGTCCTGTAAAGGCTTAGCCCATTTCAGGCTGAGCGTCATTATTAATGCCCGGCCGACCACGCTGACCTGGGGCTTGACCCGACGCTTGAATACAAATAACGTCTCTTTTCGAGTTACTTTCATGGCCCCTTGGGGAACCATTAGGTGGGGTCATTGGCAACTTACCCAAAGGGGGACGCATGCGAAATACCTTGCGCCGGATCGCCGTCGGCGTGCTAACCACCGGAATGATCGCCACAATGGCAATCGGCGTATCAGCGGGGGCCGCCAACGCGGCGACCTCGGTGCGCGGTACCACGGCGGTCGCCGACATGCCGCCCGCGCTCATATGGCCGGTCGTCCGCAAGGGAGACCACGGCGCACGGGTCGGCAAGATCCAGCTCCTGCTCGACCAGCACGGCATCTACGTCAATGTGGACGCCTACTTCGGCAAGGCGACCGAGCGCGCGGTCAAGTTCTTCCAGCTGAAGAACCACATCTACCCCAGCGGCGTCGTGCGCGCGAAGACCTGGGAGAAGCTGATCGTCACCGTATGGAAAGGCTGGCAGGGCCCGGCCGTGACGGCGGTGCAGTTCGAGCTTCACTACATCTACGGGTACAAGTTCGTGACGGTGGACGGCGCGTTCGGCCAGATGACCGAGTGGGCCGTCAAGCTGTTCCAGAAGAGGTACCACCTGCGGCCGGACGGCATCGTCGGGCCGGTCACCTGGAACGCCCTCGTCGTGAACGAAAAGTAGCCGCCGTGGCCCTGCGGCGGTGCCACCCGGCACCGCCGCAGGCCGCTGCACACATCCCGTCTCCACCGGCCCGCACGCGCGACAAGACCTGGCCGCCGGGGTGGCTTCTGGGGCCCCTCCGCGCCCCGCTCAGCCCCGCCTGCGCTCGCCGCCACCACACCCCGCCGCGCTTCGCCGGCTGGCCCGCCGCGCCCCGCATGGATCTTGTTAGGGATCATCCCCGGCTCGCATGGGTCGCGCTTGGGCGCGGCCCTTTGCCTGTTCAGCGCGGTTCACTGTCATGGTTCCGCGCGTATGCCTAGGAGGGTTCCATGCAGGACCTGCTCTTCATCGCCCTGACGATCGTCGCCTTCGGCGTGCTGTGGCTGCTGGTCAAGGGGGTCGAGCACTTTGAGCGTTGAGAACTGGATCGGCCTGATCGGTGGGGTCTTGCTGACCATCTACCTGTTCGTGGCCCTCGTCTTGCCTGAGAGGTTCTGATGAGTAGCACAACCGCGGGCTGGCTCCAGTTCGCCCTGCTGGTCGCGGCCCTGGCCGCGTGCTACGTGCCGCTCGGCAACTACATCGCGCACATCTTCACCACCGACAAGGACTGGAAGATCGAGCGCGCCATCTACAAGCTGATGGGCGTCGACCGGAACGCGGACCAGAAGTGGTCCACCTACCTGCGGAGCATCCTGGCGTTCTCCTTCGTGGCCGTGCTGTTCCTGTACGGGATGCAGCGGCTGCAGCAGTATCTCCCCTACACCCAGGGCCTTCCCGCCGTCACCCCGGACACGGCCTGGAACACCGCCGACTCCTTCGTCACCAACACGAACTGGCAGAACTACGCCGGCGAAGCGACCATGGGCTACATCACGCAGATGAGCGGGCTCGTGGTGCAGCAGTTCATGTCGGCCGCGGTCGGCCTGGTGGTGGCGATCGCGATGATCCGGGGCTTCGTCCGGTCCAAGACCGACAAACTGGGCAACTTCTGGGTGGACGTGACCCGCGCCGTGATCCGGCTGCTGATCCCGCTGTCGATCGTCGGCGGGCTGATCCTGATCGCAGGCGGCGCGATCGAGAACTTCAACGCCTACCACACGGTCACCACCCTGTCCGGCGCGCACCAGACGATCGTCGGCGGCCCGGTGGGCTCGTCGGAGTGGATCAAGGACATGGGGAACAACGGCGGCGGCTGGTTCAACACGAACTCCGCTCACCCGTTCGAGAATCCCAACCCGCTCACGAACTGGTTCGAGATCTTCGCCCTGCTGCTGATCCCGTTCGCCACGCCGCGGGCGTTCGGCCGGATGGTCAAGGACAACCGGCAGGGCTACGCCCTGGTCGCGGTCATGGTGATCATCTGGGCATTGGCGGTCGGCGGGATCAGCCTCTTCGAGTCGCACACCGGGACCGGCGGCACCGCCACCATGCTGGCGGGCCACGCCGCGGAGGGCACGGAGGTGAGATTCGGCACACCCGGCTGCTCGTTGTTCGCGGCGTCCACGACGGTGACGTCCACCGGGGCGGTGAACTGCTTCCATGATTCGCTGACCCCGTTCGGCGGCGGCATCGCGCTGTTCGATATCGCGCTCGGCGAGATCGCGCCCGGCGGTATCGGGGCCGGCATGTACGGCATCCTGATCCTGGCCGTCGTGACCGTGTTCGTGGCCGGGCTGATGGTCGGCCGCACGCCGGAGTACATCGGCAAGAAGATCCGGCCCACCGAGATGAAGTACGCCGCGCTGTACTTCCTGACGCTACCGGTGATCATCCTCACCGCGGCCGGGCTGTCCATCGGCACACCTATCGGGCAAAGGGCCATCTTCAATCCGGGGCCACACGGCCTGACCGAGGTCGTGTACGCGTTCGCCTCGATGGCCAACAACAACGGATCCGCGTTCGCCGGCCTGAGCTCGGGCCAGGCCTGGTACCAGGTCCTCGGCGGCTTCGTGATGCTGTTCGGCCGGTTCATGCCGGAGATCTTCGCGCTCGGCCTGGCCGGGTCCCTGGCCAGACAGACACCGGTGCCGGCGAGCGCCGGCACGCTGGATACCCGGACACCGCTGTTCACCGGCATGGTCGTCGGCGTGGTCCTGGTCCTGGTCGGCCTGACCTACTTCCCCGCCCTCGCCCTGGGCCCGTTCGCAGAAGGACTGCACTGAGATGGCTATCACAACGACACCCAGCTCGCCCCAGGCGCCGGAGGCCAGGGGCAGTTCGGCGGCGACTGAGGGCCGGGTCAGCGGTGGCCTGCTCGACCCCAAGATGCTCTTGAAGGCGACACCCGACGCGTTCAAGAAGCTGGACCCGCGGGTCCAGATCAAGAACCCGGTCATGTTCGTGGTCGAGGTCGGCGCGCTGCTCACCTTGTACACCGCGATCTTCAAGGACACAGAGCCGGCCTTCAACTGGACGATCGTGGTCTTCCTATGGCTGACGGTGGTCTTCGCCAACCTGGCCGAGGCCGTGGCCGAGGGCCGGGGCAAGGCGCAGGCCGAGACGCTGCGGCGGACCAAGCGGGAGACCGTGGCCCGGCGGCTGATCGGATGGCAGCCGGGACAGAAGAACACTCGCGAGGAGCCGGTGCCCGGCACCGGCCTCCAGCTCGGCGATCACGTCGTGGTCGAGGCCGGGGAGATCATCCCCGGCGACGGCGACGTGGTCGAGGGCATCGCCTCGGTCGACGAGTCGGCCATCACCGGCGAGTCGGCTCCGGTGATCCGCGAGTCCGGCGGCGACCGGTCGGCGGTCACCGGCGGCACGCGGGTGCTGTCGGACCGGATCGTGGTGCAGATCACCTCCAAGCCGGGCGAGACGTTCATCGACCGGATGATCGCCCTGGTCGAGGGGGCGAGCCGGCAGAAGACGCCGAACGAGATCGCGCTGAACATCCTGCTGGCCTCGCTGACGATCATCTTCATGCTGGCCGTGATCACACTGCAGCCGATGGCATCCCACTTCGGCGCGGGGCAGACCCTGGTGATCCTGGTGGCGCTGCTGGTCGCGCTGATCCCCACCACGATCGGCGCGCTGCTGTCGGCGATCGGCATCGCGGGCATGGACCGGCTGGTGCAGCGCAACGTGCTGGCCATGTCCGGCCGGGCGGTGGAGGCCGCGGGCGACGTGAACACGCTGCTGCTGGACAAGACGGGCACGATCACCATCGGCAACCGCCAGGCCACCGAGTTCATCCCGGTGGACGGCGTCACCGCCGAGCATCTGGCCGATGCCTCGCAGCTCTCGTCGATGGCCGACTACACGCCCGAGGGGCGCTCGATCGTGGTGCTCGCGAAGGAGAAGTACGGCCTGCGCGAGCGGCATGAGGGCGAACTGCAGGGCGCGGAGTTCGTGGAGTTCACCGCGCAGACCCGGATGAGCGGCATCGACCTGGCCGACGGACGCCAGGTCCGCAAGGGCGCCGCGGCGTCGGTCTCGCAGTGGATCCGCGACAACGGCGGCACCCCGCCGGCCGGGCTCGGGCAGACCGTGGACAGCATCTCCGGGGTCGGCGGCACGCCGCTGGTGGTCGCCGAGAAGACCGACGGGACCGCAAGTGCCCTCGGTGTGATCTACCTCAAGGACATCGTCAAGGAGGGCATCGCCGAGCGGTTCGCCGAGATGCGCAAGATGGGCATCAAGACCGTCATGATCACCGGCGACAACCCGCTGACCGCCAAGGCGATCGCGGACGAGTCCGGCGTGGACGACTTCCTGGCCGAGGCGACACCCGAAGACAAGATGGCGCTGATCAAGAAGGAGCAGGAGGGCGGCAAGCTGGTCGCGATGACCGGGGACGGCACCAACGACGCCCCGGCGCTCGCGCAGGCGGACGTCGGCGTGGCCATGAACACCGGGACCTCGGCCGCCAAGGAGGCCGGGAACATGGTGGACCTGGACTCCAACCCGACCAAGCTGATCCAGATCGTGGAGATCGGCAAGCAGTTGCTGATCACCCGCGGCGCGCTGACCACGTTCTCCATCACCAACGACGTGGCCAAGTACTTCGCGATGCTGCCGGCCATGTTCTCGGTCGCGTTCCCCGGCCTGCAAAAGCTTAACATCCTACACCTGCACAGCCCGCAGTCGGCGATCACGTCGGCGATCATCTTCAACGCGCTGATCATCGTCGCGCTGATCCCGCTGGCGCTGCGCGGCGTGCGGTACCGGCCCTCCTCGGCCCAGTCCATGCTCCGCAGGAACCTGTGGATCTACGGCATCGGCGGGCTGATCATCCCGTTCATCTTCATCAAGCTCATCGACCTCATCATCATGAACATCCCAGGGTTTAGGTGATCGGCATATGAACCGCCTTCCCAACATTGTCCGGCAGCACATCGCGGCCCTGCGACTGCTCCTGATCTTCACCGTGATCACCGGGATCATCTACCCGGTGTTCATGTGGGGGGTCGCGCAGGCGGCGTTCAACAAGCAGGCCAACGGGTCGATGGTGACCTTCCACGGCCGCGTGGTCGGCTCCAGCCTGCTCTGCCAGGAGTTCGTGGACGCCAAGGGCAACCCGCTGCCGCAATACTTCCAGCCCCGCCCGTCATACGCGATCGTTGGCTGGTCTCTGGTCCAGGAGAAGAACGGCACGTATGAGGTTACGGGCACGGGGCCGAATAATTACGGCTGCAACCCGCTGTACTCCAGCGCGTCGAACCTCGGCCCGAACAACCCGGCCCTGAACCAGTTCGTGAAGCAGCAGCAGGAGGCGATCGCGAAGTTCGACCACGTCAGCATCTCGCAGATCCCGGCCGACGCGGTCATGGCGTCCGGTTCCGGCCTGGACCCGGACATCTCGCCGGCCAACGCCGCCATCCAGGTGGACCGCGTCGCGGCCGCCCGGCATGTCAGCCCGGCCGCGGTCATGGCGCTGGTCCGCCAGTACACCCAGGGCCGGACCCTGGGCTTCCTGGGCGAGCCGCGGGTGGACGTGCTCAACCTGAACATCGCGCTCGACCAGAAGTACCCGATGCCGTAAGGCACCGGCACATTCAGGCCGCCAGGTGACTCAGGCAAACGAGGCGACAGGCATGAATGAGGCGCGCGGGCGGACGGGTAGTCCGCCCGCGCGCCGCGAAGCGGCCGCGGCCCCGCGGGTGCTGATCGTCGAGGACGAGCCCGCCCTGCTCCGGGCGCTGCGGATCAATTTGCGCGCCCGCGGCTTTGATGTCGCGACCGCGACCGCGGGCCGCGAGGCCCTGGCCGAGGCCAGGCGACGGCCGCCCGACCTGGTCCTGCTCGACCTGGGCCTGCCCGATCTCGACGGCGGCCAGGTGATCCGCGAGCTGCGCGGGTGGTCGGCGGCCCCGGTGATCGTGCTGTCGGGCCGGGCCGGCTCCGGCGACAAGATCGGGGCGCTGGACGCGGGTGCCGACGACTACGTCACCAAGCCCTTCGACATGGAGGAATTGCTCGCCCGGCTGCGGGCCGCCCTGCGCCGTGGCGACTCGGATCCGCGCGCCACCACGTACCGCATCGGCCGGCACGAGATCGACCTCGCGGCGCACACGATCGCCCCGGACGGGTCAGCCGCCCCGGAGGACCTGCACCTCACGCCCACCGAGTGGCGGCTGCTGGAGATCCTGCTGGGCGCCCCCGGGCAGCTGGTCGGCTCGGACCGGATACTCGGCGAGGTCTGGGGCCCCGGGTTCGAGCGCAGCACCCACTACCTGCGGTTCCACATGGCCGGGCTGCGCCGCAAGCTGGAGGACGATCCGCACCGGCCCCGCCACCTGCTGACCGAGCCCGGCATGGGATACCGCTACCAGCCGTGATTTCCCGGCGTGGCCTATCGTCGAGACAGACGGGGGTATTCCCAGGTAAAGCACGGATGCTGACAATAAGGCGATGAACGACACGGGTACGCAGCCCCAGCCGGCTCACCAGGGCCACCAGGCACCCCGGGACCGCGGGCAGCTGAGGATCTATCTCGGTTCGGCGGCCGGGGTGGGCAAGACGTTCGCCATGCTCGGCGAGGGTCACCGGCGCGCCGAGCGCGGCACCGACGTGGTCGTGGCATTCGTGGAGACGCACGGGCGCCCGCACACCGCGGCCCTGATCGAGGGGCTGGAGGCGATACCGCGCAAGCACATGTCCTACCGGAGCGCCTCGTTCGAGGAGATGGACGTCGACGCCGTGCTCGCCCGCCAGCCCGAGGTGGCGCTGGTGGACGAGTTCGCCCACACCAACGTGCCCGGATCGCGCAACGAGAAGCGCTGGCAGGACGTCGAGGAACTGCTCGAGGCCGGCATCGACGTCATCTCGAACGTCAACATCCAGCACCTCGCCTCGCTGAACGACGTGGTCGAGAAGATCACTGGCGTGCCGCAGCGGGAGACCGTGCCCGACGCGATCGTGCGCGCGGCCGACCAGGTCGAGCTGGTCGACATGACGCCCGAGGCGCTGCGCCGCCGGATGGCCCACGGCAACATCTACCCGGCCGAGAAGATCGACGCGGCGCTGACCCACTACTTCCGGGCCGGGAACCTGGCCGCGCTGCGCGAGCTCGCGCTGCTCTGGCTGGCCGACAAGGTCGACGAGGGCCTGCAGCGGTACCGCGCGGCGCACGACATCCACGGGACCTGGGAGGCCCGGGAGCGGGTGGTGGTCGCGCTCACCGGCGGGCCCGAGGGGGACACGCTGATCCGGCGGGCCGCCCGGATCGCCGCGCGCTCGTCCGGCGGCGACCTGCTCGCGGTCCACATCACCAAGTCGGACGGCCTGACCGGCGCGAACCCCGCCAGCCTGGCCGCGCAACGGCGCCTGGTCGAGTCCCTGGGCGGCACGTATCACCAGGTCGTCGGCGACAACGTGTCCGAAACCCTGCTGACCTTTGCCCGGGCCGAGAACGCAACCCAGCTCGTGCTCGGCGTCAGCCGCCGCAACTGGCTGTCCGCGCTGCTCACCGGGCCCGGGGTCAGCAACCGCACGATCCGCGGATCCGGCGACATCGACGTGCACATGGTGACGCACGGGCAGATGGGCCGTGGCCGGGGGCTGCCGCGGGCCCGCGGCGGGCTCCCGCTGCGGCGCAGGCTGGCCGGCTACGCGCTGGCGGTGGTGCTGGCGCCGCTGCTCACGCTGGTGCTGACCAGCTTCCGCAGCAGCATCAACCTGACCAGTGACGTCCTGTTGTTCCTGGTCGCGGTCATCGCCGTGGCCCTAGTCGGCGGGTTCGTGCCCGCGGTGCTCGAGGCGATCGCGGGCTCGCTGCTGCTCAACTATTACTTCACTCCGCCGATCCACCAGTTCACGATTTCGCAGGCCAATAACGCGCTGGCGCTCGGCATCTTCGTGGTGGTCGGGCTGGTGGTCAGCTCGGTGGTCGACGGCGCGGCCCGGCGCAGCAAACAGGCGGCCCGGGCCAGCGCCGAGTCCGAGATGCTGGTCACCGCGGCGGGCAGCGTGCTGCGCGGCCAGCAGGCGCTGGCCGCGGTGCTGGACCGGGTGCGCGAGGCGTTCGGCATGGAGTCGGTCACGCTGCTGGAGCGCGAGCCGGGCCCGGCCGGGCCGCGCGGCCCGGTCACCGGCTGGTCCCCGGTTGCAACCTCGGGCGGGCCGGCGCTGGCCCGGCCCGAGGATGCCGACGTGGACGTTCCGGTCACCGACAGCCTCTGCCTCGGGCTGCGCGGCCGTCCCCTGCCCGCGAGCGACCGCCGCGTCCTCGGCGCGTTCGCCGCGTACGCCGCCGCCGCGCTCGAGCAGCAGCGGCTGGCCGCCGAGGCCGAGGCGGCTCGGCCGATCGCCGAGGCCGACCGGATGCGCACCGCGCTGCTCGCGGCGGTCAGCCACGACCTGCGCACGCCGCTCGCGTCGGCCAAGGCTGCGGTGACCAGTCTGCGGTCCCGCGACGTGCACTGGACCAAGGAAGACCGCGAGGAACTGCTCGCCACCGCCGACGAGTCCCTGGACCGGCTCGCCCACCTGGTCGACAACCTGCTGGACATGAGCAGGCTGCAGGCGGGCGCACTCTCGGTCTTCCCCCGGCCGGCCGACCTGGAGGAGATCGTCTCCCGGTCGCTCGACGACCTCGGGCCCGCGGCCCGGGAGGTCATCGTGGAGATGCCGGACAGCCTGCCCGAGGTCCGGGTCGACCCGGCGATCCTGGAACGGGTCATCGCCAACGTGACCGCCAACGCGCTGCGGTACTCGCCTGCCGGGTCACCGCCGCTGCTGACCGCGAGCGCGCTGGCGGACCGGGTGGAACTGCGCATCGTGGACCGCGGGCCGGGGATACCCGAGGCCGACTGGGACCGGGTCTTCGTGCCGTTCCAGCGGCTCGGCGACACCGACAACACCACCGGCGTCGGCCTGGGCCTGGCGCTGTCCCGGGGCCTGACCGAGGCGATGGGCGGCACCCTGGAACCGGAGGAGACCCCCGGCGGCGGGCTGACCATGGCGCTGTCGCTGCCCGCGGCGCCCGGCCCGCCGGATCACGATGGCGGGCCGGGCCGCCGCGCGCCCGCGGAAATTCCCTCGGCCGCCGCGGCCGGGGGCGCGCGCGACGGCGGCTAGCCGTGGCACTGTGATCGGGTGAAGACCATCCTCGTCGTGGATGACGAGCCCCAGATCCTGCGGGCGCTGCGGATCAACCTTCGGGTTCGCGAGTACGACGTGCGGACCGCGGCCACCGGGACCGAGGCGCTGACCGAAGCCGCCCGGCATCCGCCCGACCTGGTCATCCTGGATCTCGGGCTGCCGGACCTGGACGGCGTGGAGGTGATCCAGGGACTGCGCGGCTGGACGGTCGCGCCCATCATCGTGCTGTCGGGCCGCGCCGACAGCACGGACAAGGTGGAGGCCCTCGACGCCGGCGCCGACGACTACGTCACCAAGCCGTTCGGCATGGATGAACTGCTGGCCCGGATGCGCGCAGTGAGCCGACGCGCGATCGGGGATGGCGACGAGCCGCAGTTCCGGATCGGGGAGCTGACCGTCGACCTCGCCGCCAAGCGGGTCATTCCGCGGGACGGGGACGGGAAGGACATCAGGCTGACCCCGACCGAGTGGCACCTGCTCGAGGTGCTGCTCCGCCATCCGGGCAAGCTGCTCGGCCAGCAGTACCTGCTCAAGGAGGTGTGGGGGCCGGGATACGCCGACGCGACCGGCAACCTCCGGCTGTACATGGCCCAGTTGCGCCGCAAGCTCGAGCCCGACCCGGGCCAGCCGCGCTGGCTGATCACCGAGCCGGGGATGGGCTACCGGTTCCAGCCCGATCCCGGAGCCGACCCTGGGCCATCCCGATCCCTCCCGAAGCCGGTCCCGATGCCCGCCCCCATCCCGATCCGGCCGGCTACCCCGAAGCTCCCGGCCCCATCCGATCCCGGCCGGCGTAGTTGCTGAACTGGGCGGATTAGGGCACCATCTCGCCATGACCTCGCTCGGAACGTGCGGCCCGGGCTTCCCGGCGCCGGCGGCGCTGGGCTGAGCCGATGCGCCTGCTGCTGATCGGAGCGCCCGGGGCGGGCAAGGGGACCCAGGCGACACGGCTGGCCGAGCGTTTCGGCATCGCCCACATCAGCAGCGGTGACCTGCTGCGCCGACACGTCAGGGAGCAGACGGCCATCGGGCAGAGGATCAAGTCCTACGTCGATAACGGTGACCTGGTCCCGGACGGCGTGGTCATGGACATGCTGCGCAAGCCGGTCGTCGCGGCCGCCGGGGCCGGCGGCTACGTCCTGGACGGGTTCCCCCGCACGGTCGAGCAGGCCAAGGCGGCGTTCCGGGTGGTCCAGGCCCTCGGGGCCGAGGTCCAGGCGGCGGTGCACCTCGACGTGCCGCGCGAGCAACTGGTGCGCCGGCTGCTGAGCCGGGGCCGGGGCTCGGACGACACCGAGGCCGTCATCGAGCACCGGCTGCAGGTGTACCAGGAGAACACCGTGCCGCTGCTGGAGTACTACGCGGGCCGGGAGTGGATGTTCGCCGTGGACGGGGCCCAGCCGCCGGACGACGTCCACGAGGACATCGTGGCCCGGCTGAAGAAGCTGGCCACCCTGGCCGACTGGACCGGCTGAGGCGCCCGGGACAGGTGGGGCGTCTCGGGACTAGTGAGGCGCCGGGTGGCCGGCCAGGCGTCCGGACCGGGTGAGGTGCCTGGCCTATCGGCCGCTCCGCGCCCGGACCTCAGTCACCGGCGATGGTCTCGGACGCCGCTGTGGCCTCGGACGGCGCCGCGGCGGGCAGCTCGCGCCGGGCGATGACATGAACGTCGATGCCGAACGCGCCGGCCTCCCGGATGATCCGCATCACGTTGGAGCCGCCGCTGCTGAGCTGCTGCCATCGGGTGCGCCCGGCCGGACCCGGGCACGTTCGTGTGCGCGAGCTCGTCGATCAGGGCGATCTTCGGGTGCCTGCGCAGCACGGCGTCCAGGTCCATCTCCTCGAGACGGCTGCCCCGGTAGTCGACCACCTGGCGCGGGACGACCTCCAGCCCCTCGACCAGCTTCTCGGTGAGCTGGCGCCCGTGAGACTCGACGAACCCGACGACCACGCCGGACCCGCGGGCCTGCCGCCGGTGGCCCTCGTTGAGCATCGCGTAGGTCTTGCCTACGCCCGCGGCGGCGCCCAGGTAGACGCGGAAGTGGCCGGCCGCCTCGACCACGCCTTCGACCGAATCCGGTACCGCCGCGGCTTCGCTCATGCCCTCGTCAGTCCCGTCGCCGTCAGTGGCCGTCGCCCGCTGAGTGACCTCGACAGCCTCGCGCTACCTATTCTGGCACCGCCCCGCGGCGCACGGGCCCGGAGCGGGCGGTGGCACCATGGCCCTGTTCAAGGCCGAGTGGTTCTAGGCCAGGCCCGCCCGGCCGGTCAGTGGCCGAGCGCGGCGATCCAGATTCCCAGGGCGATGAAGAGCACCCCGACGGCCAGGAATGCCCGGTTCGCGAACCGCCCGTCCCGGCCGTAGATCAGGATGTCCTGCGGATCCACGGGGTCATACCAGACCAGCACCTTCTCGCCGTAGCCTGACCGGGCTGGCCCGGGGCAGATCCGCTCGAGCACCCGCCCGTCCTGGAGCGTGTACTGGAGCATGGTCTGGTCTGAGTCCTCTCCGGCCGGTCCCGGCGACGGCAGGACCATCGCCCAGGCCGACACCCCGCTGCGGCGCAGCCGGCGCGCACCGTGCATCGCGGTCAGCCCGGCCAGGGCGGCGACCCCGCCCGCGAACGCGAGCAAGGCCCCGATCAGGACGGACATCTCACCTCCGCTGGCCGCCCGCCAGCCGCCTGGCGATGCCCTCGCGACCGGGCCGCGGCGCGGCGAGCCGGGCCGGCATGGTGTCTTCGGCGACCAGAAGCCCGCGGACCCGCTCCAGGCTCTGCCGACGGCGAAGCTCGAGTTCGCCGCCGGCCAACCGGGCCGGGGAGACCGAGGCCCGGGTGGCGCACCACTGCGAGAGCAGCGGCAGGGGCCGCGATCCAGCGCGGCCGAGGTCGACGAGCAGGGTCGCCTGCTCGCCCCGGGCGGGCCACTCGACGAGCAGCAGGATCAGGGACCGCTCGCCGGGCAGGTCCTGCGGGGCGACCTCGCGTACCCGAAGCTCCGGCCAGTCGAGCGCGGAGACCGGCCACGGTGTGGCGGTCTTCTCCGCCAGCGCCAGCGCGTCCAGGTTGCCGACATGCACCAGGCGCGCCGTCCAGGCCAGCCCGGCGGCGATGAACAGGCAGACCCCGGCCAGTGCGGCGGCGGCAATCACACCTCGACAGTAAGCCGGCGCGGCGGTCACCGGCTACCCTCCTCCCCCGGGCTGGGCGGCACCGGGCCGCCGGGTCGCGTGCGGAAGTGGCCTCCGGCTTTCCCGGGCCCGGGCCACCGGGTCGCGTGCGGAAGTGGCCTCCGGCTTTCCCGGGCCCGGGCCAGCCGGGTCGCGTGCGGACGTGCCTCCGGCTTTCCCCGGGCCCGGGCCAGGCGGCGCCGGTTCTCCGCGTGATGCGCGTCCGGCGCCCTTGGCCGCGGGCCCGGGCTGGTCTAGCATCCCCATTAGGTGAGCCGGGAAGACTGGTCGGCGAGTTTTGGAGAATTGTCCGACTTGTCGTCTGGAGTCATCCATGACCGCCGAGAACGCATCCGCCGGCACCAGCCCCGTCGCCGCCGCATCTGGCAGCACCACCAGCCCCGTCGCCGTGGCCTCCGGCCGCGCCGGCCCGGTCTCCGCCATCCCCGCCGCGCCGCCGAGCCTGCTCTGGTGCCGGGCCGCGTTCCTGCTGGCCGGCGCGGCCCAGCTGATCACGATCTCGGCCCTGGTGAGCGCCGACCCGATCCCCGCGACCTGGGCCTCGCTGCTGCTGGCGATCGCGCCCGCGCTGCTCACGGCGGTCGCGTACTTCGGCCCCGCCCGGGTGAACACCTGGGCCGCGGTGGCGGGCCTGGCGGTGCTGGTGGCCGGCATCGCGGGCACGATCACGCACACCGGCCTGTTCTTCGTCCCGGCGCTGGCCGCGCTGGCCGTCGCCACGGTCAGGCTCTGGCGCGAGCAGTCCTGAACCGGGCCCGGGCGCCTCAGGGCCGTGCCTCGGGTTCCCCCTGCGGCTCCTGCGCCATCGTCGCCAGCTGGTAGCGCAGCCGGCAGATCACCACGTTGGCCGTGCCCCGCTGGATGGCCTGCTGCAGCACGAAGCCGCGCTGGTTGTGCAGGATCGCCTGCCACCAGTGGCGCGGCTGCACCTCGGGGATCAGCACGACCAGCCGGTGGTAGCGGTCCTCGTCCTCGATCTGGCGCAGGTACTTCACCACCGGCGGGCCGAGCGCGCGGCGCGGCGAGCGCAGCGTGACCAGTGGCACGTTCGGGTGCCAGGCCTCCCATTCCTCCCGGAAATTCGCGTCCACCTGCTCGTCCTCCGGGTCGGCATAGCAGACCGTGACCGCGATGACCTCGTCGCCGATCGACAGCCCGGCCGAGACCGCCTCCGCCGTCAGCCGGGACATCCCGCCCACCGGGATCACCACGAGCGAGCTCATCCGCCGCGGCGGCGGGGGGCGCCGGCCCAGCTGGAGCAGGACCCCGATCCGGTCGTAGAGACGGTGGATCCGGTCGAACATCAGCACCAGCAGCGGGACAACGATGACGACCAGCCAGGCGCCCTCGGTGAACTTGCTGATCAGCTCGATGGCTAGCGCGGCACTGGTCAGCACCGCGCCCAGGCCGTTGATGAACGCCCGGCCCAGCCAGCCGTCGCCGCGCTGCTCGAGCCAGTGCCGGACCATGCCGACCTGGGACAGCGTGAACCCGACGAAGACCCCGATCGCGAACACCGGGATCAGCGCCTGGGTGTCGCCCCGGGCCACGACCAGCAAGACCGCGGCCACCACCGCCAGCACGACGACGCCGTACCGGTGCACCTGCCGGTCGGCGCGCAGCCGGAACAGGTGGGGCAGGAAGTTGTCCCGGGCCAGCAGGGAGGCGAGGACCGGCAGGCCGCCGAACGAGGTGTTGGCGGCCAGGGCCAGCAGCACCGTGGTGATCAGCTGGATGGCGTAGAAGATGATGTTCTTTCCTACGGCCGCGGCGGCCAGCTGGGCCAGGGTGGTCTCGGTCGCCGAGGGGGCCAGGTGGAATTTGCGGATCAGCACCGAGATGCCGATCAGCATGAGGCCGAGCAGGATCCCCAGCCACATTTCGGTGTGCTGCGCGCGCCGGGCCCGGGGCTTGCGGAACTCGGGCACGGCGTTGGCGATCGCCTCCACCCCGGTCAGCGCCGAGCAGCCGGAGGCGAACGCCTTGAGCAGCAGCAGGACGCCGACCGCCTCAGTGGCCTTGGGCAGCACGCCGTTGAGCGAGACGACCGGATGAGACCGGATCAGCCCGCCCACGATCACGATCGCCATGGCGATGATGAACGCGACCGTGGGCACGATGAACACCCGCGCGGACTCGGCCACGCCCCACAGGTTGACCGCGGTGATCAGGGCGAGCACGGCCAGGCAGAGCCAGACCCGGGCCCCGTACAGGTCGGGGAACGCCGACCAGAGCGCCGCGACCCCGGCGGACACCCCCACGGCGGCGTTCAGGATGTAATCGACGATCAGGGAGGCGGCGGCGATCAGGCTGGCCTGCCGCCCCAGGTGCCGGCCGGCGACCGCGTAGGCGCCGCCGCCGCCGGGGAAGGCCTCGATCACCTGGCGGTAGGAGACGACCAGCACGGCCAGCAGCACCACGATCGCGATCGTCACCGGCAGCGTGTAGCCGAGGCCGACCGCGCCCGCCGCGGCCAGGACGATCACGATGGCCTGCGGCCCGTACGCCACCGAGGACAGGGCGTCCAGGGAGAGAGCGGCCAGGCCCTCGAACGCGGTCAGCCGGTGCTGCTCTTCGCGGTCTTCCCCCGTGCGGACGGTCATGACCAGTCATACAAGCATGACCCGGTGACGGGCCGGCGAACGGCCCGGGGCCGGACACATGACCGGGTAGCGAGCCGGCTAACCGCCCGGGGCCGGGCGCATGACCGGGTAACGCGCCGGCTAACGGCCCGGGGCCGGGCGGGCCCGGCTAGCCTCTTAACACCGTGATCGCGATGATGGCCAGCACGACCGCGACGCCGATCACGACGCCGGCCAGCAGGACAACCTTGCGTCCTGGCGCTCGCATGCTCCACGGCTGCGCTGCCTCACTGCCGGACCGGTCGGCGAACGCACGGAACTCGGCCGTGCTGCGGGAGATATCCGCGTACGCAGAGTCTTCGGTGGCGGAGAAGTCGGTGTCACGCTCAGACATGGGCATGACCATAGCCGATCACGAGCATGAGAACAGGCCGGTCAGCCTAGAAGGGCGCGAAACCGGCAGCAGGGTCGCAAGCCTACCCGGGCCTCCCCGGCTCCCCCGGCGGCACCCGCCGGGCCGGCGGCAGGGTGTCCGGGCGGTGGACCAGCCGGGAGAGCACGATCACGCTCCGGGTGCGCACCACGAGGGGCTCGGCCCCGATCCGCTCCACGACCTGCTCGAAGTGGCGCATGTCGGCCGCCCTGATGTGCAGCAGCGCGTCGGCCTCGCCGGTCACCGTGCAGGCGGCGATGACCTCGGGGTGCTTGCCGACCGCGGCGGCGATCTGTTCGGGCGAGGTCCGGCCGCGGCAGAACAGCTCGACGTAGGCCTCGGTGGTCCAGCCGAGGGCCGACGGGTCGACCCGGGCCGAGAACCCGGTGATGGCGCCGGAGGCGCGCAGCCGGTCCACCCGCCGCTTGACCGCCGGCGCGGACAGCCCCACGGCGGCGCCCACCTCCGCGTACGTGGCGCGCGCGTCCTCCACGAGCGCGGCGACGATCCGCTTGTCGAGTTCGTCGAAGGCCACGCTCCGATCCTGCCATTCCCGGGCCCGGCTCACTGGTGACGGTGCGTTAAGGGCTTTGGTCAATCCATTTGTGCACCCGGGGCGGGTCGAAGTCGGCCAGCAGCTCGAGGAGCCGTTCCGGGCGGTCATCGAAGTGAATGCCCGCGCGGTGCTCGGGCAGCACGAACGCCTCGTCGACCATGTGGTCAAGCTGCGCCCGCAGCGGGTCGAAGAACCCGCCGATGTTGAGGAACCCGGTGGGCTTGGCGTGCAGGCCGAGCTGGTTCCAGCTGATCGTCTCGGCGGCTTCCTCCAGGGTGCCGAGGCCGCCGGGCAGGGTCAGGAACGCGTCCGACCGGTCGGCCATCAGCGCCTTGCGCTCGTGCATCGTGTCCACCAGGATCAGCTCGCTCAGCCGCTCGTGCGGGGGCTCGCGCGCCGCCATGTTGCGCGGGAGCACGCCGATCACGGTCCCGCCCGCGGCCAGCGCGGCATCGGCCACCGCGCCCATCAGCCCGGACTGCGCGCCGCCGTACACCACCGCGATCCCCCGCCCGGCCAGCAGCCGCCCGGTGAACTCGGCGGCGCGCTGGTACCGCGGATGAGCGCCGCGGTTGCAGCCGCAGAAGACGCACACGGCCTTGAGCTCGGTCGGCATGCGGATCAGTCCCCGGCGGCGGGCCGCGTCGCCTGCCGGGCCGCGGTGACGTCATAAAGATGATGAATCGGATCATGCACGAGGTAGCGGGCAAACGACTCGACCGTGAACCGGGCCCCGTCGCTGCGGGTGCCGGTCCGCTGCCACTGGTCCCCGGTGACGCCGTCGAACCGCGCCGCGATCGCCTCGGCCGCCTGGTGCAGGTCATCCGCGACCACCGCGGGGTCCTGCTCGGGGTAGCGGCCGGCGACCGCCGCGGCGTCCTGGTCCCAGTTGGCGAACCGCGGGCCGTCCTCGGCGAGCACCAGCGCCAGCCGCTCGTCATACAGCCGGAACACGTCGCGGACATGGCACCCGTACTCCAGCGTCGACCAGACCGCGGGGGCCGGGCGCTGCCGCGGGTCGCCGGGCCCGGTCAGCACGTCCTGCCAGGCCGCCGCGTTGACCCGGATCATCTCGGCGATCGCTTCCCGGCCGAAGCGCTGCGTGTCCAGCCCGCATTCCGGGCAGGGACGGTCGAGCACCCAGGTCCAGTCCTTGGTATCCGGAATGATCGTCACGACCTGAAACGATACCGTCCGGGCTCGTCAGGACAGACGGCGGCGGACCCACCAGAAGCAGAACCCGACCAGGGCGAGCGCGAGGGCGAGGTACATCGCGGACTCGGTCCGCTGGAAGGCCCAGTAGCGGCTGCCGGCTGATAGGTGTCTTGCCCGCGCCGTTGGGGCCCACCAGGCCGACGAGCCACAGTGCCACACTGTCAGCTGTTCCGGCCCGCTCTGGTACCGTGGCGATCTCCAGCGGCGGAGCTAGGCGAGGAGGTGAGACCCATGACCGCTCGACCGGCTGGGCGCTCACCCCGGCGCCGTGCGCGTCGCTGAGGGCTAAACCGGAGCGCCCGCTCGCTAGCTCTGAAAGGCGCTCCTATGGCCGTTTCGCTGTCACGTCCGGCCCGGCTGGCCGTCGTCGCCAGGCTCCGGGCCGCGGGCTGTGTCTACGCCGAGGACGAGGCGCGGCTGCTCATCGCTGAGGCCCGCACACCGGCCGATCTCGCGGCCATGGTGGACCGGCGAGTCGCCGGGCAGCCGCTCGAGGTGGTCGTCGGCTGGGCCGAGTTCTGCGGCCTGCGGATCGCCGTGGACCCTGGGGTGTTCGTTCCCCGGCGCCGCACCGAGTTCCTGGTGCGACAGGCCGTCGCACTGCCCCTCCCGGCGGCCGGCCCGGGCGGCCGGCGTCTGGTCGTGGTCGACCTGTGCTGCGGCTCCGGGGCGATCGGCGCCGCGGTGGCCGCCGCCCTGGGGCCGGTCGAGTTGCACGCCGCCGACCTCGACCCGGTCGCCGTGGCCTGTGCCCGCCGCAACCTGGCCGGATGGGGCGGGCGGGTCTACCAGGGCAACCTGTTCGAGCCGCTGCCCGCGACGCTGCGGGGCCGGGTCGGCCTGCTGGCCGCCAACGTGCCCTACATCCCGTCTGGTGAGATCGGCCTGCTGCCGGCGGAGGCGCGGATCCACGAGCCGCGGGCGGCGCTCGACGGCGGCGCGGACGGGCTTGACCTCCTGCGGCGGGTGGCGCAGGAGGCCCCGCTCTGGCTGGCCCCGGGCGGCCACCTGCTGATCGAGACCAGCGAGCGCCAGGCGCCGGCCGCGGCCGCCGCGTTCGCCGGGGCCGGGCTGGCCGCCCGCGTGGCCAGCTGCGAGGAACTGGGCGCCACCGTGATCATCGGGACCAGGCCCGCGTCCCCGAGCGGTACTGCCGCCTAGGCTGCCCGGACCGGTCCGCCGGCCCGGTCCGCCGCCCGGACCAACCCGGCCTGCCGCCCACCCGGCCCGGTCCGCCGCCCGGACCAACCCGGCCCGGCGCGGCGCGGTCCGGTCCGCCGCCCGGACCCGCCGGGACCAGCCCAGCCCGACTGTCCTCCTGGACCAGCGCCGCCGAACTCAGCCCCAGCGCTCCCCATGCCCGGCACGTCCAGCCACCCTCCGCCCTCCCCCACCCCCCCCCCGCTTGAAATATCAATCGTTTGCTAGATATAGTGAGCATGTACGGATAAAGACGAGGACATATGGAGGAGAGATGGCTGACACCGCAACCGTTGGACAGGATCTGGAAGGCAGGATCCTGGGCGCGGTCCGCAAGAGCAACATGGTGACGGTCGAGGCGATGAAGGTCATGACCGACGCTTTCCAGCCGGTCGTGGCGGTCATCCCGTCCGTGACGCCCCCGCTGGCCTACGACTTCGCTGAGAAGCTGATCGTCAGCCAGCGGAAGTTCGCCGAGGACATGCTGCACGTCACGGCGCGCCTCACCCCGACCAAGTAGGCCAGTTCGAGGACTGACCTATGAGAGCGGCGCGGCGGACTTAGGTTCTTTCCGGGTCCGCCGCGCCACCACGGGTGCGCGGTCCGGCGCGCCCCGGGGCCGAGCCGGGCCGCGTGCTCCCCTGATCGCCCTGATCTCTCCGCGACCTCTCCGCGATCCCCCGCTGGCATGGCCACCCAAAACGTCTTTTCACGTGTTCGGTGCGCACAAACCGGTCTAAATTGGGTGATCAATTGACTGCAGGACGTGAAAAGATACGACGCCGCGCTCCCGGCCCCTGATCATCCGCACTTGCTATTCGCTTCGGGATGCTGGTGGTAACAACCTTTTCCCTTTTCCGGACGCAGCCGGCCGCTGTGGCGGCTAATCGCGGGCGGGGGCGTCGCGGGCGCCGCGCAGCGTGACGGCGGCGAGCCCGGCGGCGAAGACCAGGGCGGCGCAGATCGCCGCGCCCCGGTCGTGCGGCGGCCGGGCCGGCCAGGCCCAGGGCGAGGTCCAGTGCCCGGCCAGGGCGGGCAGGGTGACCGCCAGGTAGCCGATCGGGCCGATCCAGGACAACGCGCCGCCCACCGCGACGGCGGCCAGCAGCGCGATGCCGGTGAGGCCGCCCAGGTCGCGGAGCAGGCCGGGGATGCCGTCGGCCAGGTGCGCCGACGCGGAGCCCGCGGCCAGCGCGCCGAAGGCGGCCCCGGCCAGGGCCAGGCTGACGCCCAGGCGCAGTACCGGCAGCCGGACACCGGTGGCGCGCTCCGGCTCGCCGAACGGGCTGCGGACGGTGACGCCGATCGCCGCGGCGGCCCCGGCCTCGATGATCAGCGGGATCTGCCGGGAGAACGTCCCGGTGCGGGGCAGCCAGTGCAGCGCGGTGCGCAGCGCGACCGCGCAGGCCGCCAGCACCAGCAGGCAGGCCAGGACCCGCCGGCTGGCCAGGTACAGCCGGGCCAGCCGCAGCCCGGCCCGGGCCCGCCCCGGACTGGGCGGCCGGGTCCCCCGGTCCGGCGCCAGCTCTGGCGCGGGCCGGCCGATCCCGGCCGCGGTCACGGGATCTCGCTGAGCGTGATCCGGCCGGCCCGCAGCGCGGCCAGGTGGGTCAGCAGCCAGGCGTGCCTCGCGGCGGCAGACAGCGCGGCGAACCGGTCGACCGCGGCCTGCTGCGGGGCGGCAGATGGGGCCGCGCCGCTCCCGGCCCCGCGCCACTCCCGGCCCCCGCGCCGCTCCCGGCCCCGGCACCGCTCCCGGTCAGCGCGCCGCTCCCGCCGGCGGCCGCGCCGTGTCCGCCGGTCCGGGCGGGCACAGAATTGCTGGGCGGGCGGGCGCCGGGTGGCACCGACCAAGGCCCGGTCAGCTTCAGTGCCCGGTCCAGCGCGTTGGCGATGGCGAACTGCGCCGCGTGCCGCGGTCCGAGCACGACGTTGATCCCGATCACGCCCGTGCCGGTGGGCGAGCCGGACGGCAGGCCGACGAGGTCGTTCACGATCGCCGTCCCGTACTGCCCGCGCAGGTTCGACGTGAACGAGGCGGCGGGCGCGTTCTCCTCGCCCGGCAGAGTCAGCCCGGACAGCGGCAGGTAGAGCACGGGCGGGCGGCCGCCGATGACCGGCCCGCCGAAGCCGATGCCGTTTTCCCGCGCCGAGGTCACGGTGGTGACCACCACCTGGGTGACCCGCTCCGGCGCCCCGGGCAGGCCGGCCAGCTGGCGCAGCAGCGGGCCGAGCGCGGCGGTCACTTCCGGCAGGTAGGCGCGGTAGGCGGGCTGCAGGCAGACCGGGACCGGGCCGCGGCCGCACACCGGGGTATACGGGGTGGGCCGGTCGCTGGCCGCGTCGTGCAGCGCGGGGATCACCATGCCGTGCGGCTCCACCCGGGCGGTGCCGGCCAGCCCGACCGCGGTTCCGGCCGCCGCCAGCCCGGCCACGGTGACCGCCGCGGCGGCACCGCGCAGCCAGCGCCCGCCGGCCGGGCCGGGCAGGCCGAGCGCGCCCAGGGCCGCGGCCGCCAGCCCGGCCAGGAACAGCACCTGGGCGATGGCCAGGTCGGGCAGGTAGGGGTAGAAGATCCCGTAGGAGTCGGGGGGGAACGGGCCCTGCACGTTCAGCGGCCAGATCTCCGCGTAGGTCGCGTTGTCCTGGATCGCGAACGCCCCGCCGGCCAGCGCCAGGAACACCACCAGCGCGGCCAGCCCGGCGGTGAACCGGCCGGGCAGTCGCGCCCCGGCGGCGAACCCGAGCGCACAGGACGCGGCCACGGTCGCGGCGCCGACCGCCACCGGCCACCACAGCGGGCCGCCCCAGGCGCCCTGGTGCGCAGTGATCCCGTACACCACCGCGACTCCGGCCAGGTACAGCGCTTCGGCCCAGATCGCGGCGGCGGCCCAGGTGGCGAGCTGGCCCGCCCAGCGCGGCACCGCGGTCACGCCGACCAGGTCGGCCAGGCCGCGGCGCCCGTCGCGTGACCCCACCCAGGCGCCCGCGCCCGCGAGCAGCGGCGCGAACACGAGCATGGTGTGCGACTGGATCATTCCGCTGCGGATGTTCCAGAACGGCGGGTTGTCCATGGCCGGGCGGTAGGTGCTGATGTAGAACAGCACGGCGAGCACCGGCAGCAGCCACAGCATCGGGCTGCGGCGCAACTCGATGCTGAGCAGCCGGGCCGGTCCGGCGGCCGGAGGGAGGCGCCGAGCCCGCGGCGGGGCGGGGCGGGCCGGGGCGGTGGCGGCGGTCATGACCGGGCTCCGGCCACCGAGCGGGCGGCGGCCAGCACCGCGCTGTAGCCGCGTTCCAGGGGGGCGTCGCCGGCCGCGTCGGTGCCCTCGGCCCGGGCGGTCAGCTCATCGGGGGTGCCGTGAAACACGATCCGGCCGACGTCCATCAGGGCGACCTGGGAGCACGCGGCGCCGACGTCCTCAACCAGGTGGGTGGACACGATCACGGTGGCGCGCTGGCCCAGATCGCGCAGCAGGGCGCGGAACGCAACCCGCTGCTCGGGGTCGAGCCCGGCGGTGGGCTCGTCCAGCAGCAGCAGATCCGGCTCGTTGACGATGGCCTGGGCGATCCCGACCCGGCGCAGCATCCCGCCGGACAGCGTCCGCAGCTTGGCGCGGGCCTTATCGCCCAGGTCGACCCGCTCGACGGCGGCGGCGACCACGCCCGGGACCCGGCCCGGCGGCATCTCCTTCAGCAGCGCGAAGTACTCCACGAACTCCGCCACCGTGAACCCGGGGTAGTAGCCCAGGTTCTGCGGCAGGTAGCCAAGCCGTCGCCGGATCTGCCGGCGGCCGCCGTACCCGCCCGGATCGCGGCCCAGCAGACGCAGGCTGCCGGAGCTGGGCGGGATGACGGTGGCCAGCATCCGCAGCAGCGAGGTCTTTCCCGCCCCGTTCGGCCCCAGCAGCCCGAGCACACCCGGGCCGGCTTGCAGGTCCACCCCGGATACCGCCAGGGTCCGGCCGAACCGCCGGGTCACCCCGGCCACCTCAACGTTCATGATGAACCCCTCGCGGTCTTCGTCGCGTACAGGGCGACCGCCACGCAGGCGGCGGCGAACGCCAGGTACGGGAGGATCAGGCCGGAACCGGTGACGGCATCGGTGTACCGCCCGGTCGCGGCCTGCTCGGACACGATCAGCAGCGCCCAGCCGCCCAGCCCGGCCGCTACGCCAGCGTTGGCCGAGCGCGACACGGTGGCCACGGCCAGGGCCAGCGCGCAGACCGCGGTCATCGGGACCAGCCAGCTGAACGTGATCCCCACCGCGGTGCCCGACGCCGCCGACGCGGCCACGCCGAGCCCGGCGTCGAGCGCGAACACGGCCAGGGCGCGGACCAGCAGTACCAGCCGGTCGCCCACCGCCATGCTGCGCGACAGCTCCCAGGCCGGGTCGATGCCCGGCCCGTAGGCGTAGGCGATGCCCGCCGCCGCCACCGCCGGCGCCAGCAGCGCCACCCACGGCCGGCCCGTGCTCGAGCGTCGCGGCGGCCCCCGCGCCGAGCACCACGGCGCTGGCGATCAGCCAGGGCAGCAGCAGCGACGGCGTGGTGACCAGGGCCCGGGCCAGCCCGGGGGACCGCAGCAGCCGCCCGGCCACTCGCTCGACCAGGCCCGGCTGGCGCCGCCACACCGCGGGCGCCGGCTCGGGCCGGGCGGCGGCGCGGGCCGTGACCACCTTGACCAGCTCGGCCTCCAGGCGGGTCTCGAAGCCGCCGAGCGGTGGCCTAACCTCCCCGACGTTCATGACACGACCTCTGTCTCGATCACGAGCCGAAACGACTCCGGCCGCAGGGCCCGGCGGGCCCGGTGCAGCCGCACCCGGGCGGTCACCGGGCGGATGCCCAGCGCCGCGGCGGCCTCGGTGACGGTCAGCCCGTCCACCGCGACCAGCTCGAGGACGGCCCGTTCCCCCTCGGGGAGGGCCCGGAGTTCCTGGTGCAGCTCCCGGACCTGCCGGGAGGCGTCGATCTTCGCGACCAGGCGGTCCACGTCGTCGGCGTCGAGCAGCCGCCGGCCGGCGAGCTGGCTTTCGGCGCGGCGCTCCCGCGCATTCCGGCGGAACTCGGCGGCGACCACACGGCGCGCGATCCCGTACAGCCAGGTCCGCGGGCCGCCGACGGAGCCCCGGTAGTGTTCCGCCGCCTCGATCACCGCGAGGAACACCTCCGCGGTCAGGTCGGCGGCCAGCTGCGGGTCCGCGACCCGGCGGGCCACGAACCGGGTGACCTCGCCTACGTGCGCGCGGTAGAACTCGGTGAACGCGGCGGCATCGGTCCCGATCGACCGGATCGGCGCCTCGTCCGCGGTTCCCATCAGCGGCACTCCTCGATCGCTGTCACGCCTGTGAGTGGTCGGCCGCCACAGCGGCGTTACCTGGCCAGGTCAGCGGGCTGGCGTTGCGTTCATGATGGCCGATGGACTGCCCGGCGGCGATCGGGCCGCAGCACGCCGGCGGTTCCCGCCGCTGGCTAGCAACTTCCTGCTGTCGATCGTGGTGCTGACCCTCGCGGTCGTGCTGGGCGACACCGTGCGCGGCCGGCGGGCCCTGGCCGCGGAGACTGCGCCTCACTCCGGCCACGTTCGCGGTCCTGACCAGCCTCGAGCCCGCCGTCGCGGCCGCCGGAGGCCTGCTCGTTCTTGGCCAGCGCATCCGCGGCATCCAGGTCGCGGGCATCGCGGCGGTCATCGCCGCGTCCATCGGCCAGACGCTCGGCACCCGAAGACGCTGAGGGCCCGGGTCAGGCCCGGCGCCGGCCGTGATACATGATCCGGTTGGCCTGGATCTGCCCGGCGTCGATCGCCGCCCGCTCGTCGGCCTCGCTGGTCTCGGCGAGGTCGGCGAAGAAGTAGGGCCCGTAGCCGAGGTTCTCGGAGGCGAACCGGGCCTGCAGCTCGCGCAGGATGTCCTGGCCGGAGTGCAGGCCCTCCGCTTCCGCCCACGACCGGCAGTACGCGTCCCAGTCCTGGCCCGAGGCGCGCCACTGCTCACGCCGCTCGGCCAGCCAGGAACGCTCCTCCCCCGCGTTGCCGTCCGGCGCGAGCCGGCCGAAGCACCAGCGGGCGGTCGCCTCGTCGAACCGCTCCCTGGCCCATTCCACGACGGCCATCATGCCGCCGGGCGCGAGGGCGCCGTAGGCCAGGTCGAGCACGTAGCCGAGATCTCCGACGTGGTGCAGGGACGTGCACGCCACGATCGCGTCGGCGGGTTCCGCCGGGTGGTACTGCTCGAACGCGACCCGGTGGTAGCCCGGCCGCTCGGGGGCCTCGGGGTCGACGCCGGCAGCGCCGTAGCCGCTCGCCTGCAGCATCGGGACGAAGCCGCCGAGCGGCCCGCAGCCGATCTCGATCACCCGGGCGGGCGGCGCCGGCAGCTGCGCCCGGACCAGCGGCCATACGGCGGCGAGCCATCGCTCATCCGGCGTCACGGGCCACAGCCTACGCCGGCCATCCGCCCCGGCCGGGTTCACGCGCCGCCGACTTGGGCCCGGCCCCGGCCCTCCAGCGAGCGGGCCGACGCCAATCTTTGCTATATGGCTAAATAGCTACACCGCCGACGTTGTCGCAACGGAAGGTGATGCCCTGTGCCCCGCACGCACAGCTACGCCATATCGGTGACCTGGACGGGTAATCGCGGCACCGGCACCAGCGGGTACCGCGCCTACGACCGTGACCACGACGTCACCGCGGACGGCCCGCCGCCGATCCCGGGGAGCTCCGACCCGGCGTTCCGCGGCGACCCGGGCCGCTGGAACCCCGAACTCGAGCTCACCGCCGCCCTGGCCCAGTGCCACATGCTCTGGTACCTGCACCTGTGCGCCAGCGACGGGGTCACGGTCACCGCCTACGCCGATGACGCGATGGGCACGATGGCCGAGACCGACGACGGCGGCGGCCACTTCACCGAGGTCGTGCTGCGGCCGCGGGTCACGGTCTCCGATGCGAGGATGATCGAGACTGCCGCGCGCCTGCACCGGGAGGCCCACGCGAAGTGCTTCATCGCCAACTCAGTGAACTTCCCGGTCCGCCACGAGCCCGTCATCACGGCTGAGGCCGGTCAGGGCGCATGATCGCCCGGGGTGACCAGGGCGGTGCGGAGGATCTCGAGGTCGCGCCAGGCTCAGGCCGTTGTCGAGCAGGTAACCCGGGACGCTGCCGGACCGCTCCCGGACGTGGGCCAGGGCCGCGTGGATGACCTCCGGCGGGGAGCCGAGAGCGCCGAGGTCGATCCAGCGCCCGACGCCGCTGACCGCGCGGATGCGCTGGATGTCACCAGCCACGTCGGGATTGATGTGCGAGGAGCTCAGCGTGTAGTCGGCGGCGATCACGTCGTCGGGCACGCCGATGGCCTCCAGGATGAGCGCAACGACCAAGCCGGTGCGGTCCTTGCCCGCGGTGCAGTGGATCAGCCCGGGCAGCGCCCCGTCGCCGCATAGCTGCCCGATCGCCCTGGCGATCGCCCGGCCGCATCTGTCGATCATGTAGGCGTAGATCGCGGCCAGCTCGGGCGGCAGGCGGCCGATCGCCGCCTCGGTGAACAGCGGGACGTGGCAGGTCCGCGCGACGTGCCCGTCCAGCGCACAGGGCGCGACGGCGACCTCCCCGTTGGTGCGCAGGTCGATCACGGTCCGCAGGCCGAGGCCGGCCAGCGCCGCCCGGCCAGAGCCGCCGAGCCAGTTCAGCGCGTCTGAGCGGAACAGCGTCCGCCAGCGCACGGTCCCGCCGCCGACGGCCGGGTAGCCGCCGACGTCACGCAGGTTCGCGGTTCCTGGCACGGCGATCCGGCGGTGAGGCGCGCCGGTCCGGCCGCTGGTCTCCATGCGGCTGCCCTCCGGGGGTTCGGAATCGTCCCCCGTACCATGCCACGTTGCCGGTTCGCTCGTCTCCGGGACCCCACCCCCAACCCGCCTCCCATGCCCCCTCCATTTCCGCGCCACCCGCCTCCCGGCCGGCCGTGCCCCGGCTGGCTCGGCCGGCTCGGGCACGGCTGCTACAGGCGCCGGGTCGCGGTGAGCGGCCGTCAGCTGGTGCAGGCCGGGGGGGCCGGCCCGAACACCGGCATCCGCCAGGCGGCGGCCGCGGCCGCGATGACCTCGGCCGTGTCCCGCATCTGCTGCGGGCCGGCCACCCGCTCGTCGCTGAGGAACCGGTGCGCCATCCGGTCGACGGCCGCGTCGCCGAGGAGGCTGCCGTGCAGGGCGCTGACCACGATCATGTTGCCGGGCAGGTCGCACACGGGCAGGGTCACCGCGTCGGCCAGCGGCACCACCGCGAGCCAGCGGATCCGCTGCCCGTTGCGCGCAGCGGCCCGGGCGAAGGCGGCGCCGTCGCTGCGGACCGAGTTGATCAGCAGCTGGGCCCCGGACTCGCCGAACGGGGTCAGCGCCCCGGCCATCTTGACCAGTTCGCTGAGCGCGTCGCCGGGCACCGGGTTGCCGGCCCCGCCCGGCGCCGCGGCCTGGCTGGCCGGGTTGGCCGCGTCGGCCTGGCCCGGGTCGACGATGGGGCTGAGCAGCACGATGGACCGCACCGGCAGGCCGGGGTGCTGGGCCAGCATCGCGTACACCCCGAGCGTTCCCTCGCTCTCGGCGACGATGTCGACCGGCCGCCCGGTCTCCCGGTGCAGCACCAGCACCTGCTGCGCGATCCGGTCGCCCAGCAGCGGCAGCGGCAGGTCCGTCTCGTCCAGCCCGTACGGCAGCGGGCGGCCGCTGGTGTCGAGCCCGGCGTAGGAGAACGGCCGGACCAGCGGCTCGGGCCCGATCAGGTCGCGGCTGGTCGACGGGTAGCAGCACGAGGACCCGAACCCCGGGATGACCAGCACCGCGTCGGTGAGCTCGGCCGGGCGGTGACCCGCCTGCGCGGCCACGGCGGCCAGGGCCGCCCGGGTCGGCACCGAGGCCGGGCCGCCGGGGATCGGGGTACTGCCGGCCACGACGAAGGCCAGCCGGGTCATGCCGATGAGCAGCGCGAGCCCGGTGGCGGCGGCGAGCGGCGACAGCGGGGCGGGCCGCACCCGGCCCGGGCGAGCCGGGCGCTCCCCCGGCCGCCAGCGCGCGTCACGCCGCCAGGCGCGTGCCCACGGGGCATTGCTCGGCACCCGCTCCCTGTTCACGGCGGCGGCCAGCCCGTACCAGGCGCGCGCGTTGACCAGCCCGGCCAGCCCGGCCACCGCGATCGCGGGCAGCGCGGGCAGGCTGCCCATGGCGGCGGCCGCGCCCGACAGCACCACGAAGCTGGCCAGCAGCCAGCCCACCGCCCGGGCCGGCGGCAGCGTCCGCCACCAGGAGCCCCGCAGCCCGCCGTGGGCGAGCGGGATGAGGATCAGCAGCAGGGCCGGCAGCGCGGCCAGGAACGGCCAGGAGAACGGGAGCAGCGAGACGCCGAACAGCAGGGTGACCACCGGGGACAGCAGCACGCTGGCGATCACCGTATACACCGCGCAGCGGGCGAACGTGGCGCC
This sequence comes from uncultured Actinomycetota bacterium, assembly GCA_963749145.1. GTDB lineage: Bacteria > Actinomycetota > Actinomycetes > Streptosporangiales > Streptosporangiaceae > JASHPR01. The sequence continues at coordinate 86,083 of CAVVLN010000002.1, read as the reverse complement.
CCAGGCGGGCCGGATCAGCTGCTGCGGCCAGGCCAGCCGGATCAGCGCCATGCTCACCGCCGACCGGGCCAGCACCAGTCCCACGTAGGCGACCAGGAAGCCGTCCCACGAGCGGTTGTAGCCGAACAGCCAGCGCAGGTCGTGGAAGATGGCCAGCGGCGGGAGCGCGGTGACCTGCGGGGCCAGCGGCCGGGCGGCGGGCGCGACGACGGTCAGCACGGCCGCCTGGGCCACCGCGCCGCCGACGGCCAGCGCGATCAGGCCACGATGCCGCAAGAAACCCTCGGCCGGGCTACCCCGGCCGGCCAGCATGGTCAGCTCGCGGTGCGCTTCCACTCTGGCCGCAGTAACCGGCGGTTCACGCCGCGCATTCCGCGCTGCGTCAGGCCTTCGCCAGCTGCTCGCAGGACAGGACCGGATACCGGCTGTCATGGCCGATGTGCCTTGCTCCCCAGGGCCGTCGGTAGTTGTTAGATAGCGTAACAACGTCGATCAACGAGATTTCTCGGGCTGGGCGATCAGCGAGATTCTCTCGCCCGGCCATCAGCGAGATTCTCCCGCCCGGCCATCAGCGAGATTCTCTCGCCCGGCCATCAGCGAGATTCTCTCGCCCGGCCGTCAGCGCGTTTCCCCGGTCCGGGCATCGCGGGCGGCCTCCGGGCTGGCCTCGGAGCCGACGGCCAGCCCCGGACCCCGGCCGGGCCCGCGGCTGGGGTCCTGGCCCGGTGTCCACCCTAAGCCGTCCGCGGGATCCGGCTCGGCGCAGGTCGCCTCGTGGGCGCGGCGGGAGTGCGCGATCACGTAGGCGATGTCCCGCGGGTAAGTCCGGGCGGCGGCGAGCATGATCAGCCCCCCGAGTGCGTAGAACGGGCAGGCGGTGACGATCGCCCAGCGCAAGCCGAGCGCGGTGTTCGGCGCGATCAGGTCGGAGATCAGGCCGATCAGGTACGGCCCGGCCCACGACAAGGTGCGCACCACCAGCCGGACCATCGCCCCGCGCCCGCGCAGCTCGGGCACCACCACATCGGTGCACAGCGCCTCGGCGGGCGCGATCGGGAGGGTCAGCAAGACGCCGCCCACGAACAGCAGCGGCGCGCTGACCAGGAGGTCCGTGCTCGCGAACGCGGGCACGAGGATCAGCGTGGCGCCGATCGCGCCAAACGCGGACACATACACCCGGGCGTTGACATGGCCCCGGCGCAGCAGCCGGTCGGCCAGCAAGCCGCCGGTGAGCACGCCGACCGCCGAGCCCGCGCCGAGCACGGTGGCGAACCCGCCCGCCGCCGCGGGACCGAGGTGGTGGACCCGCTTGAAGTACTCCACGCCCCAGAACGACAGCCCGTTGAGCAGCAGTTGCGACACCGTGAAGAACAGGGTGCCGATCCACATCGTCGGGATCCGCAGCAGCGCCCGCAGCGCTCCCAGGTCGGGAGGGTCCGCCCGGCGCGGTTCCGGCAGCGAGAGGACCCCTCGGACGGCCAGGTCCGCTGCCTCGGGCCCCTCGACGGCGACCGTCCCCCCGGCGGTCCCGGCGGTGGCGCCCGCCGCGGTGCCGACCGTCGCCTCGAACGCGGCGTCCTGGCTGCCGCGAGCCGGCTCGCGCAGGAACAGGTACCAGACGGCGACGAGCAACCCGATCGGCACCCAGATCCAGAACGCCCACTGCCAGCCGCCGAACTGCACGGCGATGCCGCCGCCCACTAAACCGAAGAACGCCCCGGCGATCGCGCCCGCCTGGTAGACGCCCATCGCCTCGGACCGCCGTCGGACCGGGAAGTAGTCCGACAGCAGGCTGATCGCCACCGGTGGCGTGCCCTCGCTGGCGCCGGCCACCATCCGCGCCGCGAACAGCAGCGCGAAGCTGGCCGCCAGCACCCCGGCGCCCATGGCGGCGGCCCAGATCGCGCACACCGCGGCCAGCAGCCAGGTCCGGCGGTGCCGGTCGGCGATCACCCCGATCGGGACCGCGCCGATCGCGCCGCAGATCGCCATGCAGAACGGGATCAGCCCCAGGAGCTGGTCCGACACCCCGAACTGGCGCTGGATCCCGCCGACCGCCTGGGCCAGCGACGACTGGTCTCCCTGGGCGAGCATGGTGGTGGCGGCGAGCGCGGCCAGCGGGATCAGCGCCGTGCGGCCGGCCAGCCTCCACCGCGACCGGCGCGGCGTCGCTGGGGGCGGCGTCGCCGCGCTGCGTCGCATGAGCAGACGCTACCCTCGATCTTGGGAGGGCGGAATGGCGCGACTGGGTGGCATGTACGGGCCTGATGTCACGTTCCTCGGCGTTCCGCGGGCCGATCTCGCGGACCCGGCCGGGTGGGCAGGCACCGAGATCATGGTCATCGGGGCGCCGTTTGACGGTGGCACCTCACACCGGCCGGGCGCCCGGTTCGGCCCGCAGGCGATCCGGCTCACCGACTACCTGCCGCACGACGGCTCGCGCCCGCACCTGGCCCTGCGCGTCGACCCGCTGGCCGAGATGCGGGTAGCCGACGCGGGCGACGTGGAGATGCCGTCGGGCGACACCGAGCTGTCCCTGCGCCGGCTGGAGGAGGCGGTGCACGCGGCCTGCCACGGCGGCGCCATCCCGGTGATCCTCGGCGGCGACCACACGATCGCGCTGCCCGACGCCACCGGCGTGGCGCGCCACGCCGGCTGGGGCCGGGTCTCGATGATCCACTTCGATGCGCACGCCGACACCGGTGACACGCAGTTCGGCTCGCTGTACGGGCACGGCACGCCGATGCGCCGGCTGATCGAGTCGGGGGCGGTGCGCGGCGACCGGTTCCTCCAGATCGGGCTGCGCGGCTACTGGCCGGAGCCACCGACGCTGGAGTGGATGGCCCGGCAGCGGATGCGCAGCTTCGAGATGACCGAGGTCGTCTCGCGCGGCCTGGACGACTGCCTGTCGGAGGCGCTGCGCATCGCCACCGATGACTGCGACGGGGTGTTCCTGTCGGTGGACGTGGACGTGGTGGACCCGGGCATGGCACCCGGCACGGGAACGCCCGAGCCCGGCGGCCTGACCAGCCGCCAGTTGCTCGACGCCGTGCGCCGGATCGCCATGGAGGTGCCGGTGGCCGGTATCGACGTGGTGGAGGTCGCGCCGGCCTACGACCACGCCGAGGTCACCGCGTTCCTGGCCAACCGGGTCGTGCTCGAGGCCCTGTCCGGCATCGCGTGGCGCCGCCGGCGGTCCGCGGCGCCCGGGAGCGGGGCCGGTCATGCCCCGCAGTCGCCGCTGCTGTCCGGGCGCGAGCCGGACGACGGCTGACCGGCCTGCTCGACGCCCGCTCGACGTCCGCTCGGTGCTCGCTAGCTGGTCAGATAAGTCTGGCTCGGTGCTACTGGCCGAATAATCGAGGCGATCTATACTCGGCGCATGCTGGATGTGACCAGGCTCCGCGTGCTCGTCGCGGTGGCCAGGCACGGGTCGGTCACCGCCGCGGCGCGCGCGCTGAACTACGCCCAGCCCTCGATCAGTCACCACATCGCCCGGCTCGAAGCGGAGACCGGCGCCCGGCTGCTGCAGCGGGCCGGGCGCGGGGTGCGGCTCACCGACGCGGGGCGGCTGCTGGCCGAGCGGGCCGAGGAGATCATCGGCCGGCTGGACGCGGCCGAGAACGAACTGGCCGCCCACGTCGGGCTGCGGCAGGGCCGGGTCCGGCTGGCGTCGTTCCCCTCCGCGCTCGGCACGATCGTGCCGGCCGCGGCGGCCCGCCTGGAGGCGGAGAGCCCCGGCATGGACCTCATGCTCGCCGAGGCCGAGCCGCCGGAGGCACTGCGCATGCTCCGGGCCGGGTACGTGGACGTGGCCCTGGTGTTCCGGCACTACCAGGAGGGCGCCGACCCGGGCCCGCCGGGCCCCGACGAGGACGGCGCCCGCGGACGGCTGCTGCTGGACGAGCCGGTGCACCTGGTGACCCGCCGGGCCGACGCGGCCGACGGCTCGGCGGACCTCGTCGCCCACGCCGGGCGCCGCTGGATCGCGGGCTGCGAACGCTGCCGCGGCTACCTGCTGCGGCAGTGCGCGCTGGCCGGGTTCACCCCGAAGATCGCGTTTACCACCGACGACTACGTGGCGGTCCAGGCCCTGGTCGCGGCGGGCCTGGGCGTCACCACGCTGCCTGGCCTGTGCCTGCGCGCGGCCCGGCATCCCGGGGTGCAGGCCACGCCGCTGCCCGGCGCCCGCCGGCACGTGTTCGCGATGACCTACGGCGAGCCGCCGGACCCGCCCGCCACCGCGCGCCTGATCGAGGTGCTCGCCCTCGCCGCGGGCGAGGAAACCGCCGCCTGACGCGCACCCCGCGACGGGGCGTACCGGCTGCGCCGCAGGCGCGCCGCCTGACCGGGCCGACGGGTTGGGCCGGGGCGGGGCGAGACGGGGCGTGAATGGCTCAGATTGTGCGGTCGTGACCTTCCCAGTAAGGGGCGCGCAGCCGCCGCTTGAGCAGCTTGCCGCTCGGGTCGCGGGGCATCTCGTCGATGAAGTCGATGCTCTTGGGCCACTTCATCCGGGACAGCCGGCCCTCGAGCGAGGCCAGGATCTCGGCCGCGAGCTCGGGCCCGGGCGTGACGCCGTCCTCGGGCTCCACCACGGCCTTGACCTGCTCGCCCCAGTCCTCGTCCGGGATGCCGAACACCGCGACGTCGGCCACCTTGGGGTGCATGATGATCTCGGCCTCGATCTCGGCCGGGTAGATGTTCGCGCCGCCGGAGATGATCATGTCGGACCGGCGGTCGCACAGGAACAGGTAGCCGTCGTCGTCCAGGTAGCCGATGTCGCCGACGGTGAAGAACCCCCGCAGCCGGTTGGCCTCGGTCTTCTCCGGGTCGCCCTTGTAGGCGAAATCGGAGATCCCCATCTTCATGTAGACGGTGCCGGGCGTGCCGGGCGGGCAGGCGTTGCCGTCCTCGTCGGCGATCATGACCTCGCTGATCGGCCACGGGGTGCCGACCGTGCCCGGCCGGGCCAGCCAGGCGTCCGGGGTGGCGATCGTCCCGCCGCCCTCGGTGGCGGCGTAGTACTCGAACACGCACGGCCCCCACCAGTCCAGGATGGCCTGCTTGAGCCGGACCGGGCACGGCGCCGCCGCGTGGATCAGCCACTTCATCGAGGAGACGTCGTAGGCCTGCCGGGTCGGCTCGGGCAGCGACAGCATCCGCTTGAAGTGCGTCGGCACCATGTGGGTATTGGTCACCCGGTACCGGTCGACCAGCGCCAGCGCCCGCTCGGAATCCCAGCCGTCCATGCAGACCAGGGTGTGCCCCATGTGCAGCGCGCTGCCGCCGAACACGGTGACCGCCGTGTGGTAGTTCGGGGAGCTGACCAGGTGCACGTTGGGCGCGCCCGGGGTGATGCCGAAGAACTGCAGCAGCGCCGAGCCCAGCTCGGCCGCCTCGTCGGGGTCCAGGCCGGACAGGGCCCGGCGCACTCCCTTGGGCCGGCCGGTGGTCCCCGAGGTGTAGTGCATGGTGGCGCCCGCGGTGCGCTCGCCGGGCTGGCCCGCCGGCTGCCCGGCGAGCAGGCTGGCGACCGGGGTGAAGCCCGGCACGTCGCCGTAGCCGAACCGCGCCCCGGCCGGGATCGCGGCCTCGTCGGCCGCGGCCGTGGCGACGGCGGCGTACCGCTCGTCGACGAACAGCGCCCTGGCCTCGCAGTCCCGCAGGATATGGGCCATCTCCGGCGCGGTGAAGTGCCAGTTGACCGGGGTCAGGTACCAGCCGGCCTGCAGCGCGGCCAGGTACACCTCGACCGCGGCCGCCCCGTTGGGCAGCACGGACGCGATGCCGTCGCCGGCCCGCAGCCCGAGCGCGCGCAGCCCGTGGGTGAGCTGGTTCACCCGGGCCAGCAGGTCACCGGCCCGGTGCTCGGTGCCGTCCGGCTCGACCACAGCGACCCAGTCCGGGTCATGCCGGGCCCGCTCCCAGAATCCAAGCGCCCCCACCGCTCACCATCCTCCCGGCCCGCGCGGCTCAGGTCGTGGAGCCGACGGGCTCATCGCTCTCGTACTCGAACTCCTCGCTGACCTGCTGCCCGATCGTCAGCGTGATCCCGATGATCAGCAAGATCAGCCTGCGGGCCCCGCGCCGAAGACCAGCGGAGTCCGGGCCAACTTACTGTCCAGTAGCTTCGGCGTCATAGGCCTTCCAGGACACATAACTGTAACGTGTTCTTCTTCCGGGTCGCCCGGGCGGTGACGGTGATGATCACTCGGCCAGCTCCGCCGCCACCGTCGCGCCCAGCTCCCAGCAGGCCTCCAGGTCGGCGCGGTCCGGCGGGCCGGTCACGGTGACCGGCGGGCGGGCCCGGCGCCAGGCCAGGCCGGTGGCGATGGCCTCCACGGCCCGGACCGCGCCGCCGGTGTCGCTGGCGCCGTGCACGTACAGCGCGTACGGCCGGCGCCGGGTCGCCTCCAGGCACGGGTAATAGATGCCGTCGAAGAAGTGCTTGAGCGCGCCGGACATGTAGCCGATGTTCGCGGGCGTGCCCAGCAGGTAGCCGTCCGCCTCGAGCACGTCGGCCGCGGCCGCCGTCAGCGCGGGCCTGATCACGACCTCGACGCCCTCGATGTCCTCGTGCCCCGCCCCGGCCAGGACGGCCTCGAACATCGCCTGCAGCGCCGGGGAAGCGGTGTGGTGCACGATCAGCAGGCGGCGCATGGGCCCGCAGCTTAACGGGTCAGGTCCGGCTACCCTGACCGCATGCGCCCGCCCCGCATGCGCCCGCCCGCCATGCGCCCGCCCGCCATGCGCCCGCCTGCCACCCGGCCGTCTTCCCGCCGCCGGGCCGCCGCGGCCGGCGCGGCCGCGGCGCTCGACGCGGGCTGCGTGCTGGTGTTCGTGGCGATCGGCCGGGCCAGCCACCACCACGGGGAGTCGCTGGCCGGCCTGGCCAGCACCGCGTGGCCGTTCCTGGCCGGGCTCGCCGCCGGGCTGCTGGTGACGCGCGGCTGGCGGCGCCCCGCCGCGATCGTGCCGGCCGGCCTCGGCGCGTGGCTCGGCGCCGTGGTGATCGGCATGCTGCTGCGCGTGCTGGCCGGGCAGGGCACCGCGGTCGCGTTCGTCGGCGTGGCGCTGGCCTTCCTCGGGCTGTTCCTGCTCGGCTGGCGGGTCGTCGCGGCCGCCTACCAGGCCACTCTTGCTCACCGTGAGCGCCCCATCGTAGACTGAACATTCAGTCAACGCGTGAGGAGCGCGCAATGGCCGAGCAGGCCGTTCCAACCAAGCCAATCAGCGACTCAATCAGCGACTCAGTCACCGGCTCACCCCGCGAGTCATCCGCCGCCACCGCCACCGCCGCCTCCGCTCCCCCGTCCCCCGCCAGCCCCGGGGCCGGTTCCCTGGCCCCCGAAGCCGGCTCCCCCGCCCCCGTAGCCGGCTCCCCCGCCTCCGTAGCCGGCTCCCCCGCCTCCGAAGCTGGCTCCCCCGCCTCCGAAGCTGGCTCGCCCGCCTCCGATTCCGGCTCCCGGGTTCCCGGAGCCGGCTCCCCGGCCCCGGCCGGCGTCGAGGAGATCATCGTCGCGCAGGAGGAGATCTTCTGCGCCCGCCAGCGCGAGTCACGCCGGCTGGCCGGCCGGGCGGGCCGCGCGCTGGCAGGCGGGGTCACGTCCAGCTGGCAGATCACCCGGCCGCAGCCGGTCTGGCTCAGCCACGGCAAGGGCTCCAAGATCTACGACGTGGACGGCAACGAGTACGTTGACCTGCACGGCGGGTACGGCGCGGCGCTGGCCGGCCACGGTCACCCGGCCATGGTGGAGGCGATCCGCAGCCAGGCCGCGCTCGGCACCCATTTCGCCCAGCCGACGCCGGCCGCGATCCTGGTCGCCGAGGAACTCACCCGCCGGTTCGGCCTGCCACTGTGGCGGTTCGCCAACTCGGGCACCGAGGCGACGATGGACGCGGTCCACCTGATGCGCGCCGTGACCGGCCGCGATCTGATCATCAAGGTCGAGGGCTGCTACCACGGCCACCACGACTCGGTGCAGGTATCGGTCTGCCCCGAGGCCGGCGAGGTCGGGCCCGCGCACAAGCCCGCCCAGGTCGCGTCGAGCAGTGGCATCCCGCGGGCCATCACGGACCTCACCCTGGTGGCCGGGTTCAACGACGCCGATTGCGTCGCCCGGCTGCTGGACGAGCACCCGGGCCGGGTCGCCGGGATGATCATCGAGCCGATCATGATGAACGCCGGGATCATCCTGCCCGAGCCCGGCTACCTGGCCCGCCTGAAGGAGCTGCTGCACTCCCGCGGCGCGCTGTTCACCTTCGACGAGGTCAAGACCGGGCTCACCGCAGGCCCCGGGGGCGCCACCGGGATCACCGGGGTCACCCCGGACATCATCTGCCTGGCCAAGGCCATCGGCGGCGGGGTCTCGGTGGCGGCGATCGGCGGCACCGAGGAGGCCATGGGACACGTCGCCGACGGCGGCTACGAGATGGTCGGGACGTTCAACGGCAACCCGCTGGCGATGGCGGCCTGCCGGGCCATGCTGTGCGAGGTCGCCACGCAATCCGCCTACCAGCGGATCGAGGCCCTCCGGCAGCAGGCCGTGACCGGCCTCCAGCGGGAGATCGACCGCAACGGCCTGGCCGCCCAGGTGGTGTCGGTCGGCGCCAAGGGCTGCGTGGTGTTCACCGCCGAGCCGGTCCGCGACTTCCGCGGCTTCCTCGGGATCGACGATTCCTACAGCCACGCGCACTGGCTGTATCAGCACAACGGCGGGGTCTTCCTGCCGCCGTGGGGGAAGATCGAGCAGTGGCTGATCTCGGTGCAGCACGATGAGGCGGATATCGACCGCTTTACCCGGAATTTCGCGGCGTTCGCGGCCGCTCTGCGCCGTTAATCTATTCCGTTATACGGAAGGCCTTGCGCCCGATGAGTCACGGTAGTAGTTCTAGGCGGTAACACCGTGCATTGACCGAATGTTCAGTCAATGCCCTCCTCGAGGGCAGCCGGAGGTGGCATGCACCCACGAGAGGGCTGGCGGCCCGACCTTCATCCACTGCGCCGCCAGCCGACCCGGCGCAACTTCCTGCGCGGCGGCGCGGCGGCCGGGCTGCTGGCGGCCGGAGCCGGCCCGCTGCTCGCGTCGTGCGCCTCCGACCTGTCCGGCAACGTGAAGGTGCCGCTGCCGAGGCCGAACAACCCGGTCACCTGGCCGGTCTTCAAGGACAACATGCCGATCGCCAGCGGCGTGGCCCCTGAGACCGGGGCCACGCTGCAGATCTTCAACTGGGTCGCCTACGTCAATCAGGCCTGCGTGAACAGCTTCGCCAAGAAGTACAACTGCAAGGCCCAGGTGACCACGTTCAACACCATGGACGAGGCGCTGGCCAAGCTGCGCAGCGGGCTGAGCTTCGACGTGTTCATGGGCGTCACCGTCGACGTGCTCGGCCAGCTGATCGAATCGAAGCTGATCCAGCCGATCAACCACAGCTACCTGCCGAACATCACCCAGGAGTGGCCGGACTTCCGGAACCCGTTCTACGACCAGGGCTGGCAGTACACGGTGCCCTACACGATCTACACCACGGGCATCTCCTGGCGTAAGGACTACGTGCACGAGAACCCGTACACGATGAAGAACCCGTGGGCCATGCCCTGGCAGTCCAAGTACAAGGGCAAGGTGGCGATCCTGGACGACTACCGGGAGGGCATCAGCCTCGGCCTGATGAAGAACGGGATCTTCAACCTGAACACCACCGACTACCGGCAGATCTCCCTGGCCCGGCAGTCCCTGCAGGACCTGGACAACCTGGTCAACGTGCACATCGACAACAACGACTACACCGAGGTCCCCTCCGGCCAGATCTGGATCCACCACGCCTGGTCCGGCGACATGGCCGCGGCCGCGTCGTACATGCCCAAGGGCACGCCGGTCAACGTGGTCGGGTACTGGTTCCCCACCGACGGCAAGGGCCCGGTGGCCAACGACACGCTGACGATCCTGCGCTCGGCGAGCAACCCGGTGCTCGCCCACCTGTTCCTCAACTACTTCATGGACCTGAACAACGCGGTGGAGAACATCAGCTTCAACGGCTACATGCAGCCGCTGAACGCGATCACCCCGCAGCTCCTGGTCAAGGAGCAGATCCTGCCGCCCAGCCTGATATCCACCGTGGTGCTCCCGTCCTACTTCCGGCGCGGCGTGGCCGAGCTGCAGCTGCCGGTGGACGCGGACGCCCTGTGGCAGCAGGCCTGGCTCGTCGCGAGCAACGGAATCTGACATGAGCTACGCGCCACCGCAGTCACCGCCCCCGCCCGCCTCCCGGCGGGCCAGGAAGCCCCGCCCCGACCGCGGCCCGCAGCACAATCGCGGATTCTGGATCGCGCTCGCGGCCCCCGGGATCCTCTGGCTGGTGCTGCTGTTCATCGTCCCGTTCTATGCCGTCCTCGCGATCGCCGAGGGGCAGCTCAACCGGCTGACCGAGGCGCCGATCGCCCAGTACAACCCGCTGCACTGGAGCTCGTCTAACGTCATCAACGTCTGGCACGACCTGGTCGGCGGGGCCGCGTTCGCCGCCCCGATCGCGCTCAGGACGCTGCTCTACGTGGTGGTGGCGTCGCTGCTGTGCCTGGTGATCGGCTATCCGGCGGCGTACTTCGTGGCGCGTTTCGCCGGCCGGCGCAAGGCCCTGTTCCTGGTGCTGCTGATCGCCCCGTTCTGGATCAGCTACATGATGCGGATGCTCGCCTGGATCGACCTGCTGCAGACCGACGGCTACGTGAACAAGACCCTGTCGTTCCTGGGCCTGACCTCATCGTCGTCGCCCATCGACTGGCTCGGCGGCAAGCCGCTCACGGTCATTCTCGGCCTCGTCTACGGCTACATCCCGTACCTGATCCTGGTGCTCTACGCGGGCCTGGACCGGATCGACCCCTCGCTGATCGAGGCGGGCCGCGACCTCGGCCTGAGCCGGATGCGGACGTTCGTCCGGGTCACCCTGCCGCTGTCGCGCCAGCCGATCATGACCGGGCTGCTGATCACCGTGCTGCCGATGCTCGGCGACTACTTCACCAACCAGCTGCTGTCCGGGGCGCCGAACACGTCCATGATCGGCAACCTGATCGAGGGCCAGCTCGGCACCCCGGGCCTGCAGGGCCAGGGCGCGGTGCTGTCGCTGCTGCTGCTGCTGGTCCTGGTCATCCCGATGATCTACTACGTGGTAGCGACCAACCGGTCCTCCCGGGAGGCGATATGAGCGCGACCGCCGTGACCGGGCAGGCCGCCGCGGCCCGGGACGAGACCGCCGGCCGGAGTGCCCGCTGGCGCGGGCCCTGGCGCAACCCGTGGCGCCGCGCCTGGTTCCTGGAGGGCTTCACCTGGCTCTACCTGATCTGGTCGCTGGTGCCGATCGCGATCGCGGTGCTGTTCTCGTTCAACGACGGGAAGTCGCAGGCCACCTGGCAGGGCTTCTCCTGGCGCTGGTACTTCACCGACCCGGTGAACTCGGTGCTGCACAGCCCGGTGCTGCAGGACGCGGTCCTGCAGACCGTGCGGCTGTCGGTCTACACGACCCTGATCGCGGTGCCGCTCGGCGTGGCGTTCGCGCTGGGCATCAACCGGTGGCGCGGGGTGACGTCCTCCTCGTTCAACTTCGTGATGATCCTTTCCTTCGTCATCCCCGAGCTGATCTTCGGCGTGGCGATGTTCTTCGTCTTCACCGTGCTGTTCAGCTTCGTGCAGCTCGGCACGCTCGCGCAGACCCTGGCCCTGGTCACCTGGAACGTGAGCTGGCCGGCGATCATCGTCCAGGCCCGGCTGGTGACGATCGGCCGGCACTACGAGGAGGCGGCCGCCGACCTCGGCGCGACCCAGTTCCAGATCATCCGCCGGGTGCTGATCCCGCTGCTCACCCCGGCCATCTTCGCCAGCGCGGTGCTGGTCTTCTCCAGCGTGGTCGACGACTTCGTGATCGTGGACCTGCTGTACTCCAACGCCGGGAACACCCCGATGTCGGTGTACATCTACTCGCAGCAGCACGGCGGCAACGGCGGGCCCGCGCTGAACGCCCTCGGCACGATCATGCTGCTGCTGTCGTTCATCATCGCGATCCTGGGCTACTTCGGCTACCGCTTCATGACCCGCGGCGAGCGCGGCGACGCCAAGCAGGCCCTGGCCACGATCGCCGGCGCCTGAGCGCCGGCGCCTGAGTACCGGCCGGGCCTGAGCGCCGACCCTTGAGCGCCGGCCGAGCCTGAACGCCTGGCGAGCCTGAACGCCGGCCAGCCGAGCCTGAACGCCGGCCAGCCGAGCCTGAACGCCGGCCAGCCGAGCCTGAACGCCGGCCGCAGCGGCGCCCCAGCGTCAGCTGGCCTTCAGCGCGTCTTCCCCGACCGGGGCCAGGTCGGCCAGCGGCGGGTCCTCGGCGTCGGCCACCTCACCCCGCCGGCCAGCACCCGCAGCGCGTCGGGGGCCAGGAACGCATGCACCGGGGTGCCCTGGGACAGCTGGGCGAGCTGGCCCTGGGCGCCGTCGTTCTGCAGCAGCGCCTGCAGTTCGGCCCCGGGCGCCAGGCGCAGGATGACCTGGGTGGACGACCCCAGGTAGACCAGCCGCTCGACCATGGCCGGGACCCGGTTCGGGCCGGCCGACCCGAACTCCTCGACCCGGACCCGCTCCGGCCTGATCACCGCGTGCGCGCGGTCCGGCGCGTCGTTGCCGCCGTGGTCGACCTGCAGCACCGACTCGCCCAGCTTCACGCTGCAGGCCGAGCCCGGGCCGCGCGAGATGACGTCCACCGGCATCAGGTTGGAGACGCCGAGGAAGTCGGCCACGTAGGTGTCGGCCGGCTCCTCGTAGACCTCGTGCGGGTCGCCGATCTGCACGATCTTGCCGTCGCGCATCACCGCCAGCCGGTCGGACATGGTCAGCGCTTCTTCCTGGTCGTGCGTGACGTACAGGAAGGTGATGCCGACCTGCTCCTGCAGCGCCTTCAGCTCGACCTTGAGCGAGCGGCGGAGCTTGGCGTCCAGCGCGCCGAGCGGCTCGTCGAGCAGCAGCACCGACGGCTTGAGCACCAGGGCCCGGGCCAGCGCCACCCGCTGCTGCTGGCCGCCGGACAGCTGGCCGGGACGGCGCTTGGCGAACGAGCCCAGCCGGACCAGGTCCAGCGCCTCGGTCACCCGGCTGGTCAGCTCGCCCTTGTCGGTCCGCCGGTTGCGCAGCCCGAACGCCACGTTGTCGAACACGGTGAGGAACGGGAACAGCGCGTAGCTCTGGAAGACGGTGTTGACGTTGCGCTTGTGCGGCGGGATGCCGGACACGTCGGCGCCGTCGAGCAGGATCCGGCCCGCGGTCGGCTGCTCGAAGCCCGCGATCAGCCGCAGCGTGGTCGTCTTCCCGCAGCCCGACGGGCCGAGCAGCGAGAAGAACTCGCCGCTGGCGATCTCCAGGTCGACCGAGTCGACGGCGATCTCCGTGAACCGCTTAGTCAGTGAAATCAGCTCAACCCGGCCTCCGGCCATGTCGGCTACCTACCTTCCTGACGACGGACCCACTAGCCTGGCGGCTCCCGCTGCGCCTCCCGGGACCGGCCGGCCCACGTGAACCCCAGCTGATCGGCGATAAAGTGCATGCTTAGCTCGAAGGCCCGGGCCGGGTCAACCACCGGGTCGGCCAGGGCGATCTGGATGGCCATCCCGTCCAGCAGCGCGGACACCAGGACCGCGAAGTCCTCCGCGTCCACGGCCCGGAACTCCCCCGCTTCCTGCCCGGACCGCACCAGCGAGGCGATCTGGTCCCGCCACTGCTCGTCCGCCCGCTGCCGCAGGTCGGCCACCTGGGGGTTGCGCGCGGCCAGGGCCCAGAAGTCGAGCCAGAGCAGCCACGAGTCGTACGGCTCGGCGTCGGCCTCGGGGAGGCAGCTCATGGCCACGAACTCCTCGATCCGCTCCGCGGCGGTGGACAGCGCGGCCATCCGCCGCTGGCCCTCGGCGTACCAGCTGTTCTCCGAGTACCGGATGGCCTCGGCCAGCAGCTGGTCCTTGGTCTTGAAGTAGTAGATGACCAGGGCCGGGCTGATCCCGGTCCGCTCGGCCACATCGGCGATCCTGGTGTCGGCGTAGCCGCGGTCGGCGATGACCTCGAGCGCGGCGCGCAGCATCTGCTCACGGCGATGGTCCGCGGTGCCCAGCGCGCTCCCGGCGCCTGCCGCGTTGGTCATCGCGACGTCCTCGACATCCCGCTTCGCTCCTCCTGGCTCTTGTGGACAACGGTAGCAGGTTTCTAGACTGAACATTCAGTCAAAAATCTCAAATAGTGGTCCCGGCGCGCGGGCCACGCCACAGCGGCGGCCGGCCCAGGCAGGCCGCACTGTAGCGGACCCCGGCGCGCGGCGGGCCACCGAACTCCCGGAAGGCGGAGTCATGGCCGCAACATACGACGCCATCGTGGTCGGCGGAGGTCACAACGGCCTGGTCGCCGCCGCTTACCTGGCCCGGTCCGGCGCCCGGACGGTGGTGCTCGAGGGCAGGCACAAGACCGGCGGCGCGGCGACCACCGAGGCACCCTGGCCGGACGCGCCCGAGTTCAGCGTCACCCGGCTCTCCTACGTGATGAGCCTGATGCCGCCGACCATCGTCAACGACCTGGAGCTGGAGCGGCACGGCTACAAGATCTACCCGATGGGCCCCTATTACCAGGCGTTCCCCGAGGGCGGCTCGATCAAGCTGTACGCGGATGACGCCAAGCGCAACCACGACGAGGTGTCGCGGTGGTCCAAGAAGGACGCCGACGCCATGCCGCAGTGGGACGCCTGGCTGGCGGGCCTGGCCGAGGTGCTCGGCCCGCTGCTGCTCACCGTCCCGCCCGCGATCGGGTCGCGCAAGCCGCGCGACCTGGCCGAGACGCTGCGGCTGGCCTGGCGGCACCGCGGCCTGGACGTGCGCACGATCGCCGACGTGACCCGGCTGATGACGATGAGCATCGCCGACCTGCTCGACGACTGGTTCGAGTCGCCCCAGGTCAAGGGCGCGCTCGCGGTCAACGGCGTGATCGGGACCTGGGCCGGCCCGTACGAGCCCGGCACCGCCTACGTGATGGCGCACCATTCGATCGGCGACGTCGGCGACGGGCACCTGGGCAACTGGGGGTTCCAGGAGGGCGGCATGGGCGCCGTGTCGACGGCCATCGAGCGCGCCGCGCGCAGCCACGGCGCCGAGATCCGCACCGGGGCGAAGGTGGCCCGGGTGCTGGTCGAGAGCGGCCGCGCGGCCGGCGTGGTGCTGGAGAACGGTGACGAGATCCGGGCCCAGGTCGTGGTGTCCACGCTGCACCCGCGCACCGCGTTCCTCGACCACGTCGGCGCGGACAACCTGCCCGCGGACTTCGTCCGCGATATCGGCAACTGGAAGACCCGCAGCGGCGTGGTCAAGATCAACCTGGCCCTGGCCGAGCTGCCCGACTTCACCGCCGACCCCGGCTCCGACCTGCAGGAGCATCACACCGGCTCGGTCGAGATGGCGCCCAGCATGGAGTACATCGAGCGCGCGTTCCAGGACGCCCGCGAGGGACGGCCGGCCGCCCGCCCGTTCAGCGACGGCGTGATCCCGACGGCGTTCGACAAGACCCTGTGCCCCGAGGGCACCCACATCATGTCGCTGTTCACCCAGTGGGTGCCGGCCGACTGGAGCACCGAGCCGCACACCGAGGAACTCGAGGCCTACGCCGACCGGATGATCGACTGCTACAACGAGCTCGCGCCGAACCTCAAGGCGGCGATCTTGCACCGCGACGTCGTCGGCCCCTACGAGATGGAGCACGAGTACGGCCTGGTCGGCGGCAACATCTTCCACGGCGAGCTGTCCCTGGAGCAGCTCTTCCACATGCGGCCCGCGCCCGGCTACGCCGACTACCGCACCCCGCTGGCGGGCCTGTACTACGGCAGCTCGGCCACGCACGCCGGCGGCGGCGTCTGCGGCATCCCCGGCTGGCAGGCGGCACGCGCGGCCATCGCGGACAAGAAGGCCGCGCGGCGCGGCGGGCAGGTCCGCAGGATCATCCGGCGGTCATGACCACCCACCATCAAGAGCCGGCACGCTCCGTCTCGTCCCCCGCCAGCCCGCCCGGCCCGGACTGGGCGCCGGAACGCTCCGCCCCGCTCCCCGGGCCAGGCCAGGTGCCGGAACGCTCCGCCGCGCCGCCCGGCGCCCCGGCCGGGCCGGGCCGGGCGGACGGCTGGCCCGGGGGCTCGGCGCTGGCGCCGATGCTGGAGGCGCGCAGCGTGGCCCTGGTCGGCGCGTCACCGCGTCCGGGCAGCTTCGGCCGGCGGATGGTCGAGGAGGTGGCCAGGAGCCCGGCCCGGCCCGAGATTCGCCTGGTCAACCCCAGGCACGCCGAGGTCGCCGGGCGGCGGTGCGTGCCCTCGCTGGCCGACCTGCCCGCACCGGTCGACCTGGTCCTGCTCGCGGTTCCCGACGCCGAGCTGGAGCAGCAGCTGTCGCTGGCGGCCCGGCGGGGCGACCGCTCGGCCGTCATCTTCGGCAACGCCCACGAGGACCGGGCCCCGGACCCTCACCCCGCCCCTCGCTCCGCCCCGGACCCTCGCCCCGCCCCTCGCTCCGCCACGGACCCTCGCTCCGCCCCGGACCCTCGCCCCGCCCCTCCGCCGCTGCGGGAGCGCCTGGCCGCCATCGCCCGGTCGGCCGGGATGCAGCTGTGCGGGGCAGGCTGCATGGGCTTCGTGAACGTGTCCCGCGGGCTGCGGGCGATCGGCTACACCGAGCCGGACCCGCTCCCCGTGGGCCCGGTCGCCCTGGTCACCCACTCCGGGTCGGTGTTCTCGGCCATGCTGCGGGTCCGGCGGGCGATCGGTTACACCGTCGCGGTGTCCTCCGGCCAGGAACTGGTCACGACCGCGGCCTCCTACCTCGACTACGCCCTCGGCCTGCCCGAGACGCGGGTCCTGGCGCTGGTGGCCGAGGCGATCAGGGAGCCGGGCGCGCTGCGCCAGGTCCTGGCCCGCGCCGCCGAGCGCGACCTGCCGGTCGTGCTGCTTACCGCGGGCCGCTCGGCCCGCGGGCGGGCGATGGTGGCGGCCCACTCCGGCGCGCTGGCCGCCGACGACGGCGGGTGGGAGGCGCTGGCCCGGGCCTACGGGGTGCACCGGGTCGGCGACCTGGCCGAGCTCGCCGACACCCTGGAGCTGTTCGCGATCGGCCGCCGCGCCACCCGCCCGCCGGCCCGCGGCGCGGGCATCGCCACCGTGCACGACTCGGGACTGGAACGCGCCCACGCGGCCGATCTGGCCGACCAGGTCGGCGTGCCGTTCGCGGCGATCGGCGAGGCGACCAAGGCCGCGCTGGCCGGAATC
The DNA here is from genome assembly GCA_963749145.1 of uncultured Actinomycetota bacterium. Lineage (GTDB taxonomy): Bacteria > Actinomycetota > Actinomycetes > Streptosporangiales > Streptosporangiaceae > JASHPR01. Next base: position 68,770 of record CAVVLN010000002.1, on the reverse strand, counting down.
CTGGATCCGGGCCTGGCCCCGGACAACCCGCTGGACGTATGGGGCACCGGGGCCGGCACCCGGCAGCTGTTCTCCCGGTCGCTGATCACGCTGGCCGGCGACCCGGCCGTGGCCGCGGTCGCGCTGGCCGTCGACCTGGTCCGCGAGCTCGACGGGGACGACTCCTACCCGCTGGCCGCCCTGGACGCGGCCGCGCAGACCGCCAAGCCCCTGGTCGTGCTGGGCAACCTGGGCAGCGTGGTGGACCAGGACCTGGCCGCCCAGCTGCGCCAGCACGGCGTGCCGGTGCTGGAGGGGCTGCGGCCCGGCCTGCTCGCCCTGCGCCACCTGCTCGATCACGCCGCGCGGCACGCGTCCGCCCGGCCCGGCCCCGCGGTGAGCGCCGCCGCGCGGCACGCGTCCGCCCGGCCCGGCCCCGCGGTGAGCGCCGCCGGGCGGCAGGCGGGGACCGGGCCCGCCGCCGCGAGCGGGCCGCGGCACTGCTCGCCGCCGGCGGCAGCACCCCGCTGCTCGCCTTGCTGGGCGAGTACGGGATCGTGACGGCCGACACCAGGGAGGCGGGCGACGCGGCCGCCGCGCTGGCCGCCGCCGAGGCGATCGGCTACCCGGTCGTGCTCAAGACCGCCAACCCGGCCGTCACGCACAAGTCCGACGCCGGCGGCGTGCGGCTCGGCATCGCGGGCCCGGCCGAACTCGCCCGTGCGTACGCGGACCTGGCCGAGCGGCTGGGCCCGCGGGTGCTGGTCGGCCAGAGCGTGCCGCCCGGCGTCGAGCTGGCGCTCGGCATCGCCCGCGACCCGGACCTCGGCCCGCTGATCGTGGCCGGGGCGGGCGGGGTCCTGGTGGAACTGCTCGCCGACCGCGCGGTCGCCCTGCCCCCGGTGGACGAGCGCGCCGCCCGGCAGATGCTCGCCGGGCTGCGCGTCGCCCGCCTGCTGGCCGGCTTCCGGGGCACCCCCCCGGCCGACCTCGGCGCGGTTGTGAGCGCGATCACCGGGGTGTCGGCGCTGGCCGAGGACCTAGGCGACCGGCTCGACGGACTCGACGTGAACCCTTTGATCTGCGGCCCGCACGGGGCGGTCGCCGTGGACGCGCTCGCGGTGCTGCGCGGCGACGGCTGACCGCCCCGCCCCGGTCCGGCAGGCGGCGCCCGGGATCAAGTGCCGCGGTTCCAGGTGATGCTGAAGTCGTTGCCGCTATCGGTCAGCGCCGAGGGCGTGGCCATGTCGTCGCCCGACGGGTCCTGCATGATGATGTCGGTCGAGGTCCACAACTTTCCGGCGGCCAGCGTGCCGTGCGTGCCGTTGCGGCTGGTCACGTGGGATGCGCTGTAGTTCACGGCGGCGAAGTCGGCCAGGTTGATGCCGCCGGCCACCGACCCGCCCGGGTCCTCGGAGATCACCTCGGCGGAGGTCCGGTCGCAGGTGCTGCCGCTGGGGCACGGCTGGTCGGTCTGCATGGTCGACCCGGTGGTCTCATCGTCCAGGAACAGCTGGTACTCGCTGGCGCTGGCGTTGAAGTAGACCGAGACCCAGATCGTGTCCCCCGGGCTGACCCCGCTGAACACCACGGGATCGAGCGGGTACATCTCGTACCAGGCCTGGTTGACCGCCGGGCCGTTGGTGGAATCGCAGTAGGAGTCGACCCCGGTTTGCTCGACCGTGGTGTCGTTGAACCCGTCGAGTCCCACCCACTCCGCGGCGTAGGTCTGCCCGGCCGAGCCGATCGGCACCTTCGCGCAGTTGATGCTCGGCACCTTGAAGGTGCTGGTCACGTAGCGCAGCGCCACGTTGGCCTTGGCGACGGCGGCGTAGCCGGACCAGTTCTGGCTGACGGCGGTCGCATTGCGCGGGAGGTGGGGCAGAACCGTGCGGGGCAGCCGGGCGCCCGGCACGATGTGGAACCCGTGCAGGTGCGTGGTGGGTGTCGGACGGGCGGCCAGCGGGCTGGCCGAGGCGGCGGACGCCATCGCCACGACGGCGGCGGCGGCCACGGCCGCGGTCATCAGCGGTCGTAGGTTCACGGTCGGGCCCTTCTGCGGTAGTTCTCACGACAGATGAGAAGCGATTGTGCCCGAGCAGAAAGGCCGTCCGCGGCTTTTCTGCCAATGTGACGGAAAGGACCGAAAGAGTTAGAGGGGATGAAAGTAAAGAGCGGGGCCAGAACGAAAGCAGAGTGAAAACTGCTCTCGTACGTAAAAGGGTGACGCGCTTAACCGCGACGGCGGTCAGAAGATGACGTATAACTCGGCTAGGCTGCGCCGAGATCCCGCACTACGGGAGTCGGTTCTGCCAGGGGGAGATGACATCAACGCCCGTGACCCCGAAGTGCCTGACATTGCGGGTCACGACGTGCAGGCCGTGCACCTTCGCGGTCGCCGCGATCAGGGCGTCGGTGCCGCCGACGGCCGAGCCGGCACGCTCGGCGCGGGCCAGCAGCCGTCCCCACTCGTCGGCGACCACGGCGTCGACCGGGAGCACGCGTCCGCCGAACCGCTCGGGGAGGCCGCCGGTCAGCCAGCGGTCCAGCCGGTCCCGCCGCCGGCCGGCCGGAAGCCGGTCTACTCCCTTGCGCAACTCACCGAGGGTGATCACGCTCAGGTAGGTACGGTCCTCATCGACCTCGTCCAACCAGGCCGCGATCCCGGGATCGGGCCGTGGCTTGATCCACTCGGAGATGGCGTTGGTGTCGAGCAGGTAGCTCATAGCGCGATGTCGCGCGCTGCGACGTCCACTCGCTCGATGTCGAGCCCCGAGTCGCGCAGTGGCGAAGCCGCGAGAAATTCGGCCAGGCTGCCGGAACGAGAGGTCTTGTTGTGCCATTCCTCGGCGGACACCACGATGGCGATCTCCCGGCCGCGCCTGGTAATGACCTGCGGCCCGCGGTCGATCGCCCGGTCGAGCAGTTCACTCAGCCGCGCCTTGGCGTCGGCAACGCTCCAGGCATGGTCTTCGGCTAGGCCGGGCAGCGCGACCACCTCCTAGATGACCATGATAGTCATGATAGTCATCTGCGGAGCACCTTAGTCACTAAGAGCTTGCCGGGCGACAGTCACTAAGAGCTTGCCGGGCGACCCCGCCGCCGCGGCCGTCGCCCGGCGTCAGAAGATGACGTACAGCTTGCGGATCGTCTCGTGGATCTGCCAGGTGCCCGCCCAGCCACGCGGGAAGACCGCGGTGTCGCCGGGGCCGATCTGCTGCGGCGTGCCGCCGTCCGGCGTGACCGTCATCCGGCCGGACACAATGTGCACGAACTCGTTGGTCTCGAGCTTCCAGTAGGAGGGGCCCGGCGTGCACTCCCAGACCCCGCTCTCCTGCTCGCCGTCCTGCCACAGGGTGCGGCCGGAGGTCTGCATCGGCTCGCCGGTCGCCTCCTCCAGCGGGCCCCAGTCCTCGAGGTCGGCGGTGGCGGCGGCGGCGGCAGGAACGGCGTGTCGGTCATCGGGCGGGTCCTCTCAGGAGACGGTCAGCCGGCCCGGCGCCTGCGGCGCGCGGGACGGGAACGGCAGCGCGATCGGGTCGGTCGCCAGCTTGCTGTGGCCTTCCTCGTCGAACCGGCCCAGGCCGAGCGCGGCGGTGTCCACCACATCGGAGCGGCCGGTAAGGGCCACATCCGCCGCCGCCCTGGCCACACCCGGGCCCCACATCATCCCGGCGCCGCCCGCGCTGGCGACCGTCGTCCCGTTCAGGATCCCTTCGGGGGTGAGGGCGGGGCCGATGATCGGGAGGTGGTCGGGGGTGTAGTCGATGGTGGCGGCCCACACCCGCCGCAGCCCGAGCCCGCGGGTGACCGGGACGAGCTCGGCCAGGCGCTCGCGCATCCGGGCCAGGTAGTCCTCGTCCACGCGGGTGGCCGGGCCCGGCGGCTCGTCGGGGTTGCTCATGCCGAACAGCAGCCCCTTCTCCTCGGGGCGCCAGTACAGGCCCGCGGACAGGTCGAAGACCATCGGCAGCCGGGACGGGTCCAGGTCCGGGTGCGGCTCGGTCACCGCGACCTGGTGCCGCACCCCGCCGGCCGGGATCGAGATCCCGGCCAGGCCGCCCACCTCGGCCAGCTCGGGGCCGCCGGTGAGCACCACCAGCGGGCTGGAGACCGGGCCCCGGCTGGTCTGCACCCCGGTGACCCGCCCGCCCCGGCTGACCAGCCCGGTCAGCGCGGTGTGCTCGCTGACCAGGACCCCGCTGACGGCCAGCGCCACCGCGTAGGCGGTCACGTTGCGGGGCGGGCTGAGATAGCCGTCCTCGGCGCAGAACGTGCCGCCGCGGGTGAGCCCGGGCGCCAGCGCGGGGTTGAGCCGGTCCACCTCGTCCGGCTCGAGCCAGCGCACCGCCAGGCCGAGCTGGTTCTGCATCAGCATCCGGTCCCGGGCCGCGTCGACGTCGGCCTCGGTGAAGCACGGCAGCAGGTACCCCTGCGGGGTGAACCCGGAGTCGATGCCGATCTCGCCGCGCTGCGACAGGTAGAAGCGGCGGGACCACTCGCCGAGCCGGACCGCCCAGCTGGTACCGCCCTGGGTGCGCACGATCCCGGCGGCGCGGCTGCTCGCGCCCTGGCCGAGCGTGCGCTTCTCCACCACGATCACCTGGTCCAGACCGCTGCGGCGCAGGAAGTAGGCGCACCAGGCACCGACCGTCCCGCCGCCGACGACGACCGCGTCGGCCGTGGCGGGCAGGGGTGCGGGGACTCGATCAGGAACCATTGGCACGCGCCCGATTCTTGCCTAGACTGAACGTTCAGTCAAGAGCGCCGTTCCTCGGCAGGCTCGCCCCGGGCCTGGCGGGTGCGTGCGGAAAGTGCGGTTATCACAGCACTTTGCGCGCACAGCTGGCGGCGGTGAGCGCTGGAGGCGCGATGTACGGCCTGACCGAGGAGGACCGGCGGATCCAGGCGAACGCCCGGACCTTCGCCGACGAGCTGATCCCGTTCGAGGTCACCGCCGAGATGAACGACGGCGAGCTGCCCAAGGAGGTGGCGGCCGAGCACGCGGCGCGGGCCCGGGAACTCGGGCTCGCCGCCGCCAACATGCCGGCCGAGCTCGGCGGCGGGGGGTGCAGCTCGCTGCAGCAGGTCCTCATCCAGGAGCAGGTGGGCCGGGTCACCAACGCGCTGGCCTGGGCGGCCGCCACTCCCCCGTCCTGGCTGCCGGCCGTGGCCACGCCCTACCAGCTCGAGCGGTTCGTGCTGCCCGCCATCCGGGGCGAGCGGGAGGAGTGCTACGCGATCACCGAGGAGGGCGCGGGCTCGGACGTGGAGGCGATCGAGGCCACCGCCCGCCGGGACGGCGGCGACTACCTGCTGGGCGGCGAGAAGTGGCACGTGACGTCCTATAACTCGGCCGACTTCGCGTTCTTCCAGGCCAAGCTGGCTGGCGGCCCGCACGACGGCGAGCACGCCATGTTCCTGGTCGACCTGCCCAGCCCGGGCGTGCGGGTGGTGCGCACCCCCGCGTACTCGCACACGATCAGCCACCACCACCCGATCGTCGCGTTCACCGACGTCCGGGTGCCGGCCTCGCACCTGGTCGGGGCCGAGGGCGACGGGATGGGCTTCGCCTACGAGTGGTTCCGGTTCGAGCGGCTGATGGTCGCCGCGCGCTGCCTCGGCGCGGCCGAGCGGCTGACCGCCGAGATGACCGGGTTCGCGGCGGCCCGGCGGGTACAGGGCCGTCCGATCAGCGAGCTCGGGCAGATCCAGGCCATGCTGGCCGACAGCCTGACCGAGCTGTTCGCGGCCCGGGCGCTGACCTATGAGACCGCCCGGGCGGTCGACGCCGGGGCCGACCTCAAGGTGCAGCACGCGCAGTGCTCGATGGCCAAGCTGTACGCCTCGGAGATGGCGGGGCGGGTGGCCGACCGGGCGGTGCAGGTGTTCGGCGGCCGCGGTTACATGCGCGAGAACGTGGCCGAGCGGTTCTTCCGCGAGCTGCGGGTGGAGCGGATCTGGGAGGGCACCAGCGAGGTCCAGCGCGCGATCATCGCAGGCCAGATGGTCAAGCGCGGCCCGTCCGCGCTGGCCTGACCGGACCGGGGGCGGTGCCCGCAGCCGGCGCCGTCCGGCGCCGCGGCCCGCCCCTGCCTATCCTGCGGCGTAAGATCCGGGAGCGGCGCGGTGGTGAGCACGGGCACGGGAGCCAGCGGAGAGCACGGGCACGGAAGCCAGCGGAGAGCACGGGCACGGAAGCCAGCGGAGAGCACGGGCACGGGAGCCGACATGGCGGACACACACGGGACGAGCGAGAGCCCGGCCGATCCCGGCGCGGGCCCGGTTGACCTGCAGACGCACCGGCCGCACCCGGCGCGGGTCTACGACTACCTGCTCGGCGGCAAGGACAACTACGCCGCCGACCGGGCCGCCGCCGAGGAGGGCATGAAGGCCAACCCCAACTCGCTGATCCCGCCGCGGCAGAACCGCGCCTTCCTGCGCCGGGCGGTCAGCTACCTGGTCACCGAGGCGGGCATCAGCCAGTTCCTGGACGTCGGCACCGGCATCCCCACCTCGCCCAACGTGCACGAGATCGCCCAGGACGCCGACCCGACGGCGCGGATCGTGTACGTCGACAACGACCCGATCGTGCTCTCGCACGCCCGGGCCCTGCTGACCTCAGGCCCCGCGGGCCGGACCGCGTACATCGACGCCGACCTGCGTCACGTCGACCGGATCCTGACCTCCCCCGACCTGCGCGAGACGCTGGACCTGAGCCAGCCCGTCGCGCTGATGCTGATCGCGGTCCTGCACTTCATCGGCGAGGACGACGCCCCCTACCGCCTGGTCGCCCGGCTGATGGACGCCCTGCCGTCCGGAAGCTACCTGGCCCTGTCCCACCTGACCGGCGACTTCGATCCGGCCGCCTGGGCCGGGGTGGCCGCGGTGTTCCGGCGCAGCGGCGTGACCATGCAGGTCCGCTCCCTGCCCGACATCCAGCGTTTCTTCACCGGCCTGGACCTGGTCGAGCCGGGCGTGGTGTCACTGCCGCGCTGGCATCCCGAGCCCGTCGAGGTGGGGCAGGCCCAGCCGTCCGACGCCGCCGTGTCGGTGTACGGCGGCGTCGCCCGCAAGCCATAGCGCGACCGGGTCCGGTTACCCGGCCAGGCTGTCCTCGATCGCGGCGACCAGGGCCGGGTCCTCGGGATCAGTCCGCGGCCGGAACCGCCCCAGGATCGTCCCGTCCGGGCCGACCAGGAACTTCTCGAAGTTCCACTGGATGTCGCCCGCCTCCCCGTCGGCGTCCGGCACCGCGGTCAGCTCCGTGTAGATGGGGTGCCGCCCGGGCCCGTTCACGTCGATCTTCTCGAACATCGGGAACGTCACGCCGTAGTTGACCGAGCAGAACTGGCCGATCTCCTCGGCCGTGCCCGGCTCCTGGCCGCCGAACTGGTTGCACGGGAAGCCGACCACGGAGAACCCGCGGTTGTGCAGCCGCTCGTGCAGCCGCTCCAGTCCCTCGTACTGGGGCGTCAGCCCGCACTTGGAGGCGACGTTGACCACGAGCAGGGTCTGGCCGGACAGGTCGGCGAGGGACCCGGACTGGCCGCTGAGGGTGTTAACGGGAAAGTCGTACACGGACACGTGAGGGATTCCTTCGCTGTGAGGCAGATGTGTCACGCTCAACAGCGCCGCCCGCCGGTCTCTTCCGCCCGGCCGGCCCCGGGTCAGCTGACGGCGGGCGCGGTCGCTCCCGGGTTCCAGACCGGCTGGCCCTGGTAGCCGCGGGCGACCATGGTGACGAACTGGTAGACCGCGTCCTCGTCGGGTGACAGCGGCCCGGGCCGCGCGTGCGGCGAGCTGAGGCCGCGCTGCACCGACTCGCAGGCGTGCCAGTCCTGCACGTTGGTGATGTCCCAGAACTCGACCGCGTACCCCGGGTCGAAGCCGTCCGCCTGCGCCGCCTCGGGCGCGAAGGCCCAGGTGCACTCGATCATGGTCCGGTCCGCGGCCAGCGGCACCAGGCGGTGCGTCATCACGTAGTCGGGGTGCAGGCTCAGCAGCACGTTCGGGAAGATGTTCACGTAGATCACGGTGCGCAGGCCCTTGGCGTCCAGCCCGCGCAGCGGCACCCCGAGGCTGGTGCCGTCCAGGGACATGGTGTCCATGCCGTCCCGCAGGTCCATCCAGCCGCCGACCCAGGCGCCCTGGGCCGGGTAGTTCTCGCCGCTCTTGGGCGGGCTGACCTTGCACAGCTCGGGATGGATGACCGGGCAGTGGTAGCACTCGTGGTAGTTCTCGGTGAGGATCTTCCAGTTCGCCGCGGCGTCGTAGGTGTGCCGGCCGGCGATGACCAGCCGCTCCGGCTCGTACGGCGCGACCAGGTCGTCGAGCGTGCGCAGCGAGTCGGCCAGCGGTGCCGCCTGGCCGGAGCCGTCCACGAAGATCAGCCCGTGCCAGTCGATCAGGGGCAGCTCGGTCAGCCCCCAGGCCGACGCGTCGAAGGCGCCGCGGCCCTTGAACCCCTGCGCGAAGCGCAGGTCCCCGGACAGCGAGTAGGTCCAGGAGTGGTACGGGCAGATGACCGAGTTGCGCTGCGCGGCCGTGCCGCAGGCCAGCAGCTCATGGCCGCGGTGGCGGCAGGTGTTGGCGAAGGCGTGCAGCCCGCCGTCGTCGTCGCGGGTGAGCAGCACGCCTCCGGCGCCGATCGACTCGGCCCGCTGGTCGCCGGGCTGGGCCAGCTGCGAGGCGAAACCGACGCAGGTCCAGCCGGAGCCGAAGAAATGCTTCTGCTCCCAGGCGAAGACCGCCGGGTCTACGTAGGCGGCCGGGGGCAGCATCACGGACTCGCCAAAGGCCCGCAGCGACTGCGCGAGCCCGGCCTGGTCGACGGGGGCAGGGGGGAAACTGGCTTGACTGACCATACAGTCAAGGGTAGGTGGGGCGCGGCACCGTGTCCAGAGCGGCGGCCAGGCCGGCTGGTCCGCCAGGTCGGCCAGGCCGGCCAGGTCGGCTGGTGCGGCCAGGCTGGTTCGGCCAGGCCGGCTGGTTCGGCTGGCCGGCTGGTTCGGCTGGCCGGCTGGTTCGGCTGGCCGGCTGGTTCGGCTGGCCGGCTGGTTCGGCTGGCCGGCTGGTTCGGCTGGCCGGCTGGTTCGGCCGGCTGGTTCGGCTGGCCGGCTGGTTCGGCTGGCCGGCTGGTTCGGCTGGAGCAGCCGGAAAGTTGTCCGTGAGTGGCTGCTATCACGACCAGTTATGGACACATTGCTGGGACGCGTGTCAGTAAACCGGTATGCGCCGGCCGTCCCGCCAATTAAATAGCCGGAATAATTTGGCCGTATCCGGTTGAATTCCCGCCCGGCGCCTGCCTGAGCTTGGCCAAGCCAGGCTGGATCCCGGTGGTTCACGGTACTTTATCGGGGAAATCCCGTACCCGCGCCTTGGCCGCAGCGCCCGGGCCGATGCGGGCGGTGTCCAGGCAGGTGAGGCGGGACAGGTGATCGGCAGGTCAGACCAGCCCCGGGGCGCCCGGGCGTTACATCCGCCGCTGACCGACTTCCCGGTCGCGGCCTATATCTTCGCCGCCGCGTTCGACGTGATCTCGGCCATCGGCGGCCCGCGCCGAATCTGGGCGACGCAACTCTGGCACGCGGGAACCTTCGTGCTGATCGGTGGGCTGGTCCTGTGCCTGCTGACGATGCTGAGCGGGTTCGCCGACCTCCTCCGGTTTCCGGTCAGCCGCCCCCGCGTTACCCGCCTGATCGCGGCGCACGTGGCCACGATGGCCGGCGTCTTCATGATCGGCGCCGGCGACATCGCCTGGCGGCTGTCGGAGTACCAGACCCAGTCGTCGACCCCGGCGGGCATCCTGCTGCTGTCCCTGCTCGCCGCGGCCGGGGTCAGCGCCGGGGCGGCATGCGGCGGCACGCTGGTGTTCCGGCACGGCGTGGGCGTGGCGGCCGTCCGGGAGCCCGGCGCGGGCGTGGCGGCCGTCCGGGAGCCCGGCGCGGGCGAGCCGGCCGTCCGAGAGCCCGGCGCGGGCGTGGCAGCCGTCCGGGAGCCCGGCGCGGCCGAGCCTGCCGTCCGAGAGCCCGGCGCGGCCGAGCCGGCGTCCCCGGTCCGGGCCGCCGTGGCGGCCGCCTCCGCCCAGGCCGCCCGGCACCGGCTGCGGCGCGGCCGCTGACTTCGCCCGGGGCCGGAACTCACCCCCGCCACCCCCGGCGAGCCCGCCACCCCGTGATCTTGGAGCCTTTTCGTCGCATAGCGCGGCTAAGTCTCCAAGATCATGGGGTGCCTGGCCAGAGCCGGGATAAACGGGGATAGAGCCGGGGGGAGAGCGGGGAGAGCGGCGAGAGCGGGGAAGGCGGGGAGAGCGGGGTTGCCCAGGGGCGGGGACGTTGCTGTAATAATGTAATTCTGCCCAGATGGCCCCGGCCCGGAAGCGCGCCAGACCACGACGAAGGACTCCAGCCATGACTGATGCCGGACCAGCGGCGGACCGCGAGACCTCTGGCGGCAGCGGGCGCCTCGCCCAGGTGATCGCCACCCGCGGGGGCAAGGCAGCCCCCGAGGCCCCGTTCGTGATCGAGCACCGGGAAGCCCTGATCTACATGCTGTGCGAGGCGGCCGAGCTCGAGCACGGGATCATGTGCCAGTACCTGTTCGCGGCGTTCTCGCTCAAGCAGTCCGCCGGCGAAGGGCTGACGGAGGATGAACTGGCGGCCGCGAACCGCTGGCGTCAGCGGATCCTGCACGTGGCCGCGCAGGAGATGCTGCACCTGGCGCTGGTGCAGAACCTGCTCACGGCGATCGGCGGGCCGCCGCACCTGGTCCGGCCGAACCTGCCGCAGCCCGCCGCCCACTACCCGGCCGGGGTCCAGCTGGCGCTGCTGCCGTTCGGCGAGCAGGCGCTGCGGCACTTCATGTTCCTGGAACGCCCGGAGGGCATGGACCTCGGCGACGCGGACGGGCTGGTCGCAGTCGGCCGGGCCGAGCCGCTGATGAGCGAGGGCGACATCGTGCCCCGCTCGCAGGACTTTGCCACGGTCGGGCACCTGTACCGCTCGATCGAGGCCGGCTTTGCCCGCCTGGCCGACAAGTACGGGGAGGAGTGGCTGTTCGTCGGCCCGCCGCGGGCCCAGGCCACGGCGGAGCACTTCCGCTGGACCGACCTGGTCACGGTCACCGACCTGGCCTCGGCGCAGCGGGCCATCGACACGATCCTGGAGCAGGGCGAGGGCCCGCGCGGCGACTGGCGCAACGCCCACTTCGGCCAGTTCGTCGCCATTCTCGATGAGTACCACCAGAGGTGCGAGGCCAGCCCGGGGTTCGACCCGGTCCGGCCGGTGATCGCGGCCAACGTCCGCCCGCCGCAGCGCGAGGTCGAGGTCCCGCTGATCACCGACCCGGTGACGGCCCGGGTGGCCGACCTGTTCAACGTGGGCCAGGAGATCCTGCTGCAGATCTTCGAGCGCTACTTCGCGCACACCGAGGAGACCGACGCGCAGCTGAAGGCCCTGGCCGACGCGACCATCCAGATGATGGTGGCGGTGCTCCAGCCGCTCGCCAACGTGATCACCACGCTGCCGGCTGGTCCCGGTCACGAGGGGAAGAACGCAGGCCCGAGCTTCGAGCTGTTCTATGAGGCCGACTACCTGCTGCCGCACCGCGAGGCGGCCTGGATCCTGCTCACCGAGCGGCTCGAGACCGCGGCCTCGTTCTGCGCGTCGGTCGGCGGCGACTGCGACCCGGTGGTGGCCAGCCGGCTGGAGCCGGTCATGTCCGCGCTGCGGGACATCGCGCGGTCCCTGGGCGCTCACCTGCCCCCGGGCCGCTCTCACGCCGCGCCCGCCGGGCCCGACCCGCAGGCCGTCGCCGCCCGGCTCGCGCGCGCCGGCGACCTGGTCGCGGCGGCGAGAGAGGCCGCCGCGGAGCACGGCGGCGATCTGGACGCCGGGCTGGCCGACCTCGCTGACACCGTCGGCCGGGCGGTCACCGCCGCCGGGGGCCGCCAGCCGTCCCCGGGCGGCGCGATCGGCGCGGACGGCCCGGGCGGCGCGATCGGCGCGAGCGGCGCGGACGGCCCGGGCGGCGCGGACGGCCCGGGCCGCCTGAGCGACCTGGTGTGGGCGGCGGCGCAGGCGGCCACCCGGCTGCGGGTCCGCGCCGGCCAGGCCGGCCTGCCCGCGCCCGACCTGGCCGAGGCCACGGCGGCCCTGCAGAGCCTGGCCTGCGCGCTCGCGCCCGCGCCGGAGCAGGCCACCCGCCGGGCCCGGCTCTGGCAGCTCCACGACGGACTGACCCCCGGTATCCAGACCGCGAGGAACGGGCCGTACCTGGTCACGAACGTCCGGCACCTGCGCGACCATCTCGGCGCGGACATCCCGGTCCCGCCCCAGGTGGCCCTGTGCCGCTGCGGCGGTTCCGCGACCAAGCCGTTCTGCGACGGCAGCCACGCCAGCAACGGGTTCACCGACGCGAAGGACCCGAAGCGGGTGCCCGACCGGCTCGACTCCTATCCCGGCGTGACCGTGACCGTCCTGGACAACCGGGGCACCTGCCAGCACTCGGGGCTGTGCACCGACCGGCTGGCCACGGTGTTCCGGGCCGGGCAGGAGCCGTTCGTGGCGCCGAGCGGCGCCCGCATGGACGACATCGTCTCGGCCGTGCGCGCCTGCCCGTCCGGGGCGATGAGCTTCGCCGTCGACGGCCAGGCCGCGCGGGACCAGACCGACTGGGGCGGCTCGCGCGAGCCCGCCATCGAGGTGAGCCGGGACGGTCCGTATCGGGTCACCGGCGGGATCGCCCTGACCGACGCCGGCGCGGCGGACGTGGCCAGGAACCAGGGCGCCTCGCGCGAGCACTACGCGCTGTGCCGGTGCGGGCACGCGCAGAACAAGCCGTTCTGCAGCGGCATGCACTGGTACATCGGCTTCACCGACCCCGTGGCCGACCCGGCGCGCGAGCCGACGCTGTTCGAGTGGGCCGGCGGGCGGCCGGCGCTCACCCGGATGGCCCGCCTGTTCTTCGGCAAGCACGTGCCCGGCGACCGGCTGCTGGCCCCGCTGTTCGCGCCGATGCCGCCCGGTGTGGCGGAGAGCATGGCGGCCTGGCTGGGTGAGGCGTTCGGCGGGCCGGCCTCCGGCGGCGACGGGCCGAGCGCGTACCCGGGCGTGATGGCCCCATTCCTGCCCACGGGCCTGAACGCTGAGCAGCGCGGCCGGTGGGTCAGCCTGCTGGGCCTGGCCGCGGAGGAGGCGGGCCTGCCGGCCGACCCGCCCTTCCGCTCGGCGCTGGCCGCCTTCGCCGAATGGCATGCGGGCACGGTCCCGGCGGCCGGTCAGCCCGTGCCGCGCTGGGACTGGGGCCCGGCCGGGCCGCCGGCCGTCCCCGCCGCGGAGCCGGCCGGGGCGGACGCCGGGCCGGCCGCGGTCACCCGGCCCGGGCCCGGCCAGCCGGTCAGCTTCGCCGCCCACATCAAGCCGCTGTTCCGCGAACGGGACCGGCAGTCGATGAGCTTCGCGTTCGACCTGTGGTCCTACGAGGACGTGAAGGCGCACGCCGCGGGCATCCTGGCCCGCCTGCGCGACGGGTCGATGCCCTGCGACGGCGCCTGGCCGGCCGACCGGATCGAGACATTCGCGCGCTGGACCACCGCGCAGATGCCGCCCTGACCGGCCGGGCCGGGGTCAGCCGCCCGGCCGGGGCGCGAGAACCGCCTGGGTCTGGGTGGTCTCGCCGACCGGGCGGCTGGAGTCGTCGGTCAGCTCGGTTCGCACCACGATGAACGAGCGGCCCACGTGTAGCGGCCGGGCGGCGGCGTGCAGCGTTCCCTCGCGGACGCCGCGGTAGAAGTGCGTGGCCGATTCCACGGTGGCGGTGCCCGCGCCGGGCGGCAGGTTGAGGAACGCGCAGACGGCCCCCACGTTGTCGGCGAGCGACATGACCGCCCCGCCGTTCATCGCCCCGCCGGTGGTGCAGAGCCCGGGTGACCAGCGCAGGCGGCCACGGACCAGCGACGGCATCGCCTCGTCCAGGGTCGTGCCGAGGGTGCCCATGTAGGGGATCATGTCGAGCAGGTCGGCCGGCAACGCCGCGGCCGGTTCGGGCGTGGTCATGCCCATCATCATGCCGGGCCGGCTGTCACCGGTAGCGCGCCGCTAGCGCAAACCGGTACATCGCCCCCCGGATCGGGAATCGGGCGTACGCTGGCTGCCGCCAATACCGCGCGGCGAACGGAGCCCGGTGGGTCACCTTCCGTCGGCGGTGCAGGCGCCTGCGGTCGCGGAGCGCCCGCCGCCGCGTACCCGGATCGGAGCACAGTGGTTAGTCCTGTGCGGCTACCTGCTGGGCGCGGTGGCGGTGACCGGGCGACTCTGGGTAGACCCAGCCGGGCGGGTGCAGACGGGCGACCCGCACGACGTCGACGTGTTCGCCTGGTTCATGCGCTACGCGGCGACCGCGATCGAGCACGGCCGGCTCCCGGCGCTGGTCACCACGGCGCTGGACGCGCCGCACGGCGTCAACCTGATGTGGAACACCTCGTTCCTGCTTCCGGGGGTACTGCTGACCCCGGTCACGCTGCTGGCCGGCCCGCAGGTCAGCCTGACCGTGGCGCTGACCATCGGCTTCGCGGGCTCGGCGGCCAGCCTGTTCTGGGTGCTGCGCCGGTGGGGAGCGAGCACCAGCGCGGCCGCCCTGGGCGGCGCGGTCTACGGGTTCTCGCCCGCGCTGGTCGATTGCGCGCTCGGCCACTACAACCTGCAGTTCGCGGTGCTGCCGCCGCTGCTCATCGACGCCCTGCTGCGGATCGTCACCGGCCGGGGCCACCCCGTGCGGGCCGGCGCGTGGCTCGGCCTCCTGGCCGCCGCTCAGCTGTTCATCGGGTCGGAACTGCTGACTGACACCGCCCTGGCCGGCCTGGTGCTGGTGGTGGTGCTCGCGGCCGGCCACCCGCGGGCCGTGCCCGCCCGGGCCCGCGGCGCCGCGCTCGGCCTGGGCACCGCGGCCCTGGTCGCGCTGCTGCTGTGCGCCCGCGCCCTGTGGGTGCAGTTCCACGGCCCGTTCACCGAGCATTACGTCCTGCTGAACTCGTGGTCGGGCAATCTCGGCTTCTTCGTGGACCCGCCGTCCACCTTGCTGCTGCATACCTCGGCCAGCGCGGCCGTGGCCGCCCATTTCAATCTGGGCCTGCCCGAGTACCTGGGTTACCTCGGGTGGCCGCTGCTGGTCGTCCTGATCGCCGGCGCGGTCTGCTTCTGGCGGGAGCCGCTGGTGCGCACGGCGGCGGTCACCTGGGCGGTGCTGGAACTGCTCTCGCTCGGCGGCGGTTCCCTGCCAGCAGCCGGCTTTCGCGTGTCGGGCCTGCTGCTGCCCTATCACTGGCTGCAGACCCTGCCGGTGCTCAGCCAGGCACTGCCGAACCGGTACGCCATCCTGGCCGACGGCGCGGCCGGGGCCGCGCTCGCGTTCTGCCTCGACCGGGCCCGCTCGCCGGACCGGGCCCCGCGCTGGCGCCCGGGCGGCATCCCCGTCGCGGCCACGGTCGCGGTGCTGGCCGTGCTGCCGCTGATCCCGCTGCCGCTGGCCGCCGCGAAGGTCTCCCCGCTCCCGGCGGGGTGGCAGGCGGCCTTCGCCCGGCTGCACCTCGCCCCCGGCGCCCGGGTGCTCGTCATCCCGATCCCCAACATCCTGCACAGCGAGACGATGCGCTGGCAGGCGGACACGGGTCAGCCGGGCTCGATGATCGGCGGGTACTTCCTCGGCCCTGCCCAGGACGGGCAACCGTCGTTCGATCCCGGCCCGGACAAGTACACCCGCGATTACGTCGACGGGCTCTGGGGCGGGCGACGGCGGGCCAGCGCGTCCTCGGTGGCCATCATCCGCCCGGCCCTGGCCTACTGGCGGCCCGCGGCGGTGGTCGCGGTCACCAGCCCGCGCTCCGCTCTCGCCGGCGTCCTGATCGCGCTGTTCGGCCGCCCGGCGTTCCGGGTCGGCCAGGTGCTCGCCTGGCGGCGGTGACCATACCCGGCGGTGGTGGCGGCCCGCCGACTCCGGCGGGCCGCCACCACAGAACCATCCCTGCCTAGCCGATCGCCCGGCGGACGATGGCGGCCAGGGCCTCCTGGGTGCTGGGCGCGGTCACCGCCCAGTCCCGGCCGAGGCCGGCGCCGCGCGTCAGCCGGGCGGGTGAGCGCGCGGATCGAGCAGTTCCGCGAGGTGCCGCGCGGGCCAGCCGGCCAGCTGGCCCGCCTGGGTGCGGCAGGAGAAGCCGTCGGCCAGCAGTACGGTCGCGGCCGGCGCGGTCCGCAGGGCCGGCAGGAGCGCCCGCTCGGCGACGGCCACCGAGACCTCATAGTGCCCGCGCTCCATGCCGAAGTTGCCCGCCAGGCCGCAGCAGCCGGCCAGCACCTCGGCCTCTGCCCCGGCCGCGCGCAGCACGGCCAGGTCGGCGTGGTAGCCCATGACCGCGTGGTGGTGGCAGTGCGGCTGGGCGATGACCCGCTGGCCGGCCAGCCGGCCGTCCAGCCAGGACAGGTCCCGGCGGCCGGCGGCCGGGCCGAGCAGCGTCTCGGCCAGGGTCCGGGTGGCCCCGGCGACGCGCCGCGCCCGCGGGTCGCCGTCCAGCAGGTCGGCGAGGTCGCCGCGCAGCGCGGCGGTGCAGGACGGCTCCAGGCCGACGATGGTCAGGCCGCGCTCGGCGTACGGCGCCAGGACGGCGACGGCGGTGCGGAGCCGGGCCCGGGCCCCGCCCAGCTGCCCGGTGGAGATCCAGGTGAGGCCGCAGCACACCGTGCGGTCCGGCATGGTCACCGTGAAGCCGGCCTCGGCCAGCACGGCCGCGGCCGCCTGCGCCACCTGCGGGGCGAAGGCGCGAGTGAAGGTGTCGGTCCACAGGACCACGCGCTCGCCGGACGGCTGCGGGGCGGGGGCGCGGGTCCCGGCCGGGGCGGGGGCGCGGGTCCCGGCCGGGGCGGGGGCGCGGGTCCCGGCCGGGGCGGGGGCGCGGGTCGCGGCGGCGCCCGGGGCTAGGGCGCGGGTCCCGGCGGCGCCCGGGGCGGGAACGGGGGCGGCCGCGGGATCCGGGGCGGGGCGGGCCGGCGGCCGGGCGAACGCGGGCAGCGGCCGCCGGGGGTCGATCCCGCCCAGGAACCGCACCAGGCCCGCCACCGGGCGGACCCGCAGCGCGGCATTGGCCAGCCCCGGCGCGCGGACCGCGAGCCGGGTCCAGCGGGGCAGCCAGCCGAGCGCGTAGTGACTGCGGGGCCGCAGCCGCCCGCGGTAGGCCCGGTACAGCACCTCGGACTTGTAGCTGGCCATGTCCACCGAGGCCGGGCAGTCACGCGAGCACGCCTTGCAGGACAGGCACAGGTCGAGCGCCTCGTGCACCTCGGGCGAGCGCCAGCCCCCGGTGACCAGCGATCCGTTGGCCAGTTCCTGGAGCACCCGGGCCCGGCCCCGGGTGGAGTCCTTCTCGTCGCGGGTGGCGAGGTACGACGGGCACATGAAGCCGCCGGCGGGCCCGTTGTCCGCCCGGCACTTGCCGATCCCGACGCAGCGGTGCACCGCCTCGGACAGGTCCCCGCCGTCGGCCGCGAGCGCGAACCCGCCCGCGGCCGGCAGCGGGCGGGCGGCCGGCCGCCGCAGGTCGGCGTCGACCGGCCGGGCCCCGACGATCACCCCGGGGTTGAGCAGGCCGTCGGGGTCGAACAGGGCCTTGAACGCCCCGAACGCCTCGATCGCGGCCGGGGAGTACATGACCGGCAGCAGTTCGCCCCGGGCCCGCCCGTCGCCGTGCTCACCAGAGAGCGAGCCGCCGTACCCGGCGACCAGGTGCGCGGCCTCGGTCAGGAACGGGCGGAGCCGCTCCGGGTGGTCGGCCAGCGGGAAGTCGATCCGCACGTGCACGCACCCGTCGCCGAAGTGGCCGTACAGCAGCCCGTCGAGGTGGTGACCGTTCATCAGCGCCGCGAAGTCCCGCAGGTACGGCCCGAGCCGGGCGGGCGGGACGGCGGCGTCCTCCCAGGCCGGCCAGGCCGGAGCGCCCGCCGCGGTCCGGCTGCCGAGCCCGGCGCCGTCCTCGCGGATGCGCCACAGCGTGGCCGCCTCCGGGCCGGCCGGCACCACCAGCGCGTCGCTCGCCCCGGCCGACCGGGCCAGCGCCCGCGCCGCAGCCAGCGCCTCCGCCTCGCTGGCCCCGCCGGTCTCGGCGAACAGCCAGGCCGCGCCCTCGGGCAGCCGCGGCAGCGCGGCACTGGCCCGGTGCGCGCGGACCACTCCGACCAGCCGGGCGTCGATGCCCTCCAGGGCCAGGACCGCCGGCCCGGTCAGGTTCGGCGCGTCGTCGGCGGCGGCGGGCATGTCCGGGTAGCCGAGGACGCACAGCGCGGTGGCGGCCGGCCGGGGCACCAGCGACAGCGTCGCCCCCAGCACGATGCCGCACGTGCCCTCGGTGCCCACCAGGGCGCGGGCCAGGTTCCCGGCCCGCTCCGGCAGCAAGTGCTCGAGTGAGTAACCGGACACCTGGCGCGCAAACCGGCCGAACTCGCCGGCCAGCGGCGCGACCCGGCCGGCGACGAACGCGTCCAGCCCCGGCACGGTCGCGCCCGCGCCGACGGCCAGGCGCCGCCCGGTGCCGTCGAGCACGTCCAGCGCCACCACGTTGGCCGCGGTGGTGCCGTAGGCCATCGCGTGCGCGCCGCAGGAGTTGTTGCCGATCATCCCGCCCACCGTGCACCGCGCGTGCGAGGAGGGGTCGGGGCCGAACCGGAGACCGTGACGGCCCGCGGCCTGCTGCAGCCGGTCGAGCAGCACGCCCGGCTGGACCACGGCGGTCCGCGCGGCGGGGTCGATGCCGAGCACCTGGTCGAGGTGACGGCTCATGTCGAGCACGACACCGGGGCCGACGGAGTTGCCCGCGATCGAGGTGCCGCCGCCACGCACGGTCAGCGGCACGGCCAGCGCGCGGCAGACGGCGGCGGCGGCCAGAACGTCGTCGGCGGACCGCGGGAAGACCACCGCCCGGGGCACCACCCGGTAGTTGGAGGCGTCGGATGAGTACTCGGCCCGCCGCCGCGGCGAGGCGTCCACCCCCGGGCCAAGCTCAGCCCGGAGCCGGGCCACCAGTTCCCCGTCGACGGCGGCCACGTCAGGCGTGCTCGGCCGCCAGCCGCGCGCCCGAACCCCAGCAGCGCCGTCGCCGGTCGTGGCGTCGAGCCGGCCCGGCATGTTGGAACTGGCCACGCCGACCGCCGCCAGCCGCCCCCGGCCTGGTGCCCCACGGCCCGTGGTCTGCGCGACGACCGCGATAGATCAGGGACCAGCGCCGCGTGGCTCCAGGCGAAGGCCAGGAACTCCCCGTACGCGGACCACGTCATCACGGTCATTTTACCGTGGCACCCCGGCGGGACCCCGGGCTATTTTGCTGTCGTGCGCAGCGTGACGCCTTTCGGCATTATCGACGGCTCCCGACCGGGGGTCGCCGACCGCTGACTGCCCAGCGACGACTGGTGTCCGTGGTTCTGGACGGCCGGGCCCCGTACCGGAGCGTGCTGGCCTATGGCCGGGTTAACGCGGCCGACGGCCGCGAGATGCACAAGTCGAGCGGCAACGCGATCTGGTTCGACGACGCGGTGGCGGAGGTGGGCGCCGACACCATGCGCTGGCTGTACGCGAGCCAGCCGCCCGCGCGGGACCTGCGCTCTGGACGCGGGCGCGGGAGCGGCCGAAACCGCGGCCGGAAACCCGGCCTGGGTTGAACTGCCCGGCCCGGGTTTCCGTCCTTATGGGTGGATCCCGGGCCCCTCCCCAGTTATGGATCCAGCATCGCTATGGATCCAGCACCGCCCGGCCGGCAGATCGGTCCCGGCGGCGGCTCCCTGCTGAGGATGGGACGTGCCCATGATCGTCATGGCTGCCTTCATCACCTGGCTGGTCACTGCGGGCGGCGGGCTCTGCCTGGTGGCCATCTGGGTCATCGAGTTCGACCAGTCGGCCGCGGCCAGCCGGCTGCCCAGGACGGTGGTCAGCGCGCACGGCCTGCTCGCGGTCGTCGGCCTCGGCGCGTGGGCGGGCTACCTGATCACCGACCGGTCGAAGTTCGCCTGGGCGGCGGTCGCGACCCTGGGCGTGGTCATGCTGCTCGGCCTCACGATGGCGGTGCGCTGGATCAGCGTGTACCGGGCGCACCGGACGCCGTTGCCGGTCCTGGTGCCGATCGGAGCGCACGGCGCGGTCGAGCGCGCCCCGGCTTCCCCGCCCGAGCGGCACCTGCCGCTGCCGCTCGTTCTGGCCCACGGCCTGCTCGCGGGGTGCACGGTTGTCCTAGTCCTGCTGTCCGCGCTCGACGTGGTCGGGAGCTGACGCCAGCAGATCGATCGTAATGGAGGGATGATGGGTGGCACCCCCAACAATGCTCAGGGTCTCCACTGAGCACTCTTGGAGGTGGCGGGGATCGAACCCGCGTCCTTCAGTACCTCACCAGGGCTTCTCCGGGCGCAGCCTGCCCTGCTTATTTCTCAGCCCCGGCGGTCATGCAGGCCAGCCGCCGAGCGGGCTCAGCCGCTGTTGGTTGTCCCGCCTGGTCCCGCGGCCGGGCCAGACGGTGGATCCTCCTCACTGATGCCAGACACCGGGCCGGAGGCGCTCCCGGGCTGACAGCCTCTAGCTAGCGGTCAGGCCGCTAGGGCGAGGCGAGTGCGCGTTGAGTTGGCACTTATTGTGGTGCGGCCACAGGATTTACGAGGTCGTAGTCGCAACCCTCGGCCCGCTTCCCCTGGATCAACCACCGAAGTCGAAACCAGTCACCCCCTCTTGAGTTGTACTGCAACGGTACCCGAAGACACCGGCAACCAGAAGAACAACGGCGGCGGCCAGGCTATGCCGCGCGCCAGACGGCAGATGCCCGACGGGCGGTCCTCGGTACGCGGTCCCGTCGGGCATCCCAAGGCGGTGATGAGAAACCCCCGTGGGCGCTGGCGGTGGCCGAAAGTGCGCCCACGGGGGCCGACCGGCAGGGTCGGGGCCGGTCTTAAACGACCGGGCCTCCCCCGAGATGAGGCCCGTTCTCATCACGACGACTGGGCCGCAACCCCCCAAGCGGCAGCCAGTCATTAGCTAAGACGCCGGGGCGCATCACGATGGTTGCTCCGCGTTACCAAAATGCGGGCAACGATCCGGTCACGATCGCTCAGGCAGGCTGGTGAGGAACTGTCCGGCCAGGGCCGCCGCCGATGTGCTGGACGAATTGGTCAGCTCGACCACGGCGAAGGCCAGGTTGCCCTGGAACCCGACGAACCAGGCGGTCCGCAGGCTGTCCGACCGCGTGGGTGCGTTGCCGACCTGCCCGTATACCGGAGCACCGGGCAGGTTCGCGGCCCGGGCGGCCCCGGAGGTCACCGCGGAGCGCATCAGCGTCTGCAGAGCCGAGACAACCTGCACCCCGAACGGGACGGTCGGGGTCAGCCCCGGGTCGGGCGGGCTGGTCACCAGCGAGGGCGGACGCCAGGTCCCGGACTGGACCACCGCGGCGGCGATGGCCATGTCCAGCGGGCTGACCTGCACGCTGCCCTCGCCGATCGAGTCCTCGGCCAGCTCGGCCTGGTCGGCCGGCTGGCCCAGGGCCCCGGCGAAGGAGCTGACCGGCAGCTGCCACGGCTCGCCCAGGCCGAAGCCCGAGGCGGCCTGCTTCAGCTTCTTGGCGGACAGCTGCAGCGACAGGCCGGCGAACGCGGTGCTGCACGCGTTCGCGAAGTCGCTGCGGAAGGACGGCGGCAGGCCCGGCTCCGGCGGGTCGTTAACGAAGTTCTGGCCGCCCACCGGGTTAGACGCGCTGCACGGAATCGGCGCGTTCAGGCCGAGGCCGGTGCCGAGCAGCGCCGCCGCCGAGACGATCGTGAACGCCTGGCCGGGCTGGTATTCCCCGTCGAGACCCTGCACCGTCGGCAGGCCGCGCACGTCGTGCTGGGCCACGGCGAGGATCTGGCCGCTGGACGGCGCGATGGCGACGATCGCCGCCGGGTCGGACAGCGAGTCCACCACCTTGTTGGCCGCGTTCTGCACCTGCGCGTTGATGGTCGTGCGCACGTCGGTACCGGACTGGCCGGGCCAGCTCTTCAGCACGGAGACCACCCGGCCTGCCGCGTTCTCCAGCACAACCTCGGTGGTCGGCGCGCCGACCAGCATGCGCTGGAAGGTCAGCTGCAGCCCGGACAGGCCCACGGTCGTGCCCGGCCGGAACGGGATCCCCGCCAGTTGCAGCTGCTTAGCCGCCTCGCCGCCGACCGAGCCGGAGACCGCGGGAGCGACGCTGTCGAACAGCCGCAGCCGCTGCCGCTCGACGATCAGCCCGGGCACCCGGGAGAGGCGGGCGCTCAGCCGACGGTAACCGCTCGGGCTGAACCGGACCAGCTCGAGGAAGCCGGCCGACGGCGCCTCGTCGATCCAGCTCAGGACCTGGCTCGCGACCAGCCCGGTCGCGCTGGCCAGGCCGCTCGCGGTCCGGGCCGGGCGGGCCAGGCGGCCCGGGATCACGCCCACGGTGTAGACGAGGGAGAGCGGGGCCAGCGGGGCTCCCTCGGCGTCGAGCAGCTGGGCCCGCTGCGGCATGCTGCCGACCACCGCGAGACGCAGGCCCGGCCGCAGCCCGGGCACGATGACGGCCGGGGTCCACATCACCTTCCAGCCGGAGCCCACCCGGCGCAGCTGGAACGAGCCGTTGTAGTCCCAGGGCGCGCCGCCGCGGCCGAGGTCGACATCGGCGTCGAAGGTCGCCTCGGCCGTGTCGCCGTGCTGCGTGACGCCGATCATGCCCAGGCTGAGGTCGGCGGCGCCGACCTGCTCGTAGGCCCCCTGCAGCGCCGCGGCCACCTGCGCCGGGGCTCCGGTGGTCAGGGCGGCGGCGGCCGCGTACTGGCCGTTCTCCCAGTCGAGCAGGAAGGACTGCACGGTTGCCTCGGCCGGCGGCTGCGGCGTGACCCAGCCGAGCGCCAGGCCGGTCAGCAGCAGCGCAGTCGCGCAGGCCGCTGCCACTACCCGGGCCCGCGTCGAGCGCAGGCGTACCCCACCCACCCGTATGTCCCCGACTCGCTTGTTGAACGCCCGGGCCCCCCTGGCCCGGGTCCCCCTGGCCGGCGGCCCCGCCCGCGCGGCGGGCTTGCCGGCGTGCGCACCACCCCGGTTATTCGTGCGGACCATAGCCCCGCACTCCGCTACCTTCGCCGCCGCAGGGCACGATCAACCTCTCTGGCAGCGTCCCGGCGCGCTAGGTCATGGCGCTTGTCGTAGGTCCGCTTGCCGCGGGCCAGAGCCAACTCGACCTTGGCCTTCCCGTCTTTGAAGTACAGCGAAAGCGGGATCAGAGTCAAGCCACGCTCCGCTGTCGCCGCGGCTATTTTGTCGATCTCCCTGCGGTGCATCAGCAGCTTACGGGTACGCCGCGGCTCATGGTTGGTCCAGGTGCCGTGCGCGTACTCCGGGATGTGCACACCGTGCAGCCACAGCTCGTGGTCACTGACCTGGCCGAACCCGTCGACCAGCGAGGCCCGGCCCGCGCGCAGCGACTTCACCTCGGTACCGGTGAGCACCAGCCCCGCCTCGAACACGTCCTCTATGTGGTATTCATGCCGGGCCCGACGGTTCCTGGCGATGACCTTCTTGCCCTGCTCGGATGTCACATTCCTGCCCCGGGCATCACACGCGCAGGTAACGGCGCAGCGTGAGGAACGACGTGGCGCCCGTCAGCAGCACGCCGAGGATCATCACCAGGATGATGACCTCAATCAGGTCTGTGCTAGTCAACTGCACGTTGAACGGAAAATACTGCTGCAGCGTATCAAGCCACAGCGATTTCACCGCGACGAGCAGGGCTGACGCCACCAGCCAGCCGAACAGGCCGGCGATCACGCCCTCGACCAGGAATGGCAGCTGGACATAGAAGTTGGACGCGCCGACCAGGCGCATGATGCTGGTCTCCCGGCGGCGGTTGAACGCCGACAGCCGGATGGTGTTCGCCACCAGCAGGATGGCCGCGATGATCAGAATGATCGCGATCACCACCACCGCGTTCCGGGCCCCGCCGAGCAATTTGTAGAACTTGTCGAGAATCGCCGAGTTGTCAATGATTTGGTCGACCCCGGGGGCGCCGTTGACGGTCTCCGCCACGATCGGGGCGTCGGTCTGCGTGTTCTTGAGCTTGACCTCGAAAGAGTCGGGGATCTCCCCCGGAGTGACCGAGCTCACCATCGACGGGAACTCCGTCTTGAACTGCGAGTACGCCTGGGTCTGCGACTGATAGCTGACGCTGGCGACCTGCGGCATCGCGCTCAGCTCCTGGTGGAGCTGGGTCATCTCCGCCGTGGTGGCCGGCCCGTTCTTGACGCACTGCGGGCTGGAACTGTCCTTGGTGCACAGGTAGATGGAGAGCTGGACCCGGCCCTGCCAGAACGTCCTGGTGTTGTCCACCTGCTTGACGAACAGCAGCCCGGTACCGAGCAGGGACAGGCTGATCGCCACCACCACCACCAGGGCGATCGTCATCGTCAGGTTCCGCCTGAGGCCGATCCACACCTCATGAAAGACAAACTGCGCGCGCATGTCGCTGAACTCCTCGGTCGTCCGCTGCCGGTCAGTAGGCCTGGCCGTAGACCCCGCGCGACTGGTCCCGCACCACCTTGCCGTATTCGAGCTCGATGACGCGCTTGCGCATGGAGTCCACGATCGCGGCATCGTGCGTGGCCATGACCACCGTGGTGCCCGTCCGGTTGATGCGGTCAAGGACCTTCATGATTCCGATCGACGTCGCCGGGTCGATGTTCCCGGTCGGCTCGTCGGCGAGCAGGATCATCGGCCGGTTCACGAACGCCCGGGCCATCGCCACGCGCTGCTGCTCGCCGCCGGACAACTCGTCGGGCATCCGGTCCCGCTTGCCCTCGAGGCCGACCAGGTCGATCACCTCGGGGACAACCTTGCGGATGAAACGCCGCGGCTTGCCGATGACCTCTAGCGCGAACGCGATGTTCTGGTAGACGTTCTTGCTCGGCAGCAGTCGGAAATCCTGGAACACGCAGCCGATCCGGCGGCGCAGGTGCGGGACCTTCCAGTTGGTGAGCCGGGCGAGATCGCGGCCTGCGACGTGGATTCTGCCCTCGGTCGGCCGCTCCTCCTTCAGGACCAGCCGGAGGAACGTGGACTTACCCGATCCCGACGGGCCGACCAGGAAAACGAACTCGCCCTTCTCCACGTCGAGGGTGACGTTCTCCAGGGCGGGACGGCTCTGGTTCGGATACGTCTTGGTCACGTTATCGAAGTGGATCACTGGCCCATCACAGCGCTCGACGAGTTGCGGACTGCCTGCCATGGCGCATTTCGCGCCCCAGTTTGGCCACCGGACAGTCTAGGGGGGAAACTGGCTTAGAACGTCCAACATCGTCGAAGTGACCGGGTAGGCGCCGGCCCGGAGGGATCCACATGAGCTGTGAGCACCTGATCTGCGCTCAGTGCGCCGGACCGGTGGCCGAAGGCCGGTGCCCGGTTTGCGCCGCGGCGCGGGCCCGGATGCACCATCACCACGGCGGGCCAGGCCTGACCGTGCCGCTGGTCGCCGCGGTGCTGCTGGCGCTGCTGCTGATGATGCTCGCCCTGCGCCTCGTGCACTGACGTACCGGGGCTACCAGCCGTTACACCCTGGGCAGGAGCGGCTACGTACGGCGGTGACGCTCGGTAGACGGTCACGCGGATATCACGAAAGCATCCCAGCCTGGGACTATTCCTATCGAGAGGCTAGACCGCGCGGCCCGCGCCATGCTGCAGTGAGCCCTATCGATCACGTCGCGTGATCACCGACGGGCCGCTGTCCGGGGACCAAGCGGGCCCGCCGGATTTTCGTGTCCCGGTCCGCATGCCGGAAGGAACCATGGCTATGAGATCAGTGCCTGCGCATCAAGGAAGATCGCGACCAAGGCTCTACGGCCGGCTGCTGGCGGTAGGCGCCGCAGCGCTGGCGCTGGTCGCGGTGGGCTGCAGCAGCAGTAGCAGCCCGTCCTCGTCGGGAACCACCCCGGTCACGGGCGGCACCGCCGTCTGGGCGGAGCAGCCATCGGCCCCGCCGACGTACATCTTCCCGTACATCAACAGCGCCAACATCAGCAACACCAACCTGTTCGACCTCCAGTACCTGTTGTACCGGCCGCTGTACTGGTTCGGCCAGAACGGCCAGCCGGTGGTGAACAACTCGCTGAGCCTGGCCAACCCGCCGACGGTCAGCGGGAGTACCCTGACCATCACGCTGAAGCACTACATGTGGTCCAACGGCCAGCCGGTGACCGCGACGGACGTGATGTTCTGGCTGAACATGGAGCTGGCCGAGCCGGCCAACTACGGCGCCTACACCGGCTTCCCGGCCAACATGACCAACATCCACGTCGTCAGCCCGACCGAGCTGCAGATGACGATGACCAAGGCGTACTCGCCGACCTGGGTCCTGTACAACGACCTGAGCCAGGTCACCCCGATGCCGGCCGCCTGGGACAAGACCGCTTCCGGGCCGAGCGACTGCGCCGGCAACGTGAAGGACTGCACGGCCGTGTACAACTACCTGGCCGGCCAGGCCAAGGACCTGACCAGCTACGCGACATCGCCGCTGTGGGGCATCGTGGACGGGCCGTGGAAGCTGAGCGCGTTCAACGCCGACGGTCACATCACCTTCGTGCCGAACAAGGCCTACTCCGGGCCCATCAAGCCCAAGCTGGCCGCGTTCCAGGAGGTGCCGTTCACCACCGACTCGGCCGAGTACGACGTGCTGCGCGCGCCGAGTTCCAGCACCAAGATCGATTTCGGTTACCTGCCCGACCAGGACGCCCCGGCCAAGCCGTCCAACGCGACCGTGGGCTCCAACCCGCTGTCGGGCTACACGCTGGCCCCGCTGTACCCCTGGGGCATCGACTACTACGCGGTGAACTACCAGGACTCGATCAGCGACCACGCGGCGATCATCAAGCAGCTGTACTTCCGGGAGGCCATGGCCTACCTGATGAACCAGGCCGCGATCATCTCCGGGCCGCTGCGCGGGTACGGCGCGGCCACGGTCGGCCCGGTGGCCGCCACGCCGACGACCAAGTTCCTGTCGGCCACAGGCCAGAAGGGTGACCCGTTCCCGTACAACCCGGGCAAGGCGAAGGACCTGCTGACCAGCCACGGCTGGAGCGTGGCCCCGGGCGGGACGACCACCTGCACTGACCCGGCCAAGTGCGGCCCGGGCATCACCAAGGGCAGCGCGCTGAGCTTCGTCTTCCAGTACGAGTCCGGAGTCACCTGGGTGAACCAGGAGATGACCCAGCTGCAGTCCAACGCGGCCGCGCTCGGGATCAAGCTGAACCTCGACCCCAAGCCGTTCGCCCAGATCCTCGCCGTGGCCGGCGGCAACTGCGTGGTCGTCAAGGCGCCCTGCAACTGGGACATGGCGAACTGGGGATTCGGCTGGTCGTTCTCCCCGGACTACCTGCCGACCGGTGATCAGCTGTTCCTGTGCGGGGCGGTCGCCAACTCCGGCGGCTACTGCGACAAGACCAACGACGCGATGATCAACCAGACGCTGACCAACGACAACCTGTCGCTGTTCTACAACTGGCAGGACTACCTGGCGCCGCAGCTACCGGTGGAGTACCAGCCGCAAGCCGCCTTCACCCTGACCGAGGTCGCCAACAACCTCAAGGGTGTGCTGCCGCAGAGCCCGACGCTCAGCATCAACCCGGAGAACTGGTACTTCGTGAAGTGAAGTAGCAAGCTGCTAAGCCGAAGACGGGTGGCCGCCCCGCGGGGGCGGCCACCCGTTCTGGTGTCCTGGCGCTGGCGAGGGCGTTCTGGGGGCATCCCACCTCGGCCAGAGCAGGGCGAAGCCGGGCCTTCCGCGACGGCCGGCCGGAGGCTGGCCGTGGAGGGGCCCGGGAGGCGGGTGGGGGCACGCGGGGGGTCTGGGGGTCGTCCCCCCCGAGGCTTTATAGCCCCTGGGTCCTGAGCCAGCGGATCTCGGCCTCGATGAAGTCGTCGATCTCGCCGTCCATCACGGCCGTGGTGTTCCCGGTTTCGTATCCGGTCCGCAGGTCCTTGATGTTCTGGTACGGGTGCAGGACGTAGTTGCGGATCTGGGTCCCCCAGCTGCCCGCGTGATCACCGCGCAGCTCGGCCATCTTCGCCTGCTGCTCCTCGCGCTTGCGCTCGAGCAGCTTGGCCTGCAGCACCGCCATGGCGCTGGCGCGATTCTGGATCTGGCTTCGCTCGTTCTGGCAGGAGACCACGATCCCGGTCGGCAGGTGAGTGATCCGGACCGCGGAGTCGGTGGTGTTGACCCCCTGGCCGCCGGGCCCGCTGGACCGGAACACGTCGACCCGGATCTCGTCCTCGGGTACTTCGATGTGGTCGGCCTGCTGCACGACCGGGATCACGTCCACCCCGGCGAACGAGGTCTGCCTGCGGCCCTGGTTGTCGTACTTGGAGATGCGGACCATCCGGTGCGTGCCGTGCTCGCCGCGCAGCGTGCCGTAGGCATACGGGGCCTTTACCGCAAACGTGGTTGATTTTATCCCGGCCTCCTCCGCGTAGGAGGTGTCGTAGATCTCGGTCGGGTACCCGTGCCGCTCGGCCCAGCGCAGGTAGATCCGCCGCAGGCCCTCGGCCCAGTCGGCCGCGTCGGCCCCGCCCGCCTGCGCGTTGATCGTGATCAGGGCCTCGCGCGCGTCATACTCACCGGACAGCAGCGTCCTGACCTCGAGCTGGTCGATCTCCTTGCGCAGAGCGGCCAGATCGCGGGCCGCTTCCTCCCGGGCCGCCTCGTCGTTCTCGCTCTCGGCCAGCTCGAACAGCACCTTGGTGTCGTCGAGGCGGCGGTGCAGGCCTTCCAGCCGGGCCAGCTCGCCTTCCAGGTAGGACAGCCGGCGGGTGACCGCCTGTGCCTGCTCCTGGTCTTCCCACAGCCCGGGTTCTCCGGCGCGCTCACGCAGCCCGTCGGCCTCCTTCCGCATGGCGTCCGGGCCGAGGACAGCTTCCACGCTGGCGAGTTTCGATGACAGATCCGAGATTTCGCCCGCAGGGTCCGTAGCCATGCCGGAAAGCCTACGTCAGGCTGGCATGTCCGCTTGTTGCCATGCCCGGTTCGGCGGCAGATATCGTTTGCGAGGGAGACAAACGTTAGCGACGACAGCCGGGAGTGATCACAGATTTCCGCTGACAGCAGCCAGACGGCCGGGCCCGGAGCGGGCGGCCAGCTGACCACGACGCCGCCGGGCGGACCCGGGACCGGCCTTACCTTCGACCGGGTCCAGGCCGCGGCCGCCCGGCTGGCCGGCATCGTGCACCGCACCCCGCTGCTGACCTCCGCCACCTTGAACGCGCGGTGCGGCGCCAGCGTCTGGCTCAAGGCTGAGCCGTTCCAGCGCGGGGGATCGTTCAAGTTCCGCGGTGCCTACAACCGCCTCAGCCTGCTGGACGCCGGCGAACGGGCCCGGGGGGTGGTGGCGTACTCCTCCGGCAATCACGGGGCCGCCGTGGCGCTGGCCGCCGCGACGCTGGGCATCAAGGCGGTGGTGGTCGTCCCGGCCACGGGCTCGCCGGCCAAGCTGGCCGCGATCGAGGGCTACGGCGCCGAGATCCGCCGCTACGACCCGGCCACCGAGCGCCGGGAGGAGGTGGCCGCCGCCCTGGCCCAGGAGCGGTCGCTGACGATCATCGCCCCGTTCGACGACTACGACATCATGGCCGGCCAGGGCACCCTCGGCGCGGAACTGGCCGAGCAGGCCGGCGATCTCGACCTGGTGCTCGTGCCGATCGGCGGCGGCGGGCTGGCCGCAGGCGTCAGCACCGCGATCACGGCGCTGCGGCCGGGCACCGCCGTCATCGGCGTCGAGCCAGCCGGCGCCGACGACACCCGCCGCTCGCTGCGCGCGGGGCACCGGGTCACCCTCGAGACCGTGGACACGATCGCCGACGGGCTGCGGGCCGCGACACCCGGAGAGCGCACGTTCGGCGTCAACCGGCGGCTGCTGCAGGACGTGGTCACCGTCGAGGACGCCGCGATCGTCGAGGCCATGCGGTTCTGCTTCAGCCGGCTCAAGCTGGTGGTCGAGCCCAGCGGCGCCGTGCCGCTGGCCGCCCTGCTCACCGGGGCAGTGCCGGCCGAAGCGCCGGGCCGGGCGGGCGGGCCGGGCCGGGCGGGCGGGCGGGGCCGGGCGGGCGGGCGAAACATCGCCGTCGTGCTGTCCGGCGGCAACATCGACCCAGCCGACTTCGCCGCGCTGCTCGCTTCCGGCTGACCGGCCCGCGGGCCGGCGGCTGGCCCGGGTGACCGGTGCCGGAGGGCCGGGCGGGCCAGGCCCCGTCGGCGAGCCGGCCCGTCAGTGGGGGAGCGCGCTGGCGGCCACCAGGGTGCGAACCGCCCGGACCGCGACCGACAGCGTGGCCACGGTGAACCGGTCGGTCTCCCAGATCTCGGTCAGCGTCTGGGCCGCCCGGCGCACCGCCGAGCCGTTGCGCTCCACCCAGGCGGCGAGCCGCTGGTCCGGGCTGCCCGGCCCGGTCACCTCCAGCACGTCCGCGGCCAGCGCTGCGTGCGCGCTGTACAGGTCGTCGCGGAGGGCGGCCCGCGCCATCGTGTTCCACCGGTCCTCGCGCGGGAGCGCGGTGATCCGGTCCCGCAGCCGGGTGATCTGCAGCCGGTCGGCCAGGTCGAAGTAGACCTCGGCGGTCTCCTCGACCGGCCGCCGGGCCCGCGCGGCGATGTCCACGATGTCGAACGCCGAGTACGCCGGGACCATGGCTGCGGTCCGCTCGGCCAGTTCCAGCGGCACGCCCCGCGAGGTGAACGCGTCCCGGCGCTCATCGAAGCCGCTCAGGTCGCTGCCGGTGAGCAGCTTGGGCAGGCTGGAGCCGACGGTCAGCACGCCGTCGGCCAGGTAGTCGATCGTGGCCCGGATGTCGAACGGCGGCCGGCGGTTGTAGATCAGCCACCGGGCCGCCCGCTCGGTCAGCTTGCGGCCCTCCAGCCAGAGCAGGATCTGGACCGACGTGCCCACCTGGCTGTCCAGCGACTCCACCTGCGACCAGAAGCCGGCCATGTCGAACACGTTCCGCGCGACCAGCCAGGCCGCGGCGATGTCGGGGACCGACGCGCCGGTTTCCTCGTTGAGCCGGAACGCGAAGGTGATCCCGGATCTGTCCACCATGTCGTTGACCACCGCGGTGGTGATGATCTCGCGGTGCAGCCGGTGCGACTGCATCCGGTCCGCGTACCGCTCGCGCAGCGGTGCCGGGAAGTAGCTGGTCAGCACCCGGCGCAGGTACGGGTCGTCGGGCAGCTCGGAGGCCAGCAACTCCTGCGCCGCTGCGATCTTCGTCTCCGCGAGCAGCACCGAGAACTCCGGCAGGGTCAGGCCGCCGCCGGCGGACCGGCGTTCGGCGATCTCCTTGTCCCCCGGCAGCACGTCGAGCCGCCGGTCGATGCGCCCGTCACGCTCCAGCTTGCGGATGTACCGGGCGTGCACGTGCAGCATCGGGGCGGCCTGGGCCCGGGACGCGGCCAGGGCCCGGTTCTGCTGGTAGTTGTGCACCAGCACCAGGCTGGCCACCTCGCCGGTCATCTCCTGCAGCAGGCGGCCCCGGTCGGCCGGTGGCAGCTCGCCGTCGCGCACGACGCCGTCCAGCAGGATCTTGATGTTGACCTCGTGGTCGGAGGTGTCCACGCCGGCCGAGTTGTCGATGAAATCGGTGTTCACCAGCCCGCCGCCGAGCGCGTACTCGACCCTGGCCTCCTGAGTCAGTCCCAGGTTCCCGCCCTCGCCGACGACCCTGGCCCGCAGCTCGGACGCGTTGACGCGGACCGCGTCGTTGGACCGGTCCCCCGCGTCGGCCTGCGTCTGCGCGGTCGCCTTGACGTAGGTGCCGATCCCGCCGTTCCAGAGCAGGTCCACCGGGGCCCGCAGCACCGCCGAGATCAGCTCGTCCGGGGCCAGCGCGGTCACGCCCGGGTCGAGCCCGAGTTCCGCCCGCACCTGCGGCGAGACCGGCACCGACTTGGCCGTCCGCGGCCAGACACCACCCCCCGCCGAGATCAGCGCCGGGTCGTAGTCGGCCCAGGAGGACCGCTCCAGGGCAAACAGCCGCTGCCGCTCGGCGAAGCTGGCCGCCGGGTCGGGGTCCGGGTCGAGGAACACGTGCCGGTGATCGAACGCCGCGACCAGCTTGATGTGCCGCGACAGCAGCATGCCGTTGCCGAACACGTCGCCGGACATGTCACCGATCCCGACCACGGTGAAGTCGGTCTCGTCGACGTCGATCCCCATGGTCTGGAAGTGGAACCGGACCGACTCCCAGGCCCCGCGCGCGGTGATCCCCATCTTCTTGTGGTCGTAGCCCTCTGACCCGCCGGACGCGAACGCGTCGCCGAGCCAGAACCCCCGGCCCTGCGCGATCTCGTTCGCGGTGTCGGAGAACGTCGCGGTGCCCTTGTCCGCCGCGACCACCAGGTACGGGTCGTCCCGGTCGTGGCGCACCACGCGGGCGGGCGGCACCACCCGCCCGCTCTCGATGTTGTCGGTCACGTCCAGCATCGCGCTGATGAAGCTGCGGTAGCAGGCGAGCACCTCGCCCTGGTAGGCCTCGCGGTCACCCGGGTCGGGCAGTTGCTTGCAGACGAAGCCGCCCTTGGCCCCGGAGGGGACGATGACCGAGTTCTTCACCTCCTGCGCCTTGGCCAGGCCGAGGATCTCGGTGCGGAAGTCCTCCCGGCGGTCCGACCAGCGCAGGCCGCCCCGGGCCACGCCGGCGAACCGCAGGTGCACCGCCTCGAACCGCGGCGAGTAGACGAACAGCTCGTACGCGGGGCGGGGCGCGGGCAGGTCGGGCACCCGCGCGGCGTCGAGCTTGACCACGAGGTACGGCGTCCGCGGCGTCGGCGGCGCCGGCTCGGTGAAGTAGTTGGTCCGCAGGGTGGCCTGGACCAGCCCCCAGTAGGCGCGCAGGATGCGGTCCTGGTCGAGGCTGGCCACCTCGTCCAGCTCGCCCCGGATCTCCTCGGTGATGGCCTCGCTGCGCTCGGCCTCGCCCGCCTGGCGGTCCGGGTCGAACCGCGACTCGAACAGCCGCACCAGCAGCCGGGTGATCGTGATGTTCGAACGCAGCACCCGCTCGATGTAGTTCTGGCTGAACGTGCTGCCCGCCTGGCGCAGGTACTTGGCGTAGGCGCGCAGCACCACCACCTGCCGCCAGGTCAGGTGCCCGCCGAGCACCAGCGCGTTGAACCCGTCGTCCTCGACGTCCCCGTGCCAGAGCGCGGTCAGCGCCCCGGTGACCAGTTCCTTGACCGAGGCGACCGTCGATGCCAGGTGCGAGGCCGCCTCCTGCCCCGCCGTGCCGCGGCGGAGCCCGAAGTCATAGATCCAGAACGGCTCGGCCGCGCCGAACTCGTACGGGTGCTCGTCGACCACCTCGACGCCCATGTGCTGCAGCCGGGGCAGCACGTCGGTCAGCGTGATCGGTGAGCCGCTGCGGTAGATGGTCAGCCGCCACACCCGCGGCCCGCCGGCGGCGCGCCCGGCCGCGCCGGTGTCCTCGATCGGCACCCCGCCCACGTAGTCCTGGGATTCCCACAGGTCGAACGCGACGCTCTCCCCCGACTCCCGCAGCTCGAGGATCTTCTCCAGGTCCGGGACGGCCGCGCTGGCCGGCACGTCGCTCTTGTAGGTCTGCGGGATCCGCTCGCCGCTGCACAGGGCGAGCAGCGTGCGCGCGCGCTCCTCGCCGAGCTGGCAGAGCGCTTCGGCGGCCAGGTCATCGTCCCAGGACCGGACCACGGCGGCCACCTGGGCCTCGAGCTCGGCCGCGTCCACGTCCGGCAGCACCTGGCCGCGCTCGGCCCGGACCACGACGTGCAGCCGCGCCACCGGCGACTCGCCGACCATCACGCTGTAGTCGACGCCGGCGCCGTGCAGCGCCTGGCGCAGGATCTCCTGGGTGCGCAGCCTGACGTGGGTGGTGTAGCGGTCGCGGGGCAGGTACACCAGGCAGGACATGTACCGGCCGTAGACGTCCTTGCGCAGGAAAAGGCGGGTCCTGGCCCGCTCACGCAGCCCCAGCACGCCCTCGGCGGTCGGGACCAGCTGGGCCACCGGAGTCTGGAACAGCTCCTCCCGCGGGTAGCTCTCCAGGAACTCGGCCACGTCCTGACCGTCGTGGCTGTCGGCGGCGATACCGGTGGCGGCGAGCACGTCGGTGAGCTTGCGCCGCAGCACCGGAATCCGGGTGATGCTCTCGGTGTAGGCGTCGTGGGTGTACAAGCCGAGGAACCGGTATTCGCCCGCGACCTCCCCGGCGGCGTCCAGCCGCTTAACCGCGACGTAGTCGAGGTAGCTCGGCCGGTGCACGGTCGAGCGGGAGTTCGCCTTGGTCAGGATCAGCAGCTGCGGGTCCCGGGCCCGGGCGCGGACCTCGGGCGGCAGCGACGCGAACGCGGTCGACCCCACCGGGTCGTGCCGCAGGATGCCCAGGCCGGTGCCGGCCACGGCGCGCAGCGTCATCCCGTCCGGCCCCTCCTCCAGGTCGTACTCGCGGTAGCCCAGGAACGTGAAGTGACCGTCGGCCAGCCAGCCCAGCAGCGCCTCGGCCTCGGCGGGCGAGTCGGGGCCCGAGCCGGCGCCGTCCGGCGACATGGCCATCTGCTCGGCCAGGTGCACGGCCTTGGCGTGCATCCGGGGCCAGTCCTCCACCGCGACCCGGACGTCGCCGAGTACCCGCTGCAGGTCCCGCTGCAGCACGCCCTCCTCGCCGTCGGGCAGCCGGGCGATCTCGATGTGGGACCACGACTCGGCGATCTCATCGTGGGCCTGGCGGTCCCCGTCGACCAGCCCGAGCACCTCGTGCAGGGTCCCGCTGACATCCCGGCGGACCCGCAGCTGCGGGTGCACGACCAGGAGCGTGGTGGCCCCGTGCCGCCGCAGTTCCATCCGCACCGAGTCGACCAGGAACGGCATGTCGTCGGTGACGATGTCGACGACGTCCCGGGACGGGGCGCAGGCGGCGGACTCGCCCCGGCGGACCCGGACCAGGGCCCGCCCCTGCGGCCGGTGCGCGGCGAAGCGGGCTTGCTCGGTCGCGACCGCGGCCAGCCGCTCGGGCCCGGCCGCCTCCAGGTCGTCCAGGGCCACGTGCCGGTAGTAGGCGCGCAGGTAGCTGGGCACGTCGCCGACCACGGCGTCGCCCGGCGCGACCTGGGCGGCCGCGGCCGCCGCCTCCAGCAGGGCCTCTTTGGCGTCCTTCTGCGTGGTGCTGTCAGCCATCGGTTTCCACTCCTTTGTGTCCCGACTGGGCCAGCCCGGGGGACGCCCCCCGGAGCCCCCGGTGCGGCCGCTAC
Source organism: uncultured Actinomycetota bacterium (assembly GCA_963749145.1). Taxonomy (GTDB): domain Bacteria; phylum Actinomycetota; class Actinomycetes; order Streptosporangiales; family Streptosporangiaceae; genus JASHPR01. Next base: position 33,462 of record CAVVLN010000002.1, on the reverse strand, counting down.
AACCAATCTCGCAGTTCCCACAGCAGGGGGTAATACCGGATAGGCACTCTCTTTCGCAGATACGGCGCCCCGGTCGATCCGCCGGTGCCCGACTTCGTGCCGATCTGCCGCTCCACCATCTGCACGTGCCGGGCCCGCCAGAGCCCGGCCAGCTCGTCGTGGGTCAGCAGGTCCTCGGCCAGCTGCCACAGGTCGTCGTGGCGGGCCCGGTCCCTGGCCACGGTGACCAGCGACGCCAGGATCTGATCGTCGCCAGCCGCCGGGAGGTCCCGGGACCGCAGCAGCCCGAGGTAGGCGTCCCACAGCGTCGGCTCGGCCAGGCGGCGGGCGAGGCGGTCGCGCTCGGCGTCGGTCAGGGCCCGGAACCGGGTCACGAACCGGGGATCCTTGGCCCCGGACAGGAACTCGAGCTCGCGGAACTGCACGGACTGGAAGCCGCTGGCGGGCGCGAGCGCGGCGCGGAACTGCAGGAAGTCCTGCGGTGTCATGGTCTCGAGCACGTCGACCTGGCTCACCAGGAGCCGCTCGATCACATGGGCGCGCTGCAGCAGCTGCCGGGCCCGCCAGGTCTCGCCCGGGCGCATGGCATCGCGGGCTGCGGTCAGCTCGTGCAGCAGTTGCTTGAACCAGAGCTCGTAGGCCTGGTGCACGGTGATAAACAGCAACTCGTCGTGGGCGGGCGGGATCACCTGCGGCACCTGCTGGTCCAGCAGCTCCGGCAGCCGCAGGTAGCTGCCGTAGGTGAGGCGGCCGCCCTCCTCGCCGAAGCTGCGCCCGGTCGCCGCCCGGTCCGGGCTGGCCGACGTGGTCATGGCGCGGCCCCCGGCGCGAACGACGCCAGCACCTCCGGGTTGGCCAGGGCGTCCGGATCGGCGGCGTCCTCGACCGGCGTCCCGAGCAGGATCTTCCTGACCGGGACCTCCAGCTTCTTGCCCGATAGCGTCCGGGGGATGCCGGGCACCTGGTGGATCTCGTCCGGCACGTGCCGCGGCGACAGCCCGGAGCGGACCACGGACCGGATCCGGGCGGTCAGCTCGTCGTCGAGCTGACGCCCCTCGGCCGGGACCACGTAAAGGATCAGCCGGCCCTCCCGGCCCAGCCGGCCGGTGTCGATCACCAGGCTGTCGGCGATCTCCGGCATCGCCTCGACCAGGCGGTAGAACTCGCTGGTGCCCATGCGCACGCCACCGCGGTTCAGCGTGGCGTCGGACCGGCCGTAGATGACGCAGCCCCCGTCGGGCAGCATCATGATCCAGTCTCCGTGCCGCCACACGCCGGGGTACTCGGCGAAGTAGCTGTCCCGGTACCGCTCACCGTCCGGATCGTTCCAGAAGCCGACCGGCATCGACGGCATGGGGCAGGTGATCACTAGCTCGCCCACCTCACCGGTGACCGGATGGCCGGCGGCGTCGTACGCCTCGACCGCCGCGGCCAGGCACCGCCCGGAGATCACGCCGGCCCGCACCGGGAGCAGCGGGCAGGGCCCCACGAACCCGGTGCACAGGTCGGTGCCGCCGGAGAAGGAGCCGAGAATGAGCTCCTGCCCCTCGGCGACCACCGCGTCGTAGACCCAGCGAAAGCCCTCGGGCGGCAGCGGCGACCCGGTCGAGCCGATTCCGCGCAGCCGGGACAGGTCGTGCGCGGACCCCGGCCGCAGCCCGGCCTTCATGCAGGCCAGCAGGTACGGCGCGCCGGTGCCAACGTATGTCACGCCGGCCTGCTCGGCCAGCTGCCACAACGCGTCAGGACCGGGGTGGGTCGCGCTCCCGTCGTAGAGCACCACGGCCGCCCCGACCAGCAGGCCGCCGGCCAGGTAGTTCCACATCATCCACCCGGTCGTGGTGTACCAGAAGAACACGTCGTCGCGGCCGAGGTCCTGATGCAGGGCCAGCGCCTTGAGGTGCTCGAGCACGATCCCGCCGTGGCCGTGCACGATCGGCTTGGGCAGCCCGGTGGTGCCCGAGGAGTACAGCACCCACAGCGGGTGCTCGAACGGCACCTCGGCGAACTCCTCCGGCCCGCCCGCAGTCCCCTCCGGCCCGCCCGCAGTCCCCTCCGGCCCGCCCGCGGTCCCCTCCGGCCCGCCCGCGGTCCCCTCCGGCCCGTCCGCGGCGGAGCCCGGCAGCGCGTCCCAGTCCAGCCGGGCCCCGCCCGCCGCCGCAGGCCCGGCCGCGCCCCCGCCGCCCCGGCGGGCCCGGCGCGGCCCGGTGGCCCCGGCCGCCTCGCCCGCGGTGGCCGAGTACCGCACCGTGATCACTGCTTCCAGGCTGGGCAGCGCGGCCACGATGTCGGCGACCTGCTCCCGTCGGTCGAACCACTTCCCGCCGTACGGGTAGCCGTCCACCGCGATCAGCACCTTCGGCGAGATCTGGGCCAGCCGGTCGATGACGCTGCGCGGGCCGAAGTCCGGCGAGCACGACGACCAGACGGCGCCGAGGCTGGCCGTGGCCAGCAGCCCGATCAGGGCCTCGGGGATGTTCGGCGCGTACGCGGCCACCCGGTCGCCCCGGGTGACGCCGAGCGCGCGCAGTCCCTCGCGCACCCGCGCCACCTCGGCGGCCAGTTCGCCGTAGCTCAGCGTTCCGCTTCGCCCCGACTCGGACCGGTAGATCACCGCGGTCCGGCCGGGGTCGGTGCGCGCGGTGCGTAGCGCGTTGCGGGCGTAGTTGAGCGTGGAGCCGCTGAACCAGTGGACGTCCGGCATCGGGCCGCCGGACAGCACGGGCCCGTCGCCCGGCCGGCCGAGCACCCCGAAGTGCTCCCAGACCGAGGACCAGAACTCGGCGGGCTCGGCCACCGACCACCGCCAGAGTTCGTCGTAGCCCCGCAGGTCCCTTCCGCGGGCCCCGGCCAGCCACGCGGCAAACACTGTGATCCGGGCATCGCGAACGGAACGCTCGCTGGGCGCCCAGAGGGTGGCGCCGTAGTCGCGGCCGCCGAGAGCGGCGGTGACCTGGTCGTCGGTTGGCATAGGCATCAGCATGCGGCGTCCGGTGCGTCCTGGCAACGACGCCCCCGGGAGCGGTGATTGCTCATCCGCCCCGGCTCACTCCGCGCACTGTTCACCCCCCTGCTCACCCCGCGCCCTGCTCACCCCGCCCGCCCTTGGCTCGCTGGCCGGCCCCAGACCGGGCCTCGCGGACCGCGACCAGGTAGCGGCGCAGGGCGACCAGTGACCAGATCGCCTCGACCACGCCGAATGGCCACGCTCCGGACAGGAAGCCATAGCTGCTGGCCAGCATGCAGCCGACGGCGAAGGCCAGGACGAACGCCCGGTGACGGCGCTCGAACGCGTACATCGCCATCATGAACGTCAGGGCGGTCACGCCATAGATCGTCAGCCCCACGTCGTGCAAGGTTACGACGCGCCTCAGCCGGCCGTCATGACGCCGGTCAGCCGGTCGACGGCACGGACCACCGCGTCGGTGTCGGCGAGGTCCTCGAGCACCAGGTCGGCTCCGGCGTCCCGCAGCTCGCCCGCGGACGAGCGGCCGCTGGCCACCGCGACGCAGCGCGCGCCGCCGATCCGGGCCGCCGCGACGTCACGGCCGGAGTCCGCGAGGTACACGGTCGCGTCCGCGCCGATGTCCGCGCCGTACTTCTCGGCCGCGCGGCCGCGGATGCTCAGCAGCTGGGCGCCCTTGGGGTAGATCTCCGACCCGTATCCGCCGATCTCGAAGTCGAAGAACTCGTCCAGGCCGAACGCCCGCAGCTTCGCGACCGCGTTCGGCCGGATCGTGCCGGTCAGCACCGACTGGATCACCCCCGGCAGGCCGGCCACGGCAGCGACGGCCTCCCTCGCCCCCGGCAGGGCCCGGCCCTGGGCGGGCAGCCGGTCCAGCCGGGCGCCGAACGCAGCGGCCAGCTCGTGGGTGTACCGGGCCAGCATCTCCTGGCCGACCAGATCGGCCCGGTCCGGGACCGGCGCGGGGCTGGCCTCGTTGAGGGCCAGCGCCTCGAAGAAGATCTCCGAGTCCGTCCGCCCGGCCGTCTGCGGCAGCGCCACCAGCGGGCGCCCGGCGACCCGCCGGAACGCGTCGGCGCAGGCGTCCCGGGAGACCCGGGCCACGTCGACGAGGGTCAGGTCGATGTTCCACAGCACCAGGCGGTAGATGGGAGACCTCCGGATTGATTGCCGACGGCGGGCCAGGGATGCAGGGCGAGGCGCCGGTCGTCATCGGCCTGTGCGCCGAGCCTATCCGCCCGGGCGCGATGCCGGCCGCGGGTCCGCGCGCCCGCCGCCGGCCGGCCAGCCGTTCGTCACCGCCCCGCCACCCCGGTGACAAGAGCACCGGGCCATTCATTGGCAGGTGCCTGTTCAGTCCCTTCATCGGCAGGTGCCTGTTCAGTCCCTCGCGTAGTTGCTGGCCCCGTACCAGTCCACGACGACCACCGGCTCGTCGCCGACGACCCAGGCATCGTGGCCTTGCGGCAGGGCGGTGACGTCGCCGGGCCTGGCATCGAACTCGGTGCCGTCGGCCATCACCACGTGCAGCGTGCCCTGCACGTGGTACTGGAAGTGCGGTGCCTCGCACAGGTCGGTGCCGGCGATCGGCTTGACGTGCTCGGACCAGCGCCAGCCGGGCCGCAGGGTCAGCCGGCCGATGTCAGCGCCGCCGATCTTCAGCAGGTGCAGGTCCCCGTTCGGGAACGTGCGGGTTTCGTCAGGCTGCTCGAAGGTCTTCTGCTCCGCTTGTCCGCTCATGATCAGGTCTCCTCGCGGGGTCGGTTTCCCGGCCCGTCGGCGGGCCGGGTTCCTTCTGAAACGAGCGTGGCCGGCGGGGGTTGCAGCGCGTTTGCAGCGGCCGGGGGGCCGGCGGACGGGGGCCGGCGCGGAGTGTTCACTGACACCGGCTGGCGGCCATCGACGCAGCGGGGTTTGATTGCTGCCATGAAGTCCCTGGCTGTGCGCGTGCTCGGCGACTTCGCCGTGGACGGGTTCGAGCCGCAGGCGCTGGGCAGCAGGAAGGGGCGCCAGGCGCTGCACCTGCTCGCCCTGGCCGGCGGCCAGGTCGTGCCGTCCGGCGTGCTGGCCGACGCGCTGTGGGCCGACGCGCCGCCGGCCAGGCCGGAGGAGCAGATCTCGGTCCTGCTGAGCAGGCTGCGGTCGGTGCTGGGGCGGGACCGGATCGAGCACAGGGACGGCGGCTACCTGCTGCGCTGCGACTGGCTGGACGCGGCCGAACTGGCCGCGCTCGTCGACGAGATCGGCCGCCGTCGCGCGGCCGGCAACGTCGTGGGAGCCGCGTCCGCCGCCCGGGTCGCGCTGTCGCTGGCGCTCGGCGCCACGCCCTCCGGGGCGCCGGGCGAGTGGGCGCGGCTGCGCCTGGCGGACCTGGAACGGCTGGTCGGGCGCGCCCGCCGGGAGGCGGCCGGGGCGCTGCTCGAGGTCGGTGACTGGACCGCCGCCACCGACGCCGCGGCCGCGGCGCTGCGGGACGATCCGTACGACGAGGCGGCCCTGCGAGCGCTGCTGCGCGCCTGCGTCATGGGCGGTCAGGTGGCGGCAGCGCTGGCCGCCTACGCCGCCGCCAGCGAACGGCTCGCCGACGAGCTCGGCGCCGATCCGGCCCCGGAGACGACCGCCCTGCACTCGGCCATCCTGCGCGGCGAGCTGGGGCCAGCCGGGCCCGGGGCTCGGCCTGCCGAGCCCGGCCCGACGGTGGTGGGCCGCGAGGACGAGCTCAACCACCTGGACGTGATCGCTGTCCGCGCGCGTTCCGGGCCCACCGAGATCGTCATCGTCGAGGGCGAGGCAGGAATCGGGAAGACCAGCCTGGTACGCGCCTGGTGCGCCAGGCGCGCGAGCGCCGGGGACACCGTGCTGCTCGCCTCGTGCGGGCAGCTGGACCGGGCCATGCCGCTCGACGCGCTGCTCAGCGCGATCCGCGACCTGCTGCGGCGGCTCGGCGGGCAGGCGGCCGCCGACCTGCTCGGGGCGGACGCGGCACTGCTCGATCCGCTGGTGGGCACCAGAGCCGACCACAGCCAGCTGCCCGCCCTGGCTGACAGCATGCTGGGTCCCGCCGTGCTGTACGCGGCGCTCGCGCGGCTGATCCGGCGGCTCATCGAGCGCGGCCCGCTGATCGTCGTGGTCGACGACGCGCATCTGGCCGGCCGGGCCCTGGCCGACCTGCTGCGCTTCGTGATCCGCGAGGACCTGCGCACGGTGATTGTCGTCGCGGTCCGGACGGGCGAGGGCGTGCAGCTGCCGTCCACGGCCAGGATCGGTCTGGAACCGCTGAGCCGGGCCGCGGTCGCCGAGCTGGTCGGCGCCTCCCGCGCCGACGACCTGTACGCCAGGTCGCGGGGCCACCCGCTGTTCCTGACCGAGCTGGCGCAGCAGTCGGCCGGGTCCGCTCTCCCGGTGTCGCTGGTCGAGTCGGTCTCCGCGCGCTGCGACGACCTGGGCCCGGCTGGAGCGATGGTGCGGGCCGCCGCCGTGATCGGGCCCGAGCTCGACGTGGACCTGCTGGCCGCGGTGCTCGGCCGCGGCGCGGTGGAGGTGCTCGACGACGCCGAGCGCGCCATGGCCGCGGGCCTGCTGATAGCCGAGGACGGCGCGATCAGGTTCCGGCACGAGCTGGTCAGGGAGGCGCTGGCGGCGAGCGCGACGGCCGGGCGCATGGCGCTGCTGCACCGCCAGGCCGGGCGGGTGCTGGCCCGGCACCCCGGCGCCGACCCGGTGACCGTCGCCGAGCACGCGCGGCTCGGCGGGGACGTGGCACTGGCGGCCAACGCGCTCCGCGACGCCGCGGCGCGGGCCGCCGAGCGGTTCGACCACGCGGCGGCCGAGGCGCTGCTCGACGACGCGGTCGAATTGCGGCCGGGACCGGAGCTCTGGCTGGACCGGGCGCGTGTCCGCACCCGCCTGACGCACTACGACGCCGCGCTGGACGACGTGGAGCGGGCCATCACCGCCGGTGTCGGCCCGGGCGCACTCGAGGTAGGCGCCTGGGCGTCCTACTTCGACCGCCGCTTCGCCGACGCGGCACGGTTCGCCGACGACGGGGTGCTGGCCGCGGACAACCGGCCGGCCCGCGCCCGCTGCCTGGCGGTCGGGGGCAGGATCAGGCACGCGGCCGGCGACCTGTCCGGCGCGGAACGGCTCCTCACCGACGCGCTGTCGGCGGCCGAGGGAGCCGACCGGGTGACCGCAGCGGCCTGGCTGGGGGTGCTGCGGGCGCACCAGAGCCTGGCCGGACGAGGCGCTGGCGCTGCTGCGGCCGGCCTCCCGGGGCCAGATCGGCGCCGAGCACACCTCGGCGACACTTCACGCGCTGCTGTTCCTCGGCCACGCCCACGCGCTGGCTGGCTACCCGGCCCTGGCACTCGACGCGTTCACCAGGTACACGGCGGAGGTGCGGCGGCGCCAGGTGCCCCGGTTCGCGGGGCGGGCGGTGAACTTCGCCGGATGGGTGCTGCGCAGCCTCGGCGCCCGGCAGGAAGCGCTCGACCATCATCACGAGGCGCTCGACATCGGGCGCGGCCACGGGACCGCCGAGGTCACGATCGCCGCGCTCGAGGACCTGGCCGAACAGTGCGTGGACGATAGCGACGCCGCCGGCGCCGAGTCCCGGCTCGGCGAGGCCCGCGAGCTTCTGCACGGCGACCTGGTGTTCGGCTGGCGGCTGGAGTTTAAGCTGGCGCTGGTCACCGGGCGGCTCGCGCTGCTGACCGGCGACGCGGAGCTGGCGGCCAGCAGCGCCGATGAGCTGGAGAAGAGGGCGGCTGCGCTCGGAGTGCCCCGGTACGTCAGCGTGGCCAGGCTGCTGCGGCACCGGGCGCACCTGCGCATGGGCCTTCCGGTTGACGTCGCGCGCGTCGCCGCTGACCTCGACCTGCTGGACGCGGCGGTCGCGGTCGAGGCCTGGTGGTGGACCGGCGACGTGGCCGCCGACCTGGGCAGCCCGGCCCTGCTGGACCGTTCGGCGGAGCGCGCGGCCCGGCTGGCCAGGAACGCCGCCGGCACGCCGGGCCCCTCACCAAGGCCGCGGAGCGCCGGATGCGCGAGTGGCGGGGTCTGGTCAGCGCGCCGTGAGCACCACCATGGGCACCGTCAGCGGCGGGCATCCCGTCACCGCGGCAACGGCCGCGCGGCGCACGCTGGCCTGGTCGGCCACATCCAGTGACGACAGGAACGGGGCGATGTGGGCCATGCCGAGCCGCCAGGAGGCGAGTTGTTCCGGGGCGGACACGCCGGTCGGCACCACGATCGTCCTGACGCGCGCGTCGGTGAACCCGGCGGCGCGGACCGGCCCGGCGAGCTCGGCCGGGTCGCCGGCGCGCGGCTCCGTCTCGCGCTTGAACGCCGAGTACCAGGCTGGCGGGCGATAGCCGTACGAGGACAGGACCGCGTCCACCGCGGCCTTGGCCGGGTGTGTCCAGCCTGCCGGGAACGCGCTCGCGGCCAGCTCCTGGCCAACGCGGCGTGCCTCGGCCAGGCCGGGCGTGAGGCTGCCGAGATGGCCAAGGACGAACGCGGCGATCACCAGGTCGAAGCTGCCGGACGCGAACGGCAGCGCGGCCGCGTCCGCAGCCACCGGGCGCAACGCCGCCGGCACCGGCGCAGCATGGAAATGGCCAGGTCGGCCGCTACCACCTGACGGGCTCCAGCCGCGAGCGCCGCGCGTCCCGCGACGCCCGTGCCGGCCCCGAGGTCGAGCACCCGGCATCCGGCGGCCGGACGGGCGGCCGCGCCGACCAGCGCGGCGGCCAGCGGCGCGTAGACCCGCTCGGGTCCGGCGGCCCACCAGTCGGTCGCGGCCTCGTACCCGGCACGCAGCCCCCGCGTCAGCCCGGCATCGGCCGGCCCGGTGACCCGTCAGCCCGGCATCGGCCCGCCCGGTGCCCGTCAGCCCAGCAGGGCCGATGCCCGGACCGCCTGGTTCTCCCACCACCGCAGTTCCTCGTCGTAGCCGCCGAGGGCCTTCTCCCAGCCGAACTGGACCAGGGCCCCGAGCAGGGACAGCGCCAGCTGGCGGTCGAACCACGGCCCGGTCTTGACGCCGCAAGTCTCCAGCGCGCCCCGGTAGGCGGCGATCGATTCCTCCTTGGACCCGGGCAGCCGCCGGCAGTTGATCGCTAGGTACCAGGCCAGGTCGCTGAGCGGCGCGCCGCGCCCCGGCTGCTCCCAGTCGAGCAGCACGGTGCGCCCCTGGTCGTCGGTGCCGAGGTTGTCCAGCTTCCAGTTGCTGTGCACCAGCGTCTGCGGGGTTCCGGCCAGCGCCTCCACGAGCGGGCCCGGGTCGTACGCCAGCGGGACGACGACCTCCGCCGCGGTCGGCGCGACCTCGGCCAGCAACGGCCAGCCCTTGGCCACCAGCCGGGGTACCAGGTGCGGCGAGCCGATGGCCGCCTCGGCCTGCGCCATCCAGGGCGACAGCTCCAGGTAGCGGTGCACCGCCGGGACGATGTCGAGCTCGTCGCCGCCCTCCCAGAAGGCCGCGTGCAGTTCCGCCATGTGCCGCAGGAAACGCTCGTGCTGGTCCACGGCTATCGGCTCGGCGGTCGCGGGGACCAGCCACGGCGCCACGTCCCGCATCAGCACCGCGCACCCGCCGGACGGCCCCGTTCCTGTGGGCGGCTCCCAGGCGACCGCGACGATCGGCTGGTTGATACAGGCGGGCAGGCGGGCCAGGATTCCGCGTTCCCACAACTCGAACGGGGCCCCGCGCAGGCACCCCGACGCCCGCATGGTCCAGTCGTCGGCCAGATCCAGGCTTTTCAGTATGTACGGCTCGCCGCCGATCACCAGCCGCTCCAGCCGGGCGCCCGACTTGCCCGGCGCCTCGTCCAGCGCGATCCGCTCGGTCGCCTGGCCGACCAGGCCGGCCAGGCCGGGCCCGTCAGGCGCCGGCATCGGCCGCTTCCATCTCGGCGAGCAGTGACGCGGGCCACCGGCCCCCGCACATCACGGTGTCAGCCACGATCTTGTTCTCCCGGATCGTCAGCAGGTGCATGTGGTGCGCGGCGTGCGGCACGCCGTTTTCCCGCCAGCTCAGCGTGTACTCGACCACCTCGCCGGTGTCATCGCCGAGCGGGCAGCGGCGCAGGTCGTCGAAGTTGCCGGGGTCGGCGAACCAGCGCGCGTACTCGGCCCGGATCGCTTCCGGGCCGGTCGCGTGCAGCCGCCAGTTGGGCACGGTCGCGTCCAGCGTCGCGTCGTCGCTCCACGCGTCGCAGGAAGGGATCGCCGCGGACTCGACCGCCTTCAGGAACGTGTCGATCACCGATGTCGTCGCCATCGCCGGGTCTCCTTCGCGGAAATGTCAGCGGGTGATGGCTTCATCCTGCGGGCGCTGCCTTGCAGTCACCTTGCACGGCAAACCCCGGCAGCCCGCCGATCAGGCGCTGACCAGGCACGATGTCATGATTTCGTTAGCCCATGTGCGGGTAACGGTAGTCCACCGGCGGGACGAACACCTCCTTGATCGTCCGGGTGTTGACCCAGCGGATCAGGTTGAAGATCGAGCCCGCCTTGTCGTTGGTGCCGCTGGCCCGGGCCCCGCCGAACGGCTGCTGGCCGACGACCGCGCCGGTCGGCTTGTCGTTGATGTAGAAGTTGCCGGCCGAGAACCGCAGCGCCTCCGTGGCCTCCGCGATCGCCGCCCGGTCCTGCGCGATGATCGAGCCGGTGAGCGCGTACGGGCTGATGTCCGCAGCTTGGGCCACGACGCGGGAGTAGTCGGCGTCGTCGAAGACATGAACGCCCAGGATCGGGCCGAAATACTCGGTGGTGAAGATCTCGTCGGTGGGGTCGGAACCCTCCAGCACCGTGGGCTGGACGAAATAGCCCTGGGAGCCGTCGGTCTCCCCGCCGGTGAGCACCCGGATGGACGGCCGGGACTTGGCCCGGGCCAGGGCGTCGGCGTGGGTGGCGAGGGCCGCGCCGTCGATGACCGCGCCCATGAACAGCGACAGGTCATTGGCGACGTCACCCATGGTCAGCGAGGCCACCGCGGAGACGAACTTGTCCTCCATCCGGTTCCAGACCGAGCGCGGCACGTACGCGCGCGAGGCGGCCGAGCACTTCTGGCCCTGGTACTCGAACGCACCCCGGACCAGCGCGGTGGTCAGGATGTCCGGGTCGGCCGACGGGTGGGCGATCACGAAGTCCTTGCCGCCGGTCTCGCCGACCAGCCGCGGGTAGCCCCGGTAGCCGGCGATGTTCTCGCCGACCGTGCGCCACAGGTGCTGGAAGGTGCCGGTCGACCCGGTGAAGTGGATCCCGGCCAGGTCCGGGTGGGCCAGCGCCACCCGGGACACGGCCCGGCCGCTGCCGGTCACCATGTTGATCACGCCCGGCGGCAGGCCGGCCGCCTCCAGCACGCGCATCAGGTAGTGCGCGGACAGCTGCGAGGTGGTCGACGGCTTCCACACCACCACGTTGCCCATCAGCGCGGGCGCGGTGGGCAGGTTGCCCGCGATCGAGGTGAAGTTGAACGGGGTGATCGCGAGGACGAACCCTTCGAGCGGGCGGTACTCGAGCCGGTTCCACGAGCCGGGCGCCGACCCGGGCTGCTCGGCGAGCAGCCGCCGGGCGTAGTGCACGTTGTACCGCCAGAAGTCGATCAGCTCGCACGCCGCGTCGATCTCGGCCTGGTGCACCGACTTGGACTGGCCCAGCATCGTCGCGGCGTTGACGGTGGCCCGCCACGGGCCGGCCAGCAGGTCGGCGGCGCGCAGGAAGATGGCCGCGCGGTCGTCGAAGGACAGCTCACGCCAGCCCGGCGCGGCCCGGCCGGCCGCCGCGATGGCCGCGGTGACGTCCTCGTCGGTGACCGCGCCCATCTGGCCGAGCACGTGCCGGAAGTTGTGCGGCGCGACCACGTCGACGCGGTCGCCGGAGCCCATCCGCTGCTCCCCGCCGATGGTCATCGTCAGCTCGGCGCGCTCGCCGGCCAGTTCCTTGATCCGGTTCTCCAGCGCGGCCCGCTCCTGGCTGCCCGGGGCATAGAGCCGGACCGGCTCGTTGGCGGGCACGGGGACATTCGTCACGGCATCCATCGCGGATCGGCTCCCTGCGTCGACCGGCATCAGTGGCAGCATTCATCGTCGCACGAGCGGCGGGTCGGCGGCTCAGCCGGTCACGTGCCCCAGTTCCTGGGTGGCATACCAGAGCAGCTCGTGCCCCTCGGCCCCGTCCACGGTGAACCGGGCGTCCTCGTCCCCGCCGTCGGCGGCCGGCAGCGCGGCAACGGCCGCGCGCACGTCGCCCGCGGCCGAGGGATCGTCGATGTGGCCGGAGACCACGTCGGCCAGCCGGACCGGCCCCCTGATCTCGACCAGGGCCGGATCGTCGAACCCGGCCACGGCCGCGACCTGTCCCGGCGGCACGTCGGCCGCGAGCACCACCCGGCGGCAGGCGGCACCGGGGTCGGCCGCCAGCAGCCGCAGCGACTCGCGGGCCGCGTGGGTCATGGCCACGTACTCGAGTTCCTCCTCGTCGCCGCTCGAGTACCACTCGCGCAGCGCGGGCGTGACCGCGTAGCCGCGCACCGGCGGCGCCGCGGTCGTGGCGTCCGCGAGCAGCCTGGCCAGCGCCGGCAATGTGCTGGGCAGATAGACGCGCATCCAGTCCCCTGAAGCAGGAGCGTGATCACGAGTGTGCCAGCCGGGCCGCGCCGCGGCGGGGAAATCGCCTCGCTTTACCGGTCCGCCGCGGCCGGGACGGGAACCGGGGCCGGGCCGCCGGCGGGCGGCCCGGGCGGGGGCGCGCCCGGGCGTGATGGATCGTTGTCCAGGGCGGCGGTCAGGGCGGCCAGCACCGCGGTCAACGCCACCTCCAGCGGCTCATGCTCCCAGATCCGCACGACGAGCCAGCCGGCCGCGGCCAGCGCCGCGTCCGCGGCCCGGTCGCGCTCGACGTTGCGCCGCAGCTTGGGTTCCCAGTACCAGACGTTGTTCGCGGGCCTGGAGCCGTGCTCGGGGCAGGCGTGCCAGAAGCAGCCGTCGACGAAGACCGCCACGCGCCGCGCGGTGAACGCGATGTCGGGCCGGACCCGCTTGCCCTCGGCCAGGTCGAGCCGGTAGTCCTTGCGGTACCGGTACCCCTGGCGGAACAGGGCCCGGCGCAGCGCGAGCTCGGGCTTGGTGTCGGTGCGCCGGTTGGCGCGCATGTTGGCTGAGCGTCCTTCGTTGAGCGGACGCGGGTACTCGGCCACGCGCCTCAGCGTAGGACCCGGCCCGCCCCGGGGGGCCGGAAACCGGGCTGGGGGTCAGTCCGGCCGCGGGGGGGCCGGAAACCGGGCGCGGGATCAGTCCGGCCGCGGCCCGAGCACGGCGGCGAGCCAGGCCACCGTGCGGGCCGGCTCACGGTGCAGGTGGCTGACCAGGCCGACGCCCTGCGCGGCGGTGATGTTGGCCTCGACGTCGTCGATGAACACGCACTCCTGCGGCTCCAGGCCGAGCAGGGCCGCGGTGTGCCGGAAGATACGCTCCTCCGGCTTGCGCATGCCGACCTCGGACGAGATCACGACCACGTCGAACAGGTCGGGGAACAGGTGCCTCGGGTAGTCGCCGTTGCCCCACGAGTTCGACAGCAGTGCGGTTCTCAGCCCGGCGCGGCGCAGCGAGCCGATCTGGTCCAGCATCACCGTCTCCAGCGCGGTGGCGGCGAACATCCTGGCCAGCAGCCCGTCGGCCACGACCGGCCGGCCGTCGGCGTGCCTGAGGTGCTCGGCCAGCCGCTGCTCGAACTCCTCGTTCGTGGACTCGCCGCGCTCGAGCGCGTGCACCGGGTTGTCGCTGCCGTCACCGTAGGCTGCGGCAACCCACGATCTCATCACCGCGACGTAGCTGTCCCGGTCGATCTGCTCCTCGGCAATCCACGCGTCCACCGTCTCCAGGATGGGGTTGGTCATCACCCCGCCCCAGTCGATGATCACGCCCCGGATCGCTGGCTGCGCGGCGGGTCCTGGTTGCGCCGCCGGTCCTGACTGCGCGGCCGGTCCTGGCTGCGCGGCCGGTCCTGGCTGCGCGGCCGGCCCTGGCTGCCCGGCCTCCGTCGATTGCCCGGCTGATGTGGTCTCTTCAGGCACAAGTTCGATCGTAAGTGACTGCAAGCCGCGACTTTTCACGTCCCGCAGTCAATTGATCACCCAATTTCGCCCGTTTTGTGCTCACCGAGCACATGATATGTGGCCTCGGAGGACCGGGCGGGGGCGCCGGGGGCGGGGGCGCTGGGGGGCGCCGGGCGCGGGCGCGGGGACGCGGGGCGCGGGGGGACCCGGGGGGCGTCACCGGGCCGGGGCGGCGCGGGGCGGGGCGTTAGGGGCCGGGGGGCGGGGGGCGGAGGCGGCGGGTGAGGGCGGCGCGAGCGGCCAGGTCGGTGTCGGGCGGGTAGCGGACCTCCTCCAGGCACAGGCCGTGGGGGGGAACCACGGTCACCGCGGGGTCGCGGACCCCGTTGGCCAGGACCTCGGCCGGCCACCCGACTGGCCTCCGGCCGTCGCCGGCCAGCAGCAGCGCGCCGACCAGGGCCCGCACCATGTTGTGGCAGAACGCGTCCGCGACCACCGTGGCCACGGCCACGCCGGGACCGGTCCTGGCCCACTCCAGGCGAATGAGCTCACGCACCGTGGTCGCGCCCTCGCGCCGACGGCAGAACGCCGCGAAGTCCCTGGTGCCGACCAGGCCCGCCGCGGCCAGGTTCATCCGGGCGACGTCCACCTGACGGGGGTACCAGAGCGTGTCGTGGCGGCGCAGCGGATCGGCCTGGGCCGGGTCGTCGCACAGCCGGTAGCAGTAGCGGCGCCACAGCGGCGAGAACCGCGCGTCGAACCCCTCCGGGGCCGGGCCGACGGCCCTGGCCCGCAGATCGGGCGGCAGTTGCCGGGCCAGCCGGCGCAGGGCGGCCGGCGCGGCCGCGGCCCAGGCCGGCCCGGGCACGTCGGCGTGGGCGACCTGGCCCCGGGCGTGCACCCCGGCGTCGGTGCGGCCGGCCACGGTCAGCGACGGGGCGCCGGGCAGGGCCAGGGCCCGGCCCAGCGCGTCCTGGAGTACACCCTGGACGGTGCGCAGACCGGGCTGAACGCCCCAGCCGTGAAAGCCTGAGCCGTCGTAGGACAGGTCCAGCCGGAGCCGGGTGAGCAGGCCTTCCGGCCTGGTCCCGGAGGCCGTCAGCGGGCCGCTCAGGGCCGTAACCGGGCTACTGGCCGGTTTGCTAGGACTCGTCGTCCTCCGGCTGATCGTCATCCGGCTCGTCTTCGCTGCTCTCGGCCTCGTCCGCCTGGTCAGGCTCGTCGTCGTCCTCGGCGGAGTCCTCAGCTTCGGCGGAGTCCTCAGCCTCGGCGGAGTCCTCAGCCTCGGCGGAGTCCTCGGCCTCCATGACGTCCTCGGCCTCGGCCGCCTGGTCCGCGGTCTCGGCCTGGTCCTAGGCGGTCTCGGCCGCGGCCTGGGCCGCCGCCGGGCGACCGGCGGCCGGCTGGGCCCGGCGGGCGCGGCGGCGGCGCGGCCTCGCCGCCGCCTCCTCCGGGATCAGCTCAATCACGGCCATCGCCGCGTTGTCGCCCTTGCGCGGGCCGATCTTGGTGATCCGGGTGTACCCGCCCTCGCGGGACGCGAAGGTCGGCGCGATCTCGGTGAACAGCGAGTGCACGACGTTCCGGTCGGTCACCGTGGTCAGGACATGCCGCCGGGCGTGCAGGTCACCGCGCTTGGCGAAGGTGATCAGGCGCTCGGCCACCGGCCGCAGCCTGCGCGCCCGCGCCTCGGTCGTGGTGATCTTGCCGTGCTCGAACAGCGCGGTGGCAAGATTCGCCATCATGTGCCGCTGATGGGCCGGGCTGCCGCCCAGCCGACGGCCCTTGGTGGGCGTGGGCATCGGAACGTTCTCCTCAGTCACTTTCCGGCACGCTCAGTCGCGCGCCGGGCCGGGTCCGTCAGTACTGCTCGGTCTCGACGTAGCTCTCGTCGTCGTCCGCGCCGTAGCTGTCCGCCGCGGTCCCCGGGTCGAACCCGGGCGGGGAGTCCTTCAGCGCGAGACCCATGTCGATCAGCTTCTGCTTGACTTCCTCGATCGACTTGGCGCCGAAGTTGCGGATGTCGAGCAGGTCCTGCTCGCTGCGGGCGACAAGCTCGCCCACGGTGTGGATGCCCTCGCGCTTGAGGCAGTTGTAGGAGCGGACGGTGAGGTTCAGCTCCTCGATCGGCAGCGCGAGATCGGCGGCGAGCGCGGCGTCGGTGGGCGACGGGCCGATGTCGATGCCCTCGGCGTCCACGTTCAGCTCGCGGGCCAGGCCGAACAGCTCGACCAGCGTCTTGCCCGCGCTGGCCACCGCGTCGCGGGGGCGCATGCAGGGCTTGGTCTCCACGTCCAGGATCAGCTTGTCGAAGTCGGTGCGCTGCTCGACACGGGTCGCCTCGACCTTGTAGGTGACGCGCATCACCGGCGAGTAGATCGAGTCGATCGGGATCCGGCCGATCTCCTGGCCCGGCTGCTTGTTCTGGGCGGCGGACACGTAGCCGCGGCCGCGCTCGACCGTCAGCTCCATCTCCAGCTTGCCCTTGCTGTTCAGCGTGGCGATGTGCAGGTCGGGGTTGTGCACCTCCACGCCGGCCGGCGGGGCGATGTCGGCCGCCGTGACTGGGCCCGGGCCCTGCTTGCGCAGGTACATCGGCACCGGCTCGTCGTGCTCGGAGGAGACGACCAGCTCCTTGAGGTTCAGGATGATGTCGGTGACGTCCTCGGTGACCCCGGGAACGGTGGAGAACTCGTGCAGCACGCCCTCGATCCTGATGCTGGTGACCGCGGCACCGGGGATCGAGGACAGCAGCGTGCGGCGGACCGAGTTCCCGATCGTGTAGCCGAAGCCCGGCTCGAGCGGCTCGATGACGAACCGCGACCGGAACTCGCTGACCTGATCCTCGGTGAGGCTGGGACGCTGGGCGATGAGCATGGCTGTTCCTTTCCGCGATGCCCGTTATTTGACTATCGCGATGGTGTGCTGACGGCTGGTCGCCGCCATCCGCTGTGACCGCCGCTGGCGCGGCCGCCACCTACTGCTTGGAGTAGTACTCAACGATGAGCTGCTCGGAGACCAGGGTGTCGATCTGCGCCCGGGACGGCAGCGCGTGCACGAGGATGCGCATCTTGTCGGGGATCACCTCGAGCCAGGCCGGGACCGTCCGCTCCCCCGCCTCGGCGCGGGCGACCACGAACGGGGTCAGGTCGCGGGACTTCGCTGCGATCTCGACGATGTCACTCTCGTCCACCCGGTAGGACGGGATGTTCACCTTGCGCCCGTTGACCAGCACGTGCCCGTGGTCCACCAGCTGGCGGGCCATGTCCCGGCTCTTGGCGAAGCCGGCCCGGAAGATCACGTTGTCGAGGCGGCTCTCCAGCATCTGGAGCAGGGCCTCGCCGGTCCGGCCGCGGGTGCGGGTGGCTTCCTCGTAGTAGTTGTGGAACTGCTTCTCCAGGACGCCGTAGATCCGCTTGGCCTTCTGCTTCTCCCGCACCTGCAGCAGGTAGTCATTTTCCTTCGGCCGGTTCCGGCCGTGCTCACCCGGCGGGTAGGGGCGGATCTCGATCGGGCACTTCGGCGAGTCGCACTTGGCGCCCTTCAGGAACAGCTTGGTCTTCTCGCGACGGCAGCGCTTGCAGTCCGGACCGGTGTATCGAGCCATGTGTCGGTAACTCCCTCAGACCCGGCGCCGCTTCGGCGGCCGGCAGCCATTGTGCGGAACCGGGGTGACGTCCTGGATCGAGCCGACCTCCAGCCCGGTCGCCTGCAGCGACCGGATCGCGGTCTCCCGGCCCGAGCCCGGGCCCTTCACGAACACGTCGACCTTGCGCATGCCGTGCTCCATGGCGCGGCGGGCGGCGGCCTCGGCCGCCATCTGCGCGGCGAACGGGGTCGACTTGCGCGAGCCCTTGAACCCGACCTGGCCGGAGGAGGCCCAGGAGATCACGCTCCCGCCGGGGTCGGTGATCGAGACAATGGTGTTGTTGAACGTGCTCTTGATGTGGGCGTGCCCGTGAGCGATGTTCTTCCGCTCTTTACGGCGCACCTTCTTGACGGCGCCGGCTCGGCTCTTCGGAGGCATCCTCTTCCTCAGTTCCGGAGGTGGTCGGACCGCGGCTGTCGCCGGGCATCCCGGCGCCGCGGACTACTTCTTGCCGGCCTTCTTCTTGCCGGCCACGGTCTTCTTCTTGCCCTTCCTGGTGCGGGCATTGGTCTGCGTGCGCTGGCCGTGCACGGGCAGCCCGCGGCGATGCCGGATGCCCTGGTAGCACCCGATCTCGACCTTGCGGCGGATGTCGGCCTGGACCTCGCGGCGCAGGTCACCTTCGACCTTGTAGCTGGCCTCGATCCAGTCCCTCAGCCGGACGAGGTCGTCGTCCCCGAGAGCACTGACGCGGGTGTCCCCGCTGACGTTCGTGGCCTTGAGCGTCTCGAGCGCCCGGGTGCGGCCGATTCCGTAGACATACGTAAGGGCGACCTCGAGCCGCTTGTCACGCGGGAGGTCGACGCCGACGAGGCGTGCCATCTGGGCAGTTCTCCTTCTGTTCGCGGAGGTCCTGCGCGCCGCTCCCCGCCACTGCCCAAGCGGGCGGGGCCCCGGCCTCCTCCGGGGGTCGCCCTTAACCGGCGTCGGGCCGGCTAAGGGCTGCGGTGCGTGTCTTGCTGTGCGTGCTGGTGGCTTTCTGTCGAGCTGGTGAGGTCCTGGGCTCAGCCCTGGCGCTGCTTGTGCCGCGGATCGGAGCAGATGACCATGACCCGGCCATGCCGGCGAATGATCCGGCACTTGCTGCAGATCTTCTTCACGCTCGGCTTGACCTTCATGTTGATCTCTTCTCGTTACTTGTACCGGTAGACGATCCGCCCACGACTGAGGTCGTAGGGGCTCAGCTCCACGACGACCCGGTCATCGGGAAGGATCCGGATGTAGTGCATCCGCATCTTTCCGCTGATGTGGGCCAGGACCTTGTGCCCGTTGTCTAGCTCCACCCTGAAAAAGGCGTTGGGCAGTGATTCCACCACCGTGCCCTCGATCTCAATGGCGCCGTCTTTCTTGGGCATATCCTCCGCGCTTCGCTGATAGGTCGCTAGCCTGTCTGGTTGCTGTTGCTTACTTGTTCCGTGCTGGCCGGTTCCGTGCTAGCCGGTCCCGGGGCGTGGCCCTCGCCAGCCGTGGCAGGCAGGGATCACGCACTCATCGTGAGGCTTGCCCCCGCCCCGGCTCGTGCCAGCGCACACCTTCCGGATCCGGGCGGCTCCGACGGATGGCCGCCTTCACGCGCAGACTCACGTCTTACCGCGAAGACAGCTCACGGGCCGCAGCAGAGTCTACGCGACCCCGCCCGCCAAAGCGAACCGGGCCGCCTAACCCTGCGCAACCGGTGTAACCCGGCCGGTCCCGGCGATATTCCCGGGCCACGGCGGCCAAGCCCGGCGGCGCGGCCCGGTGGCCCGGCCCTGGTGGCCCGGCCCCGGCCCGTCAGCGGTCGGGGTCGCTGCCGGTGATCTGGTCATGATGATCCCCCCGCAGCTGGCGGCGGTTGCCGCCGCCGGGATGGCTGCCGGACACCCAGCGGCCGAGCATGACCGCGCCCCAGGGCCCGACGATCCACAGCGGCCAGACGTACCCGGCGCCGCTCAGGGCCCAGATCACGAAGCACAGCAGGGTGATGCTGAACCAGCTGCCCCAGGCGGCCTGCCAGGCCGGCGAGAACCGGCCGTGCGGCCGGGACACGCCGCCCGCCGCGACCGCCAGAGAGCCCGAGCCCGGGATCTGCCTGCGGTAGTGGGGCGGGAGCGACGCGTCGGGCAGCCGGTACAGGTCGATGACCGGCAAGTCCGACATGAGCTCGTCGAGGTCGCCCAGGGTCTTCGCCGCGTAGGTCTTGT
Source organism: uncultured Actinomycetota bacterium (assembly GCA_963749145.1). GTDB lineage: Bacteria > Actinomycetota > Actinomycetes > Streptosporangiales > Streptosporangiaceae > JASHPR01. The sequence goes on along the minus strand of CAVVLN010000002.1, from coordinate 13,606 downwards.
CGAGCCGTTCGTTGAACTCCTCGATGGTCAGCCGGCCCGCGGCGTGGTGCTCGCGGAGCAGCGCGGCAGTGCGCTCCCGGTCGTCATCGGAAGCCCGGATCCTGGGGTCACCCGCCATCAGGTCCTCCTCAGCTCGTCGAGCCCGCCGGGGCCGAGACCGGCTGCGGGCGGCCCCGGCCGCCCTGCGCGCGCAGCCGCTCAAAGCCCGCGCGGCCGCCGTCGGCGGCCGTCAGCACCCACGGCCCGGCCGCGGTGATCGCCACCGTGTGCTCGAAGTGCGCGGACCAGGTGCCGTCCGCGCTGACCACCGTCCAGCCGTCGTCGAGCAGCCGCGTCTGCGGCCCGCCCAGCACCAGCATGGGCTCGATGGCCAGCGCCATCCCCTCGGCCAGGACCGGCCCGCGGCAGGCCCGGCCGTAGTTCGGCACCGGCGGGTCCATGTGCATCTCGGTGCCGATCCCGTGCCCCACGTATTCCCGCACGATTCCGTACTGCCCGCTGGACCGCGCGCTCAACTCGATCGCGTGCGAGATATCGGTCAGCCGCTGGCCTGGCCGGGCCATGGCCAGGCCGGCCCAGAGCGCGCGCTCGCACGCCTGGAGCAGGGCGGCGCCGGCGTCGCTGACCGGGCCGACCGCGACCGTCCTGGCCGCGTCGCCGTGCCAGCCGTCGACGATCGCGCCGCAGTCGATCGAGATCAGGTCACCGGCCGCGAGCCGGGTGCCGGGGCTGGGGATGCCGTGCACGATCTGGTCGTTGACCGAGGTGCAGATAGTCGCCGGGTAGCCGTGGTACCCCTTGAAGGAAGGAACGGCGCCGGCGGCCCGGATTTCGCGCTCGGCCAGGGCGTCCAGGTCGGCCGTGCTGATGCCGGGCTCGACCGCGGCGCTCAGCGCGTCCAGCGTGCGCGACACCACCAGCCCCGCCTCCCGCATCGTGGCCAGCTGGTCTGGGGTCTTGATCTGGATCGACAGTTCCCGCCTCGTCCGCATCGCGCCTCCGGCTTCCTCTCCCCACGTTACCGTCGCGCGGCCCCGGGCGCGTCAGCCGGCGAGCCTGACCAGGACCGGGCTGGTGCTGGCGCGCGGCCCCGGGCGCGTCAGCCGGCGAGCCCGACCAGGACCGGGCTGGTGCTCGGGCGCGGCCCCGGTCAGCGGATGAAGCGGCGCAGGGTGCTCAGCGCCCGGTCGGTGATCTCCTCGACCGGCCCCGTGGCATCGACCCCCAGCAAGATGCCCTCGTCCGCGTAGAAGGTGATCAGCGGCTGGGTCTGCTGCTGGTACACGTCCACCCGGTGCCTGATCGTCTGTTCCCGGTCGTCGTCGCGCTGGAAGAGCTCGCCGCCGCAATCGTCACACCGCTCGTGGCGGGACGGCGGGTCGAACAGCACGTGCCACACCCGGCCGCACCGGCGGCAGGTCCGGCGGCCGGAGAGCCGCCTGACCACCTCGTCGTCGTCCACCACCAGTTCGACCACGAGATCCAGCCGGGTCTCCCACTCGGCCAGCATCTTCTTCAGCGTCTCGGCCTGCGGAACGTTCCGCGGGAACCCGTCCAGCAGGAAGCCAGCCTGCGCGTCGTCTTCACCGAGCCGGCTGGCCACCATCGCGATCGTGACCTCGTCGGGGACCAGGTCGCCGCGGTCCATATAGGCCTTGGCCACGCGGCCGAGCTCGGTCCCCCGGCTGACATTGGACCTGAAGATCTCACCTGTCGAGATCGTCGGGATCGCCAGGTGGGAGGCTATGAACTGGGCCTGCGTCCCCTTGCCCGCACCGGGGGGCCCGACGAGGACGACGCGCACTATCGCAAGAAACCCTCATAGTTGCGCTGCTGGAGTTGGCTTTCGATCTGCTTCACCGTATCCAGGCCGACCCCGACCGCGATCAGGATGCTGGTGCCGCCCAGCGGGAACTGCTGGGTGGCGCCGACCAGGCCGATGGCCAGCATCGGGATCAGCGCGACCAGGGCCAGGTAGACCGAGCCGGGCGCGGTCAGCCGGCTGACCACGTAGCTCAGGTACTCGGCCGTCGGCCGGCCAGGGCGGATGCCCGGGATGAACCCCCCGACCTTCTTCATATTGTCCGCGACCTCGGCCGGCGGGAACGTGATCGATACGTAGAAGAACGTGAAGAAGACGATCAGCAGGAAGGTCGCGATCATGTAGACCGCGCTGTCCCCGTAGCTCAGGTGCGTCTGTACCCACAGCGCCCACGACTTCGGGTGCGCGCCGGTGAGCCCGCCGAACATCTGGGCGGCCAGCTCCGGGATGTACAGCAGCGACGAGCCGAAGATGACCGGGATGACCCCGGCCTGGTTCACCTTGAGCGGGATGTAGGTCGAGGTGCCGCCGTACATCCGGCGCCCGACCATGCGTTTGGCGTACTGGACCGGGATCCGCCGCTGCGCCTGCTCCATGAACGCGATGAACCCGACGATCCCGATGCCGACCAGCAGGACGACGGCGAACACGAACGCGTGCTTGGTCACGTAGATGTTCTCCATCTCGCCGGGGAACTGCGAGATGACCGTGGTGAAGATCAGCAGCGACATCCCGTTGCCCACGCCGCGGTCGGTGATCAGCTCGCCCAGCCACATGATCACCGCGGTGCCGGCGGTCATCGTGATGACCATCGTGGCGATGCTGAACACCGACTGGTTCGGGATCAGGTTCGAGCACGTCGTGGTGCCGCTGACACCGTACAGGGTGCCGGACCTGGCCAGGGAGACGATCGCGGTCGACTGCAGCACGGCCAGGCCGACGGTGAGGTACCGGGTGTACTGGGTGATCTTCGCCTGGCCGGCCTGGCCCTCCTGCCGGAGCGTCTCCAGGCGCGGGATGACCACCGCGAGCAGTTGCAGGATGATGCTGGCGGTGATGTAGGGCATGATGCCCAGCGCGAACACCGACAGCCGGTACAGGGCCCCGCCGCTGAACAGGTTGACCAGCTGGAACAGGCTGCCGCCGGTGTCCTTGGCCAGGTTGAGGCAGGAACTGACGGCCTTCTCCGAGATGCCGGGGGTCGGCACCGAGGCGCCCAGCCGGAACATGGCGATGATGAACAGCGTGAAAAGCAGCTTCTTGCGCAGGTCGGGCGTGCGGAACGCCCGCAGGAACGCGGTCAGCATGCCCCGTCCTCACGTCGTCTGGTCGACATCATCTACCGCTCCTTGTCACGGGAGGGTGGCCGCCGGTTGCACGCAGCGACTCCCGCGCCGCAGTCTAGCTCGCCCCGGACGGTCCGACAGCCGTGCGCGGGCCGGGCCCGGGGCCGCCGGGGGCCGGGACCCGGCCGTTCGAGGTCACAGCTCGGTGACCGTCCCGCCCGCGGCGGTTATCTTCTCCCTGGCCGTGGCGGAGAACGCGTGCGCGGTCACCCGCAGGCCCTTCGGGAGCGTGTCGCCGGAGCCGAGCACCTTGACCAGTTCCCCGGCCCGGACCGCGCCCTTGGCCACGAGGTCCTCGGGGGTGACATCCCCGCCGTCGGGGTACAGGGCGGCCAGCCGGCCGGTGTTGACCACCTGGTAGCTGGTCTTGAACCGCAGGTTCGAGAAGCCCTTGAGCTTGGGCAGCCTGCGGGTCAGCGGCATCTGGCCGCCCTCGAAGCCGCCCGACACCTGGCCCCGGGCCTTGCTGCCCTTGGTGCCCCGGCCGGCCGTCTTGCCCTTGGAGGCCTCGCCGCGGCCGAGCCGGGTCCGGGCGGTCCTGGACCCGGGCGCCGGGCGCAGGTGGTGGATCTTCAGCCCGCGGCTCCCCCGGTCGTTCTGCACGGTGGTGTCCCCGCCCGCCTCCCCATCCCTCTTCATCGCCATGTCAGTCGACCTCCTCGACGGTGACCAGGTGGCGCACTGTCTGGACCATGCCGCGTATCTCCGGCCGGTCCGCCTTCACGACCACGTCGCCGATCCGCCGCAGGCCTAGCGAGCGCAGCGTGTCCCGCTGCGCCTGCGTGCCGCCGATCTTGGACTTGGTCTGGGTGACCCTCAGCTCGGTCATCGACCGCTCCCGTTCGGCTGTTCCTCGGCCACGGCCACGGCGGCCTGCGCAGCCGCGCGGGCCCGGAGCATGGCCGCCGGGGCGACGTGCTCGATCGGCAGGCCGCGGCGGGCCGCGATCTCCTCAGGCCGGTTCAGGCTCTTCAGCGCGGCCACGGTGGCGTGCACCACGTTGATCGGGTTCGACGAACCCAGGGACCGGGACAGCACGTCCTGGATGCCCGCGCACTCGAGCACGGCCCGCACCGGGCCGCCGGCGATGACGCCGGTTCCCGGGCTGGCCGGCTTGAGCAGGACCACGCCCGCGGCGGCCTCGCCCTGCACCGTGTGCGGGATCGTGCCGCCGATCCTGGGCACCCGGAAGAAGCTCTTCTTGGCCGACTCGACGCCCTTGGCGATCGCCGCCGGCACCTCCTTGGCCTTGCCGTAGCCGACGCCGACGAGCCCGTTCCCGTCGCCCACGACGACGAGCGCGGTGAAGCTGAAGCGCCGGCCGCCCTGGACCACCTTGGCCACCCGGTTGATGGCCACGATCTTCTCCAGGTAGGCGGTGCCGCGGTCGGCCGCGCCGCCGCGGCGGTCGTCGCGGCGGTCGCGCCGCTCGCCGCCGCCGCCTCCTGCGCCGCGCCGCGATGATGGTGGCATTAGATGTTCCCCTTCTTAACGTCCTTGGTGGCGGACACGATGCGGGCCGTCACAGAGCCAGCCCGCCTTCGCGGGCGCTGTCCGCGAGCGCGGCCACGCGGCCGTGGTAGGCATGGCCGCCGCGGTCGAAGACCACTGCGGTGATGCCGGCCGCCGCCGCGCGCTCCGCAAGCAGCGCGCCGACCTGCTTCGCCTTGGCCGTCTTGTCCCCGTCCGCGGCGCGGATCGACGCGTCCATGGTGGACGCGGACACCAGCGTGCCGCCGGTGGTGTCGTCCACGAGCTGCGCGAACACGTGCCGGGCCGAGCGGGTGACGACCAGCCGCGGCCGCGCCGCGCTGCCGGTGATCTTCTTCCTTACCCGGAGGTGGCGCCGCGCGCGCGCGGCGGCGCGGGGATCGGTGCGGCCGGTGATGCGGCCGTGCGCCCGGGTCCTGGTGCCAGACATGTCTTACTTCCCAGCCTTCCCGACCTTGCGGCGGATCTGCTCGCCCTCGTACCGCACGCCCTTGCCCTTGTACGGGTCGGGCTTGCGGAGCTTGCGTATGTTGGCCGCGACTTCCCCGACCTGCTGTTTGTCGATGCCCTCCACCACGAACCGGGTGGGTGTCACGACGCTGAGCGTGATGCCCTCGGGCGGGGTCACCGGGACCGGGTGGCTGTAGCCGAGCGAGAACTCCAGGCCCTGGCCCTTGGCCTGCACCCGGTAGCCGACCCCGACGATCTCCAGCGTCTTGCGGAAGCCCTCGGTGACGCCGGTGACCATGTTGGCGATCAGTGACCGGGACAGGCCGTGCAGGGCCCTGATCTCGCCCTCGTCGTTCGGCCGGGTGACCGTGATGGTGCCATCGGCCTGCCGCACCTCGATAGGCGCCGCCACCTCCATGCTCAGGGTCCCGCGCGGCCCCTTGACGGTGACCTCGCGCCCGGAGATGGTGACGTCGACGCCGGCCGGGATGACGACGGGCGTGCGTCCGATTCGTGACATCGCTGTTCCCTACCAGACGTAGGCGAGGACTTCCCCGCCCACGCCCTTCTTGTTCGCCTGCTTGTCGGTCATCAGCCCGTTCGACGTGGAGATGATCGCGACGCCCAGGCCGCCGAGGACCCGGGGCAGGTTGTCCTTGCGCGCGTACACCCGCAGCCCGGGCTTGGAGACTCGCTTCAGCCCGGCGATCGAGCGCTCCCGGGTGGGCCCGAACTTGAGGTTGATCACCAGGTTCTTGCCGACCTCTGCGTCCTGCACCTGCCAGCTCGCGATGTACCCCTCCTGCTGGAGGATCTCGGCGATGCGAACCTTGATCTTGGAAGACGGCATCGTCACGATGTCGTGGTATGCCGAGTTGGCGTTGCGCAGACGGGTCAGCATGTCTGCGACCGGGTCGGTCATGGTCATGGGCTTTCAGGCCCTTCCTCGCCGCGGTTTCCCTGGGGACCTGCGGCGTGGTCGGTGGGCGCTGGTCGCGCCCAGGTCGGTCAGTGTCGCGGCGGCCGGGGCCGCCGCCGGGTGGTGGTCTGGTGGCCCGGCGGGCTACCAGCTGGACTTGGTGATGCCGGGAAGCTCGCCCCGGTGCGCCATCGTCCGGAAGCAGATCCGGCACAGGCCGAACCGGCGGTAGACGGCGCGCGGCCGCCCGCAGCGCGAGCACCTGGTGTAGGCGCGGACGGCGAACTTCGGCTTGCGCTTCGCCTTGGCGATGAGGCTCTTCTTCGCCACTGGTCAGTTCTCCCTAAACGGAAATCCCAGCCGTCGCAGCAGCGAACGGCCCTCGTCATCGTTGGTCGCGGTGGTGACGATGGTCACGTCCATGCCGCGCTGCCGGTCCACCTGATCGGGGTTGATCTCGTGGAACATGAGCTGCTCGGTGAGGCCGAAGGTGTAGTTCCCCCGGCCGTCGAACTGCCGGTCGGAGAGGCCTCGGAAGTCACGGATCCGGGGCAGGGCCAGGGTCAGCAGCCGGTCGCAGAACTCCCACATCCGGGTCCCGCGCAGCGTGACGTGCACCCCGATCGGCATGCCCTCCCTGAGCTTGAACTGGGCCACGGACTTGCGGGCCCGGGCCACCGCGGGCTTCTGCCCGGTGATGATGGTCAGGTCCTTGACCGCGCCGTCGATCAGCTTCGCGTCCCGGGCCGCCTCGCCGACGCCCATGTTGACCACGATCTTGGACAGGGTCGGGACCTGCATGACGTTGGCGTAGCTGAACTCCTCCCGCAAGGCGGGGGCGATCTCGGTGACGTAGCGCTCCTTGAGTCTCGGCGGGGGCGGAGGAGAGGCCGGCGTCCCGCCGTTGCTGGCCGCGCCGTTGGCCGTGGCCTGCTCGGCCGGCGCCTGCTTGGTCTTTGCCGGTGGCATCAGATGTCCTTACCGCTGGTGCGCGAGATCCTGATCTTCTTCTTGCTGTCGTCGTCGCGCCGGTAGCCCGCGCGGGCGGGCTTCTTGGTGTCGGGGTCGATCAGCTGCACGTTGCTGACGTGGATGGGCGCCTCCTGGTGGATGATGCCGCCCTCCTTGGCGCCGCGCCGGCCCTGATAGTCGACCTTGGTGTTCTTCTTGATCATGTTGACGCCCTGGACGAGCAGCTGCTGCTTGTCTGGGTACGCCGCGATCACCGTGCCCTCGCGGCCGTTGTCCCGGCCGGCGATGACGATCACGTGATCGCCCTTCTTGATCTTCATTCCGGATGGCTTGGCTGTCTTCCTGGCCACCGTGGACTTCCCCGCCATCACAGCACCTCCGGGGCGAGCGAGATGATCCGCATGAAACGCTTCTCCCGCAGCTCGCGGCCGACCGGGCCGAAGATGCGGGTGCCGCGCGGGTCCCCGCCATCCCGGATCAGCACCGCCGCGTTCTCGTCGAAGCGGATGTAGGAGCCGTCACCGCGGCGGCGCTCCTTGCGCGTGCGCACGACGACCGCCTTGACCACGTCGCCCTTCTTCACCCCGGCGCCGGGAAGAGCATCCTTGACGGTCGCCACGATGACATCGCCGATACCCGCGTATCGCCTGCCCGAGCCGCCGAGCACGCGGATGCACAGGATCTCCTTGGCACCCGTGTTGTCGGCGACCTTGAGCCGCGACTCCTGCTGGATCACGTCAACTCCTGCTTCGACCCCGGCCCGTCGCGGGCCGGGGCTGATGTCTGTCCGTGGCCCGCATGCGGGCCGGCTGGTCGGTGTCGGTGGCCCGCGGGCGGGCCGGTTGGTCGCTGGCCGGGAAGCTGCTCGCGCCCGGGCCTGGTTTGCTTACTTCGCCTTCTCCAGGATTTCCGCTACCCGCCAGCGCTTGGTCGCGGACAGCGGCCTGGTCTCCATCAGCCGCACCCGGTCGCCGACGCCGCACTCGTTCGCGCCGTCGTGCGCCTTGTACTTCTTGGTGCGGCGGATGACCTTGCCGTACTTCGGGTGCTTCACCCGGTCCTCGACCACGACGACGACGGTCTTGTCCATCTTGTCGCTGACCACCAGGCCCTCGCGTACCTTGCGGTAGCCGCGCGAGACCTCGCCGCCCTGCGAGTCACTCATCCTCATCCGCCTCCTCGGCCAGGCTCACGATCCCGAGCTCGCGCTCGCGCTTCACGGTGTAGATGCGGGCGATCTCCTTGCGCACGGCGCGCAGCCGTCCGTGGCTTTCCAGCTGGCCGGTGGCCGCCTGGAACCGGAGGTTGAACAGCTCGATCTTGGCCTCCGCCAGCTTGCCGTCCAGTTCTTCCTCGGTCGCGCCCCGCAGCTCAGCGGCGGCCAGGCCCTTAGCCATCACGCCTCACCGACCTCTCGCTTCACGAACTTGCCGCTCAATGGGCACCGCACCGGGAGCTTGCGCAGCTCTGGCATCACGTGTCACCCACCTCGCGCTTGACGAGCTTTGCCCTCAATAGGCGCAGCATCGGGAGCTTGCGCAGCTCTGGCATCACGTGTCGCCCACCTCGCGCTTGACGAACTTGCACTTCATCGGGAGCTTGTGCATGGCGCGCCGCAGCGCCTCCCTTGCCACCGGCTCCGAGACGCCGGACAGCTCGAACATCACCCGGCCCGGCTTGACGTTGGCCACCCACCACTCCGGCGCGCCCTTGCCCGAGCCCATCCGGGTCTCGGCCGGCTTCTTGGTCAGCGGCCGGTCGGGGTAGATCGTGATCCACACCTTCCCGCCGCGGCGGATGTGCCGGGTCATCGCGATACGCGCGGCCTCGATCTGCCGGTTGGTCACGTAGGAGTGCTCGACCGCCTGGATGCCGTACTCGCCGAACGTCACCCGGGTGCCGCCCTTGGCCGCACCGTGCCGGTCCGGGCGGTGCTGCTTGCGGTGCTTGACCCTGCGCGGGATGAGCATCGCTCAGCCCTCCTCTCCGGTGCCGCCGGGCGCGGCCGCGCCGGCCGCCACGGCCTGGTCCCGGCCCTCGGCGCCGCGATCGTCACCCCGGCCCGGGCCTGGGCCCGCGCCGGTCCAGTCGGGCCCGCCCGGCCCGCCGGGACGCCGGCGCCCGCGCTGCGGGCCACGATCCCGGTCCCGGTCACGCCCGGCCCGCTGCCCGGCGCGCAGCGCCGCGGCCGCGGCCTCGCGCTCGGCGCGGGTCTGCGCGGCCTCGCCGCGGTAGATCCACACCTTCACGCCGATCCGGCCGAACGTGGTCCTGGCCTCGTAGAAGCCGTAGTCGATGTCGGCCCGCAGCGTGTGCAGCGGGACCCGGCCCTCGCGGTAGAACTCCGAACGCGACATTTCCGCGCCGCCGAGCCGGCCCGCGCACTGCACCCGGATCCCCTTGGCGCCGCCCTTCATCGCGGTCTGCATCGCCTTGCGCATGGCCCGGCGGAACGACACCCGGCTGGACAGCTGCTCGGCCACGCCCTGGGCGACCAGCTGCGCGTCGATCTCGGGGTTCTTCACCTCGAGGATGTTCAGCTGGATCTGCTTGCCGGTCAGCTTCTCGAGGTCACCGCGGATACGGTCCGCCTCGGCGCCGCGGCGGCCGATCACGATGCCGGGCCGGGCGGTGTGGATGTCGACCTGCACCCGGTCCCGGGTGCGCTCGATCTCCACCTTGGAGATGCCGGCGCGCTCCATGCCGCGCTGCAGCATCCGGCGGATGGCGACGTCTTCCGCGACGTAGTCCTTGTACAGCTTGTCGGCGTACCAGCGGCTCTTGAAGTCGGTGGTGATGCCGAGCCGGAACCCGTGCGGGTTTACTTTCTGGCCCACTAGCGGGTCCTCTCGTTGCTCTCGTCGGACACCACAACCGTGATGTGGCTGGTCCGCTTCATGATCCGGTAGCCCCGGCCCTGGGCGCGGGGCCGGAACCGCTTGAGCGTCGGCCCCTCGTCCACCCAGGCCCGGCTCACCACGAGCGAGCGGGTGTCGAGCCGCCCCTGCTCGGCGTTGGCGATGGCGCTCGCCAGCACCTTGCCGACGGGATCGCTGGCCGACTGCGGCGCGAAGGCGAGCGTCGCCTTGGCCTGGTCAGCAGGCATCCCGCGGATGAGGTCCACCACCCGGCGGGCCTTACGCGGCGTGACGCGCACGTAGCGCGCCTTTGCCCTCGCTTCCATCGTCTGTCTCGCTCTCTTCTCTCAAACTCGCGCTGTCCGCACCGCTACCGGCGGCTGCGCCGGTCGTCTCGCACGTGGCTGCGGAAGGTCCGGGTGGGCGCGAACTCCCCGAGCTTGTGCCCGACCATCGCTTCGGTGATGAACACCGGCACGTGCTTGCGGCCGTCGTGCACGGCGATCGTGTGGCCCAGCATCGCGGGAACGATCATGGAGCGACGGGACCAGGTCTTGATCACGTTCTTGGTGCCCCTGTCGTTCTGGACATCCACCTTCTTCATGAGGTGGTCGTCCACGAAGGGACCCTTCTTCAGGCTACGAGGCATCTCGAGGTGCTCCTACCGCTTCTTCTTGCCGCGCCGGCGGGTGATCATCCGGTCGCTGGCCTTATGGGCCTGGCGGGTGCGCCCTTCGGGCTTCCCCCAGGGGCTGACCGGGTGCCGGCCGCCCGAGCTCTTGCCCTCGCCGCCACCCAGCGGGTGGTCGACCGGGTTCATCGCCACGCCGCGGACCGACGGGCGGCGTCCCTTCCACCGGCTGCGGCCGGCCTTGCCGAGCTTGATATTGCCCTGCTCGGAGTTGCCCACCTCGCCGATCGTGGCCCGGCAGCTGGCGTCGACCCGCCGGATCTCGCCCGAGGGCATGCGCAGCTGGGCCAGCCTGCCCTCCTTGGCCAGCAGCTGGACCCCGGACCCGGCCGAGCGGGCGATCTTGGCCCCGCCGCCGGGCCGTAGCTCGATCGCGTGCACGACCGTGCCGGTGGGGATGTTGCGCAGCGGCAGGCAGTTGCCGGTCTTGATGTCCGCGCCCGGCCCGTTCTCGATCCGGTCGCCCGGGCGGAGCCCCTCCGGGGCGAGGATGTAGCGCTTCTCGCCGTCGGCGTAGTGCAGCAGCGCGATCCGGGACGTGCGGTTCGGGTCGTACTCGATGTGCGCGACCTTGGCGGGCACGCCATCCTTGCCGGCCCGCCGGAAGTCGATCAGCCGGTAGGACCGCTTGTGGCCGCCGCCCTGATGACGGGCGGTAATCCGGCCGTGCACGTTCCGGCCGCCCCGCGAGTGCAGCGGGCGCACCAGCGACTTCTCCGGCTCGGACCGGGTGACCTCGGAGAAGTCGGCACCGCTCGCGCCCCGGCGGCCCGGGGTGGTCGGCTTGTACTTACGGATTGCCATGAGTGCTCAAGCTCCTATGGATCGCCCGGTCAGCTGACCGGGCCGCCGAAGATATCGATCCGTTCTCCCTCGGCGAGGCTGACGATGGCGCGCTTGGTGTCCGGCCGCTTGCCCCAGCCGAAACGCGTCCGGCGCCGCTTGCCTGGCCTGTTGACCGTGTTGACACCGGTCACCTTGACCCGGAAGACGACCTCGACCGCCTGCCGGATCTGGGTCTTGTTCGAGCCGGGCGCGACGATGAAGGTGTACTTGCCGTCATCCGCCAGCCGGTAGCTCTTCTCGGAGATGACCGGCCTGACCAGGACGTCCCTGGGATTAACGATCTTGCTCACGACGAGGCGTCCTTCGGCTCGGCGGTTTCCGTGGTTTCGGTGGTTTCCGTGGTTTCGGTGGCCGACTCGGTGGTTTCGATGGTTGCGGTGGGCGGCTCGGCGGCACGGCCGGCCGACCGGGCCACGAACGCGGCCAGCGCCGACTCGGTGAACACCACGTGGTCGCTGACCAGCACGTCGTAGGTGTTGAGCTGGCCCGAGGCGAGCATGTGCACGCCGGGGACGTTGCGCAGGCTCTTCCAGGTGGCCGCGTCCCCGGCGTCGGCCACGACCAGCACCGCCGCCGCCGCCGGCGGCGCGCCGGTCACCGACGCCAGCACGGCGAGCGCGTCCTTGGTCCGGGGCTCATCCCCGTCGACAAAGCCGCTCACCACGTGCACCCGGCCGTGCGCGGCCCGGTCCGACAGGGCCCCGCGCAGCGCGGCCGCCTTCATCTTCTTGGGCGTCCGCTGCTCGTAGGAGCGGGGCACGGGGCCGTGCACCACGCCGCCGCCGGTGAACTGCGGCGCGCGGACCGAGCCCTGGCGGGCCCGGCCGGTGCCCTTCTGCCGGTACGGCTTCTTGCCGCCGCCGCGGACCGCGCCGCGGTTCTTGACAGCATGCGTGCCCTGCCGGCCCGCGGCCTGCTGCGCCACCACGACCTGGTGGATCAGCGGCACGTTCACCTTGACGTCGAAGATCTCGCCTGGCAGCTCGACGGTCGTGTCGGTCGAGCCCGAGGGAGAGACGACGGTAACGGTTGCGGTCATCGTGTCTCCTACCGGCTCGCGGCCGGGGTCTTGACGGCGCTGCGGACCAGGACCAGCCCGCCGGACGGCCCGGGCACCGCGCCCTTGATCAGCAGCAGCCCGCGGTCGGCGTCGACGCCGTGCACGGTCAGGTTCGGCGCGGTCGTGCGCACGCCGCCCATCCGGCCGGCCATCCGCACGCCCTTGAACACCCGGCCCGGGGTGGCGCAGCCGCCGATCGATCCGGGCGCGCGGTGCTTGCGCTGGGTCCCGTGCGAGGCCCCCAGGCCCCGGAACCCGTGCCGCTTCATGACGCCGGCGAACCCCTTGCCCTTGCTCCGCGCGGTGACGTCGATGAGCTCGCCGGCCGCGAACGTCTCGGCCGTGACCTCCTGGCCGAGCGTGTAGTCCGTGGCGTTGTCGGTGCGCACCTCGACCAGGTACCGGCGCGGCGTCACGCCCGCCCGGACGAAGTGCCCGGCCTCGGGCTTGTTCACCCGGCGCGGGTCGACCTCGCCGTAGCCGAGCTGGACCGCGGCGTAGCCGTCGGCGTCCGGCGTCCGCACCGCGGTGACGACACAGGGGCCGGCCGCCACGACCGTGACGGGCACGATCTTCCCGTCGTCGGCGAAGACCTGGGTCATGCCGAGCTTGGTGCCCAGGACTCCCTTGATCTGCTTGGTCATGTCGGTCGCGTCCCTCAGAGCTTGATCTCGATGTCGACGCCGGCGGGCAGGTCGAGCCGCATCAGGGAGTCGACGGTCTTCGGCGTGGGGTCGATGATGTCGATCAGGCGCTTGTGCGTGCGCATCTCGAAGTGCTCCCGCGAGTCCTTGTACTTGTGCGGTGAGCGGATGACGCAGTACACGTTCTTCTCGGTGGGCAGCGGCACTGGCCCGGCCACCTTGGCGCCGGTACGCGTCACCGTGTCGACGATCTTCCGCGCCGAGGTGTCGATGACCTCGTGGTCATAGGCCTTGAGCCGGATGCGGATCTTCTGTCCCGCCATGGTGGCTGGTGTCCTTCGCTTTCGTGCCGCTGTGTTTGGCGAACCGGGGTTGACCCCGGCCCGAGGCTGTGCCTGGCCGCGAGGACCGGCCCCCGGCCGGCGGGGGTTCCGGGGGGCCGAGGCCCCCCGGTCTGGGGGTCCGGGATTACTTCCCGGGCTAGCACCGTGCGGCGGCCGGACCTTG
>CAVVLN010000001.1:747500-1648696 GCA_963749145.1 uncultured Actinomycetota bacterium | reverse complement strand
CGCTAGTTGCTGATGATGCTGGACGGCTTGCGCCACTGGACCGTCGGCAGCATGGCCTCCGGCCGCACCCGGTGCGCGTACCGCTTGGTGATCTCGAACAGCGACTCGATCAGCGTGTCCGACAGCAGGTGCGGCTCGAGGCCGAGCCCGACCAGCCCGGTGTGCACCACGTTGTAGTGGTGGTTCTCCAGCTCGACGCGCGGGTTGTCGAGGTGCTCGATCCGGACCGCGTCCGGGCTGGCCTTGGCGACCGTGTCCGCGATCTCGCTGCACCGACATGGACTCGGTGATCTGGTTGAACACCCGGAACTCGCCCTTGTCGGCCGGGTTCTCGCAGGCCAGCTGGATGCACCGGACGGTGTCGCGGATGTCGATGATGCCGCGGGTCTGGCCGCCGTTGCCGTAGACGGTCAGCGGCTTGCCGAGCACCGACTGGATGACGAACCGGTTCAGCACCGTGCCGAACACCGCGTCGTAGTCGAACCGGGTCGCCAGCCGGTCGTCGAGGGCGGTCTCCGGGGTCTGCTGACCGTAGACCACGCCCTGGTTGAGGTCGGTGGCGCGGACGCCCCAGATCCGGCAGGCGAACTCGATGTTGTGGCTGTCGTGCACCTTGGACAGGTGGTAGAAGGAGCCCGGGCCGCTTGGGGAACAGCACCCGGTCCCTGCGGCCCTTGTGCTCGACGTCGAGCCAGCCCTCCTCGATGTCGATGTTGGGCGTGCCGTACTCGCCCATCGTGCCGAGCTTGACCAGGTGGATGTCGGGGTTGATCTCGGCGATCGCGTACAGCACGTTCAGGTTGCCGACCACGTTGTTGACCTGCGTGTAGACGGCGTGCTTGCGGTCCGACCATCGAGTACGGCGCGGCGCGCTGCTCGGCGAAGTGCACGATCGCGTCCGGGGCGAAGTCGCGCCACGATGTGATAGGTGAAGTCGGCGTCGCACAGGTCACCGACGTAGCTGGCGATGCTCTTGCCGGTCTGCTCGCGCCACACCTTGACGCGCGTCTGGAGCGACTCGATCGGCACCAGGCTGTCCACGCCCATCTCGCTGTCGTAACCTCGCCGCGCGAAGTTGTCCGCGACGGCGACGTCATGACCGACCTGCGAGAGGTGCAGCGCTGTCGGCCACCCGAGGTAGCCATCCCCGCCCAACACCAAGACCTTCATGCTCGTGCTCCTGCTTCTGATCACCCGACACCCCGGCAATCGTCTACCTCTCCGATCGCGCGCTGTTCCGGTCCAGCTATAAGCGCCGACGACACGGCACGTTCCTGCATTACTTGGACCACCGCGCTGGGCCGCAGCCTGATCGGCGTGGCGGCTCCTCGGGCGTCGGCTGGTTACGGCGTCGCTCAGCGAGAATCGTCTTCAGCACCCGGCGACCGTCACGGAACGCGTTCAGGTTGCTAACTCCGTGGATTCGCGGGTGCTCGAAGCTCGGAACCTCGGTGACGGCAAGGCCCGCCTTAGCGACGCGGACATGGATGAGAGTCTCGATCTCAAAACCGTCACCCCAGAGCCGGCCGTCGCCGGCTGACTTCGGGGGAGACGTGGCGTCGAGCCCAAGAACCGCCGCGTGCTGCCGCCAGAAGACGTTGAATCCATAGCAGAGATCTGTGTAGCTTCCTGCCGTAGCATGCGTTAAAAAAAGCTGTCAGAGCGTAGTTGCCGAAGGCTGCGTAGCCGGGTTATGTCGCTGCTGCCGCCACCGTCGAGAAACCGCGATCCCTTGGCGAAATCGGCGCCGTCAAGCGAGTGCCTCGACGAACCGCGGGATCTCGCCAGGGTCGGCCGAGCCATCGGCGTCAACCATGGCGATGATATCGCCGGTAGCCACCGCCACCCCGCAGGCAACCGCATTTCCCTTGCCCATGCGCGTCTGCCTCAGCACGCGAACGTCCGGCCGCAACTCGCGGGCGACGGCGACGGTGCCGTCCACGGAGTAGCCGTCGACCAGCACAACCTCGTGAACGTCTTCAGGCATGCGGGCAAAGACGTACGGGATATTCTGAGCCTCGTTCAGTGCCGGAACAACGACAGACACAGAAGGCAACGGCATATTTTGGGTCCCCCCAAAATGGTGAATGACCTGCGTCGGTATAAAGTCCTGGCCGGGTAAGCCGGGCCAAGACCTCGAGCCGTTCCGCGACAGGAAGTCGCCGCCCCACTTCCGGAGCGTGCAGGCCGGGGACAGCCTCTGGGCGGTAGCCAGCCCAGCGACGCCGTTAGACAGGACGGCGCGGCGGCGATGCCCCGCCTCGACATCGCCGCTCTGGCCGAGCAACGCTCAGTGGCGCTGGCTCGCCGCCGCCCTGAGTGGACGCCCATGCAGTTCGGCTCCCTCCAGCCTGTTGTACTGCCGTGCGGTCGCCAGCCAGATCCGCGCAGACCGGACGTAATGCCCGGAACTCGACGCCCCAGGTCCACGCAAAGTACTGACGACATTACACATCGTGCCTATATCCCCCCAACCAGAGACACGGCCGACGAAAAAGTAAGGTACTGCCCCATGCCGCGACGGGGAGGGCGTTTGGTTATTTCGCTACAGAACCAACTGCCTCAGCTCGGTTCTGGCGCCTCTGGTCGCTCGTGACGAACAGGTGAACAATGCCTGGTTCCTGTCACCGCCATGACGCACGATGCGCCGCTAGTCCTGTAGACAAGACGCCATGAGATCCCGGCTGGTGATGCTCGCCGCGGTGGTGGTCGCGGTGGCCGCGATCGCTGCGGTGATCATCCGCTTCGGCCCGTCGCCGTCAGGTTCGGGGCCGTCCGTGGCGCGCGCGTCCCTGCCGACCGGCCCGGCCTCTTACCTGGGCGTCTACGAGAGCGGGCCGCCACATAACTACGGGCCGGTCTCGAAGTTCACCCAGGTGACGGGCAAGCAGCCGAACCTGGTCGGCTACTACAGCGGCTGGGGGGAGCGGTTCCAGACGGCATTCGCCCAGACCGTGCACGGGCACGGCGCGGTCACGATCCTGCAGTGGGACCCCACCGGCGCCTCGGTGGCCAGGATCGCGGCCGGCGCCTACGACGGCTACCTGCGCTCGTTCGCCGACAGCGTCCGGGATTTCGGCCAGCCGGTGGTGATCGGCTTCGGGCACGAGATGAACGCGACCTGGTACTCCTGGGGCTACGGCCAGGTGCCGCCCGCCACCTTCGTGGCGGCCTGGCGGCACATCGTGCGGGTGTTCCGCGGCCAGGGCGCGGACAACGTCACCTGGCTGTGGACGATCAACGCGGACCTGCCGAGCACCGGGCCGATCGCGCGGTGGTGGCCGGGCGCGAGCTATGTCACCTGGGTCGGCATCGACGGCTACTACTACCGTCCGTCCGACAGCTTCGGCAGCGTCTTCGGCAAGACGATCGTCCAGGTCCGGACGCTGACCCACAAGCCGGTGCTGCTGTCGGAGACCGCGGTGGGGCCGGGGGCGGGGCAGCCGTCGAAGATCGGCAACCTGTTCACCGGGATGCGCCAGTACCAGACGCTCGGCCTGGTCTGGTTCGACATCGCCCAGTACGACGGGATCTATCACCAGGACTGGCGCCTGGAGAACAGCCCCGCGGCCGAGGCGGCGTTCCGGCGCGGGGCGGCCGGCCTGCCGCTGACGAGTCCCTGACCGTACCGTGCTGATCCCATGCCAGGTGATAAGGGAGAAGCCGCAAGCGGGCAACGGTGGCCGCGACCGACCCGAGCCGGGCTCTGGCCGTGACCGGCCTGAGCCGGGCGACCAGCCGCTCGACGCCGAGCTGGGCGGCCAGCACGGCCACCAGGACCAGGGCGGCGACGATCCCGTCGAGCCAGTAGTGGTTGGCCGTGACCACCACCGCCAGCGTGGTCGCGACCGGGTACGCCACGGCCAGCCAGCGCCACCGGGTCCGCGCCGCGGAGATCACCATGATCGCGACCAGGATGGCCCAGCCGACGTGCACCGACGGCATCGCGGACAGCTGGTCCGGGTTGAACCCGGCGGTGGCCTGGTAGACCGACTGGTGGTAGAGCACCGCGGTGTCGACCATGCCGGTGCCCGGCAGCATCCGCGGCGGCGCGACCGGGATCAGCTGGATCAGCAGGCAGGCGCCGGTGAAGACGGCCAGCGTGGTGCGGCGCCGGATGTAGACGTCCCGGCGGGCGATGAACAGCCAGATCAGGCAGGCGATCAGCACCGGGAAGTGCAGGATGTCGTAGTACAGGTTGAACGCCTGCACCAGCAGCGGATGGGGCAGGAACACCCGCTGCAGGCTGGCCTCGCTCGGCAGGTGCAGCGTCCGCTCGAAGTCCCAGATCCAGCGGCCCCGGGCCAGCGCGCCGCCCGGGCCGGTCGCGGTGAACGCCCCGGCGAGCTGCCACAGCGCGAACAGCCCGAACACCAGCGCGCTCTCCCGCAGGAACGTCGCGACCGCGGTCAGCCGCGGCCGCCGCGCCAGCCGCAGCGCGGGCGCGACGACGGCGAGGCAGCCGGCCACGACCGCGGCCTGCTGCCAGGACAGCTCAAGGTTCGGCACGGGCCAGTGATCTCCCTGTCGGCCTCGGGCGGCCCCGGGCCGGGACGCACGGTTCACCCGGGAGCCACCGCTGGTTCATGTGAATCAGGTTACGATCCCGGCCCGGTGGTTTCCTGCGCGGCCCGGCGGGACAATCGCGGTATGCGATGGACCGATCTGCCGCCCGACCGCGACCCGGCCGACGCGGGCGGGTCCGCCCTCACCCGGGGCGAGTGGGAGGACCTGAGAGACCGCCTGGAACGGCTGCCGCCCGGCCACCCGTCGCGGCCCGAGGAGGCGGACTTAGCCGGCGAGGACGCGGCGGACGACGATGCCGCGGACGACGATGCCGCGGACGGGCCCGGCCCGGGCCCGAGACGGGGCGTGAAAGACGGCGAAAGGGAGCGGGGGTCCGGGGCCCGCGGGCATGAGGCGGGACGCGCGGTGACGCCGGCCCGGCGCGAGCCGTACCGGCCCTGGTTCACCGCGGGTGAGTCGCCCGAGCCGTGGTTCGCCGCAGACCCCGACGGCTGAGTCCGGCCTTACCGACCGGCGTGCCGGCCGTTCTTGCGGCTGAAGCCGGCCGGGTCATCCTGCTGCCGGGGCAGCAGCACCTCCCCGGTGACGTCGGCGCCGAGCCGGACGGTGTCCCCGTCGACCAGCCGGACCGCGGTCCCGGGCAGCACCCGGTCGTCGTTGACGAACGTGCCGTTGGTGGAGTGCTCGTCGCGGATCGAGGCGTGCCCGGCGTCGTCGACGGTGACCGTCGCGTGCCGCCGGGAGACGTTGTCGAACTGGGCGAAGGCCGCGGCGACCAGCGACTCCGCCGGGTCGCGGCCGAGCAGCAGCGAGGTCCCGGCCGGGACCTCCACGTTGCCGGTGGGAAACGCGAGCCGCAGCACCGCGCTGGAGATCGGGCCGGTCCGCTCGTCGTGGCGCAGGTACTCCTGCATGACGGTGGCCGGGGCGGGCGGGTCCTCATCGGGCCGGTTGCGGGGCAGGTTGGAGCCGCAGGTGAAGCAGATAAGGTCGCCCGGCTTGACCTCGGCTGCGCAGGCGGGGCAGGTCACGGCCTCCATCGGCGTCCTCCAGGACAGCTATCTGATCTCGCGAAACAGTCGCTCGCACGAGAGCGTAACCTGCGCTGCGGCCGCTGTGGGCCACGGCCCTACTCCGGTGCCGGCGCAAGGCCGTCCGCCCGGGCCCGGCGGAGCACAGCTACCTCAGCGGCGTGAACCTGATGGTGGACGGCGGTTGGACGGCTTACTGAGGGAGTAGCGCCCGACCGTGGCTAGCATCACTGGCAGCGGGGTTACCCGTCGTGGCTAGCCTTGGGGTAGCGACGATCTGCAAAGGGGCAGACATGATCAGCTACCGGCTCGATGACGAGCATGAGGAGCTTCGCCAGACCGTCGCCGAGTTCGCGCGCGACGTGGTGGCCCCGGTGATCGGCGGCTTCTACCAGCGCGCCGAGTTCCCCTACGAGATCGTCGCGCGGATGGGCAAGCTCGGCCTGTTCGGGCTGCCGTTCCCCGAGGAGTACGGCGGGATGGGCGGCGACCACTTCGCGCTCTGCGTCGCGCTGCACGAGCTGGCCCGGGTCGACTCGTCGGTGGCCATCACGCTCGAGGCGGGCGTGGCGCTCGGCGCGATGCCCATCTACCGGTTCGGCGACGAGCAGCAGCGGGCCCGGTGGCTGCCCGACCTGTGCCGGGGGGAGCGGCTGGCCGCGTTCGGGCTGACCGAGCCCGGCGGCGGGTCCGACATACCCGGCGGAATGCGGACCACCGCCCAGCTAGAGAAGGGGGCAGGGGAGGTGGGCGGGGAGTGGGTGATCGACGGGTCCAAGGCGTTCATCACCAACGCGGGCACCGCGATCACCTCGCTGGTCACCGTGCTCGCGATCACCGGCGGCTCGGCGAAGCGGCGGGAGATCTCCGCCATCATCGTGCCGTCCGGCACACCCGGGTTCACCCCCGGGCCGGAGTACTCGAAGGTGGGCTGGTGCGCGTCGGACACCAGGGAACTCGCGTTCAGCTCGTGCCGGGTGCCCGCGGACAACCTGCTCGGCGAGCGGGGCCGGGGCTACGCCCAGTTCCTGCAGACCCTGGACGAGGGGCGGATCGCGATCGCGGCCCTGGCCGCCGGGCTGGCCGCGGGCTGCGTCGACGAGTGCCTGCGGTACGTCGGCGAGCGCTCGGCGTTCGGCCGCCGGCTCAGCCACCACCAGGACATCCAGTTCAAGCTGGCGGACATGGAGGCCAGGGCGCACGGGGCCAGGATCGCCTGGTACGACGCGGCCGCGCGGCTGCAGGCGGGCGAGCCGTTCAAGAAGGAGGCGGCGATCGCCAAACTCACCGCGTCGAACGCCGCCATGGACAACGCGCGCGACGCGACCCAGATCTTCGGCGGGTACGGCTACATCAACGAGTTCCCCGTGGCCCGGTTCTACCGGGACGCCAAGGTGCTGGAGATCGGCGAGGGCACCTCGGAGGTGCAGCGCATGATCATCGCCCGGCAGCTCGGGCTCGGCGGCTGACGGCTCAGCCGGTCATGGCCCGCACATTGAAATAGTGCCGGAGCTCGCCGAATTGCAGCATCAGGTCGGCCACCTGCTGCAGTTCGGCGGGAATGACGGTGGTGGGGAAGCTGCCGGTGGCCGCCACGTTCGCGACCTGCGGGCTCAGGTGCAAGTTGACCACCAGCGCATGCTGCAGCACCGAGAGGTCGGAATCGGCGGCCACGCTGCCCGCGACGATGGAGGCGGCGAATGCGGCCGCGGTCCGCGGGTACTTCTTGAGCCACGCGGTGGTGACGGTGTACCCGGCGATGGGCAGGTTCCTGGCCTCGCCCTGGTCGGTGTCGGCCACCACCCGCGCGCCGTATTGCTGCTCCATCTCGGTGCAGTACGGCTCGGTGCAGTACGCGGCGTCGATCTGGTGCGCGGCCAGCGCGGCGCCCATGGCCGGGAACGGCAGTTCCCGGAAGCGCACCTGAGCCGGCCGGACCCCGTAGGTCGCCAGCAGCGAGTCCACCAGCAGCGGGCCGTCCCCGGCCAGCGCGTTGACGCTGATCGCCCGGCCCCTCAGCGTGGTCACTCCCTCGATGCCCGAGGACCTCAGCGCGACGATCTCGTTCACCCCGGGGCTGGAACTGAGCCCGCTGGCCAGCACGTGGAACGACGCCGTCCCCGCCGCCTGCGCGGCGATGAAGCCGGGGAACTGGCCCGAGGCCACGTCGATGGTGCCGCGCAGCATGTCGGGGATGATGTCGCTGGTGCTGGCGACGGCCTCGATCTTCACGTGCAGGCCGTGCGCGGCGAAGATGCCGCGCTCCTGCGCGATGTACAGCGCCGCGGCGCTCTCGGCCGGGACCGCCCCGACCACCAGATCGGGCTTTTCCGGCCGCCCGCCGCCATCGGCCGCGGGCGCCAGCGGAGTGGCGCAGGCCGAGACCAGTGCTAACGGGAGAATGATCAGAACTGCCTTCGCGCCGAGCCGGCGTGATCCAGCTAACACAATTGCTGAGGATCGCACGGCAAGCTCAGAACCGGCCGACATATCGCTAAAGATTCGCTAAGGGTCCAAGATGCTTTAACCGCACGAATAGTCGTGAGCAGGCAAGTAATCAATAATGTACCATTACTGCCGGAAACAAGAGGTCTCAAACATGAAATCAGTTCATATGTGTATGTGCGTCAGCGGAACTTCCGGCCCGGCCGTGAGGCGGCTCAGCGATAGCTGAAGAAAAGGTGAGGGCCCGCCGGGCGGCACCTGCGGCCCGCCGGTTCCGCCGGGTCCGCCGGTCCGTCGGCCCGCCGGTCCCGCCGGCCCGTCGACCCGCCGGCCCGCAGGCCCAGGGCCGGAAAGCGGCCGGCGGTCCACACGTCGCCGGGTCCCGCCGGTATCCGCCGGGTCCCGCCGGTCCGCCGGGTCCCGCCGGTCCGCCGGTTCCCGTCGGCCGGGCTGACTGCCCGCAGCCCTCCAGATCGCGCGCGGGGTAATTCTCGTCACACTTTCCCGTGAGGCCGGAGTATGCGGTATACCGGCTGAATACGGGTGACGAGCACGTTCAGGTAAAATATCCGCAAAAGCGGGGCTTACCACCACGCGCCGGGCGGCGGGAGCGGCCACAATACGCGCCGGCGCCCGGCCAGGGCCGGAGACGGGCCGTGACCAGGCGCGGACGCGGAGTTCGGCCGGGAGCGGCGCGCCGGGCGGTTCTGGTTACGTCCCCGACCCCCTGAGGGTCTGCTGTAATGGTCACGCGGGCCCCGAGAGGGGCGGTAGCTCAGCCGGTCAGAGCAGCGGACTCATAATCCGCCGGTCGTGGGTTCGAGCCCCACCCGCCCCACCAGGCCCGCGCGTGTTATCGCAGGTGGCAAGCGGTCAGCACGGAGGCATGCGGGCCAGGCCGATGTTCAGATTGTCGAACGAAACTGCGGTCGACAATGATTACATGTCCTTACCCGTTTTGTACGGCTAGGGTTGCCCGTAGCTCTCCTGTGCTGTAGAAACCGCCACTGGGAAGGGGGACGGATGCCGTCCGGTTCCTTGTCTGGCCTGCCAGCACGCCTTCCGAAGGCTTCCGACCCGCGCGAGGTGAGGGCGCAGTGCGCATACGACCGATGACTGACCAGCCTGGCGCTGGTCAGGATCTGGCCGAGGATCAGGATCAGGCTCCGGCGGCTACGGAGGAGCCGGAGGCACCACGGGAGGGTGAGCAGCGGACCGCCGGGCGCACGACGTCCCGGTTCGCGCTCAGGAACTGGCGGGTGAGCTGGCGGCTCATCGCGCTGATCGCCATTCCCACCATCACGGCCATGTACTTCGGCGGGGTCCGCATCGATGAGGCGGTCCACAGCGCGGCCACCTACCAGCAGGTGGACCGGCTGGCCCACCTGGGCAACGCGGTCACCCACCTGGCCAACGCCATGGAGGACGAGCGCGACGCCCTGGCCGGGTATATCGCGGCCGGCCGCCAGGGCCCGATGCCGCCGTCGATCAACACGCAGTACGCGGCCACCAACGCCGCCGCCAGCCAGGTCAGGACCCTGGCCAGCGGCATCGGGTCCGCGTACCCCGCGCAGGTGCAGGACGACGTGGCCGCCGTCATCGACCGGCTCAACGACCTGTCCAGCTACCGGCTGGCGGCGACGCACAGCATGGCCCCGGCGCTGGTCGTCATCGACGACTACTCGCAGGCGATCGCCGACCTGTTCACGCTCAACGACCAGATCGCGCAGGGCACCAGCGACCCCGCGCTGCAGAGCGACGTGCGCGCGCTCGGCGCCCTGTCGCGGACCGAGGACCAGGCCTCGCAGCAGCGCGGCATCCTGTACGCGGCGCTGGTGGCCAGGCAGTTCGAGCCCAACGGGGCCGCCGCGCTGACCGGGGCCCAGTCGCAGCAGGCGGCCGAGTTCGCCGAGTTCCAGAGCGACGCCAGCATCGAGGAACAGCAGGTCTACAGCAACACGGTGGCCGGCCCCGCCGTGGACGACGCCCAGGCCATGGAAAATCAGGCCATCGCCAGCGGTGGCAACGGCGGCACGCTGACGGTGTCCATGCCGCCGGCACCCGCCCATTTCGCCAGCGTGCCGGCCGCCTGGAACACGGACATGACGACGACCCTGGGCGACATCCGCACGGTGGAGCAGGGCCTGGTCGACAAGATCATCGCGCGGAGCCAGACGCTGCAGTCCAGCGCGTCGCGGACCGCGGTGGCGACCGGGATCCTGGTGCTGGCCGTGCTGATCGTGGTCCTGCTGATCACGATCGTGGTGGCCCGGTCCATGGTGCGGCCGCTGCGCAAGCTGCGCACCGGGGCGCTCGAGGTGGCCGGCCTGCGGCTGCCGGAGACCGTGCGCCGGATGAGCGAGACCGACGGCGAGGGCGTCTCGCTGGAGGTCGAGCCGATCGACGTGGATTCGTCGGACGAGATCGGTGAGGTCGCGCGGGCGTTCGACCAGGTCCACCGGGAAGCCCTGCGGCTGGCGGCCAACGAGGCGGCGCTGCGCGGGAACGTCAACGCGATGTTCGTGAACCTCTCCCGCCGCAGCCAGTCGCTGGTCGAGCGGCAGATCCGCCTGATCGACGACCTCGAGCAGGGCGAGCAGGACTCGGAGCGGCTGTCCAGCCTGTTCCAGATGGACCACCTGGCCACCCGGATGCGCCGCAACTCGGAAAACCTCCTGGTGCTCGCGGGCCACGACGAGACCAGGCGGTGGAACCAGCCGGTGGCGCTGGTGGACGTGCTCCGGGCGGCCCTGTCCGAGATCGAGCAGTACGAGCGGGTCACGCTGAACGTGCAGCCGGGGATCGCGGTCCGCGGCCAGGGCGTCAGCGACGTCGTGCACCTCACCGCCGAGCTGGTCGAGAACGCCACGTCGTTCTCGGCCGCCGACACGCCGGTCACGATCTCCGGCCACCTGCTGAGCAGCGGGGGAGTGCTGCTCGAGATCACCGACCAGGGCGTCGGCATGGGCGCGGAAGAGATGGCCCACGCCAACTGGCGGCTGGACAACCCGCCCGTGGTCGACGTCGCGGTGTCGCGCCGCATGGGCCTGTTCGTGGTGGCCCGGCTGGCGGCCAGGCACGGCATCCGGGTCCGGCTGCGCCCCGCGGCCTCCGGCGGCCTGATCGCGCTGGTCTGGCTGCCCGACGAGGTGATCATGCACGAGGCCGCCGACGGGACCCCGGGCCTGCGCCGCGGTGACGCGGGGGCGGCCGAGCCGGTCATCGCGCCGGTGGCCGACGGGGCGTTCGGCGGCAACGGCACCACCACCTCGGGCTGGGGGGACATCGGCCGCAGCGCGGCCGAGCAGGAGGTCGACGCCGCCCGGACCCCGAGGTTCGCGTCGCTGCGGGCCGACGCCGAGGAGACCACCCTCGGCCCGAAGCGGATTCCCGGCGCGGGGCCGAGGCCGGGCGCGGGCTGGGCGACCACCGGGCCGCTGCCCGCGTTCCGCACCGTGCCCAGGCCGGCCTCCAACGGCGGGTCCGAGCCCGGGGCCACCGGCCCGCAGCCGGCGGTCACCGGCCCGCAGCCCGCCGTCACCGGCCCGCAGCCGGCCGTGACCGGCCCGCAGGCCGGCCGGTAACCGGCCCGCAGGCGGCGGTCACCGGCCCGCAGCCCGCCGTGACCGGGCCGCAGCCGGTGATCAGTACCGGCCCGGTGATCAGCACCGGCCCGGCGGGTGCCGGGAGCGACGGGCCCGTCACCGGGTCGTCCGCGCCGTCCTTCGATTCCTTCGTGAAGGGGCTGAAGGGGAAGGACGAGGACAAGGCGGAGGAGCCGGCCGACACCACCACGGCGCCGGTGCTCAACGCCCCGGCCGCCGCCTGGGACACCGCCACCCTGGGCGGCGTGGTCCTGCCGCCTGCCGACGGGCTCGGACAGGAGCACCGGCTGCCCATCTTTGAGGCGGTGGAGTCGGACTGGTTCCGCCGCGGGCGGCAGGCGGTCGGCCGGCCCGGGTCCGGCCACGACGGGGAGGCTGACAGCGCCCCCGGCAACGGCTGGATATCCGCGGCCGACGAGGGCTGGGCCGCGGCCGAGGTTGTCCATGCCCCCACCTCGGGTGGCGTTACCCCGGCCGGGCTGCCGAAGCGCGTGCCGCGGGCTAACCTCGTTCCGGGTGCCGCCACCGCCGCGCCGTCGTCGGTGGCGCCCACCCGGTCGGCGGCGGCGACGCGCGAGCGGTTCGCCAGCTTCCAGCGCGGGGCGAGGGAGGGCCGGGCCGCGGCGAGCGGAACCGGATCCGAAGACGGAGAGGACTCGAGTTCGGAATGAGGCGTGACATGAGGTCGCCAAGGTGGTCATGCTTAGGGCAGGTAGCTGGCCCGGCGGGGGCGCGGCGCGGGCGGGCCTGGTGAGCGACGCGTCGGTGGCTGGTAGCGGTCATGGTAGGAGGGAGCGGTCGTGAGTCCGCTTGTGCGTCCGGCACAGGACCTGAACTGGCTGATCACGAACTTCGTGGAGCGGGTGGCTGCGGTCGCGCACGCGATCGTGGTGTCATCGGACGGACTGCCGATGGCATACTCGCAGGGGTTCCCGGCCGATCGGGTTGATCAGCTTGCGGCGGTGACGTCGGGCCTGACCAGTCTGACGCAGGGGGCGTCCCGGGTTTTCGAGGGCGGTGCTGTCACCCAGACCGTGGTGGAGATGCAGCGGGGGCTGCTGATCGTGATGGCGATCAGCGACGGTTCGAGTCTCGCTGTGCTGGCGGCTGCGGACTGCGACATGGGCCTGGTGGCGTACGAGATGGCGCTCCTGGTCGAACGGGTGGGCAGCGCGCTGACGCCGGAGGTTCGCAGCGCTCAGCCACCCATGTGGCGGGAGGATGGCAAGCTGTGACTGGAGATGCCGGTGTCTGGTCCGGCCCGGGATGACCGGGCCCCTGCTCGCGGCAGGTACCGTCCGCGGCCGGGTAACGGCGTGCCCAGCGCTCCCCCGTCGGCGTTCGAGCCCGCGGCAGGCGAGGTCGGTCCGATCGTGACCGGCCCCATCGCGACCGGTCCGGCGGGGGCGGAACCGGGCGAGTTCGGGCTGGGCCGGGCGGGGGCCGCTGCCGGCAGTTCGCTGGTCAGGCCGTACGCGGTGACGGGCGGGCGGACCAGGCCACGGACGCAGCTCGAAATTGAGGCTATGGTGGCGGCGGCTCATTATGAGGCGCGCGATTTGTCGGTGCTAAGTCCGGAGTGTCAGGCGATTCTAGGTTTCTGCCGGGACTGGCGGTCGGTGGCGGAGATTTCGGCGGTGTTGCGGATGCCGCTGGGGGTAGCGCGGATCCTGATCGCGGATATGGCGGTGGAGGGGCTGGTCAGGATTCATCAGCTGGATCACGCGCAGGGTCGCCCGGACCTTAATCTGCTTGAAAGGGTACTCAGTGGACTTCGCAAGCTCTGACTCGGTCACGGGGGTGGCGGCTGAGGCCGCGATGACGTCGGTAAAGATTGTCGTTGCGGGTGGATTCGGCGTTGGGAAAACCACATTTGTCGGATCGGTTTCGGAGATCACGCCGCTGACGACCGAGGCCGTGATGACGTCGGCGTCGGAGTCGTTTGATGATCTGTCGCACACCCCGGACAAGACCACGACGACCGTGGCGATGGACTTCGGGCGGGTCACGCTGGACGCCGGGCTGATCCTCTACCTGTTCGGGACGCCTGGCCAGCACCGGTTCTGGTTCATGTGGGATGACCTGATCCACGGGGCGATCGGGGCTGTGGTGCTGGTTGATACCCGGCGGCTGGCGGACTCGTTCCCGGCGGTGGACTACTTTGAGTCGGCCGGGCTGCCGTTCATCGTGGCGGTGAACGGCTTCCACGGAGACTTCCCGCATGATATCGCCGACGTGCAGGAGGCGCTGTCGGTCAGCCCCCATGTCCCGGTGATCCGGTGTGACGCCCGGGACCGGCGGTCGACCAAGTCGACGCTGATCTCGCTGGTGGAGCACGCCATGGCCATGCAGCTCAGCCCGGCGCACCAGCGCTGAGGGGCCTCACAGGCCGCGCAGGAACGCGTTCGCGATCGGGCCCGCGCTGTCGGCGCCGACGCCCCCGCCCTCGACGAGCACCGCGAAGGCCAGGTCGCCGCGGTAGCCGATGAACCAGCCGTGGGACGGCGGGTTGGGGCCATTCCCGTACTGGGCCGTCCCGGTCTTGCCGTAGACCCCGGGCGGGAAGCCGACCCCGGCCGCGGTGCCGCTGGTGACCACCGCCCGCATCATCGGCCGCAGGGTGGCCAGGACCGCGGGGCTGAGCGCGTGCGCGCCGGTGACCTGCCGCGGGGCCGGGTTGGTCACCAGCTGCGGGGGAAGCCAGGTGCCGTCGTCGATGGCGGCGGCCACGCCGGCCTGGCTGAGCGGGTTGACCAGGTCGGTTCCCTGGCCGAACGCGTCGGCCGCCAGGTCCACCGGCTGGGCCGGAGTGGTGAACTGTCCCAGGATGGCCGGGATGCCGAGCGCGGGCCTGGCGTTGAAGCCGAGATCGGCCGCCATCGACGCCAGCGCCGCGCCGCCCAGGCGCTGGGTGGCGAGCAGGGCGAAGGTGGAGTTGCAGGACACGGCGAACGCCGACTGCAAGGTGGTGGTGCCGAGCTGCTCGTTGTCGTCGTTATGGAAGATCCGGCCGCCGATGTCCACCTGGCTCGGGCACTGCACCGTGCTCGACGGCCGCAGGCCGCGGCGGGCCAGCGCCGAGGCGGTCACGACCTTGAACGTCGAGCCCGGGGGGAACTCGCCCTGCAGCGCCCGGTCGAATCCGCCGGGACGCTCGACCACGGCCAGCAGCCGCCCGGTCGACGGCTGGATCGCGACGAGGTCGACCGGCTTCGACGTGGCCGCCGACCGCACCGCCCGCGAGGCGGCCAGCTGGACGCTCATGTCGATGCTGGTCTGCACGGGCTGGCCGGGTGAGGCGGCGAACCGGGCGGCGGTCAGGTCGGTGCCCGGGCCCTCGATCTTGATGGTCAGGGACGGCCGCCCGGCCAGCCGGGCCTGGTAGGCCTGCTCGATCCCGCCCAGGCCGATCAGGTCGCCCGCCTGGTAGGGGGGACCCAGCGCCCGGGCCTGCGCGGCGGTCGCGGTGATCACGTTCCCGGTGAGCAGCTGCAGGGAGCCGGACTCGAAGATCGCCTCGTCCGAGCTCAGCACGGTGCCGCCGGCCCCGAGCACCGGGGCCCGGGGCGGCCAGGCCGCGCTGAGCACGAACCGGTCGCCCGGGCGCAGCCGGGGGTAGATGTCGGCCGGGCTCCAGCTGACCCACCAGCGCCGGCTGCGCTGGACCAGCGGCAGCCGGCCGGGGTAGGTCCAGACCTGGCCGCCGGCCAGGTCGGCGGTGGCGGTGAACCGGGCCGTTACCGTGCCGCCGCTCGTGGTGACCGGCCCGGGCGCCAGCCGCAGGCGGCGGATCCCGAGCTGGGCGCTGGCCTGGCGCAGCGGCACGGCCAGCCCGGACCGGGGCGTGTTCACGCTGACCTGCTCCATGCCCGCATAGCTCCCCCGCTGCCAGGCGCGCAGGTAGCTGGCCTCGGTCTGCTGCGGGCTGCCGGTCGTGCGCAGCAGCAGGTAGCTGCCGCCCGCGGCGGCGGCCGCCACGACCAGCACGACCGCGGTCACCACCGCGATGACCGGGCCCCGCCTGCGCCGGGCCGTACCGGTTCGCCGGGCCGTGCCGTTTCGGCGGGCCGTACCGTTTCGCCGCATATATCAGCCTTCCCGCGGCTAAGGGTATCGACAGTGCCCCGGCCTGTTTCCGGATATCGTGCACGGGTGGCCTCATCAGACCTGGGCGACGCGGTGACCGCCGCACGGCAGCCGGCCGTGACCGGTCCCGCCCCGGCCCGGGCCGCCCGGTCCCCGCGCGGCGACTGGCTGCTCGCCGTCGGCGCCGCCGCCTTCGCCGTGGCCGTGGGCGGGTACGCCTTCTACGTCGCGACCAGCCCGCACAACGTGTGGATGGTCCCGGTCGACCTGCGGGTGTACCGGGACGGCGGGCTGATCGTGCGGCATGTCGCGCCGACGTACCGGGCCTTCCGCGCGTCACCGCTGTACGACTGGCCCGGGTACGAGCAGCTGAAGTTCACCTACCCGCCGTTCGCGGCCATGGTGTTCACGGTGCTGACACTGACGTCCTTCTCGGCGCTGATGAAGCTCTCGGTGGCGGTGAACATCCTCGCCCTGCTCGCGACGATCTGGATGACGTTCGGCGGGCTCGGCTACCGGCGCGGGCTGGCCCGGCTGGGCGCGACGCTGCTGCTGGCCGCCCCGCTGCTGTGGACCGAGCCGGTGCAGCGCACGCTGTTCCTCGGCCAGATCGAGATCGTGCTGATGGCGCTGATCATCTGGGATCAGGTGCAGCCGGACCGGCGGTGGTGGAAGGGGGCCGGGATCGGCCTCGCCGCGGGCATCAAGCTGATACCGCTGATCTTCATCCCGTACCTGCTGCTGACCCGGAGGTTCCGCCAGGCCGCCGTGGCGTCGGGGACGTTCGCCCTGACCGTGCTGCTCGGGTTCGCCGTGCTGCCCGCCGACTCGCGCGCGTGGTGGCTGGACGGGCTGTTCTACCAGGGCAGCCGGACCGGGTTCGTCGGCTGGGAGGGCAACCAGTCGTTGCAGGCGCTCATCACCCGCCTGTCCGGCAGCGTCGCGCACGGCCAGCCGGTCTGGCTGGTGACCGCGGTGGTGGTGGGCATCGCCGGGATCGGCGCCGCGGCCATCCTGGACCGCGCCGGGCACCGCATGGTCGGGCTGCTGACCTGCGCGCTGACCGGGCTGCTGATCTCGCCAATCAGCTGGGACCACCACTGGGTCTGGATCGTCCCGGGGACGGTGACGGCCGTGGTCTACGCGGTGCGCGCCCGGCGGACGGCGGCCAGGCTGGCCTGGGGCGGCCTGGCCGGAGCGATCGTCCTGCTGTTCGGCGCCTGGCCCGGGGTTCTCTGGGGCGCGCCCGATGATTTCGGCACCTTCTCCAAGGGGCTGATCTTCGCGCCGCCCTACACCGTCCCGGCCGTCTACTACCGGCTCGGTGACCGGCCCTGGTACCCGGAGTACCACTGGCACGGGCTGCAGCTGCTCACCGGGAACCTGTACGTGCTGACCGGGCTGGCGCTGTTCGGAATGCTGCTCGGGCTCGCGGTCCGCCCGGCGCGCGCCGCGCTGGCCGGGCGGGCGGCCGGGCGGCCCGGCCCGCTCAGGCCGGCACCCGCAGCCCCGTCGCCGGGATGACCGTCGGCGGATCCATCCTCCAGCGCCGGGTCACGCACAGCCAGACCAGGGCCGCCGCGGCGGCGAGCAGGACGGCCGGCGCCAGGTAGTACAGCCCGGCCCTGGTGATCGCGCTCAGCACGGGCTGGGCCGGGAACCCCGCGTTGCCCGGCATGAGCGCGAACGTGCCGGCCGCCAGCCGGATCAGGATCAGCCAGTCCAGCCGCGAGGCCGGGTACAGCGCCAGCAGGCAGATCGCCATCGCGCCGTACCAGGGGAACTGATAGGGCCACAGGAACAGCCAGGCGACGCTGAGCGCCAGCGCCGGACGGATCGCCGGCAGGTCCGGGACCCCGTCGGGCAGGCGCACCAGCACCAGTACCGCGACCGCGGCGCAGGCCAGCCCCCCGAGCAGCAGCAGGTGCGGGAGGATGACCTGGTGGGATCCGATGACGGTCTGATAGAAGTTGCCGATCGAGGCCTGGCCGTCCCGGGAGAGCAGGGCCCGGGCGGCCGACGGCCCGAACCACAGGTATGACGGGAAGAGCACCAGGGCGGCGCCGGCCGCGGCGCTGAACCAGGTGGCCATCCAGTTCCGGGCCGCCCAGGCCAGCGCCACGCCGAAGAGCACATAGGTGATCTTCAAGTCGGCGGCCGCCCCGACCAGCAGCCCGGCCGCCAGCCCGCGCAGCGCCCCGGGGTCGCCGTCACCGCGCTTGCGCAGCACGGCCAGGCCGAACAAGCCGGCCGCCGCGGCCATCACGTCCACGTGCCCCTCCGCGACCAGCCCCCACAGCAGCAGCGGGTTCACCGTCCAGAGCAGGTGCGCCCGGAGCCGGCGGGCCGGGTCGGAGCGCAGCAACCGGTCCAGGCCCAGCGCCACCGCGAGGAACGCGAGCGCGTTCCACAGCTTCAGCCAGAACACGATCCGCGCCGCCGAGGTGCCGCCCAGGCTGGCCGCCGCCCACTGCTCGGCGGTGGCCAGCGGCCCGTAGACGGTCCGCAGCTTCCCCCAGGTGAGCGGCGTGGCCAGGCCGACCGGGTCGCCGAGGTGGCGCAACTGGTCCGGGGTCATCACGTAGGGGTTGTGGCCGAGCACCATCATCCGGCCGAAGGCGGCGTAGTCCAGCGTGTCGTTCGATCCGGCCGCGGGCAGCACGGTGAGCACGGCGACCGCGACGAGGCCGACCCCCAGCACCAGCCGGACCGAAGGCCGCGCGCCGCGGGCCACCGCGGCCAGGCCCGCGATCACGCCGCCGGCAGCGAGGACGACCGCCGCCCACATCGCCGCGCTCACCAGCGTCAGCGATAGGTGCAGCCGGAACGACCAGGGCATCCCGTCCGGGGGCATGACGACGTACGGGTGCTCCCAGGAGTTCCGGAGGGCCGAGGCGGCGATCATGATGGCGATCGAGGTGAGGATCCCGGCCGCCGCCGCCCACGACAGGCGGCGGGCCAGGCGATCCGGGACCGCCGGGGACGGGACCGGCCGCGTGGCCGCTTGTCGCCCAGGTCCTGGCTGCTGCCAGTGGTGCCGTTCATCGTGATCTTGCGCTCGCCTTCACGTCATCGGCCGCTAGACCAGCAGGCGCGATCGAGGTCCCCCCGACACCAGGCAGACCCGCCACGTGCGGGATCGCCGCAACTCCGATCGCCGCACGGGCATCCTGCCGAACGATAACCGATGAAAAACCAGGTCCTGGGGGCGCCCGGCGATGCTTTGCCAGTTCTTTGACGCGGGCAGTAACTGCGGTGGGTTAGGGCCCGGCCGCAGAGGGTGCCGGCCCGCCGAGGCGCGGCGGTCCGCGCTGCGGGCAGCCGAACGGCTTGCCCGCCCGGCCGAACGGCTTGCGAGCCCACCCTAAACTGGTTATCGTTTTCATTTGTATTAAGCCGCCATGGATCCCGGCAGCGCAGCGAATCGAACCTGACCAGGAAGGAGCTTGCCATGCGGCCTCGCCGCGGGATCGTGCTTGCCGTCTTGACCATTACAGCGGGCCTGCTCACCGCAGCCTGCTCGCCGGGCTCGGCGTCCACCGACGCGGCTGGCAGCCAGGTGATCACGGCCGTCGGCGCCGAGAACGAGTACGCCAACGTGATCGGCCAGATCGGCGGCAAGTACGTGGCCGTGACCGCGATCGAGAGCAATCCCAACACCGACCCGCACACGTTCGAGGCCAGCCCGAGCGTGGCCCAGCAGGTCAGCGCCGCCCGGCTCGTGGTGCAGAACGGCATCGGCTACGACAGCTACATGAACAAGATCGAGGCCGCCGCGCCGAGCCCGACCCGCAAGGTGATCGTCGTGCAGCACCTGCTCGGCCTGCCGGACTCCACGCCGAACCCGCACCTGTGGTACTCCCCGGCCACGATGCCGGCCGTGGCCACGGCGATCGCCGCCGACCTTTCCGGGATGCAGCCGGCCCACAAGGCGTACTTCACGGCCAACCTGCACCGGTTCGACGCGTCCCTGCAGCCCTGGTACCAGGCGATCGCGCGGTTCAAGGCCGCCTACCCCGGCACGCCGGTCGCGGTCACCGAGCCCGTCGGCGACTACATGCTGCAAGCCGCCGGAACGAGAATCCTCACGCCGTTCACTTTCCAGGCCGACATCATGAACGGGGTGGACCCGTCGCCGCAGGATGTGTCGCTGCAGAACGGCTTTTTCTCCGGCCACCGGGTGAAGGTCTTCGTGTACAACCAGCAGGTGACCGACTCACTCACCCAGTCGTTCCTGGTTGAGGCCAGGAAGTACGGCATCCCCGTGGTGGGCGTGTACGAGACCATGCCCACGCCCGGATACACCTACCAGTCGTGGATGCTCGCTGAGGTCCAGGCCCTGCAGAAGGCCGTGGCCAGCAAGGTATCGACGGAGAAGCTGTGATGACGATGACCCATCAGCCCGTGACGCCCGCCCCGGACGAGACGCTCGCCCTCGACGGCATCAGCGTGCGGCTCGGCGGGCGCGAGGTGCTGCACGACGTGCGGTTCACGATCAGGCCGGGCGAGTTCGTCGGCCTCATCGGCTCCAACGGAGCGGGCAAGACCACGCTGCTGCGGGTCATCCTCGGCCTGCAGCCAGCTACCGGGAAGATCCGGATCAACGGTGCGGGCATCGGCTACGTCCCGCAGAAGATCCAGCTGGATCCCGATGTGCCGCTGCGGGCCAGGGACCTGGTCGGGCTGGGCCTGGACGGGCACCGCCTCGGCATCCCGCTGCCGTCGCGGTCCCGCAGAAGGCTGATCGACCAGATGCTGCGGGCCGTCGACGCGGAGCACATCGCCGACGCGCGGGTCGGCAATCTCTCCGGCGGCGAGCAGCAACGGATCCTGATCGCGCACGCGCTGATCAGCCGTCCGGGGCTGCTGCTGCTGGACGAGCCGCTGGCGAACCTCGACATCGCCAGCGAGCAGGAGGTCGTCGCGCTGCTCGCCCGGATCACGAAGGAGCAGCAGATTTCCGTGTTGATCTCGGCGCACGAGATGAACCCGCTGCTCCCGGTCATGGACCGGATCGTCTACCTGGCGGCGGGACGGGCGGCCAGCGGGCCCACCAACGAGGTGGTACGGGGTGAGGTGCTCAGCGAACTGTACGGGCGCCACGTCGACGTGATCCGCGTGCACGGCCGGATCCTGGTCGTGGCCAGCCGCGGGGCCGGGCTCGACATCCCGCTGGAACACCACGCCGATACCCCTGTCGCCGACAGCGCGTGATGGAACACCTGCTCAGGGCCGTCTTCGAGCCGGGCTTCTTCGGCAGCGCGCCGGTGCACGTGGCGCTGCTGGCCGGTGGCGTGGTCGCGGTGGTGTCCGGCATCGTCGGCACGTTCACGGTATTGCGAGGGCAGTCGTACGCCGGGCACGCGCTGGGAGACCTCAGCGCCACCGGCGGCTCGGCGTCCTTCCTCATCGGGATCAGCCCGCTGTGGGGCTTCGCGGGCACGAGCGTGGCGGCGGCCGGGATCATGGACATGATCGGGGTCCAGCGCCCGCGCGGCCGGGACCTGGCCACCGGCATCGTGCGCGGGGCCGGGCTCGGCGTGGCGGCCCTGTTCCTCTACTGGGACACGCTGCACACCTCCACGACCGGCGCGACGATCACGGTCCTGTTCGGATCCCTGTTCACGATCGGCAGTTCGATCCTCCCGGTGATCGCAGCGTTCAGCCTGGCGGCCGTCGGCATCGTGGCCGTGCTCTATCGCCCGCTGCTGCTGAGCTCCGTCAGCGCCGACCTGGCCGTTGTGCGCGGGATCTCGGTCCGCGCCACCGGCGCGCTGTGCCTGGTCGCGATCGCGCTCGCGGTCTCGCTGTCGGCCATCACCATCGGGGCCATCCTCAGCACCGCGCTGCTGGTCGGGCCCGCGGCCACGGCGCTGCGGCTGACCAGCCGGCCTGGCCTGATGCTGCTCTGGTCGGCGCTGATCGGCCTGGCCGTGACCTGGCTCGGCATCCTGCTCGCCTTTGACAGTTACTACTGGCCGCCCGCCGGGCACGGCTGGCCGGTCAGCTTTTTCGTTGTGGCCCTGATTCTGATCTTTTACCTGCTGGCGCAGGTGCGGCGGGGCGGCGCCCGGGCGCGGGACAGCCGAGGCGCGCGGGACAGCGGAGACGCGCGAGACAGCCGAGACGCGAGGGACAGCCGAGACGCGCGAGACAGCCGCGACGCGAGGGACGGCCGGGGCGCGCAGCCGGAGTGCGGGTAGCGGCGATGTTCTCCGGATTCATGACCAACACCTGGACCGTAGCGACCATCGTGGCCGTCGTGGCCGGCGTCGTGGGGTTCTTCGTGGTGCTGCGGGGATCGGCTTTCGTCGCCGACGCGCTGCCCACTGGCGCGTTCGCCGGCGCGGCCGGGGCCAGCCTGATCGGGGTCGACACCCTGGTCGGCCTGAGCGTCTTCTCCCTGCTCGGCGCGCTCGGCATCGGCTGGCTGGGGCGCCGCGGCCGCCACGACGTGGCCGTGGCCCTGACCCTGGTGGCGATGCTCGGGCTCGGCGTGCTGTTCCTCAGCTTCAGCGTGGAGTACGCGCCGGAGATTGAGTCGCTGCTGTTCGGCGAGGTCCTCGGGATCAGCGTGAACGAGATAGCCCCGGTGGCCGTGCTGGGCACGGTGTGCGTCCTGGCCATCCTGGTGCTGTTCCGCCCGCTGATGCTGTCCTCGGTCATGCCCGAGCTCGGCGAGGCGCGCGGCGTGCGAGCGTACCGGATGGAGATGTGCTTCCTGGTGGTAGTCGCCCTCGCCACGAGCATGGCGCTGCCCGTGGTGGGCGCCCTGCTGATCTTCAGCCTGATGATCGGCCCGCCCGCCGCCGCCCGCTCGGTCACCGACCGGCCGCTGCTCGCCATGGGGCTGTCGGCGGTGTTCGCCGTGGTGACGGTGTGGGCGGCGATAGCGGCGTCGTACGTGTCCAACTGGCCGGTGGGGTTCTTCGTCGGGACGATCGGCGCGGCGTGCTACGCGGCCGGGCGCGGCTGGGCGGCGCTGCGCTCGCGCCGCCTGAGCCGCCAGGCCAGCAGGCTGCCCGCGACGACCCCGACGGCCAGCGCCGTGGCGTGACCGACCGCGGTGACGTTCAGGGCACTGAGCCCGCCGAAGATGTTGCCCACCGCGACCAGCAGCACCAGGTCCAGCGCGGCCGCGGCCCGGGCCAGCCAGGACCCGTACAGCAGGGCCACCGCGATCGCGGACACCACCACGTACGAGGGCCCGACGTCGATGAGGTATCGGTCGGCGGGCGGGAGCAGCCCGCGCGACACCCGGTAGGCCACGATCCCCTCGCTGACCAGCGTGCCGATCACGTGCCCGGCCGCGCACACGACCGCGGTCCGCCAGTTGCCCAGGGCCCGGTTGGCGCCGAACAGGGCCAGCGCGATCAGCACCGGCCAGGCCAGCTCGAACTGCTGGGTCACGAACGCCGAGACCACCAGCGAGCCGACCGGATCGTGGGCCAGGTTGTGCACGCTGGTGCTGGCCCAGCGGACGAAGGCCGCCCGGCCGGCCGGGGCAAGAGCGTGCCGATCGCCTCGACCAGCACGAAACCGGCCAGGTACGTCCAGGCCACCGCGTAGGACGTGAAGATCGCCTTCGGGTCCGGGCGGCGCATGAGGCCAGACTAGAGGTCTGGCCGGCCGGGGCCGGACCCGATCACCCGGGCTGCTGGAAATCTGGCGTGGTCCAGATCCGCTCGGCCAGGTACTGCCGGACCTTGGCGATGTACTGCTGGGCCGGGGCGGTGTGCCAGCGCCCGGCGAACCAGCGCCCGACGCAGCCCCAGACGTCGCCGGCCCGGTACGGGCGGCCGTGCGGCACGTTGTTCAGCCAGGTCTCGTACCCGTCGTAGCAGGACCGCCAGATGGCGTAGGCGGTGTCGGCGTTCATCGCGGTGGAGTCGGCGATCCCCGGCCAGCTGGCCTGCTCGAACGGGTAGCGGTTCTGCAGGATGCCGTAGCTCTGCGGGCACTGGCCCGGCTTGCCCCCCGCCCCGGGGCCGTGGCCGGGCGGGCAGGCGGCGGCGTCGGTGCCCCAGTCGCCCAGCGTGGTCTGGTTCCACCAGCTTTCCACCGCGGCCTGGGCGAACACGATGTTCTGGTTGATGCCCCACTTGCACGCCGCCCAGCGCAGGATCTCGCTGGTCGTGCCGGTGAAGTCGCCGTTGATGCGGGGCGCCAGCAGCCGGTCGGCCTCCGGCAGGTCGCCCGCCGGGAAGAAGCCGCTGCCGACGCGCTGCCCCCGGGTGTGGTTGAAGGCGCGGTTCATCCCCTTGTTCTCCGGCGTGGGCCGGGCCCGCACCCAGCGGGCGCACTGCGCGCCCGAGGGCAGCGCCGCGCCCGGCGGGAGGGTGCCGAAGAAGGCCGGCGCCGCGGCCCGCGCCGCGGCGAGCCTTGCCGCTGACCGCCCCGCCGAGGGGGATGGCGACGGGGATCCAGCACGCTCCGTCTCGGGGGAGGCGGCCGGGCCCAGGCGGGCCGGACCGGCGCGGCGCGCTCCCGCGCCGGGCCCGCCGCCGGTGCTGCCCGCCAGCGAGGCGCCGGAGTAGTGCACGAGCGCGAGCGCGCCCGCGGTGACCGTGACCAGCAGGACCGCGACCAGGCTCGCCAGTAAGCCGGCCCGGTCCGCGCGAGACCTCGCGCCGCGTCTCATGAATCGTTACGTGTAGTGCCTCGGCACCACAAATGTCAATCGGTTCCCGCCAATACCAGGCCGCCCGGCTCAGCCGGACGAGCCGTACTGGATCGGGACGTTGATCGTCTGGACACTGGCCCACGAGGCGCCGCCGGGTGCGAGCTGCCACACGGTCAGCCGGGCGCCGTGCCCGGCGAGGGCATCCAGGCCGCCGGGAACCGGCGCCAGCGTGGCGGTGCCCGGGGGGAGCGCGGGCAGTGACTGCCAGGGGCCGCCCGGCCGGGTCACGGTCTCGCCGCGGCGGCCGGCCAGGACGATCGCGGTGACGCCGCCGGGTGCGAACGATACCGACGTCACCGGCGTGCCGGCGAGCCGGAGCGGCGGTGACTCGGCCCACGGGCCGCCGCCGGCCGACCAGGCGGCGACCAGGCTGTCCGCCCGGCCGGAGCCCGCCGCCAGCAGTGCCGCCGTGCCGCCGGTGGTGGTGGCCAGCCGCAGCACGGTGACGTTCTGGCGGGCCAGCGCGGCCGGCAGCGCGGGCCCGGCGGCGCGCCAGGTCCCGGCGGCGCGGGCGAACACGCCGGCGGTCCCGGCGCGGGTGCAGGCACCGCCCACCATCGGCGTGCCGGCCGGGCCGAACGCCACCGCGGTCAGCGCGCGGAGCCCGCACCAGCGGCCCGCCGCGGTGGCGGCGACCGACCGGCGGCTGGCCAGCGTCATCCAGCCGGCCCCGCCGCGCGCGGAGAACTGGACGGTGCCGCTGGCCAGGAGCGCGAGCAGCCCGCCGCTGCCGCCCGGGTCGGCGGCCAGGGCGTCGGGGGCGTCAGCGAGCGCCGCGTCCAGCACCCCGGCCGACCAGCTGGTCCCGTCGTCGCCGGTAACGGCGAGGGGAGTGAACACCAGATCCTGGCTGGGCCGGAATCCGGCCACCAGGGACCGCTGGCCCAGGCTGGCGATCACCAGCCCGCCGTTGCTGGCCACTCCGGGCGGCGTGACCAGCTGCCAGCGGGCGCTGTCGGCCGGGCGGGCGAACAGCTGCCAGAAGTTGTTGTACTGGGCGGCTGAGCCGCCCAGGACCGCCACCGCCCAGGACCCGCCCGCGGCGACGGTGGCGGTGGCCAGCGAAGGCGGCGCCGGGGGCGCGGCCGGGGCGCTGGCCGGGCGGACCGCCGTGCCGCAGCCCGCGGCGAGCAGGGTGAGCGCGAGGAGCGGCAGCACCGCCCGGGCGGCCCGGCTCATGACGATCCCAGCGCCTGGCGGGCGGCGTCGGCGAGCAAGACCGCGAACGAGGATTTGGTGGCCGCGGTTCCCGGCCCGGGATCGGTGCCGAACTCCTCGCGGACGCGGCCGGCCGGGTCGATCACGAAGGCCTGCTCGTTGTGCAGCACCATCGCTCCGGCGGGCAGGTCCTGCGCGGTCAGCCCGTAGGCCTGCCAGGCCTGCTGCAGTTGCGCGAGGCTCCCGGTCAGGTACAGCCAGTCGGGCACGCGGTTCAGGCCCTCCTGGCGGTCGAAGGCCTGGATCACGCTGAGCGACCGGTAGTTCGGGTTCAGCACGATCGCCACCAGCTCCACGTGGCGGGCCTGGGCGCCGAGCAGCTGGCCGGCCTGGCGGAATTCCTGCCCGATCAGCGGGCAGTCGCTGGTGCACACCGGGTCGAGGCCGGTCAGCAGCACCGCCTTGCCGCGCAGGCTGGCCAGCGTCACCCTCCGGCCGTACTGGTCGGTGAGGCTGAAGCCCGCCGCGGGATAGTTCAGCGGCGCGGAGGATCCCGTGATGGATTCGGCCAGGATCGGGTCGGCGTTCGGGCTGGCCTGCGCGAGGGCCATGGGCGCGGCGCCGAGGATGATCACGCCGACCGCGCCGGCCGCGGCGACCGAGCGGATCCCGGCCGTTCCGGCGCGCCGCCGCAGCGCGGCCGGGCCGGCCAGCTCGCGCCACCCGGCCCCGGCGGCGGAAGCCTGCTCGCCCGCTGGCGCCGGGACAAGGGTCAGGGCCAGGTAGCCGCCGGCGGCCAGCAGCGCGAACGGGATCATGCTGTTGGGGTCGGTGCCGAGCCCGCCGAGGAATCCGAGATCCTCGATCAGCACCCAGTCGGCGAGGCAGATCACGATGAAGGCGGCCATGACCGGGCGGATTAGCCGCGGCCGCCCGGTGAGGAACACCGCGCCGGTCACCGCGAGAGCGGCCACGGCGAACAGGTTGACGGCGAACCCGTGCGCCTCGTCGAACGCGGCGAAGCCGGACACCCACGCGGACAGGAAGCCGGGCTGCGGAGTCTGGGCCATCGACTGCCCCATCGCGGCCAGCGTGCCGGGCTGCCCGTGCGAGATCCCCTGCCAGAAGCCGCGGCCCGGCCAGGCCTGCAGCACGGCCATCCCGGCCAGGAACAAGCCCAGCCCGGCCAGGATCTGCCGGCCCAGGCGCGGGGTGCGCCAGGCGTGATCGGGCAGCGCGATCAGGGCGCCGGCCACCACGTAGACCAGCGCCGCGCCCGGCGCGCCGAACAACCATGTCAGCCCGGGGGCGAAGATGCCGCCGAAGGACTCGCCGAACACCCACACCACCAGGCCCCAGCCGACGCTGACCAGCCCGGCCAGCCGCGAGAGCGGGCCGTGCGACGCGACCAGCAGCCACAGGCCGATCCCGACCTGGATCCACACCGCCGAGGCTCCGGCCTGCATGGGGTGGTACGACCACGCCGTCCCGGCCCAGTTCACCACGTGCTGCACCCAGGGCGGAGAGCTAGCCGCGGTCGGCTCGATCACCTGCGAGGGCAGCCCGACCGCCATCTTCGGCTGAGCCTGCAGGATCCCGTCGAACAGCCACACGATGCCGAACCCGATCCGCAGCAGCTGCCGGCCGGCGGGCTCGGCCGGGTCGGCCGCGCCGGAAGCGGCCGACCCCCGGGGCGGCCAGGCCCGCACGCTGAGCCAGGCGAGCCCGAGCACCGTGAAGATCAGCAGCGCGATGAGGCCCTGGTGCAGCAGCGCCGCCTGGAACGCGGCCACCACGGTGGGGTTGTCGACATTGAGCCCCGAGTTCATACCGGGCACGACGTCACCTGCTCTCCTGGCTCAGTTCCGGCTGGCCCGCCGCGTTCTGGGCGGCCGGCCCGGGCTCGCGGCCGGCCCGGCGCGGCGGCGGCGCCGAAGCGCCGCAGCCGCACGCTGCTGGCCACCACGAACGCCGAGGACGCGGCCATCGCCGCCCCGGCGATGATCGGGTTGAGGAAGCCGGCGGCGGCCAGCGGGATCGCCACGATGTTGTAACTGAACGCCCAGGCCAGGTTGCGCCGGATCGTGGTCAGCGTGGCCCGGGCCAGCCGGATCGCCTCGGGAACCACGCTCAGGTCGTCCCGCAGCAAGATCAGGTCGGCCGCGCTGATCGCCACGTCGGTGCCGGAGCCGAGCGCCAGCCCCAGGTCGGCCGCGGCCAGCGCCGGCCCGTCGTTGACCCCGTCCCCGGCCATGGCCACCCGCCGCCCGGCGGCCCGCAGGCCGGTGATCACCGCGGCCTTCTGGTCCGGCAGTGCCCCGGCGATCACCTCGTCCACCCCGATCTCGGCACCGACCGCGGCGGCGGTCGGCTGGCTGTCACCGGTGAGCAGCACCGTGTGCAGGCCCAGGGCCCGCAGCCCCGCGACCGCGGCCGCGGCCGAGGGCTTGACGGTGTCGGCGACCGCGACCGCGCCGGCGGCCTGCCCGTCCCAGCCGCCCAGCACGACGCTCTGGCCGGCCCGTTCCCACGCGGCGCACCGGGCGGACAGCTCCCCGGGGATCGTGAGCCCCTGGTCGCGCAGCAGCTTCGCCCGGCCCACGGTCACCTCGCGGCCGTCCACCACACCGCGCGCCCCCAGGCCGGGCAGGGCCCGGAAGCCGGCCGCCTGCGGCAGCGACCCCAGCTCGGCAAGCGCGAGCGAGCTCACGGCCCGGCCCACCGGGTGCCCCGAGGCGTGCTCCACCGCGCCGAGGCGGCGCAGCAACAGCTCCCGGCTCACCCCGGGGGCGGCCTGCACGCTGGTGGCGGCCATCAGGCCGGTGGTGACCGTGCCGGTCTTGTCCAGCACCACGGTGTCCACGCTGCGGGAGGCCTCCAGCGCCGGGTATCCCTTGATGAAGATCCCCAGCTGCGCTCCTCGGCCGCACGCCACGACCAGCGCGGCCGGGGTCGCCAGGCCCAGGGCGCACGGGCAGGCGATGATCAGCACGGCCAGCGCGGCGCTGAACGCCCGCTCGGCCGGGCTGCCCGCCGCGAGCCAGCCGGCCAGCGTCGCGACGGCGACCGCCAGCACCAGTGGCACGAACACGCCGCAGATCCGGTCGGCGAGCCGCGCCGCGGCCGACTTCTCGGCCTGCGCCCGCTCGACCAGCACGATCAGGTGCGCGAGCTGGGTGTCGTCACCGGTCCGCAGGGCCCGGACGACCAGCCGGCCGCTCACCACGACCGTGCCCGCGGTGACCGTGCTGCCCTCGGCCGCCTCCACCGGCACCGACTCGCCGGTCATCATGCTGGTATCCACCGCCGACGGCCCGAACTCCACGACCCCGTCGGCGGCGATCGCCTCGCCGGGCCGGACCACGAACCGGTCGCCCGGCTTGAGCTGCGCGACCGGGACCCGGCGTTCGGAGCCGTCCGGGGCCAGCAGGCACGCTTCCCGGGCCGCGGCGCCGGCCAGCTCGCGCATCGCATCGCCGGCGTCGCGCCGGGCCCGCGCCTCATACCACCGGCCGGCCAGCAGGAACGTGGTCACCGACGCGGCGACCTCCAGGTAGATGCCGCCGCCGGAGGCGTGGAAGAGCAGCTGCCGCGCGGTCATCCGGGTCGGGGCGGAGTCGAGGACGAACATCGCGTACACCGACCAGCCGCACGCCGCGGTGATGCCCAGCGACACCAGGGTGTCCATTGACATCGAGCCGTGCCGGGCGCTCTTCAGCGCGGCCGCATGGAACGGCCACGCCGCCCACCCGGCGACCGGCGCCGCCAGCGCGATCAGGACCCATTGCCAGCCCGGGAACCGGAACGACGGGAACAGCGACAGCAGCACCGACAGATCACTGAGCGGCACGAAGAACACCAGCGCGACGATCAGCCTGCGCTTCAGGTAATCGACGCGGGCCGCTTCCGGTCCGGCTCCGGCGGGCGCCGCTGCGGGGCCGCCCGCCGGGCGGGCCAGTTCGGCGCCGTAACCGGCCTCTTCAACCGCCTCGATCAGCCGCTCCGCGGAAACCGATGCGGGAACCATGACGGTGGCCTTCTCGGTCGCGAAATTCACCGCCACGCCCGCGACGTTGGCCATCCCGGCTAGCTTCTTCTCTACCCGGGCCGCGCAGGCTGCGCACGTCATGCCCTGAATCGAGAGCTGGACCTCAGCCAGGCCCGGGGATGACCCGTCGGTAACTGGAGCCGATGACATTCAGCCCTGCCTCCTGGGCAAACCGCCCGCCAGATACGGCGGCTGGAGGTGAACGGCCGCCGTGCCCGAGCCGGTGCACGTCAGGCACTGTGACAACGGAAACCTACACAGCCTCGAAACACCTGACAACACGCTTTTGGTTTTATTGAAGTAACGGTTTCAGGCAACGACAGGGGCCGGAAGCCGCGGAATACCCTGGCCGGGTAAGCCAAGCATATCGAGATACCTATGCCGGGTACGGCGGATACCCCGGCCGGGTACGGCGGATACCCCTGGCCGGTATAAGGAGGTGAAACGCAGGAATCGGGAAACGGCATACGCTTGCGGTAACCGCGGCGAGCGAATTAGCCTTTTGCCGTTATGCGCAGCCGTGAATCTCGTGCCGTGGTCGGCCGGCCGGGTTCCCTGACGACCTCCCGCCCGCCACGACAGCCTGTCGGGCGGGCCGGGGTGAGCCAGGCATGACCGGTCCTGCCTGGCTCGCCGCAGGCCTGGCCGGGCTGATGATCGCCATCGCGGCCTGCTGCGCGGGCCGTCTCGCCGTGGCGCGGCTGCAGGCCCGGGCCACCGAGGTCGACGCGGACGGGCTGCACGTGCTCATGGGCGTTGCCATGGCGGGGATGCTCGAGCCGCGGCTGAGCCCGCTGCCGGCCGTGGTCTGGCTGGGCGTGTTCGCGGCCGGGGCGGCGTGGTTCGCCGGGCAGGCAATCCGCGCGCGCGGCCGGGCCCGGCCCTGGCTCACTCGGTGCGCCTACCCCGGGCCGCACGTCGTCGAGTGCCTGGCCATGATCTACATGCTCGGGCCCGCCGCAGGCTCCTCTGGCCACGGGACGGCGATGGGGATGGCCGCCATGGGCGGGCCCGCCGGCGTCGCCGGGGGCAATCCCGCGCTCCCGCTGGTCCTGGCGTTGCTCCTGCTCGGCTGCGTCCTGTGGACCGCCGATCGCCGTATCGCTGCTTGGCCCCGCGCCTCGGAAGCCCGGCCCGATGCTGGTGCCGCGGCGACACCGGGTGCCGGCTCCGCGCCCGTGCCGGGTGCCGGTTCGGCGCCCGTGCCGGTTGCTGGTTCGGCGCCCGTGCCGGTTGCCGACCCCACGCCGGGTGTCGGCACCGCGCCCGCGCCGGCCCTGGCTCCCGGCCTCGCCGCCTGCTCCAAGATCGTGATGG
Source organism: uncultured Actinomycetota bacterium (assembly GCA_963749145.1). Taxonomy (GTDB): domain Bacteria; phylum Actinomycetota; class Actinomycetes; order Streptosporangiales; family Streptosporangiaceae; genus JASHPR01. Next base: position 1,617,796 of record CAVVLN010000001.1, on the reverse strand, counting down.
GCGTCACGATGGGCTACATGCTGCTCATGATGGTCTAAGGCCAGCCGAAACCATCACGTTCCGCCACCCCTTAGCCCGCATCCTCCTTGGCCCGCCGCCACTTTCTCCAGGTCAGCGGCTTGACAAGGATCGAATTTCTGTTCGATAGTGCTGGGATGGGGGCGGAAGTCGCTCAGGTCACGCGAGTCACACAGGCCGCGCAGGCCGCGGAAATTTCCTGGCGTCACGGGGATGCGCTGCCGGGCGAGACGATCCTGCCGGTGCTCCCGGCCCTGCGGGAGCTGCTGCCCGCCGGGGGGCTGGCGCGCGGTTCGGTCATCGCCACGGGGAACTGGAGCCTGCTCTGCCTGGCCCTGGCCGCGGGGGCGTCGGCGGCCGGGGCCTGGTGTGCGGTGGCCGGGCTGCCGGAGCTGGGCGTGGTGGCCGCGGCCGACGCGGGCCTGAACCCGGACCGGCTGCTGCTGGTCGCCGACCCGGGCCCGGGCTGGCCGCAGGTGGTGGCCTCGCTGCTGGACGGCTGCGAGCTGGTGCTGCTGCGCCCGCCGGACCGGCCGCCGGCCCCGGTGCGGCGGCGGCTCGAGGCCACCGTGCGCCGCTGCGGCGGCGTGCTGGTGGTGGCGGGGGACTGGGACGGCGCGCAGGCCCGGCTGACCGTGGCCCGCCAGGAGTGGACCGGGATCGGCGGCGGGCACGGCCGGCTGCGGGCCCGCCGGGTCCAGGTGGTGGCGGACGGCCGGGGGAGCGCGGCCCGGCCGCGGGCCCGGTGGCTGTGGCTGCCCGCCCCGGACGGGTCGGTGACCGCGGCCGGCGATCCCCCCGGCGACGTGGCCGGGCTGCCCGGGCTGGCCGGGGTGGCCGGGGGCACCGGGTGACCCCGCCATGACCACGCGGCCGCGACCCCCCGCCATGACCGCGCCGCCGCGCCCCCCCGCCATGACCCCGCCGCCGCGCCCCCCCGCCATGACCGCGCCGCCGCGACGCCCGCCATGACCACGCCGCCGCGGGTGCTGGTGGTGTACGCCCCGGAGGTGCCGGACGCCCGCGCCTTCGAGCCGGTCGTCACCGTGGTGGAGGAGTTCTGCCCGCGGGTGGAGGTGCTGGGCCCGGACGCCTGCGCGATCGGCGCCCGCGGCCCGGCCCGGTACTTCGGCGGGGAGGAGACGCTCGCCGCGAAGATCATCGACGCCATGGCCCGCCGCGGGCTGGCCGGCCAGGCGGGTGTCGCCGACGGGCTGTTCGCCGCGCGGCTCGCCGCGCGGGCGCCGCGGCCCGGTGGCGTGGTGATCGTGCCCCCCGGCCGGACCCGGGCGTTCCTGGCCCCGTACCCGGTCGCGGCCCTGGGCCATCCGGACCTGGCCGGCCTGCTGCCCCGGCTCGGCATCGAGACGCTGGGCGCGTTCGCGGCGCTGCCCGCCGCCGAGGCGGCCAGCCGGTTCGGGGCGGAGGGGGAGCGCGCGCACCGGCTGGCCCGCGGCCTGGACCCCCGGCCGCTGGCCCCCCGCCCGCCCGCGGCCGACCTCTCCGTCTCGGCCGAGTTCGACCCGCCGGCCGGGCAGGCCGAGCCGGTGGTGTTCACGGCCAAGGCGCTCGCCGAGCGGATGCACGCCGGCCTGGCCGCCCTCGGGCTGGCCTGCGTGCGGGTCCAGGTCCGGGTGACCTGCTCGGGCGGGCGGGAGATCGCGCGGTTGTGGCGGCACGACGGACTGCTGTCCGCGCTCGCCGTGGCTGAGCGGGTGCGCTGGCAGCTGGCCGGCTGGCGGGCCGACCAGGAAAGCCGGAGACGGGGCGTGACGGCTCAGGACGGAATGACGGCCGGCGGCATCACGATGCTGCGGCTGGTGCCCGATCAGCTGGTACGCGACGCCGGCCGTCAGCTCGGCCTGTGGGGCGACTCGGTGGTCGATGACCGGGTGGCGCGGGCCGCGCTCCGGGTGCAGGCCATGCTCGGGCCGGGCGCGGTGACGCGCCCGCTGCTGGCCGGCGGCCGCGACCCGGCCGAGCAGGTGACGCTGGTGCCGTTCGGCGACGCCGCCGATCCCCGGCATCCCGCGGGCCGGCCCTGGCCGGGCCGGCTGCCCGCCCCGGCCCCGGCCACGGTCTACCCGGCCTCGCGGCCGGCCCGGATCACTGACGGGTCGGGGGTCCCGGTCACTGTCACCGCGCGGGCGCTGATCTCCGCCCCGCCGGCCTGGCTGTCGGCGGGCGGCGGGCCATGGCTGGCGATCACCTCCTGGGCCGGTCCCTGGCCGGTCACCGAGCGGTGGTGGCGCCCGGAGGACTCGCGCCGGCGAGCCCGGTTCCAGCTGGTCACCGAGGACGGCAGCGCCTGGCTGGCCGTGGTGCAGGACGGCCAGTGGCTGCTACAGGCCGGCTACGACTGACCCGGCGCTCAGCTCTGTGGACGGTCACCGAGATCTGTGTGCTGGCGGCCATCAACCTGGAGCTAACCGTCACGCAAGGTGACCGGTGGCACCTGCACGCCGAGCTGCCGGAGGACGGTGACGTCGTCGCGGACGGCGAGGTGCTCGGTGATGAGGCCGTCGTCGTTGAAGGTCAGTACGTGGATGTGGCGCGCGTCGATGGGCCGGGCGGTGGCGGGTATGCCGTGGAACGGTCCGTCGTGGGTACCGCGCATCACGCCGATGCAGACGACCTTGTCGCCCTCGGCCACCATTGCCTGCAGGTCGAAGTGCATGTCGGAGGATCCGGCCCATAGCCGGGTGAATACCTGCCGTGCGCCTTCGGGGCCGTCGGGAGTGCCGGGCTGCGCGTTGTGGTTGGCGAATCCCGGGGCGAAGAAGTCCCGGACCAGCCGGAGGTCGTGTGCGTTGAACAGGCCGGTCCAGAATGCCTGCGCCCGGGCTTTGTTGTCGGGCATGGCGCCTCGGCTGCTCATAGCGGGATGAAGCGGCGGGTCTTGCCCGTCTCGGGGTGGCGGCCGATGGCCATGACCTGTCGCACCTGCACGCAGGGACCGGGAAGTCCCGCGGTGCGCAGGCTGTGCTCGAGCGAGGACGCGAGCGCGGCTTGGTCCAGCGCGCCGTCGGCGACGACCGCGACGTCGATTCCGTGGCGGGTCTGGCGGACCTGATACTCGACCGCGTCCGGGGTCCTGACCATGACGGTGCGGATCACGAGCGGGTCGACCGTGATGCTCCCGTACCGGAACACATCGTCGGCTCGGCCCTCGACGGTGGCGCGCAGGTACGGGTCGACGGCGGCGGGGTGGCGGGTGAAGTAGTCGGTGAGCTCGTAGCGGATCAGCGGCTGGGTGTGGTTGTGCAGGTTGGTGAGGAGCACTTTGGCCGACGCCACGCCGTCGGCGACGGGCTTGTTGCGTTCGTCGACGAGCTCGGCGATGCACATGTCGGTGGCGAAGCTGAGCACCACGCCGCCCGGCTCGCTGTGGCCGACCAGCCCCTCGGTCGAGACGAACTGGTCGATCGGCGGCACCCCGAACGCGTCGCGGATCGCGATCCGGTCCTGGTCGGTCAGCAGCTCGCTCATCGCGGTGATGGCCTGCGGCGAGATCCGCAGCCGGCCGGCGTGCTGCTCGCCGGCCAGCAGTACCAGCGTGGAGGCGTGCGCGAGCAGCGCCGGGGGCTGCGCGGCGTTCAGCCGCCGCACGATCTCGCCGACGGGCAGGGTCGCCGGGGCCGGGATCATCCGCACGGGGTAGCTGCGGGCGACGGCGGCGGCGAAGCCGCTGGAGTGGACCGGCGAGGCGGCGGCGACGATCGCGACCGGCAGGCCGCCGGGCGGCGGCCCGCCTGCGGCGGACACCCGGGCCATGGCGCGCCTGAGCACGGATGCGGCGAACTCGGCGTACTCCCCGACGGTCTGAACGAAAAGGCCGCGCAGCCCCGAGCTGCCTCCCGAGGCCAGGCAGACGTACTGGTCGTCGAGCAGGCCGGGATCGTCCGCGCAGGCCGCCAGCTGCTGCTCGGCGCGCTCGCGGGTCAGGCGCCGGTCGGTGACCAGCTCGTCGAAGCCCGCCATCATCTGTTCTTTGGTCATCACCGGCAGCTCGGCCAGCTGACCGAGCTCGAAGCGCCCGGGGTCGATCCCGGCCAGGCGGCGAGCGTGGAAGGGGGAGCGGCTGAGCGCCGTGGCGAGCAGCGCTTGCAGCTGCTGGCGCTGATGCTCGGCCAGCCGCCCGGCATCCCAGCTCAGCCGTTCGGCATGCCGCTCCAGGCGGTCGCCAAGCGCCTGCCCGAAGCGCGCGCGCAGGGCGTCTGCCCTGCTATCGGTGATCGCGGTCATCCGGCTCCTGCCTTTCCTTGGGTACGTGCTCAGCGGAACTCGCCCGTCCCGCGATCAGCCGCGCCAGCAGGCCCGCGAGCAGCGTCACGGTGGACGAGCCGGACCCGGCCGCCTGCTCGAGCCTGGCACCGGCGCCGACCGCGATCACCAGGCGCGCGAGTTCGGCCGGCGGCAGCGGCGGCGGCTCGCCCGCGCGCTGGTACAGGCCGGTGATGACGCGCTCCATGCCAGCCAGCGTGCGCTCATGGGTGGCCGCGTACCGGCGGGCCACCTTGGGGTCACGCGCAGCATGGACGCGGAACTCGATCACCAGCAGGCCCCACTCGGGCTCGGCCTGGTCAACGCCCGCGGCGTGCTCGAGCAGCCGCCCGATTCCCTGATCGCCGACCAGGGCCTCGACGGCCCGCGCGTTGCCGGCCGCGCGCTCGGCGATCCTGGCCTCCAGCAACGCCAGGAACAGATCCGCCTTGCCGCCGAACTGCGAGTAGACGACGCCAGTGGAGAATCCTGCCTCGTCAGCGATCTGATCCACCGTGGCGCCGTGATAGCCGCGCTCCAGGAACACCCGGCGGGCCGCTGCCAGCAGCAGCGCGCGGTTGCGCTCGGTCTGCTCGGTTCTGGTCAGTCGCGTCGACATAGCGACGTTATTCTAATAACAACATTATTTGAATGTCAACGACGGCGTCAACGACGGCGTCAACGACGCGTCGTTGAGGCCGGGTATGCAGATGACCTCGGCGAGGCGCAGCCCGGTGAGGGCAGCGGCTGCGGTTCATCGCGCCGCTGAAGGCCAGCAGCGATGCCCCATTGATGATCGCCCCTGAGCCGCGAGCGCGCCGGCCGCCGCGGGCGGCTACGGCTCAGGCTCTGCCGTCGCTGGCTCTTCGGCGAGCCCGCTGAACAGCTCGGCGTAGTCGTAGGCGGCCTCGGGCTTCGCACGCACCCGCGCGTCGATCATTGTGGCGTCCTCGCCGACCAGGATCCGCCAGGCCCCCGACCGCACCCCGTCCAGGATGATCGTCGCCGCCTCGGCCGCGCTGACCGGCGCCTTGTCCCGGAAGTCAGCGTTCGCCTGCACGAGCATCTGGCGCAGGTCAGCGGCGGACGCGCCTTGGGCCAGCAGGCCGGCCTTGATCAGCTGGGCCTGGATGTCGCGGGGGATCAGCTCCTCCACCTGGGCGTCGCTCATCTGCTCGGGCGCCGGCAGGCCACGGGCGCGCAGGCTGTTCGCGATGATGTCGGTGCCCACGTGCCCCGGCATCACCACGGCGACCCGAACATGCGGCGCGTTGACGCGCAGGTCCTCGATCAGCGCCTCGGAGAAACCCCGCACGGCGAACTTGGCCGTGGCGTAGGCCGAGTTCGGCATGCCCGGGCCCAGCGCCGCCCAGAACCCGTTCACGCTGCTGGTGTTGACCAAGACGCCCTCGCTGCTGGCGATCAGCAGCGGCAGGAACGTGCGGGCGCAGTGATACATCCCCCACCAGTCCACCGCGAACACGCGCTCCCACAGGTCACGGGGGCTGCGGACGAAGCTTTCGCCGCCGCCGATGCCCGCGTTGCTGAACACCAGGTCGATGTGATCGCTGGCGTGCTGCTCGAGCAGCTCATCACGGAACCGCAGCACCTGCGCCTCATCCGAGACGTCACAGCAATGGCCGGTGACCCGCACGCCCGGCGGGGTGCCAGGCGGGGCGAGCGCCCACGCCGTGGCCGCGGTCACCGCGACGGCGTCCGCGTTCAGGTCACATACCGCGACCGAGCAGCCCTGGGCCGCCAGCTGACGGGCAAGCTCGCGGCCCATGCCCGAACCACCGCCGGTCACCACCGCGAGCTTGCCTGCGAACGAGTCCACGACCAATGATCCTTACCGGCGGTGCCACTGCTCGTCAACGCTCCAGGGCGCCTGCAGCTCGACGACCCGCCGGGACGCGTAGTTCATCTCCGCGACGGCCAGGCGGATCCGGTGCCACGCTCCCCGGAGCAGTCCGCGGCTGGCCGGAGCGGTCCGCTCTGCCGTCTTGGCCTGAGGTGCCTCGTGGGTGAGTTGTGCGGACATTGCCTTGTCCTATCTGCTAGGCCCTGACCGGTTCTCCGGCCCTCAGCCATAGGCTCGCCCGCGCAGCCAGGTCTGCGGCAGGGGTTGTTCCGCCCCTCTTGCCGCGCGGTCATGGCCGGGGTGGAATCACCCACACCGCCTGGCTCAGGCCAGGCTGCGTCAGGCCAGGCTGCGTCAGATCGGGCTGCGTCAGGCCAGGCTGCGTCAGACCAGGCCGGCGCTGAGGGCGAGGCGGGTGAGGTCGGCACGGCGCCGGCATCCGGTCTTATCGCGGATGCGGTCCAGGTGCGAGCTGACCGTGCGCACGCTGATATGCAGCTGGCCGGCGATCTGCGCGTCGGTGCGCCCCCGGGCGACCAGGGTGACCAGCTCCCGTTCCCGGGGGCTGAGCCCTTCTGTGCCCGGTACCGCCGCCGGCGGCTGCGGGCCCGCGGCGGTCAGCATGAGGACGTACTCGGCCGCGGTCGCCATGCTCATCGCCTGGCCGCGTTCCTCAGCCGCCTGCGCTCGAGCCGGCCCGAGCGCCCGCCGGGCCTCGCGCAAGGGTTCCTGCCGCTCCAGCCAGCCCTCGGGCAATTCCGGGTGTGACGGGACCGAGAACCCCTCGTGCCCCTGGAGCACGACCACCGCGGCCCAGACCGTGACGGCCTCGGCGCAGCGCCCGGTCCAGGCGCACAGGTACCCGCAGCAGTCCAGGTCGTCGAGCAGCCTGGCCCGTGCACCGGTCCGCAAGGCGGTCTGGAGTCCTTCCCGCAGGTGCGAGGCCGCGTCCTCGTAACGGCCCGAGACCAGGTCGAGGACCACCATCTTCTCCAGCAGGTTCCCCAGGCTCCACAGGTCGCCCGCGTCCCGGGCCCCGGCCAGCCCCGCCGCGCAGATCCGCTCGGCAGCGGCCAGGTCACCGGCGTGGATCAGCACGGTCGTCAGAATGTGGCCGCACACCCGGGCCGCCCGGCCGTGCCGCCCGGCCGTGATCCGCTCCGCCTGCCGGGCCAGCTGCCCGGCACCGCCGGGATCGCCGGCGGCACAGGCGATCAGGCCGAGAACCGCCAGGGCCAGCGCCTCGGCGACCGGGTGATCACCCTCCCGGGCCAGGGCCAGGGAACGGCGGGCATCGCCGGCCGCCTCGGCGATCCGGCCCATGGTCAGCAACGTCGCCGCCCGGCCGCTCAGGCACCTGGCCAGCAGCGGGAACGGCCCCCGGTCCCCGATCGCGTCGCGGACCGCGGTGAAGTGACGCAGCGCTCCGGCCGGATCGGCCGAGTCCAGCGACGCCTGACCGAGCCAGCTGTGCCCCAGGCACCATGCATCGCTGCCGACGGCGGCGCGGTCGACGGCCTCGCGCAGCAGCGGCACCTGGCCCGCCAGCCGGCCCCGGACCTGCCACCACCACGCCAGCGCGGCCGCCAGCCGCGACGCCACGGCCGCGTCGTGCTCCATGGCCCACTCCAGTACCTGGCGCATGGTGGCGTCCTCGGCATCCAGCCACCAGGCCGCGGCCACCTCGCCCTCGCCGGAATCTGCCGTCAGCTCCGCCATGGCGTCCTCGGCCACCCGCAGCGCGCAGGTGGCCAGCGCGGCCGCGACGGCGTCACCCTCGCCGGCCTCGGCGAGCCGCCCCGCCCCGTAGGCCCGCAGCGTCTCCAGCATCACGTACCGGGACCGGCCATCTGGATCAACCCGCGGCGGGACCAGCAACGAGCAGTCCACCAGCCGCAGCACGGCCCGCCCGGCACCGGTCCCGGCTACGGCCTCGGCTCCTTCCAGCGTGAACGGTCCGGGGAACGCCGACACCGCGCGGAACACTCGCTGCTCGGAATCTTCCAGCAGCTGGTAGCTCCACTGCACCGCGGCTGCCAGCGACCGCTGCCGCTCCTCGGCCAGCCGGTCACCGTCCGCCAGCAGCCCGAACCGGTCGTCGATCCGGTCCAGCAGCTGCGTCACGCCGAGCACGTCCACCCGCGCCGCGGCCAGCTCGATCGCGAGCGGCATCCCGTCCAGCCGCGCGACCAGCCGCGCTACTACCGCCGCGGTCTTCTCATCAAGCGCGAACCGGGGATCCACCAGCCAGGCCCGGTCCGCGAACAACGTCACCGCCTCGGACTCTCTTGTGGCCGCCCGGTCATCGGGATCCGGCAATGTCAGCGACCCCAGCCGGTACCGCAGTTCCCCGGCTATCCGCAGCGGCTCCCGGCTCGTCGCCAGGATCCGCACATCGTCGGCGGCGAGCAGCAGCTTGCCGCATAGCTCCGCCGCCGCGTCGATCACATGCTCACAGTTGTCCAGCACCAGCAGCAGCTGCCGCCGGGCCAGCGCATGCGCCAGCGCGTCGGCCGCCGCCACCGAGGGCAGATCACGGACCCCCAGCGCCGCCGCCACCGCGGCCGTCACCTGCGCCGGATCCCGCACCGCCGCCAGCTCCGCCAGCCACACCCCGTCAGCGAACCGGTCAGCCACCTGCTCTGCCACCTCGCCGGCCAGCCGCGTCTTCCCGGCACCTCCCGGCCCGGTCACCGTCACCAGCCGGTAGCGGCCCAGCTGGCCCGCGATCTCGTCCACCACCGCCGCGCGGCCCACGAAACTGGTCAGCACAGCCGGAAAGCCGTGCATGCTTCCCGCCGCGTCGGTCACCGCCGCGTCGGCCACCGCAGACCGCTCCACAGCGATTACCATAGCCGCGGCCTCTTCCTGTGCCTGCGGTCCCGGCCATGCGGCCGGACCCTCATATAAATGTGATATCATATTAATCTGAGGGCGGCAAGTGTGGCGCCCGCGCCAGGTCAGCCTCCCTCTCCAAGCCAAAGTCCGGGTGCCGGTCCCGATAGGTTGGCGTCATGCGGGCCGGCCCCCTGGAGAGCTTGATCTTGTTCGTCGCGGATCTGGGCGAGGCGAGGTCGTTCTATGTCGACGCGCTCGGGCTGCCGGTCCTGTTCGAGGAAGAGATCATCGTCGTGGTCGGAGACCGGTCGGGACGCGTCGTACTCCACCGCAGCGACGGGGGTCACGACGAGAGGGGCATCTTCCCGGCTGGCTCCGGGGTGGGCGGCGCCGCGGTGCGCTTCGCCGTTGACGATCCCGATGCCTGCGAACGCGACGCGCTCGCGCGGGGGCTCACGGTGCTGTGGCCCACTCAGGAGGCGACCTGGGGCCGGTTCGTCGTCCTGGCCGATCCTGATGACCGTTCCGTGGTGCTCGCGAGAATGAGGGCCGCGCCCGACCGTGGCTGATCATGCTGACGGGCCGCGTGATGGGCAGGCGCGGCTGGGTGCCAGTCCGCGACGTCCACACGGCGCACATGCCCGCGGGCCGGTGGGGCTAGCGCGTGTCCTGGCCGCGTCGTCACGCGCTGGTCAGGCGCAGCACCTCCGTGACCACGTCGCTGAGCGGCATCGTGGTCCTGATCTCATAATCGGCTGCCTTACGCAGCAGTGGCTCGACGGCCCGGAGATCATCGAAGATGCGATGGAGTTCGCCGGGCGTCTTGCCGTACGGGTTGCCCGTCCGCGATGACAGCCGCTCGGCCAGAATCCCGGCCGGAGCGCTCAGCAGGATGATCACATCGAACCGCGGCTGGAAGCGGACCTGGTTCTCCTCACACCCGGCGACGAACAGAACGTCCGCGTCCTCGACGGCCAAGAGCTGTTCGATGGCGTCCTCCCGCCACCGCTGGCGGCCGTCCGGCAACGGCTCGCACCACCCATCGTCGGTGTCAACGGCCTTGTACCCGCGGGCCGCCAGCGCCTCGATAACGCTGGACTTCCCCGTCCCCGACATACCGGTCAGCAGGACCCGCTTCACGATCGCGAGCCTAGGGCCACGTACATGGCTGCCGGCCGCCGTGTCCGGATCGGAGTAAGCGGCGCTACCGCGGGCATCGAGGCGATCCACGCGCCGGCCAGGACCCGGTGCAGGCCAAAGCCGCGTTGGCTTAGGAGGAAACCGGGCAAGCCTTAGCGGTTACGGCACTAGATCAAAAAAAGTTTCGAAAACTTTTCTGATACATGCCATGAGTCGGCTGTTTTGTCGGTACTTCTCGCTACGCTGGTCAAAGACCAGAACCTGAAACGCGCCTGAGGTTCCGTGAGGAGGCGACCGCCGATGCCAGTGCCCGGCCCGGATCCAGAAAGCGACACCCCGAGCAGCCCCGGCCTGGATTACGGCCCCGGCCTGGATTATCAGGTGTTGCTGGATGCGATGGCGGCGGGTGGGTTGCTGTCGGGGGAGGAGGGTGAGGATCAGGACGCGGTGCTGGCTGAGGTGCTGGACGCGGTCGATGAGGGGCGGATGAGCGCGCCGTTGGCGGACTGGCAGCTGGCGGCGATGGCGGTGGAGCATATGGAGCCGGGCCCGGGGATGGCGGGGTGGCTGGGGGTGGCCACGGCGGCGGCGGGGCGGCTGGATGAGAACGGCCTGGCCGGGGTGGCGGTCGCGGCGCAGAAGCTGGCGTCGTGGGGGCAGGCGGCGGGGCTTTGACCGCGGCGGCGCAGATCGCGTCGCGGGCCGCGGCGGCTGACCGGCGGGTCGGGGTGGGCGCGGGCGGGCGGCCGGCCCGGTTGTGCCGGGATGCGGTGGGTCAGGTCGAGCTGGCGCTGATGTTGTCTGATCATGCCGCCGGGGCGTGGGCGGATCTGGCGGTGACGCTGGGGTGGCGGCTGCCGCGGACGGGGGCGGCGCTGGCGGCCGGGGTGGTCGACCTGGCCCGGGCGCGGGTGATCGCGGAGGCGACGTCGGTGCTGGATGAGCGGGCGGCGCGGGCGGTGGAGGCGAGGGTGCTGCCGCGGGCCGGGGGGCTGACTGTGGCGCAGGTGCGGCAGCGGGTGCGGCTGGCGGTGATCGCGGCTGATCCGGAGGGGGCGGAGCGGCGGCGGCAGGGCGCGGAGCGGGGCGCGGGGATGCGGTTGTTCGGGGAGGATGACCAGACCGCGACGATCGTGCTGGATAAGCAGCCGCAGATCGAGGCGGCGGCGGCGTTCGCGCGGGTGAGCGCGCTGGCGCGGGCGCGCAAGGCGGCCGGGTTGCCGGGCAGCTTGGGCCAGCACCGGTCGGCGGTCGGGCTGGGGTTGTGGCTGGGCACCTTGCCGCCGATCCCCCCAGCCGACGGCGCCCCGCCCGACGTTCCCCCGCCCGGCGCTTCGCCGCCGGGCGGCGCCCCGGCCCTGGTGACCCCGGTCCTGGCATCCCGGCCCCGGTGACCCCGGCCCTGGTGGTCCCGGTGATGCTGGCGGGCCTGGCGCGGGCTGGCCCGCGCCGCGGGATGAGGACGCCCCGCCCGAGGATGGCCTGGACGGGCTGGATGATGCGGCCGGCGGGGATGGCGGGTTTGACCCGGCCGAGGCTGATGACGACCTGGACGGGCCGGGCCCGGCGCCGGCGTGGCCCGGCGCTGGGGGTGATCCCGCCCGGCCTGGCCCGCCCCGCCCGCCGCCCCGCCGGCCCGGGCGTTCTGGCCGGCCGGGCAGAGCGGGACGGGCGGCCGGTGCCGGGGCTGCTGGACGCGACGGTGCCGTGGGTGACGCTGGCCGGGGCCGCGCAGCGGCCCGGGCTGCTGGGCCGGATCGGCCCGGTCACCGCGGCCCAGGCCCGCCAGCTCGCCGCCGCCGCCGAGACCGACCCGGGCGCGCAGTGGCGGGTCATCATCACCAACCCGGCCGGGCAGGCGATCACGGTCGCCCGGATCCGCCGCCGAGCCCGCCGCCCTGGCCCTGGCGGCCGGCCGCCGCCCGGGGCCGGGCTGGTCGGCCGGCTCACCGTCACCATCACCGCCGATGCCGTCCGCGAGCACGCCCGCGCCGGGCCGCCCGGCGGCAGCCGCAGGCCCGGCCCGCCGGGCACCGGCCCGCCGGGCACCGGCCCGCCGGGGATCATCGCGGCCGTAGTCCGGGCCGCGGCCGCGGCGCTGGCCCGCGCCGACGTTCAGGCCGCGGCGGACGCCGCGGCCGGCGGGTGCGCCCACGCCAGCGCCTGCGCCGGGTACCGGCCGCCGCCGCGGCTGCGCGAGCACGTCACCGCCCGCGACATCACCTGCCGCAACCCGGTCTGCCGCCAGCCCGCCTGGCGCGCCGACCTCGACCACACCCGCCCCTACGACCACGGCGGCCCGACCTGCTCCTGCAACCTGGGCGGAACCTGCCGCCGCGACCACCACCTCAAACAACACCCCCGCTGGCACCTGACCCAGACCAGCCCCGGCCACTTCACCTGGACCACCCCCGCCGGCCGCACCTACACCACCACCCCCGACACCCACCCCATCTAGATGGGCTGGGAAAACTGAATGGGCTGGGAAAACCCGCCGCTCCCGTGGCGAGAGTTCGAGCGGCGCCTTTCCTGGGGCGGCGGTCAGCGCGGTCCGGGCGGCGGCCAGCCTGATGCGGGCGCCGACCCGGGTGGCCCGGCCGCTGCGATCGCTCCGGTGCGCCTGCTGCCCGTCGGACCAGGCCAGGCCGGACCAGGCCGGACTGGGCCAGGCCGAGCCGGGCCAGGCCGGGCCAGGCCAGGCGGGGCCGGGCCGGAGTGGGCCGAGCTGCACTGCCACTCGTCCTACAGCTTTCTCGACGGGGCGTCCAGCCCGGAAGACCTGGTCGCCGAGGCGACCGCGCTCGGCCTGCGGGCACTGGCCATCACCGATCATGACGGCATGTACGGGGTGCCTCAGTTCGCGCAGGCCGCCGCCCGGCTGAAGCAGCGGACCGGCACCGGGCTGGGCACGGTCTTCGGCGCGGAACTCAGCCTGGACCTGCCCGAAGGCCAGGGCGGCATCCCGGACCCGGTAGGGCGGCACCTGCTGGTGCTGGCCCGCGACCCCGAGGGGTACCGGCGGCTGTGCCGGGTGATCAGCACCGCGCAGCTCACCGGGGGCGAGAAGGGTCGGCCGGTCTACGACCTGGCCGGCCTGGCCCAGGCCCACGGCGGGCACTGGGTGATCCTGACCGGATGCCGCAAGGGCGCCGTGCCCGCGGCGCTCGCGGCCGGGGGTCCCGAGGCGGCCGCGAGGGAACTCGGTGCGCTGGCCGACATGTTCGGCCGCCAGAACATCCGCATCGAGCTGACCAGCCACGACCAGCCGGCCGACGACGAGCACAACGATGCCCTCTTCGAGCTGGGCGCGAGCACGGGAACGGCCGTGATCGCCACCGGCAACGCGCACTACGCCTCGCCCAGGGACGCGAGGCTGGCCCAGGTGCTGGCCGCGACCAGGGCCCGCCGCAGCCTGGACGAGATGGACGGCTGGCTGGCCGCCTCCGGCGCCGCCTACCTGCGGTCTGGCGCGGAGACGGGGCACCGGCTGCGCCGGTACCCCGGCGTGCGAGAGCAGACCACCGGGCTCGCGGCGGACTGCGCGTTCGACTTCCACGTGATCGCGCCGAGGCTGCCGGACTTCCTGGTTCCCCCGGACTACCCCACCGAGGCCAGCTGGCTCCGCCAGCTGGTCGAGGTCAAGGCGCCGCAGCGGTACGGCCCGCCGCACGCGGAGCGCATCGAGGGGGCCTACGCCCAGATCGCCCGCGAGCTCGACGTCATCGTGAACCTGGGGTTCCCCGGCTACTTCCTGATCGTCCACGACATCGTCGAATTCTGCGAGCGGCGGGGCATCCTGTGCCAGGGCCGCGGATCGGCCGCCAACTCGGCCGTCTGCTACGCGCTCGGGATCACCAACGTGGACCCGGTCCGGCACGGGCTCCTGTTCGAGCGCTTCCTGTCCGCGGGGAGGGACGGGCCGCCCGACATTGACCTGGACATCGAGCACCAGCGCCGGGAAGAGGCGATCCAGTACGTCTACGACCGGTACGGCCGGGACAACGCGGCCCAGGTCGCCAACGTGATCTCCTACCGGCCGCGGATGGCGCTGCGGGACGCGGGCCGGGCGCTCGGTTACGCCCCGGAGCAGCTGAACGTGTGGGCGCGCCAGGCCGGGCCGCGCCAGTACGGCCCCGGCCAGCCGATCCCGCCTGACGCGGGGGTCCCGGCCGCCGTGACCGGGCTGGCCGCCCGGATGCAGCGGCTGCCCCGCCACCTGGGCATCCATTCCGGCGGGATGGTGATCTGCGACCGGCCGGTGGGTGAGGTGTGCCCGGTGGAGTGGGCCCGGATGCCGGGCCGCACCGTGCTGCAGTGGGACAAGGACGACTGCGCCTACGCCGGGCTGGTCAAGTTCGACCTGCTCGGCCTGGGCATGCTGACGGCGCTGCGGGACTGCCTCGAGCTGATCGAGGCCTGCCACGGCGAGCGCTGGAGCCTGCACTCGATCCCGCAGGAGGATCCCGCCGTCTACGACATGCTGTGCGAGGCGGACACCGTCGGCGTGTTCCAGGTCGAGTCCCGGGCCCAGATGGCGACGCTGCCGCGGCTGCGGCCGAGGAAGTTCTACGACCTGGTCGTCGAGGTCGCGCTGATCCGGCCGGGCCCGATCCAGGGCGGCTCGGTGCATCCCTACATGCGCCGCCGGAGCGGCGACGAGCTGGCCGACTTGCCGCACGAATCGATGCGCCAGGCGCTCGGCAAGACCCTCGGGGTGCCGCTGTTCCAGGAGCAGATGATGCAGATCGCGATCGACTGCGCCTCGTTCACGCCCACCGAGGCGGACCAGCTACGGCAGGCGATGAGCTCGAAGCGGGCCCCGGAGCGGATCGAGGAGCTGCGCGCCCGGCTGCTGGACGGGATGGCCGCTAACGGCATCCCGCCGCAGGTGGCCGAGGACATCTACGTCAAGATCCTGGCCTTCTCCAGCTACGGCTTCCCCGAGTCGCACGCGATCAGCTTCGCCTACCTGGTCTACGCCAGCGCGTGGCTGAAGTGCTACTACCCGGCGGCGTTCACCGCCGCCCTGCTCCGCGCCCAGCCCATGGGCTTTTACGCCCCGGCCAGCCTGATCGGTGACGTGCGCCGGCACGGCGTCGAGGTCCGCGGCGTGGACGTCAACGCCAGCGCCGTCCTCGCCACCCTGGAAAAATCCGAGGACAGCCATAACGCACCGTCTCCCCCCCGCCGCCGCCCCCCGGCCAGCGTGGCCGCTCCGGCCCAGCCCGCGATCCGGCTGGGCCTGTCCGAGGTGCGCAACCTCGGCGAGAAAGCCGCGGCGGTGGTGGCGGGCCAGCCGTACCGGGATCTGGAGGACTTCGCCCGCCGGACCCGGCTGCCGGCCCCGGCCCTGGAGGCGCTGGCCACGGCCGGCGCGTTCGGCTGCTTCGGTATCGGCCGGCGCGAGGCGCTGTGGGCGGCCGGGGCGGCGGCCACGATCCGGCCCGGCCAGCTGCCCGGGACCACGCCCGGGCTGGCCGCGCCGCCGCTGCCGGCGATGACCGCGGCCGAGGAGACCTTCGCCGACCTGTGGGCGACCGGCACCTACGGCACCCACCCGATCGAGCACATCCGGCCCGGCCTGACCGCCCGCGGCGTGATCGGGGCGGCGGAACTGAGGACGGCCAGGCCCGGCGCGAACGTGACGGTGGCCGGGCTGGTCACGCACCGGCAGCAGCCGGGCACGGCCCGCGGGGTGGTCTTCCTGAGCCTGGAGGACGAGACGGGGATGGCCAACATCATCTGCCCGCCCGCGGTCTGGGAGCGGCACCGGCGGCTGGCGATGGAAGCGAGCGCGCTGGTCGTCCTGGGCCGGGTGGAACGCCTGGACGGGGCGGTCAGCCTGCTCGCCGCCCGGCTGCGGCGGCTCCGCGTGGTCGCCGCCGCCCGCAGCCGCGACTTCCGGTAGCGGCGCGTCCGGTAGCGACGCGTCCAGTAGCGGCCGCATCCGGTAACGCCGCGTCCGGTAACGGCGCTTCCGGTAGCGGCCGCGTCCGGTAGCAGCCGCATCCGGCAACGGCGCTTCCGGTAGCGGCCGGGTCCGGCTACCTGGTGACCTGGGGCTCGTTACCTGGTGACCTGGGCCTCGCCGTTGACGGTCAGCTCGACCCGGTCGGGGTAGAAGCACAGCAGCCCGGCGATCCCCTCGGCCTGGGGGATCGGCGCCTCATAGCTCCACACGACGTCCTCGTAGACCTCGCCGCCGACCTCAGCCGACCAGTACGAGGCCTGGCCCTTGAACGGGCACGTGGTCGCGGAGTCTGTGGGCTTGAGCAGGTCCGTGCGCACGTCGTCCCGGGGCAGGTAGTAGCGCGTCGGCAGCCCGGTCTCCTCGAGCAGCACCGGCCGGTCGGACTCGGCCAGCTTCTCGCCGCCCAGGGTCACCTCGACATGGAGTTCGGCCGGGGTGATCGTGATCGTGTGTCCTGATGCCATGCCGGTGCCAACCTCGCACCAGCCGCCGTGATTCCGGCCCGGATCCGGGATCTGACGCCGCCGCGGTCCGGCGGGCGGCCGGGGTACCGGTCGCCCGCCGGGCCGGGCGGCTTCCACGGCTTCGACGTTTTCGCCCTGGACGCGTGCTGTCCGGGACGGCCCGGCTCGGCCACGTGGGCCGTGCGCTGGGCGGATCTGACCCCCGCTAAACCTAAGCACTAAATGTAGCTATCCGATAGCCTAGCGTAGTCGGGCCACTCACCAGGGCCCGCGCTCCCCGACCGACAGCGGACTGCCCGGGCGGCAACCCGCCGCAGTGCCCTGAGTCCGTCTACCTGCGCAGACCTGGCGAGGATCCGTGACCACGCACGACAACGACGCGCCTTTACGCCTTCATCTGGGTCGTCCAGACCTCGCCACCCAACCTCCCAGACGTGAGGTTCAGCGGTCGCTTGGCGCGGCCGCAATGGTTCAGCCCATCGCCACGGCCGGGCCGCGCCAGGGCATCGCAGTCGCCCCACCCGCGAATGCACAACATGCGGCGTCGCGTCGGCGCCGCGCGGACGCGAGGCGGCAGCCGTGGCGTCACCTTGCTACCGAGCCGTGGCCGCTGCTGGGCATCCTCGCCGCCCAGGTCCTTCTGTCCGCGCGCCTGTTCTGGACCAACACGGCGTATCAGGATGAGGCGCTGTATCTGTGGTCTGGGCACCTGGAATGGTTGCACTGGCTGCACGGCCTCCGGCTGCCGGCTTCCTTTCCCGAGTACTTCTCCGGGGCTCCGGTCATCTACCCGCCGCTCGGGGCGATCGCTGATTCCCTGGGCGGCCTGGCCGCGGCCCGGAGCCTGTCCCTGTGCTTCATGCTCGGAGCGACCGCGCTCTTGTACGGCGTGACCAGGAGGATGTTCGGGCGCCGGGCTGCGCTGTTCGCCGCCGGGCTGTTCGCAGGGACCGGTTCGGTGCAATTCCTCGGGGCGCTCGCCACCTACGACGCAATGGCACTCTTCCTGCTCGCCCTTGCCA
Source organism: uncultured Actinomycetota bacterium (assembly GCA_963749145.1). GTDB lineage: Bacteria > Actinomycetota > Actinomycetes > Streptosporangiales > Streptosporangiaceae > JASHPR01. Next base: position 1,600,219 of record CAVVLN010000001.1, on the reverse strand, counting down.
CCTGGCTAGGGGTGCGCGCCGTTGCCACCCAGTCGGCCGCGCAGGTACCTCCTGGACCGCCCCGGTGATCTTGGAGGCTCTGATTCCTGGGAGGATGCAGAGTCATGCCAGCACAGCGGAAGTATCCCGAGGAGCTGCGCGAGCGCGCGGTGAAGATGGTGTTCGAGGTCCGTGAGCGGGAGGGGAAGGGCCGTGGTGAGCTCGCCCGGGTGGCCCGGCAGCTGGGTGTTCACCCGGAGGCGCTGCGGACGTGGGTCCGGCAGGCGGAAATTGATGGCGGGATCGCGGCCGGGCACTACGACGGAGGATTCGCGGCGGATCGCCGAGCTGGAAAGCGAAAATCGTGAGCTGCGCCGCGCCAATGAGATATTGAAGGCGGCGAGTGCGTATTTCGCGAGGGAACTCGACCCCAGGCTTCCGCGCTAGTCGGGTTCATCGATTCACATCGTGACCGGTTCGGGGTGGAACCGGCTTGCGCGGTCCTGGAATTCCCCGCCTCCACGTATTACGCGGCGAAGAAGCGTGAGCGTGCAGCCGTCGCCGCCGCGAGCAGCGGGATGAGTGGCTGAAGAAGGAGATCATGCGGGTGTGGGAAGACCGGAAGAAGGGCCGCCGCGTGTACGGGGCGCGGAAGGTGTGGCTGCAGCTGCGGCGCGAGGGCATCGAGGTGGCCCGGTGCACGGTGGAGCGGCTGATGAGAGAGCTGGGCATCGCCGGGGTCTCGGCCAGGCGGAAGAAGCCGCGCACGACGGTGCCTGGACTGCCGCCGGCCAGCGGCCCGCTGACCTGCTGGGACGTGACTTCACCGCGCCCGCGCCGAACCGCCGCTGGGTCGCTGATATCACGTACGTGGACACGGCCTCCGGGTTTGTGTACACCGCGTTCGTCACTGACCTGTTTTCCCGCAATATCGTCGGCTGGCAGGTCGCTGATCACCTGCGGGCTGATCTTGCCCTGGACGCGCTGGAGATGGCGATCTGGTCGCGCCGGGAGCATATCGGCGATGAGCTGGTTCATCATTCTGACCGTGGCGTGCAGTACACATCGATCTGTTATACCCAGCGCCTGGAGGATATCGGGGCGGTCCGCTCGGTCGGCAGCAAAGGCGATTCTTATGATAATGCGGCCGCGGAGGCGGTGAATTCCCTGTACAAGAAGGAGCTTATCAACTTCGAGGGTCCGTGGCAAGGTGCCGGGGACGTTACCGTGGCGACAGCGGAATGGGTGTCCTGGTACAACAACGAGAGGCTCCACTCTGCCTGCGGGGATATCCCTCCGGCAGAATACGAGAAAAACTGGCTAATGGGCCAGGCCCATACTATAATCGACCTGGAAGCCAAAGCATCGTAGCCTCCAACGAAGCCGGGGCGGCTCATCCCCTGATCGTTTCCGCCGTCGCGCTGGCCGTTGCCGATGCGGCCAAGTATGCCGCCATGCTGTTCGACCCCGTGGTGGTGACCGTCATCCTGCTGCTCATCTGGCAGCGGCACGGCCGCGCCGCTGGCATCACGGCCGCGGCCACCACATCGGTGACGACAGCGATCCTGATCGGTGGCGCATTACTGGCCTGCAGGTACCAACTACCTGCACGGGATAGCGTTCACGACCTTCGCGCGGCAGACGAGCACCGTCCCGGCTCCTGGAATCCTGTTTGTCAGCGGCAAATGGGTCGGCGCCGTGGCCGCGCTGGCGATCATCGGCGCGGCCGTCGCTCACCACCGCGGAAAGCCTGCCGGCCAAAGCTCCTGGCATGGTCCCTGGCCATTGCCGTCTTCCTGGCCCCTGTCGAGCAGGCCCGTATCCATGTGATCACCAGCCTGTTCAAGCATGTGGCCTACGGCGCCTGGTTCGGCTGCGTGATCGCGGGATACGGGATCGCGGCCCTCGCATCGGCGGTCCCCGCCTTAAAAGTCCGAGCCGCGCTGCGTGCCAGTGCGGCCGCGGTGCTGATCTCGCGGCCGTATCCGGAGTGTTCCTGGCACCCTTCCACTTCTCCGCGTGGCCCGACCGCGACGCCGCTCATTGCCGCTCTCCGGGCACCGACTGCCGTCCGTCACCGGTCCCATTCTCATTGATGACTCAAGCGTCGAGGCCTACTACCTCGGCGAGCTTCGCTGCGACTGGCGCGAGGTGATCCAGCAACTACTACTTCGCCTATGCGCGACCCTAAGACCGGGCAGATATCTCAACCACCCTGCCAGCAGCCTATGCCGCTGCCATCCAGAATCGCTATCTTCAGCCTGATCTGCGCTCGTCTACAGCAAAAGATCCAGACGGCTATGACTAGATCATCCAGTCGGCCATACAGAGCGTACGGCGGCTATCGGCTCGTCTCCGCTATCCCCTATCGGACCAGCGCGACCGACCGGGTACTTCCTGATCTGGGTGCGCGCTGCCCGTCGAGGCCGGGCCGAGGTGACGGCTACCGACGCTGACCCCGCGCGGGCGTCACCGTTACCAGGGCGTCGGTGCTTCCTGAACCGCCTGACGACGCCGAGAAGACGTCCTATGCCTGGCGATCGCTTCCGTTTCTGACCGGGGCTCTCACTTTCAGCTCGGTCTGCGCGATCGCGGCCCAGGCGTGGTTTGAGTTCCGCAACCCGGTCGCCTACCCCTTCATGATCTACACGGCGCTCTTCCTCGCCTACCAGGCGGTCAGCCTGCCCGTGAACTTCGCCGGCCGCGGCTTCGACCTGGCCGGGCACGCAGCGCCGGGTTAGCAGCGTGGAATCCGCCGGCCTGGCCCGACCATAGACATCTTCCTGCCGATCTGCGGCGAGCCGATCGAGGTGCTGCGCAACACCTGGACCGGCGTGTTCGAGCTCGTCCACGCCTATCCGGGCTTCGCCCAGGCCTTTGTGCTTGACGACGGCCCAGGCGCGGCTGAGATAAGGTCCATGGCCGACTCCTTCGGTTTCAAGTACGTACGTCGTCCTGACCCCGGCTACCACAAGAAGTCGGGGCAATCTGGCCTACGGGTTGCGATGTACGCAAGGCGAGCATGTGGTGATCTTCGATGCCGACTTCCGGCCCCGGCCCGACTTCCTAGCCGAGACACTGCCCTACATGGACGACCCGGGGACCGGGCTGGTCCAGACTCCGCAGTTCTTCCGCGTGAACCGGAACCAGACCTGGGTTGAGCGGGCGGCCGGGGCCACGCTGGAGGTCTTCTACCGGGTCGTGCAGGTATCGCGGGACCGGTTCGGCTCCGCGCTGTGCGTCGGCTCCAACGCCGTCTACCGGCGGGCGGCGTTAGACGCCGCGGGCGGGTTCACGGAGATCCCGTACGCCGAGGACTCTCACACCGGCCTGGACATGCGTTACGCCGGCTACCGGCTGGTTTACCTCCCGATCCCGCTCGCGGCCGGGGTGTGCCCGGCCGAGATCGACCCGTTCATGCGCCAGCAGTACCGGTGGTGCTGCGGAGCGTCTTCGCTGATCTGGACGCATCACATGTGGCGGGTCAATATGCCCTGGCGCTGCCGCATGCCTTATATCGCCGGGTGGCTCTGGAACCTGACCACCGCCCTGCGCACCCTGATCCTGCCCCTGATCCCCATTACCCTGCTGGCGCTGCTTCCGCAGGAAGTGCAGCTGCGCAACGCGATCCTGCTCGTTCCCGTCGTGATCACGGGCGCGGTCATTTACCCGCTGTGGCATAACTCTCGCTGGTCGGTCCATGTGTGGCCGCTGGCCATCGCCGTGGGCTGGGCCCAGGTCCTGGCCATCTGGGACTTTGCCCGTGGCAAGGTGATGGCCTGGGCCCCCTCGCGCGGCCCCAAGGACGCCAGCCGCAGGTTCCGCAAGGCGGTCTGCGCATGGAACGGGACGCTGGCCGTCGCCTGGGTGGCGCTGGCCGGCTGGCGCATCGAGCAGACCATGTCCATCCGGTTCGCCGTCCTCGCGCTTTTCGGGCTGGCGAACCTGGCCGCGGTCATGCGGGTCGTGCGGCCAGGCAAGGACTGCAGCAGCGCCCCCGCCGCCCCCCGGGAGCCGCCTGGCAGCGCTGACAGCCATCCCGCGCCGGCCGCGCGGCACGTTCAAGGTCGCTCTTATCTGATCACAGGAAGTAGTCAAATGACGACAGATCTATTATCTACTGGCGGAGAGCGTTCTCATGGGGATCAGCCCTTCCCCGAGCCGCCCGGCCCGCCCCAGGCCAGGGCCGAGAGCCAGGCGGCCGGGCTGGCCACGCTGGTAGCCATTGCGGAGGCGGCCAGGCCGGTCCCCATCCTGCGGCCGCGGCCCCGAAGCCACGCGCGCCGGTCGGCCAGCGCGCTGCCGTCGCGCCAGCTGGTCCTCAACGCGCTGCTGACCACGGTCGGTCTGGCGCTGGCCGTCAGGTTCGCCTTCTACTGGTTCAGCCTGGCACGCCTGCCGCGGGACTTCGGCACCGGCTTTGATGCCGGGGACCTTCTCCTGTTCGCCGGGCTCACGTTCGTGGTCTGGCACCGCCAGGTCATGGACATCCTCGGCTGGCTCATCTGCAGCCAGGTGGAGACGCAGGAGGAATCCCCGCCACCACCCCGCGGGCTGCGGGTCGCGTTCATCACGACGTTCGTCCCCGGCAGTGAGTCGCTTGAGATGCTCAGGCGGACTCTCGCGAGCATGATCGTCGCGGACTACCCGCACGACACCTGGCTGCTCGACGAGGGGAACGACCCGGGCGCCCGCGCGATGTGCGAGCTGCTGGGCGTGAAGCACTTCAGCCGGAGCGGGATGGCCTGCTACAACACCCAGCGAGGGCGCTTCCTGGCCAAGAGCAAGGCAGGCAACCACAACGCGTGGTACGAGTGCCACGCCTCCCGGTACGACGTCGTCGCCCAGGTGGACAGCGACTTCAAGGTGCGCAGAGACTTCCTGACCCGGACGATCGGGCACTTCCGCAACCCGCGGGTCGCCTTCGTCGGCACGCCGCAGATCTACGGCAACCTCGACAACTGGATCGCTCGCGGGGCGGCCCAGCAGACCTATCTGTTCTACGGCCCGATCATGCGAGCGCTCAGCCGGCGCCGGATGACGCTGCTGATCGGGGCCAATCACGTCGTGCGCGTCGCCGCCCTGCGGGACATCGGGTGGTATCAGGGTCACCTCACCGAAGACCTGGCCACGGGCAAGCGATTCCATGCCGACCGGTGGGAGAGCGTCTACGTGGCGGAACCGCTCGCGGTGGGGGAAGGCCCGACAACCTGGGCTTCCTATTTCAACCAGCAGTACAGATGGGCGTTCGGGTGCATGAATATCTTCTTCACCCACACACCGCGAATCAACATAAGAATGCGCCTGAACCATTCATTATATTACTTCCTGATGGAACAGTTCTACTTCAGCGGCCTGACGATGGCCACGGCGGTTCTGCTGCTGATGATCTACTACACTTTCGGCTGGGTTCCCGCCAAGATTCAGATCCCGCAGCTGGTCGTGTGGTACGTGCCGTTGCTGGCGTGGCGGCAGCTGATGCTGTTCTGGCTGCAAAGGTACAACGTGCGGCCCAGGGAAGAGCGCGGAATGCTCTGGGCCGGGCGATTGCTCACGGTCACGGTCATACCGATCTATTTCCTGGCGCTGGCGGGCGTGGTGCGCAACAGGCGGGTGACCTTCAAGACGACCCCGAAGGGCGACGCACCCGGCCAGGGCGGCGAAGATGACGAGCTGAATGTGTTCAAGCCGCATCTGGCGCTCGCCGCCATCATCGCCGGCGGCATGGTCGTCGCCGTGGTAATGGGCCACACCACCTGGGTGTTCTTCGCCTGGGGGGCCGTCACCGGCGGACTGCTTTCGGTGTTCTCCGTCCCGCGCCTGTGCCGGCGGCTGGTCACCCGGGCGCGATGGGAGCGAATCGGCTTGAGCCAATCCGAATCCGTTTCGTAATGCACAGAGCCCCTCTGTGCCGCATAGGGTGCCGTGAGCGGACAATATGACAACGCGATGAGTTGCGATCGGAGCGACTCTTTCAGAAGCTTTGCTATGCTGGCCTGCGAGAATATCCGAGCCTCGGCTTGTCGCAGCTTGGAAAAGGTGCGAGCAAGCCCAAAAGGGGGAAGGTCGTGCGCCGAGGTACCTCACGCCAGATATCGCTCCTCGTCGGCGTGATGTGCCTCTTAGCAACCGCAACCGGCGTCGCAGGCTGCGTGGCCGCGCCGGCATCCGGTAGCAGCGTCGTGTCGTGGACAAAGGTCTGGTCGGTGAATTTCGCGGGTCCGGCGGGGAGCGGCGTCAACACCAGGTACTGGAAATACCAGACGGGCTATGGCGTATTCGGTAATGGCGAAGTCGAGACCATGACCGATTCCCCGGCTAATGTTCATCTCGACGGTGCCGGGAATCTCGATATCACGGCGCTCTACCAGCGCAACCACTGGACCTCGGGCCGGATCGAGACCACGCAGGACTTCGCCGCGCCCGCCGGCGGCGAGATGAAGGTCAGCGCCTCCGTAGCACAGCCAGACCCGGCGGATGGCCTCGGTTACTGGCCCGCCTTCTGGATGCTCGGGCCCGGCTCATCGCCGGCTGCACGGAGAGATCGACATCCTGGAGGACGTCAACGGGCTGAGTGACCACTCGGGGGCCTTCCACTGCGGGAATCTCAGCCAGCACAATCCCGACGGGACGCTCGGGCCCTGCCACGAGCACACGGGCCTGTCGAGCGGGTTGCGGGCGTGCCCCGGCTGCCAGTCCGGCTCTCAGGTGTACAGCGTGATCGTCGACCGGCGTGATCCCGCCGACGAGCAGATCCGCTGGTACGTCAACGGCAGCGAGTTCTTCAGCGTGACCGAGAGCCAGGTCGGAGCCCAGACCTGGGACACCGCCGTCAACCACGGCTTCTCGATCATTCTTGACCTGGCGATCGGCGGCCAGTACCCCGACGAGCGGTGCGGATGCAGCACTCCCACGAGCCACACCACCACGGGCGCGACGATGCGGGTCCGCTACGTCACGGTTTACGACAGCTGATCGGATCCGGCCCGGGCCAGGTCGGCCGCGGCCACCCGCAACTCGGCCAGCAGCGGTCCCGGCAGGCTGAGCCCGCGAGCCGTCGAGCCAACCGACCACCAGCCGCCGTCATGGCCGCGGATGGCCACGCCCGCGCAGCACACCTCGTCGCGGAACTGCCCGTGTTCGATGACCATGTCGCCGGGCCGCATCTGGCCCAGCTCGTACTCGATCTGGCCGAGCTCGGTGACCGTGTTCGGGGTGAACGGGCGCATGCCGTGCTCCCTGAGCAGCCTGCTGCGGGCCCGCCCGGGCAGCGTGGTCAGCAGCGCCTTGCCCACCGCGGTCGCGTGCGCGGCGGTCTCGAGGCCGGGCTGCAGGTCCTCCAGCCAGGGTGACTGCGCGCCCTCGATCACGTCCACGACCATCAGCCGGCCGCCGGAGATGCAGGCCAGGTAGGCGCTGTGCCCGGTGACGTCGGCCAGGTGGCGGAGCACGGCCCGGGCCCGGGACGGCCGGTTCAGCGAGCCCATCACGTCGTGGAAGCGCCCGGCCACCTCGGACCCAGCGAGATATCCCCCGTCGGGCAGCCGTACCAGGTAACCCTCGTAACACAGCGTGCGGACCAGGTGATAGGTCGTGGACAGGTTGAGCTGGCACCGGCGGGCGATCACCTTCACCGGCAGCGGGCGTGGTGAGCCGGAGACCTCCTCGATGATCCGCAGGGCGCGGGACACGCTGCGGATGAGGTCGCCGGGCTCTTCACCCTGGGCTCTCACTCTTCCTAGGATGCCGCGCCTGGCCGCGCCGGGGAACCGCCTCGGCCATCCCCGTCCTCGTTCAGCATGTGAAATTTCGGGGGGTTCCGCCCTCGCGCGGCGCCGGCCGACGATGTCCGCATGTCCGACGCACCTCGGTGGGCCATGGACGCGCTCAGTGACGTCTATGACCCGTGTTGTCGCGAAAAGGGCATATCGGTCGTTGACATGGGCCTGGTCCGCTCGGTGCGCCAGACCGGCGGCGAGGTCCGCGTGGAACTGCTGCTGACGTCCGGCTGGTGCCCGTTCGCGGCCCGGGTGCTGACCGAGATCAAGGAGCGGATCGAGGCCCAGCCCGGCGTGGCCACGGCCGACGTGGAGATCGTCTGGGACGAGGCATGGACCACCGACCGGCTGTCCCCACGGGCGGCCGGCCTGCTGCGGTTCCTGCCGCCGCCCGCGCAGGTGCCCGACCGCGGCGCTTACGTGGCCGCACACCAGGAGGGTGATCCGCCATGATCGATGACGCCTTCGTGTTCGACTGCGTCGCGCACATCTTCAACTTCGACCCGAAGAACGCGCTCGGCCAGCCCGGCCTGATGTTCGACAACCATCTCTACGCGTTCCACAACGCGCTGACGCCTGACGACCAGCCGAAGCTGCCGCCCGAGGAGTTCCTGCGCCAGTGGACCGTGGGCGACATCCGCAAGATGGTCTACGAGGAATCCGACACCGACATGCTCGTGGCGATGCCGCTGCCGCTGACCGACCTGTTCCGCGACGGCCTGTCGCCCTGGGAGGAATGCGCCGACCTGGCCAGCCGTGACCCGGACCGGACCATCTTCTGGGGCTCGGTGAACCCGCTCGAGGGGCGCCGGGCGCTCGACCTGATGGAGCGGCAGGTCGGCGAGTTCGGCGCGAAGGCGTTCAAGTTCTACAACGTGCGCTACGACTACGGGTCGCCCTACCCGTGGCGGATGGACGACCCGCAGGTGGCGTTCCCGGTCTTCGAGAAGGCCCGGGAACTGGGGGTCAACCTGATCGGGGTGCACAAGGGCGTGCCACTTGGCCCCCAGCCGATCGAGCACACCCAGACCTGGGACATGGACGGCGCCGCGGCCAACTTCCCCGACATCAACTTCGTGATCTTCCACGTCGGGCTGCCGTTCCTGGACGAGACCTGCTGGCAGCTGATCCGGTACCCGAACCTGTACGCCTCGATCGCGGCGACCATCAACTTCCTGGTCCGCGCGCCGCGGATGTTCGCCGAGATCCTCGGCAAGCTGCTGTTCTGGTGCGGCGAAGACAAGATTATTTATGGCTCCGAGGCGCCGATCTTCCACCCGCAGTGGGCGCTGCGGGCGTTCATGGACTTCCAGATCCCGGAGGATCTCTGCGCGGGCTACGGGTATCCGCAGCTGACCGAGCAGGCCAAGCGGAAGATCCTGGGCGAGAACCTGCTCCGGCTGCACGGCATGGACGTCGAGGCCACCAAGGCCCGGCTCGGCCGGCGCACCGGGTAAGGGGCGGCGCTCGCAGGCCCGCGGGCGGGGGGCGGGCCTGCTGGCGCTCAAGCCGGGGGAGTCGCCCGCGGGCTCGCTGGGGGGAGGGCCCGCAGGCGGCTGAGCCCGGGGGAGGTGGGCCTGCAGGCTCATTGGGGGGAGGGCCTGCAGGCCCGCCGGCTCGCATCCCAAGGCGGGCCGGGTCGCTCTCGTGTCGCGGCGCTGCCCCGGCTCGCTCTGGTGTCGCGGCGCTGTCCGGCTCGCTCTGGTGTCGCGGCGTTGTCCGGCTCGCTCCCCGTCAGTGCCGGGCCGCCCGGTCGGCGCGCCAGCACCACGACCGCATCGGCACGTCGATCTCGTCCGCGCCGCCGAACCGCTGCCCGATCCCGGCCCGGGCCCGGGCGAGCCCCTCCGCCCGCTCCGCCGGGCTCGCGGTGATGACCCGGCTGTAGGTGGCCAGCATGCCGACCACGTCGACGAGCGTCATCGCGCGGGAGAACGTGAACGAGGCGGTCTCGATGTTGCCGAACAGCTCGCCGGGCACCGTGATCTGGCGGCCTCGCCCGCCGCGCGGCCGGGTGTGGTCGGGCCCGGCGTCGTCCGGCCCGGCGCCTGCGGGCCGGGCCGCGTCGCGGACGAACTCGTCGAGGTCGCGCACCCAGCCGGTCTCGCGGTCGCGGCCGGTCCAGATCAGGCCGAAGCGGCCGCCGTCGCGCAGCACCCGCGCGATCTCGGCCGCCGCCTGCTGCGGGTCCATCCAGTGCCACGCCGAGGAGATGAACACGCCGTCGGCGCTGGCGTCGGGCAGCGGTATCGCCTCGCCCCGGCCCCGGACGACCTCGACCCGCGGGGACCGGGCCCGCAGCACGGCCGCCATCCGCTCGTCCGGCTCGACGGCGATAACGCGGTCAACCTTGGCGGCCAGGGCCCGGGACAGCAGCCCGGTGCCCGCGGCCACGTCGACGGCCACCCGGCAGCCCGCGGGCAACAGCCAGTCGACCGCGGCCTCCGGCGGCGGCGGGCGGAGCCGGTCGTAGTCATCGGCGATGGTCCCGAACGACATCGAACGCTCCGCGCGGCTGGTCACACCGGCACGCTAACCGACGCCCGGGGCGGGCGGGGCGGGGGGCGGGGCGCTAGCGGCTGGCGTCGGCGAGGTGACAGGCCTGGCTAGGCTGGCGCCGTGTTGGCCGACGACCTCGAGGAGCTGGCCGCGGCCCTGCCCGCCGGCCGGGTGATCACCGATCCGGACATCATCGACGCCTACGCCAGGGACGAGGCGGCGGCGGTGGTGCCGCCGGGCCAGGCCCGCGCCGTGGTGCCGGCGCGCGGCACCGGCGAGGTGGCCGCCACGCTGCGCTGGGCCAGCCGGCACCAGGTCCCGGTGGTGCCGCGCGGCGGCGGCACCGGCCTGGCGGGCGGCGCGACCGCGATCGACGGCTGCGTGATCGTCTCGCTGGCCCGGATGGACCGGATCCTCGAGCTCGACCCGGTGAACGAGCTGGCCGTCGCCGAGGCCGGCGTGCTCAACGCCGACCTGGACCGCGCCGCCGCCGCGCACGGGCTGATGTACCCGCCCGACCCGTCCAGCTACGAGATCTCGACGATCGGCGGGAACCTGGCCACCAACGCGGGCGGGCTGCGCTGCGTGAAATACGGCGTCACCCGGGACGCCGTGCTCGGGCTGGAGGCGGTGCTGGCCGGCGGCCGGGTGCTGCGCACCGGCCGCCGGACGGTCAAGGGCGTGGCCGGCTACGACCTCACCAGCCTGTTGGTCGGGTCGGAGGGGACGCTGGGGATCATCACCTCGGCCACCCTGCGGCTGCGGCCGCGGCCCGCCCAGCCGCCGGTCACGCTCGCCGCGAGCTTCCCCGGCTTCGGCGCGGCGGCCCGCGCGGTGACCGCGATCCTGCAGGCCCGGCTGCAGCCCAGCCTGCTCGAGCTGCTGGACCGGGTCACCCTGCGCGCGATCGACGACTGGAAGCACCTCGGCTTCGGCGAGGCGGTCCAGGCGCTGCTGATCGCCCAGAGCGACAGCGACGACGCGGCGGGCCGGGTCGCGCTGATGCGGGCGGTGTGCCTGGAGCACGGCGCGCTGCTGGCCGACGTGTCGGGCAGCGAGGCGGAGTCGCGGCAGCTGCTCGACATCCGCCGCCTGGCCCACGGGGCCACCGAACGGCTCGGCGCGACGCTGGTCGAGGACGTGTGCGTGCCGCGGTCCCGGCTGCCGGACATGGTCGAGCGCATCGAGCGGGCGGCCGCGCGGCACGGCGTCCTGATCGCCACCGTGGCCCACGCCGGTGACGGCAACCTGCACCCGGTGTTCGTCTTCGACCGCCAGCCGGGCGGCACCGTGCCCGACCAGGTCTGGGCCGCCGCCGACGAGGTGTTCCGGGCCGCGCTCGACCTCGGCGGCACGCTGACCGGCGAGCACGGCGTCGGCGTCATCAAGCGGCGCTGGCTGGCCGCCGAGCTCGGCGAGGAGTCGATGGCCGTGCACCGCGCGATCAAGGCCGCGCTGGACCCGGACGGCCTGCTCAACCCCGGCAAGGCGATCTGAGGCGCGCCGGCCTGTCCCGTGAGGAGCCCCCGATGACCAGCCCCGAGCCAGGCGACCAGCTGCCGTTCCGCTACGACGCGCGGCTGGCCGGCGAGATCGAGCGCGCCTGGCAGGCCAGGTGGGAGGCGGACGGAACGTTCCAGGTCCCGAACCCGGTGGGGTCGCTCGCGGCCGGGTTCGAGCGGACCGCGGGCCGGCCCAAGGCCTACATCCTGGACTTCTTCCCGTACCCGAGCGGCGCCGGGCTGCACGTCGGGCACCCGCTCGGGTACATCGCCACCGATGCGGCGGCCCGGTTCCTGCGGATGACCGGCCGCACGGTGCTGCACCCGCAGGGCTACGACGCGTTCGGGCTGCCCGCCGAGCAGTACGCGATCAGCACGGGGCAGCATCCCGCGGTCGCCGCGGCCGCCAACATCGCGACGATGCGCGGGCAGCTGCGCCGGCTGGGCCTCGGGTACGACACCCGGCGCGAGATCGCGACCACCGACCCGCGGTTCTACCGCTGGACCCAGTGGATCTTCCTGCAAATCTTCGGCAGCTGGTTCGACGCCGCGCGGCAGCGGGCCCGGCCGGTCACCGAGCTGATCGCCGAGTTCGAGGCCGGCACGCGCTCGCCCGCGGGCGAGGCCAATCCGGACGGCAGGCCCTGGTCCGGGCTGGACGAGCTGACCCGGCGCCGGGTCGTGGACGGCTGGCGGCTGGCCTACCGGGGGGAGGGGCTGGTGAACTGGGCGCCGGGGCTGGGCACGGTGCTGGCCAACGAGGAGGTCACCGCCGAGGGCCGCAGCGAGGTCGGCAACTACCCGGTCTACCGGCGGCCGCTGCGGCAGTGGATGCTGCGGATCACCGCGTACGCCGAGCGGCTGCTGGCCGACCTCGACGGCCTGGACTGGCCGGAGCCGATCAAGCAGCAGCAGCGGAACTGGATCGGCGCGAGCGACGGCGCGATCATCACGTTCGCCGTGGACGGCCCCGGCGACCTGCGCATCGCGGCGTTCACCACCCGCCCGGACACCCTGCCCGGCGCCACCTACCTGGTGCTGGCCCCCGAACACCCGCTCGCCGCCGCCCTGGCCGCCGGCGAATGGCCGCCGGGCACCCCGCCGTCCTGGCGGTCCGGCGGCGCCCGGCCCGCCGGGGCGGTGCGCGCCTACCAGGAGCACACGGCGACGCTCGGTGACCGGCAGCGGCTGACCAGCCGCGACAAGACCGGGGTGTTCACCGGCCGGCACGCGGTCAACCCGGCCACCGGGACCCGGGTCCCGGTCTTCCTGGCTGACTACGTGCTGATGGGCTACGGCACCGGGGCGATCATGGCGGTGCCCGCCGACGACGAGCGGGACCGGGAGTTCGCCGAGGCCCTCGGCCTGCCGGTGATCACCTATGAGCCGCTGCCGGACGCCGTCGGCTGGCTGGAGCGCACCGGGCACGGGCACCGCGAGCGGACCTACCGGCTGCGGGACTGGCTGTTCTCCCGGCAGCGGTACTGGGGCGAGCCGTTCCCGATCGTGTACGACCCGGCCGGCCTGCCGGTCGCGCTGCCCGAGGACATGCTGCCGGTCACGCTGCCGGAGCTGACCGACTTCACCGCCCGGCCGTCCGACGAGCCGGTCCCGCCGCTGGCCCGGGCGCCGGGCTGGGCCGAGGTCACGCTGGACCTGGGCCAGGGCCCGCAACGCTACCGTCGCGAGCTGAACACGATGCCGCAGTGGGCCGGATCCTGCTGGTACTACCTGCGCTACCTCGACCCCGACAACGACACGGCGTTCGCGGACCCGCGCAACGAGCGGTACTGGATGGTGCCCGAGGGCGCCTCGCCGGGCGACGGCGGCGTCGACCTGTACGTGGGCGGCGCCGAGCAGGCCGTGCTGCACCTGCTGTACGCGAGGTTCTGGCACAAGGTGCTGTTCGACCTCGGCCACGTCTCGACCCGCGAGCCCTTCCGGCGGCTGGTCAACCAGGGCTACATCACCGCGGACGCGTTCACCGACGCGCGCGGGATGTACGTCCCGGCCGCCGAGATCGAGGTCGCGCTCGGCGGCGGCTACAGCTGGCGGGGCGCGCCGGTGACCCGCCGGAGCGGGAAGATGGGCAAGTCCCTGAAGAACAGCGTGACCCCGGACGAGATGTTCGCCGCGTACGGCGCGGACACGCTGCGGCTGTACGAGATGGCGATGGGCCCGCTGGACGCCGACCGGCCCTGGCAGACCGACGACGTGGCCGGGGTGTACCGGTTCCTGCAGCGGCTGTGGCGGGCCATGGTGGACGAGCGGACCGGCGGCCTGCTCGTGGACGGCGGCGAGCCGGACGGCGATACCCGCCGCCGTGTGCACCAGACCGTGGCGGCCGTGCGCGGCAACTTCGCCGCGCTGCGGTTCAACCTGGCGATCGCCCGGCTGCAGGAACTGCTCACCCACGCGGCCCGGATCACGGCCGCGCGGGGCACGCTGCCCCGGGAGGTCGCCGAGCCGCTGGTGCTGATGGTCGCGCCGCTCGCCCCGCACATCGCCGAGGAACTGTGGGCCCGGCTCGGCCACCCCGCGTCCGTCGCCGACGCGCCGTTCCCCGAGGCCGACCCGGCGCTGGCCGCCGAGCCGACCGTCGTGCTGCCGGTCCAGGTCAACGGCAAGACCCGGCTGCGGATCGAGGTCCCGGCCGGCGCCGGCGCCGACCAGATCCGCGCGATCGTGGCCGCTCACCCCGACGTCGCCCGGCTGACCGGCGGGGCCGAGGTCGAGCGGCTGGTGGTCGTGCCCGGCCGTATCGCGAACGTCGTGACCCGGTGACCGGCCGGCGATCCGGTAGGTTCATGCCGTGACCAGACAGGCATGGGGGGACGCGGTCGTCACCGTGACCGAGGCCGGCGCGGCGCTGGACTACTTCTTCCCCGATCCCCGGCTGGGGCCGTCCCCGGAAGCCGCCGCGGCGGGCGCCGAGCCGGACCGCGCGGACCCCGTCCGGGCGGTGTCCGTCACGCACCGGCGCGTGGTCATCGCCGATCTCGACGCGCCGCCGGGTGACGCGGGCGATGCCTACCTGCGGCTGCACCTGATCTCGCACCGGCTGACCCCGCCGAACAGCATCAACGTCGACGGCATCTTCAGCGTGCTGCCGACGGTCTGCTGGACCACCGCGGGCCCGGTGGACGCGGCCGGCGCGGTCGCGGCGCAGCGGCGGGCCCGGGCGGCCGGGCGCCCGCTGGAGGTGCAGTCCCTGGACAAGTTCCCGCGCATGCTCGACTACGTGGTCCCGTCCGGGGTCCGGGTGGCCGACGCGAGCCGGGTCCGGCTCGGCGCCCACCTGGCCGAGGGCACCACGGTCATGCACGAGGGGTTCGTCAACTACAACGCGGGCACGCTCGGCGCCTGCATGGTCGAGGGCCGGATCAGCCAGGGCGTGGTGGTCGGCGCGGGCACCGACGTCGGCGGCGGCGCCTCGATCATGGGCACGCTGTCCGGCGGCGGCAAGGATCGCGTCTCGGTGGGCGAGCGGTGCCTGCTCGGCGCCAACTCCGGGCTCGGCATCTCGCTCGGCGACGACTGCGTGGTCGAGGCCGGGCTGTACCTCACCGCGGGCACGATCGTGACCATGGCCGACGGGCACCGGGTCAAGGCCCGCGAGCTGTCCGGCCAGCCGGGCCTGCTGTTCCTGCGCCACAGCGTCACCGGGGCGGTCGAGGCGCGGCCGCGCACTGCGGCCTGGGGCGCGCTCAACGCCCAGCTGCACTAGTCGCGGACGCGGCGCCGGTACGCCACCGTGGCCAGCGGGGCCCGCCGCCGCGATCAGCCCGGCCGACCACAGCAGCGCCGCGGCGACGGGATGCTGCATCGGCCAGCCCGGGCCGGCCGGGTCGGGGTTGGCCCACGGCTGCCGGGCGGCCGCGGCGACGGCGCTGACCGGGTTCCAGCCGGCGATCAGGCGGACTGACCCGGCGGCCGGTGCCGGACGCCGGGCTGACCGAGATCGTCGACGAGATCTTCCTCCCCCTGGTCACGGGCGAGCGAGCCGGGCAGTGTAGCGTCACAGACCGTGGACCCTCGGGTTAAGGCACCGGAAGCCGGCGTCCTGGTGATCTTCGGGATCACCGGCGACCTGGCCAGGAAACAGACACTGCGGGCCCTGTACCGGCTGGAGGCCCGGCACCGCCTGAACTGCCCGGTGATCGGCGTGGCCAGGCAGAACTGGTCCGCCGAGCACGTGGTCGAGAGCGCCCGGCAGACGATCAAGGACACCGGCGAGCCGATCGACGACGCGGTGTTCTCGCGGCTGGCCCGGCGCCTGTCCTACGTCGGCGGCGACTTCACCAGCGTGGACCTCTACCAGCGGCTGGGCCATGCCCTCTCCGGCCTGGACCACCCGCTGTTCTACCTGGAGATCCCGCCGTCGCTGTTCGCCAGCGTGGTGGATTCGCTGGCCAAGGCCGGGCTGACCAAGGACGCCCGGGTGATAGTGGAGAAGCCGTTCGGGCACGACCTGGCCTCGGCGCGCGCGCTCAACGCCGACCTGCGCCGCAGCCTGAGGGAGAACCAGATCCTGCGGATCGACCACTTCCTCGGCAAGGAGCCGGTGCTGGAGATCCAGTACATCCGGTTCGCCAACGAGTTCCTCGAGCCGGTGTGGAACCGGGACCACGTGTCCTGCGTGCAGATCACCATGGCCGAGGACTTCGGGGTCGAGGACCGGGGCAGCTTCTACGACCCGGTGGGGGCGCTGCGGGACGTGGTGCAGAACCACCTGCTCCAGGTGCTGTCCCTGGTCGCGATGGAGCCGCCGATCGGGGCGTCCGCCGACGACCTGCGGGACAAGAAGGCCGAGGTCTTCCGGTCCATGCCGGACGCCGACCCGGCGCAGTACGTGCGCGGCCAGTACCAGGGCTACCTCCAGGTGCCGGGGGTGGCCAGCAAGTCCGGCACCGAGACCTTCGCCGCGCTGCGGCTGGAGGTGGACAACTGGCGCTGGGCCGGGGTGCCGTTCTTCATCCGCGCGGGCAAGGCGCTGCCCACCCGGGTGACCGAGGTGCGGCTGGTGTTCCGGCGGCCGCCCCGGCTGCGCTTCATCGGCGGGGTACATCGCAGCGAGCCGAACCAGATCGTGCTGCGCGTCGACCCGAACCCCGGGCTGCGGGCCGGGCTGACCTCGCGGGGCGCCGAGCAGCAGTCCTGGCGGACGGTGAACCTCGACATGTCCTTCACCCAGGAACTCGGCCCGGCGCTGGAGCCCTACGAGCGGCTGCTGGGCGACGCCATGGCCGGGGACGACCACCTGTTCACCCGCGAGGACTCGGTGGAGGAGACCTGGCGAGTGGTGCAGCCGCTGCTGGACCACGCACCGCCCGTGGTGACCTACCCGCAGGGATCGTGGGGGCCGGAGCAGGCGTCCCGGCTGGTCCACGGGTACGCCGAGTGGCACCAGCCCTGGCTGCCCGATGGCTCGGGCGGCTCGGCGGCGACTCGGGCGTTGGCTCGGGCGGTGGCTCGGGCCAGGCCGGCAACGAATCAGACAAGGGAGGACGCGATGCCAGCCACTGAGACCCGGCAGCTCGGCATGGTGGGGCTGGGCCGGATGGGGGCCAACCTGGTGCGCCGGCTGATGCGCGACGGCCACCAGTGCGTGGTGTACGACCGCAATCCGGCGCCGGTGCAGCAGCTAGCCGGGGAGGGCGCGACCGGGACCTCGTCGCTGGACGAGTTCGTGGCCGCGCTGACCAAGCCGCGGGCGGCGTGGGTGATGGTGCCCGCCGGCGAGATCACCGGTGACACGATCGACGAGCTGGCCAAGCGCATGGAGCCGGGCGACATCATCATCGACGGCGGCAACTCCTACTACCGCGACGACATCGCCCGCGCCGCCCGGCTGGCCGGGCGCGGCATCCGGCTGATCGACTGCGGGACCAGCGGCGGGGTCTGGGGGCTGGACCGCGGCTACTGCCTGATGATCGGCGGCGACGCCGACGCGGTGGCTCACGTGGCCCCGCTGTTCCGCTCGATCGCGCCCGGCGTGGCGGCGGCCGAGCGCACCCCGGGCCGGACCGGCGAGCCCGCCCCGTGCGAGGAGGGCTGGCTGCATTGCGGCTCGAACGGCGCTGGCCACTTCGTCAAGATGGTCCACAACGGGATCGAGTACGGGATGATGGCGGCCCTGGGCGAGGGGCTGAACGTGCTGCACAACGCCGACATCGGCACGCGCAAGCAGGAGTCCGACGCGGAGACCGCCCCGCTGGAGCACCCCGAGTTCTACCAGTACGACATCGACACGACCTCGGTGGCCGAGGTCTGGCGCCGGGGCAGCGTGATCGGCTCCTGGCTGCTCGACCTGCTGGCGATCTCGCTCTATGAGTCCCCGGACCTGGCCAACTTCTCCGGGCGGGTCTCGGACTCCGGCGAGGGCCGCTGGACCTCGATCGCCGCGATCGACGAGGGCGTGCCGACTCCGATTCTGACCGGCTCGCTGTACTCGCGGTTCTCCTCCCGCCAGCTCGACCTGTTCGCCGACAAGGCGCTGTCCGCGATGCGCAAGCAGTTCGGCGGCCACGACGAGAAGCCCGCGTCCGGCTAGCCCGCTCGCTGGGCCGACCCGCGTCCCGGCTGGCCCGCTCGCTGGGCTGGCCCGCGTCCGGCTGGCCCGTTCGTCGGGCTGGCCCGCGTTCGTGGCGCTGACGACGGCGGTGATGCTGGGAACGGCCGTGGCGTGGGCGGCACCGCAGGCAGGTGCGGCGGTGAGCGCGGTGCGGGTAACGGCGGTGCCAGCGGCCGCGGCAATGGTGGTGCGGGTCAACCAGGTCGGGTACGCGCCGCGGAGCACCAAGGTCGCCTTCGCCATGCTGCCCCGGGCGGTGCGCAGCGTCAGCTTCACGGTCGCCGGCGGTCGCGGCGTGGTGTTCCGCGGCCGGTCCGCCGATGACCTCGGACGATGGAACGTCAACTACCAGGCGGTGTACCAGCTCGACTTCTCCGCGCTGCGGCGCCCCGGTCGCTACCGGGTCGAGATCGCCGGCGCGCCGCCGGTTGTGTCGCCGCCGTTCCGGATCGCCGGGGCGGGGGCGCTCTATCACCGTCTCGTGCTCAACGCGGTGCGCTATTTCACCTCGGAGCGCGACGGCGGCGACGTGGTTTCCTCGGTGCTCGACCGCAAGCCGGCCAACCTCACCGACCGGCGCGCGTACGTCTACGCCGACCCGCGCTACGACAGCAACGACAACCTGCTCGGCAAGCTGACCAGGATCGGCGGCCCGGTCAACGTCGGCGGCGGCTGGTTCGACGCCGGCGGCGGGTACGAGAAGTTCGGCTACACGGCCAGCTACGCCGACGCGCTCATGCTGATCGCGGCCCGCGACTTCCCCGGCCAGTACCGCACGCTCCGGCCCGAGGCCGAGTTCGGCCTGAGCTGGCTGCGCAAGCTGTGGAACCCGGCCACAAAGCTGCTGTACATCCAGGTTGGCATCGGGAACGGCAACGCGAGCAACACGATCCAGGGCGACTACAACTTCTGGTTCCTGCCGCAGCAGGAGGACCGGATGAACGTCAAGCCCGGCGGCAACCCCGGGCCCACCGCCTACTACGTCAAGTACCGGCCGGTGTTCGAGGCCGCGCCGCCCGGAAAGCCGGTCAGCCCGGACCTGGCCGGCCGCTTCGCCGCCGACTTCGCGCTCGGCGCCCAGCTCGCCGCCAAGACCGACCCGGCCGGCGCCGCGCACCTGCTGGCGCTGGCCCGCGGCGTCTACGCCATGGCCAAGACGACCAACGTCGGCCAGATCGTCACCACATACCCGTACGACTACTACCCGGGCACCGAGTGGAAGAGCGACATGCTCTGGGGTGCGGCCGAGATCGCGCTCGCCGACGAGGCGCTCGGCGCCCCGGCCTGGCAGGTGCACCATGACTTGCAGGTCGCGGCCACCTGGGCGGAGGCGTACATAGCCCAGGGCCACCCGGCCGGCGGTGACACGTTCAACCTCTACGACAACGGCGCGGTCGCCGAGGCCGAGCTGCTGCAGGCGATGCGGCAGGCGCCGTTCCCGCCGGTCATCGCCCCGGACGCGCTGCTGAACGACCTGGCCGCGCAGCTGCGGCTCGGCGAGCTCACCGCGCGGGGCGACCCGTTCCAGCTCGGCACGCAGCTCGGCCAGAGCGATGCCACGCCGCACGCCTTCGGCTTGTACATCACCAACGCCCTGTACCAGCGCTACGGCGGCTCACCGGCCTACCGGTCGTTCGCGCAGCAGCAGCTGAACTTCGCGCTCGGCGCAAACGCCTGGGGCAGCTCGTTCGTGGTCGGGGCCGGCACCACGTTCCCGCACTGCATGCAGAGCGAGATCGCGAACCTGGCCGGCTCCCTGAACGGGCACGGCAACATCCAGCTCGGGGCCACGACCGACGGCCCGAGCAGCCCGGCCAACTTCGCGGGCCTCGGCACCGTCACCGGGATGAAGGCCTGCCGCGCGGGCCACTTCAAGCCGTTCAACAGCGCCGTGGCCGGCTACGAGGACAACGTGGTGAGCTGGCCGTCGGTTGAGCCTGCCGACGACTACACGGCCGCGTCGCTGCTCGCGTTCGCGCTCGCTGGGTCGGGGGACAGGGTTGGCTGACGTCCGTGCTCGCCTCGGTCGGGAGGTGCAGGGCTGGCTGACGCGCGCCCGGCCGGGCCGTTCGTGATGAGATGAGCGGGTGAAGGTTCGGATCGGGATCGCGCTCGGATCGGCGGGCCTCCCCGGCGAGTTCGCCGCGGCCGTCGATGAGCTCGAGCGGGCCGGGGTCGACTCGCTGTGGCTGCCGGAGATGGTGTACGGCTCGCTGGTGGAGCCCTTCGTCGGGATGGCGTACGCGCTGTCGCGGACCTCGCGGCTCAAGGTCGGCACCGGGATATCGGTGCTCCCCGGACGCCACCCGGTCCTGGTCGCCAAGCAGCTCGTCTCGATGGCCGGGCTCGCGCCGGCGCGGGTGCTGCCGGTCTTCGGCCTGCGGCCCGCCCGGCGCAGCGAGCGGCAGCTGTTCGAGGTGCCCGGACCGCGCGCCGAGGTATTCGACGAGTCGCTGGAATTGCTGCGGCTGTTGCTGCGGCAGGACACCGTGTCGTTCGCCGGCCAGTTCTTCACCGTCGAGGGCGCGAGCGTCGGGCCGCGCCCGGCCAAGCCTCTCGACGTCTGGCTGGGCGGCACCGCGCCCGGGGCGCTGCGCCGGGTTGGCCGGCTCGCCGACGGCTGGCTGGCCAGCTTCATCACGCCCCCCGAGGCGGCCGCGGGGCGCGCGGCCATCAAGGAGGCGGCTGCGGCGGCAGGCCGCGAGGTCGAGGAAGATCACTACGGGATCAGCCTGGCGGTCGCGACCGAGGGCATCCCGGACGCCCTGATCGCCGCGGCGACGGCGCGGCGGCCGGACGCCGACCCGGCCAGCCTGGTCGCCGCGAGCTGGCCGGACGCGCGGCGGATGATCGAGGAGTACGTGGCCGCCGGCCTCACCAAGTTCGTGATCAGGCCCGCGGACCCGCGGAGCTCATTGGACGCGTTCCTCGGCCGGTTCGTCGCCGAGATGATGCCGCTGCAGACCTGACGGTCACAGGTCGCGCGCCGTCATGGGCTGGGTCAGGTCGACGACCCTCATCGCGAGGATTCCTGCTTGACGGCCGGGCTGCCGCCCGGGTGGAACACGCCCAGGACCACGAGCAGGCCCGGCCCGGTGTTCTCCAGGCAGTGCGGCACGCCCGGCGGCAGGTGGATGCGGGCCCCGGGGGCCAGCGGCCGGTCGCCGCCGCGCGCGTGCGCCACGCCCGTCCCCTCGAGCACCAGCACCATCTCGTCGTAGGGGTGGCGGTGCTCGGGTGCCCGGCCGGGCGGGATCTCGCCCACGAACTGGGTCGCCGCCTCGCACCCGCGGCCGGGGCCGAGCAGCACCCGGAACCGGCGGTCACCGGTCCGCTCGACCGCGCAGTCCCTCAGCTCGGACAGGCGCGGCGGTCCGGCGGCCGCGGCGCTCCCGGGTTTCGCCGGGGGCAGCGCCACCGCGTCGAAGGCCAGCCCGGCACCCGGGCCGGCCTCGAACCGGTAGCCGGACCGGGGCGGCAGCCACACCCCGGTATCCGGGCCGACCGCGGAAGACAGGCCGCCCGGGCCGGCTTCCCCGGCTGCGAGCCGGCCGCGGCCGGAGATCACGAACCACAGCTCGCCGCCGGACCCGGCCCGGCCCCGCAGCCGCGACCGCGGCGCCACCCGGACCAGCCGCCGGAGCAGGCCCGCGGGGCCGGCCGCTGGCGTGGCCGTCATCGGTCCGACGAGTGCAGCGTGCGGGCGGCCGGGGCGGGGCCGTCCCCGCGGCCATCCCCGGGCCCGGCCCCGGCGACCAGCGCGGCGAGCGTCTGGTTGAACCGGTCCACCTCGTCGAGGGTGTTGTAGTGCGCGAGGCCGATGCGCAGCGCCTCGCCCCAGGCGATCCGCTCGTACAGGCCGGGCGCGTAGTAGCTGTCCCCGCTCCACACCCCGAAGCCCCGCTCGGCCAGCTGCGCCGACAGTGCCGCCGAGGACACGCCGGGGAAGTTGACCAGGAACGTCGGGACGCGGCCCGCCATGCCGGGACGGCCGTAGAGGCGCGCGCCCGGCGGCAGCCCGGCCAGCAGCCGCTCGCCCAGCTCGCGTTCCCAGCCGGCCATCACCGCGATCCCGCCCAGGCTGTCGGCGTAGGCCAGCGCGGCGATCAGGCCGGCGAGCAGCTCATACGGCATGGTCCCGGTCTCGAAGCGGTGGCCGACCGGCTGCATCGGCGCGGGCCTGGCCTTGTAGGGCCGCCACGACTCGAGCAGGTCACGCCGGCCGTAGGCGATGCCCAGGTGCGGCCCGCAGAACTTGTACGCCGAGCACATCAGCACGTCCGCGCCCGCGGCCCGGACGTCGATCGGCTCGTGCGGGGCGTACTGCACCGCGTCGATCCAGGCCAGCGCGCCCGCCTGGTGGGCCAGGTCGCAGACCGCGCGGGCGTCGACGGTGGTGCCGACGGCGTTCGACGCCCACGGGAACGCCACGACCCGGGTGCGCGGGCCGAGCTGGCGCTCCAGGTCGGCCAGGTCGAGCGTGGTGTCGGCGGTGACGTCGACCAGGCGGACGACCAGGCCGGCGTCGCGGGCCAGTTCCAGCCAGGGCGCCACGTTGGCGTCATGGTCGAGCCGGGTGACCAGGATCTCGTCCCCCGGCTGCAGGGTGCGGCCGAGCGTGCGCGACAGCGTGAAGTTGAGCGCGGTCATGCTGCCGCCGAACACGATCTCGTCCGGGTCGCAGCCGAGGAACCGCGCCGTGCCCGCGCGGGCCTCATCGACCACGGCCTCGATGCGGCGGCTGGTGGCGTACGGGGCGCCGGCGTTGCCGCTGGCCTCGCGGTAGAGCCGGGCCACGGCGTCGCCGACCTCGTCGGGCGTCTGGGTGCCGCCCGGCGCGTCGAGGAAGACGAAGTCACCGTGCAGCGAGCCGAACCTGGCCCGCACGGCGTCAATGTCGAAGGACGTCACCAGCGCCTCCTTCCCGCCCGGGACATGCCGGGCGGCCTAGCCGAGTGCGGGAGCGTCCGGAGCCCGGGCCGCCAGCGGCGGACCGACATTCCAGGCCCGGAACGCGGCGAGCAGGACCACGGCCACCACACTGAGGATCAGCACCAGTGGCGTCCAGGCGAACCAGGTCGCGTGCGAGAACGTCCGCAGCCAGCTCAGGGGCGGCTCGAACGGGGTGGCCCCGGGCATCTGCGCGAACTGGCTCGCGGTCAGCTGCACCATCACCACGTAGTCGAGCCGTGAGCCCGGGTACAGCGCGAGCACCGCGATGACCAGCACGTCATACCAGGGGAGCTGGTAGTACCACAGGAACAGCCAGGCGACCCCGATCGCCAGCGCAGGCTGCACGGCCGGCAAGTCGGGCACGACGTCGGGGAGCCGCCGCAGCAGCAGCACGGCCAGGGCGGCGCACGCGAGCACGACCAGCAGGCTGAGGCTGGACGGCAGGTGGTTGCGCAGCGTGCTGGAGAAGAGCTGATAGAAGTTGTCCGCGCTGGCCTTGCCCCCGCGGGTGAGCAGCGCGTGCAGGCTCGGGCTGCCGAGCGACAGGTAGGGCAGGCCGACCACGACACAAAGTCCCGCGACGGCCGCGAGCAGCGGGGCGAGCGACCGCCGCAGCGCCCACACCAGCGCCAGGCCGAGGACGAGGTAGTAGAGCAGCAGATCGGCGGCCACCCCGACCAGGGCCCCGGCGGCCAGCGCGGGGAGCACCCCCGGCCCCGAGCCTTGGGGCTCGCCCGGCGTCCGCCGGGTGCGCAGCAGGACCAGGCCGAAGAAGCTGGCCGCGGTGGCCATCCCCTGCAGGTGGCCGGCGGCCACGATGCCCCACAGCACCAGCGGGTTCAGCGACCAGAGCAGGTGCGCGCGCGCCCGCCGGGCCGGGTCCGACCGCAGCATCCGGTCCAGGGCGAGGACCACGGCGGCGAAGATGATCGCGTTCCAGAGCTTCAGCCAGAACACGATCTGCTGCGCGGATGTGCCGCCCAGCTCGGCGGCGGTCCGTTCCTCCGCGGTCGCCAGCGGGCCGTAGACCGACCCGCGGTGCTGCCAGAGCAGGATCGCCAGCTTGCCGACCGGGTCGCCGGTGCGCTGAAGCTGGTCCGGGGTCATCGTGTAGGGGCTGTGGCCGAGCACCGCCATCCGGCCGAAGGTGGCGTAGCTGAGGGCGTCCGTGGATCCGGACGGCGGGAGGACCGCGAAGATCGCCACCGTGATCAGCGCGGCCGTGAGCAGCAGCCGGGCCGGGAAGCGCGCGCCGCGCCGCAGGGCGGCCAGGCCGGCGATGACGCCGCCGCCGCCGAGGATCGTCGCGGCCCACAGCGCCGCGTACGTCGCCGCCACGGGCAGGCGCCCGGCGATCGACAGCAGGGGCAGGCCAGAGGACCAGGGCGGCGGGGGTATCCCCGGGCTGTTCCTGACCGCCGACGCCACCAGCATGATCAGGATCGAGCTGGTGATCCCGATGGCCGACGCCCAGGTGAGAGCACGGGTCAAGGGAGCCGGGCGGTCCGTGGGTGGCTGCTGCGGGCGAGGCGAGCCAGTGCCGGTGGCCGCGGCGGTTGCCGAACTCACGATGCGTGCTCGTCGCTTTCCGGTCAGAGGTGCCGTGATGGCAAACGGGTCAGATCCGGAGGTGTCCGCATCACGGATGACTGGCAATACAGTACCCGAATCACGCCCTCTGGCTCGGCCGGACGCGGTGAGGACGGGCCTGGCCAGCGTAGCTCGCGCACTAATCGCTCGGGAACGGTTCCCGCAGGGAGCTTCTCGGTGACCGGCGGACGGGCGGGCGGGCGCGGGGCCATGTTCCAGGCCCCGGACACGGCCAGCCAGACCAGGTAGGCCAGCGCGACGAGCAGCGCCGCCGGCATGAGCCGGAACGAGAGCAGGAAGGCCAGCCGGGACAGCCAGTGCGGGTGCAGCGCCAGCACCGTGCCCGGCATCAGCGCGATCGTGCCGGCCGTCAGCTGCCCGAGAACCGCCCAGTCCAGCCGGGAGGCGGGGTAGATCACGAGCAGGCCGACGGCCATGGTGTCGTACCAGGGCAGCTGGTAGTACCAGATGAACAGCCAGGCGATGCTGATGGCGAGGGCGGGCCTGACGGCCGGCATTCCCGGTGCCGCGTCCGGCAGGCGCCACAGCAGCAGCGCGGCCAGGGCCAGGAACCCCAGCCCCACGAGCAGCGACACGCCGGGCGGCAGGTGGTGCCGGAACGAGGCGGACAGCAGCTGGTAGAAGTTGTCCGCGCCGACCTTGCCCTGGCGCTTGGCCAGCGACCGGAAGATGGCCGGGCCGGCCCGCAGGTAGGCGGGCACCAGCGTGGCGCCGATCCCGGCGCCGGCGGCCGCCAGCGCGGCGGCCGACCGGCGCAGTGCCCACGCCAGCGCGAGCCCGAGCAGCAGGTAGGTCAGCATGAAGTCGGCCGCCACGCCGACGAGCATCCCGGCGGCCAGAGCCGTGGCCGCCCGGCGGCGCCCGCGGTCCGCCCGCACCAGGGTCAGCCCGAGCAGGCTCGCGGCGGCCGCCAGCACGTCGAGGTGACCGCCCGCGACCAGCGCCCAGAGCATGAGCGGGTTCACCGACCAGAGCAGGTGGGCCCGGGTCCGGCGCGCGGGGTCGGAGCGGAGCAGCCGGTCCAGCCCGGCCGTCACGCCCAGGAACGCCAGAGCGTTCCACGCCTTGAGCCAGGCGATGATCGCCACCGCCGAGGTGCCGCCGAGCCGGGCGGCCGCCCACTGCTCGGCGGTGGCGAGCGGGCCGTACAGCGAGGGGTGCCTGCGCCAGGTCAGCCGGGCCAGGTGGCCGATCGGGTCGCCGGCCTGCTGCAGCTGGTCGGGGGTCATCACGTAGGGGTTGTGGCCGAGCAGGGCCATCCGCCCGTAGGTGGCATAGCTGACGGTGTCCGTGGAGCCCGCGGGGGGCAGCACCGCGAGCGCCGCGACCGCGCCGACGGCCACCGCGATCAGCAGCCAGGCGGGATACCGCGCGCCGCGCGCCACGGCGGCCAGCCCGGCGGCCACGCCGCCCCCGCCGAGGACCGCCGCCGCCCATAGCGCGAGCGTCACCACGGAGTCGGGCAGGCGCAGCGGGAGCTCGACCGGCACCGGCCCGGCCGGGCGGGGCATCACGGGGACCGGCAGGCTGTGGCGGGCCGCCGACGCCACGATCATGATCAGGATGGAGCTGCCGATGCCAGCCGCCGCGAGCCAGCCGAGGAAGGCCGGCCCGGCCCGGGCCCGGGCTGGCGATCGATGACCTTCCCCCGCGTAGGACATCTCTGGCTGCGGTACCCAGCGGCCAGGCGCCCGAACCTGGTCCCGGTCAGCCGGGCCGGGCCCCGAAGCTGGCCAGCAGCTTGTCGAGCATGTCGACCTGGCGCCCGGGCGTCACCCGGTCGGGGTAGAGCACCCGCTCCGCGCTCAGGCCGTCGATGAGCACGACCAGCTGGTGCGTGGCCAGGTCCAGGTCGACGGCCCCGGCCAGCTCGGCCCGGTCCCGGGCCTCGGCCAGGTGCCGGCGCAGCCGGGCCCAGAGGTGCTCGAACTCGGTGTGCTGGAGGTCCCGCAGCTCGGCGGTGCCCAGCGCGCGGCCCCAGAAGCTGATCTCGATCTGCGCCTCGAGATCCCGCCGCTCGTCCAGCGGCAGCGCCTCGAGCATGACGACCCGCAGCGCTGCGAGGCCTTCCAGGCCGGCGGTGGCGGCGTCCATCCGCGCGGCCACCCTCCGATGGGACATGACCAGGGCGGAACCGAGGATGTCGGCCTTGTCGTCAAAGTAGTGGGCCAGGATCCCCGGCGAGCAGTGCGCCTCCCGGGCGATGGCCCGGATCGTGGCCCGGGCGATCCCGTCGCGCGCGATGACCCGCCAGGTTGCGCTGAGGATCTCGTCCCGCCTGGCGTCCCAGTCGACGATCTTCGGCATGCCTCCCGCACGTCCCGTGGATCTAGCGCTGTTTTTTTGTCGGACGTCCGTCTACCATCCGGAGTAGTGTATCGCGACGACGATCATGACGGGCAGCGCGGGCACGCCGGGCTCCGGGAGCAGCTCGTCAGATACGGCAACCGCTTGCTCGAGGACGGGCTGGCCGTCGGCAGCGCAGGCAACCTGAGCGCGCGCGCGGGCGATGAGGTGCTGATCACGCCGTCCGGCATCCCGTACCCCGACCTGGCCAGCGACGACATATGCGTGCTGGCGATGGACGGGGCTCAGGTCGGCGGCAGCGCCGAGCCCTCGTCGGAGACGCCGATGCACCTGGCCGTCTACGCGGCGACGCAGGCCCGGGCGGTCGTGCACACCCACTCGCCCGAGGTCGTCGCGCTGTCCGCGGTCTGCGACGAGCTGCCCGCCATTCACTACGCCATCACCGGCCTGGGCGGGCCGGTGCGGGTGGCCCGGTACACCCGGTTCGGGTCCGGGGACCTGGCCCGGGCGGCCGCGGCGGCCCTGGCGGGCCGCCGCGCGGCGATTCTCGGCAACCACGGGGCGATCACCTACGGCGCCACCCTGGCCGAGGCCTACGACCGGGCCCTGCTGCTCGAGTGGCTGGCGCGGGTGCACCGGCTGGCCTGCTCGCGCGGGCAGCCGCGGATCCTGACCGAGGCGGAGCTTGACGAGGTCACAGCCGAGATGCGGCGGCGCCGGTACGGCCAGGCGCGGCAGAGGGGAGAGGGCGGATGAGCGGGGACGGCGACAGGCGCCCGCGGTCGGCGGACCGGGCGCTGCGCGAGCGGGCCCGTGCGGTCATCCCGGGCGGCATGTACGGGCACCAGGCGGCCGGAACGCTGCCGCCGGAGTTCCCGCAGTTCATGCGGGGCGGGCGCGGGGCCACGGTCTGGGACGTGGACGGCAACGCCTACGTCGACCTGATGTGTAGCTACGGACCGGTGGTGCTCGGCCACCAGCACCCGGCGGTCGAGGCCGCGGTGGCGGCCCAGTCCGAGCTCGGCGACTGCCAGAACGGCCCGGGCCCGGTCATGGTCGACCTGGCCGAGCTGCTCGTGGCCACGGTGGACCACGCGGACTGGGCGATGTTCGCCAAGAACGGCACCGACGCCACCACGATGTGCTGCACGATCGCCCGCGCGCAGACGGGCCGCAGCCGGATCCTGGTGGCCCGCGGCGCCTACCACGGCTCGGCTCCCTGGTGCACGCCGCGGCCAGCCGGGACCACCGCGGCCGACCGGGCCAACCTCGGCTACTTCAGCTACAACGACCTGCCCAGCGCCCGGGCCGCCGTGGCCGAGGCCGGCGACGACCTGGCCGGGATACTGGTCAGCCCGTTCCGGCACGACGCCGGCTACGACCAGGAACTGGCGGACCCGGCGTTCGCCCGGGGCCTGCGGGAACTGTGCGACGCCGCAGGCGCGGCGCTGATCCTGGACGACGTGCGGTGCGGCTTCCGGCTGCACCTCGGCTCCAGCTGGGAGCCGGTCGGGGTGGCGCCGGACCTGTCCGCCTGGAGCAAGGCGATCGCCAACGGGTACCCGCTCGCCGCCGTCCTGGGCGGCGACGCCTTCCGCGACGGAGCCAGCGAGGTGTTCGTCACCGGCTCGTTCTGGTTCTCCGCGGCCGCGATGGCGGCCGCGGTCGCGACCATCCGGGCGCTGCGCGCCGAGGACGCGATCGCGGCGATGCAGCGGTCCGGGGCCGCGCTCCGGGACGGCATCCTGGGCCAGGCCGCGGCGTGGGGGTTCGAGGTCAACTACACCGGGCCGGCGCAGATGCCGTATCTCACCTTCCGCGGTGACCGCGGCCACGCCCTGGTCAGCAGGTTCGCGGCCGAGACGGTCCGGCGGGGCGTGTTCATCCACCCGCGGCACAACTGGTTCGTGTCCGCGGCCATGACCAGCGAGGACGTCGCGACCGCGCTCGCCGCCACCGACGAGGCGTTCGCCACCGTGAAAAAGGAGGGGCCGCATGTCCAGTAACGCAGAACCCGCCCGTCCGGCCCCCGGCCCGGCCGCCCACGGCACGGCCGTGGCCGGGACCGCGGGCGACGCGCAAGAGGCCGTCCTGGAGCGGGCGATCCTGGAGCGGGCCGGCTACAAGCCGGAACTCCGGCGCTCGCTGCGCTTCTTCTCGATGTTCGCGATCGCGTTCTCGATCATCTCGATCACCACCGGGATCTTCCTCAATTACGGCTTCGGCCTGTCGTACTGGGGCCCGGCGTCGATCTGGACCTGGCCCATCGTCGGGGTCGGGAACCTGATGATCGCGCTGGTGGTCGCCGAGCTCGGCACCCGCATCCCGCTGGCCGGCTACGCCTACCAGTGGAGCGCGCGGCTGGTGAACCCGACCTACGGCTGGTTCGTCGGCTTCGCCGGGCTGCTGTACATGGCGGTCGGCGGCGGCGCGATCATGCTGGGCGTCGCCGCGCCGCTGCTGCTCAGCGAGTTCAACGTCAGCAACCCGAGCCCGCACCTCGTGCTCACGGTGGCGATCATCCTGATGCTGCTGCCGGTGGTGATCAACATCATCAGCATCCAGGTCGCCGCGCGGGTCAACAACGTCGCGGTGTTCACCGAGATCATCGGGACCGTCGTGTTCGGCGTGCTGCTGCTGGTGCTGTGGGGGGTGAAGGCCAAGCCCTCGCCCTACGGCGCGGGCATCCTGGGCAACACCACGTCGGTGTATCACAACCCGACGATCTACGCGTTCGCGCTGGCCGGCCTGATCGGCGCGTTCACCCTGGTCGGGTTCGAGCTGGCCGCCGACATGTCCGAGGACGCGGTCAACCCGCGGCGCAGCGTGCCGCGCGGGGTGCTCTGGGCCGTGGCCGGATCGGCGGTCCTCGGCATGGTCGCGCTGATCGGCTTCACCCTGGCGATCCCGAACATCAAGACGGTGGAGGCAGCACCGCTGCCGCTGCTGGCGATCGCGGGCTACTGGCTGCCGTCCTGGCTGGTCAAGGTGTTCGTGGCGTTCGTCATCTTCTCGATGTTCGCGATCCTCGTGGTCGGGGCGGGCGCGCAGGCGCGGCTGGCCTACTCGATGTCGCGGGACAACATGCTCCCGTTCTCCGGCATCCTGCGGAAGATCAACCCGCGCACGCAGACGCCGATCATCGCGCTGCTGGTGTTCGCGGTCGTCGACGTCGGGGTCATGATCTACGGGTACTTCCAGCCCAGCTCGTTCGCGACTCTGGTCGGGGCGACCGCGATCATCCCGTACATCATCTACTTCCTGATCACGGTCGGCTATGCCTACAAGCGGCGTACCCTGGACAGCGTCCCGGGCCTGTTCTCGCTGGGGCGGTGGGCCTGGCCGGTGATCGGCTTCGTGCTCGTCTACACCGTGCTGATCATGTTCGTGCTGGCCGTGCCCGCGCCGTTCCACGCCGCCGACAAGCTGGTCGGCTACGGCATCGGCCTGGCGCTGCTCTGGTACGTGGCCGCCCTGTTCTGGCGGCTGCGCCGGGGCACGGCGGGGGTGAACCACGTCATCGACCTGGTCGACGACCCCGGGGGCGCTACAGGCAGATCGTGACGCCGAGCAGGCTCACGCAGCCGCCGGAGGACCCGGAGGACCCGGAGGACCCGGAGGACCCGGACGGTCTCGGCGTCGGGGACGGCGAGGGGCTGGGCGCGGGGGCCGGCGCGGGCGCCAGCGCGCCCGGCGGCGCCGCGGGTGACGCCGGGTCCCCGGTCATCGCCATGGCCGCGACCACCGCGATCGCCACTGCCGTCCCGGCCGCCGCGGCCGCGAACAGGACCCGGCAGGCCCAGCGGCCGTCCGGGGCTATCCGCAGGCCCGCGCCGCCCGCCAGGGCCGGCAGGAATGGCTGGAGCATCATGCCGCCAGCGGGCTGCTGGAGGTCGATGACCCCGCCGCCGGGCCGCTGGCCCGCCGGTACCGGCTGTCGCTGACCAGTACGGTCTGGTGCGCTTCCAGCCGAACGGGACCCTGGACCCGACGTTCGGCACCGACGGCGTCGCGTCAACCGGGTTCGATGACCTGGGCCTCGGCCCGTCCGGCGTGGCCATCCAGCCCAACGGCAAGATCATCTGGGTCGGCAACACCACGAAACCGGATGGCGTCGGCGGGGAGATCACCGACTTCGCCATCGCCAGATTTAACGCGAACGGCACTCTCGACTCGACCTTCGGCACCGGCGGCCTGGCCACCACCGAATTCTTCGCCGACCCGCTGCAGGGCGCCATGGAACTGGCCGACTCGGTGCTCGTGCAGCCCGGCGGGGGGATCCTCGTCGGCGGCGTCGCCAGGCAGGGCCAGAACAAGGCCGCCCCGTACGACGGTGCGCTCGCGCTGTTCAACGCCAACGGCAGCCTGGACTCCGCGTTCGGCAGCGGCGGGCAGGTGCTGTCGACCAGCGTGGGCAACAACATCAGTGCGATCGGCCTGGACGCTTCCGGGGACATCTGGGTGCTTCCGGCGGATGCCGAGCTGACCTCGGCAGGCCAGATCGATTCCACCGTCACGCCCGCCGCCATCACCGCTAGCTCCACCGGAGGCGCTGCCGCGTTCCTGCCCAGCGGCCAGTACGTGATCGGCCAGACGGTCGGCGTTGGCAAGCATGACGACGAGGTTCAGGTGAAGTACTTCAACGCCGGCGGCACCCTCGCTGCGGCCAGCCCGGAATTCCACTACACCGGCACCTCCGGGGAAGACGGCGCGAGCGCGGTAGCCGTCCAGCCGAACGGCCAGGCGGTGGTGGGCGGATCGCACTACCTCGCCACCAGCGTCTTCGGCCTGGCCCGGGTCAACACCAACGGGAGCCTCGACACGACCTTCGGGAACTCAGGCACCGTCACCACCGACATCCAGGGTGACGACGGGATCGGAGCACTGGTCATCCAGCCCAACGGCGACATCGTCGCCGCCGGGTCGTCGGAAGACAACAGCACCGGCCAGACAGACGTGGCGGTGGCCCGCTACATCGGCTAGCCGGGCTCGCAGGGACCGCGCCCCCGGCCGGCTCGGGGGTGCGGCCCGTGATTTCGGTCCGCGCAACCCTCGGGAGGCTGCCATCGCGATCTAGCTCCTCGACGATTGTGACGCGCGGCTATACGCTGCAAGCAGCAGCTGACCTCAGTTGGTGTCGTCCAGACCCTGCGATCCGATTGAGAAGCCCTTGCACGTGCATGCTCTGAAGGTCGAGGCAGTCCGTGATGGACTGGCCTGCACGCTCCTCTTGCGTGGTGACCTAGAGAACCTTGGGGAACTCAGCCGCTGGCGCCCGGTCGCGCCGGACTCCGATTTCCCGGTGGTGGTCACCGCGCGGCTGTGGGGATCAGCCCGATGACCGTGGCGAGGAGGGCTCAGCTCGGCAGGTCGGCGGAGCTTCCCGCCGGGTCTGCCAAACGGCATGCGCGCCGGCTGGTGAGCTCGGCAGCGCAGCTGGTGCGCTCCAGCGGGCCGGTTCCCGGGTGGGCGGTTGTCTCGGCCGGCCTGTTGCCAGTCTTGCTCACCGGGGGCTGGCTGGTCGGGGACGCGTTCCAGCCGGCCTCCTACAGCCCGATCAGCAAGACGGTCAGCGTGCTGGCGGGCCACGCCGGAACCGACCGGTGGATCATGACCAGCGCCCTGTTGCTGGTCGGCGGCTGTTACCTCGTGACCGCCGCGGGCCTGACCGGGGTCCGGCTGCCCGCACGCATCCTGCTGCTCGTCGCGGGTCTGTCCAGCTTCGGCATCGCCGCATCCCCCGAACCCGTTGCCGGCTCGACTCCGCAGCACCTCGCCTGGACTTCGCTGGGCGAGGTCACCATCGCGGTCTGGCCCGCCTTCACCGGCCGGCGCGCATCGCCGCAGCCGCTGATCCTGAGCATCCGCGGCGCTGCCACCGTGACCGCCGTCTCCATTGTCCTGCTCGGCTGGCTCGTCATCGAAACCCAGGGCGGCAGCGTCGTGGGCCTGGCCGAGCGCCTGACCTCCTCGATCCAGATCACGTGGCCGTTCATCGTCGCCCTTGCCCTGCGTACTCCGCCCCGCACACTCCGGTCGGCCCTGCCCGGCGGGCAACCGGAGCCCGTCACGACCGGAGCACGGCCCCGGCTACCTTCCGCTGGAGCCTCTTTGTGATCGGCCGGCCGCCGCACGAGCCGGCACCAGCGGCTTGAAGGCAGTCATCGCGGCGCGGCCCGAGTTTGCGTAGGCGGGCCCGGCCGGAACAGCAGCGGACGTACCAGGATGATGTATGACGTGACGGCTCGCGAGCATCTTCAGCCCCCGGGCGGTGGGTCGGGCGGCGCCGCGAAGCCCGGCCCGGTGGCGGCGAAGGCCGCCGCGATCGACGCCGCGCAGGCGCATCCGCTGACCTGGAAAACCGTTGTCAAGCGGGCCCTGGTCGTCGTGGTGGCGGGCGCGGCCATCTACCTGGTGCTGCCCAAGCTCATCGCCGTGCTGGGCGCCTGGCCGCGGCTGTCCACGCTGAACGCGATCTGGTTCACGGTGGCGCTGGCCGCCGAGCTGGCTTCGTTCACCTGCAACTTCGCCCTGCAGCGGCTGGCGCTGCGCACCCGCGACTGGTTCGCCGTGGTCACCGCCGGGCTGGCCGGCAACGCGGTCACCGACAGCCTGCCCGGCGGCGACGCCGCAGGCGCCGCCGCCCAGTTCAGCATGCTCGCCACCGCGGGATTCGACACCGATACCGCCGTCGGCGGCCTGACCGCGTTCTCGTTGCTCGGCGTCGGCGGCCTGCTGGCCCTGCCCGTCCTCGCCCTGCCCGCCATCGCGGTCGGCGCGCCGGCCAGCCCCGGGCTCATCCACACCGCCCTGATCGGCATCGCCGGGTTCGTCCTGTACGCGATCTTCGGCGTCATCATCCTGCGCACTGAGCGGCCGCTGGCCGCACTCGGCCGCGCGGCGCAAAGCCTGCGCAATCGAATCACCCGCGGCCGCCGCCCGCCGCTAACCGGTCTGGACCAGCGACTGCTAGCCGAACGTGACACGATCCGGGCGGTGCTGGACAGCAAATGGTGGCAGGCGGTCTTGCTGACCGCCGGCCGCCTCGGCTTCGACTACGGCTGCCTGCTGGCCGCCCTGCGCGCCACCGGGGCCGACCCGCGGCCCTCCCTCGTGCTGCTGGCCTACGCCGGCGCCGGCATCATCGCGCTGTTCCCGCTCACCCCGGGCGGGCTGGGCGTCGTGGAGGCCAGCCTCAGCGGGCTGCTGGTCCTGGCCGGCGTTCATCCCGGCTACGCCTTCCTGGCCACCCTCGCCTACCGGGTCGCCTCCTACTGGCTTCCCCTGCTCGCCGGGCCGCCGGCGTACCTGCTCTTCCGCCACCGCTACGGACCGCCGGTCCCCCGGCGCGCCACGCCGAGCGGGCCCGCCTGACCGTGACCGAGCCGCCGGGCCGCCGCCTGGGCGTTCGTCAACGCCTTGGACACGATGTTCCCGCACGGCACGTGGGCCGGGAAGGCGATCGCGGCGGTGCGCGACCGCTGCCGTTCCGGGTGCGATAGAAGCCGTCGTTTGCCTGATAGGCGGTGGCTCCTGGCGCGTAACGGGTCAGCGCGGTACTTCTTATGGGAGCGTCGTAAGACGGTTGTCCGGTCAGCGCGGACGTTCCGGCGTCAGCGCCTGGACCAAGGGAGGCAAGCGGGTGGGCACGATCACGACGACCGATGGCACGGAGATCTTCTACAAGGACTGGGGGTCGGGCCAGCCGATCGTCTTCAGTCACGGCTGGCCGCTGTCGGCCGATGACTGGGACACCCAGATGCTGTTCTTCCTCCAGCACGGCTACCGCGTCATCGCCCACGACCGGCGCGGGCACGGCCGCTCCGCGCAGACCAGCGACGGTCACGACATGGACCACTACGCCGACGACCTGGCCGCGGTGACCGCGCATCTGGATCTGCGCGACGCCGTGCATGTCGGGCACTCCACCGGCGGCGGCGAGGTCGTGCGCTACATCGCCCGGCACGGTGAGACCCGGGTGGCGAAAGCGGTGCTGATCAGTTCGGTGCCGCCGCTGATGGTGCAGACCGACGCCAACCCGGGCGGCCTGCCCAAGAGCGTCTTCGACGATCTGCAGGCCCAGCTGGCCGCCAACCGGTCGGTGTTTTACCGGGCCCTGCCGTCGGGCCCGTTCTACGGCTTCAACCGGCCCGGCGTGGAACCCTCCGAGGCGATCATCGAGAACTGGTGGCGGCAGGGGATGATGGGCGGGGCGAAGGCGCATTACGACGGCATCGTCGCCTTCTCCCAGACCGATTTCACCGAGGACCTCAAGAAGATCACGGTGCCGGTCCTGGTGATGCACGGCGACGACGACCAGATCGTTCCCTACGCCGACTCCGGGCCACTGTCCGCGAAGCTGGTGCAGAACGGGACGCTGAAGACCTACCACGGATTCCCGCACGGCATGCCGACCACCCAGGCCCCGACGATCAACGCTGACCTGCTGGCCTTCATCCAGTCCTGACCGGCTGGGCGGCTGGGGCGCCGGATGTGGCTCTGCACTTTTGCGCACTCGAACAGGACGCGCTCTTTGAGCCCGGCAATTCAGGTCCTTAACGGCTTGCGCCGGGGGCGGCGCGGATCGCCCAGGCGGTCCGGCCGCAGGCCGAAGAAGATGCCGAGCATCGCGGCCAGGTCGAAGATCGCGATCAGGCCGCCGATGTACGGGCCGGGCCCGCCGAGCCAGGCCAGGTAACCGCAGAACGACAGCACCACGATGAGCGCGCCGAGGGCCCGGGGCCGCCCGCTCTGGGCCAGCCGCTCGGGCACCTCGTACGGGGCCCGGTCGACGTAGTTCGCGGTCGCGGCCTTCTCCTGGGCGATCTTGAGCCACAGGTCGTACAGTTCCGGTGCCTGCTCGCGCAGCATGATGGCCTGCTCGACGGGCAGCGCCTCGGCCCGGACCGGCGGCTGCGGGAACACGGCCAGGGGGTCGGGGGGCGCCCGCCCGGGCCCGTTGACGCGATCGCCGTCAGTCACGCGGGTAAGGTCACACCGCCCTTGTCGCGGGTATGCACGACCACCTCACGGTGCGCCGCCATGATCATGTCCAGGGCCGCCCGGAACGGGTCGGGCCGCGAGCCCGCAGGCGGGGGTTCGGGCAGTTCCGGGCCAACGACCCGGAATACCGGCACGCCGGTCAGGTCGAAGATCCCGGAAACGGCCAGCCGGACGGAAAGTACCCGGCGAGCGGACCCCTCCGTGGGCATGAGTGATCAGTTCCCGGTGGTGCCCGGGCCAAACCGGGCCCGGGCCGGCCAGCCCGTGAGCAGCCCGGACCGGCGGCCCGGCTACACTGGAGCGGTGGTGGCCCGGGGGTCCTCGGAAGCTGAGCCCGGCGGGCCGCTGTCCGGGCTGCTTGTCGCCGACTTCTCCCGTGTCCTCGCCGGTCCCTACTGCACCATGCTGCTGGCCGACCTGGGCGCGGACGTGATCAAGGTCGAGAGCCCGGGCGGCGACGACACCCGGCGCTGGGTTCCGCCGGAGCGCGACGGGGTGTCCACCTACTACCTGGCGATCAACCGGAACAAGCGGTCCGTCGCGCTCGACCTCGCCAGCGAGACCGATCGGCCGGCCGCCGCCGAGCTCGCCCGCCGCGCGGACATCATGGTGGAGAACTTCAAGCCGGGCGGGCTGCGCCGGTTCGGCCTGGACTACCCGACGGTGAGCGCGGCCAACCCGGCGATCATCTACGCCTCCATCACCGGGTTCGGCACCGGAGGCGGCAAGGACCTGCCCGGCTATGACCTCGTGGTGCAGGCCATGTCCGGGCTGATGAGCCTGACCGGCGACCCGGACGGCCCGCCGTACCGGGCCGGGATCTCCGCCTTCGACGTCATCGCCGGCCTGCACACGGCGATCGGCATCCTGGCCGCGCTGCACCACCGCGCCCGCACCGGGCAGGGTCAGCACGTGCAGGCCAGCCTGCTGTCCTCGGCCCTGTCCGGGATGGTCAACCAGACCAGCGCGTACGCCGCGGGCGGGGTGGTCCCGTTCCGGATGGGCAACTCCCATCCCAGCCTGTTCCCCTACGAGCCGCTGCCGACCGGGGCCGGCGACCTGATCGTCACCGCCGGCAACGACGTCCAGTTCCGCAAGCTGTGCGACGTGCTCGGCGCGCCCGAGGTGGCCGACGACCCGCGCTTCGCCAGCAACGCGGGCCGGACCGCGAACCGGGAGGAACTGCGCCCGCTGCTGGTCAAGCAGCTCAAGGCCCGCCCGGCGGCCGAGTGGTTCCGCGAGCTGACCGCGGCGGGCGTGCCGTGCGGCCCGATCAACACGGTGGACGGCGGCATCAAGTTCGCCGAGGAGATCGGCCTGGACCCGGTGGTGCTGGCCGGCCAGGGCGAGGCCGCGGTGCCGACGATCCGGCACCCGCTGACGTTCTCGGCCACCGCGCCGCGGTACGCGCTGCCCCCGCCCGGGCTCGACGAGCACGGCGAGCAGATCCGGGCCTGGCTCGCCGCCCCGGCGGCCGGCCGCCGCCCGGACCTGGAGATCCGCCCCGAGGAGGAGACCAGCCCGTGACTGAGCCAGTCCCGCGTTTCCCCACCTCGATCGGCGTCTCGGACGCGGACAGCATCAGCCTGCTCGGGCAGGACCTCGCCGCCGACCTGATGGGCCAGGTCTCGTTCGGCGAGTTGGCGCTGTGGCTGGTCACGCAGCGGCGGCCGACCCCGCCGCAGGTCCGGGTGTTCGAGGCGGTGCTCGTGGCGCTGGCCGACCACGGTTTCACCCCGACCGCGATCGCGGCCCGGCTGACCTACCTCAGCGCGCCGGACTCGGTGCAGGGCGCGCTGGCCGCGGGCCTGCTCGGCGGCGGCTCCCGGTTCCTCGGCGTGACCGAGGACACCGGCCGGTTCCTGGCCGAGGCGCTGGCCGCCGTGCCGGGCGGGGGAGAGCTGCCCGCTGACGACGCCGGCTTCGACGCGCTGGCCCTGGCCGCGGTGCAGCGGGCCCGGGCCGAGCGGCGGCTGGTTCCCGGGCTCGGCCATCCCGTGCACAAGGTCACCGACCCGCGCACGCCGGTCCTGATCAAGATCGCCGAGGAAGAGGGGCTGCGCGGCCCGCACCTGCGCCTGTTCGAGGCCGTGGGCCGGGTTCATCCCCAGGTGCTCGGCCGCACGCTGCCGCTGAACGGGGCAGGTACCTCGGGGGCCGCGCTGGCCGACCTCGGCCTGCCGCCCGGCCTGCTGCGCGGGTTCGCGCTGCTGGCCAGGACCGCCGGCCTGCTCGGCCACCTGGCCGAGGAGCAGCGCCGCCCGGTCGGCATGCAGATGTACCTGGCCATCGACCGGAACGCCGACTACCAGCCGCCGGACGCCTGACCGGCCGGCCGTCGGCGCCCCGGGGCCGAAATCGATGGGGAACGGCGGGGGGACCAGGTATGTTCTGCCCGACACCGTTAAGTTTCCGACAGCAAGCTTTCCGACACGGCGAGGGACGCTAACAGGCATGCGCTGGTCACAGCTCCACATTCCCACCCTGCGCGAGGATCCCGCGGAGGCCGACGCGGCCAGCCACCGGCTGCTGCTGCGGGCCGGCTTCATCCGCCAGCTCATGGCCGGCCACTACAGCCTGCTGCCGCTCGGGGTGCGGGTCCGGACCAAGATCATCAACGTGATCCGGGAGGAAATGAACCGGATCGGCGCGCAGGAGTTCCTGCTGCCGTGCATGCAGCCGGCCTGGATCTGGGAGAAGAGCGGGCGCCTGGCGGTCATGGGCGAGGAGATGTTCCGGCTCACCGACCGCAAGGGCGCCGAGGTCGTCCTGGGCATGACCCACGAGGAGATCTTCACCAGCCTCGCGGTCGAGCTGTCGTCTTACCGGCAGCTGCCGCAGTTCTGGTACCAGTTCCAGACCAAGTTCCGGGACGAGCCGCGGCCCAGGAGCGGGCTGCTGCGGGTGCGGGAGTTCACGATGAAGGACTCCTACAGCTTCGACGTGGACGAGGCGGGCCTGGACGTCTCGTTCCAGGCGCACCGGGGCGCGTACGAGCGGATCTTCGCCCGGCTCGGCATCCCCGCGATCGCGGTCGAGGCCTCCAGCGGGAACATGGGCGGCAGCGACTCGATCGAGTTCATGTGCCCGGCCGAGGCCGGCGAGGATCTCGTCGCGCGCTGCAGCGACGGGGACTACGCGGCCAACCTGGAGAAGGCGACCTCGGCGCTGCCGCCGGTCGAGGACGAGCCGGGACCGGCCGCGCCCGAGCGGCTGCCCACCCCGGGGGTGCGCACGATCGAGGACCTGGCCACGCGGTACGGCAAGCCGGCCGACCGGCAGATCAAGACGCTGGTGTACGTCATCAACGGCGAGCCCGCGCTGGTGCTGCTGCGCGGCGACCACCCGCTGGCCGAGCAGAAGCTGGCCGACGCCACCGGCACGGGCAGCGTCCGGCCGGCCCAGGCGGACGAGATCCGGGAGGCGCTCGGCGCGTCGCCGGGCAGCCTGGGCGCGGTCGGCGTGCGCGACCTGCCCGTCATCGCCGACCTCGCGCTGCGCGGCCGGCGGAACATGACCACCGGCGCGAACGAGGACGGCGTGCACCTGACCGGCGTGGACGTCGACCGGGACATCGCGGTCGGCCGCTGGGCCGACCTGCGCGAGGTGTCCGCGGGCGAGCCGTGCCCGCGGTGCGGCGGCGTGCTCGAGATCATCCGGGCGATCGAGGCCGGGCACATCTTCAAGCTCGGCCGCAAGTACACCACCGCGCTCGGGGTCTCCGTGCTCGGCCCGGACGGGGCGAGCATCACCCCGATCATGGGCTGCTACGGCATCGGCGTGGAACGGGCCATGGCCATCATCGCCGAGGTGCACCACGACGACGCCGGGCTGGTGTGGCCGATCGCGGTGGCGCCGGCCGAGGTGACCGTGCTGGCGCTGTCGGCCAAGGACGAGGACGTGATGGCCACGGCCGAGGCGATCTACGCCGGGCTGCAGGCCGAGGGAGTGGACACCCTGATCGACGACCGGGACGAGCGGCCCGGCGTGAAGTTCCGGGACGCGGAGCTGACCGGGATCCCCTGCCGGGTCAGCGTGGGCACCCGTGACCTCGCCGAGGGCATGGTCGAGATCACCAGCCGCCGCACCGGCGAGAAGGAGCGGGTGCCGGCGGGAGAAGCGGTCAGGCGGGTGCGGCAGTACCTGTCCGCGTCGCGCGCTTCCGCAGCCGAAGCCGCGCCCTGACGCCCGGGCGGGGCCGGGAGGGCAGCCGTGGCTGCGGACCGGTCGTCGGCGCGGGCATGCGCCACGACGCGCTCGTTGTGGCTGGCCAGTGCGCTCCAGTCCGGGCTATTGCTGGACATCGTGCCCCTCCCGTGTCCGTCGGGTGATGGCGCAGAGTGTGCCGCCGTCATATAAGACACGTCTGAGGCGCCCGTCAGGCCACCGGCAGGCGATAACAAATGCATAACTTCTGCGGCCAGCCGACGGGAATTGTGATCCAGCAGGTCAGAGCCTCGACCAAGCCCGAGTCAGGACGCTGCGCAGGATCTGCTCCATCTCGTCGAAGTGTTCCTGGGTACAGGTCAGCGGCGGCGACAGCTGGATGACCGGGTCGCCCCGGTCATCGGCCCGGCAGATCAGGCCGGCGTTGAACAAGGCGGGGGAGAGGAAGCCCCGCAGCAGCCGCTCGGACTCGTCGTCGGTGAACGTCTCGCGGGTGGCCTTGTCCTTGACCAGCTCGATCCCGTAGAAGTAGCCGTCGCCGCGGACGTCGCCGACGATCGGCAGGTCGCTGAGCTTCTCCAAGGTGGCCCGGAACCCCGCCGCGTTGGCCCGCACGTTGCCGAGCAGGTCCTCCTTCTCGAACACGTCCAGGTTGGCCAGGGCGACCGCGCAGGACACCGGGTGGCCGGCGAACGTGACCCCGTGCAGGAACGTCGCGGCGCCGTCGGCGAACGGCTCCATCAGCCGGTCGCTGACCAGCATGCCGCCCATCGGGGCGTAACCGGACGTGACGCCCTTGGCGAACGTGATGATGTCGGGCTGGTAGCCGTACCGCTCGGAGCCGAAGTAGTAGCCGAGCCGTCCGAACGCGCAGATCACCTCGTCGGAGACCAGCAGCACGCCGTGGCGGTCGCAGATCTCGCGCACCCGCTGGAAGTAGCCGGGCGGCGGCGGGAAGCAGCCGCCGGAGTTCTGCACCGGCTCGAGGAACACCGCCGCGACCGACTCGGGGCCTTCACGCACGATCGCGCGGTCGATCTCGTCGGCCGCCCAGATGCCGAACGCGGTCAGGTCGTCGGCGACGAACCCGGGCGCCCGGTAGAAGTTCGTGTTGGGCACGCGCACCCCGCCCGGCGGCAGCGGCTCGAACGGCTCCTTGATCGCGGGCAGGGCGGTGATGGCCAGCGCGCCCATCGAGGTGCCGTGGTAGGCGATCTCGCGGCTGAGCACCTTGTACCGGGTGTACTCGCCCTTGGTCTTGAAGTACTGCTTGGCCAGCTTCCAGGCCGACTCGACCGCCTCCGAGCCGCTGGTGGTGAAGAACACCCGGTTGAGGTCGCCCGGAGCCAGATCGGCGAGCCGCTGCGCCAGCTCGATCGCGCGGGGGTTCGCGTAGGACCACAGCGGGAAGTAGGCCAGCTCGCTGCCCTGCCGGGCGGCGGCCTCGGCCACCTCCTTGCGGCCGTGCCCGATCTGGCTGACGAACAGGCCGGCCAGCCCGTCCAGGTAGCGCTTGCCATGCTGGTCGAAGACGTACTGGCCGGAACCCCGGACGATCACGGGCACGTCGCTGTCGGCGTAGGAGGACATGCGCGTGAAGTGCATCCACAGATTCCGCTTGGCCGCGGCCTGCTGCGCGGCGTGGTCGTGCTGGCCCGGAGAGGTGGTCATCTGGTCCCCCAGCTGTAGGTCTGCTTGCAGAGCTTCAGGTACACGAACGTCTCGGTGGTGGTCACGCCCGCGAGCGCGCGCACCCGGCTGAGGATCTCGAGCAGCTGCTCGTCGTCCTCGCAGACGACCTCGATCAGCACGTCGAAGGAGCCGGCGGTGATCACCACGTAGTCGATCTCGGGCATGGCCGCCAGCTGGCCGGCGACCTGCTCGAGCTCCCCGCTGCACCTGACCCCGATCATGGTCTGGCGGCGGAACCCCAGCGTCATCGGATCGGTCACGGCGACGATCTGCATCGCCCCGGCCTCGAGCAGCCGCTGGACCCGCTGCCGCACCGCGGCCTCGGACAGTCCGACCGCCTTGCCGATGGCCGCGTACGACCGCCGGCCGTCCTGCTGCAGCTGCTCGATGATCTCCTTGGAGATATCGTCGAGAAGGAGGCGCGCGGACCCGGCTCCGTTAGCGCGAGGCAGCCCGCCGCCGTTGCCGCGCCGCCGACCGCCCGGGGCCAGGGGGGCCTCTGGCGAATGCGCCATAAGATTGCCTCCTCCGCATGGCAATCCTGCCACGTTCGCCGCCCCTGTCAACTGAATCCGCAGGGGGCGGGTTAGTTTGGCTACTGATTCAATTGTTTAGGGAGAGAGCCGTGAATCACGCCGGCCCTCCGGCCGGGACCTGGCCCGGGCCGCGCGGGCGGAAGCTGCGCTCGCTGGGTGCCGGCCGGTGCCGTACTGGCTCGACCGGCCGGACGCGCCCCCGGCCCGGCCCGCGCTGACCGGCGGCACCGGGGCCGGGCTCGCGGTGGTCGGGGGCGGGTTCACCGGCCTGTGGGCCGCGCTGCTGGCCAAGGAGCGCGACCCGTCGGCCGACGTCGTGATCCTGGAGGTGCGCGTTCTACGGCACCGCCTACGGCGGCCGGCTCGGCTACGCGGCCGGGTACACCGGCCTCGGCGTCGGCGCCAGCCGGTTCGGCGCGAACGTGATCCTGGACCTGCTCGACGGCAGGCCGACCGAGCGGACCAGCCTGCGGATGGTGCGCAGCAAGCCGCTGCCGTTCCCGCCCGAGCCGGTCAGGTCCGCGGTCATCCAGATGACCCGCGCGTCGCTGGCGCGGGCGGACCGCAACGAGGGCCGCCGGGACCTCTGGCTGCGCCTGCTGGACCGGCTGGGCCTCGGGTTCGACTCCTGAGCCGTCAGCTCAGCCGCGGCAGGTGACCTGGGCGGGATCGGTGGTGATCCGGTGGGCGCCCACCACCTCCGACAGCGGCCGGCCGCAGCATGGCAGCTCCATGTCCTCGCCGGACGGGCTCCGGTGCGTCACCACGGACGGATCGTCCCGGCCGCTTGCTAATGATGCCGCCGGGTCGGCCGCGGCCGGGGCGCTCTGGCCAGGAATGTGAACTTCATCACTGCTTTTCCGTTCACGCTGGCGTCTGCGCAGGATGCGAGGTGCCATGGCTGGATCATACGAGCGAGAGCCCCCATATCTCCAGACCTCGGACGTGCGGCCACAGAAGCATGTCTGGCCTGACAAGCCGGATGGTTCGTATATCACATACGATGTACGAATGCGGGCGACCGGAGCGCTCCTCACCGGGTCGGCCGGCACGATCCCGCTGCGGACCGCGGCTGTGCTCGACGCGATCAAGCACGCGATCCTGGCCGGTGAGCCACGGCCCGGCCATAGGCTGACCTGGACTGCGGCAACAGCCTGCTGGTGAGGGCCCTGGACGACCTGCGGGACCAGACCGCGCTGGTCTCGGCCGCGGCGTAGAACCCGCCCGAGAACCCACCGGAGACCATCAGTGAGCCTTGACCCCGTCACCGCCGGCCTGCGCAGCGCCCTCGCGACGGTGGTCGCGATCCCGGTCACCCCGTTCGACGACGCCGGCGACATCGACGGGGACGCCCACGCGCGGGTGATCCGGCGCCTGGTCGACGGCGGGGTCACGGTCATCACCCCGAACGGCAACACCGGCGAGTTCTACACGCTCACCCCGGACGAGGCGCGGCGGGTGACCGAGTCGGCGATCAAGGCGGCCGGGGGGAGCGCCGAGGTCCTGGCCGGCGTCGGCCTGGACACCGCCACCGCGATCGGGGCGGCCCGGCACGCCGCCGACGCGGGCGCGCGCATGGTGATGATCCACCAGCCGGTGCATCCCTACCTGTCGGCCGAGGGCTGGCTGGCCTACCACCAGGCCGTGGCGCGGGCGGTCCCGGACACCGGGGTCGTGCTGTACATCCGGGATACCAGGATCGACGGCCCGCTGATCGCCCGGCTGGGGGAAAGCTGCCCGAACGTGATCGGCGTCAAGTACGGGGTGCGCGACCCGGTCCTGTTCGCCGCCGCCGCCCGGGATGCCCGCGGCCCGGGGTTCACCTGGCTGGCGGGCCTGGCCGAGCTGACCGCGCCGGGCCTGTGGGCGGTGGGGGCCCAGGGATTC
The DNA here is from genome assembly GCA_963749145.1 of uncultured Actinomycetota bacterium. Taxonomy (GTDB): domain Bacteria; phylum Actinomycetota; class Actinomycetes; order Streptosporangiales; family Streptosporangiaceae; genus JASHPR01. Next base: position 1,555,731 of record CAVVLN010000001.1, on the reverse strand, counting down.
ACCTCGGGCCTGGTCAACGTGGCCCCGGCGATTCCGCTGGCCATGCTGGCCGCGCTGCGCCGGGGCGACATCACCGCGGCGATGACCACCTGGGACGCGATCAGGCCGTTCGAGGAACTGCGCGGCGCCGACTCCTCGGCCGACAACGTGAGCGTGGTCAAGGAGGCACTGGCGCAGCTCGGGGTGTGCGGCCGGGCGGTGCGCCCGCCGGCCGGCTCCTGCCCGGGCCGGCCCGGGCCCGGGTGGCGGCGATCCTGGCCGCCTGGGACACTGACCGGGCGGGCGCAGCCTCGTGACCGGGACCGGCCAGACCCCGCAGCAGCTGCGCAGTTACCGCTGGTTCGGCGGGGACGAGCCGGCCGGCCAGGCCGGGATGCGCGCGCTCAGCCACCGCTCGCGGATGCGGCAGCTCGGCTTCGCCGCCGCCGACCACCTGGGCAAGCCGGTCATTGCGATCCTCAACACCTGGGCCGACATCAACCCGTGCCACATGCACCTGCGCGAGCGGGCCCAGCAGGTCAAGCAGGGAGTCTGGCAGGCGGGCGGGCTCCCGCTCGAGTTCGGTGTCAGCACGCTGTCGGAGACGTTCTGCAAGCCCACCCCGATGCTCTACCGCAACCTGCTGGCGATGGAGGCCGAGGAACTGCTGCGCTCCTACCCGGTCGACGGCGCGGTGCTGATGGGCGGCTGCGACAAGACCACCCCGGCGCTGCTCATGGGGGCCGCGAGCGCGGGCATCCCGGCGATCTTCGTGCCCGCCGGGCCGATGCTGCGCGGCAATTTCCGGGCCGCGCCGCTCGGCAGCGGCACCGACCTGTGGAAGTACTGGGACGACTTCCGGGCGGGGCTGATCGGGGAGTGCGACCTGACCGAGCTCGAGTGCGGCATCGCCCGCTCGCCCGGGCACTGCATGACGATGGGCACCGCGTCCACCATGACGTCGGCGGCCGAGGCGCTGGGCATGACGCTGCCCGGCGCCGCCTCGATCCCCGCGGTCGACTCCGCGCACTACCGGATGGCCTCGGCCAGCGGCCGCCGGATCGTCGAGATGGCCTGGGCGGGCCTGACCCCGGGCCAGATCCTGACCCGGGAGGCGTTCGAGGACGCGGCCGCCACCGTGCTGGCCCTGGGCGGCTCGACCAACGCGCTGATCCACCTGATCGCGATGGCCGGGCGCTGCGGCGTGCCGCTGACCCTGGACGACTTCGACGCGATCGCCCGGCGCGTGCCGGTGCTGGCCAACATCCGGCCCAGCGGGTCGTACCTGATGGAGGACTTCTACTACGCCGGCGGCCTGCCCGCGCTGCTCGGCCAGCTGGCCGCGGTGCCCGGGGCCCTGCACCTGGACCGCCCGACCGTGTCCGGCGCGAGCTTCGGTGCCGGGCTGAGCGGCGCCGCCGTGCATAACGACGACGTGATCCGCTCGCCCGAGCGCGCGCTGTCCGCCGAGGGCGGCGTGGCGGTGCTGCGCGGCAACCTGGCCCCGGGCGGCGCGGTGATCAAGCACATCGCGGCCGAACCGCGGCTGCTCGAGCACACCGGGCGCGCGGTCGTGTTCGACAGCTACCAGCAGATCCGCGAGCGCATCGACGACCCGTCGCTGCAGATCACCGCGGACTCGGTGCTCGTGCTGCGGGGCGCGGGCCCGCTGGGCGGCCCGGGCATGCCCGAGTACGGGATGCTGCCCATCCCTTCCTACCTGCTGGCCGCCGGGGTGCGCGACATGGTGCGGATCTCCGACGCGCGGATGAGCGGGACCAGCTACGGGGCCTGCGTGCTGCACGTCTCGCCGGAGTCGCAGGCCGGGGGACCGCTGGCCCTGGTGCGCACCGGCGACCTGGTCACCCTGGACGTGGCGGCCCGGTCGCTGCGCCTGGAGATCGACGAGGCCGAATTCGCCCGCCGCCGGGCCCGGTGGCACCCGCCGGCGCCGAAGTACCAGCGGGGCTACGGCGCGCTCTACAGCGATCACATCACCCAGGCCGACCAGGGCTGCGACTTCGACTTCCTGGCCCGGCCCGGCGCGACGGCCGAGCCCGACCCGCGCTGACCGCCGCGGCCGGTCGCGGCGGCCGCCTAGGCGGAACGCCCGCGGGCCGCCACCGGCAGCCGGCCGACTATGTCGTCGCCGCTCGTGAGCCAGACCTGATCATGAAGGTTGAACGTGAGCCGGACATGTTGCGGGCTGAGCATCACCTGCGTTCCCAGCTCAGGCCGGGGCCCATCGCAGCGGAGCACGCTGTGCTCCTCATGGATCGTCTGCAGCTGGGCGTGGTCAGAAAGCGGACTGGGCGGTCCGTAGTCGCAGGCTATGACCTTCCGGCCGGCGTCCAGGACGATGCGGGGACCCGAACTACTGATCACCGTGCCCGCGACCGCCGCGGCGCGAACGAACGGCAGGTCCAGGCCGCCCAGGTCGGCTTCCATGAGGGCATAGGTACCCGCCTGGATTTCCGTGATCAGCGGACTGGCGATGGCCTCGAGCATGGTGGATGTGCCCGCTGAGGACACCACGTCGCAGGGGAGCCCGGCCGAGGCGAAGGCGTCGCAGACGGCACCGAGCTTTTGTGACGCGCGCGCTATCCGCTCCTTGCGGTCGGAGGCGCCAGCCCGGAGCCGGCCTTCGTAACTCATGACGCCGGCCAGGCGGAGTTGCGGCAGACCCGAGATGATACGGCCCAAGGCTATGGCGTCGTCCGGGTCGCGGACGCCACACCGTGCGAGTCCGACGTCCACGTCGACCAGGATGCTTGTCGTGACGCCCGCCCGGCGGGCGGCCGCCGCGATCACCTCAATACCGCGCTGCGAGTCAACAGCGACCGCGACCTGGGCCTTGTGCCCCAGCCGGGCCAGGCGTTCTGCCTTGTCCGCGGTCACGATCTCATTGGCGACGAAAACATCGGTGATGCCGCCCTCGGCCATGGCCTCGGCCTCGCCCACCGTGGCGCAGGTGACGCCGGGCGTGCTCGGAGTGAGCTGACGGAGGGCGAGGCCCGGAGTCCTGTGTGTCTTGACGTGAGGTCGCAGCCGCTTGCCTGTTCCCTGGACGATGGCCTCGGCGGCAGCGATGTTGGCCTCGAAGGCGCCCAGGTCAACGATGAGCGCCGGGGTCGGTAGGTCGGAGACCCTGGTGGGCTCGGGAAGAGCGGTCATCGGCCCGCTCCAGTGAGCATGCGGAGTGCCTCGCGGACCGGGACCGGGTCACGTTCAGGCTCGGCCATGGCGATCACCATGAGGGCCGTCCGGCCCAGATGGCGCGCCACGAGTACCCCCGCCTGAGCGGCGTCACCGGCTTCGCAGGCGGCGCAGATGGCCGTGTGGTCCTGCTCCGCCATGGCCCATGCCCGCGGTTCTGCGAGGTAGACGCGACGGTAGCGCTCGGTGTGATCGAACAGGCCCCTGGCGATCGTGGCCAGCCGGTCTCCGGCCGGCTTCTTGAGCAGTTCGTGGAACGCACGGTGGCGGATGTCCCAGCTGTCGAAGTCGTCTTGACCGGCCAGCGCGGCCATCTCGCGGAGCAGGCGGCGCATCTGTGCCACTCCCGCGCTCGACAGGGCGGCGGCCGCGAGACGCGCCGTCAGGCACTCGACCAGGATCCGGGCCGCGTAGAACTGCTCGAGCTCGGCGATGGTGAGCGGCGAGATACGGACCTTTCTGTTGGGCTCGGAGTCAATCAGCCCGTCACGCTGCAGCATCCGCAGCGCCTCCCGGAGCGGGGTGCGTGACACGCCCATCTCCGCCGCCAGCCGCACCTGCGAGATAGGAACGCCCGGATCGAAGCCGCCGTGCAGGATGCTGTCGCGAAGGCGGGCGTAGACGATCTCGGTCGATAGTTCCCCCGCTCCTGTCACCTGCTCCGCGGAGTCGGTAGCGGGCTCGCCAGCCTGGCTCCCGCGCTGGTCATCGGATCCCCACTGCATTCCCGCCGGACACCACCTCAGCTCTCGTCAGGCTCGGCCATCGCCAGGCTCGGCCATCGCCAGGCCCGCCTTGTCCAGCCATTCCTGCTTTCCGCTCGCCTTCAGGTACAGCAGCAGTATCGCGCCTACGGCCAGGTAAACGGCCAGGACGATGGGAGCCCAACGGCTCAAGGCGGCAATTCTGCATACAGATCTTTCGCTCGGAGTGACTCTTGAGGCGATTAGATCAAGCTACGCACCACTATGGACCCATTTAGGGAGGCACAGTCCGGTTTTCTGAGCTAAAACTGTATGCAGTTAGGTGATCCCTTGTCAACGCTTCCGCGTAGTATCGGCTCGTGAGCCTGCTTGGCGTCGACGTGGGATCAAGCTCGGTCAAGGCCGCCGCCTATACCGGAGGAGGACGCGAGCTTGCCCGGGCGCAAGAGGCCGTCCCGTCCCGGCACGACCGCCACGGGGTGTGTGAGACAGACCCCGAAGCGGTGTGGCAGGCGACCATCAAGGCCGTGCGCCAGGTCACGAGTTCCCCGCGGGTGCGCCGGTCCCCGCCGGCTGGCCTGGCCTTCTCCGCCTCGGGGCGCGAGTGCTTCCCGGCCCGCGCCGATGGCTCACCGCTCGGGCCGTGCCTTCGGACCGCGGACGCACGGCGCGCTCAGCGAGATGCCGCTGATCTCCTGGCGCTGGCCGCCGAGGACTGGGCCCGCGCGTGCGGTCACCTGCCCGATCAGTCGGACCCCGTCAACCGGGTCCTGTGGTGGCGCGAGACGTCACCGGCGGTCTTTGCGCGGGCCAGGTGGTTCCTGGGCTGGCATGAATTCGCGTCGCTCAGGCTCACCGGGCGCGCTGCCATCGATCCGGCCCTGGCCGGCGGGTACCTGCTGTTCGACATGACCACCGGGCGCTGGTCAGCCGACCTCGCCGCGGCACTGGGAATCGACCTCCGGATACTGCCCGACATCGTTCCCTGGGCGGCATCACTCGGCCCGTTGCGCCCGCGTGCCGCCGACGAGATGGGCTTGCCGCGGGACTGCGCCCTCGTCACCGGCAGCTGGGACACGTGCTGTGCCGCCGTCGGTTGCGGTGCCATCGAAGCCGGGGTCGCCCAGTTGTCCGCCGGAACCTGGGAGACAGTGGTCGTTCCCGCCCGCCGCCCCGACATCGGCCGCGCGGTCCGGCTCGGCCTCGCCGTGACCCCGCATCCCAGCGGACCGGGACTCGGGGCCTGGGCGCGGAACCCGAACGGCACCAGCGCGCTCAACTGGATGACCTCGCTGTGTCATATCGGGATGGGCCAGCTGGATAGCGTGCTGACGCCGGGGCCCGCCGACGTGCTCGTGATTCCGCACCTATCGGGAACAAGACCCCCGTCGCCGCCCGCCGGCGGCGACGGCGGAATCATCACCGGACTCACGCTCGCGACCACGCCGGCCGGCCTGGTTCAGGCGACCATGGAAGCGATCGCCTTTGAGCTGAGCTTCGCTCTCGACGACCTCCGGCAAGCAGGCTGCCCGGTGACATCCTGCCGGGCCGCCGGCGGCGGTACCCGGTCGGCGTGGTGGATGCAGCTGAAGGCCGACCTGACCGGCATCCCCGTCGAAGTGCCCGAACAGCGGGAGCCCGGAACGCGCGGCGCTGCGCTCCTGGCCGGCGTCGGCGTGGGCACCTACGCATCTCTCGCCGAGGCGGCACGACTGGTGCGCCTCGCCGGCCGGTATGAACCGGACCCCCGGCGGGGCGCCACCTTCCGGGAGAAGATCAGCGCCTACCGCGGCGCGACCGCCCGCGCGGATCCTGGTTAACGGGCCCGCGCGGATCCTGGTAACGGGCCCGCGCGGATCCTGGTCTAACGGGATCGCCCGCCGCGGGCCGGCGGCGTGGCGCCCGGCGGCTTGGTGGCCGGCCGCGCCGGTCACAGGCTGAGGTCGACGATCACCGGGGCGTGGTCGCTCGGGCCCTTGCCCTTGCGGGCCTCCCGGTCGACCCAGGCGTCGGTGACCGCCCCGGCCAGCGCGGCGTTGGCGTAGACCAGGTCGATCCGCATGCCCATGCCCTTGTGGAACGACCCGGCCCGGTAGTCCCAGTACGTGAACGGGTGCGGGCCCTTGGCGATCCGCGGCACCACGTCGGACAGCCCGGTCTCGCGCAGCGCGGCCAGCGCCGCCCGCTCGGCCGGGGTGACGTGGGTGGAGCCGGCGAACGCGGCCGGGTCCCACACATCGTCGTCGGCCGGGGCGACGTTGAAGTCGCCCATCACCGCGAACGGCCGCGCGCCCGACGCGTCGCCGGCGACGGCCGCCCGCAGCGCGTCCAGCCAGCGCAGCTTGTAGGCGTAGTGCGGGTCGTCGGGCGTGCGCCCGTTCGGCACGTATACCGACCGCACCCGCACCGGCCCGCAGGTGGCGGCGAGCGTGCGGGCCTCGTGCGTGTGCTCGTCGCCGAACCCGGGGTCGCCGGGCAGGCCGCGCGCGACGTCCTCCAGCCCGACCCGGGACAGCACCGCGACCCCGTTCCAGCGCCCCTCGCCGTGGCTGGCCACCGCGTACCCGAGCGGCGCGACCGCGTCGGCCGGGAACGCGTCCGCGCCGACCTTGGTCTCCTGCAGGCAGACCACGTCCGGGCCGGCCTGCTCCAGCCAGCCGGTCAGCCGGGGCAGCCGGGCCAGCACCGAGTTGACGTTCCAGGTCGCGATGCGCACGCCGCCATCCAACCAGGTTCGCCGCGCGGCGCGTTGTGCCCGGGGCCAGCCGGCGCATAGCGTTTCGGCTATGCCCGCCGACTGGCCCGACGTGTCCTATGAGCGGTGGAGCGCCACCTGCGACACGCTGCACGCCCACACCCAGGTGCTCGGCAAGCTCGCGGTCCGGCTGGCCCCGCCCGAGCCCCAGTTGCAGCACACCGCGCTGCGGCTGACCGCGCGGGGCTGGGAGACGGCCCCGCTGCCCGCGCCGGACGGGTCGGGAGCGATCGTGGTCGCGCTCGACCTGCGCAGCCACGAGGCGGTGGTCGAGCACAGCGACAACCTGGTCCGGCGGATCGCGCTCACCCCCGACCGGCCGGTCGCCGAGGTGACCCGCGAGGTGCTGGACACGATGCGCGAGTTCGGCGGCCCGGTGGACATCGACCAGACCCCGCAGGAGGTTGGCTGGCGGGTGCCGCTGGACGAGGACTACGACCACGCGCGCTACGACCGTGAGCAGGCGGACGACTATTTCGCCGCGGCGACCCAGGCCGCGCTGGTGCTCGCCGCGTTCCGGGCCCCCTACCGGGGCCGGTCCACGCCGGTCAACGCCTGGTGGGGCTCCTTCGACCTGGCCGTGAACCTCTTCTCCGGGCTGCCCGCCGATCCTCCGTCCAGCGACTTCATCATGCGTAACGCGATGAACGCGGAGGAGGTCGCGGTCGGCTGGTGGCCCGGCGACCCCCGGCACCCGACCGCGGCGTTCTACGCCTACGCGCACCCGGCCCCGGACGGCTTCGGGCACTCGGCCCTGGCCGGAGCGCGCTGGGACGGGGCCCTGGGCGAGTACGTCCTGGAGTGGGACGAGGTCCGCACCCGGCCGGACCCGCGGGCCGCGGCGCTGGACTTCGCCCGCTCGGCGTTCCGGTACGCGTGCGCGGTGTGCCACTGGGACCGCGACCTGGCCGCGTCCGCCGACTCGACCCCGCCGCCCGTCCGCTGAGCGACTCGAGCGGCGCCGGCGCCGTGCACTACCGTGACTGCCATGTCGGTCATCCTCGTCACCGGCGCGGCGGGCCAGATCGGGACGATGCTCCGCCCGCGCCTGGCCCGCGAAGGCCGGACCCTGCGCCTGCTCGACACCGCGGCGATCACGCCCGGCGCATCGGAGCAGGCGATCACGGCCTCGATAACGGACATAAACGCTACGACAGCGGCCTGCGCTGGCGCGGACGCGGTGATCCATCTCGCCGGGATCCCCCAGGAGGCACCCTGGCCGGACATCCTCGAGGTCAACATCGACGGGACAGCCGCGGTGTTCGAGGCGGCCCGCCGGGCCGGCGTCGGCCGGGTGGTCTTCGCCTCGTCCAACCACGCCGTCGGGTTCAGCCCCCGGGCGGCGTTCCCGGTGCCGGACTACGCGTTCCCCGCGCCGGACTCCTACTACGGGGTGTCCAAGGCCGCGGGCGAGGCGCTGGGCGCGCTCTACCACCGCCGCCACGGCCTGGACGTGATCTGCCTGCGCCTCCTGACCTGCGCCGAGCGGCCGGCGAACGTGCGGGCGCTGTCCACCTGGCTGTCCCCGGACGATGCCGGGCGGCTGTTCGAGGCCTGCCTGTCGGTGCCGAGACCGGGGTTCCGGGTGGCGTTCGGGGTGTCGGCGAACACCCGCGGCGGCTGGGTGTCGCTGGACGAGGCCCGGGCCCTCGGCTACCAGCCCCGTGATGACGCCGAGGCGTACGCGGCGGAGGTCATGGCCGCCTGCGGCGAGCCGGACCCGGCCGATCCGGTGCTGGCCCATCTCGGCGGCGAGTTCACCCTGCCCGGCAGCGAGGAGGAAACATGACCGCGTACGTGATCGGCGACATCGACGTGACCGACCCGGAGGCCTACCGCGACTACGTGGCGCTCGTCCCGGGGACGGTCGAGCCGTTCGGCGGCCGCTTCGTCATCCGCGGCGGGGACCACGAGATCCTCGAGGGCGAGTGGCGGCCGCACCGGCTCGTCATGATCGAATTCCCCAGTGCCGATCACGCCCGGCGCTGGTATCAGTCCGAGGCCTACGTGGCGGCGATGGCCATCCGGCACTGCTCGTCAACCGGCAGCCTGGTGCTGATCGAGGGAGCCAGCGGCTGAGGTGACCGGGGGCGGGGAAGGCTGAGTGCCGCCGCCGCGTTACCTGGTGGTGCAATGGAGAGCAGACAGAACCCGGAGGGCTGATCATGGCACTGCCGTTTGATTCCGCGCCGAAGTTCGGCGAGTACGCCCGCCCGGAGATGCTGGTCTCGACCGGCTGGCTGGCCGAGCACCTCGACGACCCCGGCCTGGTCGTGGCCGAGTCCGACGAGGACGTGCTGCTGTACGAGACCGGTCACATCCCGGGCGCGGTGAAGCTCGACTGGCACACCGAGCTCAACGACCCGGTGACCCGCGACTACGTGAACGGGGCCGGCTTCGCCCGGCTGATGTCGGAGAAGGGGATCAGCCGGGACACCACGCTGGTCCTGTACGGCGACCGCAACAACTGGTGGGCGGCCTACGCGCTGTGGGTCGCCACGCTGTTCGGCCACCCGGACGTGCGCCTGCTGGACGGGGGCCGGGCCAAGTGGATCGCCGAAGGCCGGCCGCTGACCACCGAGGTGCCGCAGCCGCCCGCGGCGAACTACCCCGAGGTGCAGCGCGACGACAAGGAGTTCCGGGCCTTCCGGGACCAGGTGGCGGCGCACCTGGGCGAGCCGATGATCGACGTGCGCTCGCCCGGCGAGTACACCGGCGAGCTGCTGCACATGCCGGACTACCCGCAGGAGGGCGCGCTGCGCGGCGGCCACATCCCCGGCGCCCGGAGCGTGCCCTGGGCCCGCGCGGCCGCCGAGGACGGCACGTTCCGGCCCCGCGGCGAGCTCGAGGCGATCTACCTCACCGAGGTCGGGCTGCGGCCGGACGACGACGTGGTCGTCTACTGCCGGATCGGCGAGCGGTCCAGCCACACCTGGTTCGTGCTGCACCACCTGCTGGGCTTCCCGCGGGTGCGCAACTACGACGGCTCCTGGACCGAGTGGGGCAACTCGGTACGGGCGCCGATCCGCCGCGGGGATACTCCGTGACCACGTCCGCGCTCAGCCCGCGGCTGCAGGAGATCGCCGACGACTTCGGCTCGGTGCCGGGCCGGGAACGTCTGCAGCTGCTGCTGGAGTTCGCCGAGGAGCTGCCGCCGCTGCCCGCCCGCTACGCCGACCACCACGACCTGCTGGAGCAGGTGCCGGAGTGCCAGTCGCCGCTGTTTTTGGCGGTCGAGGTCGACGACGGCAACGTCGTGCACCTGTTCTTCGAGGCGCCCCGGGAGGCGCCGACCACCCGCGGCTTCGCCGGCATCCTGCACGCCGGGCTGGACGGCGCGGGCGCGGAGGAGGTGCTGGACACCCCGGGCGAGTTCTCCAGCCAGCTCGGGCTGGCCGACCTGGTCAGCCCGCTGCGGCTGCGCGGCCTGGCGGCGATGCTGGCCCGGATCAAGCGCCAGGTGCGCGAGCAGCGGGCGTGACCTCAGGCGGTCAGGACATTGCCCGGTAGATCTCCCGGCGGTGCCCGACTCCCACGACCAGGATGACGAGCTGCTCGTCCACGACGTCATAGATGACCCTGTAATCCCCGACGCGCAGCCGGTAACGGTCGTCGTATCCGGAGAGCTTCTTGACGTTGGCATCCGGGCGGCGCGGGTCGTCGCCGAACGGCGCCAGCGCCCGCAAGATCGTCAGCGCGTCCGGCTGAGGGATGGCGCGTAGCTGTCTGACGGCCCGCTCCCGCCACCGGAACGCGTACTTCACGCGACGCCCTGGCCCGGTTCCTCCTCGAAGATGGCGGCGACGACCTCGGACATGCTGTAGGTCGGCGCGCCGGGATTCTGCTCCAGGTCACGGTCGGCTTCCCTGGCGAAGTACCGGTCGATGGCGTCTTCCAGGGCGCTGAAGTCCTCGATGGGGACGACGGCGGCCACGGCCTGCCCGTTGCGCGTGATGACGGTGGGCGATCCGTCCTGCGCTCGCGCGATGACCTCGGCGAAGTGCGCGCGGGCATCCCGGACGCTCAGTTGAGTCTGGCTGTCGTCCATGCCTGAAGTGTACCCGAAACTGTGTACACACACAGTGCGGCACCCGCAGGTTCATCGATCTGCAGCCCCGGCTGGCGCCGGGGCCGGGGCCGGCCCCAGACTGGCAGTACAGGCGAGCAGGACCGAGGTGATCGCGCCATGAAGCATGTGTCGCACTGGATCGGCGGCAAGCCGTGGACGGGCGAGGCCGCGACCCGCGGTGACATCTACAACCCGGCCACCGGGCAGGTCTCCGGCACCGTCGACTTCGCCGCGGCGGCCGAGGTCGACGCCGCGGTGCAGGCAGCGGCCGGAGCCTGGCCGGCCTGGCGGGAGACGTCGCTGACCAAGCGCGCCGACGTGCTATTCGCGTTCCGCGAGCTGCTCAGGCAGCACCAGGCCGAGCTGGCCGCGCTGATCAGCTCCGAGCACGGCAAGGTCGCCTCGGACGCGGCCGGCGAGGTCGCCCGCGGGCTCGAGGTGGTCGAGTTCGCCTGCGGGATACCGCACCTGCTCAAGGGCGGGTTCTCGGAGAACGTCTCGGCCGGCGTGGACGCCTACTCGATCCGGCAGCCGCTCGGCGTGGTGGCCGGGATCACCCCGTTCAACTTCCCGGCCATGGTGCCGATGTGGATGTTCCCGATCGCGCTGGCCTGCGGCAACGCATTCGTGCTCAAGCCGTCGGAGAAGGACCCGTCCGCCTCGGTGATGCTGGCCGGGCTGCTGGCCGAGGCCGGCCTGCCGGACGGGGTGTTCAACGTGGTGCACGGGGCCAAGGACGCGGTCGACGCGCTGCTGACCCATCCGGTGGTCAAGGCGGTCAGCTTCGTGGGATCGACCCCGATCGCCCGCTACATCTACGAGACCGGGACCACCGCGGGCAAGCGGGTGCAGGCGCTGGGCGGGGCCAAGAACCACATGGTGGTGCTGCCCGACGCCGACCTCGACCTGGCCGCGGACGCCGCGGTGTCGGCGGGCTTCGGCTCGGCGGGCGAGCGGTGCATGGCGATCTCGGTGGTGGTCGCGGTCGACCCGGTCGGCGACGAGCTGGTCGGGAAGATCGCCAGCCGGATCCCGGCCCTGACGGTTGGTCCCGGCCACGACGAGCGGTCCGAGATGGGCCCGCTGGTGACCGGGCCGCACCGGGACAAGGTTGCCTCCTACCTGGACTCCGGGGTGGCCGAGGGCGCGGTGCTGGCCGTGGACGGCCGCGACCACCCGGTCACCGGGGGAGCGGCGGAGGGGTTCTGGCTCGGCCCGTCGGTGCTGGACCATGTCACACCCGAGATGGGCTGCTACACCGACGAGATCTTCGGGCCGGTGCTGTCGGTGGTCCGGGCGCCCGGCTACGACGAGGCGATGGCGGTCATCAACGGCAACCCGTACGGCAACGGGACCGCGATCTTCACCAACGACGGCGGCGCGGCCCGGCGGTTCACCCACGAGGTCGAGGTCGGGATGGTCGGCATCAACGTGCCGATCCCGGTGCCGATGGCGTTCTACTCGTTCGGCGGCTGGAAGTCGTCGCTGTTCGGCGACACGCACGTGCACGGCACCGAGGGCGTGCACTTCTACACCCGGGGCAAGGCGGTCACCTCACGCTGGCTGGACCCCAGCCACGGCGGGGTGAGCCTCGGCTTCCCGGTCAACCGCTAGCCGCGCCGGCGGCGAACACCCGGGTGCAGGCCGCCTGGCCGGCCGCGGCACGCAGGCGAATAATCGGACTTACCTCGTTCAGTAACATCGGCGGGTCAGGCGGTCAAGAGGGCCCCTGGCGGCGACCCAGCGGGAGGCAGTCATGACCGGACCAACGCCCGACCCGGCGCGGGGCGCCGAAGTCCTGGCCATGGACCGGGCGCATGTCTTTCACTCCTGGTCGGCGCAGGGGGGGCTGCACCCGCTGGCGATCGCGCGGGCGGAGGGCTCGTGCTTCTGGGACTACGACGGCCGGCGCTACCTGGACTTCTCGTCCCAGCTGGTGAACATCAACATCGGGCACCAGCACCCCCGGGTGACCGCGGCGATCGCGGCGCAGGCGGCGAAGCTGGCCACGATCGCGCCGCAGCACGCCAACGAGGCCCGGGGCGAGGCGGCGACCAGGATCGCGGCGCTGGCCCCGGACGGCATGGAGAAGGTGTTCTTTACGGGCGGCGGCGCGGACGCGAACGAGAACGCGATCCGGATGGCCCGGCTGCACACCGGCCGCAACAAGGTGCTCAGCTTCTACCGCTCCTACCACGGCAACACCGGGGCCGCGATCACCTCCACCGGAGACCCGCGGCGGTGGCCGAACGAGTACGCCACCGGGCACGTGCACTTCTTCGGCCCCTACCTGTACCGGACCGCGTTCTGGGCCACGACCGAGCAGCAGGAGTCCGAGCGGGCCCTGGAGCACTTGGAGCAGGTGATCATCTTCGAGGGCCCGGCCACGATCGCGGCGGTGCTGATCGAGACCATCGTGGGCACGGCCGGGGTGCTGGTGCCGCCGCCCGGCTACCTGGCCGGGGTGCGCGCCCTGTGCGACCGGTACGGCATCGTCTACATCGCCGACGAGGTGATGTGCGGCTTCGGCCGGGCCGGCACCTGGTTCGCGTTCCAGCCGCACGGCGTGGTGCCGGACCTGATCACGTTCGCGAAGGGCTCGAACTCCGGGTACGTGCCGGCCGGCGGGGTGATCATCTCCGACCAGATCGCGGCCACGTTCGACGAGCGGGTGTTCCCGGGCGGGCTCACCTACTCCGGTCACCCGCTGGCCTGCGCGTCGATCGTGGCGTCGATCGACGCGATGAAGGACGAGGGCATCATCGAGAACGCGGCCAGGATCGGCGCCGAGGTGCTCGGGCCCGGCCTGCGCGAGCTGGCGGCGCGCCACCCGGTGATCGGCGAGGTGCGCGGGCTCGGCGTGTTCTGGGCCCTGGACCTGGTCAGCAACCGGGACACGCGGGCCATGCTCGCCCCGTACGGCGGGTCGTCCCCGGCGATGAACGAGATCATGACGCAGTGCCAGGCGCGCGGGCTCATGCCGTTCATCAACTACAACCGGCTGCACGTGGTGCCGCCGTGCACGGTGTCGGAGGCGGAGGCCAAGGAGGGCCTGGCCATTCTGGACGAGGTCTTCACGGTCGCCGACCGTCACTACGAAGGCTGACGCTGCGGCGTGGGCTGACGCCACGGCGGGGGCTGACGCCACGGCGAGGGCTGACGCCACGGCGAGGCTGACGCTGCGGCGGGGGCTGACGCCACGGCGGGGGCTGACGCCACGGCGGGGGCTGACGCCACGGCGAGGCTGACGGGCCGTCCTGTCGGCATACGCCCCCGTCTGCGGGGAATATCACTGGCGTGATTACTACTACCCGGCCGGTGCCGGTACCCGGCTCCCTGGGCGAGCTGCTCGGCCCGCTAGAGGGCGTGGCCCGCCTCCCCGCCCGGCTGTTCTGGTCGGGCCCTGACCCGCGCAGCGTGCGGTGGGACCTGTCCGACCGCACCCGCCGCCGCGACCTGTACGAGATCGTGCTGGTCAAGGGGACGCTGGACGACATCCGGCTGCTGGTGAACGGGCCCGAGCTGGTATGCCTGTGGGACGAGATGTACCTGCCGCCGTGGGTCCGGGAGGCCTGGCGCCCGCTGGTCGAGCCGGGAGATGTCGCGGCCTGAGCGCCTTGCCCGCGTCCCGGCCCGGTCGGCCCGTTCCGGGACCTACCCCCGGAACGGGTGACTGGGCTGGCCGGTGACGCCGGGCGCGCAGGCGAATAGCGCCCCGGCGCCGGTCCCGGGCCCGGCGGCGGTGGTGATGTAGAGCCGGTCCAGGCCGGCCCCGCCGAACACGCAACTGGTCACCCGCGCCGCCGGAAGCTCGACGGCCTGCCGGACCCGGCCGTCCGGGTCGTGGCGGAGCACGACGCCGCCGCCCCAGACCGCGACCCAGACCCCGCCGCTGGCGTCCACGGTGAGGCCGTCGGGCACGACGTCGCCCTCGCCCACCGCCGCGAACCGGCGGCGGCCGCCGATCGCGCCCGTGGCCGGGTCGTAGTCGAACACGTCCACCTGGTGGTCGAGCGAGTCGATGTAGTACATCAGCCGCTCGTCCGGGCTCCAGCCGATCCCGTTGGAGATGCCCACCCCGGTGCACAGCGTGGCCACCCGCAGGTCGGGATCCAGCCGGTACAGCGCGCCCGCGCCCGGCCGCTCGTCGTCCGCCTTGGTGCCGGCGTAGAACCGGCCGGCCCGGTCGCAGGCGCCGTCGTTCATCTGGTTGTCGGGCCGGTCCGGCTCCACCACGGCCAGCGTGGCCACCTCGCCGGTGGCCGGGTCCAGGCTCAGGAAGCCCTCCCGGGCGGCGAGCACGAGCCCGCCGCCGGCCCGCGGGACCACGGCACCGACCGGCTGGCCGACGTCCCAGCTCGCCAGCGCCCCGCCGGAGTCCATCCGGTGCACCCGGCCGACGGGTATGTCCACCCAGTACAGCGCCTGGGCCGCCGCGTCCCAGCACGGTCCCTCGCCCAGCGTGGCGGCGGGCGCCGCCACCGGCTCGACTCGCAGCATCGCGTCCCCGCCCCGGATGTGCGTCACAGCCGGGCGAACGCGTCCTCGAGGATGGAAAGCCCCTCGTCGAGCAGCGCCTCCGAGATCACCAGCGGCGGCAGGAACCGCAGCACGTTGCCGAACGTCCCGCAGGTGAGCACGATGAGGCCGTCCGCGTGACAGGCCCGGGCGACCTGGGCCGCGGCCGCGGCGTCCGGCTCCAGCGTGCCGGGCCTGACCAGTTCGATGGCGATCATCGCGCCCCGCCCGCGCACGTCGCCGATGACCGGGTGGGTCTCGGCGAGGCGGCGCAGCCGGGGCAGCATCAGCTCGCCGATGCGCCGCGCCGCCGCGGGCAGGTCCTCCTTGCCCATGGTCTCGATCGCGCCGAGCGCGGCGGCGCAGGCGACCGGGTTCCCGCCGAACGTGCCGCCGAGCCCGCCCGGGTGCACCGCGTCCATCATCTCCGCTCGGCCGGTCACGCCGGCCAGCGGCAGCCCGCCCGCGATGCCCTTGGCCGTGGTGATCAGGTCTGGCACCACGCTCTCGTGGTCGCAGGCGAACCAGTCGCCGGTCCGGCAGAACCCGGACTGGATCTCGTCGGCCACGAACACGATCCCGTTCGCGCGGCAGAACGCCGCGAGGCCGGGCAGGAACCCGTCCGGCGGCACCACGAACCCGCCCTCGCCCTGGATCGGCTCGAGCACCACGGCGGCCACGTTCTTCTCGCCCACCTGGGTGTGGATGAGCCCGGTGATCACGTCCAGCGCGTCCGCCTGGCAGGCCGCGGGGCCGCCGGGCCAGCGGAACGGGTAGGCCATGGGCACCCGGTAGACATCGGAGGCGAACGGCCCGAAGCCGTCCTTGTACGGCATGCTCTTGGCGGTCATCGCCATCGTCAGGTTGGTCCGCCCGTGGTAGGCGTGGTCGAACGCCACGACCGCGCTCCGGCCGGTCGCGTGCCGGGCGATCTTGACGGCGTTCTCCACGGCCTCGGCGCCGGAGTTGAACAGGCAGGACCGCTTGTCGTGGTCGCCCGGCGTGACCCGGTTGAGCTCCTCGCAGACTTCCACGTAGCCGCGGTAGGGCGCGACCATGAAGCAGGTATGCGTGAACCGCGCCACCTGCTCGGTGACCCGTTCCACCACGAGCTCGGCGCTGTTGCCGACCGAGGTCACGGCGATGCCGGAGCCGAAGTCGATCAGCGAGTTGCCGTCCGCGTCGATGACCACGCCGCCGCCGGCGGCGGTCACGAACACCGGCAGGACATGGCTGAGCCCCCGGGCGACGCTGCGCTGCCGGCGCTCGAGCAACTCCCGCGATGCGGGCCCGGGGATCTCGGTGACGAGGCGGCGCTCCTGGGTGAGCCCCGGGCCGCCCCGCGAGGCACTAGTAAAGGTCATAAGGCTGACCATAGGGCACGCGGGTGGCCGGGGCCATCAGCGGGAAGCCGCCAGCTCGCTCAGGATCGTTATCCCCATGGCGGCCCTTCCCGGCTCGCGCCGCGTATCGCAGATGACAGGGCAAACCGCGACGTCTGGTGGCAGATGATAGATACTTCGCGGAGATTACCTTACGATCATTCTCCGGTATCGGCCCAGGGCGTGTTGTCCGAGCGGACCGTGCGTGCAGCAGACATGGAGCGGAGCGGCAGCAGGTATGGAGCAACCAACTCGCGACGAGGTCCTGGCGGGCTACGCCAGCAGCCGCCGGTTCACCCTGGGCCGGCCCCGCGACCTGACCCTGATCCCCTCCCGTCGCCGCCTGGTGTTCCTGCGGTCCCTGGCCGCCGACGACCCGGCGACCGCGCTGTGGTCCCTGGACACCGACACCGGCGCGGAGCGCATGCTGGCCGACCCGCGGGCCCTGCTGGACGGCGCGGAGGAGGTCACGCCCGCCGCGGAGCTGTCCCGCCGGGAGCGGCGGCGCGAGTCGGCCCGGGGCATCGTGGCCTACTCGACCGACGCCGCGGGCGGGCTGGCGGTGTTCGCGCTGTCGGGCCGGCTGTTCGCCTGCGACCTGGCCGCCGGCGACACCCGCGCGGTGCCGGCCGAGGGGCCGTGCGTGGATCCGCACATCGACCCGACCGGGACGGCCGTCGCCTACCTCCGCGGCCGCGCGCTGCGGGTGGCCGGGCTGGGCGGCGAGGTCATCACCGAGCTCGCCGACCCCGACCCGGACGTGAGCTTCGGCGCCGCCGAGTTCGCCGCGGCCGAGGAACTGGGCCGGCACGACGGCTTCTGGTGGAGTCCCGACGGGCAGCGGCTGCTCGTGGCCCGCGTCGACCTCCGCGACGTGATCACGTGCTGGCTCGGCGATCCCACCTACATCCAGAACGCTCCGTCTGACCAGCGCTACCCGCGCGCGGGGACCGCGAACGCGCGGGTGAGCCTGGTGCTGGCCGGGCGCGACGGGACCACCCGGCCGGTCGCCGGGGGGCCGGACGAGCGGCTGCCGTACCTGGTGGCGGCCCGCTGGGAGCGCGGCCACCCGCCGGTGCTCGTGCTGCAGTCCCGCGACCATCAGCGGCGCGAGGTCCGGGCCGTCGACCCGGCCACCGGCGAGACGTCGCTGGTGCACGCCGACACCGACCCGGCCTGGCTCGAGCTGGTACCGGGCACGCCGCGCTGGCTGCCGGACGGCCGCCTGCTGCGGTCGGCCATCTCGCAGGACACGCACCGGCTCTTCGCCGGGGACGACCCCTGCACCCCGCCGGGCCTGCAGGTGCTGAGCGTGATCGGCACCGGGGAGCGGACGGTGTTCACGGCCACGGCCGAGCCGACCGAACGGCACGTATACGCCTGCGACCACGCCACCGGCCAGGTCGAGCCGCTGACCACCGAGCCGGGCCTGCACGGCGCGGTCCAGCACGGCGGCCTGCTGGCCGTCATGTCCGAGACGCTCGACGCCGACGGCATCGCCGTGCGGGTGTTCGATCACGGGCGGCTGGTGGCCACCGTCGGGTCCCTGGCGCCGCCGCACGCGTTCGCGCCGCAGGTGACGCTGGTGCGGGCCGGCCAGCGTGAGCTGCGGACCGCGGTGATCCTGCCCGCCGGCGGCCGCCGGCCGCCGGGACCGCTGCCGGTCCTGATGGCCCCGTACGGCGGGCCGAGCCAGCAGGTGCTCAAGGCGCGCCGGCTGTTCTACGAGCCGCAGTGGCTGGCCGACCAGGGCTTCGCCGTGATCGTGGCCGACGGCCGGGGGTCGCCGGGCCGGGGCCCGGCCTGGGAGCGCGCGTTCCGTCTCGACGTGGCCACGGCCGCGCTCGACGACCAGGTCGCCGCGCTCGAGGACGTGCTGGGCCGGTATCCGGGTGAGCTCGATCCCGGGCGCGTCGGCATCCGCGGCTGGTCGTTCGGCGGCTACCTGTCGGCCCTGGCCGTGCTGCGCCGGCCGGACGTGTTTTCGGCGGCGGTGGCCGGGGCCCCGGTCAGCGACTGGCGGTACTACGACACCGCGTCCACCGAGCGCTGGCTCGGCCTCCCCGGCGAGCATCCCGAGGCGTACGAGCGGACCTCGCTGCTGCCCCTGGCCGGCGGCCTGCGCCGGCCGCTGCTGCTGATCCACGGCCTGGCCGACGACAACGTCCACCCGCAGCACTCGCTGCTGCTGGCCGCCGAACTGCTGGCCGCCGGGCGCCCGCACGGCCAGCTCATGCTGCCCGGGGTGACGCACATGGTCTGGCAGCCACCGGTGATCGCCACGATGCTGCGGACCCAGGTCGAGTTCTTCCGCCGCTGGCTGCCCGCCGGGGCCTGACCGCAAACCGGCCTAAACTTCCCTCAGGCGGGCTGGCCGCGATACGCACTGCCGTTCGGAGCGCGGCGAGCCTATCCTCTCAACCGGCGGCAGCGAGGCCGGGCGGAAAGGGGCGGTGCATGCGCACGCAGGTCGCGATCGTCGGCGCGGGGCCGGCCGGGCTGCTGCTGTCCCACCTGCTGCACCGGCGCGGGATCGACTCGGTGGTGCTCGAGGCCCGCAGCCGCGGCTACGTCGAGCACCGGGTCCGGGCCGGGGTGCTGGAGCAGGGCACCGTCGACACGCTCACCGGCTCCGGCGTCGGCGAGCGGATGCGGCGCGAGGGCCTGGTCCATCACGGCATCGAGCTGCGGTTCGGCGGGCAGGGC
Source organism: uncultured Actinomycetota bacterium (assembly GCA_963749145.1). Classification (GTDB taxonomy): domain Bacteria; phylum Actinomycetota; class Actinomycetes; order Streptosporangiales; family Streptosporangiaceae; genus JASHPR01. The sequence continues at coordinate 1,536,402 of CAVVLN010000001.1, read as the reverse complement.
CACCGGATCGCGTTCGAGAAGCTGGTGCCGGGCCGGGCGATCACCGTCTACGGCCAGCAGGAGGTGGTGAAGGACCTCATCGCGGCCCGGCTCGCGGCGGGCGGGCAGATCCGGTTCGAGGTCGGCGACGTGGTGCCGGAGGGGATCGATACCGCGAGCCCGCGGGTGTCCTTTGCCCATGGATCGGGCCGCCAGGTCCTCGAGGCCGACTTCATCGCCGGCTGTGACGGGTTTCACGGCGTCTGCCGGGACGCGATCCCGCCCGGGGTGCTCAGCTTCTTCGACAAGGAGTACCCGTTCGGCTGGCTCGGGGTGCTGGCCGCCGTGGCGCCGTCCTCGGACGAGCTCATCTACGCGAGCAACGACCGCGGGTTCGCCCTGCACAGCATGCGCAGCCCCGAGGTGAGCCGGTTCTACCTGCAGGTGGCCCCGGACGAGGACATCGCGGCCTGGCCGGACGACCGGATCTGGGCCGAGCTCGCGGCCCGGCTGGAGACCGTGCCCGGCTGGAGCCTGAAGACCGGGCCGGTCATGGAGAAGGGCATCACCGCGATGCGCAGCTTCGTGGCCGAGCCGATGCAGTACGGCCGGCTGTTCCTGGCCGGCGACGCGGCCCACATCGTGCCGCCGACCGGGGCCAAGGGCCTCAACCTGGCCGCGTTCGACGCGTGCCTGCTGACCGACGCGCTGGCCGCCTGGTACGCGGGCGGGGACACGGCGCTGCTGGACGGGTACTCCCGGGCCTGCCTGCGCCGGGTCTGGCGGGCCCAGCACTTCTCCTGGTGGATGACCACGCTGCTGCACTCGTTCGAGACCTACGACGCCTACGACCGCCGGCTGCAGCAGTCGTACCTGGATTACGTGTGCACCTCCGAGGCCGCGTCGACCTCGCTGGCCGAGAACTACGTCGGCCTGGGCCGCGGCTGACCCGGCCACCGGGAGCACGTCATACCGGGGGCTGATGCGCGCGGCGGACGCGCCGGTTACCGTCGGTATTGTGTCCGGTGATGACCTGGCCAGCCTGGCCGCCCGGGCCCCGCTCGCGGCCCGGCTGAGTGAGAGCCAGTGGCTGGCCGCCAGCACGCTGATCATGTGCGCGGCGCTGGCCGTCTTTGCCACGGCCATCGGGCCGTTCCCGCATGAGCGCGCGCCGCGGTTCTTCCTCGCCGTCGTCGCGTGCGGCCCCATCATCTGGCTGCGGCGCTGGCCGCTGCCGGTGCTCGCGGTCGCGGTGGCCGCGACCGAGCTGGTGATGGTGTCGGGCGCGGTCTCGCTGCCGCTCATGTTCCTGCTCGGGCTCGCCGTGTACTTCGCCGCCTCGCGCCTGCCGAGGCGGTTGTCGATCGGCGTGGCCCTGGCCGGGGTGGCCGCCCTGGGCCTGGCGTTCGGGTACGCGGCGCTCATGACCCGGGGCGCGTCGGTCCCCGTGCAGGCCGCGGCGGGCTTCGCGCCGCCGGTGGCGGCCTGGTTCGTCGGCGACGCCGTCGCGGCGCGCCGGCGTTACCAGGCCGGGCTGGCCGAGCAGGCCGAGCGGGAGGCGAAGCGGGAGCAGGCCGCCGAAGCCGAACGCGCCCGGCAGAAGGTCCGGGAGGAGCGGATGCGCATCGCTCACGAGCTGCACGACGTGGTCGCGCACACGCTCGCGGTGATCACCGTCCAGGCCGGGGTGGGCCGGCGGCTCATGGCCAGGCGCCCGGAAGAGGCCAGCGCGGCGCTCGAGTCGATCGAGACGATCGGCCGGACCGCCCAGGACGAGCTGCGGGTGGTGCTCGGCCTGCTGCGCGACGAGGAGATCGGCGCGGCCGCGCTGGCCCCGGCGCCGCGCCTGACCGACCTGAAGGAACTCGCCGACAACGTGCGGGCCTCCGGCACCCCGGTGGAGCTGGGCACGTCAGGCACCGACCGCGCGCTTTCCGTCGCCCTCGAGCTGTCCCTCTACCGGGTGGTCCAGGAGGCGCTGACCAACGTGGTGAAGCACGCGCCGGGCGCCCGCGCCTCGGTGGACCTGGCCGTCTCGGCCGACCGGGTGCGCCTGGAGGTCGCCGACGACGGCGGGCCGGACCGCCGTGCCCCGGGCGCCGGCGAGGGGGCACCCGGCGCGGGCACCGGTCACGGGATCGTCGGCATGCGGGAGCGGGTCGGCGCGTTCGGCGGCTGGCTGGTGGCCGAGCCGCTGCCCGGCCGCGGGTTTCACGTGCTGGCCGAGATCCCGGTCGAGGCGGCGATGTGACGATCCGGGTCCTCGTCGTCGACGACGAGGCGCTGCTCCGTACCGCGTTCTCGTCGCTGATCGACGCCGAGGATGACCTGGACATCGTCGGCGAGGCCGCCGACGGGCGGCAGGCGGTCGAGCTCGCGGCCAGCCTCGCGCCGGACGTCGTGGTCATGGACGTCCGGATGCCGGTGATGGACGGCATCGAGGCGACCCGGCGGATCACCTCCGGCCCGCGCGCGACCGCGCCGCGGGTGCTCATCCTCACCACGTTCGACCTGGACGACTACGTCTTCGAGGCGCTGCGGGCCGGGGCGAGCGGCTTCGCGCTGAAGAGCCGCCCGCTGGAGGAGCTGCTGACCGCGATCCGCGCCGTCGCGTCGGGCGAGGCGCTGCTGGCTCCGAGCGTCACGCGCCGGCTCATCGCGCACTTCACCGCCCAGTCCCGGGTGCCGCCGCGAACCCCTCCGGGCCTGGACGAGCTCACCGAGCGCGAACGTGAGGTGCTGGCCCTGGTCGCCCAGGGGCTGTCCAATGCCGAGCTCGCGCAGACGCTGCGGGTCAGCCTGCCCACCGCCAAGACGCACGTGAGCCGGATCCTGACCAAGCTCGGCGCCCGCGACCGCACCCAGCTGGTCATCCTCGCCTACCAGGCGGGCATCGTCACCGCGGTGTGAGCGACCGCACCGTCACCTAGCTCCGCCGAGCGCCACGCGCCGGGCCCGGCGTCAGTCGCGGGAATGACGGACGTTGGTCCTCGCGCACGATGACAGCGCCGCGCGGTAGGTTCACGATTACCAGCGATGAATACCATCGGCACGCGAGCCATCTCACCATACGTACCCGGCCCGGCGCGGTGGGCGGCGACGTCCGCGGCGCACGTCGTGCGGGTTGGCGCGAGCTTTCACCTCGGTCCCGGGGTACTCCTTCTCGCGCTCCTGGTGATTGGCGGCCTGGTCTACAGCGTGACGCGCATGCGCCGCGGGCGACACCAGGTGCACGACGATGGCTGGAGCAGCCGGCCGCCGGCGGCACCACCCTCCGCGCCCGGGTCGCCCCGGCCCGCCGAACCGCCGAGGCCCGCCGACGCGCCCGGCTTGGCCGGCCCGCCGCCCCGGCCCGCCGAACCGCCGAGGCCCGCCGACGCGCCTGCCGGGCCGGCCGCGCCGGTCGCGGCATCCGCCGCCGGGCCCGTCGCGGCGCCGGATGGTGACACGAGCGCCGCGCCGGCCCGCCCGCCGCGCCCCGCCATCTCCTTCACCCGCCCGGCCGACGGGTGGGCGGTGGAGACCCACGGCCTGACCAAGCGGTTCGGGGCCAACGTCGCGGTCAACGACGTCGAGCTGCTCGTCCCCCGCGGCTGCGCGTTCGGCTACCTCGGGCCGAACGGCGCGGGCAAGACCACGCTGATCCGCACCCTGCTCGGCCTGACCCGGGCCGACGCCGGCACGATGTCGCTGCTCGGGATCCCGGTTCCGGCCGAGCGGAGCCAGGCCCTGGCCCGGGTCGGCGCGATCGTCGACGAGCCCAGGTTCCACCCCCACCTGACCGGCCGGGACAACCTGCGCCTGCTGGCCGCGGCCCGGGGCGGCGACGCGGGCCAGCGGATCGCGCCGTCGCTGGAACGGGTCGGCCTGGCCGAGCGCGCCGACCACAAGGTCGCCTCCTACTCCCTCGGCATGCGCCAGCGCCTCGGCGTGGCCTCCTGCCTGCTGGCCGACCCGGAGCTGCTGATCCTGGACGAGCCGATGAACGGCCTCGACCCGGCCGGGATGCACCAGATGCGGACGATGATCACGGGCCTGGTCGACGAGGGGCGGACCGTGGTGCTGTCGTCGCACCTGCTGGATGAGGTGGAGCGCACCTGCGACGCGGTGGCGATCGTGGACCGCGGGCGGGTCATCCGCCAGGGCCCGATCGACGAGCTCATCCGGGGCGCGGGCACGCTCACGGTGCAGGTCGACTGCGCCGACCCGGCCCGGGCGGCGCGCGTCATCGACGAGGCGGGGATCGCCGCGGGCACGTCGCTGACCGGCGCCGGGCTGACGGTCGCCCTGCCCGCGGGGGCGTCCCGCGAACTGGTCGCCGACATCAACCGCCGGCTGGTCGGCGCCGGGATCTCCGTGTACGGCCTCCAGGAGATCCGCGCCTCGCTGGAGGACTGGTTCCTGTCCGTGACGACCCGACTGGGAGAAAACCCGTGACCAGCCCCGCGCCCGCGGCCGAGCCGCTGCTGTCCGGCGGGCGATCCCCGGCGCGGCCCGTCCGGACGCCGCTCCCGCGGCGGCTCGGCGCCTCGATGCCGACCTGGGATCTCATCGCCACCAAGCACCTGGAACTGCGCAAGCGCCGCGGCCTGATGATCACCGTGCTAGTGATGATCGTCGCGCCGACAGTGCTGATCCTGGGCCTGCGCCTGGCGTTCCACCTGTTCGATCCGGCCCACTACGGGCCGGCCGGGAGCCCGAGCGTGTTCGCCGCCGCGGCCAACCTGACGGCCGAGTTCGGGTTCATCGTCGCCGCCGTGGTCGGCGCGGCCGCCGGGACCACGGACCTGAACGACGGCGTGTTCCGCTACCTGGTGGTCACCGGCCGGTCGCGGCTGGCCCTGTACCTGGCCCGCATCCCGGCTGGCCTGGCCATCCTGATCGCGGCGGTGGCCGTGGCGTTCACGATGCTCTGCCTGGTGACGAGCTACGAGTCCGCCCCGCAGCCGACCTCGGTCAGCATGAACAACAACATCCCGGTCCCGCCGTACCTCAGCCAGGCCCAGCTGCAGACCTGGGTGCGGCAGCATCCGCGGCAGGCGGCGCAGGCGTTTGTGCCCGGCCTGGTGATCGGTCCCGGTCCCGGCCCCGGCCCGGTCAAGGCGGGGACCAGCGGCATCGCCGCCGACTACGCCAACTACATCGACTCCGAAGACCAGCAGTTCAATCCGCCGGCCAACGAGATGTTCAAGATCGGGCTGTGGCTCTCGCTCGAGGTCGGGATCGGGTTCCTGGTCGGGCTCGGGCTGGGCTCGCTCACCGGGCAGCGCACGCTGACGACCATCCTGCTGATCGGGCTCGAGCTCATCGTGACCCCGATCTTCGCCCGCACCCCGATCCCCTACTTCCTGGACGGCCAGCGGCTCGACGTCGGCGTGGCGATGGACCAGCTTCGCCCCGCGGGGCTCGCCCCGACCGGCGGCGGCCTGTTGTTCGGCGGGCGGGGCTCGCTCGGCATCCCGCCGATGCCGACCTGGGCCATGATCTCGGTGATCGTCGGCTGGATCGTGGTCTGGTCGGTCGTCGGGGCGTGGCGGATGATGACCCGCGACGCCTGACCGGGCCCGGCGGGCCCGGCGCCGGTCAGCGGAACAGCGCGCTGTAAGCGTTGAGCGCGGGCTGGCCGCCGAGGTGGGCGTAGAGCACGGTGGCGTCCGGGCCGATCTCACCGGAGCGGACCAGGTCGATCAGCCCGGCCATGGACTTGCCCTCGTACACCGGGTCGATGATCATTCCTTCGAGGCAGCCGGTGAGCCGGATCGCGTCGAGCGTGGAGCGGACCGGGATGCCGTAGTGGTCGCCGGCCCAGCCGGGCAGCACGGTGATCTCGTCGTCGCGCAGGTCCCGGCCCAGGCCGATGAGCGCGGCGGTGCTCCGGGCGATCTTCTCGACCTGGGCCCGGGTCGGGCCGAGCCGGGCCGACGCGTCGATGCCGATGACCCGGCGCGGCCGGTCCTGGCCCGCGAAGCCCGCGATCATGCCGGCCTGGGTGGAGCCGGTGACGCTGCACACGACGATCGTGTCGAAGAACACCCCGAGCCGCTCTTCCTGCTGGCGCACCTCGTCAGCCCAGTTCGCGAAGCCGAGGCCGCCGAGCGGGTGGTCGGAGGCCCCGGCCGGGATCGGGTACGGCGTGCCGCCCTGGATCCGGACGTCCTCCAGGGCCCGCTCCCAGCTGGACTTCACCCCGATGCCGAACTCCGCGTCGACCAGGCGCACGCTCGCGCCCATGATCCGCGACAGCAGGATGTTGCCGACCCGGTCGTTGACCGAGTCGGGCCAGTCGACCCAGCTCTCCTGGACCAGCACGGCGCGCAGGCCCAGCCGCGCGGCGACGGCGGCGACCTGGCGGGTGTGATTGGACTGCACCCCGCCGATCGAGACCAGCGTGTCGGCGCCCTGGGCCAGGGCGTCGGGGACCAGGTACTCCAGCTTGCGGGTCTTGTTGCCGCCGAAGGCGAGACCGGAGTTGCAGTCCTCCCGCTTGGCCCAGATTGCGGGCCCGCCCAGGTGGGCGGACAGCCGGTCCAGCGGGTGGACCGGGCTCGGGCCGAACAGGAGCGGATAGCGGGGGAAGTCATCCAGGGACACTGCGGCCTCCACAAACGAACACGCGGCCAAGCGGGGCGGGGGCACAAAGATCTTTGCCCCGGAAGCTGCCAGGATAGGCCTGATGACCGGCGCCGACCCTGACCCTGCGAGCGTAAGCACACGTAGAACGCACAGGTGTGCACATAGCGCCAGTTTGTCGATATCGTTCCGGTAAAGGCGGCCGGCGCGGCAGACAGGAGGCTTCAGGGCGTGGCGGAGATCGTGTCGCTCGCCGAGGCGATCGCCGACGCCGTCCACGACGGCGACACGGTGGCGATGGAGGGCTTCACCCACCTGATCCCGCACGCCGCCGGGCGCGAGGTGATCCGCCAGGGCCGGCGCGGGCTCACGCTGGTCCGGATGACGCCGGACGTGATCTACGACCAGATGATCGGGGCCGGCTGCGCGCGCAAGCTCGTCTTCTCCTGGGGCGGCAACCCGGGCGTGGGGTCGCTGCACCGGTTCCGGGACGCCGTCGAGCACTCCTGGCCCGGGCCGCTCGAACTCGAGGAGCACAGCCACGCCGGGATGGCCAACCGCTACGTGGCCGGCGCGTCGGGGCTGCCGTTCGCCGTGCTGCGCGGGTACAACGGGACCGGGCTGGCCGGCCCGGCGGCCGGCACCCGGGCGAGCATCGCCGAGATCACCTGCCCGTTCACCGGGGACACGCTGACCGCGGTGGCGGCGCTGCGGCCGGACGTGACCGTGATCCACGCCCAGCAGGCCGACCGGGCGGGCAACGTGCAGTTCTGGGGGATCACCGGCGTGCAGAAGGAGGCGGTGCTGGCCGCGGCGCGGTCGGTCGTCACCGTCGAGGAGATCGTCGACGCGTTGGAGCCGCGGCCGGGCGCGGTCGTGCTGCCGGCCTGGACGGTCGGCTACGTGGCCCCGGCCCCGGGGGGCGCGCATCCTTCCTACGCGATGGGGTACTCGGTCCGGGACAACGATTTCTACGTGGCCTGGGACGCGATCAGCCGGGACCGGGAGGCGTTCGGCCGCTGGCTGGCCGAGCACGTGTACGGGAAAGGGGCGGCGTGAGCGGGTACACCGCCGACGAGATCATGACGGTCACGGCGGCGCGCGCGCTGCGCGACCGGATGACCTGTTTCGTGGGCATCGGCCTGCCCAGCGAGGCGGCCAACCTGGCCCGCGCCACGCACGCACCGGGCCTGGTCCTGATCTACGAGTCGGGCGCGATCGGGGCCAAGCCGGGCGCGCTGCCGCTGTCGATCGGTGACGGGATCCTGGCCGAGACGGCCGACGCCGTGGTCAGCGTGCCGGAGATTTTCAACTACTGGCTGCAGCCGGGCCGGATCGACATCGGCTTCCTCGGCGCGGCCCAGATCGACCGGTTCGCCAACATCAACACCACCGTGATCGGCGCGAACTACGCCGAGCCGAAGATCCGGCTGCCCGGCGCGGGCGGGGCCCCGGAGATCGCCGCGTTCTGCCGGGAAGTGATCGTGATCGTCCGGCAGACGCGGCAGACCTTCGTCGAGCGGGTGGACTTCGTCACCTCGGTCGGCTTCGGCGATGGCCCGGCCAGCCGGCGCTCCCTGGGGATGACCGGCGCAGGCCCGCAGAAGATCATCACGGACCTGGGCGTGCTCGAGCCGGACCCGGCCACCTGCGAGCTGGTGCTGACCGGGGTGTATCCGGGGCGGTCGGTGGCGGAGGTCAGGGACCGGACCGGATGGGGCCTGCGGGTCGCCGCCGGCCTGGCCGAGATCCCGGCGCCCGGCCCGGCCGACCTGGCCGTGCTGCGGGACCTGGTCGCGACCATGCCGGCCACCGGGGCAGCCGGTGGCTGAGCTCAGGAAGGAGCATGCGCTGTGCCGCTAGTCGTACGGAACACCCCGCGCACCGATCTCGCGGTCGTGGACGGCCTGGCCGCCGCGGGCGTGGCGACGGTGCACGAGGCCCAGGGCCGCACCGGGCTGCTGCGGCCCGACATCCGGCCCATCTACCGGCCCGCCCGCGTCGCGGGCAACGCGCTGACCTGCGAGGTCGCCCCGGGTGACAACTGGTCGATCCACGTGGCGGTGGAGCAGGCGCAGATCGGCGACCTGCTCGTGGTCACCCCGACGAGCGCGTGCGACGACGGTTACGTGGGCGACCTGCTGGCCGGGAGCCTGCTCGCGCGCGGCGTCCGGGGCGTGGTCATCGACGCGGGCGTGCGCGACGTGGCGGCGCTGACCGAGATGCGCTTCCCGGTCTGGTCCAAGGCGATCTCGGCCAAGGGCACGGTGAAGGAGACCCCGGGCAACGTGCAGACCCCGATCGTCTGCGCTGGCGTGCACGTCCGGCCGGGCGACGTGGTCGTGGCCGACGACGACGGGGTCGTGGTGGTGGCGCGCGGGGAGGCCGCGACCGTGCTCGAGGCGGCCCAGGACCGGGAGGCCAGCGAGGCGGCCAAGCGGCCCCGGCTCAGCAGCGGCGAGCTCGGCCTCGACCTGTACCACATGCGTGGCCGGCTGGCCGACAAGGGACTGCGCTACGTGGACTACTCGGAGGAGTCGTGAGCACGCCGCGCCAGAGCGCCATCCGCTGCTCGGTCATGCGCGGCGGGACGTCCAAGGGCCTGGTGTTCCTGGCCGACGACCTGCCCGGCGACCCGGCGGCCCGCGACGCGGTGCTGCTGGCCGCCATGGGATCCCCGGACCCGCGGGAGATCGACGGCATGGGCGGCAGCCACCCGCTAACGTCCAAGGTGGCCGTGGTCAGCCGTTCGGGGCGCGACGACGCGGACGTCGAGTACCTGTTCCTCCAGGTCTGGCCGGACCGGCCCGAGGTGTCGGACAAGCAGAACTGCGGCAACATGCTCGCCGCGGTCGGGCCGTTCGCGATCGAGGAGGGGCTGGTGCCCGCGGCCGGCCCGGTGACGCCGGTCCGCATCTGGATGCGCAACACCCGGACCCTGGCCACGGCGTCGGTCCAGACCCCGGACGGGCGGGTCCGCTACGACGGCCCGGCCCGCATCGACGGCGTGCCCGGCACGCACGCGCCCATCCCGATCGAGTTCGCCGACGTCGCCGGGTCCTCGTGCGGCGCCCTGCTGCCCACCGGCCACGTCGCCGACGTCATCGAGGGCACCCGGGTGACCTGCATCGACAACGGCATGCCGGTGGTGTGCCTGGCCGCGGCCGACTTCGGCCTGACCGGGCCGGAGTCGCCGGCCGCGCTCGAGGCCGACGACGAGCTCACCAAACGGGTCGAGGCGATCCGGCTCGCCGCCGGGCCGGTGATGAACCTGGGCGACGTCGCCGACGCGACCGTGCCGAAGATGAGCCTGCTGTCGCCGCCCGCGCACGGCGGGGCCATCTCCACCCGGACGTTCATCCCGCACCGGGTGCACGAGGCGATCGGGGTGCTGGGCGCGGTGTCGGTGGCCACGGCGTGCATGCTGCCCGGCTCGGTGGCGCACGAGATCGCGGTCCTGCCTGGCCTGCGCGGCGGCGCGGCCGAGATCGAGGTCGAGCACCCGACCGGCTTCTTCACGGTCACGCTGGAGGTGGCCGAGGCGGCCGGCGGGTTCGCGGTGACCCGGTCGGCGCTGCTGCGCACGGCCCGCCTGCTCATGCGGGGCGAGGTCTTCGTGCCCGCCCGGCTGTGGGAGGGCTCGCGATGATCATCGACTGCCACGGGCATTACACGACCGCGCCACCGCAGCACGATGCGTGGCGTAAAGGCCAGCTCTCGGCGTTCGCCGAAGGAAACCCGGCCCCGCCGTACCCGGCGATCAGCGACGACGAGATCCGCGAGTCGATCGAGGGCAACCAGCTCCGGCTGCTGCGCGAGCGCGGCGCGGACATGACCATCTTCTCGCCGCGGGCGTCGGCCATGGCCCACCACGAGGGCGACGAGCGGGTCAGCGAGGAGTGGGCCCGGGCCTGCAACGACCTCATCGCCCGCGTGGTCGGGCTGTTCCCGGACACGTTCATCGGCGTGGGCCAGCTGCCGCAGTCACCCGGGGCCGACCTCGAGGCGTCCGTGGCCGAGCTGGAACGCTGCGTGGACATGGGCTTCGTCGGCTGCAACCTCAACCCGGACCCGAGCGGCGGCCGGTGGACCTCCCCGCCGCTCACCGACCGGTACTGGTACCCGATCTACGAGAAGATGACCGAGCTCGACGTGCCCGCGATGGTGCACGTGTCGAGCAGCTGCAACCCGGTCTTCCACGCCACCGGGGCGCACTACATCAACGCCGACACCACGGCGTTCATGCAGCTCATCCAAGGCAACCTGTTCGCCGACTTCCCCGGGCTGCGGCTGGTGATCCCGCACGGCGGCGGCGCCGTCCCCTACCACTGGGGCCGGTACCGCGGGCTGGCCGACATGCTGAAGCAGCCGCCGCTGGCCGAGCACGTGATGCGCAACGTGTTCTTCGACACCTGCGTGTACCACCAGCCCGGCATCAACCTGCTGTTCGAGGTGATCGACACCGGCAACATCCTGTTCGGGTCCGAGATGGTCGGCGCCGTCCGCGGCATCGACCCGCAGACCGGCCACTACTTCGACGACACCAAGCGCTACATCGACGCGCTCGACCTGACCGACGCCGACCGCGCGCGGGTGCTCGAGGGCAACGCCCGGCGGGTGTACCCGCGGCTTGATCAGTCGCTGCGCGCACGGGGGCTCTAGATGACGGCCCATCGCCCCGCCCCCCCGCCCTCGCCCGACGCCGACTGGCTCGCGTTCGACCCGAACCCGAGCAAGCCGGCTTACGTCCCGCCCCCCGGCGCGGTCGACGCGCACTGCCACGTGTTCGGGCCCGGCGACGTCTTCCCCTACGCGCCGGAGCGCAAGTACACCCCGGCCGACGCGGGCAAGGAGCAGCTGTTCGCGCTGCGCGACTTCCTCGGCTTCGAGCGCAGCGTGATCGTCCAGGCCACCTGCCACGGCGCCGACAACCGGGCGCTGGCCGACGCGCTGCTGGCCGACGGGTGCCGGTCGCGCGGCGTGGCCACGATCCGGCCCGGCGTGTCCGGGGCCGAGCTCGCCGACCTGCACGAGGCGGGCGTGCGCGGCATCCGCTTCAACTTCGTCCGGCGGCTGGCCGACCCCGAGCCGGACGACTACTACCGGGGCCTGGTCGACCTGGTGGCCGAGCTGGGCTGGCACATCGTGGTGTACTTCGAGGCGCCCGACCTGGCCGAGCGCTGGGACCTGTTCACCAGCCTGCCCACGCCGGTCGTGGTCGACCACATGGGCCGGCCGGACGTGACCCAGCCAGTACACGGGCCGGACTTCTCCCTGTTCACCCGGTTCATGACCTCCCGCGAGAACGTCTGGTCCAAGGTCAGCGGGCCGGAGCGGCTGTCGAAGTCCGGGCCGCCCGAGTACGCGGACGTGGCGCCGTTCGCGCGCCACCTGGTCGAGACGTTTCCCGACCGGGTGCTGTGGGGCACGGACTGGCCGCACCCGAACATGAAGAGCCACATGCCCGACGACGGCGCGCTGGTCGACGTGATCCCGCGCATCGCCCGCACCGCTGACCTGCAGCGCCGGCTGCTGGTGGATAATCCCATGCGCCTGTACTGGGAGGCCCGATGACGGATTACACCTCAGAGTTCGATGACATCCCGGGTACCCGGGTGTTCACGGCGCAGCGCGCGAAACAGGGCTACCACCTGAACCAGTTCTGCATGAGCCTGATGAAGCCGGAGAACCGGGAGCGGTTCAAGGCCGGCGAGCGGGCCTATCTCGACGAGTGGCCGATGACCGAGGCCCAGAAGCAGGCCGTGCTCGACCGCGACTACAACGCCCTGCTCGACCAGGGCGGGAACATCTACTTCCTGGCCAAGATCTTCGCCACCGACGGGCTCAGCTACCTGCAGGCCGTGTCCACGATGACCGGCATGAACATCGACGACTACCAGAAGATGATGCTGTCCGGCGGGCGGTCGCCCGAGGGCTGGCGCTCGGTGAAGGAGGGCAGGTGACATGGCCCGCATCACCGCCGGGCTGACGACCAGCCACATCCCGGCCATCGGGGCCGCGATCGACCTCGGCAAGACCGGGGAGCCCTACTGGAAGCCGCTGTTCGCCGGGTACGAGTGGACCAAGGCCTGGGCGGCGCAGAACGTCCCCGACGTGGTGATCCTGGTCTACAACGACCACGCGTCCGCGTTCACGCCCGAGATCGTCCCGACGTTCGCGCTCGGCTGCGCCGACGAGTTCCCGCCCGCCGACGAGGGGTACGGGCCCCGCCCGGTACCGGTCGTCCAGGGCCACGCTGACCTGGCCGCGCACCTGGCCCAGGCGCTGATCCTGGACGAGTTCGACATGACCCTCATGTACAAGCTCGACGTCGACCACGGCCTGACCGTCCCGCTGTCGCTGGTCTACGGCCAGCCCGGCGCGTGGCCGGTGCGGGTGATCCCGCTCGCGGTGAACGTGGTGCAGTACCCGCCGCCGACCGGGCACCGGTGCTACCTGCTGGGCCAGGCGATCCGCCGGGCCGTGGCGAGCTACGCCGGCGACCTCACCGTGCACGTCTGGGGCACCGGGGGCATGAGCCACCAGCTGCAGGGGCCCCGCGCGGGGTTCATCAACCGGCAGTTCGACAACGAGTTCTTCGACCGGCTGATCGGCGACCCCGACAACCTGGCCCGGCTGCCGCACATCGAGTACGTGCGCGAGGCGGGCTCGGAGGGGATCGAGCTGGTGATGCAGCTGATCATGCGCGGGGCCATGGGCGCCAAGGTCGAGGAGCTGTACCGCTTCTACCACGTCCCCGGGTCCAACACCGCGGTCGGGCACCTCGTGGTCCGGCCCGTCGGCTAGCCGGGCGAAGGAGAACCAGACCATGCGGATCGCCGTGGCCGGGGCGGGCGCCTTCGGCATCAAGCACCTCGACGGACTGGCCGAGATCGACGGCGTCACGGTCACGTCCATCGTCAGCCGCCGCGCCGAGCAGGCCGAGGAGGTCGCGCGCACGTACGGCGTCGGCCACGCCACGACCGACCTGGACGAGGTCCTGGCCCGCGACGATGTCGACGCGGTCATCCTGTGCACGCCGACCCGGCTGCACGCGCGGCAGGCCATCGCCGCGATGCGCGCGGGCAAGCACGTCCAGGTTGAGATCCCGCTCGCGGACAGCTGGTCGGACGCGGAGCGAGTCGGCCAGGTGCAGCAGGAGACCGGGCTGACCTGCATGGTCGGGCATACCCGCCGGTTCAACCCGTCGCACCAGTGGATCCACCGCCGGATCGGCGCGGGCGAGCTGTCGATCCAGCAGATGGACGTGCAGACGTATTTCTTCCGCCGCACGAACATGAACGCGGCCGGCCAGCCCCGCAGCTGGACCGACCACCTGCTCTGGCACCACGCGGCGCACACCGTGGACCTGTTCCAGTACCAGACCGGCGAGGACGTCGAGATCGCCCACGCCGTGCAGGGGCCGGTCCACCCCGACCTGCACATCGCGATGGACATGTCCATCCAGCTGCGCACCCCCGCGGGCCGGATCTGCACGCTGTCGCTCAGCTTCAACAACGACGGGCCGCTCGGCACGTTCTTCCGCTACATCTGCGACAACGGGACGTACATCGCCCGCTACGACGACCTGGTCACCGGGCGCGAAGAGCCGGTCGACGTGTCACAGGTGGACGTCTGCGCCAACGGCATCGAGCTGCAGGACCGGGAGTTCGTCGCGGCGATCCGCGAGGGCCGCGAACCGAACGCCAGCGTGGCCGGCGTGCTGCCCTGCTACCGGGTGCTGCGCCGGCTCGAGGTCGAGCTGGCCGGGGAAGGCTAGCGGCGCCAGCCCCTGATCACCGCTCGGCCACGGCTCCCCCTTCGCATCCGTGCTCACGCCCGGAGCAAAAGATCCCAGGTCAGGCCTTTGACCCACAGCGTAGCGGCCGGCCCGGCCCAGCCGGGAGAAATCGCCGTCACGATGCAACGGGGCGGCGGCGCCGGGCGTCGAATCAGGCATGAGGGGCGGGCTGCGGATCGGCGGGCTGCGGATCGCGGCGGGTGCCGCCGCCGGCGCGGTCCTGGCCGCCACGGCCGCGGGGTGCGGATCGGCGCCGCCGCCGGCCCCGCCCGCGGTCAGCCGCGGCGTGGCGCTGCGGGTGCCCGCGGCCGATGCCCGGCCGTACGGGGCCGCGGACACGGCGTTCGGCCTGGACGTGCTCGGGGCCTGGTGCCGCCAGGACCCGCGCGCGAACATCGTGCTGTCGCCGGAGAGCCTGGCGACCGGGCTGGGCCTGGCCTACCTGGGCGCGCGCGGCCGCACCGCGCTGGCGATGGCCCGGGTGCTGCACCTGCCGGCCACCGGCCTGACCCTGCTCGCGGGCCTGCACGCCCGCTCGGCGGCGCTGCGCGGCCTGGACGGGCCGGGGGTCACCGTGTCCGGCAGCGACCACGTGTGGGCCGACCCGTCGCTGCCGACGCGGCGCGGTTACCTGGAAGACGTGGCGACCGGCTACGACGCGGGCGTCCTGCGGGTGCCGCTGCTGACCGACCCGGCTCAGGCCGTGCGGCAGATCAACGCCTCGATCGCCGCCGCCACCGGGGGCCACATCCCGCGGCTGCTCACCCCGGCCGACCTGAACGGCAGCGCCTGGGTGCTGACCGACGCGCTGTACCTGCACGCGGCCTGGGCCACGCCGTTCGCGGCCGGGCAGACCGCGCCCGGGCCGTTCACGACCGCGTCCGGCCAGGCGGTCACCGCGCGGTTCATGCACGGCGGCGGATTCCGGTTCAGCCAGGCGGGCGGCTGGACCGCCGTGGCGCTGCCGTACCGCGGCGGGAAGCTGTCGATGACCGCGCTGCTGCCCGGCTCGGGGCCGGGCGGCTGCCCGGCGCTGCCGGCGGCGACCCTGGCGCAGCTCACCACGGTGCTGGCGGCCAGCGGCAGCCGGACCGCGATCGCGCTGCCCAAGGTCAGCCTGCGCTCGTCGGCGACCATGCGGGACCTGCTGTCCCGCCTCGGCATGGGCATCGCGTTCGGCGACGGCGCGGACTTCACCGGGCTCTCGCCGCGGGCCTGCTGCATCGCCGCGGTGGTGCACGCGGCCACGCTCGCGGTCGGGGAGAAGGGCACCGTCGGCGCGGCCGCCACCGCGGTCGGCATCCTGCCCAGCGCCGAGCCCGTCACCCGCGGCGGCGTCGTGTTCGACCGGCCCTACCTGCTGCTGGTGACCGACACCGCCACCGGGGAGCCGCTGCTGGCGGCCCGGGTGGCCGATCCGGCCGCCTGACCCGGGTTTGACACACTGGGGCGGTCACGATCCCGCTGGAGGCCCCATGCTGCCCTGGTCCGCCGAGCTGGCCGGCCAGCTCGAAGAACACGTGATCACCAGTGACCAGCTGCGCGGCAACCCGCTCGGCGACCCGTACGAGCGGCCGCTGTGGGTGTACGTGCCGCCCGGGTACGACGATGACCAGGATCGCCGCTACCCGGCCGTCTACGTGATCCAGGGCTACACCGGGCACCTGGCCATGTGGCGCAACCGGGCCCCGTTCCGGCAGCCGTTCCCGGAGACGGCGGACGCGGTGTTCGCGCGCGGGGAGGCGCCGCCGGCCCTGGTGGTCTTCGTCGACGCGTGGACCTCGTACGGCGGCAGCCAGTTCGTGGACTCGCCGGGCACCGGCCGCTACCACTCCTACCTGTGCGAGGAGGTCGTGCCCTGGGTGGACCGCCGGTACCGGACGCTGGCCGCGCCCGCCCACCGGGCGATCGCGGGCAAATCCAGCGGCGGCTTCGGCGCGATGATCACCCCGATGCTGCGGCCCGACCTGTTCGGCGCGCTCGCCACGCACGCCGGGGACGCGCTCTACGAGCTGGTCTACATCCCGGCCTTCGGCCCGGCGGCCCGGCTGCTGCGGGACTACGACGGCGACATCTGGCGGTGGTGGGACGAGTTCCGGTCCCGGGTCGCGTTCACCAAGCCGGGTGACGAGGTCCTGCTCGAGCTGCTCGGGGTGGCCGCCTGCTTCTCCGCGCACGAGGACGGTTCCGCGGACCTGCCGTTCGACCCGCGGACCGGCGCGGTGCGCCCGGAGGTCTGGGAACGCTGGCAGGACTGGGACCCGGTCCGGATGGCGCCCCGGTACGCCGGGGCGCTCCGGTCGCTGCGGGCGATCTGGATCGATGCCGGGACGAGGGACGAGCACTTCCTGGACCTGGGGGCCGAGGCGTTCCGCCGCGCCGCTGCGCGACATCGGCGTGGCCGACGACGTGATCCGGTTCGAGCTGTTCGACGCCGCTCACGGCGCTATCGACTACCGGTACCCCCTCTCGCTAGCCTGGCTGTGCCAGCGGATAGCGCCCTGACATCGATCTGAACCAGGGTTGAACGGATCGGGCCCGCGATACGTGCTCTAGTGGTGTACGCCCGGAGCGGGTAACCGTAGCGAATGGAGTGGAGACAATGCGTAATCGATGGTTGGCGGCCTCCGTTCTCGCCGCTGCCACCGTCGTCGGGCTTGCGGCGTGTGGCAGTGGCAGTTCGTCGAGCACGCCGAGCAGTACTAGCACGTCCGGCACGTCGAGCACGTCCGGCACGTCGGCCAGCACCGGCAGCACCAGCAGCAGTTCCGACCTGGCCGCCGGGCTCAAGCTCGCGACGGTCAGCGGCCGCGCGGTGCTGACCGACGCCCAGGGCTTTGTGGTCTACTGGTTTGCGATCGACACCCCGACCAAGTCGAACTGCACCGGCCAGTGCGCCACCTACTGGCCGCCGCTCACCGGGACCCCGAGCGCGGCCTCCGGCGTCACGCTGACCGGCAGGCTGGGCACGATCATGCGCGCCGACGGCGTGGTCCAGGCCACCTACGACGGCCACCCCCTGTACCTGTACAAGGCCGACACCAGCGCGGGCAAGGACGGCGGCAACGGCCTCAACGCGTCCGGCGGCCTGTGGTGGGCGATGACCGCCTCCGGGGCGAAGATCAAGGCCAGCAGTAGCTCGTCCGGTTCGGGTGGTTCCGGCAGCGGCGGTTACGGGTACTGACCGCAGCGCCGCGTGATCGTGGCGGCGCCCGCGCGCCGGGCGCCGGCGCCGCCACGGCCGCGGACCGAACGCGGCCACCGCGGGGGAGAGCAAGCCGCCGCGGGGGAGCGGGGAGCCTGCGCCGCTTTCCGGGTAGGTAGCGGTACATGCCGGACCCCCCCGAGGCGGCCGAGACCGGTCGCAGCCCCCGCGGCGGCTTGATCATCATCTACGCGGCGCTGATGCTGGCGATCCTGCTCGCCGCGCTGGACCAGACGATCGTCGCCACCGCGCTGCCGACGATCGTCGGCGACCTCGGCGGGCTCAGCCACCTGTCCTGGGTGATCACCGCGTACCTGCTGGCCACCACGGTGTCGGCGCCGCTGTGGGGGAAGCTCGGCGACCAGTACGGCCGCAAGCGGCTGTTCCAGGCCGCGATCGTGATCTTCCTGATCGGCTCGGCGCTGTGCGGGCTGTCCCGCAACATGCTCGAGCTGATCGGCTTCCGCGCGCTGCAGGGCCTGGGCGGCGGCGGGCTGATCGTGCTGGCCCAGGCCATCGTGGGCGACGTGGTGTCGCCCCGGGAGCGGGGCAAGTACCAGGGCGCGTTCGGGGCGGTCTTCGGCGTGGCCAGCGTGGCCGGGCCGCTGCTCGGCGGGTTCTTCGTGGACAACCTGGGCTGGCGCTGGGTGTTCTACATCAACCTGCCGATCGGGGTTCTCGCGCTGGCCACGATCGCGTTTGCGCTGCCCGCGACCAAAGCCACCCGGGCGCACGCCATCGACTATGCCGGCACCGTGCTGCTGGCGGCGTCGGCGACCTGCGTGGTGCTGCTGACCTCCTGGGGCGGCACCACCTACCCGTGGCTGTCCCCGGAGATCTTCGGGCTCGGCGCCGCGGCAGTGCTCCTGGCCGTGGGCTGGTGGCTGTCGGCCGGGCGGGCCGCGGAGCCGGTGCTGCCGCGGCGGCTGTTCCGCAACCCGGTGTTCTCGGTCAGCGCGGGCATCAGCTTCGGCGCCGGGTTCGCGCTGTTCGGCGCGACCGCGTTCCTGCCGCTGTACCTGCAGGTCGTGCGCGGGGTGACGCCGACGATCTCCGGTGTGTACCTGCTGCCGATGGTGCTCGGCCTGCTGCTCACGTCGGTGACCAGCGGCCAGCTGATCTCCAGGTTCGGCCGGTACAAGGTGTACCCGATCGTGGGCACGGCGGCCATGACCCTGGCCCTGTACCTGCTGTCCACGCTCACCGAGACCACGACGTCCGTGGTCATGGACGTGTACTTCGCGGTGCTCGGGTTCGGGCTCGGCCTGATCCTGCAGGTTCTGGTCATCGCCGTGCAGAACTCGGCGGACTACGCGGATCTGGGCACCGCCACGTCCAGCGTCACGTTCTTCCGCACGATCGGCGGGTCGTTCGGCGTGGCCATCTTCGGGTCGATCTTCTCCAGCCGCCTGGCGGCCAACCTGACCGCGGCGCTGCACGGGACGCCGCTGCCGCCGGGATTCAGCCCAGCCGGGGCCCAGGTCAACCCGGCGGCGCTGAAGCGGCTGCCCGCGCCGCTGCACGCCGACATCCTGCACGCGTACGTGTTGTCGTTTCACACGGTGTTCCTGAGCGCCGTGCCAGTAGCGGCGGCTACCTTCGTGCTCACGTGGTTCCTGCGCGAGGTGCCGCTGCGGGCCACCTCCGGTGCCCCCGATATCGGCGAGGGCATCGGCGCGGCCCCGGCCCAGCGGTCGTCGGCCGAGGAGCTCGAGCGCGCGCTGCTGCGGCTAGCCGACGTCGACCTGCGGCGGCAGGGCTACACCAGGCTCGCCCAGCTATGCGGGCTCGGCCTGCCCGCGGGCAGCTGCTGGATCCTGGCCAGGCTGGCCAAGCGCGGGCCGGTGGCCGGGACCGACCTGGCCAGCGAGGCGGGGGTCAGCGTGGATCACGGGCGGCCGTACGCGGACAAGCTTGTCGAGGCCGGGTACGTGCGCCGCGACAACGGCATGCTGGAACTGACCCCGGAGGGCAGCGTAGCCGCGGACCGGCTGTTCGCCGCGGGGCGGGACGGGCTGGCGCGGCTGGTCGCCGACTGGTCGCCGGAGCAGCACGCCGACATGGCCAAGATGCTGGACAAGCTGTCCCGGGCGCTGCTCGGCGAGCCCTCCGACGAGCACCTCATCGCCAGGTGACCACCGCGAGCGGGGTCGGGCACACTGGCCACATGAAGGCCGACATCGTGGTGATCGGAGCCGGGGCGCTCGGGCTCAGCACCGCGCTGCACTGCGCGCGGCGCGGCCGGTCGGTGATCGTGGTCGAGCGGGACACCGCGGGCGCCCAGGCGTCGGGACGCGCGGCCGGGCTGTTCAAGTCGGTCCAGGCCGACCAGCTGCGCACCTGGCTGGCCCGGCGCAGCATCGACCTGGCGGTCCGGTTCGGCGACTGGGCCGGGGCCCCGCTGGAGGTGGCCCGCAGCGGCAGCTTCCTGGTCGCGCGCACCGGCCAGCACCGGGCGTTCCTGCGGACCGAGGCGGCCCAGTCCCGCGGCTGGGGCGCGGACGTGCGCGAGGCCGCGCCGGCCGACCTGGCCGGCCGGGTCTCGTACTACCGCGCGTCGGCCGGGGACCTGGTGGTCTGGTGTCCCGAGGACGTGTTTATCGAGGAGCCGATGAGCCTGGTGCGGTCCTACCTCGCGGCCTGCGCCGGCCACGGGGTGGAGGTGCTCGAATCCGAGCCCGTGGTGGGCCTGCCGGTGACGGCCGGGCGGGTGACCGGGGTCGAGACCACGGCCCGGTCCATCACCGCCGGCCTGGCCGTGGTGGACGCGGCGGGCGCCTGGGTGCGCCAGGTCGCGGACCTGGCCGTGGCCGCGGGCCGGGTGGCGGTCGCGCCGGTCCGCCACCAGCTGCTGATCACCGAGCCGTCGGCCGGGGTGGACCCGGCCGAGCCGATCACCCGGGTGGTCGACGCGGCCGTCTACCTGCGCCCGGCCCGCGGCGGGCTGATGGTCGGCGGATTCGAGGCCGACCCGCTGCCCGTCGACCCCCGCGCGCAGCCGCCGGAGTTCCGCACCGCGGACCTGGCCCTGGACCTGGGCGTGCTGCGGCGGCTGGCGGCCCAGGTGGCGGACGAGGCGCCGCTGGCCGGCGCGGCCCGGGTCGCCGAGCACCGCGGCGGGCTGTTCACGATGAGCCCGGACGGCCGGTTCGTGGTCGGGCCGGTGCCCGACGTGCCGGGGCTGTGGGTGGCGAGCGGCTGCAACGGCTCGGGCTTCTCCTCCTCGCCCGCGATCGGCGAGGCCCTGGCCGAGTGGATCACCGGCGGCGAGCCGGCCGGGCCGGCCGGGGCGGCCGGGGCGGCCGCGCTGTCACCCGGCCGGTTCCCCGCGCTGACCGACGAGGTGCTGGTCAAGAACGGCTGCTGGCAGTACGCCCACTACTACGACCCGGTAACCGCTGACCAGCACTAACGCCAAGCCGCCCGGGGCCATCATCCCGCATGCCGCCCCCGACTATCACGCCGTCCAGCGCTATCGGCTTGCCCTCCCGCTCCTGCAACGACAGCAGGCCGGGCCGCAGCCTGCGGGCCTCGGCGCGGGCCTCTGTCGTTTGCCGACCACCTCGAGAGACGCTCAGGCTTCCCATGGCTCGGCGTGAGCCGGCAAGTTCGTGAACCAGCAGGACAGCGAGTACCGAGCCCCGGTGCGTACCGGCGTAACCTCATGCTCATACCGGCGGTCGCAGCCAAAAGCGACCAGCCGGCCGGACAGCGGCCGGACTTCCCTGCCGAGCTCGGGGAAGAGCAGCACGCCGCCGCTGAAATGAGCATTCTCGCTGTTCAGGTAGACGATGCCCGTGTAGCCGCGGTACGGAGTGTGATTCGGTTCCCAGCCGCCGTCGGCCGTGCGCCGCTCCCGGTCGGCGTGCCGCACATGCCGGTCGCCCATGCGCATCGCCGTGAGCACCGTGAAATCCACGTACAGCGGTTGCCCAGCGTCAAACCGGTCCGCGATTAGCTCGGTGATCCTCCGCCGCGCGGCGCCGATGAGGTCATACGCTGTTTTGCTGAGCACTCTCGCATTGCGCGCCGAGATCTCGGTCCGGTGTGCCGTCCGCCGGATCCCGTCCCGGTAGCTCGACGCTGCCAGCCGGTCGGCGACTGTGATCAGCGACCTGCAGTCATGTCCGCTGAGGAAATCGTCGACGATGGCAATCTCCGGATCCTGGGCGCTGTCCATCGTCCTCGCCTGCTCCAATCGTGGTCTCAGCCCCGCTGCCAGCCTGGTCCGTGGGCCAGGCTGGCGACAGGGAAGCCAGCGAGACTGATCCGACGCCGTGATATTTCAGCAGCTCCCGTCCGCCCCGCCAGGAGAACCGGAAAACAGTCAGGACAACCGTCGGGCTCATCCCCTGCGCCCGCAGGACCGTGGCGGCTCGGAGAACGGAATGCCCGGTCGAGAGCAAATCGTCGATAATCGCCACTGGTTCGCGTGAGTCAATGGCCCCTTCCAGGATCTCCTGGAAGCCGTAGCGCTTGCGTTCCTGGCGGATGAGAACGGAGCTGACGTCATCGCCAACCGCGACGATGCCGCCGAGGAGAGCGAATGCCCCGTAGCCCATGCCAGCCACCTGGCGAATGCTCAGCCTGCGCAGTTCCGCCCGCATAGCGACGGCCAGCGGGCCCAGGTACTCTGATCGCGAAAGCGGGCGGCGGAGGTCCAGTGCCCACTCGGAGACAGCCTCCCGTCCGTCGCCGCCCTTGCGGTGATACCGGCGGTGCTGGCGCTCGAAGATGCTTTCCGCGTAGACATCCTGGATGACCGCCGCGACATTTGCGGAGTGGATTTCCAGATGATGGCGCCCCAGCGTGCGCTTGACTGACGCCGCGGCCTCAGCCATGCTCGTCCTGAAATCGCCTCAGCCGCAGTCGCATCTGATGCTCCCGGGCTTCCTGCCCGCCGACTTCCTGCCCGCGGAAATAATCACGCTGCCAGCCGCGCTGCACAGCGTCCTCAGCTCCGCTGGACAGGTCGGACAGGAATGTCCTCCTGGACCGGGTCCACCGGGAAAATCGCCGGAACAGGCCCAGGTGATCAGTGAGCAGCCCGAATACGGGCGTGACCTGCTCGGCCTCGCCGCGCTTATTCGGCGTGACCATGCAGACAGGCTCTCCCCTGGAGAAAGTGACCGTGTGGTGCGGCCGGGTCATGATCCAGTTCATGGTGAACGTGCCCGGGAACCAGTCCGTTTCCACGATGGCGTCTAGCGCGTACACACCATCCTTCGGATAATTGGTCGGCCCGCGCACGAAGAGGTTGTATCCCGGTGATGTCCGGAACAGGTAAGGGATGGCCCAGGTAAGCACGCCGTGTCCGAAGTGGCTGACCGGGCGGATGGGTGACGAGGGATTATCGGTCCATATCGTGAGCGAGTCAGGGCTCCTTCCGCCGGTCCAGCGGATGCATGCGGTGCATGTGCTTGGGATCAGCCAGCCCGCCTGGTTAGCGAGCAAAAGAGGCAGGCAACGATTGGCGAATCGTCTATCTGAGGCGTCCATCCAGTCGCGGCGAGCAGGGGCCGGCTCCGGCTCCGGAGCATCCGGGTGGATCCGTAGCGCGGAGAGCTGAACCGGGGGTGGATCCGTCCCCCGGGCAGACGACGAGTCCATCGTTATGTCGCCGGGCTCGTCGCGATCGGGATTGTCCGTGAGAAGCATCCCTAGTCTGCCCGCCGTTGCGTTACCTGCCGCAGGTGAGCCACGTCGCTGACCGCTTCCGCTAGTTCAGCATCGGCGACGGGCGCCAGTGCGACGGGGGGAATGAACAGCGTCCCGGTCGCGCCACTGGCCGCCAGCCTCTCCGGCAGGTCGCTCAGCGGGAACGGCTCGATATCCGGCGGGAAGAGCGGGAATGTGGAACTGCGGACGCTGGTGAGAACGTGTTCGGGCGGATAGAATTCCAGCAAGTGC
Source organism: uncultured Actinomycetota bacterium (assembly GCA_963749145.1). Taxonomy (GTDB): domain Bacteria; phylum Actinomycetota; class Actinomycetes; order Streptosporangiales; family Streptosporangiaceae; genus JASHPR01. The sequence continues at coordinate 1,512,937 of CAVVLN010000001.1, read as the reverse complement.
TCCTGGAGGCGGCGGAATCGTTCGGGTACCGACCGGCGCGTCGTGAAGAACCCGGTTTCCATGGCGTCGACTTGGAGCAGCAGACAGGGGACCTCCGGATCGAGGCGCCGCTTCGTGAGCAGCACGCCGGTGGCCTCGTGCACCTGCAAGCCGGTCGTGCCGACATCGAGGCCCAGGTCCACGCAGACAGTATCGATAGTAGAGATCCCGGGCATCACTTCAACGCCCAGCCCGAGCAGCGCGGCCGATCTCTGAATCAAATCGGCCGGATACACGAAAAATGTCGGATGGCCGTAGACGGCGAACGTCACCGGCGGGTCATCGAGTGCCGCTTCGACAACCCTCGCCGCCATGGCCCGGTAAGTGCCCATGCGAAGAGTGCCCTCGTGGTACTCGGTGAGGAGGTTCTCTACGTTCCGGCACAGGGTCAAGAGGTATTCCTGGACGCCGAAGCCAGCGTCCACGTACAGCACGGTACGGGACGCGCGAATGGCGTCCTCCGCTTCGCGCGTTATCTGGCGCACGCTTCGGATGCCAAGGCCGACGATGTAGATGTCGGGCGGAGGGGCAATCTGCCCCGACTGTATCTGCATGATTAAAGGTTCTCCATGAGGCGCAGCAGGGCGGCATGACGATCAGCTCCCGCGCTAGACCTGACAGCGTCGACGAGCGGGATGAGATTTTCCTGGGCCTCCGGGCTGGACAGCCTGGAGGCATGGATCGGCCATACGGTCACGGTCCAGGTGGGCGGTAGAGGGTTGAGGTTGATCGGTGGCGGGGGCGGAGTCGGCGGCGGAGGCGTCAAGTCGATGGGCGGCGTGAGGTCGATGGGAGGAGGCGGCACCGAGAGGTTCGGCGGCGGCGGAGGCGGTGGAGGCGGCGTCGGAAACGTTGGGAAGAGGTTCGGGGGGATGAGGTCTACCGGCGGCGGAGGCGGATCTGGCGGCGGAGGCGGCGGAGGCGGATCTGGCGGCGGAGGCGGTGGAGGAGGCGGGGGCCCGTCGCTGTCGTCGCTGTCGTCGCCGTCCCCATCGCCACCATCGGGCTCATGGTCTCCGTCATCGACTGAATCGAGATCAGGCGATATCTCCTGCCGGACGACCGATGGCGCGATACTCCCCGCGGACTCGACAGCGGCCCTCAGTGCGGGATCTCCCGTTAGGACCCGGCTCTTGTCCGCATCGGAGATATCGAACCCGGCAAGCACGGCAGCCGGGTCTCTGCGAAACTCTAGCCAGAAAGGATAATCCGTCTGAATTCGTGACAAAAACGCGTCCAGGTCAGCCATCCGCTAACCTCCCCATTCATCCCGGCCAGCCAAGGCGAGGGACAGTAGGCCATGCCGGTCCCCGCCGTACGCCCCGACGCCACAACTGTGCTGCCCGGACTGCTTAACGAAGCAGTGTCTGCTCACGTTAGTTGTCTGCCGAGTCCAGTAGGTGGTCAAGCCCCGTTACATAACTATGGCGAATAAGTAGGGTCATGTACCGTCCAGCGGGTGCTCGGTCGGCGACGATCGCACGGACGGCATGGCGGCGTCTGCCGTGAGTCGCCCTTGACGCTCTTCGGCCTTCTTCGGAATCGACATGATGGCTGAGACAGAAGGCGCTTGTGACGTCTCAGGAACGTGGCGAAGGGCTTCTGTACCGCGTGAGCTCTCAGCGCGATAGATCCGGCACCGGCCGCGGCCGCGGCCAGCGCCTGGCCCAGCTGCCCGAGCGCATCCTCCCGGCCGACGAACGCGGCCGTCACGTGACCCAGCCCCGGCTCATGATCTCATTCTCCTTGCCGCCGGGAATGCCTGCCACCGGCACCGGCGGTGCGGCGGCCGGCCGCGCCGGGTCAGGCGAGGTGAGCACCGCCTCGGCCACCCGCGCCGCCACCGAGCCCGCATCGTCCGGGTCATTCTTTTTGTGTCACCGCCGGCCGTCACCCATTCGGCGTTATTAACCCGTTGACGATTTTTTATCAGAATATTTCTGCTTCCGGCCGCTATGCGGTATTGGCAGGGGCCTGCGCCGGGACTTGACTATTCAGCGCGACGATTCAGCGCGCTGAGCAGGACGCTGCGCGCCCGGTGAGCCCTCATTCCGTTGTCCCGACATCGGAGGCCGTCCATGAAGCTGATCATTTCTGCCCTCCGTCGGCGCGGCCGGCGCCGGTTCCCGGCCATGGCGGTCGTGGCCGGCGCGCTAGCGGTCGTGCTGCCGGCCGCGCTGGCCATGGCGGGCGGCCCGGCCGCCGCGGCCGGGGCCTCGCGGGCGGCCTCCGACGCGTCCTGCCCGTGGCTGAACCAGTCGCTGCCGATCGGCCAGCGGGTGAACATGCTGATGGCCCAGATGACCCTGGCCGACAAGATCAACGAGGTGACCGGGGGCGGGTTCAGCGAGCCGTACGTGTTCTACGTCCCGGGCATCCCGAGCCTGTGCATCCCGTCGCAGAACGAGGAGGACGGCCCGGTCGGCGTGGGTGACGGCCTGGAGAACGTGACCCAGATGCCCGCGGCGGTATCGCTGGCGTCCACCTTCGACCCGTCGCTGGCCCGGCAGTACGGCCAGGTGGTCGGGTCCGAGGAGCGCGGCAAGGGCGCGACGGTCAACCTCGGGCCGACGATCAACATCGACCGGGACCCGCGCTGGGGCCGGTCGTTCGAGGCCTACACCGAGGACCCGTACCTGAACGGGGCCCTGGCCGTCGGCTTCATCGACGGCGTGCAGAGCACGGGCACGCAGTCCCAGGTCAAGCACTACGCGGTGTACAACCAGGAGACCAACCGGAATACCCCGGCCGACAACGCGATCGTGAGCGAGCAGGCGCTGCACGAGATCTACCTGCCCGGGTTCTGGGCCGCCACCCAGCAGGCCCAGGCGGCCTCGGTGATGTGCTCGTACAGCACGATCAACGGCCAGCCGGCCTGCCAGAACCAGTACCTGCTGAACACCACGCTCGACCAGCGGTGGGCCTTCCCCGGCTACGTGACCTCGGACTACCAGGCCGCCCACTCCACCCTGCAGTCCGCGGAGGCCGGCATGGACCAGGAGATGCCCGCCCCCCAGTACTACGGCGCCGACCTGGAGGCGGCCGTGCAGGCCGGCGAGGTCAGCATGGCCACGCTGAACCAGATGGTGAGCCGGATCCTGACCGAGATGTTCCGGTTCAACGACTTCAACAACCCGCCCACCGGCACCACCAGCACCCCGGTCACCACCCCCGCCCACCAGGCCGTGTCCACGGCGGTCGCCGAGGCGGGCACGGTGCTGCTGAAGAACCGCGGCGGTACCCTGCCGCTGGCGGCGAGCGGCGGCGGGAACGTCGCGGTGATCGGCCCGGCGGCCTCGGCCGCGCCGGTCGACACCGGCGGCGGCAGCGCCTACGTCACCTCCACCTTCAACGTCACCCCGCTGCAGGGCATCCAGGCCGCGGCCGGCTCCGGCACGTCGGTGTCGTACACCCAGGGGCTGCCCACCGACACGTCCCTGACCCCGATCCCGAGTTCCGCACTGACCCCGGCCTACGCTCCCACCGGCTTCGGCGGGACGTATACCGGTACCCTGACCGCCCCGGAGACCGGCACCTACGTGCTGTCGTTCGAAAACCCGTGCGGCTGCTACAGCACGGTCGACCTGTCCCTCAACGGCCAGGAGCTCCTGGCCAACCCGGGCACCCCGCCGGTGTCCACCTACTCGGTGGGCGTGGACCTGGTGGCCGGCCAGACCTACACGCTGTCGCTGTCCGGCGGCGGCGAGTCGGCCAACCTGAGCTGGGCGACGCCGTCGGAGCTGGCGCCGGGGATCGCGGCGGCGGTGGCGGCGGCCAGGGCGGCGAAGACCGCGGTGGTCGTGGTGTCCGATGACACCGAGACCGAGGCCGCCGACCGGGCCAGCCTGAACCTGCCGTCGGCGCAGAACGAGCTGATCTCGGCGGTGGCGGCGGCCAACCCGCACACGGTCGTCGTGATCGACGCGGGCGCGCCGGTGGTGATGCCGTGGCTGAGCCAGGTCGCCTCGGTGGTGGACGCCTGGTACCCGGGGGAGAGCAACGGCACCGCGCTGGCGGCGGTGCTGTTCGGCCAGGTCGACCCCGGCGGTCACCTGCCGGTGACGTTCCCCGTCGGCTTGTCGCAGGTGCCGGCGTCGACGCCGGCGCAGTTCCCGGGGGTGAATGGGCAGGTGCTGTACTCCGAGGGAGTGGATGTCGGGTACCGGTATTACGACGCGAACAACGAGACCCCGCTGTTCCCGTTCGGGTACGGGCTGTCCTACTCCACCTTCCGCTACTCCGGGCTGCGGGTCACCCCCGGCCAGGTGCAGAACGCCACCTCGAACCCGGGGCCGACCAGCTGCCGGTGCAACGGGCAGTCCGTGCCCCAGGTGCAGGTGTCGGCCACGGTGACCAACACCGGCCGGGTGGCCGGGTCGGACGTGGCCCAGCTCTACCTCGGTGACCCGGCCTCGGCGGGCCAGCCGCCGCGCCAGCTCGATGGCTTCCAGAAGGTCACGCTGAACCCGGGCCAGTCCGCCACCGTGCACTTCACGCTGACCGGCCACGACCTGTCCTACTGGGACGACCCGGCCAACGGCTGGGTGCTGCCCGACGGGCAGTACCAGGTGTACGTGGGCGACTCGTCGGGCCTGGCCGGCCTGCCGCTGCGGTCCGGCTTCACCGTCACCCGCAGCGTCGGGGCCCGCTACGCCACCGTCCAGGCCCCGGCGATCATGGCCGCCGGCCAGCCGGCGACGGTCAACGTGACCGCGGTGAACGACGGCGACTACGCGATGCCGCAGGCCCGGTTCGGCCTGTCCGCCCCGCGCGGCTGGGTTGTGACGCCGGCCGGGCCCGCCTCGGCCAGCATCGGCCCGGGCCAGACCGTGACGGCCAGCTTCCAGGTGACGCCGCCGGCCGGCGCCACGCCCGGCAGCCACACGCTGAACGCCACGGTCAGCTCCCGGTCCGGCCTGGTCGTGGCGTCGGCCACCGTGGCGGTTCCGTACCCCTCGCTGTCCGCGGCCTACGACAACTTCGGGATCAGCGACAACTCCGACCCGGCCGGGGGCAACTTCGACCTGGGCGGCGACAGCTACTCGGCGCAGGCGCTGGCGGCCGGAACCCCGGCCCCGCTGACCCCCGGGGGCCAGGTGACCGCCGGCGGCACCACGTTCACCTGGCCTGACGTCCCGGCGGCCAGCCTGGACAACGTGGTCGCCGACGGCCAGACCGTGGCGGTGTCCGGCACCGGGACCGACCTCGGCCTGCTCGGCGCGGGCCAGAACGGGACCGCGACCGGCACGATCACCGTCAACTACACCGACGGGACCAGCCAGTCGTTCACCCTCAGCATGGCCGACTGGTACGCCAACGCCGCCGCCACCGGCGACCAGGTCGTGACCACCACCTCGAGCTGGAACCAGAGCAGCCCGAGCGGCTCGCACCCGGTGAGCGTGTACTTCGCGTCGGTGCCGCTGGAGGCGGGCAAGACCGTGGCGTCGGTGACGCTGCCGTCCCTGCCCGGCTCGTTCGGCCAGACCGAGATGCACGTGTTCGCCATGGCCACCGGCACCGGGACGCCCACCGTTAGCTCATAACCCCGGGATGCAACCCCCCGGTGCCCAGCGTTAATCATGACCTGGGCACTGGGGGGTCATGGTGAGGCAAAATCGTTCGGCCGGCGACGTCCGGGGCAGGCTCCGTTTCACGCGCTTGTCCGCGGCCGCCGGGATCGCCGCGGTCGTGCTGCCCGCGGTCCTGACCGCCGCGGGCGGCCCGGGCGCGGCCAGCGAGGCGGGCCGGGGCGGAGCATGCCCGTGGCTGGACCGGTCGCGCCCGGCCGGCCACGACCTGTCCTACTGGGACGACGCGGCGGGCGGCTGGGCGCGGGCCGCGGGCCGGTACCAGGTGTACGTGGGCGACTCGTCGGCCCTGGCCGGCCTGCCGCTGCGGGGCGGCTTCACCGTCGTGCCCCAGGTGCCCTGGCCGTTCACCCGCCATTAGGCACCAGCGCGCGCAGCGCGCCGGGCACCGCGCGGATCCGCAGCGGCGTCCCGGAACGCAGCGGCGCGGCGCCGGCCAGGTTCTCGCCGTCGGCGGCCGCGGGCAGGTCCCGGCCCGCCGTGACCGTCACCGCCGGGCCGCGGTCGATGCTGACCTGCGGCAGGCCGAGATGCGAGCCGTTCTTGATCTTCAGTAGCACGCGGAGGAACGCTACCCGGGACCCGTGCCGCATGATCACGACGTCGAGCAGCCCGTCGTCGATCTCGGCCGACGGCGCCACCTTCATCCCGGCGCCGAAGTACGCCGCGTTGGCCACCACCACCGCGTAACCGGCGAAGTCGCGCACCGGCCCCGGGCCGGCCACCTCCACCCGGAACGCGGCCGGTACCCACCCGGCCAGGGCGCGCAGGGCCGCCACCGGGTACACCACGGGCCCGCGCAGCCACCGCGTCCGGTTGGCGATCTCCCCGGCCACCGAGGGAAGGCCGAGGTAGACGCTGCCGGCCACGATGCTCTCCGGCTGGCCGCCGGCCGCCACCGCGATCAGGTCCACCCGGCGCTCCCGCCCGGTGACCAGCACCCGCGCGGCTGCCGCCGGGTCGGCCGGGATGCCCAGGACCCGGGCCAGGTCGTTGCCGTTCCCGGCCGGGATGAGCCCGAAGCCCGCGCCGGCGGCCGCGGCCGCCCCGGCCAGCGCGCCCGCGATCCCGTCGCCGCCCACCGCGACCACCACGTGCCCGGCCCGCCCGGCCCGCGCGGCGATGTCCCGGGCGTCGTCCAGGCTGGCCGACTCGCTGACCTGGTACGCCGCGCCCGCCGCGGTCAGCGCCGCGGTGACCTCGGGCAGCACCCGCCGCGACCGGCCGCGCCCCGCCGCCGGGTTGACGACAAGCCAGAACGGGCCGTTCATGGGCGCCTCCGGGGGCTGTCTCACGCTGACAGGCACGATAGGCGACGGCCGCGGCGTACGATCAATCACCATGGCGAGCCAGGGCCGGGCGGACAGCGCCGACACGCGCTATCTCCAGGTGCAGACGACGACCGACACGCGGGCCGAGGCGATGGAACTCGCGCACGGCGCGGTGGCGGCCCGGCTGGCGGCCTGCGCCCAGGTCGCCGGGCCGATCGCGAGCACCTACTGGTGGGAAGACGGCCTGGAGCGGGCCGAGGAGTGGCTGATCATGCTCAAGCTGCCCGCCGACCGGTACCAGGCGCTGGCCGACTACCTGGCCGAGCACCACAGCTACGACGAGCCGGAAATCATCGCGACGCCGATCGTCGCCGGCTCGCCGGCGTACCTAAGCTGGATCGAGGAGGAAACCCGGCGCGAGTGAGCCAGGAGGTGGCGGGCATGGACGCTGGCGGGACGACCCCGGCCGGCCCGGCTGAGCCTGCCGGCCGCGCCGGCGACGCCGGGCTGTTCGGTCCCGGCTCGGTGACCTGGCGGATCATGGGGGAGCCGATCATCTGGGTGGCCGGCTTCCGGGCCCTGTACCTGCAGGCCCTGCACCCGCGGGTCATGCGCGGGACCTGGCAGAACACCTCGTTCGCCCGGCCCGGCGAGGCCTGGGGGCGGTTCATCCGCACCAGCCGCTTCGTCGGCGTGCGAACCTACGGCACCCGGGCCGAGGTCGACCGGGCCGCCCGGCGGGTGCGGAAGATCCACGCGTCGCTGACCGGGACCGACGCCGACGGGCACCGGTACCGGCTGGACGAGCCCGAGTTGCTGCTGTGGGTGCACTGCGGCGAGATCTCATCCTACGCGGACATCGCCCGGCGCAGCGCGATGGGCCTGTCCGCGCGCGACCTGGACGAGTTCGTGGACGAGCAGCGCCGCAGCGCCGCCGTGATCGGCCTGGACCCCGCCGCCGCGCCGGCCAGCATGGCCGCGCTGGACGCCTATTACGAGGAGGTCAGGCCGGCCCTGTACGCCTGCACGGAGGCGAAGCAGGCGCTGCGGCGGTCCTACCACCCCGACATGCCGGCCGAACTCCTCCCGCTGCGGCTGATGGTCCCGCCGCTGGGCACGCTCGCGTTCGCCACCCTGCCGCGCTGGGCGCGCCGGATGTACGGGACGCCGGGCAGCCCGGTCACCGACCTGGCCGCGACCGCGGCCCTGCGCGTGGCGCACCAGTCCGCCACCCGGGTCCCGCGCGAGCTGCTCTACCGGTCACTGAACCGGGCGGCCCGCGGCCAGGCCCGCGAGCCCCGGGCCGCGGCCTAGGACGCCGGGCGGCTCGGCGCCTCTGGGCGCACGTTCCAGGACATCATCACCGGATGGTGGTGCTCGGTGCCGAGCGTGGAGAACGTCCCGGTATCGAGCCGGAACAGGCGGCCGCCGTCCGGATCGAGGGTCAGCCACCGGGCGGTGAGCACCCGCAGCAGGTGCCCGTGTGCCACCAGCGCGACATCGCCCTCGGCGAGCAGGGGGGTGACCCGGCCGAGCACGGCATCGGCGCGCGCGCCGACCTGCGCCACCGTCTCCCCGGGGTGGGCGGCGTCGCCGGGGATCACCCCGTCCCGCCACAGGTACCAGCCGGGGCGCTCGGCGCGGATCTGCGCCGTGGTCCGCCCCTCGTAGCCGCCGTAGTCCCACTCCTGCAGGTCGGGATCGGGCTTGGCGCCGTGCAGGCCGGCTAGCTCGGCGGTGCGCACCGCCCGGGAGGCCGGGCTGGTGAACACGGCCGTGATGTGGCACCGGGCCAGCGCCGGGGCGAGCGCGGCGGCGGCCGCCTCGCCGTGGGCGGTGAGGGGGACATCGGTGCGCCCGGTGTGCCGGCCGGACGCGCTCCACTCGGTCTCGCCGTGCCTCAGCAAGATCAGCTCTCCCATGGACCCACCATCTCGTCAGGGCTGGAGTCCCGCGGCTCGGGCTGGAGCCCCGCGGCTCGGGGCCGGAGTCCCGCGGCGGGGCTGGAGTCCCGCGGCTCGGGGCTGGACTTCCGCGTCCCACCGTACGGCTTCGCTGTTGACACGCCCAGCCTCCATATGTCAGTTTTAGCTGACAGGTGACAGATGAACCACAGCAAGGACCGGAGCCGACGCTGACCCACGAGACCGAGCCGCTCGCCGGCGAGGAGGAGCTGCTCGCCACGCTCACGGCCGTGGCCAACCCGCTGCGGCTGCGGGTCATCGCCGAGCTGGCGGGGGGCCGGGTCCACGTCAGCGAGCTGGCCCGGCGGCTGGGGATCTCCCGGCCGCTGCTGTACATGCACCTGGACCGGCTGGAAAAGGCCGGCCTGATAACCGGCCACCTGGAACTGTCCGAGGACGGGAAGGCGATGAAGTACTTCGAACTGGCGCCATTCGAACTGCGGCTGAACGCGGACGTCATCACCGAGGCGGTCCAGGCCAGCCGGGGCACCGAGCACAACGGCGGACGACGGGACGGCGAGGGGAGCGGCACATGACCGCAATGAACACGGCGGCCGCGAGCGGCGGGCCGGCGGCACCGTTGAGCGTCGCGACGGTCGTCCTCTGGATTGGGGTCGCGCTCGTCATCGGCGGGGTGATCGCCGTGATCGTGTTCTCCTATTTCCGGCTGCAGGCGCACCGCGCGGACGCGGTCGCGATGGCGCACTACCGCAAGCTCGCCGAGGACGCGGTGGCCAACCAGCAGGAGCTGCGCGACCAGCTGGCCAAGCTGACCGAGAAGGTGCAGGCGGTCGAGCAGCTGATGCGGGACGTCGGATGAACGCGACGGCGCGGGGCCGGCCGGATACCGGCGCACAGTAAGCCCCCGCCCGCGAGTGGCAGCTCGCGGGCGAGGGCAACGCAGCGACCAGTCACACGACACCGAATGAGAGGCCATGATGAGCCAGTCGCAGATCCCAGTATTGCCGCATGCCGGCCCCGGCAGCCACGAACCGGGCCGCCGGGCCCGCCCCCCGCTCGTCGAGAGGATCGCCGGGTGGAGCGCGGCGCATCGCAAGACCGCCGTGTTCGGCTGGCTGCTGCTGGTCGCGGTGGTCGTCCTGGCCGGGCAGGCGGCGGGCAGCAAGAGCGTGCCGGCCTACGACGCCGGCCAGTCCGGCCAGGCCGAGCAGGCCCTGCACCGGCTCGGCGTCAGCGCCCCGGCCGTGGAGGACGTGCTGATCCAGGCCCGGGCCCCCGGCCGGACCTTCGCCAGCAACCCGGCCATGCGGCAGGCGGCGCGCCAGCTGACGGCGGCCCTGGCCCGGCTGCCGGGAGCCGCGGCCGGCGTCCGATCCCCGCTGCAGCCGGGTAACGCCGCGCTGGTCTCGGCCGATGGCCGCAGCGCCCTGGTCACGTTCCAGGTGCCCGGGCCGGCCGCCAGCCAGGCCACGGCGGTCGCGCCCGCGCAGCGCGCGGTCGCCGCGACGGCGGCCAGGTACCCGGGCCTGCGGATCGCCGAGGGCGGCGACGCCAGCTATGCGGGCGCCATCAACAGTGTCCTGGCCAGCGGCTTCCGCCGGGCCGAGGCGACCTCGGTGCCGGTCACCCTGGTCCTGCTGGTCGCGGTGTTCGGCGCGCTGATCGCGGCGGGCATCCCGCTGCTGCTGGCCATCACCTCGGTGCTGACCGCGCTGTCGCTGCTCGCCCTGATCAGCCGTTTCGTACCGGTGGGGTCCAGCACGTCGGAGGTGGTCCTGGTCATCGGCATGGCGGTCGGGATCGACTACTCGCTGTTCTACCTGCGCCGCGAGCGCGAGGAGCGGGCCGCGGGGCGCGCGCCGCGCGAGGCCCTGCGGATCGCCGCGGCCACCTCGGGCCGGGCGATCGTGGTGTCCGGGCTGACCGTCATGATCGCCCTGGCCGGGCTGTTCCTGACCGGGTACGACGTGTTCAGCGGGATCGCGTTCGGCACGATCGCCGTCGTCGGCACCGCGGTGCTCGGCTCGCTGACCGTGCTGCCCGCGCTGCTGTCCTGGCTCGGGCCGCGGGCCGACCGGGGCCGGATCCCGTTCCTGGGCCGCCGGCGGACCGCCGCCCGCCCGTCGCGGGCCTGGGGGGCCCTGGCGCGCCAGGTGGTGCGGCGCCCGGCGGTGTGGGGTGGCGTGGCCACCGTGGCGCTGCTCGCGCTGGCCGCCCCGGCGCTGGGCATGCGGATCGGCGAGCCGGCCATCGACCTGCCCGCCGGCAACCCGGTGCTGCGGACCATCGACCGGGTCCAGCAGGCGTTCCCGCAGTCCCCGTCGCCCGCCCAGGTCGTGGTGACCGGCGCGGACCTGTCCGGCCCGGCCATGCACGACGCCCTCGCGGCGCTGCGGGACAGGGTTGCCCGCGGTGGCCCTGGCCTGAAGGTCACCGCCACGCCGGTGGCCAGCGGCCGCGGCCTGATCATCGGCGTGCCGCTGGCGGGCAACGGGGGTGACGCGGCCTCCAGCGCCGCGCTGCTCACCCTGCGCGACCGGATCCTGCCCGCCACGCTGGGCCGGGTCGGCGGGATCAGCTACGCGGTGGCCGGCGACACGGCGTCAACCTACGACGACGACGCGGCGCTGCACGCGGCCACCCCGGTGGTGATCGCGTTCGTGGTCGGGCTGGCCTTCGTCCTGCTGCTGGTCGCGTTCCGGTCGGTGACGATCCCGCTGATCTCGATCGCGCTCAACCTGCTGTCGGTGGCCGCCGGCTACGGCCTGATCACGCTGATTTTCCAGGACGGCCGGCTGCAGGGCCTGCTCGGCTACACCTCGTTCGGCGCGATCATCGCCTGGATCCCGCTGTTCATGTTCGTGATGCTGTTCGGGCTGTCCATGGACTATCACGTGTTCATCCTGAGCCGGGTCCGCGAGCTGCGCGCCCGGGGGGCCAGCACCCGGGACGCGCTCGTCGGCGGGATCGCGGGCAGCGCGGGCGTGGTGACCAGCGCGGCCGTGATCATGGTGGCGGTGTTCTGCATCCTGGCCACGCTGCCGATCGTGGACTCCAAGACGCTCGGCGTGGGCCTGGCCGCCGCGGTGCTCATCGACGCCACCGTGGTCCGCGGGATCCTGCTGCCCGCCGCGATGGCCCTGCTCGGCGAGCGCTGCTGGTGGCTGCCGCGCTGGCTGGTCTGGCTGCCGGGCCGGAAGGCGGCCTGACGTCAGCAAGGCCTGACGTTAGGAAGCCGTATAGATCTGCCCGCGGTTATCGGGAATCGTCGTCAACTGACGCTCGTGTCAGGTAGGCTCGGGAAAACCTGACACGAGCGTCAGGCTGTCCCGGTTCCCGACCCCCCGAGGCGCCATGCTGAACGTCCAGGCCGTACCCGAGGCTGCGCCCAGGGCGGAGGCGCCACCGCCCGGCCGGCGGCCGCGCGTGGAGCGGATCGCCTGCTGGAGCGCCCGGCACCGGAAGGCGGTCGTCGGCGGCTGGCTGGTGCTGGTGGGGCTGGCGTTCCTGGCCGGCCAGCTGCTCGGCACGCAGAGCCGGCCGCAGTACGACCCGGGCCAGGCCGGGCGCGGCGAGCAGGTCCTGCACCAGATGGGCGTGGTCACCCCGCCCGCCGAGAGCGTGCTGATCCAGGCGCGGGCTCCGGGCGAGACGTTCGCCAGCGACCCGCAGATGCGGCAGGCGGCGGGGGCGGTCGTGGCCGCGCTGAGCCGGCTGCCCCGGGCGGCCGAGGACATCGCCTCGCCGCTCGGCCCGGGCGGCCGGACGCTGGTCTCGCCCGGCGGGCGCAGCGCGCTGGTCACGTTCCGGGTCGCCGGTCCGCACGCCGCCACCGACGCCACGGTCGCGGCCGACGTGGCCGCGGTCGCCGCGGTCCAGGCCCGGTACCCGCGCCTGCTGGTGACCGAGGCCGGCGGCGCCAGCACCGACGCGGTGGGCAACGCGCTGATGAACTCCGACTTCCGCAAGGCGGAGATGACCTCGGTGCCGATCACGCTGATCCTGCTGCTCGCGGTGTTCGGCGCGCTGATCGCGGCGGGCATCCCGGTGGTGCTGGCCGGCACGGTGGTGATCACGACGATCTCGCTGCTGGCCGCGCTGGGCCGGTGGCTGCCCATCGGCTCGGCCACCTCCGAGATCGTGCTGATCCTCGGCATGGCGGTCGGGGTCGACTACTCGCTGTTCTACCTGCGCCGCGAGCGCGAGGAGCGGGCCGCGGGCCGGTCGTTCGGCGAGGCGCTGCGGATCTCCGCCGCGACCTCCGGCCGGGCGATCGTGATCTCCGGGGTGACCGTGATGATCTCGCTCGCCGGCCTGTTCCTCACCGGGGTCGACCTGTTCACCGGCATGGCGTTCGGCACGATCATCGTGGTCGCCGTCGCGGTGGCCGCGGCGCTCACGCTGCTGCCCGCGGTGCTGGCCCTGATCGGCGAGTGGGCGGACCGCTGCCGGATCCCGGTGCTCGGCCGGCGCCGGACCGCGGCCCGGCCGTCCCGGCTGTGGGCCGCCCTGGTGAGTCGCGTCGTGCGGCACCCCGTCATATTCGGCGGCGCGGCCACGCTGGTCCTGCTGGCCCTGGCCGCGCCCGCGTCCGGCATGCGGATCGGCAGCCCGCCGATCGACCTGCCGGACAGCCTGCCGGTCGTTCAGACCCTGGACCGGATCTCCGCCGCGTTCCCCGGCCGCCCGGCCCCGGCCGAGATCGTGGTCACCGGCCGCGACCTGGAAAGCCCGGCCGTGCGGCGGGCCCTGACCGCCCTGGAGCACCGGGCATCGGCCCGCGGGCCGCTCCGCGACCCGGTCACGGTGAACCCGGTCGCGCACGGCCGGGCGCTCATCGTCTTGATCCCGCTGGCCGGGAACGGGTCGAACTCGGTCTCGACCGGCGCCCTGGCCACGCTGCGCGATCAGGCCCTGCCCGCCACGCTCGGCCGGGTCGGCGGGGTCAGCTACGCGGTGACCGGGAGCACCGCGGTCGGCAACGACTGGAGCACGGTGCTGCGCGCCCGCACGCCGCTGGTCCTGGCCGTGGTAGCGGCCCTGGCCTTCCTGGTGCTGATGACCGCGTTCAGCTCGATCACCCTGCCCCTGGTCTCGATCGGGCTCAACCTGCTGTCGGTGGGTGCGGCCTGCGGGCTGGTCACGCTGATCTTCCAGGACGGCCACCTGCAGGGACTGCTCGGCTTCACCAGCTACGGTGCGGTGTCCCAGTGGGTGCCGCTGTTCACGTTCGTGCTCTTGTTCGGCCTGTCCATGGACTACCACGTGTTCATCCTCAGCCGGATCCGTGAGCGGTGGCTGGCCGGCGCGAGCACCCCGGACGCCGTGGTCGGCGGGATCGCGGGCAGCGCGGGCGTGGTGACCAGCGCGGCCGTGATCATGGTGGCGGTGTTCTCGATCTTCGCCACGCTCTCGTTCATCGACGTCAAGATGCTCGGCGTGGGCCTGGCGTTCGCCGTGCTGCTCGACGCCACGATCGTGCGCGGGATCCTGGTCCCCGCGGCCATGGCCCTGCTCGGCGAGCGCTGCTGGTACCTGCCCCGGCGGATGTCCTGGCTGCCTGGCTGGTCGCTCGAGAGACCGGCCGCCTTGTCCGCCCGCCGCGTTACGGCAGCGTGAGTATCTCGTAACCGTCGGTGGTGACCACCAGCGTGTGCTCGAACTGCGCGGTGCGCTGGCGGTCCTTGGTCACCGCCGTCCAGCCGTCCGGCCAGATGTCATAGGCGATCGTGCCGAGGGTCAGCATCGGCTCGATCGTGAACGTCATCCCCGGCTCCATGATCACCGTCACGTCCGGGTCGTCGAAGTGCGGCACGATCAGCCCGGAGTGGAACGTGGTCCCGATGCCGTGGCCGGTGAAATCGCGCACCACCCCGTAGCCGAACCGGCGGGCGTAGGACTCGATGACCCGCCCGACGGCGTTCAGCGGCCGGCCCGGCGCCACCGCGCGGATGCCGCGCATCATCGCCTCGCGGGTGCGCTCGATCAGCAGCCGGGACTCCTCGTCGATCTCGCCCACGCCGAACGTGGCGTTGGTGTCGCCGTGCACGCCGCCGATGAACGCGGTGATGTCCACGTTGACGATGTCGCCCTCGGCCATCACGGTGTCGTCCGGTATCCCGTGGCAGATCACCTCGTTCAGCGAGGTGCACAGCGACTTCGGGTAGCCGCGGTAGCCCAGCGTGCTCGGGTAGGCCCCGTGGTCGAGCAGGAACTCGTGCCCCACCCGGTCCAGCTCGTCGGTGGTTACCCCCGGGGCCACATTCCGGCCGACCTCGGCCAGGGCCTGCGCCGCGATCCGCCCGGCTACCCGCATCCGCTCGATCGTCTCGGCGTCCTTCACATCGGGCTCGCCGATCCGCGGCCGCTTGCGCCCCACGTACTCGGGGACGGCGATGTCCGCGGGGACCGTCCGCAGCGGAGAAAGCCGGCCGGGCTGGAGCGATGTAGCCATGATCTGGGATTCTAAGGGCATGAACGGTGAACAGCGCTGGTGGTTCTGCCTGAAGCACAACACGGTGGAGTCGGATGACGGGTGCCCGGGTAAGGACCGGCTCGGGCCGTACCCGACCCGCGAGGACGCGGCGCGGGCCCTGGAGACCGTCCAGCGGCGGAACGAGGAATGGGACGCCCAGGACGAGTGACCGCCCCGGTATCGTGGGCAACAGCGGCCAGTCAGCCGAGGAAGGCGCCCAAGTGAGCGAGGATCGTTCCGGCCACGAGCTGCCGCCGGCCGCCGAGTCGCGGATGGCCGAGATCCGGCGCAGCGGCACCTGGGGATCCGCGCTGACCGCCGACGAGTTCACCGCGATCCGCGGCGTCGGGTTCGAGCCGGTGGGTCAGGTGCTCGGCGCCGCCGTCTACAACATCGGCTACGCCGGCGGCTACGGCTGTCCCGGGGCCTGGGCCGGCTATGGCGGCTACGTGGCCCCGTACCAGAGCGTGACGGCTGTGTCGGGACAGGGCGTCATCGGCTCGTTCGGCCCGATGGTGCAGACGCTGTACCAGGCGCGGCGCACGGCGCTCGGCCGGATGTCGGCCGAGTGCGCGGAACTGGGCGGGCACGGCGTGGTGGGGGTGCTGCTGACCATCGGCGCCTTCCCGGCCGGCGGCCTGGAGTTCAAGGCGATCGGCACGGCCGTGCGGGCGCCGGGCGGGGTGCCGCTGAAGCGGCCGTTCACCTCCGACCTGTCCGGCCAGGATTTCGCCAAGCTGATCACGGCGGGCTGGGTGCCGGTCGGCATGGCCCTGGGGATCTCGATCGGGGCCCGGCACGACGACTGGCTGACCATCAACCAGACCCGGTGGGGGACCGGCAACGCGGAGGTGACCGGGTACACCGACCTGGTGAACAGTTCGCGGCACGACGCCCGGACCCAGCTGGACCGGGACGTGGCCCGGATGGGCGGCGAGGGCGTCGTGGTCAAGACCATGGACATGCGGATCCGCGACCGCGAGTGCCCGATGCAGGAGCACCGCCGTGATCACATCGCGGAGGTCACGATCATCGGCACGGCCATCGCGCACTTCGCCCGGCCGCACCACCCTCACCGGGAGGACAGCCTCGCGATCCTCTCTCTCGACCCGCAGCGCCGGCAGGCGGCGCGGGTACGGCTCGGGCAAGCAGGCCCGGGATGACCATCAGGACCCGACCAGGCAACACCGGGGAGCATGATGACTGACCAGACTTCTGCCGAACTCAGCGTGCCGGGCGTCCCGCAGGATGCGATGCGCCGTCTGGCCGAGCTGCGGCCGGGGCGGCCCGGTTCCATCTTCACCTCGGACCTCTCGGTCAACGAGTTCCTGCTCGTGCGCGAGGCCGGGTTCCGGCCGCTCGGCCTGGTCCTGGGCAGCTCGATCTATCACGTCGGGCTGCAGCTCGGCCGGTGGGGCCGCAACCAGGAGCTCGACGTGCTGTCGCAGGCCATGTACCACGCGCGCGAGCTGGCCATGACCCGGATGGAGGCCGAGGCCCAGGCGCTGTCCGCCGACGGGGTGGTGGGCGTGCGCCTGGACGTGGAGCTGAAGGAGTTCGGCGCCGACATCGCCGAGTTCATCGCGGTCGGCACCGCGGTGCAGGCCGAGGAGGGCGCGGGCGGCGGGGGCGTGACCAACTGGAAGAACAACAAGGGCCTGCCGTTCACCTCCGACCTGTCCGGCCAGGACTTCTGGACGCTGATCCGGGCCGGCTACGCCCCGCTCGGCATGGTGATGGGAACCTGCGTCTACCACATCGCGCACCAGCGGCTGGGCCAGAAGATCGGCAACACCGGCCGCAACGTCGAGCTCGAGCAGTTCACCCAGGCGCTGTACGACGCCCGCGAGCTGGCCATGAGCCGGATGCAGGCCGAGGCCGAGGAACTGCACGCCGAGGGCATCGTCGGCGTGCAACTGCGCCAGCACAGCCACACCTGGGGCTCGCACACCACCGAGTTCTTCGCGATCGGCACCGCGGTGCGGCCGCTGCGTGACGACCACGTGATCCAGCGCCCGACGATGGTGCTGAGCCTGGATTCCTGAGGTCAGTCGGGCCGGGAATCGGGCTAAGAGTCCGGCGGGATCCCGCTGATCGCGTCGAGCAGCCGGGCCAGCCGGGCGCGCGGGCCCGTCCGGGCCGGGCCGGTCTCCCCGGCCGCGGCGCTGACCAGGTGCTGGGCCGCGTCGAAGGAGAACGGGGCGACCTCGGGCGCCACGCTCAGGTACTCGTGCGCCAGGTCGTCGAGGTCCGGGTCGCCCTGATCGAGGGCGAGGATCGTCGCGCCCACCCGGCGCGCGTCGTGCACCCGCTCCAGTAACGGCGCGGGCGCGGCCTGCGGGCTGACCACGAACAGCGTCTCGCCGCGCCGGGCCTCCTCCAGCCGGCCGATGCCGACCCGCAGGTGCGGCGGGCCCTGCGGCGGCGGGCCCCAGCGGACCAGGGTGGGGGCCAGCCCGGGGATCCCGGCCAGCTGGCTCTCCTGGTCCAGGTGCGCCGCGAGGTGCCAGGGCTCCTCGTCCGGCGTCCCCACGATCAGCAGCCCGCCGGGGGTCCGGGGTGCCGAGCCGCGCAGCGCGCGCGCGAACGACCGGGTCCGCTGCAGCCAGCCGCTGGAGCCGAGCAGGATGCGCAGCGCGTTCACCTGGTCGGCGTCCATCGCTCCATGGTGCCCGTTCCCGGCCGGCGGCGCAGGAGAATCGTGACCAACTGACTACGCCCCGCTCATAGCGGGCCGGGCTAGGATCATCGGGTGACCCAGGAAGTGGACCGGGAGATAGCAACCGAGGCCGCCGGGCTGGCGGTCGGGATTCTGGGCGGCACCGGGGATCAGGGCCGGGGACTGGCCCGCCGGCTGGCCATGGCGGGCCACCGGGTGATCATCGGCTCGCGTGACCCCGGGCGCGCCGCCGCGGCCGCGGCCAGCGTGGGCGCCGCGCCTCAGGTGACCGGCGCGGCCAACGAGGAGGCGGCCGGCGCCGCCGGCCTGGTGATCGCGGCGGTGCCGTACGAGGGGCACGCCACCCTGCTCACCCGGCTGGCCGGCGTGCTGGCGGGCAAGATCCTGGTCGACTGCGTGAACCCGCTCGGGTTCGACTCGCGCGGCGCCTACCCGCTCGCGGTGCCGGAGGGGAGCGCGGCCGAGCAGGCGGCCGCGGTGCTGCCCGGCAGCACCGTCGTCGGGGCGTTCCACCACGTGTCGGCCGTGCTGCTGCTCGACCCCGAGGTCGCCGAGCTTGACCTGGACGTCCTGGTGCTCGGCGACGACCGGCACGCGACCGACCTGGTCCAGGCGCTGGCCGCGCGGATCCCGGGCGTGCGGGGCGTCTACGCCGGGCGGCTGCGCAACTGCGGCCAGGTGGAGGCGCTCACCGCCAACCTGGTCGCGGTCAACCGCCGCTACAAGGCCCATGCGGGCCTGCGCGTGACGGACATCTAGCCAGAACGCCCGCCGGCCTGCCCGTCGGCCGGCCGGGCAGGCCGTGCCGGCGCGCGGCGTCAGCGGTAGGAGTAGTCCTCGGTCGGGAAGCGCCCGCCCGCGACCTCGTCGGCGAAAGCCCGCGCCGCCTGGCCGATGACGCCGGCCACGTCGGCGTAGCGCTTCACGAACTTCGGGGTCCGCGGGGACAGCCCGGCCATGTCCTGCCAGACCAGGACCTGCGCGTCGCAGTCCGGCCCGGCCCCGATCCCGATCGTCGGGATGGCCAGGCTGGCGGTCACCCGGGCGGCCAGGTCGGCGGGCACGGCCTCGAGCACGACCGAGAACGCGCCGGCCGCCTGCAGCGCCTTGGCGTCGTGCAGCAGCTGCTCGCCGTCCTCGCCGCGGCCCTGGACCCGGTAGCCGCCGAACGCGTTGACCGACTGCGGGGTCAGGCCGAGGTGGGCCATGACCGGGATACCGGCCGCCACCAGGTCCTCGACCTGCCGCACCACCCGCTGGCCGCCCTCGAGCTTGACCGCGTGCGCCCCGGCCTCCTTCAGGAACCGGGTGGCGGCGGACAGCGCCGCCTCGGGCGAGCCCTGGTAGGAGCCGAACG
This sequence comes from uncultured Actinomycetota bacterium, assembly GCA_963749145.1. Taxonomy (GTDB): domain Bacteria; phylum Actinomycetota; class Actinomycetes; order Streptosporangiales; family Streptosporangiaceae; genus JASHPR01. The sequence goes on along the minus strand of CAVVLN010000001.1, from coordinate 1,493,602 downwards.
GCAGGTCGGCGACGACCATGGCCCGGCTGGTGCCGCGGACCACCGCGGCGGTGAGCGGGATCAGGTCGTCGACGCTGACCGGGATCGTGGTCTCGTGGCCGAAGACGACCATCCCGGCCGAGTCCCCGACCAGCAGCACCGGTATGCCGGCCTCGTCGAAGACCCGCGCCGTCAGCGCGTCGTAGGCGGTGAGCATCGGCCAGCGCTCGCCGCGCGCCTTGGCCGCGGCGATGTCGCGGACCGTGACCCGCCGCGTGGCGCGGCCGCCGTACAGCGGCTCCGGCGTCGCGGTCCGCGCGGTGGTCGCGGCCATGCCTGAGTCACTCATCTGAGCAGACATCTGGAACCTCCATGCCTCGAGGCGCCCCTGCGGCGTACCCGGACCTTTCGATGATGCCATGGGCCGGCCGGCCGCCATAGGGCCAAGGGTCCCGAGTCCCGCCGGCCGCGTTCGGTAAGGTCAGCCCCGGGACGAACTGACGGGAGACGCCCATGCGGCTGACCAAGCTCGGGCACGCCTGCGTCCGGCTGGAGCAGGACGGGGCGGTGCTGGTGATCGACCCCGGGGTGTGGAGCGGTGAGGGCGCGCTCAGCGGCGCTTCCGCGGTCCTGATCACCCACGAGCACCCCGACCACGTGGATGCCGAGGCCGTGCGCGCGGCGCTGGTCGCCGACCCGGGCCTGGAGCTGTGGACGAATGCCTCGGTAGCGGGCCAGTTCGCCGGCTTCGGCGGGCAGGTGCACGCCGTGCGCCACGGCGACACCTTCACCGCGGCCGGGTTCGACGTCCACGTCTACGGCCGGGATCATGCGCAGATCCACCCGGATATCCCGATCGTCGCGAACACCGGGTTCGCCGTGGGCGGCGAGGTCTTCCACCCCGGCGACTCGCTCACGGTGCCCGAGGACCGGGTGCCGACCCTGCTGCTGCCGATCGTGGCGCCCTGGCTCAAGGCGGCGGAGATGATCGACTACGCGCGGGCGGTGGCGCCGCGCCGGGCCTACGCGATCCACGATGCTCTGCTCAACGCCAACGGGCTCGGCCTGTGGCAGCGCATGCTCCAGCTCGCGGCCCAGCCCAGCGGGGCCGATTTCGCCCGGGTCGAGCCCGGCACCACGGTCGAGCTCTAGCTAGCTTCCGGCCCGGGCTCGCGCCAGGCGTTGGTGATCGGCAGGCGGCGGTCCCGGCCGAAGTTCTTGCCGGTGATCTTCGGGCCGGGCGGGTACTGGCGGCGCTTGTACTCGGCCCGGTCCACCAGAGCGATCACCCGGTCCACGAGGTCGGGGTCGTGCCCGCGCGCGATCAGCGCGTCGGCGCCCATGTCGTGCTCCACGTAGTCGTCGAGCAGCGCGTCGAGCACCGCGTAGTCCGGCAGCGAGTCGCTGTCCAGCTGGCCGGGCGCCAGCTCGGCGCTGGGCGGCTTGGTGATCGAGTTCTCCGGGATCGGCGGGGTCTCGCCCCGGCTCTGCGCCGCCCGGTTGCGCCACCGGGCCAGCTCCCAGACCAGGGTCTTGGGCACGTCCTTGATCGGCGCGAACCCGCCCGCCGAGTCCCCGTAGAGCGTGGAGTAACCGGTGGCCAGCTCGCTCTTGTTGCCGGTGGTGAGGACCAGGTGCCCCTCGGCGTTGGACAGCGACATCAGGATCATGCCGCGGATCCGGGCCTGCAGGTTCTCCGCCGCCAGCCCGCTGAGGTCCAGCTCGGCCTCGAACGCGTCGACCATCGGCCGGATCGGCACCGTCCGGCCGTGCACGCCCTGGCGCTTGACCAGGTCCTCGGCGTCGGTGACCGAGTGGTCGGATGAGTAGCGGCTGGGCATGAGCACCACGTGCACCCGGCCCGGGCCGACGGCGTCGGCCGCGATCGTCGCGGTCAGCGCCGAGTCGATGCCGCCGGACAGGGCGAGGATCACCGAGGCGAACCCGTTCTTGGTCACGTAGTCGCGGACGCCGAGGACCAGCGCCGCGTAGACCTCGTCGAGGTCGGCGCGCCGCGGCCAGGTGGCGCGCGGCGGGGGCCGGCCGGGTCCGGGGCGGGCGGGGCGGGCTGGCCGGGCAGCTCCAGCCGCCGGATGATGATCATGGAGCCGTCGCGCGCGTCGACCGGCGTGTCGGACGGGCCGGGCGAGCTGGTGGCGCCGGGCAGGTCCAGGTCGGCGACGATCAGCGCCTGCTCGAACTGCGGGCCGCGGGCGAGCAGCTGGCCCTCGGCGTCCACGATGATCGAATCGCCGTCGAACACCAGCTCGTCCTGGCCGCCGACCATGTTCACGTAGGCCAGCACGGCCCCGGCCTCGCGGGCCCGGCGCTGGCACAGTTCCAGGCGGGTATCGTCCTTGCCCCGCTCGTACGGCGAGGCGTTCGGCACCACGAGCAGCCCGGCGCCCGCCGCGCAGGAGGCGGCGACCGGGCCGCCGTCCTGCCAGAGGTCCTCGCAGATCGCGATCGAGACGTCCACGGGCGCTCCGCCCGGCGGCCGCATCCTGATTACCGGCAGCACGTCGCCCGGCACGAAGTACCGGTACTCGTCGAAGACGCCGTAGTTCGGCAGGTGGTGCTTGGCCGAGGTGACGGTCACCGCGCCCGCGTGCAGCAGCGCGGCCGCGTCCAGCGGCGCCCCGGCGGGCAGGCCGACCCGGGGCCGCATCCCGGTCTTGCGGTCGAGGTACCCGGTCACCACCGCGATCCCGCCGAGCCCTTCGGCCGCGAGCCGGCGTGCCGTGGCGTGCAGGGCGGCGATCGAGGCGTCCACGAACGACGTGCGCAGCGCCAGGTCCTCGACCGGGTAGCCGGTCAGCATCATCTCGGGGAACACCACGAGCCGGGCGCCCTGCCCGGCGGCGCGCCTGGTCCACTCGACAATCAGGTCAGCGTTCCCGGCCAGGTCACCGACGGTGGCGTCGACCTGGGCCAGGGCAATGCGCATCTCGGGCACGCGATCAGCTTAGCCGGGGTGCGCAGCCGGCCTGGAGCGCTGAGCTGGCGCGGGATGTTCAGCCGGCCCAGGGTGCTCAGCCGGCCCGGGGTGCTCAGCCGGCCCGGGGCGCTCAGCCGGCCCGGGGCGCTCAGCGCCGGCCGCGCCAGCGGGCGCCGAGCAGCCGGTTCAGCCCCGCGAACTGGTGGTAGACGATGGTGACGATCTGCAGGACGACGAAGGTCACCGGCCACAGCGCCCCGCCCAGGGCCGGCACCACCGCGACCGGCAGCGTGTAGGACATCACCACCCGGACGACGGCGTCGGCGAGCATCCCGGTTCCCCAGATCAGCGTCGTGATCCGCCAGATGCGGCGGAAAGGCCGGCTCGGCCTGCCACAGCGCGTCCCAGTCCCGGACCGCGAACATCTTCCGCCCCTCCAGCAGCGGACGGGCAAAGACAAAGGCGGCCGGGCGCCGGGTGCCGATGCTGGCCAGGAACCACAACCCCCACAGGCCGGTGATCAGGCCGTCCCGGGCGAGCAGGAACCGGGGATCACGGGCGACGGCCGACACGATGACGGAGACGCCGATGGTGGCCAGCACGAACAGGGCCACGCCATCGGCGCGGCGCTTGACGGCCAGGGTGTACCCGGCGCTGGCCGCCGGCAGGGCCGCCCCGGCGGCCAGCGCGGTCAGGTTGCCGACGCCGAGGCCGTGCAGCAGGTAGTAGACCGCGATCGGCGCGCCGATGTCGAAGGCCAGCCGGGCCAGCTGCCAGCGCGGGGCCGTCACGGCTGCGCCCGGGTGGCCAGGTCGAACGAGACCGCCACCTCCCGCCCGTAGGCGGCCACGTCCAGGTCCGGGCGCATGCCGAGCAGGAACGGCAGCCCGTCGACGGCCCGCTGGACCAGGGTCGCCATCACGACCGGGTCGAAGCCGCGGAACTGCCCGGCGGCCTGCCCGGCCCGCAGCATGTCCTCCAGCGGCGACACCGCTCCGCGCTCGGCGGCCGCGTCGTAGCCGAAGGCGCCGCTGATGAAGATGTCGGACAGGGCCTTCATCTGCTCCCGGTGGCTGCCGATGAACGCCACGTTCCCCTCGATATAGGTCCGCAGCGCGTCGGCCGGGCTGGCGGCGGTCTTCATCCGCTCGGCCATGAACGCGCCGATGTCGGCCAGCACGGTCCGCACCACCTCGCCGATCAGCTCGTCCTTCCCGGCGAAGTGATAGGAGATCAGGCCCGTGCTGGACAGCCCGGCCCGCCTGGCGATCTGCGCGAACGAGGCCTTCCGGTACCCGACCTCGGCGATCGTGGCGATCGCGGCCGCGATGATCTGCGCCCGGCGCGCCTGCTCGGTGAACGTCCGGTTCCGCTCACCTGAGCTATTACTTGTTCGCATGTATTGAGATTAGCACAGTCAAGCAAATCTGGGCCAAGCGAGACTGGGAGCCCTCACCGGGACCGGGCCAGGCGGTCGCCCCGGCTGACGCTGACCGCGTTGGCGGTCACGATGGCGGCGATCGCCAGCCAGTCGGCCGGCGCCAGCGACTGGCCCAGGACGACGAGGCCGGTCAGCGCCGCGAACACCGGGTTGACGCTCATGAAGACGCCGAAGAACCGGGCCGGGACCCGGCGCAGCGCGAGCACGTCACCGACCATCGGGACCGCCGAGCACAAGACGCCCGCCACGGCCGCGCGGCCGAGCGCGGCAACGGTCACCGGGTGACTGGCCAGGGCCCAGATGCCGACCGGCACGTACAGCAGCGCGGACAGGCCCGCGCCGAGCTGAACGGACAGGGCGCCCCCGGTCATCAGCGCGATCCCGGCCAGGCGGCCGGGCCGCACGGCCGCGGCGGCAGCACCCGGCCGCTCGTGCGTCACGGTGGTCGTGGTGGTCACGGTGGTCGTGGGGGTCATGGTCCGAGCCTGGACCATGACGGTGCATACGCCAAATGCATGCGACGGGTTAACTATACGATTCGGTTATGGATCTGGAGCTGCGGCACCTGCGCTGCCTGGTGGCGATCGTGGACGCGGGCAGCTTCACCGACGCGGCGATCGAGCTCGGCATCTCCCAGGCGGCCGTGTCCCGGAACCTCAGCTCGCTCGAGCAGGTCCTCGGCGTCCGGCTGCTGCACCGCACCAGCCGGAGCATCACCCCGACCACGGCCGGCGTCCAGGCGCTGGCCCAGGCCCGGCAGGTGCTGGCCGCGGCCGACAACCTGGTCGCCGAGGCGACCACCGGCCACACCAGGCTCCGCATCGGGCACGCCTGGGCCGCCATGGGCCGGCACACCCGTGAGTTCCAGCGCCGCTGGGCGGCCCGGTACCCGGACGTCGAGGTGCAGCTGATCCGGACCAACTCGGCCACCGGCGGGCTGGCCGAGGGCCTGTGCGACCTCGCGGTGCTGCGCACTGCAGCCGCTGCGGCGCTTCGACAGCGCCGTCGTGGGCCAGGAACGGCGCTACTGCGCGCTGGCGGCTGACGATCCCTGGGCCGCCCGGCGCTCGATCAGGCTCGGCGAGATACCGGAGCGGACCCTGCTGGTCGACCGGCGGACCGGGACCACCACCCCGGACCTGTGGCCGGCGGACGCGCGGCCCGCCGTCCTTCAAACGCGCGACATCGATGACTGGCTCACGGTCATCGCGGCCGGCGGCGGCATCGGGATCACCCCGGAGGGCACCACCGCCCAGTACCGGCGCGACGGCGTCGTGTTCCGGCCGCTGCGCGACGCCCCGGCGATCGTGGTGCGGATGATCTGGCGGCGGCACGACCCGCATCCCTCGACGCACGCGGCCGTCGCCTTGCTCACCGAGCTTTACCGCCGCCCGTGACAGCCGGCGAGGCTATCGCCTCGGGGACTGACTTGTTCACGCTGCCGGACCTGCGATGTGGCGGGAGTGGCCAAGAAGGCTAGACCGGGTAGGGCTCGGGGGTGGTGGTGTAGCGGCGTCCGCTGGGGGCGGTCCAGACCAGGACGCCGGGCTGGGGCTGGTCGAGCCGCCACCCGGATGCTTGTTTGGTTTGGTGGTGTTGACGGCACAAAGGGGACACATTGCACTCGCAGGTCCGGCCGCCCTGGTCGTGGGGAATCGTATGGTCGTCGTCGCAGCGCCAGGCCGGGCGGCGGCAGCCGGGGAACCCGCATCGTCGGGAGCGGGTTTTGACCAGGTTCCGCAGCCTGTTCGAGGGGCGGTACCCGGCGGACTCGTTTGGGTGGGCGCAGGTGCCGGCGGCGATCGGGGTGAGCTTGATCGCGGTGAGCCAGGCGCGGCGGCCGGGGCCGGGCGGTCCGGGCCCGGCCCGGGCGCGGCCATGGGCGACGGGGCGCCCGGATGGGTCGGTGATGGTGACCGACCAGCGGGTGGCCGGGTTGGTGGCCAGGGTGTCGGCGATGGTGCGGCAGGTCGGGGCGTCGGCGGGCCCGGCGGCGCCGGTGCCGGTGACCTCGCCCGGGGAATCGGATAGCTCGAGCCAGCTCAGCCACGGGACGATCACGTTGACCCCGCTGACCCCGCTGACCCCGAGGCCGGCGGCGCCGGTGACCGGGCCGGGGCCGGGGCCGCCGGTGGCCGGGGGCCACCCGCCCGGCGGCGGTGCTCCCGGGGCCGGGCGGGGTGCCGCCGGGCGCGGCCGGGCCCGCGGTGCCGGCCGCGGTGCCGGCCGCGGTGCTGCCGGGGGCGCCGAAGGCAGGCGGCCACACGCCCGCAGCGCCCGGGCCGCCGGGCCCGGGCGCGGTGGGCCGGGCCGGGCCGGCGCTCGCTCCGGCGGGGACCGGGGGCACCAGGGATTCCAGGGGCTGGCCGTTGAGGCGGGCCAGGAACGCCTCGACGCGCAGCTGCTCCAGGGTGCCGGGCACGCCGTGGTCGTGCAGCCAGCGGGCGTCAGCGTCGAGGGTCTTGTCCGCGGTGATGGCCCGGGCCCGGTCCAGGTCCCGCCCGGCCAGCGCCGCGGTCCCGGCGGCCTCGGTCCAGCACTCGACCCGGGCGTCCTTCTCGGCCTGCTCGCGGCGGCGGATCGCGGCCTGCGGGTCACAGGCCAGCACCGCGCGCTGGCAGGCCGCGCGCAGCCGCCCGGTCGTCATCCCCCCGGCCCGCGGCGCGATCAGGTTCTCCACCGCCGCCGCCATGGCGTCGTCGAGGAGGGCGAGTTCCCCGGTGATGACCAGAACCCGGGGCCGGTCGATGATCCCGGCGGCCAGCAACGCCCGGGTCTGGGGGAGGCGCTCCAGCTGGCGGGACAGGTCCAGCTGGGCCTGGGCGGCGCGGCCGGTCAGGGTCAGCGCGGCGGCCAGCTCGGCGGCCACGTGCTCGCCCTCGCGTCCGTCGGGCCCGGCGCGGCGGGCGTCCAGCTCGGCGGTCGCGTCGTGCTCCAGCGCGGCCGCCCACGATCCCAGCCGCCGCGCGGCACCCAGGAACCCGACCAGCTGGTCATCATCCAGCGTGCCCAGCCCGCGCTGCCGCGCCATCCCCGTGTGCCAGGCCAGGTCCGCGCCGGGCAGCATCTGATCCAGCAGCCCGCCCGCGGCGAACCCGGTGGCACCCGGAGTGGGGCAACTGTGGGTGAACCCGGCGTCCAGCACCTCCGGGTCCTCCTCCGGGTCGTCTTCGGCCAGGCCAGCCAGGTCCTCATCGGTGCCCAGCAGCCCGCGCTGCTCTTCGGCGGTCACCGTCAGCCACTCCGGCGGCGGCGCGCAGTCCGGGTCGTCACCCGGGTCGTCGTCTGGGTCAAGGCAGGCTCGGTCCAGCCGCTCCAGCGCATCCAGCTCGGCCTCGGTCAACCGGCCCCGGCCGCGCAGAATCGCCGCCAGATCCTCGGCGGTGAGCACCGCGGGGCGGCGCACGGGGCCGTGGCCGCCAGGCCCGGGGTCGGGCCGGGAGGCGGGTTCACGGTCCTGGTCGCCGCTCATGTCCCACCTCCCGACGGATCGCTCTTGCGTTCGATTAACTATAGCATACTATGGCGATACTACGAACTGTTTTCGACTCCGCCAGCCAAACCGAGGGGCGTTAACGCGCCGGAAACACGCGCGGGGCAGACTGGCGCCGTGGACAGGCAGGAAGAGTTCGTGCTGCGCACGCTCGAGGAACGCGACGTCCGGTTCGTGCGGTTGTGGTTCACCGACGTGCTCGGCTACCTGAAGTCGGTGGCGGTCGCCCCGGCCGAGCTGGAAGGCGCGTTCGCCGAGGGTATCGGCTTTGACGGCTCCGCGATCGAGGGGTTCGCCCGGGTCTACGAGTCGGACATGATCGCCAGGCCGGACCCGTCGACGTTCCAGCTGATGCCGCTGCGCGGCGAGGCGGCGGTCGGCCGGATGTTCTGCGACATCCTGATGCCGGACGGCACGCCCTCGTACGCCGACCCCCGCTACGTCCTCAAGCGCGCCCTCAGCCGGGCCGCCGACCTGGGGTTCAGCTTCTACACCCACCCCGAGGTCGAGTTCTTCCTGCTCCGCGAGAAGCCGGAGCCCGGATCGCGGCCGCAGCCGATCGACACCGGCGGCTACTTCGACCACACGCCGCACATGATCGCGCACGACTTCCGGCGCAGCGCGATCTCGATGCTGGAGAGCATGGGCATCTCGGTCGAGTTCAGCCACCACGAGGGCGCGCCCGGCCAGCAGGAGATCGACCTGCGCTACGCCGACGCGCTGACCACGGCCGACAACGTGATGTCGTTCCGGCTGGCGATGAAGGAGGTCGCGCTCGACCAGGGCGTCTTCTGCTCGTTCATGCCGAAGCCGTTCACCGAGCATCCCGGCTCGGGCATGCACACGCACATGTCCCTGTTCGAGGGCGACCGCAACGTCTTCTACGAGCCGGGGGCCGACTTCCAGCTGTCCAAGCTCGGCCGGGCGTTCATCGCCGGGCTGCTCACCCACGCGGCGGAGATCACCGCGGTGTGCAACCAGTGGGTCAACTCCTACAAGCGGCTCTGGGGCGGGGACCAGCGGATCGCCGCGGCCGGCGGTGAGGCGCCCGCCTACATCTGCTGGGGCCACAACAACCGGTCGGCCCTGGTCCGGGTGCCGATGTACAAGCCGCAGAAGGGCAACGCGACCCGCATCGAGTTCCGCTCGATCGACTCGGCCTGCAACCCGTACCTGGCGTTCGCGGTGATCCTCGCGGCCGGGCTCAAGGGGATCGAGGCCGACTACGAGCTCCCGCCCGGCGCGGAAGACGACGTGTGGGCGCTCACCTCGGCCGAGCGGCGGGCGCTGGGGATCGCGCCGCTGCCGCACAGCCTGTCCGACGCCTGCGACGTGATGCAGAACAGCGAACTGGTCGCCGAGACGCTCGGCGAGCACGTCTTCGACTTCTTCCTGCGGAACAAGCGCGCCGAGTGGGAGGAGTACAGCCGCCAGGTCACCGAGTTCGAGCTGGCCCGCTACCTGCCGATGCTCTGACGACTGGACCAGAACGGCCAGCCCGCCCGGTCAAGGTTACAAGCCGGGATGCAGGCCGCGCCGCAGCCGCTGCTGGTAGCGCTGACCGATCTCGAGGGCGAGCGGCCGGAGCCGGGACTCGGCCAGGGCCACGGGCTCCTGCCAGTCGGCGCGGCCGAGAACGGGCCCGGCCGCGGCGCAGATGCCCGCGTACAGCGCGGTCGCCCGGGCCAGCCAGTAGCCGCGGGTGAGGTGCTGGCGCTCGAAGTGGTAGAGCGCGTCCCCGGTGCCCGCCTCGCGGTAGAACAGGGCGGTGGGCGGGACGGCCGGGCGTGAGCCGGCCGCCGTCAGCAGCGCGAACAGCTCGACGTCGTTGCCGGGCAGGTAGGCCCGCAGCAGCTTGCGCGGCTTCGGCAGCCGCGCCTCGCCGAGCCCGTCGTCCTGCCTGAGCTCCGCGAGCCGGTCCGCCATCGTGGCCGCCCGGTCGGCGATCTCGCCGGCCAGGCCGGTCTGGTCGGCGCCGCCCGCGTCCTGCGCGCGGCCGGCGGCCGCGCGCAGTCCGGCGATCGCCTCCTCGGTCAGCGCGTAGCCGCGGTCGTTGCGCTGCCCGGCGTCGGCCGGCTCCACCAGCCACCGGGCCCGGGCCAGGATCTCGGCCAGGCGCCCGACCGCGGCCAGGTCGACCGACGAGGCATGGTGATCCAGGCCGACGATCCCGAGGCCGAACGCGTCGGAGGCCTCGATGAACAGGTGCTGCAGGTGGGCGGGCACGGCGACCGGCAGGTTGAAGCGCCAGCGGGGATCGACCATGACGAACGCGTGCGCCTGCCGGGCCGGGTCGACGGAACCGATCAGGCCGGTGGCGGCGCCCCGCACGGCCGCGCGCAGCTCGCTGTCGGACATGACCGACGGCTTGCGCCCGCCGGGGGCGGGGACCGTCCCGGCCGACCAGCCGAGGATCTCGTCGATCTGCTGGACCAGCTGGCCCCACGCCTTGGTCACGCCCTCAATCAGCGCGTTTCCCGTATCCCGGATATCTTGGCTCACGCCGTCGAGGATAACCGGCTTGGCCAAGAACGAACATGACCGGATTGGTCGCCGACCTCGGAGAACTCGCGAGGAGGCCAGTTTCCGGTGCGGCGACGAGCCGGCCGTCGACCTCGGCCCGCCGCGAGACTAATCCCGGCCCGCCGGGGAGACTAGCGACGTGAGCATGCTGCGCGGGACCACCCTGGCCGGGCAACTGGCCGCGCTGGGCTTCGCCGACACGGCCCGCGCGCAGCGCCTGCTCACCGACGATCTCGACCTGGACCTGGCCGGCGCGGACGCTGGTGTGGTCGAGGCGCTCGCGGCCGCGGCCGACCCGGACCTGGCCCTGGCCAGCCTGGCCCGGATGCCGCGGGACGCCGGGCTGTGGGCCGCCCTGCGCGCGGACCCGGGCCTGCGGGCCCGGCTGACCGGCGTGCTCGGCGTGAGCGCCGCGCTCGGCGGCCATCTCGCCCGTCATCCGGCCGACTGGACGGTGCTGAGCGGCCCTCAGGCGCTGCGCCGCCCGGCGGCGGGCCAGGTCCGCGACGAGCTGCTGGCCGCCGTCGGCGCCGCGCCGGGTGACCGCGAGCCGGTGGCCGCTCCGGCCCGGCTCCCCGGCGGTGATCCGGTCTCGGCGCTGCGGGCCGGCTACCGGCGCCGGCTACTGCACCTGGCCGCCCGGGACCTCACCGGGGCCGAGGGCCTGCCCGAGGTGGCCGCCGAGCTCGCCGATCTCGCGGCGGCGGCGCTGGAGGCGGCGCTCGCGATCGCGCGGTCCGAGCTGCCGCCGGGGTCGGCACCCGGCCGGCTCGCGGTCATCGCGATGGGCAAATGCGGCGCCCGGGAGCTCAACTACGCCAGCGATGTGGACGTGATCTTCGTGGCCGCCGGCCCGCCGGAGGGCGGGGACGGCGGCGAGGCGGCCGCGCTGCGCACCGCGACCCGGCTGGCCACCGGGATGATCCGGGCCTGCTCGGCACCCGCCACCGAGGAGGCGCTGTTCCCGGTGGACCCGAACCTGCGCCCGGAGGGCCGCGACGGGCCGCTGGTCCGCACGCTGGCCAGCCACCGGGCCTACTACGAGCGGTGGGCGAAGACCTGGGAGTTCCAGGCCCTGCTCAAGGCGCGGCCGGTCGCGGGCGACCCCGCGCTCGGCGCCGCCTACCTGGCCGCGATGGTCCCCCTGGTCTGGGCGGCGGCGCAGCGGGAGAATTTCGTGGCCGACGTGCAGGCGATGCGGCGCCGGGTGCTGGGCCACCTGCCAGCCGACCAGGCCGGGCGCGAGATCAAGCTGGGCCCCGGCGGCCTGCGCGACATCGAGTTCGCCGTGCAGCTGCTGCAGCTCGTGCACGGGCGCACCGACGAGACGCTGCGGGCCGCCGCCACCCTGGACGCGCTCGCGGCGCTGGCCGCAGGCGGCTACGTGGGCCGCCAGGACGCGGCGGGCCTGGCCGACGCCTACCGGTTCCTGCGCAGCGTGGAGCACCTGCTCCAGCTGCGCCAGCTGCGCCGCACGCACATGCTCCCCGAGGACCCGGCCGTGCTGCGCCAGGTCGGCCGGGCGCTGCGCGCGATGGGTCCCGCCGCCGCGCCCGGGCCGGGTGATCCGGCCGACGAGCTCATCGCGCAGTGGCGCACGCACGCGAGCCAGGCCCGGCGGCTGCACGAGAAGCTGTTCTACCGGCCGCTGCTCGAGGCGGTGGCCCGGCTGCCCGGCGAGGCGGTCCGGCTGACCCAGGAGGCGGCCCGGGAGCGGCTCGAGGCGCTGGGCTACGCCGACCCGGCCGGGGCCCTGCGGCACATCGAGTTCCTCACCGCGGGCGTCTCGCGGCGGGCCGCGATCCAGCGCACGCTGCTGCCGGTGATGCTGGGCTGGTTCGCCGACGCGGCCCAGCCCGACGCGGGCCTGCTCGCGTTCCGGCAGGTCAGCGACGCGCTGGGGGATTCGTCGTGGTACCTGAGGCTGCTGCGGGACGACACCCGGGTCGCGCAGCGGATGGCCCGGCTGCTGGCCTCGAGCCGGTACGCGACCGGGCTGCTGCTGCGCGCCCCCGACGCGGTGGCGATGCTCGCCGACGACGCCCAGCTCGCGCCCAGGCCGGCCGAGGCGCTCTTCCCGGACGCCGCGGCCGCCATGCGCCGGCACCGCACCGCCCCGGCCGCGGTCGCGGCAGCGCTCGCGCTGCGCCGCCGGGAACTGCTGCGCACGGCCGCGGCGGACCTGCTCGGGATGTCCGGCATCGAGCAGACCGGCGAGGCGCTCACCAGCGTGGCCGCGGTCACGGTCGCGGCCGCGCTGGACGCGGCGACCCGGAAGGTCGAGCAGGCGGGCGGCCCGCTGCCGACCCGGATCTGCGTGGTGGCGATGGGCCGGCTCGGCGGCCACGAGATGGGTTACGCCAGCGACGCCGACGTGATGTTCGTGCACGAGCCACGGGACGGCGCGGACGAGGAGGCGGCGACCAGGGCCGCGCACGCGGTCGCCGAGGAATTGCGCGGCCTGCTGGCCCGCCCGGGCCCCGATCCGGCGCTGCCGATCGACGCCGGGCTGCGGCCGGAAGGGCGGCAGGGGCCGCTGGTGCGCACCCTGGCCTCCTACCACGCCTACTACCGGCGCTGGTCGGCGCCCTGGGAGGCGCAGGCCCTGCTGCGCGGCGAGCCGGTGGCCGGCGATCCCGCCCTCGGTGAGGCGTTCATGGCCATGGCCGACGAGTTTCGTTATCCCCGCGGCGGGATCGGCGACGCGGCCGTCCGGGAGATCCGCCGGATCAAGGCCCGGATGGAGTCCGAGCGCATACCCCGCGGCATCGACCCGGCGCTGCACCTCAAGCTCGGTCCCGGCGGGCTCACGGACGTGGAGTGGGTGGCGCAGCTGCTGCAGTTGCGGCACGCCCACGCGGTGCCCGCGCTGCGGACCACGCGCACGCTCGACGCCCTGCGCGCCGCCAGCGAGGAAGGCCTGATCGGCCCGGCCGACGCCGGCGTGCTGGCGGGCGCCTGGCGGCTGGCCGCCCGGATCAGGAACGCGGTGGTGCTGGTGCGCGGCCGGGCGGGCGACACGGTGCCGACGTCGCAGCCGGAACTCGGCGCGGTCGCGCGGCTGCTCGGGTATGCCCCCGACGCCTCGCAGGACCTGGTCCAGGACTACCGGCGGGCCGCGCGGCGGGCCCGGGGCGTGATGGAGCGCCTGTTCTACGGCTGATCAGGGGGTGGGCTAGCTGGCTGACTCGATGTGCGACTGGGTGATGACGCCCTGGGTCACCGTGTAGGTGCCCTGGTAGTAGGTGACCGAGCCGTCGGTCTGCGTCGCGGCGAGCTTGACCGTCACGACGTGGCCTGCCACCGAGACGATCGTCACGTTGTCGCTCTGGGTCTGGTCGAAGCCCGCCACGAACGCGCTGTAGGACGAGCCGGTGTTCTTGCCGCCGAGGCTCCACGCCCGGCCGTAGGCGTGATCGTCGATCGCGGTGAAGTACGCCCGCACCGTCGCCGCCGGGCCGAGCGGGCCGGCGGCCGTCGTGGTCTTGCCCGCGCTGGCCGGGCCGGTCGGCGTGACCGGCGGGGAGGTGGACGTGGTGTGATGGCCGCGCAGGATCACGATCGCGACACCCGCGATCACGATCAGCACGATGCACGCTACCGTCGCGGCCACGCGAGGCCCGGACCGGCGGCGAGGCGGCGCGGGGCCGCGCGGGCGGGTGACCGGCGGGGGAGCGGGCGGCCAGGCGCCCGGCGGAGCGGCGGACGGCGGCCGGGGCGGGCTGGCGGACAGCGGCCGGGGCGGGGCGGCCGACGGCGAGGTTGGCGCGTCGGCCGGCGCGGAGGCCGCGGCCGGACGCCACCCCGGGTCGGTGGGCAGGTCGAGCGGCCCGGTCGCCAGGTCGGCGACCGGCCCGGTCGCCAGGCCGGCGGGTGGTCTGGCGGACAGGTCGGCGGGTGGTCTGGCGGACAGGCCGGCGGCCGGGCGCGAGGCCGGGATCCGGGCCCGCTCGGTCGGCGGCCCGGGCGGCACCACGGCCGGCCCGGCGGCCGCGGGGACGGCGGCGGCCCCGCACGCCTCGCGCAGGGCGGTGGCGAACTGGTGGCAGGTCTGGTAGCGGTCGCCCGGCGCCTTGGCCAGCGCTTTGGCGATCACCTCGTCCACGGCCGGCGGCAGGTCCGGGCGCAGCGCCCGCAGCGACGGGACCGGCGCCGACAGCTGGGCCCACAGCACCGCCATTGCCACGTCCCGCTTGAACGGCGGCTCGCCGGCCAGCATCTCGAACGCGGTGCAGGCCAGCGCGTACAGGTCGGTGCGGCCGTCCACCGCGTGCCCCTCCACCTGCTCGGGCGCCATGTAGTCGAGCGTGCCGAGGAACTGGCCGGTCAGCGTGAGGTTGGCCGAGGACAGCGCGGGCTTGCTGAGGCCGAAGTCGGACAGGTAGACGTGATCCGGCTGGCCGCGGCCGGCCACCGTGCCGAGCAGCATGTTGCCCGGCTTCACGTCGCGGTGGACCAGGCCGCGCGAGTGCGCCTCGTCCAGCGCGGACGCGGCCTGGGCGATGACCTGGGCCACCCGGTCCGCGGGCAGCCGCCGCCCGGCATCCAGCAGCGTGCGCAGGTCCTGGCCGGCCACGAACCGCATCGCGATGAACAGCGCCCCGTCGGCCTCGCCCGCGTCGAACACCGGCACGATGTGCGGGTGGTCGACAGCCGCGGCGGCCCGCATCTCCCGCATGAACCGCTGGCGGAACGCCGCGTCGTCGGCGAGTTCGGGCGCCAGGATCTTCAGCGCCACGGTCCGGTTCAGCCGGGGATCGAACGCGCGGTAGACCACCGCCATGCCGCCGCGGCCGATCTGCTCCTCGATCCGGTAGCCGGCGATCTGCGACCCCGCCGCCAGCCCGCCCGGTGCCGGGGGTAGCTCGCCGCTCACCACGCCTCCGCTTTGCTCCAGCCGCCGCAGTCGCGCGGACCCACTTAGTATCTAGGTCCCGGGCGGGCTGTCAATCCGGTCTCGCGGAGGAAGGCGAGCGGCGAACCACGGACCTGACCGGGCCGCTACCCGAGGTACTCGGTCGTGGCCGGGACCCGGTGCAGGCCGCAGCCGTGGTGGCCGGGCAGGCCGAGCCCGTCCTTGCTCTCGGTGTCCCGGGAGCACGCGTTGAGGCCAGCGCGAAGCCGTCGTTGCCGATCCGGAACGAGGCGGAAATGAGCCGCAAAGAGACTTTGCGGCCTACCCGCTCGTGACGGCAAGGCGGGAATGAGGTGTGCTAGTGACGTGAGCAGTGAACCTACTTCCGAATTCAACGCGCTGCCGGAGGACTGGGCGTCCGATCCCGTCCTGATCGCCGGCCTGACCGTCGAAGACGACGACGAGCATGACGACCCGGTGCTGCGCTGGCCGGACGGCCGGATCGTCGACACCTGGCGCGAGGACTACCCGTACTCCGAGAAGATGCCGCGAGCCGAGTACGAGTACCTCAAGCGCCCGCTTCAGGTCGAGCTCGTCAAGCTGCAGAACTGGGTGAAGTCCATCGGCGAGCACATCGTGATCGTGTTCGAGGGCCGCGACGCGGCCGGCAAGGGCGGCACGATCAAACGGTTCACCGAGCACCTGAACCCCCGCGGCGCCACGGTCGTGGCGCTGACCAAACCAAGCGAGCGCGAGCAGACCCAGTGGTACTTCCAGCGTTACGCGCCGCACCTGCCCGCGGCCGGCGAGATCGTGATGCTCGACCGTTCCTGGTACAACCGGGCGGGCGTGGAGCGGGTGATGGGGTTTTGCACGGACGAGGAGTACTGGGAGTTCATGCGGGAGGCACCGGAGTTCGAGCGGATGCTGGTCCGGTCCGGGCTGCACCTGACGAAGTTCTGGTTCTCGGTGACGCGCTCCGAGCAGCGCACGCGCTTCATCATCCGCCGGGTCGACCCGGTGCGGCAATGGAAGCTGAGCCCGATGGACATCGAGTCGCTGGACAAGTGGGACGCATACACCGACGCCAAGGAGGCGATGTTCCACTACACCGAGACGGAATGGGCTCCGTGGACGGTGGTCAAGAGCAACGACAAGAAGCGGGCCAGGCTCGAGGCGATCAAGCACGTGCTGAGGAAGTTCGACTATGACGGCAAGGACGAGGAGGCCATCGGGGCTCCGGACAAGATGCTCATCGGGCCGCCGTCGGTGCTGTCCGAGCACAACCCTGACCTCAAGTTCCCCGACCTCGGGTTCCCCGGCCGGTTAGCCGCCGAGTAGGGCCACACCGGGGACAAAGCGGGTCACGTCAGTACACTCGGCGCGGCAAACAGCCGCCGCCTCAACTGCATCGGTAGATGCCCACTTACGTCCCGAGCGGAGGAGTTTCCATGTCGATGCCATCACCCAGTACGGGGACCTCGGCGACCGATCGTGCCATCCGTCCCTTCCGCGTCGACATGCCCGACGAAGAGATCGCTGACCTTCGGCGGCGCATCGCCGCGACGCGCTGGCCCTCCGGGGAGCTGGTTGCCGACCGGTCGCAGGGGGTGCAGCTGGCGACGTTGCGGGAGCTGACGCGCTACTGGGCGGCGGAGTACGACTGGCGCGCGTGCGAGGCGAGACTGAACGCGCTGCCGCAGTTCAAGACCGAGATCGACGGGGTGGACATCCACTTCATCCATGTGAAGTCGCGGCACGCGGACGCGTTGCCGCTGATCATCACGCACGGCTGGCCCGGCTCGGTCATCGAGCTGCTCGGAGTCGTCGGCCCGCTCACTGACCCGGCCGCGCACGGCGGTTCCGCCGAGGACGCGTTCGACCTCGTGCTGCCGTCCCTGCCCGGCTACGGCTTCTCCGCCGAGCCGGCCGAGGCCGGCTGGAACGTCGGCCGCATCGCCGGAGCCTGGGCCGAGCTGATGCGCCGCCTCGGCTACACCCGCTACGTCGCCCAGGGCGGCGACGTAGGCGCCGCCGTCACCGACGCGATGGGCCGCCAGGCGCCCGAGGGGCTGCTCGGCGTCCACATGAACCTGCTCCTGGCGGGGCTGGCCGGCGGCTACCCGTCGGCGGACCCCTCCGCGGAGGAACGCGCCGCGCTCGACGCGATCACCACATTCAGGACCAGCGGCAACGGCTACCTCATCGAGCAGAACACGCGGCCGCAGACGATCGGCTACGCCCTGCTGGATTCACCCGTCGCCCTGGCGGCCTGGATGCTCGACCACGACACCGACAGCTACTACAAGATCTCCCGCGCCTTCCTCGACGGGCAGCCCTCCGGCGGCCTGACCCGGGACACGGTCGTCGACAACATCACGCTGTACTGGCTGACGGGAACGGGGGCCTCGGCGGCCCGGACGTACTGGGAGGACGCACAAGCCGCGGCTCGTGCGGCCGGGCAGCCTCGTCCGGAGGTCTCGCTCCCGCTCGGCTTCACCACGTTCCCCGGCGAGATCTTCCCGGTCCCGCGCAGCTGGGTCGAGAAGACCTACCCGAACGTCACCTACTTCAACGAGGTTGACCGGGGCGGCCACTTCGCCGCCTGGGAAGAGCCCGAACTGTTCGCGACCGAGATCCGGGCGGCGTTCAGGACGCTGCGCTAGATCGGTGGCTACGCATCAAAATAGAGCTCGAACTCGTGCGGGTGCGGGCGGAGCCGGATCGGGTCGATCTCGTTGGCGCGCTTGTAGTCCAGCCAGGTCTCGATCAGGTCCTGGGTGAACACGCCGCCCTCGAGCAGGAAGTCGTGGTCGGCCTCCAGGTTGTTGAGCACGACGTCCAGCGACCCCGGCACCTGCGGGATCGACCTGGCCTCGTCCGGCGGCAGCTCGTAGAGGTCCTTGTCCACTGGCTCGGGCGGCTCGATCTTGTTCTTGATCCCGTCCAGCCCGGCCAGCAGCATGGCCGAGAACGCCAGGTACGGGTTGCAGGACGGGTCCGGCACCCGGAACTCCAGCCGCTTGGCCTTCGGGCTCGGGCCGGTGATCGGGATCCGCACGCACGCCGACCGGTTGCGCTGTGAGTAGACCAGGTTGACCGGGGCCTCGAAGCCCGGGACCAGCCGGTGGTAGGAGTTCACGGTCGGGTTCGTGAACGCCAGCAGCGACGGCGCGTGCTTGAGCAGCCCGCCAACGTAGTAGCGGCCCAGGTCCGACAGGCCGGCGTAGCCCACCTCGTCGTAGAACAGCGGCGCGCCGTCCTTCCACAGGCTCTGATGGCAGTGCATCCCGGAGCCGTTGTCGCCGAACAGCGGCTTGGGCATGAACGTCACGGTCTTGCCGGCCGCCCGGGCCACGCTCTTCACCACGTACTTGTAGAGCATCACCTTGTCGGCCATGTGCAGCATGCTGTCGAACCTGATGTCGATCTCGGCCTGGCCCGCGGTGCCGACCTCGTGGTGCTGCATCTCCACCGCGATGCCGCACTCGATCAGCGCTCGCACCATCTCCGACCGCAGGTCGGTGTAGTGGTCGGTCGGCGGGACCGGGAAGTAGCCGCCCTTGTAGCGCGGCTTGTAGCCGAGGTTGCCGCCCGGCTCGTCGCGGCCGGTGTTCCAGGCGCCCTCGACCGAGTCGATGAAGTAGTAGCCGGCGTTCGGGCTGGTCTCGAACCGGGCCGAGTCGAAGATGTAGAACTCAGCCTCCGGGCCGAAGAAGGCGGTGTCCCCGATCCCGCTGCCGCGCAGGTAGTCCTCGGCCTTGCGGGCGATGTTGCGCGGGTCACGGCTGTAGGGCTCCCCGGTCAGCGGGTCGTGCACGAAGAACGTGAGGTTCAGCGTCTTGTGGGAGCGGAACGGGTCGAGGACGGCGGTGGTCACGTCCGGCAGCAGCAGCATGTCCGACTCGTGGATCTGCTGGAAGCCGCGGATCGACGAGCCATCGAACATCAGGCCGTCGCTGAACACCTTGTCGTCGAAGGACTCCGCCGGCACCGTGAAGTGCTGCACGGTCCCCGGTAGGTCGCAGAACCTGACGTCGACGAACTGCACCCCCTCGGTCTGGATGTACCGCAGTACTTCATCGCCGTTGGTGAACATCTGCTCTCCCTCGTGGGCCACTGACAAGCCAGCGCCCGCCTTCCGGGCGCTGCTGGAACGCTAGGCGGTCGCGATTTCCGACCCGTATCCCCGATGTTTCACCCATGTTACGAGCCGCCAGCGGCCGGTCACGGGACCGGGCCAGGAGGGCGGTAACGTAAGCGTGTGGCGGATCGACGGTGGACCGGAGGCTGGCTGGCCGGCACGGCGGCGTCGCCCGGGACCAAGAGCGACTATCCCGGCCAGCGGCTCGGGCTGCCCGAGTCCGGCCCGGGGTCGGTGGCCGGGGTCGGCCGGCGCCTCGGCGCCCTGATGATCGACTGGGTGATGTGCGAGTTCATCGCGTGGGCCGCGTTCCACAACCAGTTCCTGACCCTCCCGGTGTTCGCCGTCGAGGTGTACCTGCTGACCGCGCTGACCGGCTTCACGGTGGGCAAGCGGCTGGTCGGCGTGCGGGTGGTGCGGCTGGACGGCAAGCCCGTCGGCTTCGGCTGGTCCCTGGTCCGGACGCTGCTCTTCCTGGCCGTGGTGCCGCCGCTGGTGTTCGACATCGACCTGCGCGGGCTGCACGACAAGGCGTCCGACACCGTCGTGATCCGGATCTGACCGGGCTGGCGCGATCCGGGTCTGATCCGGCCGGCGTGATCCGGGGCTGACCCGGCCGGCGTGATCCGGGGCTGACCGGGCCGGCCCGGAGCGGCGTCAGCGGAACTTGGGCCGCGGCGCCTTGGGCATCCGGCCGGTCTTGGGTATCGGGCCCTTGGGCATCTGCAGGCTCTGCGGCAGCGCCTTCAGGCGGTAGTTCAGGTCGGCGACGGCCGGGCCCTTGAGGTTGCGGGGCAGCTTCATGATGTGCCGCTGCAGCTTGCGCAGGGGGATCTGGCCCTCCTCGTCGCCGACCTGGATGTCGTAGATCGGCACGTCGTAGGCGACCCGCGAGACGCGCTTCTTCTCGGCCGCGAGCAGGCTCGGCAGCCGGTTCGGCGAGCCCTCCCCGACCAGGATGACGCCGGGCCTGCCGACGGTCCGGTGCACCACGTCCATGTTCCGGTTGGCCGCGATGGCCGGGGTGACCGTCCAGTTGCCGCGCATGCTCTGCAAGATCGCGGCGGCGGCACCCGGCTGCCCCTCGATGGTCGCGTACTGCGCGGACTGCGCGAACCGGCCGAACAAGATCATCGCCACGGCCACGCCCGCCAGCACGCCCAGCGGGGTCAAGAACGCGACCAGTCCGGTGAAGATGCCGATGACCACGGCGACCGCGATGATCCCGAGGCCGGCCGCCGCGACGAGGGGCAGCGCCTTCGGGTTGGTCTTGCGGACGATCCCCGCGACCATGCCGATCTGCTTGAGGCGGCCCGGGCCCGCCGGGTCGGCCGAGGCCTTCTTCGTGGCCGGCTTGTTCACCATGCTGGTGAGGATACTGTGCTCGTCGCCGGGGGGACGACCCCCCCAGACCCCCCCGAATCCCATCCGCCCGGGCGGCCGGCGTGGCGGCCCAGCGCCTGGCGGTAGAGCCGGCCGGCGCGGTAGGACGAGCGCACCAGCGGCCCGGACATCACCCCGGCGAATCCGAGTTCGGCGGCCTCGGCGCCGAGCTCGTCGAACTCCTCGGGCGGCACCCACCGGGCGACCGGGTGATGCCGCACCGACGGCCGCAGGTACTGGGTGATCGTGAGCAGGTCGCACCCGGCGGCGCGCAGGTCCGCCATGGCCGCGCTGATCTCGGCGCGTTCCTCGCCCATCCCGAGGATCAGGTTGGACTTCGTGATCAGGCCATCCCGGTGCGCCTGGCTGAGCACCTGGAGGGACCGCTCGTAGCGGAACCCGGGCCTGATCCGCCGGAAGATCCGCGGCACGGTCTCGATGTTGTGCGCGAGAACCTCGGGGCGCGCGCCGAACACCACGGCGAGCTGCGCCGGGTCGGCGTTGAAGTCGGGGATCAGCAGTTCCACGCCGCACCCGGGCACCTCGGCGTGGATCTGGAGGCAGGTCTGGCCGTACAGCCAGGCCCCGCCGTCGGGCAGGTCGTCCCGGGCCACGCCGGTGACCGTGGCGTAGCGCAGGCCCATCGCCGCCACCGACCCGGCGACCCGGAGCGGCTCGCCGGTGTCCAGCGGCCCGGGACGGCCGGTGGCGATCTGGCAGAAGTCGCATCGCCGGGTGCACTGGTCGCCGCCGATCAGGAACGTCGCCTCGCGGTCTTCCCAGCACTCGAAGATGTTCGGGCAGCCCGCTTCCTCGCAGACGGTGTGCAGCCCCTCACGCCGCACGAGCTGCTTCAGCGCGGTGTACTCGGGGCCGGTGCGCAGCCTGGTCTTGATCCACGGCGGCTTGCGCTCGATCGGCGTCTGGCTGTTGCGGGCCTCGATCCGCAGCATCCGGCGTCCCTCTGGTGCGAGTACCACGTCCCCAGCCTATGTCCGGCCGTGGAAGCATGGACCGCATGGCTACGCAGTTTGACCCACCATCGGGGACGCGCGACTTCCTCGCCGCCGACCTTGAGCAGCGCGAGCGGGCGTTCGGCGTGATCCGCTCGGTGTTTACCAGCTACGGGTTCGAGCCGCTGCAGACCCCGGCGTTCGAGCGGCTGGACGTGCTGCTCGGCAAGTATGGGGACGACGGCGACAAGCTGATCTTCAAAATCTTGCGTCGCGGCGAGCATGAGGCATCCGGCGAGGCGGACCTGGCGCTGCGCTACGACATGACCGTGCCGCTGGCCCGGGTGGCCGCGGCCTACGGGAGCCAGCTGCCGAGCCCGTACAAGCGCTACACGATCGGGCCGGTGTGGCGGGCTGACCGGCCGGGCAAGGGCAGGTTCCGCGAGTTCGTGCAGTGCGACCTGGACACCCTGGGCTCGGGTTCGGTGCTCGCGGACGCCGAGGCGCTGTGCGCGCAGCACGACGCGCTCGACGCGCTCGGGCTCGCCGACTTCACCGTCCAGCTGAACTCCCGGCGGGTGCTGGCCGGGCTGCTCGAGGCGTTCGGCGTGCCCGGCGAGCTCGGCCCCGGCGTGCTGATCACCCTGGACAAGCTGGACAAGCTGCGGCCGGACGCGGTCGTCGCCGAGCTCACCGGGCGCGGCCTGGCCGAGGGCACGGCCGGCGAGCTGGTCACCGCGATGACCGCGCCGGACGCGACCGACCGGATCCGGGCCGCGCTGAAGCCCAGCGAGGAGGGCTCGGCGGGCCTTGACGAGGTGGACAACGTGCTGTCCCTGGCGTCGCTGCAGGTCCCGGCCGGGCGGATTGCGTTCACGCCGCGCCTGGTGCGCGGCCTGAGCTACTACACCGGGCCGATCTGGGAGGTGGTCGCCCCCGGCGGCGCCGGGGCCATCGGCTCCGGCGGGCGCTACGACCGCCTGATCGCGCAGCTCGGCGGCCCGGACACGCCCGCCACCGGCAGCTCGCTCGGCGTGGAGCGGATCTTGTCGCTGCTGCCGGAAAGCGGCGCGGGGCAGCAGGGCCGCCTCGACGTGGCCGTCACGGTCATGGCTCACGAGTTCGCCGCGGCGTCGTTCGACTTCGCGGCGACCGCGCGCGCGGCCGGGCTGCGGGCCAGCGTCTACCTCGGCTCGTCCGGCAAACTCGGCCGGCAGCTCAAGTGGGCCAGCGACCAGGGGGCCCGCTGGTGCCTGATCTACGGCGGGGCCGAGGCCGACGCGGGCACGGTCACCGTCCGCGACCTGCGCAGCGGGGAACAGGCCGCAGTGGGCATCGGCGACCTCCGCAGCCATCTCTCGGCGCTCGCGGACGCGGGCTGGCCGCAGGGCCGCCGATGACCGCGGGCAACTTCATCGATCAGGACACCTGGTTCGCGCAGCTGCCGGGCGTCGTGGTCACCGCCGGGGCGCTGATCACCGACACCGACGGCGCGATACTGCTGGTCAAGCCCAACTACCGGGACCACTGGACGCTGCCGGGCGGCATCTGCGAGCACGGCGAGCCCCCGCACGTCGGCTGCGCCCGGGAGGTCGCCGAGGAACTCGGCCTGCACCTGCCGGTCGGCGCCCTGCTGGCCATCGACTGGGCGCAGCCGTTCGGCGACGAGGCCCGCCCGATCCTGCACTTCGTCTTCGACGGCGGCACGCTCGGCGACGGCAGCGGGATCATGCTGCAGCAGGAGGAACTGGACGAGTTCGCGTTCATCCCGGCCGAGCAGATCGCGTCCTACCTGGCGCCGTTCGGCGTGCGCCGGGTGGTGGCCGGCCTGGCCGCCCGGGCGGGCGGGGCCGCGATCTACGTGCCGGCCCGGGTCAGCTGACCGCCAGCGCGTGATCCAGCGCCGCGGTGCCCTCGACGCTGCGCCACCGCTGGTGGCCGAGCACGCGGGCGAGCTCGCGCTGGACCACCTCGACCGCGTCCGCGACCGTGACGGGCCGGCCGGACTCGGCCGACAGCGTGGTCACCGTGGCGTCGCGGATCCCGCACGGCACGATGCGGTCGTACCAGGACAGGTCGCAGTCGCAGTTCAGGGCGAAGCCGTGCATGGTCACGCCCCGGGCGATCCGGATGCCGATCGCGCCGACTTTCCGGTCCGGCCCCGCCGAGCCGCGGAACCAGACGCCGCTGCGCCCGTCGACGCGCTCGGTGCGCACCCCGAACTCGGCGCACGCGCGGATCAGCGCCTCCTCGATCGCCCGCACGTAGGCGATCACGTCGATCGGCTCGCCGAGCTTCAGTATCGGGTACCCGACGAGCTGGCCCGGCCCGTGCCAGGTGATCTTGCCGCCCCGGTCCACGTCGATGACCGGGGCACCGGGGTCGCCGACCGGCCGGTCGAGCTCGGCGGTCCGCTTGCCCGCGGTGTACACCGCAGGATGCTCGAGCAGCAGGCAGCAGTCGGGGATCTCGCCGCGGACCCGCCGCTCGTGCAGGGCCCGCTGCAGGTCCCAGGCCTGCGAGTACGGCACCGCGGCGGCGCCGAACCCGGCCCGGGCGAAAATCAGCTCAGCCACGCTCCTCACATTACGCGCCCGGGTGGCCGGCCCGGTGCGGGCCCGTTATCAGCCAGGCAGGCTTGATCGTCAATCCCGCGGGGCATGCATGGGGAAGCGGGGCACAAATGAGGAAGAAGCGCGCCCTGCCCAGGGTTGCAGCATGCGGTGCCGGAGGGAGGTCAGCCGGTGTTCGACGAGGCCGAGCTGAAGCGCATGAGCCCCAAGGAGCGGGCCAGGCTGATGCGGGCGCTTGCCGTCCTCGACATGCCGCGGCTGTCCAGCCCCGGCAGCACCCGGCGGCGCAAGCTGTTCCTGCTCGGCACGATCGTGTGCTGCGTGGTGCTGGCCGCGTGGATCGGCGTGCTCGCGGTGACGCTGCCGCGGTACTACCGCGCCGGTGACTGGCGCGGCGCCTGGGTCGGGTTCGACGTGGCGCTGCTGGCCGGGTTCGCCGCGACCGCCTGGGCGGCCTGGCGCGGCCGGCAGGTGCTGATCATGTGCCTGCTCGTGCTGGCCACGCTGCTGCTCACCGACGCCTGGTTCGACGTGACCCTGGACGTGCGGACCAGCGGCTTCGTGTTCAGCCTGCTGTCGGCGCTGCTGATCGAGATCCCGCTGGCGGTCATCGCGATCCTCGGGGCCAGACGGCTGCTGCGGCTGACGTTCGCGCGGATCAGGAGCCGGGAGGGGCTCACCGGGCCGGTGCCGTCGCTGTGGCGCATCCCGCTGTTCGGGCCGGAGGAGGGCGGCCTGCGCCACGGGCCCGAGCCGGTCCCGCCGCCCCGGGCCCCGTCACCGCCGTCGGCGGCCGAGGTGGCCCCGGCGGTGGAGGCAGTGGAGGCGGCCGAGAGGGCCGAGGCGGCGCAAGAGACCCGCGGCGAGCAGGGGTCGACGGCGCTACGCTAGCTCGGCCGCGAGGGCGCCGGCCAGGTCACCGTGCCGGAACGCGAAGCCGGCCGCCAGCAGCCGCGCGGGCCGCACCCGCTGGCTGCCCAGCAGTTCGCCGGACAGCTCGCCAAGGCCGGTCCGCAGCACCGGGGCGGGTACCCGCAGCAGCGCCGGCCGCCGCATCGCCCGGGCCAGCTGCGCGGTGAACTCGGCGTTGGTCACCGCGGCCGGGGCGGTGAGGTTGACCGGGCCGTCGATATCGGCATGATCGAGCAGGTACCGGACCGCGGCCACGTGATCGGTCAGCGAGATCCAGCTGAGGTACTGGGTGCCGGGCCCGAGCCGGGCTCCGAGCCCGAACCGGAACAGCGGCACCAGCGGGCCGAGCATCCCGCCCCGGCCGGACAGCACGACCCCGGAGCGCAGGGTGGCGACCCGCAGGCCCGCCTGCCGGGCGGGCTGCGCGGCGTCCTCCCAGTCGCGGACCAGGTCGGCGAGGAACCCGGCGCCCGCGGGCGCGGACTCGTCCACCTCGCGCGATCCGGTGTCCCCGTACCAGCCGATCGCCGAGCCGGACAGCAGCACCGCCGGCGGGCGGCTCGCCCGGGCCAGCGCGGCGACCAGGGCCCGGGTGGTCTGGATCCGGCTGGCCCGCAGTACCTGCTTCCTGGCCTGCGTCCACCAGCCGCCCGCGATCGGGGCCCCGGCCAGGTTGACCACGGCGTCCACCCCGTCGAACGCGGCCGGGTCGAGCCCGCCGCCGGCGGCCCGCGGGTCCCAGCGGACCTCGCCCGGCCGCTGCGGCGCGCGCCGGACCAGCCGGACCACCGGCGGCCCGTCCCGCTCCAGCGCGACCGCGAGCGCGCCGCCGAGCAGCCCCGACGACCCGGTGATCGCAACCCGCATGTAACCCCCCGCTACAGGCCGAGCTCGGTCTCGAACGCCCCCTCTTCGAGCCGGGACTTCAGCGTGCCGAGGAACCGCGCGGCGTCGGCGCCGTCGACCAGCCGGTGGTCATAGGTGAGGGCCAGGTAGACCATCGACCGCACCGCGATGACCTCCCCGAGCGCCGGATCCTCCACCACCACGGCCCGCTTCACCACCGTACCGGTGCCGAGGATGCCCACCTGCGGCTGGTTGATGATCGGCGTGTCGAACAGGGCCCCGCGGCTGCCGGTGTTGGTCAGCGTGAACGTCCCGCCGGACAGCTCATCCGGGCTGACCTGTCCGGCCCGGGTGCGCTCGGCGAGATCGGCGATCTTCCTGGCCATCCCCGCGATGTTGAGGTCGCCCGCCTTGCGGATCACCGGGACCATCAGGCCGCGCTCGGTGTCCACGGCGATGCCGAGGTGCTCGGCGTCGTGATAGGTGACCTGGTTGCTGGCCGTGTCGATGACCGCGTTGAGCCGGGGGTGCACCTTCAGCGCCTCGACCGTGGCCAGCGCGAAGAACGGCAGGAAGGACAGCTTGACTCCCTCCCGGGCCTCGAACCCGGCCTTGGCCCGGTCCCGCAGCCGGGCGATCGCGGTGACGTCGGCCTCCACCACGGTGGTCAGCTGGGCCGAGGTCTGCAGCGACTCGACCATCCGCTCCGCGATCACCTGCCGCGACCGTGACAGCTTCTCGGTCCGGCCGCGCAGGCTGGACGGCACGATCGCGGGCCGCGGCGGGGCCGGCGCGGCCGCCGGGTCGGGGTATGCGGCGAGGGCCTTTCCCGCGGCCTGCGCTGCGGCCGGGGCGGCCGGCGCGTGCGCGGCCGGGGCGGACGGAGCAGCCGGGGCGGACGGAGCAGCCGGGGCGGTCGGCGGAGCGGCGCCCGGGGCCCCGCGCAGGTCCCGGGCCGCGTCGAGCACGTCCTGCTTGCGGATCCGCCCGCCGACGCCGGTGCCGGAGACCGTGCCCAGGTCGATGCCGTGCTCCACGGCGAGCTTGCGGACCAGCGGCGTCACGTACGGGCCGTCGGCGCCCGAGGTCGGCGGCAGGCCCACGACCTCCGCGGGCTCCTCGCCGGCGGCGGCGGCGCGGGCGGCTGCGGCGCGGGCGGCTGCGGGGCGGGCGGCTGGTAGGCCGGCTCGTCCGGGCTGGGCGGCGCCGTGGCCTGCGCCGCCGGGGCCTGGTAGGCCGCGGCGGGGGCCTGCGCCGCCGGGGGCTGGTAGGCGGCGGGCGCCTGCTGCTGGTAGGGCTGCTGATACGGCGAGACGCCGGGCGCCGGCGCGGCCGGAGCGCTGCCGTCGCCGGCCGGTCCCGTGCTCTCCGCGGCCGCCGTGCTCTGCGGGGCGGGCTGGGCCTGCGCCGTGCTCTCCGCGGCTGGCGCCGTGCTCTCCGCGGCTGGCGCGGTGCTCTCCGCGGCTGGCGCGGTGCTCTCCGCGGCTGGCGCGGTGCTCTCCGCGGCTGGCGCGGTGCTCTCCGCGGCCTGGCGCCGTGGCCCCCGCTGCCCCCTCCTCGTCGATGACCGCGAGCTCGGCGCCGACCGCGACCGTCTCGTCCTCGGCGACCGTGATGCCGCGCAGCACTCCCGACACCGGCGAGGGGATCTCGGTGTCGACCTTGTCCGTGGACACCTCGAGCAGCGGCTCGTCGGCCTCGACTCGCTCGCCTTCCTGCTTCAGCCAGCGCGTGACAGTGCCCTCGGTGACGCTCTCGCCGAGCTGGGGCATGGATACCGAGACCGACATGGCTTCCGTGACTCCTTATGAATGGAAGTGGAGGGGCTTGCCCGCGAGCGCCAGGTGCGCCTCGCCGAGCATCTCGGACTGGGTCGGATGCGGATGGATGAGCTGGGCGACCTCGGCGGGCGTAGCCTCCCAGTTGTAGATCAGCTGGCCCTCGGCGATCAGCTCGCCCACCCGGTTGCCCACCAGGTGGATGCCCAGCACCGGGCCGCCGCCCTCGGTCGCGATGACCTTGGCCGCGCCCTGGGTCTGCAGGATCTGGCTCTTGCCGTTGCCGGCCAGGTCGTAGACGACCTCGGTGGTCGCGATGCCCCGCTCGGCGGCGGTGGCGGAGGTGATGCCGACCGACGCGACCTCGGGCTGACAGTAGGCGACCCGCGGCACCCCGTCGTAGTCGATCGGCGTGACCGGCAGCCCGGCGAGACGCTCGGCGACCAGGATGCCCTCGCCGAATCCGGCGTGGGCCAGCTGCGGTCCCGGGATGAGGTCGCCGACGGCGGAGATCGTCGGCACGCTGGTCTGGCAGTACTCGTCCACGGTGACGTAGCCGCGGTCCATCGACACCCCGGTGTCCTCGTAGCCGAGGCCGGCCGACGCCGGGCCGCGGCCGACCGCGACGAGCAGCAGGTCGGCGTCGAGCGTGGTGCCGCCCTCCAGCGTCACGGTGACGCCGGTGCCGGTGTCCTTCACGCCCTCGAACCTGGCGCCGAGCTTGTAGCCGATGCCGCGCCGCCGGAAGGCGCGCTCGAGCAGCTTGGAGCTGTTCTCGTCCTCGGCGGGCATCAGGTGCGGGAGCATCTCCACGATCGTGACCTCGGCGCCGAACGAGCGCCACACGCTCGCGAACTCGACCCCGATCACGCCGCCGCCGAGAATGACCACCGAGGCCGGCACCCGGTCGAGCAGCAGCGCCTGGTCGCTGGTGATCACCCGCTGCCCGTCGATCTCCAGGCCGGGCAGGCTGCGCGCCTGCGAGCCGCTGGCCAGCACCACGTGCTCGCCAGCGAGCAGCGTGTCGCCCACCTGCACCTGCGTGGGCGAGACCAGGCGGCCCTCGCCCTCGATCACATCGATGTGCCTGCTGCCGACCAGGCCGGTCAGGCCGCGCCAGAGCCGGTTCACCACCTTGTCCTTGTAGGCGTTGACCCCGGCCATGTCGATCCCGTCGAGCGTGGTCCGCACCCCGAAGCTGGCGCCCTCGCGGGCCTGGTCGGCGAGCTCGGCCGCGTGCAGCAGCGCCTTGGTCGGGATGCAGCCGCGGTGCAGGCAGGTGCCGCCCACCTTGTCCTTCTCGACCAGCGCCACGCGCTTCCCGAGCTCGGCCGCGCGCAGCGCGCAGGCGTAGCCTCCGCTGCCGCCGCCGAGGATCACGATGTCGTAGCTGCCGGGGTCGGCCACGATGAGCTCCTTTTCCGAATCCTCTGCCTACAGGCGCCCGTCCGCGACGTCCAGCGCGAGCTGGACGAGGCAGCGCACGGCCGCTCCGGTTCCGCCCTTGGGGGTGTACCCGTAGGGCTCGCCTTCATGAAACGCGGGCCCCGCGATGTCGAGGTGCGCCCAGCGCACGCCGTCCGGGACGAATTCCCGCAAGAACAAACCGCCGACCAGCATCCCGCCATTCCGGTTGCCGGTCACGTTCGCGATGTCGGCCACGGCGGAGTCCAGGCCCTCGCGCAGCTCGGCGGGCAGCGGCATCGGCCACGCCGCCTCGCCCGCCCGCCGGGCGGCGTCCACCACGCCGTCGCGCACCTCGTCGCCGTTGGCCATCACGCCCATGATCCGGGGGCCGAGCGCGACGAGCTGGGCGCCGGTCAGCGTGGCGATGTCGATCAGCAGGTCGGGGGAGTCCTCGGCCGACCTGGCCAGCGCGTCGGCCAGCACCAGCCGCCCCTCGGCGTCGGTGTTCAGCACCTCGACGGTCCGGCCGCCGTAGATCGTGATCACGTCGGACGGGCGCTGGGCCGAGCCGCCCGGCATGTTCTCGGCCAGCGGCAGGTAGCCGACCACGTTCACCGCCGGGCCCAGCCGGGCGACGGCCGTCACCGCGGCGAGCACCGCCGCAGCCCCGCTCATGTCCGACTTCATGGCCTCCATCGACTTGGCCGGCTTGAGCGACAGCCCGCCGGAGTCGAACGTGATGCCCTTGCCCGCCAGCACCAGGGTCCGGGCCGCGCCGGGAGGCGCGTAGGCCACCCGGACCAGGCGCGGCGGGTGCACCGAGCCCTGGCCGACGCCGATGATGCCGCCGTAGCCGCCCTCGGCCAGCCCCTTCTCGTCCAGCACCTCGATGTCCAGCCCGGCCGCCGCGGCCGCCCGCTCCGCCTCGGCGGCGAAGCTGGCCGGGTACAGATCCGACGGCCCGGTGTTGACCAGGTCGCGCACGAGCGTGACCGCGTCGGCGAGCACCCGCGCGCGCAGCACGCCGGCGTCACCGTCGGCGGCGCCGAGCAGGACCAGCTCGGTGTCCGGCTGCTTCTCGCCGCCGGTGTACCGGCCGAAGACATAGGCCCCGAGCAGGCCGCCGAGCGCGACCGCCTCGGTCTCCGCCGGGTCGCGCGCGGGCATGGCCAGCGCGACCCGCCGCGGGTGGCCCGCGACCAGCGACCGGACCGCGGCGCCCGCGGCCCGGCGCAGGGTCTCGCCGTCCAGCGGCGCCTGCCCGCTGGCCTCGCCGATGCCGACGGCGGCGATCAGCGGCGCGCCCAGCCGCCCGGCCGACGCGATCTTGGTGACGTCCTCCGGCTCGCCGGTGGCGCCGAGGGCGCCGAGAGTCCCGGCGAGCGTCCCGCCGAGGGCGGCATCCACGTCCTCGGCGCCCGGCCCGGGCCGGGGCCCGTCCGGTCCCTGGGCGACCGCGATGATGATCGCGTCCGCGCTGATGTCGCGGGGGGTTTCCTGGCTCGTACGCAACGTCGTTGTCACGGGTTCGAGCCTAGTGCCTGCCCGGTCGCGCGGATTACGGCCGGCCGCGGCACGCCGACCCGGTCGGCCAGGGCGAACGCCTCGGCCGGGTCGTTGGTGATGTAGTGGGTGATGTATATGACCGGCTAGACGTCCGATAAGCAGTTGGAATAACAATGGTCAGATAGACATTGTGACAGTTGTTACACTGGCCAGGTCGTTACCGATCGGGAAAGAGGCGAGGCGCCGTGGGAACCGGGGCAGGAAGCTGGGCGCTGTTCATCGCGGTGTTCCTGGCCTGCGCGGTCGAGGCGGTCGAGGCCACCACGATCGTCCTGGCGGCGGGTACCGCCCGGGACTGGCGGTCGGCCGCCAGCGGGATGGCCGGGGCCCTGGCCGTGCTGGCGGTGATCGTCGCCGCACTCGGCCCGGCCGTGTCCGACATACCGCTGCGCGGCCTGCGGCTGGTGGTCGGCGCGCTGCTGCTGGTCTTCGGGCTGCAGTGGCTGCGCAAGGCGATCCTGCGGGCCAGCGGCCGCAAGGCGCGGCACGACGAGGACAAGATCTTCGCCGAGCAGCTGGCCACCGCGGCCACGCAGGCGCGCCGGCGGGTCGGCCTGGTCCCCGACTGGTACGGGTTCACCCTGTCGTTCAAGGGAGTGCTGCTCGAGGGGCTCGAGGTGGTGTTCATCGTGCTCACGTTCGGCAGCAACCAGCACAACGTCGGGCTGGCCGCCATCGCGGCGGGCTGCGCCGTGATCCTGGTCGCGGCCGTGGGCGTGGCGGTCAGGTCCCCGCTGCGGCGGGTGCCGGAGAACACCCTGAAGTTCGTGGTCGGGATCATGCTCACCGCGTTCGGCACGTTCTGGGGGGCCGAGGGCGCCGGCGCGCGCTGGCCCGGCTCCGACGCCGCGCTGCTCGTGCTGATCCCGGCCATCGCCGTGTTCGCGCTGGTGCTGGTGGCGGCGCTGCGGGGCAGCCGTCAGCCGGGCCGGGTCGCGGTCGCCGCGCCGGAGCGGAGCTGACGTGGGCGCCCGGCTCCGGTCCTTCGCCGCCTTCTGGTACGACTTCGTCATCGGCGACGACTGGGTGATCGCCGCGGGCGTGGTGGCCGGCCTGGCGCTCACCTACGCGCTGAGCCAGACGGCGGTGCCGGCCTGGTGGCTGATGCCGGTGCTGCTGGTGCTGCTGCTCCCGCTCAGCCTGTGGCGGGCGGCCCGCCGGCGCTAGCTAGCGGCTCTCCGCCTCCTCGACGTACACCCGCGCCGCGTACGCCTCCAGCGACTGCTCGCAGTCGGCCAGCCACTTCTGCGCGGCCGCGGCCGGCCGCGCCGAACACGTCCCGCTGCCGGACCCGGTCCAGCCAGTTCCGCAGCTTGACCAAGTCGACCTCGTTCTCCTCCAGCTCGGCGTAGGTGAAGTGGTTCTCGGTGTACTCCTTCTTCACCTGGGCCAGGAAGTCCTGGCACTTGTCCACGATCTCCTCGTACTCGTCGTCGCGGGCCGCCTGGAACGCGGCCCTGACCTCGGGCTCCCCGGCGAGGACCCGGCAGGACAGCAGCGCCGCGGTGCCGGACATGTCCAGGATCTCGCTCCGCAGCTTGCGCAGCGCGCGTTCCGCGGGCACGCTCGCGGGCAGCGCCGCGGCGGAGTTCTGCAGGTAGATGGCGCCCAGGCTCTTCAGCCTGCGCCAGACGGTCGAGCGCAGCCGGGTCGGCTCGGACGGCACGCGGTAGACGAGCAGCAGCCAGCCCTCACCCGGCTCCGGCTGATCGGTCTGCGCCACAGGATCCGCCACAGGATCATTGTGGCGACCGTCGCGTCATCGTGGCTACCGCCGCGCCCGGCCGGCGAAGCGGGACTGGGAACGGGGCTGGGAACGGGGCTGGGAACGGGGCTGGGCGCGAAGCTGGTCGATCCGGTCCATCAGGTCCCGCTCGCTGCGGATCTCGTCATCGGTCGGCGACAGGGCGACGGTCGCGGTCAGCACGAACGCGACGATGCTGATCCCGAGGATGAGCGGGAGCAGGAAGCTCTCGGCGGTGGCGCCGCCGCTGCCGCCCATCACCATCCCCGACGGGCCGCTGGCGGCGTACATGCGCATCGCGGCCATCCCGGTGTAGTGCATCCCGCTGACCGCCACCCCCATGATCAGCGATGCTCCCAGCGTGGTCAGTATCCCGCGCAGCCGCAGCGCCGCCCACAGCGCCGCGGTCGCGGCCACGATCGCGATCACCACCGAGATGATCATCAGCCACGGGTTGTAGGTGATCCGGCCCGGCATCCGCATCGCGGCCATGCCCAGGTAGTGCATGACCGCCACGCCGAGCCCGGTGACCAGGCCGCCGAGCAGCAGGGAGCGCCAGCCGTCCGGGCCGAACCCGACGATCAGCAGGCCGACGCACACGATGGCGACCGCGACCAGCAGGCTCAAGATGGTGATCGGCACGTTGTAGTGGATGGTCTGGCCCGGGATGGTGAACCCCAGCATCGCGATGAAGTGCATGACCCAGATCCCGGTGGTGCCGATCGACACCCCGGCCAGCAGCAGCCAGCGGGCCCGCTCCCGGCCCTGCAGCGCCCGGGCCCGCGCGGTGCAGCGCAGGCCAAGGAACGCGCCGAGGCAGGACATGAGATAACCGAGCCCGGGCGTCAGCAGCCCGTACGAAAAGTTATGAACGGTGAGCATCGGGAGGTCCCCCCACTAACACCTACATGTCGGAAGAGTACGGTACTCGGGCGCCCGGCCGCGGCGCGATTCCGCTAACGCGGTCCGGGCCGCGCGCCCCGGGTTCGGCGGGCGCGCTGGCGGCGGCATCCCGGGGCGGCAGCGACGCCGCGGGCGGCGGGGTCGCCAGCGGCGCGGGAACCGGGGTCGCCAGCGGCGCGGGAACCGGGGTAGCGGCGCGGGGGCCAGCCGGGTTCTCGGTGCGCCGCCGGATGTGGGCGAGCAGGGCCGCGTCATAGTTGATCGCGTCCTCGGTGGGCGACAGGGCGACGGCCGCCCAGATCACGAACACGACCACGCCGGTGCCGAGGATGACGGGCAGCAGGAAGCCCGCGGCCGTGGCCCCGCCGCCGCCGCCCGCGACCAGCCCGGCCGGGCCGGCCGCCGCGGACACCCGCGTGGCCGCCATCGCGGTGTAGTGCATCCCGCACAGCAGCAGCCCGAGCACGAGCGCGAAGCCCAGCGCGGACGCCGCGCCCCGCAGCCGGGCGGCGCCCCACAGCACCGCGGTCGCCGCGGCCACCGCGACCACCACCGAGAGCGCGAACGGCAGCGGGGCGTAGGAGAGCCGGCCGGGCATCCGCATGGCCGCCATCCCCAGGTAGTGCACGGCCGCCACGCCCAGCCCGGCGACCAGCCCGCCGAGCGGCAGGGCGCCGAGGGCCAGCCCGCCTTGCGCCAGGTTCCCCGCGCCCGCGATCAGCAGCCCGGCCGCGGCGGTCGCCACCGCGAGCAGCAGGCTGGCCAGGGTGACGGGCCCGCTGTAGCGGGTGGTCTCGCCGGCGACCGCGAAGCCCAGCAGGGCGATGAAGTCCATGGCCCAGATCCCGAGGCCGCCGATCGCCACCCCGGCCAGCACCAGCCAGCGGGTGCGCGCCGGGCCCGGGCAGGCCCGGGCCCGAGAGGCGCAGCGCAGGCCGAGGAACACGCCCACGCTGGACACCAGGTAGCCCAGTGCGGGGATCAGCGGGCCTTCGGTGAAGCCATGCAGTTGTAACACGGTGTGATCTCTCCCCTTCGGAAGGTCCCCGAGACGGTGAGAGATTACTCCGTGGCGCGATTTGCTGTATGCAACTCGCAGAATGCGGACAGTCCGGACGGCCAGATGACTTGACAGCCGGATGTACCGGGGATCAGCGCCGCTCCGCTCACGGCCGGCTGGCCCGGACCAGCCCGTTCTCGTAGGCGTAGACCACCGCCTGGACCCGGTCCCGCAGGCCGAGCTTGGCCAGAATCCGGCCCACGTGCGTCTTGACCGTGGCCTCCGAGACGAACAGCCGCCCGGCCAGCTCGGCGTTGGACAAGCCCTGGGCGACCAGGATCAGCACCTGGCGCTCGCGCTCGGTCAGCTCCTCCAGCTCGGCCGGGGCGGGCCCGGCGCCGGCGGGCAGCATCGGCGCGAACCGGTCCAGCAGCCGCCGGGTGGTGGACGGCGCGACCACGGCGTCGCCGGAGTGCACCGCGCGGATCGCGAACAGCAGTTCCTCCGGGGGCACGTCCTTGAGCAGGAAGCCGCTCGCGCCGGCCTTGAGCGCGGCGAACGCGTACTCGTCGAGGTCGAACGTGGTCAGCATCAGCACCCGGGGCCGGTCGCCGGCCTGCCGGATCTGCCGGGTGGCGGCCACCCCGTCCAGCCGGGGCATCCGGGCGTCCATGATCATGACGTCGGCGGAGTGCGAGCGGGCGAAGTCCACCGCGGCCAGCCCGTCGGCCGCCTCGCCGACCACCGTCATGTCCGGCTGCGCCTCGAGGACCATCCGGAATCCGGTCCTGACCAGCTCCTGGTCGTCGACGAGCACGATCCGGATGGTCATGCCGCGCCGTCCAGCAGGCGCCGCCCGGTCCCGGTCCCGGCGTCCGGCAGCCGCGCGCTGACCTGGTAGCCCCCGCCCGGCAGCGGTCCCGCCTGCACGGTCCCGCCGTACATCTCGATCCGCTCGCGCATCCCGGTGAGCCCGTGCCCGGGCCCGTCGGCGGCCGCCGCCGCGGCGCCCAGCCCGTCGTCGGTCACCTGCAGCAGCAGCCCGTCCGGCTCGAAGCGCAGCGCCACCGTGGCCGCCGCGGCGAGGCCGCCGTGCTTGCGGGTGTTGGTCAGCGATTCCTGCACGACCCGGTACGCGGCCAGCTCGGCCCCCTCGGCCAGCTGGCGCGGCGGCCCGTCGAGGCGCAGCGAGACCGACATGCCCGCGTGCCGCGCCTGCTCGACCAGCTCGCGGAGCTGGTCGAGGCCGGGCACCGGGGCCAGGTCGGCCCGCTCGTCCTCCGAGCGCAGCACGCCGAGCAGGCGCCGCATCTCGGCCAGCGCCTTGCGCCCGGTCTGCGAGATCGCGGCCAGCGCCTGGCCGGCCCGGTCCGGGTCGGTGCGCAGCGCGTAGGCGGCGCCGTCGGCCTGCACCACCATGACGCTGACGTTGTGCGCGATAACGTCGTGCAGCTCGCGGGCGATCCTGGCCCGCTCGGCCGCCGCCGCGACCTGGGCCTGGGCGTCACGTTCCCGCTCCAGGCGGGCCGCGCGGTCCTCCAGGGAGGTCAGGTACGCGCGCCGGTACCGCATGGAGTCGCCGAGCACCCACGCGACCAGGGCGGTGCCGCTGAACACCACCGCGGCCAGCAGGAACCGGTCCACCGCGCCGATCGGCCTCGGCACCCAGACGGCGACCGCGGTGACCGCGCCGACCAGGCACACCGCCAGCCCGGGGACCGACACCTGGCGCGGCCGGTAGGCGGCCAGCGTGTACAGCAGCACCAGGATGGCCAGGTCGGTGCCGATCGGGGCGTTATAGATCAGCACCTGGACCGCGCCGGCGCAGACCGCGACCCCGAACGCCTGGACCGGGTACCGGCGGCGGAACACCACCGGGATGGCCAGGCCGGCGATGATCAGCAGCAGCAGCCAGACCGGCAGCAGCGGGGCCGAGGGCACGCCGAGCAGGGCGAGCCCGAACGCGGGCACGGTGTCGACCAGTTTCGGGTGCCGGCTCAGCCAGGCGTAGACGGCGGGCACGCCCCCAGGGTACGGGCGGCGGCGCGCGGGTGTCGTCCTCCCGGAAGCTGACCCGGATCCGGCGGGGTCCGCCGGAAGGCGGACGGCCACGGCCGTCAGGCCAGCAGGCGGCGCAGCGCCGGCGCCACGTCGGCCAGCCAGGCGCACCGGCAGGCTGATCCCGCCGCCCGCCCGGGCCAGCGCGGCGGCGGCCGGGCCGGGCGGCGGGCCGGGCCCGGGGGCCGGGCAGAGCACGTGCAGCCGGTCGATGCCGCCCAGCGCCCCGGCCGGGTCGTCGCCCGCGGTGCGCAGGCAGTCGGACAGCAGCACCGCGGTCCGCTCCCCGGCGTCCGCCCCGGCGAGCTGCGCGGCCGCCGCGCGCAGCGCCCCGGCCAGGTCGGTCACCCCGTGCCCGCGCAGGCCGACCAGGTCGCCGACCACGTCGGCGGGCGGCCGCCGGGTGCCCTGCGGCTGCAGCACCCGCACCCGGTCGCTGAACGCGAGCACGCCGGGAGCGATCTTGTCGCC
This sequence comes from uncultured Actinomycetota bacterium, assembly GCA_963749145.1. Classification (GTDB taxonomy): domain Bacteria; phylum Actinomycetota; class Actinomycetes; order Streptosporangiales; family Streptosporangiaceae; genus JASHPR01. Next base: position 1,456,635 of record CAVVLN010000001.1, on the reverse strand, counting down.
GGCCGCGAGCACGACCGCGGCGGCGGCCACGGCCGCCATGGCGACGCCCGCGCCGGACATCGAGCCGCTGGCGTCCACCAGCAGGCAGACCGCCCGGCGCCGGGCGGCCCAGTCCCGGGTGACCAGGTCGCCCGGGGCCAGCGGGCCGCGGCCGGGCCACCGCTCCAGGGTGCGGTCGAGGTCCAGGTCGCCCTCGCCGCGACGGCTGGGCTCCAGGCGGCGCGCCCCCCGGGCCCGGGGCGCGCGGCCGGCCCGGCCGAGCCGGATGAACACCTGGGCCGCCAGCCGCCGCGCCGCGGCGCGCAGCTCGCGGTCGGTGGCCGCGGCCAGGTCGGCGAGCAGGGCCGCGGCCGCGTCGGGATCGGCGGCCAGCAGCCCGGCCAGCGCGTCGGCGTCGAGGGTGCCGACCTGCGGCGAGACCCGCGTGAACGCCGGGTGGCGCAGGGCCAGCTCGGCCCGGCCCACGGTGCGGCGGGGCTGGCCGCCGCCGCGGTCACGGCGCAGGGTAGAGCGGGACGGGCCGGGGACGGCCAGCCGGCCCGGCGCGGGCGGCTGGCCGTCAGCTTTTCCCTGGCCGTCCCGCGTGCCGTCCGGCGGCGCGGTGTCCGGCGGCGAGCCGGGCGGCGCGGCGGCCGCCAGCGCGTCGAGGATCTCGTCCAGCACGGACTCCGGGCTGCGGTCGCAGCCGTCGGCGATCCGGATCCGGCCGGACAGGGCGGCGTACGCCGCGTCCCGGATCGTTCCGCGCCCCGGCGCGGCCTCGGCCCGCAGCCGCTGCAGCCCGGTCGCCAGCAGCACCAGGTCGATCGCCCCGCGGACCGAGGACCCCATCCGCACGTCGCGGTGCTCGCGGGTGGCCCGGGTGATGGTCACGGCCAGGTCCACGACCGGGCCCTCGATGCCGGTGGCCGCGGTGGTGATGGCTCGCTCCGCGGCCTCATCCTGGTAGCCGAGCACGATCCGGCAGATCCGGTCCGCGATCGCATGGCTGACCCGGGCCGTGCCGATCGCGTCGAACGGGTTCATGGCGGCGATCACCCGGAACCCCGGGTCGGCCCGCACGGTGCCGAGCCGGGGGACCGCGATCTCCCCCTCGGTCAGCACGGTGATCAGCACGTTGAGCGTCTCCTCGGGGACCCGGTTGAACTCCTCGAGGTAGAGCAGGGCGCCCTGCCGCATGGCCACCAGCAGCGGGCCGTCGGTGAAGCTGCCCGGCGTGTACCCGGCCGTGAGCACCTGCGAGGGGTCGTGCTGGCCGATCAGCCGGGCCGGCGTCAGCTCGGCGTTGCCCTCGACGAACACGACCTCCTGCCCGCCGTCGCGGGCGACGGCCCGCAGCAGCGTGGACTTGCCGGTACCCGGCGGGCCCTCGATCACGACGTGCCGGCCTGCGGCCAGCGCGACCGTGAGCACCTCGCGTTCCCGGCGCAGGCCGACCACGGGCGGCGGCGCGCCGCCGCCCGGCCCGGTCACGGTCACGAGTCCGGTGTCACGCGTCGGGGTACCGGATCACCCCGCGGATGTTCTTGCCGTCCAGCAGGTCCTGGTAGCCCTGGTTGATCTGGTCGAGGGTGTAGGTCGTGGTGATCAGCTCGTCCAGCTTGAGGTCCCCGGACTGGTACAGCTCCACCATGCGCGGGATGTCGTGGAACGGGTCGCCGGACCCGAACAGGCTGCCCTGGATCCGCTTCTCGAACAGGGTCAGGATCGCGCCGGGCAGCTCGATGGTGGTCTTGCCCGGGTCGGCCAGGCCGGTCACCACCACCGTGCCGCCCTTGCGGATCGCGTTGAACGCGTTCGTGACCACCTCGGAGTCGACCACGCCGACGGTGACGATCGCCTTGTCAGCGCCGACGCCCCGGGTGAGCTCAGTGATCAGCTGCTGGGCCTCCTCGGCGGTCGCGGCGCTGTGCGTGGCGCCGAGCTTCTCGGCCATCTCCCGCTTGTTGGCCAGCGGGTCGATCGCGACCACGTTGCGCGCCCCGGCCAGCGCGGCGCCCTGCACCGCGTTGATGCCGATCCCGCCGATGCCGTAGATCGCGATCGTGTCGCCGGGCTCGGTGGCCGCGGCGTGCACCGCCGAGCCGAAGCCGGTCGGCACCCCGCAGCCGATCAGCACCACCTTGTCCAGCGGCAGGTCCTGGTCGACCTTGATGGCGGAGTGCTCGGAGATCACGGCGCGCTCGGAGAACGTGCCGAGCATGCACATCCCGCCCAGGTCCTCGCCGCCGGCGTGGAACCGGTACGTGCCGTCGGGCAGGCAGCCGTCCAGGATCGTGGCGCCCATGTCGCAGAGGTTGGACTTGCCGGTCGCGCACCACCGGCAGTGGCCGCAGACCGGCAGGAACGAGCAGATCACGTGGTCGCCGGGGGCCAGCCGGGTGACGCCGGGGCCGACCTCCTCGATGATCCCGGCGCCCTCGTGCCCGCCGACCAGCGGGAACCGGGGGACGATGTCGCCGTGGCGCAGGTGCTCGTCGGAATGGCACAGGCCGGCGGCCACGTAGCGGATCAGGACCTCGCCGGCCTGCGGCGGATCCAGGTCGAGCTCGGTGATCTCGAAGTCCTGGCCCGTCCCGCGCAGAATGGCGGCCCTTGTCTTCATGGATCCTCCCGCTTCCGTCCGCTTCGGTGCTGTTCACGACGATGGGGACCCTCGCCATCCTAGGTGGGGCCGCCCCGGCCGAACCAGCCCGGCCCGAGGCGGGGGCCGGCCGCCCGCCGGGGCGCCGTGAAGTAGCGTTCGGCCGTGGCAAACGTTCCTGGCGTGGCGGACTGCAAGTTCTGCGGCATCGTGGCCGGGACCGTTCCCGCCCACGTGGTGCTGCGTGACGAGGTCGCGGTGGGCTTCCTCGACACCAGGCCGGTGTTCAAGGGGCACGTGCTGGTCGTGCCGGTGGCGCACTACGTGACCCTGGCCGACCTGCCCGCCGCCCTGGTGGGCCCGCTGTTCGCCCGGGTGCAGCGGGTCAGCGCGGCGATGCCGCGCGCGCTGGGCGCCCAGGGCAGCTTCGTGGGCGAGAACAACATCGTCAGCCAGAGCGTCCCGCACCTGCACGTGCACGTCATCCCCCGGACCCGGGGCGACGGCCTGCGCGGCTTCTTCTGGCCGCGCGGCACGTACGCCGACGACGCCGAGGCGGCCGGCTACGCCCGCCGTCTGCGCGCGGTGCTGTCCGCGGCCTGAACGGTATCGGGCCTAGCCGCGGATCGCGGTCACCAGCAGGCAGGCGGCGGTGGTGAGCTCGACGAGCGCGCCGAGCACGTCACCGGTGATCCCGCCCAGGCGGCGCACGGCCAGCGCGGTCACCGCGAGCGAGACGGCCAGCCCGGCGGCCACGGCCACCGCGACGATCACCCCGGCGGCGTAGGCCGCGCCCAGCGCCGCGGCCGTGAGCGCGGCCGGGATCACCGGGGGAACGGTCCCGGCCACCATCGCGCCCAGGCCGTCGCCGCGCGCGGGCGGCACGCCCCGGCGGCAGGCCCAGGTCAGCGCCAGCCGCCCGGTGGCCGCCGCGGCGATCACGGCCGCCGCCCCGCGGCCGAGCGCCTCGGCCTGAGCCAGCGCGGCGACCTGTACCAGCAACGTGAGCACCAGCGTGACCACCCCGAACGGCCCGATGTCGGAGCGTTTCATGATCGCCAGCGCGGCCGCGGGCTCCCGGCCGCTGCCCAGGCCGTCGGCCAGGTCGGCCAGGCCGTCCAGGTGCAGGCCCCGGGTGAGCAGGGCCAGGACCGTGACGGCCAGGACGGCGGCCAGCAGCGGGCCGGTGCGGCCCAGGCGCGCGGCTGCCTCCGCCGCGGCCGCGGCGGCCGCGCCGAGCAGCAGGCCGACGACCGGGGCCCAGGTCATCGCGGCCGCGGCGGCCCGCCGGGACGGCGCCGGGACGGCGGCGCGGCGGCCGCCCGGCAGCGGGATCGCGGTCAGCAAGGTCACCGCCAGCCGCAACCCGCCGAGGAACATGGCACCCCAGCGTAGGGAGGCGGGGCCGGGTACGGTCGGCTCGTGGCGGAACGGCCCTACGTCCTGCTGTCGGTCGCGATGTCGGTCGACGGCTGCCTCGACGACGCCACCGGCCGCCGGCTGATCCTGTCCGGCCCGGCGGACCTGGACCGGGTCGACGAGGTCCGGGCGGGCTGCGACGCGATCCTGGTCGGGGCCGGGACCATCCGCCGCGACAACCCGGCGCTGCTGGTGCGCTCGCCGGAGCGCCGGGCCCGGCGGGCCGCCGCCGGGCTCCCGGCGAGCCCGGCCCGGGTCACGATCACCGGCCGCGGTGACCTCGACCCGGCGGCGCGGTTCTTCACCGCCGGCGAGGGCACCAGGCTGGTGTACGTGCCCGCCGGGCAGCGGGCCGCCGCCGCGGCCCGGCTGGCCGCGACCCCGGCCGAGGTGGTCGCCGCCGGCGACCCGCTCAGCCTGGGCGCCCTGCTGGCCGACCTGGCCGGGCGGGGCGTGCGGCGGCTCATGGTCGAGGGCGGGGGCACGGTGCTCGCGCAGTTCCTGGCCGGCGGGCTCGCCGACGAGCTGCACCTGGTCATCGCGCCCGTGTTCGTCGGGGATCCCGCGGCGCCGCGGATCGCCGGGCCGGCGGGCACCGGGCAGCGGATGCACCTGGCCGAGGTCCGCCCGGTCGGCGACGTGGTGCTGCTGCGCTACCGGCCGGGGCGGGCGGCCCGCTGACCGCGCCATTCCTCCGGAAATGGGCATAGCATGTCGGCCATGGCCCCCACCGTGCGTGGGACGGGGCCGCGGACAGGGCAGGATGGGGGCATGAGGGATACCAGAGTCGCGGCCGGCGGGATGAAGGCCGCGATCGAGCGAAGTGGCTACTACCCCGGCCTGGTCTTCGACGCGGTGTCGTCGGCGCTCGGGGCCGAGCCGGTCGTTTCTTACGTCGTGACCCACGACGCACTGTTCGACCCGGGCATGGAGGTGCGGCGGCACATGACGGTGCTGGCGCTCACCCCGACCCGCCTGGTCTACTCGCACACCGACGAGAGCCCCGCCGAGGAGGGGGACACCGACTCCCGCCCGCAGGCCGAGACCAGCACCGAGGCCGTCCGGTTCACCCAGATCTCCTCGGTCGCCGTGACCCGGGTGATCCCGGATCCGGCGTCCTACGTGCCGGGCCGCACGATGCCGACCGAGGTGGTGCTGACCATCGGCTGGAACGTGCTGTCGCACATCGAGCTCGAGCCCGCCCACTGCGGGGACGACAGCTGCGAGGCCGATCACGGGTATACCGGGACGATGACCGCCGACGACCTCACGATGCGCGTCAGCGAGGCCGCCGACGGGGAGGATGCGGTCCGGCAGGTGCTCGCGTTCGCCCAGGCGCTGTCCGAGGCCACCAGCCGCGCCTAGACGAGGGCCCGCCGCACCCGGAGCGCACCGACCGCCGCGCGTAAACGCATGAAGAGGGACTGATGACGAGCGAAGGGCCGGCCGTGATCACTGACCTGCCGGCGTCGCGCCCGGCCCTGCCGCGGTACGGGGAGGCGAGCCTGGCTGATCTGGCGTCGTCGGTGCTGGCGTCGCTGGGGGTGGCGGGGGAGGCGAATCCGCTGGACCTGGCCGAGGCGGACCGGGTGTGCGTGCTGGTGGTGGACGGGCTGGGCTGGGAGCTGTTGCGGGAGCATCCGGCGGCGGCGCCGTTTTTGTCGGAGCTGGCGGTGGCGGGGCGGGTGCTGACGGCGGGGTTCCCGGCGACGACGGCGACCAGCCTGGCGTCGCTGGGCACGGGGCGGCCGCCGGGGCAGCACGGGATGCTGGGGTATCAGGTGGCGGTGCCGGGGGAGGGGCGGCTGCTGAACGCGCTGCGGTGGGATGGGCGGGTGGACCCGGTGGCCTGGCAGCCGGGTTCGACGATCTTCGAGCGGGCCGCCGCGGCCGGCATCGGCGCCTACCGGGTGGGCCATTCCTCGCTCAGGAAGACCGGCCTGTACGTGGCCGCGATGCGCGGCGCCGACTACGTCAACGCCAACACGGCCGGCGCGCTGGTGGCGCAGGCGGCGGCGGCGCTGCGGCGGTCGGACCGGGCCCTGGCCCTCGTCTACCACGGTGACCTGGATTCGACCGGGCACGCGTTCGGGTGCTCGTCCGACGCCTGGCGCTATCACCTGGGTCATGTGGACAAGCTGGCTGAGCAGCTGGCCGGGGCGCTGCCGGCGGGGACGGTGCTGCACGTGACCGCGGATCACGGGATGGTGGACGTGCCGGCGGCTGACCGGGTCGACGCGGATGCCGAGCCGGGGCTGCGGGCGGGCGTGGCCCTGCTCGGCGGCGACGCGCGGGCCCGCTACGTGTACGCGCGGCCGGGGGCGGCCGGTGACGTGCTGGCGGCCTGGCGTGAGGTGCTGGGCGCGCGGGCCTGGGTCGCGTCCCGGGACGAGGCCATCGCCGACGGCTGGTTCGGCCCGGTCGACCCCCGGCTGGAGGCCAGGATCGGGGACGTCGTGGCGGCCACGGCCGGGGCCTGGGCCGTCGTGGCCCCGCGGGCGGAGCCCGGGGAGTCCGGGCTGGTCGGCATGCACGGCTCGCTGACCTCCGCCGATCAGCTGGTGCCCCTGCTGACCCTGTCGGTCATGTAGACCCGATGGAGCTACGGCGTGAGCTGCTGACCGCCGAGATGGTCGATCCCGGCACCGGCCAGCCGGTCCGCACCACGGTCGAGGTGCGCTTCGACCCGCTGACCGGCCACAGTTCCCGGATCCTGCCCGGGCGCGGCCTGATGCCGCGCAGCGACCTCGACCTGGCGGAGTTCGCCCGGCAGAGCCAGCCCGACTGCCCGTTCTGCCCGGGCCGGATCGAGCGGCTCACCCCGTTGCTGCCGGCCAGGATCCACCCGGAGGGCCGGATCCGCGCCGGCGAGGCGGTGCTGTTCCCGAACCTGCACGCGTACTCCTCGTACAGCGCGGTGTCCGTCTACTCGCCCCGGCGGCACTACCTGCCGCTGGGCGAGATGACCCGGCCGCTGATCGCCGACAACCTGGCCGTGCAGGTCGCCTACGCGCGGGCGGTGATGGCGGCCGAGCCCGCGGCGCGCTGGGCGTCGGTCAACGCCAACCACATGCTCCCCTCGGGCAGCTCGCTGTTCCACCCCCACCTGCAGGGAATCGTCGACTCCCAGCCGACCACGTTCCAGCGGCTGCTGGCCGAGGTGCCGGCGCAGCGGTTCACCGCCTACCTGGACGCCGAGCGCCGCAGCGGCGAGCGTTACCTGGCCGACACCGGGCGCGTGCAGTGGCTGGTCAGCTTCGCCCCGGTCGCCCCGGCCGAGCTGCGGGCGTTCGTGCCGGGGATCTGCTCGCCCGCCGAGCTCGGCGACGACCTGGTCGCCGAGCTGGCGTTCGGGCTGGAGCGGGCCCTGGGCGGGTACGCCGGGCAGGGCCTCGAGAGCTTCAACTGCGCGATCTACGGGGCGCCGCCCGGGACCGGCGGGTACCCGCTGAACCTGCGGCTGGCCTGCCGCTCGAACCTGAAGCCGTTCTACCGCTCCGACTCCACGTTCCTGGAGCGCCTGCACTGGGAGGGCGCCGTCGACCTGGCCCCGGAGACCGTCGCCGGCTGGATGGCCGGGCGGTTCGGCGGGTAAGCGGTGATCACTGACCTGCCGGCGTCGCGCCCGGCCCTGCCGCGGTACGGGGAGGCGAGCCTGGCTGATCTGGCGTCGTCGGTGCTGGCGTCGCTGGGGGTGGCGGGGGAGGCGAATCCGCTGGACCTGGCCGAGGCGGACCGGGTGTGCGTGCTGGTGGTGGACGGGCTGGGCTGGGAGCTGTTGCGGGAGCATCCGGCGGCGGCGCCGTTTTTGTCGGAGCTGGCGGTGGCGGGGCGGGTGCTGACGGCGGGGTTCCCGGCGACGACGGCGACCAGCCTGGCGTCGCTGGGCACGGGGCGGCCGCCGGGGCAGCACGGGATGCTGGGGTATCAGGTGGCGGTGCCGGGGGAGGGGCGGCTGCTGAACGCGCTGCGGTGGGATGGGCGGGTGGACCCGGTGGCCTGGCAGCCGGGTTCGACGATCTTCGAGCGGGCCGCCGCGGCCGGCATCGGCGCCTACCGGGTCACCGACCGCGCCCTGGCGCGCACCGGGCTGTCGGCCGCGATCCTGCGCGGCGCGCGGGTGCTGCCCGCCGGCACGGCCGGGGCGCTGGTGGCGCAGGCCGCGGTCGCGCTGCGGCGGTCGGACCGGGCCCTGGCCCTCGTCTACCAGGCCGACCTGGATTCGACCGGCCACGTGTACGGGTGCGCCTCGGACGCGTGGCGGTATCAGCTCGGTCATGTGGACAAGCTGGCTGAGCAGCTGGCCGGGGCGCTGCCGGCGGGGACGGTGCTGCACGTGACCGCGGATCACGGGATGGTGGACGTGCCGGCGGCTGACCGGGTCGACGCGGATGCCGAGCCGGGGCTGCGGGCGGGCGTGGCCCTGCTCGGCGGCGAGCCGCGGGCCCGGCACGTGTACGCGCGGCCGGGGGCGGCCGGTGACGTGCTGGCGGCCTGGCGTGCGGTGCTGGGCGCGCGGGCCTGGGTCGCGTCCCGGGACGAGGCCATCGCCGACGGCTGGTTCGGCCCGGTCGACCCCCGGCTGGAGGCCAGGATCGGGGACGTGGTCGCGGCCACGGCCGGCGCGGCCGCCGTGGTGGCCACCCAGGCCGAGCCGCGCGAGTCCCGGCTGACCGGCATGCACGGCTCGCTGACCTCCGCCGATCAGCTGGTGCCGCTGCTGACCCGGCCGGCCAGGTAGCCGGCCGGCGTCGCCGCCGCCCGGCGCGACCGGTATAACTCAAGACAAGGCCGCCGTCGTCCGGGCGGCCGCGGAAGGGGCTGATCGTGACGGCCGCGAACTATGAGCAGTTGCCCGCCGGGCTGCCGGTACCCGAGGACGATGGCGCGGCGGATCACCTGGCCGGCCTGCCCCATGCCGCCGGTCTCGCTGCCCTCCACCGGCGGCGGCCAGGTGGACCTGGCCCGGCTCGGCCAGCCGCTGGCGATCGTGTACGTGTACCCGATGACCGGGACGCCGGGCGTGCCGCTGGTCGAGGGGTGGGACCAGATCCCCGGCGCGCGCGGCTGCACGCCGGAGTCGATGGGATTCCGGGCTCACTACCAGGAGCTGACCGGGCTCGGCGCGGAGGTCTTCGGCCTGTCCGTCCAGGACCCGGCCGAGCAGGCCGAGGCGGCGGCCCGGCTGGAGCTGCCGTTCGCCCTGCTGTCCGACTCCGGCCTGGTGCTCGCCGAGCGGCTGCGGCTGCCCACGTTCACGGCGGCCGACGGCGTGGTCCGCTACAAGCGGCTCACGCTGATGCTCAGCCAGGGCCGGATCGAGCACGTCTTCTACCCGGTGTTCCCGCCGGACCGGCACGCCGCTGAGGTCCTGGCCTGGCTGCGGGACCGGGCGGCCTGAAACCGGGCCGCCCGGCGTTTGTCCACAGCCGGGCCGGGGAAACGCACCGGCCCCGCTCGGTTTGCCCACAGGAATTGAGAGGTTATCCCCAGGCATGTGCGCCGGCTGGCCCGCCCGCCCGCTGATCGATGTCGCGTCCCTGGCCGCCGGGCTGGCCGGCGGCGCGCCCCCGGTCCTGCTCGACGTCCGCTGGCGGCTGGGCGGGCCGCCCGGCCTCGACAGCTACCGGGCCGGCCATCTGCCCGGCGCCGTCTACGTTGACCTGGACGCCGACCTGGCCGGCCCGCCCGGCCCCGGCGGGCGGCATCCGCTGCCCGCCGCCGCCGACTTCACGGCCGCGATGCGGCGGGCCGGCGTGCGCTCGGGCCACCCGGTCGTCGTCTACGACGACGGCGACTCGACGATCGCCGCGCGGGCCTGGTGGGCGCTCGCTTACTTCGGCCACGATCGGGTGCGGGTGCTGGACGGCGGTCTGCGGGCCTGGGCGGCGGCCGGGCAGCCGGTCACCACCGACGAGCCGGCGGTGGCCGCGGGGGACTTCACCGCGTCCGGCGGGCACCTGCCCGTGCTGGACGCGGCGGGCGCCGCCGCGCTGGCCCGGTCCGGGGTGCTGCTGGACGCGCGGGCGCCGGAGCGCTACCGCGGCGACACCGAGCCGGTCGACCGGGTGGCCGGCCACATCCCCGGCGCGGTGAGCGCGCCGACCGCCGGGAACGTGGCGGCCGACGGCCGGTTCCGGCCGCCCGCCGAGCTACGGGAGCGGTTCGCCCGGCTGGGCGTGAGCGCGGAGCCGGAGGCGGGTCAGGTCGGCGCCTACTGCGGCTCCGGCGTGACCGCCGCGCACGAGGTGCTGGCGCTGGCGCTGGCCGGCCTGCCCGCCGCCCTGTACGTCGGATCCTGGTCGGGCTGGACCGCCGATCCCGGCCGCCCCGTGGCCACCGGCCCTGACCCGGGGTAGCGCCCCGGCCTGGCGGGCCACCCGGGCGCCCGCCTCACGGGCTGACCGGATGCCGCAGGACAGGCTGGCCGGGCGGCGGGGGGACCCGGCTGGCCGCGATGACGTCCTCCATCTGGCCGAGCTGGGCCTGCTGCCAGGCGCGGAGTTGGTGCCGCGGCTCGCCGCGGGGTACCTGGCGGCGAGCCCGGCGGCGGCGGCGCCTGCTGAGCAGGGCCGCCGCCCCGTCCGGGGTGATGGCGCCCGCGGTGACCTCCGCGGCGAGCGCGCCGCGGGCGCTGACCCGGTAGCGGCGCCGCAGGACCAGGTACAGGGCGGCGAAGACGGCCAGGTCGGCCGCGGACTTGATCAGGTCGTCGGCCAGGTCGGGCACCGGCAGGGACGGCGCGTCGAACCAGGCATGCATGGCCATGGCCAGCAGCAGCAGGGCAGCGGCGGGCCATATGCCGCGGCGGCCGCGGGCCGCCACGAACCCGATCCCGGCGCCGGCCACGCCGGTCATCGTCCAGTGGGACCCGAACCCGCCCACGAGGAGCCGGCTGGCGGAGGTGAAGATCACCGAGGCCGCCGGGCCGGTCGCGCCGTCCTGCGGGATCACGTTCGCGGCGTAGATGACGTTCTCCACGACCTGGAAGCCCAGGCCGACGAGGCCGCCGATGATCAGGCCGTCGAGCGGCCCGCGGATCACCCGCGGCGCCGCCAGGGCGATCATGGCCACGCCGCAGAGCTTCAGCACTTCCTCGTCCAGCGGCGCGGTCAGCGCGTCGCCCCAGGTCGAGCTCACGCCCGTTCCGGCGAGGCTGGCCCAGATGCTGCTCAGGGCGTCGTTGGCGAGCAGCGCGCATCCGGTGGCCGCCGTCGCGCCCCAGGCCACCGCGGCCGCCGACCACGCCCGCGGCGGCGGCCGCACCGGGCGCAGCCAGCGCAGCACCCCGAACCCGATCAGCAGCGGCGGCACCTCCACCGCCACGGCGAGAACCACCGCGGCCGGGAAGACCCGTACGCTCCAGGCAAACAGCCACGCGGTGGCCGCGAGACCGAACACGCACGCGACCGCCGCCGTCACCCGCACCACGGCCACGCTGGCGCGGTCGCTCATCGCGACGCCGCCGGGAAGCTGACGGACCTGATAACCTGCCGGGCCGCGGCCAGGCTGGCGGCGGAGGAGCCGGGTTTCCCGAGCGCGATCATCTCGACCGCGAACGTGCCGCCCGGCCCGGGGAACAGCGCGGCGACCGCGGGCCGCCCCGGCACCGACAGCTCGCCGATGAGGCCTTCGAGGCCCTGCCGGGTGCGCACCACGACCGGCGGGCCCAGCCTGGCCCCCGCGTCGCCGACCAGCTCGATGCGGCTCAGACCCGACCAGAGCTGGGACACTGACGTGCCGCCCAGGATCGTCACCGCATCGACGGCCAGCGACGCCCCGGTCCGGGTCAGGATGCCCTGGTCCGCCGCTGACGGCACCGACCAGCCCGGGCCCACCGTGATCTGGAAGGTCTGCCCGGGGCCGGCTCGGTCTCCGTGATCTGCCCGGCGGGCACCGGCATGCTCCCGGAGACGACCGCGTTGACCAGCGGCCAGCCCGCGACGAGCAGCACCATGACCGCGATGACGGCCATCAGGCCGCGCAGCCGCCATGACCGCGTCCAGCTCGCCCCGTCGCTGCCGCCCATCAGCCTCCCCCCGGTGGCTGGCCGGGCGAGCGATACGCTCGTGCGCTGACCTGGTGATGACCGCCTCGCGCGCCCTGTCCTGGTCATTACTTTATGTATCCAGACTGCGACCGGCAGTAACACGACATGTCGGCCAGGATCGCCGCACGGACGCTTCCGCGTCGGCCGCCCCAGCGCGGTCAGTGCACGCCCAGCCGCCGCAGCACTGCGGTGGTGGCCACGGCCACGACCACGCAGACCAGGAACGGGGCCCGCCGGGCCGCCAGCAGGCCGCCGGCCAGTACCCCGGCCGGCCGGGCCCAGCCGGCGAAGCCGTGGCCGGCGGTGAGCGCCGACGTCGCGACGAGTGCGCACAGCAGCACGGCCGCGGCCACCGACAGCAGCCAGCGCACCCGGTCCGACAGCGCGATCCGGCCGTGCAGCACCGGCCCGGACACCCGCAGCAGGTAGGTCCCGCCGGCCAGCGCCGCGATCGCCAGCAGGGTCACGGCCGGGCCTTCGCCGGCCGGGGCTCGCCGGGGCGGCCGCCCGCCCGGCCCACCGCGACCAGGCCGGCCAGCGCGAGCAGCACCGGCAGCCCGCCGGGCAGGAACGGCGTGGCGGCCAGCGCGATCGCCGCGCCCGCCACCGCGGCCCGGCGCGCCCGCGGGTCGCGCAGCGCGGGCAGCACCAGCGCCAGCAGCACCATCGGCGAGGCTGCGTCCAGGCCGAGCGCGTCCGGGTTGCCGACCGCGCGCCCGGCCAGGACCCCGGCCCCGGTGCCCAGGTTCCACACCACGAACAGCAGCGCGCCGCAGACCAGGAACGCGGCGCGGCGCCGGGCCGGGTCGCGCTGGGCCAGCGCGAACGCCACCGACTCGTCGACGATCAGCTGGCTGCCGGCCAGCCGGGCCGGCCAGCGCAGGCCGAGCACGTCGGCGACGGCGAACCCGAACGGCAGCAGCCGGGTGTTGAGGACCAGCCCGGCGAGCACCGCAGCGGCCGGCGCGCCGCCGCCCAGCACGATATACAGCGCGGCGAACTGGGCTCCGCCGGCGAAGACCAGCGGGGACATCAGCAGCGGGACCCAGGCCGGCTGCCCGCCCGAGACGGCGATCGCACCGAACGACACCCCGACCACGCCATCGGCCAGGGCCACGAGCGCGATGTCGCGGCGCAGCGGGCCGTCCAGTGTTCGCCAGAACGAACGCACAACCGGTATTGTGAACACGGCTCAGCCTGTTCGTCAAGGCGAACATCGGACCGATGGAGCGAACACATGATGATGGAGCAGGCCGCGGCCCGGCCGCCGCTGGACCGCATCGCGGCCTCGATCCGCCGCGAGCGCGAGCGCGCCGGGCTGTCCCTGTCCGAGCTGGCCCGGTCGGCCGGGATCGCGAAATCCACGCTGTCCCAGCTGGAGTCCGGCACCGGCAACCCGGGCCTGGAGACGCTGTGGGCGCTGAGCGTCGCGCTGGACGTTCCGTTCAGCCGGCTGGTGGACCAGCCGCCCCGGCCCCGGGTGACCGTGCTGCGCCGCGGCGAGGGCGTCGCGGTGCCGTCCGAGCGCGCCCACTACGTGGCGACCCTGCTGGCCGCCGCCCCGCCGGCCACCAGGCGGGACCTCTACCTGCTGCGCGTGGAGCCGGGACCGCCGCGGGAGTCGCAGCCGCACATGCCGGGCACGGTGGAGCACGCGGTGCTGGGCTCCGGGCGGGCGCTGGTGGGGCCGGCCGGGCACCCGGTCGAGCTCGGTCCCGGCGACTACATGTGCTACCCGGGCGACGTGCCGCACGTCTGCGAGGCCCTCGAGCCCGGCACCACCGTGGTCATGGTCCTGGAGCACGTCTAGGCACCCCGCGGGCCTTCGGGCCGGGCGGCTAAGGCGCCCCGGCGGCTTAGATAAGGCGACTGCCCGATGCCGGGGACCGGGTCTTACGGCGAACCTCGAGAGTGCGGGGCCACCAGAGCCCCGGGGATCGAGGAAAGACCGATGTACTCCCAACTGCTGCCGCCGCTCGCCGCCGAGCGGACCAGGGACATACGCCGGGAGGCCAGGGCGGCGTCGCTGGCCCGGCTGGCGCGCGGGACCAGGCCCGGGCGGCGGGCCGCCCGGCGCGCGGCCACGGCGCCCGGCGCCGAGGGCCGGCTGGTGCTCCGGGCCGCCCGGCCGTGACCGCTGGCACCGCAATCGCTAGAACAGCGGCCGCTGGCACAGCGGCCGCTGGCACAGCGGGCACTGCCACCGCGACCGCGGACGCTGCGATCGCTGCTGCGGCCGGCCCCTCGCCGCGGTGGGCCAAGCCGGACCTGCCCTGCCGCAGCGATCCCGACCTGTTCTTCGCCGAGAGCCCGCAGGACGTACGGCTGGCCAAGCTGCTGTGCGGCATCTGCCCGGTCCGGGCCGCCTGCCTGGCCGGGGCGCTGCAGCGCGGCGAGCCCTGGGGCGTGTGGGGCGGCGCCCTGTTCGACCGCGGCGTGGTCATCCCGGATAAGCGCCCGCGCGGGCGGCCGCGCAAGCTGGTCGCCGTGGGCTAGCCGCGCCGGGCCGTCCTGGCTGCCCGGGCCGGAAGCGGGGAGGGGAGGGGCCAGGGGTGGTGGCCCGTGACTCCAGAGGCGCTGGGCCGCGAGGCGGAACTGGCGACACTCGGCGCTTTTCTCGACCCTTTGCCGGGCGGGCCGACCTGGCGCTGGTCGCGGCGCGGCGGCGGCCCCGCTGCGGATCACGGACCGGGCCGGTGATGCCGGCTGCGGGGGCGGGGTCTTGGGCCAGCAGCGGGACCATGCGGCGCCAAAGAGTGTGGGTTTCCACGTTCACCGCGGCCGACGGCAGGTGCACCGTTGGGCTGGGCTTACCGGAACGTGCAAAGGCTGTCCTACGCGACAGACCCAGGACGCTCCGGTGGCGGGAGCACCAATGTGCACGATCGCACAGGTGCCGGGCGGGAAAGGGAAAACCAATGCACATGACCAAACGCGCCGCGCTCGTCGCGGGCGCAGCAAGCGTGCTCGCGCTGGCCGGCGGCGGTACCGCGTTCGCGGCCGGCGGCAGCACCGCGCTGAACGACGCGCTGGCCGTCGTCACCGGTAGCCCGATCACTTCGGCCGGAGTGATCAGTGCCTGCTACGGCCCGGATGCCGACGGCAGCCATGTCGTCCTGCTACAGGACAGCGGGACCACCTGCCCGAAGGGCACGACGCCGATCAGCTGGAACCAGACCGGGCCGGCCGGGCCAGCGGGCGCTATCGGCGCAACCGGGCCTGCCGGCCCTGCCGGATCGGCGGGACCGGCCGGAGCGATTGGGCCCGCCGGGCCTGCCGGGCCGGCCGGAGCGATTGGGCCTGCCGGGCCGGCCGGAGCGATTGGGCCTGCCGGGCCGGCCGGAGCGATTGGGCCTGCCGGGCCGACCGGACCGGGGCTGGCCATCTCGGCGGCATTGCCCAGCGCCTGCGGTAACGGCGGCCTCCAGGTCACTGACGCCTATGCGGATGTCGGTGATATCTGCAACGGCGCCACCGGCCCCGCCGGTCCTACTGGGCCTGCCGGACCCACCGGGCCTGCCGGCGCTACCGGGCCTGCCGGACCCACGGGACCGCAGGGACCTGACGGGGCAACGACAGCCGGGCCAGACGGCCTGGACGTGGTCACGGTCGATCAGGCCGAAACCGGTGGCGGGATCGTCGCCTGTCCTGCCGATCACCCGTACGCCTTGTCCGGCAATTTCTACCTGACCAGCGGCGACATGTCCACGATCATCAACGAGGGCGTCCGGGAGCCTTTCACCACTCTCGACTCCTCCGCCGAAGGCGAATACGCGGTCGGGTCAAGCGACAGTTCACAGTCGCTGATCGCACAGGTTGTCTGCGCCAAGTAAGCCCAAGCGAAAGCAGCTGATTCGATTCCCAGGGAGGGCCGTCTCCGTGCGAGGCGGCCCTCTCTTTTTGCGCGCTGGTCGCCCATCGCCAACCACGCTTTGTGATCGGCGTGAGGCTGGAGTGCGCAGCGGGCAAGATGCCGCGGACTCGACGCTGCCAGCCGCGACGCAGGATCTGGTGAAGATCCGCGCCAGTCAGATCAATGGCTGCGGTTTCTGCACCGACATGCACAGGAAGGACGCCGCGCAGGCGGGGGAGACCTCGACGCGCCTCACTGTCTCGGATTATGCGTAAACCTATACTGCCGCATGGCTGTTTCTGAGGGCATGGTCATTCGTCCGGGGTTGCTGCTCGATGTGGTGACCGGAGAGCTGCTGGCTGGCCGCGCAGTTGTCGGCTGGCTGCCTCCTTCGGCCCGGAGGGCTGCGGCCGGTGCTGGCTAGGGGATCTGAATGAGTGGCTGATAGCGGTCCCTGAGCATCTGGTCTCCGTGTTCGCGTAGCGCGGCTTCGCGGATCGCCAGAGGCAGCATTCCGGATTTCGCGGCGAGCCTGCTTTGCTGCTGGACCCACTGGACCCGTGGCCGACGCCGGGCCTGGTAGCGGCCGAGGCCGTCCGCGGCGGCGTCCGCGCCGTGCAGCAGCTGGGCCAGCACGAGAGCGTCTTCGATGGCCATCGCCCCGCCTTCGGCCATGTGCGGTAGGGCGGCATGGGCAGCGTCGCCGATCAGGACCGCCCGGCCGGAGTGCCAGCAGCCGAGCTCGACCCATTCGACCGGCCCGAAGTGGATCTGCTCGTCGCGCTGCAGGGCGGCGAGGTAGGCCAGGACCGGCCCGCCGAAGCCGCCGAACCGCTGCCGGAGGCGTTCCGGCCAGGCCGGCGGATCGTCGAAGCGGTCCCCGGCCAGGCCGGCGAACCCGTAGGTTCTCCCGTCCTCGACCGGGACCAGGCCGAAGAAGCAGCGTTCGCCGGTGAAGAGCATCATGTGATCGGTGCCGGGGGGCGGGCCGGGATGATGCTGCGCCAGATCATGGTGTCGGCGTACTGGGGCGGTAGCGGGCTGATCGCCAGGCGGCGCACGGTCGAGTTGATGCCATCCGCGCCGACGACCAGGTCGTATTCGCCGGCCGATCCGTCGGCGAAGGTCACTGACGCCCGGTGGCCGTGCTGGGTCAGGCCGGTGAGTGCCACGCCGAGGCGGCACGGCACCCTGGCCGCCGCCGTGAGCAGGATCTCTTGCAGGCGTATCCGGGTGATCGCCAGGCAGGGACCGACCTCGCGCCACAGGTCCGTAAGGTCGGTCTCGCACAGCTGCCTGCCTTGCTGGTCGAAGAACCCCCAGCGTGGCAGCGGAGCGGAGGCCGCTTCGATGGCCTCGCGATCTCCCGGGGTGAGCATCTCGGAGATCGAGGTAACGCCTCGCGGCCGCAGCCGCAGCCGTCCCGCGCTCTGCTCCCTGGCCAGCTCGGCGAGCCTGGTCGCGTAGCCGATCAAGGCGGGCGGCTGGGCCGCGTTAAGGCGCTCGATGATCCTGGCGGTCGGCCAGGTCGCCGGCGCGGAAACCATCCGGATGGGCGGGCCGGTAGCCGTTGCCGCGGCCATGCCGCTGGAATGCACCGGCGACGCCGCGCCCACCATTCCGATCACCATGCCCTCGGCCCGGTGCCCGCCGCCGGCCAGGAACGCGGCCATCGCCCGGCGGGTGGCCGAGGCGGCGAACTCGGCGTACTCCTCGGCCGTCTGAACGAAGATGCCCCGCAGGCCGGAGCTGCCGCCCGACACCAGGCACACATAGTCGCCGAGCAGCAGGGCGGGCTCCGCGGCCGATGCGGCGATGTGCCGGTCGGCCAGATCCTGGGTCAGCCGCCGGTCAGTGACGACCTCATCGAAACGCTCCATCATCTGCGCCTTGGTCATGACCGGCAGCCGGGGCAGATCGGCCAGCTCAAACCGGGCTGGGTCGATCCCGGCGAGCCGGGCGGCATGGAAAGGCGAGCGGTCGATAGCCCGGGCCAGCAGCGCCCGCAGCCTCGCGCGCTGCCACCCGGCCAGCTGCGGCGCGTTCCAGCCGAGGCGCTCGATGTGACCGGGCATCCGCCCGCCGACGGCCGCCGCCATCCGCGCGCGGAGCAGGTCAAGCCGTGCGCTGGTCGAAGTGGTCATGGTTGCCTCAGCTCTTCGATCTCGCTGGAAGCAGGCGATCCGGCGAGCAACGCGGCCAGCTCACCGAGCACCGGCGGCAGCTGACCGAGGCCGACGGCACCCGGGTCGGCCAGCTGCTCCAGGGCCAGGCCCGTTTCGATGCCCAGCAGCAGCTCAGCCAGCTGCCGCGCCGGGACCGCGAGGGCGCGGCCATTGCGCTCAGCAGCCGACGCAACCGCGCTGGCCAGCCCGTCAACAGTGGCTGCATGGACCGCCGCGTAGCGGCGGCTGAGCTCGGGATCCCTGGCCGCGTACACCCGGAACTCGGTGACCAGCAGCCGCCAGCCCGCGCTGGCGGCTTCGGCCCGCCTGGCCAGCTCATGCAGGTCAGAAAGTCCCGCACCGGCAAGCTTCTTGGCCGCCGCCGCGTTCTGCGCGGCGCGATCGGCGATCCGGTCCGCCAGCAGGGCCAGGGCCAGGTCCATGTCATCCACGACGATGACGCCGCCCTCGCGAAGCGCGGCCACCGTCCGGCGCAGCTTGAAGATCTTCCCGCCGGGCGCGTCCGCGAAGATCAGGTCGAACTGGCCGAGCCGGCCGACGACCTCAGCCCCGTCCCCCGCGAAAGCCTTCCTCATCGCCGGGCTGGAGCCAGCCGATGACGGTTGACCACGCTCACGACCCGTTGCCGGAAACGGGTGGCGGTGAACCGGGCGGCGGTCCCGACGGGAGCACGGACCCGGGATCGAAATCGGGCGGGATAGGCCCGCCGACCAGCTTGCCATTGCAGGCCATGAACGCGGCCTCGTAGGACGGGGTTTCCAGGCTGAGGCCGCCGCCCTGGATGGCCGATATCACCGGCTGCCAGTTGACGCCGGATGCCTGTGTCGTTCCCGCCGGGTCGGGGAAGTTCGTGATCCCGTGCGCGCGCATGCAGTGCGCGGCCTTCACGGCGTTGTGGAGGTTCTGCTGCTGGATCTGCTGTATCTGCTCGGCGGTCAGCCCGGTGCCCGCGTTCGGGAGCACTGACCGGCACTGGTGGATGGCGTTGTCTGCCTGGGAATTGTTGTTCTCGAGCGCCTCGATCTGGGCGTTGTTGAAGTCTCCCTGGCCGTCGGGGGCCGGGAACTGGGGCACGCCGTTCGAGCGCATGCACTTGGCGAAGGCCAGCGCCTGGGTGTAGGTCGCGCCCGGCGCGAAGGTGTTCGTCTCGGTCGAGGACCCACCGCAGGCCGCGGCCAGCAGGGTGGCCCCGGCCACGACGGCGGCCAGCGCGCCTGCCCGCCGTCGCGGACGGCCACTCCGGCCCCGCGGGCCGGCCCTTCCGTCATTCATGTCATCCATGTACTCCGCCATGCGCACTCCTGTGGCTCGGGAAAATACCTGTTCCTGACAACGGCTCGGCACTTCCAGCGGGGTTGCCCGAGTGCCGGGCATCGCCTGGCTGTAGCCGGAAAGCGCGGATCAGGCCTGCTGCGGCCGCACGCCGGGCAACGGTCATAGGGACCACAGCGCCTGGGTCGGGGACAGGCGGGCGGCCTTGATGGCGGGCAGCAGCCCGGCGAGGGCGCCGATGAGGATGGCGGCGGCCAGGCCGCCGGCCCAGGCGTCGGCGGGGATGACGGTGGCCCAGCCTTTGTCGTGGGCGTAGAGGGCGGTGGCGGCGGCGCCGGCGAGGACGCCGGCCGCGCCGCCGAGCAGGGCGAGGGTGATCGCCTCGGTCAGGAACTGGATCCGGATGTGGCCGCGGGTGGCGCCCAGCGCGCGGCGCAGCCCGATCTCGGACCGCCGTTCGAGCACGGCGATGACCATGATGTTGGCCACGCCGATCGCGCCGACCAGCAGCGCGACCGCGCCCAGGCCGAGGAACAGGGTGTTGAACGCGCTCTTGGCGTCCACCTGGGCGACCAGCGCGCTGGACGGCTGGGACACGTCGACCCCGCTGGGGTTTTCCGGGTTGGCCTGCGCGGCGAGCAGGTTGTAGACGGCGTTGACCTGGCTGTCGGCCGCCTTGACGTACACGGTGGACGGATGGCCGTCGAAGCCCAGGTACTGCTCCGCGAACGGGAACCCGGTCAGCACCGAGGAGTCGACGTCGGGGGACAGCACGTCGGGGTTCAGGATGCCGGCCACGTACAGCCACAGGCCGCCGCTGCCGTTGACCCCGGTGATCCAGATCCGCTCGCCGCCGAACACCCGGTCGATGCCCAGCAGCTGGGCGGCGGCCGCGCCGAGGACGCAGACCGGCTCGCGGGCGGTGGCGGCGTTGAGGAACTCGCCCTGCGCGACGCTGGTCCCGGCGGTGGCGGGCAAGCCCAGGGTCGAGGCGCTGACGGTCAGCGCGTTGGTGTTCACCGAGGGGATCAGCGGGGACCGGTAGACGTTCACATCGGTGGACCCGGTGGATTGCACCTGGTAGACGCCGGGCAGCCGGGAGATCATCGCCGGGGCCTCGGTCGGCAGCTCGGCGGCCGCGCCGCTGAAGCCCTGCCCGGGCTGCACCGTGAGCAGGTTGGTGCCGAGCGCGGCGATCTCCGCGTTCAGCCCGGCCGCCGACGACGACGACAGCCCCAGCACCGCCACGATCGCCGCGACCCCGATCGCGATGCCCAGCGCCGACAGCGCGGCCCGCAGCTTGCGGGTCGCGATCCCGACACCGGCCAGCCGGGCCAGGTCGGTCGACCCGCAGCCGGGCCGGGGCGGGGCGCGTGGCCGGGCCGCGCCGGCCCGGCGGCGCGCGCCGCGCGTGTCGTGGCGGTCACCGCAGCCCTCCTTCGGGCTCGCGGGGCCAGCCCGCCAGCCGCTCCCCGGCCTCGCCGGCATCCCCGGCCTCGCCGGCATCACCGGCCTCGCCGGCCACCGGCGCCGCCGGGCCGGCGGCGGCACCGGGTCCGGCCGCGGTGTCGCTGACGATCCGCCCGTCCAGCATCCGCACCTGGCGGCGCATCGCGGCGGCGACCTGCCGGTCGTGGGTGACGACCACGATCGTGGTCGCGGCGGCCTGGTTGAGCTGGCCGAGCAGGTCCAGGATCGCGGCGCCGGTGGCCTGGTCCAGGTTGCCGGTCGGCTCATCGGCCAGCACGATCGCCGGCTGGCCGGCGACCGCCCGGGCGATCGCCACCCGCTGCCGCTCGCCGCCGGACAGCTGGGTGGGCCGGGCGCGCAGCTTGTGGCCGAGCCCGACGTGCTGCAGCGCGGCGGCGGCCAGCTCGCGACGCTGGGCCAGGCCCACCCCGGCGTACAGCAGCCCGTCGGCCACGTTGTCCAGCACGCTCTGGTGCTCGGCCAGGAAGAACTGCTGGAACACGAACCCGATGCTCGCCGCCCGGAGCCCGGCCAGCTGCCGGTCGCACAGCGCCGCTCACGTCCAGGCCCGCCACCCGGACGGTCCCGGCGGTGGGCAGGTCCAGGGTGCCGGCCAGGTGCAGCAGCGTGCTCTTGCCCGACCCCGACGGCCCGAGCACCGCCACCAGTTCCCCGGCCACCACGGACAGGGTCACCCCCCGCAGGGCGGGTACCGGCGGCTTGCCCGGGTAGACCTTTGTCACCGTCAGCAGTTCCAGCACCGTTTCCGGCGCCCCGGCCGCGTGCGGGCGCATACCCTCGGCGGGCGGCGT
Organism: uncultured Actinomycetota bacterium; assembly: GCA_963749145.1. Lineage (GTDB taxonomy): Bacteria > Actinomycetota > Actinomycetes > Streptosporangiales > Streptosporangiaceae > JASHPR01. The sequence goes on along the minus strand of CAVVLN010000001.1, from coordinate 1,434,989 downwards.
CGCCGTTACGTGACCGCTCATATCCCGGGCACCACGACGCGCTGACCGGGCGTCAGGTTCCCGGTCACCTGGACCGTCCCGGCCGCGTCGTCGAACAGGCCCGGGGTCACAGTCACCAGGTGATGGCCGCCGGGGCCGGTCACCTCCACCGCATAGCTGCCGCCGGGCTGAGCCAACAGCGCGTCCACCGGAACGATCAGCACGTCACTCACGCTGCCGGTGGTGATCGTCACCTCGACCGGGGCCTGGTTCAGGGTCCCGGCCGCCTTCGGGTCGGTCAGCGACACCAGCACGGTGATCGTCGCCCCGCTCCCCGTGCCGTTGCCGTTGCCGCCGTTCCCGTTGCCGTTGCCGTTGCCGGTGCCGGTGCCGGAGTTGCCCGATGACGAGGATGAGGCCACGGTGCTGATCTGGGAGATCACCCCGGGCGTCACCGACCCGTCCGGCAGCGTGATCGAGACCTTGTTGCCCACGGCCACCTCGCTTTGCAGCGAGGCGTCCAGGTCGATCGTCACCAACGGGGTCAGCGAGCTGCCGGTCAGCACCACCGCCCCGGCCGCGGCGGACCCGCCCGGTACCGCGCCGGTGCCCAGGCCGGTCACTCGGATCGCGCTGGGCAGGAACACCGCCTGGCCCAGCGGCAGCGACCCGGTCACCGTCAGCCCCAGGTGCGACTGCAGCAGCTCAAGCGCGTACGCGGTCTCGCCGCTGAAGTAATCCCAGCCCGAGGCCGGGCCCAGCGCGCTCGCGGTGGCGTAGCCGAGCTTGACCAGGTCGGCGTTCAGCTCCCGTACGTCCCCGCCGGTCATGCCCTCCGACAGGTCACGGTAGGCGGGGACGCTCCCGTACAGCAGGACTACCGGGCTCTCGTTGGTCTCGTAGAGCACCTGTCCCTGCCGGATGATCTGCCCGGCCTGCGGCAGCGAGGTGAACGTCTGCGCCCCCGGGCCCCCCGAAGACGACCCGCCGTCGCCCGACGACGACCCCGGGACCACCACCGTGTACGACCCGGCACTGCCGAGCGTCGCGTCCTCCTGCGTCTGCTCGGTCAGCGACCCCCGCCGCACCGTGAAGGTGCTGGTCGCGTACGCGTTGCCGCTTCCGGCCGGCTTCGCGGCGCTGAACACTCCGGCCGCGGTCGCGCCCCCCACCCCGGCCCCGGCCAGCACGAGCACCACCACGACCACCACCCAGCCGCGTCGTCGGCGCCGGTGCCCCGTCACCGGCAACGCGCCCGCCGCGGGGACGCTGGCCGTGTGCCCGCCGCCCCGCGCCGGCACCAGCGGCCCGGACATCTCCTCCACGCCGCCGGGCGCCGCCGGCCTCGGCACGACGGGGCCATCGGCCTGCTCACGTGCGTCGGTACTGCTCATCGCCTTCCGTCACCCTTTCGTACGGTGCGAACTGGTCATGGTCTTGCGCGGAGCCCGGCGGGCTGACCCGCGCGCGTGCGTTCTGGCTCATACTCGTTGTTGTCCTTAGCGCGATGGCGTGTTGCCGCAACCATCCTCGGCGGCCAGCATCCGACCGCCGTACGGGTTGGATGTGAGTTCGATGTGAAGGCCGCGGCCGCGTCGAGCGTTCCACCGGCCGCCCGGCCCGGGCTCCGTCACCGTCGCCCGGCGCGTTACGTTCCCCGGCATGTCACTGCACTCGCCTTCCTTGGGCGGATCCGCGGCCGGCTCGGCCGCCGCCATCATCGCCAAGACTGCGCGAGGGCCGGTTTCCGCGTCGTCACACCCGGGAGCCAAGTTGACGCTCATACCAGCGGGGCAGCGCGAGGCGAGGGCATACCTGGGTATGACACCCTGCCGCGGCCAGCGGGGCCGTTCCGGCCGGGTCGCGCGCGCCCGGCCAGGAGCGTCTTCATTCGTGCCTCCGTCACGGCGCGGGCGTTACGGTTCGGCGGATGACAGTGTCCCGGCGTCCGGTATTGCGGCAAGTCAGCCTCCCGGGGGAGGTGGCGCATGGCAAAGCTTCGCGGCCACCTTGTATTGCGGCGAGTTCATGTCGATGGAAGAAGGAATCACCAGGGCGCCTTGTGCGGTCGGATCGGGCATGACTGCCAGGTCATCATCGACCAGCAGTACGACGAGGTGGGGATCGAGGTCGTCGATGACGGGCGCGGCGGCGCGGGGGAGGGGACCGGCTACGGCATCACCGGCATGCGCGAGCGGGCCGACCTGCTGCACGGTCATCTCACCGCTGGGCCACGGCCGGAAGGCGGCTTCCGGGTGGCGGCCCGGCTGCCGCTGCCGGTGCCCGCAGGGGTCTGATGACGATACGCGTCGTGCTCGCGGACGACCAGCCACTGGTCCGCGCCGGGCTACGGGTACTCATCGCCGACACCCCTGATCTCGACGTCGTGGGGGAAGCCGGAACCGGCGCCCAGGCGGTCCAGCTGGCCAGGGACGTCCGTCCCGACGTGGTCGTTATGGACATCCGCATGCCCGGCATGGATGGCATCGAGGCCACCCGGATAATCACGGCCGAATCCTCGACGGTGGGAGTGGTCGTCCTCACCACCTTCGACGATGACGACTACGTCTACGCCGCGCTGCGCGCCGGCGCGAGCGGATTCCTGGTCAAGGACATGGCGCTGGAGGACATCCTGGCGGCGATCCGGATCGTCGCCGCCGGTGACGCCCTGCTCGCGCCGGGCGTCACCCGCCGCCTCATCGCGCAGTTCGCCGACCGGGCCGAGCCCGCCCCGCAGCGGCGCGAGATCGACGGCATCACCGAACGCGAACGCGAGGTACTCACCCTGGTCGGATGCGGCCTGTCCAACGGCGAGATCGCCGCTCAGCTGTTCATCAGCACGGCCACCGCCAAGGCGCACGTGGCGCGCCTGCTCGCCAAGCTCGGCGTCCGTGACCGGGTCCAGCTCGTCATCGCGGCCTACGAATCCGGCCTGGTGTCACCGTCACGATGACCAGGCCACAGGAGGGAGCACCGGGAAGAGGCAGCCCCGCTGGGGGGAAGGTAACGGAAAGCCGGCCGGCACGCTGCCGCGCTGCCTGGAAACACCGCCTGGAAACACCGCCTGGCCAATCCGCTACGTCCAGGGCAGCGCTGACCCTGTCTCGAGCAGGGTCTTCAGGCTGGCAAGGACGGCAGGCCACCCGTCCGAGATTCCCTGCAGGACGTCGCTGCCAGGCTCGAAGCCCTCGTGGGCGACCGTGAGCTTGATCACACCCTGCCCTGCGTCCTCGATGTCGAAGGCCACCTTGGAGCGCGGCTCAGCGCGCCAGGCGTGAGCGGTGGCTTCGTCCATGCCGACACTGGCGGCCCACTCGGGCGTGATGGTGTGCCAGGTGTAGGCCAGCCGGCGGCCGGGGTCGGACTCGAGGATCACCTGTGCGGGGTCACTCACGACGAGCCCGACTTCCTCGTGCGCCAAGTCGTAGGTCGAGCCCTTCTTCCAGTCAGAGCGGAAGGTCTTCGCACCAGCCTTGTGGTGCCGCCAGTAGCGCTTCGTGACGGCGGGGTCGGTGAGAGCCTGCCAGACCCGCTCGGGCGTGGCGCGGATGTAGGTCGTGTAGGTAAAGCTCGTCATCTGGTCGTTGCGTGCAGTCATTGCCTTGCCTCCGGTCGTCGAGTTGCCGGTTCGAAGTGGCGCCAGCCCTTGCGGGAAGCCCTCATGCCCGCAGGCCGTAGCAGCAGGGCGAAGGCGCGCGAGCACTTCCCGGGCGTCTGGGGAGGCTGGCTCGCCCCGGGCCGGGCGAGCCAGGCCGACCGCCCTGGATACCAGCGGGTGAGGCACCAGTGCCTACGACGTCCTGCATGTCTTCCCCCTTTCTCACTGTGCAACCGATGGTAGCAAGTAGTGGCTCAGATGTGCAACAACGAGTTGCGCGTCCGCGGATCGGCGCACGGTGCATCAACTGCAAGCATCGGTGGCCTGGCCGTCAGCGCCACCGGCGCTGCGCGCCCGCCGTGAAGGTGGAAACCCACACCCCTTTGGCGCGGTCGCACGGCCCCGCTGCTGATCCCGGCCGCAGCGCCTTCGGCGCTTACGGACCGGACGGCGGGGGCGTACGCTCTGGCCATGGCCGCGCCGGTCTTCGGCCGTGACGCCGAGCTGGAGGCGATCGGCGCGTTCCTTCATGCATTGCCGCGCTCATCGGGTGCGGTGGTGCTGGCCGGGGCGGCCGGGGCGGGCAAGACAACCGTGCTGGGTGAGGGCGCGCGGCTCGCCGCCGGGCACGGGTTCACGGTGCTGCAGACCTTTCCGGCGAAAGGCGACTTCCGGCTGGCGTTCGCGGGGCTGGCGGACCTGCTGGAGCCGTGCCTGGATACGATTATCGGCGAGCTGCCGCCGCCGCAGGCGCGAGCGCTGCGGGTGGCGCTGCTGCTGGCTGAGGCGCCGGCGCACCCGCCGGAGCCGCGGCTGATCGCGACGGCGTTCCGTACCGCGCTGGGCGTGCTGGCCCGGTCGGCGCCGGTCCTGGTCGTCATCGACGATGTGCAGTGGCTTGACCCGCCAACCCAGGCTGCGGTCGGGTTCGCGGTCCGCCGCCTGGAGCACGACGCCGTCGGGCTGCTCTGCGCGCAGCGGACCGTGCGGCCGGGCGAGGAGCTGCCGCTGGAGCTTGGGCGGGCCCGGCTGCGCGCTGACCTGCTGACGTTAGGCGGGCTGAGCATCGGCGCACTGCATCGGATGCTGCGTGTCCGGCTGGGGGCGTCGTTCTCGCATCCGGTGCTGCGCCGGATCGAGGCCGGGTCGGGCGGTAATCCGTTCATCGCGCTGGAGATCGGCCGTGCGCTAGCTCGGCGCGGCAGCGCCATGCACGGATCTGCTGTGCTGCCGGTGCCCGGCACGCTCAGCGGCCTGGTGGACGAGCGCCTCGGCGAGCTGCCGCCGGCCGTGCTGGATGCGCTGCGCCTGGTTGCGGTGATGCCCGACGCCCCCGCCACGCAGTATGTCGCGGCGGGGGCGGGCGGTGCGGAGTTGGACGCCGCGGTTGTCGCGGGCGTGCTCGAGCCGGCGGCTGGGCGGCTGCGGTTCTCCCACCCGGTGCTTGGCTCTGCTGTGGCTGGCTCGATCCCGCCTGCTCGCCTGCGTGAGCTGCACGCGATCGCCGCGGGGATGGCCGTGCGGCCCGAGGAACAGGCCAGGCACCGGGCGCTGGCCGCGGTCGGCCCTTCCGCCGCCGTCGCGGCGGAACTGGATGCTGCCGCCCGGGCCGCGGCCGGGCGGGGAGCCCCGGCGACCGCTGCCGAGCTGTTCGAGCTGGCAGCCTCGCTGACGCCGGCGCACCAGCGGCCAGATGCGAGCCGGCGCCTGCTTGGCTCGGCCCGCCAGCTGGCCTTCGCGGGAGACAGGCGCGCGGCTGTGGCTTCGTTGGAGGCTCTGATCGCGTCGGCGCCAGCCGGGCCGGCGCGGGCGGATGCGCTGAGCCAGCTCGGGTGGCTGCGCCAGGACGAACCCGGGGCCGAGGCGACGGCCCTGCTGGGGCAGGCGCTAGCCGAGGCGGGCGGAGATCCGGTGCGCACGGCCGGCATCCATCTGACTTTGGCCGATTACTGGTCGGAGCAGGGAGATCAAGCGCGTTCCCGTGCCGAGGCCCGTCAGGCACTGGCCGATGCGGAAAGGGCTGGCGATCCCGCGGTGCTCGCGGCGTCGCTGGCGGCGACGGTTTTGTCGGCGTTCTTGTGCGGCGGCAGTGTCGACGAGCGGCTGCTGGGGCGCGCTCTCGAGCTCGAGCGCGCGGTCGGCAGCGGATTGCTTGGCCGCAGTTACGCGCCTAGCTGGGTAGCCGGGTACTGCTACCTGGCTCAAGGCCGGCTGGAGGACGCGGAGGCGCGGCTACAGCAGGTGCTCGGCGTGTGTGACAACGACGGCAACGAGTTGTGGCGGGTAGGTGTGCTGCTACGGCTCTCCCGGCTGGCTGCCTACCGCGGAGATCTGCGCCAGGCTGCCGTGCTCGCTGCCGAGGGCCTGGAAAGCGCTGAGCAGATTGACCGGCCGCATACCGTTAGCGCGCTGCTGTGTGCCTGCGGTGAGGCAGCCGGTCTGCTGGGGCAGGCGGATGCAGTCCGCGACCTGGCCCGCCGGGCAGCGGAGGCGGCCGCTGAGAACGGAGACCGGCCCTACCTCGAGGCGAGCGAGTCGCTGCAAGGCACGCTCGATCTGGCCCTCGGCGACTACGCGGCTGCGGCTGAGCGGCTCCGCCCGCTGGCTGCTCAGTGGCGGGCGACGGGCCGACGCGTCATCACCCCGACGAGCATCGCGCCGAAGGCGGTGGAGGCGCTCATCGGGGCGGGCGAGCTGGAGGAGGCGGGCAGCCTGGTGGCGGAGATGGAACGCGATGCGCGCAGCCCGCTGGCCGCGGCGGTAACCGCACGCTGCCGCGGCGGGCTCGCCGCGGCGCGTGGTGACCTCGGCGCCGCCGTGACCGAGCTCACCGAGGCGCTGCGGCTGCAGGAGCTGATCTCGCCGATGCCGCTGGAGCGGGGCCGCGCGCTGCTCATGCTCGGCGGCATCCAGCGGCGGGTCAAGCAGCGCGGCGCAGCGCGCGCCACGCTGTCGCAAGCGAGCCGCATCTTCGAGCGCATCGGCGCGCCGCTGTGGGCAGCGCGGGCCCGGGCCGAGCTCGCCCGCGTCAGCGGCCGCGCGCCCGGGCCAGACGAGCTCACCGTCACCGAGCTGCGGGCCGCCGAGCTGGTCGGCCGCGGGCTGAGCAACACCGAGATAGCGGCCGAGCTGTTCGTGACCGTCCGGGCCGTCGAATCCACGCTGACCAAGGCCTACGCCAAGCTCGGCGTGCGCACCCGAACCGAACTCGCCGCGCGTCTGCACGGCCCCGCCGGCGCTGAGCCTGCCGCGCGCACGCCGCCAACTGGCTGAGGCCGAACGCTGCCGCATACCCGCACCGCGGCGCCCCGCGGCGGCCTCATTCAGTGTGGATCTCCGCGTTCACGCACCGGTACTCCCGCGCTTACCCTGCACAGCATGCTCTACCTGGCGGAGTTCTACCTTCCGGCGGGTGCATCCCTGACCGGCGTCGCCCGCCGGGCCCGCGCCGGGGCAGCGCAAGCCACCCGGACCGGAGCACAGGTCCGTTTCATCCAAGCCGTCTTCGTGCCCCAGGATGAGAGCTGCTTCGCCCTCTACCGGGCCAGCTCAGCAGAAGAAGTCACGGCCGCGGGAGCCTTAGCCGGACTTGAATACGACCGGGTTGTGGAGGCACTCGCCGCTCCATGATCAAACGGCCCGCTGGTCGCCGTGGGCTAGCCGCGCCGGGTCGCCCCGGGCGCCTGGCGCTCTGGCGGCGGCGCCAGGTCGCGGCGGGCGGTCAGCACCAGCCAGGTCGCCACCCCGGTGACCAGCGCCGGGGCGGCGGGGTGCGGCCCGGCGGCGGCTACCGCGGCCGCGGCGGCGGCCAGCGCGGCCAGGACCCGCAACGCGAGCCGGGCCGGGCGCCCGCGCCGGATCCGGCCGGGCAGCCGGGCGGCGGCCCGGGCGCCGCGCCGCGGCCCGTTTCGCCGCCACGGCGCGGGCCGGCCTGGCCGGGCCGCCCGCAGGTCGGCCAGGGCCTCCCCGCGTCCGAACCGGGTCCGCAGCGCGGTGTAGGCGGCGGCCGCCTCGGCGAACCGCGGCGGGTCCCCGCCGTCTGCCCGGTCCGGGTGGGTCGCGGTGGCGGCCCGCCGCCAGGCCGCGTGCACCTCCTCGTCGGTCAGGTCGGCCCGCGGCTCGACGCCGAGCACGGCGAACGGATCGGGCGCGGACCCGCGAGCCCCGCTCACGGCGCGGGCTCCGGGCCGAACGCCTCGTCGAGTAGGGCGCTGACATCCGGCAACGGCGGGGGAGACGGCATCGGGGGAGATGGCGCCGCCGACGGCACCGGGGCGGGCGGCGCGGGGGACGGTACCGGGGCGAACGGTACCGGGGCGAACGGTACCGGGGCCGGGACCGGGAGCGGCGGCAGCGCGGCCGGCCCGGCCACCAGCCTCTTGACCTGGACGTACGTCGCGCCGCCGCGGTAGATGTAGGCGGCCTGGCCGACGTCGAGCCCGCGGATCAGGTCCGGGTCCACGACGGGCACCAGCCGGGTCCGCGCGCTGCCCCGCCGGCTCCACAGGCCGGCCCGGGCCAGCCGCCGCGTGGTGTCGGCACGGCTGCGCTTCCCGGCCAGCGCGGCGACCGGTTCGGGGTGCGGGGTGCGCAGCAGCCAGATCCCGCCGTCGGCGGCCGCGGCGATCCGGTACCGCTCGTCCTCGGTAGCGGCCAGCCCGGGCCAGGATTGCGCCGACACCTGGACGGCCAGGCCGAGCGAGCGGGCCCGCTCGTACAGCTGCCAGACCGGGAGCCGGCGCGAGACCGCGCTGAACTCGTCCACCGCCAGCAGGATCTCGCGCCCGGCCGGCCCGCCGGCGCCGGGCCGCGCGGTGGCGTAGCTGGCCAGCAGGTCGACCAGGGCCCGGGCCTGGGCTTCGGCCACGCTGATCTCGGCGGTGCCCTCCAGGATGCAGTACCAGGCGTCGGCGTCGCCGAAGCCACCCGGCCCGTCCAGGCCGCTGCCGAGCCGGCGCATGAGCGTGCGCAGCCGCAGCCCGATGTCACCGATCTGCCGGGCCGCCGACCGGATGAGCGCCAGCTCGGCGTCGTGCCCGGCACCGGAGTAGGCCAGTGCCAGCCAGCCAGGATCCAGCCGGGCGAGCAGGTCCTCCGCGCTGGCCGGCGGGCCGCCGGGCGCCGCGACCGCGAGCCCGACCACCGCCTCCATCACGTCGGCGTAGTAGGCGGCGGCACCGGTCCCGTGCTCGATCAGGTCCAGCAGCGTGGTGGTGAGCTGGTCCGGCGGGAGCACCCAGAGCGAGAGGCTGGCCTCGTCCGGCCAGATCGCGGTGGACCGGGCGCCGGCCATGCGCAGCGCCCGCCGGGTGCGGTCGGCGATCCGCCGCGCGTCGGCCCCGCCCTTGCAGTCCAGCACGACCAGCAGCGGCGCCCGGCCCTGCCCCGCGGCGTGCCGGCGTAGCGCGGTGGCCGTGAACCCGGCCCACAGCCGTAACAGCAGCGTCGTCTTGCCGGTGCCGGTGGTGCCGATCACCACCTGGTGCGAGCGCATCCTGGAGTACGGGATCGCCGCGATCGGCCGCGCCGGGTGGCCGACCGCCCTGATCACGGCGCCGACGGCCAGGCCGCCGCGCACGGTCAGCGGCACGGCCCCGGGCGCGGCGATCCGGGCCCGGGCGCTGCGTGCCTGGTGCCGCCACTGCCGCCGGTCGAACGCGGCCGCCGAGCCCGGGGCGAGCCCGCCGCTGCCCGCCTCCACCGAGCGGATCCGGTAGGACCAGGCCAGGCCGCCCGCGGCCAGCCCGGCCGGGATGGCGACCGGGGCGATCGCCACTGCCGCGGCCGGGTACGAGCCGGCGGCGGCGCGGTGCCACATGGCCAGCCAGGCGAGGTACGGTGCCGCCGCGGCGGCCGGCACCGAGCGGGCGCCCACGGCCGTGGCCGTCAGCCAGACCGCCAACATCGGAACGCACCAGAGCGCGGCCCGGTAGAGCCGGCCCGGCGGCCAGCCCGCCCGCCAGGCCAGCGCGACACCGGCCGTGGCCACCAGCGAGACCGGCGCCGCCGCGACGATCAGCGCGGCGGCGATCAGCGCCGCGGCGGCCCGGCCGGCCGCGCGGGCCGCGGCCCGCCCGGTCACCGGGCCGCCATGAGTTTCGCTCCCGGCGGCAGCGGGCGGATCTCGATCCGCGCGGCGGCGATGCCGAGCGCCGCCCTGGCCCTGGCCACCGTGGCCCGGGCGGCAGGCGAGCACAAGTAGAGCACCCGCGCGTGCCGCGGCGGCCCGGCGCCCCGGACCTCGGCCGCCGGGCAGCCGTAGTCGCCGGTCCTGGTCAGCAACTCCCGCATGATGGCCGCGGTCCGGCGGGCGGTCTTCGGGGTCAGCTCGGCCTCGATGGCCCAGCACTCGCCGGCCCAGGGCACCCGGGCATCGTCCGGCCAGTGCACCTCCCCGTCGGGAAGGTGCTCGCGCAGCCCGACCCGGCCGCCCATCCGGGCCCGCAGCCGCCGCTCGCTGCGCCAGTAGCCGCCGCCCGCGGCGTAGCGGGGCGCCGACTCCAGCGCCAGCCGCACCGCCACCACGGCCCGCAGATGCGCGAGCCGGGCTAACGCGGGCGGGGCGGCGGTGTACCGGAGCCCGCAGGCGGCCAGGCCCGCCCGGGTCAGCCAGGTCCACGGCGGGCCAGGACCGAGCCGGGCCGATTCGGCGTACCGCCGGGCCCGCCACCGGGCGGCGATTGCCCGGGCGCGGGCCTCGCTCACCCCGAGTACCGCGGCGAGATGGTCAAGCTGGACGCCGTACATCTCGGCGGCGAAGAGCAACCCGGCGGCGTCGCGCCCCGCCCCGGGATCCGCTGTCCCTTCTGCCGGGATCACCCCTCTATCTCATCACGCCGGGTGGCCGGCGGGCGCGGCCGAATCGGGGCGGGCCGGGATGCTGGCCCGGGCGGGGCGCGGCCGAACCGGGGGCGGGGGCCGGGATGCTGGCCCGGGCGGGGCGCGGCCGAACCGGGGGCGGGGGCCGGGATGCTGGCCCGGGCGGGGCGCGGCCGGACCGGGGGCGGGCCGCGATGCTGGCGGGGGCGACGGAGCCGGGCCAGACACGGGGATGGCCGGGATACTGGTGCGGGCGGCGGCGGTGCGGCACAATGGGAGCCGGACGGCACCGGCCGCGACCGGCCCGCGAGAGGTTCGTTGGGGAAGACGCACCTCGTCCGCAGGCAGGGAGGTCTGGTGTCCGTTCGTGGCGTGCTGCAAGTTCACTCCGCGCCCCCGGCGCTGAGCCCGCACATCGAGTGGGCCGTGGCCGGGATTATTGGCGTGCCGGTCAGGTTGCCCTGGGTCGATCAGCCGGCCGCGCCCGGCACCGTACGCGCCGAGCTGGGCTGGCAGGGCCGCGCTGGGACCTCGGCCACCATCACCTCGGCCCTGGCCGCCTGGAACCGGCTGCGGTTCGAGGTGACCGAGGAGGCCAGCCCCGGCTGCGACGCGGTCCGCTACAGCCACACGCCGTCCCTGGGCACGTTCAGCGCGGTCACGTCGGCCAGCGGTGACATCGTGGTTCCCGAGGGCCGGCTGCGCGCGGCCATGCGGCTCGCCGCTGCCTCGGCGCGCGGCCGGACCCAGGACGGCGCGGCCGGGCCCGGCATGGACACGCTGCGCGAGCGGCACGGCCCGCGCCATCCCGCGCTCGGCGGCTCGCTGGAAGCCGAGCTGGCCCTGCTGCTCGGGCAGCCCTGGGACGACGAGCTGGAGCCGTTCCGGCACGCGGCCGACGGCGCCCCGGTGCGCTGGCTGCACGCCACCGGCTGACCCGGCCAGCCCGCTGCCCGCCAGCCGGGCCAGGCCGAGGTTTTCTTTCCCGGCGGGCCGGATAATTCTGGCGAGCGGATTTTTTCCGATAATCGCGAGGCTTGCCGGCTTGACGTTCTAACATTCAGGCCGCATTTCGGCGGCGCGATCCTGATGGGGTTAATTCGGTATAACCCGGCGCGAGCTGACCTGATCCGCGCGACCCGCACGATCGGCGCGAACCCGTGCAACTACCTCTCTGACCTGCAGGTACGTGCCACAAACGTTCGCAGCGCCGACGACGGGGTTCTGCGTGAAGCGGCTTGACAGCCACCTGAATACTTGTTTAACTCCTGGACTCATATAGCTGGTCGGATATGACCGCCGTAAACCACCCGACACCCTGCGAGGGGGACGGAAATGAGAGTGTTAGCGTTCGCGCATTTTGTGAACTGCGCTGGCTGACGCCCGGCATGGCTGCACGGCCCCCATCCCCGCCTCTGCCCCCAGCTAATCCCCCCCGAGTTGAATCGTGCCCCGTCGCGGGCACGACCAGCGAGGAGATGGTGGCGGGCCGCAGCAATCGATGAACACTGACGCGTCATGCCAGCCGATGGTCTGTCCAAGGAGGGGGGCAAACCACCAAGGAGGCCGAGCAAATGACGCTGGCCGAGCACATCCCGGACGAGCAGTTGAGCTTCGAGCGCGACGTCGTCCCCTACATGCGCAAGCTGTACCCGGCGGCGCTCCGCATGACCCGCAACCCCAGCGACGCCGAGGACCTACTCCAGGAGACCTTCGCCCGGGCGTACGTCGCCTTCCACCAGTTCCGGCCGGGCACCAACCTGAGCGCGTGGCTGTACCGCATCCTGGCCAACACGTTCATCAACACCCGCCGCAAGCACCGCCGCGAGCCGGTCCAGTCGCTGTTCAGCGAGCTTGGCGAGCTGCACGTGCCCGAGAACCTGCTGTCCCAGCGGGCCAAGTCGGCGGAGGAGGAGGCTCTGGACCGGCTGTCCGAGTCCGAGGTGCTGCGCGCCCTGCGCGACCTGCCGGACGGGTTCAGCGCCGCGGTCTACCTGGCCGACATCGAGGGTTACCCGTATAAGGAGATCGCCGAGATCATGGGTACCCCGATCGGCACGGTCATGTCCCGGCTGCACCGCGGCCGGGAGCGGCTGCGCGCGCGGCTGGGGGCCCACGCCCGGGGCCGCGACGACGCCAGGCCGGACATCCTGCCCCGCCCGCGCCGCAGCCGGGCGCCCCAGCCCTGGCGCGGCCCCCGGCCGGGCCGGGCGGCCCCGCCCGCGCTGCGCGCGGTCTCGCTGGCCGGCCAGCAGGCGTCCTGATGCTGCCGCCCGGTCCCGGACCGCGAGAGTCGGGGGCCGGGCGGCCACCACGCCGCCGGTCGGCCCGCGATACCGTGCCTGAGGTGGCGGACCTGAGGTGCCGGACCTGAGGTGGCCGGACCTGAGGTGGCGGACCTGGGGTGGCCGGACCTGGGGTGGCCGGACCTGGGGTGGCCGGACCTGGGGTGGCCGGACCTGAGGTGGCTGGACCTGAAGTGGCGGACCTGAGGTGGCGGGGCGGGCCGGACGGGAGCGCGGCATGACCGGTCAGAAGATCATCATCGACTGCGACCCCGGGATCGACGACGCCCTCGCCCTGGTGCTCGCGGACGGCCACCCCGGGCTCGCGCTGCGCGGGATCACCACCGTGGCCGGCAACGTCGGCCTGGACCAGACGACCGCGAACGCACTGCGGGTGCGGGACTTCCTGGGCCGCGCGGACGTTCCCGTGGTGGCCGGCAGCCCGGGCCCGCTCGTGCGGCCGGCGCTGCACGCGCGCCGGGTACACGGCGCGTCCGGCCTCGGCGCGGCCCGGCTGCCGGAGTCGGCCTCCCGGCCCGCGGACGGGCACGCGGTCGACTACCTCGCGGCCGCGGTGCGCGCCGAGCCCGGTCAGATCACGCTGGTCGCGACCGGCCCGCTGACCAACATCGCGCTCGCGCTACGGCGGTACCCGGACCTGGTGTCGCAGGCGGGCGGATTCGTGATCATGGGCGGCTCCGCGGGCCGCGGCAACGTGACGCCCGCCGCCGAGTTCAACATCGCCGCCGACCCGGAGGCCGCGGCGGTCGTGTTCGGGGCCGGGTGGACCGTGACCATGGTCGGCCTGGACGTGACGCTGCAAGCGCGGGCCACCGCGGCGATCCGGGACCGGATGCGCGGCCTCGGGCGGCTGGCCGCCGACCTGCTGCTGCCCTGCCTGGCCGGCTACCGGCCCGCGAGCCGGACCGCTGGGGTGCCGCCCCCGGACGGCCCGTCGGTGCACGACGTCTGCGCGGTGGCGCTCGTCGCCGCGCCCGGGTTGTTCACCGGCCAGCCCGCCCGGGTGGAGGTCGAGACCGCCGGCCGGTGGACGGCGGGGATGACCGTCACCGACTTCGACGCCCCGGCCCGCACCCGCAACGCGCGGGTGGCCGTCGCCATCGACGTCGACGGCTTCTGGGACCTGGTCCTGGACGCCTACGGCCGGGTCGCGGCCCGGCTCGGGCCCGGCCCGGGGATGAGCCGGGATGGCGGGGAAGAGCGGGGCTAGCTGACCCGCTCCAGCAGCACGACCGGGATCTGCCGGGTCGTCCGCTGCTCGTAGTCGGCGAAGCCCGGGTTGGCCTTCTTCCACTCGGCCCAGATCGGCGCGCGGGTCTGCTCGTCGGCCACCCGGGCGTTGAGCTCGATGGTCTCGGTGCCGACCTCGGCCCGCACCCGCGGGTTGGCGACCAGGTTGTGGTACCAGTCCGGGTTGTCCGGCGCGCCGGCCTTCGAGGCGAACACGGCGAACCCGTCCCCGATCGCCTGGTACATCACCGGGTTCACCCGCTCCTGGCCGCTCTTGGCGCCGGTCGTGTGCAGGAGCAGCAGCGGGGCACCGGCGAACGGGCCGCCGACCTTGCCTCCGCTGGCGCGGAACTCCTCGATGATCTTGCTGTTGAAATCCTCGGGCATCCTCGCTCCGGATCGTCGGGCCGAACCTTGGTCAGAGAGGGATGTTACCGTGCGCGCCGCGCCGGGCGGGCGCCTCCGCGATCGCCCGGGCCAGGGCCTCGCGAGTGCGGGCCGGCTCGACGATCTCGTCCACCACGCCGAGCGCGATCGCCCGGGGCAGCCCGCCCGCCTCCCGCTCGTGCTCCGCGGCGAGCTGGGCCTCGATCTCGTGCCGCTGATCGGCGGGCGCGGCGGCGAGCGTGCGCCGGTGCAGGATCCGGACCGCCGCGACCGCGCCCATCACGGCCACCTCGGCGTCCGGCCAGGCGAACACCCGGGTGGCGCCGAGCGAGCGGGAGTTCATCGCGATGTACGCGCCGCCGTAGGCCTTCCTGGTCATCAGCGTCACCCGCGGCACGGTCGCCTCGGCGAACGCGTGCAGCAGCTTGGCGCCGCGGCGGACCACGCCGTCCCATTCCTGGCCGACCCCGGGCAGGTACCCGGGCGTGTCGACCACGACGACGAGCGGCACCCCGAACGCGTCGCACATCCGGACGAACCTGGCCGCCTTCTCCGCGGTCGTCGCGTCCAGGCAGCCGGCCAGCCGCAGCGGGTTGTTGGCGATCACGCCGACCGTCCGGCCCGCCAGCCTGCCCAGCGTGGTGACGATGTTCGGGGCCCACCGCGGGTGCAGTTCCATGCCCGGCTCGTCGAGCAGGCCGGTGACCAGAGGGCGCACGTCGTAGGCCCGGCGGGCGGACTCGGGCAGCAGCGCGGCGAGGTCGGTCCCGCCCGCCGCGGCCAGGTCCGGCCCCTCCTCCTGCGGCCGGCCGAACAGCACAGCCAGCCGCTGGGCGTGGCCGATCGCCCCGGCGTCGTCCTCGGCCACCACGTGCACGACGCCGGAACGGCGGCTGTGCGGCTCGGGCCCGCCCAGCCGCTCGGAGTCGACATCCTCGCCGGTCACGCTGCGCACGACGTCCGGCCCGGTGACGAAAATGCGGCCCGAGCCGGACAGGATGACCACGTCGGTCAGGGCCGGCCCGTAGGCCGCCCCGCCCGCGGCGGCGCCGAGCACCACCGAGATCTGCGGGATCTTGCCCGACGCCAGGGTCATGGCGGCGAAGACCGTGCCGACCGCGTGCAGGCTCTCCACGCCCTCGCGCAGCCGGGCGCCGCCGCAGTGCCACAGCCCGATGATCGGCGCTCCGGCCGCCATGGCCAGGTCGTAGGCGGCGACGATCGCGGCGCAGCCCGCACTGCCGGTCGCGCCGCCCTGCACCCGGGGGTCGCTCGCGAACGCCACGGCCCGCATCCCGTCGATGGTCCCGGTGCCGGTAAGCACGCCGCTGTCGTCGGCCGGGCGCGGCAGCGACAGCGATCCCGGGTCGAACAGGAACTTCAGCCGGGTGCGCGGGTCCCGCGAGATGCCCGCGGGCTGGTCCGGGGCGGTGCTGGCCGGCACGCGGCGCGGGGTGACCGGCGCCCGGGCCTGGGCCGGGGTGTCGAGGATTGTCACGATGGCCTCCTCGGGACTGGGTGAGCTCATGTCGGCGTCGGGTCCGGGTCAGGCGGCGGTGAAGGCCAGGGCGACGTTGTGGCCGCCGAAGCCGAACGAGTTGTTGAGCACCGCCATCGGGGCGCTGCCCCGGGCCTGGAGTTTCGTCGGCTCGGTCGCGATCTGGACCCCGGCGCTGTCGTCGGGGTCCTCGAGGTTGATGGTCGGCGGCGCCACCCGCTCGCGCAGGGCCAGGATCGCGGCCACCGACTCGACCGCGCCCGCGCCGCCGAGCAGGTGCCCGGTCATCGACTTGGTGGCCGAGACCACCACCTCGGCGGCGGCCGGCCCGAGCGCCGCGGCGATGGCCTGGCATTCCACCACGTCGCCCGCTGGCGTGGACGTGGCGTGCGCGTTGATGTGCGCGATCTGGTCAGCGGCCAGCCCGGCGTCGGCGAGCACCCGGCGGATCGCCAGCACGATCCCGGAGCCGTCCGGCTCCGGCTGGGCGATGTGGTGAGCGTCCGCGGAGTAGCCGACGCCGGCCGCGACCGCGTGCAGCCGCGCCCCCCGCCGGGCGGCGTGCTCGGCGGACTCCAGCACCACCATGCCCGCGCCCTCGCCGAGCACGAAGCCGTCGCGGCCCCGGTCGAACGGCCGCGACGCCCGCTCCGGCTCGTCGTTGCGGGTCGACAGCGCGCGCATCGCCGCGAACGCGGCGATGTTCAGCGGGATGATCGCGGCTTCGGTGCCGCCGGCCAGCACCACGTCGGCCCGGCCGGACCTGATCATCTCCATCGCGTAGCCGATGGCCTCGGCGCCCGAGGCGCAGGCGCTCACGGTGGTGTGCACGCCGGCCCGGGCGCCGAGCTCGATGCCCAGCCACCCGGCCGAGCCGTTGGGCATCAGCATCGGGACCGTGTACGGCGAGAGCCGCTGCCAGCCTTTCTCGTGCAGCGTGTCGTAGGCCGCCAGCGTGGAGGCGACCCCGCCGATGCCGCTCGACACCACCACCCCGAGCCGCTCGGGGTCCACCTCCGGCGCGCCCGCGTCGGCCCAGGCCTCGCGCGCGGCGACGAGCGCGAACTGCTCGCACCGGTCCATCCGGCGGGCCTGCACCCGGTCGATCAGCGTGGCCGGGTCGGCGGCGGCCCAGGCGGCGATCCGGGCGGGCAGCTCCTCCGCCCAGGCATCGGTCAGCCTGGTCACGCCGCTGCGCCCGGCCAGCAGCGAGTCCCAGGTCGACGCGACGTCGGCGCCGACCGGGGTGATCGCGCCGAGCCCGGTGACGACGACGTCCGGGCGGTCGCGGGTGCGGTCGCGGTCTGTGCCCACTGTGATCGCGCTCCTCAGCTCGGATGACGCGGAGCCGGGGCCGTGCCTGCCGCTGCCCGCCGCCGCGCCGGTGGTGGATTCCCCGGTCAGGCCGACACGCCCGACCGCCGGACGTAGTCGATCACGTCCTGCACGGTCTTCAGGTCCTTCAGCTGGTCGTCGGGGATCTCGACGCCGAACTTGTCCTGCGCGGCCACCGCGATCTCGACCATCGACAGCGAGTCGATGTCCAGGTCGTCGACGAACGTCTTGTCCGGGGTGACCTGGTCGGCGGGGACGCCCGCCACCTCGTCGATGATCTCGCCGAGGCCTGTCAGGATTTCCTGGTCGGTCATGGCCATGAGTCGCGTTCTCCTTCTTCCTTGTTCTCGTTGCGACATCGATCCGGAGCCCCGGGAGCGGGGCCCGGTCAGGGTACCGTGATCACCTGGCCGGCGTAGCAGATGCCGGCGCCGAAGCCGAGCAGCAGGACCGGCGCGCCCGACGGGATCTCGCCGCGCTCCAGCATCCGGGCCAGGGCCAGCGGGATGGACGCCGACGAGGTGTTGCCCGCGGTCACGATGTCGTTGGCGACCAGGGCCTGAGGCGCGCCCAGCCGGCGGGCGATCGCCTCGACGATCCGCAGGTTGGCCTGGTGCGGGACGAACGCGGCCAGTTCCGTCGGGTCGACCCCGGCCAGCTCGCAGGCCTGCTTGGCCACCGGGTGCAGGGCGGTGGTGGCCCACCGGAACACCGTCTGGCCCTCCTGGAAGATGAACGAGTTCCGGTCGGTGATGTAGATCTTGTCCGCCATCTCGCCGGCGCTGCCCCAGGCGACTGGCCCGATGCCCGCCTCGGCGGGGTCGGTCACCGGGCCGACGACGGCGGCGCCGGCCCCGTCGGCGAAGATGATGCAGGTGGACCGGTCGGTCCAGTCGATCCACTGCGACAGCTTCTCGGCCCCGATCACCAGGACATTCCCGGACGTCCCGGTCCTGACCGCGTCGCTGGCGCTGGCCAGCGCGTAGCAGAAGCCCGCGCAGGCGGCGTTCAGGTCGTAGGCGCCGGGTGCGGGGATGCCGAGCCTGCGGGCCACCTGGGCCGCGGTGTTCGGGATCGGCGCCTCCGGGGTGCACGTGGCCACGATCACCAGGTCGATGTCGCCCGGGGACAGGCCGCTGGCGGCCAGCGCCTTGCCGCCCGCCGCGACCGCCATGTCGGCGACGGTCTCGTCCGGCCCGGCGATCCGGCGGCTGGCAATGCCCACCCGGCTGCGGATCCACTCGTCGGTGGTGTCCACCGTGGCCGCGAGCTCGTCGTTGGTCACCACCCGGGTCGGCTGGTATCCGCCGAACGCGAGGATCCGCGCGCCCGCTGAGCCTTCGGTGAGTCGCATCCGGTCGTCTCCTTCAGTCGGTTCCATCGGGCTGCAGCCGGACCAGCGGCTGGCCCGCGCTGACCGGGTCGCCGTCCTCGACCAGCCATTCGATGATCGTGGCCGGGAACGCGCAGGAGATCGCGTGGTCGCCACCGCGGATCTCCAGGTGGCCCAGCTCGGCGCCGACCCCGACCGCGGTGCCGGGCCCGGCGGGCGTGCCGCCGGCGGCCCCGGCCCGGAACGTACCGGCCCGGGGCGCCACGAGCAGCCGCCAGTCCGGGGTGTGGCTGTCCTCATGGTTGTCGCGGGCGGCCGCGAGCAGCGCGCGGGCCTGGTCCAGGTCGCCCGGGCCCTTCAGGGCGAGCGCCTGCACCCCGGGCAGGGCGCGGCGGGCCAGGCCCGTCAGCGTGCCCGCCGGGGGCAGCTCGATCAGCGCGGTGACGCCCAGGCCGGCCATGGTCTGCTGGCACAGGTCCCAGCGGACCGGCGCGCTCACCTGGGTCACGATCCGCTCCAGCCAGTCGCTGCCGCTGCGCACCACGCGGCCGTCCCGGTTCGACAGCAGCGCCAGCAGCGGGCGGCGGGTGGCCACCCCGGCGGCGGCCGCGCGCAGCGCGTCCACGGCCGGCGCCATGTGCCGGGTGTGGAAGGCGCCGGCCACCGACAGCGAGCGGAGCCTGGCCCCGGGCGGCGGGTCGGCGGCGAATGCGGCGAGCTGGTCCAGGGTGCCCGCGGCGACGATCTGACCCGCCGCGTTGACGTTGGCCGGGGTCAGGCCGTGGGCCTCGATGGCGGCCAGGACGGCCTGCTCGTCGCCGCCGAGCACCGCGGTCATCCCGGTGGGCTCGGCCGCGGCGGCGCGGGCCATCGCCTGGCCGCGCACCCGCACCAGCGCGATCGCGTCCTGCGGCGCCAGCGCGCCGGCGATCGCGCCCGCCGCCAGCTCGCCCACGCTGTGCCCGGCGGCCGCGTCCAGCCCGGCCGCGGCGGCCGCCTCGGCCAGCCCGCCGTCCGGGCCGGGCGCGCCGGCCAGCCCGGCCGCGCCGGCCAACTCGGCCGCGACCGCGATCGCGGCCGCGACCAGCAGCGGCTGCGCGATCGCGGTGTCCCGGATCTCGTCGGCGCCCGCGGTGGTCCCGCACCGGATCAGGTCGCACCCGGCCAGCTCGGACCAGGATCCGAGCCGCTCCGGCAGCCCGGGCAACTCCAGCCATTCGCGCAGGAAACCCGGTGCCTGAGCCCCCTGCCCGGGCGCGGCGATAAACAGCATCTCTCTACCCTGCACTGTAGGACTTCACCATACGAATGACGAACTGCACGAAGTTCCGGCCTGAGCCGCTGTAGGAAGGCTACAAGTCATGTTCCCTTGTGCGCGCGTACCTCCGGGTAACCCCGGGTCAGGCGGCCGAGGACCACGGCCACCCAGAGCGTGAACCCGCCCCGGCCGTCGCCGGGGATCAGGCCGGTGAGCTCACTGACCCGGCGCAGCCGGTAGCGCACGGTGTTCGGGTGCACGAACAGCAGCCGGGCGGTCGCCTCGAGCGAGTTGCCCTGCTCCAGGTAGGTCATGACGGTGTCCAGCAGCGCCGAGCCGCCGCCCAGCAGCGGCTCGTGCACCTCCGCGATGAGCTGGGCCCGGGCCTGCTCGTCGCCGTCCAGGGCCCGCTCGGGCAGCAGGTCGGCCGCGTCGACCGGGCGCGGCGCGTCCGGCCAGGCGGCGGCCGCGCGCAGGCCGGCCAGGGCCGCGCTCGCGGAGCGGGTGGCCGACTGCAGGTCGTCGACGACGGGGCCGACGATGACCGGCCCGGCGCCGAACCGCCCGGCCAGCTGGCCGGCCGCCTTGACCGCGTCGTCGGCGCCGCCCAGCACCACGACCAGCCGGTGGCCGTGCACCCCGGCCAGCAGGTCCAGCCGGGACCGGCGGGCGATGCCGCGCAGCTCGTCGATCAGGCCCTCCGGGTCGCTGTCATCGGCGTTGCCGGCGATCACGGCCACCGGGCCGGCCGACCAGTTCAGCGCCGACGCCCAGGACTGCAGGCCCTCGTCCACCTCCCCGCGCACCAGCGAGTCCACCACCAGCGCCTCCAGCCGGGCGTCCCATGCGCCGCGCGCCTCCGCGGTGCGCGCGTAGACCTGCGCGGCGCCGAACGCGATCTCCCGGGTGTAGCGCAGCACCGCCTCGCGCAGCTCGGCCTCGCCGCCCGGCGCGGCCAGCTCGTCCACCTGGGCCTCGACCACGTCGATGATCACGCGCGCCATCTCCACGGTCTGCTGCAGGCTGACCGCCCGGGCCAGCTCGCGCGGCGCGGTGCCGAAAACCTGCCCGGCGACGGCCGGGCGCCCGCGCTCGGGGTGCTTGACCCAGTCGACGAAGGTGGCCAGCGCGGCCTGGGCCACCAGCCCGAGCCAGGACCGGTTCTCCGCCGACATCGCCCGGAACCAGGGCAGCCTGCTGTCCATGGACGCCATGGCGGCGGTGCCCA
Source organism: uncultured Actinomycetota bacterium (assembly GCA_963749145.1). Taxonomy (GTDB): domain Bacteria; phylum Actinomycetota; class Actinomycetes; order Streptosporangiales; family Streptosporangiaceae; genus JASHPR01. The sequence goes on along the minus strand of CAVVLN010000001.1, from coordinate 1,414,018 downwards.
GCGGCCCCATCGACCGCTCCAGCCGCTGCACCGTCTCGTCGCGGACCCGGGCCGCCGGCCGCTGCGTTGCCTTCACCCTGCCAGCGTGCCACGAGACGCGAGGCCGGCCGAATCTCGGCCCGGGCATGGCCGGGTCAGGCGTAGTGCGACAGGCGGGTGCGCAGCGCCGCGGCCGCGTCCACGGTCTGGGCGATCAGCTCCTCCCGGCGCCCGGCCTCGATCCGGTACTCGGGCACCGCGACCGAGATGGCCAGGCACCGGCCGTCGCGGTCGCGCAGGATCGGCGCGGCCACGGCCCAGATGCCGGGGTCGACCTCGGCGTGGCTCTCGCCCCAGCCCCGGTCGGCGATCGCCCGGAGCTCGGCGCGCAGCCGGGCCCGGTGCCCGGGCGGCACCGCGGCCTCGACGTAGGCGTCCCGCAGCGGCGCGGGCGAGCAGGACAGCAGCACCTTGGCCCCGGCCCCGGTGTGCAGCGGCATCGCCTTGCCGACGTCGAAGGACAGCCGCACCGGGTGGTCGCACTCGACGCGGTCGACGCAGACCGCGGCGTCGCCGATCCGGCGCAGCACGAGCGCGGTCTCCCGGCTCGCGGCGGCCAGCTGCTCCAGCCCGGGCCGCCAGATGTCGGCCAGGTCCACGGTCGAGCGGGCGACGTAGCCCATCATGATCGCCTTCGGGCCCAGCTGGTAGCGGCTCTCCCCGGCCTGCTCCAGCAGCTCGTAGGTCTTGAGCAGGCTCACCAGGCGGTACACCGTGCTGCGCGGCACCCCGATCGCCTCGCTGAGGCCCTCGACGGTGTGCGTGGGCCGCTCCGTGCTGAACTGGTCCAGCAGCGCGAGCAGCCGCTGCGTGCTCTGGGTGCCGCCGGGAGCCTGGCGGCTGACCGGCGAAACAACGGACTTATCACCGGATGCCTGGAACCGGCCCGATGTCGGGAACCTCGGCATTGCGGCCCCTTGACGCCCCTGAAGGCCTGCTTTTATGCTTATCGCGGATTGAGATCATATTCTCATATCATGAGAGTCCAGGTCAAGGGAAAGTCTGGTCAAGCAGACGGGTCGGGCCATGGCGAACAACATGCGCGTCTATCTTCTTGACGGCGGAACGCTCGTTATCGACGGTTATCACCTCTACTGGAATGCCGGCCCGGGCGGGCCGGTGCGGTTTCCCTGCTACAGCGTGCTCATCGATCATCCCGAGGGAAAGTTCCTGTTCGACTCCGGTTATGACCTCGATCACGTGAACAAGGTCCTGCCGTTCGAGTTGCCGGAGCAGACCCCCGATCAGACCATTCCGGGCCAGCTGAAGCTCCTCGGGCTCAGCCCGGGCGACATCACCCACGTCATCAATTCGCATTACCACTTCGACCACGTCGGCGGTAATAAATTCTGCCGCGGCGCCACGGTCCTGGCCCACGAGAAGGAGCTGGCGGCCAGCCACCATCACCAGCCGTTCGAGCGGCTCGGCTACTCGGACCTGAGCTTCGACGAGATCGGCCCGCGGTACGAGCTGCTCAGCGGGGACACCGAGATCGCTCGCGGCGTGCGCCTGTTCGAGACCCCGGGGCACACCGCCGGGCACATGAGCCTGATGGTCGAGCCCGGCGACCGCCGCCCGATGCTGTTCACCGGCGACGCCGTCTACACCAGGCAGAGCATCGAGAAGACGATCATCGCCGGATTCCATCTCGACCCGACGGCGAGCGTGGCGTCCATGCGGCGGCTGGCCGCGCTGGCGGCCGAGCACGACGCCGAGCTGTTCTACTCGCACGACGCCGAGTCCTACCGCGACTGGCTCAAGGCGCCCGCGTTCTATAGCTGACCGGCCCGCCGCCCCCGCCCCGCCCGCCCTCGCCACCCCGGAGGCACGATGTCCTCGATCCCGCCCGGCGGCGTCTACGAGATCCTCGGGCGCGATCTGCGCCGGCCGGAGAACCGGTACCTGAGCGTGCCGCTGATCCGGCTGATCACCTCGGGCCGGCTGCCCAAGGAGGCGCTCAAGGACTACGCGGTGCTCCGCTGGCCGTTCCAGGCCCGGGCCGACCTGCCGATGATGATCACCCATGTCGCGTTCCTGCAGGGCGACGATGCGCACCACCTGCTGGAGAACGCGTTCGACGAGATCCTCCGGCCGGCCGGCCAGGGCGATCACCCTGGCCTGTGGGTGCAGTTCGCCAAGCGGCTCGGCGCGACGGACGAGGAGCTGGCCGAGGCGGCCGCGAACCCGCTGGCCGAGGTGGCCGGGTTCCCGCTGACCATGACCTACTTCTGCCGGCGCAGCGCCGAGGAGGGGCTGGCGTCCTGGTACGCCGACGAGGAGCAGCTGCCCGAGGTGCACGGCGCCACCGCGCTGGCGCTGCGCAAGTACTACGGCTGCGACGACGAGACCATCGAGTACTTCGTGGAGCACGTGCGGGCCGACATCGGCCACTCCGACGCGAACGAGGTACTGCTGGCCCACTACTGCGACACGCCGGAGCGGATCGCCCGGGCCCGCCGGGCCGCGGTCACCACGCTGTGGGCCTGGCGGGAGATGCACCAGGGGATCCAGCGCGAGCTCGAGCGCCGCTACCCCGCGATCGCGGCGGCGTGATGGCCGGCGGGCGGATGCTGGGCTCGGCGGCCGAGTTCCACGCGATCGAGCGCGGCGACGGCCCCCCGCTGCTGCTGCTGCACGGCGTGACGGCCAACGCGGCGATCTGGCTGCCGGTCATGGACCTGCTCGCGGACTCCTACCACGCGGTCGCCGTGGACCAGCGCGGCCACGGCCGCACCGGCCTGCCCCGGGACGGGCGGTTCGACGCGGCCGCCTACGCCCGCGACGCGGCCGACCTCGCGGCGTTCATCGGCGGGCCGGTGGTGCTCGTCGGCCACTCGCTCGGCGCCAGGAACGCGATCGTCGCGGGCGCGATGCGCCCGGACGCGATCGCGGGCGTGGTGGCGATCGAGTTCACCCCGTTCATCGAGACGGCGGCCTTCGACGCCCTGGACACCCGGGTGGTCAAGGGGCCCCGGAGCTTCGGCGACCTCGGCGACCTGACCGGCTACCTGTCCTGGCGCTACCCGGGGCTGCCCGCGGACGCGGTGTCCCGCCGGGCCGCCCACGGCTACGCCGAGCGGGCCGACGGGCGGCTCGCGCCGCTGGCCGACCCGGCCGCGATGCAGGCCACCTGCGCCGGCCTGCGCGAGGACCTGGCCCCGGACCTGGCCCGCCTCGGCGTGCCCGCGGTGCTGGTCCGCGGCGCCGACAGCCGGTTCGTCTCCGAGCAGGCCCTGGCGGCCGCGCTGGAGCTGCGCCCGGACCTGCCGGGCATCGTGGTCGGCGGCGCCGACCACTACGTGCCCGAGGAGCGGCCGGCCGAGGTGGCCCGGATCATCCGGGACTTCACCGGCCGGGTGCTGGCGGCGACCGCACAGGAGGGAGTGCCCGTTGAGTGAGGGGATCGAGTTCTCGGTGGCGGTCGCGCTGACCGCGGACGCCGAGGGCCGGCTGTCCGCCGAGGTGCCCGCCCAGGTGTCGGAGCGGCTCGGGGTGAGCGCCGGCGACGTGCTGTGCTGGACCGGCTTCTTCAGCGGCCCGGTCGAGGTCTGGTCGGTGCCGAAGAGCCCCTACGCCTCGCTGGACGGCGAGCCGGACGGTGACGCATGATGCTGGCCAGCGGCGCGGCCGCCGAGCTGCTGGCCCTCGACGACCTCGAGCCCTGGGCCGACCCGGCCGCGCACCCGGTGTGGACCGCGGTGACGTCCGGGCAGGCCCCGCCGCGGCGCGTGGCCGGCCTGGTACTGGCGCTGTACCCGGTATTCACCGGCCGGGCCCGGTACCTGCTGGCCGGCAAGGTCACCTGGCTGCGGCCCGACGACGGCCGGGAGATCTTCGCCGACCTGCACCGGGCGCTGACCGTCGCCGACGCGGACGCCGACGCCGGCTGGGCCGCCGCGGCCGGGGCGCTCGGGATCACCGGCGAGCAGCTGACGGCGGCGGCCGCGCGGCCGCGCGCCGAGGCCGCCGACCTGGTGAGGGTGGCGCGCGAGCATGGCCTGCGCTCCGCGCACGAGGGCGCCGGGGTGGCCTGGGTGCTCGACCGCCGGCTGCCCCTCCTGCTCGGCCAGCTCGCCGACGCGCTGGCCGGGCACTACGGCGTGGCCGATGACGCGCTGCGCCACTTCCGGTTCCGGGCCGCCGAGGCGGGCGCGGCCGCGGCCCGGGTGACCCGGCTGGCCGAGCGGTACCTGCGGGACCCGTGGCAGGTCTACGAGGCGCGGCGGGCGGCCCGCGAGGTGCTCTGGGACCTCACCGCGCTGCTGGAGGCGGTGGGCGGCGCATGACCGGCGACTCCGGCCTCACCGGCGACCTGCGGGACCTGGCCCGGGCGCACCGCATCCTCGATTTCGAGGGCCATAACGATATGTCGCTCGGCCACCTGTCGCTGCGCGACCCCGAGGGCCGCGGGTTCTGGCTCAAGCGCGGCAACATCGGGCTGGAAGAGGTCATCGGCGAGGAGGACTTCGTCCTGCTCGACTTCGACGGCAAGGTCCTGGACGGCACCGGCATCCGGCACCTGGAGTGGCCGATCCACGCCGAGATCCTCCGGGCCCGGCCGGACGTCAACGTGGTGGCGCACACGCACCCGTTCCACGCGACCGTGCTCTCGGCCACCACGGCCGAGATCCGCCCCTACTCGAACGAGGGCGTCTGGTTCGCCGACGGCGGCGGGGGCGGCGGGGTCCGCCACTTCAGGCTGACCAGCGACCTGGTCAACACCCCCGAGCTCGGCCGCGAGCTCGCGGGCGCGCTCGGGGCCACCGCGGCCGTGCTGCTGCGCAATCACGGCGCGGCGTTCGTCGGCGCGGACGTCCGGGAGGCGACGCTGGCCGGCGTGTTCCTGGAGAAGGCAGCCCGGGTCCAGCTCACGCTCGCGGCGTCCGCGCTCGAGCACTCCCACCCCGGCCCCGACGAGATCCGCCAGAAGCGGCTGACGATCTACCCGGACCGCGCCGTCGAGAACTTCTGGCAGTACTACAACCGCAAGCTCGACCGAGCGGAAGGCAGAACGTGATGAAGCGAGTAGCGATCGTCGGCACCGGGACCATGGGCCCCGGCATGGCCGCGACCCTGGCCCGCGGCGGCCTGGACGTGCGCTGCTTCGACACCCTCCCGGCGGCCCGCGACAAGACGCCGGGCGAGGTCGACACGGCGCTGGCGGTGCTGGACCGGATCGGCGGGCCGCCGGGCGCCGAGCGCGGCACCGTGACCGTCCACGACGACCTGGCCGAGGCCGTGGCCGACGCCGACCTGGTCATCGAGGCGGTGCCGGAGAACGCCGAGATCAAGGCGAAGGTGTTCGCCGAGCTGGACCGGCTCGCCCCGGCCCCGGCGATCCTGGCCAGCAACACCTCGGGCATCCCGATCACCAAGCTGGCCGAGTCGGTGGCGGACCCGGGCCGGGTGGTCGGCATGCACTGGTCCAACCCGCCGCACGTGATCCCGGTCATCGAGGTGATCGCGGGCGCGCGCACCGCGCCGGAGGTGGTGGAGCAGCTGCGGGCCACGATCGCCGGCCTCGGCCTGGTCGCGGTGCGGGTGCAGCGGGACGTGCCCGGGTTCGTGGAGAACCGGGTGCTCTACGCGATCATGCGCGAGTGCCTGGCGCTGGTCGACGACGGCGTGATCTCGGCCGAGGAGCTCGATACGTGCGTGCAGTGGGGGATCGGCTTCAAGCTCGCCGTCATCCCGCCGCTGCAGCTGCTCGACGTGGCCGGCCTGGACATCTACAACGCGGTGGCCGGCTACCTCAACGCCGATCTCAATGGCCGGAACGACGTCAGCGAGACCATTACCTCGCGCGTCGCGCGCGGCGAGCTCGGCATGAAGACCGGGAGCGGGATGTTCGGCTACACCCCCGAGCAGGCGCAGGCCCTGCGGCAGGAGCGGGCCCGCAAGCTCGTCGCGGTACGAAAGGCGCTCAGTGAGTGACACTTGCCGCAGAACTATTAGTGACTAAATGGCTGACAACATGTACGACTTAGACATGTGCGCCTTAGTCCCGGGGCGGAGCGACCGACCAGCGATGGAGGAGCGGCCGTGGCGGCAGGCGACGGCTTCGTGTGGCGCAAGGTGCACACGATTACTGACGAGGCGCTGGCCGAGGCGGGACGGCGGGCCGACGGCGAGCCGCTGCGCAAGGTCGCCGTGGCCGTGGTCGGGCGCAACCCGTGGGCGGGCCGGCACGGTGACGATCTGACCGAGATGATCGCGTGGGGGGCGTCGCTAGGGGCCGAGATCGGCGAGCGGGCGGTCCGCGCCCTCGGCGCGCCGGTGGGCAGCTACGGCAAGGCCGCGATCGTGGGCACCGCCGGCGAGCAGGAGCACGGCGTGGCCCTGCTGACCACGGCGTTCGGGGACGCGCTGCGCGCGGCCGTGGGCGGGGGAGCGGCCTGGATCAGCTCCGCGACCAAGCGCGGCGCCCCCGGCACCGCGATCGACGTCCCGCTCGCGCACAAGGACGCGCTGTATGTCCGTGATTACTACGACGCACTCGAGGTGCGGGTCCCCGACGCGCCGCTGCCTGACGAGATCATCGTCATCGCGGCGGTGGCCAACCGCGGCAGGCTGCACGCCCGCTGCGGCGGCCTGGCGGCGGGCGAGATCCGCGGGAAGGATGGATTGAGGTGACCGCATCCGACCGGCGGTTCGAGCCGGTCTTCACCCTGACGGCCGGGCCGACCGGGGCCACGCCCGACACCCTGGCGGCGCTGGGCCAGCCGGTGCTCTACCACTACGACCCGGCGTTCCTCGACCTGTACGCGGACACGGTGGAGCTGCTCCGCACGTCGTTCGGGACCCGGCCGACCCCGGTCATCCTGCACGGCGAGGCGGTACTCGGGCTCGAGGCCGCCGCGGCCTCGCTGATCCGCAGCGACGACGTCGTGCTCAACCTGGTCTCCGGGGTGTTCGGCAAGGGCTACGGCTGGTGGGCCCGGCGCTACGCCAAGGAGGTCATCGAGGTCGAGGTGCCCTACGACAGCGCCGTGCCCGCCGACAGCGTCCGGGCCGCGCTCGCCGACCGGCCCGACGTGAGCGTGGTCGCGGTGGTGCACTGCGAGACGCCGTCCGGGACCATGAACGACCTCGACGCGATCGGGCCGGTCGTCGCCGAGCACGGCGCGCTGCTGATCGTGGACGCGGTCTCCTCGTTCGGCGGGGCCCCGTGCGACTTCGCCGCGTGGGACGCCGACCTGGTCGTGGTCGGCCCGCAGAAGTGCCTGGGCGGCCCGCCGGGCCTGTCGATGCTGCACGTGAGCGACGCCGCCTGGGAGCACATGGAGGCCAACCCGGACGCGCCGCGGGCGTCGATGCTGTCGATCCTGGACTGGAAGGACGTCCACCCGGTCGACCGGCTGTTCCCGTTCACGCCGTCGGTGTCCGACATCTACGCGCTGCACGCCTGCCTGGAGCAGTACCTGGCCGAAGGGCCCGCCGCGGTGCTGCGCCGGCACCAGAGCGCGGCCCGGGCGGTCCGGGCCGGCGCCGAGGCGCTCGGCCTGGAGTTGTGGGCGGCGGACCGGTCGATCTGCTCGGACACGGTCACGGCGCTCAAGGTGCCGGCCCCGCTGGACGAGCGCGAGGTGCGGGCCCGGGCCCGGGCCGAGTCCGGGGTCATGCTGTCCGGCGGCCAGGGCGACCTGACCGGCAAGGTGATCAGGATCGGCCACATGGGCCCGACCGCCTACCAGATGAGCCCGGTGATCGCGCTGACCGCGCTCGGCCGGGCGCTGCGCGGGTTCGGCGTCAAGGCCGACGTGGGCGGGGCGGTGGAGGCGGCGCTGGCCGCGCTCGACACGCCGGAGGGGAGTGGCCGTGACTGACGGCGGGGCGTCGCCATCCGTCGCGGCCAGCGGCCGGGCGGCCGGCCAGGGCGGCCTGGAGCGGGACGCGATCGGCGTGGTCCAGGACACCGTCATCGGCATGGCGTCCTCGGCGCCCGCCGCGTCGGTCGCGCTGACGCTGGCCGCGCTGGCCGCGGCGACCGCCTACGGCAGCGGGCCGATCATCATCATCACCGCGATACCGATGCTCGTGATCGCGAACGCCTACCGCCGCCTCAACCTCTGGAACGTCAACTGCGGCGCTTCCTATGAGTGGGTCGGCCGGGCCATGGACCCGAGCCTCGGTTTCCTGATCGGCTGGCTCATGATCGCGGGCTACATCATCGCCACGGTCAGCGGGGTCGAGGTGCTCGGGCCATCCGTGCTCGCCGTGTTCGGCAACAGCGCCACCAACACCTGGGGCAACATCGGCATCGCCACGGCCGTCGGCCTGGCCATGCTGGCCCTCGCCGTGGTCGGGATCCGGATCACCGCCCGCACCCAGGTCGGCATCGCGGTGATCGAGTACGTGATCCTGATCGGCTTCGCCATCGTCGGCATCATCGCGGTGGCCAGCCACTGGACGGGGACCTTCCACTTCTCCTCCGGCTGGCTCAGCCCGAGCGGCATCGGCGGGCACGGCAGCGCGGTCGCGGGCTTCCTGGTCGCGGTGTTCATCTTCACCGGCTGGGACGGGGCGCTGTACGTGAACGAGGAGGTCAAGGAGCGGCGCCGCAACCCCGGCCGGGCCGCCCTGCTGGCCGTGGCACTGCTCGCCGTGATCTACACGCTGTCGATCGTCGGGCTGCAGGGCACGGTGTCCCCGGCCAAGCTGCAGGCGAACTCGGCCTCCGCGCTGGTCTACACCGCCCAGGCGCTCGGCGGCAGCGGCTGGTCGAAGGTGATGGCGCTCGCCCTGGCCCTCTCGGTGATCGCCACCACCGGCACCGGCATCGTGCTCACCGCCCGGATCGTGTTCTCCATGGCCCGGGACCGGGTGCTGCCGCCGGTGCTGGCCAAGGTGTCCGGCCGCTACGCCACGCCGGTGAACGCCAGCATCGTGGTCGGCGTGCTGATCGTCGCCCTGGCCTGGGTCTACCTGCTCGCGACGTCGGTGCAGAACGCGTTCACCGACGTCGTGGACGTGGCCGGGCTGCTGTTCGCGGTGTTCTACATCTTCACCGCGCTGGCCACGATCACCTACTACCGGCAGCTGGTCGCCGCGGGCGTGTGGAACGCGCTGGTGCTCGGCATCCTGCCGCTGGCCGCGGCCGGCTTCCTCGGCTGGATCGTGGTCAAGTCGCTGCTGTCGGCGCCGTCGGCGCAGCTGTGGTCGCTCGTCGGGATCATCGTCGTCGGCCTGGCGCTGCTCGCGTCGGCCCGTTACGTACTGCGCTCGCCGTTCTTCCAGCTACCCAGGGAAAAGTACCAGGAGGGTTCATGACCAGCTTTGCCGGACGGACCGCCATCGTCACCGGGGCGGCGCAGGGCATCGGGGCTGCGATCGCGGCCAGGCTCGCCGCCGACGGCGCGGCCGTGGCCGTCGCGGACATCAACGCCGAGGGCGGTGCCGCGATGGCGGACAAGCTCGGCGAGCCGAGCTTCGCGGTGGCGACCGACGTCGGGGACCCCGACTCGGTGGCCGCGCTGCACGCCGAGGTCGTGTCGCGCACCGGGCAGATCGACATCCTGGTGAACAACGCCGCGATCGTCCCGTTCACCGCGTGGGACGACGTGGACTTCGCCGAGTGGCGCCGGATCATGCGGGTCAACCTGGACGGCGTCTACCTCATGTGCCGCGCGTCCTCGGACGAGATGCGGCGGCACGGCTACGGCCGCATCGTCAACCTCGCCTCGAACACGTTCTTCGCCGGCACCCCGAACATGGCCGCCTACGTCGCCGCCAAGGGCGGCGTGATCGGCTTCACCCGGGCCCTGGCGACCGAGCTCGGCGGCCACGGGATCACGGTCAACGCCGTCAGCCCCGGTCTCACCGCGTCGGAAGGAGTCATGGCCAGCCCGCACGCCGAAGCCTTCGACTTCGTCGGCACGCTGCAGGCACTGAAGCGGCGCGCGGTGCCCGACGACATCGCCCCGGCCGTCGCCTTCCTCGCCTCCGAGGAGGCCGGCTGGATCACCGGTTCGACCGTCAACGTCGACGGAGGCCACGTCCGCCACTAGCGCACACCCCGCGGAGCACGTCTCCCGCCGGAGCGCCCCCGCAGAGGGAGAAAGACATGGCTCAGCTTGACGAGCAGGCGACAACCAAGGCCCCCGAGGGAATCGCCGCCGAGATCGAGTCCCACTCCATCGACATCATCCCGGAGGACGAGCGTCGCGGTAAGATCCGCAGCCAGTTCATGCTGTGGTTCGCGACCAACGCCAACGTGTTCAACTTCGTGCTCGGCGGGTTCGCGATCCTGTTCGGGCTGAACGTCTTCTGGGCGCTGATCGCCTTGATCGTCGGCACCATGCTGGGCATGGCGTTCACCGCGCTGCACGCCGTCCAGGGGCCGCGCCTGGGCGTGCCGCAGATGATCCAGAGCCGGGGCCAGTTCGGCTTCTACGGCGCGATCTTCATCTTCCTGGCCTCGATCCTGCTCGACGTCGGCTACCTGGCGGCGCAGCAGGTGGTCCAGGCGCAGTCGATGCAGGGCCTGGTGACCTCGGTCTCGATCCCGTGGTGGATCATCATCGTGACGATCCCGGCCGTGTTCCTGGCCATCTTCGGCTACCACTGGATCCACCGGATCCAGCCGGTGCTGACCGTGCTGTTCGCCGGCGCGCTGGTGGCGGCGGTGATCCTGACCGCCACCAGCGGCGACTCGCTGGCGAAGGGGATGGGCGGTACCCACCTGACCAGCTTCCCGATCTTCATCGCCGCGGTGGGCCTGTTCTTCATGAACATGCTGAGCTGGGCCGTCTACGTCTCGGACTACTCGCGCTACCTGCCGAAGGACGTCAGCGCGCCCAAGGTCTACTGGTCGGTGTTCGGCGGCAACGTGCTGGCCACGTGCCTGTACGGGGGCCTGGGCATCTACATCACGGCCATCTCGCCCGCCGCGTCGAGCGTGGCCTCGATCGGCTCGATCGCGGGCAAGTGGATCCTGCCGATCCTCGCGCTGAGCCTGCTGGGCAGCGACGCGCTGAACGCCTACACCGGGATGCTGGCCGTCGAGAGCGTGCGCAGCACCTGGCAGAAGGTGGCGGCCTCGCGGGTGGCCCGCACGATCGGGCTGGTGCTGGTGTTCGCCATCGCCACCGTGCTGGCCCTGTCCGGCTATAAGACGTTCCTGACCTCGTTCGAGAACTTCATCGACGTGCTGCTGTTCTTCTTCGTCCCGTGGAGCGTCATCAACCTGATCGACTTCTACATCGTCAAGAAGGGCCGCTACGACGTGCGGTCGTTCTTCTCGCCGAAGGGCATCTACGGCGGCTGGCGCCTGACGGCGATCATCCCGTACGTGATCGCGCTGGGCGCCCAGGTCCCGTTCCTGGACCAGACCCTGTATGTCGGGCCGATGGTCAAGGTGCTCGGCGGCGCCGACATCTCCTGGATCGTCGCGTTCGTCGTGGCCGGGGCCGGCTACCTGATCGCGACCCGGCTGTTCGGCGGCGGGCCGCTGTCGGCCACGCCGGCGCCGGCGGGCGCGGCCGCCTCGTGACCGGCCCCGTCCCGGCATGAGGGCGGTCCTGGCGGCGGGCCCGGACGTCGTCGAGGTCGCCGACGTGCCGGAGCCCGCCGTCAAGGAGCCCGGCGACGCGGTCGTGGCGGTGGCCGTCACGGCCATCTGCGGGGCCGACCTGCTCCCGCTCGGGGGGCACGTGCCCGGGTTCGAGTGGGGCACCGTGCTCGGTCACGAGTTCGTGGGCACGGTGGCCGAGGCGGGTCCCGAGGTCCCGTTCCGGCCGGGCACCCGCGTAGTATGCGCGTCGACCTACTCCTGCGGCCGGTGCGGGCCGTGCCGGGCGGGCGCCTCGCCGCAGTGCGAGTCGATGGCACTGTTCGGCTACTCCGGCGTGTACCCCCGGCTGGACGGCGGCCAGGCCGACCGGGTCCGGGTCCCGAACGCCCGGCGGCTGCTGTGGCCGCTGCCGCCGGACCTCGACGACGAGTCGGCGGTGTTCCTGGCCGACATCCTGCCGACCGCGCTGCGCGCCGTGCAGCGGGCGGACGCCGCCCCGGACGCCCTGCTCGCGATCACCGGGGCCGGGCCGGTCGGGCTGCTGGCCCTGCTGGTGGCCGGCCTGCGCACCGAGCACGTCGTCGTGGTCGACCCGGACGAGGGCCGCCGCGCCGCCGCGGCCGGCCTGGGCGCCGCCGCGGTCACGCCCCAGGACGCGGCCGGCTGCGTCGCCGGGCTGACCGGCGGGCGCGGCGCCGACGCGGTCATCGAGGCCTCGGGCAGCGAGCCGGCGCTGCGGCTGGCCATGGACCTGGTGGCGAGCCGGGGCACGGTCAGCGTCGTGGGCGCGCACTTCAACCCGGCGGCCCCGATCGACCTGGGCCGGATGTTCGCGAACGAGACCACGCTGCGGTTCTCGATCGGGGCGCCCGTCGACGACCGGGAGCGGGCCGCGAACCTGATCCTCGGCGGCGACCTCGACCCGCGGCGGATCATCTCCCACCGGCTGCCGTTGCACCGGGCGCCCGAGGCGTACGAGATCTTCTCCGCGCGCCGCGCGACGAAGGTGCTGCTGACCCCATGACCCGCCCGTTCTCGGTGGCCGTGCTGGTCAAGCAGGTGCCGCTGGCCGAGGACTTCCGGCTCGGCGGCGACGGCCGGCTGGTGCGCGACCACGTGCCGCTGGAGGTCAACCCGTACTGCCGCCGCGCGATCGCCAAGGGCGTCGATCTCGCGGCGGCCCGCGGCGGCCGCTGCGTCGCGTTCACGCTCGGCCCGGAGGGGGCCGAAGAGGTGCTGCGGGAGGCCGTGGCGGCCGGCGCGGCGCTCGGGATTCACCTGTGCGATCCGGCCTTCGCCGGGTCCGACACGCTCGCCACCGCGCGGGCCCTGGCCGCCGCGGTCCGCTGGTCCGGGCCGTTCGACCTGATCCTGGCCGGGCTGAACTCGGTCGACGCCGACACCGGCCAGGTCGCGCCGGAACTCGCTGAGCTGCTCGGGCTGCCGTTCGCCAGCGGCGTCCGGGCGCTGGAGATCGAGGGCGACGCCGCCGAGGCCAAGATGACCTGCGAGCGGGACGACGGCACCGCCGAGTTGCTGGTGCCGCTGCCCGCGGTGCTGAGCGTGGCCGAGCGGCTCTGCCCGCCGGCCAAGTTCGGGCCCGCCGAGCGGGCGGCCGTGCCGGCGGCGCGGATCACCCGGCTGCGCGCCGCCGACCTCGGGCCGGGCCGGTGGGGCGCCGCGGGCAGTCCCACCCGCGTCGGGGAGGTCCGGGCCTTCGGGCACCGGCGCGAGGGCCGGGTCCTGGCCGGCCCGCTCGCCGCCCAGGTCCGTGCGGCGGCCGCCCGGCTCGCGGAGCGGGGGGCCCTGCCCTGGCGGGACGACTCCGTGCCCTCGACCAGGCCGGCGCCGGTCACCGCGTCGGCCGCCGGCACCGGTTCAGCCCTCGTTCCCGGGCCGGCCTCCGGTCCGGATACAACCCTCGTTCCCGGGCCGGCCTCTGGTCCGGGTTCAGCCCTCGTTCCCGGGCCGGCCTCCGGTCCGGGGGACGCGCTGGCTCCGGCGCGCGCCGGGCCCGCCGTGATCGCCGTGCTCGAGCCCGGCCGCCCCGCCCTGGCCGCCGAGCTGCTCGGCGCCGCGGCCCGGCTGGCGGCGGAGGCCGGCGGCCCGGCGGTCGCGGTCTGGGCCGAGCCGCCGGGCGGGCCCGCGCCCGACCCGGCCGAGCTGGGCGCGCGCGGGGCCGACCACGTGCTGGTGCTCTCCTCGGTCACCGGGGCCCCGGTGACCGAGGAGGACGTCGCGGCGGCGGTCGCGCGCCGGGCGGGCGAGCTGAACGCCTGGGCCATCCTCGCCCCGAGCACCTCGTTCGGCCGTCACGCGGCGGCCCGGCTCGCGGCCCGCCTCGGTGCCGGGCTCACCGGCGACGCGATCGAGCTGACCACCGACCGGGGCCGGCTGGTCGCCTGGAAGCCCGCGTTCGCCGGGCGCCTGGTGGCGGCGATCACGGCCGGCTCGGCGGTGCAGATGGCCACGTTGCGGCCCGGTGCCTTCATGCCCCTGCCGCCCGGGCGGCGGGCGGCCGCGACCACGTCCGCGGCCCGGGTCGCGCCGGCGGGCGCGGTCCGGGAGATCGGCCGGACCCGCGACGCGGGCTCCGCGCCGCTGGTCCGGGCCGGCTGCGTGCTCGCGGTCGGCGCCGGCGTGCCTCCGGAGGCTTACGCCGAGCTGGACGCCCTGCGCGAGATGCTGGGCGCCGAGCTCGTCGGCACCCGCAAGGTCACCGACCGCGGCTGGCTGCCGCGCAACCGCCAGGTCGGCCTCACCGGGCACTCGCTGGCCCCGCGGCTGTACCTGGCGCTGGGGGTGTCCGGGAAGTTCAACCACCTGGTCGGGGTGCGCCAGGCGGGCACGGTGCTCGCGGTCAACACCGACCCGCAGGCCCCGGTGTTCGGCGGCGCGGACATCGGGATCGTGGGCGACTGGCGGGAGACCGCGCGCCTGCTCGCCGACGCCCTGGCCGCCGACCGCCGCTCCGCCACGGAGCCCGGCGGGACGGCGGGGACGGCGCCGGGCGGGACGGCAGGGACGGCGCGGGGCGGGACGGCCGGGACGGCGCCGGGATGACGCTGTTCCTGACCCCAGAGGAGTTCCGGCGGGATTTTGCGAGCTTCGAGTTCACGGCGTTCCGGCTGGAGACCCGTGACCAGTACACCGAGGAGAGCGAGCGGGAGCCGCTGCGCCGGTTCCTGGCCGGGGAGCCGCCGGACGACGCCTGGTTCATGGCCTGGTACCGGACCGTGCAGCAGATAGCCGCCCAGGGCAGGCGGATGACGCGGGTGCGGGTGGTGAGCGAGCCGCATACCAACTACGTGCGGTTCGAGATGGACCTCGCCCGGCGGCTCAACGCCCCGGCCGGGGAGGACATCCGCTACCTGCCCCGGGACCGGGCGGCGAGCCTCGGGCTGCCGGACGAGGACTTCTGGCTCCTCGACTCCGAGCGCGTGTTAGTCCTGCACTTCATCGGCGACCCGGTGGTGCGCATCGAACTGGTCACCGACCCGGCCGCGGTGATCAGGCACTGCCGGTGGCGGGACACGGCGTGGCGGCACGCGATCCGGCTGGACGACTACCAGGCGCACTTCTAGCGGGTCCCCCCGGCGGCCAGCAGCCGCCCGGCCCGGCGCAGGGTCTCCCGCAGGTTCGCCTCGGACGTGGCCTGGTACGCGTCGCGTGATGACAGCCAGCGCAGCGGCGCGTCCGGGTTCTCCGGCCGCGCCGCGTCCGGGTCGGCGGTGGCCAGGACGAACCGCAGGTCGGCGTGCTGGTGCGCGGCTTCCGCGCCGCGCGCCGGCACGTCGACCACCGCCACGTGCCGCAGCTGCGCGTCCGGCCACGGCACCAGGTCGGCCAGCCCGGTCTCCTCGGCCGCCTCCCGCAGCGCGATCGCCAGCGGGTCGCTCTCACCGGGATCACCGTGCCCGCCGACCTGCAGCCACGCCTGCTGGCGCTGGTGCCAGCGCAGCAGCACCCGGCCGGTCGGCGGATGCACGATCAGCGCCGACGCGGTGAGGTGCAGCGGAGTCGAGCGCAGCCACGGGTCGGCGGCGGTCCACGCCAGCGCGCGGACCCGCTCGACGTCGGCGGCCTCGGCCGCGCCCTCCGAGCGGTAGCGGGCGAGCAGGCCCCCCGCCCCTGCGGTCACGGCTTCTTCGCTCGGCTGGGGGCGACGCGCGGCGGCTCATCCGGCTGCTTCGGGTACACCGGCGGCCAGGGCGCGTCGAGCAGCCCGCTCGCCCGGTCCCTGGCGTTCATGGCCAGCAGCGGCTCCAGCGACTGCGGATCGTCGTTCATGTCCTGCCACGGGTCGCCGGCCTGCTCCAGGCGGGCGACCAGCGACGCGATCGTGAACTGGTCCGGGTGGATGTCGTCGAGTTCGGCCCAGGTGAGCGGAGCCGACACCTGGGCGCCGGGCCGGGCCCGGACCGACCAGGCGCCGAAGACCGTCTTGTGCGGCGCGTTCTGGTTGTAGTCGACGAACACCCGCCGCCCGCGTTCCTCCTTCCACCACGCGGCCGTGATCAGGTCGGGCCTGCGCCGCTCCAGTTCGCGCGCGGCGGCGACCGCGGCGGCCCGCACCTGGTAGGAGTCCCACCGCGGCTCCAGCCGGACGTACACGTGCAGCCCGCGGTTGCCGGTGGTCTTCGGGTAGCCCGTGATCCCGAGCTCGGTCAGCAGCCGCTGCAGCTCCCGGGCGGCCTCGCGGATGCTGGCGAAGTCCACGCCGGGGGTCGGGTCCAGGTCGATCCGCAGCTCGTCGGCATGGTCCGGCGCGTCGGCCAGGTACGGCCAGACGTGGAAGCCCAGGCAGCCCAGGTTCACCGCCCACAGCACGTGGTCGATGTCGGCGGCGACCAGGGCCCGGGCCGTGGTGCCGTTGGGCGTGGCCACCGTGGTGGTCCGCAGCCAGTCCGGGGCGTTCGCTGGCACCCGCTTCTGGAAGAACGACGGGCCGCCCGCCCCCTCGGGGAAGCGCTGCAGCAGCACCGGGCGCCCGCCCATGACCCGCATCAGCGGCCCGGCCACCCGCTGGTAGTACTCGGCGAGGTCGCCCTTGGTCTCGCCGCGCTCGGCGAACAGCACCTTGTCCCGGTGCGTGATCAGGCCGTCGCGCATCAGCGACGCCTCGCCGGGTGACCTCGGGCCGCGTCCATGGCCCGACTCTACGACCCGGCGCCGGTCAGCTGGCGGCGGAGGCGGCAGGTACAGTTCCTGGCGCAGCAGCCGGCCTTCACGGCAGTTGTGAACCACTGTGCACCGCGGGCCGTAGTCCTATGCGGGGACCGACACCGCCATTCCACCGTGCAGAGACCGGAGAAAGACGAGGCATGGACGCAGAGCCGGGACCCGCCCCCGCCACCGCCCCCGCCGCCGTGACCGCCCCCGCCCCTGTGGCGGCCGCTCTCATCCGCGCTGTCCGCGTGGCCGCTCCCGGCCGCGCTCCCGCCCCTGTCCGCGCTCCCGCTCCCGGCCGCGCTCCCGCCCCTGTCCGCGTGACCCCCCCTGTCCGCGCGGAGCCAGGCGCCCCCGCGGCGCGCGGCGCCTGCGGCAAGCGGCTTTACCTACCGAGCGTCGTGGTCGCCGCCGCGGCGGCGTGGCTGGCCTGGCAGGGCTGGGCCGAGCTGAGCGAGTCCGGCCCGGCCCACACCATCCGGGCGGGCGAGTTCGAGCTGGCCGGGCCCGCGGTGCTGGGCTTCGTGCTCGTCGTTTTCCTGATCGAGCAGGCCTGGCCGGCGCAGCAGCGTCCCGTGCTGGCCCGCGGCCACCTTCTCGACCTGGGTTACCTGCTGGCCTACGCGCTGCTGGTCGTGCCGCTGATCATCCTGATCGGCGCGGGATTCTCCGGGGAACTGGCCCGGATCGCCCCGTGGCTGGTGCTGCCCCGGCTGGCCGGGGTACCAGGCTGGTGCTTCATCGGACCCGCGGTGCTGGCCATCGACGGCCTGGACTGGCTGGCGCACCTGGGCAACCACCGGATCACGTCGCTATGGCGGCTGCACGCGGTGCACCATTCCCAGGAGGAACTCAGCATCCTCACCACCTTCCGCGCCCATCCGCTGGTACACGTCAGCTTCCTGATCACCGCCGTCCCGATTCTGGCCATCGCGTCCAACGCGGTGACCCCGGCGGCGGTGTTCACCGCCTACGCGTGCCTGGGCGCGCTGCCGCACGCCAACGTGCGGTGGACCTACGGAAAGGCGGGGGCCATCCTGATCAGCCCCGCCTACCATCGGATTCATCACTCGGCGACCGGCCGGATCGACATCAACCTGGGCACGGTCTTCACCATCTGGGACGTGCTCTCGCGCCGCGCGGTCTTCCCGGCCGCCGGCCAGGCCATCGTCGTGACGGGCCTGTCCGGCCGTCCGGTGCCAGTCGAGCAGTCCGCCGGCCGGCCGCGCCTGGCCTGGACGTTCCTGACCCAATGGGCTGAGCCCTTCACTCGCTAGCGAGGTAACCAACCGTGACGACCACTAGCCATCGGCGATCCGCCTCCTTCCGCCAGCAGTCGCTCGGGCTCTGGGTGCTTTTCCTGTGCGACGCGGGATTGCTGGTCGCGTCCGGCCTGATCCACCTGCACCTGTGGGACATCGCCTACCGGCACGTGAAGACGCTGGACGTGCTGTTCCTGGTGCAGGTGATCGCCGCCCTGTTGCTCGCGGTCACGCTGCTGGTCACCCGGCACCTGCTCGCGGTGGCGGCCAGCCTGCTGCTGATGGCGGGCACCATCGTGGGCTTCGTCCTGGCCCGCACGGTGGGCATCTTCGGGTTCAAGCTCACGTTCTCCTCCGGGCTCGCCAACACCGTGCTGGTCATCGAGATCGTGGCGGTGATCCTGCTGGCCATCACCGGCCTGGTGATGCGGCGCTCGGGCGCCCGGGCTTAGCCGGACCGGGCCAGCGTTTCAGCGCGCGGCCGCCTCGGCGTCGATCATCTTCTGGATCGGCCCCGCGGCGGCCCGGCCGACCATGACGGCGAGGCCGATCGCGCCCATTGTCAGCACCGTGCTCAGCCAGACCATCGTGGTCACCGGCAGCGTGTAGGCGCCGATCAGGCGGGCCACGCACTCGGCCAGCAGCAGCAGGCCCCAGATCGCGCTGAACGCCATCTCCAGTCGCCGGAACCGGGCTGAGCCTGCCGACAGGCGATCCCACGCGGCGGTGCGTTCCGGCACGCCTCTGGTCATGAACGGCTCGAGGCCCGCGGACATGAGCGGGCGGCGCATGACCACCGAGGCCAGGATCGCGAACGCGATCACGCTGCTGATGATCGAGTCCTTGGCGATCATCGCGCGCGGGTCGCGACCGGGATGTTCGCGGCCCGCGGCTTCGACGAGGTCACGATCGCGCAGGTCGCCGACGCGGCCGGGGTGGCCAAGATGACGGTCACGAACTACTTCCCGCGCAAGGAAGACCTGGTCTTCGACCGAGCCGAGTCGGTCATCCGCAGCCTGGCCGACGTGGTCGCGGCCCGGGATCCGGGGGAGAACTACCTGGCCGCGATCCGCCGCGAGTATGCCGAGCGGGTGGCCCGGGCCGACGTGACGCTCGGGCTGTCCACTCCCGCGTTCGCGCGGATGATCGAGAACAGCCCCGTGCTGGCCGGCCGGGGCCTGGAGATGCTGCACCTGCGCGAGCAGGCGCTTGGTGACGCGATAGCCGCCGAGACCGGTACCGACGGCCCCCAGCAGCGGCTCGTGGCCGCCCTGCTGGCCTCGGTGCACCGGGTGCTGTACGCCGAGGCCAGCAGGCGCAGCCTGGCCGGCCAGCCGCGTGCCGAGATCTGCGCGGTGCTGGAGGCGGCCGCGAACCGTGCCTTCGACCTGCTCGAGCCATCGCTGGGCGGCTACGGCATCCGGCCCGGGCCGCCGGGGCCGGCCCAGCCCGCCGGCGGCGCGGCCCCGGCCTAACCGGTCAGGCGGGACCGGGCGGCCCGGCGGCCAGCCGCTCGGCGACCTGGCCAATCCGGTCGGACGAGTCGTGCGGCATCTCCCACCTGGTTTCCAGCCACCACGTGCACCCGGCGTCGGCCCACGGCGCCACCAGGGCTGCTGCTGCAGCCGGATCGTCCGCCGGGGTCTCGCCGTCGGCGACCAGGTCGAACCCGGGCCCGGCCCCGTGATCGTCCAGCCAGCCCCGCAGGGCACGGGCGTCGCCCGGGCCCGGGTCCCGGCCGCCGTCTAGCTGGTACTGCGGGATGATGCCGTCGCAGCGCAAGGCCCGGCGCAGCGACTTCGCCCGTGGCCACACCCCGACCACCCAGATCGGGATCCGCTCCTGGACCGGCCGGGCGGCCGAGGTCAGGTCGAGCCGGCCGGTGCGGTAGCGGTAGTGCTGCCCGTTGTAGCTCGTGCCCCCGTCCCAGAGCGTCCGGATCAGGTCGATGCCCTCGTCCAGCCGCTCGGCCCGCCTGCGCAGGTCGGTCTCCTCACCGGTGTCGGGCAAGCCGGTGTCGAAGGCGCCGACCCCGACCGCGAGCACAGCCCGGCCGCCCGACAGCTGATCCAGCGTCGCAACCTGGCTGGCGACCTTCCAGGGCCGACGCCAGGGCAGCGGTGTGAGCATGGTGCCCAGCCGGACCCGGGTCGTCCGGGTGGCCATGGCGGCCAGCATGGTCCAGGCGTCCGCTCCGTACGCTGCCTCCCAGACGAACACCCCGTCCCACCCGGCCCGCTCGGCCAGCACCGCCTGATCCAGCTGCTGGACCGCGGTCCCGCCCGGCAGGACCGCCCCGTAGCGCATGTTGTTGTCGGCCATGGGCCGGTCGTACCACAGGCCACCGACATTTCTGCCGCACTCCTTTGCCTCGGGGTGCTGCTTGCCTCGCGGTGCTGCTTTGCCCGGCCCGCTGCATCCGCTGCGCCCGCTGGTTTGCCGGCCCGTTGCTTCCGTCCCGCCCGCTGGGCAAAGCCACGCCGTGGCCCGCGGCCGGGGGCGGCGCGGGCAGGTCCGGCGCGGTGGCGGCGGGCTGGTTTAGCCTGACCTCGTGGGCGAAGCGGCCGATAAGCGCTACGAGGACCTGATCGACGGGCTGGTCGGGACCGACGGAGTCACCCCGCCGCGAGGCGGCGGCGGGTTTGGCCGCAGCGCCGTGCGCTTCCAGGACAAGATCTTCGTGATGCTGGTCCGCGGGCGGCTGGTGTTGAAGCTGCCCGCCGACCGGGTCGACGCGCTGATCTCGGCCGGTGATGGCGTCCGCTTCGACGCCAATAAGGGCACGCCGATGCGGGAGTGGTTCAGCCTCGACCCGCATTCCGGGCTGCCCTGGCTGCCGCTGGCCCGCGAGGCCCTGGACTTCGCCCGTTCGGCCCGCTGAGCGACGGCCGGAGTCGGATCGCGGAATCCCCTCGGGCAGCCCGGGCTGGCCGAGGGCGCGCCGGCCGACGCCGTCGTCTACGACAGCGACCCGCGCGCGGACCTCGGCCAGCTCGACCACGCGCGCGGTCATCCTGCGCGGCCAGGTCAGAGCGCGTCGCTGACGTCGAGGTCGAGCCGGTACTTGGTGATCGCCTGGCCGAGCACCTCGGGCTTGACCTCGCCGAGGCGGGCCAGCTGGCTCAGCACCGCCAGCGCGATCGACTCGGCGTCGACGTGGAAGAACCGGCGCGCGGCCGGCCGGGTGTCGGAGAACCCCCAGCCGTCGGTGCCCAGCGAGCTGAACGGGGCGCTCACCCAGCGGGCGATCTGGTCGGGCACGGCCCGGATCCAGTCGCTCACGGCCACGACCGGCCCGGCGGAATCGGACAGCGCGCTGGTCAGGTGCGGCACGCGCGGCTCGGCGTCGGGGTGCAGCATGTTCCACTCGTCGCAGGCCAGCGCGTCCCGGCGCAGCTCGGTCCAGGACGTGGCCGACCAGGCCCCGGCCGCAACGCCCCAGTCCTCGGCGAGCAGGCGCTGCGCCTCGAGCGCCCAGCGCACCGCCACGCCTGAGGCGAGGATCTGCGCGCGCGGCCGATCGGCCCCGCCCTCGGCGGCCTGGCCGGCAGGCGGCGCCTCGGCGTACCGGTACAGGCCGCGCAGGATGTCCCGCTCCAGCGCCTCGGCGCCGCCGGGGTAGCCGGCCGGCTCGGCGGGCTGCAGGTACGGCTCGTTGTAGACGGTCAGGTAGTAGAAGATGTTCTCGCCGTCGGGGTGCTCGGGCGACGACCCGTACATCCGCCGCAGGGCGTCCTTCATGATGTAGGAGATCTCGAACGCCCACGCCGGGTCGTAGGCCACGCAGGCCGGGCTGACCGAGGCCAGGAGCACCGAGTGCCCGTCGTTGTGCTGCAGGCCCTCGCCGGTGAGCGTGGTGCGCCCGGCGGTGGCGCCGAGCAGGAAGCCGCGGCCGAGCTGGTCGCCGAACGCCCACATCTGGTCGCCGGTCCGCTGGAACCCGAACATCGAGTAGAAGATGTAGACCGGGATCATGTGGGTGCTGTGCGTGGCGTAGGCGGTGCCCGCGGCGATGGTGCTGCCCATCGCTCCGGCCTCGCTGATCCCCTCGTGCAGGATCTGGCCCTTGACCGCTTCCTTGTAGGACAGCAGCAGGGTGCGGTCCACGGCCTCGTAGGTCTGCCCGTGCGGGTCGTAGATCTTCGCCGTCGGGAACAGCGAGTCCATGCCGAACGTGCGGGCCTCGTCCGGGATCACCGGCACGAACCGCCAGCCGATCTCGGGGTCCTTCATCAGGTCCTTGAGCAGCCGGACGAACGCCATCGTGGTGGCGACCGGCTGCTTGCCCGAGCCCTTCTTCAGCTCGGCGTAGGGGCCGTCGCCGGGCAGGACCGGCGGCCGGGCCCGGACCACGCGCTTGGGCAGGTACCCGCCGAGCGCGGCCCGGCGCTCCTTCATGTACCGGATCTCGTCCGACTTCTCGCCCGGGTGGTAGTAGGGCGGCAGGTCGGCTTCCAGGGCCGCGTCGGGGATCTCCAGGTAGAGCCGGTCGCGGAACTCCTTGAGCTCGGCCACCGTGAGCTTCTTCATCTGGTGGGTGGCGTTGCGCGCCTCGAAGTCCGGGCCGAGCGTCCAGCCCTTGATCGTGTGGGCGAGGATCACGGTCGGCTGGCCGACGTGCTCGGTGGCCGCCTTGAACGCGGCGTAGACCTTGCGGTAGTCATGGCCGCCGCGGGAGAGGTTGCGGATCTCGTCGTCGGAAAGGTGCTCGACCATGGCCCGTAGCCGCGGGTCGCCGCCGAAGAAGTTCTCCCTGGTATAGACGCCGGACTCGACCGCGTAGGTCTGGAACTGCCCGTCCGGGGTGGTGTTCATCTTGTTGACCAGGACCCCGTCGGTGTCCTTGGCCAGCAGCGGGTCCCAGTCCCGGCCCCAGATGACCTTGATCACGTTCCAGCCGGCGCCGCGGAAGGACGCCTCGAGCTCCTGGATGATCTTCCCGTTGCCGCGGACCGGCCCGTCCAGCCGCTGCAAGTTCGCGTTGATCACGAAGGTCAGGTTGTCGAGTTCCTCGCGCGGGGCGATCTGGATGGCGCCGCGGGCCTCGGGCTCGTCCATCTCGCCGTCACCGAGGAACGCCCATACGTGCGACCGGCTGGTGTCCTTGATCTCCCGGGCCAGCAGGTACCGGTTGAACCGGGCCTGGTAGATCGCGTTGATCGCGCCCAGGCCCATGGACACGGTCGGGAACTCCCAGAAGTCCGGCATCAGCCGCGGGTGCGGGTAGGAGGGCAGGCCGCCGCCGGGGTGGGAGAGTTCCTGGCGGAACCCGTTGAGCTGGCGCTCGGTCAGGCGGCCCTCCAGGAAGGCCCGGGCGTAGATGCCAGGGGCGGCGTGACCCTGGATGAACACCTGGTCGCCGGACTCGCCGTGGTCCTTGCCGTGGAAGAAGTGGTTGAAGCCGACCTCGTACAGGCTGGCCGCGGAGGCGTAGGTGGCGATGTGGCCGCCCACGCCCATGCCCGGCCGGTTGGCCCGGGACACCATGACCGCGGCGTTCCACCGGATGTAGGCGCGGATCCGCCGCTCGACGTACTCGTCGCCGGGGAACCAGGGCTCGTGCTCGGGCGGGATCGTGTTGATGTAGTCGGTGCTGCGCAACCCGGGCACGCCGACCTGCTGCTCGCGGGCGCGTTCCAGCAGCCGGAGCATGACGTACCGGGCCCGGGCGCGCCCCCGGGTCCTGACGACGTTGTCGAACGAGTCGACCCACTCCCTGGTCTCGTCGGGATCGATATCCGGCAGCTGGGTGGGCAGGCCGTCGCTGATGATCGAGAAGCGCTGGCGTCCTGATGCCACGGGGTGTTCCTCGCCTTCCCACGGCGGCCCGGCCGGTGCCGGCCTGGCCTGCCGCTGGTGTCCTGCGTTCCGGCCGCGCGCTGCGGCCATGTGCGTTCGTGTGGTCTCGCTTTCCATCCTGGTACGCCTCCGGCCGCAACGCATCTCTACTGGTCAGTAACCGTTTCCGGGCGGCGGCCGTCGAGGTCCGGCGCGGGCCTTCACTTGACTGTTGCCCTATGCCACGCTGGGGTACACCAGGAGCTAGCAACGGAGCCGGGCGGCCGGTGCGCTGGCTGCGCCAGCAGGCGACAACTGGTGAAGGAGGTGCACGCATGCATGCTGTGGTCGGGGACCGGCTGCACGTGCGCGGCAACGTCGTGGGACATCCCGGCCGGACGGGGGAGATCGTGGAGGTCCGCGACTCGAGTGGGGCCCCGCCCTACCTGGTACGGTTCGACGACGGCCGGACCTGCCTGGTCTTCCCCGGGCCCGACGCGGTCGTCGAGCATCCGCGAAAGAAGGCCCGGGCTACCCCCAGGCGAAAGACGGCCAAGACCTAGTCCTCGGCGGGCCGCACCGGGCCGGAGGGTGACGGTGCGTGCGATATGAAGACCGAGATATTCCGGGTGCACACCGGTGGCCGCGACGTCGTCTACGACATCACGCGGCAGTGCGCTGATTTCGCGCGCGAGGCATCCGCGGGCGGGGACGGGCTGCTGCACGTGTTCGTGCCGCACGCGACGGCGGGCGTCGCGCTGATGGAGCTGGGGTCCGGCAGCGAGCGCGACCTGCTGGCCGTGCTCGCCGGGCTGCTGCCCGCCGACGACCGCTGGCAGCACGCGCACGGATCGGCCGGACACGGCCGCTCGCACGTGTTGCCGGCCTTCGTGGCGCCATTTACGATCTTGCCTGTGGTGGGCGGCCGGCTGGCCCTGGGGACCTGGCAGTCGGTGGCAATTGTCGACCTTAATGTTGATAATCCGGACAGACAGGTACGGCTGTCTCTGCTCGGATAATCCTGTTGGCCGCGGGGGAAGATCAAGTCATGACCGGTGTTTTGGCCCTGTGTACGAATTGTGACTTGCGCGGCGGGCCCACCCAGTGTGAACTGTCCGATCAAGAGGTTGCGGCGCCAGCCGCGCCGCACCTGACTTCGACCGCCGCCCGCGGGCGCGGCGTGGCTCAGGCCGCGCGGCGCCGGGCAGCGGGAAAGGACTCGGGAGGACGTCAGTGAGCGCGACCGCGGGCCAGGCGCAAGACCAGCGCGACCTGGCCGGGCGGCTTGGCATCAAGCCGGGCCAGGTGGTGCAGGAGATCGGTTACGACGACGACTGCGACGAGCAGATCCGCGATTCGATTGCCGCGGTGCAGGACGTTGAGCTTGTCGACGAGGACTTCGACGACGTCGTCGATGTGGTCCTGCTCTGGTGGCGGGACGGGGACGGTGATCTCGTGGATGCGCTGATGGACGCGCTGACACCGCTCACCGACGGCGGTTACATCTGGCTGTTCACGCCCAAAGCGGGCCGCGACGGTCACATCGAGCCCAGCGAGATCGGCGAGGCCGCGCCGACCGCCGGGCTGTCGCAGACGTCTACCGTGAGCGCCGGGAGGGACTGGTCGGGCACCCGGCTGGTCTCGCCGAAAGCCCGCCGCTAAGCCGGGGCCCGCCCCAGGCCGCCGGGAGCGGCGCGGGGCGCGGGTACCTGTCCCGGCTGACGCACGCGGGTGGCACACTGAACCCATCTCGCCCATGCGGGCCCTATCTGCGGCCCGCGCAGGCACTTCTCGTGGAAAGGACCAGCGATGGCGGTCGACGTCGGCGACAAGGCCCCGGATTTCGAGTTGAAGGACCAGCACGGCACGCCCGTGAAGCTGTCGAGCTTCGCCGGCCAGAAGAACGTGGTGCTGGTGTTCTACCCGCTGGCTTTCAGCGGCGTCTGCACGGGCGAGCTGTGCGCGATGCGTGACGAGTTCCCCGAGGTGACCCGCGACGACGTGGAGCTGCTCACGGTGTCGGTCGACTCGACTTTCACGCACCGGGCCTGGGCCGACGCCGAGCACTTCGGCTTCGGGCTACTGTCCGACTTCTGGCCGCACGGCGCGGTGGCCAAGGCGTACGGCGTCTTCGACGAGAACCTGGGGATTGCCACTCGCGGCACCTTCATCATCGACAAGAATGGCGTGGTGCGGTGGAAGGTCGTGAACCCCATACCGCAGGCACGTGATATCGCCGAGTATCAGAAGGCCCTGGCGGAGCTGGACTAGCGGCCAGGACGCGTTCTGGGGGAAACGGCAGAATCGGAAAGCTGAATGCCCTGCTATCGCTGTGGTGCACGGCAGGTCGACCCGGACCGGGGTGAGAGTCCCTGGAAACGAGGGGTCCGGGCCGACCGCCAGGTGCTCATCTGCCCCGCTTGCCAGGTCTCGTTCGACTGGACGGGCGAGCTCGACAAGTGCCCGGTGTGCTCCAGCGCTCACCTGGTGCGGCGGCTTGGCGAGGTCGAGTGCCGCGACTGTGGTTTCGTCCGCGACCCGGCCGGAGTGGCGGCCGAGCCGGACCAGGGACAGGGCATCGGCGAGACGCCGGGTCTGGCCGAGGAGGTCGAGCTCGCGCTGGCGCGGGTCCTGGGCCGGGGAGGCCGTCCCGCCCGGATCGGCTAGCCTCCGCGGATCCCGGGTACGCTGGCCCGGTCACCGCTGCGTCAGGCCGGGTCATCGCGGGCCAGGCCGGGGGAGCGGCGAGGGTGCATAGCTCAGCGGTAGAGCACTCGCCTTACAAGCGAGAAGTCCTTGGTTCGAACCCAAGTGCGCCCACTTTTCTCGAATATCCGTCCAACTTTCGGTGGCTCGTCACTGGTTCTGAGACCGGGTGGCTACCCGGGTCAGTGAAGGCGAGTGACTTGACCTCGGCGTGTCGCAGCAGAAGTCGGAAAAGCCGGAATCTACCCTGGGCGTGTGGGGCAGGATCTGTGCGGTAAGTGGATGCCGCGAAAGCGGACGATGTGTGCGCGCACGCCGGCCCACGGCGGATCGTGCAAAACAGCCGAGGTCATGGAGCGCCAGAGGGAGTACTCGCGCGCCCACCCGCATCGCGAGTCACAGGAGTCCCGCAAGAAATCCAACCGGAAGTACCGAATGTCGAGTTATGGACTCACCCAGGAACAATTCGACCTCATTCTGGCGGTGCAGAACTACGCCTGCGCG
This sequence comes from uncultured Actinomycetota bacterium, assembly GCA_963749145.1. Taxonomy (GTDB): domain Bacteria; phylum Actinomycetota; class Actinomycetes; order Streptosporangiales; family Streptosporangiaceae; genus JASHPR01. The sequence goes on along the minus strand of CAVVLN010000001.1, from coordinate 1,387,048 downwards.
ATGTGCCACGAGCCGTTTGAGGAAGGGCAGCTCATCCACGTGGACCACGATCACGCGTGCTGCCGGGGGAAGAACCGATCGTGCGGAGAGTGCATCCGGGGACTCCTGTGCCATACCTGCAACATCGCGCTAGGCCACATCGAGCGCCGATATGCGATGGCTCGCACCTACCTGGACAGCCCTCCCGTCCGGCTCCTCGCCGCCGCCTAGCGTCAACCAGGAAAGGCCCCTGCGGCGAGACCGCCGCAACCTGCCTCGACTGGCGTTGCGCCAGGCCAGGTACTCCTGCAGGCGGCGGGCCAGCACGGTGTCTGTCTCGTCCATGGGCGGCTGGACCGTGCTCCGCTCAACACCCGCCATGCCCGCGCACATTGAGACGGCCGCGGGCTTAGCTTGCTTCGGCGAGGGCCTCGGTGAATTGGCTGTTGTAGAGGGTGTAGTAGAAGCCGTGGCGGTGGAGCAGGTCGGTGTGATCGCCTTGCTCGACGATGCGGCCGCCGTCCATGACGATGATCGTGTCCGCGTTGCGGATCGTTGACAGTCGGTCGCTTACTCCGGATTCCTCGGCGAGCCGCGCCGGGCAAGGGCCTGCTGACGATCACCCTGGTACCTGAGGACAGTTGCGGGCCAGGGCCGGACGAGCATGGCGCCGTACTGGCGGGCCGGTGATCCGAGGCAGCGGCGCGCACGCAGAAAGGCGACACTGATGAACGGGACACTTGGGGCGATCTTGCCGCTGGCCATCGCCGTGACCATCTCGCCGATACCGATCATCGCCGAGATCCTGCTGCTCTTCACGAAGAAACCGGTGCCCAACGCGGGAGCGTACCTGGGCGGGTTCATCCTCGGCGTCGGCGGCATCCTGGGGATCCTGGTGGCTGTCGCCGGTGGGCTCAACCTGTCCGTGGGGTCCGGGCCGTCGAAGGGGGCGGGCATCGTCGAACTGGTGCTGGGGCTGCTGCTGCTGGCCGCCTCGGTACGCAGCTTCCGCAGCCGCCCGAAGCAAGGCGAGGACGCGCCGACGCCCAAGTGGATGGACGGGATCGCCAGCTTCGCCCCGGCGAAGTCCCTGGCCGTCGGCGCCGTGATCGGTGCCGCTAACCCCAAGAACCTCATCGTGGGCCTGGCCGCCGCCGTGACGATCGCGTCGGCGAGCCTTCCAGCCGGGCACCAGGTCGTGGCTGTCGTGGTCTACGTCGTCATAGCCGTCCTCGGGGTGGCCGCCCCGCTGGCCGTGATGCTGGCCCTCGGGGCCAAGGCGCAACCCATCCTCGACAGCTGGAAGGCCTGGCTCAGCCAGAACAATGCGACGGTCATGGCCGTTTTGTTCCTGGTCTTCGCCGTGGTCCTCATCGGTAAGGGCATCGCGGCGCTGTAATAGAGATCCTCATGCGGCCGGGGCTGTGGCTGCGATTCGCGAACAGCCGCTATAACCAGCAGTACCGGCTGACCACCCCGGCGGGCACGCACTCCGGATGGCCGCGCCCGTTCAACTGGCCGGGGAATTCGATGACGTTTGTCTAGGTTCCGCCGATGCGAGAGGGGAGGCCCTCCTGGCCGTCGGGCCCGGAGGCGCGCGGTGCTTCATCGGGCGGGGGAGGCTTGATCCGCTGGAGGAAGACCTCGTAGGCGGCGAGCAGCACGCCGATGATCAGGAAGCTGAGCCAGGACACGCTGACGATCAGCAGCAGGATCCCGGCGGCCACGGCGCCTGCCAGCTGGAACCCGGCCGCGTGAGAACCTATCCAGCTGAGCGCGCCCCGGCGGTCACCGCCCCGGGCCCCCCCGATGCTACGCCAGGTCCGCTGCACCGATGAGCGGAGAGCCGCTGCCCATCGGTACGGCCCGGCCAGCAGGGCGATGACCAGGACGGCCAGGGCCACGCCCAGGACCCAGGCGGTGAGGACGAAGAACCCGTGCAGCAGATCCCCCAGAACGATCGAGGCGAGCTGGGGGTTGTGCGCGGCGCTGGCCAGCACGCTTTGCTCGTGCAGGACGGCGCGCCGCTCCACGATCATCAGCAGCGATACGCCCACCGCCAGCTGGAGCACGGTCCGCCGCCGGTTCACCGACAACCACAAGCAGACGGCGATCAGCGCGATCGTGACCAGGGGCAGGATCAGGGCCAGCCCGTCGAAGGCCTTCACCCCGCGCCGCACGGTGGCCAGGTCGCTGGACCGGACCAGGGTGATCTCGCCGAAGTTGGCGGGCAGCGAGACTCCCAGAGCCTTGGACAGCTTGGCCACCTGCTGCTGCGGCACTTCGGCGCTGGTGATGGTGGGCAGGGTCACGTGCTTGCCGGTCAAGTCAGAGGCCAGGCCCGACACCTTCCCCAGGGCCTGGTTGATGAGCGGGATCGTGTGCAGGACGATGTAGCCGCCCGAGGTGGAAACAGCCGCCGTGTTCTGGCCGCGCAATACCGCCACCAGCTGCCGGTGCGTAACGGTCAGCGTCCCGGTCCAGATGGCCTGGAACTGGGGCGAGGCCAGCACCTTCGCCAGCTCACCCGCGACGAAGCCCTTGGTGGCATTGGTGATCGGGACGGCCGCGAAACTGGCCTTGGGCGGCAGCGCAGCACGCAGCCGGGCCTGCAGATTGAGCTCGGTGAATAGCTCGTCCGTGGCTCGCACGGCGACGGCGGAGGTCACTACCGGATTCTTGAACACGGGCCCGACCGTGCCGACGAACGTATCGGTGTTGAGCACGGTCCGGTGCGACCACACCACCGTGGCGGACAGCAGCACCAGCAGGCACGAAAGCGCGACGAGCACGCCGACGATACTCCTGCGGATGCGCCGCCGGCGCGGCTTCTTGGTCCGTTCTTGCCCGCTCTGCGCAGCGTGACGCCCAGCCTGGCTACCGGCGAGATCCGCCTCTGCGGGAACATTTTCGTCGGGAGGCTGGACCGGGGCCGATGGCGAGCCGGTCATGACCGGCGCCGTGCGGTAGTCAGCCCGAGGTGCTGGTCATGCACCGGTTGGCCGGTCCAGTAGCTCCTCATTACCTCGTGTACTGCCAGGACGGTGAGCGGGGCACGCTGAGTCGCTGTCGCTTTTCTTGCCCAGCCAAGTGCGCGCTCGGAGTTGAGTGAGCCGAATCCACGCCCACAACGATTCCAGGCATTGTCTGCTCCTCCTGCTCGGCCACCGCGCTGGCGGGCGCGAACTCGACTCTGGGTACTGATGGTCAAGCGACCGGGCAGCCAGCGACAGGGCCGTTAGTTGCTCAGGGAAGAGGCTTTGGTCCCAGGCAGCAGCTCGAAGTCCAAGTCACGCTGGGTGACCAGGCTGCCGATGGTCTGCGCACGAGATCCGTCGATCGGATCGGCCGGGAACCCGTCGCCAGCGGTGTTCTGCGTGGGCGTTCGGGAGTGACCCATCGCTACCTCCGGCTAGTACCCAGGCTCAAGACGCCACGTCGATCGAAGGCCCGGCGCCCCGCTCGCCCCTGATAGACCGAGCGTTGTCCGTGGGTCGCGTCCCATGAAGGCAGCGAGGCGTTCCCAGTCGTCAGCACCGGGAGCTGGGTAGACCTCCGCCCCGAAAGGGGCTCCAGGCTCGACCATGTTGCGGTACTGAGGTTTGATCATGGCCCGTGCCCCCTCGAGTGCCGGCAAGGCGAGGGAAGGATCCAACTTGTCGATCTGTCCGGTGGCCCGGGCCAAGTCCCAGGCGTGTGCGGCCAGCTCTGCCAGGTACATGTCCACCAGGGTGGCTCCCGTGTACTCCTCGCCCCACGGCATTGTGTACCTCAACGACAAGCTGGAATTGTCGCCCCATGCTTGTGCCGCCTGTTCCGCAGCGCTACGTAGCTGACCGGGCGCGTCGGAGAGCTCCACGTGAGGGGACTCGTCTCCGGGCGGGGGTGCCTGCCCGCGGCCGAGAGCGGCCGCCCGGTGGCCCGCTTCGACGAGGTGGTCGATCAGTCCGGCCACGTCGTATTTGGGGCACGGTGTCGGGTGGCCGAGCTCGTCAGCAACTATTCCTGACACGATCACCGCAGCGTTCTCGTAAGAATCCAGCAACGTGCTTCGGCGGTCAGAATCGGCCATGCGGTTCCCCTCGGTGTGACAGGCTAGCTACGCCGGTCGCCGGTTCGCGAGCGCACCGAAGGACGACTATCTCACTACCCGCACGGACGCGCGAATCGGCGTTATGCGCTGATAGTCCGGTTGTGCGTCCCGATGAATGTTCACTCTCCGCGATGCCGGCTCTTCCGGCTTGATTGTGGTAACCGGGCAGTTCTGGAAGCACCATGATCACCAAACTGTCGCGTGTCGACAGCGTGTGACCGCCCGGCATGCACGCGACAGGTGCTCTCCCGGCTTCTGACGTCGGGCACGGTAGGTGCCGAGCACGATCCGGCCGTCGCCGGCGATGTCGCGGCGCCGCCGCTTGGCTACGCCTCGGTGTCGACCAGGCCGATCTCGAGTCGGCTGCGCTGGCTATCGGCGACCAGCACCACAGGTCCGGTCACGACCCGCGCGCCGCTCCAGCGAGCACGGACGGCATGGGAGCCACGGCGCTGCTGATCCGCGGATGGGAGCCCGGTCTGCTCGCCGTCGCTTTCAGCTGCTCGGCTGTGCGCGTCCTGCTGTCGCTGACCTGCGCTGACGAGCGTAAGGGCAGGCGAGGGAGCGGCGGTGACAATCCTTACAAGCGAGGGGCCGGTGGTTCGAACCCACCTGCGCCCACGGATTTTCGAGTCCGTGTCCAGGCTCTGACGGGCCAAGGTGGGTGAAGCCCATGTCAGCTAATGACAGGGGTACGGCTGAAGCCCTGTGTGCTCGGCAGCTCATCCACGTAGACCATGATCACGCGTGCTGCCGGGGGAAGAGCCGATCGTGCGGAGAGTGCATCCGAGGACTCTTGTGCCATACCTGGAACATCGCGCTAGGCCACATCGAACGCCGATATGCGATGGCTCGCGCCTACCTGGACAGCCCTCCCGTTCGGCTCCTCGACGCCGCCTAGCCCTCAACCAGGAAAGTCCCTGCGATGAGACTGCAGCAACCTGCCTCGATCAGAGCGAGCCCTCTTTGCTTTTGTTGTCAAGAGCTGAGGCGGATTTCCTTGATGTCTGCTTCGGCGCCATGGTTCGCCCGGCGGTGTGCGTGCCGAGAATCGCATCCACGCCTCTGACCAGCAGAGTTGCTCGCTCGGTGCACTGCCAGTGATGATCACCGGTCATGTGCCTGCGGTTCGCGTTCCTCCTGACTACGCGACTAGCCGCGTGGCTGCGGCTGTCCCGGCGTGAGGAGATGTGGAAGACCGCCGAGATCCTCATCCTGCGCCACCAGCTCGCGGTCTTGCAGCGGCGGCAGCCGCGCCGTCCGAAGCTGAACTGGGCGGACCGGGCCCTGCTGGCGGCACTGCTCGGCGTGATACCGAAAGCCCGCTGCCACGGGTTGCGGCTGCTGGTCACCCCGGACACGATCGTGCGCTGGCACCGTGACATCGTCCGGCGCCGCTGGGCGGCGCGGTCGATGCGCGGCAGGACCGGCCGCGGCCACCCGCCGGACCGTCAAGGCCCTGGTCCTGCGGCTGGCCCGGGAGAACCCCGAATGGGGCTACCGCCGGATCAGGGGGAACTGGCCGGCCTGGGAGTCAACGTCGCGGCGTCGACCGTGTGGGAGATCCTCAAGGCCCACGGCATCGGCCCCGCGCCGCGACGGACCGGGCCAACCTGGCCGCAGTTCCTGCGCTCCCAGGCCGAGGCGACCTTGGCATGCGACTTCTTCACCGTCAACCTGCTCGACGGCACCCAGGCTCACGTCCTGGCCGTGATCGAGCACGCGACCCGGCGCATCCGCATCCTCGGCGTCACCCTGCACCCGACCGGGGAATGGACCGCCCAGCAGGCCCGCAACCTGCTTATGGACCTTGGCGGACAGGCAGAGCGAATGAAATTCATGATCCGCGACCGGGGATCGAACTTCACCGACATCTTCGACGCGGTCCTGGTGGGCGCCGGGATCAGGACCGTGCTGTGCAACGTGCGGACGCCCCGCATGAACGCGATCACCGAACGCTGGATCGGGGGATGCCGCCGCGAGCTCCTGGACCGCACCCTCGTGTGGAACCAACACCATCTGCGGCGGATCCTGCGCGAGTACGAGAGCCACCATAACCAGCACCGGCCTCACCGCTCGCTGCACGGTGCCGCGCCGCTGAAGCCGCTGCCCGAACCCGTCGATCTTGAGCAGCACCACGTCCGAAGACACACTCGCGTCGGTGGCCTCGTCAACGAATATCGCCTGGTCGCATGACCCGGACGACGTTTTCGGCACGCACAGTCACTGGTTCGATCCCAGCTGCGCCCACGCACAGATGCGGGTTGACCTGCGAGGACTCCGGAATGGTCCTCGGGGTACCGGTAGCTACAGCAGGCAGTGAGTCATCGCCTCTTCATGATCCTTGGCGCATGTCTTGGCGTGCCGCCTCGGCGGCGCTCCCGTGCGAAGTCGTTCTGGGCTGCCCGCCATTGCAGAGCAGGCCCGTCGCCATGCGCACGCCCCGGTCCGGTGTCGCTGGCCCAGCTGGTGCGGGTAGCCGGATCGCGGTGGAAGATCGCCAAACCGCGTGTCACAGCCTCTGTGTCGAGTTCTGGAGCGGTACAGGCCACCATCGTCGGACGGTGTCACTCCTGATGCCCACGGCATGCGGTCGAGCAACCGATTAAATCGGTAGGCTTGATTGACTTTACCCGGCTCCGGTGTCACGCTTCTAGAGCGAGATTGCCAGCGCACACCTTCTCAACGCCCGGCGTGGCGTTGCCTGGGACGGATGAAAAAGGCCCGTGTGAGGCTGGGCGCGTGCAAGGTGCGGCGCTGCCGCTGAACTGCCCGACGTGGGCGCACAGACGCGGACTGTTGCCTGCTTTCGTTCACCTGAAGGAAACCGCTGATGACAGTGCACCCGAAGAGCACGCTCGCCGGTGACCCACCGTACTGGGAGGAAGCCCTCGAGACTCAGACCCGCGCGGACTGGGAGGCCCTGAAGCTCGATCTGCTGAAGAAACACCTGCAGCACGCCTATCATCGCTCCCCTTATTACCGGGCCTCGTTCGATGCCGCTGGCGTGCATCCCGATCAGGTCAGCAGCCTCGACGATCTGCGGCGGTTCCCGTTCATCGACAAGCAGGTGGTGCGCGAGCGGCAGCTCGCCGTTCCGCCGTTCGGCGACCTTGTTGCCGTCCCGGAGCGCGACGTCGTCTATATCTCGGCATCGAGCGGATCAACAGGGGTGCCGACGGCCTCCCCGTTCACTGCTCTCGATTTCGATGACTGGATCGATTACGAGGCACGTCAGTTCTGGTCATCGGGGTTGCGGCCAGCGGATCGCTACTGCCACTGCCTGAACTTCTCGTTGTTCGTCGGCGGTCCTTGCGTACTGGGCGCGCAGAAGCTCGGCGCCCTGAGCATTCACGCAGGTACCCTGCCGTCCGAGCGCCTGCTGCTGATCCTCGGGCAGTTCCAGGCGACGGCCATGTGGACTACGCCGTCCTACGCCTGGTACCTGGGCGAGACCGCTAGCAAGGAGGGTGTCGATCCCCGGCGAGACCTCGCGGTGCGGCGGATTTTTGTCGCCGGCGAACCCGGTGGCTCGATCCCCGAGACGCGGACCCGGATCGAGGATCTGTGGGGAGCGTCTGTCTACGACTACTACGGGCTGTCGGACATCTTCGGCTCTTGTGCCGGCATGTGTGAGGAGAAGGACGGGCTGCACTGGGCCGAGGACCACATTCTGGTAGAGGTTCTCGACCCCGCCACGGGTGATCCAGTTGCCGAGGGCGAGCGCGGAGAGCTGGTTCTGACCACCTTGCGCAAGTCGGCGCGGCCGATGATCCGGTTCCGCACCGGCGACATCGTCTCATTCACCTCCGTGCCTTGCCGCTGCGGACGGACGTCGATCCGTATGCGCGGCACCCATGGGCGTCTGGACGACATGGTCATCATCAAAGGGGTCAACATCTTCCCAAGCGACGTCGAAGCGCTCGTGCGGGGCGATCGCGACCATACGGGGGAGTATCGCCTGGTCGTGGACCGGGTCGATCACCTCGACCGGCTGACCGTGGAATTGGAGCGCAGGCACGGCTTCAGCGAGGCTGACGATGACGACCTCGCTGAACGATTCGGTCGGCGGCTGAGGGCGCTGACGGGGGTTAGCGCCGACGTCAGCGTGCTTCCGCCGGGAACCCTGCCGCGGGCCACGCACAAGGCAAAGCGCATTGAGGACCGGCGCACCAACCTCTGGACCTGACGCATTCGGCCCGTCCGGCGCCGGCAAGACCATGCTCCTGGAAAGCATCGCCCGCCTGCGCCCCCGGCACTCCGGCCAGATCCGCCTGGCCGGAACCGACCTCACCGTCCTTCCGCCCGAGAGACGCGGCATCGGCCTGGTCTTCCAGGACGCAGCCCTGTTCCCCCACCTAACAGTCGCCGAGCACGTCGCCTTCGGGCCCCGCGCCACCCGCCAGGCCCCCGCCGAGGCCGGGCCGCTGCTGCACCGCCTCGGCATCACGCACCTGGCCTCCAGGTCACCCGCTCGCTCAGCGGCGGCGAAGTCAGCGCGTCGCCCTCGCCCGCGCCATGGCCATCAAGCCCCGCCTCCTGCTGCTCGATGAACCCCTCTCCGTCCTCGACCAGCCCACCCGCGAAGACATGCGCGTCTTCCTGCAGCAACTCCTCGTCGAACTCGACATCCCCGCCATACACGTCACCCACGACCGCGACGAAGCACTCAGCATCGGCGACGACCTCGCCATCATCGTCACCGGCCAACTCCGGCAGACCGGACCAGCCCGCCAGGTGGCCACCGAGCGAGGGGTCACTGGTTCGAACCCAGTTGCGCCCACCAGGAGGTCTTCACGTTTCACCAGGGTCCATGTTCACGTTTGGGTCCGACATTTTGGGAAACCGGGCAAGCCAGCCCATAACACCGTGGGCACGGCCCGCTTAACCCGTGGGCGGCACCCCGATCACGCCACAAACGGCCAGGTCAACCCCAAACGTGAAGACCTGACCAGCCCGAACGCTTCCTGGGCGATCTTGAAAGTGGCGGCTGACCACTAGGGTTGACCACAGTAGCCGGGTCACCGGCCGCCGCCGAGCAGCTTGTCAAGCTCGGTGAGGGCATCGTCTCGGGCTTCTTCGTCCACGTGTGTATAGATCTGCATCGTGGTCGAGATGTGCGCGTGCCCGAGGATCATCTGAGCGTCGCGGGGCGCACGTGCAGCTTCTAACCAGTTGCCGGTATGACGCAGATCATGAAAGTGCAGGCCGGGAGCGCCGATCGCGGCGACCGCTTCGTACCACTTGACCGCCCGGCGGAAGTTGCTGCGCCGCAGAACGCCTCCGCGTGATGCTCCCGATATTCGGGTGCCTGGCATGTAGGACTGTTGGCATTCTCTGAAGGTGAGTCGTCCTGGCCGCCCAATCATTGTGCTTGGACCTGAGCGAAGCGGCACGTCCGCCTGGGCTGAAATGATCGCGACCTGGGGTGCTTACGCAGGCAACACTGACGACCTTCCGGCACCCGATGAGCTGAATCCGCACGGCCGGTGGGAGTACGGGCCGCTGTGGGATCTCCTGGAGATCATCGGCGACTTCCGTGACGGAGTGACCTGGTGGGAAGAGTCCTTTCCCCGGCGCGTCGCTGCTAAAGCTGACGATCCGCAGCTTCGATCGTCGGCACAGGCTCTTGTCGGCCAGATGGAGCGGCCCGGCCAGCCCTGGATCTGGAAAGACCCCGCTCTCTGCCATTTCCTGCCGTTCTGGCGCCAGATCTGGGACGACCCGCTGTATGTGATCACCGTCAGAAACCCGCTCGATGTCGCGACATCGTGGCAGCAGTTCGCCCGGCTCAACGGTCAGCGGCCAACCTCGCTGACCTGCAACCTGCTGCGCTGGCAGTACATGATCCTCTCGGTCCTGCGAGAGACAGAAGAAGTCCCTGCCAGGATCTTTGTCGAGTACGAAAGCCTGGTACAGCGCCCGGTCGACCAAGCACGCCGCCTGGCCGCAGCCCTCGACCAGCACTGTGGCCGGGATACCGACGAGATCCGCATCACGGCGATGGTAAACACCTGCGACCCGGCTCTGTGGCGGAACCATGCAGACGCCAACAGGACCCACAGCGCGATGACTGCAGCACAGACGGCCCTCTACCAGATGCTGCAGGAACGAGCCGCTGATGTCCCCGGGCCCGCCGATCGCAGCTATCCCATGCCAGACGGCTGGAGAACACTGATCATCAACGAAGAACGCTCCAGCGACTAAGACGCGGCACCACAGTTCGCCGCGCCGGGAAACGGCCACGGACGCTGCGCCGGCCAGCGAGCAACACCCGCGTCTGCCCTCGGTTGGCGGAGCCCGCCAGCAGCCGTGAGCGAGCGGTCCGCGGCCCGCGGCGCACTTGAGTTCTGCTGATCTGGCGTCGCGGGCGGTGACGCGCGAGCCGGTCCCGAGGTCAGCTCAGGATCCTGGCCGGGAGAAGGGGGATGTACCGCTGCCGGCGGCCGGTGGCGTGCCAGACGGCGTTGGCGATGGCCGCGGCCGAGCCCACGATACCGATCTCGCCGAGTCCCTTGACCCCCAGGGGATTCAGCTGGCCGTCGGACTCCTCGATCCAGTGTGCCTCGATCGCGCCGATGTCGGCGTGCGCGGCGATGTGGTAGCCGGCGAAGTCGTGATTGACGTAATCGCCGAACTGCGCATCCATGATCGATTCCTCGTGCAGCGCCATCGACAGGCCCATCGTCATCCCGCCGATGAGCTGCGAGCGCGCCGTCTTCGGGTTCAGGATCCGGCCGGCGGCGAACACGCCGAGCATGCGGGGGACCCTGATCTCGCCGGTGTCGACGTCGACGCGCACCTCGGCGAACTGGGCACCGAAGGAGTGCCGCAGCAGGTCGGGTAGTGCGGCGACGTCGGGCGTGGTGTCCGCCCGGACCGATATGGTCTCGGCAGGTCGCATCGACGCGGGCAGCTGTGCGCGCAGCTGCCGGCAGGCTGCGGCGACCGCCCAGCTCCATGAGGCCATCCCCATCGACCCGCCCGCGATCATCGCGGGCCCGTAGTCGGAGTCGCCGATGCGGGCACGTACCCGGGTGATGTCGGTGCCTAGCTCGTCGGCCGCGACCTGGGTGATGGCGGTGCGTGCGCCCTGGCCGATGTCGGCAGCGGCGATCGCGATCTCGTAGCTGCCGTCCGGCAGCGCTGAGGCGGTCGCCGTCGACGCCATGCTGCGGGCCGGGTAGGTCGAGCACGCGACACCGGTGCCGGCCAGCCACCGCCCGTCCCGGCGGACGCCAGGCCGGGGATCCCGGCCGGCCCAGCCGAACCGCCGCGCGCCCTCGGCCAGGCAGTCCAACAGGTGGCGGCTGCTGAACTGGCGGCCGCCTTCCGGCTCGACCGCAGGCTCGTTGCGGGCCCGCAGCTCGATCGGGTCGATGCCGCACGCATCCGCTAGCTCGTCCATCGCGCATTCGAGCGCGAACGAGCCGGGGCACTCGCCCGGCGCCCGCATCCACCGGGGGGTGGGCACGTCCAGGGCGACCAGCCGGTGCCGCGTGCGCAGGCTCGGCGAGGCATACATCACCCGCGAGATCACGGCGGTCTGCTCGGCGAACTCCACGACGGTCGACGTCTGAGAGTAGGCGAGGTGATCGAGGGCTACCATACGGCCGTCGGCGTCCGCGCCCAGCCGCACCTGCTGAATGGTCGGCGTGCGGTAGCCCACCAGGCAGAACTGCTGCTGTCTGCTGAATGTCACCCGCACGGGCCGGCCGAACCTCCTGGCGGCCATGGCCGCCAGGACCGTGTGCGGGCGGGTGGTGCCTTTCGCGCCGAAGCCGCCGCCGACATGCTCGGTAATCACCCGCACGGCGCTGGCTTCTAGCCCGAACAGCGTCGCCAGCGCCTGGCGAACCCGCGTTGGCCCCTGATTGGAGTCCCACACGGTGAGGCTGTCGTCATCCCAGCGCGCGATCGCGGCGTGCGGCTCCATCGGGTTGTTGTGCTCGGCCGGGGTCGAGTAGGTCTCGTCCACCATTGCCGCGGCTCCGGCCAGGGCCGCCTCCACATCGCCGGTGGCGGTGTCGGTGACGTAACCCGGGTTGACGTGGCCCGGCGCGTACATGCCCGGGTGATCGGCCCGCAAGGTCACGTCGTGCGGCTCGGCGGCGTAGCTCACCGGCAGGGCCTCGGCCGCGGCACGCGCCTGCTCCAGCCTGCCGGCTACGACCAGGGCGACGACCTGGCCGCGGTAGTGGACTCTGTTGTCTTGCAGCACGAGCAGCTCGCCGTCGCCTGCCGCAAGCAGCCGCGGCGCGTTCGCGTAGGTGAGCACGCCGATAACGCCGGGCATGGCCAGCGCGGCCGCGGCGTCGACAGAGTCGATCTGCCCCCGGGCGATGCTGGCCTGCGCGGCCCAGCCATACGCCATCTGCTCCAGCGGGATCTCGCCGGCGTACCGGGCCGCGCCGGTGACCTTGGCCGCGCCCTCCACCCGGCTGACCGGTGCGCCGATAGCCGCCGGGGCCGTCCTCATCGGCTGATCCCGTCGGCCAGCCCGGCCAGCACCTGGGTGATCATGTTGGTCAGCAGCCGGACCTTGTAGCCGTTGTCGCGCAGCGGCTTCGCGGCGGCGAGCTCGGCCGCCGCCGCTGCCGCGAACGCCTCCTCGGTGGCCGGCCCGCCGAGCAGCGCCGCCTCGGCACGGTGAGCACGCCACGGCACGGGCGCGACGGCGCCCAGCCCGAGCCGGACAGCGGTGATCACGCCCGCGCGTACCTCCAGCACGGCCGCGACCGAACCGATCGCGAACGCGTACGACGCCCGCTCGCGGGCCTTACGGTAGCGGGAGTTCGCGGCGGCCGCCAGGGGCGGCAGCTCCACGCCGGTAATCAGCGTTCCCGGCACCAGCGAGTTATCCCGGTCCGGCCGCTCGCCCGGCAGCCGGTAGAAATCCTCGATCCCGACCGTGGACGCGCCGCTGCCCTGCACATGCACGACGGCGTCGAGTGCCACCAGCGCGACCGCCATGTCAGACGGGTGCGTGGCGACGCAGTGCCGCGAGGCTCCGAGGATGGCATGGTTGTGGTGCTCACCGGCCAGGGCCGGGCAGCCGGTACCGGGCGCTCGCTTGTTGCACGGCTTGGTGACATCGGCGAAGTACGCGCACCGGGTGCGCTGCATCAGGTTCCCGCCGACGGTGGCCATGTTGCGCAGCTGCCCGGAGGCGCCGGCCAGCACGGCCTGGGCCAGCACCGGGTATTGCCTGCGTACGGCCGGGTCGGCGGCCAGATCGCTGTTGCGGACCGTCGCGCCGATCAGCAGGCCGCCACCGGCGACGGGCTCGATCCGGTCCAGGGGCAGTCCCGTCACATCCACCAGCAGACTGGGACTCTCCACGCCGAGCTTCATCAGGTCCACCAGGTTCGTGCCGCCGCCCAGATACCGGGAGCCCGCCCTCGCCCCGGCAGCCGCCACCGCGGCCTCCACCCGGGACGGCCGCTCGTAACCGAATTCCCTCACCGGCTCACCCGCTGGTACCAGCGTTCATCGCCTCGCCCACTCCTCGATGGCGGCGACGATATTGACATACGCCGCACACCGGCACAGGTTGCCGCTCATCCGCTCGCGGATCTCGGCGGCATCCAGGTCGAACTTGCCCGGCCCGAGATCCGCGGTGACCGCGCTAGGCCAGCCGGCCTCGGCCTCGGCCAGCATCGCGGTCGCCGAGGTGATCTGGCCGGGCGTGCAATACCCGCACTGGAGCCCGTCGTGGTCGACGAACGCCTGCTGCAGCGGCGACAGTCCGTCCGGTCCGGCCAGTCCCTCGATCGTGGTGACCTCATACTGCTGCGCCGCCACGGCTAGGACCAGGCACGAGTTCGCCCGGCGGCCGTCCAGCAGTACCGTGCAGGCGCCGCACTGGCCGTGGTCGCAGCCCTTCTTGGTGCCGGTCAGGTCCAGATGCTCGCGCAGCGCGTCCAGCAGCGTCGTCCGGTTATCCAGCAGCAAGCCATGCTCGTGCCCGTTCACCATCAAGATCACGCGGCCGTCAGTCTGCACCCTCAGCAGCCCTTCCGCATCGCCTGGTCCGGCACCTGGCCTGCCACCGCTGAGTCTAGGCAAGCCCGTCCGGCCGGACAACGCCGGGACGAGGGCCTGCCGACTGCCTGCCGCGGCTTGGTGATCTTCCTGCGATCAGCCGACGGCGTGACCGTTGGCGGTCAGCGTGACGTCGATGTTGCCGCGGGTGGCATTGGAATACGGGCACACCTCATGTGCGGCTGCGACGATCCGCGTCGCCTGCTCGCGATCCTGGATCTGCGGCAGCTTTACGTCGAGTTCCACGGCGAGGATGAAACCACGCTCCGCGGTGGGAAGCAGGCTCACCCGGCTGTCGATCGAGACATCACCCACCTCGGCGCGCTCACGACGGCCCACCACGCCCAGAGCACTCTCGAAGCAGGCCGCATAACCCACAGCGAACAGCTGCTCGGGGTTGGTGCCACCGCCCTCGCCGCCCATCTCCTTCGGCGAGCGGAGCTGTACATCCAAGGCCCCGTCATTCGTGCGCCCGTGACCGCTTTGGCGGCCGCCCGTGACCGTTGCCTCCGCCGTGTACAGAACTCGCGCCATCTCAGCCTCCATGTCCGGGATCTGCAGATGGCCCGGCTCACGGTCGGGACCGCTTGACGCTTCGAGCCTATGCCGCCGCGCTCCGCGGCCGTGTCGGGCTGACGATCAGCGTCGGGCTGCGGCCACCACAATGGCGAGACCACGTATCGCGCAGCCGGTCAGTGCGCGTCGGCCGGACGATCTCGATCGCGCCCGCATAGTGAGATGATCGCCTCATGCTGGTGGCACATGGTCGTGCGGCTTTGGCGACGGCCCACTCGCGGGGCCTGGGCGCGGTGATCGCGCGGCGTCTGGCTCATGCGGCCTCGCCGTCGCGAACGGCCGGGGCGCGCGTATCCGGTTGACACAGCGGCTCCCGCGGGCCAAGGCCGGCGGGAGTTCCGCTTGTGAGGAGGTGGCTGAACGCGATGGCGCAGCGTGCGAGCGGCCTTGAGGGCAATGACGGACCTGGATCTCCTCCGCGCTCCGCCGCCGGGAACGCCGGGGGTTCTGCTCAGCAGACCCAGGCCGGGCGTGGCCCGGTCCTGGACGCGGCGCAGCTTGAGGTGCTGCGCAGGTACGGCAGCGAGCATGACGTTGCCGCCGGCGAGGTGCTGTTTGCCGACGGGGACGTGAGTTATGACCTGATCGTGCTGTTGGCAGGTCAGGTCCGGATCATCGAGCGGTTCGGCCAGCCGGGCCAGGCGGTTGTCGCGACGTACGGTCCGTCGCAGTTCCTCGGCGAAATCGGCCTGCTGACCGGGCAGCGTGCGTACCTGAGCGCGGTGGCGAGCACGGCCGGGCGCGTGCTGCGCGTTCCCGTCCTGCAGGTGCGGGTGCTCATGGCGCAGGAGCTGGGTCTCAGCGAGCTGATCCTGCGGACATTCTTGCTGCGGCATTCGATCCTGACGGGACTGCGCTCCGGCCTGACCTTGATCGGATCCCGGTTTGATACCGGTACCCGGCGGCTGCTGGAGGTCCTCGCGCGCAACCGGCTGCCGTCCAGGTGGCTGGAGCTCGAAGGATCACCGGAAGCCGAGGCAATGCTCCGCGACCTGGACGTGCCCGTCACCGACCTGCCGATCGTTGTCGTGCCGGGGGGGCCGCTGCTGAGGAACCCGAGCAGCCACGAGCTGCTCGACGCGCTGGGCATGTCCGGTGCAAGCGACACCGACCTGCCCGGCGCGTGCGATCTGCTGGTGGTGGGAGCGGGTCCCGGCGGCCTGGCGGCCGCGGTGTACGGCGCGTCCGAAGGGATGGCCACGATCCTGGCCGAGGACACTGCGCTGGGCGGCCAGGCGGGAACATCGTCCCGGATCGAGAACCTGCTGGGCTTCCCGGCGGGCCTGTCCGGGGAGGAGCTGAGCCGTAGCAGCGCCGAGGTCCACATCATCATCCGGGGCCAGACGCTGGACACGTCCATGTCCCGTTACCTCATCGACCAGATCGAGCGGGACCCCCGCATTACCGTCACCCCCGGACGCAGGTCACCGCACTGCTCGGCAAGGATCAGCTCGAAGGCGTGCAGCTGCTCGACAACAGCGGCCAGCGGACGTCAGCTCTGGCCGTCCGGGGCCTGTTCGTGTTTATCGGCGCACAGCCCGCTACCGGGTGGCTGGCGGGCCAGCTCGCCGAAGACAACCGGGGGTTCCTGCTTACCGGCACTAGCATCCCGGAAGCCCAGCTCGACGACACCGGCCAGATGCCGCTGTTCCTGGAAACCAGCCGGCCGGGGATCTTCGCCGTCGGCGACGTCCGCAGCGGGTCAGTCAAGCGGGCGGCGACCGCAATCGGGGAGGGCTCGATGGCAGTGCGGCTGGTGTTCGAGCGGCTCCAGGCCACAGGGAGCGCAGTCGCGGATCCACCCCGCGCCGACGGAGCTGGGCGCAGAGCCGACCTCGGCGGGCGCGACACCCGCTGGTTCCCGGCAGCGAGCTCACCGTCGAGTGCCTAGAGCGAAGGGGGCGCTCGACCAGACCAACGGCACCGACCGCGCCTTCGACCATAAGTGGTGGTGAGGACGGCCCAGCAGTTAACTACGCCGGCTGCCTCGCACGACCCGTCACGGCCAGGCGCTCAGAATCTCCCTCCCTGGATGCGGCGGCTGCGCTGGGACTGGCCGGGCTCACCGTAGGGGTAGTCCGGGGTGGGCGGCTCGCTCGCCTCATCCAGCAGCTGGGTCTCCTCCGGCGTGAGCTTCAGCTCGGCCGCGGCCATGTTGCCGGTCAGCTGGTCTGTGCTCCGGGCGCCGAGGATCACCGATGATACGGCGGGCCGGGCCATCAGCCACGCGATGGCTACCTGAGCAAGAGACTCGCCGCGGCCCCCGGCCACCTTGCGCACCGCGTCCAGCACCCGCCAGGTCTGCCCGGACTGGCCGCGCTGGTTCCAGATCCGCATCCCCTCGTCGGCGTTCTCCACCACGCGGGTGCCGGCCGGGGGTGGCTGGCCCCGCCGGTACTTCCCGGTGAGCCACCCGCTGGCCAGCGGGGACCAGGCGAGCATGCCGAGCCCGGCGGCCTGGCAGGCGGGCACGATCTCCCATTCGACCGCGCGGGCCAGCAGGTTGTACTGCGGCTGCACGGACACCGGGGCGGAAAGCCCGCGGAACTCCGCGATATCCACTGCCTTCTGCAGCTGCCAGCCGGTGAAGTTGGACAGCCCGATGTAGTTGATCTTCCCGGCGCGCACCGCATCATCCAGGAAGCGCAGCGTCTCCTCCAGACGGGTCAGCGGGTCCCAGCCGTGCACCTGGTACAAGTCGATGGTCTCCACGGTCAGCCGGCGCAGCGACGCGTCCAGAGCCAGCGACAGATGCCGACGGGACAGCCCGTGCCCGTTCGGGCTCTCATCGGTGGGGAACCGCCCTTGGTGGCCAGCACGACAAGCTCACGCCGGCCCGGCCCGGCGGCCAGCCAGCGCCCGATGATCTCCTCGGCGCGGCCGTCCGCGTACACGTCAGCGCTGTCCACCAGGTTTCCCCCGGCCTCGGTGAACCGGTCGAGCTGGGCGAACGACGCTGCCTGGTCCGTCTCATTGCCGAAGGTCAGCGTACCGAGCGCGAGCGCAGACACCGCACAGCCACTGCTGCCGAGCAGGCGGTATTCCATCAGTCCTCCGTCAAGTCTCCTAACGTTCCAGCCCTGTGCACCCCATGTTGCCCGGGCCATCCCCGAAGCTCCCGAGTACCCGGCCGGGATGGCGGAGCTTCCGCTGTAGTCCTGAATCTCAGCTAAGCCCCAGAGCTAAGCCTCAGCTTGTGCCGGGCAACTTCTCGGCGACCGTCCGGGTTACTTCCATTGCAATTCCAGGGTCGGCTGCCATTCTCAGATCTACAGACCGAGGAAAAGAGCTCAGCAAATGTTTTCCCGCAAACTCACCAGGTCCATCATTGTCGGCGTCGCGGCCATCGCGGTCGCGGGCGGTTCCTACGGAATCGTCAGCGCAACCTCCAGCAGCAGCCCAGCCGCTGCCAGCACCAACCCCGCTGGCGGTCCCGGATCCGGCGGCGGGGGATCCAACGCCCGGTCCGGGCCGGCCTCAGGGGGAGCATCCGGCACGGTCGGCAGCGTGTCCACGTCGAAATTCACCATGACGACATCAGCGGGTCAGAAGGTGACCGTCGACGAGGCGTCCGCCACGACATACCAGCAGCAGGCGGGCCCGGCCTCGGCGAGCGCCATTACAACCGGCGAACCCGTCCTCGTACTCGGGACGGTCAACAATACGACCATCACGGCCACGCAGGTCATCGTGCAACCAGCTGGCGGCGGAGGATCTGCGACGTCGCCGGCGGCAAAGGTGATCCCATTCCAGCGCGGTGCACCGACCACGTCCAAGCAGGTCGGTCAGATCCCGGCGAACTGGACTCAGGGGTCGGGGACGATCATCAGCGGAACGGCAGCGAATAAGGCCACCGAAGCTGCGCTGAGCGCCTACCCGGGGGGGATCGTCGACCGTGTGGTGAAGCTGAGCAACGGCGAGTACAACGTCCACTACATCGGCGTCAACTGGCCGCACCACGTCTTCGTCAACCCTGACTTCAAGGTCGTCGGCGCTGAGTAGCCGGCATGGCAGGGCATGCCTCCGCCGGCGAGGGCGGACGGTCACTGGCGCGGTCCGGCCATGCACGAGATGGGCGCGTGGCCGGCTGACGGTCGCGATGTCATTGCTCCAGTTCCGAGCGCAGCCGCAGTGCCCTGCGCCGTTCGGCACGCGGCGATGCCGGCGCTAGCCGCGCCAGGCGCTGCTGCCCGGCTTGCGCCAGCATGTCGCATTGCCGTTCCCGGGCGAGCTGGCTGACGAGATATGAGTTCACGTGTCTCACCTCCCTTCTGGGTGATGGACTCTGTGTCATGGACAGGGACCGGGACGCCATGGCCGGCTGCGCCCGCTGTAGCAGGAACGACCGCTCATCGCACTGGCCATGCGCGCGTGCCGTCGCGATGCTCACGGCAGGTTCGGTCCCTGGTCAAACTGAACTGCTAGTTTTGTATATATAGCGCCGTGGCGTCCGCAGCTATTCCCGGCTGTGGCGAACCGCCCGGGCTTGCCCCGCTCGGAGGGGATTCGGTCGGCTCACTGGCGCCGTGCAACACGGGTCGGCGGGTCGCGGGGACCTGCTCCGGCGACGGCTTGATGGCAGCTCGCGCCTTTGTCGCCGCGGTCTCAGCAGCCGAAGCACTGGTCGGGGATGTTGTGCGCGATCAGCGAGTGCCTGAGGGTGATGGTGGCCGGTGACCTCGTGTACAGGCCTCCGCCTTGCACCGTGAAGCCGGGGCTCCCGATCAGCGAGTTGCGGATTACGGCCGTGCCCTGAAGGGTGAGCTGCACCGGCGGACCGGTGAAGGTCGTCGTCGATCAGGTTGAGGAGGCCGTCGTTGAAGATTCCGGCGCCCTGGATGCTGGCCGACCCACATCGGCCAGAACACGGGGACAGCCACCGGGCCTTCCGGCGAAGCGCAGGGCGGAGGGATATGGAACGGGGCACCTCCGCTGTCGTGCTGGCAGCGGTTGCGGTGTTGCCGCTGATGGTGCTGTTCCGGATGATCAGCAGACTGGTGTTCCCGAACATGCCCAGGGCACCGTTCACCGCGGCGGCGCCGTGCGGGCTGACCATCGTGGCGTAGTTGCCGCGTCCTCGCCGTCCTGGCCTTCCTGCAAGCCTGACCGGTGGTGGCCGGAACGATGCAGAACCGGTGCCCGGCGGGTTCATTCGTTTCTGGCGACTTCGGGTCCGGTGATGCGTGCCAGCAGCGGGAAGGTGGCTGCGATGATGCCGAGGGCCACCAGGATCCCGCCGGCGGTGATGAGGTAATACGCGGCACCGGGTGCCACCATCGGGTGCCCCAGCGCGTCGGAGGCGTACATCGCGGCGGCGCCGAACCCGGTGCCGATCGCGACGGCGGCGACGGCGAGCAGCGGGACGGCGCTTTCCAGCGCGACGACGCGGCGCAGCGTGGCCAGCCGGGCGCCGGTGAGGCGCAGCAGGCTGAACGGCCGCTTGCGGTCAGCGAGCCCGGCCGCGATGCCCGCGGCCAGCGTGCAGCCGGCGATCGGCAGGCTGATCAGGATCACCACGTTGGCGAGCTGCTGGTAGTCGGTGTCCTTGGAATTGTCCTGCGCGACGAGGTCGCTGATGGTGGACGGCGTGCTGGCGGCGGGGTATGCGTGTGCCTTCTCTAGTAGCGTCCTTGCCTGTTCGACCGCCGGCGTGGTGGCGTTCGTCGCCACGTCGATGGCGTCCACGCCGAGGGTGTCCAGCCGCGCGGCCGGGACGTTCGCGGCTGGCCAGGTGATCGTGGTGGCGTCGGTGCCGAACAGGGGGCCGTTGAACCCGTCTGAAGGGAACGCCGCCGCCGTGGCCCCGGCCGGGCAGCGGCCCAGGGCGGGAACGGTCGCGAGCTGCGCGCACGAGACCACGCCGGCCGGAACCGGACCGGTGCTGCCGAGATTGGCGCCGAGGTTGTGAAATGCCGCACGGATGGTCAGCCGTGGGTCCGCGCGGACCACGAGCACCCCCTGGACGCCGGGGATCCCGCGCAGCCGCGCCGCCAGCGGCGCGGCGGGCGCGGCCGGCCCCGGGGCTGCCGTGCTCTGACTCTGACTCGCCCCGGGGCCAATTCTGCCGGCCGCCTGGTTGGATGCCGATACCTGGCTGGTCAGCACGTTCGCCTCGGCGGCGCTGCTCCACCGGGTGGGGTTCTTGGCGGCCTGCGTGGTGATGGCGACCACGGCCACGGTGGTGATGAACAGTGCGAGGACCAGGCCGCTGACGGCGCGGAAGGCGGCCCTCGGGTCATCGGCGAGGCGGCGGGCGGCGATCAGCGTGCCGGGGCGGCTGGTCCACCGGGCCATGGCCCTGGCCGCGGCCATGGTGAGCCACGGACCCGCGATGAACAGGCCCACGATGATGAGCGCGAAGCTGGACACGAACGCCTGGACCTGTCCGCTTATGGAGGCCGGGTGGCCGCGCACGGCCCAGAAGCCGAGTTCGGCCAGGCCGGCCAGCAGCGGCACCACCCGCCAGGCCCGCGGCGGCTGCGGCGTGGCCCGGCGGGCGACGCCGAGCGGGGAGATGTTGACCCGGTGCAGCGCCAGCCGGGCCGCTATGGCGGCGAAGACGGGCACGCCGATCGCGACCGCGAGGATGTCCGGCACACTGAGCGTCAGTTCGCTGGGGAAGAACGGCTGGCGGAAGAACGGGATGCCCGCGACCGGGGTGCGCAGCAGGAAGAAGATCCCGAACCCGGCGGCCATCCCGAGGGTTCCGGCCACGGTCGATTCGGTGGCGGCGAGCAGGGAGACTTGCTTGCGGGTCGCGCCGACCAGGCGCATCGCCGCGAACCGCTCTTCACGGCGGGCGGCCGACAGCCGGGTCGCGGTGGCGATGAAGATAAGGACCGGGGCCAGGATGGCCAGCGCCACGACGGACAGGATAAGGTCGGTGGCGCTCTTCGGGGCGCTTGCGTTGGGCGGCGTGTAGGTCAGGCCTCGGGGGTTGGGCTCGACCGGGTTGATGAAGTGGCTCCCCGGTATCGTCGTGGAAATCGACGTCACCGGCACGCTATTCGGGGTGTGCGCCAGCTGCGCCGGGGTGCGGCCGACGATGATGACCAGCGAGTCCGGCGACGGCAGGGCGGCGTCGCCGATCGTGCCGGCCAGGTGGCCGGGGTAGCGGTCGGCGAGCTGGTCCGCCGGGGTGGACCGCAGCAGCGCGGCTAGCGCGGGGGAGGCGTAGTACTGGCCCGGTCCAGGGTCCCGGGGGATGCCCGGCGGCACGGGCGACGAGGTGCCGGTGGCGGCCACGTCGAATCGGTTGATCGTCTGCCCGTCGAAGGTGTCGCTGCCGGGGTGCCACCACAGCGGGGCGACGCCCGTCGCCGGACCGGGGGGCACCCACACGTTGCCGGTCCAGAACCATGCGTGGCTGTTGTTCCAGGTGGTGACCGCGCTGGTCGCGGCCACTGCGGTCAGCAGCAGGCCGACGCCGAGGCCGACCGCGACGACCAGGACGATCAGCCGGGTAAGCGCCTCGCGGCCGCCGCTGACCACCAGCCGCAGCCCGAGCCCGGTCACGGCTTGGCCCCGGTCAGCGTGCCGACCTTGCCGTCGCGGACGACGACCTCGCGGTCGGCGTAGGCGGCGACCCGGGCGTCGTGGGTGACCAGGATGACCGTGGTGCCGTGCTCGCGGGCGGCGGCGGTGAGCAGGTCCATCACCAGTTCCCCCGACACCGAGTCCAGCGACCCGGTCGGCTCGTCGGCGAACAGCACCTCAGGCCCGGCAACCAGGCCGCGGGCCAGCGCGACGCGCTGGGCCTGCCCGCCGGACAGCTCGCCGGACCTGCGGCGTTCGAGCCCGTCCAGGCCCAGCGTGCCGAACCAGTCCCTGGCCGCGGTCCTCGCCGGGCCGCGGCGGGTGCCGGACAGCAGCAGGGGCAGAGCGACGTTCTCTTCGGCGGTCAGCTCGGGGACCAGCTGACCGGACTGGAACACGAACCCGAACCGGTCCCGGCGCAGCGCGCTGCGCTGGTCGTCGCTGAGGGCGTCCAGCCGCTGCCCGCCGAACCAGACCTCACCCTCGTCGGGGACCAGGATGCCCGCCAGGCAGTGCAGCAACGTGGACTTGCCCGAGCCACTCGGCCCCATGACCGCGACGATCTCGCCCCGCCGGACGCCCAGCGAGGCGCCGCGCAGGGCCGGCGTTTCGCCGAACGACTTCACCAGGTCCCGCGCCTCGACGATGTTCCCGGTCTTGGGTTCCGCAGTGGCGGGGAGGTTCGCGGTCACCGGCGCACCGCTCGCGAGAGCAGGTCCAGCCGGGCCGCGGCGTGGTCGATCCATCGCAGGTCAGCCTCCAGACGGTAGATGGCGTGGTCGGCGAGCAGCACGTCGAGGGGCTCGCCGGCCCGTTTGAGTTCGGTGAGCTCACGCATCCGCTGCAGGTGCGCCGCCCGCTGGATGTCCAAGTAGCTGTCGGCCGCCCGGCCGAGCATCAGGGCGAGCACCACCTTGGCGAACAGCTCGCTGGTCAGGTCCGGCTCCGGGGCCGGCTCGGCCAGCCACCGCTCCACCTCCGCGATCCCCGCCTCGGTGATGAGATACCGGCGGCGTTCGGGCCCGGCCCCCTGCTCGACGGGCCCGGCGACCGCCTTCCCGTCCCGGGCCAGCCGGGCCAAGGTCGCGTACACCTGGCTGTAGCGCAGCGGCCTGCCCCGGCCGAAGTACGCGTCGTAGTCCCGTTTCAGGTCGTATCCGTGGCTTGGCCCCCGCTCGAGCAAGCCCAGCAGCGTCAGCGGAACACTCATACCTGAGAGAATACTCCAAGAGTATTCTCTCAAGAAGTAGTTTCGGCGACCGATCTCGGGCAGGGCCACGCGGAACTGACATCATCGAGGCATTCCGGACGTGGGTTCTATCTGCCGCGTGCGAACGACGCGGCCGTGGTGGCCAGATCTCCGCCCGGCCCGGCGCGCCCTGTGCGGCTACGAGCGGATGGTGCATGAAGGCCGCTGGCGTGTGTATCTTTCGGGCCCCTCGCGTGTCCGACTAGGTGGGTAGCGCTGCTGCTGCGCGCGGGACGTCGCCGGCGGATGGCAAGGGCCGTGGCGCGGGGTCCGGGGTGTTCCTGCGGTCTGAGCTGGGCACCCTGCGCCGCCGCCGCCGGGGCATGGACAGGGGAGGACATGATGGTTGGTTCAGCAGGTGGGCAGAGGCCGCCGGGAGCCTGCTCAGCCAGCATCCGGACCGCGGCGTGCCGTCACCTTCCCCGGTGTCCGGCAGCCACCGCCGCCGACCGCGACGCCGCCCGCACCGTGGCCGCTCACCCAGAACAGGGCTGGAGCCTGCTGTGCAACGGCGTGGTGTTGTTCGAAGACACCGGAGAGCTTCTGCCCGGCGGTGGCGCGGTTCCTCCCCGGCGGGCCGTCGCGGCCTAGGACACCTCTGAACAACCTGACGGGCGGGCGGCTTAGCGAGCGGTAGCCGATCTGGACCTGTTGTTTTTTGCCTTGGCTGTGTGACTAGCCCCACCAGCAATGACGCCTACGTCCTCATCTTGAGTGACCGGGGACAGTTCGTGTCGGAAGCCGCGCGGTTCCTGGCTCGTGGCGGCTGCGCAAGTGGAGGATTATGGGGCGGCCCTGAAGCTCTACGCCGGTGAGCTTTTGCCGGAGGACCGCTACGCCGATTGGGCGGTACCTCATCGTGAACGGCTGGCGGCTTTGCATGAGGCGCTGGCGGCTGGGCTGGCCCGTGCCCTGCTGGAACGCCGAAGCCCGGAAGAGGCGGTCGCTCTGCTTGAGCCTTTGGTCGCAGACCGCCCGCACGATGAACCGCTGCACCGGGTGCTCATGGAGGCGCTGGACCGGGCCGGGCGCCGGTGGGATGCGCTCGACGTCTACGAGCGCCTGTGCCGGCTGCTGGACGAGGAGTATGCGGCGGCTCCGGAGGCGGCGACGCGGAGTCTTTACCGGCGGATTCTGTCTGGGCAGAGTTCTGCTGGCCCGGCAGTGGTCTGCAATCTCCCGGCTGCGGTGACTAGCTTCATCGGGCGCCGGCGGGAGATCGCCGAGTTGCTCGCCCTCGCCGGCCGCACACGGCTGCTGACATTGAGCGGGCCCGGCGGCGCCGGCAAGACCCGGCTGGCGATCGAGGTCGCGCGGCGGCTGGCGAACGCCGGCACGGTCCCCGACGGCGTGTGGCTCGTTGACCTGTCGGGGGTCCGGGACGGGCGGCTGATACCGGCAGCTGCCGCGGCATCTCTTGGCCTGGCGTTGACCGGCGCCCGGCCCACCGCGGCGGCCGTTGTGAAGCAGCTTGCCGACCGGAGAATGGTAGTGCTGCTCGACAACTGCGAGCATCTGCTCGGGGCCTGTGCAGAATTCGCCATAGCGTTGCTCGAGCGCTGTGCCGACGTGGCTGTGCTGGCCACCAGCCGCGAGCCTTTGCGCCTGCCGGGCGAGGTGGTCTGGCGGGTCCCGTCCCTCGAGCTGCCGGACCTGCGGCTTCCCGCCGACCCGGCACGACTGGCCCGCCTGGAGTCTGTGCAGCTGTTTCTCGAGCGCGCGGGAAACGCATCACCAGCGTTCCGGCTCGACTCTGCGACTGCCCTGCCGGTCGCACGCATCTGTCTCCGCCTCGACGGCATGCCGCTGGCGCTTGAGCTGGCCGCTTCCAGGGTTGCGCATCTGGCGGCCGCGGAGCTGGCTGCCCGGCTGGATGACGCGCTGGCCACGCTGGCTGTGCGGATCCATGGCGTGCCGGACCGGCAGGCTACGTTGGCTGCGACGCTGGATTGGAGCCATGACCTGCTGGCGGATGATGAGCGTGCGGTGTTTCGCCGGCTGTCGGTATTCGCTGGAGGGTTCGCCCTCGACGCGGCTGAGCAGGTATGTGCGGGCGGGTTGTCCGAACCGGTCGCCGTGGTGGTGTCACGGCTGGTGGACAAGTCTCTGGTTACCGTGGAGACGGGCGGCGACCGGGCCCGTTTCCGGCTGCTCGAGGTCATCCGGGAGTACGCGGCCGGCTGTCTTGCCTCGTCGGGGGAGCTGGCCAGCCACCAGCGCCGGCATGCCCTGTGGTACGCCAGCCGGGCAAAGTCTCTTGACCCTGACCTTGGCGGTGGCGTGGTTGGTGAGCCGAGCCCGTGGTTCGCGGTCGAAGGCGGCAACCTGCGGGCAGCACTGTCGACGTCTTTGCGTGAGATGCCAGACCGTGCGCTCGTGATGGCGGTTGCGATGTGGCGCTCGTGGATGGCGCGCGGGCTTCATGCCGAGGGACTGCGATGGCTGGCTCAAGCGCTGGAAGCCTGCCCAGCGCCATCGGCGCTGCGTGCCCGGGGGCTATTCGCGACCGCCGTGTTGGAGGTCCGGCTGGGCCGGCCGTGGCGTGGCCCCGCCATCGGCGCCGAGATCGCGGCCCTCGGGCGCGACCTCGGCGATCCCGGCTCGATGGCCGAGTCGCTTCACCAGCAGTCGTTGCTCGCCTGGATGGCAGGCGAGGGGGATGACGCGGCCCGGCTCGCCAGCGAGGCGGACACCGCGGCCCGGGGCGTTGCCAGCGTGCGGGCTTCGCACGAGCACCTGCGGGCTCTGATGGCGCTATTCCGCGGTGAAACTTCCGCGGCGCAGGCCCTGCTCGACAACTCGCTGAGTGCTCTGGGCCGGGTGCCACCCGACGCACCGCCCTTCTTTACGGTGTGCACCCCGGCCTGGTCGGTTGATTCCATCGATGACCTGATGTTCCCCGTCTTCGAGGAGACCATGCTGGTCGGCCTGCGGGTTGGCGCGGCGCAGAGCCACGGCTACATCCTCGCCACCCAGGCACTGGCGGCCCGGATGGGCGGACGTTTCGACGAGGCGGGGGTGATGCTTGACCGGGCCCTGCGGATGTTCGAATCGCTGGGGGACCGTACGGGCCAGGCACACATCCTGGCGCAACGCGGGCACCTGCTCCGCAGCCGCGGCGATCCCGCTGCTGCCAGGGAATGCTTCCGGTCGGCCGCAGACCTGCGGGCGGAAATCCCCGACCAGCGCGGCACCGCCATCGCACTGACCGGCGTCGTGCTCGCGGAGGCGGCACTCGGTGACGGCCAGCGGGCGCGCGCGCTCGGTCGTGAAGCATGCCGCATGCTGGACCGGTCTGGAGATCTTCCCGGCCACGCTGGCGCCTTGAACAACCTGGCTGTGGCCGAAGTCCTCACTGGCCGTCCGGGGCAGGCCATCGGCCTGATCGAGCGGGCGCTGGCGCTGCGCGCGACCCCCAGCGTTGGCTGGCAGTACATGCTGCTCGCGGGCCTGCGCGAGATGTCGGGGGAGATCGCGGCAGCGGCGGCGGCGCTCGCGGCGGCGCGGGACTGTTTTGAGCAAATCGGCGAGCGGCGTGGCCTGGCGGCTGCCGCCGGCCTGGGCCGCCGGCTCGGTGCCCGTGAGCGCGGTGCTAAGCGGATGCAAAGTCTCCGGCCATAGATTCCGGTCAGTAAGAACAAGTGCGACAGAGCCAGAACAAGGGTGTAACTCCTGTGACAGGACGGACAGGATGTCTGTCTGAGGAGGGGACACCTCGCCGGCTGCCGATCATGCCACCGCGGGGTTCCTATCAGCCATGATCATCGATCGGAGGCTCCTGATCCGCCGACGCGTCCGACTCTGCAGGCGGCACGCCGGGGATCCGGCTGTCGAGTTCTGCTGGAGCGGTGTTCAGGCCAGCTGCTTGCGCTCCAGCGTGCAGGCGCCGGTCCCAGGCGGCGAGAATCAGGTCGGGGTCGCTGATGGCCAGTGCACTGGCGAGGTGGACAGCGTCGGCGCCGCGAAGCGCGTACGTCCGCGCGAGCTGGCCGGCGTGCCGCTCCACCGCGGCGGTCAGCTCTACCGGGCGGGTGGCCGCCCAGTAGCTGTCCCACGCTCGCTCGCTGTCGTCGAGGTCGGCCTCATCCAGGTCATGGTTCCGCGCGACCGCGGCTAGCGCTGCGCGGACCTCCGGGTAGGCCAGGCGGCTTGCCACGGCGGCGTCGCATCCGTCCCACAGCTGGGCGGCCAGATCGCTGCCGGCCTCTTCGGCTAGCAGCTTGACGAAGGCGCTGGAGTCGAAGTAGACCAGCGACACCTGTTACCGCCGCTGGTCGCTGACGATGTCGGCCAGGGGCCGCCGGGCACGTGGCCGGGTACGCCCGGATGCTCGTGGCCGTTGCGCCCTGGCCGGGCGGCCGATCACGCCGTCGGCGGTCAGCCGTTCGAGCGTGCTTGTGGCGTCCAGGCCGGTAAGCCTGGCCACCGGAACCCCGCGATCGGTGATCACGACGTCGTGCCCGTTGCGTGCTCGCTCCAGCCAGGAACTCAGGTGCGCGCGCAGATCCGTGACGGTCACGTCCATGCCTGAAGCGTACACTACTGATACCCGTGATTTGTACACTAATTTGCACGCCGCTCCTCCTCCGGTGTCGGCGACGACGTGCAGGAAAGAGCCAAACCAAGACCCAACGACCGCAGCCACCAGGCCACACCCAGCCACGACCGGCGAGGCCGGGCGGCACGCCAGGCCACGTCCGGCGACATCCAGCCACCCGGGTGACGCGCCTTACAAGCGAGGGGCCGGTGGTTCGAACCCACTGGTGCCCACCCAGAAGCGCCAGGTCAGCCTGCGGGTTGGCGTGCATCCCGATGAACTCCAAGATCATCTGACCGTCGCTGTGGACTCGCACGGACCGACCTGGAGGCAGTTCCCGACCACCCAGGCCCGCAGCATCCTCGCGGCCGAGGCCAGGACGGGCAGAAACTAGAGGCCGCGGTGAACGCGATGAAGCGCCCCTGGCGGAGGGATGATTAACGAATCGAAACCGCAGGGAAACGGGCGGGGGCGGGACGGTGTCGGCGTTGCGCGGTGGCCATCAGCGGGGATGGCTGCGGGCAGTGCGCGTGATGCAGGGGCTGCTGCCCATCGACCGGTCGCAGGTACCCGCGGACGTGCTCGCCGGCATGACGCTGGCCGCCTTGGGCATCCCTGAGGTTCTGGGGTACGCGAAGATCGCCGGGATGCCGGTGGTGACCGGCCTGTACACGCTGCTGCTCCCGATGGCGGTGTTCGCCATCCTCGGTTCGTCGCGCCATCTCGTCGTCGGCGCGGATTCCGCCACCGCCGTCATACTCGCCGCCGCGCTGACCGGGCTCGCGGTAGCTGGGTCGGAGCGATACGTCCGGCTGGCCGGCCTGGTGGCCCTGCTGGCCGGCGGGATGCTGCTGCTGGCCCGGCTGGCCAGGCTCGGGTTCCTGGCGAATTTCCTTTCCCGCACCGTGCTGGTCGGATTCCTCACCGGCGTCGGTATTCAGGTGGCGGCCGGCCAGCTCCCCGACATGCTCGCGGTAAGCACTACCGGCAAGAACACCGTGACCAAGCTCCTGGACACCGTGCGCGCGCTCCCGCACGCCCACCGCGAAACCGTCGCGGTGTCAGTCGCGGTCATCCTGGTGGTGGTGGCCGCCCGCCGGGTCAACCGCAGGGTCCCCGGGGCGCTGATCGCGGTGATCATCGCGATCGGCGTGAGCCGGGCCGTGGGTCTGGCTGGCCGCGGCGTGGCCATAGTCGGGCCGGTCCCGCGCGGGCTGCCGCACCTCGGGCTGCCCGCCCTCGGCTTGCACGACGCCGTCGGCCTGCTCGGCGCCGCGGCGTCGATGTTCGTGGTCATCCTCGCCCAGAGCACGGCCACCTCGCGCGCCTACGCCGGGAAGTACGAGGAGCCGTTCAGCGAGGACACCGACCTGGTCGGCCTAGGCGCCGCCAACGTGGCCGCCGCGTTCTCCGGCACGTTCGTCGTCAACGGAAGCCCGACCAAAACACAGATGGTCGACGGCGCGGGCGGGCGCAGCCAGCTGGCCCAGCTCACGACCGCCGTGGTGGTCCTGATCGTCCTGCTCCTGCTCACCGGGCCGCTCGCCTACCTGCCGGACGCCGCCCTGGCGGCGGTGGTCTTCCTCATCGCCATCGAGCTCATCGACGTCAGCGGGATGCGGCGCATCCTGGCCTGCCGGCGCCGCGAGTTCGCCATTGCCCTGCTTACGGCCGCCGCGGTCGTGGCCCTTGGAGTCGAGGACGGCATTGTGCTTGCCGTTGTCGCCTCGGTCATCGACCACCTGCGCCACAGCTACAACCCGCTCAGTAGCGTGCTGGTGAAGTCACCGGCCGGGCACTGGCAGCCGGCTCCGGTCCGGCCCGGCGCGCGCACCGAGGAAGGACTGGTGGTCTACCGGTTCGGCACCAGCCTCTACTACGCCAATGCCTCCCGCCTCCTCGACGACGTCACCGCCCTCGCCGCGCAGGGAACCCCGCTCCGGTGGCTGGTTCTCGACTGCGCGGCCATCGGCGACGTCGACTACACCGCGGCGGGGGTCCTCACCCGCGTCATCGAACACCTCCGCAAACGACACATCCGCTTCGCCGTCAGCACCGTCCTCGGCCCGGTGCGCGAGCAGCTCGACCGCTACGGCATCAGCGCCGCCCTCGGCCCCGGCGCCTACTACGACACCCCCGGCGAGGCACTCGAGGCCTTCCACGCCGCATAAGGGATCGGCTGCGCCGAACCCCCGGCCGCCACTCGCCAGGGTCGCCGCGCCTACGAAGCAGGCGGGGAAAGGTGAACGGGCCTGTCAGTGCTCGAGGTGGAAGGTCAGTATCCCTATCCCCTCGGTTGCCGAGACCAGCTGGACGTGTAGCTCACCCTTCGCACCCTCATACTTGCCGGAGCCGCCAGTGATGGGCGCAACATACGGCGCCGTTGAGCCAAGGATAACCAGCGCCTGGGCGGTGATCTGCCCGCCGGGGAACGAGTACGTAGCGATGCACTGCGCCTCCTGGCGCGCCACGGACACGTTCGTGCACACCGAACCCGCGTGCCCAACCTGGTTTGCGCCCTGCAGCAGCTCTTGGGAGAGCACGATCTCGTTACCAAGGGAGAACCCCGTGCCACCAAGGTCAAGGAGCTTCAGCTCCGTGTCGACGGCGGTCACGCGGATGGTCTGGTCCTGAGCGGCGTGACCAGTTGAACCTGCAGCGGGAAGAGCTATACCAACCGCCAGTGCCACCACGGCAATGACTGCGCTGAGCGCGCCTAATTTTAGCCGCTTACCCATAGAGCCTCCCCTGATCCGCCACCAATCCTTGCGATGGCCATTTCGTCTACTTCTGCCCACTCCTACAGGACCGGGGATACGATCTGCAAGAGCTTGCCGCGAAAACCGACCTTGGGGACGAGCACCTCGCGGCCGACCAGCGCCGGGGTGATGTCAAACGGCGAGCGCCACCTGGCCCCGTCGCAGGTCCTCGCCGCTCGCATGGAGGGTAGGTCCCTGGTGAACGCCGGGTGGTAATGGCCCGCAACGGGAGGACGGGGGAAGATGGCATGGTGGCAGCGACGCGGGCCTCTAGCGCGTGGGAGCGGTACGCCTGGGCAGCGGGCATCCTTTACGTCATCGCGCTGATTGCGGAGACCGTGGTCGGGCTGCTCGGCGGCGGCGCGAGCCAGAACGCCTCGGCGGCGAAGATCACGAACGCGCTTTACGACCACCGCGGGCAGCTGCTGGTGATCGCATACCTATCCGTCGTCTACGCCGCCATGTTCCTGATCTACCTGACCAAGCTGCACGACCTGCTGCGCCGGGACACCGATCGGCCGCGGTTCCTTGGCTCCCTGGTGCTAACTGGCGGCGCGCTGTTTATTGCCCTGCATGCCGTCAGCGACATCGGTATCTTCGGCTTGCTCGGCGCGAAACTCGCGTTGTTCGGGTTCCACCACGATCAGGGCTTGCCCTACACGCTGTACCTGCTGACCTACGCCCTGGACAGCGTCGGGGACGTGTTCGGCAGCCTCTTTGCCTTCGCAGCAGGCCTGCTCGTGATCGGCAGCGGCGTCCTGCCGCGCTGGCTCGGGTGGGCTTCGATCCTCGCCGGGATCCTGTTCTTCCTCCAGGGCTTCGGCCTCGGCGGCGTCATCGCCTCGTTCGGGCTCGTTCTCGACCTCATCGGGTTCGTGCTGTTCCTGATCTTCGTCCTGGTGAGCAGCGTCATCTTGCTGACACGCCAAAACGCGGTCCCCCACACCGCGGGCGGAATCGAGTAGACAACAACATCTTCGAGGCCCGTTGGTGCAGGGGCCATGACCCTAGCCCGGCGAGAAGCGGTTCAGGATCGGGGCACCGACTCTCCTCGCCGCTCCAAGATCCCGACCCCGCGGTTGACCCCGCAGTGTCCCCACAGAGGACGGGGAACGAGGGTCAGCACGGGGAGACCGGGGGGCCGCTTGTCGATGCACGCCCAGGTGAGATCGATGATTCCCGCAACCCGGACCCGCAACTCGGCACCTTGATGCGGTAGAGATTGCCGCCTGCCGCTCTCGGGTCGGTCAGCTGCTGGATGAGACGAGGAGCGTGCCTGCCTGTTCCTGGGTGAGCGCACGCCCGGCCGCTAGCTCGGCGTTCCAGGTCTCGTGCGGGACCTTCGCGCGAGCCGGGCCCAGGAACCGCTCGAGCAGCGCGGCGTCGGGTTCCGGGATCGGCATGCCCCCCGTGTCCCGGATGCCGGCTGCGGCGCCTGCCAGGCGGGCAGCCCGCTGGCCCTCGCCGAGTTCCGCGGCGATGCAGGCGGACGCTTCCAGGATGTTGGCCAGCAGCTCAGGGTCGCCGGAGCTGACGACATAGTCGAATGTGCCGGACAGCAGGTCGCGGGCCTCCGGTGCTCGTCCGGCGAGCAGGCTCGCCGACGCCAGCCATTTCTGGGCGTTGGCCACGCCTAGCGGGTAACTCTCCGTCTGGTACAGGACGAGCGCCTCTCGCAGCATCTGCGCGGCGCGATCCAGGTTGCCCGCCTCGATCTCCAGATTGCCCAGGTTCGCGAGCCGCACGGCGATCATGGAATCGTCCCCTAGCTCGCGGGCGATGGTGAGGCTGTCTTCGAACATCGACCTGGCGGTATCCAGGTCGCCGCGGTGACGGTGCGTGATGCCGAGGCTGTTGAGCTCCGTTGCCTCCTGCGGCCGGTTGCCGAGGCCGCGCCAGATGGCCAGGCTGCGCTCCATGACCCGGAGCGCGCTTTCAAGGTCACCCTGCTGCCGCAGCAGCATCCCCAGCCCGTGCGCCGCCCGGGCCAGCGGCTCGCCGGCGTCATCGGGGGCCAGCTCAATCGCCCGCTCCAGGTATCGCCGCCCTTCGGTGCCGTGACCGTGCTGGTACCAGAACAGGCCCAGCGTCTGGGCCAGCCGCAAGCCGAGGACCCGCTGATCGTCGCGGCCCGGACCCGCGGCGTCCGTATCCAGTGACCACGCTAAGGCGGCGCGCAGGTTGTCATGCTCGGCTTCCAGCCGATTCAGGCCCGCCAGGTGCGCCGGGCGCCCCATCTGTGCCCGCGCACGCTCGGCGACCCCCGCATAGTGCTCAGCGTGCCGGCGCCGGGTCTCATCCAGTTCACCGGCCTGCCGGAGGCGCTCGAGGGCGTACTCCCGGATCGTCTCGAGCATGCCCGCCCTCGGCTCGCCATCGGCGCCCTCGGTCACCGTGATCAGGCTGAGGTCCAGCAGCGCGGCGGCCAGCTGGAGAGGATCGGCGCCGGCGCCGGGACCGGAGTCGGCCACGGCGACCGCCGCCAGCGCATCAAGGTCGCAGCCCCCGGCGAACACGCCCATCCGCCGGAACGCGCCCGCCAGGTCGGGAGTCAGCAGGTCGTAACTCCAGGCGATGGTGTTGCGCAGGGTCTGCTGCCGGGACGGGCCCGCGGCGTAACCGGCAGCCAGGTCCAGGCTGTGTCCCAGCCGGGCCAGCAGCGCGCTGGGGGCCAGCAGCCTGACCCGGGAGGCGGCCAGCTCGATCGCCAGCGGCAGCCCATCCAGGCGCCCGCAGATCGCCGCGATGTCGGCCGCGTTCCCGGCCGTCACGGCGAAGCCCGGCCGAACCATCGCTGCTTGCTGCACGAACAGCCGCGCTGCGCCGCTGGCCGTCACCTCCGGCACGCCCGCATGACGGGGTAGCTCCAGCGGGTGCAGCGGGTACTCATGCTCGCCCAGCAGATGCAGCGGGCGCCGGGAGGTGGCCAGCACCACCAGCCCCGGCGCCGCGGCGAGTAGCTCAGCGACGACGTCGTTCGCGCCATCCAGCTGCTCCAGGTTGTCCAGCACCAGCAGGGCCCGCCGGTCCGCCAGGTAGCCGGTAACCGCGGCGACCGAGCCGTCGCCCCCGGCGTCCAGGTCGCCGGCGATGGTCTTCCACGCCACCTCCGCATCGCGGACAGCCGCCAGCGCGACGAAATACACACCGTGCTCGAACGCCTCGTCCACGGACGCCGCCGCGGCGATCGCCAGGCGCGTCTTGCCGACACCGCCGGTGCCGGTGAGCGTCACCAGCCGGACTCCCGTACCCAGGACCACATCGCGGAGCTGCGCGAGCTCGGCGTCCCGGCCCACCAGCCTCGTCATCGGCACCGGCAGGCTAGTGGGGGCGCCCAGGCTCTTGAGCGGCGGGAACCGCTCCGGCAGGCCAGCGACGGTCAGCTGGTAGATCCGCTCGGGCGCGTCGATGTCCTTCAGCCGGTGCCAGCCCAGATCCCGCAACGAAACGTCGCCAGGCAGGCGCGACTCCGCCAGCAGTCTCGTCGCATCCGACAGCACGACCTGGCCGCCGTGCGCGGCCGCTGCGATCCGCGCCGCACGGTACACATCCAGCCCGACGTACTCGTCATCGTGCCGGGATGGCTCGCCCGAGTGCAGGCCCATCCGCACCCGGACCACGGCGCCATCCGGCCAGTCGTGGCCGGCCAGCGCGCGCTGCGCGGCGACGCAGCAGCGGACCGCCTCGGTCGCCGACTCGAACACGACGAAGAAGCTGTCGCCTTCGGTTCCCATCTCCGTGCCGCCGCAAGCAGAGAACGCCGAGCGCAGCAGGGCGCGCTGCGCCGACAAGGCCTCCCCGTACCGGTCTCCCAGACGACTCAGCAGCGCCGTTGACCCCTCGATGTCGCTGAAGAGCATCGTGATAGTCCCCGCAGGGACTCCGGCCATGCCCCCGATTATCGCGCGGACGGCCGCTGGTCACATTCCAGGCGGTTTAGCTCCCCGATATCCGGCGTTGGCGACTCCCACCACGTTCCCCTGTTCCTGGCGGAGCGTCAGCGCTTCCTGCAGCACCTGCGAGGCGCGGTCCAGGTTGCCCGCGTCGATCTCCACATTTCCCAGGTTCACGAAACGTCTACTTCTAGCCAGGAGTGCGACAGGTGCCGGGGTAGCAGCAGGTACCAGAGGCCCCGTGGGCGGGCATTCAGGCTCTCGGCGAGGGCGCGCAACTTCGCCGCCGTCGCGTTGGCCATAGGCGTTCCGTGGCCGGGCGCCAGTACCTGTGGATCAAGCCTGGCGAGCGCGGCAACGGACTGCTTTGCCGTCGGCCAGTTCCAGGTCGAGATCCACGGAGGGCCAGAAACCCGCTGCTTGAACCGCAGCAGATCCCGCAAGGAATTGAAATTGAGGGTCAGCACCGCATCGCCCGTGATCAAGACCCGATCACCGGGCCTGAAAAAGCAGACATGTCCCGGGGTATGGCCCGGGGTGGGGACGCACGCCCAGTCCGGAAGCCCCGGAACGCCAGTTTCTGGATGGAAGGCCTGCGCCGCCTCGGTGATGCTTGCCTTCGCCGCCATCCGGGCCGCACGCCGGGGCATGAGGCGCATCAGCGGCTCGATCAGCCACCGGCCAATCGGGTCCCCATACTCTGGCAGGTACTTCCCCGCGGCCAGCCGCAGCTCGCCGGGGTGCACGTACACCGGAAGTTGCCAGCTCCGCGCTAGCTCCAGCGCGGAGCCTGCGTGATCGCCGTGGGTATGCGTCAGCAGGATCGCCGCTGGGCGCGTGCCTGCCCCGAACAAGCGCTCCGCGGCCTGCTTGATCACCTGGCCGCGGTTTGGCCACGAGGTATCGATCAGCACCCACGACAACCCAGACCGCACGAAATAGGCATTGGACCCGCTGGCGGAAAGCCAGAACACGCCGGGCGCGATTTCGCGCGGCTCGCGCCCAGAACTCCGCCGGCCCCTCGTCGGCCGTCCCGGCGCGGCCACCACTGAACTGCGCCTGGCAGCGCCCCTCATCTCAATCGCCTCCCTTCCACCATGGCGATCGAGGCGGCAGCCACCCAGGGCCGAAGGTCCCGCCGTGAACCGACGTCAGGGGATAACTTCCGCGTCACACCTTCAAGTGGGCGTCGAAGAAGGCGATGATCCGCCGGCGGGCGTCCAGCGCAGACGCCTCCTGGTACCCGGCGTGAGTGATCCGCGCCAGGATGCTGGCAATCCTGCCCGGCTCATCCTCGGACTGGCTGAGGAATGCGTGCCCGGCGTTCGGCTACACCTTGAGGTCGTGATCGATCCCTAGCGTCCCGAGCGCCCGGTCGAGCCGCTGCGGCGCGGCCCGCAGGAACCGGTCCTTCGCCCCGAAGCTGGCCACGATCGGGCATGCCCCGCGCAGCGCGTCCGCGGCGTCCTTGCGCACCAGGCCGTAGTTGACGCTCGACACTGAGAAGCCGTGACCTGCGGCCGTCAGCAGGGCGAAACCGCCGGTGGCGCAGAACCCGATGACGCCGAGCCGGCCGTCACAGCCGGGCTGGCCCGCCAGCCAGGCCCGCGCCGCGTCGACCTGCTCGAAGGTCTGGCCCCGGCCTGCCCGCAGGTCACGGAACATCCTCAGCAAGCACACCGGCGGGCGCCCCCAGAAGCACAAGTCGACCGACACGGCGAGATACCCGGCACCGGCCAGCCAGTCCGCCTGCTCGCGCACGGCCCGGCCGATGCCAAACCCGTCGTGCAACACCACCACGCCAGGCCACGGGCACCCGCCGCCAGGGCTCGACAGATAGCCAGGCATCCCGCCCCGGGATGTGGAGATCGTGACGTCCCCCATCGCCGGCCTCCCGTCCGCGAGCATCCGCACCAGCCTGTCACCGAACCCGAGGCCGCGACAGAACGACACGGAATCAACTTCGTAGGAGCAAGGCCCCGGACGCGCACTATTCGGCAGAGCGCTGGAGCAGGACACCTGCCAGGTTACGCTCCGTGGTTGGCGCCAGTTACCGCTCCACGATCCGTATCCGCCGATCGGTGTGGCCCTTACTGCCAGCGCGATATGAGCGTTGTCCACTCCGATGAGATGATCTGCATCTTGAGGGCCTTCGCGACCACAAGGACCAACGACCCTGGTTGCACGTCCAGCATTGGTGGACTTTGGTCTTGTGGAAGCATCACAAAAGGACTGGCTCGGGGGTCGTCAATTCGACGTGGACAGGTACTTGCACGGCGCCACGCTCGAAGAGACCGTCGCCACCGGGGTCTACTGCCTGGTCACTGGGAAACGGCGAGACTCGAACGTCTACTTCGTGCAGTCGGGCGGAACCTGGGTTTTGGTCGACACCGCATGGCGGGGCCGGGCCGAGTTGATCAGGAGCGCAGCGGAGACCCTGTTCGGGGTGGGCGCCCGGCCGCAAGCGATCGTGCTGACGCACGTGCACCCGGACCACGCTGGCTCCGCTTCCGAACTGGCCCGCATGTGGGACGTCACCGTGTACGTGCACCCCGACGAACTGCCATTGCCCCCCTCTGGCCGCATCATCGGCGCCTTGGCCGGTGTCGAGCGGCGCTGGATGTTCCCCTCCGGGCAGGACGGGCTGAGCCCTATCGACCCGGACGCAGGGGTTCCCGGCCTGCCGGACTGGCAGGTCTTCCCCACGCCCGGCCACACCCCTGGCCACCTGGCCCTGTTTCGGGAGGCAGACCGTGCCCTCATCCCGGGCGACGCCGTCCTAACCGTCAACCTGAATTCGCTTGGCGACGCCCTGTCGCAAAGGCACACTCTCGGCGGGCCACCGCGCTTTGCCACCTGGAACTGGCGCGCGGCAACCGAGTCTGTGTCTGAACTGGCCCGGCTGGAGCCGAGCGTGCTGGCGCCGGGCCACGGAAGACCGATGGCCGGCCCGGTGCTTGCTCCGGCGTTGAGGGCTCTGGGCGAGCAACTCAGCAACCCTGCCGACGCTGGCAGCGCGGGCTCATCCGCCGGCCACAAGCTGACGGAGCGGGTCCTCAACTTCTTCGACTACAGTCGCCGGGCCCGCTAACGGCTCCGCGGTGTTCCCGCACCGTCGCGCTCGTGACGGCGAACGGCGTCAGGAGGCCTGGCGGTGCCTCGACGACGCCTCGGAGGCAGCCAATCCGCTCAGGCACTCTCCCCAGGTTCGGGCCCGCCCCCGTTCGCCCTCCACCAAGGCCCCGGTCAGGCCCTCGACGAGGAAGCTCTCGGGTGACGCCGCGATGCGCGCCCCGTGGTGCGCGAGGAGCCGGCGGATGGACTTCGACGCCCGGCCAGTGAACGCCGGCAGTCCCTGGAGCCGGGTATCGAAAGCGGCGCCGGCGACCTCCAGCCGGCCGAGCGCTGCGAGCCATTCGCGCACTCCCGGGCCGCTGACAGCGCCCGGTACCAGCTCAGCCTCGCTCTGCGGCTTCCTCGCCCGCTTCCCGGCCATCTTCCGGGTACTCGGTCTGGACATCCCGTGGGCGTGGGTGGGACCGCCCACCACCACGAGATCCGCGCCGTCGAGGATGTGCGCATCGGCCGAAGTGACCGGCACCACCGAGACCTCTGCGCAATCGGCCAGCCCCTCGGCAATGGCCTCCGCCACCTTCCTGGTGTTCCCGAACATCGATTCGTAGACGATGACTGCTCGCATGACAGCACCTCCTGCCCCCACGCCTCCAAATCCAGGCTCTCCCCAACTTCGCGCCCAAGGCAGGGCCGAAAGACCCCTCGGCCGCTTCTCAACCACCTTTGGCTCCTGGCCCAACGGGGCAACGCGGCGGATGGCGTGACCTGGTGTAACTGCTAGGACCGATTTACCGTGAGGTTCTCGTCGTCTTGCTGGGTCTCAGCTGGCCCAGCATCGGGGTCTCAGCCCGAGCTCGGAGGTGCCCCATGGCCACCACGATCCCGTCCGCTGCACTCGGCCCCGTCACCCCGGTGTTCACCAATACCGAGCGCCTGGCGTCAGTGCGCGGTGCTGCCGAGTAGGTCGCGGATCGCTGCCCACACGGCGGGGTGGTTGAGCAGGTCGAAGTGATGCATTCCGCCGAGCCCGCGGCGTGAGCCCACCGGAAAGGGGATGTGCTGGTGAGCGCGGCGCCTGCCGTGCGCGCTGGCCGGCTGGACGAGCAGGTCACCAGCCACTGCGCCGAGCGGGTGCCCGGGATCGGCGGTGACGGTGGCGCTGATCGTGTAGTGGTTCGCCCCGGGTAGAAGTGGCGTGTCACCCCGGTGATCGCGCACGCAGCTGTCCTGGTCGCAATCGGCCCAGTCATCGGCGAGTAGGTAGCCATGGCGCAGATCCTTGATGCCCGGGCTCGAGCCGTTGACCAGGGTCACGAACGGCCTCGTTTCGGCTATCTTGCCAAGTGCCCAGCCCGCGAACCCGGCAGCCCGGGCAAGCGGGGCGCCCAGATGCGGCGTGCCGAGGTAGAACACCTGCCGGACCCGGTCCACCCATGCGGCGGATTCTTGCTGGCCATAGTGGCACGCGCTGCGGATGACCAGGCCGCCCATGGAGTGACCCACCAGCACCAGCTCGTCCACCTGCACGGGCCACGCCGCTATCAGGCCATCCAGCAGCCCGGCCAGCTCGTGGCCGTTATCGGACACATGCCGTCCGGTGTTGTAGCGGATGTAGACGGGCGTATAGCCAAATTCCGCTCGCAGCCGCGGTCCGTAGGGCTCGGATTCGGCGCCCCGCCGTTGCCACGAGTCCTCCGTCTCGGCCAGCCCGTGGACAAAGACCGCCAGCCTGGGTGTTGGGTGGCTGAAGACGGCCGACAGCTCCCGCGCAGCCACGTGAACATCGCATCCATCTGCCCGCACGGCCATGCGGATGGCCAGCGGGGCCAGGTCGGGCCCGAGCTGATCGCCGACCACCGCGTTCAGCGCAGCTAGCGCCAGGTTGCCTCCCGGTTCACGGCCGGCGGGCTGACCGTCGGCACCAAGAAACGGCACCACCTCCGCGCCCACCACCCCTGCCGCTGCACCGGCACCCCGGACCGCGAGGTAGACGCCTCGCGTGATGGAGTCGTGGATAACCCGGGCCGGGGCACCCGCTGGCCCGACCGGGGCGAAGGCGCGGCCGGCGATGGCCCGGTGCACCTGCTCGATCCGGGACACCAGCCCGGCAAACGCGTGGCCGCCCAGCCTGCTCACCGCGCCGATCTCCGCTGGCGTCATCGCGTACCTCCAAAGCGCCGGGTGGCGGATTCACTCCTGCCATTGCAGCCCGGGCGGCGGCTGCTGGCAAGGAAGAATCAACGGGCAGCGGGAACGGACAGGAGCCCGCCGGGCCGGGCGTGCCGGCCGGCAGGACCCCGCGGGTGACCGCGGCAAGAAACGCGACCTGGCCCAGAGACCATCAAGAACATTCCCTTGCCGCCGTCCAGGACGGCGGCCCCGGCTGCTAGGAGCCCACATTGATCGTTCTCGGCGTAATTCTTCTCATCGTCGGGCCTCCTTCCTGTTATTGGCAGCGAAATGTCCTATGCGTGACAGTAAAAGAAGAGTAATATAAAAGGTGTTGCTCCGGACCCAGGCAGCTGCACCTCCGCGAGATTCCCGGTGGCGCAGCAGCAGAGCCCGGAGTTTTTTCGTACACGGGTGTCGGCAAGACGCTACGGCCAAAGAACGGGGAGAACCCGCGGGAGAATACCTCTCGCACCGCGATCTACCCAGCATTACCGACTACCGCGTACCTCATCTGGTCACTGACTTAAGGAGTCGGTTATGGGCATCATCGCATGGATCGTTCTTGGCTTGGCCTCAGGCCTGCTCGCCAATATGCTGATCCCCGGCAAGCGTTCACAGGGCCTCATCCTGACCTGCCTGATCGGGGTCGCCGGGGCGCTGCTGGGCGGCTGGGTAGCCACCAAGCTGTTCCACATCCACAGCCTGCAGGGGTTCTTCAACCTGTCCACATGGGTCACCGCTGTCGTCGGGGCTGCCGTCCTGCTGCTCGCCTACCATCTGCTCAGCAGGCAGTCCGGCCGGTCCCGGCGGTTCGGCTGGTTCGCGCACCGCTAAAACGGCCAGAGGCTGCGTCGGTTCGCCTGCGTGCGGCTACGGCCCCGGCTGGGGCCGTAGCCGCAGCCGTCGGGCATGACGATCAGCCGTGTCCGCCCTCGACCGCATCCGCCGCCCTGCGGATGCGCCAACGCCGCCGGCGGCCGCAGTCAGCTGACGACACTAAGCTCGCCCGGGAACGGGCCGGGGCTTCTCACCCGGCACCGCCGAGCTGTCCCGGGCAGTCCGCTGACGACTCGTCGACACAACGGCGCTTGATAGGCAGGAGTGATGACGCCGATGGATACACCGAGGATCCTTACTGTCACCATCGAGGTGGATGTGCCCGGGCACGTCAAAGCGTACAAGCCGGATCAGATCGGCGCCGCAGCGCTGGAGTTTGCGAGGTCCCTCGAGAAATTCGGCGCCGACCCAGACAGCAGTAAGGTCTCCGTCAGCTATGTCTACGACCGGTGGGCGCACCAGTATCCAGAAGCTCGGGCCCCGCGCCCGAAACGGGAAAATTAGGCGGGGCGGTAACGGATTCCCGAGGCAGCACGGAACCTAGGCGCTGCCAGAGAACTCACGTGGCAGGGTCAGCTTGGAGGCGGCGGCAGACGGCGTCGCTGACCTGCCGGTTAAGAGCCCGGAGCGCTTCATTGCGGGCCTTGCCCTCGGCGATCCTCTTGTCGTAGTAGGCCCGGCCGTCGCTGTGGCGGTACCGGATCAGGCTGACCGCGGCATGTGGATGTCATGGTGGACGGCACGCATGTCCAGGCCGCAGCCTCTGCCTGGTGATGGTCGGCATCACCGCCGTGCTGCGATGATGCAGGCATGGCTGCGCTAACGCTAGAGCAGATAGCAGCAAAGATTGCTACGGCTGAGAGCGGTTTTGCCGCGGCAACGTCGCAGTACGACCGGAACGTGTACGCCCAGATCCGTGACGAGTACAAGCGCTACGCCGCGGAGCGCGCCAAGGAGGTGGCCAAGCAGGCTGCTGCGGCGAGTTCTCCTGCATCGTGACGACATCGCAGGGTCGCGGGGGAGTGCTCGTTGGCTGCGCTGTCGGTACTCGTGATCGCCGACCCGCACCCATGGCCCCACCGGGTGGCCCGGACGGCGCCGTTCCATGGGGCCCAGCGGGGGAGATGCTGCGGCTGGGCGGTGGGTGCGATGGCCGTCCGGCTAACATCGCCTGATGAGTGATCAGTTCTTCGTTCCGGTGGATTTCGCGGTACCTGAGGGGCTCACGGCCGGGGAATTCCGGCTGGAACCGCTCGGCCCCCAGCACA
Source organism: uncultured Actinomycetota bacterium (assembly GCA_963749145.1). Lineage (GTDB taxonomy): Bacteria > Actinomycetota > Actinomycetes > Streptosporangiales > Streptosporangiaceae > JASHPR01. The sequence goes on along the minus strand of CAVVLN010000001.1, from coordinate 1,345,030 downwards.
ACGCCGCGGACTATGCGGCATGGACGGCCAGCATCGGCCACATCCAGGTGACGCCGGGATTCGCCGGGACGGGCTGGCCACACGAGATGAGCCTGGCGGACAATCTGCGCGACCTCGAACGCCACGCGCTGGACTTCGCCGAGCGCCGCGGGTTCACCTACACCGTGCTCAGCACCGGCACCGGCGAAGTCATCGGCTGCGTGTACATCTACCCGCCGCGCGGCGAAAGCCAGAGCGGCGCCAGCGCGGGTGAACAGCCCGCGGCCGTCAGTTCCTGGGTGCGCGCGGACCGTGCGGAACTCGACCCGGTGCTTTACCACACGGTCCGCGCATGGCTGGAACGCGACTGGCCGTTCCGCTCGATCCAGTACGCGCCACGGGTCTGACCTGGTGCCACCACCCATCGGGCTGACTGGTCACCTCACCTGCGCTCCCGGACGAGGCGATCTGTGCCGGGCGGATGCTAGGAAGGCAGGTGTGGAGGATCAGGCGATTGTGCTTGCCGACAGCGAGCGGATCGCGCTGTGGGGCGTGAGCATGGGCGGGCTGCTGGCCCCGCGGGCCGCGGCCTTCGAGCCCCGGCTGGCCGCGGTGGTCGCCGTCGACGGCGTCTACGACATGGGCCTGACCGTGCGGTCCGTCGCCGGCGACGTCCCCGATCTGGAGCGGCGGCTGCGGCCGACGAGGACCTGGAGCTGGACGCCGAATTCGCCCGGGGGATCGCGGCCAGCCCGGTCATGCGGTGGGCGACCGGGCAAGCCCAGTGGGTGTTCGGGGCGGCTACCCCGCGCCTGGGCTCCGCCGCGCAACTGGACTACCACCTGCGCGACGGGATCGCCGAGAAGATCACCTGCCCGGCGCTGATCTGCGACGCCCCCAGCGACCTGTTCTTCGCCGGCCAGGCCAGGCTACTGTTCGACCACCTGACCTGCCCCAAGACGTTCCTGGAATTCACCGAAGAGGAAGGCGCTGACGAGCACTGCCAGGTCGGCGCGCAGCGTCTGGCCCTGGCCCGGATCTATAACTGGCTGGACGACACCCTGGGCACCCCCGGTCAGCGCACCCGCGCCAGCGATGAGAGCCGGTAACCCGGCATGATCTTCGCCGCCTTCGTCGCGGGAACCGTGGTGGTGCTGCAGGGGCACCGGGTGCCGGATGTTCAGGTAGCGCGGATCTGCGGGTTCGCGGAGTCTGGTGGGCTACGTTCGGCTCGAGGGAGGCGGTAGCCGATGACCGACGAGCCGTTCCGCACGATCTTTGAGCCGTTCCGGATTCACTCGGTGGAGCCGATGCGGCTGACCACCCGGGCGGAGCGGGGGGCCGCGCTGGCCGCCGCGGGGTACAACCTGTTCGAGTTGCGGGCGGAGGAGGTGCTGATCGACCTGCTTACCGACTCGGGGACTGGGGCGATGTCGGCTGAGCAGTGGGCCGGCATCCAGCGGGGCAACGAAGCCTACGCCGGAGCTCCCTCGTTCTACCGGTTCCGTGAGGCGGTGACCGACCTGTTCCCGTTCCGGCACGTCTTGCCCACCCATCAGGGCCGGGCGGCCGAGAAAATCCTGTTCACCGTGGTCGGCGGGCCGGGCCGGGTCGTCCCGAACAACACCCACTTCGACACCACCCGGGCCAACGTCGAGTTCACCGGGGCGCAGGCCCTCGACCTGCCTATCCCGGAGGGGCTCCGGCCGGGCCAGCGCCACCCCTTTAAGGGCAACATGGACGTTACGGCGCTGGAGCGGCTCCTCAGCGAACAGGCCCATGCGGTCCCGCTGGTGATGCTGACCGTGACGAACAACTCCGGCGGCGGCCAGCCGGTCAGCCTGGCCAACATCCGGGCGGTCCGCCGCGTCTGTGACCGCTTCGGCAAGCCGCTGTTCCTGGATGCCTGCCGGTTTGCGGAGAACGCCTGGTTCATCAAGACCCGCGAGCCTGGCTACGCCGGCGTCCCCGTCGCTGAGATCGTCCGGGAAATGGCCGCCCTGGCGGCCGGGATGACCATGTCGGCGAAGAAAGACCCGCTCGCCAACATCGGCGGCTGGCTGGCCCTCAACGACGACAGCCTCGCCGAACAGTGCCGCAACCTGGAAATCCTCACCGAGGGCTTCCCCACCTACGGCGGGCTCGCCGGCCGTGACCTGGAGGCGATCGCCCAGGGACTGCGCGAATGCATCGACGACGACTACCTGCGCTACCGGGTGCGCTCCATCGCCTACCTCGGCGAGGCACTCGAGTCGGCGGGGATCCCGGTCGTTGTCCCCTTCGGCGGCCACGCGGTCTTCATCGATGCGCGCGCCCTGCTGGGCCACCTGGATCCCCTGCAATACCCGGGCCAGGCGCTGGCCTGCGCGCTCTACCAGGAAGGCGGAGTGCGCGCCTGCGAGATCGGAACCGTGATGTTCGGCCTGCACCCCGACGGCACCGAAACCCCGGCCGCCATGGACCTGGTCCGCCTGGCCATTCCCCGCCGCACCTACACCCAAAGCCACATCGACTACGTCATCGAGGTCCTCACCCGGGTAGCCGGCCGGGCCGCCGACCTCCCCGGGATGCGCATCGTGTCCCAGCCCAGGCATCTGCGGCACTTCACCGCACGGTTCGAGCCGCTTCACTGACCATCCCCGTGGTGGGCGGAGTTCCGCGCTCGAGGATCCCATCCCGGGGTGCGGTTACGGGCGCCGCCCCATCCGTGGCCGGCGTGCCGCCAGGCAGGTGGGGTGCGGCGCTCGCAAGGGCAACGGTTCAATACGAGCAGGAAGGTTCCGCTTCGGTACTGCGCGCTCCGAGGTAACCGCCGTTCCCTCTGGGAAGAAGGAGACAATCATGACGGAACAACCTGTCGATATCCCCGGCTACATCGTCGGCACCTGGGACATCGACCCAGTGCACTCGCATATCGGGTTCATCGCCAGGCACCTGATGGTCAGCAAGGTCCGCGGCAACTTCACCAAGTTCGAGGGCCAGATCGTCACGGCGGCTAACCCGCTGGAGTCGTCGGCTACGGTGACCGTTGACATCGCGTCGCTCGGCACAGGCAATGAAGCGCGTGATAACGACGTCAAGGGCGAGAACTTTCTCGACGTCGCCAACCATCCGACGATGACCTTCCACTCCACCGGCGTGCACCGCAGCGGCGACGACTTGATCATGACCGGCGACCTGACCATCAAGGGCATCACCAGGCTGGTTGAGCTCGGGATCGAAGTCAACGGCTTCGGATCGGACTCGTATGGCGCCACCAAGGCCGGATTCACCGCTACCGGTGAGCTCTATCGCTCGGACTACGGCATTGCCGCCAACACGATCCTGCCCACCGGCGGCGTCGTGGTCAGCGACGACATTCAGCTCGTGCTCGACGTGGAGGCGTCGCTGCGACCTTAGTGGTCGACGGGCAGGCCCATGGCCTGGAGCAGCTCGGCCAGGGTGCCGAAGCTGGCCTCATCCGGCAGGGCCGACGCCAGGTCGAGCAGCCGCTGGTCGGCCAGGTCCCGGTTCAGGATCTCGAGCAGGCGTGCCCTGGTGAGGGGGTAGTCAGTGCGATGCAGCCGGCGGGCCAGGTCGCTGCGCAGTTCGATGCCCTGCCAGTCCTCGTCCGTCGGCGTCCCGGCGAACCTGCCCTCTTCGGCCCAGACCTCCTGCGGGTCGTCCGGCGAAGCGGGTCCGGGCCACTCCTCGCCCTGCTCCTGCAGGTCCGCGCGGTCCTGGCGCTTAATGGCCTCGTCTTCCGCCGGTCCGTGCTTTCCGCCGGTCTGTTCGCTCATCCGCATGCCTCGCTTCAAGCGGTGGCCCGGGAGGCTGGGGGTCCGGGCCGGCTGACAGCTAGCCAACCAGCATGCCCCATGCCAGGTATGGGAAACGTCGCGGACCTCCCGCAGCTGTTTGTTGCGCGGGCGGCCGGGTCGCAGCGCGCGGCGCTGTTCGGCGTCCCGGAGGGGGGTCCTCGTCGAGCACGGGCGCTACCTCGCCCGGCACATCCCGGGGGCGGCGTACGCGGAACTGGACGGCGATGGCCTGGCGGAACTGAAGGGCGTGCCGGGGCTATGGCGGCTGTACGCCGTCACCTCCTGCTGACCCCCCAGCCGGCGCCCGCCGGGTGGGACAACCTCATGTTCGGCTCTGAGTTATCTATAATTATTCGCTGCTTTGTTAGCACACAGTCCGGCTGGACTGAACCGACGCCGGAGCCGATGGAAACGATGATGGCTGATGCCGACAACGCCGGAGCCACCGGGACGGCCTTGCTGACGCTGTGGAAGGTCGGCCGTGTCGAGCTGCCGAGGATCACTAAGGTCTACCGGGACGCGCTGGCCGGCCTGGACGGCGCCAAGAACGCCGATGTGGCCGGACCCGGCGAGGTCTTTGCGCTCTGGGCGAAGGTGCGCGGCGAATTCCGGCGTGTCCTGGTCCTGTCGGCGCGCCGCACCGAGGCCGCGGGCGACGCGGTGTGCCGGGCGATCGCGGAGTACACCGGCGCCGATGCTGATGGCAGGAAATCCAGTGCCGTGGCCGGCCAGGAGCTGTGGCGGAAGATAAATGATCCTCGGGAGGTCGACCCCGAGGACCCGGAGCAGAACCCGCCGCCGGCGCCGCGGCGCGGAACTGCTCAGGACGATCCGTATGTACGGAACGCCGGCGCCGGGGTTACCGCGGCGCCGGCGGCGACGCCGGGCTACCTGGCCGAGCTGACCGCGAAGGCCGAAGCGGTCAAGCGCGTGGCGATCGCGAAGAAGAAGGACGATGCGAGAGCGTTCGGCGACTGGATCGATCACCAGTTCCAGGCCTACGGCGACAAGGTCAATACGGCGTATGGTGAGTGGGCTGAGGCCTACGAGCAGTGGCAGAAGCAGCGACCCCGGCATGGCGCCGACGGTCCGCCTCCGCCGGAAAAGCCCCTTCAGCTCGATCGAATACCCACGTCCGAGCTGAAGGCCTCCTATGACAAGGAGGTCGAGGGTTCCTACGAATGGATCGTTCCTGCGTTCCAGGAATGGGCCGCCTCCGATCCTGCTGTCTTCGCCGGACACGTAGCCGCCATTCGCAGCGTGGAGGGCCGGCTAGGCGACGGCGAAGCGCTCCGGCTCGCGACCAGCGCGCAGATCAATCTCGCGTCGCAGTGGGACGGGGCGCACTGCACGAACCTGCGGAACTTCCTCGGCACGCTGCTCGTCGTGCCCGGCAACCAGCGGGCGGTCGCGCGGACGCTGCGCGAACTGCTGGAGGCCGAGCAGGCCCTGTACCGGCAGGCGCAAGGCAACATGCTGCAGCTCGCTGACAATGTCCGCCTTGCGATCGAGGGCAGCGGCGGCGAGGGCAAGCCCGAGCACCGGACCCATCTGACGATCCTCAGTGCCGTGGCCTGGATTGCCGGTGCCGCCCTGGCGATACCATCCGGTGGCGCGTCGCTCTATGCCGGTGTGGTGACCCTCAACGCGATCGCCGCGGTGTCGGGCGCCGCCGCGAGCCTGCTGCCGGCCGGAACTGCGAAATCGCTCAGCGCGGACACCGTGGACGGCGTCCTGGAGAAGATGTCTGAGGTGATGACGCAGGCGCGGTCCGATCTCGCCGAGCGGGAGAAGGACATCAGCTCAGCACTGCAGCACAACCTTGAAGCGCTCGCGAGTTTGCGGCGTCAGGCCGAGGATGCCAAGGTCAACAGCCCGGTCGTGCCCGCACAGCCGACGATTGCCGACGCCGCGCCCGGCCACATCAGCAGCCGCCTGCACCCGAGGTAGGCCGCCGGCAGCGTCGCATCAGATCCCGCGGTTGAACCCGTCCGCCCCGGGCCCGTTGCGATCGCCATCCTGATCTCCGGCAGCTTCCTGCCCGTTCGGCAACGTTCTCGTCCTGGCGGGTCTTTCGCTACGACCCCAGCCGTAACGCCAGCCAGTATCTGGCGCTCCGGCACAGCCTGAGCGACGATGAGCCCATGCGACATGAAAGTGGAGTCACATCATTGTCCTGGATCCCGTCTGAGGCGGTCACCGGGGGATCCCGGGCGGCGTTCGATGCCGGATTTACTCACTATGACAATCCGCCGCCCAGCGAACTCGGTGACGTCGAGGAACTGCGAAGGACGGACCGGTTCCGTTTCGCCAATGTTCTTCGGGCCTGGATAGACGTCGACGAGTCGGGCCGGATCACCGGCTCCGGCTATGGCGAAGATAGCCGTGGCCTCATGGGCTCCACCACCATCCGCCTGGGCGGGCTGCACTATTGCTTCCAGGCGGTCCATCTCCGCGATCTCCAGCGTGAGCCGGAAAAGGGAGACGGGTGGGTGCGGTTCGTCCAGACGACAGGCGGCCGGACCGGGCTGCCCGCGCCCCGGCGGGTGCGGCGTCGGCCGTTTGTCCAGTGGCAGGCCCCGACGGTGTGGACTACCCTCTCACTCACGCTGCACGCCGATGGACAGGCCCAGTTCGGGATGACCGGGGCGAGCCGGTTCCCCCGGCACTGGGTCTACGACGGTGATGGCCAGCTCTCGCGCAAGTCGGGCCTGGCCGATTTCCGGGATTGGTACCGCAAGTCGTTCGGCCGTTACAGCCCATGGGGCGACGAGGACTCCTCGGCGCTCGTCATGGAGGTTGAGACCGCGCTGGAGCGCACGCTGTCGGTGCAGCTGATGCACGGCGCGGCCAAGCCGAAAATCGAGCGGCTGTTGGCTGGCGCGACCCTCGTCCGGCAGGGACAGCCGGGCACCGACGTCTATCTGATCCTGGACGGCGTGGTCCGGGTCGAGCGCGACGGGGAACGGCTGGCCGAGTACGGGCCAGGCGCGCTGCTCGGAGAGCGAGCTTCTCTGGAGGGCGGCGCCCGCACCTCCACGCTGGTAGCTGTCACGCCCTGCATGGTGGCGGTGGTTGACGCCGCGGCGCTAGAGCGCTCTGCTTTGCAGGACTTGTCCGGCAGCCACCGGCGCGAGGAAGCTGGCTAGGCGATCGTGGCGATGCCGATGCCGTGTACTTCACCCGGGCCAGCTCTTCCTGGCTCAACCTCGTCGAGCGCTGGTTCGCCGAGCTCACCGACCGCAAGCTGCGGGTCAAGCCTGCCACCGGATCGTTTCTTTACTGACCTCCAGTGTGCTGCGAAATACGTCTTTAGGCAAGGTGTGCCATTTTTTGTTTCTGACCACATCGCCTTTATGAGGGCCTACTTGAAGGCGTGGCGAGAACAGGCTGGCGACGAAGCAGTGGCCGAGGCCTCCGCTGAACTGGAGGCCTTCAGCGCGGAAGCTCGGCATGATTTTCATCTGGTGCTCGTGCTGGTGGCTGGATTCTTTCTCTCGGTCGGCAGCAGCGCCTGGCTGGCACTCAGCAAAAGCATCCGCATTGTCCCGCCTCTAATCACGGCCGTGGTGGTCGTGTTCGTTACCAGCGATTCCTGGCGGATCCTCGGAACCGGATTCACGCCTCGTTTTTTTGGCTTGGTGACTCTGTTCCTCGTCAGCAGCCTAATTTTCCTAATACGATTCAAGGGCTATTGGGAAAAGGACTTTGACATTGACGAGTCGGATGCGACCCTGGCGATCGTGCTGGATGAAATCAAACACGAATTGCAGTACAAGCAAGAAGCCGGGCAACCCTCTCAACGCGCCACTGACAACGTTGCCAGCGCACAGCGACATGATGTCAATGACGTGTCGGAATGGCAGCAGTTCCACGGGCTCATCGAGCTGGGTGCCAATCCTTTGCCTCTCGTCAAGCCTGCCCGGCGCGAGCTCCGGATTTGCCACTATTGCGCTTACGTTGCAGTCTCGGCGTTCTCCCTGATCACCATTGCCCTAGCGGTGTCCGCAAGCATGATCCTCATCGGCCTGATCCTGATCAACGCGAATCAGACCAAAGATCTAGCCCAATCGGTCCATATCTACTTGACGCTCCCAGGACACCTTGTCATCACGAGACAGCTGGTATCGCTTTCTCTCAGTCTCGGCGCCTTCGCCACCCTATTCGTTGTGGCAGGGCAGCGCACCGAAGATCGGGAGGAGCTTATGGACAACGCACTCGCCCTTATTCGAAAGGCCTTTGTAGTATATTCGGTGTACGGTCGCGCGCACGATCACGCGGCGGAGTGGACGGGGGTCCCCTTCAAGTCAAACCGTTTCACGCCAGAGGCGCAAGAACCCGGTTATCACAACTACAGAGCTTGAAATCCCGCGCGGCTCGCCGTCATGACTCCGTCGTGCCGCCAGTTTCCGCGGGTTCGACGTCAGGCACTGCGCCGGAGACTGTCCAGTACTTGCCTGGCCGGGGACGGACGAACAGGAAGTAGTACAGCAGCGCGGCCGCGAAAATGCCTGCGCAGAGCCAGAGGTCAGAGCCCTTCTGCTTGGTCAGAGCGATCACTACGCCGGCCAGGGCGATGACCGGCGGCACGGGCCAGAGCGGCATCTTCGACGGCCGGTCCAGGTGCTTCTGGCGGACGCGGCTGACCAGGGCGGAGACTGCGATCAGCCCGTACAGGACGATGATCAGCACGGCGGTGAAGGTGACCACCGTTATCAGCGAGGACTGGAAGCAGAGAATGGCCGCCAGCACGCCGACGATCAGTGTGGCCACCCACGGACCGGTTCCGTCCCTACCGGATCGACCCCCCGTACACGATCGGGATCGAGTGGAACTCGACCACGATCGCGGCGACATGCGCCCTCATCCCCGGGGTCGCCATGACCGCGCCGCGGTCGGTCGAGTACACGACGCCGGACTACCCGGAGGCCATGCGCGTGCTGGTCGCGATGCTCCTGCTCGGCCTGCAGGTCGGCCAGAAGGCGATCTATGGCTAGAGTGCCGTCGACCGCTGCGCCCGGCCCGTCCGGCCCGGGGTCGGCGCAGGCCGGGGATGCCGCCGATCCGGGTGGCGCGCTGCGTGGGCTGCGCGAGCAGCGGGGGCTGACGATCGCCTCGCTCGCCCGGCAGGTCGGCATCAGCGCCGCGGCGATCAGCCAGATCGAGTCGGGCACCGTGCAGCCGTCGGTGATGACGCTGCGCAAGCTCGCCGCGGCGCTGGGGGTACCCGTCTTCCGGTTCTTCCTGCCCGCCGACACCGCGGCGGCGAGCGTGGTCCGCCGCGGCGAGCGCAAGACCCTCGGGCTGGCGCGGACCGGGGCGCGCTACGAGCTGCTGACGCCTTCGCTGCAGGGCCAGCTGGAGGTCATGGAGGTCAGCATGGATCCCGGCCACGCCTCAGCCCCCGAGCCGATCAGCCATCCCGGAGAGGAGTGCCTGGTGATCATCTCCGGGCGCGGCGCGCTGGAACTCGGCGATGATGTCGTCGACCTGCGGACTGGCGATGCCGCGACCTTCCAGGGCAGCATCCCCCACCGGCTCCGCAACGCCGGTCGTGGCCCGCTGACAGCAATCTCCGCGATCACGCCCCCGTCGTTCTAGCCGGGCCCGATCGGTCCGGGTCGCGAGGAGCCCGCGGCCATGCCGAGGGATTCTGGCGTCAGCGCAGTTGGGCCAGGGCATCGGCAAGCGGGGTGAGCACGGCGGGGTCGTGCGGCGGTGGGAGGATGACGATCGCCAGGTCCCGGCCCAGGTCGCCGAGCGCGGTCGCGGTGTCGATGGCCGGTCCAATCTGGCCGTGGGCCGAGCCGAACATGGCTGGACAGCACGATCTCCGCCGTAGTTCTCCAGTTGATAGCGATGGGCCTGCCACCCGCCCTGGATCTCGGGCCGCTCGACCCTTGGTTACGGGTCGGGTGTTCCTGACGCTTCCGCTTCGGCTTGTGCTATCAGGGGGCCGTACATCTCCGGGTAGTTGTCGTAGTCGAAGGGGGCCTCGGGGTTCGCGCGGACGTGCTCGTCGAGCATGCTGGCTTCCGCGCCGACGAGGACCCGCCAGGCTCCCGATCGCACCCCGTCCAGGATGATGGTCGCCGCCTGCGCCGCGGTGAACCCCTTGTCCTCGATGAATTCGGCTTTCAGCCGCGGGATCGCCTGGCGCAGGTCTTCAGCGGTGAAGTCCTCGGCCAGCAGGCCCATCGTGATGAGAGCGGCCCGCGTGTCATCGGGGAGCATCTCGAGCAGCTCGGCGTCGCTCAGCTGGTCCCACGCGGCCAGGCCCAGGGCGCGGCGGGAGTTCTCGTAGATGTCGGTGTTCACCACACCCGGCATGACCAGGACGACCCGGACCTGCGGCGCGTTGGAGCGCAGGTCTTCGACGAGGGCCTCGGAGAAGCCCTTGATGGCGAACTCCGACGTGCTGTAGGCGGTGATCGGCGCGCCGGCCCCGGCCGTGGGCCAGAAACCGGCGACGCTGCCGGTGTTGACCAGGACCCCGTCGGCGCTGGCGATCAGCAGCGGCAAGAACGTGCGGGCGCAGAAGTACACGCCCTGCCAGTTGATGGCGAAGGTGCGCTCCCACTCCGGCCGGGAGTCGGTAACGAAGCTGGCGCCGCCGAAGACGCCCGCGTTGGCGAAGACCAGGTCGACGTGATCGCGGGCGTGCTGCTCGAGCAGCTCGTCGCGGAACCGCCGGACCTGCGCCTCGTCGGAGACGTCACAGACATGGCTGGTGACCGCGACGCCGGGCGGGGCCAGCGCCCAGGCCGTGGCCGCGGTCGCCGCGACAGAATCCGGGTTAATGTCGCACGCCGCGACCGAGCAGCCCTGCGCCGCGAGCTGGCGGACCAGCTCGCGGCCGATGCCCGCGCCGCCGCCGGTCACCACCGCGAGCTTGCCGGTGAACGAGTCCACAGCCATGATCCTTACCGCCGGTGCCACTGGTGGTCAACACCCCAGGGCGCCTGCAGCTCGGCCACCCGCCGGGACGCGTCGTTCATCTCCGCGACGGCCAGCCGGATCCGATGGCACGCGCCACGCAGCCGCCCGCGGCCCGCTGCGGTGGCCGGCGGTGTCGTCGTGGCCTGAGTGCCCTCGTACGCAAGTTGTGCGGACATTGCCTTGTCCTATCTGCTGGGAACTGGCCGGCTCTGCGGCCCTCAGCCATAGGCTCGCCCGCCCGGCCCGGTCCGCGGCAGGGGTGGTTCCGCCCCTCTTGCCGCGGGGGCATGGCCGGGGTGGAATCACCCACACCACCGCGGCGGGCGGCTGACGGCCAGGCAGGCTGCGTAAGGCCCCGAGACGCTGATCTCGGCCATTCAGCGGCGGGAGCAGCGCCTTCGCGCATCGTGGCAGGAAGACGGCGCGGACGCCGAGCTGCTGTGCACCGCGTTCGGCCGGTACCGGGCGTTCTTCGACCTGCTCACCAAGGTGTAGGGGCGTCGTCCGGTACGTAGTGGCGGCTGTCGTCTGACGGGTCGATCCAGACCCGCATGATCACGCCGCTGGACGGATCGCGGAACCGCTCAGCCGTCGGCATCCAGCCCGGCTCGGGCTTGCGCGCCTGGGCGTGCCGCCCGCGGGAATCCCCGCCGCGCCCGGCGCCCGGCGTATCGGGGACACCGGTGGGCGGGAGATCGGCCAAGGCCACCGCGGCCTCCTCGGCGTAGGCGGCGGCCAGCACGACACCGACCCGGTGGCGCAGGTCGTCCAGGTCCAGCCGACCCGCGGCGTAGTGCTCGCGCAGCAGCACGATGAGGCGCTCGCGGTCGGCGTCCCCGAGCAGCGAGCGCCGCCTGGCCGGCGCACCGCCCCCGGGCTCGCTCATGCCGACGGCTTGACGACCACCGCGCTGCCATAGGCGACGACTTCGGCGCGGGCCTTGCCGATCTCGGAGGAGTCGAAGCGCATCGCGATCACCGCGTTGGCGCCGAGCAGCTTCGCGTTCTCGATCATTCGGTCGATCGCATGCCTGCGGGCGTCTTCGAGAACCACCGTGAACTGCGAAACCTCGCCTTGGCGCAGCGACGAAATCCCGCCGGCGACGGTCTTGCTGAAGCCCATCGCCCGCACCACCAGACCAAACGTGATGCCGAGATTCCGTTCCACCACCTGGCCCGGCAGCTCGAACGCAGTGGTGACAGGAAAAGCAGCAGCCGTGGACCCCGGGGTGCCTGCCGTACTCGTCGTATCCGTCATGCAGGGCAGTACACCGCCGCCGTGCACGCCGTGTCAAAGAGCCGCGCACCCGGGACGTCGGCCGTCGGCCCGCCGGGTCCCGGGCCAGCAGCCAGCCCGGCACCCGGCGGCGCCGGGACATCAGGCAGGGCCACGGCAAGCCACGTTTTCCTAGGCGTCCTGTGTGCCGGCATCGTTTATCCGAACGGGCCGCGGTGCATGATCTGGTGCATGGGCGGTTCTCGGTGGATCAGCGCGTTCTGGGCCGATGCGAGGCAGACGGTCGCGCCGCCGCGGGAGAGCAAGGACGGCCCGCTCCCGCCGCTGCTGGTCGCGCTGACCGCGGTCACCGGGCTGGTCGACGCGTTCAGCTACCTGGAGCTCGGGCACGTCTTCGTGGCCAACATGACGGGCAACGTGGTCTTCCTGGCGTTCGCGCTGGCCGGAGCCGGGGGGTTCTCGGTGTGGGCGTCGCTGGTCGCGATCGGCTGCTTCGCGCTGGCGGCCTTGGCCGCGGGCAGGCTGGGCCGGTCCCTGGCCAGCCGCCGGGAGCTGTTGCTCGGCGTCACCGCGGCGATCCAGGTCGTGCTGGTCGGCGCGGCGGTGATCATGGCGGCGCTGATCGCACCTCCGGTGCCCGCCGGCCTGCGCTACGCGCTGATCGTGGCGCTCGCGGCCACCATGGGCGCGCAGAATGCCACCGCGCGCAAGCTCGCCGTCCCCGACCTGACCACGACCGTGCTGACGCTGACCATCACCGGGATCGCCGCGGACAGCGCCCTGGCCGGCGCGACCGGCGCCAAGGCCGCCCGCCGGCTGATCTCGGTGATCGCGATGCTGCTGGGCGCCCTGGCCGGAGCCGTGCTCGTGCTGCACGCCCGCATCGTCTACCCCCTGGTGATTGCCCTGGTCATCTTGGTGGCCGTGGCCATCACCGCAGTCGCACGGTCCAGGGCCATGGGTTCCGGATCTCCCCAGGTCGCGGTTTAGGACGACTGCCGGTAGTGAGAAAGGCCCGCATCCATTCAGCGGCGGTCCTCACCGAGATTCTCGCGGAGGTCACGCGGCGACACCAAGAGCGCTACCGCATGGACGCGCCGATCGCCAATTGCGCGCCGCCTGTCAATGGTGTGTGCGCCGCCGCCGAGTTGGTGCAGAACGGCTGATTCTGCTGCATGGCCGCGCTTGCTTCCAATCCGGTGGCCGTGTCGCCGGAAATATGCGGCCACGGGCGGTCGATGGTCACGGTCTTGGTGATGAGGCGGGCGGGGCGGTCATCAGTCATGGCTGATCCTGTCGGGGCCTGGCCAGGGGCGACGGCGCCGCAGGTCCTTTCGCGAGGCACCTTTATTATGGCACATTTATGTTATGGACGACTGATGGATCCCTTACAGAGTGGTTAATTGCAACGGGGATATCTGGCCAACCGAGGACTCGATCAGACCGTTCCGTGGTTGAATACGAACTTGGGAGGTCTAGACCCTGCCGGCCCGAATTTCGTCACTCGGTCACAAGCTCGGCGGAAGCGACGGATATGGACCTACCCGGTTACTCTTCACTTCAATTTCCGGCCAGATCCGGTGCGCTGGCCGAGCTGGCGCGAGCGGGCATTCCCGGACCGCCCGGATGGAGTGCGCGACGGCCGGGCCGGCGGCCAGCTTCTGGTCCGGCGGAGTCCTTCGATCGTGTTGCGCGGCTGGCCGCGGCGATCCTGGGCACCTCGCTGGCATCGGTCACCATCGCCAGATGGTGCGGGTCTCCTGGCCGGAGCCGTCTCGGCGTCCCGGACACGGCCGGCGAGCAGAGCTCGCTCGAGCAGTTATGGCTCCAGTGCGTGATCGAATCCCAGGAGAAGCTGGTCATCGACGACGCCTGGCCGGGCCTGCACCCGCGGGCCCGCTGCCCGTCCGGGCCGGCACGTGTGAGCGCCTGGGCGGGATTCCCGGTACGCGACCCGCACGGCGACGTGGTGGGCGCGCTTTGCGTGGCCGATCACCTGCCGCGCCACTGGAGTGCCGGAGAGGTCGAGCTCCTGGAAACCCTGGCCCAGGTCGCCTCACGTGAAGTCGCGCTGCAAGTGGCCTTGCAGCACAGCGCTGAGCGCGCCGAGCTGGCGGAGACCCTGCAGGAAAGCCTGCTGCCGCCGCGGCTGCCGGAGATCCCGGGCTTGCATGTTGCGGCGCGGTACGCTCCCGGCGGGACAGGGGCCGAGGTTCTCGGGGACTTCTACGACATATTCCCGTCGGTGCGGGGGAGCTGGGGGATGGTTGTCGGCGACGTGTGCGGCAAGGGGGCCCCGGCTGCTAAGAGCACCGCGCTGGCCCGGTACACCTTGCGGGCGGAGGCACACCGGGTTGGCCGGCCAAGCCTGATCCTGGCCACCTTGAACCAGGCGCTGCTGGATTGGCCTACCGATGACCCGCGCTTCCTCACCGCGATCTATGCCACGGCGCGGCCGACTCTGGCCGGGGCCCTGGTGCAGATCAGCTCCGCCGGTCACCCCCTGGCATTGGTGCGCCGCGCCGGCGGGCGCGTGCAGACATTCGGGCGGCCGGGGAGTCTGCTCGGATTGCTGCCCGATCCCGAGCTGCGGGACTCGCAGACGTCATTGCGAAGAGGCGACAGCCTCGTCCTGTTCACCGATGGTGTCACGGAGGCCCGCAGCCAGACCGACCGTAACCTCTACGGCGACGACCGCCTCCACGACGTCGTCGCCGGCCTCGGCGACATGCCCGCAGGTCACATGGCTGACGCCATCCAGCAAGCGGTGCTGGCCTTCAGCGGCGGGGAGACCAGCGACGACACCGTAGCGCTGGTTCTCAAGGTTCCCTGATGCCAGGAGCGGGGCCTCGCTCAAAGATGACATCGGAACCGGCTGAGCCGGCGATCAGCCCTGGCGCCTGATCCGTGCTTGGCGGGAAGACCATCCGCTCGGGTGAGCCGGCGTACGTGGCGCTCGCCAGCAGCTGGATCATCATCAACGTCGGTGGCGGCCCGACCGACGACAAGCCGGCCGTCACACTCGAGTAGCGGGCGGCCTGGCGTGGGAGGAAGCCGGCGGTGTCGTGTCGAACCGGACGGTCTTCCGGGACGTTGTGCCAGGTGGGCGACCACGCGTAGCGCAGGGGGCGGCAGGGCGGTGCCGTGTCCCGCACCAGCGGGCACCTGAGCGATGCATCCCACGATGTCAGCGGAGTTAGGAAACCGTCGGGAGAGCTGGTGCGGATCCGGCCTGAGGCTGAAGGGGAGCCTGCCGGTGCGGTGGTGACCTTTGCCTCTGCCGGGCCGGCGAAGGTGCATGCACCGTTGGCGTAAGAGTTGACCGGAGGTGGGTCGTCGTGGCTGAAGACATCGTCGGCGCCTTGCCGGGGTTGGCTCGGCGGCAGGGCATCAGCGACATGCTGCATCGGACCGCGTCACGGGTGCCGGGCAAGCTGGCCATCGTCTCTGGAACTGCCCGGCTGACGTTCGCGGAGCTGGAGGCGGCGGTGTCGCGGACGGCGGCGGCCCTGGCGGCGGCGGGCCTGAAGAAGGGCGACCGGCTGGCGCTGCTGTCCCACAATTGCTGGCAGTTCGCCGTCCTGTCCTTCGCGACGGCCCGGCTCGGCGTGGTCCTGGTGCCGGTCAATTTCATGCTCGGCCCGGGGGAGATCGCCTACATCCTTGGCCACAGTGAGCCGGCCGCGTTCGTGGCCGAGGATGGATTGGCCGCTACCGCCGACGAGGCGATGGTAACGGCCGGGCTAGACATCCCGGCGCGGGCGGTGATCAGGCTGTCGGGGGGTGAGGTGCCGGCTGGGTGGGCCGACGTCCAGCAATGGATTGACCGTGAGGGTACGCCGCCGGACGTCTCTGTCGCCGACGACGACCTGCTGCGGTTGATGTACACCTCAGGCACCGAGTCGCGGCCCAAGGGCGCGATGCTGTCGAGCCGCTCACTGATGTGGCAGTACGTTTCCTGCGTCATTGACGGCGGCATGGACGGCGATGACGTCGAGGTGCACGCCATGCCGCTGTATCACTGCGCGCAGCTGGACTGCTTCCTCGGGCCGGACATCTACCTGGGGGCCACGAGCATCGTGCTGCCCGGGCCCGACCCGTCGGCCATCTTGGAGACGATCGAGTCGCAGCGCGTGACGAAGCTGTTCTGCCCGCCAACGGTGTGGATCGCTCTGCTGCGGTCACCGGAGTTCGGCCAGGCTGACCTCAGCTCACTGCGCAAGGGCTACTACGGCGCCTCGGCGATGCCGGTCGAGGTTCTTCGGGAGCTGCGGGAGCGGCTTCCCGGCATCCGCCTGTGGAATTTCTACGGCCAGACCGAGATGGCGCCGCTCGCCACGATCCTCGGCCCGGACGAGCAGGTCAGCCGGGCCGGCTCCGCGGGCCGGGCGGCGCTCAACGTGGAAACCAGGCTGATGGACGACAACGGCAGGCCGGTGCCGCCGGGCACCGTCGGCGAGATCGTCCACCGCAGCCCGCACGCCACGCTCGGCTACTACAAGGATGAGGCCCTGACCGCGGCGGCCTTCCGCAACGGATGGTTCCACTCCGGCGACCTGGGCGTCATGAGCCAGGACGGCTACCTCACCGTGGTCGACCGCAAGAAGGACATGATCAAGACCGGCGGGGAGAACGTGGCCAGCCGGGAGGTCGAGGAGACCATCTACCAGATGAACGAAGTGGCCGAGGTCGCCGTCTTCGGCGTTGCCCATCCGCGTTGGGTCGAGGCAGTCGTCGCCGTGGTCGTCCCCAAGCCAGGCGCCTCGCTCACCGGGGAAGCAGTGATCCAGCACACCCGCGGCCAACTGGCGGGCTACAAGACACCCAAACGCGTCGTCATCGCCGACGCCGTGCCCAAGAACCCCAGCGGCAAGATCCTCAAGCGGCAGCTCCGGGAAGAGCACAAGGACCTCGCCGCGGACACGTGAACGCCCGGCTTACTCGACGCGCCGAGCCGCCGATCTTGGGCAGTTCTATGGCCATAACCGGGTGCTGACCAGGCCGCCTTCCGCGGCGGGCCTGGCGGCTGCTTGCCAAGCCGGGCGGGCGGAGCCGATACTGCGAAGGGTGAGCAGCTGTTCTGCCTATGAGCACATTCTCAGCCGGCGTCCGGCCGGGAACCTCGCGAAAACCCGCCCGTGAGCGGACGCCTGGCCGGCCGGGCCGGGGTCATCACCGGCGCGGCGAGCGGCATCGGGGCAGCCGGGGCGCGCCTGTTTGCCGACGAGGGAGCGGCGCTGGTCCTCGTCGACTTGAACGGCGGCCAGGGCGCCCGGACGGCGTCGGAAATCACCGCCCGGGGCGGCCGGGCCGTCTTCGTGCGCGGCGACGCGGCGAGCAGCGCCGACATCGAGCGTGCCGTCCGGGTAGCGGTCGGGGAATTCGGGAAGCTCGACCTGCTGTGGGCCAATGCGGGCACGGGCGTAGCCAAGTCGGTGCCTGCAACGAGCATCGAGGAGTGGAACAGGGTGCTTGCGGTCAACCTGACCGGCGCCTTCCTTCTCGGCAAGTACGGCATCCCCGAGCTGGTCCGGGCCGGGGGCGGAACCATGGTCATCACGGGCTCGGCCAACTCCTTCATGGCCGACCGGAACTGGGCCGCGTACTGCGCCAGCAAGGGCGGCCTGCTGATGCTGTGCCGCGCGATGGCGCTAGATCACGCGGGCGACGGAATCCGGGTCAACATCGTCTGCCCGGGCTCGGTTGCCACGCCGTTGCACGAAGCCTGGCTGGGCGGGCGGGCGCACGCGAAGGCCCTGGACGAGGTGCGGGAGGAAGACCGCATCGCCTATCCGCTGATGCGCTTCGGCCGGCCCGATGAGGTGGCCCGCGCGGCGCTGTTCCTCTCGGGCCCGGAATCAAGCTTCACGACGGGCTCGCCGCTCTATGTGGACGGCGGGGTCACAGCGTGATCGTCCTGGCGCGATCCGCGGGCAGGGGGCAGGGCCGATGGCCGACTACTCCATCTGGGTAATCGAGTTCGCCCGGGCGGCCGCGTCGCCGCTCGGGTTCCTCCTGCACGGCCAGGCCGGCGAGCGCGAGGTGCCCTACTGCTTCACCGTCTTGCAAGACGAGGACCGCACGATCCTGGTCGACGCGGGCTACCGCAGCGACGGTGCCGGGCAGGAACTGGCCGACCTGGACGGGATCACGATCTGGCGCGAGCCGCGCGAGCTGGTGAGCCGGGTCGGCGTCACGCCCGAGGATGTCGCCGCCATCCTGGTCACACACGCTCACTTCGACCATCTCGGGAATGTGGCCGCCTTCCCCAACGCCGTGGTCTACCTGCAGCGACGCGAGGCGGACAAGTGGCTGTGGGCGCTGAGCCTGCCCCGCCGGATGGACTGGCTCAAGCAAGGCGTGAGCGCCGACGACCTGGCGACCCTGGTGAACCTGACCAAACAAGGCAGGCTCCGGCTCGTTGACGGGCCTTGCGAGGAGTTGTTCCCCGGAGTCAGCCTGGTGCCCGATTTCGACACCCACACCTACGGGCATCAGCACGTGGTGATCCGCAATGGGGCCTCTGGCACCTGGGTGGTTCCCGGCGATGTCATGTACCTGTACGCCAATGTCGAGGGGGTGGACGGCGACGGGCGCTACGTCCCGATCGGGCTGGCCATGGGAAGCCAGGAGAACTGCCTCATGGCGCTCGATCAGCTGATGGAAGCGACCGGCGGGGAGGTCAACCGGATCCTGCCCGGTCACGAGATGTTGCTCTGGGAGCGGCACCAGTCCCGGCAATACAGTGATGGGCTGCACGTCGCCGAGGTCTGCCTGAGGCCGGGCGATGCCACCCGGCTACGGGCACCGGCCGGGTGACGCCGGTGGGATCGGCGGTTTTCCACCGCGACCTGCGGGCGACGTACGACTCGATCGTCAGCGCATCGGGCATGTACCTGCGGGACGCCGCGGGCCGGGAGATCCTCGACGCGGTGGGCGGCGCGGGTACGGTCATCCTCGGCCACGGCATAGCGGAGATCACCGACAGCATCGCGCGGCACGGCCAGGAGCTCAGCTTCGTCTACGGCGCGACCTTCACCAATCCCTGGCAGGAACAGCTCGCCGAGGCCTTGGTGGCCATGAACCCGCAGATCGCGGCGAAGGTCTACTTCGTCTCCGGCGGGTCGGAAGGCAACGAGACCGCCATCAAGATGGCCAGGCAGTACCACCTCCAGCGGGGCCGACCCGAGAAGCACAAGGTGATCGCGCGGTGGCAGAGCTTCCATGGCAGCACGCTGGCGACCCTGTCTCTTTCTGGCCGCCCGGCCTGGCGCGAGCCGTTCCTGCCGCTGCTTTCGCCGGTGCCGCACATCGTGCCGCCGTACTGCTATCGCTGTCCTCTGGGACGCGGCTATCCGGACTGCGAGGTGGCCTGCGCCGACGATCTCGAGCGGACCATCCTGATGGAGGGCCCCGGTAGCGTCGCCGCGTTCATCGCCGAGCCGGTGATCGGCACGACGGTGACCGCTGTCGTGCCGGTGCCCGGCTACTACCGGCGCGTCCGCGAGATCTGCGACCGGCACGACGTGCTGTTCATCGCGGATGAGGTGCTGACCGGCTATGGCCGCACCGGCCGCTGGCTGGCGATCGAGCACTGGGACACCGCACCGGACATCACCGTCATGGGCAAGGGCATCAGCAGTGGCTACGTGCCGCTGGGGGCGGTGCTGGCCTCGCAGCGGGTAGTTGACGCGTTCGAGGCGGGATCGGGAAAGTTCGCGCACGGATTTACCTACAGCGGCAATCCGTTCTGCACGTTCGTCGGCCTGCAGGTGCTCAGGTACGCGCTCGATCGCGGGCTGTTCGAACAGGTAGCCGCGAAAGGCGACCACCTGGCCAGGGTGCTCGCCGAGGTCGCCGCCCGCCATCAGATCGTCGGCGACGTGCGCGGCCTGGGCCTGCTCGCGGGACTGGAGTTCGTCTCCGATCGGGCCACCCGGCAGCCCTTCCCCGAGCAGGCCGACATTACCCGCCGGGTCACCAGAGGTGCCCTGGAGCGCGGCGTTCTGGTCATTCCTGGCGTGGCGGGGGCGAACTACGGCCGCGGCGGTGATCATATTCAGCTCAGCCCGCCCTACGTCATCACCCGCGCAGAGATCGACCACGTCGCCGACGTGCTCGACTCGGCGCTGAGCGACGTGGAGGCGACGCTCCCCGCCTAGCATGGTCCTGGCCAGTACCGTCCCGTCGGCCCTGGCCCCTGATGGCGAGGGCCTGTGAGCCGGCTGCCTATATTTGATGTTATTCGGTCCGTTATTTTCCGGGTTGGGAGCGGCGCCGGGAGCCGCGGTGGTGCCCTGGGGGCAGACGTGAGCACACAGGCCGGGCCGGGCACCTACGCCCTGCTGACTGACGGCACCACGATCGAGATCCGGCCCGCACGGCCTGACGATTTCGACGCGGTCCGGGACATGCACGCCAAGATGTCCCAGGAGAATCTTTACCTGCGTTTCTTCAGCATGAGCCCGATCGCGGCCACGCAGGAGGCGCGCCGGATATGCCGTGAGCCTTCGCCGGACCACGCCGCGCTGCTGGGGGTCCTGGCTGGCCAGGTGGTCGGCTGCGGTGCCTATGAGGTAGCCGGTGACGGTTCGCGATCGGCGGAGGTCGCCCTCTCGGTCGCCGATGACATGCACAATCGCGGTGTCGGCACGCTGCTGCTGGAGCACCTGGTCTCGCTGGCCCGCGGCGCGGGGATCCGCACATTGGTCGCGGAGACGCTGACCGACAACACGCTCATGCTGCAGGTGTTCGCCAATGCCGGGCTGCGAGCGCACCGCACCCTGCAGGACGGCGTCTACGATCTCAGGTTCCCGCTGGCAGGCAGCGAGCGCGACGCCGATTTTGATACCTATCGTGAAGCGGTCGCCGAACGGGAGCGGTCGGCCGACGTGGCGAGCCTGGAGCATGTGCTGACCCCGGCTTCGGTCGCCGTCATCGGCGTGAGCCGCGGCTCGGTCGGCTGGGCCGTCCTGCAGAACATCATTACCGGCGGCTTCGCCGGCCCGGTGTATGCGGTCGGCTCCGGCGCGGCCGAGCCGGACGCCGCGGCCGAGCTGGACGGCGTGCCCGGCGTGCCGTCGGCGGCCGCTCTGCCCGAGCCGGTGGACCTGGCGGTCATCGCCGTGCCGGCGCCGGACGTGTTCGGGGTCGCCGAAGAATGCGGACGGCGGGGCGTCAGAGCCCTGGCGGTGACCACGGGAAGCCTGGACGGCGCGGCCAGGGCAGAGCTGCTGCGCATATGCCGCCGCCATGGCATGCGGCTGGTCGGGCCCGCCTGTTTCGGCGTGGCCAACACCGCTATCTGCCTGGACGCGACGCTCGCGGCGCACCACCCTCGGCCGGGAATGGCCGGGGTGGCCTCGCAGTCCACGGGCGGCGCCGGCTTCGTCCTGCTCGAGCACCTGTCCCGGCTGGGCGTCGGGATCTCCTCCCTGGTCTCCCTGGGGGACAAGGACGACGTGTCCGGCACCGACATGCTGCAGTGGTGGGAATCCGACCCGGCGACGAAGCTGGCCGTGCTGTACCTGGAGTCGATCAGTAACCCGCGGAAATTCGCCCTCACCGCCCGCCAGGTCGGCCGTAGCATACCGGTCCTGACCGTGAGCGGGGGCCGGCCCGCGGCGAGCCTTCGCAGGGCCGCGATCCGTGCCGCGGCTGAGGTTACCCCGCAGCTCACCCGGCAGGCCCTGCTGGGACAGGCCGGCGTGATCGCCACCGCCAATCTCGGCGAGCTGCTCGATACCGCGGTACTGCTGGCATCGCAGCCGGTGCCCGCCGGCGGCAAGGTCGGCGTGGTGTCCAATACCCGCGGCGGCAGCGTGCTCGCCGCCGATGCGTGCGGCGAAGCGGGCCTGCAGGTCGCCAGCCTCAGCGGCCAGACCCAGCAGGCGCTGCGCGACCTGCTGCCTCCGGGCGCCACGGTGGCCGGGCCGGTCGATACCACCGCGACGGCCGGGCCCGGCCTGTTCCGGCGGTGCCTGGAACTCGTCGGTGCCGACCCGGGCGTGGACGCGGTCCTGGCGCTGACGGCTACCACCGCGGTCGGCGACCCGGTTCCCGAGGTGGGCACCGCGCGGCTGCTGGTGCCGATCGCCGCGGCGGTGATGGACCAAGTTGAAGCGGTCCGGACGCTGACCGGGCCCGGCGGCGACGGCCCGCCCGTCCCTGCCTATGCCTATCCCGAGTCCGCCGCCCGGGCCCTCGGCTACGCCTCGCGCTACGGCACGTGGCGGGCGGCTCCAGCCGGAACGATCCCAGAGCTGGAAGACCTGCGCGAGGACCGGGCCAGGGAGCTGGTCGCCGGCTTTCTCGCCGGGACCCCCGGGGGCGGCTGGCTGTCCCGGGAGCAGACCGAGGAACTGCTCGGCTGCTACGGCGTGACGCTGGTTGACAGCATCGCGGTCACCGCCGAGGAGGACGCGGTGGCGGCGGCAGCACGATTCGGCGGCCCCGTGGCCCTCAAGGCTGACGTCGCCGGCCTGGTTGTGCGCAGGAAAGGCGCGGGAGCCGTCCTGCTCGACCTGCACGGCGCGGATGAGGTCCGGCGCGGGTACCGCTCGCTGCGGGAGACTTTCGCCGGCCTCTCTGACGTTATCGTCCAGCCGATGATCACCGGCGGAGTGGAGGTGAAGATCAGCGTGCTGGAAGAGCAGGTGTTCGGCCCGCTGGTGCTGCTCGGGCTCGCCGACGCCGCCGACGACCTGCCAACCGGCCGCGCTGCCCGCCTTGCCCCCCTGACCGACTCCGACGCCGACGACCTGATCCGCTCGGTACTCGCCGCCCCGCTACTGGCCGGACGCACCGGCGAACCCGCGGCCGACCTCGCCTCACTCAAGGACACGCTGCAGCGGGTCTCCCAGATGGCCGATGATCTCTCGCAGGTCGCCGAGCTGGACCTGAGCCCGGTCATCGCCCGCCGTGACGGCGCCGTGCCCGTGGACGCCCGGATCCGCGTCCAGCCCGCGGGACCCGTCGACGCCTACCTGCGCAAGCTACCGTGACAGACCCGCAAGGTTCCCGCGTGTTCCTAGGTGCACTCTGCTTCGAGTGCTGAGGGCAGTAGTTCCCACTGCCAGACTCCTTGCTCTGGCTGCAAAGCCGGAGCCGGATTGACGATCGCATCAGCGACGTGGCCGACAAAGGACCGGATCGTGGCGGTGGCGACCCGGTGCAAGATCGCCCGGTCCAGCAGGTCGCCGAACGCCCCAAGAGGCGGCCGGTATGCGCCGATCATCCTCAGCAGGGTCGCCTGGTCCCCGTCGGCAGCCAGCGTGATGTCCGCGTCCAGAACGGGGAACAGTTCGCTGCCCGGGCCGGTGGCTTCCCATCTCAGCGTGAGCACAACGACGTCTCCACGGGTGACCGGCTCGCGGAACCGGGCGTGGACCAATCGCGATAGGCTGGGGCCGACGCGCATCAGGCCGGTGATCCCCTCGCCGTAGGCGTCTTCAGAAGCCGTGATCAACCGGCTGCCGCGGATCAGGTTCGATAGACGCGCCTGGGCGACGCTGAGAGAGATCCCGAGCCGTGCCTCCTGGCCAACGAACATCACGCCAGTGAACCACGGGCCAACACCGGCTCAGGAGGGGCCGATGGTCCCCGCAAGAGGGGACCGAAGGCCCATCATCGCTCTGGGCGCGACCTGCCGAACGGTGCGGGTTATGGCGAGGTGTCGTGGTCGTGGGTGGTGAACGCGCTGTCACGGATCTGGCGGATGGTGTCGTCGAGGTGGTCGAGGGCTTGGGTGATCTGCTGCCTGGTCGCCTCGGCGGGCAGGTCGATGGCGGCTTGCAGGCTGAGCCCGGCGTGGAACAGGCGGGTGATGACGGTGTCGAGCAGGTGCTGGTCACGGCGTGCCCGCTCGGCCGCGGCGGCGGCGGCGCGGGTGAGGTCGTCGAGCTGCCGGGTTTGGGTGATGTCGCGGATGATGGTCAGGGTGAACGGGCCGGCGGCGGTGGTGACCGGGCTGTGGCTGATCTGGGCCGGGAACGTGGTTCCGTCTTTGCGCCGGCCGGCGAGCGCCGGCCGGCGCCGGCCGGCCGGGCGGCGGGTGGCGGGATGTGGCTGGGCTGGTGGCCGGGGCGGGCTTGGTGCTGGCAGGCCGGGAGGAGGGACGCGACGGTGCGGCCGGTCAGCTCGGCGGGCTGGTAGCCGAACATTGCTTCCAGCCGGATGCTGGCCAGCGCGATCGTGCCGTCAGCGTCGGCCAGCGCCACCCCGTCTTGCACGGCGTCGACCAGCCGCCGCGCCGCCGCCGCGGTGATGGCGGCAGCGGGCCGGTCCGGTGCGGGCGCGGCGCGCGACGGCGGCCGGGCCGGGTCGGCCCGGCGTGGCGGTGCGGGGCCGCTTTTACCCGCCGCGGCTATCCCGGCCACCAGGGCGAGTACCGGCGCGGGCGGCCGGGCGGCCTCGGCCGCGTCGTCGTCATGCATGACAGCGGCCCGCGCCGGCCCGGCTGGTCCCAGAGGAGATGATTACCGTGGCCCAGCGGCCTGCGAAGGATGACTGGCCCATTGCTGAGGCACCTTGAATCCGATCCGGCCCTGACTGGCCGTGCCACCAGGGTCCGGAGCGACGCGGTCCCTGCACACGCGCGCTGGCCAGGTGCAGGATATTGCGGATAACTATCCACTTGCGACCTTACGCCGCTCGCCGTGCCGCCGGTACCGGGCAGGGCTGGCATTTGCCGACCGCCGAAGCCGGGATCACCTGATAAGCGGCAAGACGGGCATCGTCAAGGGGCTTCACCGGCGGCGACATCATTCCTGGCCCAGCCGCGGGAGGCTTGCCCTCATGCTGGCCGGCCGGTCACTCCTGGGCGCACACCCGATCCGGGGATGATGTGCCGGGGCTCACTGCTTCGTATCCTGGTGGTGTGGCCCGACCGGGTGGAGTTCTGGCCGAGATTCCGCTTGAGACTCGGTATTTCCGGGATCTCGGCTGCTACCTGCTGGAGCCGATGATCGAGCGGGTGCGGGTGGCCGAGCAGCAGGCCGGTGAGCTGCTGGGCGGGCGGACGGTCTGGGTGGTGAACTCTACCGCGGTGGGTGGCGGGGTTGCGCAGCTGCTTCGTACGCTGCTGCCGTACTGGAAAGGCGCTGGCATCGACGTCCGGTGGATGGTGCTACGCGGCTCTGGCGAGTTCTTCCGCGTGACCAAGCGCCTGCATAATCATCTGCAAGGCCAGCCCGGCGATGGCGACGTACTCGGGATCGAGGAGCTGACGATTCTCGACCGGGCTGCTCTCTACCACGCCCGGGCGCTAGCGTCCGTGGTCGCCCCCGGAGACGTGGTTGTGCTGAACGACCCTCAGACGGCAGCGATGTCGGAACCGCTCGGGCGGGCAGGCGCGATCGTCATCTGGAGCTGCCACATCGGCATCGACCACGACAACGAGTACTCCGCGAACGCGTGGCGGTGCCTGAGGCCGCGCCTGGCCAGCGTCCGCCGCTTCGTCTTCAGCCGCTACACCTCCTTGCCGGAATGGCTGGGCGGAGCGGAGACGTCGATCTTGACACCGGGCATCGACCCCGGGTCGACGAAGAACCTGCCGATGCCAGATGGCGCCGCCCGCGCGATCTTGCAGCACCTCGGCCTGGCCGCCGGAGTCCCGGCCGCGGCCCCCGGCTATGACGGCACGGGCGGGTCGACGGCGACGCTCACCGGTCGTCCCACGGTCTTGGACTCCGACGGAGCACCGGACTGGAACCGGGACCCGGTGGTCGTCTCGCTCGCCCGGTGGGACCGCATCAAGGACCCGCTCGGGATCCTGGACGGCTTCCTCGAGCGGGTGCCGGCGGCGACCGGCGCGCACTTGCTCCTCGCAGGCCCCGATGCCGGCCAGGTCGCCGATGACCCCGAAGCGGAAACGGTGCTGGCCGGCGTCCGCGAACGCTGGCGGCGACTGCCGCCGCGGGTGCGCGCGCGGGTTCATGTCGCCTGCCTCCCGCTCACCCCTCCGGAGGAGAATGCTGCGATGGTGAACGCGATCCAGCACCTAGCCGCGATCGTGGTCAAGAAGAGCTTGCAGGAGGGGTTCGGCCTGGGAGTGACCGAGGCGATGTGGAAGGCCCGCCCCGTCGTCGCGAGCGCCGTGGGGGGTCATCTCGAGCAGGTCCAGCACCAGCACAGCGGGCTGCTGGTCGAAGACCCGGCTGACGTCGCAGCGTTCGGCGATGCGATTGTCGAGTTCCTGCAAGACCGGCCGCGGGCCGCCCGGCTCGGCCAGACCGCGCGCGAACGCGCTCGCGCCCTGTTCCTTAACGACCGGCACTTCGTACGCTGGGTAGAGGTCTTCGGCTCGGCGCTCGAGCGGCGCGGCGGTGTCAGCAGGTCAACGGGCCCTGCGGCGGGTGTGCCAGCGCAACCATCGCACGGTGCCCCAGCGCCCGGCCTTGATAGTGGCGACCGCGACGCTCTGACCGGTCTGTGGAACCGACGGCGCTTCGAGCAGGAACTCGACCGCGCCCGGGAAAATGCCGAGCGCCTGGCGCTCCTGTCGATCGACGTGGACGGGTACCGGGAGGTGATCGCGCGGCACGGCGAGGCTGCCGCAGAGGGACTGATCCAAAGCATCGCGCTCGCACTTGCCGAGCGCCTCCGGCCCAATGACACGCTGGCCCGCATGGGAGGCGACGAGTTTGCCGCCGTGTTCCACGCTCCGACGCTCCCGCTCATCCAGAGCCTGGCCGACGGGCTCTGCACGGCCGTGCGCGAGCAGTCACCCCTCACCGGCGCCAGCCCGATCCCGGCCACCATCAGCATCGGCGGCGCGTTTTTCGACGCGGGCACGCAGACGCACCAGGAAGCGCTGCTCGCCGCTGACGCCGCCCTCCACGAGGCCAAGGTCGCAGGCGGCGACTGCGCCATCGTGTACGAGTCTCTGCCACGCGCCTAGCGCAGCGCCGCAGTGACTTCGGCCGCACCCGCAGGTACGACCGAAGTCAGCGGGCGACTCCGGCGCATAACGTGGACGCCATGGTGGTCGCTCCCGCCGGGCCCGGGAGCGGCCGGAAGCTAGTGAGGCACCGGGCCGGAAACCGGGGTACCCCGTGAGCCTGGTGATCACCATCGCGCTGCTCGGCCTGGTAGCGAGCATTTCCCCGAGCACGATCGCCGTGTTCATCTTGTTGCTCGCCACGACCAGGGCACGCGTCAACGCGGCTGCCTTCTTGATCGGGTGGAGCGTCTCGCTGATCATCGTATTCGCCGTGAGCTATGCGGTCGGGGGAACCCGCATGCTTCGGTATGGCAGCGGCAGCACCGCGGTGAAGGTCATCGAGATCCTGCTCGGTGCTGCCCTTGCCGTTGCGGCCGCGAGGGAATGGAGACGCCGGGATCAGCCCAGAACCGGCTCAGGGGTCACCAAGAAGTTCACTGCCCGCCTGAAGCAGCTCCATCCCTGGGAAGCAGCCGCCGTCGGGGTCCTGGAGCAGCCGTGGACACTCACCGCCGCCGCCGCGGTGCTTCTGGCGCGTCACCATTCGGCGTTTCTCATCGTCGTGGTCGCCTTCTTGGCGTTCGCCATCCTCTCGACGGCCACCGTTGCCCTGATCTTCTTGTACTTCGCCCGGCGTCCCGGGGAGGCCGAAGCTCACTTGTCCGCCCTGAGGGACCGTCTCGTACATGCCGGCCCCGCGATCTTTGCGATCGCGTCCGTCGCGGTCGGCGTCTACCTCATCATCGACGGCGTTATCGGCATCGTGAGCAGCTGAGATGCAAGACCTTCCTCCAGGGGTGCGAAGCTGGTGGGGCCGGTCGCCGGCGCGCTGATCGCCGTCGGGTTTCGCCGGCACCGGCCCGCAGCGGACCGGGCGCGGACCTGGCGACCGTCCGCCAGGACCTGGCCAGGCGCCGCACCACTGGCCGGTGAGCGTCCTGCCGGGGGAGCGGTACGACATCCGCTTCCAGCCCGCCGCGCGGCGGGCCATCTGCGGGCGGCTGCCCGAATCCGTCGCCGCCGCGGTCCTTGAGTTCTGTGAGGCCGCGCTCGCTGTCAATCCGCTGCGTGCCGACCAGCCGCTGTTCGGCCCGCTGGCCGGCGGTCACGGCGCCCGGCGCGGCACCTACCGGATCGTGTACCGCATCGACGAAGCCTCCCGAATCGTCCACGCCCTCGACGTCGATCACCGCAGCGACATCTACCACCAGCCGAGGGCTTGACCAGCTCGACGATCTGGAGCGCCCGGCCGGACCTCGCGACCAGCGCCGCCAGATGGCAGGCCCAGGACGGAGCGGTACGCCATGTCGGAGCGCGTAGGCTGCTCCCGTGCGTGACAGCGGTATCGGCCCGGCCGGTGCGGTCGCGGCGGAGTGCCTGGACATCCTGCACCAGCAGGCGGCCGCCTATGCCGAGGTGGCGGTCACCAACATTCGCAGGGAGTTCCCATCGCTGCTTAGCCACCTGATGTCGGGGCCTGGCGACTTCCCGGCCCGGCCCGCCGAGCGGACGCCGGTGTTCTACGGCAGCCTGGACTGGCACTCCTGCGTCGAGATGCACTGGCTGCTCGTCCGGCTACTGCGGCTGGCTGGCGGCTCGGTGCCGGCCGGCGAGATCAGGGAGCTGCTGGACGCCCAGTTCACCGCGGACAAGCTGGCGGCGGAGGCCAGCTTCGTGGCCGGCGTCGACGGGCGGCACGAGCGACCATACGGCTGGGCCTGGGCGCTCGCGCTGGTACACGAGATC
This sequence comes from uncultured Actinomycetota bacterium, assembly GCA_963749145.1. Lineage (GTDB taxonomy): Bacteria > Actinomycetota > Actinomycetes > Streptosporangiales > Streptosporangiaceae > JASHPR01. The sequence goes on along the minus strand of CAVVLN010000001.1, from coordinate 1,316,389 downwards.
GCCATCCTCGGTGATGCCCAGTCGCGCCGCTGGCTGACCGCGATCGCGCCGCTCGCCGAGGCGCTGACCGATGGCTTCCTGGAATGGCTGCCCAAGGCCACCTATCCGGTCCGGCACGGCGTGCACTCCAACAGCGCGTTCGGCCTGTCGGTCGCTCTGCCGTTCGCGGCCAGGCGGGCGCAGGCAGGCCGGCCGGACCTTGCCGTAGCGATCGAGGCCAAGGCACTCGGCTGGTTCGCGGACGACGCAGATTATCCGGGCAGCTACGAGCCGTCAGGCCACGACTTCCTGTCTCCCGCGCTGACCGAGGCAGAGCTGATGAGCAGGCTGCTCGCGCAGCCGGAGTTCGCCGCCTGGCTGACCGCTTTCTGGCCGGGGATCGCCGACGGCGAGCCAGCCACGCTGTTCACTCCCGCCGTCGTGTCCGACGCCAGCGACGGGCAGATCGCCCACCTGCATGGGCTCAACGCGAGCCGGGCCTACTGCTGGCGACGGATCGCGGAGGCCATGCCGGCCGGCGACGCGAGGATCGGGCCGGCGCTCGCTGCGGCGCGCACACACCTGGACGCAGCCCTGCCGCACGTCATCGGCGACGACTATATGGTGGAACACTGGCTGGCCGTCTACGCGGTGCTGGCACTCAGCTGAGCGCTTCTGGTGCTGCCTCGGCCTCGAGCTCGGCTCGCGCCTGCAGCACTGTCCTTGCCAGCCGCGTCCATCCCCTGGACCACGACCAGCACCGCGTAAGTGTCCTGTGCTGCCAGCCGGTGACCGAGCCGGAGCTTAGCCACGACTCGTCGACGGCACGCCAGTCCGCCGCCGCCATTCGCTCAGGACCACCGGAAGGTGAGCCGGAATGCCCGTAGACACCGCTCGGCGATAGCATCGGCCCGGCGGCGTGCTCGCGGTTCGACAGGAAGGCCTGACACGGTGGATCACGATCTCGAAGTCTTCCCTGATCCGGCCGCGGTGGCGGCCCGCGCCGCCGGTTACGTCGCCGGCCTGGCCCGCGCGGCGGTGGCGGCAGGCGGCCGGTTCAGCTTCGCGGTCAGCGGGGGGCGGACGCCGTGGGCGATGTTCCGCGCTCTCGCGGCGGAGGACATGCCGTGGACGAGCGTCGAGTTGTTCCAGGTGGACGAACGGGTGGCGCCCGCCGGTGACCCCGACCGCAACCTGACCCATCTGCGGGAAAGCCTCGGTGCCGCCGCGGCGACAGTGCACCCGATGCCGGTGGAGGAAGAAGACCTCGCCGCCGCGGCGCGTGCCTACGCGGCGGCGCTTCCCGCAAGGTTCGACCTGGTGCACCTGGGCCTCGGCCCGGATGGCCATACCGCGTCCCTGGTGCCAGGTGACCCGGTGCTGGATGAGACCAGCGCCCTGGTCGCGGTCACCCTGCCCTACCAGGGTCACCGGCGGATGACGCTCACCTACCCGGCTCTGGCCCGGGCCGCGCGGATCCTCTGGCTGGTCACCGGCGCGGACAAGCAGGAGCCACTCGCCAGGCTGCTATCCGGCGACCGTTCCATCCCGGCAGGCCGGGTGCAGGCCGGACACTCGCTGGTTCTGGCTGATGCGCAGGCAGCAGAACGGGTGCGCGGTGCCGCGCCCGCGCACGGGAACGGGGACCAGGGGTGACTGCGGACGCGGTCCGGCTGCTTCTGGCCGACGTCGACGGCACGCTGGTGACGCCGGACAAGGTGCTGACCGACCGGGCTGTCGACGCCGTGCGCAGGCTCGGTGAGGCCGGGATCCTGTTCGCGATCACCAGCGGCCGACCCCCGCGAGGCATGTCGATGCTGATCGAGCCGCTCGACATCACGACCCCGATCGCCGCCTTCAACGGCGGGCTGCTGGTAAACCGTGACATGTCGGTGATCGAGCAGCGTGTGCTCCCTGAGGAGCTTGTGGTGCCCCTGGCCGATCTGATGGGGTCCTTCCGCCTCGACACCTGGGTCTACCGCGGCGCGGACTGGTACGTGCCCGACCCTCAGGGCTCCCACGTGGCCCGGGAAGCCTGGACGGTGCAGTTCGAGCCGAAGGTCATGACCAGCTTCGACGGGCTTACCAAGGACGTCGCGAAACTGGTCGGCGTGAGCGACGACCTCGACGCGGTCGCCCGTGCGTCCACCGCCGCCCACGACCGGTTCGGCGATCATGTGACGGCCGCCCGTTCCCAGCCCTACTACCTCGATGTCACCCACCCGGAGGCCAACAAGGGCGCGGTCGCCCGCTACCTGTCCGCGAAGTACGAGATCGCGCCGCAAGCCATCGCCACGATCGGCGACATGCCAAACGACGTGCTGATGTTCGCCCACTCTGGCCTGAGCATCGCGATGGGCAACGCCAGCCTCGAGGTGCAACGCGCCGCCCGCCGGATCACGGCCTCCAACGAGGAAGAGGGCTTCGCCAGCGCCGTCGACAGGTTCATCCTCCCCCGGGGCTGACTCGCTCGGTGCGCCGACGCGGATCTGGCCGGTACCGTCAGGCCGTTACGGTGACCACCGAGTAGCGGTCACGGGAAGCATCGAAGTCAGTGTCGACTTCCATCAATCCCGCGAGTTCAAGCCGTGCGCGCAGGTCGCTGATCGTGAAGGGGCGGAACGTGATCTGGTATTCATGTGGCTCAATCTGGCCGTCGTTGTCGAAGATGAACACCAGATGGGCGATGTGCTCGTCGCCGAGGCGATCCGGTATCTCCCAGGCATAGAGCGTGAAACACCGTCGTCCCGCGCGAGTTACCACCCGGTTGGCAACCTGAACGATCTGGCGCTCGGCGTGGAGCTTCTCCCAGTTACGGGAATCGATCACCACGTGTCCGCCGGGGCGGGCCAGCCGCCGCAGCCCCGTCAGCGCCGCGACCATTGCGTCGCGGCCGGCGGCGTGGACCAGCGAGTTCCCGACACACAGCACCACGTCAAACCGTTCGCCGGTGGCGGCGGGAAGATCCGCCCAGCTGCTGCGCAAGAGCGGGATCGCCAGCCCCTCTCGCCGGAACCGGGCAGCCGCACCCTCGACCATGGCCTCGCTTCCGTCGGCCGCGCACACCGTGAAGCCCCGGCGCGCGAGCACCGCCGCGTCGACACCCGTGCCGCAGGCCGCGTCCAGCACGGCACTTGTGCTGCTGATCCGCTGCAGCAAGCGGGCCGTCGCCGGATGGTTTATCGCGCGTCCGTTAGCAAGCTCGTCGTCGCCGAACATCCAGTCGTAGTCGGCGGCAAGCATCTCGTAGGCACCAGCCATGAGATCGTAGTCTGCCAGGCACCCCGGAGTACCCGATCAGCCCGCCAATCCCGGCGCCCGCGATCAGGACTCGCGGTCGCCCGGGCATCCCCGGACGGTAGCAACCGCCCCGTCTCCCGGCAACAGCCGCCCGCCCGGTGACCGTCTAGCCGGGGTGGTCGATGTCCACGGGGGGCAGGTTCTCGACCTGCTGCTTGGTGATGCTGAGCCGGATTCCGTCCTGGACTCCGGTCACGGCACTGATCGGGATGGCGACGTCCTTGCGCCCCCACAGATGCCCTTCACCGAGCAGCACATGGGTCACCCGGTCATCGCCGGGATCGACGAGGAAGCCCCGCACCCGCCCGATCTCACCATCGACGGCGTGGACACGGTCACCAGGCCTTACCTGAATCTCACCGTATGGAACAGCGTCTTGGGTGATCACCCTCCGGCGTACCGGCTGGGGGCCGACATCGATGAGGTCGCCGGGACCCATGGGTGCGTATGCCTCGCGGCCGCCGCCGTATACCAAGGCGTCGCCGACGAGGCCACCGCTGTCGGCGGCTTCCACCACGTCGCTTTCCTCAGCGGGGTCAAGGTTGTCGAACTCCGCGCGCGTACAGCGCAGCCTGATTTCGCCGGCCGTGGTCTCGACCAGGCCTAGCGGAACAAGCCGGCCGGACTCCCGCCGGTGCCCCGGCTGGATGACAAGGTGGGTGACCGTTTCAGCGGCTGGGTCGATGACCAGACGGCGCACCTCGCCACACGAACCATCCGAGCAGCTCGCCCTCATCCCGATCGCGAACTGCGTCTCCTCCTTCGCCACTGCTGCCTTCCCTTTCCGGCTACGCGGTCGCTGGCTTCCTGAGCCGGGTACGGCGCGGTCGCGGCCGCGGGTACCTTGCGATCAGCTGTGGCCTGCACATGCCTGCCCGAGTGTAATCTCGCCCTCTGCCGACGGCCACGGCCAATATCCGTAGTGGCCGTGCCGCGGAACTAATGGCAGGTCAGGGGCGAGGCCATTGCCTCGGCAACTGTTTGCGCCGCGTCACCAGTCGGAGGCCTGCCGTTCGCCCATGGCAAAATCAGCTAGGTGCAGATCGGGATGCTTGGATCATTCGAGGTTCGCACGGACGACGGCGTCCTCGCCGACGTGCCGGGCGCCCGGTTGCGCGCGCTGTTGATCGCCCTCGCGCTCGAACCAGGTCGCGCAGTCCCGAAGGCGACGCTCGTCGACTGGATCTGGGGTGAGCGCCCGCCCGCCGACGCGGCGAATGCCCTGCAACGCCTGGTTTCCCGGCTGCGGAAGGCGCTGCCGGAAGGGTTGGTCGAGGGGCTGACGGACGGCTACCGGTTGACGGTTGAACCCGACGCTGTCGACGCCGTGCGGTTCGAACGCCTCGTCGGCCAGGCCCGCCATGACGAGGATCCGCGGCGGATAGGGCTGCTGCGCGAGGCCCTCGCATTGTGGCGCGGTGCGGCCATGCAGGAAGTCGGATTGCCGGATAGTGCCGCGTTTGACGCGGCGGTCACCCGGCTCGAGGGACTACGCCTGACGGCCATGGAGGATCGGTTCGATGCGGAGATCAGCCTCGGCCATGGCGGCGAGCTGGTCACGGAACTGACCGACGTGGTGGCCGCGCATCCGCTGCGAGAACGGCTTGTCGCTGCGCTGATGCGTGCCCTCGTCGCGACCGGTCGCGATGCCGAGGCGCTGCTCGTGTACCAGCGCACGAGAGAAGCCCTGGCGGACGCGCTGGGCGTCGACCCCTCACCAGAGCTGTCCGCATTGCACGTCGCGCTGCTGCGGGGCGAGCTCCGGCGGCGGGAGGAAAACCGGAAGACCAACGTGCGCGCCGAGCTGACCAGCTTCGTCGGCAAGGACGCTGATGTCGCCGCGGTCCGCGAACTCATCGCCGGACATCGGCTCACCACCCTGATCGGGCCGGGCGGCGCAGGGAAGACCAGGCTGGCCACGGAAACCGCACGCACGCTGCTCGGCGATCTACCGGACGGGGCCTGGCTGGTGGAACTGGCGTCGATCGGCGCGGACGGTGACGTGGCGCAATCGACGCTCGCCGCGCTCGGGCTCCGGGATGCGCTGCTCGGCGGCACACCGAACGCGGAACCGGCGGACCGGCTCATCGCCGCGATCCGCGAGCGCGAAACGCTCTTGATTCTGGACAACTGCGAGCACGTCATCGAGTCGGCGGCGGCGTTCGCCCACCGGGTGCTCGGGGAGTGCCAGCGGCTGCGGATCCTGGCGACGAGCAGGGAACCGCTCGGCATCACGGGTGAGGCGCTGTGGCAGGTCGAGCCGCTGGCGCTGCCGGCCGAGGACGCGGACCCCGGCGAGATCGAGTCGTCCCCCGCCGTTCAGCTGTTGCAGGACCGGGCCAGCGCGGTGCGCAAGGATCTCGCGGCCGACGCCCGCACGCTGTCGAACATGGCGCGCGTCTGCCGGGCGCTGGACGGGATGCCGCTGGCGATCGAACTCGCCGCGGCCAGATTGCGCACCATGTCCCTCGATCAGCTCGCCAGCCGGCTCGACGACCGGTTCCGCCTGCTGACCGGCGGCAGCCGTACCGCGCTGCCCCAGCACCGGACGCTGCGCGCGGTGGTCGACTGGAGCTGGGACCTGCTCACCGGCGCCGAACGGATGGTCCTGCGCAGGCTCGCGGTGTTCGCCGGCGGGGCGAGCCTGGACGCGGCCGAGCGGGTCTGCGGCGGTGATTCGGTCGAGCGGGGGGAAGTGCTCGAGTTGCTGACCGCGCTGACCGAGAAATCGCTGCTGCTCAACGAGCCGGACGGCGCACCGCGCTACCGGATGCTCGACACGATCAGGGAATACGCCCGGGACCGGCTCGCGGAGACGGGGGAATCGGACCTGGCGCGCCATGCGCATCTCGCCTACTTCACCGGACTCGCCGAGACCGCGGAGCCGCATCTGCGCCGCGGCGAGCAGTTGGAGTGGCTCGCCACGCTCGAGGCCGAGCACGACAACATCAGTTCTGCGATGCGCGGTGCGCTCGGCGCCGGCGAGGCGCGCGGGGCGATGCGGCTCGCGGCGGGCGCCGGCTGGTACTGGTGGCTCGGCGGGCACAAGGCCGAGGGCATCGAGCTGCTCACCGCGGCCACCACCATTCCCGGCGAGGTGAGCGATGAGATCCGGGCCTGGGTGTACGCGCTTGTCGTGATGTTCATGACCGACGGTCCGGGTGACCAGTACCAAGCGGAGGAGTGGATCCACAAGGCATACCGGTTCACCCAGCGCAGTCAGCGCCGTAACCCCGCGCTGGGGTTCGTCGCCGCGCTGGAGCGCATGTTGCAGGGGCCGGACGCGTTCTTGCCCGCGTTCGAACCGCTGCTGGACGATGAGGACCCGTGGGTACGCGCACTGGCCCGGCTGCAACTCGGCAAGATGCGGATCATGCTCGGCCAGGGCGGGCGGGATGCGGACGCGTATCTCGAGATGGCGCTCGCCGAGTTCCGGGCGCTCGGCGAGCGGTGGGGGATTTCGTTCGCCCTGACCGAGCTGGCCGACCGAATCTCCACGCGCGGCGAGTTCGCCGGGGCGTGCGAGCTCTACGAACAGGCGGTCGTGGTCGTCACCGAAGTCGGTGCTATCGAGGATGTCATCCGGATACGGTCGCGGCAGGCGCAGCTGTACTGGCGGCTGGGTGACGGGGAGTCGAGCGCGGCGGCCTTGGCCGAGGCAGAGCGGTACGCGGAACGGGTCGCCTGGCCGTCGGCACTGGCCGAGCTGGCCCTGGCGAAGGCGGAACTCGCTCGCTGGAGCGGCGACGCCGAGCAGGTATACCGCCAACTCGGCGTCGCGACAACCATGCTGGGCGACGAAGCGGAGCAGGCGAACATCCGCGCGGTGACACACGACCTGCTGGGTTACCTCGCCGGCAGCCTCGGCGAGGCCCGCGAGCACCGTGTCGCGGCATTTCAGGCCGCGTCGGAGGCGGGGCTTGCGCCCCTGATCGCGCGGGTACTCGTCGGGGTCGCGGACCTGGCGCTGCGTGGCGAACGGTACCAGCAGGCCGCGCGGCTGCTCGCGGCAAGTGCGAGCGTGCGCGGATTGCCGGACCGGTCGCAACCGGATGTGGCCCGGATCGAACAGGCCACACGGCATCGCCTCGGCGAAGCGCGGTTCGCCGAGGCGACGCAGGAGGGGGCGCAGGCCAGCTGGCGTGAGCTGGCCGAAGCTACGCTCGCTGGCTGAACGTGGCCCGCGACCACAGGTACCCGACGAGGGCGATCCCGGCGCACCAGGCGAGAGCGGCGGCCGTGTAGCCGCCCGACGGGGTGCCGGCGAGCAATCCGCGCAGCGATTCGATGATCGGCGTGAAGGGCTGGTACTGGGCGAATTGCCGGACGCCCTGTCCCATTTTGGCAGCCGGCACGACCGCGCTGCTCAGGAACGGCAGGATGATCAGCGGCACGACGGTGAGGCCGGCGGACTCCGGAGTTTTCGCGGCCATCCCCAGCGCGACCGTGAACCAGGTGGCCGCGAACGCTGCCGCCGCGATGATGCCGACCGCGGCGAGCCAGTCCAGGGGGGTCGCCGGCGACCGGAACCCCAGCGCGAAGGCCATGCCGATGATGACCGCGATGGCTACCGAGCTGCCCAGCATGGTGGCCGCGACGTGACCGGTCAGGACGGCACCGCGAGAGACATTCATGACCTTGAACCGGTTGATGATGCCCTTGGTCATGTCGGAGTTCACCGAGACGGCGGTGGCCGCCAGCCCGTAGGTGATGGCGAGCAGGATCAGGCCTGGTGTCGCGTATTCGATGTAGTGCTCGCCGACATTGAAGGCGTTGCCGAACACGTACACCAAGAGCAGCATGAGCACGACCGGCATCAAGGCCCCGTTGAATATCGTGACCGGATTCCGGACGATGTGCTTGAGGTTGCGGCGCAGCATGATCCGCGAATCGGTCAGCGGTGCTGACATGGTGCTCATCGCGCGTTCTCCTTTATGCTCGCGTGGCCGGTCAGGGCCAGGAAGACGTCATCGAGGTCCGGCGTGTGCACGGAGAACTCCTCAACGTCGATCGAATGCTCATCGAGCCGGCCCAGCAGATCTCGCAACGATTTCGCCCTGCCGTCGCCGGGAACCCGCAGGGTCAGGTCCTCGTCGTCCCGCGTGGAGCCGGTCAGGACCCGCGCCGCCGCGTCGAGTTCTCCGGCGTCGGTGAACCGGAGCCGGACGTGGCTGCCGCCAACCTGGCGCTTGAGTTCGCCGGGAGTGCCCTGGGCGACCAGGTGGCCCTGGTCGAGCACCGCGATCTGGCCGGCGAGCTGATCGGCTTCCTCGAGATACTGGGTCGTGAGGAAAACGGTCACCCCATCGGCCACCAGCTCGCGGACGATGTCCCACATCGTGCGACGGCTGCGCGGATCCAATCCCGCCGTCGGCTCGTCCAGGAAAATGATCTGCGGCCTGGTGACCAGCGTCATCGCCAGATCCAGCTTCCGGCGCATACCGCCGGAATAGGTCGCCGCCATCTTCTGCGCCGACTCCGCCAGATCGAACCGTTCCAGCAACGAGGTGACCACCCGCTTGCCCTCGCCGCGCGGCAGATGGTGCAGATCCGCCATCAACTGCAGGTTCTCCCGTCCGGTCAGCAGATCGTCCACCGCCGCGAACTGACCGGTGACCCCGATCACCGCGCGCACCGCCCTGGCCTCGGTCGCCACATCATGCCCGGCCACCCGTACCGTCCCGCCGTCGGCCTTCATCAACGTGGTCAGCACGTTCACCGTCGTCGTTTTGCCCGCCCCATTCGGGCCGAGCAGGGAAAAAACCGTGCCCGCGCGAACATCTAGATCGATGCCATCGAGCACGGTCTTGTCCCCGAATGCCTTCCGCAGCCCTGAGACTGCTATCGCTGAATTACTCATGCCACCACCTTCGGCACCGCCCCTGACACGACCCTGTCACGCCCCTGACACGGAAACTGACCCGGCGTTCGGCCTCGTTGCGCCAGGCCGGGGGCACGGCGCAGCCTGCAGTACCCGCACTCGCCGCTTCCGGCTTGCCGCTGCCGAGCCAGGCGGAATCCAGTTGCCGTCGACCGCCCCGGGTCAATACGGTGGCGATATGTGCTGATGAGCCGCCTGGGCGGATCAGATTCCACGGTTCCTCGATGGGTCGCCGTCCCGGCCTCGGTGTGCTAATGCACACCGAGGCCATGCGCCAGCACCTGCACCGCCGCGACCGGCTCGGCGCGGACCCGCGCCGCCGGCTACTCGCCTGGGGCATCATGCACCGCGACAGCAACCTCACCTGGTGGATGCGGCGGCTGCCCGGGCGGCGACGCGCCGTCGCCATCTACGGGCCGACGTCGTCCGGCAAGACCGCACTGTCGCTCGACGTCTGCGAGGCCGTGTCCGAGCGTGGCCTGCGCCCGGTCGTTCTGAATGCCGACTCACGGCAGGTCTACGCCGGCATGGACATCGGCACGAGCAAGATCAAGCCCTCGCAGATGCGAGGGTTCGAGCACTGTTTGCTCGACGTGGCCGAGCCGTCGTCGAAGCTGTCGCTGGAGGCGTACGCACAGATGGCGCGAGACGAGCTCGCATCACTCGCCGCGTCCGAGGATGCCCTGCCGGTCCTGGTCGGCGGCACAGGCGTGTACGTCCAGGCCGTGCTGGAAGGCTGGGACCTGACCGGGACGGGAACGCTTCGGTGGTCGCTCGAGCGCGACTTCCCGCGCCGTGATGTCAAGGGCGCCTACCAAGTGCTCGCGCGGCTCGCGCCCGAGATGGCCCGACGCGTGCACCCCAACAACTACGAGGCGATCCTCAACGGCCTGGTGCGCCGCATGGCCGGCGAGGCGAGCAACGAGGTGGCCACGCCGTTCGCGTTCGCGGTGTACGGCGTCGACCCGGGGGAAGCGGAGACCGGCCGGCGGATCGAGACGACGCTGGACACCCAGATCCGCGACGGGCTGGTGGAGGAGATCGCCGAGCTCGACCGCCGGTACCGGCTCGTCGAGCAGGCTCGCCGCCCAGGGCCCCGGCGCAACGTGGCGTCGCAGACGCATGGATATCGCGAGTTCGTCCGCATGGCCGCGTCGACCGGGAAGGCAATCGCGGAACTCGACGGCGCCGACCTTGCCGCCGCCCGAGCCGAGGCGCTCGGCCACATCCGGGCGTACTCGAGACGGCAGCGCTCGTGGTTCCGCAAACTTGGCGCATCGCGCGTCGACCGTCGATCAGCGGTGAAGATCATAGTGTCGCGTCTGCAGTGACCGCGCTAGAGGGCCGACGTTAGGTCACTGCCGGCGCCCGGGGGAGCGAGCAGCAGCAGTCTCACGGCGCGGTCAGGCCGGCCGGGATGACGATATCCCGCTTCTGGATCTTGCCCGTCCCGCCCTTGGGCAGCGCGTCGACGATCCACACGCGCCGCGGGTACTTGTACGCCGCGACCTGGCCCTTGACGTAGTCCCGCAGTTCCGCGCAGCACCTCGACCGGCAGTGCCGCCCCGCCCGAGATGCACATCCGCAGCGCGGAGGTGTCGTAGTCCGCGCGCTCGGGCTGGTGCAGCAGCGCCACGTACATGGTCGGCACGCCCTCGAAGACGGTGACCCGGTGACCGGCGATGATCCGCAGGGCGTGCTCGGCGTCGAACCGCGGCAGCAGGGTCAGGCAGGCCCCGGACGCCACCGCCACGTTGAGCGCGACGGTCTGCCCGAACACGTGGAACAGCGGCAGACCGCCGAAGATGACGTCGCGGCCTATGCGCGCGAAAGGGAGAACTGGCTGCGGAACCGGAGCGCGGCGCGGGCCGGCCGGATTCGCGGCCTGCTGTCGGGCGCGCGGATCGATGTACGCGCTGCGGAGGCCACCCTCGGCTACCGGCTGCGGCAGTACCACGTGGGCGTGGTGTGCTGGACGGGCGGCGCGGCGGCCTCCGCGGACAACATCACCAGACTCGACCGTGCGCTCAGGGAGGTGGCGGGGCTGGCGGCCTGCTCCGGCGATCCGCTGTACCTGCCCCGCGACGAGTCGAGCGCGTGGGCGTGGCTGCCGCTGGGGATCCGGGACACGTTCGCGAGCGCGGCGGCCAGCACGGCCGGCGTGGACGGCGACATCCATTTCGCCTTCGGCGACGTGGAGAAGGGCACGGCGGGTTTCCGCCTCACTCACCAGCAGGCCGTCGCTGCCCAGTCGGTGGCGCTGGCCGCGGGCTCTCCCAGGCCGCGGGGTCGGCGTTGCGCAGGTAGGAGCGCGCCTGGCGCAGCCATGCGGCGCGGCTGGGATTGTCGGTCACCGCGTGCGCTCCCTTCTCCCGGCGGGTCGGCCGGTCACCATCCTCATGCTCTCGCCCGATCCTTATGCGAACCCGACGCTAGCGGCCGTCAGGTAAGCCGCCGTCACCTGGTTCTGGTGGTAGGCGTTCTGGTGCGAGCCGGCGGACCTCGACCAGGTCCAGGCCCAGCGCCTCGATCTCCGCCAGCACGCCGTACAGCGCCGACCGGTCCAGGAGGCCGGTGAGCACGGTGTGCGCGCCGTGCCGCCACGACGTCATCGCCGGGAACGCGGACAGCACCGTCGCGCCGAGGTGGCCGTTGATCCGGATCGCGTACCGGACGGGCGCTGGGTCCACGAAGCCATGGTCGCGGGCAGGCAGGTGAACCCTCATCACCAGGATCTGGTGATCGCCGTGCCAACGGGGTCAGGTCGGCGTCTGCCGGTTAGCCTGCAAACACAGGGTGCGCAGTTGACTGAAGGAGGGAGCTATGACCGATCCGGCTGTCCCGAGCCGCCTTCCGGCTGGCGTGACCGCGGAAGGCGACGGGGTATTGATCGGGCACGGCCCGGTCCGCGTCGATACTTTCATCGACTTTTTGTGCCCGTTCTGCCGGCGGTTCGAGCTGTCGTCAGGGCCGACGCTGGCCGGCCTGGTGGCCGACGGGCAGGTCAGTCTCGTCTACCATCCCATGAACTTCCTGGACGAGGCGTCGACGACGAACTACTCCACGCGAGCGGCCGCGGCGTCGGGCTGCGCCGCCGACCGGGGACGGTTCGCTGAGTATGCGCATGCGCTGTTCGCCGGCCAGCCTCCCGAGGGCGGGCCGGGCCTGAGCGACGCCGAGCTCGCTGGCATCGGCCGCGGCGCCGGGCTCACCGACGCGGCGTTCGCCGCCTGCGTGTCCGATGCGCCGTATCTGGCCTGGCCGTCGTATGTCACCGCACGTGCTACCGCGCTGGGGGTCGAAGCGACGCCGACTGTCCTGGTCGCGGGCGCAGCCGTCAGGCCTGAGGCGCGAGCGATCGCCGCTGCGGTCGCCGGGGCAGCCAGCGGGCGCTGAACCTCCCGCGCGTGCGTCGTCCGGGCCGCCGGGGGAGCTGGCGGGCGTGGCTGGCCCGGGGGCCGGGCCCCGGTGAACCGCGCTCGCTACCGGGCCTGGCGCAGCCCTTGTTCGGCGTATTCGACCAGCAGATCGCTCAGCGAGATCCCGCGGCGCTCAGCCTCGGCGGCGAGCCGCTCGGCAAGATCACCCGGGAGGACGATCGCGCGGCGCACGCTGTCGTCGCGCTCCCAGCCCTCGTCACTCAGCTCAGGCAAGCTGCCTCCTCTCCGGGGCCAGCGCCGCGGTGCCGCTGGCCGCGACATAGCGGCGAAGGATTCGGTCGGCCAGCAGGCCAAGGCAGCTGAGATTCGGGAACCCCGGCCCCTGCGCGAGCCCGGCCATGACCGGCAGGTGCAGCGGCGCCAGCCCGGCCACCGACAGGTCGGGGCCGATGTGACGCGCCAGCTCGCCGCCGCCGAGCGCTTCCCGGTACCGGGCGCTGGCCTGGCCCCCTAGCAGTGCCTCGAACCACCGCCCCTCGAAGCCGATGGCCACGACGACAGCGTCGTACGCGACGCGCTCGCGTTCCTCGCCGTAGGCAATGGTCACGATCACGTCATGCTCGCGCGCCTGCACCGCGGCCGCCCGGCCGGCCAGCGCGCGGAAGCCGCGCGCCTGGTTGAGCGTCGCCTCGGCTTGCAGCGAGAAGACCCCGCGATCGGTGCGCTCGAGAAACTCACGCCGGTGCGTCTCAGCCAGCCGAGGCCAGTCTGCGGGGTCGGAGTAGAACCGGTTCTCGTCGTAGCTCTCGCCCCGCGAGTACAGCACCCCCCGGGTGGCCAGGACGTCGATCGTCGAGTGCTTGCTGCACCGTTTCAGCAGGTCGATGACCACCGAGGCGGCAGTCTCCCCGCTGCCGACGATGCAAACGTTCAGCGCGCGTTCGCGCGCAAGCTCGTGCGCGGCCAGCCAGTACGTCCGCCCGTCCAGGACCCGGGGGTGATCAAGCGGCTGGCCCGGCACCGTGATGGCCGGCCCGGCACCGGTGATGACCACGCCGTCGGCGGCCATCGCATCGCCAGCCTGCAGCATGACCTCCCAGCGGCCGCCGTCGGCGATCTCCAGGCCGGTCACCACACCGCGGACAATCTCCGCCTCCGCCACGTTGGCCACTTCGCGCAAGTAGGCGCTCCACTGCCGGTGCGTGGGACGCGTCCGGCCGCGGTCGACCCAGTCACTGTAGACACCGTTCCTGATCAGGTGGCGCTGCCAGCTGTACTCCGCCATCGCCGCGACCACATCGCCCGACGCCCCGCCCCAGCTCGCGGCGTACGGGTAGCCGACGTCCTTCTCCGGCGGCGTCCCCAGCGGCAGCAGGCCGCTGGTATATCCCTGGCGCCCGGTCCAGTTCCCCGCGACCTCGCCCCGGTCGACCAGCACCACCCGCGGCGCCGGCAAGCCAGCCACGGCGAGCGCGCGGGCCTTAGCGGCGATCGCGATACCCTTCGGGCCGGCGCCCACGACAGCAAGCAGTGACACCTGGTGAGGATAACCAGTCACGCGAGACCGAGTTGGCAGCGCAACTGGTGTTGCCTGAGTCAGACGCCGACGTCGTCCAGTTTCCGAGCCGGGCTGGCAGCGGTGCTGCTAACGCGTCAGGCCTGCTGACAGCAGCCGCAGCTCTCGGGCGCGCTGCACTGCCGAGGAGCGATCCTGGGCCTGGAGCTTGGCGTAGATGTTGCGGACGTGCGTATTGACCGTGTTCACCGAGACGGATAGCTCGCTGGCGATCTCCGGCCGGGACAGGTTGGTCGGCAGATACCGCAGCACCCGCAGCTCGCTGGGGCTGAGTTCTTCCGCCTGCGGCGACGGCTGCTGGCCGTGGGAGGCGTGGGAGGGGTGGTGCATGACGTCGAGGATGTCGGCGAGCAGCGCGGCGTGGGCCGTCTCATGCCGCGGCAGCGCCTCCAGCAGCTCGCGTGAGCCCGTGATCGCGAACGGCAGGACCAGCCGGTCAGCCTCGGCGAGGCCGAGGGCGCGTTCGGCGGCCTGGTTCGCCGCGCGCTGGTCACCGAGCCGCCGGTGGGCGAGCCCGGCCAGCAGATGAGTCACCACGACCGTGACGTAACCGACGACCGGTGCCGTGCCGTCCAGGACATCTTGCATGGCGGCGAGAGCCGCGGCCGGATTGCCTTCCGCGAGGCAGATCACCGCGTCGGCGTTACGGATTTCGCCTGAGCTGGCCCGCTCGTCATCAAGGGCCGCGAGACAGGCCCGGGCTTCGCCGGTCATCCCGAGGCGGGCCTGCGTGGTCAGCAGCCACCCGGTCACCTGGCTCGCCAGCGCGTGCGATCCCTCCAGCTGCGATCGCAGGCGCTCGGCCGCGGTGAACTCCTCGAGCGCCTCACGGTGACGGCTGCGACAGGCGTGCAGTATCCCGGCGGTCAGGTGCAGCAGCAGCCTGATGTCCGGCCCGGTGTCTGCTTGCAGAGCCTGCGCGGCGCGCTGCAGCCATCGTTCGCCTTCGTCAAACCCGCCCGTCCATATCAGCGTGCCCGCCAGCGTTACCAGCGCGGGCGCGACGATGGGCTCCGCGCCCCAGCCGTGTCGCTCGGCGAGCGCTATCGCCTCCTGGCAACGCCGCCGGGCCGTGGCGAACGGGCGGATCTTCGACGCGAAACCGAGCTGGGCCAGGCAGCTGACTTCGAGATAGGGCCGTCCGATCTTACGGGCCAGGGCGGCGCCCTCCCGGAGGTGGCGTTCAGCGTCGGGAAGCCCCAGCGACCACGCCTCGACCGTCCCCAGATTCATCAGCGCCACCGCGCGCAGGTCGCTGCCGAGCGCGATGTCCTCATCAGACGGCCCGGTTACCGGGGAGGCAAGGAATCTCACCTGCTCGACGACGCCGGGCAGGTGACCGCGCCGCCTCGCCAGCGACAGCTTCAGCGCCGCGATCGCCACCTGGCGGCGGCGCTGGCGATCTGGCGGCGCCGCCTCGGCCTGCGACTCGGCCACCGCCAGGTGGGCGGCCGCCTCGTCCAGGTGTCCCTGGACGAGGTCCACTCCCGCGCGCACCAGGGCGAGCTCGGGGCGATCCGCGCCCGGCGGGAAGGCCTGCAACAGCGCCTGGACGGTCTGCGTCTGCCCGTCGAGCGTCAGGCTGAACGAGTGGTCGGCGAGCAGCCGCGCCGCGCCGGGCCAGTCGCCTGCCGCCTGGGTGTGCCGGATGGCGTCGACGACCTGGCCGTACTGGGTGAACCACCCGGCGGCCCGCCGGTGCAGCGCCGGCAGTTCTTCGGGCATCGCCCGGCGCAGCTCCAGCCGCAGCAGATCCGCGAACAGGCGGTGGTAGCGAAACCACGTCCGCTCGGGGTCGAGCGAGACCACAAACGCGTTGGCGTCCTCGAGTTCCAGCAGGATCCGTTCCGATCCGGGGCGGCCGGTCAGCAGATCGGCCAGTTCGCCGTTGACCCGGTCGAGCAGGGAAGTGCGCAGGAGCAGATCCCTGACATCGTCGGGCTGGCGGTCCAGCATCTCCGCGACCAGGTACTCGGCGACCGTGCGGTCGCTGCCGGAGAACTCCGTGACGAAACGCTCCGGGTCGGGGTGATCAGCCAGGGAGATCGCCGCGAGCCGCAGACCCGCGGCCCAGCCTTCCGTCCGCTGGTGCAGCAGCGCCGCCCCGGCCTCGGACAGCGCGATACCCGAGGAATCCAGCAGCTCGCGCGTCTCGCGCCGGCTGAAACGCAGATCGGCCGCCCGGATATCGGCCAGCTCGCCCGCGAGACGTAGCTGATGCAGGCGCAGCCGGAGATCGCGACGGGTGGCCAGCACCGCATGCACGTCACCGGGAAGACTGGTCAGCAACCGGGTGAGCTGGGCGAGCGCATCCGGCGAGGCCAGCTCGTGCAGGTCATCAATGACCAGCATGAGGGGACCATGGTGCCCGGTAAGCTCCGAGAGCACCCGGTCAGCCATCGCCCACCCGTTGAAGTCAGGCGTCGCGGCCGGCGGTTCCGCGCGGCCGGCGGTGGCGGAGGCCTGACGGACCGCGCTGAGCAGGGCCAGCCAGAACTGCTGGGCGTCGTGCTGATCGCGTTGCACCTGCATGAGGGCAAGCCGATGCGGCTGACCGGGACGGTCGGCCCACGCGCGAAGCAGCGACGTCTTCCCGCTCCCAGCCGGAGCCGAGATGATCGTCACCTTCCTCGCCGCCGCGCGATCCAAAGCAGCGAGAAGATCACCACGGCCGATCAGCCGGGGCTTCGCTCGATCCACCGTCAGAGGCCTGCCTTTGCCTGCGCCGGACACCCGCCCGTCGACGATCTAGTCCTCTCGGTATCAGGCCAGCGTACGAGGTGTCAACGGCGCGTGAATCACCACGATCCGGTGACGGCCTCTCACCTGCCTGGCGGCGAGCCTGGGCCCGTGGCGAAGGCTGGCACGGCCGCCAGGGGACGTGCCCGAGATTCCAGGGAGATGCCGTGGATGCTCACGTGGCGATCGTGGCCGGGGCAGGCGGTGCGCTTGGCCATGCGACGGCGGCGACGCTCGCCGCCCGTGGCCTCACTGTGGTGGCGGTCGACCGGAACGAGGATGCGCTGCGTGAACTCCCCGGCAGTGTCCGCCCCGAGGTGGCCGATACCACCGACCCCGCCGCGGTGAAGGGCCTCATCGACCGGATCGCTGGCCAGGTCGGGCCCCCTGAGGTGCTCGTGAACACCATCGGTGCGTTCCGGCCAGGAGACGCGCTCACCACGACTCCCGAGACGCTGCAGCTCATGATCAACGTCAACCTGGGGCCCGCGCTGTGGCTGAGCCAGGCGGTAGCGCCGCACATGCGGCAGCAGGGCTCCGGTGCCATCGTGCACGTGGCCGCCCGCCCGGGAATCGAGCCATCCGGCGGCATGGCGGCATACAGCGCGAGCAAAGCCGCTCTCGTCCACCTGACCCGCACCCTCGACGTAGAGTTCCGCCCGCACGGGATCCGGGTGAACGCGGTCGCGCCGCAACTGCTCGATACCCCAGCAAACCGGGTTATATTCCCGGCCGAGGTAATGGCGCACGCGGTCGCGCCGGAGGCGATCGCCGGCGTGATCGCGTTCCTGGTCAGCAACGCCGCAGCGCCGGTCAGCGGAGCGATACTGCCCGCGTACGGCGCTTGAGGAGGCTGACCCGGCGCCAATCACCAGGATCCGGTGACGACCTCTCACCTGCCTGGCGGCGAGCCTGGGCCTGTCGCGAAGGCACGCACGCCGTCCAGGGACGTGCCACGAGATTCAAGGGAGATACCGTGACATCACCAGCCTCCGCCGCCGCCGCCGCTGCAGACGTGCCCGACTACGCGCCGGTCCCCAGGTCAGCGCTCGGCCCAGCCCTCAACGATCAGGGGTACTACGTCGGACGGGTCGAGCGGAACCTCTACTGGGTCACCGACGGTGTCTACCAGTCGGCGTTCCTGACCACCGCCGACGGCGTCGTGCTGTTCGACGCGCCCCCGAGCATCGGCCACAACCTGCGGCGGGCCGTGGACGAGATCGCCGCCGCGAACGGCGTGAGCAACACGGTGACGCACCTGGTCTACTCGCATCACCACGCCGACCACGCCGGCGCGTCCTCGCTGTTCGGCAGGGACGTGGCCCGCATCGGGCACGAGGAGACCCGGCGGCGCGGACATCGAGGTTTTCACCACCACCACGACGTTCCAGATCATGCAGTCGTTGCGCCTCGACCGCGGGCATCTCGGACCGGTCCACCCCTGACCAACAGGCACCGGGGCCGGGCAAGCGTCGGCCCCGGTGCCGGTCTGGCTGACGGACTCGCCGCGGCCGATGCGTGATCTGACCGTCAAGACAGGAGGGATCCCGGCCATGAAAGTGGCACTTACCGGTGCAACGGGGTTCATTGGATCTCACGTACTGACCGAACTGCAGCAGCACGGCCATGAGGTGACGGCGATTGTCCGCGACGACGCCCAGGCGGACATCATCGCCGCCCGCGGCGCCAGGCCGGCCGTGGCTGACCTTTACGACCGGCCGGGGGTCGCGAGCCTGCTGGCTGATGCCGATGGGGCCATCCATACCGCCAGTCCCGGTGATGCCACCAGCGCCGGCCTGGACTCCGCCGTGGTCGATGCGGTGACCGGCGCGTTCGCTGGCACTGGCCAGCCCTACCTCCAGATCAGCGGCCTGTGGGTCTACGGGGACGACACCGCCATCACCGAGGACTCTCCCTTCCATGCGCCTGCGCTGGTGTCATGGAAGGAGCCGATCGAACGCCGAGTGCTCGGCGCGACGGGTATGCGCGGGGCCGTGATCACCGCCAGTACCGCCTACGGTGACGGCGGGGGCGGGATTCCCGGGCTGCTTCTCGGTTCGCCCCGGGACGACGCCGGCAACTTGATCATGCTCGGCACGGGCCAGCAGCACTGGTCAACCGTGCACGTCGCGGACCTGGCGGATTTCTTCCGGCGCGTCCTGGAAGACGACTCCGCTCGTGGCCGCTACGTCATCGGCAACGGGCTGAACCCGACCCTGGCCGAGCTAACGCAGGCGGCCGCGGTCGCGGCCGGCGCTCCGGGCGCGGTGCCCGGTTCTGATGATGAGGCCCGGGCGCGCCTGGGCGACGATTTCGCCGAGGTCCTGCTGCTCGATCAGGGCACCGTCGCGGCCAAGGCCCGGGCCGAGCTCGGCTGGTCCCCGTCGCATCCATCCCTGGTCGACGAGTTCCGCCACGGGAGTTACCGCAAGTGACGGGTGGCCCCCTCCGGATGCCAGAGCGCGGGAACTTCCGCCAGGCACTGACCCATCTGGCGCTGATCAGCGCCGCGTTCAACCTCGACCGCGCCCTTGACGGACAACCAGCAGCCGCTGACGGACGGCGTTAAGTTGCCTGGTATGGGGGCTGGCGATGTTCGCGTGCCGGGTACCTTGCCCGCGGTCATCGGCGTGCGCGGGGCGCGGCAGAACAACCTGCGGGATATCGACGTGGACGTGCCGCTGTGGCGGACGGTGGCGGTGGTCGGCGTGTCCGGATCGGGCAAGACCTCGCTGGCGATGGGCACGCTGTACGCCGAGGGCCTGCAGCGGTTCCTGGAGGGCCTGAGCACCTACAGCCGCCGGCGGCTGACCCAGGTCCAGCGGCCGGACGTGGACCGGATCGACCACCTCCCGCCCGCGCTGGCGCTGCGGCAGCGGCCGCCGGTACCGGGACCGCGCAGCACCGTGGGCACGATGTCGGAAGTGCTCAACGTGCTGCGGCTGATGATGTCGCGGCTGGGCTCGCACCTGTGCCCGAACGGCCACCGGGTCGGGCCGTCGGTCGCCACGCTGAGCGAGGAGATCATCTGCCCGGTGTGCGGTGCACGTTTCGAGCACCCGAGCGCCGAATCTTTCGCTTTCAATTCCTACGGCGCGTGCCCGGCCTGCCACGGCCTGGGCGTGCGGTCCGAGGTCGACGTCGCCGCCCTGGTTCCGGACCCGGGCAAGACCATTGAGGAAGGCGCCGTGTTGCCGTGGAATTCCGGTGGGCGGCGCCTGTCGATGTATGCCGCGGGCGAGCTCGGGGTCAGGCTTGATGTCCCCTACCGGTCGCTGACCGACCGCGAGCGCGAGATCGTGCTGCACGGTGAGCCGGCGCGGCGGCAGGTGACGCTGCGCTCGGGCCGCAGCGGACGCACTGTGCAGCTGTCGGTCAACTACGACAACGCCGTCGCCGCGGTCGAGCGGTCGCTGCGCAGCGACAACGAGCGCACCCGCCGCCTGGTGCAGCGGTTCCTCATCACCCGCGTCTGCTCGGTGTGCCACGGCACGCGGCTGCGACCCGAGGCGCTGACCTCGCAGCTCGGCGGCCGCAGCATCGCCGAGATCAGCGCGCTGCGCCTGGCCGAGCTGCACGGGTTCACGGCCGGCCTGCCCGCCGGGCTGCCGGCCGAGCTCAGCCGGCTGACCGCCGGCCTGCTGGCCGAGCTGAACGGCGCGCTCACGCCGCTGCTCGACGTCGGGCTCAGCTATCTGACCCTCGACCGGGCCGGCGCCTCGCTCTCGACGGGGGAGCGGCAGCGGATCGAGCTCACCTCGACACTGCGGGCCAGCACCACGGGCATGCTCTACGTGCTCGACGAGCCGTCGGTCGGGCTGCACCCGATCAACGTCGCCGGGCTGCGCAAGACGATCACCGCCCTGGCCGCGAACGGGAACTCCGTGGTCGTGGTGGAGCACGAGCGGGAGCTCATCCGCTTTGCGGACTGGGTGATCGAGCTGGGCCCCGGGGCTGGCGCCAGCGGCGGCACGGTGATCGCCGAGGGCACCCCCGGCCAGCTGGAGACCGACCCGCACTCGATCATGGGCCCGTTCCTGGCCGGCGCCGCCGCGGTGCCGCCTGACCGCCCGGAACGGGCCGGCCCAGCGGCCAGATCGCGGTTGAGATCGGCGACCTGTACAACCTGCACAACGTCACCGCCGCTTTCCCGGCCCGCCGGCTGACCGCGGTCGCCGGGCCGTCGGGGGCGGGGAAGACCGCGCTCGTGCTGGACAGCCTCATCCCGGCCGCACGGGCCCAGCTGAGCGGGTCGCCGCTGCCCGGGCACGTCCGCCGCCTGGACCTCGGCGGCATCCGCCAGGTCGTCCAGATCGACGCCTCGCCGATCGGCCAGAACGCGCGGTCGACACCCGCGACCTACTGCGGGGCATTCGACCAGATCCGCCGGGTGTTCGCCGACACCGGGTACGCCCGGCGGCGGCGCTGGAAGCCCGGGCACTTCTCGTTCAACACCCGCGAGGGCCAGTGCCCGACCTGCCGTGGGCTCGGCCACATCGACCTCGACGTCCAGTACCTGCCCGACATCGCCGTCGGCTGCCCGACCTGCCGCGGCGCCCGCTTCAACGACGCCACCCTGGCCGTCCGGGTCGACGGCCTGACCGTGGCCGACGTGCTCAGCCTGAGCGTGGACGACGCCCTGGAGCGGTTCGCCGGCCAGGCCCCGGTCGCCGCGGCGCTGCGGCCCGTCAGCGACGTCGGCCTCGGATACCTGCGACTCGGCGAGCCCACGCCATCCCTGTCCGGCGGCGAGTCGCAGCGGCTGCGCATCGCCTCCCGGCTGCGCAGCAGCCAGCGCGGCGCGCTGTATGTCTTCGACGAGCCGTCCACCGGCCTGCACCCGCTCGACGTGGCCACCCTGGCCGGCGTGTTCGGCCGGCTGCTGGACGCCGGGGCCACGATCATCGTCATCGACCACGACCTGGACCTGCTGGCCGTCGCCGACCACCTCATCGACATGGGGCCCGGCGGCGGCCCGGACGGCGGGCACATTCTCGCGGCCGGGACGCCCGAGGACGTCGCGCGGGCCCCGGACAGCGTGACCGGACCGTGGCTAGCCGAGTACCTGAGCGTTGCTGTGCGTCCCTTGACGACCGGAACTGGCGCGATATGACCGCCACCGCGGATGCTCCCGCCGTGGCGTTTTCCTCGGCACCGGGACGCTGGCTGCTGGCGATCACCGTGCTCGGCTCGGGGATGGCGGCGCTGGACGCCACCATCGTCAACATCGCCCTGCCGGTCATCGGGCGCGAATTTCACACCGGTGTCGCTGCCCTGCACTGGGTGATAGCTGGCCCGGACTAGCCGGTCACCTCACCACCGAACGAAATATCGTGGCCGGTGAGGAGGCAGCCATGGGATTTTACGGCGAGCGTGTCCTGCCGCGGATCCTCAACGCCGCGTGCGGCGCCAAGGCGGTCGAGCCGCTGCGACTCCGGGTCTGCGGCGGCCTGGCGGGGGACGTGGTCGAGATCGGCTTCGGCTCGGGACTCAACGTTCCCTTCTACCCGGCGGCCGTCACCCGGGTGGCCGCGGTCGAGCCTTCCGACGTCGGCTGGAAGCTGGCCGCCCGGCGGCTGAGGGCGGCGGCCGTCCCGGTGCAGCGGTCCGGGCTGGACGGCCAGACGCTGCCCTTCGCCGACGACAGCTATGACGCCGCCCTGTCCACGTGGACACTGTGCACGATCCCCGACGTCACCGCCGCTCTCGCCGAGGTGCGGCGGGTCCTCAAGCCCGGGGGAGCCCTGCACTTCCTCGAGCACGGGCTGGCCCCCGACGAGCAGGTCCGCCGCTGGCAACGGCGCCTCGACCCGCTGCAGCAGCGGATAGCTGGCGGATGCCACTTCACCCGGCCCATCGTCGACCTGCTGACGACGGCAGGCTTCACCATCCAAGACCTCGACGTCTTCTATGAGAAGGGAGCCCCGAAATTCGCGGGCGCCGACTCCCTCGGCACCGCAATGTCTGGCTAGCAGGGGTCAGGCGGGCCGGGCCGTTCCGAACGGAACGCACCGTGTCGAGGCTGTCATGGCGGTAGCGCGCTTCGGGCTCTTGCCAGCGTTCTCCGGTCCGGCAAACTGGCGGGGTGCTTACCGACGACATGCTTGGCGCCTATCTGGCCCGGATCGGCGGGCCCGGGCCGCTGGCCCTGGACGCTCGGGCGTTGCGCGGGCTGCACCGGGCGCACCTGGTGGCGGTGCCGTTCGAGAACCTGAGCATTCACCTGGGCGAGTCGATTTCGCTGGACGAGACGGACCTGGTTGACAAGATCGTCGGCCGGCGGCGCGGCGGCTTCTGCTACGAGCTCAACGGGGCCTTCGCATGCCTGCTCGAGGGCCTGGGCGCCCGGGTGAGGCGTGTCGCGGCGCGGGTGTACGGCAACGATGGCGGGCTCGGCCCGCCGTTCGACCACCTGGCGCTGGTGGTGCGGTTGCCGGACGGGACCGGCCCGTGGCTCGCTGACGTGGGGTTCGGCAGCCATAGCACGTACCCGCTGCTGGCGGACGCCCGGGCCGAGCAGGCCGATCCGGGCGGGCGGTTCCTGCTCGCCGGCACGCCCGACGGGGACGTCGACGTGGTCAAGGATGGTCAGCCCCAGTACCGGCTCGAGTTGCGCGAGCGGGCGCTGGACGACTTCGTGCCTACCTGCTGGTGGCAGCAGGCCTGCCGACGTTGCGAGCAGGCCTGCCGGGGAGCTTCCGGGCGTGCCCACCTCCCGGTCCGATCTCGTGTGCAACGGAGCCGACCCTAGGCCAGGCACGTATTATCAGCGACCATCCCAAGGAGTGGCTCTGAACCGCTGGCGTGAGCCTTGCCGAGCGGGTGAAACAGGCCCGACGCCCGGAATTACCGGCGGCAGTCAACGTATGGCGGGACCGGGGGCGTGTAAGCGTTAGGGGATCCACGCCACCAGGAAGAAGCTGCGATGCGGCGAGACACGAGCGACCTCGACGAGCGTTTCGCTGCCTTCGTGCGCGAGCATGGCGTCCGCCACCTGCGGGTAGCGGTCCTGCTGACCGGCGACTGGCATGCCGCCGAGGATCTTGTCCAGGCCAGCCTCGTCAAGCTCTACCGGGCCTGGCCCCGGCTCGACACCAGCACCGATCCCGACGCCTACCTGCGCCGCATCCTCATCAACACGCACCGCTCGTGGTGGCGGGCCCGGTGGCGGCGGGAGACCCCGGCCGCGGCCCTGCCGGAGCGTGCTTCCGGTGAGGACCTCGCCGACCGGCACGCGGTCGGCGCGCTCGTCAGGCAGGCGCTCGCCAGGCTGCCCCGCCAGCAGCGCGCCGTGCTGGTGCTGCGCTACTGCGAGGACCTGCCCGTGGCCGAGGTCGCCAGGCTTCTCGGTTGCTCGTCCGGATCGGTCAAAACCCATGCGCACCGGGGTTTGCGCACCCTCCGTGAGCTGCTCGGCGGTGAGTGGCCCCGGTCTGCGGTCAACCACGTACCGGATCGGGAGAGTGACAGGAGGTGAACCTGTTATGAAGGAGCCACACATGTACGAGACAGAACAAGAAGTACGCACGCTGTTCGCCGCCGCGGCCGATGACATCCCGCCCGGCATCGACCTGCTGCGCGGCGTGAAGGCGCGGCGGGCGGCACGCGTTGTCCGCGTCCGGGCGGCGCTCTCGGCGGCCGCCGTCGCCGTGGTGGCCGTTATCACGCTGGTCACGCTGACGGTCGTCCAGGCGCCCTCCGCGCTCGCGCAGCTCACCAGCGCGGTATCCCGGATGACGGCGGGACAGAGCTACCACTTCAGCGCGACCACGACCCACGTGGCGGTGCAGGGCAATGGCACGGCCACCACCGTGCGGGCGGACTTCTCCGGGGCGTTCGACCCGGCGCGAGGAGTCGGCGAGGAGACCACGAGCGCCGGCGCGCAGACCCGGTTCACCGGCGGATACGTGTACGTGAACCCGGGCAGCGCGGCCGGCCAGACAAAGCTTCCCGGCGGCAAGTCCTGGATCAGGATTCCCGGCCTGCCCCCGCTCTGGGCTCCCGTAACTGCAGGTCAGCAGCTGAGGCTCGGCGCCGGCCTGCTGAGCGTGGCGGAAACCAGCCCGCAGAATCTGTTCACGCTGCTCAAGTCGGTGACCACGGTGGACAAAGAAGGCAGCGTGTCCGGATCCGGCTGGACGGGGACCCGGTACGCGTTCTCCGTCAGCATCGCGTTCGGCCCGGCCGGGAGCGGCCTGCCCACCGGGACCGCCACCGGCACCATCGATGTCGACCAGCAGGGACGGGTGCGTCAGCTCGACGCCGACGTCGCGCAGCCCGCCATAGCATCGGCGGAGGCCGTGCGAGCCACGGTCGAGATGACGTTCGGTGACTTCGGGGCGCTCGTGTCGGTCTCGGCCCCGCCCGCCGGCGACATTTTCACGCCGGGCGGTGCTCCGACAGCGCCCGGCCCGGTTCAGCATTCAGTGCACGTATCAGTGCCTGGGTGAGCCGGACAGGACGCCTGCTTCGCTCGCGGCCTGCGCCGTCACCGCCGCCCTGCCAATGATCTCGAAGTACGGCTGCCCTACTGCGCAGTACCGGGATCCCGTCGGCTGGGGCATCCTGCCGATACCGGCCGGAACGGCGCGGCCGGTCCGGCCGTGGCTGCACCTGCGGAGGGCTGAATGGTGGATGTGCTGCTGACGGACGCGGACATCGTCACGATGGCGGCCGGCGCCGGGCGGGCCCGGTCGATGCTGATCC
The DNA here is from genome assembly GCA_963749145.1 of uncultured Actinomycetota bacterium. Lineage (GTDB taxonomy): Bacteria > Actinomycetota > Actinomycetes > Streptosporangiales > Streptosporangiaceae > JASHPR01. The sequence continues at coordinate 1,290,828 of CAVVLN010000001.1, read as the reverse complement.
GGGATGACCGGGTCGTGGAGGTCGGGCCGGCCGAGCGGGTGGCCGCGGCGGCTGAGCCCGCTGCGCGGGTGGTGCGGCTGGAGGGGGCGGCGGTCATCCCGGGGCTGATCGACGCGCATTGCCACCTGTGCGACGTGGGCTACCTGGCGTCGGGGGCGGACTGCAGCCAGCCGGCGGCGCCGGATATTCCGGCCATCCTGGCTCGGTTGCGGGACGCGGCCGCGGGGACGCCGACGGGGTCGTGGGTGACCGGCAGCGGTTATGTGGAGTACAAGCTGCGCGAGGGCCGGCATCCCACCCGCGCTGAGTTGGACGCCGCCGTGCCGGGCCGGCCGGCGATCTTGTTCCATACCTCGCTGCACGCCTGCGTGCTGAACACGCCCGCGCTGCGGGAGGCCGGGTTCAGCGACCGGCAGCCGGACCCGCCGGGCGGGCGTTTCGGGCGCGACCGCGACGGGCGGCTGGACGGGGTGGTCTACGAGGCACCGGCGTTCACCTTGCTGTGGGGTGGCCTGCGGCGGGACATGGAGCGGATGAGCGCCGCGCAGCGGGCTGGCCTGGTGGCCCGGGCGGGACAGCATTTCGCGGCGCTGGGCGTCACCGCGGCGTGCGATGCGGACACCCGCCGGGACTCGCTGAGCGCCTACGCGGAAGCCGACGAGCAGGGCGTGCTCGGCGTGCGGATCGCCGGGCTGGTGGTGCATGACGAGGCGGACTGGCTGCTGGGGTCCGGGCTGCGGGGGCGCCGCTCACCGCGGCTGGCCGCTGACTCGGTGAAGATCTGGGCCGATGGCGGGATGAGCAGCCGCACCGCGGCCATCCATGGCCGCTACCCGGTCCCGCCCTACGGCTCGGGGATCATGTACTTCGCGCCCGATGAGCTGACCGCGATGGTGCGCGAGTTCAGCGCCCGCGGGCTGCAGGTGTGCATCCACGCGCAGGGGGACAAGGCGATCGAGACCGTGCTGGACGCCTACGGCGCGGTCCTGGGCAGCCGCTCCGGGAACCCGCTGCGGCACCGGATCGAGCACGGCGGATCGCTGTTCGCGCCGCTGGCGGCCCGGGCCGCGGCGCTGGGGATCGTGGTGGCGGCCCAGCCCGGGATGCTGTCGGTCCTCGGCGACGGATTCGCCGAGGCGTTCCCGGAGCGCAGCGATGACCTGTACGCGTACGCGTCGTGGCGGCGAGCCGGGATCTGCGTCGCGGGGTCCTCCGACGCGCCGGTGATCACCGCTGATCCGCTGGTGGGGATCCGGGATGCCGTGCTGCGCCGGACCAGCAGCGGGCGCGTGCTGGGACCGGGCGAGCGGCTGGCCGGGCCCGACGCGCTCGCCCTGTACACGACCCAAGCCGCGTTCGCCATGCGGCGCGAACACGAGATCGGGTCGCTGGAGCCGGGCAAGCTCGCGGACTTCGTGGTCCTGGACCGCAGCCCGCTGGATGCCCAGCCCGAGCAGATCACCGACATCCGGGTACTGGCCACCGTCGTCGGCGGGCAACCCGTCTTCCAGGCGGACGACTCGCCCTTCCCGCTATGACCGCGGGGAACCAGTCCGGGGTAAGTCCTCCAGATCGCGAAGAAGACAAACTGGGCGGGGCGCCGCTGCGGAAGGACGGGATCGTGAAAGGGTTTCCATGAGGGCGCTGGACCCACAGCGGGAATCCGTCCAGGGCCTGGGGCCGTTCGTACCTCAGATCCGCCTGACCCGGCGGGGATGCCTCATCAAGGAGAGAACGCCGTGGACCTGGAACAGGTGCTGGGCAGGATCGTGGAGCTGGGCCGGGAAGAGCTGCACATCGTGCGCAAGCGGGCGGAGGAGAAGACGCCGGCGCGCGATCACGGCCAGGACTATCACGAGATGGCGCGGGCGGCGGACCGGCTGGACCATTACGCGCACCTGCTGCGGCGGCTGCATGACAGCGAGTTCGGCCACGGATGGCGGCACGAGAGCCAGCAAGACACCAGCGGCGGCTGATCATCGCCAATGATCAGGCCGATGGCCAGGCTGGTCGTCCGGCGGCCGCCGGTGGCGGGCACGACCCTATGACTCGCTCGCTGAGCACGGCAGCACGGCCTGGATCCGCGCGGCAAGCTCGCGCCAGGTGAAGGGCTTGGTCACATAGTCATCGGCGCCGAGCTGGAGCATGACTGCCTTGTCAATCTCGGTGTCCCTGGCGCTCATCATGATCACTGGCACATCCGAGCGTTCGCGCAAGCTCTGGCACACCTCGGTGCCTGGTGTCCCGGGGAGCATGAGGTCGAGCAGGACCAGGTCGGCACCCTTGCGGTCGAACGCCTCGAGGGCATCGGGGCCGGTCGGACAGACAGCGACCTCGAAGCCCCTCTTGCCCAGCATGTAGGACAGGGCGTCGCTGAAGGATTCGTGATCCTCGACCACCAGCACCCGCGCCATGACGCTGCCTTCCCACTGGCCCTTATTCCATACCATACCGATCTGATTTTGATGCGCCAGGCCTGAGGCCTTCCCAGACGTTGAGGTCCTGGTCCTCATCCTGAAGGAGCCTGCAGCTGGTGTTCGCCGCCGCGTTCTGGCGCTTCGGCCGGCCGACCGGCGGCCAGAGGCGGAACGTCGCGCCGTGGCCGTTGTCGAGGTCGTCGCGCAGGGGCTGACCAACCGGGAGGCGGCTGCGCAGATGTGCCTGTCCGCGGGCACCGTTAACAGCCACCTCCGGCGCCAGGGCTGGTTAGGTTGCCGGGGTCGGCTTGCTGACGTCTGCTTCCGCGTCCCCGCCGTCCCCGCCGTCCCCGCCGTCCCCGCCGTCCCCGCCGTCCCCGCCGGGACGCGGCTGACCCTCTTGGGCGGTCTGCGGGCTGGTGCCCGCGTCGGCTGTTTCCTCGGGTGACTCGCCGGTCCCGTCATTCTTGCGGCGCCGGACCACGACGGCTGCGGCGGCCGCGCCGACGGCCGTTAGCAGGGCTGTTCCGGCCACAACCTTGGGCCAGCGCCGCCGCGGCGCGGTGACATCTGCGCCGGGCGCGGTGACATCCATCCAGCGCGCCGTGGCCGCGAGCATCTCGCAGATCTGCGGCGCGACGGTGTCCCTGATCGCGAGGCCGCTGCGCTCGATGCGCGGCGCGGTCCAGACGCGTGCCCCGTTAACCCGCGGTGTCGCCCAGACCGAGGCACCGCGGACGCCGTCCCGCGCAGTTAACCCGGCGGTCTTCGCCGCCGGCACGGCTGCCCTGGCCAGGACTATCAGCCGGGCCAGTCGTAGCGTGCGGCCGCGGGTACTCGTGGCGTCGGCCTCAGCGGCGCGTTTTCTGCTCAGGACAGACACGTGAGCCTCCCGGGAGCTCTCTCGCCACACATGGTTCGCTCCTTCAGGGCCGTCAGCCGCAGCTGGGCGAGGCTGCCAGCCATTACGCAATGGCGTGGCCGTTGACCGGCATGACCGAAACGGGCCAAGCCATCCACCTTTATCAATGCTCGATGCGATAAGTCACACGCGTCGTCACCCGTTCGGGGTGATAGTCCGGCGCGCCTGCGGGGCCGCAGTTCCCGGGTCCGGCCTGGCAGCCGGCCTGCGTCGGCGCAACGGCCCGCCGGGCCGCGTCCGGCGAGCCGAGGTTACGCGCGTGACCAGACTTCCGGCCAGGTGACCGTCCGTCGAGACGAGGGTATTGTCGAGCTAACGAAGCCATTCGGGCGGCCCGCGCACCCACGCGGGAGCCCGGCGGCTGCCGCTCAGGACCCTGGCGGCGCATCACTGACCTTGCCACGATGTGCGTCCCAGGAGCCCACCGGAATGCGATCCCGCGAAACGGCAGCCACTCCGGCTCGGCCAGCCCCGCCACCCGGCGCGCCCTTGCGCGGTAGCGATTACGCCGAGTTGTCCCGTCAGGTCAGGCAGGCGGGTCTGCTGGACCGGCGCCCCGGGTGTTACGCCTGGCGGACCGCGGTCACCGTGACGCTGCTGGCCGGCGGTTGGGCCGCCTTCGTCCTGATCGGTGACTCATGGTGGCAGATAGCCGTGGCTGTGTTCCTGGCGGCCATGTTTACCCAGGTGGGGTTCCTGGGCCATGACGTCGGTCACCGGCAGATCTGCCGGTCCCGGCGGACCAGCTCCGTCATGGGCATCCTGCTGGGCAATCTCGGTATCGGGCTGAGCTACGAATGGTGGGTGGGCAAGCACAACCGGCATCACGCGCACCCCAACACCGAGGGTGCCGATCCCGACATCATGATGAGCGTCCTGGCCTTTACCACCAGGCAGGCCAGCGCCGAGCGGGGCCTGTCCAGGATCCTGCTCCGCTGGCAGGCGTACCTGTTCTTCCCGCTGTTGCTCGGGGAGGCCGCCAGCCTGCACGTGGCCAGCATCCGCGCCCTGGCGGGACGGGCCGGGCTTCGCCGGCCAGCGGAGGCGGTCCTGCTCGCCGTGCACGTCGCCGGATATCTCTCGGTCGTGATCCTGGTCCTGTCCCCGGCCAGGGCGGTCGTGTTCGTCCTGGTGCAGCAGGGGCTGTTCGGCGTGTACCTGGGCGCCTCGTTCGCGCCCAACCACAAGGGCATGCCCATCCTGGCCGCCGCGGACAACACCGACTACCTGCGCCGCCAGGTACTCACCTCACGCAACGTCCGCGGCGGCTGGCTGACCGACCTGGCCCTGGGCGGCCTGAACTACCAGATCGAGCACCACCTGTTCCCTTCCATGCCCCGCCCGAACCTGCGCCGGTCCCAGCCGCTGATCAGGGACTTCTGCCGGCAGCAGGGACTGCCGTACTGCCAGGCCAGCCTCGCCGGCTCCTACGCCCAGGCCCTGCGCCACCTGCATGCCGTCGGCAGGTCCCCCGGCCCGCCCGGGGGCCCGGGGCCCCGTCGGGGCCGGCGGCCCGCGCCGCCATGCACCGGAGGCGCTTCATTGTGAAGGGGCCGCGCTAGCGGGATGGCCCGGTCACGCTCCGCCAGGCCGACGTGGAGCTGGGCGAGGTCCATGCGGCCTGGGGAACTCACCCGGCGGGGGCTGGTGGCCGGGCCGCCCGGCGTCAGGTACCTGCTGCCGAGCCGCGGTCGCGGTCAGGCTGGCGAGCGGTTCGGACCCGTCGACGAAGGCCTGGGCCAGGGCGGACAGGCGGAGGTTGCGGGTCCGGGCATGGTCGCGCAGCAGGCTGAAGGCCTGGCCCATGTCCACGCCGAGGCGCTCGGCGAGCTTGCCCTTGGCCTGTTCGATGACGACCCGGCTGTTCAGCGCGGTCTGCAGCTGTTCGTTCAGGGCATCGCTGTGGCGCATGCTGCGCTCGTGCAGCAAGCTGATGGTGGCCACGTCGGCCAGGGCCTGGCCCACGCGGACGTCCCCCGGGTCGAACGCCCCCGGCCCGGCCCGGAACAGGTTCAGCGCGCCGATGACCTGCTCGCGCAGCCGCATCGGCAGGGCCTGCACGGCGCCGAACCCGGCCTGGCGGGCGGCGGGCGCGAACCGCGGCCAGCGCGCCCCCGAAGCGGCCAGGTCAGCCGCGGCGACGGGTCGGCCGGACCGGAAGCAGTCCAGGCACGGACCCTGGTCGTTTTGCAGCTGGAACAGCTCCAGCAGCCGGGCGGCCTCGCTGGAGGCGGCCACCACCCGCAGCTCACCGCGCGGGTCGGCCAGCAGCAGCCCCGCCGCGGAGACGTCCAGCAACTGCGCGCTGCGGTCGGTCAGCACATGCAGGAAGTCGATCACGTCGAAGTCGGCGACCATCGTGTCGGTCAGCTCGACAAACGTCCCCGACAGCAGTTCTCCGTCCAACCCCGCTCACCCTCTCAGGCAACGCAACAGATCCTTCGCGGGAGCCCAGGGCAGGCGGCCCGCGCGGGCGATCAGGGAATACCTCACGCCTTCCCATCCCCGGACAGGTCAGGATCACGGCGGAGCCGCAAGCGGCGGGCCACGATATCGCGGGCCACGTCGGCCAGCCGCAGATCATTGACATAAGCATAAGCACGCAACCGTGCGAACGCCTCCGCGATGCCGGTCCCGAGCTGCTCGGTGAGCATGCCGGTGGCCTGGTCGATTTCGGCCCGGTGCAGGGCCAGATCGGCCGGCTGACCGCCGGGGCCGGTCCTGGCCTCCGGGCTGGCCTCGGCCTGGCCAGGCCCATCGAGCAGGAGCAAGGTCGCGGTGTCGGCGAACACCAGCGCATCACCGAGCTGGAAATCGCTCAGCGGGCCGGCCTCCGTCCGGTACAGGCCCATGATCCCGGCCCGGATCGCCCCGATCTGCAGCGGGAACACAAAGACCGCCGCCGCCCCGGCCTGGCGGGCGGCCGGGGCGAACACCGGCCACCGGCCAGCCGTCTCGGTGGCGCCTAGATCCGAGGCCAGCACCGGGCCGCCAGAGGCCGCCGCATCCAGCGACGGTCCTTCGCCCAGGGTCAGCTGAATCTCAGCGAGCTGCTCGCCGACCGCGTCAGTCACCCGCATCAGGTGACTCACGTTCTCGCTGCCCGCCGTGCTCAGCCAGGCGCCGGTAACCCCGACTGCGGCCACGGCCGCCGCGCACGCATCCGCGGCCGACACCCGCCCGCTGCGGTCGGCGGCCTGCGCGGCGATCAGGCTCCAGACCCGGCCCGGCCGGCGTACTCGTCATCCGCGCACCCAGCGCAGCGGACCCTGACCGTCGCTTTCGCCGGTACCCAGATCCACGCCCACCATGAGACGCCTTCCTGCAGCAGCAGCAAGGCGGGGACTCGACCCAGCAGCTAGTTCGCCAGCTCTCAGCAGAACACTACGCCGGACGCCCGTGTCCTGCCGGAGCGATGCCGGTCAGCTGCCCCGGCCAGCCAGCTCAGCCAGCCGGTCGCGGTTGCCCGACCGTTGCCGTCGCTGGAGCTGGTCGGCGGCCAGGGCGGTGACCAGGGCGCAGGAGGTGCCGAGCAGGATCCCGGCGGTGGCGTCGGAGAGCCAGTGGGCGGCGAGGTAGGCGCGGGAGAGCCCCATCACGATCGAGAACGCCACCGCGGCCGCGCCCCACCAGGCCCGCTGCCGGCCAGCGGGAACCAGGGCGATGACCGCCGCGAGGGCGGTGACCGAGGCGGCGATGGCGTGTCCGGACGGGAACGACGCGCCGCTGGTGGCGACCAGCGGCCCGGGCGGCCTGGCCCGGTCGTAGATCCCTTTCAGCGAGCCGATCAGCGCCTCCGACAGCACGATGGCCGCGGCGAAGGCGGTCAGGTGCCACCATCGGCGGCGCAGGGCCAGGAACCCGGCCAGGGCGATCCGCACCGGCAGCGTCACGTACACCAGCCCGAGGACGTTGAGGACCTTGGCGATCGCGGTCAGCGGGGGGTCCGGCCGGAGATCATCAGCCGCAGCCACGCGTCGTCGAGCCGCTGGATGCGGGCCAGCGCGCCGTGGCTGGCGGCGAGGGCGAACACCACGGCCGTGAGCGTCACCACCCCGGCGGTGAGGAGAGCGGCCTGCCGGGGACGGGCGAGCAGCGGCTCCTCCTGCGGCCGGGCGGTGACCGGCCCGGTCATCCGGGGCATGCGGCGCCTCGCCCGCACAGGGCCAGCCCTTCGGTGCGCCGGACGTAGCTGACCAGCACCGATCGGGGCATGAACGCCACCGCGGTGTCGACGGTGGTGGCCAGGACCGGGGACGCGCCGGGGGCGAAGGCGAACTGGTAGGTCGCGCAGCCGCCGGGGAAGGTGTAGTAGCGGATGTCGGAGTACTGCGGGACCAGGCTCAGCGGGCGCTCGAACCGGCGCAGGCCGGGCTGGTCGGAGGGGATCTGCTGGGCGCCCGCGGTATCGCAGGTCGCGGTCAGGGTGATCGTCACCGTCTGCAGCGGCCCTGGCTGGCCGATCACGAACCGGACGCCGCCGCCCCCGGCCAGGGAGCCGGAGTCCAGCGCGAAGCTGGCCTGCCCGCTGGCGATATGGCCGAGGGACGCGGTCCAGCCCGACGGGAGCGCGGCAATGCAGGGCAGGAAGGCCGCGGAGGGAACCGCCTGGGCCGCCAGGATCATCGTGTGGCTAGTGCCGCAATCGGGTGCGGGGGAAGACGGGGCGCTGTGGGCGCTGGTCGGCAACAGCAGGCCGATACCGAAAACGGCGGGCACGGCGAAGAGGGCGAGCATCGCCGCGGCCAGGCTGACCCGCCGGACGCTCCAGCGCTGCAGCACGATGGGCTGTCGCTGCGGGGCGAGCTGGCGGAACTCGGCGAGCAGGTCCCGGGGATCGCGTTTCATGAAGGCGCGCAGCTGTGTCGGGCTGGCCACCCCGCGGGTGGCGGCGAATGCCTCGCCGAGCTCGGCCTCGGTGAAGTAACGCAGCGCCTGCTGGTACACCCGCGCGGGGTCGGCGCGGACCGCCAGGACCAGCATCATGTTGCCCAGGTCGACCGCCTGCCGCCATGGCGACGGGCGAACCTGGGCGAAGGCCACGTCGATCAGCAGCAGCTGCCCGTCGCGGACCATCAGGTTGCCCGGTTTGATGTCGCGGTGGGCGATCCCCGCGTCCCACAGCGTGCGGATCAGCAGCAGGCCCTGGTCGATCACCCGGTCGCCGACGTCGGCGTCGCCGATTTCCACCGCGCCGTCGAAGTACTCGGTGACCAGCAGGTACTCCCGTTCGGGGGTGATCTCGACGATGCCGTAGGGCTTGGCGACCGCGATCCCGACGTCCTGCAGCAGGCGCAGGGCGTAGTCCTCGTACTCGGCCAGGCGCCGCACGGTCTGGAAGGGGTGCTCGTCCTCCAGCGAACCGTAGAGGATGGTCCGCCACAGCTTGTACCAGCGGTCGGCGCGGACGTGGCTCTTGGTGTAGAGCTTGCCGAACAGGTACTCCGGTCCCGGCCGCACCGGGCCACCCCGCCGCCTGCGCGCCGCGCTGCCTTCGATCTGCAGTCGCAGCGGGGTGGACCCGGCCGAGGACGCCAGCCCGACCGGCGTGATCTCGGTGACGGTGAGCCCGAGCTGGTCGCGCACGCCCTGCCGGATCGCCTCGCCCCTCCGGCCGGTCACGTCCACGTGCGCGGTGTTGCCGCGGCGGTAGGCGACCGGGAACACCTCGTTCGGGGTGAAGAAACGGAACGCGCTGACCGGGATCGCGACACCGAGCGCCACCCCCAGGAGCAGGTCATCCACGTGATCGGCGGCCAGGTACAGGCAGGCCAGGCAGAACACGGTCACGATGACCGCGATGGCCGCCTTCGCATAGGCGCGGGGCCGCCCCGGCACGACCAGGCAGTAGGCGATGCCCATCAGCAGGAACGTGAGGACCGTCACCGAGATCGCCGGCGCCGAGAACCCCGCCCAGCCCGCGATGACCCGCACGCCGTACGGCCGCGGCCGGGTCAGCCCGGTGTCGATCAACTGGATGGCAATCTCGAGCAGGAACAGGCTGCACAAGAACACCAGCAGGTGCCGCCAGCGCCGGAACGCTATCGTCGCCGCGACCGCCGACAGCCCGATTACCGTGAGGCCCCAGCTGGAGCCGGCCGCGGAGATCCCGTTGGCGACGTCGGTCAGCCACGGCGTCCGGGCCCGCGCGAAGAGCCGGAGCACCGCCGCGTTGACCTGATCATCGAGCCGCAGCGACGGGACCCGCACCAAGATCACGATCACGCCGGCCAGTAGGACAACGGTCAGGACCAGCCAGGCCCTGGTGGTGACTGAGACCGGGTGCGGCAGCGGCGGGGGCGCACCGGTCGGGCGCCGGTGGCGTGGCGTCCGCCGCACGGCGGGACCCGGCGGACGGCTCTCCAGGCCGGCCTGTGTGGTTACCGTCTCCGCCTTTTCGCTCACGACGACGCCTCCCTCCTCGGGGCCAGCCCCTGCGTTCGCAGCCAGTTCCCGGCCACCAGGCGCGGATCCTGCCCGCGCAGTTCCACCCGCGAGTCCAAGGCGCGCAGCGAGCCGGTCGTCAGCCGCGCCGACACCGTGTCGAGCACCGCGAGCAGCCGCGGGCCGTAGCGGGCGACGGTATCCCGGCGCACCAGCGGAACGACGTTCTCGGCTGGCTGCAGGCCGCGGTCGTCGGCCAGCACGACGAGATGATCCGCCGTGATGGCCGGATCGGTGCTGAACAGCAGCGCCACGGCGATGTCTCCGGCCTCCAAGGCCTGCAGCGTCAGCGGCCCCCCGGCGTCCAGCGGCACGAAGACCCGGAACCGGAGCCCGTATACCTGTCTCAGCCCCAGCAGGCAGTAGACGCGCTGCGGGCATTCGGGCGGGCCGCCGAACGCCAGGCGCGGTGCCACCCGGGCCAGGTCGGCGACCGATCGCAGGCCATAGCGGGCCGCGGTCGCGGCGGTGACCACGATGACGTTGGCATCCTGCGCGGCCGACAGCCGACCCGCCACCAGCCCCCGGCCGGCCGCCGAGCCCGCCAGGGCCCTGCTGGTCGCCGCGGCATCGGACGTGGCGGACAGCCGTCCCACGCTGACGAACTCGAGCGCTGATCCGGAGTACTCCGGCACCACCTGGATCAGGCCGCTCATCAGCGCCGGGTCTACCAGCTCACGAGGGCCCAGGTCCGGCAGGACGCGGACGGGGAAACCCTTCGCCGCGAGCGCGCCTGCGTAAAGGTCGGCGAGAAGCACGCTCTCCGGGAAATCGAATGACCCGACCGTGACCACCGCGGCGGGACGGCCGGCCTCGCCGGCCCGGCCAGCCGGCCCGCTGCCGCAGGCGCAACAGCAGGCGCAGCACGCGGCGGCCAGCGCCAGACAGGCTGCGCGCAACATGTTCCGTCGTTCCACCACTGCTTTCATTACGTTCCGTGCGGGCCGAGAAGGAAAGGTTGCTCCGCTCATACGTATCCCCGGTGCTGCAGGGACCGCCAGCACAGCCAGCCCGGCAGCACGGGCAGCCAGTAGGTCGACAGCCGGTATAGCAGCACGGCCGAGACGGCCGGCCCGGGCGCCATGCCCACGCCGGTCAGCCCGGCGACCAGAGCGGCCTCGATCGCGCCGAGGCCGCCGGGCGTGGGGGCGGCGGCGGCCAGGGCCGCGGCGGCCAGGTACACCGCGCCGAGCACAATCAGGCCCGGGCCGCCGCCGAACGCCTGGACCGAGGCGTCCAGCCCGGCGATGTAGGCCAGGGTGATCAGGGCCGAGCCGCCGAACAGCAGGCCCAGCTTGACCGGGCTGGCGGCGGCCTGCGCCACGCTGCCCGCCGCGGACCGGGCACCGGGAATCAGTTTCTTGCGGGTCCAGCGGCGGCCCGGCCGGGTCGCCAGTATCACCCCGATGACCGCGATGATCACCGCCAGGGCGAGCAGGATCTTGCTGCCGGACGGCAGCTTGAACGCCTTGCTGAGGTCGTGGCCGGCCAGCGCGAAGAACACCACGATCAGCACGCCGTGCATGACGGCGCCCGCGAGGGCGTTCACCCCGACCGCTGCGACGCTGGCCGGGGCGGGAGTTCCGCTCTTTTGCAGGAACCGGGCGTTCAGCGCCATCCCGCCGACGTTGGCCGGCGACACCCGGTTGATGAACGACGACGCGCCCTGGGTCAGCACGGCCGGGCCGAACGGGACATGGCCGGGCACCGCGCCGATCAGCGCCATCGCGCTGGCGACGTAGGTCAGCGCGGACAGGGCCAGGATCAGCGGCAGCCAGGCCCAGGTAACGTGCTGCAGCGCGTGCCAGCTGCTGCCCACGTCGGCGATCTGCGGCAGCAGGAAGTAGAAGGCGCCGGCCAGCGCCGCGATCGCCAGCAGCGTGCGGGGCCGTACCCGCTGCAGCCGGGCGAGGCCAGAGTCCGCGTCGTCGCCGGAGGCCGCGACCGCGGCGGCGCGCGTCTTGGTCAGCAGCCCGTCCTGGCCCTTGATCTCGCGCCGGGTGCCCGCCGACAAGGCGAGCGGCTGCAGCAGCGGCACCGCGGCGGCGACCCGGTCGGTGCCGATCGCGGCGACCGCGGTGGCGACGGCACGGTCCGGGCCGATCCGGCCGGCCAGCGAGGTGAGCAACTCGGCCACGTCGATGGCCCGCTGACGGCTGGTCGCGGCGAGCTCGGCGAAGCTGAAGTCGGTCAGCCGGGGGCAGCCGTCCGGGCTGATCATGATGTTGGTGCCGTGCAGTGACCGGTGCGCGATCTGGGCCTGGTGCAGCCGGCCGACCTCGCGCCACAGCGTACGGGCGAGCTGATCGGTGATGCGATCGGCCGGGACCTCGTCCAGGGACTGGCCCGTTACCAGTTCCATGGTCAGCAGCACCGACCCGTCCTCCGCCCGGACGATCTGGCCGATATGCGGTACCGCGACGCCAGCCCGCTCGGCCATCACGGCCAGCAGCGCCTCATGCTCGACCGCCGCCAGCAGCGAGGCCGCGGGCCTGGCGTCGCCGACACCGCGCAGCCGGATGCCGCGCCAGGCCCGGTACAGCAGGTCAGCGTCGCGCTGGTCCGAGCCGAAAACCTTGACGAACAACCCGCGCCCGTCACCGGCCACCGCCTCGAACGGCCTGGATCCCTTCGCGATCGCCAGCGGCCCGGTCACCTGGCTGACCGGCACGCCACCCGCGCGCAGGGCGGCGGCCACCCCGCCGGGCCCCATCCGCCGGTCCGGCACGCCGAACGCCACCAGCAGGCCCGCGCCCACCGTTACCCCGGTGGCCAGCGCCAGCACCAGCTGCATCGGCAGCAGCCCGCCGGTGATCAGCCGGGCCGCGGCGATCAGCAGCAGCGTGACCCAGGCCGCCCGGCGCCAGGGCCTCAGCCACGGCGCGGCCGCCACGGCGACGGCCGCCAGCCCGGCGAGAACGGCCGGATCGGGGAAGCCAGCGCCGGTCAGCCAGGAACCCTGCCGCAGCCCGGCGGGCAGCGCGGCGGAGCCGGCCGGCCCGGTCAGGTAGGTGATCCCGGCCATCAGTGCCGCCGCCGCCGCGAACCCGCCCGCCACCGTCCCCAGGACCCGGAACCGGCGGTACCGCAGGGCGGCGACCAGCAGCACCAGGCCCGCCGCCGCGATCGTCACCTGGACCAGGCCGGTCAGCACCCGCCCGGCCGCGGTCGCCGGCCCGACTCCGGTGACCGCGGCCGCAGCCGGCCGCAGCAGGGCAGGCAGCAGCGCGGCGGTCACCGCCGCGGCGGCCAGCACCGTGGCCGCGGCGATCAGGCGGATCACATCGCCCGGGTGCCGGTACCGCGCCGGCGCCAGGACACGGCCTCGCGGCCGTGTCCTCGGCGCGCCGGCGGCCCGCCGTAACCTTGGGGAAGCAGTCATGGGCACTAACCGTTCTTCATGGCCGTCGCGGCGATGAGCCAGCTCACGTCCGGCTGTCCCACCGGTCGTAGTAGGGGCGGACGCCGAAGAGTTTCGCCAGCGCCCACAGCGGCGGGAGCATGAGGTTCTGCACCGCGATGGGGGGTGAGCTGATCCGGCTTTCGTGGCGGAAGTGCCAGAAGGTCGCGCCGAGCTGGAGCGGGTTGCGCGGCGCGCCCCGGGGCGTGGTCTTGCCGTCGGCCACCAGGCCGGCCAGGGCCTCGTGGAACTCCTTGGTCAGCAGGGCCGGGCGGAGTTCGACAACGCCCTCGATCTCGCCCGGCCCGGGATTGCCCTCGGAGTGGGGGACGCCGGCCGGGACGACGATTGTCTCGCCGGCCCTGGCGACGCGGGGCTCGCCGCCCAGGGTGAAGTGGGCTTCGCCGGCCAGGATGGTGAACCGTTCTTCCTGGCGGGGGTGGATGTGCTCGGTGATGACGCCGCCCGGCACGCTGCGCCAGTTGAAGCGGACGAGCTGCCCGTCGCTGTCGGCGGCGATGGCCGTGTAAGTGATCCATTCGCCCGTGGCGGGGTTGAAGAACGGCCGGAAGCCGGTCACAGGGCTGTCGGTCTGGTGCATGATCATCAGGCTTTCGCGCTGAGCCCGGCCGGGCCTGGCGCCCGGGCGGGCCGGAGGCGGGCGAGGTCGTGGAAGCCGGCGGCGGCGGTGCCCAGCAGCACGACGCCGGCGGCAAAGCCGGTGGTCACGGCGAGCGACTTGCCGGACATCGTGGCGACGAGGATGACCGGCCCGGCGGTCAGCGCCCAGCCGACGACGCGGTAGCGGGGGATGTGAACCAGGTGGTCGAGGTAGAGCAGCAGCGGCCCGATCGTGATCACGACGGACGGCAGGACCCAGTCGGAATGCCCGGCCGCGATGACGATGACGGGCAGCACGAAGGCCGCGACCAGCTCGATGACGGTGGCGATGGTCACCAGCCGCTCGATCCGCCTGGCTTGCGGTCCGGCCGGGCGGGGGGCGGTGCCGGCGGTGACCCGGATGGCGTAGGAAACCACGCCGACCACGGCGACGCCGGACACGGCGATCAGCACGTCTTCGGCGCGGCCGCCGATGGCCAGGCTCGCGCGGGCCAGCCACAAGGCGGCGAAGGCGGCCTGGATGAATCCGCCGATGCGCCGCACCCGCCGCGACCATGCCACGGTCGGGGTCAGATCAGCGGCAACGGTTGGCACCGGTGGAGTTGTCGCGGTGATGGATGGAGTTGTCATGGCGTTTACCGCCTCCGGCCCGGTCGTTGTCATGGCGTGCTCGGACGGGTCCGGTACCAGGCGACGGTCGCCGCGATGGCGTCCGCCAGCGGAGTGCCGGCCACCCCGAAGGCGGCCTGGTATTTGCTGGTGTCCAGCACGAAGGGCTGGTCGAACTCATACGACATCTCGGCCAGCTCCCGCAGCATCGGGTTGACCAGCCCGAGGGCCCGAACGGCCAGCTTGGGCAGCGACCGGACGCCCACGGGATGCCCGACCTCGCCGGCCACCAGGTCGAGCAGCGCCCGGGTCGTGACGGTTGGCGGGCCGGGCAGGTGCCACACCTCGCCGGCCGCGCGAGCGTCGGTGCCGAGAGTGGCCAGGCCGGCCGCGATGTCGGGGACGTAACTGTAGGTGTGCGGCAGGTCAGGGTGGCCGATGAAGTCGGCCCGGCGGCCGGCCAGGGCGTTGCCGAAGACCCGCTCGCCGAGCGTGGACCCCTCGGTGACGCCCGGGCCGAAGAAGTCCGAGGCCCGCCCGATGGCGACGCGGACCTGGCCGGCCTGCGCGGCGGCCAGCAGTTCGGCGGTCATGGCCGCCCGGGTCCGGCCCTTGACGGTCGTCGCGGCCAGCGGCAGGTCCTCGGTCATCGGCCGGCCGCCGGTCGGGCCGTAGCCGTACAGGTTCTCCAGGGCCACCAGCAGCGCGCCGTTGCGCTCGGCGGCGGCCAGCACGCCCCGCTGCAACGGCGGGAAGCGCTCCGGCCACTGCGTGTACGGGGCGTTGACGCACTGGTAGACCACCGAGGCGCCCTTGGCCGCGTCCGCGGCCACTTCGGGATCGGTGACATCCGCGGCCCGCCAGTCGACGCCCCCGGCCAGCGCGGGCGGCCGGTGCCGGGAAACCGCCCGGACCGCGACACCCCGCCCGGCCAGGCACGCGGTTAGGGCGCTGCCGACCTGGCCGGTCCCGAACACCACGTGCAGCGGTTCCTCACCCATGACCGAACTCCCTCGCTGACCCGGGCGGCCTCGCGGCCGGCGACCGTCTAAACCGGTGTCTGCAACCGACGCTACGCCGGACCTACATAACCAGCAATACATTTCTAGAAATATCTAGCCACCGGGCGATGCAGATAAGGGCCCCGGCGTGGCCCGCAAGGAAGTCAGCTCTCGGGCGCTCCGGCCATCGTCAAGATGCCGGGACCACCTCTTCGCGCTCCCGGCAGGCCGCGCGCGTAACCCGGAAAGCAGGAAGCATGTTTCCGGAAACTGAATCTGCTATATTACGGAACGTGCCGGACTGGAGCTTCCTGACCAACCACGCCCGGGTGCTGCTGTGCATCGCCCACGACCCGGGCGCGAGACTGCGCGACATCTCTGCGAGCTTGGGCATCACCGAGCGCAGCGCCCACGGCATCATCACCGACCTGGTCGAGGCCGGCTATGTGGCGAAGGAGAGGGACGGCCGCCGCAACCGCTACCAGATCGAGACGAACCTGCCACTGCGCGAACCCGGCAGCCGAGCGCCCGCCATCGGCGAGGTCCTGGCCGTGCTGCTGGGCAGCAAGGACGGGCTGGATGGCCGGGCCGCGGACGCGGCTCCTTCCGACGGCCACCCTAGCCGCGCGGGCGCTGCCAGCGAGAGGTGATGGCCCCGGTCGTCGGCAGTGACCAGGGGCCGCTGCTCAGCCGGGCAGGCTTCGGCCAGCACGCCCAGACGCTCCGCCGGATCGAGCGAAAGCTGTATTCTAGTTTCCTGAAAAACATTGCTGGTTTTGTATTGCCAACGTAGGCTGGGGGCAGGTACCCAGGATCAGCCGCCGACGGCGGCCAGCGATCCCGGGGCGACCGTAAGGATGGCTCATATGAACGGCGGGAGCGGAACCAAGACCCTGGTGCGCAGCCGGAACGGCCGGATGGTGGCCGGGATCTGCGCGGGAGCCGCCGAGTATTTCGGCGTCGACGTGACCCTGGTCCGGGTGATCGTGGCCGTCGTCTGCGTCATCACCGGAGGCGCCGGCGTCCTGGCGTACCTGGCGGCCTGGGTCATCATTCCCGGGGAAGGCGAGAAGACCTCGATCGCCGAGGACATCATCAGCAAGAAGCAGGACGCCTCAGCAGGCCGGTAGCGGGAGGCCCAGCTTCGGGATGGCCGCGCTGGGCCGCCGCGAGCCGGTCGCGCCAGGGGACCAACGCGGCTACCGGCCGCCGAGCGCCAGGCGGGCGGCGGCGACGTCCTCCCGGCCGTGGCCGGCGTCAACGGCCGCGCGCCACTGGCGGGACAGCGCGGCCAGCAGCGGCAGCCCGTCCTCGCCCGCGGCCCCGATGGCCAGGTCCACGTCCTTGAGCGCCCACTCCAGCGGGAACTCAGGCGCGAAATCGCCACGCTCCATCTTGTGCAGCTTGGCGTCCGCGATCGGTGCGTCCAGCGGGCCGCCCTCGATGGCCTCGGCCAGCTTGGCGTCATCGATGCCTAGCCGGGCCGCCAGTTCCAGGGCTTCCGCCACGCCCTCGATCAGGATGGACATGTAGGCGTTGACGACCAGTTTCATCCGGCTGCCCTGGCCGGCCTCGCCCAGCCACACCGTCTTGCGGCCGATCGCCGAGAACGCCGCGCCCGCGGCGGCGGCCGCGGCGGGCGGCCCGGACGCCAGGATGAGCAGCTGGCCGGCCTTGGCCGGGCCCTTGCTGCCCGATACCGGCGCGTCCACGAACATGACGTCAGGCCGCAACTGAGCCAGGTGGCTGGCGATCCCCGTCGTTTCCGCAACGCCGACCGTGCCCATCTGCGCCCACACCGCGCCTTCAGCCAGCGCCTCCACCACGCCGCCCGCGAACATCACCGAGTTGACCACCTCAGCAGTCGGCAGCATCGTGATCAGCACCTCCGCATCACGGACCGCCTCGGCCGGCGAGGCAGCCACCAGCGCCCCGGCCGCCGACAGCGGCGCGGTCGCCGCCGGGGACCGATCCCAGACCGTGGTGCCCAGCCCGGCGGAGACCAGATTGCGGGCCATCGCCGAGCCCATGATGCCGGTTCCCAGCACCACCACCCGCGCATTCCCGCCACCGCTACCCATAGCAGCCATCCCAGTCTCCCGCCCTCAACGGCCCCGGTGCCTGGGCGCTCGTTCGCCCTCGATCACGCTATCCCTGCCCATGGCGTAGGGCTCGGCCCGGCCGGCGGTCGGGCCGTCAAGCGGGATTGTCCCGGACCGTCAGGCCCCGATCTCCTCTGGCAGGCCGATCGTGGCCATCGCCGCCCAGGTCTCATCGACGTAGTGGGCGAGCACGACCAGGTCCCGCAGCCGTCCGTCCCGGTCGCGGATGTGGTCGCGCAGCAGCGCCTCGCCGGTGAACCCGAGCGCGGTGAACATCCCGATCGCGTGCTCCTGGTCAGCGACCAGCTCGACGACGAGCTTGCGCAGCCCCCCGTCCACCGCCTGGACCAGCGCATGCCGGGCGAGTGCGCGGCCCAGCCCGGCGCGGCGGTGGGCGGGGTGCACAACGAGGCGGATCTCGCCGACGTGGTCCGACCAGCCGGGCAGGCGCCGCACGGCGAGGTACCCGGTGACGGCGGACGGCCCGGGGACGCGGTCGTCGACCGCGAGCCAGCGGCCCCTGGCCGAGGTCGCCAGCGAGCGCACCTGCGCGGGGTCGGTGACGTCCTCCTCGATGAACGTAAGGTCGCCGGCGGGCAGCTCGGCGAAGAACCGGCCCAGCGCGCCGGCGTGCTCGGGGCGCAGCTCGATGATCGTCATGTGCTCACCTCGCTGCGTTGCTGCAGGAAGTCGATGATCGTCGGGATGGTGGTCCGGGCCGCGGTCTTCCCGACGACCAGCCCGATGTGGCCCGCGTCGAGGCGCAGCTCATGCTTGTCGGGCGCGCCGACCAGGTCGATCAGCGGCGCGGCGGCCGGCTCCGGGACGATGTGATCGCGGTTGGCGAGCACGGTGAGGAACGGGCAGCGGACGTCGGCGAGGTGCACGCGGTCACCTCCGACCGTCAGCCGGTCGGTGACCAAGCCGTTGTCCCGCACCAGCATCTGCACCACCTCCTCCGCCGCGGCCCCGGGAAACGGCACGTGATGGTCCGACCACGCGGTCATCGCCTGGTAGGCCGCGACGTACTCGTCATTCCACAGCCGCTCCCACAGGTCGACGTAGCGGGTGACCTCGGCGGTCGGCTTGAGCGCGCGGAAGCCCAGCAGCACCACCTGCGGCGGGACGTTGCCGTCCGAGTCGAGCACATCGGCGACGTCCAGCCCGCCGACGCCGAAGACGTCGGCCAGCGGTCCCATGTACCGGAAGTCGACGGGGGTCGCCATGACGGTGAGGCTGCGCAGCGGGGAGTCAGGATGGTGCGCGGCGTGCAGCAGGGCCAGGTCGCCGCCGAAGCAGTAGCCGAGCAGATTGACCTCATCGCGGCCGGTCAGCTCGAGCACCCGGGCGATCCCGGCGGGGAGGTACTCGTCGACGTAGTCTTCGAGCCGGTTCTGCGCGTCGCGTTCGTCGGGAGCGCCCCAGTCGAGCAGCCACACGTCCAAGCCCGCCGCGAGCAGGCGTTCGACGAAGCTGTTGCCGGGGGAGAGGTCGAGGATGTAGCTGTGGCTGACCAGGCTGAACACGATGAGCAGCGGCGTGGTGAACCGGACGTCGTCGTTGCGGTAGTGCCACAGCTCGGTTCGGCCGCGACGCCACACGACGTCCTTGGGTGTGCGGCCGACGGAGGGGCGGACGGTGGCCAGGCGGATCCCGTTGCGGGCCCGCAGGGCGTTGCGCTCAACGTCGCGGCGCACGCGCTCCAGCACGCTACGGGGGTTGAGCGCCGGCACCGTCCGTCTCCCTTCCGTCGGCGCGCGCGTCGCCCCGCGCCTGCTGCTCCAGGCGGAGCGCGAGCCGCCGGACCTCGCGGTCCAGCGCGCCGATCTGGGCCCGGAGGGTGGCGATGTCGGTGCTCGCCGGGAGATTCACCACGTGCCATACCCGCGCTGACAGCGCCTCCACCTGGGCCCGGGCGGTGGCCTGCGCCCAGCCGGCCAGTGCGGCGCCCCGGGCGAAGTGCTCGCTCCGCACCACCGACTCCAGGCGCGGCGCGACGGCACGCTCCGCGGTGTCGTAGAGCCTGCGCCACAGTGGCGGCTGCGCCATCACCCGGCCTCGCGCCCCTGCGCGCTCCGCCCGGCGAGCCGCCGGTAAACGTTGGGATTCATATCGTTGCCCCGCCAAACCGGGTCGGCAGGCAGCTCGGGCACCTCCGGCTGCCAGCGGATACTCCGCGATCGGGGTGACTCTACAACAGGGCGGGACAACAGGCTTAGCGGGGCGCAGCGGCGGCCAGCATGTCGCGGAAGGTGGCCGGCTGCGCTGGCGCGGCGCGCGCGTCGGCGTCGGCCGACGACGAGCCAGCCTGCGGCGCCGGTGCTGAGCTGGCCAGCGACCGGATGGCCTGGCCGAGCGAGCGGCCCGCGCGCGGCAGCAGCAGTGAGCCCGCGGTGGCGGTGACCGAGCTGACGGCGGCGATGGACCAGCCGACCGGGCCGATCGGCGTGCACCCGAAGAACTGGCTGACCCCCGGCGTCTGCACGACGAGGACGAGGACGCCGAGGCTGCCCAGGCTGGCCAGGGCGACCGCGGGGCTGCGGCCGCCTACGAGCAGGGTCTGGGCCAGCTCGGCGCCGATGACGGCCGCCAGCCCGACGGTGCGCGCCCGCGCGGGGGAGCCGGTCATCCGGGCGGCCAGCCACGCGCCGCTGGCCGCGGCACTGGTGGTCGCCGCGCGGACGGCGATCTCCTCGGTCAGGGCCGACCCCAGGGATGTATCGGGACCTTCGGCGAGGAGGCGCCCCGCGGTCTCCGGCGGCGGCATGCGCAGCGCGACCGTGAGCGCCGGCACCAGGTCGGTGAGCAGGTTGACCAGCAGTAGCTGGCGGGCGGACAGCGGTGAGGTCCCGCTCAGCAGCGTGCCGAACAGGGTGTATCCGATCTCGCCGATGTTCCCGCCGACCAGGATGCCCACCGCCTGCCGGACCGAACGCCACATGGCACGGCCCTCGACGATGGCGGCGATGATGGTCTCCAGCCGGTCATCACCGACGACCAGGTCAGCGGCGGCCCGGGCGGCCGGCGTGCCGCGCCGCCCGAGCGCGATGCCGACGTCGGCCAGCCGGATGGCGGCGGCGTCGTTGGCGCCGTCGCCGGTCATCGCGACCACCCGCCCGGCGGCCTGGAAGGCACGCACGATCCGCACCTTGTGCTCGGGTGTGCACCGGGCGATCACCGTCGCGTCGGCTAGCGCCGGGGGGAGCGCCGAGTCGTCCAGCCGGTCCAGCTCGGTACCGGTGATGACAGATCCGCCGTTCAGCACGTCGAGCTCGGTCGCGATCGCCGTGGCCGTGACCGGGTGATCGCCGGTGATCATGACGATGTGGACGCCCGCCTCACGCAGTTCCCTGACCGACACGCCCGCGGTGGCGCGGACCGGGTCGCCGAAGGCGACGAACCCCGAGAAAGTCATACCGCCGGCCTGCTCGGTGAGCCGGTAGCCCGGGCCGACATGGTTCTCGGCGACGGCGAGGACGCGGTAACCGTCCTGCGCGAGCCGGTCGAGCTGGGCGCTGAGCCGCCGGCGCTCGCGCGGGCCGAGATCGCCGCCGCGCCATCGCGTGCAGCGGGGCAGGATGACCTCGGGCGCGCCCTTCACCGACAGCAGCGGGCCTCGCCGGGTGCCGGCCAGGGTGGCGTGGAACGCCCGGCTCGGCTCGAACGGCAGCGCGTCGACCCGTTGCCAGCCCGGCTGTCCCGCCGACCGGGTCACCCGCCGGGTCCTGGCGCTGTCGGTGACCGCCTGGTCGGTCAGGTGCTCGGCCCGGCGCCCGCCGCGCACCGCGGGCGTCGCGCGGAGCGCAGCGGCCAGGACCTCGCGATGAGTGCCCTTGGCCGTACGCAGCGGGCGGATGGCCGTGCCGTCGGACACCGCCGCGAGCGCCATCCGTCCCTGGGTCAGCGTGCCGGTCTTGTCGAAGCACAGCACGTTCACCCGGCCCAGGGCCTCGATCGTGCGCGGATTGCGGACCAGCGCGCCATGGCCGGCCAGGCGGCGCGCCGAGGCCAGCTGCGCGGCCGTCACCAGGAACGGCAGCCCTTCGGGCACGGATGCGACGGCGAGCCCGACGGCGGCGCCGATGGTGTCGCGGGCCGGGCGTCCGCGTAGCAATCCCGCCCCCACGACGGCGACGGCGGATCCGAGCGCGATCGGCAATGTCGTGCGCGTGATCTGACTCAGCCTGGCTTCCACGCCGGTGACCGGCGCCGTCGCCGACAGCGCGGCCAGGCTGCGCCCCACCTCGGTCGCCCCGCCGGTCGCCACCACGACCGCGCTGGCGCGCCCGGCGGCG
Source organism: uncultured Actinomycetota bacterium (assembly GCA_963749145.1). Lineage (GTDB taxonomy): Bacteria > Actinomycetota > Actinomycetes > Streptosporangiales > Streptosporangiaceae > JASHPR01. Next base: position 1,269,017 of record CAVVLN010000001.1, on the reverse strand, counting down.
ATGGTCGTTCCCTCGTACAGCATCGAGCGCCGGTCGGCGATCGCGTCCGCGACTACCGGCGCGGCCGTCTTGTCGACGGGGACCGACTCACCGGTGAGCGTCGACTCGTCGGCTTGCAGCGCCTGCGCGTCCAGCAGCCGGCAATCCGCGGGCACGACGTCTCCGGCCGCGAGCAGGACCACGTCGCCGCTGACCAGGCCGGCCGCGGGAATGGTCCGCTCGGCTCCGTCGCGCCGCACGCGCCCGGTCACCGCCGAGGCCTGCACCAGGCGGGCCATCGATCGCTCGGTGTACACGCGCTGGACGCTCCCCATGAGCGCGGACAGCACGCAGACCCCGGAGACGATGACGGCGTCGGTCACGGCGCCGATCGATGCCGACAGCGCGGCACCGCCGCCGAGTATCGGCGTCAGCGGGTTGGCCAGCTCGGCCCAGAACGCGCGCCCCAGCGACGGGGCGCGGGGCTGGCTCTCGTCCGGATGCCAGCGGCGGCGCGCATCCTCACTGGTCAGGCCGTCGGCGCGGCTGGCGAGCCGGGCGAGCACAAGATCGGCGGGCATGGCGTGCCAGGGTGGCGCCGGCGGCTGGATCTTCGCCGGACGGCGCGCCAGCTCGGCGGCCGACCAGGCGCCGCCCGCCAGCGCGATCGCGGCCGCCCCGTTCACGGCCAGCAGGCTCCGCGCCGCGGCCCGGGGCGGCGCACCGCCCAGGGCGACGGACGCGCCGAGTGCCGTCCCGGCCTGGGACAGCCGTATTCCCCGGCCGGACACGGCGCGGGCGGCCGGCACCGCGTCGATCAGCAGCGACGCCGCGGCCAGGTCCGTGGCCGCCAGGATGTGGGCGCCCCAGGCCGGCCGTCCGTCCGCCGACGCGAGCCCCACCCCCACGTCGGCCGCGGCGAGCGCACGGCGCTGCCTGGACACCAGCAGCACCGCGGCTCCGTCGGCCTGCAGGCCGCGGACCGACGCGAGGAGCCGCCGTCCGCCGGGAAGAAGCCGGGCCGCGCCGGGCCCGGGCGCGCCCGCCGCGCCCGCCCGCCGGGCACTGGCCGGGGCGGGCCCGGCGGCGGGACCGGCCAGGCAGAGCGCTGCGCCGGCTGCGGTGGCGGCCGCCAGCACCAGGTCAGCTCCGGCGGCCGGCTCCGGGACGATGCCGACGACAGCCCGGAGGCGGCCGCGCTCGGTGAGACCAAGGACGCGCGCGGCACCATGATCGGCCAGCCGGGCCGCCAGCCTGGCCCCGTCGCCCGGCCGCCCGGAGGCGTCGAGCGGGCCGAGCAGGAAGGCGCCGTCGGCCACGGCCTCGCCAGCCCGGCCGGCCGGGAACAGGGCGTGAACGGCGCCGGTCAGCCGGGCGGCGTCCGCACCGCGCAGCGGCAGCACGTCCCCCACCGCCAGCGCGCCGGTGGTCAGCACGTCGGTGTCGATCACGATCGTGTCGACACGGTCAAGCCGCCGCAGCGCCCGGTGGTCGGTGACGACCACCCCGCGCCGGGCCAGCAGGCAGCCAAGCGCGGTGGCGAAGCCTTCCGGGCCGAGCCGCGCCGCCTTGGGCAAGCCCGCCAGCGCGACGCCCGCCGCTCGCTGCGGGCTGCCCGTCGTCACCAGCACGCCGCCGAAGGCGCCCGCCGCCCCGAGCCCGATCTTCTCGGCGTAGCGCTCGACCGGGCCCGGCGGCAGCGGCCGCGGCCGCTGCGCCGTGACCGGCCGTGCCGCCGCGTGGCGCCGGTCACGGCACAGTGCCGGCTCCGCGCGAGCCCAGGCGTCTCGTTGCAGCACGGCCTCGGCCAGTTGCGCGGCACGCTGGCCCAGGTCGAGCGCCAGCCCGCCCACTCCCTGGGCCGCCGACTGCGCCAGCGTGTTGGCCGCGGCCAGGGCCAGATCGGCGCGCTCGGCTCCTGCGGCTCGCTCGATGACCGCGCGCAGCCGCGGCTGGGTGTCCACGAGCTGCACCAGCGCGCCGAGCTCCGCCGGCAGCCGGACGATCCGCAGCACCCGGCCTACGCCGGCGAACGCCAGGCCCGCCGCGCCGGCCGCCAGCGGAGCCGCCACCACGGGCACCCGGTCCACCGCCACCGGCCGGTCGGCCACCGGCTCAGGCTGGGCCAGGTACTCGTCCTCCAGCCGCTCGACGATGGCGATCAGCTCCGGTACCGGCGCGTCGCCGGCACAGGCCACGACCACGACGCCAAGCGGGGCGTTGACGGCCGCCCAGCCGACCGCCGGATGATCAGCAAGATCGGCCTCGACCGCCTTCGGCAGGGCCGCGCCGCGCGTGAGGCCCCGGACGCGGATGTGGACGCGTCCGTCCCCCCGCCACGCCACCCGCGGCGACTGCAGGTCGCGAACGGCGCGCCGTACCCCGGTCACGAGCCCGGCCAGACCGGGCATCACCGGCGGGGCCGCGACGACCGGGCGTCAGCTGGGTGCATCGGCACATCGTCCGGGCCCGGGCGTCGCTACGCATCACGCCGAGCGGGTGACGCTGAGCGATCTCTCTCCTGGTTTGGCCACTCTTCGTGTGCGATCAATCACCCTTGGCGGATGATGCCGCACCGGGCGGCCGCCGGTGAGGATCACGAGATGGACGCGAAGACTCAAGCCAGGCCCCGGCGCGGCGCGTCGGCCGGCCGGGCAGAACACAACGGCGAGCGGCACGATCACCCGCCCGAGCAGCCCGGCCCGGGCATTGACCTGCCCGTCTTCGGGCACGTCGAGTACCGGAGCGTCGGCTTCATGGCCGGCCTCGGCCTGGCCGGAGCCCTCGGGGCCATCGAGTGGCCGGTCGCGGCCGCGGTCGGCATCGGCTACGTGCTGGCCCGGCGGGGGTAAGCGCGTGGCCGCCGGCACCGGTACTCCGACCGCGCCGCGAACAGGCAGGCCACGCGCTGATGCGCAGCGGGCTACCGCCGTGGTCATGGAGCGTCACACCCTGCGTGTCACCTTGCCAGGCGACCTGGGCCGCCTACGGCTGCCAGAACCGCAGCGGCTGGCGTTCTACGGCGGCCTGGCCGCGCTGGCCGTGTTCGGCATCCTGGAATGGCCGGTCGCGGTCGTGCTGGGCGTGGGGCATCTGCTGGCCGACGACCACAATCACAAGCTCGTCCGTGATCTCGGCGAGGCGCTCGAGGAGGCCTAGCGGGTCCGCGGCCGCGCTGGCCCGGGTGACATCCGCACCGATCAGGGGGGACAGGCATGGCCAAGCCGGAATCAGTATTCGTCTATATCGGTACGTATCCCGACGTGGCGGAGGCCCGGGACGACTACCGAGTGGTGAAGGACCTGCACTCCGCCGGGGCGATGCCGGGCAGGCGGCCCTGGTGATCGTCGGCGAGAGCAAGGTGGAGCAGGCTCTGGACAAGGCCGCGCTGAAAGCAGAAAAGCACGTTGCCCGGGAACTCCACGTGAGCCCGAGGGACATCGACCAGGCCGTCCAGGAGGCCGCGGGCGACGTGCGCTGACCGGGCGGGTCCCGGCCGGTCGGCGGCTCAGGCCGTTCATGATTCACGCTCCGGCGACAAGCTGCTCGCCGCCGTCGATGTCGTAGGTCGCGCCGGTCAGGGCGGTGTTGGTCATGATGTGCACGGCGAGGGCGGCGACGTCGGCCGGCCCGACCACCCGCCCGATCGGGAGCGTGGCCCGGAGCTGGGCGCGGCGCTGATCGAGGCCGTCGCCGAGCAGCGACGCGGACAGCGGGGTGTCAACGAAGCCGGCGGCGATGAGGTTGACCCGGACCGGCGCGATCTCGACCGCCAGGTTGGCGATCAGGGCGGGCAGCGCCGCGCTGGCCACCGCGATCAGCGACTGCCCGGGTCCCCGGCTGCGGCCGCCGGTCCCGGCCATGAACAGCAGCGTGCCGCCGGCCCGCACCCGGCCGACGGCCTGCTGGGCCACGGCGATGGCCAGCCAGAGGTGATCGTCGAAGTCGCGGTGCGCCCGCTCGCGGTCCAGGTCGGCCAGGAGCGCGTAGTACGGGCCGGGGCCCGTGACCATCACGTGGTCGATCGGTCCCGGCAGGTCGCCGAAGAACCGGTCGAGCGCGGCCCCATCGGTGGCGTCGAAGGCGGCGGTGCTCCGCGCGCCGAGTTCGGCCGCGGCCTGCTCGAGGCGGCCGGGGTCGCGGCCGGTGAGGATGACGTCGGCGCTCTCGGCGCGGGCCCGCCGGGCGGTTTCCAGCCCGATGCCGGCGCTGCCGCCGATGACGACGACCGTCTGCCCGGGCAGTTCCGGCTCGCGCTGGGGGATAGCACTGGTGGTGGCGGTGGCCATGATTCCTCCCGTGATCGGTCAGGTTGTCGCCGGGCGGATGACCGTCAGCGATGATCGGAGCAGGACGACGCCCGGCACCGGGTGACTACATTAACGATCGTGGTTCGTGGCAGGTCATGACGTGAGGAGAGAGGGCCAGGGATGTCCTTCAGCGAGGAAGAGATCAACTACCTGCAGTCCCAGCGGCTGGCCCGCATCGCCACGGTCTCGGCCGACGGCCAGCCGGACGTGGCGCCGGTGGGGTTCGAGTTCGACGGCACGCACGTGTACGTGGGCGGCTTCGATCCGGCCAGGACCCGGAAGTTCCGTAACGTGCGGGCCGGGAACACCAAGATCGCCATCGTCATCGACGACCTGGTGTCCGCGGATCCGTGGACACCGCGCTACCTGCGGATCTACGGCGTCGCCGAACTCGTCGAACGCCCGGGCCGGTTCGGGCCGGGCAGCTACATGCGGATCACGCCCGCCATCTCGTGGAGCTTCAACCTGGACGGGCAGCCATTCACCCACGACCGCGAGGTCGGTGTCCGGCGCACCGTCCATCACCACGTTCCGGGAGAGGTCACATGAGTTTCGATACCCCGGCGGGAACCCGTGGCGCCGAGGCCTGGCAGCAGATCATCGCCGCCGCCCCCCGTTTCGCCAAGTATCAGCTGAAGACCGACCGGGAGCTGCCGGTCATCCGCCTGGTGCCCCGGCCCGGCGGGTAGCGAGGAGTTCCGCGCGGGCGGCCGGTCGTGCCTCACGGGCTGACCGAGGACCAGTCCGCCCGCCGCCCGGGGCGGGCCGGCAGGCGCGGCGTCCGCCCCGTCCCCTCCCTCCCCGGGGACGGGGCGGACGGGCTAAAGCCCGGCGGCCTCCCGGCGAGAATCGTCAGCGATTCCCATTCCCGCCGTCGTGCGCGCCCGGGAGCCCTGTGCCGTCGCGGCCAATGCCATCGCCGAAGGCATAAGGAACGTACGTATTACCGTGGCACACCGGGCAGGTGCACAGCTCCTTATCCCGTCGGCAGCCTCTGGCCGCCATTTCCCCCCTTCTTACGCACGGCGCAATCCGGTGCGCCAGCATAAGCGCAGGACTGCCCAAGCGTGCCGATAACGGTAGCTAACTCCGGGCGACATGGTGACTCAGTAGGGTGAAAGCGTAAGGAGACAGCTGAGTCCCCTATCAAGCCCGGCTGCCATTGGAGTGACAGGCGATGATTCGGATGTGCCCATGAGCCCCCGCCCTGCGGCGTCCCGCCATGATGCGACCGGCCAGCAATTCCTGCGGGCGGCGACGCAGCTGATCGACGCCTATCTCGACGATCAGCCCGGCGATGCGCGGCCGGCCCGGCTGCGGTCGATCCGCTTCCCCGCGGCGCTGGAGTGGCTCAGGACCGAGGACGTGATCCGCATGGCGGCCGCCGGGGGCAGCGCCGGGGCCAGCCGGAAGGCGTTCTTCAACCGCTGGCCCACGCGCGAGGAGTTCCTGCCCGACGCGGTGGTGTACGCCCTGGTCTACGACGAGGTGCCCGAGGCGCCCAACGACCAGGCTCAGCAGGTGCCCGGCACCGCCACGTCGCCCGCGCCATTCTCCCAGGACGTGATCCGCATCGCGGACGGCCTGCTCGCCTCGCTCCAGCGCCATCCGCGCAGCTACCTGACCCTGCACATCGGCCCGTTACTCACCCAGCACCCGTCGCTGTGGGAAGCGCTCAAGCCGGCCATGCGCGACGGGATCACGGCCTGGGCCGACGGTTACGCCGCGCTCCTCGCCGACCTGGGCCTCGTGCTGCGGCCGGGGTGGACGCCGTACCGGCTGGCGCTGGCGCTGCAGGCCGTTCTGGACGGCTTCCTGCTGCGCTACCGGATCATGCCCGAGGACTACCCGGCCTCACGGTGGGAAGGTGCGGGCATCTTCGCCGATACCGTGCTCGCCGTGATTCTCGGCGTCATCGACGCCGACCGCAGCGGCACCGACGGGAGGCAGGCCCTGGACCGGCTGGCCTGCCGGGGAACTGACGGCTGACAGCCGGAGCGGTCAGTGACCGGCGATCTGGCCGCCGTCGATGTGCAGGATCTCGCCGGTGATGTAGGGCGATGCCTCCAGGAACAGGATGCCGTCCACGATGTCGCCGACCTGGCCGACGCGCCCGAGCGGGGGCAGCTGGTCACCGAGTTCGTCGTAGCTGTCCGGCGGGTGCATCGGCGTCTGGATGATGCCCGGCGAGACCGCGTTGACCCGGATGCCACGCGAGGCGTACTCAACGGCCAGGGCCCTGGTCACCGCGGCCAGGCCGCCCTTGGTCAGTGAGGTCAGCGCCGAGGGCGCCTGCGAACTCGCGTAATCGACCAGCGTCGTGGTGATGTTCACGACGTGGCCGCCGTGGCTGCGCGTCATCTGCGCGATAACGCGCTGGGTCAGCCAGAAGAACCCGGTGAGGTTGACGCCGACCATGAGCGCGTAGTCGTCCGCTGTGTACTCGGTGAACGGCTTGGACATGAACACGCCCGCGTTGTTGACCAGGGTGTCGAGGCGTCCGAAGCGTTCGAGCGCCGTGCCGACGATCCGCTCGGCGGTGGCGGGCTGCGACACGTCGCCGGGCACGGCGAGCACGTCCGGGTCGCCGGATGGCTTGATCGCGCGGGCGTTGGCCACCACCGCCCAGCCCTGCCGGCGGTACCCGGCCACCAGGGCGGCGCCGATGCCCTGAGAGCCTCCGGTGATGATGGCGACCCGCGGTCCGCGTTCCGGCATGGTGGTCATTCTCCCGAGCCGGGCGGCTGGACGTCGTCATACACGCGGGCCGCGGCCAGCAGCCCGTCCGGCGCGCGCTCGTAGACGGCGATTCCCGCCTGGGCCGGCAGGTCGTGGCGGCCCCAGCGGACGCAGTTGTACTCCAGGGCGCAGCGCACGCCGTCGTCGGTCACCACGCAGTGCTGCAGGCCGATGCCGCCGCCCGCGCTGAAGAACGCGGCGAACAGCGAGCGGAGCTGGCCGGCGCCGCGGTAGGTGTAGCCCGGGCCGGCGGGCTCGCGGAAGTACCCGTCCGCCGCGAAGGTGCGCACGATCGCCTCGGCGTCGCCGGCCGCCAGCGCGGCCTGGTAACGGCCGACGACATCACCGGGACGGGCGGGGCCGGGCCCGAGAATCGGCGGCCGGACATAGTGGTGCCCGAACACCGGCCGCTGGCTGCAGTAGGTGCGGAACACCACCGACAGGTCATCGGGGGAGTCGGCGACGACCGCCACCGGCCAGGCCACCTCCCGCCCGTCCAGGGTCAGGTGCGCCATCAGTTCGACCACGGCCCGGCGGCCGACGACAGTGGCGGCCACGGTCTCGGTCCGGGCGCTGAGCCCGGCCAGCCAGGACCGGTTCTTGCTGACGAACCGCCGCAGCGGCCCGTGGCCGCGGATCACGCCCGCGCGCGGGTCGTAGATCACGACCTCGCCGGGCCACGTGTTCTCCAGCAGGCGGGGGTCGCGCTGGCTCAGCGCGGTGAGGTACTGCGCGACCGGATCAGCCTGGCCCGCGGCCCGGGTCTGCGACCGGGCCAGCTCCACGGCGCCGACGAAGTCAGGGAACCACGGCATCGCTACCCCCTTGCTCGCGGGCGGGTGGCTATTGTTTCACCGGCACACGAAGGGAGCGCAGCGGCGATGCAGGTAATCATGGTGAAACGGCTGGGCGGGCCCGAGGTGCTGCAGGTCGGCGAGGCCCCCCTGCCGCAGCCCGGGCCGGGCGAGGTGCTCGTCCGGGTGCTCGCGGCCGGCGTCGGCCCCTGGGACGCCGCCCTGCGCGCCGGCGGCTGGTCCGGCGGCCTGCCCTACGTGCCGGGCGGCGAGTTCGCCGGGGTGGTGGTGGGCGACACCGGCGCGGACGCCGCCCTGGACGACGGGGCGCCGGTCTACGGCTACCCGGGCCTGACCGGCTGCTACGCCCAGTACCTGACCTGTCCCGTGGAGCGGCTGGCGCCGATCCCGGCCGGGCTGCCGGTCACCGACGCGGCCGCGGTGCCGGTCGACGCGCTGACCGCCGAGCAGGGGCTGACCGACGTGCTGGGCATCGGCCCCGGCGACCGCGTGCTGATCACGGCGGGCGCGGGCGGTCTCGGCCACTTCGCGGTGCAGATCGCCCGCATCCTGGGTGCCTTGGTCGTGGCCACGGCCAGCCCGCAGCACCATGAGTTCCTGCACCGGCTGGGCGCGGCGGTGGTCGTCGACCATACCAGGCCCGACTGGCCGGAGCAGGTTCGCGATGTGACCGGCGGGGGAGCGGAGCGGGTGCTGGCCTGCGCCGCCCCGACCCTGGACGGCGCGGCGCGCGCGGCCCGCGAGGGGGCGCTCGTGGCCACGCCCGTGCACGCCGAGGTCCCCGGGGCGGCCGGCGCCGGGCGGGTCCGCTGGCAGCAGTATGACGGCCAGCCGAGCGGAACCCGCCTGATCCGGATGGCCCCCTGGTTCGCCGACGGGTCGCTGTCGGTCACCGTGCAGGCGCTCTACTACTGGCACGAGGCCGCGCAGGCGCACCGCGAGGTGGAGCGCGGCCATACTCAGGGCAAGCTCGTCCTGGTCGTGGACGAGGACCTCGCCGCCGGGCGGGAGGTGCCCTGACGGCCCGCCGCGGCCAGTGGCGGGAGGACGCGGCGCCGGCTGCCCGTAGGCTTGGCCTGTCGGTCGAGGAGGCGGACATGGGCGAGCCAGCCATCGTGGTGCGCGGGCTGCGCAAGAGCTTTGGCGCGAAGGAGGCCGTGGCCGGCATAGACCTGGAGATCGCGGCGGGTTCCTGCGCCGGGCTGGTCGGGCCGAACGGCGCGGGGAAGACCACATCCCTGTCGATGATGACCGGCCTGCTGCGGCCGGACGGCGGCCAGGTGCTGGTCACCGGGCTGGACGTGTGGGCCGACCCGCCCGCCGCCAAGGCGGTCATCGGGGTGGTGCCGGCCGAGGCCCGGCTGTTCGAGCGGCTCAGCGGGGAGGAACTGCTGGAGTACGCCGGGCGGCTGCGCGGCCTGCCGGTGGCCGAGGTGCGCTCGCGGGCCGCGCAGCTGCTGGACGTGCTGGACCTGACCGCCGACGCCCGGCGGCTGGTCGCCGACTACTCCACCGGCATGCGCAGGAAGGCCACCTTGGGCTGCGCCCTGATCCACAACCCCGCGGTGCTGTTCCTGGACGAGCCGCTCGAGGGCGTGGACCCGGTCTCCGCCGACGTGATCCGCCGGCTGCTGACCCGCTTCGTCGGCTCCGGCTCGACCGTCCTGTTCTCCAGCCACGTCATGGAGCTGGTCGAGCAGGTCTGCGATCACGTCTCCATCATCGACAAGGGCCGGATCGTGGCGTCCGGTACCACTGACCAGGTGCGGGGCGGCAAGACCCTGCAGCAGGCCTTCATCGACCTGGTCGGCTCGCGGGCGCTCGGCGAGGAGGGGCTGTCGTGGCTCGGCTCCTCGTCCAGCTGAAGCTGCGCCTGCTGCGCAACGCGCTGCTCTCGTCCACGCAGGCCAAAGTCTCCTTCATCCTCAGCACGCTGTTCGCCGGGCTGGTCGCGGTCGGCACCTTCGCGGGCCTGGCCCTGCTGCGCGGCAACGCCGCGTCGGTCGACCTGACCACGGTCGTGTTCACCGTGTTCGCGTTCGGCTGGCTGATCCTGCCGCTGCTGGCCTATGGCCTCGACGGCACGCTGGACCCGGCCACGCTGGCCCTCTACCCGCTGCGCACCCGCCCGCTGGCCACCGGGCTGCTGGCCGCCTCGGCCACCGGCGCCTGGCCGCTGGCCAACGTGCTCGGCCTGCTCGGGGTGACCGTCGGCCTGGCCAGCGGCGCGGCCGCCTGCTGATCGCGGTGCTGGCGGTGCTGCTGCAGGTGCTGTTCTGCATCACGCTGGCCCGGTTCGTGACCACGGCCCTGGCTAACCTGCTGCGCTCGCGCCGCGGCCGCGACCTCGCGGCGTTCCTGATCATCCCGATCTTCGCCCTGTACGAGGCCTTCGCCCAGGTAGTGCCGAAGCTGACCGCCGAGGGCAAGCTGACCCCGGCCAGCTTCGGCGGCGTCGACGCCTGGTTGCGCTGGATACCGCCGGGCCTGGCCGCGCACGCGATCCAGGACGCCTCGGACGGTCATGTCGGCCCCGCGCTGCTGCGCCTGGCCCTGCTGGGCGCCATCATCGTGGCGCTCGGCTGGCTGTGGATCAGGTCCCTGGCGCGCGCCCTGGTGACGGCCGACACCAGCACCCAGTCGTCGGCGGTGCGCAGCACGGTGCTGCCGTTCGCGCGGTACGGCCTGCGCGGCACGGTGGCCGCCCGGTTCTGGATCTACCAGCGCCGCGAGCCCGGCTCGCTCATCTACTGGGGCATCACCGCGGTCATCATGGTCGCCGTGTCGGTCAGCACCATCCTGACCCCGCACTACCTCGGGGCACTGCTCGGCAGCGCGGCCTTCGGCGCGGCGTTCGTCGCCGTGTTCCACGCCAACTCGATCGGGATGAGCGGGCCCAGCTTCGCGCTGGAGGCCGAGGCGCTGAGTGGCCGCCGCGCGCTGCGGGCCTACTTCTCCGGCCAGAACATCGCGCTGGGCATGATCGCGGTGCCGCTGCTCATCGTGATCTCTTTCGGCCTCGCGGCCGTGGCCAGGCACCCGGTGGACGGTTTCCTGGCCGCGGCGGTGGACCTGGCCGGGATTGGCGCGGGCCTGGCGCTGTCCAACGTGTTCACCGCCGCCCTGCCCTACCCGGCCGAGCGGCGGGTCGGCAGCCCCGTGCCCAGGCCCGCCGACGGATACTCGGGCCCGCGGATCGCGGGCACCATCGGCAGCCTGATCGGCGTCGGCCTGCTGGTCGCGCCGGTGATTGTGGCCGCGGTGGCCACCCGCTCGGATCCGGCGGCGGCGCGGATGCCGGCGCTGATCCTGGGCGCCGCGGCCTACGGCATCGTGCTGGTCACGATCGGCGTGCGGGTGGCGGCCGGCGTGGCCGAGCCGAGGCTGCCCGAACTCAGCCAGGTCGCGCTGCGCACCAGGCTGTGACTCCGGGCCCGCCCGCCGGGGGACGTTGCGCTACGGGACGGCCAGCGCCCCCCGCCGCTGGCCGTTTACCAGCACCTCGAGGCGATAGCTGGTGTTGCCGGCCGCACACGCGACGGAGGCGTCGAGCCTCGCGGTTCCGGTGGCGTCGGCGTTGGTCTCGCCGACGATGACGACCTGACCGGCTTCCGAGCTGACCAGCAGCTTGACGACGGTGCCGGGGGCCAGGTGATCAACGCTGACCGTGGCGGTCACCGTGCGCTGGTGGCCGGTGCCCGCCACGGCCAGGCCGAGCACCGGCGTGTCCGCGTGGCTGGCGTCCACCACGGCCAGGGCCCCGGCGGCGCCCGCCAGCAGCACCGCGCCGAGCAGGAGCCAGCTAGCCGCCACCACGAGGCCTGCCCGTCGGAACTGGTTGCGATACCACTTCTCGACCAGCTCGTTGTTCTCCCAGTTCCGCTTCTCCAGACGAAGCGCGACATAGACGAGCGCGCAGAGCAAAGCGAGGCCGGCCGCGCCCGCGGCCGCGGCCGCCAGGACCGGCACGACCGGGTAGGCGGACAGCCAGGCGGCGGTGACGAGCCCGAATGCCGTCAGCGCGGTGGCTACCACGCTGACCGTCGAGACGGTGAACCTGGCGCTGGCCCCGATTCGCTGCAGCGAGGGAACGGCCTGGAGCTGCCCGCGCATCGCGCTCATGGGATCGTCCGGGGCGACGGGCGTGCCCTCCTGCTCGGTCACTTCTCGTAGCTCCCGTGAAAGCGCAGCAGGTGCCCTCCGTTCTCGCCGTCCGGGCAGCGCACGTCCACCTTGAATGTGCCGATCTTGGCCATGCCCTTCCGCGTCGGCCGCCAGCCCATGCTCGCGGTGACGGTGGGGTCGTTCTCGACCTTGGCCAGCACGTCCTCGGTCAGGTCGCGCTCGTGAGTCCGGCACACATAGCGCGGAGGCACGAGCCGGGTCATCGCTAGGCTCCCGGTGCCGGGTCGGTGACCGGTACCTGGTCCAGGATCTGCTGGACTCGCTCTACCTCCGGGCCGGGCTTGACCTGATCGCGCTCGAGCATGCGCTGCAGATCGTGGCGGGCGACCTGGATGATGCTCCGGCGGCGCCCGGCGTGCGGCTCCGACCGGGTGCGCGCCGCGACGTCCTGGTACTCGTCGAGTGCGACATCCCCGCGGCCGGCGCACAGCAGGGCGAGGCCGAGGTCGTATCTGGCCGAGATGTCCGGGTACCTCTGCGCCAGCAGCGTGGTCAGGCAGTCCAGGGCCTGGTCGTTGTGGCCCAGCCGCAGATGGCACCACGCCAGGTGCTGCATGCTGTCCGTGCGCAGCTCCGGGCTGGCGTCGGCCGAGTCGACCCCGGCCCGGAAGTTGGCGTTGGCCTCGTTGTCCTGGTTCAGCCTGAGCAGTGCTTCGGCCAGGCATATGTGCAGGAAGATGTCGCCGGGCTCCAGCGCGAGCGCTCTCCTCGCCGCGTGTTCCTGCTCGGCCGGGTCGCCGTCCATCCGGTCCACCAGCCATGACCTCAGTCCCCAGGCCCAGCCGATCTGCGGGTCGGCGTCTACCGCGGCGCGGACCGTGCGCAGGGCGTCGTCCAGCTCGTCGATCTGGTCGAGCAGGTTGGCCTTCACGGCCAGGGCCCACGCGTACCCGGGATCGAGGCGGATCGCCTCGTCCAGGGCGGGCCGCGCCTCCTCCCATCGGCCGAGCTGGCATCGCGTGGCCCCGATGAGGGCCCAGACCCAGGCGTCGTCGGCCGCCAGCTCGGCGGCGCGGCCCAGCTCGCTGAGCGCCTCGTCGTACCGGCCGGCCAGCCGGTAAGCATCGCCGAGCTGAGCATGCAGCCAGGGCAGGGAGTCGTCCAGGTCGGCGGCGCGGCGCAACTCGTCCAGCGCCTCCGGCCGGCCCAGCGCGTTGAGCACCTGCCCGCGCGTCCCAACGAACCACCCGACATCGGGCATGCCCTCAACCGCGAGGTCGAGGTGGGCCAGAGCCTCGGTGAACTCGCCCTCCCTCCGCAGGACCTCGCCCAGCCACGCATGAGCCGACCAGTTCGACGGGTTGAGGGAAACCGCGCGTTCCAGCGCCAGCCGGACCGACGGATTCGCGGTCTCGGTGAAGTGCTGCTCGACGTAATGGACCAGGCCCTGCTCGACGGCGCCCCGCAGGCCGAGCAGGGCGGGGTCGTCCGGCCGGAGCGACAGCCCCTCGGCCAGGGCATCGGAGGCGTCCAGTTCCTGCCCGGCGGCGACCAGCGCCCGGACCAGCACCGCCCGGTGCCAGGCGGACTCGGGGAACTCCTGTACCAGCGGCCGGGCAATCGCGACGGCGCCTTCCGCGTCGCCCAGGCCGAGCAGGATCTCGGCCCTGGCCTGCCGCAGGCCGGCATCATCGGGATCCTCGGCCAGGGCGCGCTCGAGCCAGGGCGCCGCCTCGTCGGCCTGACCCGCGTCGATCAACAGGCGGACGTAGGTCCGGACCAGGGCGGGGTTGTCGCCGAAGGCGTCCAGGGCGCTCCGGGTGGCCTCGATCGCCAGTGTCACCTGCCCCGCCTTGGCGAGGACGTCGGCGCGCAGGGCGGCCATCTCCGGCGTCGACAGGCCCAGATCGGCGCTGAGCTGTACCGTCTCGACGGCCTGCTCCGTCTTGCCCTGGGCCAGCAGTACCTGGGTCAGCCCGGCGATGGCCGCTGGCGACCCGGGAGCGCCGGCCAGGCTGCGGCGGAAATGCTCCTCCGCCTCCGGGTAATTCCCCTGGCGGGCCAGCAGCACGGCGGCCTCCAGGTGTACCTGCGCCGCCGCATCCGGCTGGCCGGCTTGCTCGAGGACCTGGGCGAGCGCATCGGCCAGGTCGGCCCGGTCCGGCTGCCGGCGGTGGGCGAGCCTGAGCAGGTCGACGGCGGGCTCGGTGCGGCCGTCCTGCCGCAGCGCGTCCGCGACCTGCAGCACGACCGATGACGAGAGCTCGCGTCCGGATTCGAGGGTCCCCCGGGTGAACTCGACGGCCGGGTCCGCGGCGCCGGTCAGCAGCAGCGCCGTGATGTACTCACCGCGGCTCGCGGCATCCAGCTCGTAACCAGTCTGGAGCAGGTCACCGAAGATCAGCGTGGCGGCGTGAAGATGGGCCGCGCCGTCGTCAGGCCGGTCTTGCCCGCGGGCCGCCATGCCGACGATCACCTCGGCCGGGGCCTGCACCGCCGCCGTCGGTATGGCGGGCTCCCGCAGGGCTTCCTGGCCGACCCGCGAGAGCCGCGCCAGCACGCTCGCCCCGAGCTTCTCGGCCTTCGCGAACTTGCCCTTGGCCAGGGCGCCGCGGGCATTGCTGAGATCGTCGAACAGCTCGGCCGACGTGTCGGGCACGAGATCCCAGCGGAACTGGTCGGTTGCGCTCTCGGATGTCATCCGGTCAGGCCTCCCCGGGGCGCGGCGCCCGGCCGCCGAATTCGGACCGGGTCACCAGGGGCCTGCGATTGGCCAGGATCCGGTCGCACAACTGCCGCGCGGCGTCCATGATCTTGTCGGTGGCACCGGCGACATCATCCGCTTGCTCGATCGCCAGCAGCCGGCAATGCCACGCGGCGTTGAGCACATGCCGCAGCCGCAGTTCGCCGATGTGAGGCAGCGCGCTCTCGGTCACGTCCGGCTGCTGGCCCTCCTTGATGGTGGTCCACCAGGCCGTGCTCAAGGACTGGGCCCTCAGCCAGTCGGCCTTGGTGAATTCGGCCCGGGGGCTGACGATCTGATTCTTGATCTTGCCGAACACCTGCGCCGCATCCAGGGGCTGGGCCGACTGGCCATGACGTCCCGCGCCGCCGAGCAGCATGCCCCACGATGACCGCAGGGTCTCCCCGACCTTCGCGAACGGCGGCGGCGGGTTGGCGGTGGCGGCATCCATCTCAGCCAGGATGGCCAGGATGGTCTCGGCCCGCTCCTCGTCGGTGGGCCGGCCGGACACCGGCGGCGTGTTCGGGTTCAGCCGGAGCATCAGGGCCGCGCACGCGTAGGCCGGACCGGCCGTGAAGGTGGCGAAGGCATCCGAGACGAGCACGCGGGCTCGGTTCATGGCCGCGTCGAGGCCGCCTTTGAGCGAGCGCGCGGCCGTCCGGGTTCGTTCTTCGATCTCTTCCTCGTCGGCCGTGTGCAGCATCCGCGCGAGGGTCTCCAGGGGGTCGGCGGCCTTTTGCGGGTTTCGCTCGGCCTGGGCGATGAGGTCGGCCGTTATTGACCGCAGGTATTCTTTGCCGATCGGCTGCAGGCTGTTCTTCAGCTCGCGGTATTTCGCCTCGAAGAACGGCTGGCATGACTTCTCGGCGAGCTCGCATACCAGGCGGTCAAGGCTTGTCTCCCGCACCACCACCACCTGGCCGTATTCGTGGGCCACGAGCGGCAGTGCCCACAGGTGCCAGTCGGGGAAATTGACCCGGGCCACGCGGCGCAACGTCGAGGACAGGGCGTCCTCGGTGGCCGGGATCGCGAGCGACGGCGCCTTCCCGACGAACTCGGAGCACTCTTTGATGAGATCGTCGGCGAACCGGCACGCGTACTCCTCCTGGATCCGATCCCGCAGGGCGAGCCCGCCCAGCAGTTCCAGTGATTCGCGGAATATCTCCTGGCTGCGCTCATAGATGCGGAAGTAGTTCTCCCACTGCTTCTCCGCGTCCTGCGCGTCGTCCGTTGCGGATTCCATGTCGGCCAGCAGGTCGGCCCGCAGGTTCTGGGCCTCCTGCCCGATGGCCTCGACCGCCTTGCGCCATAGATCCCTGTCCGGCATCGGGCTGAGTCGCAGGTTGTCCAGCCAGAAGCTGGGGTCCCCGGCCTCCCGCAGATGCTGGGCCAGGGCCTCCATGCGCAACCGGAGTACTGTCGTCGCCATTAGCTTCCCCGTGCGGCGATGTGTTGGGCGATGGTCTCGGCCCGGTGACCGACCTCATCGGCGCCGACGCTGCTGGGCGCCCCGATGCGGGCCAGCCAGGCCGCGTTGACGGCGTCGGCGAGCGTAGTATCGGCTCCGGGCGTGCCGAGATCGGACGACAGCCGCTCGGCTTCGGTGAAGGTCGAGTAGCGGCCGTAGGGCAGCCGGTCGGCCAGGAGCCGGACCACCTTCTCCGGCCACGAGTCCGGCACGCCGAGGTCGGGGGCTCGTTCGGCCTCGCAGACGTCAACGAGCCGGTCCCAGAGGGCCGCCGTCTCGTGCGCCAGCCAGCGCACGCCGTCGTCGTCGTCGGCGGCGAGCGCGACCGAGATCGCCTGGACCCGGGCCGACCCCGGAGGATGGGTCGCCGTGCCGATGCTGGCCTCGAGCGGGTCAAAGCCAAGCGTGACGCAGGTGAGCTGGTAGGCGGGGCCGACGACCCACGCCGCGAAAACGTCGGCGAACAGCTCCTCGAGCCAGGGCCAGCTGGCCTCGTCGTCGGCGTCCAGCTCTGCGTGCAGGTCGTCGGCGAGATTGCGGGTCCGGCCGCCGCTGAACTCGGTCAGGGTCCGCGCGGCATAGTGGCCGAGTTCGTGGGCGGTGGCGGCGAGGTCCCAGACCGTCGGCCGGGGGAACCTGACCTGGATCAGCCGCGAGCTGTACAGGAAGGACTCCGCCATCCCGGGCACGGTGAAGGATGGCCATCGCGCGTCCAAGGCGCGCGAGGCCAGTTCGTCCAGCAGGGCGTCGGCGACCACGCACGCGTCCCACGAGGGCTGGCCGTCTGCGGCCGCCGGCCGTCGCCGGGGGCTGTCCGGTGGATCCCTTAACGCCGCGCCGGCGACGAGAGCCTGGGCCTCTTCGAGCAAGGCGGCCACCTCGATTTCCCGGGCGTGCAGCAGGGCCCAGGCATCGGCCGGGTGGATGGCCTTCTCCCGCAGGGGAACGCTGAGGCCGCCGTCGATGTCCTGGCGCTCGCGGGCGATCTCGTTCCCTAGGGCACCCGCGAGCCGCGCGCGCAGCGCCTCCGGTATCGCGTCGACAGCCTCGCCGACCGCCGCCAGATCGCGCTTGATGCGCCTGACCCGATCTTCGAGCACAGCCGAAACGTCGAATCCCCGGGAACCGGGCGCCATTAAACCCCCCTTAGATTAGAGACATCGTAACCTGGTTGGTTCGTCCGGGAAACACGACATGATCACCGGACATAAACGGCTTTACCCGCCAGTAATGCCATGGGCACGGTGCGGTCCGGTCGGCCGTCCAGGTGCGGTGGCGCGGAGCGTCAATAGCGGTAGTCATTTGACAACGGGGCAGGCCAGGCCTGTGATGTGAGCGGGGACCGGGACCTGGTCACGCGGTGGCGCTGGCCGGGCGCAAGGGAGCGCGGCATGACCGACACCGCGGCGGAGCGGGACACCGCGGCCGCCGACCTGGCCGTGCTGGACGAGATCCAGCGGCGGGTGCTGTGGCTGGCGACCCGCATCGTGGACGCCGCCAACCACGATCGCGACACCGGCGACGGCGTCAAGGTCGGCGGTCATCAGGCCTCGAGCGCCAGCCTGGTCACGGTCATGACCGCGCTGTACTTCGCCTACCTGGACGCGCCGGACAAGGTCAGCGTCAAGCCGCACGCGTCCCCCGCCTTTCACGCCATCCAGTACCTGCTGGGCAACCTCGACCGCGGCTACCTGCCGATGCTGCGCGCGTTCGGCGGGCTGCAGTCCTACCCGAGCCGGACCAAGGACCCCGATGTGGTCGACTTCTCGACCGGCTCGGTGGGGCTGGGCGCGGCGGCGCCGCTGTTCGCCGCGCTGACCCGGCGCTACGTCGACGCCCACTTCGGGGCTCGGCCGCGCAGCCGGTTCATCGCGCTGATCGGCGACGCCGAGCTGGACGAGGGCAACATCTGGGAGGCGGTCAGCGACCCGGCCACCGACGGGCTGGGCAACGTGATGTGGATCGTCGACGTGAACCGGCAGTCGCTGGACCGGGTGGTGCCCGGGATCCGGATCGCCCAGTGGAAGCAGCAGTTCGCCGGGGCCGGCTGGCACGTGGTCGAGGCCAAGTACGGCCGCCGGCTGCAGGTGGCGTTCGCCCGGCCGGGCGGGGAGGCGCTGCGGGCCTGGATCGACCAGATGCCCAACGAGCACTACCAGTCGCTGTTCGGGCTGCCGCCGGCGGCGGCGGCGGCGCGGTTCCTGGACGGCGCGCCGGAGGAGGTCCGCCGGTTCTGTGCCGGGATCGCCGGGGATGACGAGCTGGCCGGCCTGGTCACCGACCTGGCCGGCCACGACTTCGGCTCGCTGCTCGGCGCGTTCGCCGAGTGCGACGCGGACAAGGACCGGCCCAGCGTGGTGTTCGCCTACACGGTCAAGGGCTGGGGCCTGCCGCTGGCCGGCAACCCGCGCAACCACTCCGCGCTGCTGACCACCGCTCAGATCGACGAGATGCGCGAGCGGCTGGGCCTGACCGCGGCCACCGAATGGGACCGGCTCGACCCGATGACCCGGGCCGGCCAGTGGGTGGCGGCGCGCCGCGAGCACCTGGCCCGCGCGCCGCGGGGCAGCGGGCCCGCGCTGGCCGTGCCGGACACGGCCGGCCTGCGGGCGGGCCGGCCGGTGTCCACCCAGGAGGCGTTCGGCCGGATCCTGGTCGGCCTGTCCCGCGACGAGGGCGTCGCGCCGTACCTGGTCACCGCCGCGCCCGACGTCGCCACCTCGACCAACCTGGCCGGCTTCATCAACCGGATGGGCGTGTTCAGCCCGGACGCCCGCCGCTCGTGGAGCGAGGACGCGGTGCTGAGGTGGTCGGAGGGTCCGCAGGGGCAGCACATCGAGCTGGGCATCAGCGAGATGAACCTGTTCCTGCTGCTCGGCCAGCTCGGCCTGGCCTGGGACCTGTCCGGCCAGCCGCTGCTGCCGGTCGGCACCGTGTACGACCCGTTCGTGCTGCGCGGCCTGGACGCGTTCATCTACTCCGTCTACTCCGGCGCCCGGTTCGTGGTGGCCGGCACCCCGTCCGGCGTCACCCTGGCCCCCGAGGGCGGCGCGCACCAGTCGACCATCACCGCGTCGGTCGGGCTGGAGCTGCCGAACGTCACGTTCATCGAGCCCGCGTACGCGGGCGCGCTCGACTGGCTGCTGTGCGGCGCGCTGCAGGCGATCGCCGCCGCGAACACCGCGCCGCCCGGCACCGCGATCACCGAGAGCGGGTCCTACTACTTCCGGCTGTCCACCCGGGCGATCGACCAGGACCCGTTCACCATGGCCCGGGACCGCCTCGGCGACGCGATCCTGCGCCGCCAGGTCCTGGCCGGGGGCTACCGGCTGGTCGACGCCGGCCCGTCCGCGGCGGCGGGCGCGCCCGCGGTGATCCTGGCCGGCTCGGGCGCGGTCCTGCCCGAGGTGCTGGCCGCGGCCGCGGAACTGGCGGACGAGGGGATCGCCGCGCACGTCATCGACATCACCTCGGCCGACCGGCTGTACCGGGCCTGGCAGCGGACCCTGCGGCAGGGGGTGCGCACCGCGACCACGCCATCCGACCCGGGCGCGCTGCGCACCGTGTTCCCGGGCCGGGCCCCGGTGGTGACCGTGCACGACGCGGCCTCGCACACGCTCAGCTGGCTCGGCTCGGCGCTGGGCGTGCCCGCGGTCAGCCTCGGCGTCGACTCGTTCGGGCAGTCCGGCAGCGTCAGCGACCTGTACCGGGCGCACGACCTGGACGCCGGGTCGATCGTGAACGCCGCGCTGGCCGCGCTGTCGCTGCGCGAGCGCTAGCGCAATCCCGGCCGGATCAGCCCGGGGGAGGGCGGGAGATCATCGCGCTGAACAGGTCCGCGTAGCGGAGCAGGTGCAGGTCGCCGACGTAGTGCTCGCGGACGCGCTCCCGGGCGGCGCGTCCCATCCGGCCCGCCTCGTCCGGGTCGTCGAGCAGCCGGCGGACCGCCGCGCCGAACGCGGCCAGGTCCCGCGGGTCGGGCAGCAGGATGCCGGTGCCGTCCGCGATCTGGTCGATGATCCCGCCGACCGCGGACCCGACCACCGGCCGTCCCTTCCACATGCCCTCGGCCACGGTCAGCCCGAACCCCTCGGCCAGGCTCTTCTGCGTGATCACGGCCGCGTGCCGCTGCAGCGCGTTGACCATCGCGGCGTTCTCGTCGGCGTCGTCCAGCGGCAGGGTGACCAGCAGGATCCGGGCCCGGATCGCGGCCGGCAGGTCGCGCCAGGCCAGCAGGCAGTCCCCGAACGCCGCGGCGCCCTCGGGGTCGTCGGTGACGCCGGTCACGGTCGGCCCGACCAGCAGCAGGTACCCGCGGTCGGCGGGCGCGACGTGGTCGGCGAAGCCGCGCATGACCCCGGCCATGTCCTTGAGCCGGTCCCACCGGGAGACCTGCACCACCAGCGGATCGGCGGGCCCGGCCGGCTGTCGCCGGTGATGTCCGCCGGCCGGATCACCCGGCACACGCTGCCGTCACTGCGCGTGAACGTCGTCCCCCCGTCCGGCGGCGCGGCGTCCAGCACCCCGATCCGGGTCAGGATCGCCCGCACGGTGTCGTCGTCGAGGTCCTGGTTCTTGGGCGAGAACGGATCGATCGAGGGCGGGATGATCGCGGTCTTCTCGGCCGGCACCCAGGACGGCACGTACTCGTGCCGGGTGAACACGTATCCTTCCGCGGCGGTCAGGTACGGCCGCAGGAAGTCCCACGCCGCCCGGGTCGCGTCGCTGCGCCAGTCCACGCCGATGTGGCAGCGCCAGGCCACCCGGGCGCCGGCCCGGGCCAGCGCCGGGGCCAGCCCGGCGGTCTGCGGGTCGTGCAGCAGGACCAGGTCACCCGGGGCCACCTGCTCGAGCAGTTCGGCGGCGTTGGCCTCGAGCATCCGGGTGTAGTGGCCAGCGTCGCCCCGGCTGAGCGGGCCGCCGGCGGCCTCGCCGTGGATCTGGTTGTGCAGCCGCTTGGTGATCACGAAGAACTCGGCGTCCCCGGTGATCACGCTCCACCGGACCGGGATCGCGACATCCCGGACATACCCGATCAGCACATGCAGCATCTCGGCCACGCCGCCGCCGACCGCCGTCGAGCTGACGTTCCAGATCGTGCGCCCGGCCAGCTGCCGCCGGAACTGGTCGCCCACCCGGACCAGCCGCTGCTCCCGCTCGCTGCCGATCACCGGCTCCAGCAGGGCGACCGGGCGCGGCGCCACCTCCACCGACCCGACCAGGCTCATCGTTGGTCCTCCCCGAAGAACGTCGCCCCCAGCGGTATACCCACTGAACCGGTCACCGGCCAGGCATCCAGGTGGCGGAATCCCGGCCCGGGGCAGGGCGGGCCGGCTGGCGGCCATGGCGGCCGGCGTTACTGAGCGGTTCGGCTCACCCCGCGGGGGTGATGCCGCGCACCCGGTCCCAGCCAATGCTGATGTGTGCGCTTGTGATAGAAGTGTGTGCGCTTGTGATAACCGCCACCGGCTACGGGCCGGACGGAAGCTCCGCTCATGCGGAAGGGAAGGCAGGAGAGGAAATTGGTACTGGCGGCTTCGTCATCGTCGTATCCGCTGCTGAACATCTTCTGGACGATTCTCGAGTTCTTCCTGTGGATAGTCTGGATCTGGCTCGTGGTCATGGTCTTCTTCGACATCTTCCGCAGCCATGATCTGTCTGGCTTCGCCAAGGCCCTGTGGGTCCTGTTCGTGGTGATCATCCCGTTCATCGGCGTGCTGGTCTACCTGATCGTCCGCGGCGGCTCGATGCACGAGCGGGCGGTACGTCAGGCCCAGCGCCAGGACCAGCAGGTGCGCGAATACATCCAGCAGTCCGCGGGAACAAGCACCGCGGACCAGCTGGCCAAGCTGGCTGACCTGCGTGACCGGGGAGTCATCACGCCCGAGGAGTTCGAGCGCGAGAAGGCGAAGGTCCTGGCCTGAGCGGCACCGGGGTCCCGTATTGAGCATGACTGGCCATACTGGCGGCGCCGCATCACTCTTACCGGGTGATGCGCCGCCGCCCGCCCCGGCCGGAGGCTTCCTGGTGGAGATCCGGATCATCCCGCCGATCGCGCGAAAGAGGCAGGAACATGGCAATTGGGCCCGTGCAGCTGATCGTCCTGGGGTTCAACCAGCCCGACTTCCACGGGGAGATCATCGCCGAACTCGACCGGCTGCACGCCAGCGGCACGGTGCGGGTCATCGACTCGCTGGTCGTCTACAAGGACGCCGACGGCCAGCTGGAGGTGGAACACCTCAGCAACCTGTCTGAGGACGAGGCGATCGAGGTCGGCACGAAGATCGGCGCGCTGATCGGCCTGGGCATCGCCGGCGAGGAGGGAATGGTCGCCGGCGCGGTGGCCGGCGGCGAGGAGGCCGCCGCCGACGGCGGGTTCAGTGTGTTCGGCGAGGACGAAGGGTGGGATGTGCTCGAGGACATCCCGAACGACTCCGCGGCCGCGCTGGTCCTGCTCGAGCACCACTGGGCGGTGCCGCTGCGCGACGCCATCATGCGCGCCGGAGGGTTCGGTATCAGCGACGGCTTCATCAGCCCGCTCGACCTCGTGGGGATCGGGCTAGTCTCGGCCGAGGAAGCGCAGGAACTGCACGACCTGGAAACGGCCGCCCGGGCGAGCTGACTCGCCGGGGCCGGCCGGGGAGGGCAGCGAGAACCGCATGTCCAGCAATCGGCCGGGGAACATGGCGTGGATTCCCGGCGGTACGTTCCTGATGGGCTCGGCCGGCTTCTATCCGGAGGAGCGCCCGGTGCACCGGGTCGCCGTGGACGGGTTCTGGATGGACACCAGCCCGGTGACGGTGGCGGAATTCCGGCGGTTCGTGACGGCGACCGGGTACCGGACCGTCGCCGAGCGGCCGCTGGCGGCGGCCGACTACCCCGGGGCCGATCCGGACCTGCTGGTGCCCGGGTCGCTGGTGTTCCGGCGCACGCCGGGCCCGGTTGACCTGCGCGACTACCGCAACTGGTGGGAGTACGTCCCGGGCGCCTGCTGGCGCCATCCCGGCGGGCCCGGCAGCGACTGCCGCGGCCTCGCCCGGCACCCGGTGACCCATGTCGCCTATCAGGACGCGGAAGCGTACGCCGCCTGGGCGGGGAAGGAACTGCCGAGCGAGGCCGAGTGGGAGTACGCGGCGCGCGGCCGCCTCGACGGCGCCGTGTACGCATGGGGCGATGAGTTCGCGCCCGGCGGCCGGATGATGGCCAACACCTGGCAGGGCGAGTTCCCGTGGCAGAACCTGCTCGCCGATGGCTACGAGGGGACCTCCCCGGTCCGGTCGTTCCCGGCCAACGGCTACGGGCTCTATGACATGACCGGCAACGTATGGGAATGGACCTGCGACTACTTCACCCCGCGGCACCCGGCGGAGGCCGCCCGCGCATGCTGCGCGCCGCGCAACCCGCGGGTCACCGCGCCGGAGCCCAGCCGGATCGCCGGCGAGCCGGGCGCTCACCTGCCGCGCCGGGTCATCAAGGGCGGCTCGCACCTGTGCGCGCCCAGCTACTGCCTGCGCTACCGTCCGGCCGCCCGCCAGGGCGAGACCGTTGACAGCGCCACGTGCCATCTCGGCTTCCGGTGTATCAGCCGGGGCCGCCCGCCAGCCGGCGCGTAGGACGCGCGCCGGGCGGCCGTCTTCATCCAGCGGCTCGTTGATCGACTCCTTATTCGCGCGCCAGCATCGCCTGGGCCTCGCGCTCGAGATCGACGTAAGGGTCGCCGCTGACGTCGACCGCGACGCGCTTGATCGTGCCGCCGGTGAACGCGTGCGGGTGCGGCCCGGGGTAGTCGGCGGTGACCGGCTCGCCGCTGTCACGGCCGACGCACAGGCCCTCGCCCGCGATGGAGAACATCCCGGGCTGGGTCCTGATCCGGCCCTCGCCGACCTTGTTGTCCCCGTGGTACAGGGACAGGATGCCGGTGGACACGTGCGGCGGGTCCTCCCCGTCCTTGTCGAACGACGCGGACAGGATCAGGTTCTCACCCGCGGGGACGTCCTCGGTGCCGTCGATCTTCTGCTCCGCCATGCCGACGAAGTTGTTGACGTAGTGCAGCCGGTTGTCTTTGACGTACAGGGCGTGCCCGCCGAACCGCGACCCGTGCGCGAACAGCACGCCCTGCGCGCCAGGAGCGGGGATGTCTACCAGCGCCCCGATCGTGAAGGACCGGTTGCGGACGTTCACCGCCTGCGCCTCGGGCACCTCCGCAGTGCCGGGGAAGTACACGTACCGATCGCGCGGCGAGGCCAGCTGCGGCCGTGGCGTGATCATGATCTCCAGTGCCGATCGGTCGTCGAGCGGGAAGGCGTCGTTCTGCCCGGCTTCGGCGAACCACAGGTTGACCAGCTCGCGCAGCTTGTCGGGCTGCTCGGCGGCCAGGTCGTGCAGCTCGGCGCGGTCGGTGTCGGTGTGGTACAGCTCCCAGGTGTCGTCGTTGAAGTTGCTCCAGCCGCTGATGGTCGGATGGGTGGTGACCGCCTTCCAGCCGTCGTGCCAGATCCCCCGGGAGCCGAGCATGGAGTAGAACTGCGTCTTGCGGGCCGACGGCACCGATCCGTCCTCGATGCTGCCGCGCATGCTCACTCCGTCGAAGCGGCTCTGCACGTGGCCCTTGATGGTGGCCGGGGCCTCGACGCCGAGGAAATCCAGGATGGTGGGCACGATGTCGATCGCGTGGTGATACTGATGCCGCAGCTCGCCCCGGCCTGCGGTGGCCGATGGCCAGGAGACGATGCACGGGTCGGCGGTGCCGCCGTTGAACTCATACCGCTTCCACATCTTGAACGGCGTGTTGAAGGCCATCGCCCACCCGTTCGGGTAGTGGTTGTAGGTCTTCGTCCCGCCGAGCTCGTCGATCATGGCCAGGTTCGCCTGGATGTTGTCGGGGATGCCGTTGGCGAACAGCATCTCGTTGACCGAGCCGTCGGGGCCGCCTTCGCCGCTGGCCCCGTTATCGGACACCAGGATCACGAGCGTGTTATCGCGCTGCCCGGACTCCTCCAGGTAGTCGAGCAACCGGCCGATGTGATGGTCGGCGTGGGCCAGGAACCCCGCGTAGACCTCCGCCATCCGGGCGAAGAGCCGCTGCTCCTCGGCGGACAGCGAGTCCCACGGCCTGGTGACGTCCAGCGGCGGGAATGGCTGGCCCTCGGGTCCCTTGCGGGTCTCGGTAGTACCGAGCGGGTTGACCGGAGGCAGCTCGGTGCCGGCCGGGACGATGCCCATCTGCTTCTGCCGGGCCAGCGTCTGCTCGCGCATCGCCTCGTACCCCATATCGAAGCGGCCCTTGAATTTGTCGGCCCATTCCTTCGAGACATGGTGCGGCGCGTGGCAGGCACCGGGCGCGTAGTAAAGGAAATACGGCTTGTCCGGCGCCACCGTCTTGGCGTCCCTGATGAATTCCAGCGCCTTGTCGGTGATGTCGTCGGTGAGATGGTAGCCATCCTGCGGCAGCTTCGGCTGGTCCACCGGGTGGTTGTCGTAGACCAGGTCGGGGTACCACTGGTTGGTCTCGGCGCCCAGGAACCCGTACCAGCGCTCGAACCCGCGGCCGGACGGCCAGTTCCGCCGGGTCGAGGCGACGTTCATCTCGACCGTCGGGCACAGGTGCCACTTGCCCACCATGTAGGTGTTCCAGCCGCGCTCGGCGAGGATCTCCGACAGCATGCCGTTCTCTGGCGGGATCGTCCCGCTCGCGTTCGGGAACCCGACCGCGGCCTCGGTGATGCAGGCCATGCTGTTGCGCGTGTGGTTACGGCCGGTCAGCAGGCAGGACCGGGTGGGCGAGCACAGGGCGGTGGTGTGCCACTGCGTGTAGCGGATCCCATCCGCTGCGATCCGGTCGATGTTCGGGGTCTCGATCGGGCCCCCGTAGCAGCTCATGGCCGAGAAGCCGACGTCGTCGAGCACGATGTACACGACGTTGGCCGCGCCGTCGGGGGCCTGGGGCGGCTCGAACGGCGCCCAGTCCGGCTCCGAGTCGCGGATGTCGACGTTGATCGTGCCCTTGAACGGCTCGCTCATGATCATTGCTCCTCGCGCCCGGGTGGGCATGGGATAGGTCTCGGACGCGGCCCCTCCGGGTCACGCTGTCGCCGCAGCGCCTGGGGCCGGCCCCCTCATGATGCTGGCAGCGCCGGCCCGGCCGGGCATCACCCGTTGCGGATGAGCGGAGTGGGAGGAGATTTCGCCGCGGGCCGGGTGCCGGGCCGGACCGGGGCGCCGCCGCCTTCGGCCCTATCGTGTTCCCATGGCTGAGCTGCCTGGACCCGCCCGCACCACCCGCAGCTGGCCGGCCGCGGCCGCGATCGTGGCCGGGCGGGACCCGGTGCTGGGCCGGCTGGTGGCCGAGGCCGGACCGCCCCGGCTGGGCCAGGCCGAGTCACATTTCGCGACGCTGGTCCGCGCGATCGTCTACCAGCAGCTGGCCGGCGCCGCGGCCGCCGCGATCCACGGGCGCCTGATCGCCGCGCTCGACGGCGAGGTCGAGCCCGGCCGGCTGCTGTCCCTGCCGTATGACACGCTGCGTTCCGTGGGGCTGTCGTCCGCCAAGGCGGCATCCTTGCAGGATCTGGCGGCCAAGGTGCTGGACGGTACCGTCGTGCTCGACCCGCGCGGGCTGCGGGCCGAGAGCGACGCTGAGGTGGTCGCCCGGCTGTCGGCGGTGCGCGGCGTCGGGCGGTGGACGGCCGAGATGTTCCTGATGTTCCAGCTGCGGCGGCTGGACGTGTGGCCGACCGGCGACCTCGGGGTGCGCCGGGGCTACGGGCTGGCCTGGGGGATCGCCACCCCGACGGCCAGGGAACTGGAGCCGCTCGGCGAGCCGTACCGCCCGTACCGGTCGGTCGTGGCCTGGTACTGCTGGCGGGCCGCCGAGCTATACGGCGGCGCCGCCGCGAGCGCGGTGACCCGCTAGAAGCCGCTCCACTGGCCGGACAGGTGGTAGGTGAGCGTGGCCAGGACCAGCCCGGCCGCCAGCGAGGCGCCGAGCAGCAGCCAGCGGGTCCGGCTGGCCGACAGCACCGCGCGGGCGGGCCCGGCGCCCCCGCTGGCCAGCAGCCGGGGCAGCTTCGGCGCGTAGGTGGCGACGTGGGCGATCATGACGACCGCCCAGAGCAGGAACGCGCGGTGGTGCAGCTCTAGCCAGGTCGGGTCGCCGCCCGGGCCCTCGACGGCCAGCATGACGCCACTGAACAGCACGGCCAGCGAGGTCAGGATGACCAGCGGCCCGAGAAACCGCTGCAGCGGCGGCGGCGGGGCCCGGCGCACGTAGGCCGGCGAGCCCGTGTAGTAGCGGGTGAACCGCCACAGCGTGGACCCGACCTTCAGGCAGACCGGGCCGATCAGCAGCATCCCGAGGAAGAAGTGCAGGGCCAGATGGTTGTGCACGCCGAGCAGGGTGAGGCACTCCGCGATGAACAGGACCAGCAGCACCGCCCCGGTCATCGCGGTCAGGCGCTGGTTGCCCCCGGGATCGGCGGTGCTCCCGGCCAGGCGGCGCAGCGGGCGATCGGAAACCTCGGTCACGCCGCCGATGCTATGAACCGGCGGGCGGTGCCGGTAGCCGGGTAGGCCGCCTTCTGCGGTAGGGCTAACCCCCCGGCCGCCCGGCGGCCTGGCGTCGTTCGCTGGCGAGCTCGCGCAGCCGCTGCCAGGCGGGCGAGTCGACGCTGGGCTGCGCCGACAGCAGGGCCACCGTGACCGGGTCGTCGGCCAGCTCAGCGCCTGAGGCCTGGTCCGGCCGGTACCGGGCGGCGTAGGCCACCATGGCGTCGGCCAGGTCGTCCAGCCGGGGGTCGGCCGGGTCCCAGTCGAAGGCCTGGTCGACGGCGAGGTAGATGTGCCGGAAGTCCTCCCCGTCGAGCAGGGCCAGCTTCTCGGCGGCCCACCGCGCGGTCAGGTCCGGTGACCGGGCCGCCATCACGATCCAGCCGTCGCGTTCAAGCTGGACCGCTCGGTCGGTGACCCCGAGCGAGCTCAGCCGGCTGAGCAGGGCCACGGCCTCGGGCGGCAGGAACAGCCGGTCGCCCGCGGCGAGCTCGGCGACCCGGTGCCGCTGCTGCTGCAGGTCGCGGATGCGCGCGGCCAGGGCCCGGTCGATCTGGGCGACGGCCTGGGCGAACTGCTCGGGCCCGGCGCTCAGCAGGGTCTTGATCCTGGCCAGGGGCACCCCGGCGGCGGCCAGCGTCTTGATCCGGATCAGGTCGACCACCGCGTCCGCGCCGTAGCGCCGGTAGCCCGAGGCGTCGCGTTCCGGCTCGGGCAGCAGGCCCCGCTGGTGGTAGTGCCGGATCGCGCGCACGGTCACGCCGACGTAGTCCGCGAGCTGCCCGATGGTAAGCATCACCGGCCTCCCCGGTTGTACGTCCTCCTGGCCCACAGATACCCGGTCAGGGCCAGGCCCGCGCACCAGGCGGTGGCGATGACCGCGTGGTCGCCGATCGCGGTGCCGGTCAGCAGGCCGCGCACGGTCTCGATCATCGGGGTGAACGGCTGGTACTCGGCGAACCAGCGCACTCCGGGCGCCATCGAGCTCGGGGGCACGAACGCGCTGCCGAGGAACGGCAGGAACTGCAGCGGCATCGGCAGGTTGCTGGCGGTTTCCGGGGTCTTGGCGACCAGGCCGAGGGCGACCGATACCCAGGTGAGCGCGAACGCGATCATCGCGATGACCGCGAACGCCGCGATCCAATCCGCGGGCCCGGCGGTGGGCCGGAAGCCGACCAGCACGGCGACGCCGGCAACCAGCCCGGCGCTGAGCACGGCCTGGATCACGGCGCTGGCGACGTGCCCGGTCAGCACCGAGGTCCGGGCGATCGCCATGGTGCGGAACCGGTTCATGATGCCCTCGGTCATGTCGACGTTGACGGCCACGGCCGTCGACACCGATATCGAGGTCGCGGCCAGCACGATGATGCCGGGCGCGAGGTAGTCGATGTAACGGTGGCCCAGGCCGGCGCCCAGCGTGCCGCCGAGGACGTAGACGAACAGCAGCAGCAGGATGACGGGCACGCCCAGCACCGAGACGGCCATCGCCGGGTAGCGCATGAGGCGCCGGAGGTTGCGCCGCAGCATCGTGGCCGAGTCGGTCACGGCATAGGAGATGGTGGTCATGACCGGGCCTCCTGGGCTGGGTCGGGGTGCGCGGTGAGGGCGAGGAAGACGTCATCGAGATCGGGCGTGTCGACGGCCAGCCCGGCCACCTCGAGCGAGGCGGCGTCCAGCCGGGCCAGCAGCGCGCGCAGCGACGCGACGCTGCCGTCGGTCGGGACCTGCAGCGTGAGCGCCTCGTCGTCGCGGGCTCCCTCGCCCAGCACGCGGGCGGCGCCGTCGAGCCCGGACGCGTCGGCGAACCGCAGCCGGATGTGGCCGCCGGAGACCAGCCGCTTGAGCTCGTCCGCGGTCCCCTCGGCGACCAGCCGGCCCCGGTCGAGGACGGCGATCCGGTCGGCCAGCTCGTCGGCCTCCTCCAGGTACTGCGTGGTCAGGAAGATGGTGACCCCGCCGGCGACCAGGTCGCGGATGATCCCCCACATGTCGCGGCGACCGCGCGGGTCCAGGCCGGTGGTGGGCTCGTCCAGGAAGATCACCCGGGGACGGCCGATCAGCGTCATCGCGAGGTCGAGCCGGCGCTGCATGCCGCCGGAGTAGGTAACGGCGGTCTTGGCGGCCACGTCGGCCAGGCCGAAGCGGCCGAGCAGATCGGCGGCGCGGAGGCGGCCCTCGGCCCGGCCCAGGTGGTGCAGGTCGGCCATGAGCATCAGGTTCTCCTCGCCGGTGAGCAGCTTGTCGACCGCGGAGAACTGGCCGGTGACGCCGATGGCGGCGCGCACCAGGTCGGGCTCCGCGCTCAGGTCGTGCCCGGCCACGCGGACCTCGCCGGCGTCGGCCCGGATCAGGGTGGACAGGATGTTGACGGTCGTGGTCTTGCCCGCGCCGTTGGGGCCGAGCAAGGCGAAGACCGTTCCGGCGGGAACGTGCAGGTCGATGCCGTCGAGCACGACCTTGTCCCCGAACGATTTGCGCAGGCCGCTGGCTGACACCGCGGCGGCGGCTGGGGGGCGGTTGTCGGTCACGACCCCATGCTGGAACCCTGACGCAGGGTCAAGGTCAAGCCGGAATCCGGCTGACCGTGTCGATCAGCAGCCTCGCGGCCATCGGGCGGCGATCACGCTGTCTTGGCCGGCGTCAGGAGCTGGTGAGGATGACGAGTTGCTGGGTCGCCCGGGTCATCGCGACGTAGCGGTCGACCGCTCCTTCGATGCCCTGGCCGAACGTCTCCGGGTCGATGAGGACGACCAGGTCGAACTCGAGTCCCTTGGCCAGCTCCGGGGTCAGCGACCGGACGCGGGACGTTGCCCGGAACGCGGGATCGCCGATGACGGCCGCGATCCCGTCGGGGTGTTCGGCGAGCCAGGTGCCGACGATCGGGGCCAGCTCCGGAGCGGATCCGTGTCGGACGGGGACGCCGGTGCTGCGGATGGAGACCGGCACGTTGGCGTCCGGGAGCACAGCCCGGATGACCGGCTCGGCTTCCGCCATGACCTCTTGCGGCGTCCGGTAGTTGATGCTCAGGGTGGCCAGGCTGATCCGGTCGAGCCCGATCCGCTCGAGCCGTTCCGGCCACGACTCGGTGAACCCATGCCGGGCCTGGGCCCGGTCCCCGACGATGGTGAAGCTCCGGGACGGGCAGCGCAGCAGCAGCATCTGCCACTGGGCGTCGGTCAGTTCCTGAGCCTCGTCCACGACGATGTGCGCGAACGGGCCGGCCAGCAGGTCCGGGTCGGTGCCCGGCAGCGCGGACTCGTCGACCAGCGCGTCCTGGAAGTCCTCGCCGCGCAGCATCGTGACCAGGCCGGTGCCGTATTCGTCGTCGGCGGCCTCGATCAGGTCGTCGACGACCCGGGCCATGCGCTCGCGTTCGGCGGCGACCGCCGCGTCGTGTCGGCGCTTACGCCGGGACGCCTGCGGGTCGCCGAGCCGCTGCCGGGCCGCGTCCAGCAGCGGCAGGTCGGACACCGTCCAGGCCTGGGCGTCGGCGCGCTGCAGCATGGCAATCTCATCGGGGGTGAGCCAGGGAGCGCACAGCCGCAGGTAGGCCGGTACCGACCACAGGTCTGCGACAAGGTCAGCCGCGTCGATCAGCGGCCACGCCCGGTTGAGGGCCGTGCGCAGCTCCTCGTTGCCCAGCAGCGACCTGCGGAGCAGGTGCTCCGGGACCTTGTCGTCGCCGTCGAACTTGTCCGTCAGGATCGTGACCAGCTGCTCCCAGATCTGGTCGCGTGCCTCGTTGTGCGCAGTACCGGGCTCCGCGGCGTCGAACGCCTCGGCCCAGTCGGCGACGCTGAGCCAGATGTCTGACCAGGGAGTCTGGACCGTCATCCCCTTGGCCGGCGGGTTCTCGTAGAACCGGACGGCCGGCTCGATCGAATGCACCAGGTCCGCGGACGACTTCAGGCGGGCGACCTGCGGGTCGGTCTCGATCACGGCCGCGGTTCCCTCGGCGACGAGGTCGCGCAGGGTGCAGGTCTGCACGCCCTCCTCGCCCAGGCTCGGGAGAACGTCGGCGACGTAGGCCAGGTAGGGCTGGTGCGGGCCGACGAACAGCACCCCGCCGCGGCGGTGACCCAGGCGGGGGTCGGCGTACAGCAGGTAGGCGGAGCGGTGCAGCGCGACGACGGTCTTGCCCGTACCCGGGCCGCCGTCGACCACCAGAGCGCCGGCCGATCCCGCGCGGATGATGGCGTCCTGGTCGGCTGCGATGGTGCCGAGCACGTCTCGCATCCGGGCCGAACGGCTGGCGTCCAGGCTGGCGATGAACGCGGACTGGTCGTCGAGCGCGGCGTTCCCCTCCAGCCCGTCGAAGGTGAACACCTCGTCCCAGTAGTCGCTGACCCGGCCGCGGGTCCAGCGATACCGGCGGCGGCTGGCCAGGCCCATCGGGTTGGCGTGGGTCGCCCCGAAGAACGGCTCAGCCGCGGGGGAGCGCCAGTCGATCAGCAGCCGGGCGGCCCACGCGGTCGGTGAGGCCAAGCCGTCCGATGTAGACGGGCTCGGCATTGTCCGCGCTGACGATGTGTCCGAGGCACAGGTCCAGGCCGAAACGGCGCAGGACGCGCAGGCGAGCGGTCAGCCGGTGGATCTCCATGTCGCGGTCCAGCGCCTTCTGGCCGATGCCGCCGGGTGCCTTGCGCTCGGCATCGAGGCGGTCGGACAACTCGGCGATCGACTGCTCGAGGCTCTCGGCGATGGCCGCGAAGTGCTGCTCGTCGCCGGCGATCAGCGCCGGGTCGGCCTTAGCGGCGAGGCGGTCGGGAAGGTCAAACGCGCTGGTAGTCAAGGGGTTCACGGCATCAGCTCCGATCTGAGCTCGCGGGCCTCGGCCAGCGATTCTGCCGCACGACCCGGGTCTTGCCGCAAGCCCCCTGGTGCGCTATAGATTGAAAGTGGAGAGGAGTGGCCAGTCTCCTTTCCCAGCGGACCTGGGGCCCGCCTTCAGCCCCGCCCGCTGGTAACGCCTCCTGGCGCTCAAAGGCCGGCCAGCGCGGCGCGCAGGTCGTCCCACGGGAAGACGGCCGGGCCCTCGGCGGCGCCGGACAGCCGCCCGGGGTCGAGGATGACCCGAACGCCCCATTCCTGCAGCGTGGCCATACTGCGGCCGAACACCGGGTGGCGGGCCAGCGCCGCGTTGGGCCAGGGCACGGCCACGATCGGCAGGCCCAGGCCGACCGCCTCGTTCAGCAGGCCGAGGGCCAGCGTGTCGCTGATCCCGAGGGCCCACTTGTTGATCGTGTTGAACGTGGCCGGGGCGACCACGAACGCGTTGGCGGGCGGCAGCACGTCGGGCTCATCGGGGTGCTTGTAGTGGCTGCGGACCGGGTGGCCGGTCTGCTCCGCGAGCCGGGCCAGGTCCAGGAACTTCGTGCCGTCCGGCGTGGCGATCACGCACACGTCCCAGCCCAGGGCCTGGGCGGACCCGACGAAATCCGGTAGCTGGCGGGCAGGCAGGCCGCCGCAGGCGATGACGTACAGGACCGGTCTGGCCTGGCACGTGGTCTCCTTCCGCGCTCGTTGCGCGCACGGCCCGCGCCCTGCGCGCCGCTGGCCATACTGCCGGGTCTACGGCTGGTACGGGCAGGACGGGTCCTCGCCGAGCGGGTCGCCGCGGGCGGCATAGGCCTGGGCGCAGCGGCTCGGCCTGATGCGAAGCGGGCGGCTGGCCGTCAATCAGGCGGCATGACCATGCTGCGGGAGACCGCTGAACTCGACGCACGAAGCGTGCGCGGGGCTGACGGCAACGGCCGGGCGGAGCCACTGAGGGCTGCGCTCCGGCCGCGCCCAGCCGGCTTGGCCGCACTCAGCCGGGCTTTGACCTTTCCCGGCCGGGCTATGGCCGCGCGCAGCCGTACCTGGCCGCGCCCGGCCGCGCCCCGGCGGCCGACGGGGAAACGCGCTATCGGCGCAGGAACAGGATGATGAGCACGATGACGACGATGAGAACCAGCGTGCCAATGCCGATATAAATGGCTCTGCCCTCCTGGGACTTCCGGCGTCCCGATGCCCCCTCACGGGAATCTCGGGAAATCGCCTCGAATGGGGTCTTCGGCTCACCAAACTGTCCGGGAGGGCCGGCGCTAAACATCCCGGCGCCGGAGGCTGGGCCGCCGATTTGTCCAAGGCGGCCGGGGCCGCCGTGCCTAACCTGCGGTTATGACCAACTCACCGCGTGTCCCGTCCGTCCGTCCTCAGCCGATGATCGCCGTCGCCGACGTGGAGCAAGCGAGCCGCTGGTACCAGCGGGTGCTCGGCGCGGCCAGCGGCCACGGGGGGCCCGAGTACGAGCAGTTGCTGGTCGACGGGCAGCTGATCATGCAGCTGCACGGGAACGAGATCGGCCACCATCACGGCACCATCGGCGATCCCGGCCAGCCGGCCGGGAATGGCGTGGCGCTCTGGTTCGAGGCGGCGGACTTCGACGCCGCGGTCGGCCGGATCCGGGCGGCGGGCGCGCGCATCGTGACCGACGTGCACGTCAATCCCAACGCCGGGCACCGCGAGATCTGGATCCGGGACCTCGATGGCTATCTGGTGGTCATGGCCGAGCCGTACGCGTGAGCGTTACGGCCGCCCGCGGCGCCACTGCGGCTTGCGCTTGCCGAGGAACGCGCGCATCCCCTCGCGCGCGTCCGGCAGCTGGCTGGTCGCGGCCATGACCTCGACCGCGTAGGCGTAGGCCTTGGGCTGGTCGAGGTCGATCTGGGCGTAAAGGGCCTGCTTGCCGATGCCCTTGCTGTCCGCCGAGCCCAGCGTGACCCGTTCCAGCAGGTCCTGGGTGGCCCAGTCAAGCTGGTCGGCCGGGACCACCCGGTTGACCAGGCCCCATTCGAGCGCGGTGGGCGCGTCGACGACTTCTCCGGACAGGGCCATCTCCATGGCCCGCTTGCGACCCACGTTCCTGGCGATCGCCACCATCGGCGTGTGGCAGAACCAGCCGCCCTTGCCCCCGGGCGCGGCGAAGCCGGCGTTCTCGCTGGCCACGGCCAGGTCGGCAGTCGCGACCAGCTGGCAGCCCGCGGCCGTGGCCAGCCCGTGCACGCGAGCCACCACCGGCTGGGGCACCTGCTGCATGAGCGTCATCAGCTCGGTGCAGGTCATCAGCAGGGAGCGGACGGCGGGCAGGTCGGCCTCGGCCACGTCGGCGAGGTCGTGCCCGGCGCTGAACACCGGGCCGTTGCCGGCCAGGATGATGCCGAGCGCGTCACTGTCCCCGATCTCCCGGAACGCCGTGATCAGCTCGCGCATGTGCGGCAGCGACAGCGCGTTGCGCCGCTGCGGCCGGTTCATCGTGATGGTCGCGAAGTCGCCGGACCGCTCGACCAGTATGTGCTCGAACCCCATGTCACGATGCTAGCCCCGTGGTCAGGCCGTCCCCGCGGTGCGCCGCCGCGACCACCAGTCGACGACGCGCGGCACGAGTGCGAGCAGCAGCCAGCAGTACTTGGCGGCGTCGGCGTTCCACCAGGCCAGGCCCATGGATATGACGAGGACCAGCGTGGCTCCGGCCACGCGCATCAGCCCGGCGCGCCGGGCTAGGTCGTGCGACCCGGGGGTCATCAGCCCCTTGCGCCGCCCGAGGTCGAGCGTGGCCTGCGTGGCCAGGCTGGCCAGCAGCAGGTTCAGGGCGAAGATGTCGACCGCGAGCGGGTTGCTGGCGTACTGGCCCAGCAGGTCGCTGGTGAACGGCATGATCGTGATCGTGAACAGGAACGCGAAGTTCCACCAGGCCAGGCTCTCCCGCTGCCCGGCTAGCTGGCTGAACACCCGGTGGTGGATCAGCCAGAAGTGCGCGATCACGTAGAACGAGATCAGGTAGCTGATTATCTGGTCGGAGTCCTTGGCCAGCTGCGTGGCGAGCTCGGAGGCCGAGTCCGGATGGGCAAGATGGCTCACCGGCGGCACCCTGAGCTGCAGCACGAGCAGGGTCAGGGCGATCGCGACCACGCCGTCGGACAGCGTGAGCAGGCGATCTACGCTCGGCAGGTCGTCGTCTCGTTCCCGGGCGCGCTCGGTATCGGTGGACATGGCCACCAAGCTTGGCATGTTCCCGGGGCGATCCCGAAGGACTACGCGGCGCGGGCGGGCCCGCATCCAGGGGCCGGCGGGCCGGGCTGAGTAGCCTGTGGTCGTGACGGACGAGAACCCCCCGGCGGGCATCGACGTGACCCGGCCGAGCGTCGCCCGTGTCTACGACTACTGGCTGGGCGGGAAGGACCATTTCGCTTCCGACCGGGATATGGGCGGGCGGATGGCCGAGGTGAACCCGGCGCTGCCGCAATTGGTCCGGCACAACCGGGAGTTCATCTGCGCCGCGGCGGCCCGCGCCGCCGCGGCGGGCATCAGCCAGTTCCTCGACCTCGGCTCCGGGCTGCCCGCGCACCCGGCGGTGCACGAGGCGGTGCGGGAAGTGATCCCGGACGCCCGGGTGTGCTACGTCGATATCGACCCGGTGGCGGTGCGGCACGGGGAGGCGCTGCTTGCTCGCGGCGAGGGGCTCGCCGCGGTGCAGGCCGACCTGACCGAGCCGGACACGGTGCTGGCGAATCCGCAGGTGCGCGCGGTGATCGATATGTCCCAGCCGGTCGCCGTCATCTTGGCTGCGGTGCTTCATTTCCTGCCCGCCGGCCCGGCTGCC
The DNA here is from genome assembly GCA_963749145.1 of uncultured Actinomycetota bacterium. Lineage (GTDB taxonomy): Bacteria > Actinomycetota > Actinomycetes > Streptosporangiales > Streptosporangiaceae > JASHPR01. The sequence continues at coordinate 1,232,650 of CAVVLN010000001.1, read as the reverse complement.
GCCGTGTGTGCCCGGTACATGAGCCGGGCCGCCCGGGGCTCATGGCTGATCGTGTCTTCGGGGCATTACGAGGACAAGGAACTCGCCGGCCGGGTACAGCAGACCGCGACGCATACCCGGTTCTGGAACCACGACGCCGCGGATCTGGCGTCGATGCTGGCCGGGCTGGAGCCCGTCGGGCCGGGAGTATGCGAGGTGCACAGATGGATGGCGGGGACCGGCGGCGAACCGGTCGGAAAGCCCGTGTACGCGCTTGCCGCCGTCGGGGTCAAGTCGCGGTAACCTCGCGCCGCTCAGGCGGCGGCGGGGGTGGGCGGTCCGTGGCTGTGCAGGGTGCGGTCGCCGGTGGGGCTGGTGGCGGTGACGGTGCCGTCGGGGTGCAAAACGATGCCCCAGCCCCACCGGTGCACGGCGATCAAATGGTGGAAGGAACACAAGAGCAAGAGGTTAGTCAGGCAGGTCGGCCCGCCTTGGGCCCGGGGGATGAGGTGGTGCGGCTGGCAGGCCGCCACCGGCTGGTCACAGCCCGGGAAGCGGCAGTGCCGGTCGCGGACGGCGACCGCGCGGCGCAGGTGGACCGGGATGGTGTCGGTGATGGTGCCGATGTCCAGGGGCAGGCTGACCGACGCGACGGTGTCCGGTGTCAGCCGGGTGCGCAGGTAAGCCGCGAGGCCGCGGGGTCCCGAGAGCAGGTCGGCGGCGGCGGTGATGATCAGCTGCCGGGCGGCCCGGTCGGCCCGGGCCCGCCGGTCATCCGCGGCCCGGGCCCGCCGGGCCGCGGCCGGGTCGTCGTGGTGGCGGGCGCCGGGGCCGGAGGCGGGCCCGGGCTGGTCCGGCGCGCCGGGGGCGGCGGGCTGGCCGGGCCGGGCGTGATCCGGGGTGGCGGGCCCGCCGGGGCCGGGGTCGCGCAGCAGGGCGGCGGCGAGGCGGTCCAGCACGCCGGGGTCCACCCGGCCGGTGACGACCGGGACGATCGCGGCGTCGCAGTCCGCGCCCGGCGGCGCCGCAGCGCCCGGCCAGGCCGTCTCGGCATCGGCGGCGCCGGGCTGGCCGCGGAGCTGATCCAGAGTCAAATGGAGCAGGATCTGGGTGGGCTGCCCGGCCCGCTCGGGCAGCCCCCCGGCGGCGATCAGCCGTCGGCACGCTTCTTCGAGGGCGTCGTGCTGACGCTGGCCCTTGCTGCGCAGATCCTCCGGCCCGGCCCGCTTGCCCAGCGCATCCAGCACCGCGCCCAGCGCCGCGGCGCAGCCGGGGGCCAGGTCGCCGTCGAGCTTGCCGGCGCCGCCGAAGGTGGTCTCCAGCCGCACCCACCGGTCTTCGAACCCGTCACCGTCGTCGTGGTCGGGTTTGGCCAGCCGGCGCCGCATCTCCTCCGCCAGGGCGCCGAGGTCGGCCAGGGCGGCGCCGGCGGCGGCCGCGCCGAGCAGGATCTGGTCCGCGTCGGCCCGGTGCTCCTCGGGCAGCAGATCGGTCCAGTCGCAGATCTGCCGCGCCCACGACGGCGACAGCGTCCCGGCGACCAGCGCCCCGGCCACCGCCGGATGCGCCGACAGCCGCCGCGCCCACCCCACCGCCGCGCCGGCCGCGCTGGCGGTGATCCGGGTCTGCCATTTGAGCCAGGTCCTGGTGGTGCCGTGCCCGTCGTCTTCGTAACCGCCGGCGGCGCTGAACGCGGCCAGCACCTTCGAGCGGGCCGCGGTGTGCATCGCCTCGGCCTGCCCGAGCCCGCGCAGGCACTCGGCCTGCTCGACGCTGGTCAGCCCGGTCGCGTCGACCTCGTTGAGATAGCGCAGCCCCGCGTTGATCGCCACCAGCGCCTCCGCCGCCGTGGCGGGCGAGGCGGGCGACTGGCCGGGACCACACACCTCGCTAGACCCCCGCTCACTAGGTGTACGGCGCTCTTTCGAAATCTAAAACGACTATACCATGCCATGCTGCCAAGCAGCTCATATTTAGTAGCGATAAAATTGGATACCTGTCGACAGCGCAGGAGGGGGCGGGGGAGAGGCGGTGGCGCGGGTTCTGGATAACGGTTGCTGCTGGACGGCAACCCTGCCGCCGCCCGGTCGAGGGTCGGCCGCCGGCCGAGCGTGCAGTGCGAACGCACAGGGTCGCCGGGGAAGGCGGCGATCGCTCGGGACGCGGGTCTCTGGTTATCATGCTGGTCATCTGTGCTTAACACACGGCGAGCCGCACAGTTTTCACAACAACCGCGAGCAGACCTGCAGCGCCATCGCCCTCTACGGCGGCGTGGGAGAGTACGACGAGGTCGGCTACGTGGAGCCGTAGGAAACCGGATGCGTGGAGCCGTAGGAAACCGGATGCGTGGCGTCGTAGGAAAGGAGCCAGCCGTGGCGATCGACCCGGAAGTCCGGGAGCTGGCCCAGGGGAGGAACTTCGCCGCCTTCACGAGCCTGCTCCCGGGCGGCGCTCCCATGACTCACGTCGTGTGGGTGGACTGCGACGATGATCACATCCTGGTCAACACCGAGGTCCACCGGCGCAAGTACAAGAACGTGGTCGCGGATCCGCGCGTGGCGGTGATGATCATGGATTCGAACGACGACCAGCGGTACGCGGACGTGAGCGGACGAGTGGTCGAGCGGATCACCGGGCCGCAGGCGCGCGAGCACATCGAGAAGCTGGCCCACCGTTACATGGGCCAGCCGTTCAACGAGAGCCTGATCCGGAGCGAGCGGGTGGTCCTGCGGATCGAGCCGGACCGCCAGCGGGTCCGGCATGTCCTGTCCTGAGCGGCAGGGTCCGGGCGCCGTCAGACCGGGCGCCGTCAGACCGGGCGCCGTCAGACGGGCGCCGTCAGACCGGGCGCCGTCAGACCGGGCGGTCGGACCGGGCGCCGTCAGACCGGGCGCCGTCGGACCGGGCCCGGCTGCCATTGCGGACGTGACCGAGGGTTGGTTCTGATTTCCGCGGGCCGCCCTGTCAATAAATACTTCGCACCAGTCCGCCGCCGGGCCGTTCGTCCAGTAAGGCCGCACAGGTTGCGGTTAGGTGAGCGCTATACTCAGCGCGTGCCCGGAACGTCAGTGGCGGGCAGTCCGCCAGAACGGACCGCCAGTGACCGCCATCTCCTGGGGGCGCGGCTGCGAGAGGCACGCCAGCGCCGCGGTATCGGGGTCCGTGAACTCGCCCGTCAGACAGCCTGCTCGGCGAGCCTGATCTCCCAGATCGAACTCGGCAAGATAGCTCCCTCGGTGAGCACGCTCTATGCGCTGACCAGTTTTCTGGGCGTGTCCATGGACAGCCTTTTCGTAACCGACGGGGACGGGGGAGGGAGCACGACGGCTGCGCCCGAGCCGGTGCCGCCGCCCGCCTCGGCGCCCGCGCCGTCGGCCGTTGAGCAGGGCGTGGTGCAGCGCCGGAACGGCCGGCCCCACATCTCCCTCGAGCACGGCGTCCGGTGGGAGCGCCTGAACCCGGTTCCCGAGGCGGCCGCGGAGTTCCTGGAGATCTATTACGACGTCGGCGGTGGGTCGATGTCCGGCGACGAGGCCATCTGGCACAACGGTCGCGAGTACGGCCTCGTTCTGGAAGGCGTCCTGTGCATCCAGGTCGGCTTCGAGAACTACATCCTGGAGGCCGGGGACTCGGTGGCCTTCGATTCCACCGTTCCGCACCGCTCCTGGAACGGCGGCGACGTGCCGGTTCGCGCGGTCTGGTTCGAGCTCCAGCCGGAATCCCCGCCTGGCGCCCCGGGGCCTGGGCCCGCGGTACAGCGGCTGCACTAGGGCCCGGCATTAACGCCTTCGGGGCCCGGGACGCCCGAGACGTCGCGTTCGGGATAATCGTGCCTGCGGTAACCGCGGGCCCGGCGCCGGCATCTGGCGGAACGGAACGGCCGAGGAGGTCCTCGTGACTGACACGCGATCGCTGTTGGCCGCTGCCGTGGGCGCGGATCACGTGCTCCCGGCCGGGGACCTGCCGCCGGAGTACGGCCACGACGAGAGCCTGACCGTCGCGGCCGTGCCGCCGGGGTTCGTGGTCAGGCCGGGGAGCACCGCCGAGGTCGCGGCGCTGCTGCGGGTCGCGGGCGAGCAGGGGCTGGCCGTGACCGCGCGCGGCTCGGGAACCGGGCTGTCCGGCGCCGCGGTCCCGGAAAGCGGCGGGCTCGTGATCTCGTTCGAGCGGATGAACCAGATCCTGGAGATCGACACCGCGAACCACACGGCGACCGTGCAGCCGGGTGTGACGCTCGCCGCGCTGGACGAGGCCGCGGCCGACCGGGGCCTGGTGTACCCGGTGTACCCGGGGGAGATGAGCGCCAGCCTGGGCGGGACCATCGCCACCAACGCGGGCGGGATGCGGGCGGTCAAGTACGGCGTCACCCGGCGCCACGTGCTGGGCCTGGAGGCCGTGCTGGCGTCGGGGGAGGTGCTGCGCACCGGCGGGAAGATCGTCAAGGAGAGCAGCGGGTACGACCTGACCCAGCTGATCACCGGCTCGGAGGGCACCCTGGCGCTGGTCACCGAGGCCACGGTCCGGCTGTACCCGCGGCTGACCGCCCAGGCGACCGTGCTGGCCCCGTTCCCGTCGCTGGCGCAGGTCACCGCGGCGGTGCCCGACATCGTGGCCAGCGGGATCGGGCCGCTGATCCTCGAGTACATCGATGTAATGACGATGTCGGTGATCACCCAGAACGAGGACATCGACCTGCCGATCCCGGCCGCGATCCGGGACGCGACCCTGGCCTACCTGGTCGTGATGCTCGAGGAGCGCAGCGAGGAGCGGCTGGCCGGCGCGACCGAGGAGACCGCCGAGTTGCTGAGCAGGCTCGGCGCGCCCGACGTCTACGTGCTGCCGGCCCGGGCCGCGCGCAAGCTCGTCCAGGCGCGGGAGAAGGCGTTCTGGGCGGCCCGCAGCGCCGGGGCCGACGACATCCTGGACACGGTGGTGCCGCGCGCGGCCATGGCGGGCTTCCTGGCCGAGGTGGCCGAGATCGCCCAGCGCCACGGCGGGCTGGCGATCGGCGCCGGGCACGCGGGCGACGGCAACGTCCACCTGGCCGTGTTCCAGCCTGACCCCGGGCCGCGGAGTGAGATGCTCCGCGGCATCCTCGCCGCGGCCGTCGCCCGGGGCGGCGCGATCAGCGGCGAGCACGGCATCGGGCAGGCCAAGAAGCGCTACTTCCTGGAACTGGCCGATCCGGTCGCCCTGGACCTGATGCGCCGGGTGAAGCGGGCCTTCGACCCGCGGGGCATCCTGAACCGCGGGGTCCTGTTCGACGTGACCGGCGACGTGACCCGCGACGTGACCGGAGATGTGACCGGCGACGTGACTGGCGGGAGGAACGCATGAACGGAGCGCAGGCCCTGATCCGCACGCTGACCGGCTCCGGCGTGGACGTGTGCTTCAGCAACCCGGGGACCTCGGAGATGCACTTCGTCGCGGCCCTGGACGCGGTGCCGCAGATGCGCGGGGTGCTGTGCCTGTTCGAGGGGGTGGCGACCGGCGCCGCCGACGGCTACGGGCGGATGGCCGGCCGCCCGGCCGCGGCCCTGCTGCACCTGGGGCCGGGCCTGGCCAACGGGCTGGCCAACCTGCACAACGCGCGGCGGGCGCACACCCCGCTGCTCGCGGTCGTCGGCGACCACGCCACCTACCACAAGCGTTACGACGCGCCGCTGGAGTCGGACATCGACGCGCTGGCCGGCACGGTGTCGGCTTGGGTGCGCCGGTCGGCCCGCAGCGCCGACGTGGCCGCGGACGCCGCCGAGGGGGTGGCCGCGGCGCTGGCCCCGCCCGGGCACGTGGCCACGCTGATCTTGCCGGCCGACGTCTCCTGGTCCGACGGCGCCGAGCCCGCGGCCCCGCGGCCGGCCCGCGCGGCCCCCGCTGTTCCCGACGTCACGGTCCGGTCGGTGTCCGCGACGCTGCGCTCGGGGGAACCCTGCGTGCTCCTGCTCGGCGGGCCGGCGACGCGGCGGGAGAGCCTGGAGGCGGCCAGCCGGGTCGCCGAGGCTACCGGCGCCCGGCTGCTGGCCGAGACGTTCCCGGCCCGTCTCGAGCGCGGCGCGGGCATCCCCGCCATCGACCGGCTGGCCTACCTGGCCGAGATGGCGGCCGGGCAGCTGTCCGGCGCCCGGCACCTGATCCTGGCCGGGGCGCGCGCCCCGGTCTCGTTCTTCGCCTACCCGGGCCTGGCCAGCTCGCTGGTTCCGGAGGGCTGCGAGGTGCACGTGCTGGCCGAGCCGGGTGAGGACGTGGCCGGCGCGCTGGCCGCGCTGGCCGACCTGGCTGCGCCGGACGCCAAGCCGCGGCGGCCGGCGCCGTCCGGCCCGAGATGCCCGGTGACGAGGGCGGCCTCACCGGAGCCGCCGCGGCCGCGGTCATCGGCGCGCTGTTGCCCGAGGGCGCGATCGTCGCCGATGAGGCCAACACGTCCGGGGTGTGGCTCCCCGGGGCCACCGCGGGCGCGCCGCCGCACGACTGGCTGACCCTGACCGGCGGGTCCATCGGCCTGGGGCTGCCGCTGGCGACCGGTGCCGCGATCGCCTGTCCCGGGCGGCGGGTGCTGGCGCTGGAGGCGGACGGCAGTGCCATGTACACGCTGTCCGCGCTGTGGACGCACGCCCGGGAGGGGCTGGACGTCACCACGGTCATCTTCAGCAACCGCTCCTACGCGATCCTCGGCATGGAACTCGGCCGGGTCGGCGCCGGGGCCGCCGGCACCGCCGCGCGGAGCCTGCTCGACCTGTCCCGGCCCGATCTCGACTTCGTGGCGCTGGCCACCGGGATGGGCGTGCCGGCCGGCCGGGCCCGCACCCCCGGCGAGCTCGCGGCGCTGCTGCGGCGGTCCCTGGCCGAGCCCGGGCCCTACCTGATCGAGGCCGTGGTCCCGCCGCTCGGCTGAGAGGTCATCCGGCCGGGTCCGGCGGCCCGCCGACGTTTTGCTCGAGCCGGGCCAGCAGCGTTTCCAGGTCGGCGACCTCGGCCTGGCTCAGGCCGCGGCGCAGCCGCTCGTCGAACGCCAGGGCCGCGTCGCGCAGCCGGTCGAAGACGGTCTCGCCCGCCTCGGTCAGCTCGACCCGGTGGACGCGGCGGTTGGCCGGGTCGCGGCGGCGGGTGACCAGTCCCCGGGCGTCCATCGCGTTCAGGTGATGAGTGAGCGTCGCCTCCCGGATGCCCACCGCCTCGGCCAGGTCCCGCTGGGTGCCCGGATGCTCGCTCTTGAGCGAGATCAGCACCAGCCAGACCGGCAGCGACCCGCCCGCCCCGGCCAGCGCGTCGTCGAACGCGCGGCGGACCGACTTGGCGGTGCGGGCGAGCTGGAGGCCGATCGGCAGCGGCACGGGCCTGGACATGCGCTCACTCTACCAGTAGGGCCCTAACCATTTGACGTAGAAACGCTTAGATATCTAAGCTTGAGCGAGATAGGGCCGACGGGACCGGACGAGACAGGGCTGACGGGGCGGGAATCTGACGGGCCGGGAGTCTGACGGGGCGGGAATCTGACGGGCCGGGACTCTGACGGGCCGGGACTCTGACGGGGCCTGGAATCTGACGGGCCAGGGGATCTGACGGGACAGGAAAGGGCGGTGGGCAGTCATGAACAGCCTGGAGGGCAAGGTGACGCTGGTGACGGGCGGCTCGCGCGGCATCGGGGCGGCCATCGCCGCCCGGTTCGCCGCCTATGGCGCGGCCGTGGCCGTGCACGGCCGGGACCGGGCCGCGCTGGCCGGGGTCACGGCGCGCATCGAGCGGGACGGGGGCCGGGCCGTCCCGGTCACCGCGGACGTGACCAGGTTCGAGGAGATCGAGGCGTTGCGGTTGCAGGTCGAGCGGGAACTCGGGCCGGTCGAGGTGCTGGTCGCCAACGCGGGCGGGAACCGGGTGCCGCCCGGGCCGCTCGAGCAGATCAGCCCGGAAGACTGGCGCGCCACCGTCGACGGCAACCTGACCGCGACGTTCCTGACCGTCAAGAGCTTCCTGCCGGGGATGAAGGAGCGCCAGGCCGGGAGCATCATCACGATCTCCTCGGCCGCCGCCCGCCGGCCCAACGCGGCCTCGCCGGTCCCCTACAGCGCGGCCAAGGCCGGCATCCAGTTGCTGACCCAGGACCTGGCCGCGCAGGCCGGCCCGTACGGCATCCGCGCGAACTGCATCGCCCCCGAGACGATCCTCACCGAGCGCAACCGCGGGCAGATCCCGCAGGCGCAGCAGGAGATGCTGATCGGCCTGCACCCGGTCTGCCGCCTCGGCACGCCGCAGGACGTGGCCAGCGCGGCCTGCTATCTGGCCTCGGACGAGGCGGCCTGGATCACCGGCGTGGTGCTCGACGTGGCGGGCGGGTCGGTCCTGGCCTAGTGCCGGCCTGGTGCCGGCCTGGTGCGGCCGCCGCCGGCCTACGCCGGCGGCCCGGCCGCCAGGTCCCTGAGGGCCCGGGGGAGCGGCGCCGGCGTGGCGTCCCCGTCCACGTGCACGACCACCGTCCGGCCCTCCACGCAGGCCTGGCCGTCCCGGACCGCCTGCCAGGCGTAGGTGACCGAGGTGCGGCCGATCCGCTCAGTGGCGAGCACCAGGTCGAACTCGTCGCCGAAGCGCAGCGGGCGGTGATAGGTCGCCTCGACGTGGCGCCGGGGGAACCCGCCGACGGTGCCGGGCGGGGCCAGGCCCAGGCGGCGCAGCAGCGCATGTTCGGCTACCTCGGCCCAGCGGAACGCGGCGGTGCAGTGAATCCAGCCGCTCGCGTCGGTGTCGGCCCAGGCGACCCGCATCCGCTCCCGGTGCTGATACATGACATCCCGTCCCTCCGCAGCGCGGATCTATTCATGACACATCCTGGACGATCGTCGATGCGTTGGTAGATCGACATGCCGGCCAACCGGGCGGGCCGGGTCGGCGTCCTACCTGTCGGGGCTCGCCGAGCCGCCCCGGGCAGAAAGGCAGGCGATGACCCCATTTGCACGTGCCGCCGGGCGGGCGATCGGCGGATCGGCGCTGGCGTGCTGCGCGCTTCTCGTCACGGCCTGCGGCACGTCCCCGCCCTCCGCGTCCTCGTCCAGCCCGCCATCGGCACCCGGCGGCACGGCCCCGGCCACCCCGGTGGCCTCGCCCAGCACCTCCGGCAGCGCGGCGGCCTCGGCCCCGGCCACGCCGCCGCCCGCGGGCGTGGCCCCGTGCCCGACCCGCTCCCTCGCGGTCAAGGCCGGGCTCAGCCAGGGCACGGCCGGGAGCATCGACCAGGTCCTCGACTTCACCAACATCTCCGACGTCAGCTGCACGCTGTACGGCTATCCCGGCGTCTCGTTCGCGTCAACCGGCGCCTCCGGCGGCCAGATCGGCGCGGCGGCCAAGGAGAACCCGTCGCCCCCGCGCAAGCTGATCACGCTGGCGCCGCGCGCGGTCGCCAACGCGCTGCTGCAGATCGCGGAGGCGGGCAATTACCCGGCCACCACCTGCCAGCCGGTCACGGCGCACTCGCTGGTGATCTACCCGCCGAACCAGACCACGCCGATCTACCTGGCCTACAAGTCGGCGGCGTGCGTCAAGCCGGTCCCGATCCTGACCGTCAGCGTGGTCCAGCCCGGCTCCGGCGGCTCGGCCTGACCGCGCGCCGGCCGCGCCGGCCGACCCGGCCGCGGCGGCCGACCCGGTCGGCCCGGCGGCGCTAGCCCTGCGCTAGCCCTGCTTCAGCCGGCGGTAGCGCCGGATCAGCGCGTTGGTGGACGAGTCGTGGGCCAGATCCGGCTCGGTGTCGCTGGTGAGCTCGGGGATGATCTGGACCGCCAGCACCTTGCCCAGCTCGACGCCCCACTGGTCGAAGGAGTCGATGTCCCAGATCGTGCCCTGAGTGAACACGCTGTGCTCATACAGCGCGACCAGCGTGCCGAGCGCGCGGGGGGTGAGGATCTCGGCCAGCAGCACGTTGGTCGGGCGGTTGCCCGGCATCACCCGGTGCGGCGCGACCGCCGGCGTGGTCCCCTCGGCCAGCACCTCCTCCTCGGTCTTGCCGAACGCGAGCGCCTGAGCCTGGGCGAACACGTTGGAGGACAGGATGTCGTGGTGGTCACCCAGCGGGTTCAGCGTCTTGCCGAAGCCGATCAGGTCGACCGGGATCAGCCGCGTCCCCTGGTGGATGAGCTGGTAGAAGCTGTGCTGGCCGTTGGTGCCCGGCTCGCCCCAGTAGACCGCGCCGGTGTCGTAGTCGACCGTGGCCCCCTCGAGCGTCACGTGCTTGCCGTTCGACTCCATCGTGAGCTGCTGCAGGTAGGCGGGGAACCGCTTCAGGTACTGCTCGTAGGGCATGACGCCGCAGGTCTGCGCCCCGAAGAAGTCGCCGTACCACACCGCGAGCAGGCCCATCAGCACCGGCAGGTTCGAGGCCAGCGGCGCCGCGCGGAAGTGCTCGTCCATCTCGTGGAACCCGGCGAGCATCTCGCCGAACTGCTCCGGCCCGATCGCGATCATGGTGGACAGTCCGATCGCCGAGTCCATCGAGTACCGCCCGCCGACCCAGTCCCAGAAGCCGAACATGTTCGCGGTGTCGATGCCGAACGCCTCGACCTTCTCGGCGTTGGTGGAGACCGCGACGAAATGCCGGGCCACGGCGTCCTGCGAGCCCAGCTCGCCGGTCACCCAGTCCCGGGCCGAGTGCGCGTTGGTGAGCGTCTCCAGGGTGCCGAACGTCTTGGACGAGATGATGAACAGCGTCTCGTCGGCGGCCAGGTCCCTGGTCGCCTCGACGAAATCGGTCGAGTCCACGTTCGACACGAACCGGAACGTCAGGTCCCGCCGGGAGTAATGGCGCAGCGCCTCGTAGGCCATCACCGGCCCGAGGTCGGACCCGCCGATGCCGACGTTGATGATGTTCTTGATGGCCTTCCCGGTGAATCCCTTCCACTGGCCCGAACGCACCGACTCGGCGAAGCTGGCCATGCGGTCGAGCACCTGGTGCACCTGCGCGACCACGTCGGCCCCGTCCACGATCAGCGAGCTGTTCCTGGGCATCCGCAGCGCGACGTGCAGCACGGCCCGGTCCTCGGAGACGTTGATGTGCTCGCCGGCGAACATCGCGTCCCGGTGCTGCTCCAGGCCGGCCTCCTGCGCCAGCCGGATCAGCAGCCGCATGGTCTCGTCGGTGACCCGGTTCTTGGAGTAGTCCAGGTAGAGCCCGGCCGCCTCGGCGGTCAGGCGCTCGCCGCGTCCCGGGTCCTGGGCGAACAGCTCGCGCAGGTGCCGCCCGGCGATCTCGGCGTGGTGCTGCTCGAGCGCCTTCCAGGCCGGGCGCTGGCGCAGCGGGACGGTCGGCATCGGCGTTTGCCCTTCCGTTGGTGGTCCGGCCCGGTCGGCCGGGGCGCTCACGCGTCCCCCCGGACCGCGGTCAGCACCTCGCGGGCGGTCTCGGCGACCCGCTCCGGCGTGAACCCGAACCTGGTGAGCAGCTGCTTGAGCGGCGCGGAAGCGCCGAAGGTGTGCATGCCGATCACCGCGCCGCGGTCGCCGACGTAGCGGTCCCAGCCGAGCGTCGAGGCCTGCTCGACGGCCACCCGCGCGGTCACCGCCCGGGGCAGCACCTGCTCGCGGTAGTCCGGCGGCTGCCGGTCGAACAGCTCCCAGCACGGCAGGCTGACCACCCGGGTCGCGATCTGATCCGCCTCGAGCTCGGCCCGGGCCTCCAGCGCCAGGTGCACCTCGGACCCGGTGGCGATCAGGATCACGTCGGGCTGGCCGCCGCCGGCCTCGGCCAGGATGTAGCCGCCGCGGGCGACGCCGGACGCCGCGCCCAGGGTTGACCGGTCCAGGGTGGGCAGGGCCTGGCGGGACAGCACCAGCGCGGCCGGCTCGTGGCGCAGCGCGGTCACCACCCGCCAGGTCTCGGTGGCCTCGTTGGCGTCGGCCGGCCGGAACACCAGCAGCCCGGGCACGGCCCGCAGCGAGGCGAGCTGCTCGACCGGCTGGTGGGTGGGCCCGTCCTCGCCCACTCCGATCGAGTCGTGGGTGAAGATGTGCAGGACCGGGATCTCCATCAGCGCCGACAGCCGCATCGCGCCGCGGGCGTAGTCGGAGAAGGTCAGGAACGTGGACCAGAACGGCCGCACCTTGGTCAGGGCCAGCCCGTTGGCGATCGCGGCCGAGGCGTGCTCGCGGATGCCGAAGTGCAGGTTGCGGCCGCCGTGGTCGTCGGGCTGGAAGTCGCCCGCCCCGTCGAACGTCAGCCGGGTCTTGGTCGACGGGGTGAGGTCGGCCGAGCCGCCCAGCAGCCAGGGCACGTGCGCCGCGACCGCGTTCAAGGCCTGCGCGGAGGAGTCCCGGGTCGCGATCCCCTTCGGGTCGGGTTTGAACTCGGGGAGGTCGGCAGCCCAGCCGTCCGGCAGGGTCCGGTGCTGCATCCGCTCGATCTCGTCGGCCAGGTCCGGGTAGGCGGCACGGTAGGTCTCGAACATCTCCTCCCAGGCCGCGCGGGCCTGCTGGCCGCGCCGGCCGATGCCCTCGGCGAACCAGTCGTAGATGCCGTCCGGCACGTAGAAGTCCGCGTCCGGCGGCATGCCGAGGAACCGCTTGGTGGTCTTGACGGCCTCCACGCCGAGGGGCTCGCCGTGCGCCTTCGGGCTGTCCTCGACCGGCGAGCCGTAGCCGATGTGGCTGTGCACCAGTATCAGCGTGGGCCGCTCGTGCTCGGTCAGGAACGAGTGCAGGCCGCGGGCGACCTGGCCGAGGTCGTTCACGTCGGCGACCGTGGTCACGTTCCAGCCGTAGGCGATGAAGCGCGCGGCGACGTCCTCGGTGAACGTGATGTCGGTGTGGCCCTCGATCGTGACCCGGTTCGAGTCGTAGATCCAGCACAGGTTGGCCAGCTGCAGGTGGCCGGCGAGCGAGGCGGCCTCCGACGAGATGCCCTCCATCATGCAGCCGTCGCCGGCCAGCGCGTACACGTTGAAGTCGAACATGGGCAAGTCGTCGCGGTTGTAGCGGGTGGCCAGCCAGCGGCCCGCGATCGCCATGCCGACCGAGTCGGCCACGCCCTGGCCGAGCGGGCCGGTCGTGGCCTCGACCCCGCTGGTCAAGCGGTACTCCGGATGACCCGGGCAGTGCGAGCCGAGCTGGCGGAACGTCTTCAGGTCGTCCATGGTGACGGCCGGGTTGCCGCGCACCTCGTAGTCGGGGTCGACCGCGCGGGTGCCGGTCAGGTGCAGCAGCGACCACAGCAGCGCCGAGGCGTGGCCCTCGGACAGCACGAAACGGTCGCGGTTCGGCCAGATCGGGTCGGCCGGGTCGAACCGCAGGATGCGCTGCCAGAGCGTGTACGCGACCGGCGCGATCCCCATCGGAGTCCCCGGGTGACCGGAGTTGGCCTTCTGCACCGCGTCCATGCACAGGCCGCGGATCGTGTTGATGGAGAGGGTATCGAGGTCGGTCGTGGTCGTGGTCAAGCTGACCTCCCGGTGCGGAACTTAGGCGGACGCCTGCCTCGCATCACCCGGCTGCCCGGCCTGGTTCTCGTACTCCGGCCCCAGGACCTCGGCGCTGCCGGATGACGGAATCATCCTGCCTCGGTCGTGACTGCCGATCTCGGCCGGGGTGGTCATCCGCTTGTCGGTGAGATGGTCCCAGAGCTCCAGCCGCGCGCTCATCGGCTCCGCGATCTTATCGAGGTAGTACCCGGGGATCTCGTACACCAGGTGCCCGGCGATCGTGTCGCCCGGCGCCAGGTCGAACGGCATGCCGATCGGGGTCAGGCTCAGCGACGGCGGCAGCGGCCAGTCCGGCGGCGGGCACAGGGCCTCGCCGACGCGCCCCCACGAGCCCGGCACCAGCTTGAGGTAGAGCAGCACGGTCAGCCGGGCCGCCTGCGCGGACCCGGCATTGGTGAACCGGGCGTGGAAGGACCGCAGGCGCACGGGCACGGCCAGGCCGGACTCGGACTCGCGCTGCGTGTCCATCGACCCGGTGCCGTAGATCTCGACCTCGACGGCGGGAAAGTCCGGCCGCACCACCGGCGGGAACGGCCAGCCCTTGATCGCGCCGAAAAAGCACGTGTAGGACGCGAGGAAACAGATCAGCGCGCCCAGCATCCAGCCGTTCACCAGCAGCGAGTAATGGGCCTGCTTCGCGAAATAGGCGATGGCGACGGCGACCAGGAACGCCAGCAGCGTCAGGAACAGGGCGCCGAGCCAGAGCCACAGTTCACGGTAGGATCGCACGGCCGGGATTCTACGCTGACCGGGGCAAAGGGCACTCCCCGGTCCCGGACGGGAGCGCCTGCCTGATGACCGCACGCGAGCTCGCCGACCTGCCGTTCGCCGCCGCGCTGACGCCGCACCGGGGCGGGCTGGCCCCGGGCGCGGATTACGACGGCGTCCATTTCGACCAGCTCAGCCTGGACGACCCGCACGCGGCGAGCAGCCGGTTCATCGAATGCGCGTTCACCGGGGTCAGCTTCCAGGGCGGGCGGCTGCCCAAGTCCCGGTTCAGCGACGTGTGGCTGCGCGACGTCCGGCTGGTCGCCACCGGGCTGGGCGAGGCGCAGTGGACCGACGTGACCGTGGTGGAGAGCGTCGCGGCCGGCGTCGAGCTGTTCGGCGCGCAGCTGCGCCGGGTCACGTTCCTGGGCTGCAAGCTCGACTCGGTCAACTTCCGCGGGGCCGGGCTCACCGAGGTGAGGTTCGACGGCTGCGAGCTGCGGGACGTGGACCTGGCCGGCGCCACGCTCGCCCGGGCGGCGTTCCCCGGCTCCCGGCTGGCCCGGGCCGACCTCACCGGCGCGCGGATGGACGCGACCGACCTGCGCGGCGCCGAGCTCGGCGTGATCATCGGCCCGGACTCGCTGCGCGGCGCCATCGTCAGCACCGCCCAGCTCGTCGACCTCGCCCCGGTGCTGGCCCAGACCATGGGCATCACGGTGTCCGACGACTAGGCCGGGACGCCGCCATGCCGGATGTGCCCGAGGACCTGGCCGCCCACCCGGACCGGCTGCGGTGGAACGCACGGTACGCGGCCGGCGCCGGCGGGTCGTTCGAGCCGCACCCGCTGGCGGCCGCGGCGCTGGCCCGGCCGCTGCCGGACGGGCCGGTCGCCGATCTCGCCTGCGGCCCGTCCGGCAGCGCCCTGCTCGCGGCGGCGGCCGGGCGGCGGGTCACCGCGGTCGACGTGTCCGAGGTCGCCCTGGACCTGCTCGCCGCCGAGGCCGCCCGCCGCGGCCTCGCCGGCCTGATCACCTGCGTGCAGGCCGACCTGGCCGGGTGGCGCCCGGAGCCGGGCGGCTACGCGCTGGTGCTGGGCACCCGGTTCTGGGACCGGCGCGTGTTCGCCGTGGCCGCGGGCGCGGTGGCGGCGGGCGGCCTGCTCGGCTGGGAGGCGTTCACGGCGCAGGCCCGGCGCGCCCGGCCGGGCCTGGACCCGGCCTGGTGCCTGGCCCCCGGGGAGCCCGCGTCGCTGCTCCCGCCGGGGTTCACGGCGCTCGCCGCCGAAGACCGGCCCGGCGCGACCCGCCGCCTGCTCGCCCGGGCCCCGGGCTGACGGCCTGCGGGCCCGGCGGGCCGCGGCCGGGCCCGGTGCCGGATCCTGGCCGGCGTCACATCTTGGTCAGCGCGTCGCGGGCGAGCGCCTCCTCCGGGCCGAGGTTGTTCGGGATGCCGACGGCGATCCGGACATACTCATCGCCCAGCAGCACGCTGATCGACGCGCCGCCGTCGTAGTAGGCCCGGTCGCCGAGCCCGGAGATCGGCTCGGCGTGCACCTTGGTCCGGTAGTTGACGAACCACTTCCGCGCGTCCGGGCCGGTGACCAGGACGACCCGGACGCTGTCCGGCACCCCGATGTCGGGGCTGGTCCCGGGCGGGACCTCGGGCCCGTAGAACACGCAGGCCACGCCGCCCTCGACGGTGGCATGGCCCAGGATCGGCGCCGCCACCGGCTGCCCGAGCGCGGTGCTGGCCTGCGACTGGGTGACCACGCCGCAGGAATTGGCGGCCGGCGCGGGCGCGGCGGCCGCCGTGGCGGACGGTGCCGCGCTCGCGGTGGCCTTCGGGGAGACGGACGGCGCCCCCGCGGCGGTCCCCGATCCCGATGAGCCGCAGCCGGCCAGGACTATCGCCGCTGACACCGCGGCCGCGGCGGCACTCGCCAGAAAGATGTTCTTCATGACGACCTCTGTTCGGTCCGGGCGCACGTTGCGCCCGCTCGCTGCCCGACCGTAGGCAGCGGCCGTTACAGGGCTCTTACTGTGCCGTTACTGCGGTGCCGTTACTGCGGTGCCGTTACTGCGGTGCCGGGCCCAGCCGCCGCAGCAGGCCGGGCAGGACCGCGACGGAGTCGATGACGTGGTCGGGCGGGGCGGGCGCGCGCTCGTGCGCTTCCGGGCGGTACTTACCGGTCCTGACCAGCACCCCGGCCAGCCCGTGGCGCTGCGCGCCCAGGACGTCGGCCTCGATGTCGTCACCGACCATGACGGCCTGCGCCGGGCTGGCGCCCAGGGCGGCCAGGACGGTGGCGAAGAACGCGGCGGCGGGCTTGCCGGTCACCTCGGCCTGCACCCCGGCGGCCTGTTCCAGGCCGGCCAGGAAGGCCCCGGTGTCGAGTTGCAGGCCGGACTCGGTGCGCCAGTACAGGTTGCGTCCCATGGCCACCAGGCGCGCGCCGGCCAGCAGGCAGCCGAACACGCGGTTCAGCGCCGGGTAGCTGAACTCCGGGCCCGCGCCGCCCAGGATGACCACGTCCGGGGCCGGGTCATCGGCGCCGACGAGTGACACCCCGTTAAGGTCCCCGCTAATGTCACCGCTGGACAGCAGCGTGCAGCGGGCGCCGGGGTGATGCCGGGCCAGGTAGGCGGCGGTGATGGCCGGCGCGGTGAAGATGTCGCCGGGCCCGACGGCGAAACCCGCCCGGGCCAGGGCGGCCGCGATCTGCTCGCGCGTCCGCGAGGTGGTGTTCGTGACCAGCGCCACCGCGTAGCCGTCCGCGCGCAGCCGCGCCAGGGCGTCTACCGCGCCGGGCAGCGGCCGCCAGGACACGGTGAGCACGCCGTCGATGTCCAGCAGGACCGCCCTGATGTCGCCCATGAGCCGACCGTAGCCCGGCCGGCGCGCCGGGGGTCAGCGCGGCGCGCGGCCGCGGCCGGGGTCGGATACGATGAGTTTCGTCATGCGGCGCTACGTACTCATCCTTAGCAGCCGTAGCGGGACCTGATCAGGCAGGCCAGCACCCCGCTACGGGATGAGGCGCTGGCCATGAACCGTCACTGGTCAGGAGAATGCCGTGTCCGACAGCAATCCCGAAACCCGTCCCGCCGACAGCGCCGACGCCGCCCAGCGGGCCCTGCAGGCGGTCCAGTTCGCGCTGGACCGCCGCGACAACGGCGGCGACGCCGGCGCGCCGCGCGACTAGGACCGCGCCGGACCGCCGGCGGCCCCGGCCAGCGCGGCCAGTTCCCGCGCGGCGGCGACCACCAGCGGCGCGAGCCGCCGGCCCGGCGCGCTGCCCAGCCTGCTGGCCGGGCCGGAGACGCACAGCGCCCCGAGCAGCGCGGCGTCCCGCAGCACCGGGGCGCTGACGCTGGCCACGCCGGGCTCGCGCTCGGCGACGCTCGACGCCCAGCCGCGCCGCCGCACCGCCGCCAGCTCATCCGGGTCCGCCCCCGGGAACCGGCCCGCATCGTCCGACCAGGCCAGCAGGACCTTCCCGCCGGACCCGGCATCCAGCGGCAGCAGCGCCCCGACCGGCACGCTGTCGCGCAGGCCCGCGCCCGCGTCCCGGGCGGCCACGCACAGCCGCCGGTCGCCCGAGCGCCGGTACAGCTGGACGCTCTCGCCGGTCTGGTCGTGCAGCCGGGCCAGCACCCCGGCCGCCAGCGCGCCGAGCTCGAGCCCGCGGTCGGCCCGCAGCGCCAGCTCGCCCAGCCGCGGCCCGAGCCGGAAGGCGCCGTCGCCGTCCCGCCCGACCAGGCCGTGCGCCTCCAGCGCGACCAGCAGCCGGTGCGCCGTGGGCCGGGGCAGCCCGCTGGCCTGCGCCAGCGACCGCAGCGAGCGCGGGCCGTCGCCGAGCAGCTCGAGCAGGGTCATCGCGCGGTCCAGCACGCCCACCCCGCTGATCCGGTTGCGGCCCGGGCCGGGGCGCTCTAGAGTGTCCATAGATTGAACAGGCTATCTCATATTTTGAGACACTGAAAGATTGAGACAGCAAAGACTGAGAAAGCAAAGACTGAGACAGAGGAAGCCATGGCCGGACGCCTCTTCGACAAGATCTGGGACCGCCACCTGGTGGCCAGCCCGGCGGGCGAGCCGCCGCTGCTCTACATCGACATGCACCTCGTGCACGAGGTCACCTCGCCGCAGGCGTTCGAGGGCATCGAGCTGGCCGGACGCAAGGTGCGCCTGCCCGACCTGACCGTGGCCACGATGGATCACGACGTCCCGACCATCGGCCTGGACCAGCCGATCGCCGACCCGCTGGCCGCCGAGCAGATCGCCCGGCTGCGGCGCAACGCCGAGGTGCACGGCGTCACGCTCTACCCGCTCGGCAGCATCGAGCAGGGCATCGTGCACGTGATCGGCCCGCAGCTCGGGCTCACCCAGCCGGGGATGACGATCGTCTGCGGCGACAGCCACACCTCGACCCACGGCGCGTTCGGCACGCTGGCCTTCGGCATCGGCACCAGCGAGGTCGAGCACGTGCTGGCCACGCAGACGCTGCGGCAGGTCAAGCCGCAGGCGATGGCGGTCACGGTCGACGGCGAGCTGGGGCCCGGCATCACGGCCAAGGACCTGGTGCTCGGCATCATCCGGGCGCTCGGCACCGGCGGCGGCGTCGGCTCGGTCATCGAGTACCGCGGTGCGGCCGTGCGGGCGCTGTCGATGCAGGGCCGGATGACGGTCTGCAACATGTCCATCGAGGGCGGGGCCCGGGCCGGGATGATCGCGCCCGACGACACCACGTTCACCTTCCTCGAGGGCCGCGCGCACAGCCCGAAGGGCAAGCTCTGGGAGCAGGCGCTGGACGACTGGCGCGGCCTGGCCACCGACCCCGGCGCCGAGTTCGACCGCGAGATCCGGGTCGACGCCCCGGCCCTACGGCCCGCGGTGACCTGGGGCACCAACCCGGCCCAGTCGGTCACGATCGACGACGTGGTGCCGGACCCGGGCACGCTGAGCACCCCCGCGCTGCGGCAGGCGGCCGAGCGGGCCCTGGCCTACATGGACCTGCGCCCGGGCACCGCGATCCGCGACATCAGCGTGGACGCCGTGTTCATCGGCTCGTGCACCAACGGCCGGCTGGAGGACCTGCGCGCCGCGGCCGAGGTGGTCCGGGGCCGCCAGGTCAGCCCGCGGGTCCGGGCCCTGGTCGTGCCCGGCTCGGCCCGGGTCAAGGCGGAGGCCGAGGCCGAGGGGCTGGACCGCGTGCTCACCGACGCCGGCTTCGAGTGGCGTTCGGCCGGGTGCTCGATGTGCCTGGGCATGAACGGCGACATCCTCGCCCCCGGCGAGCGGTCGGCGTCCACCAGCAACCGCAACTTCGAGGGCCGTCAGGGCCCCGGCGGGCGCACCCACCTGGTGTCGCCGGCCGTCGCGGCGGCCACCGCCGTCGCCGGACACTTCACGCTGCCAGGAGATCTGTGATGCCAGGAGTTCAGCGCATAGCCGGCGGCGCGGTCGCGCTCGACCGCCGCGACGTCGACACCGACCAGATCATCCCGGCGGCCTGGCTCAAGCGGGTCGAGCGCACCGGGTTCGCCGCCGGGCTGTTCGGCGCCTGGCGCACCGACCCCCGCTTCGTGCTGAACCGGCCGGGCGCGTCCGAGGCCAGGGTGCTCGTCGCCGGGTCCAACTTCGGCTGCGGCTCGTCGCGTGAGCACGCGGTCTGGGCCCTGCAGGACTTCGGCTTCCGGGCCGTCGTGGCGCCCAGCTTCGGCGACATCTTCCGCAACAACAGCGTCGCCGCCGGGCTGGTCCCGGCCGTGGTCAGCGAGCAGTCCGCGGCCCGGCTGTTCGCCGCGCTGGCCGCCGACCCGGACGCCGAGGTGGTCGTGGACGTCGCCGCCCGCACGGTGGCGATCGGCTCGGCCCGCCTGCTCGAGCCGTTCGATCTGGCCGACTACGCGCAGTGGCGGCTGCTGGAGGGGCTGGACGACATCGCGCTGACGCTGCGGCACGAGCAGGAGATCAGCGCGTTCGAGGCCGCCCGCCCGGCGTGGCTGCCCAGCCTGGCCGGCCAGAACGGCTAGGGACGAACGGCCCTACCTGGCCCGCGCGCCGGACGGGCAGCGTGGTTGCCTGTGAACAGAGTCCTGGCGAGCCTGCCGCCTGGCTATCCCGAGGAGTACCAGCGGCTGGTGACCCTGTCCGACGGGCGGCGAGTATTCGTGCGGCCCGTTCTGCCCAGCGATGCGCCCGAGTTGGCCGACGCGATCAGGACGGCGGATGCCGACACTCTGCGACGCCGGTTCCTCGGCGGTCCGCCGCCGGTCACGCCCGCGCTGCTCGCACATCTGACCAACGTCGATTACCGGCACCGGTTCGCGCTCGTGGCCATCGACCCGGCCACCCGGCGCGGCGTGGCCATCGCCCGCTACGAACAGATCAGCGCTGACGTGGCGGAAGTCGCCGTCGCGGTCAGCCCCTCCTGGCGGCGCGCAGGCCTGGCGACTGCGCTCATGTCCCTTCTCGCCGAAGCGGCCATGGAGCGGGGCATCGTCACCTTCACTGCCTCATACTTCGCCGGGAACCGCCCCGTCGCCGCCCTGGTCGAAGGCGCGGGCGGGCTCGCCGGGCAGGTCATCAAGCAGGGCATCACCGAGTTCTCCGTCCCGCTCGAGCGTCACGACGCCGCCACCACGCGCAACGCGGACCGGGCTTCGCCCGGGAAGCGGCGGCCCGGGAGGTCATAATTGCCGTCATGGCTGTGACGCGGCACAGTACGAGCCGCCTACCGCGGCCAGCTCGGCTGGCCCGATCATGAAGACTCAGAACTCATGGCCGCCGCGGCGGCGGCTAAGGGGAAGGAGCAGGTGGTGGCGGGAATCGTTGTGGGCGTAGACGGCTCACCTAACTCCGAACGCGCGCTCGACTGGGCCATGAGACAGGCAGCGGCGCTGCATGTCCCGCTCACCGTCGTAGCCGTGCACGAGGTCGCGAAGAGCTACTGGGGCGGCATCCCGGTGATCGGGCCGCCGGACAAGCCCCTCCTCGACGCGGTGCAACAGGCCGCTGAGGAGATGACGCAGAAGGCAACTAGCCGGCGGGCGGGGCCGGCCCGGCGTCGGTGACGGTCCGGGCTTTGAGCGGCTTTGTGGTCAAGGAACTGGTCGATGCTTCGCACGATGCCGACATGGTCGTCCTGGGGGCACGCGGCGGCAGCGGCTTTGCCCGGCTGCTGATGGGCTCGGTGAGCAGCGAGGTCGTCCAGCACTCGGCATGCCCGGTCGTGATCGTCCCGCATGCGAGGTGAGGCCGCCCCCTGAGGGGGCGCAGCGACGCCGGTTCAGCGCAGCCTGCCCGGGAACGGGTCGGCTGCCTGGGCCGGCGCCATCGGTGTTGGCGCGTCGACGGCGGCGATGTCGTGCTCGCCGGCCAGTCACCGCCCCAGGCCGGGCGGCGATCAGAGCGCGGCGATCCCGGCCGTCAGGAACCGCAGCGCGGCGGCGACGGCCGCCTCGCGCCCGGCGCCCGGCTCGGTGTCCAGGATCTCCATCACGATCGCCGCGATGGCCGCCGCCGCCAGCCGCGGGCCGGCGGCGTCGGGGTCTAGGCCCGTGTCGGCCGCGATGACGGCCGCCCCGGCCTGGATGGCCGCGGTCATCCGGGCCGCGCGCAGCGCCCCCAGCCCGGGATTGGCCGCGAACATCCGGCGCCCGAGGGCCACCAGGTCCGGGTCGGCCGCCTCGACCTCGGCGCCGCGCAGCCAGCGGCCGAGGACGTCGGTGAGCGTCTCACCGGGCCGCCGGCCGCGGATCGCCTCGCCCAGGCTCGTCATCCCCTCGCTGAACCGCGACAGCGCGATGTCCTGCTTGGCCGGGAAGTACATTGCGACGGTCCGCGGCGCTACCTCGGCCGCCGCGGCGATGTCGGCCACCGTGGTCGCGTCGTAGCCGCGCTCGGCGAACAGCTCATAGGCGGCGCGGATGATCGCCGCCCGGCGGCGGGCCTTGCTGCGCTCGCGCAGTCCGGTCTCGGTCATGCGGCAAGTGTACATCGGGCAGCAATATTGCACTAGACTGCAAACTTGCGTTAGAGTGCGGGAAATACCGACTGGACGGAGCCGAAGGGAAACCCGCGATGAGTAACGCCGCCGCACGGCTGGCTGGTCCGCTCCGGACCAGGCCAGCCACGCTCACCTCCGGGCCAGCGCGCGGCCGCAGCCGCCCGCCGGGACGGCGGGCGCCGACCCCCGGCGCTGGCTCATCCTGGCCGTCGTCGCGCTGGCCCAGCTGATGGTCGTGCTCGACGCGACGATCGTGAACATCGCGCTGCCGTCGGCGCAGCAGGCCCTGCACTTCTCCGACATCCAGCGGCAATGGGTGGTCACCGCCTACGCCCTCGCCTTCGGCAGCCTGCTGCTGCTCGGCGGCCGGCTCACCGACATGATCGGCCGGAAGGCCACGTTCATCGCGGGCCTGGCCGGCTTCGCGGGCGCGTCCGCGGTCGGCGGGGCCGCGGGCAGCTTCGGCATGCTGGTCACGGCGCGCGCCTGCCAGGGCGCCTTCGGCGCGCTCCTCGCCCCGGCCGCGCTGTCGCTGCTCACCACCACGTTCGAGGGCACGAAAGACCGGGGCAAGGCGTTCGGCGTCTTCGGCGCGATCGCGGGCGCCGGCGGGGCGGTCGGGCTGCTGCTCGGCGGGCTGCTGACCGAGTACCTGGACTGGCGCTGGTGCCTGTACGTGAACCTCGCCTTCGCCGTCATCGCCGGCGCCGGCGCCATGGTGCTGCTGCGGCGGCAGCCGGCGGCCGGGCCGCGGCCGGGGTTCGACCTGCCCGGGCTCATGGCCGAGGCGGCCGGCATGTTCGGCATCGTGTACGGGTTCTCCAACGCGGCCAGCTACGGCTGGCACAGCCCGGCGACCTGGGGCTTCCTGGCCGCGGGCACGCTGCTGCTGGCGGCGTTCGGCTACATCGAGACGCGGGCCAGGCAGCCGCTGCTGCCGCTGCGCGTCGTCGCCGACCGCAACCGGGCGGCCGCCGACCTGTCGATCCTCATCACCGGCGCCGGCATGTTCGGCATCTTCCTGTTCCTGACCTACTACCTGCAGGAGACCCTGGGCCTGCGCCCGGTCACGACCGGCCTCGCCTTCCTGCCGATGGTCGGGGCGATCGTCATCGGCGCGAACCTGGCCAACATCGTGCTGCTGCCGCGCATCGGCCCCCGGTTCCTCGTCGCCTCCGGCATGCTCGCCGCCGCGGCCGGCCTGGCCGGGCTGACCCGGATCGGCGTCCACTCCAGCTACGCGGCGGACGTCCTGCCGCCGCTGCTGCTCGCCGCCGCCGGCATCGGCTTCGTCGTCTCCCCGTCGATGAACACCGGCACCTCCGGCGTCGCCCCGTCCGACGCCGGCGTGGCGTCGGCGGTGGTGAACACCGGGCAGCAGGTCGGCGGCTCGATCGGCACGTCGCTGCTCAACACCGTGGCGGCCAGCGCGGCCGCGTCCTACCTGGCCAGCCACCTCAGCCCGCGCCTGGCCGCTGCGGGCCAGCCGGACGCCGCGCTCGCCGCGCTGGCCCAGGTGCACAGCTATGCGACGGCGTTCTGGTGGGCGGCCGGGCTGTTCGCCGCCGGGTCCGTGCTCGCCGCCCTGCTGTTCCGGGGCGGCCGGCCCGCGGCGCCGGCCCGCGGCTAGCGGCCCGGCTGGCGGTCCTTCTCCGGCCGGCCCGGCTGGCCGGAGAAAGACGCGGCACGTTCACCCGAACGACGCAAGGGCCGGGTCACCCGCCGATAGTGTTATCCTGACGTGCAACACAGCCCGATCGAGAAGGCAGCCATGCGCATCGATCAATTCCTGGTACTCCTCATCACGTAGCGCGAGCCCGCACGCCAGGCTCGCGCTCACCTCCTACGCCGCAGACGGCGAGGAGGTTTTTTGTTGGAACTCGCGGCTGAACCGAAGGAGCAAATAAGTGGAACTGACCGGAGCCCAGGCGCTGGTGCGCAGTCTCGAGCAGCAGGGCGTCGACGTGGTCTTCGGACTTCCCGGCGGCGCGATACTCCCGGCCTACGACCCGCTGCGGTCCTCGACGCTCCGGCACGTGCTCGTCCGGCACGAGCAGGGCGCGGGGCACGCGGCCGAGGGCTACGCCTGGGCCACCGGCCGGCCCGGCGTCTGCCTGGTCACCAGCGGCCCGGGCGCGACCAACCTGGTCACCGCGCTGGCCGACGCCTACATGGACTCGGTACCGGTCGTCGCCATCACCGGCCAGGTGCCCAGCGCGATGATCGGCAGCGACGCGTTCCAGGAAGCCGACATCACCGGGATCACGCTGCCGGTCACCAAGCACAACGAGCTGGTCACCCGGGCCGAGCGGATCCCGGCCGCGATCGCCGAGGCCTTCCACATCGCCTCGACCGGGCGTCCCGGCCCGGTGCTGGTCGACGTGCCCAAGGACATCCTGCAGGCGACGATGACCTGGGGGAGCGGGACCTGGCCGCCCGCCCTGGCGCTGCCCGGCTACCGGCTGCCCGGCGCCCCGGACCCGGAGCTGATCCGGCGCGCGGCCGAGCTGCTGCGCCAGGCCAGGCGCCCGGTCCTGTACGTCGGCGGCGGCGTGATCAAGGCCGGGGCGCACGCCGAGCTGCTCGCGCTGGCCGAGCTGGCCCAGGCCCCGGTCACCACGACGCTGATGGCCCGCGGCGCGTTCCCCGACCCGCACCCGCTCGCGCTCGGCATGCCGGGCATGCACGGCTGCTACACGGCCGTGTCCGCGCTGCAGGAGGCCGACCTGCTGGTGGCGCTCGGCGCGCGGTTCGACGACCGGGTGACCGGGCGGCTGGCCGACTTCGCCCCCCGCGCCAAGGTGGTGCACGCCGACATCGACCCGGCCGAGATCGGCAAGAACCGGGTGCCCGACGTGCCGATCACCGGGGACGTGCGGGCGACCCTGGCCGGCCTGGTGGACAGCCTCGCCGCGCTGATCGCCGAGCACGGCCCGGGCGACACCGGCGCCTGGCTGCGCGGCATCGGCGACTGGAAGCGGCGGTTCCCGCTGCGCTACACCCAGGAGGCGGACGGCCCGCTGAAGCCGCAGCACGTGGTGGAGCGGCTGTCCGCGCTCACCGGCGGCGAGGCGGTCGTGGTGGCCGGCGTCGGCCAGCACCAGATGCACGCCGCCCAGCACTTCTCGTTCACCCGGCCGCGGTCCTGGATCAACTCCGGCGGCCTCGGCACGATGGGCTTCGCGGTCCCGGCCGCGATGGGCGCGCAGGTGGGCAGGCCCGGCGAGCTGGTGGTCGCGATCGACGGCGACGGCTGCTTCCAGATGACCGCCCAGGAGCTGGCCACCTGCGCGATCGAGCACCTGCCGATCAAGGTGCTGATCTTCAACAACGGGTTCCTCGGCATGGTCCGGCAGTGGCAGGAGCTGTTCTACGAGGAGCGCTACTCCGAGGTCGAGCTGGGCACGGCGATCCCGGACTACGTCAAGCTGGCCGAGGCCTACGGCTGCCAGGGGCTGCGCTGCGAGCGGGCCGACGACGTGGACGCGGTACTCGACAAGGCTCTGGCCACGACCGACGTGCCCACGGTGGTGGACTTCCGGGTGCATGACCGCGAGGGCGTGTTCCCTATGGTCCCGGCGGGACGGCCCAACGACGAGATCGCGCTCGGGCCCGAGTTCAGCGCCGAGGAGCAGCGCGAGGCGACGCGGCGCGAGCTGCGCGGCGAGCAGGCCCAGCCGGCCAAGACCCAGGAGGTGCTGGCCCGATGAGTACCCACACCCTGTCGGTGCTGGTCGAGAACAAGCCCGGGGTGCTGGCCCACGTGGCCGGCCTGTTCTCCCGGCGCGCGTTCAACATCTCGTCGCTGGCCGTCGGGCCGACCGAGGACGAGCGGGTGAGCCGGATGACGATCGTCGTGGACGGCGCGTCCACGCCGGTCGAGCAGGTGGCCAAGCAGCTGGACAAGCTGGTCCGGGTGCTGAAGGTGGTCGAGCTCGACCACCACGCCGCGGTGGAGCGCGAGCTGGCGCTGATCAAGGTCAGGATCGACCCGGCGCTGCGCGGCGAGCTGCTCGAGGTGGCTACCGTGTTCCACGCCAACGTCGTGGACATGAGCCCGGAGACGGTGATCCTCGAGGCCACCAGCAGCCCGGGCAAGCTCGATTCCCTGCTGCAGAACCTGGAACGCTACGGCACGTGCGAGCTCGTGCGCACCGGGCGGATCGCCATGTCCCGCGGCAGCGGCACGATCACCGACCGCGGCCTGGCCGTCGCCGCCCCGGCCGTGGCCGAGGCGGAGGCCGAGGCTGTGGCCGTGGCCGAGGCCGTGTGAGCCAGAACCTGTGCGCCAAGACCTGACCGACCTGACTGACCCAGCCTGAGAGGAAATTAACCCATGGCCACCGTGTATTACGACACCGACGCCGACCTCGGCGTGATCCAGGGCCGCAAGGTCGCCGTGCTCGGCTACGGCTCGCAGGGCCACGCCCACGCCCTGAACCTGCGCGACTCGGGCTGCGAGGTCCGGGTGGGCCTGCCCGAGGGCTCGAAATCCCGGCCGCGGGCCGAGGCCGAGGGCCTCACGGTCACCACGCCCGCCGACGCGTGCGCCTGGGCGGACGTGATCATGGTGCTCACGCCGGACACCGGCCAGCGCAAGCTCTACGCCGAGGCGATCGCGCCGAACCTGCGGCCGGGTGACGCGCTGCTGTTCGCGCACGGCTTCAACATCCACTTCGGCTACATCACCCCGCCGCCCGACGTGGACGTCGCGATGGTGGCGCCCAAGGCCCCCGGGCACCTGGTCCGGCGCCAGTTCGAGGCCGGGCAGGGCACCCCGGTGCTGGTCGCCGTGGCCCAGGACGCGACCGGCAAGGCCTGGGACCTGGCCCTGTCCTACGCCTGCGGGATCGGCGGGACCAAGGCCGGGGCCCTGGTCACCACGTTCCAGGAGGAGACCGAGAGCGACCTGTTCGGCGAGCAGGCGGTGCTCTGCGGGGGAGTGACCGCCCTGGTGAACGCGGGGTTCGAGACCCTGGTCTCGGCCGGCTACCAGCCCGAGGTCGCCTACTTCGAGTGCCTGCACGAGCTGAAGCTGATCGTCGACCTGATGTACGAGGGCGGCATGAGGTGGATGCGCTACTCGGTCAGCGACACCGCCGAGTACGGCGACCTCACCCGCGGCGAGCGGGTGATCGGGGCGCCCACCCGGGAGGCCATGGCCAAGATCCTGACCGACATCAGGTCCGGCGACTTCGCCCGGGAGTGGATCGCCGAGGACGACGCCGGGCGGCCCAACTTCGAGCGGCTGCGCGCCGCCGCGGCCAGCAGCCAGGTCGAGACCGTCGGCCGCCCGCTGCGCCAGATGATGAGCTGGCTCGACGCGCCCACCGACCGGGACGAAGCCAACGGAGCGGACGTATGACGGCCCCAGGCCGGTCCTACGCGGTCGCGCACCTGCCCGGGGACGGGATCGGGCCCGAGGTCACCGCGGTGGCGCGGGACTGCGTCGACGCGGTCGCCGCGCGGCACGGGTTCGCGGTCGACTGGCGGGCCTGCCCGCTCGGGGCCCAGCACTTCCTGGCCACCGGCGAGGTGCTGCCCGACCCGGTGCTCGACGACCTGCGCAAGACCGACGCGATCCTGCTCGGCGCGGTCGGCCACCCGGACGTGCCGCCCGGCGTGCTGGAGCGCGGGCTGCTGCTGCGACTGCGCGCCGAGCTCGACCTCTACGTGAACCTGCGCCCGTCCAAGCTGCGCCCCGGCGTGGCCGCGGCGGTGGCCCGGCACAAGCACGAGGCCCTCGACTTCGTGATCGTGCGCGAGAACACCGAGGGCCTGTACGCGGGGGCGGGCGGGACCGTGCACCGCGGCACCGCGTTCGAGAGCGCGACCGAGGAGTCGCTGAACACCCGGGCCGGGGTGGAGCGCTGCGTGCGGTACGCCGCCAGCCTGGCGTCGCGGCGGCGCGGGCGGCTGACCCTGGTGCACAAGACCAACGTGCTGACCCACGCCGGCGACCTGTGGCGGCGGGTGGCGGGCGAGGTGGCGGCCGAGGCGGGGATCCCGCTCGACTACGCCCACGTCGACGCGGCCTGCCTGTACCTCGTCGACGACCCGGGGCGGTTCGACGTGATTGTCACCGACAACCTGTTCGGCGACATCCTGTCCGACCTGGGCGCCGCGCTGACCGGCGGCCTCGGCGTCGCGCCGAGCGGGAACCTCAACCCGGACCGCACCGGCCCCTCGGTGTTCGAGCCGGTGCACGGGTCGGCCCCGGACATCGCGGGCACCGGCCGGGCGAACCCGGCGGGCGCGGTGCTGTCGGCGGCGCTGATGCTGGACCACCTCGGCCAGGCGCGGGCCGCGGCCGACCTCGACGCCGCCGTGTCCGGCGTGCTCGGCTCCGGCGCCCCGGCGACCACCGGCGGGTGGGAAGACGCGCTGCGCGACGCGCTGACCACGACGGCGGCCGCCCGATGAGCGCGGACGGCGGCCTCGCCGGGCCGGAGCAGCCCAAGGTCGAGATCTACGACACCACCCTGCGTGACGGCTCGCAGCAGGTCGGCCTCGACCTGACCGTGGCCGACAAGCTCCGGGTCGCCGCGGCGCTCGACGCGCTGGGCGTGGACGTGGTGGAAGGCGGGTGGCCCGGGTCCAACCCCAAGGACGCGGAGTTCTTCGCCCGGGCCAGCGAGCTGGACTGGAAGCACGCGAAGCTGGCCGCGTTCGGCGCCACCCGGATGCCGCGCCGCGGTGTCGACGACGACGCGAACCTGCAGGCCCTGCTGGCCGCGCGCACGCCGATCGTGACGCTGGTCGGCAAGGCGTGGACGCTGCACGTCGACGAGGCGCTGCGCACCACCCGCGAGGAGAACCTGGCCATGGTGGCCGACTCGGTGGCGTTCATGACGGCCGCCGGGCGGCGGGTCGTGTTCGACGCCGAGCACTTCTTCGACGGCTACCAGGCCGACCGCGGCTACGCCCTAGCCGTGCTGGAGGCCGCGGTCGCGGCGGGCGCCGACACGCTCGCGCTGTGCGACACCAACGGCGGCACGCTGCCCGACGACGCCGCCCGCGTGGTCGCCGAGGTCAGCGCCTCGGCCGGCGGCGCCCGGGTCGGCGTGCACTTCCACAACGACTCGGCCTGCGCGGTGGCCAACTCGGTGGTGGCCGTGTCCGGCGGGGCCCGGCACGTGCAGGGCGCGGCGAACGGCTACGGCGAGCGCTGCGGCAACGCCGACCTGTTCGCGATCATCGCAACCCTGGCGCTCAAGCGCGGGCACGAGCTGCTGCCGCCCGGCCGCCTGGCCGAGCTGGCCTCCACGGCCCGGACCATCGCCGAGTACGCCAACCTGCCGCTGGCCTCGCGCCAGCCCTACGTCGGCTCCTCGGCGTTCGCGACCAAGGCCGGCCTGCACGCCTCGGCGATCGCGCGGCGGCCGGACGCGTACGCGCACATCGACCCCGGCGCGGTCGGCAACCAGCAGCGGATCCTGGTCAGCGAGCTGGCCGGGCGCAGCAACGTGCTGGCCAAGGCCGCCGAGCTCGGCCTGGACCTCACGGCCGAGCAGGCCACCGAGGTGCTGGACCAGGTCAAGGCGGCCGAGCACCGCGGCTACGCGTACGAGGCGGCCGACGCCTCGTTCGAGCTGCTGGTGCGCCGGATCGTCGGGGCGCTCCCCGCGTGGTTCACGCTGGACAGCTACCGGGTGATGATCGAGCGGTCCGCGGCCGAGGACCGCAGCGAGGCGATCGTGCGGCTGCGGCACGCGGGCGAGCGGGTGGTGGCGGTCGGCGAGGGCGTGGGCCCGGTGCACGCGCTGGACCAGGCGCTGCGCCGCGCGCTGAGCGGCTTCTACCCGGCCCTGTCCGGCATCCACCTGGTCGACTACAAGGTGCGGATCCTGGACGGCCGGGCGGCGACCAGCGCGGTCACCCGGGTGATGCTCACCTCAGCCGACACCGTGGGGGAATGGACCACGGTCGGCGTTTCCGACGACATCGTCACCGCCTCGTGGGAGGCTCTTGCCGACGGTGTCGCCTACGGCCTGCTGCGCGCGGGCGCCGAGGCACCCCGCACCCCGCAGGACCCCTCCCGTGAGCTCGAGACGATCCCGGAGAACGCATGACTGCCCAGCTGCCGAGGCCGCGGTCCGGCCCGCTCACCACCGGTCCGTCCCGGGCCCCGGCGCGCGCCATGCTGCGCGCCGTCGGCCTGTCCGAGCAGGACCTGCAGCTCCCGCAGGTGGCCGTGGCCTCGTCGTGGAACGAGGTCACCCCGTGCAACGTGCACCTGGACGGGCTGGCCACCGCGGCCAAGGAGGGGGTCAGGCAGGCCGGCGCGGTGCCGCTGGAGTTCGGCACGATCGCGGTCTCGGACGGGATCTCGATGGGCACCGAGGGCATGAAGGCGTCGCTGGTCAGCCGCGAGATCATCGCCGACTCGGTCGAGCTGATGATGCAGGCGGAGCAGTTCGACGCGATGGTCACGATCGCCGGCTGCGACAAGTCGCTGCCGGGCATGCTGATGGCGTGCGCCCGGCTGGACCTGCCCGCCGCCTTCCTCTACGGCGGCACGATCCTGCCCGGGCACGCGCTGGGCCGGTCGCTGACCATCCAGGACGTATTCGAGGCGGTCGGCGGGCACGCGGCCGGCGAGGTCACCGACGCCGACCTGCTGGCGATCGAGCGGGCCGCCTGCCCGGGCGCCGGCTCCTGCGCCGGCATGTACACGGCCAACACGATGTCGATGTGCGCCGAGGCGCTGGGCATGACGCTGCCGGGCGAGGCGTCGCCGCCCGCGGTCTCGGCCGAGCGGACCGACCTGGCCCGGCGGACCGGGATGGCCGTGGTCGAGGCGCTGGCCGCCGGCCTGCGGCCGCGCCAGATCATGACCAGTGCGGCGTTCCTGAACGCGGCCACCGTGGTGATGGCCACGGCCGGGTCGACCAACGCGGTGCTGCACCTGCTGGCCATCGCCCACGAGGCCGGGGTCGAGCTGACCCTGGACGACTTCGACGCGGTGAGCCGCCGCACCCCGGTGATCGCCTCGGTGCGGCCGTCCGGGCTCTACGTCATGAGCGAGCTCGACCAGGTCGGCGGCGTCCCGGTGATCCTGCGCGAGCTGCTGTCGGCCGGCCTGGTCGACGGCGACGCGATGACGGTGAACGGCCGGACGCTCGGCCAGAACGTGGCCGACGCGTTCGAGCCCGACGGCCAGGTCGTGCGGCCCGCCAAGGAGCCGTTCCAGCCCGACGGCGGCCTGGCGGTGCTGCGGGGGAACCTGGTGCCGAACGGCGCGGTGGTGAAGACGCCGGGGATCGAGACGCTCAGGTTCGAGGGGCGCGCGCGGGTCTTCGAGTGCGAGGAAGACTGCTTCGCCGCGGTCACCGCGCGGCAAGTCGGCCAGGGCGACGTCCTGGTGATCAGGAACGAGGGTCCCCGGGGCGGCCCGGGCATGCGCGAGATGCTCGCGGTCACCGCCGCCATCAAGGGCGCCGGGCTCGGCCGCGAGGTGGTCCTGGTGACCGACGGGCGGTTCTCGGGCGCCACGTTCGGGGCGTGCGTGGCGCACGCCGCGCCGGAAGCCTGGGACGGCGGCCCGATCGCGCTGGTCCGCGACGGCGACGGCATCGTCCTGGACGTCCCGCGGCGGCGGCTGGAGCTGACCGTCGACGACGCCGAGCTGGCCCGGCGGCGCCAACAGTGGCAGCGCCGGGCGCCCAACTACACCAGCGGGGCCATGGCCAAGTACGCGGCGCTGGTCTCCGGCGCGGACCGGGGGGCGGTCTGCACGGTGCCCGGCGCCGTGTCCTGACCGGGTGAGGCGGGCCCGTGGCCGAGTCGGGGGGTGACCGCTCGGGGCGGCCGGGCCGCCCCGGCCGGGCCGGGCGGTCCCCGCGCCCCGGGATCTGGGGCATGACCCGGTCCATGCTCTGGCTCGAGCACGCCCAGGACGTCGTCACCGTGGTCGTCGGCGCCGTCCTGGTCGTGCTGGCCGCGATCCTGCTGATCTCCGGCATCGCGGACTTCGCCCACTCGCTGTCGCGGTCCGGAATCCTGTCGGCCGGCTCCGTCACGGCCGCCGCCACCATCCTGCTCGACGACGTGCTGCTGGTGCTGATCCTGGTGGAGATCGTGCACACGGTGGTGCTCTCGCTGCGCTCGCACCGGCTGGTGGCCCAGCCGTTCATCGTCGTCGGCCTGGTCGCCGTGATCAGGAAGATCCTCTTCGTGCTCAGCGGCGAGCAGCTGGTCAGCACGTCCGTGCTGGCGCTGCTGCTCGCGATGGTGGCGGTGTTCGTGCTGAGCCTGATCCTGGTCAGCCGGTTCGAGAAGAGCGACGAGCTGGGCTCGGACTAGGCCCGCTCGACCAGCTCCAGGCGCTCGGGCGCGCGCACCGCGGGCGGCTGGGGGTAGCGGACCGGCGCGCCGGTCAGCCGGCAGCGGGCCAGCAGTGGCCCGGCCGCGCCCTCGGCCAGGGCGGCCGCGGGCCCGGCGCCCGGGCAGGCGTGCGGGCCGTAGCCGAACGCCGCCGGCCCGGCCGGGTCGTCGCGCCCGGCGGTGAGGTCGAGCGCGATCGTCTCCCCGGACGGGGCGACCCGCCGGGTCTGCCGAACCGGCGGCGCGCCGCGGAGCGTCTGCGCCACCAGGGCCGCGGCCGGCGCGGGCGCCGCCGCGATTCCGGGCGCCGCCGCGAGCCCGGCCGCCACCGCGCTGCCGATCAGCCCGGCGGTGGCCGCGTACGCCTGGACCAGCAGCCCGATCCGGGCAGCGACGTGCTCGTCGGGCCCGGGCGGGAGCAATCCGGCCAGCCGGGCGACGCTGGCGTCGGCCTGGCCCCGGTCCGCCGCGCCCGGCAGGTAGGCGGCGGCCACCACGGGCAGCTGGTCGGTGGCCAGGTCCGGGTCGGCGGCGCCGAGCGCCGCAGCCAGCACCCGGCCCGGCACCCGCGTGGCCACCAGCGCCATCGCGTCGAAGGGACGGCCGGCCGCCTGGTCGATGCCCGCGTCGGCCGCTTCGCGGGCCCGGGCGCGCAGCGAGCCGGGGTCCAGGCGGCGCAGCAGGTCCTCGGCCAGGCCCCGGCGGCGCGCGTGGTCGGCGCCGTTGCTGTGCCTGGCCACGTTCTGGCGCAGCCACGCCATGGTGCCCGGCGGGGCGTGCCGCCCCGGATCGGGCATCGTATAGCCAGGATCGGCCAGGATGGCGCGGACCAGGGACGCGTCGGTGACGACCCGCGGCAGCGCGGGGCGCCCGCCCGTGGTGGTCTCCATGCGCGCGAGCCTAGCGGCGGGACGTTTCACTGGTGATCGAAGCGTGCCGGCGCGTGCTAAGGGCGCGTCAAGACCCGCCCGGGGCGGGCGTCCGACCAGCAGGCGCCTGACCGTGCCCCAGCACCATGGCCATCAGCGCATGCTAGGCCGGGGCATAGGTCGCGTATAGCTCGGGCCAAGAAATCCCCCACCGTTTCCGCGCGAACCGGCCGGCTGGCTGAGCCCGCGGCCGGCTGGGTATTCGGCCCGGCATACCATCCGGCCGATATGATCCGCCCGGCGGCAAATCACGCAAAGACTATTGACATAGATGCCGCTATGACGGAGCATGCGCGACCCGGACGCGGGACCGCTGCTAGGACGGCTGGCCCGTCTGCCTGGCCTGTCGCCGCGGTGAGCGCGTAGCCCGATAGCGGAGGTTCCGCCACTGCCGGGGTGGCCGGGGCGCCGTTCGGACAACGTGCATGATCACGCCATACCAAATAGGCCAATGGCCTTGTGTCAGTGGCCGGATTGCGCAATGCTGGCACGGCGGTCACAGGCTAACAAATACTGTCAGCGGGAGCACGCGGCGCATGGCTATGCTTACTGCCGCTCGTCCGCCGTTACACGGCGCGTTCGGCCTGTTCCGTCGAGTGGCGGACCAGTTGGGCTGGTCCGCGGTATCTGGTGCGGCCACCGGTCTTGCGGTGGCGGCCGTCCTGACGCTGGCCGTCGCGGGATGCGGCGGCCCGGCGGCTGTCGCCCTGCCGCATAAGGGCGCGGCCCGGGCGTCGCCGGCGGCCTCGCTGGCCGCGGGCGTCACGCCCAGCGTCCAGGACCAGGTCGTGGCCGCCTACACCGGTTACTGGCAGGCGGTCGGGCAGGCCCTGGACGCGCGGAACCCGGCCAGCGCGCGGGCCGTGCTGGCCCCGTACGCCGCCCCGGCCGCCATCTCGTCGCTGATCGGCGGGTTCGAGACCGACTGGGCCCGCGGGGAGATCCAGTACGGCAGCCCGGTGCCGCACATCCTGAGCGTGCGGGTCGCCGGGGACCGCGCGGCGGTGCACGACTGCGCGGACTTCAGCAACGCCGGCGTGCAGAGCGCCAGCACCGGCCAGGTGATCGGCAGCCTGGGCAGTCCCCGAGTCAACATGATCAGCACGCTGATGCTCACCGGCGGCCGGTGGCTGGTCAGCGGTCAGGTTCCGGTGGTGTTGTCATGCGTTCCCTGAACCACGCCGCCCTCCGCGGTGCCATTCCCAGCCGTGCGGTGGCCCCCCGGGCCCTGGCGCGCGGTGCCGCCCGGCTGGGCGCCGGGCTGGCGGCGGCGGCGCTCACCCTCGCGGTCGTGCTGCCCGCCACCGGCCCGGCGGCCGGGGCGGCGTCCGTGGCCGGGGCGGCACCGGCGGCCCCGCAGGTGCCGGCCGGCGGAGGCTGTCACTACCAGCTGATCAACGGCGTCTACCAGTTCGTGTGCACGAACACCACCGGCGTCCCGGGCGGGCCGGGATCCGGCGGCGGCGGCGGTGGCGGCGGACGGTCGGCGTGCACGCTGACCCCGCTGTCACAGCAGCAGGCCCGGTTCCTCGGCCTGCAGTGGCCGGCGCCCGCCGGTCATACCTGGGATGCGATCACCTGCCCGGGCGCCCAGCCGTTCGGCGGGGTGACCCTGGTCAACAACGCGACCGGCGCGCCCGCGGTCACCCCGCAGCAGCTGTCGGTGATCGCGATCGGCGACCTGGTCATCCCCGACCTGCCCGTGCAGACCGCGCCGCCCCGCGGCCGCGATGGCCTGGTGGGGCTGCCGGAGTGGTTCTGGATACCGGGTGCCGCCTGGGGAGCGGTCAAGAGCCCCGTGATCGCGGCCGGCCCGGTCTGGGCCCAGGCGACGGCCGTGCCAACGCAGATCATCTTCAGGCCGGGGGGTGGCCAGCCCGGCGTGACCTGCCACGGGCCGGGCCCCGCCTACCGGCCGGCCCAGCCGCTGAGCGCGCAGCACACCGACTGCTCCTACACCTACGACCAGCCGTCCGCCGGGCAGCCGGGCAACGCCTACGCCGCCTCGGTCACCGTGCTGTGGAACGTGTCCTGGGTCGGCTCGGGCGGCGCCGGCGGCACGGTCGCGATCGGGCGGCCGGTGAGTACCCCCATAACGCTGCGCGTCGCGGCGGGAGAGGCCCTGGTGACCAGTAGATGAGCGGCAGCGACCCCGGCCTGGATTTCGGGACCGTCTTCCATCCCGAGACGGCTCCGACGCCGAACGGCCCGCCCCCGGCGATGGCGGGGGGTCAGCTGCGCGGGCTCCCGCGGCGGCGGCGGCCGGCCATGATCGCCCTGGCCGCGGCGCTGATCGGGGCCGGGATCCTGGCCAGCGTGGCGCTGTACCACCGGGAAGATAACCAGGTCCCGGTGGTGATGGTGACCGCGGCGGTGCCGGTCGGGGCCGTGATCACCTCGGCCGACGTGGGCACCACCACCGTGGCCGCCGGGCCCGGGCTGCAGGTGATCCCGGCCCGGCAGCTGCCCCAGGTGGTGGGGCTGGTCGCGGCCACCTCGCTGCGGCCCGGGACGCTGCTGGCTTCCTCCGAGCTGACCAGCAAGCTGTCGCCCGGGCCCGGGCAGGAACTGGTCCCGGTCGCGGTCAAGCCATCCGGGCTGCCGGCCAGCGGCCTGAACCCCGGCGACCAGGTGCTGGTGGTCGCCACGCCGGCCGCGTCCGGCAGCTCCGGGTCCGGGGCCGTGCCGGTCCTCCTGCACCCGGTGGCCGCGGTCGTCGAGGCGGTGAACACGGTCACCGATCAGGACGGCTTCGACGTCGTCGACCTCCTGGTCCCGGCCGCCACCGGACCCGAGGTGGCCGAGCAGGCCGCCACCGGGCAGGTCGCCCTCGTCGTTACCAGCCGGGCCACGCCGTGAGCCTGTACGCGCTGGTGTCGGCGGGCGGGGCGCCGGGCGTGACCACCGCGGCGCTGGCCCTCTCGCTCGGCTGGCCGGGCCAGGTGATCCTGGCCGAGTGCGACCCCAGCGGCGGCGACATCCTGGCCGGGCTGTTCGCCGGGCACCTTCCGGCCCGCACCGGGCTGCTGGCGCTGGCCATGGAGGCCGGGCACAACCCGGAGGCGGTCGCGGCCGCGCTGTGGCCGCAGCTGATCGAGCTCGATGACGAGCGGGGACGGCTGCTGCTGGCCGGCCTGTCCGACCCGCGGCAGAGCATCGCCCTGGGGCCGGTCTGGCCGGTGCTGGCGGGCATGCTCGCGGCCCAGCCCGCCGACGTGATCGCCGACTGCGGGCGGCTCGACGCCGGGGGCGGGCCGGAGCCGGTGCTGGCCGCGGCCAGCCTGGTGGTGCTGGTCCTGCGGCCGACGCTGCGCCAGGTCAGCAAGGCCCGGGCCCGGATCGAGATGCTGGCCCAGCTGCTCGGCGGGTCCCGCCGCGTGATGCTGCTGCTGATCGGCGAGGGAACGAGCACCCCGCGCGAGGTCGCCCGGGCCCTGGGCGTGCCGGTCGCGGGCTCGCTGCCGCACGACCCGAAGGCGGCCAGCGTGCTGTCGGATGGCGCCGGCAGCCGCCGCGGGCTGCAGGCCAGGCCGCTGATCCGGGCGGCCGGCCCGGCCGGGCGCGCCCTGCGCGAGGCGGCCCACGGCTCTCATGCCCGGCGCGGCGAGCAGGCCGGGCCTGCCGGGAGGCGAACGCGAGCCGATGACGCAGATCCAGTGGCCGCCGCCGGTGGCCGGACCCCCGCCCCGGCACGGCATGGCGCCGCGCCCCCGAACGCCCCAGGTCCCGTTCGCCCTCGGTGACCCCCGGCTGCGCCGCGGCGTGACCGAGATCCTCGCGATGATCGCCGACCGGCTGCACGACGGCGCCAGCCAGGACGAGGCCCTCCCGCTGATCGGCGACGCGGTCCGGGCCTGGGCCGAGCGGCAGGTCCGGGGGGGCGCCCCGGTGCTGGCGCCGGCCGACCGGGAGGCACTGGCGCAGGCGGTCTACGACCAGCGGTACGGGCTCGGCCCGCTGGCCGGCTACCTGCGCGACCCGCAGGTGGAGAACGTCGACGTCAACGGCTGTGACGAGGTGTGGGTCACCTACGCGACCGGCGAACGCGTCATCGGCCAGCCGGTGGCCGCCAGCGACGACGAGCTGATCGCGATGATCCGCAACTGGGCCGCCCGCGGCGGCCAGACCGCCCGGGACTTCTCGGCGGCCTCGCCGCTGGTCAGCGTGGCGCTGGCCGGCGGCGCGCGGATGACGGCGACGATGTCGGTGACCCCGCGGCCGTGCGTGTCGCTGCGCCGGCACGGGCAGCTCGACGTGACCCTCGGCCGCCTGATCCAGCTCGGCACCGTCGACCCGACGCTGGCCGGCTTCCTCGCCGCCGCGGTCAAGAGCCGCTGCAACATCATCGTCACCGGCGGGGTGAACGCGGGCAAGACCACGCTGCTGCGGGCGCTCGCCGCGGAGATCCCGCCGGCCGAGCGGGTGGCCACCCTGGAAACGGAGTACGAGCTGTTCCTGCACGGGACCCAGCAGCACCCGGACGTGATCGCGTTCGAGGCGCGGGAGGCGAACTCCGAGGGCGCGGGCGGCATCTCGCTGCACGACCTGATCGCGCACGCGCTGCGGCACAACCCGCAGCGCATCATGGTCGGCGAGGTCCGGCGCAGCGAGATCATGCCGATGCTGGAGGCGATGAACTCGGGCCAGGAGGGCTCGATGTGCACGCTGCACGCGAACTCGCCCGGGGAGGCGTTCGACCGGATCCTGATCCTGGGCCTGCGCGGCGGGCTCACCCTGGCCGAGCGGGCCATCCACATCCTGGTCGGCATGGCCGTGGACCTGGTCGTGCACGTGCGCAAGCGGCACGACGGCCGGCGCACGGTGCGGTACGTGTCGGAGATCCTGGAGGTCATGCCGCCGGGCGACACCGAGCGCCCGGCGGTCAACCGGCTGTTCCTGCCCGACGGCCCGGACGGGCGGGCGGTCGCCGCGCACACCCCCTCGCCCCGGATGCTGGCCCGGCTGGCCGCGGCCGGCTTCGACCCGGTGCTGCTCGACCGGCAGCGGGCGGCGGCCCAGCAGGCGCTGGCCGAGCGGGCGATGACCGAGCGGGGCGGCTGGCGATGACGGTGCTGGCCGCCCTGGCCGGCGGGCTGATCGCCGCCGGGCTGGTGCTGGGCATCCGGGAGCTGATCGGCCGGCCGCGGCGGCCCGGCCTCCCGCCGCCGCGGTGGCGGCGGGCCGGCACGATGTCGGATGCCTCGGCCCGCCGGATGCTGCTGGCGCTGGTGGCCTGCCTGGCCGTGCTCGCGATCACGCGCTGGCCGGTCGCGGGCCTGGCCGCCGGGCTGGCCGTCATCTTCCTGCCCCGCGTGCTCAGCACCCGCCGGCAACAGCAGCGCACCGCGAAGCTGGAGGGCCTGGAGCAGTGGACCAGGCGCCTGTCCGACATGCTCACCGCGAGCCGGGGCCTGGAGGAGGCGCTGGAGGCCAGCGCGCGCTCGGCGCCCGCGGCCATCAAGGAGCCGGTCACCGCGCTGGCCAGCCGGCTGAACGCGCGCACCGGCACCGAGGCCGCGCTGCGCGCGTTCGCCGCCGAGATCGACGACCCGGCGGGCGACCGGATCGCGGCCGCGCTGATCATCGCGACCGGGCACCGGGGCGGGGGAGTGCGGGACGTGCTCAACGCCCTGGCCGTGATGATCGCCCGGGACGTCGCGGCCCGGCGCGAGATCGAGGCCGAGCGGGCGCAGCACCGGACCACCCTGCGCTGGATCGCGGTCTTCATCGGCGGGTTCACGGTCTTCGCCGTGCTCAACCGGGCCTATTCACGCCCCTACGGGACCATCCCCGGGGAACTGGTGCTCGGCCTGGTCACCGGGCTGTACGCGGCCGGGCTCGGCTGGCTGTACCGGCTCGGCTCGATGCCGGCCCAGGGCCGGTTCCTGGCCCGGGACGAGCCGTGGGAGCCGGCCGGCCAGCGGACGGCAGCCGGGAGCCGGCGATGAGCCTGTGGGTGATCGTCGCGGGGCTCCTGGCCGGGGCCGGCCTGTTCATCATCGTGCGCGAACTGGTGCCTGCCCCGCCCCGCCTGGACGCGGCCCTGGCCCGGCTGGATCATGGCGTCCCGGCTCCGGGCCGGATCACGGAGCCTGCCCGCCCCGCGGGCAAGCTGGCTCAGCGCATCGCCGCCGAGCTGCCCTGGCTGCCGGTGCCGTCCGCGGACCTGGCCCTGCTCGGCCAGGACCGGGAGAGCTGGATCGCCAGCAAGGTCACCTGCGGCACGGCCGGCCTGGCCGTCCCGCTGGCCCTGACCGGGCTGGCGTCGCTGGTCAGTCCCGGCCTGAACTGGACCGTGCCGGTGGCGGTGTCGCTGCTGTGCGGCGCCGCGCTGTTCTTCGCCCCCGACCTGGTCACCCGGGTCAACGCCGCCGAGCGGCGGGCGGACTTCCGGCAGGCGCTCACCAGCTACCTGGACCTGGTCGCGCTGGAGCGGGGCGCGGGCGCGGGTCCCACCGAGGCGCTCGAGGCCGCCGCCGAGATCGGCGACGGCTGGGCGTTCCAGCGGATCTCCGGCGCGCTCAGCGCGGCCCGCCGGTCGGGCGCGCCGCCATGGACCGCGCTGGCCCGCCTGGCCCGGGAGACCGGGATCAGGGAACTGGCCGACATCGCCGACATCGCCGAGGTGGCGGGCCAGGAGGGGGCCAAGATCCTCGACACGCTGGCGGCGCGGGCCGCCTCGATGCGCGCGGAGGCGCTGGCGGCCGAGCGGGCCAGGGCGGGAGCGCGCAGCACCACGATGGTGATCCCGATCGCGCTGCTCGGCGCCGGGTTCCTGCTGCTGCTGATCTTTCCAATCGTCTACCGCACGTTCGGGCCGGGATAGGCCCGAAGGAGGGAGGTGCTCGATGGGCTCGATGGACCCCATGTGGCTGATGGTCAGATACCTGCTGGACCGGGCCTACGGCCGGGCCCGGGCCGCGCTGGACGGGAATCCCGAGTCGGGTGCGCTCACCCTGGAGTGGCTGGTGATCGCCGGGATCCTGGTCGGCGCCGCCGCGCTGACCGCCACGTTCCTGCGCGGGAAGATCGCGGAATGGGAAGGCAAGATCCCCTGACCGCCCGGCCCGCCCGGCGCGGCCGCCGCCCGGGCGGGCCTCGCCGCGACGACGGCGCGCTGATCCTCACCTACGTGATCATCGTGCCGGTGTTCATGCTGGTGATCATGGTGATCATCCAGGGAGCGCTGTGGTACCTGGCCCGGGAGGCGGCGCTGGCGGCGGCGCGCCAGGGCGCGGACGCGGCGCGGATACCCGGCGCCGCGCCCGGCGCCGGGGCCCAGGCGGCGCTCGCGTTCGCCCGCACCGACGCCTCCGGGTACCTGCTCGGGCCGGCGGCATCGGCCTCGGCGAGCGGCACCGCCGGCGCGGCCACGGCCACGATCCAGGTCACGGTGACCGGCCACGTGCCGACCTTCGTGCCGGGCCTGGTCATCGACATCAGCCAGGCCGTCCAGGCGCCGGTCGAGAAGTTCGTCGCACCGTAGTTCGCAGCACCGTAGTTTGCCGCACCGAGTTCGCAGCACCGTGGTTCGCAGCACCGTGGTTCGCAGCACCGAGTTCGCAGCACCGAGTTCGCAGCACCGTCGTTCGCAGCACCGTCGTTCGCACCCGCAGCACCGTAGGGAGCGGGAGTATCGTGCCGATCTTGCCCAGCAGCCGGACCCGCGACGCGGGCAACGCCGCGCTCGAGCTCGTCGTCCTGGCGCCGGTGCTGTTGTTCGTGCTTGGCCTGGTGGTGGCGGCCGGCCGGACGTCGATCGCCCAGGGCGCGGTGGACGCGGCCGCGCGCGACGCGGCCCGGCAGGCGTCGATCGAGCTGACCCCGGGCGCGGCCCAGGCGGCCGCGCTGGCCAGCGCGCGGGCCGCGCTCAGCCAGGACGGGCTGGATTGCACCCCCGTGGTGCACGTCGACACCTCCCAGTTCGGCCAGCCCGTGGGCATGCCCGCCACGGTGACCGCCATCGTCTCCTGCCAGGTGCCGCTGTCCGACCTGGTGGTGCCCGGCCTGCCGGGCAGCCGGAGGCTGTCGTTCATGTTCTCCTCGCCGCTCGATCCGTTCCGGGAACGGTGATGTCACAGTGACTGTCACAGCGCAGGCGAATACTCAGACGCCAGAAGGGCCCGGCGGCGGAGTGAAGAGGGCTGGGGGAGGCGGGCGGGGCGAGGAGCGCACGATGAGCTCACCGGGTTGGCGGCGCATGCGATCAGGGCGAGGCCGCCCGCGGTCAGGGCGGGGCGGTGACCGCGAGCGCGGGTCGATCACGCTGATGCTGCTGGTGCTGTTCGTGGCGCTGATCGCGCTGGCCGGGATCGTGATCGACGGCGGCGCCAAGCTGAACCAGGCCGAGAACGCCAACGCGATCGCGCAGGAGGCGGCCCGGGCCGGGGCCGGCATGGTGAACGAGGGGAACGCGCTGTCGACCGGGGCGTTCGTGGTGGACCAGGGTCAGGCCCTGGCCGCCGCCCGGCAGTACCTGGCCGTGGCCGGCTACCAGGGCACGGTGACCGCGGTCGGCGCCGAGTCGATCCGGGTCACCGTCACCGTGACCGCGCCGACCCGGGTGCTGTCGATCATCGGCATCGACTCGATGACCTCGACCGGCTCGGCCACCGCCGCCCTGGTGACCGGCGTGACGGGACCGGGCTCGATGACCGCCCGGGCGATCCGCGGCCGCCGCCTGACGGCGGTGCTGCGCGGCGCGGTCGCGCTGGTGACGCTGGCGGTGCTGGTGATCGGACTGCCGCTGGCGCTGTACCGGCTGGGCGGCGACCCGCTGCCGCGCCACCTCCCGGCCTGGCGCCACGTCGGCGCGCTGCTGCTGCACCGTGACAACGGGTCGGTCTTCCTCGGCGCGGTCCGCGACCTCAGCTGGATCGGGTGGGCCCTGTTCACGGCCGCGGTCGCCGCCGAGACCCAGGCCGCGCTGCGCGGGCGCCGTGCGCCGCGGCTGCGGCTGCTCGGCCTGCAGAACGCGGCCAGCTGGCTCGTCGCGGTGGCGGCGCTGGCCTTCACCGGCCAGCCAGCGGCCGCGCTGGCCAGCACGCCCGCCGCGGTCACGGTGGTCTCGGCGGTGCGGGCCGGCCCGCCGCCGGATCGTCCCGCCGGCCTGCCTCCCGACCATCCCGCCGGGGTGATGGCCGACCCGCGAGCCCCCCAGGTGATGAGCATGGGCTTCTCCCAGATGGTCACGGTCCGTAACGGTGATTGCCTCTGGACGATCGCGCAGCGCTACCTCGGCGACGGCGACCGGTATCCCGAGATCGTCCGGCTCAACCTCGGGCACGACATGGGCGGCGGCGCGAGGTTCACCGATCCCGCGGTGATCTGGCCGGGATGGGTGCTGCAGCTGCCCGCGAGCCCGGCGGCGGCCGCGCCGGCCGCGCCCGCGGCGGACGGCCACGCGGCCAGCCAGCACGCCGGCCACCACTCCGGCGACCCGCGGTTCCGCAGGCCGCACCGGGCGGCCGGGGCCACCGCGCCCGCCGCCGACCCGGCCGGGGCCGGGGCGGCCACGCCGGCCGGGGCCGATCCGGCCGCGTCCGCCCCGGCGCGCCCCGCCACCTCTCCCGCCGTGCCGCGCCCGGCTGCGGCCCGCCCGGACGCGGCCCAGGTCGCGATGCCGGACACGATCCCGTCCTTCGCCGTGTTCGGCGCGGGCGTCCTGGTCGGCGGGGTCAGCGTGGCGCTGGCCCGGATGCGCCGCCGCCAGCGGCAGGCCCGCCGGTTCGGCCGGCGGATACCGCTGCCGGCCAGCGCGCCGGTGGTCGCGACCGAGCAGCGGCTGCGCGCCGCGTCGCGGATGTACGCCACTTCCCCGGAGGCCGAGCAGGTGCCTTCGGGCGCGGCCGCGGACCCCGGGCCCGGCTGGTATGACGGCGACGGGTTCTGGCGCGGCTGGTATGACAGCACCGGGCCCGGCTTGTATGACGGGGCCGGGGATGACTCCGGGCAACTGTGGTATCCGGAGACCGCCGCGGACTCCGGGCCGCGGCCGCATCCGGGCCCGCCCTACGAGCCCGGCGCGGCGCCCGGCCCGGGGCCGTCCGCCAACGGGGGACGGCCGGCGGCCGCGGCGGAGGCGGACCCGCTGGCGGACCCGGACGCGGCCGCCGGGACCGGGCCGCTCGTGGTCCCCCCGACGGCGCTGCGGGCCGCGCTCAGCCAGCTCGGCGCCCGCCTGGTGACCGCCGGGCAGCCGGCACCGGACATCGCCGGGGTGCGGGTGTCCCGGTCCGGCCTGGAACTGCTGCTCGACAGCCCGGCGAGCGAGCCGCCGCCCGCTCCGTTCGCCGTGCCCGGCGCCCGGCAGGGCCTGGCCTGGCAGCTGGAGCTGCCCCGGCACGCGCCCGCCGCGCCGTTCCCGCCCTCCGAGACCGGGGACCTGCTGCCGGGCCTGCTGACCGCGGGCGTCACCGCCGACGGCGGCTACGTGCTGATCGACCTGGAGTACCTGCGGGTGACCACGGTCGACGGCCCGCCCGACCTGGCCGATCTCGTCCTGGCCAGCGCCGCGGCCGAGCTGACGACCAGCCAGCTGGCCGGCTGGTACGACCTGATCCTGGCCGGTTTCCCCGAGCTCGACCCGGTGGACGGGCGGGCCACCAGCTGCGCCAGCCTGGCCGAAGCGCTGGACCTGCTCGCCTCCAAGGCGGTGGCGTTGCGGCGCAGGCTCGGCGACGCCGAGCGGGCCGATGTCCGGCGCCGGCGGCTGGCCGATCCCGGTGACGAGGACTGGGCGCTGACCCTGCTGGTCAGCCGGACCGCGCCGACGAGTGACCAGCTGGCGATGCTGCTCGACCTGGCCAGCGAGCCCGGCGGGGTCGCGGCGCTGGTGGCCGGCGGCACCGAGCCACCGGAAGGTCATCCCGCGCCGGCCAGCTTCCGGGTCAGCCCGGACCTGGCCCGGCCGGGCGGGATCCTCGGGCACGTCTCGCCGCTGCACCTCGACGTCCGGCCGCAGCCGCTGACCAGGGACGACTACCAGAACCTGGCCAGCCTGTTCGCGACCGCGGCCCAGGACGGCGACATGGCCGCCGACCAGCCGCCGTATGACGGCTCGTCGTGGCCGCCGGCGCCCGGGCTGGTCGGCCTGGAGGAGCCCCCGGCCGAGGACCCGGCCGGCCCGGAGGAACCGGACGCCGCGTCCGCCGCCCGCCTCCCGGCCACCGGCCGGCATGCCCGGGAGGTCCCGGCCGCCCGGCCCGGCCCGCCCGGCCAGGACCCGGACGACGACGC
This sequence comes from uncultured Actinomycetota bacterium, assembly GCA_963749145.1. Classification (GTDB taxonomy): domain Bacteria; phylum Actinomycetota; class Actinomycetes; order Streptosporangiales; family Streptosporangiaceae; genus JASHPR01. Next base: position 1,188,005 of record CAVVLN010000001.1, on the reverse strand, counting down.
GAGCCAGGCACCGGGCCTGCGGATCGGCGTCATGGGCACGTTCACGGTCAACGGCGCCCCGGCCGCGCTGCAGCCCGCGCAGAGCCAGCTGATCCTGGCCCTGGCCCTGAACGGCCGGGACGGCCTGTCCAACGCCCAGCTGTGCTACCTGCTCGGCGCCGACCCGGACCACCCGAAGCCGACCGACTCGCTGCGCCAGCTGATCGTGCGCACCCGCCGCCAGCTCGGCCGGGCGGCCGACGGGCGGGAGTGGATCGAGCACCTGGGCGCGGGCCAGTACGCCCTGCACCCCGACGCGCGGTTCGACTGGGCCGACTTCGAGGACCTGAGCGGGCGCGGGATCGCCGCCCGGGACCCCGGCTGCCTGCGGGACGCGCTGAGGCTGATCCGCGGCAAGCCGTTCACCGGCTGCTACCACTGGTGGCTGGACGTGGCCTTCACCGAGAGCGTTCGGGCGCAGATCGTCGACGCGGCCGAGCTGCTGGCCGAGCTGGAGCTCGCCGCCGGCGACCCGTCCGCCTCGGCGCGCGCCGCGCGCACCGGGCTGTCCGGCGACGGCGCCGCCGAGCAGCTGTGGCGGGCGCTGATGCGGGCCGAGCACGCGGCCGGCAACCTGGCCGGGGTCCGGGAGGCCTGGACCAAGTGCCTGGACGCGATGACGGAGATCGCCGCCGACGGCGAGCCGCACCCGGACACCGCCGCGCTCTACCAGGAGCTGATCGGTGAGGGACGGCCGCAGCCCGCCGCCTGGACCCGGAGCTATCGCTGAGCGGCCGGATGGTGACCCAGAGCTAACCGATTCATCGGGATTGGGTGCGGTCTGGGCGAACAGACGCCCAGGTGGAACGATCGTAGGGTGACGCTGCCCAGGAAGGACCCGCCGCCGGGCGGCCGCGCCGGGCCGGCGCGGGTGATCCCGGTGCAGGCCGCTCCCCGGCAGGCTGCCGGGCCCGGGACCGTGCACGTCGAGGATCACCTGGAGTCGCGGGTCCGCATCCCGGCCGATCTGCTGCGCTGCGTCATCGCGCTGATCGAGATCGGCCTGCTGGTCGGGCTGGGCCTGCTGGCCCGGGCCACCGCCAACGGGGCCGAGACCGACATCGTGCTGGCCAGCCAGCGCCTGCCGGCCGCGGTGCGGTCGTTCCTCGGCTTCGCCGGCCACGTGGTGCTGCTGATCCTGCCGGTCGCCCTGGCCATCCGGCTGCTCGTCCGCCGTCAGCCGCGGCGGCTGGCCGAGGGGGTCGTGGCGGGCGGCCTGACGGTCGCCCTGGTGCTGATCTTGAACCTGCTGCTGCGGAACGGGGCCGCCACGGGCCTGTACGACGTGCTCACCGCCAAGCACACGCCCACCGAGCGGGTGCCCGCGCTCGACTGGTACCTGTCCGGCCTGACCGCCTACGTCACGGTCATCGGCCTGACCGGCCGCCCCCGGTGGCGGGGCGTGTTCTGGCTGGCCGTCGGCCTCTACGCGGTGGCCAGCCTGGCCGACGCCCAGACCACGGTGTTCTCGCTGCTGATCACGCTGCTACTGGGCATCGCGTGCGGGGCCGGGCTGCGGTACGCGCTGGGCGCGATCTCCGAGCGCCCGTCGGCGGCGGAGATCGCCGGGGCGCTCGCCACGGTGGGCCTGCCGGTTACCGTCATGCGCCGGATCGTGGACCCCAGCGCGGAGACCCGCCGGTACGCCGCGCTGCTGCGCGGCGACGGCGGGCTGGACGTCACCGTCTTCGACCGCGACCAGCAGGCGGCTGACCTGCTCTACCGGCTGTACCGCCGGGTGCGGCTGCGCACGCAGGTGTCGCGCAGCGCCCCGCTGACCGTCGAGCGGGCCACGGAGCGGCAGGCGCTGCTGACCTACGCGGCCGAGGACGCCGGCGTGCCTACCCCCCGGCTGCGCGCGCTGATCAGGGCGGGCCCGGAGGCCGCGGTGCTGGCCCACGAGAGCCACGACGGGACGACCCTGGCCGCACTCGCCGACGCCGTGACCGACGCGCAGCTGGCGCAGATCTGGGACGCCGTGCTCCGGCTGCACAGCCGGCGGGTCACCCACCGGGCGCTCACCGCCGACCGGATCCTGCTGACCGGCGCCGAGCATGATCACGACGGTGGCCAGGCCGTGGGCCTGGGACGGCCGCACCCCCCGGACGGCGGGGTCATGCTGCTCGAGCCGGGCAACGGCGACGTGGCCGCGAGCGACCTGCAGCTGCGCCTGGACCTGGCCCAGCTCCTGGCCGAGCTGGCGCTGGTCGTCGGCCCGGAGCGGGCGGCGCGCAGCGCTCTGAGCCAGCTCAGCCAGGCCGAGCTGGCCGCGATCGTGCCGCTGATCCAGCCGGTCGCGCTGCACCGCTCGACCCGGGCCGCGGTGCACCGCCACAAGGACGTGCTGCCCGCGCTGAGGAAGATCCTGCGCACCACCGCCCCCGGCCCGGACACCCCGCCGATCCAGCTCGAGCGGATCCGGCTGCGGAACGTGATGACACTGGTGGCCGCCGTCTTCGCCGTCTACATCCTGGCCGTCGACCTCACCAAGACCAGCTTCAGCAGCCTGCTGCACCACGCCAACTGGGGCTGGACGGTCGTGGCCCTGGGCCTGTCCGCGCTGACCTACGTCGGGGCCTCATGGTCGCTGTCCGGGTTCGTGCTCGAGCGGCTGCGGCTGGTCCGGACGTTCATCGTCCAGGTGGCCTGCTCGTTCGTGACCCTGGTCACGCCCGCCGCCGTCGGCGGGGCCACGCTCAACGTTCGCTACCTGCGCCGCGCCAAGGTGGCGCCCGCCGACGCGGTGGCCAGCGTGGGCGTCTCCCAGGTCATCGCGCTCGCGCTGCACCTGATCCTGCTGGTGATCTTCGCCGCGCTGACCGGCACGGTGCACGGCACCTCGATCCGGCCGCCGGACTGGGTCTACATCGTGCTGGCCGTGCTGGCCAGCGCGGCCCTGGTCGTGCTCGCCGTGCCGGCCTGCCGCCGGCTGCTGCTGTCCCGGCTGACCACGACGCTCGGCCAGGTGATCCCGCGACTGCTCGAGATCGCGCAGCGGCCCGCCAAGCTGGCCGAGGGCATCGGCGGGGCGCTGCTGGTGACGTTCGCCTACATCGGCTGCCTGGACGTGTCGGTCCGGGCGTTCGGCGGGTCGCTCTCGATCGTGGCGGTCGCGGTGGTCTACCTGACCGGCAACGCGATCGGCTCGGCCGTGCCGATTCCCGGCGGGATCGGCACCGTGGACGCGGCCCTGTCGGCCGGGCTCACGGCCGCGGGCCTGCACAGCGCCGTGGCGTTCAGCTCGGTGCTGCTGTTCCGCACCGTGACCTTCTGGCTCCCGGTGCCGGTCGGCTGGGTCGCGCTCAACTACCTGCAGCGCCAGGATGCGCTGTGACCGGCCCGGCCCGGCGCGGGGTCAGCCCAGGCGGGCCAGCGCCATCGCCGCCGCGAGCAAGACCAGCCCCCAGGACATCGCCCGCAGCGCGCCCTCCAGCGGGGCCAGCAGGGCCCGCTGGTCGACCGCGGTCACCTGACCGTCGGCGAGCGTGATGCTCCCCTCGACCTGGACCGAGCGGCGCCGGAGGGTCCGGGCCGGGGTGCTGAGCTTGCGCTGCGCCGCGGACAGGGCCAGGGCCGCCCCGGCCGCGAGCACCGGGGCCAGGGCCAGCCGCCCGGTTTGCGCCACGTAGCCGGTCAGCGCCGGGAACGCGCCCCACGCGGCGGCGAAGCCCAGGTCGGTGTGAATGATCCCGCCGAACAGCTCGGCGTTGTAGGCGACGACCAGGATCGGGCCCACGACCATGAACGGCAGCAGCACCCAGCCCACCCGGGCCACCCCGGCCGCGCCGAGCGCCACCGCGCCGGCCAGCCCCGCGACCGTCACCGCCACCAGGGCGGGCGCCGGGATCCGGGTTTGCAGCGGACGGCCGTTCAGCTCGTCCAGCGCGTGCGCGGCCAGGCCCACCGCCAGGAAGAACGCGATCAGCGTGGCCAGCAGCGGCGTCAGGCTGACCTGCGGTGCCAGCGCCGCGCCGATGACGACGTACGACAGGTGCCAGGCCGTGTACGGGGGATGCAGCAGGGTCCACCAGTCACGCCATCCGCCCGGGCTGGCGGCGTAGTAGGCCGGCCGGGCTCCGGTCTCGGGCCCGGCCGCGGCCGCGTTCCCCGCGGGCAGCGCCTCCGGCTCCGGGCGGCTGGCGGCGAGCCCGTCAGCCACCTGCGCGCGTTCCCCACATGACCAGCCCGCCGCCCAGGCTCATCACCCGGAAGCCGACGTCGGTGAAGCCGGCCTGGTGCCACGCCTCGACGGTCCACGCGATTGGGTAACGGCGGTAGTGCCGGGAGATGTTCGGGCCGAGGAAACGGCCGACGCCGAACCACTCCCGCCCGCCGGTGACCAGGCCCCCGGCCGGCAGCAGCAGCCGGGTGTACAGCCACCACCAGGCCCGCCAGAACCGGGACGGCGGGACCAGGAACTCCAGGCTCGCGACCCGCCCGCCCGGCTTGACCACGCGGGCCAGCTCGGCCAGGGTGGCCTGCGGGTCCAGCACGTACCTGAGCAGGTAGGTGAACGTCAGCGCGTCGAAGGTGGCGTCGGCGAACGGCAGCTGCTCGGCCCGGCCGGCCGTCAGCCCGATCCGGCCGCCCAGGCCGGCCGCGGCGACGTTGCGCTGGCCCTGCCGCAGCATCTGCTCGGTCAGGTCCAGCCCGACGACGCTGGCCCCGGTGCGCGCCGTGATCTGCATCGCGACGCCGGCCGTCCCGGACGCGACGTCGAGCACGGTCTGACCCGCGGCCGGCGCGGCCATGCTGATCATGGCGCGGCGCCAGCGGCCGTTCTGCCCGAACGAGAGGACCTCGGCGAGCTGGTCGTACCGCTGCGGGAGCGGGGCGAACAGGTGCTGCGCGAAGCGGTTGCGCTCGACGGCGGCGGGAGCGGGCTGGGCGGCGGGAAGCGGCACGGCGTCTCCTCAGTGTCGGCCCGGGGATGGCCCGCGGGACCTGCCGGCTCCGGGGACCCCCGAACCGCCCGTGTGCAGGGCGCGGAGTTTCACCGTACGCCCCCGCTGCCGCTGTCGCGCAAGGCCAAGATCGCCATATCCGTCCCGAACTGCGGAAGGTAGGGGTAATAGCGACTTTCGGTTAGCCCGCGCGCGCCGGGCCAAAACGCCGCACGGCCGTGCGTGGTTGGCTGCCAGGAGCCCGGGCGGCGTGGTCTAATGCTGGCTGCCTAGCCATTCGCGCGATTGTCCGATGCCGACGACAGCCGCCGATATAGGATCCTATGTCGCCATACTGTCGGCAATGACCGAAGGAGCCTATATGGCACGTCACTGGTGGGTCACCCTCGTGGCCGTGGCCGTGGTCGCGGGGTCCGCGACTGCGGCGGTCGCCGCGTTGCCGTCACCTGCATTACCGCATGCCGCCCTGTCCTCCGCCGCCGCCCCGCTCGGGGTGAGCCCGGGCAACCCGATGATCACTTCCGGCGGGGGTTCCGCGCGGCCCAGCGCGCGCGCGGCCCAGTTCAACGTGACCAAGAGCACGAACTGGTCGGGCTATGCGCTGCACACCGGCAGATACCGCAACGTCTCGGCCACCTGGATCGAGCCCAAGGCCACGTGCCCCACGAAGGGTCATAGGTACGCGGCGTTCTGGGTCGGCCTGGACGGCTTTGCCAGCGATTCGGTCGAGCAGACCGGAACGGACTCCGACTGCGTCGGCAAGACCCCGTCGTACTACGGCTGGTATGAGATGTTCCCGGCGGCGCCGGTCTTCTTCAAGACCCAGGTCAAGGCGGGCAACGAGATGAGCGCGTCGGTGACGTTCAGCGGCACCGACACCTACACGCTGGTGCTCAGGAACGTGTCCCGCGGCTGGACCCACACGATCGTCAAGGACGAGGCCGGCCTGGCCCGGTCCTCGGCCGAGGTGATCACCGAGGCACCGTCGACGACCTCGGGCGTGCTGCCGCTCGCGGACTTCGGCACGGTCGTCTTCAGCTCGGTCAAGGTGAGCGGGATCTTGCTGAAGAAACTGAACCCGACCAGGATCGTCATGATCGACGGCAGCGGCCTGGACAAGGATTCCACCAGCCTGATCGCCAGCGACAAGTTCCACAACACCTGGATCAGGAGCAGCTGACCAGATACCTGACGTCCCGGCGGGCATCGCGGCCCGCCGGGACGTCTTGCTGTGCGCCCAGCCCGCCTTGCGCCCAGCCCGCCGTGCGCCCGGCCCGCCGTGCGCCCAGCCGCTTTGCGCCCAGGCCGGGCCTGCCCGGGACGGCCGGGACGGCTACGCTCTCGGCATGAGCCACGCGAGCGACGAACAGCGGCTGATCGTCCCGGCGTCCGGCGGCCGGGTGCTCGAGGTCCTGGTCTGCGGCCCGGACGATGGCCTGCCGCTGGTGTTCCACACCGGCACGCCGAGCGGCCTGGCCGGGTCCGGGCCGGTGGTGGACGCGGCGTCCGCCCGCGGCCTGCGCACCGTGCTGTACGCGCGGCCGGGTTACGGCGCCTCGACGCCGCAGCCGGGCCGGCTGGTCGCGGACGCGGCGGCCGACGTGGCCGCGATCCTGGATCATCTGCGGGCCGACGAGTTCGTCACCGCCGGCTGGTCCGGCGGCGGCCCGCACGCCCTGGCGTGCGCGGCGCTGCTGCCGGTCCGGTGCCTGGCGGCGGCCTCCATCGCCGGGGTGGCGCCCAGCGACAGCCCCGGCCTCGACTGGCTGGCGGGCATGGCCGAGGAGAACGTCGCGGAGTTCGGCGCGGCGGCGGCCGGGGAGGCGGACCTGACCGCGTTCCTGGAGCAGGCCGCCAGCGCGATCGGCGCCATCCAAGCCGCCGAGCTCGCCGAGAGCCTGGGCGGGCTGGTGTCCGAAGCCGACCAGGCCGTGCTGACCGGCGAGTTCGCAGAGTACCTGGCCGCGCTGTTCCGCGCCGCGCTGAGCACCGGTATCGCCGGGTGGCGCGATGACGACCTGGCCTTCGCCCGGGACTGGGGGATCAGCCTCGACGCGCTCGGCCACGCGACGCCGGTCGCGATCTGGCAGGGTGACCAGGACCGGATGGTGCCCAGCGCGCACGGCGCCTGGCTCGCGACCAGCATCCCGCTCGCCCGCGCCCGGCTCCGGCCCGGCCAGGGCCAGCTGACCCTGATGGCGACGTTGTTCGGCGAGATACTCGACGACCTGATGGATCTGGCCGGGTCGCGGCACACGCGGCAGTCCGCGCCGCGTGCCGTGACCGAGTGACGTGACGCGGGACGGCTTCGACCCGCCGTACTGCGGGCGGCCCACGACGCCCTGGCCCCGGAGTACGCGGGAAAGTTCAGCGGCGACCTGGATCGGCTCGACTTGGAGTCCGGTCCGGCGCGACCGCCGCTAACCCCCCGCGGACGAGACCGGGCGGGCGAGGTCGTAGACGGTCTCGCCGCCGATGGTTTCCGACCTGAAGTGCGCCCTCACCCAGGCGGTGATCTTCGCGGCGTCGCCCGAGCCGCCGCCGAAGCTGTCGGCGTTCGCGCCGACGAAGTAGTGGATCTCGTGCTCGGCGACGTACCGCTCGAACTGGGCCAGCGTCGGCACCGGGTCGGTGCCGTTGAAACCGCCGATCGACATGACCGGCTCGCCGCTGGCCAGCTGCAGCGGCGCGGCGCTGTCCGAGCTCACCGTGGCGGCGGCCCACCGGTAGCCGGCCGCACCGTCGCGCAGCAGCGTGGTCAGGGCGCTGCTGACCTGCGTGTTGCCGCCCAGGCCGCCGATTCCGCCCGCCCCGGCGGTACCTCCGGCCCCGCCGGGCGCGCCCGCGCCACCGGGCCGGCCCACGCCGCCCGGCCCGCCCCCGAGACCGCCCGCCGAACGGGAACTGGTCACGAAGGTAGGCGTGCAGCCGCCGGACGCTGGGCGCGAGGTCTCGCTCCTCGTTGCGCACCGGGACGACGATCTCCACCTGAGGCGTGGCCACGGCGGCCCGGCCGTCCACCACGGCGGCCCGGCCCGGCCCGGCCGCGGCTGCCGCGCCGCCGCGTCCGGACGTTGCTGGTCAAGAACTGCATCTGGCGATCCCATGCCACCACGATGGATGATCATGCTGCGCGCCGACTGCGGCCGCCTTCTGCGCCGCCTATGAGCCCCGGCCGGGAGGCTCAGCTGGCCTTGATCCGTTACCACGGACTTCTGCCGGCCACTATGACCGGCAGACGACCGTCATAACGGATCATGACCTGGCGGGGGCCTCGGCGTCGGCGGGGAGGAGCGGGAGCGTGATCAGGAAGCGGGTCCGGCCCGGCTCGCTGGTCACGCCGACCGTGCCGCGATGCGCGGCGATGACCGCGGCCACGATCGACAGGCCGAGGCCGGTGCTGCCGGCCGCGCGGGACCGCGAGCTGTCGCCGCGGACGAACCGCTCGAACAGGCCGGGCTGGAGCTCGGCCGGTATCCCCGGGCCGTCGTCGGTCACGCTCAGCTCCGCGGTGCGGCCGTCCGCGGTGCGGCTGACCGCGACGACGACTGTGGTCCCGGCTGGCGTGTGCGTCCGTGCGTTGCTGAGCAGGTTCGCGATCACCTGATACAGCCGCTGGTCATCGCCGGAGACCTGCACCGCTCCCTCGGGCAGGTCGAGCTGCCACCGGTGATCGGGCCCGGCGGCGCGCGCGTCGCTGGTGGCGTCGAGCGCCAGCCGAGTCAGGTCGACCGGCGCGGATTCCAGCGGGCGGCCGGCATCCAGCCGGGCCAGCAGCAGCAGGTCCTCGACCAGCGCGCTCATCCGGGTCGACTCCGACTCGACCCGGTCCAGGGCGTGCGCCACCTCGGGCGGCAGCGGGTCAGGGTGCCGCCGGGCCAGTTCGGCGTAGCCGCGGATCGCGGCGAGCGGCGTGCGCAGCTCGTGGCTCGCGTCGGCCGCGAAGCGGCGCAACCGAGACTCGCTGGCGTGCCGCCGCGCGAGCGCGTCCTCGACGTGCCCGAGCATCCGGTTGAACGCGGCGCCGAGCTGGCCGACCTCGGTACGCGGGTCGGCGTCGGGAACCCGGTGCGGCAGGTCGGTCTCGCTGGCCAGCGGCAGCCTGGCCACCTCGGCGGCGGTGACCGTCATCCGGCGCAGCGGCCGCAGCGACAGCCGTACCCAGCCGGTGCCGATGAACCCGGTCAGCAGCAGCGCGGCCGCGAACACGATGATCTCGGTGAGCTCGACCTTGTTCAGCGTGTCGGTCACCGAGCTCAGCGGCAGGCCGGTGATCAGGATGGTGCCGTTGTCGCCCGGCTTGGCCATCAGCCGGTAGTCGGCGTCGAGCGAGTACAGCTTCTCGGTGTAGGCACGGCCGTTGGCGGGCAGCCGTGCCAGCGTGGCCTTGTCCGCGGCGGACAGGTTGCAGTCCCCGTAGGTGATCTTGGCGGTGGTGACGGCGCCGGAGGTGATCGCGGCGGAGAACGTGTCCACCGCCTGACCGGGCGTGTCGGCGCACTGCGCCGGGTTGCCGCGGTGGTCGTCGCCGCCGGGCTGGTTGTCGTTGCCGCCCCCCGGCGGGTTGTCCGAGTCGTTCGCGTCCGGCGGCTGGGTGCCCGGCGGCGGGCCGTCCACGCACGTGGTGTAGCGCATGCTGGCCGCCTGGAGCTGGCCGTCGAGCTGGCCGAGCAGGAACCCGTGCAGCTTCACGTAGGTCACCACGCCGACCGCGGCGCAGGCCACGAACAGCAGCGCCAGCAGGCCGGCGATCAGCCGCCCGCGCAGGGTCCGGCCCGCCAGCCAGCCGCGCAGCCCGCCGCGCGCCGCGTCAGTCACCGGCTCCGCCCGCGGTCAGCCGCCCGGCTTCAGCACGTAGCCGACGCCGCGGACGGTGTGGATGAGCGGGTCGCGGCCCGCGTCGATCTTCTTGCGCAGGTAGCTGATGTACAGCTCCACCACGTGGGCCTGGCCGCCGAAGTCGTAGTTCCACACCCGGTCCAGGATCTGAGCCTTGGACAGCACCCGGCGCGGGTTGCGCATGAGGAAGCGGAGCAACTCGAACTCGGTGGCGGTCAGCTCGATCAGCTCACCGCCGCGCCTGACCTCCCGGGCGTCCTCGTCCATGGTCAGGTCGGCCACGGCCAGCTCGGTCCCGGTCCGGGCCCGGGCCACGCCCGCGCGGCGCAGCAGCCCGCGCAGCCGGGCCAGCACCTCCTCGAGGCTGAACGGCTTGGTCACGTAGTCGTCGCCGCCCGCGGTGATCCCGGCCACCCGGTCCTCGACCGCGTCCCGCGCGGTCAGGAACAGCACGCACACGTGCGGCAGCTCGGCCCGCAGCCGCCGCAGCACCTCGAACCCGCTCAGGTCGGGCAGCATCACGTCCAGCACGACCGCGTCGGGCTCGAACTCGCGCGCCGTCCGGACCGCGGACGAGCCGTCGGCGGCCGTGCGGATGTCCCAGCCCTCGTAGCGGAGCACGCTGGCCAGCAACTCGGCCAGGCTGGGCTCGTCGTCCACGACCAGGACCCGGATCGGGCTGCCGTCCGGCCGGGAGCTGAGCTTGCCGTCGGCCAGGCCGGCCGCGGCGGGGTTCTCCATGGTGCTTGTCACACTCTCAGGATGCTCTGATGGTCTCTGGCGTCCCTATGCCTTGCCTCTGCGTTCCCTCTGAAACTACGCGGCCCTCACGCCCCGGCCCGGGGCGGGCCAGGGCGGCGCGACGGGATCGGGCCGGGGGGTCGCAGCCGGGGGCCCGGCCCGGGCGGGCGCTGGCGGCTCGGGGATCCGGTCCAGGCGCAGCGCGAGCGCCGGGCAGTCCGTGACCGCCCGCCGGGCTTGCCGGGCCAGCCGGGGCGGCACCGGCTGGCCGGAGACGAGCGGGTAGCCCCACTCGTCGAGCGAGATCAGTTCGGGCAGCAGTTCGGCGCACAGGCCGTGCCCGGAGCAGGCGATCGGGTTGACCCGTAGTTTCGCTGTCACCGGTCAGCTCCAGTCCTCGTCGGTGGATGGTCCCGCCGGGACCGGCAGGAACGGCCGCCCGCCGCGCGCCCCGCAGCGGCCCTGCTGATGCTCGCGGACCTCGCCGTCGAACACCCGCAGCGCGCTGCGCAGGAACCGGACCGTCCCGTCCGGGTGGTGGCAGGCTCCGCGCCCCTCGACCAGGCCGGCCCAGCGCGTCAGGTGGGCCAGCGCCCGCGGGTCGGGCCTCCGCCCGCCTCCCCCTTCACCGGCCAGGCCGGCCAGGTCGCCCATGGCCGCCGCGATCGAGGGCAGCCCGCTGCGGCACGGCCCGCACTGCCCGGCGGACTCCAGCGCCAGGTACCGGGCGACCCGGGCGGTCTCGGCGAGGCCGCACCGGTCAGCGGGCAGCGCGGCCAGCACCCCGGCCCCGGTGAACGCGCCCAGCGGCCGCAGCGCGGCGTTGCTCAGCGTCAGCCTGACCGCCCGGTCGGCCGGTATCCAGGTGCCGTGGTATCCGCCCGCCAGCACGGCGCTGACCCGGGGGGACGACCCCCCGCAGCCCCCCGCGGTGCTGACCCGGGGGGACGACCCTCCGCAGCCCCCCGCGGCGCTGACCCGGGACAGGTCCAGCAGGGCGGTCAGCGGCGTGCCGATCGCCGCCTCGGCCACGGTCACCGACCCGTCGGCCTGGTGCAGCGTGCAGAGCATGGTGCCGGGCTCCTCCGGCTGGCCCAGGCCGCGGAACCAGCCCGGACCGTACCGGGCGATCAGCGCCAGGTGAGCCAGGGTCTCCACGTTCTGGACCAGGGTCGGGCGACCGTCCACCCCGCGCTCGAAAACCCGCGGCGGCGTGAACCGCGGCACCGCCGTCCCGCCGCTGACCAGGCTCGCGAGGGCCGACTCCTCGCCGGCCAGGAAGCGGGCCGGAGCGGAAACGAGCTCGACCGGGACCCGGTCCAGCCCGCGGGCGCGGCGCTGCGGCACCTGGGCGTCGAGCCGGGTGCGGGCCCGCACGTCGCGGCGGACGTACAGGATCGCGCGCGGCGCGCCGACCGCCTCGGCGGCGAGTTGCAGCCCGTCCAGCACCAGGTGCGGCGCGCTGTGCAGCAGCGCCTCGTCCTTGTGGCTGGCGGGCTCGCCCTCCGCGCCGTTGCCGACCACGATCGCGGGCCCGGGGCGGGCCGCGGCCACCGCCTCGAGCTTGCGGTGCACCGGGAACGCGGCGCCGCCGCGGCCGGTCAGCCCGGCCGCGCGGACGTCGCCGATCAGCGCCCGGGCCCGGCCCCGGTACGGCACCGGCCCGTGCTGCCCGAGGTGGGCGGCGAGATCGGCGGCCCGGCCGCCGGGCGTCAGCAGCCGGGGAAGCTCGGCGCCGGCACCCGGGCCGGACGGCGGGGCCAGCGCGAAGCCGGCGGTGACGGAGGTCATCGGTCACCCGCCCGGGCCATGGGACGCGGGTCCGCCATCAGCTCGGGCACCCGGCGGGCCCGGGGGATCGCGGCGCTGGCCTTGGCCACGCGCCAGGCCAGCGCGCCGGCCACGGCCGCGATGCACGCGATGGTCAGGTCGAGCAGCAGGCCGCGGTGCAGGTCGGTGCTGGAGCCGATGCTGTGCAGCACCGCGACCGGCCAGGATGCGTAGGCCAGCCAGTGCACCGCCCGCCACGCCCGGCGGCCGACGTGCCGCCGCAGCAGGCTGGTCACGATCACGGCGGCCATCAGGTCCAGCGACACCGCGCCCAGCCCCAGCCACAGCGGCTGGTACGACGACGCGAACGGGATGACCACGGCGGCCAGGCTGATGCTCACGAACGAGTCGGCGACCGCGGTCAGCACGTGCAGGCCGACGAACGCGACCGCGAGCAGGGAAAGGTTGCGGTGCAGGCCGAGGACGGCGAACCGGGGCAGGCCGGGCAGCCGTCCCTGCCGGTTGACCAGGATGCCGATGATCATCACGGCGGACAGCAGCACCAGGCTGACCACGCCGGTCGCGCGGCTGGCGTACCAGAGCGCGGTGCTGGACGTGATGCCGTGCATCACGACCCCCCCGAGGTGACCTGGCCGCTGCCCGAACTGGACGCCGGGGTGGAGGTGGGCGAGCTCAGGCCGGACGACGAGCTGCCCGACTTGCTCGCGCTCGAACCGCCCGAGTTACCAGAACTGCCGGAACTGCCGGAACTGCCTGAACTGCCCGAGGCGCTCGAGCCCGACGCGGCCTGCGAGGTGCTGGCGGCGGCCGAGGAGGACGCGGCGGCGGGCAGGGTGACGGCGACCGCCCCCGCGCCGATCAGGCTGGCCGCGGCGGCCGAGATCGTGACCGCGCGCAGCCGCGCCTTGCCCCGTTCCCGGGCCGCCGCCCCGGCCGCGCCCCGCGGCTTGGCGTACTGCTGCTGATGGCTCATGCCCCCGAGTCTGGAGGGCGGCGCTCGGTGATTGCTTTGAGCTACCTCTCAGCCAGCTATGAGGCGCGGCCGACGGCGGTCACGCGGAGTTCACCAGGGCCTGCCAGGTGCCCGGGCTGACGGTGCCGTCCGCGGACAGCCCGTGCGCGGACTGGAAGCTGCGCACCGCCGCCTGCGTGCTGGGACCGAAGATGCCGTCGCCGCCGACGTCCAGCACCAGCTGCACGGCCTTGACAGCGCTGCCGGTGCTGCCGCGCTGCACCACGACGATCAGCTTGGGCCAGGTCAGGCTGCCGATGCCGCCGCTGGCCGGGAGGCCGGCGGAGCGCTGGAACGCCTCGGCGGCGGTCTTGGTCGTGGCCCCGAAGCCGCCGTCGACGGTCACGGCATGGCCGTGGGCCCCGAGCAGGTACTGGATCACCTCCACGACCGGGCCCTTGGCGCCCTCGTTGACGTCCGGCCAGGACGAGCTGGAGGTCTCCGGCGGGGCCGCCTGCGGCCAGGTGTCGTCGGTCACCAGGGACAGGTCGTAGCTGCCGGCTCCCTCGTACTGGGTCGCCACGCTCCCGGCCACCGAATGGGGGGCATTGGTCCACTGGGCGGCCCACCAGTAGAAGGCGCGCCCGGTCGCGGCCCGCACCGCGCCGATGTTGCTGAGGTTGCAGTAAATGGTGCCCGTCTTGCTCTGCGCCGCCTTGGCCGCGAGCCAGCTGTCAACGACCGAGCCCGGCGGCCAGGCGGCACCAGGCTCCACGTCTAACACGTCACAATCGGGTTGGTCACCATGATTGTCAATCGTGACGAGAACCGTGCTGTGGGAGAATCTCGACACCGAGCCCGTGGTGCGGGAGTCATGCGGGTAGTAGGCCACCATCTGCGCGTTTTCCGGGATCGCGGTCAGATCGAGCGCGTCGTACATTGTCCTGTCGGCCATGCGGCGCTCCTTCAGCTTGACAACGAATTCTGAAGGGTCTTCGGGCTTTACCCTGGCTCAATCATACGTCTTTCCGCGGCTTATCCGGGAAACTAATTCTGAGCACGCCGAAAGTGGCTAAATGCTTGTACGATTACTCGTGAAATAGGCGGTGTCTGCGCTTAGGGCCGCTGATTAACGCATCCGGTCGAGGATTTCGGCGACCAGGTCCATCGACGTGTGCGGGTGCAGGAACGCGAACCTGGCCACGGTCTCGCCCTCCCACGCGCTCGGCGGGATGAACGCCACCTGGTCGTGCAGCAGCCGGTCGGCCCAGTCGGCGTACCGGGCCGGGTTCCAGCCCGGGCGGCGGAACAGGACCACGCCGAGCTCGGGCTCGCGAACCAGTTCCAGGTAGTCGCGCGCCCGGATCTCGGCCGCGGCCTGGCGGGCCAGGCGCAGCGCGGTCTCGATCGCCTCGGAGTAGGCCCGGACGCCGTGCACCGCGAGCGAGAACCACAGCGGCAGCCCGCGGGCGCGGCGGGTCAGGTGGTAGGCGTAGTCGGTCGGGTTCCACTCGGCCGGGTCGGAGTGGATCACGTCCAGATACGAGGCGTCCTGCCGGTGCACCGAGCGGGCCAGCGCCGGGTCGCGGTAGATCAGCGCGGCGCAGTCGAACGGCGCGAACAGCCATTTGTGCGGGTCGACGACGAACGAGTCGGCGTGCTGGATGCCGTCATAGGCGTGCCGGATGCTGGGCGCGAACAGCCCGGCCCCGCCGTACGCGCCGTCGACGTGGAACCACGCGCTGAGCTCGCGGCACACGGCGGCCGCCCCGGCCAGGTCGTCGATGATGCCCGCGTTGGTGGTGCCGGAGGTGGCCACCACCGCGGCCAGCGACGACGGGTCGCCGTCGGCGTCGATCGCGGCCCGCAGCGCGGCGCCGGTGAGCCGGTGGTCGTCGGTCGCCACGGTCAGCGGGTCCATCTCCAGGATCCGCAGCGTGGCGGCGATCGAGGAATGCGCGTCCGCGCTGACCGCGACCCGCCACCGGCGCCCGGTTCCGGTCCCGCCGCCCGCCGCCGCCACACCGTCGGCGGCCCGGCGCTTGGCTACCTCGCGCGCCACGAGCAGCGCCGACAGGTTGGCGGCCGAGCCGCCCGACACGAAGCAGCCGCCGGCCGGCGGCGGCAGCCCGGCCCGGTCGGCGATCAGGCGCAACACCTGGTTCTCGGCCTGGATCGCGCCCGCCGCCTCCAGCCAGGAGATGCCCTGGATCGACGCGCAGGAGATCAGCATGTCGAACAGCAGCGCGGCCTTGGTCGGCGCGGCCGGGATGAACCCGAGGAACCGGGGGCTGTCCGCCGAGATCACCGCGGGCGCCAGGCATGACGCGTAGACCCCCAGCACCTGGTCCGGCTGATGCGGCAGGTCGCCGAGCAGGCCGTCGAGGGCGGCGTCGAACACCGCCGGGTCGCGCGCGCCCTCGTCGAGCGGGACCGGGTCCAGCCGCAGCCGGTTCTCCGCGTAGGCGAGCACCGACCTGATCATCTGTTCTGTGGTCGCGTCAACGCTGTGCATGGCCGCAACGTAGAGCCCGCCGGGGCGATGCCGCAACGGCGCCGCGCGTGACGCGCCCCCGGCGCGGGTAATCAGGCACTATCCGGGCGCAGCAGACCGCAGGTGGGAGGCCGGCCATGACCGACTTGCCGCTGAAGCTGCAGGGGGTCTCCGATCTGCGGGAGTTCTTCCGCACCAATCAGACGCCGATCTACTTCATCTCGCCCACGGCGTTCAACCTGCTCGGGATCGACCAGTGGGTCCGCAACTTCCACTACGTCACCTGGTACGACTCGTTCGAGGGCAGTCACCCCGGCGTGTTCGTGCCCGAGGACAGGAGCGCGCCCGAGTTCGAGTCCATCGAGGACATCTGCAACCACCTGCTGGCCCACCCCGAGGTCATCCGCTTCGTGCGCTCGCACGGCCCGGGCGGACGGGCGGTGTTCGTCATGTTCGACGAGCAGACCGAGGCGCTCGCGGCCAGCGCCGGGCTGCGGGTCGCCCATCCGCCCGCCGGGCTCCGGCACCGCCTCGACTCCAAGATCGTCACCACCCGGCTCGGCGACGAGGCCGGCGTGCCCAGCGTGCCGAACGTGCTCGGGCGCGCGGCGAGCTACCCGGAGCTGATGGCGCTGGCCGGCCGGGCCGGGCTGGGCGAGGACCTGGTCGTGCAGATGCCGTACGGCGACTCCGGCAAGACCACCTTCTTCGTGCGGAGCCAGGCCGACTGGGACAAGGCCGCGGCCAAGGAGCCGCTGGCCGGCCAGGACCTCAAGGTCATGCGCCGGATCGACCACCGGGCGATCGCGGTCGAGGCCGTGCTGACCCGGCACGGCACCCACGACTGGCACCGGATCACCAGCCCGACCGAGGCCTTCTACCTGCGGATCCTCGGCCCGGGCGACTACCGGTACCGGGGCGCGGACCTCGGCGCGCTGGTAACCAGGACCCGGCTGCAGACCGACGACAACCGGCTGGAGGACCGCTGCCAGCAGTGGATCACCGGGATCCGGGCCCAGTTCGCGGGCGCGCCGCCGGTCCCGCCGCAGGCCGTGCCGGCCAGCCCGACCTCGTTCAAGATGGCCTGACCGGTGGCAGCCGTGCCGCCGCCCGCCGAGCCCCCCGCCGCCGAGCCCCCCGCCGCCGCGCCTCCCGCCGCCGCGCATCCCGGCGCCGCGCATCCTGCCGCCGTGCATCCCGCCGCCGCGCATCCCCTTGACCCGCTGACCGCCGAGGAGATCGCCAGCGTCGCCGCCGTGCTGCGGCGCGACCGGGGCGTCGAGCCGCCGCGCTGGCGGTTCGCCTCGATCGAGCTCATCGAGCCGGACAAGGCCGCGCCGCGCGATGGCGAGACCCGCCGCGAGGCGCTGGCCGTGTGCTGGAGCCGGGAGGACGGGCGGGCCTACCGGGCCGCCGTGTCCCTGGCCGACGGCGCGGTCACCGCCTGGGAGCACCTGCCCGGCCAGCAGCCGAACATGACCGTGGACGAATGGCACGAGTGCGACGAGATGCTGTGCTCGCACCCGGCACTGATCGCCGCGCTGGCCCGCCGCGGGATCACCGACCTGAGCCTGGTGCTGACCGATGTCTGGGCCTACGGCGCCGCGCTGGTCCCCGAGCGCTACCGCGGGCTACGGGTGGGCTGGGCCGACGTGTGGCACCGCGGCAGCGCGGACGGCAACCCGTACGCGCACCACGTCACCGGCCTGCATCCGGTCGTCGACCTCAACCGGATGGTGCTGCTGGAACTGGAGGACAGCCTGGCGGCCGGGGAAGCGACCGCGGCGGAGGCCGCCGACCCGCCCGAGGTGATGGGCGAGTACCAGCCGGCGCTCATCCCGATGCCGCTGCGCGAGGTGAAGCCGCTGCGCATCACCCAGCCGGATGGGGTGTCCTTCACGCTCAGCGGCCGGCTGCTGTGGTGGCAGAACTGGGAAATGCGGATCGGCTTCAACCACCGTGAGGGGCTGGTCCTGCACACGGTGGGGTTCTGGAACTCCGGGCGGCTGCGCCCGGTGGCGCACCGGCTCTCGTTCGCGGAGATGATCGTGCCGTACCGGGACGCCACCGCGGACCACTACCGGCGGACCGCGTTCGACATCGGCGAGTGGGGCCTGGGCTTCATGACGACCTCCCTCGAGCGCGGATGCGACTGCCTCGGCGAGATCACCTACCTGGACGCGGTGGTGCACGACTCGCGCGGCCAGCCGCGGACGATCACGAACGCGATCTGCATCCACGAGGAAGACAACGGGGTGCTGTGGAAGCACGTGGACGACCGGGCCGGGACCGAGGTGCGGCGCGCCCGCAGGCTCGTGATCTCGTTCCACGTCACGGTGGCGAACTATGAGTACCTCGTCTACTGGCGCTTCTACCAGGACGGCAGCATCGAATGCGAGGTGCGGGCGACCGGGATCATGGTCACCTCATCGTTCCCGGAGGGCCGCCAGCCGCCGTACGGGACGCTGGTCGACCAGCGCACCTACGCGCCGTTCCACCAGCACTTCATCGTGGCCCGGCTGGACCTCGACGTGGACGGCGCGGACAACACCGTGTACGTGTCGCAGGCCGAGCCCGCGTCGGTGGGCGAAGACGACCCGTACGGTCTCGGCCTGGTGCTCCGCAACACCCCGCTGCGTACCGAGACCCAGGGCAGGCAGGACTACGACTGGGCCGTGCAGCGCACCTGGAAGGTCGTCAACGACAACGTCAGGAACGGGCTGGGCACGGCGCCCGGGTACAAGCTCGTGCCGACCGGGGCCTTCCCCCCGATGATCGACCGCGCCTCCCCGGCGTTCCGGCGGGCCGAGGTCATCGGGCACACGCTGTGGGTCACGCCCTACCGCGCCGGCGAGCGCTGGCCGTGCGGCGACTTCCCGAACCAGAGCGAGCGTGACTCGGGACTGGCCCGGTGGACCGAGCAGGACCGGCCGATCGAGAACACCGACGTCGTGCTCTGGTACGTGTTCGGCATCCATCACCTCACCCGGCCGGAGGACTGGCCGGTGATGCCGGTGGACACGGTCTCGTTCTGGCTCAAGCCGTTCGGGTTCTTCGACCGCAACCCCGCGCTCGACGTCCCGCCGGACCCGTCCGCCCACCAGGGCTAGGGGTCAGGGGTCAGCCACCCCGGCTAGGGGTAGGGGGCCGGCCACCCGGGCCGAGGGTTAGTCAGCCGCAGGACGGCGTGCCGTCAGTCCACCAGATCCAGGACATTGGCGGCGAAGCCGAGCGCGTTGCCGACCACCGTGAAGATCATCTTCACCGCGGCCTCGATCTCGATCCAGTCCCACGGGTTGAAGAACAGCATGAGCAGCTCGCTGATGGAGGAGCAAGCGCCGAAGATGTTGCCGGTGAGGACGATTCCCTTGGCCTTGGGCGCGTCGCAGTAGCTGTCCGGCCAGACGTGGGCATACACCGCCGAGATGATCAGCGTGATGACACCCCAGATGGTGTCGCGCATCACCTGCCGGTGCCCGGTGCCATCGGCGCGGAACATGTAGCCGAAGTTGAACATTTGCGGGATGGTCTGGACCGACCAGTAGATCCAGTCCTGCTTTTCCCAGGTGGCCCAGCCGTAGCTCGCCACCATGGTCATCGCCCAGCCGATGAAGTCGAGCCCGACGTCGAGCCAGCTCAGGGCGGTCGGCGGTGTCGCCGAACCGGGCGCGAACCACGACGGCTTCTCGGCGTCCCAGTCCATAGTGACGATGTCGAAGATGGCGGACACGTTGTTGATCGCGTAACTTGCGCCGCCGAGCAGGATGCGGCCGGCCAGCTCGCCCGGCGGTAGCTCCACCCCCGGAGACGGCTGCGAGCCTGGCCCCGCGGCGGCGGTGTCGGGCACGGTCGGCGACCCGGTGAGGACGTCGAGCAGGATGGTGCCAGGGACGGCGCCGAGCAGGCAGGTCAGGTCCAGGATGCTGAGCTGGTCGCCGGTCAGCGCGCGGTAAAGCGCGGACACGAACGGGATGTCGATCGGCTGGGCAAGCCAGATCACGACCTGGCTCAGCCCGGTGTCGAGCAGCTGCAGGAAGTCTTTGGCCACCGCCTGGGCGAAATAGGCCATGTCGTCGGCCAGCACCTCGAACACGCCGATCAGGTCCGACAGGCCGGTACTCAGCGCGGATTTGGGGTCCTTGAAGTTGTCCTGCGCCGAGGCGATCTTCTGCTGGATCTGCTCGGGAAGGCCGGCGAACGATCCCGTGAGCGCGGTTTCCAGGGCCGTCAGGAACTGCTCGAACGCGGCGTTGATCGGCCCCGGGTCCCAGGACGCCCCCAGTCCCGCCGACGAACCGCCGCCGATCGTGGCCGAGCCGGAGTTCTCGCTGACCTTCTGGTGCATCCAGGTGCACTGGTTGGCGTTGTTGTTGCCGCCGGTGTTGTAAACCTGGTTGGGATCGTTGTTGCCCGCTTGCTGCGCCTGCACGGTCTGGCCGGCCGTGGCCGCGGCGGTGCTGCCGGCCGCCGCGGCGGACTGGCCGGCCAGCTGGCCCAGGACGGTCGTCGTGTCGGTGCCGCCGTTCAGCTCGCTGGCCACCCACGCGGCGAGCCGGTCGATCATCCCCGGGTTCGCCGGGTCGCCCGGGTTGGTGATCGCGTTTTTGATGTAGGTGTGATTGCGCAGGATGTTTTCCCAGTTGAACAGGGCAGACAGCCACTGGATAACCTTGATGATGTCCGCGACCACGGTCTTGAGGAAGCCGACCACGGCGGTGACCGCGTCTTCGACGTCGGTGATGACCAGGTTGTAGATGCTTTCCGCCGTGTGGATGACGGTCTGCACCGCGTCCTCGGTGAACTGCCAGGCCATCTTGGCGACCTGCTCCGCGCCCTCGACCACGTTGGCGGTGAAGTCCGCGATGTCGCTGAAGATCCCGCCCACCCCGGCGCCGGCCGGTGAGCCCAGCGCGGCGGGCCGGCTCTCGTCGAAAGCGCCGGCCTGGAAGACCGGCGGCCCGGTGGAAAAGTCGACAGTGAAGGTCGCCACGGTGCCGGGCACATACGGCCGGTTCGGCGATGCCGAGGCATCCGCGGCGTAGATCACGTTGGGCACGACCGCGTCGCGCCGGATGTACTTCGCCGCCGGATGGCGGCCGGCGGTCAGATGGGAGGCGCCGACCGCGGCGGTGTTGCGGGTGCCGACGGTGTTGCGCACGGTGGAGGCGATCGCGGTCAGCGAGGCCGGGTCCTGATACGACGAAAGGATCAGCGCGCTGCCGTCATAGGCGGTGGCCTGGTCCAGGAACTGGGGCGCCGGGCCGGCGGTGGCCTGGTCCAGGAACTGGGGCGCCGGGCCGGGCGTGACCGCGCGGGCGGCACCGGCCGGGCCGGCCGAGCTGGCCGCCTGGCCCGTGCTGGGGGAGCTGCTGGAGCCCTGCACATTGGCCAGGGTGCCCAGCGACTCGTGGTCGGGGTAGATGACGATGGCCTCGCCCGCGGACATGAAGTTCGCCCAGGCGAATACCGGCGGGCAGGCGACGTTCGGCGTGCCGGAGGGCGTGCCGTCGTCGAAGGCGCTGATCGCCAGCGTGAGGTTGCCCGACGCGTCGGTCTGCATCCAGACCGGGGCATCCGCGGTCAAGGTGACCGGGTCCTGCTGGTTGACGACGTGCAACGTGCCGGTCGACCACAGCTTGACGGCCTGGTTCGCGCGGGCCGCACCGTTCTCGTCGCGGACGCTCAGCGTGACCCGGTAGGAGGTGTCGCTGCCGGTCGGTGCGCTGGTGTCGGTGGTGTAGTTCTCCACGATCAGCTTGCTGGTCACCGCGAACTCGCGGATGACGTTGGACATGTTCACCGCATACACGTTCTGCGTGCCGTAGAAGTACACCACGCCATCGGTCACCCCGCCCTGGGCGAACAAGATCGTGTCAGCCTCCGGGACCGGATAGGCGAGCACGTCGTTGCCCTGGCTGTTGGCATCCACGGCCACGAACGCAGGCCCGGTACCGGCATCGTCACCGGCGGTGGCGAAGTACACCACCGAATCCTCATTCACCAGGTCGGTGACGATCGCCGACCCGATGTCCACCCGCCACTGCTCGTTGCCGGTCGCGGTGTCCAGCGCGTACAAGGTGCCGTCGGTGCTGCCCGCATACAGCGTGCTCCCGATCACCACCGGGCGGGCCTGCACCGCCGACCCGCTGAGCTGATGCGACCACCTGGTCGAGCCGTCGGCGGTGCTCAGCGCGATGATCGTGCCCCCGGCGGGGATAAACAGGGTCGATGCGGCCAGCGCCAGGTCCGCGGTGATGGCGGCGGCCAGTTTCACCTGCCAGGTGACCGTCCATTGCTGCGGACCGGCCGCGAGCGCGGTGACCAGGGTCTGGGCGGGCGCGGTCGAGGTCGCCGCCGCGTTCCGGCCGATGTACACGCCGGTGACGTCGGCGACCGGCTCGGTCATAAACTGCGGCTCCCCTTCCTGATCCTCCTCCTCGGTGAAGAACCTGACCTGCATGGCTCCGCTGGCCGGGTCGCCCCAGGCCAGGCCCCCGCTGGACAACCCGCTGACTCCTGCATACAAGGTGCCGGCCAGCACCGCGGGCCGCGTCATGAAGCCAGTCGCGGGCGCGAGGTGGGATGGCTGCTGCCACACCGGGGTGCCGTCGGCCACGCTCACCGCGTGGATCTCCACGAACTTCACCGACGTCTGCTCGTAGGGCGACTGGACCCCGACGTAGCCGGTCTGGCCGTCGGTGCCCACCGCCGCGGGAATGATCACGCTGGTCAGTTCGCTTTGCTGCCGGACGTCGTAGCTCCAGCGGACCTGGGCGGTCTCCAGCTCGACGGACCGCAGGAACGCCCCGCCGGTGGTGCCGGTGACGTTGTCGGTACAAAGCAGCCCCTGCGGCGACAGCAGCGGCCCCGCCGGTGACTCGCCGGGGACCGGGTAGGTCCAGACGCTGGCGGGCAGCGGCTGCTGCGGCAGCACCGCCGGGATCACCGCGGCGTTGCCGCTGATCCTGAACTGCGCGTTGGTGACCTGGTTGACCACCGTCGGCGGCTGCGCGGGGTTCACGCCGCTGAGATTGCACAGGACCGTCAGCCCGGGCTCGGTACCGGTCAGGGCGGCGTAGCGGTAGGAGCTGATCTGCGCGGAGGTGCGGGCGGTGTTCCAGACCCGGATGTCGTACAGCTCGCCGTCGAAGGCCGGCATCGTCTCGGCCGCGGCCCCGATCTGGAACATGCCCTCGGACTGCTGCAGCGCCGGCATCTGGAACACGTCCGCGGCGGCGACACCGTCCTTGTAGAACGTCACGTAGTTCTGGTTGAACACCACGGCCACGTGGTGCCAGGCGCCGTCGGACACCGGCCTGGTGTCAGCCGACTGATATGAGGTGCCGCGCCACGAGAAGCTGAGCGCGTCGTTCCCGGCATAGGCGAACAGCGGCTGGAGCACCGGCTGCTGATCACCCATCTGAAACATGCACATCAGCGGCTGGCGGTTCGCGGCCACCCCGGCGGCGGCGGACATCTTCATCCAGCACTCCAAGGTGGCCGCACTGCTGTCGAACTGGACGCCGGCGGTCAGCAAGTTGACGGCGTCCTGGAGCCCTCCGGGCAGCGACAGCGCGCAGGTCGCAGACGGCAGGTCAGTGGTGATGATCTTGCCCGCGGTGATCGAGCCGGCCGCGCCGTCCACCTGGTTGACGATCTGCTGCCCGGAGGCGTCGAACGAGGTCCGCACGGTCAGGCCCGGCTCGGTCAGCGACGGCGGCGCCCAGCGCCAGGACGCGATCTGCTGGGCCGAGCGGGCGACCGACCAGACCCGCACGTCATACAGCTGGCCCACCAAGCCGGTCGCCGAGCCGAACCCCGCGCCGAGCTGGAAGGTGCCGGCCGCCTGCTGCGCGGCGCTGACCGTCAGCCGGTCGGCGGTGGCGACCCCGTCCTTGTAGAAGGTGATGACCCCGCCGTCGAACACGACCGCGATGTGATGCCACTGCCCGTCGGTGACTGGCGTGGTGTCCGCCGACGTCCACCCCGGCGCGCTCCCGCTGGTGTTCCAGTACACCGAGATCTGGTCACCGCCGACGCTGATCCGCGGCGTCGCCCCCGGCGGGTTGCTGCCTATCACGATCGTCTGGCTAGCCTTGGCGGTCGTGCGGATCCAGGCCTCGAACGTCGCCGCGCCGGCGGACACCGACGGCGCCCAATTCCCGCCGACGTTGCCCCAGCCGTTGGCGGCCGGGAAGTCCAGCACCGCGCCCGTGGCCGGTGAACCAGCTAGTTTCCTGCCCGGCACTTTGACCGCCGGGGTCTGCCCCCGCGGCCGAATCCCTGCTGTGGCTGCCGGGCGAGCCGCTGCCGGCGAATCTGCATCCACGACGCTCTTCCTTCCTCGGAGCGGGTGCTGGCATCACCTTCGCACCCGGCAGCCGAGGAAGAAAGGGCGCAATCGCGCGTCGTGCTCATCGCCCGGCTGATCAGTCGCGGCCGGACCGCCTGCGCCACAGACCGGCGCCGCGCGTGGGAATCGGCGTTAGCGGTCGGCCCACCCGGGCCAGGGGTCAGGGGTCCAGCCCGAGCGCCCGCCAGATCCGGGTGATGACCGCGGGCAGGTCCCGCGCCACGGCGCCCCCGCCCTGGGCGAACAAGGCACTGCCGCCGCCGCGCCCGCCGGTGACGGCCAGCACCCGGTCCAGCACCGCGGTCGCCGGGACCTCCCCGGCCAGCGCGGCGGGCACGCTGACCCCGACCCGCAGCGAGTCGTCCCCGGGGCCGGGCAACAGGAGCACCACGATCGCGTCCAGCTCGGCGGCCAGCCGCCCGGCCTGGCCGGGCAGGCCGGCCCGAGGCCGGCGTCACTGACCACGAGATAGCGCCGGCCGGACGGGGCGGTCCGCACCGACCCGGCCAGGGTGCCGGCGTCCGGCCCGGCCGTCCGGGAGGCCGGGGCCCGCCCGCGGGCGGCGAGCGCCTCGACCCGCTGCGGCAGCTGGTCCACCGAGACCCGCAGCCGGGCGGCCAGGCCGCGCAGCAGCCGGTCCCGCTCGAGCGTGCGCGCCACCGCGGCCTCGCCGGTGACTGCCTCGATGCGGCGCACCCCCGCGCCGATGCTGCCCTCGCTGACGATCCGGAACAGGCCGACCTCGGCGGTGCGGCGCACATGCGTGCCGCCGCACAGCTCGGCGGAGAAGCCGCCGAACGAGACCACCCGGACGTCGTCACCGTAGGCGTCGCCGAAGAACGCGATCGCGCCGTCGCGGATCGCGTCGGCGTACGGCTTGACCACGGTCGTGCGCTCGACGTCGTCCAGCACCTCGGTGTTGACCAGCCGCTCGACCTGCTCGGCCTGGTCCTCGGTCAGCGCCCGCGGGTGCAGGAAGTCGAAGCGCAGCCGGTCCGGGGCCACCAGCGACCCGGCCTGGCGCACGTGCGGGCCGAGGACCTGGCGCAGCGCCGCCTGCAGCAGGTGCGTGGCCGAGTGGTTGCGCATGACCGCCCGCCGCCGCGCCGCGTCGACCGCGAGCTCGGCGGTGTCACCCACGCGCAGGGTGCCCTCGGTGACCGCCACGGAATGCGCGTGCTGGCCGCCGGCGCCGCGGGTGTCGGTCACCCGGGCCGTCAGCCCGGGCCCCGCGACCTGGCCGGTGTCGCCGACCTGGCCGCCGCCTTCGGCGTAGAACGGGGTCTGGTCGAAGACCGCCAGGCCGCGCTGGCCCGCGGTCAGCGCGGCGGCGGATCGCCCGTCCGGCCCGATCAGCGCCGTGACCTCGGCCGAGGCGGTCAGCTGCTGGTGGCCGAGGAACCGGGTCGGCGCCAGGTCCAGCGCGGCGAGCGCGGCGGCCGCCCGGGCCGGCTCGCCCTCGCCCGGGCCGGGCCCGGCATCATCGGCGTGACCGCGGGAGCGGGCCTGGTGCTCGGCGAACAGCTCGGCGAACCGCCGCTCGTCCACCGTGCCGCCTCGTTCAGCGGCGAAGTCGCGGATCAGGTCGGCCGGCATGCCGTGCGTGGCGAACAGCGTGAACGCGTCGTCGCCGGAGATCTCGACGCCCGGGCCCGGGGCCAGCGCGGCGAGCCGGTCCAGCCCGTGGCGCACCACCCGGCCGAAGTCGCGCTGCTCGCGGGCGAGCAGGTCCAGGATGCGCTCGCGGCCGGCGGCCAGCTGCGGGTAGCTGCCGCTCATCTGGCCGATGACCGCCTCGGCGACCCCGGTCAGGTCGAAGCCCGCGGCCCCGGCCTGGGCCGCGGTGGCGATCACCTTGCGCACCAGCCGCCGCGGGATGTAACCGCGGCCTTCGTTGGCCGGGATCACGCCCTCGCTCAGGATGAACGTGGCTGCCCGGACGTGGTCCGCGACGATCCGGACGTCCCGCTCGCCCGCGCCGGTCCCGGCCAGCGCGGACCGCGCCGCGCCCGCCACCGGGGCGAACAGGTCGGTCTCGTACGCCGACTCGCAGCCCTGCAGCACCATGGCCATGCGCTCCAGGCCGGAGCCGGTGTCCACGCTGGTGAACCGGAGCGGCTCGAGGCGACCGCCGGGCCGCCGGTTGAACTCCATGAACACGCCGGCGTTCCAGATCTCGATGTACCGGCCCGCGCTATCGAACTCGCCGCCGGGCCGGTACGCGGCGCCGTGCTCGGCGCCGGTGTCGTAGAAGACCTCGGTACACGGGCCGCACGGCCCGGTGTCGCCCGCGGACCAGAAGTTGTCCTCCGCCCCCAGGTACACGATGTGGTCCCGGGAGACCCCGACCCGCTCCCAGGCCGCGGCCGACACCTCGTCCGGGGGGAGCCCGAGGCCCTCGTCGCCCGCGAACACGGTCATGTACAGGTCACCGGGCGCGAACCCGAACCCCCGGGTGAGCAGTTCGAAGGCCAGCTCGACCGCGCGCTCCTTGAAGTAGTGGTCGATCGACCAGCTGCCCAGCATCTCGAAGAAGGTCAGGTGGTGCCGGTCGCCGACGTCACCGATGTCGACCGTGCGCACGCACGGCTGCACGTTGCACAGATCCGGGGCCGGGGGCAGCGCCTCACCCAGGAAGTACGGCTTGAGCGGGGCCATGCCCGCGTTGATGAACAGCAGGGTCGGGTCGTTGGCCGGGATGATCGAGGCGGACCCGATCCGCGCGTGCTGGCGCTGGGTGAAGAAGCCCAGGAAGGTATCGCGGATCTCGTCGCTGCTGTACGGGCGCGTCATGCAGCCACGCTGCCAGGCCCCGGCCCGGGCGGCCAGTGATTTTCCGGCCGGCCGGCTACAGCTCCACTTGGCCGGCCACGCAGGTGACGGTGCCGCCCCCGACCCAGATCGTGCCGTCGTCGTCGCGGGAGACGTGCACCCGGCCCTGACGGCCCAGCGCCGTGCCCTGGCTGGCGACATACGGCGCGGCCGCCCGGCCGGTGCGCAGCAGCCAGCCGGCCAGCGACGCGTTGAGGCTGCCCGTCACCGGATCCTCGTCCGTGCCGCCGCCCAGCTTGGGGGTAAACGCCCGCACCTCGAATGCCTGCGGCGAGCCTGGCGGGTACGGGCCGGCCACGCCCAGGTCAAGGTCGGTGACCCCCGGCCGCAGCGCGAGCACCGCCTCGGCGCTGCCCAGCAGGACGGCCACCCAGCCCGGCCCGTTGTCGGCCCATTCGGCGTCCACGATCTCGCCGCGGCCGATGCCGAGCACCCCGGCGATGTGGCGCACCAGCGGCTCCTCCACCGGCCCGGACCGCAGCACCGGCGGCGCGGCGAACGCCAGGCGGCCGTCCGCGCGGCGCACCCGCACCGGCCCGGCCCCGCACTGCTGCACGATCGCCTCGTCCCGGGTCGGCGAGCCGCCCGCCTCGAGCCAGGCGTGGCAGGTGCCCAGGGTGGGGTGGCCGGCGAACGGCAGTTCCAGGGCGGGGGTGAAGATGCGTACCCGGTAGTCCGCGCCCTCGGCGTCCGGCGGGAGCACGAACGTGGTCTCGGACAGGTTGGTCCAGCGGGCGAACCGTGCCATCTCCTCGTCGGCCAGGCCGTCGGCGTCGAGCACCACGGCCACCGGGTTGCCGAGGTACGGCGTGGTGGTGAAGACGTCGACCTGCCGGAACGCGCGTCGCATGGCAGCGAGTGTGCCACAGCGCCGGGCCCTCCGGCGCCGCCGGTAGTCCGGAGGGCGGGCCCACCGAGCACGTCGAGCAGATCTACGCCCCGGAACTGCTCTCGGACGGCGCGGGCGGCGTCGGCTACCTGCTGAAGGACCGGGTCGGCGACGTCAGCCAGTTCGTCGAGGCACGATCACCGCCGGGTGCTGGCCGTCCTGGCCTACCTCAACTCGAACGGCTGAGCACCCGGCTGAGCTTGGACGGCGAGTCCGACAGCCAAGCCCCGGCCGCGGTGAGCCGGGCGCGTGCCGCGGCCAGGATCTCCGGGGCGCCGGACACCAGCTCGACCTCGATCTCGCGCCAGGTCAGGGGCTCGCCCGCGGCCGGGCGGCGGCCGGTCACCTGGTCGTCGGCCACCTCGGCCAGGATCTCCCCGCCGGGGGCGGTGATGTTGCGCACCGTGCGGCGGGTCTCCAGTACCGCCACCACCTGGAGCGGCTGGTCCCCGACCTGGTCCGACACCAGCGAGGCGAGCGCCGGGGGGACGGTCGTGGCCTCCTCGCCCAGCGGTTCGGCCAGCTCGCGCCGGCTGCCCGCGGCCAGCGGCAGCTTGAGGTGCCAGCCCGCATCGGTGCCGCCGGTCCGGCGCCTGAGCGTGATCTTGGCGCTGGCCAGGCGCAGGTCCGCGGTGTCAAAGTAGCTCGCGGTCAGCAGCCTGACCTCGGGTTCGGTCACCGCCGAGCCGTCGGCCAGGCCGCTCAGGTCCGGGATCACGAAGCCGGGGGGGACCTCGAATTTCTGCTCGTTCTCGAGGTGCTCCGTCGGCTGGTCGCTCATGCCGAAAGGCTACGGCACCGGCGCCGGCCGTCCGCGTGTTGGCCTCGCACCGGGCCAGTCACGATGCGACACTTGCCGTTGACGTTCCGTGCCCGGGCGGGATCATAGGGGAGGGAGAAGTGATGGGCCTCCTCACGGAGCGCGATGACACCGGTGATGGTTTCGAGGAAGTGACCATCCCGCTCGCGCCCGTCGAGGCGGACGACGGCGATCCCGGCCGCGATGGCCCGGCCCCCGGGGAGGCCGCCCGCGGCGGCGCGGACGGCGACGGCGAGGGCGGGCGCGGCGAGGGCGGAGGGGGGGGGGGGGGGGGAAATCACCGTCCCGGACGGCGGCGTCATGCTCCGCCGCCGCTCGGCGCTGCCGACCCGGCGCTGCGTGCTCTACCTGCAGTGCCAGCGGGACCCGTTCGTGCCGGAAGACCTCGTCACCTGGTACACCGAGCGCGGGTTTCACTTCTACGTCGCGGACCTGCGCCCGCCGGAGGCGGCGGACGGGGCGGCCCGCCGGCGGCCCCGCCGTGAGCCTGGCGGCCGGCCGGCGCAGCTGGACGCGGCCTGCCGTTACCTGCGGGAGGCCGAGGGCATCGGCATGATCATCGTCAGCGCGCAGGGGGCCGGCGCGCTCACCGCCGCCCGGTGGTGTGACGCGCGGCGCGACGCGGGCCCGGCCGACGCGCTCATCCTGTCCCGCCCGGCCTTCGGGCACCGGCTGCGCCGCGGCCTCACGATCGCCTGCCCGGTGCTGGTGCTGAGCCCGGCGGGCGAGCGGCCGGCGGCGGTCGCTGGTCGCGGCGCGGCGCGCGCCGTGACCGGTCCGCGGTCCGGCTCGGCCCCCACGTGACCTGGCTGCGGCTGGACGACGGGCTCGACGGGCCGCCGCCGGATGCCGCCGCAGACCGGCGCCGGTTCTTCGACGAGGTCGGCCGCTGGCTGGGCGCGTACATGTACGGGTCGGTGCGCGACCAGCTTCTGTGATACCAGGCGGCCGGGCGCCGCCCACCAGCCGCGCCCGCCGTCACCGGCCCCGCCCCGCCGCCCACCGGCCGGTCAGGGCCGGGCGCAAATCGACCCGGGATCGGTCGCGCTGCAGTCGCGGTGCGCCGCGCGCTCGACCCGCGCGGGGTGTTCAATCCCGGTAAGGGCTAACGACGTGCCCGGTGATCCGGGCGGTCAGCGGAACGCCGATGACGGCGCGGCGTCTGCGGTCAGCGGGACGCGGCGCGGTGAGCGGGCGCGGCGATCTGGGCGGTCAGCGGGACGCGGCGCGGTCAGCGGAACGCGGGCGCGACCTCCGTCATGAACAGGTCGCAGGTGTCCTTGGCGCGGGCCAGGGAGCCGAGGGTGAAGTCGGGGACGATGAGCTCGCCGGCCCCGCGTCCCGGTAGCGGGCGACGATGCCGGACACCTCGCCCGGGGTCCCGGCGATCACCGGGAAGCGGCCCGGCTCGGCCGGCCGCTTGTCGGCGAGCCAGGCGGTGTCGGTCGACAGGAACAGCAGCGCCTGGGTGGAGACGTGGATCTCGCCCGGGTCGCGGCCGGCCTGCTCGCAGTGCGCCCGCAGCACCGAGACCTTGTGCGCCAGCACCTCCGGCGTGGACCAGGCATTCCAGTGATCGGCGTAGCGGGCCGCGATGGCCAGCGTGCGCCGCTCGCCGCCCCCGCCGATCAGCAGCGGCAGCCGTTCCTGCACCGGCGGGGGCTGGTTCGGCGCGTCCTGGAGCCGGAAGTACCGGCCCGAGAACGTGGTCCGGGGCTGGCCGAGCAGGGACCGCAGGACCTGCGCCGCCTCCTCGAACCGGTCCATCCGCTCGCGCACCGTGCCGAGCGTGAGGCCGTACGCGGCGTGCTCGTTCTCCTGCCAGCCCGCCCCGATTCCGAGCGTGAGCCGCCCGTGGCTGACCTGGTCGACCGCGGCCGCGATGTTGGCCAGCACCGCGGGGTGCCGGTAGGTGACGCTGGTGACCAGCGGGGCGAGCCGCACGCGCGGGACCGAGGCCGCCAGCGCCGCGATGACCGACCAGCACTCGAGGGTGTTCCCGTCGAGCGGGGCCGGGCCGGGGCCGTTCGGCATGAAGTGGTCGGCGAAGTACACCGTGTCCCAGCCGGTCCGCTCGCAGTGGGCCGTGAGCTCGAGGATCTCATCCCATGAGCGGGCTGGTGAAGGCCAGATACCGAAGCGCATGCGGGCATCTTAGTGAGAAGCTGTCCAAATGGATCTTCAGGCCCGGGGAGATGAGCCGCGGTGAGCTTCGTGGCGTACGACCGGCCGGTGCGGGCCGCGTTCGTCGGCCTCGGCCGGATCTACGACCTGAACGTCCGCGGTTATCTCGGCCACCCCGACGTCGAGGTCGTCGCGCTCGTCGACCCGAGCGAGGAACGGCGGGCGCAGCGTCAGGCCGACTGGCCGGGCGCGCGCACGTTCGCGTCCGCCGCCGAACTGGCGGCCAGCGGCATCGAGGTTGACGCGGCCGAGGTCCTGCTGCCGGTCGTGCTGCACGCCGACGGCGTGGCCGAGATGCTCGGCTACGGCTGGCATGTCAACCTGCAGAAGCCGATGTGCAACGACCTGCCCGAGGCGCAACGGATGCTGGCCGCGGCCCGGGCCAGCGACCGGGTGCTGCGCGTGATGGACAACTACCTGTTCTACCAACCGCTGCTCCGGCTCAAGGCGGTGGCCGAGTCGGGCCAGATCGGGGAGATCGTCGGCTACCACGTGAAGATGGTCGGCACCGGCAACGGCGGCTGGGACGTGCCGTGGAGCAGCTTCGAGTGGCAGATGGACCAGATGAAGCGCGGCCGCGGGATCATGGTGTTCGACGACGGCTGGCACAAGCTCACGACCGCGATCTGGCTGTTCGGCCCGATCCGGGAGGTCCGCGCCTGGATCGGCAACCTCGCCGTCGGCCCGGGCATCGACCTGGACGCGCCGTCCACGATCGTGTGGGAGCACGAGAACGGCATCCGCGGCGTGTGGGACGTCACGATCGCGATGGACATGTACCTGCGCTCGGACTACTACACCAACGACGAGCGCTGGGAGATCACCGGCAGCAAGGGGTTCGCGCGGGTGAACCGGTGCACCGGCCGTGGCATCCAGCAGCCCAGCCTCGAGGTCTACGCCGACGGCGAGATGCGCGGCTTTCACGCCCTCGACGACGACTGGGCCAGCAGCTTCCGTGACTCCGGCCGTCACTGGCTGCGCTGGCTGCGCACCGGCGAGGGCCCGCTGCTGTGGAGCGGCGAGGAGGCCGTCGACGTGCTGAGGTTCGCGCTCGCCGCCTACGCGAGCAGCGCCGCGGGCGGCACCGGCGTGGACCCGCGGCAGCTGACCTGGTTACCCGCTGCCGACGGAGACCGTGACGCTCGGGTAGCCGCTCGCCCCGTTCGGCTCCGGCGGCTCCTGCAGGGCGGTCTGGGTGTAACCGGTGGCGTCGGTGGCGCGCGCTTCGATCACGTGGTTGCCGGGTCTCGCGTCCCAGTCCCACACCCACTGCCGCCAGCAGTCGATGTCGGGGACGGCGGCCAGGCGGGCCTGGTTCCACGGGCCGCTGTCCACCCGGACCTCAACCGCGTCGATGCCCTTGTGCTGGGCCCAGGCGACACCCGCGACCGGCGTGGTCCCCGGCGTCAGCTGCCGGGTGCCGGTGGGCACGTCGATCCGCGACTCGGTCTTGATCGGTGCCTGCTGGGACCAGCCGCGCTGGGCCCAGTACGCCACGTTCGCCGCGAACGTGGTCACCTCGATGTCGGTGATCCACTTGCAGGCGGACACGTACCCGTACAGGCCGGGCACGACCATGCGGACCGGGAACCCGTGCTCGACCGGGATGGCGGTGCCGTTCATCGCCACCGCGAGCATCGCGTCCCGGCCGTCCATGACGGTCTGCAGCGGCGTACCCGAGGTGAAGCCGTCGGCCGAGGTGCACAGCAGCTGGTCGGCGCCGGCCCGCACCCCCGCCTCGCGCAGCAGGCTGGCCACGCTCGCGCCGAGCCAGAGCGCGTTGCCCACAAAGGGCCCGGCCACGGGATTGGAGACGCAGGTCAAGGTGATGTAGTCGGCGGTCAGCGGGCGGCGGATCAGCTGGTCGAAGGTGATCGTGATCTGCCGCGCCACCATGCCGTGGATCCGCAGCTGCCAGCTGGCGGGCGGGATCTCCGGCAGCACGATCGCGGTGTCGACCCGGTAGAACGAGTTGTTCGGCGTGATGAACGAGCTCAGGCCGGGGATCCGCAGGTTGCTGCCAGCCGGGAGCGGTGCAGCCGGATAGGCGGGCCGGGGGATCCGCAGCGAGGCCTGCGCCTGTGACACGCTGGTGCTCTCGGTGAGCACCCGGCCGCCCACGTAGGCCACGGCGGCCGCCCCGGCCGTGACCGCCCCCACGGTCAGGAACCGGCGCCGCTCCGGGGCCGGCGCGGTGACCGCCGGGCCGGGGCGGCTGGGCCCGGGCGGTCCCGGGGGCGAGGTCCGGGGCCGCGGGGCGGCCGGGACCGCGGGCGGGGCCATCCGGACCAGCAGCACCAGCGCGACGGCCCCGACCGCCGCCCCGGCCAGGGTCGGCAGCAGGTAGGCCGCGGTGGCCGTGGGCCGGGTGAGCGCGGCGGTCAGGCCGATCACGGCGAACACCGCCAGGCCGGCCATCCCGTACCAGAGCTTGCGCATGGCCAGCGCGCCGATGACCGCGGCGAACACCGCCAGCACCAGGCCGATCCCGCTGAGCAGCACCAGCTTGTCGTGCGTGCCGAAGGCGGAGATCGCGAAGTTCTTCACCGGGGGCGGGGTGAGGCCGATCGAGGCCTCGGCCACGGCCGCGACCGGGCCGCTGGCGGGTGCCACGATCCCGGCCACCAGGTATCCGACGGCGGCCGCGATCAGCGCGGCGAGCAGCCCGGCGACCATGCCCCAGCCGGATCGCGTCCTTTCCATCTCAGGAGTCACACTATTGATTCGGCGCGGAGCCCCTGGCGGATTGGCCCAAGCCGGCCGCCGGTCGGCTCCGAATCTAGGACATGGAGGGGATATGACGGGAGGCCAGCGCCGGCTGCGCGGCCTGGCCGGCCGCGCGGCCGGCCGGCCGAGCCGGCCCGCGCCGTGGCGGTGACGAGCTCGGCGCGCTGCTGGCCCGCGTGGCGCGCGGCGACGAGGAGGCCTACGCGGCGGTGTATGACCGCACCGCCGGCCAGGTCCTCGGCTTGGTCCGCGCGGTCGTCCGCGATCCGGCCCAGTCCGAGGAGGTCGCGCAGGAGGTCCTGCTCGAGGTCTGGCGGTCCGCGGCGCGGTTCGACGCCGGGCGGGGCAGCGCGGCCGCCTGGGTGACGACCATGGCCCACCGCCGGGCCGTGGACCGGGTCAGGTCCGAGCAGAAGGCGGCCGAGCGCGAGCGGCGCGCCGGGGCCTCCGGCACCGCCTACGACGAGGTGGCCGAGGCGGTCGAGGCCAAGCTGGACCGGGAACGGGTCCGGCGCTGCCTGGGCTCCCTCACCGACCTGCAGCGCGAATCGGTCACGCTGGCGTACTACGGCGGGTACACCTACCGCGAGGTGGCCGGGCTGCTCGGGGTCGCGACCGGCACCGTCAAGACGCGGATGCGGGACGGGCTGATCAGGCTCCGTGACTGCCTGGGGGTGGACCCGTGAGGTTCGGCGGCAGCGATCTGCACACCCTGGCCGGCGCGTACGCGATGGACGCGGTGCCGCCGCCGGACCGGGCCAGGTTCGAGCGGCACCTGGCCCGGTGTGAGGCGTGCCGCCAGGAGGTCCGCGGACTGCGCGAGGCCACGGCCGCCCTGGCCGCCGCGGCCGCGGTCCGGCCGCCGGACGCCTTCCGGGACACGGTGCTGCAGCAGGCCGGGCAGGTCAGGCAGGCGCCGCCGTCCGGCACCCGGCCGCCGGCCCGGTGGGCGGCGCGGCGCGGCCGGACCGAACTCGGCTGGCGGCCGCGCCTGGCCGTCGCGCTGGCCGGAGCGCTCGCCGCCGTGGCGGTGGCCGGGGGCGTGATCACCTACGGCATGCAGGACCGGATCGACCAGGACCAGCGCCGTGACCTGACGGTGGCCGCGGTGCTGACCGCCTCGGACGCGACCATGATGACCGCGCGGGTGAGCACCGGCGGGACGGCGACCGTGGTGATGTCCCACCGCGAGCGCGCGCTGGTGTTCACCGCGGCCCGACTGCACGCACTGCCGGCGGCGGACGGCTACGAGCTGTGGCTGATCGGCCCGGCCGGGACCAGGCCCGGCGGGATGATCGCCGCCGCCGGGCGCGGCCGGATGGTCGGCCCGGTGGTGGTTTCCGGCCTGGTGTCCGGGGACAGCGTGGGCATGACGGTGGAGCCCGCGGGCGGCTCGGCGCGGCCGACGTCCTCGCCCGTGCTGGTGATCAGCCTCACCGGACCGTAACCGCGGGGCCGCCGGCGCCCGGCGGGCGCTGCGTGCGCGAGCACCGCGGCGGCAGGCTAACGTGGGGACCCGTGAAAGCATCTCCCGAGGCGCAGCAGCGGCTGCTCGAGCTGGCCGACCTGGACGCCGAGCTGAGCCGGCTCGAGAACCGTCGCCGGGGACTCCCCGAGCACGCCGAGCTGGACCGGCTGGAACAGCGCGACGCGCAGTTGCGTGACGCCATGGCGTCCCTCGAGGCCGAGCAGGGCGACCTGCGGCGCGCGCAGGTCAAGGCCGAGGCCGACGTGGAGCAGGTGCGGGCCCGCATCGACCGCGACCGCAAGCGGCTCGACGCCGGGCAGGTGTCGTCTCCGCGCGAGCTGGAGAACCTGCAGTCGGAGATCGTCTCGCTCGCGCGCCGCCAGGACGACCTGGAAGAGGTCGTGCTGGACGTGATGGAGCGGCAGGAGACCGCCCAGGGCCGCCGGGATGCGGCCGCGGCCGAGCAGGCGGAGATCGCCACGCAGCGCCAGGCCGTCACCGCGCGCCGCGACGCCGCCCTGGCCGAGATCGGCGAGCAGGCGGGCAAGGCCGCCGACCGGCGCGCCGCCGTGGCCAGCGAGGAGCCGGGGGACCTGCTGGCCCTGTACGAGCGGAGTCGGGAGCAGCACGGGGGCGTCGGCGCGGCGGCGCTGCGCCGCGGCCGCTGCGAGGGCTGCCACCTCTCCCTGAACACGGTGGACCTGAACAGCATCAGGGCCGCCGCCCCGGACGAGGTGATCCGCTGCGAGGAGTGCCGCCGGATCCTGGTCCGCACGGACGAGTCCGGGCTGTGACCCGCGAGCCCGCCGTTCCGGCGCCTGGCGCCGCGGCGGGCCGGGCCGGCCGGGACGGGCCCGGCGGGGGGAGACGGAGCGTGATGGCTCCAAACCGGGCGGGGAACCCGCGGTTGTCCGGGGGTGGGGCCCCGCGCAGGGGCGCGCGACCACGACCCTCCTGCTGCGGCATGGCGAGACCGCGCTGTCCACCGAGCGCCGGTTCGCCGGGCGCGGCGACATCCCGCTCACCGGGGCGGGCCTGGAGCAGGCGGCCGCGGCGGCCGCCCGGCTGGCCGCGCGCGGCGGCATCGACGTGATCGTGACCTCGCCGCTGCGGCGGGCGCGGCAGACCGCCGAGGCAGTGGCCCGGGCCACCGGGGCGCCGCTGCAGGCCGACGACGGGCTGGCCGAGACCGACTTCGGCCGGTGGGAGGGCCTGACCTTCGCCGAGGCGTCGGCGCGGTGGCCGGACGCGGTGACGGCCTGGCTGGCCAGCGCGGACGTCGCGCCGCCGGGCGGGGAGAGCTTCGCGGCCGTCGGCCGGCGGGTCAACGCGGCGGTGGACCGGCTGCTGGCCGCGCACCGGTACCGCACGCTGCTGCTGGTCAGCCACGTCACGCCGATCAAGACCCTGGCCTGCCGGGCGATGCTCGCCCCGACCGCGGCCCTGTTCCGGATCTTCCTGGATGTCGCGTCGCTGTGCGAGATCGACTGGTTCGCCGACGGCCCGGCCGTGGTCCGGTCGCTCAACGACACCGCGCACCTGCGCCCGGCCGGGCGGTAACGGCCTATCCTGGGCGTAGCAGCGGGCGAGCTGGCCGGGCGGCCGCGGCGCCCGCCTGGTTTCCAGGCGGCGTCGAGGAAGGTCCGGGCTCCGCAGGGCAGGGTGGTCGGTAACGCCGACCCGGGGCGACCCGCGGGATAGTGCCACAGAAAACAGACCGCCCCCGGCTCGCCGGGGGTAAGGGTGAAACGGTGGTGTAAGAGACCACCAGCGCCCGGAGTGATCCGGGCGGCTCGGTAAACCCCACCCGGAGCAAGGTCAAGAGGGGGGCGCGCGCCTAGGCGGGCGTTCCCTGCGCGAGCGTTCGAGGGCGGCCCGCCCGATGCTCGCGGGTAGACCGCACGAGGCTGCCGGCAACGGCAGTCCCAGATGGATGGCCGCCGGCCCGCGCGAGCGGGTGCACAGAACCCGGCCTACAGGCCAGCTCGCCCGCTGCCCCGAGGCTGTGACCTGCACCGCAACGAAAGTGACGACCAGCCAGGGCCCTTTCTGCGACCGCGCTGCCCGGCGGGGCGGAGCGTCGGACCGGGCCTGCCGGCGAGCGGGACGCGGCCCGGTGGCTCGCGAGCCAGGACCGCGGCTGGCGCGACGGTGACCGGTTGAGCTTCGCCGTACTCGAGGCGGACGATGCCGGCGGCTGTGTCCTGGCGGGGAATGTCGGACTGAAGAATCGCGAGGAGACCGGCCGGATCGGCGAGCGCGAGACCGCCGAGATCGGCTACTGGACCGCGGTGGCAGCGCGCGGCCGCGGCATAGCTCCGGCGGCGGTCAGGGCGGTGACCGACTGGGTCTTCGATGCGTTCGCCGGGGCAAGCCTGCGGCGGATCATGCTCGTGCATGATGTCGACAACCCGGCGTCCTGCCGGGTAGCGGAGAAGGCCGGGTACCCGTTCCGGGAGCTCAGCCCGGCGAATCCGCCGCACTGGTTCACCGACGGGCACATCCATATGCGGCTGGGCGGCTGACCCAGGGCCGCGGTCTGACGACGCGGGTCTGCGCATCGACCTGAACTGGGGATGCGCAGTGACCCTGGGATCGGGCGCGGGGCGAAGCCCGGTCCGGTACGCTGCCAGCAGAAGGTGGCGGGAGGCATGATGGTCTGGCTCGGTGGGCCGCGGAGAGGCCGTCTGCGCGGGAATCAACCCGACCTGATTCGGCAGCGAGGAATCTATCTGCACGATCCTCCCCCCGGCTATCGTCCGCCCACAATGCCCTCGAAGGACCGGCAACGGATGGCACGCCAGGACTGGATCCTCATGCGCGTCACCACCGTAGTCCTTGTACTTGCGGCTGCTGCGTTCATGGTGATCATTTTCGTGATCATCGCGACGCATAGCTGATAGTCCTACCAGGGCACTTTCAGGGCACATGGGTGTCGCCGTCTGCCCGGAGACGACGCGAACTGCTGAGATCGCGACCGCCGTTGCGTGAGCGCGGGAGCGAGATCGAGCGCCTCAAGAACCAATTCTGAACCCGCACGGGTAGAGGCAGCGCAGGCTACTGGGTTGCCGTCATCGGTAGGGTTCGGCTCATGGCTGAGGTGACGGCTGACGAGTACGGGCGGCCGGAACCGCCCCGTGAAAGTGGCGAGGTCGCGACGTTGCTTGGGTTTCTCGACTATCAGCGGGCGACGCTGGAGTGGAAGTGCCGGGGGTTGAGCGATGAACAGTTGCGGGTGGCGCTGCGGCCTTCGCCGATGACGCTAGGCGGGCTGCTCAAGCACCTGGCCTGTGTCGAGGACTCCTGGTTCACCGAGGTGGCGGCCGGTGAACCGGCTGTCGAACCATGGGCCAGGGTGGATTTCCAGGCGGACCCGCAGTGGACCTGGCACAGCGCAGCAGCCGACTCCGGCGAGTACCTGCGGGCTCTGTGGACGGACGGGGTCAACCGGTCCCGCGCCGTCGTGCAGGCACAGCTCAGCAGGGGTGAAGAGGCGGCGCTGAGCGAGACGCACGCTGACTGGCAGCTCCCGCATCCTGTGTCACTACGGTGGGTCCTGGTGCACATGATCGAGGAGTACGCGCGACACAACGGGCACGCCGATCTGATGCGCGAGTCGATCGACGGGCAAACGGGTGACTGAACGGCACGAGAATCCCGGCGAACCAGCCGGAAACCGCCCGGTGCCAGGCGGAGGGGAGGCCGGGCCCGGCGCGCTGCGGTGGCACGACTCGGGCGTGTCCGGGTGTAATGGCCGGAGACGAATTCGCCGCACCGCAACTGCGGCCCACGCCGGCGGAAACGCTGGTCAGGCCGCCGGGTGACCGGGGGGAATTCCGCTCGGATCCGGCCGCGAAAAGGGCGCCGCCACCGGCGGATGGCTAACGGGCCAGAAACACCGCCGGGCCTTCAGCCCGGTGCAATGCCGGGAATTGTCAGAGTTATCAGCGACAATGACGCTGTGGGGTCTGGCGTCAAGGTCGGCAGCCTGCTGCGGGACAGCCCGTTCGGGCTGCACGCGCGGTTCGGCGAACGGGTCGACGGCCGCGTCTGGTTCCATCTCGTGGCGCTGGCGGCCATGACCGAGGTCGGCGAGCCGGTGATCGTCGGCGGCAAGGGGCCCAGCCGCGGGAACTACGGCCTGGTCCACGCGGGCAGCTACCGCAACTATGCCGGGCTGGTGACCGGGCACGTGGCCGACGATGACTTCACCGACGTGGCTGTGCAGGCGGCGATCGGCGCGTCGCCGCCGCGGCACCTGCTGGAACTGGACGGCGCGCTGGTCGTGCGGTTCAACCCCCGCGAGGTCGCCGAGTGGGTCGAGTACGTGGCCAGGAACGCGCTGAGCTTCGGCGGCCCGGTCGACGACACGGCGCGGGAGTACGCCCAGCGGATCGCGCCGTTCACCACGCTCACCGATGAGGACCTGGCCGCGCTCGACGCCTTCCCCGGTGATGAGGCCGACGTGGCCCCGGCGCCGCCGGCCCTCGCGCCCGCGCAAGCACGATCCGCAGCGCAGGCTGCGCTCATGAGCACCGGGTTGGGGAGGACCGGTTCGGGGAGGACCGGGTTGGGGAGCACCGGGTTCGGCGAGCACCGGGTTCGGGGAGGACCGGGTTCGGCGAGCACGAGCCCCGGCGGTCAGCCGAGCAGCTCGGTGAGCGAGCTGATCCGCGGGCCTGGCCAGCCGCTTTCCCGGTCGTAGACGCGGTGGCTGCCGTGCCAGTCGGGGCCGGCCAGCAGCACCGCGCGCATGCCGACGGCGGCCGAGCCGGTCAGCTCGCGGCCGCCGCCGTCGCCGACGTACAGGCAGGCGGCCGGGTCGGCGCCGAGTCGGCCCGCGACCGCGCGGAACAGGCGGGGGTCGGGCTTGCGGGTCCCCTCGACGCAGGAGAACACCGGCGCGTCGACGAGCGGGGCCAGCGGCAGCCGGGGCCAGGCCTCGGGCAGCTCGGACGTGCAGTCCGAGACCAGGCCGATCCGCAGGCCGCGCTCGCGCAGCTGGCTGATCACCGGCAGGGCCTCGGGCCGCAGGCGCATCAGCGACTCCTGGAGCCGCTGCCGCATCCGGTAGGCCTCCTCCAGCCGGGCCTCGCCGGGCTGCGCGCCCAGGCGCGCCGCCAGCGTGCGCAGGGTCTGGCGGGCGTCGCCCAGCCTGCCTGTGGCCCGCTCGGGGTAGGACGCGTCGAGCGCCCCGGCCAGGGGCTCGGGCGCGACCCCGAGCAGCGCGGCCAGCCGGGCGACGTGGTCCGCCCACGCGGCGGCGGCGTTGACCGGCGTCAGCGTGCCGTAGAAGTCGAAGACCGTGGCGGCCATTCCGTCCGTCAGGCGGGACACGAGCGCGATCCTAAGGCCGGCGCGTCAGGCCGGGACCCGCGGGATGAGGAGGCGGGAGTCGAACCGGCCGCCGGTGTGGATCACGTGCGCGCCGTGGTTGACGGACGCGTCGTGGAAGGCCTGGACCAGCGGCCGCGGCTGACGGTAGATGTCCGTGCCCTGGATGACGAGGCGGAGCGACTCGCCCGGCCCGAACCGGGTGCCCGAGGGCAGGATCTCGATGTCGAGCGGCACGACCTGACCGCGGCCCGGCGGGAGCTCACGCCGGTGCGCCAGCACCGGCTGCCCCTCGGTGGACCGCCGCTCGTCGAGCTCGCGGTGCGAGGCCCGGAGCCAGCCGAGCGCGACCGGGCCGTCCTCGAACACCGCGTAGAAGGGAAACCCGACCACGTCGCCGTAGCGGTCGAGCTTCTGCAGGGCCACGAACACGTCCAGGTCGGCGGCGTCCGGTGCCGACATCCAGACCCGGAGCCGGGCGTTCCCGACCAGCTCGGCCGCGGTGTCGAAGCGCAGGTCGAACGTGGCCCGGCCGCGGCCCCGGCCGGCCCGCTCGCTGTCGTAGGAGACGGCGGCCTCGGCGGGCGGGGGCTCGGGCAGCAGCCGTCCCGAGCCCGCGTCCAGGAACAGCGGCTGGTACTCGGTGCCGGGCAGCGGCCAGGCGGCGGCGGCCTGGCTGGTTCCCGCGTGGCCGCGGTCGCGGACCTGGTACCGCACCCGGGGCCACCGGGTCACCCCGGTGTTCAGCCCCTTGAGGAAGTGGTCGAAGAACTCCTGCTGGCGGCGCAGGCTGTCCGGGCTGTAGTAGTACCCCCACTTCTTGCCTCCGTGGGCGTCGAGCCACTTGTCGGGGGAGCTGATCTGCTTGAACCCCTCGAACGTGCCCCGCGTGTGGAGTCCCTGGTCCGACCAGCTGGCGACCACGAAGGCCGGGACGGTGATGTGGGACAGGTCGGCCGCCTTGGCCGCCCAGAAGTCGTCGAACAGCGGGTGCTCGGCCGTCTCGGCGGCCAGGTCCTCCACCTGGCCCGTCCCGTAACCCCAGCGCCGCCCGATGTACGGCCAGAAGTACGTCTCCGGTATCCCCCCGTGGCGGGCCACCTCGCGGTAGGTGTCGCTCCAGCCCTCCCACGGGTTGATCGCGGCCAGGTGCGGGGGGTTGGTGGCCGCGATGGACCACTGCGCGGAGGCCAGGTAGGAGACGCCGGACATGCCGACCCGGCCGTTGCTCCAGGGCTGGGCCGCGGCCCACTCGACCAGGTCGTGGCCGCAGGCCGCCTCCTGCGGGGACAGGAACGTGGCGTCCCCGCCGGAGTACCAGGTCCCGGGGATGTCGGCGTTGACCACGGCGTAGCCGCGCGCCGTCCAGTACACCGGGTCCGGGGACTCGAACGCGGTGTAGCGCGAGAGCTGGCCGGGCTCGACGCCGCAGTCCGGATAGCGCTCGGTCAGCTGTCCCTCGGCGTGCTTGCCGTACGGGCTCCAGGCGATCAGCGGGGGAGCGGGCCGCTGGTCCGCGGGCCGGAACACGTCGGCATAGACGGTGATGTCACCGCGCACGGGGACCGGCACGTCCCGCTCGATGATCATGCCGTCCTCGGTCGTCTGCCGGTGACGGGGCGGCCGCGCGCCGCGGTCTTCGGGGCGGCCGGGGGCGGCACGCAGCCGGTAGCTCACGATCTCATCTCCGGCGTCATCTCGCCCCGAGGCCAGGGGTCCTCGGTCTCGCTGGTCTCGGCGCGGGTGATCTCGGCCATCAGCATGGGCGGCTCCGGGCGCTCGGGCGGGACTCGGGCGCCAACAGGCTAAGGCATGCGCCGCCGCGCTGGCCGCGGCAACCGGCCGCGGCTGACCCGTGCGTCCCACCCGGCGCGTGAATCCCGCCCGGGCGGGAGAGCCGCGCCCGCCGGTCATCGAGTACCCGGAACATTGGGACCAGGTTCGCGCGAGCCAGCATCATAGGGGCTAAACCCCCCGCGTACCTTGAGGAGACCGGATTGCCGCAGCCCGCGCTCACCGAGCCCTTGCGCCGCTGGGATCCGGAGCAGATCGGCGGCTTTGCCCTGCTGGGCCGCCTCGGCGCGGGCGCGATGGGCCAGGTCTACCTGGGCCGGTCCGCCTCCGGGCGGCTGGTCGCGGTCAAGACGATCAAGATCGAGCTCGCCGAGGAGCCCGACTTCCGCACCCGTTTCGCCCAGGAGGTGGCCGCCGCCCGGCGGGTCAGCGGGGCCTTCACCGCGGCGGTCGTGGCCGCCGATCCCGAGGCCGACATGCCCTGGCTGGCCACCGCGTACGTGCCCGCGCCCGCGCTGAGCCGGCTGGTGCGGGCCTGCGGCCCGCTGCCGGTTCCCGCGGTCCGCTGGCTGGCGGCAGGCTGCGCCGAGGCGCTGGAGTCGATCCACGCCGCCGGCCTGGTGCACCGCGATCTGAAGCCGTCCAACGTGCTGGTGTCGCCGGACGGGCCGCGGGTGATCGACTTCGGCGTGGCCCGGGCGGCGGAGCGCATTCAGCTCACCGTGACCCGCGGCGCGGTGGGCACGCCGGCCTACATGGCGCCCGAGCAGGCCAGGGACACCCGTCAGGCCACGACGGCCAGCGATGTCTTCTCGCTCGGCGCGACCATGCTGTTCGCCGCCACCGGTCACGCCCCGTACCAGGGCGAGACCGTCATGGACGTGCTGGTGCGGCTCGCGACCGAGCCGCCCGACCTGACCGGCCTGCCCGGCGACCTCGCCGGCATCGTGCAGGCGTGCCTGCAGCGTGACCCGCGTCAGCGCCCGACCTCGGCGGCGGTCCTCGCCCGCCTGGCCCCCGGCCTTGGCCTGACCGACGACGGCCACGGGGAGGCCGCGTTGCCCGCTCCGGCCCTGGCCCTGATCGCGGAGTACCGCCGGGATCCGCGGCCTTCGGCCGGGGCGCCCGGCCACGACGGCGAGGACGGCGAGGGCGATCGCAGCGGCGAGGATGTCACCTTCGGGTCGCAGCCGGCGGCGAGCGGGCCGCACTTGGCCCCGGCGCGGCACCGGCTGCGGCCGGGCCAGCGGCAAGAACGGGGCGGGGCCGCCGTCGCGGGCGGGCCGGGCCGTCGCCGCCGGATCGTCTTGGCCGCGTGGTCGGCCGCGGCCGCCGTCGCGTTAATCGGCGCCGGCACCGGCATCGGGTTCGCGGTCTCGGATAGCCGGCCGCTGCCGCCACCGCCGCCGCCGACCACCGTCGTGGTGCCGGACTCCGAGGCGTCAGTGTCGCCGCAGCAGGCCGGGCGGCCGCAGGTCGCCTTGTACCAGAGCCAGGGTGACAGCCACACGGTGTTCGTGCTGCGCGGCGTGGGCTGGCCGGTCGGCCGGCCGGTGACCGTGACGCTGTCCGGCCGCGTCTCTCCCGAGCACCCCGTCGTGGACGACGCGGGCACGTTCTACTACGCGATCAACCAGGGCCACGAGTTCTTCCGGGGCGGCCTGCCGCCCGGGACCTACCGGGTCGTCGTCACCG
The DNA here is from genome assembly GCA_963749145.1 of uncultured Actinomycetota bacterium. GTDB lineage: Bacteria > Actinomycetota > Actinomycetes > Streptosporangiales > Streptosporangiaceae > JASHPR01. The sequence continues at coordinate 1,144,149 of CAVVLN010000001.1, read as the reverse complement.
CGCCCGGCGGCGCCCGGGCGGCGGCGAGCTTCGTCGTGCATGGCGGCTTGCCGAACCCGCCGCCGGGCTCCGGCCTGCCGCCGGGAGGGACCGGGCCGCCGGCCGGGGGCTAGGGCACCGGCCGGGGGCTAGGGCACCGGCCGGGGGCTAGGGCCGCCGGTCAGATCACCGGCGTCCACCACAGGTCCTCCTGACGGGAGCACCAGGCCGGGTCGCTGAGCCGGGTGAGGTCGTCGGCGGCGATGGTCCCGGCATCGATGAGCACGCCCACCGCGACCTCGTCGGACAGCCGGACGCCGGGCCGCACCAGGCCGCGCTCAACGATCTTGCGGCGCAGCACCTTGAGATGCTCGCCCACCCGGGCGGACAGCCGGTCGCGGAACGCCGGGTCATTGTCGAAGCACTCGATCTCGTGATGGGCGTCGGTGACCTCGAGCGCGGCGCGGGCGATCTCCGGGGTGCGCGGCAGCGGCATGCTACGGGCCGGGTCGATCAGCCAGGGCCGGCACCACATCAGGGCGACCAGGAACAGCTTGGTGTTCGGGTCCAGGTACAGCGGGAGCAGGGTCGGGTCGCCATCCGCCCGCGGCGGCGCGGCGTCGCCGGGCGCAGCGGTGCCGGCCGTCACGGCCAGGCGCAGCGGCTGGCGGTCGTCCAGCATCGCCCGGGAGCCGACCAGCGCCGTCCCGTGCTGCACGAACCATCCCGCCGACGGTTCGCCCGGTCCGTCCATCCGCGGCAGCCGGATGCGGTATCCGTGTCCCTCGGCGTACAGCGCGTGCGTGTAGCTGAGGTTGGCCACCCAGGCACCGCCCGCGGCCGCGGTGATCGCGCCGGCGCGCCGGGACAAGCCGCGCCCGGCCGGGATCACCAGGTCCGCGTCCGGCCCCCGGCCGAAGACCAGCCGGGTACCGTCGGGAATCCCGATGACGCGCCCGGACGAGGTGGTGACGTGCGCGGTCGCCTGGGTCGAATCGAGCGCCATCACCGTCCTGCCCGCTGGTGTGCTGCTGCCGCCGACGCCTGCCGCCCTCGCGCGCGGTGCCACGCGAGGTGGCTTGGGTGCGGTAGCGGGCATTCTAGGTCCGCCCGGTGCGGGCCCGCATCCCGGAGTTCGGGGATACCGCGCCGGGCCTGATCCCGGTTGAATCCTCCGTGTAGCCGGGGCGAGGCTGTCAGCGCACCGGGGGGAGGCTGGCCGCACCTGCGGTCGAGCAGTAACCGCGCGACGGGTTACGGCCCTGAGCGCGGGTCGTGTGGGGGGACCTGTTGGTCTGACGTTGCCCGCCTCGCCCCGGCCGCAGGCGCCGGCCGGGCCCCGCCAGGCCCGGCCGGCCCCGCGGTGACCGCGCCCGCGGTCACCGCCCGCCCGGGCTCCCGCGGCCACCGAAGGCGGTGCCGGCTCGCTGGTCGGTCCGCAGCGGGCGCACGGGAATCAGGCGGTCACAACGGCCGGGGGCCCGCGAGTGAATCGCGGCCTGCACCGCGCCAGAAATATGCCGGCCCGATGCGGCCCGAGCGGGCCGCCGTGCGCCATAGGCGCCTTCCAGGGCTGGTACCAGGAGACCCCCGCGGCGTCTTCGGGCCAGAGCATGCGCAGGTCGGCCCGGTTATCGCGGGCGTGCATCAGCGGCCCGGTCTCGTGGGGAATTAGCGGCAATTTTCGTCGGCTTGCGGCCATTGTTCTCAAGGTAGAAGCGTCATCGGGTGTGTAAATCGGCGCTGGTCGTGGAATAGGACTTCCGTAATTGATCTAGACGGGGGGAAGATCAGTGCCCGCACGAACCACGACCCGTACGGCCGCTCGCCGCAGCCCGGCGAGTTCGCGTACCAGGTCGACCAGCAGCAGCGCGCCCAAGCGCGCGGCTAGCCGCCCGAAGAAGGCCAGCGCCAAGACCACCAAGAGCACCGCCCGCTCGACCAAGAGCACCGCCCGGTCGACCCGGACCGCCCGGACTGCCCGGACCGCCCGGACCGCCGCGGCCAGGTCGGCCCGGCCGGCGCGCTCGGCGGCCTCCGCGAGCTCGACGTCGGCCACGGCGCGGACGGTGTCGTCCGCGGCCACCAAGGTCACGTCGGCGGCCAGCAAGATGACGGCGGCGGCCACCAAGGCCACGTCCTCGGCCAAGACGATGTCCACCGCCATGCAGGCGATGAACACCGCCACGAAGGCGATGACAACCGCGGCCAAGTCGCTGACCGCCGCGGCCAAGACGATGTCGTCGGCCAAGGCGACGCCGTCCGCCGCGCGGAAGCCGGCCGCCAAGTCCAGGACCGCGGCCAGGCCGGCCAGCAGCGCGACCAGGTCCAGGACCGCCGCCAAGTCCAGGACCGCCACGAAGTCCAGGACCGCGGCCAAGTCCAGGACCGCGGCCAAGCCGGCCAGCGCCGCGACGAAGTCAGGGACGACGACGAGGTCAGCCAGGACCGCCAGGCCGGCGGCCAGGCCCAAGACCACCGCGAAGTCTCCGGCCGCGGCCCGGCGTACCGCTGGCGCGGTCAAGTCCCAGGTCAAGCCGAAGACGGTCGGCAAGGCCAAGGCGTCCCGGCCCGCGTCGGCCCGGCCCGCGTCGTCCCGGCCAGCGTCGGCCCGGCCGTCCCGGCCCGCGGCCGCCCGGCCGTCCCGGCCTCCGCTCACCGTCGCCTCACCGCCGCGCAGTTCCGACGAGGACAAGTACGGCGGCCTGCTGGCTGGCCTCATCCGCTAAGCCAGGCATGCCGGAGCCGTGCCCCGGGGACCCGCGTCAGGGATCCCGGGGCACGACCGGTGAGCGCTCAGCGCGCGGCTAGCACCTCGGCGATCTTCGCCGCCGCGCCGGGCGGATCCTCGGTGTCGGCCAGCAGCTCGCCCCACGACCACCGGTAATACCAGCACAGACGGCCATCGTCGTCGGTACCTGGCGTGCAGTCGATGCTCTCCGCGAGCATGGAAGCGCCGGGGATGAACACGTGCAGGGCGGCCGGGTAGGTCGTCTTCACCGTCGCATGGAAGCCTTCGGTGTCGAGCGCCGTCGCGAGCCGGTGCAAGTGGTAACTGCGTACATGGTCATGCGTGCCGTCCTGCATCTCACCTGCCTTGCGGGGTCGGCACATTGTCGGCGCGGGCGGACCCACCTTGTCAAGCCCGGCCGCCGGGCGGGGCGTCAGCGTCCGGGTGGGACGTACCCTGAGTAACCACCGTATCGATCATGCCCGTACGGGTCGGACCCGGCATTTCCCGCGGGGTCATGGGACCGGGCCGGGTAGCCGTTCGGCGGGTACGGCGCCTGGTCGGGCAGGCCGTAGCCGTTCTGGTAGTCCGCGCCCCCGGCGGCGTCGCGCGGATCGGCGTGCGCCGCTCCTTTGAGATATCCCGGGCCGGGCCCGGGGCCTGGCGTCGAGGGGGACGGCTGCTGCCAGTAGTTGTTCCCGGCCGGCGCGGCCGGCGGCGGGTAGGACCCGTGACCGTTGCTGGGCGCGGGAGGGTAATCGCCGTAGCCGGGGGCCGCGGCCGGACGGTCGGGCGTCACGTAGCTGCCGTAGGGGTTGCCGAACGCCGGGGGACCGGCGGGCGCGGAAGCGGCCGGGGCCGGGGCCGGGGCCGGGGCCGGGTAGGGATCCGGGCTGAGCAGCGGATCGTACTGATAGCTGTTCAGGCTCGTGCGGTCGGAGTCCGCAGCGGCGAGATGCCGGGGGGCGGGGCGCGACGGCGCCGCCGGCGAACCGTAACTCTCGAACTGCTGCGTGGGCGCGAGGTAGGAGTCCGCCGCGCGCGACCGGTCGTCCGGGGCGCTGGCCCGGCTGCTGCGGTAGGACCGGCTGTCCGAGGCCGGCACCCGGGGGAAGGACGGGCTGGTCAGCGGGTCGTCGTCGGGAATCGCCGGCGGACGGTCCGGCGGGAGGCTGCGGACCGGCCCGGGCAGGCTGGCCGGCCCCCCGTGCCGGGGCTGGGACAGGCTGGGCTCGGCCAGCGAGCGCAGTTGCTCGGTGGCGGCGGCGCCTGTCACCGGGGCGGGGATGAAGTCGGCCCGGCTGGCGACGGCGGTCAGGGCGTCGACCGGCTGCGGATGATCCCGGACGGGCAGGCCCGTGGCGGGATCGCGGCGGGGAACATCACGGGGGACCGACCCGGCCGGCCCGGGACTGCGGCCCGCGGGCCCCTCTGCCTCTCGGTCCGGTCGGCCGTTGCGGGCCGGAGCGCGCCGCGTGGCCGCCGCCGATGTCGCGGCGGGCGGCGGCGCGGTGGTGGTCAGCGGCTTGTTCGAGGCCAGTTCCGCCCAGTAGTCGACGTCGGAGAGCTTCTCCCACTCGCTGCTGTCCCACTCCGAGCTGTCATCGGACCGCCTGCCCCGGGCCGGGCGCGTCCGGGCGGCCGGGGGCAGGCCCTCCTCCGGCCGCCGGCCGGCGCCGCTGGACGCGCGGTGCCCGGCGGAGGCGGCCGGCCGTGCGCCACGGCGGCCTTCGTGACCGCGGTCGGCGCGGGAATCGAATCCGGCCTCGTCGTCATAGTCGCGACCCGCGGGCGGACGCTGGTCGTAGCCGCGGTCGCGGTGATCGCGGCGCTCGTCGTAGCCACCGGCGGCCGCGGCAGGCCGGGCCCCGTTGGCGGCCTGGCGGCCCGCGGTCCGGCCGGCCCGCGATGGGTGCCGCGCGGCCGAACCCCGGCGGTCATAACGCGGATCACGCCCGTCCCGATCGTCGCGGATTCTTCCGCGGCCGCCGGGCCGGTCGGCGAATTCGTCGGGATCTTCGGCGCGCATGTTACGCACGGCCACAATGACAACGACGAGAATTACCACGATAACGACTGCCAGGACGACCACGAACTTAGTCATCGCACCATCCAACGGGCATGGCCTCACAGGGCGGTGCAAGCGAGGCCCACGCGGCCATCGACGCGTGCCTTTCCCTTACGCGAGCACCCTGGATCTAATCCGCGGTTGATCACCTGAACAGTGATTCTGTCGGACCGCTATAGGCCCTGTCACGGTTTTCGAGAAGTTTACCCGGTCGTGTCTACTCTTTGCACTCGGACAGTCACGGATTGACGGTGGCCGGCAACCGGCCCCGGCCGATGGAGTGACTGGCGATCGCGGCGAAGGCGGCGGGCAGGCTGGCGCCGGTCCGCAGCGGCAGCGGGGCGTTCAGCGCGTAGATCGTGAACCGGTACTGGTGGCTGTGATCCGGGCACGGCGGAGCGTACGTGCTCGTGCCCCGGCTGTTCTGGGCGACCTGCGCTCCGGGCGGAAGCTTGCCGGCCTGGATGTCGGGCGTCTCGGGGCTGATGTTGAAGACGATCCAGTAGACATAGGGCGTGATGGGCGCCCCGGCGTCGTCCATGACCAGGGCCAGTGCCCTGGTGCCGGTCGGTGCGCCGGTCCAGGTGAGCGGCGGGCTCTCGCCCGCGCCGTGGCAGGTGTACTGCCGCGGGATCGGCACGCCCTGGCCGAACTCGGGGCTGGTGACGGTCATCACCTGGGGGTCGTCCTGCTGCTGCAGCACCGTGGGCGCGGCCAGCAGGCTGCAGCCGCCGAGGAGCACGCCGGCCGCTGCCATGGCCGCGGCGCGCAGGGCCGCCCGGCCCAGCACGCGGTCATACCGGCCCAAGCGCGTCCACCTTTGCCCCGTCGCCTAATCCGTCTCGCGTGGTGATCCTACGCCGCCCCGGCTGGCTAAGCCGGCCGCCGGAAAGAATGGCCGCCACGGCGGCGCGGCGCGCCGCAAATCGGCGCCGGCCTAACTCCCGTGGCGGGCCAGTATCCGAGGGCCACGGGCCGGGGGCTGGGCGGCCCCGCCGGGCCATTGTCCGGCCGGTAAGCAAGCCTGGCGCCGACCCTAAGCCGACTTGTCGACAAATCGCTGCTGGCGGGGCCAGGCCGCCCGGGGGTGCCTGGCTGCCCGGAGCCCGCCAAGGGTGCGCGGGCTGACCCGCCGGGCGATGCCAGGGCGGTGCTGGCCGCCGGCCATGCCAGGGCGGTGCTGGCCGCCGGCCATGCCAGGGCGGTGGCGCGCGGCCCGCCGCCCTGGCATAGGCCCCGCGCCCCGTCAGCTGGTCCGGGTCAGGGTGAGGCTGCCGCCGGGGGGCGGGTTGATCAGTTTCAGGGTGTTGCCCGAACAGCTGTAGCCGATCCACGGCGCCTTGGTGCCGGGCTTGACCTTGGGCAGCGGCAGGTTCATGCTGACGCCGTTGATCTGCGACTTGACCTTGAACGTGCTCGCCTGGGTCACGCCGCTGAGCTGGTTGCCGCTGACCTTCAACTGCCCGGTCGCCTGCCCGGAATACTGCATCGATCCCTTGACGCCGTTGTAGCTGAAGGTCATCGGCTGCATTCCGGCGTAGTTCACCGTGAAGGCCCCGGTCCCGCTGACGGTCAGCGTGCCCCCGGCGCCACCGGTGAGCTTCACCTGCGGAACGCTGACGCTCTGCGTCTGCCAGCTGCCGGCCAGGCAGCCCATCGAGCCGCCGGTGGCCTGGGCGGCCGACGCGCTGGCCGGGGCGGCCGACGTGCTCGGCGACGAGCCGGTCACCGTGCCGCTGGACGGGGTGCCGGCCCCGGTGCTGGTGGTGCCGGAAGAACCGCCGCACGCGGCGAGCAGCGCCGCCGACGCCGCGGCAGCTGCGACCCAGCCGGCCGCCGGGCGCAGCCGGGCGCGGCGGGGCCGACGGTAGTGATCATGTTGGGTGCCTGACATGCACGCCAGTGTGGCGGAGGGACGTTCGGTTAGCACTAGGGAAGTCCCCAGTAAGTTCCCTCGCGGTGCCGGGGCTCAGCAGCGGGGGCTCAGCAGCGGGGGCTCAGCAGCGGGGGCTCAGCAGCGGGGGCTCAGCAGCGGGGGCCCAGCAGCGGGGGCCCAGCAGCGGGGGCCCAGCAGCGGGGCTCAGCAGCGGCTGGCCGGCCCCGTCAGTCCCGCTCCCGGGAGTTCCCGAGCATGATCTCGTCCCAGGACGGGACGGACGCGCGCCGCGACCGGCCGCCGGCGGCCTTCCGGACCGGTCGCTCATCGGGCTGGTCGCCGCGCCGGTCGGCGGCCGCCGGCTCACGCTCGGCCGGGCGGTGCTCGCCCTCTTCCTCGCGGGCCGCCGGCGCGGCCGGGACCGGCGCGCCGGGCTTGGCGGGCGAGCCCGGCCTGGCCAGCCCGGGCGGCGAGGTCGGCGGGCTGGCGGCGGCGCGCTGCTCGGGATGATGCGGGGCCAGCCCGCCCAGCCGCCGCGCAATGGGCGTGACCGTCGCCGTGGCGGGCCCCCGGGCCGCGAACCGCAGGCCCGGCAGGTCCTCGGCGGCCAGGCAGAGCCGGGCCGCCGAGTCGTCGTCCGGCGTTATGTGCCGGCGCCGCGGGTCGAAGACCCACTCGGCGGCCTGCGGCCGGCCGCCCGCCGTGAAGGTCAGCTGCACCTGCCAGTTCCCGTCGGCCCGTTTCCTCGAGTCCCACCGGGGCTCGTCGGGGCCGGCGCCGAGTTCGGCGAGCCGCTCGGCGACGATCTCGCCGAGCCGCGGCCCGGGCCCCGAGTCGCCCGGGCGGCGGACCGTGGCCCGCTGGGCCTCCTGAGCCCGGTACTCGCGCTCGGCGAGGACCGGGCCCTCGAAGCGGCGGATCCTCTCGATGGGGACCCCTGCCACGTCGGCGATCTCGTCGGCTGTCTCTCCGGCACGGATCCGGTCCTGGATCTCCTTGGGTCGCAACGGACTCTCCACTTCGATCTCGTACTGGGCGAGCCGGGAGAACTGGCCCCGGGCCACGGTCCGCAGGCGGTCATCGATGGGCAACGAGAAACGCCCGCCCCGCCCCGGCACCGCGAGGATGGCGTAACTGCCGTCCTCGCTCACTGCGACGAGGCGCAACTCGTGCATCGGCGTCCCTTCCGGCTGCCCGGCCGCGCAGGGGCGTAGCTCGGACCTCCCCCGCCACGAGTCTGACGGTTATAGCCCCGTCGTGGCCAGCACCTCGCCCGGCATGTCCCGCATGAGCATGTGTAATCCCGTGTCCCGGCCCCTCGCCGCCCCCGGGCTGGGTCTGATCCGCAGCGTATTGACGGCGGGCGGCGCCGGGGCCCCGAACGCCGATAATCGCGGCCAGCGACGGGATCGTGATGGTCGGCCGCTGGCAGGAGGTCAACGAGCGGATCCTGCAGGCGGCGATCACCAGCCTGGGGCTGGCCAGCCGGGACGCGCTCGGCGCCGCGCTGCCCGGGCTGCGCGAGCTGACCGGGGCCGTGGACGCGCTGGCCGACGACCCGGCCGCCGCGACCCGGCCGCCGCGCCCCGGCCGCGGGCCCGCTGACCCGCGGGCCAGGCGCCGCGCGACCGCCCGCGCCTATCGTCATCGCCGGTTCATGCACCTCACGTAGGCTCTCTTGCTATGCATATCGACGCGATCTTCGGCGCCATCGGGCGTTTCGCTGTCCGGTTCCGGTGGCTTGTCGTCCTGGTATGGATAGCTGCGGCATTCGTGGCCGTTACGCAGCTGCCGTCGCTCGCCAGCGTTACCAACAACAACAACTCGACCTTCCTGCCGGCCAGCGCGCCGAGCGAGCGCGCCGCGGTGCTGGCCGCGCCGCTCGGCACGGCCAACCTGTTCGGGATCCCGGTCGTAGCCGCGCGGTCAGGCGGGCCGCTGACCCCCGCCGACGTGACGGCGCTGACCTCGCTGCAGCATCAGCTGGGCACGGTCCCCAACGTCAGCCGGGTGCAGGACCTCGGCCGGTCGCCCGACGGGCAGGCCGAGCAACTGCAGGTGCTCGCGCAGGCCAGTGGCGGCAACCAGAGCCAGCAGACCGACCTGATCAACGGGCTGCGCGCCAAGATCGCCCGCGCCGACCTGCCCGCCGGCCTGCAGGTGCACCTGGCGGGCGATATCGCCATCTCCGTCGACCAGCAGAAGGCGTCCGGCAACACCGGCGGCAAGGTGCAGGATTTCTCGGCGCTGTTCATCATCGTGCTGCTCGTGCTGATCTTCCGGTCGCTGACGCTGGCGCTGACCACGCTGGCCCCGGCGTTCATCTCGGTGCTCATTTCCGGCCCGCTGGTCGCCGAGGCGGCGAAGCACGGGCTCCAGGTCTCCCCGCTGGCCCAGTTCCTGCTGATCGTCCTGGTGCTGGGCGCGGGCACGGACTACGGGCTGTTCCTGGTGTTCCGGGTCCGCGAGGAACTCCGGGCCGGGCCGCACGACACCCAGGGCGAGAGCTATCCGGGCTCCCGCAGTGCCCCGGGCAGCATGCTGCGCGACCTGGCCCGCGCCAGGACCCCGGCCGCGGAGGCAATCATCAAGTCGGTGACCAGGGTCGGCGAGTCGATCACCTTTTCCGCGGCCACGGTGATCGCCGCGGTGCTCACGCTGCTGCTGGCCAGCTTCACGTTTTACTCCGACCTGGGCGTCCCGTTCGCGATCGCCATCGGCGTCACCCTGGTCGCCGCGCTGACCTTGCTGCCCGCGCTGCTGTCGATCCGGCTGTCGCTGCTGGCCGTGAAGCGCACGCTCTTCCGGACCATGTTCGGCAGGCCGAAGCTGCTGCCGTGGAACATCCAGGGAAGCGGCAAGTCGGGTGTCTGGGGCCAGGTCGCCGGGCGCATCGTGCGGCACCCGGCGCCGACGCTGCTCGCCGGGCTTGTCGTCTTCGGGGGGCTGGCGGTAGCGGTCACCGGCTACAAGGCGGCCGGGTTCGGCGGCGACGTGTCCCCGCCGGCGGGCAGTGACTCGGCCGCCGGGCAGGCCCTGCTCAGCAAGCACTTCCCGCAGGCGGCGGCGAACCCGACCAGCGTGATCTTCCGGTTCGGCAACCCGGTATGGCAGGACCCGCAGCCGCTGGCCACGGCGACGAGCAAGCTGCGGGCCAGCGGGCTCTTCACGCAGGTGATCGGCCCGCTGAACCCGGCGGGCGCGCCGATCACCCCGGCGGAGTACAGCGCGCTGCACGCCCAGCTCGGCCCGGCCAAGGCGCTGCCGCCCGTGCCGCCGCCGGGAACCACGGTGCCGCCCGCCCTGTATGAGGCCTACCGTGCCACCTCGAACTACATCAGCCCCGACGGCCGGATCGTCCAGTACTCCACCGGGCTGAAGGCCGGTGACCCGGGCGGCACGGCCGCGCTGGACGCGGTGCCCGCCATTCGCGCCGCGACCACCGCGACGGGGAAGGCGATCGGCGCGACCGACTCGGCGGTCGGCGGCGAGGCGCCCGCCATCTACGACATCAGCAGCATCTCCAACAGCGACCTGAAGCGAGTGATCCCGGCCGCGATCGTGGTGATCGGCCTGCTGCTGGCGATAGTGCTGCGTAGCCTGGTGGCCCCGCTGTACCTGATCGCTTCGGTCGGGATCTCCTACCTGGCGGCGTTCGGCCTCTCGGTGCTGTTGTTCGTCGAGATCGGGCACAGCGGCGGCCTGGTGTTCTTCATGCCGTTCCTGATGTTCATCTTCCTGCTGGCGCTCGGCGAGGATTACAACATCCTGATGATGACCCGGATCCGGGAGGAGGCACAGCGTATCCGGCTACGAGACGCGGTCACTCGCGCACTGGGCGCCACCGGAACCACGATTACCTCGGCCGGGCTGGTGCTGGCCGGCACGTTCGTCGTGTTCGGGATCGTGGCGGGCAGCGGCGCGGGCGGCAGCCAGTTCCGGGATATCGCCGTCGGCCTGGCGCTGGGCATCCTGATGGACACCTTCCTGGTCCGCACGCTGCTGGTGCCCTCCACGGTGGTGCTGCTCGGCCGGTGGAACTGGTGGCCGTCGAAGATGAGCCGGCCCAGCGCGCAGCGGCCCGCGGCGGCGGGGCCCGGCGCCGCGCCGGTGTCCGGCGGCGGCCTGCAAGAGGCCCGGCATCCAGACCCGCTGCCCTGACCGCCCCGCCACCGCACCCCGGCATCCAGGCGCGGGACCGCATGCCAGCGCATCCGACGATCAGCGTGATCCTCCCGGTGTACGCGGTGGAGGAGTACCTCAGTGACTGCCTCGACTCGATCCTGGACGCGGCCCCGGCCCGCCTGGAGGTGATCGCCGTCGACGATGCCTCGCCGGACGGCTGCGCCGGGATCCTCGACGCCCGGGCCGAGCAGGACCCGCGGCTGCGGGTGGTGCACCTGGCCCGGAACGCGGGACCCGGCCCCGCGCGCAACGCGGGCCTGGAGCTGGCCACCGGCGACTATGCCTGGTTCGTCGACGCCGACGACCAGCTCGCGCCCGGCGCGCTGGCCGCGGTCGCGGCCCGGCTGGAGCGCGACCGCCCCGACGTGCTCCTGATCGACTACGAGGAGTTCGGCCCGGGCGGGCGGGCGGCCCCGAGTCCGGGCCGGGGTCTGCTCGGCGCCGCGCCGAGGGGAGTGTTCACCCTGGCCGGGCAGCCGCAGATGATCCACCTCACGATGACCTCGTGGAGCAAGGTGGTCCGCCGCGGTTTCCTGGCCGGCGCCGGCGCGCGGTTCGGAGGCGGGATTCACGAGGACGTGCCGTTCACCTGCGCGGTGCTGCTGCGGGCGGAACGGATCAGCGCGCTGCCCCGGGTCTGCTACCGCTACCGGCAGGCCCGGCCGGGATCGCTGCTGGGCACGGCCAGCCGCGCGCAGCTGGCGATCTTCCGCTCCTACGAGACGGTGTTCGCCCTGATGGCCGCGGCCGACCCGGCGCCGCCCGGCGCGGTCAGCGCGGCGGTGTTCGAACGGGCGATCTGGCACTACACCACCGTCCTGGGCGGGCGAGGGCCGGCGCCGCGGGCCGGGCGGGCCCGGCGCGCCGGGCTGCTCCCGCGGCGGACCGGCCTGGTCCCGCGCGCAGCGCGACGGGGGTTCTTCGAGCACATGCACGAGGACTTCGTGCGGTACCGCCCCCCCGGCTACCGGCACCCGCCCGGGGCGCGGGGAGTAAAGTTCCGGTTGGTGGAGCGGAACGCCTACGTGCTGTACAACGTCCTCGAGCCGGTCAACCGGCTGCGGGTGCGGCTGGCCGGGTCGCGGCCCGCGCGGGTGAAGTAGGTGCCAGGGAGCCAGGGTTCTTCGGAAGAAGCAGTCGGCCGAAGGGTAGTGGCATGCGGCACGTGTTCGGGGTCGTCCTGGGCGTGGTGACGGGCGCGGCGCTGTTCGCCGGGGCCGGCTGGGGGTTGCCAAGATTACCGCTCTGCACGCCAGCGGCCTGAGCCTGACCAGCACGCACGGCATCATCGCGCTCGCCGCCGTGCTCGCGGTCGGCCTGCTGCTGGGGATCCTGGTCGCCGTGCCGGGCATCTCGCCGCTCGGCGCCGGGCTGCCCGGCCTGGTGCTGCTGGCCTGGTCGGCCCTGCTCGTGGTCAGCACCAGCCGGGCCACCCGGCTGATCCCGCTGCGCGGACACGCGTTCGCGGCCGGCTTCGCCAGCATGCTGACCACGGGGGTACTGGCCCTGGCCGGCGCGATGATGATCGTCCCGCTCTTCGTCCCGTCCCGGTGGCGGCGCCGGTACGCCGAGGACGACTACGCCGGCGAGCCCAGCGAGATCGGGCTCATGCGGTAGCCGGGAAATGAGAAGCGGGTGCCGACCCCGGGGTGCCACCCCGGGCCGCCGGCACCCGCGGGCTCGGCTAGTGCGCCGCCGCGAACTGCTCGCTCTCGGTCGAGCCGGCCAGCGCGGTGGTCGCGGACTGCGGGGTGATCGCGGAGTTCACCAGGTCGAAGTAGCCGGTGCCGACCTCGCGCTGGTGCCTCGTGGCGGTGTACCCGTCCGCCTCGGCCCCGAACTCGGCGTCCTGGAGCCGGACGTAGGCGGGCATGCCCTCCTCGGCGTAGTCGCGGGCCAGGCTGAACATCGAGTGGTTCAGCGCGTGGAAGCCGGCCAGCGTGATGAACTGGAACTTGTACCCCATGTCGCCCAGCTCGCGCTGGAACTTCTCGATCGTGCCCTCGTCCAGGTGCGCCCGCCAGTTGAACGACGGGGAGCAGTTGTAGGCGAGCATCTGGTCCGGGTAGACGTCCTTGATCGCCTCGGCGAACTCCCTGGCCACGTCGAGGTCCGGGGTCGAGGTCTCCATCCAGAGCAAGTCGGAGTACGGCGCGTAGGCCAGGCCGCGCGCGACGCAGGCCTCCATCCCGCCGTGGACGTGGTAGAAGCCCTCCGCGGTCCGCTCGCCGGTGACGAAACGCTGGTCGCGCTCGTCGACGTCGCTGGTGATCAGGTTCGCCGACTGGGCGTCGGTACGGGCCACGATCAGCGAGCGGGTGCCGCACACGTCCGCGGCGAGCCGGGCCGCGTTCAGCGTGCGGATGTGCTGAGCGGTCGGGATCAGGACCTTGCCGCCAAGGTGGCCGCACTTCTTTTCGGAGGCCAGCTGGTCCTCCCAGTGCACGCCGGCCGCCCCGGCCGCGATCATCGCCTTCATCAGCTCAAACGCGTTCAGCACGCCGCCGAAGCCGGCCTCGGCGTCGGCCACGATCGGCGCCAGCCAGTTGGGCACCGGCCCGCTGCCGCCCGCCTCGGCCCAGGAAATCTGGTCGGCCCGCAGCAGCGCGTTGTTGATCCGCCGGACCACCTGCGGCACCGAGTTGACCGGGTACAGGCTCTGGTCGGGGTAGGTCTGGCCGGCCAGGTTGGCGTCGGCCGCCACCTGCCAGCCGGACAGGTAGATGGCCCGCAGGCCGGCCTTGACCTGCTGTACGGCCTGGTTGCCGGTCAGCGCGCCGAGGGTGGCCACGTAGCCGTCCTCGTGCAGCATCGCCCACAGGCGCTCGGCGCCCATCCGGGCCAGCGTGTGTTCCTCCTGCACCGACCCGCGCAGCCGCACCACGTCGGCCGCCGAGTACGTGCGCTTCACATCAGCCCAGCGCGGGTCAGTCGCCCATTCCTGCTGCAAGGTCGCTGCCTGGTCGCTCACCGGACACCTCCTGTTAGGCCGTCCCGGGTCATGACACACCCCGGGCCCACTATCGCCAGCGTCCGTCACCAAGGTCCTTCCGGACTAGGGCCCAAGGTCCTTAACTTTAACGAGATTTCGTTTATAGTGAAGATGTGGCAGTCTTCACGGAAGAAGATTCAGATTCCTTCACCGAAAAGGCCTTGGATCTCGGAGTGTTCGGGCAGCGGCTCCGGCATGCCCGCCGGGCCAGGGGGCTGACCCTGGCCGAGCTCGGCGCGCGGGTCGGCCGCGCTCCGTCGGTGCTGTCGATGATCGAGAACGGGCGCCGCGAGCCCAAGCTGTCGCTGATCGAGGCGCTGGCGGGCGCGCTGTCGGTGCCGGCCGCCGAACTGCTGCGCCGCCAGCCGCCCAGCCGGCGGGCCCAGCTGGAGATCGCCCTGGAGCAAGCGCAGCGCGACCCCGCCTACCGGGACCTGGGCCTGCCGCACCTGCGCGTCGGCGCGCGGGTGCCGAGCGACGTGATCGAGCACCTGGTCGCGCTGCACGCCGAGTTGCGCAAGCAGCGGGCCAAGCCGACCGCGACCCCGGAGGAGGCCCGCGCGGCCAACGCGGACCTGCGGGCGATGATGCGCGAGCGCGGCAACTACTTCCCGGAGATCGAGCAGGAGGCGGCCGCGGCGCTGGCCACCGTGAGCTATGGCGGCGGGGCGCTCTCCCAGGGCATGCTGCTGGCGGTGGTGAGTCACCACGGCTTCGCCGTGCGGTACGTGCGGGACCTGCCGCGCACCGTGCGGTCCGTGACCGACCTGCGCAACCGGAGGATCTACCTGAAGCAGGAGTCCATGGGCATGCACACGCCGCGGACGATCCTGCTGCAGACCCTCGGCCATTTCGTCCTCGGGCACCGCGCCCCGACGGACTTCGCCGACTTCCTGCGGCAGCGGGTGGAGGCCAACTACTTCGCCGCCGCGGTGCTGGTGCCCGAGAAGCAGGCCACGGCGTTCCTGCGGGAAGCCGCGCAGGCCCGCAGCCTGTCCGTGGAGGACCTGCGGGATGTGTTCTCGGTCTCCTACGAGATGGCCGCGCACCGGTTCACCAACCTGGCCACCCACCACCTCGGCCTGCCCTGCCACTTCGTCAAGAACGACGAGGGCGGCATCATCTACAAGGCCTACGAGAACGACGGGGTGGTGTTCCCGGCCGACGCCACGGGCGCGATCGAGGGCCAGCGGATGTGCCGGCAGTGGTCGGGCCGGCAGGTGTTCGCGGCCGAGGACCGGTTCAGCCCGCACTACCAGTACTCCGATACCCCGTCCGGCACCTACTGGTGCGCGGCGTTCGTGGACCAGACCCGGGAGCAGGGGTTCGCGATCACCCTGGGCGTGCCCTACGAGCACTCGCGCTGGTTCCGCGGCCGGGAGACCCTCCGCCGCCTCACCTCGGCCTGCCCGGACGGGGAGTGCTGCCAGCGTCCGCCGGCCGGGCTGGCGGCGCGCTGGGAGGGCCGGGCGTGGCCGTCGGCGCGGGCGCACTCGCACGTGCTGTCGGCGCTGCCGACCGGCAACTTCCCCGGGGTCGACGAGGCCGACGTGTTCGCCTTCCTCGAACGCCACGAGAACGAGTGAGCCGCCCGCCGGTCAGGGGAAGGCCGGCGGCCGCTTCTCGATCAGGGCCGCCGTGCCCTCCTTGACGTCCTCGCCCATGAACGTGAGCATCTCGTAGGCGGCGGACTGGTCGAAGATCGGCCCGGCGGTCTTCAGCCAGCTGTTCAGCGCCCGCTTGGTCAGCCGGATGGCGAGCTGCGGGCCGGCGGCCAGGCCCGCCGCCACGCGGAGCGCCTCGTCCAGCACCTGCGCCCGCGGCAGCGCCTTGCTGACCAGGCCGATCCGCTCCGCCTCGGTGCCGGTGACCATCTCGCCGGTGAGCAGGTAGTACCGGGCCCGGGCCATGCCGCACAGCAGCGGCCAGATGATCGCCGCGTGGTCGCCGGCCGCGACGCCGAGCCGGACGTGGCCGTCGCCGAGCCGGGCCTCCTGCGCGCAGATGCTGATGTCCGCCAGCAGCGCCACGACCAGGCCGGCCCCCACGGCCACCCCGTTGATCGCCGACACGATCGGCTGCGGGCAGTTGACCATGTTGTAGACCAGGTCGCTCATCTCGCTGAGCATGCTGGTCACCCGGCCGTAGTCGCCGATCTGGCGAGCCACCATGGCCAGGTCGCCGCCGGCCGAGAACGCCTTGCCCGCCCCGGTGATCACGACCGCCCGGGTCTGTTCGTCGCGCGCGATGTCCGTCCACACCCGGGCCAGCTGGCCGTGCATGGCCTCGTCGGCCGCGTTGTACTTCTCCGGCCGGTTCATCGTGACCAGGAGCACGCCGTGCTCGCGCCGCTCGAAGAGCAGGCAATCGTAGCTGCCGTAGTCCATGGCGGCGCGGCTCCCTCGAACGCGGGCGGACCCTGGTCGGGTCAGCATAAGCGGTGACCCGGCCGGCGGGTGCGGCCGGCGCTGGTGTCTGTTACTCTTGAGTAACTTGGAGCAGCGAGGAGCGCAATGAGCAGCGATCACGACGCGGGCACCGGCTTTTGCCTGGATCTGAGTTCTGACCTGCGCGAGATGCGCGACTGGGTGCACGAGTTCGCCGAGACCGTCATCAGGCCCGCGGGATCGGAGTGGGATGAGCGCGAGGAGACGCCGTGGCCCATCCTGCAGCAGGCATCGAAGATCGGGCTGTACTCGCTGGACTTCTTCGCCCAGCAGTGGCTCGAGCCGAGCGGCCTGGGCATCCCGGTGGCCTGGGAGGAACTGTTCTGGGGCGATGCGGGGATCGCCCTGTCGATCGTCGGCACCGGCCTGGCCGCGGCGGCGGTGAGCGGCCACGGGACGCAGGAGCAGATGGCCGAGTGGCTGCCGCCGATGTTCGGTGACGCCGACGACGTCAAGCTCGGCGCGTTCTGCGCGTCCGAGCCCGACGCCGGCAGCGACGTCGCGGCGATCCGGACCAGGGCCGTCTACCAGCAGGCCAGCGACGAGTGGGTGCTGAACGGCACCAAGTCCTGGGTCACCAACGGCGGCATCGCGGACGTCCACGTCGTGGTGGCCTCGGTGGACCCGGCGCTGGGCAGCCGCGGCCAGGCCACGTTCATCGTCCCGCCGGGCACACCCGGCCTGTCCCAGGGCCAGAAGTTCCGCAAGCACGGGATCCGGGCCTCGCACACCGCCGAGGTGGTCCTCGACGACGTGCGCGTGCCGGGCCGCTGCCTGGTCGGCGGGAAGGAGCGGCTCGACACCAGGCTGGCCAAGGTCCGGGAGGGCGGCAGCAGCCGCGGCCAGGCGGCGATGAAGACCTTCGAGGCCACCCGGCCCGCGGTCGCCGCGATGGCCGTCGGGGTGGCCAGGGCGGCCTACGAGTACGCGCGGGACTACTCGGTCGGCCGGGTCCAGTTCGGCCGGCCGATCGGGCAGACCCAGGCGATCTCGTTCATGCTCGCGGACATGGCCGCCGCCATCGACGCGGCCCGGCTGCTGACCTGGCGGGCGGCGTGGATGGCCCGCCAGCGCAAGCCGTTCGAGCACGCGGAGGGGTCGATGGCCAAGCTGGTCGCGGGGGAGACCGCGGTGCGGGTCACCGAGCAGGCGATCCAGATCCTCGGCGGCTACGGCTACACCCGCGAGTACCCGGTCGAGCGGTGGCACCGCGACGCCAAGATCTTCACCATCTTCGAGGGAACATCGGAGATCCAGCGCATGATCATCGGGCGGGCGGCCACCGGCCTCGACGTGCGGTAGTCACCGCCGGCCCTGGGCCGCGGCGGCGACCCGGGCCCGGGCCAGCCGTAATGTCACCGCGGCCAGTCCCACCGGGCCCGCCGTCAGCCCCGGCGCCAGCGAGGCATGCCAGCGCAGATAATTTTGGCGATGGCCCGGAAGGCGAGCGCCGGCCCGCCGGACGGCGCCCGAGCGCGGGAGGCATGTCATGCAATTCGGGATCTTCTCGGTCAGCGATATCACCCGGGATCCGGTGTCGGGGGAGACGCCGAGCGAGGCGGAGCGGATCGGCGCGATCGCGGCGATCGCCCAGAAGGCCGAGGAGGTGGGGCTGGACGTGTTCGCGATCGGCGAGCACCATAACCCGCCGTTCTTCTCCTCCGCGCCGACCACCCTGCTGGCGTTCATCGCCGCGACGACCGAGCGGCTGATCGTGTCCACGGCGACGACGCTGATCACGACCAACGACCCGGTGCGCATCGCCGAGGAGTACGCGATGCTGCAGCACCTGTCGAAGGGCCGGATGGACCTGATGCTGGGCCGCGGCAACACGGCCCCGGTGTATCCGTGGTTCGGCCAGGACATCCGGCAGAGCCTGCCGCTGGCCCTGGAGAACTACAACCTGCTGCACCGGCTGTGGCGCGAGGACGTCGTGGACTGGAAGGGCAAGTTCCGCACCCCGCTGCAGGGCTTTACCTCGATCCCGCGGCCGCTGGACGACGTCCCGCCGTTCGTGTGGCACGGCTCGATCCGCACGCCGGAGATCGCCGAGCAGGCCGCGTACTACGGCGACGGCTTCTTCGCCAACAACATCTTCTGGCCCAAGGAGCACTACGTCCGCCTCATCGGGTTCTACCGGCAGCGCTACGCCTACTACGGCCACGGCACCGAGCAGCAGGCCATCGTCGGGCTGGGCGGGCAGGCCTACATCGCCAAGAACTCGCAGGATGCCAAGCGGGAGTTCAGGCCCTACTTCAACGAGGCGCCGGTGTACGGGCACGGTCCGTCGATGGAGGAATTCATGGACCTGACGCCGTTGTCGGTGGGCAGCCCGGCCGAGGTCGTCGACAAGACGCTGACGTTCCGCGAGCACTTCGGCGACTATCAGCGGCAGCTGTTCCTGATGGACCACGCGGGCCTGCCGCTGAAGAAGGTGCTGGACCAGCTTGACCTGCTCGGCGGGGAAGTAGTGCCGGCGCTGCGCCGGGAGATCGCGGCCCGGCAGGACCCGCAGACGCCGCCGGCCCCGACCCACGCCAGCCTGGTCCGGGCCAAGTACGGGGACGAGGCGCCGCGTCAGCCGCGCCCGAACGCCAACCGCGGCGACAATGTCACCGGCGGGTCTCCCTATCAGGACACCGCTGCTCAGGCCCGGCCCGAGTACCCGGAGCTGTGATGCCGGACGGGCTCGCCAGGCCGCCGCGGCCGGCGCCACCAACGACAGGCGAGGAGGAAGCGCCCGATGAGCAGCCCCGAGCACGAGCCATTCCGGCTGGTGATCATCAGCGCCGGAACCAGCGATCCCTCCTCGACCAGGCTGCTGGCCGACCGGGTCGCCGACCGCACCAGCGAGCTGGCGGCCTGTCACGGCCGGACGGTGACCTCGAGCGTCATCGAGCTCCGCGAGATCTCGGCCGACGTCTCCACCGCCCTGGTATCGCAGCTGATCGTGCCGAGACTGCAGGCGGCCATCACGGCCCTCGGCGAAGCCGACGGGATCATCGCCAGCACGCCCGTGTACAAGGCCGGCCCCAGCGGCCTGTTCACCTCGTTCTTTGACATCCTGGACGACGACCTGATCATCGCCAAGCCGGTCGTGCTGGCCGCTACGGCCGGGACGGCGCGGCACGCGCTGGTCGTGGACGATCAGATGCGGTCCATGTTCGCCTACCTGCGCGCGCTGACCATCCCGACGTCGCTGTTCGCCGCGCCCGAAGACTGGGGCGACCCGGCCCTGAACCAGCGCATCGACCGGGCCGCGGTGGAGCTCGTGCTGCTGATGGAAAGCGGCTTCGCCAGCCAGATCAGGCACGCGTCCTGGGAGAGCTACCAGCACGAGTACGGCAGCGCCGGCGACGCCGGGGCGGGCGTCGACCTCGACACCGACCTGATGCGCCTGGCGGCCGGGGGATCCGCGGCCTGAGCCAGTCGCGGCCGCGGGTTTGCGGCGGGGGACGGGCGCCCGGCGGTCAGCCCGGCGCCGCGGTCGCCGCGCCCAGGGCGAGCGCGACGGCGTCGTCGAAGCTCAGCGCGGCGCCCCGGGCGTAGGCGGCGTCGAACCCGGCGGGGCCCAGCCGCGCCCGGATCGCCTCGATGCTCTCCTGCCGGAACCGGCCCTCCGGATCCTGCCACGGTCCCCCCAGCCGGTCGCAGAAGGCCTGCGCGGCCCCGTGCAGCTCCGCGGCCCGGCGCCAGTCGCCCAGGTCGGCGGCGGTGCAGGCCAGGCCCAGGCTGCAGTAGCTGAGGCCGTACCTGTCCCCGAGCCGGCGGCTCATCCGCAGCCCGTCCTCGAACATGGCCCGCGCGGCCGGCGCATCCTGCTCGTGACGCAGCACCCAGCCCAGGTTGACCGGCACGACGTGATTCTCCTCGCGGATCTCGGCGCTGGCCGCTGCCGCCTCCTGCAGGTGCGCCCGGGCCGCGGCGAAGTCGCCGGCCCGGATCGCGAGGACACCCGCGTTGTTGTGCAGCAGGTAGGCGGTCAGGCGGTCGCCGGACCGCAGCGTGCCCGCGATGGCCTCGGCGTACAGTCGCTCGGCCTCGTCCGGGTCAGTGAGGCCCAGGCACATCGCGTGTCCCATGATGCTGGTGCCCAGCAGGACGTCGTCACCGGTCTGGCGGGCCAGCGCGACCGCTTCGGCCCCGAGCGGGATCCCCCGCCCCGGTTCGCCGGCGAAGTAGTACATGCCGGCGAGCCCGGCGAGCGCCTCGATCAGCAGGCCCGGCTCGCCGGCCTGCCGGGCCAGCCCGATGACTTCCTGGCCGAACCCGAGCGCGGCCGCGACCCCGGCGGCGGTCGTCGCGTCCAAGGTGCTCATCGCGGCGGCGACGAACAGCCTCAGGTCGGACCGGGCCTCGGGCCGCGCCAGCACCGGCCTGAGCAGGCCGGCCGCGGCCTCGCTCGTCGATCGCGAGGTCCAGTAGCGGCGCAGCGCGGCGCCCAGGCGCAGCAGCTGGCGGGTGCCGTCCGGCGCGCTCGCCGCATATTCGGCGGCCCGCCACAGGCTGGCCCGGTCGGCGTCCAGCCGCGCGTACCAGCTGCCCTGGTCAGGGCCGGTCAGGTGGCCGGCCGCGGTCTCCGCGACCGACACGAAGTGCTCGCAGTGGGCCGCGCTGGCCGCGGCCGCCTCGTCTTCGCCCGCCTCGGCCAGCCGCTCGGCGGCGAACTGGCGGATCGTCTCGAGCAGCCGGTAGCGAAGGCTCACCGGGCTGCGCTCGGTGAGCACCAGGCTCTTGTTGACCAGCGAGCCCAGCAGGCCGACGACGTCGGACGGCTCGAAGCCGCCGAAGCCGCCGACGGCCTCGGCGGCGGCCAGGTCGAAGCTCTCCGGGAACACGCAGAGGCGGGCGAGCAGCCGTTGCTCGGCCGTGGTGAGCAGCGAGTACGACCAGTCGACCGTGGCCAGCAGGGTCTGCTGCCGCGGCAGGGCGGCGCGGCTCCCCTGGGTGAGCAGCCGGAACCGCTGGTCAAGCCGGTCACGCAGGTCCGGGAGTGCGAGGACGCGCAGCCGCGCCGCGGCGAGCTCGATGGCCAGCGGCATCCCGTCGAGCCGCCGGCAGACCGAGGCGATGAGCGGGCCGGTGTGCGCGTCGACGGTGAGATCGACGCCCTGCGTGCGGGCGCGGTCGACGAACAGCGCCACCGCGTCAGACGGCTGCGGTGGCGCGGAGCCGGCGTCGTCGTCCGCGGGCAGCGACATGGAAGGCACCCGGTAGAGCGCCTCGCCGCTGATCCCGAGCGGCTCGCGGCTGGTGACCAGCAGGTGCACCCGGGGGCAGCGACGCAGGATGGTGTCCGCCGTCTTGGCGCAGGCGTCGATCAGGTGCTCGCAGTTGTCCAGGACGATCAGCGGGCGCTGAGGCACGAGCGCATCGGCCAGGGTGTCGAGGACCGGGCGGCCGGGCTGGGCGGCGACTCCGAGGACGGCGGCGATGGCGGCGGGCACCGAGCCGGGGTCGGTGACAGCCGCGAGCTCGACCAGCCAGACGCCGTCCCCGGCCCCGTCGAGCAGTTCCGCCGCGGCCTGCAGGGCGAGCCGGGTCTTGCCGGAGCCGCCGGCCCCGGTCAGCGTGGCCAGCCGCGAGGACGCGACCAGGGAGCGGAGGTCCTTGAGCTCGCGGTCGCGGCCGATGAACGTCGACAGCTCGGTCGGCAGGTTGTTCAGCAGCGCCGGGTTGCCGAGCGAGCGCAGCGGCGGGAAGCCGGCCCGCAGTCCCGGGGCGGTGAGCTGGAAGATCCGCTCGGGCCGCCCCAGGTCCTTGAGCCGGTGGACGCCGAGATCGGTGAGCGCGGCGCCGTCCGGGAGCGAATCCTGGACCAGGGCCGCGGTCGTCTCCGACAGCAGGACCTGGCCGCCGTGCGCCACCGCCCCGATCCGGGCGGCGCGATGCACGTCCAGGCCGACCGGGCCGGCCGGGGTCGGCTCGGCTTCACCGGTGTGCACGCCCATCCGCACCTTGATCTGCTCGCCGCCCGGCCAGGCGTGCGCCCCGAGCGCCTGCTGCATCGCCAGCGCCGCCGCCACGCACTCGCGCGGCGAGGTAAAGGCCGCGAAGAAGCCGTCTCCCATCATGGTCAGCTCGGTGCCGCCGTGAGCGGCCAGCGCCGACCGGATGAGCTCGTGGTGCTCGTCGAGCACCGTCGCGTAGGCATCCTCTCCCGCCCGGCGCAGCAGCGTCGTCGACCCCTCGATGTCGGTGAAGAGGAACGTCAGGGTCTGCACGCATCCGAGCCTACGAGGACGGCCCGCGCCGGCGCGCCCGGCCAGGTCGGCCACAATCGTGGTCATGGTCTCTGAGATCTTCGAACCCGAGCAGTGGCGTCCCGTCGATGGCTTTGCCTTCACCGACATCACCTACCACCGCGGAGTCGCCGCGGGCACGGTCCGGATCGCCTTCGACCGGCCCGAGGTCAGGAACGCGTTCCGGCCGCACACCGTCGACGAGCTGTACCGTGCGCTCGACCACGCCCGGATGTCCGCCGACGTGGGCTGCGTCCTGCTCACCGGCAACGGCCCGTCCCCCCGCGATGGCGGCTGGGCGTTCTGCTCCGGCGGTGATC
This sequence comes from uncultured Actinomycetota bacterium, assembly GCA_963749145.1. GTDB lineage: Bacteria > Actinomycetota > Actinomycetes > Streptosporangiales > Streptosporangiaceae > JASHPR01. The sequence continues at coordinate 1,121,309 of CAVVLN010000001.1, read as the reverse complement.
AGCGCATCCGCGGCCGCGACGGGTACCGCTATGCCGAGGGGGAGACGGCGGAGACCATCGACCCGGCCCGCAGCGGGCGGCTGCACATCATGGAGGTGCACCGGCTGATCCGGTTCATGCCGAAGGTGGTGATCTGCGTGGTGCCGGGCTGGGCCGCCGGCGGCGGGCACAGCCTGCACGTGGTCTGCGACCTCACGCTGGCCAGCCGCGAGCACGCGCGGTTCAAGCAGACCGACGCGGACGTGGGCAGCTTCGACGGCGGCTTCGGCTCGGCCTACCTGGCCCGCCAGGTGGGCCAGAAGTTCGCGCGCGAGATCTTCTTCCTCGGCTCCGTCTACGACGCCGAGGCCGCGCACCGGATGGGCATGGTCAACGCCGTGGTGCCGCACGCGGACCTGGAGCCCACCGCGCGCGAGTGGGCGGCCCGGATCAACGCCAAGAGCCCCACCTCCCAGCGCATGCTGAAGTACGCGTTCAACCTCATCGACGACGGGCTGGTCGGCCAGCAGGTCTTCGCGGCCGAGGCGACCCGGCTGGCCTACATGACCGACGAGGCCGTCGAGGGCCGGGACGCGTTCCTGGAGAAGCGCGACCCGGACTGGGCCCGGTTTCCCCATTACTACTGACCGGCAGCCGGCTACCGCGCCACCACGCCCCGCGGGGCGAGCGGCATGGCGCGGCGCCGGATCCCGCAGGCGCGGAAGATGGCGTTGCCGATGGCGGGCGCCACCGCGACGATCGGGGTCTCCCCGCCGCCCGCCGAGGGCTGGTCCGGCCGGTCCACCAGCACCACGTCGATCCGGGGCAGGTCGGGCAGCCGCGGCACCCGGTACTGGGCCAGCGAGGCGTTGCGGATCTGCCCGTCGGCGAAGTCGATCTCCTCGAACAGCGCGCCGCCCAGGCCCATCATCGCGGCTCCCTCGATCTGGTTGGCCAGGTTGTCCGGGTTGACGACCGCGCCGCAGTCGAACGCGGTGACCAGCCGGTCCACGTGCAGCGTGCCGTCGCCGTCCACCCGCACCGCGGCCGCGGTCGCGACCCGGCCGCCCTTCTCGATCCCGCCGGCGATCCCCAGGCCCGCCCCGGCCGGGCCGCCCGGCGGCGCCGGCCAGCCGATCCGGTCGGCGGCCGCGCGGAACACGTCCGCGAGCCGGCCGTCGGCCAGGTGCCGCAGCCGGAACTCCAGCGGGTCGGCGCCGGTCCGGTGGGCCAGCTCGTCCATGAACGACTCCCGGGCGAAGTGGTTCGCGGTCGCGGCCAGCGCGCGGTAGGACCCCTGCGGCAGTGGCGACGCCGCGGGCTGGTACACGATCCGCTGGTGCGCCACCGTGTACGGGCTTCCGATCCCGACCGCTCCCGAGTTGACGTTCCGGTGCGACCAGCCGGTCAGCGCGCCGGAGGCGTCCGCGCTGCCCGCGAGGTCGATGAGCGCCGCCGGGCGCAGGTAGCCCCAGTGGAACTCCTCGTGGCGGTTCCACTGGACCTTGACCGGCCGGCCGGCCGCCCGCGAGAGCCGGGCCGCCTCGGCCGCGACCACGCTGCCGTGCTTGCCGCCGAAGCCCCCGCCGTAGTCGGGCACGATGACGTGTACCCGGGGCTCGGGCAGGCCGAGCGCCTCGGCCAGTTCCCGCCGGGCCCGGAACGGCGTGGAGGTGCCGGTCCAGACGGTGAGCTCGCCGTCCCGCCAGGCGGCCACGGCGGATCTCGGCTCCAGCGGCACGTGGGCGATGTAGGCCGCCGTGTAGTGCGCGGTCAGGCGCACCGGTCCGGCGGCCAGGGCCGCGTCGACGTCGCCTTCCTCGCGTGAGAACCGGGCGCTGAACCCCTCGCCGTCGACCGGGTGCGCCCGCAGGTAGGCGGCCAGCTCGTCGCGCCCGGGCTGCGGCGAGCGGTCCCAGGCCGCGTCGATCGCGGCCACCGCGCGGCGCGCCCCCGCCGCGCTCGGTGCCACCACCCCGATGAAATCCCCGTCCCGGACCACGCTCACCCCGGGCAGCGCCGCGGCCGGAGCCGTGTCGGCGTGGCGCAGCACGGCACCGAACGCGGGCGGCCGCAGCACGCAGCCGTGCCGCATGCCGTCGGCCCGCAGGTCGGCCGGGAAGCGCTTGGCCCCGGTGACGACGTCGGCGCCGCCGGCGGCCCGGGCCGGGCGGCCGGCCGAGCGCCAGGCGGGCGGCGGGGTCACCGGCTCGCCGGACGGCACCTTCTCGACCCGCCGGACACCGGCCAGCAGCTGGCCGTAGCCGGCGCTCGGCGCCCCGTCCGGGCCGGCCACGATCCCGCCGGAGACGGTCAGGTCCGCGGCGGGCAGCCCGAACCGCTCCGCCGCCGCCTCGCGCAGCACCTCCCGCGCCGCGGCGGCCGCCGCGCGGAGCGGAGGCGCCGCGAACGGCATCGAGCGGCTGCCGAAGGTACCCAGATCGAAGGGGGAGACATCGGTGTTGCCCATCACCACCCGCACGCAGGCCGGCGGCACGGCGAGCTCCTCGGCGACCAGCAGCCCGAGCGCCGTGCGGGTCCCCTGGCCGGCCTCGACCTTCCCGGTGAAGGCGGTCACCGCGCCGTCCGCTCCCACGTGCACCCAGGCGTCGTCCGGGGCGGCCCAGCGGCCCGCGGCCGGCCCGGGCCCGGAGTCCTCGGCCACGACCGTGACCAGGCCGTCCGGGAGCTGCTCGAAGAACGCCGCCGCCTCCCTGGTCTGATCCCACGGCAGGCCGCCAGCGGCGGTGACGGCCGCCGCCCCCGGCGCCGCGGCCGCCGGCACCGGCTCGAGCAGTTCCGGGTGCTCCATGAGCTCGGCGGCACGGCGGACGGCGCGCAGGATCCGCGGGTAGGTGCAGCACCGGCAGACGTTCCCGGCCAGCTCGGCGGCGATCCTGGTGTCGTCGGGGCGCGCGACCCGGTTGAGCAGCGCCGCGGCGGCGGTCAGCCACCCGGGCGTGCAGTACCCGCACTGCATCGCCCCGTTCTCCAGCCAGGCCTGCTGGACCGGGTGCAGCACCCCGTCCTCGGCCAGCCCCTCGACCGTGGTGATCCGCTGGCCCGCCACGTCCGCGGCGGGGGTGGTGCACGCGGTGACCGCCCGCCGGCCGGCCAGCACGGTGCAGGCCCCGCACACGCCCTCGCCGCAGCCCAGCTTCGGGCCTAGCACGCCCAGGTCCTCGCGGAGCACCTCCAGCAGGCTCCGGCCCTCCTCGGCCGTTATCTGTCGCTCGGCGCCGTTGACGATGAACATGAGTTCCAATGCGCTGCCCGTTCCTGCGCGGTGACGTGATCCGGCTCTCAAGCGGCGGCTCGCCAGTTTCGGTCCCGGCGAGCCGTGTGACCAGCGTATTCCGGATACTTTTGATCACCCCGCACTGACCCGAGGAGTCCATACCCGTGGAAATCGACGACCACGTCATCTTCGAGCACTGCATGCACCCGTGGACCGCCCGCAGACTGTCCGAGCACGCCCCTCCACCGCCCAAGGTGGACGACGGGCGGGTGGGGCTCAACGGCAAGATCGGCCTGGTGATCACCACTCTGGTCGGCACCATGGTGTGCGGCTATGTGTTCGGGATCATCGCGCTGATCAGCCTGCCGTCGGCGATCACGAGCCACAACCTGACCGTGATCATCGCGTGGATCAGCAGCAATTTCCTGCAGCTCGTGCTGCTGCCCATCATCATCGTCGGCCAGAACCTGCAGGCGAAGGCATCAGACAAGCGCGCCGAGGATACGTACAAGGACGCCGCGGCCGTCCTGGCCGAGGCAATCGAGATCCAGAAGCATCTCGCGGCCCAGGACCAGGTGCTCACGCAGCTGATCGCGGCGGCCAAGGCGTAACCGGCGGCAGGCGCGAGACCGGGGTCATTACCATCCGGGTTCGTCGCTGGCGTAAGAATGACTTATGAGCAAGCAGCCGAATCCGCCGCCGCCCGGCGACAAGCCCATTCGCACGGCGCCCCCGCCCCCGCCAGCGTGGCGGCATTGGCTGTGGCCGCTCGCGCTCCTCGCGACGCTGCTGCTGTGGATCTTCCTGCCCGGCATACACGTCAACCAGCCGGTCAGCCTGACCTACTCGCAGTTCATCGCGGACGCCGGCGCCCACAAGATCAAGACGGTCGATTTCGGCAACGGCTCCAGCGGCTCGAACACCACCACGACCGGCGAACTGACCGACGGCTCGTCGTACACGACCGTGATTCCCGGCCAGCCCACGTCGCAGCTCAGCCAGCAGCTGACCGCGGACGGGGTGAAGTCGGTGACCGCGACGCCGCCGAGCTCGGGCGTGGGCAGCGTGCTGCTGTACTTCCTGTTCCTGCTGCTGCCGATCATCTTCGTGATCTGGCTGTTCCGGCGGATGGCCCGCGGGTCCGGGGCGGCCGGCCTGCAAGGCGTGCTCGGCGTCGGCCGGTCGCGTGCGCAGGTTTTCGACGCCGAGCGACCGCAGACCAAGTTCAGCGACGTGGCCGGGTACACCGGGGTCAAGGAGGAGATCGGCGAGGTGATCGATTTCCTCCGCAACCCCGGGCGCTACCAGCGGGCCGGGGCCATGGCCCCGCGCGGCGTGCTGATGATCGGCCCGCCGGGCACCGGCAAGACCCTGATCGCCAGGGCCGTGGCCGGCGAGGCGTCGGTGCCGTTCTTCTCGGTCACCGGCTCCAGCTTCGTGGAGATGTTCGTCGGCGTCGGCGCGGCCCGGGTCCGCGACCTGTTCAGCGAGGCGCGCAAGCGCGCGCCCGCGATCATCTTCATCGACGAGATCGATGCCATCGGCCAGCGGCGGGCCGGTACCGGCGCCGTGGTGGCGAACGACGAGCGGGAGCAGACCCTCAACCAGCTGCTGTCGGAGATGGACGGCTTCGACATGACGCAGGGGATCGTCGTGCTGGGCGCGACCAACCGCCCGGAAATCCTGGACCCGGCGCTGCTGCGGCCCGGCCGGTTCGACCGGCAGGTCACGATCCCGCTGCCGACGCTGAGCGAGCGGGCCGCGATCCTGGCCGTGCACAGCCGGGGCAAGAAGCTGGATGCGAGCGTGGACCTGAACGTGGTAGCCCGGGGGACGCCCGGGTTCTCCGGGGCGGACCTGGCCAACCTGGTCAACGAGGCCGCGATCTTCGCCGTCCGGGACAACCGCGAGGTGCTGACCGCGGCCGACTTCGACGCGGCCAGGGACCGGATCCTGCTCGGCCGCCGGGAGGGCTCCAACGTGCTGCTGCCGGAGGAGAAGAACGCGGTGGCGATCCACGAATCCGGCCACGCACTCGTCGCCGCGCTGTCCGAGCACGCCGACCCGGTGGCGAAGATCACGATCCTGCCCGCCGGGCAGACGCTCGGGGTCACCGAGCAGCTGCCGCTGGACGAGCGGCACCTGTACGGCGAGGACTACCTCACCGACTCCCTCGCGGTGCGGCTCGGCGGCCGGGCCGCCGAGCTGGTCGAGTTCGGCCAGGGCTCGACCGGCGCGGCCAACGACCTGGCCAGCGCGACCGACCTGGCGACCAAGATGGTCCGCGAGTTCGGCCTCTCGCCCGCGCTGGGGCCGGTGGGGTACCCCGAGGGCGGCTCGGTGTTCCTCGGCGGGGGCGGGGCCGGGCTGTCCAGCCGGCCGTTCGCCGAGACCACCCAGGCCACCATCGACGGCGAGGTGTCCCGGCTGCTGCGCGAGGCCGAGCAGACCGCGGTCGAGCTGATCCGCTCTCACCGCAGCGAGCTCGAGCAGCTCGTCGCTCTGCTGCTGGAGCACGAGACGGTGGACGGCGAGGCGGTGTACCGGATCATTGGCAAGCCGGTACCCGCGCACCGGCCGGAGGAGCTGGCGATCGCCCCGCACGCTCCGCCGGCCCGCGCGGCCGCATCCGCCGCCCAGGACGGCGCGCGGCCGGGCCATGCCGCGCACCCGCCGGCCAGCGGTCCGTGACCGGGCAGTTGGTCCCGGGCGCCCTCGCCAGAGCCTGACGCTGGCCGATGAGACTCCTCGTCCTCGGCGCCGGCGACGTGCGCCGCGTGCTGGGCTACGCCGAGTGCGCTGGCGCGATGCGGGGCGCGCTCGCGGCGCTCGCCCGCGGCCAGGTGTACCAGCCGCTGCGGACGATCATCCGGCCGCCCGGCGCGGCCGGGATGATGGCGCTGATGCCGGCCTACCAGGCCGCGCCCGCCGACGAGGCCGCCTACGGCCTCAAGGCCATCTGCGTCGTTCCCGGAAACCCGGCCGCCGGGCTGGACTCCCACCAGGGCGTGGTGCTGCTGTCCAGCGCGGCCACCGGCGAGCCGCTCGCCCTGCTCAACGCGTCAGCCGTGACCGAGATCCGCACCGCTGCCGTGTCCGCCGTCGCCACCGAGCTGCTGGCCCGCCGCGACGCGACCGAGCTGGCCATCATCGGCACCGGCGTCCAGGCCCGGTCCCACCTGCTGGCCATCGCGGCGCTGCGGCCGCTGACCCTGATCCGGGTGGCCGGGCGGGACCCGGCCCGGGCGCGCCGGTTCGCCGCGCAGATGCGCGAGCGCACCGCGGTCGTGGTGGCGCCCTGCGACTCGGCCGCCGACGCGGTGGCCGGGGCCGGGATCGTGGTGACCGCGACCAGCTCGGCTGAGCCCGTGCTGCGCCGGCACTGGCTGGCCCCGGGGGTGCACATCAACGCGGTCGGGGCGTGCGTGCCGCAGGCCCGCGAGCTCGACACCGAGACCATGGCCGCCGCCGTGCTGTTCACCGACAGCCGCGAGTCGGTCACCAGCGAGGCCGGCGACTACCTGATGGCAGAGGCGGAGGGCGCCGTCGGGCCAGGCGACATCCGGGCCGAGATCGGCGAGCTGCTGACCGGGCGCGCGCCGGGCCGGGCCGGGGATGACGAGATCACTGTGTTCGAGTCGCTGGGCCTGGCGGTGGAGGATCTGGCCGCCGCCGCGCTGGCCTACCGGAGGGCGGCGGCGCTGGGCGCCGGGGCATGGGTGGAGTTCTAGGCTCACCCTAGGATGAGCCGGTGACGTCAGCCGGATATCTCCGTTTCCCGCACGTTCGCGACGACATCGTCGCCTTCGTCGCCGAGGACGACGTGTGGCTCGCCCCGGCGGACGGCGGCCGGGCCTGGCGGGTCACCGCCGACCACGCGGCGGCCAGCCATCCGCGGATCTCGCGGGACGGGGCGATGATCGCCTGGACCAGCGGGCGGGACGGGCCGCCCGAGGCCTACCTGGCCGGCATCGACGGCGGGAACGGGCGCCGGCTCAGCTACTGGGGCGACGACCGGACCAGGGTCTGCGGCTGGACGCCGGACGGCGACGTCCTGGCGGTCACCGCCGCGGGGCAGCCGTTCTACCAGTTCACCCAGGCCCACGCGCTGCCGGTGGCCGGCCCCGGCCCGGCGGCCGGCCGGGCGCCGCTGCCGTTCGGCCTGGTCACGGACCTGGCCGTCGAGGCCGCCGGCGTCGCGCTGCTGACCAGCGCCCTCCGCGAGCCGGCGTACTGGAAGCGTTACCGGGGCGGGACGGCCGGCCGGCTGTGGCTGCGCCCGGCCGGGGACGCCGCCGGGTTCACCCGGATCCTGGCCGGCCTGGCCGGCCAGCTCGCCAGCCCCATGCTGGTCGGCGGCCGGCTGGCGTTCCTGTCCGACCATGAGGGCACGGGCAATGTCTACTCGTGCGCGCCGGACGGCAGCGACCTGCGGCGGCACACCGATCACGACGGCTGGTACGCCCGCAACGCCAGCACCGACGGCCGCCGGGTCGTCTACCACTGCGCGGGCGACGTCTGGCTGCTCGACGGGCTGGACGCGGCCGGGCCGCGGCGGCTGGAGTTCACCCTCGGCTCGCCCGCCGCGCGCGCCCCCCGGCTGGTCAGCGCGGATGACCACCTCGGCGCGCTGTCGGTTGACCATTCCGGCCAGGCCAGCGCGGTCGAGGTGCGCGGCACCGTGCACTGGCTGACGCACCGCAACGGGCCGGCCCGGGCCCTGTCGGTGGTGCCCGGCGTCCGGGCCCGGCTGCCCCGGGTGCTCGGCCCGGCCGGCCTGGTCGCCTGGGTGACCGACGCCGAGGGCGCGGACGCGATCGAGATAGCGCCGGGCGACGGGACGGCCAACGGAGCCCCGCCGCGGCGGCTGGCGGCCGGAGCCATCGGCTGGGTTGCCGACCTGGCCGCCGCGCCGGACGGCAGCGCGCTGGCGGTCGCGGCCCGTGACGGCCGGCTGCTGATCGTCGACACCGCGTCGGGGGAGGTGTCCGAGCTGGCCTCGTCCGACAACGGTGAGGTCAGCGGGCTGGCCTGGTCGCCTGACTCGGCCTGGCTGGCCTGGTCGCATCCGGGCCCCGCGTCGCTGCGGCGGCTGCGCCTGGTCCGGCTCACAGACCCCGGCCGGACGGTCGTGGACGTCACCGACGGGCGGTTCACCGACACCGACCCGGCGTTCACGGCGGACGGCACGTACCTGGCGTTCCTGTCCCGCCGTAGCTTCGACCCCGTCTATGACGCGCACGTCTTCGACCTGTCCTTCCCGTACGGATGCCGCCCGTACCTGGTGCCGCTGGCCGCGGCCACCCCGTCGCCGTTCGGCCCGCTGCCCGGCGGGAGGCCGGTCGGCGGCCGCGCCGACGACGGCGACACGGCCGCCCCGGGCCGGCCCGGCGGCGATACCGCGGCCGCGGCCGAGGGCGAGGGGAGGGGGTGGCCGCGCCGGTGACGGTGGACACCGCGGGCCTGGCCGGGCGGGTCGTGGCGGTGCCGGTGGCCGAGTCGCGCTATTCGTCGCTGCGCGCGGTCAAGGGCGGGCTCGCCTGGCTCAGGGAACCGGTGTCGGGCAACCTGGGCGAGGGCGGCGCGAACCCGGGCGACGACGCGCCGCGGCCGAGCCTGGAGCACTACGATCTCGCGGCCCAGCGGATCAGTGAGCTGGCCGACGAGCTGGACTGGTTCGAGGTCAGCGGGGACGGCAGCGCGCTGGTCGTGGGCGACCACGGGAAGTTCAGCGTGGTGCCGGCCGACCGCAGGCCGGACCCGGGCAACCCGGCCGACCGGGTGAGCGTGGACAAGTCCCGGGCCAGGTTCCTGGCCGATCCCGCCGCCCAGTGGCGCAACGCCTACGCCGAGGCGGGCCGGTTCATCCGGCACGACTTCTGGGTGCCCGGTCTGGCCGGGGTGGACTGGGACGGCGTGCTGGAGTCCTACCGGCCGCTGCTGGACCGGATCGCCGGCCCCGGGACTTCGCCGACCTGCTCTGGGAGGTCCTCGGCGAGCTCGGCACCTCGCACGCCTACGTCTACCCGACCCGGTCGGCCGCTGACGACCAGGGCGCCGACGACGCCGCCCGCGGGCTGGTCGGCCAGCTCGGAGTGGACCTGGCCCGCGACGGCGACGGCCGGTGGACGGTCGGCCGGGTGCTGCCGGGCGAGTCCTCCGACCCCCGGGCCCGGTCCCCGCTGGCCGCGCCCGGCGCGCAGGTCAGCCCGGGCGACACGCTGCTCGCGATCGACGGCCGGCCGCTGGATGGCACCGAGCCCGGCCGGCTGCTGGTCGGCGCGGCCGGCAAGCCGGTCGAGCTGACCATCGGCCCGGCCGAGGGCGGCCCGCCGCGCCGCGTCGTCGTGGTCACGCTCAAGGACGAGCGGCGGCTGCGCTACCAGGACTGGGTGGCCGGGCGGCGGCAGCGCGTGCGCGAGCTCAGCGGCGGCGTGGTCGGCTACATGCACGTGCCGGACATGATGAGCGAGGGATGGGCCGACTTCCACCGCGACCTGCACACGGAAATGGCCTGCGGGGCGCTCATCGTGGATGTCCGGGGCAACCGCGGCGGGCACGTCTCGGAGCTCGTGGTGGAGAAGCTGGCCCGCCGGGTGATCGGCTGGGACGTGCCGCGCGGTCTGCGGCCGGTGACCTACCCCCGGGACGCCCCCCGGGGCCCGGTGGTCGCCGTGGCCGACGAGTTCGCCGGCTCGGACGGCGACTTTGTGACTGCGGCCATCAAGGTTCTGGGCCTCGGGCCGGTCGTGGGGGCGCGGACCTGGGGCGGCGTGATCGGTATCGACGTGCCGATGCACCAGCTCGTGGACGGCACCGAGATCACTGCCCCGCGCTACGCGGGCTGGATCGACGGCTTCGGCTGGGGCGTGGAGAACCGCGGCATCGACCCCGACGTCGAGGTGATCCCCTCGCCCGACGACCAGGCCGCGGGCCGAGACCCGCAGCTGGACGAGGCGGTCCGGATCGCGCTCGAGACGCTGTCGGCCCGCCCCCCGGTCACCCCGCCATCCACCGCCAACCCCCCCTCCCTCCCCCTCCTCCCTCCCTCCCTCCCTCCCTCCCTCCCTCCCTCCCTCCCTCCCTCCCTCCCTCCCTCCGCCTCCCCCGCCCCCCCCGCCGCCCCCGGGTCATGATCATCTCCACTTATCACGTCCTCGGTGAGCACAAATCATTCCAAACTGGGTGATCAACTGACTCGAGCGCGTGATAAATGGTCTTTCAAGATCAATTCGGGGATCGGGGGCACGACGGGCGACCTGCTCGCATCGGATCATCTGGCCAAGCACATCAGGTCGCGGCCGGAGGACGGGCACCCAGTCCCTCGAGGTCGCGGTGACGGTCGTCTACGCGCTGGCCTGACCACGGGGTTCGCCGCTCCCGGCCCAAGGTGGCCGGGGCGGTGGCGCGCGGCGGCGTGACGCCGGTAGGCTCGGCGCATGCGCCCGGACCACACCGCAGGCTGGTGGCACCGCCCCTGAGGCGGTTCCTGGTTCGCGCCCTACCGGAAAAGGCGACCGCCCGGCAGCCGGCGGTCGCCTTCGTCGTTTCCACCGCCGGCGCCGGGCCCGATGACCGAGGCGAGTGCCGACATGGACGTGACACAGTTCGAAACCGGCGGCGGGATCCTGGTGACCTGCACGGCCGCGCCGTTCGACCCCGCCCTGCTGGCGGAGATGACCCAGGCGGTCGAGGCGCGCCGGGGCGGCGTGCTCAGCTCCGGGATGGAGTACCCGGGCCGGTACAGCCGCTGGCACATGGCCTACATCGACCCGGCCATCGAACTGGTCGCGCGCGGCCGCCGCGTCACCGCGACCGCGCTGAACCAGCGCGGCCTGGTGCTGCTGCCGGCGGTTCGGGCGGCCATGGGCCGGGCCGGCCAGACGGCCGGGGACGATGCCGCCGGCCGCGCGGAGGTGCTGATCGCGGAGGCGGGCGGACGCTTCACCGAGGAGGAACGCAGCCGCCGGCCCACGGTGTTCTCGGCCGTGCGCGAGATCATCGCGGCCTTCTCCGGTCCGGATCCGCACCTCGGCCTGTACGGGGCGTTCGGCTACGACCTGGCGTTCCAGTTCGAGCCGGTCCGGCTCCGGCACGAGCGCCCGGCCGGCCAGCGTGACCTGGTGCTGCACCTGCCGGACCGGCTCTACGTGCTGGACCGCAAGCGGGAGACCGCGACCTGCTTCAGCTACGACTTCGAGACCGGGGGCGCCACGACCGCGGGCCTGCCCCGCGATGGCGGCCAGCCGGCCCCGCGCGCGGCCGGGGGGACGACGCCTGCCGGGGCGGGCCCGGCCGGGGGGAGCCGGAGCGTGACGGCTGCTCCGCCGGATCCGCGCCCCGGCTCGTACGCGCGCGTGGTGGAGCAGGCCAGGGAGCGCTTCGCCCGCGGCGACCTGTTCGAGGTGGTGCCGAGTCACGTTTTCCACGGGGCCTGCGACTCGCCGGCCGCGTTCTTCGAGCGGCTGCGGCAGCGCAACCCGGCGCCGTACGAGTTCTTCCTCAACCTCGGCGAGGGCGAGTACCTGGTCGGCGCGTCACCGGAGATGTACGTGCGGGTGACCGGGGACCGGGTGGAGACCTGCCCGATCGCCGGCACGATCGCCCGCGGCGCGGACCCGCTGGCCGACGCCGAGAACATCCGGGCCCTGCTCACGTCGGCGAAGGAGGAGTCGGAGCTGACCATGTGCACGGACGTCGACCGCAACGACAAGTCCCGGGTCTGCGAGCCGGGCAGCGTCAAGGTGATCGGCCGGCGCCAGATCGAGCTGTACAGCCGGCTGATCCACACCGTCGACCATGTGGAGGGGCGGCTGCGGCCGGGCTTCGACGCGCTGGACGCGTTCTTGACCCACATGTGGGCGGTGACCGTGACCGGCGCGCCCAAGACCTGGGCCATGCAGTTCATCGAGGACCACGAGGACGGGCCGCGGCGCTGGTACGGCGGCGCGGTCGGGATGATCGGGTTCGACGGCGGGATGAGCACCGGGCTCACCCTGCGCACCGCGCACATCCGGGACGGGATCGCGGCGGTGCGGGCCGGCGCGACTCTGCTGTTCGAGTCCGACCCGGCGGCCGAGGAGCGCGAGACCCAGCTCAAGGCCCGGGCGCTGCTGGAGACCCTGGCCGGGCCGGGGCCGGCCGCCGCGGGCGCTCCCGGGACCGCCGCGGCCGGGGTCCCGGCCCGGGCCGGCGCCGGGATGCGGGTGCTGCTGGTCGACCACCAGGACTCGTTCGTGCACACGCTGGCGGGCTACTTCCGCGAGGCGGGCGCGGAGGTGACCACGCTGCGGGCCGGGTTCGATCCCGGGCGGCTGGAGGAGTTCCGGCCCGGCCTGGTGGTGCTGTCCCCGGGCCCGGGCCGGCCGTCGGACTTCGGCTGCGACGCGCTGCTGACCGCGCTGGATGATCGGCAGATCCCCGTGTTCGGCGTGTGCCTGGGGCTGCAGGCGATGGTGGAGCACGCGGGGGGCCGTCTCGGCCTGCTCGCCTCGCCCGCGCACGGCAAGCCGGGAACGGTGCGGGTGCTGGATCCGGGCGCGGGCGGCGGGTTGCTGGCCGGGCTGCCGCCAGAGTTCACCGCGGGGCGGTATCACTCGCTGCACGCGGTGCCGGGCGATGTCCGCGGCGGGTTCCGCGTGACGGCGGTGACCCCCGACGGCGTGGTGATGGCGATCGAGGACGACGCCGCCGGGCGGTGGGGGGTGCAGTTCCACCCGGAGTCGATCCTGACCGCGTCCGGCGGAGCCGGCCACCAGGTGATCGCGAACGTGCTGCGGCTGGCCCGGGCCCGGTCGCCGCGCGCCATCGGCGCCGGCGTCCGCTAGCCGGGCGCGCCATGCGATCCGGGCGCGCCATGCGATCCGGCGCCATTTCCCGGTACTGGTGAGCCGGTCAGCGTCTGGAGCAGGCCGGTGAGGCCGCCGATGGCCCGCGGATCACCGTCGAGGCGCAGGTCGCCGGACTCGGCCGCCTCGGCGATGGGACGCATGCCGAGGGCCACGGCGTGGAGCGTGTCAGCGTCGGTGGTGAGGACCGCGCCGGGCCGGTCGGCGGTTCCGCGCCGCATCCGGACCGAGCCGGAGGTGCCGTCCACGGTGAAGACGTCGGTGCCGATCCGCAGCTCGTAGCGGCCGTTCACGACCGCCGGATCGGCGGTCGCCTGGAGCGCGAGCAGGAGGGAGTCCAGTCCCCACCGGGCGCCGTCGGGGAGCGGGGCCCGGGTTCCCCACTCGCCGAGGTGCAGGACGACCGGCTCGAGCTCGCGCCCCCAGTCGGTCAGCTCATAGACGCGTACCCGGGCCGGGGGGCCCAGGTCGCGCTGGCGGATGACGCCGCCGGCGGCCAGCTCGCGCAGTCGCTGGCTGATCACGTTCGGGCTGGCCCCGGGCAGGCCGGCCAGCAGGTCGTTGAAGCGTTTGGGTCCCAGCAGCAATTCGCGGACGATCAGCAGCGCCCACCGCTCGCCGATGACATCGAGGCTGCGGGCGACCCCGCACTGGTCGCCGTAACTCCGGTTCACGCTCCTAGCCTAGCACTATCTGGTTGACAGTCAGAACTTTAACTCCTAACTTAGGAGTTAGTACCTAGCGGAACTCGACGAAGGAGCAGAGATGGAAGCACGGATGAAGAACCCGGCCATGGTCCTGGGCGCGATGGAGCCGTTCCAGGCGATGTTCAAGGCGGTGCACGCCGGCGGCGTGGACCCGGCCACGCTGGATCTGGTGCACCTGCGGGCCAGCCAGATCAACGGGTGCAGCGCCTGCGTGGACTCCGGGGTCAAGTCCGCCCGCAAGGCGGGGGAGACCGAGGAGCGGCTGGCCACGGTCGCGGCCTGGCGGGAGGCGCCGTACTTCACCGACGCCGAGCGGGCCGCGCTGGCGCTGGCTGAGGCGGCCACCCGGCTGGCCGACCGGCCCGACCCGGTGCCCGACCAGGTCTGGGACGACGCCGCCGACCACTACGACGAGAAGGGCCTGGCCGCGATCGTGCTCATGATCGCGCTGACCAACCTGTTCAACCGGCTCAACGCCACCACCCGCCAGGTCGCGGGCGCCTGGGGCTGACCTGGTCCCGGCTTCCCGCGGTCACGGCGGTCCGATGTCGTCAGCAGCGGCCCCGCCAAAGCAGCGGCCCCGCCACGAAGGGAGAGTCATGCTAGCCGCGGAACGTCGCGCCGCCGTCGCCCCGGCCCTCGCGAGCCCGCCGCTGCGCCGTCTGCTGCCCGCGTTCGCGGTGTCGGCGGTCGGCGACGGGATGAGCGCGGTGGGCGTGGCGTGGCTGGCGATCCGGATCGCGTCGCCCGCCGACCGCGGCCTGGTGGTGGGCGTGGCGGTCGCCGCCTACACCCTGCCGGGCGCGGCCGGGGCGGTGCTGCTGGCCAGGCCGCTGCGGGCGCTGGCCGCGCGGCACCTGGTCGCCGCCGACGCGACGCTGCGGGCGGTGACGCTGAGCGCGATCCCGCTGCTGTACGCGGTCGGCGCCCTGCGGCCGGGGTCGTACGTGGCGCTGCTGGCCGCGTCCTCGCTACTGCACGCCTGGGGCCTGTCCGGCCAGTACACGCTGGTCGCCGAGCACCTGCCGCCGCAGGCCCGTACTGCCGGGAACGCACTGCTGTCGGGTTTCGGCGCGGCCGCCTTCGTCATCGGCCCGCTGCTGGCGGGCCTGTTGGTGGCGGTGGCCGGGCCGGCCCTGCCGGTCGCCGCGGACGCCGCGTCCTTCGCCATCCTCGCTGTGGCCGCCGCCACGGCCAGGGGGCACCCGAGGACGGCCGGGGCCGCGGATGCCGGCGAGCCGGACCGGGCCCGGGGGTTCGCGGTGATCGCCCGCAGCCGGCCGCTGGCCGGGCTGCTCGCCCTGACCGTGGTCTACTTCTTCCTGTACGGGCCGGTCGAGGTGGCGCTGCCGCTGTACGTGACCGGGCCGCTGCGCGGCAGCGCCGGGCTGCTCGGCCTGTTCTGGACCGTGTTCGGTATCGGTGCGACCATCGGCAGCATCGTCGCCGGGGTAACCCGCCGCCTTCCGGTCTGGCCGGTCCTGGCGGCGGCGGTGATCGGCTGGGGTGCCGCGCTCGGCCCGCTGGGCCTGCTGCGCCTGCCCGTCCCCGCCCTGGCCTGCTTCGCCGCCGGCGGCCTGCTCTATGCGCCCTATCCCGCCTTGTCAGCCACCTTGTTCCAGCGGGAGAGCCCGCCGGAGCTGCTCTCCCAGGTCCTGGCCGCCCGCGGCGCGCTGACCGTGCTCGCGACCCCGCTCGGCACCGCGCTCGGGGGGCCCCTCACCGCCTGGCTCGGCGCCCAGCACACCCTGCTGGCCTCGGCGGCGGCCACGATCGCCTGCGGCCTGGCCGCGACCGTGATCCTCGCCGCCCGCCGCCGGCAACCGGCCCGGTCCGGGGCGGAGCGCGCTGCCGCTCTGGTATGACGAACGGCCGGTTCCAGCGGCCACGTCCAGTTAGTGGCCGGGGATCCAGCTGCCGTGAAAGCCCAGCGGGATCCGGGCCGGCAGGTGCACGCGGGCGACCGGCTCGGCGGTGAAGTCCTGGGCGGCCAGCAGGACCAGGTCGGCGGCGCCGCGGTCGGGGTTGTGGACGAAGGCCATGACGTACCCGTCGTCTTCGCCGGCGTCGGGTGATGACGGGGCGAACACGGCCTCGCCCGCGGTGGCGTCGCGACCGAACTCGTGTGCCTCGACGGTGCCGCGGGCCAGGTCGTGGCGGAGTATGGCGTTGGTGAACGCGTCGTCGCCGAAGTCCCCGGCGGCGGTGATGGCCCGGGTGACCTCGCCGATGACCGCGCTGTAGCCGTAGCGGTGCGGGCGGGAGATGATCCGGTCGTCGACCCGGGGGAACTCCTGACCGCGGTCGTCCAGGCGCTGCTGGGTAATCGTGCCCACGGCCGGGTCGATGATCCACCGGTCCAGGGTCACCGGCCCGTGCGCGGCCCACAGGGTGGAGACGTCGAAGGACTGCTCGTACTGGCACAGGTCGACGACGACCTGGCCCTGCTCGTTGTCGTAGGCGTTGAGGCAGTGGAACACCCAGCACGGCGCGATCTCGATCCAGCGGACGGGCGAGCTGCCGTCGCGGGGCAGCAGTCCGACGCGGGCCTGGTGGTTGGGGTTCCACACGTAGGGCAGCTCACTGCCCTGGCTGACGGCGTTCAGGCTGAAGGTGACCGGCAGGTCCAGCAGCACCACATAACGGCCGGTGAGCGCGAAATCGTGCATCATCGGGCCGTCCGGGACCGGGATGTCCGTGGTGGCGGTGACCGTGCCGTCGGCGCCGACAATGACGTGCTGGACATGGTCCCAGGCCCAGAAGTAGGCGATGGCGTGCAGCTCGCCGGTGGCGTGGTCGAGCTTGGTATGCGCGGCAAAGCCGCCGGGCAGGGTCCCGCCGAAGTCGGACGGGCCGACGGTGTCCAGTTCCTCGGACATCTCGTACGGCAGCGGCCCGGCCTCGACCGTGGCCAGGGTGCGCCCGGCGTGGGCGATGATGCAGGTGTTGGCGGCGAAGTCCATGTTCTCGTGCACCGGGCCGCCGGACCATTGCTGGTAGTGCGCGGCGGCGACGGCCTGGGAGCGGACCCACCGGTTGCGGTACCACTCGGCCTTGCCGTCGCGCAGCCGTACGCCGTGCACCATGCCCGCGCCCAGGAACCAGTGATAGCCGGGGTCGTCCAGGCCGAGCGGGTTGGGCCCGTTGCGCAGGTACCGGCCGTTCAGCCCGGCAGGCAGCTGCCCGGTGACCGGCAGGTCGAACGCGGTGATCTCCTCCTTGACCGGGGCGAACGACCCTTCCAGGAAGCGGTGGTCAGCAGGCATCGACACTGTCTTGATCCTTTCGAGTTAACGGGCCGCGGTGCCCATAGTGCCCAAGGGCGGTCTGGGAGCATGGCCAGCTCGCGGTGCGCGGCGAGCGCATCCACGCCGAGGTTGGCCTCGAACAGGCGCGCAGCGGATCGTCACCGCCGGGCGACCGACTCGGGGCTGTCCTTGGGCTCGCTGGCAGCGCGGCCATGTCAGTGTCGATGAAGCTGGCGTGCACCGCGACGACCAGCGTGCCCTGGTGGTGAAATGCGGCCGGCGCTCCGGCGCCAGCGCCCGCGGCCGCGGCGAGCGACTCATCACAGAGACGGGGCAGGGACCGCCGTCAGCGAGCGGCCGAGCCCGTCCCGGCCCGATGGCGGTCACGTCGTCGCTTATGTCGGCAGCTCCGTGCCGGCCTGCTCCGCCACCATGTACCGGGCGTACCAGTCGGGCCAGTTCGCGTCGGCGTGGCCGATGCGCTTCTCGTGTTCGCCGTGGGCGGCCGATGCGCGCCGCATCGCGTCGGCCAGGTCGCTGGCGGAGCCGAACGACGTCACGGCCGGGTCGACGCGCCCGGGAAGCCGGGTCGTGACTTCCTGGAACAGCCAGCCGTTGCCGTCCGGGTCGCTGAACGAGACGAACGAGGCGTAGCTGGCACGCTCGGGCGCAGGGCCGCTGACGCGACCGTTCATGCCGCCGTCATGGAACCGAGCGCCGGGCGCACCCTCGTGGAACACCTCGCTGACCTCGACACCGCGGGCGGCGAGCTCGGCGCGCGCAGCCTCGATGTCGGAGACGATCAGGTACAGGTCCTGGGCGGAGCCGGGCACGGCCGACGTGAGGCCGGTGCCGAACTGGATCGAGCACGCGGAGCCCGGAGGCGTGAGCTGGACGATGCGGAAGTTGTCACCAGCGGCGCGGTCGGCGTCCAGTCTCCAGCCGAGGCTTCCGTAGAACTCCTTCGCGCGGTCGACATCCGAGACGGGGATGACCATCACCTCGAGCTTCTCGTCCACGATGCCGGCTCCTCTCCCTTACTGTCAGCGGCCTGTCTCGATGCCTCCGGCGCCACCGGCGCTGGTCCTAACATCCACTTTCGCGCCACACCCCGCTGGAGTCCATAAACCTCATCAGATCACTCGGGAAACTTCCGGCGCGGACGGGCCACGGTACCGCGCTGGTATGACGCCGGATCTGGCTTCCCGGTGTGACGACACCGGCCCGCGGGCCCGGACGCCCCGGGGAACTTCAACAACACCCAGACCGAGTCGCTTGACCAGAACGATGCGCTTGACGGAACGCCTTCGGCGAGTGCCGGTCGCTGCTCCCGAATGAGGGCACCGGGCTGAGCGTCACGCAACTGCAGCAGATACAGCAGCAGAACGTGCGCCTTACTCCCCGCGCTGCTTCAGCCAATCCAGCGCGTACTGGGCGATCTCCGCCCAGCCGTGGTCGATGGTGAGGGAATGGCCGCGGTCGGTGAAGTCCCGGAAGTCCGTGATCGCCGGTGACTTGTGGTAGAGCTTGCGAGTGGCCGTGGTGATGGCCGCCGGGACCGTGTGGTCCTGGCCGCCGGCGATCAGCAGCAGCGGGCCGCGGGTCCGGTTGGCCGTGTTGACCTTGGCCGGCGAGTGCGGGGTGAAGTTGGCGAACGCGGCCTCGAACAGCGGCCGGCCCGGCGAGGGGACCGTCCAGCGCTCGTAGAGGTCGGCCGATTCCTGGGCGGGCAGGGCGTTACCGAAGCCGTACTGGAACTGCTCGGGGGTCAGCGACACCGCCTGATGGCGGTTGGCCGGCTTGCGCAGCGCGATCGAGGCGACCCGCAGCGCCGACGGCGGCAGGACCAGCACGCCCTTGATCGGCGCCGCGTCGATCGCCACCGCCGCGGCCGCCAGGTCCTGGCCGAGCAGGCGCTGCGCGATCAGGCCGCCGAAGGAGTGGCCGATCACGACCGGCGGGGCGTCCAGCCCGCGGATGATCTGGGCGTAGTGCTCGACGACCTCGTCGATGCCCTGGCCGGCCACCCGGCCCGGTTCGCGCCGGGTTTCCTCGACGGTGTCGGCGGCGCCGGGCCAGCCCGGTGCGGTAGGCGCGTAACCGGCGTCTCGGAAGAACTCCACCCACGGGCCCCAGGAGGTTGCGTGCAGCCAGAGGCCGTGCACGAACACGACCGGCCGGGCGGAGGATGCGGCCAGCGGCTGGCCGGGCGAGGTAGCTGGTTCGGTCATCTCGGCTCTCCCGTCTGCCCTATCGCGTGCCGTCCCGGTGAGCTGACCGTGACCAGCCCTATTTACCCCGATCTTGCTTGTCCGTAACGAATTAACCACGCGGCGGCGGCGCCGGGCTCGCCATGAGGGTCGCAGGGTGCGAGCGGGCGCGCGGGCGCCGGATAAGTGTCGGCGGGCGGCGGTAGGGTGCGGTGCCATGAAGAGCGTGCAGCCGCAGGTGTTCCTCGTCGCCCGTCCCGAGATCGACTATGACCAGCTGGCCGCGTACCTGGGCGAGGTCGGCGGCGAGAAGTGGCTGGAGAAACTCGACCGGGGCGACCTGGACGACGCGCAGAACCTGGCCGAGTTCGCCGGCAAGATCTGCTACCGGGCCTGGGAGCCCGGGCTGAACCCGAACATCGTCCGGGTGCGCAACGAGCAGCAGACCTACCTGCAGAACATCCTGTCCCAGGCTCACGGCTCCGTCCTCGAGCACGTCAGCTTCAGCTTCGTGCTGCATAACGTCAGCCGGGTTTTTTCTCATGAGATCGTTCGCCATCGGCCCGGCGTGGCGATCTCGCAGGAGTCGCTGCGGTTCGTGCGGCTGGCCGACATCCCGTTCTGGTTCCCGGACTGGGCCCAGGCCGACGCCGAGCTGATGAAGCGGGCCACCGCGCTGCTGGAGCAGATGGAGGAGTTCCAGCGCTGGATGGCCGGGCACTTCGGGCTGGACGAAGAGGGCGTGCCGTTCCACGAGAAGAAGCACAAGACCTCGTTCATGCGCCGGTTCGCGCCGGACGGGGTGGCCACCGGCCTGCTGTGGACGGCGAACATCAGGACGCTGCGGCACACCATCGAGGCGCGCACCGACGCTGGCGCGGAGGAGGAGATCCGCTTGGTGTTCGGCCGGATCGGCGAGCTGATGCGGGCCGAGGCGCCGGCGCTGTTCGGCGACTACGAGATCGCCGACGGCGCGTGGATTCCTCGGTGGCGCAAGGTGTGACGGTGGATTCCTCGGTGGCGCAAGGTGTGACGGTGGATTCCTCGGTGGCGCAAGGTGTGACGGTGCATTCCTCGGTGGCGCAAGGTGTGACATTGTTTCCCGCATGCCAGACATCTCCTACCCGGTAACCGGAGCAGCCGGCCGGGGTTACCTGGCCGTGCCGCAGCCCCCCGGGGGCCCGTGGCCGGGCGTCGTGGTCATCCACGAGGCGTTCGGGCTGAACGACGACATCAGGCAGAAGGCGGACCAGTTCGCGGCGCACGGTTACCTCGCGCTCGCGCCCGACCTCTACGAGGGCCGGCATTGGCTGCGGTGCGTACGGGCTGTTTTCCGCCAGCTCCGGGCCGAGTCTGGTCCCGCGTTCACGTCGCTGGAGGCGGCGCGGCGCTCCCTGGCCGCCCGGGATGACTGCTCCGGGAAGGTCGGCGTGATCGGGTTCTGCCTGGGAGGCGGGTTCGCCCTGCTCTGCGCGCCCCGGGAGGGCTTCACCGTGGCCTCGGTGAACTACGGCGAGGTCCCGAAGGACCCGGAGCGGGCGCTGCGGAGAGCCTGCCCGATCGTCGGCAGTTACGGCGGCCGGGACCAGATGGGCACCAAGCCACCCGAGCGGCTGCAGCGCGCCCTGACGGTGCTGGAGGTCCCGCACGACATCGAGGTCTACCCGGGGTCCGGGCATCGCTTCATGACCGAGGCGTCGGGCCCGGCCGCGGTGCTGGCCAGGTTCACCCGGATGAGCTATCAGGCCGCCGACGCCGCCGACGCGTGGCGGCGCATCTACGCGTTCTTCGGCGAGCACATCGGGGGTTAGCCCCTGCGTTCTGCGCCTTGCACAGCGAGATTGCACGGGAGGCAATTGCTTGCACCGGTACCCGTGTGAGATTGCACGGCGAGGAATTACCCCCTGCGGGTTGACCGGCGTGGGATTGCATCAGGGATTGCACCCCGTGATTGTCCCGGGGGGAAGTACCACCGGGACTACGCGCAAAGGGTTGTCCCCGGGCAGGCTGCGCCCGGGCGCGGGTTACCTGGCCGAGTCCGGCGGATCATGGTGGATCCGGCCGGGCTGAACGCGGCTCGCGAGAAGCGCAATGGTGTTGGCCACCATGCGCTCGGGGCCGCTTATGAAGATTTCGGCGTCGTCCGGGCTCGCATAACGAGCGGTGACGTCCGGCAGCATTCCTTTGAGGCCGTCATAACCCGCCTGATGTGACACGACGGGGATCACCGTCAGCGCCGGGTAGATCCATTCCAGCACGCGCAGATCGGCGAGGTCGTAGAGATCTTCCTCGGCGCGCGCGCCGTAGAAGAGGGTGACCTTGCGCCGCCGGCCCGGCCGGTCGGCGCCGACGACCGCCTCGATGATCGCCTTGACCGGGGCGAGGCCGGTGCCGCCGGCGACGCACAGCAGGTCGCGGTCGTCGTCGGCGGACCACGTCATCTCGCCGCACGCGTGACCGAGCAGGAGCGCGTCGCCGAGGCCGGTATTGTGCACCAGCGAGCCGCTCACGAGCCCTCCCGGCACGGCCCGGACATGCAGGTCTATCAGGCCATTCTCCCGAGGAGCGTTCGCGATCGAGAAGTTGCGCCAGACCCGGGGCCAGCGCGGGACCTGCACGGCCAGGTACTGGCCCGGCGCGTACTGCAGCGGCTGATCGGGCCGGATGCTCAGGACCGCGAGGTCCGGGCCGCGCTGGTCATGCTGGACCACCTCGCCGATCCACCAGGGCGGCTGGCGGGTGGCGTCGTCCCGGGCGGCGGCGAGCATGACGGAAGACACGTGGCCGAGCGCGGCCTCCCAGGCCGCCCGGGTTTCCTCGGTCCAGTTATAGATGTTGAAATGCCGGACGGTGTCGATCAGCTCGGCCACGAAGGGCTCGTAATGCCGGTCCTTCGTCCCGAACTTCCGGTGGGCGCGCCCGAGCTGGCTGAGATAAGGCGTCAGCGAGTCAGGATTGTCGATGCTCCACACGATCCGGGCCAGGGAGGCAAATACACGCTCCATATGGTCACGCATTGCGTGAGGAAACATCGAGCGGATCTCAGGATAACGCACAAAAAGGCGTGAATAGAAGTGTTCCATAACCGCATCCGCATTAGCGGCGAGGTGGGAGAAGGATTCCTTGACCAGTCTGGCGTCAAGGTCACCTATATTCGCGGCGTGCGCTCCATGCTCGGCGGGAGGGTCCGGAATCCCGGGCGCCCCGAATTGTTCTTGCGCGCTGTCGCGCGCAATTCTCTCAGCCTCGCGCACATGCGGTTCTGGTAAGGAGAAAATGCGCTCCGGGCGAGAACCCTTGTGTCGGACGAAGGGCGTGAGGCCATGCTGACCTGCGGAACTACCCGGTAGCTCGTCGTCCGGGTAACCGCCATCCAGCGCAATCGCCATACTCCGAGTGTCGCATCCCGACATGATGTATACAACCTATTTCGGCCAGTGTTGCTGCTACGAGTACGCAGAGTAGTGGAATGTGGTTCTGAAACTTCCACGATGTTGCCTAGTAGAACGCGCCGTTATATCGGCCAATACGCCACTGTCTCGTTAAGTGAGCCGAGTCCCCGCCCGAGCGAATTGCGGCATAGGCGTCAACGGCCGTGGCCGGGCGCAACGTGCCGTTTGCCCGCGGCGGCGGGGCGCCGTGCCCCATCATGGGCTCATGACACGCCCGCTCATCGGCATCACCAGCGAGATGGCCGCCGCAGGCTGGGGGGACCGCGTGCGGGAGGCGGTGCTAGCGCCCGCCAGTTATGCCTGGGCGCTACAGCGGGCCGGCTGCGTCCCGGTCCTGCTGCCGCCCGCTCCGTATGGCGCCGCTGGCCTCACCGCCCGGCTCGACGCGGTGCTGTTCTCTGACGGGGGGGACGTGGACCCGCGGCACTGCGGCGGCCCGCCGGACGACCGTGCCCTGGCGCCCGCCCGGGCGGATGACCGTGGGCCCGCCCCGGACCCGGCCCGGGACGCCAGCGAGTTCGCATTGATGCGCGCGGCCATCGGCGCCGGGCTTCCGCTGCTCGCGATCGGGCGCGGCATGCGGGTGCTCAACGCGGTCAGGGGCGGGTCGGTGATGGAGCACGCCGGGAACGGCGCCGGGCCGGCCCCGCGCTCCGACCGTGAGGTGAGGATCAGCCCGGACAGCAGGCTCGGCCGGCTCCTCGGGCCTCGCGTGGCCGTCGCAGCGGCCGGTCCCGGCGGCCGCTACCAGGCCGTGGACCGGCTCGGGGACGGCCTCACCGCGGTGGCCTGGACCGACGATGAGGCGGTGGCGGCGGTCGAACTGGACGGGCACCGGTTCGCGATCGGGATGCGGTGGCACCCCGAGGACGGCGAGGACCTGCGGATCTTCGAGGAATTGCGGGCCGCGGCCAGCGAGCGGGCGGCGGCCGCCTGACGCTCCGGCCCGCCGAGCGGCCCGGCATCGGGCGGCGGCCGCCTGACGCTCCGGCCCGCCAGGCGGCCCGGCATCGGGCGGCTACCGCCTGACGCTCGGCCCGGCCGAACGGCCCGGCATCGGGCGGCTACCGCCTGACGCTCCGGCCCGGCCAAACGACCCGGCATGACGCGGGCGGCAAGCTGCCGTGCGCAACATGTGCGCGGTCAGTACGCCGGGCGGGCGCCGAACATCTCGGCCACGCGGCTGGCCAGCCCGGCATCGCCGTCCATAGTCAGCCGGCCGTCCAGGATCAGCGGCGCGAGGCTGTCACCGCTGGTGAGCACCCGGATGAAGTCGGCCAGCGGGACGCGGATCGTCAGCGCCGCGTCCGCGGCCTCGCCCGGCCGGACCCGCGCCTGCCCGTCATGCACCTTGATGGACCAGGGCCGCCGGGTGCCGTCGGCCAGCCCGAGGTCGTAGACGATCGCGCCCTCGAAGCCCGCGGCCCGGGACGGATCGAACTGGCGGGTCATCATCGCGAACGCGGCGCGCTGGGCCTGGCTGGTGCCGAAGATCTGCTCCAGCCGGGTGTCCGAGACCCCGCCGATCACCCGCCGCAGGCCCGCCTGGCCGCGTCCGCGCAGCTTGTCGCGGGCCGAGCAGCGGACCTGCGCGACCTGCCCGGCCAGGTCGCGCAGCGACGCGCGCCACGGCCTCACGGGGATACTGAACCGCATCTGGTCCTCCTCGACCCCGGCGCCGCGGCCGAGGCGGCTATCCGGTCCGTGCCCTAGATGGGCGAGGTGTATCCCTGGAACCAGTGGATCTGCATCCAGGTAATGGCCGCGGTCCACGCGCCGGTCACCTCGAGCACGCCCACCAGCACCAGCATCCCGCCGCCGATGCCGGTGATCAGCCGCGCGTGCCGCCGGGCGAAGCCGAACACCCGCATGCCGCGCTGGAACGCCATCGCCACGATCAGGAACGGGATGCCGAGGCCCAGGCAGTAGATGAAGGCCAGGAACGCGCCCCGGGCCGCGGTGCCCGAGGTGTAGGCCAGGGCCAGCACCGCCGTCAGCGTGGGGCCGATGCAGGGGCTCCAGCTCAGCCCGAACATCAGGCCGAGCAGCGGCGCGCCGGCCAGGCCGGCCCGGGGCCGCAGCGACGGCCGCATGATCCGCCCGGCCAACGAGAAGCGGTCGAGCACGCCCGCGAACAGCAGGCCCAGCACGATCGTCAGCGCGCCCAGCACCACCGTCAGGACGTCCTCGTGCGACTTCAGCGTGGTGCCGAGCCGGCCGAGGGCCAGCCCGTACGAGGTGTACAAGGCGGAGAACCCGAGCACGAACAGCGCGGTGCCCGCGACCACGCGGCTGCGCGGCGGTGCGCCCGCCGCCACCGCGGGCGCGGCCCCGGCCGCGGCCAGCGGGGGCTGGCCCGGGCCGCCCGCCGGGCGGCCGCCGGCGGGCCGGGCGCCGACCGGCTGCGGCTGGGCCTCGGGCTGCTCGGCGCCGGCCTGCTGGGCCCCGGCCCCGGACATGCCGGTCACGTACGAGAGGTAGCCGGGGACCAGCGGCAGGCAGCACGGCGACAGGAACGTGACCGCTCCCGCGGCCGCCGCGACCGGCACGGCCAGGATGAGCGGCCCGGTGCTGACCAGGCTGCCGACGCTCACGATCCTCCCGTCGCCGCCGCGCGCCCGGCGGCGCGCCCGATGCGCCCAACTTACCGCGCGGCCCGCCCGGCGGCGGGCCCGCGGGTTGGGCCCCGGCCACCACGCGCCTGGCCGGGCATTTGGCCGGCCCGGCATTGACGCGCGGGCCCGGGCCGCACCACGATGACCGTTATGCGTAACACACCACCGTTCCGTGCCGACCACGTCGGCAGTTTGCTCCGTCCCCCGCCGCTCCTCGCGGCCCGGGACGATTTCGCCGCGGGCCGCATCGACGCGCGCCAGTTGCGGGCCGTCGAGGACGACGCGATCCGCGACGTGGTGGCGATGCAGGAGGAGATCGGCCTGCAGTCCGCCACCGACGGCGAGTTCCGCCGCGCCTCCTGGCACATGGATTTCATCTATCAGCTGGGCGGGGTCGCCAAGGCGCCCGGCCACCTGGCCGTGAAGTTCCGCAATGCCGAGGGCAACATCGAGTTCACCCCGGCCGCGCTGCACGTGGACGGCAAGATCCGGCTGGACCAGACGATCTTCGAAAGCGATTTCGGCTACCTGCAGTCGGTGGTCACGTCGGCCACGCCCAAGCTCACGATCCCGTCGCCGAACATGGTGCACTACCGCGGCGGCCCCGCCGCCATCGACCAGGCCGTGTACCCGGACATGGAGGGCTTCTGGGCCGACCTGGCGGCGGCCTACGCCGAGGAGGTCCGGCGCCTGGCCGGTCTCGGCTGCACCTACCTGCAGCTGGACGACACCAGCCTGGCCTACCTGAACGACCCCGCGCAGCGGGCCGAGATCGCCGAGCGGGGCGAGGACGCCGACCACCTGCACCTGCGCTACATCCAGCAGGTCAACGCCGCGATCGCGGGCCGGCCCGAGGGCATGGCCGTGACCACGCACATGTGCCGGGGCAACTTCCGGTCCTCGTGGGCGGCCGAGGGCGGCTACGACTTCGTGGCCGAGGCGCTGTTCAGCGAGCTGGCGGTGGACGGGTTCTTCCTGGAGTACGACGACGAGCGCTCGGGCAGCTTCGAGCCGCTGCGGTTCGTGCCCGCGGGCAAGATGGTCGTCCTCGGCCTGGTCACCACCAAGCGCGGCGAGCTGGAGAGCAAGGACGCGCTGAAGCGGCGGATCGACGAGGCGGCCAAGTACGTGCCGCTCGATCAGCTGTGCCTGTCCCCGCAGTGCGGCTTCTCCTCCACGGTCGAGGGCAACGTGCTGACCCGCGACGAGCAGGCGGCCAAGCTGCGGCTGATCGTGGAGACCGCGGCCGAGGTCTGGGGCTGATCGCACCGGGCCTACCCGCCGCGCGCCGCGGCGCGGCGGGTATTTCGGTTGCGCCTGCTGTTACCGTGGAGTTGTGCCAGCCAGAACGCCGATCATCGCAGGCCTCCGGCCGCTTCGCGCCGGGCTCACCCAGGCCGGGCCGGGGGCCGAGCTCTTCACCCTCGCGTCACCGCAGGGTGACGCTCCCGCGTAACCGATCTGGCGCCAGGCGCTCGAGCGCCGAATTTTCCTGAACGCTCAGCCACCTCCGCAACGGTCACCATCGGTCAGTCACCCTCCGGTTCCTTCGCGGCGCCCGCGTGCGCCCCTTCCTGCCCGTCCGCACCGGAGAGACCGAAATGATCGCGAATCAATGTGGTGATACCGACCACGCCGACCCGCCCCGGAACCAGGGGGAACCGGGAGAACTGGGAGGACAGCGTGGGCCGGGGGAGCCGGCGGCCGACACCCGGGGGGCCCGGCGCGGGCTGCGCGCCCTGGCGGCGGACCTGGCGCCCCTGCGCACCTCGCGCGACTTCCGCCTGGTGTTCGCCAGCCGGACGGTGACCCTGCTCGGCAGCCAGGCCAGCGAGGTCGCGCTGCTCGTGCAGGCGCGGCAGCTCACCGGGTCGGCCGTCGCGGTCGGCCTGCTCGGCGCGGTCGAGCTGGTGCCGCTGGTGGTGTTCGGCCTGTACGGCGGGACCCTGGCCGACCGGCTGGACCGCCGGCGGCTGATCCGGTGGTGCGAGGCCGGCCTGGGCGGCTGCGCGGTGCTCCTGGTGATCAACGCGTCGCTGCGGCAGCCGCTGGTCTGGCCCCTGTACCTCATCGCCGGGCTCATGATGGCGCTGGCCGCGCTGCAGCGGCCGTCGCTGGACGCGTCGGTGCCCCGGGTCGTCCCCCGCGGGCAGCTGACCGCCGCCTCGGCGCTGCTGTCGCTGTCGTCGAACGCCAGCTTCATCGTCGGCACCACGCTCGGGGGCCTGCTCGCCACCTGGCCCGGCCCCCGGGTCGTGTACCTCCTGGACGCCGTGACGTTCGCCGTCTCGCTGGCGTTCTTGCGCTGGCTCGGGCCGCTGCCCGCGCCGGCGAAGGCCGGCGAGGCCAGGCCCGGCGGCCTGCGCAGCCTGGCGTCCGGGCTCCGGTACGCCCGCGGGCGCCCGGAACTCATCGGCTCCTACCTGGCCGACCTGGCCGCGATGACGTTCAGCTACCCCAACGCGCTGTTCCCGTTCCTCGCGGTAAGCCTGCACGCGCCGTGGGCGGTGGGGCTGATGTTCTCGGCGCCCTCGGCCGGGGCGCTGGCCGTGTCCGCGGCCAGCGGCTGGACCGGCCGGGTGCACCGGCACGGCCGCGCGATCGCCCTGGCCGCGGCGGGCTGGGGGCTGGCGATCACCGGGCTCGGCCTGGCCCCGGACATCGGCGTGGCGCTGGCGCTGCTGGCCGTGGCCGGCGCCGCGGACATGCTGAGCGGCATCTTCCGGGCCACGCTGTGGAACCAGACCATCCCGGATTCGCTGCGCGGCCGGCTGGCCGGGATCGAGCTGCTCAGCTACGGCCTGGGCCCGTCGGCCGGCCAGCTGCGGGCCGGCGCGGTGGCGAGCGTGACCTCGCCGAGGTTCTCGCTCTGGTCGGGCGGGCTGCTGTGCGTGGGCGCGGTCGCCGTGACCTGCGCGGCGCTGCCGGGGTTCGTGCGCTACAGCGCGCGCAGCGCGTCCCCGGCCGCGCGGTGAAAGGTCAGCCCGCCCCGTCCGGCCGCGGGCCGCGGGGGATCCGGCGCACCGAGACCGCCTCGAGCCGCAGCGAGCGGGCCAGCGCGGAGATCACGGCCTCGCCGTCGATGGCGCCGCAGCTGAACAGGTCGATCGCGATCAGGTCCTCTTCCGGCCAGGTGTGAACGCTCAGGTGCGACTCGGCGAGGATGAGCACCAGCGTGACCGCTCCGTTCGGGAACGTCACCTGGCTGGTGTCCAGCACGTGGCCATGGCCGGCCGCGACGGCCGCGGCGGCGAGAGCGGCCACGTCGGTCACCGGCGAGCCCGGGGTGAGCCGGGCGTCCACGGCATACAGGAGCTTCGGCGTCAGCGCTTCCTGCCGACGCAGCCGCGCGTACCTGCTGGCCGCCTCCATGCCGGGCATGATGTGGGAGGATACCGTACGCTCACGGGCCTCCCGCCGATCTTGGCTGGCCGGCCCCTACCCGTCCCGACTCACTCGCACCGTCATCACGCCTATGGACATGGACGCAGTCATCGCCGACGTCGCGCTGGCCGTGGGGCTGGCCGAGGGGCGCTCCGGGGTGAGCGACGTGCTGCGCGCGATCGCCCGCAGCGAGCCCGTGGCCGTGCGTGAGGTGAGCCGGATGGCCGAGCTGCCCGTCCCGATCGTCGCAGCGGTCTGCAACGAGCTACGGCAGCGCGGCGTCGTCGACCGGGCCCGGCCGGTGCAGCTCACCCCGGCGGGCCGGGCGCTGCTGGCCGGCCAGCACCCCGAGCCGAGCGCGGCCTGCCCGGACTGCGGCGGCACGGGGCTCCGGGTACCAGCGGCCCTGGCCGGGCTGCAGGCCCGGCTCGAGCGCGCCGCGGCCGGGGCGCCCGGGGCCAAGCCGGAGCTGGACCAGACGCACTGCACGGTCGGCACCAAGATCCGCCGGGTGCTGCGGATGCACGAGGCCGGGGCGCTGGCCGGGCGCCGGATCCTGCTCCTCGGCGACGACGACCTGATCTCGGTGGCGATCGCGGCCGCGGTGGGACCGGGCGGCATCGCCGCCGGCGTCGAGCGGCTGACCGTGGTGGACTCCGATCCCGAGGTGCTGGCCTGGGCCGGGGAGCAGATCGCGGGCACCGCGGTGGCCGCCGAGCTGGTCGAGCACGACCTGCGCCGCCCGCTGCCCGCCCACCTGGCCGGGGCGTTCGACGTGGCCGGCACGGACCCGCCGTACACGGTCGCCGGGGCCGAGCTGTTCTTGTCCCGCGCGGTCGACGGCCTGGCCGCCGGGCCCGGCCGGCACGTGTTCTTCTCGTTCGGCGCGCGCCGGCCGGACGAGACGCTAAGGGCCCAGGAGCTGATCGGCGCCATGGGGCTGACCATCCGCGGCCTGTGGCCGGGCTTCAACACCTACCTCGGCGCCGGGGTCCTGGCCGGCACCAGCCACCTCTACCACCTGCGCAGCACCGCGACCGCCCGGCCGCTGGTCGAGGGCGAGTTCACCGGCGCGCTTTACACGGCGCAGACCCGCCCGCCCGCCACCCGGCCGTACCGGTGCGCGGGCTGCCGGGCGGTGCACCAGGTCGGCCCGGGCAGCCGCTGGCCGCGGATCGCCGCGCTGCAGGCGGCCGGCTGCCCGCAGTGCGGCGGCACGGTGTTCCGGCCGATGCCCCGCCGGGCGCGCCCGGGCCCGGGGGCGTCATGACCGCGCCGCCCGGGGCCGCCGCCGAGCGGCCCGGCTACCTGATCCGCCCGGCCACGGCCGGCGATCTCGACGCGATCGCCGGGTTCGAGGTGGAGATCGCCCAGGTGTCGTTCGGGGACGAGGCCATCACCGACGCCGGGCTGCACCGGCGGCGGGTCGCGAGCGCGCTCGGCAAGCCGGGAGAGGTCACCCTGGTCGCGGCGGCGCGGGCCGCGCCGGGCCGCCCGCTCGGCTGGGCCTGGCTGTCGGGCCGGACGAACTCGCTCACCGGGGCGCGGTACGGGAACTTCCGGTCGCTGGCGGTGGCCGACGTGGACGGCCGGAGCCAGATCGGGGAGCTGCTGCTGGCCGCGGTGTTGCGGGCGGCCGCCGACGCCGGGCTGCGCCAGCTGACCGGCAAGGTGCACGCGCGCAACCTCGGCATGCGCGCGCTGTACCGGAAGTTCGGGTTCGAAGCGACGCACGTCACGATGGAGCGGCGGATCCCGGAGACGGGGGCCGGCCGCGGGCAGGCCAGGACGGGGGACGGTGACCAGCCATGATGGTGAAGTGCGTGATCTGGGATCTCGACAACACGCTGCTGGACGGGGTCTACCTGGAGTCCGGGTCGCGGGCGCCGGGCGCCGACCCCGACATGGTCTCGGCCGCGGCGCAGCTGCGTGACCGCGGCATCCTGCACGCGATCGCCAGCCGGAACCCCCCTGAGGCGGCGCAGCACGCGGCGCGGGTCACCGGCCTGGAGTTCGCGGCCGCCGAGTGCGGCTGGGGCCGCAAGTCGGACGCGGTCCGGCAGATCATCGCGGACCTGGACATCGCACCCGACGCGATCGCGTTCGTGGACGACGACCTCTACGAGCGGGCGGAGGTCTCGTTCGCGGTGCCGGAGGCGCTCGTGCTGTCCCCGGAGGACATGTCCGACGCCGTCGGCTGGCCCGAGTTCAGCCCCGGCGTGGTGACCGCCGAGGCGCGGCGCCGCGGCGAGATGTACGCCGAGCGCCGGCGCCGGCTCGATCGAGGCCCGGGCGTTCGCCGGGTCCCGGGACGAGTTCCTGCGGTACAGCGAGACCGAGGTGACGATCGCGCCCGCGACCGCCGCGGACGTGCCCCGGCTGCACGAGCTGTCGGTGCGCACGCACCAGTTCAACAACTCCGGCGAGGCCATCGCCGAGCCCGCGCTGCGGGGGCTGGTCGGCTCGCCGTCCCACCGGGTCACCGCCGTGCGCCTGCGCGACACATTCGGTGACGACGGCCTCGTCGGCGGGTGCGTGGTGGAGGCCGGCCCGGACGGGGTGTGGACGGTGACGCTGCTCATGATGTCGTGCCGGGCCGTGGGGCGCGGGGTCATCGAGGCGCTGCTGGCCTGGCTGGCCCGGTCGGCCGGGCGGGGCGGCGCGGCGGCGCTGGCCGTGCCCTGCCGGATCAGCCCGCGGAACATGCCGCTGCAGCTCGCGCTGGCCGCCTCCGGCTTCCGCGCCGCGGAAGGCGGATCGCCGGACCAGCCCGCCGCCGTGTTCTCCCGGCCGGTCACCGGGCCGCCGCCCGAGCTGCCCGGCTGGGTGAGCGCCCCGGGGGCCTGATGGGCGACGGCACGGCGGCTGGCGTGATCGGCGAGCTGCGGGACATCCTGGCCCGGGCGACGGGGCGCGAGGACCTGCGCGAGGTCGACGAGCGGCAGCCCCTGTTCGGCCCCGGGGTGGGACTCGACTCGCTGACCGGCACCCTGCTGCTGCGCGAGGTGCACCGGCGGTTCGGCGTGGACGTCGCGGGCGAGGACCTCAACCTCGACTCACTGGCCACGCTGGGCACGCTGGCCGCTTTCATCGGGGAACGGACCGCGTGACCGGCGTACCGCCCGGCCGCCGGTAACCCGGCGAACGGTACATTCATCAGCATGAGCGGCGTCTTCGCGGTCGACGCGTGCCGGACCCCCGTCGGCAAGATCAAGGGAGCGCTCGGCAGCGTGCGCCCCGACCACCTGACCGCGGAGGTGATCCGAGCCCTGATGGCACGCAGCCCCTGGCTGGACCCGGCCCGGGTCGACGACGTGTACTGGGGCGCGGCCAACCAGGCCGGCGAGGACAACCGGAACGTGGCGCGGATGGGCGTGCTGCTGGCCGGACTGCCGGTGGAGATCCCCGGGGCCACGGTCAACCGGCTCTGCGGGTCGGGCATGGAGGCCATCGCCGGCGCGGCGCGGGCGATCGCGGCCGGCGACGCCGACATCTGCCTGGCCGGCGGGACCGAGTCGATGACCCGGGCGCCGTTCGTGCTGCCCCGGGCCGAAGGCCCGTTCCCGCGCGACCTCGGGGCGGCCGACACCCGGCTCGGCTGGCGGCTGGTGAGCCCGCTGATGCAGCGGCTCTACCCGCCGATCACCCTCGGCGAGACGGCCGAGAACGTGGCCGAGCGCTACGGGGTGGACCGGGACCGGCAGGACCGGTTCGCGCTGCGCAGCCATCAGCGGGCCGGCCAGGCCGCCGTGTCCGGGACGCTGGCCGAGGAGATCATCCCGGTGACCGCCCCGGCCGGCCCGGTGACGGCCGACGAAGGGATCAGGCCGGACCTGACCCTGGACGACCTGGCCGCGAGGAAGCCCGCGTTCCGCCCGGGCGGCACGGTCACCGGGGGCAATTCCTCGCCGCTGAACGACGGCGCGGCCGGGCTGCTGCTGATGTCCGAGCGGGCGGCGGCGTCCGCCGGGATCGAGCCGATTGCCCGGTATGTCGGCACCGTCGCGGCCGGGGTGCACCCCGACTACATGGGGATCGGCCCGGTGCCGGCGATGACCCGGCTGCTGGCCCGGGCCGGCTGGCGGGCGGACGACCTCGACCTCGCGGAGGTCAACGAGGCCTTCGCGGCCCAGGCCGTCGCGGTCATCGACGAGCTCAAGCTCGACCCGGGACTGGTCAACGTGAACGGGGGAGCGATCGCCATCGGTCACCCGCTCGGCTGCTCGGGCGCCCGGATCACCACGACGCTGCTGCACGAGCTGCGGCGGCGGGCGGTCCGGCGGGCCGCCGCGACCATGTGCATCGGCGTCGGCCAGGGCATCGCCACCCTGTGGGAGGCGGCATAGGCCCCCTCGTATCCTGGGCGGAGCACCCTGGGTGACAGAGCCGGCAGGGGTGCAGCGAGGCGGGATGGCAAAGTCAGCGGCGCGTGACGTGGCTGGGGGCGATCCGCAGGCGCGGATCGTGACTATCCCGAACGCGATCAGCGTGGCCCGTCTGGCGGGCGTCCCGGTGTTCTTGTGGCTGGTCCTCGGCCCGCGCAGCCAGGCCGGGGACTGGTGGGCGGTCGGGCTGCTGATCGCGGCCGGGCTGTCGGACTGGCTGGACGGCAAGATCGCCCGGGCGCTGAACCAGCAGAGCCGGCTCGGCGAGGTGCTCGACCCGGCCGCGGACCGGCTGTACATCGTGGCCACGGTGGCCGCCCTGGCCATCCGGGCGATCATCCCCTGGTGGCTGGTGGGGCTGCTGGCGGCCAGGGAGCTGCTGCTCGGTGTGGTGCTGCTGGTGCTGCGCCGGCACGGCTACGACCCGCTGCAGGTCAGCTTCGTGGGCAAGGCGGCCACGCTGGCCTTGCTCTATGCGTTCCCGCTGCTGTTCCTCGGTGCGCACACGGCGAGCTACTCCGAGGCCGCCCGGATCGCCGGTTGGGCGTTCGCTATCTGGGGAACTGCACTGTATTGGTGGGCGGCCCTGCTATACGTACAGCAGGCGCGAGAGCTGGTCCGGGGGGATACGGGTGATCGCGCCCCGGAGCGGATACAGGCGGGGGGTGCTGACGGCCGCCCGCCCGTCGCGCCGCGAGGGGATGCGGGAGGGCGCCAGGCCGGGACGACACCGAAAGACAGGGAGGCTGGGCCGCGGTGAAGGCTGTCGTGATGGCAGGGGGCGAGGGGACCCGGTTGCGCCCGATGACCGCGAACCAGCCCAAGCCGATGCTGCCGGTGGTCAATCGGCCGATCATGGAGCACGTGCTGCGGCTGCTACGGCGGCACGGCTTCGACGAGACCGTGGTGACCGTGCAGTTCCTCGCGTCGATGGTGCGCAACTACTTCGGCGACGGCGAGGACTTCGGGATGAGCCTGCAGTACGCGACCGAGGAGACGCCGCTGGGCACGGCGGGCAGCGTGAAGAACGCCGAGGACGCGCTGCGCGATCAGCCGTTCCTGGTCATCTCCGGCGACGCGCTCACCGATATCGACCTGTCCGAGCTGGTCCGGTTCCACAAGGACAGCGGTGCCCTGGTCACCGTCGGGCTCACCCGGGTCCCCGATCCGCTGGAGTTCGGGATCATCATCGTGGACGACGACGGCCGGATCCAGCGCTTCCTGGAGAAGCCGACCTGGGGGCAGGTGTTCTCGGACACGGTCAACACGGGCATCTACGTGATGGAGCCCGAGGTGCTCTCGGAGTTCGCACTGGGCGAGGTCGCCGACTGGTCCGGTGACATCTTCCCCCGGCTGCTGGATCGGGGCGCCCCGCTGTACGGCTGGATCGCCGACGGCTACTGGGAGGATGTCGGCACGCACGAGAGCTACCTCAAGGTCCAGGCCGACGTGCTGGCCGGCCGGGTGCAGGCGGAGATCGCCGGGTTCGAGATGTCGCCGGGCGTCTGGGTCGCCGAGGGGGCCGAGGTCGACCCGGACGCGGCCTTGTCCGGGCCGCTGGCCATCGGGGACTACGCCAAGATCGAGGGCGGCGCCCAGTTGCGCGAGTTCACCGTGGTCGGCAGCAACGTGGTGGTCAAGGAGGGCGCGTTCCTGCACCGCGCGGTGGTGCACAGCAATGTCTACGTCGGCATCGGCGCCACCCTGCGCGGGTGCGTGATCGGCAAGAACACGGACGTGATGCGGTCGGCCCGGATCGAGGAGAATGCCGTCGTCGGGGACGAGTGCGTGATCGAGCCCGAGGCGTACCTGTCCGCCGGCGTCAAGGTCTACCCGTTCAAGACCATCGAGGCCGGCGCGGTGGTGAATACCAGCGTGATCTGGGAATCGAGGGGGCAGCGGACGCTGTTCGGCCCCCGCGGCGTGTCCGGCCTGGTCAACGTCGAGATCACCCCCGAGCTGTGCGTCCGGCTGGCCAGCGCCTACGCCACGACGCTGAAGAAGGGCACGACCGTCACCACGTCGCGTGACGTGTCCCGCGCCGCCCGGGCCCTCAAGCGCGCGGTGCACGGCGCGCTCAACGCGAGCGCGATCAACGTCGTCGACCTGGAGGCCCAGCCGCTGCCGGTGGCCCGGTTCGAGACCGCGCGCAGCAGCGAGTACAGCGGCGGGATCGCGCTGCGCACCACGCCCGGCGACCCGCAGTCGATCGACATCATCTTCCTGGACTCCGACGGCGCTGACATGTCACCAACTGCGCAGCGCAAGCTGGAGCGCGTCTTCTCCCGCCAGGAGTACCGGCGGGCATTTCCCGGCGAGATCGCGGAGCTGACCTACCCGCCGCGCGTGGTCGAGGCGTATACCCACGCGCTGCTGCGCGGCATCGACATGAACGGGGTCAGGGGCGCCGGCCTGAAGGTGGTCGCCGACTGCGCCGGCGGCACCGCCTCGCTGGTGCTGCCCGGTCTGCTCGGCCGGATCGGGGTGGACGTGCTGACCGTCAACAACCGGCTGGACGAGACGTCACCCACCCAGTCGCTGGCCCAGGTCCGGGCCGGCATGCACCGGCTGGCCGAGCTGGTCTCCTCGTCGCGGGCCGCGTTCGGCGTGCGGTTCGACCCGGTCGGCGAGCGGATCACGCTCGTCGATGACAAGGGGTCCCTGGTCAGTGACGAGCGGGCGCTGCTCGTGGTGCTGGACCTGATCGCGGCCGAGCGGCGGACCGGGCGGGTCGCGCTGCCGGTGACCACCACCCGGGTCGCCGAGCGGGTATCCCGATTCCACTCCGTCCTGGTGGACTGGACGCCGACGTCGCTGCACGGCCTCTACGAGGCCACCGCCGCGGACGACGTGATCTTCGGCGCCGACGGCCGGGGCGGGTTCGTGATGCCCGAGTTCTCCCACTCCATCGACGGGATCGCGGCGTTCGCCCGCCTGCTCGGGCTGGTCGCGCGGACCCGGCTCACGCTCAGCCAGATCGACGCCAGGATCCCGGTCTCGCACCTGCTGCGGCGCTCGATGCCGACCCCGTGGGCGGCCAAGGGGAGCGTGATGCGGACGGTGGTCGAGGCGGCCGGGGACCGGAAGGTCGACACCACGGACGGGGTGCGGGTGGAGGAACCCGACGGGGGCTGGATCCTGGTCCTCCCCGACCCGTCGGACGCGGTCACGCACCTGTGGGCCGAGGGCGCCGACGGCGACGCGGCCCAGGGGCTGCTAGATGAATGGGCCGCCGTGGTCGCCCGAGCCTGCCGCTGACCGGAGGCTGGCGGGGATCCAAGGGTCCGCATGGGCCGCCGTGGTCGCCCGAGCCGGCCGCTGACCGGAGGCTGGCGGGGATCCAAGGGTCCGCATGGGCCGCCGTGGTCGCCCGAGCCGGCCGCTGACCCGCTGATCACTGCGCCAGGCCGGTCCGGACCGGTGCCTGAGCTGCCCTAGAGTGTCCCCGCGAAGGCCGTCTGGCATGAGAGAATCGCGGAATTGCAAGTAACGGCGGGGCGTCGGAGGTGCGGCCAGGATGTGGCGGAGGCGTCGCGAGCAGGCTCGCGCGGGAGCCGCCTGGAGGGACGCGGTCGCGCCCGGCGGCACCAGGGCCAGCGCGCCGTCTGGCGCGGACGGCCGCCTGCCCGGCCGGTTTTCGGGCAGGCTGGGGGGGCGGGGCCGGCGCGCGTGGCGCATGGACCGGCGCGGTCCGGCGCGGGTAGCGTTGACTCCAGCAGCGGAGTTCGCGCGGCGGACCGCCCAGGACCAGCGGGCTGACATGGTTCCCGCCCAGGCCGCATGGCCGGCGAATGGGAGGCTAGGCAGGAACATGGCCAGCGTGTACTGCATCAGATGCGGTCAGGAGAACCCTGAAGGAGCGCGCTTCTGCTCGCAGTGCGGCACCCTGCTCACTCGCGGAACCGGCGAGGGCGCGGCGGAGACCACGTCCATCATCACGGTCGGGAGCACCGACTCCGGTGACGGGGAGTTCGGCGACGAATCCGTCGCCGACGCGTCGGCCGTCGATACCCTGCCCGCTGGGACGGCCCTGCTCGTGGTCCAGCGCGGGCCGAACGCCGGGAGCAGGTTCCTGCTGGACAGCGACCTGACGCTGGTCGGCCGGCATCCGGACAGCGACATCTTCCTCGACGACGTGACGGTCTCCCGGCGGCACGCCGAGTTCTACCGCTCCGGCAACCGCTTCACGGTCCGCGATGTCGGCAGCCTGAACGGCACCTACGTGAACCGGGAGCGGATCGAGGAGACGGACCTGACCGGCGGCGACGAAGTACAGGTGGGCAAGTTCCGCCTGGTCTTCCTGCTCGGCCCGCGCTCGCAGGCCGAGATGGGCGGCGGGGGCGCACAGGTCGGGGGATGAGCGCACAGCCTGCTCGCGCGTATCTCGGCATCGGCGAGGTACTCGCCCTGCTCCGCGGGGAGTTCCCGGACATCAGCGTCTCCAAGATCCGGTTCCTGGAGTCGGAGGGGCTGATCGAGCCCGCGCGCACACCCTCCAAGTACCGCAAATTCGACGCCGCGGACGTGGAGCGGCTTCGCTACATCCTGACCGCCCAGCGGGACGAGTACCTGCCGCTGCGGGTGATCAAGGAACGGCTGCTGCCGCAGGCGGCCGGGTCCGGCGGAACCGGCACCAGCGCTGACGGCGGCGACAACGCCTCGGCGGCCGCGCCGCTGACCCGCCGCCAGCTGCTGGACGCGGCCGGCCTCGACGAGCCGCAGCTGGCCGAGCTGGAGACGTTCGGGCTGATCCGCCGGACCGGCCGGGTCTACGGCCCGGATGCGCAGCAGGTGGCGTCCGCCGCGGCCGTGCTGGCCGGGTACGGGGTCGAGGCGCGGCACCTGCGGACCGTCCGGGCGGCCGTGGAACGCGAGGTCTCGTTCATCGAGCAGGTCGTCGCCCCGACCCTGCGCCAGCGCAATCCGGAGGCCAGGGAGCAGGCGGGCCGGACGGCGCGGGAGATAGCCGCGGTGACCATGCGGCTGCACGGCGCGCTGATCGAATCGGCCCTGGCCGAGGCCGGCCTGGCCGGGGCCCGGCGGCCACTGCCCAGGTATGAAGGTTCCGGGGGAGGCGCGAGTGCCTGACAATGCCCGCCAAAGCGGTCCCGGACCGGGGTTTGCCGGGCGATCCAATCGGGGCACGGGCGGGGTCGTCCCGATAGCGGGTGTACGTTGACAAAGGGAGTGTCCGTTTACCGGGGTCCAGAAGTGAGGCAGCGCGTCAGGCGCACGTGAGGACGGAGCCGCCGTGAGGCAGATGGAGGTCGTAGGCGTCCGGGTCGAGATGCCCACGAACCAGCCCATCGTCCTGCTGAAGGAAACGCAGGGGGAGAGGTACTTGCCGATATGGATCGGCCCGATGGAGGCGACGGCCATCGCCTACGCTCAGCAGGGGCTGGTGCCAGTGCGGCCGCTGACCCATGACCTGATGCGGGACATCCTCGAGGCCCTGGACGTTCAGCTGCGGACGGTGAACATCACCGCGCTGCGGAATGGCACGTTCTTCGCCGACCTGATCTTCTCGAACGGCAAGGAGGTCAGCGCGCGGCCGTCGGACTCGATCGCCCTGGCCCTGCGGACCGGCGCGTCGATCTACGCGGCCGACGAGATCCTCGAGGAGGCGGGGATCGCGATCCCCGACGAGCAAGAGGACGAGGTAGAGAAGTTCCGTGAGTTTCTCGACACGATCTCGCCCGAGGACTTCGGCCGGGCGACCTGAGCCGGGCCCGGGGGCCGGCGTCGCGATGACGGTTTGTCGTGACTGGTGACTCTCCCCGCGACGCGCCGCGGGAGATCGTTGACGACCTCGCCGCGGTCGGCCTACGGTTCGAGACGAGTACCCAGGGGCTCGCTGTCCCCGGCCGGAGGTGCGCGTGGCGGTAAGCAAGGGCAAGGGCCAGGCGGCAGGCATGCGCGGCGGCGCGGCCGGCCGGGCGGGCATCTCCCAGGCCGACGAGCAGGGCCTGCTGTTCGGCGAGGAACTGACGGCGAGTCCCGATGACGTGGGTTACCGGGGCCCGACCGCCTGCACCGCCGCCGGGATCACCTACCGCCAGCTGGACTACTGGGCCCGGACCGGGCTGGTCGAGCCGAGCGTCCGCCCGGCCAGCGGCTCCGGGTCGCAGCGGCTCTACGGTTTCCGGGACATCCTGGCCCTCAAGATCGTGAAGAGGCTGCTCGACACCGGGATCTCGCTGCAGCAGATCCGGACCGCCGTGGCTTACCTGCGCGAGCAGGGGGCCAGCGACCTGGCCCAGGTCACGCTCATGAGCGACGGGGCCAGCGTCTACGCGTGCACGTCGCCGGACGAGGTGGTGGATCTGCTGCAGGGCGGCCAGGGCGTGTTCGGCATCGCGCTGGGCCGGGTCTGGCAGGAGGTGGAGGGCACGCTCGCCGACCTTCCCGCCGAGCGCGCCGCGGAACCCGGGGCCGCCGAGGCCGGGACCGGCCCGGACGAGCTGGCCCGCCGCCGGGCCCGCCGGACCGGGTAGAGCCGCCGGCCCGCCAGGGGCGCCGGGGCCGTTAATCCGCCGCCTGCCCGGGCCGCGACCGATGGATCCAGGCCCGCCTACCCGGCGGGCTGTCTCGCCGCGGCCCGCGCCGCCATGTCGCGGACTCCGGCGATGAACAGGTCGATCCCGAACCGGTAGTGGAACTCCTGGTCCTCGGCGCCGCACGCGGTCATCGGGCCCGCGGCCTCCACCAGCCGCGGGTACCGGGCGGGCGGCAGCAGCGCTAGCCGGACCTGGTGGCGGCGCTGCATCTCGGTCAGGTCGGCCTCGGTGTACGCGGTATCGAACCCGGGTGTGCTCATCACGAGCATGATGCCGGTCCACAGCGCGTTGCGGGCGATCTCGCTCGCGTGCGCCGGATCGAACCCGGCCCGGTGCAGCACCTCCAGGGTGGTCTCGGTGACCCGGAGCGCGGCGTCGCTGTTCAGCTTCTCGCCCCCGGCCAGGATCTGGGACGCGCTCCGGTGCGCGCGCAGCACCCGCACCAGCGACTCCATCAGGCCGCGCAGCTGCTGCGGCCAGTCCGCCGCCGGGTCGGCGTCGGCATCGATCTCGCCCCAGATCCGC
Source organism: uncultured Actinomycetota bacterium (assembly GCA_963749145.1). Classification (GTDB taxonomy): domain Bacteria; phylum Actinomycetota; class Actinomycetes; order Streptosporangiales; family Streptosporangiaceae; genus JASHPR01. The sequence goes on along the minus strand of CAVVLN010000001.1, from coordinate 1,081,161 downwards.
TCGGCCAGGCCGCCCAGCAGCGCTTCCTTGCTGCGGAAATGCCAGTAAAAGGCCATCGGCGTGACGCCCAGCTGGTTGGCCAGCCGCCGGATCGTCAGCGCCTCGAGCCCGTCCGCGTCGGCGATGGCCAGGGCCTGGTCGACCACGGCCTCCTTGCTCAGCCGGGGTCGTTCGGGATCGCCGTTGCCCGCGCGGGTTGCCTGTGTCGGTGTCATCGCTTGACAACTATACGCCGTACAAGGGAGGATGCTCAATATACAGCGTATAAGAGTGTCGTATAGCTACGCCGTATGAGTACGGCGTACAGCGCGAGCAGAGGGAGCAGGCGTGGCCAGACGCTGGTGGAGCCTGGTGGCGGTGGGACTCGCCACCTTCATGACCTATCTCGACAACAATGTCAGCAATGTCGCGATCCCGACCATCCAGCGCAGCCTGCACCTGTCGATCGCGGGCCTGGAGTGGGTGGTCAGCAGCTACTTCCTGGCCTTCGCCGGGTTGCTGCTGGTCGGCGGGAAGCTGGCTGACGTCTACGGGCGGCGCCGGATGTTCTTCATCGGGCTGACGGTGTTCACGCTCTCGTCGCTCGGCGCCGGGCTGGCCGGCAGCGGCAGCGTGCTGATCGGCATGCGGCTGCTGCAGGGCCTCGGCGCCGCCCTGCTGGTGCCGACCACGCTGGCCATCATCGTGGCGACCTTCCACGACGTGCGGGAACGCACCACCGCAGTCGGCGTCTGGACCGCGATCGGCGCGATGGCCCTGGCGTTCGGGCCGCTCATCGGCGGCTTCATCAGCCAGCACGTGCACTGGGGCTGGATCTACTTCATCAACGTGCCGGTGGGCGTGATCACGTTCGCCATCGGCCTGTTCGCGGTCCAGGAGTCGCGCGACACCTCGGTGGGCCGCCACCTCGACATCCCCGGCCTGGCCGCGTCGGTCGTCGCGCTCACCTCGCTCACGTACGCGCTGATCGAAGGCCACGACAAGGGCTGGACCTCGGCTATCATCCTGGGCGCCTTCGGGCTGGCCGCCCTGGCGGCCGCGGCGTTCACGCTGATCGAGGCCCGCTCCGCGCACCCGATGATCCCGCTCACGCTGCTGCGGTCGGGGGTGTTCAGCGGCGGCCTGTCGACGATGATGCTGTGGGCGTTCGGGATCTTCGGTATCTACTTCTTCACCTCGATCTACCTGCAGGACGTGCTGGGCTTCTCGCCCACCAAGGCCGGGCTGGCGTTCCTGCCGATGGCGCTGTGCCTCGCGGTGTTCGCCGGGATCGGCGGCCAGCTGGGCGCGCGGGTCGGCGCGCACTGGATGGTCGCGGTCGGCCTGGCGCTCGACGCGGTCGGCCTGTACCTGTTCTCGCGGCTCGGCGCGGGCGCGACGTTCGCGAGCCTGATGCCCGGCTTCCTGCTGTTCGGCGCCGGATCGGGGCTGATGAACGTGCCGCTGACCAACGCGGTGCTCGGGGCCATGCCGCGGGAGCGCTCCGGCATCGCCTCGGCGCTGCTGAACAACTCGCGCGAGGTCGCCGGGCTGCTCGGGGTCACGGTGATCGGCGCGGTGCTGCGGTCCCGCCAGGGTGTCGCGCTCCGGCACGGCGTGAGCCAGGCGCCGGCGTTCATCGACGGCTACCACGCCGGGCTGGCCGTCACGATCGCGCTGATCGCGGTCGGCGTGGTCATCGGCTACCTGGCGCTGCGCCGCGCGCCGCGGACGGCCGCCGAGACCCCGGTCCCGGTCCCGGCGCCCGGCTCCGGCGAGGACCGTGCGTACGCCGAGCCCCCGCCCCGCGCCCCCCGCCCGGATGCGGTCATCCGGTGAGAGGCCCCGGGGGGCGGGGTGCCTGGCTCGTGTCTTAGCCCCGGGGGGCGGGGTGCATGGCTCGTGTCTTAGCCCGGGGCGGGGGCGGGACCGGGTAGGCTCGGGTGCGCTGACGACACCGCCCGGGAGAGTTCCCGCGCAAGCCAGCGGCGGGACGCCGAAGGGGCAACATCCCCGGAACCTCTCAGGCATCAGGGACCGGGCGGGACAAGCGGCTCTGGAACTGCGCGCAGGCGTGGTGACAGAGGGGGACTCCAGCTCACTGCAGCGGCCGCCCGGTGACGGGCGCACAGGCCGAGGAGGCTCCCATGAACTTCGCGCAGCGCCATATCGGTCCCTCCGAGGACGATCAGGCGCAGATGCTCAAGACGGTCGGCTACGGCTCGCTCGACGAGCTGACCTCAGCCGCGCTCCCGGCCGACCTCGCCGACCGCGCGCTCAGCCTGCCCGGGCCGGTGACCGAGGAGGAGGCGCTGGCCGAGCTGCGTCGGCTGGCCGGCCAAAACCAGGTGCTGACCTCGATGATCGGCCTGGGCTACTACGGCGCGGTGACCCCCGCCGTGATCCGCCGCAACCTGCTGGAGAACCCCGCCTGGTACACCGCGTACACGCCGTACCAGCCGGAGATATCCCAGGGCCGCCTCGAGGCGCTGCTCAATTTCCAGACCATGGTCGAGGACCTGACCGGGCTGCCGGTGGCCGGCGCGTCCATGCTGGACGAGGCGATCGCCGCGGCCGAGGCGATGACCCTGGCCCGGCGGGCGGCGGGCCGGGGCCGGATCTTCCTGGCCGACGCTGACTGCCTGCCGCAGACCCTCGCCGTGCTGGCCACCCGGGCCGAGCCGCTCGGCATCGAGCTGGTCACGGCCGAGATCACGCCGGAGCTGATCGCCGCGCAGCCGGACGGCGAGCTGTTCGGCGTGCTGCTGCAGTACCCGGGCGCCAGCGGCGCGGTCCGCGACCCGCGCGCCGCGATCGAGGCCGCCCGGGCCCGCGGCGCCCTGGCCGCGGTCGCCGCCGACCTGCTGGCGCTGACGCTGCTGCGGCCGCCCGGCGAGCTCGGCGCGGACATCGCGGTCGGCACGACCCAGCGGTTCGGCGTGCCGATGGGCTTCGGCGGACCGCACGCGGGCTACATCTGCGTGACCGACGCGCTCAAGCGCCAGCTGCCGGGCCGCCTGGTCGGCGTGTCGGTCGACGCCGACGGCCACCCGGCGTACCGGCTGGCGCTGCAGGCCCGCGAGCAGCACATCCGCCGGGAGAAGGCGACGAGCAACATCTGCACCGCGCAGGTGCTGCTGGCGGTCGTCGCGGCGATGTACGCGGCCTACCACGGCCCGGACGGGCTGACCGCGATCGCGCGCCGGGTGCACCGGCGGGCGGCGGTCCTGGCGCGCACGCTCGAGCGGCACGGGCTGGCCCCGGCGGGCCACGGCTTCTTCGACACGGTCCGGGTGCTCCTGCCCGGGGCGGCCGCCGACGCGGTGGCCCGGGCCCGCGCGGCCGGCTACAACCTCTACCAGGACGGGCCGGACGCGGTGCAGATCGCCTGCGACGAGACCACCACCGAGGCGCAGCTGCGCGAGGTCGCCGGGGCGCTGGCCGGGCGTGACGTCGAGCTCGTGACCGACGCCGCCGACGCGCTGCCCGCCGGGCTGCGGCGCGACAGCGCGTTCCTCGCCCACCCGGTGTTCCACGCGCACCGCAGCGAAACCTCGATGCTGCGCTACCTGCGCCGGCTGGCCGACTTCGACATCGCGCTCGACCGGTCGATGATCCCGCTCGGGTCCTGCACGATGAAGCTGAACGCGGCCGCCGAGATGGAGCCGATCAGCTGGCCGGAGTTCGCGCAGCTGCACCCGTTCGCCCCGCCCGAGCAGGCCGCCGGCTACCTCGAGCTGATCCGCGGGCTGCAGGACGCGCTGACCGAGATCACCGGCTACGACGCGGTGTCGCTGCAGCCCAACGCGGGCTCGCAGGGCGAGCTGTCCGGGCTGCTCGCGATCCGGCACTACCACGCGTCCCGCGGCGAGCCCGAGCGCGACGTGTGCCTGATCCCCGAGTCGGCGCACGGCACGAACGCGGCCAGCGCGGTGCTCGCCGGGCTGCGGGTGACCGTGGTGACGTGCGGCCCGGACGGCGCCATCGACGTCGGTGACCTGCGCGCGAAGCTGGACGCGCACGCCGGCCGCGTGGCGGCGATCATGCTGACCTACCCGTCCACCAACGGCGTGTTCGAGGAGACCGTCGGCCAGGTGTGCGAGCTGGTGCACGCGGCCGGCGGCCAGGTGTACGTGGACGGGGCGAACCTGAACGCGCTGGTCGGGCTGGCCCGGCCGGGAACATTCGGCGCTGACGTGTCGCACCTGAACCTGCACAAGACGTTCTGCATCCCGCACGGCGGCGGCGGCCCGGGCGTGGGCCCGGTGGCGTGCCGCGCGCACCTGGCCCCGTTCCTGCCGGGCCGCCCCCTCGGCCCGGCAGCTCGGGGGGTTCCGGGGGGTCGCCCCCCCGGGCCAGCAGCTCGGGGGGTTCCGGGGGGTCGCCCCCCCGGGCCAGCACAGCTGGCGGGACCGGTCGCCGCCGCGCCGTACGGCTCGGCCGGCATCCTGCCGATCTCCTGGGCGTACATCCGGATGATGGGCGCCGAGGGCCTGCGCCGCGCCACCGGGGTCGCGATCCTGTCCGCCAACTACCTGGCCCGGCGGCTGGACCCGCACTTCCCCGTGCTGTACACCGGCCGCGACGGGCTGGTCGCGCACGAGTGCATCCTGGACCTGCGGCCGCTGGCCAGCCGGACCGGGATCACCGCCGAGGACGTGGCCAAGCGGCTGATCGACTACGGCTTCCACGCGCCCACGATGTCGTTCCCCGTGCCCGGCACGCTCATGGTGGAGCCGACCGAGAGCGAGGACCTGGCCGAGCTGGACCGGTTCTGCGACGCGATGATCTCGATCAGCCAGGAGATCGCGAAGGTCGCCTCGGGCGAGTACGACGCCAAGGACAACCCGCTGAAGAACGCGCCGCACACGGCCAGCACGCTGATGGCCGCGGACTGGGCCCACCCCTACGAGCGGGCCGAGGCGGCCTACCCGGTGCCGGGGGACCGCCGGGGCAAGTACTGGCCCCCGGTCGGCCGGATCGACCAGGCCTACGGTGACCGCCACCTGGTCTGCGCCTGCCCGCCGCCCGAGGCCTTCGCCGACTGACCGGCGGTCGGGTCGGCCGGACCGCAGGCGCTCGCCGAGGTAGAGACCCCCCTCGGCCCGCGGCCGCCGAGCCGCGGTGAGGCCGGCGGTATCGTGACCACCCATGAGGGTGATCACGGAGGCCGGGCGGTTCACCCGGCCGGCCGCAGCGGCGGGCAGCGACTGGACCGAGCACCTGCGGGTGGCCGACCTGAGCGTCGGCAGCTACTCGATACCGCGCGGCGGGGCCGACGACCAGGAGCCGCACACCGAGGACGAGATCTACGTGGTGACCTCGGGGCGGGCGGTGCTGGAGGCGGGCCGTGACCGGGTCGCGGTCGGCCCGGGCTCGGTGGTCTACGTGGCCGCCGGCGAGCCGCACCGGTTCACCGACATCACCGAGGACCTGGCCACGGTCGTGGTGTTCGCCCCGGCCGAGGGGGCGAGGAGCGCCGCGGCGCCGTGAGCAGGCGGGCGGGGTCAGCCCGCCGGCCTGGTCAGCCCGCCCGCCTGGTCAGGAGGCTGACCGGGCCGCCCCGCCGTCGGCCGGGCCCGCCGGGATCGTGCGCCCCTTCCACTGCCCGCCGCGGCCCAGGTGGTAGCGCCGGGCGGAGTCCGCGGTCATCCCCGCGTACATGACCGCGATCAGCGGCAGGCCCGGCGCCCGCCAGGGCGACAGCCGGTACAGCCGCAGCATCGGGACGTAGCTGGCCGCCATCAGCGCCCAGCCGGCCAGGCCCGCCGCGGCCAGCCAGCCGGCGGTCACGCCGCCGCCCGCGGCCAGCCAGCCCAGCCCGCCGAGCGCGGCGGCCGGCGGCAGGGCGTAGAGCCAGAGCAGCCCGGCCAGGGTGGCCGCCAGCGCGACGGGGGAGTAGCGCAGCTGGGTGTAGGCGCTGCGGGCGATCATGTCCCACAGGCCCGACAGGCGAGGGTACGGCCGGCGGCTGGTGACGTCGGTGGTGAGCCCGAGCCAGCACCGGGCCCGGGCCGGCGAGGCCTTGAGCAGGCGGCCGAGCGCCACGTCGTCGATGCGGGCGCCGCGGATGCGCGCCAGGCCGCCGGCCGCGTCCAGCGCGCCGCGGCGCACCAGCATGCATCCCCCGGCGGCGGCCGCGGTCCGCGCGCCGGGCCGGTTGACCCGCCGGAACGGGTAGAGCTGGGCGAAGAAGTAGACGAACGCCGGGACCAGCAGACGCTCCCACGGCGTGTCCGCGCGCAGCAGCGCCATCAGCGAGACGATCCCGCGGTCGTCGCCCTCGGCCGCCCGCACCAGCGCGGTGACGACCCCGGGCGCGTAGCCGATGTCGGCGTCGGTGAACAGCAGGTACGTGGCGTCACCGGCGGCTTGCCGGCCCTGCTCCATGGCCCAGACCTTGCCCGCCCAGCCGTCCGGGGTGGGCCCGGCCACCACCCGCAGCCGCCCGGGCGCCGCGTCGCCGAGTCCCCGGGCCACCTCGCCGGTCCCGTCCGAGCTGTCGTCGTCGACGAGCACGACCGAGAAGTCGCCCCGGTAATCCTGGCCCAGGAGCGTCGGGAGCGTGAAAGGCAGCACGCTGGATTCGTTACGGGCCGGCACGACCGCCACCACGTCCGGCCAGGCCCGCGGGGCCGGGCCGGACGCCGGCAGCCGCTGGTCGGTGCGCCAGTAACCGCCGTGCGCGGCCAGCAGGTACACCCAGGTGAGCGCGGCGAGCGAGCAGAGCGCGGCGGCAACGGGCACCGGCCCAGCCTGGCACACGCCGGCCCGTGCCGGGGGATGGGGAGGCGGGCGGGGGACCGGGACGCGGGCGGGGGACCGGGACGCGGGCAGGCGATGGGGAGGCGGGCGGGGACCGTGACGCGGGCAGGCGATGGGGAGGCGGGCGTTGGACGGGGAGGCGGGCGGGGGACGCGGCCGTTATAAAACCGGCCGGCGGCGCCGACGCGCATAGAGTTGCTGCGTGGCCGATCCGGCGTCCTACCGCCCCGCCCCGGGCTCGATTCCCGAGTCGCCGGGGGTCTACCGGTTCTGCGACGAGCGGGGCCGGGTGATTTACGTCGGGAAGGCGAAGAACCTGCGCGCCCGGCTGAACTCCTACTTCGCCGACTTCGCGGCGCTGCACCCGCGGACCCAGACCATGCTGCGGTCGGCGGCCGCGGTGAACTGGACGGTGGTCGGGACCGAGGTGGAGGCGCTCCAGCTGGAGTACTCCTGGATCAAGGAGTTCGATCCGCGGTTCAACGTCCGCTACCGCGACGACAAGAGCTATCCCTACCTGGCCGTCACCATGGACGAGGAGTTCCCGCGGGTGATGGTGATGCGCGGCGCCCGGCGCCGCGGGGTGCGGTATTTCGGCCCGTACTCCCACGCCTGGGCGATCAGGGACACGGTGGACACGCTGCTGCGGGTGTTCCCGGTCCGGACCTGCTCGGCCGGGGTGTTCAAGCGCGCGGGCCAGATCGGCCGGCCCTGCCTGCTCGGCTACATCGGCAAGTGCTCGGCGCCGTGCGTCGGCCGGATCGACGCCGCGGCCCACCGGGCCCTGGCCGAGGAGTTCTGCGACTTCATGGCCGGGCAGACCGGCAAGTTCACCCGGCGGCTCGAGGCCGAGATGCGCCGGGCCGCCGACGCCGAGGAGTACGAGCGCGCGGCCCGGCTGCGTGACGACATCCAGGCCCTGCACCGGGCTCTGGAGAAGCAGGCGGTGGTGCTCGGCGGCGGCACCGACTGCGACGTGGTCGCGCTGGCCGAGGACCAGCTCGAGGCGGCGGTCCAGGTGTTCTACGTGCGCGGCGGCCGGGTACGCGGGCAGCGGGGCTGGGTGGTGGACAAGGTCGAGGAGATCACCGCGGGCGAGCTGGTCGAGCAATTCCTCGGCCAGGTCTACGGCGACGACCCGGTCGCCGGTGACGGCCGGGCGGGCGAGGGCCGGGCGGGCGAGGGCCGGGCGGGCGAGGGCCGGGCGGGCGGCGCGGGGAAAAACAGACCCGCGGCGGGGCGGGGAGCGGGCCGAGCGCGGCGGCCAGCGGCGGGCGATCGGCGACTCCCGGCGGCCGGACGCGCCGGTGCCGCGCGAGGTCCTGGTGCCGGTGCTGCCGCCCGGGGCGGCGGCGGTGGAGGAATGGCTCGCGGTCAGGCGCGGCGGCCGGGTCAGCCTGCGGGTCCCGCAGCGCGGGGAGAAGAAGGCGCTGCTCGAGACCGTGGCCAGGAACGCGGCGGAGTCGCTGGCCCTGCACAAGACCCGGCGGGCCAGCGACCTGACCACCCGCAGCCGCGCGATGCACGAGATCGGCGAGGCGCTCGGGCTCGACGACGCGCCGCTGCGGATCGAGTGCTACGACGTGTCGAACCTGCAGGGGACCCACGTCGTGGCCTCGATGATCGTTTTCGAGGACGGGCTGGCCCGCAAGTCCGAGTACCGCCGGTTCAGCATCCGCGGCCTGGACGGCACCGACGACGTCGCGTCCATCCACGAGGTCATCTCCCGGCGGTTCCGGCGCTACCTGGAGGAGCGCGAGTCCACCGGCGAGCTGGACGTGCTCGGCGACCGGGCCGAGGAGGCACCGGGACCGGGCGAGGGCGGCGGCCTGGGTGAGGGCCCGCCGCCCCGGCGCAAGTTCGCCTACCCGCCGAACCTCGTGGTCATCGACGGCGGCCCGGCCCAGGTGGCGGCGGCGCAGCGGGCCCTGGACGAGCTCGGCATCGACGACGTGTCGGTGTGCGGCCTGGCCAAGCGGCTGGAGGAGGTGTGGCTGCCCGGCGAGGACGGGCCGGTGATCATGCCGCGCAGCAGCGAGGGCCTGTACCTGCTGCAGCGCGTGCGGGACGAGGCCCACCGGTTCGCGATCACCTATCACCGCAAGAAGCGGTCGGCGGCGCTGAAGGCCAGCGAGCTGGACGACGTCCCCGGGCTCGGCCCGGCGCGCAAGGCCACGCTGCTGCGCCATTTCGGTTCCGTACGGAGGATCGCGGGGGCTAGCGTGGCAGAGATAGCCGACCTGCCGGGCTTCGGGCCGCGGATCGCGGAGTCGGTCGCGGCCGCCCTGCGGCCGGGGGAGCCGGGGGAGCCGGGAAGCCCCGGGCCCGCCACGGTCAACGGGGGAGGTGCGTCATGAGCCCGGACAACGCCCCGGCGCCGGACGGCGGCGGGCCGGACGGCAGCGGGCCGGCGATCGTGATCATCACCGGCATGTCGGGAGCCGGCCGGAGCACCGCCGCGAAGTCCCTCGAGGACCTGGACTGGTTCGTCGCCGACAACCTGCCGCCGGACCTGCTGCCCACCATGCTGGATCTCGCCCGCCGCGCCAGCGGCGCGGTGCCGAGGCTCGCGGCCGTGGTCGACGTGCGCAGCCGCGCGTTCTCCACCGACCTGAAGTCGGTCGTCGGTGACCTCGAGGCGCGGGGCGCCCGGCCGTACGTCGTGTTCCTCGAGGCCAGCGACGAGACCCTGGTCCGCCGGTTCGAGAGCGTCCGGCGCCCGCACCCGCTGCAGGAGGGCGGCCGGGTGGTCGACGGCATCGCGGCCGAGCGGGAACTGCTGCAGGGGGTCCGCGGCGAGGCCGACCTGGTGCTGGACAGTTCCCGGCTCAACGTGCACGAGCTGCGGGCCCGGATGCGCGACACCTTCGGCGGCGACGCGGACACCGCGCTGCGGGTGAACATCGTGTCGTTCGGGTTCAAGTACGGGCTGCCGGTCGACGCGGACATGGTGGCCGACTGCCGGTTCCTGCCCAACCCGCACTGGGTGGCCGATCTCGCCCCGCTCACCGGCCAGGACCGCCCGGTCCGTGACTACGTCCTGGGCCAGCCCGGAGCGCAGGAGTTCCTGGCCGCCTACACCGAGGCGGTGCGGGTGACGCTGGCGGGCTACCAGCGCGAGGGCAAGCACTTCGTGATGCTCGCGGTGGGCTGCACCGGCGGCAAGCACCGCAGCGTCGCCATGGCCGAGCAGATCGCCGCTCGGCTGGCCGGCTCCTCGGCGGGCGTCCGCGTGGTGCACCGGGACCTCGGACGCGAGTGAGGGCGGGAATGACCGATCGCACCGGGCCGACGCCGAAGATCCTGGCGGCGGCTACGTCCGGGCGGCCGCTGACCCGCAAGGTGGTGGCGCTCGGCGGCGGCCACGGGCTGTACGCCTCACTGTCTGCGCTGCGCCGGGTCACCCGCGAGCTGACCGCCGTGGTGACGGTGGCCGATGACGGCGGGTCGAGCGGCCGGCTGCGCCGGGAGTTCGGCGTGCTTCCCCCCGGGGACCTGCGGATGGCGCTGGCCGCGCTGTGCGGCGACGACGCCTGGGGCACCACCTGGAGCCGGGTGGTGCAGCACCGGTTCACCGGGGAGGAGGAACTCGGCGGGCACGCGGTGGGCAACGTCCTGATCGTCGCGCTCTGGGAACTGCTCGGGGACACCGTGCAGGGCCTGGACTGGGTCGGCCGGCTGCTCGGCGCGCACGGGCGGGTGCTGCCGATGGCCTCGGTTCCGCTCGACCTCGCCGCCGAGGTCGAGGGCGCCGACCCCGCGCGCCCCGGCGAGATAACCACGGTTCGGGGGCAGGTCGCCTGCGCGACCACGACCGGGCGGGTACGGTCGATGTCACTGGTTCCCGCCGACCCTCCCGCGTGCCCCGAGGCGGTGGCCGCGGTCGGGGCGGCGGACTGGATCGTGCTGGGACCCGGGTCCTGGTTCACCAGCGTGCTTCCGCACCTGCTGGTGCCCGGGCTGGCCGAGGCGCTGGTGACCACGCCGGCGCGCCGGCTGGTTGCGCTGAACCTGGTGCCGCAGCCGGGCGAGACCGAGGGGTTCTCGCCGCACACGCACCTGGAGGTGCTGGCCGAGCATGCGCCGGAGCTGACCGTCGACGTGGTGCTCGCCGACCGCCGCGCGGCCAGCGCCGCCGTGGCCGAGCTGGAAAAGGCGGCCGCCATTCTGGGCGGCCGGCTGGTGCTGGCCGACCTGGCCGCCCGGGACGGAACGCCGCGTCACGACCCGCGACTGCTGGCGGGCGCGTTCGCGCAGATCTTTGAGGGGGAGTGAGGCCGACATGGCCATGACCGGCCTGGTGAAGGACGAGCTCAGCCGGATCACCGTGCTCAAGCCGTGCTGCCGCAAGGCAGAGGTATCCACGCTGCTGCGGTTCGCCGGCGGCCTGCACCTGGCCGCGGGGCGGATCGTAGTCGAGGCCGAGCTCGACACCGGGGCCGCGGCGCGGCGGCTCCGCAAGGACATCGCCGAGGTCTTCGGCCACTCCTCGGAGCTGATCGTGCTGGCCCCGAGCGGGCTGCGCAAGGGTAACCGGTACGTGGTGCGCGTGCACAAGGACGGCGAGAGCCTGGCCCGCCAGACCGGCCTGGTGGACGGGCACGGCCGACCGGTGCGCGGGCTGCCGCGCCAGGTGGTGTCCGGCACCACCTGCGACTGCGAGGCGGCCTGGCGCGGCGCCTTCCTGGCCCACGGCAGCCTGACCGAGCCCGGCCGGTCGATGTCGCTCGAGGTCACCTGCCCGGGCCCGGAGGCGGCGCTGGCCATGGTCGGCGCGGCGCGGCGGCTGAAGATCCACGCCAAGGCGCGCGAGGTCCGCGGGGTGGACCGGGTGGTGATCAGGGACGGGGACGCGATCAGCGCGCTGCTGACCCGGCTCGGCGCCCACGACAGCATGCTCGCCTGGGAGGACCGGCGGATGCGGCGCGAGGTCCGGGCCACCGCCAACCGGCTGGCCAATTTCGACGACGCCAACCTGCGGCGCAGCGCCCGGGCCGCGGTCGCGGCGGGCGCCCGGGTCGAACGGGCCCTGGAGATCCTCGGCGCCTCGGCGCCCGAGCACCTGATCGTGGCGGGCGAGCTGCGGATCAAGCACCGGCAGGCGAGCCTGGAGGAGCTCGGCCAGCTGGCCGAGCCCGCGCTGACCAAGGACGCCATCGCCGGGCGGATCCGCCGGCTGCTCGCGCTCGCCGACCGGCGCGCGCTCGAGCTCGGGATACCCGGGACCGAGGCGCACCTGACCGCCGACATGCTGGCGCCGTGAGCCGGCGTGCCGGCGGCCGGGCCGGCCGGGCGGGTGACCGGAGTTCGGTAGGGTTCGGTGGGGATGGAACGTGCCGCGCGGCTGCGGCCACCCGACATGACGATGAGGAGAAACCTGCGGTGACTGTCCGGGTGGGCATCAACGGATTCGGCCGGATCGGGCGCAACTTCTGGCGCGCGGTGCACGCCGGCGCGGCCATGAAGGGGGAAGGGGAGGCGGGTGGGGGGATCGAGATCGTGGCGGCCAACGACCTCGGCAACGTGGCGACGTTCGCGCACCTGCTCAAGTACGACACCGTGCTCGGCCCGCTCGACATGGACGTAGCCGCCGACGGCGACTCGATCCGGGCCGGCTCGCAGACGATCAGGATGCTCGCCGAGCGCGACCCGGCCGCCCTGCCCTGGGGCGAGCTCGGCGTGGACGTCGTGGTCGAGTCGACCGGGCGCTTCACCAAGGCGGCCGACGCGCGCAAGCACCTGGACGCCGGGGCGCGCAAGGTGGTCATCTCCGCGCCGGCCAGCGACGAGGACATCACGATCGTGATGGGCGTGAACGACGACGCCTACGACCCGGCCCGGCACCACATCCTGTCCAACGCCTCGTGCACCACGAACTGCGTCGCTCCGATGGCCAAGGTGCTGCTGGACAGCTTCGGGATCGTCAAGGGCTTCATGACCACGATCCACGCCTACACCAGCGACCAGGTGCTGCAGGACTTCCCGCACAAGGACCTGCGCCGGGCCCGGGCCGCCGCGCAGAACATCATCCCGACCACCACCGGCGCCGCGAAGGCCACCGCGCTGGTGCTACCCGAGCTGAAGGGGAAGCTGGACGGGATCTCGATGCGGGTGCCGGTCATCGACGGCTCCGTGACCGACCTGGTCGTCGACCTGGAGCGCGACGTGACCGCGGCCGAGGTCAACGCCGCCTTCCGGGCCGCGGCGGACGGGCCGCTCAAGGGCTACCTGAGCTACACCGCCGACCCGATCGTGTCGTCGGACATCGTCCGGTCCCCGTACTCGTGCACGTTCGACTCGCTGTGCACGATGACCAACGGGAACCAGGTCAAGGTCATCGGCTGGTACGACAACGAGTGGGGTTACTCCAACCGGCTAGCCGACCTGGTCGCCCTGGTGGGCGCCGGGCTGCCGGCCCGGGCGTAAGGGAAGGGGCCGGCATGCGGGGCATCGACGAGCTATCCGGCGTCGGCGGGAAGACGATCCTGCTGCGCGCCGACCTGAACACGCCGCTGGACGGGCTGGTGATCACCGACGACGGCCGGATCCGGGCCAGCCTGCCGACGATCACCCGGCTGGCCGGCCGGGGCGCGAAGCTCCTGATCTTCGCGCACCTCGGGCGGCCGAAGGGAGCCGATTACGCCGAGCGCGCCGCGAGCGGCCCGTCGCTGCGGCCGGTCGCCGAGCGGCTGGGCGAGCTGCTCGGCCAGGACGTCCCGCTCGCGGCCGACGTCGCGGGCGAGTCGGCGGCGGCGGTCGTGGCCGGCCTGGCCGACGGCGGGGTCGCCATGGCGGAGAACGTCCGCTTCGAGCCGGACGAGACCAGCAAGGACGACGCCGCGCGGGCCGGGCTGGCCCGCCGCATGGCCGCGCTGGCCGGGCCCGGCGGGGTCTACGTGGGCGACGGGTTCGGCGCGCTGCACCGCAAGCACGCCAGCGTCTACGACCTGCCCGGGCTGCTCCCGCACGCCGCGGGCGACCTGGTGCTGGCCGAGGTCGCGGTGCTGCGCCGGCTGACCGGCAGCCCCGAGCGCCCCTACGTGATGGTGCTCGGCGGCGCCAAGCCGTCCGACAAGCTCGGCATGATCGCCAACGTGCTGGACAAGGTGGACCGGCTGCTGATCGGCGGCGGGATGTCCTACACGTTCCTGAAGGCGCAGGGGTACGAGGTGGGCCAGTCGCTGCTCGAGGCCGACCTGATCCCGCAGGTGTCGGCCGTGCTGCAGGATGCGGACCGGCGCGGGGTCGAGGTCGTGCTCCCGGTCGACCTGGTCGCCGCCACCGGGTACGCGCCCGACGCCGAGCACGAGGTGGTCCGGGTCGGGGAGTTCCCCGCGGACCGGGAGAGCATGGACATGGGCCCGGCGACGCGGGCGCTGTTCGCGGAGAAGCTGGCCGACGCGCGGACCGTATTCTGGAACGGCCCGGTCGGGGTGTTCGAGTTCCCGGCGTTCGCGGCCGGCACCCGGGCGGTCGCCGAGGCGATCAGCCGGGTGCCGGGGCTGACCGTGGTCGGCGGGGGCGACTCGGCGGCGGCCATCCGGATCCTGGGCTTCCCGGCGGGCTCGTTCACGCACATCTCGACCGGGGGCGGGGCCAGCCTCGAATACCTCGAGGGCCGCCCGCTGCCCGGCCTCGAGGCGCTCGAGGCGGCGAAGTGAGCCCGGCCGTGACCAGGAAGCCGCTGATCGCCGGCAACTGGAAGATGCACAACACCAATTTCGAGGCCATCGCGCTGACCCAGAAGCTGGCGTTCGAGCTCAAGAACAAGGATTTCGACGCCGTGGACGTGGCCGTGCTGCCGCCGTTCACCGCGCTGCGCAGCGTGCAGACACTGGTCGAGGGCGACCGGCTGCGGCTGACGTTCGGGGCCCAGGACATCTCCGCGCACGACGACGGCGCCTACACCGGCGAGGTGTCGGCGCGGATGCTGGCCAAGCTGGCCTGCCACTACGTGCTGGCCGGTCACTCGGAGCGGCGGCAGTACCACGGCGAGGACGACGCCCTGATCAACGCCAAGGTGAAGGCGGCGCTGCGGGCCGGGATCACGCCGATCCTGTGCGTGGGCGAGCCGCTGGCGGTGCGCCAGGCCGGCGAGCAGCTCGCCCATACGCTGGCCCAGCTGGACGGCGGCCTGGCGGGCCTGTCCGGGGAGCAGGTGGCCGGGATGGTCATCGCCTACGAGCCGGTCTGGGCGATCGGCACCGGCGAGGTGGCGACGCCGGAAGACGCCCAGGAGTGCATCGGCGGCATTCGCGGCCGTGTTTCCGCCGTTCACGGGGACGAAGCGGCGGCCAGTGCGCGTATCCTGTATGGCGGGTCAGTGAAGTCCGACAACATGGCTGCGATCATGGCGCAGCCGGACATCGACGGCGGCCTGGTTGGCGGCGCGAGCCTCGATGCCCGGGAATTCGTCAGGATCTGCCGGTATCGTGAACTGAGCGCCTGAGCGAACGCCCGGAGGGGACCAGATCCAGCAGTGACCATCGCAATCTCTATCGTCCTGATCATCACGAGCCTGCTCATGGTGGTGCTCGTGCTGCTGCACAAGGGCAAGGGCGGCGGGCTGTCCGACCTGTTCGGCGGGGGCGTCTCGTCGTCGCTGGGATCATCGTCGGTCGTCGAGCGGAACCTGGACCGGATAACGATCTTCACCGGGATCCTCTGGTTCCTCTGCATCATCGCGCTTGGCCTGCTGCTGAACCGCTGACAGCGGAGCGGTGGCCAGGCGGTACATCTCATCACGCACGCCAGGATTGAGCGGGTCTTAGGGCAAGGGGTGAGCAGTGAGTAGTGGCAACGCGATTCGCGGGAGCCGGGTCGGCGCGGGCCCGATGGGCGAGGCCGAGCGCGGCGAGGCCGCGCCGCGAGTGCGGATCTCGTTCTGGTGCTGCAACCAGCACGAGACCGTGCCCAGTTTCGCCAGCGATGCCGCGATCCCCGAGACGTGGGACTGCCCGCGATGCGGCTTCCCGGCCGGCCAGGACCAGGCCAACCCGCCCGCCCCGCCGCACGCCGAGCCGTACAAGACGCACCTGGCCTACGTGAAAGAGCGCCGCAACGACACCGACGGCGCCGCCATCCTGGCCGAGGCACTCGACCGGCTCCGCCGGGGAGCCTGACCCCCGACCGGCTCCGCCGGGGCGCCTGACCGCTGCCCGCCGCCCACGCCTGAGCCAAGATCAGCTACAGCGGACACCTGTCGGTCACTATGGCAGTCACTATGGCCGGCAGACGCCCGTGTTAACGGATCATGACCAGGTCAGTGCGCGAAGCCCCCGCGCTGGGATTCGGGCCCGGGCATCAGCGGCGCCGGCGGGTGCGGATGTGATTCGAGCACCTGCACCTGCACGCGCAGGTCGTCGAGCAGGCTGTTGGCCAGGTCCATGCTGAGCCCGTTCCTGACCACGATCCGCAGCACCGCGGTGTCCTGCATGTTCTCTGGGAAGGTGTAGGCCGGCACCAGCCAGCCGCGCAGCCGCAGCCGCTCGGACAGGTCGAACACCGTGTACCCGGCCGCGACGGGGTCGCGCAGCTTGAACGCGAACACCGGCAGTTCGCTGCCGTCGGTGAGCAACTCGAACGGGCCCATCGCGGCGATCTGGCCGGACAGGTGCCTGGCCACGTCCTGGCAGGCCTGCTGCACGCTCCGGTAGCCCTCGAAGCCGAGCCGCAGGAAGTTGTAGTACTGGGCGGCGACCTGCCCGCCGGGCCGCGAGAAATTGAGCGCGAACGTGGGCATGTCCCCGCCCAGGTAGTTGACCCGGAAGATCAGGTCCTCGGGCAGCGCGGCCTCGTCGCGCCACACCACCCAGCCCACGCCCGGGTAGACCAGCCCGTACTTGTGCCCCGAGGTGTTGATCGAGGCGACGCGGGGCACCCGGAAGTCCCACTCCAGGTCCTGGTGCAGGAACGGCGCGATGAATGCGCCCGACGCGCCGTCCACGTGCACCGGGATATCCAGGCCGCGCTCGGCGTGGAGCCGGTCCAGTTCCCGGCTGATCTGCAGCACCGGCTCATAGCTGCCGTCCATGGTCGACCCGAGCACCGCGACCACGCCGATGGTGTTCTCGTCGCAGCGGGCCGCCGCCTCCGGGCCGGTCAGGTGCAGCCGGCCGGGCTCCATCGGCACCAGCCGCGGCTCGACTTGCCAGTAGCGGCAGAACTTGTCCCAGCAGACCTGGACGTTCGCCCCCATGACCAGGTTCGGCGCCGCGCCCGCGGCGGGCGCGCCCGCCCGTCTCCCCGTTCCCCCTTCCTGGCGCGCGCGCCAGCGCCAGAGCAGCGCCATCCCGCCGAGCATGCACGCCTCGCTCGAGCCGGTGGTGGAGCACCCGACGCCGGTCTTGAGCGCCGTGCCGTCCGGCCCGGGCTCGCAGCCGGGGGCGTGCCACAGCTCGGCCAGGATGTTCACGCAGCGCCGCTCGAGCTCGGCGGTCTGCGGGTACTCGTCCTTGTCGATCATGTTCTTGTCGAAGCACTCGGACATCAGCTGCCGCGCCTGCGGCTCCATCCACGTGGTCACGAACGTGGCCAGGTTGAGCCGGGCGTTGCCGTCCAGGATCAGCTCGTCCCGGACCGCCTGCAGCGCCGTCTCGGGCAGCATGCCGCGATCGGGGATCCGGTTGCGCGGCACCCTGAGCCGCAACTCGCGGACGTACACGGGGTTGATGTCAAGCTCGGCCCCCGCGTCGGCGTCGTCAACCTTGCTGTGCAGCGGCATGGCACGCTCCCGTCGTCCGCGGCCGGGCCCGGCGGCCCGTCCTGGTGGTCACGCTATCGGGTCAGGCCCCGGCCGCGGTGAGGATGGCCGTGGCCCGGGCCGCGGCCGCCCGGACCCGCGGCACCGGGTCCTCGCGCAGCGCGGCCACCTCCGGCAGCGCGTCGCCGAGCCGGCGCCTGGCCACCACCTTCGCCGCCATCTCGCGCACCCGCCAGTGCTCGTCGGCGAGCGCCGCGCGCACGGGCCCGGCGGCGCGGTCATCCCAGGCGTACAGCAGGGCCCGGGCGCCCCACACCCGCAGGAAATAGCGCTGGTCCCGGCGCGGGTGCGGGCCGAGCACCGCCCCGGCCGCCGGGCCGCCCAGGGCGAACACGAACGGCCGGTCGGTGTCGCCGCCCGCCAGCAGCGTGATGCAACCCGCCACGACCTCGGCCTCGCCGCGCCGGGCGCACTCCCGCGCCACGCTCTGCCGCGGGGTCATGTCCCAGGGCTCGCTCATGGCCGCCGCCGGTCCTCGCGGGTCAGGCCGGGCGCTGGTAGCGGCACAGCAGGCTCCCGTCAGCCTCGAGCACGTGGGCCAGCCGGAGGCCGGTGGCCGCGTCCGCGCCGTCCGGCCCGGGCCGGACGCGGCCCGGCGGCGCGGCCAGGATCCGCCGCGCACGGCCGCCCTCGAGCACCGGGCTGAGGGTCAGGCACAGCTCGTCCAGCAGGCCGGCCGCGACGATCTGGCCGAGCAGGCTCGGGCCGCCCTCGACCAGGACCCGGCGGTGGCCCCGGGCGGCCAGGGCCGCCATCGCGGCGGCCGGCGCGACCGCGTCCCGGCCCGCCACGATGACGTCGGCGTGGCGGGCCGCCGCGGCCCGGCGGGCCGCGGGCGCCGCCTCGCTCGTGAGCACGATCGTGCGCGCCCCTTCCGCGGCGGCGGCCAGCAGCGGCGCGTCCGCGTTCAGGTCGAGCTCCCTGGTGATCACCGCGATCGGCGGCGCGGGCGGCCGCCCCGGCCGCAGCGCCGCCCAGACCTCGCCGGCGCGCACCGGCCGGTACCGCTCGGCCCGGGCCGTGCCCGCGCCGACGACGATGACGTCGGCCAGGCTGCGCAGCACCGCGAACACGAGCCGGTCGGCCGGGCCGGACAGCCCGCCGGACCGGCCCTCCAGCGTGGCCGCGCCGTCGGCGCTCTCGACCATGTTGGCCCGCACCCACGGGCTTGGGTGCGCCGCTGGCTCGGGGTAGGCGTACAGCGCGGCCAGGGCGGCGACGGCCGGCTCCCCGGGCGGGCCGATCTCGGGCGCGTCCGGCATGGCGGGAAAGATCTGGCGCACGGCAAGCCAGTCAACCAGAGTCCGGGCCGCCGGCGCGGCCCGGGCCCGAACCGATCGGCCAATACCGGCACGTACTGTCGCGTGAAATCCGGTCCTGGCCCGCTTCACGACCAGATAGTGCAGGATGTGCTGCCAAGGCCGGACGTAACCGCAGGCCGCAGAGGGGGAACGTCAGGATGAAGATCGCTGCCTTGGTGATCTGGTGCGGTACCGCGTGCTTCGGCCTGTACCTGCTCGCGGTGTGGCTGTCGCACGGCGGGCTGCGGCAGCAGGCCACCCGGATCACGGTGTTCCCGGCCGCCTTGATCTTCGCTCATCCGGTCCTGGCCACGACCGGCCTGTCGTTATGGATCACGTTCCTGATCACGCACCGGACGGCCTACGCCTGGGGCGGGTTCGGCGTGCTGAGCGGGTCGGCGATGCTCGGGTTCGTGATGCTGACCCGGTGGCTGGTGGGCCGCGGCGGGCGGCACGCCCGCGGCGCCGAGCAGCACTTCCCGGCCCGGGTCGTCGCGATGCACGGGACGGTCGGCCTGACCACGTTCACCCTCGTGCTGATCGCGGCGACCCAGGCGACCCGGCCCTAGGCCGGCGTAAGGCGGAGCGGCCCTCGGTGCCGCGCAGGACCCGGACCGAGCGCCCGGCCAGTTCGGTCCGCTGCCCCGCGCGCAGCGTGACCCCGGCGCGGCCGGCCGCTGCGGCGGTGTCGATGAGCGTGTCCCACCGGGGCCCGAACCGGCGGTCCGGCACGGTGAACGTCACCGGCTCGCGGTTGGCGTTGAACAGCAGCAGGAAGCTGTCGTCGCGCACGCTCTCGCCGCGCGGCCCGGGCTCGGTGATCGCCTCCCCGTTCAGGAAGACCGCGAGCGATCTCGCGTAGCCGGTCTGCCAGTCGCCGTCGGTCATCTGCTGCCCGGCCGGGGTCAGCCAGACGATGTCCTGCAGCCCGCCGGGGTCGCCAGCGGCCGGCGGTGAGCCTGGCTCGACGCCGGCCGGCGGCGCCTGCCCGCTGAAGAACCGGCGGCGGCGGAACACCGGGTGCTCGCGGCGCAGCTGCGAGAGCGCGCAGGTGAAGTCGATCAGGTCCTGCTGCTTCCCCGCGCTCTCCCAGTCGATCCAGGACATGTCGTTGTCCTGGCAGTAGGCGTTGTTGTTGCCCTGCTGCGTCCGGCTCATCTCGTCGCCGGCCAGCAGCATCGGCACGCCCTGCGAGCAGAACAGCGTGACCAGGAAGTTGCGCATCTGCCGGGCCCGCAGCTCGTTGACCGCGGCGTCGTCGGTCGCGCCCTCGGCGCCGCAGTTCCATGACCGGTTGTCGTCGGTGCCGTCCCGGTTGTGGTCGCCGTTGGCCTCGTTGTGCTTGCGGTCGTAGCTGACCAGGTCGCGGAGCGTGAACCCGTCGTGGCAGGTGACGAAGTTCACCGAGGCGACCGGGCGCCGGGCGCTGGTCTCGTACAGGTCGCTGGAGCCGGTCAGCCGGTACGCGAACTCCGGCAGCGTGGCCGGCCGGCCACGCCAGAAGTCGCGCGCGGTGTCCCGGTACTTGCCGTTCCACTCCGACCACAGCGGGGGGAAATGGCCGACCTGGTAGCCGCCCTGGCCGACGTCCCACGGCTCGGCGATGAGCTTGACCTGCGAGACCACCGGATCCTGCTGGACCAGGTCGAAGAACGCGGCCAGCCGGTCGACGTCGTGCAGCTCGCGGGCGAGCGCCGCGGCCAGGTCGAAGCGGAACCCGTCGACGTGCATGTCCAGGACCCAGTACCGCAGCGAGTCCATGATGAGCTGCAGCGGGTGCGGGTTGCGCACGTTGAGGCTGTTGCCGCAGCCGGTGTAGTCGAGGTAGGTCTGCGGGTGGCCGGGGGCGAGCTGGTAGTAGGCGGCGTTGTCGATGCCGCGGAACGACAGCGTCGGGCCGTGCGCGCCCGCCTCCGCCGTGTGGTTGTAGACCACGTCGAGGATCACCTCGATGCCCGCCGCGTGCAGGGCCCTGACCATCGACTTGAACTCCGCGACCGGCCCGTAGGGCGGCCCGGAGGAGGAGTAGCGGTTGTCCGGGGCGAGGAACGCGATCGTGTTGTAGCCCCAGTAGTTGGCCAGCCCGCGGCGGACCAGGCCGGGCTCGGACACGGACTGGTGCACCGGCATCAGCTCGACCGCGGTGACGCCGAGCCGGGTCAGGTGCTCGATGACCGCGGGGTGGGCCAGGCCCGCGTAGCTGCCGCGCTGCTCGGCCGGGACCTCCGGGTGGCGCATGGTCAGGCCGCGCACGTGGGCCTCGTAGATGAGGGTCTCGTGGTAGGGCGTGCGCGGCGGCCGGTCATCGCCCCAGTCGAAGTACGGGTTGATCACCACGTTGCGCGGCATGTAGGGGGCGCTGTCCTCGGTGTTCAGTGCCGACGGGTTGCCGTCCTGGTAGGAGTACACCGCGGGGTGCCAGGTGACCTCCCCGTCGACCGCCTTGCCGTAGGGATCGAGCAGCAGCTTGGCCGGGTTGCACCGGTGACCGCGCTCGGGCTGGTACGGGCCGTGCACCCGGTAGCCGTAGTGCTGGCCCGGCTCCACGGCCGGGAGGTAGCAGTGCCAGACCAGCCCGTCCACCTCGGTGACCTCGACCCGGGTCTCCCGGGTGTGGCGTCCTGCCCCGTCCGGGTCGAGCAGGCACAGCTCCACCCGCTCGGCCACCTCGGAGAACAGGGCGAAATTGGTGCCCGCCCCGTCCCAGGTGGCACCGAGCGGGTAGGGGGTTCCCGGCCAGATCTGCATCCGCCGAACCTACCCGCGCGGGCTGACCGTGGCCCGTCCGAGCACGGGGGCCAGGTCAAGCCCGTCCGGCAGGACCCCGAACGCGCCGGCGCCGGGCCGGCGGCCTCCTGCGCGGAGCCGATCCTCGACGCGCAGAACGCGTCGGCCACGGCGGCGGGCGCGTGCCGCACCAGCAGCGAGGCCTGCAGGGTCACCGCGACCAGCCCGGCCAGCCGCCTGGCCCGGTACTGCGCCTCCCCGCCCGCCTCCCCTGCCCCCTCCACGGCCGCGGCGGTCTCCTTGAGCTCGCGGCGCAGCCGCGCCTCGGCGGCGTCGAGGCGCCGGTCGCCGCCCGCGGCGAGGTCGACCTCGGCCAGCAGCGCGTCGGCCGAGCCGGGCGCGCGGGCCAGCGCCCGCAGCACATCGAGGGCGGTCACGTTGCCCGAGCCTTCCCAGATGGAGTTGAGCGGCGCGTCCCGGTACAGCCGGGCCATGCCCCATTCCTCCACGTAGCCGTTGCCGCCCAGGCACTCGAGCGCCTCGGCGACGGCGACCGGGGTCCGCTTGCACACCCAGTACTTGGCCGCGGGCAGCGCCAGCCGCAGCAGCGCGGCCTCGGCCACGTCGCCGCGCGCGGCCCGGTCGGCCGCCCCGGCCAGGCGCATCGCCAGCGTGGTGGCGGCCTCGGATTCGAGGGCGAGGTCGGCCAGGACCGCGGCCATCAGCGGGTGAGAGGCCAGCACGGCCCCGAACGACCGCCGCTGGCCGGCGTAGTGGACGGCCGTGACGCACGCCTGGCGGATCGCGCCCGCGCTGCCGAGGACGCAGTCCAGCCGGGTCGCGCTCACCATGTCGAGGATGGTCGCCACGCCGCGGCCCGGCTCGCCGACCCGCCAGGCGAACGCGCCGTCGTACTCGACCTCCGACGAGGCGTTGGAGCGGTTGCCCAGCTTGTCCTTGAGCCGCTGGATGCGCATGGAGTTGCGGGTGCCGTCCGGCCGGATCCGGGGGAGCAGGAAGCAGGTGAGGCCCTCCGGGGCCTGGGCCAGGACCAGGAACAGGTCGCACATCGGCGCGGAGCAGAACCACTTGTGCCCGGTCAGCAGGTAACCGCCGTCGCCCGCCGGGACCGCCCGGGTGGTGCCGGCCCGTACGTCGGAGCCGCCCTGCTTCTCGGTCATGGCCATGCCGGCCAGCAGGCCCGCCTTGCCGTCGGCGGGCCGCAGGCCAGGATCGTAGCGGCGGGCCGCGAGCAGCGGGGCGAAGCGGGCGGCGAGCACCGGCTCGTGCCGCAGCGCCGGGACGGCCGCGTAGGTCATGGAGATCGGGCAGCCGTGCCCGGCCTCGGCCTGCGTCCACACGTAGAACCCGGCCGCCCGGGCCACGTGCGCGCCGGGCGAGTCGTCCAGCCACGGGGTCGCGTGCAGCCCGTGGCGCACCGCGGTGGCCGTCAGCTCGTGCCAGGCCGGGTGGAACTCGACCTCGTCGATGCGGTTGCCGCGGCGGTCGTGGGTGCGCAGCACCGGGGGGTGCTCGTTGGCCAGCCGGGCCAGTTCCTGGGTCGGCGCGGATCCCGCGAGGACGCCCAGGTCGTGCACGGCGGATTCGATGCCCGCGCCGTCCGCTGCCTCCCGCCGCAGCGCCTCGGTCAGCGCCGGGTCGTCGGCGACGTCGTACCCGGCTAGCGGCGTGACCTGGTTGAGCACCTCATGCGTGACACGGGGCGTCGCGCGCGTCATGGCTACCTCCCGCTCCCATTTCACCATCTTTTGCGGCCATCGCGAACGGGAAGGCCGCGGGCGGCCGGGGGAGCGGGGCCCGGCTCACGCGCTCCGGCGCCGTGGCGCGGGCAGTTCCGCCGCCTGCCGGTACCGGTCGATGATCACGTCGGCCACCTCCGGGGCGGCGCCGAGCACACCCGAGACGGCTCCGGCCCCGGCCGCGAGCGACTGCTCGCGGACCAGGTCGGCGAAGACCCCGGGCGCGAGCAGGTAGCTGGCGACCGCGATCCGCGGCGCGCCGGCCCGGCGCAGCCCGGCCACGGCGTCGGCCGGTGCGGGCGAGTTCGCGGAGGCGTACGCGGGCACCACGGCGCGCCAGCCGCGGGCGGCCTGCCACGCCGCGGCCACGCGGGCCACGGCGGCCCGCGCCGCCGGGCGGCTCGACCCGGCGGCGGCCAGGACCACGGCGGTGCGCGCCGTGCTGCGCGGCGTGGCCGGCACCCCGGCCTCGGCCAGCCGGCGCTCCAGCGCGCGCAGCAGCCCGGGATGGGGCCCCAGCGGCGCGCCGTAGCGCAGGCGCAGCGCGGGCACGCGGGCACAAGCCGCGCGGAGCGCGGCGGGCAGGTCGGTATCGCTGTGGTAGGCACCGGTCAGCAGCAGCGGCAGCACCACGGCGGCGGGTGCGGGCTCACTCCCGGCCGCGGGCGCGCCCAGCGCCTCGAGCACGTCGGCCACGGACGGCAGCGCGTGGCCCAGGTAGGCCGCCCGCACCCGCAGCCCGGGCAGCCCGCGCCGGCCGGCCCGGGCCGTCACCAGGCCCGCCAGGCTGTCGATGGCGGCCGCGGCGGCCGGGTGGGCGCTGCCGTGGGCCACCGCGATCAGCGGCGGCAGGCCGCGGTGGCCCGGCCCGGGCCGTCCGGGCGTCGCGCTCAGGTGTGGATGCCGCATTCGGTCTTGCCGGTGCCCGCCCAGCGGCCGCTGCGGGCGCCGGCACCGGCTTCCACCCGGGCGGTGCAGGTCGCGCAGCCGATCGACGGGTAGCCGTCGTAGACCAGCGGGTTGACCAGCACGCCGTTGTCGGCGATGTAGGCGTCGACCTGATCCTGGGTCCAGTCCACGATCGGGTTGACCTTCACCATCTCCCGCCGCGCGTCCCACTGCACGGCGCGGGTGTCGCTGCGGGCGTCGGTCTCCTCCTTGCGGACCCCGGTGATCCAGGCGTCGTAGGGCTCGAGCGCCTGCTCCAGCGGGACGACCTTGCGCAGGTAGCAGCACAGATCGGGGTTGCGGCTGTAGAGCCGGGGGCCCATCTGCTCGTCCTGCTCGGCCACGGTCTGGGCCGGCGTGACGTTGATCACATTGACCGGATAGACCGCGGACACGGCGTCCCGGGTGCCGATGGTCTCCGCGAAGTGGTAGCCGGTGTCCAGGAAGACCACGCTGATCCCGGGGTGTACCCGGGACACGAGGTGGATGATCACGGCGTCGGTCATCGACGAGGTGATGCAGATCCGGTCACCGAACGTGTCCGTCGCCCACCGCACCACGTCCTCGGCGGGCGCTCCGGCCAGGGCCGTGGCCGCCTCGGTGGCCAGCCTCTCCATGCGGATGGCTTCCTCCAGATGCGCGGGTTTCGACTGCTCAGCGGCCTCCGGCGCCGCCGGCCTGATCACGTCGCGGCTCACCGGACGGCTCCGGTTCCCGCAAAGCGTAGCCGGAATGAGCGCACGCAGCTGCGGCAACGCCATTCACCGTCCGCTTCCTGGGGCTCCAGGTCTTCCTCGCCGCAGTAGGGGCAATAGAACGGAACAGCCCGTTCGGCCGGAAAGTTCTGCATGGGCGGTACGGGCGATCCTGGCGGCGTTATGGGTCCGGGGGCAGGCGGGATAGGCGGGGTGCTCATGCTAGGTCCTCCTCCCTGGCCCGGGCGGCCCAGGCGGCGAAGGTCTCGCCCTGCATCCTGCTGGAGTCGAAGCGCCGCAGCACCCGCTCCACGTAGTCGGGTAGCTGGTCGGCGGTGGTTTTCAGCCCCCTGATCTTCCGGCCGAAGCCCGAGGTTTCCCCGTCCCCTCCATCCAGGCTTCCCCCAGATGGACCTGGAATCCTTCCACCTGCTCACCGCCGGGCAGCGTGATCAGCGTTCCCTTGAGGCCGATGTCCGCGGTCTGGATGCGGGCGCAGGAGTTGGGGCAGCCGTTCACGTTGATCGTGATCGGCTCGGTGAAGCCGGGCAGGCGCCGCTCCAGCTCGGTGATCAGGTCCGAGGCCCGGGCCTTGGTCTCCACGATCGCGAGCTTGCAGAACTCGATGCCGGTGCAGGCCATGGTGTGCCGCCGGAACGTGCTCGGGGTTACCGGCAGGCCCGCCGCGCCGAGCTCGGCGGCCAGCGCCGCGGTCCGTGCCTCCGGGACGTCGAGGATCACCATCTTCTGCTCGGTGGTGGTCCGGACCCGCCCGGTGCCGTACTCGGCCGCGAGGCTGGCCACCCGGGCCAGCGAGTCGGCCGACATCCGGCCCACCCGCGGGGCGAAGCCGACGTAGTACTGCCCGTCCCGCTGCTTGTGGATGCCCACGTGATCGCGCCGCCCGCTGCCCGGCGCCTTCGGCGCCGGCCCGTCGGCCAGCGCGTAGCCCAGGTAGTCGCGCTCGAGCACCTCGCGGAACCGTTCGGGCCCCCAGTCGGCCATGAGGAACTTCAGCCGGGCCCGGTGCCGCAGCCGCCGGTAGCCGTAGTCCCGGAATACCGCCGTGACGCCGGCCCAGACCTCGGGAACCTGGCCGGGCGGGACGAACGCGCCCAGCCTCTTGCCGATCATCGGGTTGGTGGACAGGCCGCCGCCCGCCCACAGGTCGTAGCCCGGCTCGCCGTCCGGGCCGGGCACGCCCACGAACGCGACGTCGTTGATCTCGTGCATGGTGCACTGCACCGCGCAGCCGCTCATCGCGGACTTGTACTTGCGCGGCAGGTTCGAGAACGCGGGGTCGCCGACGTAGCGGCCGGCGGTCTGGCGTACCTCGAGGGTGGCGTCGATGATCTCCTCGGCATCGATGCCGGCCAGCGGGCAGCCCAGGATGACCCGGGGCGTGTCCCCGCAGGCCTCGGTGGTGGACAGCCCGACCGCCTCCAGCGCGTCCCAGATCGCCGGCACATCCTCGATCCGCACCCAGTGCAGCTGGATGTTCTGGCGGTCGGTGACGTCGGCCGTGCCCCGGGCGAACCGCCGCGAGACATCGGCGACGGTGGCCAGCTGGTCGCCGCTCAGTTGCCCCCCGTCGATGCGGATGCGCAGCATGAAGTACCGGTCGTCCAGTTCCTCGGGCTCCATGGTGGCGGTCTTCCCGCCGTCGATCCCGGGCCGGCGCTGGGTGTACAGGCCGTACCAGCGGAACCGCCCGCGCAGGTCGGCCGGGTCGATCGAGTCAAAGCCGTGCCGGGCGTAAATATTGATGATCCGGTCGCGGACGTTCAGCCCGTCATCGTTCTTCTTGAGCTCTTCGTTCTTGTTCAGCGGCTCCCGGTAGCCAAGAGCCCACTGTCCGTCACCGCGGCCCTGGCGGCGGCTGCGCTGGCTCCTGGCGTCGGGGGGCGGGGTGGTGCGGCCGTGCGTGGCTGTGCTCGGCGCTGGCATGTGCTGCGTCCCTTCGGTCACGGGGCGCGCGCCGGGGCCTCGCGGACAGCAGCGGATTACTTACCGGTCATGGCCGGGGGGCTGCTCGCGGCACGCGCCGTCAGGAATGACGGGCTGTGGACAGCGGCGACGGCAGACACAGCGCGCTCCCGATGCGCAGGAAATCGACGTGCCGGCGGGCGACGAGCAGCGGGTCGGCGGGCGTGCGCACCGCGGACGGCTGCGCTGGCCGGGGCCTGGGACCCGCCGCGGGAGCATGCGCCGCTGGCGCACCCGGTGCCGAAGACACGACGGCGGCTCCCATGTGAGGTCTCAACGGCGGGGTATCAGCGCCTATTCCGTCCCGGCCCCTCAGCCCTGCCGGATCCAGCCGAGCCGGGGCTCGGCATCCGGCTCGGGCTGCCGGTGCTGGCAGTCGCACCAGGTCCCGCCGGGGCACTTCTCGTGGTGCTGCTGGCGGCAGGGCAGGCAGATCATCTCTCCATTGTCCACGCGCCGCCGGATCCTGGGTGCGACGCCCGGCCGCGGTCAGGCCGCTGGACCCGCGCATCCGGCGCGGTAGGGGGTCAGGCCGCGCTGGCCCGCGGTAGGGGTCAGGCCGCGTTGGCCCGGCGCATCCGGCGGCGGCGCTCGGCCGACCGCTCGTCCTCGTTCAGCCCGCCCCAGGTGCCGTACTTCTCCGGGCGGCCGACGGCATAGCCGAGGCACTCGGCCCGGACCGGACAGGCGGCGCAGACGGCCTTGGCCTTGCGCTCGCGGATCTCGCGCTCGGGCTGCCGCTCGCCATCTGGGCCGAAGAAGAGCACGACTTCCTTTCCGCGGCACGCAGCGTCGTCCTGCCAGCTCCAGTTCGGCCGCGGCGTCAAGACGGCCTGACGGCGTACCTCAGACATGGATAACTCTCCTCAACCAGCTCACCGTGTCGTTCCTCGCGTAGCGGAGCGTCCGGCTCACTGGACGCACAATCTCGCGTGATGCGGCATTCGCCCCGTCGCAAGATGCAACGCGTTACGTCGCTGTGGTGTTCCCGCGAGCACGGGCAGCGCCGGGTGCGCGAGCGGCAGCCATGGGGCCGACCAGCCAGCAAGCCGACGCATCATCATGCCATCCGGGCCGCCACTCGCGCAGGCAAGATCGGGAAACTCGCTGGCCGACTCCGCACAACTGCTCACGAACTAGACAAAGCCGATGGCTGCGCGCCACGATGGGCACCATGTCGGCATCGGATGCGGCTCCGCTGCCCCGTCTGGGCGAGGTTTTCTTCGACGTGCGGGGCAATTCCCGGAGCATGCGGCTGAGCTGGTACGCGGACACTGGCGTGGCGGTGCTGAGCATCTGGCAGGGCGGCATGTGCACCGGCACCTTCCGGCTGGCCATTGCCGACCTGCCGAGAATGGTCGAGACGCTGCAGCGCGGCCCGGCCGGCCAGCGGCCGGAATGGGATCAGGGGGCGGTGACGCCCGGCGCCGCGCTCGCCGACGCCCCGCCGTACACGATGGCGCAGGTGCGCGCGATGCCGCCGTCCGGGCCGGCGGCTGGCCGGCCGGGCCGGCGGACTACCCGGCGCGGTCGGCCCAATACGGGCCGGGCGGAGGCGGCGGCCAGGCGGGACCGCCGGACTATGCGGGCGAACTGCCCGGAGGGCCCAGGACGGGGCAGGCCGAGTACGTCAGCGAGCCGCCCGGGGACCGCCGGACCACGGCCGCCGGGTACCGGGACGCGCCGGGCTACCGCGCCGGGCCACCTGACTACCTGGCCGACCCGCCGGGTTACCGGTCCGCGGCACCGGACCACCTGGGCGGCCCGAGCGGGCGGCCGCCCGCGGGGCGGGGCTACGGGGCGGACCCGCTCGGGGCGCCGGATCCGGCCGATCGCCCGCCCGGGCGGCCGGACTACCTGGCGGACCCGCTGGGGGCGCCGGATTACCGGGGCGGCGCGGCCGGCCACCCGCCCGCGGTGCCGGACTACCGCCCGGGCCCGGCCGGATATGACGATCCGCTCGGCGCCGGCCACCGCCTCGATTCATGGAATCCCGGGGCCCGCTCCACCGCGTCATATAACCGTGGCGGCGGGCCCGTTGCCGGCCACCACGCCGAGCGCGCCAGCGATCCTTACCTCGGCGCGACCGGCCCGATGGATTATCAAGACCAGGCGCCGCCTCCGCATTACGGGCCCGGAACTTCCGGGCCGCCGCCCGGGGATGGCCCCGGCGGAACTGCGGCCGAAAACCCGGCGTATTACGCGACGGCCGTTACCGATGAAGGCCGGCCAGAGCCTTCGCCGGAATCCTTCCCCTACGGGCGCCCGCCGCGCAGTAGCTGAACCGGTAGCCCGCACGCTCGCCCGGCGCATCGGCGGCTTTCCGCGCCCGATCGGCAATTCAAACCAGTCGTGAAAGACGTGCCCCGGCGGCCGTTACAGACCTCATGCGCCTGGGGATATATTCGCCTCGGGGGAAGGGGGAGTACTAGTGGCACAGAAGCTGTCGGTCACATTCGCATGTGACTATGACTCAAAAGAGATACCGGACGGCGAGCAGCTGACGCGCGCGTTCAGTCTCGATGGCCGGGACTATGAGATCGACCTATGCGAGAAGCACAGCCAAAAGTTCGATGAGGTGCTCAGGCGTTTCGCCGAGAAGGCCCGCAAGGTAACCGGACGGGTCCCGCGGCCCAAGCGCCGGACCGCCGCGCACCGCCAGCACAGCGCTGAGGTCCGCGCCTGGGCCAAGCGCAACGGCATTGCCGTCAGCGACCGCGGCCGGATCCCGGCGCACGTCATCGAGAGCTACGACGCGAGCCACCGCTGAGCCACCCGGCTCAGGAGGCTCAGGAAGGCTGACGGCCGGTGTCCTCGCGCATGTCGGGCGCGTCCGGGGCCGGCGGCCGCGCCGCGGAGCCCGCACCCGGTACCGGGCCGTCCGCTGGCGTGGCGGCATCTCCGCCTGGTGCCGCCGGGCCGGGCTGCGCGGGGGACTCCGGGCCTGGGGCCGGCGCGCCCGCCGAGGAGGGCGCCGGCACCGCGCCGGCCGGGCCCACGGCGGCCGCCAGGACCTGGGAATTGGGCACGTGGACCGGGCCGTTCACGGTCTCCAGCCGGACGTAGGTGATGCTGACCTCGGCGACCGTGCCCTCGAGCAGCCCGGACAGCGCGCCGGACCTGATGCCGATGGTGTCGCCGACCTCGAACGGCCTGGCCATCAGCAGGATGATGCCGGAGAAGACGTTGGCCAGGCTTTGCTGCGCGGCGATGCCGAGGATCACGCCGGTCACCGCGGTGCCGACGATCAGTTGCGTGACCGCGATGTCGAACAGTTGCAGGGTGATGAGGATCGTGGCCAGGCCGCCGGCCAGGACGACCGCGAACCGGACCACGGCCGCGTGGGAACTGCCGACTGTCCGCCCC
The DNA here is from genome assembly GCA_963749145.1 of uncultured Actinomycetota bacterium. GTDB lineage: Bacteria > Actinomycetota > Actinomycetes > Streptosporangiales > Streptosporangiaceae > JASHPR01. Next base: position 1,050,872 of record CAVVLN010000001.1, on the reverse strand, counting down.
AGGACGTCGCGGGCCCGGTTGCCGAGGCCGATGGTGGCGCCGGCGGCGAGCAGGAAGAACGCCAGGGCCATGCCGTAGGCCAGGGCCAGGTTGCCGCTATGGCCGAGCGGGCCGAGCAGTTCGCCGTCGCGCTGCTCGACCGGCAGTTCGGCCACGTAACGGGCCTGGACGGACACCGCGGCCGCGATCACGGCGAGTACCAGGGCGAAGATCGACCGCCACGGCCTGGCCCGCGCCCGGACCTTGGCTACCTGCTGGCGGGCGGCCTCGAGCTGGCGGCTTTCCTGGAGATCCACGTGCTTACGCTACCGACGCGGGAAAACGCCGGTCCCGGGGGCTCGGGCGAGTCCCCGGGACCGGGAGGGCGCGGCTGGCCGGGTCCTGGCTTAGCGGCTCAGGTTGAACAGGGGCTTGCCGACCGGGAAGACCACCCTGCCGACCACCCCGTTCATCACTCCGGCGGCCGAGGTATACCAGGCCACCAGGGCCGTGACAATGCCGATATACCCGCCGATCTCCACCCAGCCGCCGATGTTGAAGGCCGGCGGCAGGACCGGGACCTTGGTAATGAAGTTCCCGACGAACAGGGCTATCTCGGTCAGCTCCAGGGTCAGGAAGACCAGGAACACGGCGATGTTCACCTGCGTGCTCGCGATCAGCATGTAGGTGTTGAAGATGGCGAAGGCCAGCAGGATCCAGGCCAGGTCCCGGTTCAGCTCAACCAGGTGCAGGAGAGGGGCGGTCGGGGCGATGAAGTGCAGCCACAGGCCGAGGCCGATCCAGAACCCGCCGTAGGTGGAGAACGCGGTCGCGCCGAAGACGTTCCGGTTGCGGAACTCCCACATGCCGGCCAGCAACTGGCACAGGCCGCCGTAGGCGATCGCGTAACTCCACCACTGACTGCCCGTGGTGTTCTTGGCCCAGCCCGCGTTGATGGCGGACAGCAGGAACGTGGTCAGGGCGAACGCGGCCAGGCCCAGCGGCGCGGGATCGGCCACGCCGGTCCCCACTGCTGCGGTAGCGGGAGCATCATCTGTGGTGCTCAATAGATTCCTCCTGTGGGCTTGCGCCTCCCAGACCGGCTGGCATGGTCGCCCGCGGGGCAGGGCAGGCGCTCGGGTGGACGGAAGGAACGCGGCGACCCGGCCACGCGGAACCGTCTGCCCGGCGACGGGGCTGGTCAGCGACCGCCGCATTGGCAAAAGGTACAACAACGGCCATATCCGGACCTTCCTTCTCTTCACAGCTGGCCCAGCAGAACCAGATGGAAGATCTGCCCTGAGCGTAACGCTGGGAGCCCGGCTTTCGGGAGTCCCAGTTTCCTGTGGTGGCAGCCGGTTTGCTCAATGCCGCTAACGAGCCCGGCAGCGGGCAAGAACCCGGCCGTGCCCGGCCCGGGTACCCAGGACGACCAGCCAGGCTCTCCGCCATCCCAGCCCGGGCGCTCCATCACCCCCCGGGCCCGGGTCAGGGCGAGGCGAGCCGGCCGAGCTGCGGCGGCACCCGGGCCGCGGCCGCCCGGTCCAGCAGGAACAGCGTCTGCTGCCGGCCCCGTGCGCCCGCCGCGGGGACCTGGACCGGCCCGGCGGCCGAGAGCGCCAGCCGGATCGCCCCCGCCTTCTCCTCGCCCGAGGCGAGAATCCAGACCTCGCGGGCGGCCGTGATCGCGGGGAGGGTCAGCGTCAGCCGCGTCGGCGGCGGCTTGGGCGCTCCGTGCACGGCGACGACCGTCCGTTCCTCGTACAGGGCGGGCATGCCCGGGAACAGCGAGGCGACGTGGCCCTCCGGCCCGATGCCGAGCAGCAGCACGTCGAAGGAGGGGACCTGGCTGTGATCCTCGGGCTGCGAGGCTTCCAGCAGCCAGCGCGCGTAACGAGCCGCCGCGGCCTCCGGGCCGGGCCCGTCCGGGCCGTCCGGGCCCGGCATCGGGTGCACCCGCTCCGGGCTGGTGTCCACGTGGTCGAGGAGAGCCTCCCGGGCGCCGGTCTCGTTGCGTTCCGGGTCCCCGGCCGGCACGAAACGCTCGTCCCCCCACCAGATGTCCAGGTGCCGCCAGTCCACGGCGTCCCGGGCCGGGGCCGCGGCGAGTTCCGCGAGGACCTGGGTGCCGATGCCCCCGCCGGTCAGCACCAGCGACGCGTGGCCCCGGGCCGCGCACGCGTCCACCAGTCTGGTCACCAGCCGGGCGGCCACGGCCTTCGCGAGCAGTTCGCCGTCGCGGTGAATCAGAACCTGGGGCGCGGAGATGGCCGTTTACCTCCCCGCGCCGACGGCGTAGCGCGCCAGCGCCTCGCCGTACACCTCGTCGGGGTTGAGCCGGCGCAGCTCCTCGGCCAGCAGGTCGGCGGTGTCCCGGCGGTGCAGCGCGACCCGCCGCTCCGGCTGGCCCGGCCGGCTGAGGGTGGCGGTCCGGCCGTCTGGCCGCGTGATCGTGATGTCGCCTTCGGTGGTGGCGAACCGGACCTCGGTGATGCCGGGCCCGCCGGATTCGTCCCGGTCGAACGGCACGCCGAGCCGCCCGGCGAGCCAGGCCGCGATCAGGTCCGCGCTCGGGTTCCGCGGCTCGGCCGCGACCGAGCCGCCGGTGATCTCGCCGCTGGGCTGGTCCAGCGTCGCGGCCAGCAGAGAGCGCCACGGCGTGGCCCGGGTCCAGCTCAGGTCGGTGTCCCCGGGACGGTAGCCGGCCGCGAGCGCGGTCAGCGCCGCGGCCGGCTCGGGGGCGGCCGCGGCGTCGGTCACCCGGCGCTGCGCCAGCATGCCCAGCGGGTCGACGGACGGCGCGGCGGGGCCTTTGCGCGGCCACCAGGTGACCACCGGGGTGTCGGGTACCAGCAGCGGGAGGACCACCGAGTCCGCGTGCAGCCCCATCGGCCCGTACATGCGCAGCAGCACGGTCTGTCCCGGGGCGCCCTCGCCGGTCCTGATCTCGGCGTCGAGCCGGGAGTCGGCGCCGGGGTCGCGGGCGATCACCCCGAGCACCCGGCAGGGATGCTCGCGGCCCGCCTGGGTCGCCGCGCGGACCGCGTCGTACTGGGCCGCCTCGTCGGTCATGATGATCAGGTTGAGCACCATGCCCGTGGTCGGCCCGCCCATCTGATCCCTGGCCCTGGTCAGGGCGTCGTGGATCGCACGGGTGCTGGTGTCGGTCAGGTCGATCATCATCGCGCCTCTCCTCTAGGCCTGGCGGCCGCGGCCGCGGTCCGGCTAGAGCCGGCGCCAGGCCCGGCCGTCGCGGGCGATCAGCGCGTCCGCCCCGGCCGGGCCGGGCGTGCCAGCCGGATACTGCTCGGGCTTGGCGTGGCCGGCCCAGTACTCCTCGATCGGGTCCAGGATCCGCCAGGACAGCTCCACTTCCCGCTGACGCGGGAACAGCGGCGGGTCACCGATCAGCACGTCGATCATCAGCCGCTCGTACGCCTCGGGGCTGGACTCGGTGAACGACTCGCCGTAGGCGAAGTCCATGTTCACGTCGCGCACCTCCATCGCCGACCCGGGCACCTTGGAGCCGAACCTGACCGTGATGCCCTCGTCCGGCTGCACCCGGATCACCAGCGCGTTCTGGCCGAGTTCCTCGGTGTCGGTCCGGGCGAACGGCAGGTGCGGGGCGCGCTGGAACATCATCGCGATCTCCGTCATCCGGCTCGGCAGCCGCTTGCCGGTCCGCAGGTAGAACGGCACCCCGGCCCATCGCCTGGTGTCGACCTCCAGCCGCACCGCCGCGTAGGTCTCGGTGGCCGAGTCGGGCGCGATCCCGTCTTCCTCGAGGAAGCCGGGGACCTCGACGCCGCCCTGCCAGCCCGCGGCGTACTGGCCGCGGGCGGTGCCGACCGCGAGGTCCTCGGGGATCTTCACCGCGGAGAGGGTCTTCTCCTTCTCCATGCGCAGCGAATCCGGCTCGAAGGAGACCGGCTCCTCCATAGCGGTGAGCGCCAGCAACTGCAGCAGGTGGTTCTGGATCACGTCACGGGCCGCGCCGATCCCGTCGTAGTACCCGGCCCGGCCGCCGATGCCGATGTCCTCGGCCATCGTGATCTGGACATGATCCACGTAACCGCGGTTCCAGATCGGCTCGAACAAGGTGTTGGCGAACCGCAGGGCGAGGATGTTCTGTACGGTCTCCTTGCCCAGGTAGTGGTCGATGCGGAACACCGAGTCCGCGGAGAACACCGCTTCCAGCATCGCGTTCAGCTCACGCGCGCTGGCCAGGTCGTGACCGAACGGCTTCTCGATCACTACCCGGCGCCAGGGCCGCGGCCCGGGGCCCTCGGTCGGCGGCGGCGTGGACAGCCCGGACCGCTTCAGCTGCGCGACCACCTGGGGGAATGCCTTCGGCGGCACGGACAGGTAGAAGGCGTAGTTCCCGCCCGTCCCGCGCTCGGCGTCGAGTTGCGCGACGGTCTCGGCGAGCCGGTCGAACGCGGCGTCGTCCGCGAACTCGCCGGGCACGAACCGCACGCCCTCGGACACCTGCTGCCAGACGGCGTCCCGGAACGGCGTGCGCGCGTGCGCCTTGACCGCGTCGTGCGTGAGCTTCGCGAAGTCCTCGTCCTCCCAGTCCCGCCGGGCGAAGCCGACCAGCGAGAACCCGGGCGGCAGCAGGCCGCGGTTGGCCAGGTCGTAGATGGCCGGCAGCAGCTTCTTGCTGGCCAGGTCGCCGGTCACGCCGAACAGGACGAGCACGCACGGCCCGGCAACCCGGGGGATCCTGCGGTCCCGGGGATCGCGCAGTGGATTCGATGTCATGCGGTTCCTCCGCCGCCTCGCCGCCGGCTCAGTGACCCTTGGCCGCCGCGGCGGCCATCTCGGTCTTGATCGTATTGAGCAGCTCGTTCCACGACGCCTCGAACTTCTCCACGCCCTGGTTCTCCAGCACGGTCACCACGTCGTCATAGCTGATGCCGAGCTCCTCGAGCTGCTGGAACACCCGCCGGGACGCATCGTACGTGCCGTGGATCGTGTCGCCGTGCAGCGCCCCGTGCTCCTGGGTCGCGTGCATCGTCGCCTCCGGCATGGTGTTCACCGTGTCCGGTGCGACCAGGTCCACCACGTACAGGGTGTCGGCGAAGGCCGGGTCCTTGACGCTGGTCGAGGCCCACAGCGGCCGCTGGACGCGCGCGCCGCGCGCGCTGAGCGCCGACCAGCGGGGCTCGGCGAACTTCTTCTCGTACAGCTCGTAGGCGAGCCGCGCGTTGGCCAGGGCGGCCTGGCCGCGCAGGGCCTCGGCCTCGGGTGTGCCGATCTTGTCGAGCCGCTCGTCGACCTCGGTGTCGACCCGGCTGACGAAGAAGGACGCCACCGACGCGAGGCCGGACAGGTCGTGCCCGGCCGCTGCCGCGCCCTCCAGGCCCGCCATGAACGCGTCGATGACCTCGTCGTAGCGCTGCAGCGAGAAGATCAGGGTCACGTTGACGCTGACGCCGGCGGCCAGGCTCTCGGTGATGGCCGGAAGCCCGGCCTCGGTCGCCGGGATCTTGATGAACAGGTTGGGCCGGTCGACCAGCCACCAGAGCGCCTTCGCCTCGGCGAAGGTCTTGCCCGTCGTGTCGTTGGCGATCCGCGGGTCGACCTCGAGGGAGACCCGGCCGTCCACGCCGCCGGTCTCGTCGTAGACCGGGCGCAGCACGTCGCAGGCCCAGCGGATGTCGTACGAGGTGATCAACCGGACCGCCTCGTCGACGGAGACGCCGCGCAGGGCCAGGTCGGCGATCTGGTCCGCGTAGGCGGAGCCGCTGGAGATCGCCTTCGCGAAGATGGTGGGATTGGACGTCACGCCGCGCACGTGGCAGTCCCGCATCAGGTTCGCCAGGTTGCCGGTGCGCAGGCGGTCCCGGCTGATGTCATCGAGCCAGACCGACACCCCCGCGGCGGTCAGCTGGCCCAGTGTGTCGTGTGGCTGAGGGTTCATGCCTCGCTCCTTGCCTTGTTGCCGCCGCTTATCCGTCACTGAGCCGGGCCCGGCCTTTTGCACCGCGTCCATGGCCGGCACCCTGATCGGGTCGACGGGCCCTGGCGTCGTCCGGCGTCCAGGGCGGCGAGCGGCCGGCTGGCGGTCGGGCGGGCTGCTCACCGTGACATCGGCTCCTTCTCGCGCGGCACGATACGAGACCGACCCTATCTCGCGGGCGGCCGCGCGCTCGCTGCCCGTCCGTTAACCGCCGGTGAAGTCCCGGTGTTCAGCGGGCCCGCTGCCTGGTGTCGAGCGAGGCGGCCAGCGCCTCGCCCGCCAGGTTGAACGCGATGACCGTGAGCATGATCGCGAACCCGGCGGGATAGACCTCCCACCAGTACCCGTCGAGCAGGTAGGTGGTGCCCTGCGACAGCATCCCGCCCCAGGTCACGGCGGGCGGCGGCAGGCCGAAGCCCAGGAAGCTCAGCGTGGCGAGCAGGATGATCGCGTCGGCCACCTGGAAGGTGGCGCTGACCACGATCACCCCGAACGTGTTCGGGATCAGGTGCCGGGCCACGACGCGCAGCCTGCGCCCGCCCATCACGGTGACGGCCTCGACGAACTCGCGGGTACGCAGCGTCAGCGTCTCGCCGCGGACCAGGCGCGCGGGCCCGAGCCAGGACAGCAGCGAGAGCACCAGGATCAGCAGGGCAATCGTCGGCCGCAGCACCGACGCCAGGTAGATCAGCAGGAAGATCGCCGGGATCGCGAGCGCGATGTCCACCACCCGCATCATGACCGCGTCGGCCAGCCCGCCGGTGTAGCCGGAGATCGCGCCCCAGGCCACGCCGAGGGCGGTCGCCGCCACCGCGACCGCGAAGCCGATCTCCAGCGTGCTCTGGCCGCCGACGAGCAGCCGGCCGAGGATGTCGTAGCCGTTGCTGTCGGTGCCTAGCGGCCGTCCCGGGCCGGGCGGCAGGTTGGTGAGCTGCAGATTCGCGTGGATTTGATCGGTGTGGTAAACGAGCGGCCCGAGGAAGCAGGCCCCCGTGAGGGCCACGATGAGGCCGAGGCCGAGCAGGCCCAGCCGGTGCCCGGCGAAGGTCCGCAGCGCCCGGGCGCGGCCCGGCAGGCGGTCCGGGGTGTCCGGCCGGGCGGGGCGCGGGCCCGGCGCCGGCCCGGCCGGCCGGTCGGCCGCGCGCACGCCGTCAGTCATAGCGGATCCTCGGGTCGAGGGCGGCGTAGGCGAGGTCGGCGAGCAGGTTGCCGAGCACGGTGGCGACCCCGACGAGCACCGCGATGCCGAGTTCCACGGGGTAGTCGGCGTTGACCGCCGCGGTGTAGTAGGTGAGCCCGACGCCGGGGACGTTGAACACGTACTCCACGATGAGGCCGCTGGTCAGCACCGCGGGGAGGGACAGGCCGACCAGGGTCGTGACCGAGATCAGCGAGTTGCGCAGCACGTGCCGGCTGAGCACGAGCCGGGCGGGCAGGCCCTTGGCCCGGGCCACCAGAATGTAGTCCTCGGCCAGGGTGGCGATGGCCGCCGCCCGCATGTACCGGCTGAACAGGGCGATGTTGACCAGGGTGAGGGTCAGCACCGGCAGCACCAGGGCCCGGGGGTCGGCCAGCATCCCGCCGACGCCGGCCGCCTGCGGCGCCTCGGCCGGGAATGCGTGCGCGCCGATGGACAGCCCCGCGATCAGCAGGATCGCCAGCCAGTACGACGGCATCGAGTAGAGCGCGAACGTGGCCGTGGTGGCGAGGTGGTCGATCGCGCGGCCCCGCCGGGCGGCCTGCACGATGCCCAGCGGGACGGCGATCAGCAGGGCCAGCACGAGGGCCGTGCCCACCAGCGCGATGTCGTTGGGCAACTGGTGCAGCACCAGGGAGTCGACGCTCTGGTTGAGCCGGTAGGAGTAGCCGAGGTTGCCGCGGGCCAGGCGGCCGAGGAAGGCCGCGTACTGCTCGATGAGCGGGCGGTCGAGACCGTTGGCGCGGTTGAAGGCCGCGATCTCGGCGCCGCTGGCCCGGCTGCCGAGGATCGCCCGCGGCAGGCTGCCCGGGATGATGTGCTCGAGGATGAACGTCACCACGGTCACGCCGAGCACCACGATCACGGCCTGGCCGATCCGCCGCAGGATGTACCCGGTCACCTCAGCCGGCGGCCTTCGTGAAGTACCACTCCTCCGGGTTGATGAACCCGTAGGCGTTCGGCGTCACCCCGTGCAGGTTCGACTGGACGGTGATCAGCGTGCCCGGGCTCGGCTGCCAGAAGTCCGGCAGCTGCAGCCGGACCTGATCGGCGTACGCGTCCAGCGCCGCCTGGGCCCCGCCGGCCGGGCTGCGGGTGGTCGCCGCGATCAGCTTGTCGACCGCGGGATCGGAGTAGTTGTTGACGTTCCCGAGCGCGCCGGTCTGGAAGATCTCGTCGCCGGTCGGGTAGTGGTCGGGCTCGAACAGCCAGGCGGTGCCGTAGTTGCCGAGCTGCCAGCTGCACGCGGAGGACGACGCGGCGCAGGGCTCGATCGTCGCGGTGACCGTGGTCGAGGTCTGCTCGTCCAGCGAGATCTCGATGCCGGCCTCCCGGGCGACCGACTGCAGGTCGGTCATGGCGCCGTCGGTGTACGGCAGGCCGCTGGGGTACATGAGGCTGAAGTCGAGCGGCTGGCCGCGCTTGATGCCCGCGCCGCACTCGCCGGCCCCGGTGCCGGGGCGTGAACACATGGTGTGGCCGCCCGGCACCACGCTCCAGCCGTGCGCGGCGAGCAGGGACCGGGCGGCCGGCACGCTGAACGGGTACGGGTTCACCGCCGCCCGGGCGTCCGAGTACGGGTTGGGCGGGCTGGCGGGCACCGGGCTGTAGGTGGGCACGCCCAGCCCGTCGTAGTAGGCGTGGATCCAGCCCGTCTGGTCGACCAGGTGCTGGAAGGCCTGCCGGAAATAGAGCTGGCGCAGGATCGGGCCGACGTCCGGGTTGTTGAAGTTCGGCTCGATGTAGTCGAAGCCGAACGGGTAGTCGCGGATCAGCTGGTAGCCCTGGGATCGCAGGGCGGGCTGCTGCGGCAGGTCGTTGTCGGGCATGTAGCCCACCGAGATCTGCTGCCCGGAGGTGCCCGGGCCGCCGGCCGCCGGGCCGGCCCGCAGCACGGAGAACTCGGCGTCCGCGGACGTGAACGGGAGCTCGACGAACCTGGCCAGGTGCGGCTTGTCCGGGCCGGAGTAGCGCGGGTTGGGCACGAAGGTGGCGGTGCCGTCGCTGGTCAGGCTGGTGAGCTTCCACGGGCCGTCCACCACCGACCAGACCGGGCTCGACGCGTAGGTGGCGACCCTGCTGGCCTGGGCGTTCAGGAAAGCGTAGACGGCCCGCGCGCCCGCGGTCGTGGTATCGGGCAGCCGGGCCGCGGCCGGCGCGGGGGCCGGGCTGCTCAGCGAGGTGCGGTCCCAGGCGATCGGCAGCGGGGTGATCTGAGACAGCTCGTTGTAGGTGAACCAGAACGGGTTGTAACCGGCGTTCAGGCGAAGCTGCACGGTGGCGGGGTTGACCGCCCGCCACGAGACCACGTTGTCGGGGAACCCGCCGGGCACGTAGCTGGCCCAGTCGGCCTTGTTGGCCTTGAGCAGGTTGATCCAGAACCCGACGTCGCGGGCGCTGAGGGTCTCCCCGTCGGACCAGACGTAGTGCTTGAGGGTGAACGTGACGACCCGGTTGCCGTCGCTGAACGCCGGCGGGTTGGCCAGCGAGAGCCGGTCGTTGACCGACGTGCTGCCCCGGTCGCCGTACCAGTACAGCGGCAGGTAGAGCAGGGTCTGCAGGTCGTTGGTGTTGGTGATGGTGAAGTACTGCCCGGAGACCAGCGGGAAGATGTACGTCGGCGGGGTCAGCGGCTGCTCGGCGAAATACGCGGTGCCGCCCCGCAGCAGCGCGCCGGCGGCCGGGCCCGTCCCGGCGGGCGCGGGGGAGCCGGAGCAGGCCGCCAGCGCCGTGACGGCCGCGGCGCCGGCCAGGAGCGCGATCCGGTACTGTCGCTGCCGGCTTGCCGTCATGGCTGGCCTCCCTACGCCGGCATTACCCGGTCAGGTTCAAACGGTCGGTGGCGCCGGCCGTGCGGCCAGCCACCCTCTCAGCCCGGTCAGCCCGAGCTCCCGTGTGATGTGCGTTTATCGTACCGCGCTGACAGTTGTGCCGGCGGGTTCGTGCCCGGCACGACGAGGTCGAACGACGCGGGCGGGCGGGCCTGCCCGAAGTAGGCCTGCTCGGCGGTCAGCCAGTCGCCGTCCCACTCCTCGGGGGCAATCCGGCGGCGCAGCCGCCGCAGCCGCTCGGGTTCCGGGGTGTCGACGTACACCGACCGGTCGACCAGGTCGGACAGTTTGGCCGCGGCCGAGAACACCCCCTCCACCAGGATCAGCGCGCGAGGCGCGACCCGCACCGGGCCGTCCAGCCCGTGGCCGCGGGCCCAGTCGAACCGCCGGAACGCCGCGCCGCGCCCGGCCCGCAGCGGCACCAGCGCCTGGGCCCGCAGCCGGCGCCAGTCGTAGTACCGCTCCAGCGCCTGCCCGCCCGCGACCGCCCCCGGCCCGCCACCCCGGTCCGGGCCGGGCGGGGACCGGAAGAAGTCATCGGTGTGGACGAGCGCGGCCCCGGTCGCCGCGGCCACGGCGTCCGCGATCGTGGACTTGCCCGCGGCGCCGTGCCCGTCGATGGCGACGACCAGGACGGCGGGCCCGCGCGGCCGCCACCGGCTGACCGCGCTGATCACCTGGGCCGCCGCGCTGTCCCCGGGGGCGCGGCCGGGGTGCCGGGCGCTACCGGCGCGGGGCATCCGCCGGCATCGCCCCGGCGCCGCGCCCGCGGCCCGCGCGGCGGCCGCCGCGCTGCCCGCGCCCGCGGCGTCGGCGACCGCAGGCCCGTTCGCCATGGCCTGGCCGTCCGCGGCCGGCCCGGTCACCACCACCGGGCCCCGGTCGCGCAGCGAGAACAGCAGCAGCAGCGCGGTGACCCAGATCAGCACCGACCCGGTGACGTGCACCCAGACCAGGCCCGCGGGCAGCCCGCTGAAGTACTGCGCGTAGCCGATCGCGCCCTGCACGCCGATCAGCCCCAGCAGCAGCCAGCCCAGCCGTACCGCCCGCCGGGGCGCACCGGCCAGGCGGAGCCCGAGGACCAGCGCGATCACCAGGCCGCCCAGCAGCCAGCCGATGTCGGCGTGCAGCTGGGTGACGCCGCTGAGCGGCAGGTGGAAGCGGGGGATGTCGCCGGCGCCGGCCAGCGGCCCGGTTCCGGTGACCACCGTGCCCGCGGCGAGCATCAAGCCGAGCACCCCCACCGCGCCCAGCGCGAGCAGCCGTACCTCCCGCGCGACCAGCGGGCGGGCCGGGCCGGTCCCCTCGGCGCACCGGACGTAAAGGGCGACCGTGACGGCCACCAGGGCCATGGAGAGCAGGAAGTGCACGCTGACCCAGACCGGGTCGAGCTTGGTCAGCACCACGATTCCGCCCAGGACGGCCTGGGCCAGGATGCCGAGCGGCTGCGCCGCCGCGAGCCAGACCAGGTCCTTGCGGCGGGCGCCGCCCGGCCGGTACCGCCAGGCGGCGACGCAGACGAGGATCGCGACCACGAAGATCGCGACGGTCACCAGCCGGTTCCCGAACTCGACCCAGCGGTGAAGGAGCGGGTCGCCGGTGGTCCCGCTGGCGACGATGCTCGTGGCGGTGCACCGGGGCCAGTCCGGGCAGCCGAGCCCGGACTCGCTCAGCCGGACGCCGGCACCGGTCATGATGATCCCGGCCGAGGCCGCGATGCCCGCCAGCGCGATCCGCCGCATCGCGGCCGGCGACGGCGCGAGCACCGCGTCGGCCAGGCGGCGGGCGTATCCGGGCAGGCCGGGCCGCGGCGCCGGGGCGCCTGGGCGGGCGGCGAGGTGGCCAGGCACGGAATCCATCGTAAGAGTGTCCCGCACGGGCTGCCGCGGGGCCAGCCCGGCCCGGGCCGGTGCCGCCCGGGCCGGTGCCGCCCGGCCGCTGCTACCGGGGGCCGGCCGGTGCTACGAGGCCGGCGGGGGAGGCATCACGTCCGCCGCCTCCGGCGGCGCCTCGAGTTCCTGCTGCCCGGCCCGCGGCGTGCCCCGCGCCGCGCCCGCGCAGGCCACGATCACGCAGCCGATCGCCGCCCACTCCCGGGGCGCCAGCGACTCGCTGAGCAGCAGCAGGCCCACCAGCGCGGCGACGGCGGGTTCCAGGCTCATCCAGATGCCGAAGATCCCCGCCGGGATCCGGCGCAGCGCCTCGAGCTCGAGCCGGTAGGGGATGACCGACGAGAGCAGCCCGACCGCCACGCCGATGCCGATCACCTCGGGCCGCAGCAGCGAGCCGTGGCCAGCCGGCCCGAGACCGCCGCGGCGGGCGTCACCACCACCGCGGCCACGACCACGGCGATCACCAGGCCGGACGACCCGCCGAAGCGCCGTCCCGTGGCCGCGCTGAGCATGATGTAGGCGGCCCACCCGGCCGCCGCGACCAGCGCGAACGCCAGGCCGGTCACCGCGACCCCGGACGACCCGGCGCCGGCCGCATGCCGGGCGCCGGGCCCGGCCAGGCTGGCCCAGCCGTTGCTGAGCAGGGCGACGCCCGCTCCGGCCAGGCCGACCCAGACCAGGTCGATCAGCCGCCGCGACGACGCCACCGCCACGGCCAGCGGCCCGAGGAACTCGATGGTGACCGCGATGCCCAGCGGGATCCGCGCGAACGACTGGTAGATCGAGAAGTTCATGATGCCCAGCGTCACGCCGAACGCGCCCGCGATCGCGGCGTCCCCGCAGGCCCGCGTCCGCGCCAGGTCGCCGACCGACCTGGCCAGCCCCCGGGCGCCGAACCCGGCCATCAACGCCGCGGACGTCCACAGCCGCAGCCCCGTCATCACCGCCGGCGTCACCTGGCCGAACGTCCGCCCGGCCAGCCCCGCGCCGATCTGGACCGACAGGATGCTGGTAACCACCAGCGCCGACGGCGGCACCGCGCGCACCGCCCCGGCCGGACGCCGGAGCAGCGGAGATCGGGTGGCAGCGACCGCGGGCTCCCGCTACTCCCAGCGGAAGAACCGCACCGCGAGCGCGATCCCGGCCGCCGCCCAGACGAGCAGGACCAGCAGGTCACGCGCGGGCAGGCCGCCGCCGTCCTGCAGCACGGAGTGCAGCCCGTCGGAGAGGGCGCCGGACGGCAGCAGCCGCAGCACCGGCCGCGCCCCGGCCGGGAACTTCGTCAGCGGGAACAGCACGCCGCCGACCCCGAGCAGCACCAGGTACAGCAGGTTCGCCGCGGCCAGCGTGGCCTCGGCCCGGAGCGTGCCGGCCATCAGCAGGGCGAGCCCGCTGAACGCGGCCGTCCCCGCCACCATCAGCAGCACCGACCACACGACCGCCGCGGCCCCGCCGCGCGGGCCCCAGCCGAGCGCCAGCGCCACCACCACGATCAGCACCGACTGCAGCACCTCGATGGCCAGCACGGTGACGGTCTTGGCGGCGATCAGCCCCCGGCGCGACAGCGGCGTCGCGCCCAGCCGCTTGAGCACGCCGTACCGGCGCTCGAACCCGGTCCCGATCGCCTGGCTGGTGAACGCGGTGGACAGCACGGCCAGGGCCAGGATGCCCGGCGCCAGGAAGTCGATCCGGGGCCCGGGCCCGTAGCTGACCAGGTTCTCCTGGCTGAACGCGACGAGCAGCAGCACCGGGATGATCAGCGTCAGCACCAGCTGCTCGCCGTTGCGCAGCAGCGTCCGCAGCTCGAGGCCGGCCTGCGCGCCGATCATCCGCCGCAGCGGCGCCGCTCCCGGGGCGGGGGCGGGCCAGGCCGCCGTGGTGTCGGTCACGAGCGCAGCTCCCGCCCGGTCAGCTCGAGGAACACGTCTTCCAGCGTCCGGTTCTCGATCCGCAGGCTCTGCGCCAGCACGCCGTGCTCGGCGCACCACGCGGTGACCGCGGCGAGCAGCCGGGGGTCGACCCGGTCGTGCACCTCGACCATGTAGTAGCCCGCCGGGGACTCCTTGGCCGCGCTGCCCGGCGGCAGCGCGGCGAGCAGGCTGTCGGTGTCCAGGCTGGGCTCGGCCCGGAACCTGAGCTGCCCGGCGGTCCCGGTCAGCTCGGCCGGGGTTCCCTCCGCGACCAGGCGGCCATGGTCGACCACCGCAACCTGGTCGGCGAGGCGCTCGGCCTCCTCCATGTAGTGCGTGGTCAGGATGACCGCCGCGCCGGACTCCCGCAGCGAGCTGATCAGGCCCCAGGTCGCGTGCCGGGCCTGGGGATCGAGCCCGGCCGTGGGCTCGTCCAGGAAGATGAGCTCGGGGCGGCCGATCACGGCCGCCGCGAGCGACAGCCGCTGCTGCTGGCCCCCGGACAGCCGCCGGAACGGGGTGCGAGCGCACCCGGTGAGGCCGAGGCGGTCGAGCAGCACGGCCGGGTCGATCGGGCTGGTGTGGAAGCTGGCCATCACGCGCAGGTACTCCCCGGCCCGGGCCGTGGTCGGTATGCCGCCGGACTGCAGCATGACGCCGACCTTCGGCCGCAGCGCCGTCCCGTCCCGTACCGGGTCCAGGCCCAGTACCCGGACGGTGCCCTCGTCCGGCCGCCGGTAGCCCTCGCAGATCTCGATCGTGGTCGTCTTCCCGGCGCCGTTGGGGCCCAGGATCGCGGTCACCTGCGACCGCTCGGCCCGCAGCGACAGGCCAGCCACCGCGAGGGTGCGCCCGTAGTGCTTGACCAGACCGGAGATCTCGACGGCCGGAGCGGAACACACGCACGCGAGTCTACGGGTATCGGGCGGCCAGGGCCCGGCCCGCGGCCATCTGCTGGCTACGGTCGCAGCGCCACTCCGCAGTAGAGCCAGCGCGAGTCGTCGGTGTCGGCCAGTTCCGGGTCCTCGGCGCCCCACAGGCCCACGTGGGTGACCTCGGGCGCGGCGCCTTCGTAAGGAGGCACCAGCTCCAGCCCCGCGAAGAACCGCTCGACGTCGGCCCGCGACCGGAAGTGGATGTTCTCGGTGGCCCGGGCGTAGACCTCGTGCCCGGCCTGCACGGCCCGCGGCGGCTTGCTGTCGGCGGTGAGATGGGACAGCGCGAGATAGCTGCCCGGGGCGATCGTCTCGGCGTACCTGGCCACCAGGCCCCAGGGGTCGGACTCGTCCGCCACGAAGTACATGACGCCGGTGAGCAGCAGGCCGACCGGCTCGCGCAGGTCGATGAGGGCCAGCAGGTCCGGATGGCTCAGCACGCTGTCGGGGTCGCGGAGGTCAGCCATCACGATCGTGGTGTTGGCCGAGTCGCCGAGCAGCACCCGGCCGTGCGCCAGCACCATCGGGTCGTTGTCCACGTAGACGACCCGGGCGCCGGGCGCGGCCTGCTGCACCAGGTCGTGGGTGTTGCCCTGGGTGGGCAGCCCGGCTCCGATGTCGATGAACTGCCGGATCCCGCGGTCGGCGATCCACCGGGCGGCGCGCTGGTGGAACGCCCGGTTGGCCCAGGCCGAGTCGCTGACCTCGGGCACCAGGCTGCGGAGCCGCTCGCCCAGTTGCCGGTCGACCTCGAAGTTGTTGGTGCCGCCCAGGAAGTAGTCGTACATCCGGGCCGGCGTCGGCGTCGACGGGTCGACTCCCGCGGGGGCCTGCTGCGCTTCGGTCACGGTACAAAGTCTCCCATGCCGGGCAGGCTCCTCGAGCCGCAGCCAGGGCGCCGGCGGGCGCGGGGTCAGGCCGGGGCGGGGGCGGCCGCGCGGTCCCGCGCGGCGGCGACCAGCGCCCGGAACAGGCTCGGGTCGTCGCCGGCCTCGGGGTGCCACTGGACGGCCATAATGAATGAATCGCCGGCGCCGAGCTCGAACGCCTCGATCGTGCCGTCCTTGGCCCAGGCGGTCGCGGTCAGCCCCTCGCCCAGCCGGTCGACCGCCTGGTGATGGTGGGTCGGCGTGGAGATCGGCACGTCGACCTCCTCGTGGCCCAGGATCGCGCCGAGCTTGCTCGCGGGCGCGACGTGCACCGGGTGCGAGCCGAAGGTGCCCGGCACCGGGGCGTGCCCGTCGTGGCCGACCACGTCGGGCAGGTGCTGGTGCAGGCTGCCGCCCCGGGCCACGTTGATGACCTGCAGGCCGCGGCAGATCCCGAGCACCGGCAGCCGCCGCGCCATGGCCGCGGCGAACAGCGCGAACTCCGCGGTGTCGCGCTCCTCGCGCACGCTGCCGGTCTGCGGCGCAGGCTCGGCGCGGTAGCGGGCGGGGTCGATGTCCCCGCCGCCGGACAGCATCAGCCCGTCCAGCCGGGCGACCGACTCCTCGACGCCGGGCACCGGAGGCAGCAGGACCGGGATCCCGCCGGCCGAGGCGACCCGGTCGGCGTAGCGGCGAGGCAGCACCATCGCCTGCATCTCCCAGACGCCCCACCGGGCCTGCTCGCAGTAGGCGCTGATCCCGATCAGCGGGGCCCCACCCCCCACCCGACTCCCCATTCCCGCTTCACCATCCCCCTTCACTGTCGCCATCGAAAGAACCTCCCCGTCCCGCCGGCCGCTCACAAGGGTGTCACATAGGCGCCGGCGATGCCGCCGTCGACCAGGAACTGCGACGCGGTGATGAACGACGCGTCGTCGCTGGCGAGGAATGCTACCGCGGCGGCGATCTCCTCCGGCTCGGCGAACCGGCCCATCGGGACGTGCACCAGCCGCCGGGCCGCGCGCTCGGGGTCCTTGGCGAAAAGCTCGCGCAGCAGCGGGGTGTTCACCGGGCCCGGGCACAGGGCGTTGACCCGGATGCCCTGCCGCGCGAACTGCACCCCGAGCTCGCGGGTCATGGCCAGCACCCCGCCCTTGGACGCGGTGTAGGAGATCTGCGAGGTGGCGGCGCCGAGCACGGCGACGAACGACGCGGTGTTGATGATCGAGCCCTTGCCCTGGCGCTGCATGTAAGGGATCACGTGCTTACAGCACAGGTACACCGAGGTCAGGTTGACCTCCTGAACGCGGCGCCAGGCCTCCAGGTCGGTCGACAGGATGGAGTCGTCCTCCGGCGGGGAGATGCCCGCGTTATTGAACGCAACGTCCACGTGCCCGTGCTGGGTGGCCACCGTCTCATACAGCCGTTGCACTTCGTCCTCGCTGGACACGTCGGCCGCGATGAAGGTGCCGCCGGTTTCCGCCGCGGCCGCCTTGCCCGCCGCCTCGTCGATGTCGACGGCCACGACCGTGGCCCCTTCGGCCGCGAGCCTGCGCGCGCTGGCCAGGCCGATGCCGCTGCCCGCCCCGGTGATGACCGCGACCCGGTCCTGCAAGCGCTGCATGCCTGGCTTCCTCTCCGTCATGCTCATTCGGTGGCGATGAAGACGTTCTTGGTCTCGGTGAACGCGTCCGGCGCGCCCGGGCCCAGCTCGCGGCCGAGGCCGGACTGCTTGAACCCGCCGAACGGGGTCCAGTAGCGCACCGACGAGTGCGAGTTCACCGACAGGTTCCCGCTCTCCACCGCCCGCGCGACCCGGATCGCCCGGCCGACGTCAGAGGTCCAGATCGACCCGGACAGGCCGTAGGGCGTGTCGTTGGCGATCGCGACCGCGTCGGCCTCGTCCGCGAACGGCGTGACGGTGACCACCGGCCCGAAGACCTCCTCGGTGTAGGCGGGGTCGTCGGCGCTGACCGGCGCGAGCACGGTCGGCGGGTACCAGAACCCGGGGCCCGCGGGGGCGCTGCCCCGGAACGCGACCGGCGCGCCGTCGGGCACGTAGGACGCGACGTGCTCCCGGTGCGCCGCCGAGATCAGCGGGCCCATCTCGGTGCCGGGCGAGGCCGGGTCGCCGACCGCGACCTTCTTGACCGCCGGCTCGAACAGGGCCATGAACCGGTCGAGCGCCGAGCGCTGCACCAGGATCCGGGACCGGGCGCAGCAGTCCTGGCCGGCGTTGTCGAAGACCGCGTACGGCGCGGTCGCCGCGGCCCGCTCCAGGTCGGCGTCGGCGAACACGATGTTGGCGCTCTTGCCGCCGAGCTCGAGCGTGACCCGCTTGACGTGCCGGGCGCAGCCGGCCATCACCTGGCGGCCGACCTCCGTGGACCCGGTGAAGACGATCTTGCGGACATCCGGGTGGTCCACCAGGCGCTGGCCGATCACGCTGCCCTTGCCGGGCAGCACCTGCAGCACCCCCTCGGGCAGCCCCGCCTCGAGCGCGAGCTCGCCGATCCGGATCGCGGTCAGCGGGGTCAGCTCCGCCGGCTTGGCCACCACCGTGTTCCCGGCCGCGAGCGCGGGTGCCATGCCCCAGGAGAAGATCGGCATGGGGAAGTTCCACGGCACGATCAGGCCGACCACCCCGACCGGCTCGTGGAAGGTGACGTTCAGGCCGCCGGGCACCGGGATCTGCTGGCCGATCAGGCGCTCGGGCGTCGCGGAGTAGTACAGGAGCACGTCGCGCACGTGCCCGGCCTCCCAGCGGGCCTGGCCCAGGGGATGACCGGACCCGGCCACCTCCAGGCTGGCCAGCTCATCGGTGTGCGCGTCCACGGCGGCCGCGAAGCGCCGCAGCAGGCCGGCCCGGTCCCCGGGCGCCACGGCGCGCCAGCGTTGCTGGGCCGCGGCCGCGCGGGCGATCGCGGCGTCGGCCGCCGCGGCGTCGGCCTGCGCCACCGTGGTGACCGGCTGTTCGGTGGCGGGGTTCAGCACCGTGAACTGCGACATGTGTGGGTTCCCTCGCATCGTCATCGGGCGCGGGCCCGCCGGGCGAGCCCGCGGCGCTAGAGGCGCTCGAAGCAGCGCCGCAGCTCCCAGTCGGTCACCGCGGCGTCGTAGGCGGCCAGCTCGACGCCGGCGTAGTTGACGTAGTGGTCCACCACCTCCGCGCCGAACGCCTGGCGGGCCAGGTCGCTCTTGCCCCACAGCTCGAGCGCGTCGCGCAGGGTGTGCGGGACCCGGGTGGCGGTGTCGAGGTAGGCGTTCCCCTCCACGGCCGGCTCCAGCGGCAGCTCGTTCTCGATGCCGTGCAGGCCGGCCGCGATGATCGCGGCGACGGCCAGGTAAGGGTTGACGTCCCCGCCCGGCACGCGGTTCTCGACCCGGAGCGAGGCGCCGTGCCCGACCAGCCGCAGCGCGCAGGTCCGGTTGTCCGGGCCCCAGCGGACCGAGGTAGGCGCGAAGCTGCCCGGCACGTAGCGCTTGTAGGAGTTGATGTTCGGCGCGTAGAACAGCGTCAGCTCCCGCAGCGCGGCGAGCTGGCCGGCCAGGAAATGCTCGCCGAGCCTGGACAGGCCGTAGGGGCCGTCGCCCGCCATGACCGGCGCTCCGTCCTCGGCGCGGAGCGACAGGTGGATGTGGCAGGAGTTGCCCTCGCGGGCGTTCGGCTTGGCCATGAACGTGATGCTGGCCCCGTCCTGGGCCGCGATCTCCTTGGCGCCGGTCTTGTAGATCGAGTGGTTGTCGCAGGTGGCGACCGCCTTCGCGTACCGGAACGCGATCTCGTGCTGGCCCAGGTTGCATTCGCCCTTGGCCGACTCGACGTACATGCCGGCCCCGGCCATCTCGTTCCTGATCCGGCGCAGCAGCGGCTCGACCCGGGAGGTGCCCAGGATCGAGTAGTCCACGTTGTACTGGTTCGCCGGGATCAGGTCGCGGTAGGCCTTGGCCGCGGCCTGCTCATAGGAGTCGGCGTAGACGATGAACTCCAGCTCAGTGCCGACCATCGCGGTCCAGCCGCGCTCGGCCAGCCGCTGCTCCTGGGCCCTGAGTATCTGCCGCGGCGAGGCTACCACCGGCGTGCCGTCCAGCCAGGTCAGGTCGGCGATGACCAGGGCCGTCCCCGGGTGCCACGGGACCCGGCGCAGCGTGGCCATGTCCGGCACCAGGACGAAGTCACCGTACCCGCGATCCCAGGACGACATCGCGTACCCGTCCACGGTGTTCATCTCCACGTCCACCGCGAGCAGGTAGTTGCAGCCCTCGGAGTAGTGCTGGGCCACCTCGTCGAGGAAGAACTCCGCCGACAGCCGCTTGCCCTGCAGCCGGCCCTGCATGTCGGTGAAGGCCAGCACCACGGTGTCGATCTTGTCCTCGCTGGCCTCGACCCTGAGGCGCTCCAGGGTCAGCATGCCGCGCTCGCGGCGCTGCGGCCCGGGGCCCCGGTACTTCGTCGGCATTGACATCCCATCAGGTTAGGCGGGCGAGCGGGCCGGGCCCGCGGCCAGGTCAGGCGGGCGGGCGGGCCAGGGCCGGCGGCGATCAGGTGGACAGGTCGCGCTCGATGGCGGCGAGCTCCTCCGGGGTTCCCTGGACCCGCGGGCCCTTGAACCACTTGCGCGCGGACACGAGCCAGTAGATGCCGGCGAAGCCGATGACGGCCACCACCGCGACGATGGTGTAGTTGAAGTTGCCGACCGTGATCGGGCTCACCGTCGGCAGCATGAACAGGATCGTGATGAACACCACCCAGATCACCGCGATCCACCCGACCAGGTAGCTCCACGAGCCCAGGTGCCATGGCCCGCGCTTGAAGTTGGCGCCCTGGCGCAGCCGCAGGAACGTCGGCGACACGTAGGCGACGTAAAGGCCGATGGTGGCGATGGAGGTCACCGCGGCGTAGGACGTGGTGTTCACCAGGTAGGGCAGGCCCAGGATCAACGCCCCGGCGGCCGCCAGCCAGATCGCGTTGGTCGGCGTCCTGGTCCGCTTGTTCACCCGGTGCCAGATCGACGAGCCGGGCAGGGCCCCGTCCCGGGAGAACGCGTAGATCATCCGCGAGTTCGCGGTCACCGAGGACATGCCGCAGAACAACTGGGCCCCGATCACGACCAGCAGCAGCAGCTTGGCGGTGGTCGCGCCCAGGGCGTCGATGAAGATCTGCACCGGCGGCTCGCCGGTGGGCGAGGCCACCTCGGCGCTGTAGTGCTGGATGGCGAACGTGATCCCGATCAGCAGGATCCAGCCGGCGAACAGCGACACCACGATCGACATCACGATGCCGCGCGGTCCCCGGGTGGACGCGTTGTGGGTCTCCTCGGTCAGGTGCGCGGAGGCGTCGTAACCGGTGAAGGTGTACTGGGCCAGCAGCAGGCCGAGCGCGAGCACGTAGATGGTGCTGTGCCAGCCGGTCAGGTTGGTGATGTGGGTGAACACGAAGCTGGCCGACTGGTGGTGCGCGGGCACGATGGCCAGCAGGGCGACGATGAGCAGCACGCCGAGGATGTGCCACCAGACGCTGATGTCGTTGAGCAGCGCGACCAGCCGGATGCCGAACTGGTTCATCACGCCGTGCACCAGCAGCACGATCGCGTAGATCAGGATGGTCACCCAGTGGTAGGTGGGGGTCCCGAACACCAGGTTCAGCCAGGCGTTGATGAAGAACGCCGCGCCGAAGTCGATGCCCGCGGTGATCGCGACCTGGCCAAGGAAGTTGAACCAGCCGGTGAACCAGGACCACGCCGGGCCCCGGCCCTCCTTGGCGAGCTTGGCCGCCCAGTAGTACAGGCCGCCCGCGGTCGGGAAGCTGGAGCAGACCTCGGCCATCGCCAGCCCGACCATCAGGGTCATGATGCCGACGAACGGCCAGCCCCAGACGATGGCGACCGGGCCGCCGGTGGCCATGCCGTAGCCGTACAGGGTCATGCAGCCGGACAGGATCGAGATGATCGTGAACGACACGGCGAAGTTCGAGAACCCCGACATCCGCCTGCGCAGCTCCTGGGCGTAGCCGAGGCGGTGGAGTTCCTCTTCGTCGCTGCTGAGCGGCGCTGCTTGCTCGTTGATCGCCACGGCGTGCTCCTCGGATCAGGGGTTCTGCGGTATTGCCGTCCGGCCACTGGCTGGCGGCCGGGTTAAATGGTTCAATATCGAACCAATGATGAACGTGCGCCTGGGAATGTTCAAGACCCCGGACCAGATTCACCACACGCGTCCCGTGGGCACCGGCACGTGGGTCGGGGGGGGACCCGCGTGCCGGGGGCGCGCGGGCCGGGGAGCTGGCGGCGGGCCGTTATGACCAGCGGCGGGCCGGACCTGGGCGCGCTGCTGCGGCCGGTGCGCGAGAGCAACAAGTTCGAGGAGACCGTCGAGCGGCTGCTGACCGTCATCAAGCTCGGGTTCATCGGGCCGGGCGAGCGGTTCCCGGCCGAGCGCGACCTCGCCGCCCAGCTCTGCATCAGCAGGATGACCCTGCGCGAGGCGATCAAGGAACTCCAGCAGGCGGGATACGTGGAGTCGCGCCGCGGCCGGGTCGGCGGCACGTTCGTGACCGCCACGCCGCCCGCGCCGGACCGGGGCGAGCTGCGCCGGATGGCCCGCGAGGACGGCGGCAAGCTCACCGACGCGCTGACGTTCCGGCTGGCGGTCGAGGCGGGCGCCGCCGACGTGCTGGCGCAGCTCGTCGCGCACTCCTCGGCGCGGCCGGATGCCACGCGGGTGCTGCTGGCCCGGCTGGCCGAGGTGAACGGCGCCTGCCCGCAGGACTACCGGCGGCTGGACACGCTGTTCCACCTGTGCATCGCCGAGCTCACCGGCTCTGCCCTGCTCACCGCCGCCTGCACCGACGCCCGGGTCCGGCTCAACGACCTGCTGAACGCGATCCCGGTCCTGCAGCGCAACATCGACAACACGGCCGGCCAGCACACCGCGATCGTGACCGCGATCCTGGCCGGGGACGCGGACCGGGCCCGGCACGCCGTGGCCGAGCACCTGGACGGCACCGCCGCCCTGCTCCGCGGCTTCCTGACCTGATCACCCAATCCTCGGCGGAGACGGGCCCCGGGCGGGAGGCGCGGGCCGGGGCGGAAGCGGAGCCGCAGGGCAAGGCGGGCCGGGCGGAAGCGGTTCCGGAGGGCAAGGCGGGCCGCCAGCGCAAGGCAGGCCGGGAGCGCACGGCAGGCCGGGGCGGGGACGGGCCCGGGAGGCAGGGCGGGCCCGGCGGGGGCGGGTGCCCGCGGGCGGGCCGGGCCTGATATAAGCCAAGCTCAGATACTTTTTGATCCCAAAGCGTTACCTATTCTCACCTCGTACGCCGTGCCCGCCGAGCATATGATCCTCCGGAAACGTGAGGCTTCGGGCCGGACCCCGACCAGGGAGGCGTCAGATGAGGCTTGTGCGCTCTATGCACACCACTGCGGCGCGCCGTGTGGCGCGCCATCCGCTGCGATGGTCCGGCGCGGCCCTGGCCGTCGCGGGCTTGGCCCTGGCGGGCTGTGGCAGTAGCGCGTCGTCGTCCCCGAGCGCCGCGGCCTCGTCCACCGCGAAGCCCGGCGGTACGTTCACGATCCTGGCCAACTCCAGCTTCGGCGTCGCCGACCCGGCGCAGAACTACACGCTGCAGGAGTGGCAGCTGCTGATCGACACCCACGACGGCCTGACGACGTTCGCAAAGGAGAACGGCATCGCCGGGACCAAGATCGTGCCCGATCTGGCCACCTCGATCCCGCTGCCCACCAACGGCGGCAAGACCTACGTCTTCCACATCCGCCACGGGATCAAGTTCTCCAACGGCCAGACTCTCACGCCGAGTGCCTTCGTCACGACGTTCGAGCGCCAGTTCACGGTGCCCGGGCCCACGACGTTTTACTCCGACATCGTCGGCGCGAGCGCGTGCTCGACCAAGGGCTGCAACCTCAGCAAGGGCGTGATCGCCAACGACTCCGCCTACACGCTGACCCTCAACCTGACCGGGCCCGACCCCGAGCTGATGGACCAGCTGGCGCTGCCGTTCGCCTTCGCGGTGCCGCCGGACACCTCGCTGAAGCTGCTCGGCAACAGCGTGCCGCCCGGCACCGGGCCGTATATGTGGAAGTCGTACAACCCGAACACCGCGGCGGTGCTGGTCCGCAACCCGTACTTCAAGGTGTGGAACAAGGCGGCCCAGCCGCGGCTACCCGAACGAGATCATCGAGAAGTACGGCCTGCAGGTCTCCGATGAGGTGACCGAGGTGATGAACGGCGAGGCCAACGAGGTGTTCGACGGCGACCAGATCCCGTCCGACCAGCTCACCCAGCTCAACAGCGCGAAGTACGCCAGCCAGGTGCACGTGAACACGCTCACCGCCGACTGGTACATGGCCCTCAACACCAGGACGCCGCCGTTCAACAACGTGAAGGCCCGCCAGGCCATCAACTATGCGGCCAACCGGACGGCGTACGTCAAGATCGCGGGCGGCCCGTCGCTCGCCGTCCCGGCCTGCCAGATCCTGCCGCCGAACTTCCCCTCGTACGTGGCCTACTGCCCGTACACCACGGGATCGCAGACCGTATGGAGCGGGCCCAACCTGACCAAGGCCAAGCAGCTGGTGCAGCAGTCCGGCACGGCCGGGATGAAGGTCGTGGTCGACGGCACCAACGACCAGGTCGGCAAGGCCCTGGCCGAGCAGATGGTCTCCGACCTGGACTCGATCGGGTACAAGGCGACCACGCAGCTTCTCTCGATGGCCGTCCAGTACCCGTTCGTGCAGAACTCGGCGAACTCCTCCAAGTGGAACGTCGCGTGGTCGGCCTGGTACCAGGACTACCCGGCGCCGTCGGACTTCCTGAACGTGCTGCTCGGGTGCAACACCATCCACCCGAACAGCGACGCCAGCCCGAACATCGCCGCGTACTGCGACCAGTCCACCCAGGCGCAGATCAACCAGGCCGAGTCGGAGGAGGCGGCCAACCCGTCCGGAGCGGCCAAGCTGTGGACGCAGATCGACCACGAGGACACCAACGCGGCGCCCTGGGTCGACCTGTACAACCCCAAGCAGATCGACTTCCTGTCGAGCGACGTCCACGGTTACATGTGGAACCCGCAGTGGTACATCCTGATCGACCAGCTCTGGCTGTCGTAGGGCTGGCCGACCCAGGGGAAGGCCGATGGCTGCTGTAGTCGAGCAGGTTGAGGCGCCCGCGGATTTGCGGCCGGAGGTTGTCGGCCGCAATCCGTGGGCCCTGGCCGCGCGGCGGCTGCGGCGCAACCGCCTGGCGATGGCGGCGCTGGTCTTGTTCTTGCTGATCGTGGTGGTGTGCCTGGCCGCGCCGCTGTACGCGTACCACGTGGCCCACGTCAACCCGCTGGCGCCGAACCTGAACGGCACCACGGTCGTGGGCGGCAAGGTGGTGCCGGTGATGCAGCAGGGCGGCGGGACGCTGAAGCTCGGCGAGACCCCGATCGGCCCCACCTGGGACGTGCACCACTACTTCCTCGGCGCGGACGACATCGGCCGGGACGTGGCCTCGCTGCTGCTGTACGGCGGGCGCAGCTCGCTGCTGATCGGCATCGGCTCGGCGGTCTTCTGCTGCGTGGGCGCCACCGTGATCGCGCTCATCGCCGGCTTCTTCGGCGGGATCACGGACTCGATCCTGTCCCGGATCATGGACATCATCTGGGCCTTCCCCGTGTTCCTGCTGCTGTTCTCGATCTCGACCGAGCTGCTCACGCACTCGCAAGGCTTCCAGTTCGGGCCGGTGCACGTCAGCGCCAGCAGCCTCTGGCTGCCCACGATCATCATCGCGTTCATCTACCTGCCGTACGTCTACCGCCCGGTCCGCGGCCAGGTGCTCTCGGTGGTCCAGAAGGAGTTCGTGGAGGCGGCCATCGCCAGCGGCGCGTCCAATATGCGGCTGGTCTTCTCGGAGATCCTGCCGAACGTGGTGTCCACGGTGATCGTGCTGCTGCCGCTGATGATCGCCACCACGATCCTGACCGAAGTGGCGCTGTCCTTCCTGTCCATCGGGGTGCAGCCGCCCAACGTCAGCTGGGGCACGATCATCAGCGACGGCGAGGACTTGCTGTACACCCGGCCCTGGGTGTCGCTCGCGCCCGGGATCATGATCGTGCTCACCGTGCTGGCCCTGAACGTGCTGGGGGACGGGGTCAGGGACGCGCTCGACCCGCGCGCCAAGCTGCGGGTGGACGGGTAATGGCGGCCGTCCAGGTCCGGAGAGGCCCATGCTGACCTTCATCGTCCGCCGGATCCTGTGGACCGTGCTGGTCATGTTCGTGATCAGTGCGCTGACCTTCTTGATCTTCTTCAAGACCCCGGGCGTCGACCCGGCCCGAGCGCTCGCCGGGCGCAGTCCCAGCCCGCAGACCCTGGCCGAGATCCGGGCCTCGTTCGGGCTCAACCGGCCGCTTCCGGTCCAGTACGCCCTGATGATGAAGCAACTCTTCATCACTCGCAGCCTGGTGTCGTACTCGAACCAGGGCCTGCTGGTGGTGCCGGAGATCGCCGCGGCCGCGCCGGCCACGCTGTCGCTGGTGTTCGGCGCCGCGGTGCTCTGGGTGGTGCTGGCGATCGCCATGGGGGTCGCCGCCGCCCTGCTGCGCGGCACCCTGCTCGACCCGGTGCTGATGATCCTGGCGCTGATCGGCATCTCCGCGCCGGTCGTGTGGGTGGGCACGATGGCCAACTACGTCAGCCAGGGGAGCCTGCATAACACGTTCCTGTTCAGCTGGGTGCCGCCGCTCGGGTACACGTCGTTCACCACGAGCCCCTCCCTGTGGTTCAAGGGGCTGATCCTGCCGTGGATCACGCTGTCGATCCTCTACATCGGTTTCTACGCCCGGGTGCTGCGGGCCAACCTGCTTGAGATCCAGAACGAGGACTTCGTGCGCACCGCCCGGGCCAAGGGACTGCGGGAGCGGCGCGTCGTGCTCCGGCATACGCTGCGCAATTCCATGATCACGTTCGTGAGCCTGTTCGGGCTCGATTTCGGCGCGCTGGTGGCCGGCGGGGCGATCATTACCGAGGTGGTGTTCGGCATCCACGGCGTCGGGTTCCTTACCTATGAGGCCTTTCAGAGCCTCGACCTCCCCACGATCATGGCCGTGGTGGTGTTCGGGGCGTTCTTCATCGTGCTGGCCAACGCCCTGGTCGACATCGCCTACGCCTGGCTCGACCCGAGGGTGCGGCCGACCTGATGGCGGAGCCGCTGCTGGAGGTGCGCGACCTCAAGGTGTCGTTCCGCACGGAGGACGGAACCGTCAAGGCCGTGGACGGCGTCTCCCTGGAGGTCGCGGAGGGCGAGACGCTCGGCATCGTGGGCGAGTCGGGCTCGGGCAAGAGCGTGACCATGATGTCGGTGATGCGGCTGATCAACGACCCGAACATGCGCGTTGAGGGTGAGGTGATCTACAGGGGCCGCGACCTGATGAAGCTGAGCCAGGACCAGATCCGCGAAATCCGCGGCTCAGGGATCGCCATGATCTTCCAGGACCCGATGACCTCGCTCAACCCGGTTTACCGGGTCGGCTGGCAAATCGCCGAGCAGATCCGGGCCCACGAGAAGATATCTGCCAAGGCCGCGCACGGCCGTGCGGTCGAGTTGCTGCGGGCGGTCGGCATACCGCACGCGCAGGAGCGGGTGGACGACTACCCGCACCAGTTCTCCGGCGGCATGCGGCAGCGGGTGATGATCGCGATGGCGATCTCCTGCAACCCCGACCTGCTGATCGCCGACGAGCCCACGACCGCGCTGGACGTGACGATCCAGGCGCAGATCCTGGCGCTGATCAAGAAGCTCCGGGACGACTTCGGCACCGCGGTGGTCCTGATCACCCACGACATGGGCGTGGTGGCCGACATCGCCGACCGGGTGGCCGTGATGTACGCCGGCCGGGTGGTCGAGCAGGGCCGCCTGCGCAGCGTCTTCTACGACGCCGAGCATCCCTACACGTGGGGCCTGCTCGGGTCCATCGCCCGGCTGGACCGGCCCCGGCCGCCGCGGCTCACCGCCATCAAGGGCACGCCGCCGTCGCTGATCCACCTGCCTCAGGGGTGCGCGTTCGGCCCCCGTTGCCCGTACCGGTTCGACCGGTGCGCGGAGGTGCCGCGGCTGGAGGACCGGCTCGGCGACGGCCACCTGGACGCCTGCCACCTCGACCCGGCGCAGAAGAAGAGCCTGCGCGAGACCGCCATCCACCCCGAACTGGTCGGGCAGCGCGAGCGGGCGGGCGAGCCGGAGCTGACCGAGGAGCCCCTGTGACCCATCCCTGGGATGGCCAGATGCTGGTCCGGGCCGAGCACGTCAAGAAGTACTTCCCGATCCGGAAGGGGCTCTTGCAGCGCGAGGTGGCGCGGGTGCACGCCGTGGACGACGTCAGCCTCGAGGTGCGCACCGGGGAGACGCTGGGCCTGGTCGGCGAGTCCGGGTGCGGCAAGTCGACGCTGGCCCGGTGCATCGCCCGCCTGTACGACCTGACCGCAGGCACGATCACGTTCGAGGGCCGGGACATCTCCGGGCTGTCCCGGCGGCAGCTGCGGCCGGTGCGGCGCGAGCTGCAGATGGTATTCCAGGATCCGTACGCCTCGCTCAACCCGCGCAAACGGGTAGGAACGATCATCTCCGACCCGCTGCGCATCCACGACTACGGGGACCACACGAAAATAAAGAACCGGGTGCGGGAGCTGCTGGAACTGGTGGGCCTCTCGCCCGAGCACGTCAACCGCTACCCGCACGAATTCTCCGGCGGCCAGCGCCAGCGGATCGGGGTGGCCCGGGCCATCGCGCTGCACCCCAAGCTGATCATCGCCGACGAGCCGGTCTCCGCCCTGGACGTCTCGATCCGCGCCCAGGTGATCAACCTGCTGGACGACCTGCAGGACGAGCTCTCCCTCACCTACGTGTTCATCGCCCACGACCTGGGTGTGGTCCGGCACATCTCCGACCGGATCGCGGTCATGTACCTGGGGAAGATCGTCGAGATCTCGCCCGCCGAGGAGCTGTACAGCCGGCCCGTCCACCCCTACACCGAGGCCCTGCTGTCGGCGGTGCCGCTGCCCGACCCTGACCTTTCCGCCCGCCGCGAGCAGATCGTGCTCGAGGGGGACGTGCCCAGCCCGGTGACCCCGCCGTCGGGGTGCCGGTTCCACCCGCGCTGCCGGTACGCCACGGAGATCTGCACGACGCAGGAGCCGCCGCTAGTGCTGCACGGCAGCCAGGGCCACCTCGCCGCCTGCCACCATCCGCTGAGCCTCAGCGAGCCGCCCGCGGTCTCGGGCGCGACCGCCACGGCACCATAGCGCCGGGCAGCTGAGGGCTTGGCACCCCGGGTCCCGGCACCCTAGAGCCTGGCACCCTAGAGCCTGGCACCCTAGAGCCTGGCACCCTAGAGCCTGGCACCCTGGGGCTTGATGCCGGCGAACCCCACCACCAGTCGTTCGGGCCCGCGCAGGTTGAGGTTCGGCTTGTAGGTCAGGCCCGCCGGGTCAAGCTCGGGCCCGGCCACCCGGGCCGCGAACTCCCGCACCGCGATCGTGCCCTCCAGCCGGGCCAGCGCCGCGCCGAGGCAGTAGTGCGGTCCGGCGGCGAAGGCCAGGTGCGGGCCGGGGGCGCGGCGGATGTCGAACCGGTCCGGGTCGGTGAAGACCCCGGGGTCGCGCCCGGTCGCCGCGAGCAGCAGCATCAGCACCGCGCCGTCGGGCACGCTGACGTCGCCGACCCGCATGCCCCCGCGTGCCACCCGCCCGGTGATCTGCACCGGCGTGTCGTAGCGCAGCGTCTCCTCGACGGCGCCCGCGGCCAGTCCCGGGTCGGCCCGCAGCGCCGCGAGCTGGTCCGGGTGGCGCAGCAGGGCCAGGATCGCGTTGGAGATCAGGCCCACCGTGGTCTCGTGGCCGGCTACGAGCAGCAGCACGCAGGTGGCGATCAGCTCCGGCTCGGACAGGCGCTGGCCGTCCTCCTCGGCGCGGATCAGCCCCGACAGCAGGTCGTCGCCGGGGCGGGCCCGGCGGGCGGCGATCAGCTCCAGGAAGTAGGCGGCGAATTCGCCCCTGGCCTGCTCAGCGCGGGCCGCCAGGCTCGGGTCGGGTTCGGTGAACTGCGGCTGCAGCGACTGCGCCAGGCTGGCCGACCAGCCGGCGAACCGGGCATGGTCGGCCGGCGGGACCCCGAGCAGCTCGCAGATGATCCGCACCGGCAGGGGATAGGCCAGCTGGCTCACCACCTCGATCTGCCCGGCCGCACCGTCCGGCCCGGCCGTGGTCAGCAGGTCGCCGCAGATCTCGCGGATCCTGGGCGCGAGCCGGGCGATCACCCGCGGCGCGAATGCCTGGCTGACCAGCCGCCGCAGCCGGGTGTGATCCGGCGGGTCCAGCGATAGGAACGAGGGGGCCCGCTGCTCGCGCAGCCCGGGCGGGGACAGCAGGGACCGGTTCCGCTCGCTGCTGGCCCGCGGGTCGCGCAGGATCGCCGAGCAGTCCTCGTGCCAGGCCGGCCACCACCAGCGCCCCGCCCGCCTCGGTGAACGGTGACGCCTCGCGCAGGCCGGCCAGGACCGGATAGGGATCCGGCCGCATCGCCGGGTCGGCGAGCGCGGCCAGCGGCGGGCGCGGCGGGTTCATGGCCCGGCCTGACCGGCCGGCGGCGCGGCCTGAGCGGCCGGGGCCTGAGCGCCCGGGGCCGCCGGCGTGGCCTGAGCGTCCGGGACCGCCGACGCGGCCGGGGCCACCGGCGCGGGCAGGCCGACCGGGTTCGGGACCGGCAGCACGGCCGCGCAGGCCCGGGCGATCGGGGCCAGCAGCGAGGCCAGCTCCTCGGTGACGGCCGGGCCCAGCCGGTCCCACGGCCGCGCCGCGGCCCGGTCCGTCGCGTCCTCCGCCGCCCGGCGGGCGTCGGTCCCCTCCGGCGTGACCCGGCCGTCTTCGCCCAGCCAGCCGCGGGCGGCCAGGCGGGCCGCCGCCTGGTCCCACTCCTCGTCGGTCCAGCCGCGCGCGGGCTGCAACTGCCCGCGGGACAGGTCGTCGCCCGCCCGCAGCACCAGCGCCTCGCAGCCGTCGACATCCGCGGCTACCAGCGCGGCGAAGTGCCCGTCGCCACGGTGTTCCCGCAGCAGCGTCGCCGCGTGCCAGAGCCGGGCGGCCGGCTCGGCGGGTGCCGTCCGCGCCGCGTTCGCCGCGGCCAGCACCCGGCCCGCGCAGTCGAGGCCGTCGGCCGCGCGCAGCAGCAGGTCGGCGGCGGCGGCGAGCCCGGCCGGCTGCGCGCCGAGCAGACGCCGCAGGGCGGCGACCGCGCCGGCCGAGCGCGCGGCCAGCGCGTCCTCGGGCGTGATCAGGTCCCACACCCCCGGCAGGGCGCGCGCGACCATCGGCGGGGCGAACGTGAAGAACGACGCCGCCACCGGCGCCGGCCCGGCCGGCCCCAGCGGGGCCGCGCGCCCGGCGAAGTAGCCGCGCCAGAACCCGCGCAGGCCGGCCTGCTCGAACGCGGCCCGGGCCTCGGCCGCGAAGTAGGTGACCACGTGGACCGGCTCGAACAGGGCCCACATCCGCCTGGCCGTGCTGGCCGCGTCTGTCGTCACTGGCTTCACCTCACGATGTGGACATATCACCATTCGCACTGCCCGGCAAGTTCGCTGGTGCGCACGTCACACGTTCGCTCGTGCGCACGTCACGCGCGCGCAGCCGGCCGCGGCGCGGCCGCGGCGGGCTGATCCCCGGCGCGAAAGGTACGCGCGACCTTGATCATCTCCACTCTTCACGGCTGCGGTGAGCACAAAACAGTCTAAATTGGGTGATCAACTGACTCGACGATGTGAAAGGTGACGTCGGCCGGCCACGTGAGCGGGTCGGTTTGCGGTCGCGGAACTATTTACGCCACAATGATGTTGTGAAAAACGTGGGACTAGGCGATGCGGCGGCCGACACCTCGGCGGGTGTCGCGGTGAGGGCTGCTCCGCGTCAGCCTGCTCCGCGTCAGCCTGCTCCGCGTCAGCCTGCTTCCCGCCAGCCTGGTTCCCGCCAGCCTGCGCACGCCCAGACTACGACCGGGCATTCCCCGGCCGAACGGAGCACCCGGGCCAGGATCGCGCGGCTGATTCTGGAGCACGGCCCGGCCACTGCGGCCGGGCTGAGCGGCAGGCTGGGAGTGACCCCGGCCGCGATCCGCCGCCACCTGGACAACCTGCTGGCCGATGGGATGATCGAGGCCAGGGAGGCGCGCTGCTACGGCAGCCGGGGCCGGGGCCGCCCGGCCCGGCTGTTCGCGATCACCGACGCGGGTCGCAGCGCGTTCGAGCACGCCTACGACGACCTGGCCACCAGCGCGCTGCGCTTCCTGGCCGAGACGGCCGGGCCCGGCGCGGTGGCCGAGTTCGCCCGCCGGAAGATCTCGGACCTGGAGAGCCGGTACCGCCCGGTGGTCGACGCGGCGCCCGCCGCGAGCCGGGTGCAGGCCCTGGCCGAGGCGCTGTCGGCCGACGGCTACGCGGCCTCCGTGAGCGCCGCCCCAGCGGCGGTGCCGGGGGACGTCGGCGGAGAGGAACTGTGCCAGCACCACTGCCCGGTCGCGCACGTAGCGGCCGAGTTCCCGCAGCTGTGCGAGGCCGAGACCGAGGCGTTCGGGCGGCTGCTCGGCACTCCGGTGCAGCGCCTGGCCACGATCTCCCGCGGCGACGGGATCTGCACCACGCACGTCACGGCGCCGTCGCTCGTGCACACCTCACGCAACCCGACCACCGCCCCGACTAGTCACCCGACCACCAGCGACACACCAACACAGGCCGGAGGCATCTCCGCATGACCACGACCGCACGCCCCGAGCTCGAGGGGCTGGAGCGTTACAAGTTCGGATGGGCCGACTCCGACGTCGCCGGCGCGTCCGCGCGCCGCGGCCTCAACGAGGAGGTCGTCCGCGATATCTCGGCCAAGAAGAACGAGCCGCCGTGGATGCTGGACCTGCGGCTGAAGGGCCTCAAGCTGTTCGGCCGCAAGCCCCTGCCGACCTGGGGCTCGGACCTGTCCGGCATCGACTTCGACCACATCAAGTACTTCGTCCGGTCGACCGAGAAGCAGGCGGCCAGCTGGGACGAGCTGCCGGCCGACATCAAGAACACCTACGACAAGCTCGGCATCCCCGAGGCGGAGAAGCAGCGCCTGATCGCCGGCGTCGCCGCGCAGTACGAGTCCGAGGTCGTCTACCACAAGATCCGCGAGGATCTCGAGGAAAAGGGCGTCATCTTCCTGGACACCGACACCGGCCTGCGCGAGCACCCGGACCTGTTCCGGGAGTACTTCGCGAGCGTGATCCCGGTCGGCGACAACAAGTTCGCCTCGCTGAACACGGCGGTGTGGAGCGGCGGGTCGTTCATCTACGTGCCGAAGGGCGTGCACGTGGAGATCCCGCTGCAGGCCTACTTCCGGATCAACACCGAGAACATGGGCCAGTTCGAGCGCACCCTGATCATCGTCGACGAGGACGCCAGCGTCCACTACGTCGAGGGCTGCACCGCCCCGATCTACTCGTCCGACTCGCTGCACTCCGCGGTGGTGGAGATCATCGTGAAGAAGGGCGCCCGCTGCCGCTACACCACGATCCAGAACTGGTCGGCCAACGTCTACAACCTGGTCACCAAGCGGGCCGTGGCGCAGGAGGGCGCCACCATGGAGTGGATCGACGGGAACATCGGCTCCAAGGTCACGATGAAGTACCCCGCGGTCTACCTGATGGGCGAGCATGCCCGGGGCGAGACGCTGTCGGTGGCCTTCGCCGGGACCGGGCAGCACCAGGACGCCGGGGCGAAGATGGTGCACTGCGCGCCGAACACCTCGTCTCAGATCGTGTCCAAGTCGGTGGCCCGGGCGGGCGGCCGCACCTCCTACCGCGGCCTGGTCCAGGTGCAGGAGGGCGCGGCCCACGCCAAGTCCACCGTGAAGTGCGACGCGCTGCTGGTGGACACGGTCAGCCGGTCTGACACCTACCCCTACGTGGACGTCCGCGAGGACGACGTGGAAATGGGCCATGAGGCCACGGTGTCCAAGATCTCCGAGGAGCAGCTGTTCTACCTGATGAGCCGGGGCATGACCGAGGACGAGGCGATGGCCACGATCGTCCGCGGTTTCGTCGAGCCGATCGCGCGCGAGCTGCCGATGGAGTACGCGCTCGAGCTGAACCGGCTGATCGAGCTGCAGATGGAAGGAGCGGTTGGCTGATGGCCGCGCTGCAGGGGGCGGTCGAATCGGGCGCCCCCGTATCGAGGCTGCACGAACGGCAGTCCTTTGACCCGCAAGACTTCGCCGTGCCGGCCGGCCGCGAGGAGGAGTGGCGGTTCACGCCGCTGCGCCGCCTACGGGGCCTGCACACCGACGGTGAGCTGGCGCCGGGAAAGGTCACCGTCGGGGTCGACGCCGCGCCGACGGTCACCGTTGAGCTTGCGCGTCGCGGTGACCCTCGGCTCGGCGTCGCCCTCCAGCCCGAGGACCGGGTCAGTGCTCGGGCCTTCGCGTCGTTTGACGAGGCTACGATCCTCACGGTGGCCCGGAGGACGGAGAGCAACGTCCCGTCGTGGGTCACGGTCCGCGGCGAGGACGCGGCGGGAGCGGCGTTCGGGCACCTCGTGGTCGATGTTGAGCCGAATGCGCGCGGTGTTGTCGTGCTGGATTACGGCGGGTCAGCCACGTATGCGGACAATGTCGAGTTCGTGGTGGGCGACGGGGCCGCGCTGTCCGTGGTCAGCCTGCAGGACTGGGCGCGCGACACCGTGCACCTGTCGCATCACCAGGCCCGGCTGGGCCGGGACGCCTTTCTCTCGCATACGGCGGTCACGCTGGGCGGGAGCGTGGTGCGGCTGGCGCCGTCGGTGCGTTACGGCGGGCCCGGCGGGGACGCGGACCTGCGCGGGCTGTACTTCGCCGACGCCGGCCAGCACCTGGAGCACCGGCTGTTCGTCGACCACGCCGAGCGCAACTGCCGCAGCCGGGTCAGCTACAAGGGCGCGCTGCAGGGCAAGGACGCGCACGCGGTATGGATCGGTGACGTGATCATCCGGGCCGAGGCGACCGGCACCGACACCTACGAGTACAACCGGAACCTGGTGCTGACCGACGGCACCCGGGTCGACTCGGTGCCGAACCTGGAGATCCTGACCGGCGAGGTGGTCGGGGCCGGGCACGCCAGCGCCAGCGGGCGGCTCGAGGACCATCACCTGTTCTACCTGATGGCCCGGGGGATACCGTTCGCCGAGGCCAGGCGCCTGGTCATCCGGGGCTTCTTCGGCCAGCTGATCGCGCAGATCGAGGTACCCGAGCTGCGGGACCGGGTCGCCGAGGCGATCGAGGCCGAGCTGGCCGGCCCGGCGGAGGGCGCCGCATGACCGAGCCCGCGACCTATGTGCGCGCCTGCGCCCTGGCCGACGTGCCCGAGGACGGGGCGTTCGGGGTGCAGGTCCAGGACACCCCGGTCGCGATCATCCGCGCCGGCGGCGAGCTGTTCGCGCTGCGCGACGTGTGCTCGCACGAGGAGGTCGCGCTGTCCGAGGGCGACATCTATGACCACACGGTGGAGTGCTGGCTGCACGGGTCCTGCTTTGACCTGCGCACCGGCAAGCCCACCGGGCCGCCGGCCACCCGGCCGGTAGCCACCTACCCGGTGAAGACCGATGGCGAAGACGTGTACGTCTCGCTGCCAGACCAGGAGAGATGATGGCAACCGCGGCTACCCACGCCGATTCACCCACCCAGCCCACCCAGCCCACCCTCGAGATCCGTGACCTGCACGTCAGCGTGACGGAGGCCTCCGGCGCCGACCAGGAGATCCTGCGCGGCGTCGACCTGACGGTATCCGCCGGGCAGACCCACGCGATCATGGGCCCGAACGGCTCCGGCAAGTCCACCCTCGCCTACGCGATCGCCGGCCACCCCAAGTACCTGGTCACCCGGGGAACCGTCACGCTGGACGGCGAGGACGTGCTGGCGATGAGCGTGGACGCGAGAGCCCGGGCCGGCCTGTTCCTGGCCATGCAGTACCCGGTCGAGGTCCCCGGCGTCTCGGTGTCGAACTTCCTGCGCACCGCGGTGACCGCCGTCCGCGGCGAGGCGCCCAAGCTGCGCACGTTCGTCAAGGAACTGCGGGCGAGCATGGACGCGCTGTCGATCGACCCCGGCTTCGCCGAGCGGAACCTGAACGAGGGCTTCTCCGGCGGCGAGAAGAAGCGCCACGAGATCCTGCAGATGGAGCTGCTGAACCCGAAGATCGCGATCTTGGACGAGACCGACTCCGGGCTGGACATCGACGCGCTGAAGGTGGTCTCGGCGGGGATCAACCGGTTCCGCGAGCAGCCGGGGCACGGGGTGCTGCTGATCACCCACTACACCCGGCTGCTGAACTACGTGCGGCCCGACTTCGTGCACGTGTTCGTCGGCGGCCGGATCGTGGAGGAGGGCGGCCCCGAGCTCGCCGACGTGCTCGAATCCGAGGGCTACGAGAAGTTCCTCGACGGCGGGCATTCCGGCATGACCTCCGCCACCGCCACGGGACGCCCCGGCGCCGGCCAGCGCGAGACCGCGCCGCCGCTCGACGTGGCCGCGATCCGGGCCGACTTCCCGATCCTGGGCCGGGCCGTGCGCGGCGGCAACCCGCTGATCTACCTGGACTCCGGCGCCACCTCGCACAAGCCGCGGCAGGTTCTCGACGCCGAGCGCGACTTCTACACGATCCACAACTCGGCGGCGCACCGCGGCGCGCACCTGCTCGGCGAGGAGGCGACCGACGCCTACGAGGGCGCCCGGGCCCGGGTGGCCGCCTTCATCGGCGCCGACCCCGGCGAGATCGTGTTCACCAAGAGCGCGACCGAGGCGCTGAACCTGGTCGCCTACGCGATGAGCAACGCGGCCACGGCCGGGCCGGAGGCGGCGCGGTTCCGGGTCGGCCCCGGCGACGAGGTGCTGGTCACCGAGATGGAGCACCACGCCAACCTGGTCCCCTGGCAGCAGCTGTGCCAGCGCACCGGCGCCACGCTGCGCTGGTTCGGCGTCACCCCCGAGGGCCGGCTCGACCTGTCCGGCGCCGACGAGCTGATCACCGACCGGACCAGGGTCGTCGCGGTCACCCACCAGTCCAATGTCACCGGCACGATCCCGCCGGTCGGGCAGATCGCCGCGCTGGCGCATGCCCGGGGCGCGCTGGTGGTGGCCGACGGGGCGCAGTCGGTGCCGCACCGCCCGGTCGATGTCGCCGCGCTCGGCGCGGACTTCCTGGCGTTCTCCGCGCACAAGATGCTCGGCCCGTCCGGGATCGGGGTGCTGTGGGGGCGGCGCGAGCTGCTCGAGGCCATGCCGCCGTTCATCACCGGCGGGTCGATGATCGAGGTGGTCAGGATGGAAGGCTCGACCTTCCTGCCGCCGCCGGAGCGGTTCGAGGCCGGGGTGCCGGCGGCTGCCCAGGCGGTCGGCCTGGCCGCCGCCTGCGACTACCTCGACGCGCTCGGCATGCCCGGCGTGGCCGCGCACGAGGAGGCGCTGACCGCGCACGCGCTCGACGCGCTCGGCGGCCCTCGACGGCGTGCGGGTGCTCGGCCCGCTGACCACCCAGGACCGCGGCGGCGCCGTGTCGTTCACGGTCGACGGGGTCCACCCGCACGACGTGGGTCAGCTCCTCGACGAGCTCGGCATCGCGGTGCGGGCCAACCACCACTGCGCCTGGCCCCTGCACCGGGCGCTCGGCGTGCAGGCCAGCACGCGGGCCACCTTCTACGTGTACAACACCCACGACGAGGTGGATGCGCTGGCCGACGGAGTTCGCCAGGCCCAGCGCTTCTTCGCGGTGGCATGATGGGCGGCCTGCGGCGGGAACACTCCCTCGCCGGCCGCGTGTTGAAGGCGGTGTTATGGAAGTCGAGTCCATGTACCGGGAAATCATCCTGGATCACTACCGCAACCCGCACAACCGCGGCCTGCGGGAGCCCTTTGACGCCCAGGTGCATCATGTGAACCCCCTGTGCGGCGACGAGCTTACGCTGCGGGTGGCGCTCAAGGACGCCGGCGGCGAGCCCGCCGTGGCCGACGTCTCCTACGACGCGCTCGGCTGCTCGATCAGCCAGGCGAGCACGTCGGTGATGACCGAGGCGCTGATCGGCAAGACCGTGCGGGAGGCGATGGACATCAGCGGCGCGTTTCTCGGGCTGATGCAGTCCCGCGGCGCAGCCGACCCGGACGAGGACCTGCTCGGCGACGCGGTCGCGTTCGAGGGCGTGTCCAAGTACCCGGCGCGGATCAAGTGCGCCCTGCTCGGCTGGATGGCGTGGAAGGACGCGACCGCCCAGGCGCTCGAGAGCGCCGGGGCCGCAGAGGGGAAGCAGACATGACGACCGATACACCCGGTACGACCAGCGAGCTCACGCCGGATACCGAGGACGTGCTCGAGGCGCTGCGGGACGTCGTCGATCCCGAGCTGGGCGTGAACGTGGTCGATCTCGGCCTGGTCTACGGCGTCACGGTGGCCGAGGACCGGGTCGCCACCATCGACATGACGCTGACCAGCGCGGCGTGCCCGCTCACCGACGTGATCGAGGACCAGGCCCGCTCGGCCCTGGACGGGCTGGTCGCCGACTTCCGGATCAACTGGGTCTGGATGCCGCCGTGGGGTCCCGACAAGATCACCGAGGACGGCCGGGAGCAACTGCGGGCGCTCGGCTTTAACGTCTGACGGCCGTTACCGTTTGACCGCCGCGGGCTCGACGTGCGCCCGCGGCTGCGCCGGCGCGGGAGAGCCGCCGGACAGCGGGAAGTGACAGGCCACGAGATGCCCGTCGGTGCCCAGCGCGCGAAGCTCCGGCGCCTCGGCGGCGCAGCGCTCGGCGGCCCGCGGGCAGCGGGTGCGGAACCGGCAGCCGCTCGGCGGGTTCAGCGGCGACGGCAGCTCCCCGCTGATCACGTGACCGGACTCCCGCTTCCCAGTCGGGACGTCCGGGTCCGGGATGGACTCCAGCAGCGCCGAGGTGTAGGGATGCAGCGGCCGGCGGAAGATGTCCCGCACCGGGCCGACCTCGCAGAGCTTCCCGAGGTACATGACCGCCACCCGGTCGCTGACCTGCTTGACCATCGCGAGATCGTGCGCGATGAACAGGTATGACAGGCCCAGCTCGCTGCGCAGCTTCTCGAACAGGTTGAGTACCTGCGCCTGCACGAGGACGTCGAGAGATGAGACCGGCTCGTCGCAGAGGATCAGCTTGGGCTCGAGCACCAGGGCCCGGGCAATCGCCACCCGCTGAGCCTGGCCGCCGGAAAGCTCGCGCGGGTGCCGCTTACCGTAGCCGGCCGGGTCGAGCCCGACTAGGTCGAGCAGCGCGTTCACGCGGTCGCGGCGCTCGGCGCGGGAGCCGATCGCGTAGGCGACCAGCGGCTCGGCGACGATCCGGGAGACCGTCCATTTCGGGTCCAGGGACGTGAACGGATCCTGGAACACCATCTGCAGGTCCCGGCGCACCGGCTTCATGGCCCGGTGCGACAGGCCTACCAGGTCTTTCCCCTCGAAGATCACCGCGCCCTGCTTCGGGGGAGGCGCCTGGATCACCGACCGGGCCAGCGTCGACTTCCCCGATCCGGTCTCGCCCACGATGCCGAGTGTCTCGCCAGCGTGCAGGTCGAAGGACACGTCGGACACGGCCTGGAGCACCCCCCCCTTCGCCCCGCCGTAGTCCCGGAGCACGAACTCCTGAACCAGGTGGCGGACCTCGAGCAGAGTGTCACCGCCTGGCGCCGCCGGGCTGCCGGCCTCGGTCACCGCGGTCACGACGCCGCCTCCTTCCCGCACGGATGCCAGCACGCCCACCAGTGACCCATCTCGTGCTGCTCGAGCGGAGGCGTGTCCTGCCGGCAGTCCTGCTGGGCATCGGGGCAGCGCGGCGCGAATGAGCAGCCCGGCGGGACGGTGGACAGGTCGGGGGGACGCCCGCCGATCACCGGGAGGAGCACATGCGGCTCCAGGTCGGCGCGAGGGATGGCGTCCAGCAGGGCGCGGGTGTACGGCATCCGCACGTTGCCGAACAGGTCAGCGGCCGCGGCCCGCTCGACGATCCGGCCCGCGTACATCACGACAACCTCCTCGGCGTAGGAGGCGGCGAGGGCGAGGTCATGGCTGATCATCAGCAGCGCGGTGCCGAGCTCCTGTTGCAGGTCCAGCAGGAGATCCATGATCTGAGCCTGCGTCGTGACGTCGAGCGCGGTCGTCGCCTCGTCGGCGATCAGCAGCGCGGGCTGGCAGGCCAGGGCGATGGCGATGACCACGCGCTGGCGCATGCCGCCAGAAAGCTGGTGCGGATATTCGTGGAAGCGCCGTTCCGGGGCGGGGATGCGCACCATCCGGAGCAGCTCAACGGCGCGCTCGTGGGCCTCCTTCCGGTCGACGGGGAGATGGCACCGGACTGCCTCGGTGATCTGCGTTCCGATCCGCATCGTCGGGTTCAAGGACCGCTCCGGGTCCTGGAAGACCATCGCGGCGTTGCGGCCCCGGTGTTCCTGCAGCTCCTTCTCGCTGCGGCCGACGAGCTGCACGCCCTTGAACCGGATCGAGCCCGAGACCTGGGCCGAGCGCGGCAGCAGGCCCATGACCGCGTACGCGCTGACGGTCTTGCCGGAACCGGACTCGCCGATGATGGCCAGCGTCTGGCCGGGCTCGACGGCGAAGCTGACACCCTGCACGGCGTGCACGACGGCTCCCCGCGAGCGGAAGCGTACCCGCAGGTCACAGACGTCAAGCAGGGCCGGAGACGGAGCACCCGATGGCGCTGGGCCGTTGCTGGCCGCGCTCGATGCGGCCACGGACGTCGCCGCCAGCCGGCGAACTCGCGGCCCGAGCGGGCCGACCATCAGCGCACCCCCCAGCGGGCGCGCAGGCCGTCGCCCATGAGGTTCAGCGAGACCACGGTCACGATGAGGAAGATGCTCGGCACGATGACGTAACGCGGGCTGATGGACATTACCTGCTGTCCGGTTGAGATCATGTTGCCCCAGCTCGGCGCGGGCGGCGGGATGCCGTAGCCGAGGAAGTCGAGCGCGCCCTCCAGGA
Source organism: uncultured Actinomycetota bacterium (assembly GCA_963749145.1). Taxonomy (GTDB): domain Bacteria; phylum Actinomycetota; class Actinomycetes; order Streptosporangiales; family Streptosporangiaceae; genus JASHPR01. The sequence continues at coordinate 1,010,246 of CAVVLN010000001.1, read as the reverse complement.
TCATTACCACGCCGGCGCCCAGCAGGCTGAAGGTCACCAGCTGCGGCAGGATGTTGGGCACGATGTGACCGAAGAGAATCCTCCACGTCTTGGCGCTGGAAAGCCGGGCCGCGACCACGAAGGGCTGATCCCGCAGCCGCAACGTGGCGGCTCTCGCGACTCGGGCGAACGCCGGGATGCTGAAGGCCGCCAGCGCCCAGATGACGTGCATCTCGCTGAGGCCGAGGCTGTCGGCGATCGCCAGGACCAGCACGAGCGCGGGAAAGGCGATGAACACGTCGAGCACCCGCATGGCCACGGCCTCCACCGCCCCGCCCACGTAACCGGCGATCACGCCGGCGAGCCCTCCGATGACCAGGCCGATGGCCTGCACGGCGAAGGCGACCTCGAACGACACCCGCCCGCCGTAGAGGATCCGGGACATGACGTCGTCGCCGACCATGTCGGTACCGAGGATGTGACCCGGCGACCACAGCGGAAGGCTGGCGTTGAGGACGGACCCGTTGACCGGCGACGGCACGGGATAGACCAGCGGCCAAATGAAGCAGAAGAACAGCAGCACGAGCAGCACGGCGGCGGGGATCGTGATCTCGAGCGAGCGCAGCACCCTGGTCGTACGGGACACCTGGCCCGCGGTGGTGATGTCGCCGGCCGGCACCGCCGACGACAGGACGTCAGCTGCGGGCACGGCCATGACGGATCCTTGGGTCGAGCACACCGTACAGCAGGTCGGTAGCGAGGTTGACGAGCACGACGACGACGGCGAAGACGAGCACGATGCCCTGGACCAGCGGCACGTCCCGGTTGTCGATCGCCTGGAGCAGCTGGTAGCCGATCCCGGGCAACCCGAAGATCTCTTCCACGATCACCGTCGTCCCGATCAGCGTGGCCAGGTTGAGCCCGATGACCGTGAGCAGCCCGATGAAGGAATTCCGCAGCGCATGCCGGGTGAGGACCTGCCACCGGGACAGGCCCTTGGCCAGGGCCGTGACGGTGTAGTCCTCGGACTGCATCTGCTCGAGCAGGTCGGCACGCAGGAACCTGGTGTAGAACGCGGCCAGCGGGACCGCGAGCGTGACCGCCGCCAGCGTCAGATCCTTGATGTTCCCGCCGATCCCCGCGCCGATCGACTGGTAGCCGAGCGCGGGCAGGATCTGCAGGTCATCGGCGAAGACCAGGATCAGCAGCAGGGCCAGCACGTACGGGGCGACAGACAGGCCGCCCATGGACAGGACCATGCTGGTCCGGTCCACCACGCCGCGCGGCCGGCGCGCGGACAGGACGGCCAGCGGGATCGAGACCACGTAGGTGATGATCAGCGCGTACACCACCAGTTCGATGGTCACCGGGAGGCGCTGCGCCAGGATCGAGGTGACCGGCAGGTGGTTGTACAGGGAGGTGCCGAGGTTGCCATGCAGGGCGCCGCCGAGCCAGTTCCCGTAGCGGACCCAGAACGGCTCGTTGAGGTGCAGCTTTATGCTGAGCGCCCGCACCTCGGCCGGAGTGGCGTTCGCCCCGAGCAGCGCCGTGGCGGCATCGCCGGGCAGGGAGTTCAGGACGACGAACGTCAGGAGCGTCACGCCCCAGAGCACGGGTATGGCGATGAGCACGCGCCGGCCGGTCACGCGCAGGGCCGGCGAGCCGGCCAGGCGGCGGTGCAGGGGTGCACCGCCCGCCTGGCCGCCCGGCTCGGCGCTGGAACTCTCCGGCGGCCCGACGGTGACCGAGGTGTTCATGGCGACAGCAGTTCGTGCCTCATCCGTTGTTGTTGTAAACGTACTGCCACATGATCTCCGGATCCACGACCTCGCTCGGGATCGGGGTAGTCAGCCCGGGCCCGCCGACGCCATGGGCGGCGATGTTGTAGCCGGCGATGGGGAACAGGAACGGCCCGTACGCCTCCTTGGCGATGTAGGCGTTCAGCGCGGCGTAGTCCGCCGCCCGGGCGGACATGTTCACCGTGCCGGCCGCGGCGTTGAGCAGCGCGTCGACGTGCGGGTCGTAGACGCCGGTGAACGGGGACGTCGAGGCGAACCGGAAGGCGACCCCGACTCCGGTACCCGGGTCGTACGAGCCGGCCGTCTGCAGGAAGGCCTGCCAGTTCTTGGACACGAAGACGCCGATCAGCGCCGTCAGGTCGTAGGAATGCAGGGTGACCTTCATCCCGGCGGCCTGCCACTGCTGCTGCAGGCCCTCATTGAGGGTGATGGCGGTCGGGGCGCTGATGGTGTCCAGGCTGGTGGTGATGCCGCCCACCTGCTTGACCAGCGCCTGGGCCTTGGCCAGGTCGTAATTGATATAGCCGGGCACCGTCGGCTCATAGAAGAGGCCGGCCTTGGCGGTGAACGACTCGGTCACCGGGTAGGTGTCACCGAACAGGTGCGAGTCCAGCGCGGCGGCGTCGGTGGCGTAGTAGACCGCCTCCCGGGCCAGGATGTTGTTGAACGGCGGGATCTTGGTGTTCAGCTGAATGTCGTAGGGAGAGGTAGACGGCTCGGCGGTCACCTGGAAATGTGCCTTGAACGACGGTACGAGCTGAGGCGTCGACATTCCCTCGTAGGCCTGGCCGGAGTTCGCGAGCATCGCCTCGTAGGCCGCCTCATCGCTCGCGACGGACTTGAAGGTCAGGTTCTTGAGGTAGGGCAGGCCCTTTTGCCAGTAGTGGGGGTTGGCCTTGAGGACCAGTTCCGAGTCCGGGGTATCGCTGACGACGGTGAAGGGCCCGGCGCCGACCGGCTTGGCGGCGAACGCGGTCGGGCCCATCGTCTGGATGGCGGTCGGCGAGGCGATCCAGTTGAACACGTCGTCCTGGATGCCGTTGATGAACGGCGCGTCGACGTAGGGAAGCGTGAGAGAAACGGAGTAGGGCCCCGTCTGGGTGATCACCGGCGGGGCGAGGAAGACCGGCTTGCAGGTGCAGGTCGCCGCGAGATCGCGCTTCCAGTTGTACACGACCGCGGCGGCGTTGAACGGCGTCCCGTCGGTGAACTTAACGCCCTGGCGCAGAGTGATGTTGATCGTCTTGCCGCCGTTGGAGAACGTGTAGCCCGTGGCGAGGTCGGGGACGATCTTCCCGGCGCTGTTGAGCCCGAACAGCTCGCCGTAGATGGCGTCCATGAAGCTCTGGTTCGCCGCGCCGTCGGTGTCGGTGGCGGGGTCGAGGCCCGGCCAGCTGCCGACGTAGCCGGAACCCTCCAGCACGGTGAGCGATCCGCCGCTGTGCGGTGCGGACGATGACGAGGTGGGCGTGCTGCTCGTACCTGACGACCCGCAGCCGGCCAGGACGACCGCCACGGCCGCAGCCGCGATGATCGGGGCGGACCGGATGAATCTACGTCTTTGATTTGCTCTAGCTCTCACGTCGACGCTCCTGCTATGCATGCACCTGCCACGGATTGGCGTTGATGCTGAGGGACTGCGCGCTGCCCGGCCGGGCCGGGCCTCGGGGGACCACCCGGCTGGCCGCGCGGCCGTGAGCCGACCCCAGCAATAACAGCGCCAGCTTCGAGGACGCGCCGGTCCGGCGTCCATGCCGCTTCCGCCGGGCGAAAGGGAAAAGCGCCCCGCCCGGCCGCCTGCCTCGCCCGGGCGCCCCCGCCCGGCGGGCCGCCGGACCGCGCGAGCCCGCCATCGCCAGCTGAACGGCTGGTTACGGGGGGTTTACAACGTCTGCATCTCATTTCTTGCAGATCCAACCCCCGCGTGTAAGCATGATCTGAATTACAAGCAGGGCGCCCGGCGTTGCCTGAGAACCCGGCGGCACCCCAGCAGGACCCAGCCAGCACGCCTACCCGTAACGGCACGGTCGACAAGGGGGTCGAGCATGCGGGAGTCTCTCCATGCCCCGGTGCAGCCGAGCACGGGCACCCCGCGGACCAACGCGGCGGGTCGGCTGCTGGCGGTGCTGGACGCGTTCGGGCCGCGCCAGCGGGCGCTGTCGCTGAGCGAGATCTCGCGGCGGGCGGGGCTGAGCCTGTCCACGGCGCACCGGCTGGTGTGCGAGCTGGAGCGGTGGGGGGCGCTGGAGCGGGGGCCGGGCGGGCGGTACTCGATCGGGCTGCGGCTGCTGGAGCTGGCGGCGCTGTCGCCGCGGGGGCTGGGGCTGCGCGAGGCGGCGTTCCCGTACCTGGATGAGCTGCATCACCGGACCCGGGGCAACGTGCACCTGGGGGTGCGCGACGGGGTGGAGGTCGTCTACGTGGAGACGATCCGGGCCTGGGCCACGCACCCGACCAACGGCCGGATGGGGGACCGCTGGCCGATGCACGCCACCGGCACCGGCCTGGTCCTGCTCGCGTTCGCCGATCATGAGCTGCAGGAGCGGGTGCTGCAGGGCCCGCTGGAGCGGTTCACCCCGCTGACCGTCACCGACCCGGCCCAGCTGCTGCGCGAGCTGGCCCAGGTCCGGCAGGTGGGGTACGCCGTCGCCCGGGGGCGGATCACGCTGCCCGACCTGGTGGTCGCGGTGCCGGTCTATGACCAGTTCGGCGGGGTGGCCGCCGCGATCAGCGTGGTGGTCGAGGCCGAGCGGGCCCAGCCGCTGGTGCTGGCGAACATGCTCACGGCCGCATCCGGGGCGATCACCCGGGTGCTGGCCCCGCAGCCCGGCCAGCGGCTGGCGGCCGCCGCCCGCCGGCAGCCGCGGTGCGCGTCCGTGACGGCCGCGGCCGGGCGGGGTTAGCGCCGGGGTCTACCGCGGCGGGCTGATCCCGAGCCAGCGGAACGCGTTGTTCCAGGTGATGTCCGCGAGCACATCCTCGGGCAGGCCCATGGAGCGCAGCGTGCGCCCGGCCGGCTCCTCGCGCGGCATGGCCGGGAAGTCCGAGCCGACCAGCAGCCGGTCGGAGCCGAGCAGGTCGATGAGATACCGCACCGCCCGGCGGTCGAACACCAGCGAGTCGTAGTAGAACCGCCGGGCGTACTCGACCGGCGACGGCCCGTCGTCATGCATGATCGCGCGCTCGGGCACCACGGGCTCCTCGTTCCAGGCCCCGCTCCAGAAGTACTGGGCCCGGGGCAGCATCAGCGGGTACCCGCCAGCGCCGTGGCTGAACGAGATCCGCAGCCCCGGGCACTTGGCCGCGGTGCCGCCGCTGACCAGGGACGCGGCGGCCAGCGCCCCCTCCATCCCGACCCCGTACGTACCCCGGGCCGCGGCCGGCAGGCGCGCCGTGGAGTGGGACGGGGAGGTGGGTGGGGGCATCGCGTGCACGAAAACGGCCAGGCCCAGCCGCTCGGCCTCGGCGAAGAAGGGCAGGAACCGCTCGTCGCCGATCGGGGTGTCCAGGATGCTGGACGCGATCTCCACCCCGCGCAGGCCCAGACCGGCGAGGGCGGCCAGCTCGGCCGCGGCGGCGTCCGGGTCCTGCATCGCCGCCATGCCGAGCCCGATCAGCCGGGCCGGGTCGGCCGAGCACATCTGCGCGGTGAACTCGTTGACGTGCCGGGCCAGCGCCAGGCCGTCGGCGGCCGGCAGGTCGTAGCGCAGCAGCGGCGGCATCGGCGTCAGCACCTCGGCGTCGACGCCGGACGCCGCGGCCGCCTCGAGCCGCCGCTCCGCGGCGAAGAACGCGTCGCGGGCCCGGAACTTCATCGCCCCGAACACCAGGGTCCGGTCGGTGCTCCCGTCGACCGGCTCCATCCGGGGGAAGCACTCCGGCGCGCCGGGCGGGTAGTCACGGGGCAGCACGTGAGCGTGGGCATCGACCAGCAAGGCGGGCCTCCGAACGGTCAGGCGGTCAGGCGGCGGGGTGGACCGAGACGTGGATCGCCTGCTCGCCGGGTACCTCGCCGCCGAGGGTCTCGATGGCCAGCGCCGCGTCGTCCAGGCCGAAGGTATGGGTGTGCATCTTCTCCAGCGGGAAGCGGCGCGACTCGATCAGCGCGATCGCGTCCGCCATGCCCTTGGCGTCCACGCCGAAGGCCCCGCGGACCGTGAGCGCGCGGTTGATGATCACGTCGGTGCGCAGCGGTATCTCGCGGCCGCCCTTGAGCCCGGCCAGCACCACCCGCCCGCCGCGCCGGGTCGCGGCCAGGGCGTCGGCGACCGGCCCGGCGGCCATCGGGGTGAGCTCGAGGGTGACGTCGGCCATCTCGCCGCCGGTGATCTCCTCGACCCGCGCCACGGTGTCCTGCGCGGCGTCCCCGTCGACCACGATCGTGTGATCGGCCCCGAACTCGCGGGCCACCGCGAGCTTGTGCGCGTCGGCGGCCAGCCCGGTGATGATGACCGTGCCGGCCCCGGCGGCGCGGGCCGCGACGACCGCGGCGATGCCGCGCTGGCCGGCGCCGAGCACCAGCACCGTGTCGCCGAGCTGTACCTGGCCGAGGTGGCAGGCCCAGCGCACGCCCGCGCCGAGCGCGTTGTACATGGCGGCCAGCTCGGCGGGCAGCGACCTGTCCACCTTGTGCAGCACGGAGGTCGGCGACAGGTACATGTACTCGGCCAGCCCGCCCCACAGGGCAGGCTCGGTATCGATGCCGGTCACCCCGTGGCCGTACTTGCGCTTGCGGCAGAACTGGTACCGGCCGGTCAGGCAGTCGCTGCAGGCCCGGCACGGGACGATCACCTCCAGCGCGACCCGGTCGCCGGGCTGCACGCCCCAGCGCTCGGCCGCCCGCTCGCCGACCTCCGCCACGATGCCGAGCGGCTCGTGGCCGGGGATGAACGCCGGCCGCGACCCGCCCAGGTGGCCCCGGTAGGTTTCGACGTCGCTGCCGCAGATGCCGTTGGCCTCCACGCGCAGCAGCCCGTCGTCGGGCCCGGTGGCCGGCCGCGGGAACTCGCGCAGCTCGATCTTCCGCGGCCCGGTCTGGACCGCGGCGCGCACCATCTGTGTCATCGGCCTGCCCTTCCTCGCGGAGCTTGCTCCGCGGCGGGGGGTCTAGGGGCTTAGTGCTCGTGGATGATCACGCCGCGGATGTTCTTGCCGTCCTCCAGGTCCTGGTAGGCCTGGTTGATCTCCTCCAGCCGGTACCGGCGGGTGATCAGCTCGTCCAGCTTCAGGTCGCCGGACCGGTACAGGCCGAGCAGCATAGGGATGTCGTAGAGCGGGTTGCTGTCGCCGAACAGCGCGCCCCGGATCTGGCGCTGGTAGCTGATCAGCATGCCCGCGTGGACATGCACGGCGTGCTCGCCGACGTGGCCGACGGCGGTGATCGTAACCTTGCCGCCCTTTCCGGTCATGGCCACGGCGGCGTTCACGATCTCCTCGGTGACCACCCCCGGCGTGCAGATCGCGTGGTCGGCGAGCTGGCCCCGGGTGGTGTCAACCACGAACTCGTGCGCCTGGATGGCCGTGGCGAACGCGTGGGTGGCGCCGAACACGCCGGTGGCCGTGTCCCGCTTGAACGCGACCGGGTCCACCACGATCACGTTTTTCGCGCCGGCGTAGCGGGCGCCCTGCACCGCGTTGCTGCCCACGCCGCCGGCGCCGAAGATGACCACCGTGTCGCCGGCCCGCACCCCGGCCGCGTGCACGGCCGAGCCCCACCCGGTGGGGACGCCGCAGCCGACCAGGCAGGCGACTTCCCACGGGATGTCGTCGGCGATCGGGACGCAGGCCCACTCCGACACCACGGCGTACTGGGAGAACGTGCCGAGCGTGCAGAAGCCGCCGAGGTCCTCATCGCCGAGGTGGAACCGGAACGTGCCGTCAAGGAACATGCCGGTGCCGGCGTTCAGGCCCTTGACGCACATGTTCTGGTGCCCGCTCACGCACGGCCGGCAGGCCCCGCAGGCCGGGATGTAAGAGGTGATCAGCCGGTCGCCGGCCTTGACCCGGCGCACGTCCGGCCCGACCGCGTCGACGATCCCGGCGCCCTCGTGGCCCCCGACGACCGGGAACCGCACCGGCGCGTCGCCCTTGGTGATGTGGTCGTCGGAGTGGCACAGCCCGGCCGCGTAGAACTTCACCCGGACCTCGTGCGCCTTCGGCTCGTCGAGCTGGAGGTCGGCTAGCTCCCAGCCGGTGTGAGGGCCGTGGGCGATGGCGGCGTGAGTCGTGATGCTCATCGGTGGAGGCTCCTCTGTCCTAGGGCTCACTATGCTCGTGGATGATCACGCCGCGGACGTTCTTGCCGTCCAGCATGTCCTGGTAGCCCTGGTTGATCTCTTCCAGCCGGTACCGGCGGGTGATCAGCTCATCCAGCTTCAGGTCGCCGGACCGGTACAGGCCCAGCAGCCGCGGCACGTCGACCAGGGGGTTGCACGCCCCGTAGATCGCGCCCTGCACCCGCCGCTGGTAGCCGATCAGCATGCCCGGGTTCTCATCCACCGAGCCGTTGCCGACCGCGGTGATCGTGACCTGCCCGGCCTTGCCCACTACCTGGATCGCGTTGTGGATCACCTCGTCGTGCAGGATCCCGACCGTGATGATCGCGTGGTCGGCCAGCTCGCCCCAGGTGGTCTCGGTCACGAACTCCTGGGCCTGGATCGCGGTCGCGAACGTGTGGGTGGCCCCGAACACCGCCGCCATCTCCCGCTTGAACGCCACCGGGTCGACCACCACCACGTTCTTGGCCCCCGACAGCGCCGCGCCCTGCACCGCGTTGCTGCCCACGCCGCCCGCGCCGTAGATCACCACGGTCTGGCCGGGGCGGACCCCGGCGGCGTGCACCGCCGAGCCCCAGCCGGTCGGCACCCCGCACGACACCAGGGCCGCGACGTCGAACGGGATGTCCTCGGGGATCGCGATGCAGGAGAACTCGGAGACCACGGTGTACTGCGAGAACGTGCCCAGCACGCACAGCCCGCCGAAGTCCTCGCCGCCCTGGTGGAACCGGAACGTCCCGTCGGCGAACTCGCCGGTCGCCGCGTTCTTTCCCGCGTCGCACAGGTTCTGCCGGCCGGTCGAGCAGTACCGGCACGACCCGCACGCCGGGATGAACGAGCACACCAGGTGGTCACCCAGCTTGACCCGGGTCACCCCCGCGCCGACCGCGTCGACCACGCCGGCGCCCTCGTGGCCCCCCACGACCGGGAACCGCATCCGCGCGTCGCCCTTCTGGATGTGGTCATCCGAATGGCACAACCCAGCCGCGTAGAACTTGATCCGGACCTCGTTGGCCTTCGGCTCATCCAGTTCCAGCTCGGTGACCTCCCACGGCCGTCCCGGCGCACGGCACACCGCCGCACGGGTGATCATGCTCATCTGGACCCCTTTCCCCGGGTGGCGCGGGCGGCCGGCGAGCCGCCCTCAGCCGGGTTTCACGATGCCGTCGCGGCGAGGATGCCCGCCATACCCCTTTCTGTGACACGGAAGGGCATGTTCCCCGCCGCGCGCCGGCGTGCTAATTTCCGCGACATCCGGTCCATGGCGAAGCCGTCCCCCGGGCTAGCACAGGAACTGGGCCAGCCGCGACGGCCGGCCTGCCGGCCCGAGCGGATGGCGCGCGGGGGTCCGGGGGTCGTCCCCGGGCCAGCACAGAAGGACGCAGTGTGATCGACAAGTTCCGTGAGGACGTGATGGCCGCGCTCGACGCGGTCCCGTCCGGTGCCTCGCTCGCCGTCGGGGGGTTCGGGAGCTCGGGGCGCCCGGACACGCTGCTCGACGCGCTGTGTGACCTGGACCGCCGCGACCTGCACCTGATCGTGAACAACGTAGGCGGCGACTTCACCGGCGTGGGGCGGATGCTGGTCGAGCGGCGCATCCGCCGGCTGACGGCATCGTTCCCGGTGCTGCCGGAGTTCTACGACGAGTACTTCGCCGGGCGGGTGGAGTTCGAGCTGGTGCCGCAGGGCACGCTGGCCGAGCGGCTGCGGGCCGGCGGGGCCGGCATCCCCGCCTTCTACACCCCCGCCAGCGCGGGCACGATGCTGTCCGACGGCACCTTTACCCTGCGCCATGCGGGCGACGGCGCGCCGGCCGAGTACCTTCCGCAACGCGAAGTCCGCGACTTCGGTGGCCGCGAGCACGTGCTCGAGTACGGCATCGTCGCCGACTTCGGCCTGGTCCGGGCCTATCAGGGTGACCGCAAGGGAAACCTGCGCTTCCACCTGTCGGCCCGCAACTTCAACCCGCTGGCCGGCATGTCGGGCCGGCGGGTGTTCGCCGAGGTCCAGCAGCTCCTGGAGGTGGACGAGTTGCAGCCGGACGACATTCACCTGCCCGGCGTGTTCGTCGACGACGTGCTGCTCGCGTCGAAGGCGTCGCCGAAGCAGGCCACGCCCGCGGGGCGGTCATGACCGACACCGTTCCCGACACCGGCGTCCGCGGCCTGAGCCGGGAGGGCATCGCCGGGCGGCTGGCCGCCGACCTGCGCGACGGCTACGTGGTGAACCTGGGCGTGGGCATCCCGCTGCTGATCCCGCGGTTCATCCCGCCGGACGCCGAGGTCATCCTGCACGCCGAGAACGGCGTCCTGGGCCTGGGGCCGGCACCGCCGCCGGGCCAGGAGGATCCCGACCTGACCGACGCGGGCAAGCAGCCGATCACGCTGATCAGCGGCGCGGCGATCGTGGACTCGGCGATGTCGTTCGCGATCGTCCGCGGCGGCCATCTCGACGTGACCGTGCTCGGCGCGCTGCAGGTGTCGGAGACCGGGGACCTGGCCAACTGGTACGTGCCGGGGCGGAACCCGGCCGTCGGCGGCGCGATGGACCTCGTCGCCGGCGCGCGCGAGGTGTGGGCCGTGATGGAGCACACCGACCGGGCGGGACGGCCTAAGCTCGTCAGGCGCTGCACGTTCCCGCTGACCGGCCGGCGGGTGGTCACCCGCGTGTACACCGATCTGGCCGTCTTCCACGTGGCGGACGGGCAGCTGCGGCTGAAAGAATGCGCCCCGGGGGTGCCGCCCGCGGCCATCCGCGAGCGCACCGCCGCCCGGTATGTAGAGGACCTCTAGTGGATGTCACCGCTCTGACCGCGATCGACGTGCACACGCACGTGCACCGCTCGGTCCACGCCGACCCGCAGGAGGCCGGCGGCAGCGAGGCCATGGGCGCGTACTTCGGCATCGGCTCGATGCCGCATTACACGGTGCCCGAGCTGGCCGACTACTACCGCCAGCGCAACATGGCCTGCGTCACGTTCACCATCGACAGCGCGTCGGCGACCGGCGACGACCCGGTGCCGGACAACGTCGAGATCGCCGAGCTCGCGGCCGAGCACCCGGATGTGATCATCCCGTTCGCCAGCGTCGACCCCGCCCGCGGCGCGGCGGGGGTGCGCCTGGCCCGGCGGCTGGCCGACGACTTCGGCGTCAAGGGGTTCAAGTTCCACCCCAGCACGCAGGGCTTCTACCCGAACGACCGGATGGCCTACCCGCTGTACGAGGTGATCGCCTCGCGCGGCCTGGTGGCGCTGTTCCACACCGGGCAGACCGGGGCCGGGGCGGGCACGCCGGGCGGCGGCGGGATCCGGCTGAAGTACGCCAACCCCCTGTACCTCGACGACGTCGCGGCCGACTTCCCCGACCTGGACATCATCCTGGCCCACCCGTCGTTCCCCTGGCAGGACGAGGCGCTGGCGGTGGCCACGCACAAGCCCCGGGTCTATATCGACCTGTCCGGCTGGTCGCCGAAGTACTTCCCGCCGCTGCTGGTGCGGTACGCGAACACCCTGCTGCGCGACAAGGTGATGTTCGGCTCCGATTTCCCGGCCATCACCCCGGACCGGTGGATCAAGGACTTCGAGAGCCTGGAGATCAAGCCCGAGGTACGGCCGCTGATCATGAAGGAGAACGCGGCCCGGCTGCTGCGCCTGGACGGCTGACGCTCAGGCCTGCGGCGGGGTCTCGTCCAGGACGATCAGCGGCAGCGGCCCGGCCAGGTCGTCGGGCGCCGCCGGGGCGTAGGCGAAGTTCTTGGCCCGGGCCCCGCCGTCGACGACCAGGTCGATGCCGGTGATCAGCCGGGCGTAGTCGGAGCACAGCCAGGCCACGGCGTGGCCGATGTCGGTCGGGGTCCCGGTCGTCCCCATCGGGATCATCGGCGACCGCGGCCCGGAGAACCGGGCCGGCCGCGCCACGACTCGTCGCCGGTGGGGCCGCCGAGCCCGCGGCCGCCCTGATTCAAGATCCCGCCGGGGTTCAGCCCGGCCCGGGCGCGCTCGGCGATCAGCTCGGGATTGTCCGGGTTCGGCGCGGTCGGGGTGAAGCTGTTGACCCGGATGCCGTACGGCGCCAGGTCCATGGCCGCGGCCCGGACGAAGTTGTTCACCCCGCCCTTGTTGAACGCGTACGCGATGATGCCCGCCGTGCCGGACCAGCCGTTGGACGAGGAGATGCACACGATCGAGCCCTTGATCCCGCGCTCGGCCATCGAGCGGGCGACGTGCTTGGTGTTCAGGAAATAGCCCAGCGAGGAGACCCGCACCGCCCGCTCGAAGAACTCCGCGCTCTCGTCGAGCACGCCCCGGCCGCCGAGCAGCGCCGCGTTGTTGACCAGGATGTCGATGTGCCCCCAGCGATCGAGCACGTCGCCGGTGTACCGCCGGACCGCGGCCTCGTCGGTCACGTCGCCGGGCGCGGCCATCGCCTCGCCGCCGTTGCGCTCGATCCGGGCCAGGCACGCCTTGACCGCCGCCTCGTCCACGTCGTTGCAGGCCACCCGCGCGCCGTACCGGGACAGGGCCAGCGCGACCCCGCTGCCGATGTTCGGCCCGCACCCGGTGACCAGCGCAACCTTGCCCTCTAGCGAGATCTCCACGATCCTTCTCCGATTCAGCGGTGGACGCCGGCGGGAACCCGGACCCGGGCGGCGCCCATGAGGTCACACGCCGGACAGCGCCCGGGACCAGGCGACCGGCACCGACCGGCCCGACCAGGGCGCCCAGCCGAACGGGCGGAAGACCATCGACATCGCGGCGTTGGCCGCCCCCGCGACCAGGATCGGGATGTCCCGGGCCGACGGCATCATCGGGAACGGGGTGCCGGCCTGGGCCGGGTCACTGACCGGGCCCTCGCCCTTGCCCGCCGAGATCAGGTCGCCGCGGTCGCGCACCGCATGCTCGAACAGCCACTGCTGCACGTCGGCCCGGCTGTACCCGTTGCGGCCGAACAACTGCGCGTGCTCGGGCCCGAGGACCAGGCCGCCGCTGGAGTGCCCCCCGCCGAGGTAGGCCCCCAGCCGGGCCAGCGTGTCGGCGAAGTCGCTGAGCACGGCCTCCGGGTTGTCGGTGCCCCGGTTGTCCACGTACTCGCAGGTCCTGATCAGCACGGCCGAGACCGCGTCGACCCCCGCGCCCGCCCCGCCGACCACGCTGAGCGGCTCCCAGGGCGAGGCCTCCTCGTTCTCGCCCAGGCACACCGACCACCGCCCGGGCAGGCCCTGGGTCGCCTGCTCCAGCTCGTGGGGCCGGATCCCGTAGCCGTTGCGCACGATCAGCCCGATGGCCCGCGCGATCGTCGCGTTCGCGCGGAACCCGGGGCCGAACACCCCGCCCTCGCAGTTGATCTCCAGGCGGGAACGGACCGGGCCGTTGACGACGATGAGCGGGCACGGGCCGCTGGTCGACTGCCAGGCGCCGCGGGCCGAGCGCTCCAGGTTCACCGCGTCCCAGGCGGCCAGCACCACCGGGAAGTACTCCGGCTTGGCGCCGGCCATGATCGCGTTCGCCGCGGCCTGGGCCACCGTGATGCTGCGCCCGAGATGCGGGGCGGTGCCGATGATCTCGTCGGGCTCCCGTGCGGTCGTGGCCAGGAACTCCTCGACGCCGGAGCGGGTGGCGGGCACGACCGGGAGCCCGTCGGTCCAGCCCTGGTCGTAGCAGTACTCGATGACGGCCTTGGCCTGCTCGGCCGGATCGGCCGCCCGGTCCTCGGCCGGGGCGGCGGCCGTCGTCATGAGGCCGCGGCCATGGTGCGGCTGGTCAGCATCGCGACGATCTCGGGCACCGCCGCCGCGGCCTTGTCCCGTACGCCCTCGGGGGTGAGGTTGGCCATGGGGTGCGGCACGGTCAGATAGCGGTAGCCCGGGACCCCGCGCACGCGGGCCATCGCGTCGGCGCTGGCGGTGAACGCGTCGGTGCACACGACCACGGCCGGGATGCCCGCCTGCTCCAGGATGATCCCGTCGGCCACCGCGGACGCGCTGCAGGAGCCGCAGTCGCCCACGCCGACGACCACGACGTCGCACTGGGTGCGCAGATCGTCCAGGATCGGCTCCGGGGCGGTGTTGGTGATGTCGGGCTTCTTCCTGGCCACGAGGGCCGTCACCCCGCATCGCTCGGTCAGCAGCCCGCCGACCTGGTCCAGGAACTGCTCGGCGTTGCGCTTGGTATTGGCGAGAAGGCCGAGCCGCAGGCCGGACAGGCTGCCCGGGCGGTCGGCCAGCGCGGCCGGGGCGCGTCCGGCGTCGGTGGCCGGGCCGAGCGTGGGATCGATGATGCTGTCGAACACGGCCGTCTCCTCGGGCCCGGGGCGCCTGGGCGTGCGGCACCCTGCTGCTGGCGACGTTACGGCGGCAGCGCGGCCTGAGGCCAGCCGGTTTCCGCGACACGGAACCTGAGCCAGCCCGCCGGCGGGCCCCGGACCCGCGGCGCGGGCAGCGGCCAGCGGCGACCACGCCGCCCTGATCCGGGCCGGCGGCCTGGACGCCGAGGTCCACGAGGTGCAGGCGCGCTCCCACCGCTGAGCCCGCGCCCGGGTCACGGGCCGGGGCGCAGGGCCAGGGCCAGGATGTCCTCGGCGCCCAGGTCCTGGCCGACGCGGTGCTCGGCGTCGAACGCCGCGGGCCCCATGGCGGCGCGCAGCCGTTCGGTGTCGGCGTCGCGCAGCCGGGCCTCGAGGGAGTCTAGGGTCTCGCCCAGGGCGGCCAGGGCCGCGTCGGCCGCCCCGTGCAGCCGGGCCGACCGGCCGGCGCGATCCCAGCCCGCCAGGGCCAGGCCCAGCAGGGCGTACCCGTAGCCGGCCCGCATCCGGGCCCGCCGGGCCAGGTCGAACGACTCGGCGAACAGGGCCCGCGCCGCGCCGTCCGCCCCGAGCAGATGCTCGGCCAGGCCGAGGTTGAAGGTCTCGTAGACGACTCCGTAGGTGTCCTTCAGCTCACGGGCGATCTCGAGCGACTCGACCAGGTGGTCCCGGGCGGCGGACAGGTCGCCGAGGGACATCTCGGCGTACCCGAGGTTGCCGAGCATGGTCCCGACCTCGCGGCGGTCACCGGCCTGCCGGAACAGCGCCAGGGACTCGGCCGCGTCGCGGGCCGCGGCCGCGTGGTCGCCGGCGAAGTCCACCACGTAGGAACGGACAGACAGCAGGCGGGCGGTCAGATGCGGCTCGCCGAGCCGCCGCGCCAGGCCTAGGCCCTCCTCGGCCAGCGGCCGCGCGGCGGACAGCTGGCCGCGGCGCACCAGGACGAACGCCCGCACGTTCAGCACGTCCGCGACCAGGTAGTCGTCGCCGGCGGGGCGGGCGATGGCCAGCGCCTGGTCGCAGTACGCCTCGGCGGTGGCGTAGCCGCCGGTCTGCTCCATCAGGTAGGCGGCGCTGGCGAGCGCCCTGGCCCGCGGCAGCGTCGGGGCCTGGGCAGCCGGGAGGTCGAGCAGCCCGCGGAGCGCGTCCACCGCTTCCGAGGCGTGCCCGCGGGCCTTCCAGAAGGTCCGCAGCGAGGCGACCAGCCGCAGACCCGGCCCCGGATCGCCCTGCCGCAGGCAGAACGCGATCGCGGCGCGCAGGTTGTCGAGCTCGAGGTCGAGGCGGTCTAGCCAGCTGGCCTGGTCGCGGGCCACCAGCTGCGGCGCCGCGGCCTCGGCCAGGGCCAGGTAGTGGTCGCGGTGCGCGGTCCTGGCCTCGTCCGCCGCCGACCGGTCATGCCCTTCGAGCTGGCGCGTCGCGTACTGCCGCACGGTCTCCAGCAGCCGGTAGCGGGCCGGACCGACGCCGGTGTCGTCGAACTGCACCAGGTTCTTGTCGACCAGCGCGCCGAGGTGCCCGAGCACCTCCTCGGCCAGCACGACCTCACCCGCGGTCACTGCCTCGGCGGCGGCCAGGTCGAACCCGCCGGCGAACACCGCCAGGCTGGCGAGCACGTGGCGCTCGGCCGCGGTCAGCAGCTCCCAGGACCAGTCGACCATGGCCAGCAGCGTCTGCTGCCGCGGCAGGGCGGCCCGCGAGCCGCCGACCAGGATGGCGAACCGCTGGTCGAGCCGGGCATCCAGCTCGGTCACCGGCATGACGCGCAGCCGGGCCGCGGCCAGCTCGATGGCCAGCGGGATGCCGTCCAGCCGCCGGCAGATGTGGCCGGCCACCGCGGCGGTGGCCGGGTCCCAGGACAGCCGCGCGCCATGCTGCTCGGCGCGGTCGGCGAACAGCCGCACGGCCTCGGTGCTCCTGATCGCGGCAACGTCGTCGCCGTCGGCGGGCGTGGCCAGCGACGGCACCCGGTAGACCCGCTCGCCGTCGAGCCCCAGCGGCTCCCGGCTGGTCGCGAGCAGGACGATGTTCGGGCAGCCGCGCAGCAGCGCGTCGGCGAGCTTGGCGCACGCGTCGACGAGATGCTCGCAGTTGTCCAGCAGCACCAGCAGGCTGCGCTGGTCAACCGCCTCGACGAGCGTGGCGAGCGGCGGCCGGCCCGGCTCGCCCTGCACGCCGAGCACGCTGGCGACGGTGACGGCGACGAGATCGGGATCGTGCAGCGGGGCGAGATCCGCGAACCACACCCCGTCCCCGGACCCGTCCAGCAGCCCGGCCGCGGCCTGCAGGCCGAGCCTGGTCTTGCCCGCGCCGCCCGAGCCGGTCAGCGTGACCAGCCGGGAGCGGCCGAGCAGGCCGCGCACCTCGGCGAGCTCGGCGTCCCGGCCGATGAAGCTCGACACCTGCGCCGGGAGGTTGTTCCGCAGCTTGGGGTGGTCCAGCGACCGCAGCGGCGGGAACGAGGCCGGCAGGCCGCCGGCCTGCACCTGGAATATCTGCTCCGGGCGGCCGAGGTCCTTCAGCCGGTGCAGGCCAAGGTCGGTGAGCGTGGCGCCCCCCGGCATCGAGTCGCTGAGCAGGATGGCGGTCGCGGCGGAGAGCACGATCTGGCCGCCGTGCGCGACCCCGGCGATCCGGGCGGCCCGGTGCACGTCCAGGCCGACCAGGCCGACGTCGGTCTGCGCCGCCTCGCCGGAATGGATGCCCATCCGGACGCGGACCGGGTGGCCGCCCGGCCAGTGGTGCCCGGCGATCGCCCGCTGCATCTCGATCGCGGCGGTCACGCAGCCGCTCGCCGAGGTGAACACCGCGAAGAACGCGTCGCCCTGGGTGTCGACCTCCCGGCCGCCGTGAGCGGTCAGGCCGGCCCGGATGATCCGGTGGTGGCCGGCCAGGACCTCGGCGTAGGCGGCGCCCAGGCGCTGCAGCAGCACCGTGGAACCCTCGATGTCGGTGAACAGGAAGGTCAGCGTCTGCGCGGGACTCACTCGGCCTACCCCCCCAGGCGGTCATTCCGGCGGCGGCACCGCCGGGCCGTTCGGCTCGCGCGCGGCGACCCCGTCGGCTAGCATGATCCTGCCATGATGCGCGCGCTGCTTCTTCGCGGCCGCGGCGAGGCCCGGTAACTGACCGGTCGGCCCCTCGTCGCGGGCTGCTGGGCTGCGCCGACCACCTTTCCCTCGGCCACCCCGTCAGGAGCGTCAGCGCCATGAGCAACCCGTCCTATCAGCGCCCGTCCGGCATGCCGTGCCACCGCTACCGTCCCTTCCCCGCCGTCGTCCTGCCCGACCGGCGGTGGCCGTCGCGCACGATCACGGCCGCGCCCCGGTGGCTGTCGACCGACCTGCGGGACGGCAACCAGGCCCTGATCGACCCGATGAACCCCCCGCGCAAGCAGGCCATGTTCGACCTGCTGGTCCGCATGGGCTACAAGGAGATCGAGGTCGGCTTCCCGGCGGCGAGCCAGACCGACTTCGACTTCATCCGCGGCCTGATCGAGCGCGGCGCGGTACCCGGCGACGTCCGCATCTCGGTGCTGACCCAGGCCCGGGAGGAGCTGATCGAGCGGACCGTGCAGTCGCTGGTCGGCGCGCAGCAGGCGACCGTGCACCTGTACAACGCGGCCGCGCCGATCTTCCGCCGCGTGGTCTTCGGCTGGGACGGCGACGGGCGGGCCGAGTGCCGGGCGGTGGCGGTGGAGGGCACCCGGGCGGTGATGAAGTTCTCCGAGAGCTACCTGCCCGGCACCGACTTCGGCTATGAGTACTCGCCGGAGATCTTCATGGACACCGAGCTCGACTTCTCGCTGGAGATCTGCGAGGCGGTGATGGACGTCTGGCAGCCCGAGGCGGGCCGGGAGATCGTGCTCAACCTGCCCTGCACCGTCGAGCGCTCCACCCCGAACGTCTACGCCGACCAGATCGAGTGGATGAGCCGGAACCTGACCAGGCGCGAGCACGTCGCGCTGTCGGTGCACACGCACAACGACCGGGGCACCGCGATCGCGGACGCCGAACTGGCCGTGCTGGCCGGCGCGCAGCGCATCGAAGGCTGCCTGTTCGGCAACGGCGAGCGCTCCGGCAACGTCGACCTGGTCACGCTCGGGCTGAACCTGTACAGCCAGGGCATCGACCCGATGATCGACTTCAGCGACATCGACGAGATCCGCCGCACGGCCGAGTACTGCACCCGCATCGACGTGCACGAGCGGCACCCGTACGCCGGGGACCTGGTGTACACCTCGTTCTCCGGCTCGCACCAGGATGCGATCAAGAAGGGCTTCGACGACCTGGAGCGGCAGGCAGCCGAGGCGGGCCAGCCGGTCAGCGCGCTGCCGTGGGCGATGCCGTACCTGCCGATCGACCCCAAGGACGTGGGCCGGTCCTACGAGGCGGTCATCCGGGTCAACTCGCAGTCCGGCAAGGGCGGCGTGGCCTACATCATGAAGACCGACCATCACCTCGACCTGCCCCGGCGCCTGCAGATCGAGTTCAGCCACGTGATCCAGCGGCACACCGAGGACGAGGGCGGCGAGGTCGACGCGGCGCTGATGTGGCGGATCTTCGCCGAGGAGTACCTGGAGCCGGGGGCGTTCGAGCTGATCAAGTTCGGGTCGGCCAGCGATGAGGGCGTGGAGCGGATCGCCGCGACCGTGCGGGCCTTCGGCACCGAGCACACCCTGGCCGGCACCGGCAACGGCCCGATCGCCGCGTTCTGCGACGCCCTGTCCGGCGCGGACCTGGGCCTGGGCGGCCTGGGCGTCCGGGTCCTGGACTACTCCGAGCACGCGCTCACCGCCGGCCGTGACGCCGAGGCGGCCGCCTACCTGGAGATCGCGGCGGGCGAGCGGGTGCTGTGGGGCGTCGGCATCAGCCAGTCGATCGTCGACGCGTCGCTGCGGGGCGTGATCAGCGCGGTGAACCGGGTGAGCCGCGGCCAGCGGCGGCCGGCCGCGCTCTAGCGCTGCGCCAGGCTACGTTGGCGAGGCGGCCCGGGCGGATACGCCCGGGACTGGCGGGCCGTGGGGCTGGCGGGCCGTGGGGCTGGCGGGCCGTGGGGCTGGCGGGCCCGTGGGGCTGGCGTGATAACTGTGGCTGGCGTGATACCCGTGGGGCTGGCGTTACTTCCTCGGTTCCCGGTATGCGGTCCGGCGCGAGGGGTGTGTGTGCGGTAACTGTTGCTGGGACAGCAGTTTGGGCCCGCACCCCGGTCGGCCGGCGCAGCTCAGTCCAGCCCAGGCCAACGTGACCTGCTACAGAGGCGGTGCGAGTGTCAGACGAAGCAGCCGGCGACGCGCGCTGGATCGAGGTCGGCCCGGAGCGCCTCGCCGGGTGGCTGGAGTCCTTCGCGCAGCGGCACGGCGAGGTCACCGGCGAGGCGGACCGGGCCGTGGTCACCTTCCGGGCCGCGGACGGGGCGGTGGCCGAGTGCCACGTGCCGTTCCCGCCGCTGCCGGCCGGGCCCAGGCCCGCAACGGGCGGGGGAGATGGGGCCGGGACGGGCCCCGACGACGGAGGGGCGGGCGCGGGAGGCGCGGGAGGCGCGGGCGGGAAGGGCTCCGCCGAGGCCGGGACGGGCGCGGGCGGGGAGGGCGGGGAGGGCTCCGCCGAGGCCGGGACGGGCGCGGGAGGCGCGGCCGCCGCCGGGCTTGGGACGGCCGCCGGGCTGGCCGCCCGGATCGCCGCGCACGCGCGGGCCGAGCGCACGGTCGGGGTGCTGCTGGTCCGGCTGGGCGGCTACGCGGCCGGGGTCTTCACCGGGCCCGACGCGCACCTGGCCGCGTCCAAGGTCGGCTCGCGGCTGGTGCACGGCCGGAGCGCGGCCGGCGGCACCTCGCAGCAGCGGTTCGCCCGGCGGCGGGAGAAGCAGGCCAGCGAGGCGCTCGGCGCCGCCGCCGACGTGGCCGCGGCCGTGCTCGGCCCGTACTCCGGCCGGCTGGACGCGGTGGTCCTGGGCGGGGACCGCCGCGCGATAGCGGGCCTGCGCGACGACCCGCGGCTGCGGCCGTTGTTCAAGCTCGCGGTCGAGCGGTTTCTCACCGTGCCCGACCCCCGGCTGGCCGTGCTGCGCGGCACGCCGCGGCTGTTCCGGGCGATCCGGATCAGGCTGACCGAGCCGCGGCCGCCGGGCCCGGACGCCGGGGGCGGGTGAGCTCGGGCGGCGGCGGCTGAGCCCGGACAGCGGCTGAGCCCGGGCACTGCCGGCGGCCTCGGAAAATCCTTTGCCGGGCCCGGCGGCGCCTCGGGTACGCTGGATCTATGCAACCGCTCCTTTCGTGATGGCCTGCCCCGGCACCAGGGGTGCCGTGTGCCGAAAAGCTGCCTGTTATGTCACGCTATGGAGCAATTTCCGATGATCTCGGCGAACGACGTTGAGCTGCGCGCGGGGGCGCGGCTGCTCGTGCAGGCCGCCACCTTCCAGGTCGCAGCCGGCGACAAGATCGGCCTGGTCGGCCGGAACGGCGCCGGCAAGACCACGCTGGCCCGGGTGCTGGCGGGGGAGGCGGCCCCGGCGGCGGGCACGATCCGCCGCCGCGGGTCGGTCGGGTACCTGCCGCAGGACACGATGGTCGGCGACCTGGACGGCCTGGCCGTCGACCGGGTGCTGTCCGCGCGGGGCCTGGACGAGCTGCGGGCCGGCCTGCGCGAGGCTGAGCAGGGCATGGCCCACCCCGACGCCGCCCGGCGTGACGCCGCGGTGCGGCGGTACGGGCATCTCGAGGAGCGGCTGGCGGTGCTCGGCGGCTACGCGGCCGAGGCCGAGGCGGCGTCACTGGCCTCCAGCCTGGGCCTGCCGCCGCAGGTGCTGGGGCAGCCGCTGCGGACCCTGTCCGGCGGCCAGCGCCGGCGGATCGAGCTGGCCCGGATCCTGTTCGGCGGCTCGGAGACGCTGCTGCTCGACGAGCCGACCAACCATCTCGACGCCGACTCGGTGGCCTGGCTGCGCGACCACCTGCGGGCGTTCCGCGGCGGCCTGGTGGTGATCAGCCACGACACGGCGCTGCTCGAGACCGTGGT
This sequence comes from uncultured Actinomycetota bacterium, assembly GCA_963749145.1. Taxonomy (GTDB): domain Bacteria; phylum Actinomycetota; class Actinomycetes; order Streptosporangiales; family Streptosporangiaceae; genus JASHPR01. The sequence continues at coordinate 988,878 of CAVVLN010000001.1, read as the reverse complement.
CAACAAGGTGTTCCACCTGGACGCCGACCGCTGCCTCGTCGACATCTACAACCTGGGCTGGACGAGCTACCTCAGCCAGCTCCAGACCGATGCCAGGCGCCGCACCCGGGAGCGGGTGAACGCGCAGCGCCAGGCGACCGCGCTGCAGTCGCAGGCCGACAAGATGCGCGCCAAGGCGACCAAGGCCAAAGCGGCGCAGAACATGCAGCGCCGGGCCGAGCGGCTGCTCGCCGGGGTCAGCGCCGACCGGGCCGCGGACCGCGTGGCCCGGATCCGGTTCCCGGTTCCCGCGCACTGCGGCCGCACCCCGCTCACCGCCCAGGGCCTGACCAAGTCCTACGGGTCGACCGAGGTGTTCACCGGCGTCGACATGGCGGTGGACCGCGGCGGGCGGGTCGTGGTGCTGGGCCTGAACGGGGCGGGCAAGACCACGCTGCTGCGGCTGCTGGCCGGGCTGGAGCGGCCGGACGCCGGGGAGGTCCGGCCCGGGCACGGGCTGCGCCTGGGGTACTACGCACAGGAACACGAGACGCTGGATACCGGGCGGACCGTGCTGGAGAACATGCGCTCGGCCGCGCCCGAGATCACCGAGGCCGAGCAGCGGCGGATCCTCGGCTCGTTCCTGTTCTCCGGCGACGACGTGACCAAGCCCGCCGACGTGCTCTCCGGCGGCGAGAAGACCCGGCTCGCCCTGGCCTTGCTGGTCGTGTCCGGCGCGAACGTGCTGTTGCTCGACGAGCCGACCAACAACCTGGACCCGGGCAGCCGGGCCGAGATCCTCTCCGCGCTGCGCCGCTTCCAAGGCGCGATCGTCCTGGTCACCCACGACGAGGGCGCCGTAGCGGCACTCGGCCCGGAGCGGGTGGTGCTGCTGCCGGACGGCGTCGAGGACGCGTGGAGCGAGGAACTGGCCGACCTGGTGGCGCTGGCCTGAGCCGGCCCGGCCCGCTGGCTCCGCATTCTCGCTCGCCGCGGACCCGCCATACGCGCTCCTTACGCGGGCCCGTCAAAAACGCGCGATCTTTTGCGTGCGTGTGGGTAGCCGATCACGAGTTCATGCGTGATCATGGCGAGTGACGGTAACGCAGCGGTCACTTCAGTTCACCGGGAGGTACGCGTGACCGAGACCCTTAAGAAAGGCACCCGGGTGACCGGTGCCGACCGCACGAAGCTGGCGGCTGACCTGAAGAAGAGATACAACGCGGGCGAGAGCATCCGCTCCCTGGCCGGCTCGACCGGCCGGTCCTACGGCTTCGTGCACCGGATCCTGACCGAGACCGGGGTGTCCCTGCGCGGCCGGGGCGGCGCCACCCGGGGCAAGGGCAAGCGCTGAGCCGGGCCGTCCCGCCCTCACCGCTTCAGGCCGCGGCGGCCGGTCCCCCTCCCGGCCCGCCGCGCCGGCCGCGGGGCGGCCGGCACCGGTGCGCGCCATGGCTGTTACCGCCGCCGCGCTCGAGGCCTGCGGGCTGCGCCTGGACGTGAGCGGCGCGGTCGCCACCGTGACGCTCAGCAGGCCGGAGCGGCGCAACGCGATGACCCCGGCGGTGTGGCGCGGCCTCGCCGCCATCGGCGCGGACCTGCCGTCCGACGTGCGCGTGGTCGTGGTGCGCGGCGCCGGGCCGTCGTTCTGCGCCGGCATCGACCTGCGCGTGTTCACCGTGGACGGGGTGCCGGGGGAGGACCCGCCGCCCAGCGCCGCCGACCCCGGTTTCGAGGCGTGGATCGCGGCCTGCCAGGAGGGCTACCTGTGGCTGCGCGATCCGCGGATCGTTTCGATCGCCGCGGTGCAGGGCCACGCGATCGGCGCCGGGTTCCAGCTCGCGCTCGCCTGCGATCTTCGCATCCTGGCCGACGACGCCATGCTGTGCATGAAGGAGCCCGCCCTCGGCCTGGTCCCGGACCTGACCGGGACCAAGCCGCTGGTCGATATCGCCGGCCTGCCCCGCGCGATCGAGCTGTGCCTCACCGCGCGCACCGTTGCGGCGGCCGAGGCCAGCCAGCTGCGGCTGGCCGAGCTGGTCGTGCCCGCCGCCGACCTGGACGCGGCGGTCGCCGACCTGACCGCGGCGCTGCTGGCCACCGACGCCGCCGCGGCCCGGGCCACCAAGGCGCTGCTGGCCCAGGCCGGCCAGCACACCCTGGCGCAGCAGGCGGCCGCGGAGCGCGGGGCCCAGGCCGCGCTGCTGCGGTCCCGGCTGACCGGGCCGGCCGGACCAGGTTCGCCCTGAGCTAACCCGGGAAGAACTCCGGCCGCCCGGTGGTTCCTGGCGCCATGTACGCCAACCAGTGGCACGCGATGCGCGGGTTCTCGCGCGATCCGTCGGTGACCAAGCAGCGGCTGAAGCCGGGCACGGTCCGCCGGATCGCGGGCTACGCGCGCCCGTACCGCTGGGACCTGCTGATATTCCTGCTGGCCGCCGCGCTGGACGCGGTGGTCACGGTGTCGTACCCGATCCTGCTCGGCGTGATCATCGACAAGGGGATCGTGCCCAAACGCACCGACGTCGTGCTGGTGCTGGCCGCCGTCGTGGTCGGGCTGGCCCTGTTCGACGCGTTCCTGTCGCTCGTCTCGCGTTACTTCACCTCCCGCGTCGGCGAGGGGCTCATCTACGATCTGCGCACGCAGGTGTTCGGGCACGTGCAGCGGCAGCCGATCGCGTTCTTCACCCGGGCGCAGACCGGATCGTTGGTCAGCCGGCTGAACAGCGACGTGATCGGCGCCCAGCAGGCGCTGACCTCGACGCTGTCGTCGGTAGTCTCCAGCGTGCTCCAGCTGATCCTGGTGCTGATCGCGATGTTCTACTACTCCTGGCTGGTCACGGTCATCGCGCTGCTGCTGCTGCCGGCATTCCTGATCCCGGCCCGGCTGGTCGGGCGCCGGCTGCAGCGGCTGACCCGCGAGTCGATGCAGCTGGACGCGGCGATGGGCTCGACGATGACCGAGCGGTTCAACGTGGCCGGGGCGATGCTGGTCAAGCTGTTCGGCAAGCCGGAGGCCGAGAGCCAGGTGTTCGCGGGCCGGGCCGCCCGGGTCCGGGACATCGGCGTGGTGCAGGCCATGTACGGCAGCACGCTGTTCATCGCGCTGACCCTGCTCGCCTCGCTGGCCACTGCCGTCGTCTACGGGGTCGGCGGCAAGCTGGTCATTGACGGCGCGTTCCAGATCGGCGCGCTGGTGGCGCTGGCCGGCCTGCTCCAGCGGCTGTACGGGCCGATCACCTCGCTGTCCAACGTCCAGGTCAACGTGATGTCCGCGCTGGTCAGCTTTGACCGCGTGTTCGAGGTGCTCGACCTGAAGCCGCTGATCGCGGACCGTCCCGGCGCGGTGCCGCTGGTGCTGGCGGGCGAGGGCAACGGGTCGGGCCCGGCCGCCGACGTCGCGTTCGACCACGTCTCGTTCCGGTACCCGGCCGCGTCCGAGGTTTCGCTGGCGTCGCTGGAGTCGATCGCGCTGCCGGCGCCCGAGCGGACCGACGCGAACCAGGGCGTGCTGCACGACGTGAGCTTCACCGCGCCGGCCCGGCAGCTCACCGCCCTGGTCGGGCCGTCGGGCGCGGGCAAGACGACCGTCACCCACCTGGTGTCGCGGCTGTATGACCCGGACGAGGGCGCGGTGCGCATCGGCGGGACCGACATCAGGGACGTCACCCAGGAATCGCTGCACGACGCGGTCGGCGTGGTCACCCAGGACGCGCACCTGTTCCACGACACGATCCGGGCCAACCTGGCCTACGCCCGGCCCGGGGCCACCGAGCAGGAACTGATCGACGCGTGCCGGGCCGCGCAGATCTGGGACCTGGTCTCGGTCCTGCCCGACGGCCTGGACACGGTCGTGGGCGACCGCGGCTACCGGCTGTCCGGCGGGGAGAAGCAGCGCGTGGCGCTGGCCCGGCTGCTGCTGAAGGCGCCGGCCGTGGTGGTGCTCGACGAGGCCACCGCCCACCTGGACTCCGAGTCCGAGGTCGCGGTCCAGCGCGCGCTGAAGACCGCGCTGGCCGGTCGCACGTCGCTGGTCATCGCGCACCGGCTGTCGACCATCCGCGAGGCCGAACAGATCCTGGTCATCGACGAGGGCCGGGTCCGCGAGCGCGGCCGGCATGAGGACCTGCTGGCCGCCGGCGGCCTGTACGCGGAGCTGTACCGGACCCAGTTCGCCAGCCAGGAGCCCGCGGCGCTGGCCTGAGCCGCGGGCGTCGCCGGGGCCGGACCGGGTCAGGGCCTGGCCGCTGCCGGGTCAGCCATGACCGAGCCGGTCGAGGATCTCCCGCAGCAGCTTCCCGTGCTCGGCTAATGTCTGCGTCTGCTCGTGCCGGATCTCGGTGTGCTCGTCCAGGACCTTGGTGTGGTCGCCCGGGGCCTTGGTGTGCTCGGCGAGGGTCGCGGTGTGCTCATTCAGGGCTTTGGTGGGCATATCACCATCACAACGCGCGGAGGGCGCCTCCGAGGTCCTTGACCGCGGCGGCCAGGTGGCCGACGTCCACGTTATCGTCTTGGCATGCCCAGCCGTCTTCCCTATCTCCGCTATGACGATCTCGACCCGGAGCGCCGGGCCGTGTGGGACGCCGTCGTCGGCTCCCGCGGCGCCGACCTGGTCAACGCCGACGGCGGGCTGATCGGCCCGTTCAACGCCTTCGTGCACGCCCCCGGCGCGGGCCAGCGGCTGACCGCGCTCGGCCAGGTGCTGCGGTTCGAGACGTCGATCGAGCGGCGCCTGGCCGAGGTGGCCATCATCACCGTCGGCGCCCGGTGGAAGGCGGAGTTCGAGTGGTGGGCGCATGCCCGCATGGCCCGCAGGCACGGCGTGGCCGGCGACGTGGTGGACGCGATCGGCCGCGGCGAGGAGCCGCCGTTCACGGCCGACGACGAGCGGACGGTCTACCGGGTGGCCCGCCAGCTCACCGCCGGCGGCCAGGTCGACGAGGAGACCTATGCCGCCGCGCAGCGGCTGCTCGGGGACACCGGGCTGGTCGAACTGGTGTCGCTGTGCGGCTACTACACGCTGGTGTCGTTCCTGCTGAACGCGTTCACGGTGCCGCTGCCGCCGGATGCGGCACCGATGTGGGACGGTTCCCCGCCGCCGGGTCAGGCGCCGTAGCCCACCCGGCGCAGATCGGTCCCGGCCACCTGCTCGATGTCGGTGACCTGCTGCGCGGACAGCCGGCGGCGCCAGCCCCCCGCGGCGATCGCAGCCGAGCCCAGGATGCCGCGGCCGCGGGCCCGCACCGCGATCGGGGCGACGTCGGTGCCGATGAAGCCGGACACGGTCCGGGCCGCCACGGCCGGGTGCCTGATCACCTCCTCGTAGCGCAGCGTGGTCAGCGTCTCCGCGGGCATGCTGCTGCGCAGCCGGGCCGCGGCGCGCACCGAGCCGCGCCAGCGCATCGCGCACTTGCCGGCCACCGACAGGCCGGGCCAGGCGGCCAGGTCGGCCTCGGTCTCGATGCCGAGGAACGGGTTGGGGAACTCGCTGTCCGCGTTGGCCACGCCGGGCTTGAACCAGCGCAGCAGGTCGTCGTCGGCCAGCATCCCGGCCACCACGTCCCGCCCGTCGCGCACGATCTGCACCAGCCGCGCGTCGGGAAACGCGTCGACCAGGCCTTCGGCGCAGTACATCAGGTCCGGGGTCGCGTCCCCGTAGCGGCGGATGTCGCGCTCAGCGATGCAGGTCCCGGCGCCGTTCACGCCGCCGGCCTCGCGGCAGGCCGGCGCGCAGGCCAGGCAGTTGTGCGGGGTGACCTGCCAGGCCTGGGCGAACGCGTCACGCAGCACGGTCGCCGTGGCCTCGCGGCCGCGCTTGATGGACGGGCTGCGCGCGAACGCGCGGGCGACGGTCAGCACGCTGGGCACCGCGATGGTCAGGTGGATGCCGGGAGAGCCCTTCAGCGCCCGCGCCAGCAGGTCGGTGCCCGAATGCGGGGCGCCGATGAGGAAGACCGGCTGGCGGACCTTGCGGCCGTTGACGACCAGGATGTGCGGACGTGGTGCCATCTTTAGCCGGACCGGTCCGGGCCGCGGCGGCAGTGGTGGCCGGCGTGATCCTCCAGGTTGAGCGCGGACTGGATCAGCGGCATGTGACTGAACGCCTGCGGGAAGTTACCGACCTGCCGCGCGTACCGCGCGTCGTACTCCTCGCTGAGCAGCCCGAGGTCGTTGCGCAGCGCCAGCAGCCGGTCGAACAGCGCCGCGGCGTCGTCGTAGCAGCCGGTCATGTGCAGCGCGTTCACCAGCCAGAAGCTGCAGGCCAGGAACGCGCCCTCGGACCCGGTCAGGCCGTCGACGTCGGCCTGGCCGCCCGCGGCGGCGGCGGGCTGGGTGTAGCGCAGCACCAGGCCGTCGCTGGTCAGCTCGCGGCGGATGGTCTGCACGGTGGAGACCACGCGCGGGTCGTCGGGCGGCAGGAACCCGACCTCGGGGATCAGTAGCACGGCCGCGTCCAGCTCGGTGCTGCCGTAATACTGGGTGAACGTGCCGCGCGCGGCGTCGTAGCCCTTCGCGCAGACCTCGGCGTGAATCTGGTCGCGCACCGTGCGCCACCGGGCCTCGGCGCCCGGCCGGCCCAGCTCCGCCACCTTGATCGCCCGGTCGAAGGCCACCCAGGCCATTACCTTGGAGTGCACGAAGTGCCAGGCGCGGCCCGCGCACCTCCCAGATGCCCTCGTCGGGCTGGTCCCAGTACTGCTCGAGGAACTGCAGCAGCTTGCGGACCAGGCTCCAGGTGTGGCTGTCGAAGGTCAGGCCCGCCTGCCGGCCGAGCGTGATCGCGTCGATCACCTCGCCGTACACGTCGAGCTGCAACTGGCTCACGGCGGCGTTGCCGATCCGCACCGGGGCCGAGTTCTCGTAGCCGGGCAGCCACTCGGCCTGCCATTCCTCGAGCCTGCGCTCGCCGGCCACGCCGTACATGATCTGCACGTCGCGCGGGTCCCCGGCGATCGCGCGGCCGAGCCACTCCCGCCACTGCGAGGCTTCCTCGGTGTAGCCGGTGCGCAGCAGTGCCTCGAGCGTGATCGTGGCGTCGCGCAGCCAGCAGTAGCGGTAGTCCCAGTTCCGCACCCCGCCGATGTCCTCGGGCAGCGAGGTCGTGGGCGCGGCCACTATCCCGCCGGTCGGGGCGTAGGTGAGCGCCTTGAGCGTGATCAGCGACCGGATCACCGCGTCCCGGTACCGCCCCTGGTAGGTGCACCGGGACGACCACTCGGTCCAGAACTTGGTCGTCGTGGCCAGCACCTCCTCCGGGTCGACCACCGGCGGCGGCCCCAGGTGCGACCGGGTCCACGAGAACACGAACGGGACCCGCTCGCCGGCCCGGACGGTGAAGCTCGCCTCGTGCGCCAGGTCGTGCCCGACCAGGCGGATCGGGGTGCGCAGCCAGACCGAGTCGGGTCCCGCGACGGCCACGACCGCGTGATCGATGCGGCGCACCCAGGGCAGGACCTTGCCGTAGCCGAACCGCAGCCGCCAGACGCACTCCATCTCGACCGCGCCCTGCACGCCCTCAACGATCCGGACCAGGACCGGCGCCTCGTCGGTGCGCGGGGGCATGAAGTCGATGACCCGGACGACTCCGCCCACCGTCCGCCACTCGGTCTGCAGGATCAGCGTGGAGTCCAGGTAGCTGCGGGTGACCGTGCCGCGCCGCGACGGCGGCCCCTCGGCCGCGGTCGGGCTGATCCGCCACTGGCCGTTCCGCTCGTCGCCGAGCAGCGCGGCCAGGCAGGCGTCGGAGTCGAAGCGCGGGACGCACAGCCAGTCCACCGAGCCATCCCGGCTGATCAGCGCGGCCGACTGCATGTCGCCGATGATCGCGTAGTCCTCGATGAGCGCGGCCATGATCCCTCCCGCGGTGACCGTCCCGGGCGCATTAAGCTGACAGGCGTGCCAGAGTCTAGCCGGGTCATCACCCGCGCCCGCGGTTCCGCAGCCGGCGCCGCGCTGGCGTTGGGCCTGGCTACGGTGCTGGCGCTGGGGCTGGCGGGCTGCGCGAAGATGGACGCCGCGCTCGGCCAGCAGTGGGCCACGGTGAGCTTCAAGCCGAACACCACGATCACGACCATGATCCAGGTCCGGTCGGCCTGCTCGCACATCCCGAACGTGCGGGCCGAGGCCCTGCCGAAGCAGCGGAACCCGGTGACGATGGCCGCCGGGGTGACCTACCGGACCGACAACGCCAGCGACGCCAACCTGGCCCAGCTGCAGCAGTGCCTGCAGCGGTATTCCTCGGTGGCCGGGATCGACTTCGAGGATTCGGGCGACGAGGGCGGCTGAGCCCGTCCAGGTGACGAGGAGGGCTGACGCGGTCCGGGCCGGCCTGTCAGCGCCGCCTGCCGTCGGCCTGTGAGCCCGTCCAGGTGACGAGGAGGGCTGACGCGGTCCGGGCCGGCCTGTCAGCGCCGCCTGCCGTCGGCCTGATCTGAGCCCGGCCGCCGCCGGCCCGGGCGGGAACCCCCCGCCGCCCAGCCCGACCTGAGCTCCACCCGCGTGCGGCCCGAGGGGAGCTGTGGTATAAACGCATTACCTACTAACCCTATTATTACGATCGGAAACAATCAACTATGCAGAGCGGGCGGACAATAACAAAAGCAATGGTCGTCGCGGGAGTGGCCGCGGTGACCGCGCTGGCGGCCGGATGCGGCTCGTCCGGCTCGTCGACCACCAGCAGCACGCCGGCCGCCTCGGCCGGCTCCTCGGCGCCGGTCACGCTGCGGCTCGGGTTCCTGGAGAACATCACGCACGCCAGCGCCCTGATCGGGATCAAGGAGGGCTTCTTCACCAAGAACCTGGGCCACAACGTCACGCTGAAGCTCTACCCGTTCAGCACCGGCACCGAGGAGGCCACGGCGCTGCTGGCCGGCCAGCTGGACGCCGCCTACGTGGGCCCGAACCCGGCGATCAAGGCCTGGCAGACCTCCGGCGGGGCGCTGATCCGGGTGATCTCCGGCTCCGCGTCCGGCGGCGCCGAGCTGGTGGTGAAGAAGAGCCTCACCACCCCGGCGCAGCTCAAGGGCCAGAAGCTGGCCACGCCCTCGCTCGGCAACACCCAGGACGTGTCACTGCGCTACTGGCTCAAGTCGCACGGCCTGACCAGCACGCCGACCGGCGGGGGCGACGTCCCGATCACGCCGATCACGCCCAACTCCGACGCGGTGCTGGCGTTCGAGTCCGGCTCGATCGCGGGCGGCTGGGAGCCGGCCCCCTACGACGCGGAGATGGTCGCGGACGGCGGGCACGTCCTGGTCAACGAGGCCAGCCTGTGGCCGGGCGGCCAGTTCGTCACCACCGAGCTGGTGGCGACCCAGTCGTTCATCTCGGCCCACCCATCGGTCATCTCCGGGCTGCTCAAGGGCCAGATCGCGGCGAACAGCTTCATCGCCAGCAACAAGTCCGCCGCCCAGGCCGCGGCCAACGCCGAGCTCCAGGCGGTGAGCGGCAAGGCCCTCAAGTCCAGCGCGCTGGCCGCCTCGTTCTCCCAGATCACGTTCACGAACGACCCGATCGGGTCGTCGCTGATCACCGACGCCCAGCACGCCGTGGACGTCGGGCTGCTCAAGCCGGTGTCCAACCTGAGCGCGATCTACGATCTCGGGCCGCTCAACAAGCTCCTCGCCGCCGACGGCCAACCCCAGGTGAGCCCATGAGCATAACCAACCACCGGGCCATCACGCCCCGTCCCGGGGATGATGCCGGGACCGCACCGCGGCATGCCGTGCGGCTGACCGGCGTCTCCAAGCGCTACGGCTCCGGCCCGCGCGCCGTGCTCGCCCTGGACCGGGTCTCGCTGACCGTCGGCCCGGGCGAGTTCGTCTGCCTGATCGGCGCCTCCGGCTGCGGGAAGAGCACGCTGCTGTCACTGGTCGCCGGCCTGGACGCGCCGAGCGCCGGCGAGGTGGCCGTCGGCGGCCGCCGGGTGGCGATGATGTTCCAGGAGCCCGGGCTCATGCCCTGGCTCACCGCGGCCGGCAACGTCGAGCTCGCGCTGCGGGCCCGGCGCGTGCCCCGGGCGGACCGGCGGCAGCGGACCGAGGACCTGCTGCGGATGGTGCGGCTGGCCGGGTTCGGCGCCAAGCGTCCGCACGAGCTGTCGGGCGGGATGCGGCAGCGCGTCGCGCTGGCCCGGGCCCTGGCCCAGGACGCCGACGTGCTGCTCATGGACGAGCCGTTCGGCGCGCTCGACGCGATGACCCGTGACCTGCTGCACGACGAGCTGGACCGGATCTGCGACGAGCAGGCCCTGACCGTGCTGTTCGTGACCCACAACGTCCGCGAGGCGGTCCGGCTCGGCGACCGGGTCATCGTGCTCAGCAGCCGGCCGGGCCGCGTGATCGAGGAGTACCAGGTGCCCGCCGACGGGCCGCGGGAGATCAACTCCCCGCAGAACGCGAGGCTGGCCGGCGCCATCACCGACCGGCTGCGGGAGGAGATGGGGCGTCATGGCCATTGACCAGGCACTGGACGGGCTGGACCGGCTGGAGCTCGAGCCTGCGCCGGCCCGGGCGGACCGGGGCCGGCTGGCCCGCCGGGCCTGGGCGGCGGCGTGGCCGAAGCTCCTGGCCGTCGGGCTGGTGCTGGCCATCTGGGAGCTGGTGACGCTCTCCGGCTGGAAGCACTACGTGCTGAAGGGGCCCGGGCCGGTCTTTTCCGACCTGTGGGCGCAGATGCAGCACGCCGCGCTCTGGTCGACCATCGGGGTGACGCTGCGCACCGCGGCGGTCGGCTACGCGGCGGCGGTGATCATCGGCTCGGTCGTGGGCATGCTGGTGGCCCGGATCCCGCCGCTGCGCGCCGCGGTCGGCTCGATCGTCACCGGGCTGCAATCGATGCCGTCGGTGGCGTGGGCCCCGTTCGCCATCGTCCTGTTCGGCGAGAACACCGCGGCCATCATGTTCGTGGTCATCCTCGGCGCCGCCCCGTCGATCGCCAACGGGCTGATCACGGGGGTGGACTACACCCCGCCGCTGCTGCTGCGGGCAGGCCAGACCATGGGCCTGCGCGGGGTGGCGCGGTACCGGTTCCTGATCCTGCCGGCCTCGCTGCCGGCCTACGTCGCCGGGCTCAAGCAGGGCTGGGCGTTCGCCTGGCGCAGCCTGATGGCGGCCGAGCTGTTCGTGTCGATCATCGGCCAGGTCTCGATCGGACAGCTGCTCAACGTCGACCAGCAGAACCTCGACTTCGCCGGGGTCAGTTCGACCATCATCGTGATCCTGGTCATCGGCATCGTGGTCGACACCCTGTTCACCAAGGCCGACCAGTCCATCCGCCGCCGCCGCGGGCTGCTGCAAGCGGGCGCGGCCGGGTAGCGCGGGCGCGGCCTGGTCACCCCCTGGCGCGAGCCGGGTCACGTCGGCGCGGCCGGATTACGCGGGGCGGCGCCTGGTCACGCCGGCGCGAGCCGGGTAACGCGGCGCGTCCTGGTCACGCCCGCGCGAGCCGGAAACCGGTGGCGCGGCCGACGTAGACTGAGCCTATGAACGCGGCAGCGCGGCGATTCGCCGGCCTCCCGGCCCATCAGGGCCGCCGGGAGGCGTTGCCGCGCGCTAGCGAGTGACTCCGATCTGACGGCCAGGGCCGGGAGGGCTGCCCGCCGCCCGCCGTCGATCACCCTGGAGTCCCGATGCCCTCCCATCTCACCTCCGCGCAGCTTGCGCGCGATCTCGCCCTGACTGACCTGTCCGACCCGGCCGACGGGCCGCACGCCCTCCAGCAGCTCATCGACCGGGCCGTCACCGCGCTGACCAGTGCCTGGGGATGCCAGGCCCGCTGGTGCCGCGGCCCGAGGGTGGTGACCGTCGCCGACAACTACGACAACCTCGGCTACCCGGCGGCGGCCGTCACCCGCGAGGCCAGGTACACCCGCTACGTCGACGACCGGCGCATGCTGCGCAGTCACGCCACCGCGATGGTGCCGCCCGCGCTTCGCCTGCTGGCCGCAGACCCGCCCGACGACGACGTGCTGCTGGTCTGCCCCGGCATCGTGTACCGGCGGGACGCGATCGACTGGCAGCACTCCGGCACCCCGCACCAGCTCGACCTGTGGCGGATCAGCCGCAGCCCGCTCGGCGACAGCGCCCTGGACGAGATGGTCGCAGTGCTGCTCGCTGCGCTGGCCCCCGGCCGGCGCAGCCAGCAGCAGCCGCGCCAGCACCCCTACACCCGCCGCGGGCGGCAGGTCGACGTGGCGCACGGCGACGGCTGGGTCGAGGTGTGGGAGTGCGGCCGGGCCAGCCCGGCCGTGCTGGCCCGGGCGGGCCTGCCCGGCCGCGGCGGCCTGGCCCTCGGCCTGGGCCTGGACCGCCTGCTGATGCTGCGCAAGCACGTCCCCGACATCCGGCTGCTGCGCTCGGCCGACCCGAGGGTGGCGGGCCAGATGCATGACCTGGGCCGCTACCGGCCAGTGTCGGCGATGCCGGCGGTCCGCCGGGACCTGTCCGTGGCCGTCGGCCCCGAGGAGGACGACGAGACCCTGGGAGACCGGATCAGGGAGGCGCTCGGGCCCGACGCCGACTGCGTCGAGGAGGTGACGATCCTGGCCGCGACGGCCTGCGCTGACCTGCCCCCGGCCGCGGCCGCGCGGCTGGGCGCCCGCCCGGGCCAGCGCAACCTGCTGGTGCGGGTCGTGCTGCGGCACCTGGAGCGGACCCTGACCGATGACCAGGCCAACGAGCTGCGGGACCGGATCTACGCCGCCATCCACCAGGGCACCCGTCATCAGTGGGCGGCCGGGGCCGCGGTCCGCTGACCGGGGAAACCGGCCGGGACGGAACGTAGGATCGAAGCATGTCGAGTTGCGCCGGGATCGTGCTAGCTGGCGGCCGGTCCTCGCGCATGGGCACGCCCAAGGCAGCCCTGGAATGGCACGGCTCGACCCTGCTGCGCCGGACGGCAGGCATCCTGGCCCGGGTGACCGACGGGCCGGTCCTGGTGGTCCGGGCCCCCGGGCAGCCGCTTCCCGAGCTGCCGCCGCAGGTCGAGGTCGTCGACGATCCGCGCGAGGGCCTGGGCCCGGTGCAGGGCCTGGCCGCCGGGCTGGCCGCGGTGGCCGGCCGGGCCGAGATCGCCTTCGTCTGCTCCACCGACCTGCCGTTCCTGCACCCGGCGTTCGTGCGGCGGGTGCTGCGGGCGGTGGACGAGGGGGCGGACGTGGGACTGCCGCTGGCCCGCGGCCACCCGCAGCCGCTGGCGGCCGCCTACCGCACGACGCTGGCCCCGGCCGCGGCGCGGCTGGTCGCCGCGCAGCGGCTGCGCCCGGCCTTCCTGTTCGACGAGTGCACGGTCAGCCGCCTGGACGAGGCGGCGCTGCGCGCCGACCCCATGGTGGCCGCGCTGGATCCGGACCTGGACTCGGTCGTGAACGTCAACGAGCCGGACGACTACCGGGCCGCGCGGGCCCGCGCGGCGCCAGAGATCACGATCCAGCGGTTCGGCACCCTGGCCGACGGCCAGCGCGGGCCGCGGCCGGCCCGGGCCGCGACCGTGGCCGCCGCCGCGGCCGCGGCCGGGCTGGAGCTGGACGGGCACGTGGTGGCGGCGCTGAACGGCGACCAGATCACCCGGGACGGCCAGATGCCGCTGGCCACCGGGGACACCGTGTTCTTCCTGGCCGCGGACGCGGGCGGCTGAGCCGCGTGACCGCCGGCGGCTACTTCGGACGGGCGCTCGTCGTGGACGCGGGGAGCGGGACGGCCAGCGTGCTGCCGCTCGGCGATGAGCTGCTGCGGGCCTACCTCGGCGGTGCCGGGCTCGGCTGCTGGCTGCTGCACCGGCTGGGCCCGCCCGGCGTCGCGCCGCTGGCCCCGGAAGCCCCGCTGGCGTTCGTGTTCTCGCCGCTGGTCGGCACGCCGCTGACCACGAGCGCCAAGTTCGCCGTGGTGGCCAAGTCCCCGCTGACCGGCTTGCTGAACGATGCGCTGTCGTCCAGCCACTTCGCCATCTCCGGCAAGCTCACCGGCCACGACGCGATCGTGGTGCGCGGGGCGTGCCGGGAGCCGTCGGTGCTGCTGGTCGACTCCGGCGGCGCGCGGCTGGCCAGCGCCGACGGCCTGGCCGGGCTGAGCGCAGACGAGACCGAGCGGCGGCTGCGGGAACGCCTGGGGCGGGGCTGGCGGGTGGCGGCGATCGGCCCGGCGGGCGAGCGCGGCGTGCGCTTCGCGACGATCTCGCACGACGGCCGGCACGCCGGGCGCGGCGGGCTGGGCGCGGTGATGGGGGCCAAGCGGCTCAAGGCGGTGGCGGTGCGCGCGGCCGACCGGGTCGCGCCGGCCGACCCGCAGGCCGTGCTCGCGGCCGCGCGGGACCTGCGCGCCCGCTCGTTCGGCCCGGCCACCGCCAAGTACCGCGAGCTCGGCACGCTGGCCAACCTGCTCGCCTTCAACGCGATCAACACCCTGCCCACCCGCAACTTCCAGGCCGCGACGTTCGCCGGGGCGCCGCAGCTGGCCGCCGAGGAACTGGCGCAGATGCGCACCGTCACCCGCAGCAGCTGCGCCTCGTGCACGATCGGCTGCGAGCACATCTACGGCGCGCGCGGCGGCAAGAAGGCGCGGGTGGAGTACGAGAACGTGTTCGCGCTGGGCCCGATGTGCGGGGTGTCCGACCCGGACGCGGTGCTCACCGCCAGCGGGCGGTGCGACGAGCTGGGGCTGGACACGATCTCGGCCGGCGGCACGATCGCCTGGGCCATGGAGGCCGCCGAGCGGGGCCTGATCGACGCGCCCTGGCTGCGGTTCGGCGACGCGGACGCGGTCCTGCGCGCTCTGGACGAGATCGGGGCCCGGGAGGGGCTCGGCGACCTGCTCGCCGACGGCAGCCGTCGCGCGGCCGAGCGGGTGGGCGGCGGCTCGTCCGCGTTCTCGCTGCAGGTCAAGGGGCTGGAGCTGCCGGGCTACGAGCCCCGGACGATGCAGGCCATGGCGCTGGGCCTGGCGGTGAACTCGCGGGGGGCCGATCACAACCGGTCCGGAGCCTACGAGGCGGACCTGTCCGGCGAGCACGACCGGCTGGCCGGCGGCCCGGGACAGGTCGCCGCCGCGGTGGAGACCGAGGACCGCGCGGCGGTCATGGACTCGATGATCTTGTGCAAGTTCCTGCGCGGCGTCTTCACCGAGCCCTTCGACGAGTGGGCCGCGCTGCTGGCCGGGGTGACCGGCTGGGACATCGACGGCGCGGAGCTGCGGCAGACGGCGCGACGGATCGTGCTGGCCAAGCGGGTCTATAACCTTCGTGAGGGCTGGCGGCCCGAGGACGACTGGCTGCCGGAGCGGCTGCTGTCCGAACCGCTGCAGCTCGGCTCCGGCCGGGTCGCGACGCTGACCCCGGAGCGGCTGCGGGCGATGATCGACGGCTACTACGCCGCCCGCGGCCTGGACGCCGAGGGCCGCCCGGATGAGGGCAGCGTCGCCGACCTCCGGCTGCCCTAGGCGGAGCCTCCTTGGCGGCGCTGACCCTGGATCGGTCTATCGTCCTGCGATATAGTGTGTCGTAATACGATCTTTTCTGCGACCGTCTGGCGCAGGAACCCCCGCCCGCGCCCGTCGCCCCCGCGCCCGAGGCGGTAGATACTGAGATATGGTCATTCACGCTCCGGCCACGACCCGCACCGTCACGCTGACGATCGACGGAACCGCGGTCACCGTCCCGGAGGGGACGACGATCTGGACCGCGGCCAGGGGGGCGGGGATCGACATCCCGGTCCTGTGCCACGACGAGCGCTACGATCCGGTCGGCGTCTGCCGGATGTGCGTGGTGGACGTGGGCGCGCGGGCCTTCGCGGCCGCGTGCGTGCGCCCGTGCGAGGACGGCATGGAGGTCAGGACCAGCACCCAGGACGTGGAGCGCGACCGGGCCACGCTGACCGAGTTGCTGCTATCCGACCAGCCGCCCCGCGAGCGCGACCCGAAGGAGACCACGACCGGCGACAACGAACTGCTCGCGCTGGCCGACCGGTACGGCCTCGGCGGGGGGGCTTGGGGGGGTCGTCTGCCCGGGGCCGCGCTGAGCGGAGGGGCGGCGCTGAGCGGGCGGGACGGCCTGCCGGCCGGCTCCGGCCGCGGCACCGACCTGTCCAACCCGGTCATCGCGGTCGATCACGACGCGTGCATCCTGTGCGACCGCTGCGTTCGGGCCTGCGACGACATCCAGGGCAACGACGTCATCGGGCGCAGCGGCAAGGGCTACGCCACCCGCATCGCGTTCGACCTGGACGACCCGATGGGCGCCTCGTCGTGCGTGACCTGCGGGGAGTGCGTGTCGGCGTGCCCGACCGGCGCGCTGACCAACAAGCCGATCCGCAACATCCCGATCCGGCCGCGCCACGAGCTCGACCAGGTCGACAGCGTCTGCCCGTACTGCGGGGTCGGCTGCGCGCTCACCTACTACGTCGACCGGGAGCGCGGGGCCATCGCGTTCGCCGAGGGCCGGGCCCAGCCCGGCTCGCAGGGGAGACTGTGCGTCAAGGGCCGGTACGGCTGGGACTACGCGGCCTCATCGCAGCGCCTCACCGTGCCGCTGATCCGCCGGGACGACGCCTACCCCAAAGGGCCCCTGTCCGCCGACGTGCGCGGCGAGATGAACGGCGCCCCCGGCGAGGGCCGCGGCCGGAGCGGCAACGGTGACGGCGGCCGGAGCGGCGGCGGTGACGGCGGCCGCGGTGACGGCGGCCGCGGCGAGAAGCGGCGGCGCAAGCCCGGCGGCCTGGTCGACTACGACGAGGTGCTGCCGCATTTCCGCGAGGCGACCTGGGAGGAGGCGCTGGACCTGGTCGCGCGCAGGCTCACCGAGATCCACGCCGCGGGCGGCCCGGCCGCGATCGCCGGCTTCGGCTCGGCCAAGTGCTCCAACGAGGAGGCCTACCTCTTCCAGAAGCTGATCAGGACCGGCTTCCACACCAACAACGTCGACCACTGCACCCGGCTGTGCCACGCTTCGAGCGTGGCCGCGCTGTTCGAGGGCATCGGCTCCGGCGCGGTCTCCACCACCTACGGCGACGTGGTCAACTCCGACGTGGCCATCGTCACCGGCAGCAACCCGACCGCGAACCACCCGGTCGCCTCGTCGTTCTTCAAGCAGGCCCAGCGCCGCGGGACCACGATCATCTACGTCGACCCGCGGGCCGACACGATGTCCGAGCACGCCGACATCTTCTGCCAGCTCAAGCCCGGCACCGACGTCGCGTTCTACAACGGGATCATGCACGAGGTGATCAGGCTCGGGCTGACCGACCCGGAGTTCATCGCGAACCGGACCACGAACTTCCCGGCCCTGGCCGAGACGGTCAGGGACTACCCGCCGGAGCGGGCCGCGCAGATCAGCGGGGTGGACGCCGACGTGATCCGGCGGGTCGCCCGGATCTGGGGCGAGGCCAGGGCCGGCGTCATCTTCTGGGGCATGGGGATCTCGCAGCACACCACCGGTACCGACAACGCCCGCTGCCTGATCGCGATGTGCGCGATCACCGGCAACATCGGGCGGCCGGGCAGCGGCCTGCACCCCTTGCGCGGGCAGAACAACGTCCAGGGATCGTCGGACATGGGCCTGATCCCGATGTACTACCCGGACTACCAGAAGGCCGATAACCCGGACGTCCGCGCCCGGTTCGAGGAGATCTGGAACACCCCCGACCTCGACCCCGTGCGCGGCTTGACCGTCACCGAGATCATCGGCTCCGCGCTCAAGGGTGGCGTGCGCGGCATGTACATGATGGGGGAGAACCCGTTCCTGTCCGACCCCAACATCAACAAGGTGCGCAAGGCGCTGTCCGCGCTGGAGTTCCTGGTCGTCCAGGACATCTTCCTGACCGAGACGTCCGAGTTCGCCGACGTGATCCTGCCCGCCTCGTCCTACCTGGAGAAGGACGGCACCTACACCAACACCGACCGCCGGGTCCAGCTGGGCCGCAAGGTGCTCGACCTGCCGGGCCAGGCCCGGGTGGACTGGGAGGTCGTGCAGGACATCGCCAACCGGATCGGCCTCGGCTGGACCTACTCCTCGCCGCGGGAGATCTTCGAGGAGATCGTCTCGGTGATGCGCAGCTACACCAATCTCAGCTACGACAACCTCGGGCCCGCCGGCAAGCTGTACCCGAATCCCGATCCCGAGCACAGCGACGGCACCGTGGTCATGTTCGGCGAGCGGTTCAACACCGCGGACGGGCTCGCCCACCTGGTGCCCGCCGAGTGGCTGCCCGCCCGGGAACTGCCCAGCGAGCAGTACCCGTTCGTGCTCAACACCGGCCGCCTGCTGCAGCACTGGCACACCGGCTCGATGACCCGCCGGTCGTTCGCCCTCGACGCGATCAGCCCGCGGCCCCAGGTGTACGTGAACCCGGCCGACGCCGCCGAGATCGGCCTGGCCGACGGCGACATGGCCGAGGTGACCTCGCGGCGCGGCACGATCGTGCTGGAGACCCGCCTGTCGCACACCGAGGCCCGGGGCAACTGCTTCATCCCGTTCCACTTCCGCGAGGCCGCGGCCAACCTGCTGACGATCGACGAGATCGACCCGGTCGGGAAGATCCCGGAGTTCAAGTTCTGCGCGGTGCGCATCGCCCCGGCCGCCGGCCGCGAGGCCGTCGATGGCTGACGCCGGGCCGCGCGCGCCGGGCGTCGAGGCCCGGGCCGGGAAGTTCCCCGGGCCGAGCCTGATCCCGGCGCTACAGGCCATCCAGGAGCGCCGGGGATGGCTGCCGCGCGAGGAACTCGAGACCCTGGCCCGGGAGGTGCGCAGGCCGCTGTACGAGATCCAGGGGCTGATCTCGTTCTACCCGCACTTCCGCACCGAACCGCCCCCCATGGTCGCGCTGCACGCCTGCCACGACCTGTCCTGCTGGCTGCAGGGCGGCGAGCAGCGGCTGGCGGCGCTCGCCGAGCGCTACGGCGACGACGCCGACGTGGAGCTGACCGAGGTCTCCTGTCTCGGCCGGTGCGACGGCGCGCCGGCGGTGGCGGTCAACGAGTGCCCGGCCGAGGCCGCCGACGCCGACGCGCTCGTCGCGGCGGCCAGGACCGGCCACCAGGCCGAGCCGGTGCCCCGCGGCTACGGCGGCGGCCAGCCGTGGCCCAACGACCCGTACCCGGCCGGGCCGGAGCGGTACGCGGCGCTGCGGGCGCTGCTGTCGGGCCGGCTCAGCGCCGACGAGGTCATCACCAACCTGCAGGAGTCCGGCCTGCGCGGGCTGGGCGGCGCCGGCTTCCCGACCGGCCGCAAGTGGGGCCTGGTCGCCGCGCAGTCGGCCACGCCGAAGTACGCGATCTGTAATGCCGACGAGTCAGAACCCGGCACGTTCAAGGACCGGCAGATCCTGGCCGAGCAGCCGCACCTGGTGCTCGAGGGCCTGCTGCTCGGGATGGCGGCGACCGGCGCCGAGGAAGGCTGGGTGTTCATCCGGCACGAGTACGGCCAGGAAGAGGCGGTGATCCGGCGCGAGATCGCGACGCTGCGCGCCACCGGGCTGGTCGGGGCGGACGCGGCCGGCTCGGCCGGCGGCTCTCGGTGGAGGTGTTCACCTCCCCGGGCGGGTACATCCTCGGCGAGGAATCGGCGCTGATCGAGTGCATGGAGGGACACCGCGGGGAGCCGCGCAACAAGCCGCCGTTCCCGGGGGTCTACGGCCTGTGGGGGCAGCCCACGCTGATGAACTCGGTCGAGACGTTCGCGCACGTCCCGGTGATCACCCTGCGCGGCGCGGACTGGTGGAAGCGCCACGGCACCGGCGGCGGCACCGGGCTGAAGTTCTTCGCGGTCTCCGGGCACGTCGAGCGCCCGGGCGTGTACTGCGTGCCGATGGGCAGCACCGCCCGCGACCTGCTCGAGCTGGCCGGCGGGGTGAGCGGCGGCCGGGCGGTGGCCGCGATCCAGCCGGGCGGCGCGTCCTCCAACTTCCTCGGGCCGGACCAGCTCGACGTGCCGCTGAACTTCGAGACGCTGGCCGCGGCCGGGTCCATGCTCGGCTCGGGCGCGCTGGTGGTGATGGCCGAGGGCACGGACCTGCTCGCGGCGGCCACGAACGTGCTGCGCTTCTTCCGCGACGAGTCCTGCGGCAAGTGCGTCCCGTGCCGGGTCGGCTCGGCCAAGGCGCACCAGATCCTGGCCGGCGTGCTCGCCGCGGGCGGCGGCCCCGACGACGTGAACGGGGAGATCCGCCAGCTCGAGGCGACCCTGCGGCGGACCTCGATCTGCGGGCTGGGCCAGGTCGCGCTGGGCCCGGTGGTGAGCGTGCTCGGGCTGCACCGCCGCCCATGACGGCCAGCCCGCGGGGCCGGGAGTTCTTCGCCACCCGCACGGTCGCCGCGGCCCTGGCCGGCTTTCGTCCCGCGCGGCGCACGCCGGCCGAGACCGTGCCGCTGGGGCAGGCCCGGGGCCGGGTCCCGGCGGCACCGGTCGCTGCGCCGCAGGCGCTGCCCGGCTTCGCGCGCTCCACCGTGGACGGCTACGCGGTGCGGGCGGCCGACACCTACGGGGCGTCCGACGGGCTGCCCGGCTATCTGGACGTCGTGGGCGCGGTCCGGATGGGCGCCGCGCCCGACGTCGCGGTCGGGCCCGGCACCGTCGTCAGCATGCCCACCGGCGGCATGCTGCCGCCCGGCGCCGACGCGGTGGTGATGGTCGAGTACACCCAGGAGGCGATGGCGGGCACCATCGAGGTGACCCGGCCGGTCGCCCCGGGTGAGGGCGTGGTCCGGGCCGACGAGGACGCGGCCCCCGGCGCCGGCCTCGTGCCGGCCTGCCGCCCGCTGCGCGCCCAGGACCTCGGCATGCTCGCCGCGGCCGGGATCACCGCGGTGACCGTGCACGCGCCGCCACGGGTGACGATCCTGTCCACCGGCGATGAGGTGGTGCCGCCGGACACCGCGGTGCTGCGCCCCGGGCAGGTCAGGGACGCGACGGCGGTCGCGCTCGGGGCGCTGGTCGCCGAGGCCGGCGGCGAGCCGGTCGGCGGCGGGATCGTCCCGGACGACGCGGCCCGGCTGGAGACCGCGCTGCGCGCCGCGCTCGGCAACAGCGACCTGGTCGTGATCTCGGCCGGCTCATCGGTGGGCGCGCGCGACGAGACCGCCGCCGCGGTGAGCCGCCTCGGGCCGCCCGGCATCTGGTGCCACGGCCTCGCGATCCGGCCCGGCAAGCCGACGCTGCTGGCCGAGTGCGCCGGGGTGCCGATCATCGGGCTGCCCGGCAACCCGCGCTCCGCGCTGGTCATCTTCCGGCTGATCGGGATGCCGCTGGTGCGGCTGGCCGGGGGATGCACGGCGCCGCCCGCCGAGCCGGTGGTGCGGGCCAGGCTCGGGCGCGACCTGGCGTCGGCGGCCGGGCGGCTGGACGTCGTGCAGGTCCGCCTGGCCAGCGGCGTGGCCACGCCGGTCTTCGGCCTGTCGGCGCTGCTGTCGGTGCTCACCGCCGCCGACGGGTACGTGACCGTGCCCGACGACGCCACCGGGCTGGACGCCGGCGCCGAGGTCGACGTCACCCTGTACCGTTGACCGACATCATGGCCGACAGCCCGTTCCTCCGCGATGTGCCCGCCGCCCGCGCCCTCGGCGCCTGGCGCGACGCGCGCGCCGCCGCGGGCTGCCCGGCCCGGCTGCCGGCGATCCGGGTCCCGGTGCAGGACGCGGCCGGGCGGGTCACCGCCGAGCCGGTGTGGGCGACCCGGTCCTCGCCGCCGTTCGACGCGGCCGGCATGGACGGCATCGCGGTGCGCGCGGCCGACACCCTCGGCGCCAGCGAGACCTCCCCGGTTCTGCTGGCGCCCGGCGCCTACGACGTCGTGGACACCGGGGACCCGATGCCCGACGGCCGCGACGCGGTCGTCATGCGCGAGCACGTGCACTACGCCGGGGCGGCCGCCGAGCTGCGCGCCGCAGTGCCGCCCTACCAGCACGTGCGCTCGATCGGCGAGGACGTGAGCACCGCCGAGCTGCTGCTGCCGGCGGGCCACCGGCTGCGCGCCGTCGACCTGGCCGCCGCGGCCGCCGCCGGCGCCACGCACCTGAGCGTGCGCCGCGCCCCCGTGGTCACCGTGCTGCCCACCGGCGACGAGGTGCGCCCGATCGGCGCGCCGACCGGGCCGGGGGAGATCCTGGACACCAACTCGCTGATGCTGGCCACCCAGGCCCGCGAGGCCGGCGGCGAGGCGAGCTGCCTGCCGATCGAGCCCGACGACCCGGTGGCCCTGGCCGCGGCGGTCCGCGGCGCCGTGGCCGGCTGCGACCTGCTGATCATCGTGGCCGGCTCGAGCGCGGGCCGGGACGACTACACGGCCCGGATCGTGGCCGAGCTCGGGACGCTGGCCGTGCACGGCGTCGCGGTGCGGCCCGGGCACCCGGTGGTCCTCGGCGTCGTGGACGGCACCCCGGTGCTCGGCGCCCCCGGCTACCCGGTGTCGGCCGCGCTGACCTTCGACATCTTCGCCGCGCCGCTGCTGGCCGAGCTGGAGGGCGCGGTGCCCCGCCGCCGCCCCCGGGCCCGGGCCCGGCTGGCCCGCAAGCTCGCCTCCCCGCTCGGCATGGACGACTGGGTGCGGGTGCGCCTGGGCGTGGTGGGCGGGATCACGGTCGCCACGCCGCTGCCCCGCGGGGCCGGCGTGCTCACCTCGCTGGTGCGGGCGGACGGGCTGCTGGTCGTGCCGGCCGGGCTGGAAGGCCATCACCCGGGGGACGAGGTCGACGTGGAGCTGCTGCGCGGCCCGGAGGAGATCGCCGGGACGATCGTCGCCATCGGCTCGCACGATCTCGTGCTCGACCTCGCCGCGTCGGCGCTGCGCGCCGCCGATCCCCGGGTCACCCTGGCCTCGTCGAACGTCGGCTCGCTCGGGGGCCTGGTGGCACTGCGCGACGGGCTGTGCCATATCGCCGGGTCGCACCTGCTCGACCCGGCGACCGGCGAGTACACCCTGCCCTACGTGGACCGGATCCTGGCCGGCCATGACGTATCCGTGGTCCGGCTCGTGCACCGGGAGCAGGGCCTGATCGTGGCCCCGGGCAACCCGCTGGAGCTGAAGGGCATCGAGGACCTCACCCGGGCGGGCGTGCGCTACGTCAACCGGCAGCGCGGAGCCGGCACCCGGGTGCTGCTGGACCACGAACTGCGCCAGCGGGGGATCAGCCCCGGCGCGATCGAGGGCTACGCGCGCGAGGAGCCCACCCACCTGGCGGTGGCCGCGGCGGTCGCCGCCGGGCGCGCGGATGCCGGACTCGGGATCCTGGCCGCCGTGCGCGCCTTCGGCCTGGACTTCCTGCCGGTCACCCGCGAACCCTACGACCTGGTCGTGGCCGCGCGGGACGCCGGCAGTGAGCGGCTCGCCCCGCTGTGGGCGCTGCTGGCCTCGGAGCGGTTCCGGGCCGCCGTGCGCGAACTGGGCGGCTACGGCACGGAGGAGATGGGCCGACGCGTCAGGTGACCCGGGGCGGCCGGCCCGGGGCCGCGCCAGGCCCGCGCGGCCCCGATCAGCAGCCCGGCGAACAGCGCCAGCCCGCCCAGCACGAACAGGTTCCAGCTGATCAGCTGTACGCCGTGCAGGTGGAAGATCTCGCTCATCGGGTGGCGGCCGACGTAGAACCCCACCAGCCCGTGCGGGACGAAGGCCAGCTTGCCGGTCCAGTGGTAGGGCCAGTCCAGGAAAATGGCCGCGAGCGCGGCCAGCAGGGCCACGTACCCGGCCCGGGCGGCCCCCCGGGCCCGCGCCGCGGCGTCCACGAGCAGGACCCCGGCGGGCACGATCCAGACCCAGTGGTTGTCCCAGCTGATCGGGGAGATCAGCACTCCGGTCACCGCGCAGGTCACCCAGCCCGCGGTCGGCCGGCCGGTCCGCGCGAACACGGTGGCCGCGGCCAGCCCGAGGCAGCCCGCCAGCGCGGCGAGCAGCAGCCACAGCGCGGTCACCGAGCCCGCGCCCGCGGGCGTCCGGGTGATCAGCGCCAGCAGCGACTGGTTCAGCAGGGAGCCCTGGCTGGTGTTCGAGAAATCGCCCGCGTGCAGAAAGTAGCCAGTCAGCCACCATTTGACCGAATCATGGGGGAGCGCGGCGAACCCGATCACGACGCTGGCGGCGAACACGGCCGTGGCCACCGCGGCCTGGCGCAGCTTGCCCGCCAGGATCAGGTACGGGATGAAGATCAGCGGTACCAGCTTGATCCCGGCGGCCAGGCCGACCCCGGCGCCCTTCCACCTCCGGCCGTCCGGCTGGCACAGGTCCCACGCGATCAGCGCCATCAGCACCAGCTCGATCTGACCCACCTGGAGCGAGCGCAGCACCGGCTCGGTCCACAGCGCCACGGCGCAGAACCCGAGCACTGCCGCGGCCCGGCGCCGGCCGGCCCAGCCGAGCTGGCCGAACGTCACCCAGACGGTGACCACCATGGCGGCCAGGCTGGCCGCGGTCATCAGCCACTTCAGCACCGCCCAGGGCAGCAGCGAGCCCGCCGCGAACCCGAGCGCGGCGAACGGCGTGTACAGGTACTGGACGCCCGGCAGGAAATGCCAGGTGTAGAGCGTGTCGGGGGCGTGCCGGGTGATCAGGCCGGCGTGGTTGTAGATGTTGAGGTCGAACCAGCCCAGCGTGAGGTCGATCGGATGGGCCGCCACGTCCGCCGCGTAGGCGGCGAGCGCGAGCGCGAACGCGGCCGCCGCCCAGACGAGCGCCCGCGCGCCGCGGCGTGCGCGGCCGGGCCCTCCGCCCGCCGGCCTGCTCCGTTCGGCTGTGCTCCCGCCTGCTCGGCACCGGCCGTGGCGGCCGGGCCGGACTCTGCCCAGGCCATCGGCGTCCCTTCCCGGGGATAGCGGCCCGCCGCCGCGGCGGGCCTGGCGCGGCACGCTAACTGCGCGCGGCGCACTCCCAGCCACACAGGATAGGGCTACGAGCCGGCTGCCTGCTCGGGGTGCGTCGCCGCCGGACGGCGGCGGGCCGGGCCCGCCCGCGCGGCCGCGGCCGTGGCCAGCGCGAACAACGCCAGGCCGCCGAGCACGTACAGGTTCCAGCTGACCACTTCCAGGCCGCGCAGGTGATACTTCTCCAGCTCGGGATGCGGGCCGATGAAGAACCCGAGCAGTCCCTGCGGGGCGAACGCGCCCGGGCCGGCCACATGGGCCGGCCAGTCGCCGTACACCAGCCCGACCCCGGCGGCCAGGGCCCAGCAGACCCGGCGGCGGGCGCCGCTGGCGCGCACCGCGGCGTCCGCCAGCAGTACCAGGGCGGGCACCACCCAGACCCAGTGGTGATCCCAGCTGATCGGCGAGACCAGCAGCCCGGTCACCGCGCAGGTCAGCCAGCCCGCCACCGGCTGCCCGCGGCGGTGCAGCAGCGCGGCGGCGGACACGCCGAGGACCACGATGACGGCTGCGACGCCCAGATAGATCGGGGTCGCCGCGTGTATGCTCCCCCCGGCCCGGACGACCAGGGCGTAGACGGACTGGTTCAGCAGCGAGCCGACGTCGCCCACGTTGCCCGCGTGCAGGAAGTAGCCGGTCAGCCACCATTTCGCCGACGCCCCGGGCAGGAACGCGAAGCCGAGCAGCACGGTACCCGCCAGCGCCGCTGTCGCGACCGCCGCCTGCCGGAGCTTCCCCGTCAGGATCAGGTACGGGATGAAGATCAGCGGCACCAGCTTGATCCCGGCCGCCAGGCCGATGCCGGCGCCCTTCCACTTCCGGTCGTCCGGCTGGCAGCGGTCCCAGACGATCAGCGCCATCAGCACCAGCTCGATCTGGCCCAGGTGCAGCGCGCGCTGCACCGGCTCGAGCCACAGCGTGCCGGCCGTCAGGGCGAGCAGCGCGGTGACGCGGGCCCGGCCGCGCCAGCCGAGCGCGCCCAGCGTCAGCCACACGGTGGCGGCCAGCGCGGCCAGGCTGGCCACGGTCATCAGCCAGCGCAGCACGGCCCAGGGCAGCAGCGAGCCGGCCGCGAACACCAGCGAGGCGAACGGCGTGTAGGTGAACTTGATCCCGGGGTGCAGCTGCCAGGTGTACAGCTGCGCCGGCAGGGTCCGGGCGATCAGGCCGGCGTGGTTGTAGACGTTGAGGTCATACCAGTCGAGCGTCAGGCCGGGCCGGCGCGCCGCGATGCCGGCCACGAAGGCGGCCAGGAAGAGCGCGCAGGCCCCGGCGGCCGCAGGCAGGGCCCAGCGGCGCGGCCGGGACGCCGGTCCTGTCCCGCTGGCCCGGGCGAGCCCAGGGCCGGCAAGTACCATCGGGCATCCCTCCTGGTGCCTGCTGCCCTGTCGCCTGGCGTCACCCTACCGACCGTTTTGCCACCCCAGGGTCAAGCACCGGTCAGGGTCCGGCCAGCGCCCCGTCCTCGGATGGTCAGCACCGGGCCGCCCCCGGGACCAGCCCCCCGATCACTGGCGCCCCGATCACTGACGCCCCGGGGATCAGGGCCGCGGCCGCGTTCTCGAGCTCGCCGGGGGATCTTGCCACCGCGCGCATACTGGGTCAGCCGGACCGGCGGGTCGTCACTGCTCATGCCTCGACTGGGGCAGGGCGGCCTTGCGGCCCGGGCGGCGGCATGGTGACATGCGATACGAGCAGGCATTCCGCGGGGGGCAAGGTCCCCGCCCGAGGAGGTGGGCCGTGACGGCAGAGATCCTGCGGCAGCGGGCGGACATGGAGCAGGCGGTCTCGGACAACGGGGACACCCTGTGCGGCATGCTGGCGATCACCGCCCGGCGGGCGGGGGACGAGCCTGCGTACTCCGACCGCGATGACGACGGGCCGTGGCAGACCATCACCTGGGCGCAGATCCGGCAGCGGGCGCTCGAGCTCGCGGCCGGGCTCGTCGGCCTCGGCCTGCAGCCCGGCGAGCGGGTCGCGCTGATGCTGCCGAACCGGGCCGAGCACGTGCTGGCCGACCTCGGGGTGGTGCACGCCGGAGGCGTGCCGGTGACGTTCTACGCCACCCTGGCCGCCGACCAGATCGGCTACGTGGCCGGTGACTGCGACGCCAGGATCGCCGTGCTCGACGGGGAGCCCCGAGCTGGCCCGCTGGCAGCCGGTGCTGGCGTCGCTGCCTGGCCTGAAGAAGATCATCGTCAGGGACGCGGCCGCCTGCCCGTCCGGTGATCAGTACCTGACCTGGGCAGACTTCGCCGCCCTGGGCCGCGAGCGGCTGGCCGCCGACCCCGGCCCGGTGACCGCCCGGATCGCGGCGATCCGGCCCGAGGACCCGGTGACCGTGCTCTACACCTCGGGCACCACCGGGAACCCGAAGGGCGTCGCGGTCACCCACCACAGCGTGCTGTACGAGGCCGCCACCGCCGATGTCACCGGCTATGGGCTGCCGAACCTGCGCTGCGTCTCCTACCTGCCGCTGGCCCACATCGCCGAGCGGGTCCTCAGCATCTACTTGCCCGTGCACCTGGCCGGGCACGTGTACTTCTGCCACGACGCCGCTACCGGCCTGCTCGCTACGCTCGGCGGGGCCCAGCCGACGTATTTCTTCGGCGTGCCCCGGGTCTGGGAGAAGATCCAGGCGGGCATCCAGGCGCTGATGTCCGGCGAGCAGGACCCGGCCCGGCGAGCCGCCGTCGAGGCGGCGATGGACATCGGCCGCCGGTACGTGCGCAGCTGCGAGTTCGGTCACACCACCCCCGGTGACCTGGCCGAGGAGTTCCGGCGGGCCGACGCGGGCGTGCTGCAGCCGGTCCGCGCCCTGCTCGGCCTGGGCCAGGCCGAGGTGGTCTCCAGCGGCGCGGCGCCGCTGCCGCCCGACGTGGGCGAGTTCTTCGCCGGGCTCGGCATGAAGATCCTCGACGTGTACGGGATGACCGAGACCGCGGGCGCGTTCACCACGAACACTCCCGGCGCGTTCCGGCTCGGCACCGCCGGCCGGCCCGTGCCCGGCGTGGAGATCAAGATCGCCGCCGACGGCGAGATCCTGACCCGCAGCCCGCTGAACACCCCCGGGTATCTCAACCTGCCCGAGCGCACCGCCGAGCTGATCGACGAGGACGGCTGGCTGCACACCGGCGACATCGGCTCGCTGGACGACGCCGGCTTCCTGTCCGTCGTGGACCGCAAGAAGGAGCTCATCATCACCTCGGGCGGGGAGAACATCTCGCCCGCCGCGATCGAGAACCTGCTGGTCGCGCACCCCTTGATCGGCCAGGCGCTGAGTTACGGCGACCAGCGGCCCTACGTGGTGGCGCTGCTGACCCTGGACGGCGACGTGGCCCCGGCCTGGGCCAGGGCGCGCGGGATCGAGGCGTCCTCGCTGGCCGAGCTGGCCGACCAGCCCGCCGTCCTGGCCGCGGTGGAGGAGGCCGTGACCGCGGCCAACCAGCGCCTGGCCCGCGTCCAGCAGGTCAAGCGCTGGCGGTTGCTGCCGGTGGAGTGGACCGCGGAGAGCGAGGAGCTGACGCCGACCCTCAAGCTGAAGCGCCGGGTGGTGCACGCCAAGTACGCCGACGTCATCGACGCCCTGTACGCCGGCTGAGCGGCGGCGGCAGCCTCGCCGAGAACCGCCCGCCCCCCGCCGGGCGCCCGTCCCCGCCGACAGCCCCGTCCGCTTCCTGCCGCCGGCTGCGCCGTCCGCCCGCCCGGCCGCCGGGCTATGGCCGGAAGATCAGGCAGCTGCTGGTCGCGTGGGCGAACAGGCGGCCCTCGGCGTCGCTCAGGCTGGCCTGCGCCAGCGCGGTCCTGGAGCCGAGGTGCAGGACGGCGCCCTCGCACCGCAGCGGCCCGGCCGACGCGGTGACCGCGCGCAGGAACTTGACCGTCAGGTCCTGCGAGGTGTAGCCGGACCCGGCCGGCAGCAGGCTGTGCACCGCGCAGCCGCAGGCCGAGTCGCACATCGTGGCGCACACACCGCCGTGCACCGAGCCGATCGGGTTGTAGTGGAACTCGGCCGGGGTGAACTCGAAGACCACGCGGCCCGGTTCCACCGAGATCAGCTCGAAGCCGAGCGCGACCGCGATCGGCGGGGGCGGCAGCGTGCCGTCACCGATCGCCCGGAGGAAGTCGGCGCCCGCCATCGTCCGCGCGGCCGCCCCGGAGACGGCCGGGTCCTGCCACTGGTAGCTGCGCTGGCGCCGCGGATCCGGCGCGGGCCTGGCGAGCGCCTCCGCCCCGCCCGTGAGCTGGCCCGGCCGGCCGTCCGGCCGCACGTCAGGCAGCCCGGAGCGCCTGGCCACGGCCCTGTCCCTGTCCCTGTCCCTGCGGCGGGGCCGCGGGCAGCCGCACTCGGGCGGTCACCGAGCCGCCGCCGAACTCGTACCCCGCATCCGCCCACCGGCGGGAGATCATCGCGAGCATCATCCGGTTCTCCGGCAGCACGTCCAGCATGAGCACGCTCACGCCGCGTTCCGCGGCGCGGTCGATCAGCCGGCGTAGCAGCTCCGACCCGAGGCCCCGGTGCTGCCAGCGGTCGGCCACGACCAGACCGACGTCGGTGGTCCGGCCGCCGTCCGGGCCGGTGCCGTCAGCGGCCATCGCGTGGCCGATCACGGCGCCGCCGACGGTCGCGATGAGCACGTCGGTGGCGCGGCCCGCGCCGCACATCGCCCGCAGCACGGCCGAGGTGGGCGGCGACGCGGGGGTGAAGAACCTGAGGAACCGGGCGCGCGCCGACAGCCCGGTCACGAACGACCTGATCGCCTCGCAGTCCGCGGCGGCCGCGGGCCGGATCTGGACGGTGGAGGAATCCAACTGAGTCCGGGTCATAGACCCAGCTTGCCTCTCATTGCTAAGTCTGTCAACCAGACTTAGCATGTGACGATGAGCCGCCCTTTCAGCCGTCCCTGGGTTCTGGACTACGACACCGAGAACTGCACGATCGGCGCCGCGCTGGCCATCGTGGGGGAGAAGTGGACCTTCCTGGTGCTCAGGGAGGCGTTCAACGGCGTCCGCCGCTTCGACGACATCCGGCGCCGGATCGCGGTGCCGCGGCAGATCCTCAGTGACCGGCTGGCCCGCCTGGTGACGCAGGGCCTGCTGCGCAAGGTGCCGTACCGCGAGCCCGGCCAGCGCTCGCGCAGCGAGTACCGGCTGACCGAGAAGGGCCTGGCGCTGTTCCCGGTGATCGTGGCCCTGCTGGAGTGGGGCAACACCTACGCGTCCAGCCCGGACGGGCCGGTGGTGGAACTGCGGCACCGCGACTGCGGGGCTCCGGTCCGGCTGGAACTACGCTGCGCCGAGGATCACCCAGTGGGCTCGGCCCGCGAGGTCACCCCGGTGCCAGGACCCGGGGCCCGGCTGATCGCCTGACCTGGCGGCCGACCAGGCCCGGCCTGGCGCGCTCCACCCGGACGGCCGACCCGCCCCGCCCGGACGGTCGGCGGCGGGCCCCCTCGATAGGGTCGGTCCTGCGTGGAGGCGTCTGGGTGCCTGGTGGCCCCCCCGGTCTTCAAAACCGGTGGACGGCGCGCGGCGTCGTCGGCGGGTTCGATTCCCGTCCGCCTCCGCCGCCATTCTCCTCTCGCACGCCCGCCCTACGGGGGCACACCACCCGCCCCTCCGGCCAACGCGTGCGAAAGTACCCGCGCGACTATTTCTGCACGCATTTGCGCTCAGCGGAGGGGTCGCGGGCGGGCCAGCCAGAGCAGGCCCGAGCCGAGCAGGGCCGCAGCGCCGAGGCCGAGCAGCCAGCCGATCAGGTGGTCGGCGAGGCCGACCGTTCCAGGATCCTGGAAGAGAGCCGCGGAGACACGACACCGGGAAAGACGGCGTTACCGGGCGGCCGGGCCGGCCCGGTTGAGCCGCTGCCACTCTTGTTGCGCGCCGTCCGCCCAGCTCCGGTGCAGGCCGGCGAACAGCCGGGCCGCCTGCAGGCCGCTCCAGCGGGCCGGCAGCAGCTCGCGGGGTAGCGCCGGGTCGATGGCCGGGAACCGGCGCCAGGCGTGCACCAGGTCGACCTGCGCTGCCAGCAGGTCGCCGGGCTCGGGGCCGCCGAAAGCGGCGATGAACCGCTCGTATTCCGCCTCGATCGCGGCCAGGTCCCAGGCCGCGCGGACCATGCCGGCCGCGCCGGCCAGCCCGGACCGGGTGGCGATGAACAGGTGAGCGTCGCCGTCCAGTCCGGCCTCGCGGAGCACCTGCGCGGCTTCCGCCTCCCGCCGCGGGTGCGGGCTGATCCACAGGCCGGGGCCCAGCGAGCCGAAACCGGCCCAGGCCAGCCTGGTGCGCACGGCGTGCCGGGCGCTGCGGTCACCGTCCGGTCCTCGCACCGCGACGAGCAGCCAGCGTCCGTCCCAGTTCTCAGTGCTGGCCGTGAACGAGTAGATGCGCTCGGCGCCGTCGGTCAGCAGCCGGCGGCCGGCGCTGGTCAGGTGCCAGCGGGTTCGGCGGCCAGACTTCTCGGCGCGCAGCCACCCGCCGGCCGCGGTGCGCATCAGCGCCTGCCGGGCCGCCTTTTCGGCCACGCCGAGCCGGGCGAAGGTGGTGATCACCGCCGACGTCCACGCGGTGCCGCCGCCGGGCAGCACGAACTCGCCGAGCACGGTGAACAGCAGCCCGCGCGCGCTCGGCGCGCCGGCGGCGTGCCGGCGCGAAAGCGTGGGCGGGGCCGGGTCGGCGGGTGGTCGGTGGCTCAGCATGACGTCCCATTATGCTACTGCTACTTGACGAGACGCGATTCATATGTAGAACATGGGAGGGATGGTGATCGAAGAGTTCCCCGCGCGCGCGGCCGCCGGGGCGGGTGCTGAGTCTGGGACGCCGCCCGCCGGGTCCGATGGCGGGCCCGGGGGGTCCGCCACCGGGCGGGACGGTGAGCCGACGCCGCCCGCCGTCCGGCGGGTCGAGTTCCGGACGGAGCCGGCCTGCTACCGGCACTGGAGGCTCACCGTCGACGGGCCGGTCGCGACGCTGGCGATGGACGTCGACGAGCATGGCGGGCTGCGGGACGGCTACGAGCTGAAGATGAACTCCTACGACCTGGGCGTGGACATCGAACTGTACGACGCGGTGCAGCGGCTGCGGTTCGAGTACCCGCAGGTGCGCACGGTCGTGCTGACCAGTGCCAAGGACAAGATCTTCTCCGCGGGCGCGAACATCCGCATGCTGGCGGCGGCGCCGCACGCGTGGAAGGTGAACTTCTGCAAGTTCACCAACGAGACGCGCGGCGCGATCGAGGATGCGTCGGCGAACTCCGGTCAGGCCTACCTGGCCGCGCTGAACGGCACCGCCTCCGGCGGCGGCTACGAGCTGGCGCTGGCCTGCGACCACATCATGCTGGTCGACGACCGCTCGTCGGTGGTCTCACTGCCGGAACTGCCGCTGCTCGGGGTGCTGCCGGGCACCGGCGGGCTGACCCGGGTGGTCGACAAGCGGCACGTCCGCCGCGACCTGGCCGACTACTTCTCGACCAGGGCCGAGGGGGTCGGCGGGGCCCGGGCGGTGCGATGGCGGCTGGTCGACGAGGCGGTCCCGCGGCCCGGCTGGGACCAGGCCGTCGCCGAGCGGGCTGCCGGGCTCGGGTCCGCCTCCGGCCGCCCGGCCGGCGCGCGCGGGATCGCGCTCACCCCGCTGGCCAAGCAGCGCGGCGACGACCACATCGGCTACCGGTACGCGACCGCCGACCTGGACCGGGCCGCCGGCACCGCGACGATCACCATCGCGGGCCCCGAGCAGGACCCGCCATCCGGCCCGGCCGAACTGGCCGAGGCGGGCGCGGAATTCTGGACGCTCGCGGTGACCCGCGAGCTCGACGACCTGATCCTGGACCTGCGCACCAACGAACTTGAGCTCGGCACCTGGGTCTTCAAGACCGCCGGCGATTCCGGGCGGGTGCTCGCTTACGACCGGCTGCTGCTGGAGAACTCCGCCGACTGGCTGGCCAACGAGATCGTGCACTATCTCAAGCGCACCCTCAAGCGGCTGGACGTGACCAGCCGGAGCCTGATCGCGCTGATCGAGCCGGGCAGCTGCTTCGCCGGGTCCCTGCTCGAGCTGGCCCTGGCCGCCGACCGCTCGTACATGCTGTCCGGGGTGTTCGAGGAGGGCGACCCGGCCCGGCCCGCGACGGTCACCCTGGCCGGGATGAACCTGGGCCCGCTGCCGATGGGCAACGGGCTGACCCGGCTGCAGACCCGCTTCTACGGCGACGACGCGGGGCTGGCCGGCGCGCGGGGGGCGGCCGGCGAGCCGCTGGAGGCGGCGGAGGCCGAGCGGCTAGGCCTGGTCACGTTCGTGCCCGACGACATCGACTGGGACGACGAGGTCCGGATCGCGGTCGAGGAACGGGCCAGCTTCAGCCCCGACGCGCTCACCGGGCTCGAGGCCAACTACCGGTTCGCCGGCCCGGAGACCATGGAAACGAAGATCTTCGGCCGGCTGACCGCCTGGCAGAACTGGATCTTCAACCGGCCCAACGCGTCCGGCCCGGACGGCGCGCTGCGCCGGTTCGGCACCGGGCAGCGACCCCACTTCGACCGGAAGCGAGTCTGAGCCGTGACGTCCACCGCCGATTACGCGGAGAAGATCCCGAACAATGTCGACCTGCGTGACGACCGGCGGCTGCAGCGGGCGTTGGAGTCGTGGCAGCCGAACTTCCTGTCCTGGTGGGAGTCGATGGGCCCGTCCCTGCCGACCCAGGACGTCTACCTGCGCACCGCGGTCAACGTCGGCCGCGCCGGCTGGGCCCACTTCGGCCACGTGGCCATGCGCGACTACCGGTGGGGGATCTTCCTGGCCGAGCGGGACCCGGGACGGCTGATCGGGTTCGGGGAGCACAAGGGGGAGCCGGCCTGGCAGCAGGTGCCCGGCGAGTACCGCTCCGACCTGCGGCGGCTGATCGTCATCCAGGGCGACACCGAGCCGGCATCCGTCGAGCAGCAGCGCAACCTGGGCGCCACCGCGCCGAGCCTGTACGACCTGCGCAACCTGTTCCAGGTGAACGTCGAGGAGGGCAGGCACCTGTGGGCGATGGTGTACCTGCTGCACGCCCACTTCGGCCGCGAGGGGCGGGAGGAGGCCGAGGAGCTGCTGCGCCGCAACTCCGGGAGCCTGGACGCCCCGCGCATCCTCGGCGCGTTCAACGAGGAGACGCCGGACTGGCTGTCGTTCTTCATGTTCACCTACTTCACCGACCGTGACGGCAAGTACCAGCTCGGCACCCTGAAGGAGTCCGCCTTCGACCCGCTGTCGCGCACCTGCGAGTTCATGCTCAAGGAAGAGGCGCACCACATGTTCGTCGGGACCACCGGCGTGGACCGCGTGGTCGAGCGGACCGCGCAGCTGATGGTGGAGCATGACACCGACGAGGTGGCGGCGCGCGGCGGGATCCCGCTGGACGTGATCCAGAAGTACCTCAACTTCCACTACTCAGTGTCGCTCGACCTGTTCGGCGGCGAGACGTCGACGAACGTGGCGAACTACTACACCGCCGGGCTGAAGGGGCGGTGGCTGGAGGAGCGCCGCCGCGACGACCACCGGCTCACCAGCGATTCGATCATGGTGGACGCGCTCAGCGAGGACGGCGAGATCGGGCGGACCGAGGTGGCCGCGCTGACCGGGCTGAACACCGACCTGCGCCGGGCGTACATCGCGGACTGCCAGACCGGGGTCACCCGGTGGAACCGCATCCTCGAGCGGGCCGGCCTCGACCAGCGGCTGCGGCTGCCGCACGTGGCCTTCAACCGCAAGGTCGGGGCGTTCGCCGGCATCGAGGTCACGCCGGCCGGGGAGCGCATCCCGGCCGAGGAGTGGGAGTACCGCCGGGGCGAGTGGCTGCCGACCGACGTGGACAAGACGCACGTGCGGTCGCTGATGCGGCCGGTCCACGAACGCGGGAAGATCGCGGCATGGATCGCCCCGCCCCGCAACGGCATCAACGGCAAGCCCTTCGACTACGACTACGTGCACCTGACCTGACCGGCCCGGGCGAGCCCGAGGAGGAGGGCTGATGCTGGACGGCCTGCCGCTCATCGACGCGCACGTGCACGCCGCCCGGCTGCCCACGCTCCGGCCGGCCTGGACGTTGTGGGCGCACGATTTCGGCGATGCCGAGACCCTGGATCTCGTCTACGATGCCGGCGGCACGATCGACCCGGCCCGTTTCGACGCGTACCTCGCCGAGCAGGGCGTTGACGTGGCGCTGCTGCTGGCCGAGTACAGCCCCAAGGTCACCGGCATCCAGCCGGTCGAGGACGTGCTGCCGCTGACCGGGCACTCCGGCCGGTTCCGCCTGATCGGCAACATCAACCCGCACCTGCACTACCCGCTGGCCGAGGAACTCGAGCGCCAGATCGGGCTGGGCGCGGTGGCGCTGAAGCTGCATCCCGTGCACGGCGGGTTCCCGGCCAACGACCGGGCCCTGTATCCCGCGTACGCCCTGTGCCAGGAGGCGCGGATGCCCGTCGTCGTGCACTGCGGCACATCGACGTTCCCGGGGTCGTCGAACTCGTTCGCCGACCCGATCCTGCTCGACGACGTGCTGCGCGACTTCCGGTCCCTGGATGTCGTGCTGGCGCACGGCGGCCGCGGCTGGTGGTATGACGCCGCCGCGTTCATGGCGCTGTCCAGCGACCGGGTCTGGATCGAGCTGTCCGGGCTGCCGCCGTCCCGGCTGCGGCAGTACTACGCGGGGCACAACTGGGCCCGACTGACCCGGCGCATGATCTTCGGCACCGACTGGCCCGGCGTGCCGGGCATCGCGCGCAACGCGCGCGCCGTGGCCGGACTGTGCCCCGACGAGCAGACCGCGGCGCTGGTCCTGGCGGGCAACGCGACCCGGGTCTACAACCTCAAGCCGGACGCCTAGCGCCGGTACCGTCAGCCGCCGGTCCCGCTGTGCCGGTCCCGCCAGCCGCCGGTCCCGCCAGCCGCCGGTCCCGCTGTGCCGGTCCCGCTAGCCGCCGGTCCCGCTGTGCCGGTCCCGCTAGCCGCCGGACCGCTAGCTGCCGGTGCCGTCGAGCGGGCCGGGGCTGTCCGGCGGCGGCCGGTGGAACGGGCTGGTCGTGGTCGGGAACTGCTCCGCCGCGGTCGTGGACTCGTCCCCGGCGGGCGGTGAGTACTGGCTGCCGCCCGTGGCGGCGAACTGGCCCGTCGTCGACGGCACCGAGGGGAACGTCACGTCCTGCGTCACCGGGTCCGGCGCCGAGTACACCTCGGCCGGCTCCGCGGCCTCGGCCAGGGCCACGTCCCTGGTGCCGACGACGGAGAACCGGCCGAGCGCCAGCGCGGCGCAGAACAAGATCAGCACACCGGTGCCGGTGAAGAAGCCAAGCCCCTCGAGGAACACCCGCCACGCCGAGGAGAGCGACCCGAGCGGACCCGCCAGCGGCGACCCCGGCCTGATCGAGCCGTTCGTGACCGCCAGCGCGATGAGCGGGCCGCCGACGATGAACCAGGCCCCGCCGAGCGCGGCGAGCAGCCCGCCGAAGCAGCCGACCGCCCGGTGCGCGGTCGTCGCCACCAGCAGCCCGCCGACCAGCGCGGCCGCACCGGGCACGATCGACAGCCACAGCCGGCCCGAGGTGTACGCCCAGGTCTTGTCCGGCGTGTAGGCGAAACGGAAGTAAGGGCCGACGAACGGGGCCAGGCCGCCCCAGGCGCCCAGCAGGATCAAGAGCACCCCGGTCACCCCGCCGCGGGTGCGCGGAATGCGAGCTACGACTGCCATAGCGCTCACTCCCTCCGTAATCGGAGGATTAAGACTCGCACAAGATGGGTACCCGGCGGGCGGCCCATTATGCAAAGCCCTGGTAAATGCCCGGATACGCCCCTCCAAGCGTTGGCCGACCCGGCGCGCCAGGCAGGTATGGTCACGCTCGTGGACCCGCGCAGGCTTGTTCCGCGTACCGACGTGGTCCTGACCGATCCCCGGCTGGCCGACGCGCAGCGGCGGCTTGGCCGCGGACGGATCCCGGCCGCCGACCGGTCAGATCGCTCCTGATATGCAGGTGATCGCGACTGCGGGTCACGTCGACCACGGCAAGTCGACCCTGGTGCGGGCGCTGACCGGGATGGACCCCGACCGGTGGGAGGCCGAGCACCGCCGCGGCCTCACGATCGATCTGGGCTACGCCTGGCTGACCCTGCCGTCCGGCGAGCGGCTGGCCTTTGTCGACGTGCCGGGGCACGAGCGGTTCGTCACGAACATGCTGGCTGGGGTGGGCCCGGTCCCCGCCGTGCTGTTCGTGGTCGCCGCCGATGAGGGCTGGATGCCGCAGTCGGCCGAGCACCTGGCGGTGATCGACGCTCTGGGCATCCGGCATGGCCTGCTGGCCGTGACCCGGGCGGACCTCGCCGATCCCGGCCCGGCGCTGGCCCAGGCGGGGCGGCTGATCGCCGCGTCCAGCCTGGGCGAGGTGGAGGCGGTGGCGGTGAGCGCGGCTACGGGGGAGGGCCTGCCCGCGCTGGTCGGCGCGCTCGACCGGCTGGCCGCTGGCCTGCCGGTGCCCGACGCGGGCGCGCCGGTGCGTATCTGGGTGGACCGGGCGTTCAGCGTGATGGGCAGCGGCACGGTGGTGACCGGGACGCTGCCGGCCGGGACGGTGCGCCGCGGCGACGAACTCGTGATCACGCCTTCCATGCGGCCCGTGCGCGTGCGTGGCATCCAGACCCTGGGCGAGCCGGCCGACGCGCTGACCGGGCCGGCCCGGGCCGCGCTCAACCTGCGCGGGATCAGCCACGAGCGGCTCGGCCGGGGCATGGCGCTGGTCGATCCCGGCCGGTGGACGCTGACCGATGTCATCGACGTGCGG
This sequence comes from uncultured Actinomycetota bacterium, assembly GCA_963749145.1. Classification (GTDB taxonomy): domain Bacteria; phylum Actinomycetota; class Actinomycetes; order Streptosporangiales; family Streptosporangiaceae; genus JASHPR01. The sequence continues at coordinate 951,259 of CAVVLN010000001.1, read as the reverse complement.
CTCACCCGGGCGGCCGCGACCCCGGCCGACCCGGGTTCCGCGCCGCGGCTGCCGAGGACGCTGACCCTGCACGCCGGGGCGGCCCGTACGGTGGCCAGGGTCAGGCCGCTGGGCGGCCTCATCGCCCGGCTCACGCTGCGCGAGCCGATCCCGCTGCACGCCGGCGACCGCGTGCTGCTGCGCGACGCCGGCGCCAGCAAGGCCGCGCCGCGCGGAGCCCGGCCGCTGGCGGTGCCGGTGCCGAGCGGGCCGCCGGAGGCCCGGCGGCCGGAGCCCGGGCCGCCAGAGCCCGGGCCGCCAGAGCCCGGGCCGCTGGAGTCGCCGCCGTCACGGCCGGCACCGCCCGGCCTGGCCGGGCCGCGGCCCTGGGCCCGCGATCTGGCCGGGCCCGGTCCGTCCGTGCACGGGGCGATCGTGCTCGACGTGGCGCCGCCGCCGCTGACCCGCCGCGGCGCCAGCGCGGCCGCGGCCGCGCTGCTCGGCTCGTGGCCCGACCAGCCTGCCGCCGCCGACCTGCTGCGCCGGCACGGGCTGCTGCGCGCGAGCGCGCTGCTGGCCATGGGCATCAGCGAGCACCCGGAGCCGGTCAGCGGGGAATGGCTCGCGGACCCCGGCCACTGGGCCGACCTGGCCAGCCGCCTCAGCGAGGCGGTCACCGCGCAGCTCGCCCGGGAGCCGCTGGCGCCCGGCCTGCCGCTCGAGGCGGCCCGCGCCGCCCTCGGCCTACCCGACCGGCGCCTGGTCGACGCCCTGATCCAGCCGCCGCTGCGGGTCCGCGACGGCCTGGTCCAGATCACCGCGCAGCCGGGCGCAGGCCCGCAACTGCCGGCCGCCGTCACGGCCGCGGTGCAGGTACTCCTGGCCGACCTGGCCGTGGCTCCCTTCGCCTCGCCCGACGCCGACCGGCTCCGCCACCTCGGCCTCGACCTGCGCGCGATCGCCGCGGCCGAGCGGGCCGGGCTGCTGCTGCGGGTCAGCGATCAGATCGTGCTGGCGCCCGGCGCCGACGCGCTGGCGGCCAGCGTCCTGGCCGGCCTGCCGCAGCCCTTCACCGCCGCCGAGGCCCGGGTGGCGCTGGGGACCACCCGCCGGGTCGCCATCCCGCTGCTGGAGTTCCTGGACCGGGCCGGCATCACGCTGCGCCTGCCCGACGACCGCCGCCGGCTGGTCAGCCGGCCCGTCGGCTGAACCGCGTCGCGGACCAGGTACCCGGCTCGGCCGGCGGCTGGGCGGCCGAGATCCAGCGCGCGAGCACGGCCGCGGTGGCCGGGGCGTTGAGTATCCCGGTCCTGAAGTGCCCCGAGGTCAGCCACGCGTTGTCGAGTCCGGGGACGCGGTCGATGACCGGCCGCCGGTCGGGATGGCGGGGCCGGAAGCAGCACCACTGGTAGGCGATCGGAAGGCCCTTGGTCGCGGGCAGCGCGGCGACCAGGCCGTCCATGATCGACTGGATCACGTCGGCCTGCACCGCCGGGTCCTCGTCGCCGATGTCGAAGGTCCCGCCGGCCAGCAGCCGGCCGTCCTCGAGCTGGGTGGCCACCGGCGCGACGATGCCCGGCAGCCGGACCGGCGCGGGCTCGGTGACCAGCAGGTGACCCTTGACCCGGTCGGACGGGATGGCCAGCGGCAGTCCGTCGAGGACCGGCGGCTGGCCGGTGGCGAAGACCACCACCCCCGGGTCGATGTCGCCGGCCGACGTGGTCACCGTCACCAGCCGGTCGCCGCGGATGGTGACCCCGGTCGCGGCGACCCCGGTGGCGACGGCCGGCAGTCCCTCAGCCAGCCTGGCCACCGCGCGCAGCGGGTTGACCCGGGCCTGCCGGCGGATCAGCGCGCCCTCCATGGACCGGGACAGGTTCGGCATGAGCTGCTCGACCTGGCCCGGGGCCAGCCACTCCACCGCCGGCGGCTGGTGCGCGGCAAAGCCGCCGGGATGCGGCGCCAGCCCGATCCAGTCGATGTCGATGAGCCCGACCCCGCGGGGCAGCCGCTGCTCGAGCTCCCGCCACCGTTCCAGGCTGGCCTGCTCCAGGTCCACCAGCGGCTCCGGATCGCTCCACCGGTGCGGCTCCGGGATCAGCAGGCCGCTCGCCCCTCCGGTGGCGCCGGTGCCCAGGCGCCCGGTCTCGATCAGCAGCACCGAGCCGAGCCCGGCGTCGGTGCAGGCCGCGGCCGTGGCGATGCCCATGATCCCGCCGCCGACGACCAGGATGTCCGGGCGCGGGTCGGCGATGGATCCGTGGCCGCGGCCGAGCGCCGCCCGCTCGGCCGCCGTGAGCTGGTCGCGCCAGATGGCGCCGTCCACAGTCATGATCCCTGTTATATCGTCATGCGCCGATAACGCCGAGTTAACTGGCGCCGGCTTCCTGATCTCGTCCGCGCGGATGCACCGCGGCTACCAGCGCCAGCGGCCCGCCGACGCCAGCCGCGCCGAGCACGTGGCCTGACCGTCGCCGCCCGCCGGGCGATGAGTTCCGGCCCCGGCGTCCGTCATAGTGCCGGACCCTTGAGGGAGGGCGGATGACACAGCAGGCGAGCCGCGGCGCGGCGGCAGGTACCCGTTTCGACAGCGTGTGGCAGGTACCGGACGCACAGGTGGCGTCCGGCCGGATCCCGGGCTACGTGGCCGCGGTCCGGATCGGCGGGCAGGTCGCGGTCCGGGCCGGCGGCCGCACCGCCCTCGATCCGCTGAGCGCGCCCATGCGTGAGGACACGCTGCTGCGCATCGCCTCGGTCACCAAGCCGGTCGGAGCCGCCCTCACGCTCAGCCTCGTGCAGGACGGGGTGCTGGCGCTCGACGACCCGGTCGGCCGCTCGCTGCCCGAGGCAGCCGGCCCGCGGGTCCTGGCCGATCCGGCCGGCCCGCTCGACCGCACCACGCCGGCCCGGCGGCCGGTCACCGTCCGGCACCTGCTGGCCTTGACGTCCGGCTGGGGCGCGGTGCTGGAGGAGACCCCGCTCCAGGCGGCCATGCTGGACCGGGGCGTCTACCCCGGGCCGCTGACTCCGCCGATGTCCGGGGACGAGTTCGTGGCCCGGGTGGCCGGGCTGCCGCTGGCCTTCCAGCCGGGGGAGGGATGGCTGTACGACACCGGGCTCGACCTGGCCGGGGTGCTGCTGACCCGGGTCACCGGCCGGCCGCTGTCCGACCTGCTCGCCGAGCGGATCACCGGGCCGCTGGGCATGACCGACACGGGCTTCCAGGCCGCCGACCCCGGCCGCCTGGCCACGGCCTACCGGCCAGGCCCGGGCGGGCTGGAGGTGCTGGACCCGCCGGACGGTGCCTTCGCCCGCGCGCCCGCCTTCGAGGAACTGAGCTCCGGGCTGGTGTCCACCGCACTCGACCTGCTGCGGTTCTTCGCCGCGCTCGCGGACGGCGGCGCGCCGGTGCTGACCTCCGCGTCGGTCGCGCAGATGACCGCGGACGCGCTGACGGACGAGCAGCGGCGGCAGGCGCGGCCGATCGTCGGCCCCGGCCGATCGTGGGGCCTGGGCACCGCAGTGGATGTCAGCGCCGCCGAGCCGTGGATGGCGCCGGGCCGCTGGGGCTGGGACGGCGGCACCGGGACCAGCGCGCGCGTCGACCCGGCCCGCGGCACCGTCGGCGTGCTGCTGACCCAGCGGGGCCTGGCCGGCCCGCTCGACGGCTTCGATGACTTCTGGGCGGCCGTGGCGGCCGCAGCCTGAGCGCTCCGGCCCGGTGACCCGTTCGGCGCTGGCCAGGATGGGTAGTCTGGGAGCTTGCTACGTAAACGTCCAGCTGAGCAGGGAGGTGACGCTATGCTGACTGATTCTTACGGACGCGTGGCGACCGACCTGCGGGTCTCGGTCACCGACCGCTGCAACCTGCGCTGCGGGTACTGCATGCCCGCCGAGGGGCTGGATTGGCTGCCGCGGCCCGAACTGCTCACCGACGACGAGGTGGTGCGCCTGATCGGGATCGGGGTGCGGATGCTCGGCATCACCGAGATCCGGTTCACTGGCGGCGAGCCACTGCTGCGCAAGGGCCTGGCGGACATCGTGGCGCGCACCGCAGCGCTGCGCCCGCGGCCGGAGATATCGCTGACCACCAACGGGATCGGGCTCGACCGGCTGGCCGAGCCGCTGCATGTCGCGGGCCTGGACCGGGTGAACGTCTCGCTCGACACGCTCCGGCCGGAGACATTCCGGGCCCTGGCCCGGCGCGACCGGCTCGGCGACGTGCTGGCCGGCTTGACCGCGGCCGCCGGGACCGGGCTCGCGCCGGTCAAGGTCAACGCGGTCCTCATGCGCGGGCTCAACGACGACGAGGTCGTGCCCCTGGCCCGGTTCTGCCTGGAGCGCGGCTACCAGCTCCGGTTCATCGAGCAGATGCCGCTGGACGCCCAGCACGGCTGGCGCCGCGAGAACATGGTGACCGCGGACGAGATCCTGGCCGCGCTGTCGGCCGAGTTCTCGCTTACCCCCGATGACCCGGCGAAACGCGGGTCGGCCCCGGCCGAGGCGTTCCTGGTCGACGGCGGCCCGGCCCGCATCGGCGTGATCGGCTCGGTCACCCGGCCGTTCTGCGGCTCCTGCGACCGGGTCCGGCTCACCGCCGACGGGCAGATCCGCAACTGCCTGTTCGCGACCGCCGAGAGCGACCTGCGCGACGCGCTGCGGGCCGGCGCGAGCGACACGGCCATCGCCGAGCGCTGGCGGCGGGCGGTCGCGTCCAAGCTGCCCGGTCACGGCATCAACGACCCGGGATTCCTGCAGCCGGCCCGGCCGATGTCGGCCATCGGCGGCTGACCGGCCGCACGCAGACGGGAGCCCCGCCATGAACACGCTGGAAAGCTGGACCGAGACGGCCTGCGCCGAGCTCGGCATCGACCCGGCCGACGTGGACACCCGGGCCGTCCTGGCCCTGGCCCGCGACGTCGCGCACCAGGTGGCGCGGCCCGCCGCGCCGCTGACCGCCTACCTGCTGGGGATCGCGGTCGGCCGTGGCGAAGCGCCCGCCGCGACCGCGGAGCGGCTCCACGCGCTCGCCGAGCGCTGGCCCGAGCCCGCCGCGGCCGGCGGCCCGGGGCACGACACCGCCGGCGCCTGAGACCAGCCCGGCGCTGACCCCCAGGGCCCACCCGGCATCGCCGGCCTGCCGGGGGCTACGGGCCGCGCCCTGACTCCCGCCGCCCGCTGGCGCTTCCGCCCCGCCCCGCCGGATCCTTCCAAGCGGCGCTTCCGGGCCGCCCCGCCGGATCCTTCCGGTCGCCCGCCCGGCTTCCTTTCCCGCCGGCTGGATCGCCGCTCTCGCTCGCGCTGCCGCGCTGCTGAAGCGAGGCGTTCATGCCCGGCGCGGGGACCGGGCCGGGGGCTGACTGTGCGTGAAGGCCCCTGGGCTTGCCGTGGCGAAGATAACGATATATCTTTGACGTATCTAGAGCGTCCAGCGATAGTCCAGGATAGGCCTGAGACTAACCAGCGGGCGCAGGCAAAAGGAGACAACGATGCGAGACGAAGGAAACTGGCGCAGGCGAGGCCCGGAGGAGGGCTGGCGCGGCGGTGACGAGGACTTCATGTGGCGGCGCCGCGGCGGCGGCCGGCGCGGGCACGGGCGCGGGCCGGGCTTTCCCGGCCGGGGCTTCCCCGGCGGACCGCCCGGCATGCACATGTTCGGGCCGTGGCTCGGCGACCCGCGCATGAGCGGGATGCGCGGCCCGCGGGCCAAGCGCGGCGACGTCCGCGCGGCGGCCCTGGCGCTGCTCGCCGAGGAGCCGATGAACGGCTACCAGATCATCCAGGCGATCACCGAGCGCAGCGACGGAATGTGGCGGCCCAGCCCAGGCTCGGTCTATCCCGCGCTGCAGCAGCTCGAGGACGAGGGCCTGATCCGCGCTGAGGCGGCCGACGGCGGCCGACGGGCGTACCAGCTCACCGACGAGGGCCGCGAGTACGTCGAGGCCCACCCCGATGAGGTGCAGGCCCCGTGGGACGTCGTGACGGGCTCGGTGGGGGATTCCGCCATCGAGATGCGCCACCTGATCGGCCAGGTCGCGATGGCCGCCTCCCAGGTGCTGAGCGCCGGGACCGAGAGCCAGGTCGGCCAGGCCCGCGAGGTGCTCACCGACGCGCGCAAGGCGCTGTACCGGCTGCTGGCCGCCGACGACGAGGCCACGGCCGAGTAACCGGGCAGGCCAGATGGTGCCGCCCGCGGCTAGGCTCGAGGCGACACGACAGGAGGCAGCGTTGGTGACGCACACCAGCACCAACCCGGGCGGCGCGGTTTCCCCGCAAAGGGATGCCGCGGCCGCCCGGGAGCCGGTGATCTCGGTTTCCGGGCTGACCAAGAACTACGGCGAGATCCAGGCGGTCCGGGGGATCGACTTCGAGGTGGCCCGAGGCGAGACCTTCGGGTTCCTCGGGCCGAACGGGGCCGGCAAGACCACGACCATCAAGATCTTGTGCACGCTGGCCAACGCCACGTCGGGCACAGCGCGGGTGGCCGGCCACGACGCCAGGACCGAGCGCGACGCGGTCCGGCGCAACATCGGCCTGGTGTTCCAGGACACCACGCTGGACACCTACCTGACCGCCGAGCAGAACCTGCGCTTCCACGCGGAACTGTACGGCGTGCCCAAGCCCGCCGTGGCGCCGCGGATGCACCAGGTGATGGACATGGTCGGGCTCTGGGATCGCAAGGACAGCCTGGTCAGCACGTTCTCCGGCGGGATGCAGCGGCGGCTGGAGATCGCCCGCGGGTTGCTGCACGCCCCGCACGTGCTGTTCCTGGACGAGCCGACGGTCGGCCTGGACCCGCAGACGAGGTCCTCGATCTGGGCCTACATCAACGACCTCAAGCGGCGCGAGGACATCACCATCTTCCTCACCACCCACTACATGGACGAGGCCGAGCACTGCGACCGGATCGCGATCATCGACCACGGCAAGATCGTGGCCATCGACACGCCCGAGGCGCTGAAGGCGAGCGTGGGCAAGGACCGGGTGCAGATCCACACCGCCGACAACGCCGCGGCGATTGCCGCGCTGGCGGACACGTTCGGCATCGAGGCCGCCATGCACGAGGGCGCGGTGACCTTCTCGGTCGCGGCCGGAGAGCAGTTCGTGCCGCGGCTGTTCGACGGGTTCTCGGTGCCGATTCAGTCGGTCAGCGTGTCCCGGCCCTCGCTCGACGATGTGTTCATGAATTACACCGGCACCACGATCCGCGACGCCGAGGCGTCCGGCACCGACGCGATGCGGCAGATGGTCCAGCGATTCCGCGCGGGGAGGCGATGAGCGATGGCCACGACGACTGACGTCACGACCGCGGCCGGGACCGATGTGCTGGTCGACCAGATCCGGGTCGCGGTCCCCGCGGGGGGCCTGCGGCACGACATGCGCGCGGCCGGGATCGTGTGGCGGCGCGAGCTGATCCGGTTCCGCACCGACCGGCTACGCGCGATCACCGCGCTGATCCAGCCGGTGCTGTTCCTATTCGTGCTGGGCACCGGGCTCGGCGTGCTGGCGGGCCACAGCCTGCCGCCGGGGATAAGCTTCAAGACCTTCATCTTCCCCGGCGTGCTGGCTATGTCGGTACTGTTCACCGCCATTTTCTCGGCCGCGTCGATCGTGTGGGATCGCGAATTCGGGTTCCTGCGCGAGATCCTCGTCGCGCCGGTCAGCCGGGGCGCGATCGTGGTCGGCAAGTGCCTGGGCGGAGCGACGATCGCCACGTTCCAGGGAATCATCTTCCTGGTCCTGGCCGGCTTCGCCGACGTGCCGTACAACCCGCTGCTGATATTGACACTGATCGGGCAACTGCTGTTGCTGTCGTTCACGCTGACCGCGTTCGGCGTGATGATGGCGGCCCGGATCAAGCAGTTCCAGGCGTTCATGGCGCTCACCCAGATGCTCGTGATGCCGCTGTTCTTCCTGTCCGGGGCGCTGTACCCGCTGAGCGGCCTGCCGGGCTGGCTCACCGTTCTCACCAGGATTGACCCGCTCACTTATGTGGTGGGCCCCATGCGGCATACGGTATTCAGCTACCTGGCCATGCCCCCGCTGTTCGAGCAGCACCTGTCGCCGACCATTACCTGGTTCGGCTGGGCGGTTCCGCTCGGGCTGTCGCTCGGGCTCGTGGCGGCCATGGGCCTCGGCATGATGGCGATCGCGATCGCCGAGTTCGGCAAGACCGAGTAGCAAAACAAGGGAAAAAAGAGCGACGCCGGGTGGCTACGGGGGCAAACCACCCGGCGTCGCATTCATCGGCGCTCCGACGGGGGCCCGGAACGCCGGCAGCGGTGCCCCGGCGGGGGACCAGAGCACCGGCAAACATGTTACACCGAACCCCCCCCTTGTGCGTCAAGACCGGATTACAAGCGAATCTCGGCATGGAGGCGCGCTGAACGCCGCTGATCAGCTGTTTTTCTGGTGACCTTTCGTATCGCGTTCAACCGTCGCGCACAGGCGCGCCGTTACTGCCCGGGCTGTCCCGGATGTCCGGCTGACCGGGCAGGTCAGTGACCCGCGCGCGCGTCCTTGTCCCCGGCATCCCCGCTGCCGTCCGCGGGTGGCTCGTAGCGCTGGGGAAGGTTGGGCTCGTACGGCCGGAACCTCGAGCGGCTGTCCGGCTCGCGTCCGCCGTTGGCGAACACTACGGCGAAGTACGGTATGACCACCGCGCCCACGGCGGGGATCGCGGTGAGCCAGCCCGCGCCGTTCACGAACAGCAGGACCGCGATCACGAAGCAGACCAGCCGGATGCCCATCATGATCAGGTACCGGCGCTCGCGATAGGCGATGTCCTCCGACTTCGGCCGCCGCGCCTCGGTAACGACCTGGGGGCGGTCCCGGCGCGGCGAGCGCCCGAAGTGGCCGGAGCGGGTGGACTGGGCGGACTGCGTGACTTTCACAGTTCCACGTTATGCCCGGGCCCGGGTCCGCGCCACGCCCGGCGTCCCCGGGCGGTCCGGCCGGCCTGCGCGGGCCCGGGATCAGAGCACCCGCGCGCGGGGTCACCGGCGGGCCGCGCGCCTGTGATCACAGCCCGGCCGCGCCCGGCCCGACCGCGATCCCGGCCACGTCCGCGACCGACGGGGCCCCGGCGAGGGCCATCGCGTGGGCCAGGTCGTCGGTCAGCCCGGACAGCAGCGACCCGACGTCGGCGGCGCCGCCGCAGGTGAGCGCCCAGAGCACCGGACGGCCCAGGAAGACCGCGGCGGCGCCGAGGGCCAGAGCGGCGAGGGCGTCCTCGCCGGTGCGGATCCCGCCGTCGGCGTAAATCTCGCCCCCGTCATCGTGGCTGAGCGCGGCCGTCACGCCGGGCAGCGCGGCGGCGGCCGTCACCGCACCGTCGAGCTGGCGACCGCCGTGGTTGGAGACGATCACCGCGGCGGCGCCGGCCGCCCGGCAGGCGGCTGCGTCGTCGCCGCGCAGCACACCCTTAACCACGACCGGCAGGCCGCCGCCGGCCTCGCGCAGCCAGCCGATGTCGGTGAAGGTCGCGTCGGCGGCCTGGTCGGCGGCGGTGAGGTCGTCCAGCGGCCCCAGGTTGACCAGGAAGTGCTCGTCGCTGACCACCCCGTCGGCGGAGTCACGCCGTTTGCGGCCGACCACGGGGGTATCGGCGGTCAGCACCAGCGCGGCCGCGCCCGCCGCCGCGGCGCGGCGCGCCAGGCCCGCGGTCAGCTCCCGGTCGCGCATCATGTAGACCTGGAACCACCAGGTGCCCTGTTCGGCGGCGAGGACCTCGGCCACCTCCTCGATCCGCCGGGTGCTGCGGGTGGAGAGCACGAACAGCGCTCCGGCCCGGGCCGCCCCCGTCGCGCTGGCCAGCTCGCCGTCGGGGTGGGCCAGGCCGTGAAATCCGCACGGCGCCACGGCCAGCGGGGTGACGAACTCGGTGCCCAGCAGGCGGGCCGAGGTGTCCACCACGGACACGTCGCGCAGCACCCGGGGCGCCAGCCCGACCTGCCGCCAGGCTTTCTCGCTCGCGCGGAGGGTCCGCTCGCGGCCCGAGCCGCCCGCGTAGTAGTCGTAGACCTGAGGGGGCAGCTGCTTCCGGGCCCGGTGTTCCAGCTCGGCGGCGTCGGGAGTCACGAACGACCAGTATGGAGGCACAGATGAGCGAGCGCACTTATCGCGTCACCGAGATCGTCGGCACCTCGCCGGACGGAGTCGAGCCGGCTATCCGCAGCGCGCTGCACCGCGCCGCGCAGACCCTGCGTCACCTCGACTGGTTCGAGGTGACCCAGGTCCGCGGCCAGATCGTGGACGGCGAGGTCGCCCACTACCAGGTCGGGCTCAAGGTCGGATTCCGGCTCGAGGACGCTGATTAACCCGGGGGTCAGCTGGCCTGGCTCACCGAGGACATGTTGAAGCCGTCCACCCGCAGCGGCGGCATCGCGGCGCGGCTGAAGTAGTCGCTCCACTCCCGCGGCAGAGCCGGGCCGGTGGCGCCGGCCTCGGTGATCCGGCCCAGCAGGGCGACCGGGCTCTCGTTGAACCTGAAGTTGTTCACCGCGCCGGTGACCTCGCCGTTCTCGACCAGGTAGACGCCGTCGCGGGTCAGGCCGGTGAGCAGCAGGGTCTGCGGGTCGACCTCGCGGATGTACCACAGGCAGGTCAGCAGCAGGCCGCGGCCGGTGCGCGCGATCATGTCGTCCAGTGATGCCGTGGCGCCGGGCGCGTCCAGGATCAGGTTGCCGATGGCCGGGGTCACCGCGAGCCCGGACAGCCGGGCCGAGTACCGGGTCTGGGCCAGCGCGGCCAGCTCGCCGCCGCTGATCCACTCGGTGGGGGCGAGCGGCAGCCCGTTGTCGAATACCGAGGACTGGCGCCCGGAGGCGTGCGCGATCACGAACGGCGCGCACTGCAGCCCGGGCGCGCCCGGGTCGCTGCGCAGCGTCACCGGCAGGCTGGCCAGCCGTTCCCCGACCCGGGTCCCGCCGCCCGGCCGGCTGAACACGGTCCGCCCGTCGACCGCGTCCTTGGCCCCGGCCGACCAGTACATGTAGATCAGCAGGTCGGCGACGGCGGTCGGCGGCAGCAGCGTCTCGTAGCGCCCCGCGGGCAGCTCGACCCGCCGCCGGCCCAGCCGAGCTGCCGGGCCAGGCCGGCCTCCAGGCCGGCCACGTCGACGTCGGTGAAGTCCCGCGTGCCGGCGCCCGCCCAGGCCGAGCGGGTCAGGTCCGCGGTCTTGGCGTTCAGCTCGACCTTCCCCGACGGCTGGTCGTGCCGCAGCCGCAGGCCGCTCGAGCTGCCGAGGAACAGCGAGGTCAGCGTGTGCTCGGCGAACCCGTACAGCCGCCGCCCGCCCGAGGCGGCCACGCCGAACGCGTCGCCGAGCGCCCCGGCGAAGCCCCGCAGCATCCCGATCTCGGTGCTGGCCGCCGGGTCGTCCCAGCCGGCCCCGGGCTGGGTACCGGGCGTTCCGGGCGGGCCGGGCGGGCCGGGCAGGTCCTGTGCGTCCTCGGCCGGGGAGCTGTCCGCCGCGGCCTTCTCGGCCTCGGCCACGACGCCGGCCACCTGATCGGGGCGGACCCCGGCCCGGGACACCACGCCGACCCGGGCCCCCGCGCGGTCGCGGCTGATCGCGATCACGGTCAGCCGGCGCGAAGACGAGACCCCGTTGGTGGTGAGCGTGTTGCCCGCCCAGCGCAGGTTCGCCGCCGACGTCTCCTCGGCGATCACGACGCAGTCGTCGCAGGTCGCGGCCTGCAGCGCCCGCTCCACGGTGTCCTGCGGCGTGGGCATGGTCATGACGCCGCCTCCTGCGCGGTGTTGAGTATCCGGATTCCCCGCAGGAACACGGCCGGGCAGCCGTGGCTGACCGGCGCGATCTGGCTGGGCTGGCCCTTGCCGCAGTTGAACGCGCCGCCGAGCACGTAGCTCTGCGGCCCGCCGACCGCCTCCATCGCGTTCCAGAAGTCGGTGGTGGTGGCCTGGTAGGCGACGTCACGCAGCTGGCCGGCCAGGCGGCCGCCGGAGATCAGGAAGAACCGCTGCCCGGTGAACTGGAAGTTGTACCGCTGCATGTCGATCGACCAGCTCTTGTCGCCGACGACGTAGATCCCGTACTCCACGCCGGCGATCAGCTCCGCGGTCGACGGCCCGCCCGCGGCCGGCTGCAGCGAGACGTTGGCCATCCGCTGGATCGGCATGTTGCCCGGCGAGTCGGCGTACGAGCACCCGTTGGAGCGGCCCAGGCCCTGGCGCCGGGCCATCCGCCGGTCGAGCTGGAACCCGGTCAGCACGCCCCCCGTGATCAGGTCCCAGGACTGCGCGGCCACCCCCTCGTCGTCGTAGCCGATCGTGGCCAGGCCGTGCGGGGCCGTGCGGTCCCCGGTCACGTGCATCAGCGGCGAGCCGTACTGCAGCCGGCCCAGCTGGTCCGGGGTGGCGAAGGAGGTGCCCGCGTACGCCGCCTCGTAGCCGAGGGCCCGGTCCAGCTCGGTCGCGTGCCCGATCGACTCGTGGATCGTCAGCCACAGGTTCGACGGGTCGATGACCAGGTCGTAGCGGCCCGGCTGGACCGAGGGCGCGGCCAGCTTGGCCGCGAGCAGCTCGGGCATCTCGGCCAGCTCGGCCGCGAAGTCCCAGCCGGAGTCCAGGAACTCGTAGCCGCGCCCGACCGGAGGGGCGAGCGTGCGCATGGTCTCGAACCGGCCGCCCGCCTCGACCGCGACCGCGGTCACGCTCGGGTGCAGCCGCACCCGCTGCTGGGTCGCGGTGGTGGCGCCGTCGCAATAGAACTTGCACTCCTTGACCTGCAGCAGCGACGCGTCCACGTGGTCGATCCCGTCGCGGGCGAGCAACTCCGAACTCCACCCGGCCAGCAGCGCGATCTTGTCGGCGACGCCGACGCGGAACGGATCCACCTCGTAGGCGGAGACCCAGCTGACCTCGCCGTGCGCGGGCTCGCCGGCCAGCTCGATCCGCTCGGTGTTGACGGCGGCGGCCACCCGGGCCACGTCCACGGCGGCCTGCGCCGCCCGCGCCGCCGCGTCCGGGGTCAGGTCGACCGCCGCGGCGAACCCCCAGGTCCCGTCCACCACCACCCGGACCGCCAGGCCCAGGTCGTCGGAGTCGTACATGGTCTCCAGGCTGCCGTCGGACAGGCCGATGTGCTGGCCCCTGATGCGCTCGGCGCGGAAGTCGGCGTGCTCGGCACCGAGCTCGGCGGCCCGCTGCAGCGCGGCGCCGGCCAGCCGCCGCAGCGGGTAGGCGGTGAACTCCTCGTCGATCGGCGCGGATGCCTGGTCTGCGGTATGGGCCACGGCAGGCCAATCTATCCTGAGCATCGCAGTCCGCGATCCAGGCAGCCGGAGGTCCCTGAGATGAGCCGATCCGTCCTCGTCACCGGCGGGAACCGCGGCATCGGGCTGGCCATCGCCCGGCGGCTGGCGGACGGCGGGGACAAGGTCACCGTCACCTCCCGCTCCGGCGAGCCGATCGAGGGGCTGACCGTGGCCCGGTGCGACGTGACCGACGCCGCCGCCGTGGACGAGGCCTTCACGGCGGCTGAGGCCGCGCACGGGCCGGTCGAGGTGCTGGTGGCCAACGCCGGGATCACCCGCGACCAGCTGCTCGCGCTGATGAGCGAGGACGACTTCGCGGCGGTGCTGGACACCAACCTGACCGGCGCCTACCGGGTGGCCAAGCGGGCGGTCCGCGGCATGATCCGGATGCGGCGCGGGCGGATCGTGTTCATCTCCTCGGTGGTGGGCCTGCTCGGCTCGGGCGGCCAGGCCAACTACGCGGCGTCCAAGGCGGGCCTGGTCGGGCTGGCCCGGTCGCTGGCCCGCGAGCTGGCCAGCCGGTCGATCACGGTCAACGTGGTCGCGCCCGGGTTCGTGGACACCGACATGACCGCGGCGCTGCCCGAGGACCGGAAGGCGGCGATCCTGGCCGGCGTGCCGCTCGGCCGCCTCGCGTCGGCGGACGAGGTGGCGGCGGCGGTGGCGTTCCTGGCCTCGGCCGACGCCGGGTACATCACCGGGGCGGTCATCCCGGTCGACGGCGGCCTGGGCATGGGTCACTGACCGGCAGGCCAGCGGGAAAGGCAGCGCGATGGGCATTCTGGACGGCAAGCGGATCCTGGTGACCGGCGTCCTCACCGACGCCTCGATCGCCTTTCACGTGGCACGGATCGCACAGCAGGAGGGCGCGACCGTGGTGCTGACCGGCTACGGGCGGCTGACGCTGGTCGAGCGGATCGCCCGGCGGCTGCCCGACCCGCCGCCGGTCCTGGAGCTGGACGTGACCGACCCGGGCCAGCTCGGCTCGCTGGCCAGCCGGGTCGCGGAGCACGTCGACGGCCTCGACGGTGTCGTGCACAGCATCGGCAACGCGCCGCAGTCGGCCCTGGGCGGCAACTTCCTGCAGACGCCCTGGGAGGACGTGGCCATCGCGCTGCACACCTCCACCTACTCGCTCAAGGCGCTGGCCGTGGCGGCGCTGCCGCTGATGAGCAGCGGGGGCTCGATCGTGGGCATGGACTTCGATGCCCGGGTGGCCTGGCCGGGCTACGACTGGATGGGCGTGGCCAAGGCCGGCCTGGAGTCCTGCGCGCGCTACCTGGCCCGCGACCTCGGCCCGCGGGGGATCCGGGTGAACCTGGTCTCGGCCGGGCCGCTGCGGACCATGGCCGCCCGGAGCATCCCGGGCTTCGACGACTTCCGGGGGCTGTGGGAGAAGCGCGCCCCGCTGGGCTGGAACCTGTCCGACCCCGAGCCCGCCGCGCGGCTGCGTGGCGCTGCTGTCCGACTGGTTCCCGGCCACGACCGGCGAGATCGTGCACGTGGACGGCGGCGCGCACGCGATCGGCGGCTGACCGGGGCCCGGGCGGGCGGGCCGGCCGCCAAGCGTGGTCGTGCGGGGCCATGGGCGGCGGAGTCTGGCACGTCGGCCCGGGCTGCGCATCAGGTTTTCGGGCGGCCGGGCCGCTCTAGCGCACGGCGTGCTCGCCGGAGGAACGTTTGCCCTATTCGTAGTAACCGGGTAACACCGACGTGGTGGCCGACAGGACCAGCTATGGCCTGCGACGACATCGATAGGAAGTTGTGACATTTACTGCTGGAATCTAGCTGATCAGTGAAACTACGCTCGGAGCGAACCGTAGCCGGGACAAAGGTGTCGTTGGCGCGCGGCAGCCATGCCGGGGCGCGGATCGACACGCCGGGGCGGGCTGGCAGAGAGGCGGCGAGCGGGTGACACGGTCAAGGTCACGCGAAGCCGACCGCAGCGGCTCGCAGCGGCGGGCCCGAACGACCTTGGATGTTGCGGGTTGGCCCGCGCGCGAACGGGTAAACGGAGCGCCTGGGCAGGAACCGGCATGGCATCACGCGCGCGCACGCGCGACAACGAAGGAGCACACATGAACCTATGGAGACGTAAGCTGCGCCTCGCGGCGGCGGCCGGGGTGGCCGCGGTCGCGGTGGTGGCGGCGGGCTGCAGTTCCAGCAGCACCAGCCCGAGTACTTCCTCGAGCGGCACGGCGGTGAAGGGCGGGACGGCGACGTTCGCGCTGCCGCCGGGCACCACGGACACCTTTATCTTCCCGTTCTACGCGATCACCAGCGCCAGCGTGTACAACGACGAGCAGTTCCAGTGGCTGATGTACCGGCCGCTGTACATGTTCGGCAACAACACCAACACCTCGGTGGCCATCAACTACCCGCTGTCGCCCGCCAACCCGCCGGTGTACTCCAACGGCGGCAAGACGGTCAGCGTCACCATGAAGGGCTGGAAGTGGAGCAACGGCGAGCCCGTCAACGCCGACTCCGTGCTCTTCTTCCTGAACATGGCGTTCGCCGAGAAGGCGAACTGGTACGCCTACTCGCCCGGCCTGCTGCCGGACAACGTGACGTCCGCCTCGGCCAGCGGGAACACGCTCACGCTGCAGCTCAACAAGCCCTACTCCAGCATCTGGTACACCTACAACCAGCTGGCCGAGCTCAACCCGATGCCGCTGTCCTGGGACGTCACCAGCCTGGGCGCGAAGCCGGGCAGCGGCGGCTGCACCACCGACACCGCGGCCGACGGCTGGGCGAAGTGCAAGGCGGTCTACACGTTCCTGACCGCCCAGTCGAAGATCTCCTCGACCTACGCGACCAGCCCGCTCTGGTCGGTGGTGGACGGCCCGTGGAAGCTCTCCTACTACAGCACGACCGGCAACGTCACGTTCGTGCCGAACACGGCGTACTCCGGCAGCCCGAAGCCGCAGCTGTCGGCATTCAAGCTGGTGCCGTACACCGACGACGCGACCGAGTACACCGCGCTGAAGGCCGGGCAGGTCACCATCGGCTACGTCCCCCCGGCGGACCTGCCGCCGAAGCCGGCGAACTCGGCCGTGCCGGCGACCAACCCGGTGGGCAGCGGCTACAACCTGCAGCCCTTCTACTCGTTCGGCATCTACTACGCCCAGCCCAACTTCAACAACCCGACGGTGGGCTACATGGCCCGGCAGCTCTACATGCGGCAGGCCCTGCAGGAGTCCATGGACCAGCTCGGCATCGACAAGGCGATCTACCGCGGATACAGCATCCCGACCTCGGGGCCGGCCCCGAACACGCCGCCCGGGAACCAGTGGATACCTTCCATCCAGACCGAGAACAGCAGCCAGGGCCCGTACCCGTTCAACATCGCCAAGGCGAAGTCGACGCTGGAGAGCCACGGCTGGTCCGAGGTGGGCGGCGTGATGACCTGCCAGGACCCGGCCAAGTGCGGCGCCGGCATCACCAAGGGCCAGCAGGCGAAGTTCACGTTCGTCTACGCGACCGGCCAGGCCGCGGTCACGGCGATGTGGGAGACCTACAAGTCCGATGCCGGCCAGGCCGGCATCGACATCAACCTGGTCGGGGAGACGTTCACCTCGATCATCGGCCAGAGCGCGCCGTGCTCGCCGATGAGTTCGAAGTGCGACATCCAGGTGTTCGCCTTCGGCGGCTGGAACTTCGACGGCCCGGGCTTCGAGCCGACCGGCGAGCCGCTGTTCGCGACCGGCGCGGGGTCGAACTCCGGCAACTACTCCGACCCCACGATGGACAAGCTGATCACCGCGACGCACACCAGCAACAGCCTGTCCGTCTTCGATCAGTACGCCACTTTCGGGGCGCAGCAGCTGCCGTTCATCTGGAATCCGAACCCGTACAGCATCCAGGCGGTCAGCAGCAACCTGCACGGCGTCACCTTCAACTCGCTCTACACCCTGCTTCCCGAGTACTGGTACTTCACCAAGTAGGCGGGAAGTAGTAAGGCAGTAGTAGGAGGCCTTGGCCGCCGTCCCGCCCGCGTCCTGCGGGCGGGCCGGCGGCCACTGGCGGAATGGCATGCGGCAGTGAGAAGCTGGCCGGAACGGGAGGAACTCATGACACCATGGCGCGGCGCGGACGGTGACCGGCCCGCAGGCGGGACGGTGGCGCGATGACCGGATTCCTGATCCGCCGGACCCTCCAGGCCCTCCTGGTCGTGCTCCTGGTGACCGTGTTCACGCTGTTCCTCGTGCACCTGTTCCCGGGCGGGCCGATCCGGGCGCTGCTCGGCCCGCGGGCGACCCCGCAGCAGGTCGCCTACTACAACAACCTGTACGGCTTCGACAAGCCGTTCTACGTGCAGTACGTCAAGTGGGTCGGGCAGCTGCTGCACGGCAACCTCGGCTACTCGACCAAGCTCAACCAGTCGGTCACCAGCCTGATCGCCCAGGACCTGCCGAAGACGATCATCCTGGTTCTCCTCGGCACCGTGGTCTCGCTGCTGTTCGGCATCCCGCTCGGCCTCTACCAGGCAGTGAAGCGCTACACCACCGGCGACTACATCCTGACCGGGATCTCGTTCCTCGGGTACGCCACCCCCACGTTCTTCGTCGGCATACTCCTAGTCGAGTGGTTCTCCATCGACATTCACCTGTTCCCGCCGTTCGCCCCGCAGGGCACCACGGTGGCCCAGATCCTGTCCCAGCCCAGGGCGCTGGTGCTGCCGGTGGCCGCGTACTCGTTCGTGCTGTACGCGCTGTGGAGCCGGTACATGCGCTCGTCGGTGATGGACAACCTGGTGCAGGACTACGTCCGCACCGCGCGGGCCAAGGGCGCCAGCGAGCGGCGGGTGCTGTGGGGGCACGTGTTCCGCAACTCGCTGATGTCGATCGTCACCCTGCTCGGCCTCTCGCTGCCCACGCTCGTCGCCGGCGCGATCTTCATCGAGGTGGTGTTCAACTATCCCGGCATGGGGCTCGCGTTCTACAACGCCGCGCTCAACGTTGACTACCAGGTCCTGCTCGGGTTCACGCTCATCGCCACGCTGGCGACGATCCTGGGGAACCTGCTGGCCGACGTGAGCTACGCGGTGCTCGACCCGAGGGTGAGGTACAACTGATGGCCATCATGCCGGGCGCGGATCCCCGCGAGGTAGAGACCCCGATCCTGCCTCCGGAAGGCCCCGAGGCCACTGGGGGGGAGCTCGCGGCCGCGAAGCCGCGCAGCCTGCTGCGCCGCGGCTGGGAGGTGTTCGCGGAGAACAAGCTCGCGCTGGCCAGCCTCGGCTTGCTCGTGTTCATCGTGCTGTTCTGCTTCGTCGGACCGCACATCTACCACACCAACCAGGTGAACACGAACCTGACCAATGCGCTGTGCCCGCCTGGCTCCGCGCACCCGCTCGGCTGCGACAACGTCGGCTACGACCAGCTCGGCCGGCTGATGATCGGCGGCCAGACCTCCCTGGAGGTCGGGTTCGCCGCCGCCATCGTGGCGGTCTTCATCGGCAGCCTCTACGGGGCCTTCTCCGGATTCGTCGGCGGCCCGGTCGACGCGATCCTGATGCGCATCGTCGACGCAGGGCTGTCCATCCCCTACATCATGGTGGTCATCATCCTGTCGGTGATCTTCCACCCGGACACGCTGATCATGATCTTCATCATCGCCGTGTTCTACTGGCTGGGCGTGGCCCGGCTGGTGCGCGGCGAGACGCTCTCGCTGCGCACCCGGGAGTACGTGCAGGCGGTCAAGGTCATCGGCGGAGGCAGGTCCCGCGCGGTCGTGCGGCATATCATCCCGAACGCGATCGGCACGATCATCGTGCAGACCACGTTCGCGATCGCGGACTCGATCATCATCCTGGCCGGCCTGGGCTTCCTCGGCCTCGGCGTCCAGCCGCCCGCGACCGACTGGGGGGACATGCTGTCCGGCGGACTGACCTACATACAGTCCGGCACGAACTACTGGTGGCTGATCTACCCGCCGGGCATCGCGATCATCCTGACCTGCATCTGCTTCAACTTCATCGGCGACGCGCTCCGCGACTCGTTCGAGACCCGGCTGCAGCGCCGGTAAGGGGGAGAGACCTGGTGGCGCCGCTACTTGAGATCACCGACCTGCACACCGAGATCCGGCTGAAGCACGGGATCGTGCACGCGGTCGACGGGGTGTCGCTGCACGTGGAGCCGGGGGAGACCCTCGGCATCGTGGGCGAGTCGGGATGCGGCAAGACGATGACCGCGCTGTCGATCATGAACCTGCTCCCGACCGGCGGGTCCATCGTCGGCGGCAGCATCAGGCTCGGCGGCGCGGAGATCAGCTCGCTCTCCGACGAGGACATGCGCCAGGTCCGCGGCAACGAGATCGGCATGATCTTCCAGGACCCGCTGACCTCGCTGAACCCGACGATGACGGTGGGCAAGCAGATCGCGGAGACGGTCAAGCTGCACCGCGGCGTCAACAACGAGCAGGCCCTGGACCGGGCCGCCGAGGTGCTCAACCTGGTCGGGATGCCGCAGGCCAAGGAGCGCATTGGCGAGTACCCGCACCAGTTCTCCGGCGGGATGCGCCAGCGCGTGATGATCGCGATGGCGCTGGCCTGCGAGCCGAAGCTGCTCATCGCCGACGAGCCCACCACCGCCCTGGACGTGACGATCCAGAAGCAGATCCTGGAGCTGATCGACGACCTGCGGCTCCGGCTGGGCATGTCGGTCATCCTGGTCACCCACGACCTGGGGGTGATCGCCGGGCGCGCCGACCGGGTCGCGGTGATGTACGCGGGCAAGATCGCTGAGATCACCGACACCGGGACGCTGTTCGCCAACCCGCGGCACCCCTACACTGAGGCGCTGTTCCAGTCCCTGCCGGACAAGGCCGCGGAATCCAAGGAGCGGCTGTACTCGATTCCCGGGATACCGCCCGACCTGGTGAACCCGCCGGCGGGCTGCCGGTTCGCCGCGCGCTGCCGGTACGTGACCGACCGGTGCCGGGAGGAGGAACCGGTCCTGGGCGGGGAGGTGGCCGGTCACCAGTTCGCCTGCTTCCACCCGGTAGGCACCGCCGAATTCAGCCGCAGCGTGACGCGCGTCGAGCACGTGGCCCCCCCCAGCCCGAGCTCGCCACGCTCGACGGCGACACCGCCCCGGTGCTGCTGAGCGTCGAGCACCTGGTCAAGAACTTCCCGGTGACCAAGGGAGCCGTCATGCAGCGGCGGGTCGGCTGGGTCAGCGCGGTCGCCGACGTGAGCTTCACGATCCGGGCCGGCCACACCCTCGGCCTGGTCGGGGAGTCCGGCTGCGGCAAGACGACGATCGGCAGGCTGGTCGTCGGCCTGGAGAAGCCGACCAGCGGGGCGATCAACTTCCAGGACCGGGACCTCGCGAAGAGCAGCGGCCGCGCGTACCGGCGGGAGCGCCTGGACATCCAGCTGATGTTCCAGGACGCCTATGCGTCTCTCGACCCGCGGATGCGGGCCGGCGCGGTCCTGCTGGAGCCGCTCACCGTGCAGCACATCGGCTCGCGCACCGAGCGGAACCAGCGGGTGGCGGAGATGCTAGACCACGTCGGGCTGCCGCGCACGTCGACCGAGCGGTACCCGCACGAGTTCTCCGGCGGCCAGCGCCAGCGGCTCGGCTTCGCCCGCGCGCTGATGCTGTCACCCAAGCTGATCGTGGCCGACGAGCCGGTCTCCGCCCTCGACGTGTCGATCCAGGCCCAGATCCTCAACATGATGAGCGACCTGCAGCGCGAGCTCGGCCTCACCTACCTGTTCATCTCTCACGACCTCGCCGTGGTGCGCTACGTGTCCAGCCAGATCGGCGTCATGTACCTGGGCAAGCTGGTCGAGATCGGGCCCGCCGACGAGGTCTACCTGCGGCCCGCGCACCCCTACACCAAGGGGCTGCTCGACTCGGCGCCGGTCGCCGACCCCGAGGCCGAGCAGGCCAAGGTCAAGGCCGGCATCTCGGGCGAGCTGCCCAGCGCGATCCATCCGCCGACCGGCTGCCGGTTCCGGACCCGGTGCCCGCTGGCCGAGGAGATCTGCGCCGAGGTCGAGCCGCCGCTGCGGCCGTTCCCCGGCACCGGGCACCTGGCCGCCTGCCACTTCCCGCTGCAGAACCCGGCCGGCGCGGCGGAGTCAGTCGCCGCCGGGGCCCCGGCCCCGTAGCGGCGGCGGGTTGTGCCCGGCCCGGCCGGGCCGGATACTGCTGGGTATGCGGGCATCTGGTGGCCGCGGCGCAGACGAGGGCGGGGGCTGGCTGCTGACCGACACGGGGTCGACGAACGGCACCCGGCTGAACGGCTGGCGGGTCACCGAGCCGGTGCCGCTGCGCGCCGGAGACCGGGTCATGTTCGGCGCGCTGACGATGGTTGTCACCGAGCGCACCAGGCCCGCCAGCGGCACCGTCACCCCCGTCACCCCGTAGATTTGGGGCGTGACCCTCGTCCTCCTGGTACGCCACGGCCTGACCGCGACCACCGGCAACGTCCTGACCGGCTGGACGCCGGGCATCCCGCTGGATGACCGGGGCCGGCAGCAGGCCGAGGCCCTGGCGGCCAGGCTCGCGCCACTCCCGCTGGACGCGATCATCAGCAGCCCGCT
Source organism: uncultured Actinomycetota bacterium (assembly GCA_963749145.1). Lineage (GTDB taxonomy): Bacteria > Actinomycetota > Actinomycetes > Streptosporangiales > Streptosporangiaceae > JASHPR01. The sequence continues at coordinate 929,446 of CAVVLN010000001.1, read as the reverse complement.
CGAGCGGTGCCGGCAGACCGCGGACGCGATCGCCGCCACCGGCGAGGGCAGGCCCGCGGTGGCGGAGGACGAGCGGCTCGGCGAGTGCCACTACGGTGACTGGACCGGCCAGCCGCTGAAACGGCTGGTCCGGGAGCCGCTGTGGCGCGTCGTCCAAGCGCACCCGGGCGCCGCCCGGTTTCCGGGCGAGGACGGCGAGTCCATTCTGGACATGCAGCATCGCGCGGTCAGCGCGGTCCAGGACTGGAACCAGCGGCTCGGGGCCGGCGCCGTCTACCTGATCTGCTCGCACGGGGACGTGATCAAGTCGGTCATCGCGGACAGCCTCGGCATGCACATCGACATGCTGCAGCGGATCCAGGTCGACCCGTGCTCGCTCACCGTGATCCGGTACACGCCGCTGCGCCCGTTCCTGCTGCGGATGAACGACACCGGCGGGGTAGTTGCCAGCCTGAAGAAGCCCGAGCCGACGCGGTCACGGGCCACAGCACGCCGCGAGGCCGACGCGACCGTCGGCGGCGGAGCAGGAGGATAGGGTCATGGCGGTCTTTACCTACGACCCCCCGGAGAGATTCGTCGCCGGTACGGTCGGGCAACCGGGGGAGCGCACGTTCTACCTCCAGGCCAGCGGCAGCGGCCGGGTCACCAGCGTGGCCTTGGAGAAGGTTCAGGTGAGCCGGCTGGCCGAGCGCCTGGACGAGCTGCTCGACGACGAGCTGCGCAACAGCGGAGGCAAGTCGTCGGTGCCGGCCATGGCGCCGGCCAGCCTCGCCGACGACGGCCCGCTCGACCTGCCGCTGCTGGAAGAGTTCCGGGTGGGCGTCATCGCCCTGGCGTGGGACGCTGAGAGCGAGCGCGTGGTGATCGAGGCCCAGGAAGAATCGGAGACGCCCGTCGAGTACCTGTCCGACGACGTGCCCGAGGATGGCCCGGGGGTGCTGAGAGTGCGGATAACGGCCGGGGCGGCCCGCGCGTTCACGCAGCGGGCCCTGCAGCTGGTCAGCCAGGGGCGGCCGCCCTGCCCGCTGTGCGGGCTGCCGCTCGACGCCTCCGGGCACGTCTGCCCCCGGCAGAACGGGCACCGGGTCAGCAATGCCTGAACCGACGCGCCGCAGCCGCGGCCAGCGGCAGCGGCGCGCCGCGGTCCCGCCCGCCGGGGTCCCGCCCGGCCCGCCGGCCGGCCAGGACGGATCGGGCCCGGCCCCCGTCGGCCGCGACGCGGATGCGCTCGGCCTGCTGGCCAACGGCGCCCTGGAGGTGGAGGGCAGGCTCGTGGTCGCGTCTAACGCGACGCTCTACTGCACGGTGCGCCGCGAAGGCCGGGAAGCGGCCTGCGTGTACAAGCCCGTGGCCGGCGAGCGCCCGCTGTGGGACTTCCCGGCCGGCAGCCTGGCCGGCCGCGAGGTCTCCGCCTACCTGGTGTCCACGGCGGCCGGGTGGCACCTGGTTCCGCCGACCGTGTATCGCGACGGCCCGTTCGGCCCCGGCATGTGCCAGCTGTGGATCGAGTCGGACGAGACCGTGGACGTCATCGCGCTGGCCCGCAGCCAGGACCATCCGGCGCTGCGGGAGATGGCCGTGTTCGACGCGGTCGTGAACAACGCCGACCGCAAGATCGGCCACCTGCTGCCCGACCGGCAGGGCAGGCTCTACGGCTGCGACCATGGGGTCTGCTTCGGCGAGGACTACAAGCTGCGCACGGTGCTATGGCAGTGGCGGGGCCGCAGCCTGCCGAGGACCGCCGTCGCGGCGCTACGCCGGCTGCAGCAGGCGCTGGCCGGCGGCGACCTGTGCACCGAACTGGGCCGGTGGCTGTCCCCGGCTGAGGTGGAGGCCACCCGGCAGCGCGTCGAGTTGCTGCTCCAGCACCGGATCCACCCGTTCCCGCCGGACGATTGGCCCGCCGTGCCCTGGCCGCCGGTGTAGTCACACCGCCCCGTGCCGGGTCAGCCAGTAGCAGGCATGCTCGGCCACCTCTTCCCAGCCGTCCTGGGCGATGATCCAGTGACTGCGCCCGGCAAACTCCTTGAAATCGGTAATGCCCGGCGACATGGCATACCGGCGATAGTTGGCCCGGCTGACCGAGGCGGGCGCCAGCCGGTCCTTTCCGCCCGCGATCAGCAGCAGCGGCGCGCGTTCCGCGCGTTCAAAATCAATGGCAAAGGGGCTGGCGCGGTCAACAAATGACATTAACCCCTGAAAGAAGACGCGCCCGGTCTCCGGGGTGATATGGCGCTCATAGGCCGCCTTGGCCGCCTTCTCGGGCAGTGTGTGCGCGACCGCCCACCGGAACCGCCCGTAGGTCCAGTGCACCACCCGGCCCCGGTTGCCGGGGTTCGCCAGCACGCTGCCCAGCGACCTGAGCGTGGTCGGCTGCCAGGCCACGATCCCCTTGGGCGGCGCCGAGCCGATCGCGATCCCGGCCGATCCGAGCCCCCGGGCCAGTAATACCTGGACGAACAGGCCGCCGAACGAGTGACCGATCAGCGCGGGCGGCTGCGGCAGGGCCTCGATCGCCGCCGCGTAGTGCTCGATGATCTGCCGGGCGCCCAGCCCGGCCAGCGGCGACGGGTCGGCCCGGATCTCCTCCACGGTCCGGCCCTTCCCCGGCCACCCGGGCGCGATGGTCGCGACGCCGCGGTCCTCAAAGAAGTCGCGGAATCCATCCCAGCACGAACTGGTGACCCAAGGGCCGTGCACAAACATCACCGTCGCGGCCATCACGTCTCCTCTCAGCCGCGACATAACGCTCCCAGAAAGAAAGATCGATCGAAAGGCCCTGAGGCCTTTCATCGGCCGCCGGACCGGCGCAATGCCGGCCATTCGACCGGCGCGCCGCCGGGAAAGCGCTGGCCGGGCACTACGGCGTTGTGCCGTTCAACCGGCGCGCCGCCGGGGCCAGCGCTGGCCGGGCACTACAGCGTTGTGCCGTCTCGCGGCGGCGTCAGCGGCCGCCGCTTCGTCCCGCGGCGGCCCGGCCGGGCGGTGTCAGCGGCCGCCGTGCTCCCCGCGGTCGCCGCGCCGCCGCAGGTACCGCTCGAACTCCCGGGCGATCGCGTCCCCGCTGGCCTCGGGCAGGTCCGTCGCGTCCCTGGCCTCCTCCAGCGTCCGCACGTACTCCGCAACCTCGGTGTCCTGGTCGGCCAGCTCGTCCACGCCTCGTTCCCACGCTCGCGCGTCGTCGGGCAGGTCGGCCAGCGGCAGCGTCACGTCGAGGATGTCCTCGACCCCGCGCAGCAGCGCCAGCGTGGCCTTGGGGCTGGGCGGCTGGGCCACGTAGTGCGGCACGGCGGCCCATAGCGAGACCGAGGGGACCTTGGCCGCGATGCAGGCGTGCTGCAAGACGCCCACGATCCCGGTGGGGCCCTTGTAATCGACCGGGTCCACGTGCAGCCGAGCCGACAGCGTGGCGTCGGAGACCGCGGCGCTGACCGGCACCGGCCGGGTATGCGGCGAGTCGGCCAGCAGCGCGCCCAAAAGGATCACCAGATCCGCCCCGAGTTCGGTAAAGGCGGCGACCAGCTCGTCGGTGAACCCGCGCCAGCGCATGTTCGGCTCGATGCCGTGCAGCAGGATCAGGTCGCGGTCGATGCCCTCCGGCCGGGCCAGGGTCAGCCGGGTGGTCGGCCAGACCAGCCGGTCGGTCCGCCCGTCGGACACCTCCATGACGGGGCGGGTGACCTGAAAGTCATAGAAATCTTCGGGATCGATGGCACCGACGGGGACGGGCTGCCACTCGGCGGCGAGGTGGCTGATCACCCCGCTGGCGGCCTCGCCAGCATCGTTCCAGCCCTCGAAGGCCGCAATCACCGCAGGCGAGGTGAGCTTTCCGATGCCGTCGAGCTCGATCTGGGACCACCTCCCGGGTTTCCTGTGCTCCAGATTACGTGCATGACCATGATCGCCGCGTAACGTGGCCGGCAGGTAGCGCCGTGCCTTGCCCGCGGCCGCGCCTGGCATCCGGCCCAGGCCGGCCAGGGCGGGCACTTAGAATTGGCGGACTATGACCTTCGACAACCAGCCTCCCGGCGGGGAGGATACGGCGCTGGCCCGCACCAGCGCGAGCCTGCGCTCGGCGATCGCCGAGCGCGTGGTGATCGCCGACGGGGCGATGGGCTCCATGCTGCAGTCCACCCCGACCACGCTCGATGACTTCGACGGGCACGAGGGCTGCAACGAGGTCCTCAACGTCACCCGCCCGGACATCGTCCGGTCCATCCACGATGGCTACCTCGCGGCCGGGGTGGACTGCCTGTCTACCAACACCTTCGGCGCCAACCTCGGCAACCTCGGTGAATACGACATCGCCCACCGGATCGAGGAACTGGCCGAGGCCGGGGCGCGCCTGGCCCGGCGGGCCGTCGACGACTGGTCGGCCCGCGACCGGCCCCGCTGGGTGCTCGGCTCCATCGGGCCGGGCACGAAGCTGCCCACGCTCGGCCACGTGACGTTCGCCGAGCTGCGCGACACCTACCAGGCCTGCGCGGCCGGCCTGCTGCGCGGCGGCGCCGACGCGCTGATCGTGGAGACCTGCCAGGACCTGCTGCAGGCCAAGGCCGCCATCATCGGGGCCAGGCGGGCGATCGCGGCCGTGACCGCCGGCACCGACGCCGACTTCCTGCTGATCGCTCAGGTCACGATCGAGACCACCGGGGCGATGCTGCTCGGCTCGGAAATCGGCGCCGCGCTCACCGCGCTCGAGCCGCTCGGCATCGACCTCATCGGCCTGAACTGCGCGACCGGGCCCGCCGAGATGAGCGAGCACCTGCGCTACCTCGCGGCTCACTCGCCGCTGCCGCTGTCGTGCATGCCGAACGCCGGCCTGCCCGAACTGACCGCCGACGGCGCGTACTACCCGGTGACCCCGGTCCAGCTCGCCCAAGCTCACGAGGCATTCGCGACCGAGTTCGGCCTGGCCCTGGCGGGCGGGTGCTGCGGCACGACGCCCGAGCACATGGCCGAGGTGGTCCGGCGGCTGCACGGCCGGCCGCTCACTGCCCGCGAGCCGCGGCTCGAGCCCGGCGTGGCCTCTCTCTACCAGCACGTGCCGTTCCGCCAGGACACCGCGTTCCTGGCCATCGGGGAGCGCACCAACGCCAACGGGTCCAAGGCGTTCCGCGAGGCCATGGTCGGCGAGCGCTTCGACGACTGCGTGGAGATCGCGCGCGCGCAGACCCGGGACGGCGCCCACCTGCTCGACGTGTGCGTGGACTACGTCGGCCGGGACGGCGTCAGCGACATGCGGCAGGTGGCCGGGCGGCTGGCTACGGCCGCGACGCTGCCGCTGGTGCTCGACTCCACCGAGCCCGAGGTGATCAAGGCCGGCCTGGAGCTGCTCGGCGGGCGCGCGGTGGTGAACTCGGTCAACTACGAGGACGGTGACGGGCCGGAGGCGCGGATCGCCCGGGTCATGCCGCTGGTGCGGGAGCACGGCGCGGCGGTGGTGGCGCTCACCATCGACGAGCAGGGCCAGGCCAGGACCGCCGAGTGGAAGCTCGCGGTGGCGACCCGCCTGATCGAGGACCTGACCGGCAACTGGGGGATGCGGCGGTCCGACATCATCGTCGACTGCCTCACCTTCCCCATCGCCACCGGGCAGGAGGAGACCAGGCGCGACGCGATCGAGACCATCGAGGCCATCGCCGAGCTGAAGCGGCGCTACCCGGACGTGCAGACCACGCTCGGGGTGTCCAACGTCTCGTTCGGCCTGAATCCCGCGGCCCGCGCGGTACTGAACTCGGTGTTCCTGGCCGAGTGCGTGCGGGCCGGGCTCGACTCGGCGATCGTGCACGCGTCCCGGATCATGCCGATCTCCCGGATATCCGAGGAGCAGCTGCAGGCCGCGCTCGACCTGGTCTACGACCGGCGGCGGGATGGGTACGACCCGCTGACCCGGCTGCTGGAGCTGTTCGAGGGCGTCGACGCCGCCGCGGTCAAGGCCAGCCGCGCCGCCGAGCTGGCCGGGCTGCCGCTGTGGGAGCGGCTGAAGCGGCGGATCATCGACGGCGAGAGGGTCGGGCTCGAGGCCGACCTGGACGAGGGCCTGGCCGAGCGTCCCGCGCTGGAGATCGTCAACGAGGTCCTGCTGGACGGGATGAAGACCGTCGGCGAGCTGTTCGGGTCGGGCCAGATGCAGCTGCCGTTCGTGCTGCAGTCGGCCGAGGTGATGAAGGCGGCGGTCGGCTACCTGGAACCGCACATGGAGCAGTCCGGCGAGGCCGGCAAGGGCCGGATCGTGCTGGCCACGGTCAAGGGCGACGTCCACGACATCGGCAAGAACCTGGTCGACATCATCCTGTCGAACAACGGCTACGACGTGGTCAACATCGGCATCAAGCAGCCGATCTCCGCGATCCTGGAGGCGGCGGACTCCAGCGGGGCCGACGTGATCGGCATGTCCGGCCTGCTGGTCAAGTCCACCGTGGTGATGCGGGACAACCTGGCCGAGCTGAACTCGCGCCACCTGGCGGAGCGCTGGCCGGTGCTGCTCGGCGGGGCCGCGCTGACCCGGGCATACGTGGAGCAGGACCTGGCCAGCCTGTTCGAGGGCCAGGTCCGCTACGCACGCGATGCGTTCGAGGGGCTGCGCCTGATGGACGCGTTCATGGCGGTCAAGCGCGGAGAGGACGGCGCGCAGCTGCCGGCGCTGCGGCAGCGCCAGGTGCGGACGGGATCGCGGCTGAAGCTCACCGAGCCGGAGGCCATGCCGGCCCGGTCCGCCGTGACGGCGGACAACCCGGTGCCGGCCGCGCCGTTCTTCGGCGACCGGATCGTCAAGGGCATACAGCTCACCGACTACGCGACGTTCCTGGACGAGCGGGCCACGTTCATGGGCCAGTGGGGCCTCAAGCCGTCGCGCGGCGACGGAGGGCCGTCCTACGCGGAGCTCGTCGAGACCGAGGGGCGACCGCGGCTGCGGATGTGGATGGACCGCATCCAGACCGAGGGCCTGCTGGACGCCGGCGTGGTCTACGGCTACTTCCCGGCGGTCAGCGAGGGCGACGACCTGGTCGTGCTGGACGCCAGCGGGAATGAGCGGGAGCGGTTCACCTTCCCCCGGCAGCGCCACGACCGCCACCTGTGCCTGGCCGACTTCTTCCGGTCCCGCGCGTCGGGCGAGACCGACGTGGTCGGCTTCCAGCTGGTCACGGTCGGGGCGAAGATCAGCCAGGCGACCGCCGAGCTGTTCGCGAAGAACGCCTACCGCGACTACCTGGAGCTGCACGGCCTGTCCGTGCAGCTCGCCGAGGCGCTGGCTGAGTACTGGCACAGCCGGGTCCGGGACGAGCTGGGCATCGGCGCCGCGGACCCGGCCGACCTGGACGGGATCCTGAAGGTGCACTACCGGGGCTGCCGGTACGCGTTCGGCTACCCCGCCTGCCCCGATCTGGAGGACCGGGCCAAGGTCATGCGGCTGCTTGCGCCCGAGCGCATCGGGGTCACGCTGTCGGAGGAGTTCCAGCTGGCGCCGGAGCAGTCCACCGACGCGCTGATCACGCATCATCCCGAAGCCAACTACTTCAGCACCTAGGCCGGTCGAGCCCGTGGAGTCCGCCGAGCCCGCGGAGCCGGCGCCGGCCGCGCCACCCGCCCCAGCCGCCCGCAGCACGCCGCTGCAGGGGGTGCTGTTCGACATGGACGGGCTGCTCGTCGACTCCGAACCGCTCTGGTTCGAGGTCGAGTGCACGGTGATGGAGCGGCTGGGGGGACCCTGGAGCGAGGCCGACCAGCACGCGCTGGTCGGGGGGTCGCTGCCGCGCACGGTTTCCTACCTGCTGGACCGGGCCGGCCGTCCGGCCAGCCGCGAGCAGGTCGGCCGCTGGCTGGTCGAGGGAATGACCGCGCTGCTGATGTCGCGGACCCTGGGCATGCTGCCGGGGGCCGGCGAGCTGCTGGCCGAGGTGCAGGCGGCCGGGATCCCGCACGCCCTGGTCACCTCGTCCGAGCGCCCGATCATGGACGCCGTGCTGCTGCGGCTCGGCGTCGCGTTCACCGCGACGGTCTGCGCGGACGACGTGACCCGCGGCAAGCCCGACCCCGAGCCGTACCTGCGGGCGGCCGCGCTGCTCGGCGCCGACCCGCGGCGCTGCGTGGCGCTGGAGGACTCGCCCAACGGCGTCGCCGCGGCCGAGGCCGCGGGCTGCAGGCTGATCGCGGTGCCGAGCCTGGTGCCGATCCCGTCCCGGCCCGGCCGGGTGGTCTCTGGCTCGCTCAGCCACGTCGACCTGGCCATGCTGCGCGATCTGGCCGGCACGGCGATCACCGGGCCGACGGGCCGCTAGCGCCACTCAGGCGGGCAAGACCGCGCGGATGGCTCCACGCCGGCCGCCCCGCCGTCGTCGGCTCCGCGCCGGCCGCCCCGCCGAGGACGACTCCGCGCCGGCCGCCCCGCCGTGGTCAGAGCAGCGCCGCGTATGTGCGACGATGAAAGCCAGACACGCCTGGCCGCGCGCCTCGCAGCGGAACGCGCTCGAAGCGCCGCGGCATGAGGGAGGCGGCTATGAACACATGGAACAGCATCGCGTGGTTTCCCATCTGCGTCGGGCTCTCCGGCGCCGGGCTGGTGCTGAGCTGGTTCACCTGGCGACGCAAGGGATTGCGGCGCGGCATCCGGGCCGCCGCGTGGTCGCTGCTGCCGCTGGCCCTCTATCTCACCGGCTCGATCCTGCTCGTCGGGCGGATCGGCTCGGCGATCGTGCAGTTCTCCAGCTCGTTCGTGTTCTCACCCAAGACCTGGGCCGGCGTGGTGCTCTTCGGCCTGGCCGCGGTGATCTTCCTAACCTCGGGCGGAATCCCGCTGCTGTCGTCGGCCAAGAGGCGGGCCCGGAAGAAGGAACTCAAGCAGCAGGCCGCCGCCGGCGACGGCGCGGCGCCGGTGACGGCCGGATCGGGCAGCCGCGCGGTCGCCCAGGTCGGCGCGGGCCAGCCCGCCAAGGCCGCCAAGCCGGCCAAGCGGGCCAAGGGCGGCGGGGCCGACGACGACGGCCTCGATCCCGACGTCGCGGATATCCTGCGCCGCCACGGCATATCCTGACGGCCACCGGCCGCTAGCGCGGCAGGCCAGGTTGGCCAGGCCGCCCTGGCGGATGCATCAGGGGCTGGCGGGATAGCTGTGGCTGGAGTTTCCCTCGCTTGCCCGGCATCCGGTCCGGCGCGCGGAGTGTGTGCGGTAATTGTCGTTGTCACAGCAGTTTGGGCCCGCAGCCGGGCCGCCGACGGCCTTCGGCGGCAGGTAGCGGTGACCGCTGGTGCCGATGTGACCAGAGGGGGCAGGGAAGCCCGCCAGCGCACCCACGCCTCCGGCGATCGATTATCTGGGTACCTGAGGCGGGCTATTCGCGTCCCAGGCACCCCGATCATGAAGAGGCGGTCCGCGCGGGCTCGACGACCACGTCGGCGGGGCCGTCGGCCTGCGCGGGTACCTGGGGCCGGGCGGGCCGGTCTTCGTGCTCCTCCTCGCGGGCCGGGGTGACGGGCTGGGCCGGCGCCGCGGCCGGCGGGCCGCCCTGGGCGGGGACGCCCGCAGGCGCGAGCTTCCCCGGCAGCCCGGTTTCCGGGCCGGGCAGCGGCGGGGGAATGCCGCCGAAGGCCGGGCAGATCGCCTGGTGCGCGCACCAGGCGCAGAGCCGGCTCGGCCGCGGGCGCCAGTCGCCGGTGGAGCGGGCGCGCTCGATGGCCCGCCACAGCGCGTCGATCTTCCGCACCGTCGCGCGCAGGTCGGACTCGTCCGGCGCGTACCGCACGATCTCGCCGTTGCCCAGGTAGATGAGCTGCAGCAGCTTCGGCACCTGCTGCTGGGTGAGCCAGAGCACCACGGCATAGAACTTCATCTGGAACAGCGCCCGGGCCTCGTACTCCTCCTTGGGCGCCGTGCCAGTCTTGTAGTCGACGATCCGGATCTCTCCGCCGGACGCCACATCCAGGCGGTCGATGTAGCCGCGTAGCAGCAGCCCGGACTCGAGGACCGCCTGCACCGCGTGCTCCCGGTGCCTGGGCTCGAGCCGGGTGGGGTCCTCCAGGGTGAAGTAACGGTCGAGCATGTCGCGAGCCTCGGCGAGCCAGGCCAGGCGCTCCGCCTCGTCATCGAAGAGGCCGGCCAGCTCTGGTTCCTCGGTGACCAGCCGCTCCCACTGCGGCGCCAGCATCGCCTGCGCGGTCTGCGGCGTGCGGAGCCCGGCCGGCTCATCGAAGAGGCGCTCGAGGACCGCGTGCACCAGCGTCCCGCGCGCCGCGGCCGGGCTCGGTGGCTCCGGCAGCCGGTCGATGACCCGGAACCGGTAGAGCAGCGGGCAGGTCAGGAAGTCGCCCGCGCGCGAGGGCGACAGCGACGGCCCGGCCCGGACGCCGGCGTCTGCGCTGGGCGCGTCCTCGCCGTGCGCGTCCGCGCCATGCTGATCCGGGCCATGCACGTCCGGGGCGTGCGCGTCCGCGCCGGGTCCGTCCGGACCGGGCTGCGGCCCGCCTGTACATGGCGCGATGGCTTCATTGCCCACTCTCAGGAGACTAGGGGACGACACCGACAGTTGGCCGGGTTTGGCGCTTTCGCCGGCGCGTCCGATTCCTGGGCGGCGCGGCGGCTCGAGGGCCCCCGCAGCACATAGCATCGACTGTGTGTCAGGCATGACCCCGCAGCAGGGGAATCAGCGGCCAGCCGCCAGGCTCAACGGCCGGTATGGCATCGTCATCGCGCGGCCCTTCGGCGTGCCGGTGTACATCTCGCCGTACTGGTTCCTGGTGGCCGCTCTGGTGGTCGTGTTCTACGCCGGCAGCCTGCCGGCGTCGGTACGCCCGGACGGCGTCAGGTATCTCGTGGCCGCGACCTTCGTCATCCTGCTGTACGCCTCGGTGCTCGTGCACGAGCTCAGCCACTGCGTGGTGGCCCGGGCCTTCGGGCTGACGGTGCGGCGGATCCTGCTGTACCCGCTCGGCGGCTTCTCCGAGATCGAGCAGGAGCCGCCGACCCCCGCCCGGGAGTTCGCGGTCTCCGTGGTCGGGCCGCTGACCTCGCTCGCGCTCGCGGGATGCGGCTGGGGGCTGAACGTGGCGTTCAACCTCGGCGGGATCCCGCGCGTGCTGATCGACCAGCTGATCCTGGCCAACCTCGTGGTCGGCGTGTTCAACCTGCTGCCCGGCCTGCCGCTGGACGGCGGCCGGATGCTGCGCGCCGGGATATGGAAGCTGACCGGGCGGCCGGGCCAGGCGACGATCGCCGCAGCGTGGGTCGGCCGCGGGCTGGCCGTGCTGCTCGTGCTCGTGCCGTTCACGGTGCTCAGCAGCAGGCTGAACCTGACCAGCACCTACCTGCTGTGGTTCGCCGTCATCGCGGTGTTCATGTGGATCAGCTCCGGGCAGGCGATCCGGGTGGCCAAGGTGCGCGACCGGCTGCCCAGCCTGCAAGCCCGCAGGCTCGCGCGGCGGGCCATCGCGATCCCGGGCAACGTGCCGCTGGCCGAGGCGATCCGGCAGGCGGACGAGGCCCAGGCCCGCGCGCTCGTGGTCGTCGACCACGACGCCACGCCGATCGCGATTGTCAACGAGACCGCGGTGATGGCCACCCCGCCGCAGCGCAGGCCGTGGATCGAGGTCGGCTCGCTCGCGCGCGCCATCGAGCCCGGCATCGTGCTGTCGGCCGACCTGGCCGGGATGGACCTCATCGAGGCCGTGCAGCGCTCCCCGGCCAGCGAGTACCTGCTCATCGAGCCGTCCGGCCAGGTGTACGGCGTGCTGGCGACCAGCGACCTGGACCACGCCTTCGCCGGGACCTGAGCCGGGGTGAGCCGGGTCAGAGGCTGCGTCCCGCCGGGGCGCAACGCCTCCGGGCGGGGGCGCATTGGCTAGCCTTTCGAGCGTGATCAGCCAGCCGCGCGGCCCGCTCGCCCCGGGCGACCAGGTTCAGCTCACCGACCCCAAGGGACGCCGCCACCGGGTCGTGCTCGAAGCCGGGCGCTCCTTCCACACCCACCGCGGCTCGCTGGCGCACGACGATATCATCGGCCGGCCGGAGGGCAGCGTGATCGTCTCTTCCGGCGGCACCGCGTACGTCGTGCTGCGCCCGCTGCTGGCTGACTACACGCTGTCGATGACCCGCGGCGCCGCGGTGGTCTACCCGAAGGACGCCGGCCAGATCCTGGCCCAGGCCGACATCTTCGCCGGCGCCCGGGTCATCGAGGCCGGGGCCGGGTCGGGCGCGCTGTCCTGCTGGCTGCTGCGGGCCGTCGGCGAGAGCGGCCTGCTGGTGTCCTACGAGCGCCGCGCCGACTTCGCCGAGATCGCCCGGGCGAACGTGGAGCGGTACTTCGGCGGCCCGCATCCCTCGTGGCGGCTGGTGACCGGCGAGCTGCCCGCCGAGGGCGCGGCCGCGGCCCGGCCGGACGGCGAGACGTTCGACCGGGTCGTGCTGGACATGCTGGCGCCGTGGGAGTACGCCGACGCCTCCGCGCGGTCGCTGCGGCCGGGCGGCCTGGTCTGCTGTTACGTGGCCACCACGACGCAGCTGTCGCGCACCGTGGAGGCGCTGCGCGGTCAGGGCAGCTTCGACGAGCCCGCCGCGTGGGAAACGCTGCTGCGCGGCTGGCATGTCGACGGGCTTGCCGTCCGCCCCGAGCACCGTATGGTGGGGCACACCGGGTTCCTGGTCACCGCCCGGCGGCTCGCGGACGGGGTAACGTCCCCGCCGCGGCGGCGCCGGCCGTCCAAGGGCGCACACGCCGACCAGGACGCCGGCGAAGGGGCGGGATGACAGACGATGCAGGTCAGGCGAGGATACCGGGAGGGCCGGGAAGCAGCAGCGCGGCCCCGGTGTTTCCTGATCGTGACGGGAGAAAGCCGCGCCGGCGCACGCCGTAGGTTACGGAAGCTTCCCAGATAGGTAGGGTCAAGAGTGAATCGGCTCTCGGGAGGGGGTGAGGGGCATGGCCTCTCGCGACGACAGCGCTCGCGCCGGACGGTATGACGACGAGGTCAAGGTCCTGACCACTCAGATCTCCTTCCTCGAGGAGGAGATCGCCGCTCTGCGCCGCAGGCTGGCGGAATCGCCACGGCAGACCAGGCTGCTCGAGGAGCGGCTGCGTGAGGCCGAGACGAACCTAGGCAGCATCACCGGCCAGAACGAACGGCTCGCCGCAACCCTGCGCGAGGCACGGGACCAGATCGTCGCGCTGAAGGAGGAGGTCGACCGGCTGGCGCAGCCGCCGTCCGGCTTCGGGATCTTCCTGCAGGCCTGCGAGGACGGCAGCGCGGACGTGTTCACCGGCGGCCGCAAGATGCGGGTCAGCGTCAGCCCGGGGGTCGAGCTCAGCGAGCTGCGGCCGGGCCAGGAGGTCGTGCTCAACGAGGCGCTCAACGTGGTCATCGCCCAGGGTTACGAGACGATCGGCGAGGTCGTCATGCTCAAGGAAATCCTCGAGGGCGGCGACCGGGCGCTGGTGATCTCCCACGCCGACGAGGAGCGGATCGTGCGGCTGGCCGAGCCGCTGCGCCGGTCCACGCTGCGCGGCGGCGACTCGCTGCTGCTCGAGCCGCGGTCCGGCTACGTGTACGAGCGGATACCCAAGGCCGAGGTCGAAGAGCTGATCCTGGAGGAAGTGCCGGACATCACGTACTCGGAGATCGGCGGCCTGGCGCCGCAGATCGAGCAGATCCGCGACGCGATCGAGCTGCCCTACCTGCACGCGGACCTGTTCAAGGAGCACCAGCTCAAGCCGCCGAAGGGCGTGCTGCTGTACGGCCCGCCCGGCTGCGGCAAGACCCTCATCGCCAAGGCGGTGGCGAACTCGCTGGCCAAGCAGGTGGCGGCCCGCACGGCGGAGCAGGCCAGCCAGGAGGGGGCGGCCGACGTGCCCGCCGGTCCGGGCGGCCAGGCCCGGGAGGGCAAGAGCTTCTTCCTGAACATCAAGGGCCCCGAGCTGCTGAACAAGTACGTCGGCGAGACCGAGCGGCACATCCGGCTGGTGTTCCAGCGGGCCCGGGAGAAGGCCAGCGAGGGCATGCCGGTGATCGTGTTCTTCGACGAGATGGACTCGATTTTCCGCACCCGCGGCTCCGGGGTGTCGTCCGACGTGGAGAACACGATCGTGCCGCAGCTGCTGTCGGAGATCGACGGCGTCGAGGGCCTGGAGAACGTGATCGTGATCGGCGCGTCGAACCGCGAGGACATGATCGACCCGGCGATCCTGCGGCCCGGCCGGCTGGACGTCAAGATCAAGATCGAGAGGCCGGACGCCGAGGCGGCCCGGGACATCTTCTCCAAGTACGTGGTGGGCGCCCTGCCACTGCACCCCGACGACCTTGCCGAGCACGGCGGCTCGGCCGCGGCGACGGTCGACGAGATGATCCAGCGCGTCGTTGAGCGCATGTACAGCGAGACCGAGGAGAACAGGTTCCTCGAGGTCACCTACGCCAACGGGGACAAGGAGGTCCTGTACTTCAAGGACTTCAACTCCGGGGCGATGATCGAGAACATCGTGGCCCGCGCGAAGAAGATGGCCATCAAGGAGTTCCTGGAGACCAGGCAGAAGGGCATCCGCATCGCCCACCTGTTGGCCGCGTGCGTGGACGAGTTCAGCGAGAACGAGGACCTGCCCAACACCACCAACCCCGACGACTGGGCGCGAATCTCCGGCAAGAAGGGGGAGCGCATCGTCTACATCAGGACCCTGGTTTCCGGCAAGCACGGCACCGAGGCGGGCCGGTCCATCGACACCGTGGCCAACACCGGGCAGTACCTGTAACCGGGCGGCCGGGTCAGGTAAGTACGGCCGGGAATGTGCGGGCCCGGTCCTGCCTGGGCACGATGGCGGTATGTCGGCACTAGGCTCTGAAGTATGAGCGTGCGGCGGGTCATGGGCACGGAGACCGAGTACGGCATTTCCGTGCCCGGTCAGCCGGGCGCAAACGCGATGGTGACCTCCTCTCAGGTCGTCAACGCCTACCAGGCGGCCAGATCGGCGCGGGCCCGGCGGGCCCGCTGGGACTTCGAGGAGGAGAACCCGCTACGCGACGCCCGGGGCTTTGACCTGGCCCGCGACGCGGCGGACTCCGCCCAGCTCACCGACGAGGACCTGGGCCTGGCCAACGTGATCCTCACCAACGGAGCCCGGCTCTACGTTGATCACGCCCACCCCGAGTACTCGGCGCCCGAGTGCACCAACCCGCTCGACGCGGTGATATGGGATAAAGCGGGTGAGCGGGTCATGGCCGAGGCGGCGTCCCGGGCCGGGTCCATGCCCGGCGGGGCCGCGATCCAGCTCTATAAGAACAACACCGACAATAAGGGCGCCTCGTACGGCTGCCACGAGAACTACCTGATGAGCCGGGCCACCCCGTTCGCCGACATCGTGCGCCACCTGACCCCGTTCTTCGTGTCCCGGCAGGTGGTCTGCGGCGCGGGCCGGGTCGGCCGCGGCGCCGACGGCCGGGACGAGGGGTTCCAGATCAGCCAGCGGGCCGATTTCTTCGAGGTCGAGGTCGGCCTGGAGACCACGCTGAAGCGGCCGATCATCAACACCCGGGACGAGCCGCACGCCGATCCGGAGAAGTACCGCCGCCTGCACGTGATCATCGGCGACGCGAACATGAGCGAGATCTCGAGCTACCTCAAGCTGGGCACGACCGCGCTGGTGCTGGCGATGATCGAGGACCGGTTCCTCGGCTCCGACCTGGCGGTCGAGGCCCCGGTGGCCGAGCTGCGCGCGATCTCGCACGACCCGACCTGCCGCCACCTGGTGGCGCTGCGCGACGGCCGGAAGATGACCGCGGTCCAGCTCCAGCTGGAATACCTGGACCTGGCCCGTAAGTACACCGAGGACCGGTTCGGCGCCGACGTCGACGAGATGACCAGGGACGTGCTGGACCGCTGGGAGTCGGTGCTGACCCGGCTCGGCGAGGACCCGATGCTGGCCTCGCGGGAGCTGGACTGGGTGGCCAAGCTGGAGGTGCTCGAGGGGTACCGGACCCGGGACGGCCTGGCCTGGACCCACCCGCGGCTGCAGCTGGTGGACCTGCAGTACGCGGACATCCGCCCCGAACGCGGCCTGTACAACCGGCTGGCCGCCCGCGGGCGGATGCGCCGGCTCGTGGACGAGCAGGACGTGACGCGGGCCATCGAATACCCGCCGGACGACACCCGCGCCTACTTCCGCGGCCGCTGCCTGCGCAAGTACCCGGACTCGGTGGCCGCGGCGTCCTGGGACTCGGTGATCTTCGACATCCCGGGCCGGGAGTCGCTGCAGCGGGTGCCGACCCTGGAGCCGCTGCGTGGCACCCGGGCCCACGTGGGCGAACTGCTCGACCGCTGCGAGACCGCGGGGGAACTGGTCGCCGCGCTCACCGGCCAGGGCTGACGGGCGGCGAGATCCCGGTTCGGTACCGATCCCGGATGACAGGATTGGGCGAACCGCGCGCGGGCGAGGATAGCGTTGAGGCTGCGGGGCGATTCCCGCGGATCACGGAGGTTTCGGCATGGCGACAGCAAAGGACACCGGCGGTCAGCGGCAGGCTCCCCGGCGCAGCGAGGAGGAGCAGGACACCGCCCCGCAGGGGACCGAGGACGTCAAGGAGCGGCAGGACAAGCTCACCGACGACGTCGACGCGATTCTGGACGAGATCGACGAGGTACTCGAGGAGAACGCCGAGGAGTTCGTCCGGTCCTACGTCCAGAAGGGCGGCGAATGAGGTAAGGCCCTGCTGTCGCGGCACCGGCCGGGGCAGTAGGGTCGCATCACGAGCAGACGCGTACTAACGGAAGGATCGGCGTGGGCGCTGATTTCCACGGACGGCCGCAGCCCGGGGCGTTCCTGAGCGCGGGGACCTCGTCGTTCACCGATTTCCTCGCCGCCGCGGCCCCCGAGCTGCTGCCGCGGGCCACGGGCCGGCCCTGGCCGGCGCGCGGCCGGACGCCGCCGGGGCGGGCCCGCTGGCACGGGACCTGGCCCACGGCACCACGATCGTGGCCGCCGCCTGCGAGGGCGGCGTGGTCATGGCGGGCGACCGCCGGGCGACCGCCGGCAACATGATCATGCAGCGTGACATCGACAAGGTGTTCCGCAGCGACGAGTTCTCCGGCATCGGGTTCTCCGGCGTGGCCGGCGTCGGGTTCGAGCTGGTCCGGCTGTTCCAGGTCGAGCTGGAGCACTACGAGAAGCTCGAGGGCCACGCCCTGTCTCTCGAGGGCAAGGCCAACCGGCTGGCCAGCCTGGTCCGGGGGAACATCGGCGCCGCGATGCAGGGCCTGGTCGTGGTGCCGCTGTTCTGCGGGTACGACGAGGACGCCGGGACCGGCCGGATCTTCAGCTATGACGTGGCCGGCGGCCGGTACGAGGAGCACCGGTTCTACGCGATCGGGTCCGGCTCGGTCTTCGCGCGCGGCTCGCTGAAGAAGCTCTACGCCGACGGCATGTCGGCGCAGGACGCCCTGCTGGCCTGCATGCAGGCGCTCTACGACGCGGCCGACGACGACTCGGCCACCGGCGGCCCCGACGTGACCAGGCGCATCTTCCCGGTGGTGGCCACGATCACCGCCGACGGCTTCGAGCGGCTCACCGCCGAGGCCGCCGCCCAGTACGCGCAGACGGTCATCGAGAGCCGGATGACCGACCCCGACGGGCCGCCCGCGCCGCTGCGCCCGGCCGGCTCCCGCGGCGCGCTGCCGCCGCGCTAGGCCGCTCCAGCCCCGCCCGCCCAGCCCGAGCCCGCCCGCCAGCCCTAGCCCCGCCCGCCCAGCCCGAGCCCCGCCCAGCCCGTCCCAGCCCGACCAGCACAGTGAGGATCCTCAGCGGTGACGATGCCGTTCTACGTCTCGCCCGAGCAGGCGATGAAGGACAAGGCGGACTACGCGCGCAAGGCCATCACGCGCATCCGCAGCGGCGTCGTGATCACCTGCGACGCGGGGATCCTGTTCATCGCGCCGAACCCGTCCCGGGCGCTGCGCAAGTTCAGCGAGATCTACGACCGGATCGCGTTCGCCGCCGTGGGCCGGTACAACGAGTTCGAGGCCCTGCGCAAGGCGGGGGTCCGCTACGCCGACCTCACCGGCTTCCAGTACGACCGCCAGGACGTCACCGCCCGCGGCCTGGCCAACTACTACGCCCAGCTGCTCGGCACCCTGTTCACCGACAGCCAGAAGCCCTACGAGGTCGAGATCGTGGTGGCCGAGGTGGGCAAGATCGCGGACGACGACCAGCTCTACCGGATCACCTTCGACGGCTCGGTCGCCGACGAGCGGGGCTTCGTGGTCATGGGCGGCCAGGCCGACCAGGTCGCCGCGGCGCTCAAGGAGCGCTACTCCGAGGGGATGACCCTGGAGGACGCGTTCACGGTCGCGATCACGGCCCTGGCCGGGCCAATGAAGGGGGAAGGGGAGGCGGGTGGGGGCCGCTCGGAAGTCTCCGCCGCGCAGCTCGAGGTGGCCCTGCTGGACCGGAGCCGGCCGCACCGCACGTTCCGGCGGCTCACCGGGGCTCGCCTGGAGACCCTGCTGGCCGGGGTCATCGGCGGCCGCAAGACCGAGGCCATCGCCGAGGCCCCCCGGCCGGAGGCGGGCGGCGCGGCGGAGGCGGGCGGCGCGGGCGCCGAGGCGGGCGAGGCCGGTGGTGCGGGAGAAACGGAGGAGTCCTCCGGTGACAGCCCGGCGTAGTCAGGGCCGCCCGCCCGCGGAGGTAGTGTCGAAGGCGTGCCCCGCCCGGCCGCCCGGCCCCGGCTCAGGGAGGAAACGTGACCGCTGACCTAGCCACCATCACCGGCATCGACGTGCCGACGGCGCTGCTGATCGGCGGGCAGTGGACCAGCGGGCGGGCCGGGGTGCTGTCCGTGGTCGACCCGGCCACCGAGGACGCCGTCGCCGAGGTGGCCAGCGCCAGCATCGAGGACGCCCTGGACGCGGTCACCGCGGCCCACGAGGCGCTGCCGCGCTGGGCCGCGACCCCGCCCCGCCAGCGGGGCGAGTGCCTGCGCCGCGCCTGGGAGCTGATGACCCAGCGCTCCGACGCGCTGGCCCGGCTGATGGTGGTCGAGAACGGCAAGGCGCTCAGGGACGCGAAGGCGGAGATCACATACGCCGCCGAGTTCTTCCGCTGGTACGCGGAGGAGGCCGTGCGCAACGAGGGCGCGCTGGTCACCGCGCCGTCGGGGGCGAACCGGATCATGGTGCAGCACCAGCCGGTCGGGGTCAGCGTCCTGGTCACCCCGTGGAACTTCCCGGCCGCCATGGCCACGCGCAAGATCGGGCCCGCGCTCGCGGCCGGCTGCACCGTCGTGCTCAAGCCGGCCAAGGAGACCCCGCTGTCGGCGTTCGCCGTCGCCGAGATCCTGCGCGAGGCCGGCGTCCCGGACGGGGTGGTGAACGTGCTCACCACGCAGAAGGCCGGCCCGCTGGTCGCCGCGATGCTGGCCGACCCGCGGGTCCGCAAGCTGTCCTTCACCGGTTCCACGGAGGTGGGCCGGTCGCTGCTGGCGACGGCCGCGCAGACCGTGACCAACTGCTCGATGGAACTCGGCGGCAACGCGCCGTTCCTGATCTTCGAAGACGCGGACCTGGACGCGGCGATCGAGGGGGCGTTCCTGGCCAAGATGCGCAACGGCGGCGAGGCCTGCACTGCCGCCAACCGGTTCTACGTGCACGAGGCGGTCGCCGACGAGTTCAGCTCCCGGTTCGCCGAGCGGCTGGCCGGACTGAAGGTCGGCCCGGGGCTTGACGACGGGACCGACCTCGGCCCGCTGGTCAACGAGGACACCCGGTCGAAGGTGGCCAGCCTGGTGGAGGGCGCCACCAAGACCGGGGGGCGGGTGGTCACCGGCGGGCAGGTGCCCGACCGGCGCGGCTACTTCTACCAGCCGACCGTGCTGGACGATGTGGCGCCCGACGCGGCCATCCTGGCCGAGGAGATCTTCGGCCCGGTCGCGCCGATCGTGCGGTTCACCGAGCAGGACCAGGCCATCACGCTGGCCAACGCCACCGAGTACGGCCTGGTCTCCTACCTCTACACGCGCGACCTGCGGCGCGCGCTGCGGGTCGCCGAGGCCCTGGAGGCCGGCATGGTCGGCATCAACCGCGGCGTGGTGTCCGACCCCGCCGCCCCGTTCGGCGGCGTGAAGCAGTCGGGCCTGGGCCGCGAGGGCGGCCACGACGGCCTGCTGGAGTTCACCGAGACCAAGTACATCGCGGTGGACTGGTAATCCGGGGCGACATGGACAGGCGGATCTTCGGGCTCGAGAACGAGTACGGCGTCACCTGCACGTTCCGCGGACAGCGGCGGCTGTCCCCGGACGAGGTGGCCAGGTACCTGTTCCGCCGGGTGGTCTCGTGGGGCCGCAGCAGCAACGTATTCCTGCGCAACGGGGCCCGGCTCTACCTCGACGTGGGCAGCCACCCCGAGTACGCCACCCCCGAGTGCGACAACCTGATCGACCTGGTGACGCACGACAAGGCGGGCGAGCGGATCCTGGAGGGCCTGCTGGTGGACGCCGACCGGCGGCTGCGCGAAGAGGGCATCGCCGGCGACATCTACCTGTTCAAGAACAACACCGACTCGGCCGGGAACTCCTACGGCTGCCACGAGAACTACCTGGTCGGCCGGCACGGCGAGTTCGGCAGGCTGGCCGACATCCTGATCCCGTTCCTGGTCACCCGGCAGATCATCTGCGGGGCGGGCAAGGTGCTGCAGACCCCGCGCGGCGCGGTGTACTGCGTCAGCCAGCGCGCCGAGCACATCTGGGAGGGTGTCTCGTCGGCCACCACCAGGTCCCGGCCGATCATCAACACCCGGGACGAGCCGCACGCCGACGCCGAGCGGTTCCGGCGGCTGCACGTGATCGTGGGCGACTCGAACATGAGCGAGACCACGATGCTGCTCAAGGTCGGCGCGACCGACCTGGTGCTGCGGATGGTCGAGGCCGGCACGGTGATGCGGGACCTGACGCTGGAGAACCCGATCCGGGCGATCCGGGACGTCAGCCACGACATGACCGGCCGGCGCAAGGTGCGCCTGGCCAACGGGCGCGAGGTCAGCGCGCTCGACATCCAGCAGGAGTACCTGTCCAGGGCCCGCGACTTCGCCGACCGCAAGGGCCCGGACCCGGTCACCGAGCGGGTGCTCGGGCTGTGGGAACTGACCCTGCGCGCGGTGAGCAGCGGCGATCTCGGCCTGGTGGCCCGCGAGATCGACTGGGTGACCAAGTACCAGCTGATCGAGCGGTACCGGGCCAAGCACGACCTGCCGCTGTCCTCGCCGCGGGTCGCGCAGCTCGATCTGGCCTACCACGACCTGCACCGCGGGCGCGGCCTGTACTACCTGCTGCAGCGCCGCGGCGCGGTGGAACGCGCCTGCCGGGACCTGGATATCTTCGAGGCCAAGTCGGTGCCGCCGCAGACCACCCGGGCTAGGCTGCGGGGCGAGTTCATCCGGCGGGCGCAGGAACGGCGCCGCGACTTCACCGTCGACTGGGTGCACCTCAAGCTGAACGACCAGGCCCAGCGGACCGTGCTGTGCAAGGATCCATTCCGCTCCGTCGACGAGCGCGTGGAGAAGCTCATCGCCGGCATGTGACGCGCTGACCGGGGAGACCCGATGTCGGTTTCAGAACGCGACGCCCCGACAGCACCGGGCGCGGCGCCGCCGGAGGCGACCCCGCCCGGCGCGACCCGGCCGACCCTGGCCCGGCGGCTGGCCGGGCCTGCGACGGCGGTCGCGGCCGGCCTCGCGCTGTTCGGCTGCTACCTGCGGATGTCCTCGACGGTCCCGGCCAACTCCGACGGCGCGGCGAACGCGCTGCAGGCCTGGGACATGCTGCACGGCAACCTGCTGCTGCACGGCTGGCACCTGTCGGACGTGTCCTTCTACACCACCGAGCTCCCCGAGTACATGCTGGTCGAGGTGGTGCGCGGGCTCGGCCTCGGCGGCATGGGCGGCGGCGTGGTGCACGCCGGGGCGGCGCTGACCTACACGCTGCTGGTCCTGCTCGCGGCGCTGCTGGCCAAGGGCACGGCGACCGGGCGCGAGGCCTGGGTGCGGATGCTGGTCGCGGGCGGGCTGCTGCTCTCGCCCCAGCTGGGCGTCGGCACCCAGGTGCTGATCCTGTCGCCGGACCACGTCGGCACGGCCGTGCCGGTGCTGGCCACCTGGCTGCTGCTGGACCGGGCCGGGCGGCGGTGGTGGGTGCCGCCGGCGGCCGGGCTGCTGCTCGCCTGGGCCCTGGTCGCCGACGTGCTGGTGCTGTACATCGGCATCTTCCCGCTGCTGGCCGTCGCCCTGGTCCGGGCCTACCGGCGGGTCGTGGCGGACCGGCAGCGCCCGGCGCAGGCCTGGTATGAGCTGTCCCTGGCCGGCGCGGCGCTGGCCGCCGCGGTGGCCGGCCTGGAACTGCCCGCGGTCATTCACGCGCTCGGCGGCTACAGCGTGCTGCCCGCGCCGCAGAGCTTCGCGCTGGCCAGCCAGATGGACACCCGGCTGTGGCTGACCGTGTCGGGCCTGCTGCTGCTGTTCGGCGCCGACTTCTTCGGCCTCGGCCTCGGGGCCAGCGCCGGCCTGGTGCTGCTGCACCTGGCCGGCGTGGCGCTGGCCGCGTGGGCGGTCGGCATCGGCGTGCGGCGCTGGCTGGCCGACAGCGACCTCGTGGTCCAGGTGCTGGTGGCGGGCACGGTGACGATCGTGGCCGCGTACCTGTTCTGCAACCAGGTCCCGGGCATCGGCTACTCCCACGAGATGGCCCCGGCGCTGCCGTTCGCGGCGGTGCTGGCCGGCCTGCTGCTGGCCTGGCTGATCTCGGCCCGGCTGCTCCCGGTCGCGGCGGCCATGCTGGCCGGGTACGTGCTGACGCTGGGCGGCAACGCGCTGCACCGGCCGGTGCCCGACGCCGACCCGCGGCTCACCTCGTTCCTGGCCTCGCACCACCTCGGCTACGGCCTGTCCGGTTACTGGCAGGCCAACGCGATCACGCTCGCCACCGGGAACCGGATCGATGTCCGGGCCCTGCAGGTGAACCGGGCCACGGTCAGCGCCAGTCACTGGGAGTCCGACACGTCCTGGTATGACCCGCGGCAGCACGACGCCACGTTCGTCCTGCTGTTCGCGGGGCAGCCCGGGTTCTCCGGCCAGGCCGGGCTGACCCCCTTCGACCCGGCGGCCCAGGTCCTCGCCACCTTCGGCCGCCCCGCCCGCGCCTATCGCCTCGGCCGCTACACGGTGCTGGTCTGGCCCGGCAACCTGCTCCGGCGCCTGTCCTGACCGGCCGCGGCGCGGACGGCCCGGGCGGAGCGGACAATTACCCTGCGTTTACGAAACGTGAGTCGACGACTACTTTCCGTTGCTAGCATCCCGGTCAGGGGTCACTCATCCGACAAGCCGGGGGTAGTTCGGTGCCGGGTTCACGTCATGCGCGCGGTTTCACCAGTGATGTCGTCGTTGTCGGGGGCTGCGGCCGGGTCGGGCTGCCGCTGGCCGCCGCGCTGGCCTGCCGGGGGGCCCGGGTCGCGGTCTACGACGTGGCCGAGCAGGCGGTGGCGGCGGTCAGCGCCGGGCGGATGCCGTTCGCCGAGCCCGGCACGGGCGTGGCGCTGGAGCGGGTGATCGCGTCCGGGCAGCTGGTGGCCTCGGCCGACCCGCGCATCGTGAGCGGCGCCGAGCACGTGATCGTGGCGATGCCGCCGGACGACTACACCTGGGAGTCGTCGGGCCCGAGCGCGATCGTCCGCGCGCTCGACGACTGCGCCGGATACCTGCGGGACGGCCAGATCCTCATCGTGCGCAGCAGCGTCTGCCCCGGCAGCACGGCCCAGCTGGAGAAGATGGTGGCCGAGCGCGGCCTGGACGTGGACGTCGCGTTCTGCCCGGAGCGCGTGGCCGAGGGCCGGGCGATGACCGAGTTCGGCGGGGTGCCGCAGATCGTGTCCAGCCGCACCTCGCGCGGCCTGGAGCGGGCCGGGCGGCTGCTGTCGCTGCTGAACCCCGCGCTGGTGCCGATGACGCCGGAAGAGGCCGAGCTGGCCAAGCTGTTCGCGAACGCCTGGCGTTACCTCAGCTTCGCCGCGGCCAACCAGCTGTACATGATGGCCAGCGACCGCGGGCTCGACTTCGAGCGCATCCGGCGCGGCCTGGTCCTGGACTTCCCCCGCGCGGCGGGCCTGCCGCCGGCCTGGCCGCCGGGCCCTGGCTGCTCAAGGACATGATGCGGCTGGCGGCGGCCAGCAAGAGCTTCCCGCTCGGGCAGGCCGCGGTCGCCATCAACGAGGGCCTGCCCGCCTACCTGGTCGGCCACCTGGAGCAGCGCTACGACCTGCGCTCGCTGACCGTCGGGATCCTGGGCCTGACCTACAAGGGCGACACCGACGACATCCGGTGCAGCCTGGCCTACCGGCTCCGGCAGCTGCTGGCGGACCGGGCCGGCGCGGTGATCTGCACCGACCCGCTGGCCAGTGCCGACCCCGCGCTGCTGCCGCTCGACGAGGTACTCGCCCGGGCTGACCTCCTGGTCATCGGCGCGCCGCACGCGCAGTACCGCGACCTGACGGCGCGCCAGCCGGTCGCGGATATCTGGAACCTCCTGGGTCGCGGGGTGCTCGCCTGACCCGGCCATCGCGGGCGCGCGGTGAGCCATGAGCAAAGGCGGGTAGGCTGGCTGCGCTCATGATCCCGACTGATCCCGACAATGAGGATTCCCATGCGACGCATTGGCGCTGCGCTTGTGCTCCCGCTGGCCGCCGCCCTCGCGCTGGCCGCCTGCGGCTCCTCCTCCACGCCTCCGGCCAGCCCCAACACCTCGGTCACGGCGTCCGGCCACTTCGGCGCGGCGCCGGCGGTCAAGATCCCGGCCAAGAAGGCGGGCGGCGACCTGTTCGTCAAGACCGAGATCCAGGGCTCCGGGCAGACGCTGGGTAAGGCCGAGTCGTTCCTGGGCAACTACGTCGTCTACATCTGGAGCGGCACGGGCCACCGGCTGGTGCTGAGCACCTACACCGCCACGCCGCAGGTGCTGTCCGGCACGCTCCTGCCCGGGCTGCAGACGGCCCTGGACGGCAAGAAGATGGGCAGCCGGGTGCTGGCGGTGCTGCCGCCCAAGTACGGCTACGGCACCAGCGGCAACACCCAGGTGGGCGTGACCGGCACCGACACGCTCGTGTTCGTGGTGGACATGATCAAGACGTACGCGCCGACGGACTCGGCCTCCGGCACGCACGTCTCCAATGGCGGCGGCGCCCTGCCGACGGTCACCGCCACGACGGGCCAGGCCCCGGCGGTCAAGATCCCGGCCGCCACCCCGCCCGGCGCTCTCGTGGTCAAGACGCTGATCAAGGGGTCGGGCCCGCCGGTGGCCAAGGGCCAGTACGTGGTCGCCCAGTACGTGGCGCTGAACTGGCGCACCCGCGCGGTGTTCGACTCCTCCTGGTCCCGCGGGACCCCGCTCGGCTTCGAGATCGACGCCACCCCGGCCCAGATCATCCCCGGCTGGGACAAGGGCCTGCTCGGCGTGCCGGTGGGCAGCCGGGTCATGCTCGTGATCCCGCCCAAGGACGGCTACGGGGCGAGCGGCGACTCGTCGGTGGGGATCAAGGGCACCGACACGCTGGTATTCGTGGTCGACGTCCTGGACGCCGTCAGCGGCGCCTCGTCAGCCGGCTGACCGGTCCCGGTCGGTCAGCGCGTCGGCGACCAGCCCCAGGCCGATGCCGAGCATCCACACGTCCTTGGCCAGGGGGGTGCCCTGCTGGCTGGGCCGGATGCCGTCCGGGCGGCGCATGCCCGGGGTGCGCGCGTACATGCCGAGCAGCCCGGCCGAGAACGCGGTCAGGCCCGCCCCGGCCACGGCGGCCGGCACCACCGGCAGCAGCAGGGCCGCGCCGAGCGCGATCTCGCCGGCCGACAGCAGCCGCGCGAAGTCCTTCGGCTTGACCCGGGCCAGGAACGGGTAGGTCCCGGTGGCCATGGCATGCAGCCGGGCGGCGGCCTGCTCGTCGGCGGACCACTTGCCCACCCCGGCGTTGAGGATGAACGCGCCCGCCGCCAGGCGGCCGGGCAGCCGCCGGGCCTTCACGGCGAATCCCATAGAACCCTGCCTTTCCTTGGTACCGTACGTCGGGTCCAGGATGAATTATCACGCTCCGTCGCGCGCCAGCGCCGCCGCGTGCCGCCCGGCCGCCGCGGCGGCCAGGAAGTAGGCGCGGTCCTCGTCCAGCCCGCGGCCCATCGTGGACAGCGGCACCGGGCAGGCCCGGAGCGCCTCGTCGAGCCCGGCCACGCTCACCCGGACCAGGCGGTGCCGGGCTGCCAGCGGCCGTGCCGCCGCGGCGACCCGGGCGCCGAACTCGCCGGGCAGGTCGGGCAGCACCACGTCGGCGCGGGCCAGGGCGACCCGGCCATAACTGGTCAGGCTGTGGTGGGACAGGCCCTGGTGGCGTTCCCGCGGGTCGGCCTCGCTGACCCGCAGTGAGGCCACCGCGCGGCCGCCGAGCACGGCGACCGCGTTGACGGCTTCGCCCGCGGCCACCCCGGAAAAGCCCCACCGGGTGCCGGTGCCCAGGTTGCCGGGACCCTGGGCGACCACGGCCAGGTCGGCGCCGAGCACGTGCCGCGCGGCCAGCAGGCCGCTGTGCAGGGTGACCGCCTCCAGGTCGCCGCCGAAGGACTGGCCCACGGTGACGGTCCCGGCCAGCCAGCCCGCCTCCCGCAGCCCGGCGGCGGTGCGGGAGAACCACGCGGGCAGCGCGCCCCCGTCGAGCATGACGTAGGCGGCCCGCGGCGCCCCGCGCGCGGCTTCACCCCCGGCCCGGGCGCCGGCCAGCACGGCGGGCAGCGCGGAGTGCAGGTCGGCCACCACGGCGGGCATGCCGCCCAGGTCGTCGGCCTCGCGCAGGACCTCGTGATGCGGCGAGCCCTGCTCCTCCGCGCCCAGCACGCGGGCCTGCAGCGGCGTGTAGCGCGCCTTGATCATGTGGCCGGGGCCGTCGTCGCCGGCGGGCGGCAGCCGGTCGGGCAGCGCGACCACCAGCGCGTACCCGCCGGTCCCCAGGCCCAGCTCCTGCGCGCCGGTGTTGAGCAGGACCCGGTCGCCCGGCTCCGGCCGGCCGGTCAGCGCCGGATAGGCCAGGGCCAGGACCGCCGCGCCCGCGACGGTCACCTCGACCTCGGCCGCACCGGCCCACTCCCGGCGCAGCCGGGCCACCACCCCGCTGCGCCACCTGATCACGCCGGTCACCCCGGCAGCGTAGCGTCCCGCGCCGCCGGGCCGGTCCGCATCCCGGCCCACAAACCCGGTCCAGGAGGGCCTGTCCAGCGCCGCGGCAAGGTAGCGTCGGTGCCGGGGGAATGGGCTGCGCCGGGAAAGGGACAGGCATGTCACGGCGGAAGACCGAGCGATTGCTCAGCCTGGTGGTGTGCCTGCTCTCGGCGGGCAAGTACCTCACCGCGGCGCAGATCAGGGAAGCCGTGCCCGGCTATCCGGAGTCCTTCGACGCGTTCAAGCGCATGTTCGAACGGGACAAGGACGAGCTGCGGGAACTCGGGATCCCGCTCGAGACCGGGGTGAGCTCGGCCGCGGACACCGAGCCGGGCTACCGGATCCCGCGCCAGGCCTACGTGCTGCCCGAGGTCAGGCTGGAGCGGGACGAGGCGGCCGTGCTCGGCCTGGCCGCCCGGGTCTGGCGGCGCGCCGAGCTGGCCGGGGCGGCCGCCGGGGCCCTGCTCAAGCTGCGGGCCGCGGGGATCGACGCGGAGGAGACCACGCAGCCGGGCATCGAGCCGAGGCTGCAGACGGGAGAGGCGGCGTTCGGCCCGCTCTGGGAGGCGGTGCGGGACCGGCGGCCGGTCTCGTTCGGCTACCGGGCGGCCGGCCGCAGCACCTCCCAGCCGCGGCGGCTCGAGCCCTGGGGGGTGGTGAACCGGCACGGCCGCTGGTATGTCGCCGGGATGGACACCGACCGGGGCGAGACCCGCGTCTTCCGGCTGAGCCGCATCGACGGGCCGGTGACGTTCGAGGGGCCCGCGGGCGCCGTGACCGTGCCCGGTGACGCCGACGTGCGCGAGCTGGTCCGCGAGTGGGATACCGAGCCGCAGGTCAGGCGGACCGCGGTGGTGCAGGTCCGCCGCGGCGCCGGGTACGGTCTGCGGCGCGGCGCCAGCGCGGTCCGGCCGGACCCGGGGCGGGCCGGGTGGGACCTGGTCGAGGTGCCGTTCTCCGACGTGGGCTGGCAGAGCGAGCATCTGGCCTCGTTCGGGGCCGACGTGGTCGTCATTGAGCCCGCTGACCTGCGCGAGGCGGTCATCGGGCGGCTGAAGGGAGCCCTGGCATGACCTCGTCCGGCTCGCGCTCCGGCGCGCCGCCCCGCGTGACGCCCGCCACCGACCGGCTGCAGCGGCTGCTGGCGCTGGTCCCGTACGTGGTGAGCCGGAAGGTCGTGGGGCTGGCCGAGACCGCCGCCGCGTTCGGCGTCAGCGAGCGCGAGCTCGTCGACGACCTCAACATGCTGTGGTGCGTCGAGCTCCGGTCTCCCGACCCCTACTGCCCGATCGACCTGTCCTACGAAGGCGGCGAGATCGTGGTCAGCGAGGCCGAGTCGATCGACCGGCCGCTGCGGCTCGGCGTCGACGAGGCGAGCGCGCTGCTGGTCGCGCTGCGGATGCTGGCCGAGGTGCCCGGCCTGGGAGACCGCTCGGCGCTGAGCCGGACGATCGCCAAGCTGGAGGCGGCCGCCGGGGCGGCGGGCGCGGTGAGCGCCCAGGTCGCGGTGCAGGTCGACGACCGCGGCGCCCGCAACGCGGCGCAGGTCCGGGACGCGCTGGGCCGGGGCCGCCGGCTGCATATGTCCTACTACGTGCCGGGACGCGACGAGGCCACCGAGCGGGACGTCGACCCGATGCGGCTGCTGGTCGTGGAGGGCCGGACCTACCTGGAGGGCTGGTGCCTGCGCGCCGAGGCGGTGCGGCTGTTCCGCCTGGACCGGGTGCTGGCCCTGGACGTGCTCGACGAGCCGGCCTCGGTGCCGCCCCAGGCCCAGCAGCGGGACCTGGACCAGGGCCTGTTCCGGCCCTCCGCCGACGACGTGCGGGTGGAGCTCGAGCTGTCGGTGGCGGGCCGGTGGGTGGCCGAGTACTACCCGTGCGAGGAGGTCACCGAGCTCGGCGACGGACGGCTGCGGGTCGGGCTGCGCACCCCGGATACCCGGTGGGTCCGGCGGCTGGCGCTGCGGCTGGGCGAGGACGGCCGGGTGATCGCCCCGGCCGGGCTGGCCGCCGAGATCCGGGAGGACGCCGCCGCCGCGCTGGCCCAATACGCCTGAGGGCTAACACGGGCAAGCCTCGCGTGTAGACTTTCCGGTGCAAGCGACCCTGGGCGCGGGGACGCGCTACCCGCTGGATGGGGACTCAGATGAACATAGGCGACCTGTTCGACAGCCCGCTGAAAGTGCTGATCATCGCGATTGTGGTGCTTGTCCTGTTCGGCTCCAGGAAGATGCCCGACGCCGCCCGGTCGCTGGGCCGATCCATGCGCATCCTCAAGTCCGAGGTGTCCAAAATACACGACGACGAGGAGCAGCCAGAGCCGGCAACGCAGGCCCAGGCGCTGACAGCGCCGACGCAGCAAGCCCAGATCGATGCTCTGCAGCAGCAGATCCGCGACCTGCAGCAGCAACCGCAGCCGGTGGGCGAGGCAACGGTCGTCAACGGCGCTCAGGCCACTGAAGCCCCGCGGACGCAGCAGCCCAGCTGAGCCCGCATCCCCCCCGGTAGCGGACCATGCCGAAGCTGGCTGACACCATCACGGGTGCGCGCCTGCTGGGCGACAAGATCGCGCAGTCGCAGCGGCGGGCCAACCCCGAGGGCCGGATGCCGCTCATGGATCACCTCCGTGAGTTGCGCAACCGGGTGATGAAGGCCGTGGCCGTCATACTTGTCGGCCTCGCCATCGGGCTGATCCCGGCGGTCCACGACCGGCTGTGGTCGTTCGTATACCACCCGTTCAAGGCCGCCGCGCTAGCGGACCACACCAAGCTGATCGTCATCGGGGTGCTCGACCCATTCACGATCTGGCTGCAGCTCGCGTTCTACTTCGCGCTGATCATCACGTGCCCGTACTGGCTGTACCAGGTCTGGGCGTTCATCGCGCCCGGGCTCTACTCGCGCGAGAAGCGGTGGACCTACGTGTTCGTGTTCACCGCCGCGCCGCTGTTCCTCGGTGGCGCCACCCTCGCCTACTTCGTGATGAGCCGCGGGCTGCGGTACCTGATCGCCCTCGCCCCGAGCGGGATCCAGGTCTACCCGACGGTGTCCAACTACCTCGGCTACTTCCAGGCCATGATCCTCGGGTTCGGGCTGGCGTTCGAGCTGCCGCTGCTGCTGGTGATGCTGAACCTGGTCGGCGTGATCAGCCACGAGCGGATGAAGAAGTGGCGCCGCATCATGATCTTCCTCGTGTTCGTGTTCGCCGGCATCGCCTCGCCGAGCCCGGACCCGGTCACGATGCTGCTGCTGGCCATACCCTGTGTGGTGCTGATCGAGATCGCCGATCTGCTGATCTGGATGAACGACCGCCGGCGCGCGAGGATCCCGTCCCCGTACGCGGGGCTGTCCGACGACGAGGCGTCGCCGCTCGATATCGACCTGCCCTCCGGTGACGGCGCCAACATCGGGCGGCCTCCTGGATCAGCCGATTGACCGAAGACGGGCCGGACCTCGTCGCGTTCCAGGCACTGTATGACTTCAGCTTCGACCCCTTCCAGCTGGATTCGTGCCGGGCCCTGAACGCGGGGCACGGCGTACTCCTGGCCGCGCCGACCGGCTCGGGCAAGACCGTGGCCGGGGAGTTCGCCGTGCACCTGGCCCGGGCCGAGGGCCGCAAGTGCTTCTACACCACGCCGATCAAGGCGCTGTCCAACCAGAAGTACACCGACCTGGTCCGCCGGTACTCGCCGGCCACGGTGGGCCTGCTCACCGGCGACAACAGCATCAACGGCGAGGCCCCCGTGGTGGTGATGACCACCGAGGTGCTGCGGAACATGCTGTACGCGGGGTCGCCGACGCTGGCCGGGCTCGGCTACGTCGTCCTGGACGAGGTGCATTACCTGGCCGACGCGTTCCGGGGCGCGGTCTGGGAAGAGGTGATCATCCACCTGCCCGAGTCGGTGCGGCTGGTCGCGCTCTCGGCGACGGTCAGCAACGCGGAGGAGTTCGGCGACTGGCTGTCCCAGGTCCGCGGCGGCACCACGGTCATCGTCGACGAGCACCGCCCGGTGCCGCTGTGGCAGCACATGCTGGTCGGCGGCCGGCTGTACGACCTGTTCACCGGGGCGGACGGGACCGGCCGCCGGCCGGGAGCCACCCGAAGGTGAACCCGGAACTGCGCCGGCTCGCGCAGCGCGAGCAGGCGGCCGAGCGCCGGGGGCCGGGGCGGCCCGCCCGCGGCGCCCGCCGCCCGCCCCGGCCGCGCGGGCCCGGCCGGCCGGAGGTGATCGACCGGCTGGACGCGGCCGGGCTGCTCCCGGCGATCACGTTCATCTTCAGCCGGGCCGGCTGCGACGCCGCGGTACTGCAGTGCCTGAACGCCGGGCTGCGGCTGACCACCCCGGCCGAGGCCGAGGAGATCACCGCGGTGGTGCGGCGGCGGACCAGGGAGATTCCCCCCGAGGACCTGCCGGTCCTCGGCTACGCCGACTGGCTGGCCGGCCTGCAGCGCGGGATCGCGGCCCATCACGCCGGGATGCTGCCGACGTTCAAGGAGGTCGTGGAGGAGCTGTTCGCGGCCGGGCTGATCCGGGCCGTGTTCGCGACCGAGACCCTCGCGCTCGGCATCAACATGCCGGCCAGGACCGTGGTCATCGAGCGCCTGGACAAGTGGAACGGCGAGAACCACGCGGACCTGACGCCGGGGGAGTACACCCAGCTGACCGGGCGCGCCGGGCGGCGCGGCATCGACGTCGAGGGCCACGCGGTCGCGCTCTGGCAGCCGGGCGTGGACCCCGTGGTCGTGGCCGGCCTGGCCGGCACCAGGACCTACCCGCTGAATTCCAGCTTCCGGCCCTCCTACAACATGGCGGTCAACCTGGTCGCCCAGGTCGGCCGGCGGCGGGCCGCCACGCTGCTGGAGTCCTCGTTCGCGCAGTTCCAGGCGGACCGGGCGGTGGTCGGCATCGCCCGCCAGGCGCGCCAGATCCGGCAGTCGATGGAGCAGCTCGAGGTGTCCTGCGACCGCGGCGACTTCGCCGGGTACCAGGCGCTGCGCCGGGAACTGTCGCAGCGCGAGGGCGAGCAGTCCCGGCGGCGCTCGGCGGCCCGGCAGGCCGAGGCCGCGGCCTCGCTCGGGCAGCTGCGCCGGGGCGACATCGTCCAGGTGCCGGGCGGCCGCCGGGCCGGGATCGCGCTGGTGCTCGAGCCCCCCACCCGCCTCCCCGACCCCCCTCACTCGTCCTCGTCGCTGGCCGCCGCGGACTCGCCGGAACTGCTCGTGCTTACCGCGGGCCGGCAGGTCAAGCGGCTGACCCTGGCCGACTTCCCGGTGCCGGTGAGGCCGATCGACCGGGTGCGGATCCCGGCCTGGTTCAGCGCGCGCTCGGCCAAGCACCGCCGGGACCTGGCCTCGACCGTGCGCAACAAGCTCGCCGGCCACGACCTGGCCCGGCCGCCGCGGCCCGCGTCCGTCCCGGCCGGGACGGACGCGGACCTCGACCGGCTGCGGCGGCGGCTGCGCCAGCACCCCTGCCACGGCTGCCCGGACCGCGAGGAGCACGCCCGGCAGGCCGAGCGGTACCACCGGCTGGAGCGGGAGGCCGACGCGCTGGAGCGGCGGGTGGCGGGCCGCACCCACGTGATCGCGCGCACCTTCGACCGGGTCTGCGCGGTCCTCGACGAGCTCGGCTACATCGAGGGCGACACGGTGACGGCCGAGGGCCGCGGCTGGCCGGCCTGTACACCGAGCTCGACCTGCTGGTCGCGGAGTGCCTGGCGCGCGGGCTCTGGGACGGGCTGGGCCCGGCCGACCTGGCCGCGTGCGTCTGCGCACTGACGTTCGAGTCGCGCCGGCCCGACGACATGAGCCCGCCGCGGCTGCCGCCCGGCCCGGCCCGCGGGGTGCTGGCCGCCATGACCGGCGTCTGGGGCGAGCTGCACGGGCTGGAGGCCGAGCACCAGCTGTCGTTCCTGCGTGAGCTGGACCCGGGCTTCGCGTGGGCCGCGCACGCCTGGGCCCGGGGCCGCCCGCTGGAGCAGGTGCTGTCGGCCGCCGAGCTGACCCCGGGCGACTTCGTCCGCGCCGTCAAGCAGCTGATCGACCTGCTGGACCAGGTCGCCGCCGCGGCCGGGCCGGGGCCGGTGGCCGGCAGCGCCCGCCGGGCGATCGGCGCCCTGCGCCGCGGCGTGGTCGCCTACTCCTCGGTCGGCTAGTACCTCGGCCGCCGCCCGTGATCTTGGCCGGCGTGGCGACGTGACCGGAGGGCGGCGGCTCATATCAGCGGGCCGGGCCGTAACGACCAGCCGCTTGCTCACTCCAGAAGCTCGGACTCGAATCTGCGGTATATCGCCGGGTGCTCAGCCGGGTCGGCCTGATGCAGCAAGCTGATCATCTCGTCCAGCCGGGCGGGCAGGATGATGATGAATCGCGACCGCTCGGGCCCGGCGTTGCCGAAGGTATGCGGGACCCCGGCTGGCACGAGTACGGTCGACCCGGCCGCCGCGATGACCTCGTGGTCGGCGAACCGGAAGCGCAGCGCCCCGGCTATCACGTGCCATGCCTCATCGTCAGCGTGGTGGACGTGCAGCGGCGCGACTTCGCTCGCGAGGCCCTCGGCCGGCCAGTCTTGTATCACCAGGCTGGTGCCGCGCACGGACCGGCCGTCATCGCCAGGCTGGGCGGAGATGATCATCGGTGCTGATGCCATCCCGGGAATCGTCATACCGGTCAGTATCGCGGCCGGCGGCCCGCTGGTCTTGGAGAAACCGGAGCTCCCCGGACATCCGCTGGCCCGGCCGGCGGCCCGGACCGCGGCCCGCCGATGCCGGCCAGCCGCGGTTACGTTCAAGCATGAGCGCCGGCCGACCGGGCGGTCAGCGGGCCGCCCTGCTCTCGAGCACCGGCAGGTCATAGGTGCGCCGCACGCTGCTGCCCAGCCGGCTGATGTCGGCCCCGTAGACGTGCAGCGAGATCGCGACGCCACGGCCGTGGTTGCGGACCCGGTGGATGTCGCCCGGCGGCGCGAAGCCGGTCACCTGGCCGGCCTCGTTGACCGTCCGGCCCACCTCCTCCAGGGCGGTCTCGCGCTCCCGCAGCGCGAACAGCTCCTCGTACTCGGCGCCCTGCACGACGCCGGTCACGCACCAGGCGACGTGGTCATGGATCGGGGTCTGCTGCCCGGGCCGCCAGACCAGCGCGCAGACCGAGAACGACCCGTCGGGCTCGGTATGCAGGGTGTGGGACGCGTACCCGTCCGGGCGGCCCGCCCGCTCCCGCGCGGTCAGGATCTCCGGGCCGGGCAGATGCCGCCGCAGCTGGCCGGCGACCAGCGCGGCCGTCTGCGCCCAGCCGGCGCGGCAGGCCGTGGCCTCGCGTATCGCGGCGGCCAGGCCGGCCGGGCAGCGGGCGGCGACCGTGCCTGCGTGCGTCATCGTTTCTCCCCCGGGCGGCCGGGACCGGACCAGCCCAGCCTAGGGACCACGGGGCGGCCGGCTCCAATGCCAAAGCGTTCATATACCCATAGAGCAGCGGCATGAATAGCGGGCCCCGGCCGGGGGCTGGCAGGATGGCCGGGGTGGGCTCGCTGATGCTGCTGGACTCCGCCTCGCTGTACTTCCGCGCCTTCTACGGCATCCCCGCGGACAGCATGACCGCCCCGGACGGCACGCCGGTCAACGCGGTCCGCGGGCTGCTGGACATGATCGCCCGGCTGATCCGCGCCCGCCGCCCGGGCCAGCTCGTCGCGTGCCTGGACGCGGACTGGCGGCCGGCCTTCCGGGTGGCGGCGATATCGTCCTACAAGGCGCACCGGGCCAACCCGGACGGCACCGAGCAGGTCCCCGAGGCGCTGACCGCCCAGATCCCGGTGATCGTGGACGTGCTGGCCGCGGCCGGGGTGGCGATGTCCGGCGCTCCCGGGTACGAGGCCGACGACATCATCGGCACACTCGCGGCCCGGGCCGGCGGCTCGGTCGAGGTGGTCACCGGCGACCGGGACCTGTTCCAGCTCGTCGACGATGCCCGCCCGGTCCGGGTGATCTACACCGCGCGGGGGATGGCGCGGCTCGAGGTCGTCGACGAGGCGGCGGTGACCAAGCGCTACCAGATCCCGGGCCGGGCCTATGCGGCGTTCGCCACGCTGCGGGGCGACCCGAGCGACGGGCTGCCGGGGGTGCCCGGCGTGGGGGAGAAGACCGCGGCCGCGCTGGTGCGGGTGTTCGGCAGCGTGGAGGCGATCCTGGCCGCGCTGGACCAGGGCCACGGCGGCTTCCCGATGGGCACCCGGGCCAAGCTGGCCGCCGCCCGCGACTACCTGGAGGCCGCGCTGCCGGTGGTCCGGGTGGCGACCGACGCGCCGCTGCCGCCCGCCGGCGGCCGGCTCCCGGTCACCCCGGCCGATCCCCGGCGGCTGGCCGAGCTCGACGAGCGCTGGGATCTCGGGACGTCGCTGGGGCGAATGAGCGCCGCCCTGGCCTCCCGCCCCGACTGAGCGTGCTGGGACCGCCGGGACGGCCGGCTCCGGGACCGAACATCTCCACCTCCTATTCGCTCCGTAGCCACAAATAGGGCATATCACCCGGAAAACGGACTGGAGCGGATAGGAAGTGGCGGAGGCGGGGACGTCATGAGCGTTACAACACGCGCAGGGCTACCAGGCAGGTGTCGTCTTCCAGGTCGGTGGAGCCGAGGGCGCGCAGCGCCGCCCCGATCGCGTGCTCCGGGTCCGTGATGCCGCGCACGGCCGCCGCCAGCGCGGCCAGGCCGGCCTCGACCGAGCGGTCCCGGCGCTCGATCAGCCCGTCACTGTAGAGCAGCAGCAGGTCGCCCGGGGCCAGCGCCAGGGTGGCCGCCGCGTACTCCTGGCGGCCCGCGCCGAGCAGGATGCCCGCGGGCTGGTCCAGTGGCCGCGCCCACGAGCCCCGGACCAGGACCGGCGGGGGATGCCCCGCCTGGGCCCAGGTCAGGGTGCGGCTGGCGGGATCGTAGTAGCCGGCGATGACCGAGGCGGTGTGCTCGGGCGCGACGTGATGGACCAGGTCGTTGAGCCAGCCGACCAGCCGCTCCGGCGGCGAGCCGGTGATCGCCAGGCCGGCCAGGGCCCCGCGCAGCCGGGCCATGCCCGCCGCCGCGGCCAGCCCGTGCCCGGCGACGTCCCCGATCGCGATCAGCACGTGCCCGCCCGGCATTTCCGCGGTGATATACCAGTCGCCGCCGACGCGGCCATCCCGGGACGCCGGCAAATAGCGCACCATCGTGCGCAGCCCGGGCAGCTCGAATGGCTCGTCGTGCAGCGGCAGAATGGCGCGCTGTAGTTCCAGGGCCACATGGCGTTCCTCGGCCAGCTCGGCCGCGAGCCTGGCCTCGGCCGCGTGGCTGGGTTCCGCGCCGTTGGCCGGCGGGACCGCGAGGCCGGGCGCGGCCCCCGCGCGCGACGGCACGGCCGCCGTCGGGGGGCGGCCTGCCGGATAATTAATAGCCTCAGAAGTCATCACGGGTCGCATCTGGTCAGCTTTCGTGCACCTAGCGTGAGGCATCTGGCGCCTCGCTGTCTAGATGCGGGCACAATTCTCACGGGTGAGATGATGCCCAGGCAAGGGAACGGCGGGCACGGGCGTCAACAAAGACCGGAGGGCGAGATGGGAACCGACCGGCCTGATCAGGGCCTCTACCCGCCGGGCCGGCTGGAGCTGGCCGCGGCGGCCGCTCGGGACGCGGGCCTGACGGCGTTGCTGCTCACCCCGGGTCCCGACCTGCGCTACCTGACCGGCTACGACGCGCACCAGCTGGAGCGGCTGACCTGCCTGGCGGTCCCGGCCGCGCCCGGCGGGGGAGCGCCGTTCCTGGTCGTGCCGCGGCTGGAGCTGCCCGCGGCCCAGGCGTCGCCCGCGGGCGGCCTGGGCCTGGAGATCATCCCCTGGGAGGAGACCGACGACCCGTACGCGCTCGTCGCCGCCCGGCTCGGGCTGGACGGCGGCCGGGTCGGCCTGTCGGACCGGATGTGGGCGCTGATGGTGCT
Source organism: uncultured Actinomycetota bacterium (assembly GCA_963749145.1). Taxonomy (GTDB): domain Bacteria; phylum Actinomycetota; class Actinomycetes; order Streptosporangiales; family Streptosporangiaceae; genus JASHPR01. The sequence continues at coordinate 892,287 of CAVVLN010000001.1, read as the reverse complement.
GGGCCTGCGCGACGCGCTGCCCGGCACCGGGCAGGCCCTGGCCAGCGCGGCCCTGCGCGAGCTGCGCATCAGCAAGACCCCCGCCGAGATCGCGGCGCTGCGCGCGGCGGGCGAGGCCATCGACCGGGTGCACACCCGGGTGCCGGGCTGGCTGCGGCCGGGCCGCACCGAGCGGCAGGTCGCGGCCGACATCGCCGACGCGATCATCGAGGAGGGTCACAGCCGGGTCGATTTCACGATCGTCGGGTCCGGCCCGAACGCGGCGAGCCCGCACCACGAGGTCTCCGACCGGAAACTGCAGCGCGGGGACGCGGTGGTGGTGGACATCGGCGGGACCATGCCCAGCGGGTACTGCTCCGACTGCACCAGGACCTACGTGATCGGCACGCCGCCGCCGGAGTTCGCCGCCTACTACCGGGTGCTGCAGGACGCGCAGCAGGCCGCGTGCGCCGCGGTCCGGCCCGGGGTCAGCGCGGAGGCCGTCGACGCCGCGGCCCGCCAGCCGATCACCGCGGCGGGCTATGGCGACTACTTCGTGCACCGGACCGGCCACGGGATCGGGCTGGAGTGCCACGAGGATCCCTACATCGTGTCCGGGAACGCCGAGCCGCTCCGGCCGGGCATGGCGTTCTCCATCGAGCCCGGCATCTACCCGGGACCGCACGGGGCCAGGATCGAGGACATCGTGGTCTGCACCGAGCAGGGCTACGAGCGGCTCAACCAGGCCAGCCGCGAGCTGGTCTGCGTGGACGTCCGATGAGCCCGGCCCCGGGCGCCGGCCCGGCGCCGCGCGTGGAGCGTGACTGCCCCGACGAGGACACCCGCGCCCTGTTCGAGCTGACCAGGGAGCTCGCCGACGCCGAGCTGCGGACACGGGCCGACGCGGCCGAGCGGGACGCGCAGTTCCCCCGCGAGGTGTTCCGGGTGCTCGGGCGGGCGGGCCTGCTGAGCCTGCCCTACCCGGAGGAGTTCGGCGGCGCCGGCCAGCCATACCAGACCTACCTGCAGGTCGTCGAGGAACTCGCCACGGCGTGGCTGGCCGTCGGGCTCGGGGTGAGCGTGCACACGCTGACCTGCTACCCGCTGGCCACCGTGGGCACGCCGCAGCAGCAGGAGCGCTGGCTGCCCGGGATGCTCGGCGGTGAGCAGCTCGGTGCCTACTGCCTGTCCGAGCCGACCAGCGGCTCCGACGCGGCGGCGGTGCGGGCCACGGCGGTGGCGGACGGGCCGGATTATGTCCTGAACGGGGTCAAGGCGTGGATCTCGCACGCCGGCCAGGCCGACTTCTACACGCTGTTCGCGCGCACGTCGGGTGAGCACGAGGGCCCGGGCCGGGCGCGCGGGATCAGCTGCCTGCACGTGCCCGCGTCGACACCGGGGGTGTCGGCCGCGCCCGCCGAGCACAAGATGGGCATGCGCGCCTCGGTCACCGCCCAGATGATCTTCGACGGCGCCCGGGTGCCCGCGGATAACCTGGTCGGCGAGGAGGGCCAGGGGTTCGCCGTCGCGCTGGCCGCCCTGGACGCCGGGCGGCTCGGCATCGCGGCCTGCGCCACCGGCGTGGCCCAGGCGGCCCTGGACGTCGCGGTCGGCTGGGCCACGCAGCGGCGTCAGTTCGGCCGGCCGATCGCGGACTTCGAGGGGGTCTCGTTCCTGCTCGCGGACATGGCCACCGCGGTGGCGGCGGCGCGGTCGCTGTACCTGTCCGCGGCCCGGCGCAAGGACGCCGGGCGGCCGTACGGGCCGCAGGCGGCCATGGCCAAGCTGTTCGCCAGCGACGCCGCGATGCGGGTCACCACCGACGCGGTCCAGGTGCTGGGCGGTTACGGGTATGTCGAGGACTTCCCGGCCGAGCGGCTGATGCGCGAGGCCAAGGTGCTGCAGATCGTAGAGGGCACCAACCAGATCCAGCGGATGGTGATCGGCCGGTCGCTGACCCGGGCCGCCCGCTGAGCGCGGCCGGCCTCCGGGGGCGTCCGCGGCCCGCCGCGCGGCCCGGTTCTGGCCGGAGCGCATCCCGCTCGTTACCCGCCGGTTAAGGTCGCCGCGGACGGCGTTACGAGAGCGTAAACGCCGATACCGGGCTGTGACCCTCGGGCGCCGGGCTACCGTATCGGGGGTGGAGGAGACCAACCGCACCATCATCTCGCTGCTGACCCGGGACGGCCGGATGAGCTTCACCGAGCTGGCCAGGCGCACCGGCCTGTCGGTGTCCGCCGCCCAGCAGCGCGTGCGCCGCCTGGAGCGGCGCGGCGTCATCAAGGGGTACGCGGCCGTCATCAACCCCGACGACGCCGGGCTGCCGCTGACCGCGTTCGTCTCCATCAAGCCGTTCGACCCGGCCGCCCCGGACGACGCGCCGGAGCGGCTCGCCCACCTGGCCGCGATCGAGGCCTGTCACAGCGTGGCCGGGGAGGAGAACTACATACTCAAGGTCCGGGTCGCGTCCCCGGTGGAACTGGAGAACCTGCTGCAGGAGATCCGCTCGGCGGCCGGCGTGTCCACCCGCACCACCGTCGTGCTGAGCACCCCGTTCGAGAACCGCCCGCCGAACGTGTGAACGGGGCCGGGGCGGGCCGGCCCCGGCCGCCTATGAGGCCACCGCGAACACGCGGAGCCGCTCACGGGCGCCGATCGCCACGCTGCCCGCCGCGATCATCGCGGTGCCGTGGTAGGCGTCGGCGGCGGTGGCCAGCTCGTCGGCCGCGGCGGACACCACGGTGGCCCCGCACAGCAGCGCGTGGTCGAGCAGCGCGGTATACGACCGGCCGTCGCCGGACGGCGGGGCCGCCAGGACCACGTCCTTCGCGCCGACCGCGGCCTCGGCCTCCAGCCTGCCCAGCAGGCCGGCCAGGTCGTGGTGGCTGACCGGCACCGGGCCGAGCATCCCGTCGGGCTGCCGCGCGTACGGCAGCAGGGCTGGGTCGTGCGGCCGCCCCGTAGCCGGCCGCAGCGTACCCATCCCGAGCAGGCTGCTGAACTGGATCGCGCCCGGTGCCTCGCCGAAGGAGATCACCTGCCGCACCCAGGAGCGGTCCGCCGCCGCGAGCGCGGCGGCGGCCAGCGGCGGCGCGGTCAGCAGCATCCGCGCACCGCAGTCGGCGAGCTGGCCGGCCATCTCCGGCACAGTCAGCGCGACGGCGAGCGGCGTGGGCACGCCGCCGGCCGCCCGGATCGAGTGCGCCGCGAGCACGTAGCAGGCGGCGTCGGGGACGTACACGCCGATGACGTCGCGGGGCTGCAGCCCGCGCCAGGCCAGCCCGGCCGCGGCGGCCTGCACGCTGGCCGCCAGCTCGGCGTAGGTGAAGGCCGGGCCCGCCGTGCCGCCGACGAGAGCCCGATGCTCGCCGCGGGACGGCGCCACGGCCAGCAACCGCTGGGTGACCGTGACCTCGCCGAGCGGCGCCTCTGTGCTCATCGTCATTCGCCGGCCACCTCCGGTCTGGATTCCCGCTGCCCGACGCTACGTCCCGGCGGCGGACGGCCGCATCGTCAGGACTATGTAGTCAGGTATGTATCCGGGCCCGGCCGCGGCCGGGCCCGCGCATCCTGGCGAGCGCTGCGGGCCTCGGGCAGGGGCCCGGGGCCCGCATCCCCGCAAGCCTGGCCGCGGCCGGCCACCCCCCTCCTGGTGGCCGGAACACCGCCGGGCCTTCGGTTGCGCTCCGTGACGACGCTAGGTGAGGGCGGGCCGGCACCGCATGCCCCGAATTAGCCATCCGTATGTGCATTCCGCGGCCGGGCCAGGTGTGTACGGGGAACCCCGCCCTATGTAGTCCGGCGCAGCCCGGCCGCGGAATGCGAGCCCGCGGCCGCCTACGAGCGGCCAGGCCCGGAGCCGGGCCCGGACTCGCGCTGCGCGGCCCACGCCGCGAGCTGGGCCCGGGAGCTGAACCCCAGCTTGGTGAAGATGTTCGCCACGTGCCGGGCCGCGGTGGCCGGGCTGATCACCAGCTCGTCCGCGATCCCGCGGTTGGACATGCCGCGCGCGATCAGCGCCGCGATCTCGCGCTCGCGGGCGGTCAGGGCAGACGGCGGGGCGCCGGGGCTGTCCGGCGCCGGCGCCGGCGCCTGGGCCGGGATGGCGCGGATCACGGCGTCGCCGGGCGGCTCACCCGGGCCGATCGCGAACCGGACCGCCTCGTGCGCGCTCATCGCCCGCCCCTCGGCCAGGGTCACGGCCGCGGCCCGCTCGCCGAGGTGGGCGCGGGCCGCCTCCAGCAGGCCGCCGCGGCGCCGCCCGGCGGGCAGGTGGCCCACGTCCTCGCGCAGGGCCAGGGCGGCGCCCTCGAGCTTCACCGCCCGGGCCGGGTAGCCACTGGCCATCGCGAGCACGGCGACCGCCTCGAGGCCGCGGGCCAGCCCGAGCCGCTGCCCGGTCGCCAGGCTGAGCTGGAGGCTCTCGGTCAGGCTGGCCGAGGCCAGCGCCAGGTCATTCTGGGCCAGCGCCACCCAGCCGATGCCGGCCAGGCACCGGGCGATCTCCGGCCGGGCGTCGATCGCGCGGTACAGGGCCAGCGCGTCCCGGAAGTGGCGCAGCGCGGCGGCGTGCTCGCCGCGCGCCCGGGCCAGCCCGCCGAACCCGTACAGGGTCTGCGCCACGCCCCAGCCGTTGTTGTCCCGCAGCACGTCGAGCGCCTCGGTGAACGCGGCCTGGGCCTCGTCCAGGCGGCCCTGCCGGGCCAGGATCGTGGCCCGGACCGCCAGCGCGAGCCCGTCCTCCCAGTCGTCGCCGTCCGCGTGTGCGGCCGCCGTCGCCTCGCCGATCCGGGCCAGGGCGTCCTGGTAACGGCCGGCCCGCAGGCTGACCACTGCGAGCATGCGCAGCGCGGTGGCGGCGCCGGCGCCCCCGGACGCGCGGCACAGGTCCAGGCCCTGCTGGGCGCGCTCGCCGGTCGCCTGGTAGTCCTGCTGCTCGAAGGCCAGCTCGGCCCGGGCCATCAGGGCCCGGGCGCGCACGCCGGGCGGCACGTCGCCGTCCAGGCCGAGGAACTTGTCGAACCAGCCCACGCCCTCGCTGGCGTCGCCGTAGGCCACCCAGGGGCTGCGCAGCCCGGTGCACAGCACCAGGCCCTCCTCGGTGTCGCCCTGCTCCAGGCAGGTGACCAGGGCGGCGCGGCAGTTCGCGCGCTCGGCCACGGCCCGGCGGTACAGGGCCACCCGGGCCGGCCACGGCGGGTCGCCGCGGACGAAAGCCACGCTGGTGATGTCCGTGAGCAGGCGCAGCATGTAGTCGCGGTGCCGGCGCCGGATCTGCGGCGCCTCACCGGAGGAGTTCAGCCGGCGGCCGCGTACTCCCTGATCGTGTCGAGTAGCCGGTAGCGGGCGTCGCCCTCCAGCTCCCCGTCCAGCGTGACCAGTGACTTGTCGATCAGCGCGGCCAGCAGGTCGAGCACCCGGTCCGGCGGGATCACCTCGTCGCCGCAGACCTGCTCGGCCATGTCCAGGTTCCAGCCGGAGAACACCGCCAGGCGCCGCAGCAGCGCCTGCTCCGGCTCGGTCAGCAGCTCGTAGCTCCAGTCCACGGCCGCGCGCAGGGTCTGCTGGCGCACCGGGGCGGTGCGGTCGCCCGAGGCGAGCAGCTGGAACCGGTCGCCGAGGCGCGCCGCGATCTGCTCGACCGACAGCGCGCCCACGCGCGCCGCGGCCAGCTCGATCGCCAGCGGCATGCCGTCCAGGGTCCGGCACAGCTGCACCACCGCGGCGCAGTTGCCCGCATCGAGGGCGAATCCGGGCCGCACGGCCGCCGCCCGGTCGGCGAACAGCCGGATCGCCTCGTGCGCCGCCAGCTCGCCGGGCGCGAGCTCGTCGGCCGTGGCGGGCAGCTCGAGCGGCGGCACCCGCCACACGGTCTCGCCGCGGACCCGCAGCGGCTCGCGGCTGGTCGCGATCACGCGCAGCCCGGGGCAGCCGGCCAGCAGCTGCTGCACCAGCGCCGCGCACGCGTCCACGACGTGCTCGCAGGTGTCGAGGATCAGCAGCAGCCGCCGCGGCCGCAGCGCGGCGGTCAGCGTCTCGGCCAGCGGCCGCTCGGGCTCCGGCCTGACCCCGAGCGCGGCCGCGACCCGCTGGGTGACCAGGGCGGGGTCCTCGGTGTCGGCCAGCTCGACCAGCCAGGCACCGTCGGGGAAGCTGGGGACGGTCTCGCAGGCGAGCCGCACGGCGAGCCGGGTCTTGCCGATGCCGCCCGGGCCGCAGAGCGTCAGCGCGCGGACGTCACTGAGCAACCTGGCGAGTTCCGCCAGGTCGCGCTCCCGGCCGACGAAACTGTTCGGCTCCGCGGGCAGGTTGCCGTCGCTAATCGCGGTCTCGATGGCCATGGTCCCTTGTTGGTCGTCGTGGTCACCGGCTTTCGGCTGAAGTCGTGGCTAGGGCTATTTTCTCATCCGGGCCCGGCCCGTGGTGAGGCAAGGCATGATCTGGACATTTTGCCCCCGGCTGTCGGGTCCGGGCGGCACCGCGTCAGCCGGAGATCGTCACCGCCGCGGGCTCGCTGTAGCGGACCCGGCCGAAGTACATGACCTTGACCAGCGCCCACCAGTGCTCACCCGCCCGCGCCGCGGCTGGGGGGGTCACCGCGAACCGCAGGTCGAGGTCCTGCCCGGGCGCGGCCGCGAAGCCGCGGGTCCACGGTCCGGTCTGCGCCCAGGTGCCGAACGGGGAGACCAGCTGAGCCTCGCCGCGGACCGGCGAGCGGGTGCCGTTGCGCAGCCGGGCGGCGATCTCGCCGCGGTCGCCGGGCCGCAGCTCCAGCCGCGGGGTCAGCAGCGCCAGGTCGACCTCGGCCGCGGCCCGCTGCTGGTCGGCCAGGTAGAGCGGCACCAGCTCGTCGAGCGGCAGGTCGAGGGCGGGCGCGGCGGGCTCGCCGATGCTGACCAGCACCGCGTCCTCGAAGGCCTGGCCGTCGCCGGAGGTGATCCGAGCCGCGACGAAGTACCGCCCGGCCGGCGCGCCCGGCCGGGCCCGGACCGCAAGATCCCAGCCGGCGTGGCCCAGGGGGCCCAGGTCATACCGCAACGGCCCGGCCGGCTCCACCGCCAGCCCCCCGCCCGCCTCGATCCGCACCGTGCCGGAGGCCGGCGCCGGGCCGCAGGCCACGGTCAGCCGCAGCGCTGCGGCCTCGCCGGGCGGGCCCGGCGCGTCCGGCGGGGCGGTCGGCGCCAGGGCGGTCCGGGCGGGGGACAGGTGCACCGCCACCGGCAGGTTCCCGGCCGGCGCCGGGCCCTTGCCGTGCAGCCAGTACCGGCTGAACACCGGCTGGGCGGGCTCCGGCGGTCCCGCCCCGGGGCCCGGCGGGCGGGCGGGCGCGGAAGCCAGGGGGGTCAGCAGCATCGTCACGGTCCCGGCGGCCGGCAGCTCGGCGGCGGCCGTGTCCGGGGCGGCCAGCCGCAGCGGCGGGCCGTCCGGCTCCTCGAGCAGGCTGCCGCGGCGGGCCGCGCTGACCCCGGTGAACAGGCGGACCAGCGCCGCCGACGGCGCCGCCCCGCCCGATACGTCGCGCAGCCGCACGGTCACCCCGTCCTCGGGGCGGGGCCGGGCCGCCGGGGCCAGCGGGTTGCCGCGCGGCTTCAGCGCCGACAGCACGGCGGTGGCCGGCTCGGCCGCGGCCAGGCTGGCCGCGGGCGGGAACGGCCCGTCGTGCTGACCGGTCTCGCAGGCGAGCAGGTCGCGGGTGTAGTCGAGGCCGGCCAGGGCGAACCCGGCGCTGCGCCAGTCACCAGGGCCGGCGGCCAGCGCGTACTCGAACGTGTGGCTCCAGTGCTGCCAGGCGAAGCTGCTGCCATCCGGCGTCGTGCGGCGGTCGCCGTCGATCCACACCCCGCACGGCCAGGTGCTGCACGAGCGCATCAGCGAGATGTTCAGCGTCCCGTCCGGGGTGACCAGGCTGCCCGGCGTGCCCCGGTTGAGCAGGGCGACCGAGTGGCCGGCCAGCTCCCCGGGCCCGGCGCCCGGCCGGCCGTTTCCGGCGGCCTCGATGACGGCGTCGGCCAGGTCCGCGGTGACCAGGGCGATCGCCGCCGCGAGGTCGTCGCCGGCCACGACCAGGACCGGCAGGTCCAGCGGGCCGCGCAGGTCGGCGCCGGGCGCGAAGGCGTCCTCGCGGCGGCGCGCGGCCGGCACCCAGAGCACCGGCGCGGCCCCGGCGTCGAGCCCGGCCGCGGCCAGCACCTCGGCGGTGAACGGGTTGTCGGCCGGGCCGCCGAGCGCGATCCGCACGTCGGGCAGGTTGGAGTCCACGTCGATCGCGCCGTAGCGCGGTCCGTCCGGCCGCGAGCAGGTCGCGGTGACGCCGGCCCGGGCCAGGGCGGCCATCAGGTCGCGGATCGCCTCCCGGCCGCCGTCCGCCGCCGCGGGCGCGACGACCTCGGCGACGCCGATCGCGTGCAGCCGGCGGGCCCCGGCCGGGCCGGTCACGGCGACCCGGGCGGTCGAGCCGAGGCCGAACCACTCGTGGGCGGGGTTGTCCAGCGTGAACTCGTGCTCGGCCACGTCGGTGTCGGCCGCGCCGAACGGCCGCCCGACCGCCGCCAGTGCGGTCTGGTACACCGGCAGCCCGCCGGGCACCCCGGCGGCGAACCGTACCCGCAGCAGCCGGTCCTGCCCGATCGAGCCGTCCACGTGGGTGCGGAACTCAACCCGGTCGGCGCCGTCCCACAGCAGCGTCTCCTGGGTCACCCGCAGGTCGCCGAGGGACAGCTCGGCCACCAGCCGGCCGCCGATCGGGCAGCGCTCGGCCCGCACCCGCGCGGGCCCGGCGGCCGAGCCGCGGCCCGGGCCCTTCGGGCACAGCAGCCACGGCCCCTCGCCCCAGCGCGGGTGGCGGTCGTATTCCTCCTGGACCACGAGCTCGTTGCCCGGGCCGGCCAGCAGCTCGGTGCCGGAACGCTTGTCGAGGATCCGGGTCAGCGTGCCGCCCCGGGCCGGATCGGCCTCGGCCAGGAACGCCTCGTTCTCGATCACGGTGCCCGCCGCCGCCGTCCACCCCTCGCCGTCCCCGGCCGCAGACACCCGCCCCTCGCCGCCCCCGCGCGCCGCCGTCCGCCTCTCGCCGTCCCCGGCCCCGGCCGCCTCGGCCGGGACGGCCAGGTAGCTGCGGTAGCCGAGCGCGGGCACGTCGTGCGCGCGGAACGTGAGCGTGACGCCGGACAGGGTCCCGTCCTGGTGGCGGGTGACCCCCTCGGCCAGCGCGGGCACCTCGCGGCCCGCGTCGTCGCGCAGCACCGCCCACCGGGTGCCGCGGTCCGGGTAGTCCAGGGTGATCCGGGCCAGGCCCGACCTGGGCGCCGAGAGCGTGTTGAACACCACGACCGCGCGGGCCGGCTCGCCGCCGGCGGCCCCGGGCAGGGATGAGGTGGCCGCCAGAGCGGCCAGGTAGCCGGCCGCGTCGCGCCGGGCCGCGTCGCCGCGCTCGAACGCTTCCCGCCAGCCTGCTAGCAGGTCCAGGTAGACCTGATCGCCCTCGGTACCGGTGATCGCGTCGTGGTGCGCGCCGAACACGAGCTGGCGCCAGGCCTTGTCCAGCGCGGCCGCCGGGTAGGGCGCCCCGGCCAGCCAGGCCAGCGTGGCCAGCCGCTCGCCGTCGGCGACCGCGCCCTCCGCGGCCCGCTGGGCCTGCTTGGTGTCGATATAGGACACGTCCTTGCCGGGGTAGACCGGGTTCATGTCCCGGGTCTGCGGCGTGATCCAGACGTCGCGCTCGGCCGCGTCCTTGCGCACAGCGGCGAAGAACTCCGACGGCAGCGCGGTCACGAACCGCGGCCAGACGTAGCGGGCGTTCCAGTCCCGGTGGATCCCGGTCGCCCACCGGGACGGGATCACGTGGTCCGCGCCAACCGGCAGCAGCACGTTGCGGGTGGCGGCCACCGGGGCCAGCTGGCGAAACTGCTCCAGCGCGGCCTGCTCGGCCGCTTCCAGGCTCGCGGCGCTGTGGGTGACCCAGCCCGCGCCGTAGTGGTTGGCCATGTAACTGGTGAGCAGGCCGTGCCCGTCCGGCGACAGCCACTCGAACTCGGCCGGGAACTGCATCCGCCGGTTGTCGCCCACGGTCCGGTTCGGGCCCCACTGGTGGAACGGGCCCCGGCCCAGGCCGACTCGGTCAGCCCGGCCGCGGCCATCAGCCCCGGGTAGCCGGGGTCATGCCCGAACGCGTCGAGCATCCACGCCGTGCTCGGGTCGGCGCCGAGCACGCCCCGCTGGAAGGCCAGGCCGTAGACCGCGTTGCGGATCGTGGACTCGGCACTGGTCAGGTTGGTGTTCGGCTCGTTGTAGCTGCCGCCCACGATCTCGATCCGGCCCGCCGTGATGAACGCGAGCAGGTCCGCGCGGTCCTCGGGGTGGGCGTCGAAGTGCGGCTTGAGATAGTCGATCTCGGCGAGCACGAACTTGTAGTCGGGATCGCGCCTGGCCTCGTCGAGGTGCAGCCGGACCAGCTCGAACGCGGTCCTGGTGTCGGGCAGGCGGCCGTCCGCCTCGGGCAGGAAGATGCGTGACTCGGTGAACTGGCCCTGGGTGCTCCACCAGACCGGGTCATAGTGGAAATGGCTCACCATCCACATCGTCCAGCCCGGCTCGGCCGTGGTCACCGTGGCGGCGCGCTCCGCGCGCTGCCCGCCCGGTCCCTCGGCGATGGCCATGGCCTGCACCGGGCTTCCCGCCGTGTGCGGGGCGGCCACCTCGACGCCGACTTCCACGGCCAGTTCCCGGCCCGGCCCGGGACCGGTCACGACCGCGGGCTCGGGGGTCGTCACTGCGGGCCCCTCGACCCGGACCGTGACCGGGCCGCCGGGCCCGTCGGCTCCGTCGCCGCCGATTGTCACCCGCACGATGGCCAGCGGCCGGGCCACTGTGCCGCCGAACAGCTCGGTCGAGGTCACGTCGCTGATCCGCATGCCTCATCGTCGCACGAACCCGGCCGCCCGCCGAGCCGCACCAGAGCCGGGTGCTCGCCCGGGTTCCGGTCACGAGTTCTCGGGCCGCCGACTGTCCGAAAACCGGCCCGGCCCCGGCCGCTGACCGGCCTGCGGATCGACCGAAACGACCACCGCCGGGCTTGGGGCGGACATCCAGACCTGGCGCCGGAGCCAGCCGGAGGCCGGGGATGCTGACGTCGCCTGCCGGGCCGCACCAGCCCGCCTCACCGCCAGGCCGCCCGCCGCGCCTGGCTTGTCAAAACGGTTGTTTCGAGCATATCGTTTCGGAACATGTCTTCTGAAGAGAACCGCCCAGCACGCCTCGAGGTGCGCGACCCGAAGATGATGCGGGCTCTCGCCCACCCGCTGCGGATGAGGCTGATCGAGGCCATCGGTCAGTCCGAGACCGGCACGCTGACCGCCACCGAGGCCAGCGAGATGCTCGGCGAGTCGCCCGCCAACTGCGCCTTTCACCTGCGCACCCTGGCCAAGTACGGGTTCCTGGAGGAGGCCGGCGGCGGGCGCGGGCGCGAGCGCCCGTGGCGGATGCGCTACCGCGGCATCGAGCTCGTGCCGCCGTGGCAGGACCAGGAGACCAGGCTGGCCGCCGCCGCGGCGGCGACGATCTGGATCGACCGGTGGCTGGCCCGGGCCCGGGAACGGCTGATGCGGGTGGTCGGCTACCCGGCCCAGTGGCAGGAGGCCGCGATCGCGGCCCAGAGCAGCACGTACCTGACCGCGCCAGAGGCCAAGGCCCTGGGCGAGGCCGTGCAGCGGCTGATCGAGCCCTATCACGCCCGGGTGTACGACCCGGCGCTGCGGCCGCCCGGCAGCCTGCACTACGAGGTGCTGACGTTCGGCTACCCGCTGACCGAGCCGCCGCCGGACGGGGACTGACATCACCCTGATCCAGCGCCGCACACCGGGCGCACTGCTCGGCCGGGTCGACGCGACGCTCGAATTCGCGATCGTCGTGCCGCAAGCGGTGTCGATCGCGGCCGGCGCGGCGCTGATCGCCGCGGTCAGCTACCGCGTCCTGCTGGTCGCGATGGCCGCGGTCGTCGGCTTCGCGGCCGGCTACCTGGCCGCCGGGCGCGAGCAGGCCAGCGGCCAGACCGCCGCGACCGCGCCGCAACAGGCAGATAGCATGCCGAGGGAGTCAGCGGGAACATTGTAGGAACCCGACCCGCCCGGAGCGGAGCGTGACAGCCGATGCCTGACCCCCCGGTGACGCTGCGGGATGTGGCGGTTCGCGCGGGCGTCCACCCGGCGACCGTCTCCCGCGCGCTGAACCCGGAGACCAGGATCCTGGTCAGCGAGGACACGGCGCGGCGGGTGCTCGATGCCGCCGCCGAGCTCGGCTACAGCCCGAACCCGGTGGCCAGGAGCCTGCGGACCCGGCGCTCGCACACGGTCGGCGTGCTGATCCCGGACCTGAACAACCCGCTGTTCCCGCCGATCGTGCGCGGCCTGGAGGACCGGCTGGCCGTGGACGGCTACGTGGCGCTGATCGGCAACACCGACTCCGACGACCAGCGCGAGCGCATGGTGTTCGATCAGATGCGGGCCCGGCACGTCGACGGCCTGGTGCTGGCCACCGCCCGGCTGCGCCATCCGCTGCTGGCCGAGGCGTCCCGGGCCGACCTGCCGGTCGTGCTGATCAACCGGCTGGCGCAGGACTACAGCTTTCCCTCGGTCTCGGTCGACAACGAGCGCGGCGTGCGGATGGCCGTCGGCCACCTGGCCTCGCTCGGGCACCGTCGCATCGCCCACATCGCCGGCCCGCAGGAGATGTCCACCGGGCTCAGCCGGTACCGGGGGTTCGTCACCGCCATGGAGTCCGGCGGCCTGCCGGTGGACAGCGACCAGGTGGTGTTCGCCAAGTCGTTCACCGTCGAGGAGGGGCTGCGGTGCAGCCGCCTGCTGCTGGAGCGGGGCACCGGGTGCACCGCCATCGCGGCGGGCAACGACATGCTCGCCGTGGGCTGCTACGCGGCCCTGGACGAGGCCGGGCTGAGCTGCCCCGAGGACATCTCGGTGGTCGGCTTCAACGACATGCCGTTCATCGACCGGCTGCGGCCGCCGCTGACCACGATCCGGTTCCCGCACTACCAGGTCGGCACCGAGGCGGCGCAGCTGCTGCTGGAGCGGATCGCCGAGCACGCGGGCCCGGTCAAGATCCTCTACCTCGCCCCCGAGCTGGTCGTCCGCGGTTCCACGGCCCGGGCCCGGGACTGACGGCGCCCAACGTCCCCGGCCTGGCTCACCCGGCGAGCTGGCGGGCCATCCAGTCGGCGCTGTAGGGCCGGTGCCGGTAGGACACGTTGGCGCAGCCGTGGCCGCCCTCATCCAGCAGCAGCAGCTCGGCCGGCCCGGCCGCCTCATCCGCCAGCCGGGCCGCCTGCTGCCAGCCGATGATCCGGTCCCGGCGGCCGGCCACGACCAGCAGCGGCGCGGTGATCCGGCCGGCCCGCCCGGCCAGCGTCAGCTCGGCCGCGCGGCGCCGGGCCTGGGCGGGCCCCGCCGACCTCGAGCGGACCGTGAACGCCTCCCGGGTCAGCCCGGGCAGCTGATCCCAGCCCTCGCCGAAGCTGAACGCCCCCGACAGCGCGATGCACGCGCGAACCCGGCCGTCCCCGCTGGCCAGCCGGGGCGCGTAGTAGCCGCCCAGGCTGACCCCCCACACCCCGATCCGGCCGGGATCGAGGCCGGGCTGCGCGCTGACCGCGTCCAGGATCGCCGCGCCCGGCACCTCCCAGTCCGGGCGGATCGCCAGGTCGTACTCGGCCTCGCCCTGGCCGGGGCCGTCGACGGAGAACGTGGCCAGCCCGCGGTCGAGGAAGAGCTGCTCGGTCGCGCGGAACTCCTCCTTGGCCGAGTCCAGCCCGGCGATCAGCACCACGACCGGGTGCGGGCCCGGCCCGGCCGGGCGGCGCAGGATGCCCGCCAGCAGCGCGCCGTCGAACGGGATCTCGACCCGTTCGCCGGGCGGGCTCAGGTGCGGCAGCGCGTCGTCCAGGCAGCGCACCGCGGCGGCGTGGGCCGCCCGCAGCTGGGCCAGGTCGTGGACGAACAGGAACTTCGCGAAGTGATAGTAGACCGCGGCCTGGGCCAGGTGACCGCCGGCCGACATCGTGCGCCCAAGCCCGAGCGCCCGCCGGCCGAGGTCCTCGTGATCGGCCGCCGCGGCGCACCACGCCGCGCACCAGCCGTCCCAGCGGTCGATCCCGGAGGTGACCCGGGTGAAGTCGGCCGGGTCCACGCCGTTGGCGACAAAGCGCGCGGCCCAGTGCTCCACGGCCATGGCCACCCGCCGGTCCGGCATGCGGCTATTGTCGCATCCCGCCCGCCCCCGCCCCGGCCCGCGGCTTAGGCAACCCTTCAGCACACATTCGGGTAACAGCTTGGTCATCAGCCGTTGACAACAGGCCGATGGGTACGGAACGGTTGAACCTGCAAACGATTGTAACGAGGCCCCGGCGGGTGACAACATGGCTGATCAGCGCGGTGATCATCGGCTCGGCTGGCTGGGGACGGGGCGCATGGGCGCGGCGCTGGCCAGCCGGCTGCTCGCCGCGGGCTGTGACGTCTCCGTCTACAACCGGACCCGGGCCAAGGCGCAGCCGCTGGCCGACCTCGGGGCGAAGGTCGTCGACTCCCCGGCCGACCTGGCCGGCTGCGACATCGTGTTCGCGGCCGTGGGCACGTCCGAGGATCTCGTCGACGCCGTGCTCGGCGCGGGCGGGCTGATGTCGGAGGCGTCGGTGCCGTCGATCCTGGTGGACTGCTCCACCATCTCGGCCGAGGCGTCCGCGCGGATCCGCGAGCAGGCCGGCGCCCGGGGCACCGCGCTGCTCGCCGCGCCGGTGATGGGCAACCCGCGGGTGGCCGGGGCCGGCCAGCTGACCATGGCCGTCTCCGGGCCGCGGGAGGCCTTCGAGACCGCCGAGCCCTACCTGAGCCTGCTCGGCGCGGGCGCGACCTACGTGGGAGCGGACGAACTGGCCCGCATCGTGAAACTCTGCCACAATCTGATGCTGGGCACCGTGGCCCAGTCCATGGCCGAGATCACCGTGCTGGCCGAGAAGAGCGGGGTCTCCCGGGAGGCGTTCCTGGCCTGCATCAACCGCAGCGTGATGGGCTCGCTGTTCACCCGGTACAAGACGCCCGCGTACGTGAACCTGGACTTCACCCCGACGTTCACGGCCACGCTGCTGCGCAAGGACTTCGACCTGGGCCTGGCGGCGGCACGCGAGCGCGAGGTGCCGATGCCGGTGGCCGCGCTGGTGCACCAGATCGTGCAGGGGCTGGTCGGCCGGGGTCACGGTGAGCAGGACTTCGCGGCGCTGCTGCTGCTCGAGGCGCAGTCGGCGGGGCTGGACCTGGTCAGCGAGGACGCGGAGGTCTCCGACGGCCTGGAGCCGCCGGGCGATGCGGGGGCTGTACACACCGGGGGAGAGGAATGACGGTGAGCCGCCGGCTTCACCACCCGCGGCCCGCCGCCGGCCGCCGCATCTGCCAGCCCGGCCGGCGCGCCCCGGCAGCGCCGGGGGCGCCTCGTGTTAGCCGGGTCATTCACTAACCGGAAGGAGGACCGGGGATGAGATCCCACCACGCCCGGTTCCTGTCACTTAGCGTGGCCGCCATCCTGGCGGCCGCTCTCGCCGCCGGCTGCAGCAGCAGTTCCAGCGGCAGCGGCTCGAGCAGCAAGCCGCCGCTCCTGATCGGCGCCTCGCTCTCGCTGACCGGCGACTTCTCCGCCGACGGCCAGGCCTACGAGCGGGGCTATGAGCTCTGGGAGCACGACGTGAACGCCGCCGGCGGGCTGCTCGGCCGCAAGGTGCAGATGGTGATCCTCAACGACAACAGCAGCCCGACCCAGGTCGACACCAACTACACCGACCTCATCACCGTGCACCACGTCGCGCTGGTCTTCGGCCCGTTCTCGTCGCTGCTCACCGCGCCGTCCGCGGAGGTGGCGCACCGGTACGGCTTCGCGTTCGTCGAGGGCGCGGGCGGGGCGCCGCTGGTGTTCAGCGAGAAGCTGCCCAACGTGTTCGACGTGAGCCTGCCGGTGGCCAACGAGCTCAACCCGCTGGTGGACTGGGTGAAGTCGCTGCCCGCCAGCCAGCGGCCTGCCACCGCCGCCTACCCGATGGCCGACGACCCGTTCGCGACCCCGCAGGTGCAGAACGCGCAGGGCCAGCTGCAGCCGCTCGGGATCAAGACCGTGTACTCCAAGATCTTCCCCGAGGAGGTACCTGACTACAAGCCGAACGCCGACCAGGTCGCCGCGACCGGCGCGCAGATGGTGGTGCTCGGCTCCACCGACGTGCCCACCGTCGCCTCGTTCATGCAGGCGTTCGAGCAGCAGCACTACAACCCGAAGATCTTCATCGCCGCCGCGGGCCCGGACCAGGGCGGCGCGTTCACCAGCGCAGTCGGGGTTTCCAACGCCACCGGCATGATGGTCCCGGACGCCTGGTACCCCGGTTATGCGAACGCTGCCAGCCAGGCTATGGTCAGGGAATACGTGGCCAAGTACGGGGGGAGCCCCTCCGACGTCAACGCCGACGTGGCCGAGGCCTACTCGGTCGGCCAGGTGACCGCGGCGGCCGTGAAGGCGACCGGCGGCACCGAGGGCTCGAAGATCACCGCTTACCTGCACAGCGGGGTCACGCTGCAGAGCGTTCAGGGCCCGGTGCAGTTCAACTCCCTGGGCGAGAACGTGAAGGCGATCGCGTTCATCTTCCAGTGGCAGGACGGGAAGTTCGTGCAGGTGCTCCCGGCCAGCGCGGCCGGGTCGGTCAAGATCGTCAACCCCAAGCCGAACTGGTCAAGCTGAGCCGCCAGGCGCAGCGCGCGGCGGACGGAACGGCACGGAGCTGAGATGGGACGCCAGATCTACGAGGCCATCGTCGACGGGATACTCGGCGGCGGCGTCTACGCCCTGATGGCGGTCGGGCTGACGCTGATCTTCGGCGTCCTCGACATCATCAACATCGCGCAGGGCATCCTGGTGGTCCTCGGCGCCTATCTCAGCTACGTGCTCTCCGTCCACCTGCACATCGACCTGTTCGTCGGGCTGCTGATCACCGTCCCGGCCATGTTCGTGATCGGCGTCGCGATCCAGTGGCTGTTCATCCGGCCGCTGCGCGGCCGGGACCGCGCGACGATGTCGCTGCTCGCGGCGTACGCGGTGGCGCTCATCATCGAGGGCATCCTGTACCGGATCTTCGGGCCCAACTTCGTGGTGCTGAAGGCCTCGTACATCACCTCGAGCGTGCTGGTGTTCGGCTTCTACCTCTCGTACATCTACCTGTACGGCTTCGCGCTGGCCGTGGCCTGCGTGGCGGCGCTGTACCTGCTGCTGTACCGGACCCGGTTCGGCCGCAGCGTGCGCGCCACCATGCAGGACCAGACCGCGGCGCGGCTGATCGGCATCGACGTGAACCGGGTCGCGGCGGTGACGTTCGGGATCGGGGTCGCGGTCACCGCCATCGGCGGCATGTTGTTCGGCGCCACCAGCGGGGGCTTCAACCCGAACAGCGGCTATGACCTGATCTCCCGGCTGCTGGCGATCATCATCCTGGGCGGGCTCGGCAGCATCGGCGGCGCGCTGGCGGCGGCGGTGTTCATGACCACGGCCGAGTCCCTGGTGGACATCTGGTCGCCGGACTGGGCGGTCGTGGTTTTCTACGTCGCGCTGGTGCTGGTGCTGGTGATCCGCCCGTCCGGCCTGTTCGGCAAGCGCCTGGCCCGAGCCCAGTGACCGAGCACGCGGCGGCCGCGAGCCCGCCGGCCGGCGGCCCGGCCCGGCGGCTGGCCCGGGCGGCCTGGCGGCCGGCCGGCATGCTGGCCTTCCTGGTGATCCTGCTGCTGTTCCCGCTGGTGTTCCAGAACCCGACCGTGACCACGATCGCCGTCGACACGCTGATCTTCGCCGTCGCCGCCGTGGCCTGGAACATCTTCTCCGGGTACTCCGGCTACATCTCGCTGGGTCACGCGGTGTTCTTCGGCGCCGGCGCCTACACGGTCGGGATCGCCGCCCGGGCCTGGCACACGACCGGGGACGCGGTCTTCGTGCTGCTGCTGCTGGCCGCCGCCGTGGCGGCCGGGCTCTCGGTACCGCTCGGGCTGATCGCGCTGCGGGTCCGGCGGCACACGTTCGTGGTGATCACGATCGCGTTCTTCTTCATCGCCCAGCTGACGGTGACCAACCTGACGGTGACCGGCGGATCGAGCGGGATCCTCGCGCCGTCGCCGAACTGGAACCCGGCGACCTTCAACAACCCCTTCTACTACGTCGCGCTGGTCCTGCTCGTGGTCACGACCGCGGCGTCCTGGCTGATCCGGCGGTCGCGCTTCGGCCTGCAACTGCGCGCGATCAGGGACGACGAGGACCGGGCGGCCGGGCTCGGCGTCCGCGCCATGCCGGTGAAGCTGACCGCGTTCGTGATCTCGGCGATCGCGACCGGGATGGCGGGCGGGCTCTGGTTCTACTTCATCGGCCAGGCGATTCCCCAGTTCGCCTTCGACCCGCTGTTCGACCTGTCGGTCGTGGTGATGGCGTTCTTCGGCGGGCTGGGCACGATCGCGGGGCCGATTCTCGGCGCGCTGGTCATCGAGCCCGCGCAGCAGTGGCTCACGCTCCAGTACACCAACGAGTACCTGAGCGAGATCCTGCTCGGGGCGCTGTTCCTGCTGGTGATCCTGGCCCTGCCGCGCGGGGTGATCCCGACCGCCGCCGAGCAGGTCACGAGGTTCCGGGCCTGGCGCCGGTCGCGCCGGGAAGAGGCGGGACGGCCGGCGGCGGCCGCCCCGGCCGGGACCGCGGCCCGGGCCGGGCAGGCCAGGCCGTGACCGCCATGCTCCGCGCCGAGGGCGTGTCCAAGGCGTTCGGCGGCGTGCAGGCCCTGCGGGAGTGCACGGTCGAGGTCGAGCAGGGCAGCATCGCGGGCCTGATCGGGCCGAACGGGTCGGGCAAGACCACCCTGTTCAACACCATGACCGGCTACGAGCGGGTCGACGCCGGCGCCGTCTACCTCGGCGACAGGAAGATCACCAACCTCGCGCCGCAGCGGGTGTTCGCCCTGGGCATCGGCCGGACCTTCCAGCTCACCCGGATCTTCCCCCGGCTGACCGTGATGGAGAACATGCTGGTCGCCGCGCAGCACGCCGGGGACAAGCGGCTGCGCAACCCGCTGGCCCGGGCGGGCGGGCGCGCCGACCGGCGGCGGGCCGCCGGCCTGCTCGAGTTCGTCGGCATCGCCCGCCACGCCGACGCGCTGGCCGAGACCCTGTCCTACGGCCAGCGCAAGCTGCTGGAGCTTTCCTACGTGCTGGTCGCGAACCCGGCGATCGTGCTGCTCGACGAGCCGGCCGCGGGTCAACCCCTCGCTGATCCGGCTGCTGTCCGACCGGATCCGCGAGCTCAATGCGGACGGGACGACGTTCCTGATCGTGGAGCACAACATGGACTTCGTGATGGGGCTGTGCGGGCAGGTCACGGTCCTGGACTACGGGGCCGTGGTCGCCTCGGGGCCTCCGCGGATCATCAGGACCGATCCCCGGGTGCTCGACGCCTATCTCGGCATCACCGAGGAGGACGACGATGCCGAGCGGTGAGCCCGCGCTGGTCATCGAGGGCCTGGTGTCCGGCTACGGCGGCGGCGACGTGCTGCACGAGGTGTCCATGACCGTGCCCGAGGGCGGGATCACCTGCGTCGTGGGGCCGAACGGGGCGGGCAAGTCGACTCTGCTCGCGTCGGTCAGCGGGCTGCTGCGGCCGCGCCGGGGGACCATCACGTTCCGCGGCCAGCCGCTGGTCGGCAAGAGCCCGCGCCAGATCCTGGACCTGGGCCTGGTGCACGTGCCGCAGAACCACAGCCTGTTCCGGGAGATGACGGTCAGGGAGAACATCGAGCTCGGCGGCTACATCGTCAGGGACCGGTCGCTGCTGGCCCGCCGGCTGGCCGACATCGAGCAGGCGTTCCCGCAGGTCGCGGGCTGGGCCGGGAAGAAGGCCGGCAGCCTGTCCGGGGGCGAGCAGCGGCTGGTGGAGTTCGCCCGCTGCATGATGCTCGACCCGGCCCTGGTGATCCTGGACGAGCCGTCCATGGGCCTGTCGCCCAAAGTGCTCCGGTCGGTGCTCGACGCGGTCCGGATGATGAACGCGGCCGGCAAGACGATCCTGCTGGTGGAGCAGAACGCGCGGGCCGGCCTGCGGCTGTCCACGCACGGCGTGGTGATGGAGAACGGGCGGGTGCGCCTGGCCGGGACCGGCCGGGAGGTCCTGGAGCACCCCGAGATCGGCGCGCTCTACCTCGGCGGCGCTGCGCCCGGGCGCTGAGGCGGCGGCCGGCCGGCCAGCGCGCGCAGGGCCGGGCCGGTCACCCGGTGCACCGTCCACTCGTCCATCGCGACCGCGCCGAGCGCCCGGTAGAAGCCGATGGCCGGCTCGTTCCAGTCCAGGACCGCCCATTCCAGCCGGCCGTAGCCGCGCTCGACGCAGATCCGGGCCAGCCCGGCGAGCAGCTCCCGGCCGTACCCGTGCCCGCGCACCGCCGGGGTCACGTACAGGTCCTCCAGGTAGATGCCGGGCCGGCCGGTCCAGGTCGAGTAGTTCAGGAACCACAGCGCGAACCCGGCCACCTCCCCGGCATGCTCGGCGACGTGCGCGAACACCGCGGGCCGCTCGCCGAACAGTGACCGCCGCAGGTCATCCGGCGTGGCCTCCACCTGGTCCAGGGATCGCTCGTACTCGGCGAGCTCGCGGACCAGCCGGTGGATCGCGGCCACGTCGCCGGGGCGGGCCGGCCTGATCACGGCGCAGCGCCCGGCCCGGCGGAGGCCGCCCCGGCGACGGCGGGCCCGGCGACGGCGGGCCCCGGGACCGGGATCCGGTACCTGAGCCGGAACCGGTCCGCGGCGATGACGATCTCCCCGGCCTCGACCGCCCGGCCGCCGGCCAGGTGCAGCCGCTCGACGAGCAGGGCCGGCGCGCCGGCCGGCATGCCCAGGGCCACCGCTTCCGCGCGCAGCGCGGACCGCACCGACACCTCCTCGGTGACCTCGTCCACGATGATCCCGATCGACGCCATCCGCTCGATCACCCCCCGGCCGGCCAGCGGGCCCTGCTCGGGCAGCGCGACCGGGGTGTCCGCGGTGATCTTCTCGGGCTCGTAGCTGGTGGCCAGCTGGACCGGCTCGGCGTCCGCGGTGAGCAGGTACCGGGTGATCACCACCCAGTCCGCCCCGGGCTCCAAGCCGAGCCGCCGCGCCACATACGGCGGCGGGAGCACCCGCTCGGTCTGGTGCTCCCAGCTCACCCGCCGCGCCGGGCTGCCCGCCTCGTCCAGGCCGAACGGGGAGCCGGGGTAGTGCAGCCGGTCGTGATCCAGGTAGCACGCGGCCGGGGCGCGGCGCACGTAGGACCCCGAGCCGGTCCTGGCCTCGATCAGCCCCTCGGACGCCAGGACCTGCAGGGCATGCTTGGCGGCGGTCTCCCCGACGCCGTAGTTGGCGATGATCGCGTTCCGGGACGGCACCCGCGCCCCGGGCGGCAGCAGGCCGCCGCGGATCCGCTCGCGGAGGTCCTCGAGGACCCGCAGGTAGACCGGGTCGGTTGCCGCAGCCATAGACGACTAGCCCTCCTGAAGCGGACCTGAAGGCAGGACGCCATTGTGGCCGACCCGGCGGGCAAGCTGTGGCCCAAGCCGAACCTTGTGACCACACCTTTTCCGTCGGGCCAGCTAGCGGGCCTTTCCGCCCGCCCGCCGGCACCCGGCCGGCCCGGCCGCCGGGCCCCGCGGGCCGCCTCAGCCGTGGTCGCCGTGACCCGGCGGCGGCGGGACGCCGAGCGCGGGGTTGCGGTCGAAGAAGCCCGCGGGCTTCAGCGTGAACCCGCACCGGGCCACCGGCATCACCGGCCAGTCCTCGGGCCGCGGGAAGTGCGTGGGCCCGAACGTGTGCCACAGCACGATGTCCGCGCCGTCGATATCCCGGTCGCCGGCCACGAACGCGGGCAGCCCGGCCCCGCCCGGATGCTGGTTGACGAAGTCGCCGGCCGGGTAGCGCTGGGCCGGGTCGTACCGGGTCACCCACAGGTGGTTGGTGGCGAACCCGGCCCGCGCGTGCACCGAGGAGGACGGGCCGGCCAGCAGCACCGGCGCGGCTTCCGGGTACAGCGTGTAGCCGGTCGGCTGGCCGTACCGGTTGACCCGCTCGGTGCTGACCACCCGCCAGGTCCGGGCCCGCGCGCTGTCGCAGCGGCGCGCCGCCCGCGACTCGCGGCTCAGCCGGGTCACGGTCCGCGCGATGGCGTTGCCGTACGGGTTGCCCGGGCCGGGCGGCAGCCCGTGCAGGTCCACCTCGTCGACCGCGTTGGCCGCGCCGTCCACGGTCATGTCCAGCCGCGCGCTGAACAGGTGCTGGTGCACCGGGCCGCCCAGGCCCGGCGCGACCTCGGCCGAGTGCGGGTGATCGCCGCCGGGGTAGGCCGCGGTGAACAGCGCCCCGGTCATCCTGACCTCGTGCTCGATCGTGCCGTCCAGGTAGAAGTACCAGTAGAAGCCGTAGTCGTAGTTGCCGACCGTGGCCCAGGACGAGACGACCAGGCGGCGCTGGCGCCGGGTCTGGGCCGAGCCGTTGAAGATGTCGGTGTGCTTCCAGAGGATCCCGAAGTCCTCCTCGTGGATGCAGATCGCGTTGCGGATCACCTGCGGCGCGCCGAAGTCGTCGGCCACGGTGTCATGAAGGGGGACGGGGAGGCGGGCGGGGCGACGATCCGGTTGCCCGGGCGGGCCGAGCCGCTGCTGGTCGCCGAGCCTGCCTGGGGCCGCGGCGACGGCGGCGGGGCGCGCGGCTACCCGCCGCCGGCCAGCCGGAGCGTGTACGCGGCGGCCCACGTCGCCGCGCGGCCCGGGGGCGAGATCGACTGGGCGGCCACGATCGCCTTCCGTGACTTCCTGTGGGACTACGGGTTCGGGGTCGCCGAGGCCATGGACACCGCGCAGCGCGGGACGGGGCTGTCGTGGGCCCAGGCGGGGGAGCTGATCGCCCGCTCGGCGGCCCGCGCCGCCGAGCGCGGCACCGTGATCGCGGCGGGAGCCGGGACCGACCAGCTGCCGCCCGGACCGCATCCGCTGCCGGCCATCGTCGCGGCCTACGAGGAGCAGCTCGATCTGGTGCAGTCGGCCGGGGCCGGCGTGATCCTGATGGCGAGCCGGGCCCTGGCCGCCAGCGCCCGGTCCGGCCGGGATTACCTGAACGTCTACCTGCACCTGCTGCCGCAGGCCGACCGGCCGGTGATCCTGCACTGGCTGGGGCCCGCGTTCGACCCGGCGCTGGCCGGCTACTGGGCCGCGCCGGACTTCGAGACCGCCGCCGGGCTGGTGGTGACGCTGGCCGAGCGCGCGGCCGGGAAGGTGGCCGGCGTGAAGCTCTCGGTGCTGGACGCCGGGCAGGAGGTGGCGCTGCGGCGGCGGCTGCCGCCCGGCGTCCGGCTGTACACCGGCGACGACTTCCACTACGACGAGCTGATCGGCGGCGACGCCGAGGGGCACAGCGACGCGCTGCTGGGCGCGTTCGCCGCGGTCACCGCGCCCGCGGCCGCGGCGCTGCACGCGCTGGACGCCGGGGACCTGGCCTCCTACCGGGCGGCCATCGGCCCGACGATGCCGCTGAGCCGGGCCATCTTCGAGGCGCCCACGTTCCGCTACAAGACCGGCATCGCCTTCCTGGCCTGGCTCAACGGGCTGCAGCCGCACCTCGCGATGCTCGGCGGCCTGCAGCGGCAGCGTGCCCCGGAGCATCTCGTGCGGGTCTTCGAGCTCGCGGCCCGGGCCGGCGCGCTGCTCGACCCCGGGCTAGCCGTGGCGCGGATGGGGGAGTACCTGGCCGCGGCGGCGAGCCGGTGACCGGGCCCCTGCGGCTGTCGCTCAACCAGGCGACGGTCAAGCACCTGGACCTGGACCAGGCCGTCGGCCTGTGCCTGCGCCACGAGATCCCGGCGATCGGGCTGTGGCGGGACCGGGTGGCCGAGGCGGGCCTGGCCCGGGCGGCGGCGGCGGTCCGCCGCGCCGGGCTGCACGTCTCCAGCCTGTGCCGGGGCGGGTTCTTCACGCACGCCGACCCGCAGGCCCGGGCGGCGGCCCGCGCCGACAACCGCGCGGCGGTGGCCGAGGCCGCCGAGCTCGGGGCGGACGTGCTGGTCCTGGTCGGCGGCGGCCTGGTGCCGGGCAGCCGGGACCTGGGCCTGGCCCGGCGGATGGTGACCGACGCGGTCGCCGAGCTCGTGCCGGCCGCGGAGCGGGCGGGCGTCCGGCTCGGCGTCGAGGCCCTGCACCCGATGTTCTGCGCGGACCGGTGCGTGCTGGCCCGGCTCGGCGACGCGGTCGACCTGGCCCTGCGGTTCCCGGCGCAGGCGGTCGGGGTCGTGGTGGACACCTACCACGTGTGGTGGGACTCGCTGCTGGCCGCCGACCTCGCCCGGGCCCGCGGCCGGATCGCCTGCTTCCAGCTCGCCGAGGGTCCGGCCGCTGCCCGCCGACGTGTTCCTGGGCCGCGGCCACCTCGGCGACGGGGACATCGACCTGGCGCGGATCACCGGGCAGGTCCTGGCCGCGGGCTACCGCGGTTACGCCGAGGTGGAGATCTTCAACCAGGAGATATGGGACGCGCCGCCCGATCGCACCGCGGCCACCGTCCGGGAAAGGTTCGCCGCGCTGCTCGGCGGGCCAGGCGGCTAGGCGCTGCCCTCCTCGAGCAGCAGGTGGTAGCCGTTGGGGGTGCGGGCGTGCAGCACGCGGTATTTCCAGTCCGGCGCCGGCGCCATCAGCTCTTCCCGGTACGGGACGCCCGCCTCGGCCAGCCGCTTGCGCACCTCGTCGATATCGGAGACACCGAACTGCCAGGTCAGGACGTGATCCGGGGCGCCACGGCGGAACCCGTCCCGGCGCTCGATGCCGAACTCGAGGTTTCCGTGGCCGAGCGAGGCGAAGTCCGGGTACTCAGGACCCTCATACGTCACGTGGAAACCCAGCTGGACATAGAAGTCGCGTTCGGCCGCAAGGTCGGCCACGAAGAGGATCGGAATGATCCGGCTGAACAATGCGGTCATAGTCGGGCATCGTAGCGAGCCCGGTCACCTTGTAGTGGCCGAGTGTCATCACGGGACGGCAACCTTTCGCCACTGCTCACCGCGGGAACGTTGCCGGGCGGCGCGCCGCCGCCGCGCCGCCCGGTCAGCCGCTGGTGCCGGCTACTCGCCGCCGAACTTCCTGATCTCCTCGAACTCCACCTCGGTGAGCTCGCGCGGCACGTCGTCCCGGGCGACCTTCTCGCTCTGCACGTGGTGCCGGATGTTATCGACGATCTCCGGGTTGGCCAGCGTGGTCACGTCACCGACGTCGGCGAAGTTGGAGATCGACGCGATGACCCGGCGCATGATCTTGCCGGACCTGGTCTTCGGCATGTCCGGCACGATCCAGACGTTCTTCGGCCGGGCGATCTTGCCGATCTCGGTCTCGATCGCCGTGGTGACCTTGGCCTCCATCTCCTTGCTCGGCTCGAAGCCGGGCTTCAGCGACACGTACACCTCGACGGCGCGGCCCCGGATGTCGTCGATCACCGGCACCGCGGCCGCCTCGGCGACCTCGGGGACGGTCAGCGAAGCGGACTCGATCTCCTTGGTGCCCAGCCGGTGGCCGGCCACGTTGATCACGTCGTCGACGCGGCCGAGGATCCGGAAGTACCCGTCGGCGGCCTGCACCGCGCCGTCGCCGGCGAAGTACGGCCAGTCGTGCCAGTCCTTGCTGTCCGGGTCCCTGTTGTACTTGGCGTAGTAGGTCGAGACGAACCGCTCGGGCTGGCCCCAGATGGTCTCGAAGATCCCCGGCCACGGGTTGCGGATGCAGATGTTGCCCGCCTTGCCGCTGCCGGCCGGCACCTCGTTGCCGTTCTCGTCGTAGATCACCGGGTAGACGCCGAGGACGCCCGGGCCGCAGCTGCCCGGCTTCATCGGCTGCAGCGCGGGCAGCGTGCTGCCGAGGAAGCCGCCGTTCTCGGTCTGCCACCAGGTGTCGACGATCGCCGCCTCGCCCTTGCCGACCTCGGAGTGGTACCAGCGCCAGACCTCGGGCTCGATCGGCTCGCCCACCGTGGTCATGTGCTTGAAGTGGTAGTCGTACTTCTTCGGCTCCTCCGGGCCGACCTTGCGCAGCATCCGGATGGCGGTGGGCGAGGTGTGGAAGATGTTCACCCCCAGCTTCTCCGCGATCCGCCAGGGCCGCCCGCCGTCGGGGTAGTTGGGCACGCCCTCGTAGATCACCGTGGTCGTGCCGAGCGCCAGCGGGCCGTAGACGATGTAGGAGTGGCCGGTGATCCAGCCGATGTCGGCCATGCACCAGTACACGTCGCCGGGGTGGATGTCCTGGTAGTACTTCGACGTCCCGGCCACATAGGACAGGTAGCCGCCGGTGCTGTGCTGGCAGCCCTTCGGGCGGCCGGTGGTGCCGCTGGTGTACATCAAGAACAGGGGCGCCTCGGCCGGCATGGATACCGGGTCGACGGTCGCGCCCCGGTGCCCGGCCAGCAGGTCGTCGACGAACACGTCCCGGCCCTCGGCCATCGGCGTCGGCGATGCGTACCGGCCCGGGTGCCGGCGCCACACCAGCACCTTGTCGACTTCCTGGCCTTCCTCGGCGGCGGCCGCGACCGCCTCGTCGGCCTTGACCTTGTGGTCGGTCAGCTGGCCGCCGCGGTAGTAGCCGTCCATCGTGATCAGGACCCGGCTGCCGGAGTCGGCGATCCGGTGACCGCACGCGGTACCGCTGAACCCGCCGAACACCTGCGAGTGGATGACTCCCAGCCGGGCGCAGGCCAGCATGGTGACCGGGAGCTCGGGCACCATCGGCATGTGCAGGGTCACCCGGTCGCCCGTCTTCAGGCCGAGAGAGTCACGCAGCACCGCCGCGAACTCGTTCACCTGCCGGTGCAGCTCCGAGTAGCTGATCTCCACGTGATCGTCGGACTCCAGCTCCGGCACGAAGATGATCGCGGTCTTGTCCGGCTTCGCCGCGGCATGCCGGTCCACGCAGTTGTACGAGGCGTTCAGCCTGCCGCCGACGAACCACTTCCAGAACGGCGCGTTGCTGGTGTCCAGCGTCGTGTGCCACGGCGCGTCCCACGTGAGCAGGTCCGCATACTCCTTGAAGCAGTCAGGGAATTTGTCTTCGGTGAACCGCTCGAAGATGGCCGGGTCCTTGGCGTTGGCCTGCTCGATGAAGCTCGGGGGCGGCGGGTAGTACCCCTCCTCACGCCAGTGGACTGCGATCTGCGCCTCGGACACCGGTGTCGGCAGGCTTTCTGTCATTCTCGTCCTCCAGCTATTAATCCGGCAAAGCGGGCACGACTCCTGTCGCGCACCAAAGCGGAGGCTCAATCGTATCGCCGCAGGACAAGGCGGAACAGGGCCGCCCGGCCCGCTGATCACAGCATGGTGCCGGCCCGCCAGGACCGGTTGACATCGCCGCGATCAACGGTATGTTGCTGCGCAGTCCAGCACCGGGCCAGCCGGCCGGGGCGGTCAGTCGCCCCGACCGTGTTGTGTCAGGAGAGGGTCATCTGAATCCTCTTATGCCAGGCGCAGCGTGGAAGGGGGCTGCTCCTCAGGCCCCGGCTGGGCGGGGGGTTGGACCCGGGAGGGGCCCGGGCACCCAGTAGACAACGGAGGTCGAGCCCGTTGCCGACGGGACGAACTCCGGTCCGAAGGGATGCCCGGGCCCTCTTCCCTGCGTAGTCGGCCACGCCAGGCCCGCCGTCGCGGCGGGCCGGGCCGGTGGCCCCGGTTCCGGTCTGCGATCACTTGGCCGCTCGTGCCGATGTCGGCCCGGGTTCCGGCATCGAATATCCTTTTCGACCGGCGGCTCGCCCGCTTCCGGACACCCAGCCCAGCTGAGGCAGGAACATTGACCGAAACCGAACGGCCCAGGGGCCCGCTGGGCCGCGTGGCCGTCATCATCCCCACGTACAACGAGCGCGAGAACCTGGAATCGATCGCCGCGCGCGTGCGCAGTTCGGTCCCCGAGGCCGACCTGCTGGTCGTCGATGACAACAGCCCCGACGGCACCGGCGAGCTGGCCGACAAGCTCGCCGCGGGCGATGAGCAGATCCACGTTCTGCACCGGCCGGGGAAGGCGGGCCTGGGCGCGGCCTACCGGGCCGGCTTCGGCTGGGCCCTGGAGCGGGGCTACGGGGTGATGGTCGAGATGGACGCCGACGGCTCGCACCAGCCCCAGGACCTGCCGCGGCTGCTGACGGCCCTGCGCGACGCCGACGCGGTCATCGGCTCGCGCTGGGTGCCGGGCGGCACCGTCCGCAACTGGCCGAAGTCCCGGGAGATCCTGTCCCGCGGCGCCAACACCTACGCGCGGCTGATGCTGCGGGTGCCGGTCCGCGACGCCACCGCCGGGTACCGCGCGTACCGGGCCGCCACGCTGCGCACGATCGACCTGGGCAGCGTGCAGTCTCAGGGATACTGCTTCCAGATCGACCTCACGCTGCGCGCCGTCAACGCGGGCCTGACCGTGACCGAGGTCCCGATCATGTTTGTGGACCGGACCCGCGGCGCCAGCAAGATGAGCCGGGCGGTCATGGCCGAGGCGTTCTGGCGGGTCGCCCAGTGGGGGATAGCCGACCGGCTGCGGCACCGCCGCCGGGCCGCCGGCCAGCCCGGCCGCTCAGGTCAGTAGCAGAGCCGGCCAGCCCGGCAGCTCAGGCCGCTAGAAGACAGGCCGCTAGAAGATAGGTCAGGTCATCCGTCCAGCGCGCCAGGCTGGTACCTCCGGCAGCAGCGGCGCGGCCGGCTAGGCGCTCTTGCGCTGCCTCGACGAGCCCGGCTGCTCCCGCCCGCCGGCGCTGCGCTGGCCCCTGATCACCGCGAGGCGCTCGGCCAGCACCTCTTCCAGGTCGGCCACGGTGCGCCGCTCCAGCAGCATGTCCCAGTGGCTGCGCGGCGGCTTCACCTTCTTGGGCACGGGCAGGTCGCCCGTGGCCGTGACCGCGGTCGCGCCGCAGATCCGGCACTCCCAGTTCACGGGGATCTCCGCCTCGGCAGCGAACGGCACGGTGAAACGATGGCCCTTCGGGCAGTCGAAGGCCACCTCCTGACGCGGGGCCAGATCGGTGTTACGGTCGTTCTCGTAGCTCGTCGCTCCGAGCCGGGTGCCGCGTAGTGCGCGTTCGGCCATGGTTTGCTGCCTCCCAGGCGCTCGCCGTCCCTGATGTCAACGGTGAGTTCCCGGACAAGATTCCCGCCGGCCCGGTATTCCAACCCGAGCAGGCCGTGCGGATTGCAGAAATCGGTCTATCCGGCACTCCGCGGGTGCCACTGGCCGCGGGCGGCCAGCACGTCCCGGAGGGTGGCCGTCTCGTCGGTCATGATCCCGTCGACTCCCAGGTCGAGCAGGTCCGTCATGATCTTGGCGTCGTTGATGGTCCACACGTGAACCTGCAGGCCGGCCGCGTGCGCCCGGCGCAGGAACGGCTCGGTGGCGACGCTGACCGGGATCTGGGCACAGCGGACCGACGCCCGGCTCAGCCGCTCGGCCAGGGCGGGCCGGGGGGCGCGCAGCTTCACCGCCGCGATCCCGAGCGGCGAGGTGGCCATGCACACCGGCCTCGGCAGCTGCCGCCGGACCGCCGCCAGCCGCCGCGCCGAGAACGAGGTGACGCAGACCCGGTCCCAGGCCGCGGTCCGCTTCAGCACGTCGACCAGCGGCCGCACCGCGGGCTCATCCTTCACGTCGATGTTGAACCGGGTTCCCGGCCACGCGCCGAGCAGTTCCTCCAGGAGCGGGATCGGCTCGGTGCCGCCGATCCGCGCGGCGCTGACCTCGCGGTAGGGCAGGTCGCCGACCCGCCCGGCCCGGTCGGTGACGCGGTCGAGCGTCCGGTCGTGGAACGCCACCAGGACGCCGTCCGCGGTCGCGTGCACGTCGGTCTCCAGGTACGAGTAGCCGAGCCCGACCGCATGCTCGAAGGCGGGCCAGGAGTTCTCCGGGTAGTGGGCGGCACCGCCGCGGTGAGCGAACGCGAGGGGGCGTGGCAGGTCGAGGAAGTCACGCACAGCACTCAGTATGCAGATCCCGGCCGCGCGGGGCCGGTCAAGCCCGCTGCCACTCGCGCCGGCGCGCCTCGGCCAGGGCGATCGCCGCGGCCGCGGCGACGTTCAGCGAGCCGACCCGGCCGAGCTGCGGTATGTAGGCGGCCGTGTCGGCCGCCGCGAGCAGCGCGGGGGAGCAGCCCCGGTCCTCGTGGCCGAGGGCCAGGCACACGTCGCCGCCCAGCGGGGCCTCGTGCAGCGGCACCGCGTCCCGGGCCAGCTCGACCGCGATCACGCGCAGCCCCTCCGCCGCGGCGGCCGCCGCGGCCCGGGCCGGGCTCGGCTCGCGCTCGAACGTGACGAACCGGCCGGTGCCCAGGGCGGTCCGGCGCGCCTGGGGATGGTCGGGCGGGGCGGTGTCCCCGCACAGCCAGATCCGCTCGACCCCGAACGCCGCAGCGGTCCTGATGATCGAGCCGACGTTGAACGGCTGGCTGACCGAGTCGAGCAGCAGCCAGACCCGGGCCTGGGCGAGCTGGCGCCAGGACCTGTTCAGCCGCTTGACGTCGGTGCGCCCGAGCGCCCGCGGCGCGGCTGCCGCGGCCGCCGGCTTGCGCCGGGCCGGCCCGGCGGTCACCGGGCCGTCCCGCCGACCCGCAGCAGGCGGTAACCCGACCGCGCGGCGACCCGCTCGGCGGGAAAGCCCGCGCCCTCCAGCCAGCGCTGCAGCGAGTCCGATCCCAGGTTGCGCTGGACCGCGAGGTAGGCGGCGCCGGCTGGCTCCAGGCGGGCCAGCCAGGTGGCGAGCAGCGCGTGCAGCGCGGCCTTGCCGATCCTGATCGGGGGGTTCGACCAGATCAGCGCGAAGGCCGCGGGCAGGGCCGGGTCGCCGGGCGCGGCGCAGCGGACGTTCGGCAGGCCCGCGCGCTCGGCGTTGGCCGCGCACAGGTCCAGCGCCCGGGTGTTCACGTCGACCGCCCATACCCGGGCGCCCGGGGCCCGGGCCGCCAGCACCAGCGCCAGCGGCCCGTAGCCGCAGCCCAGGTCAAGCAGGTTGCCCGCGGCGGGCGGCGGCGGCGCCGTGTCCAGCAGCAGCCGGGTGCCGGGGTCGAGCCGGGACGGCGAGAACATGCCGGAGTCGGTGGCCAGTTCCAGGTGCAGGTCTGGCGTGACCACGTGCACCGAGCCGGGACGCGGCCGGGCGGCCGGCTGCTCGGCGAAGTACTGCTGGCTCATGCGCTACCCGGCCGCCGCCGCGGGCATCTGGCCGGGCGCCGCCTGGGCCGCGGCCAGGGCGGGGTTGATGTACTGGCGGGTCACCCAGCGCTCCACCACGAACGTCAGCACCGGGATCGTCCCGGCCAGCAGCACGAGCACGGTCTGCGGGCTGGCCAGCTTCATGCCCACCTGGCGGGTCATCAGGTAAGCGGCCGCGAGATAGATCAGGTACAGGATCCCGTGGGTGGTGCCCACGTAGTTCACCACGAAGTTGTTGTGCGCGAAGATCTGCAGCGGTATCCCGACGAAGCACAGGACCATCAGCACCACGCCGGTGACGTAGGCCATGATCCGGTACCGCCGCACCGCCGTGACCAGGGCATCTGAACGCACCGTCCCGCCTCCTTGCGCTACCGCTCTACCGCAGGCCGTGCCACCGGCCGTGCCCCTTCACCTGCTCGTTCAGGCGGGCCAGGTAGGCGTTGTAGGCCGCGAGTTCCGGGTCATCGGCTTCCTCGCCCGCCTGGTCTCTCTTGTCGGCCAGACCGGCCGGGCCCGGCGTCCGCCCGGCGCCGGCCGGAAGCTCGACCTCCCCGGCCTCGCCGGCCGGGGCGGGCGGCTTGAGCTCATCCCGGATGGTCTTCGCCCAGAAGACCACCCCGAAGATCGCGAAGATGGGCCACTCGAAGGTGTAGGCCCAGCTCAGCGCGTTGCCGGATTCAGCCCGGTGAAACTGCCAGTCGCCCAGCCACAGCATCCCGAGGACGGCGACGACCGCGAACGCGTGCCAGCCCAGCCACTTCGGGGTGACCAGGAAGTGCCACCGCGACCGGGCCGGAACGCTGGACATGCCCAGAGCCTAGCGCGCCCCGGCGGTGACGCCGATCGCGGCCGAACGGGCCCAGGTCACGAGGCGGGGCCGCGGGTCAGCCGCCATACCACGTCCGTGCCGGACTCCCCGGGCAACCAGGTTTCGGCCGCGGGACCGGGCCGGGCCGTCCTCCCCGGTAACCGGCCGCTGCCAGCGAGTCACTGCCGGGCCCGCGGGCCCGGTCGGCGATAATCAGAGCCATGTCTCTTGCGGAACTTCTCTCCGGGCACGGCGGGCTCGCCGGTCGCCTCCCGCAGCGGCTGGAGGAGCTGCACGGGCCGGTCAAGGGAGTCATCGTGCTGCCCAGGCACCTGTCCTGGCCGGGCATGCGCGAGTTTGACGTGACCGATGACAGCATCCGCCGCAGCATGTACGGCATCGTGCTGACCCAGGGCCGGCGCAACGACGTCGCCCGTTTCCTCAACGCCCGGCTGCTGATCGAGGACTGGCCGCTGATCCGGGCCTCGCTGGACCCCAAGCTGCGCCGCTGGTGCGAGCGCCGGTTCGCGCTGCGCGGCGCGCCGGAGGCGAGCCAGACGCGCGGATAGGGCCGCGCCAGGCCGCCGGCGGGCAGTATAGCGCCGGGCGGAGGCCAGCCGGCGCCGGCGTGTGCGAGGGTAGATGCATGCGGAAATACGTCATCATGGGCGTGCAGGGCAGCGGCAAGGGCACGCATAGTCAGATCCTGGCCGCCGACCTGGACCTGGTGAACATCGGCGTCGGCGACATCCTGCGCTGGAACGTGCAGAACCACACCAAGCTGGGCGCGCAGATCAGGCGGACCATGGCCGCGGGTGCCCTGGTCGGTGATGACGTGGTCGAGGCCATCGTCAGCGACCGGCTGGCCGAGCACGACTGGAACTACGGCTTCGTCATCGACGGCTTCCCGCGCAGCGTGCGGCAGGCGGAGTTCTTCCTGGAAAGCTACGACATCGACGGGGTGATCTACCTCGACCTGCCCGACAGCGAGGTCCGGCGGCGGGTGATGGCCCGGCGCCTGTGCGCGGGCTGCGGCATGGACTACAGCCTGATCGACAACAGCCCGCGGGAAGAGGGCCGGTGTGACGCCTGCGGTGGCGAGCTGGTCCCCCGGGAGGACGACACCGAGGAGGCCCTCGCGGTCCGGCTGCGCGAGTACCACCAGAAGACCAATCCCGTGCTCGACATCTTCCGCCGCAAGGAATACGTGGTGACGATCGACTCCCGGCCGCCCAAGGAGGAGGTCCAGCAGACCATCCGCGCGCGCCTCGGCCTGCCCGCCTATCACCCGCCGGAGGCCGGCCACCTCACGGAGGCCGCCGGTCCCGCGGACGTCGGCCACACCGCGGAGGCCGGCCACCCCGTGGAGGCCGCTAGCTGACGCCGGTGCGCGTTGTCGTCGCGCCCGATTCGTTCAAGGGCAGCATCGGCGCGGGCGCGGCGGCGGCCGCCCTCGCCGCGGGCTGGCGCTCCGCGCGGCCCGGTGACGACCTGGTGTGCCTGCCGCTCGCCGACGGCGGTGAGGGCACGCTGGAGGTGGTCGCGGCCTCGGACCCGGCCGCCCGGTGGCACCGGGCCCGGGTCACCGGGCCCGGCGGAGGCCCGGTGGCCAGCCGCTGGCTCGAGCTCCCGGACGGGACCGGCTACGTCGAGCTGGCCCGGGCCAGCGGGCTGCCGCTGTTGCCGGCCCCCGACCCGCTCGGCGCGCAGACGACGGGTACCGGGCAACTCGTCGCCCGGGCGCTGGATGCCGGCGCGCGGCGGATCGTGCTGGGCCTCGGCGGCTCGGCAGCTACCGACGGCGGGACTGGCGCCCTGGCCGCGCTGGGCGCCCGGTTCCTCGACGGCGCCGGCCGGACGCTGCGGGCCGGCGGGGAGAGCTGGCCGGCCTGGTCACGGCCGACCTGGCCGGCCTTCGGTCCCCGCCGCCCGGCGGGGTGACGTGCCTGACCGACGTGCGGGCGCCGCTGCTCGGGCCGCGCGGGGCGGCCGCCGTGTTCGGCCCGCAGAAGGGCGCCGGCCCGGCGCAGGTCGCGATCCTGGAGGCGGGCCTGGCCCGCCTGGCGCAGGTGTTCGGCGGCGATCCGGGCGCCCCGGGGGCCGGAGCGGCGGGCGGCACCGGCTACGGCTTCGCCGCCGCCTGGGGCGCGGTCATCACGCCCGGGGCCGCAGAGCTGTGCCGCGTGGTCGGCCTCGACCGCGAGCTGAGCCGGGCGGACCTGGTGGTGACCGGCGAGGGCCGGTACGACGCGACCTCGGGCGACGGCAAGATCACTGGCACCGTCCTGGCCGCGGCGGCGCGGCGCGGGGTTCCCGCGGCGCTGGCCGCCGGGGTCATCGCCGCCGGCCTGCCGCCGGGCACGGCGGGGGCGGTGTCACTGGCCGCGCTGGCGGGCGGGCCCGCCGCGGCGATGGCCAGCCCGCGGCGGTGGCTGCGCGCGGCCGGCCGGGCCCTGGCACTGCAGGCCGCCGCCGGCCGGTAAGGCCTTAGCCTGTGCTGTGTGCGGGAAATCGCGGTCTTCAGCGGCAGCGCCCACCCGAGCCTGGCGGAGGAGATCTGCGCGCAGCTGGACGTGCCACTGCGCCCGGTCCGGCTGCGCCGGTTCGCCAACGACTGCCTCGAGGTCCAGCTCCAGTCCAACTGCCGGGAGCGGGACGTTTTCCTGATCCAGCCGCTGAGCACGCCGGTGCAGGAGCACCTGGTCGAGCTGCTGCTCATGCTCGACGCCGCGCGAGGAGCCTCGGCGGCGCGGGTCACCGCGGTGATCCCGCACTACGCCTACGCCCGCTCGGACAAGAAGACCGTGCCGCGGGTATCGATCGGCGGGCGGCTGGTCGCGGACCTGCTGGTCACCGCCGGCGCCAGCCGGATCCTCACGATGACCCTGCACGCGCCGCAGGTGCACGGGTTCTTCTCGGTACCGGTGGACCACCTGCATGCGCTGCGTGAGTTCGCGGGCCACTTCGGCGGCCGGGACCTCG
Organism: uncultured Actinomycetota bacterium; assembly: GCA_963749145.1. Taxonomy (GTDB): domain Bacteria; phylum Actinomycetota; class Actinomycetes; order Streptosporangiales; family Streptosporangiaceae; genus JASHPR01. The sequence continues at coordinate 857,222 of CAVVLN010000001.1, read as the reverse complement.
CCGGCGCGGTCGTGGTCTCGCCCGACCTGGGCAACGCCAAGCCCGCCGCGATGCTGGCCCGGATGCTCGGCCTGCCGGTCGCCGCGGGCGCCAAGGAACGGCACAGCGACACCAGCGTGACGATCACCTCGATCATCGGCGACGTGGCCGGCCGGGACGTGATCGTGCTCGACGACGAGATCGCCCGCGGGACCACGATCCTGGAACTGCTCGACCGGCTGCGCGAGCACGGCGCCCGCTCGGTGCGCATCGCCTGCACCCACGGGCTGTTCTGCGACGGCGCGCTGAAGCGGATCGCGGCCTACCCGGAGGTGATCGAGGTGGTCAGCACCAACACCGTGCCGATCCCGGACAGCGAGCGCGACCCCAAGCTGCAAGTGATCTCACTCGCCCCGGCGCTCGCCGAGGCCATCCGCCGCATCCACGAGGGGGAGTCAGTCAGCGCGCTGTTCGGCGCGCACGCCTAGGGCCCGCCCGCGCTCTCGTCCCCGTCCCCGCGCGACGCCCACGCGGCGATCTGGGCCCGCGAGCTGAAGCCCAGCTTGAGCAGGATGTTGGCCACGTGCCGGGCCGCGGTGGCCGGGCTGATGAACAGCTCCTCGCCGATGGCCCGGTTGCTGCGCCCCTTCGCGATCAGGGCGGCGATCTGCAGTTCCCGGGGGGTCAGCCCGCCCGGGACGACAGCCGGGCCCGGCGCGGGCCCGGCCGGCTCCGGGACCGCGGCGGCCAGTTCCACCGCGGCGCTCGGGTCCAGGCCGGCGCCCTGGGCCCAGAGCTGCTGCACCGCCTCCTCGCCCAGGCCCCGCGCGGCCGCGAGGTAGCGTTCGGTCCGGGCCGCGGACCGCGGGGGCAGCCCGGCGGCCTCGCGCAGCGCGGCGGCCGCCGCGGCCAGCAGCACCACCCGGTCGGGCCGCAGCTCCCGGATCGCCAGCGCGGCGAACGCCTCGAGCCCGCGGATCATGCCGATGCGGTTGCCGATAGCCCGGCTCAGCTCGATGCTCTGCGTGAGGTGCTGCCGCCCGAGCGCGAGAGCGCCCTGGTCGATCGCGATCCGGCCCAGGCCCGCGAGGCAGCGCGCGATCTCCGGCCGGGCGCCCAGCACGCGCAGGATCGCCAGCGCCTCCTCGTAGCGCCGGGTCGCGCCGTCGGCGTCGCCGGTCAGCCGGGCCAGGTCAGCCAGGCCCAGCAGGGTCCTGGCCGCCCCCCATTGCTGATCGATCTCGCTCATGACCTCCAGCGCGCGCTCGCCGAGCCGCTGCGCCCCGGCCAGGTCGCCGCGCTGCGCCGCGACGGCCGCCATGGTTCCGAGCGCGTATCCCTCGTTCCACCGGTCGCCCGCGGGCCGGGCGATGGACAGCGCCTCGTCTGCCCTCGCCGCCGCCTCGTCGGCCCGCCCGGCGTGCAGCGCGGCCTCGGTAAGCAGGTTGAGGGCGGTGGCCGCCCAGAAGTCGGCGCCGGCCGCCCGGCACAGCTCGAGGCCCGCGATCGCGTCCGCCTCGGCCGCCGCCGGGTCGCTGCTGGCCAGGGCGAGCTGCGCCCGCCCGACCATGGCCGGACCGCCGACCGCCGCGCGCGCCGGGGAAGGGCCCCGGCCGAGGAAGGAGTCGAACCACTCGGTGCCTTCGGCGAAGCAGCCGCGCACGATCCAGACCGGTGCCATGGCGGTGCACATGCGCAGCCCGGTCTCGGTATCTTCCGCGCTCAGGCAGTGGCTCAGCACCAGCCTCAGGTTGCCGGTGTCGTCGTCGAACCGGCGGAACGTCTCCACCGTGGCCGACCACGGGGCGCGGATCAGCCCCAGACCGATCTGCATCAGCCGCTCGGTCTCGGCCAGCGAGTACTCGCACAGCCGCTGCCGCATCATCACGGTCTCGCCCGCCTCGGCCAGCCGGGCGGCCGCGTACTCGCGGATCGTGTCCAGCATCCGGTACCTGGACTGTCCCCGGGCCGCGGTGTCGGCCACCACCAGCGACTTGTCCGCCAGCGCGGCCAGCAGGTCCAGGACGTCGGCGGCGGGCAGGTCATCGCCCGAGCAGACCTGCTCCGCCATCTCCAGCGTCCAGCCGGCGAAGACCGAAAGCCGCCGCAGCATCAGCTGCTCCCGGTCGGCCAGCAGGTCATGGCTCCAGTCGATGGCCGCCCGCAGCGTGCGCTGGCGCGGCGGAGCCGTCCGGTCACCGCTGGTCAGCAGCCGGAACCTGTCGTCCAGCCGGGTCAGGATCTGTTCCACCGACAGCACCCGGACCCAGGCGGCGGCCAGCTCGATGGCCAGCGGGACGCCGTCCAGCGACCGGCAGAGGGAGCCCACGGTATCCGCGTTGGCCGAGCCCAGGGCGAAGCCGGGCATCGACGCCTCGGCCCGGTCGCCGAACAGCTGGATCGCCTCGTAGCAGCGCAGCTCGTCGGCCGTCTGTGGCCCCCCGGCCTGCGGCAGCGAGAGCGGGGGCACCTGCCACACGGTCTCGGCCGCCATCCGCAGCGGCTCGCGGCTCGTCGCCAGCACCCGCAGCCCCGGCGAGCTGGCCAGCAGCCGGTGGCACAGCCGGGCGCAGGAGTCGATCAGGTGCTCGCAGGTATCCAGCGCCAGCAGCAGCCGGCGAGGCCGCAGCGCGTCGGCCAGCGTGTCCAGCAGCGGGCGGCCGGGCTCCTCGTCCACCCCGATGACCGAGGCGACCCGCGACACGACCAGCTCCGGCTGCCGGAGATCGCCGAGCTCGATGAACCACACCCCGTCGGGGAACTCCTCGTCCAGCGCGGCCAGGACGCGCAGCGCCAGCCGCGTCTTCCCGATCCCGCCCGGCCCGCAGAGCGTCACGGCGCGCATCGACAGCACGAACCGGCGCAACTCGTCGATTTCGCGCTCACGGCCGACGAAACTGTTCGGCTCCTCGAAACTACTGCGGACCTGATCTATGATCATTCTTCGGTACGAATTCTAGGGCTTTGTCCGTAACAATGGCCGTGCCACTCCCCGGCATAACAGCATAGTGACAATCGTCGCCTTGTAACGCAGATCCGGCCGCTATGCGCCCTCCCGGTCAAAGCTCGGCGGCGATGCGCTGCTTCACCGCGGCGATCTCGTCCTCGTCCCGCTTGTAGAAGGTCCACTGGCCGATCCGCCTGGACCTGACCAGCCCAGCCCGGGCCAGCCGCTGCATGTGCGCGGTGGCCGTGGGCTGGGCCACGCCCAGCTTTTCGGCGATAAAGCAGACACATACCCCGTCATCCACGAGGTCGCCGTCGCGCTGCGGCGGGAAATGCGCCCGGGGATCCTTCAGCCACTCCAGCACCTGCAGCCGCCGGGCACTTGCCAGCGCCGCGAATAGCTCGGCATCCGCCACCCCTCACCCCAGCCGGTATTCGCCGCGGGCCACAACCACGACGGCGCCGCCGACCAGCACGCGCTCGATGCGTGACACGGAGCCTTCCACCCGCGCGTAGAGCACCGAGGGCCGCCCGATCTCGGCGCCCTGCCGGATCTCGATCTCCGCGCCGAAGCCGATCCGGCCATGCCGGGCCAGGTGGATGGCCAGCGGCCCGGCGGCCGAGCCGGTGGCCGGATCCTCCGGCACGCCGAGGCCGGGGGCGAACATCCGGGTCTTCCAGCGCAGGTCAGCGCCCGCGAAGCAGCTGACGCCGACCGGGCCGAGGCCGGCCAGGGCCCCCCCGTCCGGCCGCAGCGCGGCGACGGCCGCCTCGCTGCCGAGGGCGACGAAGACGTGCCGCGGGCCGTTGCGGTAGGCCTCAACCGGGAGGTCGGATCGGGGGACGCCCAAGGCGGCCAGCAGCCGCTCGGACTCCTCGTAGGGCGCCCACTCGGGAATGGGCTGCTCCATCCGGCCGAACACGATCCGCTCGCCCTCGGCCTGCAGCTCGACCGGAACGACCCCCGCACCGGTTTCCAGCCGCACCGCCTGGGTGCCGAGCAGCTCCCCGGCCAGGAACGCCGATCCCAGCACCGGGTGGCCGGCGAACGGCAGCTCGCTGGTCGGGGTGAAGATCCGGACGCGCAGGTCGCCGCCGCGCTCCGGCGGCAGGAAGAAGACGGTCTCGGAGAGGTTGAGCTCGCGGGCGGCCTGCTGCATCCGCGCGCCCGGCAGGCCGCGGCCATCGGTGAACACGGCGAGCTGATTGCCCTGGAGGGGGGTATCGGTGAACACGTCCGCGATCATGTACGGCCGCGGCCCGGATAGGTCATCGTACGGGGCCGACCACAGCCCGGCGGGAGCTTGGCTCATAGCCTTCAAGCTATATTCCTATGTACCGTCCCCGCAAGGCAGCGTGGCCAGCCTCGCCCTGGGCGGCCCTCGCGGTTGCCCGCTGCCCGTCCGCCCGATCTGCGGCGCGCCGGCCCGCGAGCTATGCGATTCTGTCAGATGGCCGCATTACGGTCTGCGTCATGACAACCACTTTGGAACGCTTAAGGACGTTAGAAGTGCGAGTGGACAATCTGGAGACCTGGGCCGGACCGGGCCAGGCCGGGGCCCTGGCCGAGGGCTTACACGAGCTGCGGGCCGACCTGGCCAAGATCCGGCAGACCCAGGACCGGCACACCCGCATGCTCGCCGACCTGACCTCGGACGTCGCCGGCCTCAAGGCCGACGTGACCACGCTGAAGGCCGACGTGAGCGAGCTCAAGGCCGACGTGAGCGAGCTCAAGGCCGACGTGGCCACGCTGAAGGCCGACGTCGCCGAGCTGAAGGACGCGGTGCGCGAGATCCTGCGCCGCCTGCCGCCTCGGGCCTGAGGCTCGCGGGGCCGGGGGAGCCGCGGCCCGGTCAGGCCAGGGTGTGGCCGCTGGCCCGCTGCTCGTGGGCGAGCAGGTAGCGCTTGCGCTCGATCCCGCCGCCGTAGCCGGTCAGCCCGCCGTCCGCGCCGACCACCCGGTGGCAGGGGACGATGATGCCGACCGGGTTCTTCCCGTTGGCCAGCCCGACGGCCCGGGACGCCGCCGGCTGCCCGATCTGGTCGGCCAGCTGGCCGTAGGAGATCGTCTGGCCGTAGGGGATGGCGCGCAAGGCCGCCCAGACACGGCGCTGGAACACGGTGCCGTCCAGGGCCAGCGGGAGATCGAAGTCGGTCCGCTCGCCGTCGAAGTACTCGCGCAGCTGGCTCGACGCCGAGGCGAACGGCTCCGCCCTGGGGTCGGCGGCCGGCTCGCCGAAGGTCTCGGGCCGCGGCCGGTGACGCTGCTCATCCATGTACAGGCCGACCAGGGCGCCGTCGGCCGCGACCAGGGTGAGCGGGCCGACCGGGCTGTCCACCACCGTGTGCGACCGGCGCCCGGCGGGTGTACTCGAGGTCATGCTGGGGTCCTTTCGCTATCGCCGGGAACCCGTCGCCGGGAACCGGGGGAGCGGCCCGGCCGGCCCGGATCGTCCGCGGGCATCCGGTTGATGGCATGGTCGCCGGCCGCCCACAGGTACTGCACCGCGTAACCGCGCCACGGCCGCCACGCGGCGGCCCGGCGGGTCAGGGCGGCGGGCGTGGCGGGCAGGCCGAGCTGCCGCGCCGCCTCCCGCACGCCGAGATCGCCGGGCAGGAACGCGTCCGGGTCGCCCAGGCCGCGCAGGGCGATCGTCTCGACACTCCACAGGCCGAGCCCGGGCAGCGCGGCCAGCCGCGCCCGGGCCTGCTGCCAGTCACTGCCGACGTCCAGGTCGAGCTCGCCGCTGGCCAGGGCGGCGGCCAGGGCGCTGAAGGTCGCCTGACGCGCGCGCGGCAGGGCCAGGGAACCCGGATCGGCGGCGGCGAGCGCGGCGGGGCTCGGGAACAGGTGCGTGAGCCCGCCCGCCGGATCGTCGGCCGGCTCGCCGTGCGCCGCGACCAGCCGGGCGGCATGGGTCCGGGCCGCCGCGGTCGACACCTGCTGGCCGAGCACCACCCGCACGGCGAACTCGGCGGGGTCGACCGTGCGCGGCACGCGCCGGCCCGGGGCCTTGCGCACCAGCGGCGCCAGCACCGCGTCCTGCGCCAGCAGGCCGGCCACCGCCACCGGGTCGGCGTCCAGGTCGAGCAGGCGGCGGCACCGGCTGATCGCGTGGGCCAGATCGCGCAGGTCGGTCAGGGACAGCAGGCCGCCGACGTACTCCGGCCCGGGCCGCAGCGCCACCACCCCCCGCCCGTGCGGCAGCCGCAGCGTGCGCCGGTAGGCCCCGTCCCGCCACTCCTCAACCCCGGGCACCGCGGTCGCGGCCAGATGGCCGAACAGGCTGTCGGGGACCAGCGGCGACCGGAACGGCAGCCGCAGCGGCAGCGTCCCCGGGGCGGCGGCCGGGCGCCCGCGCCGGGCCCGCCGCCGCAGCTCGGTGGGCGGCAGCGCGAAGACCTCGCGCACCGCGTCGTTGAACGCGCGGATGCTCGCGAACCCGGCCGCGAAGGCGACGTCGCCCATCGGCAGCGCGGTCGTCTCGATCAGCAGCCGGGCGGTCTGCGCCCGCTGGGCCCGGGCCAGGGCCAGCGGCCCGGCGCCCAGCTCCGCCAGCAGCTGCCGCTCGACCTGCCGGACGCTGTAGCCGAGCCGAGACGCCAGGCCGGGGACGCCCTCGCGGTCGATGACCCCGTCGGCGATCAGCCGCATCGCCCGGGCCACCAGGTCGGCCCGCTCGTTCCATTGCGGCGATCCCGGGCTGGCGTCCGGACGGCAGCGTTTGCAGGCGCGGAACCCGGCCTGCTGCGCCGCGGCGGCGCTGGGGAAGAACCGCATGTTCTCCGGCTTCGGCGGCACCACCGGGCAGCTCGGCCTGCAGTAGATCCCGGTGGTCACCACCGCGCAGAAGAACCACCCGTCGAAGCGGGGGTCCTTGGCCTGCACGACCGGGATACAGCGCTGCCTGTCCTCATGCACTTGATCAGCATCGGCGGCGCGGCGGCCCAGGTCTAGCGAAAATTCGACATCAACGCTCCGGCCCGTGGGTGATGTCGCGAACCTGCCATCCGGCCGGCCCCGGCGCACCGTCGTGTCCCCGTCAGTCCTCGGCATTGCCCTCTACCCTGCTATTGCCGGCCAGCCAGGCCAGCGTTCGCGGCCGGTCGGCGGTCGCCGGTCCCGGGTGACCAATCGATCAGGAATCGAGAAGCGCCGGTCAGCGAGCCGCAACTAGCCTGACCGGGTAGATGGGACCCACGACTTCAGGAGAGACCATGAGTTCTCCCACCCAGGGAATCAAGACCGTGCTGCATCCCGTGTCCGACCTGACGAAGGCCAAGGCGGTGTACACCGCCCTGCTCGGCGTCCCGCCGACGACCGACGAGTCCTACTACGTCGGCTTCGAGGCCGAGGGCCAGCACATCGGGCTGGTGCCGGGCGCCGGGCCGCAGGGCAGGGCCTCGCCGGTGGCCTACTGGCACGTGCCGGACATCGAGGCGAAGCTGGCCGAGGTGACCGCGGCCGGCGCCACCGTGAAGGAGCCCGTGCGCGACGTCGGCGGAGGCCGCCTGGTGGCCACCGTCACCGACCCCGACGGCAACGTCCTCGGGCTGCTCCAGGACCGCTGAGCCAGGCGGGCCCCGCCTAACCGATGGAGACACGATGAGCATGGCCACGAGGACGGACACGCGCTCGCCGACCCGGCAGGGTGCCGACAGCTACGGCGTGATCCGCGTGCACGGCGCGCGCGTGAACAACCTGAAGGATGTCAGCGTCGAGATCCCGAAGCGCCGGCTGACGGTGTTCACCGGCGTCTCCGGCTCGGGCAAGAGCTCTCTGGTGTTCGACACGATCGCGGCGGAGTCGCAGCGGCTGATCAACGAGACCTACAGCGCCTTCGTGCAGGGCTTCATGCCGACGCTGGCGCGGCCCGACGTCGACGTGCTCGAAGGGCTCACGACCGCGATCATCGTCGACCAGCAGCGGATGGGCGGCGACGTCCGCTCCACGGTCGGCACCGCCACCGACGCCAACGCGATGCTGCGCATCCTGTTCAGCCGGCTCGGCAAGCCGCACATCGGCTCGCCGCAGGCGTTCTCCTTCAACGTCGCCTCCATCAGCGGGGCGGGCGCGGTCGAGTTCGAGCGCGGCGGGAAGACCGTGAAGGAGCGGCGCAGCTTCAGCATCACCGGGGGCATGTGCCCCCGCTGCGAAGGCCGGGGCACGGTCTCCGATATCGACCTGTCTCAGCTGTACGACGACAGCAAGTCGCTCCACGAGGGCGCGCTCACCATCCCCGGCTACACCGGGGGCGGCTGGAACGCCCGCCTCTACAGCGCGTCGGGCTTCGTCGACCCGGATAAGCCGATCCGCACGTACACGAAGCAGGAACGGCACGACTTCCTGTACCACGAGCCGGTCCGGATGAAGATCGCGGGCATCAACATGACCTACGAGGGGCTGATCCCGCGGGTCCAGAGGTCGATGCTGGACAAGGACGCCGACGCGATGCAGCCGCACGTCCGGGCGTTCGTGGAGCGCGCGGTCGCCTTCACCGCATGCCCCGACTGCGGCGGAACCCGGCTCAGCGAGGCAGCCCGTTCGTCGCGGATCAACGGCATGAACATCGCCGAGGCATGCGCCATGCAGATCAGCGACCTGGCCGGATGGGTCGACGGCCTCGGCGAGCCGTCGGTGGCGCCGCTGCTCGCCGCGCTCAGGCAGACCCTTGACTCGTTCGTGGAAATCGGCCTGGGCTACCTCAGCCTCGACCGCACGTCGGGCACGCTGTCGGGCGGCGAGGCGCAGCGCACCAAGATGGTCCGGCAGCTCGGGTCGTCGCTGACCGACGTCACCTACGTCTTCGACGAGCCGACCATCGGGCTGCACCCGCACGACATCCAGCGGATGAACGACCTGCTGCTGCGGCTGCGGGACAAGGGCAACACGGTGCTCGTCGTGGAGCACAAGCCGGAGGCGATCGCGATCGGCGACCACGTCGTCGACCTCGGCCCCGGCGCCGGCCCGGCGGGCGGCACCGTCTGCTTCGAGGGCACCGTCGAGGGGCTGCGGGCCAGCGACACCATCACCGGGCGGCACCTGGACGACCGCGCCTCCCTCAAGGCGAAGGTCCGGACTCCGGCCGGCGCGCTGGAGATCCGCGGCGCGACCGCGCACAACCTGCGCGACGTCGATGTCGACATCCCGCTTCGCGTGCTGGTAGTCGTCACCGGGGTAGCGGGCTCGGGCAAGAGCTCGCTGGTGCAGGGCTCCGTCTCCGGCCGCGAGGGCGTGGTGTCCATCGACCAGGGCGCGATCCGCGGCTCGCGGCGGAGCAACCCGGCGACGTACAGCGGGCTGCTCGACCCGATCCGCACGGCGTTCGCGAAGGCCAACGGCGTGAAGCCGGCGCTGTTCAGCGCCAACTCTGAGGGCGCCTGCCCCCGCTGCAACGGCGCCGGCGTCATCTACACCGACCTGGCGATGATGGCCGGCGTCGCCACCACCTGCGAGGAGTGCGAGGGGAAGCGGTTCGACGCGTCGGTGCTCGACTACCACCTCGGCGGCCGCGATATCAGCGAGGTGCTCGCGATGCCGGTGACCGAGGCCCGGGAGTTCTTCGGCGCGGGGGAGGCGCACACGCCCGCGGCGCACGCCATCCTCGGCCGCCTCGCCGACGTCGGGCTCGGCTACCTCAGCCTCGGCCAGCCGCTCACGACGCTGTCCGGCGGCGAACGGCAGCGGCTCAAGCTGGCCACCCGCATGGCCGAGAAGGGCGGCGTGTACGTCCTCGACGAGCCGACCGCCGGGCTCCACCTCGCCGACGTCGAGCAGCTGCTCGGCCTGCTCGACCGGCTGGTCGACTCCGGTAAGTCGGTCATCGTCATCGAGCACCACCAGGCGGTCATGGCCCATGCCGACTGGATCATCGACCTCGGCCCGGGCGCCGGCCACGACGGCGGCCGGATCGTCTTCGAGGGCACGCCCGCTGGCCTGGTCGCCGCCCGCTCCACCCTCACCGGCGAGCACCTCGCGGCCTACGTCGGCACCTGACCGGGGTAAACGGGAAAGGGGGCGCCCAGCACGGGGCGCCCCCTTTCGGCTGGGGTTCACTACTTGGCGATTCCGAACTCTCCGACCGCGAAGTCATCGTCTTGGCAGACGATGGTGATTGTCTTGATCTGCTGCCCCGGGCCGTTGGAGTAGAACCCGTAGTACTGGGCGCCCGAGCTGCCCGCCACCGGGATCGGCCCAGACGTCGCGCCGCTCTGCGTGGTGGCCTGCATGATGAACGTCGCGAACTGGTCGGGCTCGGCGTAGAAGTAGAACGCCCTCGTGCCCGCGGGGAGCGTGAGTCTCAGCGTCGTGGTCGAGCCGACGCTCGTGTCGTCCCAGTAGACGTCCCCGGTGTAGCCGTGGCTCCAGGTGGCCCACCCGGAACCAACTTCTTCACACACAGAGCCCGGGTTCAGCCCCGCCTTGCCGGTCGGCCCGGCGACCTGGGCGTAGGTCTGCCCCTGGCTGCAGGACAAAGCGGTGAACGGCTTGATCTTGTACTTGCCCAGGTAAGGCGGCGGAGCGTCGGTGCCGGGAGCATCGGTGAACGTGATCGGGGCGCGCTGACCCCAGATGTCACGCGCCACTGCGGTGGCCGCCGGGGTGCCCAGGCCCGACGCCATGTCGTAGCCGGTGGTCGCCGGGTACTTTCCGCCGTTCGTGCCGGTGTAGTCGTTGTTGCCAACGGTGATGTCATTGAAGCTGCCTGCGCCCGCCGAGTAAAGCAGCGGGTTGAGGAACCCGGCCCGGTACGGCGGCCGGTATTTGGACAGGATGTCGGCGGTCATCGCGCCCCATAGCGGGGTAGCGGCGCTGGTCCCGCCGACCGGTATCCACTGGCCCTGGTAGAAGATGAGGTAGCCGTGCACCGGGTCGGCCGAGGCCGACACGTCGGGGACCTCGCGGCAGTAACCGGTCGAAACCCCGCACGGGACACCGCTGCTCAGCGGCCCGATCACGCCGGACTGGTAGGCGGGCATCGGCCAGACGCTCGAGATCCCGCCGCCGTCGGCACCGTTGTCCGAGGCCACGCCATCGTTCCAGACCGTCTCGGTGGGCGGTGTGCTGATCGACGTGAGCGTGGTGCCGCCCACCCCGGTCACGAACGGCTGAGAGCTCGGGTCGAGCGTGGCCAAGCTGTCGCTCTGGTCGACCCGGTAGCAGCCCTCCGAGCCGCTGTCACCTGAGGCCGCGAACACCGACATGCCCTCGGTTGCGGCCTGCTCGAACAGCGTGTTCTCGGCGGCCATCAGGCCCGGGCTCAGACTGCTGACGACGGACTCGCACAGGCCGTAGCTGGAGGAGACCACCTGAGCGTTGTCGTCGTCGAAGATCTTGGTGTACTCGTCGACGGTGGAAAGGACGTAGTTGTCGCCGGGCGCGTTGTACACGCTGATCTGGGCCCGAGGCGCCAGCCCGATGATGGTTTCAATGTCGAGCTCGGCCTCGATTTCGCTTTGACCGGCACCTGGCCCGCCGTCGACGTTGATCGGCGTGATGCGTGAGTGCGTGCCGTAGCACTGCTGGAAGCCGGCGATGTCCGCTCGCGACCACGGCTGAAGCTCGAACAGCGCGACCCTCGTCCCGGCACCAAGCAGGCCCTGCTTGTACAGGCCGTTGATGGAGTACGCGGACGCGAGCTGCGGGTAGGTCCAGCCGCCGGTCTGGGACGCCGCCTGGCGCGCGGCGCTGCAGGCCTTCGGGCCGCTGGCCTGCGCCGCGCCGGACGACGAGGACTTGCCGGCCGTCCTCGGCGTGGGCGGGCTGGTCACCGGGGTAGCCAGGTTGTTGAGCCCGAGGACCGCGGTTGTCATGCTCGCCAGCGAGCTGGGCAGCTCGGGCGCGGAGTTGTTCGCGAACGCGACCCGCCCGGAGCTGAGCTTGTAGCTGGAGAACGTGGTGTGCAGGCTGGTCTGCGCCTGCTCGATCGTGGTTTTCACCGGAATGACGAGGCCGTTGGCCGATGCCCGCCCGGCGGTCAGACCGATGCTTCGCAGCGCGGCGTCGGCCGCCTGGATGCCACTCGAGCTCTGGCCGAACTGGGCGGCGAATTGCCCTACGCTAATGAATTTCCGGTAATTGAGTGATCCTGGTGTCGAAACGCTGAGCGCCAGGCTGTTAAGGCCGGCCGGGTCACGCGGGCTGAGCACAATGTCAAGGTCGAGTGCCTGCGACGCCGACGGCTTTCCAACCTGGGCGGCGCTTTTCGGGACCACGGGCGCCTCGCCCACCGGCGTGGCTCCCTGCCCGCTCGCTTGTGCTGCGGAAGCAGGCGTGACGCATCCTATGAGGACTCCTGAGGTCATCGCCACGCTGGCGGCTATCGAGCATATCAAGCGGGTTCCCGCCCGACAGTCCGGCAGATATGTCATTTGCCTTGATTCTCCTTCTAATTCGGGCAACATGGCCGACCGGGTTGCGTTCCCAAGGCATTGTTTGCCGGGAATGGCGAAGGGTCGCCCAGAGACCGTAGCAGCCGAATGGCAGCCGACGTTGCCTGAAGCGTGTACTGCAAAGGCGCGGTCCTTATCTGGGCGAGTCTTTTTCCGCAGCCAAATCCCTCTTTAGCAACGTGACAGGAATGTTACTGCTGCCGTTTTCGGCGCAACGTTCCGCGTCGCTCAGGTCAGAGATCAGCGCGGGCGGGCGGAGTCGGCGGGGTGGCCCCGGGTGTGGCTAATCCTGTGGGCTAGAGCACCGGTCAACTAGCGGGGCCGATGGCCGATGTTGGCATGCCGGAAGCCGGGGGCGGTGCGGCCCGCTAAGCCTCTCTACAGCGGGTGGTGATCGACTGTCTGTGAGCCGGGGAGGATGTTCGGTGCGCCCGCGTATACGGCATCCGCCGGTGAAGCCGTCGCCGACTGGACAAGCCGTGATCAAGGCGGCAGGCGGCGAAGCTTTTGTTTCTTGCTGCTGTACCGGCACGAGCGGTTTGGCAAGATCTTGCCCAGTTACGTCTGGGACGCGGCCGTCCTTGAAGGCAACCCGTTCACCTACCCCGAAGTGCAGACGCTGCTTGAAGGCATCACGGTGGGCGGCAGAAAGCTCAGCGACGAACGGCAGATCCTGAACCTCTCCGAATCCGCGAACGAACTGATCCGCCTTGTGCAGTCAAGCCAGTTCCGCATCGACAAGCCGACATCTGACCTGCTCAACGGTCTGATCGCAAACGGTGAGGCTCTGGAGGCGGGGCATTTCCGGGGCGAAGGGAGCGTCATCACGCAGGTCAGCGTCAACATGGGAGCGCACGGCACGCACCGTCCGCCGCCGACTGAACCCGGCGGAGAGAACCTGCGCCGCATCTTCCAGCGCGGTAGCGACGTCATCCTGGGACTAGACTCCGGCGTCTTCGAGCAGGCTGCCGGCTATTTCCTGTTCGCCGCTTTCCAGCAGTTCTACTACGACGGAAACAAGCCAACCGGCCGCTACATGATGAACGGTCATCTCATGTCACACGGCATCGACGCCATCAGTGTTCCCGCAGCCCGGAAGCAGGAATTCAACACCGAAATGATCGAGTTCTACTGGCAGAGGGACGGGACCCGGATGTTCCATTTCCTGGCCTCCTGCTGGGAGGACGCTCAGTGACCGAGCCGGAGCTGTGGACTACCGCCGAAGCTGCCGAGTACCTCGGCGCATCATCAGCGGGCTCCGGTCGAAAGACTCTGTCCCGACTCGGGGTGACACCACTCAGCCGGGAACCGGGGCGTGGGGGTCAAAATCTCTACGATGCGGCAGAGATCCGTGCGGCGAAGGCGCGGATGCCTGGACGAGGAAAACGATCTTTGGACGCGGAACCTACGGAAACGTAAGCTGCCCGGTATTGGCCATGGGTTGACTGGCAACGAGTCGTGTTCAACTGAGTCGAGTTCCTACTGGAACCGGTTGTCAGCTACACCGCGCTAGCCGCCAGGCAGCAAGCGATAACGGCCGAATCGCGGGCATGAGGATCTACGAGCTGTGTTCGGAGATCATCGGCAGTTTCGTCGACCAGCAGTTCCTCGATCCCGAGGACGATCGGGTTCTAAACGAGATGGCGCTGCAACCAACACTCGTAGACGACATGCGACCGGGTAGTGACTGACCACCACCAGCCAGGCAAGTTGGGCTGCCTCCGATAAGCCGGCGGCTCTCGGAACGATCGGGTCCGGCTCAGATCGATGGCGCCCGCCTCGGCAACAGCGACGGCACGACGACGGCTGTCACTGCGACGCGTGAGACGACAAGATCACTGTCAAACGAAATCTGCGCCGTCACGGGACATCGCGACGTACGGCCAGACGGACGGCGGATGCCACAACTGGCCGATAATGTACATTATGTAAAGTAGCGTTTTTCGCGGCCTCCCCTCGTGTCCCAGGCAAGACACCAGGTCGCTAGCCAGCTGAGCCGGTTATGTACAAAGAGGACTGCGCGCAGCTCGCCCGCAGAAAGCCTTGCCTGGGTCGATGCTCGCCAGTCCCCAGCCTCACGCCATGGTGCCAAGGACTCCACCGATGCCGCCACTGTCAAGCAGCCGCTTGACTATGCTGCCACTAGAACGCATACTAAATCACATGCTTAACTATGCGCCGGACCTGGACCGGGTGTTCCAGGCCCTTGCCGACCCCGGGCGGCGCCTCATGGTGGAGCGGCTCACCCAGGGACCGGCGTCGGTCAGCGAGCTCGGCCGGCCGCTGGACATGTCGCTCGCTGCCGTGCTGCAGCATGTGCAGCTGCTGGAGGCGAGCGGGTTGATCAGCACCCAGAAGGCCGGCCGCACCCGGACGTGCAGCATCAATCCGGTGGTCCTCCGCTCTGCCGAGAGCTGGATCGCCGAACGGCGCACGCTCATCGAGCGCCGCCTTGACCGGCTGGGCCAGTACCTGGCGCAGACCGCCGGCCAACCAGACCCAGGCTGGGCACCGGAGCCCAGCCAGACCTCCGGCGAGCATGAGGAACAGCAGTGACCGACGGTTCTGTCATCCACGACACGTTCTCGATCGGGCACAGTTACCCGGCGGCGCCATCCCGGGTGTTCGCCGCCTTCGCCTCGACGGAAGCCAAGGACGCCTGGGGCGGGCGACGACTCTGCGGCCCGGTTCAGGTCGCCGAGCCTGGCGCGAGCGCCCGCCCCAGCCAGAATCCGGCGAGCGCCTCGACCAGGGCGATCAGCAGGGTCAAGGCCACGCCGACCGCCGCGTAGCCGGGCAGCCCGGCCAGTGCCGCGATAACATGCGCGACCGCGCCCGTGGGCTGTCCGTGCATGGCCATCAGCGTCAGCGGAATCCCCCAGCCGACGAGAGCCATCGCGCTCACGCCGGCCAGCATTGTCCGGGCCCGCCAGCCGCCCCAGCGGACGGCAAGCCCGCCCAGCAGGCCCGCGACGAACGGCGCGAACCAGACGCCAGCCCCGGCGCCGAGCGCAATGACGACCGCGCCGATGACGAATAGCAAGATCCAGAGCAGGACAGGCATGCGCCGCGGCCGCCGGGAGAACCGTGGCCGGAACGAGGCTGGCGGGGTCGGCTCGCGGATGGGCTGGGCGCGCAGCCGGCCCAGCCGGTAAGCACCGCGCTTGCCGAGCCGCTTCAGGTCGCTCACGGCCTCAGCACCCAGCTGATCAACCCGCTGGTGGCGTCGCCAGCCGGCGGCATCGGCAGATACCGGCCCGCCCACCAGCCGGCCACCTGGTCCTGATACCAGGGCGAGGCGGGATTCTCGCTCTGGCCGCCCGCGAGGATGCCCATGCGGGTGGCCAGCCGTCCCCGGCCGTTCCAGGAAACGATCATCCGCCAGCTCGGGCCCACCATCGCGGTCATCTCGCCTTCGGCCGCATCCACGGTCCACTCATCCCCGCCGGCCGGCTGCGGACCGTACCCGAGCGCCGCCGCGAGTACCGAGGGGAACTGCCTGCTATGCAGCCTCCCCCAGGTCCAGCTGGCCGGCCCGCCGCCCAGCTTGACCTGGAGCTGCCGGACCGCAGAGCCGAACGCGGCCACCATGACGGTGGCCGCGTCCCTGGCTGGCGCGCCCGGCGGGCTGAAAGCCGGGTTGTCCTGGTCGTGCAGCGTCCACGCCTCCAGCACATCGTCCAGGCTGAACTGAAGCGCCGACACCTGCAGCCCCAACCTGTCCAGATGCACGGGCACCTCCGCCGCCTGCGACCTTCGGACCGTTGACAGCCCAGGCATTGCTCTCCGGATTGGCGTAGACCTGCCCGGCCGGAAGTCCGGCAACGTCGGCGAGGATGGCGGACGCGGCCCGGGCGCCAGGCCCGAATCCAGGCCAGCTGGCGGGGTACACGCCGGCAAGCGAGAACACCGCGGGCCACTGCCCACTGGCCCGAGCGCTGGCCAGGTAGTCGTTGACCCCGCGCGAGTACGCGATCAGCGCCTGTGCCGCCGGGCTGGACCGTGGCATCTCGGCCCACTCCTGCTCAGCTGTGCGCAGCAGGCCAAGCCGCAGCTCAAACTCGTCGGAGGCGACGGCGGCGGGGCCGACCAGCTGCGCAAGCCTGCCCTCGGCGAGCCGCCGGACCAGGTCCATCTCCGCGAGCCGGAACTCGGCATGCACGTAACCGAGGGCCAGGAACAGGTCGCTGTCACTGGTCGCCCGGATGGACGGCACACCCTGGCTGGTGAACCAGACCTGCACCGGGCGGGTCAGACCGCCAGTGGCGAGCGTCTGCGATACCGGCAGCTTGCCGCCCGCCGCCGAAGTCCAGGCACCACGGCCGGGCACCAGCGCGGGACCGAGAGCCGGGATCTCACCGTAGCCAGCGCCGAGCAGGACAAGCAGCCCGGTGGACGCGGCCAGGGCGATCGCTGCATGGGCTGCGCGCCGCAGTCGCCGCGAGCGTAATCGCCCGGGCATCATCCGACCATCTCCAGCCCCAAGCCCGTAGTCAGGCACGGTCCGCAGCGGCACCGGGGCGGCGGAGTCGCGCCCGGCCCGAGATCAGGGTAGCGGCTTGCGTTACTGACCGGCTTCTCCGGGTCTGCTGGCTGCTCAGTGCACGGGCACGGTGCCGCGCAGCTCAGCGAATGCAGTCAGTCCGACGACAATGCAGACCACGGCGTCGTCAAGCACCCGCCGGATCGTCATGGCATTCACGCTGATCGAGGCCCCCGCGCATGTGTCCTTCTGGGCGGTTCCCGTTCGTCGGCTGGTTGTAAGGGCCAGATCCGGACCGAAGGGCGGCGACACGAAGCGTCAGATCAACCAGCGCGTGCAGGCGGCGCGCGAGCAGGCGATCATCGGTTACGTCTACGGGAAGCGAGGCTGATATGAAGTACCTGTCTTTCATCTGGGCTGAGGGCCTGCCGGCACCGGAGGATCTGGCCGCCATCCAGCGCGAGCTGCCCGGCTGGGTCGAGGAGGTGAACAACCGCGGCGTCCGGCTGTTCGGCCGGGAGCTGGATCTGCCGGAGACGGCGGTGACGGTGCGCGTGCGCGACGGCGAGACGCTCGTGGCCGATGGCCCGTTCGCGGAGACCAAGGAGTTCGTGGCCGGCTTCGACGTGCTCGAATGTGCCGACCTCGACGAGGCGATTGAGGTGGCGGCCAGGTGCCCGATCTCCTGGTTCCAGGCGATTGAGATCCGGCCGTTCATCGGCGAGCCGCGGCTGGGTGAGGAGGCGCTCGCGTTCGGGCGCGGCGAGGACGGCGCCGCCAGGCCGTACCTGCTGAGCATGTGGATGGGCGGAGCCCCAGCGGCGCCGTTCGACGATCAGGCGATGAAGGATGCGGGCGACGCCTGGCGGCAGGACCTGAAGGCACGCGGACGGCAGGTCCTGGGGAACGCGCTGGGCGGCAGGGATACGGCCACGACGGTCCGCGTCCGCGACGGCGAGACGCTGCTCAGCGACGGGCCGGGCACCGGGACCAGGGAGTTCATCGCCGGCATCGAGGTCGTCAGCTGTGCTGATCGCCAGCAGGCGATCCAGCTCGCGGCCGCGCATCCGATCGCCCGGTACCACGCGATCGAGGTGCGCCCGTTCTGGAGCGAATGACCACGCCAGCCGCCCCCGCCCGATCGGTACGGGGGTGGTTCGCGCGGTTAGTTGTGCGGCGAGGGCGCGGTGAAGTAGTCGCCGTTGTCGAAGTCGGCGATGAGGCCGGGGTGGACCGGTTCCCAGCCGAGGATCCGCCGGGTCGTCAGGGTGGTCACCGGGTTGTCGAGGCCGATCAGCGTCGCCAGGAACCCGAAGTGCGCTTCCAGGCGGCCGTCCGGGATGCTGGCGGCCGGCAGGCCCAGGTGACCGCCGATGCTCTGCGCGATCTCGCGCATCGGGATCCCTTCATCGCCGGCCGCGTGCCACCGGGTGCCGGCCGGCGCGTCCTCGAGCGCCAGGCGGAACAGGTGGCCGACGTCGAGGGTGTGCCCGGCCGGCCACCGGTTTGCTCCGTCCCCGGCGTAGCCGGCGACGCCGGCCTGCCTCGCGACGGCGATCAGGGTCCGGGCGAAGCCGTGACGGTCCAGGCTGCTGTGGGTGACGGGCGGGATGCGCACGACCGATGACCGCACCCCCCGCTGCGCGAGGCCGGTCACGGCGTTCTCGTTGTCGGTGCGGCCGCCGGGGGCGCCTGCGTCCTCCTCGGTGCCCGGCCGGCCCAGGTACGCGAGCGCGAGCGTGCCCGACGCGGCGACCAGCGGCTTGCCGGTTCCGGCGAGCGCGTCACCGAGTGCGTGCACGACAGCGAGGTCGGCGGCGATCGCCGCGGCAAAGTCCCCCGATCGCATCTGCTCATGCTTGAACGCCAGGTGGATGACGCCGTCGGACTCCGCAGCCGCCTTTCGCAGGCCGTCAAGATCATCAAGATCGCCCTGGCGCGCCGTCGCGCCGAGCGCGGTCACGGCCGCCGCGGCCGGATCCGATCGGGCGAGGCCGGTGACGTCGTGCCCGGCGCCGATGAGTTCCGGCACGATGGCCGAGCCAAGATGGCCGGACGCACCGGTGACGAAAACGCGCATGGCGGCTCCTTGACGCTGTAAGTGCCTGGCCCGGTGGTGATGAGACTCAGTCCCATCACTCTAACACGCGATGCGACTGAGTCTCATCACTTAGGGTGTTTCCATGGGCCGATGGGAACCGAACGCGCGGGAACGCCTGGAGCGCGCCGCGCTCGCCCTGTTCGCCGAGCACGGGTACGACGCCACGACAGTGGCCGAGATCGCGGACCGCGCCGGGCTGACCAAGAGCACGTTCTTCCGGCACTTCACCGACAAGCGCGAGGTGCTGTTCGGCGGGCAAGATCTGCTGGCGGGACTGTTCAGCGAGGCGATCCGCGCCGCTCCCCCGTCGGCGACGACCGCCGGCTGCCTCGCCGCCGCCCTCCAGGCCGCCGCCGTCGCCTTCACCCCGGACCGCCACGACCTTGCCCCGCAACGACAGGCGGTGATCGCGGCCAACAGCGAGCTGCAGGAACGCGAGCTGCTCAAGCGGGCCCGCCTCGGCTCGGTCATGGCCGACGCCCTCCGCGCCCGCGGAGCCGACGACACCACCGCGCGCCTGGCCGCCCAGATCGGCGTCCTTGCGTTCAGCACGGCCTACGCGCGCTGGGCCGCGCCCGGGAACCGGCAGCCATTCACCGAGATCGCGCACGGGGCCCTGCGCGACCTGCAGGCCCGCGCGACCGCCCTCGGCGCGGATGCCGGCGCCCGGGCGTGACAGGTTTCCGGCCCCGCCGCCTGGCGGCCAGCGCATGCCTGCGCCGCCGGGCTACAGACGGGAGCGACGCGGGCGGAACTTCATCCAGGCCAGGACGCCGACCACGGCCACCAGCAGCAGCAACGGGGAGAACAGGATGTGCACGGCGACGCTGAGGATGGCCAGCGCCACGATGGCGAAGATGATGAGGGCGATGATGGCGAACATGGTGATCGGTCTCCGTTCATGTCACAGCGGTTGTGCTGATATCTCCAGACTGCCGCCGCCGGCTGCCCGCGTCGATCGGGATCAGCCCTGGTTCGACCCGGAGATGCACCCCGGCAGCATCCGGGTCAACCCTGGCCCTTTGCCCGGGTAGTCGCGCCTCCGGCGGGGACGGTGGCGCCGTCCGGCCCGGCTGCTACAGCTCACGCCGCTCGAAGCTGACCAGGCCGAGCACCAGGACCAGCACCAGCCAGATGCCCGCCCAGGTCAGGTAGGGCCAGGCCGGCGCGGCGATGGCCAGGAACGGGTCGCCCTGGCCCACGGGCGAGTCGGCCAGCTGCTGGGTGACGAACGACGGCGGCTCCAGGTAGTACATGGCACCGTGCCACAGCCCGTCGGTCGGCATCAGGTACTGGCTGATCACGCTCACGGTGTGCAGGGCGCGGATGTGGAACGCCGCACCCAGGGTGCCGACCACGCCGGCCAGCCAGGCCATGCCGAACACCGCCACGCCGATCACCCCCGCGGCGAGCGCGGACAGCCGGGTGCTGATCAGCAGCACGAGCGTCAGCAGGACCACACCCTCGGCGAGCACGAAGGCGGCCGCCGCGGCCGGATCGGGCGCGACGAAACCGCTGGTCCAGTAGACAACGGCGACCAGCAGGCCGCACACGATCGCGGTGTACGCGGCGAGCAGGCCGACCATCCCCAGCCACTTGCCGATCAGCACGTCGCTGCGCCGCACGGGACGGGCGACCACGGCCTGCAGGACGCCGGAGTCGATCTCGCTGGAGACGGCCAGGGAGGCGATGGCCGACGCGCTGAGCGCGACCACGAAGCTGAACATGAACATGAACAGGACCACCGCCTGGGGCAGCGCCAGGTTCGTCTCGCCGGAGGTGAACCCGCTGCCGTGGCTCAGCCGGTCGAAACCCCAGCCGCTCAGGCCGACCAGCACCACCGAGATGACCGCGAAGGCGGCCACGAGCTTGCGCCGCACCGCCTCCCGGACGGTGAGCGAGGCGATCGTCCAGATCGCGCTCATGAATCCTCCAGGAGCTCGAGGAAGCGGTCTTCGAGGCTCTGCTGCTCCGGGATGACCGCCTCGACCTGCCCGCCCAGCGACACGATGGCGCTGACCAGGTCCGGAACCCGCCCGGCCGCCATGTCGTCGACCAGCAGCCACTCCCCCTGCGGCGTCCACCGGCCGAACCCGGCCAACCGCTGCCACCAGCCGCCGGCCAGGCCGCCGACCCGCAGCCGGACGCCGGGCCGGGGGGCCTTCAGCTCGGCGAGCGTCCCGGTGGCGACCGACCGGCCGCGGCTGATGATCGTCACCCGGTCGCAGACGTGCTCGGCCTCTTCCAGCAGGTGGGTGTTGAGGAACACCGTGGTGCCGCGGTCACGCAGCTCGCGGATGATCGTCCGCACATCGTGCCGCCCGACCGGGTCCAGGGCGCTGGTCGGCTCGTCGAGCACGACGAGCGTCGGCTCGCCGAGCAGCGCCACCCCCAGGCCCAGCCGCTGCTGCATGCCCTTGGAGAACGTGCCGACCTTGTCGTCGCCCCGGCCCGCCAGGCCGACCGACCGCAGCGCCTCGTCCGCGGCGCCCGCCCAGCGCGCCCGGGACAGGCGCTGCAGGCGGCAGTGCAGGATCAGCACCTCGCGGGCGGTCAGCCAGCTCTGGTACCGGAACAGCTCCGGCAGGTAGCCGATCTGCCGCCGGGTCTGACGGTCCCCCGCGGGCGCGCCCAGGACCATGGCCTCCCCGCCGGTCGGCCGGGCCAGGCCGAGCAGCAGTTTGACCGCGGTGGTCTTGCCCGCCCCGTTCGGGCCCAGGAACCCGAAGACCTCACCGCGCGCGACGGTCATCGACAGCCCCGCGAGCGCCACCGTGCCGCCATAACGCTTCGTCAGCTCCATGGCGTGGATGGCCGGGGATCCCGGCGCCTGCGCGCCGGCGCCGGGACCGTGCGGGCCGCGGCCGGACACGGCCGCCTGTTCAGCCGACCTGGCGGGCGACACTGAGCACGTCCTCCTTGTCCAGCAGTCCGCCCACTCCGTACACCACGCCGGAGCGGTTCTCCCAGATCACCCCCGAGGCGAAGGCGTCGGGGTCGGTGACCAGCACCGCCGTCGCCCCGCCGATCGATGTCTGCTGCTCCCACAGGCCGGACGGGACCGGCACCGGCAGGATCGTGCTGGGGTTGCCGAGCAGCCGCAGTTCCTCGGTCAGGCCGGACGGCAGGCCGGCCCGGGAGAGCAGGAACGTCTCGAGCTGGCGGGCGCTCGCCCCGGTCGAGGACGCCACCGGGCGCCGGGCGGCGACGATGGCCAGCGTGGGCAGGCCCGTGCTGCCCGACGTGCCGCCGTACTGGACCGCGATCGCCGGGCCGGCGGTGATCACCAGGGTGCTGCCGCCGACACCCGGGCCGGCGCTCTGGCTGAACCGCACCGTGACGGTCACCCGGGGCTGGACCATGACCCGGTCGGCCGCGCCCACGCCCTGCGGCAGGGTGGTCGGCGCGGGCAGGGCCAGGCCGGTCACGGCCCGCGCGCGGGCGATCGAGCTCACCTGCTGCGGGCGCCCGGCCGTGGTCCAGCTCAGGTCGCCGAAGGCCAGCTGCCGGGAACCTGAGGGCGACAGGTCGCCGGTCAGCTGGGCGTTGCCGATGTGCGTGATGCTCTCGACGGCGCTCAGATCGCTGCGGCTGACCGCCAGCGGCGCCACGTGCGTCGGGGCATAGACGGTGGTGAGAGCCGCGGCGGCCGCCGCTCCGGCGGCGACGACGCCGACCACCGCCGCGGTCCCGGCGCCGACCGAGACGTTCGCCAGGCGCCACGGCCCGCGCCAGGGGTTCCTGACCGCCGGGCGCCCGGCCGGCCCCGCCTGCCGGAGCCGCTCGGACACCAGGATCCATTCCAGGTCCAGGTCCGCGACCGGGACGGGCCCGCCGAGCAGCCGCGCCGCGGCGGCCGCGTTCTCCGCGATCTCGGCGCTCTCGCCCTGGCAGCGGACGCAGCCGGCGAGATGGCCCCGGTCGCGGTCCGGGACGGCCATCGGCTCGTCCACGAGCCGGCGCAGCACGTGGCTAGTGACGTGAGACATTCCGCATCTCCTTGCGTAGTGCTGACTCGGCGCGGCGGAGCATCGTGCCGACGTGCCCCACCTTGATGTTCATGGCCCCGGCCACCTCCGCGTAGCTCAGGCCGTTGTGGCGGAGCACCAGGACGGTCGCGGCCCGCCGGGGCAGGCGGCTCAGCGCCTGCCGGACCTCGGCCCGGGACTCCCGGTCGAGTACCGTCTCCTCGGGCCCCATCGGGGGGACCGCCGCGCCCGACAGCTGCTGGCGGCGGTCGCGGCGGCGCTCGCCCCGGATCGCGTTCAGGGCGGTGTGCGCCGCGGCGACTCGCACCCAGGCGCAGGCCTGATCGGACTCCCCCGGGTCGGGGAACCGCCGGAACGCGGCGATGAACACGTCCTGGGCGACATCCTGGGCCGCCTGGGCGTCGCCGATGACGCCGTAGGCGATGCGGACGACGGACGGGTACTGCTCGCGGAAGAACCGCTCGAAGGCGGGCTGCGCGGCCTGAGGCGGCGACGATCCCGGACGGGTCATGAAGCTGGCGTCCATTCTCATCCTCTCCGACAGCTAAGCACCGCCGGGCCAGCCGATGTGACACACCGCCTTGGCCAGAACGCCCGCCCCGGCCGCCCTGCATCGCTGGCCGGGCTGGAGTACGCGTGCTCCGGCCCGGCCCGGCCGCGCCGGAGCACGCGTACGAGCGGCGGCGGCACCCACGGGCGGCGGGTCAGTCTCGGGGCCAGGCCGTGAACCGCTCCCGCAGCCTGGCCACGCCGTCCGCGCCGAGGCCGTAGCGGGCGAACACGCCGTCGGGCATCCGGTCCAGCTGCCGGCCCGCGTCCGCGAAGTCACGTTGCTCAAGGCCGGGGTCGAGCTGCCGGGCCAGGCGGATCAGCTGACCGACCGTGTAGCGGTGCAGGGCGGCGGCCGTGTCAACGTAGTCGCGCGGCTCGACCCGGCTCACCAGGGCCACGGTCTTCCACCCGGCCAGGTCCTCGAGGTCGAGCACGGGTCCGACATCCATGGTCACCGCGCCGCGGAGGCGGTCGAAATACGCCATCTGCAGCATGGTCTGCTTCCCGCCGGGCGCGGTGATGAGCCACTCGGCCAGCCCTTCGCCCATCTGGTCGAAGATGTCGGACAGGCCGCCGGTCTTGTCCTGGCGCTCGGCATCGAACCCCGCGGCCCGCAGCGCGGCCTCGACCGCGTCCGCGGCCGCCTCCACGCCGCCTTCCTCATTGCTGAACAGATCGACGTCCTCGGTGGGCCGGTCGACCAGGCCGTGAGCGATAAGCGCGTTACCGCCAGCCAGGGCAAACCCGTGGCCGGAGGCCACCCGCAGGGCGATGGTCGCCACATCGCGCTGCAGTTCGTCGATGGGCATCAAGCCCGGGCTGGAGCCGCGGCGCGCAGTACCGGATGCTGTTCCTCCCAGGCCCGGCGGACACCCTTGGGCAGGACCAGTTCCGGCCACAGGGCGGTCAGCCGGTCACCGTTCAGGCAGGCGAGATCCGCCGCTCCCCTGGCCTCACGCAGCACGATCTGGTACACCCACGCCAGCATGCCCGGCTTGTCGAGGTCAAACGTGCGATCCGGGTGCCAGAACAGCCAGATGGGGAGCTCTACCTGGCCATGGACCGGGCCCTGCAGGTCCTCCAGCCGGGCGGCCACGACCGCCTCATGGCCCGGCCGCGACAGATGCCGCGCCTCGGGCCGGCGGACTTGCCGGATTGCCACGCTGTCCAGGATAGCCGGGTGGCCTCCGGCGAGTCGAAGCTCAAACATAGCTGTCACGCGCAGTCCAGACTTTCGCCCATTATCGCAATTCTGTTCTAATGATAACACGGCTGATCACGACTGGGCCTGTGACGAGGATTCGTAGCGAAGGTCAAGAGCGGGCGAGCAGGGGGATGAGGACCTGGGCGTCGGGGGTTCCCCAGCCGGTGACGGGGTCCCAGCCAGGTCCGGCCGGGTAGCCGGTGATGGTGGCTCCCTTGACGCTCACGGCACAGCGGCTTCCGCTCGCCGCCACTGGCCTTAGCCGGGCTTGTCAAGCGGTTCGGTGCTCTCTTCCGGGACGCCGGGGACGACGAGTTCGCTGGGCTCGAAGGCGCCTTCCGCGGCCACGGCGGCCAGTTCGTAACCCAGTGACTCGCGCGCGGCAGGTACCGGCGTGCGCCGGCCCGTCAGCGCTGAGGCGACGGCCGCGATCACGTTGGCCGCGATGGCGAACCCGAAGGCCACGCCGAGACCGCTGTGGAACGGTGCCGTGATCAGGTGCGGGAAAAACTCCCGCCCGGCCACGTAGGCCGCGTGCGCCGGGGGCAGATGATGCAGCAGCGGGCCGAGCAGTTGCTGCATGGGGTTGTAGCCGAGGAAGGAGGCGAATAGCACGCCGATCGGGGGCAGGTGCGAGATCGGCGCGGCCGTGGCGGCCGGGACGCCCTGCGCGATCAGCCCGCTGGACATGGCGGCCGGGAGCTTGCTTGACAGGCCGGCCACCATCAGGGTGAAGAAGATGCCGATCGATAGCACGAACGCGGAGTTCTGGAAGGTGGCGATCATGCCGCCAGCCGCCCCGCGCCGGTCGGGCGGGACCGAGTTCATCATCTCCGCCCAGTTCGGCGAGAAGAACAGGCCGGAGCCGAAGCCGTTGAGGGCGATGACGCTCGCGAACTCCCAGTAGGCGAAGTCCACCGGGACGAATATCAGCAGCAGGAAGCTCACTCCCGTCAGCAGCGCGCCGCCCACGGTGAACGCCTTGGGGCCGAACTTGTCGGACAGTATTCCGGACAGTGGCGCGGACAGGAGGAAGCCGGTCGTCAACGGCACCAGGTAGATGCCGGCCCACAGCGGGGTCTGGCTGTAGCTGTAGCCGTGCAGCGGCAGCCAGATGCCCTGCAGCCAGATGATCAGCATGAACTGCATGCCGCCGCGGCCCATCGCGAGCATCAGGCTCGCGATGTTCCCGGCGGCGAACGCCCGGATCCTGAACAGCGAGATGCGGAACAGTGGCTCGGCGACCTTGGTCTCGACGTACACGAAGATGACCAGCAGCGCGAGGCCGCCGAAGAGCGCGGTGAGCACCCACGGGTTGGTCCAGCCCATCGGATGCCCGCCGTAGGGCAGCAGGCCGTACGTGATGCCGACCAGGATGGCGATCAGCCCGGCGGCGAACAGCAGGTTGCCCCACCAGTCCATTTGCGCGTGCTTGCGCACCCCGATGTCATGCAGCATGAAGTACGCCCACACGGTGCCGAAC
This sequence comes from uncultured Actinomycetota bacterium, assembly GCA_963749145.1. Taxonomy (GTDB): domain Bacteria; phylum Actinomycetota; class Actinomycetes; order Streptosporangiales; family Streptosporangiaceae; genus JASHPR01. Next base: position 831,092 of record CAVVLN010000001.1, on the reverse strand, counting down.
ACGCCGATCGGTGCCGAGACCAGGAAGATGAGGTGCCAGTTCACCGGGGCGAGGACGCCGCCGAGGATGAGGCCGATGAACGACCCGGCGATGGCCGCGATGGAGTTCACGCTGAGGGCGGTGCCGCGCTGGTTGGCCGGGAACGCGTCGGTGACGATGGCGGCGGCGTTCGCGAACAAGAACGCGCCGCCGATACCTTGCACGACGCGCCAGACGATCAGCCACATCGCGCCGTCGCTGCCGTGCATCCAGGTCACGGTCAGGAAGATCGAGGCCACGCTGAAGACCGCAAAGCCCAGCGTGTACATCCGCACCCGGCCGAACATGTCGCCAAGCCGGCCGAATGACACCACTAGCACCGCAGACACCACCAGGAACCCCATGAACATCCACAGCAGGTAGCTGGTATTGCCGGGACTCAGCGGGTTCAGCCCGATGCCGCGGAAGACATCAGGCAGCGCGATGAGCACGATCGACTGGTTGATCGTCGCCATCAGCATGCCAAGCGTCGTGTTAGACAGCGCGATCCACTTGTAATGCGGTCCGAGCGCACGGCCTGCCTGCACTGGCGCGCCTGCCACGTCAGAATTAACCGTCATGGGCGGACACGCTCCCCCACCTGAGACCCGGGTTCTTGCTAATCCTCAACTAACAATGACAGACCAGGCCACATCGGCGCCCCGGAGCCCAAGCGGTGATTTCACGCCGGCGCCTCCATCGCGTGCTATGTCGGCTCCCGCCCGCCCGGCTAGGTCTGGCGATGACGCCCACAAGCCGGGCTTCCGAGCCCGCGACAACAAGCTGGGGGTCCAAGACCAGGCGGTGTCGCCTGCCTGCGATCATCCACCACGCCCGTTCCTGTGTCCCGGCTTGCAGCAGCAGATCTCCTGCGAGTCGACCGCCGCAAGGTCCTCCTCGCTGGCCACCAGCAACTGCCTCGATGTCCGACCGTCCGGTTAGCTTGGCCTCATGTCTGCTGAGCCTGGCTGGTGCGGTGTGTGCGGGTTGCAGGTGCCTGCCGGTGAGAGGTTCTGCCGCTGGCCGTTTGGCGCCCGGGCTGGTGATGGGCAGCATGACGACGAGGTTGTGCCGCGGGCATCGCACAGCCTGGCATTCATGACGCAACTGGTGGAGCTGCAACACTGGCGCTGCCCGTGGTGCGGGGATTACTTGCCTGCCTCTCCGCGCGGCACCGCGATCGATCACATCATCCCCAGGGTTTACGGCGGACCGCATCGCCGCTGGAATCTCCAGCTCCTGCACCAGGAGTGCAACTTGTCCAAGGGCAAAAGAATCACAGCCGAGGCGCTGGAGCTGGCCGATGCTCACGGCGTGACGATCAGCATGGACATCGGGCAATACCGCGCTGGAGTCCGGCGCCGGGCGGCTAAGTATGCCGTGCGCGTAACTCGCCAGCTCGGCGGCGAGGCCCGCGACCGGGCTCTGGCCGCGGCGAGGAATCTCACCGTGTTCTTCCCAGAGGGAAGGGTTCATGCCGTCATCAGGGCAGCGGCGGAAGGGACCCGGCCCGCTGACAGTGCGCCGGCATCAAGGTGGCCAGGAAGCAGGGGGCTGGGCTGGCGCAGCACAGCGATCAGGCCCTCGGGCAGGTTCACGTTGGAGCAGCTCCCGTCCAGTCCACTGAGAAGCTGGCAAATCACGTATGAAGCTATTCTCAGCAGCCCGGTCCCGCTGCGCCCAAGCGACTCCAGCGTGCAGCAAGACCAACGTCTCCGCCGAACGCCGAGCGCGCCGACTCAGCGTCGACGAGCAGCGCAAACGCGTGGCTCGGTGTTTAGCGCAAATCGCCGTGACCTGCGCTGTCAGAAGCAGAGCCGAGCCAGCCCTGCCGGCCAAGCCTCGGCCGCAAGCTGCGCGGCGCGGCAGGAGAGCGGCCCGCGTCGTGCTGCTCTCCCGCCGCCCGGGCCGGGCCTGTTAGTTCTGCTTCTGCACCATCCCCGCGGTCATGAAAACCTGCTCGCTCGCGCACGCGCGGAACGGGTAGGGGTTCACCTTGGAAGCGAACTGGTTCGGCGGGTAGACCCGCAGCCCAGCCGCTGTCACCGGGTGGCAGACCTCGCGGGGGTAGTTGGACACATCCGCGATGGCCAGCACCGCGGTCGCAGTGGCGCCGCTGGCGAGCCTGACCGTGCCCAGCTTCCCGTTGCCGATGGTGCCCCATCCCGCCGGGCGGCCGATCTGGCCGCCGCGGAGGTTGACCGCGGAAACCTTCAGGGGTGATGCTGCCCGCACGCGCCAGGGCCTGGCCGGTCGCTGTCCTGCCGGGTCAGGCGACTTCTCGCCCCGGGCCGCTCCCGAGCGCCGATTAGGTGTGACTGATGCGTGCCGCGCTGCGGTAGATGGCTGGGTGCAGATGGAGAGTTCAGTGCGATCACTACCTGGGGTGCGATTGGTGCTGGGAAGGCTGGATTCAGGGCCTGGTGATCCATCGCGAGCGCAACGACGACCAGCAGAGTGACGGCGGTGTGGCTGGAGGGATAACTCGTGCCGAGCGCAGGATGCTGGCTCAGCATCGCGCCGCGGGTCCGGGTTCCAGCTGGTAGCTCTGGGGGCGGCGTCACGACGCCGGCGCCGCCGCCGGTCCAGGTCCACACCGTGGTCATGGGCGGGATGACCGGCTGGCAGATCGCCCTGATCGCCATCGGGGCAGCGCTGCTGGCGGCGACCGTCGCGGTGCTGCTGGACCGGGCGCGTACCGCCCGCCGCAACCCGCTCGCCGAGGGCGCCTGAGCCATGCGCGGCAGCCAGCGGGGCCGGGCACCGGTGCCCGGCCCCGGTCGCCCAGCGATTCGCCTCACCAAGAAGCACGACCGCAACGCCGAAGGCAAGGCCTACTGCCTGCGAGACAGACCCGACGAACGCCCACCACGGCGCTTGTCGCCCCGGAGAATTGGGCGTAGCGTCACGACCGGGAAGGTTGCGCTCGTGCGCCCGCGCGTGCACGGGATTGTGGCTTTCGCTGCTCTGGACCTCGGCGGCGCTTGGCGCCCGCAGATGAGCCGAGGTCGCGTATGACAGCACCGATCCGCCAGCGGTCTGGTTTTCTGTCAGCGACGAGCGGGCGTCCGCCGGTGCAACGGCGCCGGGCAAGGCGAGGTCACGGCGGTGGCTGACGTGCTGTCGGCGAAGCTGCCTCAGACGGCATCAGGGCCCGATACCGCGGTCGGCCAGTTCGACGCGACCGGCGCTTTGCGCGGCGATGCGACATTCCTGCGGTGCGGCGGGTGCGGGGCCAGCGCCACCCTCGCGCCGCGCGAACGGCATTACGGGCAGCTTGTCCATGGTTTCGTCGACCGGCATGAGTCATGCGGCGGAGCGATCACGTTGAGAGGCTCCCGGGGCAACGACGGCTGACGCCTGGGTTCCGTGTCGCATCGTCAGGGCGCCCGGGCCTGGTCTTCGGCAGGCAACTCCGCCGCGAGCAGGTAACCTGCCGCGGCATCACCGGCATCAACTCACGTGACGCTCAGGATCCTGTACCGATCCTCGTCACGGGCCGACTGGCCCGTGACCGCCAGGCACGCCCGCGTCAGCGCCCGGCGCGAGCCGCCCAGTCCTCGGCCAGCAGGGCCCAGCGCTCGTGGTCGCGCCAGTCCCCGCCGATCCTGAGGTAGCGGCGCGAGAAGCCCTCCCGCTCGAAGCCCAGGCGGCGGACCAGGGCGATCGAGCGGGCGTTGCCGGGCTGGATGTTGGCCTCCACCCGGTGCAGCCGCAGCGGGCCGAACACCGCGTCCAGCACGGCCCGCAGCCCCTCGGTCATCAGGCCGCGCCCGGCGTGCGAGGCGAACGCGCCGTAGCCCATGAACCCCGACTGCAGCCCGCCGCGCACGATGTTGCTGACGTTGACCACGCCGACCAGCCCGCCGCAGGCGCGGTGCCGGATCAGGTAGTTGGCCTGGTCCTCGCGGGCGGACCGGTCCAGGTACGCGGCGAACAGCCCCGGTGTGTCGGGCAGGTCGAGCCACGGCCGGTGCAGCGCGCGGCTGGAGCGCACCGCCTCGATGAACTCGGCGGCGTCGGCCGCCGACGGCACGGACAGGACAACCTCCATGCCCGCAGTCTTGGCCAGGACCGGGTGTCCGCGCCACACCTATTCGGCCGCGCTGGGGGTAAGCCCGGTCCCGCTCCCCCGCCACACATAGTCAGCCCCGGGCAACCCGGTCCCGCTCCCCCGCCACACATAGTCAGCCCCGGGTAACCCGGTCCTACTCCCCCGGCCACGCCTAGTCAGCCCCCGGGTAACATAGCCCTGGCTATCTAGATATTGAATGTATATATGTTCGGGAGCAATACTCGCTGGCATGGCCTTTCACTCCCACGCGGCCACGCTGAACGGGCTCGCCGCCGACATCAACCTCCTCGACCCGGACCTGCCGGTGGCCGTGGCCGTCGCCGATCTCGACGGGTTCGGGCGACTCAACCAGGCTCACGGGGCCGAGGCCGGCGACGCCGTCCTCGGCGCGTTCGAGGCCGCGCTGACCGGGCACCTGCCCGCGGGCGCACTGGTCGCGCACGTGCGCGGCGACGAGTTCGCGGTCGCCCTGCCCGACACGACCTGTGAGGAGGCCCTGCTGGCGCTGGAGCAGATCCGGGCCGGCTTCGCCGGCCGCGAGCAGGCACCGGGGGTGCCGGACCGGGTCGGCGTCTCGTTCGGCATCGCCGGGCGGCCCGCTCACGGCTCCACCGCCGAGGAACTCCTCGAGGCGGCCGACGCCGGGCTGGTCCGGGCCAAGCGGGCCGGGGGCAACCGGATCGCCATCCATGTCGAGGAACGCATGATCCTCAAGAGCAGCTACTACCCGCGCCCCGCCCTGCACCGCCTCACCAAGCTGGCCCGGCGGACCGGCCGGCCCGAGGCCAGCCTGCTGCGCGAGGCCCTCGACGACTACCTCGAGCGAAACCGGGAACTGCTGTAGGCGGGCGGCAAAGCCGCCCGCACCTCAATTTCCTGCCCGGATCCGGGCAGGAAGTTGGCATTGACGGGGGGAACGCTGCACGATTGGGCGGTGCACGACCGCGATCTCATCGACCGGGTGGCGGGCTCGGCCGGGCTGAGCGCCGCCGAGGCGGCCCGGGTCGTCGAGGACGTCCTGGCCTGGTACCGCGAGCCGGTCGAGGACTACGTGCGGCGCCGCCACGCGCATCACCGGCTCTACGGCCGGCGCAACCCCGAGATCTTTGCGCTGATCGCCGAGGAACTGGCCGGCCGCCTGGTCGCCGCGCCCGCCCTGACGCAGCGCCAGCTTCGCCGGATCGTCTACGGCTGACCACGAGGAGCAACCATGTGCGGAATCGTCGGCTACATCGGCAACCAGAACGCCGCGCCGATCCTCATCGAGGGCCTGTCCCGGCTGGAGTACCGCGGGTACGACTCGGCCGGGATCGCCGTGCTCGGCGGCCGCGGCGTGCAGGTGTTCCGCAAGGTCGGCCGGGTCCGCGACCTCGAGGCCTCCCTGCCCAGGCGGCTGGCCGGCAAGGCGGGCATCGGGCACACCCGCTGGGCCACGCACGGCCCGGCCACCGAGGACAACGCCCACCCGCAGACCAGCGAGGACGGCCGGATCAGCGTCGTGCACAACGGCATCATCGACAACGCGGCCACGCTGCGCGAGCGGCTGGACGCCAAGGGCGTGAAGTTCACGTCGGAGACCGACACCGAGGTGATCGCCCACCTGATCGCCCGCTCCGAGGCCAGCACCCTGGAGGGCGCGGTCCTGGACGTGCTGTCCCGGATCACCGGCACCTACGCGATCGCGGTCCTGGACGAGCGGCACCCGGACCGGCTGGTGGTCGCCCGCAACGGCTCCCCGCTCATCCTCGGGGTCGGCGACCACGAGATGTTCGTGGCCAGCGACCTGGCCGCGCTGGTCCGGCACACCACCTCCGTCGTGCACCTCGACGACGGCGAGCTGGCCACGGTGACCGCGTCGGAGTTCCGCACGTTCAGCCAGGACCAGGAGAACACGGCCAAGACCCCGACCAGCGTCGACGTCGGCCTGGAGGACGTGGGGCTCGGCGGCTACCGGCACTACATGCGCAAGGAGATCCTGGAGCAGCCGTCCTCGATCGAGCGGATGATCCGCGGCCGGCTGGACGAGCGGTTCGGCACCGCGCGCCTGGACGGGCTCAATCTGGGGCCGCGCGAGCTGCGCTGGTTCCGGCGGGTGAAGATCCTGGGCTGCGGCTCGGCGTACTACGTCGGCCAGATCGGCGCCTCGATGATCGAGGAGCTGGCCCGCATCCCGGCCGACGCCGAGCCGGCCTCGGAGTTCCGGTACCGCAACCCGATCATCGAGCCGGACACCCTGTACGTCGCGGTGAGCCAGTCCGGCGAGACCGCCGACACCGCGTTCGCGGTACAGGAGGTCAAGCGCAAGGGCGGCCAGATCGTCGGGCTGGTCAACGTGGTGGGCTCCACCATTGCCCGGGAGTGCGACGGCGGCATTTACCTGCACGCCGGGCCCGAGGTCGCGGTCGCGTCGACCAAGGCGCTGACCCACATGGCCATCGGGTTCGCGCTGCTCGCCCTGTCCCTGGCCCGGGTCCGCGACCTGTCCATCGCCGACGGCCAGCGGATCATCGCGGGACTGCGCAAGGCGCCGCGCCAGATCGAGGAGATCCTGGCCGACGAGGAGCACATCGCCGCGGTCGCCCGGGACCTGGCCGGGGCCGAGAGCCTGTTCTTCATCGGCCGGGTCCGCGGGTTCCCGGTCGCGCGCGAGGGCGCGCAGAAGTTCAAGGAGGTCTCCTACCGGCACGCCGAGGCGTACCAGGCCAGCGAGCTCAAGCACGGCCCGCTGGCGCTCATCGACGAGACCCTGCCGACCGTGGCCATCCTGCCGGACGACGAGCTCACCGACCGCAACCTCGCGGCCATGCAGCAGATCGTCGCGCGCCACGGGTCCCTGGTCGTGATCACCCATCCCGGCGTCGACGTCGGCAGCCCGGACATCCCCTGCATCCGGGTGCCCAAGAACGAGCGGGAACTCGACCCGATCCTGCTCACCGTCCCGCTCCAGCTGCTGGCCTACCACGCCGCGCTCGCGCTCGGCCACGACATCGACAAGCCCCGCAACCTGGCCAAGTCGGTCACCGTCGAGTAGCGCGGCACCCAGCCGTATTCATAACTGTGCGTTATGACATAGAGAAGATCTAGGTCTTTGACTTCTAGCTCCCGCGATCCGAATACTGGAGCGGACGGTCCAGCCGGGACAGCCAGAATACTGGAGCGGACGGTCCAGCCGGGACAGCCAGAATACTGGAGCGGACGGTCCAGCCGGGACAGCCAAGTGGAGGCCGACGACCATGACGGAACGCGAGCCGGCGCGCCAGCCCGAGGATCTCGCGCGGATGTTCGTCGAGCGGGCCCGCGCGGGCGACGCCGCGGGGCTGGCCGAGCTGTACGAGCCCGACGCGGTCCTCGCCTACCCGCCGGGGCAGCAGGTGACCGGGCGGAACGCCATCCGCGCGGTCATGGAGAACCTGCTCGCCGCCGCCCCCGGGTTCACCCCTGAGGCGCCCCTGCCGACGCTGCGCTTCGAGGACCTGGCGCTCACCTCGACCAGGCCCGCCGACGGCACCGGCGGCCGGGTCCAGGTCGCGCGGCGCCAGCCGGACGGCAGCTGGCTGCGGATCATCGACCGGCCGGAGCTTCCCGCTTAGCCCCCGCTTAGCCCTCGCTTAGCCCTGGCTGACCCGGCGGGCGGCCGGCGGCTGGCCGGGCGGGCCGCCCGCATGTCATGCTCGCCCGTATGACCGAGACCGCTGACGTGGTTGTCGTGGGCGCGGGCCTGGCCGGCCTGGTCGCCGCCCGGGACATCGCGGCCGCCGGGCTGGAGGTGCTGGTCGCCGAGGCCAGGGACCGGGTCGGCGGGCGGACGCTCAACGCGGACCTGCCCGGGGCCGACGGCGAGATCGTCGAGGTCGGCGGCCAGTGGGTCGGCCCGGGCCAGGACCGGGTGCTCGCGCTGATCACCGCGCTCGGCCTGGCCACGTTCCCGACCTACGACACCGGCGACAAGATCGCCGAACTGCGCGGGGCCACCACCCGCTACGGCGGGCGCATCCCCCGGCTGAACCCGGCCGTGCTCGCCGACATCGCGCAGGGCCAGCTGCGGCTCGACCGGGCGGCGCGGCAGGTGCCGCTCGGCGCGCCGTGGCAGGCGCCGGGCGCGGCCCGGCTGGACGCGCAGACGTTCGCCACCTGGCTGCGCCGCCGCGTGGCCACGCCCAGCGGGCTGGCGTTCTTCCGGCTGATCACCGAGGCTGTGTGGTGCGCCGAGCCGGAGGAGATGTCCGCGCTGTGGGCGCACTTCTACATCCACTCCGGCGGCGGGGTCGACTCGCTGATCAACACCTCCGGCGGCGCGCAGCAGGACCGCATCGTCGGCGGCTCGCAGCGCATCGCGCTGGAGCTCGCGGCCGGGCTGGGCGACCGGGTGCTGACCGGCACGCCGGTCACCGAGGTGGCCTGGGACGACGCGGGCGTCCAGGTGCGCGCGGGCGGCCGCCCGATCCGGGCCCGCCGCGCCGTGCTGGCCGTCCCGCCGCCGCTCGCCGCCCGGATCCGGTTCGATCCCGGCCTGCCCGCCGAGCGCGACCACCTCACCCAGCGGATGCCCATGGGCTGGACGATCAAGGTGAACGTCGTCTACGACGAGCCGTTCTGGCGCGCCGACGGACTGTCCGGGCAGGCCAACAGCGACGTGCGGCCGCTGGGCACGGTCTTCGACAACAGCCCGCCGGCGGCTGGCCCGGGGTGCTGGTCGGCTTCCTGGAGGCCCGCCACGCCCACGCCGCCGCCCGGCTCCGCGAGCGGGAGCGCCGGGACCTCGTCCTGGACGACCTGGCCGGCTACTTCGGGCCGCGGGCCCGGGCCGCCACCGGGTACGTGGAGCGCGACTGGGCGGCCGAGGAGTACTCCCGCGGCTGCTACGGCGCGTTCGCCACCCCGGGCACGCTGACCCGGTACGGCCGGGCGCTGCGCGCCCCGGCCGGGCCGGTCCACTGGGCCGGCACCGAGACCGCAACCCGCTGGGCCGGGTACATGGACGGCGCGGCCGAGTCCGGCGAGCGCGCGGCCCGCGAGGTCATCACCGCGCTGGCTGCCGCGGGCTGACGCACGGCCGGGCGGGCCGCCGCCCGGGAGCGGCCCGGTGTTCCCCGCAGCGCGCGACCCCAGTACGGTGCGGTCCATGACTTCGTACCGTCAGCCGGGAACCGTGCTCTCCGACCGGACCTTCACCGTGCCGCTGGATCACGCCAGGCCGGACGGCGAGCAGATCCAGCTGTTCGCGCGGGAGGTGGTCGCGGCCGACAAGGTAGCGGCCGACCTGCCGTGGCTGGTGTACCTGCAGGGCGGCCCGGGCATGGGCGCGGGCCGGCCGGTCGGGCGGGACAGCTGGCTGGACCGGGCGCTGAACGACTACCGGGTGCTGCTGCTCGACCAGCGCGGGACCGGCCGGTCCTCCCCCGCCAACCGGCGCACGCTGGCCCGCCTGGGCAGCCCCCGCGCCCAGGCGGACTACCTGGCCAGGTTCCGGGCCGACTCGATCGTGGCCGACGCCGAGCTGGTCCGCACCGAGGTCACCGGGGGCTGGCCGTGGGCCGTCCTCGGCCAGAGCTTCGGCGGCTTCTGCACGGTCAGCTACCTGTCCCAGGCTCCCGAGGGCATCAGCGAGGCACTGATCACCGGCGGGCTGCCCGGCCTGGACACGACGGCGGACGACGTCTACCGGGCGACGTATCCGCTGGTGGCGCAGAAGAACATGGAGCACTACGCGCGCTACCCCGGCGACGCCGAGCGGGCCAAGGAGGTCGCCCGGCACCTGATGGCCGCGAGCGAGCGGCTGCCCGGCGGCGCGCCGCTGACCGTGGAGGCCTTCCAGTCGCTCGGCCGGATGCTCGGCGCCAGCACCGGCAGTCACACGCTGCACTACCTGCTGGAGAACCCGTTCGCCGGCGGCGAGCTGTCCGACGACTTCCTGCACAAGGTGCAGGACCAGCTGACGTTCTCCGCGGGCCCGCTGTACGCGCTGGTGCACGAGGCCTGCTACGCCAACGCCAGCGCGACCCGGTGGTCCGCGCAGCGGATCCGGGCCGAGTTCGGTGAGTTCGACCCGGCGGCCGCGCTGAACGGCGACGCCCCGCTGCTGTTCACCGGGGAGATGATCTATCCCTGGATGCTGGAGAACGACCCGGTGCTCGCGCCGCTGGCCGAGGCCGGGGAGATCCTGGCCGAGCGCGACTCCTGGCCGCCGCTGTACGACGAGGACCGGCTGCGGGCCTGCGAGGTGCCCGCGGCGGCGGCGGTCTACTACGCGGACATGTACGTGCCGCGCGAGTTCTCGGTGCGGACGGCCGCGGCGATCCGGGGCCTGCGGCCGTGGATCACCAACGAGTACGAGCACGACGGGCTGCGGGTCAGCGGCGGCAAGGTGCTGGACCGCCTGATCGCGATGGTGCGCGGCAACGTCTGACCCGCCGGGCCGGGCCGCGCCGCGGCGTCACCCGAACAGGCCGGCGGGCGGCGCCTGGTCACCCTCCTGCTGGTGGGAGTAGTCCCGGGCCTCGGCGACCAGGCCGGCCGGGTCGAACCGCAGCACCGTGCAGCCGGAGATCGTCACCGGCCGGTCGCCGGCCTGGATCACCGCCCAGTACTCCACGGCCGCCCGGTCGCCGTCGACCTGCGGCTCGGCGAACCAGACCCGCGCCGGGCGGGTCTCCTCGGCGAACGCCTCCTCCAGGTAGGCGCGCAGCCCGGCCCGCCCGCGGAACGGCCGGAACATCGACGCCCAGTGGTCACCGTCCTCGGCCTGCAGCGCGAGGATGGCCGCCACGTCCCGGGCCGGCCAGGCCTCGCGCCAGGTCCGGGCCCACCGCCGGGCCGCCTCCCGAGTCTCCACGGCCCCTCCCCTTCCGCTTCGGCGGGCCAGACGTCGCCGGCCCGGCGGGCCGAATATTGCCGGCCCGCCAGCGGCCGGTGGCTCTATGATCGACGCCAGGAAGTACCGCGCCGATCGTCCCCAGGAGGGTAGATGCGCCAGGCGTTCACGTCCACCGAGATGGCCTTTGGGACCTATTCACGGGATGTGGCGCGTGGCGCGGAAGACGCTCAACCTGGGGATCCTGGCGCATGTCGACGCGGGTAAGACGACTCTTACCGAGCGGCTCCTCTACGACTCGGGGGTCATCGACCAGCTCGGCGCGGTCGATGCTGGCACCACCCAGACCGATTCGCTGCCGCTGGAACGACGGCGTGGCATCACGATCAAGTCCGCCGTGGCGTCCTTCCCGGTCGGGGACGTCACCGTCAACCTGATCGACACGCCGGGCCACCCGGATTTCATCGCTGAGGTCGACCGCGTGCTGAACGTTCTCGACGGGGTCGTGCTCGTCATCTCGGCCGTCGAGGGCGTGCAGGCGCAGACCCGGATCCTGATGCGCTCGGTGCAGCGTCTGGCGATACCGGCCCTGCTGTTCGTGAACAAGATTGACCGGCCGGGAGCGGACCCCGGGCGCGTGCTGCGGGACATCACCGGCCGTCTCAAGGTCGCCGCCGTCGCCGCGGGCGGCGTGACCGGCGCCGGGAGGCACGATGCCAGCTTCACCGGGTCAGGAGCGGACGACCCGGAGTTCACCGCTGGCCTGACGGAGGTGCTGGCCGAGCACGACGACGGGCTGCTGGCCGCGTATGTGCAGAGCGAGGCGGGGGTTCCGTATCAGCGGCTCCGAGCGGAACTCGCGGGGCAGACGAGGCGCGGGCAGGTGTACCCGGTGTTCTTCGGCTCGGCGATCACCGGAGCGGGCATCGCGCCGCTGATGGCGGGCATCGCCGGGCTGCTGCCGGCCTCGGTCGGTGACCCGGACGGGCCGCCGTCCGGCCGCATCTTCAAGATCGAGCGCGGCAGCGGCGCGGAGAAGATCGCCTACGTCCGGATGTTCTCGGGGACCGTGCACGTGCGCGACCGGCTCCGGTTCGGATCCGGCCTCGACGGCAGGGTGACCGCGGTCGCCGTCTTCGAGCGAGGGCCCGCCGTCCAGCGGCCGGCGGTCCGCGCCGGCCAGATCGGCAAGCTCTGGGGTCTGGCCGAGGCCCGGATCGGGGACCAGATCGGCGATCTCGCCGGGAATGATGCCGGCCTTCGGTTTCCCCCGCCGACGCTGGAGTCCGCCGTCGTCCCGTGTGATCCCGGCGACCGGAACCGGCTGCGCGTCGCGCTCGGCCAGCTCGCCGAACAGGATCCGCTCATCAACCTGCGCCAGGACGACGAGCGGCAGGAGATCTACGTGTCGCTCTACGGCGCGGTCCAGAAAGAGGTAATCCAGGCCACGCTGGCCGACGATTTCCATGTCGCCGCCACGTTCCGCGAGACGACGATGATCTGCATCGAGCGGCCCCTCGGCCGCGCGCGGGCCCTGGAGGTCCTCCAGTCCGACCGCCATCCCTATTCCGCCACGGTCGGGCTGCACGTCGAACCCGGGCCGGCCGGCTCCGGCATCAGCTTCCGGCTCGGCTTCGAGCCTCGCCTCGCCCCGCTTTACATCTACAAGACCGCCGGCCACTTCGCCGACGCCATGACGCAGTACATCCGGCACACGCTGGAAAGGGGCCTCTACGGCTGGCAGGTCACCGACTGCGTCGTCACGATGACCGAATGCGGTTACTACATTGGCGACGGGCCGACCAAGCGGGTCCTGCCCACCCCGCCCACCACGGCCGCAGATTTCCGCCAGCTGACGCCGCTGGTCCTGATGGATGCCCTGCGCCAGGCGGGCACGGTCGTCTGCCAGCCGATGGCTCGCGTCCGCCTGGAGCTGCCCGCGCCGAGGACGGGCGAGGTGCTGTCCGCCCTGGCCCGGCTGGGTGCCGCCACGCAGATGCCGCGGCTCGATGCCGAGCTGTCGGTTGTCACGGCCGTGCTGCCCTCGGCGCAGGTTCGCAGCCTTCAGGAGCAGCTTCCCGGCCTGACCGGCGGCGAAGGCGTGCTCGACGCCAGCTTCGGCGGCTACGATCCGGTGCCCGGATCCTCGCCGCGCCGAGCCTGACGGCGAGGGCCGCTCTTGACGATCTACCCGCTAATGTGATATCACTTTAAAATGAGTGGCCGGCCCCCGGCGGCAGGAGGCATCCCGATGGACGCACCAGATGACGGCACCACTCCCTCGCGATCTGTCGCCGTTATGAGGCGCCTGATCACCCCATGGGAGTTCCGGCACCGCCGCGGCGTCGCGGGCGTGCGCTTTGCCGCCGGCGGTTTCAATCTCGGCATCGGCCTCGTTCTGGTCTCTCTCGGCCGCCAGGCGGGAACTGACCGAGAGCGGCGCAAAATGCGACGGCTGGCCGCCTGGTTCCTGGTGGACGCGGCGTTGCAATTCGTGGGCGGCTATATGGACATGGCTGTCGACCGCTCCGCGCCTCCCCGAACCTGAGCCTGCGCTCCTCGCCCGGGCCCGGCCGATGCGTGCCACACCGTTTCGATGCTGGCGTTGAGGTCTGGCGAAGGGTTGAGCGTCAGGCCGGGGCGGCGACCTGCTCGACCGGGCGCCAGCCCGGGCCGGCCTCGTGCATGCGCTTGAGCGCGGCCAGGAAATCCATCCAGCCCAGCTGGTAGCCGTCGGTCGGGCGGTCGCCGAAGCCGCTGTGCACGATCGTCAGGTAGGTACCGCCCTGGGCGCCCTCGAGTTCCCAGCGGACGACCGTGGACCCGTTCTCGTCCTCCCCGGCCTGCCGCCAGGAGTAGGCCAGCACCCGGCCGGGCTCGAGCTCGAGGATCTTGATCGGGCCGTGGTCCCAGCCGAAGTCGAACCGCCCGCCCACGTGCGGCTCCACCTGCGCATGGTCGGCGATCCAGCGGTCCAGTCGCGCGGGCTCGATGAGCGACGCGAACACCTCCGCCGGTGCCGCCGCGATCTGCACGCTGGCCCGGGCCTCGCCGGGCCCGAACGCGGTGAAGTCGCAGCGCGGGCCGATGCCCCGCCCCTCGCAGTAGCTGGCCAGGTTGGACAGCGAGAGCATCAGCAGGTCGCGCACCCAGTACGAGTCGCCCGAGGCGCGGGGCGGCACCCCGGAGTGGCTGAGCGTGAGGAGCGTGCCGCCGTCCTGCGGCTCGAGCCCGACGGCGACCTCGGTCTCGGCGCCCTGCAGCAGCCACGAGAAGCTGAGCGCGCGGCCGGCCTCGGCGGCCAGCAGCCGCTGCCGCCCCCGCTCCCCCTCGGGCGTGTACCGGCCCCAGAACTCGAAGACCTTGCTGTCCAGGGACACCTCGGCGTGCTCGGCCAGCCAGGCCTGCAGCGCCGCTGCGTTGGTCAGCGCGGCGTAGACGGCGTCGGGCGGGGCGCCGATGGACACCCGGAGCGTGTAGGTGACGGTCATGGTCAGTCCTCCTTGGGGTAACAGGCGAACGCGATCTTGAACGCGGCGCCCTCGGGTTCGCCGTACCGTTCCAGCACGCCCTGGACCGCGGCGCGCAGGTCGGCGAGGAAGTCGGGCCGGCGCTCCGGCCGCAGCCGCACCTCGCCGGACAGGCCGAGCGACGGCCGCTCGCCGGTGTGCCGGGCGAGCCGGGCGAGATCCGACTGCAGCTCCTCGGACAGGCTCAGCAGGAAGCCCAGGCTCATCTCGTCCTGGGTCCGGCGCGGCCCGATCGCGCCGACCAGGTCGGGCGCCAGCCAGTACGAGCCGCCGCTGGCCTGGTAGATGCCCTCGGTGATGCCCCGGACCTGCCGCTCGGCGACCCGGTCGACCAGGCCGGCCTGCTCCATCCGCTTGACGTGGTAGTAGACCTTCTGCGGCGCCTGGCCCAGCCGGCGGCCACGTCGGTGCAGGACGCGGGCGCCGCGAGCTGGCGCAGGATCTCGATGCGCCCGGGCCGCAGCAGCGCCTCGGCCTGCTCCAGCCGCTCCAGGTAAACGATGTCTCTCACGACCCGCACTCCCTCATTGCAAAAACTATCTTGTACATAAAAATAAACTTTGTCAATGAAACGCCCGGACTCGGGTTGTCACGGGGCGGGCGAACGAGGTTCCTCTGGGCCGGGCAGAACGCGTTCACTTGACTGAACCGTCAGTTACTTATAAGCCTGTATGGGTGTAGGACACCAGGCGAACTGACTGTCCTTGGGGGGGACACATGCTCGTTTCGCTGGCGTTTGTCCGCGGCTGCCCACCTCAGCGGGCGTCGCGGCCGCCCGGGCCGTGAGGCTCGAGCCCGGCGCCGCCCCGCCGCGGAGGGCGGCTGCGGCCAGCCGGCCGGCCAGCTTCGGGACCGCCGCGGACGAACGCTATCGCGCGCTGCTGGAGTCCGCTCCCGACGCGATGGTCATCGTCGACGACGCCGGGATCATACGGCTGGTCAACGCCCAGACCGAGCTGATGTTCGGCTACTCCCGCGATGAGCTGCTCGGCCGGCCCGTCGAGTTCCTCGTCCCCGGGCGGCTCCGCCGCCATCACCTCTGGAACCGCCGCCGGTATACCGACACCCCGCAGGTGCGCCCGATGGGAGCCGGGCTGGAGCTCAGCGGCCTGCGCGGCGACGGGACCGAGTTTCCCGTCGAGATCAGCCTCAGCCCCCTGGAGACCAGCGACGGCATGCTCGTGTCCGCCGCGGTCCGCGACGTCAGCGATCGCAAGGCCGCCGAGGAACGCATCAACCAGCTCGCGCTGATCGTCGAGTCCTCCCAGGACGCCATCCTGACCACCACGCTGGACGGCGTGATCACGTTCTGGAACCTGGCCGCGGCTGGCATGTACGGCTACCCGGCGCAGCAGGCCATCGGGCGTCACGTGTCCGCGCTCGTGCCCCCGGGTCAGCGCGGTGAGATCGACGCGATCCTGGAGCGCATCGGGCGCGGTGAGCAGATCGACCGCTACGAGGGCCTCCGGATGACCCGGACCGGCCGCCTGCTGGACGTGGACATCGTCTTGTGGCCGGTGCGCACGCACTCCGGCGCGATCGAGGGCGCCTGCGCGATCGTGCGGGATATCACCGAGCACACGCGGGCCAGGCAAGAGCTCACCCGGCTCTACGAGCAGCAGCGCGAGGTCGCGCTGACGCTGCAGCGGAGCCTGATGGGAACCCCGCGGACGATTCCCGGCATCCAGACGGCCAGCCGGTACCTGCCGGCCACGCAGGGAGCGGGAGTCGGTGGCGACTGGTTCGACCTCATCCCGCTCGGCGCCGGGCGGATCGGCGTGCTGATCGGCGACGTCATGGGGCGGGGGCTGGAGGCCGCCACGGTGATGGGCCGGCTGCACTCGGCCGCCAACGCCCTGGCCCGGACGGGCATGCCGCCGCAGCAGCTCATGCACGCCGTCGACGCGGTCGTCGGCGACCTGCCCGACCAGCTGATCACGTGCAGCTACGTGGTCATCGACGTGAACCCGGCCGCGGTGACCGTGACGTCGGCCGGGCACCTGCCGGTCCTACTGGTTGAGCCGGACGCCACGGTCCGCGAGCTCCCGGTACCGGTCAGCGTCCCGCTCGGCGTCGGCGACGTCCCGCACCAGGAGACGAGGCTGGCCGTGCCACCCGGCTCGACCCTGGTCTTCTACACCGACGGCCTGGTCGAGACCCGGGCCTCCGACATCGGCACCCAGATCGAGGCGCTCGAGTCCGCGCTGCACGCGATCTTCCTCGCCACCTCCAGCCTGGAGGCCGCGGCCGATGGCGTGCTGAGCGCGCTGCTGCCCGGCGCGGACGAGCCCGCGGACGACGTGACCTTGCTGCTGGTGCGCACGCCGGCCGCGCCGCTGGCCAGCGCCCGCACGTCGCTGCGCCCCGAGGCGACGCAGGTCGCGGCGGGTCGCCGGTTCGTCCGCGACGCGCTGACCGCATGGGGGCTCGATGAACTGGCCGACGTCGCCTGCCTGCTCGCCTCCGAGATCCTCACCAACGCGGTGGGCCATACCCGCGTGCCCATCGGCCTGGACCTACACCACACCGCCCGCGACCTCGTGGTCGAGGTCACGGACGACAACACCAGGCGGCCCCAGCTCACCCGGCCCGAGCCGGCGGACGAGAGCGGGCGCGGCCTGACGCTCGTCGACGCGCTGTCCGGCGCCTGGGGCGTCCGGCCGTCCGGGACGGGCAAGATCGTGTGGTTCACCTTGCCCATCCCGGCGCCGGACGGCTGACCGCCCTCGGGCAGGTCGCGGCGCGGCGGCTCGCGCGGCCGCGGACCTGGTGGTGGACGTACCGGGTGTGCCTCGCTATTAGGTAGTTGCGATCAAGCAACTGACTCCCGGTAGACTGGATCGAGTGCGGACGATCGCTGAGCTGAACCAGGCCGGGACCGGGAAAATCCGGAGTGGCGACCGCTACAAGTGGGTCGCGCTGTCCAACACCACGCTCAGCATGTCGATGGCGACGATCGACGCCTCGATCGTGATCATCGCGATGCCCGCCATCTTCCGCGGCATCCACCTGAACCCGCTGACGCCCGGCAACATCAGCTACCTGCTGTGGATGATCATGGGCTACCTGCTGGTCCAGTCGGTGCTGGTGGTGACGCTGGGACGGCTCGGCGACATGTTCGGCCGGGTCAAGATCTACAACCTCGGCTTCGTCGTGTTCACGCTGGCCTCGATCGCCCTGTCGCTCGACCCGATGACCGGCTCCGCCGGGGCGCTGTGGCTGATCGGCTTCCGGGTGGTGCAGGCGTTCGGCGGCGCGATGCTGATGGCCAACTCGGCGGCGATCCTCACCGACGCGTTCCCCGCCAACCAGCGCGGCATGGCGCTGGGCGTCAACCAGATCGCCGGCATCTCCGGGCAGTTCGTCGGGCTGCTGCTCGGCGGGCTGCTGGCCGCCTGGGACTGGCGCGCGGTGTTCTGGATCAACGTGCCGATCGGCGTGTTCGGGACGGTCTGGGCCTACCGCAGCCTGCGCGAGATCTCCACCACCCGCCGGGCGAGCATCGACTGGGCCGGCAACGCCACGTTCGCGGTCGGGGCCGGCATCCTGCTGGCCGCGATCACCTACGGCATCCAGCCCTACGGCGGGCACGCCACCGGGTGGACCAGTCCCTGGGTGGACGCCGGCCTGATCGGCGGCGTCGCCCTGCTGATCACATTCGGGATCATCGAGACGAAGATCGCCGAGCCGATGTTCCGGATGAGCCTGTTCAAGATCCGCGCCTTCGCGGCCGGGAACGCGGCCAGCCTGATGGGCTCGATCGCGCGCGGCGGGCTGCAGTTCATGCTGGTCATCTGGCTGGCCGGGATCTGGCTGCCGCTGCACGGCTACAACTTCATCCAGACGCCGCTGTGGGCCGGCATCTACATGCTCCCGCTGACCGCCGGGTTCCTCATCGCCGGGCCGATCTCCGGGACGCTGTCCGACCGGTACGGGCCGCGCCCGTTCGCCACCGCCGGGCTGCTGATCGCGGCGGCCGCGTTCACCGGGCTGATGCTGTTGCCGGTCGACTTCCCGTACTGGCTGTTCGCGCTGATCATCTTCGGCAACGGGGTCGGCTCGGGCCTGTTCGCCTCGCCCAACACCTCGGCCATCATGAGCAGCGTCCCGGCCCAGCACCGCGGCGCCGCGTCCGGGATGCGGTCCACGTTCCAGAACTCCGGCATGTCGCTGTCGATCGGCATCTTCTTCTCGCTGATGATCGCCGGGCTGGCCGCCACGCTCCCGCGCACGCTGAGCAGCGGGCTGCGGGCCCAGGGCGTCCCGGCCGCGGTGGCCTCCCACGTCGCGCACCTGCCACCGGTCAGCACGCTGTTCTCGGCCCTGCTCGGCTACAACCCGATGCGCAGCCTGCTCGGTCCGTCGGGAGTGCTGAACCGGCTGCCCGCCCGCAACGCCGACGTGCTCACCGGCAAGCAGTTCTTCCCGAACCTGATCGCCGGGCCGTTCCACCACGGCCTGATCATCGTGTTCACCGCGGCGGTCGCGATGTCGCTGGCCGGCGCGTTCATCTCGCTGCTGCGCGGCCGCCAGTTCTACTACGACGACGCGGCCGCCGTGCGGGCCCAGCCCGCCCCGGGCGCGGTGCCGGCGCCGCCGCAGGCCGACGGGCCGCGGCCGGCGAGCGTGACGGCCGCGGCCGCGGGCGGCCACCGGGCGCCTCCCGCCCCGGACCCGGCCGGCAACGGGCACCAGCCATCACGCAGCCCGGACCCGCGGCCCGCTCCGGGCCCCGGCCTGGCGCGGCCGACCCCCGCTCAGGCCGGACTAAGCGCGACACCGCCGGCGCGGCCCGCCCCCGCTCAGGCCGGACTAAGCGCGACGCCGCCGCGGCCGACCCCGGCTCAGGGCCGGACCAGGCGCGACACCGCCGCGGCCGAACCCGGCTCAGGGCCGGACTAAGCGCGACATCGCCGTGGTCGACCCCGGCTCAGGAGCGGACCAGGCGCGACACCGCCGCCGCGGCCTCCCGGATCTTCTCCTGCGCCTCCGGCCCGCCCTGCTCGACGGCCTGGGTGACGCAGTGACCGAGGTGATCCTCGAGCAGCCCGACGGCGACCGCCTGCAACGCCCGCGTCACCGCGGAGACCTGGGTCAGCACGTCGATGCAGTAGACGTCCTCGTCCACCATCCGCTGCAGCCCGCGCACCTGGCCCTCGATCCGGCGCAGCCGCTTGAGATACGCGTCCTTGTCCTGCGTGTACCCTCGCACGTCACGAGCTTACTGGTTGAAGACGAACCATCGCCGCGGCCGTACACTGAGGACGTGCCGCGATACGAGTACCGTTGCCGCGCGTGCGGCGACACCTTTGAGCTGACCCGCCCGATGAGCGAGTCGGACGCGCCGTGCTCCTGCCCGCAGGGTCACGACGACACGGTCAAGCTGCTGTCGACGGTCGCCGTTGGCGGCCGGGCCGGCTCGTCCCCGTCCGCCGGGGGCGGCGGCGGTGGCTGCTGCGGCGGAGCCTGCGGCTGCCGCTGACCGCGGCCGCCGGGCCCGCCCGCGCCGTCAGGCCGAGAACCGCTCGAACAGGCGCATCTTGTTGGTCGCGTCCAGGGCCGCCACCTTGTACGACTCGGCCAGCGTGGGGTAGTTGAAGACGGCGTCGACCAGGTAGTCGACGGTGCCGCCGCAGCCCATCACCGCCTGGCCGATGTGCACGAGCTCGGTGGCTCCGGTGCCGAACACGTGCACGCCGAGCAGCGTGCGGTCCTCGGGCGAGACCAGCAGCTTGAGCACTCCGTAGGAGTCGCCGATGATCTGCCCCCGGGCCAGCTCCCGGTAGCGGGAGACGCCGACCTCGAAGGGCACGCACTCCTCGGTGAGCTGGTCCTCGGTCTTCCCGATGAAGCTGATCTCGGGCAGGCTGTAGATCCCGATCGGCAGCGGCGAGTTCGCGGCGTGCACCGGCTCGCCGCAGGCGTGGTGCGCCGCCAGCCGGCCCTGCTCCATCGACGTGGCGGCCAGGGCCGGGAACCCGATGACGTCGCCCACGGCGTAGATGTGCGGGACCGAGGTGCGGAAGAACTCGTCCACCTCGATCCGGCCCCGCTTGTCCGCGGCCAGCCCGGCGGCCGGGAGGTTGAGGTCATCGGTCGCCCCCTGGCGGCCCGCGGCAAACAGGACCGTCTCGGCCGGGATCCGCTTGCCGCTGGCCAGCGACGTGATCGCCCCGCCGTGGTGGGCCTCGACCGACGTGACGGTCTCGCCGAAGCGGAACGTCACGGCCAGATCCCGCAGGTGGTACTTGAGCGCCTCGACCACCTCGAGGTCGCAGAACTCCAGCATCCGGTCGCGCTGCTCCACGACCGTGACCTTGGTACCCAGGGCCGCGAACATCGACGCGTACTCGATGCCGATCACTCCCGCGCCCGCGACCAGCATCGACCGGGGGACCCGCTCCAGGTGCAGGATCCCGTCGGCGTCGAGGATCGTCTTCTCGTCGAAGGCCACGCTGGCGGGCCGGGCCGGGTTGGTCCCGGTCGCGATCACGATGTCCTTGGCGCTGACCTGGCCCAGCCGGCCGACGCCGTCATCGACCTCGATCGTGTTCGGGCCGGTGAACCGCCCGGTGCCGGCCAGGATCGTGACCCCGTTCCTGGTCAGCTGGGAGCGCACGACGTCGCTCTCCCGGCCGACCACGTGCTGGGTCCTGGCCGTGAGGTCGGCGATCGTGATCTGGTCCTTGACCCGGTAGGCCTGCCCGTACATCTCGCGCTGGTCCAGGCCGGTCAGGTAGAGCACGGCCTCCCGCAGCGTCTTGGACGGGATCGTGCCGGTGTTCAGGCACACCCCGCCGAGCATGCGCGGCCGCTCGACGACCGCCACCCGGCGTTCCAGCTTGGCCGCGGCGATGGCCGCCTTCTGCCCGCCCGGGCCGGATCCGATCACAACCAGGTCAAAGTCATGCACGCCGTTCACGTCCCTAGTGTGACCATCTCCGCCTGCCATGGAAAGACCGCGCGGGTTACGGGCGATCGCAGCCGCCACCGGGAAGCTCCCGACGTACAGGCCCACCGCGAGCGCGGGCCCGGCGCGTCCGCCGGCGGCCCGGGCCGGCCGGACCGCGGCCCGGGCGGTAGCCTGGCGAAGTCAGTCCCTGCCCGCCTCCGGAGAACCCTGATGCCGATCAGTGCCGACCGCTGGTACGCGGAGATCGAGGACAGCACCGAGACCCTGGCCGGGCTGGCGCAGGTCGGCGACCTGACCCGCCCGGTGCCGACCTGCCCGGACTGGACGATGCGCCAGCTCGCCACCCACGTCGGCCGCGCGCACCGGTGGGCGGCGCAGATCGCGAGCACCCGCTCGGCCGAGTTCATCCCGTTCCGCGAGGTGCCCGACGGCCGGTTCCCCGACGACCCGGCGCAGCAGGCGCCGTGGCTGCGCGCGGGCGCCGAGCGGGTCATCGGCGCGGTGCGGGCCGCGGGCAGCGACCCGGTGTGGGCGTTCACCGAGCTGCGCCCGGCCAGCTTCTGGGCGCGCCGGATGGCGCATGAGACCGCGGTGCACCGGGCCGATGCCGAGATCGCCGTCGGCCGCGAGCCCGGGTTCGAGCCGGACCTGGCCGCGGATGCCATCGACGAGTGGCTCAGCTTCATGTCCGGCCCGGCGGGCGGTGATCCCGACCCGCGCCTGGACGCGCTGCCCGAGGGGGCCGTGCTGCACGTCCACGCGACCGATGAGGGCCTGGACGGGGCCGGCGAGTGGCTGGTGCGGCGCGAGGGATCGCAGGTGACCGTCCAGCCCGGTCACGCCAAGGGCGACGTCGCGCTGCGCGGCCCGGCCGGGCCGCTGCTGCTGGTGCTGCTCCGGCGGCTGCCCGCGGACGACCCCCAGGTTCAGGTGCTGGGCGATCCGGCGCTGCTGGCCGGGTGGCTGGCGGCCACGCCGTTCTGACCGCTCACAGCCAGCCCACCCGGGCGCTGGCGACCGTCTCGCCATCCGGGGCCGCGGCGAGCTCGCCGCCGCGCACCTGCTCCAGCAGGCGGTCCACCACCCGCGTGATCTCCGGAACGCAGCGGCGCAAGCTCTCGGCGTCCGCGGCCGTCACCTCGTCCCGGGCGACGCCCGCGCGCTCCAGCATCCCCTCCAGGTCCGACAGCTGGCCGGCGACCCACGGCACCGGGCTGGCGGCCAGGCCGGCGTCGAACACCCGGCGGCCCGGCTCCCAGCCGCGGAAGGCGGGGTGGTGGTGCGCGCGGTTCAGGCT
The DNA here is from genome assembly GCA_963749145.1 of uncultured Actinomycetota bacterium. GTDB lineage: Bacteria > Actinomycetota > Actinomycetes > Streptosporangiales > Streptosporangiaceae > JASHPR01. The sequence goes on along the minus strand of CAVVLN010000001.1, from coordinate 808,448 downwards.
GCCCGGCGGCCCGTCCACCGCCTCGAGCAGGTCCGCCCGCCAGACCGGCCGGCCGACCTCGATCGGCCGGGCGGAGTAGATCGACCCCCGCAGCTCGCCGCGCTCGAGCAGCCGGACCTCGAGCCGGACGCCGCGCTCGGCGCCCTCCTCGCCCGGCCGCGGTGTCGGGATCACGATGTACATGTCGCTGACCAGAATCCCGACCCGCTCGAACCCGAACGCGTAGAGCATCGCGCCTCCCTCGGCTCGCCTGACCCTGCCTGTATTCCATGGTCCCCGGCCCGGGCCCGGTCCGCCAGGGGCGCTACCGCGGATCGGGCCGGTCCACGTTCCAGTGGTGGATGACCGTCAGCAGCCAGTGATCCTCGCGGCCCGGGCGCAGCAGGAACCGGCTGACCATCCGCTGGCCGCCCTCGTAGTCCCCGTAGAGCAGGTCGACGGTCAGCGGGTCCCCGGCCTCGATCGCCTTCCGGGCGGCCTCGTGGTCCTGCTCGGCCGGATCGCGGAACGCGCCCTGCCAGAACCCGATGTCGCCCGGCGCTATATAGAGGTCGCGGGTCTGCCGCCGGAAAGTCGCCGGGTCCGGGTGCTCGTTGCCGCGGTAATCCCCCGGGTAAAACATCCAGCCGTGCAGCACGCCGATGCCGTTGCCCGCATTGCGCAGCGACGCGGCGAGGTAGACCACCCCGTCGTGGTCGGCGGCGATGGCCCCGCCGCCGGGCAGCATCTCGTGCCAGCCGTCGCTGAAGAACACCTTCTGCTGGCCGTCTTCCAGCCGGGACGGCACCATCAGCGGGCGCAGCCCGGCCAGCAGGGACCGCTCGGCCGCGCGGGCGGCCCGGTTGGCCGAGCGCACGGCGGCGAACGTGGCCACGGCCAGCACGAGCGTGCCCACTCCGGTGGCCAGGTCGGAAACTGAGCCCAGTTCACACCCCGAGCCTAAGCGTTGCGGAAACTGGCCCGGATGGTCCGGAGCACTCGCCAAAGCCCCTAAACTGGGTTATCCCCCCCGGCCACCGGGCGCGGCCTGGCGCGCCCGGCTTGCGCTGGGCACGGCCCCGGCGGTTTCGGGCGGCTTGGGCCTGCCCGGGCGATGGCCAGCGGACATTGCTTCGCTAGTCTGCGGATGTCGCGCGCTGCTAGAGTGCTATACGGGACATTTATGGCGAATATCTTTTTATCACATTCGCTGCCGTTGTTATTTGCGTGAGGTTAAATTTTGCGGAGCGTTGCGCGCCAGTTCGTGCTGAGCGGCGATGACGGTGCCGACCCCGGCCGGGTCCTGAAGCTGCCGGGATCGGAGTTCGCCGTGTCGGAGGCGTCCCGTTCGGTGACGCTGCGGCGGCTGTGGCTGGACACCTTCGACTGGCGCCTCTATCACTCCGGGCTGACCCTGGAGCAGGTCACCCGCGGCAGCGCTGCCGACCTGGTGCTCACCGGCCGGGACGGCACGGTGCTGGCCGCCGACCCGATGAGCCCGCCGCACGGCGGCCGGCGCGCCCGGGCGCCCTGGCCCGGGCGGCTGGACACGCTGCCCCTGGGCCCGCTGCGCGATCACCTCGGCCCGGTCGTCGGCGCGCGTGCGCTGCTGCCGGTGGCCCGGGCGGTCAGCGTGGTGCGCGAGGCCCGGGTGCTGAACTCCGACGAGAAGACCGTGGCCCGGATCACCGTGGACCGCATGTCCGTCACGTTCCCGGCGGCGGGCACCGCGCCGACCCGCGTGGCCGTGACGGCGCTGCGCGGCTACCAGCCGCAGGCGCTGCGGGTGGCCGACCTGCTGGCCGCGGTGCCGGGGGTCAGCCCCGGCGGCCTGCCGGCGCTCGAGGCAGTGCTGACGGCCGCGGGCCAGCGGCCCGGCGACTACACCGGCAAGGTCGATGTCAGGCTCTCCCCGCGGATGCCCGCGGCGGTGGCGATGGCCGCGGTGATGACCACGCTGTTCGACACCCTGCTGGCCAACGTGAACGGCACCCTGCGCGACCTGGACATCGAGTTCCTGCACGACCTGCGGGTCGCGGTGCGGCGCACCCGGTCCGCGCTCAAGCTGACCGGCGACGTGCTGCCCGGCGGGATGGCCGCCCGGTTCCGCCCGGAGTTCAAGTGGCTGGGCGACCTGACCACGCCGACCCGCGACCTGGACGTCTACCTGCTCGGCTACCCGGGCATGGCGGCCGGCCTGGTGGCCGCGACCCCCGGGGAGCTGCAGCCGTTCCACGATCACCTGGAGCGCAGCCGCGCCGCGGCACACCGGCAGCTGGCCCGCGGCCTGCGCTCGGCCCGGTTCGCCCGGCTGGGCCGGGAATGGCCGCAGGCCCTGGCGGTCGCCGCCACGACCGTCGCCCGGCCGCCGGTCGGGCGGCTGGCCGCCAGCCGGATCGGCCGCGCGCACCGGCGCGTGCTGCGCGACGGCGGCGCGATCGGCCCGGCCTCGCCCCCGCAGAGCCTGCACGAGCTGCGCAAGCGCTGCAAGGAGCTGCGCTACCTGCTGGAGTTCTTCGGGTCGCTGTACGATCCGGGCGAGCACTGGCGGGCGGTCCGTGAGCTCAAGGCCCTGCAGGACTGCCTGGGCGAGTTCCAGGACACCCAGGTGCAGCACGAGGAGATCCGGATCTTCGCCGCGCAGATGCTGGAGCAGCGCACCGCGCCCGCGGCCACGCTGCTGGCCATGGGCGAGATCGCGGCCGGGCTCACCGCCCGGCAGCAGCAGGCCCGCGGCGAGTTCGCCGGCCGGTTCCGCGAGTTCGCCAGCCCGGCCGGCCAGAGCCGGTTCCGGGCGCTGACCGGGGCGAGCCCGGCATGAAAATCTTCGCCACCTACAACATCAAGGGCGGGGTGGGCAAGACCGCCACGGCGGTCAACCTCGCCTACCTGGCCGCCCAGGACGGCTACCGCGTGCTGCTGTGGGACCTGGACGCGCAGGGTGCCGCCACCTTCCTGTTCCGGATCCGCCCGCGGGTCAAGGGCGGCGGCAAGGCGCTGATCCGCGGCACCCGCTCGATCGAGGGCGCGATCAAGGCGACCGACTTCGACCACCTGGATGTGCTGCCCTCCGACTTCACCTACCGCAACCTGGACCTGGTGCTCGACGCGGCCCGGAAGCCGGCCGCTGGCTCAGCAGCCTGCTCGCGCCGCTGAGCAGCGAGTACGACGTGGTCTTCCTGGACTGCCCGCCCGGCATCTCACTGCTGTCGGAGAGCGTCCTGAACGCCGCGGACACGCTGCTCGTCCCGCTGATCCCGACCACGCTGTCGGTCCGCACGCTGGACCAGCTGACCGAGTTCATCGGCGGCCTGAACGGGAGCCGGCCCGCGATCCTGGCCTTCTTCTCCATGCTCGACCGGCGCAAGCGGCTGCACCGGGAGATCTGCGAGCAGCTCCCCGCGCAGCGCGCGGACGTCGCCGCGACCGCGATCCCGGCCGTGTCGCTGATCGAGCAGATGTCGGTGCAGCGCGCCCCGGTGACCGCGTTCGCGCCGCGCAGCATGGCGGCCCGGCGCTACGCCGAGCTGTGGGCCGAGGCGCGGGAGCGCTCCGGGCTGCCCCAGCACAGCGGCAGCTCGTCGATCCCGTAGATGCCCTCCACCCCGCCCAGCACGGCCGGGCCCGCCGCGGCCAGCCCGGGCATCCGGGGGGCGAGGAAGGCCAGGGCCTCCTCCAGCTCGGCGCGGGCCAGGTTGGCGCCCAGGCAGTAGTGCGGGCCCGCGCCGAACGTCAGCAGCCTGCTGTCGCGCGCCGCGGTGATGTCGAAGTCCTCGCCGCCGCCCTGCTCCCGGTTGGCGCGCTCGGCGCAGATCGCCACGATCGTGCCGGCCGGGAACAGCACGCCGCGGTACTCCAGGTCGGCGGTGCAGATCCGGGCGGTGAACGGGGTGATCGGCTCGACCCTGAGCACCTCGTCCACCGCCTGCGCGGTCAGGCCCGGGTCCTCGCGCAGCCGCTGCCACTGGTCCGGGTGCGCGGCGAACAGCCGCATCGCATGGGACAGCTGGGCCTGCGTGGTGTCGATCCCGCCCGCGATCACGTTGAGCACCAGGTTGACGCACTCGGAGTGGGACAGCCGGTCGCCCTGGTCCTCGGCCGCGAGCAGCGCGGTGATCAGGTCGTCGCCCGGCTTGGCCCGGCGCTGCTGCAGCAGTGCCTCGACGTACTCCCCGACCTCCACGACCGCCCGCTCGATCTGCGGCACCTGGGTGGCCAGGGCCTTGATATCGAACTGCCGCTGCACCAGGCTCGACCACTCGTGCAGCCGCCCGGCGTCCCGGTCCGGGGCGCCCAGCACGGCGGCGATCGTCAGCGACGGGTAGGGCTTGGCCAGCGCGGCCACGAAGTCGCAGCCCGTGGCCGGCCCGAGGCGGCCCCACAGCTCGCCGAGGAACCCGCGCATGGCCGGCCGCCACCGGTCGGCGGCCCGGGGGGTGAAGGCCGGCCCGACCAGGGCCCGCAGCCGCCGGTGCCGGTCCCCCTGCTGGTTGAGGATGTTGGCGTCGATCTGCTCGCGCAGCGGGCCGCTGGTGACGCCGAACAAGTCGGCGATCTCCCGGCCGGGGAACTCCGCCCGCCGCGAGCGGAGAAAGAACTCGCCCGCCTCGCGGTCGAGCACCAGGTACGCCAGCGGCGAGCTGGCCAGCCAGCCCTGGGCCCGCAGCCCGGCCAGCCGCCGGTGGTAGCCGTCCCCGGCGAGCTCGTCCGACGTCAGGTCGATGGAAGGCAGGTCGAGCTCGGTCACAGCGGTCATCGTCGGTCCCCGGGATCAGTCCAGCTCGCGGATGAAGCCGATCATGGCCCGGCTGACGTCATCCGGCCGCTCCTGTTGGGTCCAGTGACCGCAGCCGCTCAGCAGCACCGGCTCGCGCAGCGCCGGGGCGCAGTCGCGCAGCCCGGGCAGCATGCCCCGGCCCCCGGAGAAGGCCATGACCAGGTCGCGGTCGCCGGCCAGGAACAGGGCCGGGACGGTGACCGGGGCGTGGTGCCAGGCGGCGGTCAGCTCCCAGTTGCGGTCCAGGTTGCGGTACCAGTTGAGCGGCCCGGTGAAGCCGGGGTTCCGGTACTCGGCGACGAAGGCGTCGATGTCGTCCTCGGTCAGCCACGCGGGCAGGACCCCGCCCGGCGGCTCGGGGCACATGTCCAGGAACCCGCCGCCCGGCGGGATGACCGGCAGCCCGCGCGGCGCGTCCCCGGAGCCGCCGTAGAGCACGCGGGTGAAGGTCTGCCGCGGGTCCCGGGCCAGCTCGGCGTCGGCGACTCCCGGCTGCTGGAAGTAGACCATGTAGAAGCCGTCCCCGATCGCGGCGCGCATGGACGCGATCGGCACGCTGCTCCCCCGCGGCCGGTACGGGACGCTCAGCCCGATCACGCCGCGGACCCGGTCGGGGCGCAGCAGCGCCGTGTGCCAGGCCACCGGCGCGCCCCAGTCGTGCCCGGCCACCACCGCCCGCGGCTCGCCGAGCGCGTCGAGCAGCGCGATCACGTCCCCGGTCAGGTGCAGGATCGTGTACTGGTCCGCCGCCGCGGGCCCGCCGGTGCGGCAGTAGCCGCGCTGATCGGGGGCCACGGCGTGGTAGCCGGCCTCGGCCAGCGCGACGAGCTGGTGCCGCCAGGAGTACCAGCACTCGGGGAACCCGTGCAGCAGCACCACCAGCGGCCCCTCGCCCGCCTCGGCGATGTGCAGGCGCAGCCCGCGGGTCTCCAGGTACCGGTGCCGTATCCCGGGCAGGCTGTCCCCGGGCAGGCTGTCCCCGGGCAGGCTGTCCCGCAGGTTCTCCGCGGGCGGGCTGTCCGTAGCCGGGCCGTCGTGCTGAGTCATGATCGGAGGATAACGGCGCGCCGGCGCCACCGGAAACCCCGGCGCAGGCCGCGGCCGTCCAGCGTAACGCTCCTTATTGGCCGATTGCAGGTACATAGCAGGCCGGCACGGTACATGCTGTATCCCAGGGATATCGTCCGCCTGAGGGGGGCTCGTGGGCCGCAGGCTGCTTCGACTGGAGGTCCCAGTCATCCCGGAGCGTGGCATGTTCCGGATCCATGATCCCGCGGTTGACCCGGACGCGTCGGGCGGTCCCGTGCCGCCCATCGCCGGGCTGATCAGCACCAGCCGGGAGCAGATGCTCGTCGCCTGCGCTCAGGAGCACCTCAGCGTGCAGCTCACGATCGAGGAGTGGGAGGACGCCCCGCCGCCGTTCAGCGACGGTTACGAGGACGAGGCCAAGTGCGTCCTGTACCTGCGCGGCCGGCTGAGCGTGATCGACACCGGCCGGGCCGACTCGGCCGTGGGCAGCGTCCGGCTGGCCGGCGGGGTGGGCGACTACGGCGTTCACGTGTACACCCGCAACCGGGCCGAGGCCGTGCGCCGCTACTCCGAGTTGTTCAAGATGAACGGCGACCCTCTGGGGGATGAGTTCCAGCAGGCCCGGAAGCGGCTCGAGGGCCTCGAGCAGTATCTGGTCCAACTCTGGCGCGAATCCTGACCCCGGGCCGCGCCCGGCGGTGACCCGGGGCTGTCCGGGTGACCGGAGGCTGTCCGGTGACCGGAGGCCGTCCCGGGCCTGGCCTGGGCCGGTTCAGCGTGCCCGGCGGCATCCGGCGATCAGGGCTGGGCGGCCGACGTCCCTGTCGTCGTGCCCCGGGTGGCCGGCGCCGCCGTCTTGGCCACGCCGTGCGGCACGGTCGCGCGCCCTCCGGTGAAGCCCGCCCGGAAAGGGGTCAGCGCGTACACCGCCAGCGACACCGCGGCGATCACGATCAGGGCCATGAACGAGAGCACGATCCGGGCCCGCCGCGACCGCATCAGGGCGGCCAGGCCGGGCCGGCCGAACGAGGTCAGCCTGGATGCCAGCAGGGGATCATCGTCGGCGAGCTTGCGCTCCATCTCGTCGAGGATGCGCTGCTCGTCCATGGACAACGCCATGGCCCACCTCCGCACCACGTCCGGCCACCGCTGCCGCGCCAGGCAGGGCTGGGATTCACTTCTACTATCCCCCGCTTGGGGAGCTTTTACCCGGCCTTTGCCGGTGCACAGCCAATGTACCGCCGCCCGGTTGCTGGCGGGAGGGCAACAAACCAGCGAGCCGAGCCCAATCATGATTGAGATGCTCGAACAGTTATTCTAGGGTGGACGGTATGCGATGGGACAGCCTGCGGCTGAGCGACGGCCAGGCCAGCGGCCCGCCGGGGTCGGCGGGGTCGGCGGGCGCCCCGGCCCTGTTCGAGCGGGACGCGGTGGCCCGCACCTTCGACACCCCCGGGTTCCGCGGGATGACCTTCTTCGAGGTGCACGCCCGCTCGATCATCAACCAGGTGCCGCCCGCCTCCCGCATGGCCTTCCGCTGGACGATAAATCCCTACCGCGGTTGTAGCCATTCGTGCCTTTATTGCTTTGCCCGCAATACCCACACCTACCTGGACCTGGACTCCGGCCACGACTTCAACTCGAAGATCGTGGTCAAGGTGAACGCCCCGGAACTGGCCCGCAAGGAACTGGCCGCGCCGCGGTGGGCGGGCGAGCACGTGGCCATGGGCACCAACGTGGATTGCTACCAGCGCGCCGAGGGCCGCTACCGGCTGATGCCGGGGATCATCGGCGCGCTGAAGGACGCGGCCAACCCGTTCTCGATCCTGACCAAGGGCACGCTGATCCTACGCGACCTGGACCTGCTGGCCGAAGCCGCGGAGGTCACCGAGGTCGGCCTCAACGTCTCCGTGGGTTTTATCGACAAATCGCTTTCTCGATCTGTCGAGCCGGGAACGCCCAGCCCGGAGCGCCGGATGGGCATCTGCGCGGCGCTGACCGAGCGCGGCCTGCGCTGCGGGGTGCTCATGGGCCCGGTGCTGCCGTTCCTGACCGACTCCCCCGGCCAGCTCGAGGCGACCGTGCGGCTGGCCGCCGAGGCCGGGGCCGCGCACGTGACCCCGATCGTGCTGCACTTGCGGCCCGGCGCCCGGGAGTGGTTCCTGCGCTGGCTGGGCGAGAACTTCCCCGACCTCGCGGACGCCTACCACGGCCTGTACGGCCGCGGCGCGTACGCGCCCAAGTCCTACCAGGCGCAGATCGCCGAGCAGGTGCGAGAGTTCGCAAGGCGGCACGGCGTCGGCCGGACCAGCCCGGCCGGGGCCCGCCGCATCGGCCCGCCCGCTGATCGCCGCCGGGGCCGTCCCGCGCCACCCCCGGCCGCCGCGCCGCCGCAGGCCGTGCAGCTGTCGCTCCTGTGAGCCCGCCCGAGCCGGGGTCGGCTCGCCTTGATCCGTTACCGTGGTCGTCTGACGGTCACTATGGCGGTCACTACGGCCGACAGATGACCGTTCTAACGGATCACGCGCCGGGCGGCCGGCACCACGGGCAGGCCCGCCGCCTGCCAGGCCACGAAGCCGCCCGCCAGGTCGGTCGCGCGGCGGACGCCGAGGTCCTGCAGGGCCGCGGCCGCCAGGCTGGAGGTGTAGCCCTCCGAGCAGAAGACGATCACCTGCCGGTCGTACCCGGCCTGCGGCAGCCGGGCCTCCGACAGCGGGTCGAAGCGCCATTCCAGGACGTTGCGCTCGACGATCAGGGCGCCGGGGATCTCGCCCTCGGCCGCCCGCTGGGCGGCGGGACGGATGTCGACCAGCACCGCGCCCGCGGCGACCGCGCGCCGCGCCCGCTGCGGGGTCACCCGGTCCAGCCGGGCCCGGGCCTCGGCGAGCACCTGGTCGATGCTCCGGCTGCCCGGCGGCGGAGCGAAGGTCACCATCGCAGGAGCGTACGTCACCAGTCCCGCTCCGCGTGCTCGGTTGCGATGTGGACCAGCCCGGAGCCGGTCAGCTCGTAGCGGCGCATCGCGGTGAGCGGCGGGGAGTACGCGTGCACGGTGATGGCCGGCCCGGCCGAGGCGTTGGCCACGTCGTGCACGTACCGCGAGCCGAACGACCTGATGGCGCCGCGCGCGACCGTCTGCTCCCGCACCCCGCCCTGGCCGGCCACGGTCCGCTCCCGCACCTGTCCGCGCGCCACCGCGAACGCCCCGGCCGCGGCGCCGTGGTCATGGAATCCCGTGCTCTGCCCGGGCAGCCACGACAGCAGCCACACCTCGTGGTCGTCGGCCAGCTCCAGGCGCCGGAACCACCGCCGGCCGGCGTCGAATTGCACCAGCCCCCTCCAACGCTCCGGCCGCGCCGCCACCGCGCCCGCGATCTGGCCGAGCCGCGCCGGACGCAGCCACGCCGGGCCGGGCTGAGCGCGGCCGCCCTCCACTGGACGCAGCCGGGCCGGACCGGGCTGAGCGCGGCCGCCCTCCGTCCAGCCGGGCCGGGCGAGCGCGGCCCCCGCGCAGCCACGCCGGGACGAGCGGTCCCGCCGCGAAGTCATCCTCGCCAGGCGATCCCGGACCGGACGGTTCCCGGCGCGGCGCCGGCACATCGTTGAGTAGAGTCATCCTAGTTACCCCATCGTTTTAATCGAGATAATGTCTCAGAAGCTAGCACGCTCACCACCCGTCCCGTGGGACAAACCCGCGCTCAGTTACCGCGGCCGTCCGCCGCCCTCAGCCGCGCCCCTCGGCCAGCCGACACGGTTACCGCACGTAAAGTTGTCTGCCGTGAGAGCCCAGCGCCAGGAACCAAGCCAGCTGACGCCGGACCGCCTGGTCGTGCGGACAGTCCCAGTCGAGGATCCGGGAGATCTGGTGGCCCGGCTGCCAGACCCCGCGTCGGTGGCCTGGATCCGCCGCGGCGACGGGCTGGCCGGCTGGGGCGAGGTGGCCAGGGTCAGCCTCCCGGCCGGCGAGGACCGGTTCACGGCGGGCGAGAAGTGGCTGACCGAGCTGTTCGACGGCGCCGAGGTCACTGACCGGGTCGGGCTGCCCGGCTGCGGCCCGGTGGCCTTCGGCAGCTTCACCTTCGACCCCACGTCCGAGGGCTCGGTGCTCATCGTCCCCGGGGCCGTGCTCGGCCGTGCCGCGGGCCGCTCCTGGCTGACCACCATCGGCACCCGGCCGCCATCCCGGACCGCGGCCTCCCCCGCCGTCCCGGCCCCGGCCGCGCCGGCCCCGGACGAGCTGCGCTGGCACGACGGAAGCCTGACCGCACCGCAATGGCAGCGCGCGGTCCGGGCGGCCGTGGCCCGGATCCAGGCCGGTGACCTCAGCAAGGTCGTGCTGGCCCGGGACCTGTACGCGACGGCGTCGGCCGGGATCGACGCCCGGGTGCTGCTGGCCCGGCTGGCCCGACGCTACCCGGACTGCTGGACGTTCTCCTGCGCGGGCCTCGTCGGCGCCACCCCGGAGCTTTACATCAGGCGGGTGGGCCCGGACGTGCGGTCGCTGGTGCTGGCCGGGACGACGCCGCGCGGCGGCAGCGAGGCCGAGGATGAGGCGCTGGGCGCGGCGCTGCTGGCCTCGACCAAGGACGTCGAGGAGCACCGGTACGCCGTCGCCGATGTGCGCCGGGCCCTGGCCCCGCTGTGCAGCCGGCTCGACATCGATGACCAGCCCTGGCTGCTGCGGCTGGCCAACCTGCAGCACCTCGCCACCTCGGTGACCGGCCGGCTGGCCGGGCTGCCGCAGCCGACCGGGACCGCCACCGCGCTCGGTGAGCACGCCTCGGCGCTCGCGCTCGCGGCCGCGCTGCACCCGACCGCGGCGGTCTGCGGCACCCCGGCCGGCGCGGCCATGGAGCTGATCCGCGAGCTGGAGGGCATGGACCGCCGCCGCTACGCCGGCCCGGTGGGCTGGGTCGACGCGCACGGCAACGGGGAGTGGGGCATCGCGCTGCGGTGCGCCGAGCTGGACGGGCCGCGGGCGCGGCTGTTCGCCGGCTGCGGCATCGTGGCCGACTCGGACCCGGTCGCCGAGCTCGCCGAGACCCAGGTCAAATTCCGGCCCATGCAGGACGCGCTGGAGGGGCCGGGCGGCTAACCCCCTGCTACCCCGCTGCTAGCCCGGCCCGGTGGTCACGGCCGCCTCGGCCGCCGCCGTCCCGGCGGCACGCAGCTCGGCGCGCAGGGCCGCGGCCGCCGCGCGCTCGGTCCGCGCCTCGGCCACCCGCAGCCCGCGCCCGGCCAGCGCCCCGGCCAGGTCCGCGGGGCGCTCCAGCCTGGTGTACTCCAGCCCGGCGGCCCGGGCCAGGCTCTCGAGGTCGGTCCCGTGGGGGGTGCCGAAGACCCGCTCGAACGGCCCGGAGAACGCCGCCTGCTCCAGGTCCGAGAAGATCCCCCCGCCGTCGTTGTTGACCACGATCAGGCACAGGTCGGGCCGCGGCTCGTCCGGCCCGAGCATCAGGCCCGGCGCGTCGTGCAGGAACGCCAGGTCCCCCAGCAGGGCCGCGGCCGGCCCGCCGCCGGCCGCCTGGTGCGCCAGCGCCGCCCCGATCGCGGAGGAGACCAGCCCGTCCACTCCGCTGGCGCCGCGGCTGGACAGGACCCGGATCCCGGTCCGCGGCGCCATGTGCAGGTCCAGGTCGCGGACCGGCATGCTGGACGCCGCCCACAGCAGCGCGCCGTCTGGCAGCGCGGCCGCCAGGTCACGTCCCAGCCCGGGCTCGGTCAGCGTCTCGCCCGAGCCGAGGATCTCGTCGGCGGCCCGCCGCGCCGCGCCGTCGGCCCGCCGCCAGCCCGCGAGCCAGGCCGAGTCGCGCCCCGGCCCCGGTCGCGGGCCAGACAGCGCGACCGCCGCCGCCACGTCGGTCGCGCTCCGGCCCGGGTCGGCCCAGCGTCCGGGTCCCTGAGCCAGCACCACGTGCCGGGCCGGCCAGGACCCCGGCCGGCCGCGCAGCAGCGCCTGCTGGCTGCGGGACAGCCCGGGCCGGCCGGCCGAGATGATCACCTCGGGCTCGTGCCCGGCGGCGAATCCCGGCGCGCCGAGCAGGTAGCCGTAGGCCGACAGCGCGTTCGGGCCGCGCCGGGCACCGGACGACGGCTCGGCGAGCACCGGCCACCCCGCCGCCTCGGCCAGCTCGAGCAGCGGCCCGGTGTCGTAATCACCGTCCCCGCAGACCAGCACCCCGCGCTCGGCCCACTCGATCCGCAGCGGCTCGCGGGCCGGCCCTGGCGTGGTCGTGCCGCGGTACGGGCCATAGGCCGGACGATGGTTCAACCACGCGGGTGAACCGTCCCGGTCCGGCGCCGCGGCGGCGCCGAAACGGGTCCACGGCGCGCCGTCCGGGCGCCCCTCGAGCGAGTCCGGCCACCTGTCCCCCGGGCGCGCCCCGTCCCCCGAGCGGGCACCGGCCCCCGAATGAGCACCGTCCCCCGGGCCGGACCCGTCCTCCGAGTCACGCCCGCCCGGCGCGCCGTCCCCGCCCGCGGGGCCAGGCTCCCGCGCATCCGGCACCAGCGGTTCGCGCAGCGGCAGGTTGACCTGCACCGGCCCGGGAAAGCCGCCCGCCGCCCCGGATGCCAGCGCCCAGGTCCGGCCGGCCAGCGACCGCCAGTACCGCGCCATGCCCGGCCGGGCCTCGGGCACCCCGGCCTCGCAGAACCACCGCACCGCGCCGCCGTACAGCTTGAGCTGGTCGATCGTCTGGTTGGTGCCGGTGCCGCGCAGCTCGGGCGGGCGGTCCGCGGTCAGCACGATCAGCGGCACCCCGGCCTCGTCGGCCTCGACCACCGCGGCGTGGAAGTGCGCGGCGGCCGTGCCCGAGGTGCATACCAGCACCGAGGGGCGTCGGCTGGCCTTGGCCAGGCCGAGGCCCAGGAACCCGGCCGAGCGCTCGTCGAGCCGCACGTGCAGCCGCACGGCCGGGTGGTCGAACAGGGCCAGCGCCAGCGGCGTGCTGCGCGATCCCGGCGCCAGCACCGCCTCGCGCACGCCGCAGCGCGCCAGCTCGTCGACAAAGACCCGGGCGAAGGCGGTGGACGGGTTCATGACCAGGCCAGGAACTCGGCGGCGGCCAGCATCCGCTCGGTCCACGGGGCCGGATCGCCGGCGTACGCGGCCAGCCGCTCCCGGTCCGGGGCCGCGCGGCGGACCGGCAGCATGCCGTCCTGCGCGGCCAGCGGCGCGGCGGTCACGTCCCCGCTGAGCAGGCTCATCGTGGCCAGCCCGCAGTCGTAGGGCAGCTCGGGCAGGGCGGCGGCGAGCGCCACCCCGGCGGCCAGCCCCACCGAGGATTCCACCGCGCTGGACACCACCACGGGCAGCCCGCACTCGGCCGCGATCCGCAGCGCCGCGCGCACGCCGCCGAGCGGCTGAACCTTGAGCACGACGATGTCGGCGGCCCCGGCCGCGCGGACCGCCAGCGGGTCCTCCGCCTTGCGGATGGACTCGTCCGCGGCCAGCGGCACGTCCACCTGGCGGCGTAGCTCGGCCAGCTCCGCGAGGCTGGCGCAGGGCTGCTCGGCATACTCGAGGCCGAACCGGCTCAGGGCCCGCAGCATCCGCGCCGCCTGCCCGACGCTCCATGCGCCATTGGCGTCCACCCGGACCCGCCCGCCCGGGCCGATCGCGTCCCGCACCGCTTCCACCCGGGCCAGGTCGTCGCCGTCGGCCTGGCCCGGCTCGGCGACCTTCACCTTCGCGGTCCGGCACCCCGACCCGGCCACGATCCGGTGCGCCTCGGCGGGTACCACCGCGGGCACGGTCACGTTCACCCCGACGCGCGGCCGCCGCGGCTCAGGCCAGCCGGCCCCGGCGGCCTCCAGCGCGCAGGCCAGCCAGCGGGCGCACTCGCGCGGGCCGTACTCGGCGAACGGCGAGAACTCGCCCCAGCCGGCCGGGCCCTCGATCAGCGCGCCCTCCCGGAGGGTGACGCCCCGGAACCTGGTGCGCATCGGGATCGCGAACGCGCGCACGGTCGGGAGCATCGCATCCAGCTGCTCGCGCCCCACCGCCACGGGCCGCCCGGTGCGTCCAGCCTGCCCCCCCGGCCCGGTCACCGGCGGCGCGGGAACGCGTCGACCACTCCGCCACCCTCCCTCAGGCTGTCCGCCAGCGCCCGATCGGCCCGGATTAACCTTACGACCGTGACAGCCCGCCCCCTGCATGCGGTCCTGCTGCCCCCGGCCGCCGCCGGCGGCCGGATGACGGAGGCGCTCGCGGCTGCCCTGGACGGCACCGGGCCGGCCATCTTGCCGCTGGACCCGGGCCTGCCGCGGGCCCGGCTTGACGCGCTGCTGAAGGCCCTACGCCCGTCGGTCGTTGAAACGGCCGAAGGCCCGGAACGCTACGTCGCTCCCCCGCCTGGCCACACCAGCGCACCCGGCGTCAGCCCGGACACGGCCCTGGTCATCGCCACCTCTGGCTCCACCGGCCCGCCCAAGGGCACCGAGCTCAGCGCGGCCGCGCTGCTGGCCTCGGCCCGGGCCTCGCTGCGCCGGGTCGGGGCCGGGCCGGGCGAGCGCTGGCTGTGCTGCCTGCCGCCCTTCCACATCGCCGGGGTCCAGGTGCTGGTGCGGTCGCTGGTCGCGGGCACCACCCCGGTGATCGTCGCCCGGCTGGAGCCCGGCGCGCTGGCCGCCGGCGGCTGCGCGCACGTGTCCGTGGTGCCGACCCAGCTGCGGCGGCTGCTGGACGCGGGCGAGGACCTGACGGCCGTGCGGACGATCCTGCTCGGCGGGGCGGCCCCGCCGCCCGGGCTGGTGGACGCCGCGCGGGCCGCGGGCGGGCGGGTCATCACCACCTACGGGATGAGCGAGACCTGCGGCGGATGCGTGTATAACGGTATGCCGCTGGATGACGTGCAGGTGGACACCGGACCGGGCGGACGGATCAGGATCGCCGGGCCGGTGCTGTTCTCCGGCTACCGGCTGCGCCCGGACCTGACCGCGCAGGCCCGGGACGGCCGCTGGTTCGTCACCTCCGACATCGGCTCGATCGGACCGTCCGGCGAGCTGCTGGTCCGCGGCCGGGCCGACGATGTGATCAACACCGGCGGCGAGAAGGTGGTCGCGGTCGAGGTCGAGGCGGCGCTCGCCACCTGCGCCGGCGTCCGGGACGCCGTCGTGGTGGGCCGGCCGGACCCGGAGTGGGGGGAAGTGGTCACGGCGGTGGTGGTACCGCTCGATCCATCCCAGCCGCCGCGATTGGCCGACATCCGGGCGCACGTGCGGGATAGGCTTCCGGCTTACGCCGCTCCGGCGGCCCTGCTGATCGTGCCGGAGATGCCGATGCTACCGTCGGGTAAGCCCGACCGGGGGGCGCTGCGCTCTCAGGCGGGGTCCCATGGGGTCCCGGGCGGCCGGGACTTGCGGCCGGAACGGTACCGGCCGCCGATGGGCGCACGGTACCCGCACGGGAACAAACGGCCTCGCTGAGCGTTAAAGATAATGCCCGCGCTGCACAATACCAAGTGCCTTGGGCCCCCGCTAACCGACGGCGCCGCCTCGGTGGTGCAGGAGGAACGCGTCCCACGGACGCACGAGGAAGCGCCCTCGGGCGCACAAGGGAGGTGTCTCATGCCGCGGAACGCGACCGCTGCGTCGCAGCGACACGACGATGAGGCCACCATGTCCCATGTGGACGAGCTGATCCAGCACGGCCGCAGCCAGGGTCACCTGTCCCTCCCGGAACTCCGCACCGCGTTTGAGCAGGCCCGCATCTCCCCCACCGAGGCCCGGTCCATCGTCCGCGAACTCACCGAGGCCGGTGTTCAGCTCGGTAACGAACAGCCGGAGGCTGCTGTGCAGGTTGCTACCCTCCCCCCGACCGCCAAGGCGAAGGGCCGCCAGGCCCGGGCCACCGCGGCCCGCCCGGCCGGCGCCGACCAGCCCGGGATGGAAGCGGCGATCGCCCACGTCATCGGGCTGGACGGGCTAGATTCCGCGGACGCCGAGGCCGAGGCCCTGGCTTCCGTCACGGTTGAGGTCACCGAGGCTGACCTCGACGACCAGACCTCGGTCATGGGCGACTCGGTGCACACCTACCTCAAGTCGATCGGCCGGACCAGCCTGCTCACCGCCGAGCAGGAGGTCGACCTGGCCAAGCGGATCGAGGCCGGGCTGTACGCCGAGCACAAGCTGGACACCGAGGCCAAGCTGCCCGAGGACCAGCGCCGCGACCTCGAGGCCGTCGCCGAGGACGGCCGCCGGGCCAAGGCGCACATGCTCGAGGCCAACCTGCGGCTGGTGGTCTCGGTGGCCAAGAAGTACAGCGACCGCGGGCTGTCCCTGCTCGACGTGGTGCAGGAAGGCAACCTCGGCCTGATCCGCGCGGTCGAGAAGTTCGACTACACCAAGGGCTACAAGTTCTCCACGTACGCCATGTGGTGGATCCGGCAGGCCATCCAGCGCGGCTTCGCCGACTCCGCCCGCACGATCCGGCTGCCGGTGCACGTGCTGGAGATGCTGAGCAAGCTGAGCCGGGTCGAGCGGGACATGCACCAGCGCCTGGGCCGTGAGCCCACCCCCGAGGAGCTCGCGGTGGAGCTGGACCGGACGCCGGACCAGATCGAGGAGCTGCTGCGGACCAGCCGCCAGCCGATCAGCCTGGACTCCACGATCGGCGAGGACGGCGAGACCAGCATCGGCGACCTGATCGAGGACGTGGACGCGCCCGAGGCGTCCGAGCTGGTGGACCGGCAGCTGCTGGCCGACCAGCTGCGGCACGCGCTCGACGCGCTCACCCCGCGTGAGGCGACGATCATGGCGATGCGGTTCGGCCTGTACGACGGCAACCCGCACACGCTGGACGAGATCGGACGGGCGCTCGGCCTGACCCGGGAGCGGATCAGGCAGCTGGAGAAGCAGTCGCTGTCCAAGCTGCGCCACCCGAGCCGGGCCCAGCCGCTGCTCGACTACGCCAGCTGAGCCCTTCCCCCTCCCCCGGCCCAGGGCCGGGCCCGACCTCCCGCCGGGCCCGGCCCTTTCCCGTTCCGGCGCCCCTTCCCGCGCCGCCGACCCCCCGCCCCGACCCATGCCGTCAGCGCCTCCGGCCCGGCTACACCTAGGCCGAGGTCGATGAGTTCGTCGCGCGGATCGAGGGCACCCTGGGCCGCGCGATGCCGCCGGACCGGCCGGTGACTGCCGAGGAGGTGGGGAGCGTGGCCGCCGTCACGTATACAGCTCCCGGTCGTGCTCGTTGACCTGCACCAGCATGCCGTCCGGGTCGACCACGCGCAGGCTGCGGCCGAAGCTCTCATCCACGATCGCCTCCGGCGCGAAGCCGGCCGCGGTAAGCCGCGCGGCGAGGTCCTCGAGCAGCTCCTGGGTCTCGAACGACAGCTCGATCCGGCCGGGCCTGTCCTGCTCGGCCGCCCGCGCCGCGTGCAGCGCGAGCATCCCGCCCGAGCCGTTCAGCTCGGTCCAGTTTCCCGAGCGGGAGCTGTCCCCGGGGATCAGCCCGAGGGCCGCGTAGAACCGCGCCGAGACGGCGACGTCCGCGACATAGCGGATGGGCATGACCTTCATGACTGCGCGCTCCCTTCCGCGGCCAGCCGGTCCAGGTGCGCCACCAGCGCCTCCTCGACCAGCTGGGACAGCGACTCCCCGGTATCGACGGACGCGTACTTGGCCCGCCGGATGAGGTCTTTCGGCAGGTAGACGTTGAACTGCGCCTTCTCGACGCGGGCCCGCTCCTGTTCCATGGCTAGTAATATAGCATGCTAGCAAGCTAAGGGCCGGTGAGGCGCCGGGCCCGGCGGCGCCGCGGTCGTGCGCGGGCCGTGGCGGAGTAGTATTCCGCGGGTGACGGTCCAGGTTGAGGTGCTCGACAAGGTAACCACCGAAGTGGCCCAGGCCTTCGCCCGCCTGATCCCGCAGCTGTCCCGGTCGGCGTCACCGCCCGGGCAGGCCGAGATTGAGGCGATCGTGAACTCGTCCGCGAACACGGTGCTCCTGGCCCGCTCCGCGGGCGAGATCACCGGCACGATGACGCTGGTGATGTTCCCGCTGCCGACCGGACTGCGCGCCTGGATCGAGGATGTCGTCGTCGACCAGTCCGCGCGCGGCCAGGGCACCGGCGAGGCGATGATGCAGGAGGCGATCCGGCTGGCCCGCGAGGCGGGCGCGAAGACCGTCGACCTGACCTCGCGCCCGGCGCGGGAGGCGGCGGGACGGCTCTATGAGCGGCTCGGCTTCACGATCCGCGAGTCCCGTCTGTACCGGTACCAGCTGCAGGACTGAACCCGCCGGGCGGGCCGGGGGCCCGGGCCGGTCAGGCGGCCAGTTCCGCGACGGCCGCCAGCAGCCGGTCGACGTCGGACCGGTCGTTGTAGTGCACCAGCCCGGCGCGGACGGCGCCGCCGGAGTCCCTCAGGCCCAGCGCCCCGGCCAGTTCCCAGGCGTAGTTGTCGCCGTCCCAGACGTTGACCTTCCGCCCCGCCAGGTGCTCGGCGACCCGGCGCGGCGTGTGGGCGGCCACGGTGAAGTACGCGGTGGCGGTGCGCCGGGCCGCCTTGCCGTAGGTGGTGACGTGCTTCATCGCGTCCAGGCCGCCGAGCAGCACCCGGAACAGGTCCTGCTCGTGAGCCTCGGCCGCGGCCATCCCGGCCAGGATCCGCTCGCGCCTGGTGCCGCCCGCCCCCAGCCCGGCCAGCGAGGCCAGGTGCTCGACGGCGGCGGTCACCCCGGCCAGGTCGGCGAACGGCAGCGTGCCCCGCTCGAAACGATCCGGCCCAGCGTCGGGCGCCGGGACCAGCTTGTCCGGGGCCAGCGACTCCAGCAGCCCCGGATCGGCGACCACCGCGCCGACGTGCGGCCCGGACCATTTGTAGGCGCTGGTGGCGTAGAAGTCGGCGCCGAGCCGGCCGACATCCACCGGGCCGTGCGGGGTGGCGTGCACGCCGTCCACGTAGGCCACCGCCCCGGCCGCGTGGGCCAGCGCCGTGATGCCGGCCACGTCCGGGCGCGTGCCGATCAGGTTGCTGGCCGCGGACACCGCCACCAGCCTGGTCCGGTCCGAGATCAGCTCGGCGAACTGGGCGAGCGGCAGGTCACCCTCGGGCATTCGCACATCGGCCCAGCGCACCGCCGCCCCGGCCCGGGCCGCGGCCTGCACCCACGGCCGGACGTTCGCGTCGTGGTCGAGCCGGGTGACCAGGATCTCGTCGCCCGGGCCCCAGCCCGCCGCGAGCGTGCGGGCCAGCCGGTAGGTCAGCGTGGTCATGTTCGGGCCGAGGATGACCCCCTCCGGCCGGCCGCCGACGAGGTCCGCCACCGCCCGGCGGCACTCCGCGGTGATCTCGTCGGAGCGACGGCTGGCCGGGAAGGCGCCGCCGGAGTTCCCGATACCGGCCCGGTACGCGCCGGCGACCGCGCCGATGACGGACTCGGGCACCTGGGTGCCCGCGGCGCCGTCCAGGTAGGCGTAGCCGTCGGCCAGGGCCGGGTAGGCGGCACGCACCCGGGCGACGTCAAAGGCCATCTCGTTCAAGCTGTTCACCCCGCCTGCTCACCCCGGCCGCTCACTCAGCCGTTCACCCCGGCCGCTCACTCAGCCGTTCACCCCGGCCGCTCACTCAGCCGTTCACCCTACCGCGGCCGGCCCGACGGCTTACCGTGGCCAGTCCGGCGACCGGCCGGAGGTCAGCAGCAGCACCAGCCACCGGTCGTCGTCGCCGGGCCAGCCGCCCCTGGCGGGCGCTGCGGCACCCCGGCCCGGCAGCCGACCAGCACGATCTCCGGCGCCGCCCGCCACGGAAAAACCAGATGACAGCACCCTGGCCGTGCGGCTAGCCTGCGGCTAATGCCCACCAAACCCTCCAGCTCGCTGCCGCATGCCCAAACTCAGCCTGGACGGGCCCGGCCGCAGGAGACCCCGCTCGCCGCGCTCTGGCGGACCCGGGAGTACCTGCGTCCCTACTACGGGCGGCTCGCGGCGATGCTCGCCGCCGCGATCGGCGCGGCCGCAGCCGAGATCGCGATCCCGTTGCTGGTCAAGAACATCATCGACGGGCCGATCGAGCACGGGGACAAAAGCGCGCTGCTCCCGCTGGGCCTGGCCGCGACCGCGCTCGGCGTGATCCAGGCTGCTTTAAGCCTCTACCGGCGCTGGGTGCAGGCCACCGCGGTCACCGGCATGGAGCGGTCCATGCGGGACAGCCTCTACGCTCACCTGCAGCAGCTGCACACCGGGTTCCACGACGACTGGCAGTCCGGCCAGTTGCTCTCGCGCGCCACCACGGACCTGTCGGCGATCCGCCGCTTCGCCGGGTTCGGCACCATCTTCTTCATCACCAACGTGGTGACGTTCGTCGCGGTGATCGCGCTGCTGATCCGGCTGAACTGGTGGCTGGGCCTGCTGACCGCCTGCGTGTTCCTCCCCGTCGTCGTGCTGTGCCTGCGCTTCGAGCGGCGGTACCGGGTGCTGTCCCGCCGCGCGCAGGACCAGGAAGGCGACCTGGCCACCTACGTCGAGGAGGCCGCGACCGGCATCCGGGTGCTCAAGGCGCTCGGCCGGCGCGACGAGGCCGCCGCCCGGCACGCCAGCCAGGCCACGCTCGTGCGCACGACCCAGATCCAGAAGGCCAGGCTGCGCGGCACCTTCTGGGCCGGCCTCGACCTAGTGCCGAACGCGGTCATCGGCCTGATCCTGCTGCTCGGCGCGATCGCGGTCAGCCGCCAGGAGCTGAGCCTGGGCGGGCTGGTCGCATTCATCGCGCTCGCGCTGCAGCTGGTCTGGCCGATCGAGGCCATGGGTTACATCCTGGCCTCCGGACAGGAGGCCGCCACGGCGGCCCAGCGGGTCTACGAGATCTTCGACATTGATCCCGCCATCGCCGACCAACCGGCGGCGCACCGGGCCGCTGCGGCCGGCCGAGCCGGCGCGGCGGACGGCTCCACTTCGACCACGTCACGTTCAGCTACCCGGGCGCCTCCGCGCCGATCCTGCGGGACGTGAGCCTGGAGCTCGAGCCCGGCGAGACGGTCGCCCTGGTCGGCCCCAACGGCGCGGGCAAGACCACGCTGCTGCAGCTGGTGCCGCGGCTGGCCGAGGTGTCCGGCGGGTCCATCCTGCTGGACGGAACCGACATCAGGGACCTGCGGCTGGCCGTCCTGCGCACGATGGTGGGCTGCGCCTTCGAGGACCCGACCCTGTTCTCGGCCAGCGTCCGGGAGAACGTCGGCTACGGCGCCCCCACTGCAGCCGAGGAGGAGGTCCTGGCCGCCCTCGACGCGGCCCAGGCGGGCTTCGTCACCGATCTGCCCTGGGGGCTGGACACCAGGATCGGCGAGCAGGGCATGGCGCTGTCCGGCGGCCAGCGCCAGCGGGTGGCGCTGGCCCGGGCCATCCTGGCCAGGCCCGCGGTGCTGCTGCTCGACGACCCGCTGTCCGCGCTGGACGTGCACACCGAGGCCAGGGTCACCCGGGCGCTCGCGGAGGTGCTGGCCGACTCCACGGCGCTGGTGGTCGCGCACCGCCCCTCCACGGTGCTGCTGGCCGACCGGGTCGCGCTGCTCGACGACGGCGTCATCGCCGCCACCGGCACGCACCATGACCTGCTCGCGACCGAGGAACGCTACCGGAAGCTGATGAGCGGCGCCGGCCCGGAGGAGGCCAGCACGGAGGGGACCACCGCGGACGGGACCGGCCAGGACCCGGACCTGACGGAGGCCCGCCGATGACTACCCAGCCCGTGAACCAGCCGACGGCCCAGGCCTGGCGGGGCATCGCAGCCGAGGAGATCGACGAGGTGCCGTCGGGCCTGGCCGCGCTGCTGCGGCTGCGCGGCCGGCGGCTGCTGCAGGACCTGCTGCGCCCGCACCGGGCCTGGGCCACACTGATCCTGCTGCTGATCGTGATCGCCAATGTCGCCGCTCTGGCCGGGCCGTGGCTGGTCGGGGTCGGGATCGACCGGATTCCGCAGCTGACCCGCTCCCCGCCCACCTCCCCGTCCCCCTCCATCGGCCCGCTGACGATTGTCATCGCCGCGTTCGCCCTGGCCGTGCTCATCCAGGCTGCCGCCACCCGGGCGTACATCACCGCGATGGGCCGCCTCGGCGCGGACGTGGTGCTCGAGCTCCGGCGCCGGCTGTTCGCTCACTTCCAGCGGCTGCCCGTGGCGTTCCACGAGCGCTACACCTCCGGGCGGGTCATCTCCCGGCAGGTCTCCGACATCGACTCGATCTCCGACCTGTTCGACGAGGGCCTGGACTCGCTGGTGTCGGCGGTCCTGTCGCTGCTGCTGGTCGGGGCGGGGATGCTGCTGCTCGACTGGCCCCTCGCCCTGGTGGTGCTGGCCGGCTTCGGCCCGCTGACCTGGCTGACGGTCTGGTTCCGGCGCGAGTCGGCCACGGCCTACCGCCGGACCCGGGAAACGATCGCGCAGGTCATCGTGCAGTTCGTGGAGACGTTCGGCGGCATCCGGGCGGTCCAGGCCTTCCGCCGGGAGGGTCGCAACGAGGAGATCTTCGGCGAGCTCAACAGCGACTACGCGGCGGCCAGCCTGCGCTCGTCCCGCTTGATCGCCATCTACTCCCCGGGCATCACCCTGGTCGGCAACCTCGCGATCGGGGCAGTGCTGCTCTACGGCGGGCTGCGGGTCATCGACGGCAGCATGAAGGTCGGCGTGCTCGTCACGTTCCTGCTCTACCTGCAGCGCTTCTTCGACCCGCTGCAGGACCTGTCGCAGTTCTACAACACTTTCCAGTCCGCGGCCGCGGCGCTGGAGAAGATCTCCGGAGTGCTGGACGAGGCCCCCGCGGTGCCCGAGCCGGACGTCCCGGTGCCGCTGCCGTCCAGCCCGGGCGGCGAGGACGAACGGCACGGCCCGGGCGAACGGCACGGCCCGGGCGAACGGCACGGCCCGGGCGAACGGCACGGCCCGGGCGAACGGCACGGCCCGGGCGAACGGCACGGCCCGGGCGAACGGCACGGCCCGGGCGAACGGCACGGCCCGGGCGAACGGCACGGCCCGGGCGGCCCGGGCGAAAGGCTCGGCCAGGGCGGCCCGGGCGACCCTGTCCGCCGGGGCCGGAGCGTGCAGTTCGAGCACGTCCGGTTCGGTTACCGGGACCAGCCGGTGCTGCCCGGCCTGGACCTGACCATCCCGGCCGGGCAGACCGTGGCCCTGGTCGGGGCGACCGGCGCGGGCAAGACCACGATCGCGCGGCTGATGGCCAGGTTCTATGATCCGGGCCAGGGCCGGGTGCTGCTGGAGGGCGTCGATCTCCGGCAGCTGTCCGAGCCCACCCTGCGCCGTGAGGTGATCCTGATCACCCAGGAGAACTTCCTGTTCAGCGGGAGCATCGCCGACAACATCGAGCTGGGCAGGCCGGGCGCGTCCCGGGCCGACATCGAGGCGGCGGCGCGTGCCATCGGCGCGCACGGGTTTATCTCGGCGTTCCCGGCCGGCTACGACGAGCCGGTGGGCAAGCACGGCGGCCGGCTCTCCGCCGGGCAGCGCCAGCTGATCTCCTTCACCCGCGCGTTCCTGGCCGCCCCGGCCGTGCTGGTGCTCGACGAGGCCACCTCGCTGCTGGACATCCCCAGCGAGCGGCTGGTGCAGCGGGCGCTGCGCACCATCCTGGCCGGCCGTACCGCCCTGATCATCGCGCACCGGCTGTCCACCGTGCGGATCGCCGACCGGGTGCTGGTGATGTCCGACGGCCGGATCATCGAGGACGGGCCGCCGGACCAGCTGCTGGCCGAGGGCGGCGAGTACTCGGCGCTGCACGCCAGCTGGCAGCAGAGCCTCGCCTGATCTCGCCCATCCGGCCCATCCGGCCATCTGGCCCATCCGGCCATCTGGTCCGTCCCTTCCGACGGCCTGCCTGGATAGCCTGCGTTTCTGCCGCGCATGACCCGCGACCAGCCACTTTGCCCGGAGCTATCGGGGTGAGACCCCTCGGGGAGGGGAGCTGATGGCCACTGATGACATCCGCGCTGGCCGCACTGCCCGCCCGCCCGGTCAAGGCCGTGGCGATCCTCATTTGGCTGCTCAGCGGGTGGGCATTGGTGCGGCGGTTACGGCCAGATGACGACCCGGATTATCAC
Source organism: uncultured Actinomycetota bacterium (assembly GCA_963749145.1). Lineage (GTDB taxonomy): Bacteria > Actinomycetota > Actinomycetes > Streptosporangiales > Streptosporangiaceae > JASHPR01. The sequence goes on along the minus strand of CAVVLN010000001.1, from coordinate 784,617 downwards.
GCTCATCGGTTTCGCGGGCGTCATCACCGCGCTGTTCGCGCTCGAGTTCCTCGCCCGGCGGAAGGACTCGCGAATACCCGCGCTCGGCGAGTGGCTCGGCTACGTGATGCGGCCCTGGGCCTTGCCGGCTGCTGGTCCTGCTCGGCTGGCTGCGGCTCGGCTGGCATTACTTCTCCCGGTAAAGGCCCGGGCGGGACTTCTCCCCGGTAAAGGCCCGGGCGGGACTTCTCCCGGTAAAGGCCCGGGCGGGCCGTTCCGCTAGGCTGTGCGCGTGACCAAGCGGCGCCAGCATGTCAGCGGCCAGGCCGAAGCGGAGTACGCGGCGGATGTCGCCTTGGCCGCCCAGTTCGACGACCTGCTCGAGGCGGCCCGCGCCTCCGAGCAGGCGTTCCGGCAGGCCCAGGCCGAGGGCCTGGCCGATGAGGTATATCCGCTGGCCAGGACGCTCGACAGCGCGCTAACCGACGCGATGCGGGCCGGGTACGCGGCCCAGCGCGCCGAGATCGGCCCGCGTGGTTATGACGACCGGATCTACCGGCGCAAGGCCAGGGCCACGTCGCCCGTGCGCGCCTGGACCGACGAGGCCGAGCGCCTGCTGACGCTGCGCGAGTCGCACCGGCTCACCGGCATCCCCCCGATGCCGCGCACCGACCTGCCCGCCGCCGGGGCCGTCACGCACGTGCCCGCCTGAACCTGGCCGGCCGCCGGCGTGTCGCCTTCCCGCGGCAATGGCCGCGGAGCAGTCTGGTGGTAACGATATCGGCCCGGCATGACGAACTTGTTGTAGTCAGTTGACCACATGTCGCGATGGGCGCGGTAACAATGGGTAGTACCTCAGTGCCAGAACGCGTAGCCACGAAAGCTACAAAGGGTGGCGCGGAAAACCGTCACAACGGGCCATGCCGCGCTGCGCGGTACTGCTGGCACAGTAGAGTGTGATCAAGACCACAACGAGGAAATGACCAGGAGGCACACTGATGTGCCCTCACACGCCACCGTGTCCGGACGCCAGCCGCCCGGACCGTGAGGCGGCCCGAACCATCATCAGCCACCCCGAGCAGGGCTGGAGCCTGCTCTGCAACGGCATAGTCGTCTTTGAAGATACCGGGGAGCTACTTCCCGACGGAGAGCCGATCGCCCCGCACCGGCCGACCGACCTGATCTCACAGCCGGCCGTATCCGTCCGGCCGCCGGAACCGCCCGCCACGAGCAGTCACCCGCCCGCCGCCTAGCCGGCCCGGCCGGGCTAGTCCCCGGCCCGCCCGGCCTAGTCAGGGTCTAGCCGGATCTAACCCCGGCCCGTCCGGCACCAGTCGCGGCCCCGCCGGATCTAGCCCTCGACCCGTCGGCGCCCGGTCCCCGCCCGTCCGCCTCGTCGGACTATGGCCCCCGGCCTGCCGGGGCCTAGCCCCGCCCGTCCGGCCGCGTCACGGCCCCGCCGGTGCGGTCGGCCAAGCGCCTGGAGCGGGTGATGCTGGCACGAAGCCAGCAGGCAGGCTGTCCTCCTTGGACCTTTGGCCGGGGCAAGCGAGACTGTTGAGAGCTCCTGAGACTGGCAGGGGGGATCTGTCATGGGCGGGCGGGTCATGCCGGTTGTCTGGTACCGCTTCGCCGCCACTTTTGGCCGCAGGCGAAGCGGCTATCTCACGCTGGTGCTTCTGATCGGGCTGATCGGCGGTGTCGCCATGGGCTCGGTCGCGGCGGCCAGGCGCACACAGTCCTCCTACGCGACGTTCCTGGCCGCGACCAACCCGTCGGACCTGGGCCTCAGCGGCCAGGGCCCGAATCTGACCGCGAAGCTGGCGCGCCTGCCCGGCGTCCAGCGAGCCGGCAGGCCTCATCCTGCGCGCGGAGTGACGGGGCTCCCGGCAATGCTCACGGCTCCGCCGGGTCCGGTCGCCGGGCCTGGGCCTGGCCTAGCCCCCGGCCTGCCCGGCGGGAACCGCCAGCACCTCGCGCAGCCAGGACCCGACCGCCTGCCGGACCTGCCCCGGGCGCCGGGACAGGGCGTGCGTCTCGCCCGCCAGCACCACGATCCGGGACGCGTCGGCCGCGTCCGGGATGCCGAACGGGTCCCGGTCTCCGTTCACCACGAGCACGTCGGTTCCGGCGGCACGCAGTTCGTCGGCCCGCGAGCGTTCCGGGCGGCCCGGCGGGTGCAGCGGGAAGGCCAGCGCGACGACCGCCCTGGCCTCCGCCGCCCGGGCGGTGCGGCAGACCAGCCGCGCGCCGTTGCTGCGGCCGCCCTGCACCAGCGGCACCCCCGGGACCTCCCGGCGCAGCGCCGCGACGATCTCCAGCCAGGCCGCGTCCTGCCGGTCCGGCGAGCCGGGGGCGCGCGCGCCGCGGACCCGGTAGGGCTGCAGGACCCGGGCCACGGCGGCACCGAGGTCGCGCCCGGCGTCCCGCGCCGCGAGCAGGTCCGGGCTGTCGGCGCCGCCGCCCGCGCCGTGCGTGAGCGCGAGCAGGAAGGCCGGCTTGCCCGGCTTGTCCAGTTCGACCCGGGCGGGCCCGCTGCCTGTCATGATCTCCATCCCGGGCAGCCTAGCCGCTGGCGCCCGGGCGGGCTCACGGGAGTCGGGCCACGTCCACGGCCTGAAGCTGCTGCGAGCTGAAGTCGCCGACCAGCAGCACCCGCCCGCCGGGCTCCAGCGCCATTTCCCGCGGGAAGCCGAACGCCGGCAGGTACCCGAGCAGCGCGGGCTGGCCGGCCAGGGCCCGGGACACGCCGACCACGGCCAGGCCGGACGCGGCGCCTGACGCGGCGAACCGGTTGGAGTCGGCGACCACGATGCGGGTCCCGCCGCCGACCAGGGCCAGGCCAACCGGGGCCTCCCCGACCCGGACGCTGGCGATCAGGGCGTGCCCCGGGTGGGTGACCAGCCGGGCCGCGGAGAAGGCCAGCAAGCTGTCGCTGCCACGGGCCGTCACCCAGACCTCGCGCCCGTCCGGGGCAGCGATCACCCGGACCGGGCTGCATCCGGCGTCCGCCGTGGTCACCACCGCCGCCCCCGGGCCGGTCTCGGCCCGGGCCAGGACCCGGGCGAGGGCGCCCGCGCCAGCGGCCCCGCCGAAGGCCGCACGGCCGGTTCACGCGCCGGCCGCCACGCGAGGCTAAGCGTGCAGGATCTTCTTCAGGAACTGGCCGGTGTAGCTGTCATCGACGAGCGCGACGTCCTCGGGCGTGCCGGTCGCGATCACGTCGCCGCCGCGGGATCCGCCCTCGGGCCCCAGGTCGATGACCCAGTCCGCCGTCTTGATCACGTCGAGGTTGTGCTCGATGACGATGACCGTGTTGCCGCCGTCCACGAGCCGGCTGAGCACGCCGAGCAGCTTGCGGATGTCGTCGAAGTGCAGGCCGGTGGTGGGCTCGTCCAGCACGTAGATGGTCCGGCCGGTGGACCGGCGCTGCAGTTCCGAGGCCAGCTTCACCCGCTGCGCCTCGCCGCCGGACAGCGTCGGCGCGGGCTGGCCGAGCCGCACGTAGCCCAGGCCGACGTCGACCAGCGTCTGCAGGTGCCGGTGGATGGCCGGGATGGCCTGGAAGAACTCCGCGCCCTCCTCGATCGGCATGTCCAGCACGTCGGCGACGGTCTTGCCCTTGTAGTGCACCTGCAGGGTGTCGGTGTTGTACCGGGCGCCGTGGCAGACCTCGCACGGCACGTACACGTCGGGCAGGAACTGCATCTCGATCTTGATGGTGCCGTCGCCCGAGCACGCCTCGCACCGGCCGCCCTTGACGTTGAACGAGAACCGGCCCGGCTGGTAGCCGCGCACCTTCGCCTCGGTGGTCTGCGCGAACAGCCGGCGCACGTGGTCGAACACCCCGGTGTAGGTGGCCGGGTTGGACCGCGGCGTCCGGCCGATCGGGCACTGGTCGACGTGCACCACCTTGTCCAGCTGCTGCATGCCGGTGACCCGGGTGTGCTTGCCGGGCACGATCCGCGCGCCGTGCAGTTCCTTGGCCAGCGCGCTGTACAGGATGTCGTTGACCAGCGTCGACTTGCCGGACCCGGAGACCCCGGTGACCGCGATGAAGCAGCCGAGCGGGAACGCCACGTCCACGCCGCGCAGGTTGTGCTCGCTGGCCCCCCGGACCACGACCTCCCTGGTCCTGGCGCGCGGGCGGCGCTTCGCGGGCACCGGGATGGACTCGCGGCCGGTCAGGTACGCGCCGGTCAGCGACTCCCGGCTGGCCAGCAGCCGCTCGAGCGGGCCGGAGACGACGATGTTGCCGCCGTGCTCCCCCGCTCGCGGGCCGATGTCGACCACCCAGTCGGCGGCGCGGATCGTGTCCTCGTCGTGCTCGACCACGATCAGCGTGTTGCCGAGGTCCCGGAGCCTGATCAGCGTCTCCAGCAGGCGGTGGTTGTCGCGCTGGTGCAGGCCGATCGACGGCTCGTCGAGCACGTACAGCACGCCGACCAGGCCCGACCCGATCTGCGTGGCCAGCCGGATCCGCTGTGCCTCGCCGCCGGCCAGGGTCGCCGACGCCCGGTCCAGGGTCAGGTAGTCGAGCCCGACGTCGAGCAGGAAGCCGAGCCGGGAGTTGACCTCCTTGAGGATCCGGCCCGCGATCTGCTGGTCCCGGTCGGACAGCTCCAGCTCGAGCAGGCGCTTGGCCAGCTCGCCGATGGGCAGGCCGCAGTACTCGGCGATCGACTGGCCGTCCACGGTCACCGCCAGCGACACCGGCTTCAGCCGGGCCCCGTGGCACACCGGGCAGGGCACCTCGCGCATGTACCCGGCGTAGCGCTCCCGGCTCGCGTCGCTCTCCGCCTTGGAGTGCCTTTCCTCGATGAACGGGATCGCGCCGGTGAAGTGGGTGTAGTAGGAGCGCTCCCGGCCGTACCGGTTCTTGTACCGGACGTGCACCTGCTTGTCGTAGCCGTGCAGCAGCGCGGTCCGGGCCGCCGCGGGCAGCCGCTCCCAGGGCGTGTCGATGCTGAAGCCGATCGCATCGCCGAGCGCCTCGATCAGCCGGATGAAGTAGTCGCTGAAGTGCCCGCCGCTCCACGGGCCGATCGCGCCCTCGGCCAGGGTCTTGCCCGGGTCGGACACCACCAGCTCGGGATCGACCTCCAGCTTGGTGCCCAGGCCGGTGCAGTCCGGGCAGGCACCCCACGGCGAGTTGAACGAGAACGACCGCGGCTCGAGCTCGTCGAACGACAGGTCGTCGTACAGGCAGGCCAGGTGCTCGGAGAACATCCGCTCCCGGTGCGGGTCGGCCTCCGGCAGGTCGACGAAGTCCAGCACCACGGTCCCGCCGGACAGGCCCAGCGCGGTCTCCACCGAGTCGGTCAGCCGGCGCCGGGACGACTCCTTCACGTCCAGCCGGTCGACCACGACCTCGATGTCGTGCTTCTCGTACTTCTTCAGCGCCGGCAGCTCGCCTCCGGTGCCGACGCTGTCCAGCCTGATCACGACCCCGTCCACCCGGGCCCGCGAGTAGCCCTTGGCCTGCAGGTCGCGGAGCATCTCGGTGTACTCGCCCTTGCGCCCGCGGATCATCGGCGCCAGCACCTGGAACCGGGTGCCCTCCTCCAGTTCGAGCACCCGGTCGACGATCTGCTGCGGGCTCTGCCGCGCGATCGGGCGGCCGCACACCGGGCAGTGCGGCTTGCCGACCCGCGCGTACAGCAGCCGCAGGTAGTCGTAGACCTCGGTGATCGTGCCGACGGTCGAGCGCGGGTTGCGGCCCGCGGCCTTCTGGTCGATGGACACGGCGGGCGACAGCCCGTCGATGAAGTCGACGTCGGGCTTGTCCATCTGGCCGAGGAACTGCCGCGCGTACGCCGACAGCGACTCGACATACCGGCGCTGGCCCTCGGCGAAGATCGTGTCAAAGGCCAGGCTGGACTTCCCGGACCCGGACAATCCGGTGAACACGATCAGGGCATCGCGCGGCAGGTCGAGCGAGACGTCCTTGAGGTTGTGCTCGCGGGCGCCGCGGACCACCAGACGATCAGCCACTGTGCGCTCAGCTCTCCGGTCGTTGACGTCGGTCTTCAGGGGATTGGGAGGCGCGTCGCCATGGTATCCGGGGGGTCTGACAAAACGAGGCGCTTCGGCGCGGCTCCGCGGCTCCTCCGGCGGCGGCGGTCCACCCGGAGGGCAACGTCCCGGCCGCCCGCCGCATTCCCGGATCTTCCGGCCGTCCCGCGCCGTCCCGCGCCGGCCGCGCCCGTGACGCGGGCCGGTGACGCGGCAGGCGGGACGGCGCCGCGCCGGAGCCGGCCGAGGGCCGAGGCGGCGGCCCGCCTAAGCTGCCGACGTGGAGCTGAGCGGCGAGGGAGACGGAGAGACCATGACCTACACGGGCGATGTCAGCGTCGGCGGGCCCGCCGACACCAGGGAGCTTCCCGGCCTCACCATCACCAAGGTGGCGGTCGGCCCCATGGACAACGACGCCTACCTGCTGCGCTGCACCGGCACCGGGGAACTGGCGCTGATCGACGCGGCGAACGACGCCGACACGCTGCTCGGGCTCATCGACGGCGTCCCGCTGTCCATGATCATCACCACGCACCAGCACAGGGACCACTGGGCCGCGCTGCAGGCCGTCCAGCAGGCGACCGGCGCGCGGACCGCCGCCCATCCCGAGGACGCGGGCGAGCTGCCGGTGCCGGTCACCGACCTGGTCCGGCACGGCGACACGATCCGGGTGGGCGACGCCGTGCTGTCGGTCATTCACCTGCGCGGGCACACGCCCGGCAGCATCGCGCTCTGCTACGACGCGGGCGGCGTGCTGGCCGACGAGCCGCACCTGTTCACCGGCGATTCCCTGTTCCCCGGCGGGCCCGGCAACACCGAGCACGACCCGAAGCGGTTCGGCCAGCTCATGGACGACCTCGAGGCACGGGTGTTCGCCGAGCTGCCCGACGGCACCTGGGTGTACCCGGGCCACGGCAAGGACACCACGCTCGGCACCGAGCGCCCGCATGTGCCGGAGTGGCGGGCGCGCGGCTGGTAGCCGCGGGCCCGGGCGTTGCCGCGTTCTCGCCATGGACGAACGGTGCGAGGTGGTCGTGGTGGGCGGCGGGCTGCTCGGGCTGGCCACCGGGCGGGCCCTGGCCCGGCGCGGCCGCGAGGTCATCGTGCTGGAGCAGGCCGAGACCGGCCACGAGGCGGGCGGGTCGAAGGGCAGCTGCCGCATCTTCCGGCTCGGCTACCCGGACGCCGGCTACGTCACGATGGCCCGGCGGGCCCGTGAGCACTGGCGGGCCCTGGAAGACGAGCACGGCGAGCGGCTGCTGCAGCCGGCCCCGCATCTCACCTTCGGGCCCGGGCTGGACGCGGTCCGCCGGGCCATGCTCGCCGCGGGCGCGCCCTGCGAGCCGCTGACGGCCGCCGCGGCCGCCGCCCGGTTCCCCGGGGTGACGCTGGGCGGCCCGGCCCTGCTCGAGCCGGATTCGTGCGTGATCAGCGCCGACGCGGCGCTGCGGGCCCTGGCCGCGGCCGTGCCGGACCTGCGCACCGGGGTGACCGTCACCGGCCTGGCCGACGACGGGCGCCGGGTCTCGGTCGCGACCGGCTCGGGCTCGGTCACCGCCAGCGCGGCCGTGGTGTGCGCCGGGCCGTGGACGGGCGGCCTGCTCGCCACCGCCGGAATCGCGGTGCCGTCGGCGGCCACGCTGGAGCAGGTCGGTTACCTGGCCCCGGCCGCGGACCCGGCGCCCGCCATGCCGATCCTCATCGGCCACGGCGACCCGGAACCGTACGGGCTGCCCGTGCCGGGCTCCGCGCTGTACAAGATCGGCTTCCACCACAGCGGGCCGGCGGCCGACCCGGGCCGCCAGGAGCAGGGGCCGGACGCCGGGCTGACCGCGCGGCTGGCCGGGCTGGCCCGGCGGTACCTGCCCGGCTTCGCGCCGGACCCGGTGCGCACCGAGCGCTGCATCTACGACAACACCCCGGACCAGGATTTCATCGTGGACCGGGCCGGGCGCGTGGTGATCGGCAGCGGGACGTCCGGGCACGGCTTCAAGTTCGGGCCGCTGCTCGGCGAGTGGCTCGCCGACCTGGCCACCGGCCAGAGCGACGGCCCGCCGTCGCCGCGGTTCGCGCTCGGCCGGTTCGGCCGGCCCGCCGCGGCCGCGCAGTGAACGCTCAGTGAATCAGCGCCGCGTACACGATCGTGTTGCTGAGGTAGTGGCCGGTGGCGTAGTCGAACGCGCCGCCGCAGGTGATCAGGCGCAACTCCGCGTAGGGCACCGGCCCGTACACGGCCAGCGTCGGGAACTGGGCCTTCAGGTAGGAACGCACCGAGGTCACCTGGAACTCGGCCAGCGAGCCGTCGGCCCGGCGGACGTATACCTTGCTGCCCGGGTGCAGCAGTCGCAGCCGGAAGAAGACCCCGGGCCCGCTCAGCGAGTCGATGTGGCCGACGATCACGGCCGCGCCGATCGCGCCGGGCCGGGCGCTGCCGGTGTACCAGCCGGCCACCGTGACGGTGGCCGGGACCTGCAGCGCGCCGGACGAGGTGAGCCCGAGGCGGACCAGCCCGGTGCGGACCCCGATCGACGGGATGACCAGGCTCACCGGCCGGGCCACCGGCTTCAGCGACGGCTGCGGCGCGGCCTCGATCCGCCCCATCGGCACCGGGCCGAATGTCGGCTTGCCCACCGGCGTGGCCGGGCGGCCGGTCTGACTGGCCAGCGCCAGGCCGGTCACGCCCGCCGCGGCCACCACGACGCCGGCGATCAGCGCGGCCGCGGCGGCAGGCCGGCGCACCACGCGCAACGGCGAGGTGTGCCGGCCGGCCTCCTTGGTCATGTCACCGCGCATGCAGGGCGGGGCGGCGACGGCGGCGCAGCCGGATGGCCCCGCCGGCCGCGGCCAGCAGCCCGGCCGCGGCCGCGGCCGCCCAGGGCAGCAGGGACGCGCCGGGACGCGCGGCCGTGCCGCCGAAGCCGGTAGCCGCGGCGCCCGCCGGCATCGCCATGCTGCCGGACGAGTCCACCAGCCCGGTGATCTTCAGCTGGCCGCCGTTGTCCAGGACGACGAACGTGTAGATGGTGTCGGGCGCCAGCGTGAACACGGCGCTGCCGTGCTCGGTCGACCCGGCCGCGCTGACCGTCACCGTGCCCGGGTTCAGCGTCTTGTACCTCGTCACGGTGGTGAAGCTGAGGTTGCTGCCCAGCGTCCGGCCGCCCGCGGTCACGGTGACCTTCGGCTCGTGCATCGACGCCTGGATGACCCGCGCGAGCGACTTGTCCGGCGGCGTGGTCAGCCGGTCATCCAGCACCTGCAGCCGGATGCCCGCGAACGGCCCCACGCCCGCCACGGTGTACGCGTCGCCGCTGACCACGTCGATGGTCGTGGACAGCACCGGCTTGGATGACGCGGAAGCACCCGCCGCACGCATGGCCACGGTGTACTCGCCGCTGGGCACCGCCTGATACCCGGACACATCGCCGTAGGCGACGTGGTGCAACACCACCATGGCGCTCGGGTCACCGAACGAGTACAGGTAGACGTCAACCGCGGGGGTGTTCGGCGAGAAGTGCGCCAGCCGCAGGTAACCGGTCCCGGTGCTCGCGGACGCGGCCGAGGTGCCCATCCCGAGCAGTCCGGCCACGCCGAGCGCCATCCCGCCCGCGGTTATCAGCCTGGTCAGCCAGGCTCCTCTTGCTGACAGTCTCATAATCGCTCCCCTTCTCATGAACACTTATTGGGCCGCGCCTAGCCGCTCATCAGCCCGAGCGGGCTCGGCGCGGCGAATTCGACCTGCACAACCTGGTGACCGTCAACTCGCGCCAGGGACAGGCTGGACGCGAGGTATGGGGGCTGCTGCGCATGCAGCAGCGCGAGCAGCGACGTCAGGTACCCGCTTTTGGCCCCGGGCGGGCTGGCCAGCGCCATGGCGCGCATGGGCACGCCGGGGCTGGCCCCGGGTCCGGAGTCGCTGAATCCGGCGACGCTCACCGGGCCCTGCCCGGCCAGCGTCGCGAGCGTGGCCAGCAGCCGGGTGTCGACCAGCCCGGCGGCTAGCTGGGCCCGGGCCAGCGGCACGGCCGCGACCCGGAAGTTGTGCAGCAGCGCCCGCCCGAGGTTCTGCCGGGTCCGCTGGTCGGCCTGGAGCGCGGCCAGGTAGACGGCCGCGCCTCCCGGCGCGTAGGCGCGCACGTCGATCAGCCCCGACCCGGAGCCAAAGCTGGCCAGCACGGTTGGCGCGTAGACGCTGGTCAGCCGGCTGCCGAACTGGCTGCGCACGGCGTCGGTGGCCACGATCACGCTCGAGCCGAGCGGGTCGCTGGTGCCCGGTCCCAGCGTCATCAGGTTCCCCGCGGGGAACCCCTGCGTCTGCAGCGCCGCGCACATGGCCGGGTCACACGACACCACGACGTCGTGGCTTACCTGGGCCGCGACCCACTTGGCGGCCTGCTGCCGGGCGGCCGCCGCGGCCTGCACCGGAGCCAGCCCGGCCGGGGCGGTCGCGGACCGGCCGTTCTTGGCGGCCGCAGGCGCGGAGCCGGGAGACCGAAGCAGCGCGACGGTCAGCGCGCCGCCGGCGAAGACGACCAGGGCCACCACGAGGGCGGCGATCACGCGCCACCGGGTCGGGCGCCGCGCCAGGTAAAGCTGCAGTGTGGTGCCCGCCACCTTCGCCCACGAGGGGGCAGCCTCGGGAGCGGGCGCGGCGACTGCGGATCCGCCGGCCCGCCGCTCGACCTCGGTACCGGGCCCGGGGTCCGCGAGTCCGCCGGCCCGCCGCCCGGCCTCCGTGCCGGGCCCGGTTCCCGCGGAACCGGTGGCCCGCCGCCCGGCCTCCGCACCGGGCCCGGTTCCCGCGGAACTGGTGGGCCGCCGCCCGACCTCGGTGCCAGGCCCGGGTCCCGCGGGTCCGCCGGCCTGCCGCTCGGCCTGGGCCGGCTGCCGCGGCCCGTCCGGCCGCTCGTCCGCCGGCGCTGGCGCCGCGGATCCGGCGGCCTGCCGCTCGGCCTGCACATCCGGCTGCCGCGGCCCGTCCGGCCGCTCGTCCGCCGGCGCGGGCTGCTCGAGCCGCCCGGTCGGCCGCCTGACCGGGGAACCGGGTCCGGGCGCCGGCTCCGCAGCCTCGATAACCCGGTCGGGGTCGGGCTGGGCCGCCCAGGCCGCGGGCACCGGCCGCGGGCCTGCCGGGGCGGGAACCCGCCGCGCCGAGCCCGGCATCGCGCCGCCTCGCCGCTGGTTGCCGGGCATGGGACGCGACTCGCCGGGCACCCGGCGGGGCAACGGGGTCGCGGGGGGCCGGACGGAACCGTCGTTAGCCGGGCTGGTGACCACTGGATTCAGCGAAACCGGGCCAGCTGCCGAGGCCGCGCCGACCGCGTGCTCCGCACCTTCGCGGGGCGTCGGCCTCGCGAACGGCAGAACCCGGCCTTTCTTTCCCATGCGCTCCCCCTGGGCAGGCTAATGCCAACCCCCAGTGGCACAGTCGATCACACGGTCGCTGCAATTTCAGCGGAAAGACGGGATTGTTACCTGAACCAAGGACTTTTCACTAAGGTGACTCTTGCACGTTGACAGATGCAAAATGACTTCAGGAAAACCTCAGGAAATCAGCGCGTTATAAGCGGCGGTCACCGCGTCGATGGCATCGGATTCCGACGGGAGCGCGGCGGAACGAGCCGTGGCGGCCGCGGCGAGGCGGGCGGACAGCACCGGGTCGTCGAGCACCGTCAGCAGCGCCGTCGCGAGCCGTCGCGGATCGCCAGGCGGCACGAGCAGGGCTCCGTCCGGGCCGGTGAGCGCGGGAATCCCGCCGACCGACGACGCGACGAGCGGCAGGCCGGCCGCCAGCGCCTCCTGCACGATCAGCGGCTGCCCCTCCCAGCGGCTGGGCACCACGGTCACGTCCGCCACGGCCAGCAGCGCCGGGACGTCGGCCCGCTGACCGAGGAACCTCACGCCGGCTCCGGCCGCCGCCGACCGCCGGGCCAGCTGGCTCTCCAGCGGGCCCTCCCCGGCGATCACCACCAGCGGCGCCGGGTCGCGTCGCGGCCAGATGATCACGGCCTCGAGCAGGACATCGAAGCCTTTCTGCCGGGCGCACCGGCCGACCGCGAGTACCACCGGGCGCCCGTCGGCACCGATGTCGGCCCGCGCCTTCGCGATCGCCTCGGCCGACGGCGCGGCGGCGGCCGGGGCCGGGACCGTGGCCAGCGCCACGTCACGGGCGCCGGCCCGGCGCATCCGGTCGGCCAGGTCGGCCGATACGCACAGGACCGCGTCGGCGCGCCGGGCGGCGAGCCGCTCCAGGACCAGGTAGACGGCCCGGGCCAGGCGCCCGGACGGGGCCGCGTTGTGCACGGTGACGAGCAGCCCCGGGCCGGGCCTGCGGCGCCCCGCCCGGGGCAGGGCGAGCGCGGCGGCCGCGGCCGCGCGCAGGCCGTGGGCGTGTACCAGGTCGGGGGCGCAGCCGGCGATCAGCCGGCGCAGCCGCCGCACCGCCGCGGTGTCGCGGGCGGGGCGCGGCCGGGCGCCGATGTCCACCGGGGTGAACGCGACCGCCGGGAACAGCGGCCGCGCCGCCGCCGGGCCGAACACGGTGACGTCCAGGCCGCGCTCGGCGCATCCCCTGGCCAGCATCGCCACGTGCCGGCCGGTCCCACCCGTGGTGGTGCCGATCACGTAGGCGACCCGGGTCATGGCCCGGTCACGGCGGCGCGGTGGCGCCCCGGTCACGGCGGCGCGGTGGCGCCCCGGGCCGGCGGCGCGGTGGCGGCCCGGGCCGGCGTCGCGGTGGCGGCCCGGGCCGGCGTCGCGGGCCCGGCCGCCGCCGCAGGCGCGCTGGCCCGGCCCGGCTCCTGCGCCTCTCCGGCGCCCGCCCGGCCCTCCGGGTGCGCCCCGGCCGGCGGGCGTCGGCCGACCTGGTCGAGCCAGCGCAGCGGCGGGGTCCGGTCGATGACCCTGGTGAAGCTGACCACCTCGCTGGCCGCGGTCAGCCCGGTGATCACGGCCAGGGCCGCGACCCGCGCCCGGCGCGGCAGCGCGGTCGCGGCCGCGGCGCCGAGCATGCCGCCCAGCGCGTTGGCGCCCGCATCGCCCAGCATGGCCCGTTCGCCCAGGTCCTCGGGCAGCACCGCCAGCGCGGCCCCGACCGGCGCGGCGGCGGCCAGCCGGCCCGGGGGCGAGGCGAGGCCGAGGGCCGCTCCGGCGGCCACCGTCACCTTGATCGCCCGGCCGGGGCGCAGGTCGAACAGGTTGGCCAGGTTCGCGCCGCCCGCGACCAGGCCCGCATTGACCAGCAAGTCCAGCGCGGAGCCGTCGCCGGCCGGGCCGCCGGCCAGCGCGGCGGCCGCCAGCCCGGTCGCGCCGATCCCGGCCAGCTTCACCGTGCCGCTGGTCACCTCGCCGCGGGCCAGCGCCCCGAGGTGGCCGCGGAACCCGCGCCGGGCCCCGCTGCCTTTCAGGTCGTCGTAGCCGCCGAACGCCGCCGCTCCCGCCCCGGCCGCCGCGAGCGCGGCCCGGGCGCGGACGGGCAGCCCGGGCGCGGCGAGCACCGCCGCGACGGCCGCGGCGGCCGCGGCCGGGCCCTCGAGCAGGGTGACGGGCTCGCCGCGATGATTGGTCCGGGCCCAGGCGGCCCGGCCGCCGGGCGGATGGGCGCCCAGCGCGGCGTACGCGGTGCGCGCGGCGACCGCAGCCAGCCCGCCGGTCAGCAGGACCTGGCCAGCCCGCGGCCGGAGCCGGCTCATGCGCGGATCTTCGCCCGGGTCGTCGGCGTCGCGGCCGGGACCGCCGACGGCGACACGGACGGGGTGGGCGCCGGGGTCGGGACCGCGCCGGTGTCGATGCCGTAGGCCTTGGGCTTCTGACCGGTCAGCAGGGAGGCGAGGGCCTGGGCGACGAGAACCTGGCCGACCGGGGTGTCGGCGTTGTCGACGCTGGACAGCTGGATCGAGGTGCCGCCGCTGACCATCTCGTCGATGGCGCTGCCCGGCCCCGACCCGGCGATCGGGCCCGCGACCACGACGCCGCGGCTGTTCAGCGCGAGCTCATCGGCCAGGGAGAGCAGGGCCAGGTTGGCGGGGTTGGAGTCGCTCGCGGGCGGGTTCGACGGGATGACCACCACGGCGAGGGTCGCCTGCGGCGGCACCAGGGTCGCCGGGTTCAGCTGCAGGTATCCCTGCGCCGCGAACCCGTCCAGTATGGCGCTGGTCTGGGTGCCGGGCAGGTCGGAACTGCTCTTGGTGACCAGGGCGGGGGCGAGCACCTGGGCGGCGTCCTGCTGGCCGGCGATCTGGGAGTTGGGGGGTGGCTGCGTCGGCTGGCTGCCCAGGATGACGGTCGGCGGGGCGACCTTCTGGGCCAGCACGTCGAGGCTGTTCTGCGTGCTCGCGCTGGTGTCGAAGAACGCGGGCTGCAGCTGCGCCTGCCCGATGACCTTGGCGCCGGCCAGCTTCAGGGCGGCGGTGACGCCGTTGATCGTCCCGCCGTCCGCGCCCGGCGCGGTCACCAGGACGACCCGCTGGTCGGTCAGCAGATTGGCCAGCAGCAGCGGCGCCGCGGACTGGGCGAACGCCTGGTCGCTGCCGACCTGGCTCTGCAGCCCCCTGATCTTCGCCCGTTGCGAGTTGATCTGCTGTTCCTCCAGCCGCGAGGCCCGGTCGAAGAAGTCCTCGGTCTTCGGCTTCAGCGCGGTCGCGCCGACCACGATGCCGATCGCCAGCGCGAGAAACACGGCGACGATCGAGACCAGGTGATAGCGGAAGTCGATCACTAGAAGAGTCCAGTCAGCCAGTACCAGAAGTTCTCCAGCTGCGTGCCGAGGTACCTGAAGAAGACCTGGCCGGCGGGCAGCACCACCATGGCGACCAGGATGGTCACCGCGGCGGCGAGCACCAGCGGGATGATGGCCTTCGCCGAGATCCGGCTCTGGTAGAGCCTGCTGACCCCCTTGGCGTCTACGATCTTGTCGTCCACCCGGAGCCTGGTCAGGAACGTGCTGGCCATCCCCGACCGGCCCTTGTCCAGGAACTCTACCGCCGTGTGGTGCATGCCGACCGCGACGATAAGGCTGGCCCCCTTCTCATCGGCGATCAGCAGCGCGACGTCCTCGCTGGTTCCCGCGGCGGGGCAGACGACCGCGTCGAGCCCCAGGGCCTGGACCCGGGCCAGGCCGGGGGCACGGCCGTCCGGGTAGGCGTGCACGACGATCTCGGCACCGCACTCCAGCGCGTGGTCGGACACCGAGTCCATGTCGCCCACGATCAGGTCGGGCCGGTAGCCGGCCTCGAGCAGGGCATCGGCGCCGCCGTCGACCCCGATCATGGCCGGCCTACGGTCCCTGATGTACGAGCGGAGCGCGGCGATGTCCTCGCGGTGGTGGTAGCCGCGCAGGACCACCAGCACGTCGCGGCCTTCCAGCTTCATCCGCAGGTCCGGCGTCGCGATGCCGTCGATCAGCAGCGGGTACTCGTGCTTGATGTACTCCAGGGTGTTGGTGGCGAACGCCTCGATCTCAGCCGCCACGCTGGTCTTGGCTTCGGCCATCGCCGCGGCCACCGACGCGGCGTCCTGCTGCCTGCCCTTGGCCACGACCTGATCGCCCGCGTACAGGGTGTCGCCTTCGAGCCGGACGATCTGCCCCTCTTTTACCCGGTCGAACACCTCGGGGCCCGCGTCGTCGATCAGCGGGATGCCCGCCTCGATCAGCAACTCCGGCCCGCGGTTCGGATAGCGGCCGCTGATGCTCCGCGCCGCGTTCACGACCGCGGCGACGTGACGGCCCGCGAGGGCGTCGGCACCGGTCAGGTCGAGGTCCACGTGGTCGATGATGGCGATATCACCGGGCCCGACCCGGTTGGCGAGGTTCTTGGTCCGGCGGTCAAGGCGCGCAGTCGCCGTTACACCGGGTAGGTCCTCGGACCCTTTCCGGCGCATAATGCGTGGTTTCCGAGGCTGCGCCTTCATCGCACAGTAAGTTTGCCAGATTCCAGCCATGGCGGAGGCTGCAGGTGCGGTTACCGTCCGCAGTCATGAGCAGATTCTCAGCCTGGCTTAAGGTTCGGCCGGGCCGGCCTTAGCCTCCCGCCCGCTCGGCCGCGGCGGCCGCGAGAAGCTCCTCGGCGTGCGCCCGGCCGGCCTCGGAGTCTTCCAGGCCGGCCAGCATCCGGGTCAGCTCCCTGACCCGCCCGGCCCGGTCCAGCCGCGCGATCCCGCTCCGGGTGACCGATCCGTCGTCGGCCTTCTCCACCACCAGGTGGGTGTCGGCGAAGGCTGCCACCTGCGGCAGGTGCGTGACGACGATGACCTGGGCCAGCCGGGCCAGCCGGGCCAGCCGGCGGCCGACCTCGACCGCGGCCTTGCCGCCGACCCCGGCGTCGACCTCGTCGAACACGAACGTCGGCACCGGGTCCGCTCCGGCGAAGACCACCTCGATGGCCAGCATGACCCGGGACAGCTCGCCGCCCGAGGCCCCCTTGTGCAGTGCCAGCGCCGGAGCGCCCGGGTGCGCCGACAGCCTGATTTCGATGTCGTCGGCGCCTTGCGGGCCGGCCTCGCTGAGCGGTGTTACCGCCACCGTGATCCGGGCGTGCGGCATCGCCAGCGCGGCCAGCTCGGCGGTGACATCAGCGGCGAACCTCTCCGCCGCCTCCTTCCTGGCCGCGGTGAGCTGGCCGGCCAGCTGCTGGACCTGCGCGGCGAGGCCCGCCTCTTCCTCGGTCAGGCCGGCGATCCGGTCGTCGTCGCCCTCCAGCTCGGCGAGCCGCTCGCCCGCCTGCTTGGCCCACGCGAGCACCGCGCCGGCCCCGCTGGGCGCGGCGTCCGGCGAGCCGGGCTCGCCCGGCCCCGCCGTCCCGCCGCCGGCGTCCGGGTCCGCGGACGGGCTCGCGGCCTGGCCCGCTTCCACGGTCCCGCCGGCCGCGCCGGTCCCGCCCGCGGCGCCGGCCGGGCCGCCGTAGAGCCGGATCAGGCGCCCGAGTGTCGCCCGGCGCTCCTGCACGGCGGCGAGCCGGGTCGGGTCGGCCTCCACCGACTGGGCGTAGGAGGCCAGGTCGGCCGCGACATCGGAGACCAGGTAGGCCGCCTCGGAGACCCTGGCCCCCAGGGCCGCCAGGGCGGTGTCGTGCCGGGCCGCGCCCTCCAGCGCCTGGCGCGCGACGCCGAGCAGGGTGATGGCGTCCGCCGCCTCGTACTGCCCGCTTGACGGGTCGCCGAGCAGGGCCTCGTGCGCGGTGGTCGCCGCTGCGTGCAGCGCGTCGGCGTGCGAGAGCCGCTGCTCCTCGGCGAGCAGGTCGACGTCCTCGCCGTCGGCGGGGGCCGCCTGCTCGATCTCAGCCAGGCCGCGCCGCAGGTCGTCGGCCTGCCGCTCCCGCTCCCTGGCCTGCGAGATCAGCTCGCCGAGTTCCTGGCGGACATCACGGTGCCGCTGGTAGGCCCGCTGGTAGCCGGCCAGCAACGCGGCCAATTGCGGGCCGGCGAAGCGGTCCAGCGCCTCGCGCTGCCGCCCCGGCTTGAGCAGCTGCTGCTGATCGGCCTGCCCGTGCACGGCAACCAGGTCGTCGGCCAGGTAGGTGAGCAGCGACACCGGTACCGACCGGCCGCCGGCGTAGGCGCGGGACCGTCCCTCGGCCGAGACCGAGCGGCTGAGGATCAGCGCCCCGCCCTCGTCGTCCAGGTCGCCGCCCGCGTCGCTGACCTGGCGGGCCACCCGGCCCTCGGCCGCCACGCTTAGGCGTCCCTCTACGTTCGCCCGCTCGGTGCCGGGCCGCACCCGGGCCGGGTCGGCCCGGCCGCCGAACAAGAGGCCGAGCCCGGAGACCACCATGGTCTTGCCCGCGCCGGTCTCGCCGGTGACCACGTTGAAGCCCGGGGAAAGCTCGAGCACGGCGTCGTCGATGACGCCGAGCCCGGTGATACGGACCTCCTCAAGCATCGCCGCCCGGCTCCTCGTCTCGCTGGCGTGCCGCCGTGGTGGCCGGGCCCGCCGCCATCGTCCGGCGCGCCGCGGCCAGGTCCGCCCGCTGGGCCCGCAGCCGGCCGCCCCGGCCGCGCCAGCCGGCCACCGGGAGACCGAACTTGACGACGAGCCGGTCGGTGAACGGCGCACCGATCTCGGCTTGCTCGTCCGCGCCGGCCCCTCGCAGCCTGGCCAGCAGGACCGGCTCGCTGCCGCGCCGCACCTCGATGCGCGCGCCCGAACTCAGGTCCACCCTACGCCGTCCATCGCACCACAAAACGGCGCGCGACGCCTCACCTTGCCCCCAGGCGGGTCCTATCACCTCGGCCGCGAGCACCGAATGCGGCGAGACGACCGCCGGCCGGGCGAACAGGGCGTGTGCGCTGATCGGCACCAGCAGCAGCGCCTCGACCTCCGGCCACACCACGGGGCCGCCCGCGGAGAACGCGTACGCGGTGGAGCCGGTCGGGGTCGCGAACACCACCCCGTCGCAACCCCAGCGCGACAGCGGGCGCCCGTCCACCTCGAGCACCAGGTCGAGCATCCGCTCGCGCGAGACCTTCTCCACGGTGGCCTCGTTCAGCGCCCAGGTCGTCGCGGTCACGTCGCCGTTCGTCCGCACGGTCACGTCCACGGTCATCCGCCGCTCGATCACGCACGTTCCCGCAACGACCTGGTCGACCGCCCTGGGCAGGTCCTCCGGCTCGGCCTCAGCCAGGAAGCCGACGTGGCCGAGGTTGATCCCGAGCAACGGCACCCCGGCGGGCCGGGCCAGTTCCGCCGCGCGCAGCAGCGTGCCGTCCCCCCCGATCACCATCACCATCTCCGCGCCGTCCGCGGCCAGCGGCGAGACCGGCACAACCTCGGCGTCCGCGGTGCCCACGTCCGCCGCCTCGGACTCCAGCACCCGGATGGTGATGCCGGCGGCGGTGAGCCTCTCGGCCACCAGGCGGGCGACGCCTACTCCCGCCGGCCGCCCGGTATGCGCGACAACGAGCGCGGTCCGCTTCGGCTTCACTGAGGTCCTTCCGCGATAGCCTGCTGCAGCACGGCGCGGTTCAGCGGCGGCGCCCCGCGGCGCAGCCACAGGAAATACTCCACGTTGCCGGACGGCCCGGGAAGCGGGCTGGCGGCCACGCCCCGGACGCCCAGCCCGGCCGCGAGCGCCGCATCGGCCACGGATACCACGGCCGCGGCCCGCTGGGCCGGGTCCTTGACCACACCGCCCGCTCCCACCAGGCCCTTGCCCACCTCGAACTGGGGCTTCACCAGCAGCACGAAATCGGCTTCCGGGACTGCGCAGGCGGCGAGCGCGGGAAGCACGAGCGTCAGCGAGATGAACGAAAGGTCCGCCGTGACCAGCCCCGGCGGCGGGGCCACCTGCTCGGGGGTGAGCTGACGCACGTTGACGCGGTCGAGCACGGTCACCCGCGGGTCGCTGCGCAGCGCCCAGGCCAGCTGGCCGTACCCGACGTCGACCGCCACCACCTGCGCCGCCCCGGCCCGGAGCAGCACGTCGGTGAACCCGCCGGTCGAGGCGCCCGCGTCGAGGCAGCGGCGCCCGGCCACGGTCAGGCCGACGAAGGCGGCCAGCGCGCCCTCGAGCTTGCGCCCGCCGCGTGACACGTAGTCGGGCCCGGCCGCGGGCTTCTCGACCGTGATCGCCGCGTCCTGGCCCACTTGCGTGGCCGCCTTGGCGGCGGTCTGGCCCGCCACCGCCACCCGGCCGTCCGCGATCAGCTCCGCCGCCTGTTCCCGGGACCGGGCCAGTCCCCGGCGCACCAGTTCGCTGTCCAGCCGCATCCTCCTCACCATGACGTACGGTCGCTCCGGTCAGCGGCCCGGACGGCTCGCCGGGTCCCTCGGGCCCGTGGCGGGCGGCTGGCGCGAGTCCAGCTCGCCGAGCACGTCCCGCAGCCGGCGGTGCACTTCTTCGAAGATCGCCCGGTGCTCGGCCACCGGCCGCCCCGCCAGGTCGTCCAGCCGAGCCAGCGCGGCGTCGACCCTGGGCTCTCCGGTCGCCGGCCGCTGCTCCGCATGCAGTTCATGCTCGCCGCGTCCGGCCTGCTCCGGCGCGCTCTCCCCGGCCTCATCGTCGGCCCAGCCGGGATCGTCGTCCGTGCCCACGTCATCGTCCACCCCGGCGCTGACATATTCGCCTGCCCCGGCGTCATCGTCCGCCCCGCCGTCCGCGTACTCCTCCGCTCCCCCGTCGGCATACTCCTCCAGCGCGCCGGCCGGAAACAGGTCGGGATCAGACGGCCGCGGGCCTAGCCCCTCGGTCTGCTGCTCCATCGGCCACCACCCTCCTCGCGCCGGACCGGATCGACGGCGCCAGTTCCGCTCTGTCTGGAACGCTACCGTCCGGCGGGCACCAGGCGGCGCACCTGGTGACGTGAGTCGGCCCCCGGCGTCCCGCCCGGGAAGGCGGGACGGAGAATGACCTTGAAAGCGAGGTCACGATGGCGACTGCGGACGAATGCCGTACGGCACTGGAAGCCCTCACGGCACGCCTGTCCGACATGCATCCGGATGATCGTGCCGCAACCCTGGCTGACCGGACGATGAGCTGCGAGATCCCCGATCTCGGTGTGACGTTCGTGACCCGGCTGGGCGCGCACGGCGCGGATCCGGTCCACGAGGCCGCCGACGGGGACGGCCAGGCCCAGGTCCGGTTTGTCGCGAACAGCGACGTCGTCGTGTCTATCGGCGACAATCCCGGCAGCTTCGCGCACGCCTGGCTCACCGGCCGGCTGAGAGTGCACGCCAGCGTGTTCGATCTGCTGCGCCTGAGGCGCCTCATGTAATCACCGCGCGGGTACGGCACGGATGTCCGGCCTCCCGCGGTGACGCCCGGCCGCGAGCGCCGACCTGATCTCCGTCGCCACCACGCCCGGCTCGGCACTCAGGCGCCGGGGCGAGATGCGCAGCACCACGATCCCCCAAGCGCTCATCCGCGCGTCCCGGGCCAGCGTCCGCTCCCACTCCCGGGGCGACAGATGCCACTCGCGGGAGTCGACCTCCCCTGCCACCCCGGCATCGGGGTCTGGCGTGTCAGGGGGATGATGGCGTCCGATGCTCGAAAACGTGTCCGAATCAAGGTTGAAGCCAGCTCGGCCGACGCTCCGATACGATCCGCTCCGGGCGGCGGCCGGATACCTTGGGCGCCATGACGGCGCTCATTCCCCGGCCGCGAGCCGAGATCGCGCCCGGGGCTGTGCACGTTCCGCGCTGGCTCAGCCTCGAGGAGCAGCGCCGGCTCGTGGCCGCCTCCCGGGAATGGGCTCGCCCGGCACCCGCACCCGCGCCGGCAGCCGCACCCGCCCCGCGCGGCGGTGCCATGCTTACCCCATGCCCGAAGGCGACGTGGTCTGGCGCACCGCCCGCCAGCTCGACGAGGCGCTGACCGGCCAGGCGCTGCGGCACAGCGACTTCCGGGTACCGCGGTACGCGACGACCGACCTGACCGGGCGGGTCGTGACCGGCACCGTCTCGCGCGGGAAGCACCTGCTGACCCGCGTGGCCGGCGGGATCACGGTCCACACCCACCTGCGGATGGAGGGGTCGTGGCGGATCCGCCCGGCCGGCGGCTACCTGCCCCGCGATCACCGGATCCGGCTCGTCCTGGCCAACGACACCCGGCAGGCGGTCGGCTACCGGCTCGGCATCGTCGAGGTACTGCCGACCGAGCACGAGGATCGCGCCGTCGGCCATCTCGGCCCGGACCTGCTCGGCCCCGACTGGGACCCGGCCGAGGCGGTGCGCCGGCTCCGGGGTGACCCGGGCCGGCCGATCGGCGAGGCCCTGCTCGACCAGCGCGACCTGGCCGGCATCGGCACGCTGTACCGGGCCGAGACGCTGTTCCTGCGCGGCGTCAGCCCGTGGCAGCCGGCCGGAGATGTCGGCGGCCTGGCCGACCTGGTCGACCTGGCCCGGCGGCTGCTCGACGCCAACAAGGAGCGGGTCGGGCAGGTCACCACGGGCAACCGCGCCCGCGGCCTCCAGACCTGGGTCTACGGCCGGGCCCGGCAGCCCTGCCGGCGCTGCGGCACCCCGGTCAGCAAGGCCAGCCAGGGTGCCGCTCCCCAGGAGCGGGACATCTTCTGGTGCCCGCGCTGCCAGCCGGCGCCCTAGTCCGGCCGGGTCATTCGGCCCGCAGGACCAGCGCGGTCGGGCTCCGGGAGGCGGCACGCCCGGGCCCCGCGGCGGCCAGGTTGGCGAAAACGAGCGCGCCCAGCGCCACGAGCACCACCGACAGCGCGGGGACGGTGGCTTCCGGGACGGCGTTGACGTTGCGGGCGAACAGTATCCAGAGCTGACGGCCGAGGATCACGCCGAGCGGGGCGCCCGCCACGACACCGACGACCGCCGCGACGGTGGACTGCCAGGCGATCGTGGCGCCGAGCTGGCGGCCGGTGAACCCGAGCGCCCTGAGCAGGGCCAGGTCCCGGCGGCGGCGGGTCACCGAGGCGGCCAGGGTCAGGCCGAGGGCCGCGACCGCCCCGGCGGCGAGCCCGGTGGCGAGGATGACCGGCGTGGCGCCGATCGTGCGGTAGTTGACGATCTGCGCCGGACGCTGCACGCCGAGGACGCTGACCTGGTCGTTGCCGACGGCGTTGGGGTCGGCGGCGATGGCCTTGTCAGCGGCGGCGGCGATGCGCTGCAGGCCGGCCAGGCCAGCCGCGGCGCTGACCCCGCCGCGCAGCCGCACGAACACGTACTGCGGCCCGTCGAGGTTCGGATCCGGGTTGGTCTCGGCGCGCCGGAGGGCCGGCGGCTCGACGCCGGCCGAGAGCAGGGCCCCGGTGCCCATCGACGGGTGGTCGGCGATGATGCTGGAGTAGCCCATGGCGGGGAACGTCGCGGTCCCGACGATGGACAGGACGGTGGGCGGTATGTAGACCGGGGCGTCCTTGGGGGTGCCGAAGGTGAGGGTGACGGTCTGGCCGACCTGCTTGTGCAGCAGCGCCAGGGTGGTCGACCCCAGCACGATCTGGTCGCCCGCGGCCAGGCCGTGCCCGGACAGGACCGGCGGGGTGACGCTGGCCCGCGGAGTCCCGATCAGGGCGGGGACGTACTGCCCGTCGAGTTGCACGGGGGCACTGTCCACCCCGGCCCATCCGGCCACGTCGGGGTCGTGATCGAGCAGGTGGCGCGCCAGCGGCGGCACGTCGTTGTTGGTGTTCAGCATGTAGTTCCAGTTCCAGCCGAACAGCGCCGGGTGCGAGACCAGGGTGCTCAGGCCGCTGGCGAAGGTGAGCGCGGCGACCACCACGGCCACCGCCAGCACGGCGCCGAACAGCGCCGGACGGACCGGCACCGCGGTGCGGCCCTGGCCGGGCTCGAGCGCGAACCGCACGCCCACCACGCCGGTCACCGGCAGCCCGGCCGACTCCGCCCGCCGCGCGAGCCCCGAGCCGCGCGCCGGATGCTGGCCGCGCCGGGCCGCGCGGTGCGGGGCGCCCAGGTACGCCAGCCCGGCCGCGGCGGCGCCGAGCCCGGCCACCAGGATCGCCGCGCCGGCTCCGAGCACGGTCCAGTCGAAGGCGATCCCCGGGCTGGGGTAGACTGGGCGGACTGGCCCCAGCGGGGCGAGCGGCGACAATCCCGCCGCCACCGCGGCCGCCAGCAGCGCGCCGAGGAGCACCGCGGCCAGCACCCCGATGAGGTCACCGGCCACGCTGGCGGCCGGCGCGGCGCCCAGCGCCCGCAGCACCTGACGGGCATCGCTTTCCCAGCGCAGCTGGCGTGATATCGCCAGCGTCCCGATGACCAGGGCGACCAGGCCGGCGATGGCGCCGAACGCGGCGAACGCGACCGATTCGGGCTTGACCGCGATCTGCGTCTGCGCCACCACCCGCGACGTGACATTGAACGTATAGTTCGAATCCGCCGGGGCGGCCCGGGCGAGTTCCTGCTCGGCCTCGGCCACGTCGCGGCCGCCGTGGTCGAGTTGCAGGCCGTAGAGCACCGGCGCCCCCGGCCCCAGCGTCAGGCGCCCGCCCGGTGACACCGCGGCCGCCGCCCGGAGCAGCGCCGGCGTGAAGATCACGAAGCCGGAGGCGCGGTCGACGTCATCCTGGACCACCTGGCGGTTGAGCACCACGATGCCGGTCAGCCGGACGTTCAGCCGCAGCCGGGGCCGGGCCGTGCCGAAGTCCGGCGAGGCGATCTGCGCCGCGGTGTAGTAGCCGAGCGGCAGCACCTGGCCCACGTGCAGGCGGGCCTGCTGGGCGGCGCTCTGGGTCATCACCGCCTCATCCGCCCGGCCCGGGTCCGCCATCCGTCCCGCCACCGCCGTGGCCCGGTCCAGGTTGAAGAACATGCCGTCCGGGCTGGCGACGAACTGCACGAGGTTGGACTGGAGACCGGCCATGTCGGGCGTCCCGTTCGCGGTCAGCGGCACCACGGCCGGCGTGACCAGGCTCTCCACCCGCCTGACGCCCGGGAGGCGGGCGATCGCGGCCGTCACCGCCGGGTCGAACGGCAGCGGGTTCCCGCTGTTGCTGCTGATCGACACGGTCAGGTCCGAGGGGTTGGTGCTGGCCAGGAACGTCGGGTACGAGGACTGGGTGCGGCGCCCCGCGGCGATCGAGGCCATGGCCACGCCGCCGATCAGCCCGACGAGCAAGGCCACGCTCAGGTAACCGCGCCAGCGGCTGCCGAGCGTCGCCCGGAACCGGTACCAGCCGACGCGCAGGGCCTGCCTCATGTCACTGCGAGCCCCCCCCGGACGCATAAGGACGCATAAGACCGGATTCCAGTCTGGCCCGCGGGACCGGGAGCCGTCGAGGTGGCTGGCCGCACCCGGCCGCCTCGTACTACCACCCCGTCGGGCGGACTCCAGCCGCCGCGCTCCGACCGCAAGCGGAGGACCGGCGGGCGCGCTAGGCCCCGAACGGAAGCTTTCCGGCCGCGGCCCGGGCGCTGTCCGGGCTGACCGCGGCCGCCGACCACGCGGCGGCGCACAGCGCCCGCAGGCCGTCGATGGCAGGCCCGCGGCCGGCGATCTCGAGCCCGGCCCCGTGACCGTCGCCGCCGGGCGCGCCGGTCAGCCGCGCGGTCCAGCCGCCGCACCGGAACCCGTCCCCGGCGGCGGTCACCGGCGGATGCGGCTCGAGCAGGCCGGACAGGTCACGGGCCAGGTAGCTGGGCCGCTGCTGCCGCGGGGCGAGCACGGCGTCGGCCGGCTGGGACACGCCGGTGAGGACCAGCAGGCTGTCGGCCCCGACTCGCACCGCCCCCTCGATGTCGGTGTCCAGCCGGTCGCCGACGACCAGCGGCCGCGCGGCCCCGGACCGCTCGACCGACTCAGCGTGCAGCGGCGGCTCCGGCTTGCCCGCGACCACGGGGCGCTGCCCGGTCGCGGTGGCGATCACCTGCACCAGCGACCCGTTGCCGGGCTGCAGGCCGCGCGCGGTCGGCAGCGTGATGTCGGCGTTGGTCGCCACGAACCAGGCCCCGGCGCGCACCGCGAGGCCGCCCTCGGCCAGCAGCGCGTAGCCGATATCCGGCCCGTAGCCCTGCACCACGGCCGCGGGCCGCTCCAGGGCCGTGGAGACCGGGCGCAGCCCCCGCTCGCGCACCGCGACCCGCAGCCCGATGCCGCCCACCACCAGCACCGGGGCGCCCGCGGGCAGGCGCTCGGCGAGCAGGCGCGCGGCCGCCTGCGCCGAGGTGACCACCTCGCCCGCCGTGGCGGATACGCCCAGCCGGCTGAGCTGCGCGGCGATCGCCGACGGCGTGCGGGAGGCGTTATTGGTCACGAACGCCAGCCGCATCCCCTGGCGCCTGGCCTGGGCCAGCGCGTCCGGCGCGCCCGCGATCGCGGCCCCGCCCAGGTACACCACCCCGTCCAGGTCGAGCAGCGCGACGTCGTAGCTCTCGCAGAGCGGGCGCTGGCTGGCCCGCGGCAGCTCGAGATCGCCCGGCCGCCGGGCGGTGGCCGGCTCAGACACCCGAGGCGTTCCGTTCGGGACCGTCGGGGCTGGACCGTTGCTGGGTCCTGGCCCGCAGCGTGGCGCGGACGCTGCGCAGCGCATCGGTGTAGTGCCTCAGGTTCGGCCGCATGGCGGCGGCCAGCGCGAGGTGCTCGGCGGCGCCGCCGTGGTCCCCTGTCCTGGCCAGCGCCAGGCCCAGGCCGAACTGGGCGTAGTCGTCGCTGGGGCTGGCGTCCACGATCCGGCGGAAGTTCCCGGCGGCGGCGGCGTACCGGCCGGCGTCGAACTGCGCCCGGGCCAGGCCCTCGAGCACGCTGCGGGACTGCGGCTCGGCCGCGGCGGCCCGCTCCAGCAGCTGCGCGGCCGCGGCGGCGCTGCCCCGGCCCAGCAGTTCCATGCCGCGACGGTACAGGTCGTAGGTGTCGTGACCCGGCGGCTCAGGAGCGTCGCGGGAATCCTGGCCGCCGGCTGGTCCTTCTGACATATGTGCAGATCCTTCCGTCCGGCCACGAGCCAGCGGTCCCGGGGCAGACCGGGCTCGCGCTGGCGCCCTTTCGCGGAGTCCGTTATGCCCGGGAACGGGTGAGCGGACTCGCCGAGGTCACATCTCCACCGTACGACGTGATCGCCCACGACATCGAGGACCAGCTGATCGCGGCCGACCCCCACAACGTCGTCCGGCTGATCCTGCCCCGGCACGCGCCCGGGCATGCGGGCAGCGTCTACGACGACGCCGCGCAGACCCTGCGCGCCTGGCAGGACGAGCAGATCCTGCGGCCGGATCCCGAGCCCGCCCTGTACGTGTACGAGCAGGCCGCGCCGGGCCTGCTGCCCGCGGAAGGGGCGGTGGTGCTCCAGCGCGGCCTGATCGGGGCGCTTCGCCTCAGCCCGCCGGACGCCGGGGTGATCCGGCCGCACGAGGACGTCGCGCCGGGGCCGGTGGCCGGCCGGCGTCAGCTCATGGAGGCCACCCAGGCCAACCTGGAGCCGATCTTCCTGCTGCACGACGGCGGCACCCGCGGCGCCTCGACCCGGCTCGCGGACGAGACCGCCGCCGCCCGGCCGCCGCTGATCGACACCGTCACCCGCGACCGGATCCGGCACCGGCTGTGGGCGATCACCGATCCCGGCGAGCTGGCCGCGATCGCGGCCGACCTGGCCCCGCGGACCGCGCTGATCGCCGACGGGCACCACCGGTACTCCGCCTACCTGAAGCTGCAGGCGCACCGCCGCGCCGCCGGGGCCGGGGCCGGCCCCTGGGACTACGGGCTGGCGCTGCTGGTCGACGCGTCGGCCTACCCGCCCGACATCGGGGCGATCCACCGGGTGATCCCCGGCCTGGCCCCGGCGGCCGCCACGGAGCTGGCCAAGGCCGCGTTCACCGTGCGGAGGCTGCCCGGCCGCCCCCGGGACCTGCCCGCCGCCCTCGACGAGCTCGGGGACGCGAACGCCCAGGGCCCGGCGTTCCTGATCGCGGGCGGCGGCGAGATCCGGCTGCTCACCGACCCGGACCCGGTTCAGGTGGACGCGGCCATGCCGCCGGGGCGGTCGGCGCGGTGGCGCGCCCTTCCCGCGTCGGTGCTGCAGGAACTGCTGATCGCGAGGATCTGGGGCCTCAGCGACGCCGAGGGCGACGTGCGGATCGTGCACAACGACCCGGCCGAGGCGATCCGGGAGGCCGACGAGACCGGCGGGACCGCGGTCATCTGCCCGTCGATGTCGACCTGGGACGTGTACGACGTGGCCGCGCAGGGTGAGCGCGTGCCGCGCAAGTCAACCTCATTCGGCCCCAAGCCGCGGACGGGGCTGGTGATCCGGACGTTCGCCCAGGGCTGAAACGATAGCCTGGTCGAGGCCCTTCTTGGCCTGCGGCGCGGCGACCCCGCGGCGGCGCAGCCGGATTTGCCGCACGGTCTGCTGCAGCAGGCCCTGCGGCAGGGTCGGCAGCCAGGTCACCGCCCAGGCCTGCGCGTCGAGCACCGCCGCGGCGGTCACGTCCTTCTCGATGCTGCCGGCCGCCTTCTTGGCCGCCGCGCGCAGGCTGGCCCCGCTGATGCCGAACGCGCCCGCCACGGTCACCACGCTGGCCCAGACCGAGGCGGTCCCCTGGGTGTTCGCGATCGCCAGGTAGAGCAGCCCGCCGGTGGCGGCCAGGATCACCGCCACGACCGGCCAGAACCGCCGCAGGGTCCGCAGGCCCAGCATCCGCGTGGTGCGCAGGATCGACTCCCCGGCCTCGACCCAGGCCCCGACGCTGGTCTGGCCGCTGGTATCGGTCCGGCCGGACAGCGCCGCGTGCCAGGCCCGGGCCTGGGCGCGCAGCGCGTCGACCACCGCCGGCCGGGCCGCCGCCCACCCGCTGTCCAGGCTGGACGCGTTGACGTCGGCCCAGTTCTGCCAGTTCTGCAGGGACCGGCTGACGATGCCACCCGACGAGCCCGGCAGCTCCGACCCCGCCTCGGCGAGCCAGGTCTGCACGGTGGCGAGCCGGTGCCGCTCGAACTCCTGGAGGAACTGCGCGCTCTCCTGGCGGGCGGACTGGGACTGGCTGGACGGGGGCTTGTCAGGCAGCCAGCACATGTCGCTCAGCGCGGCGCCCAGCTGGTAGGCACTGAGCTGCTTCTGGTCGTGGGCGAACACGCTGATGTTGTCCTTGTGCAGGGTCAGCACCGCGTCGCCGTAGCCCGCGTGGCCGATCGCCGCCCACGTGGTCTCGAGGGCGGCCACTAACCCCTGGCGCGCGCCGAGTAGGTCCTCGAGCTCGGCGAAGGCCAGCGTCATCCGCTCGCCCTGGCCAAGCTCGGCCACCGTGGGCAGGTGCCCCGGCAGCACGGCCGCGGCCGCCGGGCCGGGACCGGATCCGCCGGCCGTCCCGCCGTCGTCCTCGGGGGCCGAGAAGAGCTGAGCCATCAGCCAGCCCAGGGAGAACACCGTGCCCGGGGCCGGACCCGCGTGGCCGCCTGCGGCGTCAGCCGTGCCGTCGTCGGCGGTCTCGGCCGCGGTGCCGCCCGCCGCCTGAGCCGCGCCGTCCGCGGCCCCAGCCGCCGTGCCGTCCGCGGCCGCGCCGTTAGCCGCGTCGTCCGACATGATGCCTCCCCCCGGGCGGAGTGTCCTGAATCTTGACAGCGCCCGCGGCCGCTGTCAACGGGGCTGGTCAGCCCTTCCGGACGTAGAGCTCGAGCGGGGCCCAGTTCCCGCTGACGCGGGTGAAGTGATCGCGGAAGTAGGCCGTCAGCTGCGGCGTCCACGCGATCCGGTACTGGTTGTAGGACGTGAGCAGCACATAGTGCGCCGCCCCGAACGCCTGTCGCCACACCGCCGCCACCGCCGCCACCCGGCCGGCGGTCAGCGCGCTCTGGCCGCGGCCCAGCGCGTAGCTGGTGCCGGTGCCGTCCACGATGACCGGGCAGCCCGGCGTGGCCGAGACGAACCTGTCCGCGGAGATGAGCAGGGACGCCTGGTCGGACAGCACGCACGCGCCCGGCGGGATGACCCGCTCCAGCGCGGGCAGGGCGCTGGCGTAGGTCGGCGTCGGGCTGCTCTCCGCCCCGCCCGCCGCGAACGGGAGCACGAGCACGGCCAGCCCGGCCAGGCCGGCCGCGCACCGCCGCGGCCAGCCCGGCCAGCGGTCGGCGAGCCGGGCCGCGGGCAGCGCGAGCGCCATGGCCAGGAACGGCGCGAGGAAGGCCGGGTAGTGGTAGTAGAAGTCGTCGGGAACCAGGAACGCGGCGACCACCAGCACGGTCGTCACGACGCTGAACCACTCCAGCGGGGACGGCCGCTCGCGGGTAACCAGCGACGCCGCGATCAGCGTCCCGGCCACGACGACGGCCAGGACGATGGCCGCCGCCACGAACGCGGCCGGGCCAGGGTCCCAGGCGGCCAGCCCGGTCAGGTACTGCAACCGGAACCCGAGCGGGGTCCGCGCGCCGGTCCGGACCAGCTGGGCGACCACCACGCTGTCGTAGAAGCGCCCGGGCGCCAGCGCGGCGAACGGAAGCACCGGGATCAGGAAGCCGGCCGCAACGCCGCCCGCGAAGCGCGCGACCCGCCGCCCCGCGCCGGGGCGTGCCAGACACAACACGGCGATCACGGCCACCGGGATGATCGCCCAGACCTTGATCGCGCCCGCGAAGCCGAAGGCGGCACCGCCCCAGATCAGCCGCCGGCCGCTGGCGCTCGCGCCGGGCCCGCTGCCGACCAGGCGGTCACCGTCGAACACCGCCACCGCCCCGGCCAGGCAGAACGCGGTCAGCCACGGTTCCAGCAGCACCGTGTGCGCGGCCTGCACGCTGCCGGGGTAGATGGCGATCAGGCCGCAGGTCACGATCGTGGCCAGCACGCCCCGGTGCCGGACCAGCAGCCCGCCGAGCACCACCGCGGCGGCGCTGGCCACGACGGTGAGCATCCGCCCGATCGCGATCGCCCAGGCCGTGCTGGTGAGTTTCGACACGGCCGCCACCGGGGCCATCAGCAGGGTGATCCCGGGCGGCTGCACGATGATGAAGTCCCGGTACGGCAGCACGCCGCCGATCAGCCGCAGGGCGCTGCCGAAATCGGCGCCGTCGTCGTAATCGCCGACGCCGAGCAGGTGGCCGGACCGGAAGATCTGGAACGCGCGCAGCCCCAGCGCGAGCACGGTGGCCGCGGCGATGACCGCGCCGGCAGGGGTGAGCGAGAACGGCAGCCGGGCCGATCCGGCCGCGGCGCTGCGCGACGAGCCCGCGGCCGGCCGCAGTGTCGTTCCGCTCACAGATCGCTACTTCCCGCAGGCTTCCGGTGAGGTCCGGCGGCGAGATCCCCCGGGCCGTCCCGGGCCTGGGGCGGCCGGGGTCATCCGGGCGCATCCGCGGCGGGCCCGGTGCGGCCCGCGCGCCCCGCCGCCATCGCCACCCGATACTACCCGTTCGGTCTGCGAGTATGGGGCGCGTGAGCACAGCAGCAGGCACTCCCGGCGCCGCCGAGGCCATCGTCGGCCTCGGCCACGAGGTCTACCAGATCGACACGTTCATGGCCGGGTATGAGCGGATCACTGCCGGGTACCTGATCCGCGCCGAACGGCCGTGCCTGGTGGAGACCGGCACCGCGCCGTCGGCGCCCGTGGTCCGCGACGCCCTGGCGGGCCTCGGCATCGGCCCCGCCGACCTGGCGACGGTCGTGGTCACGCACATTCACCTGGATCACGCGGGCGGCACCGGAGACATCGCCGCGATGTTCCCGGGCGCGCAGGTCGTCGTGCACGAGCGCGGGGCCCGGCACCTGGCCGACCCGTCGCGGCTGATGGCCAGCGCCCGGATCGTCTACGGGGACGAGCTCGACCGGCTGTTCGGCACGCTGGCCCCGACCCCGGCCGACCGGATCCGCACCGTGGACCTGACCGGCACGATCGACCTCGGCGGCGGCCGCCGCCTGGAGAGCCACTACACGCCCGGGCACGCCCGGCACCACGTGGGCCTGATCGACTCGGCGAGCGGCGATCTGTACGTGGGCGACGCCGCCGGCATCTACATCCCCGACACCGGCGACCTGCGCCCGGCCACGCCGCCCCCGGATTTCGACCTGGCCACGGCGCTGGGCTCGCTGCGCACGTTCGCGGCGCTGAAGCCCGTCCGCCTGCTGTTCAGCCACTACGGCCCGGTGACCGAGGTGGCGCCGACGCTGGACCGCTCGGCCGAGGAGATCAGCCTGTGGGTCGAGGAGACCCGGCGGGCGCGGGAGCGCGGCCTTGACCTCGATCACGCGGTGGCGATGGTGGCCGAGCGGACCAGGCAGCGGTATGCGGTCCTGCGCGAGGGCGCCGACCCCGAGGTGGCGGCGAAGTACGACCGGACCAGCAGCACCGCCGCGAACGTCGCCGGCATCATGCACTACCTCGACCAGCAGTCCCAGAATCCGCTGGGTGTCGCCAGAGAGGCTGAGTCTGGTGGCTGACGAGGTGCGGTTCGCGGCGGATCTGTACCGGGGCAGTGCCGGGTATTACGACCGGTACCGGCTGCCGTATCCGGAAGCGATGCTCACAGATCTGATCCGGCGCGTCGAGGTTCCGGAGCGCGGCCGCCTGCTGGATCTGGCGTGCGGGACTGGCCAGCTCGCCTTCGCGCTGCGGCGGTGGTTCGGCGAGGTGTGGGCGGTGGACCAGGAGCCGGACATGGTGGCGGTCGTACGGGCGAAGGCCGCCGCCAGTGGCGCGGGGGATGTCCGGCCGCTCGTGTCGAGTGCCGAGTCCCTTGACGCTGAGCCGGACTACTTCGATCTGGTAGTGATCGGTAATGCGTTCCATCGGCTCGACCGTGATCTGGCCGCTGACCAGATCCTTGGATGGCTGAAACCGGGCGGCTACCTGGCGTTGTGCTGGTCGTCCGGGCCATCGGCCGGCGAGGAAGACTGGCAGCGAGCGCTGGCAGCCATATTGGACACGTGGAAGGCGGCGCTCGGTGCGCAGGGCCGGGTCCCCGCGGGCTGGGATCTGCCGCGGGAGCGCCGGCCCGATCAACAGGTCCTGGCGGACGCCGGTTTTGAGGTGGCCGGGCGCCGTGAGTTCTCCATCGAGCATCGCTGGAGCCTGCCGGAGCTCGCCGGGTACGTCCGGTCGACGTCGTTCCTTCCGGCCGCAGTACTCGGCGGCCAGGCCGCCGCATTCGATGCCGATCTCGCGGCCAGGCTCGGCTCGCATAGCAACAGCGGGACCTTTACTCAGACCGTGAGTTTCGCGTATGACCTGGCCCGCAGGCCTACCTGAGGCCGCCCAGAACGCGACAACGCTGGGCTACCGGGGCACGAAGGCGGCGGGCGATGGCGGTAACGATGAGTCCCCGACGCCGCCAAGGTCAGTACCGGCGATACAGCGACGACACCTGGAGGACGAGATGGCCCTGGATCTGTTCGCCGGCATCCCCGTCACCGGCTACGCCGCGGCGTTGCCATGGTATGAGCAGTTCTTCGGCAGGCGGCCCTCGTTCCTGCCGACCGACACCGAGGCGGTATGGGAGGTGGCCGAGCACCGGTACATCTATATCGTGCAGGAGCCCGAACGGGCGGGGAACGCCCTGGTGTTGTCGTTCGTCGACGACCTCGACGACCGGGTCGCCGAGATCGCCCGACGGGGCATCGAGCCCGCGAAGCGCGAGACGTACGACAGTGGCGCGACCAAGGTGATCTACCGAGACGCCGACGGCAATGAGATTAGCTTCGGCGGCCTGGGCTGACGCCATCCCCGGCGGCGACCCCGATTGGCCGCAACATCCCGCCGGGCCAGTACACCTGAACCAGAGCTGCAGGCGGCCACTTCGATGTGCCGATTCCGGCAGGCACTAACGTGTCCCAAGCCATCAGGAGCCCAGCCCAGCCCCCGTCTCCTCACCGGCCTGAGCCTCGTGGTTGTACTTCCGCACGTGCTAGAGGCCATGCGGAGGTTCAACCACGGCCAGTCAGGGCGCCCGGTCCTCGTCGTCCGGCCAGTCTTCTGAGTCATCTGAGATTGCTGTCTCTTCTGGGTCCTCTGTCTCTTCTGGGTCCTCTGTCTCTTCTGGGCCGGGCAGATAGTCGAAGACCACCGGATCCAGCTGCTCGAAGCGCTCCGCGGCGTCGGTGGTCTCGTCAAGGTCAGCCGCGGCCGCCCTGCCGAACCACTCGCGCGCGTCGTCCTCGCGTCCGGCGTCCAGGAGCGCGTCGGCGTAGGCATAGAACAGGCGGGCCGATCCGGGCCTGACCCGGCCGTCCTCGAGCTCTGGCACCTGCAGCACCGCCACCGCGGCCTCGGGCAGCCCCTGGTCGCGGCGGATGCCGGACTCGACGATCCGCAGCTCGATCGTGGTCGCGCGGTCGAGCCCGCGTGCTTCCGGGCCCGTGACCAGATCGAGCGCGCGATCCAGGCGGCCCAGCGCCCGCTCGCAGTCCGCCATCATCGGCAGGTAGCTCCCCCGGCCGGTCAGCCGGCGCGCCGCCCGCAACTCGGTGAGCGCGTCCGCCCACTCGCCAGCCTGGTAGGCCGCGATCCCGCAGGTTTCGCGCACCACGCCAACCCGGGCCGCGAGCCGGCGCGCGGACTGCGCATACCGGTATGCCCGATCCGGGTCCTCTTCCAGGCCCGCGGCCGCCAGCCTGCGGGCCACCGCGTCGGCCAGATCCCCGGGCAGGGTCCGCAGCTCGGCCCGCGCCTCGGGGTCAAGCTGGTCGGCCGTGATGCTCGCGGGAACTTCGAGCTCCCGCTCGCTAGCACCAGGAACGCGGGGCCGCTGCTGGCCGCCGGCCTCGTCACGGGTTCCCCGGGGGTGGGCCCGCCCCGGCGCTCCTCCGGATCGCGGCGTCGACGACCTCCGGCCGTCCCGCCCCGGCGCGTCCCGGGACCGCGGTGCCGACGCTCTCTGTCCCTGCCGCCCCGGCGCTCCCCCGGATCGGGGCGCCGACGACCTCCGGCCGTCCCAGCCCGGCGCATCCCCGGATCGCGGCGCCGAGGTTCCCCGGGTCTGGGGGCCCGAGGGCTTTCGCCCCCGAGGGTCCGAGGAACTCTGGCCGGGCCGCCCGGACGGTCCCTGGCCTTGCCCTCCCGAAACCCTCCGGCCCTGCGTCGCCGAGGCCCTCTGGCTCTGCGAACGGGCCGGTCCGCCGGGCCGGGCACTGCGGGTCAGATCCGCACCGTCTCCGGCGGCGTCGGCTCGGCGATCCGGCTGGCGCTGATCTCGGGGCCGGCCGCCAGGACCGCGGGGAGCCGGCTCCCGGGCGGGCCGGTCACGATCGCCGGACCAGGCACTGCTTGTCGTGGTCCGAGCCCGCGACGGAGTTCTGCCCGCTCCGCCAGGCCTCTGCGGGCGCCCGAATTCGCTGGCGCTGTATTCGCCGCGCGCCGCCGGCTCGGCTCGCCCGCCGCTGGCGACGCGGCCTCCGGCACCGCCTGAGCGGCCGCCACCACTGCGGCCGCCGGCGCCAGCGCCACCCGAACGGCTGTCACCGCCGCTGCGGGCCCGCCCGCCCGCGCCACCCGAACGGCCGCCCCGGCCGCCCGGCCGACGAGTGTCAGCATCCCAGCCGCCGTCACCACTGGCACCGCGGCGGCTACCGCTACCAGCGGCGGGACTGCCCGAACGGCTATCCGGGCGGTCGCGGCGACCGTCAGCAGTGTCTGGGCCCGCGGGTCGTCGCGCGCCAGGAGCGCCCGTACCGCTCCGGCTCGGCCGGCCAGCCGACGAGATGCTCCGGTTCGCCTTGCCAGGCGTGCCCGCGCCGTTCCGGTTCGCCCGGCCAGGCGTGCCCGCGCTGCTCCGGTTCGCCTTGCCAGGCGTGCCCGCGCTGCTCCGGGTCGTCCGGCCAGGCTGACCACCCGGCCGGCCGGCGCCCGAGCCGGACGCGCGCCGCTTACCGCCTGCCTGGGCCGCCGGATCGCCATCCCGCCGCCCGCGCCCGTTCCCGGCCACCGCCCACTCCCAAGACATGCCTGTCAAACGCCGCCAAGGACGCCTGAACCGTAACCGTTCCGAACACACCGTAGACGTGCTGAGGGCCGCTACCAGCACGGCAGCGGCCCTCAGCACGAAGTATGTCCGGCGGCGTCCTACTCTCCCACGCGGTCCCCCACGCAGTACCATCGGCGCTGAAGGGCTTAACTTCCGGGTTCGGAATGGGACCGGGTGTTTCCCCTTCGCCATGGCCGCCGAAACACTATGGAGATGTCACGTCGTTCCCGACCGCACCTCGGGAACCGCACAGTGGACGCATGCAAAATCTATAAGTAGAAGCCAAGCCACTCGGCCTATTAGTACCGGTCAGCTACACACGTTGCCGTGCTTCCACCTCCGGCCTATCAACCCAGTCGTCTAGCTGGGGGCCTTACCAGGTTAACCCTGAGGGAGTCCTCATCTTGAGGCGAGCTTCCCGCTTAGATGCTTTCAGCGGTTATCCCTTCCGAACGTAGCCAACCAGCCGTGCTCTTGGCAGAACAACTGGCACACCAGAGGTTCGTCCGTCCCGGTCCTCTCGTACTAGGGACAGCCCCTCTCAAGACTCCTACGCGCGCAGCGGATAGGGACCGAACTGTCTCACGACGTTCTAAACCCAGCTCGCGTACCGCTTTAATGGGCGAACAGCCCAACCCTTGGGACCTGCTCCGGCCCCAGGATGCGACGAGCCGACATCGAGGTGCCAAACCATCCCGTCGATATGGACTCTTGGGGAAGATCAGCCTGTTATCCCCGGGGTACCTTTTGTCCGTTTAGCGACGGCGCTTCCACATGCCACCGCCGGATCACTAGTCCCAGCTTTCGCTCCTGTTCGACATGTCTGTCTCACAGTCAAGCACCCTTGTGCACTTACACTCGACACCTGATTGCCAACCAGGCTGAGGGTACCTTTGGGCGCCTCCGTTACCTTTTAGGAGGCAACCGCCCCAGTTAAACTACCCACCAGACACTGTCCCTGATCCGGATCACGGACCTAGGTTAGACATCCAGAACGACCAGAGTGGTATTTCACCGTTGACTCCACAGAGACTAGCGTCTCTGCTTCACAGTCTCCCACCTATCCTACACAAGACGCCCCAAACGCCAATGTCAAGCTGCAGTGAAGGTCCCGGGGTCTTTCCGTCCTGCTGCGCGTAACGAGCATCTTTACTCGTAGTGCAATTTCGCCGGGTCCGTGGTTGAGACAGTGGGAAAGTCGTTACGCCATTCGTGCAGGTCGGAACTTACCCGACAAGGAATTTCGCTACCTTAGGATGGTTATAGTTACCACCGCCGTTTACTGGCGCTTAAGTTCAGAGCTTCGCAACCCGAAGGCCACTAACCCCTCCCCTTAACGTTCCAGCACCGGGCAGGCGTCAGTCCGTATACGTCGTCTTGCGACTTTGCACGGACCTGTGTTTTTAGTAAACAGTCGCTTTCCCCTGGTATCTGCGACCGCATCCAGCTCAGAGAGTGAATCTCATCACCGGACGCGGCTCTCCTTCTCCCAAAGTTACGGAGATAATTTGCCTAGTTCCTTAACCACGGTTCACCCGATCGCCTTGGTATTCTCTACCTGACCACCTGAGTCGGTTTAGGGTACGGGCCGCAAAGACACTCACCGCGAGGCTTTTCTTGGCAGCATGGGATTACTCACTTCGCCTAAATCAGCTCGGCGTCAGGTCTCAGGCTGTGTGGTGCGCGGATTTGCCTACGCACCGCCCTACACCCTTACCCCGGGAACAACCATCGCCCGGTAGAGCT
Source organism: uncultured Actinomycetota bacterium (assembly GCA_963749145.1). GTDB lineage: Bacteria > Actinomycetota > Actinomycetes > Streptosporangiales > Streptosporangiaceae > JASHPR01. The sequence continues at coordinate 747,592 of CAVVLN010000001.1, read as the reverse complement.
ACCCTTCTGCGTCACCCCTTCGGTTTGCCTACTACCGGTCTGGGTCGCAGGCTCAGCGAACTCGTCCCGAAGGATCTGCCCGCGTCGCGTGC
>CAVVLN010000001.1:0-742500 GCA_963749145.1 uncultured Actinomycetota bacterium | reverse complement strand
CGGGGCCGCGTCCTCGGCGGTCACCCTGGCATTGTTCAGGTAGGCGCCGCCTTCGGCGATGGCCCGCCGCGCCGCCGACTTGCTCGGCGCGAGCCCGGCCGCGTCCATCAGGTCGGCGACCTGGGGCAGGCCGGAATGCGCGTCGCCGACCTCCAGCGTCACCGACGGCACCTCAGCCAGCGCCGCCGCCAGCGTGCGGGAGTCCAGCTCGCGCAGGTCTCCCTGGCCGAACAGCGCCCGGCTGGCGGCCACCACCTTGGCGTGCTCCTCCGCGCCGTGCACCAGCGTCGTGACATCGTCGGCGAGCGCCCGCTGCGCCGCGCGGGCCGCGGGCCGCTCGGCGGTATCCCGCTCCAGTTCCTCGATCTCCGCGCGGCTGCGGAACGTGAAGACTCGCAGCAGCCCGGGAACCTCGGCGTCGGTCCGGTTAATCCAGAACTGGTAGAACGCGTAGGGGCTCATCAGGTCCTCGCTGAGCCAGACCGCGTCGCTCTCGGTCTTCCCGTACTTCGTGCCGTCCGGCTTGGTGATCAGTGGCGTGGCCAGGGCGTGCACGGTGTTGCCGGTCACCCGCCTGATCAGGTCCACGCCCGACACCAGGTTCCCCCACTGGTCGCTGCCGCCGAGCTGGAGCGCGCAGTCGTACCGCTGGTGCAGTTCCAGGAAGTCGTTGGCCTGCAGAACCTGGTAGCTGAACTCGGTGTAGGTGATGCCGCCAGCCTCGAGCCTGGCCTTGACCACCTCCCGGCTCAGCATCTGGTTGACCGGGAAGTGCTTCCCGATGTCCCGCAGGAAATCCAGCGCGGACAGCTCGCCGGTCCACTCCAGGTTGCTCACCAGCATCGCGCTGGCCGGGCCGGGCCCGAAGTCAAGGAACCGGCTCAGCTCGACGCGGAACCGGTCGGCCCAGCCCGCGACCAGCTCACGCGCGTTGAGCACCCGCTCAGCCGACTTGCCGCTCGGATCCCCGATCAGGCCCGTGGCGCCGCCGACCAGGCCGATGGGCCGGTGCCCGGCCAGCTGGAGACGGCGCATGGTCAGGATCAGGACCAGGTTCCCGATGTGCATGCCCGGTGCCGTCGGGTCGAACCCGCCGTAAAACGTCACAGAACCCGCGTCCAGGGCCTTGCGCAGGTCATCCAGGTCGGTGTGCACGGCGATCAGGCCGCGCCACCGGAGCTCGTCGATGATGTCGGTCACCGAGGCATCGTCCCACCCCGGGCAGCGGACCGGAAATCGGTTTGCCGCCCGCCGGCCCGGCGCGGCTCACCGGGTCCACGCCTGCGGCCGGCCCCGGCTGCGACAATCACGCCATGACCACCCCGCCCGCCCCGGGTCCGGCGCCGGCCCCGCCCGGACCGCCCGCCCCCGGCCCGGCCCCCGCGCCCGGCGCAGCGGCGCTGGCGGACCTGATAGCCCGGCAGCGGCCCGCGACCAGGCGCCTGCGCGGTCTCGTTGCCCGGCTCACCGAGGAACCGCGCGACCTCGCCGCGCTGGTGCGGCAGTCCGCCCTGCCCCGGGCGACGGTCGAGGCGGTGCTCGCCGCGATCGCCGGCGACCTGGTGCACGACGGCGCCGCGGTGGCGATCATGCCGGAGAAGGTCCCGGGCTACCGGGTGCAGATCGGCTATGCCGAGCTGCGGCGCACCGAGCTGGCCGACCCGCTCGCGGAACGGGTCGCCGGCGCCGCACCAGCCGTGGCGAGCCTCGCCGAGCTGATCGCCGGGGCGCCGCCTGCCTTGTCGGACCTCGATCACGTCCCGGCCACCCCCGAGACCGTGGTCCGCCGGGCGCTGTGGCTCGACAGCACCTACGACCTGGCCGGCGCCGTGCTGCTCTGCCTCGGCGACCACGATCTGACTTCCCTGGCCGTGGGCCAGGTCAGCCCGGACGCGGCGGTGGTGGTCGTCGACGTCGACGAGGGCACGCTGGAGTACATCGACTCCCGCGCCGGGGAACTGGGCCTGAGCGTCCGGTGTTTCGCGGGCGACCTGCGGTTCGGCCTGCCAGCGCCCGCGGTCTCCTGCGCCGATCTGGTCTTCACCGATCCGCCCTACACCCCGGACGGAGTGGGGCTGTTCGCCGCCCGCGGGCTCCAGGGCCTGGCCAACCGGGACAACGGCCGGTTGATTGTCGCCTACGGGTACAGCGAGCGTCATCCGACGCTCGGGTATCAGGTCCAGTCCGTCGCGCACCGGCTCGGCCTGGCCTACGAGGCGGTGCTGCCCGCGTTCAACCGCTACGCGGGCGCGCAGGCGGTCGGCAGCGCGAGCGACCTGTACGTATGGCGGCCGACCACGCGCGCCTGGCGGGCGGCGGACCGGTTCGCCGCCGCCGTGGGCACCAACATCTACACGCGCGGGACGCACGCGCTGGAGCAGGGCACCGCCTCCCGCCCGGAGCAGGGCACCGCCTCCCGCCCGGAGCAGGGCACCGCCCCCGGCGGCGTGGTGCCGCCCGCCGTCATCCGCGAGACCGCGGGCGCGGGGTTCCCGATCAGGATCCTGGCTGGCGATGGCTGGCGCACGGTTGAAGGGGCCGAGGGAGCCGGGGGAAGCGCGGCCCGGCTCCGGCTCGAGACGCTGCTCGCCGGCGGCATCCCGCCTGGCCTGGCCGGGCGGGATCCGTTCGCCCTGGCGGCGGACCTGTCCGGCGACCCGGGTCCGTGGCTGCTGCGGGTGCTGCTGGCGGCCAATGCCGACCGCGTGGCCGTACTGGTCCCCGCCGACCACCCGGACGCGCGCAGCCAGGCGGCCCAGCGGGCCCTGGCCGACCTGCTCCGCCCGAAGTACGCGCTGCGGTTCCTGCGCGGCCAGCCCGACGACAGGCACGCGATCGTCGTCGCCGAGACGGCCGGCGCCGACGCCCTGACCTCAGCGGGCCGGCTCGCCCGGCGGCTGCTGCGGCGGGCGCACGGCAAGGTCGGCAACGTGTGGCGCGAGGGACTGATCGAGGCCCAGCGGGAACGCGACGGCAGCCAGCTCACCAAGCGCGAGGCCCGGGCCGCGATCGGGCAGGCGGCGCGCCAGCCGGATGTGCTCGACGACCCGTTGATGGCGCTGCCGCGTCACGCTATCGCCCAGGTGCTCCAGGACGCGGCGGCGACGGCGGAACCTCGGCGGTGACGGCCCGGCCCGAACGCCGCGGAGCGTACGGGCGGTACGGGGAGACGGCCGGGTCGCCAGTGACCCAGAACCGCCACTCCACCTCGGCCGCGTGGCTCACCCCCACCCTCGGCCCGTGGCTGATGCCGGCGGCGGGCACGACGGCGCGCGGCCCGGATATCCGCAGCCGCGAGGCCGGATCGCACAGGTCGGCGCCGTCCTGGGCGCGGTCGATGCCGAGCGCCTCGCACAGCCGGGCCGGCCCTCGGGCCAGGTCCAGCTCCCGCACCGCGGCGCGGCGCGGGCCCCGCCGCCCGGCGGCCCCGGTCCCCGCGAGCGCGCCGGAGCGGCGCGCCAGCGCCAGCGGCCGCCCGTCGATCACCCGGCCCGCCCGCAGCAGCACCGCCGAGGCATCACCGTCCCGATGGCAGACCAGGTTCACGCAAAAGTGCATGCCGTAGGTGAAGTACACGTAGGCGTGCCCGGGCGGGCCGAACATCACCGCGTTGCGTGCGGTCCGGCCGCGGAACGCGTGCGAGGCGGGATCGTTTTGGCCGTCATAGGCCTCGACCTCAGCCAGGGCCACCGCGACCAGGCCGTCGGCGGTCTCGTGCGTGAGCACGCAGCCCAGCAGGTCCGGGGCCACCTGCATCGACGGCCGGGCAAAGAACTCTCTCGCGATCAGCTGGGTTCCGGGCGGGCGCACCACACCCAGGAGGCTAGCGGCCAGGCACCCGGCCGGCCGCAGTGCCCGGGGTGCGTGAGCAACTGACCTTCCGGGGCGGTCAGCCCGCGGCCCAGGCGGCCTGCTGCTCCACGGCCGCGCGCAGCTCGGCCAGCTGCTCGGCCACGCGGGCCGGGGCGGTGCCGCCCGGTCCCTGCCGCGCGGCCAGCGCCCCTGGCACGGTCAGCACCTCCCGCACGTCCGGGGTGAGCTGCGGCGAGACCCGGGCCAGGTCGGCGTCGCTGACATCGGCCAGCTCGCAGTCGTGCACCTGGCACCAGACGACGAGATGACCCACCACCTCGTGCGCCTCGCGGAACGGCACGCCCCGGCGGACCAGCAGCTCGGCCAGGTCGGTGGCCAGGGCGTAGCCCGCGGCGGCCCCGGCGGCGATCCGCTCCGAGTTGAACCGGACAGTGGCCACGAGCCCGGCCATGGCCGGCAGCACCAGCAGCAGCGTGTCCACGGCGTCGAAGACCGGCTCCTTGTCCTCCTGCAGGTCCCGGTCGTAGGCCAGCGGCAGGCCCTTGAGCGTGGTCAGCAGCCCGGTCAGCCCGCCGATGAGCCGGCCGGCCTTGCCGCGGGCCAGCTCGGCCACGTCCGGGTTCTTCTTCTGCGGCATGATCGACGACCCGGTCGCGTAGGCGTCGTCGATCTCGGCCCAGCCGAACTCGTGCGACGACCAGAGCACGATCTCCTCACCGAGCCGGGACAGGTGCACGCCGAGCAGCGCCGCGGCGAAGCAGAACTCGGCGGCGAAGTCCCGGTCGCTGACCGCGTCGATCGAGTTGCCGAACGCGGAGGCGAAGCCCAGCTCGGCGGCGACGGCCCCCGGATCGAGCGGCAGCGACGACCCGGCCAGGGCCCCGGCCCCGAGCGGGCAGACCGCCGCCCGCCGGTCCCAGTCCCGGAGCCGGCCCGCGTCGCGGGCGAAGGACTGGACGTGCGCGAGCAGCCAGTGGGCCAGCAGCACCGGCTGGGCGTGCTGCAGGTGCGTCATCCCCGGCGCGGGCGTGCCCAGGTGCCGCTGCGCCTGGTCCGCCAGCGCCGTCTCCAGCTCGGCCAGCCGCGACACGACCAGGCGGGCGTGATCGCGCAGGTACAGGCGCAGGTCGGTGGCGATCTGGTCGTTACGGCTGCGGCCGGCCCGCAGCTTGCCGGCCAGCGAGCCGATCCGCTCCAGCAGGCCGCGTTCCAGCGCGGTGTGCACGTCCTCGTCGGCGGCGGACGGGCGGAACCGCCCCTGCCGGCAGGCCTCGCCCAGGTCGTCCAGCGCGGCCAGCATCCTGGTCAGTTCGGCCTCGTCGAGCAGGCCGGCCTGGCGCAGCACGCGGGCGTGGGCGCGGGAGGCCAGCAGGTCGTAGGCGGCGAGCCGCCAGTCGAACTGGACGCTGACCGACAGCCGGGCCAAGGCCTCGGCCGGGCCTGACTCGAACCGGCCGCCCCAGAGCCGGATCGGCGGCGCGCCTTCGTCCTCGGCCACGGCCCTCCCCTCGGCGTCATTGATCGCGTGAGTACCGCCCGGAGAGCAATGCTAGACCCGCCGCGATCATGGGGCGGCCGGGGCGGCGGGCCGGCCGGGGCGGCGGTGCCGGCGCGGGCGGCCGGGCTAGGGCCGGGCCGGGGCCGCGTGGTGCCGGCGCGGGGCTAGCGCGCGGCCGGGGCCGCGGTGCCGGGCCCGGGGTCAGCCGCGGCCGCGGTGCCGGCTCCGTCCGGGATCGTCAGCCGGCCACCTTCCTGTCCCGGTCCGCGGCGATCTTGCTGGGCAGGCCCCACAGCTCGACGAACCCCTTGGCCAGGCGCTGGTCGAACATGTCGCCGGTGTCGTAGGTGGCCAGCGCGTAGTCATAGAGCGCGGCCGGGCTGCGCCGCCCGGTCACGACCGCGCGGCCGCCGTGGAGCCGGACCCTGACCTCCCCGCTGACGTGCTGCGAGGCGGCGGCCATGAAGGCCTCAAGCGACTGCCGCAGCGGCGAGAACCACAGCCCGTCGTAGACGAGCTCGGTCCAGCGCTGCTCGGCCTGCCGCTTGAACCGGGCCAGGTCCCGCTCCAGGCACACGCTCTCCAGCTCCTGGTGCGCGGCGATCAGGGTGATCGCTCCCGGCGCCTCGTAGATCTCCCGGCTCTTGATCCCGACCAGCCGGTCCTCGACCATGTCAATCCGGCCGACGCCGTGCGCCCCGGCCAGCGCGTTCAGCTCGGTGATGACCTGCAGCGGGCTCAGCGGCCGCCCGTCCAGTGCCACCGGGATCCCGTCCGCGAACGAGATCACGACCTCGTCCGGCTCCCGCGGCAGGCCGGGATCGCTGGTGTAGCCCCAGACGTCGTCGTGCGGCGCCTCCCAGATGTCCTCCAGGTGCCCGGTCTCGCAGCTGCGGCCCCACAGGTTCTGGTCGATCGAGTACGGCGAGCGCGAGGTGACGCTGATCGGCAGCCCCTTCTCCTCGGCGAAGGCGATCGCCTTGTCCCTGGTCATCCCCGAGTCCCGGACCGGGGCCAGCACGCTCACCTCCGGGGCGAGACTGGCCAGGCCGACCTCGAACCGCACCTGGTCGTTGCCCTTGCCGGTGCAGCCGTGGGCGACCATGCCGGCCCCGCGCTCGCGCGCCACCCGGGCCAGGTGCCTGGCGATCAGCGGCCGGGACAGCGCGGACACCAGCGGGTACCGGTCCATGTACAGGGCGTTGGCCCGCAGCGCGGGCATGCAGTACTCGGCCGCGAACTCGGCCCGCACGTCGGCGACCTCGGCGTCGGCCGCGCCGCAGGCCAGGGCCCGGTCCCGGATCGTGCCCAGGTCCTCGCCGCCCTGGCCGACGTCCACGGCCAGCGCGATGACCTCGGCGCCGGTCCGCTCGGCGAGCCAGCCGATGGCCACCGAGGTGTCGAGGCCGCCCGAGTAGGCGAGAACTATGCGTTCTGTCATCTGATTTTCACCTTTCTGAGTGTCCGCGCCGGTCGGCGAGCCGCAGCAGTGCGCGCGCCAGGTCTTCCCCGCCCGCCGGGTCGCGCGCGATGACCAGCACCGTGTCGTCGCCGGCCACCGTGCCGAGGATGGACGGCCAGGCCGAGTGGTCGATCACCGAGGCCAGGAACTGCGCCGCCCCGGCCGGGGTCCGCAGCACGACCAGGTTGGCGCTCGCCTCGGCCGCGACCAGCAGTTCGGCCGCGACCCGGGCCAGCCGGGCCGAGGGCTCGACGGCCAGGTCCGCGGGCGGCCGGGCGGGCGCCTCGGCCAGCCCCCCGGGCATCGAGCCCGGGCCGCCTGCCTCACCCGGCAGCGCGTAGACCAGGCTGCCGTCGGTGGCGCGCAGCCGCACCGCGCCGAGTTCCTCCAGGTCGCGGGAGAGCGTGGCCTGGGTGACCCGCACGCCGCGCTGGGCGAGCCGCTCAGCGAGTTCCTCCTGGGAGCGGACCGGCCGGCCGGGATGGGTCAGGATCGCGGCGATCTGGGCGTGCCGGGCGGTCTTGGTGGCCGGGCTGACCGTCGTCACTGTGCTTCCTTCAGTCGTCACTGCGTTTCCCTTCAACCGGGGCTTCTTGCTACCGCGGGGCTTCCTCCGTCAACCGCGGGCCCGCTCCAGCAGCCAGGCCAGCAGCGCCTTCTGGGCGTGCCAGGCGGTTCTCCGCCTCATCCCAGACCGCGCTGGCGGGCCCGTCGAGCACCGCGTCGGTGATCTCCTGGCCGCGGTGGGCGGGCAGGCAGTGCAGCACCAGGGCGCCGGGCCCGGCCAGGGCCAGCTTCGCTTCGTCCAGGCGGTAGGAGCCGAGCGCGGCCAGCCGCTGCGCCGCCTGGTCCTCCTGGCCCATGGAGGCCCACACGTCGGTGGCCAGCACGTCGGCGCCGTCACAGGCCGCCTTCGGGTCGGCCAGGATCTCGACGCTGCCGCCGGTCTGGCTGGCGATCCGGGCGGCGGCGGCCAGGATGGCCGGGGCCGGCCGGTACGGCTCGGGCGCGGCGATCCGCACGTGCATCCCGGCAGTGGCCCCGCCGAGCAGGTAGGAGTGCGTCATGTTGCTGGAGCCGTCGCCGAGGAAGGCCAGCGTCAGCCCGGCCAGGCGGCCGCGGGCGGCGCGGACCGTCTGCAGGTCGGCCAGCACCTGGCAAGGGTGGAAGGCATCGGTGAGCGCGTTGATGACCGGCACCGGGCTGACCGACGCCATGGCCTCGACCCGGTCCTGGCCGAACGTCCGCCAGGCGATGGCCGCCACCTGGCGGCCCAGCACCCGCGTGGCGTCCTCCACCGTCTCGCCCCGGCCGAAGTGCGTGCCCTGCGCGTCGACCACCAGCGGGTAGCCGCCGAGTTCGGCGATGCCGACCGCGAACGACACCCGGGTCCGCAGCGAGGGCTTGTCGAACAGCACCGCGACGGCCCGCGGGCCCTCCAGCGGGCGGTAGCCGAACCGGTCCGCCTTCATCCCGTCGGCGAGGTCGAGCACCTCGGCCTGCTCGGCCGCCGACAGGTCATCGTCGCGCAGGAAGTGCCGGGGCTTGCCGCCCGCCGGCGGCGGTCCGCCGCCCTCAGATCCGGCCACGGCGCCAGCTTCCATCACGCCCCCTGCCCGGCCAGCACGCTGGCCGACTCGAGGATCGCGGGCAGTTCGGCGGTGAACGAGCCGGCCTGCTCGGCGGTGAGGATGAGCGGCGGCGCCAGCCGGATCGCGTCCGGCTGCACGGCGTTGACCAGGAAGCCGGCCCGCCGCGCCGCGGCCTCCACCGCGGGCGCCGCAGGGGCGGCGAGCGCGACCGCCCGCCACAGCCCGCTGCCGCGCACCCCGGTGACCAGAGGGTGATCGATGGCCTCGATCCCGGCGGCCAGCCGGCCGCCGACCTCGGTCACGTTCTTCAGCAGGCCCTCGCGCTCGATCGTGTCCAGGACGGCCAGGGCCGCCGCGCAGGCGATCGGGTTGCCGCCGAAGGTGCTCCCGTGATCGCCCTTGCCGAGCGCGGCGCCGCAGTCGCCGATGCCCACGCAGGCGCCGATGGGCAGGCCGCCGCCGAGCCCCTTCGCGAGCGTGATGACGTCGGGGATGACCCCCTCGCGCTGGTGCGCGAACCAGGCGCCGGTCCGTCCCACCCCGCTTTGCACCTCGTCGAGCACCAGCAGCGCCCCGGCGGAGTCGCAGGCCGCGCGGGCGTCGCGCAGGTAGCCCTCGGGAGGCGGGATCACGCCCCCCTCCCCCTGGGTCGGCTCGAGGAAGACGGCGGCGCAGTCGGGCCCCACCGCGGCGCGCAGGGCCGCGGAGTCGCCGTAGGGCACGAACCGGACGTCGATGCCGAACGGCGCGAACGGCTCCCTGATCGAGGCCTTGCCGGTCAGGCCGAGGGCGCCCATGGTCCGGCCGTGGAACGAATGCTCAGCCGCGACGAAGACCGGCCGGGCGCTGCCCTGGCGGCGCCGGACCAGCTTGATCGCGGCCTCGTTGGCCTCCGCGCCGGAGTTGGCGAAGAACACCCGGCCGTCCACGCCCAGCAGGCCGACGATCCGCTCGGCCAGCCGGACCTGCGGCTCGTGCAGGTAGAAGTTGGACGCGTGCACCAGGCGCCCGGCCTGCTCGGTCACGGCCGCCACGATCCTGGGGTGCGCGTGGCCCAGCGCGCTGACCGCCACCCCGGCGACCAGGTCCAGGTAGGAGCGGCCGTCCACGTCCCACACCACGCACCCGCTGCCGTGCGACAGCGCCACCGGCGGCAGGCCGTAGGTCAGCATGATCGCGGCGGCATACCGGTCCTGCAGTTCTTCCGTCGCGCTCATGCGGTGCCTCCCGGGCGGGTTGAGTGAGGGGATGGTGCGGGGCGGGGCGATGGCCGGGTCACGTTCCGGCTCCGTCCGGCACCACCATGGTGCCGATCCCCGAATCGGTGAATATCTCGAGCAGGACCGCGTGCGGCAGCCGGCCGTCGAGTACGTGCGCGCGGGGGACGCCGCCGCGCACCGCGGTCAGGCAGGCTTCCATCTTGGGGATCATCCCGCCGTCCAGGCCGGGCAGCATCGCGGCCAGCGCGGTCGCGGCCAGCTGGCTGATCACCTCGCCCGGGCGGTCGGCGGTGGCCTCGAGGTCGTCCGCCCCGGCCGCGGCGGACCCCGGCGGCGGCCAGTGCGCGTACAGGCCGGCCACGTCGGTCAGCAGCACCAGCTTCGCGGCGCCCAGCGACACCGCGACCGCGGCGGCCGCGGTGTCGGCGTTCACGTTGTAGATCTCGCCGTTCGCGCCCCGGGCCACGCTCGAGATCACCGGTATCCGGCCGTCGGCGATCAGGGCCCGGACCGCGCCGGGGTCGACGGTGTGGATCTCGCCGACCTGGCCCAGGTCGACCGGGGTCCCGTCCACCGTCGCCTGAGCGCGGGACGCGGTGAGCAGGTTGGCGTCCTCCCCGGACATCCCGATGGCGAACGGCCCGTGCCGGTTGATCAGGCCGACCAGGTCCCGGTTCACCTGCCCGGTGAGCACCATCCGGACCACGCCCATCGTCTCCGGCGTGGTCACCCGCAGGCCCGCGGCGAACGTGCTCGGGATGCCCAGCCGGCCGAGGTGCTCGCTGATCTGCGGCCCCCCGCCGTGCACCACCACCGGGCGCAGGCCCGCGTACCGCAGGAACACCACGTCCTGCGCGAACGCGAAGCAGAGGTCCTCGTCGGCCATCGCGTGCCCGCCGAACTTGATCACGACGGTCGCGCCGTGGAAGCGCTCCAGCCAGGGCAGCGCCTCGATCAGCGTCGCCGCCTTGGCCAGTGCGCCGGTCGCGCTGTCGGTCATCGCCGTCATGTCGAGTACGCCGAGTTCTCGTGCACGTACTGCTCGGTCAGGTCGGTGGTCCGGATCGTGGCCGAGTGCGAGCCGGCCGACAGGTCGATCGTGATGATGACGTCCCTCGGGCTCAGGTCGACACCCGAGCGGTCCTGCGCCGCGTAGCCGTTCCGGCACACCCAGACGCCGTTGATGGCCACGCCGAGCCGGTCGGGCTCGAACACGGCGGCCGTGGTGCCCACGGCGGCCAGCACGCGGCCCCAGTTCGGGTCCTCGCCGGCGATGGCGCACTTGAGCAGGCCGCACCGGGCGACGGCGCGCCCGACCGCGACCGCGTCGTCGGCGCTGGCCGCGCCGGTCACCTCGATGTCGATGGCCTTGCTCGCGCCCTCGGCGTCGAGCTGCATCTGGCGGGCCAGGCTGGCGCAGCCCTCGGTGAGCCGCGCGGCGAACTCCGCCGGGTCGGGCCGGACGCCGGACGCGCCGCTGGCCAGGAGCAGGACCGTGTCGTTGGTGGACATGCAGCCGTCGGTGTCCAGCCGGTCGAACGTGACGCCGACGGCCTGCCGCAGCGCGGCGTCCAGGCCGTCCGCGGGCAGGTCGGCGTCGGTGGTGAGCACCACGAGCATGGTCGCGAGCGCCGGGGCGAGCATGGCCGCCCCCTTGCCCATGCCGCCGATCGCGTAGCCGGGCCCGGGCACCTGGCACGTCTTCAGGACCGTGTCGGTCGTCCTGATCGCGTCCGCGGCCGCGTCGCCGCCGTCGGCCGACGCGGCCTTGACCGCGGCGTCGACGCCGGACAGCAGCCGGGCCATGGGCAGCCGCTCCCCGATCAGGCCGGTCGAGCAGACCGCGATCTCCCCGGCGGACGCGGCCAGCGCGCCCGCCAGCCGCTCGGCGGTGTGGTGGGTGTCGGCGAACCCGTCCGGCCCGGTGCAGGCGTTGGCGCCGCCCGAGTTGAGCACGACCGCGCGGACCCGGCCGCCCCGGACGACCTGCTGGGTCCACACCACCGGGGCCGCCTTGACCCGGTTGGCGGTGAACACCCCGGCGGCCGCGTCGGACGGCCCGTCGTTGATGACCACGGCCAGGTCGGGCAGCCCGGACTCCTTGATTCCGGCGGTGACGCCTGCCGCCAGGAACCCGGCGGCTGAGGTGACGCTCATGGGGACACTCCGGCGGCGGAAAGGCCGGCCGTCTCCGGCAGGCCGAGCATGAGGTTGGCGTTCTGCAGGGCCTGGCCGGCCGCGCCCTTGCCGAGGTTGTCGATGGCCGCGACCACGGTGGCCCGGCCGGTCCGCAGGTCGGCCGCGGCCTGCAGGTGCACGCCGTTGGAGCCGGCCACGGCCGCGGTCGTGGGCCAGCGGCCCTCGGGCAGCAGGCAGATGAACGGCTCGCCGGCGTAGGCCCCGGCCAGCGCCTCACGCAGCCGCGCAGTGACCGGGCCCGGGTCCGGCGCGCCGGGCGGGCCCGCCGCCCGGGTCAGGCGGGCCGTGCAGGTGGCGAGGATCCCGCGCGGCATCGGCGCCAGGACCGGGGTGAAGCTGGCCGTTACGCCCTCCCGCGCGGCGGCCTCGCCGAGCGCCTGCTCGATCTCCGGGGTGTGCCGGTGCGTCCCGCCCGCCTGGTACGCCGAGACCGCGCCCATCACCTCGCTGGCCAGCAGGTCCGCCCGCAGCGCCCGCCCGGCGCCGGAGGTGCCCGAGGCCGCGACGATCACGATGTCCTCCGGCTCGGCCAGGCCCGCGGCCAGCAGCGGGGCGAGCGCGACAATGGCCGCCGTCGCGTAGCAGCCGGGCACCGCCACCCGCGTCGCGGCCCGGATCCGCTCCCGGGCGCCGGGCAGTTCGGGCAGGCCCGTGGTCCAGCGGCCCGCGTGCGGCACCGGGTAGTGCCGGGCCCAGGCGGCGGCGTCGGCGAGCCGGAAGTCGGGCCCGAGGTCGACGATCCTGGCGGCCTGGCCAAGCCCGGCGGCCACCGGGGCGGAGTGTCCCGCAGGCAGGGCGAGGAAGGCGAGGTCGCACCCCGCCTGCGTCACGCTGTCCGCGGCGTCGAAGCAGCGCCCGCCCAGTGACGGCACGCCGGCCAGGTGGGGGTGCACCTCGGCGATCGGCCGGCCCGCGTTGCTCTCCGCGGTCACCGGGCCTAGCTCCAGGTCCGGATGACCGGCCAGCAGCCGCAGCAGCTCACCCCCCGCGTAGCCGCTGCCGCCCGCCACCGCCACTCGCGCACCCATGCATCACCGACCCGTGCTCGTTTCCCGGAACTGAATTATTATGCAATTGAATGAGTGACTATGCAAACATCAAGGCGGCGGGCTGGCGCGGGACCGGGCGGGCCAGCGAGCTGCGCCCGGCATCCTGGACGGCAAGGGGACCGGGCCGGCCAGCGGGCTACGCCCGGCATCCTGGACGGCAAGGGACCGGGCCGGCCAGCGGGCTACGCCGGGCATCGTGGACGGCGGGCGCGCGGGAACCAAAGCGCGGCGCCGGGAGTCTAACGGGCGCACCCTCCTGAATCCCCGCGGTAACTCGGCTGGATCCCCTGCGGCGCCCGGGAAGCGCGGGCCGCTCGGGCCCCGGCCGGGCGCCGGCTTGGCCCCAGCCGGGCACCAGCTTGGGCCCCAGCGGACGCCAGCTTGGGCCCCCCGGCCGGGCGGCGGGCATGATTGAGGGTCGCAGAGAGGAGGCGGCCATGCGCGTTCGCCGACCGCGGGCTCCGGCCCGCGAGCGGCTGACCGCACCCGCGTGCGGGCTGGCCGCCACGGCGCTGCTGCTGACCGCGGCGATCGGCTGCAGCTCACCGGCCTCCTCGCCGGCCGGCGGGAAAGCCACCAGCGCGTCGGCCCCCATGACGGCCTGCGGGACCACGCGCACGGCCGCGAACGTTCCGGTGAACATCGAGGTCGCCAAGGGTCAGGTGTCCTGCTCCATGGCACTGGCGGTCGAGCGCGAGTACGCCAAGGCGATCTTGTCCGGCCAGGTACCCGGGACCGGCGGCGGCGCCCCGGTGCACGTGCAGGGCTGGACCTGCCAGGGATTCACCACGCCGGTGGTGCTGCGGACCGGGCAGGCTTCCAGGTGCGTGGACGGCGGGAGCGAGATCCTCGCGATCCTGCCCAATCCCAGCTAGGTAAGGGCTCAGCCCGCCTTGATCCGTTATAGCAGGCAGTTCTCCGCCGCTATGGCCGACAGAAGTCCGTGGTAACGGATCATGGCCGGGTCGAGAACCCGGGCGCGCGCAGCGCCAATACCGCTCGTGGCGCCGGTCACCAGGGCTTGGCGCCCGGCCAGCGATCGGGAGGGTTCGGTCACGAGGCGGCTCCTCTCGGGCCAGACTTGGGCTGACATCATGCCGTCAAATGATCCCTAACCGGAACGGGAGACTCGGTCATGCCCAGCACGCCCGTCGCGGTCCATCACACCGACGTGCCCACCTCCCGGCTGCGCACCCACGTGCTCACGGCCGGCCCGTCCGACGGCCCGGCGCTGGTGCTGGTGCACGGCAACGTTTCCTCGGCCCGGTTCTTCGCCCCGGTCATGGGCGTGCTGGCCCGGCGGTGCCGTGTCCTCGCGCCTGACCTGCGCGGGTTCGGGCTTTCCGAGCGGGCCGCCGTGGACGCGCGGCGCGGGCTACGCGATTATGCCGACGACCTGCACGCGCTGCTCACCGAGGGCGGCCTGGTCCGGGCCGGGCAGCCGGTGCACCTGCTCGGCTGGTCGCTCGGCGGCGGGGTCGTGCTGCAGTACGCGATCGACCACCCCGGGGCGGTGGCCTCGATCGTGCTGGAGAGCCCGATGTCGCCGTACGGCTTCGGCGGCACCCGCGACCTCGACGGCACGGCCTGCTGGCCGGACTTCGCCGGATCCGGCGGCGGCACCGCCAACCCCGACCTGGTGCGGCGGATCGCCGAGGGCGACCGCGGCCGCGGGTCCCTCGCCTCGCCGCGGCGCGTGCTGACCACGCTGTACGGCAAGCCGCCGTTCGTCCTCCCGGCCGGCCTGGAGGACGAACTCGTCGACGCGATGCTGCAGATGGCCACCGGCGACGACTTCTACCCCGGGGACGCGCAGCCCTCGCCGAACTGGCCGGGCACCGCGCCGGGCACCCGGGGCGTCAACAACGCGATCTCGCCGCGCTACTGCGACGTCTCCGGTTTCGCCGCGATCACCGAGCGCCCGGACGTGCTGTGGGTGCGCGGCGACAGCGACCAGATCGTGTCCGACGCCTCGCTGGTCGACCTCGGCCAGCTTGGCCTGCTCGGCCTGGTGCCGGGCTGGCCCGGCCCGCTGGCCTACCCGCCGCAGCCCATGGTCGGCCAGATGCGCGCGGTGCTGGACCGCTACCGCGCCGCGGGCGGGCGCTACGACGAGCACGTGCTGGCCGACTGCGGGCACTCGCCGCACCTGGAGCAGCCGCAGCGGTTCCTCGACCTGGTCGGCGGCTTCCTGGACCGGCCCGGCCCGGCCTGACCGCCCCCGTCGCCGCGCCCCCTCAGGAGCCGCCGCGCAGCACCGCCCCGGTGCGCCGGGCCGCCTCGGCGACCGCCGCGTCCCTGGCCGCGGTCACCTCCTCGGCGGTGAGCGTGCGGTCGAGGGCGCGGAACCGCAGCGTATACGCCAGCGACTTGCTCCCCGGGCCGGCCTGCTCCCCGGTGTACACGTCGAAGAGGCGGATCTCCTCGAGCGTCGGCCCGTCGCCCGTGGCGGCGGCCCCGGCCCCGGCGGCGAGCGCCGCCTCCACGTCAGCGGCCGGCACCGGGTCGGGGACGATCAGCGCCACGTCCTGGGTGGCGACCGGGTAGCCGGACACCGGCGGGGCCTGGACCGGGCCGAGGCCGTCGGCCGCGGTCTCGATCACCGACAGGTCGAGCTCGGCCGCGCACGTGCGTGGCGGCAGCCCGAACGCCTGCACCACCCGCGGGTGCAGCTCGCCGGCGTAACCAGCCACCCGCCCGCCTCCCGGTCCCTCGCCATTCTCCTCGCCCGATGCCACGTACAGCGCCGCGCACCGGCCGGGATGCCACGGCTCGTGCTGCTCGGCGCGGACCGTGAACGGCACCCGGGTCACCCCGAGCACGCGCCGCGCGGCCTCGATCGCGTCCTCGAACACCGCCTCGCGGCCAGCGCCCCACCAGCCGGGCAGCTCGCGATGGCCGGCCAGCACCACGCCCAGGTGCAGCGGCTGGTCCGGCAGCGCCGCCTGCAGCGCCGCCTGCTCGGCCGCGGTGGGCGCGCGGTCGACGGGCGGGATCGGCGCGACCAGCGGGCCGCCGGGCCGGTTCTGGAACACCAGGCCCAGCTCGAACAGGGCGACGTCGGCGAACCCGCGGCCGAGGTTGCGGCTGAGCACCCGCAGCAGACCGGGCAGCAGCGTGGTCCGCATCAGCGGCTCCTCGTCCCGGATCGGGTTGACCAGCCGCGGCGCGCGGCGGCGCGCGTCGTCGGGGCGCAGCTGCATCCGGTCGTGGTCCGCGGCCGACCCGAACGGGCTGCTGATCACCTCCACGTACCCGGTCCCGGCCAGGGCGCGCCCGATCGTGCGGCGCATCCGCTGCCGGGCGGTCAGGCCGCGCCCCGCGGTGGCCCGCGGCATCCGCACCGGGATGTTCTCGTAGCCCTCGAGCCGGATGACCTCCTCGGCCAGGTCGGCCGGGTCGGTGAGGTCGGGCCGCCAGGACGGCGGAGACACCACCAGCCGCGGCGCGTCCCCGTCACCAGGAGCCGGGGCCGGGTACGGGTCCGGGTCGGCGTCGGCCTCGATCTCACACCCCACCTGGCGCAGCCGGGCGATCACGGTGTCCCGGCCGTACGTCATGCCGGCTACCCGGTCCGGGTAGTCGGCGGCCATCGTCACCGTGACCGCCTCCACCTCGGCCGACGCGTGGGTGCAGCCGGGCACGACCGTACCGCCGGCCAGCTCGGCCAGCATCACGGCCGCCTTGGCCGAGGCCCGCAGCGGCAGCTCGCGGTCCACGCCGCGCTCGAACCGGGCCGAGGCCTCGGAGAACAGCCGGTGCCGCCGGCTCATCCGGGCCGTGCCGTCCGCGGAGAAATGCGCCGCCTCCAGCACCAGGTCGCGCGAGTCCTCGCTGACCTCGGTGGCCAGCCCGCCCATGGTCCCGGCCATCGAGATCGGGCCCGAGGCGTCGGTGATCAGGATGTCGTCCGGGTTCAGCTCGCGGACCACGTGGTCGAGGGTCTCCAGCCGCTCGCCCGGGCGCGCCCGCCGGACCACGATCGGGCCGGACAGCCGGGCCCGGTCGAACGCGTGCAGCGGCTGGCCGAGCTCCAGCATGAGGTAGTTGGTGATGTCCACGGCCAGGGAGACGCTGCGCATCCCGGCGCGGGCCAGCCGGACCCGCATCCGCAGCGGGGTCGGCCGGGTGACCTCGGCCCCGCGCACCTCGCGCAGCACGAACCGGTCGCACGCGGTCGGGTCGGCGATGCTGGCCGGGTACACCTCGCCGGAAACCTGGTCCACCCCGGCGGGCAGGCCGGAGTCGGCCGGGTCGGTGTACGCCACGCCGAACGCGATCGCGAGCTCGCGCGCCACGCCGCGCACCGACAGCGCGAACCCCTTGTCCGGGGTGACGTTGATGTCGAGCACGTGGTCGCGCAGGCCCGCGTAGGCGGCGAAGTCCGCGCCAAGGGAGGGGGCCGGGGAGGCGTCCGGCGGCAGCACCAGGATCCCGGAATGGTCGTCCCCGATCCCGAGCTCGGCCGCCGAGCAGATCATCCCCTCGGACGTCCGGCCGTAGGCCTGGCGGGCGCCGATCTCGAACCCGCCGGGCAGCACCGAGCCCGGCATGGCCAGCGGCACCCGGTCCCCGGCCGCGAAGTTCGCCGCGCCGCAGATCACGTGCGCCTCGCCGGAGCCGGTGTCCACCGCGCAGTACCTGATCGGCTTCTTGAACCCGGTCAGCTCCTCGACGCCGGTCACCTCGGCCACGATGACGCCGCTGACCTCCTGCCCGACCGGTTCCACCGACTCGACCTCGAGGCCGGCCGCGGTCAGCCGCCGCGCCACCTCGGCGGGGTCGGTGGACGGGTCGACGGCCGCGTATTCGAGCAGCCAGGAGAGGGGGACCCGCATCACGCCTCCATCCCGAACGCCCGGCTGAACCGGACGTCGCCCTCGACGGTGTCCCGGATGTCGGTAACCCCGTGCCGGATCATCAGCGTGCGCTCGATCCCGAGCCCGAACGCGAAGCCGCTGTAGCGGTCCGGGTCGATGCCGCAGGCGATCAGCACCCGCGGGTTGACCATGCCCGCGCCGGCGATCTCGATCCAGCCCTGCGACCGGCAGACCCGGCACGGGTCCGCGCCCGGCTTGGTCGACGCGCCCCGGCACACGTGGCACTCCATGGACACGTCAGCGGACGGCTCGGTGAACGGGAAGAAGTCGGGGCGCAGCCGGGTCCGCAGCCCCTCGCCGAACATCGCGTCGACGAACGCGGTAATCGCCCCGCGCAGGTCGGCCATGGTCAGGCCCTCGTCCACGGCCAGCCCCTCGATCTGGTGGAAAACGGGGCTGTGCGTGGCGTCCAACGTGTCGGTGCGGAAGCACTTACCGGGGCTGACCACGTACAGCGGCAGCGGACGGGCCAGCATGGCCCGGATCTGCACCGGCGAGGTGTGGGTGCGCAGCACCACGCCCGACGCGGGCGAGCCGTCCGGCCCGGCCACGAACATCGTGTCGTACTGCTCCCGGGCCGGGTGGTCGGGCGGGAAGTTCAGCGCGTCGAAGTTGTACCACTCGTCCTCGATCTCGGGTCCCTCGGCCACCTCGTAGCCCATCGCGACGAACACGTCGGTCAGCCGCTCGGCCACGGTGGTCACGGGGTGACGGGCGCCGGCCGGCCGCCGGTCCCACGGAAGCGTGACGTCGGCGGCCTCATCGACCAGCACGCGGGCGTCGCGCTGGGATTCCAGGACCTCCTGCCGGGCGGCGAGCGCGGCCCGGATCGCGCCGCGCGCCGCGCCCACGCGCTTGCCGGCCTCGGCTCGCGCGGCCGGCGGCAGCGCCCCGATCTCCGCGTTGGCGAGGGTGACCGGCGCCCGGTCGCCCGCGTGCGCCAGCCGGGCGGCCTTCAGCTCGTCGAGGGTCGCGGCGCCGTCGATGGCGGCCAGCGCCTCGTCGAGCATGCGCTGCACCTCGGCTTCGGACAGCATCGTCACCGGCACGGGGTCATAGCTCTTATTCGGTGCGGACATGGCCTTGCTGCTCTCCTGAGATCACCGATGCTTTCCCGAACGCACAGTCGCGCCGGTCCCGGGCCCCAGCGATCGCTGGGCCGGCCGCCCAACGCCGCGGGTGCCGCTGCGGGCCCGCCGGTCAGCCGAAGTCGGGCGTGCCGGCGGGCATCGTAAATCGGAACTCGGCCCCGCCGCCCGGCGCCTGGTGCACGGCGATCGTGCCGCCGTGCGCCTCGACCAGGCCCTTCACGATGAACAGGCCGAGACCCGCGCCGCCCCGCCGCTTGACCCGCCAGAACTGGCGGAACACCCGCGGCGCGAGCTCGGGCGCGATGCCCTGCCCCTGGTCGCGGACGCAGACCGCGACGCCGGGAGCATCCTGCGCGCGGGCCGGCTGCACCATGATGGTTACCGTACCAGCCCCGTGCCGGACGGCGTTCTCGATGAGGTTGGCCAGGATCTGGAAGACCTTGTCGGCGTCCAGCCAGGTCTCCGGCAGCTCGCCGGCGACCACGAGCCGGAACCGGTCCTCCGGCTCCCCGGCCGCGACCCGTCCCGCGATCACCTTCGTGACCTGCTCCGGGATGTCGACGAGCTCGCGGTGCACCTCGATCCGGCCGGACTCGATCCTGGACACGTCGAGCAGCTCGGTGATCAGCCGCGTCACCCGGTCCGCGTCGGCGTTGACCGTCTCCAGCATGACCAGCTTCTGGTCGTCGGTGAACCGGGGCCACTTGGCCAGCAGCGTGGCGGTGAAGCCCTTGACGCTGGTCAGCGGCGAGCGCAGCTCGTGGGCCACGGTGGTGACCAGGTCGGCGCGGCTGCGCTCGGCCCGCGAGCGCTGCTGCGTGCCCCGCAGCGTGATCGTCAGGCGGCGGACCTGGCCCGGCTGGCGCGGGCGGCCCTTGCCCCGGTCGCGCACGTACCCCATGCTGACCAGCAGCTCGGTGCCGTCCGGCAGGTACAGCGAGCGCTCGGGGTGCCGGGTCCGGGTGCGCAGGCCGTGGTAGGGCTGCGTCTGCGCCCACCAGCAGCGCTCCTCGGCGTCCCGGAGCGGGAGCACCTCGCGCACGTCCCGGCCCACTGCCGACGCCGGGACGATCCCGGTGAGCCGTGAGGCGGCCCGGTTGAACACCGTGACCCGGCCCTGGTCGTCGGCGATCACCAGGCCGTCGGGCAGGTCGTCGGCGCAGATCAGCCCGCCCCCGGCTAGCCCGTCGGCGGGCTCCGGCTCGCCGCCGGGCGCGCGGACGGCGCCGGGCGGCGGCACGGGGGGCGCGAGGATCCCGTCCACCGCCTCGGCCGCTCGTCCCGGCCCGAACCTGTCCACTCTCGCGCCGCCTCCGCCTGACCTGGTTTCGCTGACAATTCCCCCGTGGCTAGCCCGCCTGCCGGCCCGGGTCGGGGGAAACCGCAGGCCAGCAGGGCCGCGTCCGCACCCGGACGGCGGTAACTCGGGCCGGGCTGGTCATGACGCAACGTGATCAGATCAGACTCTAGCGCGTCCGGAATACTGCGCGGCACCCCGAGATGCCCTAAGAATGCTAACGGTTGCAGGATTTAGCCCGCTGGTGCGGAAGTCTGCGCCCGGCCCTCCGGGCGCTGCGCCCGCGCGGACGCGTACAGGCAGACTGCCGCCGCGGCGGCCAGGTTGAGGCTCTCCGCCCGGCCGTAGATCGGCACGGCGATCGCCTCGTCGGCCAGTTCCAGCAGGTCCCGGGGCAGGCCCCAGGCCTCGTTGCCGAACAGCCAGGCCGTGGGCCGCCGCAGCCCGCCGCCCGCCTCGAGCCGGTCGAGTTCCCGCTCCGCGCGGCCGTCGGCGGCCAGGACCTGCAGCCCGGCCCGGCGCAGCGCCCCGGCGGCCTGCCGGAGCGGGGAGCCGACCACGATCGGCAGGTGGAACAGGCTGCCCGCCGACGCGCGCACGCACTTGCTGTTGTAGGGGTCGACCGAGGCGTCGGAGAACACGACCCCGTCCGCCCCAACCGCGTCCGCCGTGCGCAGCACGGTGCCCGCGTTGCCCGGGTCGCGCACGTTGGCCAGCAGCACCACGAGCCGGGGCGTGACCGCGGTCAGCCGGTCCAGCGGCCCGTCGACGAACCGGCAGGCCGCGAGCAGGCCCTGCGGGGTGACGGTCTGGGCGAGTTCCGCCATCACCTCACCGCTGACCGCGTGCACCGGGACCCCCCGGGCGGCCGCCTCGTCGGCCAGCTCCCGGTGCCGGGACCAGGCCGCCGCGGTAACGAACAGCTCGGTGACCGCGCCCGCCTCCGGCTCGCCGGCCGGGGCGGGCGAGCCGGCCTCCGGCGGCCAGCCCGGACGCGGGCGCCAGGCCAGCGCCTCGCGCACCGCCTGCGGGCCCTCGGCCAGGAACGTGCGGGTCCGCTGCCGGGCCGAGCGCCGGGCCAGCTGACGCGCCGCCTTGACCCGCGGCGACCGGACGCTGGTGATCTCGCTCCCGGCGATCACACCGCCGCCCGGGCCCGTGGTCGTGCCGTCAGGCGGCCCGGGGCCCGGCCTTCGGCGCGGTCACGGCGCCGCACCGCCGGGCTCAGGCGGCGGCGGTGTCGGCGGCCGACGAGCCCAGGTCCGGGGGCAGCGCCTTCCTGGCCACCTCGACCAGCGCGGTGAACGCGGGCGGGTCGCTGACCGCGAGCTCGGCCAGCATCCGGCGGTCGACCTCTACGCCGGCGATCTTCAGCCCCTGGATGAACCGGTTGTAGGTCATGCCGTCGGCGCGGGCCGCGGCGTTGATGCGCTGAATCCACAGCCGCCGGAACGCTCCCTTGCGGTCCTTGCGGTCGCGGTAGGCGTACGCCATCGAGTGCAGGCTCTGTTCCTTGGCCTTGCGGTACAGGCGGGATCGCTGGCCGCGGTAGCCACTTGCCCGCTCGAGGACGACCCGGCGCTTCTTGTGGGCGTTGACCGCCCGCTTCACGCGTGCCATTGCTTCGACTCCCTTAAGCGGGCCGGGTCACTTACCCAGCAGCCTCTTGATCTTCTTCGTGTCGGCGGGCGCCAGCGTCACCTCGTTCTTCAGGCGACGCGTGCGCGTGCTCGGCTTGTGCTCCAGGTAGTGGGCGCGGTCGGCCCGGCGGCGCATGACCTTCCCGGTACCGGTCAGCCGGAAGCGCTTGCCGGCACCGCTGTGTGTCTTCATCTTCGGCATGTCGCCGTCGTCTCCGTTCCTGCGCGCCGCCGGCCAGGCTTTGCTTCCTGCCTGATGGCGGCCCGTGCTCGTTGTCGTTCCTCGTCGTGCCGCGGGCACGTAGTTGTTAACGCTAACGTGCCGTCGGCCCGTGCGTGCTGGCGTGCCGGGCTCGTGACGGCCCGGCTGGTCAGGTCCCCGTCGCCGCGTCCGCCGCGTCCCGCTCGGTAGGCCCGGCCGCGGCCACCGGCTGCCCGGGCTCGCTGGCCGGGGCCGGGGCCGGGGCCGGCACCGGACGGGTCCCCGAGCTGGCCGCGCGCGCGCCCGGCCTGGGCGCGGCGCGTTCGGCCCGGGAGTCGGGCTTGCGCTTATGCGGCCCGATGACCATGATCATGTTCCGGCCGTCCTGCTTCGGCTGGGACTCGACGAACCCGAGTTCCTCGACGTCGCCGGCCAGCCGCTGCAGCAGCCGGTAGCCGAGGTCCGGCCGGGACTGCTCGCGCCCCCGGAACATGATGGTCACCTTGACCTTGTCTCCCGCCCGCAGGAACCGCTCGACGTGGCCCTTCTTGGTGCCGTAGTCGTGCGGGTCGATCTTCGGCCGGAGCTTGATCTCCTTGATGACGGTCTGCGCCTGGTGCTTGCGGGATTCCCGGGCCTTGAGCGCCGACTCGTATTTGAACTTCCCGTAGTCCATCAGTTTGCAGACCGGCGGCCGGGCCGTCGGCGCGACTTCGACCAGGTCCAGGTCTGCTTCCTGGGCCAGCCGCAGCGCGTCGTTGATCGCAACTATGCCGACCTGCTCGCCGTTCGGTCCGACGAGACGCACTTCTGGTACGCGGATACGTTCGTTGATACGGGGTTCAGTGCTGATGTGACCTCCTGTGTCACTCGCCGCCGCGGGACCTCCCCGCGTGCGGGCTGCGACGTTGCGCGGGGCCCGGAAATGCGTAAGGCCCCGCGAGCACGCGGGGCCACCATGACATGGCGCTCCCCGCCCCGGGCCGACCCGGGGCCACGCCACGTAACGCCCGTCACCGCCGCGGCTGTCGCGCGCGGCGCTTCCGGTGCGCCCGGCCGCACCGGCGGGCGAGCCTGCCGGTGCGCTACCCGCCAGCAGGTGGGCTGGCCAGGTGGGAGGTGGCCGTGGTGGTCCTCCGCTTGCACGTCCGGCACGCGGTGCGCCGGACTTGTCGTCTGGCAAGCGTAACGCATTACGGGCCCTTTGTAATCCCGCGGCGCCCCGGGGCGCGCGGGCCGGGTCACCGGGCGTCCGCGGGCCCGGGGCGCGCGGGCCGGGTCACCTTCCGTCCGCGGGCCCGGGGCGCACGGGCCGGGTCACGGGGCGCCTGCGCCGCCTTCCGCCCGCCGCCGTAGTTCGGCCAGCCCGGCCCGGCGCATCGCGGCCGTCGGCCCGGTCCGCGCGGTCATCAGCTCCACCTGCCGGGCCGCCTGGTGCACCAGCAGTTCGAAGCCGCTGACCACGGCCGCCCCGGTCCGGTCGGCGGCGTCGGCCAGGCGGGTGGGCCAGGGGTGGTAGAGGACGTCGAGCACCGCGGCGGGCACGAGGTCGCCGCGCAGTATCCGTTCCGCGTAGATGTCGGCCGCCCCGGCCGGGACCGTGGAGATCAGCAGGTGCCAGCGGCCGACGGGCTCGCCGCGGCCGAAATCGGCCAGCCGCACGGTCATGCCGAGCCTCTCGGCCGCGGCTAGCAGGCCGGCGGCGCGGGCCGGGTCCCGTACCGCCGCCGTGGCCTCGGCCGCGCCGAGCCCGCGGACGGCGGCGAGCGCGGAGCAGGCGGTGGCCCCGGCCCCCAGGATCAGCACCGGCCCCGAGCCGGAGATGCCGGCCGCGGCCAGGGCGGTGATCATGCCGGGGACGTCGGTGTTGTGCCCGTGCCGGGCCCCGGCGGCGAAGATGACCGTGTTAGCCCCGCCGACGTCGGTCACCAGCGGCTCGGCCGCGTCGAGGAGCGGCAGCACCGCCCGCTTCAGCGGCATGGTCAGCGACAGGCCCGCCCATTCCGGCCCGCAGCCGTCGAGCACGGCAGGCAGCCCCGCCTCATCGCACTCGATCGCCTGGTAGCTCCAGCCCGCGAGCCCGAGCGCCCGGTACGCGGCCCGGTGCAGCGCCGGTGACAGGGAATGGCTGACCGGCGATCCGAGCACGGCGGCTCTCACCGGGATGGCCTCAGCATGCCCCGTTCTTCTGGCACTCGGCCTCGAACACCTGGAACTGGGCGGCGCTGCTGGTGAACAGCGTGAGCCCGGTCTTCAGGTTCACGGTCACGAAGTAGAGGAAGTTCCCGTGGTCGGGATGCAACGCAGCCTGGATGGCCGTGTTGCCCGGGCTGTCGATCGGCCCGGGCGGCAGGCCCTTGTGGATGAAGGTGTTGTACGGCGAGTTCACGTGCAGCTGGGTGGTCGTGAGGCTGACCCCGGTCCGGTGCAGCGCGTAGTTCACGGTGCTGTCCAGCCCGAGGAACATGCCGCTGTTCAGCCGGTTGTAGATCACCTCGGCGACCTCGGGATAGTACTTGGGGCTGCCCGCCTCGGCCTCCAGGATGCTCGCCACGGTGATGACCTGGCCCTCGGTCAGATGGGCCGCCTTGGCGGCCTCCGGCAGGCCGATGCTCGCCGCTTCCTGGTTGAACCGAGCCACCATGGTCTGCAGCATGGCCAGCCCGCTGGCGCCCGGGTTGAAGTCATAGGTCGCCGGGTACAGGTAGCCCTCCGGGTTGCCGTTGGCGTAGGAGGGCAGGCCGAGCGCGGCGGTGTCCTTCGCGGCCGCGGCCAGCGCGCTGGGCGAGACCGAGCGCCCGGACCTGGCCGCGAGCGCGGCCAGGATCTGCGTCATCCGCAGCCCTTCCGGGATCGTGACCACGGTCTGGATCCGCGAGCTCGGGTCGAGCAGCAGCTTGTAGGCCAGCGCCGAGTTCATGTGCTTGTGCAGGCTGAAGAAGCCGGGTTCCAGGCCCGCCGGGTCGGCGGAGGCCTTGGCGGCGGCGACGAAGGAATCGGTGCTGGCCACGACGCCGAGCTTGACCAGCCGCGGCGCCAGCGATATGGCGGTGTCGCCCGGCAGCACCTGCACCGTGACATGCCCGAATCCGTCGCCAGTGTAGTCGGCGGACTGGAACTTCTTGTAGATGTCATAGCCGGCCATGCCCAGCGCGACCAGGACCACCACGGCCAGGATGGGCGCGAGGACCGGGGCGATCATGCGGCCGACCCGCCGCCGCGGGCGGCGGCCCCGGCCCGCCGGGCGGTCCCGGCTGCCCCCGAATCCGGGGATGAGCCCCGCATGCGGTGACGCGCCCTCGTCGTCCCAGTCGTCCGGCTCGTTCTCCGGCTCCGGCCAGGGCTGGCCGCCGGCCGGCTGCTGATGCCCGGCGCCGCTGTTCTCCGGGCCGACGGGCCCGGTGCCGCGGTCCCAGTCTGGCTCCGGCCCCTGGTCCCAGTCGCGGTAACCCGGCGGCGGGCGGCCGCGGTCGGCGGCGGCGGGGACCTCGGGCAGGGCGGCCAGGCTCTCCGCTGCGGCGGCGTCCGCCTCCGGCTGCCAGCGGAACGGGTCGCGGCCGGGCGGGCCGTAGGAAGCCGGCCGTCCGTAGCCGTTCTGGCCGGGCAGCCCGCCCAGCGGGTCACCGGCGGGCGGCGAGCGGTAGCCGTTCTGGCCGGGCAGCCCAGCCAGCGGGTCACCCGCGCCCGGCCGGTAGCCGTTCTGGCCGGGCAGCCCGGCCAGCGGATCCCCGGCGGGCGGGGGGCCGTAGGCGGTCTGGCCGGGACCGCCCGCCAGCGGGTCACCGGCGCCCGGGCCGGGGTAACCGCCCTGGCCCCGGTCGCCCGCCAGCGGGTCGCCATCGCCCGGCCGGTAGCCGCTCCGGTCACGGCCGCCGGTCAGCGGGTCGCCAGCGCCAGCGCCCGCGCCCTGGCCGTTCTGGTCCGGGCGCCCGGTCAGCGGGTCGCGGGCAGCCGGGCGGCCGTAGCCCTCGTCCGCAGGTCGCCCCGGCGGGCCGTAGGCGCCGCTGCCCGCGCCGCCGCGTCCCCCAGGACGGCCGGGCCGGTCCGGCTGCGCGGGGTAGGCCGGGGAAGCGGACCCGTACGGGTCCGGCCGGTCGAGCGGGGACGGTGGCTCCGCGTGGCGCGGCCGCACCGGAGGCAGCGATCCCGCACCCGGGTAGGAGCCGGTTCCCGGGTAGGAGCCGGTTCCCGGGTAGGAGCCGGTTCCCGGGTAGGAGCCGGTTCCCGGGTAGGAGCCGGTTCCCGGGTAGGAGTCACTGCGGGCCGGCGGCAGGTAGGACGGGTCGGTCGGGGCGCTGGAGTCGGGCGGCCCGTAGGGGTTGGGCTGAGTGTAGGAACCCGGCTCGGCCGCGGGAGCGGGCGGCGCATAGGCATCCGGCTGAGCGTACGGAACGGGCGCGGCGAAAGGATCGGGCCCGCTGTGGCCCTGCGGCGGGCGGCTGTGCCGGCCCGGACGGCGCGGCCTTTCCCCTGCC
Source organism: uncultured Actinomycetota bacterium (assembly GCA_963749145.1). Lineage (GTDB taxonomy): Bacteria > Actinomycetota > Actinomycetes > Streptosporangiales > Streptosporangiaceae > JASHPR01. Next base: position 716,082 of record CAVVLN010000001.1, on the reverse strand, counting down.
GTCCAGTCCTCCTGCCTGTCGCCAGTCACGTAGTACCTCCCGACACTGAGCCAACCAGTTCCCCCGCGGGCTGGCCCGTTGAGCGCTCGGCGTCCAGCGCTCCCTGAAGCAGCAGCGCGGCCGCTGCCTGGTCCACTCTAGGGCGGCGAGCCCGGCCGTCGCTGCCGCTCTGCCGCAGCGCGTCATGGGCGATGACCGTGGTGAACCGCTCGTCGACCAGCCGGACCGGCACCGGCGCCACGCGCCGGGCCAACGTGCTCGCGAACGCCCTTGCGCCGACGGCCGCCCGGCCCTCCCGGCCGGACAGGCCGACCGGCAGGCCGACGATGATCTCGATGATCTCGTCGTCGGCGGCCAGGCCGGCGATCGCGTCCAGGTCACCGCGGCCGCGCGGCACCGTGGCCAGCGGACTGGCGAGCTGGCCCTCGCTGTCACAGCGTGCCACCCCGATGCGCACCGAACCCACGTCTATGGCCAGCCGGACACCGGCCCTCAACTGACGACCCCGTGACGGCCAGGTCTCACCCAGGCAACGAAAGGGCTGCAGCACGGTCTCACCGTACGCTACCCGACCCCATTATGTCCTGAATGGCCGTGCTAACCGCGCCGAAGGATGCGTCGATCGCCTGACCGGCGCCCTCGCCCAGCGGCGCTCCCCCGCCCTGGGCCACGTCATCCTTGCCGCCGCCGCGGCCGCCGAGCATGCCGGCGGCGGTCAGCACCAGCGACCCCGCGGCCAGGCCCCGGGCCCGGCCGGCCTCATTGACGGCGACCACCACGGTGGGCCGGTCCGCCGGCACGCCGGCGACGACCACGACGCCGGGCCGGTCGGCGGCCAGGCGACCGCGGATGTCGAGCGCGAGCTTCCGGATTCCGTCGGCGGCCGTGCCGTCCGGAACCCGGTACGCGACGAACGACACCCCGGCCACATCCGCCGCGCCCCGCGCCACCTCGTCCGCGGCGCCCAGCAGGCGGGCCGAGTTCAGCCGCTCCAGGTCACGCTGCGCGTCCCGGAGCCGGGTGACGATGCCGGCGATCCGCTCGGGCAGTTCCTCCCGGCGAGCCTTGAGCTGCTCGGCCAGCTGGCTGACCAGCACGCTCTCCCGGGCCAGGAACCGGAACGCGTCCATGCCGACCAGGGCCTCGACGCGGCGCACGCCCGAGCCGATCGAGGCCTCGCCGAGGATCTTGACCAGGCCGAGCTGACCGGAGCGGGCGACGTGGGTGCCGCCGCACAGCTCGCGCGAGTAGTCGCCGACCTCCACGACGCGGACCTGATCGCCGTACTTCTCGCCGAACAGCGCCAGCGCGCCCATCGCCCGGGCGTCGTCGAGTGTGGTGTGGAAGGCCCGGACGGCCAGGTCGTTGATCAGGACCTGGTTGACCTCGTCCTCCGCGTCGGCGAGGACCGACACCGGCACCGCGCCCATCGCGGTGAAGTCGAACCGGAACCGGCCGGGCGAGTTCTCCGAGCCCGCCTGCGCGGCCGACTCGCCCAGCGCGCCGCGGATGGCGCGGTGCACGAGATGAGTGGCCGTGTGCGACCGGGAGATGGCGCGGCGGCGCTCGACGTCGATCTCGGCGTGCACGGGCGCGCCGACGACGATCTCGCCCGAGGTCACCCGGCCGCGGTGCACGATGAGCCCGGGCACCGGCGTCTGCACGTCGAGCACCTCGACCTCGGCGCCCGCCGCGGCGCCGCTGCCGGTGGCCCGGATCACGCCGGCGTCGGCCAGCTGACCGCCGCCCTCGGCATAGAACGGGGTCCGGTCGAGCACCACGTCGACCTCGGTGCCCTGGCCCGCCGCCGGCACCGAAACCCCGCTGACCAGCAGGCCGGCGACGGTGGCGTCGTCGGTCACCTGGTCGTACCCGGTGAACGTCACCCGCCCGGAGCGCTCGAGCAGCGACGCGAGCACGGAGATGTCGGCGTTCCCGGTCTTCTTCTCCGCCGCGTCCTCCTTGGCCCGCTGCCGCTGCTGGGCCATGAGCCGGCGGAATTCCTGCTCGTCAACGGACAGCCCCTGCTCGGCAGCCATCTCCAGGGTCAGGTCGATCGGGAAGCCGTAGGTGTCGTGCAGCTGGAAGGCCTGGTCCCCGGGGATGGTCTCGCCGCCCCGGCGCTTGGTCTCCTCGACCGCGGCGTCGAAGATGGCGCTGCCGGTGCGCAGCGTGCCGAGGAAGGCGGCCTCTTCGGCATCGATGATCGTGTGGATGTGCGGGGCGTCGCGGTGCAGCTCCGGATACTGTTCGCCGAGCGCGTCGATCGCCGCCGAGGCCAGCTCGTGCAGGTAGCGCTCGTCCTCGCCGCCGTGCCCCAGTCCGTGGCTGCCGCCCGACCCGCCCCGCTGCGCGCCCGCCAGCAGCCGCAGGTTGCGGATGCTGCGGCGCAGGATCCGGCGCAGCACGTACCCGCGGGCCTCGTTGGACGGCACGACGCCGTCGGCGACCAGCATCACCGCCGTCCGGACGTGATCGGTGACGACTCGCAGCGCCACGTCGGTGCGGTGGTCCCGGCCGTACCGCTGCTCGGTCATCTCGGCCGCGCGGTCGAGGACCTTCCACATCGTGTCGATCTCGTAGATGTTGTCGACGCCCTGCAGCAGGGCGGCCATCCGCTCCAGGCCCATCCCCGTGTCGATGTTGCGCGACGGCAGCTCGCCCGCGACGTCGAAATCCACCTTGGAGCGGACCGCGCTGAGCTGCTCCTGCATGAAGACGAGGTTCCATACCTCGAGGTAGCGGTCCTCGTCCGCGACCGGCCCGCCCTCACGGCCGTACTCGGGCCCCCGGTCGTAATAGATCTCCGAGCACGGCCCGCCGGGCCCGGGCACGCCCATGTGCCAGTAGTTGTCGGCCAGCCCGCGGCGCTGGATCCGCTCCTCCGGCACGCCCACCAGGTTGTGCCAGAGCTTCGCCGCCTCGTCGTCCTCGGTGAAGACGGTCACCCACAGCCGGCTCTCCGGGAAGCCGAATCCGCCGTCGGCCTCCGGGCTGGTGAGCAGCTCCCAGGCGAACGGGATGGCCTGCTCTTTGAAGTAGTCGCCGAACGAGAAGTTGCCCAGCATCTGGAAGAAGCTCGCGTGCCGGGTCGTCTTGCCGACTTCCTCGATGTCCGCCGTGCGCACGCACTTCTGCGCGCTGGTGGCCCGGCGGAACGGCGGCGCCAGCTGGCCGAGGAAATACGGTTTGAACGGGACCATCCCGGCGTTGACTAGCAGCAGCGTCGGGTCGTCGGCGACCAGGCTGGCCGAGGGGACCACGGTGTGCCCGCGGGCAGAGAAATAGTTAAGGAAACGGCGGGCGATCTCAGCCGACTCCATCAACGGCCATCCTTCGCGTAGTCGATGCCGGGGCGCGCGCGGCGCTGGCGCGGCTCGCCGGCGGCAGCCGGGTGCGGGCGCGCCCGCTGACCTTCGAGGGTACGGCCTGCCCGCCGGGGATGACGATCCGTATACAGCTCCATGCCCTCACGGACGTCCCGGGCGAACAGGGCCGCGCCCCGGGCCCACTCCCGCCGGGCTGCGCCGCTTCGGGATGCGCCGCCCATCCCGACCGCGCGCGCCAGCCGGCTGACCCGCCGGTAGCCGGTCACGCCGAGCAGCGCGCCCACAATCACCCAGAACAGCCGGCGGATCATCGCCGGGCCTCCGCGCGGCGGCCACGTCCCAGGCCCGTGGCCGGGGGGTGGCGGCCCCGGACCGCGGCGCAGACGTGCCGGCGCCGGACCGCGCCGGGGCGGCGGGCAGCCGGGCTGACGGGCCGGGGGGCAGCGCATCCAGCCGCGAAGCATCCCGCCGCGAAGCATCCAGCCGCGAAGCATCATGGCGGGCGAGCCCGGGCGCGAGTACATCCGCCTCCCGCAGGGCGGCGCGGGACGGGCTCCGCAGAGCTACCGCCCGGCGGACGCCGAAGGCGAACGAGCAGACCCGCAGCACCGGGCTGCCGAGGCCGACGGAGATCCCGCGGGCCAGGCCGGCCAGGTCCGACACGTGCCCGGTCAGCTCGGCCACGTTGGCCGTGACATCGTCCATGCTCGCGGTGATCGAGTCGGTCCGCGCGAGCTGCTCGTTCGTGCGGTCGACCGCGGCCTGGGCGCGCTCGATCAGGGTAGTGGCCCGGTCGCCGTAGTCAGCGAGGATCCGGTCGGCCCGGGAGATCAGCCCGGCCAGCCGCAGCAGTACGAACACGCCGGCGCACATTCCCACTGCGAAGAATCCGGCCGCGATGAGCGCAGCCAGCTGCCCGGCACTCACCCGCGGCCGTGCCTTCGCCGCGCTGCCTGGTCTGTCACCCGCCCGACCCTATCGGTTGCGCTGCGCCGCCTCGCCCCGGATTGTGTTTTGCTACTCGCTGCCCGCCTGGTCGCCGCCGGGCGGAACCTGGCCGCCTCCGGCCGGCGGGCTAGGCTCGCCGTCGTCCGCACGCCCCAGCATCGCCCTGATCCGCTCGGACCGCTCCGCGTACCTGGCCTCGGCGCCGTGACGGGTCGGCTCGTAGTACCGGCGCCCGGCGACCTGCTCGGGCGCGTAGTCCTGGGGCACCACGCCCTCGGGGGAGTCGTGCGGGTACCGGTACCCGCGGCCGTGCCCGAGCCGGGCCGCGCCGTAGTAGCTGGCGTCGCGCAGGTGCACGGGGACCGCCCCGGCCAGCCCGGCCCTGACGTCCTGCTGGGCGGCGCCGATGGCCCGGACCACGGCATTCGACTTCGGGGCCAGCGACAGGTGGATCACGGCCTGCGCGAGGTTGATCCTGGCCTCGGGCAGCCCGACGAACTCGACCGCCTGCGCCGCCGCCACCGCCACCGGCAGCGCCGACGGGTCGGCCATCCCGACGTCCTCGCTGGCGTGCACGATCAGCCGCCGGGCGATGAACCGGGGATCCTCGCCGGCCTCGATCATCCGGGCCAGGTAGTGCAGCGCCGCGTCCGCGTCGCTGCCCCGGATGCTCTTGATAAACGCGCTGATCACGTCGTAGTGCTGGTCGCCCTGCCGGTCGTAGCGCACGGCTGCCCGGTCCACGGCGCGCTCCAGGCCCGCCAGGTCGATCACGGCGCCCGGCGCCAGCCCGAGCGCCGCGGCCTCCAGGTAGGTGAGCGCGCGCCGGGCGTCGCCGCCGGCGACCCGGATCAGCTGCCCGGCCACGCCCTCACCCAGGGTCACGGCGCCGGCCAGGCCGCGCCCGTCGGCCAGGGCCCGGTCGATCACGACCCGCACGTCGTCGTCGGACAGCGGCTGCAGGGTCAGCAGCAGAGACCGGGACATCAGCGGCCCGACCACGGAGAACGACGGGTTCTCGGTGGTGGCGCCGATGAACGACACCCAGCGGTTCTCCACCGCCGGGAGCAGCGCGTCCTGCTGCGCCTTGTTGAACCGGTGCACCTCGTCGATGAACAGCACGGTCTGGGTGCCGGTCAGCCCGAGCTCGGTGCGCGCGGCGTCGATGGCCGCCCGCACGTCCTTGACCCCGGCCGATACCGCGGAAAGCTCGACGAACCGCCGCCGGGTCACCGCGCTGACCGCGTAGGCGAGGGTGGTCTTGCCGGTGCCCGGAGGCCCCCACAGCAGCAGCGACATCGGCGCGTCCTGCTCGGCCAGCTTCCGCAGCGGCGACCCGGGCCCGGTGAGGTGCTGCTGGCCGACCACCTCGTCCAGGGTCCGCGGCCGCATCCGGACCGCGAGCGGCGCGGCGGCCTGCTCGGCCTCGGCCGCCGCGTCGTCGAACAGGCTGCCCGACTGGCCTGCCTCTGCTCTGGGCACGGCTCGACAGTACCTCGCGGCCCGCGCCGCCTGGCCGGGCCGCCGGGCTGTCGGCGCCCGGCGGTACGTAGCGCCCGGGCCGGAACCGCCCCACGGCGTACCGTGGAGGTGAAGCCGTTCGGTGTCGCGCTGGACACCGCCCGGCTGCCGTCCGGGGAGTAATCAGCCGGCGGCGGCCGGCGGGATCACGTCGATGCCGGCTTCCTTGCGCTGCTCGGGCGTAATCGGCGTCGGCGCGCCGGTCAGCGGGTCGAGCCCGGAGGCAGCCTTGGGGAACGCGATCACGTCGCGGATCGTGTCGCGGCCGGTCAGCAGCATCAGCAGGCGGTCCCAGCCGAACGCGATGCCGCCGTGCGGCGGCGGCCCGAACCGCAGCGCGTCCAGCAGGAACCCGAACTGCGACCTGGCCTCCTCGCGGGAGAGCCCGATGACGTCGAACACCCGCTGCTGCATGTCCGGCCGGTGGATGCGGATCGACCCGCCGCCGATCTCGGTGCCGTTGCAGACCAGGTCATAGGCGTCGGCCAGGGCCCCGGCGGGCTCGGACTCGAACTTGTCCGCCCACTCGGGCAGCGGCGCGGTGAACGGGTGGTGCACCGCGGTCCAGCCGCCCGAACCGTCGTCCTCGAACATCGGCGCGTCCACCACCCAGGTGAATGCCCACGCCGACGGCTCGATCAGGCCGCAGCGGTGCCCGATCTCCAGCCGCGCCGCGCCGACCAGCTCGCGGGCCTGGGTGACGGGCCCGGCGGCGAAGAACACGCAGTCGGCCGGGCCCGCGCCCGCCGCGGCGGGCAGGCCGGCCCGCTCGGCCTCGGACAGGTGCCGGGCGACCGGGCCGGAGCCGGATACCCGTCCGTCGGCGTCGATCAGCACGTACGCCAGGCCCCGGGCGCCGCGCGAGCGGGCCCACTCCTGCCAGCTGTCCAGCTCCTTGCGGGTCTGCGCGGCCCCGCCCGGCATGACCACGGCCCCGACGTGCGCGGCCTGGAACACGCGGAACTCGGTCTGGGCGAAGTAGTCGGTCAGGTCGGACAGCTCGCACCCGAACCGCAGGTCGGGCTTGTCCGAGCCGAACCGCGTCATCGCGTCGGCGTAGGTCATCCGCGGTATCGGGCGCGGCACCTCGTACCCGGTGATCTCCGCCCATAGCCGCTGCACCAGGTGCTCGGCGATCTCGACGACGTCCTGGCGGGTGACGAACGACATCTCGATGTCGATCTGGGTGAACTCGGGCTGCCGGTCGGCGCGGAAGTCCTCGTCGCGGAAGCACCGCACCAGCTGGTAGTAGCGTTCCAGGCCGGCGACCATCAGCAGCTGCTTGAACAGCTGCGGGGACTGCGGCAGCGCATACCAGTTACCGGGGCGCAGCCGCACCGGCACCAGGAAGTCGCGCGCCCCCTCCGGGGTGGACCTGGTCAGGAACGGCGTCTCGACGTTCACGAACCCGTGGTCCCGCATCACGTCGCCGACCAGGTACGCCGCCGCGGACCGGGCTCGCAGCGCCGCCGCCATCTCGGGCCGCCTGATGTCGAGGTAGCGGTAGCGCAGCCGCACCTCCTCGTTCAGCTCGGCCGCGGCGTCGACCGGGAACGGCAGCGGGTCGGACTCGGCCAGCACTTCGATCCCGGTGACGGCCACCTCGATGTCGCCGGTGGCCAGCTCGGGGTTCTCGTTCCCGGCCTGCGCCGGACCGTCCCGGTGACCAGCACGCAGAACTCGGCCCGCAGGTCATGCGCCACGTCCTCCTGGCGGAACACCACCTGCACCACGCCGCTGGCGTCACGCAGGTCGATGAACACCACGCCGCCATGATCCCGGCGGCGCGCCACCCACCCCGCCAGCGTGACGTTACGGCCCTCGTCAGAAAGGCGCAGGGTACCCGCGTCATGGCTGCGGATCATGGCTACAGCCCCGTCGGCCGGCGCGCGCCGGGAACCATGGGGGCGGGCGGCGTCCCGCCGTCCGGGGCGACGAGTCCGGCCAGGAACGGGTTGGACTGGCGCTCGGCGCCGATCGTGGTGGCCGGCCCGTGCCCGGACAGCACCTCGGTGTCGTCGGCCAGCGGGAGGCAGACGCGGGCCAGGCTGTCCAGGATCGTCGCGTAGTCCCCGCCGGGCAGGTCGGTCCGCCCGATCGAGCCGGCGAACAGCAGGTCGCCGCTGAACAGGGTGCCCGGCTCCGCGGCGGCCGGCAACCCGAACGTCACCGAGCCCGGCGTGTGACCCGGCGCGTGGCTCACCACGACCTGGACTCCGGCCAGGTCGAGCACGGCGCCGTCGGTCAGTTCCCTGACGTCGTCGGGCTCGGTGAAGGTGATCCCGCTGAAGAGCCGCTGGCCGGGGGCCAGCGCGAGCCCGCGGCCCGGATCGGTCAGCAGCGCGCGGTCATCGGGGTGGATGTAGGCCGGGATGTCCCGCGCCCCGCACACCGGGGCGACCGACCAGATGTGATCCACGTGGCCGTGGGTGAGCAGGACCGCGGCGGGCTGGAGCCGGTAGCGATCCACGATCTCCTCGATGCCCTGCTCCGCATCCTGGCCGGGGTCGATGATCAGGCACTGCTCGCCTGGCGCGGCCGCCACCAGGTAGCAGTTGGCGGCGAACGAGCCGGCCGGGAACCCGGCGACAAGCACGGCTGGCCTCCTTACGGCGGGGCGCGGGGACTGTGCCTACAGGCTATCGACGGCGGCCCGGGAACGTGGCAGTGGCCCGTCAGGACACGGACAGGACGCGGTTGGTGCGGCGAACAGGTAACGACCACGCCAATATCGCCTGCGTACAGGTACGATTCGCGAAGTTTCGCTGATCACTGTACCCAGGCGTCGATAGGAGGACCGGCACCGGTGGCGGGGAAGAAGCAGCGGCAGCGCAAGTTGGCCAAGGAGCGCTATGAGCGCCGGATGGTCCGGCAGGCCCAGCGGGACCGGCGGGCCCGGGTGTGGACCATCGCCCTCATCGCCGTCATCGTGGTGGTCGGCGTCACGGTGGGCGGCATCGTGTTCGCCAGCCGGTCCACGGGCACGTCGGCCACCTCCACGCCGAGCCCCAGCGCCAGCGCGACACCGAGCCCCACGCCCTCCACGGCGGCCGAGCCGGCCACGCACTGTACCTACACCGCGAACCCGCCCGCCGCGCGCAAGGTCACGTTCCCCCCGGCCGCGCCGGACTATAAGGCCACGTATCAGGCCACGATCACGACCAACCGCGGACCGATCGTGATCGACCTGCTGAACAGCAAGGCCACCTGCACCGTGAACTCGTTCGTCAGCCTGGCCACGCAGGACTTCTACAACAGCACCCCGTGCCCGCGGCTGAGCAACACCGGCGGGTTGTACATGCTGCAGTGCGGTGACCCGACGGGCAAGACGTCCGGCGGGCCGGGCTATGAGTTCGCGAGCGAGAACCTCACCGGCGCCACGTACCCGGCGGGGACGCTGGCGATGGCCAACGAAACCGGCGTGCCGGACAGCAACGGGAGCCAGTTCTTCCTGGTCTACCAGGACTCTACGCTAGCTCCCGATTACACGCCGTTCGGCAAGATCGTCAGCGGACTTAATATCCTCCAGAATGTGGGCAAGCGCGGATACGGGCCGCCGCTCAGCTCCTCCGGAGGCGGAGCGCCCAAGTTGAGCGTGGAAATCGAGAGCGTGACCATCAAGAAGACGTGACCGAAGCGGGCGTTACCCGTCAGGTACTGAGCAGGAGGTTCGCGGTGAGCACGGCCAACGATGCGTGGGGCAGGGTTGCCGATGACGGCACCGTCTACGTGCGCACCGCCGCGGGCGAGCGGGTGGTGGGCTCGTGGCAGGCGGGCAGCCCGGACGAGGCCCTGGCCTTTTTCAAGCGCAAGTTCGCGTCCCTGGAGACCGAGGTCAGCCTGCTCGAGCAGCGGATCCAGACCACGGACCTCTCCCCCGCCCACGCTCAGGCCACGATCAACCGGCTGCTCGGCGCGGTCGCTGACGCTCACGCGGTTGGCGACCTGGACGGGCTGCAGCACCGGCTGGAGGCGCTGACCGGCCTGGTCGATCACCGGCGGGAGGAGCACAAGGCCGCCCGGGAGCAGGCCCGCAGCCAGGCCCACGAGGCGAAGGAGCGCATCGTCGCCGAGGCCGAGCGGATCGCGGCCGAGGCGACGCACTGGAAGATCAGCGGCGAGCGCATGCGCCAGCTGCTCGACGAGTGGAAGGCCGCGCCGCGCGGCGACCGCGCGACCGAGACGGCCCTGTGGAAGCGGCTGTCGGCCGCCCGCAACGCCTTCACCAAGCGCCGCAAGGCGTACTTCGCCGGCCTGGAGGAGGAGCGCGAGGAGGCCAGGGCGAGCAAGGAGAAGCTGTGCGTGGAGGCTGAATCCATGGCGGCCTCGACCGACTGGGGACCGACGGCGTCCGCGTTCCGCGACCTCATGCGGCAATGGAAGGAGGCGGGCCGGGCCGACCGCGGCGCGGAGGAAGAGCTGTGGAGCAGGTTCAAGACCGCTCAGGACAGCTTCTTCCAGGCGCGGTCGCAGGTGCTGCACGCCAAGGACGCTGAGCTGCGCGAGCACGCGAACACCAAGACACGGCTGCTGGCCGAGGCCGAGAAGCTGGTTCCGGTGACCGACCCGCGCGCGGCCCGCGCCTCGCTGCGGACGATCCAGGAGCGCTGGGAGGCGGCGGGCTCCGTGCCCCGGGATTCGCACGAGCGGCTGGAAGGCGGGCTGCGGCGGGTGGAGGAAGCCGTCCGCCGGGCCGAGGACTCCCAGTGGCGCCGCTCCAACCCTGAGGCGCTGTCCCGGGCCCGGGGCACCGTGGAGCAGATCCGGTCCGCGATCAGCCAGCTCGAGAGGCAGCTGTCGCGGGCCCGGGAGAGCGGGGACGCCACCGCGCAATCGCGGGCCGAGGAGGCCCTGGCCGCGCGGCGGTCCTGGCTGGCCGAAGCCGAGCGTACCCTGGCCGAACTGTCCGGCTAGCCCGGTTCCCGGGCCCGTCGTCCGCGAAATGCGGCCCGTCGTCCCCTCCTCCGGTCCCGTCGTCCGCGAAATGCGGCCCGGATGAACTGGACAAAGGACGCAAAACATCCGTTCGTCAGTCGGCCGAGACGACCTTTCACGTGCTCGAGTCAGTTGATCACCCAATTTCGACCGTTTTGTGATCACCGAAGACGTGATACGTGGAGACGGCCACGGCGCGGGCGAGAACGAGGGCGGGTTAGTTCGTGATGCGGTAGACGTCGTAGACGCCGTCGACCTGGCGGACCGCGCGCAGGACGTGACCCAGGTGCTTGGGGTCGCCCATCTCGAACGTGAACCGGCTGACGGCGACCCGGTCCCTGGTGGTGGTCACCGACGCGGACAGGATGTTGACGTGCTGGTCGGAGATCGCCCGGGTGACGTCGGAGAGCAGCCCGGTGCGGTCCAGCGCCTCGGTCTGGATGGCCACCAGGAACTGCGAGCCTTCCCGGGGTGACCAGTGCACATTGACCACCCGCTCCGGCTGGGATTCGACTAGGTGGCGGAGGTTGACGCAGTCGGCCCGGTGCACGGACACGCCGTTGCCGCGGGTGACGAAGCCGGTGATGGAATCGCCGGGCACCGGCGTGCAGCATTTGGACAGGCGCGCCCACACGTCGGCCGATCCCTCGACGACCACCCCGGAGTCGCCGACGGGCGGCGGCTTGGGCGCGCGGGTGAGCAGCGTGGTCTCGGCCAGGTCCTCCTGGGCCCCGGCGATGCCGCCGACCGACTTGACCAGCTTGGACACCACCGACTGCGCGCTGACGTGCCCCTCGCCGATCGCCGCGTACAGCGAGGACAGGTCCGCATAGCGCAGCTCGTGGGCGATCGCGAGCAGCGCGTCGGCGGAGGCGAGCCGCTGCAGGGGCAGGCCCTGCTTGCGCATGGTCCGCGCGATCGCGGCCTTCCCGGTCTCAGCGGCGGCCTCGCGGCGCTCCTTGGAGAACCAGTGCCTGATCTTGTTCCGGGCGCGGGCGCTCTTGACGAACTGCAGCCAGTCCCGGCTGGGCGCGGCATCCTGGGCCTTGGAGGTGAAGATCTCCACTGTGTCGCCGTTGTTCAGCGTGCTCTCCAGCGCGACCAGGCGCCCGTTGACCCGGGCCCCGATCGTGCGGTGGCCGACCTCGGTGTGGATCGCGTAGGCGAAGTCCACCGGCGTGGCCCCCTGCGGGAGCGCGATCACCTCGCCGCGCGGGGTGAACACGTACACCTCGGCGGCGCCGAGGTCGAACCGGAGCGACTCGAGGAACTCGGCCGGGTCGGTGGTCTCCCGCTGCCAGTCGACCAGCTGCCGGAGCCAGGCCAGGTCCGCGGTGCCGCGGCCGCCGCCCGCCGTGGTCTCCTCCTTGTACTTCCAGTGCGCGGCGACGCCGTACTCGGCGCGGCGGTGCATGCCCCAGGTCCTGATCTGCAGCTCGACCGGCTTGCCCTCCGGCCCGATCACGGTCGTGTGCAGCGACTGGTACATGTTGAACTTCGGCATCGCGATGTAGTCCTTGAACCGCCCGGGTACCGGGTTCCACCGGGCGTGGACGGTGCCGAGTGCCGCGTAGCAGTCGCGCACCGAGTCGACGAGCACGCGGATGCCTACCAGGTCGTAGATGTCATCAAACCCGACATTCCTGGCGATCATCTTCTGGTAGACCGAGTAGTAGTGCTTCGGGCGCCCGGTCACCCGCGCCTTGATCTTCGCCTCGCGCAGGTCCGCGGAGACCTGCTCCTTGACCTGCTCCAGGAACACGTCCCGCTGCGGAGCCCGTTCCGATACCAGCCGGGCGATCTCGTCGTAGCGCTTGGGGAACAGGGTGGAGAACGCCAGGTCCTCCAGTTCCCACTTCAGGTTGTTCATGCCGAGCCGGTGCGCCAGCGGGGCGAAGATCTCCAGCACCTCGCGGGACTTCTGCTCCTGCTTCGCGCGCGGGAGGTAGCGCAGCGTCCGCATGTTGTGCAGCCGGTCCGCGAGCTTGATGACCAGGACCCTGATGTCGCGGGACATCGCGACCACCATCTTGCGGACGGTCTCGGCCTGGGCCGCCTCGCCGTACTTGACCTTGTCGAGCTTGGTCACGCCGTCGACCAGGGTGGCGACGTCATCGCCGAATTCCCGCCGCAGCTCGGTCAGGGTGTAGTCGGTGTCCTCGATCGTGTCGTGCAGCAGGGCCGCGCAGATCGTCTCGGAGTTCATGCCGAGTTCGGCGAGGATCGTGGCCACCGCCAGCGGGTGGGTGATGTACGGGTCGCCGCTCTTGCGCACCTGGCCCGCGTGCTTGCGCGCCGCGACGTCGTAGGCGCGCTCGATCAGCCGGACGTCGACCTTGGGGTGCGTATTGCGGACGGTCTTGATCAGCGGCTCCAGGACCGGGTTGGCCCCGCCGCCCCTGGCTGCTCCGAGCCGGGCCAGCCGGCGCCGGACGGCCGCGGTGCCGGCGGCGGCGGCGCTGGTGTCCCCGGCTTGGGTGACCCGCGCGGGCAGTACGCCGCCGCGGGACCGGGCCTGGGCGCCGCTGCGGGCCCGGCCCGCAGACGCGGACCGGGACGGCCGGGACCGGGCCGGGCGGGACCGGCCAGGCTCGTCACCGGAACTGTCGTCGGGGCCGCCGTCGGGCGGGACGTCTGAGGCGGACTCGGCCGCGTCGTCGTCCGGAGCCACGCTGTCGTCCGGAGCCACGTCCTCGTCCGGAGCCACGCTGTCATCCGGAGCCACGCTGTCGTCCGGAGCCACGTCCTCGTCCGGAGCCACGCTGTCATCCGGAGCCACGCTGTCATCAGGGTTCCGGTCGTCGGCAGGACCCTGCTCACCGGCGGGCGGCGCCGCGGGCTCGGGACCCGCCGCGGGCTCGGGACCCGCCGCGGGCTCGGGACCCGCCGCGGGCTCGGGCTCCGCCGCGGGCTCGGGCGGCGGCGAGGGCTGGCCGTCCGGGCGGGCAGGTCCAGCCGACGCCACCCCGCCCTCCGCCGCGGACAACGCTTGTTCGGTCTGGTCCCGCTGTCCTGCGTCGGCCTGGGTGACGTCGGTTCCGGCTGTTCCAGCCGTCGCTACGTCACCGGCCACATACGCTCCTCACGTTTGCCGAAGTAACCAGTCTATCGGCGCGCGATTCATGACGTGCCCGGCTCCTCGCGGTCGGTTACACGGCGAGCAGCGAGCGCACCTCCAAGCCGGGCAGGCGGGCCCGGCCGTTCAGGAAGGTCAGTTCCAGCAGAACCGCGATCGCGGCGACCTCCGCGCCGCTGCGCCGGACCAGGCTGGCGGCCGCGGCCGCCGTCCCGCCGGTGGCGAGCACGTCGTCGACGATCAGCACCCGGTCGCCGGGGTCGAAGGCGTCCGTGTGCACCTCGACGGTGGCCGTGCCGTACTCGAGCTCAAACGACTCGGCATGGGCCTTGGCGGGCAGTTTGCCCTGCTTGCGGACCGGGACGAAGCCCGCCCGCAGGCAGCAGGCCACCGGGGCGGCCAGGATGAAGCCGCGGGCCTCGATCCCGACCACCTTGTCGACCCGGCCGGGACTGGCCGCGAGCGCCGCCACCACCGCCGCGAACGCGTTGCCGTCGGCCAGCAGCGGGGTGATGTCCTTGAACACGATCCCCGGCTGCGGGTAGTCGGGGATGTCGCGGATCCGGCTGGTGATCAGCTCGGACAGGCCGGGGTCAGCCGGGGCGGTCGGGCCGCTGGGCACGGTGACGCCTACCGGCGCTTCTTCTTGCCCGCCGGGCGGCGGCGGGCCGCGCTTGACCGGCGGGGCTGCTGCCGCGGCCCGGGCCGGGCCCCGGGTGAGCTGCGGGATGAGGGACCGCCCGAGGCGGCCCGGTTGGCCGGGACGGGCTCGCCCGGCCCGGCTTCCGGGGTGCCGGCATCGGCCGCGGCGTCCTCGTAGTCGTCGTCCAGCGCGTCGTCCGCCGCATCCGCGTCCGGCCCGGCCGGTGCGCCGGGCCCCCGCCCGGCCGCAGCAGGCACCGCGTCCCCGGCCGCCGCGGCACCGGGCCCGCGGCCGTCGGCGGCGTCCTGGCCGCGCGTGGTTCCGGCCTTCTCGGCCTTGGCCCGGGCCCGCTCGGCCGCGCGGCCGCCGGACTCGCGCCGGGCCACCCGCCGGGCCAGCTGCTTGTACTGCGTCTCGCGCTCCTTCAGGTCCGCGAGTACCGGCGTGGCGATGCAGATCGAGGAGTAGGTGCCGGACAGCATGCCGACGAACAGCACCAGCGACAGGTCCTGCAGCTCGCCGGTGCCGAGGTAGGTGACCGCGACCACCAGGATCGCCGTGACCGGCAGCAGCGCGATCAGCGAGGTGTTGATGGACCGGACGAGCGTCTGGTTCAGGGCCAGGTTCGCCGCCCGGCTGTAGGTATTCCGGTCGGTGGCGAGCAGGCCGGCGGTATTCTCCCGGACCTTGTCGAAGACCACCACCGTGTCGTACAGCGAATAGCCGAGGATCGTGAGCAGGCCGATCACCGTGGCCGGGCTGACCTGGAACCCAGCCAGCGCGTACACGCCGGTCGTGATCACGATGTCGTGGGCCAGCGCGACGAACGCGGCCACGGCCATCTTCCACTCGAACGCGATCGACAGGTAGGCCACGATCAGCACCAGGAACACGATCAGCCCTTCCAGGGCCTTGTGCGTGATCGCCGCGCCCCAGCTCGCGCTGGTGAACGTGATGCTGACGTTGTTCGGGCCGCCCGCCACGTGCAGGTTGCTGGCCAGCGCGTCCTGCACCTTGATCTGCTCAGCCGTGCTCAGCTTGATGGTCTGCACCTGCCACTGGTGATGGCTGGCCAGCCCGAGCTGCTGCACGACCGGGTCGTCGCCGCCCCCCGCGTTCTTCGCCACCGAGGCGATCTGGGCGGTCGAGACCCCGGACGCCTTGAACTGGAACAGGTTGCCGCCGGTGAACTCCACGCTGTAGTGCAGGCCCCGGAACGCGAGGGCGGCGATGCTGATCACCAGGATCAGGCCGGAGATCGTGTACCAGAGCTTCTGCCTGCCGACGAAGTCGAAGGAGACCTCGCCGCGGTAGAGCCGGCCGCCGATCGCGCCGAGCCGGGACATCACGCCTCCTTCGGGTTGGTCCGGGGCGCCGCGGCCGACGCGGCCCCGCCCGGCTGGGACCGGGGGGCCGGGCGCCTGCTGCCGCGCCACGGCGAGCGCATGCCCAGCCGGGCCGGGTCCAGGCCGGACAGCGGGTGCTGGCCGCCGAAGAACTTGGTCCGGGCCAGCAGCGTGATCATCGGCTTGGTGAACAGGAACACCACGATCACGTCGACCAGCGTGGTCAGGCCGAGGGTGAACGCGAAGTTCTGCACGTCGGTGACCGCGAACTTGTACAGCACCGCGGCGGCGATGAACGACACAGTATCGGAGACCAGGATCGTCCGCCGGGCCCGCTGCCAGCCGCGTTCCACCGCGGACCGCAGCGACTTGCCCTCCCTGACCTCGTCACGCAGCCGCTCGAAGAACACCACGAACGAGTCGGCGGTGATCCCGATCGCGACGATCAGGCCCGCGATGCCGGCCAGCGAGAGGGCGAAGCTCTCGTACAGGGTGAGCAGCACCACCGACAGGTAGCTGATCAGCGCCGCGATCGCGAGGCTGGAGACCGCGACGATGCCGAGGCCGCGGTAGTAGAGGAACGCGTACACCACCACCAGCAGCAGGCCGATCACGCCCGCCAGCAGCCCGGCCTGCAGCGCCGACGAGCCGAGCTGCGCGCTGACCGACTGCTCCGACAACGGCCGGAACGTCAGCGGGAGCGCGCCGTAGTTCAGCACGTTGGCCAGGTTGTCGGCCTGGCTCTGGGTAAACGAGCCCTGGATCGTGGCTGTCCCGGTGTCGAGCACGGCCGCCATGTACGGCACCGCGACCGGCGTGCCGTCCAGCACGATCGCGAAGTAGTCGAGCTCGGAGTTCGGCTGGCTGGTGCTGGTGTCGTAGTAGTTGTCGAACATCTTGGTGCTGAGCTGGCCGAACGCCTTGGTGCCGGTGCCGTTGAAGGTGAGGTTGACCCACCAGTCGCCGGTGCTCTGCAGCTGCGCCGACGAGCCGCCCAGCTTGAGCATCTCGCCGGTGACCAGGGACTTGTCCAGCGCGTATTTCGCGCCCTGGTAGCAGGTGACGGTCTGGACGGTCGGATTGTCCCAGTTGTTCGGGTCAGTGCCGTAGATCTCCGTGCGCCACTGCGGGTTGGCGCAGTTCAGCCGGTCGAAGTCGGCCTTGGTCGTGGCCGTGAGCAGGCTGGCGTCGCCGGTGCCGTCGGCGGTCGTGGACAGCTTGGTGCCCGACGTCGACGAAGGACTGGCCGACGGGCTCGGGGAGGGGCTGGGCGAGGCGCTCGCCTTGGGCTTGGCCTTGGCGCCGGCCGATCCCGCGCCGGCCAGTGGCCGGGCGCTCACCGCGAGGCCGTGACTGCCCGAGCCCGAGCCGGCGCCGGGCGCGCCCAGGGCCGACGACGACTTGGTGGGCGACGGGCTGGCCGAGGCCTTCGGGCTGGCCGAGGACGACGGCGTGGGCGAGGCCGACGGGGTCGGGGTGGCCGATGGCGTCGGGGTCGCGCCGGGGGTGGCGTAGTTGCTCGCGACCAGCAGGACCTGGCGGAACCGCAGCTGGGCGGTGGCGCCGACCAGGCCGATGACCTCCTGCGAGCCCTTGCCGGGCACCGTGACGTTGATCAGGTTGGTGCCCTGGGTCGTCACCGTCGCGCCGTTGAAGCCCGCTCCGTTGACCCGGCTGGTCATGATCGACTGCGCGGTGTTCATGTCCGCCTGAAGCTGGGTCGCGGACGTGCCCGGCGGCGGCACTGCCTGCAGGGTCACGGTGGTGCCGCTGGAGATGTCGAGGCCGCGGCCGACCTTGAACCGGCTGTGCCAGCTCGCCGGGTGGAACAGGGCCCCGCCGAGAACCCCGAGCAGCAGGACGACGATCAGCGCGACCAGCGTCGCGAGCAGGCGTCCCGGGTGGGACGTGGTGGTTGGGGGTGCCAATGCTCGATGTCCTTCGTCGGTCGGGCCCGCCGCGGCACTAGATGTTGCGGTCCTGCGGGTTCCAGTCGTCGGCGCGCGATTCGTCGTCGCTGCTGTCGGCCGAGCCCTGAGTATCCGGCCCGGCCCCGTCGGCCGCGCTGGGGCCGCCCGGGCCGGTGGCGCCGGTGGCGGCGTCCATCGGCAGCGGCACCACGGCCCGGCGCATCATCCGGATGCTGACGCCGGGGGCGACCTCGACCATGACGTCGTCATTGTCCTCGACGGACGTCACGGTGCCGTACATGCCGCTGGTGGTCCGCACCCGGGCTCCGGGCACGACGCTGGTCTGCATCTGCTGGGCCTGGCGCGCCCGGCTGCGCCTGGTCATCGTGAAATACACGACCATGAACAGCACGACGATCAGCAGGATGGGCAGGAGACTGGTGCCTGACGATTTGGACGAGGCGGCGAGAACTATGTTCCCCATCGCGGGGCTTCCTTCCAGTTGAAGCGCAGTGGCCGACAACCGGCCCGGGCGCTGGACCTCGGGAGGCCGGACACCCGCGCCTGGCGGCTGTCGTGACCAACTGCCGAAGTGTAGCGGCGCGCAAGCGACTAACCAACAGGCTACGGGGTCTGAGCAGTGATCGTGACCAGCCTGCGACCGGCCGTTATACGCGGGAGATCCCGGGTTGTCCCGGGTTCAGCCGAACAGGGTCGCCCCGCTGCCGCCGCCCCCGGGGGGCGGGACGGCCAGGCCGAGCCGCTCCCAGGCGGCCGGGGTCGCCACCCGGCCGCGCGGGGTCCGGGCCATCAGGCCCGCCCGGACCAGGAACGGCTCGACGACCACCTCGACGGTCTCGGCCTCCTCCCCCACCGCCACGGCCAGCGTGGACAGGCCCACCGGCCCGCCGCCGAACCGGCGGACCAGCGCGGACAGCACGATCCGGTCCAGCCGGTCCATGCCGGTGTCGTCGACCTCGTACAGCTCCAGGGCCGCCCGGGCCACGGCCTGGTCGACCACGCCGTCGGCCCGCACCTCGGCGTAGTCGCGGACCCGGCGCAGCAGCCGGTTGGCGATCCGCGGGGTGCCGCGCGAGCGCCCGGCGATCTCGTCGGCGCCGTCGTCGCGCAGCGCCACCCCGAGCAGCCCGGCCGACCGGCGCACGATGATGCCCAGCTCCTCGGGCTCGTAGAAGTCCAGGTGGGCGGTGAAGCCGAACCGGTCGCGCAGCGGCGCGGGCAGCAGCCCCGCCCGCGTGGTCGCCCCGACCAGCGTGAACGGCGCGATCTCGAGCGGGATCGTGGTGGCCCCGGGGCCCTTGCCCACCACCACGTCGACCCGGAAGTCCTCCATCGCCAGGTACAGCATCTCCTCGGCCGGGCGGGCCACGCGGTGGATCTCGTCGATGAACACGACCTCGCCCTCGCTGAGCGTGGACAGCACCGCGGCCAGGTCGCCCGCGCGCTCGATGGCCGGGCCGCTGGTGATCCGCAGCGGGGCGCCGAGCTCGGCGGCGACGATCATCGCGATCGTCGTCTTGCCCAGGCCGGGCGGGCCGGACAGCAGCACGTGGTCGGGCGGCCGGCCCCGGCGCAGCGCGCCCTCCAGGACCAGCGAGAGCTGCTCGCGCACCCGGGCCTGGCCGACCAGCTCGCCCAGCCGCTTGGGCCGCAGCGTGCCCTCGATCACCCGGTCGTCGGCGTCGGCGACCGCCGACACCACCCGCTCGGCGGGCCCGGGGCCGGTCACGTCCGCCCCAGCACCCGCAGCGCCGCGCGCAGCGCCGCGGACACGTCCACGCCGTCACCGTCCGCCGCCTGACCGTCCGCGGCCTGACCGTCCGCGGGCCGGGCGGCCGCCACCAGGCCGGGTTCCACCGCCGCGATCGCCTGGTCGGCCTCGCGCGCCTGCCAGCCCAGGCTGACCAGGCCGGCCCGCACCTGCTCGCGCCAGGGCGGCGCGGCGGCCCGGCTTCCGGCGCCCGCGCCGATCGCCAGGCTCGTCACCGCGCCGTCGCCGGGCGCGCCGAGCCGGCCGGCCAGCTCGAGCACGATCCGCTGGGCGCCCTTGCGGCCGATGCCGGGCACCGTGGTCAGCGCGGCCAGGTCCTCGGCGGCCACGGCCCGGCGCAGCGCGTCCGGGGTGAACACGGCCAGCATGGCCAGGGCCAGCCGGGGGCCCACGCCGCTGGCCGTCTGCAACAGCTCGAACGTGTTCCGCTCGTCCTCGGCGGCGAAGCCGAACAGGGTCAGCGCGTCCTCGCGCACGACCAGCGAGGTGGCCACCCGGGCCCGCTCCCCGGTCCGCAGCCGGGCCAGCGTGCCCGGGGTGCACTGCACGAGCAGCCCGACCCCGCCGACGTCGATCACCGCGCCGTCGGGGGCGACTGAGGACACGGTCCCGTCCAGGTGCGCGATCATGATGTGCCTCCGGTGAGGTGTTGGGCGGCCAGCGCGGCGGCCAGGCGGCGCTGGGCGCCGCCGCGCCACAGATGACAGATGGCCAGGGCCAGCGCGTCGGCGGAGTCGGCGGGCCGGGGTTTCTCCGTCATCGCCAGCAGGCGGGTCACCATCTGGGTCACCTGGGCCTTGTCGGCCCGGCCGTTGCCGGTGACCGCCGCCTTGACCTCGCTCGGGGTGTGCAGCGCGACCGGCAGGCGGCGGCGCGCCGCGCAGACGATCGCGACCGCGCCGGCCTGTGCCGTGCCCATCACCGTGCGCACGTTGTGCTGGCTGAACACCCGCTCCACCGCGACCGCGTCCGGCCGGTAATCGGTCAGCCAGGACTCGACGTGCTCCTCCAGGGCGAGCAGGCGGGCGCCGATCTCATCCGCGGCGCTGGTGCTCACCACCCCGGTAGCCACCAGCGTCAGCGCCCGGCCCGGGGCACCGTCGATGATCCCGAACCCGCACCGGGTGAGCCCGGGGTCCACGCCGAGCACCCGCATCGCTCACCATCCCGGTCACCGGCCGACTGTCGTGTCCGAACAGATGTTCGCCAGTGACATTACCGGCTCGGCCGGCGGCGTGTCGCGAGCCCGCGCGGCGTGTCGCCGGGCGCCCGCCAGACGCCGGCGGCCCGCGGTCCTCAGAAGCGGGGCCACCGTCCTCAGAAGCGGGGCCACCGTCCTCAGAAGCGGGGCCGCCGTCCTCAGAAGTCGTCGAGCAGGAAGGCCTGCCCGGCGAACGCGGTGTCCAGCGCGTCGTCTTCGCCGGCGTCGCCGCCCGCGGCCAGCCCGGCCCGGCGCAGCGTGGCCATCGGGGTGCCCGCGTACAGGGCGGCGAACCCGCGGGCGCCCAGCCGGACCGGCCCGGCGGCCCCCGAACCCGGCCCGGCGGCCCCCGAACCCGGCCCGGCGGCCCCCGAACCCGGCCCGGCCCCGGCACCACCGGCACCCCGCCTGGCTCCCCCACCGGGCCCGGCGGCGCCGGACGCGGTGAGCGAGCCCTTGCCGCCGCTGACCTCCAGCGTCCACAGGCCCGCGTTCGCGGGCAGCTGCTCGTCGTCGAGCTGCAGCCGGACCGCGAGCTCGGCCGCGCCCGGGAACCCGCGGCCGGCGATGGCCGCCGCGGCGTCGATGACCCGCAGCATCCACGGTTCGCGGCGCACCATCCCGACGTCCGGCTCCCGGGTCAGCCAGGCGACCGGGTCATTCGGCCCCACCACCGCGCGCACCCGTTCGGCGATCGAGGCATGCGAGCCGACCGTGGACCAGATCGCCTGGGTCGTCGGCGCCGACCCGGCCAGCGCCCACCGGACCAGGATCTCGCTACGGCCGCCGTGCCAGCCGTAGGCCAGGAAGCCGTCCGGCGCCAGGTAGCAGAACAGGTTCTCGTCGTCGAGCCACCACCGCCGGAGCGTGCCGGCGTCGTGCGTGGCGGGGCCGCAGTGCCGGGCCGACTCGTGCACGCCCCCGATCACGTCGATCACGGCGCCCGCGTCGCCGGGGCCGGCCCGCCGCAGCTCGGGCAGGGCTCCCCCGGCGCCGTCCCACGGCGCCAGCGAGGCCAGCGAGCGGGCCGGGACCACGGCCCGGTACAGGCCGCCCGCCAGCTCCCAGCCCAGCGCGCGGTAGATCGGCGCCGTGGCCGGGAACAGCGCGGACAGCGGGTAGCCGAGGCCGGTGATCACCTCGAGCAGCTCGCTCATCAGCGCGCTGCCGATGCCGCGGCCGCGCTGCTCGGGCGCGACCTTGACCCCGCCCACGCCGGCCATCCGCAGCGAGCGCCCGTGCCACCACTGGCGCATGTCGTGGTAGAGGGCCACGGCCACCAGGTCACCCCCGGCCACGGCCGCGTAGTACCGGCCGTCGGCGACCGCGGCCCGGGTCTCCGCCATCTGGCTCGCCGTGCTCGCGTCATCCAGCGGCCCGAAGGCCCGGCGGGAGAGGTCCAGCTCGGCCTCGAGATCGTCGGCCAGGGTGAGCGGGCGGATCTGGGCCGGCCGCGCCTGGCCCGGGCCAGGACGCCGCGCGCCCGGCTGGCGGGCTCCCGGCCGTCGGCTGCCGGTCAACCCAGGTGCTCCATCACCTCGTCGGAGACCGAGTAGTTCGCGTAGACGTCCTGCACGTCGTCGGAGTCCTCGACGGCCTCGATCAGCCGGAACACCCGCTTGGCCTGGTCCTCGTCCAGCGGCACCTCGACCGTGGGCAGGAACGCGACCTCCGCCGACTCGTAATCGATCCCGGCCTGCTGCAGCGCCTGGCGCACCGCGACCAGGTCATGGGCCTCGCTGACCACCTCGAACGACTCACCCAGGTCGTTGACCTCCTCGGCGTCGGCGTCGAGCACCGCGCCGAGCACGTCGTCCTCGCTTACCCCGGCGGCCTTGCCGACGATGACCACGCCCTTCCGGTTGAACAGGTAGGAAACCGAGCCCGGGTCGGCCATCGAGCCGCCGTTGCGGGTGAGCGCGGTGCGCACGTCGGCCGCGGCCCGGTTCCGGTTGTCGGTGAGGCACTCGACCAGCACCGCGACCCCGCCGGGACCGTAGCCCTCGTAGGTGACGTTCTCGTAGGTGGCGCCGCCCGCCTCGAGCCCGGCGCCGCGGCGGACCGCCCGGTCGATGTTCTCGTTCGGCACGGAGTTCTTCTTGGCCTTCTGGATCGCGTCATACAGCGTGGGGTTGCCCGCCAGGTCGCCGCCGCCGGTCCTGGCCGCCACCTCCACGTTCTTGATCAGCTTGGCGAACAGCTTGCCCCGCCTGGCGTCGACGACGGCCTTCTTGTGCTTGGTGGTTGCCCACTTCGAATGGCCGCTCATGATCGTTCCCTTACCATGTCGAGAAATAGCTCGTGAATACGCCGGTCCGGCGTGAGCTCGGGGTGAAACGCGGTGGCGAGCGCCGGTCCCTGGCGGACCGCGACGATCCTACCGGTGCGGGACTCGGTCCCGATGATCTCGACACCGGGGCCGGTTTCCTCCACCCACGGCGCCCGGATGAACACCGCCCGGAAGGCGGGGCCGGGCAGGCCGGACAGCGCGATGTCGCTCTCGAACGAGTCGACCTGGCGGCCGAACGCGTTGCGGCGCACGGTCATGTCGATCCCGCCCAGCGTCTCCTGCCCGGCGATGGCGTCCTGCACGCGGTCGGCCAGCAGGATCATCCCGGCGCAGGAGCCGAACGCCGGCATGCCCGTGGCGAGCCGCTTGCGCAGCGGCTCCACCAGGTCGAAGATCACCGCGAGCTTCCACATCGTGGTGGACTCCCCGCCGGGGATCACCAGCCCGGCCACGTCGTCGAGTTCGGCCGGCCGCCGTACCGGGATCGCCCGCGCGCCCGCGGCGCGCAGCGCGGCCAGGTGCTCGGCCACGTCCCCCTGCAGCGCGAGCACGCCGACGGCCGGGCCCGCCGCCGGGGCGGGGGTCCGGGACGTGCTACCGGAGACGGTCACGACGTGTCACTTTCGCGGACGGGGTTTGACCCGAGATTAGCCACCTTCAAGAACGCGCCCACCCGCGGTGCTCTTCCCTGGGCCGTTACCTGGGCAGACTTGCGCCATGACACATGCCTGGACGCCGAGCGGGGGCCCGCCGATGATCGGCCGGCCCGGCAGTGGCGTGGTCACCGTGCTCGAAGAGACGACCTTCTGCATCAGCGAGGCCTCGGGCGACATCGTGCCGGGCGGCGCGCAGGGGCTGTTCTTCCGGGATACCCGGTTCCTGTCCCGGCTGGAGCTCCGGCTCGACGGCGAGCTGCCCGAGCCGGTCGCGGTGCAGCCGAACGACCCCTATGCCTGCACGTTCCTGGCCCGGCGGCCGCCGGGCGCGTGCCGCGCGGACAGCAACCTGCTGGTGATCCGCCGCCGCTACGTGGGCAATGGCATGCGCGAGGACATCACCCTGCGCAACCTCGGGCGCGAGCCGGCCGCGACGCACCTGACCGTCGCCCTGGCGGGCGACTTCGCCGACCTGTTCGAGGTCAAGGAGGGCAAGGACCGCCACCACGAGGACGACGTCGAGGTCCTGGCCGAGGATGGCACGCTCCGGCTCCGGTGCCGGCGGGGCGGCAACACGGGCCTGGTCTCGGTCACCGGCACGGGCGACCCGACCGCCGCTCCCGGCCTGCTGACCTGGCGGGTGGTGATCGGCAGCGGGGCCTGCTGGTCAGCGTCGTTGCAGGTCACGCCGAGCCTCGACGGCCAGGAGGTGGTGGCGAGGTACCCGGAGGGCGAGCCCATCGAGCGCAGCGCCCCGGCCCGGCGGGTGGCCGACTGGCGCCGCCGCACCCCGCACCTGATCACCTCGGACGAGCGGCTCGCCGCCACGTTCGCGACCAGCACCGAGGACCTGGGCTCGCTGCGGGTCTTCGGCCGCGGCGAGGGCGACGAGGACGAGCACGCGGTGATCGCGGCCGGGGCGCCCTGGTTCATGACCCTGTTCGGCCGGGACTCGCTGCTCACCTCGTGGATGCTGCTGCCGCTGGACATGTCCCTGGCCCTGGGTACCCTGCGGACCCTGGCCAGCCTGCAGGGCGAGCGGGAGAACCCGCTGACCGAGGAGGAGCCGGGGCGGATCCTGCACGAGACCAGGTCAGGCCGGGACGCCTCGCTGGCGCTGGGCGGCGGCAGCGTGTACTACGGCACCGCGGACGCGACGCCGCTGTTCGTCATGCTGCTCGGCGAGCTGGCCCGGTGGGGGCTGCCCGCGGACGCGGCGGACGAGCTGCTGCCGCACGCCGACCGCGCGCTGGACTGGATCACCCGCTACGGCGACCGGGACGGGGACGGGTTCATCGAGTACCAGCGCGCCACCGAGCAGGGCCTGGTCAACCAGGGATGGAAGGACTCCTTCGACGGCATCACGTTCGACACCGGGCAGATCGCCGAGCCGCCGATCGCGCTGGCCGAGATCCAGGGCTACGCGTACGCGGCCTACCTGGCCCGGGCGCACCTGGCCTCCGAGCGCGGCGACGAGGCGACCGCGCGGCACTGGTCGGCCAAGGCGGGCGCGCTCAAGCGCGCGTTCAACCGGGCCTTCTGGCTGCCCGACCGCGGGTATTTCGCGCTCGGCCTGGACGGCGCCAAGCGCGCCATCGACGCGCTGGGCTCGAACATGGGGCACTGCCTGTGGACCGGGATCGTGGACCGTGACAAGGCCGCCTCGGTCGCCCAGCACCTGGTGAGCAGGCCGATGTTCTCCGGGTTCGGGATCAGGACCCTGGCCACGTCCGCCGCGGCTTACAACCCGATGAGCTACCACAACGGCTCGGTGTGGCCGCACGACAACGCGATCTGCGCGGCCGGGCTGATGCGCTACGGGTTCGTCCCCCAGGCCCAGCAGGTCGCGACCGGGATCCTGGAGGCCGCGGACCGCTTCGGCGGCCGGCTGCCCGAGTTGTTCTGCGGCTTCGACCGCGCCGACTTCGCGGCCCCGGTGGCCTACCCCACGTCCTGCTCGCCGCAGGCGTGGGCGGCGGCCGCGCCGTTCCTGCTGCTGCGGACGCTGCTGCGGTTCGAGCCCGCGGTGCCGTCCGGCCGGGTGTGGTGCGCCCCCGAGGTGCCCGCGCGGCTGCTGCCGCTGCGCATCGAGGCGGTGCACATCGCGGGCGGCGCGGCGTCGGTGGACGTCACGGCGCAGGGCTGGCGGATCGAGGGCCTGCCCCAGGGCCTGCGGCTGATCCGGCACGCCCGCAGCCCGCTCACCGCGGTGCGCTAGTCCTCTATGCCACCCCGGCGGCCGGCCTAAACCAGCATCCGCTGACCGCGAAACCGCTGGCCAGAGCCCCGTTCCGGAGGTTTCCGGCGCGATTCGGGTGGGAAGATCATCTTCTGGGCTGGGCACAAGAATGCCGCCGGGGTCGGGCGTGCAGACTAGGAGGAAGCTAGTGTCCTCGGCAGCGTTCAGGCCTGACTATGCTGACCCGCTTCGCATCGCGATGGTGGCGCCACCGTATTTCGATGTCCCCCCGCCCGCCTACGGCGGCGTGGAGGCAGTGGTCGCCGATCTGGTCGACGACCTCGCCGCCCGCGGTCACGAGATCACCCTGATCGGCGCGGGCCAGAACCTGACCAGGGCGCACCGGTTCATCTCGCTGTGGCCCGAGCCGCCCAGCGACCGCCTGGGCGAGCCGTTCCCCGAGGTGGTGCACGCGGCCCGGGCGGCCGAGGTGCTCGACGGCCTCGACGTGGACATCGTCCACGATCACACTCTCGCGGGCCCGCTGCTCGGCCGCGGCACCGAGGTGCCCACGATCATCACCGTGCACGGCCCGGTGGTCGGCCAGGAGGGCGACTACTACCGCGCGCTCGGCCGGTCGGTCCGGATGGTCGCGATCTCCGAGGCGCAGCGCGCCACCGCCCCCGGGCTGCCGTGGGCCGCGACCGTGCATAACGCGATCCGGGCCAGCACGTTCCCGTTCCGGGCCGACAAGGAGCCGTTCCTGCTGTTCCTGGGCCGGATGAACCCGACCAAGGGGCCGCACCTGGCCATCGACGCGGCCCGGGCCGCGGGCCTGCCGATCGTGCTGGCGGGCAAGTGCAGCGAGCCGGCCGAGCTGGCCTACCTGGAGCGGGAGATCAAGCCCCGGCTGGGCCGCGACACCGAGCTGTTCGGGGTGGCCGACGCCGCGGCCAAGCGGGACCTGCTGTCGCGGGCCTGCGCGTTGCTGTTCCCGATCTGCTGGGAGGAGCCGTTCGGGCTGGTCATGATCGAGGCGATGGCGTGCGGCACGCCGGTGGTCGCGCTGCGGCGCGGCTCGGTGCCCGAGATCATCGTCAATGGCGTGACGGGGATCATCACCGACACGCCCGCCGGGCTGCCGGAGGCGATCGGGCGGGCCCGGGAGCTCGACCCGGCGGCGTGCCAGGCGCACGCGGCCGGCCGGTTCACCACCGAGCTGATGGCGGCCCGCTACGAGGACGCCTACCGGCGGGTGCTGGGCGAGAAGGCGCTGGCCGCCGGATGGCGGATGACGGACCGCCGGACGGCCACGGCCGGCCGCTGGTCCCCGGCGCGGGCCGTGCCGCCCGCCCGGCCGTCACCAGCCCCGCGCGGCGTAGCGCTGCTCGGGCGCGAGCGTGTCCAGGTTGATCCCCACCATGGGCTCGCCAAGCCCGCG
The DNA here is from genome assembly GCA_963749145.1 of uncultured Actinomycetota bacterium. Taxonomy (GTDB): domain Bacteria; phylum Actinomycetota; class Actinomycetes; order Streptosporangiales; family Streptosporangiaceae; genus JASHPR01. Next base: position 688,815 of record CAVVLN010000001.1, on the reverse strand, counting down.
CGACACCTTGGCGATGACGTCGGGGTCGTCGTGGAAGGTGGTCGCCTTCACGATCGCCGCGGCCCGGGCGGCGGGGTCGCCTGACTTGAAGATCCCCGAGCCGACGAACACGCCGTCGGCGCCGAGCTGCATCATCATCGCCGCGTCCGCCGGGGTGGCGATCCCGCCCGCGGTGAACAGCACCACCGGCAGCTGGCCCGCGGCCGCGACCTCGGCGACCAGCTCGTAGGGCGCCTGCAGGTCCTTGGCCGCGGTGAACAGCTCGTCGCCGGGCAGCGAGGCCAGCCGGGCGATCTCGCCCCGGATGCGGCGCATGTGCCGGGTCGCCTCGACCACGTTGCCGGTGCCCGCCTCGCCCTTGGACCGGATCATCGCGGCGCCCTCGCCGAGGCGCCGCAGCGCCTCGCCCAGGTTGGTGGCGCCGCACACGAACGGCACGGTGAACGCCCACTTGTCCACGTGGTGCGCCTCATCGGCCGGGGTCAGCACCTCGGACTCGTCGATGTAGTCGACGCCGATGGCCTGCAGCACCTGGGCCTCGGCGAAATGCCCGATGCGGCACTTGGCCATGACCGGGATCGACACCCCGGCGATGATCGAGTCGATCATGTCCGGGTCGCTCATCCGGGCCACGCCGCCCTGGGCCCGGATGTCGGCCGGCACCCGCTCGAGCGCCATGACCGCGACGGCCCCGGCATCCTCGGCGATCTTGGCCTGGTCGGGGGTGACCACGTCCATGATCACGCCGCCTTTGAGCATGTCGGCCATGCCCCGCTTGATGCGCCGCGTTCCGGTCTCGGCGGACGCGGGGGCCTGCTCGGAGGCCGAACCGGCGGGACGGGCAGAGCTGGGGACTGACACGGGTACCTCACTCGATCGTTTGTGCACCGACAATCCCATGGTAGGCGCTGCCCGGGTCCGCCCCGGGGCGGCGGCTCAGCCGGTCAGGTGCGGGATATCCGCGCCCTGCCCCGCCTCGCCGGTGCCGACCAGCGAATCCTCGATCTCGAAGAACTCCGGCAGCGCGGCGCCGCCGGCCAGCCGCAGCAGCCGCGCCAGCGGGCGGCGGCGGGCGGCCCGGGTCGCCGCGACCGCGTCGTTGTAGAACTTCCTGGCCAGGAACACCTGGTGCGCCGCGCCCTCGAGCTCGGTGAGCAGCTCGTCCGCGCCGTCGGTGCCGTTCAGCGAGGCCCGGAACCCGGGCTGGCCGAACACCGCGCGCAGCGCCCGGGTCAGGTCGCTCTCCAGCAGTTCCTGGTCGCTCTCGGCCGACCGCGCGTCATGCGCCACCGCGGCCAGCAGCAGGCTGGCGGCCGGGTCGAGCAGGCCCGACGAGGCGAACTCCAGCGCGACCGAGCTGCGCCGCACCAGGGCGGCGTCCAGGGCGGCCCGGGCGGCGGCCAGCCGGTTGTGCAGCCGGTCCAGCCGGCCGGCGCGCCAGGACACGTAGATGCCCATGATCGCGACCGCGGCCACGACCGCGATGGCGGCGATCACCGGGCCCGCCCGCTCACGGCGCCACCGCCACGTGCCCGGGGCCCGGGACCACGGCCTCGTAGACCCGCACCACGTCCCGGGCCACCACCGGCCAGTCGTAGGCGCGTACCGCCGCGGACGCGGCCGCCGACCGCGCGGCCCGCAGCTCGGGCTGGTCGAGCAGCCGCCCGGCCGCCTCGGCCAGCGCCGCCGCGTTGCCGTTGCCGAACAGCTCGCCGGCCTCGCCGCGGCGCAGCACCTGGCGGAACGCGTCCAGGTCGCTGGCGACGATCGGGGCGCCCGCCGCCATCGCCTCGGCCAGCACGATGCCGAAGCTCTCGCCGCCGGTGTTGGGGGCGCAGAAGACGTCAACCGAGTGGTACACGCGGATCTTGTCCTCGTCGCTGACCTGGCCGAGCATCACGATCCGGTCCCGCAGCGCGGCGGACGTCTTGGCCAGCACCTCGTCGGCGTCGCCGCGCCCGGCGACCAGCAGGCGCAGGCCCGGCCGCTCCGCGGCCAGCTGCTCGAACGCGCGCAGCAGCACGGCGAAGCCCTTGCGCGGCTCGTCCATCCGGCCCAGGAAGCCGAGCGCGCCGCCGGGCCCCGGCCAGCCGGGCAGCGGGTCGGCCTTCTCCAGCTTGCGCACCGGCACCCCGTTCGGGATCAGCACCGCATCCCCGCCGAAGTGCTCCACCAGGGTCGTCCGCGCCGCCTCGGACACCGCGATCCGGCCGCTGATCTTCTCCAGCGCCGACTGCAGGATCGGCTCGGCGGCGTGCATCGCCCGCGACCGCGGGATCGCGGTGTGCACCGTGGCCACGATCGGCCCGGACGCGACCCAGCAGGCGAGCAGGGACAGGCTGGGCGCGGCCGGCTCGTGCACGTGCAGGACGTCGAACCGGCCCTCCCTGAGCCAGCGCCTGACCCGGCTCGCGGACAGGAAGCCGAACGCCAGCCGGGCCACGGAGCCGTTGTAGGGGACGGGCACCGCCCGCCCGGCCGGGACGACGTAGCCGGGCAGCGGGGAGTCGTCGTCCGCGGGCGAGATCACCGAGACCTGGTGCCCCAGGTCGATCAGGGCCTCGGCCAGGCCCCTGATGTGCTCCTGCACGCCGCCCGGCACGTCCCAGGTGTACGGGCAGACCAGGCCTACTTTCACCCGCCCACCCTCCCCTGACCCGCCCGCTCTCCCTGACCCGCCCGCGGCGGCGCGGGCGTCGGCGGCGGCCAGCCGCTCGGGATCAAGGTCGGCGACGAACACACGCTGCAGCATGTGCCAGTCCGCCGGGTGCGCCCTGATGCCGGCCTCGAACGAGCACGCGAGCTCCTGCATCATCTCCGCCACTTTCTGCTTCCGGTCCCCCTCCGCGGGCACCGGGATCTCGTTGTCGACATAAATCCCCCAGCGCTCATCCTCATACCACAAGATGGCCGGGTACAGGGCCGCGCCGGTCTGAAGGGCCAGGGCGGCTGACCCGCCCATCATCCGCGCCTTCTCGCCGAAGAACTCGACCTCGATGCCGCTGCCGGTGACGTCCCGGTCGGTGACCAGGCAGACCAGCTTCCCGGCCCGCAGCCGCTCGGCCAGGATCCCGAACGCCCGCACCGTTCCCCCGCTGGCGGGCAGCACCTCCATGCCCAGGCTCTCACGGAATGTCACGAACCGGTCGTAAAGGGACTCCGGCTTCAGCCGCTCCGCCACGGTGGTGAACGAGCCGACGCCTGGCTGGGAGTTGATCCAGGCCCCCGCTTGGTCCCAGTTGCCCATGTGCCCGAGCGCGAAGATCACCCCGCGGCCGCGCGCGAGGCAGTCCAGCGCCTCCTGGATGTGACCGCAGGCGACCGTCTGCCCGACCAGCCGGTCCAGCGGGATCACCGGCAGCCGGAAGGTCTCCAGCCAGTACCGCGCGTAGGACTGCATCGACTCCCGGGACAGGGCCCGGAGCTCCGCGCCGGTCGCGTCCGGGCCGAGCACCCGGCGCAGGTTGGCCTCCAGGACCTGGACGTGCGGGCCCTGGCGGCGCCAGGCGATGTCGGCGGCGGCGCAGAACGCCCACCTGGCCCAGGACTCGGGCAGGCGGCAGACGATCGACCAGCCCAGGCCGTAGCCCGCGGAGACCAGCCGGCCGGTTATTCGGGACATTCGCCACCTCCCGGCTTGCCCGCCCCGCCGGCGATGACCGCCGCGGCGGCGGCCCGGTGCACGGCGAGAACCCGCTGCCCGAACGTGAACGTGCTCGCCGCGGCCAGCAGCCACAGGCCGACGGCGAGCACATACGGTACGCCCAGCCCGGACAGGCCCGCGGCCACCAGGGCGATGAGCATCCGCTCCGAACGCTCGGCCAGGCCCACGTCGCAGCGCAGGCCCAGGCCCTCGGCCCGCGCCTTCGCATACGACACGAGCGCGCCGGACACCAGGCAGAACACTGCCACGCCGGCGAGCAGCCTGCTGTGCCCGCCGAGCACGAACCAGGCCGCGAGCCCGGCGAAGACGCAGGCGTCGGCCACCCGGTCCAGCGTGGAGTCCAGGAACGCGCCGAAGACGCCGGTCGTCCCCTTGACCCGGGCCAGGGCCCCGTCCAGCATGTCCGCCATAACGAAAAACCAGCAGACCAAAGTCCCGACGAACAGGTGGCCGGTCGGGAACAGCGACAGCGCCCCGGCGGCCACCCCGACCGTGCCGGTGATCGTGATCGCGTCCGGCGTGACCGGGGTGCGGGCGAGGGCGCCGGCGATGGGGTCCATCACCCGGGCGAAGACCGGGCGCAGCGTGTTGAGCATGGCCGTCTGATCCTACTGGCGAGCGGGCCGGCCGCCGCCGCGAGTCGCTCCGGGGGCGTCACGACAGCGCGGGCGATTCCGGCCCAGGACTTGTGATCCGGAACCGGCAGGTAAAGGCTGGTCGTGCAGCAGCCGAACAAAGCTAACCAGGAGGCGATCGGATGGCGGAGAAGACAGGCCCCTCGGGAGCCGCGGGCAGGGCACCCGTGGCCGGCCAGCCCGATAACGTGCGCAACGTTGTGCTAGTCGGCCACTCGGGCGCGGGGAAGACCACCCTGATCGAGGCCCTGCTCGTGGCCACGGGAACGATCCAGCGGCCCGGGCGGGTGGAGGACGGGTCGACCGTGAGCGACTTCGACGAGGTCGAGGTCAGGCAGCAGCGCTCGGTCAACCTGACCCTGGCCCCGGTGACGCACGGCGGGGTCAAGGTGAACCTGCTGGACACGCCGGGCTACGCCGACTTCACCGGTGACCTGCGGGCCGGCCTGCGCGCCGCGGACGCGGCGCTGTTCACCGTCTCGGCCGCCGAGGGCGTGGACGGCCTGACCAGGATGCTGTGGGAGGAATGCGCCGCGGTCGGCACCCCGCGGGCCGTCGTCATCACCAAGATCGACCACCAGCGCGGCGACTTCGCCGAGGCGCTGGCCGCCTGCCGGGAGGCCTTCGGCGAGTCGGTGGCCCCGCTCTACCTGCCGGTAACCGACGGCCAGGGCGGCGTCCGCGGGCTGATCGGCCTGCTGTCCGAGCGTTTCTTCGACTACTCAGGCGGCTCCCGCCAGGAGCGCGACCTGGAGCCGGCCGACGCCGACCGGGCCGAGGAGGCGCGCAGCGCGCTGATCGAGGCGATCATCCAGGAGAGCGAGGACGAGAGCCTCATGGACCGGTACCTGTCCGGTGAGGCGATCGACGCCAAGGTACTGATCGAGGACCTGGAGAAGGCCGTCGCCCAGGGCAGCTTCTACCCGGTCCTGCCCGTGGCCGCGCCGCACGGCATCGGCATGGCGGAACTGCTCGAGGTGATGACGCAGGCGTTCCCGGCCCCGGCCGAGCACCCGCTGCCCGCCGTGACCACGCCGGACGGCAAGCCGGTCAGCGGCCTGTCGTGCGACCCGCGCGGGCCGCTGCTGGCCGAGGTCGTGAAGACCACCTCGGACCCGTACGTGGGCCGGATCAGCCTGGTGCGGGTGTTCTCCGGCACGCTGCGGCCGGACGCCACCGTGCACGTGTCCGGGCACGGGCGGGCCGGCCGCGGCCACGCCGACCACGACCAGGACGAGCGGGTCGGCGCCCTGACCTCCCCGCTCGGCAAGCAGCAGCGCACGATCTCGCAGTGCGCGGCCGGGGACATCTGCGCCGTGGCCAAGCTGGCCAGCGCCGAGACCGGCGACACGCTGTCGGACAAGGACAACCCGCTGCTGATGGAGTCCTGGTCCAGCCCGGAGCCGCTGCTGCCGGTGGCGATCACCGCCAAGTCCAAGGCGGACGAGGACAAGATGTCCCAGGCGCTGGCCCGGCTGGTGGCCGAGGACCCGACGCTGCGCCTGGAGATGAACTCCGAGACCCGCCAGCTGGTGCTCTGGTGCATGGGCGAGGCCCATGCCGACCTGATGCTCGACCGGCTGTCCAGCCGCTACGGGGTCGCGGTGGAGACCACCGAGCTGCGGGTCCCGCTGCGGGAGACGGTCGCGGGCAAGGCCCATGGCCTGGGCCGCAACGTCAAGCAGACCGGCGGGCACGGCGAGTTCGGGATCTGCCACCTCGAGGTCGAGCCGCTGCCGTCCGGCGGGGGCTTCGAGTTCGTCGACAAGATCGTCGGCGGCGTGGTGCCGCGCCAGTTCATCCCGTCGGTGGAGAAGGGGGTCCGCGCCCAGATGGAGCAGGGCGTGCTGGCCGGCTACCCGATGGTCAACATCCGGGTGACGCTGTTCGACGGCAAGGCGCACTCGGTCGACTCCTCGGACATGGCGTTCCAGAAGGCGGGCCGGGCCGGCCTGAAGGACGCGGCCGAGAAGGCCGGCGTGCTGCTGCTCGAGCCGGTCGACGAGGTGTCCGTGCTGGTCCCCGACGGTTACGTGGGCGCGGTCATGTCCGACTTGTCGTCTCGCCGCGGCCGGGTGCTCGGCACCGAGCCGGTCCCCGGCGCGCGGACGCTGGTCAAGGCGGAGATACCGGAACTGGAGATCACCCGCTACGCGATCGACCTGCGGTCCATGTCGCAGGGCACCGGCTCGTTTACCCGCTCCTACCTGCGCTACGAGCCGCTGCCCCCGCACCTGGCCGAGAAGGTGGTGGGCGCCTCGAAGCCGTCCTGACCTGGCCTCACGGCTCGGCGGGCCAGGCCTGCGCGAGCATCGCCCGCGTGTCGGCCAGCAGCTGGGGCAGCACCCGCGTCTGGCCGACCACGGGCATGAAGTTGGTGTCGCCGCCCCAGCGCGGCACCACGTGCTGGTGCAGGTGGGCCACGATGCCCGCGCCGGCCACCGCGCCCATGTTCATGCCGATGTTGAAGCCCTGGGCGCCCGAGGCGGCCCGCAGCGCGGTCATGGCCAGCTTGGTGTGACGGCCGAGCTCGGCGGTCTCCGGCAGGTCAAGCTCGGTGTAGTCGCCGACGTGCCGGTACGGGATCACCATCAGGTGCCCCGCGTTGTACGGGTACCGGTTGAGCACGGTGTAGACCAGGTCGCCGCGGGCGACGATGAGCCCGTCGGAATCGGACAGGCGGGGAATCCGGCAGAACGGGCAGCCGTCGCCGTCGGTGCCCTCCGGCTTGCCCTCGCCCTTGATGTAGGCCATCCGGTGCGGCATCCACAGCCGCTGGAAGGCGTCCGGGATGCCCACTCCGTCCTGCGGTGCTGGCGACGCGGCTGAAGGCATGCATGCAGCATAGAAGGGCGGCCCGGGAGCCGCCGGGCCGGGCGGTCAGGGCGGCGAGGTCCTGCCGGGCCGGGCGGCGGTCAGGGCGGCGAGGTCCCGCCGGGCCGGGCGGTCAGGGCGACGAGGTCCCGGGCGGCCCCGAGGTCGCCGGGGTCGGCGCGGGGCTGTCCGGCGAGGTGGGCCCGGTCTTGGCGGCCTGGCCCGATCCGGAGCTGTGCGCTTGCGCCGGCGCGGTCCCGGACGGGGCCGCCGTCGGGCTGACGGTCGCGCTCGGGCCCGGGGTCGAGGTGGCGGGCGGGCCCGGCCCGGCCGACGTGGTCGGGCAGGCCGCCGGACTCGGGCTCGGCGACGGGCTCGGGCTCGGCGACGGACTGGGGCTGAGGCTGAGGCTGGGGCTGGGCGACGGGCTCGGGCTGGCCGAGCCGCCGGGACTCGGCGACGGGCTCACGCTCGGCGACGGGCTCACGCTGGGGCTGGGGCTGGGGCTGGGGCTGGCCGACGGGCTCGGGCTGGCCGACGGGCTGGGGCTGGCCGGCGGGCTGACCGCCGTGCTGACCTGCGGCGCCGAGGCGGAGCCCACGCACGGGGCCGATCCGCCGCGGGGCCGCGACCGGTGGCCGGGCGTCGGGCTGCTGGTAGGCGTCCCGCCCGGCCCGGGACCGGGCCGGGCGGGCGACCCGGGGCCGCCCGCCGCGCTGGACGGGCTGCTGGCGCCGCCGCCGCTCTCGAAGATCCCGATCAGCGTGGCCGCCTGCGAGATGGCCTGCCGCGACCCGGGCAGCGCGAACGTCACCACCACGGCGGCGGCGAGGGCCGCCGCGGCCACCAGCGCGGGGTGGCGGGCCGCCGACTGCCGCGCGCTGATCCCCGCCGCCGGCCAGCGCCCGGAGCCGAACGCCGCCCGGAGCCGGGACGGGACGGGCCGCAGCCAGGCCCAGGCCGACCCCAGCCAGGCCCACGCAGGCCGCAGCCAGGCCCAGGCCGACCCCAGCCAGGCCCAGGCCGGCCGCAGCCAGGCCCACGCGGAGGCCAGCCGGGCCCGGGCGGGCCGCAGCCGGGCGCGGACGGGCTCCAGCCGGGTCCAGGCCGGCTCCAGCCACACGGCGGCGGACAGCAGGACGCCCGCCACCCGGCCGGCCAGGCCGGACCAGACGGCCAGCAGCCAGGCCACGGGGACCGAATGCGGCCGGGTCAGCCGGGCCCGGATCCGCTCCAGGCCGTCGCCGGCGGGCTCGACCACGTCGCCTTCCGCGCGCAGTGTGCGGCGCAGAAGCTCGTCGAGGTCACGGTCAGATCGGTTCACGCCAGGCTTTCCAGCACGCTGCGCAGTGTCGCCATGCCCCGGGAGTTGTGGGTCTTGGCCGCGCCCGTGCTGATTCCCATGATCGACGCCACGCTGGCCAGGGGCAAGTCGGCGTAGAAGCGCAGGACCAGCACCTCACGCTGCCGTAACGGCAGCGAGCGCAGCGCGGCCACGACCGCCGACCGCTCCAGCAGCACCATCGCGCCGTGCTCGGCGCTCGGCACGTCCGGCAACGGCTTCGGCGCCAGCCGGTCGACGACCCTCCGGTGCCGCAGCACCGACCGGGACCGGTTCACCACCGACCGGCGCAGGTATGACAGCGCCTTGTCGTGGTCCTGGAGCCGGCGCCAGCCGCAGTGCATGGCGATGAACGAGTCCTGCACGACCTCCTCGGCCGTGGCGAAGTCCCGGACCAGCAGCACCGCGAGGCCGACCAGATTGCGGTAGTGCGCGGTGTACAGCGCGGTCACCGCGGTCGCCGCCTCGCTGTCGGCCGGGACCGGCTCCGGCCGGGCGCGCGCCGACACGGCCCGGGCCAGCCGGCCCGTATCCCCCGCCGCCTCGCTCGGCTCCGCCGCCATCACCGCAGACCCCACCGACTGGTCACCGGGCATGCCCCCTAGCCTGTCGACCACACCGCCTTACCCAGCCTGAGCCCAACCGGGCCGCAGGTCCAGACCCAGACCCGGGTGAATCCTCAGACCTGGCGCCGCTCCGCGACGGCGGTGACGATCTCGTCGATCGCCTCGTCGACCGGGACGCCGTTCTTCTGCTCCCCGCTGCGGTAGCGGAACGAGACCGCGCCCGCGGCCACGTCGTCGTCCCCGGCCAGCAGCATGTACGGGACCTTCTGCCGCTGCGCCTGCCGGATCTTCTTCTGCATCCGGTCGTCGCCGGCGTCCACCTCGACCCGGATCCCCCGCTCGCGCAGCCGGGCCGCCACGTCCTCCAGGTACGGCACGTGCGCGTCCGCGATCGGGATCCCGGTCACCTGGACGGGGGCCAGCCACGGCGGGAACGCCCCCGCGTAGTGCTCGAGCAGGATCCCGAAGAACCGCTCGATCGAGCCGAACAGCGCCCGGTGGATCATGTAGGGCCGCTGCCTGGTCCCGTCCGGGGCCTGGTACTCGATCCCGAACCGGCCCGGCTCCTGGAAGTCCACCTGCAGCGTGGACAGCTGCCAGCGGCGCCCGATCGCGTCCCGGACGTGCACGTCGATCTTGGGGGCGTAGAACGCGCCCTCGCCCTCGGCGATCACGTACGGCAGGCCGGAGGAGTCGAGCGCGTGCTTGAGCGCCGCCTCGGCCCGGTCCCATTCGGCGATCTCGCCCACGTACTTCTCCGGCCGGGTGGACAGCTCGGCCTCGAACTCGGTCAGCCCGAAGTCGCGCAGCAGGCCGACCACGAACGCCAGCAGCGAGGCGAGCTCGTCGGCGAGCTGGTCGGGCCGGCAGAAGATGTGCGCGTCGTCCTGGGTGAAGCCGCGCGCCCGGGTCAGGCCGTGCACCACCCCGGACTTCTCGAACCGGTACACGGTGCCGAACTCGAACAGCCGCAGCGGCAGCTCGCGGTAGGACCGCCCGCGCGAGGAGTAGATCAGGATATGCATCGGGCAGTTCATCGGCTTCGCGTAGTACCTCGCCCCCTCCAGCTCCATCGGCGGGAACATGCCCTCGGCGTACCACTCCAGGTGCCCGGACGTCACGAACAGGTCGGACTTGGTGAGGTGCGGGGTGTTGACGAACTCGTATCCCGCCTCCACGTGCCGCTGCCGCGAGTAGTCCTCCAGCACCCGCCGGATGACCCCGCCCTTGGGGTGGAACACCGGCAGCCCGCTGCCGATCTCGGGCGGGAACGAGAACAGGTCCAGTTCCGCGCCGAGCCGCCGGTGGTCCCGCCGCTCGGCCTCGGCCAGCATCGTCAGGTACTCGTCCTGCGCCTCGCGGGACGGCCAGGCGGTGCCGTAGATCCGCTGCAGCTGCGGGTTCTTCTCGCTGCCGCGCCAGTACGCGCCGCCGCTGCGCATCAGCTTGAACGCCGGTATGTACCGGGTGCTCGGCAGGTGCGGGCCGCGGCACAGGTCCTTCCACCGGCGCTCGCCGGTGGCCGGGTCGAGGTTGTCGTAGATGGTCAGCTCGCTGCCGCCGACCTCCACCGACTCCTCGGCGCTGACCTCGGTCGGCGAGGTCGCCGCGCCGCCCTGCCCCGGCTGGCCGCCCTTGAGCCCGATCAGCTCCAGCTTGTAGGGCTCGCCGACCAGCTCGTCCCGCGCCTGCGCGTCGGTGACCGCCCGGCGCGAGAACAGCTGCCCCTGCTTGGCCAGCTGCCGCATCTTGCCCTCGATGGCCTTCAGGTCGTCGGGCCCGAACGCCCGGTCCACCCCGAAGTCGTAGTAGAAGCCGTTCTCGATCGGGGGGCCGATCCCGAGCTTGGCCTCGGGGAACAGGTCCTGCACCGCCTGGGCCATCACGTGCGCGGTCGAGTGCCGCAGGATGTTCAGCCCGTCCGGGCTGCCCAGCACGACCGGCTCCACGTCGTCGCCGTCGGCCAGCGGGCAGGCGAGGTCACGCAGCTCGCCGTTGACCCGCGCGGCGATGACCGCCGCGGCGCGCGACGGGACGTTAGGGGCCTGGGCCGGGGTTTCGCCGGCGGTGCCGAGCGCTTGCCCCGCCGTGGTGCCCGCTTCCACCACGTGCTCGCGGCCGGCGAGGGTGATCTGAAGCTTGTCGGCTGGCACGGCTGGCTCCTGTCGTGTGGCATGCATGGGTGACGGCCCCGTGCCCCGATGTTATCGACCGCCCGCCGCGCCGGGTGTGCTTGCCGTCACCCGGCGACGGTGACCAGGCTCCCGTAGGTCAGGAACGGGTACGACTGCTCGGCCTGGGCGTACGGCAGCTCGACGCAGCCGAGGCTCTGCGGGAAGCCGTAGCTGCCCCGCGGGTAGTAGTGCACCGCGTCGCTGCCGTTGAAGTACGACACCCACGAGACCGGGTCGGCGTACTTGGTGCCGTCCGGGTTGGTGCCCTTCATGATCTGGTGCTGGTACTTCAGGTACACCGGGTAGGTGCCCAGGGCCGTGGTCCGCCCCGGGATCCCGGTGTTGGCCAGCGTGTGTTCGACCTCCTGGCCGTCGTGCCAGATCGTCAGCGTCTCCGGGCTGCCCTCGCTGACGTAGGCGTAGGTGTAGCCGTTCGGGTTGTCGTCGCCCTTGGCCACCGCCTTCAGCAGCGCGTTCCACACCTGGGGACCGGCCACGCCGTCCATGGCCAGGCCCTGGTTGTTCTCGAACGCCATCACCGCGCCGGTGAGCATGCTGCCGCCCTGGCCGGGCTGCCACATGCTCGTCAGCGCTTCCGGGTAGCCGGACGAGGCCCAGGTGAACGCCCCGGGCGGCGGGTCGTAGGCCGCGCTGAGCTGAGCGTTGGCGTCGGTGGCGGGCACCGGGAGCGCGCCCGCGATCGGCGACCAGTCCAGCGGCAGGTAGCCGAGCTGGGCGAGCAGCTGCTCCAGCCGCATGGTGCTGTAGCTGCCGGTCCAGAACCGGTCGACCACCTGGGTCCCGAGCAGGCCGCCGGCGGTGGACCGCACGCCCGCGGACCCGGCCGGGATCAGCACCCGCACGCGGGTCAGCTCGGGGAGGCCCCGGACCGGGACGAACTGGACGGTGGTCGGGCTGACCCGCTGCCAGCTACCGGCTATCGCCGGGGCTACCGAGGGCATCGGGGAGCCGACGGCGAGCGGGGCCGAGAACGTGACACGGATCGCGTTGGCGCCGTTGACGTCCCGCGCCCTCGACGCGGGGGTGACCGACACCACGGTCTCCGGCGTGGCCGGGGCCTGGTGCTTGCGCTGGCCCGCCGTGACCTTCTGGCCTGAGGCCGTGCCGGTGCCGCGGGTGTGCGCCGACGCCCCGCTCAGGGCGAACCAGGTACCGCCGGCCAGCAGGGCCACGATGGCCGTGCCGAGCGCCACGATCCGCCAGCGGAGTTGCCCAAGTCCGGACAATCCTTCGACCCCCTAGCCTTGCGCTGCCCGGTAGCCCCACGGGCGGACGGAACCTGCCCTGTTGTATACCAGCTGAGGCCGATCTGCGGCGTGGCCTTATGGGGGCTGTGAGGCGTGCGTAATGAACATGTCATCAACGCGCCGGCCCGGCCGCGTTGTTCCCGCATGACGACAAGGCCCGGCACCCTTGCGGGCGCCGGGCCTTGGGCCGGCCGGGTGCCGGCCGGGCCTGGGACCGTCAGCCGGTCACGGTCACCACGCTGCCGTAGGTGAGGTAGGGGTAGGCCGCCTTGGCCGCGGTGTACGGCAGCTCGACGCAGCCCAGGCTCTGCTGGAAGCCGTAGGCGCCGCGCGCGAAGTAGTGCACCGCGTCGCCGCCGTTGAAGTAGGACACGAACTGCACCGGGTCCGAGTAGTGGCTGCCGTCCGGGTTGGTGCCCGACATGATCGTGTTGAGGAACCGCTCGTAGACCGGGAAGCTTCCGTCCACGGTCGGCGCGGCCGGGATCCCGGTGTTCGCGAGGCTGTCCAGGACCACCTGGCCGTCGTGGTAGATGGTCAGGGTCTCCGGGCTGGCCTTGCTCGCGACCGCGTAGGTGTAGCCGTTGACGTTGTTGTCGTTATCCGCGGTGGCCTTGAACACCGCGGCCCACAGCGCGCTGGTGATGGTGCCGTCGATGCTCATGTTGTGCTCGGACTGGAAGGCCATCACCGCGCCCCGCAGCACCACGTTGTCGGTGTCCGGGTTCCACAGCGCGGCCAGCGAGGCCGGGTAGCCCTGAGCCCAGGTGAAGATGCCGCTGGGCGGGTTGTACGCGAGCGCCTCCTGGCCGGCCAGGCCCGTGCTCGACCCGTCGAACTCGCTGGCGATCCGCATGCCGAGGTCGGGCAGCTGCCAGGTGCCCGGCAGGTAGCCGAGCTGGCCGAGCATCTCGGCCAGCCGGAGCGTGGAGTAGGTGCCGGTGGTGAAGGCCGAGGTCATCGGTCCGGCCAGCTGGCGGCCGGACCGCGCGCGCACGTCGGCGGGCACCGAGACCGTGACCCTGGTCTGCGGGCTGTACGGCGTGGCCGGGGTGAACGCCATCGTGTCGCCGAGGATCTGCCAGCTGCCCGCGACGTCCGGGGTCACGCTGGGCAGCGGCGACTGCTTGTCGAGCGGCGCGGAGAACGTGACCGTGATCGGCTGGCTGCCGTCGGCCGCCCGGGCGCCGGGCGCGGGCGTTACCGACATGATCCGGAACGCGCCGGGCAGGGTTACCGCGCCGTTGCTCACCGGCGCGTTGGGCGGTGTGCTGCCCGATGTGAGCGAGTACATGCCGATGCCCGCGGCCAGCGCGACCACGGCCGTCACGGCTACGATCACCCGCGTTCTCGGCTGACTGGGGGCCCGGCCGAACCAGGCTCCCTTCGCCGCGACCTGCTTGCCGAGTCGTCCTACTGCCAGCACCGCGCGTCCCCCATTACATAAAGCTCATATCCAGTTACTTAACGTCACAGGAGTACCCGGGACGATTGGCGGTAACCCAGGGCAGGCGTAAACGAAAGGTAAGGCGCTGTCATTGGCGGTCCTGAGACCATGCGGGGGTGGGCGGAACGCGGGCCGGGCCGGACCCGGCACAGGCCGCGCCGGGCCCGGCACAACCGGGAGCGAGCACGGCGCAGGCGGAGTCGTTCGTGCACTCGGCCTGCCGCCTCGGCCCGGTGCCCGCGGTCCCCGAGATCCGGATGTACCTGGCCAATGACGTGCTGGGGTTGTGGCAGCGCACCGAGGATGAGCGCGGGGCGGGCCAGCCGCCGCCATTCTGGGCATTCCCCTGGCCGGGCGGGCAGGTGCTGGCGCGTTACGTGCTCGACCATCCTGACCTGGCCGCCGGGCGCCGGGTCCTGGACCTCGGCTCGGGCTCCGGGCTGGCCGCGATCGCGGCGGCGCTGGTCGGCGCGAGCGAGGTGCTGGCCAGCGAAGTCGATCCGGTGGCGGCCGCGGCGATCCGGCTCAACGCGGCGGCGAACGGGGTGGCGGCCCCCGGCCTGACCGGGGACGTCCTGGACGGAGACGGCGAGGGCGCCGGGCTGGTGCTGGCCGGTGACGTCTGGTACTCCCGGCCGCTGGCCGACCGGGTGCTCGGGCTGCTGGAGCGGGCTCGGGCCCGCGGGGCGCTGGTGCTGGCCGGGGACATCGGCCGGGCGTTCCTGCCGCGGGACCGGCTGCGGGTGGTCGACACCCGCGACGTCCCGGTGCTGGCCGATCTCGAGGACGCCAGCGTGAAGCGGGCGATGGTCTGGACCCCGGCCTGGTGACGGCTGGTGACGCTCCTTTGGGCCATGCTGGGGCCATGAGTGACGACATCACCCCGTTTCGCATCGACATCCCCGAGGCCGACCTGGACGACCTGCGGCGCCGACTCCGGCAGACCCGGTGGCCCGAGGCCGAGACCGTGGACGACTGGTCGCAGGGGATTCCGCTGGCCTACGCCCGGCGGCTCTGCGAGCACTGGCTGGAGCGCTACGACTGGCGCGCGGCCGAGGCCCGGCTCAACCGCTTCCCCCAGTTCCTGGCCCCGGTCGACGGCCTGGACATCCACGTCATCCACGCTCGCTCGCCGCACCCCGACGCGCTGCCGCTGGTGATGACGCACGGCTGGCCCGGGTCGATCGTCGAGTTCGGCAAGGTCATCGGGCCGCTGGCCGACCCGGTCGCGTTCGGCGGGGACGCCGCCGACGCCTTCCACGTGGTGTGCCCGACGCTGCCCGGCTACGGCTTCAGCGGCAAGCCGGGGCGCTGCGGGTGGGACGTCCACCGCATCGCCGCGGCCTGGGATCAGCTGATGGCGCGGCTCGGCTACGAGCGGTACGCGGCCCAGGGCGGCGACTGGGGCGCGCAGGTGACCACCGCGCTCGGCATGCACCACGCCGGGCACCTGGTCGGCATCCACGTGAACATGGCGATCGCGTTCCCCGACCCGGCCGATATGGACAGCCTCACCGAGCGCGAGCAGGCCGCGCTGGCGTCAATGGACTACTACGACAAGTGGGACTCAGGCTACTCCAAGCAGCAGTCGACGCGGCCGCAGACCATCGGCTACGGGCTGGTCGACTCGCCGGCCGGGCTGTGTGCCTGGATCGTGGAGAAGTTCTGGGCGTGGACCGACTGCGACGGCGACCCGGCCAACGTGCTGACCTTCGACGAGATGCTGGACAACGTGATGCTGTACTGGCTGACCGGCACCGGGGCCTCGTCGGCCCGGATGTACTGGGAGAGCTTCCGCCGCCCGGCGCTCGGGCCGGTGCCGGCCCCGGCGGGCGTGTCGATCTTCCCCAAGGAGATCTTCCGGCCGTCGCGGCACTGGGCCGAGCGGGTGTACCCGTCGCTGCACTACTGGAACGAGCTCGACCGGGGCGGTCACTTCGCCGCGTTCGAGCAACCGGAGTTGTTCGTGGACGAGGTGCGGGCCTGCTTCCGGCCGCTGCGCTGACCGCCGCCGGGCCGCCGACGGCCTGCGCGAGGCCGGGGCCGCCGTGCTCAATGACGTCGTGCTCAACCAGGTGGTGGTGGAGTTCGGTGACCCGGACCGGACCGACGCGATCATCGACGCGATCCAGCGCGAGGGGACCTGCTGGTGCGGGCCGACGACCTGGCGCGGGCGCCGCGCGATGCGGGTCAGCGTGAGCGGCTGGAGCACGACCGAGGCGGACATCGACGCGAGCGTCGCGGCGATCCGGGCCTGCAGCGCGGCGTGATGTTACCCGGCGGTCGTGCGGCTATGCCGACGCCGGGATAAGACGCTGCGATAGCGGCTACCGGGCGAGGTAGCCCCGGCCGCCCGGGCCCGGCGCCGGTCCGAGGTCCAGCGCTCGGTACAGGCCCGCGTGTCCTCGCAGTACCACCGGATGTCGTCGCAGGCATCGGACCCGTCCGGAACCATCTGGTTCGAGTTCAGGCGGACGCCGCACAGCCAGCACGAGACGACGGCGGCCCGCCGTCCGGTCAAGTCCTCGGCCAGGTTGCCGGTCATGGCTTCTCCCCCTCCAGCGAAGTGACTATGCAGGTGGTCTGGTGATCCCGGCCAGTGCCGCGCCCAGGGTCGCATAGGTATCAAGCAAGTGATCGGCACCGGTCAGCTCCAGGATCCGCCGCACCGCAGGACTGGCCGCTACCCGAAGCTGCGCCCCGGCGGCGGCAGCCCGGCGGTGGGCGGCCAACAGCGCGGTCACCCCGGAGCTCCCGCAGAAAGATGTCCCGCTCCCGTCAGCCACCAGTACCTCGGTCCCGTCGGCCATGGCCCGGGTCAGGGTACCCAGGACGTGGCCGTCGTTGCTGGCGTCGACCTCGGCGGGCAGCGTCACCACAACGGTCTGGCGTCCTGGTGCTGCTGGCCCCGGCGAGCGAGATGAGCCACCCGACATCTTCACGCCCTGCTCATTCATCGCATCCAGGATGATCTGAAGGCGCTGACCCGTCAACGCTGTTGGCCAGGCCCGGGTACCGCGACCGCCCCCGGGCCCGCAGCCCCAGGCGCTCCGGCCGCTCACCGCGCTCCGGAAGGTCAGGCCGGCCAATGTGGTGAAATGGTGCGTAAGTGACCAGTATCCAGGGCAGCGACGCCAGGCCACGGGCGCGGCGCGGGGATGGTGGCAGCCAGGGCAGCCAGGGAGGCAGCGACATGTCCAGCGCGCGGTTGTATGACACCATCGGAGCCACTTACACCGTGACGCGGCGCACCGAGCCGCGGATCGCCGCCAGGACCTGGGCTGCACTCGGCGACGCGCGGACGGTACTCAACGTCGGGGCGGGCACCGGCTCCTACGAGCCCCCCGGCCGTGACGTGACCGCGGTGGAACCGTCGGCGCTCATGTGCGCGCAGCGGCCCGCGGACGCGGCGCCGTGCGTGGCTGCCGTCGCGGAGAGCCTTCCGTTCGAGGACCAGTCGTTCGACGCCGCGATGGCTTTTTCCACCGTTCATCACTGGCCGGACCCGATCGCGGGCCTGCGCGAGATGCGGCGCGTGGCCCGGCGCGTGGTGGTGTTCACGTTCGACAGCAGCGACCCCGGATGGCGTCGTCGGTTCTGGCTTACTCGCGACTACCTGCCCGAGTTCGCTGACCTCCTCGCCGGCCGGCCTTCGCTGACCGAGCAGGCCCGCGCGATCGGAGCCCGGACGGAGCCGGTGCTCATCCCGTGGGACTGCGCTGACGGCTTCTTCGAGGCCTACTGGCGCCGGCCCGGGGCATACCTGGACGATCAGGTACGTCGCGGGGTATCGGTCTGGGCCAGAGTCGGGCCGGACGCCGAGCAGCGGGCCGTGCGCAGCCTCCGTGATGACCTCGCATCCGGCCGGTGGGCCGAACGTAACCGCGACCTCGTCGATCTCGAGGCGGCAGAGCTTGGCCTTCGCCTGCTTATCGCCTGAACCCGCCGCCGAGCGGTTCCGGGCGCGCCACCCCGGCGGCCGGGCCGAGGACTGAGACGGCGGCCCGGCCCGCTACCAGGTACAAATGAGTTCCATGACCGAACAGCAGGCCGCCCCGCCGCAGCAGACCGCCCCGGGCAAGCGGGCGGCCCAGGGCCGTGCCACACGCGGCCAGCTCATCGAGGTGGCCACCAGCCTGTTCACCGAACACGGCTACGAGGGCACCTCGATCGAGGCGGTGCTGGCCGCCGCCGGGGTCAGCCGCGGCGCCCTCTACTATCACTTTGCGGGCAAGGAAGCCCTGTTCACGGCCGTCCTTGAAGCGGTCAACGAGCGCGTCACCGCGCAGGTCACCGAGATCATCAGCGGTTGCACCGACCCCGTCGACGCGCTGCGCACCGGCGCCCTGGGCTGGATCGACCTGGCCGGCGACCCGGTCATCCAGCGGATCATGCTGGTGGACGCGCCCTCGGTGCTCGGCTGGGAGCAGTGGCGGGCCATGGACGAAGGCCGCACGGTCGGCGCGATGCGGGCCATGCTGCAGGCGGTCAGCGACACCGGTCGCCTGCCGCAGGAACTCGTCGACCCGTTCGCGCACATGATCCTGGCCGCCCTCGACGAAGCCGCCATGGTCGTGGCCCGCGCCCCCGACTCCAGGGCAGCGGTCGCCGAGGGGCGCCAAGCGGTCGAGGAGTTCCTCGCCCGCCTGCTGCGCCCGTAGCGAATGGTGCTCCCCGCTCGCCGGCAGTGCCCGCAGCCGGTCGAGCGGCGCCTTCGAGCCGCCGACCGGAAGGGCCGACTCAGGCCGCTGACGTGCAAAAGCTGGGTGGGCGATACTGGGATCGAACCAGTGACCTCCTCGGTGTGAACGAGGCGCTCTCCCGCTGAGCCAATCGCCCGCCGCCGCACCGGGGGATGCCGGCTGTCACGGCGAAACACAGACTAGCGCACGCGAGCCTCCCGGGGTCGCGGCTGGCGTCCGCCCGGTGCCGCCGGACGCGGCCTGTTACAACCGTGTCGCTAGCGTATCGCTAGCGCACATTCTGATAGTGACTGGCCGAAGATAGCCCAAGTCGGGACCAAGAAATAGTCATATATCGGATATTCCGTCACTAGCTGACGCTACGGAACATGCGCCTCTGTTGCGCTAACAGAGATCTAACCGCAGCGAACGTGGCCTCGAACCTCATCCCCGCGCAAGCCGCCCGCTAACGGGCCCCGATCGAGATAGACTTTCGAACCCGATGAGACCAAGGTCACACTGTGTTGTGCCAGGTCATGGGATGACAGAGAGATCGGAACGGTGTTCTATTTCCGGAAGTGTTTGACCAGGTCGCGACTGGTTTGTTGATCAGTGACCGAGGTTACGAGCGGCTCAGAACGCGGAATCTTACTCACGGCATTGATAATTCCGCGGTACCGGAACGTCATAAGTGAAGGGGCCGCGCGGCTTTTATGAAGCCCGGCAATCCGGGACACGACAAGGCAAAGGCATGGCTTGATGATGAACAGCGGCGCTACTGTCTCCACTGAGCTCGGGCTCAGTCTTGTTGTTCCCGAGCACGGGGCTGTGCCGCTGGTGGCCAGCCTCTGCTACAGCGCCGATGATCCTTACGCGATCCGCATGGCCTTCCATGTCGGCACCGAGGACCCGGTCGAGTGGATCTTCTCGCGGGACCTGCTCAGCGCCGGGCTGGCCGGGCCTGCGGGCGAGGGCGACGTCCAGGTGTGGCCCGGCGAGGTCCACGGCCTCGGGGTGCTCAACATCGCGCTCTCGTCTCCATTCGGGCAGGCCCACTTCGAGGCCCCAATGATCTCCATCGCGGACTTCCTGAACAGGACTTTCGGGCTTATTGCCGCGGGACGCGAGACCGACTTCATCAATATCGACACCGAACTCGACGAACTGCTCTGGCGCGCTTAAACGCCACGGAAACGCCCAGCGTGCCTTTTGAGGCACAGGGCATCATTCGATGAATCCCCGGCCCAGCTGACCGGAGTCCGGAGAATCGGGCTGATTAGGGATCAGGCGACTCGGCCGCCCGCATGGCGAACACCTCGGCGGCCTTTGTGGTGACCGGCCCGGGAGCGGCGGGCAGCGCCGCGGCGTCGACGCTGCGAATTGGCTGCACATCCCTGGTTGTCCCGGTAAGGAAGGCTTCGTCCGCGGACGCGAGCGCCGCCAGCGGCAGGTCCTGCTCGGTGGCGCCGGACCACTCGATGACCAGCCCCCGGGTCACCCCGGCCAGGCACCCGGCGGTCAGCGGCGGGGTGAGCAGCCTGCCGTCGGAGACCACGAACACGTTCGTCCCGGTGCCCTCGCACAGGTTCCCGGCGGTGTTCGCGAAGATCGCCTCGCTGCCGCCGTGCTCGGCGGCGTAGGCGAGCGCCCGCACGTTCTCCCCGTACGAGGTCGTCTTCAGGCCGGACAGTGCCCCGTGCTCGTTGCGCGGCCAGGGCACGGTGGTCACGTCGCACGCGGGCGCGGGCGGCTTCATCTCGCCGAGCGCCACGATCGCGGTCAGCGGGGAGCCGCCGCGCTCGGAGCCGAGCGGGGCGATGCCGCCGGTCACGGTGATCCGCATCCGGGCCAGGGCCGGGACCCCGGGTGCCTGGATCACGGCCAGGGCACCCTCCCTGATCTCGTCCAGGTCGGGCGCGGCCAGGCCGAGCCCGGCCGCCGACCGGCCCAGCCGGGCCAGGTGCCGGCTCAGCGCGAACGGCACGCCGTTCACTACCTTGATCGTCTCGAAGACCCCGTCGCCGGTGACCAGCCCGTGGTCGAAGACCGAAATGCGCGCCTCATCGTCGGGGATCAGCGCCCCGTTCATCCATACCGCCACGAGAGGTCACGCTAGCGCAACCCGGCGCACGCGGCTTCGGCCGCGGCGAGGATTTCCGGAAGCATTACGTTCACCGCGGCGATCTGCCCGGCCACCTCCCGGTCGACGTCCATCCGGTCCACGCGCGCGCGGACCGCGGCCACCGCGGCGGCGCTCGCCTGGCTCGGCGGGGCGATGTCCGCGCGCAGGTCGATGCCCTGCGCGGCGCAGAGGATCTCCACCGCCAGGCAGGCGCGCACGTTGGCGGCCACCTCGCGCAGCTTGCGCACCGCGGTCCAGCCCATGGACACGTGGTCTTCCTGCTTGCCCGACGTCGGGATGGTGTCCACGCTGGCCGGATGGGCGAGCACCTTGTTCTCGCTGACCAGCGAGGCCGCGGTGTACTGGGCGAGCATGTAGCCGGAGTTGGTGCCCGCGTCCGGGGCCAGGAACGGGGGCAGCCCGCGGGAGAACGCGGGGTCCAGCATGCGGTCCACCCGCCGCTCACTGATGCTCGCCAGCTCGGCCAGGGCCATGGCCAGCATGTCGGCGGCGAAGGCCAGCGGCTCGCCGTGGAAGTTCCCGGTGATCATCACCTCGCCGTCGTCGGCGATCACCGGGTTGTCGACCACCGAGGCGAGCTCGGTCTCGAGGATCCCCCGGGCGAAGCCGAGGACGTCGCGCACCGCCCCGTGCACCTGCGGCGCGCAGCGCAGGCAGTAGGCGTCCTGCACCGCGTGCCGGCTGGTCCGGTGGCTGGCCATCAGCGGCGAGCCGGACAGCAGCGCGCGCAGGTTGGCCGCGCTGTCCAGCTGGCCCGGGTGCGGCCGGAGCGCCTGCACCCGGGGGTCGTAGGGCCGGTCGTGGCCGAGCAGCGCCTCCACCGACAGCGCGCAGGCGACGTCGGCCGCCCGCACCAGCAGCGCGGCTTCGTGCACCGAGAACGCCAGCAGCGCCTGCATCGGCTCGGTCCCGTTGACCAGCGACAGCCCCTCCTTGGGCGCGAGGCGCAGCGGCTCGATCCCGTGCTCGGCCAGGACCTCCCGGGCCGGCCGCCCGTCCGCGCCGTCGCCGGGCCTGCGCAGCCTGCCCTCGCCGATCAGCGGCTGGGCCAGGTGCGCGAGCTGGGCCAGGTCACCCGAGGCGCCCACCGAGCCCTTGCCCGGGATGACCGGGAGCAGGCCGAGGTCGAGCAGTTCCAGCAGCCGCCGCGGCAGGTCGGGCCGGACGCCCGAGTAGCCCGCGGCCAGCGTCCTGGCCCGCAGCAGCAGGATCGCCCGCACCGTGGCGTCGTCGAGCGGTTCCCCGATGCCGGCCGCGTGCGACATCACGATCGCGCCCTGCAGCGTGCGCAGGTCCCGCTCCCCCACCCGGGTGTCGGCCAGCGCGCCGAACCCGGTGTTGACCCCGTAGACCGGGGCGTCGCCGGCGATCGCGGCGGCGACCACCTCCCGGCTGACCTCCATCCGGGCCGGGACGTCCGGTCCCAGCTCGGCGCGGGCCTGGCCGCGGCTGACCTCGATGACATCCTGCACGGTGAGCCCGTCGCCATTGACGATCACAGTTCGCATGCCTGAAGCCTGCCACCACGGGCCGGTCAGTCGGGCGCCGACCACCCGAACGTCGCCGTGAGCCCGGCCCGGCCCGGCCCGGTGACCCGGATCGCCCGCTTGGACGGCCCGCGCTCGATCCAGCCCAGATGCAGCAGCCGGCTGGTGACCGCCGCGCCGAGCGCGCCGCTGAGGTGCGGGCGGCGCTGCGTCCAGTCCAGGCACGCCCCGGCGAAGCGCCGCCGGGCCCGCCGGACCTCGGTCACGTCGACCCCGAAGCCGGCGAGCTTGTCCGCCCCGTCCTCGGTCACCTCATAGCGGGCGGCTGGCCCCGTGCCGTTACCGTTAAGGACTCCGGTCCGCAGGAACGCGTCGAGCAATTCCACCCCCGCGCGCCCCGCGAGATGGTCATAGCAGGTCCTGGCCTGCGCGAGCGCGGCCGCCTCCCGGGACTGGCGCAGGCTGCGCACCGGCCTGACCGGGCTGATCTGGGCGATCACCTCGAGGACCGTGGCCACCTCGTGCCCGGCGAGCCGGTAGTAGCGGTGCCGGCCCTGCTTGGCCACGGCGACCAGGCCGCCGTCGAGCAGCCGGGCCAGGTGCGCGCTGGCCGTGGCCGGGCTGATCCCGGCCACCTGGCTGAGTTCCCCCGCCGACAGCGGCGGCCCGTTCAGCAGGGCGCCGAGCATGGCCGCCCGGGCCGGGTCGGCCATCAGCGCGGTGACCGGCGCGATGTCCGCGCCGTAGCCGGCGGGCGCCGTGGTCGCGTTGGGTGCAGGCATACTTCGACGGTAGCGTAACTATTCTTCGGCCAGGATCGAAGCATGGGTGACGCTGACAACCCGGGCCGGGCGGTCGCGGCCGGCGGCTCGCTGGGAACCGGCTGGCCGGGCCGGGCGGCGGCGGCGTGCCGGGAGCGGCTTGGCGGGGCGGGCAGTGGCGTGCGGGGAGCGGCTGGCCGGGGCGGGCGGCGCCGGGACGCGGCGCGGTGACGGCGCCCGGTGAGTTTGCTGGGCGGACAGGATCGGCTACAGTTCTGAAACGCACGCCGGCGCCGTCCGGCGCGCGGGCCTCGCGTCACCGGGGCCATGCGGACGTGGCTCAGCTGGTAGAGCATCACCTTGCCAAGGTGAGGGTCGCGGGTTCGAATCCCGTCGTCCGCTCGGAGGTGCCGGACGCCGTCCCGTGAGCCGACGGTCCGCACGGCTCTTCGGTACCAGGGCAGGCTCCTAGGGCCTGCATGGCGGAATGGCCGAGTGGCTTAGGCAAGGGCCTGCAAAGCCCTGTACGCGGGTTCGATTCCCGCTTCCGCCTCGCGGGCGGTTAGCTCAGCGGGAGAGCGCTTCCCTGACACGGAAGAGGTCACAAGTTCAAATCTTGTACCGCCCACAGGTCACGACCATAATTGGAAAGAACTAGCGAGACCGGCGAGACCAAACGGGAGCCATTCGGTTTCCGTGGAGGTCCGTTCCGGGCCACGGCGGCACGCCGTGGCCCGAGTGAGCCGTCCCGCAGCCAGGCCCGGAAGTCCGACGTGCCGAGGTTCGCCAGCGCGGAGACCACGGCGGCGTGCGCCACCTGCGCGGCAAACTTGCCTCGGCCCAGGCCCAGGTCGACGCGCACCACCAGGGTCAGCTTCGGTGCTGGGCAACAAGGCCGAGCTCACCAAGATCCTTACCTACCACGTCGCCTCCGGCCACATCACCCCAGCCGAGCTCGCCTCCAGCAAGCCGATCAAGACCCTGGAGGGCACGACGGTGATGCCGTCCAAGATGGCCAGCACCTACGAGGTCAACTCGGCCCACGTGGTCTGCGGCGACGTGCAGACCGCCAACGCCACCGTCTACATCATCGACACCGTGCTGATGCCCCCCTCCTCCTGACGCAACGGAAGGGTGCCGGGTGTGGCCACGCCGAATCCCCGGGGTGGCCACACCTCCAGCCAGACCAGCAGCGACACCAGGGCACCGGGCTCCTTTCCCATGTCGGCGACCTTGCACCGGCGGCTCCCGCTTAGCTTTGCGAATGATCTTGATTAGCGATCGCATAGCTCCTGGCGAGTAGCCGGGGGGAATCTCACCCCCCCGGGCCTCTCAGAACCGTGCGTAAACCTCTCGATTTACGATGGTGGCGATCCGGCGGCGGAAGAGGGCCAGCGCCTGGTCCTAGCGGCCATGAGCGCGGGCAGTTCGGTGCGTGAGGTGATGCCGAGCTTCGGGTAGGCCTTGTACAGGTGGTAGCCGACGGTTCGCGGGCTGAGGAACAACTGGGCGGCGATGTCGCGGTTCGTCATGCCCTGCGCGGCGAGCTGGACGATCTGCAGTTCCTGCGGTGTCATCCCGGCGAGAAGGTCCGGGACGGCGGTCCGTGGCACGGCCGCACCGGAGGCGCTGAGCTCGGCGCGCGCCCGGCCGGCCCAGGGCGGTGAGCCGAGCGCCTCGAAGGTCTCCTGCGCGGCGCGCAGCTGGACGCGGGCGTCGTTCTTGCGCCGCGACCGGCGCAGCCACTCGCCGTAGACGAGCTGGGTGCGGGCGTGCTCGAACGGGCGGCTGTCGCTGTCATGGAGCGTCAGCGCGCGGATGTAGTGCTGTTCGGCTTCGGAGTCGGGTGCGCACAGTGCCTGGCAGCGGGCCACCAGCGCGTCGCTCCACGGCTGCCGCATCAGCGCCGCCCGCTTCGCGAACAAGGTGAGGGGTGCGGCGGCGCGGTCGAGCCGGCCGAGCCGGGCCGCCGCTTCGACGTGGTCCGGTGCGCTGCGCACGGCGGGGATCTGATGCCGTGTCGGGCTCCGGGCCAGCCTTTCCAGCCGGTCGAAGGCGTCCTCCGCCCGGCCGTGGCCGAGATCCAGCAGCGCCAGCGCAGCCTGCGCCCACGTCGTACCGGCCGCGATGGCAGGCTCGCCCGGCGCGATCAGCACCTCGCCGACGTGCTCGCGGCATCGCTGCTCGTCGCCCGCGATGGCGGCGTGGTAAGCCAGCAGCCCGCAGGCATTGCTGATCCAGGCTGGCTGGCCGGTGTCCCGCGCGGCCTGCAGCCCTTCGGTGCCGCTGAGCAGCGCACTGCGGTACCGGCCGAGCAACAACTCCGCAATCGCCAGCAGGACAAGTCCGGCGGGCAGCGCGACGATCATCCCCCGGGCCCGGCTTTCGGCGACGATCGCGGCCGCGACGCGCGCAGCCGCTACGTCCTGCCCGACCAGTATCGCGGCAGCGACCAGCATGGCCGGCCGGAGCGGACTGGCGCTGGCGCCGGCTGCCTCTACCCGCGCGATGACCTCCTCAAGCGGCGGGAAGTCCTCGGTGCCGGAGCCGGCGATCATCGCGGCATCCCAGCGCGCCAGCCACACGATCAGCCGCAGCGGATCATCAGGAGCCAGGGCCAGAGTGTCGAACTGACCCACGGTCGCGGCGATCAGGTCCTCGTCCAGCGGCGACAGCCAGAGGGCGTACAGGGCCTCCGCCACCATCCAGAACGCCCGCACCGTATCCGTGGCGGCGATCGACGTGGCGCCGGCGGTGAGCAGCGCGTGGGCGGTTCGGATGGCCCCCAAGCCGAAGTGGGCGCCGGCACGCACCTGGACAAGCCGCGCCTCGATCGCCGGGTCGGCGGCGTCCCGCCCGGCCCGCTCCGCCAGCCCCCGCGCCCTGTCCAGTTCGCCGCCGCCCAGCGCAGCCTCGGAGGCAAAGGTGAGCCGCCGGGTCGCCGCGGCAGTGTCCTCGCTCAGCTGCGCGGCCCGCTCGTATGCGGCCGCGGCGGCGGCATAGCCGCTCCGGCCCGCCGCACGGCCGGCAGTCAGCTCCAGGCCGGCCGCCACCTGCTCATCCGGGCCGGTCGCGGCCACCGCCTGGTGCCAGGCGCGCCGGTCGGTGTCGCGATGCCCGTCGTAGGCCGCTGCCAGTGCACGGTGAGCCGCGACCCGCTGGCTGAACGGCACGCCGTGATATACCGCCGCCCGGATGAGCGGATGACGGAACACCAGCGTCCCCGCCGCCAGCGACACCAGGCCGGACGTCTCGGCAGGTTGCAGATCGGCGACGCTCACGCCGAGGCAGGCGCCTGCGCGCAGGGCCATCGTCAGGTCACCGGTGTCCTCGGCAGCGGCGACCAGCAGCAGGATCTGCGTGCGCGGCGGGAGCAGGCGAACCTGATGGCTGAAGGCGCCGAGCACCCGGTCGGTCAGCGGCACCGGCCCGAGGGGAAGACTACCGCCGTGGGGCGGTGCCGCCAGGATCGGCGGCAGCTCGAGCAGGGCGAGCGGGTTGCCCCGGGTCTCGGCGATGAGCTGATCGCGCTGCCCCGGTGGCAACCTCACGTCATGTTCCTCGAGGAGGCCGCACGAGCTCGCGGCATCAAGCCCTTGAAGCTGCATATCAGGGATGCCAGCAGAGGGGAACGCCTGGGCGTAGTCACGGGCCGCGAAGAGAATCACGATTCCTTCGCGGTCGAGCCGCCGCGCCACGAACCCGAGCGCCTCGGCAGAGGCGCGATCCAGCCATTGGGCATCGTCGATGAGACAAAGCAGCGGCGCCTGCTCGGTGAGCTCCGACAGCAGCGACAGCGCGCCCAGGCCGACAAGGAACCGGTCGCCGGGCTCACCCGATGCCAGCCCGAAGGCACCAGACAGCGCCCGCTGCTGGGGTCCGGGGAGTGCGCCGAGGCGTTCCAGGCCAGGTTTCAGCAGGAGATGCAGGCCGGCGAACGGCAGCTCGACCTCCGACTCGATACCAGTACCGTGCAGCACCTGCATGCCGTCAGCGCGGGCGGCCGCGTACTGCAGCAGGGCCGTCTTGCCGACCCCGGGCTCACCGCGGATGATCAGCGCGCCGCTGACGCCTTCACGTGCCCGGGCGAGCAGCGCGTCGATGGTCTCCTGTTGCGCGACCCGGCCCAGCAGCATGCGGTGATCGTACCTTTGACGCCACCTGATTACCTCCCGCTGCTGATCATGACCCGGCAGGTAATTGCTGATGCGGCGACGGATTCGCGGGCTCCCTGCCACCCCTAGCGTTGCGATCACCACACCTGCCCGGGAGGGCGGTATTCCACGATGACCAAGTCAGCCCTGCCGCCCAACAGGTGGTGTCGTGCCGATTCCCTGGTACGTCTCGTTGGCGGACGTTGGACCCTGGCGGTTCTCGATGAGCTTTCGCTTGGTGGAGGCCGCCGCTACCAAGACCTCCACGACGCCCTGGACGGGATCTCACACAAGGTCCTCACCGACACGCTACGACGCGCCGAGCGCAACGGGCTCATCACCCGCTACCTCGATGGCGGGCGTATTGAGTCCGCAACCCTGTACGAACTCACCGATCTCGGCCGGTCGCTTGACGAGCCTCTCGCCGCCCTAGGGCGGTGGGTTGACGCCAACTGGGACCAGGTCGAAGCGGCTCAGCGCAGTTGGGCAGCCCGGGCCAAGAGTTGACCGGACGCCGGCCGACGGCGGAGCTGCTGGCAGGCACTTCGAGGTGCCTCAGCTTTCGTTGAGGTGCCATCTGGCCTGGTGTAACGTCGATTCCGACACGACAGGCAGTCCCGTAGCCGTGTTGGATCCTGCTTAGACCATTGGCAGCCTCCGGGAGCGTTGCTCCGGACCTTGGTAGCGCTGGCTTGGCAGATTACTCATCCACGAGACGCCTGGTTCGGGCAGGACGACCGCCCCACGGTCGGTCGGCCCGTACGGGCTCGACGCCTCCTCAGCTACGGGAACACCATGACATCGACAGCCTCGACAACGCCGACATTGACCGCTGGGGCGATTTTCAGCGCCACCCCTGCGATGCCCGAAGTCTTCAAGTCCAACTTCGACTATCAGCTCGTTAGAGCGATGTGCGCCGGTTCCTACGGGGACGGCGGCGCGGTCGGTGAATGCTTTTCGACGGCCCGGCGGGTCGTGGACGGAGACATCGAGAGCTGGACCGCCGCGTGGAGGGATACCGCGGAGAGGGTCGAGGCCATCGCCCAGGACTGCTTGAGCGGCGGGCATACGGTCAGTGCCCGAGAGGCGTTCCTTCGAGCATCCATGTACTGGAGCACGGCGTTCTTCTATGTCGAGAGCACGGACCCGCGACATCTCGAGATGTATATGCGGCACCGCTCGTGCTTCGTCCAAGCGGCCAAGCTGTTCGACAGCCCGATCGAGCCGGTCAGTATCCCTTACGAGAACGGGAAGACGCTGCCCGGCTACTTCATGCGCGCCGATGCGACAGGTGACCCGCGTCCGACCGTGATGATCCTTGGTGGAGGCGACACCACGGCCGAGGAACTGTTCTACTGGGGCGGTGGCGCGGCGGCGGTCCGCCGTGGGTACAACGCGTTTCTGTGGGAGGGCCCCGGTCAGGTCGGGGCGTACGCGCTCGATCCAGAGTTGACCTATCGCCCGGACTGGGAGGTCCCCACTCGCTACGCCGTCGACTACGTCTTGTCCCGGGACGACGTCGACGCCGAGGGGCTCGCGCTCACGGGCCACAGCATGGGCGGGTACTTCGCCCCGCGCGCTGTGGCGTACGAGAAGCGCATCACCGCGGTGATCGCCAATTCGTTGATACCGGAACTCAGGCCGATCCTCATGCTGATGGCCAACCTCGATCCTGATGTGCCCTACGGTGAGAATTTCGAGGACAAGGCTGATCTCTCCAACCCGCTGACGAATGCGTTTGCGACGACGTTCAAGGATCGATGTGGGATGGCCGGTCAGTCGTTGGCCGCCTTCTGTGACAATCTCGGTACGTACAGTCTGGCCCGACTCGAGGGAAAGATCACCTGTCCGTTCCTGAGCATGGCCGGCGAGGGTGAAGGATCACGGATGGTGGATGCGGGCCACGGGTTCTACGAGAAGCTGGCCTGTCCGAAGGCGGAGCACATCTTTCGGTCAGAAGACGGCGGCGACGCTCACTGCCAAATGAATAACCCGAGCCTCAAACACCAGATCGAGTTCGACTGGCTGGACGAGGTCTTCAACAAGAAGTAGCCCCGAGATGGCTCTCGACGTCGCAAGACGCCCGACTCGATCCGAGGCTCAATACGATCCTGTCCGCCATGCCCTTGGCCGTCCTGAGCGACGTCGAGAGCCGTGAGGTGCTCCTGGCCCAGGTGCGCTCCGAGGCGGCCCGCCAGGCGGCCATTAGGAGACAAGGCATGAGACCGCACGTTCCCGAGCCACTGGAATTCCCCTGGGAGCTCACTGCGAACCTGAGCGCACGGTCCGGTGTACGGCCATGACCATCGTCCTGGTCCACGGTGTCCCCGAGACACCTGCGGTATGGGATCCGCTCGTCGCCGACCTCGGCCGTTCCGACATCGACGCCCTCCGGCTTCCAGGATTCGGGGCTCCCCGGCCGAAGGGATTCGGAGCCACCAAAGAGGAGTACGTCACCTGGCTGATCGGGGAGCTCGAGCGGATCGGCGCCGCCGGGGCCGTCGACCTGGTGGGCCACGACTGGGGCGGGGGGTTCCTCGTCCGTGTGGTCTCCACACGTCCCGACCTGGTCCGGTCGTGGGTCACCGACGCCTGCGCCGTCGGCGACCCCGGCTTCACGTGGCACGACATCGCCAAGATCTGGCAGACACCGGGCGAGGGCGAAGCGTGGTTCGCCCAGTTCCTGGCCGCTGCGCCCGAGGACAACGGCCGCGTGTTCGAGGCGTTCGGTGTGCCCGCCGATCGGGCCCGTGACCTGGTCGGGTGGATCGACGAGGAGATGGCCGACTGCATCTTGTCCCTCTACCGCTCGGCGGTCGATGTGGGAAAGCAATGGGGACCCGATTTCCACGACATCCCGGTTCCGGGCCTGGAGCTCCTCCCCACCGAGGACCCCCTCTTCTCCGCCGAAAGCTCGCGGCTGGCGGCCGAGCGGGCCGGGGTCGACCTCGTCGAGCTGCCCGGACTCGGACACTGGTGGATGCTCCAGGACTCGACCCGCGGTGCCGCCGTGCTTTCTGACTTCTGGGCGTCACTGACTTGAGCCGGCTCTCGCCCTCGGGAAGACATACGGGTCGGGTGTGAAGGCCCTCAGGCACTTCGAGGTGCCTCAGCTTTCGTTGAAGTGCCATTTGACCCGGTGTAACGTCGATTGTGACACGACGGGCAGTCCCGTAGCCGTGTCGGACTCTGCTGGGACCATTGGCAGCCTCCGGGAGCGTTGCTCCGGACCTTGGTAGCGCTGGTTGGGCAGATTGATCCACGAGACGCCTGGTTCGGGCAGGACGACCGCTTGCGGCTTGTCGCCCCTACGGGCTCGGCGCCTCCTCAGCTACAGGAGCTACCATGACGTCCACCGTCTCGACCAAGCCAGCATCGTCCGCTGGGGCGCTTTTCAGCGACCAGTCCTTCTCCTTCGAGACGCTCCGGGCCCTGGGCTACGCCGCTTACGGCGGCGCCGACATCGGCGAAGTGACCAGCACGGCTGGCCGGATCCCCGACGGTGACAAGACCGCCTGGTACACGCAGTGGCGGGCGCTCGCCGAACGGATTCACGCCGACGCCGATCGCAGCGCCGCCGCAGGTCATCTGGTCAGCGCCCGCGAGTCCTACCTGCGGGCCAGCAACTACTACCGGCTGTGCGAGTTCTACCTGCGCGTCGGCCCAGCCGATGACCCTCTCGTCCGCGAAGTGGGCCAGCTCTCCGTCGACACCTTCGCCCGCGCCGCGCAACGGATGAACCCCGCGCCCCAGCCGGTGCGCTTCCCGTACGAGGACACCACGCTGCCCGGATGGTGGATCCCGGCTGATCTGGGGACGGCTCATCCCGCCGGCGGCGACCCGGACGGTCCCCGGCCGACGCTCCTGTTCCACGGTGGCTTCGACAGCACCGAGGAGGAACTGTACTTTACCGGCGGCGCAGCCGCCGCCCGGCGTGGCTACCACGTGCTCGCCTTTGCCGGCCCCGGGCAAGGCAGCGCCCTTCGCGACCAGAAGCTGCTGTTCCGCCCGGACTGGGACGCCGTCGTCATCCCTGCCGTCGACTGGCTCCTCGCGCGCCCGGACGTAGACCCCGACCGGATCGCGCTCATGGGGATGAGCTTCGGCGGCTTCCTCGCGCCCCGTGCCGCCGCCTGCGAGCACCGCCTGGCCGCCCTGATCGCTTACGACGGCCTCTACTCGTTCGCCGAAGTGCTGTACCGCGGGGTCGGGCCCGAGATCATGGAACTTCTCGCTGACGGCCTCGACACCAGCGACACAAAGGTGAATGCCCTCCTCGAGGAGTTCATGAGCTCCAGAACCCAGACGTTCGAGCCGATTCTCCGGTGGGGTATGTGGAACCTCGGAGCAGACAGCCCCGCCGCCGTCCTCCGCGCCGTCGCCCCCTACACCCTCGAAGTCTACGCCCCCCTGATCACCTGTCCCACGCTTGTCCTCGACGGCGAGAATGACCCCGGGGACGCGTCCCAGCTTTACGAGGCTCTGCGCTGCCCGAAGACCTACCATCTCTTCCCCACCCCAGAAGGGGCCGGCGAACACTGCCAAGCGGGGGCGGTGTCCAGGCTGCATCAAGTGGTCTTCGACTGGCTTGACACCGTCCTCGACACGGTCAACACCGTTAGCTGACCAACGGTGCAAAGCTCGCTCACGTCGAGTTCCATCGACTTAGGGAGCGTCATGCAACCAGTCCTGTTCGCCGATGATCCGCAATTTTGGTTCGAGACCCTGCGCACCATGGGCCACGCCGCCTATGGCGGGGCCGACATCGGCGAAGTCCTCACGACGGCACAGAACATCGTCGCGGGGGACTATGACAGCTGGCACGACCAGTGGCTGGCCATCGCCGGCAAGATCGCCGCCGAGGCGGAGACCCAGCTGGCTGCCGGGCATCGCACCAGTGCCCGTGACGGGCTGATGCGAGCCAGCATCTACTACCACAATGCCGGGTTCTTCCTCCATGGCGACCCCGCTGATCCGCGCATCGACCACGCTTATCGACGCTCCACGCAGTGCTTCCACAACGCCGCGGCGCTGTTCACTCCAACCATCGAGGTGGTGGAGATCCCCTACGAGGACACCGTGCTGCACGGCTACTTCTATCGTGCCGCCAACGGCGGAGGCGACGGCACGGCGCGCCCGACCATGGTCCTGCATAACGGCTTCGACGGCACCGCAGAGGAGATGCACTCCAACGGCGCCGCAGCAGGATCTGAACGCGGCTACCACGTTCTCACCTTCGACGGGCCGGGCCAACCCGCCGCTCGCCACCTCGACGGCCTCGTCTTCCGACCTGATTGGGAGAACGTCGTAACCCCCGTGCTGGACTGGGTCATGGCCCGCCCCGAGGTCGACGAGTCTCGCGTCGGACTGCTTGGCTTGAGCATGGGGGGCCTGCTCGCCCCTCGCGCTGCCGCCTTCGAGCACCGCCTCGCCGCCTGCGTCGCCGTCGATGGTATCTACGAGCTCGGAGCCACCGTCCTCAGTCACTTTCCGGGCAGCCGGGCCGAAGTCGAGGCCGCTTTGCGGGCCGAACGCGCCCCCGAAGTCGACGCCGCGATGGAGAACCTCATGGCGAATGACCCGACGGTGCGCTGGGCTATCACCAACGGTATGTACGTCATGGGCGTGGACTCACCGCGCGCCTTTGCCGCCTGCTATCTCGACTACACCCTCGCCGGCGGCATTGCCGAACAGATCACCTGTCCGACCCTGGTGTGCGACGGCGAGTCGGATATGTTCTGGCCGGGCCAGCCCCAGGAACTGTTCGACCACCTGACCTGCCCGAAGACCCTGCTGCGGTTCACCAACGCCGAGGGCGCGGGCGCCCACTGTCAATTCGGGGCTCAGCGCCTGGCCTACGCCCGGATCTACGACTGGCTCGACGACACAGTGGCGATTAGGGACTGACCGGATAGGGGTCGCGACGGCATATCAGGCGTCACGGATCAATCTCCTGACAACCGGGAACCGGGCAACGGCCGACGCGCGGCAGCGACGCTGTCAGTCGAGCGCCTAGCCCGCGTCCGCGACCAGTGCGTCCCGCCCTTGTGCCCGTCGTGCCGACCACGTCGTGACCGCGCCACACAATGGCGCCCGCCTCGAACATCTCCATCCCCATCCGACTGGGAGCGGATGTGAGCCGAAGGTCCCCGCCCGGCAGGAGCAACGGCCCTTGGCGGCGGCGATCGCGCGCCGGATGCTTAGCCCCAGTAGACCAACTGAGGAGCACGTCATGGGCATCATCGCATGGATCGTTCTCGGCCTGGCCGCTGGCCTGCTCGCCAATATGCTGGTCCCCGGCAGGAGATCACAGGGCCTTATCCTCACCTGCGTGATCGGCGTCGCCGGGGCGCTGGGCGGCGGCTGGGTCGCCACCAAGCTGTTCCACATCCACAGCCTGCAGGGGTTCTTCAACCTGTCCACCTGGCTCACCGCCATCGCCGGCGCGGCCGTCCTGCTGCTCGCCTACCACCTGATCAGCGGGCGGTCCGGCCACTCCCGCCGGCCCGGCCGGTTCGCGCACCGCTGAGAATCGCCCGGGGCTGCTCCGGCTCACGGCACAGCCCTGGCGGTCCGGCCCGCGGCCGGCACGGCCTGCGGCCAGCCGATGCCACGTCGTTCAATGCTGGCCTGCGACTTAGCCCCGGGAGTGCGTCGTGATCGTAATCCTCGGTCGAAGTCATCCTCGTCGAACCGCCCTGACCTCGAACTGGCCGGGCGCCCTCGTCCCTTCTCTGGCGGGCTAGGCGCGCTCCGCGGCGATCCCGGACAGCAGCAGGTCAACGACGTCCTCAATAAACCTGTCGTGCAGAGGTTCCCTCGTCACTAGGAGCTGCTCGTGCATCGGGCCGATCAGCATCTGGTAGGCGAGACGGCGGTCTACGCCTGGACGCAGCTCGCCTCGCGCTTCGGCCCGTTCAAGCACTGCGGATGCAACTTTGTAGCGTTCTGCCCAGAACGTTGCACGTGCCGCGTCGTACTCGGGCAGATCGGGCCTGAGCGCGATCCGCAGCAAGGTCTCCCCGAACGGGCTTGCCGCGAATGCCGCGACAGCACGGAGCAATGCGAGCAGGTCTCCACGCAAGGATTTGGTGTCGGGAGCCGGAATCTTAAGTTCCGTCGCGCTCAGCACCGCGTCAAGGACCAGATTGGTCTTGGTCCCCCAGCGCCGGTAGACGGTGGTCTCATGGACTCCGGCCCGCTCGGCTATCGCTGCGATCGTGAGCGCGTCGATCCCCCGGTCATGCAGCACGCTGACCGTGGCGTCCAGCACTGCGGCGCGCACGCGGGCACTTCTGCCGCCGGTCCGGCGGGATTTTGGAGGAACGATAGAGGAACGATAGCCTGATCTTATCGCCAGATAGACTTGCGTTAGAGGCCCGACGGGGTCATGCTTGTTCTTGGCGCGACGAGAATTCTTGTAGCCGTGCTGGATTCCGCCTAGCGACTTGGGCAGGGTCCGGGATGCTGCTCCGGCCCCCGGCAGCGCAGCTTGGGCAGGTCCATGAGACGCCTGGCTCGCGCAAGACGACCGCACACGGTTGTCGCCCCGTACGGGTTTGGCGCCTCCTCAGCAGGAGGGGCGCAATGTCCCAATGCAGGTTGAGTCCGTCACGACGGCGATCACGATCGGCGTCGTGGCCCCCGCGAGCGCGCCCATTCGTTTCGCCGGGGTGGCCGGGGTGACGAGGCGGCCCGTGCTCGTCGTTGGTTTGTCCGGGTCGAGCGGCGCCCAGTACGGCATCAGGCTTCTGCGCGTGCTGCGTGAGCTGGGCTCGCATGAAATCCACCTGGTGATTTCGCGGGGTGCTGAACATACGCTCCGGCTGGAAGCAGGGATGGAGCCTTCCGGCCTGCACCCCCTGGCCGATCGCGTCCATGGACCGGATCAGATGGCGGCGCCCATCTCGAGCGGCTCCTTTCTAACCGGCGGGATGGTGATCTGCCCCTGCAGCATGCGCTCATTGGCGGCGATCGCCACCGGCAACTCCGATTCGCTCCTGATACGTGCTGCCGACGTCTGCCTCAAGGAGCGGCGCCGGGTCGTGCTGGTGACCAGGGAGACACCGCTCAGCCTCATCCACCTGCGCAACATGGTCACTGTTACCGAAGCCGGGGCTACCGTGCTTCCTCCGGTCGCGGCCTTTTACCACCAGCCGAAGACGATCGATGACCTGATCGACCAGACCATCGGGAAGGTGCTGGACCAGTTCGGCATCGAGCATGAGCTCTTTCAGCGCTGGAGCGGAGCCTGACGTGTGGCGCTGTGCACGCTCAACCATAACCGCGTTAGGTGCAGCAACGGAAAGAAGGCCACGTGCCAGTCACAGATGCCGATCAGCCCGGACCAGCGCCCGAGCAGCCACCCAGGGCCGGTCCCGTGTACCGGGACATCCGGGAATACCTGGCCGAGCTGGACCGGCGGGACCTGCTGATCCGCGTCAAGCGGTCCATGAATAAGGACACCGAGGTGATGCCCCTGGTCCGGTGGCAGTTCCGCGGCCTCGGCCCGTCTCAGCGCAAGGGCTGGTTGTTCGAGAACCTGACCGACTCGCGCGGGCGCACGTTCGACGGATCGGTCGCCGTTGGCATCGAAGGCGCCTCGCCGCAGGTCTATGCCGCGGCAATCGGACTCGAGTCGTCCGACGGCATCCTGCAGAAATGGCAGGATGCTCAGGAGCACCCCATCGAGCCAGTGGAAGTTGCCCGTGAGCTGGCACCGGTGAAGGAGGTGGTGATCACCGGGAATGACATCGCGGCGACCGGGGGAATCGACAAGTTCCCGGTCACGGTCACCAATCCAGGGACCGACGTCTCGGCGTACTTCAGCTGCCCCGTCTGGGTAACCCGCGACCCGGAGACCGGCGTCTACAACGTCGGGACCTACCGGGTGATGGTCAAGGCGGCCGACCGGGCCGGCGTGATGATGCTGACGGGCCAGGACAGCCGGATCCACTGGGACAAGGCGCGTGCGCTGGGCCGGCCGCTGGAGGCGGTGCTGTGTCTCTCGGTCGTGCCGGCGCTGTCGCTGTGCAGCGTGAACAAGCTTTTCCAGCCCGAGTACGAAGTCGCCGGTGCCCTGAATGGCGCGCCGCTCGAGGTCGTGCCAGCCGAGACCGTCGACCTTCTGATTCCCGCCACCGCGGAGATCGCCATCGAGGGACGGTTCCGGACCGATGTGCTGGAGGTGGAAGGGCCTTTCGGCGAGTACGGGGGCTATGTCGGTGCTCAGGACTACCAGTTCCTGTTCGAGGTCAGCGCGATCACGCACCGGCGGAGCCCGGTCCTGCAGGCATTTATCAGCGAGATGCCGCCGAGCGAGAGTTCCTGCATCCGCAAGTTCGGGTTCGAGGGTGCAGTGTTCCAGGTGCTCGCACCGAAGGTGCCGCATCTGGCGGGCGTCAACTTCTTCGAGGGCATCGGCGCGAGCTCGCAGTTCCTGGCCATCTCACTGAAGAGGGGAGCCCCGGCAGGAGAAGCCGCGTCGGCGCTCCAGGCGGCCAGCGCCATGGTCAAGCAGGGCCTGAAATGGATCATCGCTGTCGACGACGACATCGACATCACCGATATGGACAGTGTGCTGTGGGCGATGGCCTGGCGGGTGCAACCGCACCGCGACATCCAGATCCACCGCGGCCGGCTGACCGACCTGGACCCTTCGGCGGCCCCAGTGGACGCGCCGTACAGCGACCGCACCTATCCCGACGGTCTCGGCGGCTCCGGGATCCTCATCGACGCCACCATGAAGTGGCCGTATCCGCCGGTCAGCCTGCCGAACCGCGAATTCATGGAGAACGCGCGGGCGATCTGGGAGGAGCTCGGGCTTCCGGCCCTGACCCCCCGCGCGCCCTGGTTCGGCTACGAGCTGGGCTACTGGCCGGACAGCTGGGACAAGGCAACCAAGCTGACGAGCCAGGGACGCTACCTGGAATCCGGGGAGGATTTCCGCAAGCTTCGAACGAAGGCCTCCTATTACGAGACCGGGATAGTCGTACCCCCTGATGAAGAGACACCATGAGATCGACACTCCCCGAGCCGCTCAGGCTCCCCTGGGACCTCAAAGAGAACCTCACGGCAAAATCCGGGGTGGACGAGCTCCCGGACGGGCGGACGAAGTACTGGGTTGACGAGATTCTCAAGGGCATCACGCCGAAGATGTTCGTCTGGTGGTTCAGCGGCGGCCTCATCGGAGACATGGACATCGACGGCCGGACCGTCCCCAGGTACCGGGTCTGGCATCCCTACGACCACGTACAGGCTCGCGCGCTGGTGAACCGGCCCGCCGAGGCCAGGGAAGGCGCGCTCGCCGAGCTCGAGGAGTACTTCGGGCGGAATCCCGAGTACTACACCAACCCGGCGGTACGCGTCGACCAGGTCGACGACGAGGTCGTCACGACCACTTGGTTCGAGAACGGCATCGCTATCGGGCACCTCGACCACGAACTGGAGGCAGTCCCCGGCGGCATGCGCCTCGGACATGTCATGTACGTCCCAGGCGAGTCCACCGAACTGGGCAAGCTGCTGGCGCCGCGGGTGTGGCCCCGCGCGATGGGAGAAGCGTGGATCATCCACGGCATCCAGGAAATGGGCAACTTCGAGAATTTCCTGCCGCAGCTCTACGAGCGTGAGGCCGACGGGTGAATCCAATGGGACCGCGTCCCTCACCGAATCCCGATGGCTGGCGGACGTTTTCCGATCCGGGAGGCCTAATGCCTGCGCTGACCGGTGCCCGGTCGCTGATCCGTGTCCTGGTCGACTCGGGCGTAGACGTCTGCTTCGCCAATCCGGGGACCTCGGAGATGCATTTCGTGGCAGCACTCGACGATGTCCCCGAGATACGAGCGGTGCTGGCCCTCTTCGAAGGCGTGGTGACCGGGGCGGCTGAGGCTACGGCCGGATGACGGGACGCCCGGCAGCGACTCTGCTCCACATGGGCCCGGGGCTAGTCGGAAACGGCATCGCCAACCTCCACAATGCCCGGCGGGCCCGCACGCCGATGGTGAACATCGTCGGCGACCACGCCACCTATCACCAGCGATTCGATGCTCCCCTCCAGTCCGACATCGCCGCGCTTGCCGGCAACGTCTCGAAGTGGGTCCGGGTCTGTCTGACCTCTGACGACCTGGCCGCCGATGCCACGGACGCCGTGGCTGCAGCAATGGACCCGCCGGGCGGGATCGCCACCCTGATCGTTCCTGCTGACATCTCCTGGGGGCCGGTCGCCGGTACGCCGGCACGGCAGCGGCCAGTCCCGCCAGTCGGATCCGTTTCTGCTGGCACGATCGAGTCGGTGAGGAAGGTCCTGGACTCGGAGGAACCCGTCGCGATCTTTCTCGGCGGGCGAGCCCTGCGGGAGCGGGGACTCCGGGCCGCGGCCAGCATCGCCGAAGCCACCGGCGCAACGCTCCTTGCCGAGACGTTCCCGGCTCGATTGGAGCGCGGTGGGGGCCTTCCGCCCATCCAGCGTCTTGCCTACCTCGGTGAGATGGCAATTGGCCAGCTCGCCTCAGCGCGGCACATCGTCCTGGTCGACACCCCGGTACCCGTGTCGTTCTTCGCCTATCCGGGCCAGCTGAGCGAGCTGTGGCCGAGAGGCTGTGAGCTCCACGGCCATTCTCCGCAGCCCTGGAGGCATCCCCAGGCACCCTGAGGCAGTGTCCGGCCTGGTGAAGTGCTCTCCAGGGCATTCAGGGGCACGCCCGGGCAGCCGGCGGATCTCCCTGACACGGAAGAGGTCACAAGTTCAAATCTTGTACCGCCCACGATGTTCTCACAGGTAAAGCCCAGAGTTTCGACTAAGTATGCGATAGCCAAAGTGATAGCCATCTAAAGATCGTTCCGGTAACCAGGCCGGCCGGCGGGCCTGCCGCCTGATCACCATCCCCACCACGCCGGAGCTTCCGAGCAGGAACAGAACCCGAGCAAGCGACCACAGGCACAAGGCCAGACACCGCCGGAGATGGACCGGCGCCACGGGAACGCTCGCCCGCAGCCGCGATGAGGCACGTCCGTGCCGGCGGGGTCAACCGGCAGGTTCGGCCTGGGCGAGCGTGAAATCACGCCGTATCACGGCCACCGATGGCACCGCGGACCCTTATGGCGCCAAGGCACTGCCACACCTGCGCCCGACACCGATCGCGGAGCGTAGTCAACTCGGAAACAGCACTGCGCGCAAAGCCGCCGTTCTGCATGCCGAGATGAGCATCACGGTATTTGCGGCGCCGAATACAGATCAGGTCTTTCTGCCGCGCGTTAAGTTTGGAGCCGCTTGACCGCGGGTCAGCCGGGAAGCGGGCCCGGTCCGGGCCCTGGGCAAGCTCCTGGCAAACCTGGCGCGTGGGCACACCCGCCCGGTCGGCGGCGGCGCGAAGATAAGCAGCCGCTGCGGACAAGGCGCAGCGCCGGCTACCAGTACCGTGGCTGGCCGGGAATGGTTTCCAGATCAGCCAGAACCAGGTCGCGATCGTCGCTGTCGGCGATGTCCTCGGCGGCGGCCAGGGCCTGGTCGGTGTAGTCCCGGGCCCGCCCGGCTTCCCCGGCGACGGCGTGGGCGCGGGCCAGCGCCTCGTAGGCGAAGGCCAGGTCGAAATCGCCGATGCCGTGCTCCTGGCACAGGTCGAGGACCCGGCGGGCGTGATGCAGCGCGGGCTCGGCCCGGCCGAGGACCGCGTAGACCCGGCAGATCAGCCATTCCCCGCGAGCCAGGTGCGCCGGGGTCGCTTCGGGAACCTGGCCCCAGTGATAGCGCGAGGCATGCGCGGTGTGGATCATGCGGTCGTCGTCGGCCCTGGTCCGCCCCTCGTGTTCCAGCAGCCGCCAGGTGGCGTTGAACAGCTGGGCGGCCAGCAGCCGTTCGTCGGTGACGCTGCCGGTGCCCGGCGGGCTGTTGGTGGTCACGGCTGCCGCGGATGTCTCCAGCTCGGGCATGACGGCATCTAGTCCTTCCGAAAGCAGGTGGTCGATGCGGTGCAGGGCACCGCGCAGCCGCGTGACCCGGGCATCCAGGTGGCTCCGGTGCCGGCGGATCACCTCGCTGACGGCCGCGGCGTCGCCAGCCTTCCAGGCGCCGACGGCCGTGCGCACCTGGTCCAGCGGCAGGTCCAGCGAGCGCATCAGGCCAACCAGCCGGGCCTCGGCCACCTGATCGCTGCGGTAGAGCCGGTACCCGGTAGCCTCGTCAACCGCAGCTGGCCGCAGCAGCTTGATGCGGTCATAGTGCCGTAGCGCCTTGGTGGTCAGCCCGCTCCGGCGGGCGACCAGCCCGACGGTCAGCAACCCCTCCGCTGGTTTCGGCCCCATGCCGGTCACCGTAGAACCTTGACCCGGGTCAAGCGCAACCAGCCCGGACACCAGGACCCACTAGGCCGCCGACCTCGCGAGCCTGGCAGGGCATCCGCCAGGCCAGGAGCGGAGGAGACGAAACCACCGCTCTGGTACACATTCCGTAACCAACCGTTGAAATGATCACCCGTATATCACTCGATCCGGCGCTGCGCCTTCCTACCAGCCCGTCACAGTCAGTAATCCTGCGTCGACATCTACAACGCGCACATCGCCGCCGTTCGGGGCGGCGACGCAGTCGCTGGCCGGGTGCTGGGAGGACGCGCCGGAAAATTCGTTAGGTGCTTGCTGTTACCACGGGACCGCGGTTCCGTCCCAGGAGAAGAACTCGCCGGAGGGCCCGTCGTCTGGCAGCAGGGCGAGCCGGATCGCGCCCGCCGCGGCCTCGGCCGGGTTGCCGCCGCTGGCGGCGGCGGTGGCGTTGAGATCGGTGCGGCGCAGGCCGGGTGCCAGCGCGTTGACCTTGATGCCGTCACCGGCCAGGGCGTGGGCGTAGAGCACGGTCAGCGTGTTCAGCGCTGTCTTGGACGACCGGTAGGCGGCGTAGCTGCCCCGGTGCGGAAACTGCGGGCCGGTCGCCCAGGCCAGCGATCCGGTACCGCTGGAGATGTTCACGATCCGCGGATGCGCCGACCGCCGCAGCGCCGGCAAGAACGCGTTGGTCACCGCCATGACCCCGAAGACGTTCGTCTCGTAGATGCGGCGAATGACGCTAAGGTCTTCCCGGTCTGCCGTCTTGTCGTCGCCGGAGACGCCGGCGTTGTTGATCAGGATGTCCAGCGTGCCCACCTGGCGCGCGGCGTCGTCGATGCTCGCGGCGTCGGTCACGTCCACGACAAGCAGCCGGGCATCGCCGCCGATCTCCTCGACGGCGCGCTGGCCGCGGGCCGCGTCACGGGAACCGGCGTACACCGTCAGGCCCGCGGCGGCCAGCTGGCGCGCGATCTGTTTGCCGATGCCCTTGTTGGCGCCGGTGACCAGCGCGACCGAGTTCTGCATGGTGCCGAAGCTATCTCGCCGAGCCTGCCCGGTACGGGCCGGGCCGCCGCCCAGCCTGGCTGCACCTCCGACATCGCCAGCCCACACGGTCGCAGCGGGTAACCACGCCACGAGTTACCCGGCGCACATCTGATAGCACTCTCAGGCCGTCGGTGATCCGCGCCGGTAATCAAACCCCGAACGGGACGATCTGTGCGGTCCGCCCGCTTGTCGCCCGGCGTAGCAGGAACTGGTCGTTCGATGTCGCCAGCGGCACTCGGGGACATCTCGTCGTAGCGCATGGCGAGCATCTGGCCGGCGGGGTCCTGGCCAACGCCGCCGGGTGGCTGTGGCTGGCGGCATCTGCGCTTGATGGTATCCAGCCGGTGCCGGGCCGTACGATGACGCTATGAGCGCCCAGCCCGTGGAACATCACGAGGATCCGCTGGACCCGCAGCGGATACTGCGGGAGCTGCCCGACCGGGAACGCGGGAACTTCCTCGCCGCGTACCGGGAAGCCCTGGACGGCGCCCGCGATCCGGCCGGGTGGGGGCAGCTGCGGCGCGTCTTGCGGCTGTGGAGCGGGATGGTGACCGCCACGAACCGGCCTGGTTTCTACGAGGCCCAGGCGGCGGCGCTGAGCGGGACCGGCGGCGGAATGCTCGTGGTGGAGGAGTACCTCCGGCTGCGCCGCACCCAGGCGTGAGCTACCGGCCATACCTGCAGCCCCGCGCGCTGCGGCAGATGCACGGCCTGCCGGAGCAGGCGTTCGACATGCTCGTGGCATTGCTGGCCCGGATCTGCGATGACCCATACGACCCGGTCTTCAGCGCGCCGACTGGGGTATCGCGACGGCGGGTTGCAGATCTGGGCGACTTCGGGTTCATCGTGTTCGGTCGATGATGCCGCCGGTTTGATCCGCGTTTTCGACCTGGCGTGGACAGGCTAAGGCGCTGGCTCACCGTGCTCAGGCTTCGGCTTCTTGGCTGCTAGGTAGTCATGCCACGACCGGTGATAGTGGCAAACCCAGCGCACATCGCCGCCGATCTGCTCGCCTGGGGTGCGTCGCGGCATCGGGTCGATAGCCGCGCGGAGCGGGCCGTTCTGGGCCCCCGGGTGGAGCGAGACCAAGCGATACCGCCTCGGTGCCCGCCTTGATCTGGCCCGCAAGAACGGGCTCGGCGACCACGCTCTTACCGGGTTGATGGTGCTTCTGGCCGTCCGCCTCGGCTACGCCCGCGCCTGGCTCGCGAGGGAAACCATCAGCGCCGCCATCGGGGGTAGCGGCCCGAGGGACGATTCGTTCGTCGCTGGGGTGCTGTCTGCATCCGGTGGTTAGGATGCTTCATGGCTGGCTCGTCTGCTGCTGGTGGGGACGGTCCGCGGACGGTGGGACGCGCGCCGCATCGCCGCAGCGGCCGGGCCCGGGTCGCGGTGTTGCACGCCGCCGATGACCTGCTGGTCGAGCGAGGGTATGCGGGCGTGACGATCGAGGGTATCGCCGCGCGGGCGGGGGTCGCGAAGCAGACCATTTACCGCTGGTGGCCCTCGAAGTTCGAGATCTTGATGGACACCTTCCTCGAGGACGCGGCCGGCGCCCTGGAGGTCCCGGACACCGGGACGGTTGACGGGGACTTGCGGCAGCATCTGCGGCAGCTGGCCGGGTTTCTCTCCGCGGAACCCGCGGGCCGGGTGATGCTGGCGCTGATCGGCCAGGCTCAGCACGACGCTGACGTTGCCCGCACCTTCCAGCGGCGGTTCCTGGACGAGCGGCGGGCCCTGGACCGGACCATCCTGGAGCGCGGCGTTGCCCGCGGTGACCTGCGCGGCGACACCGATCTGGACCTGGTCATCGACATGATCTACGGGCCGGTGTATCACCGCGTGCTGCTGACCGGCCTTCCCGTCGATGGCCGGTTCACCGACGGGCTGGTCCGCCACGTGATGGTCGCCATTGCGGCACCCGGGCGGGCGCCTGCTCCCGGCTCGTAACGGCAGCCGCCCGGCCCGGCGCGGGCTGCGGCCCGGTGCGGCTAGCGCCCGGTCCAGCAGCTGATCTCGATGCCGTCCTCGACCGGGAACGCCACGCTCAGGTAGCCGCTGGCCGGATCCCGGACGTAGCCGAGATACTGACCCAGGCTCGCGTGGGTGATGTCGTCGGCGGCGACGATCGCACCCGGCGCGAGCCCGGGCTCCAGCAGGCGCAGCACCGGAAGGCAGAGGTCTTTCCAGCCGTCGAGCAGCACCAGGCCGATCGGGCCCGGCACCTCGGCGAGGGTCTGCCGGGCATCGCCGGGCAGGATCGTCACGGCCGCGCCGACGCCCGCCTCCGCCAGGTTGGCCCGGGCGGCACCCACCTTCCGCGCGCTCAGCTCGGTGCCCACCACCCGGCCGGCGCCGTTGTCGGTGACCGCGGCGGCCAGGTAGATCGTGGAGATGCCGAACGATGTCCCGAACTCCACCACGGTGGCCGGGCGAGCGGACCGGACCAGGTTGTAGAGCAGCTTGCCGGCGTCGGCGGAGATCGGTATGTAGCAATCCTGGAGGGCGTCCGCCCGTTCTGAGGCGGACGCCTGGGACCACGAGGACAGCCCGGACGGTGGCGCCGGGACGTGGTCGTCGTCTTGGCCGGCGGCGGCGAACAGCCGGCTGAGCAGGCCGGTGACCTGAGGTGATGCCAGTGTGTTAGCCATGACTCTGATAGTAGACGCAACGTTGCGTCTACTCAATGGTCTGCGGTTACCGCTGCCAGTCCTGCGAGGGCGTAGCCGATGACCTGGCTGGCGAGCTGGATGAGGCCGCGCTCCGGCCGGCTCCGGCCCGAGCAAGCGGGCTTGGCGACTGTCATACAGCTCGCGCAGCCCGGTCATGGCGGTGGCGGTGGCCAGGCGCGGTGCGCGGGCGCCGGACTCGAGGTGGAGGTCGTCGGCGATGGCAGCGGCCAGGGTGCGTCCAGCGGATGCGCAGGAGGCGCGCTCCATCCGTTTGCGAGTCCGTCGCGGTCAGTGATGCGGCCCCTGGCAAGCGCGAGGCGCACATCGCCGCCGATATGTGCTCTTTAGGGCCGCGATCGATCTATGGCTGTCGCCGCGCATATCAGGGTGTTCTGGTGTCCCATCCCTACTGGAAGCGAGCGTGGTTCCCCACCTATGACTCGGCGGCAGCCACGACGCTGAGGTCAACGGGAATCTCCTCATAGGCCCTCGGAATGTCAGCGTCAGGGCTTGGGCGAGCGGGCCGAGCCGGGGCAGGAACCGGAAGGCGAGTTCTTCGTAGCCGCGTGGCCAGGGCCCGGTGCTGCCGCCGAAGATGCTCAGGTACCTGCCGCCAGAGCCTGCGGGCGTGCGGTGAGGGCACTTGCGGCCCTCGCGGTGCGTCCACGATCGCTAGCACCGCGATCGGC
This sequence comes from uncultured Actinomycetota bacterium, assembly GCA_963749145.1. Classification (GTDB taxonomy): domain Bacteria; phylum Actinomycetota; class Actinomycetes; order Streptosporangiales; family Streptosporangiaceae; genus JASHPR01. Next base: position 643,956 of record CAVVLN010000001.1, on the reverse strand, counting down.
GCCAGTAAGGTCGCCAGCGCCAGGATGACGGCAGCCATGAATGGATCTTTTGGCCGAGGTGCCTCATGTCGTCTTGTGCTCATTTCGACCGCTCCCGCGCACCTGGCTAGCGACCAAGGATCGCTGGAACGTGCGAGCATGGCTATTCGCGATCTTCCCCCGCGTGGTCGCTGTCAGGCCGGAGGGCATCCTCCAGCCGCCGGTAGATCCGTACTTTCGTATCCAGGCCGGTCACCGCCATGATCCGCTGCACCTGTTTCGACGCGGTCACCAGCCGAAGATCAATGCCTTCCGCCACGGCTTGGCCCCGGATCCGGGCGATGACCTTCACGCCCAGGGAATCGCAGAACGTGGTGAGCGTCATATCGATGACCAGGGCCTTAACTTCCGGATGGATGGCCCTGTCCAGCTCAGCGGCCAGGCGACTGGCATTAGCGATGTCGATCTCGGCGGGCATGGGGACCACGACCGTCGGCAGCACAGCATCGGCGGCATGCTGATCATCGCTCATGACCGCACCCCACCCTTCCGGGATGGTACCTGGCAGCGGAGCAAAATCCGGCGTTGGCGGCACGCGAACCTGGGGCCGGGCCCGGGGGCAAGCCCAGGCCCAGGTCACAACGAGGACGGCGTAGAGGTTACACCTCGTTAACTGTTACCAGGACGAAACTGGACGGGATTTTACGGCCTGCTACCAAGCCGGATCAGTGCCGAGGTTCCAGCTCAGGGCCCGGAAATCGGCCCTGGACATGAGAGAGCCCCGGCACCAACGCGGATCGGTACCGGGGCTCCAGGACGCGGCCAGGTCAGCCGGTGTTGTCGTCCTCCCCAGGGTTCGTGATCGGATCCTGCCCGGTCTCGCCATCGGCGATATTGAATCCGCGGTCGCGGTTGACGTCGACAGCGGGACGCCATCGACCTTGATCACGTCGGGCATCGCGCTTTCCCCGGACGGCACAAGGCTCGCCGTCGCCAGCCGTGATGCCTCTGCCGGCGGCCCCGCGATCCCGGTCTTCAGCGTGGCCACTGGATCGCAGCGGGTGTGGAGGTGGCCGCGGGGCGGTCCGATCACCAACAACGCCGGGAACAGCGGAGAGGTGCTGTCCTGGACCGCAGACGGGCGGACGCTGGCGTTCCAGCAATGGGTGGCGGGGAACATCATCGACCTCCGGCTGCGACGCCGGGCCGGATTCCCGTGTGGGCTGGCCTGCTGTGCTAGCGGCTACTGGTTGTAGGACAGTCCCTTCCACAGCTGGAATCCGGGCGGGACCGTGACCAGTGCCTGGGCGGTGTTGGACCCGGTCGGCGGGAGCCACTGCACGTTGGTTACCGACGTGCTGACGGTGGGGCCGCCCGCGCCGCCGTAGGCCGTTGTCGAGCCGGACACCCGGACCGGGAGGTAGGTCGCGGAGTTCACGTACATGGTCCACCGGGCGCGCGCCCGGGTTTCCTTGATGGCCCTGGCCTGACCCTGGGGCAGCGCGACATCCGCCGACCCGTTAATCACGATGGTCTGCATCCCCCCGATCCGGGCGTGCCCGGCCACGGTAGCCGCCTGGCAGCCGAGCATCGCCTTGATGAAAGCGGGCCAGTTGGGCACGATCACTGCGGGGCCGCTCACCGCCAGCCGGGCGGTCACCGAGCATGGCCTGAGGTGGAAGTGGCCCAGCGGCGCCAGGCTGTACCGGTGGTCGAAGTAGGTGACGTAGGCGTAGGTGAGCTTCCCGCCGGCCAGGGCGGTCCCTTGCGCCAGGTAGGGCTGCCCGCGAAGATCCGGCGGGAAGTCCCACAGCCGCTTCCCGTTCACCACCCGGTCGCGGTAATCGGTGGCCGGGTAGTACTCCTCATACCGGTTCCGCGGGCCGTACGCCCAGGCGACGCTCGTGGTGCCATCGTCAGCGGTGCTCTGGGCGCGGTAGACCAGGTTCTGGCCGGCGAGTGCCCGTTCGACCCGCCCGACCACGTACGCGGCGGTCCGCGCGTTCACAATGCCGCCGGTGCCAAGCCGGGCGCCCGGCCCCGCCACCGCGATCACGGCGGCCGCGGTAACGGCCGCGGCCGCGCAGGCCAGCGCGGCCCTGACTGCGATCTTCCGGCACCGCACCCGCGTGCGTGCCCTGGCCAGGACGCCCGCCGGGACCCGCACGTCGGCGGTCAGCCGGTCCAGGCCGTCACGGAGCAGCTCCTTCACATCCCCGTTCATGATCGTCCCTCCGCTAGCGTGATTCCGGTTCCCGCCCCGCTTTTCGTCCCCCGCGCGGGCCCGCTTCCTGGCTCCGGCCACACCTCGGCCAGCTCCCGCAGCCGCCGCAGCCCCCGCGACGCGGCGGATTTGACCACGCCCTCCGAGCAGCCCAGCAGCGCCGCGGTCTCGGCCTGGCTGCGCTGCTCCCAGTACCGCAGCACGATCACCGCCCGCTGCCGCGGCGGCAGCCGGCGCAGCAGCCGCACCAGCTCATCGCGCACGTCCACGGCCGCGACCTCCCCGCCGCCGGCCCCCGGGCGCGCCTGCGCGCCCAGCACAGCCAGCCGTGCCCGCCACCGGCCCTGGCGGCGCCAGCCATCAGCGGCCAGGTTGTACAAGGTGCGCCGCAGGTACCCCTCCGGGTCGGTATCGACCCGGCGCCAGTTCCGCAGCACCCGCTCCAGGGCCGCCTGCAGCAAGTCCTCCCCATCGGCGCGGCTGCCGGTCAGCGCGACCGCGGCCCGCAACAGCTCATCGCCGCGCTCGCCGAGCAGCCGCTCCAGGCTCCCCGTGTCCAGATCGCGTCCCACACAACCACCTCCCGCCATCATCAGCCAAGGACGACCGGCAGCGCGCCAGCGTTGCCCGGCCGCCTCAGCTTCTCCGGGCCAGACACGATGGGTCTGCTCCGCGGGGCGCGGACAAGACGAGGGAAGCTGCTCATCTCAGCACCGTCCCAGCCTGGCCCGCATAGAACCAGGAAGCGACACAGATCACCCGTGTATTAAGCGTTCTGCACGCGGGGCTACCGCTGGGAGCCGAGCCCTCATGTCGCGCAGATCTGGCGCATCCGCTGGATGGCGGTCGCGGCCGGCGGCGCGGGCTGCCGGCGGGGCTAACATCTCGCTGCCGATCGCCATTACCACGGTGACCAGATCTCGCAACGGCCCCTCCAGGTCATACTCGCAGACCTGGGCCGTGTGGCCATCCGCGCGGATGAGGTAGACGAGGGTGCCGGGAACGGGGCGGTAGGGCGCCCGGGCTGCCAGGGCGCGCGCGGCGAGATCTTCCCAGTTGCGGGGGTCGGTTTGCCGGCCGGTGTCCACCCATGCGGCGCTGCATGGTGCCGTCGTGCTCGATCCGGGTCACCATGACCCTCACCTCGCCCATTGCTCCCTGGACCGAGCTGGCCAGGGGAGTAACCCCGCCATGCCGGCAGGTGCAGTGCCCGGCCTGGCGTTGCCCCGGGAGGATGGGCGCACCCGGTAGCCCTGGGCGCCGGTCGGGGATCGCCCGGCCGCCGAGTCCAGGCCGCGGTCCGCGGTCGCGGTTGCCCTCGGGGGCGGACATCGGGTCGGCCCCGCGCTGGGCGGGCGCCGGGCTGGCTTGCGCGGCAAAGGATCGGGCGGTTAGGGGACCTGGAAGCGGTAGCCCTGGTTCAGCAGCCGGGGCAGCACGATGCGCAGCGCCGCGACCGTCTGGGACCGGTTGCCGCCGCCGTCGTGCTCGATGATGATCGACCCGGGCCGGGTGGTCGCCATGATGGTGCCCACGATGTGGCGCACCCCGGGCCTGGACCAGTCGCGCGGGTCGACCGACCAGGCCAGCGGCACCATCCGCATCTGCTCGCACAGCGCGATCACTTCGGCGGACCAGAACCCGTAGGGGGCGCGGAACAACCCCGGGCGCACCCCGGCCGCCGCGCGGATGGCGCGGCTGGCCAGGGCCATCTGGTCGTACACCGCGCCGGCGGGCAGGGCGGCCAGGTCGGCGTGAGTCCAGGTGTGGTTGGCGATGGTGTGCCCGGCCGCGGCGACCGCCGCGGCCAGCCGCGGGTAGGCGGCCACGTGGATGCCGACCATGCAGAACGTCGCGGTCACCCCGTAGGAGCGCAGCAGCCGCAGCACCTGCGGGGTGTACAGCGGGCTCGGGCCGTCGTCGATGGTCAGCGCGATCGCCCTGGACGCGTCGTCGATGTAATACAGCGGCTGGTCCAGCGGATACGACGGCGGTGACAAGCGCGGATTGGCCGTCGGCTCGGCATGGTCGCGCATCCGGTTTCCCGGCCAGGCTTGCTGCGCCTGGTTCCCGCCCAGGGCTGGCCGCTGGTCCACATGCCGGGCAAGCCGGGCCTGGTCTGCCGGCCGGGCGGGCCGCAACTGGTCTCCCGGCCGGGCCAGCGGCGTGCCGGGGGCCAGGACTCTGGTCAGCGCGATGCCGCAGCCGGCCAACAGCAGCTGCCGGCGGCCCGCCAGCACAGCAGGAGCGTCATCGCCAGGCGCAGGATCGGCCATGGCCACCCCAAACGCGTTCCGTACCTCATCCCCGCAGGTCAGGCCCATGATGCTGCTGGGCGTGGCCTGTAACCGCCACCATACGCCGGCTGCCGCAAACGCCGTAACCCCGGCCCCACGACGTCCATGTGCCCGCGACCGCTGGCCGCCCGGGCCGGGGACGCCGGACCAGCAATCCGCCCCTCCGGCGGACCAAGGGCTGGCCGCAGGGCTGGGGCGACAACCGCCGGCACTTGCCCGGCCGGTGGCCGGGCAAGTGCCGGGCCGACCCGCTGCGGCGCTTGCTCGATCACCGCGATCAGCCCGTCCCGACGGTAGCCCGCCGACGCGCTGGGCGGGCCGACAGCCAGCAGCCCCCTCGGCCTGGCAGCTCGAAGGCTCTTGCGTCGGACGCAAGATCCGCCGTTCGGCGTGCAATCCCAGGCCTGCCCCGCCGCGGCGCTGGGCGCATACAGGGTGCATGAGCCGGATGATCTGGACAATCCTCGGCGCGATCCTCGCCGTCTGGCTTGCCTTCACCGCCGTTGGCTGGATCTTCGCAATGCTCAAGACGTTTCTCGTTATCGGGCTGATCGCGGTCGTCGTTGTCATCACCGTGTGGCTGCTTGCCGGGCGCGCTCGCCGCGACAACGCGGCGCAGTGACCGCAGAGCCAAGCGTTCGCGGATTGACGCCGAGAATGCAGGGCTGCTCGCCAGTAGGCCGCTAGCAGCGAGTGCGCAAGTATCCGCCGTTATCGCCACCCGCGGTTGGACTGTCTACGACGTAGCTCCCGTGGGTGTTTTGTGGGCTTTTTGCTGCGTCGTGGACGCGTTATCTGAACAATGTCTCCCACGCTGACTATACGCAAATCCGCTTGTCGCTGCTGTTTTTCGAATTTAGCGACCTGTGCGTTAACGCTGTTCAGCTACAGGTCAACGACGCAGACGCCCTGGTTAGCTGGGGCATCATGGCGAGGACTTCAGATAACCGCCTAATCTGTATTGCGTCAGCTCCCGGGAAAGGTAAGCGTCGGCTGCACAGAACTGGCGAATAAGGGCCGCGCTGATTGCTGGTCAGATTGACTCCGGCCGAACGTGTCCAGACTCGCTGTGCCCGGCGCGGTGGGCGTCCGCGGTATCGAAGAACGTGATTCCCAGCTCGTGCACGCGGCGCAGTGCCGCGGCCGATCCCGTCTCATCTGCCTCGTGCCAGCCGACCGGGATGCCGCCGCTGGTGCTATCGGTGAATGGCCCGCCGATCGCCCAGCGGCCGAACCGACCTCGCTGCCCTTGATGCCGCTGCGGCCCAGCACCCTGCCGTCATGATGACGCCCTTGCTCCTCTAGTCCTATTAGGACTAGGGTAGCGGCCATGACAGGCAACCGCAGGCTCTCCGCGACGACGTACGTGGTGCTCGGTCTGGTGTCGATCAGGCCGATGACCGGCTACGAGCTGGCCGCCTACGCGGAGCGGTCGATCGGCAACTTCTTCCCGCTGACGCGAAGCCACATCTACTCCGAGCTTGACCGGCTGGGCCGGCTGGGCTTGCTCGAGGCCGCCGAAATCGCGCAGGAGAACGCGCCGGCCAAGCGCGTGTACGAGATCACCCCGGACGGGAGCGACGAGCTGCGGCACTGGCTGGAGGACGCGGTGATGAAAGAAGAGCGCTCACGCAGCCTGTTCCTGATGCGGATCTTCTTCGGCGACCGCACGTCGCCGGAACACCTGGCGGCCCTGCTGGACGGGTTCGAGTCGGCGGCGCGGGCACGGCGGGACCGGCTGGCGACGATGGTGGACAAGCTGGCGGACCGTCCCGCCTCGGTGTTCCGCCGGTCGACCGCGATGTTCGGGCTGCGCCGGGAGCAGGCGAACCTGGACTGGGTCGCCGAGGTGCGCCCGATGCTCCTGGCCGCGTCCGCCGCAGGGGCGCGGACGCCCTGCCAGGCCGGCTGACATGCTCGGCGCGCTGGCCAACCTGGCCATCCGGCACCCTCGCCGGATGGTGCTGCTCGCGCTGGTGGTTTTCGCGGTGGCCGGGGTGTTCGGCTCCACGGCCATCGGCCTGCTCAATGCCCGCAACCCGTTCAGCGACCCGAGCTCGGCCAGCGCCCGCGCCGAGGCCCTCATCGAGCGGGCGTCCGGCGAGGAGCCCAGCCCCGGCGTGCTGGCCCTGGTGCCGGCGCCACCGGGCAGCCCGGCCGTGGCATCGGCAGCGCAAACGATCGCGCGTGTTCCCGGCGTGGCCGCGGTGACGGCCCCGGTCCCGGGTCACGAGGCCGGCCTGGTCGCCACCGACGGGAGCTCATCGCTCGTGGTCGCCACGCTGCGAGCCGCGCCCGACCCGAACACCGTCGTCTCGAATATCGAAACGGCCCTGCACGGCCGACCTGACGTGCTGCTCGGCGGCGCGGACGTCGCCGGAGTCCAGCTCGGCAAGCAGGCCCAGGCCGACCTCGGCTTCGCCGAGGCGATCGCCTTCCCGCTGCTGGCGATTCTCGCCTTCTTCATCTTCCGCGGGGTCGCGGCTCTGCTGCCCATCGCCGTGGGCGGGATGGCCGTGCTGGCCACGTTCCTCGTCCTGCGGCTGGTCAACATGGCGCTGCCCCTGTCGATCTTCGCGCTGAACCTGGTGATCGGCCTGGGGCTCGGCCTGGCCGTCGACTACAGCCTGTTCCTGGTGTGGCGGTTCCGTGAGGAAATGCGGCAGGACGCCAGCACCGAACGCGCATTGCGGGTGACTATGGCCACGACCGGCCGGACGATCTTGTTCAGCGCGTCGACGGTAGCGGCTGCCCTGGCTGCCCTGACCGTCTTCCCGCAGCGGTTCCTGGTCTCGATGGGCCTGGGCGGCGCGGTCGTCGCCCTGGTCGCCGCGGCCAGCGCGCTGCTGATCGTCCCGTCGCTGCTGGTGCTGCTCAGCCGCCGGATCAGCCGCGCCAGGCCCCCGAAACCCGAGGGCGGCTGGTACCGGCTGGCCAATGGCGTGATGCGCCGTCCGGTCCTGGTGGCCGCCGGCACCACGGTGTTGCTGCTGGCGATCGCTTCCCCGGCGCTGGGCGTGCGCTGGAGCGGCATCGACGCGACCGTACTGCCCACCAGCCAGAGCGCACGGGTCGTCTCGGACACCGTGGCCAGAGATTTCCCGCCTGCTAACGACGCGAACGCGATCCTTGTCGTGGCATCCGCTCCTGCCTCGGCGCGACCCGCGCTGGCCAGCTACGCTGGCCGGCTGGCTGAGCTGCCCGGGATAGCCCCCGGGATAGCCCAGGCCAGCGGCCCCGTGGCCCTGGCCCCCGGCACCTGGGAAATCACGCTGGTCGGCCCGGCCGACCCGATCTCGGCGGCCGGGCAGCAGGCCGTCACGGCGGTGCGGGCCTTGCCCGCGCCCGTGCCGGTACTGGTCGGCGGGTCAGCTGCCGACTTCGCCGACCAGGGCACGACGATCGCGGCTACGCTCCCGCTGGCGATCGCGATCCTGGTCATCGTCACCGTCGTTGTGCTGTGGCTGATGACCGGCTCGGTGATCTTGCCTTTCAAGACGCTGCTGATGAACGCGCTCACCGCGGCCGCCGCTACCGGCGTCCTCGTGTTCATCTTCCAAGACGGCCGGCTCACCGGGCCGCTCGCCTACACCAGCCAGGGGGGAATCGAGGAAACCGATTTCCTGATCCTGGCCGCCCTGGCGTTCGCGCTCTCGACCGACTACGGCGTGTTCCTGCTGTCCCGGATCAGCGAGGCGCGGCGGCCAGGGGTACCCGAGCGCGAAGCCATCGCGGCCGGCATGCAGCGCACCGGCCGGCTCATTACCTCCGCGTCGATCCTGCTCGCCGTGGCCATCGGGGCGTTCGCCACCTCCAAGCTCGTGTTCCTCAAGGAGGTCGGCGTCGGCGTAGCGGCCGCGGTCCTCATCGACGCCTTCATCGTCCGGTCCCTCCTGGTCCCGTCCCTGATGGCCCTGCTCGGACGCTGGAACTGGTGGGCGCCCGCACCGCTGGCGAGGCTGCACCAGCGGCTCGGCCTCGGCGAAGCGGAAACCGTCCCGCCACCCAGCCCCGCCACCGCGGCCCACCAGGCCAAGCACCGCACCGGATACCGGCCGGCCGCTGAACCGCCGCCGCCTGACTAGTCCGGTGCAGCTATCGGCGTGTGCGACGGTGGTGGTACGGCCTTTCGCGGGCACCGCGGAAACAGGCTGATGGCCGCACGCCATGAGTCTCCGGCTGGAAGACCGGGATCGGCCTGTGACGGGAGCCAGCCCTCCTGGTCCGTGCTGATCGGAGATGATTCGATCCGCGCCGGATATTCGTGCTCGGCCACTCCCTGGGTGGCACCTGCACGCCGCGATCGCCCAGGACGCGCCGCAGGTGGCCGGAGTGATCCTGCTCGCCCCTGGCGCGGACCCGCTCGGCGCCGTGCTTTTGCGCCAGGTCCGCTACCAGGCGACCCTGCCGCGCACGGTCGGCTCGACAGCCGACGCGGAGCTGCCCGAGATCACCAGCGAGGCCGGACAGATCAAAGCCCCGCGGTGCTGCAGCACGACAGCCCCACAGGCCAGGAGCCGGACAGCGGGTAGCGAGGCAAATGGCTGCGCGCCGCGCCGCCGGTGTAACGTTCGAGCCGCTTTGGTCTTCATGCTCAGCGGACCGTACCCCGGCGTGCGCCGGGCGGACCGCTCAACGGCATATCCCGGCGATGAAGCCGGACCAGCGTCCCCGCACGGCGGCGGCGCCTTGATCTTCTATACGGGCAGATTCGATAAAGCAGCACCCTTGCCGCCGACCACCTAATCCTGCTTGCTGCCGCCGCGTGAACGTCACGGGCGGCTCAGCGCCGCGCATGCAGAACGGGATAATCTGCGCACGCTCATGGCAATGATTGACACGCCGGTCCAGCGCGCCGATTCGGCGTTAGGCGCGGCTGACGATCCGCGCCGACCCCCTAGCGTGGGACCATCGGGTGGCACGAGCCGACAGCCGGTAGGGCAAGTTAATCGTGCTTTGCTTCAAGGCTCGGGAACTCCATTCTCTGACGCCGTTCACGAGTCTTCCGTCGGCCTATAACTTACTCGGGCGGTGCTCACCTGCCGCGCACCGCGCGGGCAGCGAGCGGTCCGATCGGTCTCGGCTAGCTCGGCAGGGACCCGGCAAAGTCGTGTAGGGATCGCGCGTATCTGGCCACTCGCCGGTGTATCTGGCCACTGCTTAGCCAGTCTTCGGGTAGTTGGCCACTCGCACCGATCGCGCTGATCAGCCTGGGTGCCGCGCGTTGACCCTGCGTTTCCCGGTGCCGCAACGGTACGGCGGCTGCCGTTGCGTGTCGAGGCTGCTACTTCGGCCGGCCCCTGTTCCCGGGTCCGCGCGCGAGTGCTTGCGCCGGGCGGCCACGACGAATACCATCTTTCACTAACCGATTAGTGGAATGGGTGATCATGATCGAGTTCCAGCTCGACCCCACCTCGGGTGTCGCCACCTACCTCCAGCTGGCCCAGCAGGTCCGCGATGCCCTGCGGCTCGGCCTCCTGGAGCCGGGCGACCGGCTGCCGACCGCGCAGCAGGTCGTCGCCAAGCTGGCGATCAACCCGAACACGGTGCTTAAGGCCTACCGCGACCTGGAGCGGGAGGGCCTGGTGCGGGGCCGGCCGGGCATGGGGACGTTCGTCATCCGGACGCTGCCCGGCACCGACCCCGCCGCGCAGCGGCGGTTCCTCGCCGCCATGACCGACCTGCTGCGCTCGGCGCGGTCGGCGGGCCTGAGACCTGACGACATCGAGTCGATCTACCGGACCGCGGTCCGCAACTGCTATACGGAGGGAGTGGCGTGACCACTGTCATCGAGGCCAGCGGCCTCGGCAAGCGCTACGGGCGGCGGTGGGCGCTCGCCGACTGCACCCTGGCGGTCCCCGCCGGACGGGTAACCGGGCTGGTCGGGCCGAACGGAGCGGGCAAGACCACCCTGCTGCAACTGGCCGCCGGGCTGCTGGAACCGGACTCGGGCACCATCAGCGTCCTGGGCGAGCGGCCGGCCGGCACCCCGGCGCAGCTCGCCCGGATCGGTTTCCTCGCCCAGGACGCGCCGGTCTACAGCGGGCTTTCCGTCGTCGGCCACCTGCGCATGGGCGCCTGGCTCAACCAGGGCTGGGACACCGAGTTCGCCAAGCGCCGCATCAGCGACCTTCGCCTCAACCTCCGGCAGCGGGCCGGGTCACTGTCCGGCGGGCAGCGCGTCCAGCTCGCCCTCACCCTGGCGGTCGCCAAGCGGCCCGAGCTGCTGCTGCTGGATGAGCCGGTCGCCAGCCTGGACCCCCTCGCACGGCGGGAGTTCCTGCAGGACCTGATGGAGAGGGTCGCCGAGCAGCAGGTCAGCGTCGTGCTGTCCTCGCACCTGATCGCCGACATCGAGCGGGTCTGCGACTACCTCATCGTGCTCACTGCCTCCCGGGTGCGGCTGGCCGGGGAGACCGAGGCGCTGCTGGCGACGCACCACCGGCTGTCCGGCCCCCGCCGCGACGCCCGCACGCTCCCGGCGAGCTGGGAGGTCATCGAGGAAAGCCACGCCGGCAAGCAGAGCACGCTGCTGGTCCGCACCTCCGGCCCGGTCCTCGACCCGGCCTGGACCGTCCGTCCGGTCAGCCTGGAGGACCTGGTCCTCGCCTACATGAGCCAGCCGGGCAACGCCGCGCGCGCCGACCAGCCCGGACTGGAGATCGCATCATGATCCGCTTCGCCTGGACCCGGTTCCGCACCCAGGCCCTGGTGGGCGCCGGCGTGCTGGCCATCGCCGGCGCTGTCCTGCTGGTGACCGGGATCCAGCTCAACCACGCCTACTACGCCGCCGTCGCCGTCTGCAAGCAGCAGAGCAACTGCGCGCACATGTTCACTTACACCTTCCCCTCGCAGGGCTACCTCGATGCGGACAACGAACTGAACGCCCTCAGCCTCGCCGTCCCGGGCCTGATCGGGATGTTCTGGGGGGCGCCGCTGGCCGCCCGCGAGTTCGAGACCGGCACCTTCCGCCTGGTGTGGACCCAGGGCGTCACCCGCGTCCGCTGGCTGGCCGCCAAGCTCGCCATCGCCGGGGCGGCCGCCATCGCCGCCGGCGAGCTGTTCACCCTCATGGTGGCCTGGTGGTCCAGCCCCATCCACAAGGCGAACCCGGGTTATACCGCGTTCACGTCCGGCAGCTTCCACACGGGCGTCGCGCCGGCCGGGTACGCGGCGTTCGCGTTCGCCCTCGGGGTCACCGCCGGGCTCCTCATCCGCCACACCCTGCCCGCGATGGCCGTCACCCTCGCCGTCTACACCGCCGTCATCGTCGCCTTCCCCGGCTGGGTGCGGCCCCACCTCATCCCGCCCGTCCAGACCACCTCGACGCTCAGCCTGGCATCGATCGCCAATATGCCCGCAGTGGGAGCCTTCAACGGGCATCTGTCCTTGGTACCAGGGTCGGCGGCGGCCCCGCCCGGCGCCTGGGTCATCTCCTCCAGCCAGCTCACCACCCCGGACGGCCGCGCCCCCTCCAGCGAGCCAGCCGGGCCCTGCGCCGGTCCAGCGAGCCAGCCGGGCCCTGCGCCGACCCCCCCGTCACCGGCCGCGGCCCAGGCGTGTAACGACTACATCGAGAGCCTTCACCTCCGGCAGACGGTGACCTACCAGCCCGCGAGCCGCTACTGGGCCTTCCAGTGGGTCGAGACCGCGATCTACCTCGCCCTCGCGCTTGCCCTGGCCGGGTTCAGCTTCTGGTGGATCAACCGCAACCGCTCCACGGAACTAAACATCCGGCGCCCCCGCACCCGCCAGCCGGCCCCGGCACTCCAAAACTCTCCGTGACCCCACACGATCCCGTGGTGTCCGTGGCCAACTAGCCGAATTCTGGCCAACTAGATCTGATCTCTACAAGTCGTTCATGCGGTCTGAAGAAGATGTAGCCCGCGCTGCGGATCGCGGGCGTAGTGGCGGAAGGCGGCGGCGATGTTAGTGTGGCCGTCCAGGCGCAGCAGGCTGATGGCCAGGCCGCGCAGCGATGCCATCACGCGGGGCGCGTTGCCGGTCCTGACCAGCGATTTGTCCTCTTGATAGGTCACGTCCCTGACCCAGTGAAGGCGGTTTTCTATTTCCCAGTGGCTGCGGACCCAGGCGGCCAGGGTGGCCGGGTCGGCGCTGCGGTCGCTGGTGATGAGGTAGACGACCTCGACGGTCTTCCTGCCGTTCTTCGTCACCGTGCGGCGCAGTTGCGCGACCCGGGCGGCGCCCTCGAACTCGATCCAGGCCGGCGCCAGCGCGGCCTTGATCGTGCGGCGGGCCCTGCGGCCGTGGTCCGTGCTCACGGCCGAGACGGCGGGGACGGCGGCCCAGGGCAGCTTCTTCAGCTGCCGGTACAAGGTGGGCATGTTGCCCTTGACAGGCTGTTTGCCGCGATCGAGTATCTCGCGGGTGTAAGCGTCCTGCCGGACTTCGCCGCCAGCCCCTGCAACTCAGGCGCCGCTCGCCGTACTCAGCGCTGAACTGCAACTGCAGCTTCCGCGCTCCCGACGGAACCTGTACGAACTTGCCAGCCGTCGCTGGTAGCGAGAATCATGAGGCCAGTTAGCGCACCGCCAGGATGGCTCTGTCAAGCTGACCATTTCAGAGTGCTACGGCCACCAGGAAGCGCACGATGCCGAAGGGCCTCCTTCCACTCATCCTCATCCCCGCCGTCGTCGTCGTTCAGTTCTTCGTCCAGCGGAACGTACTCACGCGAAACGACTACCAGTGCGGACGCTGCGGGGCCACCTTCAGCCCGACCGCCCTTTCGCTGACGCTGGCCCCCCACCGGCCCGGGGGCAGCAAGTACCTGCGCTGCCCCCAGTGCGGCAGGCGTTCCTGGGTCACGCCGGTGCCGAAGCGCTAGACCAGAAGTCGCAACTGCTCACATTGCCCACGCCACCCCGGCTACCGTGGCCAATGGCCCGATGATCTTACGCTGCTAGACGCAGCTGCGTGACGACCTGGAACGCCTCGTCTTCCTGCCCGGCGGCAGCCACGGCGAACCCCTCTTCGGCCCAGCGCCATAATCCCAGGCGGGTCAACGACTGTCCCCCGGCCACAGCTGGACGCTGCGCCTGGCCGCCTCCAGGATCAGTTGCGCGTCCAGGCCGGCCTGCACCTCCCCGATGCCCGCGGCAGCCCACTCACACACGAAGGTCACCGGCCCGGCCGGTGGCAGCGGGCTCACCTTGTAACTCCAATTCCGGTGACGCGGCCCACCACCAAAACCCCCCGGATTCAGCGCCACACCGGCAGGCCCGGCACCAGGGCCCAGCTCAGGACCGCGGCCAAATTGGCGCCCTTCTTGCCGTCAGCGAACTGCACGCCCACATGGACAGACTGCTGCGGTGCCATCCCCTCGACCGGCGGCTGCGCGGGGCGGAACTGGGCGTCCAGCCAGAACTCAAACTCCTCCCGAAGCGCCCACACCCCTATGACTGCCACCGCGACCTCCCCGGCCTGGGCAAATACCAGCGGGCCGGCCGCAACAGCATTGGGAAACTCGGCCACCGGACGATCCCAGGGACCACCCCGCCGCCGCCCATACGGATCTCGATACGGCAGATCGTCGAAAACCCCATGGGACCGCCAGTGACAGTCCGCACATCCAGCGGCAACAGGGTTCCCGCGCCCCGCGCTACGTTGCCTGGGCCGGAAGTCGGACAGTATCAGCTTGGGAAAAACAGAGCGGCTGCAGCTGAAAAACGGAGTTGAACCTCCGACCTCTCCCCTATCAGGGTGTTGACAGATCGATACAGGTAGCGATTTAGGCGCTGTGACCTGGGCACTTCTCACGGCCCTAGCCACGTTTGCCCTATGGGTGACCTGCGGTTTCCCGGGCGCTCTAGGGCCACTGTAGGGCTCGCCCTAGGGCACGGACCGGCCGCCGGTCGCGTGAGGCCTTGAGGTCATCTCCTAAGCCGGGCACCCCTCGTGGCTATCTCGGGTCCTCCGGGGCGGCAAGGGTCTGCCCGCAGGGTCGATCGAAGTGAGCCCTTGCCGTCCCGGGGGTTTCGGGGTAGGGCTCTGCCTGCCCGGGCGAGGAGATGACCGTGGCCTGCTCTCCGTCTCGGAGGGAGGGCCGGGGGTGGGGGGCAGTGCCCCCGCGATTAAACCGGCGGTTTTTATAGACCGCCACGGAGCCGCCGGCGCGGTTGTCACCTAGCTGGTCACCTGCCGGGTGCCCCCTCACCAGGTCAGTATCGGTGGCGGGAGCGTGGCCGGACGGGTCCAGCGGTTGACGTAACGATTGTCGTTAGTTACGATCCTCGATAATAACGATAGTCGATAAGCGAGGCTCCCGATGTCCGCACCTACCCTCCGGCCGGTCACGCCGCGCAACCGGCTGCAACCACTGGCCACCCTGCTCACCTGGGTGTTCTGGGTCGCCGCCGTCGTCACCGCGCTGCAGGTGATCCTCGCCCTGACTCACAGCGGCACCCTGCTCACCTCCGATCCGAACTGGCAGCAGGGCGCGTTCGTCTGCCTGCAGGTCGCGCAACCCCTACTGCCGCATAGCGGCAGCAACCTGGCCCAGGCGGCCCTGTCCCCGGGCGTGCACGCCATTTGGAACGCTGCGAGCGTGTGCACCGCCCATCCCACCGCCGGGCAGGGGCTGGCCTTCGCGGTCACCCTGCTGCCCGCTGGCCTGCTGCGCCTGGGCGCGCTCTACCTTTTGATGCGGCTGGCCCGCACCGCCGCCAGCGACGGCATCTACACGACCGCCGCCGCGCGGCTGGTGCTGATCCTCGGCTGGTGGCTGCTGGCCGGTGAGCTGGTGGCCACCTTCGCCGAAGGGTTCGCCCGGCTGAATCTGCTGGGCCAGCTGGTCACCTGGCACGTCGACTGGGTCCACTGGCCCGCGTCCTGGGGGGTGTCGTGGTGGGTCGTCTTCATCGGCGTGGGCCTGATCATCTTCGCCCGCATCATGCGGATCAGCGCCGGGATGCGCGCCGATCTTGAGGGGACGGTGTAGTGCCGCCCACTCCTCCGGATGGCGACGGCCACGCCATTGTCATCCACCTTGACAAGCTCCTCGCCGATCGGGGCATGACCTTGACCGAGCTATCCGAGCGGGTCGGCGTCAGCGTGGTCAACCTATCCATCCTCAAAAACGGCCACGCCCGGGCGATCCGCTTCAGCACCCTGACCCGGCTCTGCCAGGCGCTCGGCTGCCAGCCCGGCGACCTGCTCAGCCATAACAGCGCGGCCAGCCACCCCGAACCCCCACCGGACTCACTTAGCTAGAAAGAGGCCACCATGTACCAGTCCTATCCGTCCACCGGCCGGCCGGCCGGGCCGCGGCGGCCTGCTCCTCCCGCGCCGGTGCGCACCGCAATCAGGCTCATGTACGCGGGCGCGGTCGTCAGCGCCGTCGAGCTGATGATCGGTTTGGCTCTTATCATCATCGACATCCAGGTCGCCGCCCGCGGACAATTCCTGGGCCACAGCCTCACCGCGCCCCAGGCCAGACCACTCGTCATCACCGTGTGGATAGTCTTCGGCCTGGTCATGATTGCCCTGTGGCTGTGGATGGTGCGGGAGAACGGCCGGGGCCAGAACTGGGCGCGCATCCTGTCCACGGTGCTGTTCGGCCTGGCGACGCTGCAGCTACGCGGCGCCTTCACGCAGCCGGTGAGCCATGCCGGGTTCGGTGTGACGGCGCTGTACTACGGCAGCATCGTGCTGTTCGTCGCGGCCTGGCTGGTCGGCGCTGCTGCGGTGTGGCTGCTCTGGCGCCCGGCCTCCCGCGCGTTCTTCAACCCACCGCGCCTCGTGTGAGTTCCGCGCGAGTTATGCACCGTGTTGATCTGCGGTCGCCACTGGTGCGGGCCCGGCGTGCGCCGGGCGGGCCTCCAAAAGGCTGAGCCCGGCGCGGGAGCCGGGCCGCGGCGCGTGCAGCGCGCCGCGGCGATCTTTAGACGGATTAATTCGGCGCTCAACGTAGTGCACGTAGTGCACGGGATGTTGCCCGGCGGCGCGGTTATCCCGGCAGCGGCCGAGGATCGTCGTTCGGCATGCTCAGCCTCGACGGCAGCGGCCGCCGTGTCCGCCCCTCCAGCGCGGTCAGGCACGTGTTAGCCGCGAGCCGGTACAGCCAGGCCCGCGCCGGCGCGCGGGTGCTGTCGTAGCAGCCCTGGTCCGGGAGCATCCTTCGATGTTCCACCCGGCGAATGACTTCCGCCAGTACCCGGCTCGCCAGATAGCGCGCGCGGAAACGCTGGGCATTCCGCGCGGAGATGACCATGGTTGTGTCATCCATGGCGGACTGGGAAGAAACGGTGAAGGTGACGCGCCCCAGCGCACCTGGGGCGGGTCAGGTCCGGCGGTAGCCGATGAGGTTCCGGGCCGGGAGGAGTGGTGAGCGGCTCCCACGATGAGGCGGGCGTGAGCTCGCCGGGCCCGCGAAGCGAGCCCGGCAGCCAGTTCCCGCATAGGGGCACTCGGCCGCGGCGCTCGCGGGGCGGGGTGATCGCCGCCTGGGTCTCGGTCGTGGTCGTCTCCGCGCTGGTGATCGGTTCGCTGGCGGCGTACCTGAAGTACCGGGCGGTGTGGGAGAGCATCCACCGGATCGATGTGACCGCGAACGAACTGGGCAGGCGCCCGCCGAAGTACACCAACGCGCTGAACATCCTGGTGTTCGCTTCGGGCAGCACCGCCGGGCTGACCCGGCGGCAGGAACTCTACTGGCACGTTGGCGACGACGCCGGCGACGCCGTCTCCGAGACGATCATGATCGTGCACGTCTCCCCGGGCCGTCACCTGGTCACGGTGGTGAACATCCCGCGCGACACGGTCGTCCCCGTCTATGCCTGCTCCCGGGGGCCGGGGTGGCCCGGGCAGCAGGCGGACCCGGGCGTGATCGAGCAGATCGACAACACGCTGTCCTACGGCGGCCCGGCCTGCCTCTGGAAGACCGTCGAGCGGCAGACCGGCATCCGGCTCGACCACTTCATCGAAGTCGGCTACCCGGGGCTGGTGAACGTGGTCAACGACATCGGCGGCGTCAATGTCTGCGTGCCGGTGGCCGTCAACGACTCGTACTCGGGGCTCAAGCTCTCCAAGGGAGAGCACCACATCGACGGCGTCACGTTCCTGAAGTTCTGGCGTACCCGCGAGGCCACCGGGGACGGCTCCGACCTGCAGCGGATCCAGCGGGACGACTACCTGCTCGCGCAGACGCTGAAGCAGGTCCTGCATGCCGGCCTGCTGTCCAGCCCGGGCAGGCTGCTCAAGGTGGTCAGCGACGCCGCGAGCGCGATGACCACCGATACCGGGCTGAGCCAGTCCGACCTAGCGCAGATCGCTCAGAGCCTGCGCGGGCTGTCAGCCAGCGACTATCAGTTCGTCCAGGCCAGCACCGTCCTCTACCCGCCGAACACCAACTGGGTCGAATTCGAGCAGCCACAGGCCGATGCGCTTTTCTCCGCGGTCGCGCACGACACTGCGCTGCCCAGGGCAGCCACGCCACGCCACCACAAGAGCACGCGCGGCACAACCCCGGCATCCCCCGCATCCTCGCCGTCCCCCGGGTCCCCGGCTCCGCAGGCATCGAGGTCAGCGGTCGGCAGCCTCGCGCAAAGCTACGGCGGCATCACCGGCAACGCATCGTGCACCAGCGATTCCGGCGCTTTCGTCGGTCCCCTCAGCCCCCCCGGCTGAGGCGCCGGCGAGCCACGTGACCCTGGCCGAGATCTGCGTGATGGCGTGCGCCGAGACGTGGCGCGGGAGACGGCGCGATCCTGGCCAGCACTACGGCCTGATCCCCGGGCCCGGCGCCCGGCTCGCGCGGCTCGCCTTCGCGCCCAGGGCTGCTGCTATCCGACGGCGAGGCCTGCCTGCTCGCGGGTGACCTGAAGCAGCTGATGTTCAGCCGCACCAAGACCGGGGTAGCGGGTGAGTTCCGCTCGGTCCGCCGGGACTCGTTGGCCGAGCCACCAGGATCGCCGAGCAGGCGCACGCCGACGCCGTGGTCGTCGGCGCGTCCGAGCACCTCGGCCATCGATCGTGGGCCTCGCTGCCTGGTGCCGATGCGGCGGGGTAGGCCGACGGAGCCGGGATCGTGTACCGGCAGCCGGGCCGACGCTTAGCAGGAGGTCCCGCCCGGCGCTGGTCTCCTAGGCTGGGCTGATGAACCCGATCGCCGTCACGGCGGTGCAGGCGATGGTGGCGCCGGTGGTGCTTATCACGACAGCTGCGATCTTGTCCGGTGCCCTGCTGACGATGTACAGCTCGGTCAACGACCGCATGCGGGCATGGATGGTGAGCGCCTGGACATCTTGACCGGCGCCACCGGGACACTGCGGTCAGCCGCCGAGGTGCCGCCGGCTAGCCGGGAACGGCTGACCCAGATCGATACCCAGCTGCCCATGCTGTTGCGCCGTCATCGCCTGCTGCACAACGCCGTTCTTGCCATCTATGCCGGCGTGGCCGTGCTGGTGCTCAGCGTGATCGCCATCGCGGTCGCCGTGACCGGCAGCTCCGCAGCGGCCGGGACTACCGCCCTGGCCCTGGTCCTGGCCGGCACCATGATGCTGCTCGGCGGGCTCTTGTTCGCCGCACGATCGATCATGATCTCCATGAACGCGATCGACTACGAAGTGCGGCGCACCCTGTCACTCGAGCCCTGATCACGGCCTGCCGGTGCATGCTCGGCGGGACAGGGATCAGCGCCGGCTGCGATGCGTAACGCTGAACTATCCGTCCGGCACCGGACCGATTGCGGGCGGTCAGGCGAGCCGCAGCGCCAAGGCGGCCCGTCGGGCCGGATCTCCGGATTATGGGCGCAGATGTAGGCGGGTCTGTTATACCGGCAAAATTCAGGCCGGTTCGTCAGCGCAGCTGATCGATGAAGATGTAGATGACCATGAGGCTGACGAGGACGACAAAAACCCGGAGCGCCCATAGCCCGGCTGCGGCGCGGGGGCTGAGTGCGGCTCGCGGTAGCGGCCGGGAGGTTTCGGTAACGAGCTGGTCACGCTCGAGGTGCATGACCTGCTCGTCGTCGAAGCGCTGCGGTGGCTGCCGGTCCTGCTCGGGGACTCCGGGGCCCTGGTGTGCATCGCTCAGCCCGTCGCTGCGGGCGGGCATGCGACGTCACTGGCCGCGCGCACAAGGGACCGAGATCGCCGACGGCGCAGCGGGCGGCGGCCAGGACGGCGGTTGCGGCCGCAGGCTCTTCAGATCACGCGTATCCGCCGGCATCATCGCGGCCGGCGATCGTGCGCGGCTTGGCCCTCGGCGATGCGCGGGTGGCCCGAGCCGGACATCACCACGCGCGACGTGGCCGGCGCCGGGATCGTCGAGGCGCACGGGGTACAAAAGCACTCCAGGGTGCGCTGACCGGCATCGGCTTCATCGATCGCGGCGTGGTATTCCGCCGGGAGCCGGGCCAGCAGCCGATGATCCTCGGGCCGTCGGCCAGTGCGAGCGGTCGGCCGGGGGCCGGGCAGTGGAATCCCGCGGTGGCGGTTGGCGTACCGCAGCGCTGCGGGGGCTACCGGGTCCGCGCCGCCCGCGCCTGCTGCTGCGCCAGCGGGTGGCGGTGATCACGATCGCCACGGCGGTGGCGATGGTCATCGCGAGGAATCCGCTGGCGATCCACTGGGTGGCGCTGATGGCGAGCCCGGTCAGGGACGCATCGGTAGCCCTATCCCGGATCATCCCGCAGACCGCGGCGGCCGCCACATAGGCAAGCGCTGGTACCGGGATGATCCGGTAGACGGCGCGGGGCCGGACGGCGAGGGCGCCGGCCACGGTCCCGGCGACGAGGAACAGGCCGAGCGCCAAGCCGGGCTCGCTCCCGGACGCCACGGTGACAACCATGCCGGCCGCGGCGGCGATCACGATGCAAACCCCGGTCCGCGGCGGCAGCGCACCCCATCGCCGAGGCCTGCGGCCGGACGGCGCTTGCCGCCCGCGCGCGCCGCGGCGCGCCCCGGGCTCCCGGCTGCGCGCTGCGGGGTAGGGTCCCGGCCCGGCGCGCCGCGGCGGACGCGGGCCCGCATCGCGCCGTCGTGGCTCGCTCATTTGCTCCCCGATGTTAGCCGCCGTGGCCGGTAGTCTGCGCAAGGGCGGAGCGCCCGGAGGGGATGCGATGGGCAGGGCAGATGCCGGGCCGGGGCTATGGGGCGTCGCGGGGACATACCTTTACCCGCTGAGCTGCATCGCCGCGGCGCTGGCGCTCATGGTCAGCGGCCTGTGCTACTTCGTCGTCCGTGACGTGAACAGCATCGGCTCCTCGCACGCCATCACCAGCGGCCCCTCGACGGGCGCGCAGAACATCCTGCTGATGGGACTGGAGAGCCGCCGGGACTGGAACGGGAACATCCTGCCGAACAGCATCCTGGCCGCGCTCCACGCGGGCAGCAGGCAAGCCGTCGAAAACGGTACCGGCGGAAACGACACGAACACGCTAATCCTGATCCACATCCCCGCCGACGGCAGGAAGGCGGTCGGTTTCTCCATTCCTCGCGACGACTGGGTCAATTTCGCCGGCACGGCCGGGCCGCAGCAGCAGGGAAAAATCGACCAGGCCTACGGCGTCAGCATGTACTACGAGCAGGCCAGGCTGCGAGCCCAGCACCCGGACATGAGCCAGGACCAGCTGGCGTTCCTCGGCAACGAGGCCGGCCGCGCTGCCGCCGTGGCGACGGTGGAGAAGCTCACCGGAGTGCACATCGACCACTTCGCCGAGGTCAACCTGGACGGGTTCTACGAGCTCGCGAGGGTCCTCGGCGGCGTGGAAGTCTGCCTCAACCACCCGGTCCGCGACGTCAACTCCGGCGCCGACTTCCCGGCGGGCTATCAGCACCTTGACGCCGCGCAGGCGCTCGCGTTCGTCCGCCAGCGCGATGGGCTGCCCAACGGCGACCTGGACCGCACGCACCGCCAGCAGGCGTTCCTCGAATCGGTGATACACCAGCTGCGCGCCGACGGGGTGCTCAGCGACCTGACCAAGATCGAAGCGCTGCTGTCGGTGGCCAAGCGATATGTCATCACCGACGCCGGCTGGAACCTGCTGGACTTCGCGATCCAGGCGCGGAACCTGACCAGCGGGAACCTCGTTTTCCGCACGCTGCCGATCGAGGGCTATGCCACGATCGGCGGCCAGGACGCCAACGTCGTCAACCCCGCCTACATCAAGGCGATCGTCCAGGCCACGTTCTACCCCAGGCCCGGCCTGCCGCGCCCGGCGCACCGGGCGACGGCCAGCACCGCCCGCACGACGGTGGACGTCCTCAACGGCGGTGACACGCCCGGCCTGGCCCATCGCGTCTCGGCCGCGCTGGCCGCAGCCGGGTACCGGGCCGGGCAGGTCGGGAACACCAGCGCCCGCGCCGCCACGGCGGTCGGCTACGGCCCCGGCGCGGCGGCGAGTGCCAGCAAGATCGCCACGCTGTTCGGCGTCACCGCCGCGCCGAGCGCGCCGGTTGCCGCGGGCCACGTCGAGATCCTGCTCGGCGCCACCGCCACCATGCCGCACATCAGCGCCCCCGCCAAGCCGCAGGCACCGCCGGTGGTTGCTCCCACCACCGGCCCCCAAGGCGGCGCGGTCACCGCCAAGGACGGCATTCCCTGCGTGAACTGACCGTCGGCGGCGACGCGGGCCGTGCTCGCAGTGTCTCCTCGCCTGGCGGCCGCGGCGGTTACTCTTCTGCCGTAGCGAGCGGCACGGTCGTCTCGACGACGTTCCAGGTGACCGAGGTGACGCTGGGCTCGAGGCTGAGCCGGCTAACGGCTGCCTCGAGCGCGACGTCGTCGCGGCCGTAGCGCTGCAGCTCGGCGGTGACCTCGACCAGCCCGCCACCGGCGTCCAGGTCTTCGCTGCGGACGGCGCGCAGCACGAAGTCGTCGCGGGTGAGGGCCTGGACAGCGAGCGCCCGGATGTGCGCCTCGTCCGCGGACCGGCAGGTGGCCCGGAACCGGTAGAGGGTCTCGACCTCGGTCTCGGCGCCGGCGGGCAGCTTGTCGATCCGCCGGGCCACCGGCCGCAGGGCCAGATGCGCGGCGACGACCAGGACCGCGCCGATGACGGCCTGGATGATATAGCCGGCCCCGGCCAGCACGCCAACCGCTGCCGAGCACCAGATCGTCGCCGCGGTGTTGATGCCGCGGACGCTGACCCCGTCGCGCAGGATCACCCCCGCGCCGAGGAACCCGATCCCGGAGACCACGTAGGCGGCAATCCGGGTCGGGTCGACGCCGTGCACGCCGGTCAGCTGGACCGCGAACAGCTCGAACAGCGCCGCGCCCAGCGCGACCAGCGCATTGGTCCGCAGCCCGGCCATCCGCTGCCGCCACTGCCGCTCCAGGCCGACCAGCGCGCCGAGCCCGACCGCGGCGACGGCCCGGCCGGCGAAGACGCCGGCCTCGCCGGCCGTGGTGGTGGCCAGGAAGCCGCTCATCAGACCGCGAGATTAGCATCGGGCGGGTGCTCACCTTCCGTGACGACCGGAGGTACTGGTGCTTAGCGGCCTCATCTTGTCAGAGCTGAAGACTGCGCTGACCGTGACCCGGTTCGGGAAGAGACTGGTACTGCGCGAGAAGAGTCACGGCGCCCGAAGGGTGATAGCCAAGACCAAGATCAAGATAGCCATGGCAGGCAGGATCGGAGACTCCCCCAGACTCTCAGAGGCATTAAAACTGCAGGTCAGTCTGATTTCCTGCTGGTCAGTGGCTCGCTGATTTTCCCTGACACGGAAGAGGCCACAAGTTCAAATCTTGTACCGCCCACCAGTTCCCGCAGGTCACAGGCCAGTTCCCGGACTCCCGGGGCTGGCCTGAAGATCGTTCGTCATCAATTTGTCATCAGGACTTGCCGCGATCAGGTGACAGGTGCGCAGCCGCGACGGCAGCGGTCAGCATCGCCAGGCTGACAGCCAGATCGTCGGCACGTCCGCCGACCGCCGTTGAGCCGAGTGCAGCAAGTCGCCGGGCGAGAAGCCGCAACCGATCGCCCGAGTACGTGCACCTCGGGATCCGGCCGTATGGTGCACGGGCGGCCCGGTCATAAGCATCCGCCGCTCGGCGCAGCGCCGGATCCGCGCAGGCAATCTGCTGGCCAGGTCCCCGCGCCGGCGGAGTAGGCACGGTGCCGCAGTCGCCTGTTCTCTAATCTGGGAGGATGCCGGTTTGCGAGGAGCCGAGGCTGTCGCTGTCGGAGTGGCTGGTGCTGTGCGTGATCTGCGAGAGGCCGACCCACGGTTTCGCTATCGCCAAGCTGCTTGCTGCTGACGGGAGCCTGGGCCAGGTGTGGCGGGTTCCCCGGCAGGTGATCTACCGGGCGATGCGGCGGCTGGAACTGCTCGGACTGATCCGGACGGCCGGGGAGCAGCACTCTGGTACTGGGCCGGTCCGCTCGCTGGCCACGGTGACCCCGGCCGGTCGCAGGCAAGTCAAGGCGTGGCTGGGCAGGCCGGTGAGCCACGCCAGGGATGTCCGGTCCGAGTTGCTGGTCAAGCTTGCCTTGCTGGACCGGGCCGGGACGGACCCGCGTGGTCTGCTCGAGGCTCAGCAGGCCGAGCTGATCCCGGTCGCCGCAGCGCTGGGTGACCGCCTACGCTCGGCCGAAGGATTCGGGCGCACCGTGGCCTCGTGGCGGTATGAGGCAATGTCAGCAACCATGCGGTTCCTGGCCGCCGCCGCGCAGCCGGCGGGCGGCGAGCATCACCGGCAGAGCTTTCCGGTGCGCCCGGGGAGGTAGGGCATGAGCGACGGGCACGGGGCCGGGAGCGGCGTGCGGCTGCGGCTGGCGCGGCAGGCGCGGGGGTTCTCGCAGCAGCAGCTGGCCGGCATGGCCGGGGTGTCACGGCAGGCTGTGTCGGCGGTCGAGTCTGGCCTGTCCGATCCGTCGCTGCGGGTGGCCCTGGCCTTGGCCCGGGCGCTGGGCATGACCGTGGAGGAGATGTTCGGCCCGGCGGTGCCCGCGCTGGAGGTGGCGGCCCGGCCGGTCGCGCCGCTGGGCGGCCAGGGCGCCAGGGTGACGCTCGCGCCGATGGGCGAGGGGTTCGTCGCGCTACCGCTGTCGGGGGCGACGGTCAGCCGGGCCGGGTTTCTCCCGGCCGGGGGGCTGGCGGCCGGGGCGGCGGCGGATTCCGGTGAGCGGGTCCGGCCGGTGGGGCCGCCGCGGCCGATGCTGGTCGCCGCGGGCTGCGATCCGGCGCTGCCGTTGCTGGAAAGCCCGCTGGGCCTGCTGGATCCGCCGGTCGGTTTTACCTGGTGGCCGTGCCCGAGCCGGGAAGCACTCGGGCTGGCCGCCGACGGGCTGGTGCATGTCGCCGGGGCGCACCTGCGCGGGCGGGGTGGCGAGTACAACATCGCCCCGGCCGCGGAGCTGCTCCCGCAGGGGGGCGAGGTGATCGGGTTCTGCTCCTGGCGGGAAGGGCTGGTGCTGCGGCCGGAGCTGGCGGCGGGGGTCACCCGCGTCGCCGACGTGGCTCATCGTGGCCTGCGGCTGGTGAACCGGGAACCGGGCGCCGAAGCGCGAAACCTCCTTGACCGCGAGCTGGCGGACCTGGGGATCGACGCCGGGCAGCTGCCCGGTTACCACACCCAGGCCACCGGGCATCTGCAGGTCGCCGCGGCGATCGCCTCGGGATTGGCCGATGCCGGGGTGGCGAGCGAGCCTGCGGCCCTGGCCTACGGGCTGGTCTTTGTCCCGCTCGCCGAGGAGTGTTTTGACCTGGTCGTCCCGGCCGCGCAGGCTGGCACCCGCGAGGTGCAAGGCCTGTTGAAGATCCTTTCCTCACCGTGGCTGCTTGACCAGGTGACCAGCCTGCCCGGATACGACGCGGGCCGGTGCGGCGAGCACATCGCGACGTTGCGGCCGTCCCGCGCCCGCTGAGTGATCAGGTACGCGGGCGGTCGGCCGGTGTCTCGGCCCTGGGCAGGATCAGTCCAGCAATTGCACAGTCCCAGCGCGGGACAGGTCGTAGCCGCCCAGCGCGCTTACCGATGACTGGGCGCCCGGGTCGCGGAGCGCGGCGATCAGCGGCTCGGCGGCGGGAAGGGCGTCGCCGGACAGAACGACGTCGAATTCTTCCCAGGTGACCGGGACGAAGCCGAGGTCCAGCGCGGTGGCGGCGGCGCGCACGGCGAGCCCGGTGTCGGCCTGCCCGGAGGCGACGGTCATGGCGACTTCCAGGTGGGAGCCGGCTTCGGGCCCGGTGAGTGAGGCGGGCGCGATGCCGGCGTCGGCTAGCAGCTGGTCGAGCAGCACGCGGGTCCCGGTGCCGAAGGGGCGGCGGGCGACCCGGCGCCCGGGCAGGTCGGCGGGGCCGGTGATGCGGCCGGGGTTGCCATCGGCGGTAAGCAGGCCCTGCTCGCGGCGCCACAAGTGGATGACTGCAGGCTGACGGCCGCGCAGCAGGGAGCGGGCGAACGGGTGGTTGTGCGCGCCGGAGCGGTGCCGCAGGTGGATGGCCGCGGCGTCGGCGGTGCCGCGCCAGATACGGGTCAGGCCGTGGAAGCTGCCCCGCGCCCCGACCGTGATCACGCCCGTGCCGGCGTGGCGCAGCACCAGGTCCAGGCCGGGGTCGTCGCTGCCGGCCAGGCGCAGCGCGGGCTGTCCGCTGAGCATCCGCCGGGCCGCGGCCTGGCCAGCGGCAGCGACGCGGGCGCGGCGACGGTCGCTGACCTCGATCACGCCCGCGTCCGCGAGATGACGGTAGGCCCGGCCGGTGGTCGCGGCCGTGGTGTCATACCGGGACGCCGCATCCCTGATGCTCGCCAGATCCTCCCCGGCCGCCAGCGTCCCGGCGGCGACGCGCTCGGCAATGTCGACACTGACCTGCAGATACCTGGCCATGCCCGGGATGGTATCCCCGCGGTTGCAATGTGGTCTCGCATCCGTACCGCCTCGCGGCGCGCTGTTAGGCTCTGCACCGATCTGTAGTAGTACAGATGGAGGCGCGGCATGAGCAGCAGAATGCGGGCAAGCGTCCTCGCCGTCGCCGCCGGGCTGACAGTGGCGCTGGCCGCGGGCTGCGGGAGCAGCGGTTCCAGCTCGGCGCCCAGCGCGAGCAGCAGCACCTCCGGCGCGCGCGGCACGCTGATCGTGTTCGGCGCGGGCACGCTAGCGACGCCGTTCACCGCCGAGCTGGCGGCGTTCAAGAAGGCCAATCCCGGGGTGACCATCCACTCGCAGTTCGGCGCGAGCGGCGACATGATCAAGGACATCACCCAGCTCGGCCAGCCCGCCGACGTGCTCGGCGTCGCCGACTATTCGCTCATCCCCAAGCTCATGTCCGGTACGTCGGGGCCGCACGCGACCTGGTATGTGGGGTTCGTGTCCAACCAGATCACGTTCGCCTACACCAGCCACAGCAAGGGCGCCGGCCAGCTCACCACGGCCAACTGGTACAAGGTGCTGGCCGAGCCCGGCGTGCACATCGGCCGGTCCAACCCGGCCGCCGACCCCTCGGGCTACCAGATCCTGCAGATGCTTCAGCTCGCCCAGTCCTACTATCACGACTCCACGCTCGCGGCGTCGGTGCTGAAGAACTCACCCGACTCCAGCGTCGCGGAGACCGAGACCTCCCTGCTGGCCGCGCTGCAGTCCGGGCAGATCGATTACCTGGCCATCTACCGCTCCGACGCCCTCGAGCAGCACCTGAAGTACATCGCCCTGCCGGACCAGATCAACCTGTCGAACTCGGCCCTGGCCGCCGAGTATGCCAAGGTCACCATCGACGCCGGGTCGCTGGGCATGCTGACCGCCAAGCCCATCATCTACGGGCTGACCATCCCCAGCACGGCGCCCGACGCGGCGCTGGGCGAGAAGTTCATCAGCTTCGTGCTCAGCTCGCAGGGTCAGGCGATCATGCGCAGCAATGGGTTCGTGGTCATCTCGCCGGCCCTGGCCAGCAGCCAGGACAAGGTTCCGGCCTCGCTGCAGCCACTCACCACGGCGTGGCCCACCACGGGCGGGTGACCAGCTGAGCGGCGCCGCACGCCCCGTGCACCCCGATCCAGAACGAGAAGTCCCGGGGCCGGACAGCGACCCGGGCACATGAACACGGCTGCGGGGGGCAAGCGAGCCCGTAGCTGGCCAGGAGGCTGGTTCGGGGCCGTGTTCTGGACCATCGGCGGCATGCTGCTGGCCTTCATCGTGCTGCCGATCGTGCGGCTGGCCACCACCTCATCGCCGGCCAGCCTGCGGCAGGCGGCTGCCGTGCCCGCGATCCGCGACGCCACCCTGCTGAGCCTGCAGGCCGCGGCGATCACCGCCGCGATAGCGACGCTGTTCGGGGTGCCGCTGGCCTACCTGCTCGCCCGCGGTACCTTCCGCGGCCGCGGGGTGATCCAGGCCCTGGTCGACCTCCCCCTGGTCGTGCCGCACACCGTGGCCGGCATCGCCTTGCTCTTCCTGCTGGGCCGCACCGGATGGGTCGGCGCCCCCGCCACCCGCCTGGGCGTGTCCTTCTACGGGTCACAGTGGGGCATCGTGGCCGCGATGCTGTTCGTCAGCTGCCCTTTCGCGGTCAACAGCGCCCGCGTCGCGTTCGAGGCCATCGACCCGCGGCTCGAACGCGCCGCCCGCAGCCTGGGCGCCACCCCCTGGCACTCCTTCCGCCGCGTCACCTTCCCGCTCGGGCTGCGCGGGGTGCTGACCGGCGCCGTGCTGGTCTACGCCCGTTCGATCAGCGAGTTCGGCGCCGTAGTGATCATCGCTTACTACCCGGCCACCGCCCCGGTCGAGATCTACAACCTGTTCCTGCAATCGGGGCTCACCCAGTCCGCCTCGGCCGCCGTCGTGCTGCTGATCGTCACCCTGGCCACCTTCCTGGTCTTCCGCACCCTGGCCTCGGGCCGCCTGCTGGCCCGCATCAACCGTGCCTACACCTGACCACGGCCTCACCGTCACCGCCCTGACCGGGCGCGCCGGAACCTTCACCATCGGCCCGATCGACCTGGCCGTCCCCGCCGACCGGGTGCTCGTCGTGCTCGGCCCGTCCGGGGCCGGCAAGACCCTGCTCCTGGAAACCATCGCCGGGCTCCGCCCGCGGCAGTCCGGCCAGATCGGCCTCGCCGGAACCGACCTCAGCACCCTCCCGCCCGAACGGCGCCGCATCGGCCTGGTCTTCCAGGACGCCGCCCTGTTCCCTCACCTGACGGTGGCCGAGAACGTCGCCTTCGGCCCGCGGGCCAGCCGAGCTCCCGGCGCGGACGCCGCAGCGCTGCTACGCCGCCTCGGCATCTCGCACCTGGCCTCCAGGTCACCCCGCTCACTCAGCGGCGGCGAACGTCAGCGCGTCGCCCTCGCCCGTGTCCTGGCGATCAAGCCCGGCCTGCTGCTGCTCGATGAGCCCCTTTCGGCCCTCGACCAGCCCACCCGCGAAGACATGCGCATGCTCCTGCAAGAACTCCTCGCCGAACTCGAGATCCCGGCCATTCACGTCACCCACGACCGCGACGAAGCACTCAGCATCGGCGACGATCTTGCCGTCATCGTCACCGGCCAGCTACGCCAGACCGGGCCAGCCCGCCACGTCGCCGCCGAACCCGCCGACCCCGACGCCGCCCGCCTGCTCGGCTGGACAGAACTCGGACACGGCACCGCAGAGCGCGGCGCGGTTCGAGCCGGCCAGTTTCTCCTGCCCGATGCGGCACCCCCAGGCCACCAGGGCCCCGTGCACGTTTTCTACCGGCCAGAAGACGTCCTGCTCGGCACACCAGCGCCGGATCCCCGGGCCGAGCCCGGCCTTACCGCGCAGATCGCGCAGGTGCTGCCCACCCGGCCGCTCGCCCGCGTCAGCCTGGCCTCCGACCCGCCCATGACCGCGCTGATGCTGCACCGAGACCTCGGACGGCTTGACCTGCAACCCGGTACACCGGTCCAGGCAACGCTTCCCGCGGCTGGTGTCCGCACCTTCCCGGCACCATAGCCAGCGGCCATCGGATGGCGGTCCATCCCGGCGATGGCACCGCTTGCCGCCGGATTCGACGGGCCTCCGGCGGCCCGGCGCTGGCATAGCAGCTGAACATGGCCAGCGCCGGGCCGGATCCGAGAATACCGGGACCGGTGCTCGGCACGACAGCAAGTGCCTGCCGGGAGCGGTCCAGTTGTTTACCGGCGCAATAAGCCTGGTCATCGGCTGCTGAACCGGTCGGTACTCGCTAACGTGACCGCGTGCTCGGGACTGGCTGGACCGAGGTCGTCGCCCTGTTCGCGGCCTACGTCATCGCGGTGCTGTCGACTCCTGCGGGGATCTCCGGCGCGGTCTTGCTGCTGCCGTTCCAGGTCAGCGTCCTGGGCACGCCCAGCCCGTCGGTCACCCCGACCAACCTGCTGTACAACGTGATCGCAACACCCGGAGCGCTGTACCGGTACTGGCGGCAAGGGCAGACCGGCGGCCGCCTCGCCCTGGTCCTCATCGCCGGGACCCTGCCCGGCGTCATCGCCGGGTCGGTCATCCGGGTCAAGCTGCTGCCGGGGCCGCGCGTGTTCGACCTTGTAGTGGCCGCCGTCTTGCTGCCGCTCGGTACCTGGCTGGTGCTGACCCGGCCATCCCGCCCAGACGAGGACCCGGCCCGCCCGGTCCGGCGGATCCCGGTGCCGGTCCTGATCACCTTGGCGGCCGCGGTGGGCTGCGTCGGCGGCATCTACGGAATCGGCGGCGGCTCGATCCTGGCCCCCGTCCTGATCGGGTCCGGCCGGCGGCCTTTCGAGGTCGCCCCCGCCGCCCTGGCCTCCACCTTCGTGACCTCGGTCGGCGGCGTGATCACCTTCACCATCTTGTCCATCAACCAGCACGCCCCGGTAGCCCCGAACTGGCCGACCGGCATCGCGCTGGGCATCGGCGGCCTGGCCGGCGGCTACACCGGCGCCCGGATCCAGTCCCGGCTACCCGACGTCCTGATCCGCCGCCTGGTGGGCATCCTGGTCATCGCGATCGGCGCCCGCTACCTGGTTCCTGGCCTAACCTGACCAGGACAAACCGTTGAGACCAGATTCCGGCTTGAGGTCACATAGGGTTCAGGCGGCTGGCGCGCTGGCGTCCGGGCTGCTAGCTCACGCTGTTGCCTGTGGACGGTACCGGGAAGTCCGTGTAATTATCCATTGAAAGTGCTTTGGCCGTGGTACAGGAGTAATGGATAAATTAATGGATGGAGCCCCCTTTAGGATTGTGGCGGCGGGCCTGGCAAGCGGCGTAGCGTTCTCGCTCCTTGGGGCCGTTCCGGCGGCTCGGGCCGCTACCACGGTGAACGTACCCTGCTCGGGCCCGGCGGGCGGCCCGGCCGGGCTGATCGCGGCGATCAGCGCCGCGAACACCACGGGCGGCGCGACGATAAACCTGGCCTCTGGCTGCACCTACCAGCTGACCGCGGCCAACAACACCAGTCCTACGCTCGGCAGCAACGGCCTGCCCGTCGTCACCAGCCCGGTTACCGTGAACGGCGCCGGCGCCACAATCGCCGGAAACGACAGCAGCTTCCGCATCCTGGAGGTCAGCGGCACCGGGAACCTGACTCTGCAGGGGCTGGCCATCACCGGGGGCAATACCACCGGCATGGGCGGCGGCATCCTCAACCTGGAAGGCACGCTCACCCTGGACGACAGCCGGGTCACCGGCAACGCCGCCCAAGGCGGGGCGATGAGCGCGGGGGGCGGCATCGCCTCCGGCACCTTAGGGGCCGGGCCGCTCGGCACCACTACCCTCAACGCCAGCCAGGTCACCGCCAACACCACCTCCGGCAGCGCGGGCGGCATCCTAAACCACGGCGGCACGCTCACCCTGAATGCCAGCCAGGTCAGCGGCAACACCGCGGCCAGCGGCGGCGGCGGCATCGCCAGCGGCACTGGTGGCATGGGCACCAATAGCGCCAGCAGCCTGGTGCTCAACGCCAGCCAGGTCACCGGCAACACCGCGAACGGCGGGCCGAGGGCAGGCGCTGGCGGGATCGCCAACGGTGGCACCGCGACGATAAACTCCAGCCAGGTCACCGGCAACACCGCCCCCGGCGGCTTCGGCGGCGGGATCCTCAACCACGGCCAGATGACCATCCACGCCAGCGCCGTGGACAATAACACCGCCCCAACTGACAGTACCGGCGACCAAGGCGGAGGCGGCGGCATCGCCAATCTCAACATCACCCCGCTCACCGGCGTGCCCAACAGCGGAGTGCTGACCCTCAGCCTCACCCAGGTGACCGGCAACACGGCATCCGGGCTCGGCGGCGGAATCCTCGAAGACGGCGTCAACCCGGATGACAGCCTGGGCCAGCCAGGCGGCCCGCTGATGCTCCAGCAGACCCAGGTAACCGGCAATACTGCCGCCGAAGGCGGCGGCATTTTCGTCAGCGCCGACAGCCCGGTTACATCGACCCTCAGCCTGATTCTCGGCAATGTCCCCAGTAACTGCTACCCGCCAGGCATCATCCCCGGCTGCAACAGCTGAGCCAGGCGGGCACCCGCCATGTAAGTACCGAAAATTCTTCTGTTGGCTCTTGTTAGTTCCGCAAACGAACGGTCAAGGCGTCACAGAGAGCCTCTGACCTGCCGAAGCTGGTAGGCGCAACTGGGACCGAACCAGTGGCTCCTCGCTGGTAAGCGAACCGGCATCTTTCAAGATGGGCCAGGGCCTCTCGGCCTTGATGTCGCCGAGGAAGGCCACCCAGTCGGTGTGGGTGACGCAGAGAATGGGGCCGTTGGGGTTCTTAGAATCCCGGATCGCGACGATGCCGGGGAGGTTGGTGGCGACCTCGACGCAGTTACCGTCCTGGCCGCTGTGGGTGCTCTTGCGCCATACGGCACGGGATAGATCGTGGCCGGTCATCCCGTACCTCTCTTCCTTCTGGCGCTCACTACTCCAGTTCCCGCGCCGCAGCCTCGACCAGGGCGATCGAGTCGTCGGGGTGGAGGGCGGCCGCGAGCAGCCGTTCAAATGCAAGGGTATAGCGGTCGACGTCGGCCCGGTCCTCAAGGTAGATGTCGCCGGCCAGGGTCTCGACGTAGACCAGGTCAGGCTCGGCGGGCTCGGGCAGTTCCAGTATGACGAACGGGCCGCTGGTTCCGGCATGTGCGCCCGCACGGAACGGAACGACTTGCAAGGTGGTCTTGCCCTGCTCGGCCGCCTCGATGAGGTGACGCAGCTGGGCGGCCATGGTGGCCGGGCCGCCGACGATTCGGCGGATGACGGCTTCATCGATGACCGCCCAGAGGCGTGGCCGGTCGTCCCTGAGCAGGATCTGCTGGCGGGACATGCGGACCTCCACCCGGCGCTCGATCTCGTCGCGGTCCAGTTCCCTGGCCCCGCCGCGGATCATGGCTCGGGCGTAGTCGGCGGTCTGCAGCAGGCCAGGAACGAGCAGCGGCTCGAAGTTCCGGATGGAGACCGCGCCTGTCTCCAGGCCGATGTAGACCTCGTAAGGGTTGGGGAGCACGTCACGGAAGGAGTGCCACCATCCAGGCTGGCGGGCTTCTCGGGCGAGCTGAATGAGCCCGTCGCGCTCGGCGCCAGTGACGCCGTAGAGGTCCAGCAGATCCCGGACGCTGCGGGGCTGGGGACGGGATCGACCGGTTTCGATCCGGAAGATCGTTGAGGTGGACCATTCCAGGCGGCCAGCCGCCTCCTCCCGCGACAGTCCAGCGGCCTCGCGGCGGCCGATTAGCTCGATGGCCAGCCGACGTGCCCGTAGCGTCGGGCTGGCACCTAGTTCCTTGCGCAACGTCACAGAGTAGATTCCTTGCACGATTTGATTTGCACTATTGCATTTAGTTGAATGCTAGTGCACTCTTGTGAATTAAGCTTGCCACCGGACGAGGCAGCTCGTAGGCCAACCTTGATGACAGGTGCCGGAGGGCCACCGTGACTCACTTCCCCGCCCCCCACGGCGCTCCTGCTGCACGGGTTCGGGCGGCTTCAGGAGCCGGGAGATCAAGCGCCAGCCGCCCCGAGCTCCTGGCGGACCTGCTGGAGTCCGCCAGGAGCTCTATGTCCTCCAGTTGGCCGCTCCAGTCGCGCCTTACGTTAGGGGCTCTGCCCGGCGCCGTGCCCTGCGCCCGGCTGCATGCCAGGCAGGTCGTCTGGGAGTGGGGCCTCGCGGACCTCGCCGACAACGTCGAGTTACTGGTCTCGGAACTCGTCACCAACGCGGTCCGCGCCTCAGCGGACGCGGCGCAAAGCCGACGGCGCAGATTCCGCGTCGGTCTCATGCAAGTCGAGCTGCACTTGGCGTGTGACCGGAGGAGCGTGCTCGTGCAAGTCCAGGATTCCTCCCCGGGAACCCCGGCCCGCGCAGAGGCAGATGCAGAGGCAGATCTTGACGGTAACAGCGGGCGCGGTCTCTTGCTCGTGGAGCACCTCAGCGCCCGCTGGGGCACCCAGACGCTGCAGGCATCGGCGGGCAAGGTCGTCTGGGCACTGGTGAGTCAGGCGACCATATAAGACCGCACTCGGCTCCTGCTCGGACCGCCGCGCTAGCCGTGCGTGGAGGGGGCCGAATGACCTGTCAGGCCTGCCGCGCCCGGCTCCTGATCTTGGCCAGGGCGTTGAGCGCGGTCTCGTCAGCGTCGGGCAGGGTGTGCAGGTAGCGCTCGGTAGTGCGGAGACTGCTGTGGCCGAGGCGCTGGCGCACGACCTGGAGGTCAGCGCCGCCTGCCCAGGTGATAGCAATCAGGCCCTCGCGACACCTTCGCTGCCCCTCGGGCTCGTCCATCTAGACTGAGTGCGCAAGCGCCGAACCCGAGGGAGCCGCACGTGAGCGTCGAAGCATCCGCTATGGTCACCATTCCCCGTGCCGAGTTGGATGCACTGAATGCCGAACTGAGGCGGCTGCGGCGCGAGATCGGGCGAGGCGTGGCCAAGGGGCGCATTGAAGTCGATCCCGGCCCAGGCGACGACGCACCAACGTTCACCCGCGAGGAGCTCGCCGGAGCATGGGGAATCAGTGAGTGATCGCCTCGTTCGCTTCCCCGGCACCTCCTGGGAGGAGATCGAGGCCCTACCGCAGCCGCTGCGGTGGACGGTTCAGCGCACGATCTTCCACCTGCTGGATGAGCCAGTCCCGACCCTCGCCGAACCTTTCCCTCGGGGCGATCCCCTGCGCGCGGTGCGTACGAGCTGCACTTACCCGCCGACGAGGTGACAATCTGGTACACCGTGACCGTGCATGAAGGTCACGAGGTCATCAGCGTGCAACATGTGAGCCTCGACACCTGAATCACGACCGAGCGGCAGAGTCTGGGTATCGACTGTGCCGCTGCAGCGGAGCCAAAGCGCCGTAGCGGGAGCCAAAGCGGGAGCCATTCTCCGCGGTCCTGGAGGCATCCCCAGGCACCGTGGGGCAGTATTCGGCCCGGTGAAGTGCTCTTCGAGGCATTCGGGGGCAGGCTCAGGCAGCCGGCGGATCTCCCTGACACGGAAGAGGCCACAAGTTCAAATCTTGTACCGCCCACAAGTCACGGCCACAATTAGAAAGAACTAGCTAGACCGGCGAGACCAAGCGGGAGCCATTCGGTTTCCGTGGAGGTCCGTTCCGGGCCACGGCGGCACGCCGTGGCCCGAGTGATCCGTCCCGCAGCCAGGCCGGAAGTCCGACGTGCCGAGGTTCGCCAGCGCGCAGACCACGGCGGCGTGCGCCACCTGCGCGGCAAACTTGCCTCGGCCCAGGCCCAGGTCGACGCGCACCACCAGGGTCAGCTTCATGACTCGCAAGGGAACCACGGCCGACCGGCTGGCCGAGGCGCCCGGGCTGCGGCCGCGACGCGACAGACTGGGCCCGGGACGACGATTCTGCGAAGGCATGACTCATGACCGAGCAAGCGCACCCAGAGTGAGACGCCAGCTACACGGCCGGCACGTCGCCCCCGTGGGACATCGGCAGGCCGCAGCCGACGTTTGTCCGGCTCGCTGACCAGAGCCGCCGGACCGGACGCCTCCTCGACGCTGGCTGCGGCACCGGCGAGAACGCGCTGCTCGCAGCCAGCCGTGGCGCCGATGTCACCGGCATCGACGTTGCGCCGACCGCGATCGCGCGGGCCCGCGCGAAAGCGTCCGAACGCGGCCTGGCCGCGCGGTTCGAAGTCGCAGACGCACTCGACCTCGGCCGCCTCAGCCTCACTGTCGACACCGTGATCGATAGCGGGGTGTTCCACGTATTCGGCGACGGCGCCCGGAGTTCGGAGCCGCGGACGTCTCTCATTACATCGCGTGATCTGCGCTCGTCTCGACAGACGCGCACACTCCCGCCTGATTGAGAATCTCAACGCCCGTCCGCTGAGGCGCACAGAATGGAACGATCTGCACTGGGCAGGGCCCGGCCGTGCCGACGACTCGACTGGAAGGACTGGATGCGTGCTGCTGGAACATCGCGGAGCGTCTCCCCGGGTTCACCCCAGCGCTTATGTCGCGCCGACCGCGGTCGTGTGCGGGGAGGTGCACGTCGGCCCGCACTGCCGGGTCCTGTTCGGAGCCATCCTGACTGCTGAAAGTGGCCGTGTCGAGCTCGGCGAACAGTGCATCGTTATGGAGAACGCCGTGTTGCGCGGAACCCGGCGTGATCCGCTTCGCCTGGGCAATCATGTGCTTGTGGGCCCGCGCGCCTACCTGACCGGATGCACCGCCGATCAGGACGTCTTCCTGGCCACCGGTACCACGGTCTTCAATGGCGCCCGCATCGGAGCGCGCAGCGAGGTGCGCGTCAACGGGGTTGTCCACCTGCGGACCCACCTGCCACCGGACACGACAGTGCCGATCGGCTGGATCGCGGTGGGCGACCCGGCGCAGCTGTTTGCGCCTCATGAGCATGAGCGCATCTGGGAGGTGCAGAGGGAACTGGACTTCCCCGGCTACGTCTTCGGCCTCGACCGGGCCGGCGAAGGCGAGACGCTCATGCCTGAGCTCACCCGCCGCTACAGCCAGGCACTCGGCCAGTACCAAGAAGACCGGGCCATAGACGGCAAGCCGTAAGAATGGGTCATGCCTGCCACGGCAACTGTCGCTTCCGGTGGCAGATCTGACTGGTTACACCTATGCCGAGCCGCCGTTCGGGGCGGCAACCTGATCGTGAGTCTGACCGTTCGCGCCGTGCCCGAAGGGGTGATCTGCGCGGCCACGTCGGATACCCAGCGGCTCGCTGCGCGGGTTCGCTGGGTGTCCGGAGTCCGGGAGCATGGCTTGCCCTGGGCGGCGCCGTCGTCTGGTGCCCTGTTCTGTTCCTGATGGATGGCCGGGCCGGTCCGTGTGGGATTAGTCCCGGGAATGGGCGGGTGAGGCTAGTTCGGCTCTTGCTCGCTGGCTGCGAGGTGGTGGCCGGCGGCTGCCGCGGCGGGCTGCGGGACGCGATCGCTGGCATGCCCGGGGCCTGGCAGCGCCGGGCCGCCGATGTCGACCTGCACGCCGGGTGCCTGGGCGGCTTCGGCGAGGTGGGCGACGCGGGTGACGTCCGGCACCGGCAGGCTCGCCTGCGGGGCGTTGAAGACGATGGTCGCGTAGGCGATCTGCCCGTTGCGGCTGATCTGCGCATCGCCGCGGGCGGAGTACGGGCTGACCACGGCGGTGACCGCGGGCGCGCGGGCGACCTTGCCCAGCAGCGCCGAGATCTCGGCCCGGACCACCGGGGCGCGCACACCGCCCGGGCCGCCGGCCCGCCACACGATCGTGTCCTGGTCACCGGCGTGCCCGGGGAACGCCTTTTGCAGCAGGGTCAGCGCAGTGGTGGAGCCGGTCCCGGGCAGGGTGAGGTTGTCAGAGAAGGTGGACCCCGCGGCCCGGCCGCCCACCGTCAGGATGACCAGCAGCGCCAGCCACGCGATGAGCACCCACTTGCGGCGCTGGAAGCACCAGCGCGCTAGAGCAGCCATGTCAGTCCCCTGTCCGTAGACGCAGTGATCTCTTTATGAGACATTAATGTCTCAGATCTGAGTTAGACCGTATCGTATCTGGTCTATGATGTAAACTGTGGGCCATGGCGAAGAGCACAGTCATCCAGCAGCGCGCCGCCGCGGCGATCCTCGACGTGGCCGCCGACCTGCTGGCCCGCGGCGGCGAGCCGCCCAGCATGGCCAATATCGCGGAAGCCGCCGGAGTGGCGCGGGCCACGTTGTACCGCTACTTCCCCACCCGCGAGAGGCTGCTGGAGGCCCTGACCGCCACCGCCCTCAACGACGCCGCCACCCGGCTCGCCCAGGCCGGCCTGGACACCGTTCCCGTGCCCGAGGCCATCGCCCGCCTCGCGCGCGTGGTCTCCGCAGCCGGCAGCAAATACGCCGCCGTCATCGGCCCGATGAGAACCAGGCCCGCCGGGCCCGTGGAACAGCACATCGGCACGCTGATCCAGGCGGTGCTGCGCCGCGGCATCGACGACGGGACCTTCCGCGGCGACCTCACCATCGACGAACTCGGATTCGTGCTCGGCCAGCTACTCCAGGCCGCAGGCCGCATGGCCGCCGAACACCACGCCGGCGCCGAGAAAGCCGCGGCCCTCGTCACCACGGTGTTCCTGCACGGCACGCAGAACCGACACGATGCGACCGCCGGGGACCCGGTCATCCGCCGTCACGCCGAACCCGAACCAAAAAAGCACAACAACCGCGAAGACGGCACATCCCCGAACAAGACCCAGGGCTAGCCCGAGTTTCCAATGATCTTGAGGTTGGCTGAGCGTTCTTGCTGGTCAGGCTGGCCGCGGAGGCCGTCCAGGGCGTATGACCTAACTTGAGGGTGCCCACCTGCTCAGTTCGAAGATCTCGTAGAGCTTTTGGTGGTGGCCGGTGAGTTCGGTGGTCTTCCGGCGGGCCTTGGGCCGGCCGCCAGCGGAGGGGTAGATCAGCACGGTCTCGCCGATGGCGGCGAGCTGGCCCAGGAGCTGGCGGACGCTGAGGTGCAGGCCGGCGTGGCCGGCCTGGCGGCGCATGAGGTGGGCGATCTGCAGGGCCAGCACGCAGGTGAAGGTGTGCACGCGGATGTTGTGCTCGGTCCAGTGGTGCATCGGCGAGAAGGACACGGCGTGCGGGTCCTTGAGCTGCCGGAACCCGAACTCGGCCTCGGACTGGGACCGGTAGCCGGCGACCACCTCGGCCACGGGCCAGTCGTCGTGATCGGTGATCAGGACGTGCTTGCCGAACAGTTCCTCCTCCAGGGCAGCGCGGGCGGTCTGGTCAATGGCCCAGGTCAGGCGCAGGTCTTTGGGCTGGTCCCCGGTGAGTTGCCAGGTGACGACCCGGCGTACCCAGGGCTTGCGGGTGATCGCTTCGATCTCGGCTTCGACCTTGTCTCTGCCGCGGCGGGTCTTGCCGCGGGCCAGGGTGGCGGCCAGCTCGTCCAGCTTCTTCCCGGCCTTGGCCAGGGTGGTGCCATCGAACCCGCGGGCCTGGCTTTGATGCAGCTCCGGGGAGTGAGCCAAGATGGTGCGCCGCTCGGTCCCGTAGACCTCGCGGCGGGTGTCATGGGCGGTCAGGCCGCCGAAGTGCTCCTGGCCGACGATGGCCCGCGCGGAGGCGGGCAGGGCGGTCAGGTCCGGGCAGCGGGAGGCGGGCACCGAGCCGATGTAGTGCAGGCCGGTACCCGCGAGATGGGCGAAGTTGTCCTCGGAGTTCTGCCCGGCGTCGAAGACCACGGTCATGTCCGCGCCGCCGCCGGGCGGGACGCCGGCCGCGGCGGTGATCGTCTCGTACTGGCTGCGAAGCTGGTCGATCATCGCCGGGAACTGGGTCACGTCAGGCCGGTTGCCGGGGTAGGCGTGCCAGGTCAGCGGGATCCCCCCATCACGAGTGACCACCAGGCCCAGGCCCACCAGGCGCAGGTCTGAGCGTTTCTGCTTGGCCTTGCCCCGCTGCGCGGACGGCGCCTTCTGGTTTGCCGTGTCGATGAAGGTGGCGAAGTTGGTCATGTCCAGGGCCACCGACGAGCAGTCCAGCGCAAACAGATCCACGATCCGCAGGGCGATCGCCTGGCTGATCTGCTCCAGTTGCTTCAGGGTGACCGCGTGCATCGCGTCCCAGAACCGGCGGTGATCCAGCGCCGAAGCGGGGATCTTGGCGAACCGGTCCGCGGCAGTGGTCTTCCACCAGTCGGCGAAGGCGAGCTTCGAGCACGGGGCCACCACCCGGTTCAGCGCGGCGAGCGCCAGGTAGGTGCCAGCCGACAGCGGCAGCCCGCTCGGGCGGGGCCCGGCCGCCTCGTCGATGACGGCGGCCACGCCCAGCTTCTCCAGCATCCCCCACACGGCTGCCACATCCCCGAACCCCAGGTGCCGGGTCCGCTCCGGTGCCATCGCCTGCTCCTTGGCCGCCACGGCGGCGGCGATGTCGGCCGCGGTGCCCAGATACCGCTCGGAGACCATCTTCGGCTTGCCGTCCACCCGCGCCATCTCCCGCAGGTACCAGTACGTCTTGCCGCCGATCTTCTTCGGGTACAGGCTCGCCACAAGATTAGGTCATACACTCTTATCCAGATCAATTCAAGCACCGGGGAAGCGTGTTACCAGGGAGAACCCGTCAGGCCAGGGCGCGATCAGGCATCAGAAGACCATGATCGTCGGAAACTGGGGCTAGACGCCCGCAGAACAAGCATGCCCGCCTGCCACGCTCCGCAGCATGACGCCGGCGAGGAGCCGCCGACCGCACACCCCTCGGCCGACATGCAGGCCCATTTCCGCGCTACTCGCCGATCACGCGCTGCGGCACCAAGCTGGCACATGCGACCGCCGATATCACGACCCATCCGCCGCGCGCAGCCGGCCAACTCCGCCATCAGCCGCCAAGGAACACCCAGTCGCTCGCGAAGCCAGAACCCTAAAGCCCCTAGACGACCCGGTGTCGCCGACCAACTCTCCCCAGCAGGAAGCAGAACCGGCTGATCGGTGCTCGACAGTACGTCGATCCCAGATCGCGCGCAGCACAAATACTCGGCGATAGGGAACTCGGGACCTGCCGTTACGGCTCACGCCGTGTGATCAATGCTCGATCTCGGGGACGCGCGCTGTCGGCTGGTCTGCTTCCGGGTGGCTGGTCAACGGCCTGGCGTGGACGGCGTACCGGTAAGGATGATCTGCGCGGGATGGCGTTAATCCGGTGGCCGCCTGGTGGCGTCCGGTCTGGGGTCAACTGTCGGCCAGCGCAGCGGCGGCGTCGGGTGCGAGCCCGGCCAGGCTGTCGCGGCCCAGGTCGCCGTGGCGCACGCCGAGGGTCTTGAGGAACTGCTGCTGCCCCATCGTCAGGCCAATGAAATAGCCCAGCTCGACCAGCTCGGGCTCGGTGAAGTAGCGGTGCAGCTCGGCCCACAGGTCATCATCGGCCAGCCCGGGGTCCCAGGCGATCGCCTCGGCCCAGCGCAGCGCGGCCTTATCCCGTCCGGTCAGCACCTGCGACTGACGGAAGTCGATCACCTCGTCGAAGGCGCGCTCGGTCAGGCCCTGGGCGGCGCCGAGGTCCGAGCGCTGCGCCGCGCAGTACCCGCACTCCAGGGACTTGGCGATGAACACCCGCGCCAGTTCCTTGACTCGGTGATCGAGCACGCCGTCCCGGAACACCTGCTGCCAGGACTGGCTGAACGTACGCAGCACCGCCGGGACATGCGCCCGGATCGCCTGGCTCTCCAGCCGCGGCGTCCCGTGCTCCCGGGCCTCGGCCAGGTACCCGGCCAGCTCCGGGTCGGTCACCGTGTCCGGATCGACATAGCTGATACGCGCCATCATGCCTCCTATGCCCATCGCCAGCACTCCCAGCATAAGGACGCTCCCCGTGTCCCCTGCGGGGACGACGCGGCGGGCGGCAGTTCGCCAGGCCGGCGGCAGCCTGGACCGGTACGGCACCTATATCGTCGCGGCTTGCGTCGCGGGCGCCGCCAGGCGGACAGCCACATCGTCCAACTCCGGAAACCGAAGCCGACGGCGCCCGGCGATCACCGACCGCGACCTAAATTGTGAACGCGAACCGCCGATCTGATCGGCTGGTTGACCCGTCGGCTTGCTTGCATCAGCCGCGCTGGAATGGAGATTCTGCGCGAGTTCGCGGCCGTCCTGGCCGACGTCGCGCCCGTGATGTAGCCGGCCTAGGCGACCAGGTCGTAGAACAGCTCGTGCGGTGTGACTGTGCGATCATGCTGCTGGTCGCCATGCGGGCGCGGCGGTTGCCACTGCGCGCGCATCAGCCGGGCCCGGCGTTCAGCCATCCTGGTCATCGCCAGACTCTACGAGACTCCGGATCAGTGAATCCAGGGCGCCTTGTAGATGCCGGTGTAGTAGAGAATCGCGGTGAGATCCTCCTCATAATGACCTCCTTCATGGTGCAGCCCCCGGAAGGGATGCGGTATCGCGAAGTTAGTCAGCAGGAAGGTGAACAGGCGTCACCGGAACCGGTGGTTCCGCGTTACATCATCGCGATGCCTGTTCGTGGATCCGGGCGCTCGCGAGCGTGGTCCAGGCTGCGGCCTCAGCGGCGTCCTGGGCCAGGCCGAGGCCGTGCGGGCCGTGGGTGAACACGTGCACGGCGTGCGGCACCTGGCTGGCCGCGAGCGCCGAGGCGAACCGGTCGGTGTGCTCGGGAGGGACATAGGGGTCCTCTGAGGTGTGCCAGACGAAGAACGGCGGCGACTGAGGCGTGACCAGCGCATCCAGCGACGTCGAGTGGCGCAGCCGCGGGCTGGCGTTCTCGCCGAGGAGGATCAGCCGGGCCGGCGGTAGGTCTCGGTCTCTATGGAGGTGATGGCGTAGCCGAGAACAGCGAAGTCCACCGTCTCTTTCGGCCGTGGCGCCTGGCGTGAGCGTGGCCAGCCCGGCCAGGTGACCTCCCGCGGAGAACCCGATGAGCCCTATGCGCCGCGCACCGCCGGCCCGCCGGGCGGCGATCTCGGCATGCAGCGTGTCCAGCGGCACCGGTGCCGGACGTTGAGCGGGTAGCGGAACGCGCTCGCCGGCACGCCTATCTCGCCGAGCCAGATGGCCACCGGCTCGGCTTCATGCGGAGCGTGTGCGGCGTACCCGCCGCCAGTGAGGACGATCATGTGCGTGCCGGGATCTTCTGGGTACGCTGTCGTCATCGCTGGTGATGCCTCGTCAGGCCGCGGTGCCGAGCAGGTCGTAGGCCGCGACCCACAGCGTGTACGGGTTCGCCAGGTCCGGGTAGGCGGCCATCATCGCGCCGATGAGCTCGTCCGGCGCGGAGCTGCGCTGTAGCGCTTCCTCGAAGTCGGCGAGGTAGCGGCGGCACTCAGCGATCTGGCGGCGGGCGTCGTCGTCGCCCGCCCGGGGGCTGCGGTGCCCGGCGATGATGGTCCGGGCGTCCAGTGCCGCGACGGTGTCCAGTGCTCGCGCCCAGCTAGCGCGAGAATCCGGGGTTGACCCCTGCAGCCACATGTGCGTCTGGTTGTAGACGACATCACCGGAGACGACCAGGCTCAGGTTGGGCACGTGGACCACGCTGGAGTGCCCGGTGTCGGAAGTGCCTACCGGGATCAGTGTGGCCGCCGAGCCGCCGAGCGGGATCGCGGTACCCGCCAGCGGCGCCGGCGCGACCGGCTTGCTGGTCAGCTGACCGGGAAAGAACTGCCCCCAGACCTGCATGTACCCGGGCGAGATCTGCTCTTCCATCGCGGGGATGGACTCGGCCAGCGCCACCGGTTCCGCGTCCGGGAACGCGGCCAGGATCTCCGGCAGCCCCAGGAAGTGGTCGGCATGGGGATGGGTGATGTAGACGTACCGGAGCTCCCCTTCGTGGGAGCTCACCCACGCCGCCAGCTCCCGTCCCTCCTGCTCGGTGATGAGGCAGTCGACCAGCAGTCCGCCGCCATCACCACTGATCAGGGTCGAGGTTGACGGCGGCCACGTCGCCTCCTCGAAA
The DNA here is from genome assembly GCA_963749145.1 of uncultured Actinomycetota bacterium. GTDB lineage: Bacteria > Actinomycetota > Actinomycetes > Streptosporangiales > Streptosporangiaceae > JASHPR01. Next base: position 600,692 of record CAVVLN010000001.1, on the reverse strand, counting down.
CCCGGCACGGCGCTCGGGATCGGCTTGGGTTCCACCACGAACACATCAAAGGCCAGGCTCATTGCTTCCTCCGCGGGGTCAGATGGTTGTCACGCACCATGCTCAGCCGCGCAGCGCCCGGCGGGGTATCCGCACGTTGACTGCACCGATCGCCGTGGCAGGTGCAGTCAGGTTGCCGATGCCGGACCCGCGCCGTCTGCGTCTGCCTTGCTGTTATGCATCTGGTTGCCTGAGAGACGACAAGGAGCCGAAGACATGCCAATGATCGACGTCTACGCCGCGACAGGAACGTTTAGGGACGCCAAGCTGCTCGCTCAGGATCTGGCGGCCACGCTGATGCGCATCGAGCAAGTGCCCGACATCCCCATGTTCCGCAAGAACACCGCCGCGTTCGTGCATGAACTGCCCGAGGACCATCTGTCGAACGTCGACGGGGACAGCACCTACGTCCGGGTCCAGGTGCTGACCAACTCCGGCGCGCTGGACCGGGACAAGCAAATGGCGGTCGTGCGCCAGCTCACCGGCCTCATCGCTGCCGCGTCGGGCGATCCATCGACGGCAGAACGGACGTGGGTGCTTCTCACCGAAGCCGTGGAGGGAGGCTGGGGGTTGGCCGGGCACGCGAACACGAACGCCGACCTCGTGGCCGCCGCACGTGCTCGGCTCGCCGAGATCGCGTCCGCCAGGAAGGATTAGAGTCACACGGCGCGGAGGAAGGCAAGCAGTGCGCGGTTGACCTCGGCCGCGTGCGTCCAGATGATCGCGTGCGGGCCGTCTGGTATCACGAGGAGGCGGGCATCATCCAGCAGGCCGGCCAGGCGGATCCCGGTGTCGCCGGGTGGCATGACCTGGTCCTGCGCGCCCTGCATGATCAGGACCGGGACGGATATCCGGGCAAGATCGGCGCTGAGGTCTTCCCGCCACGCGGCGGCGCAGCCGACCGCCGCCGCGGCTGACACCATGATGGCGACGTGGAAACTGTTCTGCCACGCCTGATCGCTGACCCGGCCGCCGCCGAGCAGATCGAGGTTGTAGTGCCGGTCCAGGTATGTCTTGACGGCGGCTGGCCGGTCGGCAGTGAGTTCGGCGAGGAACTCACCGAGGACACCCGACGGGGCCGGGAAGAGCCACACTGGCGCGAGCAGCGCCGCGGCACGGACCCGCTGCGGCCCGGAGGTTCCCAGGTAGCGGGCGACTTCCCCAGCGCCGGTGCAGGCGCCGACGAGCACTGCATCGCGCAGGTCCAGTTCTTCCAGCAGCATGTTCAGGTCAGCGGCGAGCGTCCCGTAGTCGTAGCCCGTCGCGGGGCGGCTTGAGGCGCCGCCGCCGCGCCGGTCGTAAGTGATGACGCGGTAACCGGCGGCGAGCAGCGCCGATTCCTGTTTTTCCCATGAATGCCCGTCGGCCAGGTAGCCGTGCACCAGGACAACCGGCCATCCCGACCCGTGGTCCTCGTAGTAGATCTCGATATCACCGGTGTTCTCCCGGCCGACGGTGATGTACGGCACACCGCCACTTTGTGCCGCGGGGCGGCCGTCCGGGTATCCGCATGCTGACTGCACACTGCCCGCTCTTGCTTATATTTGTCCGGGTGAGGGTGACGATATTTCCGTGATGGCCGGCCGGGACGCGATCCTGTTCGGCCGGGCAGCGGAACTATCCCGGCTGACCGAACTCACGGCCCCGCCATATGCCGGAAGCCGGGAACTGCTGCTGCTGGGCGATCCGGGCATGGGCAAGACCGTCCTGCTGGCACAGGCGATGCGGGAGGCCGGGGCGGCTGGTACGCGGGTGCTCGCGGCGGCCGGCCGGGAGTCGGAGCAGGACCTGGCGTTCGCGGGGCTGCACCAGTTGCTGCGCCCGGTGCTCGACCGCGTGGCCGGGCTCCCGGCCCGTCAGGCCGAGGCGGTGCGCGGCGCGTTCGGGATCTCCGCGGATCCGGTGCCGCCCGACGCGCTGCTGACCGGCATCGCCGTGCTGACCTTGTTGTCGGGGCTGTCGGACGACGGCCCGCTGCTGATAGCCGTTGACGACGCGCAGTGGCTGGACCGCGCGTCCCTGGACGCACTCGCCTTCGCCGCCCGCCGCCTGGACTCCGAGCAGTTCGTGCTGCTGGCCGGCGCGCGCGGGAACGTGCCGCCTCCCGGTTTCGAGCGGGACTTCCCGCAGCTGGTGCTGGCGCCGCTCAGCCTGCCGGACGCCGGCCGGCTCCTGGACGCGCAGCCGCACCCGCCATCGGGCCGGGCACGTGAGCATGTGCTCCAGCAGGCGGCAGGGAACCCGCTCGCGCTGATCGAGTTGGCGAAGATGATCGCCGCCGACCCGGACGCGGGCCGCCGCTGGGCCGCGGAGCCGCTGCCGCTCACCAGGCGGCTGACGGCCGGCATGGCCGCCCGGTACGCCAGCCTCCCGAGGGCGACGCAGGCCGCGCTGCTGCTCGCCGCGGTCGCCGACAGCCCGGAGGTCGCCGCTGCCGCGGTATCCGGGCTTCGCGCCGAGACACTGGCACCGGCAGAAGCGGCCGGCCTGATCACGCTCGATACGCCTGGCCCGCAGTTCACCCATCCGCTTGTCCGGTCAGCCGTCTACTACGGCGCGCCGTTCACCGAGCGCGCCGCGGCGCACCGGCAGGTCGCGGACGCCGTCCGCGGCCAGGCTGACCGCTACGCCTGGCACCTGGCAGCCGCGGCGCTGGGACCCGATGAGGACGTAGCCGCACTGCTCGAGGACAGCGCGGCCCAGGCACAGCGGCGCGGCGGGGCGGCCGCGGCGGCACGGACGATGCAACAGGCCGCCGAGCTCAGCCCCGGCGACGAGGAGAAGGCCAGGAGGCTGCTGGCCGCCGCCAGCCTCGCCCACCCGGCCGGCCAGGCCGACTGGGTCCGCGAGCTAGCGGGCAATGTCCTCGCGTTGACTGCCGATCCGGACATGCGCATCGCCGCCCGGCTGAATATCGGCTGGTCGCTGCTCTGGTCGAACCGTTACGCCGAGGCGCTCGACACGCTCATCTCTGTCGCCGTTCAGGTATCCACGAGGCGGCCGGCCCTCGCCTGGGACGCCACCGGGATGGCCGCCACAGTCGCCCACCAGACCGGGCTCCCCGAGATCCGCGCCAGGGTGCGAGCCGCCATGGACGCCCTCGACGCGGCGCCAGCGGACAAGGACTGGACCGCCAGCCACGCTGACGATAACCGGATATGGATCACGGCATGCACAAACCCGTTCGGCGGGCGCGCCGAAACGGTTCCCTGCCTGCACCGGATCGCCAGGGGATCCCCGTCCGACCTGCCCAAGGTCGGCGGCGCGGCCTGGATCCTGGACGAGACCGAGCTGGCGGTCAGGGTGCTGCGCGAGGCCGTCAGCAAGCTGCGTGCCCCTGGTATCCGTGGTGCGAGCGCCGCCGCGCTCTCGGTGCTGGAATGGGCATGCATTGACAGCGGGCGGTGGGACGACGCGCTCGCCGCCGCCCGCCAGGCGAACGATATCGCCGCCGCTTACAAGATGGAGACGGTGGCCGGCTCGGCCGACCTCGCCACGGCCACCGTGGCGGCGTTGCGCGGCGAACATGGCCAGGTAGCGCCGCTGCTGGCCCGCGTGACCGCGGCTGTCGACACGGCCGAGTATCGCGGGTTCACCGCCAGGATCCGGCACGCCGCAGGACTCGCCGCGATCGCCGAGGGCAGCTATCTAGCCGCATACGCTCAGCTCAGCCGCCTCTTCGACGCCGACGGCACGCCGCTGCACTATCACTTCTCCTACCTAGCCATCGCTGATCTCGCTGCCGCCGCGGTGCGCGCTGAACGGCATCTGGAGGCCAGGACGCTGGTGGAGCGGGCGATGGCCCGGGTGGACCCCGCGCCCGGCCCGCGGCTGGAACAGCTCGCGGCCCGAGCCCGCGGGCTCCTGGCCGAGCCCGCCGGCGCCGAGGCGCTCTTCGCCGCGCCCCTGGCCGACCCGGCCGGGGACACGTGGCCGTTCGAGCGGGCCCAGCTTCGGCTGGACTATGGAGAGTGGCTGCGGCGGCAGCGGCGGATCAACGACGCTAAGCCCGTCCTCGGAGCAGCCCTGGAAACGCTCCGCCGCCTCGGCGCGGCGCCGTGGATCAGGCGGGCGGAATCCGAGCTGCGCGCATGCGGCGTCACCGTGCAAGCGCCGCAGGCTACCCCGGACGCGCTGGACGAGCTGACCGCCCAGCAGCGCGAGATCGTTATCCTTGCCGCGCGCGGCCTGACCAACGGTGAGATCGCCGACCAGTTGTTCCTGTCCCCCCGCACGGTCGCCTCGCACCTGTACCGCTCCTACCCCAAGCTCGGCATCGCCGGCCGCCACCAGCTCCGCGACCTCGTCGACCAGGCGGCTCACTGAGGATCGGCGAGGAATGCCTCCACATCGGCGGCGAATTCCGCGTGATGCTGGAACAGGAACCCGTGCGCCGCATCGGGGTAGATCTTCAGCCGCGCCTGGGGGATCAGGCCCGCGGTCAGGCAGGAGTAGTGCGGCAGGATCATCGGGTCGCTGTCGCCGTTCGCCACGAAGACGGGCATCCGCAGGCAGGCAAGCCGCTGCAGCAGCGCATGATCGGGGATACCCCAGGTGCAGACCGCGTCATACTGCGCTTCACGAACCGCCCACGATGTCGCCGCGTCCCGTCCTTCGGTCCGCGCGTACATGCGCCGCATCGCCTGCTGGCCTGCCTGCCGGCTCGACGGCGAGGAGGTGAAGAAGACAGACAGGTATTCGTCTGGGCTGGTTTCTGGCTTGCCGATCGCGCCGATGACATCAGGCGCCCAGCCATGCATGCCAGCGGCGCCTTGCGGTGCGGTGGACGCGAGGATCAGCCTTCTCACGATAGCCGGCCTGGTCAGCGCGACCTGCTGCGCGACGAAGCTGCCGATGGAGAATCCGAGCAGGTCAACCTGGCTGAAGCCTTGGGCGGCGATGAAGGCGATGGCGTCGCGGGCCATCTGCTCCACGGTGTCCGGTGTCGTCCCGGTCGAGCCGGCCGACACCGACGTTGTCGAAGGCGATGACGCGCCGGGCATTCGCCATCCCGTCGACGAGGGCCGGGTCCCAGTTATCGAGGTTCCCGCGGAAATGCTGGAGCAGAACGAGCGGCACCTCACCCTCTCCGGCATCGCGAAACGTGTAGTCGACGCCGTTCGGCACGCTGATTACCTTGTTCGGCAGGGTCGAATAGGACGGCATTTCGGCGGTCACCGGGCGAGGAAGTCGAGCAGGACGGCGGTGACCTCGTCGGAGCGGGTCCAGCAGATGTTGTGCGGGCCTCCTTCGACGGGGACGAGCCGCAGGTCCTCGATGAGCCCCGGGAGCCGCCTCGCCGTGGCGTCGTAGGGCAGGATGCGGCCGGCGGTGCCGTGGATGAGCACCACCGGCTGCCCGGCGCCGCGATCCTCGTAGTAGATCTCCATGTCGGTGCCGACGGTCACGTAGGGCATAGCTCCTCCTTGGTCGTGGTGGCCTGCTTGTGCCACTGTGCCTGCCTGCCCCCGGCCGCGCCATCAGCATGCTGACTGCAGTACGGGCCGGGACGGGCGCCACCCGTTCCCGGCCCGTACTCGGTGTGTGTGCGTCAGCCCTCGGTCTCGGCCTGTCGATGACCTGGGGCGACGATGCCGGGGTGGCTCATCGTGACCACGTGAGACGCCGGGATCTCGATGCAGTGGGCGTGCGCTGGTACTCCTGCTTTCGAGGGCAGGCGGGATGGCCAGGCCGGCGCCGGCGATGATGCCCCGCGAGACGATGGTGGCCAGGCGGCCGCGGCGGTCACGCCAGTGAAGCGGCTGGCGGAGAACGGCCTGCGCTCGGCGGCCATCACCTCGGTCTCGCTCAGCGGCAGGTCAGCGGGGAACACGGCGTGGAACCGGGCCGGATGCAGGTACAGATCGGTACCGGTGCTGCCGTTGCATCTGGTGTAGGGCACCGCGTTCAGCGCGGCCTGGATCTGGCTGCCGGGGAACTTCTGGATGAGCTGGCCGAGCTGCTCGCCGACATCGGGGGACGAACGCCGCGACGTAGACCAGGGTCTTGACGTTCGGGTCCCCGGCCGCCGCGTTGATGATCACAGCGCCACCGTAGGAGTGGCCGACTAGGACGACCGGGCCTTTAATCGACTCCAGGACACCGTGAATGTGGGCGGAGTCGCTCGGGATGCCGCGCAGCGGGTCGGCGGCACCGAAACCAAGCCGAGACCTGCCTGGGCCGGGCCGGTGAAGGCCGCCAGCTGCACCGGGTCAGCGGTAACCTCGCGCAGACCGGGGCGTGTCACCAGCAGGCCCTGGAACTGGCCCGCGCTATCGCCAGCTCCAGGGACGAGGCTCACGCACTGGCCGACTTGGGTCGCTTCGCCTTGGCCGCCGGCCACGCCGCGCAGGCCGCGGTCCTGCTGCGGCAGTCACGCGTAATACTCCAGCGGATCGGTACGGCTGATGTCTCGCCGAACTCGCCGAACTCGATGCCCTCACCCGCCCAGGAACCGGAGAGTAAGCCGCGCCGCGCTGGCATGCGCACGAGCATCACCGAATCCGACTCGGAACTCAAATGCGACTACCTCACAACCGATGACCGGGAACAGGTTCTGCGAACCCATTGGCTGACCCGCCATGCGCCCGAACGGATAATCTGCACACGCAGGGCTCACATATACCTATTGCTTGAGTAGGCATTCCTATTCGGCGTTCGGCGCGGCTGATCATCCGCGCCGACCCTCCTGGCATGAGACCATCGGTGCATGAGCCCGGCCGGGCGTGGAGGCAAAGTTAATCGTGCCTTAGTTAGAGTCTCGGGAAATCCACTCCCCCGCAGTCGTTCACGAGTCTTCGCTTACGTATACGCTCCACGGACGGATAATCCACCTGGACTGGCGAGGGCGGCTGAGTAGCGAGCAGCCCGCTGGATTGTGGCCGCTGGGAGACCCTTACGACGGGTGCCCTATCCGCCGCTATGTGCTACATCCTGATCGCTCCCATGGCCGGTTGCGCCGCGCGCGAAGTGGCGGATCTGTGTGCGTACGGACGCCGGGTGATGCCGAATTGAGTGCATCCTTGTCCGGCTTGCTGATTTGCCGGGGCGAGCAATCGCTTGCCGCTCGTGTTGATAGTCCCAGAATGGAGCCGGCTGCGCCGGTGGCGGGATCATCTGGTCCTCGGCGGCGACCAGATACCAGCTGGGCTTGGCCCGCCATGCTGGATCGGTCACCGCGCCGCCCAGCGCGCCGACGCTCCACGGGACCTGAGCGTCGGCCATGAAGGCGGCCAGGCCGGCGGGCAGGTCGGCGGCGGACGATCCGTCGCGGCTGGGCGAGTCGTAGACGCCCGCCGGGTAAGCGGTGAGCGTGAGCAGAACTAGTGCCCCCACATCGGCACGGCCGGCTGGTTCACCCAGCACATCTGGGAGGGTATCGAGGTCACCGCCGGGCATCTTGCCCGGCGTGTGAGGCCCGGCCGAGCCTCACACCGAACGCCGCGCTCATCCCGGCGATCTGTACCGAGCAGGGTGGGCGGCGGCCCGCCCGCTGGCACACCGAACTCGGCGAACAGCTGCGACATTGGCGGGCCGGCCCCGGCTGGTGTCTGATCAAGCCTCGGCGCGGTAATAGTGGTTCAAATTTTTCCGGCTTCGCGCCGCGGGGGTGTCCTCTCCGGGCGGGCCCGTCCGTCCTTCCCCCGGGTGGCGCTCGCCACCACGCGGGGAGAGACGAGGAGACCGATGACCAGCAAGACCGCCACGGCAGGGTCCGACGCCGACCGGCAGGCCGTTCTTGACGTGCTAGCGCGCTTGTACCGGGCGTGGGAAGCCGGCGACGCCGAGGCGTTCGTGGCCGACTATACCGAGGACGCCAGCGTGATCCAGCCTGGCGTCTACGAGAAGGACCGTGAGGAGATCCGCACCAATATGGCCGCGGCGTTCGCGGGCCCGCTCAACGGGTCGCGGGTGGCCGCCCGCCCGGTGAACGTCCGCTTTCTTACCGGCGACACGGCCATCGTGGTCAGCGAGGACGGGATCATCTTCCCTGGGCAGGACGCTGTCGCGAGCGAGCGACTGGTGCGCGCGACCTGGGTGCTGGTCAGGCGCGACGGCGGCTGGCGCATCGCCTCCTACCACAACAGCCCCGCCAGCTAAGGCGCAGTCTTCCGGGTACGGGGCGCCTCCCTTCCGGGGGAGCCGCCCCGTACCCGGATCCAAACGGGTTCCAGGGCCGTGGCAGCGGTTGTCGCAGTCGTGATCGCCCAGGTAAAACGGTACGGCATGGTGGGCTGAACGGAAGGAGCCTTGACGATGACGCTGTATGTGGCCTTGTGCTACTACGACCGGGACCACCACTGGGACTCGGTGCCGGATATGGAGTTCACCCCCGAGTACACGGAGTTCGCCCGGCGGGCTACCGAGGCCGGGGTCATGCGCGGCGGTGAAGCCCTGTACCCGGTGACCATGTCGACCACCATCACCGTCTCGGGCGGCAAGGGCGGCGACGTCCTGGTGGTCGACGGTCCTTACGCTGAGGCGAAGGAGGTCCTGGCCGGGTACTTCCTGCTGGAGGCGGCCGACCTGGACGAGGCCATCGCGTGGGCGGCGCAGATCCCGGCTGCCTGGCGGGGGAAGATCGAGCTTCGCCCGGTAGCGCCGGCCCACGCCTAGGCACCCTGGTATGGACGCCGCCGGCACTCTGGCCGAGGTGCTGAAGGGCGAAGGTCCCAGGGTGCTGGCCACGCTGGCCAGGACCATCGGCGACCTGGCCGTAGCCGAGGACGCGCTCTCCGAGGCCACGATCACCGCCCTGGATGCCTGGCCCAGAACGGGGATCCCTGACAAGCCGCGGGCCTGGCTGGCGGTGGTCGCCCGCCGCAAGGCGCTTGACCTGCTGCGACGCGAGTCAGCCCGGGCCGCCAAGGAGGCCGCCGCGTTCCGCTGGGGAACCGGGGCCGCACCGGACCAGATCGAGGAGGCGATCGAGGCGATGGAGCCAGAGACGTCTCTGCGCGACGACATGCTGCGCCTGATCTTCACCTGCTGCCACCCGGCGCTGAGCCGTGAGGCCCAGGTGGCCCTCTCGCTGCGCACGCTGGCCCGCCTCGAGGTGCCGGCCATCGCCCGCGCCTTCCTGGTGCCTGAGGCCACCATGGCCAAGCGCCTGGTACGGGCCCGCTCCAAGATCGCCACGGCCCGCATCCCCTACGCGATCCCCGCCGACACCGAGCTTCCCGGCCGGCTGGCCGCAGTGCTGGCCGTGGTGTACCTGATCGCCACCGAGGCCCACGCCCCGACCGGCGGGCACGCGGTGGCCCGGGTCGATCTCGAGGCCGAGGCGATCCGGCTGGCTCGCTTGCTGGCCAGCCTGATGCCCGACGAGCCCGAGGCGCTCTCCCTGCTCGCCCTGTTGCTGCTGACCTCGGCCCGCACCCCCGCCCGCACCGATGCCGACGGTAACCCGGTGACCCTGGCCGACCAGGACCGCACCCGCTGGAACCGAGCCGCGATCGCCGAGGGTTCGGCGTGGCTGTCCGAGGCGGTGACCCGGTCCGGCGGGGTCGCCGGGCCCCATCAGATCCAGGCTCACCTCGCCGCGGCCCACTCGACCGCTCTCAGCTGGCAGGAGACGGACTGGGACCGGATCGTCGGCCTCTACGACCTGCTCGGGTCGATCACGGCCAGCCCGGTGGTGGCGCTCAACCGGGCGGTCGCTGTTACCGAGCGCGACGGCCCCGAGGCGGGGCTGGCTGCCCTGAAGACCATCGCCGGCCTGGAGTACTCCCATCTGTGGCACGCTGCCCTGGCGGACAACCTGTGCCGGCTCGGCCGCACGAGCGACGCGGCCGGAGAACTTCACGCCGCGGTGACCCTGGCGCCCAGCGAGGTCGAACAGCGCCTCCTGCAGGGCCGTCTGCGCAAGGTGCGGTCCGAGCTCGGCTGACCGCGTTCTGGTTTTCTCGCTTTCCTTGCCTGGCTTTCTCCCCGGATATGTCCTGCGCCCGCTGCACCGTTCGTCCTTTCCCTGCAAGAGCGGTCCCCGATCTCGCGGATCGCCCAGGGAAGGAGAAGCAGATGACTGGCAGCAGCACCAAGCAGGCCGGAGCGCCGGGCGTCAGATCCGGTACCCAGCTGAGTTCACAAGGAGGCACCACCATGACCGACGAAACCATCAGCGCAACCACGATCATTAACGCCCCAGCCGAGGCGATCTTCGCCGTACTCGCCGACCCCGCCAAGCACGCCGCGATCGACGGCACCGGGTGGGTCCGCGAGCCCCTTGACGGCCAGCCGCTGAACGCGGCGGGTCAGGTGTTCCGGATGGCCATGTACAACGACAACGTCCCGGGCGGGCACTACCGGATGGCCAACCGGGTGCAGGTGTTCGACCCGCCACGCGCGATCTCCTGGGAGCCAGGCATGGACACCGGCGATGGCAACCCGCAGATCGTCGGCCACATCTGGCGTTACGACCTGGCCCCTGCCGGACCATCCGGAACCAAGACCACCCTCTCCTATGACTGGTCGGCGGTCCCCGACTCCCTCCGCCAGCGACTCCCATTCCCATTCCCCCCGTTTGCCGCAGATCATCTGAGCAACTCTCTGGCTCACCTCGCCGAACTGGTCACCGGGTAACCGGCCAGCAGGCCGGCCAGTCCCTGCCTCTGGCCTGGCCAGGCCGGGTGGCTGTATACGTGGTCGCCGGAGCTGCCGGAGCCCGGCGCTGCCGGAGCCCGGCGCTGCCCGGGCTCGGCCGGCTCACAGGGCCGCCGGCGGCCCGGACACCCCCGCCTACGCCGCCCTGGCCGGCGTCGCCGACCCGGCCAGGCGTCCGCCCGCCTACATCGAGGTCGCCCAGCTCGACATGTTCCGCGCCGCGGGGGGATCTCGGAGTAGTCCAGGTAGGGGTGGTCGCCGCACTGGCCGCAGATGAGTTCGAACTCGCCGGTGTTGCCGCCTTCCATCCGGCGGTCCACGATGCGGCCCGGCTGGCGCCGCAGGCCGACTGTCCTGTCGTGCCCGGGCTGAGCAGCAAGAGGCAATGTCATGACCGCCTCGGCCGGGAGGCGCAGCCACGGGTCACGGGCGCGAGCACCTGGTTGGGGACCGGCATTCCGCGCTGATCCAGCGTCGGTTTTCATTTTCGGGCCCCTATTCAGGATCATGTGCCTGCGGCGGCAGGTGTAATGCAGGAGGCGAATGTCTTTTCTAGCAGGCTCGCGTCGATGCTTCCGGCCACGCCGATGGCTACGATTTGGGTGCGTGGTTCGCGATGGCCCCAGTCGTCTTGGAGTGAGATGTCCACGCGCCTTCCCACCACCTGCAGCACGGCCCGCCGCTGGGGGGCGTCGGTGGTGTAGACCACCCCTTTAGCACGGTAGATAGCTCCCGGTAGCTGGCGCATCGTCTGCCGCAGCGCATCCAGCGCGAGCGGCTGGTCCGTCTCGTAGCTCCAGGTGCTGAACATCTTCGAGTGGTCGTGCCCGTGGTGGCCGTCACGGCAAGCCGGTTCGGTGCAGTTCTGCTTAACGGGGTGTGAGCCGGGGCCTGCCCGGGCCGGGTCGAAACGCCCGACACCCAGCAGGATCTGGTAGGGCACGTGGCAGTAGTTGGTCTCGACGATGCGAAGACGGCTGAAGTGGCCGTCGAGCCAGGCTCGGACCTTCTCGACTTGCCCGGGACCGGCCAGGCCCGCCTTGTTAAGGATCAGCATGTCGGCGAATCCGACCTGGCGGAGCTTGAGGTCTAGCAGGGGCGGGTACTCGGGGTGGGCGAAGACCTGGTCGGCGTCGACCACGCAGGTGACGCTGTCCAGCCTGATCTGGTCCCGCAGGCCGGGATCGCTGAAGGTCATGAAGATCCCGCCGGGGTCGGCGACGCCGCTGGCTTCGAGCAGGATGTATTCGACGGCCTCCGGGCGTTCGAGCAAGGCGGTGACTGACTCGATGAGGTCGTCGCGGATCTGGCAGCAGACGCAGCCGTTGGCCAGGCTGATCATGTTGCCGTCCACCCCGACGACGAGTTCGGCGTCGATGTTGACCGCGCCGAAGTCGTTGACCAGGACTCCCACCCGCAGGCCGTGATTCCCGGTCAGGATGCGGTTCAGCAGCGTCGTCTTCCCTGCCCCGAGAAACCCGGTCAAGATCGTTACCGGGACGGCCTGGCCGTTGTCATCTGCGATGTCCATTGCCTGAAGTTTCTCTTAAAGGCGCTGACCGGAGAGAATCGCGCCCGGCCCAGGGCACCCCGCCGTGGCGCGCACGGCAGGGCACCGAAGACACGGCTATTTGATGAGCTTGCTCAGGTCGAATCCCATGACCTTGGCCATTTCGAGGAGATCGACCTCTTGCGGGTCGGGGAGTTTGGTGAGCTGCTCGCGGTAGACGTCCGGCGGGTAGTACTTCTTCGGGTCGATCTCGAGGTCGCGTGTCAGTTGCTCCTGCTGCTGCTCGCGCGGCAGCCTGGGCTGCGGGACGACGCCCCGGCCGGTGGCGAGCGGCAGCGGGTCACCGAACAGGATGGTGGGTTTCGGCAGGGACTGGCCGGCGAATCCGGGCAGGGCGGCTTCCCGGTGCCAGATCGCGTCGCTGGTGACGTTGACGACCACCACGTCCGGTGCCCCGTACAGGAACAGCCCGTCCCAGTGAGCGCGGATGTCGGCGCTGGTCTCATTGAGCGTGTCATTGTCGAACGCGATGTGGGTGACCATGCCGCAGCGCGGGTTGACCTGCTTCATCAGGTAGCCCGCCGCGTAATCGGTCGTGTGGTGGATGTCGATGGTGTAGTTGAAGAGGAATTCGGGCAGCCCGTACTTGTACAGGTTGAGCCGCGCCAGGTCGGGCTGGCACTCGGTGACAAAGACATCGGCGCCCGCGGCGTACTTGGCGGTCAGCTCGTCGGGCCGCCCGTCGCCGGTCCACACGAACGACAGGCCGTTCCAGTCCAGCCGGTAGGCCGAGGCGCCGTCCTTGGTGTGCGAGCGCCGCCAGTGGCGAATCGTGACGCCGTTGTTGTCGTAGCAGATGCCGTTCTCGTCTTTCCAGTCGAACTCGTTGACCTCGACCTCATAGCCATCCCCGATCGGGCAGGAGTCGAAGGCCTCCAGGTGCCACTTGAGCATCTGCTTCATGCCCGCGACCATGCCCTTGGTGCCGAGGTCCGGGGTGCGCCCGGACGGGCCGGTGACCCGCAGCGGCTGCTTCCACCGTCCGGCCCACGCCGAGAACGGCAGCAGATAGGACAGGTCGTGGTAGTGATCCACGTGCAGGTGGGTGATGAAGATGTCGTTGATCTCCGGCACCGGGACGCCCATGGCGAGGATGTTCTTGACGCAGCCGGGGCCGAAGTCGAAGAAGAACCGGTCGCCGTTGCCCAGCTCGACCATGATGCACGTGCCGGCCTGGTCGCGCCGGGGCGGGAACGGGCAGCTGCCGACGAACGAGATCCGCATCTCATCCGGCCCCAGGGTCTCGCTGCCGGGGAAGTAGTTGAGCCGGCTCCGGACCGACGGCGTTGGCCGGTAGTACGGCGGGAACTGCAGGCCGCTGCCCGGGCCCCCGCCGTACGGATTCTCCGGCATGGCCGTGCCTGCCGCCGCGGGTGCTGCAGTTGTCGTATCGTCGCCGGATTCCATCTGTGTTCCCCTTCGTTCGCTTCGATCTCGACACTGATGCGTCCTCCAGCCCGTTGCCGGAGATGACCATGATCAGCGTGATGTGGAATTCCCCAGCGGACGCCCGACGACGTGGCTGCGGAACGACGCGATCGCGTAAAGCCGCGCTGCTGCCCTGTGCGACCTCATGACGTCAGTCAAACTCGCTGGTGGGTGAGCTGGCCTCACCCGGACAGGGTGCGCTGTCCGGCAGGCCGAAGGAGTTTCAGCAGCCCGGAGGGCCCGGCAGAGGCCGAGCGCGACGATGCATCACGGTTGGCACCGGACGCCGTCGGCTCTGGAGCCGGGCCGGCTGGAATCCTCGCGCATCATCCTCGCGCGACGCACGTGGGCTCGAAGAAGGGCTATGCGTTGCCCGTCACAGCAGCCCAAGCAGCCGAGCCCGCTCGACGGTCTGCGCGCGCGACGAAACCCCCAGCTTGGCGTAGACGCTCTTGAGGTGCGTCTTGACCGTGTTCACCGATACGAAGCATTCACGGGCGATCTCGGCATTAGTGAGGCGGGAGGGCAGAAACCGCAGCACCGACAGCTCGCTCTCGGTGAGGACCGCCGCCAGTTGACGCGGTGTGCCGCGAGATCGGGGGGGTGACCCCAGCGCCACGGCCAGGCTGGTGCCCGACTCGGTCCCGAGCGATACCGCGGCCGCCCGGGCAAAGCGAGCCACCGCCGCTCCCTCTTCCAGGACGACCCGGACAAGACGCTCGGGGGCCGCGAGGCCGACCGCCGCCATCACGTGCCTCCCGGCATCTTGACCGGACTCGGTGGCGGCGCGCGCCAGGAGCAACTCACCGGTCAGCCGGTCACGCATCGTCGCCAGGCCCGCCCGCCCGAGCCAGGCCTCCACCGCATCGAAGCGGCCGCGAGCCAGGTCGAGGCGGGCACGCAGCAGCGCCAGCACCGGGCCGCCAGCAGGAAGCGTGGCGATCAGCTCCGAAGCTTGGTGTGTCTCGCCCGCCTCGAGGTGCCAGCGGACGGCGGCCGCATCGACCAGGGACCGCAAGGCGGACCGCGGGACATGCTCGATGAGCAGGCCAGCCTCGCGCAGGGTGGCGAACACGCCGTCGAAATCGTTCAATGCGGCAGCAACCCGCGCTTTTTCGATCCGCAGCAGGACCTGGTAGACGAGGGCAAACGGGTTGGCCCGCAGGATCTCCTCCAGGCGCCCGAACGCCGCGACCGCCTCCGCGAGCTCGTTACGGTCGATGAGAACCCCGGCCAGCGCGAGATGGGCGTCGACCACGCCCGGGTGGGTGTCGAGGCCGAATGCCCGGGCCGCCCGCAGCGCAGTCGTGGTCTGACGTTCGGCTTCGGAGAGCCTGCCCTGCCGCAACGCGACGCGCGCGGCCAGAGCCGGCGCGAGCAGGAGTGTCGCGATCTCATCGCCTGGGCTGCCCGCACGCAGAACCCAGTCGGCCTCGCCGGGCTTGTCGACCAGCAGGTAGCCACGCGCCAGGTTCACCCGCGCGCGGGCGCCGACGACCCCCAGGTCGAGACCCGCCTCGACCGCCTGGACCGCCCGGCGGCCGGCGTCGATCTCATCGCCCGCCCCCGCGCTGACCGCGAACGTGAGAAGCCGCAGCGCGTCGAGGGTCGCGACGTCTTCGGCCCCTGCCTGAGGCTCGCCGCCGATGCGCACCTGAGCGCGCTGGAGCCATGCGTGGGCGTCGGCCAGCTGGCCGGACAGTCCGAGCAGCAGCGCGTAGGTGAGCATCCGGGAGGCCGATTCGCTCACCAGCTCGGGCGGGAACAGGTTGACGAATGCCGCAATCCCCGGGGTATCGGACCGATCGGCGCGACGGTACGCAGCGTCGGACACGATCGAGAATGCCCGGTCAGTGTCGCCGGCGGCCAGCAGGCAGCGGGCCGCCCCGGCGATGTCGCCGCGTGGCTCGAGGACCGCCGCGGCCAGGCGATTGAGTTCTCGCACTTCGTCTGGCCGGTGCCTGCCCAGCTCGGAGCGCAGCATCTCGGCCAGGAGCGGGTGATACCGGTAGGTGTCCCGGCTCGGTCCCGTCGCCATCACGAACTTGAGGTCGGCCTCCATGCGCCGCAGCACTTCTGCGCTGTCACCGCGCCCCGACAACACATCGCCAAGCTCAGCGTCGAGAACATCGGCGACCGACGTCCGCAGCAAGAACTCCGACAGCTCCTTCGGGGCGCGGTGAAGCAGTTCGTCAGCGAGCAGATCGGCCACCATCGGGGTCCGCCCCGAGAACTCGGCCACGGCGGCCGAGACGTCGGCGCGATCCTTGAGCCAGGCGGCGGCCAGGCGCAGGCCGGCCGCCCAGCCCTCAGTCTGACGCCACAGCGTCTCGACCCCACTAGCCGTCAGGCGGCACTCGCCCAGCGCGCTGAACAGCTCGGCGGTCTCGGGCAGCGTAAACGCCAGGTCACGCTGGCGGAGCTCGGCGAGCCAGCCCCGGCCCCGCCACCGGCTGACCGGCAAGCGCGGATCGGCCCTTCCGGTCAGCAGGATTCGCGAGTGCCCGGGGAGGTGCTCGACGACGAAGCCGAGACCCTCGGTGATCTCCAGGCTCTGCAGGTGATGTACGTCGTCGAGCACGATGACCAGCGGATCCTTGACGGCCGACCACACGGTAAGCAGCCGGCTGAGAAACTCCGGCGGCAACCGGTGCACGTCCGTTGCCGACGCCACAGCCTGGGCGAAGGCACCCGGTACCGCGCGGTCCAAGGCGAGGACGAACGCGAGCCAGAAACGCTCCGGCCGGTCATCGTCGGCGTCGAGCGTCACCCATTCCCGGGCGATCGGGTCCAGGGTCTGGAACCACTGCGCTACGGACACGGTCTTCCCGGTGGCCGGACCCCCGGTCACCAGCGCCACCCGCCAATCGGGCTGGGCAAGAGCCGTCGCGAGGCGCGGGCGGGCTACCGCCCGGACTGGTACCGCGGGGCACCCGAACTTCGAGCGTGGAACCGAAAGCACGGCGCCGCCAGAGACGCCACGTGTACGCACACCGCCCATCCCCACGACCCGATCACGGCGGGCTCCGACGTGCTAGGGCCGAAGGTCCATCTGCCGTCGTGCCCGATCCCGGTCCCTGGTGGTCCCTGCCCCGGGCGAGATCCGGTCGGCGCACCCGAACCGGGTGAGGGCAACTCACCCCGTTCGGCGATTGCCTGGGGAGGTGATGAAGCCTGGAAGAGTGACCGGCAGCACGTATGTGGTCACTGTTCGCGGTACAGCGGGCCCCTCGGTGCGGGCAGCCTTCGACGACGTGCAGGTGAGCGTGGTGGGCGATACGACGGTGCTGCGCCGTGCCGGAACCGACCAGGCGGCCCTGCATGGCCTGTTCAACAGAATCCAGGACCTCGGGCTCGAAGTCATCGACGTTCACCTGGAACCGGCGGAACCGGCGTCAGTCCCCGAGGCGAGCCGGCTCGCGGATCTGTGACAGATAAGGCCTAGATCATGACAACCCACCATGCGGCAGCGATGACCCAGATGACGAAGGTATTCAAGCTCAACCGCCGAGGGCTCAACGTGCGCCGGGCCCTCGGCGTGGCAGTGGTCATGCTGGTGCCGCTGATCGTCTTGCATGTGCTCGATCAGCAGGTCTACTACCTCAGCGTGGCCTTCGGGGCGTTGTTTGTGGCTGAACGACCCCGGCGGTGAATACACGTACCGGCTGCCCCGGATGGCGCTGAACGCCGTGGCCGGGGCGCTGCTGACGGCCCTGGGATTCGCGATCGGCGACGGCGCCTGGGGGGGTGGTGGTCGTGGCCGCCTTCGTGATCACCTTGGCTGCCGGGCTGATGGTGAAATACGGCCTGCACGGATTCACCGCGGCCTACCTGCTCAACTCCTGGTTCCTGGTCGCGATCGCCCTGCCCGTCAGCTACCACCTCAGCCACGGCCATACCAGCGCCTGGCCGCAGGCACTGGCCTGGCTCATCGGATCAGCGCTCACCATCGCCTACACCGCGATCATGTGGCTGGCCCGCGGGCGGAAGGCCCAGCCGCAGCCTCCACGTACTTCCTGATGGAACGGGCCTCCGCGGCGAGCTTCACCCAGCCGCTGACCCGCACCGACGCCTTGTACTTCACCGTGACCGTCTTCTCAACGGTGGGCTTCGGAGATATCACCGCCAAGTCCGAGGCCGCCCGGGCCGTGCTCATCATCCAGATGCTCGCCGACCTCGCCCTGCTGGGCGCTGGGATACGGGTGCTCCTGGGGGCCGTGCAGCACAGCCGGGAACGCAGGTCACAGACCAGCGATGACCCGGGCCCGTTCGCGCCATGACGGCCTCCCCACCCCCGGGCGCCGCACCAGCCGGACTGACTTTAGAAGGACAGGCGGCGAACTATGTCCCCGTCACCGAACGATACGCAAGCGAGCGAAGGAGCCAATGATGAGTGTGCCGACGATTGTGTCACCGCCCCGGGGTACGTTGCGCTACCAGCTGGACGCAGGGCTGGAGCGGCTGAGCCCGGCGGAGCGCGGGGCGCGGGGCAAGCAAGCGCGGGCGGCGGTGCCCCGCGATACTCATGCGGTCTTCGAACCGGCCCGGGCCGGGCCGACCCGCTGAGCCTGCTGGCCGGGCAAGCGAAGTCGCGGGTGCCCGAGCTGGTACCGGTGCGGTGGGGCCGGATGATGGTCTCCCCGTTCACGTTCTACCGCGGAGCGGCGCTGCCGATGGCCGCCGACCTGGCCACCACGCCAGTGTCGGGGCTGGCCGTGCAAGCATGCGGGGATGCGCACCTGGCCAACTTCGGCATCTTCGGCTCGGCTGAACGCCGCCTGGTCTTCGACGTCAACGATTTCGACGAAACGCTGCCCGGGCCGTGGGAGTGGGACGTCAAGCGGCTGGCCGCCAGCATGGAGGTAGCCGGGCGAGACAACGGATTCGCGGGCAAGGACCGCCGCGAGATCGTCGCCGCCGCCGTCGCTGGCTACCGGCGCGCTATGCGCGATTTCGCCGGGATGAGCAACCTGGAGGTCTGGTACGCGCACGCCGACCTGGACGAGCTGCGGACCCAGTTCCAGTCGCAGCTGAAAGCCCGGCAGCGCAAGATGGTGGACAAGGCGATGACCAAGGCACGGACCAGGGACAGCATGCAGGAAGTGGCCAAGCTGACCCATCTGGTGGACGGCCAGCCGAAGATCATCGCCGATCCGCCGCTGCTGGTGCCGATCAATGACCTGCTGCCCCGCGAAAGCGACCAGGCAGCCTTCGAAGGACAGATGACCGGCCTGCTCGCCGGGTACCGGCGGACGCTGGAAACCGACCGCCGGTTCTTGCTGGAGCAGTTCGAGTACGCCGACATGGCCCGCAAGGTCGTCGGCGTCGGCAGTGTCGGGACCCGCTGCTGGATCATCCTGATGCACGG
The DNA here is from genome assembly GCA_963749145.1 of uncultured Actinomycetota bacterium. Classification (GTDB taxonomy): domain Bacteria; phylum Actinomycetota; class Actinomycetes; order Streptosporangiales; family Streptosporangiaceae; genus JASHPR01. Next base: position 581,685 of record CAVVLN010000001.1, on the reverse strand, counting down.
CCGTGACCAGTCTGACCCGCTGTTCTTGCAGGTGAAGGAGGCCGAGGCGTCAGTGCTCAGCCGGTTCTGCGGGGCCAGCAAATACAACAACCAAGGGCAGCGGGTGGTCGCGGGCCAGCGGCTGATGCAGGCGGCCAGCGACATCTTCCTGGGCTGGCAGCGCACTGCGGCCGGGCTCGACAATCAGGAGCGCGACTTTTATGTCCGTCAGCTGCGGGACTGGAAATTCTCGATGCCCATCGAGATCATGGTGCCGCGCGGCATGCGGATCTACGGGGAGCTGTGCGGGTGGACGCTGGCCCGGGCGCACGCCCGGTCCGGGGACCGGATCGCCATCGCCGCCTATCTCGGCGGCTCCGATATGTTCGATCAGGCCATCACCCGGTTCGCCGCCGCCTACGCCGACCAGAACCAGCGCGACCACCAGTCGCTGGTCGACGCCGTCGCCTCGGGACGGATCACCGCCGAACCCGACCTGTGACATCCCGGCACCGGCCCGGCGGGCGAGCTACCCCGCCAGCACCCCCACCCGGCCCCCGGCGTGAGGCAGCCATAACCGCCGGACAGCAAACACCCGTGCCTGGCCCGCTGGGTTTGTTGGCGCTGCCGCAACCCGAGCTTCACATTCCGTGATGATGAATGCCAACCCGCCACGTCCACCGCTCCGGTCAAGTGACAGTCAGACGATCTTGACACCCGCCGGATAGGCCCGGACCTGGCTTACTGACCAACGAGTTGCCGACAAGGACGAACAGCGCCCATCCAGCGAAATAGGCGAAGATCGTCAGGGTGATCTTCACCCCGTAGTAGCCGGGCCTGCGGTCGAGCAGACCCGTCGTTCGCACCTGCAGCGCCAGCGCACGAAAGCTAGCCGTCGAAGGATCGACGGCAACAGGCAGCCCGCGTGCAGCGCAGGCGCGGCCGGACGGCGCGGCAACAAAGCCGGGTGTTGTTGTGTTCGTCGCTCTTCCTCCTGGGCGTCTTCCGAGGACACCGCTCGGGGACTGACGTCGCCAGGGTCTGGAGCAACGAGGCCGCGGTCATCGCCTGCCCGGCACCGACCGCGCCTCATGCCGCCTGGAGTTGCCGTGGATCACGGTCGGCTGCGTTTCGCTGGTTATTCCGGTGGGGCGGACGCGCCGGCGGGCACATCACCGGCGGGGGATATCGGCGGGCTGCCCGTTTACCGCTTGCGCGGGCGGGGCGGCGGCCTGCGGGGAGGCGGGCCGGCGCCCGAACAGGTGCCGGGTGCTGCGCTGGCCGCCGTCGTCTTCGCCGGGGTGGCGGTCTTCGCCGGCCGGGTCGTTACCCAGCGTGCTGGCGGTGTAGGCGCGGGCAGTGTCGCGCTGGCTGATCAGGTCGTCGCGGTCCTGGCTGACGGCGGCGGTCTCGCGGCGGGACTGCCGCAGGCCGTGGCGGGCCTCGCGGCCGCGGCGGGAGGTGCGGCGCGCGCCGGCCAGCAGCAGGCTCAGCCCGAGCAGGGCCAGCGCCCCGACCACGATGCCGTACAGGAACAATGTGCCGGTCGAGCCGGTCACGTGATAGCCGAACACCGCGAAATGGGTGACCGCATGCCCGCTGCCGGCGTTAGACAGCACGCCGGCTACTCCGGCGACCACCGCCGCGACCAGGATGACGAGCCCGACAATTATGATCATGACGCACCCCGGGAATGTGAATTGTTTAGTTGCAGGCCGCTTGAGAAGACCGTGGCTTTTTGCCGACGCAGCCTGTCTGCGAGCCCAAAAAACTCCGGTCCTGCTGCCGCATCCGCAGGTATTGCGGAGGTGCGGCTGCCGGGGTCCGGAGCAACACATTTATATTACGCTTCCCCGACCGCCGCGCATAGAGCTGTCCACAGCCAGCAGCAGGCCTCCTGTCGTTCGCTGAAGCGCCGGCGCCAGGAGCGCGCGCGGGCGCCGGACCGGCGTGGGTGCGCGATGGCAGCCGGCCTCGAGCGCGCGGGCTGGCGGGACGTCTGGGTGTTTGCCTGCGGGCTGAGGCGCTTGTTGCCCGGGCGAATCCGGGGTACTGTCCGGCTCAGGACGACCGCCTCTCGTCGCGCTTGCGTGTGCGCGAGATCGCGGCTCCGGCTCCTCTGGACCCTGGTGGCACCTGACAACTCCAGGTCAGCCAGGGGGCGTGTAATGACAGGCCTTATCCGCCAGCAGGTCCCGGTTCTTTCCGCTGGCGCGCCGGCGTTGCCGCAGCGCGGACCGCGCGGCTGCGTCAGGTCACGGAGGCCGGCATTCTGTCGGCCACGCCGCAGGATGCATCGTATGGCCTGGGCTGTGCATCGCAGCTATCAGCCCACGCTCGCGGCGATGTTGCCGTGGTCAGCCTGCGCGGAGAGCTGGATTCCCTCGGTGCCTGCATCCTGCGGACGCATCTGAGTGAGGTCCGGCGGCAGGCGTGGGCACGCTGCGTTGCTGACCTCGCCGGCCTGGCTTTCATCGACAGCGTTTGTCTCGGCGTGCTGGTCAGGCACTGCAGGCAGATCCGCGGGCGGGGCGGCAGCTTTGCGCTGGCCGGGCCGCAGCCCGCCGTGTACCGGATTCTGTCACCGGCCTGCTGGGCTGGTTTGAGGTGCACGACACCATCGAGGAAGCCGTCGCCGGCGCGCAAGGCGGGGTCTGGACCCAGCGGCTAGCGCACCGGGCTACCCCTGACACGACGCCGGCGACGACACGGCCGTGGTCCTGTGGCTGTCTGCAGGCCCATCCGGGGACCTGGCCTGGTGAGGAGCGCGGCCACGTCTCCGGCCGCATACGCCCAAGGACAGAATGGATCATGAGTCCGTTGCTGTCTCCAGACCGGGATTATGCGTGATAGTAAAGAAAGGGTATAGTAAAGACACGCTCCGGACCCCGGCAGCTGCACCGCTAAATAACGTGGTTGCAGCAGCAAGGGCCCGGGTTTTTTTTCTCCCGTACCTGGCCGGTGCGGGCACGACACCGATGCCGAAGGACAGCGGAAACCTTGAGGAGAGCTTGCCTCCGGCTGCGACCTGCTCAGCACGACTGATTACCGCGTAACTCAACTGATCACTGGCCTTGGAGTCGTTATGAGCATTGTCGCATGGATCGTTCTCGGTCTGGCCGCAGGCCTGCTCGCCAATATGCTGATCCCCGGCAGGCGGCAGCAAGGCCTCATCCTCACCTGCGTGATCGGGATCGTGGGGGCGCTGGCCGGCGGCTGGGCCGCCACCAAGATCTTCCACATCCATTCCTTGCAGGGGTTCTTCAACCTCTCCACCTGGATCACCGCCGTGGTCGGGGCAGCCATCCTGCTGCTCATCTACCACTTGGTCACCAGCCGGTCCGGCCGGTCCAGCCGCCGCGGGTTCTTCGCGCACCGCTAGGAACTGCCGGGGCTGCGCCTGCTCACCGCGAAGCCCTGGCGGCCGGGCAGCTCGCCGGCCTGGATCTGCGGCCGGCGGATGTCATGCCTTTCGCTGTCGGCCTGCGACCTGAAACCTCGGAGTGCGTCATGAGATCCCCGGGCAGACCACGACGGGGGCTGGTCGCGGCTGTTCGGCCACCGGACCACCACCCCGCAGGCCAGCCCGCAGCGGGCCGCCACCCCGCCCGCGGCAACGCTCAACGCGCCGCCCGCCGCCGGTGTCGCCGCCGGCGCTTCAGCCCCGGCCGATGCGTCAGCCACTGCAGACTGAGCCACCAAGGGCACCTGCTTGTCAGCCTTGACCGGCAGCGCTGCACGGGCGGCACACAGCACAGCAGGCTGCAGCCAGCCTTGACCCAGTTCGCGGCGGCCAGTGGCCGTGGCCTTCTGCCGGAGCTCCCGTCTGGCAGCAGGGAACAGAGGTATCGGAGAGCACGATGAGCCTGCGTGCCAGCGAGCAGCGAGCCCTTGACCGGATCGAGGAAACGCTGCAGGGCGGCGATCCTCGCGCGCCGGAATGCGGTGCGGCGCTGATGGGGAACTTTGTTTGAGTTCTCGTTTCGTTGCGGGCCTCAGTACGTTGCGGCGCTGGCGGCAAGGCCCGCGACCGCCGCGGCCATCAGCAGCGCACGGGCCGTGATGATGCTGTCCCAGCGGACTTGCAAGCCCCGGGTGTTGCCGGGTGTCACGTGGGCGACGGCTGCAGCGGTGAGCGCCCGGTTGATCGGGGCGGCCACGCGCAGGTACAGGCCCAGCCAGGTGAGCATCGCGATCAGGGCGATGCCCGCTGCGATCGCGCCGGCCGGCGATCCGCTGACCGCCCGGGCCGCTGTGGCGGTGACGGCGGCGAGGATGCCGAGGACACCGGGGAGCGGCAGCCGCCGGTCGCCGTATTCGTGCACGCGGCCCATGACCGCGGCCATGGTGGCGTCGTCGAGTCTGGCAAGCGCGGGCCGCTGCACCAGGGCGCCGAACACGTCGGTGCCGTAGATGATCCCGGCAGTCAGCACGCCGGTGAGGGCGGCGATGATTGCGAACAAGTTCACGGGAGCCTCCTTGAGAGCGCGCGTGGATCCGGCCGGTTGCCGCCACGGGCTTGCCGCCAGGCCGTGCTGTCGTCGAAGAAGGTGTCGTAGAGGGCCTGAACCTCGAGCAGGCTCTGGGGCGGCTGCTGGCCGGCGCCATCGGCGCCGCCGAGCAGGGTCACCCGCTGCGTGCTCAGCCTCCCGCCGGTGGACGAGCTATCGGCCAGGAGCCGTACGGTCTGCGGCGGGAACCCGACGAGCTCAGCGTCTGCGGCGCGCACCAGCGCCGCAGCGCCGCCACTGGAATCGATATGAGTCATGGAACTGCTGCCTCCATGGTTGCTGGTGTGCTGCGCAAGTCATCCGGGTCGGCGCGCCGGCTGCGGCTGTCTCGCCGGCAGCGCGTAGGAGGGCTTGCGGGCCGAAGTGCCGAGCGCGATGCCGGTCCCGGTGATGAAGACCAGCAGCAGCACTCCCGCGGGAACGGCCAGGATGGCCAGGTTCTGCAGGAGCAGCAGGTAGGCGACGCCGGATGCAGTGATGGCGATAGCGAGCGCGATCCCGGTGTACCGCAGCCATCGGGGCAGCACCCCCGACGCGGCGGCGGCCAGGCCGAGGATGGCCAGGGCGAGCATCTTGACCCCGTCCAGCCGGTTCACCGCGTCATAGAGCAGGTGCGCGGTGCCGGGTGATGCCGTCCCGGCCAGGACCGCGCCGAGCGTGAACTGCAGCAGCGAGATGAGCGCGGCCGCAACGCCGGCGATGAGGGCGAGCCGGGCGGCCGCGGCTGCTCCGGACCTGCGTGCCGCGTGGGCCAAGGCGATCGAGACGATGGCCAGCCCGGCGGCAGGCACCCCCTCTTCGAGGGCGTACTGCGCGGCCACGGCGGTCCCGTGCCCAGCCAGCGCGGCAGCGATCTCGGCTCCGGAGGCTGTTAGTTTCGGGCTGGGCGCCGGGACGGACAGCCCGGCGACCCAGGACAGCGTGTAGCCTATCCCGGCGACGCCGGTGACCGTCAGCAGACGGCGGCGATAGACAGAGAGGCCCATTTCGTGCTCCTTACGGTTGTTATTCGATGTAATTGGCCTTAACGGGTAACTCGCTTAACAGCTGAGCGGTTCGAGCGGATGATCTCTACTGCTGGCCATCGGGCATGTCTGCCTCCAGTTCGGCAATCCTGCCGCCCAGGCCTGAGGGCAGGCGCAGGACCGCGCGGTGGCTGGGCGCAGCGCAGCGGTGCCCAGGTGCCGCCGACTGCGGTTCCGGCGCGTGCTGCCGCCCGGGTGCGCGGCTCGCCAGGCGGCCACCGCCTGCTCCAGTCCTGGGCGCGGGACCTGGCCAGTAGTCCGCTCTGGTAGGGATGCATGGCATTGACCTCTGTGCTGAGTGGCCACATCGGTGCGGCCAGGTTCTCAGCGTGCGGCGGCGGGGGTAGCTGGGACATCGGCCAGGTGGCCGATGTTGCCGCGGTGTGGGGCTTGCACGATGGCGGGTGGAGATCCGGATGGTCCTGGACCGAGTGGAGCCGCCGTCCGGCTTCCTCCGGGTCGTGTCCGGCGCCGGGCACGCTCGCCGGACGGGGAACGAGGAGGAGATCCGGTTCACCGGCTGGCTCGGGCTGCTGCGGGCGTTGTATGAGGTCACCGGGGCGGCTGGCTCCGGCACGGCGCCCGGGCGGTGACCGGCCGCGGCCGGCGGCCCCGGCTGCGGCAGCCGATGATGGCGGTAGCATCCGGTTCGTGGGCACGGTGGCGCCGGCGCTGCGTATCCGCGGGCGCACGGCGGAGATCGCGGTCTTGGCTGAGGCCCTGGACCGGGTTGCGTCGGGCGGGTCGGCGGTGGTGCTGATCGAGGGCGAGGCCGGGATCGGCAAGACGCGGCTGCTGGATGAGACGCTGCAAGACGCGCTCGGCCGAGGCATGCAGGTGGCGGCAGGCCGGGCCGAGGAGCTAGAGCGGGCCCGGCCGTTCGGCCTGGTGAGCGGCGCGTTCGGGTGTTCCCGTTCGTCACCGGATCCGCGGCGGGCGGCCATCGCCGAGCTGCTGGCGGTCGGCGGCGGCGGGGAGCGGGGCCCGATCACGGTGACCAGCGACCCGGGGCTGCGGTTCCGCGCTGTGGATGCCTTCACTGATCTGGCGGAGGAGCTCGCGCTGTCGGGGCCGCTGGTGATCGGCGTCGATGACCTGCAGTGGGCTGATCCATCCAGCCTGCTGACGCTGGCCGCGCTGAGCCGCCGCCTGGCATATCTCCCGGTCGCCCTCATCGGGTGCCTGCGGCCGTCCCCGCGCGGCCCGGAGCTGGACCGGCTGGCCGGCGCGCTGGCAGCGGCCGGCGCCCGCCATCTGGTCCTGCGCGGGCTCGCCAAGGATGCCGTGACAGAGCTGGTGGCCGAGGCAGTCGCCGCCGTGCCCGGCCGAGGCCTGCTGGCCGGGATCTCCGGCGCGGCGGGCAACCCGCTGTTCGTGACCGAGCTGCTGGCGGCGCTCGCCCAGGAGGACGCGATCGAGATCGCCGACGGGCGGGCCGAGGTGGCGGAGACAACGCTGCCGCCATCGCTGCGGCTGACCATCGTGCGCCGTATCAGCTTCCTGCCCGACGACACCCTGCAAACGCTGCGGACCGCCTCGATCCTTGGAACCAGCTTCACCCTCACCGACCTGGCCACGGTGACCGACCGCTCCGCTCTGGAGCTGGCAGTGGCACTCACCGAGGCTGTCAGGGCGCAGGTGCTAGAGGACGACGGCGACCAGCTCCGGTTCCGCCACGACCTGATCCGTGACGCGATCTATGAAGATCTGCCGCTCACCGTCCGCCGTGGGCTGCACCGCGAGGCCGGGCAGCGGCTAGCCCAGACAGCGGCGCCATCCTTGCAGGTCGCCGAGCAGCTCGCCCGCGGGGCGAGGAAGGGAGGCGCCGAGGCCATCGGGTGGCTGACCAAGGCCGCCCGGGAAGCCACGGCGACATCCCCAGAGGTTGCCGCGGGCCTCCTGGAACGCGCGATCGGGCTGATGAGCCCGGCCGATCCAGGCCGCGACCGGCTGCTCGCCGAACGGGCCAGCAGCCTGCTGGTGACCGGGCGGCTCGCTGACGCCGAGACGGCCTGCCGCTCGCTGCTGGACCGCGACCATGATCCGGCCGCGGAGGGACCTGCGCGCATCTGCCTGGGGCGCGCGCTGCTGGCGGGCGGCCGCCCGCACGACGCGCTCCAGGAACTGGAGCGCGCGGGCGAGTCACCCGCGCTGTCGGGTGCCGAGCGAGCCAGCGCCCTGGGCTGGGCAAGCATCGCCCGCACGTGGCTGGGAGACCTCGACGGCTCGGCCGCGGTCGCGGACCAGGCCCGGTCCGCGGCCGCCGCGGCCGGGGACCACATCACCACCAGCATCGCCGGAAACTCCTCTGCCTTGGTTTCGCTGCTGCGCGGGCAGATCGGCAAGGCGCTGGAGATCATCGACGATGCGGTGCGGCTGGCTGACCAGAGCCCCGGCAGGCAGGGATACCGCTTCCCGCTCCATGTCGCCCGGGGGTCCATCCTGGTCGAGCTGGACGAGCTCGAGGAGGCCAGGTCCGCGTTCGACGCTGACCGGCGGATCAGCGAGGAACTCGGCGTCCGCTGGCACCTGCCCGCCTATCTGAACGCCCGTGGCGCGGAACGCTTCATCGCCGGGGAGTGGGATGACGCTATCGCCGAACTCGAGGCCAGCGCCGGGCTGGCGGAAGAGACGGGTTCGACGTATACCCTCGCGTACGCTCTCGCTCTGCTGTCCTTTATCAGCCTGCACCGCAACGACCTCAGCCGGGCTGCGGAGGCGGCCAGCGCGGCCGTGGGCCAGCTCGAGGCCGGTGCCCGCTACCGCGCGCAATGGGCGCTGTGGGCCCGCGCGCTCGTCCTGGAAGCCGACGGCAAGATCGCCGACGCACATGCGGCGCTGGCGGGATGCTGGGACCGGTGCACCCAGCTGGGACTCACGCTGGAATACCGGATGCTCGGGCCCGATCTCGTCCGCCTCGCCCTCGCCCGCGGGGACCGGGAACGCGCGCGGGAGATCGCAGCAGCGGTTGCCGAGCTCGCGGATGAGAACCCCGAGATTTCCTCGCTTGCCGGCGCGGCGCTGCGCTGCCGGGGACTGGCGGAGGATGATGCCGAGATCCTGCACGCCGCGGCAGCCGCCTACGCTCAGGGCCCACGGCAGCTGGACCTCGCTCTTGCCTGCGAGGACGCGGGAACCGCCTTCGCGCGGCAGGGCATGACCGGCCAGGCACGGCCACTCCTGGATCAGGCGATCGAGATCTACGACCGGCTCGACGCCGCCCGCGACCTCGCCCGCGCCGAGGCAGTGCTGCGCGCGACAGGCATCCGCCGCGGCCGGCGCGGAACCCGGGGCCGACCGCAGATCGGCTGGTACAGCCTCACCCCGACCGAGCACACCGTCGCCGATCTGGTAGCCGCGGGACTGACCAATCCCCGGATCGGCGACCGGCTCTACATATCGCCCCGGACGGTGCAGACGCACCTTGCACACGTTTTCGCCAAGCTGGACATCACCTCCCGGGCTCAGCTCGCAGCTCTGGTGACCCAGCATCAGGCCAGCGAGTCACCACGGGGCACAGGTCCCGGCGGCACGTAGATCACCGTCTCGCAGGCACGGGGCAAGGCCGCGGCCCACCTGGCTCCAAAGGCGACCGCCGTGGCTACACCCGGGGCCCGGATATGGGCACGGCAGCTTACGATCGGCCGGCACCCATCGCATTGAGGTGCTCAGTCAGCACCGCACCGCCCAGCAGGCCGACCACCATCTCAGCGGGCGCAGCGACGAATACCAGCCAGATGGCGGACGTCTTGAGACCGCGGTGGCCACACGATAAGAACGCCGCTGCCACGCGCAGGGACAACGGCCCCCGGCGCGAGATCGGCTGGCCAGGATGGCGGAGCTGGCGCCGGGTGAATGGTCGCTGGGGCGTCCGAGCCTTCAGTGCCCAGAAACGGCACCGGTGAGATCAGCCGGTTCAAGGCCTACGGAAGCAAGAAACCACGATGACCAGCCCGGCAGTGAGCACACGCGGCACCGCGGAGGCGGCGATTCCATGGCCGCAGTAACCCTGAACGCCAATGACGCAGCCGAGCTGGCGGAGATGCTACAGTTCCTCGCCGACTGGCTGAACCGTGATCCCAGCCGCCTCGGCGCGTCGCTGGAAGACTTCGTCGGCCACCCGGCCTACAACACCTGCCAGCTGCGCGAGGACCTGGACCGGTTCATTTTCCTGCTCGGCGGCAGCGACGGCGAATCCCTCTTCGGCCCGCCACGGTGACAGCCGGGAGCCTGCACCGCTGACCCGGCCAGCCGAGGATACGCCGGGCCTTCACGGCGTCACCGTCGTTCGTCCTCGCGCTGGCGCGCTGCGGGCGCTCCACGCTGACCCCGCTCCGGCTCCAGCGTTGATCGGCAGCCATCCGGGAAAGCACCAGACCGGCTAACGCGCGCAAAGCGCTGGCGCCCCCGTGATGGGCTAGACAGATCGGCAGACCATGGTGCAGCTGAGCGTCATTGGAGCAGCGCTATCACGTAGTCATGGAGGTCATCTGTGGCGCCCCGGTGACCAAGGTCGCCTGGCTCAATCACGCCACGGTCGCACCGCCCGTGGTGGGCGTTCCCGTGCTTTGCGCTCAGGTGACCCGCGCGGTGACCAGGGTCTCCACGTTGTAGGGTCGCAAGCCATCGGTCCGGTCGGCGAAATACCGCTGTTCGAGGTCTGCACGTGCTGGATGGTCGACGATCTTCAGCCCGCACCGGCTGATCAGCCGCTCGATCTCGATGACCGGCCAGCCGGGCTGCAGCGGCTCGCCAACTGAGGCCGCGAGCGGGGCGTAGATCCGGATGAACTCTCTGCCGACGCCATCGAGCACCGACTCCTCGGCCCGGTAGGAGAACACCACCTCCGAGCCAGGGGCAGCCCCCGCAGTCGTGCGCAACGTCGACTCGATCGCCTGCGCGGTGAGATAGGGGGCAACGCCGGTCCAGGAGAACAGCGCCGGCTGGCCCCAGTCGAACCCGGCCGCGCGCAAAGCGTCCCGAAGAGGCTCGGCCTCGAAATCAACCGGGACGAACACCTGCGAGTCACTGAGCGGAAGCGCGAGGTCCCCGACCCGCTCCAGCTTCCAGGCCTGGGAGGCAGGGTGATCAACCTCGAACACCCTGACGGAGCGGAGCAGGTCCGGGCGCCGCCACGTGAACGAGTCAAGCCCCGCGCCCAGGATGACGTACTGCGTGAAGGCGCCAGCAGCCAGCCGGTCCTCGGCATACCGGCTGCGGGCGCAGACAGCCGCGCGAGACTCGCGAGCGACCTGGCCGGGGAACAGCGGATTTAGCTGGTCGTGTAGCTCCTGCCACACCGGGCCGACGAGCACCAAGGCCAGAGCGTCGTCCAGCACCCACGGCGGCGTCGCCTCCATGCGAAATAATCCCCGCGACACTGCCGCGAACATCGCCGTCCTGCTCGGTGCGGCCTCCATGTGCCCTCCCTGCGATAATGCGACCACTCCATGCCGGCCTGGCGCTGCCCGGACTGCGCACTCATATGATGCGCCTGAAGCGCCCGGACTCTCCATAGCCACCCACGACGGCGACTGATGTGATACGCACTCCCTAGAAACCGTCAAGCGACACCTGCAGCCGATCTGTCAGCGATCACCAGAACCTAGGCAATCTGTCAGCGATCACCAGAACCTAGGCATCGGTGCGCACCGGTGAGCGGCATTTCTAAGAGGCGAAGGGCCTGAGGCACGACGCTGCCCGACAAGTAAGCAGGGGTATCGCCCGCTCTGTTAGCGCTGCTGTAGAGGGTTAGCGCTGTGTTTGGCGTCACACGATGTGAGACACGAATCAGGCGTTGGCGTGTGACAGAGAAGAAGAGACCTCGCGGTAGGCATCAGCCTGAGCAATCAGGTCCTTGCCCTTCTGCTCGACCGTCTGGACGGCGTCAGCCCCGGCGACCCAACGAACCGGCGGCTTCTCCTGGCTGGCGAGCTTGACGAGGGCTGCAGCTAGCTTGGCTGGGTCGCCACCTTGCTTGCCGTTCATGCTGTTCCAGATGGTGACGGTTTGCTTCGTGCGCTCAGCGTAGTCGTCAATGGATGCCTCGGCGTACTTGGTCGACTCGGCGGTGAGTAGGTCGGTCCGGAAGAAGCCGGGCTCGACGACCATCGTGCGGATACCGAACGGAGCGACTTCCGGTGCCAGTGACTCGATCCAGCCCTCGATGCCGAACTTGGCAGCCGAGTATGCCGTGCAGAACTCCTGTCCGATGATGCCGCCGGTGGACGAGATAGCCACGACCAGGCCTGACCGCTGCTTGCGCATGACGGGCAGTACCGCGCGGGCGACGTTCAGCGGCCCGAACAAGTTTGTCTCGACCTGCGCGCGGAAGTCGTCGGGCGTGATCTCTTCGAAGAACCCGGCGTAGAAGTTGCCGGCGTTGTTGACGAGCACATCGATCTTGCCGAACCGGTCAACCGCAGCTTGGGTGGCGGCCTTTGCATCTTCGACGCTGGTGACATCAAGTTTGACGACCGCTAGGTCGTCGTGTGGGCCGACGGCCGCAGCGACTCGTTCCGGGTCGCGCCCCGTTGCTACGACTGCGTGGCCGGCTGCCAGTGCCGCCTTCGCAATGTCGGTCCCCATCCCCCGGCCCGTGCCGGTGATTAGCCACACGTTTTTGTCGGTCTCTGTCATGTGCTTCTCCTGTTGCTTATTATTTGGCTCTGCTTGCCCGCGCGGCGATGATGCGTCATGGCGATGTGCGTCTGATTTGCAGTAAGCGCGGCCGCTGGGAGCGGTGTAAAAGCTTCCCGATCGGTACGAATGCCGTCGAGCAGCATGGTGAGGTAGCGGTGATACAGCTCGGGCGAGATCGCGCGGCTGCTCTCTATGACTGCAGTTAGCGCAACCTGCATGAAGACCAGATCGGTCTGGTTGAAGTCCGGCCGTATGACACCCTGCCGCTTCGCGCGCTCAACGAGGGTGGTCATCAGCGGCGCGATGCGATCACGAGCTTCACTCACACGGGCGTCACCGAGCGCCGCGTTGTTCATGATCTGCGTGAGCCCGCGGTCGCCGAACTGCATGTCCAGCGTGCGTTCGAGGAACGTCACGATCCCGTGCCAGGCGTCCGGGTCGTCGAGCGCTTCGTTGGCCACGGCCGCCACCTGTTGCAAACGCTGTTCGAAGAGGGCATCGATGACCTCCTCCTTGTTCGCAAACCGGCGGTAAGCCGTGCCGACCCCGACGCCAGCGTGATGGGCGATGTCGTTGAGCGTGATGTCCAGTCCGTGCTCCGCGAATAGCTCGCCGGCAGCAGCGAGCAGACGCTCGCGGTTGATCGCGGCGTCCTTACGTAGTGAGCGAGCGACGGACTCGGGCATGGCTTCATCGTAACACGTAAGCGGATGCAGCGTATCCGGTTACCTGTTATGATACGGGTAGCGGACGGCCAGGATCATCCAGTCCAAGCACCCTGTTCGCCTGCGTCTCTGACTGTGTGGGCACGTCCTGGCTGCAGCACCCGTCGCGCGCAGTCGCAATGCGCTGAGCGAAAGGAGCACGCATGAAAACCATCAAGCCACAGACATCGAAGGGACCGGCCGACTGGTTTACGGGTGACGTCCACCCGACCATCGTTCTAGCCGGGGAGACGCCGTCTCGTGTCCGGATGGGCTCTGTTCACTTCGCGCCTTGCGCCCGGACTGCGTGGCACTCGCACGCACTTGGCCAGTACCTCCACATCAAGGAGGGCACGGCGCTCGTGCAGGAACGTAACGGCGCGGTCCAGGTGCTCCGGCCCGGCGACACGATCTACACCGCACCTGGAGTCGAGCACTGGCATGGGGCCTCACCGGACAGCTTCATGGTTCATCTGGCCATCTGGGAAGCGCCAGATGGCGACGGACCAGAGACCGCCTGGGGCGACCACGTCACGGACGAAGAGTACGGACAGCAGCCCGCCTAGCCATGCTTACTCCCGCTTCGTCAGTGAACTACAACTAAGCAACCGACCCAGAGCGGGCGCCCGGACTGGGTCGGGTTGCACGGCCTGCTCCGCCATGTGCGCTCGCCCGTCAATGCTCAGCTACCACCGGATCCGTGCTTGTCTTCCGCGGCGACTAGACCCGGCCGTAGGTGAGCAATAAGCCTGGCGCTGCGGCCTGCGGCCACTGGCAGGGGACCCGAAGAGAACGCGATCGTGGTAGCCAGTCCCCCAAACGACCCACTGCCTGTCCGCTCGGGCCCATATGGTCACGGATAGTTATCGACCGCGCCCGGCCCCTGCTCCCCGAGCCGCCGTTCGGCGCGTGTTCCGGTTCATTGATGCTGCCGTGTCCGGGCACGCAGATCGGGACGATCTGCGCGTCGGCTAGCCTGGCCAGAACGACGCGCGGCAAGGCGCAAGGAGAGGGCCAGGCGACGATGCAGGCGTCAGAGGCCCGGCGTGCGATGGCTGCGGCTATGTCGGTCGCCTCATCACTTGACCTGACAGTCGACGACGGGATCGTTCTTCATGACTCGAACAAGCTCACCTTGCGTCTGTTGCCTTGTGACGTGCTCGCCCGGGTGGCGCCTGTAGCGCATCAGGTTTCACAGTTCGAAGTCGAGCTTGCTCAGCGGCTCGCTGAACCCGGGTGCCCTGTGGCAGCTCTTGAGCCTCGGGTGGAGCCACGTACCTATGAGCGTGATGGCTTCGTGGTCACGCTGTGGACCTACTACGAATCTGCACCACTTCGAGAGGTTCCACCAGCTGACTACGCCAGTGCGCTCGAGCGGCTGCATGCCGGCATGCGCAAGCTCGATATCCCTGCGCCGCACTTCACTGACCGAGTCGAGCAGGCTCAGCAGCTCGTTGCGAGCCGCGACCACACCCCGGCGCTCGCCGGCGCGGACCGGGATCTCCTCGGCGCCACGCTACGCAGCATGAGACGAGTGATCGGCGACCGTGGCGCCGCTGAGCAGCTACTCCATGGTGAGCCTCACCCGGGCAACGTGCTCACCACGAAGAAGGGGCTGCTGTTCATAGACCTCGAGACGTGTTGCCGTGGGCCTGTCGAATTCGACCTCGCCCATGCGCCCGAAGAAGTCAGCGAGCACTATCCGGGTGTCAATCAAGACTTGCTACGCCAGTGCCGGATTCTCGTGCTGGCGATGATCACAACGTGGCGCTGGGATCGAGGCGATCAACTCCCAAACGGGCGCCAGCTGGGCACAGAGTGGCTCAGCCAGATCCGGGCAGCGCTCGATCGCAAGGGGCTGGATACCCATGGCTGATCGCGGGCCTGCGAGGTCGTAGCGGGGCTCGCTGTTGATGCCGGAATCTACCGTGATCCCGGCCTTGGCCGGCTGATCACCGCCCGTGTAGTGAGCTCCGAGCTCCTCCAGCGTGCTGTAACCCTCGGCGCGCATCCGAGCGCCCAGGCGCCGGCTCTGCGCGCCCACTGCGGGGAGCACACCAGGGAGCCTTGCGATCATCGACGCGGTCTTCCATCCCGATGATCGCACCCGGGCGATCGGTGCGTGGGCCGGTCTGGGTGCGGTCGCGGGCGCCATTGGCCCCACCGTCGGCGGGTACCTGACCGACGCGGTGTCGTGGCGCGCAGTCTTCCTGATCAATCTTCCGCTCGGGGCTTTTGTCGTCGTAGCCGCGGTTGTCCATGTGCCAGAGACCCGGGACCCGACGCGTGCTGGCGGCCTGGATCTGCGCGGCGCCGCGCTCGCCACGCTGGCCATCGCCGGTGTGTGCTTTGCGCTGATCGAGGCGTCCGGGGGCCTGACACCAGCGGTGATTGCCGCCTCGGCCGCCGGCCTGGCCGCCGCAGCTGCCTTTGTCGCCGTTGAGCGGCGGGCCAGGAACCCTATGCTTCCACTGGAGTTGTTCCGCTCCCGCCAATTCGCCAGCGCCAACCTGCTCGCGCTGGTCACCTACGCGGCGCTCGGCGGCGTGATCTTCCTGTTCGTCGCGTTCCTGCAGATCACGCTCGGCTACACCGCACTTCAAGCCGGTGCCGCCACACTGCCGATCACCTTGCTGCTATTGACCCTCTCCACCCCATCGGGGGCGATCGCCCAGCGAATCGGCCCGCGGATCCCGCTGACGATCGGAGCTGTCCTGGCCGGTGCGGGACTGCTGCTGATGGCACAGATCCACCCCGGCGACAGCTACCTCCCCGCGGTGTTGCCCTCGCTGATCGTATTCGGGGTCGGTCTCGCCGCGCTGATTACCCCGATCACCGCGACGGTCCTGGCCAGCGTCGATGCACAGCACTCCGGGATCGCCTCCGCCGTTAACAACGCCCTCTCGCGCCTCGGTCAAATGATCGCCGTTGCCGCCCTTCCCCTTGCCGCGGGGCTCTCCGGCTCCGCCTTCGAGGACCCGGCCAGACTGGCCGCCGACTTCCCGGTCGCCATGACCGTTGCCGCCGGTGCGTCTTTCGCAGCCGCGCTGCTCGCCTGGACCACGATCAGCAACGACGTCCTGAGCCGATCCGGTACCGACACCCAGCACATACCAAACGAACTCCCGCCGTCCCTCAAGCGACACTGCCCGGTGGCCGGCACCCCGCTGGTCGCGTCCCTGAATTCCCCGCCCAGTTCCCGCCGGCCGACGGCCAAAAAGCCATGACTGCCGGCCAGGCAACCCATCGTGCGCCGGCTCACACCTCCACCCGCTCACAAACCCGACCAGCCATAGCCACAAGATCATCTGCCAGTACCGCGGCCAGCCCGGCCCGGGCCGCGGCGCCGGCCAGCATTGGCGGGAACCCGTTTCATCGGCGTGGTGGCCGTGGTTGCCGCGGTTGCCGGGACGATGGCTGCTGGCGGGTTGAGCCGCGGTTGCCGGGCGGCTCAGGCGGCGCGGCGGCGGACCAGCCAGACGGTCGCGGCGATGAGCAGGGCCGACAGCGCGAGCAGCCAGCCGCCCTCGATCCACTGGAATGGCCAGAACCGGCTGCCAGGCTGGTAGCTCACCCAGAACGTGTAACCGTGCTGGGTAAGGTAGCCCACCGCGTTCTGGACCGTCTGAGACGTGTTCGGCCCGATCTTAGTGGTGGCGGTGTGGTCGGCCCGGAGGATCTGGCTGATCGCCGCCCGGCTGAGCGGCTTTCCATCGCGCCCGGTGTACCAGTGGCTGATGATCCTCGCAGATCCAGGCAGGTTGGGGTTGTGGGTGACCAGCGGTGTGATGTAGTGCTCGCGCAGCCACAGCGCGGTGGCGAAGGCGAGCCCGGCGTAGCCGGCCAGGGTGGCGGCGATCGCGGGGACGGCCCGGCGGATGAGCATCCCGGCCAGGACGCCGATCGCGAAGGCGGCCAGCGTCCAGGCGCCGAACGCGACCCCGAGCAGGTTGAACACGCGGGCCGAGAACGGGGTCACGTAGCCCGCGGCGACCCACGGCTGGTTGTACCAGGCAAACAGGACGGTGAACGCCCCGGCCACGGCTGTCACCGCGACCGCCAGCGGCACCAGCTTGCCGACCGTCCAGCGGACCCGGCCGATGCCCTGGGTCCAGGCGTACCGGAAGGTGCCGGTCTCCAGCTCCCGGGCCAGCACCGGCGCCCCGGCGAACGCCCCGATCAGCGCGGGCACCGCCTGCAGGGCGATGCTGACTATGATCGCGGTCTCGCCGTATCTGCCGGTGAAGTTTATGGAGCAGCCGAGTGAGCCGGCCGGGTGGCAGTAGGCCGCTTCGGCGTGGTGCATCTGCAGGCCGGTCAGCCACAGGTACACCGCGAACGCGCCGAGGAAGGCGGCCACGCCGCCGAGCGCGGCCCGGTGCTGCCGCCAGGTGACCCAGGCCATCCGCCGCCACGGCACCGGCCGCAGGCGGGCGTCGTGCGCGGGACGGCCGGGCATCGTTAGTGCTGTCACTTCGTCACCTCCGTCGGGTGGGTGTCCCGGCCGCGGGCCGGGCCGGGCAAGGCGCCGGCGCCGGGCTCGCGCAGGTAGGCCATCGCGAGTTCCTCCAGGCCGACCGGGTGCGCCTCCCAGCGCGGCGGGACAGGGTCGTCCGCGGTGGCCCGGACCAGCAGGTGGGCCTGGGCGTCGGCGCGGCGGGCATGCACCAGCGGCCGTTCGGTATATCTATCGGCCTCGGCGGCGGGGCCGGTCAGCACGCGGTGGCTGGCGATCAGGTCGTCGACCTCCCCGGCCACTTGGACCCGGCCCCGCGACAGCAGGATGAGGTAGTCGGCCACCCGCTCCAGCTCGGCCAGCACGTGCGAGGACAGCAGCACCGACACCCCGTCGTCGGCCGCCGCCGTCAGCACAAGGGCCATGAAGTCATGCCGGGCGAGCGGGTCGAGCATCGCCACCGGCTCATCCAGCACCAGCAGCCGCGGCCGGCGGGCCAGCGCCACGGTCAGCGCGAGCTGCGCTTGCTGCCCGCCGGACAGCTTGCCGACCCTGCGGTTCAGCGGGATGCCGAGCTCGCCCAGCCGGGCCCTGGCGTAGGGCTGGTCGAAACGCCGGTTCAGGTTGCGGGTCAGGTGCAGCATGTCGGCGGCGGACAGGTTCTTGTACAGCGGCGTGTCCTGGGCGACGAACGCGATGCCGTCCAGCGCGGCCGGGGATCCCGCGGCCAGCCCTCCGAGCACGGTGACGGTGCCCGCGGTCGGTTCGGCCAGGCCGACCGCCAGGTTCAGCAGCGTGGTCTTGCCGGCGCTGTTCGGGCCGACCAGCGCGGTCACGTGCCCGGCGGGGACCGCCAGCGAGCATTCGCGCAGCGCCCACGTGCTGCCGTACCGTTTGCCCAGGCCGCTGGTCTCGATGATGTTCACGTTCATGCGACACCCTCCGCTTCGCCGCTCCTTGCGCCGCGGCGTTCCCCTGTGCCGCTGCGGCGCTCATAGAAATCCCGCAGCGCGCTGGCGAACAGCGCCACGATGCCGTCCTCGTCCAGGCCCGCCGCGTCGGCGGTGGTCAGCCAGCCGAGCAGGGACTTGTGCAGCCCGGCGAGTTCCGGGAGCGCGACCTGGCCCAGGGTGGCCTGGATGAACGTGCCCTGGCCGGGACGGCCGGCCGTCAGGCCCTTGGTCTCCAGCTCCTTGTAGGCCTTCAGCACCGTGTTCGGGTTGATCGCCAGCGAGGCCACCACGTCCCGGACCTTCGGCAGCTGATCGCCCAGCGTGAGATAACCCAGCCGCAGCGCGTGCTCCACCTGGTGCACCAGCTGCAGGTAGGTCGGCACCCCCGAGGCCGCATCCAGCCGGAACTCGATAGGCGACCCCGGCCCGCGCGGCCCGTCCCCTGGCGTGCCGCCGCCACCCCGCGGAAGCTCTGGCACTGCCGGGGCCCCCGTCTCCGACAGGTCGGCGAACAGCTCGCGCAGGTCGGCCCGGGTCTTGGCGCTCATGGCCCGCCCGACCCGGTCGTCGAACTCGGCCTGGTCCAGGCGGCCAGCGGCGAAGTGCTCGGCCAGCCGGCCGCAGACCGCCTCGCGCTCGGCGTCGGAGACGCGCAGGTGCTGGTCGGAATACATGCCGCCGCTCGCAGGCAAAGCACCAGCCCCGCCGCCCGCCGGGCCATCACCTTTATCTATAACCATAAGACTTTAATACAGTAGTTAATCTGGCTCGTCAACCTGGCGGCCTACCGCAGCAGCGCAGCGCTGCCAGCCGGACCCGCCGCACAGGCACGCCCTCCCGCACGGACAGTGACGCCCACGACGGCCTCCGCGACCCGCCGATCGCCGCGAATCCCCGGCAGTCTCGCGTCAAGGCAGGCACTGCTCCGCACCGGCTGGCGACGCGCGGAACGCGCCAGCCATCCTGCAACTACCTCTACCTCGGCTTCACCGACGCGAGGGACGCTGACGGACCGTGGGTTACGGTGGGCCAGTGAGCACTAGCGATTTCCCCAGCCCACTCCGCCACTTCCTGGCTCAGCTAGATGAGCTGCGTTCCGCCGACATCCTCGACATGGGCCAGGTGGGGCGGCTCTTGGTGGCGCTGGCCGCCGATGAGGAGTATCTCGGTCCGCTGATCGCGGAGATGCCCCCCGAGTCGCCCGGGGGGAAGTGGCTGGTCAAGCCCGCTGGGTGACGACATGTACCTCTTCGAACGGAAAGAGTACGACCCCGAGCAGGGGACGTGGCGGAAGCTTGCCCCCGGTGATCCAGGCCGGTCGCACCGCTGATCTCCCGGCAGCACCCGTACGGCGAGCAGGCGAACACGGCGGCGCCCCGCTCGGATCATGCGTTGACTACCTCACCGGAGACACCGAGGGCCTCGTGTACCTAACGGGAACACCCGGGGAGACGTCCAGGAAACGGAGGTATCGGTCGTGGAGACGTCAGCAGTTCTGGCCGGTGACGAGGATCGAGTAGTCGAGGAAGCTGCTGCCGCGCTCGAGCGACGCCATCGGGCACACCACCACGCAGTCAGCCCGGAGGAGCACCGTCGCAATGTGCGGGGTCTGTTCGAGCTGGTCGTCCAGTGCGTGCACGAAGGCCGGGCCGAGCCGATCATCGCGTCGTCCCGGCAGATCGCGACGAACCGCTTCGAGGCGGGCTTCGGCATCGCCGAGATCCAGGGAACATTCAACGTTCTGGAGGAGGTGCTCTGGCGCCACGTAGTCAGCAGCCTCGCCGACGACCAGCGGATCGAGGCGCTCGGGCTGGTGCACACCATCCTCGGGGCGGGCAGAGACGCACTGGCCCAAACCTATGTGGCCCTGGCCAGCCGGGGAGCCGGCCCGCTGGACCAGCCCGCGGCGTCGCGGGACGATGGCGAGGCAGCCGGCCCGGCTGTGGCGGCTAGCCTCGCGGGCGGCGCCGTCCGGACGGAAAAGCGCGGGCAAGTTGGCGTCATCGCCCTGGACAGCCAGCGCACGCGCAACGCCCTCAGCGCCCAGACGGCCAACGGCATCGTCGCCGCGCTCGAGAGCCTGCGAGCCGAGGGCGTGCGCGCCGTTGTGCTCCGCGCGGCGGCGGGGCTGCGCGTCTGGTCCGCCGGCCATGACATTGACGAACTTCCCCGCGGCCGGCGCGACCCGCTGGGCTACAACGACCCTCTCGAACAGTTGCTCCGCGCGATCCGCACCTTCCCGTTCCCGGTCATCGCCATGGTGCACGGCTCGGTGTGGGGCGGAGCGTTCGATCTGGTGCTCAGCTGCGACCTGATCGTCGCCGACGAGACGGCGACGTTCGCCATCACTCCCGCAAACCTGGGACTGCCGTACAACACCACCGGGCTGCTCCACTTCCTCGGACGGCTGCCCGTCAACCTCATCAAGGAGATGTTCTTCACCGCCGCGCCCGTCGACGCCCAGAAGGCCAGGGACTGGCTGGTGGTCAACCACCTGGTGGGGTCCGCCGAACTCGAAGAATTCACCCTCGGTCTGGCCGCCACCATGGCGTCGAAGTCGCCTATGGCCATAGCGGTCATCAAGGAACAGCTCCGTGTCCTTATGGACTACCAGCCCATCGCGGCGCAGGTGTACGAACGCATCCAGGGGCTGCGCCGGGAAGCATACGACAGCAGTGACTATCTCGAGGGTCTCAAGGCCTTTTCCGAGAAACGCCCGCCGATCTTCCGGGGCACCTGACGCCGCCAAATCCGGAGCGGTTCAGGTGCCGGGTGTGGCCACGCGAACCCCCCCCGGGGTGGCCAAACCTCCGCCGGGCGCGGCGCCCCGATCGCGCGAGCCGAACAGCTGCCTGCCCTCCCGGATAACCCGTCATTCATCGAAGCGCTGATCGCCGAAACCAAGATCACAGGTGCGCGGTCGCTACGTGCTCAAGCCCTGACCAGTCTTGTACCGCCCACAAGTTCCCGCAGGTCAAGGCCATGCTCGGCAAGATCGATGCCGTCAGCGGAAGCTAGGGGGGAGCTATTCGGCTCTCCCCCTGGCCCGCTTCGGGCGATGGCGGCACGCCGTGGCCGGAGCGACGACACGATCTACCGCGGCCAGAACGCGCCCTGCCATGACCCGGACGAGCACAGGCGGTGCTCTGGCAGCTGGCGCAGGGTCGTCGATCGTGGAGATCAGCCGCGCGCCGTTTCCGCGGTGCGCGGCGTTCCTCTTAGGCCGGCAGCGAGGATATCGATGCTCAGAGCCAGGATCCACGCCGGGAACAGCAGCTCTACCCAGGGTGAGAAACCGACGCCGACCAGGAGCACCAGTGCGCTCACGAGCCCGGCGACGGTGAGCCATCTGGAGACGATCTCGGTGCGGCGCGCGATGGTCACCGTGGTCAGCGTGAACACCGCGGCCATTCGCATCGCGTAGACGTTCACCAGGCTCGCGGTGAGGTCGCGGCCCAGCGCGAGGGTGCTCGCATTCGGCGGGCCGATGCTCGCGCCCGCGATGAGGCCGCCCGCGATCGCCGCGGACACGAAGATCATGGCGACGAACAAAAGGCCGCTGCCCAGGAAAACCGTCGCGAAGAAGCGGTCCTCGCGCTCGCCGATCCGGTCCCTGAGCACCCCGATGAACCACAAGAACGCGATTCCGGCGAACGGGACGAGGTTCAGGGCGACCGCCACCTCCGCTCTGCGCCGCGAATTGGTCAGCCATGCTCCCGGAACCTCGGGATGAGCGGGGACAGAGACTCTGAGCAGCACCAGCGCAAAGGCCAGGAGCACGGAAAAGATGATCCCGGCGAGGGCGGCCGCGCGGGGCGTACGCAGCGGGCTCCCGGCCCGCAGCGGAACTGGGACAATCGGTCCCTCGGTCATCGACATCCCCTTACGCGGTGCCCGGCTATTTCAGGATGTTGATCGCGCGGGAGATCACCAGAGCGGCCACGCCGAGCGACACGCACGCCTCCACGATCATGAGCAGCTTGGCCCACCGCTTGACGGCGGAGACATCGGTGGGACTGAAAGCGGTGGCGGTCCAGAACGCCAGCGACAGGTAGTCGACGAACCGTGGCATCCAGGTGGCCGGCACGTACTCGGTGTGCAGCATCTCCGGGAAGACGAACGCCGGGTCCGCGTGGGGGCGGTGTGCGCGCGCGGCGGCACCACCACGGTCGAGGTCCCAGTACCACAGCCCGAACGCGATCACGTTGGTCGCCCAGACTACCCCGCCGGTAGCAAGCAATCCGGTGGCGTTGTTCGCGAAGAGCTTGTTGTTGGTGACGATGTCGGCAACGAGCCGGGCGCCGGCGATCAGGTTCGCCACCGTGATGAAGGCGATGACGATGCCGGTGACGATCCGCAGCCAGCGCTTCTGCCGGTCGATGCGGCCCGGATCCCCGATGATCAGGACAGCCAGCAGCGCGATCAATACGACGGGGACCACCCATCTGGGGTTCACCCGGTACTGCGCGGGCAGCGCCACGTGCAGAACGGCGGTGACCAAGATCGCCAGCACCACCGGCCACCAGTGCTCGCCCCGCTCGGCGGCCCCGGCCGACTCCACCGGGGGCCGCGCGGCTGGCTTCCGGTCGGGGACCACCCCTCCATTGTGACCTTGCTGACCGGCGATTCAAATCCGTGTGGCCTGGGTGATCCTCCCATGCGGGGCCGGGGCAAGGCCGATGGCCGGACTCGGAAGCTTCCCGCGGCAGCCTGCTGGTTGCGGCCGCCGCGTCACGGCGCGGGGCTTGCCGGGGTTTTCTTGCGGTAGCTGTGTTCTGGTGGAGTGGCTGGATAGAGCCCGTTTTGGCGCAGGGTTTCCTGGACGAGTCGGGCTTTGGGGCTTCCGATGCGCTGGTAGATCGTGAGTGCCTGCTGCAGGTGGGTGACGGCTCGGCCGGGGTTGCCTTCTTGCAGGTAACTTTGGCCGATGCCTTCCAGGGCGCGTCCTTCTTCGAGTGGTGCGCCGATGTCGCGGGCAATGGCGAGCGCCTGGGAGTGGAGGTCACGGGCCAGGCCCGTCTTTGTAGTCCGGGACGCCAGCCAGCCGAGGCTGTTGAGTGCCGAGGCTTCGCCGACCGGGCCGCGGAGGCTGCTCAGGGGGCCATCGGGGCCGGCTCGATCACTGGGTCTGCGATATAGGTCGAGTGCCTGCTGCAGGCTGGTGGCGGCGGCCGGGTAGTCCCCGGTCTCCAATTGCACGATTCCGAGGCCGTGGAGGGCGCCAGCCTGGCCGCCCCGGTCACCGACCTGACGGGACAGCGCGAGTGCCTGCTGCAAGCTGGTGGCGGCGGCCGGGTAGTCCCCGGTCTCCAGTTGCCCCCATCCGAGGTTGCCGAGGGCACTAGCCTCGCCGAGCCGGTGCCCGATCTCGCGGAACAGCGCGAGTGCCTGCCGCAGGCTGATGACGCCGGCCGGGTAGTCCCCGGTCTCCAATTGCACGGTTCCGAGGCCGTAGAGGGTGCCAGCCTGGCCGAGCAGGTCACCGAGCCGGCCGGCCAGCGTGAATGCCCGCTGCAAGCTGGCGTTTGCGGCCGGGTAATCCCCGCCCAGCATCTGCGCGCCTGCGAGAAAGAAGAGGGCGTCGATCTGGCCGGTATCGTCAGCGGCGGCACGGCACAGGTCCACCGCCTGGGCGAGGCTGGCGGTGGCCGAGCGAAGGTCGCCGGTCACCGTGCTGAGGGTGCCGAGTTCCGTGAGGGCGAGGGCCTGGCCGCGCCGGTCCCCGGCCTGGCGCGTTGCGGCGAGGACGGTCCGGTGCAGCGCGGCGGCCTGGTCCCAGTGGTCGTAGACGATCAGGAAGCCTTTCATCGCGGTGCTCGCGGAGCAGGTCATGCAGCTGGTAGCGGCCCGGTGCGGGCTCGGTGAGCAGGTGCTGGTCAAAAAGCTCATCAAGATGGCGGCGGGCAGCATCGAGGCTGGTGTCATCGAGGGCGGCGGCGGCGTAGGCGTCGAAGCTGGAGCCGGGGACCAGGCCAAGGCGGCGGTAAAGCCGTTGCTGGGCTGGGGACAGGTCGGCGTAGGAAAGGCCGAACGCAGCCGCGACCGACAGGTTTTCGGCCTGCATCAGCTCCAGCCGGTTCCTGGCAGCGG
Source organism: uncultured Actinomycetota bacterium (assembly GCA_963749145.1). Taxonomy (GTDB): domain Bacteria; phylum Actinomycetota; class Actinomycetes; order Streptosporangiales; family Streptosporangiaceae; genus JASHPR01. The sequence continues at coordinate 557,325 of CAVVLN010000001.1, read as the reverse complement.
CCAGGCCGGCGGCCAGGCCCGCAGCGGTCCACGCGGGATGGTGGTGCAGCCGGCGGCCAAGCATCCCGATCGCCAGCGGCAGGTACCCGCACAGCCGGGTGATCTCGCCAACTGCCGCGTCCCAGGGATCCAGCCCGGGCCGGGCGGCCAGCCGGACCAGCAGCGCCGCCGCCTCGCCAGGAGACAGGACGTCGAGGCTGACCACCGCCGCGTCTTCCAGCGCGGTCAGCCGACGGCGACTGGTGACCAGCACCAGGCTGCCCGCTGTCGCAGGCAGCAGCGGCCGGACCTGCTCATGCCCGGCCGCGTCATCCAGCACCAGCAAGATCTTCCGGCCGGCCACGAAGTCACGCCACCTGGACGCACGGGCTTCGAGCCCAGATGGGATTTGCGCCGCGGCGAGCCCGGCGGCCAGCAGCAAGCTGGCCAGCGCATCCGCCGGATCGACCGGCCGCTGGCCGGGGGTGTGGGCGTGCAACAGCAGGAAAAACTGCCCGTCCGGAAAAGTCCCGGCCAGCCGGTGCGCGGCGTGCACCGCGAACGTGGTCTTGCCGACCCCGGCCATACCGCCGATGGCATGGATACCAACTACCCCGCCACCAGCCGCCAGGCCGGCCAGCGTCCCCGTCAGCTGCGCGAGCTCAGCCCGGCGGCCAGTGAAGGCGGCAATATCCCGTGGCAAGGCCCGGGTCACCGCGGCCTGGAACGCTCCTGGCTCCTGGCCCCCCCTGGCCGCCAGAACATCCCCGGCCAGCCCGCGCCCGCGGGCTGCGGCGACGAACAGCACACGCGCCGGCCCGGGCAGGCCCAGCGCATCGGCCAGCAGCCCGGCTGTGTTCTTATGGGCGGTGCGGTGGATTCCCCGTTCCAGGTCACTGACCGACCGCGGGGAAAGCCCGGCCGCCTCTGCCAGTTCCTCCTGGGTCAGCCGGGCCTCGGCTCGCAGCTGCCGCAGTAACCCCGCGAACCCCAGCCCAGGCTGCTCTGCTCCCAACGCCTCTCCAAACCCCGCCCGCGGCCCCGGCCCGGGCAGGACCCGGCCCAAAGCCTACGCGGACTCAGCCCGGTCAGCACCGGCTTGGCAGGCCAGCCGGGAAAGCAGCGGCTTCGCCGACACCCAGCGCACCGGAACCTGCCGGGCCCGCCTCGCCCGGTGCCACCCGGTCCGCATTTAGCCACCGGCGGCGGTCACCGCTACGGCCGGGCGGCCCGGGCGATTCATGTGAGCTGTCGCGTGGGCCATCGCGTGTGGTGAAACCCCGGGCCACTCGCGATGGTGGAACCCGGCGCGACCAAGCTGGGCATCCCGGTCGGCCGCATCGGGTCCTGCCGCGGCCGCTGCCTGGAGAAGCTGCGCCACCATCCGGCGATCGCCGCCCTGATCCACGCCGACATCGGCAGCGCGCGAGGTGAGCTACATGGCCAGGCAGCGGGCCGATGACCAGCAAACGGCGGCGGCGGAGCCGCTGACCGTCCCTGGCTACCGGCCGGGAGGCAGCATGCTGAGGCTCGCCCGCGTTACCCCGGATCGTTTGGCTGATCTGCGCCGTGGCGCGTCCGTGGTGCTCCTGCTGGGCGCCGCCGCGATCGGTTTGCGCTCGCGGGCAGGGCTTTCGCTGGCCGGCCGGTCCGCCGCAGGCGAGGCGGCCGCCGGGCACGCATTCCTGGCCGTCTTCGGGGCCATCGAGGGACTGGGCGCGGTCGCCTGCGTCGCCCTGCTGATCCTCGTCTTCAGCGGCAGGCGATGGAGGCGGAAACCCGAGGAGAGCCCGGAGATCAGGCAGCAGCCGGAGCCTGCGTGGTGGTGGAAGGCCCTGGGGCTGCTGGCCGCGCTCGCCGTGATCGCCGTTCCCGTCGTCCTGCTGGTGCTGGCGGGCCGGGAGCGGCGGCGAACGGCCGGGACGCTGCTGCCGTCCGGCGGTTTGCCCTTCAGCCACGTCAGCGGCGCGGCCAGCGGGACCGCCGGGGGCTCGGCGTGGCTGCTGGCCGGCCTGGCCGCCGCCGGGGTGGCCGCGATCGGGCTCGCGCTGTCTTCCCTGCGCCGCCCGCGCCGGGCCGAGCCGGAAGCCGGCGGCGCCGATCCCGCCGCGGCGAACCTGGCCGCGGCGATGTCGGCCGGGGCGGCCGCGGTGCACCGTCATGACGATCCCCGTACGGCGATCATCGCCTGCTACGCGGCGATGGAGCGGAGTATGTCGGGGGCGGGATCACCGCCCGCCGCTGCCGACACTCCCGCGGAGGTACTGGACCGCGCCGCCGCCTCCGGGCTCGTCCGGTTGGCTGCGGTCGACGCCCTGACCAGGCTGTTCCGCCGGGCCCGATACAGCGATCACGTCATGGTGGCGGACGACCGCACGGCGGCCCTCACCGCGCTGACCGAGTTGCAGGCTGTGGGTGGATCCGGCGCACCGGCCCGCCAGAGCGGCCGATGAAGGGCGCCTGGATCGCCGCAGCGGCCGCGGGGATCGCCGGCCTGGCCGCCTCGTACGCGGCGGCGGGCTTCCAGGGCTTGGTGATCGCCGGCACGATCCTCGCCGCGGTGGCCCTGCTGGCGGCGCGGGCGGCGATCACGCCGCCCGCGGCCCGGCGGCCCGCCCGCCGCCGGGACGCGCCCTCTGCCGTGGACACCGCCGACTTCCCCGCCTACCGGCGGATAGCGTCGAGTCTGAGCTGGGGGAAGAAGTCCCGGCGCCATTACGACCGCGCTACCCGCCCGATGCTTGGCCGCCTGCTCGGCGCCGTGCTAGAGGAACGGTACCGGCTGGACATGGGCCGGCATCCAGAGCAGGCACGCCGGCTGGCCGGGGCGGACCTGTGGCCGCTCCTGGACCCGTCCGCGCCGCCGTCCGACGATAGCGACTCTCCCGGCGTGGACCTGGCCGGGCTCGCCCGGGTCGTTGACCGGCTGGAGCAGTTGCGCGCGGGGCCGGAGGTGCCATGACGGGGGACATGCAAGCCGTGCCGGGGGGTGGGGAGGCCCAGCGGGGATACCGGACCGGGCAGGCGGACGGGGAATACGGGGTAGCCGATACCTCGCGGCTGTGCGCAAAGATCCTTTCCGAGCTGGAGCAGGTCATCGTGGGCAAGCGCGAGGCTGTGGGCCTGGTCCTGCTCGGCATCCTGGCCTCCGGGCACATCCTGATCGAGGATCTCCCCGGGCTGGGCAAGACGCTGCTGGCCCGCTCGTTCGCCCGGGTGCTCGGCCTGGAGTTCACCCGGGTTCAGTTCACCCCCGACATGCTGCCCGCCGACCTGACCGGCGCGGCCGTGCTTGATCCCGGCACCGGCGATGTGGTGTTCCGCCGCGGGCCGGTCTTCACCAACCTGCTGCTGGCCGATGAGATCAACCGCACCCCGCCCAAGACCCAGGCGGCGCTGCTCGAGGCCATGGCCGAGGCCCAGGTAAGGGCCGACGGCCGCACTTATCCGCTGTCCCAGCCGTTCGTGGTGCTCGCCACCGACAACCCGATCGAGTACGAAGGCACCTACCCTCTGCCCGAGGCGCAACTCGACAGGTTCATCGCCCGGGTCAGGCTGGGCTACCTCGACCACGCCGGCGAAGCGGAGATGGCGCGCCGGCGGCTGGCCCGCGGCTCGGTGCCGCCGCAGCCCGGCCAGGTGACGGACGCCGCCGGGCTGCTCGCCATGCGGGCGTCGCTCGAGCGTGTGCACCTCGACGCCGATCTCCTCGACTACATCGTCAGCCTGGTCGCCGCGACTCGCACCCACCCGAAGGCCAGCATCGGGGCCAGCCCGCGCGGCACGCTGGCGGTGATACAGCTGGCCAGGGGCCAGGCGGTGCTGGAATCACGGGACTACGTCACGCCCGAGGACGTGAAGGCCGTCGCGGTCCCCGCGCTCGCGCACCGGCTCGTGCTCCGGCCGGAGATGTGGGTCCGGCAGGTGACCGGCGAGGACGTGATCGGTGAAATCCTCGAGTCGGTCCCGGTGCCCAGGACCGGCCGGTGAGCGTCCACGCGGTCACCGGGCCGGCCGCTCCCCGGCTGACGAGCCACGCGGTCACCTGGCGAGCCGCTCCTCGGCTGCGCCGCCTGGCGACCGTCTCGCTGGTCGCGTTGCTGGCCGCGGCCGTGACCGGCCGGGCCGGCCTGCTGCAGCTGGCCGCGCCCGCGCTGGCCGCGCTCGCGATCAGCCGCGGGCGGGCGCGGCCCGCGACCGTGCAGGTAAAGATCGCCATGTCGGCCGCGCGGTGCTTCGAGGGCGAGGACATAGAGCTCACCGTCACCCTCGTGTCCCCGCAGATCCTGGATGAGGTCACGCTCGACCTCGAGCCGGCCGGCACCCTAGCGCTGGTAAACGGGCCCGCCACGCAGACCGTGCTGCGCGGCGGCAGTCCGGACGGCAGCCGATCGCACGGCGGCCGCGCGCAGGCGGCGTGGCGGCTGCGGCCCGGCACCTGGGGGCGCCGCACGCCGGGCCTGGTCCGCATCTGCTGCCGGTCCGGGGGTATCTGGCAGGCTGACCTGGAGCTGGGCACGCCAGTGGTGGAGGTCTTCCCGCACCCGCCACCCGCCCGGGCCTGGCTGGTGCCGGCCGACCTGCGCCGCCGCATCGGCGAGCACGCGGCCAGGACGGCCGGCGGGGGTGTCGAGTTCAGCGGGATCCGCGAGTACGTCCCCGGTGACCGGCTCAGGGACGTGAACTGGGCGGTCTCCCGGCGGCGGGGCCGACTGCACGCCAATCAGCGCGCTGCGGAGTACGCGGCGGACATCATCGTGATGATCGACGGATTCTCCGAGGTCGGGCCGCCGGCGACAGCAGCATCGACGTGTCGGTCCGCGGGGCGGCCGCGGTCGCCAGCGCCTACCTCAGGTCCGGGGACCGGGTCGGCGCGGTCGCGCTGGGCGGCATGCTTCGCTGGCTGAGCCCGGGTGCGAGCGGCAGGAAGTTCTACCGGATCGCGCAGAGGATGTTCGACGTCAGGAACGACAGTGTCGTCACGCCGGATCTTGACCGCATTCCGCGCACCGCGCTCCCGCCCGGCGCGCTGGTCATCCTTTTCTCGCCGCTGCTCGACCAGCGGGCCATCGGCTCGATCACCGACCTGCGCGAGCGGGGATTCGCCCTGGTCGTCGTCGACGTGCTGCGGCACGAGCCGCCCGTCGCCGCGCGCTCGCCGGAGTCGGTGCTGACGGTCAGGCTGTGGCGGCTCGACCGCGCGGCCCTGCGTACCAGCCTGGCCGGCCTCGGCGTGCCCGTTGTGCGGTGGAGCAGCGACGAAGCGCTGGACGCGGCGCTCGCCCCGCTGCACCGCGTTCCGGTCCCGGCGAGGCGGTGAGCCAGGCGGCGGGCGGAAGGGCCCTGCGGGCGGCGGCCGCCCTTTCCGGCCTGCTGATTCTCGGCTATCTGCTCCTGCTCGACGGCCCGGCGCTCATCGGCACCGCGATGACCGGGCGGTGGCTGCGCCGCGAGGCGCCATCGGGGATCGCGGCCCTGGCTAGCACCGGCGTGGTGCTGGCCGCCCTGGCGGCACCTTCGGCTGCATCACCGTGGATTGTCCTGGCTGGCCTCGCCGCGGCCGTGGCCGCTTACCTGATCGCCCTACCGCGCCAGCCACGCCAGCCAAAGCGACGACGACGCTCTGGCTCCGTGCGTGGCCCGAACAGGAGGACAGGTGGCGAAGTGCGATCAAGAGGAGACCGGTGGGTCTGGATTCGCCTCACCCGGCGTGGGTGACGAAACTGCGCCCGCTGGAGCGTTGACTTGGTCATCTGACCGGAAGCCGCCGGTCGGCCAGACGGAGGGCGGCAGATGGCACTGCAGGAGTATGCGGCAGGGACGGCGTTCCCGGGTGTGGTCGGGCGGACCACGGAGGAGTCGAGCCCGGCGTGGCCGCGGCCGTTGCGGGCGGTAGCTGGTGCGCCGAATGTGCTGTGGATCGTGCTGGATGATACTGGGTTCGGGCAGCTTGGCTGTTATGGCAGCCCGATCAGCACGCCGTCTTTCGACAGCCTGGCCGCTGGCGGCCTGCGGTACACCAACATGCACACGACGGCACTGTGCTCGCCGTCGCGCTCGTGCATCATCACCGGACGTAATCACCATGCCAATGCGATGGCCTCGATTAACGAGGCGGCGACCGGCTACCCGGGCTACAACGGCAGCATGCCGTTCGAGAACGGCTTCTTGTCGGAGATGCTGCAGCAGCACGGCTACAGCACCTACCTGGTCGGCAAGTATCACCTGCTTCCGTCGGAGTTCGAGTCCCCCGCGGGCCCGTTCGACCGCTGGCCGCTGGGGCGCGGTTTCGAGCGGTTTTACGGGTTCCTGGGCGGTGACACCAGCCAGTGGTTCCCGGACCTGGTCTATGACAATCACCAGGTCGAGCCGCCGCGGACCCCGGAGCAGGGCTATCACCTGACCGAGGACCTGGCGGACAAGGCGATCGAGTTCATCGCCGATGCCAAGCAGGTCGCGCCGAACAAGCCGTTCTACCTGCATTTCTGCACCGGCGCGACGCACGCCCCGCATCACGTGGCGAAGGAGTGGGCGGACCGGTACTCCGGCCAGTTCGATGACGGCTGGGACGCCTACCGGGAGCGGGTGTTCGCCCGCCAGAAAGAACTCGGCATCATGCCCGCCGACGCCGAGCTGTCCCGGCACGATCCGGACGTGCCGGAGTGGGAGTCCCTGTCCCCGGGCGCCCGCCGTCTGGCCGCGCGGTTGATGGAGGTATTCGCCGGGTTCTTGTCGCACACCGACCACCAGGTCGGCCGGGTGCTTGATTTCCTGAAGGAGACTGGCCAGTTCGACAACACGCTGATCATGGTGGTGTCCGACAACGGGGCCAGCGCTGAGGGAGGGCCCACCGGGACGACCAATGAGCTGCAGTTCTTCAACAATGCCCCCGAGCCGCTGGAAGACAGCATCCGCGCCATTGACGAGCTCGGCGGGCCGACGACCTTCAACCATTACCCGTGGGGCTGGACCTGGGCCGGGAACACCCCGTTCCGGCGGTGGAAGCGGGAGACCTACCGGGGCGGCGCCTGCGACCCGTTCCTGGTGCACTGGCCACAGGGGATCCAGGCACGCGGTGAGATCCGGGACCAGTACGCGCACATCATCGACATGGTCCCGACCGTCCTGGACGTACTCGGCGCCGACCCGCCCGCGACAATCAGGGGAGTGACCCAGTCCCCGATCCACGGCGTCAGTTTCGCCCACACCTTCGACGACCCGGCCGCCCCGACCCGGCACCGCACCCAGTACTTCGAGATGTTCGGCCACCGCTCGATCGACCACGACGGGTGGCGGGCCGTGTGCCCGTGGCCGGGTCCCTCCTTCGCCGAGGCGGGTAAGCCGTTCGGAGCGCCGATCACGGCTGAGACGCTGACCGACCTTGATGCCCACCACTGGGAGCTTTACCACGTCGCCGAGGACCCGGCCGAAAACCACAGCCTCGCCGACGAGCACCGGGACAAGCTCATCGAGATGATCGCGCAATGGTATGTCGAGGCCGGCAAGTACAACGTGCTGCCCATCGACGGCAGCGCGCTGGAGCGGTTTATGGCCGAGCGACCGCAGATCGCCGAACCACGAGACCAGTACATCTACCGGCCCGGTACCCAGACCGTGCCGTTCTTCGCCGGGCCCCGGGTCCTGAACCGCCCGCACGCCATCACCGCGGACGCGGACATCCCGTCAGGCGGCGCCGAAGGCGTCCTGCTCTGCCAGGGCTCTAACGTCGGCGGCTGGTCGTTCTACCTCAAGGACGGCAAGCTGCACTACGTCCACAACTACGTCCGCCGTGCCCTCTACCAGGTCTCATCGCCCGACCCGGTACCCCCCGGGCGGCATCAGCTGCGCTTCGAGTTCGAGCCCACCGGCAAACCGGACATCAGCCAGGGCAAGGGCACACCCGGCCGGGCGCAGCTCTACATCGACGGCCAGCTGGTCGCCCAGGAGGAGTTCCCGGTCACCACACCCATCGCCTTCAACCCGGGCGGCCTGACCTGCGGCGCCAACCCCGGCTCGCCGGTTACCCCGGACTACCAGGCCCCGTTCCGCTTCACCGGCACCCTGCACACCGCCGCCATCGACCTGTCCGGAGACCTCATCACCGACACCGAAAGCGAAATGCGGGTGGCCATGGCGCGACAGTAGCCAGATCGAGCATTGCCAGGTCATTGGGAGTCGACTCGGGCAGCCTGCTTCGACGATCTGCGGCTGATCGGCGTCGATGATGACCTCGCGGGCGGTGAGCACGGTGAGGTAACGGGAGCGTCGCGCCGTGCGCAGCAGGCCGGCGGCCTGGGCAGCGTTCTCGATCTTGACGCCGACGACACGAGCACGCCCTGGTCGAGCCGCGCGCGCCGGCCCAGGCCGGCGATGTCGCCGGTCTCGTACGGATTGTTGCTGACCAGGCTGTCGCCCGCGCACGGCCGACATCACTTCACCCGTCCGGGGTGGTACCGGGCGGCGCGCGCGTGCCTAGTATTCCGGTCAAAGGCCGCGAGAATCGGAGCATGCGCCGCGTGTCCACTGCAACCTATTCACCGGTGACGCGCAACCTTCACGCGGGTTCACCAGGGCCGGGCTGTGTCGCGGCGTTGCGCGGCAGCCACGGCGATTCTGGCGGTCCGCCATCGTTGTGAGCAGATTCGCGCGGCCGCGGCGCCGAATGCGGGCCGGCCTGGTGCAGCTGCTCTGCGCGGTGGCCGGGCTTGGGCTTGGCCTTGTCTTGCCGCGGATCACTACCGAGCCCAGCGTGGCCGGCACCCGGGTGACAGAATCCCTGGTCGCGGTGGGCTTCGGCATCCTGGGGCTGGTCAGCATCATCTTCTCGCTGCTTTTCCTGGTCGTGCAGTGGGCGTTCGGCAGCCTGTCGCCCCGGCTGAACCTTTTCCGCGATGACCCGATCGTGTGGCGCACGTTCGGGCTGGCCATCGGCATCTTCGTGTTCTCGGTCACCGCGGCGCTGGCCATCGGAAACGATCCGAAAGTGTCGGTCATCCTGCCGATTGCCGAGGTGGTCGCGGTACTAGCCGCGATTGCCCTGATCCGCACAGTGCAGGTGAAGGCGTTCGCCTCGATCCAGCTAGCGCCGACGCTTTCCGCCATCGCCGCGCGGGGCCGCGAAGTAATCGATGACCTGTACCGCCGGCCCTGCGCCAGCGACAGGCAGCCCGCCCTGCAGCTGCCGCCGCTGCACCGGACCATGACATGGCCGCGCCGGCAGGCCGTCCTTCAGCAACTCGATCTGCGGCGGCTTCTTGGTGCGAGCGGCACCGCCGTGATCATGCTCCGGGCCCGCATCGGCGACACGCTCCAGGAAGGCGCACCGGTCGCCGACCTGCACGGCGGCGACGTGACCGACGCGGCCGTGCTCGGCGCAGTGGTGACCGGGCAAGAACGTACCTTCCACCAGGACCCGTTGTTCGCCTTCCGGCTCCTGGCCGACATCGGCCTGCGAGCGCTATCGCCGGCCGTCAATGATCCGGCCACCGCCGTTCAGGCGCTGGACACCATCGAGAGCCTCCTGCAGCCCCTGGTGTCGCGTGACCTGGACGTGGCCGAGATAGCCGATGATGCCGGGACCCTCCGGCTCGTGCTGGCCCTTCCGACCTGGGATGACTACCTGCAGATAGCGCTGGACGATCTCATCCAGTCTGGTTCCCAATCCCCCATGGTGCTGTTGCGGGTACGGGCCACGCTGACCAGCCTGCTCAGCGCTGCGCCGCCGCAGAGAAAGCCGTCGATCGTCTGGCGGCTTCGCCGCGCCGAAGAACTCGTATCCGGCAACTTCCCGGCCCTCTGGCGCAATACGACCGGCGGGGACACAGGATGAGCCCGCCTGCGGCCACGTGGATGGCCCAGCAGCCGCTTCCATCAGGTGGTACTTCGCCCGGGCTTTGTGGGAGGTGTTGTGTCAGTCTTCGGCTTCGTGCCTGGGTTGCAGGCGATCTCGTCCTACCGCCGTAAGTGGCTCCCGAAAGACATAATCGCGGGGGTTGTGCTGACCACCCTGCTTGTCCCGCAGGGCATGGCCTACGCGGAACTCGCCGGCCTGCCGCCGATCACTGGCCTGTACACCTCCATCTTGTGCTTGCTCGGCTACGCGGCGTTCGGCCCGTCGCGCATCCTGGTACTCGGGCCGGACTCCTCGCTGGGCCCGATGATCGCCGCGACGATCCTGCCGCTGATCGCCGCCAAGGGCGACGCCGAGCGGGCGGTCGCGCTGGCGTCGCTGCTCGCGATCATGGTCGCGGCGATCATGATCGTGGCGGCGGTGGCGAAGCTCGGCTTCATCGCCAACCTGATCTCCAAGCCGACGATGATCGGCTACATGAACGGCCTGGCCCTGACCATCCTGGTCGGGCAGCTGCCGAAGCTACTCGGGTTCAAAGTCGAGGCCGATGGCCTGATCGGCGAGATCACCGGCCTCGCCAAGGGCCTGGCCAACGGCGACGTGGTCCCGGCCGCGGCCGCGGTCGGGATCTCGGGAGTCGTGCTGATCCTGGTGCTGCAGCGGTGGCTGCCGAAAGTCCCGGCCGTGCTGATCGCCGTCGTGCTGGCCATCGCGGCGACCACAGTCTTCCACCTGGCCGACCACGGAGTCAGCCTCGTCGGGGTCCTCCCCAAGGGCTTCCCGCCGCTGACGATCCCGCACGTCCGCCTGTCCGATCTCGGGCCCCTGTTCGCCGGGGCCTTGGGCATCGCCCTGGTCGCTCGCCGACACGATCTCCACGGCGTCGGCGTTCGCCGCCCGCTCCGGGCAGGAGGTCCACGGCAACCAGGAGATGATCGGGATAGGCGCGGCGAATCTGGCCGCCGGGCTCTTCCAGGGTTTCCCGGTGAGCACCAGCGGCTCGCGGACCGCGGTGGCGGAACGCTCCGGCGCGAAGACCCAGCTCACCGGCGTCACCGGAGCGGTCCTGATCATTCTCATGATCGTGCTGGTCCCGGGCTTGTTCCGGAACCTGCCCCAGCCCGCGCTGGCCGCCGTGGTGATCACCGCATCGCTGTCCCTGGCCGACATCCCGGGCACGGCACGGCTATGGCGGCAGCGCAAGGCCGAGTGCCTGCTGTCGATCGCGGCCTTCCTCGGCGTCGCGCTACTCGGCGTGCTGCCCGGGATCGCAATCGCGGTCGGCCTGTCGATCCTCAACGTCTTCCGCCGGGCATGGTGGCCCTACGACACCGAGCTCGGGCGCGTGGAAGGGCTGGACGGCTACCACGACACCCACCTGTACCCCGACGCCCGGCACCTGCCCGGCCTGGTGATCTACCGGTTCGACGCCCCGCTGTTCTTCGCCAACGCCAAGACCTTCCGCGACGAGATCAGGCGGATGGCCCAGGCCGACCCGCCGCCCATCTGGATCCTGATCGCGGCCGAACCGGTCACCGACGTGGACACCACCGCATCTGATGTGCTGGAGGACCTCGACGAAGCGCTAAACGCCCGCGGCATCAGCCTGGTCTTCGCCGAGCTGAAGGGCCCGGTACGGGCCAAGATCGAGCGATACGGGCTCACCCGCACCATCGATCCTGGCCACTTCTTCCCCACCATCGATGCTGCCGTCACCGCCTTCCGCGCCGAAACCGGCGCACAATGGACAGCCGCCGACGCCGCGCGCCAGGCAGGCCAACCTAGCTGAACCCCGATGGGCAAGGCGGGGTAGTGCCAGTCCTGCCGTCCCGTGGAGGCTATTCATCGAGACAGGCCGCTGCGGGATATCGCGCTCAGTCACCGCACCCATCGGAGGTAAGCGATATGGCCAAGAAGAAGAACAGGGACAAGCACAGGCAGCGCCACGCGGAAGTCCAGACGCCGCCGACCGCAGCAGGGCAGGAGGCCGGCGGCCCGCCCCCCAAGATGAAGCGCAAGGAGTACGAACGGGAGATGAGGGTCCTGCACGGTGAGCTGGTGGCCATGCAGGAGTGGGTCAAGGCGTCCGGGGCCAAGATCTGCATCGTGTTCGAGGGCCGGGACACCGCCGGGAAGGGAGGCACCATCAAGCGGATCACCGAGCGGGTGAGCCCGCGGGTGTTCCGGGTCGTTGCCCTGTCCGCCCCGACCGAGCGCGAGAAGTCGCAGATGTACGTCCAGCGGTACCTCCCGTACTTCCCGGCCGCCGGCGAGGTCGTGATCTTCGACCGCAGCTGGTACAACCGGGCGGGCGTCGAGCCGGTGATGGGCTTTTGCACGCCGGAGGACACCGGGCGGTTCCTCGAGCTGGTGCCGGGGGTCGAGAAGGCCATGACCGATGAGGGGATCCTGCTGCTGAAGTACTGGCTCGAGGTCAGCCCCGGCGAGCAGACCCGGCGCCTGGAGGACCGTATCAACGACCCGCGGAAGATCTGGAAGCTGTCGGAGATGGACCTGAAGTCCTACAGCCGCTGGTATGACTACTCCCGGGCCCGGGACGCGATGTTCGCCGCGACCGACACCGCGTGGGGCCCTGGTACATCGCGCACACCGACGACAAGAAGCGCGGCCGGCTCAACATCATCAGCCACCTGCTGAGCCAGGTCCCGTACAAGCCGCCCGCCCCCGGGGACATCACGCTGCCCAAACGCCAGCGGCCCGGCGGCTACGTGGAGCCGGACCTGCCGTTGCGGTACATCCCGGCGCCGTTCTAGACAGCCAAGCGAGGCCGGGCGATAAGCGGATTAGGCCAGTTGTGATGGTAAGTATTCACGTCGCGCGCTCTGCGTGACGGCTTCGAGTGTGGGTGGCTATCGGGTTTCCCCCTGCTGGCGGTCACGAAGATGGCATGGCGCTCATTACCAGTGAGCGGACGGGCTCCCTGGTCGCTGCGCTGAGTCCTTTGCTGGCTCTGGGTGACTGGCGGCCAGGTCCGTTTCGTGGTGCCTGCGCTTATACCCTGGCTTTTACTTCGGGCAGGCCCGCTACTGGCGAAGCTGGCCGATCAGTCCGCGCAGCGATTCGGCGACCTGGCCGGGCTGTGTCAGCAGCGCGAGGTGGTGGCTCATCTGTTCTGTCACGGGCCAGCCAAGTTCCCGCGCGTTGGCCGCCTGGTCCTGGTATGCCTCGCTCAGCTGCAGGTAACCGGCGGGGGCATCGGGCCACTGCGGGGCGGGCGGGTGGATTTCCTCGAACATGGCCAGCGGCAGCCGGGGGCAGCCAGCCGCGAAGTGCTGGCGGGTATCTGGATCGGGAATGAGCTCGGCCAGGGCCTCATCGCCCCACCATTGCGGCCAGGGCGGCAGCCAGCCCCGGGCATCAGCCATCTCCCGCAGCTGGGCCGCCAGATCGGCCGGCACGGTTTCCATCCAGGTCTGCCCCGGCGTCGGCAGGCCAGCGTCGACGAAGATGTAACCCCGGACCTGACCGATGATGGCGCCCGCCGCGGCCAGCAGCGGCCCGGCCCCGCTATGACCGATGAGGATCGCGGGCCGGCCGGATGCGCTGCGGGTTATCACCTGGGCCTGGCGCAGGCAATACGGCGGCCCTGCGGTAATAGTGCCGGTAAGGTCGGGGACGCCCACCTGGTAGCCACGCCCGGCCAGGTCAGCCGCGACCAGATCCCAGGTTGCGCACCCGACCAGCGGGCTATGAACGAGCAGCAGCCGGGCAGTCATGCCCTATTCGTATCAGCCCCGCCGGCCAGGCTGGTGTCTCCCGCCACTGGGCCGGTTCCACGGTCCGCCGGCGTCGGTGCGGGGATCTTCTGGAATCGGCTCAGCGTGTCGGCTTGATCACTGCTGGATGTCCTGATCATGGTGGCCTGTGACCGGCCTGCCGCCGCCTGCTGCTGGGTGCGACTCATGCGCGGCGCGGGATGAGCTGATCGGTGAGCTAGCGCGGGCGGTCGGGGAGCTACGGGCCGAGGTCGCAGAGCTGAGGCGCCGGCTGGGCCGTAACAGCGGCAACTGCTCGATGCCGCCGTCGGCCGATGACCTGCCGGGAAGGGTGCCGCCCAAGCGGGAGCGGCGCGGCGGGGGCAGCAAGCGCGGACGCGGGAAGCAACCGGGGGCGCCGGGCGCGTCGATGGCGTGGGCGGAACCCGATGAGGTGATCGATCACCGCCCTGCTGGCGCGTGCGGGTGCGGGGCGGACCTGGCCGGCGCGGCGGACCTGGGTGTCGTCCGGTCGTTCCAGCAGCTGGAGGTGCCGCTGATGACAGCACGCCGCGTCCAGCATGACCTTCACCAGGCCCGCTGCCGGTGCGGCGAGTTGCATGCGGCGGCCTGCCCGGAAGGGGCAGGCGGATCGGCGGTGAGCACCGGCCCGAACCTGCGCGCCCTGGCGGTGTATCTCACGGTGTTCCAGCACGTGCCCGCCGGGCGATGCGTCCAGCTGATCGCCGACGTCACCGGCGCCCGGGTCTCGGTGGGCTTCGTCCACTCCTGCCTGGCCAGGGCAGCCGCCGTGATCGCGGATGTGGTCAAACTGATCAAGACGCTGATCACCGCCGCCCACGTGGCCGGATTCGATGAGACCACGCTGCGGTGCGGGCCCGCCGGGACCAAGAAGTACGTGCTGGCCGCCGTCACCGAGCGGCACTCGGTGTTCTTCCTGGGACGGCGCACCCTGGAATCCGTCCGCGAGTTCGGGGTCCTGCCCGCGTTCACCGGCATCGTGGTCTCTGACCGGTATGCGAACTACTTCCACCACGGCTGGGAGCACATTGCCGGAAATCAGGCCTGTCTGGCCCACTTGATCAGGGACTATGAGGACGCGGCCGAGTGCTACCCGAACGCCATCTGGCCGGTGCAAGCGCAGCGAGCGCTGCGCGCCCTGATCTGCGCCTGGCGCGCTGCCCGTGACGACGGCCAGCCTGAAATCCCCCCGCACATTGCCGGCCCGCTCATCCACGAGTTCCGCCACGCCGTGCTGGCAGGGCTCTCTGACGTGCCCCGCGTCTCCGGCCCGAAATCCTCCACCGCCCAGCACCCCGGCCGGGACCTGCTGGAATTCTGCTCCAGCCACCAAGATGACGTCCTGCGGTTCACCCGCGACACCAGGATCTGGCCGACCAACAACATCAGCGAGCGCGCCGTCCGCCCCGTCAAGACCCAGCAGAAGATCTCCGGGAGGCTCACCAGCGAGGACACCACCCAGGACCGCCTCGACATCCGTAGCTACATCGACACCGCCCGCAAGCAAGGCCAAAACGTCATGGACGTCCTGCGCAGCGCCATGACCGGGGCGCCGTGGCGGCCTCCGCTTCCGGCGCCCACCTGATCACAACCAGCGAGCGTCACCCAGCGCAAGCGGGATGAATGTTTACTTGTGATGCCGCGATTTGCCTCTGGAGAACGTTCGCTGCCGAAATCGATTCGTGTAGATCAAAGTGTTTCCAGTCTGGCATCTGGCTGAGAAAGTACTGGGCAAGGAATACATAAACCTTGGATATCTCTCGACCGGGCGCGGTTGCCCCGCCAACGCGGGTTGAGGGACCGTTGGCATTGGGCTGTTCATAGGTCGGCACGGCTGCCTCCTTGTGCTGCCATCTGCGCCGCCACTGCCTGATCGATGTTTCCATGGATCTTGTCGTCACCGATGCGATCGAGGACGCCGTCGCGCTGTAGCACCTCGCGGACCGTTGGTTTCACCCGAGCGAGCCGCAGGGTCATACCGGCTTGCTGGTTGAGGTCGAGGATCTCGTCCATCTTCGCCGACCCCTGGGAGTCGATGAAGTCCATTCCCTCGCAATCGAGCACGACTCCAGTGACGCCCGTGGTCGACAATGCGACCTCCCGGACCCTGTCCTCCAAAGCGTCCGAGGTGGCGAAGAACAGGCCGCCGTCCAACCGGAGTACCACGACCCCGGGGAACTGCTCGTCGCCTGGGTGCTCATCCAGCTCCCGGAAGGCCTGAGTGCCTGGCTGCCGTCCCAGCACCGGCATGCGGGGGCGCGTAGCCACCGAGATGAGCCAGATCAGCGAGAGCCCGATTCCAATCAGCACTCCGGCGAGCACGCCGACCAGGAGCGTCCCGATGATTGCCGCGATCGCGATCCAGAAGTCGAAGCGCGCCACCCGGGCGAGGCGGCGCATCTCGGGGACGTCCATCATCCCCATGACCACGGCCTCGATGATCAAGGCGGCGAGCACGGGCTTGGGCAGATCTGAAAAGACCGGCGCGAGCACCAGAAGGGTGAGCACTACGATCACACCGGAGGTGAGAGAGGCCAGGCCGGTACGCGCGCCGGTGTGGTCGTTCAGTGAACTCGCGGACAGGCTTGTCGAGACCGGCATTCCTTGGAACAGGCCGACACCGACGTTCGCGATACCCTGGGCGGCCGATTCCTGGTTGATGTTGATGCGGTAGTGGTGCCTGGCTGCGAAGGTCCTGGCGTCGCCGGCGGTTTGTGAGAATCCAATGAGGACGAGCGCCACCGCCGCGAGGGCAATCGTGCCCGCGTGCGCCCGCAGCAGCGCAGCGTCGGGGACCTGCAGGGACGGCAGCCCCCTGGGCACCTCGCCGACCAGGGCCACGCCATGGCTGCCGAGATCGAACAGCCAGGACGCCACCAGGCCGCCCACGACCAGCACGAGAGCTCCGGGGATGCGTGGCGCGATAACCCTTACCCCGAACACCACTGCGAGCGCGACTGCGCCGACGACCACGGTCAGCAGATGGGCATCGCCGAGCGTCCCGATCCAGGACCACAGTTCCTGGATCGGGTTCGAGCCGGTGGCCTTTGTTCCCGTGAGCTTGGGAAGCTCGCCGATCACGACGTCGATCGCCGCGCCGAACAGGAAACCGGTGACCACGGCCCGCGACAGGAACTGCGCGATCCATCCCATCTTGAGCACCGCGAGGACAAGGAACAGCGCGCCGGAAGCCAGGGTGACCATCGCCACGAAGGACGCCACATCGTCGACCCCCTTGACGTCGGCTACCGCGACCGCGCTCGCGGCCACGGCCGCCAATCCCGAACTCGGCCCGGTCGAGATCTGCCGGCTCGTCCCGAAGACCGCATAGAGGATCGCGCCGGCGGCTGCTGCGTACAGGCCATTCTGCAGCGGGATCCCCGCGATCCCGGCGTACCCGAGGTTCTTCGGAACGATCAGGGCAGCGACGGCAACCCCGGCGATGAGATCACTCCTGAGCCAGCGACGCTCGTAGGAGCGAATCCATCCGGCCATCGGCACGAACCGCCACCTGTCCCGCACCGGAGCTGACCACCCGTCGCTCACCGGGCCGCCTGTTGTGCGAACCGTACCTGGGTGTTCATCCTTCAGTACCTCGCGAACTCAGGTGTCCTAGGTAGCTACTGCCGGGCGGGTTCATGTGCCTGATTTCCCTGGTGGTCAGGCGCGGGCCGGGACCGGGCGCGTGCTGCTAGCTTGCCGAGTTCCCAGAGCATCGGGAGCGCGATGGCGGGCACGAGCGCCCACGCGAACTCGCGCATGCTGATCTGGGTGGTGCCGAGCAGGCGCCGGAGGGCGTCCATCTCGGTGACGAGCACCGCGAGGACGAACTCGCCGAGCGCCGCCCAGTTCATCTGCTTGCTGTCGAAGGTGGCGGTGGTCAGCACCGTGCCGGTCTCGCTGCGGCATTCGAGGGCGGCCACGATCAGGCAGAGCGCGAAGGACGTGAACGCGATCGAGTTGCCGGTGTGGAGGCTGTCGAAGTGTGACTGCCCGAGATGGATCAGGGAAAGCAGGCCGATGGTGACGGCCAGCCCGGCGAGCCCGACCGTGACCATCACCGGCGTGGTCAGCACCGGCTCGCCCCGAGGACGCGGCCTGCGGCCCATGAGCCCGGGGCGTTCCCGGTCGAAGCCGAGCGCGAAGCCGAACGGGGCGTTGACCACGAAGTGGGATCCACAGGACCTGCACGGGGGTGAACGGCTCGCCCGCAGCGATGTTGAACAGGGTCGCGCCCAGGAAGGTCAGCACGAAGACGACCAGCAGCACCAGGACGAAACGGATGTACTTGGTCAGGTTGTCGTAGATCTTGCGGCCTTGCTCGACCGCGTAGACGATCGTGGCGAAGTTGTCGTCGGACAGGATCATCCGGCCGGCGTTCTTGGCCACCTCGGTGCCGGTGCCCATGGCGATCCCGATGTCGGCCGCCTTGATCGCCGGGGCGTCGTTGACGCCGTCGCCGGTCATGGCTACGACGTGACCCTTCTTCTTCAGCGTGTCGGCGAGGAGGACCTTGTGCTCTGGGGCGACCCGGCCCACGACGCCGATATCGTCGATGCGGGCCGCGCGGGACATCACCGCAGGTGCCGCGCCCTTGACGAAGCACCGCACGACCGGGCGCCCGGACGCGTCCACGGCCGAGTTGAAGGTGGCCATCAGCTTGTAGGTCGGGTCGAACGGGAGGGTAGCCAGCCGGGGCAGGCTCTCCCGGGTGCCGTCGATGTCCAGCCCCGCCTTGTGGCCCAGCACCAGCAGAGCGCCCTCGGTGGGATCACCGACAACCTTGCCGTGGACGAGCATGGCGTCGCTGGCCACGAGATAAGGCAGGATCGCGTCCTCGATAGTGGCGGTGGCGCGCCCGCAGCGTGATGGACCTTGCCCTCCAGGCCGTAGCCGATACCGGAGATCGTGAAGCGGTCGGTCGGGTCCACCACTTCGACGGCGGTCATCTGGTTCATTGTCAGGGTGCCGGTCTTGTCGGAGTTGATCGCCGAGGTGAACCCCAGCGTCTCAACCGAGGGCAGGTCCTTCACGATCGCGTTGCGCTTGGCCAGGTCCACACCCCCGAGTGACAAGATCGTCTGCGTCACGGTGGGCAGCGCCTCCGGGATCGCCGCGATGGCCAGCGAGATCGCGCTGACGAACAGCGCGTCCCACGCCTGCCCGCGGGCCCGGCCCAGCGCGAACATAACGACCATGGTCAGCCCGGCCGCCGCAGCGATCCACAGGGTGAGCCTGTCAAGCTCCCTGGTCAGCGGTGACTGTTCCCTCGCGGTGGCCGACAGCATCCCGGAGATCTTCCCCAGCTCGGTGCCAGCGCCCGTCCCGGTGACGAGCACGATGCCGCTACCGTGCGTGACCGGGGTGTTCATAAACGTCATGTTGCTCTGATCACCTGGGCCCAGCCGGTCGCCGGCCAGCGTCTCGGCATCCTTGGCTGACGGAGTGCTCTCCCCTGTCAGCGCCGACTCATCGATCTGCAGCACGCTCGCCTCGATGATCCGGCCATCGGCCGGAACCTGATCCCCGGCGGCGATCAGCACCACATGCACCGCCATGTCTCTGCCTCCGATCCGGACACGCTCTAGCCCAGCTGACCCTTGGCCCGAGCCCTGCTGGCCCGTGGTGCCGCCTGCGCCGGCTGATCCTGGCGCCGAGCCTTCGGAGACTGGCGCACGTCCCCGTCGACCTGGCTGGCCGCCGCCTTGGCCTCTTCCTTCGCCTCTGGTCTGGCTCGCTTGGCTTCCGCCTTGGCTCGCTTGGCTGCGAACGGGTCGCTGGGGGTGCCCTTGGGCGCTTGGGCCACAAGTTCATCCTTGACCGCTAGCAATTGCTGCCGCCTGTCCACGGTCACTTCCGGGTACTGGGGGTCGATCTCGATCAGGATGTGGGCCAGAACAGCGCCAGCGCAGATGCGAGCGAACCATTTGCGGTCCGCCGGTATGACATACCAGGGCGCCCAGTGCGTGCTGGTGGCTGACAGCATCTCCGAGAACGCTTCCTGGTAGTCGTCCCAGTGCTGCCGCTCCCGGACGTCGGCTGCGGAGAACTTCCAGTTCTTCTCCGGCAGTTCGAGCCGCTTGAAAAAACGGGTCCGCTGCTCCTCCTTCGATAGGTTCAAAAACAGCTTCACGACCTTGAACCCGTTGTCGGTCAAGTACCGCTCCCAGTCGTTGATCTCGCGGTAGCGCCGGTCCCACACGTCCTTGCCCTTGGCCTCCTCCGGCAGCTTCTAGCGGTCGAGGTTCTCCGTATGCACCCGCACCACCAGGACCTCCTCGTAATGGACCGGTTGAAGATCCCGATGTCCCCGCGTGCGGGCAGGCGGCGGGCATAACGCCACAGGTAGTCGTGGTCCAATTCCTCAGCCGAGGGCGGGCCTGACGGAGGGCCGGGAACTCGAAGGTCAAGAAGACGCGCCGACTGCCGAGCTAGGCAGCTTCGGCTTTGCCCCCGTATGCCGCGAGCGCGAAGATCACAAGCGCGCCGATGGCAATGTAGGTCAGCGACCAGATCGGGTAGTAGGGCATCCACCAGATGGCACTGATGCACCCGATCGCACCGGCGGCGATCCCGACCCATCGGCCGACCTGCGACCCGCTGAGCACCAGGAACGCACACACCAGGAGCACGGCAGCTACGACGAGATAGACCCAGCCGTAGGTCTTGAGGCTGTGCCCGAAGATCGCATCTTGGAGATTGTCCGGCAGCACGCCGTGATAGCGGAAGGCCCAGATCGCGTCGAAGATCCGCATGATGCCCGCCACGCCCAGCACGATGGCCGCGAAAACTACCCATCCCCCGCCGCGGTTGTCCATGATCGTTCCCTTCCTCGGGACGCTTAGATTGCCTTTGGACGTGCCCGACGCGGAGCGTGCGGCACATTGACGCGTGACCGTCGTATGCTGCCGCCCCGTTTCGAGACGCCATTCCGGATTCTCTTCGAGCAGTCTCGGGGGTGTCGTCACCCTTGAGAGGGTGATTCCCACCCATTCCTGCGGCTTTGGCGGTGGCGGTAGTGCTGCTCGCTGCAGCAGAACTCGGAGCAGAGCCATCTGGAGCAGCTGCTTACTCACGGCAGGCGCAGGCTCAGAGGAGACGCAGGTCGACCGCTCGCTCGATGGCCTCCGAGGCCGTTACCAGCGACCAGGCGGTGGCCAGAGCGGTGTCCCGGCCCACGGTCCTGGACCGCTACCAGCCCCACATGCGCCGCCGGTGGAACCAGGGCTGCCGCGACTCCGCCGTGCTGCACGCCGAGATCACCGCGCTCCGCTACCGCGGCAGCCTGCGCACCATCTACCGCTACCTGCAGCCACTGCGCGCTGGCATGCCACCAGGCGCCATCACCCCGTCATCACTGAAGATCAGCTGTGATCATCACGCCGATACCTGCGCGGTGACCGCTTTGTGCCTGACCGCCCATCCAGTCAGCTGCTCCCGTCCGGGCAGCCCGCCTGGTGCTGGGCGGCCTGGATGTAGGACACGAGAGCGTCGTTCGGGAATCCAGTGGCCTTCTCGTGCGAGCTACTGGTCGTCTTGGCCGCGGTGAGGAGGACCCGCAGCGCGGCGCAGTCGCTGGTGGCCGTGGCGGCGTCGATTCGCGGCTGTAGTCCCGAGCTGTAGGTGGCCCACGGCACCTGCTCGCTGGTGTCACAGGCGCTGGCCAGCAGGGCCGTGACCAGGCCGGCCACGGCCAGGAGGATCCGACCGTTTCGCCGGAGCCGGGTGGCCTGCTGCGCCGGGCCGGCCCGGAAGCGTGTGGTGTGCATCTATGTCACCGGCCCTCCGAGCGCGGGTACGGCCACCCCCAGGAGCATGAACAGGCAGGTCAGGACGAGAAGGATGCCCAGCAGCGGCGCCACGAACCTCAGGTATCGGTCGTAGCGGACACGGCTCAGTGCGAGCCCGCCCATCACGATCGCCGAGGTCGGGGTGAACAGGTTCATCCAGCCGGACGCGGACTGGTAGGCGGTCACCACCATCGCCCGGCTCACCCCGGCGAAGTCGCCCAGCGGGGCCATGATCGGCATGGCCAGCGTGGCGTGCCCGGAGGAGGACGGGACCAGGAATGCCAGCGGGATGTTCACCAGGTACATCACCACCGCGAACGCTCCTGACGACAGCCCGCTGACCGCGCCCTCCAGCGCGTGCAGCACCGTGTCGGTGATCCCGGAGTTGTTCATGATCACGGTCACCCCGCGGGCCACCGCGATGATCAGCGCGGCGCCGATGAAGTCGCCGGCGCCGGAGATGATGCCGGTGACCGTGCCCTCCTCGCCGAGCCCGCCCACCAGCCCGACCAGCACCGCGCCGACGATGAACAACGCGGCCAGCTCGGGGAAATACCAGCCCAGCGTGATGCCCTCCAGGGAGGAGCTGAAGTCCCCCCACGGGATCACCGAGAAGATCATCAGCCCGAAGGTCAGCCCGAAGATCCACAGTACGGTCTGCTGCTTGCCGGTCATCGGCTGCGGCGGCCCGGTCGGGCCGCCGGCCAGGGCGTCGTCCCCCTCCAGCGCGGGCACCAGCGACCGGGCCGGGTCGCCGCGGACCCGCCCGGCATAACGCAGCACATACAAGACGGTGACGATGGTGAGGACGGCGTACATGATCAGCCGCAACCCGATGCCATCCCCCAGCGCCACCCCGGCCGCGTCCGAGCCCACCCCGGTCGCGAACGGGTTCACCGTCGAGGCCAGCGTACCCACCCCCGCGCCGACCATGATGATCCCCACCCCGACCATCCGGTCATAACCCAGGCCGATGATGACCGGCAGGATGATCGCGTAGAACCCCAGCGTCTCCTCGGCCATCCCGTAGGTGGTCCCGCCGACCGAGAAAATCACCATCAAGATCACGATCAGCAGCAGGCCGCGTTTACGGAACCGTTCGGTGACCCGGCCGATCCCCGCATCCAGCGCCCCGGTCTTGATGGTGACGGTGATGAACGCGCCGATCGCCAGCACGAAGAAGAACACCTGGACCGCGCCGGCCAGGTCCCCGCTGTTGTAGGGCCCCGTATTCCCCGGCGGGGTGACGATCTCGGCCGGCACCTGCTTGCCGCCGGAAGTCCCGCACGCCGCCTGGCCTTTCTTGAGCAAGTCAGCGCTGGGGTTGGTGATCGGCTCGGCCGGCGTCCGGATCCCGTACAGGCCGTTGACCGGCGACACCCACAAGTCATACAGCCGCTCCTGAAAGGACAGGTCGAGCTTGACATCGTGGAAGGTGCCGGGGATTGGCTTGGGCGGCCCCCCGCCACAGCTGACGTAGGAGTAGGTCCCCGGCGTGATGATGAAGGTCAGGATCCAGACCAGCACCAGCACGAAGAACAGCACCGTGAACGCGGTCGGGAACCGGAACCGGCGCTTGTGCTCAACGCCCGCACCATTTTCCGCGCGGGCCTCCGCTTCGGTCGTCATGTCAGCTCCGGGTCAGAGGGGAACGCCGACGACCTATGCAGCCTTCCCGGGCCGTGCCGAGACGACATCACCCTTCCGAGGGTGATTCCTGCCTGCTTTCGAAGACCGTGGTGTCAATGTGACGCAATATTCTTACCGACAGTGATCGGCGATTCTTACCGACAGTGATCGGGCGGCCCGGCAAACCCGCGCCAGGCCCTGCTCACCGCCCCTGTTCGAGACCTGTTCCAGGTTCTGTCCGACCCGTCGGGGAGCACCGTCACCCTTTCCGGGAAGGCCCCGCCATTCACCCGAGGGTGAACCGGTCCTCTGCCGCCGGTGACAGGTGAGCCCCGTTCCAGGGGGCACGTTCACAAGTCATTAACTTGGGCGTCGATCTGCGTTTGATTTACGGCCATTCTGCTTATAGGCCCGACGATGGCGTGCTGGCTGCTGCGGCTAACTACGTGGTGACGTAAGAATCGCGAAAGGGTGGGATCACCCTCAGATGGGTGATGACGACCGGAGATGAGCCTGAACAGAATTTGGCGGCCTCCCCGATAGGGGTGGGCGAGGGACCATACGACGCCTACGCGTCATTGTCGGCTCGACTGAGGTAAGCCGTGACTGATCAGGTTGACATCTCCGGAGGAGCCCCCAGACTGGCAGCGAGCCGTCTGAGTCGGGGAATCCGTATCAGTTCGGTCTCACTGCGGTGATGGTGCTGATCGTGGGCGGCATCATCGGCGTCGGCACCGCCATGTTCGGCGTCCTGCCCAGTTCCAGGCTCGCCTTTACGGCCCCGGCATTGGCTTGGCCAGCCGGCGCCGGTGCCGTCCTACCGGTGACGCCGCCGACCGCCCCAGGCAAGGGAGGCTGAGGATGCGGATCGTGATCGCGCTGGGCGGCAACGCGCTTGTCCGCCGAAGCGACCCGATGACTACCGAGGTCCAGCGCCGCAACGTCAGGACCGCGGCCGAGGCGATCGCCCCGCTCGCTGCGGAGCACAGCATCGTCGTCGTGCACGGGAACGGGCCGCAGGTGGGCCTGCTGGCCTTGCAGGCCGACGCGTACCAGGGCGCCGAGCCGTATCCGCTGGACGTCCTGGACGCAGGAACCCAGGGCATGATCGGCTATCTGATCCAGCAGGAACTCAGGAGCGTAATGCCCCCGGGCAGCCAGGTCGCGACCCTGCTCACCATGATCGTGGTGGACCCGGCGGACCCGGCCTTCACCAACCCGACGAAGTTCGTCGGCCCGGTCTACGCCAAGGAGGCCGCCCATGCGCTGGCCGTCGGCAAGGGCTGGACGTTCCGGGAGGACGGTGAGGCCTGGCGGCGCGTGGTGCCCTCTCCCCAACCCAGGCGCATCCTGGAGATCCAGCCGATCACCTGGCTGCTCGACCAGGGGGTCGTGGTCATCTGCGCGGGCGGCGGGGGCATCCCCACGATGTACCCGTCCTCGGGGCTGGGTGAGGTGGTGGGCGTCGAAGCGGTCATCGACAAGGATTTCGCGAGCGAGCTGCTCGCCGAGGACGTGGGCGCTGACCTGTTCGTCATGGCCACCGACGTCGACGGCGTCTACCTTCACTGGGGCCAGCCGGAGTCGCGGCGGCTGAGCCAGGTGACGCCAGAAGAACTGGCCGACTACGAGTTCCCGGCCGGGTCCATGGGCCCCAAGGCCGAGGCGGCTATCCGCTTCACCGAGAAGACCGGTAACCGGGCCGCGATCGGCGCACTGGACGACATCACCGGGATCGTGGCCGGGAAAGCCGGCACGAACGTCGTCACTCGGGCGGCGCCGGCCTAGCACCCAGCAGGCCGCCCCGCCCGGCTTCCCGTCACCCAGGAGGTAAGGTGACCAGACCAACCGAGGCGCCCTCCTCCGGCCTAGCCCCGGAGGCCGACGGATCCGTGTGGCACACGCTCAGCGCCGACCGGGTCCTGCAGGCGGAGAAGGTAGACGGGCAGCGCGGCCTCAGCGCCGCCGACGTGGCATCGCGAGCCCAGCAGTTCGGCCCGAACAAGTTCGCCACGGCCCAGGTGGAATCGCGGTGGCACGCCTTCCTCCGGCAATACGCCGACCCCATGCAGATCGTCCTGCTGGTAGCCGGCGTCGTGAGCCTCTACCCGCTCAAGGAGCTGGAGACCGGCCTCGTGCTGATCTTCCTGACGCTGTTCAACGCGGTCCTCGGCCTGCAGCAGGAGGGGAAGGCCGCCGCGGCCGTGGCCGCGCTGCAGAAGATGATGATCGTCAAGGCCAGGGTCACGCGCGACGGCGCGCTGGAGGAGATCCCCGCCGAGCAGCTCGTCCCCGGCGACGTCGTCTCGCTCGAGGCCGGCGACATCGTCCCGGCCGACGGGAGGCTGCTGGAAGCGGCGACGCTGGAGGTCGCGGAGTCCGCGCTCACGGGGGAGAGCCTGCCGGTATCGAAGAGCACCGACCCGGTGCAGGGAGCCGACACGCCCCTCGGGGACCGGACCGACATGGTCTACATGAACACCAACGTGACCCGCGGCGCCGGCGAGTTCGTCGTCACCGCGACCGGCATGGCCACCGAGGTCGGCCTCATCTCGGGCATGCTCCAGGCCGAGCAGGCCGTCAAGACGCCGCTCACCCGCCAGCTCGGCAAGCTCACCCGCCAGATCCTGTGGATCGCCGGCGTCGCGCTGGTCGTGTCGATGGCGCTGAACCTGGCCCGCGGCGACACGTTCACCACGGTCTTCACCGCCGCGGTCGCCTTCGCCATCGGCGCTCTTCCGGAAAACCTGCCCGCGGTGGTCACCACGATCCTGGCCTATGGGACGCAGGCCCTGGCCAAGGCAGGCGCGATCATGAAGCGGATGCAGTCGACCGAGACCCTCGGCTCGACCTCTGCGATCAACTCGGACAAGACCGGGACGCTCACGCTGAACCAGATGACCGCGGTCCAGATGGCGGTCGTGGGCCGCCGGTACGCGGTCGAGGGCCGGGGCTATGCGACGGAAGGGCAGATCACCCGGGTGGCCGGGCAGGCGGAGATTCCGCTGGATCAGTTCTTGCTGCCGATGGTGCTGGCGTCGGACGCGGTGCTGTCCGACGGCGAGCTGATCGGTGATCCGACCGAGGGCGCGCTGGTCGCGCTGGCGGCCAAGGGCGGCGTGGACACCGCCTCGACCCGGCAGGCGTACCCGCGCATCGCCGAGCTGCCCTTCGACGCCGCCTACAAGCTGATGGCCACGTTCCACACGATGACCGACGAATCGGGCGCGGAAGTGGTCCGCTGCTTCGTCAA
Organism: uncultured Actinomycetota bacterium; assembly: GCA_963749145.1. Taxonomy (GTDB): domain Bacteria; phylum Actinomycetota; class Actinomycetes; order Streptosporangiales; family Streptosporangiaceae; genus JASHPR01. Next base: position 531,066 of record CAVVLN010000001.1, on the reverse strand, counting down.
GGGCGCGCCCGACCAGCTGCTCGCGCGCGCCGCGACGGTCTTCGACGCCGACGCCGGCCCAGTGGCGGCTGACGGCGATTTCAGGGAGCGCTATCTGGCCGAGAACCAGCGGCTCGGCGAGCAGGGCCTGCGGGTGATGGCCACCGCCCGCAAGGATTTCGACCCGGCCGCCTTCGATCCCCGCGCTGACCTGCTCCCGCTGGTGAGCGGCCTGGAGATGCTGGCCCTGGTCGGGATCGTCGACCCGCCGCGCCCCGCCGCCAAGGCATCGATCGCGACAGCCAAGGCCGCGGGCATCAGGGTCCGGATGATCACCGGCGATCATGCGGTCACCGCGGCCGCGATCGCCGGCCAGCTCGGCATCGACGGCAAGGTGATCACCGGGGCCGAGTTCGGGTCCATGAGCGACGAGGAGGCGCTGGCCGAGATCGACGGTATCGGGGTGATCGCCCGGGTCACGCCCGAGCACAAGGTCCGCCTGGTGGACCTGCTCAAGCAGCGGGGCCAGATCGTGGCCATGACAGGTGACGGCGTGAACGACGCGCCCGCGCTCAAGAAGGCCGACATCGGGATCGCGATGGGCATCACCGGAACGGAGGTGACCAAGGAAGCCGCGGTGATGATCCTGACCGACGACAACTTCTCGACGATCGTCAAGGCGGTGGAACTCGGCCGGGGGCTCTACGACAACCTGGTCAAGTACATCCGGTTCCAGATGGGATGCCTGTTCGGCTTCATCGTCTCCTTCCTGGGCGCCAGCATCTTCAACATCACCGGCGGCGTGCCGTTCCTGCCGCTGCAGACGTTGTGGATCAACTTCAGCACCTTGCTCTTCCAGGCCATCGGGCTGGGCTACGGCCAGCCTGCCGCGGGGCTGATGGGCCGGAAACCGCGCCTGCCCGACCAGCCCATCCTGACCCGGGGACTGTTCATCTGGCTCGTCACCGCCGGGCTGGTCACGGGCGCGGGCACGCTCGGCGTCCTGTCCTGGGCCGAGCAGGTTCACACCGAGGCGATCGCGCACACCATGGGCGTCGTCACGTTCTCGCTGTACGCCCTGTTCTTCTCGATCGCCACCAAGGACGAACGGCGGACGGTGTTCAGCCTCGACACCTTCTCCGACAAGACCTTCAACATCGCCACCGGGGTGTCGGTCCTGACGCTCTTCCTGGCCACGGTGTTCGGGCCGTTCGAAGCCTTCCTCAAGACGACCCATCTTGACGTCCAGCAATGGCTCATCTGCACCGCCGTCGCACTGTCGATCATGGTGACCTCCGAGATCCGGAAGGCGATCCGGCGGCGCACCGCTGACGAGAGCGTTCCGGCCGGGCTCTCCCGGTCCGCACCCGAGGTGACTCGTGCCTGAACGCGGAGGAATCACCCTCGGAAGGGTGAGGCACCCCGGAGACGATGCGAACACGATCAGGGTGCGGAGCGGGACATGCGACGGTCGCGAATCGCCGCCGCTCGGCTAGGGGTGCGCCATGACGGATCAAGTTGACACCTCCGGAGAAGCCTCCGAGGCTGGCTCGCCGCCGGAAAAGGAAAAGAAGTACCTGTCGGTGCGTGAGGCCGCGTTCATCGGCGTCGGGTCGATGGTGGGCGCGGGGATCTTCGCGCTGCTGGGCGCGGCCGGCGAGGTGGCCGGGGCGGCGGTGTGGGTGTCGTTCCTGATCGCCGGGGCCATCGCGGTGCTGCAGGGCTACTCCTTCGCCAAGCTCGGCTCCCGGTACCCGAGCGCCGGGGGCATGCTCGAGTACGTCGCGCAGGGGTTCGGCGACGGCCACTTCACCGGCGTCACCGCATGGCTGGTCTACCTGGCCAACGCGATCGTGACCGCGATGGTCGCGGTCTCGTTCGGCAGCTACGCCAGTTCCATGCTCACCGGGCAGGAGAAAGCCGTCTGGATCAAGGTTTTCGCGGCGCTGATCATCATCGTCATGACCGGCGTGAACATCGCCGGGTCCAAGCTCGTCGCGAACGCGCAGAGCGTGATCGTCGTTATCGTGGTCGGGATCCTCACCGTGTTCGCGGTAGTCCTCCTGGTCCACATCCACGCGTCGCTGCTGGCGCCGTCGGGGTACCCGCCGTGGAAGGACATCATCTCGAGCGTGGCGCTGACCTTCTTCGCCTTCCTGGGCTTCGGCATCATCACCTTCACCGCCAAAGACCTCCGCAAGCCGTCACGCCAGCTGCCGCGGGCGATGTTCATCGCGCTGGGGATCGCGACGGTCATCTACGTCGCGATCGCGCTGGGCGTGTTCGGCACGCTCAGCGTGGAGAAGGTGATCGCGTCGGGAGGCACCGCGCTGGCGGTGGCCGCCGAGCCCACGCTCGGCAAGGCGGGCTACTGGCTGATGAGCGTCACCGCCCTGTTCGCCACGGCCGGGGCGACCAACGCGGGCCTGTACCCGGCCGTGGGGCTGTCCGAGCGGCTGGCGGAAACCGGGCAGTTCCCGCCGTTGATGGCGCGCAAGCTCGGCGGGCGGGTGTCGGCCGGGCTGCTGACCGAGGCGGCTGTCTGCCTGATCCTGGCGGTGGGGTTCAATCTGGACGCGATCGCCTCCATCGGCAGCGCGGTGGCCCTGCTGATCTTCACGCTGATCACCGCGGCCCACTTCCGGGTCCGGTCCGAGACCGGCGCCAGCGCCTTCGTGCTATCGCTCGCGATCGCGTCCGCGGGCATCGTCCTGGTGACGTTCGTGTTCACCACCCTCATCCACGAGCCGGCCTCGATCGCCACGCTGGCGGGCATCATCGTGCTGGGCGTCGTCCTGGACTTGTGGTGGAAACGGGTGCGGGCGGATCGCGCCAGGCAGGCCCCGGCCGCGAGCTAGGTCCTTAAGGGAGCCGACAATGACCACCACCAAGCAGCCCGCCGAGCACGCCGCCTGGTACGCCCTGTCCGCGGGGGAAGCGGCCCGGGCGATGAACGTCGACCCGGACCGGGGGCTGGCCTCCGGCGACGTAACGGAGCGGCTGGCCGAGTACGGGCCGAACGAGCTGCCGACCGAGCCGCCGCCGAGCATGTGGGTGGTGGCGCGGGGTCAGCTGGCCAACCCGATGAACATCATGCTGCTGATCGTCTGCGTGGCCAGCTTCGCCATCGCGCAGGTGGCCACGGGCATCGTGGTGCTGGGGCTGGTGACGTTCAACGTCGTCATGGGCTCGGCCCAGGAACTGAAGGCCCGGGCCAGCGTCGAGGCGCTGGCGAAGCTCCAGGTGCCCCAGGCCCGGGTGCGGCGATCCGGCCAGGTCGAGGAGCTCGAATCCACCCAGCTCGTGCCCGGTGACGTCGTGCTGCTCGAGGCCGGTGACGTCGTCCCGGCGGACGGCCGGATCCTCACTTCCGCCACCTTGGAAGTGCAGGAGGCCGCGCTCACCGGCGAGAGCGCCCCGATACCCAAGGACCGGGTGGCCCTTCCCGAGGGGGAGGTCGCGCTCGGCGACCGCACGAACCTGGTGTTCCAGAACACCCAGGTCACCCGGGGCACGGCCACGTTCGTGGTGACCGCGACCGGTGAGGCGACCGAGATAGGCCGGATCGCCGGCCTGGTCACGGCCACGAAGCGCACGCGCTCGCCGCTGCAGCGGGAACTCGACGGCATGACCAAGGTGTTCGGGCTGCTCGCCTTCCTGGCCGTGGCGGTGATCGCGATCTTCGGCCTGGTGCGGGGCCAGGACACCACGACCCTGGTGCTGCTGTGCATATCGACCGCGATCGCGGCCATCCCGACCGGGCTGCCGACCTTCGTGCAGGCCATGCTGTCGTCGGGGGCGCGCCGCCTGGTGGAGGCCAAGGCGGTGGTCAAGTCGCTGTCGGACGTGGAGACCCTGGGCGGGACGACCGTCATCAACTCCGATAAGACCGGCACCCTGACGCTGAACGCGATGACCGCGACCACCATGCTGGGCGGCGGTGACTGGTTCAAGATCGAAGGCCCGGGCTATCAGAAGACCGGCGCGATCCTCGGGGTGGCCGGAGGGGAGACGCCGGACTTCCACCGCCTGGCCCTGGGCCTGGTGCTGTGCACCGACGCCACCGTCGCCGACGACGGGTCGGTCATCGGCGATCCGACCGAGGCGGCCTTCGTGGTGCTCGCCGCGAAGATGGGCGCCGACGCCGAGCAGACCCGGGAAACCCTGCCGCGCCGGGCCGAGGTGCCGTTCGACTCCGAGTACAAGTTCATGGCCACCTTCCACGACCGCCCGGACTGGCTGGCCGGCGGGATCTTGACCCAGCCGCACTTCGAGAGCGTGAAGGGCGCGCCCGACGTGGTACTGGAGCGCTGCGCTTACGCGCTGTGGCATGGCCAGCAGGCGCCGGTCGCCACCGTCCGGGACGAGATCCTGGCCGCCAACCGCCAGCTGTCCGAGCGCGGCCTCCGGGTGCTCGCGTTCGCCGTCCGGGACCTCGACGACCAGGCGATGACCGCGGCGCTGGCCGACCCGATGGCCGCCGTCGCCGACCTGGTCTTCGTCGCGCTGGTCGGGATCATGGATCCGCTGCGCACCGAGGCCAGGGACGCGGTTCACGCCGCCCTCGCGGCCGGGATCGACGTGCGGATGATCACCGGCGACCACACCGTGACCGCGCGGGCGATCGCCGACGAGCTCGGCCTCGGGCCCGGCGTGATCACCGGCACCGAGCTGCAGCACCTCCCCGATGCCGAGGTAATCAGCCGGCTTCCCCGGCTGCACGTGTTCGGCCGGGTGGCACCCGAGGACAAGCTGCGCCTGGCCAAGCTCATGCAGCAATCCGGCGACGTGGTCGCGATGACCGGTGACGCCGTCAACGACGCCGCCGCGCTCAAGCAGGCCGACATCGGCGTGGCCATGGGCAGCGGCTCGGAGGTAACCAAGCAGGCGGCCAAGATCGTGCTGACCGACGACAACTTCGCCACCCTGGTCAAGGCCGTCGACCTCGGCCGCGACATCTACCGCCGGATCTCCACCTACATCCGGATGCAGCTGACCATCTTGTCCTCGGTCCTGCAGCTGATGGTCTACGCCACCATCCTCAACATCAACCACGGCGTCGCCCTGTTCCCCCTCCAGCTGCTGTTCTGCAAGTTCTTCGTCGTCATCACCGTGGTCATCGGGTTCATCGTCGACGTCCCCGACCCCGGGGTCATGCAGCGGCCACCACGCAAGCCCGGAACCAAGATCGTCAACCGGCCCCAGGTCATCCGCTGGTTCGCCACCGGGTTCGTTCTCGCCGCCACCGCCCTGGCCGTGCTCGAGTGGGGACCCGGCAAGCCCAGCACCACCCATCCATCGGTCAACATGACCATGGCCTTCGCCATCGTCTCGTTCAGCGCAGTCAACATCGGCCTGATCATGCGCCGCGAACGCCAGGCCCCGTGGTCCTCCCCGGTATTCCCCTTCATGGGCTGGATCATCCTCGGCTGGATCCTCACCTGGGCCGCCGTCGAACTGAACATGCTCCAGCGCCTGCTCGACACCGAGTCGCTCAGCGGACGGCAGTGGCTGGTCGTGCTCGCCCTGTCGCTCCTCGCCCCCGCGGTCGTCGGGGTGGACAAGGCCATCCAGCTGTCACGCCAGCGCAAAGCCCAGGTCAACACACGCGGGGAACTAGAAGCCGCGCCGGAAATCCCAGTCAGCGCTTAACGATATTAGTGAGGTGATCAACATGCCGCTTGGAGTGCACTCCGAGGTGGGCAGGCTGCGCCGGGTCATGGTGCACCGGCCGGGCCTGGAGCACACCCGGCTGACCCCGTCGAACGCCGGGGAACTGCTGTTCGACGACGTGATCTGGGTCGCCCGGGCCAAGGCCGAGCACGACATGTTCTGCGAGGTGATGCGCGACCGCGGGGTGGAGGTCTTCCACGTCGAGCAGTTGCTGACCGAGGCCCTGGACCAGCCGGGGGTCAGGGACTGGGTCAGCGACCGCATCCTGGGCGAACTCGAGGTCGGCATCGCGGCAGCCGACCGGGCCCGGGAGTGGGCCCAGGCCTCGGACGCCGAACTGGTGACGGAGTTCCTGATCGGCGGGATCACTCGGGCCGACGTGGACCAGGATGTGGGGCTGGTGTGGGAGTCGGCCGACCCGACCAGCATGCTCTTGCCGCCGCTGCCGAACCTGCTGTTCCAGCGTGACCCGTCGTGCTGGATCTTTGACGGCGTGACGATCAACCCGATGACCAAGCCGGCCCGCAAGCCGGAAACGATGATCATGGAGGCGGTCTACCGGTTCCACCCGATGTTCGCCGCCGAGAAGTTCCCGATCTGGCTGGGTGGCACGGGGCGGGACTGGGGCCGTGCCCACGTCGAGGGCGGGGACGTGCAGCCGATCGGCAACGGCACCGTGATGATCGGCATGGGCGAGCGCACCACCCCGCAGGCGGTGCTGTGGATCGCCCGCTCGCTGTTCCGGGCCGGGTCCGCGACGCAGGTGCTCGCGGTGCACCTGCCCAAGTCCCGCAGCTACATGCACCTGGACACCGTGATCACGATGTGCGACCGCGACCTGGTCACCCTGTTCCCCCAGGTGGTCGGCGGGGCACGGACCTGGTCCATCCGCCCCGGCGAGTCACCCGACAACCTCGTCGTCGAGCAGCAGCAGGGGTCGCTGCCCGAGCTGATGGCCAAGACGCTGGGCGTGGGCAAGATGCGCGTCATCGAGACCGGCGGCGACAGCTTCGAGGCCGAGCGCGAGCAGTGGGACGACGGCAACAACGTGGTCGCGCTGGAGCCCGGCGTGGTGGTGGCCTACGAGCGGAACACCGGCACCAACACCGCGCTGCGCAAGGCCGGCATCGAGGTCATCACGATCGAGGGGTTCGAGCTGGGCAAGGGCCGCGGCGGCGGCCACTGCATGACCTGCCCGATCGAACGCGACCCCGCGTTCTGAGCCTGTTAGACCGGCTGTTATTACCCGCGTGAGGAGCTTTCCGTGTCGTTCAATCTGAAAAACCGCAGCTTCCTGAAAGAGATCGACTTCACCCCGCACGAGCTGCGGTTCCTGCTGGAGCTGTCGCAGGCGCTGAAGTCCGCCAAGTACGCCGGGACCGAGACCCAGCACCTGGGGGGCAAGAACATCGCGCTGATCTTCGAGAAGACCTCGACCCGCACCCGGTCCTCGTTCGAGGTCGGCGCCTACGACCAGGGCGCGCACGTCACCTACCTGGACCCCTCAGGCTCCCAGCTGGGGCACAAGGAGTCGATCGCCGACACCGCCTCGGTGCTGGGCCGGATGTATGACGCGATCGAGTACCGCGGCAACGCGCAGGCCGACGTGGAGGAACTGGCCGCGCACGCCGGAGTGCCGGTGTACAACGGGCTGACCGACGAGTGGCACCCGACCCAGATGCTGGCCGACTTCCTGACCATGCACGAGTCCAGCCACAAGCCCTACGATCAGATCGCATACGCGTTCACCGGGGACTGCCGGTTCAACATGGGCCGCTCCCTGCTGGTCATGGGCGCGCTGATGGGCAGCGACGTGCGGCTGGTCGGCCCCAGGGAGCTGCACCCGCCCCGGGACGTGGTCGAGACCGCCACCGGCATCGCCCAGCGCACCGGCGCCAAGATCACCGTTACCGAGGACCCGGACGAGGCGGTCCGAGGCGTGGACTTCATCCACACCGACGTGTGGGTGTCGATGGGCGAGTCCAAGGACGTGTGGGCCGAACGGGTCAAGGTCCTCACGCCGTATCAGGTCAACACCGCGCTGCTGGAGAAATCCGGGAACCCGGCGGTCAAGTTCATGCACTGCCTGCCGGCGTTCCACGACCCCAACACCACCGTCGGCCGCGAGATCATGGAGCACACCGGCATGACCTCCGGCCTCGAGGTCACCGGCGAGGTCTTCAACTCCGGTGCCAGCATCGTGTTCGACCAGGCCGAGAACCGGCTGCACACCATCAAGGCCATCCTGGTCGCCACCCTCGGCTAGCAGCCCCCCGCAGCGCCAGCTCACCTCGTCTTGGGCGGAATCGCTGTATGCATCGACGGGCGAGGGGCGTCTTTGCCCTCACTCATGGGTCGCGACTTCATCGCCAGCCGCAAGATCTGGCCGCTTACTGCTGCAGTCCCCGATCAAAGGATGTGACTCATGTGCCGCTGGCTCGCTTACACCGGTTCACCGGTCCTGCTCACAGAGGTGCTCTACACCCCGGTCCATTCGCTCATCGACCAGAGCCTGCACTCCAAGCTGGGGGCCGAGACGACGAACGGCGACGGGTTCGGCGTCGGCTGGTATGACGCCGCGCCGGTCCCCGGGACCTTCCGCAGCATCGAGCCGGCGTGGAATGACCAGAACCTGCGCGAGCTCGCCGGCCACCTCAGGTCGCACCTGTTCTTCGCGCACATCCGCGCGGCGATCGGGTCGGCCGTTCAGCAGACAAACTGCCATCCGTTCCGCCACGACCGCTGGCTGTGGATGCACAACGGATTCATCGACGGCTTCGCGGCTGTCAAGCGCGACCTGGTGCTCGCCGTCGACGAATCGCTGTTCCCCGAGATCAAGGGGCAGTCGGACACCGAGGTCTTGTTCTACCTGGCGCTCACCTTCGGCCTTGAGGACGATCCGCCAGCCGCGGTCGCGCGCGCTATCGGGCTCGTGGAGGCATGCGGGCGCCGGCACGGAGTCGCCCACCCGTTCCAGGGCACGATCGCGACCACCGACGGCCAGAGCCTGTGGGCGTTCCGCTACTCGAGCGAGGGTAAATCACGGTCGCTGTTCGTCAGCCGCGACGTCCGCACGCTCAGAGAGCAGCATCCCGAGCGGGAGATATTGCGGGAGGTGTCCGACGACGCGCGGCTGCTGGTGTCGGAGCCTATCGGCGATCTCCCCGGCGCCTGGCGGGAAGTCCCTGAGGCAAGCTACGCGCTGGTCAGCAAAGCAGGTGAACAGATCCTGCCGTTTACTGTCACGCCTGCGCCGAACGCTCGGTAACGGCCCGAGTGCCGGGCCAGCGCGCTGTTCTGCCCGCCGCCCGCCCGGGTGGGAGCATTGCCACTCCGCCGGAGCCGGCCTGGCGCCAAGTTATGCCGTCTCGCGACCTAGCCGCCACCTCGCTCGGATAACTTAGTGCCGATATAGATGAACACTGCGTCGGGCTTGGCCATGTCGCCTCTCCTGTTCTCGCCGCACGGTGACGGCGTGGTGCCAGCCGCCTCTCGAAGACCGTAAGCAGCAGGCCTGCGGGCGGCCCGGGTCTTTGGTCACCCCCTGGCCAAGGGTCTTTGGCCACCTTTGCTCCCCGCAGCCGACCTCACTCGGCCTCGCGGCCCGTTACCTGGTCTTGCTTGACATCGTCGATGAACGGGCCCAGGCCCACGACGACCTGGCCGTTCTTGACGCTGACCGAGCCGGGGCCCCGGCCGGAGAGCACCTTCACCATCTCCTGGTGGACAACCGTGTTGGCCCCGGCCCAGGCCCGGGCGAACCGCGGGCCCGTCACCACCTTGTGCACCTCGCTGCGCACGAACCCGCTCACCCCGCTGGCGATCGACGGGGCGACCGACTTCAGCAGCGCGCCGGCTCTGGGCAGGCCGCGGCTCGAGAGCTCAGCCGCGGCCTGATCGGTGTAACCGGTCAGGTTGAGCCGGGTGGTGATCTCATTGGTGATCTTGTCGGTCAGGGCGTTCTGAATCGCCGGATCGCGGGCCAGATGGATCTTGTCGTCACCGATGCGATCGAGGACGCCGTCGCGCTGTAGCACCTCGCGAACCGTCGGTTTCACCCGAGCGAGCCGCAGGGTCATACCGGCTTGCTGGTTGAGGTCGAGGATCTCGTCCATCTTCGCCGACCCCTGGGAGTCGATAAAGTCCATTCCCTCGCAATCGAGCACGACTCCAGTGACGCCCGTCGTCGACAATGCGACCTCCCAGGAGCGCGATGGCGGGCACGAGCGCCCACGCGAACTCGCGCATGTTGATCTGGGTGGTGCCGAGCAGGCGCCGGAGGGCGTCCATCTCGGTGACGAGCACCGCGAGGACGAACTCGCCGAGCGCCGCCCAGTTCATCTGCTTGCTGTCGAAGGTGGCGGTGGTCAGCACCGTGCCGGTCTCGCTGCGGCATTCGAGGGCGGCCACGATCAGGCAGAGCGCGAAGGACGTGAACGCGATCGAGTTGCCGGTGTGGAGGCTGTCGAAGTGTGACTGCCCGAGATGGATCAGGGAAAGCAGGCCGATGGTGACGGCCAGCCCGGCGAGCCCGACCGTGACCATCACCGGCGTGGTCAGCACCGGCTCGCCCCGAGGACGCGGCCTGCGGCCCATGAGCCCGGGGCGTTCCCGGTCGAAGCCGAGCGCGAAGCCGAACGGGGCGTTGACCACGAAGTGGGATCCACAGGACCTGCACGGGGGTGAACGGCTCGCCCGCAGCGATGTTGAACAGGGTCGCGCCCATGCGGACCCGGACGTGCGCCGCCTGGGCGCTGGCCACCGCGGCCGTGGACTCCTCCCTCGATGGGTCAACCATGCCAACCAGGCTGGTCATCTGCAGATCGGTGACGTAGCCGAGCAGGTCGCCGTCGGCGGTGAAGCTGCCCGGGTCGAGGTCCCGGGCGGCGGCGGCCTGTCCGGTGGCTACTGCGGAGCCGCCGCGCCGCCGTGCAGGGCTTCCTGGACAGCCTTTTCGTCGTCCTTGGACAAGGAAGTCTTCAAGACGGTGCCGCCGTACTTGCTCATCGCCTCGAGGGCCTTGTCGGGAGTCACCTTCTCCAGCATCAAGAACAGCGCCGAGGTGCCTGGCTTGACCATGTCGCGCACCTGCTCCTGGAACTGCTTGTCGATGCTGGTCTTGGCCAGCTTGCCCATAAGAGCGCCCAGCCCCGCGCCGATGGCCAGGCCGAAGACCGGGATGAAAAACAGCAAGCCGAACAAGAACCCCCAGAACATGCCCCAGGTCGCTCCGGCGCCCACGGCGTGATGGCTGGTGTGGACGTGGTAGCCGCCGTCTTTGTCGCGCACGATCACCGCGATCGCGTCCGGCTGGATGATCAGGTCCTGAGCCAGCCGGCGTGCCTCGTCGGCAGCCGCTTCCGCGGTCGTCTCATCCGGGTACCCGATAGCGATCAGATCAGCCATAACAAGAACCCTTTCTCATACGTTGTTATGCCTAACCCTGCTATCGGCGTCCCGCCCACGTCCTCACCCCCTCGCGGGTGAGTTCTTCTTCCCAAGGCGGGCCCAGCCCGCCCGACGCCCGCCCGACGCCCCCGCTCCTTGGCAATGACAGTTTGTGTGCGTTGCTAGGACGCCTGCGGCGAGCTGGGCGGCGATGCCCGGGATGACGTCGGTGTTGAAGTCGGTCAGCCGCTTGATCGGGGGAATCGTGCTTCGCCGAACCAACGGGTCCGGCACCGGCTGGCCAGGTCATCGCGCCGCCGACGTCACTGTGTCTTTCCCGGGTCACCCTTGGATGGGTGAGGACAAACCCGGATGCCGCAGGCACGCTGAAGATGCTCGCGGCTGCCTGACTCTGGAGGGTTTCTGGTGGCCGCAACGTCGGTACAGCCTGAGGCTGCCTATCGTCGGCCAGACCGTGGACGGGGTCATCAGCGTGGAGGCAACTTCCCACAAGCCTTCAGCCACCTGGCCCTCATCAGCAGCGCGGCGATCAATCTGGACTACCAGCTCAAACCCCATGGCGTCGGCCAAGTCGGTGCGCTAGACGGTGCCCGGATCTGGCGGCTCACCCGTGAGGGGTGGGTCCAGGCTCGCCGAGCGCGGCGATACTTGACTTGTGGACCCGTTTGAGCGACGGCGCCCGGTGGAGAGCCGATTGGTCCCGCGCAGGGAGGCGCTGGCTCAGGCGGTCGCGGAGCGTGCGGTCGAGATCGTAGTTTCCGCGCTGGACGTCAATGCGCTGCTGGACCGGGTCGATCTGAACGCCGCGCTGGACCAGGTCGTCATCGATCGGGTGCTGGACCGGATCGACCTCGACCGCCTGCTCGAGCGGATGGACCTGAATGCCATCATCAAGCGTATCGACGTCGACGCGCTGGTCGAGCAGACCGACCTTGGCGCCGTCATCGCCCGGTCCTCCAGCGGGGTCGCGAGCGAGGCGCTCGACGTAGTCCGCAGCCAGGCCGTCGGGCTCGACGAGTTCATCGCCCGCTGGATAGGGCGGCTTCGCCGCCGCCCCTACACCGGCCCGCCCGGCCTGCGTGACCGGCCGTCGGCCAAGGCAGGGTCATGACGGCGTGCGAGGTCGATGCCACGCCCTCCGAACCCCCGGTCGTCACCCGGGGGAGCCTGCAGGAGAAGTGCGCGGGTTTCGCGTCGCGTTCTGTCGCCTTCGCCGTGGACGTGGGGGTCAGCCTTGGCGTGTTCATGCTCGCGCTTGCCGCCATCTCCTTCGCGGCCAGGGTGCTGACCGGCAAGGACATCGCCTGGAACAGGGGCGACATCTGGGTGATCATCGCGTATGCGGTCTGGGCGTTCGTCTACTTCGCCGGTTCCTGGGCCGCGAGCGGCAGGACCGCCGGCATGGCACTGTTCGGCGTGCGGGTCGTGCGAGACGATGGCACCGACGCGAGCGGGCGCCAAGCAGTCGTGCGCACGCTCGCGCTCCCGCTGAGCTTCCTGCTCCTGGGGCTCGGGTTCGCGGGCATCCTCCTGGGCGACCAGCGCCGGGCACTGCACGACGTCATCGCCGGAACGGCGGTCATCTACTCGTGGGACGCGCGGGCGGCGCGCCTGCGCTTCCTGTCCCGGGACTGATCCTGCCTGGTCGCAGTCAGCCGACTTTCTCGATCGCGACCCGGGTGCCGTCGGGCTTTACCTCGCGTACCGGGACGCTGACCTCCAGGACTCCGTTCTCGTAGCGGGCGGTGACGTCCTTGGCGTCCACCTTGGCGGGCAGCCTGACCAGGCGGGTGAGCGAGCCGTACCGGAACTCTGAGCGGTAGGGCCCGGTGTCCTCATGGCGACGCTCGGCATGGATCGTCAGAGTCCTGCCCTCGACGGTGACCTCCATGTCCTTCTCCGGGTCCAGGCCGGGAAGCTCGGCCCGGATCACGTAGCGGTTGTCCTGGGCCAATTCCTCGACCCGGAACGGCTGGGCCGCCGTGAACGGCGGCGGGCCCGTCCATGGCGACTCCATCCAGTCGGCCAGTTCCGGGAACGTGGCGCGGAATATCGCCGGTACCCGCGGGCGCGGCAGCTTAGCCATAACGTCCTCCCACTTCACATATTGCCACGTTATCTGATCTGATTCGGCAGGCCGGGCAGACCGTGCCGATTCTGCTTGCAGGGCAGGTTTTGCTAGCTGTGCGGAGTTTGCTGACCACGTCGGCCTGACCGGCTCCGCGGATTCGGTTGTTCGGGCCGAGTGGGCAGAGGCTGGCTGGGCCGAGGCTGGCTGGGCCGAGGCTGGCTGGGCCGAGGCTGGCTGGGCAGCGGCTGGCTGGGCAGCGGCTGGCTGGGGCGGTGGCGCGGGCGCGGGCGGGTCCGCATAGCCCGGCATCCAGTTGAGCAGTTCGGCCCGGAACGGCCCTTCGCATTCGAGCTGGCAGAGCACGCCCACGCCGGCCGTCGATACCCGGTGGATGAGTACGTACGACGGCGGCAGGTTGAGCCGCCGCACCACGCTGGATGAACGCCTGTCCACTACCCGCATCGCTTCAGCGCGCAGCCATTCGCGGCTGAACTTGAACGAGTCCACCTTGGACGGCTCGGCGAGCGGCGCCAGGAAGGCGCGCAGCGCCGTCAGGTCAACGCTGACGCCCTCCCGGAGAAAGCCGTGCGACCGGAGCTCGTCCTCGACCTGCTCGAGGTCACCGTCGTCGTGCATGAGCCGCAGCAGCTTGCCGAAAAACGGCGGCAGGCCGTCCGGCAGCCGGTCGACAGCGCCGAAGTCGAGCACGCCAAGCCGCCCGTCGGCGAGCAGGCGGAAATTGCCCGGGTGCGGGTCCGCGTGCAGCAGGCTCACCCGCCCGGGACTGGAGAACAGGAAACGGACCATCATGACGCCGGCCCGGTTCCGCTGCGCGGTCGTGCCGTCGGCGATGATCCTGGCCAGCGGGGTGCCGTCCATCCACTCGCTGACCAGCACATGGTCGGTGACGGCGACCACATGCGGCACCGAGACGTCCGGGTCGCCCGCGTAGGCGGCGGCGAAGGCTTCCTGGGAGGTAGCTTCCAGCCGGTAATCGAGTTCCTCAGCCACCCTGTCTCGCAGCTCGGCGAGCAGCGGCTTGGCCTCCAGCCCAGGCATCAGCACGCTGAAAAGCCGGCCAACGCGGCTCAGCTGGTCAAAATCGCTGATCAGCGCCTTGCCCGCGCCCGGGTACTGGATCTTGACCGCAACCGGGCGGCCGTCGTGCCAGACACCGCGGTGCACCTGGCCGATCGAGGCGGCGGCCGCCGGCCGGTCGTCGAACTCGGCGAAGCTGGCCCGCCACTGCTCGCCCATGTCACCGGCGAGCACCTTGTGCATAGTCCGGGCAGGCAACGGCGGCGCGGATTCCTGCAGCCTGGCCAAGGTAGCCCGGTACGGGCCGGCGATCTCCGGCGGCAGCGCGGCCTCGAAGATGGACAGCGCCTGCCCGAGCTTCATCGCGCCGCCCTTGAGCTCGCCAAAAACCCTGAAGATCTGCTCTGCTGTCCGCTCCTGAACTTGCCGGGCCACCAGCTCAGCTGGCCGGCCGCTCAGGCGCTTGCCGGTACCCAGCGCGGTCCGGCCAGCCAACCCGGCCGGCAGCCTGGCGAGCTTCGCCGTGCGGATTACAGCACTTCGGGACAGATCGTTCATGATCTCCATTCTCCGCTAGGCCAGGCCGCGGCGGCATGCGCGGCCCGTGGGGCAGCCGGGTAACGGTCTCCCGTATCCGATTCAGGTGCCCTGATCTGCGGCGACCAGTTATAACCCTGACCGGGGGCGCGACACTCACGTCTATCACCTCAAGCCTGAAACCGGTAGTCCGCTGCAGAATCCCGGAAGACGAGAGCCAGCATCCGGTTGCGCTCGCAGCACGCGTACATGTGCGTACCTGTAGTGTGCCTCGCGGCTGGGGCTTGCGTTATCACCCTGCCGAGGGTGACGTTCGAGAATCGGGAGCAGGCGTCGGCCCTCGTCATCATCGATCACACGCGCCCGCGGCCGTTCTGTCGCCGGCCCCGTCTGCCGGATCAGCTCCACCAGGTGGGCAATGGCGCCTACGCGGCGGGCCACGAGCATGGGAGCGCCAGGATCGCTGGGCTCAGCCCGGCGAACCTTCACCGGGGCACCCTATGGACACGTGGGCCATCGAATCCGCGCCCAGCTGCGCTCTCCAGCCTGGGGCTGCGGCGGTCGGCGCAGGACCCGCCGTCCGGGCAAGCTCACCCTCTGCCGGGCGAGGCAGGAACCACACCGATGGTGAAGCATGGCTTATAGAGCTAGTAGCAAGCGCGAGCCGGGTCAGCCTTCGACGATGTTGGCCGGAGCCATCGGCTCACTCATGGTGGGGAAGGGAGCATCGTGGCCACTTATCCCGACATCAGCGATCACGGGCTGATCGGTGACCTGCAGACGGCTGCGCTGGTCGCGACGGACGGCACTGTTGATTGGTTCTGCAGTCCCCGTTTTGACTCGCCGAGCATGTTCGCCTCTTTGCTCGATGCCGAGGGCGGCGGCTACTTCCGGGTGGCTCCCGACCGGGAGGAGTACGTGAGCAAGCAGTTGTATTTCCCGGATACTGCCATCCTGATCACCAGGTTCATGACGCCCGACGGTGTCGGTGAGGTGCACGACTTCATGCCGGTTGCCGCTGGAGCCCCGACGGACAAGCACCGGCTGGTGCGGCAGCTGCGGGTTGTGCGCGGAACGATGCGGTTCGTGATGGAGATCCAGCCGCGGTTCGACTACGCGCGTAAAGTGCACAAGCTTGAGCTGTCCGAGGATGGCGCGGTGTTCCGGGCGGAGGGCCTGGAGCTGACGGTGCATTCGGTCGGGATACCGGGCGCCTCCTTGCGGGAGCAGGGTGTCACAGTGGAGCGCTACGGTGATGGGCTGCGCGCGGTACGGACGCTGCGGGCAGGCCAGACCGGCGGGGTCGTGCTCGAAACGATGGGCGGCCGGGCCCGCCGGCTGCGGCCCGAGGAGGTGCAGCGCCTCGCCGACGAGACTGCCCGTTTCTGGCAGGGCTGGCTGCGTCGCTCGACCTACCGGGGCCGGTGGCAGGAGATGGTGGCGCGCTCGGCGATGACTCTGAAGCTGATGACGTATGCGCCAACCGGCGCGGTCGTGGCCGCGCCGACCGCCGGGCTGCCCGAGCAGGTCGGAGGCGAGCGGAACTGGGATTACCGGTATACCTGGATCAGAGACGGCTCGTTTTCCATCCACGCGCTGCTCGGCCTGGGGTACACGGAGGAGGCTGCGGCATTCGGCGGCTGGCTGCGAGACCGCGCCAGTGAGTACGCGGGAGGCTCTGGGCGGCCGCTGAAGATCATGTACCGGGTGGACGGAACGTCCGATCTCACCGAGGAAACCCTCGGGCATTTCGAGGGCTGGCGCGGCTCGCGGCCGGTGCGCATCGGCAACGGCGCGGCCGACCAGCTGCAGCTCGACATCTACGGCGAGGCGATGGACGCCATCTACCTCGCCGACACCTGCGACATCCAGGCCGCACACCGGGGCTGGCTGGACATCGCCCGCATGATCGACTGGCTGTGCGACCACTGGGACCAGCCCGACGAGGGCATCTGGGAGACCCGAGGCGGCCGGCGCGACTTCACCTACGGACGCTTGCAGACCTGGGTGGCGCTCGACCGCGCTATCCGGATGGCACGCCATCGGGGCCGCCCGGCCAGTTCGGGCCGCTGGACCGCCGAGCGCGATCGCGTCTACAACCAGATCATGGAACGCGGCTGGAATCCCAAGGCTGGTGCCTTCACCCAGCACTACGGCACCGAGGTCCTGGACTCCTCGCTGCTGAAGATGCCGCTGCAGGGCTTCGTCGCCCCCCGCGACCCGCTGTGGCTGTCCACCCTCGAGGCCATGGACCGCGAGCTGGTCTCCGACAGCCTGGTCTACCGCTACAACCCCAGCGCCTCCCCGGACGGGCTGGCCGGCGACGAGGGCACCTTCACCCTGTGCACGTTCTGGTACGTCGACGCCCTCGCCCGCGCCGGGCGGCTCGACGACGCGCGGCTGACGTTCGAGAAAATGCACACCTACGCTAACCATCTCGGCCTTTACTCCGAAGAAATCGGCAGCACCGGCGAGCAGCTCGGCAATTTCCCGCAGGCCTTTAGCCATCTGGCCCTCATCAGCGCGGCTATAAACCTCAACCACCAGCTCGACCACGGTGGCAGCAAGCGGACCTAACGCATACCCCGGCCATCAGGCATGTTGGCAGTTACACATGAACTAGCGGACTGCGAGGCGTCTCCCAGTGCGATCACAATCATATGAGATCACCTTCCTGGGCCAAGCGGGCAGCACGCTAAGGGCAGAATTCGACGACTGTGAGATCGTCGTAGGCCCGGGAACAACAACCCTGCGTGCCGACCTGCCAGATCAGGGAGCCCTCACCGGGCTCATGGAGCGGATCAGCGGCCTCGGGCTAAGAGTGATCGACGTGAGCCTTGTGGCAACCTCACCCAGCGATGACTGACCTGGCACCAGACCAGGCAATGAGACAAGAGCCTCGAGGCCTGAAACATGCTGTCGGGGCTCCGTGTGATCTACCGAACAGTAATCATTGAGGTACTCCTGCTTGCCTGGCCTTCGCCCAGCCAGGACCGTGAAATTTCAGCCCTGGTCTAATCGGCCAGGGAAGCCCGAGGTGCCTGTGATACGCAGCCAGGGCCTCCTCCAGCGGGCGTGGCCCGCGAAGCCGCTGAATCCGCGCCGATAAAGGCGAAGCTGACGAAGTAGCCCAGGTACCGGGGCCACTCATGTTCGAGTCCTTTGACCAGTGCCTCTTGCCCGGTCGGCACGTGGAGTTCCAGGACGAGCAGAGTGATCGCGATCGCGAACACGCCGTCGGAGAACGCCTCGAGGCGGCTGGTGGGCAGGAGGCGGCCGCCCGCCCCTGCGCCTGGCGAGGACGCTGCGATGCTGGCATCGGTGCTGCCCGGTTTACGCCGTATTGACCAGTCCATCGTGTTGCTCTGTCACCAACTGCCCACGCGCGCCGCGCGGCTCGTCTTGCCAACCGGCGCGGACAGTGCGTGGTCTGCGGCGATGGCGGCCGTGGGCGGCATCACGGCATAGGCTGCTGTGCCGCAGGCTCGGTGCCGGGGCTTGGTGTTGCCGTGGTCTCGATGGGCTGGCGGGGGATGAGGACGGCGAGGACCAGGCCGATGAGCGCGACCACGAGCATGGTAGTGAGGGCGACGGCGAACGGTTTTCCTTCGGGGAGTTTGGCGGCGACCAGCACCGAGCCGACCAGGGCCGTGCCCAGTGAGGAGCCCAGGTTCGAGACGCTGCGAGACAGCCCGGAGATGTCACCCTGGTCGGCGTCGGGGAAGCTGGACTGGACCACGTTGACCGAGGAGGTCAGCATGACCCCGACCCCGGCACCGAACAGCAGCAGCCCCGGTATCCATCGCCAGATGCCGGCGTTCGCCCGGACCAGGGCCAACAGCAAGATCATCCCAACGGCGGTGGCCAGGAAGCCGACGATGATCAGCCAACGCTGCGGATGCCGCCGGGCGAACCTGTCGGCCCCGGCCGACGCGGCCAGGATCCCTATCGTGGCCGGAGTGAGTATCAGGCCGGTCTTGATGGCGTTGTAGTGGTTGATTTCCTGGAGGTAGACCGAGACTGTGAAGAAGGATCCTTGCAGGATCAGCCACTGGATGGTCTGGGTTCCCAGCCCGAGGTTGGCGATCTTGTTGCGGAACAGCCGCAGCGGAAGCAGCACGTCCCGGCCCTTCTTCTCCCTGGCCCGGACGTGCAGGAAGAACCACAGCAGGAACAGCGCACCGATGGCCACGAACAGCCAGACCGGGGAGATCGATCCCTTGGGTATCACCACCGTGTTGCCGATGGTGAAGTCCTGCCGCGACTTGAGGAAGCCATAGGTCCGCGACTGCAGGAACCCGAGCACCACGAAGAACAGGCCCGCGGCGGACAACACCGCCCCGGTCAGGTCGAACCGCGGCGCCGCCAGGCCAGGCCGGGGTCGGTGATCTTGCGCGCGAGCAGCATGATCCAGGCCACGACCAGGACCTGCAAGCCGAACGAGGCACGCCAGCTGATCGCGCTGGTCACCAGCCCCCCGATCAGCGGCCCAGCCGCGGCACCCAGGCCGCCCGCGCCGCTGACCACCCCGAAGTACCGGGCCCGCGACCTGACATCCGGGAAGGCCACCGTGACCAGGATGTAGATGGGCGGGATCATCAGCGCCGAGCCCACGCCCTCCAGCAGCGAGTACCCGACGATCAACAGCGGCAGGCCCATCGACAGCGCCGCCAGCAGGCCGCCGAGCCCGTAGACGCCAAGGCCCAGCATAAAGCACCGCTTGCGGCCCCAGATGTCGGTTAGCTTGCTGCCCGGGATCATCAGCGCCGCCATCGTCAGCGTGAACAAGGTGATCGCGGTCTGTACCCCGGCCACGTCCGTGCCCAGGTCTTTGGCGATCGAGCTGATCGCCACGTTCATGTTCGTGGCCGCATAGCTGGCAATGAACTGCGCCAGCGCCAGCGGCAAGATCATCGCTCGGGCCGCGCTACCCGCCTTGGACGCACTCGTGTCAGTCATGGCCGCCCTTCGCCCCCGCGCATGCCGAGCCACCGCCGGCACCGTGCACAGCCCGGCCCGGCCCGTGGGTCGGCTGCTCTCCGTCGTACAGCTTCATCTGCTCCAGGTGTGCGGTAATGCCTGCAAACGAGTACGGCCCGCGGACCCGCTGAAGCTCAAGGGAGACGTCGCGGTAATCCTGGTCGGGATGGTTGCAGCAGATGATCTCGAACGCGTCGGTGTAGGCACCTTGCACTCCCCCCTCAGCGATGCGGGCAGGCCGGCGCCGCAGAACCACCGCCCTCCCTAGAGCAGGCTCATCATAGGTCGGCACGGCTACCTCCTGTTGCAGCGATCTGCGCCTCACTACTATTCGAGACCCCTTCTAGACTGTGCGAGGCGTTTCCGGGTGCCTTCACCCTTCCAAGGGTGATTCATGCCCGCTTCCCGGGCCCTGGCGGCCAAGGCAGCGTGCCCGCCCCGCAGGCCTCACTAGCAAATCGGCCCGCGCAGTACGCTCTCAGAGCAGCCGCAGATCGACGGTCAACGGCCTGCGGGCATGAGATAGCTCGCCCGCCTGGGTGCGGTCGTGGCGACCGTCGAGGAGGCCGGCGGCTCGGCGCACGGCCTCCGCCTCGCAGTCTGTAATCAGGCGCGACCCGCAGCGCCAAGGCGGGCGGCGTATGAAAACGGCCACTTCATGGTCAATTACCATATGATTACCAATAGCGTTACTTTGTCGCACCGTTCTCATCGTCCGCTGGCGCCATGTCAGTGGGACCTCCCGGCGTCAGTCGTCGCTGCATCTAGATAAAGCAGGCCCGGGAACGGATCCCTAGTCCCAATCCGGTTCGAGCCCCGGGCGTCCCTCACAGCATCGTAGGCGCCTTCGACGTTCACCGCCGCCAGGCTAACCTTCGGGTACCTCGACAATGATTCGGGGGAGTTGGAACGGCTGAGAAGGATCGGCGTTCAAGGCCCCCTCAGGGTGACAGCACTCCGAGCGGGTGGTAGCGACCGGAGACGGGCGCTTACTGTTGGTTATCTCTGTTGGTTATCTCTGTTGGTTATCTGATGGCTGCGTGAATACCCGGCCCAGCGCCTCGAGCCCTACCGGCCGTCGGGTCCGGAGGACGCGGGCGGCGATGGCCCCCAGGCAGAGCCATCCAAGCGCCGCGAAGGGCAGTAGGCCCACCAGTGTGCGGGCATGCGGATAAAGGATTCCCCACAAGGGAAACAGCAACAGGACGGCGGCCGTCGCTGGGAGGAGCAGGTGCCGCCAGAGCCTGAACTCGGAGCGGAACTCGGTGCGGAATGCGCGGATAGCCGCGATGTTCACGGCGAGGTAGACCAGTACAACTGATAGCCCGCCGGCTCCGGCGAGATAGGCGAATGTGCGCGCGCCGCCGTCGGCGTAGGTCAACGGGAGCCCGAGGACGAGGGTGAGCATGGCGACGCACCCGATCGAGACGGCCGGGGTCTGGCGGCTGGACAGCCGGGCGAGCGACCCCGGAAGGGCTCGTTCGCGTCCCATGGCGAACAGGACCCGGATGGCCACGTTGAGCGAGGCGATCACGAAGCCGAGGCCGGTGAGAACGATCACAACGTCGATGACCCACAGCGCCGAGGGCGACCAGTACCGGCTGGCGAGAAGCCCCAGCGGGTTGCTGTACCGGGTAAGGCTGGGGATGCCGTGCCGCCCTACGCCGAATGTCTCCGCAACAACGACGAGCAGATAGAAGATGCCCGTTACCATAACGACGCCGATCGTGGCGGCAGGGACGGAGCGGCGCGTGTTTCTTGCTTCCTCGCCGAGCGCGGCGGCGGCCTCGAAGCCGGCGAATGCGGTGATGCCGTAGATCATCGCATTGGTGATGTCCGTGAGCTGGCCGTGCGGCGACGATGCCGGCGACAGGACGGCAGCCGAGTAATGCCCTGGCGTGGTCTTGACCAGGACCGTGATGGCCAGCGCCGCGATCACGCCTACTTCCCCGGCAACAAGGACCAGGTCGGCCGAGGCTGAGGTGCTGATGCCCAGGTAGGCGACCAGGACCGCTGCGCCCAGGATCACCAGGAATAGCACCCAGCCGTCGATGGTCACGTGCAGCACGTCGGAAACAAGCTGCGACGCGTACGCGCTGGTCAGCGAGATGCCTGCTGGCACGTATAGCGCATACGCGAAGACCATCATCCAGCCGGTCAGGAAACCCCCGGTCCAGCCCAGCCCGCGGCTGCTGTACGTGTACAGAGAACCAGCCGACGGCAGCCGGCGGGCGAACTCCGCGATGCTGGTCGCGCAGCACAGGGACGCGGCGAACGCGAGGATGATGACCAGCGGAGACGCGAACCCGGCGTACGAAACGACGATGACCAGCCCGCCCACCACCGCGCCGGCCGGGGCCACGTTGCTCGCGCCAAACGCGATCATCCGTGCCGAGCCGACAACCTCGTGGGCCAGCCCACTGGCCTCATGACCGTTGGCGTGGCCGAAGCGCCGACCATCCCTGCTCGGGCTGTTCAAAGGTCCTTGCACCTGCCTCGTTCGCGCCAGCGTCGGCAGAGACGCCCAGATGATGCTATGGACGCGGCCGTCCGCCGGGAATCATTCGTCCCGGGTGATAGTGCGCTTTTGCCGCCAGATACAGCTAGCGGGGGGATGCCGGAGTGCCGCGCGGCGGGCCGGTTCCGGCGCCGGTTTGGCCTGGTCCCGTCTGGTCATCGTTGGCCCGGTCGGGGGCGGTCCATTCGGTGCGGGTCTCCTGGCGGAAGGCAGCGATGGCGGCCTCGATGGTCGGGTAGAAGTGGCGTGGGTCGATCGTGCGGGTAAGACCGTAGCGTTCGATCTTGCGTCGCACCGGATCCTTGAGTTCGGCGAACACCAGGCTGATGCCCTGGGCGTTCAGCATCTCGTCGAGTTCTTCCAGCATGTCCGATGCGGTGGTGTCCACGTCGGTCACCGGCTCCGCGGCGATCACGATCCATCTGGGCTTCGGCTCGGTGTTAGCCAGCCGCCTGACCTCATCGCGGAACGTTTTGGCGTTGGCGAAGAACAGCGGGGCGTCGAACCGGTAGATCACCAGGCCAGGCAGGTGCCGCGCCTCCGGATAGGAGTGCACGTCGTGGTAGCCTTCCAGCCCTTCCACGCGCCCGAGTTCGGTGTCGTAGGGCCACCAGGCCCGGCGGAAGACGTTGAGGATCGACAGGCCGACCGCGATCGCGATCCCGGGCAGCACGCCGAGCAGGGCGACGCCGAGGAAGGCCGCGATCGACAGCAGGCACTCCGCCTTGCGCTGCCGCCACAGCCGCACCGTTCCCGGGATGTCGGCCAGGGACAGCGATGCGGTGATCACCACGGCGGCCAGTGCGGGCTGGGGCAGGTTCCGGAACAGGCCCGGCACCAGGATGATCATCAAGATGATCAGGGCCGCCCCGGTGACCCCGGTCAGCTGGGTCTTGGCGCCGGACCGTTCCGCCACTGCCGTCCGCGACCCGCTGGTACTGACCGGGAAGCCCTGGAACAGGCCGGCCGCCAGGTTCGCCACGCCGATGCCGATCATCTCGCCGTTGCCGCGGACCTCCTGCCCGGTGCGGGCGGCGAACGCCGAAGCGGTGGAGATCGTGTCGGCCAGGGACACCAGCGCGATCCCCAATGCTCCGGCGAACAGAGGGCCGAGATCGGCCAGCCGGACAGACGGGATGGTGAGCGGCGGGAACCCCTTGGGGAGCACCCCGACTAGGCTGACACCGTGATCGGCCAGGTGAAAGACCGACGTGGCGGCGATGGCGAGCACCACCATGATCAGCACCGCCGGTAGTTTCGGCAGCCAGCGCTGAAGAACCAGGATCAGCGCGATACCGGCGATCCCGGCCACGGCCGCGGCGGCCACCGCCTCGCCGTTGGCCAGCCCTTCGACGAAGCCGGTGAATTCCCGGATCAGGCCCTCGGCGCTGACCTTGAACCCGAACAGTTTCGGCAGCTGCCCGATCAGGATGGTCAGCGCCAGGCCGTTCATGTAGCCGATCATCGTCGGCTTGGAGATCAGGTCGGCGATGAACCCGAGCTTCGCTGCCGCCGCGACGATCATGATCCCCGCGACCATGATCGCCAGGATCGAGGCCAGCGCGATCGCCCGCTCGGGGTCACCGTCGGCGCCGGCCAGCGGCAGGATCGTCGCGGCGATCATCGGCCCGAGTGAGGAGTCCGGGCCCAGCACGAGGATCCGTGACGGGCCGGCTACCGCGTAGCCGAGCAGGCACATGATCGAGGTGTACAGGCCGGTGATCGGGGGCAGGCCCGCCAGTTCCGCGTAAGCCATGCCCTGCGGGACCAGCAGCGTGGTGAGCACTATCCCGGCGACGACGTCTTTGGCGAGCCACGCACGCTGGTACGACCTGGCCGCCTGCAAACCAGGTAGCCAGCTGAACACAGACATCACACTCCGGCCGTGAACGGTCACTGCAGGGCGAGCAGGTGGAACTGCCACGGCCCCAGGTCAACGAACAACCCGGGGCTGGCCAGCTCACCGCCATTCCGCTCGAACACGTTCATCCCGAGGATATCGGTGAGCTGCCAGCTGCGGCCAGGCAGGTCCGGCCAGTCCAGCGGAATCCGCGCCTGGGCCGACTGGCCGGAGAGGTTGACCACTACCACATGCCGGTCACCGCGGCAGTCGCCGTCCCATGACCAGGCGGCCAGGTTGGCGCAGGACTGGTTGTCGGGCCAGCCGCCGGCCTCTAGCAGCCGCCACGCGCCGGCCCGCACCCGGTGGCTGTCGACCGCGATCAGCAGGCGGCGGTACCAGCGGGCGAGTTCAAGGTCCGGCGCTTCGTCCGGGCGGCGGGACAGGAAGACTGGTGGCCGCACCCTGCGGCCCTCGAACTGTCCTTCGTGCCACAAGGTCGCACCGGGCACCGTAGCGATGGCCACCGCCGTGGCTCGCTCAGCCTCAGCCGGAAGGCAGCTAGCGATGCGGGGCTCGTCATGGTTCTCCAGGAAGCGCACCAGCCGGGACTGGTAGCTCAGGTCCGCGCGCAGGTGCCCGCGGACGGCGGAGGCGTCCTGGCTCAGGATCCGGTCATACAGCCGCTTGTCGTAGCAGAAGTTGAAGCCCTGCTGCTGGAGCACCCATTCCATGTCCCAGTAGGCCTCGGCGATCATCACCGTATCCGGGTACCGGGCATGGAGCTCGGCTAGCACGGTAGGCCAGAACTCCGCATCCGGCGCGGGCCCGGTCCGGCCTCCCCAGGTCCTGGCGAAGACCTGGTTGGTCATCAGCATGGCCATGTCGCAGCGGATCCCGTCGCACTGCCCGGCGATGCCAGTCAGCACGTCCGCCGTCGCGGCGCGCAGGGCCGGGGAGAACGCGTCCAGCTGCACCACATCGGGCCAGGGCGGAAAGTACGGGTCGCGGCCGTGGGCGAGCACCTGCCCGGCCGCGCTCATCCAGCCTCCCGGGTCGGACTTGATGTCGTCGACGTCGCCACGGACGAACAACTCCGGGCGGCTCGTCACCGACGGGTGATCGGGCGCGACGTGGTTGGGCACGTAGTCCAGGATCAGCCGCGCGCCGCGCGCAGCCAGGGCGCCCCGCGCTACGGCGAGCGCGTCGGAGCCGCCGAAGCCCGCATCGGCGACGTAGCGGCGCACGCAGTACGGCGACCCGACGACATCGGTGTGCCGCAGGTCCGGCAGCGCGTCGGCGAACGAGGCCTGCAGCTCGGCATTGGCGTTGGCCAGCGCCAGCCCGGCCGGGCTTCGTCCCCAAACCCCCATCAGCCAGACCGCGTCCACACCGGCCGGGACGGCCGCATCCCAGTCCGCGGCTCCCACACTAGCCAAGGTGACCTTCCGTCCGGCTGCCCGGGACAGCTCGTCCAGCCAGACCGCGGTGTTGATCTCATAGATCACCGGCTGTGCCGGCCAGCCCGTCATGGCGTCACCGCCGTCCGCCAGCTGGCCGCGTTCTGGGCGCGTCACGAATGCGGGCGCGCAGCCTCTCGGCGAGAGCGCCGCGGAATAGCGGCCCCAGGAACTCTTCCTCGTCCAGCATCCACGCCTGATCAGCGTAGGGAAATTCCGCCTCGCGCACCGTGCCCCCCTGCCGCTCACTGAGGTACGGGCCCCAGCGCCGCCAGGAAACGCCACCCGAGTCCGCCTCGCCCGGCCCCAGCCGCTCCGCGCTGACCACGGCTTCCGCCCTTCCGCTGCCGGAGCGACGGCGCCCCTTCACGACACCGCTATCCCGAGACCACTCGCCCAGGCTGCCAGCCTCCTCCCTCGGGAGCCGACGACACATCACCCTCGCTGGGGTGAAGTGACGGCACCAGACGGTCTGAGCGGACGACCTGAAGCCTGGCCCGCTTTGACGATCAGTCCCGTCAAAGCGGGGCAATCTCAACCATCGGCAACCGTGTCCCGCGGCCGTGCTGCACGGGGGATCGTCATGGTTCCGGTAGCGGCGCCACGAGGTGCAGGTGCACCACCTCGAGTCCGAGCCCGATGATCCGCTGCACCGGCCCGAAGAGGGCAGCTTAATCCGGCCGAGATGGGCGCGAAGTGTCGTCGTGCCCGGGCCAATGGTGATCACGCAGTCGTCAAATTATGCACGTGGCGTCACGCCCGCTTCTCCAATAAAAGTGATCTCATAGGGTTGGGATTGCACTGGAATTGCGCCCAGAGCCTTTTAGTTCGCTCGCCGTTCATCTATGCGTCAGCATGCCTGACGGCTGGTCTGCGGCATCACCCCGCAGCGGGTGGCTCGGGACTTTTTCTTCACCAGCGGGACCTTGGTCCCTCCCCCACGGCCCCATGGTCCCCTTATATGGAGTTGACGGATCAGCACAGACTACGAGAGGACGGCATGGCAGGGGCCGCAGCTACGAGGAACGACGCTACGCAGAGCTTGCGGTTCGCGCTGGCGAAGTTCCGGCCGACGGCATTGCCCGACACGCTGGTCACAAGACCCGCTATGCATGACCGGCTGACAGCGGGGGCCGGCAAGCGCCTGACTGTCGTGGTGGGGTCGGCTGGTGCGGGCAAGAGCGTGCTGCTGTCGAGCTGGGCGGCGGCACGGCCAGCAGACACCACCGCCTGGTTGTCATGCGATAGCGCCGACGCCAACCCGGTCCGTTTCTGGACCGGGTTCATCCGGGCCCCCCAAGGGTTCGCACCGGGGTTCGGTAGCGATGCCGCCGACCTACTGGCGATGGACGGTGTGATGTCAGCCGACGTCACTGCGTCGATCGCGAACGATGCTGCAAGGCTGCCGTCTGGGTCGGCGATCGTGGTCGACGACTTCCACGCCGCGGCGGCCGGGGTCCGCGGCGCCATGACCGATCTTGTCGAGCGCTGGCCCGCCGAGACAACCCAGCTGGTGCTGGCCAGCCGGATTGACCCTCCGTTGCGGCTGCACCGGCTGCGGATATCGGGCGAGCTGTGCGAGCTCCGCGACCGTGACCTGCATTTTTCCTTGGCCGAAAGCGGCAGCCTGCTGGCGAACTTCGGCGTCGAGGTCGCCGCCACTGACCTGGCACTGCTTCATCAGCGCACCGAGGGGTGGGCCGCGGCGCTGCAGATGGCGGCGTTGTCCCTGCGCGGCACCACCGATCCGGCCCGGGTTGCGCGGGCGCTGGAGGTCCGCAGCCATGTCATCGCCGAATACTTCATCTCGGAAGTTCTTGATCAGCAGCCGCCTGAGATCGCCCAGTTCATGCTCGACATCTCCATCCTGGAGGAACTGACCGCGGATGCGTGTGCAGCCGTCACCGAGAGGCAGGACGCGGCGGCGCTGCTGCACAGGATTAACGTGGCGAACCTGTTCCTGGTGGCCGTCGACAACGAACAGCAGAGCTTCCGGTACCACCATCTGGTGCGCCAGGCGCTGCACGCTGAGCTGAGGGCCAGGGACCGGGCACGCGAGCAGGCGCTCCAGATGCGGGCCGCCGAATGGTTCGAGTGCACGGGCGAGTCACGGCGCGCGGTCCGGCATCTCCTGGCAGCCCAGCATGCCAACCGGGCACTGGACCTCATGCACGGCCAGGTCCTGAACGCCTTCTTGCGCGACCCGGAGCCCTCCGGCGCCCTGGATCTCACCACGGTCGACCCTTCGCTGCTCGTCGATGCACCTGACCGGCTGCTGGGCCTGGCCACCGAACTGCTGCTGTGGGGCGACCCCGCTCGCGGCGGCCAGTATCTCGACCTGCTGGAGCGCTCCTCATCATCGATCCCGCCGGGGTCGCCGCTAGCGGCCCGGTTCGCGGTGATGCGGACATTCCACCACGCGCTCGTCGGCCAGATGGATAAGGCGGTGCACACGGCGATCGGCGCGCGGGCCGTCCAGGAGCGGACACGGCTCAGCGACGAATGGACCGCCGCCATCCCGTTGATTCTCCTGCGTATCTACCCGTGCCTCGAAGACTACGAGGCGGTTGAACGTGAGGCAGCAGCGGCCCTTGCAGTTCCCGAGCTCGCCGAATCGGCCAGGCGGGTGCTGGTGCCCAGCGCCCAGGCGCTGGCATGGTTTGAGGCCGGGCACATGTCCAAGGCCGCTGATGCCGCCGGGGCCGCTTACGCGGATGCCCGGCGGCTAGGGTTTGACCAGCATTTTTTCGCCGTGGATAGCTTGCGCGTGCTCGCCGGCGTGGCGCTGGAACGACGGGACCTCGACACCGCGGAGCAGCTCACTGAGCGGGCACTATCGATGACCGAACGGCGGCGGCCCAGCTTTGAGTTCCTGGCACTGCTGGACCGGGCCGGGATCTGGGCGAACCGCGGGCAGGTCCGGGAGGCGCTGGCAACTGTCGAGGCAGCGCGCCTTGTCCTGGCCGGGACCGGGTCGGTGCTGCTGGCGCGGGCCGATGAGCTGGAAGCATCGCTGCGGCTGTCGCTCGGGGACCTGCGCTCCCCCGCCGAGCTATCCAGCGGGCTGCCAGGAGCCCGTCGCGAGCTGCTGCTGGCCAGGATCGCGCTCGCCGCCGGCGATCATCGTGCCGCGCAAGAACACTTGCAGGCTTCGGCGCTGGGTGACCTGACGCCGCGACGCGCGCTGGTCCGCCAGCTGCTCCTGGCCGCCGCCGCGATCGCGCGCGGTGACCCTCTGGCCGCAAGGATCCTTGGCGGCGCCATCCAAACAGCAGGCCGCGCCGGCTTCCTCAACACGGTAGTCACGGCCGCACCCCAGGTGACCAGCCATCTGGTGGCAGATATGGCGCGGGCCCGGACGGACCCATTTACCGAGCAGCTGATCGCCGCAGCGCTAGAGGTACGCGCCATACAGCCGGCCGCCTCCCGGTCACGCCGGGTGCTCGCCGAACCCTTGACGGTGGCCGAACGGCGCGTCCTCAGGCTTCTGCCGACCAGCACCTACCTGCAGATCGCTGGCACTCTCTACGTTTCCCGCAACACGGTGAAAAGCCACCTCAAGTCGATCTACCAGAAGCTCGGCGTAGCGTCCCGGTCGGAAGCCCTCGAGCGGGCGGTCGACCTACGCCTGCTCTGAGACCGCTCTGCGGTGCATGTCGTAGCCGCGATTGAGGCCCGCGCAGCGGGCTGCGCTGGAGGCATGACGTGACATCGGCATCAACCACACTACTCGAGGCATACGCGGCCATCGCCGTGGATGTTGTCGTGCTCCCGGGCTGTGCGCCTATGGCAGCCACGAGAACCTGGCAGGAGCCCAAGCGGACCGAATGGCCTGGTCAACTGATCTGTGATGTACTCGCTTAAATCTGCGGTCTCAGGTGACGATCAGGTTGATGCTGTTTGCGATGAGCCAGAAGCCAAAGATAAAGCTCCCCAAGATGATCGCCTGGTCGGTGTGGGTTTCCATCCAGGTCCTGAACCTGGCCAGGAACGCCTGGCTCTGGTCGGGCCTGAAACCGGCGTAGATCTCCATGGCGATGTAGGACGCCGAGGCCAGGACACAGAACCCGAACAGCGCAATGTAGCTCTCCCAGTCAGACAGCTTGGCCTCCACGACGTTTGCAGCCCCTGCGCCTATCAGAGCCCAAGGCTGAAGGGCAGGGGCAAGGGCCATTGCGAACCACGGAGACATCTTGTCGACGTGCTCCTGCCACTTCGGCACCTTCTTCGGCCTCTTGGTGCGTCCGATCCGCCGACGCTGCCGGATCGCGATGCCGACAAGGAAGGTTCCGATCGCAATCCGCACCGCCAGCGACGCCAGTGAGGGGACCGTGCTCGGCTTAGGCGGGTTATTGCCGGTCGCGAGCACCGTGGCCGTGATCACGATGGCCAGGGACGCCAGCCACCCGAACACGAACGCCGCGCCCTTTCTCAGGCCGCGCTCCGAAGGCAGCACTACCATGAATGCTGTCAGAGGCAGCGGATCAAGTGCTACCGCCAAGCCGATAAGAATAAGGTTAAGCACCACGGTCGTTCCTCCCCTCTCATCCTCGCGGGAGTGAGATCACTTCGCGGTCAGCCGGCCAATGCGGGTCATGCGGACTGACCAGTGAAGCCCGATGGTGCTGGGAAGCCCTGCCGGGGTGTTCAGAGAGCGCGCTAGCGCGGACCGTAGGCGCCCGGGTTACGCGACTTGTTGAGGGTGGTGCGCTTGGTCGGCAGTGGGTGCAGAACCGAACAGAGCTAGCTGGAGCAGCCGCCAGATCCGCCGCGCGGCGAGCGGAGAGTCGCCCGGCCAAAGAAGCATAAGTAGCGAGGTGACCAGCGGTCCATCCGTTTTCTCGCGGCATTGCCGATGCGGTCGGCGATGCACATGCCGATGAACATACCGACCAGCTCGCGAACGGCCAGCGCCATTGTCCGGGCCCCGGCGTCCCGATTCCCTTTGCCGCTGCGTGCGGATACATTAGCGGGGGGCGGCTCCGAGTCGGCGGAGACCGGCTCGGTGCTCGCAGGCGGATGGGACATGATAGATCCTCCTTGCTGAGAAGGCCGGCGATGACAGATCCGGATGCCGGTGCCGCTCAGCGCGCGGGCCGACGCGGTCCTGCATCATGCGCCGGTTCACGATCCCGGGGCGGTGCGGGCAGGCGTGGAATCGCACCTTTCCTGGCTCACTGGCGCCGGGTCTACGATCGCGCCGGTCTCGTCCATGACGACCGCACCGACTAGGGCCAGGGCGGCTTTGGCTGACAGGTAGTGGTGACCGCACAGCAGGAGGTCAACTGGATGCGGACGCGCGGATGCGGGCGGGATCAGCACCATGACGACGGGTCTGGCCGAGCAGCAGCAGCTTCGCTCGGCAAGCCGAGGCGGCCCGAACCAGTCAGCCCCGCCGTCAGTCGCCTTCCCGGCCGCTGCAGCCCTGCGCCATGGGAACCTCATCGTTACTCACCGCCTCTTGCACCAGGAAGCCAGGCTCATGGTCGGCGCCCGCCAACCGCGGCGAGCATCGTGCGATTCTTCTGGTGGTAAGACGCCGAGCCAACCAGCGCCCGGCACGCATGTCCTGGCTTCAGCCTGATCATCAGATGACGGCGGCCCCGGCACCTCACCCGGTTCGGGGTGAGCTTCACGGCGATCGCGGAGAAGCCGGATCGCCACCCGTCCGGCCGGGGCTGGCGGTAGAGGCTGCCGGCACCGGCGGCCGGCAGCGCGATCTGCATCGGATCGCGGGTATTGGCGAAGGAAGGCATGCCAGCAAGGCTCTACCTCGCCCACGGCGAACTCGTTCGGGCCGAACCGCCCGGCCCGCGAGGCCGCCTCGGCTGAGCTGAGACCGCGCCGCCGGTCCATTTCCTCATGGGGGCCGGTCGGCGCACCTGATCCTGGAACTGCCTGTCGATGCTGGTCTCGCGGCCCCAGCCGACGCGCACGAGACGTCCCACCGCTAAGTGGACCCATCTAGCCGAGGGGCTGTCGTCTCTCTCCCCCGCGAGATAGCGGACGCCGGGACAGCCATTCGATGAAGGACTGGCAGTGGCTCATGTCAAGTTCCACATCGCCGGGCGGAGCCTTGGCGAACATCTGCGCGGCGGCGCCCTCCAGCGTGCTGCGCAGCGAGTCGGCCGGACCGGTCGCCTCGAATCCCAGGGACCACCAGGTCTCACCGCCCGAGCGGACTTCGGTGAGTTCCACCCCGCATTCCGAACCCGTGGCCCGCTCCGCGACGTCTGCCATGAGCTGCCCGCCGACCAGCCGGAATCGGCTCATCCACCGTCTCTTGTGCACCACCGTCCAGCCGGGCGACCCGGCTCTGTCCGGGCCGAGCGGCCCGAACGGAAACGACCACTTCCGCCAGGACTCGATGCGGCCGCGGGCGCGACCCGCAGCCTCAAGGATTCCCGGGCTGCCGTGGTACTGCTTCACCTCCAGCAGGTGGCCCGCGCGGATCTTCACGGACAGCCCGCGCAGGACCGGTTGGATGAAGTAGACGTCCTCGCGCGAGTCCAGACCGGCGGGGAACCGCCCGAACCATCCGGCGACCGCAGCATCCAGCTGGCCGGGCAGGATCCATCGCACCTCGACGGTGCTCAGTCCCTCGATGACCGAGGGCACTGACGGCCCGGTGGGCGGCGTGATCGGGAGGTGCTCAGGCACCTTCGACCGTCTCGGCGTCCGGATCTGACCGCCTCGACCAACTTCTCATAGTTCTGCTCATCCTGGTTGGCGTCGATGCTTAAGTTCAGCACCGTCTTTGCCCTGGGGTGTCACCCTTGAGGGGGTGAGCTCCGCCGGATGAGCCTTCGATCTGGCATGTCGGGCATCAGGGCGCCGGGGCTTGTGGCGGCGCGATGGGCAAGCAGTTTCGCGTACCGGGCAGCCAGCGGTTCGGCCGTGGCGCCGTGTGCGACGACGCTGAGCAGCACAGTGATGGCGATGACAGCGACAGCGCGATCTGCAGTGTGGCCTCCCAGTTCCTCCAGCGCGAGCAATGCGAATACCACCGATGCCAGGCCCCGGGGACCGAACCAGGCCACCAGGACGACCGTCGCCCAGCCGAGCCGTGCGCCGATGAGCGCGACCACGACCGGCGCCATCCGGACTATCGTGAGGCTGAGGACTGCATACAGCACCATCGGCCAGGTCAGGGTCTTGATCGCGGGTATCAGCGCGACAGCGCCGAACGCGAGCCAGACCAGCACGGACACCAGTGCGCCAGTTTCCTCTACGAACGGCACCAGCGGCTCGCCGCGCCGGCCGCCGGTGGTGCCGAACGCGAGCCCGCCGACGAAGGCGGCGATGAACCCGTTGCCGTGCACCGCCACCGCCGACGCGTAGGCACATACCGCCAGACCGAGCACTGCCGCGCCGGCGAAGCCATCAGCAGCCCAGCCATGTCGGCGTGCGGCATTCACCAGTAGACCGCCGGCCCCACCCGCGGCCACACCGACCAGAATGCCCACAGCCAGCTCGGCCACCGCCGCGGCGGGACCGTGCTCGGCGACCTGGCCTCCCGTGACCGCTCCCGCCAGTGCGACCGACACGAATGGCGTGGCGATCCCGTCGTTGAGTCCGCTTTCGACATTGACCAGCCGGCGAATCCTCGCCGGCACCGCCGGGTTGGCCATCATGCCCGCGCCCAGGGCCGCGTCGGTCGGGGCTAGCGCCGCCCCTATCAGCAGCGCCAGCCAGATGTTGGCGTCGGCGAGCGCGAACGCCAGCAAGGTTCCCAGGCCGATCGTCAGCGGCAGCGCAACCCCGAGCAACCGGGCATACAGGCCCGCATCCACCCGCAGCTCGTGCAGCCCGACCCGGGACGCGTCAGAGAACAGCACCAGGGCGAGGGTGAACTCGGCCAGTTCCTTGATGAGTTCGTTGCTGGGCGCGACGCCCAGGACAGCCAGCGGCCCGTGGGTGAGCAGCAGCCCGGCAAGCACGAAGGTGATCGGCGCGGTGACGTCAAACCGTTCCAGCCTGGCCGACAACGTGCCCCACCCGAAGATCAGCGCGGCGATTATGGCCAGGTCGGCAACGCTCATAGTGTCACAGACCCACGGGGGAGATACCGCGCCGCCCATCAGAGCGCCGGGAGCTGACGACGGGTTCACCGTCGGGATGCCCCTGCCTCCCGTGCAGATGACTACGGCTCCCCGCTCCAGCAGCCAGGTAACCGGCTGGATCCCCAGGATGTGCCGGCTCCGGCGAGGGGACCACCCGGCGCCAGGCCGACCAGTCCTGCCGGAACGCCCAGCCCTTCTCGGCCGTCAGCTTGCTAGCGGCGCCCTTGTACGCCTCGGCCTGCAGCGACAGCAGGCCGACCTGCGGGCCGTTGACGTGCACGCCCACGATGCTGTGCCCGGCAGCCGGCGACGCGATCGCCGCGGCGGCGATCCTGACGTTGCGGCGCTGCACCTGCATGGTCATCGGATCACTGCGCCTAAGCAGCCATTACTGCCCAGCGCGATCACGATTCTCACAGCCAGCCTCCCCGCTCGGTGATCTGGCCGAGTCTGCCGACCGGAACGAGCGGGCGACGACCTAGTCTGCTCCCGCTCGGGCCCGACTCCTCGATGCTGGCCGGGCGATCTGATGAGTTCGTCACCCAACCAAGGGTGATTCACAGCAGCCCCAGACCGGCTGCGCCGCGCTCGCTGCGGCCAAGGTCCGCGACCCGGACTGCAACTGGTACTCGCGCAATACCGGCCGCAGCTTCTGCGTCTACTGGACGCCGTTCCTCCTGGCCGGGGCACTGCTGCTCGGCATCCCCTCTACCTGACAGCGCCACCACCTGACCCTGCCAGAGCGCGTGCCGCCCTACCGGTGATGTCGAGCGGCCTGGTCGGCTGGTCCTGCGCTCATCAGTGTTCCTCGTGGTGGATGCCGGCGAGCAGCGCGGCATAAGCACTGACCAGCGCTGCGCGCTCGTAAGCAAGCAGCAGGCTGTCGGGTAGGCAGCCCTCACGCACCCACCGATCGGACAGGTCCATCGCCCGCACGCGGTGTATGGCGGCTGGCCTGACCGCGGCCTCGGTCTCGCCGAACAAGTAGCAGTACAGGCCGATCACCGACTCGAGCAGCTCGTCGCTCGTTCCCGCTGGATCAGCCGAATACTGACGCTCCCGGTGCGCCCGCCACCAGTCGATCTCCAGGGCGGCGGCCCGTGCCGGGTCCGGGGGTTCGCCGAAGCGAAGCCTGACCAGCTCGTAGAGCTCGCGCATGCGGGCCTGGGCACCGTCGGGGTCGTTGTCCGGGAAGGGCGCCCACAACTGGATGGCGCGTAGCATCAGCCAGGCGGCCTGCAAGATCCGCACCAAATCCGTACCGAAGCCCAGCTGAAGGAGCCTGACCGCAGCCGCCAGCACGTGGGTCCAGCGGCGCAGGTAATAACCCACCCACATCCGGTATTCCAGGTCTGCGATACGGAGAGGATCGAACGACCGGAGCCCGCCCGGCGACCTCCTGCTCACGAACCAAATGCCCACGCGCCTCCCACTTCCTCTCCGTTATCAAGGATGTTCGGTCTAACGTGACAGGCGAAGTCGGTGGTGGTGTTGAACAGCACGGCGGTCTCGCCGACTGCCAGCCGCCTCCACGGGCGTCCGGGCTCATCACCCACCTGGGGTGCTCCGGGGCGAACTCGAAGCCGCTGCCGCGCTCATGTTCGCCGAGGCCCTGCCGGGTGGGGTAGAACCCGGCGCGGACAACTGCAGGTCTTATGCAGAGTGGCTCCGTCAGTCGCCGCTTCGCCCGTGCGCGGGTGAAGCGCCCGCGGGTGACCGGGCGTGAGGCTTGCCTTGCGGCGTCTGACCACGGTCGGGGTGTGGTGTCCATGTTCCGCTTGATGCCCGGGCTGCAGGCGGTTACGTCCTACCACCGTAAGTGGCTCGTCAAGGACTTGGTGCGGGCTGCCGCTGCTCGCCGCGAAGGGCGACGGGAAGCGGGCGGTCGCGCTGGCGTCACTGCTTCCGCCGCGCATGGTGCCCTAACCAAACCGAACTCGGGCGCGTGGAAGGGCAAGAGGGTTACCACGACGTGCACTCCTATCCCGACGCCCGGCACCTGCCCTGGTCATCTACCGGTTCGACGCCCCGCTGATCTTCGCCAATGCCAAGACCTTCCGCGACGAGTTCAGGCGGCTCGCCTACGACCTCGCAGGGAGCGCTGAGCCTGCGCGACGCCCCGCGAGCTTCGAGGCGCTGGGCAAAGTGTTCACGTCACGAAAAGCTAACTAGCAGGCACGGTGCCCTGCGGACACCGGGTGCGCCGCACGTCATCGCTTCTTGTCGGGTACACAAGCAGCGGCTGATGAGCTATGCGTGCGCGGGCCGCTGACCGGCGGGCAGCGCAAGTCGACGGTGCCGATCGCGGCGCAGTCCGCCTGGCCCAGATCAGGTGGCGGATCACCCCGGTCAGGGTGACGACATTTGCCGGGGCGGCCAGGCAGCCTGGATCAGTGTGGGACCTACCTGGGGAGGGCCAGTGCCGTCGCTGCCTGGTCAGTCCTTAAACCCAGGCTTCGCGACCACCACGGTGGCCATGATCCCGCTGCGGGCACTGGTCGGAGCGCATTCGGGCATCCTCAACTGGGTGCCCCGTTCTGCTGCTGTTCGGCAGCGGGACATGCTGACCTCGTCTGCAAGGGCGTCCGGTCCAGCTTCCCGACGCCGACCAGCGTGGCATCTCCGGCCTGTCCGCAGCGTCTCGAACCTAGGCGGTCTGGCACGTAATTTTACCCGTTGAGCTCGGAGGGAGCGGCCATGACACCGAGGACCGAGGACGCGGCTGGAAGGCCTGGCGCGCGGGCATCTGGCGGGGGTCCGGCGCGTGCCGCGGCGGCGGAGCATCTCAGCCGCGCGGACCGGGTTGCCCGGGGAAAGGACGCCCGGGCGGCGGCCCCGCTGGAGTCGCATGCGGAGTTCGCCCCGGGCGGGAAGCGGGATCCGGTGGGGCTCCTGCTGGGTCAGGCCAAGACGCGGGTGCCGGAGCTGGTGCCGGTCCGGCACGGGCGGATGCTAGTGTCGCCGTTCACGTACTACCGCGGGGCGGCGCTGCCGATGACGGCGGACCTGGCGGGCACGGCCGCCTCGGGGCTGCGGGTGCAGCTGTGCGGGGATGCCCACCTGTCGAATTTCGGCGCGTTCGCCTCGCCCGAGCGCAACCTGGTGTTCGACGTCAACGACTTCGACGAGACCCTGCCGGGCCCCTTCGAATGGGATGTCAAGCGGCTGGCCGCGAGCCTGGCGGTGGCCGGACGGGACAACGAGTTCGCGGCCAGGGCTCGCCGCAAGATCATCCTCGCGGCGGCGGAAGGGTACCGGACGGCGATGCGCGGCTTCGCGCAGCAGCCGTTCCTGGAGGTCTGGTACGCGCACCTGGACATCGAGCCGGTCCTGAGCCAGTTCCGCTCTCAGATGAAACCGGAAAGGTTCAAGCTCGCCGAGAAGCTGCTGGCCAAGGCCCATACCCGGGACAGCACCCAGGCGCTGGACAAGCTGACTACGGTGGTGGACGGGCAGCGGCGGATCATCAGCGATCCCCCCATGATCGTCCCGATCGAGGAGGTTTTCGCCGACGTACAGGCAGATGCGATCTACGAGCTGCTCCTCTCGGTGCTAGGCAAATACCGGCGCACCCTGCAGTCCGACCGGCGGCACCTGCTGGAACAGTTCGCCTTGGTGCAGGTGGCCCGCAAGGTGGTCGGGGTGGGCAGCGTCGGCACCCGGGCCTGGGTGTTGCTGATGGACGCCGCCGACGGAGCCGAACCGTTGTTCCTGCAGGCCAAGGAGGCCCAGCCGTCAGTGCTGGCGGAGTACTGCGGGCGCAGCCGGTACAGCAACCAGGGCGAGCGCGTCGTCGCGGGGCAGCACCTGATGCAGGCCCAGAGCGACATCTTCCTCGGCTGGACCCGCGTCCCCGCCCCCGACGGGGTGGACCGCGATTTTTACGTCCGCCAGCTGCGGGACTGGAAGTTCTCCTTGCCGATCGAGCTGATGATCCCTTCAGGCATGACCGTCTACGCCCAGCTGTGCGGGTGGACCCTGGCCCGGGCCCACGCCCGCTCCGGTGACCGCATCGCGCTGGCCGCCTACCTCGGCGGCTCCGCCAGGTTCGCCCAGGCGATCGCGGATTTCGCCGAAACCTACGCCGACCAGAACGAGCGCGACTACGCCGCCTTTCAGGCCGCCGTCAAAGACGGCAGGGCTCAAGCCGCCACCGAAATCTGAGAGCGGCGGCAACCCGGCAACCGCGGCACCGA
This sequence comes from uncultured Actinomycetota bacterium, assembly GCA_963749145.1. Taxonomy (GTDB): domain Bacteria; phylum Actinomycetota; class Actinomycetes; order Streptosporangiales; family Streptosporangiaceae; genus JASHPR01. Next base: position 493,302 of record CAVVLN010000001.1, on the reverse strand, counting down.
CCACCTTGGTTGCAGCAGTCACCGGCAGGGGGTACCGGTGCCGGCTGGGTCAGGCCGCGGGGTCTCCATGGTCTTGTGGTCGGTCAACGTCATCTCGACCTCCCAGGTAAGAATCGATGGGACCCTTTACAGCCAGCCTGTCGGGCCATCGGCGCGGCTGGTCCTGGCCGATGCGAGCTCGGCGCTGCTGGCCCGGGTCGATGAGCAGGAGGCACTACTGCGCCTGTCGCTCGGCGACCTGCGTTCACCGGCCAAGCTGACTGGCAGGCTTCCCGTCGTCCGCCGCGAACTGCTGCTGGCCAGGATCGCCCTGGCCGCTGACGACCAGCCTGCAGCGCGGGAACACCTGTCGGCGGTCGGGGTGACCTCACGCTCTCAAGCCCTCGAGCGGGCGGTCAACCTGTGCCTGCTCTGAGCGTGCGCGAAATCCGGCCGCGGGAATCACCCTTGATCGGGTGAGGAATTCATCAGATCGCCCGGACAGGATCTAGGAAAACGGCCCGGGCCCGAGCGGAGCATGAACCGGTCAGCGTCCGCGCTGCCCAGCCGGAGACTCGCCAGACCACTGAGCGAGGAGGTTGGCTATGCGGATCGTGATCGCGCTGGGCGGCAATGCGCTGCTGCGGCGCGGTGACCCGATGACCACCGAGGTGCAGCAGCGGAACGTCCGGATCGCGGCGGAGACGACAGCTCCGCTGGCTGCCGGGCACAGCATCGTGGTGGTGCATGGCAACGGACCGCAGGTCGGCCTGCTGGCGCTGCAGGCGGAGTCGTACACCGGGGCCGAGCCCTATCCGCTGGACATCCCTGGACGCGGGCACCCAGGCATGATCGGCTATCTGATCCAGCAGGAACTGAGGAGCCTGCTGCCGCCGGAGAGCCAGGTGGCGACCCTGCTCACCATGGTCGTGGTGAATCCAGGCGACCCGGCGTTCGCCAGCCCGGCGAAGTTCGCCGGCCCGCTCTACCCCAAAGACGCCGCCGACAAGCTGGCGGCCGACAAGGGATGGACGTTCCGGCAGGACGGGTCGGAGCGTCGGCCTGGACTACGGGTGGAAACGGAGCCACCCCACCAGTCCCGCGCATGTCCAGGTTGGGCACTAGGTCACTGAGGAGCTACGATGACCACCACTACGGCCAAGCCTCCCGGCGAGCACGTCCCCTGGTACGCCCTGTCCGCGGGGGAAGCGGCCCGGGCGATGAACGTCGACCCGGACCGGGGGCTGGCCTCCGGCGACGTAACGGAGCGGCTGGCCGAGTACGGGCCGAACGAGCTGCCGACCGAGCCGCCGCCGAGCATGTGGGTGGTGGCGCGGGGTCAGCTGGCCAACCCGATGAACATCATGCTGCTGATCGTCTGCGTGGCCAGCTTCGCCATCGCGCAGGTGGCCACGGGCATCGTGGTGCTGGGGCTGGTGACGTTCAACGTCGTCATGGGCTCGGCCCAGGAACTGAAGGCCCGGGCCAGCGTCGAGGCGCTGGCGAAGCTCCAGGTGCCCCAGGCCCGGGTGCGGCGATCCGGCCAGGTCGAGGAGCTCGAATCCACCCAGCTCGTGCCCGGTGACGTCGTGCTGCTCGAGGCCGGTGACGTCGTCCCGGCGGACGGCCGGATCCTCACTTCCGCCACCTTGGAAGTGCAGGAGGCCGCGCTCACCGGCGAGAGCGCCCCGATACCCAAGGACCGGGTGGCCCTTCCCGAGGGGGAGGTCGCGCTCGGCGACCGCACGAACCTGGTGTTCCAGAACACCCAGGTCACCCGGGGCACGGCCACGTTCGTGGTGACCGCGACCGGTGAGGCGACCGAGATAGGCCGGATCGCCGGCCTGGTCACGGCCACGAAGCGCACGCGCTCGCCGCTGCAGCGGGAACTCGACGGCATGACCAAGGTGTTCGGGCTGCTCGCCTTCCTGGCCGTGGCGGTGATCGCGATCTTCGGCCTGGTGCGGGGCCAGGACACCACGACCCTGGTGCTGCTGTGCATATCGACCGCGATCGCGGCCATCCCGACCGGGCTGCCGACCTTCGTGCAGGCCATGCTGTCGTCGGGGGCGCGCCGCCTGGTGGAGGCCAAGGCGGTGGTCAAGTCGCTGTCGGACGTGGAGACCCTGGGCGGGACGACCGTCATCAACTCCGATAAGACCGGCACCCTGACGCTGAACGCGATGACCGCGACCACCATGCTGGGCGGCGGTGACTGGTTCAAGATCGAAGGCCCGGGCTATCAGAAGACCGGCGCGATCCTCGGGGTGGCCGGAGGGGAGACGCCGGACTTCCACCGCCTGGCCCTGGGCCTGGTGCTGTGCACCGACGCCACCGTCGCCGACGACGGGTCGGTCATCGGCGATCCGACCGAGGCGGCCTTCGTGGTGCTCGCCGCGAAGATGGGCGCCGACGCCGAGCAGACCCGGGAAACCCTGCCGCGCCGGGCCGAGGTGCCGTTCGACTCCGAGTACAAGTTCATGGCCACCTTCCACGACCGCCCGGACTGGCTGGCCGGCGGGATCTTGACCCAGCCGCACTTCGAGAGCGTGAAGGGCGCGCCCGACGTGGTACTGGAGCGCTGCGCTTACGCGCTGTGGCATGGCCAGCAGGCGCCGGTCGCCACCGTCCGGGACGAGATCCTGGCCGCCAACCGCCAGCTGTCCGAGCGCGGCCTCCGGGTGCTCGCGTTCGCCGTCCGGGACCTCGACGACCAGGCGATGACCGCGGCGCTGGCCGACCCGATGGCCGCCGTCGCCGACCTGGTCTTCGTCGCGCTGGTCGGGATCATGGATCCGCTGCGCACCGAGGCCAGGGACGCGGTTCACGCCGCCCTCGCGGCCGGGATCGACGTGCGGATGATCACCGGCGACCACACCGTGACCGCGCGGGCGATCGCCGACGAGCTCGGCCTCGGGCCCGGCGTGATCACCGGCACCGAGCTGCAGCACCTCCCCGATGCCGAGGTAATCAGCCGGCTTCCCCGGCTGCACGTGTTCGGCCGGGTGGCACCCGAGGACAAGCTGCGCCTGGCCAAGCTCATGCAGCAATCCGGCGACGTGGTCGCGATGACCGGTGACGCCGTCAACGACGCCGCCGCGCTCAAGCAGGCCGACATCGGCGTGGCCATGGGCAGCGGCTCGGAGGTAACCAAGCAGGCGGCCAAGATCGTGCTGACCGACGACAACTTCGCCACCCTGGTCAAGGCCGTCGACCTCGGCCGCGACATCTACCGCCGGATCTCCACCTACATCCGGATGCAGCTGACCATCTTGTCCTCGGTCCTGCAGCTGATGGTCTACGCCACCATCCTCAACATCAACCACGGCGTCGCCCTGTTCCCCCTCCAGCTGCTGTTCTGCAAGTTCTTCGTCGTCATCACCGTGGTCATCGGGTTCATCGTCGACGTCCCCGACCCCGGGGTCATGCAGCGGCCACCACGCAAGCCCGGAACCAAGATCGTCAACCGGCCCCAGGTCATCCGCTGGTTCGCCACCGGGTTCGTTCTCGCCGCCACCGCCCTGGCCGTGCTCGAGTGGGGACCCGGCAAGCCCAGCACCACCCATCCATCGGTCAACATGACCATGGCCTTCGCCATCGTCTCGTTCAGCGCAGTCAACATCGGCCTGATCATGCGCCGCGAACGCCAGGCCCCGTGGTCCTCCCCGGTATTCCCCTTCATGGGCTGGATCATCCTCGGCTGGATCCTCACCTGGGCCGCCGTCGAACTGAACATGCTCCAGCGCCTGCTCGACACCGAGTCGCTCAGCGGACGGCAGTGGCTGGTCGTGCTCGCCCTGTCGCTCCTCGCCCCCGCGGTCGTCGGGGTGGACAAGGCCCTGCAACTCTCACGGCAACGAAAGGCCACCCAAAGCACGGAGCCCGAAGCCGGGCCAGCCATCCAAGGCAGCACGTGATGCGATGTCAATGTCCCAAGAGACGTCAGCAGCAGGATCAAAGGAAAAGGCCGAAACAAAGGCCAGGTAAGAGGTGATCGCTATGCCGTTCGGAGTGCACTCCGAGGCGGGGAAGCTGCGTAAGATCATGGTTCACCGGCCGGGCCTGGAGCACACCCGGCTGACGCCGTCGAACGCCGGGGAACGGCTGTTCGACGATGTGCTGTGGGTGGCCCGGGCCAAGGCCGCCAACCCCGCCGTCAGGTTCATGCACTGCCTTCCCGCGTTCCGCGACCCGAACACCACCGTGGGACGCGAGATCATGGAGCTCACCGGCATGGCCTCAGGCCTCGAAGTCACCGGCGATGTCCTCTCCTCACCCGCCAGCATCGTCTTCGACCAGGCCGAGAACCGCCTGCACACCATCAAGGCCATCCTCGTCGCCACCCTCGGATAGCCGTGATACCGGAAACGGGCCGCCAAGACACGCGCGGGCAGCGCTGGCTCGCGCGCCTGAGTTTCGTGCTGGTCGGCCTCGCGATCGCCGTCCTGGTGTCTTTCGCCGGGCTGAAGAGCATCACAATGCTCGTGGTGGCCCTGGCGGGTGCCGCCGTGAGCCTGGCCGCCGCGTTCTTCTTCCTGGCCCGACGTGGGGTGTGGCGGTGGCTGTCGCTGGCGGTGCTCGTCCTGGCGCCGGTCGCGGTGATCGTCGTGTTTTCCTTCCGGAACCTGCTGCTGGTGGCCATCGTGTCGGCCGCAGCGTGGCTGCTGGCAGGCGTGACCGCACGGCTGGCGCTGGCCGGGGACCAGGGGGACTGGCGGATGCCCGAGCACCCGGCGCAGCCGCCGGCCCGGCACCCGTATTTGATCATGAACCCCAAGTCCGGGGGCGGGAAGGTCGAGAAGTTCGGCCTGGCCCGTAGGGCCGAGGACCTGGGCGCGGAGGTGTTCCTGCTCGGCGGGCCCGGGCATGTCGACGTCGCCGAGATAGCACGCAAGGCCGTAACCGGCGGCGCCGACCTGCTGGGGGTGGCGGGCGGGGACGGCACCCAGGCCCTGGTGGCCGGGATCGCCGCCGAGCACGGGCTGCCGTTCCTGGTGATCAGCGCGGGCACCCGCAACCATTTCGCCCTGGACCTGGGACTGGACCGTGAGGACCCCTCAGCGTGCCTGGCCGCCTTGTCCGACGGCGTGGAGTTGCGGGTCGACCTGGGGCTGATCAACGGGCAGACCTTCGTCAACAACGCGTCCTTCGGCGCCTACGCCGAGGTGGTCGAGACCCCGGCCTACCGCGCCGACAAGATGGGCACCACGCTGGACATGCTCCCGGACCTACTGCAGGGCCACGGCGGCGCGCGGCTGACCGCGCGGGTCAACGGCACGCAGATCGAGACGCCGCAGGCGCTGCTGGTGGCCAACAACCCGTACGGGACGGGTGACCTGGCCGGGCTGGGCCGCCGGGCGCGGCTGGACCGAGGGGTGCTGGGCGTGGTCGGCGTCAACGTCAGCACAGCCCGGCAGGCCGTGGACCTGCTGCGCGGCCGGCGGGCCACCGGGCTGACCGTGCTAACCGCCAAGACGATCGAGGTCACCGCCGACGTGCCGCGGATCCCGGTCGGCATCGACGGCGAGTCGGTACTGCTGTCCACGCCGGTGACCTGTGCCGTCTCCCCGGGCGCGCTGCGCGTCTGGGTACCGCGAGACCGTCCGGGCATCCCCCGGCCAAAATCCCCGGTGAACTGGACCAGGCTACGGCATCTCGCCGGCCGGGCCCGGTCGCGGGCTCACCCCATCCAGGTACCGCAATAGTCGGAGGCGGAGATATGGCCAAGAAAAAGCACGCACATAACCGGCACGGCGCGCAAGCCGAGGTGCCGTCGGCAGACGCGGGTCGGGAGGCCGCGGACGGCCCGCCGCCGAAGATGAAGCGCAAGGAGTACGAACGGGAGATGAGGGCGCTGCACGGTGAGCTGGTGGCGATGCAGGAGTGGGTGAAGGCGTCGGGAGCCAAGATCTGCATCGTGTTCGAGGGCCGGGACACCGCCGGGAAGGGAGGCACGATCAAGCGGATCACCGAGCGGGTGAGCCCGCGGGTGTTCCGGGTCGTGGCCCTGTCCGCCCCGACCGAGCGCGAGAAGTCGCAGATGTACGTCCAGCGGTACCTCCCGTACTTCCCGGCCGCCGGCGAGGTCGTGATCTTCGACCGCAGCTGGTACAACCGCGCGGGCGTCGAGCCGGTGATGGGCTTTTGCACGCCGGAGGAGACCGAGCGGTTCCTGGGGCTGGTGCCGGGGGTCGAGAAGGCCATGACCGATGAGGGGATCCTGCTGCTGAAGTACTGGCTCGAGGTCAGCCCCGGCGAGCAGACCCGGCGCCTGGAGAGCCGTATCAACGACCCGCGGAAGATCTGGAAGCTCTCGGAGATGGACCTGAAGTCCTACAGCCGCTGGTATGACTATTCCCGGGCCCGGGATGCGATGTTCGCCGCCACCGACACCGCGTGGGCGCCCTGGTACATCGCGCACACCGACGACAAGAAGCGCGGCCGCCTCAACATCATCAGCCACCTGCTCGGCCAGGTCCCCTACAAGCCGCTCGCCCACCAGGACATCAACCTGCCCAAGCGGCAAAGGGCCGGCGGCTACGTGGAGCCCGACATGCTGCCACGACGCCACATCCCGACACCGTTCTAGAGGGCCCGGCAAGTACCCACGAACCGGATAAAGTTCGCGGGATCAGCCTGGTGCATCTTCCGCGCTTGCCCCATCCGGTTCCGCGCTTGCCCCATCTGGCAGTTCACGCTGCTCGCCGGGACCGGATCGGGCGGGCCTTCGTGTCGGCGGCAGCCGGTCCATCAGGCCGGCCACGGCCTGCCCCGTGGCCTCGCTGATCAACGCGCCGACCACGGCGTCGCTCGGGTAGTGCACTCCGGTGTGTACCCGGGAATACGCTACGGCCGTCGCAAGGAACCGGAGGGCCAACCCCAGCCAGGGCTGATCCCGGCCGATGGCCGCGGCGAAGGCGAAACCCGACGCCGCATGACCAGACGGGAACGACGTGGATGTCGGCATCCGCACGTGCCGCCGGAACGGGACCCCGGCGCCTGGCCCGGTCCGGCCGCTGGCGGGACCAGGCCGACTTCACCGCCAGATTTACCAGCGCCGACGTGGCGCCGATGGCCACGGTTCCCCGGACCGCGGCGTAGGCCTGCTCTGCCCCCCGCGACGCCGAGCCCGGCGATGGCCAGCCAAAGACCGGAGTTATTGGCGGCGTTCGAGAGCCGCCGCAGCGGTTCGTCGAGTGAAGGGGTGGGGGTGGTCGCTATCACCGAGTAGATCGCCCGGTCCACGGCACCTAGCTCACGCAGCGTTCCGGCTGCCCGGCGGCGGGCCGGCCCGCCGCGCCGCTCGAGGCCGTCAGCCAGCCGCTGCGCGACCGTCCCGGCGGTCCCAGCGGCCGGATGGCGGGCGCTATCCCGTCTTGGCATCGGCGTATCCTCTTCGTTGGCCCGTCTCGTTTGTCATGCCGAATCGGCTGCTGGCTACCGCGCGGCTTTCCTCAACGCCGTGCCGAAAATCCTGCGGAGACCTTCCCTGCGCTGGTCCTGGTGCGGCTAATGATGTGACGAGATCCAATTCTGCCCTTGGCCCGCCAGAAATTCCTCACCCCTGGAGGGTGAATTATGGCGCCATCTGGTGAACCCATCCTGGCGGAGGGCCGGGAAAGCTGGCATGGTGGCCGATTGGCCGTGCACGTCAAGGATCTCTGACCCTACTAATAACTTCCGCCGGGCGACTGTTGAGGTGAGGCCGTGGGCCCGCCGGTAGCGTTTTGCGACGCGTCGCTTCCACGGGTGGTCGGCGTGCTGAAAAGGGGGCTGAGCAGGACCGGGCGGACCCGTGACGGCTCCGTCGTTCATGGAATAGGAGGCCATAATGACATCGTCAACCATCAAGACAGGCAGAAGCGGACGCCGCGTCGAACGCGAGGGCTATGGCCTTGTCGTGTTCGCCTCGGTGATGCTGGCAGTCATCGGCTGCTTTAACCTGCTCTACGGCACCTCCGCGGTTGCCAGGTCGAACGTATTCGTTGCCAATGCGCATTTGGTGGTCGGCGACCTTCGGGCCTAGGGCTGGGTTACGCTCATCATCGGCGCCGTGCAGCTGCTGACGACGGCCGGGGTGATGGCGGGCAATCCGCGCTCCTCGCATTCGGGCATGTGGAGCGACTACCGCGTGCGGTGAACCCTGACGTGCTCCTCATATGCCGTGACGCCGGCCGCGATTGGGTAAGGCCCGCGGATCCGCTGAAGCTCAGCTGAAACGTCGCGGTAATCTAGCTCGGGATCGTCCCCGCAGTCACAGCAGATGATCTCGAACGCATCGGTGTAGCCTCCCTCCGGCCGGCCTGCCGCGACGCGGGCTGGCTGTCGCCGGAGGACCACCGTCCAGTCAAACCCTGGCTGACCGACGGCCGTCACGCCTGCCTCCTTGTGCCGACCTTTCGGCGACCCTCCGAGCCCCAGCCACGCGAAGGCCACCGCTGACCGGAAACGGTTTCGCTGTGCGCCGGGCCCCTGTGCTGCGGCCCTGCTGCGTCATCGAATCACCGCAGCCGTGACTCCTGTCCGGTGGCTACTGCGGAGCCGCCGCGCCGCCGTGCAGGGCTTCCTGGACAGCCTTTTCGTCGTCCTTGGACAAGGAAGTCTTCAAGACGGTGCCGCCGTACTTGCTCATCGCCTCGAGGGCCTTGTCGGGAGTCACCTTCTCCAGCATCAAGAACAGCGCCGAGGTGCCTGGCTTGACCATGTCGCGCACCTGCTCCTGGAACTGCTTGTCGATGCTGGTCTTGGCCAGCTTGCCCATAAGAGCGCCCAGCCCCGCGCCGATGGCCAGGCCGAAGACCGGGATGAAAAACAGCAAGCCGAACAAGAACCCCCAGAACATGCCCCAGGTCGCTCCGGCGCCCACGGCGTGATGGCTGGTGTGGACGTGGTAGCCGCCGTCTTTGTCGCGCACGATCACCGCGATCGCGTCCGGCTGGATGATCAGGTCCTGAGCCAGCCGGCGTGCCTCGTCGGCAGCCGCTTCCGCGGTCGTCTCATCCGGGTACCCGATAGCGATCAGATCAGCCATAACAAGAACCCTTTCTCATACGTTGTTATGCCTAACCCTGCTATCGGCGTCCCGCCCACGTCCTCACCCCCTCGCGGGTGAGTTCTTCTTCCCTCGATCGGGCCGTCGACCCGTGCCTGCTCTGAGGACGTCCTGCTGTCCGTCGCCTCTCTGTGTCGCCGCTGCGGCGGGCAGGCCCGCCCGGATGGCCAATGCCGCCCGTAGCTGGCGGCGGATCACCCGCAAACGGGTGACGACACCTGAGATGTCACCTGCCGGGCTAGGTACGGCGCCATCACCTCCAGCTTGGCCTCGTACTTGCCGAACTTGATCCACGGGATGTCATTGGCCTCGGCGAACGACAGCACCGCCCGGCGGAACCGGTCCCCGAGTTGCCGGAATAACACCGGCGACGGGAACGGGAACCCCAAGGTGTCACCCGGACAAGAACGCCACCACCTGCGAGCTTGTCTGCAGGATCGGCACATAGGCGTTGAGGTAAATCCGGTCCAGGTCCAGGCACTCAATGTCGAGCGCGACGTGCCCGTCGAGCACGTCGTTCACCGTGACAACCCGCTGCACCATGCCCTCAGCGTGCGCTCATCGCGGCGCAGCCGCGAGCCATGAGGTCAGGCTCGGACCGATACCCCAACCAGCGGCCACCCGCAGGGGGACGCCCAGGCCAGCCATGCATCTCGGCGGTCCGAGGCTGGCCTCACTGGAACTCGGCACTCTGATCGCGATGTTCAAGTTAGCGCGGGCTGAGCAAGATGCCTGTTTCGGGCCTCGAGACGCTTGTTTCGTTGACTGATCTGGTGCCAGATCAGTCATTCCTCGGGTGGCATTGCCACGAGACTCACGTCGATCACATTTAGCCCGAGGCCGCTGATCCGCTCCATGAGCCTGGTGAGGGCTCCCTGATCTGGCAGGTCGGCACGCAGGGTTGTTGTTCCCGGGCCTACGACGATCTCACAGTCGTCGAATTCTGCCCTTAGCGTGCTGCCCGCTTGGCCCAGGAAGGTGATCTCATATGATTGTGATCGCACTGGGAGACGCCTCGCAGTCCGCTGGTTCATGTGTGTAACTGCCAACATGCCTGGCGGCTGGGGTATGCGTCATCACCCATCCGAGGGTGACCAGGACTCCAGCGGCAGGTGCCCCGGTCTTCGGGATATTCTCGCTGTGGCTGTCGAATCGGGAGTTGTTGTTCGATAACACAGTGACTGCCGAGGCACTGTCGCGGGAGGACGTCGACGCCGCCTTGCAGTCCCAGATCCGCCACATCGAGACCACCTACGGCAAATCCCTGGACCACGAGCAGATGCTACGCATCCGTGGCCGGAAATCAAGCAGCATCCCCGCCAGCGGTCGCCTGCCTGGCAATCGTTTGAGTTCCTGGCATGGGTTATCGCTCGGGCGATGGCACCACCAGGCTCACGTCGATTACGTCGAGTCCCAGGCTGTTGATCCGCTCCATCAGACCTGAGAGAGCGCCTCGATCCGGCAACTCGGCCCGGAGGGTAGTTGTACCGGGGCCTATAGTGACCTCGCAGTCGTCGAACTTCGGACGCAGCGTAGTACTCGCTTGCCCCAGGAACGTGATCTCATATGTCTGCGCTTGCATCGGGGGTTAGACCTCCCGGGCCTTCTAGTCCCGATTCATACCTGTCGCCAGCATGCCGCGCACAGTCCTCTTCGTGATCGCCCTTCTGGGGGTGACTCGGGAGATTCGGGCGGCCAGGACTGTGCCCGTGCGACAGATCTTTCACCAGTCGAACCACAGGCCCTCACGCGCAACAGGGATACTGCCAAAGTTGCCGTCGGCCGCTACGGAATGGTCCATCCGGTATTCGCTGCACAAGGCCTGCGCGATCCACAACTACGAGCGTGGCACGGATCTGGTCGCGATCCGGCAGGTGCTCGGGCGCCGGCTGGTGCGGGCCTTGTTCTCAGCCGTCAGGATTCCGCGGCCCTGCCTCACCATCGGCCGGCACCGCGGCCTATGGCGGCCGCTGTCAGCAAACAGGATGCGGAGGCGACAGTGCCGCCTCCGCATCCCGTGCGGCAGGAACTATCCCTCTGTGGACAGGTCAGGCTGCCGCCGACCCGCTGAGGACCTTTTCCTTGCCCCGCTCGAAGTCGGTGTCGCTGATGACCCCGTGTGCGTGCAGGTTGGCCAGCTTCGCAAGCTCGTCGGCGGTGCTGCCGTTCTCGTGTGCCGCCTCGCGGATATAGGCCCGGGATGCCTCGTCCTGTGCTTGCGCGCGCGTGACTTCCCGGTCGGCCATCTTGCCCCCGCGCGCGATCAAGTACACGAAGACACCCAGGAATGGCAGGACGATCGCGAAGATCAGCCAGCCAGCTTTGCCCCAGCCGCCGAGGTCCCGGCTCCGGAAGATATCCATGATCACCCGGAACAGCAGGAAGAACCACAGGACCCAGAGGAAGAACCACATCATAGTGAAGAACACATCTAGCAGCGGCATCTTGGACTCACCTCCCGGTGCGCCCAGCCTGGGACACCCCTCTACACATTTCAGGCTCGTCTCGTCAGCCCTCGTTCGGACAGGGCCTTCCGTCCCGCGACGGGGGGCGTTGGTCCTGCTCCGGCCTGAACGACCCCACCATGGCCCGATCAGCCTTCCGGGATCACACAGCTCAGTACGGCCCGTGTGATGCGCGAGCGACGGCGACCTCGGCGCGACGGCCGCCGGCATCCCGGGCCTGAGGCGCAACACCGTGAACCGGTTCGCCCCTTCGACGAGGCCGCAGCTGTGGGGAACGGTGAGTCCGGCGGTGACGGCGGCCCGGGGTACATGCTGATCGATCGTGAGCCGGGCCGGCCGGATCTTGCCGGGTGAGTGCTGTTTCAGGGCCGGACTGCGCGGATCAGCAGGTAGTCGATGATCCGTCGGCGCCAGAGCAGGTTCACTTGCCGCAGCAGCAGGCGAGCGGCGCCCTGCTGTGCCGCGGGTGCAGTGGAGGGGGCTGCCAGCCGCGCTGCGGTGAGCCGAAGCGCGGGGGCGATGACCCGGTCACCGCACGCGATGACCTGCACCTCGACCAGGCCCGCCGCGCGCGCAGCCGAGGCAATCTGCCCGGCGGTCATGGCCATGCTGCGCCGCAGCCCGAACACCCGTAGCTGGGTCAGGCCAGCCAGCAGCTCAGCGGGCGTGATCGGCCATCGCTGGACCGGGATATCGGACATGCTCAGCACCCCGCCCGGCCGCAGAACCCGGTAACACTCCTCGAAAAAGGCCTTCCGGGAACGGAAGTGGAATGCCGCCTCCACGCTGATGACCCCGTCCACGGTCTGGCCGGCGATAGGCAGCTTGGCCGCGTCGGCCACCACAGGCGCCGCCGCGGCCTCACGCAACCGGTCCCGGCCAGCCGCCAGCTGCCACTCGGTGATGTTCACCGCCATCAGGCGGCGCGGGCGCACCAGTCCGGCAATCAGCGGATCCTGGGTGCCCAGCCCGTTCCCCGCATCGACGATCACGCCGCCGACGGGCAGCGCCGACGCAACCGCTGACACCAGCCGGCGGCAGGCGTCTTCGGCCTCGTCCTCTGAGCCGGCCCCTTCCACAACCCCAGGTTCAGCCAGCCGGGTGCCACCGCCAGGAAGAAGTCCGCTCCTATGCTCTGGTAGACCCGCGCGGCGGGATTGCGCCCCTGCCTGACCATCGCGGCGGCATGTCGCACATGCCGGGCGCCAAGGCCGCAGACGCTCACAGGCGCACGAATGCGCGAGTCGTCCTGTCGATTCGTTTCCTGGCCGCGTTGCCGGGGGCAATAGCAGCGATCAGCACGCCCACGCACACGATGATCACTGCCGACGTCCCGGCCAGCCACGCAACCTTCCGCCTGCTGCCCGGGCTGACAGAACGCCCACCGGGCGAAGGCTGCCCGTACGATTCATCAGGCTGTACCGACGTTGCGGCCACGAGAAACCCTCCAGAGTCAGGCAGCCCGCGAGCATCTTCAGCGTGCCTGCGGCATCCGGGTTTGTCCTCACCCATCCAAGGGTGACCCGGGAAAGACACGGTGACGCCGGCGGCGGTGGCTTCCTGCCGGATCAGCGCCAGGTCGCCGGCCAGGTCATGCAGGTCCGGTTGCTCCGCCTCGCCGACCGCCGTCGCCTGGCCATCCGGCCCGGCCAAAGCATTCGTGGCCTGCATCGCACCGGAGACACCGAGGGCCTCGTGTACCTAACGGGAACACCCGGGGAGACGTCCAGGAAACGGAGGTATCGGTCGTGGAGACGTCAGCAGTTCTGGCCGGTGACGAGGATCGAGTAGTCGAGGAAGCTGCTGCCGCGCTCGAGCGACGCCATCGGGCACACCACCACGCAGTCAGCCCGGAGGAGCACCGTCGCAATGTGCGGGGTCTGTTCGAGCTGGTCGTCCAGTGCGTGCACGAAGGCCGGGCCGAGCCGATCATCGCGTCGTCCCGGCAGATCGCGACGAACCGCTTCGAGGCGGGCTTCGGCATCGCCGAGATCCAGGGAACATTCAACGTTCTGGAGGAGGTGCTCTGGCGCCACGTAGTCAGCAGCCTCGCCGACGACCAGCGGATCGAGGCGCTCGGGCTGGTGCACACCATCCTCGGGGCGGGCAGAGACGCACTGGCCCAAACCTATGTGGCCCTGGCCAGCCGGGAGCCGGCCCGCTGGACCAGCCCGCGGCGTCGCGGGACGATGGCGAGGCAGCCGGCCCGGCTGTGGCGGCTAGCCTCGCGGGCGGCGCCGTCCGGACGGAAAAGCGCGGGCAAGTTGGCGTCATCGCCCTGGACAGCCAGCGCACGCGCAACGCCCTCAGCGCCCAGACGGCCAACGGCATCGTCGCCGCGCTCGAGAGCCTGCGAGCCGAGGGCGTGCGCGCCGTTGTGCTCCGCGCGGCGGCGGGGCTGCGCGTCTGGTCCGCCGGCCATGACATTGACGAACTTCCCCGCGGCCGGCGCGACCCGCTGGGCTACAACGACCCTCTCGAACAGTTGCTCCGCGCGATCCGCACCTTCCCGTTCCCGGTCATCGCCATGGTGCACGGCTCGGTGTGGGGCGGAGCGTTCGATCTGGTGCTCAGCTGCGACCTGATCGTCGCCGACGAGACGGCGACGTTCGCCATCACTCCCGCAAACCTGGGACTGCCGTACAACACCACCGGGCTGCTCCACTTCCTCGGACGGCTGCCCGTCAACCTCATCAAGGAGATGTTCTTCACCGCCGCGCCCGTCGACGCCCAGAAGGCCAGGGACTGGCTGGTGGTCAACCACCTGGTGGGGTCCGCCGAACTCGAAGAATTCACCCTCGGTCTGGCCGCCACCATGGCGTCGAAGTCGCCTATGGCCATAGCGGTCATCAAGGAACAGCTCCGTGTCCTTATGGACTACCAGCCCATCGCGGCGCAGGTGTACGAACGCATCCAGGGGCTGCGCCGGGAAGCATACGACAGCAGTGACTATCTCGAGGGTCTCAAGGCCTTTTCCGAGAAACGCCCGCCGATCTTCCGGGGCACCTGACGCCGCCAAATCCGGAGCGGTTCAGGTGCCGGGTGTGGCCACGCGAACCCCCCCCGGGGTGGCCAAACCTCCGCCAGCATCCGCCGCGCGCCCTCAGGGACGATCTCATCGACCAGCGACGCCGGCGGTGAACCGTCGCGGCAGGTTCTCTGTGTCAGCTGGCCCCGGTTTCTGCGGGATCCTTCTGCTCGACGATCTCGCCCTCGATCGTGATCTGGATTTCCTCGCCGACGACGAGCCTGCCATCCAGCACCATGTTGAGACTTACCCCGAAGTCCTTCCGGTTGATCTTGGTAGTGGCGCCGTAGGCGATCCGGTGGCCCATCATCCCCGGGTCGTTGAACTCGCCGTATTTCGTCACCTGCAGGGACACCGGTCGGGTGGTGCCCTTGATGGTCAGGTCCCCGGTCAGCGTGTAGCGGTCCGGCCCGGCCGGCTCAACGCTGGTGCCCTTGAACGTGATCACCGGGTACTTGTCCACCTCAAGGAAGTTCGACGAGCGCAGGTCGTTGTCCCTGGCCCCGTTGTTGGTGCGGATGCTGGCCGTGGAGATGGTTGCCTGCACCGAGGCCGTCTCCGGGTGGTCGGGGTCGATGTCGGCGGTGGTGCTGACCTCGTCAAAGTAACCGCGGACCGTCATCATCCCCAGGTGCTTGGTGGAGAACTCAACCTGCGTGTGGTACGGGTCCAGCAGCCAGCTGCCCATGGAACTCTCCCTGTCTCCCCCACCGGTCTTGGCGGCGGCGTCATGCAGGCCACCGCTCGTGGTCCTAATCTGAACCCTAGCTGCCGCACCGGCGGTTCTGGAGGGCACCCTCCGGAACCGTCACCCCTGCCCGCCCCGGTGGATCGCCCGGGGCTGGCCAGGCGGCGGCGCCGGTTGCAGGCTTAAGCCCTGCTGGTGCAGCCGCGGTCCCGGGCCAGCCGGAGCATGGCGTGGGTCATCTGCGCTGTCGAAGGCGGCGGGGGCAGGCGGGGCGCATCGCGCCGCTGGAAGGCGTCGAGTGCCAGCGCCACGAATCGCCGCCAGGCATGCGGGGCGTCGGCGCGGGTGACGTGGACGATGCCGGCGTTGGCGATCAGCAGAAGCAGCAGGTCTTCGCCGGCGAAGTCCTCGCGCAGCCGGCCGGCGGCCTTGGCGCGCTCGACGAGCTGCACCACCTGATCGTTGGCCTGGCTGCGGAGCTGCTCGACCTGCTCACCGGCCGGCAGGGCCATGCACAACAGGTCAGACAGTCCGCGGTCGGCTGCCTGCAGTTCGCTGATCCGCTCGACAAAGCCGCTGAATCCCGCCCATGGATCCGGGTCGGCCAGGGCCTGGTCGGCAGCCTCGGCGTACTGGGTGATCTTCTCGATGAGGGCGGCGGCGATGAGCTGCTGGCGGGCCGGGAACCGGCGGTACAGGGTGGCGATGCCGACCCGCGCACGCGCGGCAATCTCCTCCAGGGGAGCTTCCAGCCCTTGCTCGGCGAACACCTCCCGGGCGGCCGCGAGGATCGCGGCCCGGTTCCGCTCGGCGTCTGCCCGCAGCCGCGGTGTCCCTGCCGCCTCGGCTGGGGCATCCGGGCTGATCTGCGGGCGGGCACTCATTGGCTCATGGTAGGCGATGCGCGGGCCGGTCCCCGGAGCCTGCTAGAGTGATCCGGAGGTGACCCTCCACATAGCGCTTGGCGGCGACGGAGAGAGCATGAGCGAACGCGGCGACCAGATGAGGACCCTCGCTCAGGCGGACGCCGCCGCGTTGCTGAATGACGGGGCCGCAGCCGGACGCTGGGTGCTCGACCCGGCGGCCCGTGACGCCAGACCGACAGAAAGGACACGGGATGCGGAGCACGCTGCTGTTCGGGGCCCGGGTGGTCGTTGGGGGGTACCTAGCTGTCCACGGCGCGCAAAAGCTGTTCGGCGCCTTCGGCGGTCCCGGGTTGGGCAAGGCGGCAGCCGGGTTCGAACGGATCGGGCTGGCGCCCGGCAGGCAGATGGCCGCGCTCGCCGGGGCGGCCGAGCTCGGTGGCGGCCTGCTCACCGTGGCGGGCGCCGCCGATCCCGCCGGGCCGCTGGCGATCATCGGGACGATGGCCGTCGCGTCCGCCACCCACCGGGCCAACGGTCCGATGGCCCGTGACGGCGGGTTCGAGCTGCCGCTGACCAACCTGGCCGCAGCTGCGGCGCTCGCCGCCGCCGGGCCGGGCCGGTTCAGGCTCGGCCCAGCGCTGCCCGGGCCACTGACGGCGGCCGCCGCCGCCAGTGGCGGGCTCCTGGCGATCAGCTCGATTGCCAAAATGGTTAAGGCAGCGCGGGCTGCCCGTGCCACTCCGGCCAGCACGCCTGCCGCGGAGGCTGCTGACGCTGCCGGGGCCTCCCGGCCGTCGGCGACAGTCAGGCCAGGGCGGGCAGCGACCTGATGGCCGATGACGCCGCCACGTCCGAGGATCCTTGGGCCGGCGTCAGCGGAAGCTAGGGGGAGCTATTCGGCTCTCCCCCTGGCCCGCTTCGGGCGATGGCGGCACGCCGTGGCCGGAGCGACGACACGATCTACCGCGGCCAGAACGCGCCCTGCCATGACCCGGACGAGCACAGGCGGTGCTCTGGCAGCTGGCGCAGGGTCGTCGATCGTGGAGATCAGCCGCGCGCCGTTTCCGCGGTGCGCGGCGTTCCTCTTAGGCCGGCAGCGAGGATATCGATGCTCAGAGCCAGGATCCACGCCGGGAACAGCAGCTCTACCCAGGGTGAGAAACCGACGCCGACCAGGAGCACCAGTGCGCTCACGAGCCCGGCGACGGTGAGCCATCTGGAGACGATCTCGGTGCGGCGCGCGATGGTCACCGTGGTCAGCGTGAACACCGCGGCCATTCGCATCGCGTAGACGTTCACCAGGCTCGCGGTGAGGTCGCGGCCCAGCGCGAGGGTGCTCGCATTCGGCGGGCCGATGCTCGCGCCCGCGATGAGGCCGCCCGCGATCGCCGCGGACACGAAGATCATGGCGACGAACAAAAGGCCGCTGCCCAGGAAAACCGTCGCGAAGAAGCGGTCCTCGCGCTCGCCGATCCGGTCCCTGAGCACCCCGATGAACCACAAGAACGCGATTCCGGCGAACGGGACGAGGTTCAGGGCGACCGCCACCTCCGCTCTGCGCCGCGAATTGGTCAGCCATGCTCCCGGAACCTCGGGATGAGCGGGGACAGAGACTCTGAGCAGCACCAGCGCAAAGGCCAGGAGCACGGAAAAGATGATCCCGGCGAGGGCGGCCGCGCGGGGCGTACGCAGCGGGCTCCCGGCCCGCAGCGGAACTGGGACAATCGGTCCCTCGGTCATCGACATCCCCTTACGCGGTGCCCGGCTATTTCAGGATGTTGATCGCGCGGGAGATCACCAGAGCGGCCACGCCGAGCGACACGCACGCCTCCACGATCATGAGCAGCTTGGCCCACCGCTTGACGGCGGAGACATCGGTGGGACTGAAAGCGGTGGCGGTCCAGAACGCCAGCGACAGGTAGTCGACGAACCGTGGCATCCAGGTGGCCGGCACGTACTCGGTGTGCAGCATCTCCGGGAAGACGAACGCCGGGTCCGCGTGGGGGCGGTGTGCGCGCGCGGCGGCACCACCACGGTCGAGGTCCCAGTACCACAGCCCGAACGCGATCACGTTGGTCGCCCAGACTACCCCGCCGGTAGCAAGCAATCCGGTGGCGTTGTTCGCGAAGAGCTTGTTGTTGGTGACGATGTCGGCAACGAGCCGGGCGCCGGCGATCAGGTTCGCCACCGTGATGAAGGCGATGACGATGCCGGTGACGATCCGCAGCCAGCGCTTCTGCCGGTCGATGCGGCCCGGATCCCCGATGATCAGGACAGCCAGCAGCGCGATCAATACGACGGGGACCACCCATCTGGGGTTCACCCGGTACTGCGCGGGCAGCGCCACGTGCAGAACGGCGGTGACCAAGATCGCCAGCACCACCGGCCACCAGTGCTCGCCCCGCTCGGCGGCCCCGGCCGACTCCACCGGGGGCCGCGCGGCTGGCTTCCGGTCGGGGACCACCCCTCCATTGTGACCTTGCTGACCGGCGATTCAAATCCGTGTGGCCTGGGTGATCCTCCCATGCGGGGCCGGGGCAAGGCCGATGGCCGGACTCGGAAGCTTCCCGCGGCAGCCTGCTGGTTGCGGCCGCCGCGTCACGGCGCGGGGCTTGCCGGGGTTTTCTTGCGGTAGCTGTGTTCTGGTGGAGTGGCTGGATAGAGCCCGTTTTGGCGCAGGGTTTCCTGGACGAGTCGGGCTTTGGGGCTTCCGATGCGCTGGTAGATCGTGAGTGCCTGCTGCCAGACGCATGTGCTTGACCGGATCGGTGTCGGTCCGCAGGACGACGTCGTCGACGAAGCGGCAGATCGTGGCGACCAGGAAGCTGCTCACCGTCACCTCAAGGTCGCCGAGCCGGTAATCGTCGCTCCACTCCTCCTCGTCATCGTCGTAATCCCACAGCGCCTCCAGCTCAGTCGGCCCACGGCCAGCGCGGCCGACGGTCACGGGATGATTCTGATCGAGAGGCGCGTTGATGCAGAGGACGCGACATATCGTGTTGTCCAGGTAGGCCCGGGCTCTTGAAGGGCTCGGGGCCCTTGAGAGGTGAGCGTGATGACCGGTTGGTACGCGGAGCGGACGTCGGACAGGTCGGCCAAGGCCGTGATCGCTGTGACGCTGCTCGCGCTGCTGCTGGTGGCGGTCGTGCCGGTGGCCCTGCTGGCCGGAGTGGTCATGATGATGCTGGGACACGTCGCCGGCGGGCTCGCGCTGTTTGGCGGCTCGGTCCTCGCCGCCGCCATAGCTGTCGCGCTCGCGGGCATCAGCGGGATGCGGCACCTGCGCAAGCTGGTCTCAGGGCGCAGCTTCCGTGTCGTGCAGCTGGACGGCAGCCAGTACACCGACGTCGCCGAGCCAGGGGGCAGCGACTACACCAACGTCGTGGAGCTGGACCGCAGCGAGTACACCGAAGTTCGCTGACCTCGCCCTGAACACGGAGGTGTGAGCAACGGCCAGGCTCTGTCGTATCTCGCCGGTCAAGCTCGCGCCCGTCGGCGCAGTGCGGGAAAGAGCGGACCAGGACCGGGGCGGCGTGGAGCCAGGCGCGTCTTACAGTCGACGGCAAGCGCCCCGGACGGACTGATCAGGAGGGGGTTGAGATCGAGCTCGACCAGCTCGGGAACTTCCTCGGCCAGGCGTGCGATCCGCTCGAGCACTGCCACGAGTGCCCGGTGGCCAACTCTCGGCGTGCCCCGGTAGCCGTCGAGCAACGGGGCGGCCCGAAGCGACGCCACCATGGCGTCGGCTGCGCCGACCTCGAGCGGCGGGACAGCAAATGAACGGTCGCGGAGCAAGTCGGTCATAACCCCGCCGAGGCCGACCATCACGACCGGGCCGAAGTCGGGATCAGAGGCGAGCCCGACGATCGCCTCGATGCCCCACGGCGCCATCGGCTGGATGACTGCCCCGCCCATCTGTGCGCCGAGCTGTGAGTCCATCGCCTTGAATGCCGTGCGCACTGCCTCGGCGTCCTCTAGCCGCAAGGCGACGCCGCCGACGTCTGACTTATGGACGACGTCACCGGAACGAGCCTTCAAGACGACGGGGAACCCCACTGACTGGGCCACCACGGCCGCCTGTTCCGCGGTCATTGCACTGCGCGTCGGCAACACCGGTACCCCGCACGCCTCGAGCAGGCACGCCGCTTGCTCGAGATCAAGCCAGCCTCCCGTGGCGCTGCTGGCGAGCTTCGAGTCGACGATCCGGCGTACCGTCGGCTGATCGGTCAGATCTTCGGACTCCGCGTCGCAGGGCTGCGGGCGTCGGCGCCATTCGGCGTAGCGACAGACGTGACCGAGGGCCGCTGCGGCCCGCTCCGGCGATGGAACCTCCGCAACATCGGCTGCGCGGCCAGCCCCTGACGGGGTGCCTGCCCCGACGATGCAGGCGACGACCGGCTTGCCGGCCAGCCGCGCGACACGCGCAGCAGTCTCGCGTGCCTGCGCCGCTGAGGTTGCCGGGGTTTCGGTGAAGACGACGATCACGGCGTTGATGGCATCATCGCGAACGAGGATCTCCAGCGCCTTCTCGAGCATCGTCGCCGTCCCGTCCGCGGTGAGGTCGACGGGGTTGGCGACTGCCGCGGCAGGAACGAGGACCTCGCCGATTGCGTGCTGCGTCCCCGCGCCGAGCTCCGGGACGGCCAGCCCGCCGCCCTCACACGCGTCGGCGGCGAGAATGAGCGGGCCACCGGAGTTTCCGACGAGCGCGACGCCACGTCCCGCGGGCAGCGGCGCGGCGAGCAGGATAGCGGAGACATCGAGGAGCTCCTCGAGACGGTCGACCTTGATGATGCCCGCGCTTTGCAAGAGCGCGGTGACGGTGACTTCCGGGGTTGCCGCAGCTGCGGTGTGCGATCGGGCCCCGCGCGCGCCTGCCGATGTTCTCCCCGCCTTCAGCGCCACGATCGGCTTGGTCTCGCCGACTCGCCGGGCAATGCGGGCGAACTTGCGCGGGTTGCCAATCGATTCGAGGTAGAGCGCGATCACCGAGGTCCGGTCGTCTCGCTCGAAGAAGCAAAGGAGGTCGTTGGGGCTTACATCCAGCTTGTTCCCGACCGACACGAAAGCCGAGAGACCCAGGCCGGCGGCGCGCGTCTCCTCGCCGAGCACGATCCCGACCGCGCCGGACTGGGAGACAAGGGCCAGGCGCCCCGGCAGCGGATCGGGCGAGCCGAAGGTGGCGTTCATCCGGATCTCGGGGTCTGTGTTCATGACACCGAGGCAGTTCGGGCCGACGATGCGCATCCCGTGCCTGCGGGCCACGCTGAGCAGCGCGGCTTCGACCGCGGCGCCGGCGGGGCCTGTCTCCCCGAAGCCTGCGGTGATGACCGTGACGGCGCGCACGCCGCTGCAGGCAGCTTCCTCGATCACCGGGGGGACGGCTGAAGCGGGAACCGCGACGATTGCAAGGTCAATCGACTCCGGAAGCGACGACAGCGCCGGAAACGCGGGCACGCCGCAGACGGCGCGCGCGGAGGGATTGACCGGGTAGAGCGTTCCTGAGAAGTCGCCGACAACGAGGGATCTGAGGACTTGGTGGCCAACGTTTGCCGGGTGGCGTCCAGCTCCGACGACTGCGATAGAGCGCGGACGAAGGATCGCCGTTACGCTGGCGACCTCTGCTGCCGCCTCCCGCTGGTCGCATGCGGCGCGGTACTCCGGCGTCGGCCGGAGGCCGATCTCGAGCTGTACCGTGGCCCCCGCGTCTTGACGGGTGTAATGCAAGCCCGTCGCCCCGAGCATTTTCAGCATGTCCAGGTTGTGCGCCATGACTTCGGTGCGGAACAGCGTGACGCCCCTCGTCCGCGCGTACTCCGCCAGGCTCTCGAACAGCAGGGTCGCGACCCCGTGGCGATGGTAGGTGCTAGTGACGACGAATCCAGCCTCCGCAGCTGGTGCCGCCGGTTCGGGGCGCTCGTAGCTCGCCAACCCGACCAATTGGTCCGACACGAACGCGACGAAGGCCATCCGAGCGTCGTAGTCCACCTGGCTGAAGCGCGCCGCCGCTGCGAGGCTGAGCGTCGGATGGGCCAGGAGCCGGTGCCGGTGAATCGAGTCGGGCGACAAGGTGGCGTGAAAGCCGGTCAGCGCCGGCGCATCCGTCGGCTGGATCGGACGGACAACGACCGCTTCGCCGTTCATGAGCAGGCCGTCGAACTCCCACGCCGCAGGATATCCGGGCGGTATCGCTCCGTTGTGGGCGGCGGCATACGCAGTCTCCATTGCTGCCTCCTCCGCACTGGGATCCTTGCCGCACCATCTCGAGATCGTCAGGGCCAGAGGTCCCGAGAAGCTTGCCGCCCAAGCGCACGCGCCCGGCCGCCGGGCTGACCCACCGCGGCAGTGCCCAGGGCGGCGCACACGAGCGGGTCGCCTAAAAGCCCAGGTCAAGGCCAGTGGCACCGTGCACGGCGGTCGGCGCCGACACGGCACGGGCACCCAGATCACGCTCGTGGTCTGCGGCCATCGTCCCCGGGAGCTGTCTGCCGGACGCGGTGACGAGGCCGCCCTGATGACGGCTGACGGCACTTGACAAAATTTTAACGCCGTATAAGGATTCCTATCTGTGGTAAAGACCTCTGAGGCTTCGCCTTGGCGCCAGGCCCGCCGGCGCTCGGCACGCGATGCGATCGTCGATGCCGCCTGGGCGCTGGTGGAGCAGGAAGGCCTGGCCGGATTGTCGCTGCGGGACCTGGCCCGCCGGGCCGGGATCAGCACGCCGACGGTGTACGCCTACTTCGACTCCAAGAACGCGATCTACGACGCGATGTTCGCCACCGCGGCCGGGCAGTTCGCCGACACGATGGCCGAGCCGCATGACTGCGAGGACCCTCGCGAGCTCCTGGCCGCCAGCGTGCGGCGGTTCTTCGCGTTCTGCACCAGCAACGTGGCCCGCTACCAGCTGCTGTTCCAGCGCACACTGCCCGGCTTCGAGCCGTCCCCGCAGTCCTACGCGCCAGCGGCGCGCGCCCTGGACGGCGCTCGGGAACTGCTGGCCCGCAACGGAATCACCCAGGAGCGGCACCTGGACCTGTGGACCGCGCTGGCAACCGGCCTTATCGGGCAGCAGGTCTCCAACGACCCCGGAGGGGACCGCTGGACCCGCCTGCTCGAGGAATCGATCGCGATGTTCCTCGCCCACTGCCAGCCCGATCCCGCCCCCGCGCCAGACCGGAACCCGCCCAACCCAGACCAACGGAGCCCGTCATGACCATGACGACGACAGACGTCACCACCATCGAGCCGCTGACCCATCATGAGGCGATGCGCCGTCAGGAACACGAACTGCAGCGCACGCTCACCTTGCTCCGATCCCTCGACGACTCCTCGTGGAGCGCCCCGACCGACTGCCCCGCCTGGGACGTCCGCGCCATGTACCAGCATGTCCTCGGCGCCTGCGAAGCCGGCGCCTCCATGCGCGAGAACATCCGCCAGCTGCGCCGGGCCCGGGCTTACCGCAAGCAGCACGGCGGGCCGCTCGAAGCCGCGCTGTCCGCCGTGCAGGTACGCGAGCGCGCCGGCCTCAGCCCCGCACAAATAACCGAGCGGCTCACGGCCGTCGCGCCCAGAACCGTGCGCGGCCGCACCCGCACACCAGCAGCCGTCCGCCATCACGCCCGGCTCGCGGTCGACGGACCAGTGCACGAGACCTGGACGCTCGGCTACCTCATCGACACCATCTACCTGCGCGACCTGTGGATGCACCGGATCGACGCCGCCCGCGCCCTCGGCCGGCCACCGAGCTGAGCGCCGGCCACGACGGCCGCATCGTGGCCGACATTGTCGCCGAATGGGCCCGCCGCCACGGCAAGGCATTCGTCCTCGACCTCGCCGGCCCCGCGGGCGGAACCTACGCCCGCGGGGCAGTCAACCCCGACGCCGAGCGCCTATCGCTCGACGCCGTCGAATTCTGCCGCACGCTGGCCGGCCGGGCCCCCGCAACCGGCCTGCTCACCACCATCGTCCCCTTCTAAAAGATCAGGCTGGCAACGGCGCACTAAGGACCCGCCCGACCCGCGGTCTTTGAGCAGGGCCAGGTCCAGGATCGGCGCCCGGGCTGTTCTTTCCCGGGCGACGAACAAGCCCAGCAGCACGACCGCGGCCGCGGCGAGCAGCGCCGGCTGGGTGACCTGCAGCGTGTCGCCCGCCGCCGTAACAGGCTTCCGAACATGCCCGGTTTGTATCTTTCGTCATCTTCTTGGCCCTCGGCTAGGCATCGCCTGAGGGCCAGCAGGGCATGGTCCACACTGGCTGCGCTGTAACTCTCTTGCATGCCCCGACTGATGGGGAACCGCGGAGATAGAACGAGTGGCGTGATGTCACGCCCGCTCGCGAGCATTTCACCCAACAAGTCCCAGAAGGTGTCCACACGACTCGCAAGGTATGCCATTTCGCCACGCTGAGCCGTCGAGAATTCCGTTGACTCAATCAGCGTCACGAGCGAGTTATGTACGCTGCTCGGGTAGGGCTCTGTCATATCAGATTCCTCCAGCGAGGCCGCCTGAGCCGTTGTGGGGTCGGGACCCAGCGCCATTTCGGGGGTTCACTGTACCGCCTCTGCCGCCAGGCCAGTTGACTGTTCTCGTGCGCGGAGTCGCGTGAGCTTAACCAATCACCAGAGACGCGCCACACCACACAGGCCCGCTGGCGGCTGTTGTGCGTCAGCCAGGGAAGGACAGGCCGCCGTTGATGCTGAACACTGCGCCTGTGATCTTGTCGGTCTCAGGCGAGCAGAAGAACTGTGCCGCGTCTGCTACATCGGCTGACTCCGGAATCCCCAACTGCGCCCGTTCGAAGGTCTTCTTGAAAACACCTCTTGCCGCGGTAGCCATGACCGCCTCCATTGCCGGCGAGTTGTTGATGATGGTGAGGCACAGGGTGTTGACCCGGATGCCGTAGCGGGCCCATTCCATCGCCAGAACCTTATCGACGGTGATGAGCGCTGAGGCGCAGCCACCGATGAATGCCTCACGTGGTGTGGGAGTACGCCCGGCGTCAGAGGTGACCACGACGATCTTGCCGTACCCGGCCTGTCTCATCTGCGGGAACAGCGCCCAGATCGGGTAGAGCCGTGACCACATCTGAGTTCGGAAGACACCTTCGAAGTCCACAGTGGGGTCATAGTCTTCGGCGAACTTGGCGTACTTAACAGTGGTGGCTCCGGAGACAACGAGGAGCTGGATGCATCCCATCGCGGCTACGGCCTTGTCCGCCATCTCCTTGACGGAGTTATAATCCCAGAGGTCCGCTTTAAGGACGATCGCCCTGCGGCCCATATCCACAATCTGGTCCGCGACCTGCTGGCCCTTCTCAATGTCGAGGTCGGCAATGACGATATCGGCCCCGCTGGCTGCAAGCCTGAAGGCACATTCTTTGCCGATGCCATCAGCGGCGCCAGTGACGAGCGCGGTCTTGCCCGTCAGTTCGGTCTTCATGACAGTGTCCCTTCTTCAGGCGCTCGCCGGGGCGGATTGCCCGGCTAAGTACTTGGGCGCATAGAAATGGCGGGGGTGTTCATTGCCTTGCCGACGTCGCCCGCGGCGGGCGGCGTGGTGCGAGGACCTCAGCCGAAGACGCCGGATGCTTCCATCTCGGTGACCTGCTCCCGGGTGTAGCCTAGGCGGGACAAGATGTCGTAGTGCATGGAGTCGTCTTTCGGGTGGCCCGCGAAGCGGAACTCCACAGGCGTGCCGGAGAACTTGAACGGGCTGCCAATCTGCCTCATTGTTGTCCCGCTCGCGGTCGGGACATCTGCGACCATCTCCCGGGCGATGCTGTTCGGGCTTTCCAGCGCCTCGGTGAGGCTCAAGACCGGATCGAAGCATGCGTCGATGCCGGCGAAGGCCTGGACCCACTCGTCTCGGGTTCGGGTCCGTATCAAGTCTGCCACCTGGGCCTTCAGCGACTCGCCGCCGGCGATGCCCAGGGACGCCCACTCCGGGTGCCCGATGCCGTCAGCGAAGGCTGCGAAGAAATTGGGCTCGACCGCTCCCAGAGCCATGAACTGGCCGTCCGCGGTTTCGTAGAAGTCGTACAGGGTTCCACCGTTGTAGGCGTCCCTCCCTCGCAGGGGACTGCGTCCAGTGAGCAGCGCCCCGGCGCCGGACATGGCGTTGAACGCGAGGGCCCCGTCCGTCATGGAGATGTCGATGTACTGGCCCTGCCCGGAGGCGAAGCGTGCGATTACCGCGGTCAGAACTGCGATTATGACATTGTTCGCGCCAGCGGCCAGGTCCGCGATTTGAATACCTATCACTACGGGCCGCTCCTGGGTTCCGGAGTAGCCGAAAATACCGGCGTTGGACAGGTAGTTGATGTCGTGGCCAGCAGCCTTGGCCTTGGGACCTGTCTGGCCGTAGCCGGTCAGCGAACAGTAGATGACCCGGTCGTTAACCTTGCGGAGTTCCTCGTAGCCCAGGCCCAGTCTGTCCATGACCCCCGGGCGGAACTGCTCGATGACGATGTCATAGTCAGCCACCAACTTGTGGATGACCTCGACGGCGCAAGGGTCCTTCAAGTCCAGCGTGATAATCTTTTTATTGCGCAGCACCTGAGCGGCCGTCACCGAGAACGTCGTGCCTTCTACGTAGGGCGGGAAGGCCTCGAGCGCATCGGGGCGGCTTCCCGAGGCGATCCGGATCACTTCCGCACCCAGGTCGGCGAGGTTCATCGTCGCCCACGGGCCGGGCAGCAGGGTGGAGAAGTCCAGGATCTTGAGACCTGCGAGCGGTCCCATGGCATGTCCTTTCTCAGTAACCCCTGAACTCGGGGGTCCGTTTGTTGTTGAACGCGTCGAGGCCTTCAGCGAGGTCACGGCTGCGCAGGTGGTGACGGAGAGCGAGAGCTTCAGAGTCCAGGGCCGACCTGAGGTCCTGGTCGATGGCCTTATTGGCCAATCGCTTCATCTCGCGCAGGACAAGCGGGCTTTTCTTCGCCAGGCGCTGCACGACCTGCTCCACGCCATCTTGGAGCTCTCCGTCGGGAAAGACCTCGTTGACGAGGCCGAGTTCCTTCCAGCGGCGCGCCTCGTAGTGGTCGCCGGTGAACAAGATGTACTTGGCGGCGTTGAGCCCGATCTTCCGAGGGAGAACGCTGGCACCGCCCGCCCCCGGAAGGATCCCGAAGTTAGAGTGCGCGTCTCCGATTCTTGCACTCTCGGAGGCGAAGACGAGGTCGCAGCACATGACGAGTTCAAGGCCTCCCGCCAGGGCGTAGCCTTCGACCGCTGCAATGACCGGTTTGGGGTAGTGGCGCAACTTGTCGAAGACGAGCTGGATCTTCTGCAGGAAGTCCTTCGTTCCTGGCGTCTCGTCCTTCAGCGACGCCGTGATCTGTGCCAGGTCCGCGCCGGTGCAAAAGGCGCGCGAGTCACCCCCGATGACGAGAACCCGGCTGGCGAGATCGTCGCGATCGATCTCTATGACTCCATCCAGTTCGTCCAGCAACTCGACCGACAGTGCGTTCATCGCTTCCGGCCGATTCAGGAAGACCCACCGACCGTGTCCGCGGGTCTCGACCCGGATCGAATCGAACTCGCCTGTGCTCGTCATCTGTGGCCCACCAGGACCGATGCCGCCCAACGCACTGGTCTCAACTGGCGGCTGTGGGTCGGCTGACGACGCGCAGCACTAGAGCGCTCGCTGCTTCTTGGCCTCGATGGTCTCGAGGAGAGCCTCGATCCGGGTGTTGACGACCTCTTCCTTGTAGAACGACTCATCAACCATGTCCCCCTCGAACATGGTGGAGGGGATGCCCATCTTCTTGGAGAGGTTCGCGGCCATGAGGAAGTGCGACCGGCCGAAGGAGCGGCACGTTCGGGCCCCGTGCAGGATCACACCGTCGATCTTGTACTTCTCGCACAGGCCGAACATCTGTTCCTCGGTGATCTGGTAGCCCAGCCCGAGCTGGCACTCCAGATGGTTGATGGCCACACCCCTGAAGCAGTCCTCGGGGTCGATCTCGTCCGGTTCCTGCCAGAAGGACATGTGGGTGTAGCGGCCCGCTATCACGGCGGCGTCGAAGTTGGCGAACTTCTTGGCCAGCCAGCCCAGCTTGTTCCAGTTCATGATGCCTTCCCAGAACAGGCGGTATCTCTCGACGGGGATGGTGCCGACCCCCTGAGCCACCCGCTGGCTGATCTCGTCCCTGGCCGCCTGCAGCGCCTCAACAGTGCCTGGCCACCCGGACAGATAGTTGACCGGTGCGATGAAGATGGACCAGTCGAAGAAGCTGGCCGGAGCGGGGACCTGCGTGCACATGTCCATGGCCTCCATCCGCAGCTGCCCCGTTTTCTTGACCCTGGCCATGATCTCGGCCAGGCGGTCGTAGTCGTACGGACGGCCGCTGACCTGGGCGATAAACTCGCACATCTGCTTGAGTTGGCGCGTCACATATTCCACCTCATCGTGGAACTCCTGGCCGGACTTGTAGCGGGACCCGTTGCGTCCGTAGTGGTAGGGGATCACGACGTTGAACCACGGGACCTTTGGGAACCGGCGGCTGATCGTCCAGTCCCACTGCGGGCCAGAGGTGCAGCCGGGGTAGGCGGTGAGGATCAGATCCGGCATCGGGATCTCAGCTACGACCGGGCCCACGGTGAGGTCGTCCGGGACGCCGTCGAGACCGGCGAAGACACATCCCATTTGCGTGCGAGCGTAGGAGCACACCTCACGGTCGAACCCCTTCCGCTCGGCGATCAGCTGCGGTGGGTTCTCCTCATGGCGCGACGCGACGCGGGCGCCGTAGCCCTCACCATGGATCCACGCCATGTTCTGGGCATCGAGGAACGGGCCGATCGGCAGTCCGGTGGTGTACCCGACCAGCTTGCCGTTGTCCGCGGCGTGGATCAGGTCCTCCCAGTAGTCGTTGACCATCTTGTTAACGAGCTTGCCCGACTTGAGGACGTTTGGCTTCTTGATGCTCCCTGCCGCTTCCGGTGCGGTGTCGATGCTCATGATTCGCTCCAACTTAGGTCGTCATGGGTCAACGCGACGCCATGTCTGCGTTGAACTGGTTCATCTCGATGAAGGCCTCGATGCGCGTCCTGAGCGCCTCAAGCGACACCACTTCGTGCTCGTTGTCGATGAGCAGGAAGCGGATGCCGTTGGCGTCGAGGGCCCTCTTTATGTCGGGGAACATGAACATCGCTGGCTCGCAGTACTTCTGCTGAAGCAGGAAAACCGCGTCCACCTTCAGGCGCTTGCACTGGTCCACCAGGTACTGCGGGTAGTCGACCTTGGGATTCACCCGGGTGGGACAGGGCACGTTGCTGTCCTTCTTGAGGTAGTGCTCGGCGATCCTTCGCAAGCCGTTGCCGCCCTCTTCTACGTCCGTGCTCACGTAGCGTAGACCGTGGAATAGGTCGTCTCCCACCGCCATCGCGCCGGCCTTCTCGATGATCGACAGGATGTCGGACTTGGGCGCCCCGCACAGCGACCCCTGCAGGAAGACTCGCTGCTTCCTGACGTCGGGCTTCGACGCCGCCTTGAGCTCCTCAAGGAGAACGCAGAGCAACTCATTGTTCTCCTCCTTTTGGCTGACCATCGACGAGGTGACGATGTGGATCATCTGGACCGAGGTCAGCAGGCCCGGGTAGTGCTCGCGAAGGGCGAGGATGCCGCGGAGCAGCTGCCGGTTCCTGTTGTAGACCTTGATGCTGTTCTGCAGCGCCTCCTCGGTTACCGTGACACCCAGGGAGCGCTCGAGGTCGGACTTGAGGTCCCTCAGACACTGCTCGATGTCATCAATGGTCCATGGCTCGTTACCCACCGGCAGGCGGAAGAACAGGTTGTCGATGTTCCTGCGCTGGTCCTGGATCACCTCGCCGGCGCCGATTTCCTGAATGCAGTAGTCCCCCACGATAAGTGCGTCGAGGAAGTCCAGTTGCTCCTTGACGGCCTGGTCCACCAGGCTGCGGGACGGGCCGCAGAAGAAGGAATAGTAGTAGGCATGGCCAGCAGTCACCGGCTCGTAGCTCTCCTGGATTAGGAGCGGGAAGGCGCCGGTGGCGTGCACCAGCTCTTCCGGGTAGTTCATCGCGCAATAGCCCACGACCTGACGACCGGCCGCCTTCGCCTCCTGCGCCTTGCGGGTCGGGTTCTCGGCGATGCTGGCGACTTCGGCGAGGAGACCTTTGAGGTTCTCACTCATGGCAGGCTCTCCATTTCATTACGGGCAGGAGAAATCGTTTCAGTTTTGTCCAGGATCGAGATGCACATGACGGACTCCTCGATTCCGATGCTGCCGCCGCCGTTCTCGGCTAGTGCGACTCGCGCGCCCTGCACCTGCCGCTCCCCCGCCTCACCGCGCAGTTGGGTGACCAGCTCATAGATCTGCGCGAGCCCCGAGGCCCCGATCGGGTGCCCCCTGCTCTCCAGGCCGCCGCTGGTGTTCACCGGGCGGGCTCCGTAGAGGCGGGTCGCCCCTGATTCGGCGTACGCGCCGCCCTTGCCGTGGGGGCAGAACCCCATCGATTCGTACTGGTGCAGTTCGCCGTACGCGGTGGCGTCGTGCAACTCCGCCACATCGATGTCATCGGGGCCGAGACCCGCCTCCGCGTAGGCTTGCCGGGCAATCCGTTCTCCGAGATCCTCCCCGTCGAAATCCCGGTCGCTGCCCTGGCCGAGCACGCAGACGCGCAGCCTGACCGCACGGTCGTCGGGATGATGAGCGAGGTATCTCTCTGAAACCAGGATCACTGCCGCGGCGCCGTCCCCGACCGGGGCGCACATGGCGCGTGTCAGCGGATAGGTGACCGGCTTGTCGTTCAGAACCTCATCGGTCGTGTACACCGTGTTGTACTGCGCCTTGGGGTTCAGCGAGGAGTGGTAGTGATTCTTGGCGGCCACTTCAGCCAGTTGCCGTTGCGTGGTGCCGTACTTAGCCATGTGCCATCGGGCCATGGCCGCGTAGGCGTCCATGAAAATGCTGCGGCCGGCGCCGGGAGGGGTGTCGCCGCCGGGAATCTCCAACGGTCGGGCGGCGCCCATCGCCATGAGCCCGTTGACGGTCTCCTCGGTGTTTGCGAGTTCCATACAAGCCCCGTACGCCGCCAGCGACAGCGCCTTGTCCTCGTGCGTGATCTTTTCCGATCCGCAAGCGATTACGACGTCCGCGGTTCCTGCCTTGATGATCTGGGAGCCCAGGTACATGGCCGTCGAGGCTCCGGCGCAGGCATTCTCCACGTTGACGACCGGGATCTTGTCCATCCCCAGGCTGCGGAAGACTATCTCACCGCGGATCGAGTGCTGTCCCCCGAACATGCCCCAGAATGTGTTGGAGAAAAAAGCCGCCTGGATGTCCCCCTTGTTGAGCTCGGCGTCCGTCAAGCACTCGGTTATGACTTCCTGGGCCATTGCCTTGACGCCCTCATCGTGCCTGCCGAAACGGTTCATGGCCACACCGAGGATATACACATCGGCTGACATTTCTCTCCCATCTGAGTAGATCATGTCTGGACAAGTCCCCGCCTAGGTCCGGAGGTGATAGCGCAACGCGGTATCGGTTTCCCGGGACCCACGCGGGGTCTCGCCTGGGATGAGTTGTGCATCGGGATGCCCACCGCCCGCCGGGTTCCCGTCATGTCCTTCACTGTCCGCTCCGGCACCCGGCATCCTCGTTCACGTCACTGACGGCAGTCAAGGTCGGATCGGTGCTCTCGCTCGAGGCGGCCCGCCGCCGATTGGCACGTGCATAGTCGACGGCGAATATCGCGGCACCGATCGCGCCGACGATCTGCGGTTCCCACGGAACAAAGACCTGAGTCTGCACATCTCGTTCGATGTACTTGACCATGCCGATGTTCTTCGCGACGCCACCCGTCATGACCAGTGGCGGGATGACCCCGACCCGAGCGCTGAGGGCGACCGTCCTTCGCGCGATGGCCCGCAGGACGGCACCAAGGATCTCTTCCACGGGGTAGTGCTGTGCGGCGAGGGAGATTATCTCCGATTCCGCGAACACAGTGCAGGTGCTGCTGATCCGAATCTCCTGCTGCGCCTTGAGCGACAGCTCGCCGACCTGGGTCACATCTAGACCGAGGGACCGTGCCATCACTTCAATGAACTGACCGGTGCCGGCGGCGCATGCGTCGTTCATCGCGAAGTTGAGCACGTTGCCGGATTCGTCGACCGAGATGACCTTGCTGTCCTGCCCGCCGATGTCCAGCACAGTTCTGGCTCGGGGGAACACAAAGTTCGCCCCTTTCGCGTGGCAGGTGATCTCGGTGATGGCCTTGTTCCCGTACTCGATCTTGCGGCGGCCGTAGCCGGTCGTCACCACGTACTCGATGTCATCCATGGAGAGGCCAGCATCCGCCAGTGCCGTGCTGACGCCGACCCGGACGGCTTCTTCGCTGACGAAGGTGTACTGGTTGACCCGATAAGCGAGCAGGTTGTACTCGTCATCCATGATCACGGCCTTGGCGGTCAGAGATCCGCTGTCCACGCCCATGGCAAACAACTTCGGCATCATGCTTCACCTAAGCTGAACTGGGTGGAGTTCCAGTTTCCCGTTAGCGATGTCTTCTTGGAGCTGGAACTTGCGGAGCTTGCCGGCGCTGGTGAACGGGAACTCCGAAACGAACGCATAGAACCGTGGTCTCTTGAAGCGCGCTATAGCGTCGAGACACAGTGTGTCGAGGTCCTGAATTGCCGGAAGGTCGTCGAGACGCTTCGGCAGGATGATCGCCGCCACCTGCTGACCCCAGTGCTGGTCCGGGACGCCAACGACAGCCACCTTGCCGACCTTTGGGTTCTCGGCAAGCAGTCCCTCGATCTCGGCCGAGTAGATGTTGACGCCGCCGCGGACAATCATGTCCTTCAGACGCCCCACGAACCGCACGAATCCACGCTCGTCCATCGTGCCGAGGTCGCCTGTGTGCAGCCACCCATCCGCATCGATTGCGCTGGCAGTCGCTACCGGGTCATTGACATATCCAACCATGACCTGGTAACCGCGGACGCAGATCTCACCTTCTTCGCCAAGAGCTAGCACAGCGCCAGTGTGCCGGTCCCCGATCTTGAAATCGATCTTCGGGTACGGTTGACCGATCGTCTCAGACTGGTCCTGCAGCGAGTCATCAAGATGGGTCTGCGAGTAGCCTCCATGCGATTCGGTCTGGCCGCAGACAACCGACATCTGGCACCCTATCTCGCTCTCTACCCGGCGGACCAATGCAGCCGGCACGACTGAGGCTCCGGACTGGATGTATCTCAGCGAGGAGATGTCGAACTGACCGCGGTCAGGGTAGTCGAGAAAGGCCTCTACCATGGTCGGGACCAGCAGGGCGTAATTACCCTGGTACGCTTGGACTAGCTCGTAAAAGAGCCTGACGTCGAACTCCCGCGCCAGGACTAAGGTGCCCTGCTGTTGGAGTGTTCCCAAAACTGAGAAGCCGTTGCCGCCCATGTGTTGCATCGGCATGACCCCAATCCATACCCCGCCCTCGGGCAGCCCCGCCCGCAAGGCCATGAACCTGGTGCTGTTCGTCATGCCCATGTGGTTGAGGATCGCCCCTTTGGAGAGACCGGTCGTGCCGGATGTGAACATGATCACAGCGGGGTCATCCAATGCGACATCGGGAAACGTAACGCACCCCCTAGCGCTGCCCATGAAACGATCGAGTTCCTCGATGTCGAACACTTCGCGCAGCATCGGCAACTGGGCCCGCAGTTCATCGATCGTGTCCCTCATCTTGTTGCCGCGCCACTCGGTCAGGACAAACACCCCGGAGACCTCGGCGGTCTTCAGAACATGCTCCACTTCTCTCTTGTGGTAGGCCGGGTTCAGGGTGACCATGGTCATGCCTGCAATCGACAAGCCGTATTGGAGCAAGGCGTACTCCACCACGTTCGGCGCCATGATCGCGACCCTGGCGCCGGGCTCGAATCGCTCGAGCAGACCTGCTGCAATGCGCTCAGCGTCCTCGAGCAATCGGGCATATGTCCATGTGCGGCGCTGCCCGGCATCAGCGATGCCTTCCACGAGCGCCAGGCGGTCCGGGACCTCGGCGGCGTTCTTCCTCAACCAGTCCGGTACGGTGAGGTACAAGAACTCGTGCTGATCCAGGTCTTTTCCGGGCCACAGGGATTCAGAAAGGCGACGCGTCTTATAGGCCTGCTCGGCGTTCCTATAGTCCAGCGGCTGGCTCGCCGTGTAGATCGGCACTCAGATCACCCCTTCAACTCGGGTCATGCTGAAGTTCCCTGGCCGGTGCTTGAAACCCGGCCCACCAGGCCCGCGATAAGCCAAGCCGCGCCGGAAGCGTCACCGCGGCCCTTTCGGACTGGAGGTACCGCCGTGGCTTCAGATCCGTCGTATCCTCCGACCCGCACCAAACACCGAACACCCGATAGCACTGATCGTTGGCGGCCAGCCCGCCTCGGACAAGGGACCATCGTCCCGATAAGGGCAGGGCGTTAGCCCTTGAACTGGGCCTTTTCATCCTGATCTAGGAGTGGCCGGGCGAATCGGCTGATCACGGGCGGCGGGTCGGCTTGGGACGTAGCGGTCGGGTGGCCCGGGGGGATCTCACCCCCGGGCTCCGACAGATCCCGGGTGACAGTCTCCCGTCACCGGGCTCCTCTCAACCTCTCCGTTAGAACTCGGGGACCCACGGCCAGTGCGCGAAGAAACGCGGATATTGGCGGGTGGTCCGCTTCCTTGCCGCATGCGCCTTCTTGAAGGCCTGACCGACAGGACGTCGGCGCCCGGCGCGTGCTGGGAAGCCCGGTCGTATTGCAGGGCTAAGGCCTGGTTGGTGCCGTATGAGCTTGCTTGTCGGCGCGTTGAGTGCGCGCCCGCTACACCGGGACTTTGTCCCCTACTGGGCGGCTGTGGGCGGCTGCAGGCTGTTGGCATGGCGGGGCATGGACGTGAAGCCGCCGGTCCACGTGCCGGGGGGCGACAAGCGGTTCGCGGACCCGACGTGGAGCGAGAACTCGGCGTTCTTCGCAGTGCGGCAGGGCTATCTGGCCGCGTCGCAGCTAGCATCGGAGGTACACCATGGGTGAGATGAACGGGCAGGTCGCGATAGTCACCGGCGGGACCCGCGGCATCGGGCTGGCCATCAGCGAGCGGCTGCTTAACCGCGGCGTCACGGTGGCGGCCGGCTACGCGACCAGACACGACCACGCCCGGGAGTTCGCCGACAAGTACGCCGACTACGGCGTGAGCATCCACCAGGGCAACGTGGGCCACAACGAGGACGTCCTGCGCGTCTTCGGCGAGGTCCTCGACCGGCACGGGCAAGTGGACATTCTGGTCAACAACGCAGGCATCACCATCGACAAGACCGTGCGGAAGATGGATCCGCGGGAGTGGGACCACGTCATCCACGTCAACCTGTCCGGCGCGTTCTACGTGGCCCGGGCCGTGCTGCAGCACATGCTGGACCGCGGTTACGGCCGGATCATCAACATCTCCTCGATCATCGGCTCGGCGGGCGGGTTCGGGCAGGCCAACTACGCGGCGGCCAAGTCGGGGATGTTCGGGCTGACCATGAGCCTGGCCCTCGAGACCGCCGGCAAGGGCATCACGGTCAACACCGTCACGCCCGGGTTCATCACCACCGACATGACCGCGGCGGTCCCGGCCGACGCGCTGGCGAAGGTCGTCGCCCGGATCCCGGTCGGCCGGCTCGGCGAACCGGACGAGGTCGCCCGGGTGGTGGAGTTCCTGGCCGACCCCGAATCGGCCTATATCACCGGCCAGGTCTACCCCGTCAACGGCGGCTTGTACATGTAGGGACCGGGGAACCGCTCGGCGGCGGCCCGCGCGCCGAGGTGGCCATGGAGCATCCGCCGGCGGACGCGTACTGTCGGTGATGACCAGGCTGCCCGGCCCGGAAAGGCGGCGAGTGCGTGCGGACTAGCGCGGCAGGAGAGCCAGCGGCACGCGCACCGGCGGCCGCCGGACCGGTGCGCATTACCGGCGTCCGGATCACTCCTGTCGCATTCGACGACCCGCCGCTGCTGAATGCGGTCGGCGTACACGAGCCGTACGCGCTGCGAGCGGTCATCCAGCTCGATACCGATGCCGGGCTGACCGGGCTCGGCGAGACCTACGCGGACGAGGGACACCTGCGCCGGCTGACGGCTGCTGCGGCGGCCCTGGCAGGGCGCGACGTCTTCGCCCTCAGCCAGCTGCGCCGCGCCGTCGCGGTCGTGCTCGGCGGGGACGCCGCCTCCGACGGGCACGGCCTCACCGGCACGATCACCGCGTCGGGCACGATCGACCGGGTGTTCTCGCCGTTCGAGGTGGCGTGCCTGGACGTGCAGGGCAAGCTGCTCGGCCGGCCGGTCAGCGACCTGCTCGGCGGCGCCGTCCGCGACACGGTGCCGTTCAGTGCTTACCTGTTCTACAAGTGGCCGGCGCATCCCGGCCGTCCCGCCGACTCATGGGGCGGTGCCCTCGACCCGGCCGGCATCGTCGCGCAGGCCCGGCGCATGATCGGCGACTACGGGTTCACCGCGATCAAGCTCAAGGGCGGGGTGTTCGCTCCCGAGCAGGAGATCGAGGCGGTCCGGGCGCTGCGGGCCGCGTTTCCCGGTCACCCGCTCCGCATCGACCCGAACGCCGCGTGGACGGTGCCGACATCGATCCGGGTGGCGAAGGAACTCGACGGCATCATCGAGTACCTGGAGGACCCGACCCGCGGCCTCGACGGCATGGCCGAGGTCGCCCGGCACGCGCCCATGCCGCTGGCCACCAACATGTGCGTGGTCGCCTTCGACGAGATCGCACCGGCGCTGGCACGCGGCTCGGTCTCGGTCGTCCTCTCCGACCACCACTACTGGGGCGGGCTGACCCGGTCGAGGCTGCTGGCCGGCATCTGCGAGACATTCGACCTGGGCCTGTCGATGCACTCGAACTCGCACCTGGGCATCAGCCTCGCGGCGATGGTGCACCTGGCTGCCGCCACGCCGAACCTGACCTACGCCTGCGATACGCACTGGCCGTGGAAAACCCAGGACGTCATCCCCGACGGCACGTTCGTCTTCCACGGCGGCTCGGTCGCCGTTCCGTCAGGCCCCGGCCTGGGCGTCGAGCTGGACGAGGATGCCCTGGCCGGCCTGCACGAGCTGTACCTATCGTGCGGCCTGCGTAACCGCGACGACACCGGCTATCGCCAGTCGGTCGAGCCGGGCTTCGTCAAGCGCACCTGGTGAGATCCCGGACCGCGCCCGCTGACCATCACGGCTGGGGCGTTCAGCTCGACCCATCACGGCTTATGTGCCGTCTATGCCCCGGCCAGCTCCTCAGCCCGCCGGTCGGTGACCAGCCTGAGCTGCCGCTCGGCCAAGAACCGCAGGAAGCCGTTCTCGGTGCGCAGATCCCATCCCGGTTCAAGGAACTCGGTCAGCCGGTCCGCGGCGGCGGCGTCCGCGATGACCTCGGCGAGGCCTGCGCGGGCGTCCTCGGCCTCCCCGACGTACTCGACGGCCCTGACGAGCAGGTCGCCCTGCTGGAAGACGCTGGTACTAGCCAGCATCGTTGGCTCCTCGGCATGCAGCCCCGCCGGGGGGCCGCCGGACAACAGCCTGGCCGCGGCGTCGCCCGTGCCGGGCCGCAGCGGGTAGGCCAGCGCGATACGACGCGTCGCAGAGCCCGCGGATGGCACCAGCAGGTTCGGGTCGGTGACCTGGTGCATGACCTGGCGCATCATCGCGCGCTGGAAGAAGGCGGCGGCGGCACCCGGGTCGCTCAGGTCCCTGGGCTCGGCGAGCAGCGGGTTGAGCGCCTCCTCGGTGGCACGGATGGCCGGCTGGGCCGCGAGGTGCCGCATCACGAGCGGGAACGGCCCCTCGACGTCCATCATCCGGATCACCCGGGCGCCCCACAGGAACACCGTGGTGCCGAGAAGCCGGGCGCCGTCGCCGATCTCCGTCTGGGGCCGCGGGTAGGCAGAGAGGATCTGCTGCACTTCGGGCTCGGTGCCTGGGCGCACCGCGAACGTCAGTGCGTATCGTTCCACGAGGTTTCTCCTTGTCTGACCGGTAGTTGCTGGAAATCGCGAAGCAGTTCGACGTCATCGAGCCGAGCCCGGGCCCGGCCGCGGTCCCGGTGGGGACCGGGGCGCTTGACCCTGACCGCGACTCCGGTCTGCGCCGCGCGGGCGACCGGCGCTCGGGTCAGCACGTCCGGTGGGCGGCAGCGCCAGCCGCAGCGCCTCTCGCGGCGGCCGGGGTGGTGCGGGTCTCGCGCAGTACGGTGTAGCGCAGCGACCGCCGTGCCCGCACATGGCTCATCATCGGCATCGCCGCCTCACGATGACCGGCCGTGCTTTCCCAGGCCAGGAAGTCCTCCGCCGACCGCCACTCGCTGGTGATCAGCCACTCGTCCGCGTCGTCCGCCGACCTGCACACCTGATCGGACAAGTGACCGGGGACCTGGGCGACCTGCCACCTGACCGCCTCGTATTCCCGCAGGAACGCGTCACCGGCGCCGGGTGAGAGCCTGAGCATGAACAGGACGCGATAGCCGACGGTGGCCTCCTGCGGGTCCTCGACACTCACGCGAAGTCCTCGCACGCGCCCGAGGCCCGTCGGGCCAGCCCGATCTCGCCATGTGCCGCTCCCCCTGAGCCGGTCCCGCCCGCGGGACCGAAGATATTGGGCGCCGCGTTCATCCCCCCACCTCCACTGCGCTCACCGGCTCATGTACCCACTGGGCCACCTATCAACGCAGGTCAGCCGGGCCGGACCGCGGAGGGATAGCCGGCCCAGGACACTTGCGGGCATAGCTGCCGCGGCACGCGACTAGTCCGTGATCCGGCAGATGACCTGGCCCGCGGAAACGGCGTCGCCGACGGCGACAGCGAGATCGGTGACCACGCCGGCGCGGTGCGCGGTCACCGGCTGCTCCATCTTCATCGCCTCGATCACCGCCACGGGATCGCCTACGTCGACGCGATCCCCCAGTGCCGCCACCTTGACCACACTGCCCTGCATGGGGCAGGCAATTTCATCGCCAGATGACGCCCCGGGAACACCCGGCAGGCGCGCCATCCTGCGCCCGAGCATCCGCCGTGCGCCTATGTCCGGCCCGGCGTGGGCTGGAACCACCACCTCCACCCGCCGACCGTCGACCTCCACGGTCAGCCGCTCGTGCGATGGGCGGCCAGGCGGCTCGGCTGGTTCCGGCTGCGGCGCACAGCCGGGGAAATCCGTCTCGATCCACCGCGTGTGCACGGCGAACGGCGCTGCCGGGTCCGGCGGCGCAAAAGCGGGATCGTCCACCACCGCCCGGTGAAACGGCAAGACGGTAGCCACGCCCTCGACCTCGAATTCGGCCAGTGCGCGCCGCGCGCGCTCCAGAGCCTGGCTGCGGTCCCTGCCGGTCACGATCAGCTTGGCGAGCATGGAGTCGAACTCCCGCCCGATGACGGCCCCCGCGATGACGCCCGAGTCGACCCGGACCCCCGGTCCCGCCGGGACCTGCCAGGTGGTCAGCGCCCCGGGACCGGGCAGAAACCCGCGGCCCGGATCCTCGGCGTTGATCCGGAACTCGATGGCGTGGCCGTGAGCCGACGGGTCGTCGTAACCGAGCTCCGCCCCGTCGGCGAGCCTGAACTGCTCACGGACGAGGTCCAGACCGGTGATCTCCTCGCTCACCGGGTGCTCCACCTGCAGCCGCGTGTTCACCTCGAGGAAGCTGATGACGCCGTCCGCGCCGACGAGGAACTCGCATGTCCCCGCCCCCACGTACGCCGCCGCCCGCATGATCGCCTTGGACGCCTCGTACAGGCGCGAGACCTGGTCCGCGGTGAGAAAGGGCGCCGGCGCCTCCTCGACCAGCTTCTGATGACGCCGCTGCAGCGTGCAGTCTCTGGTCGAGACGACCACCACATGGCCGCGGGAGTCGGCGAGGCACTGCGTCTCGACGTGACGCGGCCGGTCGAGGTACCGCTCGACGAAGCACTCGCCGCGGCCAAAGGCCGCGACCGCCTCACGCGTGGCCGAGTCGTACTGCTCGGCTATCTCCCCGGATGTCCAGGCCACCTTCAGGCCGCGGCCGCCACCCCCGTAGGCCGCCTTGATCGCGACCGGGAGGCCGTGCTCGCTCGCGAAGGCGGCCACGTCGCCGGCACCGGCCACAGGGCGCCCGGGGACCAGCGGCGCGCCCACGCGCCGGGCAACCTCGCGTGCCGCGATCTTGTCGCCAAGCTGACGAATGGCCTGGGCCGACGGCCCGATCCAGGTGATCCCGGCCCCGGTCACCGCCTCGGCGAACTCCGCGTTCTCGGAAAGGAACCCATAGCCCGGGTGAACGGCGTCGGCACCGGACCGCGCCGCCACCTCGAGCAGCTTCGCGATGTCGAGGTACGTCTGAGCGGGCGTCACCCCGCCGAGGGCATAGGCCTCGCCCGCGAGCCTGACGTGCGGGGCGTCGCGGTCTGGGTCAGCGTAGACCGCGACGCTCTCCAGGCCCGCGTCGCGGCACGCCCGGGCCACCCGGACAGCGATCTCGCCGCGGTTGGCGATCAAGACCTTGCGCATCCGCGCTCTCCCCTGGGACCAGGCAAAGCAGGCGCCCCGCACCCGCGGCGAGGGTCACCCGGTAGCGCACCGTGCCGAGCCGGTCGCGGACGCGATCGCTGGTGACCGCATCTCAGTAAGCGCCAAATCCCGGCGCGGATGATCATCGCCCGGTCCGGTCCAGACATGGCTGCGTCCCCCCTCTCCGCTCCACGACGTGCGGCCCTTCCCCGCGGCCGGCACGTCGGCCCCCGTTGCTGCCCTCCGATGACCTGTCGCAGGCCGTGGAACAC
Source organism: uncultured Actinomycetota bacterium (assembly GCA_963749145.1). Taxonomy (GTDB): domain Bacteria; phylum Actinomycetota; class Actinomycetes; order Streptosporangiales; family Streptosporangiaceae; genus JASHPR01. Next base: position 452,452 of record CAVVLN010000001.1, on the reverse strand, counting down.
GGTCTGGTGAGCATCCTCGCGCAACGAGCCGTGCTCGGCACTGAGCGACTCGCGTAAGGTCGAAATCCGCTGCCCTTCCCTCCCGGGTTCGCCCGGTTTACGCTGAGCTGCTCCAGCCGCCGCGCAGGCGGGCCCATGAGCGTGAGCCCGCGTAGGACGGGGGCCGCCATGCGGGGCGGGCCGAGGCCCGGCGTGGGCACGGGCGCCGCCGCCTCGCGAGCAGGACCGCGACGACAGCCGCGATCTCCTCCGCGCTGGGGGGCCCGGCCGCAGCGGGCACCCCTGGTGATGCGGTCCCGGCCATCACGCGACCCGCGCTCGCACGGCGTCTTCGACGCGGGTCTTGATCCGCTCCATCTGCACCGCCGAGTTCCTGGTGATCATCTCGGCCATCGTGGCGTCGTCCACCGGGGCGTCCGGCTTCATGTGGAAGTCCTGGACCCAGCGCATCTCGACGCCGCCGCTGGCCTGGCGATAGGTCCAGTCGATGTCCATGAACTCGAACGGGCCGGTCTCGACCCGGTACGCGTGCACAGCTCGCGCCTGCGGGTCCATGACACGCTCGGAGACCCAGCTCCACACTTGCCCGTTGTCGTCGGGGTGCATCGTCAGCCGGAACCGCACCGTGTTCCCGTCGCGCGTGATGATCTCCGCCATCGCGTACTCGCTGAACAGGTGCGGCCATGACTCGACGTCGTTGGTCATGTCCCAGACGAGATCCATGGGCGCGTCGATCACTATCGAGCTCTCGGTATGCGCGGCCGACCCGGCGTCCGGGCCTGCTGCCTGCTGAATGATCGCTTCGAGGTCGGCGAAGGTCTTGCAGTCCTCGACGTCGGCTTGGATCTGGATCCCGTACTGGTGCTCGATCGCCGCGAAGATGCCGAGCAGGCCGAGCGAGTCGACGCCCAGATCTTCGAGCGTCACCGCAGGATCCTGCTGCAGCTGCCCGGCGTCGATCTCGACGCCGGCAACGGTCTTTACCATCTCGCTCAGCGCGGCACGGCTTGGCATTGTTGTGGCAGGCACCTGCGTTCTCCTTTTCTGTGGTTTCCCTTTTTCCCTGTGGTTTCCCTTTTTCCTGTGGTTTCCAGTCGCGCGGTCAGGCAGCGCGGAGGACGACCGCGGCGTTGAACCCGTCGAACCCCCGGGCCAGCACGAGGGCCGTGCGGACCCGGCCGGGCCTGGCCTCGCGCACGAGGTCTATGTCGCAGCCCGGGGCCAGCTCACCGATGCCGTAGGTGGGCGGTATGACTCCGTCGCGCATGGCCAGCAATGCGGCGACCACGTCGAGCGGCGGCCCGCCCGCGTACAGCCGGCCGCAGAGCGTCTTGGGCACGGTCACGGGAACCCCGAACGGGCCGAACAGCCCGGCGAGCGCGACCGCCTCGGCCCAGTCCAGGCCGGGCAGGCCGGCGCCGTCGGCGAAGACGACGTCCACGTCGTGGGGCGCGGTCCGGGCCTCGGCGAGCGCGGCCTCGGCCGCCCGCCGCAGCGTCGGCGGCCGGCCGGTGCCCGGGCGCGGGTCGAACGACGAGGCATAGCCGGCGATCTCGCCGTACGGCTGGTCCACGCCGCGGGAAAGCGCGCTGTCCGCGCGCTCAGCGATCAGGACCGCGCCGCCCTCGCCGGGCACATAGCCGCAGGCGTCTACGTCGAAAGGCAGGTACGCGCGCTGCGGGTCCGCCGCGCGGCTCAGCAGATCGCTGGCGATCTGGCAGGTCAGCGCGTACGGGCCGATCGGTGCTTCGGTGCCGCCCGTGACGACCACGCGCGCGTCGCGCCGCAGCGCACGCCGGGCCCGGCCGAGCGCGTCGAGACCGCCGGCCTGCTCGGAGACGACGACGCCGCATGGCCCTTTCATCCCGTGCCTGATCGACAGCTGCCCGGTTGTCGCCGCGTAGAACCAGGCGATCGACTGGAAGGGGCCGACAGCGCGCGGCCCGCGGCTCCACAGTGCCTCGATCTCGCGCTGCCCGAACTCGTTGCCGCCTGATGAGCTTGCGGTGACGACGGCCATCTCGTATTCGGGCAGTTCCGCTGGGACCAGGTCGGCATCCGCCAGCGCCTGCTCCCCGGCGGCAAGCGCCAGCTGCGTCCAGCGGTCGGTCTGCACCGCGAGACGGTCCCCGCACTGCTCGGCCGGGTTCAGGCCGTCGATGAGCCCGGCGACGCGCACCGGATAGCCGTCGGCCTCGAACCTGCTGATCGGGCGCAGCCCGCTCACGCCGGACAGCGTCGCCGCCCAGTACGCGCCGGTGTCGCCGCCGTTGGGCGCCACCGCCGCCACGCCGGTGATCAGAGCCCGCTGCGCGTCGTCACCCACCCGGCTCCACCATCCCCGGCCGGGCGAGCAGCATCGCCGTCTGGAAACCGCCGAACCCGCTGCCGACCGTCAGGACGGCATCGCTGCGCTGCTCGCGTGCCTGCAACGGCACGTAGTCGAGACCGAGCTCGGGGTCGGGCTCGTGCAGGTTGGCGGTCGGTGGAACGACGCTGTGCTCGATGGCCAGCGCCGACGCCGCGACCTCGATGGCGCCGATCGCGCCGAGCGAGTGCCCGACCATCGACTTGATCGAGCTCACCGGGACCTCATAGGCCCGAGCGCCCAGGCTCGCCTTGAAGGCCGCCGTCTCGTGGCGGTCGTTCTGGCGGGTGCCGGATCCGTGCGCGTTGATGTAGTCGATGTCCTCGGGGGCCAGCCGCGCACGGCCCATGGCCACCCTGATCGCCTCCGTCATTTCCAGGCCCTCAGCGGTCAGCCCGGTCATGTGATACGCGTTGCTGCGCTGGGCATAGCCCGCGATCTCGCAGTAGATGTGCGCGCCGCGGGTGCGTGCCTGGTCGGCCGGCTCGAGAACAAGGATCGCGGCGCCCTCGCCGAGCACGAACCCGTCCCGGTTCGCGTCGAAGGGGCGTGACGCGTGCGCCGGGTCGTCATTGTTCGGCGAGGTCGCCTTGATGGCGTCGAAGCAGGCCACCGTGATCGGCGAGATCGGGGCGTCGGTCGCGCCGGCGATCACCACATCGGCCCGGCCTTCCTCGATGAGCTCTGCCCCGTCCGCGACGGCGTCCAGCCCCGACGTGCAGCCGGTCGAGATCACGCTCGCCGGGCCCTCCGCACCGCAGTCCCAGGCCACCTCTGCCGCGATCGTGCTGGGGATCAGCGCGCGGTACAGATGGCGCGACGCCTTGGCCGGGTCCACGACCCAGCGTTTGCCCATGTCGCTCACCACGACGTATTGCTGCTCGAGCGTGATGGTGTTGCCGACCGCGCTGCCGATGCTGACGCCGATGCGGTCAGGCGGCACGTTGTCGATGTCGAGCTTGCTGTCGGCCAGCGCCTCTCGCGCGCATACGAGCGCGAACTGCGAGCAGCGGTCGGTCCGTTCGGTCTCCTCGGCCGTGAGGCCCTCGGCAGCGGGGTCGAAGTCGCACTCGGCCGCGATGCGGGAGCGGAACCCCGCCGGGTCGAACAGGGTTATGCCGCGAGTGGCCGTCGCGCCCGAGGTGAGCAGGGCCCAGAACGCCTTCGTGCCGCTGCCACCGGGCGCCATGACGCCGATGCCGGTGATCGCGGCACGGCGTCGGCTCACCTGGGCTCCCCGGCGGCGGAAGGGGCCGGCTCGGTGTCCACGTGGCCCAGGTCGGGGCGCGGCGCCAGCGGACCGAGGTGGAACACCGCGAACGCCGGCTGGCCGGCGTCGCTGTTCTCCAGCCGGTGACGCGTGCCGACCGGGATGAACAGGCCTTCGCCGGCACCGACCGGCACGGGCTCTCCGTCGAGCCTGGCCAGCAGCCGACCGCTGACCAGGTAGATGAACTCCTCCGAGTACGGGTGGTAGTGCTCGGTGACGCACTCGCCCGGCTGGAGCGTGAGCACGCCCATGAAACCCGAGGTCGACTTGACCGTCCCGGGGCTGAGCACGGTGCGCAGATCGCCGCCGCGGCGGCGGTTGGGCTCCACGTCACTCGCCGCGATCTTCGCCCATTGTGCGTTCGTCACCAGGTGTCCTTCCGAGATGCGCCTCACAGCGGCGGGTTTCCGTGCTTGCGCAGGGGCAGGTGCTCGTGCTTGGCGCGGAGCATGTCGAGGCCGGCGCAGATGACCGCCCGGGTCTCGCCGGGGTCGATTACGTCGTCCACGAGCCCGCGCTCTGCGGCGTAGTAGGGGTGCATGAGCTGTTCCCGGTACTCGGCGACCAGGGCCGCCCGCAGATGGTCCGGGTCGGGCGCCGCCGCGATCCGCTTGCGGTGGATGACGTTCGCGGCGCCCTCCGCGCCCATCACGGCGATCTCGTTGATCGGCCACGCGTACGCGAGGTCAGCGCCGATCGAGCGGGAGTCCATCACGATGTACGCGCCGCCGTATGCCTTGCGCAAGATCACCTGGATACGCGGGACCGTGGCCTCGCAGTAGGCGTACAGGAGCTTGGCGCCATGCCGGATGATCCCGCCGTGCTCCTGATCCACGCCCGGCAGGAAGCCGGGAACGTCTACCAGGGTGACCAGCGGGATGTTGAACGCGTCGCAGGTGCGGACGAACCGTGCCGCCTTCTCGGCCGCCTCGATGTCGAGCACTCCGCCGAGCACAAGCGGCTGGTTGGCGACGATGCCGACGGTTTGCCCGCCCATGCGCGCCAGCGCACAGATCACGTTACGGGCCCACTCGGCATGCAGCTCGAGGAACCCGCCGTCGTCGGCGATCTGTTCGATGACGGCCAGCATGTCGTAGGGCTTCGCCGCCGCGGCGGGGACAATGTCGAGCAGGGCGTCGCACCGCCGGTCCGGCGGGTCGGCGGACTCGTGGCCATCGGGCGCCTCACGGTTGTTCGGCGGCAGCAGCCACAGCAGCGCCCGGATGGCCTCGAAGCAGCTCTCCTCGTCGTCGTGCACGAAGGTGGCCAGGCCGGAGGTGCGGGAGTGCATGTCGGCGCCGCCCAGGTCCTCATGGCTGACCTGCTCGCCAGTCACCTGGCGGATCACATCCGGCCCGGTGAGAAACATGTTCGAGATCCCGCGGACCATGAAGACGAAATCGGTCAGCGCCGGTGAGTAGGACGCCCCGCCCGCGCACGGCCCGAGCATCACGCTGATCTGCGGGATGACGCCGGAGGCCCGTACGTTCCGCCGGAATATCCCGCCGTATCCGGCCAGCGCGGCGACGCCTTCCTGTATCCGGGCGCCGGCGCCGTCGTTCAGGCCGATGAGCGGCGCACCCGCCGACTCCGCCAGGTCCATGATCTTGTGGATCTTCTGCGCGTGAGCCTCGCCCAGCGAGCCACCAAAGATCCGGAAGTCGTGAGCGTACAGGAACACCTTCCTGCCGTCGACCGTCCCGTAGCCCGTGATCACACCGTCGGTATGCGGCCGCTGCTCGTCCAGCCCGAATCCTGACGCCCGGTGCCGGCGGAACATCTCGAGTTCCCTGAACGAGCCGGCATCGCACAGGCGGTCGATCCGCTCACGGGCCGTCAGGCGCCCACGCCCGTGCTGGCGCTCGGTGGCATCCTGGCCGGGGCCGATGAGGACTTCCTGCCGGATCAGCGCCAGGTCGCCGGCCAGGTCATGCAGGTCCGGTTGCTCCGCCTCGCCGACCGTCGTCGCCTGGCCATCCGGCCCGGCCAAAACATTCGTGGCCTGCGTCAAAGTCATTGGTGCTCCCCATGGCCGTGCGTCCTGGACGGGCGTTGCGTCACTCTGGCACTCGCCAGAGGTAAAACTCTCTGGCCATCGCGTCACTCGGGCTTCGCCATGTCGCGGGATCGTAGGCGGTGACGTGCTCCGACAGCTTCTTGCTGATGTCAGCGAACAACGGGTGCGCACGCACCTCGGTCAGCGGGAGAGCCAGGTCCTCGTCACTTTCAATTGAATGGAAGTAGAGGTCCTGAAAATGGTAAAGTCGCCGTTCCCGCACGCCGAGCATCCGCGGAAGCTCGCCCGCGTCGGACTCTGCGAAGATATGTTTGACGGCTTCTTCGCTTTCATGCTTCATACGGGCGACGATAAGCGTCCGTGACATGACAACCCCCCCTCCGCGAACTAATTCCCCTGCGCCCGTCACGCGTAAACATTCCCCCCCGGAGTGGCCGCGAATCGGGAGTAAATGGGATACGAGATTCGCGGGTTACGGATCCGCGTGAATGGGTACGGTATTTGCGGGGCTACGGGGCTCGGCGATGGGCGGTATCCACGGATGGCCGAGCGGGGCGGGCTTCGGGGTTACGCCGTCCTGGCGCTGGAAGCCTTGCCGTGTCGAGGTGGCGGCAGGGCAGCTGACCACGGACGAGCTGCGCGAGTGAGCTTGCCCAGGAACGTCGGAACTCGCGCTGCCTGTTGGCAGTGGCGCTGCCGTTCCGGGCTGCCGCGGAGTGTCTCCGCTATGCGGAGCGCTCCGCATAGCGGAGAATGGGCGTCGTGCCCGATCTGCCCCGCCGTCGCGTCACGCGCGCAGCGAAGCTGGCGACGCTGCCGGCCGGGTTGGCTGGCCGGACCGCGCTGGGAACCGGCAAGCGCCTGAGCGGCCGGCCAGCTGAGCTGGTGGCTCAGGTTCGCCGAGTTCGACGACCGGCCGGCGGCCGCCGCCTCGATCGGCCAGGTGCACCGCGGTGTCTGGCACGACGGCCGCCCGGTTGCGGTCAAGATCCAGTACCCGGGCGCGGGCAAGGCGCTGATCAGCGATTTTGACCAGCTGAGCCGCGTTGGCCGGCTTTTCAGCGTGCTGATGCCTGGGCTGGAGGCCAAGCCGCTGCTCGCCGAGCTGCGAGACAGGGTGGCTGAGGAACTCGATTACCGGCTGGAAGCTACCTCCCAGGAAGCCTTCGCCGCCGCCTACGCGGGCGACCCGGACGTCTCGGTGCCGCATGTGGTCGCCGTCACCGACCATGTGCTGGTCAGCGAGTGGATGGACGGCACCCCGCTGGCCAGGATCATCGCCGACGGCACGACCGCGCAGCGGAACCGGGCCGGCGTCATGATGGTCCGTTTCCTGTTCTCCAGTCCCGGGCGGGTGAGCCTGCTGCACGCGGACCCGCACCCGGGCAATTTCCGCCTGCTCGCCGACGGGCGGCTTGGCGTGCTCGACTTCGGCGCTGTCGACCGGCTGCCGGACGGCCTGCCGCCGTTTTTCGGCAAGCTGCTGCGGCTCATGCACGACGACGGTGACCTCGAGCAGGTCGAGGACGAGCTCCGGTCGCACGGCTTTCTCCGGGAGGGCGTCAGCGTTGACCTGACGGCGCTGCGCGCCTTCCTGGCGCCGCTCGCCGAGCCGTCCAAGGCGGACTCGTTCAAGTTCAGCCGCGAATGGCTGCGCGCTGAAGCGATGCGGGTAGTGGACAGGCGTTCATCCAGCGTGGTGCGGCGGCTCAACCTGCCGCCGTCGTACGTACTCATCCACCGGGTATCGACGGCCGGCGTGGGCGTGCTCTGCCAGCTCGAATGCGAAGGGCCGTTCCGGGCCGAACTGCTCAACTGGATGCCGGGCTATGCGGACCCGCCCGCGCCCGCGCCACCGCCCCAGCCAGCCGCTGCCCAGCCAGCCGCTGCCCAGCCGCCAGCCGGGACAACCGAACCCCCGCAGCAGGCCAGGCCGGCGAGCTCGGCGCAGCCAGCAAAACCGGCGCTGCGGGCACAATCGGCACGGCCGGCCCGGCCCGCCGAACCAGATCAGATAACGTTGCCACATATGAAGTGGGAGGACATCATGGCCAAGCTGGCGCGCCCCCGGGCCCGCGCGACGTTCCGCGCCATGTTCCCGGACATGGCCGACTGGCTGGAGTCGCCCTGGACGGGGCCGCCGCCGTTCATGGAGGCCAGGACGTTCCGGGTCGAGGAAGTGGCCCAAGACGACCGGTACCTGATCCGGGCCGAGCTTCCCGGCCTGGACCCGGAGAAGGACATCGAGGTCACCGTCGAGGGCCGGACCCTGACGATTCACGCGGAGCGTCGCCAGGAGGAAAGCGGACCCTACCGCTCAGAGTTCCGGTACGGCTCACTCACCCGGCTGGTCCGGCTGCCCGCCAAGGTAGACGCCAAGGACGTCACCGCCCGCTACGAGAGGGGAGTCCTGGAGATCAGCGTCCCGGTGCGCGAGGAAAAGCCCGACGGCACCCGGGTCATGATCGAGAACGCCGACTCAACCCCGGCAGAAAGCCCCGGGACGGCAGAAGCCGGCCGGGGCCGGCGCGCCGCTCAGGCTACCCGGGACGACGGGCCGCCGTGATCTCCGGCGACGTCCGGCCGGACCCAACATGCCGCATGACCAAGGTGGGTTTAATAACCGGCAGCGCCAGGATGCTGCGGCAAGATCAGCCGCGAGACAGGAACCGCAGCCGCGCCGCCCGCGCGTCCCACGAGTAGATGACCGCCGTTCCGGCGATGACGTCGTGCAGGGCCCGGCGCTGGTCGCCGAGGAGGATGCCGACGAACCCCAGCCCCAAGAGCAGGAAGCTCAACGGGAGGGCCAGCGTGCGCACAACCGCCCGGCGCCCGCTGGCGTCGGTGCCATCGTCTCGCACGACCCGCACGCCGAGCAGTGCCATGCCGACGGTCCGGCCGCTCGCGGCCCAGGAATGGGCAAAGTAGATGAACGCCCAGATCGCATACGCGAGGATCACCCAGATGTCGCCCCTGTTCCAGGTGATGTCCTTGCCGGTCAGCACCCTCGCCGCGAACGAGATGGCGGCCAGCGCGAGCATGAACACGCCGAGGCTGACCCCAACGTCTACCGCGAAGGCGGCAAAACGCGATGCGAAACCCGCGCACTTCCCTTGCAGGATCTCCTTGGTGATGGCCGGGGGCTCGGCGGCCGGGACACCGCGCGGGGGGGCCGTCATGACCCTGCCGCGGCCCGCGGCCGGTCACGCAGGCCGGGCGGGCCCGGGTACGGGCGGCGGCGGAGCCGCCCTATCCAGCGGGCGATGAACTCGTCAAGTCCGACGGCCTGGCTGCGGACCACGTCGAGCGCTTCGCTCGCGACCCCGCTGGAGGATTTGGCGATGATGGCGCCGAGGTCGGTCTGCTCGACTAGCGCGTCGAGGTCGAGGCGCTCGACGATGCCGTTCAGGTCCACCCGCTCGAGCAGGCGGTCCAGGTCGATCCGGTCGAGCACCCGCTCGATGTCGACCTCGTCCAGCACCGCGTTCAGATCGACCCCGTCCAGCAGCGCGTTCACATCCAGCGCGGAAACCACCAGCTCGACCGCGCGCTCTGAGACGGCCTGGGCCAACGCCTCCCTGCGCGTGACCAGCCGGGCTTCCACCGAGCGCCGTCGCACAAACGGGTCCACAGGGCAAGTATCGCTGCGTTATGCGGCCCTGGACCACCCTTAGCACTGATCATTCACGCGGCCGGTCACCAACGCGCACCTGTCACCCAAGCTCCTCAGCAGTGCCCGGCTGCTGGCCCAGCCATTCCGCAAAGGACCTGGAGTCATCGGTGCCGGGTTCCATCCCCCCGGGCAGGGCCTGGGCGAACACGAGCGAGGCGGTGGCCTGCAGTTCGCTGCGGAGCAGGCCGGCGGGGCCGGTCGCCTCGAAGCCGAGGGACCACCAGTCCTGGCCGCGCACGCGGACCTCGGTGAGTTCCACCCCGCACTCCGGCTGCTGGCCCGGCCCCGGGACACGCGCCACGATCTGGCTGCTGGCCCGGGAGAACCGGCTGATGCGCCGCCTCTTGCATACCAGCCTCCCGCCAGCCCGCTCGCCGCGGTCGGGGCCGGGAGGGCTGAACGGAAAGGACCACTTCTGCCAGGACTCCAGGCGGCCGCGGGCGCGGCCGACCACCTCGAGGATGCCCGGGCTGCCGTGGTACACCTTGACCTCCAGCGCCCCGCCCCCGCGGACCTTCACCGACAGCCCGCGCAACCGCGGATCCAGCAGGTAGGTGTCCTGGCGTGACTCCGTCTGGGCCGGGAAGCGCCCGAACCATCCGGCCAGCGCGGGCTCCAGCCGGCCCGGGAAGATCCAGCGCACCTCGAGGGTGCGTCCTCCTTCGGTGACCGTGCTCTCAGGCGGTTCAGCCGACATCGCCTTCTGCTCCTGGCCCTGCTCGCTGGCCGGTTCCGTACGCTGCTGCCGCACGCCCGCGCCTCCGTCAGGCCAGCCGGATGCTGCGCGGGCCCGGTGGCCGGGCCGGGCTGGGCGCGGCCGGGAAAGCGCGGATCAGGCGCACCATCACTGCTCCGGCCAGCAGGCGGGCCGCCCTGACCAAGACGAATGCCCGGAACTCCCTCCCTCCCGCGGTGCTGGATAACTGGTTTGCGTGCATGCTGCGCGCTGGCGGCAACCATGGCCGGATCCTCAGGACTGGCCGGACTCGTAGACCTCGGTGAACAAGTCTCCCTGGGCGGCTCCGCAGCGGAATTCCGCGAGGAACGCCAGCGTGAAGAAGGGCGCTAATCGCTGCTTAGCCCGAATCGGTTATCGTTGCGCGTTCGGCACAGGCCGTCTTAGATTTCGGTGGTGGCTTTGGCTCTGCCTTCTTTGACGGCGGTCTTGAGCGCGGCGTAGTCGCGTTCGTTCTGGTCGGCGTAGGTTTCGGCGAAGTCGGCGATGGCCTGGTCGAACTTGGCCGAGCCGCCGAGGTAGGCGGCCAGGGCGATGCGGTCGCCGGAGCGGGCGTGCGCCCGGGCCAGGGTCCACCCGCACAGCCGGGCGTACAGCGTCAGGCCCTGGGGGAGCATCATCTCGATCGGCACGGAGAACTTCCAGTCCTTGAGCTGGCGGACGTAGAAGTCACGGTCTTTGCCGTCTTCGGGGTTGGTCACCCGGGTCCAGCCGAGGAAGATGTCGCTTTCGGCCTGCATCAGGTGCTGCCCGGCGACGGCGCGCTCGCCCTGGTTGGTGTACTGGCTGCGCCCGGCATAGGCGGCCAGGACCGACGCCTCGGCCTCCTTGGCCTGCAAGAACAACGGCTCGGCCCCGTCGCCGGCCTCCATCAGCACGACATAGGCGCGGGTGCCGACGCTGCCGACCCCCACCACCTTGCGGGCCACCTGCACCATCGCGAACCGCTCCAGCAGGTGGCGGCGGTCCGATTGCAGGGTGCGCCGGTACTTGACCAGCACGGTGTTCAGCAGCTGGTAGATCGCGTCGGCCTGCAGGCCGGCGAAGATCTCCTCGACCGGGACGATCAGCGGCGGGTCGCTGATGATCCGCCGCCGCCCGTCGACCACGGTGGTCAGCTTGCCCACGGCCTTCATGCTGTCGGCGGTGTGCGCCTTGGCCAGCATCTTCCCGGCGAGCTTGAACCGCTTCGCCTTGACCTGGGACTTGAGCTGGGCGATGACCGGCTCGATGTCCACGTGCGTGTACCACACCGCCAGCAACGGCTGCTCCGCGAAGGCGCGCATCGCGGTCCGGTACCCCTCGGCCGCCGCCAGCGTGATCTTGCGGCAGTCCTTGGCCGCGAACCCGTTGTCGCGCCCGGCCACCACCAGGCTCGCGGCCAGCCGCTTGACATCCCACTCGAACGGCCCCGGCAGCGTCTCGTCGAAGTCGTTGACGTCGAACACCAGGTTGCGCTCCGGCGACGCGAACGCCCCGAAATTGGACAGGTGCGCATCCCCGCACAACTGCACCCGCAACCCCGACGCCGGCGTAGTGGCCAGGTCGGCCGCCATCGGCAGCGCCGCGCCCCGGTAATACGTGAACGCCGACACCAGCATCCGCCCGTGCCGCACCGGCACCAGCTCCGGCACCCGCGTCTTGGCCTGACCCAGCAACAACCCCACCGGATCCCGCTTCCCGGCCGGATCGAACTCCGCCTGCGACCCCAACGGAGCCACCACCCGGGCATCCTTACCCCGCGCCACCCGATCCGCCCGGCTCAGCCGCTCATCCGCCGCGGCCCGCACCGGGCCTTTGCCGGATGCCGGCGCGGCCCGCGCCGTACCCCGGCCAGAAGCCCGCGCGGCACGCGCCGTACTCCGGCCAGAAGAAGCCCGCGCGGCAGGCCTCCTCGCCGCGACTCCCTCAGTCTTCACACTCATAGCCACTCCCTCCAGGCCATAGCGGCATGACGCCGCCGGCCGTTTCCCACCATGGGTGGCTCCCGTGATGCTGGTACCGGGCAAGAACCACCGCGCGGGCTGAGAGCCTCCCGACGGGCTCAACCGCCGCGCTCAAGGTCCTGCAGGTCGGCAACCCATCTTCGCATGGACGGTTTTGCCGACCGTTGCTGCGTTCTCTCTATGACCGAATCTGCGCTGCGCAGAAGCCACCGGCATCATCTTTCCGGGGTGATTCCCAGCCGCTGGCCGGGATCCTTCCGGTGGCCGCTCCGGACTGTCGCCTAGGCACGTCTGGCCGGCCGCGATGCCTAAGGTCATCTATCCCCCCATGCACAACGGTCTCAGAGCAGGCGCAGATCCACAGCTAGCTCGATCGCTTCCGAGCGCGAGGACACTCCTAGCTTCTGGTAGATCGACCGCAGGTGGGACTTCACCGTGTTGAGCGAGATGTAAAGGGTGGCGGCGATCTCCACGTAACCGGCGATCGGCAGCAGCTTCAGGACCCGCAGCTCGGCAGCGGTCAGCGGCGCGGCAAAGATGCCGTCGGGTCGTGGCGCGTCCGGCTGCGTGGCGCGCACTTCCATGGCCGCGCCGATGATCCGCCCCAGGAACGGCTCCGGTTGTGCCGAATGCTCGACCAGATACCGCGTGACCTGGGGCGCAGTGGTGACAACCGTGTTGAGGAAGTGCCCACGGCGTGCTGCCTCGAGCACGCCGCCAAGGATGGCAGCCGCCTCAGGGTCGCCGCGCTCGATCGCGGCGGCGGCCAGCAGTACCTGGCGTACCAGCGCGGCTCGCGGCGTCAAATCCCCCAGCGACGGCGCATCAAGGTGTTCCAAAGCGGCGCGGTGATCGTTGGCGGCGAGCGCGACCCTGGCCAGTAGCAAGCTGCGCCGGGTGGCAGGGAGCCCTCCAGCCAGCCCGGCGGCGGAGCGCCGGTCACCGAGCGACAGGCGAGCAGCGCCTCCAGTTCGTCGGCTCGTGCCAGTAGCACGGATTTGGTTCCGGCCAGAACGAGGCGTGCCGCTTCGACGCTTGCCAGCGCATCGCGGATCAGGCCGCGGGCAGCCCAGACCCCGGCCCGGTCAAGCAGGACGAGGAACCCAAAGACCGGCCGGAAACGCTCGGCTATCGACAGAGCACGCTCGGTGAGGTGCTCCGCGGTGTCGAGATCCCGCCGCTCCAGCGCGACGCCAGCCAGTACGCGCAGGTAATCCACCGCGAAGGGATGCTGCTCGAATCCCAGCCGCTTCGCGTCCTTGTCAGCGGCCTTCGCAGCACCAGCGGCGTCGGCCATACGGCCGGCTTCGAACCACGCAAGCGCCTGCGCCCCCCGCACATCCACCAGCCGGGCCGGCTCGGTGACCGAGGGCATCGCCATCGCCCCGGCCGCCTCGCGGTCCACCGCCTCGAAGTCCTCCAGCCACGTGTAGGCACGCAGCAGTAGGAGCGGCACGCCGAAACCCCACTCATCCCCGAGCCGGGTCCGCTCTTCGATGCTCCGCGCCGCAAGAGCATGGCGCACTGTCTCGGTCGCCTCGCCGGAGAGCGCGCAGCGCAGTGATCGCAGCACCGCGAGCCGGGACGCCAGCCGCGAGTCTGGCGGGATCGGCGGCTGCGTGCGTTCCAGCAGGTCCAGGTACTCACCGCCGTGAACCGCGTCACCCCACAGCAGCAGGTCGGCCGAAAGTGCCAGCAGCTGCTCAGGAACGCCCGCCAGCATTGACGGGTCGACCCTGCTAAGGTCCAGTGCCGCCGGCGCTGCCGGATCATGGAACAAGTCGGCTACCACCCGCTCCTGCAGCAAGCCCAATGCCCGGTCGGCCTGCCCGGCCGCGAGGAAATAGCGAGTCGCTCCCCGCGTGTCCCCCGTGGACTCCATCCACTCGGCTGCCCGGAGCTGCAGCGTGAGTTCCTGGCTGCGATCTATGGCACGCAGCTCGGCGCGCAGCACATCGCGCGCTAGATGGTGATAGCGGTAGGTCGTCCGGTCATCATCGAGCGCCACGATGAACAGATTGGCCGCCTCGATGCTGCGCAGCATTGCCGCCGCGTCCTGCCTGCCGGTAACCGCTTCGCAGGCCTTAGCAGTCAGCTCGTCCAAAACCGAAGTCTCCAGCATGAAGCGCGCCAGCTCCGGTGGCTGCTGCTCGAGGACCTCACCGATGAAGTACTCAGCGATCGCATGGCCGCGCACATCCAGCGCACGCGCAACCTGTGCCGGGTCCTTGGCGGCCCGGAGCGTCAGCGCAGCCATCTGCAGCGCCGCGGCCCACCCCTCACTTCGTTGGTGAAGCAGGGCAAGCTCACCGGCGGCGACCTGCACGCCGAAGTTCGCCAGCAAGGCGCCGCTCTCGGACAGCGACAGATACAGGTCGGGGTCGCGTAGCTCGCATAGCTCACCGGCTAGGCGTAGCCGGTGCAGCCGCACGGGCGGATCGACACGGCCCGCTAGCACCAGCTGCGCGGTCCCGGACGGCCACCGCTCGACAAGGTCGGTCATGGTCCTGCCGGCCGTGGCCGCCGCGGCATGGAAATCATCAACGATAATGGCTGACCCGGCAGGCAGCTTCGCGGCGTCGTTCGCGATCGAGGCAGTAACGTCAGCAGACATCGCGCCATCCAGCGCGAGCAGTTCAGCCGCATCGGCGCCGAACCCCGGCGCCACCACCTGGGGAGCCGTGATGAACCCCGTCCAGAAACGAACCAGGTTCGCGTCGGCGTCATCACACGAAAGCCAGGACGTCACGCCGGCCTCCCGGGTCGCCGCCCAGCTCGACAGCAGCACGCTCTTGCCAGCACCAGCCGAGCCCACCACGACGGTCAGGCGCTTGCCTGCCCCGGTCCCCAGCCGTCCATACAGCGCCGACCTTGTAAGCAGCGTGGTAGGCAGCGTCGTCGGGCGGAATTTCGCCAGCGCGAACCGCAAGTCGCGGGAAGCGCCCCGCACTGCCGCCGGGCGCTGTGGCACGATGTCCCCCGCCGTCCCGCCCATGGCCGAAGCGGAAGCTATCGGGAGCACCGTCCGGGCATCCTCGAAGCCAGGGCTCCGGCGCACGTCGCGGTCATCACGCAGAGGGACGACGCTCGGAGGGCCGGCCGATTGGCTGCCGCCCCCGGCCTGCCGGTCTTTGCGGCTCACTCACGCCCCTGGCCGGTAGTTCTAGCCGCCGGGGGTCCAGAGCAGCACATGAACATCCAGTTTCGCAGCATAATCGGTGGTTAGGCAAGCTTCGGTCCTCGACAGTGCACTGGTTCACGCCGCCAGGCCGACGAAGGCCCCGGGCCCCCCCGGCACGTCAGCTACCCGCGAGGCATGAACACCAGCGAAGTTCAGCACGGGTGCACTGGCCCACTGGTCACCCCGGGGAGAGGATGACGCAGACCGGGCTATCACGCACACTCGCAGCACGCGTGAACGGGAGGACTACGAGGCGAACAGCGTGCAATCACGAACATTCGAGATCACTTTCGTTGGCCAGGCGGGTCGCGTAGTGCGCGCTGAGTTCGACGACTGCGAGATCAGTGTGGGCCCCGGCACGACTACGCTCCGTGCGGAGCGGCTAGACCAGGGTGCCCTTCAGGAACTGATACAGCGGGTCACCGGGCTGGGGCTCGAGCTCGTCGAGGTGCGCGTCGCGACGCCGCCACCCGCGAAATGACCCAAGAGGCCATCGCTCCAGCACCCGGGCAGCCAGGCGACGCGCTCGTCACCTGTGCTTGGCGCGCTGCCGCGCAGGCGCGATGCCGGGGTGCTGTGGCCGACGGGCAGTGCGTTCCAGCCCCGGCTGGTCACGACGGCACACTTCCGCCGCCAGCGGGACAACTAGATCACCCATTGCGGGAAAGCGCTGGCAGCCGACCATCTCCGATGGGTGATCCCCCGAGCCCCGGGAGGTGTGACTATCGAAAGGCCTGGACCGTCTGCGGTTTCCCGTCCCGGCACGCAGCGAAAGGACTCTGGTCACGAATATGCCAGCCAAAGCCCCGTCGACGACGCCACGAGGCCCTAGCGATCCTGGCCCGATGGTTGCCCTCGGTCTGGGCCTGCCCCCGGGCCGTAAGAGACGGCCTGGCCTCAACCCCAACCCCAATGTGAGGAGAGCGTCATGTTCAGGCGACGGCGCCCGCTGCTGCGCGCAGCGGCAGTAGGAGGCGGTGCATATATCGCCGGCAAGAGCGTCGCGCGGCGATCCGCCGAGCGAGGACAACAGGAGGACGAGCAGAACGAGCGGATTGGCGACCTCGAGCAGCAGCAAGCGACGCCCGGGCCGGACCAGCAAGCGCCCGCCCCCTCGATGCCCGACCAGCTGAATCAGCTCACGGCCCTGCACGAGCAGGGTGCCCTGACCGACGACGAGTTCAGCTCGGCCAAAGCCAAGCTGCTCGGTTAGGCGCAAGCGGCCGGTGAACGCCGGCCTCAAGGTCCTATCAGGGGGGAGGCAGGCATGGCGACCCGTGATCAGCCCGGGGACGGCTGGACGGTGGTTCTTGGCCGCCAGCCGGCCCGTGCCACCGGTGCGGGGACGATGGCCGATGCTGGCTGACCGGCGATGACCGCGGAGTTCTTTGCGCTGGCATTTCTCTCGGCGCTGAACCCGAAGCTGCTGGCCCTCGATCTGCTGCTGATCGAGAACCGGCGGCCGCGGGCGATGTTCTTGTGCGTGCTGGTCGGCGGCATGACCGTGGCCCTGGCGGTCGGCTGGCTGGACGTGCTTGTCTTCCACGCCGATGCGATCAAGGCCCAGGGCAGGGTTAGCGCGGGCGTCGATCTGGCCCTCGGCCTGCTGCTGCTCGCCGCCGGCGGGCTGCTCGCCACCGGCCGCCTGCACGGCCGGCGGAAGGCACCAGTCCCGGCCGGGCCCGGGCCGCCAGAGCAGCCGCAGAAGAAGAAGGACGGCTGGGCGCAGCGGGTGCTGGCCGAGCCCCGGCTCGGGCTCGCCATGCTCGTCGGCGCGCTGATCGGCATCCCCGGCGCCAGCTACCTCACCGCGCTGCACAACCTGGTCACTGGCAAATCATCCACCGCGACCCAGGTCACCGCCGTCGTCATCTTCGTCATCATCGACTTCTTGCTGATCATCATCCCGTTCGCGTTCCTGGAACTCAGGCCCGAGGCCACCAAAGCGCTGCTCAAGCACAGCCAGAATTGGCTAATGGGCCACGCCTTGCAGCTCATGGCCACCATCGCGCTGCTCCTAGGGGCCTACCTGGCAGTCAGCGGCCTGGTCCGGCTGAGCTGACTGCCAGTCTGGCCGCAAGCGCCCACCTCGAGCCCGCTAGGCCGGGCTGCCCGCCCTGGGCGCTCTGCCGCTCAGCCGAGTCGTTGGAGCAGGTGGTCGCCGACGCGGATGGCGTTGGCCATCGCGGTGAGGGCCGGGTTGACCGCGCTGATGCTCGGGAAGAAGCTGGTGTCGACGACGTAGAGGTTGTCGAGTTCGTGGGCGCGGCAGTCGGGGTTGAGCGCCGATGTGGCCGGGTCCGTGCCGAACCGCACGGTGCCGGCCTGGTGCGCGCAGCCAGCGACCGGGATGTCGGTTTTCATGTAGCAGAACCGGTGAGCCAGGTGGCCGGGGTGCATGCCGAGCGAGCCCAGCATCGAGTGAAGCTGGTGGTACAGCCGCTTGGCGGCGGTGGGGTTGCTCGGCGTGTATGCCAGGTGGACGGCGCCGTCGGGGCCGAGGGTGACCCGGTTGTCTGGCTGCGGCAGGTCCTCGGTGGACAGCCAGAAGTCCACGGCGTGTGCCGCGACGTCGCGCAGCGCCCAGTTCGGCGCGAACTTGGTCTCGAGGGGCTTCTCGCCGCGGAACATCGCCGCCTGCGACTTGCCGATCATCTGGATGTTGCCCATCGGGTAGTCGAAGTCCGGGCCGCTGAAGTAGAAGTCGTTGACGCCGAGGGTCTTCTGGAACACGGTCGGGTTCGGGTCCTTGGACAGGGCGAGCACGGCCTGGCAGTCGTGGTACATGAAGTTGCGGCCGACTTGATCGGAGCCGTTGGCCAGCCCGTTCGGGTGCTTGTCGTCGGCGGAGGCCAGCAGCAGCTTGGCGGAGTTGGCCGCGCCGCAGGAGACGACCACGATGTCGCCCTCATACCGCTCGGTTTCGCCGTCGTGCTCGGCCACCACCTGGGTGACTGCGGTGCCGGCCGGGTTGGTCTCCAGCTTCACCACCTGCGCGTTCCGGACCAGGGTGACGTTCGCGTGCTCGAGAGCGGGACGGACGCCGATCACCTCGGCGTCGGCCTTGGCGTGCAGCGGGCACGGGAAGCCGTCGCAGTCGGCGCACCGCACGCAGATGCTGTAGGGCATGTTCGCCTCGTTGACCAAGATGCCGCACGGCGCGTGGAACGGATGGTAGCCAGCCGCGCCCAGGTCATCGGAAAGCTGCTGGATCCGCGGTTCGTGGGAGACCGCAGGGTAGGGGTAGGGCGCGCTGGCCGGCGGTTCCGTCGGATCCTCCCCTCGCGCGCCGTGCACCTGGTACAGCGCCTCGGCGGCGGTGTAGTACGGCTCCATGTCCTGGTAGGAGATGGGCCAGGCCGGCGAGATGCCGTCATGGTGATGCAGTTCGCCGAAGTCCTCGGCACGCATCCGGTACAGCGCGGCTCCGTACAGCTTGGTCGCGCCGCCTACGAAGTAATGCACCTGCGGCTGGAAAAACGACTTGGCCTTCGGGTCGTACCAGCTGTCGGGCGAGACGTAGCGGCCGTCCACGAACACGTCCACGGTGGACCAGTTCTCCGGCTCGCGGGGCAGCCAGTCGCCGCGCTCGAGCAGCAGGATCCGCTTGCCCGAGGGGGCGAGGTGGCGGGCCAGCGTGCCGCCGCCCGCCCCGGTTCCGATGACGATCACGTCGTAATGCTCGCCCATGCTGGGTTCCTCTCCGAGGGGCCGGCGCGTGGTTGATGGCCACGGTAGCCGTCGCAACAGTCGCCCGACATCGCCCGCAATGGGTGATTGGGCCGCCTGCCATTAGCTGGGCTCATGACGCCGCTGGCCGGCCTGGGGCCGGCTGGGCACGACCGGAGTCGCGCCGCCAGCGGGCTGCTGCTCCGGAGCAGCGCCCGGGGCCGGGGCCGGGCTTGGGGTCAGCCTCGCCGAGATCACGTACGCCACGACGACCGCCACGATGGCCAGCGGCATGACTTGCAGGCCGTCCGACGACAGCAGCAGGGTGGCCAGCAAGACGGAGGTCAGCGGGAGCCTGAGCATCACCACGGTCATCGCGCCGAGACCCATGGCGACGCCGTAAACAAGCGGCAGCCCCGGCAGGTGTGACAGCGCCACGCCGCCCACCGCCCCCAGGAACATGGCCGGAAACGTGGGACCGCCGCGGAAGCCGCTCAGCGACACGCCGTAGGCGATCCCCTTACAGACCAGGAGCAGCAAGAGCGCTCCCACGGTATAGCTGGCGCTGTTGCTGATGAACGGGCCCAGCGCGGATTGCCCGGAGAACAGTACCTCGGAGGAGCCCTTACCGGTGCCCGCGGCGAACGCGATCGCCAGGCCCGCGACGGCCAGGCCGAGCACCGGCGTGGCCAGCAGCATCCGCCGCTCGACATGGGGGCGCAGGAACAGCCCGAGCCAGCGGATCCCGGCGCCCAGCGGGGCGGCCATCACCCCGATCGCCAGCGCCCACAGGAACTCAGCGCCGGTGGGCGACCCGACATGGGGCAGGCCGGGAATCGCCAGCGAGAACGTGCCGAGCCCGGTCCAGGCATCCAATCCGATGAACACCAGCGAACCGACGCCCGCGGCCAGCAGGCCGGGTACCAGCACGAGCTCCAGCATGGCCCCGCCCAGCCCGGAGGCCTCCATCAGCAGGAACGCCCCCAGCAGCGGAGAGCCGAGCAGCGTGCTGATGGCGGCGAAGCTCCCTGCCGCGGCTACCACCGTGGCGGTTCTCGGCGGGGCGTCCCGCTTGACCAGGCGGACCGCCAGGAGGCCGAGGCCGCCGCCGAGGGCGATCATGGGCGCTTCGGGTCCGAGTACCACGCCCAGGCTCAAAGTCGCCAGTGCCGCGAGCAGGATGCCAGGGAGCTCGACCGGGGCGGGAGGTCCCGCGCCCGCCTTGAACCCGTCGGCTGGTGAGTGGCCGCCCTTACCGGGCAGGTACCGGATGGTGAGACTGACCAGCACCCCGGCCAGCACTAGCGGCGGGATCGGCCACCACAGCGGCTCGGCGTGAAAGCCCACGCCCTTGGGCAGGTCGGTGAAGATCCAGCCCTGCATCTTGCTGACCAGGGCGAGAAAGAAGTACGCCGCCGCCGAGACGGGCACACCGATGATCGCGGCAAGCACCAGCAGCGCCACGTAGCTCCGGGACCGCAGCAGCGCAAGCGGATCAGACGGCGTCGTCATCACAGTCCTCCCGAGCCCTCGGGGTTGACGGCCCGCGCGGGAACCACCCGGAGTCAGACCACAAGTCCTCCCTGCCCGTATGCCGCTGGCCGGGGGCAGCCGCACTCCCTCCGAGCGAGCCGCCTACCCGATCATCGGGCGTTCAGGTTGCGGATAACTCACCTGGATGGGGTGATTTCCTTAAGCGCCCAGGCCGTTTCAGATCAAGGGTGACGTGACGGCGAGGACGTCGCTCCCTACCCCGGTATGCGCGGCGACATGCCGTGGAGGCAAGCCGCGAATGCGGTCGAGCTCACCTCTCAGGGGTGATCCCCGCCGCGCGGATCGGTCGTTATCGTCGGGCTGTCTGGCCGAGTCCGACGTTCAGGCTTGCGAGAGGTCACGTACCGATGAGCGTGTTTCCGCCTATTGCCGAATACGGGTTCCTGTCCAACTGCGAGCAGAACTGCCTGGTCGCGCCGGACGGGTCGATCGAGTGGTTGTGCCTGCCGCGCCCGGACTCCCCCAGTGTGTTCGGGGCGCTGCTGGACCGGGCCGCGGGCACGTTCCGGTTCGGTCCCACCAACGCCCACGTTCCGCAGCATCGCAGGTATGTCCCGGGGACGATGGTGCTGGAGACGACCTGGCAGACCCCGACGGGATGGATGACCGTACATGACCTGCTGGTCATCGGCGCGGTTCAAAGTCAGGGACGGCGGCCGGACTACCACCGGGCTCCGGCCGATTTCGGCGCGGTCGGCGCGCTGCTCCGGATCGCGACATGCATCAGCGGCCGGGTCGAGGCCGTGGTGAACTGCGGGCCGCTGTTTGATTACGGGACCACGGGCGGCACGTGGAGTTACAAGGGCGACGGGTACGACGCGATGACGATCGCGCCTAAAGAGGGGGATCTGCAGCTGGAACTGGCGGGCACGGTCCCGCTCGGCGTGCTGGGTGCCCGCTGTTACGGTCGCACGACGCTGACCCAGGGCCAGTCGGCCTTCGTCGCCTTGTCCTGGGGCGGCAGTAACGGTCCGGCCAATCAGGACGAGGCCTTCAGCGCGCTGAACACCACCGTCGATTTCTGGCGCGACTGGCTGAGCACAGCCAAGATCCGCGACCATCCGTGGAAGCCTTACATCGACCGCAGCGCCCTGACCTTGAAGGCGCTCAGCTACGCCCCCACCGGCGCCATCATGGCGGCGTCGACGACCTCGCTACCGGAAACGCCGGGCGGGGCCCGCAACTGGGACTACCGGTTCACCTGGATCAGGGACTCAGCGTTCATGCTCCGCTCGCTGTATCGCCTGGGTTTTGACTGGGAAGCCCTCGAGTACTGGGGCTTCGTGATCGACGCGGTCAGCGGTGGTGACCTGAACCGGAAGTTCGAACTCCAGATCATGTACGGCATCGGCGGGGAACGCGACCTGACCGAGCGGACCCTCGACCACCTGTCCGGGTACCGCGGGGCGCGGCCGGTCCGGGTGGGTAACGGCGCCTGGAACCAGCAGCAGCACGACGTGTGGGGAATGATCGTCGACGCGCTCGATGTCCAGTTCCGCCGCGGCGCGGAGCAGATCGTGGTGCCGGTGTGGGAAGGGCTCGGCGGGTTCGTCGACGCCGCCCTGCAGCGCTGGCATGAACCCGACCAGGGGATCTGGGAAGTGCGCGGCGACCCGAAGCACTTCACGGCGTCCAAGGTGATGTGCTGGGTGGCGGCCTCGCGCGGCGCCGATCTCGCCGAGTCCCGCGGCGACGACGAACGCGCCCGGCGGTGGCGGGCAGGCGCCGACGAGATCAAGGCCGAGATACTGGACAAGGGCGTGTCGGGCAAGGGCATATTCCGGCAGCACTACGAGACCGATGATCTCGACGCGTCGCTGCTGCTCCTGCCCATCATGGGATTCCTCCCCCCCGACGACGAGCGCGTCAGATCAACCGTGCTCGCCATCGCCGACGACCTGACCAAGGACGGCCTGGTCCTCCGCTATCGGGTCGAGGGAACAGATACCGGGTTCGAGGGTGAGGAAGGAACGTTCACCATCTGCTCGTTCTGGCTGGTGACAGCGCTGGCCATGATCGGCGAGACCGAGCGCGCCCATGCCCTGTGCCAGAAGCTGCTGTCGTTCGCCGGGCCGCTTCAGCTTTATGCCGAGGAGATCGACACAACCACAGGCCAGCACCTGGGGAACTTCCCGCAGGCGTTCACCCACCTGGCCCTGATCGAGGCCCTGTCGCTGCTCATCGAGTCCGAGCCGGAGAACAGCTCTGGCGCGTTGTGACGGTCGACGGGTACGCAGTCGATCAATCGGCCGGAACCGAGTCCGCATGCGCGGGAGCCTTTGGCGGCACCGCCAACGAAGTAATGCACCTGCGGCTGGAATGGCTTGCCGTCAGCGTCGAACCGCTGGTCTGGCGAGATGCAATTCCCATTCACGAAGACCGAGCCGGGATTCCAGTTATCGGTCTCGCTTGCCGGAATGAGTCCGTCGGCATCGGAACCGCGGGCGCAAGCGTTGCGGGCCGCTTCTCGCCCGCGTATTCACCCCCGGCGGGTGATCCCCGGCCGGTTCTGGGCAGCGACAGTAACGACCAATGACCTGTCGTCCGGAATGTCGCCATGTCTAGCAGCGCGCAGAGAACCAGCAGCGGGCCGCAGCTCAGCTCCGGCCCATGTCGTTGCGGGCCCAGGGTCGGAGGCGGTAGATGACGAACGTTGATCTGGCGCGGTGGCAGTTCGCGTTTGTGACGATCAATCATTTCTTCTTCGTCCCGGTCACGATCGGGCTGGCGTTCTTGACCGCGTTGCTGCAGACGGCGTGGCACCGCAGCGGGCGGGAGGACTACCTGCGGCTGACCAGGTTCTTCGGCACCCTGCTGGTCATCAACGTGGCGATCGGGGTAGTGACCGGGCTGGTGCAGGAATTCCAGTTCGGGATGGACTGGGGGGCGTACTCGCGGCTGGTCGGCAACATCTTCGGCGCCCCACTGGCGATGGAGGGGCTGGCCGCGTTCTTCCTGGAGTCGACGTTCCTGGGGCTGTGGCTGTTCGGCTGGGACAAGCTGCCCCGCCGGGTGCACCTGGCCACGATCTGGGCGGTGTCGCTGGGCACCGCGCTATCGGCGGCGTTCATCATGGCGGCCAACTCGTGGATGCAGCACCCGGTCGGCTACGTGATGGTCGGCGGAAAGCCGCAGCTGAACGACATCTGGGCGCTGTTCACCAACCCGGTGTTCGTGTGGGGGTATGCGAAGGTGCTGTTCGCGGCGCTGGTCACAGGCGCGGTGGTGATGCTGGCTGTTTCCGCATGGCAGCTTCGGCACGGCGGGGACAAGGATGTGTTCACCCGGTCGGCCCGCCTGGCGCTGGTGGTGCTGGTCCCGGCGATCCTGTTCGCGATGCTGGTCGGGGACGAGCTCGGGGTGATCGAGGCCCGGTACCAGCCGATGAAGATCGCGGCGGCGGAGGCGCAGTGGACCACCTGCCAGCCCTGCTCGTTCTCGTTGTTCCAGATCGGCGGCGGCAACAACGACCAGACTCCGACCGAGATCATCGCGATCCCGCACCTGCTGTCGCTGCTGGCCACCAACCACTGGAACGGCAAGGTCGTCGGGCTGAACCCGCTGCAGTCGCAGTACAGCAAGCAGTTCGGGCCGGGCTATTACGTGCCGAACGTGTTCATCCAGTACTGGTCGATGCGGGTGATGGCCTACATCGGGGTCCTGATCTTCCTGATCTCGCTGTGGGGACTGTGGCTGATCCGGCGCCGCAAACTCGCCACCTCGCGCTGGTTCTTGTGGGTCGCGGTCTGGGCCGCTGTGCTGCCGTTCTTGATGAACACCGCGGGCTGGCTGCTGACCGAGAGCGGCCGTCAGCCGTGGATCGTGCAGGGCATCATGCTCACCAAGAACGGGATCTCGCCGTCGCTGTCCACTACCTGGATCGCGATCAGCCTGGCGGTCTTCGTCGTGCTGTACGCCGTGATCGCCACGGTCGACCTGCTGCTGATGCTGAAGTACTCCCGCCAGCCACTCCCGCCCGCGCGCGCCGCGGCCGACGCGGACGCGCCGGTGCCGGCGGTTCAGTACTAGGGGTCACGATGGGCAGTCTCGTCCCGTTCTGGTTCATCGTCATCACCGTGTTGTGGACCGGGTTCTTCATCCTGGAGGGGTTCGACTTCGGCGTCGGTATGCTGCACAGCGCGGTCGGCACCGACGACGCCAGCCGCCGGGCCGCGGTCAACACGATCGGGCCGTTGTGGGACGGCAACGAGGTCTGGCTGATCGTGGCCGGCGCGGCCATGTT
This sequence comes from uncultured Actinomycetota bacterium, assembly GCA_963749145.1. Lineage (GTDB taxonomy): Bacteria > Actinomycetota > Actinomycetes > Streptosporangiales > Streptosporangiaceae > JASHPR01. Next base: position 427,795 of record CAVVLN010000001.1, on the reverse strand, counting down.
CGCCGCGTTCCCCGGCTGGTACGCCACCATGTTCTCGGCCCTCAACCTCGCCCTGGTGCTGCTGCTGGTGGCGCTGATCGCCCGTGGCCTGTCGTTCGAGTACCGCGGCAAGCGCGACGCAGTCCGCTGGCGCCGCACCTGGGACTTGCTGCTGACCGGGGGCAGCCTGCTGGCGCCGCTGCTGATCGGGGTCGCGCTCGGCGACCTGCTGCACGGCCTGCCCATCAACTCCGCCCAGAACTACACGGGGTCCTTCTGGGACCTGCTGCAGCCCTACGGGATCTTCACCGGGATCACCCTGGTCCTGGTCTGCCTGCTGCACGGCGCCACGTTCTTGTGCCTGAAAACCACCGACGACATGCGCGAGCGCTCCTGGCGCCTGGCCCGCCGGGTCGCCCCGGTCACCGCCGCCGCCGTCGTGGGCTTCGTCATCTGGACCCACGTCATCCACACCACCGCGTTCTTCCTCAACCCCATCGAGCTGCTCGCCGTCCTCGCCGTCCTCGCCGCGGCCTGGCTGGTACACGACCACCGGGAGGGCTTCGCCTTCGCGGCCACCACGGTCACGATCGCGGCCTGCATCCTGTCGATCTTCGTCGGCCTGTACCCCAACGTGATGGTCTCTTCCACCAAGGCCGCCTACAACCTCACCGCGCACAACACCGCGTCCGGTGCGTACTCGCTCAAGGTGATGACCGTCGTCGCCATCGTCCTCCTGCCGGTGGTCCTCGCCTACCAGACCTGGACCTACTACGTGTTCCGCCGGCGCATCAGCAAGGAGGAGTTCCAGCCGTCACCCCGGCATCCCCGCGGGGGCGAGCAGCCGCATCCGGGCGAGCAGCCGCAGCGGGGCGTTACATGATCGCGAATGGATAGAGGAGCTGACATGGCGGCAAACGACGTTGACGCGCTGGTGATCTTCGGCGCGACCGGGGACCTGGCCAAGCTGGAGACCTTCCCGGCGCTGGTCGGCCTGGTCCAGCGCGGGGTGCTGAACGTGCCCGTGGTCGGGGTGGCGAAGAGCGGCTGGGGGCTGGAGCAGTTCCGCGACTACGCGGTGGCGTCGCTGCAGCTCAACCACATGGACCCGCATAGCCCGGCGGCGCAGAAGATGCTCGGCCTGCTGCGGTACGTGGACGGAGACCTCGGCGACGACGCCACCTACCGGGCGATGTCCGACACGGCCGGCCCCGGCCGGATCCTGTTCTACCTGGAGGTTCCCCCGGTGCTGTTCGGGCGGATCGCGCAGGGGATCGCGTCGGCCGGGCGTACCCAGGGCGCCCGGGTCATGGTGGAAAAGCCATTCGGCACCGACCTGGCCAGCTCACGGCAGCTCAACGACACCATGCACAAGTACTTCCCGGAGGAGGCGATCTTCCGGGTCGATGACTGGCTGGCGTTTGACCCGGTGGAGAACGTCCTGTTCGTCCGGTTCGCCAACTCGGTGCTCGAGCCGCTGTTCAACCGGACCTACGTGGAGAGTATCCAGATCACCATGGCCGAGGCGTTCGACGTCTCCGACCGCGGCCGGTTCTACGACCGGACCGGCGCCATCCGCGACGTGGTCCAGAACCACATGCTCCAGGTGCTGGCCACCGTGCTGGCCGAACCGCCGAACCGGCCGGGCCTGGCCGACTGGCGGGACGCCAAGGAGCGGGTGATCGCCTCGCTGCGGCCGCTGACCCCGGAAACCACGGTGCGCGGCCAGTACGAGGGCTATCTCGCGGTGGACGGGGTCGACCCGAAATCGACGACGGAAACCTACGTCGCGGTCCGGCTCGCTGCCGACACCTGGCGCTGGGCGGACGTGCCGATTCTGATCCGGGCCGGCAAATGCATGCCGGTCACCGCCACCGAGGTCGACATCCGCTTCAAGCGGCCCCCGCATGACGTATTCGGGATCGAGCCGTTCGCTGTCCGCAACTCGCTTCGGTTCCGGGTCTGGCCGGAGACCGCGGTGGGCCTCACGCTGGCGGGCAAGAAGCCGGGCGCCGGGCTGGAGCCGCTGCTGGAGGACCTGACGTTTGCGGGGCAGGCGGGCTCGGACATGCGTCCCTACGACCGGCTCATCGGCGCGGCCCTGGACGGGGACCGCTGGCTGTTCGCCCGGCAGGACACCGTCGAGGCCGCTTGGGAGGTTGTCGACCCGGTGCTCGGGGACGTCACGCCCGTGCACCCCTACGCCAAGGGCAGCTGGGGGCCGCAGGAGGCCGACCGGCTGCTGCGGGACGGTGACACCTGGCACGACCCGGCGGGCTGACCGCCGCGGGCACCGGGTCGGCCAGGACTTGGCTGGCTAGCGGGTCATTTAGAGATCCCGGCGGCGCTGGTCCGCTCGTCATTCGTGCTTGGGCATCTCGGCCGGGCGGCGAGAGCGGATCTCGCCGGGACTGTCAGGCGTTCTGTTCCGGCGCGGTCTGCCGCTCCGGTTCCGCGCCCGTGCCGTGGACCGGGATCAGCGTTTGCATGAACTCATCACCGCCTGCCTGTTCGATCGCGACGCGGGCTATTACCTGCCGGAACGTGAGCGTCCGTTCGGCGCGCTGTCCACCGAGGAAAGTGTTCGCCCAGTGCAGTAGTGAGGTGAAGCGGTTCTTGAAGCCGGTAAGGAATGTGACGTGAACAACGAGCCACATCAGCCATCCGGGGAACCCGGAGAGCCGCAGGCCCTTGAAGCTGACGACGGCGTGGAATCGAGAGACGGTGGCCATGCTCCCGAGATCGCGGTACTTGAACGGCACCGGATCCTTCCCTCCGAGCCGACGCTTGATCGTGTTCGCCGCGTGGATTCCGGACTGCATCGCGACCTCGGCGACGCCGGGAAGCTGGTCCAGGGCCATCATGTCGCCGATTGCGAACACTTCCGGGTGACCAGGCAGCGTGCAGTCCGGGAGCACCTCGATCCGGCCGGCCCGGTCACAGCTAGCGCCGGATCCCTCCGCCAGCAGGGCGCCAAGGGGCGACGCCTGCACGCCGGCAGCCCAGACTTTCGTCCGGGACGGGATGCGCCGGACGGCCCCATCCCGCCCTTTCACCTCCACCCCGAAGGCATCTACGCCGGTAACGATGCTCTCGCATTGGATCTCCACTCCCATGCGCTCGAGCTCACCGGCAGCCTTCCCGGACAGGCGGTCGCCGAAGTTGGCCAGGATTTCCTTGCCCCCGTCGAACAGGACAATCCTCGCCTCCGCCGGATCGATCCGGCGGAAGTTGCCCTTGAGCGCGTGCCGGGCGAGTTCCGCGATCTGCCCGGCGATCTCGACGCCAGTGGGGCCGCCACCGACCGCAACGAACGTCAGCCAGGCACGGCGCGCGTCGGGGTCATCCTCCGACTCGGCCATCTCGAACGCGCCGAAGATCCGTCCCCGAAGCTCCAGGGCATCGTTGATCGTCTTCATCCCCGGCGCCCAATGGGAGAACTCATCGTGCCCGAAGTAGGACTGCCCAGCCCCGGCGGCCACGATAAGGCTGTCGTAAGGGTATGTCCGGACCGAGCCGTCGGGCCGAGCCGCGGTGACGACCCGGCCCTTCAGGTCGAACCCCGTGACAGTGGCCAGTTCCACCCGGACGTTGCGGTACCGGCGAAGTACGTCGCGGATGGCCGGCGCGACCTCTCCTTCGGACAGGATCCCGGTCGCGACCTGGTATAGCAGCGGCTGGAACAGGTGGTGGTTCCGGCGGTCGATGAGGGTGACGCCGACGTGTGCCCGCTTGAGGAACCGGGCGGCGAACAGGCCGCCGAAGCCGCCGCCGACAATGACCACCCGGTGCGCACCGGGCTCGCTCATCATTCGTCTCCTGTCTCCCGGCCGCCATACTCGAGGACCTAGCCCCTCTCGCCTTAAGCCCAGTCACAACGATCCGGCCGCCAGGGCCGCCGGGCATCACCCGCCCGGGGTGAGCCCCAACGCGGCCGCTCCCCTGGCCTCTCACGCCTCCGAAAGAGCGGCAAGCGGCTGTGCCAGCAACCCGCTCGGGGGACGTAAGTCGTGAGGGCCATCGGCCGTCTTAGGTGACGATGTAGTAGATGCTGTTGCCGACCAGCCAGAAGCCGAGGACCAGGGACACGATGATGATGACCTGGTAGGTATGGGTGTCGATCCAGTGCCGCAGCCGGGTGAGGAACTCCTGTGCTGGCTGGGGGCGGAAGCCGGCGTAGATCTCCATGGCGAGGAGCGCCGAGGTGGCGATGACGCAGAACAGCGCGAGCGCCAGGTAGCTTTCCCAGGACGAGAGCTTGGCCTCGACGATGACCGAGACGCCCGCGGCGACCAGTCCCCAGGGCTGGACGAGCGGGGCGAGGCCGATGGCGTACCACGGCGTCATGCTGTCGATGCTCGCCTGCCAGCGGGGGGGCCTTTTCGGCGGTTTCGGCCGGTTCAGCTTCCGGTACTGCCGGATCGCGATGACGAGCAGCGCGGCGCCGATGGCGAGCTTGGCGGCGAGGGCCGCCAGCGAGGGAGCCGTGTTGGGCTTGGGCGGCTTGTTCTGAGTGACGAGGACGGTGAACGCGATCACGACCGCGAGCGACAGGAGCCAGCCGAAGATGAACGCGGCTCCCTTCCGCACGCCGCCTTTGGACGCGAGGACAAGGATGAACGCGGTGAGCGGAATCGGTTCGAGCGTGATCGCCAGGCCGATGAGGACGAGGCTAAGGACGAGCATCCGCCCCCCGATCTGCCGGCCGCACCCGGACGCATGGCGGGTGCCGTCACGTGGTCAGCCCGAGATGGCCTGAATACGCCGCCGTATTTAGTATCCCGGCTTTGATCCACGTCCAGCAAGTCCGCTCGGCACCGCGTGATACGCCCAAGCCGTGGGTCGCGGGCGAGAATCACCCGCGAATGGTGACGACATCCCTGGACGGCTCGGCCAGGATCGGATACAAGCGAGCCGGTCAGTTCGGCAAAGCCTGGCGATTCTGCCTGGTAGCCGTGGCGTACGTTCCGGCAAACGGACGCTAAACGGCTCGCTAATGGCAGTTTAAGGAGTGGTGATGGGCACCGAACGTGATCGGGTCGAGAATTTCGGTCGGCTGGAGAACGGGCTGCGGCAGGGGGGTGAGTGGTACCGGTGGGGGCCGTATGTGAGCGAGCGGCAGTGGGGCACGGTGCGGGAGGATTACAGCGCGGACGGCAATGCGTGGGATTACCTGCCGCATGATCACGCCCGGTCGCAGGCGTACCGGTGGGGTGAGGACGGGCTGGCCGGGTTCTGCGACATCGAGCAGCGGCTGTGCCTGGGGCTGGCGTTGTGGAACGGGCGGGATCCGATCCTGAAGGAGCGGGCGTTCGGGCTGACCGGCCCGCAGGGCAACCACGGCGAGGATGTCAAGGAGTACTGGTGGTATCTGGACGCGGTGCCCAGCCATGCCTGGAACCGGTGGCGCTACCACTACCCGCAGGCGGCGTTCCCTTATCAGGACCTGATCGATGTCAATGCGGGCCGGAGCCGGTACGAGCCGGAGTACGAGCTGCTGGATACCGGCGCGTTCGACGGTGACCGGTACTGGATCACCGAGGTGCACTACGCCAAGGCGGGCCCGGATGACCTGCTGATGGCGATCCAGGTCACCAACGCCGGCCCGGAGGCTGACACGCTGCATGTGCTGCCGACCGCGTGGTTCCGCAACACCTGGTCCTGGGACGTTGAGGCGGCCGAGCCCCGGCCGCAGCTGCGGGGTTCCGGTGACCGGTCGGTCACCATCGACCATCCGTTCGCCGGCGCCCTGGAACTTATCGCCGCGGCCGCCCCCGGCGGCGCTGACCCGCGGCTGTTGTTCTGCGAGAACGAGACCAATCTGGCCCGGTTGTATGGCGCCGAGCCGGTCACCCCGTATCCCAAGGACGGCATCAACGATCACGTGATCCACGGCGCGGCCACGGTCAACCCGGCCGGCGCCGGGACCAAGTGCGCGTTCTGGTATCAGGTCAGCGTGCCGGCCGGGCAGACCGCCGAGTTGCGGCTGCGGCTGCGGCCCGCCCCCGCCGGCGGGCGGGGCACGTCCGCGGCCAAGGCGGCCGCCGCGCTCGGCCAGGACTTCGATCAGGTGATGACCGCGCGCCGGGCCGAGGCCGATGAGTTCTACGCCGAGCTCACGCCAGCGGGCGCGAGCGCGGATGAGGCACTGGTGCTGCGGCAGGCGTCCGCCGGGATGCTGTGGAGCAAGCAGCTGTTCTATTACGACGTCGCCCGCTGGCTGGACGGCGACCCGACCCAGCCCGAACCGCCCGCCTCCCGCAAGAACGCGCGGAACTCCAAGTGGCGGAACTTCGAAGGGTTCGACATCATCTCGATGCCGGACAAGTGGGAGTATCCCTGGTTCGCCGCCTGGGACCTGGCCTTCCACACCGTCACCCTGGCCCACCTGGACCCGGCGTTCGCCAAGTACCAGCTGATCATGATCTGCCGGGAATGGTTCCAGCACCCGCAGGGAGCGCTGCCGGCGTACGAGTGGGACTTCGGCGACGTCAACCCGCCGGTGCACGCCTGGGCGGCGCTGCAGGTCTTCGCCATCGACGGCGCCCGCGACCTCGGCTTCCTGTCCCGGGTCTTCGACAAGCTGCTGGTCAACTTCACCTGGTGGGTCAACCGCGAGGACGCCAGTGACAAGAGCGTGTTCGAGGGCGGCTTCCTGGGCCTGGACAACATCGGCCCGATCGACCGCTCCCACCTGCCCGCCGGGTACACCCTGGAGCAATCCGACGCCACCGGCTGGATGGGCTCTTACGCGCTGTCGCTGGGCATTATCGCGGCCGTGCTGACCTGGTCCGGCAACCGCGAGGCCCAGGACCTGGTGCTGAAGTTCCTGGAGCATTTCGCGGGCATCCGCAACGCCCTGGACCAGCAGGGCCTGTGGGACGAGGGCGACGGGCTGTTCTACGACCGGCTGGTCACCCCGTCGGGCTACAGCGTCCCGGTCAAGACCCGGTCCATGGTCGGGATCATCCCGGCGCTGGCCGCCGGGGTCATCGACGGCAGCATGCTGCACAACGCGCTGACCATGAACAAGAACTTCACGCGTCTCCTGCAGAAGGAGGGCGTCGGGGACATCACCAAGCTGGCCGAGCACCCGCAGCTGCGCGGCGAGGCCGGCGCCCAGCGGCTGCTGGTCTCGGTGGCCCGGCCCGCCCAGCTGGAGCGCCTGTTCGCCAAGCTGTTCGACGAGGCCGAGTTCTTGTCCCCGCACGGGCTGCGCGCCTTGTCGGCCTACCACCGCGATCACCCCTACCAGTTCGACGCCGAGGGCTACCAGTCCTCCATCGACTACGAGCCGGCCGAGTCGACCACCTCGATGTTCGGCGGCAACTCCAACTGGCGCGGCCCGATCTGGATGCCGGTCAACTACCTGGTCGTCGAATCGCTGGAACGCTACCACCGGTTCTACGGCGATGACCTGGAGGTCGAGTACCCGACCGGCTCCGGGAACCGGCTCACCCTCGACCTGATCGTCGCCGACCTGCAGGACCGGCTGATCTCCCTGTTCACCCGCGATGAGAACGGGCGGCGGGCCTGCTTCGGCGGGACCGAGAAAATGCAGACCGACCCGGCCTGGAAAGACAACCTGATCTTCAGCGAGTACTTCCACGGCGACAACGGCGCCGCGATCGGCGCCTTCCACCAGACCGGCTGGACCGGCCTGATCGCCGACATCATCCTGCGCCGCCACGGCGCCGTCCACGCACTCGGAGACGTCCTGCGCGACCTGCAGCGAAAGGCCCAGCAATGACCAGGACCCACGCCACCGCGGCCGGGGCCGTCCCGGCCGCCCGCCTCGCCCCGGATGCCCGCGTCACCGTCGCGATCCCCGGCCTGCCGTTCCCGCTGGGCGCCACGCCCGGCGAGCACCTCGGCGCCGCGGGCACGAACTTCGCGATCGCCTCCACCGTCGCTGGCAGCGTCACCTTGTGCCTGTTCGATAAGGCCGGCACCGAGACCCGGATCCCGCTGCGCGATAACGACGCCGATGTCTGGCATGCGTTCGTGCCGGGAGTCGGCCCGGGGCAGTCCTACGGGTACCGCGTCGACGGCCCCTGGGCTCCGGCCCAGGGCCTGCGGTGCAACCCGGCCAAACTGCTGCTCGATCCGTACGCCAAGGCGGTCAGCGGAACGGTCACCTTCGGGCCCGAAGTGCTCGGCCAGTCTGAGACCGACCCCGACGCGCCGAGCACCCTGGACTCCGCGGCGTACGTGCCTAGAAGCCTGGTCGTGGACCCGGCGTTCGGCTGGCAGGACAGCCAGCGGCCCTGGCACCGCTACGCGGACACGGTCCTTTATGAGGTCCACGTCAAGGGCTTCACCATGCGCCACCCGGACATCCCGCCCGAGCTGCGCGGGACCTACGCCGGCCTGGGCCACCAGGCCGCCATCGCGCACCTGCTGGACCTGGGCGTCACCACCGTCGAGCTACTGCCCGTACACCAGAACGTGCCGGAATCGTTCCTGGTCGCGGAGGGCCTGACGAACTACTGGGGCTACAACACGATCGGCTTCTTCGCGCCGCACAACGACTACTCCGCCGCGGTGCGGGCGGGCCGTCCGGGCGGGCAGGTGGCCGAGTTCAAGACGATGGTGGACGCACTGCACCGGGCGGGCCTGGAGGTGATCCTCGATGTGGTGTTCAACCACACCGCCGAGGCCCGCCCGGACGGTCCGGCGCTGTGTTTCCGCGGCATCGACAACCTGGCCTACTACCGGACCGTGCCCGGCAACCCCGGCGTCTACTACGACACGACCGGCTGCGGCAACGCGCTGAACGCCGGCGATCCGATCTTGCTGCAGCTGATGATGGACTCGCTGCGCTACTGGCTGACCGAGATGCACGCCGACGGGTTCCGGTTCGACCTGGCGCCCACGCTGGCCCGCCAGGATGGCGCCTTCGACAAGGTGTCGGCCTTCCTGGACATGGTCGCGCAAGACCCCGTGGTATCACGGGCCAAGCTGGTTGCCGAGCCATGGGACGTCGGCCAGATGGACAGCTACGACCTCGGCCGGTTCCCGCCGCTGTGGCGGGAGTGGAACGGCAAGTACCGGGACACGATGCGCGACTTCTGGCGCAGCCACCCGGTCGGGCTCGGCGAGTTCGCCAACCGCTTCTCCGGCTCCTCAGACCTGTACGCCACCGCCGGCCGCTGGCCCACCGCCTCGGTCAACCTCATCACCGTCCACGACGGCTTCACCCTGGCCGACCTCGTCTCCTACGACGACAAGCACAACCAGGCCAACGGCGAGAACAACGGCGACGGGACCAGCGACAACCGGTCCTGGAACTGCGGGGTCGAGGGACCGACCTCCGACCCCGCCGTCGTCGCGCTGCGCGCCCGCCAGTCCCGGGCCATGCTCACCACGCTGATGCTGTCCTTCGGGGTCCCGATGCTGCTCGGCGGCGACGAGATGGGCCGCACCCAAGGCGGCAACAACAACGCCTACTGCCAGGACAACGAGACGACCTGGTTCGACTGGGCCAGCGCCGACACCGCGCTGCTGGAGTTCACCAAGGGCTTGATCGCGTTCCGGCGGGCCCACCCGGTCTTCCGCCGCCGGCGCTTCCTGGCCGGCACCGAGGCCGCCGAACTGCAGTGGTTCACCCCCGCCGGCACGCCGATGGACGGCGGCGACTGGGCCGACCCCAACGCCCGGGCCATCGCCATCTACCTCGACGGGTCCGACGACCCCGACCGGGCCGAAGACGGCACGCCCCTGCTCGACGACGACTTCCTGGTCCTCGTGAACTCCTGGTGGCAGCCCCTCAGCTTCGTCCTGCCTGCCACCCGCCCCGGAGCCGACTGGCACGCGGAGATCGACAGCTACGACCCTGCCGCCCCCGCGGGAGCGGCCAGACGCCACGCTGGCGACCAGGTAACCGTCGGCCCCCGCTCGGTGGCCGTCTTCCTGAGCACGCGACCGCTATAAGCAAGCATCGGTCATCGTCCCTGCTCTCACGCCGGGTTTCTCTTGACGCTCTGCGCTGGTTGTGAAACATGCCGAGGTCGTCAGGACTGGCCGGACTCGTAGACCTCGGTGAACAGGTCGCCCTGGGCGGCCCCGGCGGAGGACTTGTCGCCGCCGCGGCCGCGCAGGACGAAGGCGATGCCCACGGCGATCACGGCGCCTGCGATGGGGCCGGCGATGTAGACCCAGTAGCTGGTGAAGGTGCCGGAGACCAGGTCGGGCCCGAAGGTGCGGGCCGGGTTCATCGAGGCGCCGGAGATGGGGCTGCCCCACAGGCCGGCCAGGGCGATGTACGCCCCGACCCCGAAGGCGCCGATGATGCCGACGTTCTGGGCCCCGGACGCGGTGCCGAGGATCACGCTGACCAGGCCGGTGGTCAAGGCGAGCTCCATCCAGAACGCCGCCCCGGCGGAGTAGCCAGAGGCGGGATAGTTGCTCCCGTAGCTGGCCGAGACGTTGATCACCGCGTGCAGGAACAGCGCGGCCAAAGTGGCGCCGGCCAGCTGGACCACGATGTAGCCGGGGACCCGGGCCCAGGGGAAGTCGCGGCGCAGGGCGAAGGCGATGCTGACGGCCGGGTTCAGGTGCGCGCCGGAGATCTTGCCCATGAACAAGATGATGGCCATGACCGTCAGCGCGGGGGCCGTGACCGCGGCGGTGTGGCTGATCACGCCGGGGAAGGCGTGTCCCATCATGCCCCCGCCGGCCGCCGCCAGTACCAGGAAAAAGGTGCCGAGCAGCTCGGAGAACAGCCGCCGCCACTCCTGCCGCGGGTCGTTGAAGTCGGTGATGCGATCGATCAGGTTCTTCTCGTAACGGGCCAGCGGGCCGAGCGGGCTCGGCGCGGGTGGTTGCTGTTTCGCGGTCATGGCTGCCTCACATCCGGGGTCAGGTGGGGGTCAGGTGGCAGCTCGCCCGTCCGGGCGGGGCTGCCGATCAGCTCGATCAGCCCGAGAACTACCAGCAGCAGGACGGTGATCACGATGACGACGGCGGCGGTGGGCTGGCCCCAGAACACCAGGACCAGCACGGCCAGGGCCACGGCGCAGATGCGGAGCGCTCTGCGGTGCGCATGGATCCACCGGCCTGCCCGCCCGGTGCTCACGCCGGCCCGCTCGCCGCCGCGGCGGACCCAGCCCAGCCCGTGCGCGACAGCCCCCCGGATCGCGACCGCCATCGCCGACGGCCCGGCCAGGAACGCCCCGGCGGCGACGACCAGGCCCGCCACCAGGACCGTGCGCAGTCCCTGCTTGATGAACCCGACGAGGGTGTCGAACAAGGCGGCAGCGGCGTCGGCGGGCAGCACGCTGGCGGGCACGCTGCCCAGGTAGATGCCACGGAAGATGAACAGCCCGACGGCGGGCACGAGCATCGAGGCGGCGAGGCCGAGCCCGGCGCCGATCAGAGCGCGGCGGCGGCCGCGGGCGGCGGACACGCCCAGGGCCAGCAGCAACAACGTGAGGATGGGCAGCACGATCTTGAGGTGGTTGATCAGCCGGTACGCGGATTGCGCCTTGACCAGGTACGTGGCCGAGAACAGGGTCAGCGTCGGGTTGACCGGCGGGATCTTGCTGACCAGGGTGAAGCCGCGCTTGACCAGGTCTTGCTTGACATCGTCGATGAACGGGCCCAGGCCCACGACGACCTGGCCGTTCTTGACGCTGACCGAGCTGCTGCCCTGGCCGGAGAGCACCTTCACCATCTCCTGGTGGACAACCGTGTTGGCCTGGACCCAGGCCCGGGCGAACCGCGGGCCCGTCACGACCTTGTGCACCTCGCTGCGCACGAACCCGCTCACCCCGCTGGCGATCGACGGGGCGACCGACTTCAGCAGCGCGCCGGCTCTGGGCAGGCCGCGGCTGGAGAGCTCGGCCGCGGCCTGATCGGTGTAACCGGTCAGGTTGAGCCGGGTGGTGATCTCATTGGTGATCTTGTCGGTCAGGGCGTTCTGAATCGCCGGATCGCGGGCCAGCGGCGCCATGGTCGCCACGTAGCGCCCCGTGTTGCTGACCTCGCCGGCCGCCCAGACGGCCAGCACCGAGACCGGCGCCAGCAGGCAGCCGACCACAATGAGGATCGTGGCCACCAGGGTCCGCCAGCCGAAGCGCCAGCGGCGCACCGCGCCATCCCGCTGTCCGCGCCGCTCGTCTCGTTCGTCTTTCGGGCTAGGCCCCGGGTCCGCGGCGGCCGGCCCGGCTCACCGCCGGTATCAGACAAGCGCCACCTCCCGCCGGCTTCCCGCGGCCACCCGCTGCTGCGGCGTCGCGTCACAGCAACTGACCGACGTTGCGTCCACTGTCGCCGGTCATCCCTGGCCACGCCTCACCCCGCAGAGGTGAGTCCCGGTCGCCAAGACTCCGAAACTCTCAGCTCGCAGGAGTGAACTGCTGTCACAGCCGGGAGCAGCATCGGGCCGGTTACAGGTGGTTGAACCCGCCGGACTCCTGCTTGGTCATGGGCACGGTGACCGGATGTTTGGCGAAGTGGGCGACGGCGTCGCGGAAGTCGTCGAGCAGCAGGGAGGCCATGTCGCGGCTCACGCCGAGGCGGACCAGGATGCGCTGCACGGCGATGTCGGCTGCCGTTCCGGTGAGGGTGTAGGCGGGCACCTGCCAGCCCTTGTTGCGCAGCCGGTCGGCCAGGTCGAACAGCGTGTAGCCGGGGCTCTCGCCCTCGCGGATCCGCCAGGTGACCGTCGGGATCGCGGTGTTGGGGTTGCTGTCGCACAGCAACTCGAAGGGACCCAGCCGGGCGATCTCGGCGGCGAGGTACTGGCCGATGTCGTAGGACGCCTGGTGGATGTGGCGGTAGCCCTCATGGCCCAGGCGCAGGAAGTTGTAGTAGCTGGCGATGATCTGGCCGGCGGGCCGGGAGAAGTTGATCTGGAACACCGGCATGTCGCCGCCGAGGTAGTTGACGTGGAACACCAGGTCGTCCGGGAGCTCGCCGGCATCGCGCCAGACGACCCATCCCACGCCGAGGGGGGCCAGCCCGAACTTGTGCCCCGACGCGCTGATCGACTTTACCCGGGGCAGCCGGAAGTCAAAGGCCACGTCGGGCGCGCAGAACGGCGCGAGGAAGCCGCCGCTGGCGGCGTCGACGTGAATGTCGATGTCCAGGCCGGTGTCGGCCTGCAACTGATCCAGCGCGCCGGCCATGTCGGCCACCGGCTCGTACGCGCCGGTGTAGGTGACGCCCAGGGTCGGCACGACCATGATCGTGTTCTCGTCCACCCGCTCCAGCATGGTGGCGGGATCCATGCCGTAACGGCCAGGGGTCATCGGGACCTCGCGGATCTCGACGTCCCAGTAGCGGGCGAACTTGTGCCACACCACTTGCACCGGGCCGCAGACCATATTCGGGTTGTCGGCCGGCTGGCCGGCCGCCCGCCGCTTGGCCCGCCACCGCCACTTGGCGGCCATCCCGGCCAGCATGCACGCCTCCGAGGAGCCGACGGCCGAGGCGCCCACGGTGTTGGCCGCCTCGGGTGCGTTCCACAGGTCGGCCATCATGTGCACGCACCGCCGCTCGATCTCCGCGGTCTGCGGGTACTCATCCTTGTCGATCATGTTCTTGCTGACCGACATCGCCATCAGGCCCATTACCTCGGGCTCCACCCAGGTCTGGCAGAAGGTAGCCAGGTTCTGGCGGGCGTTGCCGTCGAGCATCAGCTCATCGGACACCAGCTGGAACGCGTCCCGGGGCAGCGTCCCCTCCTGGGGGAACCGGTACTTAGGGACGGGCCTAGTCAGGTCGCGATCGGCGAACACGCAGTTCTCGAGTTCATCACGGACCGTGTCCCGCTCGTGCAATGCCATCGCCAGCATCCCCTCGATCGAGGCCGCACCGTTTCGCCCGCCGTGATCATCCGGCACGGCATCAGCCACTGGCGACCGCGGACTACCGGTCTCGATAGTGACCGGATGCCAGCGACGCCGTCATCACCCGCTGAGGGGGACATCGCCTGACCTTGTCCTTTCCCCGGCCGGTACCAACGGAGCCGAAGGCGATCACAGTCCACGGTGGGCGAGCTTGGGTGGTTGACGCAGCCGGGCTGGCGGGCGGGATGATTGAAAGGCTCGGGTCGTCGGCACTGTGCGGCTATCCCACTCGCGGGGGAAGGCCCGTGGCTGACGAAATACCTGTCCGGAAAGGCCCAGCAATCATGCCCAGCCACAACCGGGGCGGCCGTGACCTCGGTACCGGTGCCGCCGTGACGCCTGGAGACCACGTACGTCCGGACGGCGTGGTGGTGCGCTGGGAATCCCGCCGCCACCGCAAGCACCTGAACCAGGCCTCAGCGCGCGGCTCAACATGGTGGGCACCGACGGCCCGGGGATGGTGGATCGCCGTCTTGTTCGCTGTGGGCTCGCTGTTGTTCGCGCTCGGCGCCCTGCCCGGCTATGCCAGCGCAGTGGGGGCCCGCTGGGACAACGTGACATTCTTTACCGGCTCGCTATTTTTTACCTCGGCCGCGTTTTTCACCTACCGGGAGGCGGTCGACGCCGCTCCCCCGGCACAAGACCTCGCACGCCGGCGGTTCTTCGTCTACCAGCCCCGCAGGATCGACTGGTGGGCAACAGCGGTGCAACTCGCCGGAACCCTCTACTTCAACGTCAGCACCGGGGTCGCCACCCGAGCCGATCTTTCCGCACAGGCCGCACATCAGCACGTATGGCGGCCCGACGCCATCGGCTCCATCTGCTTCCTGGTGGCCAGTGCCCTGGCCTGGTACGAGGTCTGCCATGCCTGGGCCGCCTGGCGCCCTCACATGCTGTCGTGGTGGATAACGCTAGCCAACCTGCTCGGGTCCATCGCCTTCGGCGTTTCTGCCGTCGCCGGGTACATCAGCCCGGCCACCGGCCTGCTGCGCAACGCCGAGCGGGCGAACCTGGGCACCCTGGTGGGCGCGGTGTGCTTTTTCATCGGCGCCCTCCTGCTGCTGCCAGAACGCACTGAAGAAGGCAGCGACAGTCAACTCGCCGTCCCGAGCGATAACGACGCTCTCGACCAGGGCAGCGACTGAAGGGCTACGAACGGGTGCGGTGCCCGGGTCTTTGGTCATCCTGGCCAAGGTTTTCGGCCACCTTTGCTCCCCGCAGCCGACCTCACCCGCCCCCCCGACTGTACCAGCGCCCATCGACCTTGATCGCTTGGCCGCATTCCAGGAATCCGGCCGACGGCGGCTGGATCTTGCGGGGCCGAGCCAGCTGAGGGAAGGCTGAGGGGTTAGTCGATAAGCCCGAGCGCACGGGCTCGGCTGACCGCTTCGGCGCGGTTGTGAACCCCGAGCTTCTTGTAGGCGCGCTCGGCTCGTTCCTTCGCCGCCGACCGGGAGATGCCCAGCTTGTCGGCGATGAGCGCGAAGGTCAGCGGCGTGGGCAGGTAGCGCAGGACCCTGGCCTCAGCCGTGCTGATCGACGCTGCGCTCACGGTGGCAGCTTCTTCTGCGACCGCGTCCGCAGCCGCCTGGTCGGCCGCCGACACCACCGCGGCATCATCCGCGACCGCGTCCGCAGCCGCCTGGTCGGCCGCCGACACCACCGCGGCATCATCCGCGACCGCGTCCGCAGCCGCCTGGTCGGCCGCCGACACCACCGCGGCATCATCCGCGACCGCGTCCGCAGCCGCCTCGTCGGCCGCCGACACCACCGCGGCATCATCCGCGACCGCGTCCGCAGCCGCCTCGTCGGCTGCAGCGATGATCACGCCCGCGGCGCTCAGGGCCTCAATAGCCTCGTGGGCGGCTGCCTCCTCCACGATGCCCGCGTCGATCAGCGCTTGGAGCGCATCGGCGGCCGCAGCGGCGCGGATCGCGTCCGAAGCCGCTACGGCCTCGGCTGCCTCGGCCTCCGCAGTCATCGCACGGAGCACCGCGCGGGCTTCGGCGGCCTGCGCCGCCGCAATCACCTCAGCCGCCTCCTCGACCGCCGCGACCTCGGCGCCCGCGAGCAACCCGGCATCGGCAGTGAGGAAGCCCTCGCCGAGCAGCGCCCCGCCGGACTCGGCGATCGCGTCGAACAGCGGCTGCGCCCAGCCGTGCTCAACCAGCAAGAACGCAAGCGCCGTTCCCGCCGGCAAGGACTCTGCCAGCGCCAGCGCGTCAGAGGGATCGAAGCCCGGCGAGCCCTCGCCGCCTGCTCGTTCCACCAGGCCGGCGCCGCCAAGCGGGATGATTCTCGACAGGAGCACGCCAAGGTCATCGTCACCGCCGACGACCAGGCGCTCGATCTCGCCGGCCTCGTTCTTGGCGACGAACAGCAAGTCAACCAGCCGCAATACTCCCCGGCCCTGCAGCCGGCCGACTTCGGCCAGCACCCGGCCCTGGAAGTCGGCGGCGGCACGGAAGCTAGCGGCGATCACTTGCAAGGGACCGGGCATCGGCCGACCTCCCTCATCGTTACTGACGCTTACGGCACCGGACGCCCAGACGCGGGCTCGCGCGGTGACATCGCCGGTCCGAGCGGGATGAAACAGCGGCCCCGCGACGAGGGAAAGGCTACCGCTCCGGCACGCTAGGCGACAGATCGGCCCAGCGGCGCCGGGCACCGGGCCCGGCCTGGTGTACGGGGCTATCGACCGGGCCGACGAGGCGGGATGATGACAGGAGGAGATGAGTAATGCGAGTACTGATGATCGCGCCCCCAGGCGCGGGCAAGGGGACTCAGGGCGCGCTGATCGCCACGCATTTCGACATTCCCCACATCTCGACGGGTGAACTGCTGCGCGATCACGTCGCGCGGCGGACCGATCTCGGCCAGGCCGTCCAGGCGTATCTCGACCGCGGCGAACTCGTTCCCGACCAGGTCGTCCTCGACATGCTGCGGGAGGCGATGGTCGCCGCCAAGGCAGCCGGAGGCGGGTTTGTCCTGGACGGAATCCCGCGGAACATGCACCAGGCCCGCGCGGCCTACCTGATCGGCCGCGAACTCGAGATGACCGCGGATGTGGCACTGCACTTGCAAGCCGATGATGCCGAAGTCATGCGCCGGCTGCTCGCGCGGGCCGCGCTCGAGCATCGCTCCGACGACACGCCAGACATCATTGCCGAGCGCCTTGCTCTTTACCAGGAGGTGACATCCCCCATCCTCGCGTGGTACCGCGACCGCGGAATCCTGGTTTCTGTGGATGCGATGCGTTCCGCGCAGCAGGTCGGCCGCGAAATACTCGCCGCCCTCGAAGCGATGCGCCCGTTCCTGGGCCTGGTGCCCGAGCAGGCGCGGCTCCCCGTTGACCTCACCGGCCTAGGGGACGCGTTCGGCGCGACCGACCCCACCGCCGGTACATCCGGCTGAGCCTTCCGGGCGGCCACCAGGGCTGGCCTTGGCGGCATGGCGGCAAGCGCAGCACTTTTCTCATCCCGGGTAGCGCACGTCGGCATTACTTGCCGTGGTGCTGCCGCCTCGCTATTCCGTAATTTTGGTGAGGAGCAGCCAGGCGCTTGTGACGCCGCCAGCAAGAGCTACGAATACCGGCCCGACCAGGACGTAGAGTCCCGCGGGCACTCCGAGCACTAGTACTATGCCTGCAGCCAGCAACAGCAACCAAGTGACCGTGGTAGGAGTAACAGCCTCAAGTACGGGCGCGATCGCCTGGTTACTCCTCTCGCCCTTCGCGCGTCGGTCCAGGATGTAGAAGCCGGTGCCAGTGATGACGGCGAGAACGACCAGTTCGGCGCCGAGTGTGCGGTACGCCTGCCGGGGGATCGCGATCAAGACCGAGATAAATAGGACTGTGCCGAACAGGCTCAGCGTCTGGGCCGCCCGGTTGCGCAGTTCCTGAGACCTCGCGATGTAGGTGATCCTGATCGAGACCGCTACGAACAACAGCCCGGTCAGTGTGGCGGCGGCGGCACCACAGATCTCGGCGAACGTGTCCCAGGCTTCCAAGCGGATCCCTTCATCTGCCCGGCAGGACCATGAACGCACGGGCTCTTGCCGCGAGAATACGACTCTGGCACGTTCCTGGGCGGAAGGGCCCGAACGGCTCGAAGCCTCCAGCTCGAGTCAGCGAGATCAAGATCATGGAAGGGCCTGGAAGCCATCGACGTCTCGTGCGCTTGCCTTCACCTCGGCTGTTGATGGCGTCTTCGCCGGCCCGGGCCCGCTGGGATCCGGCAGGTCCCGGGGGACCCGTGATGGCAGGCGCACGATCACCAAGACGGCGCCGACGAGGGCGACGGCGGCACCGACGGCCAGCGCTAGCTCGGTGCCGCTCATGAATGCGGCGCGGGCCGTGTACGCCAGCAGGGCACCTGCGGCGCCCCCGGCGTGAGCCGCCACGGCGAGCGCGCCGCCGAGAGAGCCGAGGATGGTGTGCGCGGCAGCGGCCTGCACGTGCCGGCCGGCCAGCGCGGTGCTGATGTGGTCCTGATACCGGGTCGACAGCACGCTCCCGATCACGGCGACGCCGAGCGCGCCGCCGACTTGCAGCGCCACCGCGTTGGACGCAGAGCCGATCCCGGAATCGCCCTGCGGGACCGATCCGACGACGGAGTTCGTTGCTGTCGGCAGCAGCAGGCCGGCCCCAGCCCGATCAGCAGCAGGCCGGGCACCACGTCCCCGTACGTCGTGGCAACCGTGGACACCGCCGAGATCTGCCACAGGCCGCCGGCGATCGCCGCCAGGCCGGCGGCAACGGTGAACTTGATCCCGATGACGCGGGCCAGGGCCGGGGACAGCGGCGCGCTCACGCCCAGCACGGCGGCCATGGGCAGGATGCGTAGCCCGGCTTGCAGGGGGGAGAAGCTGAGGTCGAACTGCAGGAACTGAGTCTGCACGAACAGCGCCCCCAGCAGCCCGAAGACCCCGAGGCTCTCGGCCGCTGCAGCCATGGAGAACCGGCGATCACGGAAGAATGCCAGGTTCAGCATCGGATGGCTGCTGCGGGCCTCCCAGGCGACAAAGGCGCCGAGAACAACAACGCTGGCCAGCCCGGCCCCGACAACCTCCGCTGAGGCCCAGCCCCTGGCCGGAGCTTCGATAATCGCCCACAGCAGCAAGCCAAGGCCGGTGACCGACAGCACCGCCCCCCAGGGATCGGGCCGGCTGGCGGCCGGGTTCTTCGAGTCAGGCACCAACACCAGGGCTCCCGCGAACGCGGTGATCAGGATCGGGACGTTGACGAGAAACACTGAGCCCCACCAGAACCGGGCCAGCAGCAGGCCGCCCGCTATCGGGCCGATGGCGATACCCAGGCCAATGGTCCCGGCCCACACGCCAATCGCCCGGGCCCGCTCCGCCCGGTCGCGGAACACGTCGTTGATGATCGACAGCGACGGGGGAATCGTCAGCGCCGCGCCGGCCCCCATCACCGCCCGCCACCCGATCAGCACGTCCACCGACCCTGAGAACGCGGCACCGACCGATCCCGCGGCAAAAACGGTCAGGCCGATCAGGAAAAATCGCTTCCGCCCGAACCGGTCGGCCAGGCTGCCGCCGACCAGCAACAGGCCCGCGAACACCATCGCATAAGAGTCGACGACCCACTGCAGCTCGCTTGAGGTAGCGGCCAGCTTCCGGACCAAAGTGGGCAGTGCCACATTGAGGATGGTGTTATCCACATTGACAATCAGCGCGGAAGCGCAGACCACCACCAATACGGCCCACCGGTGGCCGCCTCGTTTGTCATGCCGCGCAGCTGCCGGTCGCGTCAACAGGCCCATTAAGCCACCAGAACTCACAAGACCTCAGCTCGCCAGGGCCAAAGGTCCGCTCCACGTTGTACCCCGGCTGCCCGTCGGCCAGGCCTGTGCCTGGGAGCCTCGATCCCCCAGCGAATCGCGGATCGCGGTAGACCGGGGCTTTAGCCTGGCTTTAGCCAACGGCGTCCCGGGGCTCCACCTCGACGCGAATCGGCCTGTTGCGCCGCTCGTTCATCTGGACGTGCGCCCGCATGCCCGGCCGCAGGGCCTGGTACTGCTGACGCGAGACCATGAATGCCCAGGCCGCGGGGCCGGACGCTGATTCCGGTCGTGGTTCCCGGAAGCCGCCTATGTGAATATTGCGCGACGTTGGGATCGTGTGCTTGCCGTGCTGCTCGCAGATGCGACAGCCTGAACTTGTGATCAGAGCGGGCACCGTGGTGGGCCGCCACTGGCGACAAGGCCGCCGGTGCCGACGTCATCCGTTCGATGGCTCAGCGGGCGGGCGCCAGCATCGTCGAGGTCGATGGCTCGCACGTGATCATGATTTCGCACCGCAGGCGGTCACCGATCTCATCCTGACCGCGGCCCGGGCCGTCGCTGACACACACCGGTAGACGACGATGAACACGGCACCGAACATGAGCGCGACGGGCCCCGGCCGCGCCCATCGCAACCCCGTTAGGAGAAGAAGATGCCTGCCCCAGACGACACCATCCGCCCGTTCCAGGTCAGCTTTCCGGAGGCGGAGCTCACCGAGCTGCGCCGGCGCGTGAACGCGACCAGGTGGCCCGAGCGCGAGACGGTCAGCGACGACTCGCAGGGCGTGCGGCTGGCGATGATGCAGGATCTCGCGCGCCACTGGGAGACGGACTACGACTGGCGCACGTGCGAGAAGAAACTGAACGACCTGCCGAACTTCATGACCGAGATCGACGGGCTTGACATTCATTTCATCCATGTCCGCTCCCCGCACCAGGACGCGCTGCCGCTGATCGTCACGCACGGGTGGCCTGGCTCGATCATCGAGCAACTGAAGATCATCGAGCCGCTCACCCACCCGACGGCGCACGGCGCGAGCGCGGACGACGCGTTCCATCTGGTGATTCCCTCCCTGCCCGGCCACGGGTTCTCCGCCAAGCCGGCCAGCACCGGCTGGGACCCGGCCCGCATCGCCCGGGCCTGGGTCGTGCTGATGAAGCGCCTCGGGTACGCCCGGTTCGTGGCGCAGGGCGGCGACTGGGGCGCGGCCGTCACGCAGGACATGGGCATACAGGCCGCCCCGGAGCTGCTCGGCATTCACTCCAACATGCCCGGGACCGCCCCAGCCGACATCACCAAGGGATTCGAGCGCGGCGACCCGCCGCCCGCCGGCCTGTCCGACGAGGAGCGACGCGCGTATGAGCAGTTGAGGACCTTCTACGCCCAGCACGTGGCCTACGCGCTCATCATGGCGACGCGCCCGCAGACGCTGTACGGACTGGCGGACTCGCCCGCCGATCTCGCGGCGTTCATGCTGGACCACGGCGACGGTACCGGCCAGCCCGGGCTCGTCGAACAAGTCCTGCAGGGCACCTATGCCAGCGACCTCACCCGAGACGACCTGCTGGACAACATCACGCTGTACTGGCTGACGAACACCGGGGTGTCCGCGGCTCGCCTGTACTGGGAGAACAAGGCGGACTTCTTCGACGCCAAGCCCATTACGATCCCGTTCGCCATCAGCGTCTTCCCCGACGAGCTCTACCAAGCCCCGCGCAGCTGGGCCGAACGCGCCTACCCCCGCAACCTCATCCACTTCAACAAGCTCGACCGAGGCGGTCACTTCGCCGCCTGGGAACAGCCGGGCCTGTTCGCCGCCGAGATGCGGGACTCCTTCCGCACACTGCGCTAGCCGGCAGAGGCGGACGGTGCTCAGCCTGAGCGCCGTCCGCCGGAGCCTGTCGAGACTGGCCGGAGCGGCCGAGTCGGGTGCGAGTGCGCCACCGATGAGCCGGAAGAGGCTCCACACCTTCAGCCCGTTCGAAAGGGGCCTGTGGCCGACCCGCGCCCGGTGCCTCAGTACATCCAGGACGCACTCGGACTGGGCCAGGCCCTGTCCACCCTGGGCAAGGCCGCCTTTAACGGGATACGCGCCTACGCCGAGCAAAACAACATCCAGATCGACGGACTACCCGCCGATCCCAAGGCTGAGATCCCCCCCGAGCAGGCACTGCACATCATCCATAACTTCCTCGCGATCCAATTCCCCCGGCTGCACCCCGGCGCCCCGAACAGCGCCTAACGGGAGGCCGAGCCAGAGCCGCTGTCGCCGCCCCGCGTTTCTTCACCCATGGCGGGTGACGTGGCCGTGGCCGCGGTCCGCCTAGGGTGAACAAGCCCCGTGGGACTTCCGCCTCTCGGCAGTCAGCTCGGGCCAGCCGAACGGAAAGATGATGACTGAGGTATCCCTGGATGAGCTAGGTCCCGTTGACTACGTCGTCGTTGAGTTTCCAGCGGGAGCGAGCAACTTCACCGGCGAGATGGCGGCGGAGCTGCGAGCGCTCATCGACGCCCGCATTATCCGCGTGATCGATGTGCTGATCCTCACCAAGGACGCGGATGGCACCGTTGAGGCGACCGAGTTGTCCGACCTCGGTGACCTCGGCGAGCTGCAGGTGCTCGAGGCCGAGCTGGGAGAGCTCCTGGCCGCGGACGACGTCGACAACCTGGCCGCCGCGATGGAGCCCGGCAGCACCGCCGGAGTGCTCATCTGGGAGAACCTGTGGGCCGCGCCATTCGCTTCAGCGGCGCGGCGTTCAGGTGGCCAGCTGATCGCTGACGGCCGGATTCCCATTCAGGCGATCATCGCCTCGATCGAGGCCGACCAGGCAGCCGCGGCCGCGACGACAGGAGACTGACAATGCCACTCAGGCCAGCGCGCGTCGGAAGAGTCGGTGTCATCCGCGCCCCCGTTGCCAAGACCGCGGTAGTAGCCGCCGCCGTCACCCCCGGCCGCGCGCCGGTTGCCAGGACCGCGGTTGTTGCCGCCGCCGTCACCCCCCGCCGGGTGGGCCGCCGGCGAATCTAGCCCGCCCGCGCCCGCTGAGCCTGGGCGACCCGACACCGGAATCAGCTCCGTCGTCCCCGTTCGCGGCCGGCGTCTGAGGCACGCCGGGACACGTCATCCATGGCACGTTGCGGCGTGCGGTGATGGCTTCCCAGGTGCACCACCGCCGCGCACTTCTGCCACTAGACCGACGTCATCGGCGCACCGGTAGCGTTAGAGAGGTGGACCATCCCGGCGACCGCGCCCAGCTCCTGATGCGGCCCGCTCCGGCATGACGTCGCTGGCCCGGTGGCGGGCCGGTGTCCGCCGGGTCTGGCCCTATGCCAAGTACGTCATCGGGCTGGCCCTGGTCGCTGTCGCCCTTTACCAGGTCACCGGGGACAAGAGCGAGCTCACCGAGGCCAGCGCCACGCTGCACCACCTGCGCTGGCAATGGGTCCTGCTGGGGGTGGCGGCGGAGGCCGTGTCGTACCTGGCGTTCGCCCAGTTGCAGCGGACGCTGCTCCGGGCTGGCCGGGCCTACGTGGGCCTCGGCCCGATGACGGGCATCACGCTCGCCGCCAACTCCATCACGAACTCGTTGCCGGCCGGATCGGTCATCGCTCCCGTGTACTCCTTCCGGCAGTTCCGGAGGCGCGGAGCCGACCAGGCCGTCGCTGGATGGGCCGTTGTGGCGACCTTCGTGGCCGCGGCGCTCACGCTGACCGTGGTGGCCGCCGCCGGCGCTGCGGTGGCCGGCGCCGAAGGGGCCAGCCTGGACCTGGTCCCCGTCATCGCGGTCGTCCTCCTGCTCGCCTTCGCGATGGGGGCGGTCTTCGTCCAGGAACGGGCGCTGACATGGACCATCACCGCCCTGGTGCATCTGAGCCAGCGGCTGACCCGATGGCCGCGAGGCGAGCTCGCTGACCACATCCACCGGATTATCAAACGGCTGACGGTGGTGCGCCTGTCGCCCCGCCAGGTGGTCAGTGCCCTGTCGCTGGGGCTGGCCAACTGGACGTTCGACTGCACCTGCCTGGCCGTGTCGTTCCTCGCGGTGGGGGCAGTGGTCCCGTGGAAGGGACTGCTGCTCGCGTACGGCGCCGGCCAGCTGGCGGCCAACTTGCCGATCACCCCGGGCGGCCTGGGCGTGGTGGAGGGCAGCCTCACGATCGCCATCGTCGCCTTCGGCGGGGCCGCGCCGTCGACGGTGGTGGCGGTGCTGCTGTACCGGGTCATCAGCTTCTGGCTGATCCTCCCGACCGGGTGGGGGGCGTTGGCGTGGTTGGCGTGGACTGGCCGGCGGCGCCCGTGGACCATGCCCGATGCTGCCGGCGATGCCGGCAACCCGGGCAGCTCGGGAGCCGGTACCGGCGGTGCCGCGGCTGCGACAGGGCACGCCGATGGCGAAGGCAGCTGCCAGGTGGCCGGCCGATGACGCGCATGCACCGGCCGCTGGCTCTCGTCCTGTCGATCGCCGTGACCGCCGCCGGCGTAGCGGCGTGCGGCGCCGGGCGCGACATCCTGGGAACGAACACCAGTCCGTGTTTCCTGGCCCTGCCGGTGGCCAAGAGAGCGGTACAAGGACGCGGGTCGCTCGCGGGCGTCCGGCTGGTGGACGTGAGCAGGCTCACATCCAACGAGCGGGCCCTGCGCCAACTGCTGGACCAGCTGCCGATCCCGTCGTCCCACGAGGTCTGCCTGGTCGCCTTCACCGGGAGCTACACACCCGGCCAGGTCGAACTGCCCTTCGGGCCAGTCCCAGCATCAGGCGCGGGCCGGTTTGCCATCGCGGTGGTCACGATCCCGAAAGCCGCGCTGCTGGGCACCTTCGTGGTCCAGCGCGAGCCGCTCAGCTTCAGGCGTGAACACATCGGCTTCTGATCCGGGCAGCCAACACCGCTGAGCGGCTCGATCGGCACCTCGCTGCTCAACACGATCTTCGCCAGCGCGGTGGCGCACTACCTGGCCAGCCACCTGAGCCCGGCCGCCCTGGTCCACGGGCACCCGGCGCCGCCGGTGGCCGCGATGTCGCTGATCCACGGCTACACCACCGGGTTCTGGGTCGCGGCGGCCATCTTCGGCGCCGGCGCGGTGATCTGCGGCACGCTACTGCGCTCCGGCCCGCTCCGCACCCCCGGGCCCGCGGCCGCCTCGGCCCGGGCCGCCGCGCAGCAGCCCGCCACCGCCCGCGCCGCGTAGCGGCACGACATTCATGGAGGAAGACATGAGCCCTGCCCCCGCCAGGCCCTGCTCGCTGTCCGTGGCCGGTTACTGAGCGCAGTCTGGCTCGCTACCCGGTCTCAGAGCGCGGTTCCGGGGGGATACTTTGAAGCGGGTGGTGTCATGCGCAAATATCTTGTTGTCGCGAACCAGACCCTGCAGGCGGCGGAGCTGCGGGAGGTGCTGCGCGAGCGGATCAGCGCGGGGCCATGCTCGTTCTTCGTGATCGTCCCGGACACCAAAGCCGCCCAGTACGACTCGGTGGCGGCCGGCGGGATGCTCCCTCAGCCGGGCATGTGGTGGTGGGCGACCTATTACGCGCGCCCTGCTACCGATGAGGAGGCGACCTCGCAGGCCCGGCAGCGGCTCAGCTCGATGCTGGGCAGCCTTGCCTCCCTGGGTGTGCCGGTGGAGGGCGATCTGGGTGCCTCAGACCCGCTGGAGGCCATGGAGAAGATCTGCGCCACTCGCCAGTTCGACGAGATCATCATGGCCACTTTGCCTCGGTACGTCTCGCGGTGGCTCGGGGCCGACTTGCCCCATCAGGCGCAGCGCCGGTTCGGATTGCCGGTCACGACCATCATCACCAGTTACTGACCGCCGCCGGGCCGACTGGCGGCTCACGTGAGCGCGCGAGCGCAGGGTTCGGTCACGATGCCGGTCCTACTGTTTGGCGGCCGGCGGAGGTGCCGGCTGAGCGGCCTCGTTGCCGGTGGCCTGGCCGTTGATGAAGGCGGCGATCCGGTCGTTCAGTTCATCGATCCGGCTGAATCCGCCGTGGCTGCCGGGGACGATGGCGACGCCCGCGTGCGGCATGAGGCTGGCCCGGTCGCGGGCCTCCGCCGGGGTGAGCAGGGCGCTGCGCGCGCCGGTGATCAGCAGGACCGGCACCTCGATCGCGCGGAGTTCGTCGTCGGTGAGGATGCCGGGGAACTTCGGCTCGGCGTGGTAGCCGCGGGTGCCTGCCCACATGAGCGTCATGAGGTCTGGCTCCAGCATGGGCGGGCTGTCCAGCCACCGGGCGAGGTGGCGGCGCAGCGGCATCGGGGTCAGGGTGGCCAGGCCGGTGATGGAGAGCCACCACCAGAAGCGGGCGTCGAGCTTGGTGAGCCCGGCGGGGTCGAGCAAGGTGATGGAGGCGACCCGCCCGGGCGCGCGGATCGCCTGGTTCATGGCGATCCAGCCGCCGTAGGAGAAGCCGACCAGGTGCGCGGGGCGGTCGCTGAGCTGGGCAAGCAGTTCGTCGAGCCAGGCGGCGCAGGACGCCGGGGGGGTCATCAGGGCGCGCGGGACGCTGGGATTCGCGTCGCCGGGCATATCGATCCCGTAGACCGGGCCGGCCCCGGCGAGCGCCGCCACGTGCGGGTACCAGCCCGCGGCGTTGAACGCGCTTAGCAGCACGACCGGGTCCCCGCCCGGGTGCGGCCGGTAGGCGTGCACCCGCGTGGTCGCGGTGGCCGTCTCGATATCGAACTCCTCGCCGGGCTGCGGCCACAGCGCGAAGGCCCGCTCGTAGGCCGCCAGGAACTTCTCCCGTGCCGCGTCGCTCACCCACGATCCCGGCTCGCCCTCGGGCGCCGGGTCTGCTGCGCCGGTGATGCGCTTGATCCCGAGCATCGCCCTCGTCCTCCTCGCGGCTCAGCCTGCCGTTGTTATGGTACAACAGTACCATCAAATCATCGGGCAGTGGGCGAAGGGTACGGTGGGCGGGTGCCGAGGCGGGTCGATCATGAGGAGCGGCGGCGGCAGATCGCGGACGCGCTGGTGCGGACGGCTGCCACGCGCGGGCTGCACGCCACCGGGATGCGCGAGGTCGCGGCCGAGGCCGGGGTGTCCCTGCGGCTGGTCCAGTACTACTTCGGCACCAAAGAAGAGCTCCTGCTGGCCGCCATGCAGCAGCTGGCCGCCCAGTTCAGTGACCGGGTTCTCGCGCGGATCCAGCGGATGAAGGAGACAGGAAGCCCGGCCAGCCCGCGCGGTGTCATTGCCGCCATCCTGACCGAGGCGCTGCCCGCCGACGACGAGCGGCGCACCTTCACCCTCGTCTACACGGCCTACCTGGCGCTGTCGCTGACCGACCCGGCGCTGGCGATCAGCCCCCTGGCCCGGAACTCGAGCATCGTGAGCGACGTGGTCGCCGCCCAGCTGCGGGCGGCCCAGGCCGCCGGCGACACGCCGGGCCGCTTGGACCCGGACCTGGAAGCCCTCAGCCTGCTGACCATGTCCGCGGGCCTGGGCACCAGCGTCATTGCCGGCCAGTCCTCAGCCGGGCGGGCCCAAGCGGTCATCGACTACCACCTGCGCCGCCTGTTCCCCGCCTATCCGCCCGCGTGACGCCGGGCGCCCCTGACGGCGCCGGCCACTGGCACGGAAGTGCCGTCCAGCTCCAGCTCGTCGTCGTGAGCGCGGCACCGCAGCCAGTGGCCTCCCGGCGCTCGCGGAGAAAGTTCGGCCGGCCGGAGTTGCCGGCGGCCCGGACGACGATGAGGTTGTGACGCACCCGCGATCAACGCGGCAGGCGCCACATGATGTCGCCGGACGGACATGGAATGGCCAGCTCACCGGCGCCGTCCCGATTCGCTGAACGGCTACCCCTCGCGACGGAGGGAGCGGCGTCCGGGCGACGGCGTAGAGCGGCTAATGGCGCACCTACCTGCGGAAACGTACATTCAGACTAAACTGACCCAGCCGGCGTCCCGGGCAAGCCGCGGGCCAGGAGGAGGAGACCGCATGTTCGTGCAGATCAACGACAACAGTCTGAACGTTGAGGTGCTGGGTCCTGACGGAGCCCCGGTCATCATCGTGCACCACGGCGGGGGTGGCATCGGTTCCCTGAACGAGCCGAAGGCGAGCTTCGGGTGGCTGGCGGACAGGTTCCGGGTCGTTGTGTACGACGCTCGCGGCTGCGGTATCAGCGAGGGCAAGCCGCCGTTCAGCCATGCGCAGTGGGCGGCGGACCTGGACGGGGTGCGGCAGTGGCTGGGCGTCGACCAGGTGATCGTGGCCGGGGGCTCGTACGGCGGCTTCATCGCGATGGAATACGCCATCGCCTACCCCGGGCACACCCGGGCCATGATCCTGCGCGACACCTCCCCGGACAGCTCGAACCTGGAGCTGGTGTTCGATAACGCGCGCAAGCAGACGCGCGTGGAGATCAACTGGGACAACTTCGAGCGCTACTGGACCGGTCGCATCCGCGACGACGCCGATCTCAAGGCGTGCTGGGCCGAGATCGCCCCGCTGTATTCCTACGAGGACGACCGGGAGCGGGCGGCCGCGCGAGTGGAGAAGGGGAGCTACCGGTACGAGACCCACAACTGGTGCTTCCAGCAGAACCGGCCGGCCTACGACGTCAAGCCGGCCCTTCCCGGCGTGCGCTGCCCCACTCTGATCACCGTCGGCCGGCACGACTGGGTCACCCCGGTAGTGAGTTCAGAGGCCATCGCGGCCCTCATCCCGGGCTCGCAGCTGGTGATCTTCGAGAAGTCGGGCCACTCACCGCCCAGCGACGAGCCCGAGCTGTTCCGGCGCGTCGTGAGCGACTTCCTCGCGGAGGTAGCTCCCGAGGCCTTCGCCGGCAGCGCCGGCGGCATCCCCATGACCAAGCCGCACGGCATCCGGTCTCCCGCAACGGGCATCCGGCGCGCTACCTGATGATGAGCACGCGGTCGCGGCGCGGGACCAGTTCCCCGATCACGGGGGCTCCCGGCAGTTCTCCGGCCACGAGCAGGCCGCCCGACGTCTGCGCGTCCGCGAGCAGGAGCAGGTCCTCCTCGTCCACCGCGCCGGCGTCGGTGTGCGGGAGCACCCAGTCAAGGTTCCGGCGGCTTCCGCCGGGCATGTAGCCGGCCCGCGCCGCCGCCCGCGTGCCCTCGATGAGCGGCACCGCCGCGTGGTCCACCACCGCGGAGACCCCGCTGGCCCGGGCCAGCTTGAACAAGTGCCCGAGCAGGCCGAACCCGGTCACGTCGGTGGCGCACCTGATCCCGGCGGCGAGGGCCAGCCGGCTGGCGTCGGCGTTCAGCGTCGTCATCACCTCGACCGCCGCCGCGCTGATCTCACCCGTGGCCTTGTGCCAGGCGTTGAGAACGCCGATGCCCAGTGGCTTGGTCAGGCTGAGCGGCAGACCCGGCTGGCCGGCGTCAATCCGCAGCAGCGCGGCCGGGTCGGCGGTGCCGGTCACGGCCATGCCGTACTTAGGCTCGGGGTCGTCGATGCTGTGCCCGCCCGCCACGTGGCAACCGGCCGCGCGGCCGGCGTCCCGGCCGCCGCGCAGCACCTCGGCGGCCAGCTCGGCCGGGAGCTTGTCGCGAGGCCAGCTGAGCAGGTTCACCGCGACCAGCGGCTCGCCGCCCATCGCGTAGATATCAGACAGCGCGTTGGTCGCGGCGATCCGCCCGAACGTGTACGCGTCGTCCACGACGGGAGTGAAGAAGTCGGCCGTGACGACCACCGCCGCGGACGGGCCGACCCGCACCACGGCGCCGTCGTCGCCGTTCTCGACGCCCACCACCAGGTCCGGGCCCGCGGCGCCCGGCCCGAGCATCTTTATGGTCTCCTCGAGCTCGCCGGGCGGGATCTTGCAAGCGCAGCCGCCACCGCGTGCGTACTGGGTCAGCCGGAAGCCGTTCAGGTGGGTCATGTGGGCAAATGTAGTGTCCAGTCCGGGCGCGCCGGCGTCGCCGACGGGTCGATTCCGTCCGCCTCCGGCCGCCTGGCCCGCCCGGGGAACGGCCGCCAGCGGCGGCGTAGGGTCGCGTTTTGTGGACCCGCGCCGTCACGTGCCCAGAACCGACGTCGTGCTCGCTGACCCGCGCCTGGTCGCGGCGCAGGAGGTGCTGGGCGCGACGCTGGTCAAGGCGGCGGTAACCCGCGCCCAGGATCTGGCCCGGTCCGGGGCCATCAGCCCGTCGAGCGTCGCCGACGCCCTTGACGCGCTCGCGCACGCGGTTCCGGCGGCCGGGGCGGTACATGTGGTCAACAACAACGCCGCCGCGCTGGTGCTGGCGGCCACGGCGCTGGCCGCCGGGCGCGAGATCATCGTGAGCCGCGGCGAGATGATCGAGATCGGCGACCGGTTCCGTCTTCCTGACCTGCTCCAGTCCACGGGCGCCCGGATCCGCGAGGTGGGCACGACCAACCGGACCGCGCTGGCCGACTACCAGCAGGCCATATCCGCCGATACGGCGTTCATCCTGAAGGTGCATCCGTCCAACTACGTGATCGAGGGCTTCACCGCATCGGTCCGCGTCGGCGAGCTCGCGGGCCTCGGCGTGCTGGTGGTCGGCGACATCGGCTCCGGGCTGCTCCGGCCGAGCCCGGTTCTCCCGGACGAGCCCGATGCGGACACCTGGCTGCGGGCCGGCGCCGGGCTGGTCACGGCCAGCGGCGACAAGCTGCTCGGCGGGCCGCAGGCTGGCCTGCTGCTCGGCCGGCGCGAGACGGTCACCAGCCTCGCCCGCCACCCGCTGGCCCGGGCGCTGCGGGTGGACAAGCTGACGCTGGCCGCCCTCGAGGCCACCCTGACCGGCCCCGCCCCGCCGGTCACCCAGGCCATGACCGTGACCGAGTCCTCGCTCAGGACACGGGCCGAGGCCCTGGCGGGGCGGCTGGCCGAGGCGGGCGTCGACTGCCGGGCGGTGCCGGCCGCCGCGGCGGTGGGCGGCGGCGGCGGGCCCGGCGTGAGCCTGCCGAGCGCCGCGCTCTCCCTGCCCGAGCGGTATGCGCCCGGCCTGCGGTCAGGGGCGGCGGTGCGCAGCGGGGACGTGCCGGCGGTCGTCGGCCGGATCGAGGGCGGCCGGCTGCTGCTCGACCTGCGCGCCGTCGCGCCCGCCGACGACGCGCGGCTGGCCGGGGCCGTGCTCGCCGCCGCGGCTGGCGCCGGCGCCCCAGCTTCACAGTAGGCCGCGGCTGACTCGCGTCCCCCCGGCCTGGCGTGAGGCTCCGGAAGCCACGATCATGTACTGGGTGAGCGGGAACCGCGATCTGGACGTCGTCGTATTCGGCGCCACCGGTTTCGTCGGCCGGCTGGTGGCGGGTTACCTGGCTGATCACGCCCCGCCCGGCGTGCGCATCGGGCTGGCCGGGCGGTCCGGGCCGCGGCTGGCGGATGCCCGGGCGCGGCTGGGCGCGGCCGCGTCATCGTGGCCGCTGGTGGCGGCGGATTCCGCCGACCCGGTGTCCCTGGCCGCGCTGGCCCGCGCGGCCCGGGTCGTGGTCACCACCGTGGGGCCGTACCGCCGTCAGGGACTGGCGCTGGTCGAGGCCTGCGCTACGGCGGGCACCGACTACGCGGACCTGTCCGGCGAGGTGCTGTTCCTGCGGGACAGCATCGACCGCTATCACGCCGTGGCGGCCGGCACCGGCGCGCGCATCGTGCACTGCTGCGGATTTGACTCCGTGCCTTCCGACCTCGGCGTGCTGTTGCTGCACGATGCGGCCCGCGCCGACGACGCCGGCGACCTGGGGGTCACCACGCTGGTCGTGACGGCTCTGCGGGGTGGTGTCAGCGGCGGGACGCTGGCATCAGGGATGGGCCAGATGGACGAGGTGCGGTCCAGCGCGCGGTGCCGCCGGGTGGTCGAGGATCCCTACGCGCTCAGCCCGGACCGGGCGGCCGAACCCGACCTCGGCGATGAGGGCGACCGGCAGCGGGCCGGCTACGACGCCGACCTGCGGATGTGGGTGGGGCCGTTTCTCATGGCGGGCCTCAACACCCGGGTGGTGCGCCGCAGCAACGCCCTGCAGGGCTGGGCCTACGGACGCGGCTTCCGCTACCGCGAAGTCACCGGCTTCGGTTCCGGCCCGGCCGCGCCCGTGCTGGCCGCCGGGCTCGCCGCCGCGGTGAAGGCGACGGCGGCCGGGCTGGCGTTTCCCCCCTCCCGGGCGCTGCTGGGCCAAGTCTTGCCCCGGCCTGGCCAGGGCCCCGGCGACAAGACCCGCCGCACGGGCTTTTTCCGCATCCAGATCCACACCCGTACCGCCGCCGGGGCGCGCTACCTGGCCAGGGTCGAAGCCCGGGGCGATCCGGGTTACGCCGCCACCGCCGTGATGCTCGGCGAGAGCGCGCTCTGCCTCGCGCTGAACCGTGACCGCCTGCCCGAGCGCGCCGGCGTGCTGACGCTGGCCACGGCGATGGGAACCGCCCTCGCCGAACGGCTCAACTCGGCCGGGCAGACCCTGACCGCGCAGCGCGTAACCCGCTAGGGCGCCTCGCGCGGCTCAAAGCCCGCGCACTGCGTGACCGGAAGACGCGGGTAGCGGGGCAGGCCGGTGTCCCATTCGGCGCGCGTGCAGCGGAGGTAGGCGGTGCCGCGGCGCGTCTCGTTGAGCTTCACGTGCCGGCAGGCTCCGCACAGCCCGGGCTCCGCGCCGAGCTTCAGCCACGCGGCATCGGTCGGCCGGTCGGGCATGAGACGGAGGATATGCGGTACGCGATGATGGCCCGGTGGACTTCGAGCCGTACCGGGGCGAGCTGGTGGCGTACTGCTACCGGATGCTGGGCTCGTTCCACGAGGCCGAGGACCTGGTGCAGGAGACGATGCTGCGGGCGTGGAAGGCCCGCGACCGCTACGACCGCACGCGGGCGTCCGTGCGGACCTGGCTATACCGGATCGCGACCAACGCCTGCCTGTCCGCGCTGGAGGGGCGGGCCCGGCGGCCGCTGCCATCCGGGCTGGGCGCGCCGAGCGACGATCCCGGGGCCTCGCTGACGCCGGCGTTCGACATCCCCTGGCTGCAGCCGTTCCCCGATGCGCGGTTCGACGTGGGGATGCGGGCCGACATGCGGCTCGCCCTGGTCGCTGCGATGCAGGTGCTGCCGCCGCGCCAGCGCGCCGTGCTCGTGCTCCGCGAGGTTCTGGACTTCAGCGCCGCCGAGGTCGCCGGGCAGCTGGAGACGACGGTCACGGCCGTCAACAGCGCCCTGCAGCGGGCCCGGGCCGCCCTCGCGAACGCCGGCGACGTGGGCGAGATCGCCGAGCCGGACGACCCGCAGTCCCGCGCGGTGATCCAGCGGTACGTGGGGGCGTTCGAGACCGCCGACGTCCCGGCGCTGGTGCGGCTGCTCACCGCCGACGCGGTCCTGGAGATGCCGCCGGTGCCGCTGTGGTACCGGGGCCGCCGCGACTACGGCCGGTTCATGCGCCGCGTGTTCGAGATGCGCGGGCCGGGCTGGCTCGCCCGCGCGCTCACCGCCAACGGGCAGCCCGCGTTCGCCGCGTACGCGCCGGAGCCGGGAGGCGGGCACGGGCTGCACACGCTGCAGGTCCTCACCGTCTCCGGTGGCCTGGTCGCCCGCAACGTCGTGTTCGCCGACCCGGCCGTGTTCGGGACGTTCGACCTGCCCCGGCAGATCTCCTGACCCGTTTTCCGCCCGGGGCGATGAGTCCGGCCGGTGCCGCCGGTATGTACGGGCGAGCATCAGCCGAAGGGAGACCCACCATGAGCGTCATCGTCATCGAGTTCATCACCCTGGACGGGATCGTGTCCGACCCCGATGGGTCCGAGGGCACGCCAGGCGGCGGCTGGGCGTTCCGGCACGGCCCGGAGACGGTCGCCGGGGACAAGTTCCGGCTCGGCAGCACGCTGGACAACGGGGTCATGCTGCTGGGGCGCACGACCTGGCAGCTGTTCTCGCGGCTCTGGCCAGCACGCACCGACCCGTTCTCCGCGCGGATGAACGCCGTACCCAAACTGGTCGCCTCCCGCACCCTCACCGACGCGTCGGCCTGGGTGAACTCGCGGGTCATCGCCGGCGATGTCGTCGACACCGTCCGGCGCGAGCCGCGCGACGTGATCATCGCCGGCAGCCTGAGCGTCGCGCGCCCGCTGATGGCCGCTGGCCTGGTCGAGGAGTACCGGCTGCTGACCTTCCCCACGATCCTCGGCACCGGCGAGCGGCTGTTCCCCGCAGGCGGACCGCCGGCGTACCTGGAGTGCCGGTCGGCCGGGCCTGCGCGCCGCGGCCTTCGCGCAGTACGGGAGGGCCGCCCGGTAACGGCTGGTCAGGCCGCGTACTTCACCACCAGCTCACCGACCTGCGGCAGCGCGGCCTCGATGTGCCGGGCCGCGCCGCCGCGGACCGTGCCGTACGCCTTGATGACGGTGGGCCGGCCAGAGGCCGCCGCGCGGGCGTCGGTGACCGACAGCAGCGCCTGCGACACTTCCTCGCCCCGCCCGGCCAGGTAATCGCCGAACTCCGGGCCGCCCCCGGACCCCGCGGCGGCGAAGTCGGCCCAGTACGGCTCGAGCTGGGCGACCATCTGCGGGAGGAGGGACCCGACCATATAGCGGATATGGCCCGGCTTGAAGGTGTTCACCGTCTTGTAGGCGAGCCTGACCGCCGTTCCGGAGATCCCGGACATGTCGGAGAGCTGCCGCTCGATCAGCAGGTTGCAGTCCGCGATCACCTCGGGCCGGGTGCCCGGCGCGAGCAGGATCTCCTGGAGGGTGGCTGGCATGGCCTGTTCCGTCCTTGCTGCCGGGCTGGCCCGGTCGATTCACCCACGTCAGCGGCATGCGCCGCTGATCACTAGACGGCGGGCGCGCGGCGATGGTTTACCGCCGGATAACCGCGGGCCGGCTGGACGGGTAAGCGCCCGGCATCGGGGGATCTCCCTAACTGTGATGCCACGACGTCGACGGACGGGTCTGTCCCGCTTTACGCTGGCCACGATGGCGGGGTCCCCTCCGTGCGGCTCGCCGGGCCGGCCGGCGTGGCGGCCGCCCGATGTGCGCAAACGGTTGAGACGTAGGCGTCCGCCCCAGATTCTCTTGGTGAGTTTCCTGAACGCGGAGGTTCCGTGGATAACCGGTCACGGGATGGCGAACTGGTGCCGGCCGAGCCATCCGGGGGCGTGACGCGTCACGCCCCCGGAGCGCCGCCGCCGCGGCCCGATCCCCGGGTGGTGCAGCGCTACCGCGCGCAGGTGCTGCGCCGGCTGGTGGCCGCGTGCGCCGACGGCCTGCTGGACGCCGCGGAGCTGGCCGCGCGCTCGGAGGCGGCCCACCGGGCCGCCACGGTGCCGGATCTGGCCGCGGTCCTCGCGGACGTGCCCGGCCCGGGCCAGGCCGCGGTGGCCGGCCCCCGTCGCCGGGCGCGGCGGCTCATTCTCGGCATCCTGGGCCCGGCCGGCTGGCGGCCGTTCCGGGCCCTGGCCGCCCGGGTGCACGCCGTCGCCGTGTTCGGCGAGGTCATGATCGATCTGCGGCGCACCGCGGTGACCTCGTTCGTGACCGAGATCACCGCCGTGGCCCTGGCCGGCGAGGTGCACATCGTCATCCCGGCCGGCTTCCGGGTCGACACCGGCCTCGCGGCCACGGTGTTCGGGCGCACCGCCGCGGTGATCCCGCCCGGCCGGCCCGGCGCGCTGACGCCGGTCGTCCGGCTGCGGTCCGTGGCCGTCCTGGGCAACGTGCTGACCAGCCAGGTTCCCCCGGCCACGTGAGGGCGCCCCGGCTGCCCCGGGTGCGGCCGCGCGCAGCTCAGGTACCCGCTGCCCGTCCGTTGGGCCGGTCACGAGGCTCCCCGGTCGCCGGCGCCGTGACGGCCACGGTGGCGTAATGCATCGTGAAGCCGCCGCCCGCCGCGTCGATCGCGGCGCCGATGCCCGCCAGCAATTCCTGCATCGTGGCCGGCCGGAGCCGGGTGCTGAAACCGGAGGTGGGCACCATCTCCAGCCACTCGTCGCGGGTGTAGGGGCGGTCCCAGTCGAACCGCCATTGCTCCGGGTCGCCGAGCGCGCCCGCCTGCCGCATCCCGTCGGCCGCCTTGGCGGACAGCGTCGCGTACGCGTCCAGGCCGGGCATCCCGCGCTGCCCCATCGGCGCGCCGGGCAGCACCCGGCGGAAGACCGCGGCGAAGGCGTCACCGAGGTCGGGCGGGAACCGGAATACGTTCCAGAACACCGCCAGCCGCCCGCCGGGGCGCAGCGCCTGCGCCGCCTTGGCTGCACCCGCGACCGGGTCCACCCAGTGCCATGCCTGCGCGGCCACGACCGCGTCGAACCCGCGCCCCGCGGGATCCCAGTCCTCGAACCTCGCCACCTCGACCTCGAGCCCCGACCGCCGGGCCAGGCCGGCCATCCGCGCATCGGGCTCGACTCCGAGGACCCGGCAGCCGGCCGCCTGGAACTGCCGGGCGGCGATGCCGGTGCCGCAGCCGACGTCGAGCACGTCGCGGCCGGGACTGGCGGCGACGATCCGCTCCACCAGGGCACCGGGATAGCCAGGACGGGCCCGGTCGTAACGTTCAGCGTCCGAGCCGAAGGACTCGGCCATGTCCCGGGCTTGATGAGGCTCGCCGTCAAAACGGGGCGCATGCCCCGGCGGTAGAGTGGCCATGCGCCCACTCTAAGTGGGCGCACGCCCAACCTCGCCGGCGCGCTGACGGACCTGTTCGGGTCGGTCGCGGTGGCGATCGTCGCCCTCATCATCTTCCGGGATGACCTGCGGGCCCGGCTGCGCCAGGCCAGGCCGTACGGCGTCCCGCTCCTGACCGAGGCAGCCACGATGATCGCCTCCTACCTCACCGCCGAGCGGGGGCTGGGCCGCATCGCGGCGGACGCCGACGTCGACGCGCTCGCTCCCACGCTGATCGGGGCCGGGCACCTGCTGTTCGCCGGCCGGGAAGGCGTCCCGCCGGAGCCGGCCGCCGTCCGCAAGGTCGTCACCACGGTCATGGCCGGCGTGCTGACCCGGCCGTCTGGCAGCTCGGACGCCCACCGGTGACGGAACCCGCGCCCGGGGCCAGCAGCTCGGAGAACCTGACCTCGCCGTCCCCGGGGACCGCCTCCTCGAAGACGTAGTCCTCCGGGACGGCGCCGCCCGGCGGGAGCGCGCGGCGCCGTGCGGCGACCCGCTCGATCGCCCGCCGCAATTCGACCTCTGCCTCCAGCAGCCGGTTGCGAGCAAGCCGGTACTCGCCTGACTCGCCGGGGTACCGGGTGGCCGGGTCTGCAGACACCCGGTCAGTCTGGCCAGGACCTCGCGGGATCCCGGGCTGGCTCGCCCGGCGCCGGGCTGCGGTCATCCGGTGATACGGAAGCTGCTGCTCGTGGCCGAGGCGAGGCTGCCGTCGGTGGCCTTGAGCGTGTAGCTGCCGCCCCTGCCGGTGATCTTGCACCCGGCGAACGATGCCACCCCGCCCGACGCGGTGACCGGGTTCTTCGTGCAGCTCAGCGTCGCCCCGCTGCCGGGCTGGGACGCGATCGCCAGGATCACCGCGCTGGAGTTCCCCGTCACCACGTTGCCTCCGGAGTCCTCCACGGAGACCTTGGGCTGGGCGGACCAGGCAATCCCGCTGGAGCCGCCGCCCGGCTGGGTCGTGAAGACAAGCTGCGCGGCGGCGCCCACGGTGACGGAGAAGGTGCTGCTGGTCGCCGGCGTCAGGCTGCCGTCGGTGGCCTTGAGCGTGTAGCTGCCCGCCCTGCCGGTGATCTTGCACCCGGCGAACGTTGCCACCCCGCCCGACGCGGTGACCGGGTTCTTCGTGCAGCTCAGCGTCGCCCCGCTGCCGGGCTGGGACGCGATCGCCAGGGTCACCGCGCTGGCGTTACCCGTGACCACGTTGCCGCTGGCGTCTTCGACGGAGACCACCGGCTGGGTAGTCCAGGCCGCGGCGTTGGCGCCGCCGCCGGGCTGGGTCGTGACGGCGAGTTTCGCTGCCGCGCCGGGGGTGATGCCGACGGCGCCGCTGGTCGCCGTGGTGAGGCTGCCGTCGGCGGCGCTGAGCGTGTAGGTTCCGGCCTTGCCGGTGATCTCGCACCCGGCGAACGATGCCACCCCGCCCGACGCGGTGACCGGGTTGGCCGCGCAGCCGAGAGCCGCGCCCGTGCCGGGCTGGGAGGCGATCGCCAGGGTCACGGCGCTGGCGTTCCCGGTGACCACGTTGCCGCCGGAGTCTTCGACGGAGACCGCCGGCTGGGTGATCCAGGCCGCCCCGTTGGCGCCGCCGCCCGGCTGCGCGGTGAAGGCGAGCTGCGACGGCGCGCCCACGGTGACCGACAAGGTGCTGCTGGTCGCCGGCGTCAGGCTGCCGTCGGTGGCTCTCAGCGTGTAGGTTCCCGCCTTGCCGGTGATCTCGCACCCGGCGAACGATGCCACCCCGCCCGACGCGGTGACCGGGTTGGCCGCGCAGCCGAGGGTCGCCCCGGTGCCCGGCTGGGAGGCGATCGCCAGGGTCACCGCGCTGGAGTCCCCCGTCACCACCCCGCCGCCCGAGTTCTCCACCGAGACCACCGGCTGGGCGGACCACGCCGCGCCGTTGGCGCCGCCGCCCGGCTGGGTGGTGAAGGCGACCTGGGCCGCGGGCGCCGCGCTGACCGTGATCGTCTGCTGCACCTGCGGCGCGGCCGCGTACCCGCCGCCGGCGGCCTGGTTCGCGTCGATCACGCACGTGCCCGCGGCCAGGTAATTCACCGTCGACCCGTTAGCCCCCGACACCGAGCACACCCCCGGCCCGCTGCTGGCATCGACCGAGAACACCACCGGGTTACCCGACGCCCCGCCGGTCGCGGCCAGCGTCGCCGACTGCCCCGCCACACCCGGCCCCGGGGCGGCGAACGTGATCGTCTGGGTGCCGGCCGCGCTGACCGTGATCGTCTGCTGCACCTGCGGCGCGGCCGCGTACCCGCCGCCGGCGGCCTGGTTCGCGTCGATCACGCACGTGCCCGCGGCCAGGTAATTCACCGTCGACCCGTTAGCCCCCGACACCGAGCACACCCCCGGCCCGCTGCTGGCATCGACCGAGAACACCACCGGGTTACCCGACGCCCCGCCGGTCGCGGCCAGCGTCGCCGACTGCCCCGCCACACCCGGCCCCGGGGCGGCGAACGTGATCGTCTGGGTATCGCTGGACGCCGTGCCCGCCACGTCCTGGACCTCGGCCGACCAGAAGGCGGGCAGCGTGCTGTAGCTCGGCGGCTCCGCCTCGTCGTCGACGTAGACATTGCCGATGTTGTCAGCCGCGGCATCGCTAACGTCCCTGGCGACGCCTGCCGACGTGCCCGCACTGATGGTGGCCGAGAAGTCCGAGGCCGGGTATGAATCCATCCAGCTCGGGAACGACGTCGCATCGAATTGCGCCTCAGATCCCTCGAACTGTTGCAGGATCTCGCCGGGCCCGAACATGTAGCTCTGCGGCGCGATCGTCCCCGGGTTGAACATCACGGTCTTCGCGCCGCTGGCAATGGCGTAGTTGTACAGCGACTGGTAGTAGCTGACCTCGCTGGCGGAGGTGGAGGTACCGTCGAACATGGGGCTAGCGACGCCATACCAGGTGATGGCGTCTTGCAATTCGCTTTCCACGGTGGCCAGGGGGGTCGCGCCGTAGTCGGTCCATATGTAGTAGAGCGGGGTAATGCCTGCTTGCTGCAATGCCTGGATAGTCGGCGTCCAGACCGTGCTCTTCGCGTCGGCGGGCTGGCCATTGCAGCCCGACCCCGATCCGTCGGGCGCGCAGATGTCGACAATGGCCGCGCTGACGGTGGGCGCCGCCGATTCCACCTGCCCCCAGCTGGGAAGCGTCGGGTAGGCGTACAGCGTCGTGACGATGGATTCGCTTCCTCCCGAAGCGGCTAACGCCGCCGGGGCTAACGCGAAACTGAGACCAATGATCAG
Organism: uncultured Actinomycetota bacterium; assembly: GCA_963749145.1. Classification (GTDB taxonomy): domain Bacteria; phylum Actinomycetota; class Actinomycetes; order Streptosporangiales; family Streptosporangiaceae; genus JASHPR01. The sequence goes on along the minus strand of CAVVLN010000001.1, from coordinate 388,331 downwards.
GACGGGCGCGGCGATCAAGCATATGGACCGACGTGAACCCCGCATGGCTCCCTTACCCCCCACCCTTTAGGGACCCTGATCTCCGAGATTACGCGGATGCCCCCGAACTGACCAGGCTGATGCAAAAAGCGGTACTGGTTTGGGAGCGATGATGGGGGAATTAGAGGTATGAACGGGCCGTACGGCTCTAGCTAGTCAAATGCGCATATAGAGTATATCTATCGTGACGCTCCGTCAGAGCGCTTCGGCGGTAAGCGAATATTACCCCAGAGTTTAGCAATACGACGACCAATAGCGATCTTCGTCGTGCGTTCCGGGCGCCGGGCATCCCCTGGCCGCCACCCGCCGTCCACCGTCCGGCGACATCCCCACCTGTTCGAGGTCGAGGCCGAGCACCTCGCCTACATCCGCTACGACGCGGTCGCCGAGTACCAGCACGTGGCCATGTGGCCGCCCGCCCGGGAATTCACCCGCCAGCACGACAGCGCGACGACCCTCGCCGCGCCGCAGCCCGCGGCCGAGATCATCGTCCCGGCCTGACATTAGCCTGGGGTGATGGCCGTCCACGAGCTTTCACGCGCCGACGCACGCCGCATCGCCGTGCGCGCCCAGCGGCTGGACGGCCCGCGCCCGGCCGGGCTGCTCGACGTGGTACGTCACCTGACCCTGCTGCAGCTCGACCCGACCGCGGCCATCGCGCCGAATGCCGACCTGGTGGCGTGGAGCCGCCTCGGGTCGGCATACTCGCCGGCCGAGCTGGACGCGGCGCTGGGGAACCGGGCGCTGCTGGAACTGCTGGCGATGATCCGGCCCAGCGAGGACCTGGTCCTGTTCCGGGGCGAGATGGACGAGTGGCGGCGCGAGATCCGCGGCTGGCCGGAAGGCATCGCCTGGATGCGGGCCAACGACGCATTCCGCCGGGACATCCTCGGCCGGCTGGGCGCCGCGGGACCGCTGTCGTCGCGCGAGATCCCCGATACCTGCCAGGTGCCGTGGAAGTCGACCGGGTGGACCAACAACCGCAACGTCACGATCATGCTGGAGCGCATGATGCGGCGCGGCGAGGTCGCGATCGCCGGGCGCAGGGGCCAGGACCGGCTGTGGGACCTGGCGGACCGGGTCTACCCGGATGCCCCGGTCGTCCCCGCGGACGAGGCCAGGCGCATCCGTGACGAGCGCCGGTTGCGCGCCCTGGGCATCGCCCGGGCCCGGGGACCGGAGGCCCTGGTCGAGCCGGCGTACGTGGGCGAGGCCGGCGAGGCGGCCGTCGTCGAGGGCGTCCGGGGCACCTGGCGCGTCGACCCCTCGCTGCTGGCCCAGCCGTTCTCCGGGCGCGCGGCGCTGCTGTCGCCGTTCGACCGGCTCATCCACGACCGCAAGCGCACCGCCGAGTTGTTCGAGTTCGACTACCAGCTGGAGATGTACAAGCCGGCCGCCAAGCGCCGCTGGGGGTACTTCGCGCTGCCGGTCCTGTACCACGACCGGCTGGTCGGCAAGCTCGACGCCACCGCCGACCGCGCCGCCGGGGTGCTCCGGGTCGGCGCGGTCCACCCGGACGTGACCTTCACCCCGGCCATGACCGCCGCCATCGATCACGAGATCGAGGACCTGGCTCGCTGGCTCGGGCTGGACCTCGCACCGCCGCGGCGCTCGTAGCCCCGGGACCCGCGGCTCCCCGGCCGGGGTGATGCCCGGCACGGCCAGCCGCCGGACACTGGGAGGGTCCATCGCGGCACGGCACGAATCACGAAGGTCGCCGAGATTTCCAAGCGGTGGTTCCGCGCCCGGGACACCTACGGGGTGGAGGTCGCGCCGGGCGAGAACGACATCCTGATCCTGGCGACCACCGCGGTCATCGACACCATGGCTCACCCGACCCGGTAGATAAGCGCGCTCACCCGGCCCGGGTAGGTAAACGCGCTCACCCGGCCCGGTAGGTAAACGCACTTTACCGACGGGTAATACCTATTCAGTCGCCAGTGAAAATGGTCCGATTCCCGGCTGGGAATGGACATGCCTCTAGGCGCCGGGCTCCGCGGCGCCTAGAGGACAAATTGTGGCGATGCGATGGCCGATGGCGGCCACTACTCGGCCATCGCATCGCCGACGCCGACAACCTAGGACCCCGCGAGACGACGCAGGTCATCGGCGCGATTGTGAAGCCGGTTCTACCAGATCGGTAGCCTGAAGGCGGTAATCAGCCTTTACTTGAGCACGTTAGTAGCGGCGTATATCCACGGGCCCGCGGTCGGATGGGCCTGGCCCTCGATCGCGTGACTGGCGGCAGCCGCGCCGCCCAGACTGGCCAGCACTAATGCCGGTACGACGATCCCCCGCGTGGCCTGGAGGCGCGCCGTTCCCCCCGAGGGTTCACGGCGATGGCGGCCCACCGATCGGCCAGTCCGCGTGATCGTGTAGCGGAACGATCTGTGAGTTCTCATCGAGAAGTTCCCCTCATTGGTAACTAAATTCGGGTTCCATCCACAACGAGAAAACTACACCACTACCCATCGCGACGTGTGCCATTCCGGTAGATCGGGGCAAAAACTCTCGTCCGTGCTGTCACATCTCCCCATGTAACCCCAATCAAGTACGCACTGTAATGGCCGGCAACCGTCTGTCTCCGCAGGCCGGGCAGGCTCGCCCGAATGTTACGGAGAATCGGCCAGGGCAGCCCTCCGCATAGCTTTCACCGGCCCGCACGCCGACCGTTTCGATGATCGTGGAGTGTTTTCGGCGTATAACGCGGCCAACCCTCCACGATCATGGAATTCGCCAACGACAGAAGCTGATCGTCGCTGCGGCGAAGAAAGGACGGCCCCGTAGAAAGCTTTTGAACGCCGGGCAGGCCCCCGTCAGTTTGCGGAGACTACCCGTCGCCCCCACTTCTGGCACCATCCGTAACGCCCGAACGCAATTATCACAGGAATCCAGCTTGACATATGGCGTCGCGCCAGCCCCTCCACGCGCCGGGCGGGGCCAGACATGGGGGCCGGGGGCGGGACATTGGGGCTGCGCAGCCGGGCCGGGCATGGAGCAGCCGCAGGCCGGGCCGGGCCAGCGGCTTCCCGGGAGCGGGCGGGGCCAGCGGCTTCCCGGGAGCGGGCGGGGCCAGCGGTTTCGCGGGAGCGGGCCGGGCGGGCATCGCGACCATTGAAATGAAAATTGCATCGCACTAGGCAACGAGAAAGACAATCCTTTCGCTAACCCCGCTTATTCTCGTAGGATTCGCGTGAGAGATACCTGAAGCGGGGTATCAGCGAGACAGAATGACGCCGGAGTTTCCTTTCGAGTGCGGGCAGCGAGCTTGCCCGTAGGCGGTGGACGATGCAGGGCGGTCATGGAGTTACGGGTCCTCGGACCGACTGAGCTGTGGTCGGCCGGGCAGCAGTGTGACCTTGGGTCAGCCAGAGCGCGCAGCGCCCTGGCGATCCTCCTGTTGACGCCGCGCACGATCGTCCCGGCCGACGCGCTCATCGACCGGCTGTGGGACACCGATCCGCCGCCCAAGGCCCGGGAGAATCTTTCCGTCTACATCGCCCGGCTCCGGGCGTCGCTGCGGCAGGCCGTGGGCGACGCCGTCCGGCTGGCCGGGCGGGCCAACGGCTACGTGCTCGACGTCGATCCCGAGGCGGTCGACCTGCACCAGTTCCGCCGGCTGCGCCGGCAGGCCGACGCCCTGATCGGGAGCGGCGATTACGATCACGCGGCCGCGCTGCTGCGCGAGGCGGACGGGCTCTGGCGCGGCCCGGCGCTGGCCGGGGTCCGCGGCGACTGGGTGGCGCGGATGCGCGACAGCCTGGAGGAAGAGCGCCGGGCGGTCATCCTGGAACGCATCGAGTGCGAGCTCGAGCTGGGCCGTCACGCCGATCTGGTCGGCGAGCTGCGCGGCCTGCTGGCTCAGTACCCGCTGGACGAGACGTTCATCGCGCACCAGATGGCCGCGCTGTACTGGAGCGGCCGGCCTGGCGACGCGCTCAGCCTGTACCGGGAGACCCGCGAGCGCCTCGCCGAGGAGCAGGGCGCCGAGCCGGGGCCGGTGCTGTCCGAGCTGCACCAGCGCATCCTGCGCCAGGACCCGCGGCTGGCGGTCCGGCTGCCCGGGCGACGCCCCGGGCAGGCCCCGCCGCCGGACACGCTCCCGCCCGAGACCACCGAGTTCGTCGGCCGCCGCGCGGAACTCGCGCTGCTGGCCGCCGAGTGCGCGGACACGCCCCAGGTCAGCGTCGTCGAGGGGATGCCCGGCGTGGGCAAGACCGCGCTCGCGGCCCGCGCGGCCCGCGCCGTCGCCGGCCAGTACCCGGACGGGGTGTTCTACCTGAACCTGCACACCCACGATCCCGGCTCCGCCTCGCTCGACTCGGCCGAGGCCCTGCACCGGCTGCTGCGGATGCTGAACGTCCCGCCCGCGCAGATCCCGGACGCGATCGGCCAGCGCGCCGCGCTGTGGCGGGCCGAGCTCAGCCGGCGCCGCGCCGTGGTGATCCTGGACGATGCCGCCCGGCGGGACCAGATCCGCCCGCTGCTGCCCATGGCGGGCCGTTGCCTGATCCTGATCACCGCCCGGCGCAGGCTTCCGGACCTCGAGGGTGCGAGCGTGCTCACCCTCGACGTGCTGCCTCCCGGCGACGCCGTGACGCTGTTCACGCAGATCGCCGGCGTAGCCAGGGTTCCCGACCCGGACGAGGTGGCCGCGGCCGTGGAGTTGTGCGGCCGCCTGCCGCTGGCGATCCAGCTGGCCGCGGGCAGGCTGGCGCAAGGCCAGCTCAGCCTGGCCGACCTGGTCGCGGAGCTGTCCCAGTCCCCCGCCGGCCTGGGCAGCAGCAGCGCGGCCAGCCCGGAGGTGATGTCCGCCTTCGACCTGTCCTACCGCGCGCTGGAACCCGATCACCAGCGGTTCTTCCGGCGGCTGGGCGTGAACCCGTGCTCGCAGGTCAGCCTGCAGCCGGCGGCGGCCCTGGGCGGCTGCACCCTCGCCGAGGCGGAAAAGGCCCTCACCGCCCTGGTCGATCATCACCTGCTGGTGCGGGACGCGGCCGGCCGGCTCCGGTTCCACGACCTGATCCGCGGCTACGCGGCCGCCCGCGCGGCGCTGGATGATCCCGCGCCCGAGCGGCGCAAGGCCGTCGGCCGGCTGCTCGACTACTACCTGCACACGGCCGATATGGCCGACCGGGCGCTGCAGCCGTTCCGGCACCGGATCGCCGTGTCGGTCACCCATCTGCCCGCGGCGGTCCCGGCGCTCAGCACGCCGGAAGACGCGGGCGCCTGGCTCGAGACCGAGTGGCGCAACATCCTGCAGGCGGCCCAGCACGCGGGCCGGCACGAGTGGAAGCGGCAGTGCGCCGACCTCACGCACGCGCTGGCCGGCTTCGTGGAGATCAGGGCCCACTGGGACGAGGCGATCGAGGCGCACACGCTGGCCGTGCAGGCCTGCCGCGATCTCGCCGACCCGGCCCGGATCGCGCAGGCATCGCTCGAGCTCAGCGTGGTGAGCCAGCAGACCGGCCGCCAGGAGGCGGCGCTGGCCCTGGCCGAGGACGCCGTCACCATCTACCGCTCGCTGGCCGACCAGCGCGGCGAGGCCGAGGCGCTGGACCAGGTCGGCCTGGTCAACCAGCGCGCGGCCCGTTCCCGCGCCGCCCTCGCCTACTTCCACGAGGCCCAGGCCCTGTACGAGGACGCGGGCGACCAGCATGGCGTGGCCGACGCGCTGAGCCACTGCGGGATCGCCTGCTTCCACCTGGGGCGCTACCCGGACGCCCTGGACCACCTGGAGAAGGCGCTGTCGCTGTACCGGGTGGCCGGTGACCGGCGCGGCGAGGCGAAGACCCTCAACAACCTGGGCAAGATGCACCTGCACTGCGGCCGCCACCGGGAGGCGCTGGAGAACTACCAGCAGTCCCTGGACATCTTCACCGAGATCGGCGCCGCGCAGAGCCAGGCCATCGTGCACCACAACATCGGCTGCGTGCACCACTACAAGGGCAGCTACGAGGAAGGGCTGGCCGCCTACCGGCGCGCCCTGGCCATCTACCGGGCCATCGGCGATCTCCCGGACGAGGTCATCGCGCTCAACGAGATCGCCGCCGTTTACGAGAATGCCGAGTGCTACGACGAGGCGCTGATTCACTTCCAGAAGGCCCGGTCGAGCGCCGAGGAGATCGGGAACCTGTCCGAGCAGGTGATCGCGCTGCGCGGGATCGCCGGAGTGCGCCGCGGCTCCGGCCGCTACGCCGAGGCGCTCGAGCATTACCACGCCGCCCTCAGCCTGGCGCGCGAGATCGGCGACCCCTACGAGGAGGCCAAGATCCTCGAGGGAATCGCCGAGACGACGCTGACCACGCAGGGACCGCACGCGGCCCGGATCCTGTTCCGGCAGGCGGTCGACATCTTCGAGCGGCTCGACGTGCCTGAGGCCGAGTCGGCGCGGATCCGCCTGGCCACCACCGACCCGGCCTTCGGCCGCCGTACCTCCTAGCCCGGGCTCCGGCACCCGGGCCGGCGCGGCCAGGGGTGAAGCGGCCCCGAGCGGCCCGGCCCGGAGCGGCCCGGCCCGGAGCGCCCCGGCCCGGAGCCGCCCGGCCGGGGTGCCCGTGACGTGGGACTCAACACGCGCGTCAAGGCCACTGCAACATTTCCGTCCGGCCCGGCGGCGCACGCTGATGCTGCGGTCGGGGCCCGCAGCGGACCGCCGGCCGACAGGTGACGCGCTACCCAGGGAGGCCCGTGTGAGCCTGAACCAGGACCAGATCCTGCCGGACTCCCGCTGGCCGGCCACCCAGCGCGCGATGCCGGACCACCGCGCGAGCCAGGAACCGGGTTCCGCCCTGGTCCCGGCCCTCCCGGCCTGCCCCGTCGCGACGGCGGCCGAGCCAGCCGCCGAGCTGGAGGCGCTCCCGGTCACGTGGACCGTGGCGGACGACGAGTCGCTCGCCGTGGACCGCCTGTTCGACAGCGCCGAGCGGTTCATCACGCTCTTCCATACCGAGAACCGCGCCGGGCCGCCCGACAGGCGGCTCTGGCGAGTGCGCCGCGAGATCGACGCCACCGGTACCTACTGGCACACCCCGGCGGAGCTGGCGTTCGGCGCGCGCGTCGCCTGGCGGAACAGCTCACGATGCATCGGCCGGCTGTACTGGCGGAGCCTGCGGGTCCGCGACCGCCGCGACATCCGCCGGGCGCCGGACATCGCCGCCGAGTCGGTCGCGCACCTGCGCGAGGCGACGAACGACGGCCGGATCCGGCCGGTGATCACGGTGTTCGCGCCCGACTCCCCGGGACGGCCCGGCCCCCGGATCCTCAGCCCGCAGCTGGTGCGGTACGCGGGATACGCCACCGCCGACGGCGCCGTCATCGGCGACCCGATGAACACCGACATCACCCGCCTGGCCCGCGAGCTCGGCTGGTCGGCCGGCTGGACGGGCGGCTGGTTCGACATCCTCCCCCTGATCGTCCAGGAAGCGGGGGGCACGCCCACGCTGCACGACATGCCCGCCGACGCGGTGCTGGAAGTGAGGATCAGCCATCCGGAGTTCGGCTGGTTCGCCGGCCTCGGGCTGCGCTGGTACGCCGTGCCGGTGATCAGCGACATGTACCTGGACATCGGCGGCGTCCGTTACCCCGCCGCCCCGTTCAACGGCTGGTACATGTGCACCGAGATCGGATCGCGCGACCTCGGCGACGCCGGGCGGTACAACGCGCTGCCGGTGATCGCCCGGCACATGGGCCTGTCCACGGCCAGCGACCGGAACCTGTGGAAGGACAAGGCCGTGACCGAGCTCAACCTCGCGGTCCTGCACTCGTTCACCGCGGCCGACGTCACTATCGCCGATCATCACACCGAGTCAGCTCGCTTCCTGCGGCACTTGGAACGGGAGGAACAGCAGGGCCGGGCCTGCCCGGCCGACTGGACCTGGATCGTCCCGCCGACCGCCTCCTCGGCGACCCCGGTCTTCCACCGCTACTACCAGAACTTCGACCAGTCGCCGAACTTCTACCGCCACCCGGAGCTGGCCCGGCTGATGGAGTTATCGCCGTCACGGGCCGATGCTCCGGCGGTCGCCGTTCCCGTTCCCGTGCCCGTTGCCCTGGGTGAGTTCATGGAGTGAGGCCGCCTCCTTGATCGAGTCCGCCTCCTTGCGCTCCCACTCCTCGATGCCGCGCAGCACGCCCTCGGTGTAGGCGCGCAGGTGGTCCCGGTAGACGCCGCTGTAGGTCCGCAGGTACGCCAGTTCGGCCTGCGCGGCCAGCCGCTCGCGATCGGTCTGCGGCGCCACCGCGCCGTTCAGCGCGGAGACCGCCGCCTCGCGGGCCTGAGCGTGAGCATCTTGCAGGATGATCTCCGAGTGCTCCTGGGCCTCGCGCAGGATGTCCTGCCGCCGCCGCCTGGCCTCCTCGGTCACCCGGCTGCTGTAGGCCTGGGCGTCGGCCACGTACCGGTCGGCGGTCATCTGCGCGGTGGAAAGGATCTGCACCGCGTGCACGTGCGCGTCGGCCTCACCGAACAGCACCGCCTTCGGGTCACCGCCGGCCTCGCCGGCGAGGATCCGCTTGCGCAGCCGCTGAACGTCCTGCCACAGCGAGTTCCGCTCGTTCACCAGCCGCACGAACTCGGCGTGCACCACGCGCATGAACCGGTTGACCGGTCCCTCCTCGTAGCCGCGCCGCCCCAGCCGTGACACGGGGAACGTCACGTTCTGCAGGTCGTCAGGGGTCAGCCTGTTCTGCTCGTCGAACCATGGTGTTGTCAAGGCTCGCTCCACCCGAAGTCCTCGATGTGAATGTGCTCCTGCGGCACGCCCGCGGCGGCCAGCCGGGCGACGGCGTCGGTGACCATCTCGGTCGGCCCGGCCACGTAGGCCTCGTGCCGTGACCAGTCGCCGTGCCGGGCCACCACCTCCGGGAGGTCGCCGGTCTCGCCGGCGAACCGGGAATCGGCGGACACCGCCGGCGTGACGGTCAGCCACGGGTGCTGGGCGGCTATCTTCTCCAGGCTGTCCAGGTCGTACAGCCCGTCGGCGGTCCGGGCGCCGAAGAACAGGTGCGCCCGCGGCGGCTGCGGCAGGCCGGTCGCCTGATCCACGATGGCCTTGAGCGGGGCCAGGCCGGTGCTGCCCGCCACCAGCAGCAGGTCCCGGCCGGACGGGGGCTCGCTCAGCGTGAGGACGCCGACCGGGGGGCCCAGCCTGACCTCGGTGCCGACGATCGCCTCGCTGGTCAGCGCCATGCTCACCGCGCCGCCGTCAATCAGCCGGATGTGGAACTCCAGCATGCCGTCCGGGCGCGGCGCGTTCGCCACCGAGTAGTAGCGCCACAGCCTCGGGCGGCTCGGGCACTCGATCGCCACGGACTGCCCGGGCCGGTAGTCCATGCGCGGCTCGGGCCGCACGGACAGCACCGAGATGTCAAACGCCCGGCGCTCCTGGGCGACCACCCGTCCCCGCCAGAAGGCCGGCTGCAGTTGCTCGTCCGCGCGCGCCGCCTCGCTCATGACCGAGGCGATCAGGTCGTAGGCCGCCTGCCAGTCGGCGGCCAGATCCGGCGACCAGGCCGGCCCGGAGAAGTGCTCCAGGGTCGCCATCAGGCTGTCGCCCACGGCGCCGTAGTGCTCGGCGACGGCGCCGAACTTCCGGTGATCGCGCCCCAGACCCTGCAGGTACGCGGTCAGCTCGTCCACCCGGTCGACGCTGGACACGATCTTCACCAGCGCGTCGGCGAGGTGGCCCCGCTGCGCGGTCATCGAGACCGAGAACAGGTCCCGCACCTCGGGATGCTTGATGAACAGGTCGGAGTAGAAGAACAGCGGCAGTTCGTCACCGTGCATCGCGACACGGGCGAAGCTGTCCCGCAGCCGGGCAACGTCCAACAGTCCGCCTCTTTCCGCCTTGCCACCCAGGCGGCCGATCGCGGCCCGCTGACCTCGGCCGCCAGGATCCGGTCACGCCATGGCTGCTGGATCATGCCAGCAGTTGCAGGACAAATACTGCTGCAAGTTGCACGCGGGAAACATCGGTCAGGTGACCGATATTTAAAGCACCGTCCGCCACGCTCCGGCCCGGGCGGCGGTGGCCACCGAGGCCGCGGCCGGCCGGTGGTGCTGGCCTCACCCGCGTCCGGGTGATGGCCTTCCCGCGCGCCGATGGTCGCACCCTTCTCGCCCCCGGACCAGCGGCGAATAATCGGGATCACGAGGTGAAATATGACGCCCGCCCCCCAGCCAAGGGCCACCATCAAGCCGCGGCGCGCCGCGCGGCGCGCCGGGGCGATCTGGACGGTCACCGTCGCGGCGACCGCGACCTCGCTCAGCTACACCGCGCTGCACCCGCTGCCCGCCCGGCTGGCCAGCTCGCAGGGCAGTGCCTCGGACGGGGTGGTCGCGGTCGTGCTGATCGCCGGCTTCGCCACCGTGGGCGCGCTGCTGGCGTGGAAGCGCCCGGCCAACCCGATCGGCTGGCTGATGTCCGGGACCGGCCTGGCGTATGCCGCCGGGGCGGTCGGGATCACGCTCGCGTCCTTTCCGCGGACGCTCGCCCTGAGCAACTGGTCCGGCTGGATCTGGCTGTTCGGGCTCGGCCTGACCGTGTTCGTCCTGCTGCTGTTCCCGACCGGCCGGCTGCCCTCGCGCCGCTGGCGGCCCGCGGCCTGGGCCGCGGCGGCCGGGCTGGCCGGGTGGGTCCTGGGCTGCGCGTTCGCGCCCACGCTCGTCACCGACAGCCCGGCGTCCAACCCGGTCGGCGTGCGCGCCCCGGCCGGGGACGTCTTCACGGTCATGGCGTTCGGCGGCGCGCTGCTGGTGGCCGGCGCGGCCATCGCGTCGCTGGTCTCCCTGGGGTTCCGCTACCGGCGCGCCCGGGCCGTCGAGCGCGAGCAGCTGAAGTGGCTGGTCTACGCCGGGGCCCTGATCGTGACCGCCGCGCTCGGCGAGGTGGTCGCCGAGAAGGTCCTGGGCCCGGGCAGCGCCACCAACAACCTGCAGAACGCCCTGCTCAGCGGGGCGGTCGCGCTCGTGCCGGTCGCCATCGGCATCGCGATCTTCCGGTATCACCTCTACGGCATCGACGTAGTGATCAACAAGACCCTGGTCTTCGGGGCGCTGGCCGCGTTCATCACCGGGATGTACGTGGCGATCGTGGTGGGCCTCAGCGCCCTGGCCCGCCACGGCGGGCGGCCCAGCCTGGCCCTGTCCATCGTGGCCACGGCCGTGGTGGCGGTCGCGTTCCAGCCGGTGCGGGAGCGGGTCCAGCGGCTGGCCGGCCGGCTGGTCTACGGCCGGCGCGCCACCCCGTACGAGGCGCTGAGCGAGTTCGCCGGGCGGATGGGCGGCACCTACGCCACCGAGGACCTGCTGCCGCGCATGGCCCGGGTCCTGGCCGAGGGCACCGGCGCGGCCCGGGCCGACGTGTGGCTGCGCGCCGGCGCGGTGTTCCGCGACGACGCGACGTGGCCGCCGGGCGCGCCGCCGCTGCCCGACACGCCGGCGACCGCGCTCGGGGCGCCCGCCTCCGTCCCCGCCGGCCGGGTGCTGGCGGTGCAGCATGAGGGCGAGGTCCTGGGCGCGCTGTCGGTGACCAAGCGGCCGGGCGAGTCGTTCACCCCGACCGAGGGCAGGCTGCTGGAAGACCTGGCCGCCCAGGCCGGCCTGGTGCTGCGGAACGTGCGCCTCTGGGAGCAGCTGATGGCGCGGCTGGAGGAGATCAGGGCGTCCCGCCAGCGCCTGGTCGCGGCCCAGGACGAGGAGCGGCGCCGGATCGAGCGCAACATCCACGACGGCGCCCAGCAGCAGCTTGTCGCGCTGGCGATCAAGCTGACCATCACCGAGGGCCTGATCGGCACCGACGCCGACGCCGAGCGGGAACTGCTCGGCGAGCTGCGCCAGGAGGCGGCCGACGCCGTCGGCGAGCTGCGCGACCTGGCCCGGGGCATCTACCCGCCGCTGCTGGCCAGCCAGGGCCTGGCCGCCGCGCTGCGCGCCCAGGCGGCGAGGTCGGCCGTGCCCGTCTCCGTGGACGCCGGCGACCTGGGGCGGTACCCGCAGGAGGTCGAGGCCGTGGTCTACTTCTGCGTCCTGGAGGCCCTGCAGAACGTCGCCAAGTACGCGGCCGCCTCCCGGGCCGAGGTCCGGCTGGGCGCCTCCGCCGGCGGGCTGACGTTCGAGGTCGCCGACGACGGCGCGGGCTTCGACCCGTCCGCCCGGGCCTTCGGTACCGGCCTGCAGGGGATGGCCGACCGGCTGAGCGCGCTCGGCGGCAGCCTGGAGGTCCGCTCGTCGCCGGGAGCCGGCACGGTCGTGGCCGGGCGGCTGCGCGGGCCGGTGGCCGAGGCGGCGTGATGACCGGTCCCGGGCGGCGGCGCCGCCTCGCCGGCCTTGACGTCGTCCTCGCCACGGCGATCGTCTACGGCTGCCTGGCGGCCTTCATCGCCGCCGTGTACGCGGTCGTGGTCGCCGGCCTCGGCTCGCTGGCGGCGGGCTCGCTGGCCCGGGCCGGCACGAGCCCGAACCTCGGGCTGTCGATCCTGGCCACCGCGCTGGTGGCGGTGGGCTTCCCGCCGGTCCGGGCGCGGGCGCAGCGCCTGGCCGGCGCTGGTCTACGGCCGGCGCGCCACCCCGTACGAGGCGCTGAGCGAGTTCGCCGGGCGGATGGGCGGCACCTACGCCACCGAAGACCTGCTGCCCCGGATGGCCCGGGTCCTGGCCGAGGGCACCGGCGCGGCCCGCGCCGACGTGTGGCTGCGGTCCGGCCCGCAGCTGCGGGCCGCCGCGTCCTGGCCGCCGGCCGCCGCGCCCGCGCGCCCCCCCGCGGCGGTCAGCGGCGACGAGACGCCGCGGGTGGACGGCGCCGACCGCGTTGTGCCCGTCCGCCATCAGGGGGAGCTGCTGGGCGCGCTGTCGGTGGCCAAGCCGGACGGGCTCACCCCGGCCGAGGACAAGCTGCTGGCCGACCTCGGCGCCCAGGCTGGCCTGATCCTGCGCAACGTCGGCCTCACCGAGGAACTGCGCGGGCGGCTGACGGAACTGCAGGCCTCCCGGCAGCGGATCGTCGCGGCCCAGGACGAGCAGCGCCGGCGGATCGAGCGGGACATCCGCGACGGGGCCCAGCAGCAGCTGGCGGGCATCGTGGCCAAGCTGGCGCTGGCCGAGTCGGTGGCGGGCCAGGACGAGGACAAGGATCGCGCGCTCGTCGCCGAGATCAAGGCCGATACCCGCGGCACCCTCGAGACGCTGCGCGAGCTGGCCCGCGGCATCTTCCCGCCGCTGCTCGCCGACGAGGGCCTGGCCGCGGCGGTGGCCGCCCTGGCCAGGAAGGCGCCGATGCCGGTCACGGTCGACACCGCCGGGATCGGCCGGTACCCCCCGGAGATCGAGACGGCGGTCTACTTCTGCTGCGCCGAGACGCTGCGCAACGCGGCCAGCCACGCGGGCCCCGCGGCGGCCCGGCTCCGCCTGGCCGACTCCGGGGAGGAGCTTTCGTTCACGGTCGCCGACGGCGGCCCCGGCTTCGACCCGGCCGCCGCGGCGCCCGGGTCCGGCCTGCAGCACATGAGGGACCGGCTGGCCGCGCTCGACGGCGCGCTGGAGATCGACACGGCGCCCGGCTCCGGCGCCACCGTCACCGGGCGGATCCCGCACCCGCCTCGGCCTGGCGCGGCCCGAACCGCGGGCTGACGCACGGCGACGGACGCACGGCGGGCTGACCCACGGCGGGCGGACGCACGGCGGGCGGAGCAGCCGGACTTGCGATAGTTAGTTCAACGGTATATACCGTCTCTGTGACCGAACGGGCCATGCAGGAGGCCACCTTCTTGATCCTGACCGCGCTGGCCGCGGGCAGCCAGCACGGGTACGGGATCATCACCGATGTCCAGGCGATCTCCGGCGACCGGGTCCGGCTGCGGGCCGGCACCCTGTACACGGCCCTGGACCGGCTGCGCGCGGATGACCTGATCGCGGTCGACCGGGAGGAGATCGTCGACAACCGGCTGCGCCGGTATTACCGGCTCACGCCGGCCGGCGCCGAGCGGCTGGCCGCCGAGGCGGCCCGGCTGCGCGCCAACGCCACGGCCGCCCTGACCCGCCTGAAGCTGGCCGGAGGGATCGCGACATGACGGACCTGGAGCGGGGGTACCGGCGCCTGCTCGTGTGCTACCCGCGGGCGTTCCGCCGCGAGAACGGGGACGAGATCCTCGGCGTGCTGCTGTCCAGTGCCCGTGACGGCCAGCGCCGGGCCGGGCTGGCCGAGTCCGCGGACCTGATCCGCGGCGGGCTGCGGATGCGCCTGCGCCCGGCCACGCCCCCTCCGCCCGCCACGGTCCGCGGCGCGGTCCGGCTCATGTGGGCCGGCGCGGCGGCCGAGCTGGCCACCCTGATCACCGTGGTGCTGACCGCCGGCACCGTCCGGCTGACGGTGCTGCACTACTACCCCGGCCTGACCGGCGCGCAGTGGCACCAGGCCGCGATGACCGGCATCATCCCCGATGAGTTCGGCCTCCCCGTCGCGATCGCCGTCTGGCTCTGGCTGGCCTGGGCCATCCGCCGCGGGCGCGGCTAAGCCCGGGCCGTCTTCTCCGTCCGGGAGCGCCGTCACGGGCGACCAGGCGGCCGGCCCCGCGGCGCGCACCGCGCACACCGCCGGCGCCGTGACCGCCTCGCCCAACCCGGCGGTCGCGCCGGGTTTCACGCTGCCCGGCGGCAACCTGGCCAGCACCCGGGACGTAGCCAGCCCGATCACCAGCGCGAACGTCACCCGGCTGGGCGTGGCGTGGACCGTGCCGATCGGCGCGGACGCCGCCCGGGCCAGCGCGGGCGGCGCGGCGGGCGGTTACGCGACCACCCCGGTCATCGTGAACGGCGTGGTCTACCTGCAGGACCTCGACTCGACCGTGATGGCGATCAGCCTCGCCACCGGCCGGGTGCTGTGGACGCACCGCTACGACAGCGTGAACGCCGGCCCGAACGGCGTGACCGTGGTCAACGGGACCGTGTACGCGGCCACGGCGAGCGCCGCGGTCGCCGTGGCGGCCGCCACCGGCCGGCCGCTGTGGAGCCGGACGCTGACCCGCAACGACCACGAGGGCATCGACATGGCGCCCGGGTACGACAACGGCACCGTGTACGTGTCCACGGTCCCGGTCAACGCGGCCCACTCCGGCTACACCGGCAACGGGGCGGCGGTGCTGTGGGCGCTGAACGCCCGGACCGGCGCGCCGGAGTGGTCCTGGGACGAGGTGCAGGACCTGTGGGGTTCGCCGGCCCGCAACTCCGGCGGCGGCCAGTGGTACCCGCCGTCGTTCGACAGCCAGGGCAACCTCTACCTCGGGGTGGCCAACCCCGGCCCGCTCGGCGGCGTCCCCGGCTACCCGTGGGGCACCAGCCGGCCCGGCCCGGACCTGTACACCGACTCGGTGGTGAAGCTCAGCCCGCAGGGCAAGCTGCTGTGGTACTACCAGCTCACCCCGCACGACCTGTTCGACTGGGACCTGGAGGGCTCGCCGCTGCTGACCACGGCGAACGGGCAGCCGGTGGTGATCGACGGCGGCAAGGCCGGCATCGTGATCGAGCTCAGCGCGCAGACCGGGCGGCTGCTGTGGAAGCGCCCGGTCGGCCTGCACAATGGGCACGACAACGCCGGCCTGAAGACCGAGTACGCCCGGCCGGGGTCGCGCCTGGCCCTGCCGGCCTACCTCTGCGTCGCGCCCGGCGGGTTCGGCGGCATCGAGTCCCAGCTGGCCACCAACGGCTCGACCACGTTCGCGGCCGTGAACAACCTCCCGTTCCTGGAACACGACACCTCGGGGCCGACGTTCGCGTCCCGGCAGGAACTTGGCTCGGCGGTCGAGAACGCCACCGGCGAGATGGTCGCGGTCAACCAGGACACCGGCCAGGTCGAGTGGCAGACCACGTTCCCCTCATCCCCGTACGGGGCCGCGACGGTCACCAACGACGTCGTGTTCACCACCACCTTCAACGGCGACCTTTACGCCCTGAACGCGGCCACCGGGGCCATCCTGCTGAAGCGCGCGATGCCCGCCGGGTCCAACGCCCCGGTCGCCATCGACGGCGACTACGTGATCGCGGGCGCGGGCGTGCCCACGTCGTCGCGCAGCCAGCCGGTGATCATCGCCTACAAGCTCGGCGCCGCGGGCAAGGCTCCCGGCTAGGGCTTCGGCACGGCGCCGCCCTGGGCCCGGGCCGACTCGCAGGCCGGCTGGCGCCTGGACCGTACCTACCTGGTGATAGAACCGGGTAGGTGAGCGACTGGGACCTGGTGCTGCGCGGTGGGCGGGTGGTCGACCCCGAGTCCGGCCTGGACGCGGTGGCGGACGTGGCGCTCGCCGGCGGCCGGGTCGCGCAGGTCGCGGACGGGCTGACGGCCGCGGCCGGCGTCGACGTCACCGGGCTGGTGGTGACCGCCGGGTTCGTTGACCTGCACAGTCACGTGAACGACATCCCCGGGCAGCGGTTGCAGGCCCTGGACGGGGTCACCACCGCGCTCGAGCTCGAGGCCGGCGTCACCCCGGTGGACGCCGCCTACCGCGCCGCGGCCGCCGAGGGCCGGCCGGTGAACTACGGCTTCGCCACGTCCTGGGCCCTGGCCCGGATGGAGGCGGTGGCCGGGATCCCGCTCGACGGGAGGCTGAGCGCGTTCCTGGGCAACATCGCCAGCCCGGCCTGGCAGCGCCCGGCCGCGCCGATGGAGATCAACGCGGTGCTGACCCGGCTGTCGGCCGACCTGGCCGACGGGGCCCTGGGCATCGGCGTGCTGGCCGGCTACGCGCCGGCCGCCGACCCGGCCGAGTACCTGCAGGTCGCCGCGCTGGCGGCGGAGGCCGAGGTGCCGACGTTCACCCACGCCAGGGACCTGGTCGAGATGATGCCGCAGACGCTGATCGACGGCGCGGAGGAGATCGTCCGGGCCGCCGGCGAGACCGGCGCCCACATGCACTACTGCCACGTCAACAGCACCTCGCAGCGGCACGTCGACCGGGTCCTCGGCCTGGTCGGCCGGGCCCAGGCGGCGGGATCGCGGGTCACCACCGAGGCCTACCCGTACGGGTCGGGGATGACCGGCATCGGGGCCGCGTTCCTGGCCCCCGAGCGGCTCGCCGAGCGCGGCCTGACGCCGTCGTCGCTGACCTACGCGCCCACCGGCGAGCGGGTCGCCAGCGAGGCCCGGCTGCGCGAGCTGCGGCAGGCCGATCCCGGCGGGCTGGTGATCATTCAGCTCCTGGACGAGGACGACCCGGCCGACCGGGCGGTCCTGATGCGGTCGCTGACCTTCCCCGGCTCGATCGTGGCCAGCGACGCCATGCCGCTGACCTGGACCGCCGGCGCGCCCGACCCGCTGGCCTGGCCGCTGCCGGAGACCGCGATCACTCACCCGCGCAGCGCCGGGACGTTCGCCCGGGCGCTGCGCCTGCTCACCCGCGACGGCGGGTCGCTCGGCCTGGCCGAGGCGCTGAGCAAGTGCAGCCTGTGGCCGGCCCGGGTGCTGCAGGACCGGGTGCCCGCGATGCGCCGCAAGGGCCGGCTCCAGGCCGGCGCCGACGCCGACATCGTGGTGTTCGACCCGGCCGCGATCAGCGACCGGGCCAGCTACGCGGCCAGCACCCGGCCGTCAGCCGGGATCCGGCACGTGCTGGTCAATGGCGCCTTCGTGGTGCGGGACGGCGAGATCGTACCCGGCGCCCGGCCCGGCCGCCCGGTCCGGGCCAGCGTCCGCTGACGGCGCGCGCGATGCGAGCGGTGATTCTGGACCGGTTCGGCGGGCCCGGGCGCGCTGGCCGTGCCAACGGCCGGGGTCAGCGATGGCCGGAGGTCGCTCATCTCACTCGACGTCCTTGAGGATCTTCTGCAGCGACTCGTTCTGCTCGCGCAGGTAGTCGAGTTGCACGCTGACGTCGCCGAGCTTGAGGTCGGTGTGCTCCTGCGCGGTGATGGCGAGGTCGGCCAGCCGGCGGTACTCGTCGGCCAGCCGGCGGTACTGCTCGCTGCCGGTCAGCTCGAGCTGGGCGTGTTTCTTGGTCGTGAGGTAGCGGAAGCCCAGCACCAGCCCGAGCGCGATCACGGCCGCCGCCGTCATCCAGATCACGCCCTTGCTGCTGTTGTTCCGCTGGGCCGCCACCGCGAACGGGATGGTCAGGAAGCCGGTGATGATCACCGCCGCAGCGCAGATGATGGCCGTTTCCCTCGCCGTCCTGGGTTTCATCGCAACTCCGCTTCAAGGTCTCGTTCCGTGCTCAGGGTCCGCGCCGCGGTCATGATCGTCTCCGGGGTCAGGTGCACCGCGAAGGGCACCACCTCATAGAACTTCATCGCTTTGCCGTCGGGTGATACCTCGACGGAGGCCGACACCAGCCCGGCCGCCTCCAGCTTGCGCAGGTGAACCTGCAACAGCGCCCGGCTGATGCCCAGGTCGCGGGCCAGCCGGCTGACATAGTTGCGTTCTTCCGCCAGCGCGGCGACCACCCGCATCCGGTGCGGGTTGGCCAGCGTCGCCAGCACCTGCAGCAACGCGTCTCCGGTCATCCTGCTCCTTCATGCAAGCGAATTCTTGCATCTGCATGTCAAACCTAGCAGGAGGACGTCCGCGGCTCAACCGTCCGGGGCCGGCCAGCCCAGGTACCAGTCCGAGGCCACGCTCCAGCCGCGCTGCCGCAGGCCGGCGCTGAGCGCCGAGCCGGGCGCCGCCGGCACGACCGCCAGCACCGCGCCCATGGCGGCGTGCCGCGGATCCCTACGAGCCGGGCCCGTCCCGGCGGACCGGCTCGGGAGCCAGCACGGCGACCGCGTCCGGCGGGGCGGCCAGGGCCGAACGCGGGCGCTGCTT
Source organism: uncultured Actinomycetota bacterium (assembly GCA_963749145.1). Taxonomy (GTDB): domain Bacteria; phylum Actinomycetota; class Actinomycetes; order Streptosporangiales; family Streptosporangiaceae; genus JASHPR01. The sequence continues at coordinate 369,504 of CAVVLN010000001.1, read as the reverse complement.
GCCCTTCCCGGTCTGCGTGGCCCGCAGGATCGGCGACGTGGACAGCGTCAGGACCCCGCCGATCGCCGCGAGGAGCGGCAGCGGGGCGAGCGCCAGCAGCAGGCCGTGGTTGACCTGCTCGCCGAACACCATGATCCCCCACGTGGTCGAGATCACCGGATCGATCAGCGTGATACCGGGCTGGGAGGCGGCCAGCGGCCCGGCCTGGTAGGCGTTCTCCAGCAGCCAGGCCGCTCCCGCGCCCGCGGTCATGCACGCGTACAGCTGCCACGACGTGAAGACGGCGGAGATGCCGCCGACATTGAACTGGTCGGCCATGCCCTTGGTATACGCGGCGGTCAGGCCGTAGCACAGGCCGGTCGCCATGCCCAGCAGGCTGGCCCGGGCCGCGGGCGCGGGGTGCGCCCGGGCGGCCAGGAACAAGATCACCACGGCGCCGATGTTGGCGGCCGAGCCGAGCAGCCAGACGGTCGGCGAGATCGCCGTGGCCGGGCCCGGGTGCGGGTCCAGCAGCGCGAGCAGGGTGATGACGCCGCCGGTCATCACGGCGATCGCCGCCCAGTCCCGGGCCCGCAGCCGGGTCCCGAACAGCAGCGCCCCGCCGATGATCGTCATCGGAAGCTCGAGCACCACGATGAGCTGGACCGTGGCCAGCTGCCCGGTCCCGAGCGCCGCGGCCGACAGGGCGAACGAGACGATCATCAGCCCGATCGCGGCCAGCCACACCTTGCGGTGCAGCAGGTCGATGATCAGCCGGAGCCGGAACTCGGCCTGATCCGGCTCGTCCCGGGCGGCCTTGCGGTTCATCACGTTGGCGGTCGCGTTCACCAGGCTCGCGCAGAACGCCAGCACGTAGGTGATCATGCGGTCGCCCGCCGTGCCATGCGATCACTCACTTTCCGCCCCCGCGTGCCTGGCTACCCCAACCCACGGTAAGCCCCGGGGTTCAGGCGGCCGCAGCCAGTACCGCGCTCGGCGCCGGGCCCCGTCTCCGGGCCGGGGCTCCGCTGGCCCCCCTCTGCGATACTGATGCGATGTCGGAGCCTGTCATCCCCATGTCCACCACGGATTCGCTGCCGCAGGGCCTGCCGCCCGATCATGTGATCAACCGCGCGACGATCCTGACCAGCCGCGGGCACCCGAATCCCGGCACGGCCCGGGATGCCCTGGCCGAGTGGGCGCAGCGATGCGACTACGACGCGGTGGTGGGCGTCCGCCTGGTGGCCGTCCCGGAGATCCTCTCGCCGGCCGAGATCCTCACCGAGGTGAAATGGACGGCCTACGGCACGGCGATCGGCTGGTGAGGACCGCGAGGCGGCGCGTCCGCGGGCGGTCGGCTAGTGAGGACCGCGGGGCGGCGCGTCCCGGAGCGGTCGCTTAACGTGGAGCCGTGACCGGTCAGCCGCCCGAGCCGAACCGGGTCCTGGGCTTCCCGGTGGGCCGGGACCCGTTCGCCCGGCGGCCGGGCCGCGAGCAGCCGGGCGAGGACCAGCCGGCCGGGCCGGGGCGGCAGCCCCCGGCGGAAGGCGAGGAGCCGCAGCGGGTGCTCGGCTTCCCCGTCGACTGGTTCCGGCAGGCCAGCCTGGGCCGGCTCCGCTCGCTGGCCCGGGTGCTGGCCCGCGGGATACGGCGATGATCCGCCCGGCCAGCATCCTCTAGGTAGCTGGTGTTTTTCGTGTGTGGCGGTCCGCCAGGTTCGTTGATCATTCCGGGAGAATTGCTGTAACTGCAGGATTCTCTCCCGGAGTAGCTGATGACGCTGGGCCTGGCGCCGAGGCAGGCTGATCTGTTCCGCAGCACGGCGGCCTACTGCGAGGGGCGGGTGGCCCCGGACTCGATCTACGGGATCTTGCACCGGGAGTGTTTCCGGCTGTTCCCGGATGAGATGTTCGCTGACCTGTTTGAGGATGCGGGCCGGCGGTCGGTGCCGCCGATGATCGTGGCGGTGGTGATGGTGCTGCAGCGGGCCGAGGGCTGCAGCGACCGGGAGGCGGTGGACCGGTTCGCGTTCGATGCCCGGTGGAAGTATGCGGCCGGGGGGCTGGACTTCGATTACCCGGGGTTCGTGCACACGGTGCTGGTGGATATGCGGGCGCGGCTGGCCGGGTCGGCGCGGCCGGGCCGGATCTTCGAGGTGACCGTGGAGGTGGCCCGGGCCGCGGGGCTGGTGGGCCGGCGGCGGGTGCTGGATTCCACGCCGCTTTATGACGCGGTGGCCACGATGGACACGGTCACGCTGGTCCGCTCGGCGATCCGCGGGGTGCTGAAGGCCGCTGGCGGTGACCTGGCCGGCGAGCTGCGCGCGATGTTGCGCCGCGATGATGATTACGTGGCCGCGGGCAAGCCGGCCTGTGACTACGACGACGCGGCGGCCCGGGAGGAGCTGGTCGATGCGCTGGCCAAAGATGCCCGCGCGCTGCTGACGGCGCTGGAGGGGCAGCAGCTGGATCCGGCTCTGGCGCAGGCCGCGGAGCTGCTGGCCAGCGTGACCGGCCAGGACCTGGAGCAGGACGCGGCCGGGGTATTCCGGATCGCCCGGCGGGTCGCCGCGGACCGGGTTCTGTCGACCGTGGACCCGCAGGCCCGGCACGGGCACAAGACCTCCGCTCGCGGGTTCGACGGCTACAAGGGGCACATCGCGGTCGACCCTGACTCGGAGATCGTCACCGCTACGCAGGCCACGGCGGGTAACAGCGGGGACGCCGAGGTCGCGGAGAGCCTGCTGGATGACCTGCTTCCCGGTGATCAGGACAGCGCCGCCGGCCAGGACGGCGCCCGGGCCGTGGCTGCTGCGGCGGGCGAAGGCCAGCCGGCTGTCTACGGCGATGCCGCCTACGGCTCTGGTGAGCTCATCGGACGGCTGGACGGCGCGGGTGTCTATAACGGCATCAAATGCCAGCCGCCGGCCGCGGTGAAAGGCTGCTTCCCCAAGGACCGCTTCACCATCGACCTGGGCGCCAAGACGGTCACCTGCCCGGCCGGGGTCACCGTGCCCATCCGGCCCGCCACCGGGCGCCATGCCGGGACCGCCCGGTTCGCCGCGGCCTGCCGCACCTGCCCGCTGGCCGCCCAGTGCACCACCGCCCAAGAAGGCCGCACGATCACCATCGGCCCGCACGAGGCCCTGCTGGCCGCCGCCCGCACCCGCCAGCAAGATCCGGGCTGGAAGGCTGACTACCGGGCCACCCGGCCCAAAGTCGAGCGCAAGATCGCCCACCTGATGCGCCGCCGCCACGGCGGCCGCCGCGCCCGCGTCCGCGGACAGCTCAAAGTCGCCGCCGACTTGGCCCTGCTCGCCGCCGCGGTCAACCTGGCCCGCCTCGCCGTGCTCGGGGTTGCCTGCCCGAACCGCACCTGGGCAGCCGCCGGTGGCTGATGACCGGGACAGCCTGCGGCTGCCCAGGCCAGCCTTACCAGCCTTGGTCACACCCCCCCAGCGGACGGCCAGGCCCGCGCCGCTTCCCGGCCAGCACCGACGGCAGCGATCTGCGGCGGTCCCGGGTGAGACACGCCGCCGCGCAGCACGCGAGGCCGATGAAAAGACAGTCGATTAACACCAGCTACCTAGGGTGCTGATCATGATCAATGTGTGTTTCGCCAGGCACCCGGATCCACTCAGTCCGCCTGCCCAGCTTCGTGGTCACCACGGAGATCGTGTTCGGCGGACCCGGCGAGCGGCTGATCATGCGCCACGACCCGGGCCTGACCCCCGACCCCTACGTGGCCGGCACCCTGCTCGCCGTGCGCAGCGTGGCCGGTGTCCCCGGCGTGCGCCGGGGACTGGGCTCACTGCTGTTCGGCGACGCCTGACCGGGACGCGGCGGGCTGGGCCGCGGCGGGCGCGCCAGGCCGGGCCGCGGGCCCCGCCTCGGCCGCGCGGTCGACGCGCCAGGCGCGGTAGGCCAGCATGCTGCCGACCGCCAGGATAACCACGGCATTGAGCACGTGCAGCCCGCCCGCCGCCCCCGCGATCGCCAGCACCGGCTGCAGCAGCGTGAGCACGAGCAGCGCCAGCACCCACTTCCACCGGCCGTTGCGGGCGACCAGGGCCGCGATCAGCAGCAGCAGCGCCAGCGCCATGACCAGCGTGCCGTTGAGCCGGTGCGGGTCGAGGGCGGTCGAGTCACGCGCCGCCGTCCCCGGGCCGGCACTGAAGACCCCCGCTCCGGCCAGGAAGAACTGCAGCAGCACGTCGAGGAGGAAGAGAACGGTCAGGTACCGGTAGATAATTCGTGCTGTCCCCATGACGCCGAAGCTACTCGCGCCGCTACTTTAGTTACAGGGCGTTACCATGCCGGTGCCGGTGTGCCTACCACCACCTGCCCGCGTTCGGATGTCAGCCCGGCGCTCACGGCTGGCTATCCTGCCCGGGCGCACGCACGACGACATCTGCTCCGCCCCCAAGCTGGCGCCGGCGGGCGGCTTCACCGGCTGACCGACGGCGACGCGCCCTGGCCCGGCCGGGCCGCCGGCAGGAGCTCGTGGCTGACCCGGGCCGGCGCGACGCCCGGCTCCACGAACCACTCGTGCCCGAACAGCAGCCCGAACACCGGCTCCGGGAGGGCCAGCATGATCCGGGCCAGGCGCCCGGTCCGGCTCGGCGAGCGGGTGAAGGACTGGTGCGCGGCCAGCGCCGCCCGCTAGTGCCGCGCGTACCGGCGCACGTCGATGCGATGGGTGATCTGGGACCGGGGCGTGAACGACACCCGGATCTCGCCCGGCCCGTACCGGACTACCAGCCGTACCAGGCGCAGCGGGCCCACCACGAGGGCCACCAGCTCCCGGGGCAGGGTGCCCTCCAGCACCCGGACGCCGGTCAGCTGCGCGGCGCGCGCGCCGACCCGGTGCACCTGCACGTGGTCGCGATGACCGTAGCCGCCTTGCGCGTCATAACTCAGCAACAGGTCGGCGTGCTCCTCGCGGATCACGGCGACCAGCTTCGCGGCGGCCTCGTCGACGTCCGCGCGGACGAACCGCACCAGGCCAGGCGGGTCGGGGAAGAGGATCTCCCCGTACCCGCTGTCGGCGTAGCCCAGGTGCGCCACCCGGGCGGCGCCCAGCACCGCCGCGCTCGCCCCCAGCTCGTCCAGCCGGGTCCGCTCGGCCGGGCCGGCCTGCGGCGCACGATCCCGTCCGTGGCCACGACGATGACCACCCGGTGGCCCTCGGCGGCCAGCCGGGCCAGCGTGCCCCCGGTCAGCAGCGCCTCATCGTCCGGATGAGCGTGAAAGGCGACGATCGTGGCCATGCCGACCAGCCTGGCATGACGGCGGCGATCAGGCAGCGGCATAGCGGTTGCGGCTCGCCGACGCGATGGAAACGAGAGGTGACAGCCGCGTGTTCGCCTTCTTTCACGCCCCGTCGCGGGCGGGCCCGGATCCGCCGGGGCCGCCGGGCGCGTGGTCACAGGGCGTTGACCTCGGCGTTGGTGAAGGCGCCGCGCCACTCGTAGGTGAACACCAGGTCAGGCCTCCGTCTAGTTCGCTCAGCCATGGGGGGTTTGTGCGTACAGTGATCTGCGTGACCGGAACTTGGCAAGTCGAGCCGTCTGGCCCGCTACGCGGGGATATCCGGGTGCGCGGGTCGAAGAACGCGGTGTCGAAGCACATGGTGGCCGCGATGCTCGGCGACGCGCCGAGCACGATCCGCAACGTTCCGGAGGTCGGCGATACCGACATTACCGCCGCGATGCTTGAGTCGATCGGCTACCACGTGGTCCGTTCCGACGCCGAGATCACGATCGTGGCGGGCGACGCGGTCGAGCCCCGGGTCCCGGAGGCGTTCACCGGGCTGAACCGGATTCCGATCCTGATGCTGGGCCCGCTGCTGCACCAGGCCGGCGAGGCGTACGTGCCGCTGGTCGGCGGCGACCCGATCGGCCGGCGGCCGGTCGACTATCACGTGGCCGCGCTGCGGGCCCTGGGCGCCGAGGTAACCGTGGGCCCGGGCGGGATCTCGGCCCGGGCCCGCCGGCTGCTACGGGGCCCCCATCGACCTGCCGTACCCCAGCGTGGGCGCGACCGAGACCGTGCTGCTGTCCGCCGTGCTGGCCGAGGGCAAGACCGTGCTGCGCAACGCGGCCACTGAGCCGGAGGTGGTGGAACTCGCGCTGTTCCTGCAGCGGATGGGCGCGCACATCGAGCTCAGCCCGGACCGGCGGATCGTCATCGAGGGCGTGCCGCGGCTGCGCGGCGCGTCCACCCGGCTGGCCGGCGACCGGCTCGAGGCGTTCTCCTATCTGGTGGCCGGGCTGATCACCGGCGGCGAGGTGCGGGTGCACGGCTGCCCGCAGGACCGGCTGGTCACCGCGATCACCACGCTGGCCAAGATGGGCGCCCGGTTCGACATCACCGACGAGTGGATCACCGCGTCGGCTCCGGGCTCGCTGCGGCCGGCCGCGGTGCACACCGACACTCACCCCGGGTTCATGACCGACTGGCAGCAGCCGCTGATGGTGCTGTTCACTCAGGCGGACGGGATGTCGGTGCTGCACGAGACCGTGTTCGAGAACCGGCTGGTGTACGTGCCGGCCCTGCAGAAGATGGGCTGCGAGATCGAGGTGTTCGCGGCGTGCCTGGGCGGGCCGGCCTGCCGGTTCCACGACACCAACGCGGTCCATTCCGCGGTGATCCGGGGCGTGTCCAAGCTGCGCGGGGCCGACGTCACGCTGCCCGACGTCCGCGCCGGGTTCTCTGCCGTGCTGGCCGCCGCCGTGGCCGACCAGCCGTCCACGCTGCGCGGCATTCACCACATCGAGCGCGGTTACCACCGCCCGTTCGAGCAGTTCGCGTCCCTGGGCCTCACCCTGCGCCGGCGGTGACCGGCCTGCCGGAATGTGACCGGCCGTGGCAAGGTGGTGATCACGGCCGCCGCGCCGCAGGCCCGCTACGTGCGCGCGTTCAACACGCGGCTGGGAGAACTTCGCCGAGCCGCCGCGGCGCGGCGCTGTTCTTCGCCGCGGACCCGGCGGCGCGGGCGGCGGTGGCGCTGCGCGTGGTCACCGGCTGACCGGGCCCAGGTCACAGCAGCGGCAGCCCGGCAGTCACCGCGTCGACCCGCTCGGCCTCGGCGGGGCCGATCGCGCAGCAGGTCGGGGTGCCCGGCGTGACCTGGGTACGCCCGGCGTCCCGCACGACCTGCACGGCAAGCCCGGCCGCGCGGGCCTGACGGGCGAGATCCAGCAGGTGCTCGGCGCTGGCCGCCTTCAACACCACCTTGGGCTGGCCCTCCCCCAGCCAGGCGGCCAGGTCGGCGTCGCCGCTGGCCAGCACCGCGGCCACGGCGGCGTGCGCGGCCTGGGCGGCGATCTTGCCGCGGCCCATGCCGAGATCGGTCCGGACGAGCAGCGCGAGCTTCATCAGGAACCCGGCGCGACCACTCGCAGCAGGACGGCGGTGCCGATCGCGATGACCGCGTAGATCACCGCGGCGATCACGTCGCCGGCCAGGCCCAGGGCGGCCGCCGCCACGACGAAGACTGCGCTGGCCGCGGCCAGGGCGAGCACGGCCATCGTCGCGAGCTCGGTCGCGAACCGCAGGGCGAGCAGCAGGTTCTGGCCCACCCCGGCGGGCATCGGGCCGGGGCGGGAGCGTTCTTCGTCGGCGGTCACCAGGTCACGGTAATGCAGCATGTTCATGACCCGCGTCACGGCCGTCAAGGGCGACACCACCACCGTGAGAGACGTGGCACATGGTGCGGGCTTCGTTGCGGCCGGGGAGGGCCGGGGCGGGATGACGGCGCCCGGCCGCGTGACCTGGGTAGTCTCCCGCGGCCGGGTCGGCCGCGGCGGTGACGGCACCCTGGCAGCTGATACGTGTTTTGCCCGCAAGAAGCCACGTTGAGCTGGCGCATTCTGGCCATACTGGGCTATGCACCCCTTACCGACCGATGATGCGGTCCGTACCGCAGCCCGCCGCCTCTGCGCTGGCCTGAGCGCAGCTGGCCTCGACCGGGCCGTCGCCGCCTATTTCAGCGAGCCGAGCTTCGCCGGCATGACGTTCAGCGATCTTGGCCGCAACCCGCCCGCCGAGATCGTCGCCGACGACCTGCTGGCCGTAGCGCTTCTGGACATCACCTGGCGTCCCCAGGTCGTCCGCGTCCTGCTCGGCAGCCAGCGCCAGCAACTGTCGCAGATGCTGGCTGTCCTCCCCCAGGCAACCGACCTGTGGGAGGCCGATGACGAGACCCTGGGATACGTCGATGCCCTGTGGGGCGCCCTGATGGCAATCGACGGCATCGGCAACGCCAGCGCTACCAAGCTCCTGGCGCGCAAACGTCCCCGGCTGTGCCCGATCAGCGACAGCGTAGTCATCAAGGCCGCCGGCGCGCCCGGCCGGACCTGGGACGTGCTGCGCTGCCTGCTCCAGGATCCCGCCGCCCGTGCCGGGATCGAAGCGCTCCGCCCCGCCAGTGCCGCTGAGGCCAGCCTGCTTCGCATCCTCGACGTGGCCCTGTGGGTATCCCACAGCGGATCCGGGGCGGCCCAGTGGGTCCGGGAGCAAGCAGGGATAACGGGTTCATGACGCTTGTGTGATCTTCTTCTCTGCGCCTTGCAGTTCGGGCGGACCCTCACCGCGGCTAGATGAGTCCGGTTGGACTACTCGTAGCCGGTGGCAGCGGCGATGATCTCGGCGAACACCGCGCCGTCAGGGGTCGGAGCGGTAGTCAAAGTCGGAGGTGAAGGCGGCGTTTCGTCGTCCTCTGACCTCCCAGCGCAGCGCTGGGTCGGTTGATCGCAGCACGTCGCCGTGAAGCTCGGTACCGGGGTGATCGAAGCCGGGGATGCCGCACTGGACGTCGCCGGGATCGGAGGCGTCGCCTTCGGCCTCGACCGTCAGATAGCCGACGACGCCGATGCGCTTGCGCGCTGCGGTGTGCTCAAGGGCGATGCGGGCCCGGCGCACGACATGGACCTCGCCGATAGCCGGACCGTACTGCCGGGCGACTGTTCCGCCGGCCCGGCCGAGCAGGATGTCGGCGACCGCGGCCCGCTGGCGGTCATCGCCGTTGTCGTCGACGTAGAGCACGACCTCCCAGGGAGTGCTCGGCTGCACGCGGTCGAGGTAGCGGACGGACATCACCGCCCGCAGGCTGGAAAGGTCGACACCGTCGGCGTGGCCGTCGCGGATGTACCACGACAAGGCGCCGAAGCACTCCCCGAAGCTGGAGGGCCCGCCGGGACGGCCGCCCACGCTGCGGCACGGGCAGATCGCCTCGCAGTTGCATGCCTCGAAGTAGGAGCCCCGGATCCGCCAGTCCGCCACCGGGCTCGACCCTGATATCGCCATCACATACCGCCCCTCTGGCCAGCGCCGGCCTCGTGACGCAAGCTACCGCAGGCCTTGGCCCGTCCGGCTGCGGCCGGCTGCCGCTGCAGGGCGTGCACAGGCATGGTAGTTATCTGCGCGCGCGCAGGTTCGTGTCTGGCCGGGAAATACTCGCTGCGGCCACCGGGGTTGCAGTGTGGGTTCCCGGGCTGCCGCGGCGAGCGTGTCGGCGCTGCGGCAGCACCTGCAGGGGGTGCGCATCGTGCAGGCGGGCCGTTGTCGTGGGTCCGCGCCTTCGACCGTGGATGGACCGTGGAGAAAGATGCCCAGGAAAGTTCAGCCGTACGGTTCCGGCGATGAGACCGAGGCTGCCGCGCTGGCCCGGTCCCGGCCGAACCCTGCGCCGGGGTATGTGAACGAGCTGGCCGCCACGATGACGATCGGGGAGGTCGCCACGCAGGCGGTCGAGGCTGTCCGGGCGCTGAACCAGCTGATGGCCGATGGCGGGGAACTGGCCGGTCCGGGCGAGGCCCGGGAGGTCGTCGGCCGGCTGGCGCTGATGGGCCAACAGCTGCCTCAGCTGTGCGAGCAACTCGCCCGGTTCCTGGTCGTGCAGCGTGAGGACGGCCAGATCCCGCGCGGCACTGGCGGCGACCCCGACGGCGTCCTGGTTGAGGTGTCCGAGGCGCTGTCCGCGGCTGGGCGGGCTGCGGACATGATGGCGGCGGCGCTGGCCGAGGCTGGCGCCAAGGCGGCCGGCCTAGACCCGCCATCCCCGTAGCGGCCACAGGCAGTGTGGCCAGCACGTGCCAGCAGGTCGCAGCAAGCTAGGCGCCCAGATTGGCGCCGTATGTCCAACTATGACACTGAATCACAGTGTGCTTACCTGTCGTGAATGCCCAAACTCGCTGGTCGTCACCTCGGCCGAGAATGGTCGGTAATTCTCGGTGAAGCTGGGGCAAGGTCCGCTCAAACCGCATTTTCCCGAAGGGCCTCGGCCTGTGAGCGCAACGCCGACACGACAGGTTCAAACCGGCGGTCGCGCCGGCCCTCAATCTCCGCTCTGGTGGCCGCGTCGGTGAGAAGCTCCGCACCAATGAGCCAGGCAGCTCTGCGGTGCGGGAGAAGGTAGTCGGGCTGGTAGAAGAGCTCGAAGCTCGCTCCCGCCGTACGTCCTGGATGTTCGGGTCCAACGGGCATCGTGCTGAGGATGTCGGCCAGTGGCCCGATAACGTCGTTCATGATGCCTACGGCCACCGTAGCGAGAGTGCCGATCTGATCTGCCGACTCGTCGATGTGGCTCATGAGCCGGTAGAGCAGGTGAAGGAGCACCTCGTAGGTGACGTTGCACAGATCGGCAACGCGTGCGGTGGCCGGGTCGGTTATCAGATTCACCTCTCCGCCGGTCTCGGGGGGTCGCACCAGCACGGGAAGTACCGGACGTGTGACCTCAAGGCCGGGTGCATTCTCCATCATCTGGAGATACTCGCTCAGCACCGACAGGAAGCGGCCGAAGTGCGCGTTACGCCAGTCACCGCGAGACCCTTCACCCTGCTCGACGATCGCCTCGATGGCGCGCGCCGCTTCATCGGTGTTCGAAATCGGCCCAAGCTCCTTCCAGCCGAACAGCTCGCCCCGGGTCTGCGATCCGCTCGGGCCCAGGAAGAGGTTCTCCTCGCCCAGCTTCTCCGCCAGGTGGCGGAAGCCCGCTTCGATCGACCTGTAGAGGTGGCCGACGGTTCGGAACTCCTGCAGGTGAGGCGCGATCTCCTCCTCCCCCATGAGCGGGATCGCGTTTTCCATCGCGGCCAGCCCTTCGGCATCGTTCAAATCCATGCCCTCGGGTCGCTCGAGGAACAGGAAGTGGCGAAGTGCCTGCTCACCGAACGGAAGCAACTCGAGGCGCACTCCACTCGGATAGTGCCGGGCCGGTTGAGGCAGGTTAGGCCGCGACAGATGGGGACTTACGCCGATGGACGTCAACAGGTTGCAGGCGATGGCCAGATGGAGCATCTCCTGCTTAGCAACCGTGAGGATCGTGGATCGCCACCGATCGACCGCTGCGAGTTGCTCGTGCGTGAGCCCTTCATCGACGGAGCGTTTAAGCGAGAAGGCCGCAAAGAGGTACTCACACATGAGCGCGTGCTCGAGCTCTGCGGCCGCGCACAGCATGTAAATGAGCGGGCTGCGATGCTCGATGACGATGGCGCGCTCGTCCACATGCTGTTCACTTCGCAGGTCGAGGACCCTTCGCAGCCGACCCTCGATCGCCTCGACGCTCGCCGTCGTGGCCCCGCTTGGCTCTGCACGTGCGGCCACTGGGGGGACCGGATCAGAAGCTGTTTCCCGCATCCCCGTGTCCATCCATCGGTGGAAGAGCTCGACCCGCTCGGAAGGCCAGGCGCCGTCGCACGGCATGGCGCCTGTGCTCAACTTATCGAAGATCGCGGTCGCGTTGGCCGACACGTCCTCGTATGACCACAGGTCGAACGCGAAGCGCATTGACTCATGGTCACTTTCCCTAAACAACGGCCTGATGTGCTCGTCGTAGCTGATGGGCGTACCGGGCACTGGGATGCCGACGCTCACCTGTTAGCTCACCTACCGAGACGCGTGCGGTACGGCCGGGGGGTGGATTCGCCCATTCGTGGCAAGCGTAGGGCTCATGCCCGTCTTGCTCAAGTGCGGACCCCTTGCCGTTCGCGCGCCGCGCGCTCTCGGGATGGGTGGCCAGCCTGGATGTTTATGAACGGGCTGTCCAGCATGGCAACGCACGGATCTGCCGCTGTCGAGAAATCCGGGAGCCGGTGTCGGATCGGGGCAGTGTTGTTCGTAGCAGGGGTGAGTGGTCGCCCGCGAGGGGCACCGCGAACCACAGGAGATGATCTGAGATGGAGCCCGCCGCCCGCCGCCTGTACCGGCTCGTGGAGCCGATCCACCTGGTCACCTACTTCTCCCGCGAGCCGACCGATGCGCTCATGGCGCTCGGCCACCGCAACTACTGGGACGGCTACTTCGCCGGGCGGGCCGCGTCGCTGGGCCGGGTCCCGGCCGCGGTGGTCCATGCGATCTTCTACAACTTCGCCGACGGCGAGGTCTCCCGCCACATCCCCCGCGTCTGGGACACCGCCACGCCCGAGGATGCGCTCGCCGCGCGCGAGCGGGGCAGCGCCGCGGCGCTAAGACGGATCCTCGGCGACCTCGCCGACGCCCCCGCGCTGGCGCGTGCCGCCGGGCTCGCCACCAAGGCGGCGGCCGGCGCCCCCACGGAGGGACGGGTCCTGTACGCCGCGCTGCGGGCGCTCCCCGTCCCCGACGAGCCCGTGGCCCGGCTCTGGCACGCGGCCACCATGCTCCGCGAGCACCGCGGAGACGGTCATATCGCCGCCTTGGTCACCGAAGGCATCGGCGGGACGCAGGCCCACGTGCTGCACGCTCTTTCCGAGGGCATCCCCGCGGAGAAGTTCGGCCGAGTCCACCACCTCCCCGCGGCGCGGCTAGCCGCGGTCGTAGACGAGATGCGCGCCCGCGGCCTCATCGAGGCCTCCGGCTGGCTCAGTGACGCTGGCCGGGACAGCAAACAGCGGATCGAGTCGCTCACCGACGACCTCGCGGCACCGGCATACGACAGCCTGACACCGAGCGAGCTCAGCCAGCTCATCGCCGACCTCGAACCCATCTCCGCAGCGCTCGACGCTGCCGGCTCCCGGTAGATCCCGCCACGTCCGAGCCAACGGCGCGGCAGAGCGGGACGAGGACAGCCGGCGGCTGGTGATCCGCAACGGCTAGCACCAGAGCCGGGAGGTGCTGACCAGCGCGGGCGCGGCGCCGGCGGCTGGTGGTGGCGGGATCAGGTTCAGCGTGGTTGTCTCGTGACGATGACAGGAGCGCGATGAGCCGCGATGAGGTTACAGGGGTCGTATTTCCGGCGTCAGCGGACGGACGCAGGAGCACGTCAGCGGTGGGCAGGGCGGTGGTGGCCGACGCGCTGGGCCAGGTCGATCCGGCCGGGGCGCTGGATGCGCAGCAAGACACCAACTGGCGCAAGGGCTATCTGGTGCACTTTCGCCGGCTCGTGGAAGCAGGGCTGGCGTCGAAGGACGCGGCGGTATCTGTTGCCCGCGGCGGGCTGGAATCGGTGCACCGGCAAATGCGCGTCGTGGACGAGGGCGGCGCAGAGACCGGACTCGACACTTTGATCTCGGCACCTGCGCAGCGGTTCGTTGCCACGGTCACGGTGCCGGGCACCGGGGAGGCCGAAAGCGAGCTATCACTGCCCTACCAGGGTGAGCGGCTGCGCGGCGGCGCTTTGCTGCGCAGGCTGGAGACGTGGGCGGACAACGGCGTGATCGAGCCGTCATGCGCTGACGCGGTCCGCACGGTCGCGGCGCATCCGGAGTGGCTCCGCCTTCCCGGCCGCACGGTCGCCGTGCTGGGGGCGGGCGCCGAAGTGGGTCCTTTGCCCGCGCTGCTGAGCTGGGGCGCCCAGGTGATCGCCATTGACCTGCCCCGTCCCCCTATCTGGGAGCGCCTGCTGGACACCGCGCGGCGCAGCGGCGGGACACTTCTGGTTCCCGTCGCTGACGACAAACCGGGCCGACACCAAACCGGAGGAAGCGACCAGGCTATCGCGCAGCGCGCCGGCCTTGACCTGACCAGCGATGTCCCCGCCATCGCCAGCTGGCTCGCCGCTGTCGACGGACCGCTGGTGCTGGGGAACTACGTCTACGCTGACGGCGCGGCCAACGTGCGCTTGTCCGCCGCCGCCGACGCGCTCACCGTGCGCCTGCAGGCCGGCCGTGACGATGTCGCACTCGCGTTCCTCGCCACGCCGACCGACGTGTTCGCCGTTCCAGCCCAGGCGGTCGCGCAGTCCGACCGCGCCTACGCGACCCGGTCGCCGGCCGCGAAACTCGCCCGCTGGCCGCTGCGAGCGCTGTCGGGCGGACGCCTGCTCCGCCGTGCCTACATGCCCGGGGCTGATCCCGGCATCAACGACAGCCTGGTGGCGCAGCAGGGCCCCAACTATGCGCTCGCCAAGCGCGTGCACCGCTGGCGTGCCACACTCGCCCGTCATGGCGGCGCGACCGTGTCGATGAACGTCGCCCCGCCGTCCCGCACCCGGTCCGTTGTGAAGAACCGGGGGCTGGCGGCCGCGTACGCCGGTGCGCACCGGTTCGGCGTCGAGGTCTTCGAACCCGCCACCTGCAAGGTCCTCATGGCAGCGCTGCTGGTCCATGACCTGCACACCGGCGGCGGCCCGGCACACGCCCATCCCTGGCAAGATGAGGCGTACGGGGCCGCGCATGGCGGGCTGTGGCGCATCGCGTACACCCCCCGCAGCGCCCTCGGGCTCGCCGCAGCGCTCGGCTACGCCGCATCCAGGAAATGACATACCGGCCGCCCGGGCAGTGCCCGGCTAACCAGGCAGAGCGGCCAGCGCGTGTTCCGGCGAATCCATGAGGCACGCAGCGACAACGGCGGTGAGGCCAGCCGCCCTCGCCGCCGCCGACCGCTAGGCCATGCCCATCAGAACATCGCAGTCAAGACAAGGCCTCGGACTGCGTGTCATTGCTCAGCGCTATGCGATGCGGGAAGCGGTGCATTTCCTGCGGCCAGCCGACCGCGACCGCGATCCGGCCGACCAGGAGCCCCGCGCCCGGGCCGGCGGCGGCCCGGAGGTATGCGTCCGGCTCCCCGCGGCCGGGCCCGGAGCGATCTAGTTGATGGCACAAATCACATAGATTCGCCCGGCCGGCCGCCGGGCCCGCCCGGCGCAGCCGGCCCGCCGGGCGGGCCGCGACCCGGGTTAGGCTGCGAGGATGGCGCCGACGCCCGACGACATGATGACAGCGGTGAGCGAGTCCCTGGCCGCGCGCACCGGCCGGTCGCTGAAGGAGTGGCTGGAGGCCGTGCGGGCCTCCGGGATTGACCCGCTCGACCAGGCGGCGGTGCGCCGGTGGCTGCGCGACGAGCACGGGGTGCCGCAGAACAGCCAGTGGGCCATCGCCGACGCCGCCGCCCGCCAGGCCGGCTGGGTCAGGCCGTCGGTCGCGCAGTACGTCGACGGCCAGTACGCCGGGCCGAAGGCGGCGCTGCGCCCGATCTACGACGCGCTGGCCGCGGCCATCACCGGGTTCGGCGACGACGTGACCATCGAGGGCCGCGGCAGCTACACGCCGTTCGTGCGCGGCCGGCAGTTCGCGGCGGTGGCCGCGGCCACCCGCGACCGGGTCGACGTAGGCCTGCGCTTTGCCGACCCGCCGGACTCGCCGCGGCTGGTGCCGGCCTCCGCGCCCGGGCAGGCCACGCACAAGCTGTCGCTGCGCGGCCCAGCGGAGATCGACGACGAGGTGCTGCACCTGCTGCGCCTGGCCTACGAGCAGAACGGCTAAGGATCGCCATGACCGCGCATGCCATCCCGGACCTGGCCGACGTGCTCGCCGCACGCCGGCGCATCGCCCCCTACCTGCGGCCGACGCCGCTGTATGCGTACCCGGCGCTTGACGCGCTGGCCGGGGCGCGGCTGCACGTCAAGCACGAGAATCACCAGCCGGTGGGGGCGTTCAAGGTCCGCGGCGGGGTGAACCTGGTCAGCCAGCTCAGCGACGACGAGCGGCGGCGCGGGGTCATCACCGCGTCGACCGGCAACCACGGCCAGTCGGTCGCCTACGCCGCGAACCTGTTCGGCGTGCGCGCGGTCGTGTGCGTGCCGGAGCGGTCCAACCCGGTGAAGGTGGAGTCGATGCGGGCGCTCGGCGCCGAGGTGGTGTTCCACGGCCGCGACTTCGACGACGCGCGCGAGTACTGCGAGAAGCAGGCCGCCGAGCAGGGCCTGCGCTACATCCACTCCGGCAACGAGCCGGCCCTCATCGCGGGCGTGGCGACCTACACCCTGGAGATCCTGGAAGCGCGGCCGGACACCGAGGTGATCGTGGTCCCGGTCGGCGGCGGCAGCGGGGCGTCGGGGGCCTGCGTCGTGGCCAGCGCCGTGCGCGAGTCGGTCGAGGTCATCGGCGTGCAGGCCGAGGCCGCGCCGGCCGCGTACCGGTCCTGGCGGGCCCGCGCCCTGGTCGAGGACAGCAACAGCACGCTCGCCGAAGGGCTGGCGACCAGGACCGCGTTCGAGCTGCCGCAGCGGATCTTGTGGGAGCGGCTGCGCGACTTCGTGCTGGTCTCCGAGGACGCGCTGCGGGAGGCGACGCGGGTGATGATCTCCAAGACCCGCAACCTGGTCGAGCCGGCTGGCGCGGCAGCGCTCGCGGCGGTACTGGCTGACCCCGGGCGGTTCGCCGGCCGGGACGTGGCGATCGTCTGCAGCGGCGGCAACATCAGCCCGGCGCAGCTGCTGGCGCTCTGGGCGGACCAGCCCCCGGCCCGCTGAGCTGGTGCCGGGTCACGTCAAGCGGCGAGGCCGGACGGCTGGAGGCGGCCGCGGCGGCTCGGCGCCGCCCCGTAAAGTGACCGCGTGACCTTGTCCGTTGACTTCTCAGCCGTCCCGGACGACCAGCGCGCGGCCGAGATCGAGCGGCTGTGCGACGCCATGGAAGCGGCCGACCAGGCCGGCCGCTACCCGCGGCTGACGGTCGAACGCCCCTGGTCGGCGCACAATCCGGTGCTGGAGGGAGAGTTCGCCTGCCCGCGGGCGATCCGCTGGTACCTGGAGCGGGAACTGGGCCGCCTGGCCGCCCGCGGCGCCCGGGTCTCGGTGTGCGCCGGGCGGCCCGCGCTGGACCTGCACGACCCGGAACTCGGGCCCGCCGTGGACGAGACCCGCTGGGACCTGCGGCGCAAGAAACTGTTCCTGTTCGGGCCGGAGCGCATGGCCCTGTCGATCGACCGGCTGCGGCACTACACGGGGACGTCCGCGGAGTCGTTCCAGCGGTACGTGCTGCTCACCAACTACGGCTGGCACCTGGAGGAATTCCGGGCCGCGCTGCCCGGCTGCACCGGCCCCGATTCCGACGGCCACCAGATGCCGGCCTGGCACTACATGCTGCCCGGACGCGCGGGCCTGACCATGGTGAA
The DNA here is from genome assembly GCA_963749145.1 of uncultured Actinomycetota bacterium. Taxonomy (GTDB): domain Bacteria; phylum Actinomycetota; class Actinomycetes; order Streptosporangiales; family Streptosporangiaceae; genus JASHPR01. The sequence continues at coordinate 352,210 of CAVVLN010000001.1, read as the reverse complement.
CATCGGCGTCGGCACCTCCAACGCCAAGACGATCACCGACCATCTCGCCGTGCTCCGGCCCGACCTGATGCTGATGATCGGGCACTGCGCCGGCCTGCGCAACCACCAGGAGATCGGGGACCTGGTGCTGGCGACCGGGTATATGCGCGACGACCGGGTGCTCGACGACCTGCTGCCGCTCAGCGTGCCCGTGATCTCCAACCACACCCTGAACACGCTGCTGCTCGACGAGGTGACCGCCCGCGGCCTGCGCAGCCGGATGGGTATCGTGTTCACGACCGGGAACCGGAACTGGGAGCTGAACCTGGCCATGGTGGAACACCGGCTGCGGCTGTCGCGCGCCCTGGCCGTGGACATGGAGTCCGCGACCGTGGCCGCGAACGGCTTCCGCTACCGGATCCCGACCGCCACCCTGCTCGCGGTGAGCGACAAGCCGCTGCATGCCCGGCCCAAGCTCAGCACGGACGCCCAGGTCTTCTACGCGGCCAGCCGCCGCCAGCACGTCGAGATCGCCATCCGGGTGGCCGAGCAGGTCCGCCAGCTTTACCCCGGCGGCCTGCCCGCCACCGACCTGCGCTCGGCCGACGAGCCACTGCTGGGCGTGGCCGATCCCGGGCCGGCCCAGGCCGCCGGCGAGGCCCCGGCGTGAGCGCGGCCGCGGAGGTGACCAGGCAGCAGGCGGCGGACTGGGTGGCCGCGTACGAACGGGCGTGGCGGACACCCGGCACCGAGGCGCTGGCCGGGCTGTTCACCCCGGACGCGACGTACCAGCAGGCCCCCTACGCCGAGCCCGTGACCGGGCTGGCCGCGATCGGCCGCATGTGGGAGGACGAGCGCGAGGGACCCGACGAGGTGTTCGCCATGACCAGCGAGGTGCTCGCGGCCGACGGGGACACGGCGGTGGTCCGCGCCGAGGTTCGCTACGGCGAGCCGGTCGGCCAGGAGTGGCGCGACCTGTGGGTGATGCGCTTCGCCGGCGACGGGCGGTGCGCCGCGTTCGAGGAATGGCCGTTCGCGCCGCCCGCCGGCCGCGAACGGCGGTGACGCGGCGGGCCGAATGGCGCCGGAATGGCACGCGGCCCCGGTCGGGTGAATGGCGCAGCCGGTAGGCTGAATAGCACGGCCGGGCCTGATCGGCCGCGGGCAAGGCGCGGAGGTATCCATGGTGCTGCCGAGCAGATGGCGGACGGCGCTGGCTTCCTTAGAATGGCGCAGGAAAGCGGCCCGCATCGAGGCGGCGATAAGTTCCGATACCAGCCTCGCCGGCCGATTCGCCGTTTTCAACCGCCTGGAACTGGGTGAGGCCATGCCGGCCCGGGAAAGGGTCGCGCCGCTGGCCGCCCTGCTGGCGCCGTCCCGCTCCTTCCTGCACCGCCGGCTGGCCGCGATCATGCTCGCGGCCATGACGTTATCCATCGTGACCGTGACCGGCCTGGTCGCGCTGGGCGGCCGGGCCTGCGCGCCGGTCCCGGCGATCAGGGTCACCGTCGGCCATGTGCGGCTGGTCCCGGCCCGCCTCGGCGCCGCGCGCGTGTGCCCGGCGCCGAGGCGTTAGCCGCCGGACTCAGCCCGCGGCGCGCGCTCGGGCGCCCGCGGCCTCGCTCTCGCGCCGGATCTGGAAGAACGGCGACCGCAGGATGAACCGCGCGGCCAGCATCAGCACCACGCCCGCGACGACGACCCCGACCAGGGACCAGATCTGGGACGCGGGGGCACCGTCGAGGGACTTGACCACGATCCAGCCGAGGAACACCGAGGCGCCGATCGGCAGCAGGCCGAGGATCACGAAGTCCCACACGCTGGTGTAGACCCGGCGCCGGTAATAGAAGATGGTCGCCAGGGCGGTCAGGATGTAGAAGATCGCGAACAGCAGGCCGGTCACCGCGACCACGTCGTTGAACGCGTTCTGCACCGACGTGGTCAGCAGGTACACCCAGCTGAGGCCGACGATCAGGACGCCTACGATGATGCTCGCCGCCACCGGGGTGGAGAACCGCCGGGAAACGTTGCTGAGGAACTCCGGCAGCACCCGGTAGGTGGCCATGCCGTAGATGATCCGCGCGGTCAGCACGATGCCGGTGCCGGTGGTGGCGATGACCGACAGCGCCAGGGCGAGCGCCATCATCTTGGCCCAGAAGCCGCCGCCCAGGGCCTGGGCCACGTAGACCAGCGCCGAGGACGAGTTGGCCTGCAGCTTGCCGGGCGAGACCACGCCCTGCAGGCCCACGATCGACACGGTGTAGATGATGGCGAGGAAGGCCACCGCGAGGATGGCGGCCCGGCCCGGGTTGGTGCGCCGGTGCCGCACCTCCTCGTTCACGTACAGGGTGCCGTCCCACCCGGTGAAGATGAACACCGCGGTGAGGAAGCCCGCGACCGCGCTGCCCTTGCCGCCGATGCCGGACAGGCTGAACCAGCCGCGGGTGATGGGGAAGGTGCCGTGGTGGTGGGCGAGCACGGCCACCAGGCCCGCGATCGCCAGCCCGACCAGGATCAGGTACTCGACCACGGCCATGCCGACCTGGGCCCGCGCGGTGATCTTGATCCCGACCACGGCGATGACCAGCATGATCAGCCCGACCGCGGTGCCGATCAAGATGTTCGACCAGGTGCTCGTCGAATTGGAGCCGAAGACGGCCAGGACCGACGGCCCGAGGACCTCGACGCCGCTGACGGTCGCGATGATATAAGCGGCCACCATCAGCCAGCCGGTCAGGAACCCGAGATAGGGATTAATGGCGCGGCCGACCCACTCGAAGGAAGCGCCGCAGTTGGCATTCCACAGGTTGAGCCGGCGGTACGCATTCGCGATCACCAGCATCGGAATGGCCGTCAGGATGATGATCGGCCCGCTTCCGTAGGCGGTGGCGGCGGCGAGCGCCGCCAGGGTCAGCCCGACCGACGCGGCCGGCGCGGACGAGGCCATGCCGATGACCGTGTCCTGCGCGACGCCGATCGCGTCGGGTTCGAGCTTCGTGGCCGGCGACGGGAGGGTTCCCTGGACGGCCGCGGCGGAGTGATCCGTCATCACTTCTCCTTATCGGGGCGCACCGGGGCGCTTCGCGCTCCGGGCGCGGCAATGGCTCCGGTCAGCACCTGGCACTGAGGAGTAACAAGGGCGCGCTGGAGTGATCAGGTGTCCCGCCGCCGGATCGCGGCGGGCAATGCGACCGCCCGTATTGGCGGTCAGGAACGGCGCGAGCGCGGCCCAGCGAAGGGCCGCTCCCGATTCCGGGCGCCCGCGTTAACCACTGCCTGGTCACGCGCGAGATCATAGCGGCGGTCTTTTACCGGTACCAGCGATAACGGGCAGATGTATCCCGTCGTTGCCCTTTTTTCCCGGAGCGGCCATCCGCCAGGTCAGTCCCGGCCGCCAAAAACTGGCGGGTAGCTAACCCCCGGCCACGGCGAGCAGGAAATCGATCAGCCCGGCGAAGTACGTCTGCTGGTCGTCGTACATGGCCAGGTGGCTGCCGTCCGGGCAGTGCAGGTAGCGGCCGCGGGGCAGGCGGCCGGCCATCATCTCCAGGTGAGCCGGGTCCATCGTGTCGTGGGCGGCCCCGATGACCAGCGTCGGCACCTCGATCGAGGGCAGGTCGCCGGTCCGGTCCCAGTGGTACAGCTTCGCGTCGCTGCTGATGCCCAGCTCGCTGGGACCCTGCATCGACACGTAGATCGCCGGGTTGATGTGCGCGAAGCCGCGCTGCACCGGATCGGGCCAGTCGGCCGGCGGCATCCGCAGCACGTGATGGACGTAGTGCTGCTCGACCAGCAGTTCCATGTACCGGGGGTTGTCGGTGTCGCCGCTCGCCTCCAGCGCCTTGATCTCGGCCAGCGCCGCCTGGTCCATCCGGGGCATCAGCACCTGCTCGGCGTAGGCGTTGTACGCCGGGACGCTGGCCATCATGTTGGAGATCACCAGCCCGCGCAGGTGCTGCTGGTAGCGCAGCGCGTACTCGATGGCGAGGATCCCGCCCCACGACTGGCCGTAGAGCACGAAATTGCCCGCGTCCAGGCCGAGCGCGCGGCGGACCTGCTCGACCTCGCCGACGAAGCGGTCGACCTCCCACAGGGACGGCTCGTCGGGGTGGTCGGACCAGCCCGAGCCCAGCTGGTCGTAGTAGTAGTACTCCACGCCCGCGCCGGGCAGGTAGCTGTCGCAGGCCTCAAGGTACTCGTGGGTCGAGCCCGGCCCGCCGTGCAGCAGCAGCAGCCTCAGCCGCGGGTTATTGCCGGTCCGCTTCACCCACACCTGGTACTCGCCCGCGGGTGTGCTGACGCCGATCCGCCGCGCGCCGCCGCTGCGCACGTCGTCCCGGCCGGACGAGTCCAGGTACCCACCGATCGACGACATCCGCCCTCCCCTGCTCGGCCGAGGAACAGACTAACGTCCGGCTGCTGCGGACCGGGGCCTCCCCGCCCGCCGGGCCGGTACCCTGCTGGTGACATGACGACCGTTCGCGTGGGCCTGGAAACCGGCCGGCGGTGGGTGTTCGCTTCCGCGCTGGACTGGCCCGGCTGGTGCCGGCGCGGCCGCGGCGAGCAGGCGGCCCTCGATACGCTGCTCGACTATGCCGGCCGTTACGCGGCGGTCGCGGGGCCGGCGTTCACGGCCGCCGAGCTCGAGGTCGTGGGCCAGGTGCCGGGCAGCGCGATCACGGATTTCGGCGCACCCGACTGCCCGGGCCCCTGGGACGACGAGCCGCTCGGGGCCGCCGAGGCCTGCCGGCTGACCGGCCTGCTGGAGCGGGGCTGGGCCTACCTGGACACGGTCCGGCAGGCCGCGCCGGAGGTGCTGGTGAAGGGACCGCGCGGCGGCGGCCGGGACCGCGACGCGATCGCCGCCCACGTCCGCGAGGCCGAGCGGACCCTGTCCTGCCCCAAGGCCGGGATCCGGGTGCCGCCGCGCACGCCCTGGGACGAGCAGCGGGCGGCGCTGGCCGCGGCGCTGCGCGCCGGGGCCCCCGGCGGGGCCTGGACGGCCCGGTACGTACTGCGGCGCAGTGCCTGGCACGTGCTCGACCACGCCTGGGAGATCGAGGACCGGGTACCGCCTGGCTAGCGCAGGTACCGCTCGATCACCGGCGCGACGAGCGCCGTGATCTCGTCCGGGCTGGCCTGCGCGACCGGTTCGAGCCGGAGCACGTGCCGTATCATCGCGATCCCGATCAGCTGGGCCGCGACCAGGGAAGCCCGCAGCGGTGCGTCAGGGCGCCCGGTCAGCCGGGCGATGATGGGCAGCAGTTCCGCGGTCAGGAACTCGCGCAGCAGGGCCGCCGCCTTCTCGTTGGAGACCGCGGAGCGAACCAGGGCCAGGATCGTGTTCCGGCTCTCGTCGCTGTCCACGAAATGCAGGTAGACCCGGACCAGCTTCTCGACCGACTCGCGCAGGGGCGCGCCGTCCAGGCCCGCGAACAGCTCGGACAGCCGGGCGGGCAGGCCGGTCGCCTCGGTGAACAGCCCCTCCTTGGTCCCGAAGTAGTGGATCAGCAGGGCCGGGTCGACCTTCGCGTCCGCGGCGATGCTGCGCAGCGAGGTCGCCTCGTAGCCGCGGGTCGCGAACCGGCGGCGGGCGACGGCCAGGATCTTGTCGCGGGTGTCGGGGGTGCCCGGGCGGCGGCCGGTGCGGCTCACGGCGCCACCGGCCCGGACCCGGCCGGCCTGGATGCGGCCTGCCGGATGCGGCCGGCCGGATGCGGCCTGCCCGGAGCCGTCCGTGACGATGGCCACGAACGCCTCCTCGAGGTTGGCCCCGACGACCTCGACGGCCGCGTCGAGCCCGTCGCCGGCCAGCATGTCGCGGATGGCCGCGGCAGGCCCGGGCACGCGTAGCACCCGCTGGCCTTCCAGCTGGACCTGGTAGCCCTTGCCGTCGAGCAGCGCGAACGCCCGGCTCCAGTCGTCGCAGCGCACCTCGGCCACCGTGTGGTCGCCGATGATCTCCGCCATGGTGCCGCTGGCCACCGCGCCGCCGTCGGCCATCACCACGAGCCGGTCGCACTCCTGCGCTTCCTCCATGTTGTGGGTGGTGACCAGCACGCCGGCGCCGCCGTCGGCGGCCAGCCGGATCTGCTCCCACAGCCGCGCGGCGCCGAGCGGCCCGACGCCGGATGTCGGCTCGTCGAGCACCAGCAGCTCGGGCCGGTGGGAGAGCGCGACCGCGAACGCGACCTGCCGCTGGGTCCCCAGCGGCAGCGCGCCGACGAGAACGTGCCGCCAGGCGGCGATGGCCTCCGGCAGGGCGGTCCCGGCGATGCCGAACGCCGCCGTGGTGAAGCTCCAGTTCTCGGCCACGGTCAGGTCGACGTAGAGGCCGAGCGTCTGCGGGACGTAGCCGACCCGGCGGCGGGCCGCGGCCGACGGGGCCCGGCCGAACAGCCGCACGGCGCCGCCGCTCGGCAGCAGCAGGCCGAGCAGCAGCCGGATCAGCGTGGTCTTGCCGGCGCCGTTGGCCCCGAGCAGGCCGACCACCTCGCCCGGGCCGATCGCCAGGTCGGCCCGGTCCACGGCGGTGAACGAGCCGAACCGCATGCTGGCCTGGCGGGCCTCGGCGAGAACGTCCATCGCGCTACCGTCCCCCCTCGCCGGCCAGCGCCGCGACCACCACGGCGTCGGCGAAGTCGGGCTCGGTCCGGGCCGCCCCGGGCGGCAGGTCGCCCGCGGGCGCCCACACCCGCCAGTCGGCGCCGCGCCGCCAGGCCAGCGGCCCGGGACGGGCTCCGCCGGCCTGCACGCCGACCGCGCCCGGGACGCCGCGCAGGATCGCGTCGGGCGAGCCGCTCGCCAGCACCTTCCCCGCCTCGAGCAGCACCACGGACGCGGCCCGGGCCGCCTCGTTCACGTAGGTGGTGGCCACGGCCACGGCCGTGCCCTGGGCGGCGGCGCCGGAGATCAGCCGCCACAGATCGGCCCGGCTCACCGGGTCGACCCCGGTGGTCGGCTCGTCGAGGACCAGCATCTGCGGCTCGTGCAGCAGCGCCAGCCCGACGGCCAGCTTGCGCTGCATGCCGCCGGACAGCTGCCCGCCGAGCCGGTCCCGGACGCCGGCCAGGCCGGTGCGCTCGAGGATCTCGGCCTCCCGGCGGGCGCGCCGGGCGGCGGGCAGCCGGTAGGCCCCGGCCCAGAAGTCGAGGTTCTCCTGCACGGTGAGGTCGGTGTACAGCCCGGCGGTGGCCGGCACGTACCCGGTGCGCTCCTTGGCCGGGCGGCGCACGGTCCCGGCCCCGGGCTCGACCAGCCCGACCAGGGCCCGCAGGCAGGTCGACTTCCGGCCCCGTCCCCGCCGACGACGACCGTGACCCGGGACGGGTCGACCGGCACGGTCACCGCGTCCAGCGCCAGCCGCGGGCCGAAGCTGACCCGCACGTCGCGCAGCCCCCAGGTCATGCCGCGACCGACTCCCCGACGCGGGCCTCGCCGCCCCGGGCGCCGCCGCGGCCCCGGCCGCTCGGGGCCAGGTCGCGCCGGAACCGGACGATGGCCAGGCCGAGCACGATCACGGCCAGCGCGGCGAGCAGCCCGAGCGGCTGCCACAGCGCGGTGATCGGCGTCGCCTTCAGCATCACGCCCCGGCTGATCTGGATGAAGTACGTGAGCGGCAGCACGTAGGAGATCCAGCGCACGCCCGCCGCCATCGACGCCACCGGGAAGATCAGCCCGGACAGCAGCACCTGGGGCAGCATGATCATGAACGCGAGCTGGATGGCCTGCCCCTGATTCTGCGACACGGTCGAGATCAGCACGCCGATGCCCAGGGTGACCAGCAGGAACAAGGCGGCCCCGAGCGCGAACGTGCCGACGTTGCCGGTGAACGGCACGTGGAACACGGCCATCCCGACCAGGATGATCAGTACCAGGTCGACCGCGGCGACCATCAGGTACGGGGCGATCTTGCCCGCGATCACGTCCCGGGCCCGCAGCGGCATCACGGCCAGCTGCTCGATCGTGCCGGTCTGCCGCTCCCGGACCACGCCGAGGCTGGTGATGAGCGTGCCGATGAAGACCAGGATCAGGCCGGCCAGGCCCGGGACCATCACCCACGAGGTGGTGAGCCGGGGGTTGTAGAGGATCTGCACGCTGACCGGCGGGGCGGCCCCGCCCGCGGCCGCGCCGGGCAGCATCTTCGCCAGCGCGCCCTCGGCGGTGAGCACCGACAGCAGCTGCGACCCGTCCATCAGCACCCGGACGCCCGGCGCGCCGGTCACGACCGCGACGATCGCCTGGCCGTCCTGCAGCCGGGACTGCGCGGTGGCCCGGCCGGCCGTGGCGTCGATCTCGGTCACGTCGAACGGGGCGTGCAGCCGGGCGGCCGCCTGCGCGGCCTCCGGGCCGACCACCACGGTCGGGATCGTGTTCACGTTGAAGCTGGCCGCGTAGCCGAACACCACCAGCAGCAGGACCGGGAGGACGATCATCATCGCCACGGTCCGCCGGTCCCGCCGCAGCTGGCGGAACTCCTTGGCCACCATCGCCCACATGCGCGCCTCCCCGCCTGGCTAATCCCGCCTGGCTGGATCCCCGCTGACTGGATCCCCCGTTAACTAGCCCCGCCTGGCTAACTCAACACATGTTGAAGTCTACGACTGTTGATTTCTTTAGGTCAAGGCTGGATGTCGGGGAATGGCCGGGTGCGGGCGGGTAGCGGCGGGTAACGCGCGGTGCGTTATCATCCGACAGATCCCTGACCTGCGAGAAGGGGATTCCCTGACCGGCGAGAACTCCGGGGGCCGCTAGTGCGAGTGTTCGACGCGAACTGGATGCAGATCGAGGAGTACCTGCGCCGGGACGACCGGGTGGTGCTGCCGACCGGCTCGACCGAGCAGCACGGCTACCTCTCCCTGGGGACCGACGCCATCCTGGCCGAGCGGGTCGCGGCCGAGGCGGCCGGGCCGCTCGGCATCCCGGTGCTGCCGGCCCTCCCGTTCGGCATGGCCCCGTACTTCGCCGCGTTTCCCGGCAGCATGAGCCTGCGCATCACGACCTACATCGAGGTGCTGCGGGACCTGCTCGACGGCCTGGCCGCCCAGGGCTTCCGCCGCATCGCCGTCGTCAACGGGCACGGCGGCAACGCGCCGGTCACCGGCTTCATCCGGGAATGGATCTGCCAGCCCCGGCCCGAGCGGGTGCAAGTGCTGTTCCACAGCTGGTACAACGCGCCGCAGACGACGGCCGCCGCCGACCAGTTCGACCGCGATCAGATGCACGGAGGCTGGGTGGAGAACTTCGCGTGGACCCGGGTGGCCGGGGTCGACCTGCCGTCGGAGCCGAAGCCGGTGATCCCCCGGGAGCTGGTCGGGCAGCTGGACCCGGGGCAGGTGCGGGCCGCGGCCCCGGACGGCATGCTGGGCGGCGCCTATGCCCGGCCCGATCCCGACATGCAGGTCGTCTGGGACGCGGGCGTGGCCGAGGTGCGGTCGCTGCTCGAGAACGGCTGGGTCCGGTGAGCGCGGACCGCCGCCGCAAGGCCGCGGTGGTGACCGGCACCGCGCACGGCATCGGCGCCGCGATCGCCGAGGCGCTGCGCCGTGACGGGGCGTCGGTGCACGGCGTCGACAAGGACGACGTCGACGTGACCGACCCCGCGGCGGTCGAGGACTTCTTCGCCGGGGTGGGCTACACCGACATCCTGGTCAACTGCGCCGGGGGCGTCTGCGGGCAGGTCGGCCACCCGGTCGAGCACGTCTCCCCCGCCGACTGGATGGCGGTCGTCAACGCCAACCTGACCAGCGCGTTCCTGTGCACCCGGGCGGCCGTGCCGGGCATGAAGGAACGCGGCTGGGGCCGCATCGTCAACATCTCGTCCGCGGCCGGCCTGACCGTCAGCAAGACCGGGATCCAGGCCTACACCAGCGCCAAGGCCGGCCAGATCGGGTTCACCCGGCAGATGGCGAGGGAGCTCGGGCCGTTCGGGATCACGGTCAACTGCATCGCGCCGGGCTTCATCCGGTCCAACCCGACCACCGAGCGGCAGTGGGAGAGCTACGGCGAGGAGGGCCAGCGGGCCCTGATCGCCGGCATCGCCACCCGGCGGCTGGGCGACCCGGAGGACATCGCCAACGGGGTGCAGTTCTTCGTGTCGGAGCGATCCGCCTGGGTCACCGGGCAGGTCATCGCGATTGACGGCGGCAGTGCTCTCCTTTGACCCCGGCGACGCCGGCTACCTGCGCGAGCTCAGCGAGTACGTCGCGGTGCCGAGCGTCAGCCGGGACGCTGCCCCCGAGACGATGCGCGCGGCCGCGCAGTGGCTCGCCCGCCAGCTCGCGTTCGCCGGCGGCCGCGTGGTCGAGACCGACGGCCACCCGGTGGTGCGCGGTGACTGGCTCGGCGCCGGCGGCGCGCCGACCATCCTGGTGTACGGGCATTACGACGTGCAGCCGACCGGCGCGGCGGCCGAGTGGATCACTCCCCCGTTCGAGCTGACCGTGGACGGGGACGTCATCCGGGGCCGGGGCGCAACGGACGACAAGGGGCCGGTCTACATCGTGCTCAAGGTCGCGCAGGCCTTCCTGGCCCAGGAGGGCCGCCTCCCGCTCAACGTGAAGTTCCTGTTCGAGGGCGAGGAGGAGATCGGCAGCCCGCACCTGCCGTCGTTCGTCCGTGCGCACGCCGCCGACCTCGCGGCCGACCTGGTGATCTCGGCCGACGGGGCGATGTGGCGGCCGACCGAGCCGTCGGTGTCGGTGGCGTCCAAGGGCCTGGTCTCGATGGACATCGTCGTCGAGGGGGCGGACACCGACCTGCACTCGGGGCGCTACGGCGGGACGGTCGCCAACCCGCTGCACGCGCTGAGCCAGATCGTGGCCAGCCTGCACCGCCCGGACGGGACGATCGCGGTAGACGGCTTCTACGACGGCATTCCGGCCCTGAGCCCGCAGCGCCGGGCCGAGATCGCCGCCATCGGTTTCGACGAGGCGGAGTTCCTCGGCGCTCTCGGCCTCGGCCAGGGCCACGGCGAGGCCGGCTACAGCACGCTGGAACGCCTCTGGGAGCGGCCGACGCTCGAGGTCAACGGCATGCAGGGCGGCGGGAAGTACACGGTCATCCCGCACACCGCGGTGGCGCACGTGTCCTGCCGCCTGGTCCCGGGCCAGGATCCGGGCCGGGTGATCGGGGCCATCACCGATCATGTCGCCGCGCAGCCCGCGCCGGGCGTGCGGGTCACGGTGCGCGCCGACGAGGCGCGGGTGCCCGCCTACACGATCCCCCCTGGGCACCCCGCCATCCGCGCCGCCACGGCCGCGCTCGAGGCGGTGTATCCCGGCCAGCCCGTGCTCGAGGCCTGCATTCCGGGCACGCTGCCGGCGACGGCCCTGTTCGAGGAGGTGCTCGGGGTGAAGACGCTGTTCTTCTCGTTCTCCACCGCCGACGAGAAGCTGCACGCGCCCAACGAGTTCATGCGCATCCGCCGGCTGCGCGAGGGGATGCGGGCCTGGGAGCAGCTGTGGCGGCTGCTGGCCGGCGGGCCGCACCGCCTGGCCCCGGCGGGAGGGGCCGGCGGCCATGACTGACGAGCCCCGCGCCTACCCGTACCTCACCCCGGGGGCGGACTTTCCCGCGATCGAGCTGGCCCCCGAGTTCGGCCGGGTGCCCGCCTACGCGGCGGGCCTGAGCCCGGAGGAGGAGCAGCGGGCCCGGCGGCTGCGGCGCGACAGCGTCGTCATCAGCCTGCACGACCATCCCGTCCGCTTCCCGCTGCGGATGGAGCAGACCCCGGACTACTACCGCACCGGGCGCCAGCACGCCGCGTACGCCGGGCTGGCCGCCTCCGGGATGACCGTCGTGTTCGACAACATGATGGACGGCACCGCCTGCGTCACCGGGCACGCCCCGTGGCGCTGGGACGACATCATCACCGACCTGGGGATGCGCCAGGCCGACCTCGCGCACCAGAGCGGGGCGATGGTGATCCGCACGGTGGCCGACATCGACGAGGCGAAACGCTCGGGCCGGGTCGGCCTGGTCTTCGGGCTCGAGGCGGCCACGCCGATCGAGAACGAGATCGACCGCCTCGACGTGCTGTACGGGCTGGGCCTGCGGCAGATCGGGATCGCCTACTCCGACGCCAACGCGCTCGGCAGCGGGCTGGCCGAGGAACGTGACGGCGGGCTGACCGGCCTCGGCCACCGGGCCGTCACCCGGATGAACCAGCTCGGCCTGGCCATCGACGTCTCCCACTCGTCGGACCGCACCGCCCTGGACGTGTGCGAGCGCAGCGACCGGCCGGTGCTGATGACCCACGCGGGCGCGCGGGCGGTCTGGGACACCGCCCGGATGAAGCCCGACGTCGTGCTGCGGGCGATCGCCGCCACCGGCGGCGTGATCGGGATGTCGGCCGCGCCGCACACCACGCTGTCGGCCGCGCACCCGCGGCACTCGATCGAGTCGGTCATGGACCACTTCCGCTACTGCGTCGACCTGGTCGGCATCGACCACGTGGCGTTCGGGCCCGACACGCTCTACGGGGATCACGTGGCCCTGCACCGGATCTTCGCCGACATGCTCGGCATCGCCCGGGTCACCCGTGGCCCGGCGTTCGAGCGCGTCCCGTACGTCGACGGGCTGGAGAACCCCACCGAGAACTTCGCCAACATCATCGGCTGGCTGGTCCGCCACGGCTTCGGCGACGACGAGGTGCGCGCGGTCATCGGCGGGAACATCTACCGGGCGCTGCAGTCCACCTGGATCGGCTAAGCCCGGGGGGCGGGGGGCGGGCTCAGGGGGCGTCGTCGAGCGCCTCATCCGCCCGTTCGGCCCGCGGGCCCGGCCCGGCCGGTCGCTCCCAGGCCAGGGCAGGCTGATCGTGATGGCCGCTGAGCAGGTCCTGGATCCGGATCTTGGCGCGGATCACCGGCTGCCGCAGGCGCTCCTCCCGGCGGCCGGCCCGGGCCAGCTTGGCCGGCCGGTCCCGGTACCGCCAGCGGGCCCAGGGCGAGCCGGGCCGGGCCAGCCGGAGGGCGCCCGCGATGTACACCACCGGCACGAACAGCCCGAACAGCCCGGTCCAGATCTTGCCCTTCAGCAGCGTGACCGCCGCGAGCAGGAACAGCGCCGCCGCGGCCAGGTGGAGCGTGGCCACCGCGCCCGGGGTCACCGGCAGCAGGCGCTGGTAGTCGGCCACGTTCTTCACCCCGACCGGGGTGATCCCCATCAGCAGCAGCGCGGTCACCCCGCCGGCCACGAACACGGCGTCGATCGACACCCGCCCCTCGTTGCTCCAGTACACGTCGCGCAGGTGCAGGATCAGCGCGAACTCGTCGAGCACCAGCGCGGTGCCGAGGCCGAACACCGCCGCCGCGGCGGACCGCCAGCCCAGGGAGTACACCGGCGCCGCGAGTTCGGCCACGCCGCCGACGCCCATGAACACCACGCCGAACACCATGTGGTGAACGTGCACCGCCCCGGTCACCACGTTGCCGGGCCACCACCGGACCTGGGCCCGGATAAGCCGGACCGACAGGCGGATGAAACCGAAGCCGAGCACGAAGGCCACGAAGAAGCAGAACAGCGGCAGCCGCCCCGTATGCACGATCTGCTGCTGATACCAACCGGACATGACAACCCCTACCTGGCTGGCCGCCACGGGTCCGGCAACAGCAGGCGGCGTCACCAAGTCTCGCCTAACCGCCGTACTGCCCGCTAGCGGCCCACGCCAGTCCACCAGTGTCCGATGCGAGGCCTACGATGAATGGGCAGGCGCCGGCCAGACCGGCGCGGGACAGTGTCGCTCAAGATCCAGCGCGACAGCCAACGGGGGCTGTTTCTGGATCGAACATCAGAGAACGACGATCATGCCTATTGAATCCAGAATACGATACGGCAGCGTGACCGACCCTAGCCAGGCTGCGGACCTGCCGCCCCGGCGCGGAGACTCGCTGCCGGGCGGCGAAAGCCCGCTGCCCCGGCGCGGGGAGTCACTGCCCCAGCGCGACCCGCTGCCCCGGCGCGGGGAGACACTGCCACCGCGCGACCCGCTGCCGCAGCGCGGTCAGCCCCTGCCCCAGCGCGGGGACCCGCTGCCCCAGCGCGGCCAGCCCCTGCCCCAGCGCGGGGACCCGCCGCCTCAGCGCGGTGAGCCGTTCCCCGACCAGGAGGCGCTGCCCCGCCGCACCGTCCGCACCCGGCGGTCGGGCCGCCACCGCAGCCCGCACCGGCTCACCCTGCCCTCGAACGCGCCGACGCTCGTGCTGGCCGTGCCGGGCAGCGCCAGCGCCGCGAGCGACGGGGTCGCCGAAGAGATCGCCGCGGCGGCCCGGCTGTCCTGCCAGGGCGCCGACGTCCAGGTGGCTTACCTCGAGGGCCGTGAGCGCCGTCTCGACGACGCGCTGGCCGACCTCGCCAGCGGGCCCTGGCTCGCCCTGGCCGTCGTCGTCCCGCTGCTGGCCGGCCCGCATCCCCGGGCCGACGCCGCCCTGGCCCAGGCGATCGGCTCCGCGACCGCCGATGTCGTGGTGGCCGAGCACCTCGGCCCGCACCCGCTGCTCGCGGAGGCCCTGCACGCGCGCCTGGCCCAGGTGGGCCTGGCCCGCGAGAGCCGCGCCCGCGGGCTGAGCATCAGCACCGCCGCGAACGGCGTCCTGGTGCTGGCCGACCGCGGCGACGACGCGGTCCGCGCGGCCGGCGTGGCCGCGGTCTTGCTGGCCGGCCGGCTGGCCGCCCCGGCCGTGCACGCGTCCATCGACGACCCGCAGGGCATCGCGTCCGGGGTGGAGCGGCTGCGGGCCATGGGCGCCTCGCGGGTGGCCATCGCCCCGTGCGTCATCGGGCCCGAGAGCGATCCCCGCGAACTCGACGCGGTCAGCGCGGCGATCGGGGCGCTGACCGCCCCGCCGCTCGGCGCCCACCCGGCGATCGGGCAGCTGGTCTCGATGCGCTACGGCGCCGCCCTGGTCGGCCTGCGGCCGGCCGACAGCTCGCTGGGCTGACGAGCCGGCCGGGTCCGCCCGCCGAGACATTGACAAGCGCGACGTAGCTGCGCTGAGCTTCGTACTGCGGGCGCCGCTGCGGCGGGTCTGGTCCTTGCCCGCCCAGGTTTTCCTCCAGAGCAACCGTGAAGATCACCCAGAGAGGGGTGCGCGGCAGTGACCGAATGGGATGCGACGTCGTACGAGGGCAAGGACACCATCCTCCGCGTTGTCCGTGACGAGGCGGAGCGGCTGTTCGAGCTGGCCGAGCGGCCCGGGGCCTGGAACGCCCAGACGGCCTGCGAGAACTGGAAGGTCAAGGACGTCGTCGGCCACCTCATCGACACTACCGAGGGCTACTTCGCCGCCTTCGAGACCGCCCGCAGCGGCGCCGAGTCCCCGGGGGCGTACGGGCTGCCCGGCATGCACGAGCGGGCGGGCGAGCAGGCTAAGGGCTTCGGCGAGCTGTCCCAGCA
Source organism: uncultured Actinomycetota bacterium (assembly GCA_963749145.1). Taxonomy (GTDB): domain Bacteria; phylum Actinomycetota; class Actinomycetes; order Streptosporangiales; family Streptosporangiaceae; genus JASHPR01. The sequence continues at coordinate 336,834 of CAVVLN010000001.1, read as the reverse complement.
GGAGACCATGGACCGGGTCCGGACCGACCTGGACAAGATGATCGGCATCCTCGAGCCGCTGAGCGCGCAGGAGTGGACCGGCCTCATGGTCCCGCACTTCTACATGGGGCCGCTGCCGGCCTTCTTCTACGCCGCGGGCCAGCTCATGGACTACGGAGTGCACTCGTGGGACATCCGCCAGGGCCTGGGCCAGGCGCATGGCATGTCCGGCGACGCCGCCGACCTGCTGGTCCCGTTCATGTTCGTGCTCTGGCAGTCGACGATCAAGCCGGATGCCGACCTCAGCCCGTTCACGATCGGCGCCCGGGTCACCGGCCGCAACGCCGGCGAGTACCGGATCTCCATCAGCGATCAGGGCATGCAGTATGAGCCGGGCCCGGTCGACGACCTTCCCGCGGTGCTCGATTTCGACGCCGGGAGCCTGGTGCTGACCACGTTCGGCCGCAGCAACTCCGGCACGGTGCGCGGCGATATGGACCTCGCGGAGCGCTTCCTTAACTTGTTTTTCCCCATCTAGCTAGCATTTTTCGTGATCCCGGGGCATTAAGCGCAAATTTTCGCTTGTTGCTCCGGGATCATGAAAGCGGGCACATTTACGACCGGCCTTAGTAAATGGCTGTCCCCCGGTAGCTACCGGCTCGAGCAGCCGAACGGCGCGTGCGCCTCCGCGGCCTCCTGCCAGCGCAGCTGGCCAGCCAGCTCACCCGCGGTCGCCGCGTGCACCGAGAACGCCGGCGCGCCCTGGTGGTAGTTCTGGATGAATCCGCCCCGGCGGCAGGCATGCCAGCCGGTCTCCGGGTCGGTCCAGATCCGCCAGCCCGGGAACAGCTCCGCGAGTGCCTCCACGCCGGCGTCGGCCAGCACTGCCGAAGGCATACCGTGCCACCCCCCTCCCCAGCATGGCAACACAGCTACATTTTGTTCTTACCAGAGGATGCGCCGGATGGGGAAGTACTTCGCGCTAATGTCGCATCGCCTGCGACGCCATTGTCACAGGGTGTCCCGCCTACACCCCGCGCAATACCAGCAGGGCCAGGTCATCAGCGGGCGGCTCGGACCCGAACTCGCGCACCGCGCGCTGGATCCTGGCCACGACCGAGCCCGCGTTCAGGTCCGAGCATCCGGCGAGCAACTTCCGCAGGCCGTCATCGTCATCCAGCAGCCGGTCCCCGGACCGGCGTTCGGTCACCCCGTCGGTGACGCACAGCAGCACGTCACCCCCGAGCAGCTGAATGGTGCTCTGCTCGAACGTGACGCCGTCCAGCACGCCGAGCAGCGGCTGTGACGGGGCCCCGGCCTCCACGCCCCCGCCCGCGCGCAGCACCAGCGGCGGCGGATGACCGGCGCACACCAGCGAGACCGCCGTCGCGTCGCCGGGGCCGGACGCCGGGACGAGCTCACCGTGGATGAGCGTGATGAACCGGGCCCGGCTGCCCTCATCGACGATCAGCGCATTGAGCCGCTCGAGCACCGTGGGCACGTCGTGGCCCTCCCGGGCCAGGATGCGCAGCGCGTGCCGGGTCAGGCCGGTCACGGCCGCGGCCTCGGGACCCTTGCCGCAGACGTCGCCGATGGCGAACCGCCAGCGGCCCGGCGTCGCCTCGAACACGTCGTAAAAGTCGCCTCCGACCTCGTTTCCCTCACCCGCCGCCTCGTACCCGGCGGCCAGCTCGATGCCGGGAATGTCCGGTAGCTCCGGTGGCAGCAGGCTGCGCTGCAGCGCGTTGGTCGCCTGCCGCTGCTCCGAGTAGAGCCGGGCGTTGTCGAGGGCCAGGGCCACCCGCCGGGTCAGGTCCTCGGCTACTTCCACGGCCTCGCGGGCCAGCGCCCCCTCGCGCGGCCGGCCGATCACGAAGACCCCGAGGCTGCGGTCGCGCGCTACCAGCGGAAAGCACCACGCCGGGTCGGCGGCCAGCCCGGCCGCGGCCCGGTCGCAGGCCCGGCCGCCGGGACCGTCAGCGACCACTGCCGGGCGCCCTCGCCGGGCGCCACCTCGGGCCCGGGGCTCTCGTTGAGCAGGCAGGTCAGCGTGTCAACCAGCGACTCATCCGCGTGCCAGACGTACGCGGGCCAGAGCGTGCCGTCGTCATCCGGCACCAGGGCGGCGCACCAGGCCGCGAGCCGTGGCACCACCAGCTGCGCGGCCAGCGCGATGGTCTTCTCCTGGTCCAGGCTGCCGGCCAGCAGGTCACTGGCCTCGGCCAGGAAGCTGAGCCTGGCCCGCCGGACCCGGTCGTGCTCGGTCAGCCTGGCCCGCTCCAGCGGCACCGCCACCTGGTCGGCCACCTGCTGCACCCGGGCCAGGTCGGCCTCGGTGAACCGGTCCGGTTCGGCCGCGGCCACGGCGAGCATGCCGGTCACCCGTCCCTCGGCCTGGAACGGAACGGTCAGAAGGGTACGAAGCGGCTCATTCTGCACCTGGGCGAGGTCGGCTCCGCCCGCGGCGAACTGGTTGTACAGATCGAGGAACGTGCTCATTCCGGCCGAATCCGCGCCCGCCTCGCCCACCGCCAGGCGGGGCGCGCCGCGGCCGGCGGCGGCGCGCATCTTCAGCTCGCCGTCCTCGTCGGCGATCAGCGCGTACGCGGCGTCGGCGGCGACCGCCTCCCGGGCCTGCGTGACCGCATGACCGAGCAGCTCGTCGTAGCCGAGCTGGAGGAGATCCCGGCTCGCGCCCGGACCGGCCGCGGCCAGGCCGGCGTCGCCCGGGCGGTCGGCGCAGGCCAGGGACTCGGTGATGACGGTCGCGGCGTGGTCGGCGGGGGTAGCGTCCGGCCCCAGCCGGAACCAGATCATCTTGGCCGCGGCCGCGTAGGTCACCCCCCACGACGAGGAGAGCGCCGCAGGCAGCAGCAGCCCGCGGCCGCTCAGCCGGTCCACGTCGGCGGTGGCGCCCGGCGGGTCCGGGATGACGCGCGCCGGATGCCGGTCCAGGACCGACACCTCCACCGTCGCTCCGCTCATCCGGCAGGTCAGCTGCACCGGCGTCCCGGCGTGCACGATCGCGTTGGTGACGAGCTCGCTGGCCAGCAGCACCGCGTCGGTCAGCCGGCCATCGCTGCCGGACAAACCCCACGAGATCAGAGTCTCCCGGACAAAGCAACGAGCGGCGGCTACCGCGGCCGGCTCAGGAGCAAAATCCGCGGCAGCGACGAGGTCCTGGTGTTTCTCCACATGCCTTCCCGGCGCAAACGCTTCAGTTTGCAGCTGGCTCCCCTCCCATCGTGGCAGACTCGAGACATTGGCACATCGGGGAAGCGCAGTCCAATCCCGCGGCGGCCAGGCCGGGTCCTGTGGGCACATGAGCTGAGGAGAGGACAGCGATGACCGAGGCTACGGCCGGCTCTCGCGTCACGCAGGAGAACGGAGCACGGCAGAATAACGGCACGGACACCCGCGCCGCCAGCGGCGGTAACGGGGCGCCCGCCCGGTACAGCGACGCGGACCTCGAGCCGATCCGCGCCCGGCTGGCCGCCTTCGCCCGGGGCGACTTCCGCCCGCGCGGCGAGGCGGCCGACGACGTCTATGACGCCACTGACCCGGTACTGGCCGAGATCCTCCAGCTCGCCGACCAGGTCGGCGGCCAGCTCGCCGCGGTAATCTCCGAGGTCGCCCAGAGCGCGGCCCAGGTGCGTGACATCGCGCAGATCACCACCGCGGTGGCCCGCGGCGACCTCACCCGCAAGGTGACGGTCGAGGCGACCGGCGAGATGGTGCAGCTCAAGCAGACGGTGAACATGCTGGTCGACCAGCTGTCAGCGTTCGCGGACGAGGTGACCCGGGTGGCCCGCGAGGTCGGCACCGAGGGCCGGCTCGGCGGCCAGGCCCAGGTCCGCGGCGTGTCCGGGGTGTGGAAGGACCTCACCGACAACGTCAACGTGATGGCCGGGAACCTGACCGGCCAGGTCCGCAACATCGCCCAGGTCGCGACCGCGGTGGCCAACGGCGACCTGTCCAAGAAGATCGACGTCGACGCGCGCGGCGAGATCCTGGAACTCAAGACCACGCTCAATACCATGGTCGACCAGCTGTCGGCGTTCGCCGACGAGGTGACCCGGGTCGCCCGCGAGGTCGGCACCGAGGGCCGGCTCGGCGGCCAGGCCTACGTCCGCGGCGTGTCCGGGGTGTGGAAGGACCTCACCGACAACGTCAACTTCATGGCCGGGAACCTGACCGGCCAGGTCCGCAACATCGCCCAGGTCACTACCGCGGTCGCCAACGGCGACCTCACCAAGAAGATCGACGTCGACGCGCGCGGCGAGATCCTGGAACTCAAGACGACCATCAACACCATGGTCGACCTGCTGTCGGCGTTCGCCGACGAGGTGACCCGGGTCGCCCGCGAGGTCGGCACCGAGGGCCGGCTCGGCGGCCAGGCCTACGTCCGCGGCGTGTCCGGGGTCTGGAGGGACCTCACCGACAACGTCAACGGCATGGCCGGAAACCTGACCGGCCAGGTCCGCAACATCGCCCAGGTCGCGACCGCGGTCGCCAACGGCGACCTGTCCAAGAAGATCGACGTGAACGCGCGCGGCGAGATCCTCGAGCTCAAGACCACGCTCAACACCATGGTCGACCAGCTTTCCGCGTTCGCATCCGAGGTGACCCGGGTCGCCCGCGAGGTCGGCAGCGAGGGCCGGCTCGGCGGCCAGGCCGAGGTGCGTGACGTGTCGGGCACCTGGAAGCGCCTGACCGAGAGCGTCAACGAGCTCGCGAGCAACCTCACCACGCAGGTCCGCGCGATCGCGGGGGTCGCCAGCGCGGTCGCCGAGGGGGACCTGAGCCAGTCCGTCGAGGTCGAGGCGCGCGGCGAGGTCGCGGAGCTCAAGGACAACGTCAACCTGATGGTCGCCAACCTGCGCGAGACGACCCTGGCCAACCAGGAGCAGGACTGGCTGAAGACCAACCTGGCCCGGATCGCCGGGCTGATGCAGGGGCACCCTGACCTGCTCGAGCTGGCCCGGCTGATCCTGGGTGAGCTGACCCCCCTGACGTCCGCCCAGTACGGCGCCGTCTACCTGGCCACCGACGCGGCCGGCCCGCGCAGCGACCGGCAGGAGTTCACCCGCATCGCCACCTATGGGTTCGTGAAAGGCGGGCTGACCAGCTTCGAGGCGGGCGAGGGACTGGCCGGCCAGGCGGCCGTCGAGCGCAGGCGGATCCTGATCACCGACGTGCCAGCCGGGTACATCAAGGTCGGTTCCGGGCTCGGCGAGGCCGCGCCGGTGAGCGTGGCGGTGCTGCCGATCCTGTTCGAGGATCAGGTGCTCGGCGTGCTGGAGCTGGCCTCGCTGACCCGGTTCAGCGACGTGCACCTGGCCTTCTTCGACCAGTTCGTCGGGACCATCGGCGTCGCCATCAACACGATCATGGCCACCTCGCGGACCGAGGCGCTGCTGGGCGAGTCGCAGCGGCTCACCTCGCAGCTGCAGGACCGCTCGGTCGAGCTGCAGCGTCAGCAGGCCGAGCTGCGCCGGTCCAACGCGGAACTCGAGGACAAGGCCGCGCTGCTGGCCAAGCAGAACAGCGCCATCGAGGTGCAGAACCGCCAGATCGAGCAGGCCCGGCAGACGCTGGAAGAACGCGCCCAGCAGCTCGCGATCTCCTCCCGGTACAAGTCGGACTTCCTGGCCAACATGTCGCACGAGCTGCGGACCCCGCTGAACAGCCTGCTGGTCCTGGCCAAGCTGCTCGCCGAGAACCAGGACGGCAACCTCACCGGCCAGCAGGTGGAGTTCGCCCGGACCATCCACGCGGCCGGCTCGGACCTGCTGCAGCTGATCAACGACATCCTGGACCTGTCCAAGGTCGAGGCGGGCAAGATGGATGTCACCCCGGCCAACCTGCGCCTCGGGGCGCTCGTCGACTACGTCGACGCGACGTTCCGGCCGATGGCCGAGGACAAGGGCCTGGGCTTCGGCATCGAGGTGCGGCCGGGCACCCCGGAACAGCTGTACGTCGACGAGCAGCGCCTCGAGCAGATCGTGCGCAACCTGCTGTCCAACGCCGTCAAGTTCACCTCGGCCGGCGAGGTCCGGCTGACGATCGCCGTGGCGGGCGAGGTGGAGTTCGCCGGCGCGCTCAGCGGCGCCGCTGACGTCATCGCGTTCGCGGTGTCGGACACCGGCGTGGGCATCGCCAAGCCGAAGCTCGCCACGATCTTCGACGCGTTCAGCCAGGCCGACGGGACCACTAGCCGCCGCTACGGCGGAACCGGTCTGGGCCTGTCCATCAGCCGCGACATCGCCCGGCTGCTCGGCGGGGAGATCCGCGTGTCCAGCCGCCTCGGCAAGGGCAGCACGTTCACCCTCTACCTGCCGGCCAGGATCGCGCCGGGCGCCGCGGCCGACCCGGTCGCCGCGCGGGGCGACGCCCTGCTTGCTGCGCGGGAGCGCCTGGCCGGCGACCTCGTCCCCGGCCAGGCGTCCGGCGAGAGCGGCGACGGCGATCAGGATCCGCTGAACGGGGCCAGGATCCTCATCGTCGACGACGACGCGCGCAGCGTCTTCGCCCTCACCGGCGTCTTCGAACGGTGCGGCGCCGAGGTGCTCTACGCCGAGAACGGCCGGACCGGGATAGAGTCACTAGAACGCAATGAGGACATTTCGCTGGTGCTGATGGACGTCATGATGCCGGAACTCGACGGGAACGCGACCATGCGGGCGATCAGGAAGATGCCGCAGTTCGCCGACCTGCCGATCATCGCGCTGACCGCCAAGGCGATGAAGGGTGACCGGGAGAAGAGCATCAGGGCCGGCGCGTCCGACTATTTCCCCAAGCCGGTGGAGACCGATCACTTGCTGCAGCTGATGCGGCACTGGCTGCGGCGCAGCAGCGGGCGGGGCAGCTTACGCGTCGCGGCCAACTCGCGCTAGGAGCACCCAGGTGGCAGAGAAGGCCAAGATCCTTCTGGTCGACGACCGCGCCGAGAACCTCGTCGCGCTCGAGGCCATTCTCAGCTCGCTGAACCAGGTCCTGGTGTCGGCGCGTTCCGGTGATGCCGCCCTCAAGGCCCTCCTCAGCGACGAGTTCGCGGTCATCCTGCTCGACGTGCTCATGCCCGGCATGGACGGCTTCGAGACGGCCGCCCACATCAAGCGCCGGCCCAAGACCCGCGACGTGCCGATCATCTTCCTGACCGCACGCAATGCCGAGCCGGACTATGCGTTCCGGAGTTACTCGGCCGGTGCCGTGGATTACATCGCCAAGCCCTTCGACCCCTGGGTGCTGCGCGCCAAGGTGTCGGTCTTCGTCGACCTGTACACCAAGAACCGGCAGCTCAGCGATCAGGCGGCGATGCTGCGGGCCCAGCTGGGCGATTCGCTGGCCGCCGTCGAGGCGGCGCGGTCGGGCGCGGACCCGGTGCTCGCCGAGCTGTCGGCGCGGCTGGCCGCGGTCGAGGACATGGTGACGGTCCTGTCCGGCCAGGCCGCCGCCATGCCCGATCCCGCCATCACCGAGTCCGTGCACCAGCTGGAGCACCGGGTGGACCGGCTGCGGGGAGTGTTCGACGCGCTGCGCGTCGACACCTGACCGCCGCCCCGGCCGGGCGATCCGGCGCTCACACGGCTGCGCACCACTCGCGGGGACGGCAGACGGCCGGCCGCCGGCCGGCTACACGCCGGTCTGGGCGACCAGCCGTCCCGAGTCGACGGCGGCGGCGAACGCGGCGTAGTCCCGCTCGTTCTGGTCGGCGTAGGCGGCGGAGAAAGCCGCGATGGCCCGGTCGAAGGCATTCCCCTTGCCGAGGTAGGAGGCGATGGCGATCCGGTCGCCCCACCGGGCGTGGGCCCGGGCCAGGGTCGCCCCGCAGATGCGCGCGTACAGCATGGCCCCGGGCGCGAGCATGGTGTCCACGTCCGCGCTGCCCTTCCAGTCCTGGAACTGGCGCACGTAATAGTCGCGGGTCACGCCGTCGCCGCCGGTCATGCGCTGCCAGCCCAGGAAGATATCGGTCGCCGCCTGCATCAGCCGCTGCCCCGCTACCACGCGCTGGCCGTGGTGGGGGTAGGTGCTCTTGCCCGCGAAGCGTTCGAGCACCGAGGCTTGCGCCTCCTTGGTCTGCAGGAACAGCGGATCACTCGTGTCGCGGCCCAGCAGCAGCATGATGTAGCAGCGGGTCCCGACGCTGCCCACGCCCACCATCTTGTAAGCCGTGTGGACGTAGCGGTACTCCTCGATCGGGTGATGATGGTGCCCGAGTGTGCGCCGGTAGCTGCTGAGCAGTTTCTTGATCAGCGGAGCGGGATCCTCCCATTCCGATCCCGGCTCGACCAGATCCTCGATCGGGATGATGACCGGCGGGTCGGCGACGATCCGCAGCTGACCGTCGATCTCGCCCGCTCGCTTGGTGAGCACGCGGGTGCTGTCGCGCGTCCTCGCCTTGGCGACCATGTCCCGGACCGCCTGGCCCTCGCCCTTGCTGACCCGCTTGACGCGGACTTCCTTGCGGACCAGCTCGAGCAGCATCCCGGCTTCCATGTGGTCATACCACGCGTCCAGCCCCCCCATCCCGGCGGCCCGGCGCATCCGGTCCCGGTACTCAGCGACCCCGGCCATGACGATGGCCCGGCGGTCGTCCGGGGCGAAGCCGCGATCGCGGCCCATGATCTCGAAACTGGCCGCGAGGCGCTTGACGTCCCATTCCCACGGGCCGGGCAGGGTCTCATCGAAGTCGTTGATGTCGAAAATCATCTTCCGCTCGGGCGAGCCGAACAGGCCGAAGTTCGACAGGTGCGCGTCACCGCACAATTGCACGGTGACCCCCGATACGGGGGTGGCGGCCAGGTCGGACGCCATGATCAGCGCGGCACCGCGGTAGAACGTGAACGGCGAGGCCAGCATCCGCCCGTAGCGGATCGGGACCAGCATGGGGACCCGGCTCTCCGCCTGCTCCTGGAGCAGGGCTACCGGATCCGGGCGGCCCGGCGCGGGCTCCCACCGCCCGTGGCCCGACCTTGGCGCCTGATTGCGGGCCGCCAGGCCCCGGGCCGTGCGCTCATCCGCGGTCAGGTGCTGACGTCTCCAGGCCGACGCAAACGGCGCGCCTTCCGCGTCGTCGCCCCCGGCGGGCCCGGTCCCGGTGGAGTGCGTGCCAGTAGCCATGCTGGTCCCCAGTCGTGCTGCCTGCCCGGTGAACAGTGTCCTCGCTCAGACTAACCAGGCCAGGGACTCCCAGCTCCGGGCACACTAGGCGGATGGATCAGACCTCGCTCACCGCCGAGGGCGCGATCGACACCTTCCTCGTGCTGCTGATCGGCATCGGGCCCAAGCTGGCCCTCGTGCCGTTCCTGGAGATCACCGCTTCCCTCGACCCGGCCACTAACCGGCGCGTGCTGCGGAAGATGCTGGTCACCGCGGCCACCGTGGCCGTTGCGCTGATCGTGCTCGGGGAGTTGCTGCGGGCGCTGCTGCACTTCTCGGTCGGGTCGCTGTCGATCGCCGGCGGCGTGATCTTGCTCGTGCTCGCGGTGGGGATGGTGCTGGGGCAGCCGAACGGCGGCCAGCGCACCGAGGGCAAGGACCCGATGCAGCTAGCCCAGTTCCCCCTGGCCGTGCCCTACCTGCTGAACCCGGTGGGCATCGTCGGGCTGGTGACCATCTCGGCCGAGGCGGATTCAGTCAGCGTGCTGGGGGTAGCGATCGGCATTCTCGCGGTCGTGTTGCTGATCGATGTCGTGGTGTTCCGCTGGGCCAACAAGGTCAGCGCCAAGCTGGACGAGAACCGCATGCTGGTCACCGAGAAGGTCTTCGGCTTCCTCATCGCCGCGATCGCGGTGCAGCTTATCCTCGACGGCCTGGCCACGGCCGGGGTCATCGGGCCGGTCCACCACTGAAGCTCAGGCCTCCGCGTCGTACTCGCCGGGCTGGTGGCCGGCGGGCAGCCGGTGCTTGGCCACCCGCGCCGTCGGGGTGCGCGGCAGCTCGGCGATCACCTGCCAGTAGCGCGGCACCTTGAAGGCGGCGAGCCGCTCCGCGGTGAACGCCCGCAGATCGTCAAACGAGATGCTCGCGCCGCCGGCGGGCACCACGAACGCCTTCACCTCTTCCTCGGACAGCTCGGACTCCACCCCGACCACGGCGCACTCGAGCACGGCGGGATGCGCCTCGAGCACCTCCTCGACCTCGAGCGGTGACAGGTTCTCGCCGCGCCGGCGCAGCACCTCCTTCTGCCGGCCGACGAACGTGTACGTCCCGTCGGCGCCCACGGTGACCAGGTCACCGGTGCGCAGCCACCCGTCGTCGAACAGGGCCGCGGTCTCCTCCGGCATCCCCCAGTAGCCGCGGGTGACGACCGGGTTGCGCAGCTGCATCTCGCCGGTCTCGCCCGGGCCGAGGACCCGTCCGTCCGCTCCGGCCACCCGCGCCGAGTTCACTTCACCGAGCACCGGATGCTGGCGGACCGAGCCGAGCGTCCCGTACGGCCGGGTCCCCCGCGCCCAGATCAGGCCGTACGGTGACTCCGACATCGCGTAGCCCACCACGATCTTGATCCCGAACCGGCGCTCCATCTCCAGCTGCCGTTCCCGCTCCGGGGCCGGCCCGGCGTAGCACAGCCGCAGCGGGGTGTCGGCGTCGTCCGGGCGCGGCGGCTGGCGCATGAGGATCTCCAGCATCGCGCCGATCGCGTTGAACTCGGTCGCCCCGTGCCTGCGGGCGGCGCCGAGGAACCCGCTGGCCGAGAACCGCGGCAGCAGCACCAGCCCGGCGCCGCAGGCCAGCGAGCCCATCACCGAGTAGGCGGGCGCGTTGATGTGAAACAGCGGCAGCGAGGTCATCAGCCGGTCCGCGGCGGTCAGCTCCATCCAGAACGGGAAGCCCTCCCCGGCCATCGTGTAGGCCCGGTGCGTCTGCATGACCAGCTTGGACCGCCCGGTCGTGCCCGACGTCGGGATCAGCACGGCGAGGTCGTCCGGCCCGGCCTCGTCGGGCAGCCGGGCCGGCGCCGCGCCGCCGGCGGCGCCCGGGGACATCAGCTCGCCGCAGTCCAGCACCCCGAGCTCGGGCAGGTCGCGGACCTGCGCGGCGTCGGCGAGCGGGGCGAGGCCCGCGTCGGTGATCAGCGCCCGCGGCATGACCTGCCGTACCATCCCGGCCAGCTCGGCGGGGGCGCTGCGCGGGTTGACCGGCACCGTCACCGCGCCCAGCGCGGCCAGGGCCAGCCAGCACATCAGGTACGGCGGGGTGGTGCGGGCCGTCACCACCACCAGGTCGCCGCGCCGCACCCCGGCCGACCGCAGCGCCCCGGCGACCCCCGCCACCCGCGCCGCCGCCGCCGCGAAGGTCAGCGTGGTGTCGTCGGTGCGCAGCCAGGTCCCGTCCGGGTCGCGGGCCGCGGCGGCGGCCAGCAGGCGCGGGATCGTGCCGGTGTACGGCAAGGGCGGGCCAGCCATGCCAGAGACGATACGGGGGCCCCGGTCAGGCCCGCGGCCTGAGCCCTCGGGCCAGCACCTCGAGCACGTCGTCGAGCACGTCGGGCGGCACCTGCCCGCCCGCGGTCCAGTCGGCCCACCGCATGCCGATGAAGTTGCCGACCCCGGCGTACAGGTAGGCGATCACCTCGGGGTCGTAGCGGGCGTCCACCTCGCCGGCCAGCTGAGCCTGCCGGACCCCGCGTGCGTAGCCCCGGGCGAGCCGCTCGTAGTACTCCCGGAACAGGCCGGGGTCGACGAACTCCGACTCGCGCACGATGCGGTCGATCCACGGCCGCCGGGACAGCATGTCGAAGAACGCGCCGAAGGCGACCCGCTCCCGGGACCGCTGGTCGCCCGGGGCCGCCTCCAGCGCGGCGGCCATCGCGGCCCGCAGGTCGGCGTTGATCCGCCGGACCACGGCCGCGAAGATGTCGGACTTCGACCGGAAGTGCGCGTAGAAGCTGCCGGTGGCGATGCCCGCGCTGGCGCAGATGCCGGCCACGGTCGTCCGCCGGTAGCTGCGCTCGCCGAACAGCCGCTCGGCCGCCGACAGTAGCCGCTCGGCCGGAGGCCGGTTATCGGCTCCGGGCCTGCGGCTCGCGGTGGCAGTCACGCGCTGTACTCCGTTCTGGAATCCCGCACGCACCACCGCGCGGCCGGGCGGGCCCGCGGGAGGGCCGGCCGTCAGCGGCGTGCCGACGGCCGGCCCTGCCGGTCACGGCGAGGGTATCCCGCTGGCCGGGGCGGCCGGCTGCCCGCCGGTGTAGGTCGTGATGGCCCCGGTCGGGCTGGTGTCGGTGACCTGCACCGGGCCGATCGGGCTCAGCGCGCCGTTCTTGATGATGGCCATGTACGCGCCGGTGATGCCGTTGTGATCGGTGGACGAGTAGGCGTAGGGCGCCACCGAGAATCCCTGCGGCAGCCCGCCGTTGATCGCGTTGACCAGGTCCAGCCGGGTCGGGTTGCGCCCGGCCTTGAGCATGGCCTGGACGAACGTGTAGCCGACCGCGATCCCGTAGGCCACGTTGCCGTCCAGCGGGTACTTGCTCAGGTACTTGCTGTGGATCATCGTGAGCAGCTTGATCCAGCTGTTGCTGGTGTCCCCGAGCGAGGGCAGGTAGCCGTCGGTGATGATGCCCTGGGTCAGCGCGTTGCCGGACACCGTGGCGCCGCCCTGCTTGGCGAACGACTCCAGCAGCCCAGCCAGGGTGATCGGGTCGGAGCCGACGCTGCTGACCACGAGCTGCGGGCTGAAGCTGAGCTTCAGGCTGTTCAGCCGCAGCAGCGCGGTGAACGCCGGGACCGAGAACGAGACGACGATCTGGGCCCCGGCGGCCTTGAGCGCGGTCACCTGCGGCGCGACGTTGGTCACCGCCGGGTTGTAGCTCTCCGCGGCCACGACCTGCGACTTCGGGATCTCGTAGTTCAGGCCCTTGACGCCGTCCATGCCGAACTCGTCGTCCTGGTAGAAGTAGCCGATCTTCTTGCCCGGGAAGTGCTGCTTGATGTACGCGCCGAGGATCTTGCCCTCGCGGATGTAGTCGGTCTGCCAGCCGAACGTGTACGGCCACGTCGACGGGGAGTTCCAGCACTCGCAGCCAGAGGCGACGAAGACGTCGGGCACCTTCTGGGCGTTCAGGTACGGCGCGACCGCCAGGTGGGTGGGCGTGCCCAGCCCGTCGAAGATCGCGTAGACGTTGTCCTGCAGCACGAGCTGGTGCACGACCGTCGAGGTGATGGTCGGGTCGTACTGGTCGTTCAGGAACTTGTAGACGATCTTGCGGCCGTAGATGCCGCCGTGGGCGTTGACGTACTGGAAGTAGGCATTGGAGGACGGGGCGATCTCGTCGTAGCCGGGGGCGGCGACGCCGGTGAGCGGCTGGTGGCTGCCGATCGTGATCGTGCTCGCCGTGATGCCCGGCGCCGAGGCGGTGAGCGCGCTGCTGCTCGACGAGGGACTCGAACTGCCGGACGAGCCGCACGCGGCGGCCAGCATCGCGACGGCCGCGACGGCGGCCACCGCGGCGAGGTTCGCTTTACGTGATCTTCTCATGTCGTGCCTTCCTCCTGGTGTTCGCTGGCCGGCCTGCCGGCGCAAGGCGTTGATGGGCACGGCCGCGGCGGGCGCGGCGGGGCCGAAGAGGCGGCGCAGGCCGCCCTGGATGCCCGCCGGGAAGGCGAGCATGACGATGATCAGGACGATGCCGTAGGCGGCGATCGGGATGCTGGAGCTCGCCGCGCCGGACAGGCCGTGGCTGGCGGCCACGTTGGTGAGGTAGCTGGGCACCAGCACCAGGACCAGGCTCCCCCACACCGCGCCGAGCAGGCTGCCGAGCCCGCCGAGCACCGCGCCGGTGAGCAGGCCGATGGACAGGGTGAGCGTGTAGGCGCCCGGGGCCACGATGCCGGAGACCACGGCCAGCAGCGCCCCGCCGAGCCCGGCGCACGCGGCGCTGACCACGAACGCGAGGATCTGCAGCCGGGCCACGTTCAGCCCGGCCAGCGACGCCGCCACCTCGTCGTCACGCACCGCGCGCCAGGACCGGCCGATCCGGCTGCGGCCGAGATTGGCCAGCAGCACCAGGATGATCAGGGTGGCGGCGCAGGTGACCCAGGCCAGCCAGCGGGTGGGCGGGAACGTGGCGCCGAGGAAGGCCGGGGTGCTGATGCTGACCGACAGGCCCTGGTCACCGCCGAACACGCCGGCGTACTGGTCGGCCAGCGCCGGCAGCGCGACGGCCAGCATCAGCGTGGCCCCGGCCAGGTAGGGGCCGCGTAGCCGGGCCGCCGCGACCCCGAAGATCGCGCCGCTCGCGGCGGCGGCCACCACGCTGGCCAGCAGGACCAGTTCCAGCGGCCAGTTCAGGTGGATCATCAGCAGCGCGCCGGCGTAGCCGCCGACCGCCATGAACGCGCCGTTGCCGACCGAGATCTGGCCGCTCAGCCCGATCAGCACGGTGAGCCCGGCCACGGCCGCGACATATGCGGCGACCTCGGCCAGCTGGTAGTCGCGGTAGCCGCCGATCTGGCTGGACAGCAGCACGAGCAGCACGGCGACCACGATCGCGGCGCCCAGGTGGCGGAGGAGGGTCATGGTCACACCCTCCGGGCCGTGGCCGCCGAGAACAGGCCGGACGGCCGGATCATCAGGACCAGGGCCAGCACCACGAGCCCGTACACCAGCACCAGGTCGCTGCCGATGTAGCCGCCCGCGTAGCTGAGCACGACCCCGAGCAGCACGCCGCCGACGACCGCGCCGACCGGGCTGTCCAGGCCGCCGATCACCGCGGCGGTGAAGCCGAGCACGAAGATCGAGTCCATGCTGTTCGGGTAGAGGAAGGTGGTCGGCGTGACCAGCACCCCGGCCAGGGCCCCGAACAGCCCGGCCAGGGCCCAGCCGAGGGTCAGCACCCGGCCGATCCTGACCCCGAGCAGCCGGGCGACGCTGGAGTTGAACGCGGTGGCCCGCAGCCGCAGGCCCACCGCGGTGTACCGGAACACCAGCGCCAGCGCGAGCGCCGCGGCCAGCACCGCGCCCGCGGTGAACAGGTCGTTCGGGGAGATCCCGAGCGAGAAGTTGCCGATCTTCAGGCCCCTGATCGAGTACGCCGCCGGGAACGACCGGTACTGCCCGCCGTAGATGATCCCGGCCAGTCCCTCGAGGAAGATGAGCAGGCCGATCGTCACGATCACCGAGTTCAGCGGCGACTTGCCGATCGTCGGCCGGACGACCGTGCGCTCCAGGATGGCGCCCAGGACCAGCCCCGAGGCGAGGGCCAGGACGAAGCCCAGCCAGTAGTTGCCGGTGTGGGAGATCACGACCCAGGCCACGTAGGTGGTGAACATGGCCATGCCGCCCTGGGAGTAGTTGAGCACCCGGGTGCCGCGCCAGATCAGCACCAGCGACAGGGCGATGGCGGCGTAGATCATGCCGATGGCGATCCCGCCGAGGGTGAACTCAATGAACTCCTGCATGCGCCTTCTGCCCTCCCGCTTGCCTAGAAGCCCAGATAGTGACGGCGGAGCCCGACGTCGTCGGCGAGGCGGCCCGCGTCGTCCTGCGCCACGACCTTGCCGAGGTTGAGCACCAGGCCGGTGTCAGCGATGCTGAGCGCGCTGCGGGCGTTCTGCTCCACCAGCAGCACGGTCAGCCCGGTGTCGTCGCGTAGCTGCCGGATCAGGTCCATGACCTGGGCGACCATCCGGGGCGCGAGGCCGAGCGACGGCTCGTCGAGCAGCAGCACCCGCGGCGCGGCCATCAGCGCCCGGGCGATGACCAGGATCTGCCGCTCGCCGCCGGACAGCGTGGCCGCCTCCCGCCGCCTCCGCTCGGCCAGCATGGGGAACCGGCGGTAGGCGTCGCTCAGCGCCTCGGCCCGGCCGGCCCGGTCCCGGGTGGACAGCGCGCCGACCCGCAGGTTGTCCTCCACGGTGAGCTCGGTGATGACCCCCTGCCCCTCGGGCACGTGGGCGACCCCGGCCCGGGCGATGTCCTCGGGAGGACGGCGGGCCAGGTCGGTGCCGCTGACCAGGACCCGGCCGCGCCGCGGCCGGACGAAGCCGCTGATCGTGCGCAGCAGCGTGGTCTTGCCCGCGCCGTTGGCCCCGAGCACCGCGGTGATCGTGCCCGCCCGGGCCGAGACGGAGACGCCGTCGAGCACCGGCCCTCCGCCGTACCCGGCCACGATGTCCTCGACGGCCAGCGCCGGGGCGTCAGTCATGGCCGGCCTCCCCGGCTCGGTCCGCCTGCGCGGCCCGGCCGGCCTGGTCGTCGTCCCGCGCCTCACCGGAATCCCCGGCCCCGGAGGCCCCGCCGGCCTCACCGGTCCTGTTGGCTTCCCCGGCCCCGCCGGCCTCACCAGCACTGCCGGCCTCCCCGGCCTCCCCGGCCCCGGCCGCGTCGACCTTCTCCCCCAGGTAGGCCGCGGTGACGGCCGGATCCGCCTGGACCTGCTCGGGCGTGCCGCTGGCGATCAGGCGGCCGAAGTCCAGTACGAAGATCGTGTCGCAGACCGACATCATCAGGTCCATCCGGTGCTCGATCACCACCACGCCGGCCTCGGCGGCGCACTCCTTGATCAGCTCGCCCAGCTCGGGCAGTTCCTTCTCGGACAGCCCGCTGGCCGGCTCGTCGAGCAGCAGCAGCCGCGGCTGCGAGACCAGGGCGCGGGCCAGCGCCACCCGCTTGCGCAGGCCGTAGGCCAGCGTGTCGGGCATGCTCTCGGCCAGGTCGCCGGCGCCGACCCGGCGCAGCGCCTGCAGCGCCTGCTCCCGCAGCCGCCGCTCGTCCCGGTCCGACCAGGGCAGGCCGAACAGGCCGGACCAGAAGCCGGCCCGCGCCGCGTGGCTCGCGCCGACCATGACGTTCTCCGCGACGGACAAGCCGCGGAACAGCCCGACTCCCTGCAGCGTGCGGGCGATTCCCAGCTTCGCGAGCCGGTGCGGCCGCGCTCCGGTGAGCTCGCGGGAGTCGAACGAGATCGTCCCCGAGGCCGGCCGGACGAAGCCGCACACCGAGTTGAGCAGCGTGGTCTTGCCGGCCCCGTTCGGCCCGATGATCCCGGTCACCTGCCGCGGGGCGGCGCGGAGTGACACGCTGTCCAGGGCGGTCAGGCCGCCGAAACGCACCGTGACGCCGCTGACGTCGAGCACGCCCGCTGTGGCCGGCGAGCTGGCCAGCCCAGTGTCAGATGAACCACCATTCATCGGGCTGAGCCTCGCTTCAAGAGCCATAACCGGCGGGGTATGAAGGTCTATTCAGTACCGGACGGCGAGGTATCGCAAGGCCGCGTGTGAGAGTCGGTGCCGATTCGTTGCCGATCCGAGACCGAGCGTGTCAGGAAGGGACGGGCGGCCGCGGCGGTCCCGGCTCCTGGGCCGGCATCGCGTTAGCGGCCGGGGCCGGGTACGGGATGCCGACGTCGAGGGTGCCGGCCAGCGCGTCCAGCACCGCCTGCTCCGCCACGGACTCATCGCCCAGGCTTGCGGCCGGCAGCGGCGGGACGGCCGTCACCGGTGGCCGGGTCAGGTCCAGCGCGCTGGTCATGTCCCCGGTGACGCCGCGCCGCCAGGCGGACAGGTTGGGCACCTCGACACCGAACCTGGTCTCGATGAACCGCAACAGCGAGGTGTGGTCGAACACCTCCGGGCAGACGCGCCCGCCCCGGCTGAACGGCGAGACCACCAGGCACGGAATCCTGAACCCGAGGCCGACCGGCCCGGCGATGCCGCCCGCGGCGGCCGGCAGCGGCGCGGTCAGCCACTCGCCCGCCGTTCCGGCGGGCGCGGCCGGCGGCGGCACGTGGTCGAAGAACCCGCCGTTCTCGTCGTGCACGATGAACAGCACGGTCTGCGCCCACACGGCCGGGCTGGCCACCAGCGTCTGCAGCACCTGGCCGATGAAGTGCTCGCCGTACTCGGGCGGGGCGGCCGGATGCTCGCACTGGGCCAACGGCGGCATGAGCCAGGACACCGCGGGAAGCCGCCCCCCGGCCACGTCCTCGGCGAAGTCATCCAGCGACGGGGCCAGGCCGCGGCTGAATAGCTCGGCCCCGGTAACCGAGAACGGGTCGGCGAAGGCCTTGAAGTACGGCAGGGGGCTGAGCGCCAGCTCGGAGAGCGGGTGGTTGTAGACGCGCCAGCTGATCCCGGCCGCCTGCAGCCGCTGCGGCATGGTCTCCCAGCCCAGCGTGCCGTAGTGCGGGATCCGGTCGAAGAAGGTCTCGACGACCGGCCCCCCGGCCTTCCCGTCCGGGTCGATCGTGCCCGAGATGGCCATGATCCGGTTCGGGTCGGTCGGGCCGATCACGGACGAGAAGTACGCGTCGCAGACGGTGAACGCGTCGGCCAGCGCGTAGTAGAAGGCCAGGTCCTGGCGGGTGTAGTAGCCCATGGTGAGCGGGCCGTTCTCGGTCCCGTCGGCGGCCAGGTGGGCGGCGACGAACCGGTCCAGCTTCCCCTCGTTCCAGCTGCGGTGCTGCGTGGGCCAGTCGTGCGAGATGTCGTTGGTGGTCTGCCCGTCCCGTAACGGCGGGTCGCTGACCAGGCGGAACGGCTGGAGGAACCCGGACGGGTCGGGGCCGTGACCCGGCCGGTAGCCGAACTGGTCGAAGATCGGGTGCCGGGCGCCGCCGACGTCCTCGGTCACCACGGCCGGATCGGAGAAGCCCCGCACCGCCGACATCGTGCCGAAGTAGTGGTCGAACGACCGGTTCTCCTGCATGAGGATCACCACGTGCTCGATGTCGCTCAGCCGGGCCGAACCCGGAGCCGCCCCGGCCGCCGCGTCGTCGATCAGCGTGGCCTGCGGCCGGGACAGCAGGCGCCGGCCCCAGCGCGCCAGCCAGTTCAACAGCTCGTGCTCACTCACCGGCTCCTCCGCGAACCTCGCCCGGATCATTGTGCTGCGTTAGCGAGCCGGCGCGATAGGCCACGGCGCATTTGCGTGCGCGCGCCAGCCCCGGCGAGGATGGGGCGGTGGTACCTGACTGGGCGCACCAGGTCACGTCCGTGGCCGTGCTGACGGGAGCCGGAATCTCCACCGACTCCGGCATCCCGGACTTCCGCGGGCCGCAGGGCATCTGGACGAAGAACCCGGCCGCCGAGAAGCTGTCCACCTATCAGGCCTACATGGCCGACCCCGGGCTCCGGCAGCGCTCCTGGCGGAACCGGCTGGCCCACCCGGCCTGGGCGGCCGAGCCCAACCCGGCGCACCTGGCCCTGGCCCGGCTGGCCCGCAGCGCGATCGACACCCAGGTGATCACCCAGAACATCGACGGGCTGCACCAGCGGGCCGGGACGCCGCCCGAGCGGGTGGTCGAACTGCACGGGACGATGTTCCGGGTCGTGTGCACCGGCTGCGGCGACCGGACCGCGATGGCCGAGGCGCTGGACCGGGTCCGGGCCGGTGAGGACGACCCGCCGTGCCGGCAGTGCGGCGGGATCCTGAAGTCGGCCACGGTCATGTTCGGCCAGGCCCTGGATCCCCGGGTGTTCGAGCGGGCCGCCGTCAGCGCCGCCCGCTGCGACCTGCTCCTGGCCGTCGGCAGCACGCTGACCGTCGAGCCCGCCGCCTCGCTGTGCGCGATCGCCACCGAGACGGGCGCGAGCCTGGTCATCGTCAACCGCGACCCGACGCCCTACGACCGGGCCGCGGCGGCCGTCATCCGCGAGCCGATCGGCGAGGCCGTGCCCAGGATCGCCGACCAGCTACTGGCCGCCAGCCCGGTCTAGCGCGCAGCGGCCGCGGGCTGGCCGCTGGCCCGGCATCGGCGGCGCCCGACTCACGTTGGCGGCCTTTCCGGACACCGCAGCCGGGCTTCGGACACGCTCTAACCGCCAGATGCTGCTGACCAAAAAGGGGCGGGCCGCCGAATCCATTCACAAGGGCTCGCATATCGGGCATAACCTCCGGCCTCCTGGTGCCGGACGGGCGATTCGCCAAGATCGACGGAAGTCTGCTGTGGTTACAGCGACAGCGACGGCGCCATCCACACTATTGGCGGGCGCGGGTGGCGGGCGCGGGTGGCCGGCGCGGGTGGCGGGCGCGGGTGGCGGGCGCGGGCGCCTGGCACCCTGACCGGGCCGAGCCGCGGCCGCTGCGGCTGGCCGGCGGTACGCCTAGCCCGCCGGGCAGCGGGCCAGCACGTGCAGCAGCGCGGCCACGGCCCGGTACGGGTCGCTGCGCCCGGCCCGCTCCTCGCAGTCCAGCAGCAGCCGAAGCGTGTCCGCGTCCGGCACCGGCGCGTCGTCCCCGGCCTGGTCGGTGAACAGCCGGACCCCGTACCAGGACTCAACGCGAAGACCGAGCGCCGCCAGGGCGGCGGTGAGGTCGGCGCGCCGATCGGCCCGGGCCTGCACCCCCAGCCGGTTCCGGTACCCGCAGCCGTCGAAGGCGGCGGCAGCGGCCGCCCAGTCGCCCTGCAGCCCGGGGCGCATGGCCAGCGCGTCGCCGTTGCGGACGAGCAGGGACACCAGGCCGCCCGGCGCGGTCAAGCGCGCGATCGCAGCCAGGACCGGGCCCGGGTCGGGCAGGTACATGAGCACGCCGTGACACAGCACAACGTCGAAGCTGGCCGCCGCGAACAGGCCGCCGGCGCTCAGCGCGTCCCCGCGCACCAGGCGCACCCGCGCGGCGACCTCGGGCGGCTCGGCGCGCCGCGCCAAATCCAGGTCCTGCAGCAGGGACGGCGAGCTGTCCAGGCCGGTCACGAGATGGCCGCGGCGGGCCAGGCGCAACGCCTGGGTGCCCTGCCCGCAGCCCACGTCCAGCACGCGGCCCCCGGGCCGGTCCCCCAGGTGCCCGGCCAGCTGGCGGGTCACCAGTTCCTGCCGGACCACCTGGCGCAGCGAGCCCAGGTGGGCCCGCCACTGCTCCTCGCCCGCGGCGAACGTCGTGCTCACCACATCCCTCCCGGTTACCGCGCTTGTGTCTGAGTTACGGTCTGACCTATGACCAGCTTGCCGCCCGACGTACTGGTAATCGGGGCCGGGGTATCCGGCCTGACCACCGCGATCTGCCTGGCCGAGGCCGGGTGCGCGGTGACCGTCGCCGCCGCGGACCGTCCGTCGCGAACCACGTCCGCCGCAGCCGGGGCGGTCTGGGGCCCGCACCTCGTCGGCATGGACGACCGGGTCGAGAAGTGGGGCGCGCAGACCCTGGCCCGGCTGACCGAGCTGGCCGGCGACCCGGCCACGGGCGTGCAGCTGGCCACCGGCGTCATGGCCACGCGCAGCGAGCATAGCGACCCCATCGACTGGGTCGCGGCCATCGACAACACCAGGCCGTGCGATCCCGCCGAGCTCCCGGCCGGTTTTGCGGGCGGCTGGCGGCTCGCCGTGCCCACCGTCTCGATGTCGGTCTACCTCGAGTACCTGCTGGCCCGGCTGACCCGGGCCGGCGGCGAGCTGCGCACCGCGGCGTTCACCTCGCTGGCCCGGGCGGCGGAATTCACCGGCGCCCCGGTCATCGTCAACTGCTCCGGGATCGGGGCGAGGCGGCTCGTGCCGGATTCGGACGTGATGCCGGTCCGCGGGCAAGTGATCATCGCGGATAATCCGGGCCTGACCGAGTTCTTCGTCGGCGTCGGTGAGACGCCCGACGACCTCAGCTACTACTTCCCGCACGGCGACATCGTGCTGATGGGCGGAACCGAGGAGAGCGGCAACTGGAGCCTGGGGCCCGATCCCCGCACCACCGCGCGCATCCTGCGGGGCTGCGCGGCGATCGAGCCCCGGCTGCGCGGCGTCGCGGTCACCGCGCAGCGCATCGGCCTGCGACCGGTGCGGCCGAGCGTCCGGCTGGAGGAGGAGCGCCTGGACGGGCGGCGGCTGCTGCACAACTACGGCCACGGCGGCGCGGGCGTCACCCTGTCCTGGGGCTGCGCCGGGGAGGTGACGGCGGCCGTCGTCGGCTAGCCGGTCAGAAGCCGGGGAAGACCCGGCGCAGCCGGTCCAGGATGGCCGGATCGGCCTCGACCTCGCCCGGCGTGTGCCCGGGATCCATCCGCCCGTAGGCCAGCCGCAGCAGCGCCTCCGACGGCATGCGGACCTCGCCGTCTGCCCCGCCGCCGTCGCCCGGCCAGTCCGGCATGCTCACCGGATCCGCCGCGATCAGCAGGTAATCACGGTCGGGGTCGGTCGCCCGGATATGTGTCCTGAACGGCTCGTCCGGGACCCGGCCGAGCCGCGGGGCCAGGAACTGCGGCACGTTGTCGATCAGCAGCGCCACCGCGTCGCCGGAGACCCGCGCGGCCGGGTCCTGGCTGACCGCGACGTCCCAGGTGTGCATCGCGTGCTCGCCCAGCCGGAGCCTGATCATCCCGACGCTGTCCAGGGTCATCCCGAAGAACTGGAAGCTCACCGAGGCCAGCTCGTCGTCGCTGAGCTTCTCCAGCGCCTGCACCTGCTTCTCGTCGACGCTGAGACCGTCGGCCGCCTGCTCGTCCGGGCTCTTGGCGTTCCAGGTGTCCCAGATCGGCTGGAACGAGTCCCGGCCCGGCGGCTCGGCCCGGCCGAGCGCGGCGGGCAGCATCATCAGCGCGATCTCGGCTCCGCTGCCGACGTGGGACAGCACCTGGGCCACGGTCCAGTCGGAGCAGTACGAGGGCCCGCGCAGCTGCTCGGGGGTCAGCGGCGCGACCACCGACGCCAGCCGCTCGTGGGAGTTGCGCAGGACCGCGATCCAGGCCCGAGGGTCTTGCTCCAAGGGAGGCTCCGTTCTCGAGGGGCGGATGGATCCCTAGATTGCCAGGCGGGCCCGGCGCGCGGCGGGGCGGGGTAGGCCCCGCGGCGGGGGGGTAGGCCCGCGGCGGGGCAGGGGCGGGGCGGCGGGCGCGGGGGCCCGGCGGATGGCGGCGGGCGGGGCCGGAGGGCGGGCCGGCGGCGCGGCGATAGCCTGCGGGCATGAGAATCGGATTTGGCGCGCCGGTGTCGGGGGCCTGGGCTACCCCGGAGAATCTGGCTAGCTTCGCCGCCCGCGCCGAGCAGGCGGGCTACGCGTCGCTGTGGAGCTTCCAGCGGCTGCTGGTCCCCGAGGGCTCCGGCATGGACCCGGTGTACCAGAGCGTGCTCGACCCCATGGCCGCGCTGGCCTACGCGGCGGCCGGCACCTCGACGATCAGGCTCGGCGTCGCCGTGGTCAACCTGCCGTTCGTGGCCCCCGCCTACCTGGCCAAGCAGGCGGCCACGGTGGACATCCTGTCCGGCGGCCGCCTCGACCTCGGCCTCGGCATCGGCTGGATGCCGGAGGAGTTCGCCGCCGTCGGCGCGTCCATGGCCCGCCGCGGCGCGCGGGCCGCTGAGTACGTCGCGGTACTTCGCCACCTGTGGACCGACCCGGTCGCCGAGTTCGCCGGCGAGTTCTACCAGATCCCCCGCGGGCGGGTCGCGCCCAAGCCGGTGCGGCCCGGCGGTCCCCCGGTCCTGCTCGGCGGCCTGGCCCGCCCGGCGCTGGAGCGCGCGGGCCGGATCGCGGACGGCTGGGTGACCTCCAGCCGGACTGACCTGTCCCGGATCGCCGAGGGGACGGGGGTCATCCGCGCGGCCGCCGCCGAGGCCGGGCGGGACCCGGACGCGGTGCGCATCGTCTGCCGCGGCGTAGTCCGGGCCGGCGCCGAGGTGGCGGGCCCCGGGGGCAGCCGGATGCTGCTGTCCGGCCGCCCGGACCAGATCCGCGAGGACACCGCCTGGCTGGGCACCCAGGGCGTCACCGAGATCTTCTACGACCTGAACTGGGACCCGCAGGTGGGCTCGCCCGAGGTGGAGCCGGGCGCGGCCACCGCCCGCGCGGCCGAAATCCTCGACGCGCTGGCCCCGGCCCTGAGCTAGCGCACGTCCCGGGGGCGGAACTGGACGCTGATCCTGGGTCCGGTCGCTCGCGCGGTCTTGGGTATCGCGTGCTCCCAGGTGCGCTGGCAGCTTCCGCCCATCACCAGCAGGTCGCCGTGCCCGAGGTCGTGGCGCAGCGCCGCGCCGCCGCCGCGCGGGCGCAGCAGCAGCGGGCGGGGCGCGCCGAGCGAGACGATCGCGACCATCGTGTCGTGGGTGCTGCCGCGCCCGATCGTGTCGCCGTGCCAGGCGACGCTGTCCCGGCCGTCCCGGTACAGGCACAGCCCGGCGGTGACGAACGGCTCGCCGAGTTCGGCTGCGTAGTGCTCGTCGAGGGCCCGCCTGGCGTCGTCGAGCATGGGATCGGGCAGCGGCTCCCCCTCGCCGTAGAAACACAGCAGCCGGGGCACGTCGACGACCCGGTCGTACATGTGCCGCCGCTCGGCCCGCCAGGGCACGGTCTCGGCCAGCCGGGTGAACAGCGCGTCCGCCCCGCCGATCCACCCCGGCCGGACATCGATCCAGGCCCCGTCGGTGAGCGTGGCGCGCCGCACCGCCGCGCCGAGCGGGCCGGGGCCCTCGGCGCGGCCCAGGTCCAGCAGGGAGCCCTGCAGCTCACGCGTCATGGGCCGATACTATCTCAGGCTCAAAAACCTGTTCGATTCCGGCGGAGCTGGCCACGCAGCGTCGGGCTGGCCGCGCGGTGACGGGATGACCGCACGGTGACGGGATGACCGCACGGTGACGGGATGGCCGCACGGTTGCGGCTGGCGGCTGCGGCGCCTCGGCCCGGCCGCCGCCCGGCTAGGGCGCGGCCTTGCGGGCCGCGGCCTCCAGGGCCGAGACCGGGAGCCAGCCGTCGTGGCTCCAAACGATCTTGCCCGAGGCCGAGGTCAGCACGAACCACGGCTGGTCCTGGACTCCGTACCCGTCGGCGAGCCGGCCGGTCGTGTCCAGCGCCACCGGGTAGCTCAGCGGCTGGCCGAGGTGCTGCAGATAGGCCCGGGCCGCGTCCGGGGACGGTTCGCTGACCGCCTCGTCCACGGCGACCAGCGGGGGCAGCCCGGCACCGCGGGCGGCCCTTGCGTACGCGTTGAGCCCGGTCAGCTCGGCACGCAGGTCGGAGGTCTCGCTCAGCCAGGTGGCGAAGAACATCACCAGCCGCGGCTGCCCCGGTCCCAGGGTGACCGAGCCGGACGGCACCGCGCTCAGCATAGTGCGCGACGCCGGGCTGATCCCGTCGATGTAGGACAGGGAGCTCTGCCGGGGCAGCGTCGGGTGGCCGGGCATCAGCGAGGCGTCTCGGCCGCCAGGACCTGCGCCTCCTGGCCGACGCTGGCGTAGGCCATCGAGGTCAGGTAGATCTCCCGCTCCCGGCCCTGCTGGTCGATCACGTACAGCGCGGGCGTGTGATCGATCTGGCCCTTCTCGATCTGCACGTAGATGTGGTAGGCCTTCCACACCGCCTGCAGCCGCGGCAGCGAGCCGGTCAGGAAGTCCCACTGGTTGACCATGCCGTGAGCCTGGGAGTAGGCCATCACGGCGCTCACCGACCGGGCCGTCGGGTTGGCATCCACGGCGCCGCCAGCGCCTCGGCCGCGAGCTGCTCGAACGTGACCACCGTCAGCCCCCGGCCAGCGCTGAGGCCGCGTACTGCACGGTGACCGGGAGGTGGTCGGAGGCACGGCGGGCCCGTTCGGAGTCGTCGACGTGGTGGGCGCGCAGCGCCGGCAGCACGGGCCGGGTCACCCGGACCCCGTCGATGCGGCGGCGCACCCCGCCCGCCGCGGCCGGGTCGGCCAGGTCGTGGCCGAAGGTCGGCTGCCAGGGCGCGCGCAGGGCGGCCGCGGCGTCGTAGAGCCCGCCCGACCACAGCACGTCGCCGGGGTGCCGGTCGGCGCGGTGCCGCCGGCGGCCCTGCTGGTCGTAGTCCCACTCGCAGTGAAAGATCATGTTGTCCGACCAGTCGGCCGCGGCAAAGGGATCGCCGGGCTCGTAGAGCACCCAGGCCCCGGTGGCCTCGTCCCGGACCCGGTCCGCGCACTCGGTGTTCCAGTCGGCCCCGACCAGCACCGGCGGCCCCCCGGGCGGGCGGGTCAGCAGCGCCACGAGCACCTCGTTCTGGTCGGCCCGCAGCCCCCGGCCGAACGGGGTCGCGTGGTGTGCCGCGTGCCGCACGGTGACGCCGGGCCGGACCGTCAGGTCGGCCCAGGCCAGCGAGTGCCAGAACGACCGGGCGCCGTGGGCGCGAAGCGACCCGGGCACCGGCTCGATGCCGGGGCGCCACATCAGGCCGCAGTGGTAGCCGTGCGCGCCCAGGGCCAGCGCGGCGCGGTCCTCGCCGCCGGGCTGCGGCACCAGGCAGCACATCCCGGTGTCGCTGGCCAGCCGGCGCAGCCGCAGCGCCGCCGCCGGCTCGTCCGGGGCGCGGATCTCCTGGACGGCCAGCACGTCGGGCCGCAGCGCCTGGATCGTCTCTGTCACCAGCCCGTAGTGCTCGCGCCCGGCGGCCGAGTCGTCGGCGAACAGGTTCAGCACGTTGTAGGTGGTGAACAGCACGGCATCGGAGGATGCCCGCGGCAGGCCCACGCTGCTCCCGTCTGGACGGCGGCGGCCGGCCGGCTCAGCGACCGCGCGGCGCCGGCAGGCCGACGCCCTGCGCGTGCGCGATCGCCGCCGCCTCGGTCCGGCTGGCCGCGCCCAGCTTGGCCAGGATGTTGGAGACGTGCACGCTGGCGGTCTTGGTCGCGATGAACAACTCGGCGGCGATCTCCCGGTTGCTGTGCCCGGCCGCGAGCAGTCGCAGCACCTCGACCTCCCGCTCGGTCAGGCCGGCCAGCGGATCGCGGGCCGCCGCCCCGCCGGGCCGGGCGCCGCCGCGGCCCGCGGCCGGGGCGGCGTGGTCGGCCAGCCGGGCCCGGCGGGCCAGGTCGGCCAGGGCCGCGCGCAGCGGCCGGGCGCCGAGCCGGTCGGCGGCCTCGGCGGCGAGCAGCAGTTCCCGCTGGGCCTCCTCGCGGCGGCCCGCCTCGGCCAGCGCCTCGGCCAGCCGCCAGCGCGCCCGCGCGGTCTCGTACACGAACGCAGGCCCGAACGCGTCGACCACCGCCTGCCAGCAGGCCGGGTCGTTGTCACCCTGGGCCCGGTGCCACTCGGCCTCGGCCCGGGCCAGCCAGCCACGCCCGTCCACGCCGAGCGCGGAGCCCGGCCGGGCCGGGAAGGCGGCACCCTCCCGGGCGATCTCCACCAGGCCGCGGGCGGCCTGCACCGCGGCCTCGGCGCGCTCGGCGGCCCCGGCCGCGCGGGCCTGCCAGGCGCGGTCGGCCAGCGCGGCCAGCGCCACCGCGGCGGGCCTGATCACCGTGGGCCCGTAGCCGCCGTTGAGCATCTCGTACGCGCCGATCGTCGCCTCGGCCTCGGCCACCGCGGTCTCGCCGTCGCCGTGCCAGTACGCGTGCTCGGCCAGCAGGCCGCGCGCGATGTACTCGGCGAACCGGTCCCGGGCGAAGAAGCGCTCCAGCCAGGTGCGGCGGTCGGCCACGGCCGGGCCGTCCCTGGCCACGTCCACGAACAGCGCCATGGCCGACAGCCTGGCCTCCGGGGCGCTGGTGACCCGGGTGGCGAATCCGTCGGCGAGCGACTGCGCGTGATCCCACTCCCCGGCCGCGAAGTGCGCCAGGTAGTGCAGGTACTGCAGGTCATAGCCGTAGGGCGCCAGGCCGAGGCCGGCCTCCTCGGCCCGCAGCACTCCCTGGTGCGCGGTCGAGCTCGCAGCGCTCAGGTCGCCCCATTCCAGCTGGACCCGGGCCAGCTGGAACGCCGCCCGCAGCTCGACGCCGAGCATGGCGGCGGGGCGCGCCTTCTGGTGGGCCCGGGTGAACAGGTCGATGGCCTCCTCGATCCGCCCGGCATGCTCGCTGAGCTGGCCCAGCGTCACCAGCGCGTCGGCCTCCACCCAGGGGGCACTGGCCGCGTCAGCGGCGGCCAGGGCCAGCTGCGCCTGGGACCGGGCCGGGGCGTCGTCCTTCATCGTCAGCAGCGCGCGGGCGTAGGTGGCCAGGGCCCGGGCCCGCTCCCACCGCGGCGGCTCCTCCGGCAGCGCCGCGACCGCCGCCTCGGCCGCCGCGATCGCGGCCTCGTCCTCGTCGATGTCGAGCAGGAAATAGCTCAGCCGCTCGCTGGCCCGGCAGTAGAGCACCGGGTCGGCCGGGTCGCCGCCGGATCCGTCCATGAAGCCGAGCAGGCGGCGCATCTGCTGCACGGCCCGCACGATGTCCCCGCTGGCCGCGGCGCTGTTCGCGGACCGGAACGCGAGCTTGCCCCGGGTCATGCCGCTCAGCTTCTCCGGCTCCTCCACTCGCTCCCACAGCGAGAGAGCCTGGTCGTAGTGCCGGTGGGCCTCGGCCGGGGCGGCCAGCCGGTCGGCCTCCTGGCCGGCGGCCACCGACGCGACGAACGCCCCCGGAATGTCGTGGCTGGCCAGGCTGTGGTGAGCCAGCTCCGCGGCGGTCCCGGGAACCTCGGCGACCCGGCGCTGTTCGGCCAGCAGCTCGGCCAGGCGGCCGTGCAGCCGGGTGCGCTCGCCCGGCAGCAGGTCGGCGTAGATGGCCTCGCGCAGCAGCGCGTGCCGGAACGCGTACCCGTGCTCGCCGTCCGGCACCAGCAGCTGGTGCGCGACGGCCTCCCGGACCGCGTCGTCGTACTCGGGCCCGGCCAGCCCGGAGGCCTGCCGGGCCAGCTCGTCGTCGATCCGGCGGCCGGTCACCGCGGCGGTCCGCAGCACCTGCTGGCCGGCCGGGGACAGCCGCTCGGTCCGGGCCAGCAGCAGGTCGGCCAGCCGGGGCGGCAGCTCGCTGCCCGCGCACGAGGCGGCGAGCAGTTCCTCGGCGTAGTAGGCGTTGCCCTCGGCACGGGTGATCACGTTCTCGAGCGTCGCGGCATCCAGCGGCTGGTCGGCCAGCGAGGCCAGGTGCTCGGCCATGGCCGTGGCGTCGAGCGGGCCGAGCGACACGGTCGCCACGTTCGGCAGCCGGGTCAGCTCCGCGACCACTGGCCGCAGCGGGTGCCGGCGGTGCATGTCGTCGGTGCGGTAGGTGACCACGATCGCCAGCCGCTCCCGGTGCAGCACCCGGCTCAGGAACGTGACCAGGTCCCGGGTGGAGCGGTCGGCCCAGTGCAGGTCCTCCAGCACGAGCAGCACCGGGCTGGCCTCGGCCAGCTCGGACAGCATGCCGAGCACCGCACCGAACAGCTGCTGCTGGGCCAGGCCGGGCATGTCGCCGCCGTGCGGCTGGCCGCCGCCCGCGTCGGGCAGCAGCCGGGACAGCACCGGCCGGGCGGCGAGCGCGTCGCGCAGCGGGCCGTCGTCCGGGGCGCCGGCCGCCGCGTCCCGCAGCGCGTCGGCGAGCGGCAGGTAGGGGACGGTGTCGGCGAGCTCGGCGCAGCGGCCGGTCAGCACCGCGAAGCCGCCCTGCCGCGCCTCGTCGGATACCTCCGCCACCAGGCGCGTTTTACCCACGCCGGCGTCGCCGCTGACCAGCGCGACGACTGGCCTGCCCGCGGCCGCGTCGCGCAGCAGCGCGCGCATGCGGCCGAACTCGGCCTGGCGGCCGACCAGGCGTCCGCGTGTTGGCTCGCGCATGCCTCCAGTATCACAGCCGAGTCCGACAGCCCTGGACCGGTTTTCGGCCGGCGTCCGATGTCCGCGGGAGCTGGTTCAAGCTGCATGGGGGATCACGATGGGCTTGCGCCGCCAGGGAGACGGGCATCGCAGTAGCGGCGCGCGTCCGCGCGCAGCAGCCCGCCGGCGGCCGCGCCCGACAACCCGGCACCAATGAGGCCGGCCAGCCCGGCCGTGCCGGCCGACGAGGCCCCGCCGAGGAGCGAAAGGGTGAAGATCGCCAGGCCGAAGCAGGCCATGAAGCTCTCCAGGCCGATCACCTCGATGCGGACCCTGCGGCCACCGGGAGGAGTCAAGCGCGCGGCCAGCTGCAGGGAACCGGCGACGAAACCGCCCAGCACCGCCAGGCTCACGACGGTGAGGAGGACCTCCGCCATCCCGTACTGCCCGGCCAGGCTCGGCGAGGTCTGGAAGAACGTGACCAGCAAGACAAGGCCCCAGATGGCGGCCTGAACCCTCAGCAGGGCACTGGCGCCTCGCACCGCGCCCGGCACTGGCCGACGTGATGCCTCAGGTCCGCCATTCATCGCCCTGGCCGTAGACACCACCTCACGTTCCGTCCCGTCGTCAGCAGATCCGGTCACGCCAGCCGTGAAGGTCTTTAGGTCCGCGGCGCGGAGGGGGTGAACCGGACCGGCATGTGCTTGATCCCGTTGAGGAAGTTGGACCGCAGCCGGCTGACCTCGCCGGCCAGCGCGATGTCCGGCATCCGCTCGGCCAGGGCCTGCAGCAGCACCCGCAGCTCCAGCGCGGCCAGGTGCCGGCCCAGGCAGAAGTGCGGGCCACCGCCGCCGAAGCCGACGTGCGGGTTGGGGTCGCGGCCGACGTCGAATTCCTGCGGGCGGGCGAACACGCTCTCGTCCCGGTTGGCCGAGGCGTAGAACACCACGACCTTGTCCCCCTCGGCGACGGGCTGGCCGCCGAGCTCGGCGTCCCGGGTCACGGTGCGCCGGAACAGGTTCACCGGGCTGACCCAGCGGACGACCTCCTCGGCGGCGGTGGGGACCAGGCCGGGATCGGCCAGCAGCCGGCGCCACTGGCCGGGGTACTCGAAGAACGCCAGCATGCCGCCGGACGCCGCGTTGCGCGTGGTCTCGTTGCCGGCCACGGCCAGCAGCAGGAAGAACAGGTCGAACTCGCTGGTGGTCAGCACCTCGCCGGCGTCGTCTGGCTGCAGCAGCCGGGTCACGATGTCGTCGGCGGGCTGCTCGCGGCGGCGGGCGGCGAGCTGGTCGGCGTAGGCGTAGATCTCGGCCGCGGCCTGCATCCCCTCCTCCGGGGAGTGCCGGAATTCCGGGTCGTCGAACCCGACCAGCATGTTGGACTTCTCGAAGATCCAGTCGCGGTCCTCCGGCGGCGCGCCGACCAGCTCGCAGATCACCTGCAGCGGCAGCTGGGCGGCGATGTCGGTGACGAAGTCCGCCTCGCCGCGCGGCACCACGTTGTCGATGAGCGTGTCGCAGATCTCCCTGACGTGCTTGGCCAGCCGACCGATCATCCGCGGCGTGAAGCCGCGGTTCACGAAGCTCCGCTGCCGGGTGTGCTGCGGCGGGTCCATGTTGAGCATCATCAGCCGCTGCATGTCGATCTCCGACTCCGGCGTCTCGGCGAACAGCGCCAGCCGCCGGGACGAGGAGAAGATGTCCGCGTGCCGGGAGATGTGGCCGATATCGGCGTGCCGGGTGACCGCCCAGAACCCGGGCCAGGCCGGATCGCCGCCGTCCGCGTGCCAGTAGACCGGGTCGTACTCCCGCAGCCAGGCGAACTGGTCGTGCGGAGCACCGCCGCGCTGGTAGGTGTCCGCGTCCACTAGGTTGATCTCGGGAGCCACCGCGGCCTCCGTCCGTGGCTGGGAACCGCTAACCCCGACGATACGATTATTCGTCCCGAAACGCCCGCCCGGGCGGGCGGGCGAGCGCGGCGAGAGGTGGTGCCTGACGAGATGGCTGACTCACCCGATCCCGACGAGGAGCTGTCCACGATCTCCTACCGGGCGGTCCCCGTGGGCCTGCCGGTGGTCACGCACTCGGGTGAGCAGTTCGGCGTGGTCGAGCACGTGCTCGAGGTTCCCGAGCTCGACGTGTTCGACGGCGTCGTCGTCTACACCGGAACCGGGCTCGCCGCGATGCACCCGAAGAACGAGCACCGGGCCCGCGCCGAGATGCTGCGGGTCGGGCAGGCCAGGGGCTGGCTCAAGTTCGTCGACGCCGACCAGGTGGCCGCCATCACCCCGGGCTACGTCAAGTGCACGTTCGAGCAGCCCCAGGTGGCCGACCTGCCGGTGCCCAACGCCGCGCCGGTGTTCGAGCCCGACATGGCCCGGGAGGATCGGGCGGCCACCCACTCGGGCTGGGGTCCCTGGTTCGGCCGGTGGTTCGGCCGCCCGCACTGGATCCGCAAGTAGCCGGTCCGGTTGACGCCCTGAAGCCGACAAGCCAGTGACGCTGCTGGTGATGTGCGCCGGTGGCCGCCGCGGCCGTAATCGGGCTACGTTCCCCGCTGGCGGGGCGCTATCCTGAACGGCATGAGCCCTGACAACCGACCCACACTGGACGGCCTTGAGGACAAGTGGATCCGCCGCTGGGCGCAGGCTCGTGTAGTACAAGTTTGACCAGACCCGCCCTCGCGGCGACGTCTACGCCATCGACACGCCCCCGCTGACCGTCAGCGGGTCACTGCATCTCGGGCACGCCTTCTCCTACACCCATCCGGACGTCCTCGCGCGGTTCTGGCGGATGCGCGGCAAGGAGGTCTTCTACCCGGTCGGCTGGGACGACAACGGGCTGCCGACCGAGCGGCGGGTGCAGAACCACTTCGGCGTGCGGTGCGACCCGTCGCTGCCCTACGACCCGGGCTTCACGCCGCCAGGCCCGGCCGGGGCGGGGCCGGCGGCAGGGCGCGCGGCGCGCGGGCAGGTGCCGGTGTCGCGGCGCAACTTCGTGGAGCTGTGCCGGCGGCTGAGCGACGAGGACGAGCGCGCGTTCGCGGACGCCTGGCGCCGCCTGGGCCTGTCGGTGGACTGGTCGCTGAGCTACCGCACCATCGACGACGGGTCGCAGGCCATCTCGCAGCGCGCGTTCCTGCACGCGGTCGCCCAGGGTGAGGCCTACCTGGCCGACGCGCCCTCGCTGTGGGACGTGACGTTCGGGACGGCGGTCGCGCAGGCCGAACTCGAGGACCGGGAGGTGACCGGCGCCTACGTGCAGATCGAGTTCCCGCTGGAGGCCGGGGCCGCGGGCGGGGCGGGCGCGGGCCGGGCGGGCGAGGGCCGGGCGGGCGAGGGCGGGGCGGGCGAGGGCGGGGCGGGCGGGGACGAGTGGGCCGCCGGGGACAGGGCGGCGCGCGGCGCGCTGCTGGTGGCCACCACCCGGCCCGAACTGCTGCCCGCCTGCGTGGCGCTGGTCGCGCATCCCGATGACGAGCGGTACGCCGGGCTGTTCGGCGCCACCGCCCGCACGCCGCTGTTCGGGGCCGCGGTCCCGGTCCTCGCGCACCGGCTGGCCGACCCGGCCAAGGGCACCGGCCTGGCCATGGTCTGCACGTTCGGCGACGCCACCGACGTGACCTGGTGGCGGGACCTGCGGCTGGACACCCGCCCGGTGATCGGCAAGGACGGGCGGCTGCGGGACGGCCCGCTGCCCTGGCTGGACGGCCCGGGCGCCCAGGCCGCCTACCGGCCGCTGGCCGGCCTGCCCGCGAAAGCCGCCCGGGCCCGGATCACCGGCCTGCTGCGCGACGCCGGGGAACTGCGCGGCGAGCCCGAGCCCGTGGTGCACGCGGTGAAGTTCTACGAGTACGGCGAGGTGCCGCTGGAGATCATCACCACCCGGCAGTGGTACATCAAGAACGGCGGGCGCGATCCCGCCCTGCGCGAGGCCCTGCTGGCCCGCGGCCGGGAACTGGACTGGCATCCCCCGCACATGCGGGCCCGCTACGAGGACTGGGTGAACGGGCTGGCCGGCGACTGGCTGATCAGCCGCCAGCGCTACTTCGGGGTGCCGGTCCCGGTCTGGTACCCGCTGGACGACGGCGGGGCGGTGCGCTACGGGGCGCCGATCCTGCCGCCCGACGACATGCTGCCGGTCGACCCGGCGGCTGACACGCCGCCGGGGTACGCCGAGAGCCAGCGCGGCGCGCCGGGCGGGTTCACCGGCGAGCCGGACGTGATGGACACCTGGGCCACGTCCTCGCTGACCCCGCAGATCGCGGCCAGCCTGGGCGAGGGCGGGCAGGACGTGTCCGACCGGGTGTTCCCGATGGACCTGCGGCCGCAGGGCCCGGAGATCATCAGGACCTGGCTGTTCTACACGGTGCTGCGCTCGCACGTGACCGCGGGCGTGCTGCCGTGGCGGCACGCGGCGGTCTCGGGCTGGATCCTCGACCCGGACCGCAAGAAGATGTCCAAGTCCAAGGGCAACGTGACCACGCCGGGCGACCTGCTGCGCGACTACGGCTCGGACGCGATGCGGTACTGGGCGGCCAGCGCCCGGTTCGGCGTGGACACGGCCTTCGACCCGGGGCAGCTCAAGATCGGCCGGCGGCTGGCGGTCAAGATCCTCAACGCCAGCCGGTTCGTGCTGGGCATGCCCGCTCCGGACCAGGCCGGCCCGGGGACGGGGCGGCACCGGTCACCGAGGTGCTGGACCGGGCGATGCTGGCCCGGCTGGGCGGGGTGGCGCAGCGGTGCACCGAGGCGTTCGAGGCCTACGACTTCGCGCTGGCGCTGGAATTCACCGAGCGGTTCTTCTGGTTCTTCTGCGACGACTACCTGGAACTCGTCAAGCCGCGCGCCTACGGCGGCCGGGGTCAGGATGGCGCCGCGTCGGCGATCGCCGCGCTGCGGCTCGCGCTGTCGGTGCTGCTGCGGCTGTTCGCCCCGTTCCTGCCGTTCGTCACCGAGGAGGCCTGGTCCTGGTGGCAGGACGGCTCGGTGCACCGCACGGCGTGGCCCGACGCGCGGCCGCTGCGCCGGTTCGGCGACGGGGACGGGAGCGGCGACGCCAACGGGGACGGGCTGCTGGACGCGGCGTCGGCCGCGATCGGCGCCGTCCGCAAGGCCAAGTCCCAGGCCAGGCTGCCCATGCGGGCCGCCGCGGCCCGGCTGGTGGTGACCGCGCCCGCGCCGCGGCTGGCGGCGCTGTCCCGCGTGCTCGGCGACGTGCAGGCCGCGGGCGCGGTGGCCGAGGTGGAACTGCGCCCGGCCGGTGACGGCGACGGCGGCCCCGGCGAGGCGGTGCACGAGGTCACGGTCTGAACCCGGCCGGGTAGTCTCACCGGCATGGACAAGGTTCGTCTGACCGACGAGGAATGGCAGCAGCGGCTGACACCCGAGGAGTACCGCGTGCTGCGCCAGGCGGGCACCGAGGCGCCGTTCACCGGCGAGTACACCGACACCAAGACCGAGGGCGTCTACCGGTGCCGGGCCTGCGGGGCGGAACTGTTCCGCTCCGACGCCAAGTTCGAGTCCCACTGTGGCTGGCCCAGTTTCTACCAGCCCAAGGATGGCGACGC
Organism: uncultured Actinomycetota bacterium; assembly: GCA_963749145.1. GTDB lineage: Bacteria > Actinomycetota > Actinomycetes > Streptosporangiales > Streptosporangiaceae > JASHPR01. The sequence continues at coordinate 301,905 of CAVVLN010000001.1, read as the reverse complement.
CGTGGTCCTGCTCGAGGACCGCTCGCTGGGAGGGGTCCGCACCGAGGTCCGGTGCGCCGCCTGCGACTCCCACCTGGGCCACGTGTTCGAGGGCGAGGGCTACCCGGTGCCGACCGACCAGCGGTGGTGCATCAACTCGGTGTCGCTGACCCACGAGCCGGCGGCGCGGCCGTGACCGCCGGGGCGGCGGAGCCCGAGCCGGCCCGGCCGCCCGCCACACTGGACACCAGCGTGGCGCACCCGGCCCGGGTATACGACTACTGGCTGGGCGGCAAGGACAACTTCGCCGCCGACCGGGAGGCGGCCGAGGCGGCGATCGCCGCCAACCCGTTCATCGTCCCGGGGGTGCGCACCAACCGGGAGTTCCTCGGCCGGGCCGTGCGCTTCCTGGCCGGCGAGGCCGGGATCCGCCAGTTCCTGGACATCGGCACCGGCATCCCGACCGCGGACAACACCCATGAGGTGGCCCAGGCGGTCACGCCGCAGGCGCGCATCGTCTACGTGGACAACGACCCGATCGTCCTGGTGCACGCCCGCGCGCTGCTGAGCAGCACCCCCGAGGGCGCGACCGCCTACATCGAGGGCGACCTGCGCGAGCCGGCGCCGATCCTGCGCGAGGCGGCAGAGACCCTCGACTTCGGCCAGCCGGTCGCGGTCATGCTGCTGGCGATCCTGCAGTTCATCAGCGACGCCGAGGACCCGTACCGGATGGTCGCCGACCTGATGGGCGCGACCGTCCCGGGCAGCTTTCTGGTCATCTCGCATCCGGCCAGCGACGTCTTCGCCGAGGCGATGGCCAAGATGGCCGCCAGCCTGAACCAGCGCCAGCGCGAACCCGACCAGGTCAGGTTCCGCAGCCACGCCGAGGTGGGCGGGTTCTTCGACGGCCTGGACCTGGCCGAGCCGGGTGTCGTGCAGCCGCACCGGTGGCGTCCCGGTCCCGGCACGTTCGCCCCGGCGCACGACGTCAGCGCCTGGTGCGGGGTGGCCCGCAAGCCCTGAGACCGCGTCGGCCGACGGCACGGGCCGGGCACAATGGCGGCATGCCCCAGGCCAATGACGTGGTGGCGGCGCTGCTCACCGAGTACGCCGAGCTGCACCTGATGACCGGCGGCGACCAGTTCCGGGCCCGGGTCTACGACCGGGCCGCCCGGGCCATCGCCGGCCACCCGCAGGACGTCACGCAGCTCAGCCCGGCCGCGCTGCAGCAGATCCCCGGCGTCGGCCAGGCCATCGCCGGGAAGATCGCCGAGATCGGCGCGACCGGGACGTTCGCGGCGCTGGAGCGGCTGCGGGCTGACATCCCCGACGGGGTGCTCGAGCTGACCAGGATCCCGGCGCTCGGGCCCAAGCGGGCCCTGCTGCTGTACCGGGAACTGCACGTCGGCTCGCCGGCTGAGCTGCGGGACGCGATCAAGGCCGGGCGGCTGGCCGGCCTGCGGGGGTTCGGCAGCAAGAGCGAGGAGAAGCTGCTGCGCGGCATCGAGCTGCTGGAGGCCGCGGCCGGCCGGGTGCAGCTGAACGTCGCCGACGAGACCGCCGCCCGGGTGGTCGAGGTGGTCAGCGCGGTTCCCGGGTGCCTGCGCTGCGCCCCGGCCGGGTCCCTGCGCCGGTTCGCCGAGACCGTCGGCGACGTCGACGTCCTGGCCGCGGCGGACGACTCGGGCCCGCTGATGGCCGCGCTCACCGGCATGCCGGAGGCCGAGTCCGTCATCGCGGCCGGCCCGGCCAAGACCTCGGTCCGCACCGCCGCCGGGCTGCAGGTCGACCTGCGGGTGGTGCCGCTGGACGCCTGGGGCGCGGCGCTGCAGTACTTCACCGGGTCGCAGGCCCACAACGTGGCAGTGCGCGAGATCGCGGTGCGCAAGAAGCTCGAGCTGTCGGAGTACGGCCTGTTCGACGCGGTCAGCGGCGAGAAGATCGTGTCCAGGACCGAGGAGGAGGTCTACCGCCGGCTCGGGATGGCGTGGATACCGCCGGCGCTGCGCGAGCACACCGGTGAGGTCGCCGCGGCGCTGCGGGGCGACCTGCCGGCGCTGATCGCCGAGAGTGACATCCGCGGCGACCTGCACACGCACACCGACCTGACCGACGGCGTCGCGACCCTGGCCGAGATGGTGGCCAGGGCCCAGGCCCGCGGTTACGCCTACTACGCGATCACCGATCACGCCCCGGACCTGGTCATGCAGCGGATGACCGACGAGAAGATGCTGGCCCAGCGGGAGCAGGTGCGCCGGCTCGCCGCGACGCTGGCCCCCGCCGCGGGCGGCCGGGAGCCGATAGCGCTGCTGCACGGCACCGAGCTGAACATCGGCCCGGACGGCACGGTGGACTGGCCCGCGGAGTTCCTGAGCGGCTTCGACGTCTGCGTGGCCTCGGTGCACTCGCACTTCGACCAGGCCCGGCCGGCGATGACCCGCCGGCTGGTCGCCGCGTGCGAGAACCCGCACGTAAACATCATCGGCCACCCGCTGGCCCGCCGGATCGGCCGCCTGCTGCTGGTCGACGTGGACCTGCCGGAGGTGTTCCGCGCCTGCGCCAGGACCGGGACCGCGCTGGAGGTGAACGCCCACCCCAACCGGCTTGACCTGCCGTCCGCGCACATCAAGGCGGCCCGGGAAGCCGGAGTCAGGTTCGCCATCGACAGCGACGCGCACTCGGTGGCGGGCCTGGACTACCTCCGCTACGGCGTCGGCACCGCGCAGCGCGGCTGGCTGACCCCGGACGACGTGATCAATGCGTGGCCGCTGCCGCGGCTGCGGGAGTTCCTGCGCAAGGGCCGCTAGCGTCCCGGTCCGCGGACGTGACAGTTCACGATAGGCAGGGTTCCGGGTGAATCCCGGTCCGCCCCGGCTGTGCCTGGCCGCCGGGAAGCAGCCGCGCTACGCTTACCCGCATCGTGCTAGCAGGGCAGGTGCCGGTGACGTCAGAACCGCAAGACCCGGCAGCGGCGAGCCGCCACCAGTTCCGGGCGGGCCACGCCGACCGCGAGCAGGTCATCGACACGCTGAAGAACGCGTTCGTGGACGGCCGGCTGACCAGGGACGAACTCGACGCGCGGGCGGGCCAGGCGTTCGCCGCGCGGACCTACGGCGACCTGGCCGCGCTCACCGCCGACATCCCGCCCGGCCCGGCTGTGGCCGGTCCGGCACGCCCGCCCGCCCCGGCTGTGGCCGGTCCGGCACGCCCGCCCGCCCCGGCCCGCCGCCGGCCGCTGGCCAGGGCGGCCGCCAGGTCGGGCATCTGCCTGATCATCGCGGCCGTCGCCATAGTGGTCGGCGGTTACCTCGATCCAAGCGCCAACGGCTCTGCATCCACGGCCCTGATGATTTTCCTGGCCGTCTCCGGCATATGGACGGCACTGGGCATCATGGGGCACGCGGTGTTCACCTGCTGGGATCAGAAGTCCCCCCGTCGGCAGCTGCCGCCCCGGCCGGGCGGCCCGGCCCTCGAAGCCGGACACCGGGGCGGTACCGGCCATGGCCCGGTTTCCCCCGGCCCCGGTGCCGGCCAGACCCGCGCCGACCTGCGGGCGGACAAGTCACGGCCGCACCGGCCGCACACTCCCGCCCGGCCGGGCCGGGCGGGCCGGGCACCTCGTGGCGTGAGGCCGGCGCCAGGCGCGGTATGACCCCGGCGCCAGGCGCGGCATGACCCCGGCTAGGACCCGCTGACCTTGGTGAAGAACTCGATCTCGCGCAGCGCCACCGCCTGCCCCTGCTGGCCCGGGTAGGCGTTCTCGACCACGACGGTGACGACCGTGACGCCGTCCAGGCTCACCGGGCGGTTCTGGAAGGCGGGCGTGTCCAGGAGCGACAGGGTGACCGGCGGCCGGCCCGCGGCGATGAGCTCGATCGTGCGCGGCCGCGCCTGGGTCGTGTAGCCGCCGCCCGGTTCCCCGGCCAGCACCCCGACCCGCGCGATGTCGGTCGGGCTGGCGAACCGGATCCGCAGCGTGGCGCCGGTGCCGTCGCCGCCGGTCAGCCAGTAGGTCTGGTCGATGCCGTCGATCGCGAGCATCGCGCCGTGACCGGGCGCCGCCGACGAGGCCCGGGCCCGGATCGGCACGACGTTGACGTAGCGCTGGGTGAGCTGGGCCTGGGCCTTGTGCTCGAGGCCGAGGACGTGGCTGGTGAGCCAGGCCCGGCCCGGGCCGAGCCCGATCCCGAGCAGGGTGGCCACGAGGATCACCGGGGCGAACCGCGCCAGCGTCAGCCGCGGCGACGGCCGCGCCCGGCGGATGCGCTGGACGGCGGCGTCCGGGCCCGGTCCCGCGCCGGAGGCCCGGGTGATCGCCCTCGCGCCGCCCGGCTCGGCCCGCAGGCCGCCGGGCGCTACCCGGGAAGCGCCGGGCCCGCCGGGACCGGTGGAGCCCGCCCGCGGGGCGCCGGGACCGCCGGAACCCAGCCGCGGGGCGCCGGAACCGCCGGAACCCAGCCGCGGGGCGCCGGAACCGCCGGAACCCGCCCGCGGGGCGCCGGGCCCGATCCGGGGAGCGGCCGCCGCGGCCCCGCCGCCGGCGGCCGGGGTGGCGGGCGCCTCATCGTGAGCGACGAAACCGCGCGGGCGGTCACCGGCCTCGTAGGGCCGCCGGCCGCGCAGCCGGGCCATCAGCCGCCGCCACCAGCCCGGGGCCGGCTCCCCCGCGGCGGCGCCCGGCCGCAGCGCCGCGCCGCAGGACCGGCAGAACGTGCGGTCGGCCGGGTTGCGCACGCCGCAGGCCGAGCAGTAGGGCCCGGTGTGGGCGGGCTCGGTCACCAGCGGCACCGGGCCGGGCCGGCCCTGCTCCGCCCCGGGCTGGCGCGCGGCCAGGGCCGGCCTGCGCGCGGCGCCCGCCGCCACGTTGACCGGCTGGCCGGACCATTCGAGCAGGGCCCCGCAGGACGAGCAGAAGCCGTCCGCCGACTCGGCTGAGTTACCGCATTCCTGGCAGATGATCATTGCCTTACCGTTTCTATCCGGAGCTGACCGAACACGGGGAGGACAGGCTCGGCCGCGGCCCGCGCGCACGCGGCGACCGCGTCGTGGTCCCGGCCGCCGGGGATCGCGACGGTGACCGTCACGACCGGGTCGAACGGCGGGGACTGCGCCGTTCCTGAGGTCGCCGACCAGGTCACGGCGCCGGACTCGGCCACGCTGACCTGGTCGGCGGGCACGCCGGCCGCGGCCGCGACGGTGTCGCGCAGCCCGGCGGCGGTACCCCGGGCCCGGTAGCCGCGCACCGCGCCGGCCACCCGGGCGCGCTGCCGCGCTCCCGGCTCCCCCGGCTGCGCCGGCTCGGCCGGGGCCGGCAGCGCCGTCGTCGGCGCCGACCAGCGTGGCGAGCCAGGCGACGAAGTCGTCCGGCGCCAGCCACGGGTCCAGGTAGGCGGCGAAGCAGTCCAGCGCGGTGACCACCGGGCCGAGCAGGTCGTCGAACGCGGCGCACAGCCCGAGGAACAGCGGGTCGTCGTGCAGCAGCGCGGGCACCGGCCCGCTGACCCGGTAGGCCGCGCTGACCGGGACGCCGTGGCCCGGGCCCGGGCCGCGGATCTGCCCTCTCACGGCCGCACCTGCATCTGGTGGTCGAACGAGAACGGAAGCTCGTCCGCGGCGACGTCGACGTGCGGCGTGACCTCGCCGCGGGCACCGGTGGCCGGGTCGGCCGGGTAGAGGCGCGCCTCGTCCACGTAGTCCAGGTCGGCCAGCCCGGCCAGGGCCGCGTGCACGTCGCCGAGCGTGACCGGCCGCCCGAATGGCCACCCGGATCCGTCCGGCCCGCCGTCGCGGGGGTGCAGCCACCGGTACAGCGCGGCCAGCGCGTCCTGCGTCAGCCGCTCGCAGTCCCGGCCGCGCCGGGCCCGCAGCCGCACCGCGATCGTGATCCCGCGGTAGCGCGGCGGCTCGACCACGACCCGCACGCCGACGAGGCGGCGGCGCTCCAGCGCCTCCGCGATCCGGCGGAGCAGGTCCTGGCCCGGGGTGAGGGCGGCGAACGGCAGCCGCCCGGAGCCGTAGCCGGACACGTCGGGCACGACGAGTACCCGGACCGGGCTGGCCGGCGAGGCGGGCGCGACGCAGTGCACCCGCACGGCGGCGCCGGCCGCGTCGGCCGCGATCACGTCGTAGTCCGCCGCGGTGACCGCCCGGTCGCAGGTGCGCAGCGCGCGGGCGGCGCGGACCTTGGCCTCGTCCACGGTCTCGCCGTCGCGGCCGCCGGCGGCCAGGCGGTTGACCGCCGCCTTCACGTACGGGATCGGGGTGCGCAGCACGCACAGCGCGCCGGCCCGCACGTTCCCGGCGCTGCCGCCGCCGGTCCAGTACTCGCGCAGCCGCAGGGTGGCGCCCTCCGGGGGCACCCGGCCGTGGCTGCGCAGTGAGCCGTCGGCGAGCCGGACCGACGGCCCCAGTTCCACCGCGCCCGCGGTGTGGTCGAGCCGGAAGTCGGGATCGTCCGGGCTGCTGCCGGCGAAGTCCGGCACGCTGTGCCACTCCTGCCAGCCCTGGTCGGAGGAGACCTCCAGCACCGGCGCTTCCGCCGTCTCGAGCGCCGCAGGCGGGCCAGGCCGAAACGCTGGCCGGCCGACCCGTCCGCTTCCCCGAGGATCTCCCCGAGCACGCGGTCGGCGTGGATCGCGGTCGCGGTGCCGCCGACGCAGGCGGCGGACAGGCGCGACAGCACCGGGCTGCGGCTGTAGCCGGGCTGGCCCGGCGCGGGCTCGGTCACCACGGCCCGGATCCACGCCGCCCGGATCCCGTTGATGAGCGACGGAGCGTGCCGGCCAGGCAGGTGCAAGAGGATGTCGCCAGGCCGGTTCAGGCCGCCGGTGCTGTCCTGGTCGATCTCGCACTCGGTCCAGCCGGACCCGGTGAACGCCTCCCAGCGCAGCGGCGGGATGTCGGGGCGCACGCCGACCCCCTCGATCTCGCTGTCGGTGCGCAGCAGCACCAGGCAGCGCGGGGCCGGGGCGGACAGCCCGGCGTAGAGCCGGTCACCGGGGCGTGGCACGGCCGAGAAGCAGGCGACCCGCTCGGCAGGCCCGCCCCGCTCCGCCGCCGACCCGCCCCGGTCGATGGCCGGGGTGAGGTCGGCCAGGTGGCTCGGCTCGTCGCCGACCGCCGGGGCGGCGCGCAGCTCGGTCAGCGTCACCGGCACGATCTGCAGGTCGGCCGCCGTGGTGAAGGAGATCTGCGCCTCGCCGGGCAGCCGCCGCGTGGCAACCTGCGTCCCGGCCGGGACCCGGACCGGCTCCGGCCGGGGCGCCGACAGCCGGAAGGTCACCTCGGCCCGGGCCGCGGCCGACGGCCGCAGCATGATCCCCAGCAGGTCGAGGAACTTGCGGTAGTGCCGCTCGGGCACCTGGTTCAGCCGGTAGCCGATCTGGTCGGCGATGGTGGCGACCGCCTCGATCAGGGTGACCCCGGGGTCGTGCACGTTGTGGTCGGTCCAGGCCGGGATGCGGCGCTGGATCAGGCGCTTGGCGTCATCGACGAAGTCCTGGAACCGCCGGTCGTCGAGGTTGGGCGCGGGGAGCGGCATCGGCTCACTCCTCGGGGATCGAGTAGAAGGGGAACACGAGGTTGCGCCGGTCGTTGGTGGCCTTGATCCGGTAACCGACGGCGATCCCGAGCACGTGCGGCCGGCCGGGCAGGGGGGCGGCGGAGACGTCGGTGACCTCGATCCGCGGCTCCCAGCGGGCCAGCGAGGCGCGGACCTCCGCGGCCACCTTCCCGGCCAGCCCGGCGTCCACGGCGTCGAAGACCAGGTCGTGGATGCCGCATCCGTACTCGGGGCGCAGCGGCCGCTCGCCGAACGAAGTGCCGAGGATCAGCCGGATCGCCTCCTCGATCTCCTGCTCGCCGCCTGCCAGCACGAAAGATCCGCCGCTGTCGAGGCGGAGCGGGAACGCCCAGCCGCGGCCGGTGAAGTCGCTCGCCGATCGCATCTCAGCCGCCGATCAGCACCGAAGCGGCGCTGCCGGTCAGCGTGCCCGCCGGCTGGGCGCAGCAGGTCGCCTGCGACCCGGTGCGCGCGGCGGGCCCGCCGCCGAACAGCACGCTGGTGCTGCCCTGGGTGATCACGGCCTGCTGCAGGGGCGGCGCGAAGAACGGGTCGGCCGGGTCCAGGCCGACGTGGGGCGGGGTGTTGTAGCCGGCCGCGGCCACGACCGCGGCCGGGGCGCCGCCGATCAGCACGCTGCGGCACAGGCCGACCGTGACCGGGGCGGCGAACGGCAGCGGCGGGGCGGGCTGCGGCGCGCCGGTGGCCGGGTTCGGGATCAGGTGCATCAGGCACGTGCCGGTGACCTGGTCGCCGGCCACGGCCGCTGGGGTTCCCATCGCGATCTGCTCCTGTCAGTTGAGTTGGATCACGTCCCCGGTGACGCTGACCGACGGTCCGCCGTCGATCGTCACCCCGGCCTGGCCGGACAGCGCGAGGCTGCCCGAGGCCTGGATGCTCACGTCGCCGTCGCTGGTGATCTGGACCTGGCTGCTGCCGCTGATCGTCACCGAGCCCGAGCTGTCCACGGTGACCGAGGTCTGGGACGCGTCGAGGGTGATGGTCATGTTGCCGTCGCCGGTGGCGAGCAGCACCTGCGGGGCGGCGCCGTCGTCGCAGAGCACCAGCCGGTGGCCGGCGCGGGAGACGCACGCCCGGCGCACCACCTGGCCCGTGGCGGTGTCGATCAGCTGGCCGCCGAGCGGCGGCGTGTCGACCCCGTTGTACAGGCCGCCGATCACGTAGGGGGCGCGCACGTCGCCGTGGCCGAACGCGACCAGCACCTCGTCGCCGACCTCGGGCAGCCACGCCAGCCCGCGCCCGGACCCGGCGCCCGGCTGGGCCACCCGGGCCCACCACGACTCGTAGTCGTCGGACAGCCAGGGCAGCGACACCTTCACCCGGAACATGCCGTCGGGGTCGGCGATGTCGGTGACCTGGCCGACCACCAGGCCGTAGACCGGCGGGCCGCAGGCCCGCTGGCTGCCCTTGGTGACGCCCGCCGATGCCAGCCCGAGCAGGGACCGCTCCTGGCGGCCGCTGACCGTGAACTCGGTCCGGTAGCCCGCCTCGTCGTAGCAGTGCCGGGCCGAGGTCAGCACGTAGCTGCCGTCGTGCGGCCAGCCGGCGCAGGTGATGCTGACCGCGGCGCCGGGCATGAGCCGGGGATCGCCGAGCGCGGTGCCCTCGGCCTCGGCGTGCGCCCCGGCGATCTGCTCGGCGACCGCGCCGGCCACCGTGTCGGCCTCGGCCTGGCTGGTGACCGGCCGGTCCACGACCACGTAGGGGTGCGCGGCGAACGCGCTGGCCAGGTCGGCGGGCGAGACCCCGACGCTGGTGCTCGACGCCGCGGCGGGCGCGCTGCCCAGTACCGGCTGCTTGCCTGCCGGGTCCCAGCCGCGCACCTGGACCTCGCTCACCTGCTCGGCGGCGGTGACCCGGGGCCGGAACCGGAGCAGGTTGCCGCCCAGCAGGAGCTGGCCGGGCTGGGCGGGCGCAGCCAGGTCGTCGCCGCCGGCCGGGGCCTCGCCGCTGCCCGGCGGCACGCGCCAGTAGAGCGTGCCGTCGCTGACCGCGAGCTCGTGGCCGGTCTCGTGCGCCCGGCCGCGCAGGAACTCCCAGTCGGTCAGGTTGGCCTGGCTGACGTGGTCGTACACCGGCCCGCCGGGATCCACGTCGCCCAGGTCGAGCTGGCTGTCCGCGGCGATCTGGCGCACGATGTCGGCGTCGGTGGCGCCGGAGAACGTCCGGGTGCGGCGACCGCGGCAGAGGCGGTGCAGCGGGTCGTAGCCGCGCACCACGGTCCAGGTCCCGGTGGTGTCGGACTCCTGCTCGAGCGCGGTGACCTCGCCGACCAGCAGCGCGGTCAGCGCACCGGTCCCGGTCGCGCTCGCCGCCACGGTGACCTTGCTGCCGAACCTGATCCGGCCCCGGCTGAGCACGGTGCGGTCGGTGTCCTGGAAGTGCAGCGCGAACATGCCCGGCAGGTGGACGTGGGCGTGCACGACGACCCGGGCGAGCGCCGGGGCGACGTCGGGCGACAGCGGCGCGCCGTCCACGGTGATCTGCGGCCTGCTGCCGTAGGGGGACTGGTCAGCTGCCATCGGCCGGCTCACCTCCGGTCCGGCTGAGCTCCGCGGCCTGCGTGCGCGGGGGGACCAGCAGCCTGCTGCCCACCGGGATCCGGGCCGGGTCCTCGATGCCGTTGGCGATCGCGATCCCGCGCCACAGCCCCGGGTCGCCGTACTCCCGGTAGGCGATCGCCGCGAGGCCGTCGCAGTCTTCCAGCAGGGCGCTGCGGCGCCCGGAGATCCCGCCCGACGTGGGGTTGGTGCCCTGCGGGTCGTCGGGGATGCTGTGCAGCGAGATCGTGGCGATGGCCCGCAGCGGCGTGCCGTCGGCCGGGGCGAACATCGTGTACACGACCTGGACCTGCTGCAGGAAGCCGGTGAAGTCGATCCCGTTGCCCCATTGGAAGTTGACGGTCGGCGGCTGCGGGGTGTCCTGCTCGTAGGACTGCGCCGGCACGCAGGTCCAGCCGAGAAGCTTCCGCACCGCGTGGGTCACCGAGGTCGTGCTCGGGTGCCAGGGGTCGAAGCCGTCGAAGAGCAGCTTCGCGGTGAGCACCTCGGGCCCGGTGCCGACGAACTGCGGCCGCGGCGTGGTGGCCGCGCCCCTCGTCGGCTGGGCGTTCCAGTGCGACGTCTTGGTGACCTGCAGCGTGGACGGGTTGAACTGGCACGCTAGCTCCGAGCCGTCCGATCCGGTGAGGACCGCCCGGGCGATCCTGTCGGTGCTCACCGGCTCATCCCTCTTCCCAGGTGAATCCCTCGTGGGCGAGCTCGAGGGTCTCGACCGCGACGGCATCGCCGCCCGGCCCGGTGGTCAGCACCGGGCCGCTGTAGCGGACCGGCCAGGCACCCGTGAGCGTCCAGGTGGTCACCACCGTCTGGTTGCCGTCGTAGAGCCGGATGGCGGCGCTGCTCCGGACGGGCTGCCGCTGCTGCTGGCTGAACCAGGCGGCGAGCTTCCCGCTCTCGGAGTCCACGGCCCGGGTGAGCCGCACGTTGCCGTGGCTGAGCCGCCCCGACAGCCGGGCCACGGCCCCGTTGTCGCCGCCTTCGCGCCACTCCAGCACCTCGTACTGCGCGTTCAGGCCGGAACACCCGGTGAAGGTGGCGATGTTGATGTTGTCGATCTTCACGGAGAACCGGAGCGAGATCCCCGCGGCTGGCTGGGTCACGATTCCTCCTGGCTGGTCCTGGCTCGGCGTTGGTCACAGGTCGGTGAGCAGCTGGGACCGCTCCCGGTCGGCCAGCAACTCGGCGGCGAGGTGGCCGCGCAGCCGCCCGTACAGGTGGTGCGCCAGCCGGTCGAGGGCGGCCGGGTCCGTGACGGCCGGGCCGACGGCGGCCGGATCGAGGTCAGCCGGGTTGGGGGCGGCCGGGACGGTCGCGGCCGGGACGGTGGCGGCTGGGGCGGTGGCGGCTGAGGCGGTGGCGGCGAGGCTGGCTGGCCCCAAACCGGTGCCGCCCAGGCTGGCTGGCCCCAAACCGGTGCCGCCCACGTCCGCCGGGCCCAGGCCCGTGCCGCCCAGGCCAGAGACGCCCGGGACGAGGGCGGCTGGGTCGGCGCCGACCATGTGGCCTCCGGCTACCGCCATGCTGACGCTCGGAGCGTCGGCGGCCGAGTCGGTGGCACCGCGGGCTGTCGTGAGCGCGCGCGCGGCGAGCGGCCCGGCCGCCCCGGCGATCGGCCCCGGCCCGGCCGAGGAGAGAGCGGCCGCTGCCGCGGCCATGGTGAGCACGGCACCGGAGCCGGCGGACCCGCGCCCGGGCCCCTCGTCGCCTGCCGTGCCGGAGCCGGCCAGCACGGCGCTGGAGCCTGCGGACCCGGGCCCGGACCCGGCCTGGCTCACCGCGCCGGAGCCTGGCCGACTGGCCAGCGGCGCCACGGCCCCGGCCAGCCGCCGCGTCGAAGTCAGCGGCGCGCTCCGCGGGCCAGCAGGCACCACGGCAGCCGGGCGGACGGCATCGTGCCCGGCAGCGGCGAGGCGGCTCCGCAGCGGCCCGCTATGGGATCCCAGTTGCCCCGACTGCCCCGGCGACCACTCGGACCACGCGCCGGCGCCGCTACCCGCTCCCCCGGGCGCCGTGGTTATACCTCCGTGTGGCCTATAGCCCGTAAAACGGTACAACCATGGCGGCTCACCGCCCGCGTGATCGTTCTCCGGCGGGATCGATAGGGCTGCCGGTGACGCTGGCAGGGCCGGTGCACCGACCCTCGGTGGTCCGCCCGGGCCGACAGCGCCGGGCGGCGAGACATCTGCCGATGCAGATGCCGTCTCGTCCGCCATCTGCGGGGGCCAGGCTGGCTGGCCGGTCGCCCGCTGGGCCGGCGCCGACCCGGCGGGCCCCCGGGCGGTCCGCTGCCCCGGGGTCATCGAAGCCGCGTCGCCCGGTACTGCGTCAATCCTGGGCGAAGCGGTCCGCGCCGTGCCCTCCGGGCCGACCTCGGCTTGCGCGGCCTCGCTCTGGGCGATTCCGCTCTGCGCGGCTCCGGTCGGCACAGCACCGGTCGGACCTTGCCTGTTCGGCGCGACACTCACCGGCCCGGCCTGGCCTCCCTGGTCGCCCGGCACCGGCGAGCCAAACGGCGCGGGGCCTGGCGCCGTGACGGGCGACGGCAGGCCGCCCGGCACCGGGCCGCCCGGGCCGCTCGGCTCGGCCTTGAGCGGCGGGCCGAGCCTGGGGCGGCGGCGTGAGCGCCAGGATGCCGAGGCCCGCGACCCGGCCGACGATTCCGCGCCCGCCGCACCTGCCGTTCCCGGACCGCGGCCGGTCACGGCCGCGGGGCCGGCCGCCGGCGTACCCTCCGGGCCGGGCGCCGGCGTACCCTCCGGGCCAATCACCGGCGTACCCTCCGGGGCGACCACTGGCGTGCCTTCCGGGCCGGGCGCTGCAACCCGCCCCGCCGCGTTCTCGGGCCCGCCTGCTTCGCCGTCCGTCGCCCCGGCCATGGCGGCGGGCGAGGTGGCCAGCTGGGGTGGGCCACTGGCCGGTGCCGGTGGCACCGCATCCGGCCGGGCCGACACGGCGCCAGCACCGGGTCCGGCCACTGGCCCGAGCACACCCGGCCGGGCCTCGCCGCCGGACGTCACACCGCCCGGGGGCGTCACCCGGCCAAGCGGCGTCACACCGCCAGGCGGCGTCGGGCCCCCAGGCGGCGTCGGGCCGTCCAGCCCGATCGGCGCTGTCTGCGCGGCTGGCGGTACCGGTGACGGGGTACCGGCCGATGCCGCGCGACCCGGGGTCGCGTTCCTGCGCGGGTCATCGGCCTGCGATTGGGCGCCTCGTGTTCTGAGGGCGGGACCGGACGGCGGCGCGGGCGGTCGTCCGCCCGAGGAGGGCGACGGAACAGAGAGACGCGACGGAAAAGAGGTATCCGGCCCGGGCGGCGCGGACGGCCCGGGCGGCCCGGGCGGCGCGGACGGTTGAGGCGGCCCGGGCGGCGGGAGAGGAGCGGACGGCGGCGGGAACGGGCGCGGCTCCGGAGCACCCGCGAGCCCAGCGGCGGGGCGCGGCGCCGGAACACCCGCCAGCCCAGCGGCGGGGCGCGGCCCGGGAGCACCCCCCGCCGCGGCCGGCAACCACGGCGCGGGCGCATCTGGCCCGCCGGAGCGCGGCGCGAGGTCAGCCGCTCCCCCGGCCGGGCCTCGCCGCGGCGAAGCGGGCTGGCCCGGCCCGCCGGGCTGGCCCACGGTGCGCGCCGACCCGGGATCGCGCGTCGCGAGGCGCTCGTGCCCCAGCCCGATCGGGCCGGACGCCGACCGGACCGCGACAGCGTCCGCAGCGGACAGCGGGCCCGGCGAGGGAACCGGGGGAAACCCGTCCGGCGCTCCGGACGGGGGGCCGGCGTCGCGGGCAAGGCCGGACACCAGCCCACCGGGCGCGGTCGCGGTGACGTCATGCCCCAAGGGCCCGAGAGCAGGCGGCTGCTGCCAGCGGGTGGGCAGGGTTCGCACGAACTGCGGACTGCCCGCGGTGGGCGGTGGGGGGAGTATGCCCACCACGGGCAGTCCGCGCCACTGGCCGGACGGCCGCGCGACGTTCTCACCCGACCCGGTGCCTTCGGCCCGGGTCTCGCGTCGGCTGCGCCACGGCCAGCGCATCATTCAGCCGCCCGTCCGCGGCTGGCCTGGTCGTCCTGGCCTGTTGCGGCCCGGGCGTTGATCTGGTCAATCTGGCCGGCGAACGCCCGCCGGAGCGGGTGCTCGAGGTCGAGGATCTCCCTCAGCGGCCAGTGAAAGTGGTAGGCCACGTACGACACCTCCTCGAGTAGGTCCTGCGTGCCGTACGTCAGGATTCCCCCGGGCGGCCCGGTGCCGCCGCCGAGAAGTCGACGGCGAAATCGTGGCCGCAGCCGGGACAGCGGACCGCCGCGCGGGTGTGCCCTTCGGTGTTCACCTGCCGGTACAGGTCCTGCAGGAAGGCGAGATCGGCGGCGAACATGCCCTCGATCACGCCCGGGTTGACCGCGCCGAGCGTGCCGAGCGAGGTGATCACCCGGCTGAGCAGGATCACGGTCAGATAGGCCTCGTTGTCCTGCACCCGCGGGTCGCGCAAGGGCAGGATCTCGTCGCGCGCCGTGGCCAGCCGCATCCGCCCGTCGCGGTGCAGCGTGCCGTCCGCGTCGAGGTAGCCGACCGGCAGCGTGAACGCGAACTCGGTGCGCACGCTCGCCTCGGCGGTGGTGCTCATCAGCCCACCTCCAGCCGCTCGATCGCGATCACGACCGACTCGAGCAGCACCTGGTCCTGCCCGGCGGTGAGCTTGCCGACCTCCACCCGGGACGGCCAGCCGCCGAAGAAGTTGAAGCGGCTGACCTCGCCGTGCGCGAAGTCGAACAACACGACCGAGCCGTCCTTGCGGGCCTGGTCGATCTGCCCGTTCTGCACGGTCTTGATCCACGTCCAGAAGGCGGGGTCGGCCACCTTCCCCCGGGACAGGTGGATGTCGTCGTAGTGCACCGATCCCGGCAGCTTCTGCAGCACGGGCAGGCCGTTGACCTGGTTCTGCCGGTTCTCGATGACGCCGATGGCCACGCCGAGGCCGGTGACCTCCTTGAACTGCGCGATAGTCACTCCGCTGATCTCCACCCCAAAGCTGTACGTGGCTAGCGGGTCTATGACCGACATGGCGCTTCTCCCCTCTCGATTTACTCGCTCACCGCGGATGTGCCGGTGGGCAGCTGGGCCAGCCGGAAGACCACGAACTCGGCCGGCTTGACCACCGCGAGGCCGATCTCGCAGACCAGCTGGCCCGCCTCGATGACCTCGCTGGGGTTGGTCTCGTCGTCGCACTTGACGTAGAAGGCCTGCTCGGCGGTCTCGCCGAACAGCGCGCCGTCCTGCCAGACCCGGTACAGGAACGAGCGGATGGTGCGGATCAGCCGCTGCCACAGGTCCTTGTCGTTGGGCTCGAAGACCACCCACTGGGTCCCGTTCATCAGCGAGGACTCGACGTAGTTGAAGAGGCGGCGCACGTTGAGGTAGCGCCAGGCCGGGTCGCTGGACAGGGTCCGCGCTCCCCAGATCCGGATGCCGCGGCCGGGGAAGGCGCGGATGCAGTTCACCCCGACCGGGTTCAGCATGTCGTGCTCGCCCCGGGTGATCACGGTGCCGATGCCGATCGTGCCCCGGATGACCTCGTTGGCCGGCGCCTTGTGCACCCCCCGGGTGGCGTCGTTGCGGGCCCACACCCCGGCCACGTGGCCGCTCGGCGGGATCAGCCGCGGGCTGCCGCTGGCCGGGTCGAACACCTTGATCCACGGCCAGTAGAGCGCGGCGAACCGGGAGTCGTGACCGGTCTCGGTCATGCGCCAGTCCCGGACCTGCTGCGGGCCGAGGCCGGGCAGGGGGTCGAGGATCGCCAGCCGGTCGCCCATCAGCTCGCAGTGCGCGATCACGCCGGCCTGGACCGCCTTGACGCCGTCGCGGTCGATCTTGCCCGCCTGGTAAGCCGCCATCAGGTCCGGGACGCAGACCATGGTCACGTCGTCGACGGCGGCCAGCCCGCCGAAGCCGGTTCGCTCGGCGGCGTCGCCGACGTAGTCGCGGGGCCGCAGCGCGAGCTCGGCCGCCGGCCGCGCGGCGAGCGTGAGCGTCCCGTTGGCCGGCCGCCGGTCGGTGAGCTGCGCGGTGCCCTCGGCCAGCCTGATCAGGGTCGAGGTGGCATTGACCTGGCTGATCACGTTGTTGCGGCCGCGCCGGGTGGTCACCGGCTCGAAGACCTCCTCCCGGCCCGCGCCGCGGATCACCACCCGGAAGCTGTCCTCGGGCGAGTCCGCGGGCGGGTCGGCGATCTCGATCGTGATCTCGCCGGCGTCGGGGCCCTGCTGCCCCTGCTGCCCCTGCTGCAGCGCGGTGGCCTGGTACGCGACCGCCGCCGGGTCACCGGCCGAGGGCAGCTCCACCCGGGCCGCGGCGCGGTCGCCGTCCGCGGCGGCGCCGATGCGCACGACGTAGGCGCGCCCGCCGCCGTTCAGGAAATAGCCGTACACGGCGTGCGCGAGGTAGGAACCCTCGACCGGCTCGCCGAAGGTCGCGGTGAACTGCGACCAGTTGGTGACCAGGGTGGGCGTGTGGCACGGCCCGTCCGAGGCCAGGCCGACGAACGCGGCGACGGCGGTGCCGACCCCCTCGATCGGGCGGGCCCCGGTCTCGACTTCCTCGACGTAGACGCCGGGTGACAGGTACGTGGGCATCGGATGTCCCTCCGGTTCTGGTTGCTGCGCGGCCGGCGGAGCGGATCTAGCTCCCGCCGTCCTCGGGCATCGGGGCGGCTAGCGCCGGATCGTCCGTCTGGCCGGCTGGCGCGTCCGCCGCAACGGCGGCGCCGCCACCAGAGGCACCGCCACCAGGGGCACCGCCACCCATCAGGCCGCCGAGCGCGTCGCCGACATCCGACAGGCCCTGCCCCACGGCGTTGCCGACGGTCTCGGCCGCGCCCTCGGCCATGTGGCCGAGCCCGCCGAGGATGTCCCCGTCGTCAAAGGCAACCGCGGACTGATGCGCCTGGTCGTCCCCGACCAGGCTCTCGACGCCGCTGCCGAGCAGGTCGCCCCCGGCGTGCGTGAGGGCGCCCAGCGCCTCGTGCGCCGATGGCAGGCCGGTGTCCTTGGCCACGGTGTCCCAGCCCTCCTCGACGGCGCTGCTGGCACCCAAGGTGGCCACGCCGAGCGCGCTCTCGGACATGGACAGCGCGCTGTCCGCGGCCCCGTCCCAGTCGCCCGCGGCCGCATGCGCGACGCCGGCGACCGCGTGCAGGCCGGCCTCGGCGGTGCCCACCACCTCTTCCGGGCCGATCTCCTCGGCGGCTGACTCGGTCATCGTGTGCTCCCTTCTGGGTCAGGTGTTGCTGGCCGCGCGACCCGGATGGTCTCCCGCGCGGCCGCGGTGCGGGGCTGGTCCGCGGCGGCGGCCGGGCCGACGGCGACCTTGGCCTGCTGCACGGGCGGGGCGGCCGGCTGGTCGGGCAGCCCGGGCATCGGCACGGTCACCGTGAGCTCGAAGCCGGCCTTCAGTTCGCCGCCCAGGTTGAGGAACATGGTCCGCTTGGCCCCGGAATCGGTGCTGACCAGCAGCTCGTAGGGCAGCGCGGCCAGCGGCGCGGGCATCGCCTCGCGCGGCAGGGCGGTCATCGAGCCGAAGCAGCGCAGGACGGCGGCGAGGATCTTGTGCTCGGCCAGGACCGCGGGCGCCCAGGCGGTGACCGTGTAGTGCAGGTCGAAGCGCGGCGGCGGCGGCCGCCGGGCCACCACGGCTCCCTCGGCGCCCAGCACGTTCTCGTACATGACATCGCGGCGGAGCAGGTTCTCCTTGATGTCGAAAAGGAACAGGTTGACCGCGGGCCCGGTAAGGGCCTGGATCCACGGCCGGCTCGGCTGGTCGAACGCGATCCCGATCGCCGCGTTGCCGATGACCCTGGTCTTCAGCACCAGGGCCAGCGTCTGGTCCGTCTCCGCTATCACGAACACGAGGATCGGCGGCCAGCGCCGCCCGCACAGCGGCGAACGGGGCAGCCAAAAGGCCCCGCGCGGCTGCCCGATCGGGCAGCCCGGATGGCCGCCGGCCGGTGCCCCGCCGGCTGCCCCGACTGACCTGGCCCGGCCGGCGGCGGGCCCCTAGCTTCGGGCGCATGGGTGCCGAAGCAACTCTGAGACCGGGCCGCCTGGCCGTCGCGCCGAGCGACGAGGCGGCCGCCGAGATCGTGGTGAAGAACACCGGGCTGGTGGTGGACTCGTTCGCGCTCAGCGTGCTCGGGCCGGCCGCGGCCTGGGCGTACTGCGAGCCGGATGCCCTCTCCCTGTTCCCGGGCCAGGAGGGCACCGCGCGCGTCATCCTGCACCCGCCGGTGCTGCCCGGGCTGTACGGGCCGGTGCCGTTCGGGGTCCGCGTGGCCTCGGGCGAGGACCCGCCGGGATCGGTGGTGGAGGAAGGCGTCCTGGACGTCGCGCCGCTGGCCCTGGTCAGCACCGACATGTCGCCGCGGACCGGCCGGTCCCGCGGCATGGGCGCGAGCAGGCACCGGGTCGCCGTGGACAACCGGGGCAACGCGCCCGCGGTCGTCAGCCTGGCCGGCGCCGATGACGCCGACACCGCGCACGTGCAGGTGAAGCCGCCCGAGGTGGAGGTGCTGCCCGGCTCGGCGGCGTTCGCCGACGTCCGGGTGCGGGGGCGGCGCCGGTTCTGGCGCGGCACGCCCGTGACGCACCGCTTCCGCGTGACCGCGTACCCGCCGGACGAGACGCCGGTGACCAGCGAGGGCACCGTGGTGCAGGAGGCCGCGCTGCCCGGCTGGCTGCCCCGGGCGATCGCGTTCACCGTGGCCGCGGCCGTCGCCGCCGCGGCGCTGTGGTTCGGCGTGCTGCGGCCGACCGTCCGGGACGCCGCGACCAGCGCCGGCACGGTCGCCGCCCAGAAGGTGGTGCACGCGGCGCTGAGCAGCAGCGCCACTCCGGCGCAGGCCGGGACGGCCAGCGCCAGCGGCGCCAAGCAGGCCAGCCCGGCGAAGCCCGCGGGGGCCAAGCCCGCGCCCACGCCCAAGTCCACGCCCCAGTCCAAGGCGCCGGCCGGGCCCAAGACCTCGGCCACGCCCGCGCCGACCCCGACGCCGCCGGCCGCGACCGGGGCGGCGAAACCGGCATCGGCCTCCGGCACCGCGAAGGCCGCCCGGCCCGTCGCCCAGCCGGCCGCCGCGCCGTTCGCGCTGATGCTGGACGCCGGCAACCCGGCCGTCACCGCGGCGGCCAAGCACACGCTGGCCATCACCGACCTGGTGATGATGAACCCGGCCGGCGATCAGGGGATGCTCACGCTGACCCGCCGCGGCCAGGTCCTGTTCAGCATGCAGCTGGCCGACTTCCGCGAGTACGACCTGCACTTCATCACGGCGATCATGATCACCGCCGGGAAGGACTTCAGGCTCACCGTGAACTGCCAGAACTCGGGAGGCAAGGCGTGCACTCCGGACGTCATGATCAGCGGCACGAACGCGGGCTGATGCCCAGGCTGACCAGGGCCGTGGCCGCCACGGTGGCCGCGGCCCTGGTGGCGGGCGGGGCGCTGGCGGCCGGCAGCACGCTGCGGGCCGCCGCGTCGCCCGCCGCCGCGGGGAGCCTGGCCGTGACGCAAGCCGCTGCGGGGAGCCTGGCCCTGACGCAAGCGACCACGGGCAACCTGACCGTGAATCCCGTGTCCGCGCTGAAGTACACGTTCGGCGGCTTCATGCTGAGCGGCACGGTCAACCCGGACGACATCACCGACGGCTTCGTCGTGGTGACGTTCGACAACGTGGTCCTGGGCGACGCCATGGTGGACGGGGACACCAGCCAGTTCACGTTCGACTACCCGCAGGACGACGAACCCCCCGGCGTCTCGGTGACGCCGACCTGCGGCGCGAACCCGATCGTCGTGACTCCCGACCGGGACGGGCCGCCGTCCGACCAGGTGCTCGGATCGGCCACCGTCAACCTGCTGTGCGCGAGCATCTCGGTCAGCCCCAGCCTGGTCGGCAACCAGCAGCTTCCGGCCACGTTCGGCGTGACGCCGCAGAACTTCCCCGCGCCCGGCGGCTTCACGCTCACCCTCGACGGCGCGCCGCAGGCGTTCACCACCACGCCGGGCGGGACCCTGGACCTCACCGCCTCGCCGTCCTGCGGCGCGCACCAGGTGACGCTGTCGCAGACCTTCGACGAGCAGCTGGTCTCGGCGTCCGCGCCGGTGACCGTGCTCTGCCCGCAGATCACCCTGACCCCCGCATCGATCCCGCTGGCCAGCGAGCCGGCCCCGGTGACGGTGACCGGAACCCAGTTCCACGCCAACCAGCCGGTCTCGATCTCGCTGAACGGCCGCGTGGTCGGCTCCACCGTGACCGGCGAGGACGGGAGCTTCAGCGTGCTCGTCACCGCCGCGGGCCTCGACTGCGCCCCGCACCAGGTCACCGCGGCCGAGCAGGCCACCGCGGGCGGCCCGGCGTTCTTGTTCAGCGCGACGGCCACGCTGTCGGTCACCGGGTGCGCGCTGGCGCTGACCGCGGACCCCGGGGTGCTCGAACCCGGCCAGCTCACCCGGGTAACCGGGACCGGCTTCGCGCCCGGCGTCCCGGTGGTCCTGACCTGGCAGCAGCCCGGCGGCACGCCGTTGCTCGGCCGGCTGACGCTCGCTCCCGGCGGCGACGGCAGCCTCGGCGGGTTCTTCCTGGTGCTGCCGGACGACCTGCTCGGCCCCCGTCTGGTGGTCGCCACGCAGGGCACCCTCCGGCTCACCGCGAGCGTGCTGGTGCAGGCCGGGCCGGTGCAGCCGTCCCCCGGCGGGCGGCTTCTCGACCGTGAGTAGCGGGACGGCCGCGAGCAGCGGGACGGCGGCCCGGCGGGCAGCGGGACGGCGGCCCGGGGACCGCGAGCAGCGGGACGGCGGCTCAGATCCAGCCGTGGCGCACCGCGTACGCGACCGCCTGCGTCCGGTTGCGCACGTTCAGCCGGAGGGTCAGATCCTGAATCACGTTCTTGATCGTGCGCTCGGAATAGGCTAGCCGGATCGCCACTTCGCGGGTGGACAGCCCTTCCGCGATTAACTGCAGCACATCACGCTCGCGGCCGGTGAGCCCGGCAAACGATAGGCCGCGGGGCCCGAGCAGATGACGGCTCAGCTGGCCAACATGGTCAAGCAGATGACGCACGAGCTCGGGCGGCAGGTCGCCATTTCCCGCCGCGGCCGCGTGAATGGCCCGGACCAGGCGGTCACCGGTCGCGTCCACGCGGCTCAGCACCCCGCAGACGCCCGATTCGACCAGGCAGACGAGCGCGCTCGGGTCGACCCGGCCGATGATCAGCACGACCGGCAGGCCGCCATCCGCGTGCAGGGCCTTCAGCCAGCGCAGGGCCTCCTCGTCGGTGCTGTCCAGGATCGCGACCAGCACGGCCGGGCGCACGCCCGGGCCGGCGATGACGACCCCGGGCTGATAGCGCAGCGCCGCCAGCACGCCGAATTCGGAGATGGGATCGCGGGTCTTCACGCTGACCGGGACGGGCTCATTCAGGCGGTCACTAAGATGCCCGCCGCCTTCGGCGGGCCGCGTGGATTCGTCGAGCCGTCCCATTGCCGTTGCTTGCATTCGCCTGGCCCCTATCCCACCCGTTGTGGGTCTGCGAACTCAGTAGCGACCAGCGCCACTATCCTCAAGACGCTAAACCGCGGCAGTCCGGTTCAATGCGCGCGTTCCGCGCCGCGGAGCGGGCGGGCCAAGGCACCCGGGCGGCGGGTCGGGGATCGGGGATCGGGGATCGGGGATCGGGGATCGGGGATCGGGGGCCGGGGGTCAGCCGAGCCGTTGCCGGCCGTGCGGCTCGTCCCAGTCGGCCGCATACGGCTCGACCTGGATCCGCCACGGCGCGTCGTTGTAGAAGCTGGGCGCGGACCCGGACCCGAACCGGGCGAACGCCGAGAAATCCGTGGTGTCACGGAAGGCCGGCCGCTGGTAGAGGTCCCGGGCGTAGCCCCACAGCGCGCGGAAGTCAACCAGCCGCCGCTCGCTGATCTTCCCGAGCGGGTTGTAGCCGAGATCGAACCGGGCCAGCGTGGGCCACAGCCGCACGTCGGCCTCGGTCACCGCGCTGCCGAACAGGTACCGCTGCCCGGTCAGCCGCTCCTCGAGCGTGTCCAGGGTGCCGGTCAGCCGGTGCCGCAACTCCTCGTACTCCGGCTCGGCCGTGGCCCCGGCGACCCGGTAGGTCCCGTTGTTGACGGTCTGGTAGACCCGCTCGTTCAGCGCGTCGATGCCGCGCCGCAGCGCGGCCGGGTACAGGTCGGGCGAGCCCGGGCACCACGCCTCGAACTGGGTGTCCAGGTCGATGGTGATGTCCGGGAAGTTGTTGCTGACCAGCCTCCCGGCCTGCCGGTCCCACAGCGCGGGCACCGACACGTGCCCGCGGTAGCCCGGCTCGGTCGCCTCGTAGGCCTGCGCCAGCAGCGTGAACCCGTTGACCGGGTCCGCGCCGCGCCGCTCGCGGAACGCCCACCCCCGGCCGTCCCGCTGGTCGTCGACGTAGGACAGCGACACCACGTCCTCGAGGCCCTTGAGCTTCCGGACGATCGCGGTGCGCTGCGCCCACGGGCAGCCCCAGGCGATGTACAGGTGGTAGCGGCCCGGCCCGGCCCGGTAGCCGCTCGACCCGTCCGCGGTGATCCGGCCCTGGAACTGGTACCGGGGCCGGTTGAATGACTGCCCGGCGTCGAAGCCGCGGCCCTGCCCGTAGTGCCCGTACCGGTCGTAGTCCACCGGGCTCGCGTAGTTCGGCGCGACCCTCGCCCCGCCGTCGGCTGACTCGGCCATCCCCGCGCCTCCGCGTGAAAGAAAGTTGATGGAAAACGCCGTTACGCCCCGGCGCCCCCCGCGCCCTCCGGGCGCCGCCGTCAGGGCAGGGCGGCCAGCAGCTCGCGGGCCGCTTGCGCCGGCCGGTGTAGAACGGGATCTCGACCCGGGTGTGGCGCCGGGCCCGGGCGCCGCGCAGGTGCCGCATCAGGTCCACGATCCGGTGCAGTTCGTCGGCCTCGAAGGCGAGTATCCACTCGTAGTCGTTGAGCGAGAAGCAGGCCACGGTGTTGGCCCGCACGTCCGGGTACTCCCTGGCCATCACCCCGTGCTCGGCGAGCATGGCCCGGCGCTCCTCGGGCTCGAGCAGGTACCACTCGTACGAGCGGACGAACGGGTACACGCTCACGTACTGGCGCGGTTCCTCCTCGGCCAGGAACGCGGGCACGTGGCCCTTGTTGAACTCCGCGGGCCGGTGCAGCGCCATCACCGACCAGACCGGCTCGCTGGCCCGGCCCAGCCCGGTCCGGCGGAACCGCGCGTACATCTCCTGCAGGTCGTCGGAGGACGGCGCGATCCACCAGAACATGTAGTCGGCGTCGGCGCGCAGGCCCTGCAGGTCGTAGCAGCCGCGGGTGACCACGCCCTTCCCGGCCGCCTGCTGGCACAGCTCGCTGACCTCGGCGGCCAGGCCGGCCCGCCCGGACCGGGTCGCCTCCCCGGCCGCGTCCAGGGCCCCGGGCCCGGTCACCCGGAAGACCGACCACATCGTGTAGCGGACCAGCTCGTTCAGGTCCCGTGCCTTGGGCCGCGGCCGGGCCTGCTTGCTCTCAGCCATGCCGTTATTGTCCCACCGCGACCGCGTTCCGCGACTCCAGGTAGGCGAGCACCTGATCGGCGGCCAGCCGCGCCGACGCGATGCAGGCCGGGATCCCGATCCCGTCGTAGGCGGCGCCGCAGACCG
Organism: uncultured Actinomycetota bacterium; assembly: GCA_963749145.1. Taxonomy (GTDB): domain Bacteria; phylum Actinomycetota; class Actinomycetes; order Streptosporangiales; family Streptosporangiaceae; genus JASHPR01. The sequence goes on along the minus strand of CAVVLN010000001.1, from coordinate 278,090 downwards.
CCAGCCCGGGCTGCGCGGCCACCCCGGCCCGGATGCGGGCGACCCGCTCCCGGTGGCCCACCGTGTACTGCGGCAGGGCCCCGCCCCACCGGCTGACCCGGGCCGCCGCCGGGGCGCCGCGCACCCCGGTGGCGGCGGCCAGGTCGGCGGCGGCCAGGCCGGTCAGCTCGCGGTCATCGCGCTGCAGCAGCGCCTCCTCGCCCACCCGGCCCACCGAGCAGCGGACGATCTCCAGGCCCGCGCTCCGCAGGTGCGGCCACTTGACCGTGCTGAAGGTGACCGCCTTGACCGCGTGCCCGTCGACGGCGGGGACGAGGTAGCCGCTGCCCTCGGGCGGGCGGCCGAACGCGCCGCGGGGGTAGGCGAGGGTGACGATCGCCATGCTCGCGTAGCCGAACTCGCCCAGCGCCGCGGCGGCGGGCCCGGTTCCGGGCAGGCCGGCCAGCAGCCGCGCGGCGGGCCAGGCCGGGACGGCCAGGATGACCGCGTCGGCGTCCAGCCGCTCCGGCGCCCGCGTCGGGCCGATCGTGAGCCGCCAGCCGCCGCTGCCCCCCGCTGCCCGCGTCCCCGTTCCCCCCGCCCGCCTCCTCATTCCCCCTTCGCTGTCCCCTGGCACCACGCGGGCCAGCTCGCGGGTCATCGCGCCGGTCCGCACGATCGCGCCGGACGCGGCCGCCACCGCGGCCGGCAGCGTGCCGAGGCCGCCGTCCAGCGTGGTGAAGACCGGCGGGCCCGGGCGGGGCCCGGGGGCGGGCAGCAGCGAGCCGGCCGCCTCGGCCAGCGAGCGGTGCCGCCGGGCGGCCTGGGCCAGGCCGCCCAGCGTCGCCTCGAAGGACAGCTCATCCGCGCGGCCCGCGTACACGCCGCCGAGCAGCGGGTCCACCAGCTTGTCCACCAGCTCGGGGCCGAAGCGCGCGCCGACGTAGCTGGCCACCGCGACGTCACCGTCGCGCGGGGTCGGCGGCAGGCTGAGATCCTCCCGGGCCCGGGCCAGCCCGGGCCCGGACAGGACGCCGGAGCTCTCCAGCGCGTCCATGTCGGCCGGCACGCCCATCAGCTGGCGTTTCGGCAGCGGGAACAGCCGGCCGCGGGTCCAGATCGCCGCGGTGGTGGTGCCGGGTGACCGGCGCTGGCCGTCCAACCCGAGCGCGGCGATCAGGTCCGTGCCCTCGGGGCGCATGGTCAGCAGGGCCTCCGCGCCCTCGTCGACCGCCAGGCCCGCGACCGGCGACACCGCGAGCTTGCCGCCGAGGAGCGGCGAGCCCTCCAGCACGGTCACCGCCAGGCCGCGGTCACGCAGGAAGAACGCGGCGGCGAGCCCGGAGATCCCGCCGCCGACGATCGCGACGGCCGGGCGCGCGGAGGGTGAGCTCACCCGTCTACTGTGCCCTAACCGCCGCGTGCTCGGCGCGGGCAGGGTCGGCGCGGCGATCGTCGCGGTCGCCGGCGGGATCGCTCGTGTCGCGGCGCGGGGTGTCCCAGTCGTCGGCGTCGGCGCGGCGCTTGCTGCCGCGGCGCTTCACCGTGACCGTGCGCGGCGGGCCGGCGGAACCGGGCATGGCGGCCTCCTCGGAACGGGAGCGGGCACACCGAGGCCGGGCTCATGGGTCTCGGCGGCGGGAGGGGCGGGCGTTTCGCCGGCCCCGGCGGCACACTAGAGCCGCCAGTCACCCCCGGAAAGGGACGAATACCCCTCGGGGGACGGGAAACCCTTGGGGGATCCGGCCAGCGGCGGCGCGGTGCCGGGCAGCAGGCCGAACGCGTCGGCCACGGCCAGCGCGCCGGACCGGTTGCGCACGCCGAGCTTGCGGAACAGCCGCGTCTGCACGTTCTCGACGGTCTTCGGCGCGATGCCCAGGGCCCGCGCGGTCTGCCGGATCGAGTGCCCCTTGGCCAGCGACCGCAGGATGTCGCTTTCCCGCGCGGTCAGCTCGGGCAGCTCCAGCCGTCCCGGGGCCCGCTCGTCCCAGCGCGCCCGCACCGCCCCGATCAGCGGCCGCATCGGCATCGAGTCGACGACCAGGTACCCCTGGCCGACCATCCGCAGCACCGACAGGAAGTGGTCGTCGATCCGGTCCGCAGACACCAGCGCGCTGGCCCCGCAGGCCAGCGCCTCGGCCAGGTCGGGCGGGTCGAGCGGCTTGCTGTGCACCAGGATGGCCGGCACGCCGAGCTCCTCGACCAGGTCCCAGTCCTGCGGCACCGGGTCGACCAGCACGGCCACGATCGGCCCGCGGTGCCAGCGCGCCCAGTGGGTGTCGGCGACCGGCCCGGGCCTGTGGACCAGCACGAACGGCAGCGGGCTGGACACCAGGGCCGTCACGACCTGGTCCAGGGCCGAGCAGTACTGGCCGGCCACCACCGGCAGCACCCCGGACTCGCCGTCGGCCGGCGGGCGCCGCCGCTTCTCGGCGGGCGGCCGGACCGCGCGCAGCGGGGTGGTCGGCGGGTCGAGCATGCCGAGCGAGGCCGCCTTGGCCACCGCGTGCACGCTGCTGCTCACGTCCAGCTTCGCGTACACGCGGCGCTTGAGGTTCTCCACGGTCAGCGGGCTGAGCCCGAGCAGGGCCGCGATCTCGGCCACGCTGTGCCCCGAGCCGGTCAGCACCACCAGCTCGAGCTCACGGTCGGTGAGCCCGCCCGGGCTGTCCTTGGCGTGCCGGCCCCGGCTGCGCCGCAGCAGCGCGAGCACCGCGGACAGCCCCTTCGACTCGGGCACCAGCGAGGCAACGCCCGCCCGGCACGCGGCGGCCAGGTCCTGCTCGGAGGCATCCCGGTAGGTGACGATCACGTTCAGGTCCGGGAAACGCCGGGTCAGCGCGGCCACCCGCTCGGAGAACTCCCGGAGCCGGGCGCCCGCGTCGAGGATCACGACGTCAGGACGGCGCAGCTCGCAAAGCTCGAAGATCGCATCGGGATCCGCCACCTTGCCGACCACGGTGATGTCCGGCCGGACGGCAAGACACGCCGAGAGGGTGTCACGGAGCAGCCGGCGCGATGACTGCACGGCTACCTGGACGGTGACGCGAGCGGGGGGCACGGTCATCGTTTGCCTTGGCTTCCGTTATCTGGCCACCTAGCGGGTACGAGTGGAAACGCAGTCTACGCCGCAGGGGTGTTTTACCGCCCGTGAGTTGACATTTTTGTCATTATCCGCCCGGGTGCCGGGATCAGAATTCCCGGCCTGCTCCGGGCGCGCGGCCGGCCGGGCAGCCACCGCAGCGCGGCCGGTCAGGAGGCCTGTCACCTGCGTGTTCGCGCCATTTCCCGGATGCCATCGGAATTCGGCGCTCACTTTGAGTTTCCGCGGCTGTCACGAGGCGTGACTTTCTGCTGACGCGATATGCGGGCCCGAATCCGATTCGGCCGCATGCCGCAGATCGGCCGCCCGCATCGCGCCGCAAAGCCGCGCCGTGCGGGCTGCTGACCACGGCCGCGGCGTGCGGTCCGGCCGCTGCCCTCGGCCCCGGCGTGCGGTCCGGGCCAGTGTGCCCCGTTATCTTACCGTGGCCGGGTTTGCGGAACCGCGCACGCCGCGGGCGCGTCCCAGCGGCATGAGTACCGCCGCCCGGGCCCGTGCCTCCCGCGGGCCGCTTCGCACCACCGCGCTCTACGGCGCCGGGCTGATGTCCGGCGCCGCCCTGCTCCTGGCCGGCTGCTCCGCCAGCGGCCCCTCCGCCTCCGGGACCCCCGCCGTGGCGGCCCCCTCCGGCGCGCTGCACGCCCCGGCGGGCCCCGCCAACGGCTCCGCCTCGTCGTCGGGCGCCCAGCCGGTCCCGGCCGGCCAGCCCACCCAGGCGGCCCAGCTGGCCCTGGCCACCCAGAGCATCATCTACACGGCCAGCCTCACCGTGCAGACGCCCGACGTGACCGCCGCGGCCAGCCGCGCCACCCGGATCGTCACCGGCGAGGGCGGCTATGTCTCCAGCGAGCAGGCCACGATCAACCCGGCCGACCACGCCCGCTCCGCGGTCAGCCTGCAGCTGAAGATCCCGGTCGCGGCGTACCCGGCGACGCTCGCCACGCTGTCCTCGGCACTCGGCACCCAGCTCTCGCTGACCCAGCACGCCCAGGACGTGACCCAGCAGGTGGCCGACGTGAGCAGCCTGGTCACCTCGGCGCAGGGCGCCATCACCCAGCTCCAGGCCCTGCTGAAGCGGGCCGGGTCGGTCAGCGACCTGCTCGCCGTCCAGGAGCAGATCAACGCGCAGGAGTCCTCACTCGAGGCGCTGCTGGCCCAGCAGCGGGCCCTGGCCCACGAGACCAGCTATGCCACCGTGTCCGTGACGCTGCGCGGCCCGCACCACGCCGCCGCGAAGAAGGCGGCCCGCCGGGGCGGGTTCCTGGCCGGGCTCGGCGCGGGCTGGCGGGGACTGGGGGTCGTGGTCTCGGCGATCCTCACCGCGCTCGGCGCCGTGCTGCCCTTCGCCGTGGTCGCGGCGGTGCTGGCGGGCGCCGGGTACGCCGGGCGGCGCCGGCTGCAGCGCCTGCTGCGCGGGCTGCGGCGCCGCTCCCGGCCGACCGCCGCCGGTTAGCGCGCGCCATCGCCCGCTCGCGGCCCGGCCAGCCCGCGCGGATTCGGCCAGCCCGCGCTGGCCGGCGGGCCGGTGGCGTGCCCAAGCTTGACCGGCCGCAGCAGTGCTGTTCGGGCCGCAGCAGCGCAGTCCGGGTCACTGCGGTGCCGGGCGGGGCCGCAGCAGCGCCGTTCGGGCCGCAGCAGCGCCGGGCAGGCCGCTACCGCGCCGTTCGGGCCGAGGCGGTATGGACCAGCTCGGCCAGCCGCGCCAGCACGTCGGGATGGGTCTGCGGCAGCACGCCGTGGCCGAGGTTGAACACGTGACCCTCGGCCGTGCGGCCCGCGTCCAGGACCTGGAGGGCCCGCTGCTCGATGACCTCCCAGGGGGCCAGCAGTATCGCCGGGTCGAGGTTGCCCTGCAGGGCCTTGCCCGGGTCGACCCGGCGCACCGCCTCGTCCAGCGGCACCCGCCAGTCCACCCCGACCACGTCCGCGCCCGCCTCCCCCATCATCCCGAGCAGCTCGCCCGTGCTGACGCCGAAGTGCAGCCGCGGCACGCCGGTGCCGGCCAGCGCCTCGAAGATCCGCCGGCTGTGCGGCAGCACCGAACGGCGGTAATCCTCGGGACTGACCGCGCCTGCCCAGGAATCGAACAGCTGCACCGCCGACACCCCGGCGTCGACCTGCACCCGCAGGAAGGTGACCGTGATATCCGCCAGCCGGCCTAGCAGGGCATTCCACAGCGCCGGGTCCCCGTACATCAGTGCCTTGGTGTGCTCGAAGTTCTTCGAGGGACCCCCGTCGATGAGGTAGGAGGCCAGCGTGAACGGCCCTCCGGCGAAGCCAATCAGCGGCGTCGCGCCGAGCTCGCCGACCAGGGTCCGGACCGCCTCGCTCACGTAGTGGACGTCCCCGGGCTCGAGGGGGCGCAGCCTTTGCAGGTCCTGCTCCGCGCGGATCGGCTGCTCGACCACCGGGCCGACGCCGGGCCGGATGTCGATGCCAACCCCGGCCGCACGCAGCGGGACCACGATGTCGCTGAACAGGATGGCCGCGTCCACCGGGTACCGGCGCAGCGGCTGCAGCGTGAGCTCGGTGATCAGGTCGGGCTTGGTGCACGCCTCGACCATGGCGGTTCCCGCCCGCGCCGCCCGGTACTCCGGCAGCGACCGCCCCGCCTGGCGCATGAACCAGACCGGCGTGTAAGGGACCGGCTGCCTGCGGCAGGCCTTCAGAAACACCGAGTCGGCAAGCGGGCTCACAGCAGTGATCATCTCACAGCGCGGCCAAGCCCCACAGGGCGGCGGCAACGCGCCCGGCGCGGCGGCGGCAACGCGTCCCGGGGCGGCGGCCCGCCGCTCCCGTGCAAACGCCATCGTGACACGCCGCCGCAGATCCACGGCCCGGGCGGCGTCGCGTGCCAGCATCGTGCTGAGCCCCGCGGGGAGGAGGTCGGCGATGGTCGAGACGATCCGGTACTGTCCCGACTGCAGCCGGGAGCGGCTGTTCGAGCAGCCGCACGCGCTCGCCGGGACCTGCCCGGACACTGCCGACGGCAGCTGTGCCGAGTGGTTCTGCGCCGGGTGCGGAGCGGCGCTGCTCATCGGGTTCATGTCCGCTGCGGCCCAGCCGACGTTCACGCAGCAGCCAGGAAGCCGCGTGGCATGACAATTCCGCGGCCATCTCGCATGCTCGGATCATGAGGCCAGCCGCCGGATCATCGGAGCGAGCCGAGATGGACGCCGCCGCCACGTTCCGCTCGGCGGTCAGTGATCTCGAGGCGGGCCTGGACCAGCAGCGCCGGGAACGCCCCGAGATTGCCTTCGAGCAACAGCCCCCGCCCCGCAAGCTGGCCCCGTATGCGGCCGCGATCGGCGCGACCGTGCACGAGCCCGCCGCGCGCCACGGGGCCGCCGCCCGGCCAGCGGCCGGGGACGACCCGGACACAGAGATCGGATGGGGCAGTTTCGTCCTCCTCTACGACCCGGCCGGGCAGACCGGCTGGGCGGGGCCGTTCCGGATGATCGTCTATGTGCGCGCAGACCTGGATCCGGAGATCGCGGCGGACCCGCTGGTCGGGCAGGTGGGCTGGAGCTGGCTGGCCGAGGCGCTGGACGCCAGGACCAGCGGGTACCGGCAGGTCAGCGGGACCGTCACCCGGGTGGTGACGGAGGGGTTCGGCGCCAAGGAGGGCCAGCCGACCGCGACCGGCTTCGAGCTGCGCGCCTCCTGGTCGCCCGTCACGCCGGGAGACGCGGCGCCCGCCCGCATCCAGCAGGCACCGCCCGATCTCGACGGGCACGTGGCCGCATGGTGCGACGTGCTCTGCGCCGCGTCGGGCCTGCCGCCGCTGCCGGCCGGGGTGAGCGCGCTGCGGCCGACGCGCTCCCGGCGGCGGCCATGACCGGCCCGGAGGACGAGGGCCCGGAGGACGGCGCGGGCGGCTCCCCCCGGGCCCGGGCCTGGCCGACCCTCCGGGCCTGGCCGACCCTCCGGGCCCGGCCGCCGCTCCCGGCTCCGCGTCCGCTCCCGGCCTGGCCGAGGAGAGCCAGGCCGTGCCGCTGCTCGAGCCACGCGAGGGCCTGCCGCCGCTGATCGTCACCGACGATGCGCTGGCCGACGCCATCCGCAGGCTCGGCGCCGGATACGGGCCAGTCGCCGTAGACGCCGAGCGGGCCTCGGGCTTCCGCTACGGGCACCGGGCCTTCCTGGTCCAGCTCCGCCGCCGCGGCGCGGGAACGGTGCTCATCGACCCGGTCCCCTGTCCCGACCTGTCCGGACTGGATGCCGCGCTGGCCGACGCCGAGGCGGTCATCCACGCCGCGTCCCAGGACCTGCCCTGCCTGGCTGACCTCGGTTACCGGCCGCGGCTGCTGTTCGACACCGAGCTGGCCGGCCGCTGCTCGGGTACCCGCGGGTCGGGCTCGGAACGCTGGTCGAGACCGTGCTCGGGCTGGCCCTGGAGAAAAGCCACTCCGCGGCCGACTGGTCCACCCGGCCGCTGCCCGAAGAGTGGCTGCGCTATGCGGCCCTCGATGTCGAAGTGCTCGTGGAGCTGCGCGACGCGCTGGCCGCTCAACTGGACGAGCAGGGCAAGGCCGGATGGGCCCGGCAGGAGTTCGCCGCGGTCCTGAGCGCCGAGCCGGCCTCGCCGCGCCCGGACCCCTGGCGCCGCACCTCCGGGATTCACCGCGTCCGCAATCGGCGCGGCCTGGCGATCGTCAGGGAACTGTGGCTGGAGCGCGACCGGATCGCGCGGCGCCGCGACCTGTCCCCGACCCGGGTGCTGACCGACGCGGCGATCATCGAGGCGGCCAGGTCGCTGGCGGCTGAGCCCGGCAAGGTGGCCGGTCTGGCCGGATTCAACGGCCGCGGGGCGCGGCGGCACGGCACGGAGTGGCAGCGCGCCGTGGACCGGGCCCGGGCCCAGCCGGAGCGAGCGCTGCCGGTCGTCTCGGCCCGCCCGGGTGATGGCCCGCCGCCCGCGCACCGCTGGCCCGAACGCGACCCGGATGCGGCCACGAGGCTGACCGCGGTCCGCGCCGTGGTTGCGGCGCTGGCCGACGAACATCACCTGCCGGCCGAGAACCTGCTGCCGCCCGACGCGGTGCGCCGACTCGCCTGGCAGCCGCCGGAGCCGACCACCGCCGAGACGGTCGGCACCCGGCTGACCGGGTACGGGGCCCGCCAGTGGCAGGTCGAGCTGACGTCGCTGCCGATCGCCAAGGCACTGCTGAGGATCACCGAGAAGCGCGAGGCGTGACGCGTGCAAGCGGACGTCCGGGCCGCAGATGGCTCAGGATGGGATCCGGCCGGGATTCGGATGGACGCGGGCGGATCAGCTACCCGGGAACCCGGGATCAGCCCCGCCGCGCCGGTTTAGCCCTGACCGCGGAAGGTCAGGCGCTGCGCCGCAGCGATCCGAGTGCGCACGGCGCCGCCGAGCCCGCCCGCAACACGCCGGCGCAGGGCAGGATTACGTCGCTCTCGGGGTAGTCGGGGAACACATTGAAGATAACTTCGCAGTCGCAGCAGCAGCCGCCGCGCCGCTGCATGCGCTGCACCAGGCCGCGGGCCCGCGGGGCCCGCAGGTCACGCCAGCACGCCGTCCAACGGTGCGTGCCGTCGCAGCCGAACTCGCTGATCATCCGGAGCAGGTAACAGCGCAGGCACTCGCGCTCCCCCGGCTCCGTTAACCGCCGCGACAGCTCGGCCAGCTCGGCCTCGACCGCATCGGCCAGGTTTTCGGCCATATCAGCGCCCCTTTCGGCAGTGTCGGGAGATAACAGAGTTCTACCGTGGACATCCGACATTTCTGACCCCGCCGCCGCGGGCGTTTCAGAGTCGGCGAGGCAGGCGAGCCGGGGCCCGCGCACGCGCGTCGGGCTGGCCAGACCGGTGACCGGACGCCGGCTCCGCGCCGGCAGATGACCAGGTCACGGCCCGGGCCACCCGGTGACTGGGCCCGAGCCCGCGCCCCCAGCGAACAGGTCCCAGCCCGCGCCGCCAGTGAACGGGGTCCCGGCCCGGGCCGCCAGTGAACGGGGTCCCGGCCCGGGACCGCGTCCGGCGCGCCGGTGCGGGCGCCGTCGGCGTAGGAGCGGTCCCGGCAGATCACCTGCACCCCCGGATGCGCGGTCAGGCGGGCAGGCCAGCGGCTGGGTCTCGCGGCCTTCCAGCAGCTCCAGCGCGGCGCCGCCGTTGACCACGGACTTCAGCAGGGCCTTCGGCCCGAGTGGCTGGATTTCCTGACCGATGATTCGGCAGGCACTCTGGCTTGAAGGTTCCTTCTTGGTGGCGGTCCAGCCACCCGACTCGGGGCCGAGACCATCCCGAAATATGGGCCAGATCCTGATCCGTTACGGCGGACACCTGTCGGCCACTGACCGCCACTGTGACCGACAGACGACCGTGGTAACGGATCAAGGCGAGTGGAGCCCGACAGACCGTCCTGGCCCGCTCCGGGTAAGGAGTCGCTGGCCTAGGCTGGTCTTGTGCCATCGCTCCTCACGGCCCAGCTCGCGCCGCGCCCGGGGCAGCGCGAGACCTGAGCCGGGCCGCCCGTGACCAGCTCGCCGAGTACTTCTCCGGCGGGCGGCGCCGCTTCGACCTGCCGGTCGACTGGACCGCGATGTCACGGCTGCAGCGGCAGGTGCTCGGGGTGCTGTTCGAGACCGTGGGCTACGGCCAGACAGTCAGCTACGGAACGCTCGCCCGCCGGGCCCGGTCCGACGGCCGCACCACGGCCCTGCCGGCCCGGGCCGTCGGCCGGATCATGGGGTCGAACCCGATCCCGGTGGTCGTGCCCTGCCATCGCGTGGTGGCTGCGGACGGGCTCGGCGGTTACAGCGGCGGGCAGGGCCTGGAGGTCAAGCGCTGGCTGCTGGTGCTGGAAGGCGCGCTGCCGCCGACACTCGACTGGGCTTCGCCGGCCTGATTTTCCACCGAGCACCCGCATCCCGCCCGAGCACCCGCATCCGGCCCGAGCACCCGGCCCCGCCCGAGCACCCAGATCCCGGCCGGGGTCAGAGCTCGGCCAGGTAATGCCGCTCCACGCCAGCTAGGGCCCCGTCGGCGACGTGCAGCACCCAGAAGCCGGCCTTGGGCAGCGCCAGGCCGAAGGGCGGCACCGCGCCGAGGACCGCGCAGGCGGCCGCGACCAGCGGCGGCAGGTTCTCGCCGTGACCGCAGATGACTGCGGGCACCCCCGCCGCCACCACGGCCGCCACCGCCGCGGCCGCCAGGTCCTCCGGGGCCCCGCCGGGCACCTCCCCGGCCAGCCCGATCGTGAACGCGGGCTCGAGGGCCACCGCCATGCCGGTGAGCGCGGCGTAGGGCCGGACGGTCGCCACGCAGCGCTCGGCGGCGGAGGTGATCACGCGGCAGGAGCCGAAACAGGCCAGCATGCGGGCCAGCCGCTCGGCATCGGCCGCACCGCGGGCGTCGAGCGGCCGGTCCAGGTCGTTGCCCGGCCAGGAGGCCTTGCCCCCGGCCGACGCGTGCCGCAGGAACACCAGGGGGAGCGTGTCGGCGGGCCCGGCGGCGAACTCGTCCAGCAGCGCGGTGTCGTGCGAGTAGCTGAGGCGGTCGCGGGCCGCGGGCACCGGCAGCCAGTCCAGGGCGTCCACCTCGTTGTTGACCTGGAACGCGGGCTGGCCGTCGGGCTCGGGGCGGCCGGCCCAGTAGTCGACCCGCTTGGGCCGCCCGTCGATCTGGTACCGCGCCGTGGGCAGCGGCCGGCCGAGGATGGCGCTGAGCCCGGTCTCCTCGGCCACCTCGCGGACAGCGGTCAGCAGGACGTGCTCACCGGGATCCCGCTTGCCCTTGGGGAAGGTCCAGTCGTCGTACTTGGGCCGGTGCACCAGCGCCACCTGGACTCCGCCCTCCGATGGCCGCCACAGCACCGCGCCCGCCCCGCGGATCTCGCCGTCAGCCAGGGCATCAGCCATCAGCGCCGCGCCCCTGGCGCGTCCGGATCAGGTACTCCTGCACGTCACTGAGCGGGGCACCGGACGCGTCCAGGTGATGCCGGGTCCACAAGCCGTCGGAGCCCAGCCACCAGGAGGACGTGCCGGCGTCCATCGCCATGTCGATCAGGCCGCGCAGTTCCGCCCGGTGCGCCGGGTCGGAGACCCGCACCAGCAGCTCGACCCGCCGGTCCAGGTTCCGGTGCATGAGGTCAGCGCTGCCGATCCAGACGTCGCCCCCGGTGTCCTCGTCGTCGACGCCGAACGCGTAGATCCGCGAGTGCTCGAGGAAGCGGCCGAGCACGCTGCGGACGCGTATGGTCTCCGACACGCCGGGCAGGCCGGGCCGGACGCCGCAGATCCCGCGGACCCACAGGTCGATCGGCACCCCGGACTGCGAGGCCCGGTACAGCGAGTCGATGATCACCTCGTCGATGATCGCGTTGCACTTCATCCGTATCCGCGAGGGCTGCCCGGCGCGGGCCCGCTCGGCCTGCGCGTTGATCCGCTCGACCAGGCCGGACCGGATGCCTTCGGGCGCGACGAGCAGCCGCCGGTAATCGGAGGGCCGGCTGTAGCCGGTCAGGTGGTTGAACAGGTCGGTAATGTCCTCGCCGACCGTCTGGTCGGCGGTGAGCAGGCCGAAGTCCTCGTACAGCCGGGCGGTCTTGGGGTGGTAGTTTCCGGTGCCGATGTGGCAGAAGCGGCGCAGCGAGCCGTCCGCCTCCTCCCGGACCACCAGGATCATCTTGCAGTGGGTCTTGAGCCCGACCAGGCCGTAGACCACGTGGCAGCCGGCTTCCTCCAGCTTGTGCGCCCAGGCGATGTTGGCGCGCTCGTCGAAGCGGGCCTTGATCTCCACGACCACGACGACCTGCTTGCCCTCCTCCGCCGCATCGATGAGCGCGTCCACGATCTCGGAGTCGCCGCTGGTGCGGTAGAGCGTGTGCTTGATCGCCAGCACCCGGGGGTCGGTGGCCGCCGATACCACCAGGCGCAGCGTGGTGGCCGCGAACGAGTCGTACGGGTGGTGCACGAGCACGTCCCGCTCGGAGACCTCGGCGAAGATGCTCGCGTCGGTGGGCAGCATGGTCTCCGACGGGACGAACGGCGGGTACTTCAGCTGCGGCAGGTCGAGGTCGGCGATCGCGTTCAGCCCGGACAGGTCGAGGGGCCCGGGCACCCGGTACACGGCCCGGGTGTCGACGTCAAGCTCGGTCACCAGCCGGTCCAGCACGTCGCTGGACATCGACTCCTCGACCTCCAGCCGGACCGCCTGCTCGAAGCGGCGCCGCGTCAGCTCCCGCTCCAGCGACTTCAGCAGGTCCTCGGTCACGTCCTCGTCGATCTCGAGGTCACGAGTCCTGGTCACCCGGAACACGTGGTGCTCGAGCACGTCCAGACCGGCGAACAGCTCCGGCAGGTGCGCGGCGATCACGTCCTCGACCGGCACGAACCGGTTCGGCGCCACGCTGAGGAACCGGGGCAGCAGCGGGGGCACCTTGACCCGGGCGAACATGGTGGCGCCGGTCGCCGGGTCGGCGATCATGACGGCCAGACTGAGCGAAAGGCCGGAAATGTAGGGGAACGGGTGGGCCGGGTCGACGACCAGCGGGGTCAGCACCGGGTAGATCCGCTCCCGGAACAGCCGCTGCAGATTTTCCTGCTCGGCCGGCACGAGCTCCTTCCACCGCAGGATCTCGATGCCCTCCCGGACCAGGGCGGGCAGGACGGAGTCGCTGAAGCACGCGGCGTGCCGGCTGGTCAGCTCGCCCGCGGTCTCCAGCGTGTTCTCCAGGATCTGGGCGGGCTGCCGCCCGCTGGCCCGCTCCACCGGCAGCCCGGCCGCCATCCGCCGGATCCGGCCGGCGACCCTGACCATGAAGAACTCGTCCAGGTTGCTGGCGAAAATGGACAGGAACCGCACGCGCTCGAGCAGCGGGAGCGTCTCGTCCTCGGCGAGTTCCAGCACCCGCTGGTTGAACCGCAGCCAGCTCTCCTCGCGGTCCAGGTAACGGTCATGCGGCAGGGCGCCCGGGGCTTTCTCGCCGGGCCGTTCCGCTGGTGCCGGGACGCGTTCCGTGGCAACCTCCAGGGCCGGGACGGGCGGCAGGACCTCATCATGATCGCGCTCAGGGACCCGCAGTCCCACCGCCGCCTGTCCGTGGCTGACGTGCACCTTACCCGCGTCCTTCTTTCCCCCGCTGTGCTGCGATGTCACCTGTCCGGTACTCATGCCCCCATTGTCCCCGGTGTCGCCACCGGTCAAAGACCACGGGGCAAACTCGGCGTGACACCGCCCCGGCCAGCACCGCCCGGCCGGCCCGTGGCCTGGCCGCCGCGGGTCACGTCTCTTGCGGGAAGCGGGCGGCAGGCGGGAGGATCGGGCGTCCGAGTGAACGGAGATCACGCATGCGCATCGGCACCTCCCAGGACGAGCAGGCCGGCCCTGAGGCCCTGACCCGGCTGCGCGATCAGATCCAGCGCGCCGCCGACGACGGCCTCGCCTCGTACTGGATGTCGAACATCTTCGGCCTGGACGCGCTGACCGCGCTGGCCGTGGCCGGCAGCCAGGTCCCCGGTATCGAGCTGGGCACGGCGGTGGTGCCGACCTACCCGCGCCATCCGGCCGTCCTGGCCCAGCAGGCGCTCACCACGGCCACGGCCGTCGGCGGCCGGCTGACCCTCGGCATCGGGCTGTCGCACCAGATCGTCATCGAGGACATGTACGGCTTCAGCTTCGACCGGCCTGCCCGGCACATGAGCGAGTACCTCAGCGTGCTGCTCCCCCTGCTCGACGGCGAGCAGGCGTCCTTCCGGGGCGAGACCGTGCGGGCCGCGATCGGGCTGACCACGCCGCGTCCCGGACGGGTGCCGGTGCTGCTCGCGGCGCTCGCCGCGCAGATGCTCCGCCTGGCCGGCCGGCGCACCGACGGGACCGTGCTGTGGATGACCGGGCCGGCCACGGTGCGCGACTACATCGTCCCCGCGATCCGGGAGGCGGCGCAGTCCGCGGGACGGCCGAGCCCGCGCGTGGTGTGCATGCTGCCGGTCTGCGTCACCGACGACCCGGACGGCGCCCGGGCCCGGGCGAACCGCGTCCTCGCGATCTACGGGCAGCTGCCGTCGTACCGCGCGATGCTCGACAAGGAGGGGGCGTCCGGGCCCGGCGACGTCGCGCTGGCCGGGCCGGAGGACGCGGTGGCCGCGCAGATCGGCTCGCTCGCGGAGGCCGGGGTGACCGACTTCGTGGCGGCCGAGTTCTCGCGCGGCGACGAGCAGCAGCGCACCCGCGCGCTGCTGAAGTCACTGGCCGCCGGCTGACGGCTCAGCGCAGGCCACGCGGGCTCAGCAGGCCCGGCCCGGCTCAGCCCAGGCCCGGCGCGCTCAGCGCAGGCCCGGCCGGCTCACCGCAGGCCAGGCGCACTCAGCGCAGGCCCGGCCCGCCAGCCAGCTCAGCCAGCAGCGCGGGTAGCTGCCGTTCCTCGGTCGCCGCCCGGCCGCTCGCCTGCATCAGCGCGGCCAGCCGGGGTTCCCACGGGCTGTCGGCGGCCGGGCCCTTGAGCGGCTCGCCGTTCGGGGGCAGCGCCGCGCGGTAGTCGTCGGCGCCCATCAACCACGGCGCGGCGCCCAGCCGCCGGATCGCGGCCGCCGTGGCCCGCACGCCCGGCCAGTCGAAGTCGCTGTGCCAGTGGATCCTGGTCCCGGTGGTCACCGCAGCCTGCAGCAGCCGGAAGCAGGCCACCGACGGCTCGCCCTCGGCGCAGACCAGCGCCGCGCTGTCCGCGCCGAGCTGGCCCGCCGCGGCCCGCAGCACGGCCGCGTTCTCGCAGACGTACAAGTCGATGGCGAGCGGCATCACCGGCATCACGGTGAGCTGGTGCAGGGTGACCCGGAACGGCTCGCCCGCCTCGGCGGCCGCGGTCAGCCATTCACCCACGCCCGCACCCCCGGCCCGGACGTTGAGCACGAGCACCTGGCTGGCGAGGTCGTCGGTGACCACGCCCGCGGCCGTCCACAGCGCGCGCTCGGCCTCCCGGCCCGCCGGGGCCGGAACCCCCTCGCGCAAGGCCAGCGCCCGCAGCACCAGCCCGGCCAGCGGGGTGTCGTCCAGTGCCCTGGTGTCCCCGGTGACCGCCTCGGCCAGCACCGGCAGCAGCACCGCCGGCTCGTCCGGGCAGGCGGGCAGCCGCTCCAGCACCGCCGTGGCCTGGGCGAGCTGCTGCCCCTGCCCGTGGCGGACCAGCCGGGTCAGGGTGCCGTCCCGGCTGAGGAGCTCCAGCCAGGCCAGGTGCCACTTGGCTGCGGCCAGCGGGCTGCGCCTGGCCCCGTCCAGCGCGTCCTGGAAGCGCCGGACCTCGGTGGCCCGCTCCGCCGCCCGGTCCCGGACCGGGCCGGTCAAGAACTCGACCGCGGCGCGCAGCCCGGATGCGATGCCGGACCGCCGCAGCGCCGCATCCACCTCAGGCAGCGGGATGCTGAGCGAGCTGCCGTGGCCGATGCCGTGGCCGAGCAGCTGGGCGGCCGCCCGGCGCTGCTCGGCCGTGGCCCCGACCAGCGTCACGGTGCCGTCCACCGGCTCGCCGCGTTCCAGGCGGACCCGGATCCGGTCGATCAGCCAGCCGAGCTCCGGCCCGCCGAGCATCTGCCGCAGCCGCCCGGGGTCGCTGACGCCGGCCCCGCCTGGCGGTCCTGTCCGCTCACCGGGGCCCCGGCTCACCGGGTAAGACGACGCATCCATAACGGGATAGCAGTATGCCCGCCGCCGCGGCCCGCTCCGGCGCGGGCACGCCGGCCCGCCCGGTCACGTCGGCGGCCGGGCCGGTCACGCCGCGGGCGCGTTACCATCGCTGACCATCTCGTCGGCGGCTGCCCCCGGGACGGGGCCGAGGGCGGTCCGGGCCCGGTCCAGCCGCGCCCGCCAGGCCCGGGCGACCGGCCAGGCGTGCGGCGCTGCCACCGCGAGCAGCAGCGCGACCGTGGCCAGCAGCGCGTAGCGCGAGACGAGGTTGGCCGCCGCGACCCCGCTCGGCCCGAGCTCGTAGCCGAAGAACGCGAGCAGCGCGGCCCAGGCGGCCGAGCCGATCGCGTCGCAGACCAGGAAGGCGACCGGCCCCAGGCCAACCCAGCCCGCCACGGCGTACACCAGCGGCGCGGGCACGCCGGGCAGGAACGCCGACAGCAGCACCGCGGGACCGGCCCACCGCGCCCCGCGCCGTTCGGCCAGGCCCGCCAGCCCCGCCAGGGCGGTCGCCCGGCCGCCCCGGCCGCCCAGCCAGGCGGCGGCGCGGTGCCCCCACAGCACCCCCGCCCACCAGTAGAGCAGGTCGAACTTCATCAGCCCGGGCAGCGCCGCGGCCACCACCACGGTCATCTGCAGCTTGCTGTCCACGTCGGAGAACGCGCCGGCGGCCACGATCGCCGGCGTCGAGCCGGACAGCACCTCCAGCAGCACCGGCAGGCTGGCGATCAGCACCGGCGTGAGCGGGATCATGGCCAGCCCGTACCCGGCGCTGAGCACGATCCCGGCCAGGCAGATCACGTCGCCGGCGCGCGGGCGTCCCGGCCACGGCCGCCACCGCCGCGCCGCGGCGGGCTGGCCGCCGCGCGCCGGGTCTGCCGCCTCGCTGCCCATCAGCCCGCCCGCCTGGTCGCCGCCCTGCTTCCAGTGTCCGTGCTCGCGGCCCCGGCGGCAATGCGCGCGCCCGGGCTCACCCGGGCGGGCGGCCCTCACCCGGGCGGGCCGCCCTCAGCCGGGGCCGGACGTTCCAGCTTCCGGCCACCGGCTCCCACAGGTACTCCTCGTCGGTGAGCCCGGCCAGGCGCGGGCGCAGCTGGTGGTGCCAGTGCCCGCCGAGCTGATCGGCCAGCTCGGCGTTCCAGTCGACGTCCATGCCGGTCACGTTATCCCGCGCTGCCGACAGCGCCGGGCCGCCAGCCAGCACGCCGGCTAGGAGCGCGCGATGAACCCGCAGGCCCGGTGCAGCTCCTCGCGGCTGGGCAGCTTCACCCGGGTGCCGCGGCCCAGGGCGGCCGCGAGCGCCCGCTCCGCGGCCTCGATCCGCAGCCAGTCGTCGTAGCTGACCGGATGGATCCCGCGGGCGGCCAGCAGTTCCTCGAACCGCGACGCGGCGTCGGCCGCGGCCTCCGGCACGGCTTCGGGGTAGGGCAGCAGCCCGGCCCGGGGCAGCGGGGCGTCGTCCGGGCCGGGACCCCCGGCCAGGTCGGCCAGCAGCGCGCGGACCGTCTGCGCGGCGTCGGACTTGTTGGTGCCGATGACGCCGGTCGGGCCGCGCTTGAGCCAGCCGGACACGTACTCCCCGGGCAGCGCCTCGCCGCCGGGGCCGAGCACCCGGCCCTCGGCGTTGGGCACGATCGAGGAGCGGTCGTCGAACGGGACGCCGGGCAGCGGCACGCTCTGGTAGCCCACGCTGCGCAGCACCATCTGCACGTCGAGCGTCTCGGTCTCGCCGGTGCCGGTGACGCGGCCCGCCTCGTCCAGCCGGGTGCGCTCCAGGGTCAGCGCCGAGACCCGGTCCGGCCCGTCGATGCGCGTCGGCCGGAGCCAGAACCGGACGGTCAGCCTGCGCGCGCCGCCGGCGGGCGAGCGCGCCGCCCAGTCCCTGATCACCGTGTAGTTGCCGCGCACGTGCCGGTCCTGCTCGGCCAGCCGGGCGCTCTCGCCGGTCGGGTCGAACGCGTCCAGGTCGGCCTCGCCCGGGCCGACTACCACGTCCACGCCGGGCAGCTCGCCCAGCTCGCGCAGCTCCTTGGTGGTGAACTTGGCCTGGGCCGGGCCGCGGCGGCCGATCATATGGACCTCGCGGACCTTGCTCGCCATCAGCGTGTCCAGCACCGGCTGCGACACGTCGGTCTCGCGCAGCTCCTCCGGGTCCCGGGACAGGATCCGGGCCACGTCCACGGCCACGTTGCCGACGCCGATGACCGCGACCGACTCGGCGTCCAGGGTGAACGCGCCGGGGTCGACGTCGGGGTGCCCGCAGTACCAGTTGACGAAGTCGGTCGCGGCCACGCTGCCGGGCAGGTCCTCGCCGGGTATGCCCAGCCGCCGGTCGCGCATCGCCCCGGTCGCGTAGACCACGGCGTCGTAACTGGCCAGCAGGTCGTCGCGGGTGATGTCGTCGCCGAGGTGCACGCCGCCGACGAAGCGGACGCCGTCGTGCTCGAGCACCCCGCGCAGGTACTCGGCGATCGACTTGATCGACTTGTGATCGGGGGCGACCCCGTACCGGACCAGCCCGTACGGGGTAGGCAGCCGGTCCAGGACGTCGACCCGGATCGCGCGCGGCGGGTCGAGCGCGGCGGCCTGCTTGACCAGGGCCTCGGCGGTGTACAGGCCGGGCCCGAGCCGACGACCGCTACCTGGAGTGCTCTCATACCGCCTAATTGTCGCTCACGCGGGCCGGTCCTGTGCCCGCTCTGCTCACGCGGGCTGGTCCGGCGCCGGCTCGGCTCACGCGGGGTGGTCCGGCGCCGGCTCGGCTCACGCGGGCTGGTCCTGGACCAGCTCCGGGCTCAGCCGCGCCACAGCCTCGGTGATCGCCCGGGCCAGGTGCTGCGGGGCCAGCCCGGCGTCGTCGAGGATCTGGCCGCGGTCCCCGTGCTCGAGGAATTCCTGCGGCAGCCCGAACGTCCGCACCGGGGTGTCCACGTCGCGGTCGCGCAGCAGCCGGGCCACGGCGTCGCCGAATCCGCCGGCCCGGCCGTTGTCCTCCACCGTGACCACCAGCCGGTGGCCGGCGGCCGCGCCGGCCAGGGCCTCGTCCACCGGCTTGATCCAGCGCGGGTCGACCACCGTGACCCCGATGCCGTGGTCGGCCAGCCGCTCGGCAGCGGCCAGGGCCACCGCGGCCATCGGGCCCGCCCCGGCCAGCAGCACGTCCTGCGGGGCGCCGGCGGCCGGCTCGGCCAGCACGTCCATGCCGCCCAGCTTGCCGATGGCCTCGACCTCGGCGCCGACCGTGCCCTTCGGGTAGCGCAAAGCGGTCGGGCCGTCGCTCACCGCCACGGCCTCGGCCAGCAGCTCGGCGATCCGGGTGGCGTCGCGCGGGGCCGCGACCCTCAGCCCGGGGATCACCTGCAGGATCGAGCCGTCCCACATGCCGTGGTGGCTGGCGCCGTCCGGCCCGGTGACGCCGGCCCGGTCCATCGCGATCGTGACCGGCAGCCGGTGCAGCGCCACGTCCATCAGCAGCTGGTCGAAGGCCCGGTTCACGAACGTCGCGTAGATCGCGACCACGGGGTGCATGCCGCCCATGGCCAGGCCGGCGGCGCTGGTCATGGCGTGCTGCTCGGCGATGCCCACGTCGAACACCCGGTCCGGGTAGGCGCGGGCGAACGCGCCGAGCCCGGTCGGGTGCAGCATCGCGGCGGTGATCGCGACGACATCCGGGCGTTGCGCGCCGACCGCGACCATCGCGTCGCCGAACACCTCCGACCAGGTGCGCTTGGGCACCGCGGGGACCGGCGGGGCGAGGTGCGCGGGCGGGGCGGCCGGCACCTGGTGCAGGCAGTCCTCCTCGTTCTGCTCGGCCAGCGGGTAGCCGAACCCCTTCCTGGTGATCACGTGCACGATCACCGGCCCGCCGTAGTCGCCCGCGCGGCGCAGCGCGTGCTCGATCATCTGCTCGTCGTGGCCGTCGATCGGGCCGAGGTACTTCAGGCCGAGGTCCTCGAAGAGCACCTGCGGCTGGAGCACGTCCTTGATGCCCTTCTTGATCCCGTGCAGCGTCTCGTAGAGCGGCGGGCCGACCAGCGGCGTGTGCGACAGCGTGGTCTTGATGTAGTCGAGCACGTGCTCGTAGCGCTGGGAGATGCGCACCATGGCGAGGTGGTCGGCGAGCCCGCCGATCGTCGGCTGGTAGGACCGGCCGTTGTCGTTGACGACGATGACGATCCGGCTTTCCTTGGCCACCGCGATGTTGTTCAGCGCCTCCCAGGCCATCCCGCCGGTCAGCGCGCCGTCGCCGATGACCGCGACCACCGTGCGGTCGGCCTCGCCGCGCAGCCGGTAGGCCTTGGCCAGGCCGTCGGCATAGCACAGCCCGGCGGAGGCGTGCGAGTTCTCGACCAGGTCGTGCTCGGACTCGGCCCGGCTCGGGTACCCGGACACCCCGCCGCGCTGGCGTAGCGTCCCGAACTGCGCGCGCCGCCCGGTCAGCAGCTTATGCACGTAGGCCTGGTGGCCGACGTCGAAGACGATCTTGTCGACCGGCGAGTCGAAGACCCGGTGCAGCGCGATGGTCAGTTCCACCACGCCCAGGTTCGGCCCCAGGTGGCCGCTGGTCCTGGACACCGTCTCGATCAGCACGTCACGGATCTCGCTGGCCAGGTGGGGCAGTTCGGATGGGCTGAGCTCCTTGAGGTCCTGCGGACCTGAAATCCCCTCGAGCACAGTCACTGGCTCGGCTCCTCGGTGGTTGTCGGCTGCTGTGAGCCGGCCGACCGGCCGGTCCCGCCGCGGGCGGTTTGGCCCGTGAGTCCACCGATTCTAGTTCGGCCGCCCCGCGGGCCACCGGTCCGCCCTGACGGCGTCGTCAGGCAGCATCCGCATCACGCCGTCGGCGACGGCCGGGGCCAGCTCCCACAGCCCGGCCTGGCCGAGGGCCAGGACCGGCCACCGCAGCGGACGGGGCCCGGCCAGCTGCCAGTGGTAGGCGCCGGGCGCCGCCCACTCGCCGCAGCCGCACCGCTCACCCGACCGGGCCGCCGCGCACACGCCCTGCAGGCCCACCACGGCCACGATGCCGCCGATGGCGGTCACCGGATCGGCCGAGATCCAGGCGGTGCTGGCCACCCGTCGGACCACCGGGGACTCGAACGAGTCGAGATCCACCCGGAACGAGGCGTAGATCGCCACCGGCCCCCGGTAACCGGTGTCGTGCGCCCGGTTCAGGACGCGCTTGTGCCCCCGGGCGATGGCCCATGCCCACGGCTGACGCACGCTGAGCGCCCGCACCAGCCACCTCCCCCGCTCGCGTGCTGCCCCACTCCCTCAGCGGGCCGACGACATCAATACGTCCGCGAGGCGGCGCCGGTTCACCGCGGTTCGGGCTGTTTTCTCACCGCGGCCCCGGGCCGCTCACGGCCGGACCGCTCACCGCGGCCCCCGGCCGCGCCGGGAGCGTCCGGGCCCGGCCGGCCAGCAGGCCGCCACAGCAGCAGGGCGGTGATCACCAGCAGCGCGATGACCGGGACCGTCCAGCCGCCGGTCGTCGCGTGCAGGAAGCCGATCGTGAGCGGCCCGGCCGCCGCGATCAGGTAGCCGGCGCTCTGCGCGAACCCACCCAGCGACGCGGCGGCCGCCGGGTCGGGGGCCCGGGCCATGGTGCAGAAGATCGCCAGGCCGAGCGAGGAGCCCTGGCCCAGCCCGAGCAGGAGCGTGAAGACGGCGGCGCTGCCGGTCGGGGCGTACAGGTCCCCGACCAGCCCGACGGCGATGGCCGCCGCGGTCAGCGCCACCAGCACCCGCTGGTCCCGGGCGCGGTGCGCGAGCATGGGCATGAGCATGGCGGTGATCGCGTTGCCGAGGTTCATCAGCGCCAGCAGCCCGCCCGCGCCCGCGGCGCTCACGCCCCGGTCCTGGAACAGGGTGGGCAGCCAGGACAGCGTGGCGTAGTAGACCATGCTCTGCAGGCCCATGAACGCGGCCACCTGCCAGGCCAGCGCGTGCCGGTGCACCCCGCTGCCGCCCGCGCTCCGGGCGCCGGCCGGTGCCGGGCGCTCCGGCCGCGTGTGGTAGCGGATCTGCGGCAGCCACACCACGGCCGCGGCCGCCGCCGGCAGCGCCCACAGGCCGAGCGTGAGCTTGACCGGCCAGCCCGCGCCGCCCGCCGCGCCCCCGGCCGCGCGGAACACCGGCACGGCGATCAGCGACGCGACGACGGCCCCGGCGCCGAGGGCGAGCAGGTAGGCGCCGATCAGCAGGCCCGCGTGGTCCGGGCGGCGGCGCTTGACCAGGCTGGGCAGCAGCACGTTCATCCAGGCGATCGCGCCGCCCGCCAGCACCGTGCCGGGGAACAGCATCGACCCGGGCAGGGCGCCGCGCAGCAGCAGCCCGCCGGCCAGCAGCAGCAGCGCCGCGAGGAGCACCCGCTCCTCGCCGAACCCGCGGCTGAGCGGGGCGGCGAGGCCGGAGAACACCCCGAAGCAGAGCACCGGCACCGCGGCGAGCACGCTGACCGACGCCGGCGACAGATGCAGCGCGGCGGACAGGTCAGGGAACACCGGCGGCAGGCTGGCGATCGCGGCGCGCAGGTTGACCGCCAGCACCAGCAGGCCGGCCAGGAGCAGCGCCAGGTCCCGGCGCCGGCGGCGGGCAGCCGGGCGCTGGCGGGCCTGCGGCGGGACGCCGGCCATGTCGGGGGTTTCGAAACGGCGCACCCAAAGACGCTACCGTTGCCAGCGTGACCGAGCAGCAGCCAGACCTCGCCGACCTGCGGCAGGGCCTCGACGAGGTGGACACGGGGATCGTCCGGTTGATCGCGCAGCGCCGCGAGCTGATCGACGCCATCGCGAAGGTGAAGGAGCAGGGGCCGTCCGGGATCCAGGACCCTGACCGGGAGCGGCGGGTCCTGGACGGCGTGGTGGCGGTGGCCACCGACCTGGGCGTGTCCGCCAGCCTGGTCCGGTCTATCTTCCGCGAGCTGATCAGCGACTCGGTCGCGCAGCAGGCCCGGCACCTGAACGGGGACGGCGGCGGCCGGGTCCGGGTCGCGTTCCAGGGCGCCGCGCACGCCTACAGCGACGCGGCGGCCCAGAAGTACCTGGCGGGCCGCGGCCTGGCCGGCGACCTGACCGGCCACCGGACGTTCCGCGAGGCGGCCGGGGCACTGCTGGCCGGCGACGCCGACCTCGCGGTGCTGCCGATCGAGAACACCACCGCCGGCAGCATCAACGAGGTGTATGCGCTGCTGCGGGAGCACCCGCTGTTCATCGTCGGCGAGGAGACCTGGAAGGTCGACCACTGCCTGGCCGCCCCGCAGGACGTGCCGCTGCCCCGCCTGAGCCGGATCCTGTCCCACCCGCAGGGCCTGGAGCAGTGCTCCCAGTTCCTGCAGACGCTGCCGCACGCGATCCCGGTGACCCACTTCGACACCGCGGGCGCGATGCAGTCGGTGGCCGCCGCGGGCGATCCCAGCCTGGCCGCGATCGGCTCGCCGGAGGCGGCCGCCGCCTACGGGCTGGTCGTGCTGCGGCACGGGATCGCCGACACCGAGGAGAACTACACGCGGTTCGTGGCCCTGTCGGCGCAGCCGGCCCCGGTCGACATCCGGATCCCGTGCAAGACCAGCCTGATCCTGGTCACCCGGCACGAGGAGGGCGCGCTGCTGCGCTGCCTCGAGGTGCTGTCCGGCAGCGGTCACTCGATGACCAAGCTGGAGTCCCGGCCGCGCCCCGGCCGGCCGTGGGAGTACCTGTTCTTCCTGGACTTCGAGGGCAACGCGGCCGAACCCAGGACCGCGGCGGCCCTGGACGAGCTGCGCTCGGCCGCGCTGTTCATCAAGGTCCTCGGCAGCTACCCGGCCAAGGCGCTGCGGCACCCCCCGCGCCCGGGCGAGGTGCCCGGGTTGCCGCCGGAGGAGTCGCCGGCCGAGACGCTGGAGGCCGTCGCGGCCGACGAGGCGCCCGCCGCCCGCCGGTCCCGGCACTACCGGCTGGTCGACCGGGCGGCCCGGCAGGCCGACACCGTGGTCCGGGTCGGCGACGTGCTGCTCGGCGGGGACGGGTTCGTGGTGATGGCCGGGCCCTGCTCGGTGGAGAGCGCCGACCAGATCGGCGCGACCGCGCGGTTCGTCCGCGATCACGGCGCGCACGTGCTGCGCGGCGGGGTGTTCAAGCCGCGCACCTCGCCGTACGCGTTCCAGGGGCTCGGCTGGGAGGGGCTGGACCTGCTGGTCGCGGCCGGCCGGGAGACCGGCCTGCCGGTGGTGACCGAGGTGATGGCCGTGGACCAGGTGCCGCGGCTGGCCCGGGCGGCCGACATCCTGCAGGTCGGCGCCCGCAATATGCAGAACTTCGACCTGCTGCGCGAGCTGGGCAAGGTGGACCGGCCGGTGCTGCTCAAGCGCGGGCTGTCCAGCACGATCGAGGAATGGCTGGCCGCCGCCGAGTACGTGGTCGCGCAGGGCAACCAGCAGGTGATCCTGTGCGAGCGGGGCATCAGGACCTTCGAGAGCGCCACCCGCAACACGCTGGACCTGTCCGCCGTGCCCGTGGTCCGCGAGCGGTCCCACCTGCCGGTCATCGTGGACCCCAGCCACGGCACGGGCCAGCGCCGCTACGTGGCGCCGATGGCCTGGGCGGCGCGCGCGGCGGGCGCGCACGGCCTGCTCATCGAGGTCCACCCCGACCCCGACCGGGCCCTGTCCGACGCCGACCAGAGCCTGACGTTCGAGCAGTTCGCGGCGCTGATGCGCGGGCTCGCCGCGATCCCGGCCGCGGCCGGGGTGTTAGGCGCGGGCCAGCAGTGACCGCAGCACGTACTGCATGATGCCGCCGTGCCGGTAGTACTCGGCCTCGCCGGGGGTGTCGATCCGGACCATGGCCCGGAACTCGCGGCCGTCGGCCCGCACCGTCACTTCCCGGGGCACCGGCCCGGAGTTCAGCGCCTCGATCCCGGTCACGTCGAACTCCTCGCGCCCGGTCAGGCCCAGCGACGCCACCGACTCCCCGGGCCGGAACTGCAGCGGCAGCACTCCCATCCCGATCAGGTTGGACCGGTGGATCCGCTCGAACGACTCGACCAGCACCGCCCGCACCCCGAGCAGCGCGGTCCCCTTGGCCGCCCAGTCCCGGGACGAGCCGGACCCGTACTCCTGGCCGGCCAGCACCAGCAGCGGGGTGCCCTCGGCCAGGTAGGCCCGGGACGCCTCGTAGATCGAGGTCGGCGTGCCCTCGGGCAGCTTGACCGTGACCCCGCCCTCGGTGCCGGGGGCTAGCTGGTTGCGCAGCCGGATGTTGCCGAACGTGCCGCGGATCATCACCTCGTGGTTGCCGCGCCGCGAGCCGTAGCTGTTGAAGTCGCGCCGCTCCACCCCGTGCTCGGTGAGGTACAGCCCGGCCGGGCTGTCCGCTTTGATCGCGCCGGCCGGGGAGATGTGGTCGGTGGTCACCGAGTCGCCCAGCAGGGCCAGCACCCGGGCGCCGTGGACGTCGGTGACCGGCTCGGGCCCGGCGGGCATCCCGTCGAAGTACGGCGGCCGGCGCACGTAGGTCGAGCCGGGATCCCAGGCGAACGTATCGCCGGGCGGCACCTCGAGCGCCCGCCAGCGGTCGTCGCCCGCGAAGACGTCGGCGTAGTCCCGCGTGAACATCTCCGCCGCCACCGCGTTCTGCACGATCGAGGCGATCTCCCCCGGCGACGGCCACAGGTCGGCCAGGTAGACCGGCTGGCCGGAGGCGCCGGTGCCCAGCGGCTCGGTGGTCAGGTCGATGTCCATCGTCCCGGCCAGCGCGTAGGCCACCACCAGCGGCGGCGAGGCCAGGTAGTTCATCTTCACGTCCGGGTTGATCCGGCCCTCGAAGTTCCGGTTGCCCGACAGCACCGAGACCACGGCCAGGTCCCGGTCGGCGACGGCGGCGCTGATCGCCTCGGGCAGCGGGCCGGAGTTGCCGATGCAGGTGGTGCAGCCGTAGCCGACCAGGTTGAAGCCGAGCTTCTCCAGGTAGGGCGTGAGCCCGGCCCGCTCGTAGTAGTCCATGACCACCTTGGAACCGGGCGCGAGCGTGGTCTTCACCCACGGCCTGCGCTCCAGCCCGGCCTCGACCGCCTTCTTGGCCACCAGCGCGGCGCCGACCATCACCGAGGGGTTGGAGGTGTTCGTGCACGAGGTGATGGCGGCGATCACGACCGAGCCGTGGTCGACGGAGGTCTTCGTGCCGTCGTCGAGCGTGACCTCGACCGGGGCGGACGGCCGCCCGGCGGCCGGCCCGGCCGGCCGCGCCGCGGGCGCGGGCTCAGCGTCGCCGTTGCGCTCGGCGGTGAACGGGTCGGAGGCCGGGAACGTGTCGGCGATATCCTCATCCAGGCTGTCCAGCGGCACGTAGGAGCCGAGCGCCTCGCGGAACGCGTTCTTGGCGTCGGTCAGCGCCACCCGGTCCTGCGGCCGCTTGGGTCCGGCCAGCGACGGGACCACGGTGGACAGGTCGAGCTCGAGTTCCTCGGAGTAGCGCCGCGCGGCGCCCGGCTCGTGCCACAGGCCCTGCTCCTTGGCGTAGGCCTCGACCAGGGCGACCTGCGCGGCGGGCCGGCCGGTGAGCCGCAGGTAGGCCAGGGTCTCGGCGTCGATCGGGAAAATCGCGCAAGTGGACCCGAACTCGGGGCTCATGTTGCCGATCGTGGCCCGGTTGGCCACCGGCACGGCGGTCACGCCCTCGCCGTGGAACTCCACGAACTTGCCCACCACGCCGTGGGCGCGCAGCAGTTGGGTGATCGTGAGCACGAGGTCGGTCGCGGTGGCCCCGGACGGCAGCTCACCGGTCAGCCGGAACCCGATCACCTTCGGGATCAGCATCGACACCGGCTGGCCGAGCATGGCCGCCTCGGCCTCGATGCCGCCGACCCCCCAGCCGAGCACGCCCAGGCCGTTCTGCATGGTCGTGTGCGAGTCGGTGCCGAGGCAGGTGTCTGGGTAGGCGGCGATGGTCCCGTCCGCGCCCGGCTGGGTCATGATCACCCGGGCCAGGTGCTCGATGTTCACCTGGTGCACGATCCCGGTGCCCGGGGGCACCACCTTGAACTGGCTGAACGCCTGCTGGCCCCAGCGCAGGAAGCCGAACCGCTCCCGGTTGCGCTGGAACTCGAACTCCACGTTGCGCTCGAACGCGTCCGGCCGCCCGAACACGTCCGCGATCACCGAGTGATCGATGACCAGCTCGGCCGGGACCAGCGGGTTGATCCGGCCCGGGTCGCCGCCGAGGTCCCGCATCGCCTCGCGCATGGTGGCCAGGTCGACGACCGCGGGCACGCCGGTCAGGTCCTGCATGATCACCCGGGCCGGGCTGAACTGGATCTCGGTGTCGGGCTCGGCCTGCGGGTCCCAGGACGCGAGCGCGGTGACGTGGCCGGCGCTGACGTTCACCCCGTCCTCGGTCCGCAGCAGGTTCTCCAGCAGGATCTTCAGGCAGAACGGGAGGTCCGCGCCGCCCGGCGCCGCGTCCAGCCGGTAGATCTCATAGCTGCTCCCGCCGGCCTGCAGCGTGCCGCGGCTGCCGAAGCTGTTGGCTGTCATCGTGTGGCCTCCTGCCCTCTGCCCGGTCTGCTCGTCCTGCGACCCGCTACCCGGTTTCCGCCGCGGCTCGCATGTCCCGCCGCTCTGGCATCTTCCCGCAGCCGCCTGCCCGCCCGCCGGGGCGGCCCGGTTTCCGGGCTGCCCCGGCGGGCCGGGCTCGCCACGCCGCCCGGTGAACCAGGCCGCCGCCCGCAGTATCTCGACATCAAGCTATCTGGGGTCAAGCTAACCGCAGATTTATCTCGACGTCAAGCTACCTAGACACCCGGCGTGAAGCTCCCAAACGCCAGGCGCGAAGCTTCCTGGACGCCAGGCGTGAAACCACCCAGACGCCAGACGACAAGCCACCCAGACGCCAGACGACAGGCCACCCAAACGCCAGACGCGAAGCTTCCTGGACGCCAGCGGCGCGGGGGCGGGAGGCCCGCCCCCGCGCCGCCTGGCTAGGGGTTCCGGCTCAGGAACCGGGGTTGCCGGTCAGGAACCGGGGTTGCCGGTCAGGAACCGGGGTTGCCGGTCAGAAGGACTCGGTGATCAGCGCCGCCAGCTTCGGCGTGCCGATCCCGGTGGCCAGGTCATAGCCCGGCCGGGTCGGGAACAGCCCGTTGTTGTTGGTGGCCTGGCCGATCCCGGTGATGTCGTGGAAGTACCGGCCGGGGTCGACGTTGTAGAGCAGGTACAAAAGCGGGTTGAAGTTACCGCTGCGGTGCCCCTGGTAGCTGTCGCGGTCGGCGGCGATCCCCGACCACAGCGGCGAGGACAAGCTGGTCCCGCCGATCTGGAACCAGCCGGGCACCGGCTCGCTCGCGCTGAAGGTCCCGCACACGCTGAACGGCGTGTTCTCGTTGCCGGTGCAGTACTCGGCGTAACCCGTGTACTCGTCGGCGTTGGCGGAGATGTCGGGATCCTCGCGACACGGCGTGCCCATCTTGGCCAGCGCGCACTGGGTGGTGCCGTTGCCGTAGGTGGTGTAGGGGTTGTTGATCCCCGGGCCGCGCTGGTAGAACGGGCGCCCCCACCACTGGCTGGACCCGCCGCCGCCGGCGCCGGTCTCCGCGCACCAGAAGAAGCCGCCCTGGTTGTCGTTACCCGCGTTGGGCCCCTGGTTGCTGCACAGGTTGTTCACGTTCCACACCGTCTCCACGCCGCGGGGGTAGGCCGGGTGCGGCTTAGTCCCGGGGTTGAAGCTCGTCAGCGACGTGCCGCCGACGCTGGTCACCCAGGGCTGCGAGGGCGGGTCGAGGACGTTGACGATCGTGGTGCCGTCCGAGCGGATGCAGGAGAACGCGCCGGTGTCCCCCTCGGCGCCGAACATGCTCTGCCCCTGCGCGGCCATCTGCTCGAAGACCGTGTTCTCGGCCTGGACATAGGCCCCGGTCACGTCGTTCTCGCACACCGACCAGCTCGAGCTGACCACGTCGGCCCGGTCGTCGTTGGCGATCGCGGTGTACTCGTCGAGCTCGGTCTGCCCGGTGAAGTCGTTCGGCGCGTTGTACACGATCAGGTGCCGGACGTCGGGCGCGATGGTCAGCTGCATCTGGATGTCGGCGTCGACCTCGATATCCCCGGCGTAGCCGTTGAAGTCGGGCGGGCAGGTGTCACCGGTCGGGCACTGCGGGTCCAGCGGGCCGCCGTCGATGAGGACGTTCTGCAGCGGCGGGGTGTAGTTGGGCCCGTAGAACTGGTGCGCCCAGGTGGCGATGTCGGACTCCTGGTAGGCCGAGAGCTCGAACACCGCCTCGTTGACGTCCTTGCCCTTGCCCCTCGGGCCGACCTGGGGAGCGTCGTAGATCGAGTTGGTCTGCGACGGCGTCAGGCCGCTGCAGCCAGGTCCGGCTCCGTACCCGTACGGGAAGCCGACGTCGTTGTTCACGAGGTTGAACAGCTGGGCGGTGGTCGGATAGGGCGTCTCGCAGCTCGCCGACCCGCCAGACGACTTGCCGGCCGCCTTAGCGCCGACCGGGCGGGCGGTGTTGCTGATGCGAGCGACCATCGGATGCTCGCGCACCGTGTTGGTGAGCCCGACCACGCCGAGCACGCCGGAGGCCAGCGATCTCGGCAGCTGCACAGCCGTTGAGTTGGAGTAGTACGTGATGCCGTGCGAGTCCCGGTACGTGTTCAGCGTGGTGCGGAACGCCGCCGACACCTGCTGGCTCGACCCGGTGGCCCGCACCAGGAACGGCGAGCCGGACGCGGTGACCCCCAGGCCGCTCGCGCGCAGGTAGGACGCGACCGCCGCCCCGGTGCTCGCGGCCGGCGCGAACTTCGAGTCGAACTGGCCCTTGGCCAGCCAGTGCTGGTACTGCGCGCTGCCCTTGGTGTAGAGCGCCTGCAGCATGGCACTCATCTGGGCCTGGTGCCGGGGTGCCAGCACGACCTCGACCGACATCGCGGAGCTGTGGTACAGCCCGGTCTGGGTGTCGGTCGTCGCCGGCACGCTGTTCGTCATGGCCACGAACCGCGGCGCCGACGATGGCGCCGCCGCGATGGCCGCCGAGCTGAAGGCACCGCTCAGCGCGATCATCGCCAGACCCATGACGGCGATGGCGCCCGCCCGCAGGGGGCGGCGGAACAGACTCATGAAGGACCTCCTCGTCTTCACGACCGACCTGGCCGGGCCGACGGTCCCGGCGGGTGCTGGCGGCGGCCCTCCCGGGCGTTGCGTTCCGTAACTGCCCGTCTCGCCATATGCACGGCCTTAGCGTCGAACGAGGTCTATAACCTGTCAAGACTTGAAATCAGCATTCAGCATGCCTTTTTTCTTTGTCAGGCAGTTAGGCTGCTCACCGGCCCGGGCCGCCGCTCACGGCACAACGGCCAGCGGGGCCTGAGCCAATGCTCAGCCCGCGCCGGGGCAACGGTCAGGCATCTAGATCGATGACCGGTAATTCGGCGCAGGTCACGGCGTGCCACGACACGCCGTCCTTGATCCGTGACTGACAGGCGAAGAGTGTCCAAGATCGGCGTGTTCACACACGTCTGACCTTGGGAAGCCATCGTGATCGCCGACCTGGACACTCTTCTGACCGCACTCTACGTCGAGCTGACCGACCGCATCATCCCCTCGCTCGGGTTCACCCGGTCCGGGCCGGGCAAACCGCCGGAGGTGACCGACGCCGAGCTGGTCTGCCTGGCGGTGGCGCAGGTGCTGCTGCGCTTCGACGACGAGCGGCACTGGCTGCGCGCCGCGCCCGCCCGGGTCGGGCACCTGTTTCCCCGGCTGCTTGGCCAAAGCGAGTACAACGACCGGGTCAAGGCGGCAGCTGCGCTGATGGAGGCGGCACTGCGATGGCTGGCCGATCACACCCCCGGTAGCGCGGAGATGCTGCGGCTGATGGACGCCACGCCCGTCCCGTGCGGGCAATCCGCGGTCACCGCCCGGCGTTCTGACCTGTTCGGCTGGGCCGGATACGGCTACTGCCCCAGCCATTCCCGCTGGTACTGGGGAAGCAAGCTGATGCTGCTGGTCACCTGCGACGGGACTGTGACCGGGTTCTGCCTGGCCAACCCGAAACTGGCTGGCGAGCGCGACCAGGCCCGGCAGATGCTCGCCCGCCAGCCGGCCAACCGCCCGGCGCCAGGCACCGCCATCGTCACTGACAAGGGCCTGTCCGGTGAGGACACCGAAGAATTCTTCGCTGGCCCGGACCTGAGCCTCACGCTGATCCGCCCGGCCCGCAAGGACGAGAAGACCCCCCGGTACTTCCCGAACTGGCTGCGCCAGCGGGTCGAGGCGATCATCTGGACCCTGAAAAACCAGCTGGGCCTGGAGCGCCACGGCGGCCGGGTGCCAGCCGGGCTCTGGGCTCGCGTGGTCCAGCGCCTGCTGGCGCTCAACGCCGCAATCTGGCACAACTGGGCCATCGGCGCCCCCGTCAAGCGCTCCCTGATCGCCTATGATCACTGATCCTCTGATCAGCAACGATTTCCCGGTCATCGATCTAGCTGCGATCTAACTGCGACGCTGCGGCGCGCGGCCCGGCCGGCGGCCTCGCGCGGCAGCCCATTAAACGACGCGGAAAAGATCGGCAAATACCGCCTTTACCAATGCGCATGCTGGTAAACGGTGCCGAAATTACCATAGGCGGGAAATCCCCGGCGTTTGCCCATCCGCACCGCCGGGTACTCGCCAGGGACGATAGCGGGGATATTCCTGTTAGCACATCGGGGGAGATCCATGCGCCTTGTCAGGTACGCGGCTGTTGTCGCGGGGGTCATCGTGGCCGTGCTCGCGAGCGGCGCTCCGGGCGCTCTGGCCTGGAACGGCCAGGCCGTGAACATTTTCCCGAATCCGTCCGCTCCCGGAACCTCGACGACGTTCCAGGTGAATTGTGCTTCGGGCACGGCTGCCGGGCCCGCCACCTCGGCGACGCTTTCCGGGGCCTCGCTGGGACTGGCGAACCAGATCCCGATGCAGCCGGGCGGCCAGACGAACGTATTCGTGACCACCGTCGTGCTGCCGACCGACATCGCGCCCGGCTCCTATAACCCGGACATTGACTGCGACAACGGCGTCTCGGCATCGGCGACCCTGACGGTGAACGCGGTACCCGGCCCGGCTCCCCCGACCGGTGACGGCACCACGTCCACCGCGACCAATGGCACGCTCACCGACGTCGGCCTCGGCCTGCTCGGCCTCGGCGCGGTGGTGGGCGGCGTGGTGCTCCGCAGGCGGACGGGGTCGCGCACCTAGCCGGGCATCTCGCCATCCCAGGCCTCTCGCACCGGGGTGATCCATGCCGAGGCTGATCAACGCGCTGATCGTCGCCTCGCTGGCGGCCGGCATCGTCTTGGCGTTCGTCGGGAGCCACACCCTGCGCTGGTCGCCGCCGCCGGTCCCGCCCCGCTGGGCGTCGTCACGGACCCCGCCGCGCCCGCCCGCGTGGGAGGCGACCCGGCAGGAGCTGGCCAGCGCGGCGCGGGCGGCTCGCCGCGGGTACCAGACCACGCCGATGACCGCGTCCGTGCCCGTCACGATCCGGATCCCCAGCATCCGCGTGCGGGCGACGGTCATCTCGCTCGGGCTGACCCGGGCCGGCGCGGTCGAGGTGCCGCCGCTGACCAGGCCCTTCCTCACCAGCTGGTACGACAAGGGACCGACGCCCGGAGAGCCGGGCGCGGCCGTGGTCTTCGGGCACGTCGACGCGGCCGCCGTCGGCCCGGCCGTCTTCTACAACCTCGGCGAGCTCCGGCCCGGGGACCTGGTCTACATCACGCTGAAGGACGGGCGCACCGGCGTTTTCCGGGTGTACTCGGCGGCCCTGTACCAGAAGACCGCCTTTCCGGCCCAGGCCATCTACGGCTATACCAGCTGGCCGTCGCTGCGGCTCATTACCTGCGGCGGGCAGTTCGACACCGCCACCGGGCATTACCTGGCCAATACCGTGGTATTCGCGCAGTACGTGGGCCAGCGGGCCGCCGCGGCGCCCTGACCCAGCCGGCGGCCGGCGCGTGATGGCCCGTGGCCTGATAGCGTCGTCGTCGCTTCGGCCGGACCGCCACCCAGGAGGACGCATGGCTCGGACCCGTGCAGCGGGCTGGCTCGGGCTGGCGCCGGACCATCCGCTCGGGCTGCAGGCGCTGCCGTACGGCGCGTTCACCACCAGGGACCGGCCGACCGAGCTGCGGACGGGGGTGGCGATCGGCGGCCAGGTGCTGGACCTCAGCGCCGCGACCTACCGGCTGCTGGCCGGCCGGGCCGATTTGTTCGGTGCGGGCCGGCTCGATGCGTTCCTCCGGGCCGGCGACCTCGCCTGGGACCAGGTCCGGGCCGCGATCACGCACTGGCTCAGCCACGAGGAGTACCGCGAGCCGCTCGAGGACCTGCTGGTGCCCGCCGGCGAGGCCACGATGCACCTGCCGTTCACGGTGGCGGACTACGTCGACTTCTACGCCTCCGAGCAACACGCCAGCAACGTCGGCCAGATCTTCCGGCCCGAGGGGCGGCCGCTGCACCCGAACTGGCGGCACCTGCCGGTGGGCTACCACGGGCGGTCCGGGACCGTGGTCGTGTCCGGCACCCCGGTGCGCCTGGCCGTACGGCCAGTCCCGGCCGGCCGGCGCGCAGACGCCGGTGTTCGGCCCGTCGGCCCGGCTCGACTTCGAGGCCGAGCTCGGGTTCGTGGTCGGGGTCGAGAGCGTCATCGGCGAGCCGGTGCCCCCGGGCCGGTTCGCCGAGCACGTGTTCGGCGTGTGCCTGGTCAACGACTGGTCGGCCCGCGACATCCAGGCCTGGGAATCCGCGCCGCTCGGGCCGTTCCTGGGCAAGTCGTTCGCCACCACGGTGTCGCCGTGGGTGCTCCCGCTCGCCGCGCTGGAGCACGCCCGGGTGCGGCCGCCGTCGCACGGCACCGGCCTGCTCCCCTACCTGGCCGAGTCGCAGGACTGGGGGCTGGACATCGCGTTCGAGGTCAGCCTGAACGGCCACGTGATCTCCCGGCCGCCGTACGCGGGCATGCACTGGAGCCCGGCGCAGATGCTGGCCCACCTGACCGTGAACGGGGCGTCGCTGCGGACCGGGGACCTGTACGCGTCGGGCACGGTCAGCGGGCCCGAGCCGGGCCAGCGCGGCTGCCTGCTCGAGCTGTCCTGGGGCGGCGCGCAGCCGA
The DNA here is from genome assembly GCA_963749145.1 of uncultured Actinomycetota bacterium. Classification (GTDB taxonomy): domain Bacteria; phylum Actinomycetota; class Actinomycetes; order Streptosporangiales; family Streptosporangiaceae; genus JASHPR01. Next base: position 244,246 of record CAVVLN010000001.1, on the reverse strand, counting down.
TCACGCTGCCCGACGGGATCACCCGCGCCTGGCTCGAGGACAATGACGAACTGGCCATTACGGCCACCGCGGCCGGGCCGGACGGTACCCGCGTCAGCCTGGGCGAGGTCCGCGGCCAGGTCATGCCCGCCCAGGACCCCACCGACGAGTAGCGCCCGCGCCCGGCCCGGACTCGGGCTGGCCCGCCGCTTCTTCTGCTGGCCGCCGTGACCAGGCCGGTGATCGCGGCCGGTCATTCGTTCCGCGCGACCTCGGGGCCGGTGATACGCCGCAGCAGCGGGAAGGTGGCCGTGATGATGCCGACACAGACCGCGATCCCGACCGCGGTGAGCAGGTAGTAGGCGGCGCCCGGCGCCACCAGCGCGTGCTGCAGCTGCAGGCTCGCGAACATCGCGGAGGCTCCGAACCCGACGCCGATCGAGACCGCGGCCACCGCCAGCAGCGGGACGGCGGTTTCCAGCGCGACGACACGGCGCAGCATGGCGAGCCGGGCGCCGGTGAGCCGCAGCAGGCTGAACGGGCGCTTGCGGTCAGCCAGCCCGGCGGCGACGGCGGCGGCCAGGGTGCAGCCGGCGATGGCCAGGCTGGCCAGGATCACCACGTTCACGAGCTGCTGGTAGGCGCTGTTGACCGCGGTCAGGTTGGCCGTCACCTCGGCCAGGGTCAGCGGCGTGCCGAGACTGGGGTAGGCGTTGGCGTCCTCTAGTGCGGTCCTGGCCTGCTCGACCGCTGACCGAGATCCGTCCGTCGCGATGTCGATGCTGTCCAGGCCCAGGCCGCCCAGCCGGCGAGCGGGGACATCGGCGGCCGGCCAGGTGATCTTTTCGAGGCTCTTGGCGGGCGGGGCGGCGTCCAGGAACTCGGGGAATGACACGGCTGCCGCCCCGGCGGGGCAGCGGCCGAGGCCGGGAGCACGGGCCAGCTGGGAGCACGAGACCACGCCGGCGGGCACGGGGCCGGTCTCCTGATATGCCGAAGGGAACCCGACGACGCTTCCGCCGAGCAACGCCCTGGGCAGGGTCGACCGGCCGTCGGCGCGAACCGCGATCACGCTCTCGACGCCGTGGATCCTGCTCAGCCGGGCCAGCAGCGGCGCCAGCGCCCGCGCCGGCGCCGGGACCGTCAGCGGCGGAGGGCCGTTGGCGGCCGCCTGGCCCCGGGTGGGCAGCGGCTGGCCGGCCAGGTCGTCCACCAGCACGTTGGCGGCCGGGGCCCAGCCGACCGGGTGGCCGTCCTTGGCGTTCTGGGTGGTGATGTCGGCGACGGCCACGGTGGTGATGAACAGGGCCAGGACCAGGCCGCTGACCGCGCGGAAGGCGGCCCGCGGGTCGTCGGCCAGCCGCCGGGCGGCGATCAGCGCGGCCGGGTGGCTGGCGCGGCGGGCCATGATCCGCGCGCCGGCCATGGTCAGCCACGGTCCGGCGATGACCAGGCCGACTATGATCAGCAGGCTGCCGGGCACCAGCGCCTGGACCTGCCCGGAGCCGGTCGCCGGGCGGCCGTGCACGGCGTAGAAGCCGAGCCAGGCCAGGCCGGCCAGCAGCGGCAGCACCCGCCAGGCCTTCGGCCGCTCCGGGGTGACCCGGCGGGCGACGCCGAGCGGCGAGATATGCACCCGGCGCAGCGCCAGCCGGGCCACCAGGGCGGCCGCCACGGGCACGCCGATCGCAACCGCCAGGATGTCGGGCAGGCTGAGCGACAGGTCGGCGGGGAAGAACCGCTCACCGGTGAACGGGACGGCGGCGAGCGGGATCCGCAGCACGAAGAACAGGCCGAAGCCCGCCGCCACGCCGGCCGCCGCGGCCACGGTGGACTCCACGGCCGCGATCACCGAGATCTGCCGTGGCCGCGCGCCGACCAGGCGCATCGCGGCGAATCGCTGCTCGCGGCGGGCGGCCGACAGCCGGGTCGCGGTGGCGATGAAGATCAGCACCGGAGTCAGCAGGGTCAGCGCCACCACCGAGAAGATCAGGTCGACGCCGCTGGCCCCGACTCCCTGGTCCGGCGCGCTGGTGTTCAGGCCCTCGGGGTTCTGCTCGCCGAAGCCCGGCAGCGTGGTGGCGAACGTCGTCACCGCGATGGCGCCCGGCGTGCGGGCCATCTGCGCGGCGGTGTGGCCGATGACGATGTACAGCGAGTCCGGCGACGGCAGCGCGGCATCGCCGATCGGGCCGGCCAGCCGGCCGGGGTAGCGGTCGGCGAGCTCGTCCGCCGGGGTGCTGCGCAGCAGCCCGGCCAGCGCCGGGGAGGCGTAGTACTGGCCCGGTGCGGGGTCACGGGGGAGGCCGGGCGGCACCGGCGAGGTCGGACCGGTGGCCGCCACGTCGACGCGGACGACCAGCCGCCCGCCGAACTCGTCGCCGCTGGTGCTCCACCACAGCGGGTCCGTGCCGGCCGGCGCGGACCCGGCGGGCACGTGGCTGGTCCCGGTCCACAGCCACGCGTGACGGCCGTTCTGCGCGCTGACCGCGTTGGTCGCGGATAGCGCGGTCAGCAGCAGGCCGACGCCGAGCCCGACGCTGACGGCCAGGATCACCACGCGGACCAGAGCCTCCCGGCCCCCGCTGACGGCCAGGCGCAGCCCGAGGCGGATCACGGCGTCACCCCGGTGAGCGAGCCGACCGTGCCATCCCGGACGATGACCTCGCGGCCGGCGTAGGCGGCGACCCTGGCCTCGTGGGTGACCAGGATGACCGTGGTGTCCTGCTCGCGCGCGGTGGCGGTCAGCAGCCGCATCACCAGCTCGCCGGACATCGAGTCCAGCGACCCGGTCGGCTCGTCGGCGAACAGGACCTCCGGGCGCGCAACCAGGCCGCGGGCCAGCGCGACGCGCTGCGCCTGGCCGCCGGACAGCTCGCCGGACCGGCGGTGCTCGAGGCCGTCCAGGCCGAGCCGGCCGAACCAGGGCTTGGCCTCGGCCAGCGCCGGGCCGCGGCGCATGCCGCCGAGCAGCAGCGGCATGGCGACGTTCTCCTCCGCGGTCAGCTCGGGGATCAGCTGGCCGAACTGGAACACGAACCCGAACCGCTCCCGGCGCAGGTCGCTGCGCCGGTCCTCGGGCAGCGTGTCCAGCCGGTGGCCGTCGAACCAGACCTCCCCCTCGTCCGGGGTCAGGATGCCGGCCAGGCAGTGCAGCAGCGTCGACTTGCCGGAACCGCTCGGGCCCATGACGGCGAGGATCTCGCCCCGGCGCACCGCGACGGAGGCGCCGCGCAGCGCCGGCGTCGCCCCGAACGACTTGACGACGCCGCGCGCCTCGATGATCGCCGCCGGCTTCCCGGGCCCGGCGGCCACGCCGCTCGTGGCCGGCACCGGCCGCCCCTCCCGCACCGCGCCGCTCATTGCCGCACCGCCTGAGCGATCAGGTCCAGCCGGGCCGCGGCGTGATCGATCCATCGCAGGTCCGCCTCCAGGTGGTACAGGCCGTAGTCGGCGAGCATGGTGTCGAGGACGCCGCCGTTCTGGATCTGCTCGGTGAGCTCGCGCATCCGGGCCAGGTGCCTGGCCCGCTGGGCGTCCAGGTACCGGTCGGCCGGCCGGTCCAGCATCAGGGCCAGCACCACCTTGGCGAACAGCACGGACTGCAGGTGCGGCTCGGGCTCGGCCGGCTCGGCCAGCCACGTCTCGACGTCGGCGGTGCCGAGGTCGGTGATGATGTAGCGCCGGCGCTCGGGCCCCTCGCCGTGCTCGGCGGGCCCGGCGATCGCCTTGCCGTCGCGGGCCAGCCGGGACAGGGTCGCGTACACCTGGCCGAAGGACAGCGGCTTGCCCCGCCCGAAGAACATGTCGTAATCCCGCTTGAGCTCGTAGCCGTGGCTCGGCTCGCGCTCCAGCAGTCCCAGCAGTGTCAGCGGTACGCTCATAGCCGAGAGCATACGCTAAGCGTATACGCTCCGCTACTAGTCGGGCTCAGAGAACCAGGATCCTTTCGGTAGCGCGCTGGCCGGGGCGCGGCTAGTCGCTGGCGGCCCGGACCGCGGTCGGGCCAGCGGCGGAGCGGACCGCCGCCGCCGGCCGGATCGCCGCCGGCCGGATCGCTGCCGCCGGCCGGATCGCCGCCGCCGGCCGCATCGCCGCCGCCGGGTGGGTCGCTGCCGCCGGGCGGGTGACCGCGGGGCGGACAGCGGCGGGGCGGGCGGCCGAGGCGGGCCGGATCGGGGTGGCGGGCGGCGTCAGCGCGGTGAGCAGGGCGGTGACCGCGAGCACCGCGGCCAGCGCGGCCAGTTCCAGCTTGGTGGCCCGGGCCGGGCCCGCGCCCGGCTGGGGCCGGTGCCGCAGCCAGACCCGGCCGGCCACCGCCATGCCCGCGGCCACCGCGACCAGCGCCGCCTTCACGATCAGGACCCGGCCGTAGGTGGTCGTCAGCAGCGAGCCGAGCGGCACCAGCACCAGGGCCGAGATCACGCCGGTGATCACCAGGAACGCGAACAGCCAGGCGGCGGCGGCCGCGTACAGCCGGATCAGGCCCCGCATCTGCTCGGGGTAGTCCCGCCAGGAGATCGCCGTGCGCAGCACGTACACGAGCATGCCGGCCCACAGCATCGCGGGTATCAGGTGACAGTAGGTGATCAGGGCGCCGACGACCGGGACGATGGTCTCCGGGTGCGCGCGGATGCCCTCGGCCACCACCACCGCCAGCAGCGGCGCCACGCTCCAGCCCGGCTGGCGCAGCCGCAGCAGCAGCGCCGCGACCGCGAACGCGACCAGTTCGACCAGGGCGGCGTTCCGGTTGGTGCCGGTGGTGATCAGCGCCAGCCACCCGCTGCCCACCAGCCCGGCCAGCGAGCCGCGCAGCGCCCACGGGGCCGGCAGCGGGCGCGGGAACGTGCCCTTGTACTGGCGGGCCAGCCCGCGCCCGGCCAGCCCGCCCAGGGCGACCGCCAGCCCGGCGAGCAGCAGCCAGCGCGCCACCGCGGTCTCCCAGACCACGGCCGCCGACAGCCGGGCGGGCGCGGCGTGCGCCAGCAGTGTCATCGTCATCGGCATGACAGTAGCGGGTGCCGCCCGCCCGGCCCTACGGCGCGTCCTGGTCCGCGGTGGCCGGCGCCAGCAGCCCGCGCCGCACGTTCCAGGCGCCGACGGCCCAGAACACCAGCCCCAGCAAGACCATGGCGCCGAACGCGCCCAGGGTCACCCACTCGAAGAACGGCCGGGACACGCCCCAGCTTGCCTCGACCGAGTAGGACTGGCCGAACAGCGCGTTGATGGCCCCCGGCCACAGCAGGGTGACGGCGGTGAGCACCACGAAAGCCTCGGAGATGATCGCCGCCGCCCAGGCGCCCGCCATGCCGCCCGGCACCCGGTACGGCCGGTGGGTGTCCGGGTACGCGTACCGCAGCCGGACCAGCGCCGGGAATATGAAGAAGTAGCTGACCGCGGTCGTGGAGACCGTCAGCGACAGCATCACCGCGAAGAAATTCTCCAGCTTGCCGCTGGTGGCCAGGAACACGAAGAACACGAACGCCGACGAGACCACGCCGGAGGCGAGGTTGACCGCGATCGGCGTCCCGAAGCTGGTGAACCGGCCCATCCACCTCGGCCCGGCCCCGTCCAGCGAGGCGATGGCCTGCGTCCGGTCCGCGCCCTCGAGCCAGACCGCGCCGCTGCTGAGCAGCGTCACGATCAGCAGCACCGCGAACAGCACGTTCAGCCCGTGCGAGTGGAACGTCCCGGACACCGCGCTGTACGCGTCGACGAAGCCGCTGACGCTGGACAGCCCCGTCTTCGGGATCACCAGGATGATCCCGACGATCAGCAGCCCGTAGATCACGGCGCAGATGACGCCGGACCGCACGATCATCTTCGGGACGTCGCGCTGCGGGTTGTGCATCTCCTCGGCGGCGCCGTTCGCGAGCTCGAAGCCGACCCACAGGAAAACCATGAGGCCGACCACGGTGAGGAACCCGTTCAGCGACGGCTTGAGGTCGGCGGCGGCCGACGCGCCCGCCGGGCGGCCGTGCTGGATCAGGAACGCGACAAACAGCACCGTGAACAGGATCGTCACCGCGATCTTCACGATCGTGCCGATGTTCGGGCCCCACTTGCCGATCCGGAACGCGACGATCGCGATCGCGACCGTCACCCAGACGAAGGCCAGGCCGACCAGGATCTCGGCCGCCGTGCCCAGCGGCCGACTCAGGACCAGGCCGTCCAGCGCGGCGATCGTCGACGCGGTCAGCGTGCCGCCGATCCAGGTCGGGTTGGACAGCCAGTACAAGATCGCGGTCACCGAGCCGGCGCCGCGGCCGAACGCCAGCCGCGCCCACTCGTACGGCCCGCCCTCGACCGGGAACGCCGAGCCCAGCTCGGCGGTCAGCATCCCGTACGGGATCAGGAAGATCACCAGCGAGACCGCCAGCCAGGTGATCGCCTGCGCGCCGGCCTGCGCGGAAGCGGCGACGGTGTCGAAGCCGAGGATCGCGCAGGCCGTGAACAGGACCAGGTCGAACCGCCCCAGCACCTTCCGGAGCTTGGCCTTCTCCCGGGTCGCGGCCGCGGTCTCCAGCGGCGGCGGCAGGGCCCCTGCTTCAGCCATCGGCAGCCCCCAGGCATCCCGCAGTCATCCGGTTAACCAAGAGCGTAGGCCGGTTTCAGCCGATCGCCGAGAGTCCGGCCCGCCTCACGGCGCGGGCGGCCGCGCCGGTCATGTCCCCCGTGGGCTCCAGGATCCGGCCGGTGACCCCGGCCAGGTGGCGCAGGTAGTACTCGACGTCACCGAACGAGTGCCCGATCGGCTTGTCGAGCTCGTACACCTCGGTGACCAGCGTCCCGTAACCCCAGCTCACGACGGCCCCTTCGCTGGTTGGCCGCACGGCCCCGGTCCGGCCCGGCCGCCCAGTATGACCGGGCGGGCGAAGTCGCTGTTGTCGACGATCAGGTCGGCCAGGGACCGGGGGTCCACCTCGGCCAGGTAGATCAGCTCGGCGGCATGGTACCGGTCCCGGTGCACCCGCTCCGCCTCGCGCGCGCCCTCCATCGGGGTGTCCCGCGCGATGCCGCGGCGCAGGGCCAGGCCGGCGCCGACCTCGAGCCGGATGCGGTAGTCCCAGAAGCGGTTGTACTCGGGCCGCAGCGCGAACACCGAGTCCACGATCAGCACCGCGTCGGCCGGCGCCCTGATCGTCGTGGCCCGGTGGTCCTCGCCGGTCAGCGGGTCGTGCGCGCACAGCGCCAGCTCGCCGGACCCGTCCGGGCCCGCCGGGGCCAGCAGCAGGTCCCGGGCGGACCGGAAGTCGTAGGCGTTGCGGTAGTAGCCCTCGCCGCTGACCCGGTCGTAGCCGAGCTCGCGCGCCTCGCGCCAGGGGTGCTTGAAGTCGTCCAGCGACGCGCGGATCGTGGGCCGGCCCAGCTCGCGCAGCGCGGCCGCGAGCTCGTGACCGAAGCTGGTCTTGCCCGCGCACGTCAGGCCGTCGACCGCGACCCGGAGCCGGCCCGGCGCGATCCGCGCCACCCGCGCGGCGACGTCGCCGACCAGGGCGGTCCGGGCCGGCGAGGCGGGGGGCGGGGCCGGCTGCCGCCACGTGGACACCGACTCGAACGCCCGCATGCCTCCAGTGTCTCTTGCCTCGTGCCTCTTGCTTCGCCTGATGCCTGGCCGGCCCGGACGCGGCACGATGTCCAGCCGGAGGCTTCCCGATCGTCGTACGTTCGTCAGGACACCTAGCCAGGGAGCGACACCGTGAAATACATGATGTTCGTCGTGGTCAGCCCGGATGCAGCCGCCGAGGCCGAACCGTCCGAGAACGACCTGACCATCGAGCAGTGGCTGGCCGAAGTCGAGGCCCAGGGAACGCGCATCACCGGTGATGCCCTGCGTCCGGCCACCGAGGCCGTCACGGTCAGGGTCAGCCGGGGCGAGGTGCTCGTCACCGACGGGCCGTACATCGAGTCGAAAGAATGGATTGCCGGGTTCGACATCCTCGACTGCGAGAACCTCGACGAGGCCATCGCGATCGCCGCGCGGCATCCGCAGGCCAACGGCGGCAAGCTCGAGCTCCGCCGGTTCTGGACCGACGACTGAGCCGCCGGGGCCGCTCCCGCTCTGCCCGCCCCCGCACGGCCGACTCGGCCGCCGATGAGTTTGCCGCCCGGGACCGGTCGGTAGGAAGACACGCAGGCGGAAGGAGGACCGATGACGAGTAAGGCACTGATCACCTGCCTATGGTTCGACACCGAGGGCGAGGCAGCGGCGAACTTCTACGCCAGCATCTTCAAGGACTCCTCGGTCGGCCGGATCGGCCGCTACACCGAGGCCGGGCCGGGCCCGGCCGGCGCGGTCATGACCGTGGAGTTCGAGCTCAACGGCCAGAAGTTCATCGCGCTGAACGGCGGGCCGCAGCACACCTTCAACGAGGCCGTCTCGCTCACGATCCCGTGCGCGGACCAGGCCGAGGTCGATTACTACTGGGACCGGCTGTCCGAGGGCGGCCAGGAGGTCGTCTGCGGCTGGCTGAAGGACAAGTACGGGCTGTTCTGGCAGGTCGTGCCCACCGTGCTGATGGACATGATGACCGACCCGGACCCGGTGAAGGCGCGGCGGGTCGCCGAGGCGATGTTCACGATGACCAAGCTGGACATCGCCGGGCTGCAGCGGGCGCACGCGGGCGGGTAACGCCTCTATCCGGCTGCTTCGTCTCCCGGCGCCGGGACTACCCGGCTGCCTCGTCGCCCGGTGCGGGGGGCGTCAGTTCTCGGCGGCCACGGCGGCGGCCGGCTCGGCCTGCGCTGGCCTGCCGCAGGCCGGCGCCGGGGGAACGGCGGGAGCCGGGGTGCGCCGCAGCAGCAGGCAGGCCGCGGCGCCGGCGATCAGGACCATGACCGAGATGGCCAGGGTGGGTCGCATCGCGGCGATGACGCTGGCGCCGAACACCTGATGGGCGAGCTGGTGCAGCTGCGGCGCCAGCGCGGCCGGGGTGCCGTGCGGCAGCGCGGCTCCGGCCTGGCCGCGGCCCACCTCCAGGCCCGAGCGGGCCGCGCGGGCGAAGCCGCTGGTGAACGGCGCCCGGGCCGCGGCCGGGAGCAGCCGGGCCGCGGCCGCGGCCCTGGTGTTCAGGCCGGCGGCCAGCCGGGTGGCCAGCACCGCGCCGGTGACCGCGCCGCCGAACGTGGCCCCGAGCTGGCGCCCGGTGTTCAGCACGCCCGAGGCCGAGCCGGCCAGGGCGGGCGGCGCCGCGCGCATCGCCATCGTGGCCAGCGGCGCGAAGATGGCACCCATGCCCAGGCCGGCCACCAGCAGCGCCGGGGCGAAGGTGAGCGAGGTGGCGTGCGTCGAGGCCAGCGCCGCCACCCCGGCGATGCCGGCCGCGTAGACGGCCAGCCCGGCCATGAGCACGTACTTGCCGCCGATGCGGTCGGTGAGGCGGCCGGCGAACGGCGCCAGCGCGGTCAGCGCCAGCGTGAGCGGCAGGCCGGTCAGCCCGGCGTGCACCGCGGTGAAGCCCAGCACCGACTGCAGGTTGATCGAGTTGACCAGCAGCATGCTCTGCAGCGCGAACTGGACGGCCAGGTTGAGCGCGACCATGAGGGCGAACGTGCGGTTGCGGAACAGCCGCGGCGGCACCAGCGGCTCGGCGTGCCGGCGTTCCCAGGCCACGAACCCGGCCAGCAGCACCGCGCCCGCGGCGATGATCTCGGGGATCGTGATGCCGAACCGGACCGGCCCCCAGTCGTACCGCTGGCCCTCGATCACCCCGTAGCAGACCGCGGCCAGGCCCGCGGAGGCGAGCAGCACGCCGCCGAGGTCCAGCCGGTGCTTGCGCCCGGACCGGATCTCCGGCACGAGCACGTAGGCGAGCACGATCCCGGCCGCGGCGATCGGCAGGTTCACGTAGAACACCCACCGCCAGCTCAGGTAGGTGGTGAGCAGGCCGCCGATGGTGGGCCCGCTCACCGCGGCCAGGCCGACCATGGACGAGAACACGCCGAATGCCGCGCCCATCCGCTCGCGCGGGAACACGCCCTGAATGATCACCATCGGCTGCGGCGCCATCGCGGCCGCGCCGATGCCCTGCACCACCCGGGCCGCGATCAGCTGGCCCGGGTTCTGCGCCGCGCCGCACAGCGCCGAGGCCACCGCGAACAGCGCCAGCCCGGCCACGAACATCCGCCGCGGGCCGAACAGGTCGCCCAGCCTGCTGGCCAGGATCAGCAGCGCGCAGAACACCAGCAGGTAGGCGTTGACCACCCACAGCGCCTGGTCCAGCGGCGCGCGCAGGTCGGTGATCACGCTGGGCAGGGCCACGTTGACGATCGTGGTGTCCAGCAGGATCGCGAAGGTGCCCAGGCACAGCACGATCAGCGCCGCCCACGGGCGCCTGGTGTCCTCCATCGCCACACGTCCCCTCAGTTAGTAGCTTGACGAGACCGACTCTCGCATCCTCCTATGAGTCTTGTCAAGAGACTTACTGGTGATACGCTGGCTGGCATGCAATTCACGAGCCTGGCCGACTGGAACTGCTCGATCGCCAGGACGCTCGACGTGGTGGGCGAGTGGTGGACGCTGCTGATCCTGCGCGACGCCTTCCGCGGCGTCCGGCGCTTCGACGACTTCCAGGCCAGCCTGGGCATGGCCCGCAGCGTGCTGACCGCGCGGCTGCGCCGGCTGACCGAGCACGGCGTTCTCGAGCGCCGGGCCTACTGCGAGCACCCGCCGCGCTACGAATACTTCCTGACCGAGAAGGGGCGGGCGCTGTACCCGGTGATCGTGGCCCTGCTGCAGTGGGGCGACACCTGGGCCGCCGGGCCGGACGGCCCTCCGGTCGTGCTCGTCCACGACACCTGCGGCAACGTCACCCAGCCCGTGCTGACCTGCCCGCACTGCCACGGCGAGGTGACCGCGGCGAACACTCACGGCCGGCCGGGCCCGGGCCAGCGCCGCGCCCCGGCCCGCCCGCCGGCCGATGCTGAGGCCCCGGCCGTCCCGTCTCCACGGAGGTGATCATGAACGCCGATCAGGAACCGGTGGCCTGCACGCTCGGGTCCGGTGACCGGGCGCGGCGGGCGGCCCGCTGGGCGGCGCTGACGGCGCGGGCGCTGCGGCGGGCCGAGCGGACCGACCGCGGGCTGCGGCTGGAGTTCGGTGCCGGCCCAGGCGTGGCCGACGAACTGAGCGCCCTGGCCGAACGGGAGCGCGAGTGCTGCGCCTTCGCCACCTGGTCGCTGCGCCGGGCCGGTGACCAGCTCACGCTGGAAGTCACCGGCGACAGCCCGGAGGCGGTCGCCGCGGCCCAGGCCCTGTTCCCGGCGCTGCCCGCCGTCCCCCAGGCTACCTAACCCCGGCGGCCCGGGGGGCAGGGGCCGGGCGTACCGGTCGGCTGCCACTCGTCGCGGCGCAGCCGGTACTCGACGTCGCCGTGCTCGTTGCCCGGCAGCGGGTCCGGCCAGTTCAGGTGCACGGTGCGCGCGTACCGCAGCCCGGCCTTCGCCAGGACGGCCCGGGACCGCGTGTTGACCGCCATCGTGGTGGCGACGATCTCCTCGACGCCGGTCTCGGTGAACGCCCGGGTGACCAGGGCCCGGGCGCCCTCGGTCGCGTACCCCAGGCCCCAGGCGCTGCGCCGCAGCCGGTAGCCGAGCGCGGCGACCGGGCTGGATTCCGGCGCGTCGACCCAGTCCACCATCGACGCCGGGGCGGGCTCGACCGGCCGCAGCCCGAACCACCCGATGAACTCCCCGTCGCTGCGGGTGTCCGCCGCCCAGTGCCCGAAATCCCGGTACCGCTCATAGCTGGCCAGGAACCGCGGCAGCACCTCGGCCTCGATCTGCGCCCGCGTCTTGATCCGCCGGTCGATGAACTGCATCACGGCCGGGTCGCCGTCGAGTGTCAGCAGCCGGTCCACGTCATCGGGCCTGAACCGCCGCAGCGCCAGCCGCTCGGTCACCAGCACCGGCTCCACGCACCGGATCGTTCCCGGGCACCGCCAGGAACGCAACCAAATTTGGCGGTGGTGACGGGTCAGGGCTGGCGCGGAGTATCAGTAACGCGGCCAGTCGGTGTTGATCTCGGGGCGGAATGGTCGGCGGCGGCGGTCAGCGTGGACCTCATGAACGGGAAGGAGCACGATGAGTGCTGTGAGTTACGTCGAGGCCTGGCCGGCCCGGCTGCTCGCGGGGCTGCCCGGCCGGGGTCGCGACTGAGCGTAAAGGCCCCGATACGGGTGTATCTGCGGCGCCCGCCCGCGCTCCGGATAAAGGGGCAGCAATTCGCGGGGGTATGCCATGAACTATGTCCAGCCGCCCAGGCCGCACCATGACCTGAGCTTCACCGGGATAGCGCCGTGGCCGGTGCCGGGCATCCTCACGATGGCCGACATCCAGGCCGATCCGGCCGCCCGCTGCTGCCGCGAGTGCGGGCGCCGGCTGCTGCTCCTGCTGCTGCAGTCGAGTACCTGGGTGTTGCACCGGTCCGAGCATGTGAGCTTCCGCGACGACCGGACCGTGGTGCGCCGGGTGACCGTGGAGTTCATCGTGCCCGAGGACGCGCCGGTGTTCCGCGGCGACGACGACCGGGCCTACGGCCTGCTGCCGCTGTCGGTAATGCGCCGCAAGACCCTGGTGAACTTCCGGCTGAGCGACGACAGCGGCAAGCGGGTGGTCATGCCCTCGCTGCGCCAGAACCAGGCCATCACCGAGTCCATGCTGCTCGCGTGTGCCGACGCCGCGCTGGGCCGGTCCGCATCGGCGGCGGGCGCCGGCGACGAGGTCGCCGCGTTCATCCACCGGGTCGTCAGCGGCGACCAGCAGAAGCTCTCGGCCGCCTACGCGGACCTGGACCACGGCAGCGCTTCCCCGGCGGTGCTGAGCCTGTGGCGGCAGCCCATCTTCAAGGCGATGCTCAACCGCCTGGCCGACAACTTCGTGCTCTGGGTGATGATCCCGGCCGACGCGCCGCGGCGGCGGGTGCTGTCACTGTCCTGCGACGAGCCGCTGGACCTGCATTACCGCAACGCCGGCTTCAAGGACGACAGGTACGCGCTGGGCGACAAGATCAGCGCCTGGCGGCCCCGGGTCTGGTGCTCGGCCGTGGGCTTCACCCCGACCCGGATCCGGTTCCCCGTGCCCGCGGCCGAGAACGCGGCCAGCTTCCACTTCGAGATCGACGCGCCCAAGGGGGTGCAGATCATCGAGGCCAGCCTGCTCGCCGCGCGGCCCGGCCAGGGTGACGCGCCGGGGCAGGCCGACCCGCCCTTCGATCACGTGCAGGGCGGCTTCCCGACCGTCGGGCTGCACGTGATCGAGGTGCCGAACGGGTCGCTGTCCCGGGCCCAGATCGGCCTGCAGGTGCTGACCCGGGGCTGGGTGATGGCCTCGATGCTGGCCTGCTGGGCGGTGTTCGGGCTGCTGCTGGCGTTCGCCATGCACGCCAAGCCCGCGTTCCTGGACAACAAGCTGTCCCAGGACTTCCCGGTCCTGATCCTGCTGGCCCTGGCCGGCGCGGTGGCCGGCGTGGTCGCCCAGTCCGACGCCCGCGGCCTGGCCGCGCACCTGCTGCGGTGGACCCGGGCGCTGGCGACGCTGGCCGCCGTGCTGCCGCTGGTCGCCACCACGTTCATCGCCTTCCACCCGGGCAGTCCCTCCCGCGTCGCCCCTGCGCTGTGGGCGACCGCGGGGACCAGCGGCGTCATCGCGCTGCTGCTGAGCACGGTCTGCCTGGTAGCCTGGCGGCGGCAGCGCACGGTCGTGTGCTCGCCCTGGGAGCAGCACCGGGGCCAGCGCCCTCCGGACCGGCCGGCCACCTTCGCGGCCGCGACCCGGCGGTATCACTACGACAAGCCCGCCGTCCGGGTGGACTCCGCCGAGGGGTGGCACACCGAGTTCCGCTGGGACGACGAGCTCGAGCGCCGGCTGCTCGCCACCCTGCGGCAGGCGTACCCGGCGCACGGCCCGGACGTCCCGGTCAGCTGGGCAGGCCTGGCTGCTGCGCGATCAGCACGATCGAGATGATCAGCAGCACCGCGCCGAACGTGATCAGGGCGTAGCGCACGCCGAACAGCTTGAACGAGCTGCCGATCCCGACCAGGAACAGCACGGCGGCCAGGAACACCGTGATCCGGACGTAGTTGTCGCTGGTGTACCCGGCCTGGTTGCCCTCGTTGAACTTCGCGTCGGCCTCGTTGTCCAGCGTGTTGGCCTGGGTCTGCTGCGCGATCTTGTACTGCGGCATGTAGGTGGGCCCGGGCGGCGCGTTCGGGTTGGTCGCCGGGTTGGTGGCCATCCACGCGTCGAACGCGACCCGGAACTGGGGCCGGAACCGGCGGATGGCGATGGCTTCCTTCTGCGGGTTGTTCAGCGTGAACGCGATGAACCACGCCTCGAAGGTCGAGGAGTCGAAGTTGCGCAGCGAGAGGGCCTCGAGGTCGTCCCGGGTGGCGACGTTGCGCAGCGTCGAGGACTGGGCGATGTCCACCCGAGACGCCGTGCTCCACTTGGCGGCCGAGTAGCCCGCCCAGGCGGCGGTGATCGTCACCAGCGCCAGCAGCGCGGCCTCGCAGATCTGCACGATGCGGGAGTGCCGCTCCTCGGCCGCGCGCCGGACGTCGCCTGGCTCCTCTGGGCCGCCCGGCCGCTCGCCTTCTTCGCCCTGCTTACCGTGTTCGTGCAGCTTCTTGCCAGCCTCGATGGGGTTCAGTCCCTCGGCCATCGGCCCACAGCCCTCCGGAAGACCAGTTTGATCATAACGGAGGCATCCCGGCCCGTTGATCAAGGCCTCCGTACGATGGACAGTGGAGGTGCCTGTCACGTGACGACGCCGGGCGGGACCCGGCAGGGAGGCGCACGCCGATGACCACACGCATCCGCGAGGACCCCGCGGACCTGCTGGCCCGGGTCGGCCGGCACTGGGGCTGGGTCCTGTCGTTCGGGATCATCACGGCGCTGGCCGGCCTGGCGGTCCTGGTCTGGCCCGGCCGCACGCTGGTGGTGGTGGCCGGGCTGGTGGTGCTGGCCGATCCGGGCATCTCGCTGCTGGTGCTCGCGGTCGTGCTCGCCATCTGGCTGCTGGTCTTCGGCATCATGCAGGTCACGATGGCGTTCCGGATCAGGTCCCTGGCCCGCTGAGGCCCTGGCGTGGACGAAGCCGTACAGACGTACATCGACGGCATCCCCGCGCAGTACCGGCCGCTGTTCGACCGGCTGCACCGGCTGATCCTGGCCGGGTGCCCCGAGGCCGGCGTGATGCTGTCCTACCAGATGCCCGCCTACCAGGCGGGCCGGCGGCGGCTTTACCTCGGCGTGTGGAAGCACGGCGTGTCGCTGTACGGATCGCAGCCGGGCCGCGACGCCGGCTTCAGCGAGCGCCACGCCGCGCTGCGGACCCCCAGGGGCACCATCCGGCTGCGGCCCGAGGACGCCGCCGCCATCGGCGACGAGGAGTTCCGCGACCTGGCCCGGGCCGCCCTGTCGCCGTGACCCCGGCCGCGGGCCGGTAGCGTTCGGTGGGTGGCGGGGAGCGATCAGCCGGCCAGCCGTGGGGTGGCGGGGAGCGGTCAGCCGGCCAGCACGGCCGAGGTCTACCGGGCGTTCGCCCGGCAGGAGGCCCGCGGCCGGAGCCCGGCCTACGAGGAACTGGCCGAGGCGGTGGCCGCCGACCCCGGCGTGCTGGGGTTCCTGGCCGGCCTGCCGCCCGCCAAGCGCCAGCCCAACCTGCTGTTCGCCGCGGCCCGGTACCTGCTCGGCGCCCCCGCCGACCCGGCCGCGCTGCCCGCCCTGGTCGGCCGGGACCCGGCCCGCCTGGCCGGGGTGATGATGGCCCGCCGCACGCAGACGAACGAGCCGGCCCGCTGCGCCCTGCTGCTGCCGGCCCTGGCCCAGCTGCCGCCGCCGCTGGCCCTGATCGAGGTCGGGGCCAGCGCGGGGCTCACCCTGCTCCCCGACCGCTACTCCTACGACTACGCCGGGCACCGGATCACGGGCCTGGACCCGCGGGCGCCCGTCCTGCGCTGCGCGCCGCGCGGGCCCGTGCCGCTGCCGGACCGGGTCCCGGTGGTCGCCTGGCGGGCCGGGCTGGACCTCAACCC
Source organism: uncultured Actinomycetota bacterium (assembly GCA_963749145.1). GTDB lineage: Bacteria > Actinomycetota > Actinomycetes > Streptosporangiales > Streptosporangiaceae > JASHPR01. The sequence goes on along the minus strand of CAVVLN010000001.1, from coordinate 228,233 downwards.
GCTGGACGTCGGCCGCGAGGACGACGTCCGCTGGCTGTCCTGCCTGGTCTGGCCGGGCGAGGGTGACCGCGAGCAACGGCTCGCCGCGGCGGTGGCCGCCGCCCGCCGCGATCCGCCGCCGGTGCACCGCGGTGACCTGGTCGACGACCTGCCCGCGCTCGCCGCCCGGGCTCCCGCCGGGGCGACCCTGGTCGTCTACCACTCGTCGGTGCTGGCCTACGTCCCGCCCGGGCGCCGCCTGGAGTTCGCCGACGTGGTCCGCGGCCTGGGCGCGGTCTGGCTGTCGGCCGAGGGCCCGGCGGTGCTGTCAGGCGTGCCGGTGGCCGCCTACCCGGGCGACCCGTACCTGCTGGTCCGGGACGGCCGGACGCCGCTGGCGCTGGCCGACGGGCACGGCACGTGGCTGGAGTGGCTGAGCTGAGATGATCGGCGGGGCGAGCCCGTCAGCGGGCAGGCATGCGAGGAGGCACGATGGCGAATCCGGTGCGGGTCGTGGGCCTGGGCGGATCCCTGCGCGCCGCGTCGACCAGCCGGACCGCGCTGCGGGTCGCGCTGGACGGTGCGGCCGCGGCGGGGGCCGAGGCCGAGCTGATCTGGCTGCGTGATCTGGACCTCCCGCTGTACACCGCCGAGCACGCGATCCCGCCGGCCGCGCAGGAGCTCGCCGACACCGTGCACCGCAGCCACGCGATGATCTGGAGCAGCCCGACCTACCAGGGATCGGTCAGCGGCTCGTTCAAGAACGCGCTGGACTGGCTGATCCTGCTGGCCGAGCAGGAGCCGCCGTACCTGACGAACAAGCCGGTCGGGCTGGTGACCACGGCCGGCGGCGTCCATGGCCTGCAGGCGGTCAACACGATGGACTTCATCGCCCGGGCGCTGCGCGCCTGGAGCGTGCCGCTGGTGCTGCCGGTGGCACAGTCCTGGAAGTCGTTCGACCCCGACGGGCGGCTGACCGACGAGAGCGTCGCCGACCAGTTGCGCGCGCTCGGCGCCGAGGTGGTGCGGGCCGCCCGCCAGTTCCGGTCCGAGGGCACCTGCGACTACGCCGAGGACCGCCCGTTCGCCACCCGCCGCTAACGAATGTCAGTCGTTAGCGGACGCCGTAGAGGTACTCGAGGGCGAGCTGGTCCAGGCGCTCGAACGCCATGCCGCGCTCCCCGAGCGCCACCACGTCGGGGGTGAAGCCGCGGACGTCACGCCACGTCTCGCCGTCGGCCAGGGTGGGCAGCGAGAGCTCGGGCACCCGGGCCGCCGCCAGCGCCCCGGTGACCTCCGGATCGGAGCGGAACGCGGTTACCTTCTCCCGCAGGATCAGGTAGTTGCGCATGCACGCGGCGGCGGACTCCCAGACCCCGTCGTCGTCCTCGGTGCGCGGCGGCTTGTAATCGAAGTGCCGCGGCCCGTCGTACCCGCCGGCCTCCAGCGCGTCCACCACCCAGAACGCGCCGCGCGCGTTGCCGGCCCCGAACCGCAGGTCCTGGTCGTAGCGGGGCCCGTTCTGGCCGTTCAGGTCGATGTGGAACAGCTTGCCGTGCCACAGCGCCTGGGTGATCGCGTGCGCGTAGTTGAGGCCGGACATCTCCTCGTGCCCGACCTCGGGGTTGAGCCCGACCAGCTCGGGGTGGGCCAGCTCGTTGATGAACGCCAGCGCGTGCCCGGCGGTCGGCAGCAGGATGTCGCCGCGCGGCTCGTTCGGCTTCGGCTCGATCGCGAATCGCAGGTGGTAGCCCTGCTCGAGCACGTAGTCGCAGAGGATGTCGTAGGCCTCCCTGAGCCGGTCCAGCGCCGCCCGCACGTCCTTGCTCGCGCCGGATTCGGCGCCGTCGCGGCCGCCCCAGCAGACGTAGACCCGGGCGCCGAGCTCTTCGGCCAGGTCCAGGTTGCGCATGACCTTGGCCAGCGCGAACCGGCGCACGTCGCGGTGGTTGGCGGTGAACCCGCCCTCCTTGAATACCGGGTGCGAGAACAGGTTCGTGGTCGCGGTGGTCGCCACCAGCCCGGTCTCGTCCAGCGCCTTGCGGAAGGCCGCGATCCGCTCGCCCCGCTCCTCATCGGTGTCGTCGAAGCCGAAGACGTCGTTGTCGTGGAAGTTCACGCCGTAGGCGCCGAGCTCGGCCAGCTTGCGCACCGCGCGCTCGGCCGGCATCGGCGGCCGGACCGCGCCGCCGAACACGTCCACGCCCTGCCAGCCCACGGTCCAGATCCCGAACGAGAACTTGTCGGCTGGGGTCGGTGCGAATCGGTCTGTGCTCACGAGGCGGTCCTTTCGTCCCAGGTGGCGGTGTCGTCACGGAGCGCCGCGTGGCGCTCGCGGATCTCCGGGTGCGGCGGGCCGGCGTAGCCGGCCGCGGGCCGGGCGGGCCACGGCGGCGGCTCCGGCGTCCCGGCCAGGGCCCACGCCGCCTGGCGGGCCGCTCCGAGCGCGACGTACTCCTCGGGCTCGGGTACCTGCACCGGGCAGAAGAAGATGCCCGGGGCCAGCTCGCGCACGGCAGCGGACCTCGCACCGCCGCCGACCAGCAGCACCCGGCCCGGGGCCTGCTCCTCCGCCGTGATGCGGTCCGCGGCGTCGGCCAGCGAGGCGAGCAGGGCCTCGACCGCGGCCCGGGCCAGGTTCTCCCTGGTCGCGTTGCGCGTGGTCAGCCCGCGCAGCACCCCGGTCGCTCCCGGCCGGTCCGGCGTCCGCTCGCCGTCCAGGTACGGCAGCAGGGTGATCCCGCCCGCGCCGGGCGGCGCGGCCAGCGCCAGCGCGGACAGCCCGTCCAGGTCGGTGCCGAGCAGCGCCGCCGTGGCGGACAGCACCAGGCCCGCGTTGATCGTGCACACCAGGGGCAGGAACCGGCCGGTGGCGTCGGCGAACCCGGCCACCGCGCCCGAGGGGTCCGCGGCCGGCACCGGGCTGACCGCGAACGCCGTGCCCGAGGTCCCGATCGACACCGCGACGTCACCGGGCCCGAGGCCGAGCCCGAGCGCGGCGCCCATGTTGTCCCCGGTCCCGGCCGACACCGCCGCGCCCCAGGAGGTCTGCCCGACGACCTCGCCGGGCCCGGCTACCCGCGGCAGCGTGACCGGGTGCCCGATCGCGGCCTCGGCCAGGTCGGGCCGCCACTGCCCGGCCGCGGTGGCGAAGTAGCCGGTACCGGACGCGTCGCCCCGGTCGGTGACCGGCGCGCGCTCCCCGTCCCGCAGCCGCCAGGTCAGCCAGTCGTGCGGCAGCAGCACCGCCGTGGCGCGGGCCGCGCTGGCCGGCTCGTGCTCGGCCAGCCAGCGCAGCTTGGTGACGGTGAACGAGGCGGTCGGCACGCTGCCGACCTGGCTGGCCCACCACCGCGGCCCGCCGAACTCGGCCACCAGCTCGGCCGCGGCGGGCGCCGAGCGCAGGTCGTTCCACAGCAGCGCGGGCCTGATCACCTCGCCGTCGGAGTCCAGGACGATCATGCCGTGCTGCTGCCCGGCCACTCCGACGGCGGCGGCGCGGTCTAGCAGGCCGTCGCCGGCCTGCCGCAGCGCGTCCCACCAGGCCGCCGGGTCGGTCTCGGTGCCGGCCGGGTGCGGCGCGCTCCCCCGGCCGACCACGGTGCCGTCCTCCGCCTGGCAGAGCAGGACCTTGGTGGACTGCGTGGACGAGTCCACACCCGCGCATAGACGACGACCGCTGTACCCTCGTGCCATGACCGCCGCCCTTATCGGATCCGGCTGTCCCGCGAGACCGACGAGACCCAGCTCGTCCGCGCGCCAGGAGGAGCAAGGCCGAGCTTACGACCTGGCGCAGTTCTCATGTTTCTGGGCTAGCCGAAGGTGAAGCAGTAGGCCTGAGCGCCGGGGTCGGCGAAGGTGATCTCGCAGGTGCGCTCGGTGACGGGGCCGCGCTGGCGGATGAGCTGGTACACCCGCTGCTGCGAGAGGGTGCCGTTGCCGTCGGCGTCGGTGTCGGTTCCGCGGGCCTCGCCGAGTGGCTGTCCGTCGATGAGGACGCGGCATCGCACCGGGATTCCTGGTGCGCCCGGTCCCATGACGAGGTTGAGATCGCGGGCGTGGAAGCGGCAGGCGATCCGCCCGTTCGCCGCGTTCAGCGTGGTGGCCTCTTCCTCCATGGTCCAGTCCCCCGACAGGGCCCACTGGTTGAGCCCCAGCCGCGCCGGGACGGTATAGACGTGCGGCTTGCCCGGCACCGGGCCGCCGGGGGAGGCGAAGCCCTCGGTGCGCTCATAGCCGGTGTAGTTTTCTGGTGATCTCAAGCTGGCCCAGTCGGCCGGGACTTCCAGGCCGCTGGGCTCGACCGAGACCATGTCAGTGCCTGCGCCGGTGGATCCGGCCTCGGTCAGCAGCTGCTGGATGACCATTTCCGACTGGCCGTATTCGCCCTCGCCGAAGTGGTGGTGGCGGATATGCCCCTGCGCGTCGGCGAAGTAGAGGGCGGGCCAGTAGTGGTTGGCGAAGGCACCCCACACCGCGTAGTCGTTGTCGGTCGCGACCGGGTAATCGATCCGCATGTCCTGCACGGCCCGGCGGACGTTGTCGGCGTTGTGCTCGAACGAGAACTCGGGCGTGTGCACGCCGATCACCACGAGCCCGTGGCCGGAGTACTTCTCGGCCCAGGCGCGAAGGTAGGGAAGCTGCCGCAGCCAGTTGATGCAGGTGTAGGTCCAGAAGTCGACCAGAACGACCTTCCCGCGCAGGCCGGCCGGTGTCAGCGGCTCCGAATTGAGCCACCCGGTCGCGCCGTCGAAGGACGCCAGCTCACCCTCATCGGGCAGCCGGGCCGAGGCGACGTGCAGCCCGGCGGGCGTGCGCCAGAACGCTGTCATGACATTGCCCTCCCTGTAGCTCGGTGTCCTGGCCCGGGTCCCGGCCGGTGCCTCGCGGGCCAGCCCGGCGCACCTAGCAGGCTAACCCTGGCGCGCCCGGCAGGAGGACCTGGCCCGGTTCCTGTCCCCGGTCCGGGACGAGGTGCTGGACAAGGCCCGGCTGCGCCCCGGCGATACGGCGCGCCGGGTGCTGCGCCTCGGTGACCCGGTGAGCGCGTCGCTCGGCTACTGGGGCAGCAACATCGCCCGGGGCGGGTTCCTGGCCGAGGTGCTCGGGATCCGGCTGAAGGCCGAGGTGCTGCCGCTGTCCAGCCTGGCCGGCTACCTGCCGCCGTTCTGGCTCTCGCCGCAGCTGGCCATGCGGCAGGCCTGAGCCGGCGCGGTCAGGAGGAGCGCTTCGGCACCCAGGAGAACGTCCGCATGGCGATGAGCAGGCCGGCCACGCCCCAGGCCGCCACGATCAGGATCGGGACCAGGGCGAACCGCTGGCCGCCGTTGGTCGCGGGCACGAACGCCGCCTGCAGGGCCACGGCCAGCGGCCGGACCGGGAGCACGTTCGCGAGGTCCAGCAGCCAGTGCGGCAGCACGTTGTCCGGGACGTAGATGCCGGAGATGAAGTACACCGGCAGGCCCGCGCCCACGATCGCCATCGCCGCGATGTGCGGGACGTAGTAGGCGGCGATCTTGACGGTGACGCCGCCCGCCTTGACCGTGCCGGTGCGGAACAGCGACACCAGGATCAGCAGCAGCAGCAGCACCGGCACGGCCAGCGTGAAGATCCGGGCCCGGGTGTTGCGCCGGAACGAGCGCAGGTCATAGCGGGTCTGGTTGGTGACCAGCGACGCGGCGCCGGTCCGGCGCGCCTGCGCCGGGGCGCCGGTCCCCCGCTCCCTCGGTACGGCGCTCATGGACGCGCCTCCGGCACGATGCTCATGTGACGCGCCTCCGGCACGATGCTCATGTGACGCGCTGTCGGCATGATGCTCATGTCTGCCCCTCGGTGAGCCTGAGGTAGATCTCCTCCAGCGTGGGCCGGTGCGCGGACAGGTCGCTGAGCGGGTAGCCGTGCTGCAGCCCCCAGGTGGTCACCGCGTGCAGCACCGGCAGCGGCTCGTGATGCACGATCTCCACCGTCCGGTTGCGGCCCTCGGTCACCGGCGCGGGCAGGCTGGGCAGGTCGGCCGGGGTCAGTCCGTCCGGGAGGGTGAAGCTGACTGTGGTGGCCTCCCGGGCCCGGCCGCCGATCGCGGCCGGGGTGCCGGAGGCCACGATCTTCCCGGCCGCGAGGATCATGATCTGGTCGGCGAGGGTCTCGGCCTCCTCCATGTAGTGGGTGGTCAGGAAGATGGTCTTGCCCAGGTCGCGCAGGTCCGAGATCACCTCCCAGGCGGCGTGCCGCGCGGACGGGTCGAACCCGGTGGTGGGCTCGTCGAGGAACACCAGTTCCGGGTCGCCGATCAGCGCGAGGGCCATGTCCAGGCGGCGCAGCTGGCCGCCGGAGAGCCGGTCGCAGCGGCCGCCCGCCTTGTCGGTGAGCCCGACGAGCTGGAGGGCGCGCCCGACCGGCAGCGGCCTCGGGTAGTACCCGGCGTACATGGACACGCACTCCCGGAGCCGGGCCTGGCCGCCCATACCGCCTGGGTACGGCGGCCGGTGAACCCGGCCACGATCACCGGCGACCTGCCGCTGCACCTGATGCGCTTCGTGATGATGGAGCCGCTGATCCCCCGCGCCGACGTGCTGGCCTTCCTGGCCGACCTGCGCGACGCGCTGGCCGCCTGCCTGGACGGGCTGGAGACTTACGCGGCCGCCACGAGCTTCGAGGACCAGCACACGCCGCTGGCTCTCGACCACGGGATAGCGACGTACACGGCCAGCCTGGCCTGGGCCAAGCGGACGATCAACCTGCTGGCGCGGGAGCCGTCCGACCCGCCGGACCGGCTGCACCGTCCCCGGGCGGCGGACCACGATCAGCGCACTGGCTCGAACGCCCACCACTGAACGGCCGGGCTCAGCTCCACCTCCCGGTCGAGCGGCCAGCGGCCCGCGGCGGCCCAGCCCCGGACGGCGGCGCACGCCTCCCGCATCTGATCGGCGGTGTACGGCCAGGTCCAGGCGTCGATCTGGCCCTCCCAGCGGTCGAGGTCCTGGCCCAGGCTGCGCCGGATGGTCATGGCGACCGGCGTCAGGGGGCGCGGGCTGGCCGGCCGGGCCAGATGGCCGGCGACGTCCCCGGGAGCGGACGCCCCCGGCCTGGTGTGCCTGATGCCGTGCCGGTGCATGATCTCCTGAACAGGCTCGCTCCACGGTGCCGGGGTCCCGCCGCCGAAGTCGGCCAGCAGCACGCCGCCGGGACGCAGCACCCGCACGGCCTCGTCCACCGCGGCGCGCCAGTCCGGGATCAGGTGCAGCACGTGACTGGCCAGCACCGCGCCGAACGAGCCGTCGGCCAGCGGCAGCCGGGTCGCGTCGGCCTGCGCCAGCGGGAACGGCAGCCGCCCGCCGGCGTTGGCGACCAGCCGCCGCAGCATGGCGGGGGCCAGGTCGACGCCCGCCAGCGCCACGCCCCGCTCGTGCAGCGGCAGCGCGATGCGGCCGGTGCCCACGCCTATCTCCAGGCCGGGGCCACGTCCGGCCAGCTCGGCCGCCAGAATGTCGGCCAGGGCGTCCCGGGCCCCGTCCGGCAGCGCCCGGGTGGCGTCATAGAAGGCGGCGGCCCGGTCGAAGGAGACAGACCGCGGCGCCACCGGGCTCAGTCCCGCCCGGTCACCGCCATCTCACCGAGCTGGGACCAGTCGTCCTGCGGGATCGTGAAGTTGATGATCCGCGGCGTCTCGGCGAGGTGCGGTGGCAGCGTCTGCCGCGCGGTCTTGAAGTGCTCGGACTGGACGTGCGCCGCCCCGGCCGCATCGTCGCGGAACGCCTCGACCAGGACGTACTCCGACGGATCGTCCACGCTCCGGGACCAGTCGAACCACAGGCAGCCTGGCTCGCCGCGGGTGGCCTCGGTGAACTCGCCGACGATCTCGGGCCACCGGTCGGCGTCCTGCGGCAGTACTCGGAACTTGGCGGTGATGAAGATCATGGTTCCCTCGTTCGGTCGCGTGGACCACCATCGTCCCGCAGGCCGCGCGCGCCACGCTAGGCGGCCGGGCCTGCCGGGCTCCCCGGCCCGCCGTGCCTATCCTGGCCTTGTGCGCCTGGTGTCCTTGCTGCCGTCGGCCACCGAGATCGTGTACGCGCTCGGTCTGGGTGATGACCTGGTCGGGGTCACGTTCGAGTGCGATGAGCCGCCGGCCGCGCGGGCCGAAAAGACGGTGGTCGTGGGCGGCCGCGATACCCGCGGGATGACCCCCGGCGAGATTGACGGCTACGTCCGCGGCCAGCTGGCCGCGGACGCGGACCTCTACACGCTGCACGCCGACGCCCTGGCCGGGCTGGATCCGGACCTGATCCTGACCCAGGACCTGTGCCGGGTCTGCGCGCTGCCGTCCGGCCACGTCCAGGACGCGCTGGGCTACCTGGGCTGCCGGGCCGACGTCCTGTCGCTCGACCCGTACACGCTCGATGATGTGCTGGCCTCGATCCTGGCCGTCGGGCAGGCCACCGGCACCGCCGACCGGGCCGCGCGCCTGGTCGGGAAGCTACGCGGGCGGCTGGCCCGCATCGCCGCGAGGACCGCCGGCCGGCGCCACCCCCGCGTCGCGGTGGTCGAATGGGTCGACCCGCCGTTCACCGCCGGGCACTGGGTGCCCGATCTGGTGCGCGCGGCGGGCGGGGAGCCGGTCGCCGCGCACCCCGGCGCGAAGTCGCGGCAAACCGGCTGGCCGGCGATCGCCGCGGCGGCACCGGAGTTCGTGGTCGTCGCCCCCTGCGGCTATCACCTGCCGGGCGCGATCGAGCAGGCCGCGTCCGTCGCCCGGGCGCTGCCGTCGGCCGCGGTCTGGGCGATCGATGCCGACGGCCTGGTGGTCCGTCCGGGCCCCCGGCTGGTCGACGGGGTCGAGGCCATCGCCTCGATCCTGCATCCAGACCAGCGGGCCGCGCCGCATCCCGGCGTGCGCCAGGTCGCCGGCTGACGGCCGGGGAAAGGTCTCGCCCAACGCTTCGCCGGATGCCCGGCTGAACTGGCGGTTACGATGACTTCGTCGCCAATGTTGGGGGAGACAGCATAATGCCAGGCGCGCAGGACCGGTGGGATCAGCTCACCGAGCCCGGCGCGGCGACGCAGGGGGACCGTCCGCACGCTTCTGACCGGCCCGAACGCGGATCGGTGGCGGAGTTGCGCGTGCGGCTGGAGCGGCTGCCGCGGCCACCCGTCGTCCCCGTATCACGACGACCACACCCGCAAGCCGCCGGTTACCCGGCTGAAGGATCTTGAGCTGCCGCTGACCGGCTATCAGGCCGCCGTCAACGGCTCGGGCCACAACGGCTCCGGTGGCCGGGCGCCGCTGACGGATGAATCCGGCGCGGCCGGCTGGAGCACCACCGCCGGCACGACCACCACTCCCGGCACGGACAGCATTCCCAGCACGGCCAGCACACTCGGCACGACCAGCACCCCAGGCGGGAACAGCACGGTCAGCTGGAGCAGCCCGGTCAACGGCGACGGCGCGCCCGGCGGCGGCACGATGGCCCCCGGCGGCACGATGGCCCCCGGCCGGCGGGCGGCGAACGGTAACGGCACGACCATCGGCCGGGGAGCTGCCGAGAGCCTGAGCGCGACCGCTGAGTTCGGCCCGGACGGCGAGTTCGGGGCCGACCGCGATGTCGGCACCCACGGCGATCTCGGCGCCAACGGCGAGTCCGCCGCGCCAGACATACCCGCCACCAGCGATCACTTCTCCGCGCCCGACCCGCCCGGCACCGCCAGCCACTCCCCCTCGCCCGACATACCCGCCACCAGCGATCACTTCTCCGCGCCCGATCCGCCCGGCACCGCCAGCCATTCCCCAGCGCCCGACCCGCTCGGCGCCGGCAGCCATTCCCGTGCGGGCCACGCGCCCGGCGCCAGCGGCCATTCCCGTACGGGCGATACGCTCGGCGCCGACGGCCACTTCCCCGCCCGTGGCACCCCGGGCATCGGCCGCCACTTCCCCGAGGACGACCCGCTCGGCGTCTTCCCCGCGGACGACCCGCTCGGTCTCGGCGATCAGTTCGCCGCGCCCGACCCGCCCGGCCCCGCCGACGAGCCCGGCCCGGCCGACTCCTGGCTGTCCGCCCCGAGCTGGGAGGGCCCGCCCGACCGGGACGGCGCGGCCGAACCCGGGCGGGCCGGGCCCGGGTGGGCCGACCCGGAACCTGGGGGGGCCGACACCCTCACCCAGGCCGTCATCGACGCGGAACCGGACCGCCCCGCCGATCCGCCCCGCCGGGGCGCGGACGGGTCTTGGGCCTGGAACGGCCGGTACCTCACCGGGGAGGAGTACCGGATCGCCGAGGAGGCGCTCGGCCGCTACCGGGTCGCCGAGGGCCGCAACGTCTTCGGCAGCTACGGTCACAGCGGGCTGACGCCGGCCATGCGCCGGGTCGAGGCCCAGCTCGAGCACGGGCAGCTCCTGCCGGATACCGAGAGCCAGGCCCTCAAGCCGCCCGACCGCTTCAAGGAGAGGCTCGCCGACCTGATCCTGCGCCATCCCGACAAGCCCGCCGACGAACTGTCAGCCGAGGTGCACGACGGCATCCGGTACGCGTTCATCTTCGATCCCGAGCAGTATGCCGAGGCGACCCTGCAGGCGCACAGCCGGCTCAAGGGGCACGGATTCGAACTCGAGGCCCGGTGGAACGGCTGGGAGAGCCGCGAGTACAAGGGCATCAACAGCCGCTGGCGCGACCCGGCACACGACCTGGTTTTCGAGGTACAGTTCCACACCGCGTCGAGCTGGGATGCCTGGCAGCGCGCCCGCCCCTCGTACAAGCAGATCGCCGATCCCAGAACGCCGCCCGCGCAGCGGGCGCGCCTGCGGGCCATGCACGCGGCGAATTCGGCCAGCGTGCCCGTGCCGCCCAGGTGCGCCGCGATCCCGGACTTCCGGAAGGAAGTCCAGTAACGGTGCCCGACGAGGTGAGCTATTACGCCATAGTCGGCGCCGGCCGCACCGCCCAGGCACCATCCGGGCTGGCCCGGCGCCGGTACACCGAGGACGGCCCCGCGGACGAGGCGCTGCGGCGGGACCTCACCTGGGAGCCGGATGCGGCGATCGTCGAGTGGGAGTACGGCGAGGTGGGGGCCGACCTGGTCGAGATCAGCCCGGCTCAGGCGGACCAGCTGATCGCCAGGTTCCGGACGCGCTGGGACACGGGGGCCTGAGGCTCGCCAGACGAGACCGGGGCCTGGTCTCCCGGACCGGCGCCAGCACGCCCGGACCGGCGCCAGCACGCCCGGACCGGGGGCCAGCACGCCTGGACCGGGGCCTGGATACCCGGACCGGCGCCAGGACACCGGTCCCGGGCCAGCAGCCGGGCGGCTCAGCGCGGCAGCGAGGCGCCGTCGCGGGGGGCACGCTCGGCCGCCGCGGCCGCGCGGTCCCGGGCCGGGCTGCCAGCCGGGTCCCCGGCGGCGTCACCGCCGGCGCCCATCGACCCGAGGCCGGCCTTCTCAAAGAACTCGCGGATCAGCGAGCGCTGCCGCTTCTTGAGCTGATCGAAGTGCTTGACCAGCGCCTCTTCCCCGATCGCCTCGGCGGTCAGGTAGAGGTCCTTGATCTGCTCGATCTTCTCCTGGGTGTCCGGGGACGGCGGTTCGGCGTGTCCCGGCTCGTACTCACCGTCCGGACGGCGGCCGCGTCCCGGGCTCCGCTGCCCGCCGGGCGGGCCGTCCGGCAGCGGCGCCAGCGCTGGCGCGAGTCCGGCCGGCGGCGGCCCGGGGGCGGGTAGCGGCCCGGCTAAGTAGGCGGCCTGCGGGCCAGCCAGGTGGCTGGGCTCTTGGCCAGCCAGGTGACCGGGCTCCGGGCCAGCCAGATACGGGGCGTGCGGATCGTCCGCGGGTTGCGCGTCCGGGCGCCATTGGTCCTCGGCGGGCCAGCCCCGGACGTCCTGAACCGCGGCGCCCGGCCCCCAGTCGTCGCCGGCCCGGTCCCAGCCGCCCGCAACACCTGGCTGCCATCCCCCGGCCTGCTGCGTCTCCGGCTCCCAGCCCTCCTGGCCGCCGTCCGCCCAGCCGGCCTGGCCCTCATCGGGGGCCCAGTCGTCCCGCTCATACCACTCATCCTGGGCCCAGCCGTCCTGGCCGTCCGGGCTCCAGTCCTCGCGGGCCGCGTGATCCCAGCCCGGCCCGCCGGACTGCCAGACATAGGCAGGGCCGGGGCTCCAGCCCTCTCCGGCGGGCGGCTGCCAGCCGTGGCCGGCGTAGCCGGGCCCCGGGACGGCCGGGGCCGGCTCCGGCGGGAGCGTGACGGCGCGCGGCAGGGCCAGCTCCGGCCGGAGCGTGACGGCGCGCGGCGGGGCCGGCACGGCTCCCGGGCCGCGCAACGGACTCAGCCACTGCTCGGCCGATCCGCTGACCGGAGCCGAGCCGCCGGCCTGGCCGGCCCGGCGGCGCGGGCCTGGCCGCGGCGGCTGCGGCCTGCGCGATCGGCCGGGCCGACGGTGAGCACGACCAGCAGCGCCACGCCCGAGGCCAGGCCGCAGATCGCGGCGATCTCACCCGCCCGCACCATCCCGAACCCGCCGTGCGCGGGCTTGAGCCGCAGGATCTCGCCGACCAGCATGAACAGCAGCCCGGTGATGACCAGGGCCGCGCCGATGATCGTCAGGCCCATGGCGAGCCGCATCCGCAACACGGCCACCGAGCCCGATCTCACGGCCCCACCATCGCATGCAGGGCACTGCCCCGCAACCGATCTGCCATGCTCACGGGGCACCGGGGACGGCTCGGCCCGGGGAACACGCGACCGCCCTGCCCGGGCCGGCCATGGCTCGCCGGCACCCGGGCCCGGCGCTGCTCAGCGGGTTTCCCAGGCCTGCCAGAGCGCGCGGGTGAACGTCTCGGCGGACTGCGCCCCCGACACCCCGTACCTGCCGTCGACCACGCAGAACGGCACCCCGGTGATGCCCAGCGATCTCGCCTCGTCCTCGTCGGCGCGCACCTCGTCGGCGTAGCCGCCGCTCTCGAGCACCTGGCGGGCGACGCGCACGTGTGGTTCCTCCCGATTCCGCCGGGCTCGCCCGCGCCCGGGGCTCGCAGGATACTGACCCCACGCCGTTCCCCGCGCACCCCGCCCGCGCACCCCGCCTGCTCACCCCGCCCGCTCACCCGTCACTTCCTCCGGCCCGGGACTGTCCGCTAGCGTTGCGGTGCAAACGTTCCCTTCGTCTCCAGCTTCGGGGGGCATTCCATGGATCACCAGGTCAAGTACGTGCTGCAGGAATCCGAGATGCCCCGGCAGTGGTACAACATCATCGCCGACATCCCGATGCCGCCCCCGCCGCCGTTGCACCCGGGCACCCGCCAGCCGGTCGGGCCCGACGATCTCGCCCCGCTCTTCCCGGCCGCGCTGATCGCGCAGGAGGTCTCGCCGGAGCGGTACATCCCGATCCCCGAGGACGTCGTGGACGTGTACCGGCTGTGGCGGCCCACTCCCCTGTTCCGGGCGCGCCGGCTGGAGAAGGACCTCGGCACCCCGGCCCGGATCTACTACAAGTACGAGGGCGGCAGCCCGGCCGGCTCGCACAAGCCCAACACCGCGGTGCCGCAGGCGTACTACAACGCCGCCGAGGGCGTGACCAAGCTGACCACGGAGACCGGCGCGGGCCAGTGGGGCAGCGCGCTGGCGTTCGCGTCCGCGCTGTTCGGCCTGGAGCTCGAGGTGTGGATGGTCCGCGCCTCCTACGACCAGAAGCCCTACCGCAAGCTGCTGATGGAGACCTACGGCGCCACCGTGCACCCCAGCCCGTCCGACCTCACCACGGCCGGGCGGGCGGTGCTGGCCCAGCAGCCGGATTCCACCGGCAGCCTCGGCATCGCGATCAGCGAGGCCGTCGAGGTCGCCGGCAGCGAGCCGGCCACCCGGTACTCGCTCGGCAGCGTGCTCAATCACGTGCTGCTGCACCAGACGATCATCGGCGAGGAAGCGGTCAAGCAGCTTGCGCTCGCGGGCGACACGCCAGACGTCATCGTCGGCTGCACCGGCGGCGGGTCGAACTTCGGCGGCCTGGCGTTCCCGTTCCTGCGCGAGAAGCTCGCCGGGCGGATGAACCCGGTGATCCGGGCGGTCGAGCCCGCCGCGTGCCCGTCGCTGACCCGCGGCGTCTACGCCTACGACTTCGGCGACACCGCCGGGTTCACGCCGCTGCTCAAGATGCACACGCTCGGGCACCAGTTCATCCCCGACCCGATCCACGCCGGCGGCCTGCGCTACCACGGCATGTCCCCGCTGCTGTCGCACATCTACGAGCTGGGCCTGATCGAGGCCGTGGCCAAGCCGCAGTCGGAGTGCTTCGCAGCCGGGCTGCGCTTCGCCAGGACCGAGGGCATCGTGCCCGCGCCGGAGCCGACGCACGCGGTGGCCGCCTGCATCGAGGAGGCGCTGCGCTGCAAGGAGACCGGGGAGGAGAAGGCCATCCTGACCGCCCTGTGCGGCCACGGCCTGCTCGACCTGTCCGCTTACGGCCACTACCTGAGCGGCGAGATGCAGGACCTCGAGCTCGCCGAGCCCGCGCTCGAGGCGGCGCTGGCCGGGCTGCCCGCGGGCGTCTGAGCGGTCCCCTGAAGATGACCCGTGCCCGGCCGTTTCGGCGGCGGGCCTGGGAGGCTGTTTCGGCGTGCCGTGATGCCGGCCGCTTGCTCATCTGCCGAAGCGGCGGCTGGCCAGCCGGGTCATGGCGGCCCATGCCTTGGCGGGGGCCTCATTGAAGCCGCCCCGGGGAACGGAGAGGCGGCGGCGGGCCTGGCCAGTTCCGCCGGGCAGGCCGGTGGCTGGCTGATCGGCCATGCCTGCTGGCCCGCTCGGGGAAGATTTGGCCGGGGGCCGCCGGTCGCGGGCCAGCAGCCGCATGGCCGTGGCCGGGAACGCGGCGGCGGACAGCAGCCCGGCGGTGAGCAGCGACGCACTGGTGGCAGCGGAGATATGCCCGGTGGCCAGGCCGACCTGACTGGCCACGATCACGAAGGTGAGTGTGGTGGCCTGCATCAGGCCGGCCACGGCTGCGCGGCGGCGGCCGAGGAAACGGGTGTAGAGCAGCGCGGGCAGCCCGCGCACCACCAGCAGGGCCAGCAGGAACAGCGGCACCTCCGCCAGCGCGGCCGCATGCCCGAGCAGCGCGGGCAGGTCGAACCGGACACCGGTGGCTATGAAGAAGATCGGGATCAAGAATCCGAACCCGATGCCCTGCAGCTTGGTCTCGAACTGCGGGTGCGGGGCACGGCCCTCCAGGTCGATCATGCGCACCAGCAGCCCCGCGGCGAACGCGCCCAGGATCGAGGCGAACCCGAACCGGTAGGCGAGCACGCCAAAGCCCAGCGCGAGCGTCAGGGCGGCCCGCACCCGCAGCTGGGCGGTCTGATCGTCCAGCCGGTCCAGCAGCCGCTCCAGGCCCGCCAGCCGGCGCACCCGGCCCAGCGCGAGGCCCACCACCGCCAGCAGGACGAGGAATGTCGCCAGTGAGGCGATCCGCTCAGCCGACGTCTTGGAGGCCGCAGAGAACAACAGCGACAACAGCAGGATCGGGACCACCTCCGCGAGGGCAGCTGCTGTCATCACCAGCTGGCCGAACTGTGTGCTTTCCTGGCGCGCGTCCTTCAGCACCGGCAGCAGCAGCCCAGCGGAGGTGGAGATCAGCACGATCGCCAGAAACAACGGCTGGCTGGCCAGCCCGGCGAGGCTGAGCCCGAAGGCGCAGAGCACGCCCAGCACCGCCGATACCGCGTAGGCCACCCCGGCCAGCCGCCCGAGCGGTCCCCGCAGCCGTTGCACATCGATCTCCAGGCCGGCGAGGAACAGCAGCATCCCCAGGCCGAGATCGCTGAGCACCTGCACGGCCGCGTCCACGTGTACCCAGCCCAGGACCGACGGGCCGATGACTATCCCAGCCATGACCTCCAGCACCGCTCCAGGCACGGGGAACCCGGGCCACACGCCGCAGACGGCGGGGACGGCCACCGCTACCAGCCCAATGACAAGGACGCCATTGAACGAGATAGCCATGGCTCAACCTTGCGCCTTCCGCGCGCAAGGTGTCACGGCCTGCTCACCCGACGAGCCACTGCTCGGCATCACCAGCCCGAAGCCACCCCCGGCACCGTCGAGGCAGCACCGCCCGGAACTGGCTGGCCTGGGCGGTAACCAGGGCCGGGCGCAAAGTCATGCGCGGGCCGTGGGCCCTGTCAACGGGCCCGGGCGGTAATGTCCGGGTGTGATCATCAGGCGGGCCGTTGATCAGGACTGGCCGCTGATCTATCCCTTCTATGCCGCGATCATGGCCGAGGGGAAGACTTACCCGTTCCCTGAGCAGCAGACGCTGGACGAGGCTCGGCCCTGGTGGATGGAGGAGCCGCCCGGTCAGACCGTGGTTGCCATCAGCGACGGCGCCATCGTCGGCTCGGCAAAGATGTCCTGGGCGGAGCTATCTGCGCTGACCTGCTGCGGAAACGGCGGTCGGCGTCCGCGGCCTGGCTTCGGCCCCGGCCGGCGCGCTGCGGGCGTGGCGCTGGGCGAACCGGCGCAAGATGGCAGGCGGGTGGGTGACGGTGCTGCGGAGCGCCTGCGCCTTGAGCTCACCGGCCTGTCCGGGTTCGAAGTAGCCGGCATGCTTATAGACCTCGATCCGGGTGCACAGGCCCGCCGCGTCCAGTTCGGGATGGAACTGGGTGGCGTAGACGGCCGAGCCGATCCGGAACGCCTGCACCGGGCACGCGGGGGAACGGGCGAGCAGGACGGCATGCCCCGGCAGCCCGCTGATCGCCTCTTTGTGGCCGACGAACGCCTCAAAGGTGGCAGGGAGCCCGCGCAGCAGCGGGTCTCGCCGGCCCTCGCCGGTGAGCGTGACCGGGACCGAGCCGACCGGCTCGGCATACCGCCGGTCGACCACCGCCCCCTGATGCCTGCCGAGCGTCCCGATGCCGTAGCAGGCCCCCAGAAACGGGAAGTCCGCGCTGATCACCTTCTCGAGCAGTCCGCGCAGGTCTGCCTCGACCCGCCGCTGCACCGGCGATTTCGATCCCTCCGGGTCGCTGGAGGTGAACGGCCCGCCGCCCAGCAAGATCCCCGACCAGTCCCGCAGATCGACGTTGCCCAGCGCCCGGCGCTCCAGCCGGCGCCGGCGCAGGTCGCGCTCGCCCAGCCCGGTGCAGGCCAGAAACGACTCGTACTCGTTATCCGCGGCCGCGTCCTCGGCACGGGTGGCCAGCAGCAGGAACGGTTTCACAAGATCACCCTAGTGAGTTCCCCCCTCCGGCTCAGCCAGTAAGCCAAGCCGACGGTACTCGGACCCGCACGGCTCGAGACGGTCTTGCTGAAGGGGCGTGGCCGGAGGCCGTGATGTGCTCACTGACCGCCTTGAATTCTGGGCCAGATCGAACATTATGGCGTGACGCCGACCTGGCCGCGGTCCACGTCGCCGTGCCGCTGGCTGGCTAGGCGTGGTCACGGCCGGCGCTTGACGGCCACGATGACGCCGCTGCTGAAGCCCAGCTCGGCGCAGACGAGCTCAGCGTTGCCCAGCAGACGGTGACGCACCACGACCAGGGCCGCCCGAAGCCGCTCATCGGCGTGGCGGGCCAGGTCCATGTCATCCACGACGATGACGCCGCCCTCGCGAAGCGCGGCCACCGTCCGGCGCAGCTTGAAGATCTTCCCGCCGGGCGCGTCCGCGAAGATCAGGTCGAACTGGCCGAGCCGGCCGACGACCTCAGCCCCGTCCCCCGACTCGAAGCGAACCCACGGCGGCCAGCGCGCCGCCAGCGCGGTCTGCTGCACCGCATCGTCGAGCTCGACCGTGACGACCTCCACGTCCTGGCGCGCTCCCAGGCCATGGACCAGCCAGGCCAGCCCGACGCCGACGCCGGTGCCGATCTCCAGAACCCGGCCACCGCCGGGGACCGCCGCGGCCAGGGCGGCCAGCAGCCTGCCCACGTCGACCTCGCAGGCGAGCCGGAAACCAGTCCGGGCCGCCCGCTCATACGCGGCCAGAACACGCCCGGGAAGCTCCTCACTCTCGGCCACCAGACCATACTGCCAAGTACGCGGCTCCCCGCCTGGCGGCGACCCGTCCCCCCGCCGGCCGCTGCCGCGTACCGGGGAGCCGCCCGTTCGTCATGCCCTCCGGATCCGGCCTGCGTGATCCGGCGCGGTCTAGTGCCGGTGCCAGGCCCTGAGCGGGCCGAGGCCCGGCGCCCGGGAGATCCTATTCTTCGATCGCCCCGCCGATGCGGCGCAGATGCCGCCGGAAGGTGTATGACGGGTCAGCGGCGCGCCGGGCCAGGTAGTCATCGAAAGCGGTCTGCTCGCGCAGTGTCTGCCCGTCCCGGATCCAGCGGGCCTGGTCCCGCTCGGTCTGCCAGATCTGGCGCGCGGTGACCAGCACCCGCTCGGCGTGCTCTGCCGCGACGAACAGCGCGCCGTCGTCATCGGCGACGATGATGTCCCCGGCGCTGACCAGGTGCGACCCGAACCGCGCGGTGACCAGCGCCTCGGGCTCCCGCTCGTCCAGCCGCGCCTGCCCGGCCGGGTAACTGCCGTAGCTGAAGACCGGAAGGCCGATCGCGGCGAGTTCCGGCGTGTCGCGGTGCAGGCCCCACACCACCAGGCCCGCCACCCCGGCGGCCCGGGCCTCCAGTACCGCCAGGTCGCCGACGCAGGCCTCGTCCAGGCGGCCGCCGTTGTCGATGACCAGCACGTCGCCGGCTTCGGCCCGGCCGAATGCCTCCAGGAACACGTCCACGCTGCCGTAGTGCCGCACGGGCAGGACCCGCCCCGCGATCCGCTGGCCGGCCGCGACCGCCCGGATTCCCGAAGGGACGGCCCGCAGCGTAACACCACAGCGCACGCACGCATCAGCCACCAGCGGCGTGGGCAGATCCGCGAACGCCCCCGCCATGGCGACCTCCCCAGTCCAGTACCCGGTACCGCCGGCGGCGCGCGTGCGCGGGCCGGGCCGGGCCCCATGATCCTACTGCCGCCCGGGACAGCGGCTACCCGTGCCTGCCGACGGCCAGAAGCTCGACACATATTCGTCGATCGCCGCCCTCCCGGCCACCCCGGCGTTCAGGCGGCGATGTCACTCCCAAGCGCTCATTGAACTGCCGGGGACCGCACCCGGCCTGACCCGGAAGAACAGCGACCGACCAGGCCCGGGAGCGTGCGGGCAGCATCACCTTGTTGGTGGTGCCCCCATCCTTGACGCTAGACCGGGTTGGTAGCTGAATGTCCGCTATGGCAGCGGTGTGGCTGAGCCTGCGTGCCGAGGTGCGGCTGCGGTGGCGGGCACTGGCGGGCCTGGCGTTACTGCTCGGCCTGATCGGCGGGGCAGTGCTGACAGCCGCGGCAGGCGCGCGCCGCACCGATACCGCCTACCCCCGGCTGCTGCAGTGGGCCAGCGCCGCCCAGGTGGACATCCTCCCGCTCACGCTCGTGAACGCTCCTGCACCCGGGTATTTCAGCGCGCTGGCCCGGCTGCCGCAGGTGGCCTCGATGTCCACCTTCTCCGATTACCAGATGGCGCTCCCGGTGCGGCACGGCCCGCCGCTCGCGGTGGTACAGGCCTTCTCCAGCCCCGACCGCGCGCTGGGCGTCTCGGCCGACCGGGTCAAGATTCTGCAGGGCCGGATGTACGGTCCCCGGGCCGCCGGGCAGGCGGTGATCGACCAGCAGCTGGCCGGCCTGGAGCACCTGCGGCCCGGCAGCACGCTGCACCTGCTCGGGGTTCCGGACAATCCCGCGACGGACCGTCCCGAGCTGCAGCAGGCCGTCCCGCTGGCGTTCCGGGTCTCGGCTGTCGTGGTGTTCGACACCCAGATCGTGCCCGCCACCACTGCGGACGGCGAGCCGATGGCCCTGCTCAGCCCTCCGTTCTCGGGCACCCGCGCGGCGGCGCGGTTCTACTACGGGGCCGAGGCCGGGGTGCGCCTGCGGCCGGGTGCGAGCATGGCCGCGTTCCTTCAGGCCGCTAGCGCGCTGGCGAAACGCTACCCGGCCACCAGCGGGCACATCGACGCCATCAGCCTGGCGGACGAAGTCACCGCCACCGAGCGCGCCATCCGCCCGGAAGCTGTCGCGCTGGGGCTGTTCGCCGCGCTGGCCGGGCTGATCGCGCTGGCCATTATCGGCCAGCTGCTCAGCCGCCAGCTGATCCTGGACGCGACCGAGTTCCCGATCCTGCGCGCCCTCGGCATGACCCGCGCCCGGCTGGTCGCCCTGTCCCTGGCCCGTATGGCCGCGGTGACCGTCGCCGGGGCGTCGATCGCCGTGGCCGTGGCCATCGGCGCCTCCCCGCTCATGCCGATCGGGATCGCGCGCTTGGCCGAGCCTGACCCGGGGATCGAGGTCAACCTGGCCGTCCTCGGCGCCGGATTCGCCGCCATCGCCGTCTTGCCGCTCGCCGTGCTGGTGCCCGCGGCCTGGCGCGCGGCAGCCCGGGCCAGCGGGCCGCTGGGCGTGGCCGAGCCGACGGCGTCTGCCCGAGCCTCGCGGCTGGGCTCGGCCCTGGGGCTGGCCGGGTCGGTGACCGGCGGCATCGGGGTCCGGATGGCGTTCGAGCCGGGCCACGGCCGGACCGGGGTGCCGGTCCGCAGCGCCCTGGCCGGCACCACCGTGGCGATCGCCGCCGTGGTCGCCGCCCTGGCCTTCGGCACCAACCTGATCGGCCTGGTCACCACGCCGCACCGGTACGGGCAGAACTGGACCCAGGAGCTGGACCTTGGATTTGGAGGAGTTCCCGCCGCGTTCGCCGCGAAGATCTTGGCGGCGGAACCAGCCGTGACCCGGTGGGCCGGAGGCAACTACGGCCCGGTCACGGTCAACGGGCAGACCGTGGCAGCGATCGGCATCGACCCGGTCCGCGGGCACGGCTTCCTCACGCTCCTGACCGGCCGGGCGCCCTCGGGCCCGGACGAGATCGCTCTCGGAGCCCAGACCCTGCGCGCCATCCACCGTCGGCTCGGGCAGACCGTGGCGGTCGCCGCGAACGGCGCGAAGCACACCATGCGCATCGTGGGCGTGGCCGTGTTCGCGTCGTTCAGCCGCGGCGGCTTTACCGCCACCGACCTGGGCAACGGGGCCGTGGTTCCCGCCGCGGTGCTGTCGATGCGTTCCACGCCCGCCCAGACCACCGACTGCCTCACGGACGCCACCTGCTACAACTTCTTCCTGGTCCGCTACAAGCCCGGCACCGACCTGGCCGCCGCCGCGGCCCGGCTGACCGCAGCAGTCACCGCGGCGGGATGCCCGCCCGGATCCTGCACCGTGACCGCCGACCAGCGGCCGGGAGACATCCGCGACTACACCGGCATCCGGGACACCCCGCTGGTCCTGGGCGCCGTCCTGGCCCTGCTCGCGGTCGGCACGCTGGCCCACGTGCTACTCACCAGCGTCCGGCGCCGCCGCCGCGACCTCGCGGTACTCAAAACCCTCGGCCTGAACCGGTCGCAGGTGATCCGGGTGGTGTCCTGGCAGGCCAGCGCGCTGGCCGCGGCAGCGCTGCTGGCCGGGCTGCCGCTCGGAATCCTGGCCGGCCGATGGGCCTGGGCACTGTTCGCCGGGTCGGTCGGAGTCGCGGGCCAGGCGGAGGTCCCGGTAGCGCTAACGCTGCTCGCCATCCCGGCCACCCTGCTGCTAGCCAACCTCATCGCGGCAGGCCCCGGCTGGGCCGCCGCCCGGATCAGGCCAGCGCCAATCCTCCGCAGCGAATAGCAGCGAGTAACGGCCGCATGCGCGCCACCCCTGCCCGACCTTGCGTGCGCCCCGCTAGCGCTCAGCGGCACCAGCCACCACCTGCACAACATAAAGCGGCAGCTAGTGGAGGGAGCGCGTCCTGGTGCTCGATCTCGACCAGCTTGTCGCGTGCGGCCGCGCCCGAGACGATCGCCACCTGCGACGGGGCGGCGCCGGCCCCACCGCGCCACGGCGCGGATCACCGCGGCGTTGGCCCGCCCGTCGGCGGGTGGCTCGCGGACCCATAGCCGCAGCGTCGGGTCGTCCCGCTCGAGGCGCTCGGTGCGGGCCCTCGCGTGGACGCGCACGGTGAGCCGCGTCCGCCCGCTCACCGCGGGCCGGCCGCGGCGTGCCGCAGGGTGCGGAACGTCATCGACCAGCGCTCCTGCGTGACCGGAGGGATGTGGTGCTGCCATTGTGTCCGCGCCGGACCGGACAGGATGTAGGCGGAGCGGGGCTCGAGGGTGAGTTCGGCGGTCTGCCAGGCGCGGGGCCGGCCGCGGCGAAACCGCATCCGGCACGCGGTCAGCAGCGAGATGCCGCTGACATCGCCGAACGCCGGCGCATCGCGGTGCCAGCCGATCCCCGCGCCCGGCGGGTAGCGCGTCACGAGCAGGTCCGCCAGCTCCTCGGGCCCGCGTCCCGTCAGAGTGGCGCAGCGCTCCCGGAGCCACTCCAGCTCGGCGGGGATCGGCGCCGCCGGGCCGGCGTCGTACGCGCCGGTGACCTGGGCGAGGCCGAAGCTTCGCACCAGCCGCCGCGATGGCGTGTCGTGCAGCACGTACGGATGCAGCTCGAACGTCGCCAGCACCGCCAGCACATCGCGTTCCCCGGTCTCGGTGAGGAAGCCGGGCACGTAGGCCAGGCCCTCCGGCAGCGTCATCGCGTGGACTCGCTTGCTCGCCGCCAGGACGCTGGCGTGGCTGCAGATTGCGCGGTCGCGGTGCTCATGCCCAGTCAATCCCCGCGGCGACGGTGACCTACGCGGGTGATCCGTTCCCTCCGCCGGACCTTCAGCCTCAGCGCCGGTGCCGCCATCCTGCAGGCGCTAATCCTTTTGCCGCGGATCGGCACAGCCGATGACCCGCGGGCTGGCGACGCACGCGCCCTGCATGCCGCCCGGAACGCTCTTCGGCGGCTCGCGGCGATCAAGGCGCGCGGCAGCGCTGTTGACCTTGACCCTGGGGGAAGCCGCACAGTGGTGACGGCCGGGCACCCGCCCGGATCGAGGGAGCTGTCATGGGCCTGATGGGCATCGGGGAGTTCGCCCGGCTGTCGCGGCTGTCACCGAAGGCGCTGCGCCTGTACGACGAGCTGGGGCTGCTGCCGCCTGCCCGTATCGACCTGGATTCTGGCTACCGCTGGTATGCCGGCGGGCAGCTGGACCAGGCGCGCCTGGTGGCGTCGCTGCGCCAGATCGGCGTCCCGCTGGCGCAGATCAAGGTGATCCTGGGCCTGGATGCGCCGGCAGCAGCCGGGCAGGTCGCTGCCTGGTGGACCGCGGCGGAGGCCGGGCACGCGGCCCGCCGGGAGCTCGCCGGGTACCTCGTCGACCGCCTGAACGGGAAGAAGCCTGTGATGTATGAGATTGCCGTCCGCGATATCCCCGCCCGCAGCCTGCTCACCCTGCTGCGGCACGTCCACGCGGATGAGCAGATCCCGGTGGGCAGAGAGTTCTTCATTAAACGGATGCGCGGCGGGTCGGTGCCCAGCCCTGAGGGCATCGCCGGGGCGCCTTTCATGATCTACCACGCAGAGGTAACCGAGGACAGCGACGGCCCGGTCGAGTGGTGCTGGCCCGTGCCCGGTGACCAGGCCGCTGCGATCGCGGCCAGGTTCCCCGACCTCACCCTGCGCACCGAGCCCGCGCACCAGGAGGCATTCATCCACCTGGGACAGCAGCAGGCGGCCGGCGCCGAGGGGCAGGCGGCCGGGGATGCGCTGTACCGCTGGACCCTCGAGCAGCACCGCGAGCCCAACGGCGGCATCCGGATGATCCTTATCGGCCTGCCCTCGGCCGGCGACCCGCCCGGCAGCCGCGGCCCGGACCTCGACCTCGCCTTCGCGCTGCGATGAGCGCGGGCCAGATGATCGAGGTCCGGGGCCTGACCAAGCGATACGGGGCCACGCTAGCGGTCGACGGCCTGAGCTTCACGGTCAGGCCTGGCCTGGTCACCGGGTTCCTGGGCCCTAACGGGGCGGGCAAGACCACCACCATGCGGCTGATCCTCGGGCTCGACCGTCCCGCCGGCGGAGAGGTGTGGGTCGGCGGACGGCGGTACCAGCACCTGCCTGCGCCGCTGCGCGAGGTCGGTGCCCTGCTCGACAGCAAAGCCATGCACCCCGGGCGGCAGGCCCGCAGCCAGCTGGTATGCCTGGCCCAGAGCAACGGCATCCCGGTACGCCGGGTCGACGAAGTGCTCGGGCTGGTAGGGCTGGAGAGTGCTGCCAGGCGCCGGCTAGGGGGCTTATCCCTGGGCATGAGCCAGCGCCTGGGGATCGCCGCCGCCCTGCTCGGCGACCCTGCGGTGCTCATGTTCGACGAGCCGGTCAACGGCCTGGATCCCGAGGGCATCGTGTGGGTCCGCCAGCTGATGCGGGGCCTGGCCGCCGAGGGCCGCACGGTGCTGGTGTCCAGCCACCTGATGAGCGAGATGGCGATGACCGCGGACCACCTGATCGTGATCGGGAAAGGCAGGCTGCTGCGCGACCAGAAAGTGACCGAGTTCACGCAGGCCAGTTCCGGGCAGCGGGTGCTCGTCCGCTCGCCGCGCCTGGATGAGCTGGCCGCCCGGCTGACGGGCGCCGGAGCCCGGGTCCGCCCTGGCCCGGACGTGAGCATCGAGGTCCGCGGACTGGACAGCGCCGCGATCGGGAACCTCGCGGCCGCCAGCGGCCTGGTCCTGCACGAGCTCGCAACCCAGCAAGCGTCCCTCGAGGAGACGTTCATGGAACTGACGCACGACAGCGTGCAGTACCGCCCCGCCGGGAAGGTGGGCTGATGTCCGCCGTCACCGCCGGGGCTGGGGCCGGGGCAGCCGGGCTGGCCGGACCACACCACCGCCCGGCCACGTTCGCCGATGCGCTGCGCTGCGAATGGACCAAGATCCGCACGCTCCGGTCCACCTTCTGGACCCTGCTCACCGCCGCCGTGCTCGGCATCGGGCTCGGGGCGCTGTTCAGCGCCGTCGCCGCGCACCACTACGCGAGCGAGACCCTGTCCGGCCGGGCGGGATGGGATCCCGGCGACGTCAGCCTCAGTGGCCTCGCCCTAGCCTGGCTCGGCATCGGCGTGCTCGGCGTCCTGGTCATCACGTCGGAGTACTCGACCGGCTCGATCCAGACCAGCCTGGCCGCCGTCCCGCGCCGGGGCCGGTTCCTGGCCGCGAAGGCCACCGTCCTCACCGCGGTATCGCTGATAACCGGGGAGGCGACAGCGCTCACCGCCTTCCTCCTCGGTCAGGCGCTGATCTCCGGCCAGGCTCCGACCGCCGCATTCGGGCAGCCCGGCGCGCTCCGGGCTGTGCTCGGATCCGGCCTGCACCTTGCCGCTCTCGGCCTCCTCGGCGTCGCCCTCGGCACGCTGCTGCGGCACCCGGCCGCTGCCATCGGCGTCCTGGTCGCCGTGGTGCTCGTGCTGCCCGGGATCGCCGCCGCCCTCCCCGCACGGATCGAGAACAACGTCGAGGAGTACTGGCCAACCATGGCCGGCGCTCAGGTAACCGCCGTCATCCACGGCACCCATAGCCTCGGGCCCTGGCCAGGATTCGGTCTCATGTGCCTGTTCATCGCGGCAGCCATGGCGGCCGCCTTCCTGCTGCTGACCCGCCGTGACACCTGAACAGATCTGGCTGATCTGCATGGTGCAAGTCGCGTGACCACGCCACCACACTCAGACCGCCATGGCCAGACCACGTTACCGACCAGTTACCCACATTCGTGTTCCACACCCCCCGGGGCGCAGCGGCCGGGGAGTTTTGTCGGCGGGCCGCGCTACGGTGGGACCTGTGACCGTTCAGCCTGACACCGCCGGCGGCAGCCAGGCCCTCGCCGAGGACCTGGAGCAGTACCGCCGTGAGCTCACCGGATACTGCTACCGGATGCTCGGCTCGCTGTTCGACGCCGACGATGCCGTGCAGGAGACGATGGTGCGCGCCTGGCGCGCCATCGAGGGATTCGAGGGCCGGGCGTCCATGCGCTCCTGGCTGTACCGGATCGCCACCAACGTGTCCCTGGACATGCTGCGCGGCAGTCAGCGCCGGGCCAGCCCGATGGACATGGGGCCGGCGCGAGCCACCGACTCGTTCACCGGCGCGACGCTCCCCGAGGCGACGTGGGTGCAGCCCATCCCCGACGGCCGGGTGCTGCCCGAGAACGGCGACCCGGCCGAGCTGACGGCGGCGAAGGAGAGCATCCGCCTCGCGTTCGTCACCGCGCTGCAGTGCCTGCCGGCCCGGCAGCGGGCGGTGCTGATCTTGCGCGAGGTGCTGCGCTGGCAGGCCTCGGAGGTGGCCGCCCTGCTCGACACCAGCGTGGCGTCGGTCAACAGCGCGCTGCAGCGGGCCCGGGCCACCATGTCGGCGCGGGAGGACAACGCGCCGGCCGCGGACGTGGTCACCGGGGAGCAGCGGGCGCTGCTGGCCCGCTACGTCGACGCCTTCGAGCGCTACGACATCACCTCACTGGTCTCGCTGCTGCGCGACGACGCCGTGATGACGATGCCGCCGTTCGACTTCTGGCTCCGCGGGCCGGCCGAGATGGGCAAGTTCTTCCTCGGCCCCGGCGGCGCGTGCCGCGGCTCGCGCCTGGTGGCCACCGAGGCCAACGGCTGCGCCGCGTTCGGCTCCTACAAGCACCAGCCCGGCGGCGGGTACACCGCGTGGGGGATCCAGGTCATCGAGGCCTCCGGCGACCGGATCACCGGGCATCACAACTTCGTCGACGCGGACCTGTTCGCCGCGTTCGGCCTGCCCGCCAGCCTGCCGTAGGTCGCCTGCATGGCTGCGCCGGCCGGGTCAGCCTGGCCAGCGACACTCAGCTCAGCCGGCTCCGGGCAGGTCCGGGCCGCCCGGGCGAAAAGAGCGCCCGGAATCGGCGGCACCGCCGGCACGCCCGCACCCGGCCCGCCTGCTAGCCTGCGTAGGCCCCAGCCCAGCCGCGCGGAGGTGCCGGCATGCCCGACCGGACGCTGCCCGATCCGGACCAGCCGGCCGGCACCGACCTGCTGCCGGCCATCCGCCACATCGTCGTGCTGATGATGGAGAACCACTCCTACGACAACTACCTCGGGACGCTCGCCGGCCGCGGCGACGGGCTCGCCCGGGGCCCGGACGGCCAGCCCGACGTCGCCAACGCCGGCCTGGACGGCCGGCCCGTGGCCCTGCACCACGCGGCCGGCCCGGTCCAGGAGCACAACTCCCCCACCCAGACCTGGCACGCGAGCCACATCCAGTGGGACCAGGGCCGCTGCGACGGGTTCGTGCGCAGCGTCGAGCAGACCGAGCCCGCGGCCGACGCCACCGCGCCCATGGCCTACTGGACCGGGGCCGACCTGCCGTTCTACGACGGCCTCGCCCGCACGTTCCCGCTGTGTGACCGGTGGTTCTGCTCGTGCCTGGGCCCGACGTTCCCGAACCGCCGGTTCCTGCTCGCGGGCACCGCGCACGGCCTGATCGATGACCTGCCGTTCTGCATGGTCGACCACCCGCCCGCCGGGACCGTGTTCGACCTGCTGGACCGGTTCGGGATCTCCTGGGTCAACTACCACAACGTCACCCCGGTCAAGATCCTGCTCACCCGGCTGCTCGGCAAGCCGGGCCTGGTCGCGGCGCGGCGGCTGCTGTCCCTGGCCCGCTGGGTGCCGCCGGTGGTGAACGCGGTCAGGGGCAACAAGTCGTTCACCGCCGACCTGTACCCGCTCGGGCTGCTGAGCTGCCTGCGTCACCTGCGCACCGCGCGGCGGTTCTTCGAGGACGCGGACAACGGCACGCTGCCCGCGTTCAGCATCGTCGATCCCGACTTCGGCACCTTCTCCGAGGAGAACCCGCAGGACATCCGCAAGGGCGAGAGCTTCGCCGCCGAGGTGATCCGCCGGGTCATGCACGGCAAGGGCTGGCCGCACACCCTGCTGATCTGGCTGTACGACGAGCACGGCGGCTACTACGACCACGTGCCGCCGCCGGCCGCGCCGCCGCCCGACGACATCGAGGGCCGCAGCATCCTGTACATGCCGGGCTGGCTGCGGGCCTGCCTGCGGCCGCTGTTCGGCACCTACATCTCCGAGATCGAGGCCGTCGACGCCGGCCCCCGCGGCTACGACCGCTACGGGTTCCGGGTTCCCGCGGTGATCGTCTCGCCCTACGCCCGGCCCGGTCATGTGTGCAGCCAGGTCCTCGACCACGCCTCGGTGCTCCGGCTGGTCGAGGAGAAGTGGAACCTGCCCCCGCTGACCCGCCGGGACGCGGCCGCGGCGACGCCGCTGAGCGCCCTGGACCTCGCCGGCCCGCCCGCGTTCCTCGACCCCCCGGACCTGCCCGCCCCCGCCCTGGCCTGGGGAACCTGGTAGGACCCGGCCAGAGCCCGCGGCCGCGTCACCCGCGACTACCTGAACGGACCGTCAGCACCGGGAAGGCACCACGATGTCAGAACGCACCGCCGCGGGGCCGGCCGGGACCATCGACGCCGGGCGGCTCGCCGGGCTCATCGACCGCGAGCGGGCCGCCTACGCGAATCGGCACCCGGCCTCCCGCCGGGCGTTCGCCGAGGCCGGCGCGCACCTGCTCGGCGGCGTGCCGATGACCTGGATGCGGATGTGGCCGGGCGGCTTCCCGCTCTACATGGCCGGGGCGCGCGGGGCCCGGCTGACCGACATTGACGGCCACGAGTTCATCGACTTCTGCCTGGGCGACACCGGCGCCATGGCCGGGCACTCGCCGGCGCCGGTCGCCGAGGCCGTGGCCCGGCAGTACGGCGAGCGGGGCGGCGCGA
This sequence comes from uncultured Actinomycetota bacterium, assembly GCA_963749145.1. Classification (GTDB taxonomy): domain Bacteria; phylum Actinomycetota; class Actinomycetes; order Streptosporangiales; family Streptosporangiaceae; genus JASHPR01. The sequence continues at coordinate 199,570 of CAVVLN010000001.1, read as the reverse complement.
CCACCATGCTGCCGACCGAGGACGCCGCCTGGGTGGCGGCCGAGCTGGCCCGGCGGTTCGGCCCGGCCCACTGGAGCCTCACCCTCACCGCCACCGACGCCAACCGGTGGGCGATCCGGCTGGCCCGCCAGCTCACCGGGCGGCCGAGGATCCTGGTGTTCAGCTACTGCTACCACGGCAGCGTGGACGAGACGTTCATCGTCGCGACACCCGAGGGCCCGCGCTCGCGCGCGGGCAACGTCGGCGCGCCCGTCGACCCGAGGCTGACCACGCGAGTCGCGGAGTTCAACGACGCCGACGGCCTCGAACGCGAGCTCGCCGCGGGCGACGTGGCCGTGGTGCTGATGGAGCCCGCCCTGACCAACATCGGGATCGTGCTTCCCGAGCCCGGCTACCTGGACGCGGTCCGCGAGCTGACCCGGCGCAGCGGCACCCTGCTGATCAACGACGAGACGCACACGTTCAGCGCGGGACCGGGCGGCTGCACCCGGGCCTGGAACCTGGATCCCGACATGGTCACGATCGGGAAGTCGATCGCCGGCGGATCCCGGCCGGCGCGTTCGGCCTGTCCGCCGCGCTGGCGGAGCGGATCATGGCCGACGAGACGGCGGACATCGTCGACACCGGCGGCGTGGGCGGGACCCTGGCGGGCAACGCCCTGTCCGTGGCCGCCATCCGGGCCACGCTCGAGCAGGTGCTCACCGACGCCGCGTTCGCCGCGATGACCGAGCGGGCCGGCCGGTACACGGCCGGAGTCCGGGACGTGATCGCCGCGCGAGGGCTGCCCTGGCACATTGTCCAGCTCGGGGCCCGGGCGGAGTACCGGTTCTGCCCGCGGCCGCCGCGCACCGGGGGCGAGTCGGACGCTGCCGCGGACCCGCAACTGGACGAGTACCTGCACCTGTACACGATCAACCGGGGCGTGCTGCTGACGCCGTTCCACAACATGGCGCTGATGTCGCCCGCCACCACCGACGCCGACGTCGACGCGCACACTCAGGTGTTCGCCGCCGCCGCCGACGACCTGGTCGGCTGAGCGTCAGCCTGGCGCAGTAGCGGGAAGCCCGCCCGGCGGCGGCGCGCGCCGCCCCGGGCGCGGCGGGCCTGGCGCTCCCGGCGCGCCACCGCGGCGTCCGCCCGCATCCCGGCGGCCCTGTCCTCGGCCAGCGCCTGCATGATCATCGTGTTCATCGTGGTCTCCTCGGACGTCGGCCCCGCGTCCGCGGCGCCATCGGCTCGGTCACCCACACGACGAACGGCAGAGCCCCCGATGGACACCCCGCCGTAGACACCCCGCCGTAGACACCGCGCCGTGGACACCCCGCTGTGAACCCCGCGCCGTGGACACCCCGCTGTGAACCCCGCGCCGTGGACACCCCGCTGTGAACCCGCCATGAACACTCCCGCATGGACCCGCCCCGGAGGCGGACCCGCCCGGCCGGGGTCCGCCGCGCCGATATCCGATGCCGGTCCCCCCGCATTACGACCTATCGTGTTACTGGCGGTAGACGAGCGTAGCGGCCGGGACCTGACCGCCGGAGGATCAGATGACCTCAGCACAGCAGCGGGCGGAGACCTATCTCCGGCTGCGGGTCGAGGCGGAACTGCGGCGCGTGCAGGCGCTTCCCCGCCCCGAGCCGGCGCCGTACGGGCACCTGCCCGCCCCGCTGCGCGGCGCGACCCGGCTGGCCGGGCCGCTGGGCCGGCAGGCCGCCATCGTCCTGACGCCGCTGGCGGGCAGCGCGGCCCGCACCCTGCGGCCGCTGGCCGAGAGCGCGGAGCAGGCCGTGCGGCCGCTGGCCGCCAGCGTGCTCACCACCCTGCAGCCGCTCGCCGACAGCGCGGCGCGCTCCCTGCAGCCGCTCGCGGGCCAGGTGATCGGCGTGGTGCTGCCCGCCGCGGACGAGGCGGCCCGCCGACTGCACCCGCTGGCCTGGCAGGCCGCCGGCCGGCTGCAGGCGCTGCAGCAGTCCGGCTCGGACCGGCTCACCCAGTGGCGCGGCCAGGCCAGCCGGGTCACCGCCACGCTGCGCGGCGGCGAGGCCGACGCGGGGCCCGCCCGTGAGGAGGAGGATCTCACCGCCGAGGAGGGCCTGCGCCGGCTCGCGATCGTGGCCGACGGTCTCGCCCGGGCGGCCGCGATCGACCCCGGCACCGCCGATTCGATCGTGGCCGACCTGGAGGTGGCCCTGGCCGCGCGGGCCCGGATCGAGCCGTACCGGCTGGGCATGCGGGAGATGCACCGCCTGCGCGAGCGGCGGGGTCCCGGCCCGCCCGCCGGACCGTATCTCGCGGTGCCGGCGGGGACGCTGATCCCGACCAGCCCGGAGAGCGGGCTAGTCGAGGTCCGCCTGTTCACCCTGGTCCTCGCGCCGGACCGGGCCGTCCTGACCGTGGCGGGCCGGCTGATCGGACGAGAACCTCCGGTCGCAGCACCTGGACCCCTGGCCGTTGTTCGGCGGCCAGCGCCCGGCCGCCCGCGACGACCGGGGGAACCGGTACGAGCTTCACGAGGACAGCGGCTGGAGCGACGAGGAGAACTGGGGCGGCGTCCTGCGCCTGACCCCGGTCCCGCCCGCCGGGACCCAGTGGCTGGAGCTGATCATGAGCCCGGGATCGCCCCCGGTCCGGCTGGACCTGGCCGGCTCCGGACCGGGCCACGACGGCCCGGAGCCGGAGGAAGCACTCCCGGCGGTCAGCCCGGCCGAGCGCCTGGTCGACGCGGCGGCCCTGGAGACCCTGGCGATGGCCGCGGCCGGGGGGCACTCCCTCCCCTGGCATGACCTGTCCGCCGTGGCGGATGTCGTGACCGCGCTGGACGCCGTCGGCGCGCTCGAGCCGGCCCGGGCCGCCGTGGGCCGCCTGGTCACCCTGGCCGGGCGGCTGGGCGTGGCCATCCCGCCCGCGCTGAGCGCCGCGGCCCCCCCGGGCCCCGCCGAGCTACCCGAGGCGTGGCGCAACGTGCTGGAGAACACCGGCCGCCGGGACGGCCCGCTCGGCGCGGCCCCGGCCGCCGCGGTGCTGCCGGCACTGGACGGCGCGAGGTTCGTGCTCACCGGGCTGCGCTCGGACGAAACCGGAGCCGACCTGCACGTGATGGCCTGGGGGGCGCAGGTATTGCCCCACTTCCTCCATGACTCCGCGTTCCGGCGGTGGTCCTGGTCGGCCCGGGACGACCGGGGCCGCTGGCACGCCGCCGAGGAGGGCAACTCGAGTTCCGGCGATCAGCACGCGGACCTCACGCTGCGGCTGGTCCCGGCGCTGCACCCAGAGTCCACCGCGCTGGCGGTGACGGTGGCCGGCCCGTCCGGCCAGGTGACAGCCACGGTGCCGCTGGACTGGCGGGGGTCACGGTGAGCGCGGCCGCGGCCGCCGGACCGCCGTGGTGGGCGCTGCTGCCGCCCGCGCAGGCGCAGGTCGCCTGCGGGGACGGCTCGCACCGCCTGCGCTGGGACCAGGGCCGGCTCACCGCCGTTGACCACCCCGACGCCGAGGGAGAACTCGTGCTCGCGGCGCTGGGCGGCGACCGTTCGGCCTGCCTGGACCTGGTCGAGGCCTGGGGCCGCCGCGGCGACGACCTGCAGGTCCTGGCGGCCGGGCCGCGCTCGGCCGCCGACGAGCTGACCATCACCCCCGAAGACCTGGACGATTCCGGCCGGGCCGGCGTCGGCTGGTTCGCCTATGCCCCGCTGACCGCCCGCCGGTTCCGGCCGGGGCCCGGCTGGCCCTGGATGCCGAGGCCGCCCGGCATGGTCAGCTACCGCACCGCGCGGCGCCGGGCCGCCGCCCGGGCCGCCATGGCCGCCGCCCGGCGGCGGCTGGCCACGGGGCAGGCGGGCCCGGTGGCGATGGCCACGTTCAGCGGCTCGGGCGGCGTCGTCCGGTCGGCCAGCGGCACGCTGATGCGGCGGCACTCGTTGCGGCAGGCCCGTGACGAGGCGGACCGCGCGGCCGCGCGCCGGGTGGAGCTGTTCTCCCTGCTCGCGCTGGGCCCCGAGTTCCAGCGGCGGCTGTCCGGCACGGTCGCCGCGGCCTGGGCCGACGGCGGCGCCCGGGCGGCCGACCGCGACGCCGCCCGCCCGGCCCTGGTCGCGGCCCTGGCCGGCCGCCTGGCGCCCGCGGCGCAAGCCTGGCTCGGCATCGATCCCGGGCAGGTCGAGGTGTCGCTGCACGAGGAAGCCGGCTGGGGACGGCTGGAGCTGTCCGGGGCCGGCGCCGAACGCCGGCTCCGCGCGGCGCTGCCGGCCGGCTGGCTGGCCTCGGTCTGGGCGCCCGGGCTGGCGGTCGTCGCGGAGCACCTGGTCGTCGCGGTCACCGCGGCGGCCTGGCCGGACGCGACCGTGCTCGGCGTGCCCGAGCCCGGCGCGGAACCGGTAATACTCAAAGTGCAGGCCGTGGATGGGGAATGGCCCCGATCCGAAGGAGCGCGATGAAGGTCACCGCCGGGGCGCAGCGGCATGACGCCGTGATCGCGGCGCTCGGCGTGGCCGTGGCGGCGCGGGTACCCGTGCTGCTATGGGGAGCGCCCGGCACCGGTAAGACGGCCACGATCCGGGCCATGGCGCAGGCCCTGGGCTGGCCCTGCGAGACCGTGATCGCCTCCATCCGCGAGCCGTCCGACTTCGCCGGGCTGCCGGTGGTGGTGGCCGACGGGGTGCGGTTCGCTCCCCCGGGCTGGGCCCGCCGGCTCGCCGAGTCCGGCCAGGGCCTGCTGTTCCTCGACGAGCTGTCCACCGCGCCGCCCGCGGTGCAGGCCGCCCTGCTGCGCGTGGTGCTGGAACGCGTCGTCGGCGACCTCGCCCTGCCCGACGCCGTCGCCGTGGTCGCCGCGGCCAACCCGCCGGAGCAGGCCGCCGACGGCTGGGACCTGTCCGCGCCGCTGGCCAACCGGCTGTGCCATCTCACCTGGGAGATCGATCCCCGGGCCGTTGCCGACGGCCTGGCCGGGGGCTGGTCGGCGCCGGTGGTTCCGGCCCTGCCCGGCCGCTGGGAGGCCGGGGCCGGCCTGACCCGCGGCCTGGTGGCCGCGTTCCTGCACGCGCGGCCCGCGCTGGCCTGCGCGCCGCCGACCGACGCGGCGGCCGCGGGCCGCGGCTGGCCGAGCCCGCGCACCTGGGATATGGCGGCCCGGCTGCTGGCCGCCGCCGACGCGGCCGAGGCGGGCCCCCTGGCGCGGTCCGCGCTGGTGCGCGGGTCGGTCGGCGAGGGCGCCGGCGTCGAGTTCCTGGCCTGGCTGGCCGAGATGGACCTGCCCGACCCGGAGGCCGTGCTGGCCGACCCCGCGTCGTTTGTCCTGCCCAAGCGCGGTGACCGCGCCTACGCGGCGCTGGCCGCCGTGGCCGCGGTGGTGGCCGCCGACCCGACCCCGCCCCGCTGGGTGGCGGGCTGGCAGGTTCTCGGCCGGGCCGCGGCCGGGGCGCCCGACGTGGCCGCGGTCGCCGCGCGGACCCTGGCCAAGTGCCGGCCCGACGGCACCCGGCTGCCGGACGAGGTCAAGCTGTTCGCCCCCGTCCTGCGGGACGCGGGGCTGCTGCGGGGATGACCCGTGACGGGAGACGCGGAGGCGGGCGGGGTGCCCGGGCTGGCGGCAGGCCGGGTCTGGGCCGCGACGAGGTTCCCGTACCTGGCCACCGGGCTGTTCGGGGCCCAGGTGACCGCCCACGCCGGGATCGGCACCGTGGCCGTGGACGAGGGGTGGCGGCTGCACGCCGACCCGGCGCTCACCGCGCAGTGGTCCCCGGCCCAGCTCGGCAGCGTGCTCGTGCACCACGTGTGCCACCTGCTGCGCACGCACGCGGAGCGGGCCGGCCTGGCGGGCGTGACGGACGAGCGGGCCCGGCTCTGGGTCCGCTGCGCCGACGCTGAGATCAACGACGACCTGGTCCCGGCCGGGCTGGAGCTGCCGGGCACGCCGGTCCTGCCCGCGCACCTGGGCGCGCAAGCCGGCCTGCTGGCCGAGCAGTACTTCGCGGCCGGCCAGCCCCGAGGCGGATCGTTCGGGGCCCGCAGCGGCATGGGTGCGGGCGGCTGGGATCTGGACTGCGGCAGCGGCGCGGACGGGTGCGCGCGGCCGTGGGACGCGGCCGGGGCGCCGGCGCTGGAGCCCTGGCAGGCGCAGCTGCTGATCCGGCAGGTGGCGCAGGACTGCCTGCGGCACGCGCGGGAGGCGGGCACGGTGCCGGCGGGCCTGCTGCGGTGGGCCGATCAGCTGCTCGAGCCTGCCGTCGACTGGCGCAAGGCGCTCGCCGCCGAACTGCGCCGCGCGGTCGCGGACACGACCGGCGCCGTCGACTACTCCTACCGGCGGCCGTCCCGCCGGGCGTCGGTGGCCGGCGCCGTGGTGCTGCCCGCGCTGCGCCGGCCGGTGCCGGACATCGCGGTGGTCTGCGACACCTCGGGCAGCATGTCCGACGACCTGCTGGCCGCGGCCCTGGCCGAGGTGGAGGGGCTGCTGCGCGCGGTGGGCCTGGCCCGCCAGCTGCGGGTGCTGGCCTGCGACACCGCGGTCGGCCCGGTCCGGCGGGTCAGCTCCGCCCGCCAGGTTGAGCTGGTCGGCGGCGGCGGCACCGACATGGGCGCGGGCATCGCGGCCGCGGCGCTGCTGCGGCCCCGGCCCGCGATCACCGTAGTGCTCACCGACGGGTTCACGCCGTGGCCGGACGAGCCGCCGCGGGGCATGCGGGTGGTGGTCGGCCTGCTCGGCGACGACGTGCCCGACGCGCCGGACTGGGCCCGGGCGGTCCGGGTGCCGGCCGGATGAGGCCGGGCCGCAGGCTCAGCGCGGGGCCGGGCCGCAGGCTCGGCGCGCTGGCCGGGGTCGCCGGCCCGGTGGCCTTCACCGCCGCCTGGGCCGTGTCCTCGCTGCTCCAGGCGGGCCACGGCGCGGCCGAGGTGCAGATCAGCGGGCTGGCCGCACCCGACGCCCGGGACCCGTGGATCATGATCACGGGCTTCGTGGTGCTCGGCGGGTGCACGCTCGCGTTCGGCTCGGCCCTGCACGCCGACCTGGGCGGCTCCGGGCGGGCCGGGCCCGGGCCGCGGCTGATCCAGGCCACCGGGGCGGCGACCGTGGCGGCCGGCCTGCTGCGCCGCGACCGGATGCTGCTGACCGCGCCGGCCGGCGAGTCCTGGCACAACCACGCGCACGACGTGGTCAGCGCGCTGATCTACGCTGCCCTGGTCGCGGTCCCGCTGCTGCTGGCCCGCCGGCTGGGCGCGGACCGGCGGTATGCCGCGCTGCGCTGGCCGCTGGTCGCGGCCGGCCTGGTCACGGCCGGGCTGCTGGTGGTGTTCCTCGCCCGCCCGTCCGCGGCCTGGGAGGGCGCCCTGCAGCGGATCGCGGTGACGGTGCCGCTCGCCGCCCTGGCTGCCGTGGCGGCGCGGATGCTCGTGACCAGGCCGTTATCGTGGCGTCATGGCCGATCGCAAGGAGATACTGCCGGTCGCCGGGCGTGAGGTGACGGTCAGCCATCCGGACAAGGTCTACTTCCCGCGGACCGGGCACACGAAGCTGGATCTCGTCCGCTACTACCTGAGCGTGGCGGACGGGGCCCTGCGCGGCGCCGCCGGCCGGCCGATGGTGCTCAAGCGCTACGTCAACGGCGCCGACGGCGAGCCGTTCTTCCAGAAGCGGGCCCCGTCCGCGCGGCCGGACTGGATCGAGACGGTGGTGCTGAGCTTCCCGTCCGGGCGCACCGCCGAGGAGGTGGTGGTCCGGGACGCGGCCGGGCTGGCCTGGGTGGCCAACCTGGGCTGCATCGACCTCAACCCGCACCCGGTGCGCGCCGGCGACCTCGACCATCCCGATGAGCTGCGGGTCGACCTGGATCCCGTGCCGGGCGTGGACTGGGATCAGATCGTCCGGGTCGCGCTGGTGGCCCGGGACGTGCTCGCGGACTTCGGGCTGACCGGCTGGCCCAAGACGTCGGGATCGCGCGGGATGCACGTCTACGCCAGGATCGAGCCGCGCTGGCCGTTCACCGACGTGCGCCAGGCCGCGGTGGCGCTGGCCCGGGAGATCGAGCGGCGGGCGCCGCAGGACGCCACCTCCCGCTGGTGGAAGGAGGAGCGGCACGGCGTCTTCGTGGACTACAACCAGAACGCCAAGGACCGCACGGTCGCCTCGGCCTACTCGGTCCGCCCCACCCCGGACGCGCGGGTGTCGACGCCGCTGGCCTGGGACGAGGTTCCGGACTGCCGGCCGGAGGCCTTCACCATCGACACCGTTCCCGCGCGCTTTGCGCGGCTGGGCGACGTGGGCGCCGGGATCGATGAGGCGGCCGGATCACTCGAGGCACTGCTCGGCCTGGCCGCCCGGGACGAGGCGGCGGGGCTGCCCGACGCGCCGTGGCCGCCGCACTTCACCAAGCAGGCGGGCGAGCAGCCGCGCGTGCAGCCGTCCAAGCGGCGCGGCCCGGCCGCCCCGGGCCGGGCCTCGGGGCCGGCCGGGGCGCCGGGCGAAGTTCTGGGCGGGGAGCCGGGTGGGGTTCTGGGCGGGGAGCCGGGCGGAGTTCTGGGCGGGGAGCCGGGCGGAGTTCTGGGCGGGGTTCTGGGCGGGGAGCCGGCTGGGAGGCCGGCGGGAGAGTCGGCCCGGGAGCCGGCTGGGAGGCCGGGCGGGCGGCGGCAGTCGTCCATGCCGCTCATCGAGGTGGCCCGGGCCGCCACCAAGGCCGAGGCGATGGCCGGCCTGGACCGGTGGAAGCAGCGTCACCCGGACGCCTGGGCGTTGCTCGAACCCAACGACGTGCTGGTGGATTCGATGCGGGGGCGGTCGTCGACGTGGACTAGGATCCGCCTCAACCTGCGTCACGTGGCCGAGGCCGACCGGCCGCCGCAGGAACCGCTCGAGGTCGACTACAACCCGTGGGCGCCGGGCGGCTGATCCCGGCGCCTCCCGCTGCGCCCGGCTGGCTCTGGCCCCGCCTGGCTCTGGCCCCGCCGGCTCTGGCCCCGCCGGCTCTGGGCCCGTCGGCCCCCGCCCCGTCGGCCCGGCCCCGCCGGCTCCGGCTGGCTCGGGCGCCTGCGGCGGGCCCGGTCACCGGGCGAGCTTCAGCAGGAACTCGAGCACCCCGTGGTTCTGGGTGGTCACGAAGCCGGTGAAGCTGGGGTTGGGGATGTCCCAGTCCGCGAACAGGATCGGGATCGATCCCGACACCTCGATCTCGTCCGCCGCTCGCTCGGCGGACAACGGGAACGTCACGGCCCGGGTGTGCCCGTGCAGCGTCAGGCTGGCCGTGACCGCGTAGGTCTTGATCACCCCGGTGGCGGGCAGGGGCGTCAGGGTGATCGGCCGGGTCAGGGTGAGCGTGCCGGTCGGGTACGCGGACGTGTCCATGATCCGGCCCCGGAACTGCACGTCACGCTCGCTCTCGTCGCTCTTGACCGTGGCCATCGCCACGGTGAACGTCCCCGCGGTCACGGTCGTGCCGGTGATCGTGATGTGGCCGGTGACCGCGCCGGTCCGGCCGACGGCCACGTGGTTCTGCCCGAACAGCACCTCCTTCACCCGGTAGCCGACGACCGAGCCGCTGACCGTGTGCCAGGCCCCGGCCAGCGGGACGGCGCCGCCCGCGGCCGGTGTGGCGGTGGCGCCTTGCGTCCCGGGGCTGGAGCCGGCCCCGGCCTTCAGGCTCAGCGGCGCGGGCGCCGGGCCGGAGATGAAGTGGAAGTAGACGAACGTGCCGCCGACCGCCAGCACCACCACCGCGGCCGCGGCGGCCGCCACCCCCAGCGCCCACCGGCGCGACCTCGACCATGCCATGCTGCGGCTCCTCGGAATTTGACCAGGCGACCGAGCGTCTCAGCCCCGTCTGACCAGGGGCTGACCGCTGTTTGTGCGCCGCCGCTGAACTAGACCCGGGGCAGCACCTCGGCCGCAAGCAGTTCGAGGTGCTCAAGGTCACCCAGGTCGAGCACCTGCAGGTAGATGTGCTCGGCGCCGATCTCCGCGAACTTCCCGATCTTCTCCGCGACCTGGTCGGGCGAACCCGCCAGACCGGTGCCGGCCAGCTCGCTGGCCTGGCGGCCGATCGCCGCCGCCCGCCGGTCCAGCTCGGCCTGGGACCGGCCGCAGCACACGACCTGCGCCGCTGAGTAGATCATCGAGGTCTCGTGCCGCCCCGCCGCGGCACAGGCCTCACGCACCCGGCCGAACGCCGCCGCGGTGTCGTCCAGGCTACCGAACGGGACGTTGTACTCGTCGGCGAACCGCGCCGCCAGCCGCGGCGTCCGGCGCGGCCCGATACCGCCGACGATCACCGGCGGCCGCGGCCGCTGCACGGGCTTGGGCAGCGCCGGCGAGTCGGTCACCGTGAAGTACTTACCGCTGAACGAGAACGCGGCCCCGTCGGGGATATCCCAGAGCCCGGTGATCACCTCGAGCTGTTCCTCGAACCGGGCGAAGCGCTCGTCCAGGCCCGGGAACGGGATGCCATAGGCAGCGTGCTCGGCCTCGTACCAGCCCGCGCCGATCCCCAGCTCGACCCGTCCGCCGCTCATCTGGTCGACCTGCGCCACCGTGATCGCCAGCGGCCCCGGGTAGCGGAACGTCGCCGCGCTCATCAGCGTGCCGAGCCGCACCCGCGAGGTCTCGCGGGCCAGCCCGGCCAGCGTGGTCCAGGCGTCGGTCGGCCCGGGCAGGCCGCTGACGTCGCCCATCTTCAGGTAGTGATCCGACCGGAAGAACGCGTCGAAGCCGAGGTCCTCGGCGGCCCTGGCCACCCGGAGCAGGGTCGGGTAGTCGGCGCCCTGCTGTGGCTCAGTGAATATTCGCAGTCGCATGAGTCCCATCGTGGCCTATATCGCCATTCCCCGTCCCCCCAGTACGCCAATGATCATCTTCCGTACGCCAATGATCATCTTCGCACTCTTCACGGCTCCGGTGAGCACAAACTGGTGCATATTGGGTGATCAATTGGCTCGAAGCGATGAAAAGTGGCGATGATCACCGGTTGGGTGGCCGCGCGCCGTTGCGGGCGGGGGTGGTGTGACCGTTGGGCCAAGCCAGGGCGGGAACCGGGGCGGCGGGGGGTCTGGCGTCGTAGCTGGCGCGGGCCTGGTCGACCTCGTCGAGGTGGGCGTCGGCCCAGGCGATCAGCGCCCCGGTCGCGTCGAGCAGGGTCCGGCCCAGCGGGGTGAGTTCGTAGTCCACCCGGGGCGGCATCACCGGGTACACGGTCCGGCGGACGATGCCGTCGCGCTCCAGGCCCCGCAGGGTCACGGTGAGCATCCGCTGGCTGATCCCGTCGACCGATTGCTTCAGGTGGGTGAACCGCTTCGGCCCGTCGCCCAGGCAGGAGATCACGAACAGCGACCACTTGTCGCCGACCCGGTCCAGGATCTCCCGGATCCGGCAGCCGCTGACCGAGGCGCCGGCCGGGGCGCTCGGCGCGCCGCTGACCGAGGCGCCGGCCGGGGCGCTCGGCGCGCCGCCGGCCGTCGCGCTATGCGCGCCGTCCGCCCGGGCCGGCCGTGGCCGCATGGTTACCTCCATGTGACTGGGTTACGTGAAAGTTCCGTCTTGTTCCGGTTACGGCCGTCCCGGAAGGATAAGGACGGGGGGTTCCGTACATGTACTGCGTTCCAGATGGTAACCGTCACAACCCTCACGACTAGGAGACACCGTGACCACCGCCACTGTCGAGATCCCCGGCTACGTCGCAGGCACATGGGACATCGACCCGGTCCACTCCCACATCGGCTTCATGGCCAGGCACCTGATGGTCAGCAAGGTCCGCGGCAACTTCACCAAGTTCGAAGGCCAGATCGTCACCGCGGAGGACCCGCTGCAGTCCTCGGCGACCGCGACCATCGACACGACCTCGTTCGACACCAGCAACGAGCAGCGCAACAACGACATCAAGGGCGAGAACTTCCTCGACGTCGCCAATCACCCGACGATGACCTACCGGTCCACCGGCGTGCGCACCGAGGGCGACGAGATCATCGTGGACGGCGACCTGACCATCCGCGGCATCACCCGCCCGGTCGCGCTGACCGTGGAGGTCAACGGCTTCGGGCCCGATCCCTACGGCGGCACCCGCGCCGGGTTCTCCGCCACCGGCGAGATCAACCGGGCCGACTACGGGATCACGGCCAACATGGCGCTGCCCACCGGCGGGGTCATGGTCAGCGAGAAGATTCAGCTCACGATCGAGGTGGAGGCCACGCTCAAGAAAGAGTGACCATCACGCTCCGTCTCGCGCCAGCGTGGCCACGCATTCGACGTGATGGGTCATCGGGAAGGCGTCGAAGGCCCGCAGTGCCTCCAGTGACCATCCGGCGGCGGCGAGCGCGGCGATGTCGCGGGCCAGGGTGGCCGGATCGCAGGAGACGTACGCGATCCGGCTGACCGGCCCGCTGCCGCCGGCCGGCGCCGCCGACAGCAGGTCGATGACCGGGCGGGCGACCCCGGCGCGGGGCGGGTCGAGGACGGCCAGCGAGGCCCCGGACAGCCCGTTCCTCGCCAGGAGCCCGGCCACGTCGCCGCGGTGCACCCGGGCCCACGGCGTCGCGCGCAGGTTGTGCCGTGCGTCGCGCACCGCCGCGGCGTCGGCCTCGATCCCGATCACCGTCCCCGCCGGGCCGACCGCCCGGGCCAGGACCCCGGCGAACAGCCCGGCCCCGCAGTACAGGTCGAGCACGACCTGCCCCGGCCGCGGGCGCAGCGCGTCCGCCACGGCCCCCGCGAGCGTGTCCGCGGCGGCCGGGTGCACCTGCCAGAACCCGGCGGCGCTGACCCGCCAGTCCCGCCCGGCCGCCCGCTGGCGCAGGTAGGCCGGGCCGCGCTCGGGCCTGCGGCCGGACACGATCACCGCGCGCTGGCCCGATGCCGGGGCGATCGCCACCTCCACCGACGCCGCCCCCGGCCAGGTCCGCGCGGTCACGCCGGGCACGTCGACCAGATGGTGCGCGATCAGGCAGTCGCCGATCGGCACGATCTCATGCGAGCGGTGCCGGCGCAGGCCCGCGGTGCCGTCCCGGCCGACCGCGAACTTCACCCTGGTCCGCCAGCCGAGGCCGTTCTCGTCGCCGGGCAGCGGCTCGACCACGACCGCACGCTCCAGGCCCGCGATGCGGCGCAGCTGCTGGCGCACGACCGCGGCCTTCAGGGCGCGCTGAGCGGGCAGGCTGGCGTGCTGCCAGTCGCAGCCGCCGCAGCCGCCGGGGCGCGCGTGCGGGCAGGGTGCCGGCACCCGGTCGGCGGAGGCGTCCAGGATCTCGGTCGCGTCGGCCCGGGCCAGCCTCGACGTCGTCTGGGTGATGACCGCGCGCACCCGCTCGCCGGGCAGCGCGTGCCGCACGAAGACCACCGGGCCCGCCTCGGGTCTGGCCACGCACCAGCCGCCGTGCGCGGGCTCGCCGACGGTGAGCTCAACCACGTCGCCCGGCTCGGGCGGGCGCGGCGCGGGCACGGTCACGCCCCCATGCTCCCGCGCGGTCGCGGGCGGCCCGCGGCGGGGGCGCGTACCCGGGCCCTAGCTGGGCCAGTACCTGGCTAGCATCGGCGCCGCGCAGGGTAATACCGTGAGCGGGCACCGTTCTCGCGGGAAGGAAGACCGTGCACATCGTGATCATGGGGTGCGGGCGGGTTGGCTCGACGATCGCCCACATCCTGGAGGACCTTGGACACTCGGTCGCCATGATCGACCAGGACCCCGACGCGTTCCGCAAGCTATCGGCCGGATTCAAGGGAACCAAGATCACCGGAGTCGGCTTCGACCGCGAGGTCCTGATCGAGGCCGGCATCGAGCGCGCCGACGCGTTCGCCGCGGTGAGCAGCGGCGACAACTCCAACGTGATCGCCGCCCGGGTGGTCAGGGAGTCGTTCGGTGTCAACCGGGTCGTGGCGCGGATTTATGACCCCCGCCGGGCCGAGGTTTACCAGCGCCTCGGCATTCCCACCGTGGCGACCGTGCGCTGGACCGCGGACCAGATGCTGCGCAAGCTGCTGCCGGAGGGGGCGCAGCCGCTCTGGCGCGACCCGACCGGGACGATCGTGCTGGCCGAGGTGGCCTACGCCGATCACTGGCTCGGGGAGAAGGTCAGCGCGCTGGAGGACGCGGCCCGGAGCCGGGTCGCGTTCATCTCCCGGCTCGGAGAGGCGATGCTGCCCGGCCCCGGCACCGTGCTCCAGGAGGGCGACGTGCTGCACGTGATGGCCGATGACCGTGAGCTGGAGCGGATCGCCGCCGCGTTCGCCAAGCCGGCCACGCCGGGCAAGGGGGGCCACTGATGCGAGTCGCCATCGCCGGGGCGGGCTCGGTCGGCCGGTCCATCGCCATGGAACTGCTGGGCAACGGCCACGAGGTACTGCTCATCGACAAGGACCCGCGCAAGATCAAGGTCTACAACGTGCCCAGCGCGGAATGGCTGCTCGCCGACGCGTGCGAGATCAGCTCGCTGGAGGACGCGGCGCTGGAGCGCTGCAACGTCGTGATCGCCGCGACCGGCGACGACAAGGTCAATCTCGTCGTGTCGCTGCTGGCCAAGACCGAGTACGGGGTGCCGCGGGTGGTGGCGCGGATCAATCACCCGAACAACGAGTGGCTGTTCAACGAGTCCTGGGGGGTCGACGTGGCGGTGTCCACGCCCCGGCTGCTGTCGGCCCTGGTCGAGGAGGCGGTCAGCGTCGGCGACCTGGTCCGGCTGATGACGTTCCGGCAGAGCGAGGCCAGCCTGGTCGAGCTCACCATGCCCGCCGACGCGCCGCTGGCCGGCCAGCGGATCGGTGCCATCGAGTGGCCCGCCGACACCGCGCTGGTCGCCATCCTGCGCGACGGCCGCGTGATCGTGCCCAACAGCGACGACCCGCTGGAAGCCGGCGACGAGCTGCTGTTCGTCACCAGCGAGGACGTCGAGGAGGAACTGGGGCGGCTGCTGTCGGGCGGCCGGTGAGCACCGCGCCGCGCTACCGGGTCTCGGTGATCTCCGGCCCGCGCTCGAACGGGTTCGGGTAGGACGGGTCCGCCGCCTCCTGCTCGAGTTGCTGGACCAGGGCCTGGTGCATCTCCTCGGGCAGCCGTATCTCCAGCAGATCCCCGGGCGGCGCCGGGTGGTCCCCCCGCACGACCACGACGTCGGCGAACAGCTCCTCCAGGGGCCGGGCCAGTTCCGGGTGGACAGCCGCCGGGCCGCGGATCATCCCGCGCAGGAACCAGCGCGGCCCGTCCACGCCCAGGAACCGGACCGGCTCCAGCTGCCCGTGGCGCTGGCCCTCCCCGGCCGGGTGCACCCGCGCCTGCAACTCGATGCCGAACCGGCCCGGCGCCTCGTGGCTGTCGCCGCCGGACTTCGCCACCTCCGCGGCGAAGTCCTGGCGCACCTCCTCCCACAGCCCGCTGGTCTTCGGCGCGGCGAATGCCATCAGCTGCAGCACGCTGTCGCCGCGCCGGATCGTGACGCACACGCCCGTGCTCTCGGCCACCTCGACCTCGATCCCGATGCCCTCCTGCGCCGGGACCAGCAGGCTGCCGAGGTCAAGGCGGTCGCGCCGCGGATAGCTCCCGGCGCCGTCCCATGGCCCCGAGCCCGGGGCAGCATGGCGGCCCGGCCCGGCCGCCGCCAGGTCCTGGTCCGGCTCGTGGCCTTCCCCGTCGTCGTCATCGTCCGGCTCCTCCGGGTCGCCGGAGAACTCCGTCTGATCATCGGCCGCGCCGGAGTCAAATCCGGGCCGGTCCGCTTGGTCGCGGCGGCGCCGTCGGAACACCCCGCACGCTCCTAACTTCCGTAACGGAAACTCGTCCTAGCCGACGGGCGTGCCCGCCGCAGCGTGACCACCGGTCGACCCGAACCCGCCGTCCCCCCTGGCCGAGCCGGGCAGCCTCTCGACCTCGTGGAACACCGGGCACTCCACCCGCTGCACCACGAGCTGAGCGATCCGGTCCCCGCGCTGGAAGCGCACCGGGCGGTCGGCGTCGGTGTTGAGCAGGGTCACCCTGATCTCGCCACGGTACCCGGCGTCCACCGTGCCTGGTGCATTCACGATCGTGATGCCGTGCCGCGCCGCCAGGCCGGACCGCGGGTGCACGAACGCGGCATAGCCGTCGGGCAGGGCGATCGCGACCCCGGTCGGCACCACCGCGCGCTGCCCGGGCGCGAGTTCCACGTCCACCGCCGAGAAAAGGTCGGCCCCCGCGTCTCCCGGGTGGGCCCGCTCCGGCAGTGGCAGGCCGGGGTCCAGCCGCTGGATGAGGACCCCGACGCGGTCAGGGCCGGAGTTCACGGCGGGCATGGGTCACCAACTTCTGCGATCGGCCGCGACCGCGGGCTGCGGTCACGGACGTGACCTTACCGCCGGCCGCGCGGGCGGTCCGGCAGGCGGGCATCTGGCGCGCCCGGTCGCTACGGGCTGCCGCCCGGCGGCGGGCCCGGGCCGGGACGCTACGGGGCGCCGCCCGGCGGCGGGCCCGGGCCGGGCCGCAGATGCGGCCAGGCGTAGGTGATCGCGGCGGCGGTCGGCACCGCGACGATGGCGCCCGCGATCCCGGCCACGATCCCGCCGACCGCCAGGACCAGGATGATCGCGAGCGGGTGCAGCCGCACGATCCGCCCCACAACCAGCGGCTGCAGCAGGTGGCCTTCGATCTGGTGCTCCAGCAGGAACACGCCGAGCAGGATCACCGCCGCGATCCAGCCCTTGGTCCCCAGGGTCACCAGGATGGCCAGGGCCCCGGCCACGAGGATCCCGACCAGCGGCACGTAGGCGGCCAGGAACACCAGGATGACCAGCGGTACGAGCAGCGGGACGCCGAGGATCCACAGCGCGAGGCCGATGAACACGGCGTGGATCGCCGCGACGGCCGTGGTGCCCCGTATGTAGTTGACCAGCGCGGTCCAGGCCGCCGCGCCCGCGTTGTCGGCCCGCCGCCTGGGCTCGGGAGGCAGTCCCTTGATCAGCCACGCCCAGATCCGCTCACCGTCCTTGAGCAGGAAGAACGTGACGAAGATCATCAGGATCAGGCCGGCGAGCAGCTCGAGGAAGATCTTCCCTCCGGTGAGAACCGTGCCCGCGATCAGCGACTTGTGCTGGGAGAGGAAGTGCACGAGATTGTCGTAGTACTGCTCGAGCCGCCCGCTGCTCAGGTGGAACGGCGCGCCGGCCAGCGAGGTCTGCACCTCGTGGGCCGTGTGCTTGACCTCGGTCTGCAGCCTCGGATAGTCGGCGGAGACCCGGTCGACCGCCAGGATCGTGAGCCCGGCCAGGACCACGATCGCGGCCAGGACCGTGCACCACGTGGCGGCCAGCGACGGCATCCCGGACCGCCGCAGCCGCGCGGTCAGCGGCTGCAGCAGCGCGGTCAGCAGCAGCGCCGCGACGCACGGCAGGACCACCAGCCGGAGCGCGCTGGCCACGCGGAACAGCACGTAGATCAGCAGCCCGACCAGCAGCAGCCGCCACGACCAGGCCGCGGCCCGCGCCAGCCAGCCCGGTACCGGCGGCTCCCGGGGGAGCCGGTCGACGGCCGCGGCCCGCAGCCGGGCCATCCCGTTGCCCGCCTCGTCCGCGCCGCCCGGCTGCTCCGGCGGGCAGGGGCCGTCCGGCGGGCGCGGGCCGTCCGGGGGGCGGGGGCCGTCCGGCGGGCGCGGGCCGTCCGGAGGGGGCGGGCCGTCCGGCGGGCGCGGGCCGTCCGGCGCGCCGGCGTCGTCGCCTGCGGCGCGCGACTCTTCCCCGACGGCGGGGTCGCCGCGGTCGCCGGGCGCGGCGTCGCCCGCCCGGCTCCCCCGGTTGCCGCGCCACGCCCACCGGCCAGTCATGCCTCCATGTAACCAACTAACGTGGTCTGATGCGCAGCTACACCGAACAGCTCCGCGTGCCGGCGGCGTGGTGGCTGCTGGGCATGCTCTCCGCGGTCATCTTCGCCAGCACCGCCTGGGCCGGATTCGACCTGCTGGTGGCCATCGCGTCCTATGTGGTGTTCTGCGGCGGATGCGCCGCCGCCCTGCTGATCTGGGGTCACGCCACGATCGCGGTGTCCGACGGTGAGCTTCGCGCCGGGACCGCGACGCTGCCGCTGGCCACGGCCGGGGAGGTGGCCGCGCTCGACGAGGCCCGGGCCCGGGCGCTGCGCGGCCCCCGGGCCGACCCGAGGGCCTTCATGCTGATCAGGCCGTACCTGAAGCTCGCCGTGTACATCGAGGTCACCGGGCAACACCAGGACCGGCCGTACTGGCTGATCGGCACCAGGCGGCCAGCGGAGCTCGCGGCCGCGATCGAGCGATCACGGCCGCAGGCGCGCACCGGCGGCAGCGCCGTGGGATGATCACCGTACGGGCACGAGGAAGGAAATCGCATGACAGACAAGGGCGCGAAGAGCGGCCGCCGGGCACTCGGCGGGGCCTTCGCCAGCCTCGCTGACTTCGCCGCAGACCACTATGCGCGCAGGGCGATCACCTCTGGCTGGAAGCGCGTCACCGGAAAGGAACCGCCGACCGACCCGACCAACCCTAAAGTGGCGCTCGGGGAGGCGCTCGGCTGGGCGATCATCACCGGAATCGTCGTTGAGGCTGCCCGTATGCTCACGGCGCGGTACGCGACCAGGGGCGTGCGCCGGGCCCTCGCCAAGGAGACCGAGGAGTAGCGGGCCAGGTTGCTCCGCGTGGCTTATTACCCCGGGCCGCGCAGCCCGGCTGGTTACCCCGGGCCGCGCAGCCCGGCTGGCGTCTCTATCCTGGTGCGGTGACAGCCAAGGACCGGTCCCGGCTGCTGTTCAAGATCAGCTATGCGGCCCAGTATCCCGGCCGTGTCCTGCCGTACGCGCGCCGCCACGGCCGCGATACCTGGCTCCGGCTGCGGGCCCGCGACCACCTCAGCTACTACCGGGGCGTGATGGCCTCCGACGCGGCGCGCAGCCACGAGGACGCCGTGGGCAGCAAGACCCACGAGTCGTGGCTCAAGATCGGCCAGATGCAGTTCGACTACCTGCTCGGGCACGGCCTGAAGCCCGGCGACCGGATGCTCGAGATCGGCTGCGGCAACCTGCGCGCCGGCGGCTGTTCATCGCGTACCTGGACCCGGGCCACTACTACGGCATCGACATCTCCCCCGACATCCTGCTGGCCGCGACCGACACCGTCACCCGGTACGGCCTGCAGGCCAAGCTGCCGCACCTGACGCTGGTGCGGGACATGGGCCTGAGCTTCCTGCCCGACGGCCAGTTCACCGTCGTGCACGCGCACAGCGTGTTCTCGCACTCGCCCATCGAGGTGATCGACGAGTGCCTAGGCACGGTGGGGCGGATCATGGCCCCGGACGGCTTCTTCGACTTCACCTTCGACCGGACCGAGGGCGCCGAGCACCACGTGCTGCGCGAGGACTTCTACTACCGGACTCAGACCCTGGCCGACCTGGCCGCCCGGCACGGCCTGCGGGCGCGGTTCCTGGACGACTGGCAGCAGACCGGGCATGAGCAGTCCAAGCTGCGGGTGACTCACCAGCCCTGACTACCAGACTCCGTAGAGCACCGACGTGTCGTAGTCGGCGGTCGGGCCGCCTGCGAACTGCACGCCCCACAGGCCCGGCGTCCAGTTCTTGGACAGCTTGTTGCCGTCGAGGGTGGACAGCCAGACCAGGTAATCGAGGCCCTTCAACTGGTCGCGCACGGCGGGCAGGTTCGACAAGTCGCTATAGATGCGCGCCCGGTGGCCGCCTCGGGTGCGCTGCTCGACGTAGGTTCGCAGCGCGCCCGCGTTGTCAAAGACCGGGTTGCCCTGCTCGTAATCGGCGATGCCGCAGCCGGGCGAGCCGATAACCGTGATCCAGCGCACCGCGGCGAAACGCCTGGTGTCGAACCCGGTCGCAGCGAAGTCGCCGTCACCGTACAGGCAGGCATGCGTCCCGGCGGGGATCAGCTCCGGTTGTGTCGAGTCGTAGAAGTCCATCGGTCCTCATCCTTCGGGTTCTGGTCACATGCGGGAGGGGCCGGCGCCTATGCGATCCTGCAGGCGGCCCACGCGCCTGTCCGCCTGGTCCTGGCGGTCCTCGACGCGGATCAGCCGCCTCTGGTGGTCCGCCGGCGTGCCCGGCCGGTAGCCCCACCGCACGCCAAGGGCAAGGCTAGCCAGCGCCGACCGCATCAGCACCGGCAACCCGGCAATGGCCTCGAAAAGCGTGATGGTGATAACTCACCCGCCTGCGACCGGGCCGCCCGAAACACGGACGACCGGGAACGGCTGCCGCACGAGCAGTCCAGCTCCGGGTGACGCACGGCCGGTGACGCGGTCCGGCATCGCCAGGCCCGGTGACTTCCGCTGGACAGGGTGAATTTCGCCGGGCCCGGTGAACTTCCTCGGCACGAATGACGCCAGCCATAGCCCTTTTTGTCACCGTGGGGCGAGAATGGGCCGGCAGGAGGTGGGGGATGAGCGAGCGTCGGATCCTCGGCATCGTCCTGGCCGGTGGGGCGGGCAAACGCCTGGCTCCGCTCACCGCCGACCGGGCCAAGCCGGCCGTGCCGTTCGGCGGCATGTACCGGCTGGTGGACTTCGCCCTGTCGAACATGGTCAACTCGGGCATCCGGCGTATCTGCGTGCTGACCCAGTACAAGAGCCACAGCCTGGACCGGCACATCACCACCACCTGGCGGCTGAGCAGCCTGCTGGGCAACTACGTGACGCCGGTCCCCGCGCAGCAGCGGCTCGGCCCGCACTGGTACACCGGGTCGGCCGACGCGATCTACCAGTCGCTGAACCTGGTCTTCGACGACCAGCCGGACGTCGTCGTCGTGTTCGGCGCCGATCACGTGTTCCGGTTCGACCCGATGCAGATGATCGACCAGCATGTGGCCTCCGGGGCCGGCGTGACCGTGGCCGGCCTCCCGGTGCCCAGGAAGGACGCGACCGCGTTCGGGGTCATCCAGACCGAGGCGGACGGGCAGACGGTCGAGGCCTTCCTCGAGAAGCCCGACGATCCGCCCGCCCGGCCCGGCCACCCGGACGAGGCGTTCGCCTCGATGGGCAACTACGTCTTCAGCACCGACGCCATGGTCCAGGCCCTGCGCCAGGACGCGGTCGACAGTGATAGCCGGCACGACATGGGCCGCGACATCATCCCGCGGCTGGTCCGCGAGCACCGCGCCCAGGTCTATGACTTCCTGGAGAACGAGGTGCCGGGCGCGGACCCGCGTGACGCGGGCTACTGGCGCGATGTCGGGACCATCGACTCCTACTTCGACGCGCACATGGACCTGTGCGCCGTGCACCCGATCTTCAATCTGTACAACGACAGGTGGCCGATCCTCACCCACGTGCAGTCCCATCCGCCGGCCAAGTTCGTGCACGATCAGGGCGACCGGGTCGGGCGGGCGATCAACAGCATCGTCAGCAACGGCGTCGTGGTCTCCGGCGGGCTGGTCCGCAACTCGGTGCTCTCCCCCGGCGTCCGGGTCAACAGCTGGTCCCGGGTGGAGCGGGCGGTGGTGCTGCACAACACCTACATCGGCCGGCGCGCGGTGGTGGAGAACGCGATCCTGGACAAGAACGTGATCGTTCCCGAGAACGTCAAGGTCGGCGTGGACAAGGAACACGACCGGGCCCGCGGGTTCACCGTGTCACCGGGCGGCGTCACCGTGGTCGGCAAGGGCCAGCTGGTGCCGAAGTGAGCCCCGCCTGCCGCCGGCTCAGCGTGGCCCTGCTGACCAGGGAGTACCCGCCGGAGGTCTACGGCGGGGCCGGCGTGCACGTCGAGTACCTGGCCCGCGAGCTGGCCAGCCTGGTCGACCTCACCGTGCACTGCCAGGGCGCGGACCGGCCCGGCGCGGTCGCGCACCGGGCCTGGGACCACCTCGCCGGGGCGAACCCGGCGTTGCAGACGATCTCCACGGACCTGTCGATGACGGCCGCGGTGCCGCCTGCGGACCTGGTCCACTCGCATACCTGGTACGCGAACCTGGCCGGGCACCTGACCGCGCTGCTCTACGGGATCCCGCACGTGATGACCGTCCACTCGCTCGAGCCGCTGCGGCCGTGGAAGGCCGAGCAGCTCGGCGGCGGGTACGCGCTGTCGTCCTGGTGCGAGCGGACGGCGGTCGAGGCGGCGGCCGCGGTCATCGCCGTGTCCGACGGCATGCGCGAGGACGTGCTGGCCGCGTACCCGGCCGTCCCGGCGCAGCGGGTGCGGGTGATCCGCAACGGCATCGACACCACCGAATACTCCGCCGACCCGGCCACCGACGTGCTCGAGCGTTACGGCGTCGATCCGGCCCGGCCCTCGGTGGTCTTCATCGGCCGGGTCACCCGGCAGAAGGGCCTGCCGGTGCTGCTGCGGGCGGCGGCCGACCTCGACCGCGCGGCGCAGCTGGTGATCTGCGCCGGGCAGGCGGACACCCCCGAGCTGGAGTCCGAGGTCAGCGAGCTGGCCCGGGAGCTGCCGGCGGCCGGGCCGGGGTGGTCTGGCTGTCCGGGATGCTGGCCAAGCGCGAGGTGATCCAGCTGCTCTCGCACGCCACCGTGTTCGCCTGCCCGTCGCTCTACGAGCCGCTCGGCATCGTGAACCTGGAGGCCATGGCCTGCGGCACCGCGGTCGTCGGGTCCCGGGTCGGCGGCATCCCCGAGGTGGTCGCGGACGGGGAGACGGGCCTGCTCGTCCCGCCCGGGGATCCGGCCGCGCTGGCGGCCGCCCTCAACGCGCTGGTCGCCGATCCGCGCTGGGCCGCCGAGATGGGCAGGCTCGGGCGCGCGCGGGCCGAGGCGGAGTTCGGCTGGTCCGGCATCGCGGCGCAGACGGTCGCGCTGTACGCCGAGCTCACCGGCGCTTCCCGGCCCGGTTAGGGTCCCGCTGGCCCGGCCGGGTCGTCCCTCCCCTGTGCCGGCCGCCCCCTCCCGCCCGCGCCCGCCCGCCTTGCCCGCGCCCGCCCGCGCCCGCCCGCCTTGCCCGCGCCCGCCCGCGCCCGCCCGGCTTGCCGCGCCGCTTCCCCGTGGCCATCTCCCGGGTTAAGATATATCGCAATCTTGGCGAGACGCTACGCCGGCGAGCCGTGACCGCGGCCCGGGCCGGCGCGGAGGAGGTCCCGATTTGATCCCGCAGGAGATCCCGATGACGCCGGACGGCGCGCCTGCCAGCCCGCCCGCCCGCGATCCGCGCATCCGACCAGGACCGGGAGGCCGTCGCGCAGCAGCTGCAGCAGGCCTTCGCCGAGCGCCGGCTGGACGACGACGAGTTCGACCAGCGGATGCGCGCCGCGCTGACCGCGAAGACCAGCGCCGACCTCGACCGGCTGACCGCGGACCTGCCCGCCGCCGCGCCGGGCGGCGCGGTGCCCGCGGTGCCGGCCAGCGCCCCGGGCCGGTGGGCGGTGGCGTACAAGCACTCGATCCGCCGGGGTGGCCGCTGGCGCGTCCCCGAGCGGTTCACCTCGGTGGTCTACAAGGGCGGCGGGTGGCTCGACCTGCGGGCGGCCGAGCTGACCGCGCCGGTCACGACGGTGGTGGCGGTCGCCTACAAGTCGCGCATCGACATCCTGGTCCCGCCCGGGGTCCGGGTCGAGATGGACGGCTTCGGCGTCAGCAAGGGCTGGTCGGCCGAGGAGGAACTGGAGATCCGGCTGCCGCAGGACGCCCCGACCGTGCACGTCAGGGGGATCGCCTACAAGGGCACGATCGAGACCCGCACCAAGCCCGCGGAGCGGTGAGGGCCCGGGCGCGGCGCAACCGGTGAGAGGCCGGACGCGGCGGACCGGTGCGGGCCGGGCGCGGCGGGTCAGGTGACCGAGCCGGCCGCGGCGCCGGTCACCCGGTCGCCCCAGCGGGCCAGTTCGCCCTCCAGGTCCAGCGGCGCGATCATGTCGCCGGCCTGGGTCTCCTCGTCCCAGTTCTCGGCCGGGACCCGCCACATCACCTCGAACTCGATGCCGCTGGGGTCCTTGGCGTACAGCGACTTGGACACCCGGTGGTCGCTCGCGCCCACCAGGGCCCCGCGCTCGGCAAGCCGGGCCCGGATGCCGGCCAGGTCGGCGAGCGTGCCCACCTCCCAGGCCAGGTGGTACAGACCCAGGTACGGGGCCTGCGGCAGGGGGGCGTTCCCGACCTCGAACAGCCCGAGGTCGTGATCGTTCGCCGACTCCGGGGCGCGCAGGAAGGCCGCGCGGCCCGGGATCTCCATGCGCACCTCGAAGCCGAGCGTGTAGCGGTAAAAGTCCACCGTCCGGGCGAGATCCCGGACGTAGAGGACGGCATGGTTGAGGCGGCGTACGGCCATGACTGCTCTCCAAGGTCGGCGTTCTGCCAGGAGAACTGCCGCACCGCCTCACTGATTCCCGGCGGGCGCGGCGCGGCCGGTGTAGACCCCGCGCGGGCGGATCGGGGTGGCTCGCGCGTACTCCTCGAGCGCGTGCGCCAGCCATCCGGCCGTCCTGGCCACCGCGAACACGGCCTCGCCGGCCCCCGGAATCATCCCGGTCACGGTGGCCAGGACCGCCAGCGCGAACTCGATGTTCGGGACGGGCAGGGCCCGGCGCCTGGCCTCGGTGAGCACGGCCTCGGCGACCGCGAGGCGGCCGGACCGCGGGGCGGCCTTCCTGATCAGGTCCAGGAGCAGCACCGACCGCGGGTCCCCGGTCCGGTACACGAAGTGGCCGAGCCCGGGGATCCGCTCGCCCCGCCGCAGCAGCTCGCCGACCACCCGCGGCGCGTCGGCCGGCCCGCTGGCGGACAGCAGCAGCACCTCCGCGCCCAGCGTCGCGCCGCCGTGCAGGGCCCCGCTCATCGCGCCCAGGCCGGTGCTGACCACCGCGTAGGGGTCGGCCCGCACCGACGCGGCCACCCGGGCCGCCAGCGTCGATGCGGCCAGTTCGTGGTCGGCCAGCAGCACCAGCGCCGAGCGCAGCGCGCCGAGCAGGCCCTCGGCGGGCGGGCCCAGGCAGAGCTTGGGCGCCAGGCGACCCGCGATGCTGTCGTCGCCGGCGGCGGCGCCCGGCGCGGCGGGCGGCAGGCAGTCGGCCATCGCGGCGATCAGGCCCCGGGCCGCGGTCATGACCGCGGGCGGGTCCAGGTGCAGCCGGAGCCGGTCGGTGGCCGCAACCGCCGGCACGATCACCTGCAGCCGCTCCAGCGGGTAGGTGTCGGCCGGAAGCGCGGCCTGCGCGGCCGTGCCCGCCGCGATGGCCTCGGCGGTGGCGTGCCAGGCGCCGGCGGCGTCGGCGAAGGAACCCGTCCACAGCAGGCCGGCCACGTCCTCGAAGCTCCGGCTGGTGGCCAGCGCGATCGCGTCATACCCGCGGAACCGGAGGCGGTCGCCGGAGATCTCGGTCAGCTCCGACTCGATCACCAGCTCGGCGCCGCCCGGGGCGCGGCGCGGCCGGCCGCGCCGGGCCAGGCCGTCTATCTCGGCGGCGTCGAACAGGCTGGCCCGCCCGTCCGCGCCGCGCCGCGGGGTGAGCACGCCCCGGCTCACGTACGAGTACAGGCTGGCGGGCTTGATGCCCAGCCGGACGGCCGCATCCGCCGCCCCGATCCACTCCGTCATGCACCCCTCCCGACCACCCGCCCCGGCCCGCCCGCTGCGAGCTGCCCCGAGTCAGCCGGCGGCCGCGGATCCGCAGCCCCCGCGACCCCGCGACCGCGCCCCGCGAACACGCAGCCCCGTGGCCCCGCGGCCCCAGATCCCCGGACCCCGTCAGGTTGACTTTAATCAATATTGACTCATATGGACGGAGTGATTCAAGCTAACGATATCGGACGATGGCGGGCCGGATCTGGGCATGCCAGCCGCGTGGGGTCCGGCAGGCCGGAGGAGAGCACAGATGCCAGATACCGCACAGCTGACGGTGAACGGGAACGGCGCGGACGCGCCCGCCGGGCTCGAGGGGGTCGTGGTCGCGCACACCCGGATCGGCGACGTCCGGGGCCGGGACGGGTTCTACCACTACCGGCAGTACGACGCGATCGAGCTGAACCGGCGCCGCACGCTCGAGGACGTGTGGCACCTGCTGTTCCGCGGGCACCTGCCCGACCGGGCGGAGCGGGAGAACTTCCGGCGCGAGATCGCCGGGCACCGGGAACTGCCCGACGGCCTGGTCCCGTTCCTGCGCACGCTCGCGGCCACCGAGCCCTATGACCCTCTGACCGCGCTGCGCACCGCGATCTCCTACCTGGCCCAGCGGTCCGGGTTCCGGTCCTGGCTCGACATTTCCCCCCAGCAGCTCTACGACAACGCCATGCAGCTGTCCGCGCAGACCCCGGTGCTGCTCACCACGCTGCACCGGCTGCGCGCCGGCCAGCCGCCGCTGGCGCCTGATCCGGAGCTCTCCGCGGCGGCCAGCTACCTCTACATGCTCACCGGCCAGCGCCCGGACCCGCAGCGTGCCTGGGCGCTCGAGCGGTACCTGATCTCCACGATCGACCACGGGTTCAGCTCCTCCACGTTCACCGCGCGGGTGATCGCGTCGACCGGCGCCGACCTGGGCGCCGCGGTGACCGGCGCCATCGGCGCGCTGTCCGGCCCGCTGCACGGCGGGGCGCCGAGCCGCGTGCTCGAGATGCTCGACGACATCGGGAGCCCGGACCGGGCCGAGGCCTGGACCAGGGACGCGGTCCGGCGCGGCGACCGGATCATGGGCTTCGGCCACCGGGTCTACAAGGGCAAGGACCCCCGCTCGGCGCTGCTGCGGGAGGTCGCGGCCACCGTCGGGGGCCCGACCGCGGACTTCGCGACCGCCGTGGAGGACACGATCGTCGCGGTGCTCGGCGAGACGAAGCCGGGGCGCGCGCTCAACGCCAACGTCGAGTTCTACGCCGGCGTGGTGATGGATGCCTGCGGGATCCCGCGCGAGGAGTTCACGCCGACCTTCGCCTCCAGCCGGGTCATCGGCTGGTGCACGCACGTGCTCGAGCAGGTCTCCGGCAACCGGCTGATCCGCCCGTCGGCCCGTTACGACGGCCAGGCCCCGCCGCAGCCGGTCCCGGCCGCGGACTGACCGCCCGGTCCAGATCGCGGAGATTCAGCCGCGTCATACACCGAAAGCGATACGCCGAAATCAGCCACGATCACCGGAGGGGTGGTGCGCGGCCCGGGGACCTGAGCGGCCGGCCCTAGCGGCCGAGCTGTCCCCGGCCGTGCATGTTGCGGATCCTGCGCCGCTGGGACGAGTCGAGCGTCCGCCAGGCGATCACCGGGATCGCGATGGCGGCGGCGATGATCAGCACCGGTACCCACCAGGGAAGCACGGCCAGCAGGATCAGCCCGATGATGACCCCGCCGATCCCGAACATCAGGTGACGCGACATGTCGATCTCTCCTTCTGGCGGGATACTGGGCTCCCACTGCTGCAACGTCAGGCTATCCCCTTCTGGTTCCTGGTCGGCCCCCTCGCGGCCACCGCCCGGGCCGGCGGCGGCCCGGCGCCAGCTGCGATGATGACAGTCCGACCCGGAGGGGGACCGATGACGCTCTCGCTGCCGATCGAGGATGGCGCCAACGAGCTGCTGTCCCGCGACCCGCTGGCCCTGCTCACCGCGATGCTGCTGGACCAGCAGGTGCCGCTGGAGAAGGCGTTCAGCTCGCCGTACCAGCTGGCCCGGCGGCTCGGGCACGAGCCGACCGCGGCGGAACTGGCCGACTACGACCCGGACGCGCTCGCGGCGGTGTTCAGCGAGCGGCCGGCCCTGCATCGGTTCCCGCGGGCCATGGCCGCGCGGGTCCAGGAACTGGCCCGGCTGATCGTGGACCGCTACGACGGCGACGGGAGCCGGGTCTGGACGACCGCCGCGACCGGGGCCGAGCTGGCCGGCCGGCTGGCCCAGCTGCCCGGGTTCGGCGCCTACAAGGCACAGATCACGATGGCCCTGCTCGGCAAGCAGCTGGGCATCCGGCCCGACGGCTGGCGCGAGGCCGCGGGCCGGTTCGGCGAGCAGGACTCCCGCTACTCGGTGGCCGACGTCACCGACGCGGCCTCGCTGGCCGCCGTCCGCGAGCACAAGCGGCAGCTGAAGGCGGCCGCGAAGGCCCGCGGCTAGGCCGCGAGCGGCCGGTCGCCAGTCATTGCGGACGGGCCGTGGTCCTCAGACCGCGTCACCCTTGAGGGAGAACTCCGACAGCCGCCGGGTCGCGAGGACCAGGGTGACGACGGTCACGATCACGCCCATGATCAGCGCGGTGGTCAGCGTCAGGCCGGCGTTCAGCGCACCGTAGTGCGCGATCGCGTTGGCCACGCCCAGCGCGTACTGCTCGACCGAGAGCACCCGGGCGCCGCTGACGAAGTTGCCCAGCACCACCTCCCAGATCAGCACGTACAGCAGGCCGACCGCGATCGCCCGGGTGGTGAGCACCGACAGCATGACGAACACCGCGTTGTAGACCACCGACCCGGCCAGCGCGCCCACGAACAGCCCGACCGCGAGCCGGGTGAACCCGCCGGTCGCGATCAGCCCGGCGACCAGCTCCGGCACGGCCACGAAGGCCATGGTCAGCACCGCCCCGATGACGAACTTGGTCACGATCACCGACGACCGGCGCACCGGCGTGGCCAGCAGGTGGACGATGCTGCCCTCGTCGATCTCGGCCCCGAGCACGCTGGTGCCGATGATCAGCGCGGTCAGCGACAGCACCACCGAGAAGCCGAAGTCGCCCAGGATCCGGCCCGGCCAGGGCGTGCCCGGCGGCCGCGCCGCCTTGAGCACCACCGTGATCAGGATCAGGATCAGCGGCGGGACGGCGAACAGCAGCGCCCGCTTGCGGCCGAAGACGGCCCGCAGCGTGATGGACGCGACGACTTTATTGAACGCACCGTCCACGGGTCATCGTTCTTTCGTCTCAGGATTCGACAAGGTAGGCAAAGACGCTCTCCAGGGACTCGTCCTCGGGCAGCAGCTCGCGCAGCCGGATGTCCTGGTCCCGGGCCAGCCCGGCCAGCTCGCGGCTGAACGCGCCGAAGTCGGACGCGCGCACCTGCAGCCCGCCGCCGGTCAGCTCGACCCCGGTCACCGCCGGGCGGCCGATCAGCGCGGAGCCGAGCCGCCGGTCGTCGGAGCTGCGGACCAGGAACACGTGCGGCCGGCTGGTCATCAGCCGCCGGATCGCGCGGAAGTCGCCGGAGGCGGCCAGGCGGCCGGACACGATCACCTGGATGGTGTCGGCCAGCTGCTCGACCTCCTCCAGGATGTGCGAGCTGAGCAGGATCGTGCGGCCCTCCGCGCCGAGCTTGATCAGCAGGTCCATCATGTGCAGCCGCTGCCGCGGGTCCATCCCGTTGAACGGCTCGTCGAGCAGCAGTACCTGGGGGTCGTGCACCAGCGCGGCCGCCACCTTGATCCGCTGCCGCATGCCCTTGGAGTAGGTCGAGATCCGGCGGTCCTGCGCGTCGGCCATGTCCACGATCGCGATCGCGCGCCGCGCCGCGCCGGCCGGGTCGGCGAGCCGGTGCAGCGTGGCCGTGTCCCGGACGAACTCCTCGCCGGTGAGGAACGCGTAGACCGAGTCGCGCTCGGGCACCAGGCCGACCGTGCGGTAGATCCCCGGGTTACGCCAGCTCGCCGCGCCGCCCACGCTCACCTCGCCCCGCGACGGCGCCAGGAAGCCGGCGATCAGGTGCAGCACGGTGGACTTGCCCGCCCCGTTCGGGCCGAGCAGGCCGGTGACGCCCGGGCCGATGGTCATCGTGATGTCGTTGACCGCGACCACGTTGCCGTACCAGCGGGACACGTTGCGCAGCTCGATGGTGCTCATGTCAGGCCCGCCTTCCGGTACCGGGCCGCCAGCCCGCCCACGCTCGCCGCGAGCAGCACCAGCAGCATCGCCCCGTACAGCGCGCCGTAGCCGCCCACCCCCGGCACCGGGCCCGGCGAGGTGCCGCCGAGCCACTGCCGCACGCCGTCCAGCGTCGTGAACGGGCTGACCAGGCCGGACAGGTGCGCCGCGGTGGTCGGCACCTGGGTGACCTCGTGGGCAACGAACGGCCCGGGACCGGGGGC
Organism: uncultured Actinomycetota bacterium; assembly: GCA_963749145.1. Lineage (GTDB taxonomy): Bacteria > Actinomycetota > Actinomycetes > Streptosporangiales > Streptosporangiaceae > JASHPR01. The sequence goes on along the minus strand of CAVVLN010000001.1, from coordinate 169,672 downwards.
GCCCGGCGGGGCGCCCTTGGCGACCGCGCCGGGGGGCGGGTGGACCACCACCGCACGGACCACGTTGCGCTGGGTGACCGCGATCAGGATGCCGGCCAGGATCCAGGTCAGGAAGAAGTAGATCGCGATGGCCCCGGTCGCGTAGGCGCGGCGCCCGCTCAGCGAGGCGAGCGCGAGCCCGATCGCGGCCAGCAGCACCGCCCACATCAGCCCGACCAGCAGGCCGGGGATGAGCGCCTTGGTCTGCGCCCAGATCGCGCTGCCGCTGTGCGCCTGGGCGATCGTGCCCAGGTAGAGCAGCAGCAGCGGGATCTCGATCAAGGCCAGGCACGCGGTGATGAACGCGGCCAGCTTGGCCAGCGGGTAGTCCAGGCGGCGCAGCGGGCGGCAGAAGTACAGCGGCAGCACGTGGCTGCGCAGGTCCCGTGATACCAGCTCGGGCGCCTGGGTCGCGACGAAGATGATCATGACCACGACCCGGAGCTGGAACGTGTAGGTGTCGTAGGGGACGATGCGGGCGTTGCCGTTTTCTATCGCGACCGCGTTGACGATCGCGGGCAGGCACATGACCACGAAGGCGATCACCGGCACGATCTTGGCCTTGGCGCCGCGCCCGATGCCGAACGCCGAGCGCAGGCTGTGCCAGTACAGGGCGCGGACGATCTGGACCCGGCCCAGCCGCCGCCCGGTGTACCGGCGGTACCCGATGTCGTGGATGACCCCGGTCTCGGCGCCGGCCGGGCGGGCGGGCCCCCCGATGACCTCGTGCTCAGCGGACACCGGACACCTCCGGCTGCTCGTCCCGGAACAGTTCCTCCACCCGGCGGCGCCGCTGCTCCAGCCGGTTGAGCGGCAGGCCGAGATCGGCGACCGCGTCCCGGACCGCGTCGTAGGTCTCGTCGCCGTCGAGGCGCACCAGCACCGCCCGCTGGTACGGCCTCGGCTCGAGGCCGCGCCGGCCGAGCTCGGCCAGCAGCTGGTCGGCGCCCTCGTCGACCTCGACCAGCAGGACCTGGCTGGCTTGGGTCATGCTGGTGATCGTGTCGGCGCGCAGCAGCCGGCCCGCGTCGATCGCCACCAGCTGATCGCAGATCCGCTCGATCTCGCCGAGCAGGTGCGAGGCGACCAGGATGGAGATGCCGAACTCGGCGCCGACCCGGGCGATCAGCTCCAGCATCGAGGTGCGCCCCGCCGGGTCGAGCCCGACGGTCGGCTCGTCGAGCAGCAGCAGCCGGGGGTCGCCGACCAGCGCCTGGGCCAGCTTGACCCGCTGCTTCATCCCGGTCGAGTAGGTCCCGATCTGCCGGTAGCGCTCCTCGTACAGCCCGACGTGGCGCAGCGACTCGGCGGCCCGCTCCTTGGCCGCGGTGGGCGGCAGCCCGGACATCCGGCCGAGGTGGGTGACGAACTCGGTGGCGGTGACGTCCGGCGGCAGGCAGTCATGCTCGGGCATGTATCCGGTCAGCCCCCGGATCCGCTCGCCGTCGCGCACGCAGTCGCCGCCCAGCACCCTCGCCTGCCCGCTGGTGGGCGCCAGCAGGCCGAGCAGGATCTTGATTAAGGTCGACTTGCCCGCGCCGTTGGCGCCGACCAGGCCGGTGATGCCGGCCTCGACCGTCACGGTCAGCCCGTCGAGCGCGGTGACCGGGCCCGGGTAGCGCTTGGTCAGCGCGATGGTCTCGATGACCGCCGCCCCCGGCGGGCCGGGTTCCCGCTGCGGGGGGGCCGCCAGCGACGATGACTGGCCGCTCACGTGCCTGCGCCTCACATTTTTGTCGGATTGGGCCGCCCGGCTCCCGCCAGGGTGGCGCGGGCCCCGGGCGGGCGACACAGCGCGCCGCCGGTCCGGGCCGCGCTCCCAGGGTGACCCGCGCCGGGCCTCCTGTCGTCACCCGCAAGGCTGATCTTTCTGTCATCCCGCAGCGCTAGGCCGGCGCTTGTGCGGCCGGTTCCGCCGACGGCCGGGCCGCGGCGGCGGATGGGTATGGTTTGCGGCATGTCGCAGCAGGGCCAGCCGACCGGCGCCGGCAGGCGCGGCGTAGCCGCCGGAGGGCACCCGGGACGCCTCGGGCTGGCCGCCGCCCTGCTGGCCCTGGTCGCGTTCGGCCTCCGCGGCGACCTGACCGCGCCCGCGCTCGACGGGCCGTTCCGCCATGACGGCCTGCCGGTCGGGATCGTGCTCGAGGCGGTGCTGGCCGGCCTGATGATCGCGCTGGCCATCCGGCACTCCCGCGCGCCGCGCGACGCGCTCATCGCCGCCCGGCTGCGCGTGCTGCTCACCTACCTGGTCGGGATCGGCCTCATCGCGATCCCCGCCCGGGGAAGGGTCACGCCTGCCGCTGCGGGTGACCCGCTCGGGGCGCCGGAGCCTCGGCGCGCTGGAGATCACGCTCCGGGACCGGTGGCGGCTGACCGAGGGGCACGCCTCGGTCGAGCTGCCGACGGTGGACTGCTACCCTCGGCCCCCGGCGCAGCAGACCCGGGTGGTGCTCAGCCGGCTGCCGAGCCGTCTCGGCGAGCACCCGTCCCGCTCACCCGGGGAAGGGCTGGAGTTCACCGGCGTGCGCGAGTTCGCGCCCGGCGACCGGCAGCGCCGGATCAACTGGCCGGCCACCACCCGGCGCGGGCGGCTGCAGCTGAACATGTTCGCGGCCGAGCGCACCCAGAACGTCGTCATCATCGCCGATGCCAGCTCCGACGTGGGCGAGCCGGGTTCCGCCCCGGTCGATCTCGCGCTGCGCGGCGCGGCCGCGGCGGCCCGCGCCTACCTGGCGGTCAGGGACCGCGTCGGCCTGGTCGTCTACCAGCGCGGGGTGCGCTGGCTCTCCCCCGGCCTCGGCACCCGCCACTACTACCGGATCATGGACCTGATGCTGGCGAGCCCGGCAGGCCGATCCGCTGCGGCGGCCGGCGGGGATCACCCGGCTGCCGCGGGCCGCCCTGCCGCCCGGCGCGCTGATCCTGGTGTTCACCCCGCTGCTCGACCGGCGGCTGGTCGAGACGCTCCGGGACCTGCGCGAGCGGGGTTTCTCCATCCTGATCATCGACGTGCTGAACACCGAGCCGGCCGGCGGCAGCGACAGCCTGAGCGGGCTCGCCCGCCGGATCTGGCGGATGGAGCAGCAGGCGATCAGGTTCTCGCTGCGCGAGCTCGGGATCCCGCTCGTGCGCTGGGACGGCGAGCAGAGCCTGGACGAGCCGCTCGCGCCGTTCACCCGCCGAGTGATGGTGAGCCACCGGTGACGATCACCCCGCCCGCCCGGGCCGCCGCCGCGGCGGCCCTGCTGGCTCTCGGGTGCGTGGCCTGGTCGGCCAGCCCGCTATCAGGCACCGGCGCCGCCGGCGGCGCGCTGCTGGCCGCCGCGATCGTGTGCGCCGTCGCGGCCGCCGCCCGGCTCGCGCTCGGCCCCGAGCCGGGCGAGCGGGCCCTGTTCGGCAACCCGGTCGAGCGGGCCGGGCACGCCCTGGCCGACCTGGCCCGCGATCTGCCGTGGGCGGAGGGCATGGTCATCGCGGTGCTCGTGCTCGAGGTGCTGCACCGGTCCCGGCCCTGGCACACCGGCCTGCTCGGCGCGGCGCTGCTGGCCTACCTGTTCGCCGTGCACCTGGCCGAGTCCCGGGCCGGGCTGGCCGTGCTCCGCCCGCAGGCCCCGCTGATCGCCGCCGGGCTCGGGCTGCTGGCCCTGGCGGCCGGCGCGGCCACGCTGCCCGCCGCGACCGGGACCGCCGCCGACCTGATGGCGGTGCTCGCGGCGCTGGCCGCGGTCGCCGTGGCCGGCCTCGCCCGGCCCGGTGACCCGGGATGACCTACCGGCCGACCGCGTAGCCCTGCATGCCGCGCGGGTTCGCGCCCGCGTACAGGAACCGGCGGTCGCGCGCGACCGCGCTGACCCGGCCGAGCGACCACGGCGGCATCACCGTCACCTCGTGCCCGCGGCGCCGCAGCTCCCCGATCACGGGCGCGCCGACCCTGGACTCCACGGCCAGCGACCGCGGCACCGACCCGCGCGGGTAGAACGACGAGGGGAAATGGTCGGTGGAGAACGCGGGCGCGTCGATCGCCTCCTGCAGGTTCATGCCGAACAGCACGTGGTTGAGGAAGAACCCGAGCGTCCACTGATCCTGCTGGTCCCCGCCGGGGGTCCCGAACGCCAGGTACGGCTCGCCGCCGCGCAGCGCCAGGCTCGGCGACAGCGTGGTCCGGGGCCGCCGGCCCGGCGCCAGGCTGCTGGCCAGCCCGGGAGTGAGCGAGAACATCTGCCCGCGGGTGCTCAGGCAGAATCCCAGCCCGGGAATGACCGGCGAGCTCTGCAGCCAGCCGCCGCTCGGCGTCGCCGTCACCACGTTGCCGGACGAGTCCGCCACGTCCAGGTGGCAGGTGTCCCCCGGCCCCAGCTCGGGGGCGGACACCGCCACCGTCGGCTCGCCCACGCCGTGACCGCGCGCGCCGCCGTCCGCCGCGAACCGGCCCGGGTCCGCCCCGCCGAACGCGGCCAGCGCGTACCCGGGCAGCCGCGGCTCGGCGCCGCCGGGCATCCCTGGGACCAGGTCGCCCGAGGCGGCGTCGCCCACCAGGCCCCGCCGCCGCGCCGCGTACCCGGCCGACAGCAGCCCGGCCAGCGGCACGTCGCTGTGGCGCGGGTCCCCGTACCAGGCCTCGCGGTCGGCGAACGCGAGCTTGGCGCACTCGGTGACCGTGTGGATGAGGTCCGCGCTGCCGGGCCCCATCGCGGCCAGGTCGAAGCCGTCCAGCAGCGCCAGCTGCTGCAGGAACACCGGGCCCTGCCCCCACGGCCCGGTCTTGCACACGGTCAGGCCGTGATAGTCCCGGGTGACCGGGGCCTCGACCGACGCCCGCCAGCCGGCCAGGTCCGAGCCGGTCAGCAGGCCCCGGTGGCGCTGCCCGGTGACGTCCATCACCTCGGCGCGCTCGGTGAACCGGGCGATCGCCTCGGCCACGAACCCCTCGTAGAACGCCACCCGCGCGGCCTCGATCTGCGCCTCCCGGCCGGACGACGCGGCCTCGGCCTCGTCCAGGATCCGGGCGTAGGCGGCGGCCAGGCCGGGGTTGGCGAACCGCTCCCCCGGGGCCGGGCCCGCGCCCGCGCCGCCCCGCAGGTACACCTCGGCGGAACTGGGCCAGTGCTCCCGGAACGTGTCGGCCACCGAGGCCACCGCGGCGCTCGCCGTGGCCAGCATCGGGTAGCCGTCGCGGGCATAGCCGATCGCGTACTGCATCACGTCCCGCAGCCGCATCCGGCCGTGCCGCGCCAGCAGCAGCATCCAGGCCCCGAACGCGCCCGGGACCACGGCCGGGAGCAGGCCGGTGCCGGGCACCAGGTCCAGGCCGAGCGCGGCGAACGCGTCCAGCGTCGCCGCCGCCGGCGCGACGCCCTGCCCGTCCAGGACGAAGGTCTCGCCCCGCGCCGCGTCGAACCCGATCACCGGGACCTCGCCCCCCGGCCCGTTCAGGTGCGGCTCGACTACCTGCAGCACCAGGCCGGTCGCCACCGCGGCGTCGAACGCGTTGCCCCCCTTCTCCAGCACCGCCAGGCCGGCCGCCGAGGCGAGCCAGTGAGTCGATGCCACCATGCCGAACGTTCCGGCCAGCTGCGGCCTGGTCGTGAACGAAGAAGTGCCGGGCACAAGCGCCTCCACCGGGGTGCGGGTCTGGGGTGTCCCTACCGTGATATGCGCCGGACCGGTCCGGGCGCAACCAGGGCGCCCCGACCTGCGTCATAACTGCATCGCGCGCCGCGCCACGTGCCGGAGGTACCAGTGACGACATCATCCGCCCGGGCCGCCCGGGCCGCCCGGGCTGGCCGGGCTGGCCTGGCCGCCGCCGCCCTGGCCTGCTCGGCCGCCCTGGCCGCCGCCTGCGGGTCCGCGAGCAGCCCGGCGGCCTCGCCCACGGCCACCCCGGCCCCCAGCCAGTCGGTCAATCCGGGCGGGCCGGCGGTCTCGGTCAGCCCTTCGGCGACCGCGACGGCGGCCGGTCCCGCGCCGTGCGCGACCTCCGCGCTGAAGGTCGCGGTGCCGGCCGGCAGCGGCAACGCCGCCGCGGGCAGCAGCTACTACCCGGTCCAGTTCGCCAACGCCTCCGGGGCCGCCTGCACGCTGTACGGCTACCCGGGCGTCTCGTTCGTCACCGCGCCGGGCGGCGGCCAGATCGGCCCGGCCGCGACCAGGAACCCGGCCGTCCCCAGGCAACTGATCACGCTGGCCCCCGGCCAGGTCGCGCACGCCGAGCTTCAGGTCGTCGACGCCGAGAACTACCCGCCGGCCGACTGCGGCCTGGTCACCGCGCGCTGGCTGAAGATCTACCCGCCCAACCAGACCGCGCCGGTCTACGTCGGCTTCACCGCCCGGGCCTGCTCGAAGCCGAAGCAGATCCTGAGCGTACAGGCCACCCAGCCGGGCGCCACCGGACCGTAGCCAGACCGTCCTTTTACCGTCCGTCACGCACCGCCGCGCGCCGCGGTGGCCGCGCACGCCGGCCGCGCCAGCCGGTAGCGTTCCGACATGGACGATCTGACTCCGCGGCTGCGCCGCGTCTGCGACCTGGCCGTGGCCGAGATCCGCGAGTTCAGCGGGCGGCACGAGTACGACGGCATGATCCAGGACCTGTCCGGGCCCGGGGTCCGGGCCGGGCTCGCCGCGCTGGCCGAGGCCGCGGCGCGCGGCGAGCGGCTCGACGACCCGCACGACGAGGCGCACCTGGCCATCGCCGAGCACGCCACCCGGGTCTGGCTGGGCGACGTCGAGATGCACCGCCGCAACCCGATCCTGCACCTGGCCGCGCTCGAGCTGGCCTGCTACGACCGGGACTACGCCCCGGCGCAGCAGCGCGACGAGGCCCGGGCCGCGCACCTCGCCCGCTGGCCGGTCGCGATCGCCGTCGCGATCGCGACCCTGGACCAGGTCAGCGCGCCGGTCGCGGCGGCCCTGGCGGACGGCATCGCCGGGCTGGCCGCTGGCGTCCCCGCGCGCGCCGACGAGCGGATCCGCCAGGCGGCGCTGGCTGCGCATGCCCGGCTGGTTGAGCACATCGGCCGGGTGGCCGCCGAGGGCGACCCGGACGCCGCGCTCGGCCCGGCGGCGCTGTCGGCGATCATGAGCAGTCACGAGGGACTGCCGGTCGACCTGGGCCGGCTCAGCGAGCGGGCCGACGCCGAACGGGACCGGCTCACCGCCCTGCTCGCCGAGAGCTGCGCGCGCGTCGATCCGGACCGGCCGGCGCTGGAGGTGGCCCGGGAACTGGTCCGTGACCACCCGGACGCCGACGGCGTGATTCCCGCCGCGCGGCGGTGGACCGAGCTGGCCATCGCGTTCACCCGGGACCGGGACCTCGTGCCCTACCAGGACGGCGAGTGCCGGGTCGGGCTGGCGCCCGAGTCGCGGCGCTGGGCGATGGCGATGATGTCCCCGGCCGCGCCGGGCGAGCCGGACGCGCCGTCCTGGTACCACATCACGCCGCCGGAACAATCCTGGCCGGAGCCGGAGGCCGAGGAGTGGCTGCAGGTGTTCAGCGTGACCACGCTGCCGAGCATCACCGTGCATGAGGTCGCGCCCGGGCACTTCTCGCACGGCCGGGCCATCCGCCGGGCCCCGACCGCGGTCCGCCGCACCCTGCACTCCGAGGCCTTCGTCGAGGGCTGGGCGCACTACGCCGAGGAACTCTGCGTCGAAGAGGGGTTCTGCGCCGACGATCCCCGGTTCGCGATCGGCGTCTGGCTGGAGGCGCTGGTCCGGGTCACCCGCCTGGCCTGCGCGATCGGCGTGCACACGGCCGGGATGACGGTCGAGGAGGGGGCCCGCCGGTTCGAGGCGTACACCCACCTGTCCGGCCCGGCGGCCCTGTCCGAGGCCCGCCGGGCCACGTTCGACCCGACCTACGGCCGCTACACCTGGGGCAAGCTGGAGATCATGAACCTGCGCGAGCGGGCCAGGAAGGAGTGGGGCGCGGGCTTCTCGCTGCCGCGATTCCACGCCGCCCTGCTGGCCCTCGGCTCCCCGCCGCTGGGCCTGCTCGGCACCGCCGTGGACCGTGGCTGACCGCCGGGACGCTCAGCCCGACAGGTCGCCCGGCACGACCAGGCCGGTCTCGTAGGCGAGGATCACGGCCTGCACCCGGTCCCGCAGGCCCAGCTTGGCCAGCACGTTGCCGACGTGGGTCTTGACGGTCGCCTCGCTGACGAACAGGGTCAGCGCGATCTCGGCGTTGCTGCGGCCCCGGGCGAGCTGCAGCAGCACGTCCTGCTCGCGCGCGGTCAGCGAGGCGAGCCGGGACGGCGACGGCGCCGCCTCCGGCGGCCGGCGCGCGAACGCCTCGATCAGGCGCCGGGTCACCGACGGGGCTAGCAGCGCGTCGCCGGCCGCAGCCGCCCGGATCGCGGCGATCAGATCATGGCGGGGCGAGTCCTTCAGCAGGAAGCCGCTGGCGCCCGCGCGCAGCGCCTCGTAGACGTAGTCGTCGAGGTCGAAGGTGGTCAGCATGACCACCTTCGGCGCGTCCGGCGCCTCCCGGGTGATCAGCCGGGTGGCCTCCAGGCCGTCCATCCCGGGCATGCGGATGTCCATCAGCACCACGTCGGGATGGCCGTCCGCCGCCGCGGCCACCGCCGCCCGGCCGTCGCCGGCCTCGCCGACGACGGTGATGCCGTCGGCGGCGTCGAGGATGACGCAGAACCCCGCGCGCACCAGTTCCTGGTCGTCGACGACGAGCACCCGGATCGGCGCCGGGGCGGCCGGGGCGCTCATCGCGCCGGCAGCCGGGCGGTGACGGCAAAGCCGCCGGCGGGGGTCGGGCCGACCGTGAGGTTGCCGCCGCACGAGGCGACCCGCTCGGTGATCCCGGCCAGGCCGAGCCCGGCCCCGGCCAGCGGCGACCCCGGCGGCGCGCTGCCGTTCACGCCCGGCGCCCCGTCCAGCCGCCGCCCGCAGTCGGCGACGCGCACGGTCACGTACCCGGGCTCGTAGCGCAGGGTGACCGCGGCCCGGACGGCCCGGGAGTGCCGGATCGTGTTGGTCAGCGCCTCCTGCACGATCCGGTACGCGGTCAGGTCCACCCCGGGCGGCAGCGGGCCCGGCGTGCCCACGACCTCGAAGTCGACCGGAAGCCCGGTGCCGCGCACCTGGTCGAGCACGTCGCCGAGATCCCGCAGCGACGCCGTCGGCGCCGTCTCGAGCTGCTCGGACGGGTTGCGCAGCACGCCGAGCAGCCGGCGCAGCTCGGTGAGCGCCTGCCGGGCCGTGGTGGCGATGATGTCCACCGAGCCCTGGGCCTCGGCCGGCCGGGCAGCAGCGACGTCGCCGCCTCGGCCTGCACCGCCATCAGGCTGACGTGGTGCGCGACGACGTCGTGCAGCTCGCGGGCGATCCGGGTGCGCTCGGCGGCGGCGGCGCGCGCGGCCTGCCGGTCGACCTCGGCCTCGGCCCGGTCGGCCCGGCCCTGCGCGGCCAGCAGGCTGGCCCGCTTGGTGCGGCTGAGCACCCCGGCCACCCACGCGGCCAGGAAGATCAGGGCCTGGAAGATGCCGTCGTACGGCTCGTTGTGGCCGGGCGCGGCCAGCGAGATCGTCACGCCGGTGGCCACCCCGGCGACCGTGATCCAGCGCCACAGCGGCGCGCTGCGGTCGATGACGGTGTAGAAGGCGATCGCGGTCGCCAGCGGGAACGGCGCGAACGTGAAGCCGATCTGGTCGTAGGCGACCCGGGCGACACCGCTGACGATCATCACCGGGACGGGCCAGGCCCGGCGCCAGGCCAGCGGGACGGCCTCGGCCACCACCAGCGTCAGGGCGAGCCACAGCGGATGCTGCTGCGCCCCGTAGGGCAGCACGGAGAGCACGCCGACGGCGGCGAGCGCCAGGGCCAGCGCCAGGTCGCCGATCTGCTCCTGGCGCCGGGGCGGCAGCGCCGCGACCCGGGCCGCCAGATCCTGCGGCAGCCCGGCCACTCGTCCGGCCAGCCTGGTCACGACCTGATCGTAAGCCGCGGCGGCGCGGGCCGGGATCGCCCGCGGGGATGAACCGGCCTCTCCGCCTCGAGGGGTAGCCGGCGCCGCCACCGGGCGCCGTGCTCATGCCCGCGGCGGAGCCCGGCAATCGCCCGCGCGCTCGATGTGCCGGGCTGCCCCGCGGCGTCACGCTGAGGTTATGAACATGACCAGCTGGGCCCGGCGCCCGCCCGCAACCCCCGTCCCCGTCCCCTTCTCCGCCGCCGGCGCGTCCGGGCCCGAGCGACCCGCCGCCGCCGGCGCGTCCGGGCCCGCGCGGCCTGCCGTCGCCGGCGCGTCCGGGCCCGCGCGACCCGCCGCCGCCGGCGCGTCCGGGTCCGGGCGGTCTGCCGCCGGCGCGCGCCCGCCCTGGCTCGGGATCGCCCTCATCGCCGCCGCGGCGTTCGGCGTGGAGATGGCCGTCAGCGGCCGCTACGGCTACGTCCGCGATGAGCTGTACTTCCTCGCGGCCGGCCAGCACCTGGCCTTCGGCTACGTGGACCAGCCGCCGCTCACCCCGGTGCTGGCCCGGTTCTCCGCGCTCGCCAGCGGCAACACGCTGGTCGGGCTGCGGGTGGTGCCCGCGCTCGGCCTCGTCGCGCTCGTGTTCCTGACCGCGGCGATGAGCCGCCAGCTCGGCGCCGGCCGGGCCGGCCAGCTGCTCGCCGCGCTCGCCGCCGCCACCTGCTCCGAGTACCTCGGCGCGATGCACGAGCTGACCACGACCACGCCGGACTTCGTGTTCTGGGCCGTGACACTGCTGCTCGTGCTGCGGCTGCTGGCCAGCGGCGATCCGCGCTGGTGGCTCGCGATCGGGGCCTGCGTCGGGGTGGCCAGCGAGGCCAAGTGGAACATCGCCTTCCTGGTCGCCGCGCTGCTGGCCGGCCTGGCCGTGACCGACGCCCGCCGCCTGCTGCGCAGCCGTTACCTGCTGATCGGCGGCCTGATCGCCCTGGCGCTGGCCGCTCCCGACCTCATCTGGCAGGCCGCGCACGGCTGGCCGAGCCTGGCGGTGTTCCGCTCCCTGCAGACCGCGGCCGGGCACAACCGGGCCACCTACTGGGCGGCGCAGCTGTTCTTCACCGGGGTGGCCCTGACGCCGGTCTGGGTGACCGGGGCGGTATGGTCGCTGCGCAGCGCGCAGGCCCGCCCGTTCCGCCCGGTCGCGATCGCCTGCGTCGGCGTGATCCTGCTGCAGTTCGCGCTGGGCGGCAAGGCGTACTACCCGGGCGGTGCGTTCACGTTCCTGCTCGCGGCGGGCACGGTTCCGCTCGAGCGCTGGCTGGCCGCCCGCCGGCCGCTGGCTTCCCGGATCAGCCCGGCCGCGGTGATGGCCGCGGTCATGCTGGCCTGCGGCGCGGTCGGCGCGCCGGTAGCGATCCCGCTGCTGCCCGCGCGGGTGCTGCACACGGTGCCGCTGCAGAAGATCAACTACGATCTCGGCGAGGAGATCGCCTGGCCGAAGCTGGCCGGGCTGGTCGCGCGCGAATACCAGGCGCTGCCGGCCGCGCAGCGGCGCCAGACGACGATCCTGGCCGGCAACTACGGCGAGGCCGGCGCGATCGACCGGTACGGGCCCGGGCTGGGCCTGCCGCAGGTCTACAGCGGCCACAACAATTTCTGGCTCTGGGGCCCGCCGCCCGCGGCCGACTCGGCCGCGATCGCGGTCAACCTGGACCCGGCGTTCCTGCGCCGTGAGTTCGCTCATGTCCGGCTGGTCGCCACGTTCTCCAACGGACTCGGCGTCAGCGACGACGAGCAGGGCACCCAGATCTACCTGGCCACCGGGCTCAAGGGCAGCTGGGCGCGGGACTGGCCCGCGTTCCGCGCGTACTCGTGAGCCCGGCGCCGGATACGCTCGAGGCAGCGGCCAGCCGGCCGGTGACGGCCGGCTGGCCCGTGAGACCATGGCAACGCCAGACCAGACGGGAAGCAGGATCATGCCGCAACGACCGGGCCGGCCAGGCACCTCCGGCCGGCCGCCGCGGGCGAGCCGGGCCCGGGCGGCGCTGCGGGCCGCCGCCGTCGCCTGCGTGCTGATCGCCGGCGCCGCGGCCCTGGCCGGCTGCGCGCAGCAGGCCGCCGCCGCACCGTCGATCCAGCTCGGGACGGCCTACGTCGAGGTACCGTCCTCCGGCGCCACCACCACGGCCTACCTGGTGATCCGCAACAACGGCCCGGCCGACCGCCTCACCTCCGCCCGGACCAGCGTCGGCGGGCGGGTCACGTTCCGTCAGCCGGTCCATCCCGGCGGCACCATGATGAAGACCGTGCCGGACATCGGCATCCCCGGTCAATCCCTGCTGCGGCTGTCCCCGGACGGCTCCCACCTGCTGATCACCGGGGCCGGCCCGATGAAGGGCGGCACCCAGATCACGCTCACGCTGGTGTTCGCCAAGGGCGGCACGATATCGGTCGAGGCCGAGGTCACGAACCCGGAAAGCGGCGGCAGCAGCTACTTCCTGAACTGACCCCCGGCCCGCCACCCGGGCCACCCGGCCGCCTGCCTCCACCCCGGGCCGCCGGCCCGCCACCCGGGCCACCCGGCCGCCTGCCTCCACCCCGGGCCGCCGCCCGCCACCCGGCCGCCCGGCCGCCTGCCTCCACCCCGGGCCGCCGCCCGCCACCCGGGCCACCCGGCCGCCGCCCCTCGGCGACCGCGCCTACTCAACCGAGCCCGCGACTTGCCGACGCCCCCGACGAGATATATCGTCTTGCTAACAAGACGGAGGCGCACATGGCGACAGGACCAGACCTTCGCATCGGGGATGCCGAGCGTGAGGCGGCAGCGACTGGCCTGCGCGAGCACTATGCTCAGGGCAGGCTGACCCTGGATGAGTTCAACGAGCGCCTCGACGCGGTGTTCAAGTCGACCACCCAGCGCCAGCTGAGCCAGATCACCCATGATCTCCCGCACGCCACCGCGCCCTCGGCACCCCTGCCGCTGGTCTCCGCCGGCTCCGGCCGGGAGGACTACCAGTCGGGCTATGGCCGGGGCCGGTCGCGGTTCGGCTTTTTCCCAGTGATCATCGCGGCGATCGGCGCCTGGCTGATCCTGTTCGAAATGAACCTGCGGGTCTTTCCCTGGCCGGGCAAGCTGGCCATCTTCCTGGCCATCTTCGCCGGGGTCCGCGCGCTGCTGCGCCGGGTATTCGGCGCGGGCCGGGTGGGCGGTTACCCGCGCGGCGGGCGCAGCCGGTCGACCCGCCGCTGGTAGCGCCGCCGCCCGCCGTTCCTGCTCGCCGTTCCCGCTCGCCGCTCCTGCCCGCCCGCTGCTCTAGTCCCAACCCGCCCGCGGCGCCACCCTCCTGGCCCGTCCGCCGTGACCCTGCTACACGGAGTCCGGGATCGGCGGGAGACCGAGACATTCGCGCAAGGTGTTCTCCAGCGCGCCGGCCCGGTCGTGACTTCCGGCGCTGCCAGTGACGAATCCGATCGTGTAGCCGCCGAGCGTGCTGGCCCGCCGTAGCTTCCGCCCAGCCCGCCCATCCCGTAACCCTCGTCGTCGATCCCGAAGCCGAGCCCCCACGTGTTGTGCTGCCCGAACACCAGGTCCAGGCCGGTGCTTTGCGGGGTGATCGCCTCGGCGAGCATCCCGGCACCGAGCAGGCGGCCCGCGACCAGGGCGTGATAGAAACCGGCCACCGCCCGGGCCGTGCCGTGGCCGTTGATGGCTGGGATCTCCGCCGCGCGCCAGGCGGCGCTGTTGACCACCTCGTCCTGCTGCGCTCCCGGCGGGTTGGATAGGGCCTGCCGGTAGAGGGCGGGGCGGCCGGAGGCGTTGTCGTCACGGAACGCGTCGTCAAGCCCGGTGATGTCCACCGCGCGAGCCCGCTGCGCGGGGCTCAGGCCGAAGGCGAAGTCCAGCCCGCTCGGCCCGCAGATCTCCTCCCGCAGGAACCGGCCCACGCTCCGGCCGTCCACCCGGCGGATCAGCTCACCGACCAGGTGCCCGTAGAACAGGGCCGATTCGCCGTGTGCGGTCCCGGGCACCCAGGACGGTTCCTGCACCGCGAGCAGACCGCAGAGGTGATCCCAGTCGTAGAAGGCCGCGGTCGGCGCGGGCCGGTCGAGCTTCACCACCCCGGCCTGGTGCGACAGCACGTGCCGGACCGTCGCCGGGGCGCGGAACCCGGGCCAGTACCGCCGCACGGGCGCGTCCAGGTCGAGCCGGCCGTCCTCGACCAGGCGCAGCGCGCACACGGCGGCGAACGGCTTGCTGACCGAGTAAGGCTGAACCAGGCTGTCGGCCGCCCACGGCCGGCGCCGGAGCCGGTCGGCGTGACCGCCCCACAGGTCAACCACTGGCCGGCCGCCGGACCAGGCCGCGAACGCGGCCCCGGTGCCCGACTGCGCGGCGAGCACCTCGGCGAAGCAGTCCCGCACGGCGCCGAACCGGGGGTCAGCCGAGCCCAGCACATCCACACGGCCATCCTGGACCCCGGTCTGGCTCCGGCTCCGGTGTCCGTCCCATTCTCGCCCCGGTTTTGGTCAGCGCAGTGACCGGCGAGCCCGCCGGATGACACCGGTCACGCCGGGGCCGGCACTCGCAGCGGGACGACCAGGTAGCGGAACGCGGGCCCCTGGCCGGATGAGTCCAGCCCCTCGTCCGCGGCCCAGGTGATCAGCGCGGGCTTGGCCGCCGTGGTGAACTCGAGCCTGATCTGCCCGGGATCGGCCGCCGGCGCGTCCTCTTCATCGCGCGGTGTCGCCGGCGGCCTGGCCGTGACGGCGACCGCCGCGGCGGCCAGGCCGTCCAGAAGATAGTGCGGGCTGAACGAGATGGTCCGCTCGCCCCCCTCGAAGTCGGCCGGCACGGTCTCCGTCGCCCGGGCCCGCCCGTCGGTCTGCGCCTCGATGACGACGTTCCCCGCGCCGAAGGTCAGCCGCACCGGCGTGGCCCGCTCGGCGACCAGCGAAACCCGGCGCACCGCCTCGGTGAACGGACCCGCCGGCACCAGGGCCCGGGAGCCGAACTCGGCCGGGAACCTGGACTGGTACTTGATGAACTCGCCGCCGATCAGCCGGGCGGTCAGCCTCCGGTCCCCGCCCTCGAAGCTGATCACCCCGTCCGCAGCCCGCGGGTCCCGCGGCGCGCGGCCGGCGGCCGGCTCCCTCCCGCCGTCCTGGTCGCCGACGCCGAACGCCACGGTCACCGGCACCCCGGCCGCCATGGTCTTCGCCACGTCGGCCAGCGTCCGGGCCGGGACCATCGCGGCCGCCCGCAGGCCCCGCACCGCCGGATCCCAGCGCACGTCCCTGACCGCCATCCGGTACCGGTCCGTGGCGGCCAGTGTCAGCGTCTCGCCGGCGATATCCAGGCAGACGGCGGTCAGCATGGGCAGCGTGTCGTCACGGCTCGCCGCCGGGACGACCTGGGCCGCGGCCACGGCCAGGACGCCGCCGTCCACCGTCCCCGCAGTCGGGGGCAGGTCCGGCAGCGCCGGGTACTCCGTCACCGGCAGCGAGACCAGCCCGAACTCCGCGCTGCCGCAAGTCAGGCCGACCAGGTCGGCCTCGGTGGCGACCTCGACGTCCACCGCGGGCAGGCTGCGGGTGATGTCAGCCAGCAGGCGGCCCGGGACCAGGGCCGACCCGGGCTCCTTGACGTCCGCCGCTATCCGCACCCGGGCGGAGATCTCATAGTCGAAGCAGGACAGCGTCAGGCCGTCCTCCTCGTCGGCCTGCAGCAGCAGCCCGGACAGCACCGGGACCACCGGACGTGACGGCAGGGCCCGCGCGACCCACGCCACCGCCTCGCCGAACACCTCGCGCCCGACCCGGAACCTCATAGCCACCGCCTCTTCCCGACCCGTTATGAACCGATCCTGGCATGCGCCACCGACAGTTCACCGCGAACCAGAGGGCCCGGGTTCAGGCCAGGCCGGGCGGGGCCGATTCGAGCGTCGCCTCGATCGCCCGGGCCAGCGCCCGGGCCGACTCGGCGGTCAGCTCGACCGCGACCCGCGCGGAGGGCCCGTTCGCCGGGTTGAGGAAGTCGATGTTGAGGGTGTGCTCGGCCGGGGCGTGCTGGGGGTGATCCAGGTACACGGTCGCGTCGGTGAGCGTGAACCAGCCCGCCGCGCCCTTGCCGCTCCCCGCCACCGTGATCTTCTCGGTCAGGTACGTGCACATGTCAGCCTCCTCAACCGGCCAGGTTACGGCCGAAGAAGTCCCAGATCTTCCGCCAGCCGTCGGTGGCGGCCTCCGGCCGGTAGGCGGGCCGGTCCACGGAGAAGAACGCGTGCCCGGCGCCCTCATAGCTGTGGAACTCGTGCGCCTTGCCCGCCTCGATCAGGGCCTTGTCCAGCTCGTCGACCTGCTCGGGCGACGGGTACTGGTCATCGGCGCCGAACAGGCCGAGCAGCGGGCAGGACAGGTTGGGCGCCAAGTCGACGATCGGGCCGACCTTCAGCGGCATCCCCTCCGGCGGCTTGCCGACGATGAACGCGCCGTAGCAGTCCACCGCCGCGTCCAGCGGCAGGCTGCACGCGGCCAGGAACGACTGGCGGCCGCCCGAGCAGTAGCCGATCACGCCCACCTTCCCGTTGCTGCCTTCCAGCGCCCGCAGATGGTCAGCCGCGCCGCTGACGTCACCGACCAGGCGCTCGTCCGGAACGCCGCCCTTGGCGCGCGCCGTGGCGGCGGCGTCGTCCGGGCTGGCCCCGGGAGCGTCGCGGTGATACAGGTTCGGCATCAGCGCGGCGTAACCGTGGGCGGCGAACTTCCTGGTGATTTCCATCGTGGACGAGTCGTAGCCGGGCATGTGGTGGATCACCACGACGCTGCCGAATGAGTCCCGCCCGAGCGGCCGGGCGAGGTAGGCCTCGATCTCGTGGCCGCCATGCCCGGTGATGCTGATGGTCTCCGCGATCAGCGCCTCGTTCATGCGCTCTCTCCCTATGGGGTAGCCGGTCGGTTCAACGGTCGCCTCAATCCTGCCAGCAGGCCGGACGCTGCCTGGCCCGCCCCCGCGCTAGCCGTCCTGGCCACCGAGGCAGCGCAAACTGAACGGCGTTTCTGCTGGTACAGGCATCAGCATTCGGGCATCATCAGGGAGGCGGGCGGCCGGGGAGGGGCACGGTCAATGGGGTCAGCGGTAGCCTTCGGGCTAGCCTTAATCGTTCTGGTGGTCGGCTGCATCCTGGGCTGGCACGCCAATCGTGCGCACGCCGCGCACGGGGACATCAAGACCACGCACGGCCGTATCTCGGGTTACCGCAAGACGCGCATGCGCAGCGGGCTCATCGCGATCGGCCTGGTTTTCGGGGCGCTGCTCATCGTCAGCGTCCTGGTCCGCCATTAGCCTGATCCGCCATTAGCAGGCACGCGCCGCCCGCCGCGTCGCCGCCCGCCGCGTCGCCACCCGCCGCGTCGCCACCCGCCGCGTCGTCGCCCGCCCTAGTGGCCGACGCGATGCGTCCCGTCGCGGACCTGGCCGCCGACCTCGTGGCCATCATCATGAGGGACGGGAGCAGTCCGTGAGACAACAAGAACCCCGAACCCTGACGCGGGCCCGGGGTCATGACGGCGCAGCTCCCGCGATAGGACTCGAACCTATAACCTGCCGGTTAACAGCCGGACGCTCTGCCGATTGAGCTACGCGGGATCGCGACCGCGCCAGAGCGGGCCGGTCGCTCCAGCCCGTTCCGCGCCGCGGGCATAAGGGTAGCGTACCGGCGAAGGTCCGGGGCCGGGCCCTGCTGCAGGGAAGGGGCCCGGGGCATAACCAGCGTTTCGGCTGGGCATGACCGGGAAGTCAGCCAAGCGCGGGACGAGCGGCATAGCGGGGGGACAGGCGCCGCGCGGCACTGGCGAATGACTCGCTCGGGAGAGGTCCAGATGCATCGGTACCGAATCACATTCCTCGGCGGCCTGGCCGTCGGCTTCGTTCTCGGCACACGGGCCGGGCGCGAGCGCTACGAGCAGATGAAGCGAATCGGCCACCGCGTGGCCGAGAGCCCGGCGGCACAGCAGGCGGCCGGCGCGGTCCAGGCTCAGGCGGCGGGCCTGGCCAAGACGGCCAGGCAGAAGGTCACCGACGAACTGCACGAGCGCATACCGAAGGCCAAGGGGAAGGTCGCTGACCACGTTCCCGGCCTGCGGCAGCGCAACGGGAACGCGCAGGCGTCCGGCGGCGGGGGGGACGCCAGCGCGGACGACCGCTCGTTCGCCCGCGAGTAGTTCTGCCGGCACCAGGTGGCGGCGGGGCCCGCCTCCGGGAGCACCGGGCGAACTGCCCGGGAGCACCGGGCGGCGCGGCAGCGCGGTTTTTAACGAGAGGCGCCGTAAGCAAGGAGCGGCCGCGCCCTTGGTGACGAGCGGCCGCGCCGTTAGCAATAAGGGGCGGCGCCGTTAGCAACGAGGCCAGCGCCATTAGCAACGATCGGCGGCGCCGTTAGCAACGAGACCAGCGCCGTTAGCAATGAGCGGCGGCGCCGTTGGTTACGAGCGGCAGCGTCAGGCCAGGTACTCGCGCAGCATCTGCGCCCGGCTCGGGTGCCGGAGTTTGGCCAGCGTCTTGGACTCGATCTGGCGGATGCGCTCGCGGGTCACGCCGAATTCCCGGCCGACCTCTTCGAGAGTCCGCGGGTGCCCGTCGGTCAGCCCGAACCGCAACTGGATGATCCGCTGCTCGCGGATGGTCAGGTTGTCCAGCACCTGTTCCAGCTGATCCTGCAGCATGATGAACGCCGCCGCCTCCATGGGCACCACCGCGTCGGCGTCCTCGATGAAGTCTCCCAGGTCGGAGTCCTCCTCGCCGATCGGCGACTGCAGCGAGACCGGTTCCTGGGCGATCCGCTGGATCTCGGCGACCCGGTCGGGGCTCAGCCCCATCTCCACCGCGATCTCGTCCGGCGTGGCCTCGCGGCCGAGGTCTTGATGCAGCTGGCGCTGGATCCGGGCCATCTTGTTGATCGTCTCGACCATGTGCACCGGGATCCGGATCGTGCGCGCCTGGTCCGCGATGGCGCGGGTGATCGCCTGCCGGATCCACCAGGTCGCGTACGTGGAGAACTTGTAGCCCTTGGTGTAGTCGAACTTCTCCACCGCGCGGATCAGGCCGAGATTGCCCTCCTGGATCAGGTCCAGGAAGACCAGGCCGCGGCCGATATACCGCTTGGCGATCGACACGACCAGCCGCAGGTTGGCCTCGATCAGCCGCTGTTTGGCCTGCATCCCGTCGGCCGCGAGCAGGGCGAGTTCGGCCAGCTTGGCGCCGCAGCCCAGGGTGTCGCCCGCGGAGGGCGGATAGCCGCTCTGCAGCTTCTCCTCGGCGAACAGGCCGGCCTCGATGGCCTTGGCCAGTTCGACCTCGTCGTGCGCGGTGAGCAGCGGCACACGGCCGATCTCGCGCAGGTAGATCCGGACCAGGTCACCGGTGACCGCCCGCCTGGCCCCCTCGCCGTTGACGCCGCGCCGCAGGTCGTCCGGATCTTCCTGGGGGGCTTCAATGATCTCGACGCCCTCGTCCGCGAGTAGCCGCAGCACGCTCTCAACGGCGTCGGCGGGCAGATCGCAGCGATCGAAGGCGGCGGTGAGGTCGGCCATCGCGACGGTTCCGCGTTCCCTGGCCCGAGCAACGAGATCGGTTACCTGGTCTGCGGGGGGCAGAACCGTAAGGGTCATGCAGACAAGTGTGCGTCAGGAATCAGGAGTTGCGCGGATCTATTATTGTCACCTTGGCGCTAGTAACGCGATCCGCATCACTTGTGCACACTGCGGCTACAGCGCCCCGCCCGCCCGCTCCGATAGCAGCTTGCGGCGCTGCTCCAGGGACACCAGGTCGCCGAACATCCGGTTGTATGCGGCCGTCTCGTCCACCGGGCTCAGCCGCTGCAGCCGCGACTTGATCCGCGCGATCTCGCGGCTCACGGACAGTTCCTCGACGCGGGCCAGCACCGCCTCGGCGTAACGCTCGTCCGCCTCCCCGTCCGAGCGCGGCACTCGCAGGGGCTCCACGGCCAGCCGGGTCACGAACCCGCGGGCCAGGTCGTCGGGTGCCGCGGCGCGCAGCCGCTCGGCCCACTCCCGGCCGCCGCCTGCCCGGCCCGCGCCACCGCACCCCGCGATGAGCTCGAACACCGCGGCGTGCACCGGGGCGGTGAAGCACCCGGCGCCCAGCGCATCGAAGGCCGGCCCGCACAGCGCGGGCCGCTGCACCGCGAGCTTGAGCACCTCCCGCTCCACCTGGGTCACGGGCTCTTCCGGGTCATAGGCCGGATCGGGCGCCCACTGTGGCCCGCTGCCGTTCTGCTGGCGCTGGCCAGGCTGGGCCCGGCCGCCGTCCTGGTCCGGCCGGCCTGGCCCCCCGCTCGGCACGCCGCGGCCGCGCGGCCGGGCCGGGGACGGCGCGCTGTGCGCGCGGACCCGGGCCAGGACGAAGCTCTCGTCCATCATGCCGAGCCACCGGTCCAGGCTGACCGCGTAGCGGTCCCGCAGGCCGTAATCCTTGATGCGGCCGACGATCGCCGCAGCGGCGTCGAGTGCCGCGAGGCGGCCTTCGTTGGTATCCAGATTGTGCTTGCGAAGCTCGCTGCGGATGGCGAACTCGTACACCGGGACTCGCTGGGCGATCAGGTCCCGGACGGCTGCCTCGCCATGCTTGAGCCGCAGGTCGCATGGATCGAGGCCGTCCGGCTGAACGGTGCACATCATCTGGGTCACGAAGTCGCTGTCGAATTTTTCGGCGCGCTCGACGGCTTTCTGGCCGGCCGCGTCACCGTCGAAGGTCAGGATGACCTCCCCGCGGAACTTGTCGGAGTCCAGGAGCAGTCGCCGCAGGATCTTGATGTGGCCCTCGCCGAACGAGGTTCCGCTGGTCGCGACCGCGGTGGTGATGCCGGACAGGTGGCAGGCCATCACGTCGGTGTAGCCCTCCACGATGACCGCCTGGCGGCGCTGCGAGATGTCTCGCTTGGCCAGGTCCGCGCCGTAGAGCACCGAGCTCTTCCGGAACAGCGGCGTCTCCGGCGTGTTCAGGTACTTGGGCCCGTCCTCGCCCTCCTCCAGCTTGCGGGCGCCGAAGGCGATCACGTCCCCGGTCAGGTCCCGGATCGGCCAGATCAGCCGGTTGCGGAACATGTCCACCGGGCCGCGCCTGCCCGGCCGCGCCAGCCCGCCGCGGAGTAGCTCGGCGTCGGTGAACCCGCGGCCGCGCAGGTGCCTGGTCAGCGCGTCCCACTCGGCGGGCGCGTACCCGACTCCGAACCGCGCGGCGTCGGCTTGCTCGAAACCCCGCGAGGCCAGGAAGTCGCGGGCCGCGCCGGCCTGGGGGAGGCTAGGCGTGCGGAAAAGTACTCGGCAGCGGCGCGGTGCGCCTCGATCAGCCTGCGGCGCTGGGTGTGCTCCTGGCCGGGGACATGCCCGCCCTGCTCGTAGCGCAGGTCGATCCCGGCCCGGGCCGCGAGCCGCTCCACCGCCTCGGCGAAGCTCAGGTTGTCGATGCGCTGGACGAACCGGATGACGTCGCCGCCCTCGGTGCAGGAGAAGCAGTACCACAGCCCGCGCGAAGGGGTGACGTTGAACGACGGCGTCTTCTCGTCGTGGAACGGGCAGAGCCCCTTGAGCGAGCCGCCGCCCGCGCTGCGCAGTTGCAGGTACTCCCCGACGACCTCCTCGACCGGGGAGCGCTCACGGACCAGCGCGATGTCCTCGTCGCGGATCCGGCCTGCCACGTGTGCCCTCCGCTACATCTTGCACCGCCTGCTGTTCCGGCGAGTCTAGTCCCTGCACGGCCGGGCCGGCGCGTCTGCTGATAGCGTCGCCGGGTGCGTCGGCTGCTGGTCCTGTGGGATGTCGACTACACGCTGGTCGACTCGGACGGGGTCGGCCGTGAGCTGTACCAGACCGCCTTCGGCGAGATGTTCGGCCGGCCGATGCCGCAGCCGGGGTCCATGTCCGGCCGGACCGACCAGGCCATAGCGATCGAGGTGCTGGAACTGGCCGGGGTGCCCGAGCCGCGCCAGGTCGTCGGCGCGTTCCACGGGCGGATGGCGGCCCGGGCTCCCGGCCTGGCCGACCTGGTCAAGCTGCGGGCCCGGGTGCTGCCCGGTGCCGCCGAGGCGCTGGCCGCGCTGGCCGCGGCCGGCGTGATCCAGTCGCTGCTGACCGGCAACATCCGCCCGCTGGCCGAGGTCAAGCTCGGCCCGCTCGGCCTGACCGGCCACCTCGACCTGGACGTGGGTGCCTACGGCGACACGCACGAGATCCGGTCGGAGCTGGTGCCGGTGGCGCGGGACCTGGCGGCTCGCGCCTACGGGCGCGACTTCGGCGGCGCGGCCACGGTGCTGGTCGGCGATACCCCGCTCGACGTGGCCGCGGCGCTGGCCACCGGGGCCCGGGCGGTCGGGGTCGCCACCGGCCAGTTCACGGTCGCGGACCTGGAGGCCTCCGGAGCGCACGCGGTCCTGCCGAGCCTGGCCGACACCGGCCGGGTGCTGGCCGCGATCCTCGGCCCGCGGGAGCCGCCGGGGCCGGCGGGGACGACCTGAGCCACCCGAGCCGTGCCGCTGCGGCCCGACCTGCAGTGCATGATCCGTTACCACGGACGTCTGCCGGCCATAGTGACCGGCAGACGTCCGCCGTAATCGATCAAGCACCGTTGGGGCGGGGCCGGGGCCGGCGGGGGGGCGGGACCGGGGCCGGCGGGGGGCGGGGGGCGGGTCAGAGGTCGGTGAGGGGGACGTCGGGGTCGGCCAGGCGGGCCGGGTCGACGGGGGTCCCGGACCGGATAAGGGCCTGGATGTCGTCATTGACGTCCCAGACGTTGACGTTCATCCCGGCCACCACGGTCCCGTCGGCCAGCCAGAACGAGATGAACTCGCCGGAGTCCTTCTCCCCGCGGTAGACGATCTCGTCGTAG
Source organism: uncultured Actinomycetota bacterium (assembly GCA_963749145.1). GTDB lineage: Bacteria > Actinomycetota > Actinomycetes > Streptosporangiales > Streptosporangiaceae > JASHPR01. Next base: position 146,810 of record CAVVLN010000001.1, on the reverse strand, counting down.
CTGCCCGGGTCGGGCAGCCCGGCGACCTCCATGCCCAGGTCGTACTGGTCGCTGAAGAAGTAGGGCACCCAGTCGTAGGCGGCGTCCTTGCCCATCATCGAGCGGGCCGCGACCGGTCCGCCGACCAGCGCGTTCCCCCAGTGCTCGACCCGGACCCGGCGGCCGAGCAGCGTGTTGAACGCGTTCGCCACGTCCCCGGCGGCGAAGATGTCCGGGTCCGAGGTGCGCAGCGCCTCGTCGACCACGACCCCGTTGTCCACCTCCAGGCCCGCCTCGGCGGCCAGCGCGACGTTCGGCACGACACCCGCGCCGATGATCACGATCTGGGCCGGTAGTTCGGCGCCGGACGAGGTGACCGCGCCCGCGACGGCCGGACCCGAGCCGGTCAGCTCGCTCAGCCCCTCGCCGAACCGGAATGTCACGCCGTGGCTGCGGTGCAGGTCCGCGAAGACCTCGCCCAGCTCGGGCCCGAGCGAGCGGCGCAGCGCGCCGGGCTCCGGCTCCACCACGGTGACCTCGCAGCCGTACTCGCGGGCCGCGGCCGCGGTCTCCAGGCCGATCCAGCCGGCCCCGGCGATGACGACCTGGCCGCCGCCGCGCAGCGCGGCGCGCAGGCGCTCGGAGTCCCCCACCGTGCGCAGGTACAGGACGCCGTCGAGGTCGGCCCCGAGCAGGTTCAGCCGCCGCGGCGAGGAGCCGGTGGTGAGCAGCAGGCGGTCGTAGGGCGCGGACCCGCCCCCGGCCAGCATCACCCGGCGGGCGGAACGGTCGATGGAGGTGACGGTGGTGCCGAGCCTCAGGTCGACGTCATGCTCGGCGTACCACCCCTCGGGATGCACGAAGATCACGTCCCGGTCGTCCTTGCCGAGCAGGTACCCCTTGGACAGCGGCGGCCGCTCGTACGGGCGCTGGTCCTCCGAGCCGATGAGCACGACCGCGCCCCCGAAGCCCTCCTCCCGGAGGGTCTCCGCGGCCTTGGCGCCGGCCAGGCTGGCTCCGACGATCACGTAGGCGGGTTCGGCAGGCATCTGGGACTCCTTCCGGTGACAGACCGCTCGACAATGGCAGGCCGGGTGCCGCGGCCCGCCGGGACGAGCGGCGGGCCCGGGCGCAAACGGGCCGGCAGGGTCAGGCTTTCACTGCCGCAGCCGGCGATGCCACGCGATGGCCGAAGTGTCCGAGAGTGAGGCGATCTGGTCGACCACCACGCGCAGCCTGGCCTGGTCAGATACTGCCGCGGCGAACCCGGGCCGAAACACCGGGTCCAGCGTGGCGGGCGCGCCCGCCAGCACCGCGGCGGCGAGCTCGGCGATCAGTTCCCGCTCGCGGGCCTGGGTCTGCGCGGCCCCGGCCCGGCTCATCACGTACTGGGCGGTCACCCCCTTCAGCAGCGCGCACTCGAGCCGCTGCCGCCGCGGGACCACGAGGTTGGCGGCGAACCTGGTCAGCCGGGCCTGCCCGGCCGCCGGTCCGCTGGCCAGGGTCGCCTGCTGGGCCGAGCGGCAGAACCGGCCGATCAGCTCGCTGGTCAGGTTCTTCAGCGCGGCCAGGGACGCGAGACCACCGTCATAGGCCGCGGGCCAGCACGGCAGGGCGAGCAGGTCCGCGAAGACCTCGCCCAGATCGTCGACGGTGACCGATCCCGGGGCGCAGTACTCGGCCGCGGTGACCTCCGCGACCGCCTTGCGCTCGGCCGGGTCCTGCAGCGCGCCCAGCGTGATCAGGCCGGCCTGCAGCCCGTCCTCCAGGTCGTGCACGGAGTAGGCCACGTCGTCGGACCAGTCCATGACCTGGGCCTCCAGGCACGGCTGGCCGGGCGGCGCGCCGTCGCGGATCCAGGCGAACACCTCGGCGTCGTCGGCGTAGACGCCGAACTTGGCCTCACCCGGGCGCGCGGGCCACGGGTACTTCAGCGTGGCGTCGAGCGTGGCCCGGGTCAGGTTCAGCCCGGCGCCGGGCACCTTCGCCTCCAGCCGGGTCAGCAGCCGCAGGCTCTGCGCGTTGCCCTCGAACCCGCCGCAGCCCGCGGCGAACGCGGCCAGTGCCGACTCGCCGTTGTGGCCGAACGGCGGGTGCCCCAGGTCGTGGGCCAGGCAGGCCGCGTCGACCAGGTCGGGATCGCACCCGAGCACCGCCCCGAACTCCCGCCCGATCTGCGCGCACTCCAGGGAGTGGGTCAGCCTGGTCCGCGGGAAGTCGCCCGACCCGACCTCGACGACCTGGGTCTTGGCCGCGAGCCGGCGCAGCGCCGCGCTGTGCAGAACCCGGGCGCGGTCCCGCTCGAACGGGCCGCGCCCGGGATTGCGGGCTTCCTTCGGCGGCTCGGTTACCCACCGGGCCATCGCGTCGGCGTCATAGGCGCCTCCGGTCACCGGCTGTCGCTACCCCCCGAGGCCTCCTCGACCGCAGCGCGTCCCGCCTCCAGCCGGGCGACCGGGACCCGGAACGGCGAGCAGGAGACGTAGTCCAGGCCGGCCTCGTGGAAGAAGTGCACCGAGTCCGGGTCGCCGCCGTGCTCGCCGCAGACCCCGATGTGCAGGTCGGGCCGGGTGGCCCGGCCCTCCTCCACCGAGATCCTGACCAGGCGGCCGACGCCGTCGCGGTCGATGCTCTCGAACGGCGAGACCCCGAAGATGCCCAGCTCGATGTACCGGCTGAAGAACGCGCCCTCGACGTCATCGCGGGAGAATCCCCAGGTCATCTGGGTCAGGTCGTTGGTGCCGAACGAGAAGAACTCGGCCGACTGCGCGATCTCGCCCGAGATCAGCGCGGCGCGCGGCACCTCGATCATGGTGCCGATCAGCGTGTGCACGCTGATGCCGGTCTCCTTCACCACCTCGGCGAGCACCTTCTCGGTGGCCTCGCGCTCGATCTCCATCTCCTGCACCGACGCGGTCAGCGGGATCATGATCTCCGGCCTCGGGTCGCCACCCGCCCGCTTGCGGTCGGCCGCCGCATGCGCGATCGCCCGCACCTGCATGCTGACCAGGCCCGGGATGACCAGGCCGAGCCGGACCCCGCGCAGGCCGAGCATCGGGTTCTGCTCGTGCAGGCGGCGCACCGCGTCGAGCAGCTTGCGATCCTGCTCGGTGGCCTCGTCGCCGGCCAGGGCGACCTTGACCGACAGCGTGGTGAGGTCGGGCAGGAACTCGTGCAGGGGCGGGTCGATCAGCCGGATCGTGACCGGCAGGCCGTCCATCGCCTCCAGGATCTCCACGAAGTCGCCGCGCTGCAGCGGCTCGAGCGCGTCGAGCGCGGACTGGCGGGTCGCCTCGTCGTCGGCCAGGATCAGCCGCTCGACGAGCTGGCGGCGCTCGCCGAGGAACATGTGCTCGGTCCGCACCAGGCCGACGCCTTCCGCGCCGAACCGGCGGGCCCGCGCGCAGTCCGGGCCGGTGTCGGCGTTGGCGTGCACGCCGAGGCGGCGCTTGGCGTCGGCGTGCGCCATGATCCGGTTGACCGCGGCGACCAGCTCGTCGGCCTGCGGGTCGAGCTTGCCCTCGAAGAACTCGACCACCGGAGACGGCATGACCGGTACCTCGCCGAGGTACACGACGCCGGAGGTGCCGTCGAGGGAGATCACGTCGCCCTCGCGGACGGTGAGGCCGCCCGGCGCGGTGAACTGCCGGCCGGCCAGGTCGACCTCGAGCTCCTCCGCCCCGCAGACGCAGGTCTTGCCCATACCGCGGGCCACCACGGCCGCGTGGCTGGTCTTGCCGCCGCGGCTGGTCAGGATGCCGCGGGAGGCGATCATGCCGTGCAGGTCGTCGGGGTTGGTCTCGCGGCGGACCAGGATGACATCCTCGCCCGCGGCGGCCTGCTGCACCGCCTGCGCGGAGTCGAACACCGCCTTGCCGACCGCGGCCCCCGGCGAGGCGCTGATGGCCTTGGTGATCTGCCTGACCGCGCCGCTCGCGTCGAAGCGCGGGAACATCAGCTGGACGAGCTGATCGCCGGTGACCCGGTTCAGCGCCTCGTCCATGTCGATCAGGCCCTGGTCGACGAGCTGGATCGCGATCCGGAACGCGGCCGCGGCGGTGCGCTTGCCGACCCGGGTCTGCAGCATCCACAGCTTGGCGCGCTCGATCGTGAACTCGATGTCGCACAGGTCCTTGTAGTGGTTCTCCAGCGTGTGCATGATCTGCATCAGCTCGGCGTACGATTTCGCGTCGATCTGCTCGAGGTCCTGCAGGGGCACGGTGTTCCTGATGCCGGCCACCACGTCCTCGCCCTGGGCGTTCTGCAGGTAGTCCCCGTAGACGCCCTGCTGCCCGGTCCCCGGGTCGCGGGTGAACGCCACGCCGGTGCCCGAGTCCATGCCCAGGTTGCCGAACACCATCGCCACGATGTTGACCGCCGTGCCCAGGTCGGTGGGGATCCGCTCCTGGCGCCGGTACAGGATCGCCCGCGGGGCGTTCCAGGAGTCGAAGACCGCGTTGACCGCCATGCTCATCTGCTCGCGCGGGTCCTGCGGGAAGTCGCGGCCCGTCTTGCCGCGGATGATGTCCTTGAAGGTCCCGACGAGTGAGCGCAGGTCGGCGGCATCAAGATCCAGGTCGTTCGTGGTGCCCTTGGCCCTCTTGGCCTCGTCGATCGCGTGCTCGAACTCGCTGCCCTCAATGTCCAGGACCGTCCGGCCGAACATCTGGAGCAGCCGGCGGTACGCGTCCCACGCGAACCGGTCGTTGCCGGCCTGCTTGGCCAGCCCGTGCACCGACTCATCGGACAGGCCGATGTTCAGCACGGTCTCCATCATCCCCGGCATGGAGAACTTGGCCCCGGACCTGACGCTGACCAGCAGCGGGTCCGCGGGATCACCGAGCCGCCTGCCGATCTTCCGCTCCAGGTCGGCCAGGTGCTCGTCGACCTCGGCGGCCAGGCCCTCGGGCACGCTGCCCTCGGTAAGGTAATGTCGGCAGGCCTCGGTCGTGATGATGAACCCGGGCGGGACGGGCAGCCCCAGGTTGGTCATCTCGGCCAGGTTGGCGCCCTTGCCGCCCAGCAGGTCCTTCAGATCCTTATTGCCCTCGGTGAAGTCATAGACAAGCTTCGGCACTGAACGCACCCCTCATGATGCCGCCAGCCCGGGCCCGGTGCTCGTGAACGCTGGTCGGCGAAAGTATCCTGCGGCCTTTCACGGCCCCTCTGTTTCGACTCTACCGAGCATCGCGGGCTACCGGGAGGTTGGCCGCCGGGCGATTGCGAATCCCCCGGGTGGCGCGGTGAAAAATCGGATGGCCCGGTGAAGCAGCGCAGCGGCGGCGAATGCGTCTTGTCTGGTGAGTATCCGATTTCGCAAAGCCGTCGCCGTGCCGCGCCGCCGGGCCATGCAGAGGCTCACGCAGCGCCGCGGCGAGGCTGGGCGCCGCAAGCTTCCCCGGGGGGTATGGGCGCCCCGGGTCCGGGGACCCGGGGCGCCCACGCCGTTCCCGCCGGCCCGCCGGCGGCCTGCTCATCCACGTCCGGCTGATCCACACCAGGCCCGGCCATGTCAGACTCAGCCATGGACTTGCCGAGCCAGCGCGTGATCGGGCTACTTCATCCGGGCGAGATGGGCGCGGCGGTCGGGCGGTGCCTGACCGCCTCCGGGCACACCGTGCTGTGGGCCTCCGAGGGCCGGGGACCGCAGACCGCGGCCCGGGCCCGGGCGGCCGGGCTCGCCGACGCGGGAACGGCCGCGGAAGTAGCCGACCGGGCCGAGGTCATCTTCTCCATCTGCCCGCCGCACGCGGCGCTGGACGTGGCCTGGGCCGTGCAGGGTTTCGGCGGCCTCTACGTCGACGCCAACGCGATCTCCCCGGCCACCGCGCGCGAGGTCGCGCTGATGGTCGAGGAGGGCGGGGCCACCTACATCGACGGCGGGATCATCGGCACCCCGCCCCCCGCCCCCCGCCCGCCTTCCCCTTCCCCCCTCACTGTCCCGCCCCGACCCCCCTCCGGCGCGGGCGGCACCCGCCTGTACCTGTCCGGCCAGCAGGCCGGGGCGGTGCGCGGCCTGTTTGACGGCACCGCGGTGGACGCGCGGGTCATCGACGGCGGCACCTGGTCGGCGTCCACAGTCAAGATGGCCTACGCGGCGTGGACGAAGGGCACGGCGGCGCTGCTGCTGGCGGCGCGCGCGCTGGCCCGGGCCGAGGGCGTGGAGGACGCGCTGCTGGCCGAGTGGGCGATGTCCCAGCCCGCCCTGGCGGACCGCTCGGCCGGCGCGGCCCGCTCGGCCACGACCAAGGGCTGGCGCTGGGTGGCCGAGATGGAGGAGATCGCGGCGAGCATGGCCGCGGCCGGCCTGCCCGACGGGTTCCACCAGGCCGCGGCGGAGATCTTCCGGCGCTCGCCGCGGGCCGAGCCGGACGAGCCGGCCGACGTGGCCGTCGACTGGGTGCTCTCGGCCATCACCGGGGACGGGTACCACGGATAGGCCGACCGTTGCCTGTGGCCCCCGGCGCGACCAGCAGGCCAGGGCCGGGCTGGCTCAGCCGCGACGGCTCGGGTCGGCCAGCAGCAGCAGCCCGCGAAGGCAGGCGTCCAGGATCAGGGCTATCACCGCGATGCAGATGATCCCGGAGAGGACGAGGGCGGTGTTGAGGTAGTCGCCCGCTTGCTGGATCAGGTAACCGAGGCCGCTGGTGGCCGCGATGAGCTCGGCGGCAACGATGCTGGTCCAGGCGGCGGCCATGGAGATGCGCATCCCGGTCAGGATGCCGGGCAGGGCGGACCTGAGTTGCACGTGCAGCAGGGTGTAGAGGCGGGACGCACCGAGCGTCCGCGCGCATAGCCGCAGGTCCTCCGGCACCTCATCGAGTGCGGCGACGCTGGTGACCGCCATGATCGGGGTCACCCCGATGATGATCAGAACCTCCTTGGGCAGTTCCCCGATCCCGAACCAGATGATGAACAGCGGGATGAAGGCGAGCGGCGGCAGCGGGCGGAGCACCTCGATGACCGGGTCGATCAGGTGCCGCACCACGCGGGAGGCGGACATGGCCGAGCCCAGGATCACCCCGGTGGCGACACCGATCCCGAAGCCCATCAGGATCCGGCGCAGGCTGGTGAGCGCGTCGAGCCACAGCGGCGAGCCCTGCGACGGGTACGGCCGGTCAAAGTAGTGCAGGAACGTCTGGACGGTCTGGGTGACCGACGGCAGGAACACCTGGTCTCTGATGAGCGACGCCGCGATCTGCCACACGACGGCGAGGCCGATGAGGCCGGCCGCCCCCGTCGCCAGGCGGCGGGTGCGCGCCCGCCGCCTGGCCCGCCGGTAGGCGGCAAGGTCGTCGCGGCCCACCTGCTCGTCGAGTTCGGCGTGTTCTTGCTCGCCCGCCCAGCCTCCCTCGGACAGGAAGGCCTCTTCGACACCGAGGCGGTCCTCTACGGCGCCGCCGGACCCCAGGGGCTGCCAGCCTGCCATGCTGCTCTCTCCTCAGGAAGACTCGAGGGGCCGCCCCTGCGGTCGGCCGCGCCTGATGGCCCCGGAGGGCCGGTGTGCTCACACGGTCAGGGACGCGCGGATCCTCCGCTTCGTGCGCCGGGTCCTCCTCGACGGCGGTCCCGGCCAGCCGCAGCTTGATGGCCACCGCCACCAGGTCCTGCTGGGCCTCGTCGTGAATGTTGCGCTCCAGGCGGTGCCGCTCCTCGTCCTGCGCGGCCACCAGGCGCTGCCGCGACGCCCGGAGGTCCTCGATCAGGCCGGCGTTGGACAGCGCCAGGCCGGCCTGCGACGCCACGTCCGCGACCAGCTGCTGCCCGGCGGGGCGTAGCGGCTCGCCCCGGGGCATCCGGATCGAGATCGCGCCGAGCAGGGCCCCCTGGTGCATGACCGGCACGCTCACGTCGGCCTCCGGCAGCGGCGGCAGCTCCGGGCCGTCGGCCGGCCGCGGGCCCGCGTCCAGGCCGCCGCCGGGCGAGGACGCCTCGGGCCGCAGTTCGCCGCCCACCCGCAGCCAGACCACGACCTGGTCGGCGCCGGTGCCCTCGGCCACGATCCGCGCCACCTGCGGCAGCACGTCCTGCTGCGGGTAAGCGCCGCCGACGCGCCGGGCGAACTCCGACAGGACCTGGTAGGGCGTGGCCCGCCGCCCGTACACCACCCGGCTGGCCAGCCGCGCGGCCCGCTGCCGGGCGGGCTGGAACGCGACCGCCACCACCGTCGCGGCGAAGGCCGACAGCAGCGGGTTGTACCGGCTGCCGACGAGCGTGCCCACCCCGGTACGACAGGCAGGCGGTCTGGACCACGAAGATCCAGTTGGACAGCCAGGCCACCGCCCGGCCCGCGGGCAGCGACCCGGGATCGGCGACCAGCGCCCGCACCCCGTACGGGGCGCAGAACGCGTTGAGCGCCAGTCCCAGGCCCGCGACCAGGAACACCCAGCCGATCCGGTTGGCCTGCCGCCGGGACGCGAGCACGAAGCCGACGACCGGCACGGCCAGGTTGACCACGTTGGTGCAGACGTCGGAGAAGTCCCAGTCGCTCAGGCTGGCCGGAACCAGGTGGCGGTCGGCGTAGGCCAGGGCCAGCCCGCCGGCCATCAGCGCGATCGAGCCCGCGGCGACGCCTCCGGCCACCCACCGGGCGGTCTGGCCCCTCATCGCATTCCCCCCTGCGCGACCGCGCCCAGCGGGGCCCCCGGCGGCCGCCGCGGCCACCCGCCTCGTCACGTGCATCCTCACCCGGCCCGGCGGCCGGGGCAAGGAGGGCACCTGGAGGGGAAGGGTGGTGCCAGCACCCGCCCGGGCCGGCGGGCGGGACGCGGCCGGACCAGGGTCAGCAGTCGGCGATGCGCTCGGAGAGGTAGGGCAGGAGGCTGTCGAGGCCGATCCGCTCCTGCTTCATCGAGTCGCGCTCCCGCACCGTGACCGCCTGGTCGTTGAGCGTCTCGAAGTCGATCGTGACGCAGTAGGGGGTGCCGATCTCGTCCTGGCGCCGGTAGCGGCGGCCGATCGCGCTGGCGTCGTCGAACTCGGTGTTCCAGTGCTGGCGCACGGCGGCGGCCACGTCCCGGGCCTTCGGCGACAGCTCGGCGTGGCGGGACAGCGGCAGCACCGCCACCTTGACCGGGGCGATCCGGTGGTCCAGCCGCAGCACGGTGCGCTTCTCCATGTTGCCCTTGGCGTCCGGGGCCTCGTCCTGGGTGTAGGCGTCGAGCAGGAACGCCAGCAGGCAGCGGTCCACGCCCGCGGCCGGCTCGATCACGTAGGGGATGTACCGGTCCCCGGACTCCGGGTCGAGGTAGGACATGTCCGCGCCCGACGCGCGGCCGTGCGTGCTGAGGTCGAAGTCGGTGCGGTTGGCGATGCCCTCCAGCTCGCCCCACTCGCTGCCGGGGAAGCCGAACCGGTACTCGACGTCCACGGTGCGCTTGGAGTAGTGCGAGAGCTTCTCGGCCGGGTGCTCGTGCAGCCGCAGGTTGTCGGGGCTGAGCCCCAGCCCGGCGTACCAGGCCATCCGGGTCTCGATCCACTGCTCGTGCCACTGCTCGTCGGTGCCCGGCCGGACGAAGAACTCCATCTCCATCTGCTCGAACTCGCGGGTGCGGAAGATGAAGTTGCCCGGCGTGATCTCGTTGCGGAACGACTTGCCGATCTGGCCGATCCCGAACGGGATCTTCTTGCGCGAGGTCTGCAGCACGTTGCGGTAGTTGATGAAGATGCCCTGGGCCGTCTCCGGGCGCAGGTAGGCCAGGCCGGAGTCGGCGCCCCCCTCCTCATCGTCCCGCTCCACCGCGCCCAGGTGGGTGCGCAGCAGGCCGTTGAACATGCGCGGCTCGGTGAACGCGCCCTTGGTGCCGCAGTGCGGGCAGGCGATCTGGGCCAGCCCGTCCTCGGGCGGGTGGCCGTGCTTGCCCTCGTAGGCCTCGATCAGCTGGTCGGCGCGGAACCGCCGGTGGCAGGACAGGCACTCGGTCAGCGGGTCGACGAACTCGGTCAGGTGCCCGCTGGCCTGCCAGACCTCGGGGGCGAGGATCACCGAGGAGTCGAGCCCGACGACGTCCTCGCGCTCGGTGACCATCGAGCGCCACCACTGGCGCTTGATGTTGTTCTTCATCTCCACGCCGAGCGGGCCGTAGTCCCAGGACGCCCGGAGCCCGCCGTAGATCTCGCTGGACGGGAAGACGATCCCGCGTCGCTTGGCCAGGCTGACGATGTCGTCCAGGCGGTCACTGCGTCGTGCCATCACGTTTCTCCATCCGGCTGGCGGTCGGCGGCGGGCGGGATGCGGCGTACGGCGGCGGCCCGCGGCTGGCGAGCGGGCGCTGCGGCCCGGCGGTGCGGGCGCTGCGGCCCGGCGGTGCGTGCGCTGCGGCCCGGCGGTGCGTGCGCCGCTGCGACCAGCTTAGCGGGACCGGCCGGCCGCACGGCCCGGCTATCACGATGTGACCTGGGGCGGGAGCCGCCCGGGAGGCCGTATCGTGGCGGGGGACGACAGCAACCAGCGCAGAGAGGACACCGACGCACGATGGGGACGAACGGGCCGGCCCGGGGCTCGGCGGCCGGCCTGGCCGAGCGGCGCAGCGCGGCGCCGCTGCTGTACCTGCGCCAGCTGCCCGCCTGGGTGCCGCCGGTGGTGCTGGCCGCGCTGCTGGTGGCCGGGCTGGCGGTGCGGGGCTGGGCCGGGGCGGCCGCGCTGGTCGTGGTGGCGGCATTCCTCGGCTGGCTCGCCTACCTGTCCTGGCCCCGCCTGGCCGCGCCGGGACGGCTCGGCCGGGTCGCGGCGATCGCCTGCCTGCTCGGCCTGGCCGCGTTCCAGGCTATGCGCTGAGCCCCGGCCCGGGACGGCGCGCCCGGGGTCAGTCCCGGTCGTCGCGGGTGATCCGGGTGCCGATGTCCTCGCCCAGGCAGATCGCGCTCATCGCGCCGACGGCGGCGACGTCGAAGACGTGCATGACCAGCCCCTGCTCGTTGGCCAGCACGAACGCGCTCTCGTCCATGACCTTGACCCCCGCGTCCAGCGCCTCCCGGTAGGTCAGGGTGGTGAACCGCTTGGCGTCCGGGTCGACGTTCGGGTCGGCGTCGTAAACCCCGTCCACGCCGCGCTTGGCGACCAGCAGCGCGTCGGCGTCGAGTTCCAGGGCCCGCTGGACGCCGGGGTAGTCGGTGGTGACGTAGGGCTGCCCGATGCCGCCGGCCAGCAGCACGATCAGCCCGCGCCGCAGGTGCCGGTCGGCGCGCAGCCGGATGAACGGCTCGGCCACGCTCTGCATCGGGATGGCCGTCATCACCCGCACGTCCGACTCGCTGCGGGCGGTCAGCACCCCGCGCAGCATCAGCGCGTTCATGACCGTGCCGAGCATGCCGATGTTGTCCGCCTCGGCCCGGCCGATGCCCCAGCCCTGGGCCATCCGGCCGCGGAAGTAGTTGCCCCCGCCGATGACCACGGCCAGCTCGACCCCGAGCGCGTGCACGGACAGCAGCTCGTCGGCGAGCTGCCCCAGGCTCGTCGGATCCACGCCCCAGCCGTTGTCCCCGGCGAGAGCCTCGCCGCTGATCTTGACCACGACGCGCGAGTAGCGACGCTCATCTGCCACGTTGTGCCCCCTCACCAGTAGCCGTCAGTCTCATGATCTCAAAGACCGGATTCCTTCACGCCCCGCCTCCGCGGCCCTGGTCACCGAGGCGGATCACGAGCCTTGGACCGGATCGGGCCGGGCGCCCCCGTAGCGCCGGTCCCGGCTCGCGTAGATCTCGCAGGCCTGCCACAGGTGCCGCCGGTCGAAGTCGGGGAACAGCGTGTCCAGGAACACCATCTCGGCATAGGCCGACTGCCAGATCAGGAAGTTGGACATGCGCTGCTCGCCCGAAGACCGCACGAACAGGTCTACATCAGGAATGTCCGGCTCGTCCAGGTAGCGGGCGAACACCTTCTCGTTGACCTTGTCCGGCCGCAGCCTGCCCGCGGCCACGTCCGCCGCGAGCGCGGCCGCGGCGTCGGCGATCTCCGCCCGGCCGCCGTAGTTGACGCAGAACTGCAGGGTGAGCACCGAGTTGCCCGCGGTCAGCCGCTCGGCGTACTCGAGCTCGGTGATGACGCTGCGCCACAGCCGGGGCCGCCGGCCCGCCCACCGCACCCGCACGCCCATCTCGTGGAACTCGTCCCGGCGGCGGTGGATGACGTCGCGGTTGAACCCCATGAGGAAGCGGACCTCGTCCGGCGACCGGCGCCAGTTCTCGGTCGAGAACGCGTAGGCCGACAGGTACGGGATGCCGAGCTCGATCGCGCCCATGATCACGTCGAACAGGGCCGCCTCGCCCCGCTTGTGGCCCTCGGTCCTGGGCAGCCCGCGCTGCTTGGCCCAGCGGCCGTTGCCGTCCATGACCAGCGCCACGTGCCGCGGGATCAGCCCGGCGGGCAGGCGGGGCGGCCGCAGGCCCTCCGGGTGCGGGTCCGGGGGCCGGATCGGCCGGTTCATGCCGCGATCACGCGTGCTCCACGTGGCGCAGCGAGCGGATCGAGTGCTCCAGGTGCCACTGCAGGTAGGCGGCGACCAGGCCGCTGCACTCGGCCTGGTGCCGGCGCTCGCTGCCGTCGGCGTACGCCCAGTCGCCGCGCATCAGCGCGCTCATCAGCGCGATCGTCGGCGCGGCGGGGGTGGCGGCGCCGGGGGCCCGGCACGAGCGGCAGACCAGCCCGCCCGCGCCGATCGCGAACGCGAACGCGCGCAGCGCGGCCGAGGTCGCCTCGGCGCCGCCGTCGCCGACCCTGGTCCCGCACACGGCGCACTCGCCGAGCGCGGGCGCGTAGCCGGCCACCGCCAGCGACCGGAGCAGGAACGCGTCGAGGACCAGGCGGGGATCGTGGACGCCCTCGCCCAGCGCCCGCAGGCCGCCGACCAGCAGCAGGAACTGGCGCATGGCCGGCTCCTTCTCGACCGGGGTGAACTTCTCGGCCGTCTCCAGCATCGCGGTCCCGGTGGTGTACCGCGGGTAGTCCGAGGCGAACGGCTTGCCGTACGGCCGCACCGTGTCGGCCTGGGTGATCACGTCCAGCGATCTTCCCGTGTACAGCAGCAGGTCGACATGGGTAAACGGCTCCAGCCGCGCGCCGAACCGGGACTTGGTGCGGCGCACGCCCTTGGCCACGGCCCGGACCCGGCCGGTCCGCCGGCTGAGCAGGGTGACGATCCGGTCGGCCTCGCCCAGCTTCTGGGTGCGCAGCACGATGCCGTCGTCACGGTAGATGCTCACCGGAACATTGTCGCGCATGCTCGCGACCAGCCGGGATGTCCCGCGCTAGGCCGACGCGTTCTCCTCGGTCATCGAGATCACCCCGCGCGCCTGGGCCGGGGTCATGCCGAGATAGGCCGCGATCTGCTGGGCCGCGTGCCGCTCGTCATCGGTGAGCGCACCGTCGGCCAGCCCGATCCGCACGGTCTCGGCCAGGAACCACTCCCGCGCCGCGACCTCGAGTTGCAGGCCCAGGCGGTTCAGCACGCCCGCCAGGTCGGGCCCCGGCTGGCCGGGGAGGGCCGCGGCAGCCAGGTCGGCGTCGAGGGCGGCGTCGTCGTAATCGGACACCCCGGCTCCCCTGATCCCGTCGATGGCGCGCCGCCGGGCGGCCGCGCTGCTGCCGCCCCCGGCCCGCAGCATGATGATGGCCGCGGCCCGCATCCCGGCCGGGATCGCCGCCTGCATCTGGGCCACCGTCGGCAGGGCCAGCACCTGCATGCGGTAGCGGGTGCCGCAGACCGTGCACCGCACGTGCTCGCCGGCCCGGCCGAGCGGGATCAGCGGGAGGAAGAACAGCGTGAACCAGCGCCTACCGACCCGGTGCCGGTACTCGCGGTCGCCGCCGCAGCGCTGGCAGTGGAACATCCCCTGCCCGGCTGAGCGGTAGAACACCCGGAGCCCAAAGATGATCAGCAAGCTCGCTCCCCTCCCAGTCCGCTTCCACGGCAGTATCGCGGCAACGGTCACGCCGGCACCCGCCGATCATCACACGTCCGGCCTGGGCAGGCACGTGAGTCCGGCATTTTGCCCAGGTCGGCGGCCGGCCGGGCCGGGCGGCCCGGCCGCCCGCTCAGTCGTAGCAGCCCGACTCAGTCGTAGCAGCCCGACTCAGTCGTAGAAGCCGAGCCGGCGCAGCTGCCGGGGATCCCGCTGCCAGTCCTTGGCGATCTTGATGCGCAGGTCGAGGTAGACCCGGGTGCCCAGCAGCGCCTCGATCTGGTGCCGGGCCCGGGAACCGACCTCCTTCAGCCGCGCCCCCTTGGCCCCGATCACGATCGCCTTCTGGGTGGGCCGTTCCACGTACATCACCGCGTGCACGTCGATGAGGTCGTCGCGCCCCTCCCGCGGCGCCATCTCCTCCACCACCACGGCGATCGAGTGGGGCAGCTCGTCGCGCACCCCCTCCAGGATCGCCTCGCGGATCAGCTCGGCGACCAGCCGCTGCTCGGGCTCGTCGGTCTCCTCGCCGCCGGTGTACAGCGGCCGCCCTTCCGGCAGGTGCGATACCAGCACGTCGGCCAGCACGTCCAGCTGGAAACCGGACGCCGCGGACACCGGCACCACGTCCGCCCAGTCGCCGAGTGACCCGACCGCCGCGAGCTGCGCCGCGATCTGCGGCCGCGTGGCCAGGTCGGCCTTGGTCACCACGGCCACCGCCGGGGTGCGCAGCCGGGCCAGCTCGGCGGCCAGGTACTTGTCCCCGGGCCCGATCCGCTCGGTGGCCGGCAGGCAGAACCCGATCACGTCCACCTCGGTGAGCGTGGACCGGACCAGGCTGTCCAGGCGCTCGCCGAGCAGGGTCCTGGGCCGGTGCAGCCCGGGGGTGTCCACGATGACCAGCTGCGCGTCCGGGCGGTGCACGATCCCCCGGATCGCCCGGCGGGTGGTCTGCGGGCGGCTGCTCGTGATCGCCACCTTGGCCCCGACCAGGGCGTTCATCAGCGTCGACTTGCCGACGTTGGGCCGCCCGACGAAGCAGGCGAACCCGGCCCGGAACCCGGGCGGGGACGGCCGGGCGGCCGGCGGCTGGCCCGGCAGGCCGGCCGGCGACGGTGTCTGCGGGGATCCCACCCGGTGATTCTCCCCTAACGCCCCGTCGGGGCCCTAACCCGCTCCGGGCCCGGCCGGCCGGGCGCGCTAGCCCGAGAACGTCACCAGCCGGCGCCGGTCGATGAAACTGAAGTCGCTCGACAGACTGCTGTAGGTGTCCCGGAGCCGGCGCAGCCCCTCGTCACGGCGCGCGTCGAGCATGGCCGAGACCGTGGCGGCCGGGAACAGGTTGATGATCTCGAGCGCGAGCGACCGGATCAGCTCGTACCGGCTGCGCCCGACGAACTCCAGCGCCCGGACCACCGGCGGGCGCAGCGGCCCGGTGCCGCCCGGGTCCGCGCGGCCGGCCTTCCCCCCGGCGTTGCCGCGCAGGAACTTGCTCAGGATCTCGGTCAGCACGATCGCGATCTCGTCCGTCTGCATCGCCCGGACCAGGTTCATCAGCGTGGCCGAGACCTTCGACGCGCCCCGCGCCAGCAGCCGCCCGGACGGGGCCAGCACCTCGATGACGTCGCCGGCGCGGAAACTGCCGTCGACCTTCTTGATGCCGGAGGCGAACAGGCTCGCCCCGGCGCCGATGCTCTTCTCCGCGGCCCGGTTGATCACGACGCTGCCATGGCTCACGGCCACCCCGGAGATCCACCGGGCGTCGGCCGGGAACCGCGGCCGGGCGGACCGGATGCGGGTGCCCACCGGCTCGTCCTTGAGGCACGCGGTGATGACCCCGGGCCGCCGGGCGTCGGCGATGTGGGACTCGATCCCGTTGTAGGCGGCCAGTTCCACGGCCCGCAGCTTGGACCGCATGCCGCCCCGGCCGCTGCCCGCGCCGGTCGTGCGGACGCTGCGGATCTGCGCCGCGGGCAGGTCGGCCAGGACGTCAGCCTGCGGCTCGGCCCGCACCCCGCGGACGTCGCTCAGCAGCAGCAGCTTGTCCGCGCCGCTGGCGACCGCGATGCCGACCGCCACCGCGTCGTTGTCCGAGCCCCGGATGTCGGTGACGTCGTTCCCGTTGACGATCGGCACGATCCCGGCGGCCGCGCACTCGCTCAGCACCGCGCAGACCGAGGACACCGCGGCGGGCGAGCGAAGATCGTCTTCCGAGATCAGGATCTGGCCGACCTGCCGGCCCGATACTTCGGAGACCGACCGGTAAATGTCCATGAGGAAGGGCTGGCCGACGGCGGCCGCGAGGCGGCCCGACGGGCGGACGTCGCTCGCCCGGGCCAGGTACGCCGCGCCCGAGGAGATCGCGCCGGAGGTGACCAGGGTCACGCTCCAGCCCAGCGACCTGGCGTTCAGCGCCGCGTCGAGCGCGGAGGTGATCACGACCGGGTCCGGCCCAGTAGCCCGGGTGACCGAGCTGGAGCCCAGCTTCACGACGATCGACCGCATGCCCGGCCGCCCGGCTACCCCGGCCCCGGGCCCGCGCCCGCGGCCGCGGCCCGCGGCAGCACCGCGTACTGCCGCAAGTACAGGTCCCGGAAGGTGACCGGCCCCCGGGGCCCGGGCACCGAGTCGATGCTGATCCCGGTCTCCGGCAGCGAGAGCAGCTTGAACCCGTCCAGCAGCCGGGGCGTGGCGTTCCAGAACGCCCCGGTGCCAGCGTAGGCCCCGAGGAACTGGCCCGCGGCCTGCGCGTCCTCGGCGACCACCGCGGCGGCCAGGCCCGACGTCTCGGCGTTGGCGAGCCCGGCCGCGGCCGCGGGCCCGCCGACCGGGGCGACCGTGATCGTCGCCTCGCGGCCGGCGTGCAGGGCCCACTCGTGCCCGAGCGGGTGGCCGTGCGGGGGCAGCGAGGTGGCGATCCCGAGGCGCGCCGTCACCTCCGTGATGCGGGGCAGCATCGCGGGCCAGACGGCCTCCTGCACCAGCAGCAGGTTCAGCCGGTTGCACACCCCGAGACGGTCGAGGCTGGCCTCGATGAGCCGGGCGGCCAGCGCGGGGTCCGCGGACTGGTCGAGGTAGATGACCGCCCCGCCGTCGGCGTGGGCCAGGGTGCGGACCCCGTGCAGCGCGCCCTCGTGCGCGAGCGCCCGGGTGGTCTCCCCGCTGCCCCGCAGGATCACCAGCGGGACCAGCCCGGGCTGCCGGACCAGGGCGTAGGCGGCCAGGTGCCCGGGGACCCGGATGAGCTGGATCGCCTCCGGGTCCAGGCCGGCCTGGCTCAGCGCCGGGCCGACGACCTCGTCGATGAGCACGGCGGCCGATCGCCGGGCGGCGGACCCGGTGCGCAGCACGCCGACGTTGCGCGACTTGATCAGCTGCGACGCCACGTCGACCACGACGTTGGGCCTGGCCTCGAAGCTCGCGCCGATCACGCCGACCGGCCGACGCCACTCCTGCAGCACCAGCCCCCCGGGCAGCTCCCTGATCGTCCGCCGGGCGGGCTCGGCCGGCACGTCCGCGAGCGCGAGCAGCTGCCCGGACATGGCCCGCAGCCGGTCCGGGCCGAGCAGCAGCCGGTCGATGAACGCCTGCGGCAGGCCCTCGGCCCGCGCCGCCGCGACGTCCTGGTCGTTGGCCGCGGCCAGCTGGGCCGCGCACCGGCCGAGCCGGGCGGCCATGGCCCGCAGCGCATCATCCAGCCGCCCGTCCGGGGCGCCGGCCAGGCTCTGGGCCGCGCTGTGCGCCGCCCGCGCGGCCGCGGCGACAGCGGCGGTCGCTGCGGGCTCGTCGGGGGCCGCCGCCGGGCGGGCCGGGTCCGCGCGGCTGGCGGCCGGCGAGGTGCCATCAACCATGGTCACTGACCTTTCGGGATAGGCGGGGTACGCGCGCGTCCGGGCGGCCAGGCTGCCCGGCGCCCGGCTCAGGGCCGCAGCGTGGCCTTGAGCGTGCCGTCGGGCGCGGCGTGGAACACCACGGCGTCCGGGCCCAGGTCCCGCACCGCGGCCAGGTCGGCCGGGTCGGGCCCGTTGCCGTCGGTGACCAGCGCGGCCGCCTCCAGGCTGGCCGCCCCGCTGGACACCGCCATGGCCACGGCCAGGTGCAGGGCGGACAGCCGCAGCGACGGCAGCGCCACGGCGGCCGCGGCATAGGTGCGCCCGGTCTCGTCGCGGACCGCGGCGCCCTCGGCGGCCATCACCCGCGCGCGGGCCGCGCGGGCCAGAGTGATGATCTTGAGGTCTTCCGCGCCGGGCTGGGCCTCGCTCACGCGGCCGAGTCTAGTGCGAACCCGCCTGGCCCGTGGCCGCCTGGCCGCGGCCGCCCGCGTCGCGCCCGCTCCCGGCCCGGGCGCCCCGCCCGTTGCCGCCCGGCGCGGTGCGCTCCACGGTCACGGTCCCGATCCGGTTGCGCCGGCCGGCCAGGCTCTCGGCGGTCAGCCGCAGCCCCGCCACCGTCGCCACCGACCCGGCGATCGGCACCCGGCCCAGCCGCTGGGCCAGCAGCCCGCCCACGGTCTCCACGTCCTCCGCCTCGATCCGGACGCCGAACAGCTCCTCGAGCTCGGTCACGGGCAGCCGCCCGGTCACCCGGGCCCGGCCCTCGCCGATCCACTCCACCGGCGGCTGTTCCTTGTCGTACTCGTCGGCGATCTCGCCCACGATCTCCTCGAGGATGTCCTCGATCGTGACCAGCCCGGCGGTGCCGCCGTATTCGTCGATCACGATCGCGAGGTGGATCTGGCGCGCCTGCATCTCCCGCAGCAGCGCGTCGATCGGCTTGCTCTCCGGCACGAACGTGGCGGGCCTCATGATCGACTCCACCTGCTCGGTCGACTCCCCCTCGCGGTGCTCGTAGCTGCGGGTGACGATGTCCTTGAGGTAGGCGATGCCGACGATGTCGTCCTCGTTCTCGCCGATGACCGGGATCCGGGAGAACCCGCTGCGCAGCGCGAGCGACAGCGCCTGGCGCAGGGTCTTGCCGCGTTCCACGAACACCATGTCGGTGCGCGGCACCATCACCTCGCGCACGATCGTGTCGCCCAGCTCGAACACCGAGTGGATCATCGCCCGCTCGTCCGGCTGGATCACCCGGCGCTGTTCCAGCAGGTCCACCAGGCCCCGCAGGTCCTCCTCGGACCCGGGCGGTGCGCCCCGCCCCCCCGCGCCCGCCGGGAGCAGCAGCCGGGACAGCGGCCCGAGCAGCCGCACCACCGGCGCCAGCACGGACGCGGCGGCGCTGGCCACGCGGACCGCGTTGCGGTGGCCCAGGGACCGCGGCACGACGCCGACGACCAGGTAAAGAACGATCGTCATCACCACGCCGGCGATCACGAACGCCCGCCAGCCGTGACCGAGCCAGTGCAGCAGCACCACGGTCACCAGGATGGTGGCGGACAGCCCGGCCGCGACCCGGGCGAGCAGCAGCACGGCCAGGTAACGCGCCACGTCGGACAGCACGACCTGCAGCGGCGTCGATCCCCGGCCGACGCCGCGGCCGAGTTCCTTGGCCCCGGCCCGGGAGATCCGGACCAGGGCCATCTCGGCGCTGGCGCACCAGCCGGCCAGCAGCGTCAGCGCCAGCGCCGCCGCCAGCAGCCAGCCCATGGCCTGCTCACTCCGTCCCGGGGTCGCCGCCGCGTCCGGCGCGCCACTCGGCCAGCAGCTTGTCCTGCAGGCCGAACATCGTGGCGTGCTCGTCCGGCTCGGCGTGGTCATACCCCAGCAGGTGCAAGATGCCGTGCGTACACAGCAGGTCAAGCTCGTCCGGCACGCTGTGCTCCGCCCGGCCGGCCTGCTCGACCGCCACCTGCGGGCACAGCACTACGTCCCCGAGCAGGGCCTGGCTGGCCTCGTCGTCCCCGCCGTGCTCGGCCTGGCCGCCGCCGGGCGGCGGCGGCCGCAGTTCGTCCATGGGAAACGCCAGCACGTCGGTGGGGCCGGGCTCGCCGAGCCAGCGCTGATGCAGGTCGGCCATGGCCGCCTCGTCCACGAGCAGCACGGACAGCTCGGCCAGCGGGTGCACCCGCATCCCGTCCAGCACGTGCCGGGCCAGCGCGGCCAGGCGGGCCTCGTCGACCGCCACGCCCGATTCGTTGGCGATCTCGATGCTCACGCCGTCCCCGTCCCCGTGCCCTCAGCGAGCGCGGTTGCCGGTCCGGCGGCTCCGGCCGCCCGGCAGCCGCTCGGTGTCGGACGCGGCCCGGCGGGCGTCGTAGCGCTGGTAGGCGTCCACGATGTCGGCCACCAGCTTGTGCCGGACCACGTCGTGGCTGGTCAGCCGGGAGAAGTAGACGTCGTCGACGCCCTCGAGGATCTCCTGGACCAGGCGCAGGCCGCTGACCTGCCCGGCCGGCAGGTCGACCTGCGTCACGTCGCCGGTCACCACCATCTTGGAGCCGAACCCGAGCCGGGTCAGGAACATCTTCATCTGCTCGGGCGAGGTGTTCTGCGCCTCGTCGAGGATGATGAACGAGTCATTAAGCGTCCGACCGCGCATATACGCCAAAGGGGCTATTTCGATCGTGCCGGCCGCGGTGAGCTTGGGGATCGAGTCCGGGTCGAGCATGTCGTGCAGCGCGTCGTAGAGCGGCCGCAGGTACGGGTCGATCTTCTCGTAGAGGGTCCCGGGCAGGAAGCCGAGCCGCTCCCCCGCCTCGACCGCGGGCCGGGTCAGGATGATCCGGTTGAACTCCTTGGCCTGCAGCGCCTTCACCGCCTTGGCCATGGCCAGGTAGGTCTTGCCGGTCCCGGCCGGGCCGATCGAGAACACCACCGTGTGCTTGTCGATCGCGTCGACGTAGCGCTTCTGGTTCAGCGTCTTGGGCCGGATCGTGCGGCCGCGCGCGGACAGGATGTCCAGCGTGAGCACGTCGGCCGGGCGGGCGCCGGACTTGCGGCGGAGCATGGCCACGCTGCGCTCTACCACGTCCGCGGCGAGCTCTGCCCCGCTGGCCAGCAGCTGGGTCAGCTCATCGAAGAGCCTCGCGACGAGCTCGGTCTCCTCCGGCGAGCCGGTCACGGTGATCTCGTTGCCGCGCACGTGGATGTCCGCGCCGAAGGCGCCCTCGATCACGTGCAGCAGCTCGTCCCGGGACCCGAGCAGGCTGACCATCGAGTGGTCGTCGGGAATCACGATCTTGACGCGGGTGCGGCCGTCCGGGGACGGCGCGGCGTCGCGTGAATCAGTGGGAGTGTCCGTCAAGTGCCCTTCCCCGCCCGGGCCCGGGCCCGGGCCCACCTGCACGCCATGTTATCCGCAGGCCGCCTCCCGGCGCGCTGCCTCCCGCCGCGCTGCGCGACCAGGGTCGCCTGGGCCGCGACTCCTCCAGCAGGCCGTCCCCGCCCCGGGCCAGCGAGGCCAGGTCGGGGTGGTGCTCGCGCGGGATGACCAGCAGATGGACCGGCGCTATCGGGTTTATGTCCGGGAATGCGACGGTGCGCGGACTCTCCCGCACGCGCGCCGCCGGGATGTCGCCCGCCGCGATGCCGCAGAAGAGGCAGTCCGTCACGCCGCCGATCTTAACTTGTGGTGGGCCGGCCGGGCCGCCGACATATATGGTTGCACTACTGCGAACCCTCGGCGCACTACCCCCCTGGTGCACGGCCCGGCATCTGCTGGCCCCGTGCCGTGCGGTGTGTCGTCACGGCAGTCGCGGCGATGCGAAGCTTCAGCACTCATGTAGGTGTGGGGGCGGTGGGATCGTTCAAACCACGCAGCGCGTGGCAGGCTGGCGCCAAGACCCGACATGACAGCGGGTGAACCTGGCGGCGCGCCTACGCGTCCAATTCACGTGACCGAAACCCTTGTGGCGGATACCGCCCTGGGCTCGGTTCCGGCCGACTGGGACGCCGACCGCGCAGTGACCGCGCTGTACAGCACGCACTACCGTTCGCTGGTGCGGCTCGCGGCGCTGCTGGTCCGTGACGTCGCCACAGCGGAGGAAGTAGTGCAGGACTCGTTCGTCGCGATGCACGGCGGCTGGCGCCGGCTGAGGGACAGCGACAAGGCACTGTCCTATCTCCGGCAGTCGGTCGTGAACCGGTCCCGCTCCGTGCTGCGGCACCGCGTGGTGGTCGACCGGAACGCGCCCAAACCCGCCCCGGACATGCCGAGTGCCGAGCACGGCGCGATCGTCCTGCTGGAGCGCTCGGCCGTGGTCTCCGCGCTGCGCACGCTGCCGCCGCGGCAGCGCGAGGCGCTCGTGCTGCGGTACTACGGCGACATGTCCGAGGCGCAGATCGCCGCGATCATGGGCATCAGCCGGGGCGCGGTCAAGAGCCACACCGCCCGCGCGATGGCCGCGCTGCGCAGCGTGCTGGAGCGTGAGGCATGACGCACCTCGAGCCCGAGGACATCCTGCGCCACGCGCTGCACGCGGCGGGCGAGTCGGTCGAGCCGGCCGCAGACGGGCTGGCCCGGATCCGGGCGCGCCTGACCACCCCCCGGCCGTTGATCGTCGCCTGGCTGATGGCCGCCTGGGCCAGCCGCGGCCGCCTGGTCGGGTACCGGCTCGAGCCGGCGCTGTCCGCGCTGGCGGGCGGGCTGGGCACGGCGCTGCGCTCCGGGGCCCGGCTGGTGGAGCCGACGACGGACCGGCTGCGCCCGGCGCTGCGCTTCACGCAGCCGGCGTTCGAGCGGCTCCGCCCGGTGCTCGGCTGGATCGCCGAGCGGCTGCGGCCGCGCGCCCAGCCCGAGGGCCCGTCGGGCCGGCTGGCCTGGGTGCGGCCCGCCATCGCCATGGCGGCGGTGGTGCTGGTCGCGATCGTCGGCGGGTTCGCCCTGTCCGGGCTGCCGCACCAGATCTCGCAGATGGCGCAGTCGATCCTGCCGAGCCAGACCAACAACTCGAGCAACGGCGGCCACGGGACGAGGGTGAACGGCTCCGGGCAGCGGATCCCGGCGCCGACCGCGGACCGGGGCGCGTCCCCGACGCCCACGCCGACCTGCACCCCGACGCCGCGGCCGACGCCGACCCAGACGCCGCGGCCGACGCCGACGCCGACGCCGACGCCGACCCAGACCTCGACGCCCACGCCCACCCCGACCCTGGGCGGCGGCACGCCCACGCCCACGCCGACCCAGACCAATTCCGGCGGCAGCGGAACCGATCCGTCCCCCGGTGCCGCCCAGTCCGACGCGGCCAGCGTGACCGCCAAGGTCGTCTTGGACGGCCGGCTGGCCCGGGCGAGCGCGAAGCCGAAGCCGAGGCCGACCCCGACGTGCTGACCGGCCGGACGGCCCGGCCTTAGGGCGACGGGCCGTCCGCGGCGTGGCGCGCCGGGCTCAGGCCCAGCGCGCGGTGGCCGCCAGCACGAGCGCCGCGGCCACCGCGCCCGCCGACGACGAGCGCAGCACCGTCGGTCCCAGCCGGGCGCCCGTCGCGCCCGCCTCCGCCAGGGGGGCGGCCTCGGCCGGGCTCACCCCGCCCTCCGGCCCGACGATCAGCACGACCTCCCCGTGGCCCGGCGGCCGGACGCTGGCCAGGGGAACGGCAGCCGCGGGGTCGAGCAGGACCGCCAGCGCCGCCGAGGCGACCCGGCGCGCGACGGCCGGGGTGGCCAGCGGGCCGGTCACCTCCGGAATCCAGGCCCGGCGGGCCTGCTTGGCCGCCTCGCGCGCGGTCGCCTGCCAGCGGGCCAGGGCCCGGTCGGCGCGGTCGGCGCGCCACCGCGCCACGCAGCGCTCGGCCTGCCAGGCGATCACGGCGTCCACGCCCACCTCGGTCATGGTCTCGACCGCGGCCTCCCCGCGGTCGCCCTTGGGGATGGCCTGCACCACCACGATCCGCGGCTCGCCCGCTGGCTCGGTGCGGGTGCCCCGCACCGCGAGCTCCACCTGGCCCGGCCGGACGCCGGTCACCACGCACTCCGCGATCGTGCCCGCCCCGTCGGTCACGTCGGCCCGCTCGCCGGCCGTCAGCCGCCGCACGGTGGCGGCGTGGCGGCCCTCCGCTCCGGCCAGCACGATCGTCTCGCGCGCCAGGTCGGCGGTCTGGGCCAGGAAGACCGGCGGTCGCAGCGTTAAGGTCCCTTGGCGGTCGTAGTGGCGGTGCGGGCGGTCAGCGGCCGTTGAACGCGTCGCGGAGCCGGGAGAAGAAGCCCTGCTGCCCGGGGGCGAACTTGCCCGGCGGGGACTCCTCACCGCGCAGCCGGGCCAGCTCGCGCAGCAGCGCTTCCTGTTCCGGCTCCAGCTTGGTCGGCGTCTCCACGGTCACGTGGATGAGCAGGTCGCCGCGGCCGGAGGCGTTCAGGTGGGCCGTGCCCTGCCCGTACAGCGGGATGGCCTGGCCGGACTGGGTGCCGGGCCGGACGTCCACGTCGGCCGGGCCGTCCAGGGTCTGGACCTGGAACGTCGCCCCGAGCGCCGCGGCCGCCATCGGGATCGTCACCGTGCAGTGCAGGTCGTCGCCCTGCCGCTCGAAGATCGGGTGCGGCCGTTGCACGATCTCCAGGAACAGGTCGCCGGCCGGGCCGCCGCCGGGCCCGGTCTCGCCCTCGCCCGCCAGCTGGATGTGCGTGCCGTCCTCCACGCCGGCCGGGATCCGCACCTTGATCGTGCGCCGGGTCCTGACCCGGCCCTCGCCGTCGCATTCCGAGCAGGGCCGGCGGATCACCGTGCCGAACCCGCCGCAGGCCGGGCACGGCCTGGTCGCCATCACCTGGCCGAGGAACGACCGGGTGACCTGGCTCACCTCGCCGCGGCCGTTGCAGACATCGCAGGTCTCCGGGTGGGTGCCCGGCGCGGTGCCCTCGCCCGAGCAGTTCGGGCAGACGACCGCGGTGTCCACCACCAGGTCCCTGGTCGTGCCGAAGGCGCACTCGGCCAGGTCGAGCTCGACCCGGATGGTCGCGTTCCGGCCCCGCCGGGCCCGGCTGCGCGGCCCGCGGCTGCCCGCCCCGGCGCCGAAGAACGCGTCCATGATGTCGCTGAACGGGAACCCGGCCCCGAAGCCGCCCGGGCTCGCCCCGGCCTGCGCGAAGGGATCGGCGCCCAGGTCGTACATCTGGCGCTTGCCCGGGTCGGACAGCACCTCGTAGGCCTGGGTGATCTCCTTGAACCGCTCCTGGGTCTGCGGATCCGGGTTGACGTCGGGATGCAGCTCCCGGGCCAGGCGGCGATAGGCCTTCTTGATCTCGTCCTGATCGGCGTCGCGCCGCACGCCGAGGATGCCGTAGTAGTCGTTCGCCACCCGCATCCCCTATGACTCCGCCAGGATCTGGCCCACGTACCGTGCCACCGCGCGCACCGCTCCCATCGCCGTCGGGTAATCCATCCGGGTCGGGCCGAGCACGCCCAGCTTCGCCAGCGCCTGCTCGCCCGAGCCGTAGCCCGTCGCGACCAGGGATGTGCTCCGCAGCCCCTGAACCTCGTTCTCTGAACCGATCCGTACCGTCAGCGATTCCTGATCGCCGGACTCGCCGAGCAGCCGTATGAGCACGACCTGCTCCTCCAGGGCCTCCAGGACCTCGTGCAGGCCCTGGGCGAAGTCGGCCGCGGTCAGGTTGGCCGCGCCGCCGACCACCACCCGCTCCTCGTGCCGCTCCACCAGAGTCTCCAGGATCACCGAGAACACCGAGGCCGCGTTCGCGCGCTCGGCCGGGCTCACCCGGTCGGGAAGCTCGCTGACCACCATCGTCACCTCGGTCAGCTTCCGCCCGTCGAGGCACGCGTTCAGCACCGCCCGCAGCTGGGTGATCGAATCCTCGTCGATCCGGCCGGGCAGGTCGACCACGCGCTGCTCCACCCGCCCGGTGTCGGTGATCAGCACCAGCAGCAGCCGCTGCTCGCTCAGCGGCACGAGCTCGATGTGCCGCACCGAGGACCGGGTCAGCGACGGGTACTGGACCACGGCCACCTGCCGGGTCAGCTGCGCGAGCAGCCGCACGGTCCGCATCACCACGTCGTCGAGGTCGTAGGCGCCGGCCAGGAATGTCTCGATCGCCCGGCGCTCCGCGGCCGAAAACGGCCTGACCCCGGACAACCGGTCGACGAACAGCCGGTAGCCCTTGTCGGTCGGCACGCGACCCGCGCTCGTGTGCGGCTGCACAATGAAGCCCTGTTCCTCTAGGACCGCCATATCATTGCGGATGGTCGCCGGGGAGACGTCCAGGCTGTGCCGGTCGACGAGGGCCTTGGAACCAACCGGCTCATTGGTGGACACATAGTCCTCGACGATGGCGCGCAGCACCGCCAACTTCCGGTCGTCGAGCACGTGCTCACCTCCCTGGCACTCCGCTATCACGAGTGCCAAGTCTATGGCGGGAAGGATACTGGGATGGAGCACGATCGTCACGGCCGATTTCGCACTCGCCGCAGTCATTGTCTAGCGTGATAGCGAGGAAGGGTAGGACGGTCCAGATCTCATGACCAGCAACCCACCGCAGGCAGGCCAGGAGTGGCCGTCGTCCGGGCCACCTTCGGCGGAGCCCCTCGACGCTCTGCCCCCGGCCGACGAGGGTTACCGCCCGGCCGGCCAGCAATGGCACACCGGGCCGCAGGACCCCGTGGCCGCCGACCCGCCGCGGCGGCCGGCCGATCCGGGCCGCTGGCCGGCGAGCCGCGCCCCGTGGCCGGGGCCTGCCCCCGGCGCCGCCCCGGGCAGGCCGCAGGAGCAGGAATGGTCGCAGATCGCGACCCAGGAACGCGAGGATCCCGCCGGTCTCGGTCACCTGCCCGCTCCGGAGGACCCGGCCGCCTCCGCGGCGCCGGACGACGAGCGCCTGGCCATGCTCGGCTATCTCGGCGTGCCGTTCCTCGGCCCCGTGCTCCCGCTGGTCCTGTTCCTGGTCAAGAGGCGGTCGTCGGACTTCGTCCGCTACCACACGGCCCAGGCGCTGAGCCTGTCGGTCACCGCGCTCCTCTACACGCTGTGCGTGTTCATCCTGGGCGCGATGCTGGCCCTGGACAGCCTGAACCTCGCGCTCGCGATAGGGGTGGCGCTGGCCGCCGTGCTGTGGCTGGCCACCCTGGGCTACGTGATCCGGGCCGGCGCCCGGGCCTACCGCGGCCTGTACTACCGCATCCCGGCCTGGCTGTGCGCCACGATCGTCCGCTAGCCGCGCGCTAGCCGAGGGCGCGCCAGGCGGTTGTCCCGCGGCCGCTCAGTCGGTGAGCCCGCGGATCACCGCGTCGGCCAGCAGCCGGCCGGGCGGCGTCAGCACCACCCTTCCCCCGGCGTGCGCGGCCGGATCCGCGAGCCCGCCGGACACGGCGGCCTGCGCCGCGGCGCGCCCGGCCGGTGCCAGCTCACCCAGCGGGCAGCCGGCCGCCAGCCGGGTCAGCAACATGATCCGCTCGGTCCTGCGCTCGGCCGCGGTCAGGATCTCACGCCCCTGCCCGGGGCTGACGCCCGCGGCGATGCGCGCGGCGTAGGCGGCCGGGTGCCGCACGTTCCACCACCGGGTCCCGCCGACGTGGCTGTGCGCGCCCGGCCCGATGCCCCACCAGTCACCGCCGGTCCAGTAGAGCAGGTTGTGCCGGCACATCGCGCCCGGCGACGCGGCCCAGTTGGAGACCTCGTACCAGCGCAGGCCGGCGGCGGACAGCAGGTCGTCGGCGGCCAGGTACCGGTCGGCCATGACGTCGTCGTCCGGCGGGGACAGCTCACCGCGGCGGATCCGCGCGGCCAGTCTCGTGCCCGGCTCCACGATCAGCGCGTACCCGGAGATGTGGTCGGGCCCGGCGTCCACCGCGCTGCGCAGCGACCGGAGCCAGTCCGCGTCGCTCTCGCCCGGGGTGCCGTAGATCAGGTCCAGGCTGACGTGCTCGAATCCGGCCGAGCGGGCCCATGCGACGCAGCGCTGCGGCCGCCCTGGCTCATGCTGGCGGTCCAGCACGCCCAGCACCCGGCTGACCGCGCTCTGCATGCCGATCGAGATCCGGGTGAACCCGCCCGCGCGCAGGCCGGCCAGGGATCGCTGGTCGATGCTCTCCGGGTTCGCCTCCGCGGTCACCTCGGCCCCGGGCGCGAGGCCGAACTCGGCGTCGATCGCGGCCAGGATCGCGGCCAGGTCGGCGGGCGGCAGCAGCGTCGGCGTCCCCCCGCCGAAGAACACCGTGCCGACGCGCGGCGCGCCGTCGCCGAGCACCCGCCGGGCCAGCCGGATCTCCGCGATGGCCTGCGCGGCGTAGGTGTCCCGGCCGGCGCCGTGGCCCAGTTCCGCGGCGGTGTAGGTGTTGAAGTCGCAGTAGCCGCAGCGAGTCACGCAGAACGGCACGTGCACGTAGACGCCGAACGGGCGCTGGCCCAGCCCGGCCAGCGCGGCGGGCGGCAGCGTCGCATCGGCCGGGACGGGCTCGCCCTCCGGTGGCGGGCCTGGGGTCACATCCGCACCGTAGCCCGGGTCCCGGCACAGGTCGAACCGGCATCGGCGGGATCCCGAGCCCGCTGGGCCGGGTTAAGCTGGCGGCATCGGGGCTGGAGGTGTCGATGACGGCGATGCCTGGGCACGGGCTTCCCGCGCGTGGCGCGGGTTACCTGCTGGCGTCCACGGCCGACCGGGAGCGCGCTGTCGACGTGCTGAAGGCCGGCTTCGTCGAGGGCAGGCTGACCAAGGACGAGTACGACACAAGGACCCACCATGCGCTGAACGCGCGGACGCTGGGCGACCTGGCGGTGATCACCGCCGACCTGCCGGGCGGGGCCGCCGCGGCGCCCGTTTGGCCCGTCCCGGTCCGGACCAACACTCTCGCGGTCGCCGCGCTGGCCTGCGGCCTGGGCCAGCCGTTCACCGCTTTTCTCAGCACGATCCCGGCCATCGTGCTCGGTCACCTGGCTCGCCGTGAGATCCGCCGCACCGGTGAGCGCGGGGCAGGCCTGGCCACGGCGGGCCTGACGCTCGGCTGGATCGGGGCCTCGGTGCTGCTGCTGATCGCCCTGCTGATCGTGGCGGCGGTGGCCATGTTCCGGTCGGCCGGGTAGGCCGGGGCCGGGTAGGGCTCGCCGGGGCAGCGCCAGCCGCCGCCGGGCCGCACCAGCCGCCGCCGGTCAGTGCCGCCGGTCGGGCCCCTGCTCGGTGGACAGGGCCGCGACGAAGGCTTCCTGGGGCACCTCCACCCGCCCGATGACCTTCATCCGGCGCTTGCCTTCCTTCTGCTTCTCCAGCAGCTTGCGCTTGCGGGTGATGTCACCGCCGTAGCACTTGGCCAGCACGTCCTTGCGCACCGCGCGGATGTTCTCGCGCGCGATCACCCGCGAGCCGATCGCGGCCTGGATCGGCACCTCGAACTGCTGCCGCGGGATCAGTTCCTTCAGCTTGGCCGTCATCGCCAGGCCGTACTCACGGGCCTTGTCGGCGTGCACGATCTGGCTGAAGGCGTCCACCGGCTGGCCCTGCAGCAGGATGTCGACCTTGACCAGGTCGGCCTGCTGCTCGCCGGCCGGCTCGTAGTCCAGCGAGGCATAACCGCGGGTGCGTGACTTCAGCTGGTCGAAGAAGTCGAAGATGATCTCGGCCAGCGGCATGGTGTAGCGGATCTCCACCCGGTCGGCGGACAGGTAGTCCATCCCGAGCAGGGCGCCCCGCCGGGCCTGGCATAGCTCCATGATCGCGCCGATGTAGTCACTGGGGGCCAGTACCGTAGCCCGCACCACCGGCTCGAAGACCTGGCTGATCTTGCCGTCCGGGACTGCGCCAGCCCGGGGGGACGACCCGACGGAACCCCCCGGGAAGTCGCTCGGGTTGGTGACGATCAGCTCGGCGCCCCCCTCCATCACCACCCGGTAGACGACGTTCGGCGCGGTGGAGATCAGCGTGAGGTCGAACTCCCGCTCCAGCCGCTCCCGGACGATGTCCATGTGCAGCAGCCCGAGGAACCCGCAGCGGAAGCCGAAGCCCAGCGCGGTGGAGGTCTCGGGCTCGTAGACCAGCGAGGCGTCGTTCAGCCGGAGCTTGTCCAGGGCGTCGCGCAGTTCCGGGTAATCGTCGCCGTCCACCGGGTACAGGCCGGAGAAAACCATGGGCCGGGGGTGGGCGTAGCCGGGCAGCGGCTCCGGCGCGGGCCTGCTGGCGCTGGTCACGGTGTCGCCGACCCGTGCCTGCCGCACGTCCTTCACCCCGGTGATCAGGTAGCCGACCTCGCCGGCGGCCAGGCCGTCGGACGGGACCGGCTCCGGCGAGATCACGCCGACCTCGAGGGTCTCGTGCACCGCCTTGGTGGACAGCATCAGCGTCTTCTCGCGCCGGGACAGGCGGCCGTCCACCACCCGGACGTAGGTGACCACGCCGCGGTAGGTGTCGTAGACCGAGTCGAATATCATGGCCCGGGCCGGGGCGTCGAGGTCGCCGTCCGGGGCCGGGACCTGGTCCACGACCGTGTTCAGCAGGTCGGTCACGCCCTCGCCGGTCTTGGCCGAGACCTGGAGCACGTCGGCCGGGTCGCAGCCGATCACGCCGGCGATCTCCGCCGCGTACTTCTCCGGCTCAGCCGCCGGCAGGTCGATCTTGTTCAGCACGGGGATGACGTGCAGGTCCGCGTCCAGTGCCAGGTACAGGTTGGCCAGCGTCTGCGCCTCGATGCCCTGCGCGGCGTCCACCAGCAGGACCGCTCCCTCGCAGGCGGCCAGCGACCGTGACACCTCGTAGGAGAAGTCGACGTGCCCGGGAGTGTCGATCAGGTTCAGCACGTACTGGCGGCCGTCCCGGCCCCGCCAGGGCAGGCGGACGGCCTGGCTCTTGATCGTGATGCCGCGCTCGCGCTCGATGTCCATCCGGTCCAGGTACTGCGCGCGCATCTGCCGTTCGTCCACGACGCCGGTGAGCTGCAGCATCCGGTCCGCGAGCGTCGACTTACCGTGATCGATGTGGGCGATGATGCAGAAGTTGCGGATCACCGCCTGATCGGTACGCCCCGGCTCGGGCATGGCTGGCTCGGCCGTTCTCGGCTCGGGCATAGGTGGCACGGGCATCCGCCAGGTCATCGTTGGTTACAGTCCGGTTCGGGCCTATGGTCGCATGCTCGGGCCGATGCCGGCGCCAGCAGCCACGCCGGCCCCGCCCCAGCCCGCCACACCGGCCCCCGCCCCAGCCCGCCACACCGGCCCCCGCCTCAGCCCGCCACACCGGCCCCCGCCTCAGCCCGCCACACCGGCCCCCGCCCCAGCCGCCCTCCCCCGGCCCAGCCAACCACCCCGCGTGGTTTCGGACGCGCGGGCCTTTCAGCGTGGCTGGCGCCAGCGCTGTCGCTGTTTAATCAGCGGCGGACCATCCACACTATTGCAGGCCTGGATCGTAACGAGATTATGCCCTTTATGTCGGACTGAGTTGGTCGGCCGGGTGGCCCGTCGGGCGCTAGTTCGGCCCGGGCCGCATTTCGGGTCACCACACCCGGCCTCGCGGCCCGTCCGAATTCCGGCCCGGGTGTCCGGCGTCAGGCCTGGAACCCGCCGGCCAGGAATCGGCGGGTTCAGGCCATCCCGAGCCTCCGCAAGAACCGTCCACCGGTCATGATCCGTTAGCACGGGCCCACGTCGGCCATAGCGACCGAGAATCGTCCGTGCTAGCGGATCAAGGCGACGTCGCGGATGATCGCCGCGCGACGGGCCCGGCCGCCGGGATCCCGAACCTCACCGTCGGCTGGGCCGACGACACGACGAGGCGCCGATCGTGAGCGTGGTGGACGGCGGCGGCCGGTTTGAGCGGTCGGCCTGCTCTCGGATATCCTTGGCAGGCGCCTGCCCGCACGCCCGCATCTGGCCTGCCGGCTGCGACGCCGCCGTTTCGGCGCGGCGGGCATACCTGACCAAGCTGACCAGCTCTCTAGTGAGGCACACGCGTGGCGAATATCAAGTCCCAGATCAAGCGCAACAAGCAGAACGAGAAGGCGCGCCAGCGCAACAAGGCGGTCAAGTCGGCGCTGAAGACGTCGGTCAGGCAGTTCCGCCAGGCCGCGGACGCGGGCGACGAGGAGAAGGCCACGCAGGCCATGCGGGCCGCGTACGTCAAGCTGGACAAGGCGGCCAGCAAGGGCGTCATCCACAAGAACCAGGCCGCCAACCGGAAGTCGGCGATCGCCAAGCGCGCCGACCAGATGGCTCACAGCTGACGCACCGACAGCTGACGCACCCGACAGCTGACGCACCCCCCCTGACGCGCCCCGCGGCCGGCGCACCCCGACGGCTGACCCGACCGGCACCGCGGCCGCTCGCGCGCGGCTGACCGCGAGCCGATGACTGACGGACGCACCGGCCGCGCGCCTTGGCGGCGAGCCTGAGCCCGTCAGCTTCCCGAGCGGCAGGCCACGATCTCGGTGATCGCCCATTCCAGCGCGTAACCCGGGCTGGCACCCTCGCCCTTGACCTGCGCATCCACCTGAGCGACCACGCCGTGGGCACGGGCTACGCCTTCCGCCGTCCAGCCCCGCAACTGATGGCGCACCCGGTCAACCTTCCACGGCGGCATGCCGAGCTCGGCGGCCAGCGCATCGGACCCGCGGACCCGCGGGGCCGTGCCGACCCGGCCGAGGGCCCGGACGCCCTGGGCCAGGGCGCTGGTGATCAGCACCGGCGAGACGCCGGTGGCCAGGGCCCAGCGCAGTTGCTCCAGCGCCTCGGCCAGCTTCCCCTCAACCGCCCGGTCGGCCACCGTGAACCCGGTCGCCTCCGCCCGGCCCCGGTAATAACGCGCTACCACCGGCTGATTGATCACTCCGGTGGTGTCGGCCGCAAGCTGGCTGCACGCCGCCGCCAGATCCCGCAGGTCGGTGCCGACCGCGTCGAGCAGCGCGCGCAGCCCTCCGTCGTCGGCCTTGCGGCCGGCCCGGGCAAACTCCCCGCGCAGGAAGTCCAGCCGCTCGCCGAAACGCCGGACCGCCGGACATTCAATCCTCGTCGCCCCCCGAGCCGTCAGGTCGGCCAGCAACGCCTTGTTCTTGGCCCCGCCGGAATGCGTCAGCACGAGGCGCACGCCGGGTCCCGCGGCGGCCGCCTGACGGGCCAGTTCCGCCGCGACGTCCTTGGTGGCGTCCTGCACGGACCTGACGATGACCAGGCAGTCACCGCCGAACAGCGAAGGCGCGGTCAGGCCGGACAGGTCGCCCGGCTTCAGGTCGACGGCCCGGGCGTCGTGCACGTCGGGTGGCTCGGGGGCGCCTGGGCCGTCAGCATCGGGGCGTTCAGCGGCGGCCGGGCCCCCCGGGTCGGGGGCGGCGGTGACATCCGCCACGACGGCCAGCACGGCCCGCTCCACCAGCAGTTCCTCGTCTCCGATGATCACCGTCACCGGCGTGGGCCCGGCGCTCCCGGAAGCAGGCATGCCTGCAGCATGCCACGAAACCGGCGGTGCGCCGTCGTCGGCTGGTGGGAACACGGGCGGAACGGCGGCTTGCGCGGATCGGGGGGCCACGCCTCAGTACGGAGCGACGACGACGCCGAGCATGCCGGCCCCGGTGTGCGCCTGGATGACCGGGCCGACCGCGGCCAGGTACCGGCGGCGCGCGCCGGGAATGAGCCGCTCGAGGCGCTCGGCGAGAGCCGCGCCAGGGCCGGCCGGGCCCAGGTACTGGACGGCCAGGTCGACCCGCTTGCCCGCCGCGAACTCTGCGGCCACTTCCTCCAGGCGGCGCACCGCCGCCGACGGCGTCCGGAGCTTCTCCAGCACCTCCACCCGGCCGCCCGCGAGATGCAGCAGCGGCCGGGCGGTCAGCCCGGCGCCCGTCAACCCGGCGCCCGTCAGCCCGGCGCCCGGCGGCGCGGCGCCGGGATCAAGCCGACCCCCGGCGCTCAGCCGGTCCAGCGAGTCGAGCACGAAGAACGAGCGCAGCCCGGCCGACCGGGCGAAGGCCGCAGCGGCCACGTCGTCAGCGTCACCGCCCGCCTCAGCCGCCTCGGCAGCGGTCAGCACGGCGATGCCGAGGCCCATCCCGAGCGAACGCGAGTCCACGACCCGGACCGGGACCGGTGCCCGGCCCGCCGCCAGCGTGGCCGAGTTCACAGTGCCGGACAGGCCCGCGGACAGGTGAACGGAGACCACCGCCCCGGCGCCCGCGCTCGCGGCCGCGGCGTACGCGGCGGCGAACCGCTCGGGCGCCGGGCTGGCCGTGGACAGGCGCGCCCCGCGGCCTAGCTCCGCGGCGAGGGCGCCGGACAGCGCGGATGGCCCGTCATCGGCCGCCTGGCCCCCGGCTACGACGCGCAGCGGCACAACCCGGATCCCGTAACGTGCCGACAGGCCGGGAGGAAGGCAGGCCGTGGAATCGGTCACCACCGCGACCGCTGCGGCCATGGCCGGGTGGGCGCCGCGACCGGTCTCAGCCGGCCACGGGCTCGCCGCCCCGCCAGACCCGCAGCGGCTTGAGGCCGTAGGCCCAGGCGAAAGCGCCCTCGTGGTCGGCATCCCAGGCGACGATGTCCGCGTACCGGCCGCGCACCATCGCGCCCCGGTCGGGGGTGCGCAGCGCCTGCGCCCCGCCCACGGTCGCCGCGCGCAGCGCCTCGGTCACGCTCAGGCCGAAGTGCGCGACCGCCAGCGCGATGACGAGCGGCATCGAGGTGATCCCGACGTGGCCCGGGGAGTGATCAGATCCGAGGGCGAGCGGGGCGCCCTGGTCCAGCAGGGCCCGCACCGGCGGCATCCGGCCCGTCTCCAGGGACGTGGCCGGGCAGGCCACGGCGGTCACGCCCGCGCGCGCCAGCGCGGTGACATCCTTCTCGTCGGCTTCGTGCAGCAGGTCGGCCGACGCGCAGCCGAGCTCGGCCGCCAGCCGGGCCGCGCCGCTGCGCGAGTCGCCGCAGGCGTGCAGCCGGGGCAGCAGTCCCGAAGCCCGTCCGGCGTTGAGCACCCAGCGCGCCTCCCGCTCGCTGAACCGGCCGTCATCGCAGTACACGTCGACGCTGTCCGCCCCGGCCACGGCGGCGTCCGCGCACCAGCTGCTGACGGCGTCGATGTAGTCGTGACGGCGGCCGAAGTACTCGGGCGGCACGGCGTGCGCGGCGAAGAACGTCGCGTGCACGCGCGGCACCCCGCTCTCGCCTTCGATCGAGCGGAGCAGGCGGATGTCCGCGAGTTCCCCGTCCCGGGTCAGGTGATAGCCGGTCTTGGCCTCGATCGTGGTCGTGCCGCTCGCCAGCCACTGCTGCAGCCGCGCCCGCACCAGGTCGCAGAGCGTCCAGGGATCCGTTCCCCGGGTGACCGTGACCGTGTTGGCCATCCCCCCGCCGGCGGCGGCGATCGCCCGGGACGACGATCCGCCGGACCGCATAGCCAGCTCGGCGTACCGGTTGCCGGCGTAGACCGGGTGCGTGTGGGCGTCGATCAGCCCGGGCGTCACCAGCCCGCCGTTGAGGTTCTCGACGTGATCGACATCGACGATGTCCTCGATGACTCCGGGAATACTGCCCGGAAGCTCCGATGCCGGGCCAACCCAGGCAATACGATCATCTTGTGACAAAATTGCCGCATTGCTCCATATCTCAGAGCCGGTCCACAACCGGCCGATATTGGTGAGCAAGCGAACGGTCACACGGCGGCGCCTGTCCGCAGGGAGAGGTCACGGGCGACGATCTGGTCGGCCATGAGCGGTCACCTGCCAGGACTCGTGTCCGGTGCTCCAGCACCGGCAATCACCGGGTGGAAGAGATCCCCGTATTCCAGTGTTGCGGATGTGCCAACCAACATATCGGTTGAGTCACGCTATTGCACGAGAGGGTCCTTGTACAGAGGCCCGCGCAGATTGCCTCGGCTAAATGGCTAAGCGGAAACGCTGAGTGGTCTGGTGCTTCCGGGGAGTTGCCCCGTAAGGACTTCCCGACTGGACAGGCCCCGATTTCGGCCCGGCCAGCGGGCCATCGCCGGGTACCGGACAGGCCTGCCCCGACATCCCTGGCGGACAGCCCTCCCGGCCAATTGGCAGGCCGGAGCCGGTCCGCCGCCTACTCCGCCCGCGGCCTGTCGTGGCCAGCCACCGCCCTCCCGCGCGAAACACTCGGTTTGCGTGGCGCAATTGCTGTCACGGTCCCGGGAGGCGCCCGGCCCGGCCTCGCGGCCGCGCCAGCCGGGGCTTGACCCAGCGCCCGGCGGGCGCGGCAACAATGCAAGGGGGTGAATTCCGATTCACGCTCATTCGGCTTTCGGACGTCCGCCGCGTAATTGCGTAGTTATTGCGACATGCAGGGCTGCAAAGGATTGCACTCCCCGATGGCGCCCGGATCTCACCCCGACGGCGCCAGGATCGCACCCAGATGGCGCCAGGATCGCACCCGGATCGCACCCGGATCGCACCCAGGATCGCGCCCGGATCGCGCCGGCCAAGGCCGGCGCCCGACCCGGCGGGAATGCCTCAGCGGGAGGCCGCGGGCGCCTCGAGCCGCTCGAGCTCGGCCGCGAGCCCGGGCGGGACGCGCGCGGTCAGCTCGGTGCCGTCCTGCCCGTGCCGCACCGCCAGGACCTCGCCCTCCTGGTGCGCGCGGGAGACCAGGTCGCCCCGGTCGTACGGCACGGTGACGACGACTTCCTGGTCACGGCGCGGCAGCAGCCGCTCGATCTCGCGCAGCAGGTGCTCGATCCCGGCCCCGGTGCGGGCGGACACCACCACCGACCCCCGCTCGGCCAGCCGCAGCCCCTCCACCTCGATCGGATCGGCCGCATCGGCCTTGTTGATCACTACCAGCTCGGGCAGGTCACCGGCGCCGATCTGGCCGAGCACCTCGCGGACCGCGGCGATCTGCGCCCGCGGGTCGGCGTCCGAGGCGTCGACGACGTGCAGGATCAGGTCCGCCTCGGTCACCTCCTCCAGCGTCGACCGGAACGCGTCGACGAGCTGGTGCGGCAGGTGCCGGACGAACCCGACCGTGTCGGTCAGCGTGAACGGCAGGCCGGACGGGGTTCTGGCCCGCCGCACCGCCGGGTCGAGCGTGGCGAACAGCGAGTCATCCACCAGCACCTGCGCCCCGGTCAGCCGGTTGAGCAGGCTGGACTTCCCCGCGTTGGTGTACCCGGCGATGGCGGCCGACGGCACCGCCCGCCGGCGCCGCTGCCCGCGCTGGACCTGCCGGCCCGCCGACATCTCGGTCAGCTCGCGGCGCAGCTTGGTCACCCGGGCCCGGATCCGGCGGCGGTCCGTCTCGATCTTCGTCTCGCCCGGGCCGCGGGTGCCGATGCCGCCGCCTCCGGCCACCCGGCCCCCGGCCTGGCGGGATAGCGACTCGCCCCAGCCGCGGAGCCGGGGCAGCAGGTACTGCAGCTGCGCGAGCTCTACCTGGGCCTTGCCTTCCTTGCTGCGGGCGTGCTGGGCGAAGATGTCCAGGATCAGGGCGGTCCGGTCGACGACCTTGACCCGCACGATGCCCTCCAGCCGGCGCAGCTGGCCCGGCGCGAGCTCGCCATCGCAGATCACCGTGTCCGCGCCCGTCGACGCGACGAGGTCGGCCAGCTCGGCCGCCTTGCCCGCGCCCACGTAGGTCGCCGAGTCCGGCCGGCCGCGCCGCTGGATCAGGCCGTCAAGCACCTGCGATCCGGCGGTCTCGGCCAGCCGGGACAGCTCGCGCAGCGAGTTCTCCGCGGTGGCCAGGGTGCCGTCGGTCCACACGCCCATCAGGACCAC
The DNA here is from genome assembly GCA_963749145.1 of uncultured Actinomycetota bacterium. Classification (GTDB taxonomy): domain Bacteria; phylum Actinomycetota; class Actinomycetes; order Streptosporangiales; family Streptosporangiaceae; genus JASHPR01. Next base: position 109,400 of record CAVVLN010000001.1, on the reverse strand, counting down.
GCGCTCCAGCCGCAGCTCGCGGTACTCGACCTCGGTGACGTCCTGGAGCTCGGTGGACAGGCCCGCGACCCGGCGCAGCGCGTGCCGGTCCTCCAGATCCAGCTGTCCCGCGTCGTCGGGCTCGGCCGGGCCGGTGCCGGCCGGCGTCACGGGGGTCTGGCTCGGTAGCGCGGACATCTTCCTCCAAGGCTAGGCTGGCCCGCCGGCCGCGGCCGGCGGGCGTCACGATGGTCCCACGGCCGGGACCCGGGTTCATCTGGTTAAATCCTCGTCCACCCGTTGTAACGCCCGCGGGGCCGCAGACGTGACCCGCCCGTTGTAACGCCCGCGAGGCCGCAGACGTGACCCATCGGTTGTAACGCCCGCGGGGGCGCAGACGTGACCCGCGATGCGCCGCGGATGTCGCCCGGGCCGGCACGCTCCGTCTCGCCTTTGACCGTGACACCGGGCGGCGGCTAGCGTCGGGGCCGGGCGGTGCCAGGCGGCCGCGGTGCCCGCCGCGGCGTGGTGGCTACGACTGGGAGGAGCGGGACGTGACCGATACCGAGGGCGTCCAGATCACCGGGCCTGCCGGTGACCGCTACGACGAGATCCTGACCAGCGAGGCGCTCGGCCTGGTCGCGGCGCTGCACCGCGAGCTCGGCCCGCGGCGCGCGGAACTGCTCGCGGACCGGGCCCGGCGCCAGGCCGAGCTCAGCGCGGGCGCGACCCTGGACTTCCTGCCGGAGACCCGAGCGGTCCGCGAGGACCGCTCCTGGCGGGTCGCGCCCCCGGCGCCGGGCCTGGTCGACCGGCGGGTGGAGATCACCGGGCCGACCGACCAGAAAATGACCGTCAACGCCCTCAACTCCGGGGCCCGGGTCTGGCTCGCCGACTTCGAGGACGCGAACACCCCGCTCTGGGAGAACATGGTCACCGGCCAGCTCAACCTGAAGGACGCGCTGGACCGGAAGATCGACTTTACGAGCGCCGACGGCAAGGCCTACACGCTCCGGCCCGACGACGAGCTGGCCACGATCGTGGTCCGGCCGCGGGGCTGGCACCTGGACGAGAAGCACGTGCTCGTGGACGGCCAGCGCGTCTCCGGCAGCCTGTTCGACTTCGCCCTCTACTTCACGCACTGCGCCCGGCGCCAGCTCGACAAGGGCAAGGGGCCGTACTTCTACCTGGCCAAGATCGAAAGCCACCGGGAGGCGCGGCTCTGGAACGACGCCTTCAACCTGGCCCAGGACCGGCTGGGCATCCCCCGGGGCACCATCCGGGCGACGGTGCTGATCGAGACGATCCCGGCGGCGTTCGAGATGGAGGAGATCCTCTACGAGCTGCGCGAGCACAGCGCGGGCCTGAACGCGGGCCGCTGGGACTACCTGTTCAGCATCATCAAGAAGTTCCGCACCCGGGGCCGCGACTTCGTCCTGCCCGAGCGCAACGCGGTGACGATGACCGCGCCGTTCATGCGGGCCTACACCGAGCTGCTGGTCAAGACGTGTCACGGCCGCGGCGCGCACGCGATGGGCGGCATGGCGGCGTTCATCCCCAGCCGGCGCGACCCGGAGGTCAATGCCAAGGCGCTGGCCAAGGTCCGCGAGGACAAGGCCCGCGAGTCGTCCGACGGCTTCGACGGGTCCTGGGTCGCGCATCCCGACCTGGTGCCGGTCTGCCAGGAAGTGTTCGACGGCGTGCTCGGCGCCCGGCCCAACCAGCTCGCCAAGCAGCGCGACGACGTCGGGGTCAGCGCGGCGGACCTGCTTTCCATCGCGAAGACCCCGGGCGGCATCACCGAGGCCGGGCTGCGCAACAACATCAGCGTCGGCCTGCAGTACCTGGCCAACTGGCTGGCGGGCACCGGGGCGGTGGCGATCTTCAACCTGATGGAGGACGCGGCCACCGCGGAGATCTCCCGGTCCCAGGTCTGGCAGTGGCTGCACAACGACGTGACCCTGGCCGAGGGCCAGCGCGTGACCAGGGCGCTCGTCGAGCGGCTCATCGGGGAGGAACTCGGCCTGATCCGCGAGCAGTACGGCCCGGCCTTCGACGCCGACCGGTTCGACCAGGCCGTGGCGCTGTTCACGGAGGTCGCGCTGGCCGACGACTACGCCGAGTTCCTCACGATCCCGGCCTACGAGCGCATGCCCTGAGCGTGCCCGGCGCCCGGGGCGGGGCCGGCCCCGGCCCGCCCCGCACGGCGACCCGGAACCACACGCCCTTCTGCGCGCCGCCCGCCGCGGGGATGATCCCCCACTCATCGGAAAGCCGGGCCACGATGAACAGGCCACGGCCGTGCGGGCTGCTGGCGGGCGGGAGCGGCTGGATCTCGGGAATGCCACCGCCGGAGTCGGTGACCTCCACCCGCAGGCTCTCGCCGGTGAGCTCCATTCTCACGTCGAATGTCGTGTGCGCGTACTGCACCGCGTTCATGGCCAGCTCGGACACCATCACCGATATGGCATCGCGCTGCTCCGATGCCGCATCGCCGACCGCATCCAGGACGAAACGGCGTGCCGCGCGTATGGACGCCACGTCCGGAGCGAAACTGCGGCCGGTAATCACGGAACCATGAGCAGAATCTCGGTGAGCCCGGTCAGCTCGATGAGCCGCCGGACGATGGGGACGGGGTTGCGGACTTCGACCTTCCGGGCCTTCCGGGTGGCCGACACCAGCAGCGCGATGCCCGAGCTGTCCATGAACTCCAGTTCGCTGACATCGAAGACCAGCCGTTCGCTCTCGCCGGCCAGCGCGTCCTCCACGGCCGACCGGACGTTCTCGACGCTCACCATGTCAAGCTCGCCCGACAGGCGGATGACCGGCGTGCCGTTTTCTTTTGACACTCCCACCACGCAGTAAGCCTCGTTAGCGGGATCTAGTTCAGCCATCTTAGCCCAATCAACGCAATATCATCGGTCGGCGAATTACCGGTGAGTTCGGAGACGATGTTACTGAGCAGGTCCTCGAGCGAGGAACTACTGCGGGTGGCCACTTCCTGGAGTCGTTTCATGCCGACGTCCAGGGTCTCGCCGCGGCGCTCCACCAGGCCGTCGGTATAGGCGATGAGCGTGCCCCCGGCGCCGGTGGTGACCATGGCCGGCCGGAACGGGACCAGGCTCGGGATCCCGATCGGCGAGCCCGGCTTCGCCGCGACCAGGCTGGCCCCCGCCTCGCCGCACAGCACCGGCGGCAGGTGCCCGGCATTGGCCAGGATGACCTCGTGCATCCCGACGTCGACGAGCCCGCACAGCACGGTGGCGAAGTGGCCGTCCCGCTCGAGGTCCATCATCCGCGCGAGACGGTCAAGGATCACCGTCGGCGGATGGCCCTCGAGCGCGTAGGCGCGGCTCGCATAGTGCAGCGACGCCATGGCCGCGGCGGCCCGCACCCCCCGCCCCGACACGTCGCCGACCACGAACACGAACCGCCCGTCGGTCAGCGGGACGACGTCATACCAGTCGCCGCCGATATCGGCGCCGCTGGCCCCGGGCAGGTACCGGACGGCGATCTGCATGCCGGGGACGGCCGGCACCTGCTGCGGCAGCAGGGCGTTCTGCAGGATCTCGGCGACCGAGCGCTGCTCGAAATACAGACGGCCCACCTCGGTGGTGAGCCGCTCGGCGCTCTTGCGCCCGCGGACGAGACGCTCGGTCAGCAGCGCGGCCAGCAGCGTGAGCAGCGTGCCGCCGATGGCGATCGACCAGGGCAGGACCACGCCGAGGCTGCCGGTCAGGGACGTGCGGGCCGACGCCGTGAGCGTCAGCACCATGTCCCCGAACGGGATCCGCGTGGTGTAGGTGGTCCCGCGCAGCGGCAGCGGGGCCGCGGAGTCCGCGTACAGCAGCGCCGCGCTCGTCTGCGACCCCCCGAGGTAGACGGCGAGGTTGAGGTCGGCGAGCGGCGAGCTGGCCGGCTGGGTGGTCTGGCTGCGCGGCAGCGGTTCCTCGGCGTAGGCGACGTAGCTGGCCCCGGTCCCGCGGGCGGCCGTGGCATAGCCGAGGCTCGCGCCGCGGCCGGAAGCCAGCTTGGTTACCACGAACGTGGTGCTCGCCGCGGCCCGGCGCACCAGCGCCGCCGCCGCGGCCGACCCGGGCGCCAGCAGCGGCTCCGCGCCCACCTCGGCCAGCAGCCGGGACTGGCCGCCGTCCACGCGCCACAGCGAGGCCGTGGCGAACGGTTCCTTCGCGCCGACCGAGCCGCTCAGGCCCTGCCGGAACGGCGCGACGTCACCGTTGGTCGCCGCCGCCAGCCGGGCCGCGTTGCCGAGGTGGTCCTCGACGTACAGCGGGTCCGAGGCCGCGATGGCGCCGCTGATCAGGCGCGTCTGCAGGGCCAGGAGCTTGACGTTGGTCCGGTTGTGCCCCTTCGCGGTGATCACGGCCAGCGCGATCGTGATGCCCAGCCCGACCACGAGGACGACGGCGGTGGCGGCGTGCGGGCCCCAGTGCCGCCGCGCGGGGCCCGGCGCGCCAGCGTGGCCGGCCTGCCGTCCCGCGACTGTCATGCAGCCCCCGTCTCGTGAGCGTGCCCCAATGTAGCAAGGGGGCCGCCGCGGCGCGGGCGCGGAGATTGGCAAATCCGGCACGCAAGGCGCACCCTGGGAACTGACGCAGCGGGCGGGAGGGCAGGCTGATGACAGTGCGGGAGGCCGACCGCGCGGCCGGGCCGGCCCGCGGGACCGGCGCCCTGATCCCGCGGATGACCGAGATCTGCGGGCCGGACGGGGTGCTGTCCGACCCGATGCAGCTGGCCACCTACGAGTGCGACGGGCTCACCGCGCACCGCTGCTCCCCTGGCCTGGTGGTGCTGCCGACCACGGCCGAGCAGGTGGCCGCGGTCGTCACCGCCTGCGCCACGGCCAAGGTCCCGTTCGTGGCCCGCGGCTCGGGCACCGGCCTGTCCGGCGGCGCCCTCCCCCGGGCCGACGGGGTGCTGATCGTCACCTCGAAGATGCGGCGCATCATCGCGATCGACCCGGCCAGCCGGCGGGCCATCGTCGAGCCCGGGGTCACCAACCTGGCGGTGAGCAAGGCCGCCGAGCCGTACGGCCTGTTCTACGCGCCGGACCCGTCCAGCCAGGTGGTCTGCTCGGTCGGCGGCAACGTGGCGGAGAACTCCGGCGGCGCGCACTGCCTCAAGCACGGCTTCACCGTGCACCACGTGACCGGCCTGCAGATCGTGACCCCGGCCGGCGAGCTCAGCTGGCTCGGCGACGGCACCGGGGCCGCCCCGGGCTATGACCTGGTCGGCGCGTTCACCGGGTCCGAGGGCACGCTCGGCATCGTCACCAAGATCGTCGTGAAGCTGACCAGGATCCCAGAGGCGGTGACCACGCTGCTGGCCGCGTTCACGACCATGGGCGGCGGCGGCGCGGCGGTGTCCGCGATCATCGGCTCCGGCATCCTGCCCGCCGCGATCGAGATGATGGACGCGCTGGCCATCGAGGCCGCCGAGGCCGCGGTCGCCTGCCGCTACCCGGAGGGCGCGGGCGCGGTGCTGATCGTCGAGCTGGACGGCCCGGCCGGCGACGTGGCCAGGGAGACGGCGGCGGTACGGGCCCTCTGCGAGCGGGAGGGCGCCTACGAGATCCGCGCCGCGCACGACGCGGCCGAGCGGGCGGCGATCTGGACCGGGCGCAAGTCCGCGTTCGCGGCGGTGGGCCGGATCAGCCCGGCCTACATCGTGCAGGACGGCGTGGTGCCGCGGACCGCCCTGCCCGAGGTGCTGGACCGGATCGCCGAGCTGTCGGCGGCGTCGGGGGTCCGGGTCGCCAACGTGTTCCACGCCGGCGACGGCAACCTGCACCCGCTGGTGCTGTTCGACGACGCCAGGCCCGGCGCCGAAGCCGCGGCCGAGGAGGTGTCCGGCGCGATCCTGGACCTGTGCATCGCCCACGGCGGGTCGATCACCGGCGAGCACGGCGTGGGCACGGACAAGGCCAAGTACATGCCGAAGATGTTCGGCCCCGGCGACCTCGACACCATGCAGCTGCTGCGCTGCGCGTTCGACCCGGCCGGGTTGTGCAACCCGGGCAAGATCTTCCCGACGCCGCGCCTGTGCGGCGAGGTGCCCGGTGTCCGGCGCGAGCCGCACCCGCTGGTCGCGTCCGGGCAGCTGGAGCAGTTTTGAGGGCCATCACGCTCCGCCCCGGGGCCAGCCGGTGACCGCCGGATCGGCGGCCAGCGCGCTCGCGAAGGCCTGCCCGCAGGTCCGCGAGGCCGGGCCGGACGACGCGGTGGCCGGGGTCACGCCGCGGTTCGTGGCCTGCCCGGCAGATGTGGCCGAGGCGGCCGCGGTGATGCGGGCCGCGGCCGCCGGCGGCCTGGCCATCGTGGCGCGCGGGGCCGGGACCAGGCTCGGCTGGGGTAGCCGCGGCCCGCTGCGACCTGGTCATCGACACCCGGCGGCTGAACCGGGTGCTGGAGCACGCAGCCGGAGACCTCGTGGTGCGGGTCCAGGCCGGGGTCGGGATGGACCTGCTCGCCGCCGCGCTGGGGGGGGCCGGGCAGCGGCTCGCGCTCGACCCGCCGGCCGGCGCCGCCGGGCCCGGCACCGTCGGCGGGATCCTGGCCTGCGGCGTGGCCGGCCCGCTGCGGCTGCGCTACGGCACGCCCCGGGACCTGGCCATCGGGATCACCGTGATCCGGGCGGACGGCACCGTGGCCTCCTCCGGCGGCAAGGTGGTGAAGAACGTGGCCGGCTACGACCTCGGCAAGCTGTACGCCGGGTCGTACGGCACCCTCGGCCTGATCGTGGCGGCGGCGTTCCGGCTGCACCCGCTGCCCGCCGCGACCGCGTACGTCACCCTGGCGGCCGCGGACACGGCCGCCGCGCAGGCCGCGATCGCGGCGGCGGCCGGGTCCCCGCTGGCGCCGTCCGCGGCCGAGATCGACCGGCCCTCGCGGCGAGAGCCGGCCCGGGTCGGCGTCCTGCTGGAGGGCGACCCGGACGGAGTGGCGGAACGGGCCGGACGGATGACCGGGATGCTCGGCGGCGCCGCGGTGTCGCCGGACCCGCCGTCCTGGTGGGGCCGGGGCCCGGCCGCGGCGCCGGACGGCACCGTGATCCGGATCGCGTTCTGGGCCGCGGACCTGGCCGCGGTGCTGGGCGCCGTCGACACCGCGGCGGCCGAGGCCGGCCTGGACCCGGCGGTCGGCGGGTCGGCCGCGGCCGGCGTGCTGCACGCCGCCGTCGGCGCGGACGCGGACCCGGCCGGGGTGGCGCGGTTCGTGGCCAGGCTGCGCGCCGCGCTCGGCCGGCTCCCGGATGGCGACCGTCCCCCGGCCCGGGCCAGCGCCGTGGTGCTGCACGCCCCGGCCGGGGTGCGGGCCGGGGTCGACCTGTGGGGCCCGGTGCCCTCGCTCGGCCTGATGCGGGCGGTCAAGGATCAGTTCGACCCCCAGCACCGGCTGGCGCCGGGCCGGTTCGCGGGAGGAATCTGATGGCGGCGGGGAGCCGGGATCAGCGCCGCGCGCCGCTCGACCCGTCCGGGGAGCTACGGGCACTGGCCGGGGACTGCGTGCACTGCGGGTTCTGCCTCCCGGCCTGTCCCACCTACCAGCTGTGGGGCGAGGAGATGGATTCGCCCCGGGGGCGGATCTACCTGATCAGCCGCCTGCTCGACGGCGCCGAGGGCACCGCGGCCGCCGCCACCCACCTCGACCGCTGCCTCGGCTGCATGGCCTGCGTTACCGCGTGCCCGTCGGGCGTCCGGTACGACCGGCTGATCGAGGCCGCACGGGTCTGGACCGCGGACGGCGGTGGCGGGGCAGACGGCGCGGATAGCGCGGATGGCGCGGCACCGCTGCCCCCGCGCTCGCGCCGGGACCGGGCGCTACGGGCCGCCATCTTCCGGCTGTTCCCCTACCCGGGCCGGCTCCGGGCGGCCATCGCGCCGCTGCGCGCCGCCCAGCGGGCCGGCCTTGACGGCCTGGTCGAGCGCAGCGGGCTGACGGACCGCCTGCCCGAGGAGATCGCCGCCGCGCTGCGGCTGGCGCCCCCCGCCCCGCCCGGCCGCGGCCGCCGCGGACGCGGCGCCGGCCCGCCCGGCGCGAGCCCGGCGCCGCGGGCCCTGCCTCCGCGGGTGCCGGCCCGGGGCCAGCGCCGCGCGGTCGTCGGCATGCTCACCGGGTGCGTGCAGCGGGTGTTCTTCCCGCAGGTCAACGCCGCGACGGCCAGCGTGCTGGCCGCCGAGGGCTGTGACGTCATCGTCCCGGACGGCCAGGGCTGCTGCGGCGCCCTGTCGCTGCACGGAGGCCGGCGGGCCGAGGCCGCCCGGTTCGCGCGGCGCACGATCGAGGTGTTCGAGCGGGCCGGCGTGGACGCGATCGTGGTGAACGTGGCCGGCTGCGGCTCGGCCATGAAGGAGTACCGCGACCTGCTGGCCGGCGACCCGGCCTGGAGCCAGCGGGCCGCGGCGCTGGCCGGGAAGGTCCGCGACTTCAGCGAGTTCCTGGCCGAGCTGGGCCCGGCCGCGCCGCGCCATCCGCTGGAGCTGACCGTGGCCTACCACGACGCCTGCCATCTGGCGCACGCCCAGCGGATCACGGCGGCGCCGCGCGAGCTGCTGGCCGCGGTGCCGGGGCTGCGGCTGGAGCCCATCGCCGACGGCGGCACCTGCTGCGGCTCGGCAGGCATCTACAACCTGGTCCAGCCCGGGCCGGCCCGTGAGCTCGGCCAGCGCAAGGCGGCGAACGTCGCCGCCACCGGGGCTGACCTGCTGGTCACCGGCAACCCGGGCTGCGCGATGCAGATCGCCGCGGCGCTCGCGGCAGGCGGCACCCGGATGGCGATGGCGCACACCGCCGAGGTGCTCGACGCGTCCGTGCGCGGCCTCGGCGCCTCCGCCCTGCTCGGCTGACCGCTCCCGCGCCCGGGGGCCACGGACACTGGCTTCGCGGCGCAGGCCGGGATGGCGGGCACGCGCCTGTTCCGGCGGGGCGTGATGGACGCGGGCCGCGTCGCCCAGGCCGGGCGCGATGGCTTGCAGCGGGGCAAGACCGTGATCATTCCCGGCCTGCGAAACCGCGTCCTGGCGTTCTCCGCGCGCCTGTCCCCCCGCGTCCTTGTCGTCAGGGTGACTGGCTACCTGCCGGCCTAGACGCGGAGCCGGACGGCCGGAATTGCTCGTCCGGCCGGTCAAGCAGGAGGCCCCAGCCGCTGAACCCACTGCTCGGCCGCGCGCTGGGAATGCCAGCTGACATGGTTCCCGCACGCTGAGGGCCGGGCCCAGGGACGCCCTGCGCGCGACGCCCCGCCAACGGGACCTTTGGCCTCTTGAGCGGCAATCACAGCGGCAGGACGGTTGTTGTATGGCGATTGGTCGCAAGCTTGCCGGGCTGGCCGGTCTAACCGCGGCCGTTTACCCGGGCTTGTCCTGCGCCCTCGGATGGATCGCTGGGGTGCCACCGACGAGGAGGTGGAGGGCACCTACCCCGGGGGTGAGCTCATCCCTGACGGCGTTCGGTCCTCGACCATGGCTGTCACGATCGAGGCTCCGCCCGCCAGTGTGTGGCCGTGGCTTGTCCAGATGGGATATGACCGAGCTGGCTGGTACTCCTGGGATCGCATCGACAACGGGGGCCGCCCGAGTGCCAGGGAGGTTCACCCTGAGTGGCAGGACCTCTCGGTCGGGGATTACCTGTCGGCTGGGTCGCCAGCGGGCCGCGGGTACCCCTGGCAGGTGGCAGCGCTCGAACCCGGACGGTTCCTGGGGTTGCGCGGGTTGACCGATTTGCATGTCCGTCGTCTCGACCCGGCTCAGCCGAGGCCCTCTGCCTACATCGACGGACTCTGGGGATTCCTGCTCACGGAGCTACCCGGTGATCGCACGCGGCTCGTGCAGAGCGGATATCAGTCCATTCGTCCGCGCTGGCTCGAGCACTTGATCAACTTCTGGATCCACCCGCTGGTCCACTTGGCGGGGCAGACACGCCAGTTCGCCAACCTCAAGCGCAACATCGAATCGGCCGGCCGGTAGCAACCGCAGAGCGCAAACGGTGACTCATCCCTATCGCTTCGGTTCCAGCAGGTCAGGACCAGGTAACGCCGGCGCCGAGCTGCTCGAGCGTGTCTGCCATCCCGGCGGCGACGACGGCCAGATCAGGGACCGCCTCGGGGTCGCCGACGACAGCGATGTTCAGCTGGCCCGCGTAGGAGAGGGCGCCGACGCTTACGGTGACGTTGCCCTGCACGATGCCGATCTGGTACATCTCCCGGATTCTCGCGCCCGCCAGGCACAAGGGGGAGGCGGGGCCGGGGAGATTGCTGACGAGCAGGTTGATCAGGCGCTGCCGCGACATCATGCCGATCATCGGTCGTTGCAGCAGGCTGGCGTTTGCCTGGTACGGTGGCTGGCGCTTGCGGGCCGCGGTGGCTGCGGCGATCTGCGCCAGCCGCCGGGCGGGGTCAGCCTCTGCGACCGGGAGCGGGACGAGGATGATGCCGACCTGGTTCCCCGTGGCCTGCGGATCCGGCGCGGCTCGCACCGATGCGGCCACCGAGGCCCGCAGGACGAGCCGCGGCGTGAGCTCACCGCGGGCGGCACCGCACGACACCATGCCCGCCCAGCGACACCGCCGCAGCCGCGGCTCCGGCGCGCGCCGCGGCCACCGTGCCCGCCCGGCTCTGCGGCTTCCCGCGGTCGCCAGCCATCATGTCAGCCTCACGGCCTGCTTACCCTCCGGCCAGGGACGAACGTCCCGGACCGGGCGTGCGCTCCTTCCACCAGAGGCTGCTCGAGGCCGGTCGTGGCCGGCATGTCCTAGCTGAGACGGTCGGCGAGGCTGATGCTGCCAGTGTGGCACCGGCAGCGGCTGGCGGGGCTACCCGCGGGCTGCGGTGGCAGCCTAGGCGGGCGGCGAACGTGGCGTTTCGACGGAACACCGGGGCAGGCTAGCCAGTGGCACTCTCCCGGCGAGCGCACGTACAGTTGCAGTAACGCAGAGCGGAGCCGAGGTACCGGGGGCTGCGATGAGACTGCGATCGCGCCGGCCGCGCGTGGTGGTGCGGATTCCGTCCGCCGGTTCAGCGGGCCGGCACGGCAGCGCGAGCTTCACCCGGCCCGGGCGCTCCCGGCCGATCCGCCGGTGCATTCGGCTCGGCGCGCTGCTCACGGTCATCGGCCTGGTGCGCCTGACCCATGCCGTGCGCGCCCGCTGGCGGCCCCTGCTGGCCGGGGCGGTGCTCACGGCGCTCGGCGTCGTGCTGCGCGGCGGCGCGGCCGGCCTGGTCTTCATTCCCGGGGTCATGTTCCTCTTGTACGCCCCGCTCATCGAAGCCAGCCCCGACGGGGGCCAGAAGTGGCGCTCTGAGCTACGGCGCGAGCTGGCCGGGTACGCGACCCCGGCCCAGCGGCGCGACCTTGAAGCGACTCTTGACCGGTACCCGGACGGCCTCACCCGCGAGATACGTGACATCCTCGCCCGTCAAGCCGTGGCGGCCAACCCCCGCAGCACCGGCATTCCGGGTGCCAGAAGTTACTGAGACCAGGCTCCCACGGACGGCGGCGTGTTCCGTCCCCGCACCAGTTCAGCGTCATTGTGGCACCAGTCCGACGTCGTGACGGTGCGTTGTGACATCATGCTGTGTTGACTTTGACGATGAATGATGTCAATCTGACGTCATGGAGATGTCAGACTACGTCGGGAAGCTGCGCGGGGAGCTCGCCTCGATCACCCGGTTCGCGGGCGAGGACGTCACCCGGGCGGCCGATCTGCTCACCGAGGCGCTGGAGTCCTCGGTACGGCTGATCCTGCTCGAGGTGCTGTCGGCCGCGGCCGCGGACATCACGGCCCGGCTCGGCGACACCGTCGTCGAGGTGCGGCTCGCCGACGGCCAGCCGACGTTCGTCGTGATGACCGCCCCGCCGGAGGCGGGGTATGACGAGCCCGCCACGGCGCCCGCGGCCGAGGCCGAGGCCGGCCAGGCCCGGCTGACCCTGCGCCTGCCCGATTCCCTCAAGACGAGGGTCGAGGCCGCGGCGGCGCGCGACGGCGTGTCGGTCAACACCTGGCTGGTCCGCGCGGCCAGCCGCTCGCTCGAGCCCCCCGCCCGCGGCCGCCAGTCCAGCGGTCGCTGGGGTCCCGGGCAGCGGATCACCGGCTTCGCCCGCAGCTAGCGGGCCCCCTCCCCCCGTCCGAGAAAGGAAACATGTCATGCCTTCCTGGGAGTTTCCCGCGAACGGCCCGGTCCGCCTGCAGGTTCGCGTTCCGTCCGGGGACGTCACGGTGTCGGCCGCGGCCACGCAGACCGCCACGGTGACGCTGGACGCCCACCGGCACAGCCAGAAAGCCGAGGACTATATCGCCGGCACCCGCGTGGAGTTCGACCACGGGACCCTGTCCATCCTCGCGCCCGAGCGGTCCGGGCTCGGCCGCCACGGCTCGCTCATGGTCGCCGTGGAGCTGCCGGAGGGCTCGTCCGGCCGGATCGAGACCGCCTCGGCGGACGTCCGGTGCACCGGCCCGCTCGCCGCCCTCGACGTGCGCACGGCCAGCGGAGACGTCGGTGCCGAGCGCGTCACCGACGAGGCCCGGGTGGACACCGCCTCCGGCGACGTCGCGGTGGGCCGGGCCGGCCAGGCGACCGTGGAGGCCATGTCGGGCGACGTGCACATCGGCCGGGCCGACGACGGCCTGTCCGTTCGCACGGCCAGCGGTGACGTGCACGTCGAGGCGGTCACCGGCAGCCGGGCCGAGGTCACGTCCGCGTCCGGTGACATCAGGGTCGGGGTGGCCCCGGGCATCGGGGTCCGTCTCGACCTGTCCAGCCTGTCCGGCACGGTCAGCTGCGATCTCGAGCCCGCCGAGGAGACCGACGGGGCCGACATGATCCTGCACTGCCGCACGATCAGCGGTGACGTGCTGGTCAGCCGGGCCGCGCCGGCGGCGCACTGACCCGGCCGGCCCCATCCAACCTGCCCCGCCAGCAAGCGAAGGAGCATCCGTCATGCACCCGCACCTGATGAACGAGCTAGCCCGTCAGCGCACCGGCGATCTGCGGGCCACCATGGACGGCAGCAGGCCGCACCTCACGACGCGGGGCCCGCGCGGCTCCGTGCGGCACCGGGCCGGCTGGACGCTAGTCGAGATCGGCCTGCGCCTGGCCGGGCCCTCCGCGCGATGACCGGACCGGCCCCAGGCCGCCTGCGGGCTCAGGCGGGCCGGCCGGGCCAGGCGGACCCGCAACCGGGTTCCGGGACGCGCAGCGCCGCCCAGACCGCCTTCCTGCGGCCGCCCAGCCTGGTCCAGCCCCATGCCGCCGACAGGGCCTGGATCACGTGCAGGCCGCGGCCCGCCTCCGCGAACGCGCCCGGCTGGGCCATGACCGGGGCCTGGGCGCCCGGGTCGGTCACCGCGCAGACGAGCTGCCCGGCCCGGCGCCACCAGATCAGCTCGACCTGGCCGGCCACCTCGCACCGCTCGCCCACGCCGTGCCGCAGCGCGTTGGTGACCAGCTCGGACACGACCAGCGCAGCATCGTCGGCCACCGCCAGCAGTCCCCAGCCGCGCAGGATCCGGCCGGTGAACTCGCGGGCGGCTCTGCAGGCCAGGCCCGCCTCCAGGGGGGAGAAGACGATCGGCTGGCACACCCAGCGCGCGGCCGGGAGCGCGGTTCCCGGCCGCCGGGCGCCGGATGGCCGGGGGCCGGACGGCGCAGGACCGGGCCGCAGCGGCCCGGGCAGGCCGGTCGCGGGCGGTTGCTGACCGTGGTGCCGCGCTCCCGTCAGGACGGGGGCGCGCTGCTGTCCGTGGGGCATGTCACTGACCTCGGGACTGGGGCTGTATCGAGCGGACGCCTAGCCGGTACATCCGCTACGATGCCACCCAGGATGTGCATTTGCAAATACTGATGCACGTGCATTCAGCCGTGCAGCCAGTAGTACTGCCACCCGCAACAGACCTGGGCAGGCCGGTACGGGCTTCTCACCGGCCCGGCCGCGTGCGGCGCTGTTACGGCCGGAATGCCTGGATAGCCCCCCGCAGAAAGGACACGACGTGGACCTGGCTCATGACCACAGCGCCGACACCCGGCTGGACGGGGTGACCTGGCGCAAGAGCCGGCACAGCAACCCCAGCGGGAATTGCGTGGAGATCGCCGGGCTGCCCGACGGCGCGGTCGCGATCCGCAACTCCCGGTTCCCCGCCGGCCCGGCGCTGGTCTGCACGCCGGCCGAGTTCGCCGCGTTCCTGGCCGGGGCCAGGGACGGGGAATTCGACGCCGTGCTCGGCTAGCTGCTAACCGGTTTCGGGGGACAGCCTGCGGTTACCCGGCCGCGGCGAAGGTGCGTTCGGTGATCGTGGAGACCATTCGGCACATCGCGCGGCTAAGTCTCCAGGATCTTGGGCCGGGCCGCCCCGTTCAGCCAGGCCTCGTCCAGCACGCCCTCGGCGACGATCACCGCGGGCCCGGTCAGCAGGCTGGTCGTCCCGGTCAGCGTCACGGCCAGCCCGCCCCCCGGAACCTGCACCGCCCACCGGCCGGCGGGCGGGGTGCCGGCGGGCGTGGTCCGGGCGGGCGGGGTGCCGGCGGGCGCCGTGCCAGCGGGCGTGGTCCGGGCGGGCGCAGTGCCAGCGGGCGCCGTGCCAGCAAGCGCCGTGCCGGGCCCGGCCTCGCCGGCGGCCACCGCAGCGGCGACCGCGGCCGCGACCGCCCCGGTCCCGCAGGACAGCGTGACGCCGGAGCCCCGCTCGTGCACGCGCATCTCCAGCCGGTGGTCCCCGAGCACGCGCACCACCTCGACGTTGGCCCCGTCGGGGAACCGCCCGGGGTCCACCCCGGGCGGCGCCGACAGGTCAAGGCCGGCCACCGGCTCGTCCACCAGGCAGGCCAGGTGCGGGTTGCCCAGCGACACCTCCAGCCCCGGGTAGGCCCGGGCGCCGATCACCGCCTGGCTGCGGCCGCGGATCACCGGAGCGCCCATGTCCACGGTGATCTCGCCATCCGGCTCCTCGCGGACCAGCCGCAGCCCCGCCCGCGTGGCCACGGCGAACTCCGGGCCCGTGGCCAGGCCGTGGCGCAGGAGGTAGCGGGCGAACAGCCGGATCCCGTTGCCGCACATCTCGGCGATGCTGCCGTCGGCGTTGCGGTAGTCCATGAACCACCCGGCCTGGCCGCCGGCGTCCCCCGCGGTCCGCACGGCCCGCAGGATCCCGTCCGCGCCGAGCCCGGCGTGCCGGTCGCACAGCCGCGCGACAAGCTCGGGCGGCAGCGCCATGGCATCGCCGGGGTCGTCCAGGATCAGGAAGTCGTTGCCGGTCCCGTGGCCCTTGGCAAACCGCATGAACCGATGGTAGCCAGCGCGCGCCCGGTCAGGTCCTGGCCGTCGCCGGCCGCCAGCCAGCGGATCCGCGGGTCCCGCCGGAACCACGCCTCCTGACGGCGCGCGAACCTCCTGGTCGCCTTCACGGTCTCGGCGGCGGCCTGCTCCTGCGACCAGTCCCCGTCCAGGAAGCGCAGCACCTGCGCGTAGCCGAGCGCCCGGCTCGCGGTCCGGCCCTCCCGCAGCCCCGCCCCGGCCAGGCCGCGGACCTCGGCCACGAACCCGGCCTGCCACATCGCAGCGACCCGGCGTTCGATCCGCTCGTCGAGCTGCGGGCGCGGCACCCGCAGGCCGACCTGGACGACGTCGTATACCGACTGGTAGTCGGGCAGCGTCGCGCTGAATGGCCGCCCGGACAGCTCCAGCACCTCGAGGGCGCGCACGATCCGGCGCCCGTTGCCAGGCAGGATCGCCGCCGCGGCGGCCGGATCGACCCGGGCCAGCCGCGCGTGCATCGCCGCGCTCCCGGCCTGCGCCAGCTCGGCTTCCAGCCGGTCCCGCAGCCCCGGGTCGGTGCCCGGGAACTCCAGGTTGTCCAGGGCCGCGCGCACGTACAGCCCGCTGCCGCCGACCAGGACCGGGATCCGGCCGCGGGCGTGGATCTCGGCGATGGCGCGGCGGGCCAGCCGCTGGTACTGCGACACGCTCGCTGGCGTGGTGACGTCCCAGATGTCCAGCAGGTGATGCGGCACGCCCTGGCGCTCGCCCGGCGGCAGCTTCGCGGTGCCGATGTCCATACCCCGGTACAGCTGCATGGAGTCGGCGTTGACGATCTCCCCGTCCACGGCCCGGGCCAGCCGCAGCGACAGCCCCGACTTCCCGGCGGCCGTCGCCCCCACGACGGCGATCACTGGCTGCCGCATGGCATCAGTGTGGCAGCGGAGGGTATGCCCGTGCACACGGCGCGGCCGCCAGGGTCGCGCACACGGGGGGAGTAATCCATGGGGTTGCCATTCGAGACACCCGGCGGATTCCCGGACGACGACACGGCTCCGGACGCCGGCCGGTACCACGACCTCACCATTCCGGACTACGACGGGTACCGCCACGACTCCTGCGACGGCTACCAGGACGCCGCGGGCGAGGACGACGACGCCGAGGACGACCTCGACGAGGACGACTACGAGATCGATCTCGGCCCGGACGGCGACGACGAGGGCGGCCAGGGCGGCCAGGCGGGCTGGGACCCCGGCCTGCCGGGCGCGCCGGGGCGGATGTGAGCTGGCCGCGGTGAACGCGCCGGTTAGCCGGTGACGTCCCAGGACGCCACCAGGTAGCTGACCTCGAACGGCGTGACCGCGCAGCGCAGGCGGCCGCGGAGCCGCCGCCCGTCGGCGGCACCGGCCAGCACCTGCCAGGCCGCCCGGCCCGCGACCATCAGCTCATCGTCGAGCGCGGGCGCGAGCCGGGCCAGCCGGGCGGGATCGGCCTCGGCCAGCGCGGCGGCCACCTCGGCTTCGTAACGCTCCGCCGCCGGGTCAGCGGCGTCCTCGGCGCCCACCGCCCGCCGCGCGGGCCCGTCCCCCATGACGAGCAGGGCGACCCGCGGCGCCTGCGCCGCGATCGCGGCGCCCAGCCGCAGGCACTGCGCCGGCGGCGCGGACCGGTCCACCGCCTGCAGCCGCCGGCGGCCCGGCCCGAAGATCCCGGACCCCGCCAGCAGCCAGGCCCCCACGGTCAGGGACAACGGCAGGACCGGCTGGCCGGTGCCGACCTGATAGCCGACCCCGTACTCGCGCAGGCTGCCCGCGGCCGACCCGTCGTACACCGCGGTCGCCGCCGCCCCGCCGACCACCACCACCGCCTCCGGCGCCGCAGCGGCGAGCCCGGCCACGGCCGCGTCGCAGGCGGCCCGCAGCTCGGCGAGGCCGCCGCCGGGGCGTGCCCCGGCGGCGCCCGCCGCCTCCGGCACCAGCAGCGGCGGATGCGGGCAGACCGCGGCCGCGACGAGCACGCTAGGCGGGACGGCCGAGGGCCGGCATGCCGAGCAGCACCGGCGCGGCGGCCCCGCCGGTCTCCTGCCGGGCCGCCCAGGCATCGCCGCCCGGGGTCCGGCGGACCGCCAGCGGCTCGCCGTCCGCGATCAGGTAGTGCGGCGCGGCGCGGGTGACCACAGTGGTGACCAGGTCGCCCGGGCGGGGCCGCCCGGAGCCCGCCGCCGCGCCCGCGGGCGCGAAATGCACCAGCCGGTTGTCACGCGCCCGGCCGGACATCCGGTGCGTCACCTCGTCCTTGCGGCCCTCCCCGTCGGCGACGAGCACCTCGACCTCGCGCCCGGTGAACGACCGGTGGCCGGCCAGCGAGGTCTCCTCGACCAGCGCGGCCAGCCGCTCGTACCGGTCCTGGACGACCTCCGGCGGTACCTGGCCCTCCATCGCCGCCGCGGGGGTGCCCGGCCGGATGGAGTACCGGAACGTGAAGGCTCCGGCAAAGCGGGCCCGGCGCACGACATCCAGGGTGTCGGCGAAATCACGCTCGGTCTCCCCCGGGAACCCCACGATGATGTCGGTCGTGATCGCGGCCTCCGGCATGGCCGCGCGGACCTTGCCCAGGATCGCCAGGTACTTCTCCCGGCGGTAGGCGCGCCGCATCGCCCGCAGCACGGCGTCCGAGCCGGACTGCAGCGGCATGTGCAGCTGGGGCATCACGTTCGGGGTCTGCGCCATCGCGTCGATGACGTCGTCGGTGAAGTCCCGCGGGTGCGGCGAGGTGAACCGGACCCGCTCCAGGCCGTCGATCCCGCCGCAGGCCCGCAGCAGCTTGCCGAACGCCAGCCGGTCCCCGAACGCCGCTCCGTAGGAGTTGACGTTCTGGCCCAGCAGCGTGACCTCGACCACCCCGTCCGCGACCAGCGCCCGGATCTCGGCCAGCACGTCGCCGGGCCGGCGGTCCTCCTCGCGGCCGCGCAGGCTCGGCACGATGCAGAACGTGCAGGTGTTGTTGCAGCCGACCGAGATCGCGACCCAGGCCGAGTAGGGCGACTCGCGGCGGGCCGGCAGCACCGAGGGGAACCGCTCCAGCGACTCCGCGATCTCCACCTGCGCCCGCTGCTGCACCCGGGCCCGCTCCAGCAGCGCCGGCAGCGAGCCGATGTTGTGCGTGCCGAACACGACGTCGACCCAGGGCGCCCGGGTGGTGATCACGTCCCGGTCCTTCTGCGCCAGGCAGCCGCCCACCGCGATCTGCAGCCCGGGGTGGGCGTTCTTGACCGGCAGCAGCTGGCCCAGGTTGCCGTACAGCCGGTTGTCGGCGTTCTCGCGGACCGCGCAGGTGTTGAACACGATCACGTCGGGCGCGGCGCCGGCCGGGGCGCGCCGGTACCCGGCCTCCTCGAGCAGGCCGGCCAGGCGCTCGGAATCGTGCATGTTCATCTGGCACCCGTAGGTGCGGATCTCGAACGTGCCCGATGAACGCATCGCCGATCATGATATGCGTCCGCGCGCCCTGCCCGGCCCCCCGCGGAGCCGAATTTCCGCCTTTGGCCAGCCGATGTTGACCTTGTACCGAATCTGTTGCGGGCGGGCCAGCCGGGTGGTGCACCATATCCCTATGACAAACAGGGCGGGCGCGGCCGCAGCGGACGGGACAGGCAGACCGGGAGACCAGGCGGGCGCGGCGGGGCGCGGCGCGGACCCGGGAACCACGCTTCCGCCGGTGCCGTTCGGGGAGTGGCCGTCGCCCATCCTGGCCGCCGACGTGGCCCGGGGCCGGCTGCGCCTGTCCTACCCCATCGTGATCGGCGGCGAGGTGTGGTGGCAGGAAGGCCGGCCCGAGGAGGGCGGCCGGGTCACCGTGGTGCACCGGGCCGCGGGCGGCAAGCTGACCGACCTGGTGCCCGCGCCGTGGAACGCCCGCACCCGCGTGCACGAGTACGGGGGCCTGTCCTACCTGCCGGTCCCCCGGGCCTCGGTGCGGCCGGCCGGGTCCGGCGGCCGGGTCCCGCGCGGCCACGCGATCGTGTTCGCGAACTACGCCGACCAGCGGCTGTACGTGGCCGGCACCGACGCCGACGGCAAGCAGGCGCCGCAGGCGATCACCCCGGACCTGGTCACCGGCGACGCCGGCACCGGGGTGGCCGGCCTGGACCCGACCGGGCTGCGCTTCGCCGACTTCGTGCTGTCCCCGGACCGCCGCGAGGTGTGGTGCGTGCAGGAACGGCACTCGGCGGGCAAGGTCACCCGGTCGATCGTGGCGGTGCCGCTGGACGGCTCGGCCGCCGACGACCCGGCGGCGATCCGGCCGCTGGTGACCGGCGCGGACTTCTTCGCGTTCCCGACCCCGTCGCCCGACGGCAAGCTGCTGGCCTGGATCTGCTGGAACCACCCGCACATGCCCTGGGACGGCACCGAGCTGCGGGTCGCCCCGGTCACGCCGGGCGGGGAGGCCGGGCAGGAAACGGTCGGCTCGGGCCGGCTGGTCAAGGGCGGCCTGCGCGAGTCGGTGCTGGCCCCCGCGTGGCGGGACAACACCAGCCTGTACGTGGCGACCGACTGGACCGGCTGGTGGAACATCTACCAGGTCGGGCTGGCCGGCGAGCCGCCGCAGGCGCTGTACCCGGCCGAGGAGGAGTTCGCCGGGCCGCTGTGGCAGCTCGGCGGGCGGCCGTTCGCCCGGCTCGGTGACGGCCGGCTCGCGGTGGTGCACGGCCGCGGCGGCCTGCGGCTCGGGGTGCTGGACCCCGACACCTCCGAGCTGACCGACCTCGACCTGCCCCCGGTGAGCGAGTTCGGCCCGGCGCTGTCGGCCGACGGCACGTCCGTCGCAACCCTGGCGGGCGGCCCGGTCCAGCCGCTGTCGGTGGTGCTGGTCGACACGGCCGCGCCCCGGCTGGAGGTGCTCCGGGCCGAGGTCGGCGACGGTCCCGACGAGGCCTACCTGCCGGTCCCGCGCCACGTCGAGGTGGAGGGCCGCTACGGCCGGGTGGTGCACGCGCTGGTGTACCCGCCGGCCAGCCCGGATGCCGCCGGCCCGGAGGGCCAGCGGCCGCCGTACGTCGTCTGGGTGCACGGCGGGCCCACCGCCCACGTGGTCGGCCTGCTGGACATCGAGAAGGCCTACTTCACCAGCCGGGGCATCGGGATCATCGACGTGAACTACGGCGGGTCCACCGGTTACGGCCGCCTGTACCGGGAGCGGCTGCGCCGCCAGTGGGGCGTGGTCGACGTCGAGGACGCCGTGGCCGCGGCGCGCTCGCTGGCCGAGGCGGGCGAGGCCGACCCGGCCCGGCTGGCCATCCGCGGCGGCTCGGCCGGCGGCTGGACGGCGCTGGCCGCGGTCACCACCGGCACCGCCAGCGGCGCCGTGTTCAGCGCCGCGGCCTCGTACTACGGGGTGTCCGACCTGCGCGGGTTCGCCACCCACACGCACGACTTCGAGTCGCGGTACCTGGACGGGCTGATCGGGCCGCTGCCCGGGTTCGAGGCGGTCTACGCCGAGCGCGCGCCGGTCGGGCACGTCACGGACGCCACCTGCCCGATCCTGCTGCTGCAGGGCCTCGACGACCCGGTGGTGCCGCCGGAGCAGTCGGAGAGCATCGCCAAGGACCTCGCCGCGCACGGCACGCCGCACGCGTACATCGCGTTCGAGGGCGAGTCGCACGGGTTCCGCAGCGCCGAGGCCATCGCGACGTCCCTGGAGGCCGAGCTGTCGTTCTACGGCCAGATCCTCGGCTTCACGCCGCCGGGGGTGCCCGCGGTCAAGCTGCAGTGAGCGCGGCCGCCGTGGCGCGGGCGGGTGCCCGGGGCGCGGCGGGCGGGTGCCCGGGGCGCGGCGGGCGGGTGCCGGGGCGCTAGCGGGCGAACTCGATGGCGCGCGACTCGCGGATCACCGTGACCCGGATCTGGCCCGGGTAGGTCAGCTCGTCCTCGACCTGCTTGGCCACGTCCCTGGCGATCACCTGCGCCTGGATGTCGTCGATGTCGGACGGCTTGACCATGACCCGGATCTCCCGGCCCGCCTGCATGGCGAAGACCTTCTCCACGCCCTCCTGCGCCAGCGCGATCTGCTCCAGCCGCTCCAGCCGCTTGATGTAGGCCTCGAGCGACTCCCGGCGCGCGCCCGGCCGCCCGCCGCTGATCGCGTCCGCGGCCTGGGTCAGGACCGCCTCGACCGTGCGCACCTCGACCTCGTTGTGATGCGCCTCGATCGCGTGCACGATGTCCTCCGGCTCGCCGTACCGGCGCGCGATCTCCGCCCCGATCAGCGCGTGGCTGCCCTGGACCTCGTGGGTCAGCGCCTTGCCGATGTCGTGCAGCACCGTGCAGCGCTTCATCAGCACCGGGTCCAGGCCCAGCTCGCTGGCCATCATCCCGGCGATGTGCGCGGACTCGACCAGGTGCTTGAGCACGTTCTGGCCGTAGGAGGTGCGGTAGCGGAGCCGGCCGAGCAGGTTGGTGAGCTCCGGGTGCATGTCGGTGATGGCCAGGTCCACCAGCGCGTCCTCGCCGGCCTTCACGCATAGCTGCTCGATCTCGGCCTTGCTGCGGTCGTAGGCCTCCTCGATGCGCTGCGGGTGAATCCGCCCGTCCAGGACCAGCCGCTCCAGCGTCAGCCGCCCCACCTCCCGGCGGACCGGGTCGAAGCAGGACAGCAGCACCGCCTCCGGCGTGTCGTCGATGATCAGGTTGACGCCGGTGACGGTCTCGAAGGCCCGGATGTTGCGGCCCTCGCGGCCGATGATCCGGCCCTTCATCTCGTCGCCCGGCAGGTGCAGCACGGACACCACGGACTCGCTGGTCTGCTCGCTGGCGATCCGCTGGATGGCCAGCGTCACGATCTTGCGCGCGCGGGTCTGGCCGTCGGCGCGCGCCTCGTTCTCGATGTCCCGGACGATCAGCGCGGCCTCGCGCTTGGCCTGGTTCTCGATGCCGGCCACCAGTTCCGCCTTGGCCTGGTCGGCGGTCAGCCCGGCCACCCGCTCCAGCAACTCGCGGCGGTCCTCGTCGAGCCGGTCGAGTTCCTTGGCCCGGGCCTCCAGTTCCTGCTTGAACCGGTCCAGGTCCGCCGACCGCTGGTCCACCCGGCGGGCCTCCTCGTCGGTGCGCTGCTCCCGCTCGGCGAGCCGGACCTCCCGGCGCTCCAGGTCCCCGCGTAGCTGCCGGACCTCGTCCTTGACCGCCCGGATCTCCTCCTCGACCTCGCGGCGCCCGTGCGCCACCTGCTCGGCCGCCACCTCGGCCTTGCGCACGATCGAGGCCGCGTCCGACTCGGCCCGCGCGCGCATCTGGTCGGCCTGGCGTACCGCCTCGTCCAGTTGCCGCTGCGTGGCCTCGCTCGCCTGCGGGCCGGCCAGGTCGGCGGGCCCGGCCTGGGATGTTATCCGGCCCGGGGATCTGCGGATGACGAAGACCAGCACGAACAGGGTGGCGATCAGCGCGACGGCCAGCACGATCGCCAAGATGAGCCCGATTCCGTTACTCACGGTTCACCCCTTCCTGCTCGCGGCCTCCCGGTACCTGGCCCGGTACCAAGGACCTGCCTGCCCGGCAGCGAGGGGTCACAGCGCGCCTGCGGGCGCCATCGTCCGGTCAACCCGGGCCATGGCCCGCGGGCTCGCCCGGCGGGAGGCGGGCTACGTTCGGGCGGGACGCCCCGGGGGGCACCGCCCGGCTACTATCCGGCCGTCCGGCATCGTCGTGGCCGACATCGCGTCACCGGCCCCGCCACCGGTTGCGCTGCCGCCTCGATGCCACGACCGGTCATTGACCGATCGGCTCAGCCCGGTCTAAACCTCCCTCCTGTCGGTACCGGAACCCGCCAGGCCCGTGCCCGGCGCAGGCTCCGGCCCGGACTGGGGCCAGCCGCCACCAGCCGGCCATGCCGAACGCTCACAGCCCCCGGGCCAAGCAGGCGCACCATGCTGCTCCTGCCGCACCCGGTGCTCGTAACCAGTCTCGTTCATCTCGGTCGATCCGCCCTACGCGGAGTAAAACCCTCGCTGCCGTGAGGCTAAGCGCAGATAACGATTTGGGCAAGCAGGCAGCCGGTGATCTTACCCAAACGGTTGTCCTGAGCCGGGCTCCAGCAGCGGTTCATCAGGCAGATCCTCGGCCGGCTCGTCGGGCGCGTCGCTCAGGTCCATCCCGGCCGCGGCCAGGTCAAGGCCCTCCTGCTCCAGCGCCTCGCGCGCCAGCCGGTAGGCCAGGGCCTGCGAGTAGCCCTTGCGGGCCAGCACGCCGATCAGCCGCCGCACCCGCACCGGCACCGGCTGGCCCCGGGTGGCGGCCAGCCGGGACGCCACCAGGCTCCGCGCGGTCGCGACCTCCTGCTCCGGGTCCAGCCGGGCGACCGCGGCCTGGATGTCCCCGGACGCCACGCCCCGGCTGCGCAGTTCGGCCGCGAGCGCGCGCCCGGACAGCCCGCGGCCGTGGTGGCGGGACTCGACCCAGGCGTTCGCGAACGTGGCGTCGTCGATGAGCTTCACCTCGGCGAACCGGCTCAGCACCGCCTCGGCCGCCTCCTCGGGCACTCCGCGCCGCCGCAGCGCGGCGGCCAGCTGGGCCCGGGTCCTCGGCGCGGCGGTCAGCAGCCGCAGGCAGATCTGCCGCGCGACCTCCTCGGGATCCGCCTCGCCCGCGGCTGCTGCATACGGCCCGGCCGCCGTATACAGCACGGACGACCCGGACGGCCCGGACAGCTGGCCGGGTTCGGCCAGCCCTCCGACCGTTTCTGCGGCAGGCTCAGCGGCAGGCTCGGCGCCGCGCCGGCCCGTGCACCACGGCGCCCCCCGGACCCGGCCCGGACGCCGGCCGCGCCCGCCGTTGCCCGCCTAGTTGCCACCGCCGGGTACCACCTTGAGCCCGGCCGCCGGGGCCGCTGCGGGGCCGGCCCGGCTCCCGGCTTGTCCCCGGCTCCCGGCGCGGCCGCGTCCAGGCGCGCCCCGATGCCGAGCTTCTCCTTGATCTTCTTCTCGATCTCGTTGGCTAGGTCCGGGTTCTCGCGCAGGAAGTTCCTGGCGTTCTCCTTGCCCTGGCCGAGCTGGTCGCCCTCGTAGGTGTACCAGGCGCCGGACTTGCGTACGATCGCCTGCTCCACGCCGAGGTCGATCAGGCTGCCTTCCCGGCTAATTCCGACGCCGTATAGAATATCGAATTCCGCGCTTTTGAATGGCGGACTACACTTATTCTTTACGACTTTAACACGAGTGCGATTACCCACTGAATCGGTGCCGTCTTTAAGGGTTTCAATTCGCCGGATATCGAGGCGAATAGATGCATAGAATTTCAGTGCTTTTCCGCCCGTGGTCGTTTCGGGGCTGTTGTGGACCATGACCCCGTCCGCCAGGTAGTTATGTGACCCTTCGATCTCGATGTCGTAGCGATTCATTTTCTGATAGTCCGACCTGGCCTTGATGGCAAGTACACGCGCCGGGGTCGGGTGTATGACAGGCTCGGTGAACTCAGGCTCGACCGAGAACTGTCCGCGGAAGCGCGGAAGCAGCTTGTAGTCCATGGACGGATGAACGTAGGGAGCCACCAGCTTCTGGAACTTCTCGGAAGCTGATGTGGTGAAGTGCAGCACTGATACTCGCCGGGCACCGCTAGCGCGAAGCCTGACGTCCAGCCCATGGGTTTCCCGTAGGTACTGAACCAGCCGCTCCCGCGAGCCTGGGCTCATCGCCTCGACGCAGATCTCGATCCGGCCGCTTCCGCCTTGCGTTCGTTCCTGCACGCCCTTGGACCGGACGGTGAAGCAGCCATCGTCCATGTACCAGACGGCCAATGCCAGCGGCGTGAGGTTCTTCAGGTATTCCCAGGTCAGGTGTCTCTTCCCGTCCCCCTGATAGACCACCTCACGTAGTTCGCTCAGCTCGGCCAGCGGAGTAAGGTCCGCGAACACCGCACCCTTGGCATTCACGGTCCTGGTGTGCGGGACATTCGCCAGCAGCGAGATCTTCCAGTCCAGGTAGGCCGCTTGCCCGGCTCCGTGCCCCATGCGGAAACGGGCACTGTGGTCTTCCCGTCGAACCGGCCTGGACAGGTTGCCATCACCCATGACGCTGCCGAGAATCAACTGCTGCTGCAGGGGGCTGAGCAGGTGGGGCTGGGCGAGCATGACCCTGTCGCCAACCGCGATCTCGCCCGCCTCGCGCCATCCTCCTGGTGTACGCACCAGGTGATTGCGGGTGAGATCCATGATGGCCCGGCTGTGCCCGGTGCCGCCTCCCGGCCGCTCGACCACGAAGTGCAGGAATTCTTCCGTGGCGCCGTTATTGAACCAGTTAACGACCTTCTTCGGAACGACCTTGCCGAGTTCTGGATCGTACGACAGGACCTCGACCGGCATCTTCTGGTTGACGATCTTCCCTATCCGCTCCCGCGTGCCGTCGGCGAGAGTGACATATGTGTACCAGGATGCGCAGCCGAACATGACTCCTATCTTTTCCCGCAATTGGTTAATAAAAATTGCGGTGGTCTTGGTCTGGTTCAGCGCGCCCGCGATCTTGCGGAGGGCCTGGGACATGAGACGGGCCTGGAGGCCGACGTGGCTGTCCCCCATCTCGCCCTCGATCTCGGCCTTGGGCACCAGGGCGGCCACTGAGTCGATCACGATGACATCGACGGCCGCGGACCGGATGAGCATGTCGGCGATCTCCAGCGCCTGCTCGCCGGTGTCCGGCTGGGAGACCAGCAGCGCATCGGTGTCCACGCCAAGCTTCTTGGCGTACTCGGGATCGAGCGCGTGCTCGGCGTCGATGAACGCGGCGATTCCGCCTGCCTTCTGGGCATTAGCCACCGCGTGCAGGGCGAGGCTGGTGTTGTGCGACAGCACGCCATTAGCGAGGAAGCTGTGCGTGCCCGGCATCACCACGTCGAATGTCGGCTGCAGGCCGGCATCCTCGACCGCCACGACTTCCTCGTAGGTGTACGGCGTCTCGGCGAGTTCGCGGAGATAGTGCACGATGGCCCCGGCGCCCGCGCCGAACTTGCCGCACTGGCCCTCGCACCACTGGACGATCCTCATCAGGCGCCGCCGCGAACAGGCGAGGTTCATGTCGGCGCGGAACAGATCCCTCGCGATGCGGTCGAACTCCCGGTCGCCGCCGCAGTTGTCGCGAAGGCTCCGGATCAGCCCGGCGAGGTGCGGGATGTTCTCGAACTGAGGCTCCCGGGGCGAGGGCCGGAAGCACTTCTCCACCTGAGCCTGCCGGCGGGCCGAGCGGAAGCCGATCTCGGCCAGGAACCGGTGCGTGACGGCGGGGTTGATGGTGACGCTCCAGTAGTCACGCTCGTACTTGGCGTTGTACTTCGACGAGACCGTGGCCGGGATCCCGAACCCGTAGAGCATGAGCTGGACCTGGCGGGCCAGTTCTTCCGAGGCCGTCCCCAGCCCGATGGTCGAGGTCGGGTCGATCCACCCGTCGCCCTCGAAGAGGGCGGACAGGAAGGCCCGCTGGGCCTTGTGGCCCGCGGCGCGGACGCAGGCGGGGACCTTCTTCCCGGCGGCCTTGACGTAGTCGAGACCGTAGTCCCTGGCGAAGCGCTCCCGGAAGGCCTTGGCGTGGACGACGAACTCTTTGTCGCCGTAGTTCCGCACCTTCACCCCGAACAGGCCCTCCATCAGCCGGGTGTACTCGCCGCTTACCTCGCGGTCCCAGTTGGTGAAGCGGATGCTGTTGCGAGGCGAGAGCGTCCCCTCGGCGACCAGGTAGCCGAGGATGATGGCCTCGTCCTCACTGAGCCCGTCGCCTCCGGCCGCCTCCACGGCGCCGAACAGGGCGGACACGAGCGTGTCCCCCGTCCGGATCTGCCCGGCCTCGCGCCACACGATGACGCCGAGGTCGTTGATGACACGCAGCGGGTGATTGTGCGTCGCGCTGACCGTCCGGCCCGACCGCAGCCGCAGCCGCAGCACGGGCTTGCGGTTGTTATGGGTGAGCGCGGCCACGCGCTCCAGGCTGCCGCCCTCGTTGACCAGGCGGATGTCCAGGCCGCTCACGTCGGTCACCCGCGAGGTGCAACTCGCGGTCATGCCCGCGCGTTCGAAGACCTCGGCGATCGTCTCCAGGCCACGGTCGGACCAGACGTACGTATCGGACACCAAGCACTTTCCGCTGCTCTCCGGACCGTATATTTCGACGATCCGGCCGCGGGGCAGGCCGCCGATGCCGAGGGCAACGTCGAGGGAGATGGACCCGGTCGGGATCACCTCTACCGGGGCACGGGTCTCATCACCGAGCCGCATGATCGCGCCCCTGCCGAACTGCCGTTCGATCTGGGCGAGTGCGGTCTCCAGGGACTTCTCCCGGTCGCCGCCCTTGGTGCCCGCCCTGTCGTTCGGTGCCATGTGAACTCCCGTGGGAATCGGGGGCTTCCCCGCCAGGCCGGGCGGCCGGGCGGTGCCTGGTCATCGGTGCTGCTCATCGGTGCTGCTCATCAGCGCGGTCAGGCCAGGTCACGCCGGCCTGCCTCGCTGTCGGGCCCGACGTTACGCGCCGCCACCGACAATTTCCGGATGCCAGGCCGTGTTGCCCGGCGGGTCGCCGGCCGGTCATCGGGGCCTAGCCGCACTGGACGGTCCGCACTGCCTACTCTAGACGAACAGCTGTTCGACCATGAGCACAACACGCCGGAACTATCGAAAACCTCACACGTGAGCCGCCAGGCACGCCCGCACCCGGGCGGCCAGCGCCGCAACGTCCACCGGGCCGGTCGTGTCCACGGTGATCAGGTCGCCGATGCCCATGGGCCGGTCGAACTCGGCCAGGTGCTCGGGGGTCAGGCTGGTCATCACGTGCACCGGGTGGCGGGCGGCGGCGCGGTCGGCGTAGCGGCGGGCGGCCAGCTCGGGCGGGCAGACGCAGTTCACCTCGACCGGGCGCGGGCTCAGGGCCGAGATCTTGTCCCGCTGATAGGCGTGGCGCGGCCGGAAGTTTGCTTCCAGCACGACGGCGGGCTGGTCGGCGGCCAGGGCCCAGAGCATCTCCATGGCCGCCACCCCGAGCCGCCTCGACCAGGCCAGGTCCGGCTCGGGCGCGCCGAGGGCGTCGTGCAGCGTCTCCTTGATCCGGTCCTTGCTCAGCAACCCGAACCCGAGCTCGGCTGCCAGCGGCCCGGCCAGCGTGGTCTTGCCGGAGCCGGCCGCCCCGGAGACCAGCACCACGCGGCGGCCGGGTCCGCTCACCGGCTCAGCGCAGCCGCTCGGGCACGTCGAACGTGTCGCACACCGCCCGCCAGATCACCTTGGCGTCCTCGCCGTCGGCCAGGGCCTGGTTCACGGTGCGATCGCCGAGCGCGGCCAGCACCTGGTCCTTGGCCACGCTCTGCGCGTAGGCGTCCCCGAACTGCGCGTTCATCAGTTCCCAGAACGTAGTAAGGCGCACGGCGGCCAGGCTACCTGCCCCGGGCCCGGCCGGACGCTAGACGAACGCGCTGATGCCGGTGATGGACCGGCCGACGATCAGCGTGTTCACCTCGCGGGTGCCCTCGTAGGAGTAGATCGCCTCGGCGTCGGCCACGAACCGGCCCACGTGGTGCTCGAGCAGGATCCCGTTGCCGCCGAGCAATTCCCTGGCCAGCCCGACGGTCTCCCGCATGCGCACCGTGCAGAACGCCTTGGCCAGCGCCGAGTGCTGGTCGTCGGCCAGCCCGGCCTCCTGTAGCTGCGAGAGCCGGACGCACAGGCAGGCCGAGGAGGTCACGTTGGCCAGCATCCGGACCAGCTGGTCCTGGACGAGCTGGAAGCCGGCGATCGGGCGGCCGAACTGCTCCCGCTGCTTGGCGTAGGCCAGGGCGTGCTCGTAGGCGCCGCGGGCGCAGCCGACCGCCATCCAGGCCACGCCGGCCCGGGTCAGCCGCAGCACCGCCGCGGTGTCGCGGAACGAGGCCGCGTTCTGCAGCCGGCTGGTTTCCGGTACGCGCACGCCGTCCAGCGTGATCACGGCGTTCTGCACCACCCGGAGTGCGATCTTGTCGCGCATCTTGGTGGTCGAGAATCCGGGGGCGGGCGTCTCCACCACGAAGCCCTTGACCTGGTTGTCCGCCACGTCACGGGCCCAGATGATCACGTAGTCGGCGAAGGTGGCGTTGCCGATCCACTTCTTCTGCCCGTCGAGCACCCACTGGTCGCCGTCCCGGCGGGCCGTCGTGGTCAGGCCGCGGGCCGCGCCGGAGCCCACATCCGGCTCGGTGAGCCCGAACGCCCCGATCCTCTCCATCCGGGCCATGCCCGGCAGCCAGCGCTGCTTCTGCTCTTCCGAGCCGCACAGGTAGATCGACCCCATCGCCAGCCCGCTGTGCACGCCGAAGAACGTGGCGATGGACGAGTCGACCCGGGCCAGCTCCATGGCCACCATGCCGTCGAGCAGGTTGCCGCC
The DNA here is from genome assembly GCA_963749145.1 of uncultured Actinomycetota bacterium. Classification (GTDB taxonomy): domain Bacteria; phylum Actinomycetota; class Actinomycetes; order Streptosporangiales; family Streptosporangiaceae; genus JASHPR01. Next base: position 79,779 of record CAVVLN010000001.1, on the reverse strand, counting down.
GCCGGGGCAGCCGTACCCGGTGTAGGCCAGGCCCGCGATCCCGAGCTGGCCGATCCCGGGAATCAGCTCGCGCGGGAACTCCTCACGGGTCCAGTACCGGTTGATGACCGGCTCGACCTCCTTCTCCATGAACTCCCTGACCCGCCGCAGCCGCTCCCGCCCGGCCGCGTCGAGCAGCAGCTCGAGCGAGTAGAAGTCGCTGTCGGGCGCGCTGGTCATGGGATCCTCCTGGGCAGATGGTCGGCGATGGTGGCCGGGTCGGCCGCGGCCAGGAACCGGCCAACGACCGGCGCGAGATCCGCGGCCTCGGTGACCAGGCTCAGGTGGCCGCCTCGGTAGATGTACAGCCGCGAGTCCGGTATCAGGCGCCGCAGCAGACGCGCGTTGGCCAGCGGGATCAGCGGGTCGTCGTCCCCGGACATGATCAGCGTGGGCTGGCGCAGCCGCGGCAGGAACGGCAGGCTGGTCCAGCCGGCGCCGGCCATGAGCTGGTACAGGTAGCCGCGCGATGACCCGTTCCCGCCGGGCGCGTGCATCAGCGTGGCCTGGTGCGGCTCGGCCCGCACGCTCCCGCCGTACAGCGCCGGCGCGACCTGCTTCAGGTATTCCTGATCCAGGTAGCGCCGCGGGGTAGCCATCCGGGCCAGCACGCCCGGCCGCGGCGGCAGGCTGAGCGACCCGGTGGAGGTGGCCACCAGGACCAGGCGCCGGCACCGGCCTGGCCGGAGGCCGGCGAACGTCTGGGCCAGGCCCCCGCCCCAGGAGATCCCGAGCACGTCGACCGGCTCGTCGAACCCGATCGCGTCCAGCATCCGGCTCACCAGGCGGCACAGGCCGGGGAACCGGTAGGGCCGGGCCGGGGCGGGCGAGCCGCCCACGCCGGGGACGTCGAAGCGGATCACTTCGAGCGACGGGTCGAGGGCGTCCACGAACGGCTGCAGCAGCTCGAGGTGGGCGCCGATGCCGTTGCACAGCAGCAACGGCACACGGGTGCCGTCACCGCGCCGCACCTTGACCCACAGCCGCTGCCCGGCGACCACGATGCTGCGCGCGTCCGACGGGGCGGCCGGTTCCGGGCGGCTGGCCTGCATGAGCCGGCTAGTGCTCGAGCACGTAACGGCCGGGGGCGGGCTGGATCACCGGGAACGCCTGGCCGCCCAGGCGTCGCGGGGCGTCCGCCGTCCCGCCGCTGCGCTCGGCAAGCCAGGCCGAGTAGTCCGGCCACCAGCTGCCCGGCACGGTCTGCGCCGCCCGGAGCCAGTCCCGCGGCTCGGCCGCGCCAAGCTCCGCGGCCTGGAAGGTGGCCTTCGGGTTGCCGGGCGGGTTGACCATGGACGCGATATGCCCGCTGGTGGACAGCACGAACCGGGTGCTGCCGCCGAGCAGCTGGGCGCTGCGGTAACACGACTGCCACGGGCACAGGTGATCGGCGATCCCGGCCACCACGTAGGAGTCGGCGTCGACCTTGGACAGGTCGACCGGCGAGCCGAGCATGGTGGCCTGGTCCGGCTTGGCCAGCGCGTTGGACAGGGCGAGCTCGATGAAGTCGCGGTGCACCGCGGCCGGCAGGCGGGTGGTGTCGGCGTTCCAGTAGAGGATGTCGAACGGCGGGGGCTGCTGCCCCTGCAGGTAGTTGTTGACCCAGTAGTTCCAGATCAGGTCGGAGGGCCGGAGCCAGGCGAACACCTCGGCCAGCGTGCGGCCGTCCAGGTAGCCGCGGGCCTGGGAGGCGGCCATGGCCAGGTCCGCGGTGCGGCGGTCGATCATCGCGGCGGCGGTGCCCGCCCGCGACTGGTCCAGCACGGTCACGCCCAGGCACAGGGTGGCCAGCTCTCCCAGCCGGCCCGCGTCGGCCAGGTGCGCGGCCACCATCGAGGAGGCGATGCCGCCCGAGCACAGCGCGCACACGCTGGCCTTGGGCGCGCGGCAGATCGTGCGCGCGGCGGCCAGGGCGTCCACGATCGCCGCGCCGTAGCTGTCCAGGTTCCAGTCGCGGTGGCGGGCGCCGGGGTTGCGCCAGGAGATGACGAAGACCTGGTGACCCTGGCCGACCAGGTACTCGATCATGCTCCGGCCCGGGGCCAGGTCGGTGATGTAGTACTTGTTGATCATCGGCGGGACGATGACCAGCGGGTACGGGTAGGCCGCCGGGGCCTGCGTCACGTACTGGATGAGCTCGCAGATCTCCGAGCGGGACACCACCGCGCCCGGGGTGACCGCGAGGTCGCGGCCGACCTCGAACGCGTCCGGCGCGACCATGGCCGGGACCCGCGGCCGGGCGGACAGGTCGGACACCAGCGCGCGCAGGCCGCGCGGCACCGACAGCCCGCCGGTGTCGATGACCGCCTTCCAGGCCACCGGGCTGATCAGCGGGTTGTTGCTCGGCGCCGCGGCTTCGACGAGGTTGCTGAGCACGAACCGCATCCGCTCGGTGTCGCGCCAGTCCAGGTCCGCGTCGTCCAGCAGCGACTCGACGGTGCCGGCCCAGGCCAGGTAGGCCTGCACGAGGCGGGCCAGCAGCGGGTTGCGGGCCCAGGCCGGATCGGCGAAACGCCGGTCCTTGCGGTCGGGGGCGATGGCCGAGCGGCCGACCGCGACGGCGGCCCAGGCGGCAGCCAGGGACGCGCCCCGGCCGACCAGGGTCCCCGGCTTGCGGGCCAGCGCGGCGGCGAAGCGCAGCGTCGACCCGCCGGGACGCAGCCGGCGCAGGACCCCGAGGGCCGCGTCGGACAGCAGCAGGTCCAGCGCGCTCGCGGCCTCCGCGGCCTCGGCCAGCCCGGGCTCGGCCTCGCGGCCGGCGGCCCGGGCCGTCACGATGTGTCCTGGCCGGGCACTCGCACCTCGCGGCGCAGGATCTTGCCGGTCGGCCCCTTGGGCAGCTCGTGCACGACCCAGACCTGGCGCGGGTACTTGTACGCGGCGACCCGTTCCTTCACGTGCGCCTGCAACTCCTCCGGCGTGGCCGTGGCGCCGGGCTTGAGCGAGACCGCCGCGGCCACCTCCTCGCCGAGCTGATCGTGCGGGATCCCGATCACCGCCGCCTCGGCGACCGCGGGATGCTCGTACAGGACCTCCTCGATCTCACGCGGGTAGACGTTGTAGCCGCCGCGGATGATCAGGTCCTTCTTGCGGTCGACGATGAAGAAATAGCCGTCCTCGTCCACCCGGGCCAGGTCGCCGGTGCGGAACCAGCCGTCGGGGATCGCCTCGGCCGTGGCCTCGGGCTTGCCCCAGTAGCCCTTCATGACGTTGTGACCGCGGATGGCGATCTCGCCGACCTCGCCGGGCGGAAGCTCCTGGCCGTCGTTGCCCACCACGCGCATCTCGACCCCGGCCACCGGCGTCCCGATCGACCCGGGCTTGCGCTCGGCGTTCGGGTGGTTGAACGAAGCCACCGGCGAGGTCTCGGACAGCCCGTACCCCTCGAGGATCATGCAACCGAACGTCTTCTCGAAGGCGTGCAGGATCTCGACGGGCATCGCCGCTCCGCCGGAGACGCACACGCGCAGCGACGAGGTGTCCGCGTCCGCGCTGGACGGGTGGTGCAGCATGGCCGCGTACATGGTGGGCACGCCCTCGAAGATCGTCACCCGGTCGCGGGCGATGATGGCCAGGGCCTTGCCCGGGTCGAACCGGGGCAGCAGGGTCAGCGTGGCCCCGCCGACGACGGCCGCGTTCAGGCCGCAGGTCAGGCCGAACACGTGGAACAGCGGCAGGCAGCCCATGACCACGTCGTCCGGGCCGGCGCCGATCAGCGTCTGGGCCGTGAGCTCCGCGTTCCGGGTGAGGTTGGCGTGGGTCAGTTCCGCGCCCTTGGGCTGGCCGGTCGTGCCCGAGGTGTAGAGGATGACCGCGTCGTCGTCATCGGCCCGCTCGGCCCGGGTATGCACCGGGAACAGCCCGGCCAGCAGCGACCTGGCGTCCGGGTCGTCGACGACGACCATCCGGGTGCCGGTGGCCGCGGCGCCCTTGGCCGCCTCGGCCGCGGCCGTGTGCCAGGCGAAGAGCACCTTCGCGCCGGAGTCGCCCAGGTAGTAGGCGACCTCGCGGCTCTTCAGCAGCGGGTTCATCGGCACCACGACCGCGCCCGCGCCGAGCGCGCCGTAGAACGCGATGGGGAACGCCGGGATGTTGGGCAGCATGATCCCGACCCGGTCGCCGGGGGCCACCCCGAGCGAGGACAGCAGCGAGACGACCCGGCCGGCCGCCTCCTGCAGGTCGGAGTAGCCGAGCACCATGTCGTCCATGCGGACCGCCGGATGGCCGGGCCGCTCGGCCGCCGCCCGGTCGAGCACCGAAATGAGATTGGCCACGACGCCTCCCCGTTGCCTCGAGCTACCGCGTATGAGCATCATGCTCCGAGATCGCCGCGCCGGACAAACCCCGGGCCTGCGCGGCGAAAAAGCCCTATTGCCGGACGGGTCACCTCGGTGCACCATTGTGGGCAAATGTCGTGGCACATTCGTTTGCGGTGGTCATGGGGAGAGGGGCCACGGCGCGCATGAGCCCGGAGAGGATGCGATGGCTCAGAACACTCCCCCCGCCCCCCGCCCGGGTTCCCCCCCGGGCCGCCGGACCGGCGCGTGGATCGCCGTCTCGGTCCTGCTGATCATCGGGATCGGGGGCACGCTGTGGGTGCCGATCTACGCGCGGACCACGCCGAAGCTCGGTGACTCCCCCTTCTTCTACTGGTACCAGCTGATCTGGGTGCCGGTGGTCGCGATCCTGTCGCTGCTGGCTTACCTGGTGCTGCGCACCGGGCCGGGCGCGGACGCCGGCCGGGCGAGGGGGGCCGGGCGGTAACTCACGTCAACGTGCCCGCCACCACGGCCGGCACCCGGGCCCCCTGACCGGGTGACACGGCCGGCGCGGTCCCCCGGTCCGGGCCCGGGGACCGCGCCCTCCGCGAGTGTCGGCGGGGCGGGGCAGGATGGGGGCATGACTGCGCTTTCCGCCGACGGCGGCCCGGCGCTGGACGGCTTCAGCGAGCCGACCCGGGCCTGGTTCGCGGCCGCCTTCGCCGCGCCGACGCCGGCGCAGGCAGAGGCCTGGGCGGCGATCGGACGGGGTGAGAACACCCTGGTGATCGCGCCGACCGGGTCGGGCAAGACGCTGGCCGCGTTCCTGTGGGCCATCGACAAGCTGGCCACCGAGCCGGTCCCGGCGGATCCGCGGGAGCGCTGCCGGGTGCTGTACATCTCGCCGCTGAAGGCGCTCGCGGTGGATATCGAGCGCAACCTGCGCTCGCCGCTGACCGGCGTCGGCCATGCCGCCCGCCGCCTCCGCCAGGCCGGGCCCGACATCCGGGTCGGCGTGCGCACCGGCGACACGGCCGCGGACGAGCGCCGCAGGCTCTCCGGGCAGCCGCCGGACATCCTGATCACCACGCCGGAGTCGCTGTTCCTGATGCTCACCTCGCAGGCCCGCGAGGCGCTGCGCAGCGTGCAGACCGTGATCGTCGACGAGGTGCACGCGCTGGCGGGCGGCAAGCGCGGCGCTCACCTGGCCCTGTCCCTGGAACGCCTAGATAGGTTGCGCCAGGCTGGCACCCCGGACGTCGACCCGGCAAGGCCGGGCCCAGCCGTCGACCCGGCCGCTGACTCCGCGAATCCGGACCCAGCCGCTGACCCGGCGGAGCCGGGCCACCCGCGACGGCCGGCCGTTGACTCCGCGAATCCGGGCCCAGCCGCTGACCCGGCGGAGCCGGGCCAGCCGCGACGGCCGGCCGAAGGCTGGCCCGGCCGCGACGGCCGGCCAGAGGCCGGCCCGAGCGGACGGGACGCGGGGGGGTCTGGGGGGGTCGCCCCCCCGAGGCAAGCACAGCGCATCGGGCTGTCGGCGACCGTGCGGCCGGCCGGGGAGGTGGCTTCGTTCCTGGGCGGCAGCCGCCCGGTCACGATCGTCGCGCCGCCCAGCGACAAACGGGTCGAGCTGCAGATCGTGGTCCCGGTCGAGGACATGGCCGACCTGGAGATCACCGAGGGCGCGCCCGGCGGCGGCCAGGATCCCGGCGACCCGGCGCGGCGGCGTTCCATCTGGCCGCACGTCGAGGAGCGGGTGCTGGACGAGATCGAGGCGCACAAGTCCACGATCGTGTTCGCGAACTCCCGCCGGCTGGCCGAACGGCTCTGCGCCCGGCTCAACGAGCTCGCCGCCGAGCGGGCCGCAGCAGCGGACGAAGCGCAAGGACGGGACGGGCCGGGCGCCGCCCCGGCCGAGGTCGCCCGGGCCCACCACGGCTCGGTCTCGCGGCAGGAGCGCACCCAGATCGAGGAGGCACTGAAGGCGGGGCGGCTGCCCGCCGTGGTCGCCACGTCCAGCCTGGAACTCGGCATCGACATGGGCGCGGTCGACCTGGTCGTCCAGGTGGAGTCCCCGCCGTCAGTGGCCAGCGGGCTGCAGCGGACCGGGCGGGCCGGCCATAACGTGGGCGACGTCTCCCGCGGCGTCATCTTCCCCAAGTACCAGGGCGACCTGGTGCAGGCGACCGTGGTGGCGCGCCGGATGCGCGACGGCGCGATCGAGGAACTGCGCATGCCGCGCAACCCGCTCGACGTGCTGGCGCAGCAGATCGTCGCGATGACCGCCATGGACGACTGGGACATCACCGAGCTGGAGCAGACCATCCGGCGGGCCGCGCCGTTCGCCGGGCTGACCCGCCCGGTGCTCGAGGCGGTGCTGGACATGCTGGCCGGCCGCTACCCCAGCGAGGAGTTCGCCGGCCTGCGGCCGCGGCTGGTCTGGGACCGCACCACCGGGACGCTGCACGGCCGGCCGGGCGCCCAGCGGCTGGCCGTGACCAACGGCGGCACGATCCCCGACCGCGGCCTGTTCGGGGTGTTCCTGGCCGGGGGCCGGCGGGGGGATCCGGAGGGTCGTCCCCCCGGGCCAGCGCTACCCGACAGCGGCGGCCGGCCCTCCCGCCGGGTGGGCGAGCTGGACGAGGAGATGGTTTACGAGTCCCGGGTCGGCGAGGTGTTCGTGCTCGGCGCGAGCTCGTGGCGGATCGAGGACATCACCGCCGACCAGGTGCTGGTCTCGCCCGCGCCGGGGCAGCCGGGCCGGCTCCCGTTCTGGCACGGCGACGCGCCGGGACGGCAGGCCGAGCTCGGCCGGGCCATCGGCCAGTACTGCCGCGAGCTCGGCGCGGCCAGCCCGGACGAGGCGGCGCAGCGGCTGCGCCGCGACGGCCTGGACGAGCTCGCCGCGGCGAACCTGATCAGCTACCTGGCCGCGCAGCGCGAGGCGACCGGCTACCTGCCCGACGACAAGACCCTGGTCATGGAGCGGTTCCGGGACGAGCTCGGGGACTGGCGGCTGGTGCTGCACAGCCCGTACGGCGCCCGGCTGCACGCCCCGTGGGCGCTGGCCATCGCGGCCCGGCTGCGCGACCGGTACCAGGGCATGGACGTGCAGGCGCTGCACACCGACGACGGGATCGTGATCCGGGTCCCGGACGCCGACGACCCGCCCCCGGCCGGGATCGCCGCGCTGGACCCGGACGAGGTGGAGCCGCTGGTGACCGCCGAGCTCGGATCGTCGGCGCTGTTCGCGTCCCGGTTCCGGGAGTGCGCGGCGCGGGCGCTGCTGCTGCCCCGGCGCCAGCCGGGCCGCCGCACCCCGCTGTGGCAGCAGCGGCAGCGCTCGGCTCAACTGCTGTCGGTGGCCAGCCGCTACGGGACGTTCCCGATCGTGCTGGAGACGATGCGCGAGTGCCTGCAGGACGTGTTCGACGTGCCCGGGCTGACCGGCCTGATGCGCGACCTGGCGGCCCGGCGGGTGCGGCTGGTGGAGGTGGAGACCCCGGCCCCGTCCCCGTTCGGTCGCTCGCTGCTGTTCCGGTACGTGGGCGCGTTCATGTACGAGGGCGACGCGCCGCTGGCCGAGCGCCGGGCCCAGGCGCTGGCCGTCGACTCCTCGCTGCTCGCCGAGCTGCTCGGGCAGGCCGATGCGCGGGAGCTGCTCGACCCCGGCATCGTCGCGGAGTCGGAGCGCGAGGCCCAGTGCCTGACGCCGCGCCGCGCGTGCCGGGATCAGGAGGCCGTCGCCGACCTGCTGCGCGCGGCCGGGCCGTTGTCGGCCATGGAGGTCGAGGAACGGTGCGCCGATCCCGGGGCCGGGCCGGGCTGGCTGGCCGGGCTGGCCGCGCAGCGCCGCGTGATCGAGGTCAGGGTCGCGGGCGAGGCGCGCTGGGCGGCGATCGAGGACGCCGGGCGGCTGCGGGACGCGCTCGGGGTGGCCCTGCCGCTCGGGGTGCCCGAGGCGTTCACCGAGTCGGCCGCCGACCCGCTCGGCGACCTGGTGGCCAGGTACGCCCGCACGCACGGGCCGTTCACGGCGGCCGCGGTCGCGCACCGGTACGGGCTGGGCGGGGCGGTGATCACCGACGCGCTGCGGCGGCTGGCCGCCGCCGGGCGGGTGGCCGAGGGCGAGTTCGTGCCGGGCGGCCGCGGGACCGAGTGGTGCGACACGGAGATGCTGCGGCTGCTGCGCCGCCGCTGCCTCGCCCGGCTGCGCCGCGAGGCCGAGCCGGTGCCGCCGCCGGTGCTGGCCAGGTTCCTGCCCGCCTGGCAGAACGCGGCCAGCCCGGCCCGGGCCGGCGGGTCCCGCCGCCCGGCCGGGCCCGACGCCGTCTACGACGCGGTCGAGCAGCTGGCCGGGACCGCGATCCCGGCCTCGGCGCTAGAGACGCTGGTGCTGCCGGCCCGGGTGCCCGGCTACTCCCCCGCCCTGCTCGACGAGCTCACCGCCGCGGGCGAGATCGTGTGGTCGGGCGCGGGCGGCCTGCCCGGCGGCGACGGGTGGCTGGTGCTGGCGCCGGCCGACACCGCGCCGCTGCTGTTCCCCGAGCCGGCCGAGATCACCATGACGCCGCTGCACGAGGCGGTGCTGGCCGCGCTGGACGGAGGCGGCGCGCTGTTCTTCCGCGCGCTGGCCGACCGGGTCGCCGGGCGGCTGCGCGCAGGCGACGCCGCCGGGCCGCCCGCCGATCAGGCGGTGGCCGCGGCGGTCTGGGACCTGGTCTGGGCGGGCCGGCTGACTAACGACACGCTCGCCCCGCTGCGCATCGTGCTGGCCTCCGGCCGGCCGGTGGCCGAGGATGGCGGGCCCGGTACCACCGTGGCCCCGGCCGGGCCGGCGGGCCGCTAGCCAACGGGCGGCCTGGCGGCCTTCCCGGTCTTGCGGGCCGCCCCGGTCTTCCCGGTCTTCCGGGCCGCCCCGGCCGTCCCGGGCGGCCCGGACGGGGGCGCCGGCCCGGCCGGGCCGCGCTGCCGACCCGCAGCGGCCCGCCGACGGTCAGCGGGCGGTGGTCGCTGCTGGCGCCGGGCGAGCCGGACCGGACCAGGCGGCTGCATGCGCTGGCCGGCGCCCTGCTGGACCGGCACGGCGTGCTGATCCGCGGCGCGGCCGCGGCCGAGCGGGCGCCCGGCGGGTTCGGCGCGCTCTACCCGGTGCTGCGGGCGATGGAGGAGGCCGGCCAGTGCCGGCGCGGCTACTTCGTCGAGGGCCTGGGCGCGGCCCAGTTCGCGCTGCCCGGGGCGGTGGACCGGATGCGCGCGATGGCCGACCCGGCGGCGGCGCCGGGCGGCGTCGTGGTGCTGGCCGCGGCCGACCCGGCGAATGCCTACGGCGCCGCGCTACCGTGGCCGGCCCGGCCCGGCGAGACACCCGGCGGGCACCGGCCGGGCCGCAAGGCGGGCGCGCTGGTGGTGCTGGCCGACGGTGAGCTCGTGCTCTACGTCGAGCGGGGCGGCAAGACCCTGCTGTCCTGGACCGGCGACCAGGCCCGGCTCGACCCGGCCGCCGCCGCGCTGGCCACGGCGGTGCGCGAGGGCGCGCTCGGGCGGGTCACCGTGGAGCGCGCGGACGGGGCGGGTGTCTACGACTCCCCGCTGGCCCGAGCCCTGGAAGCGGCCGGCTTCCGGCCGACCCCCCGCGGCCTGCGGCTGCGCGGCTAGCGCCGCCGCCGCCCGGCGATCAGGTCATGGCGCGTCGAGCTCCGAGGCCATGGGCAGGCGGCTGTCGTCGACGGCGTAGTCCAGCTCGGCCGTCACGCTGACCACGCCGTCGACGGCCCGGGTCATCCGGGCCGCGAGCGGGACCATGCTCTTGTGCTCGACCTGCCCGCGCAGGGCCACGTTGCCGTCCGTCACCGCCACGTCGACCAGCGCCGGGTCGCACCCGAGGTAGCCGGCGATCACATCGTCGACGATCTCGGCCCGGATCTCGTCGTCGGAGCGCAGGTAGACCTTGAGCAGGTCGCGCGGGCTGATGATGCCCGCGACGGTTCCGTCCGGGTGAGCCACCACGAGATGCCCGACGTGCCAGGCGGTCCAGGGCCCGGGCCGCCGCCACGATGCTGGCCTCCGGCGCGATCGTGACCGCGGGCGTGCTCATCACATCCCGGGCGGTCAGGCCGGCCGCCCGGGCCCGCCCGCCGTGGCTGAGCAGCGGCGGCCGCGGCGCCGCCGGGTCGTCCTGGTACTCCTCCTTGCGCAGCAGGTCGGTCTGGGAGACGACCCGGCGATGCGCCCGGCCGCGTCCAGCACCGGGAGCGCGTTCACCTCGTGCCCGGCCATGACCGCGGCGATGTTCTTGAACGCGGTGTCCTCGCTGACGGTGACGACCGACGCGGTCATCACGTCGCGGACCAGGCGATGCGTCATGGCTGTCCTCCCCGGCAGCGGGCCCGGGCGATACCGCGCCCTGGGCAAAGTATCCACCCCGACCGGCCGGGCAGCTAGATCAGCAATTGCCGGCGGGCGGCCCGCGCCGGACAATGACCGTCACGCAGCGCAGCACCGATCGCATCTACACCACCCACGTCGCCGGGCGGTGGCGGCCCGGGGCCGCAGAAGTAATGATCAGCTAGGAATCAGGGTTCCTGCAGAGTACGCTCAGAGAATGGTCAGGATCATCGGGTGTATTGGCGGGTGGCACCTCCCGGCGCGCCAGGCAGCGCCGGGAGGTGCCTCCAAGAGCGCGCCCCGCCGGCCCGGCCGGCGGGGCGCCCTCGCCAAGCCGCCGACGGTAGCGTGACCACGCAGCGGGGTCACGCAGCGGGCGGCCGGGCGAGGAGGACCGACACCAATGACCGCACTGAACGACGCATGGCCCTCGACCGCATCGGCGGCGATGACCTCGGGCATTACCGGGAGGCCCTCCGCTAATGCGCCGACCGACCTCGCGGAATAGGCGTCACGGACCAGCCATCACGGACCAGCCATCACGAATTAGCCCTCAGGTAATAGATCGCGCAAAAAGACCGGCCGGGCCGTTCGTCGGAACGGCCCGGCGGTCAGATTCTCTCGGATCAGCCGAAAAATCCCGGCCGTTACTTGTTCTTGCGCCGGCCGCGGCCGAGCTTGCCCGGGCGCCTGGTCATCGCCATGATGACGATCGCCGCTACCACGGTCAGCGGAATCAGGATCATCCTCATCTTGCGCACGATCAAATCCCCCCTGATTACGATGTGAATCGTTCGGCTGCCGGATACCCATCAGGGACTGCCGCAAACCGGTCACGCGCCAGCGGCGCTTTCCCGGTCAAAGCGGCGGCATTTTATGGTCAGGCATTGGCCACGGACGCCAGCAATTCACCGCGGGCCTGATCCGCCGCGGCCAGGATCGCGCCGCCCAGCACCGGATCGCCGCTCACCCCGGTCGGCACCACCCGCGGCCGGGCCGGGCAGATCCGGTTCACCTCGGCGGCTCCGGTTCTCCTCGGCGGCTCCGGTTCACCTCGGCGGCTCCGGTTCTCCTCGGCGGCGCCAGCGGCCAGGCCGCGGCGGAAATATTCGGGCGCGCCAGGCCCGGCGGCCCGCCGGCACCGTGCGCCTGTCACGGCCCGGTGCCGGTTGGCTGCATAATGCTTGACATGCGTTTGTCCGCGCGCGCCGACTATGCCCTGCGGGCGGCCATCGAGCTCGCGGCCGCCCGCGGCGGCCGCCACGTCACCGCCGACCAGCTCGCCCGGACCCAGGGCATTCCCGGCAAGTTCCTCGAAGCGATCCTGACCCAGCTGCGCCGGGGCGGGCTGGTCCGCAGCCAGCGCGGCCCCGACGGGGGATTCTGGCTGGCCCGGCCGGCCTTGGAGATCTCGCTGGCCGACATCATCCGGGCCATCGACGGGCCGCTGGTGGGGGTGCGCGGCGAGCGGCCGGAGAACCTCGGCTACGTGGGCGCGGCCGAGCCGCTGCAGACCGTGTGGATCGCGCTGCGGGCGAACGAGCGGGCCATTCTCGAGGACGTCACGCTCGAGCACATCGTGTCCGGCCAGCTGCCGGATCGCGTGGTCAAGCTAGCCGACGATCCCCGCGCCTGGATCTAAACGGGCCCGGCCTAGACGGGCACCATGTCCTGAATGTCGCTGATGCGGTGCGCGACCTGCTCGAACTCGGGCTGGCCCGGCGGCACGTACCGGGTACCGCCCGCCACCGCCACTTCCGGCTCCTCCGCGGCCGCGGGCTCGGGCACCCGGGTGACTTCGCGGGACAATTCCCTGACCCCGGTGAAGACCGGCTCGCTCTGCAGTTCCGCCAGGGCAAAGTTGTCGGAGACCTCCCTGAGCACGTGTGACAGCGGCGCGCCCAGGGCGCCGCAGATGGAGGCGAGCAGCTCGGATGAGGCTTCCTTCTGGCCGCGCTCGACCTCAGACAGGTAACCGAGGGAAACCCGCGCGGCCGCGGACACCTCTCGGAGGGTGCGACCCTGCCGGAGACGCAGCCGCCGCAGCGCGTCACCGAGCAAGTGACGAAGCAGGACCATCGCCGCACTCCCTTCTCGAGGCCTTCCGCTGACCCCTCCACCGTACCTGTCCTTACGGACCGTGCGGGAGAGGGCATAGCCGCGTGTTCAGTGTCGTAACGCTGTAATCATATGCTCTCTTCCCGCAACACGCCGGCCAGCAGGCCGAGCACCTCCCCCACGGTGGCCACGCGGATCTGGTGCCGGTCGCCCGACAGCGCGAGGGCGCGCGCGGTGGTGGCGGCCGCCGTGGCCACCGCGATGTGCACCGTGCCCACCGGCTGGCCGTCGGCCGGGTCCGGGCCCGCCACCCCGGTGGTGGCCGCGCCGACCGTCGCGCGCAGCCGGCGGCAGGCCCCTTCCGCCATGGCCGCGGCCACCGCGGGGTGCACCGCGCCGTGGCGCTCCAGCAGGCTGGCAGGCACGGCGAGCAGTTCCGCCTTCAGATCCGTTGCGTAAGCAACCACCCCGCCGCGGAAGGCCGCCGACGCGCCCGGGATCGCGGTCAGCGCGGCAGCCAGCATCCCGCCGGTGAGCGACTCGGCGACCGCGATCGTGTCCCCCCGCTCGACCAGCAGTCCGATGATCTCGCCAGCCAGGGCGCGGATCCGGGTCTCGCCGGGGGCTGCGTCCGGGCTCATGGCTGTTCTTCCTGCCCCGCGGCGTCCGGGCTCATGGCACTGCTCCCTGCCCCGCGGCGTCCGGGCTCATGGCACTGCTCCCTACCCCGCGACCGGCCCGCCATGCGCGGTCGCACGGCGCAGCCGCGCCGCGCGGGCCACGTAGTCAGCGCCGGTCAGCACCGTCACCACGAGCGCTGCCGCCAGCACGAGCTGGCGGGCGATATCGAACGGCCCGGGCAGGATGTACAGCGCGATCGCGACCACCTGGAGCAGGGTCTTCGCCTTACCGCCGCGGCTGGCCGCGATCACGCCGTGAGAGATCACCCAGAACCGCAGGCCGGTGACGGCCAGCTCGCGGAACAGGATCACGCCCGTAACCCACCAGGGCAGCTCGCCCAGGTAAGAGAGCACCACCAGCGCGGAGCCGGTCAGCGCCTTGTCCGCGATAGGATCCGCGATCTTGCCGAAGTCGGTGATCAGGCCGCGGCGGCGGGCCAGCTCGCCGTCCAGGTAATCGGTGGCCGAGGCCAGGCCGAACACCGCGCAGGCGGCGATCCGCGCGCCGTCACCCCCGGCCAGCAGCAGCACGATGAACACCGGTACCAGGCACAGGCGCAGCACGGTCAGCCCGTTCGCGACATTCACCAGGCCGGGCGCGGGCACGGCCTCGGTCCCGCCGGGATCACGCTCGTCAGCGGCGCCGGCGTCAGGCCGACTCAACGCGCCGCGCGCCTCTCGCCGGCCGGGCGCTCGTGGCGCTGCCCACCGGGGCGCCGGTCACGTCGGCCAGCAGGTCGGCGCCCACGGCGCCCGTCACCTTGGCCCGCACCAGGTCGCCCGCGGCCAGCCGGGCCGCGGCCCGGAGCTCGGTGGTGCCGTCGACCTCCGGTGCCTGGTGCCCGGCCCGGCCGCCGTACCGCCCGTCGCCGAGCGGCTCCTCGATGAGCACCTCCACGGTCTCGCCGATCCGCTCGTCGGCCCGCTGGGCCATCAGCTCGTCGGCCAGGTCGGCGAGGTCCTCGACGCGCCGCGCGATCTCCTCGGCGGGCAGCGGCCCGGGCAGGGACGCCGCCTCGGTCCCGTCCTCCTCGGAGTACCCGAAGATCCCGATGGCGTCCAGCCGGGCCTCGGCCAGGAACCGGTGCAGCTCGGCCACGTCTTCCTCGGTCTCGCCGGGGAAGCCCACGATGAAGTTGGACCGCACGCCAGCCTGCGGGCAGGCCTGCCGGATCTGCTCCAGGAGCGCGCCGAACCGCTCACGGTCGCCGAACCGCCGCATGGCCCGCAGCACCTGGCCGCTGGCGTGCTGGAAGCTCAGATCGAAGTACGGAGCCACCCCGGGGGTGGACGTCAGGACCTCGATCAGCCCCGGCCGCAGCTCGGCCGGCTGCAGGTAGCTGACCCGCACCCGCTCGATTCCCGGCACCGCGGCCAGGCCGGGGAGCACCGCCTCGAGCAGCCTCAGGTCGCCCAGGTCCTTGCCGTAGGAGGTGGAGTTCTCGCTGACCAGGAAGAGCTCCCGGACGCCCTGGTCCGCCAGCCAGGCCGCCTCAGCCAGCAGGTCCTGCGGGGGCCGGGACACGAACGCGCCGCGGAACGCGGGGATCGCGCAGAAGGTGCACCGGCGGTCGCAGCCCGATGCGATCTTGAGCGGCGCGACCACGCCGCCGGCCAGCCGACGTCGCAGCACCCGCGGCCCCGACGGCGGCGCTATCCCGGGCGGGAGATCCGGCAGCACCGCGGCATGCCCGGGGAGCCGGCCGACGGCCGCCGCCGGCCGCCCGGCCGGCGATACCGGGAGCAGGCGCCTGCGGTCCGCGGGCGCGTGCGCGGGCCACCGCTGGCCGGCCAGCACCGCGTCCAGCCGGCCGGCGATGTCGCCATAGTCGTCGAAGCTCAGGACCTGTGCCTCGGGTAGCGCATCGGCGAGCTCGGAGCCGTAGCGCTCGGCCAGGCAGCCCGCGGCCACCACCTTCGCGCCGCCCGAGCCTGCGCTGAGCAGTTCGTCGATCGACTCCTGCTTGGCCGCCTGGATGAAGCCGCAGGTGTTGACCAGCACGACATCGGCGTCGCCGTCCTCCGACAGCCGCCAGCCCGCCGCCTCCAGCCGCGCCGCCAGTTCCTCCGAGTCCACCTCGTTGCGCGCGCAGCCCAGCGTGACCAGGCTCACGCGGCGCCCGGCATCCGATGCTCCACCGCTCGACGACACACCGGCAGACTACGGTAACCGGGCGGGTGCGCCGGTACCGGCCGGGCCGCGCCAGAGCGCCGCGCGGCCCGCCCGATCTGCGTTCGCCCGCCTTGCGTCAGCCCGGCCTCGCGTCAGCCCGGCCTCGCGTCAGCCCGAGGTCGGCTGGCCCGGCCCGAGGCTGAGCGTGACCGGGTTAGTGGACCCGGCCGGACCGGGTTCTTGCCGTTCACCGTCAGCGAGACCCCCGCCGGGTTGCCCAGCATCAGGTTCACGGGCTGTTTCTCGGTCCAGTGCATCGAGCTGCCCGCGTAGATGACGCCCTGGTAGATCTGCGAGCCGCTGGTGGTGGTGAGCTCGACCCAGCAGTTCTCGGTGGCCGACAGGTGGATCACCACCTCGTTGGCCAGCGAAGGCGAGACCGAGGCGGCCGGCTTGGGGTGCGCCCTCGGCTTGGCCCCGGGCCTGGCCCCGTGCCGGGCTCCGGACGCCGACGCGGTGGGCGAGGCGGGCGATGACGATGACACCACGTGATACACGACAAAGCCGACCAGCAGGGCTAGCGCCAGCACCATGGCCGCGCTCCAGTTGGGCCGGCGCCGCTCCTTGATCTTGATCGGCGTGGCCGGCTCGAACACGTCGGCGGCCGAGATCGCCCGCGGCGCGCCCAGCGTCTGGTCGTACTCCCGGATCAGCGGCTCCGGGTCGGCCCCGACGGCCCGGGCGATGCTGCGGATGTGCCCCCGGGCGTAGAAATCCCCGCCGCACGCGGAGTAATCACCACGCTCTATCCCCCGGATGATCGTCTCCCGGATGCAGGTCTGCTGGCTAACCTGCGTAACGGTGAGACCAGCCTGGCGTCGTGCCTCGGCCAGGGTGTCACCGATGCTCACGCGCGCCTCCACTCCTTCTGTCGCACTGCGCGCCGCCCGGGGGGTGCGGAGACAGCTACCGGATTGCGTTCGCGTCCCTCCGTGAGGGACCGGTCACCAAGTGTAGACATCCGCCTACCGGCCGACGAGAGGCCGGCCTGCATCACGGCACTATCAGTATCCCGCCGGCCCGGGCCAGCGACGACCCCAGAAGCCTCTGAAGTCCTTCAGGAAAACGTCATCGGGCGGGAAACGGTTCAGCTCTCGGCACTGCCGCGCAGCGACCCCAGGAGCGCCGCCAGGTCGTCCGGCTTGACTAGCACGTCCCTGGCCTTCGAGCCCTCGCTGGGCCCGACCACGCCCCGGCTTTCCAGCAGGTCCATCAGCCGGCCCGCCTTGGCGAAACCCACCCGCAGCTTGCGCTGCAGCATCGAGGTGGACCCGAACTGGGTGCTCACCACCAGCTCGGCCGCCTGCATCAGGTACTCGAGGTCGTCTCCGATGTCCGCGTCGATCTCCCGCTGGCGGCCTTCCGCCGCCGCCACGTCGTCCCGGTAGACCGGGTCCGCCTGCTTGGTGCAGTGCACGACGATCTCGCGGATCTCCTTCTCGGTCACGAACGCGTTCTGCAGCCGCAGCGGCTTGCTCGCGCCCATCGGCAGAAAGAGCGAGTCGCCCTGGCCGACCAGCTTCTCGGCCCCCGGCTGGTCCAGGATGACCCGGCTGTCGGTCAGGCTCGAGGTGGCGAAGGCCAGGCGCGAGGGGACGTTGGCCTTGATCAGCCCGGTCACCACGTCCACGCTGGGCCGCTGCGTGGCCAGCACCAGGTGGATGCCCGCCGCCCGGGCGAGCTGAGTGATCCGCACCACGGAGTCCTCCACGTCGCGCGGGGACACCATCATCAGGTCAGCCAGCTCGTCCACGATCACCAGCAGGTACGGATACGGCTCGTAGACCCGCTCACTGCCCGCCGGGGCGGTGAGTTTGCCTGAGCGCACCGCCTTGTTGAAGTCGTCCATGTGCCGGAACCCGGACGCCGCGAGGTCGTCGTAGCGGCGGTCCATCTCCCCCACCACCCACTGCAGCGCGTCGGCGGCCCGCTTGGGGTGGGTGATGATCGGCGTGATCAGGTGCGGGATGCCCTGGTAGGCGGCGAGCTCGACCCGCTTGGGGTCGATCAGGATCAGCCGCACCTCGTCGGGCGTGGCCCGCAGCAGGATCGAGGTGATCAGCCCGTTAATACACGTCGACTTGCCCGCCCCGGTGGCCCCGGCTATCAACATATGGGGCATCTTCGCGATGTTGGCCACTACATGCCGGCCCTCGACGTCCTTGCCCAGGCCGACGACCATCGGGTGATGGTCGGCCGCCGCCGCCGGGGACCGCAGTACGTCGCCGAGGCTGACGATCTCCCGGTCGGAGTTGGGGATCTCCACGCCGATCGCGGACTTGCCGGGGATCGGCGACAGGATCCGCACGTCCGCGCTCTTCACCGCGTAGGCGATGTTCTTGGACAGCGCGGTGACCCGCTCCACCTTGACCGCCGGGGCCAGCTCGATCTCGTACCTGGTCACGGTGGGCCCCCGGGTGAACCCGGTCACCTGGGCATCCACCTGGAACTGCTCGAGCACCGCCGACAGGGCCTCGACCATCAGGTCGTTCGCGCGGGTCCGGGCCTTCGGCGCGCTCCCCGGCCGCAGCAGCGCGGCCGGCGGCAGCGTGTAGCTGGCGTCGGTGGCCCCGGTCAGCATGAGCTGCTCGGACTGGGCCGGCCCGGTGCTGGCCGCGGCCGGCCGGGCCAGCTTGGCCTTCGGCGCCGCCTCCGCCTCCGGCCAGGGATCAGGCCAGGGCACCTCGGCGGTGCTGGCCGCGCCCGAGGCGCCGAAGCCCAGCACATCGCTCGCGGAGGAGTCATCGCCTGCCGCGGGCCGGGCGGCGCCGGCCCCGTCGGCCTGTCCGCCGTGGCTCGCTCCGGCCCCCTTGGCCAGGATGCCGCCGACCAGCGGGGTCTCGTAGGGCTGGTCGCGGGCGCCCGCCTCGATGGCCTCCTGCCGCTTGCGCGCGCCCCGGGTCAGCTGACGGCGGGCGCGGCCCGTCCCGTCCGCCTCGTCCCCGGCGGTCCCGTCCTCGGCGGGGGCCGGCCCCACAGGAAGCCGTGCACTTCGGCGAGCCGGCGTGGCACCCGGTGCAGCGGCGTGCCGGTGACCACGAGCAGGCCGTAGCCGGCCAGCAGGGCCAGCAGCGGCACGGCGACCCAGGGCGTCACGGCCGCGACCAGCGGCGCCGACGCCGCGTACCCGATCATGCCGCCCGCGGCCCGGATCGCCCCGACCCCGTCGGACGGCCGGGGCGTCCCGTGCGCGATGTGCACCAGGCCGAGCCCGCCGACGATCAGCGCCGTCCAGCCGATCGCCATGCGCGCGTTATCCGCGTTCCGGTCCGGGTGCCGCAGGTACCGCCAGCCGAGCAGCGCCAGCAGGATCGGCAGCACCCAGGCGGCCGAGCCGAACCCGCCCCGCAGCACCGCCGACAGTCCCCGGCCGACCACGTTGGCCATGTGCCACCAGGTGACCGAGGCCGCGATGATGGCCAAGCCGAGGCAGGCCAGGCCGACGCCGTCCCGGCGGTGCGCCGGGTCCAGGTCCCGGGCGTTGCGCCCGAGGGCACGGGCCGCGCCGCCGACGGTGTGCGCCAGCCCCATCCACACCCCGCTGACCACGCGGGCCATCCAGCCCGCCAGGATCGCGATCGGGTTGGACGACGGCGGCCGGTAGCGCCGCCCGCGCGAGCGGCGGTACCCGGACCCGCGGCGGGACGGGGGCCTGCGGCCGGACGCGGCGCTGCCGCGCGGCCGGGCGCCGCTGGTACGCGGTCGTCCGCCGCCCCCGCTCTTCTGGCGCGCTGCGCCGTCCTTCGCGCGCGTGCCGTTTTTCGGGCGCGATGCGCTACCCGGCGCACGAGTCGCCATGATCTCTACGGTACCGACCAGTTCGCGGCCCGCGAAGCAGCCCGGCGGGCGTGTCGGCCCTTGATGCGCCGGGCCGGATGGCCCGGCGCGCCCCTCGGTTATGCTGTTACCTTGACGGTCGTCTCGAAAGCAGCATAGGTTGCGGGCAGGGCGACGGGTTGCGGCAGGGCAGTTTGCGGCAGCGGCGCCTTGCGGCAGCGGCGCCTTGCGGCAGCGGCGCCTTGCGGCAGCGGCGCCTTGCGGCAGCGGCGCCTTGCGGCAGCGGCGGCTGCGGCAGCGGCAGTTGCGGCAGCGGCGGCTTGCGGCAGCGGCGGGTTGCGGCCGGGGCGGCGGGCTGCGGCCAGGGCGGCGGGCTGCGGCAGAGGCGGGTGAGGAGGCGGCGTGCGCATCGCGGTCGTGGGGGGCGGGCCAGGCGGGCTGTACTTCGCCGCGCTGGCCAAGCAACTCGCCCCGGACTGGGAGATCACCGTCTGGGAGCGCAACGCGGCCGACGACACGTTCGGCTTCGGGGTGGTGTTCTCCGACGAGACCCTGGGCGGCATCGAGCACGCCGACCTGGCCGTCTACCGCGCGATGGAGCGCGAGTTCGCGCGCTGGGATGACATCGACGTGCACGTCAAGGGCCAGACGATCACCAGCGGCGGGCACGGCTTCGCCGCGCTGAGCCGGCGGCGGCTGCTGCAGATCCTGCAGCGGCGCTGCGCCGAGCTCGGCGTGACGCTGCATTTCCAGCGCGAGGCCCCGGACTCCGGCGCGCTCGCGGCCAGCCACGACCTGGTGGTGGCCGCGGACGGCGCCAACTCGGCGATCCGGGCGGCCGCGGCCGGGGCGCTGCGGCCCGATCTCGACGTGCGGCGCTGCCGGTATATGTGGCTCGGCACCGACCTGGTGTTCGACGCGTTCAAGTTCTACATCGAGCCGACGCCGTTCGGCGTGATGCAGGTGCACGGTTACCCCTACGACGCGACCGGCAGCACGTTCATCGTCGAGATGCACGACTCGGTCTGGCGCGCGGCCGGGTTCGACCGGATTGCCCCGCCGGACCTGCCGCCCGGCCGATCGGACGAGGCGTCGATCGAGCGGATCCGCGAGCTGTTCGCGGGCGTGCTCGGCGGCCACGCGGTGCACGCCAACAACTCCAAGTGGATCAGCTTCGCTACGCTGCGCTGCGAAAGCTGGCGGCATGGCAACGTGATCCTGCTCGGCGACGCGGCGCATACCGCGCACTTCTCCATCGGCTCGGGGACCAAGCTGGCCATGGAGGACGCGCTGGCGCTGGCCGCCTGCCTGCACGAGCAGCCCGGGCTGGACGAGGCCCTGGCCGCGTACGAGGCCGAGCGCCGGCCGGTGGTGGCCTCCACCCAGCGCGCGGCCCAGGCCAGCCTGGAGTGGTTCGAGAACCTCGGCCAGTACCTGAACCAGGAGCCGGAGCAGTTCGCGTTCAACATCATGACCCGCAGCCGCCGGGTCACCCACGGCAACCTGCGGGTGCGCGACCCGGAGTTCGCCGCGCGGATCGACACCTGGTTCGCCGGGCACGAGAAGCGCCGGGGCATGGCCCCCGGCGACGTCGTGCCGCCGATGTTCCAGCCGTTCCGGCTGCGCGGCCTGGAGCTGAAGAACCGGGTGGTGGTGTCCGCCATGGACATGTACTGCTCGGCCGACGGCACCCCGTCCGACTTCCACCTGGTGCACCTGGGCGGCAAGGCGCTCGGCGGCGCCGGCCTGGTTATGACCGAGATGGTCTGCGTCAGCCCGGAGGGGCGGATCACCCCCGGCTGCGCGGGCCTGTACGCGCCGGCGCACGAGGCGGCCTGGCGGCGGATCACCGGGTTCGTGCACGATCGGTCGGCCGCGAAGATCGGGCTGCAGCTCGGGCACTCCGGGCGCAAGGGATCCACCCGGCTGATGTGGGAGGGCATCGACGAGCCGCTGCCCGAGGGCAACTGGGAGGTGTGCGGGCCCTCCCCGGTCCCGTACCAGCCCGGGGTCAGCCAGGTGCCCAGGGAGCTCACCGTGGCCGAGATGGCCGAGATCCGGGAGCAGTTCGTGGCGGCCACCCGGGCCGCGCAGCGGTGCGATTTCGACCTGATCGAACTGCACTGCGCGCACGGCTACCTGCTGTCGTCGTTCATCTCGCCGGTCACCAACCGGCGCACCGACCGGTACGGCGGCTCGCTGGCGGCGCGGCTGCGCTACCCGCTCGAGGTGTTCGAGGCGATGCGCGCGGCCTGGCCGGCGGGCAAGCCGATGACCGTGCGGATCTCGGCCACTGACTGGTGCCCGGGCGGCATCACCAGCGAGGACGCGGTCGAGATCGCCCGCGCCTTCCAGGCGGCGGGCGCGGACGCCATCGACGTGTCGACCGGCCAGGTCACGCCGGACGAGGCGCCGGCCTTCGGCCGCTCCTACCAGACGCCGTTCGCCGACGCGATCCGCAACCGGACCGGCATCGCCACGATCGCGGTCGGGGTGATCTCCTCCTACGACGACGTGAACTCGATCATCCTGGCCGGCCGGGCCGACCTGTGCGCGCTGGGCCGGGCTCATCTCTACGACCCGAACTGGACCCTGCACGCCGCGGCCGAGCAGGGCTACGATGGCCCGGCCGCCGCGTGGCCCGACCCGTGGCGGGCCGGCCGCGCCGGCGCAGGCCGGGCGCAGCGACGGGCCGCGGCCGAGGCTGCAGCTGATCCGGGAGGGCGACCCCGGCATCCGGCACGCGCGGTGGACGGTGCCGGGCAGGAGGGGAGCAGAGCAGGCGGGGGGCAGAGCAGATGGCGCTTGACCGGGTCAACCCGCCCTCGCTGGGCCGCCCGTCGGGCTTCTCGCACGCGGTGGTCGCCGGTGGCGGGCGGCTGGTCTTCCTGGCCGGCCAGACCGCCTACGGCCCGGACGGCGCGATCGCGGGCGACACGGTCACCGCGCAGTTCGAGCGGGCCCTGGCCAACCTGCTGACCGCCCTGCGCGCGGCCGGCGGCGAACCCGGGCACCTGGCCAGCCTGACGATCTACGCGGTGGACCTGGCGGACTACCGCGCGCACGGGCGCGAGATCGGCGCGGTCTGGCGGCGGCTGGCGGGCCCGGACTACCCGGCGATGGCCGCGGTCGGGGTGTCCCGGCTGTGGGACCGGGCCGCGCTGGTCGAGATCCAGGGTTACGCGGTCGTCCCCTGACCGGCGCCCCCGCCGGCCGTCCCGATCACCGCCCGGGCGTGCGCGCGGGCGGGCCCGGCCAGCCGGGAGCGCAGCGCGGCGAACGCCTCCGCCGCGCGCAGCCCGTTCCAGTCACCGGGCAGCAACTCGGCCGGCAGCCCGGGATCGAGGAACGGCAGCCGCCGCCACGCGGTCAGCGCGCGGACGTAGTCGGCGAACGCCTCGCCGGGCGGCATGACCGGCCTGGCCGGCCCGGCCCGGTCCCAGCGGGCCAGCACGGGGCCGGCGTCGTCCAGGAACGCCTGGTAGAGGTCGTGCAGCCGGCGCAGGTCCCACCAGCGCGCCACCTGCTCGGTCACGTCGCCGAAGGCCAGGTAGTCGGCGCGGAACAGGTCCACGTAGCCGGCCAGGCCGTGCCGCTCGAGCACGCCGGCGGTCTGGCTGACCAGGTGGCCGGGCGCGATCCAGACGCCGGCCGACACCGTGCCGAAGCCGAGCCAGGCCAGCCGGGAGCGCAGCGCGTGCCGGCGGCTGCGCTCCGGCTCCGGCACGCTGAACACGGCCAGCAGCCAGCCGTCGGCCAGCGTGGCCCGGGGCCGCTCGAAGATCCGCTCGTCCCCCTCGGCCAGGATGGCCCGGCCACGGCCGGACAGCGCGTAACCGGCGGCCCCGTCCTCGCGGCGTGACTCGAGCACCCCGCGCTGCTTGAGCCGGGAGATCGACGACCGGACCGCGGGCTCGTCGCAGCCGAGCCCGGCCATCAGCCGGATCAGCGACGCCACGCTGAGCCAGCCGCCGGCTTCCCGGGCGTAAAGGCCGTAGATCGTCACGATCAGGGCCCGCGGCTGCGCGCCGCTTCCTGGCGCGCCGGTGAAGGTCGTCACGACTGCAACATAGCCCGCGAACGGCGGGCGACCGCGGGTAGGCCCGCGCGTCGAACCCGATGGCGCCTTCCGCCCGTTTCAAGCGGTAGAAGACCGGCGGCCGCCGACCCCGAAGATCAGCCAACTACGAGGGACAGGACCATGTCTTTGCGCATCATCCGATCGGCGGCCGGAGTCGTCGTGCTGGCCGGCGCGGTCGCGGGGGCCGGCTACGCCGTGACCTCCTACGCCACCGCCGCCCAGGCCACGCCGGCCAAGACCGCCCACTCCGGGCCGGCGGCCCGGCATCTGCTAACGCCCAAGGTCCCGGCCACGACGCCGGCCCCCGCGGTGGCGCCGGCTCCGGCGCCGGCGCCCGCCACCCCGCCGCCGACGCCCGCCGCTCGGGCGCCGACCCCGACGTGGCAGTCGCCCGCCAGCCAGTGGACGGCTCCCGCCCCGTCGATGACACCCGCCAGCCCCTGGCCGACCCCGGCCCCGGCGCCCATGGGCTGAACCGGCCCTCCGGGCCCCGGGCGGGCGGCCCACCCGGGGCCCGGCAGGCTGACCACTTCGCGCCCGGCCGGCTGCCCACTTCCGGCCCGGCCGGGCTGACCACTTCGCGCCCCGGGCGGCCGGGCGGGTGGTTGCCCCGGTTCGTTCACTATCGTCATAGGGGCGGAATACTGGGGTGATTCCGTCTCGCCCGAGGGAGGCCCGGCCATGCAGCTCTCGCCGTCCGCGCACGTCGACACGTTCTGCCGGGACAACCTGCCGCCGGACGGGCTGTGGCCCGAGTTCCGGTTCCCGCTGCCCGAGCTGCGCTACCCGGAGCGGCTCAACGCCGCGGTCGAGCTGCTCGACGCGACCGCCGATGCCCGCGGCGGCGACCGGCCCTGCCTGCTGTCGGAGAACGGCACGTGGACGTATGAGGACGTGCTGCGGGTGTCCAACCAGGTGGCGTGGGTGCTGGCCGACGAGCTGGGCATGGTCCCGGGGAACCGGGTGCTGCTGCGCGGGCCGAACAACCCGTGGCTGGCCGCCTGCTGGCTCGGGGTGCTCAAGGCCGGCGGGGTCGCGGTGACCACGATGGCGCTGCTGCGCGCGGCGGAGCTGTCCTCGATCTGCGGCATCGCCCAGGTCAGGCTGGCCCTCTGCGATCACCGGTTCACCGGCGAGCTGGCCGCCGCCGACGTGGACGGCCTGCGGGCCATCAGCTACGGCGGCCCGGGCGAGGACGACCTGGCCCAGCGGGTCACGCCGATGCCGCGCAACTTCGGCGCGGTGGACACCGGCGCCGACGACGTGGCGATGATCGCGTTCACGTCCGGCACCACCGGCCGGCCCAAGGCGGCCATGCACTTCCACCGGGACCTGCTGGCGATCGCGGACACGTTCTCCTCCCGCGTGCTGAAGCCGCGGGCCGACGACATCTTCACCGGGACCCCGCCGCTGGCGTTCACCTACGGGCTCGGCGGGCTGCTGGTGTTCCCGCTGCGGGCGGGAGCGTCCACCCTGCTGCTGGAGCGGGCGACCCCGGCCGAGCTGGCCGACCAGATCGCCGCCCGCGGCGTGACGGTCCTGTCGACCGCGCCCACCGCGTTCCGGGCCATGCTCGCCGCGGGCAAGGCCGGGCAGCTGCGCGGGCTGCGCCGACCGGTCTCGGCGGGCGAGCACCTGTCCGCCTCGACCTGGCAGGCGTTCTACGACGCCACCGGGGTGAAGATCATCGACGGCATCGGCAGCACCGAGATGCTGCACATCTTCATCTCCTCGGCCGACGAGCAGATCCGGCCCGGGGCCACGGGCCGGGCCGTGCCCGGTTACGAGGCCGCGGTCCTGGACGACGAGGGCAAGCCAGTGCCGGACGGGACGCCGGGCCGGCTGGCGGTCAAGGGCCCGACCGGCTGCCGGTATCTCGCCGACGACCGGCAGCGGTCCTACGTACAGGATGGCTGGAACCTCACCGGCGACACCTACATCCGCGACGCCGACGGCTACTTCTGGTACCAGGCGCGCAGCGACGACATGATCATCTCGGGCGGCTACAACATTGCCGGGCCGGAGGTGGAGGAGGTGCTGCTGGGCCACCCGGACGTCGCCGAATGCGGCGTGGTCGGCGTGCCCGACGAGGCCCGCGGCCAGATCGTCAAGGCGTTCGTGGTGCTGCGCGAGGGGGCGGACGGCGGCTCGGTCAAGGCCGGCGAGCTGCAGGACTACGTGAAGCAGCAGATCGCGCCGTACAAGTACCCGCGGGCCGTGCGGTTCCTGGCCTCGCTGCCCCGGACCAACACCGGCAAGCTGCAGCGCTACAGGCTCCGCGACCTGGACGACGACGAGGTCCCGTCCGCCTGAGCCGGCCGACCCTACCCGCCGCTGGCGATCGCGATCCGGTCGAGGCCGTACCCGCTGATCAGCAGCCGCTCCTTGCGGCTGCCCAGCAGCTTCGCGGTCCACTCGGTGAACCCGCCGTCGCCCACCTCGAGCTCGGCCCCGCCGAACCCCGCGTACACCTTGAAGCACAGCCCGGTGTAGTAACCGCGGCCGCTCTCCCGGTGCGGGGCGTCGGCCACCTCGGCGGGCCCGGCCAGCGCGGCGGTGACCGCCTCGGCGACCCCGTCCAGCGCCGGGTCCAGCCGGGTCAGCCCGACCCGGACCCGCTGCGCGCCGAGCCGGCGCAGCCCGGTCACCGCCGACCGCAGGTGCTCGCCCAGGCTGTCGCGCTCGAACGCGTGACCGCCGGTGTCGCGGCCCGCGGTGACCAGGCCCAGCAGCTGGAAGTGCGCGAAGCTGACCGGCCCGCTGCCGTGCTGGGCCCGGACCACCCGCTGGGTGGCGGCCAGCCGGACCGGCTCGGCGGCCCGCGGCTCACGCGGCCGGGCGCGGCGGCGGCGCGCCGCGGCCTCCAGGGCCAGCCCGTTGGTCGGGTCGGCGGCGACCTCGCTGCCCCGGATGGTCGCGACCACCTTGCGCGGGTCCACCGTGGCCAGGGCCGAGTGCGCGCCGAGCGGCAGCACCGGCGCCAGCGTGAGCACCTCGAACCCGGCCGGCAGCGCGGCCAGCAGCACGTCCTCGGCCCGCCGCAGGGCACCGAAGCCGACCGTCGCGGGCGCCACGAAGCGGTCGCTGCGGTAGCGGCGCATCACCTCGGCCGGGGTCAGCAGGTCCGCCCGCCGCCGCAGCACCTCCAGCAGCAGGGTGGTCAGGCCCGTGCCGGACAGCGCGGCCAGCTTGTCGGCCAGCGCCGGGTCGCCAGCCTCCCGCAGCACCCGGCGCAGCGCGGGATGGGTCGCCTCCTCCATGGCTGACCAGTATCCGGCCGGGTCCCGCGCGGACGCGACCGGATATCAGACCTCGACCAGCACCGGGATGATCATCGGGCGGCGGCGGTAGTTCTCGTTCACCCAGCGGCCCACCGTCCGGCGCACCAGCTGCTGCAGCTGATAGGAGTCGCTGATCCCGTCGGCGGCCGCCCGGGCCAGCGCGTCCTCGATCCGCGGCCGGACCTCGCCGAAGGCCGCATCGTCGATCCCGGAGCCGCGGGCGTGGATCTCCGGGCCGGCCACGAGCTTGCCGCTGGTGGAGTCGACCACGATCACCACGGACACGAAGCCGTCCTCGCCGAGGATCCGCCGGTCCTTCAGGGACGCCTCGGTCACCTCGCCGACCGAGAGCCCGTCCACGTACACGTAGCCGCACTGGACCTTGCCCGCGACCGATGCCTGGCCGTGGACCAGGTCGACCACCACCCCGTCCTCGGCGATCACGATGTTCGCGTCGGGCACGCCGGTCAGCGCGGCCAGCTCGGCGTGCGCCTTCAGGTGCCGCCACTCGCCGTGCACCGGGATGAAGTTGCTCGGCCGCGTCAGGTTCAGCACGTACAGCAGCTCGCCGGCCGGCGCGTGCCCCGATACGTGCACCAGCGCGTTGCCCCGGTGCACCACCCGCGCGCCGAGCCGGGTCAGGTCGTTGATGATCCGGGATACGGCGGTCTCGTTGCCGGGCACCAGGGACGAGGCGAGGATCACCGTGTCGCCCTCGGCGACGCGGATCGGATGGTCGCGGCCGGCCATCCGGGCCAGCGCCGACATCGGCTCGCCCTGCGACCCGGTGGAGATCAGCACGATCCGCTCGGGCGGCAGTTCCTCGGCCTCGCGCAGCTCCACGACCAGGCCGCCGGGAACCGAGGGGACCCGCAGGTAGCCGAGTTCGCGGGCGACCCCCATGTTGCGCACCATGGACCGGCCGACCAGGGCCACCTTGCGCCCGTGCGCGGCCGCGGCGTCCATCACCTGCTGCACCCGGTGCACGTGGCTGGCGAAGCAGGACACGATGATCCGCTGCTGGGCCCCGTCGAACACCGCCGACAGCACCGGGCCGATGGCCCGCTCGGTGGTCACGATCCCCGGGATCTCGGCGTTGGTGGAGTCGGCCATCAGCAGGTCCACGCCCTCGGCGCCGAGCCGCGCGAAGCCGCCCAGGTCGGTCAGCCGCCCGTCCAGCGGCAGCTGATCCATCTTGAAGTCGCCGGTGTGCAGCACCAGCCCGGCGCGGGTGCGGATGCCGACCGCCAGGGCGTCGGGGATCGAGTGGTTCACGGCGAAGAATTCGAGGTCGAAGGGCCCGAACGTGCTTCTCGTGCCTTCTCCCACCTCGCGTGCCTCGGGCGTGAGCCGGTGCTCGGTCAGCTTGCTCGCCACCAGCGCCAGCGTCAGCCGGGATCCGACCACCGGCATGTCGGGCCGCAGCCGCAGCAGGTACGGGAGAGCGCCGATGTGGTCCTCGTGCGCGTGCGTGAGCACGACCGCCTCGACCTGCTCCAGCCTGCCCTCGAGATAGGAGAAGTCCGGCAGGATCAGGTCGACTCCCGGCTGATCGGGCTCGGGGAACAGCACCCCGCAGTCCACCACCAGCAGCCGGCCCACGTGCTCGAAGACCGTCATGTTGCGGCCGATCTCGCCGAGCCCGCCCAGCGCGACGATCCTCAGGCCGTCGGCGGGCAGCGGCGGCGGCGGCCCGAGGTCCGGGTGCGGGTGACTCACCGGATCTTCACGCCGCCCGCCACCAGGTCCGTGCGCAGCCGCTCGGCTTCGGCGGTGGTCGCGTCGGCGAGCGGCAGCCGCACCGGCCCGCCGGGCAGCCCGAGCATGGCCAGCGCCGCCTTGGCCGAGACCGTGCCCTGCATCCGGGTCATGCCGGTGTACACCGGGAGCAACTCACGGTGGATGGCCAGGGCGGTGCCCACGTCGCCGGCCAGGTAGGCGTCGATCATCTCGTGCAGGCGGTCACCGACGACGTGACCGTGCACGCTGACGAAGCCGGCCGCCCCGACCGCGAGCCAGGGCAGGTTCAGCATGTCGTCGCCGCTGTAGAAGACGAGGTCGGTGGCGGCCATGACCACGGACCCGGCGCCGAAGTCGCCCTTGGCGTCCTTGACCGCGACGATCCGCGGGTGCGCGGACAGCTGGATCAGGGTCTCGGTGGCGATCGCGGTGCCGGTCCGGCCGGGGATGTCGTAGAGCATGACCGGCAGCCCGGTCGCGTCGGCCGCCCGGCTGAAGTGCGCCGCGAGGCCGTGCTGCGGCGGCTTGTTGTAGTACGGCGTTACCACCAGCAACGCGTGCGCGCCGGCCCGCTCGGCCTGCCGCGCGAGCTCGCAGGTGTGCGCGGTGTCGTTGGTGCCGACCCCGGCCACGACGCAGGCCCGGTCGCCCACGGCCTCGACCACCGTGCGCAGCAGCCGGTCCTTCTCCGCGTCGGTGGTGGTCGGCGACTCGCCGGTGGTCCCGCTGATCACCAGGCCGTCGTTGCGCATCTCGGTGACGAGGTAGTCGGCCAGCCGGGCGGCCCCGGCGTAGTCGACCGCGCCGTCGCCGGTCATCGGCGTGATCATCGCGGTGAGCATCCGGCCGAACGGGGCCCGCTCGGACCGGTCCGCGCCGCCCTCGGGCGTTGTCGTAGCAGTCATGTAACGAACGCTACCGGGCGGCACCGCCGCGGGGTACTGCCGGCACGCGACGCGGCGGCGGGTCCGCGGCGCCGGGGCGGAAGACAAGACGCGGCGACGTGAGCTCGGGGGTACCCACGTCGCCAGCGTCTGTCTCATTATCGTCCGCCATTGCACATCGCGTTACGCGTTGTGCGCAATTCGTTGACCGGCCAGATTAATGAACGCTCCGTCTCGCCTTAATCCGGCGGCGATCCGCCCCCGTGCGGCGGTATTTGCCCGGTCCGCCCGGTCTGGCGGACGGTGACCGGCGGCGGGCGAGGCGGGGCGTGATGGCTGGGGCTTTAAGCCGGGATGCGGCACAATAAATACGAGGCCCCCCCATGTATGAGATGGAGGGGCCTCGCCCGGTCCTGCCGCCCAGCGTGCCGATCGCTCGGCTGGCCGGTCTCCCGGCTGCTGTCCGCGGCCGGACCGCGCCACCAGCCTAGGTCACCCGCGTCGAGGCCCGGTTTCCCGGATCTGTCCGCGTCCCCGGGGTCGCCCCCGGAGTCCCGGGGTTGCCCCCGGTTCGGTGTCCGTGCTTTGTGGTGAGTGCATTTCTACTGCCTGGTGAAGCGCCTGCACAAGGGCTTCAGGAAAGCAATTTCAAGATTCTTTTGTCATCCACAAGACATCTTCTGTTATCCCCTGCGTTCCCCCGTTTATCCCCCGCGTACCGGCGCTTATCCACCGGTCCGTCCACACTGGCGTCCACAGCCGGTCAGCGCGGCGCCAGCTGGTCGGCGCACGCGGCGGCGATGAACTGATGCCCGCGGGCGTTGGGGTGCATCCGGTCCGGGCCGTACAGCTCCGGGTCGGCCGCGGCGGGCATGGCCCATGCGTCGAGGCAGAGCGCGCCGTAGGATTTCGCCTGCTCGCGGATGATGGCGCTGGCCAGCCGGGTGCGCTCGCGCACCATGTCGGTCAGCTCCGGCGATAGCTGCAAGACCGCGGCCAGGTCCGGGAGGGTGCAGGTCAGGAGCGTGGCCTGGGTCGCGGACAGGGCTTCGAGCAGCTGTCCGAGACCCGCCTTGAAGTTCATCTCGTCAAAGCCGCGGCTGCGGATGTCGTTCATGCCCACGGTGACGCTGACCAGGTCGGGCCGGCACGCGGAGACCCCCGGCAGCTGCTTGGCCCGCACCTGGCCGATAGTGGCGCCGTCAACGGCCAGGTTGATCAGCCGGCACCGCACCGTGGTCCGCACGCTCAGGATGTCGGCGAGCCGCTGCGCCCAGCCGACCGGGCGCCCGTCCCGTCCCTCGTCGCCGCGGCCGGCGGTCAGGCTGTCCCCCAGCGCGACATAGGTGGACCAGCTCAAAGGCAATCCCTCCTCGCGACCCGGGCGCTGTGTTACATGCTCCATCAAACAGTCCTCCAACCACGCCCGCGGGGCAACCCGGGAAGACGCCCCGGGAAGGTTCTAAAAGACCGGGATGATGTCCTCGGGGTTGATGTCGGCGGAGACATCCTCGTCGCGGGTGATCGAGAAGAAGCACTTGCGGACCGGGTCCTCCTCGTGCTGCTCGAAGGCGTGGATGGTGGCGCGGGCGAACACCGCGGGCCCGGACGCGTCGAAGTTGGCCAGGACCGAGAACCAGTACATGATCCCGAGGCGCTGCTCGGCGGTGAAGTCCTCGGCGCGCAGCCCGTCCCAGGGCAGGTCGGCCGGGTTCCAGGCCATCAGCTTGGACTTCTGGTAGATCGACGCGAGCTTGCCGGTCTCGACCCGCCACTCCATCGGGTAGATGTTCGGCTGCGGAACCTGCGGCGCCGGCCAGAACCCGCCCTCGGGGATCGTCAGCTCGCGCTCCTGATCCGCCATGTCGCCACCTCGCTCGTCCCGGCACCGCCCCGCGCCGTCCCGGCCCCGCCTCGCGCCGTCCCGGCACCGCCCTCCGCCGGGCCGTCATGCGACAGCGTAGGCCGGGCCCTGCGTCTGTCGTCACAGGACCCGGCCGGAATGGCAGGGCGGGATAGCGGTCGCGATGACGGCCGTCAGCCGCCGGGCGTGTCGCCGATGTTGAAGACGTTCTTGACCCCCCCGTCCGAGACCCAGTCGCCCTCGACCTTGACGCCCCCGTCCGAGACCCAGTCACCCTCGACCCGGGTCTGGTAAATGTGCAGGCTGCTGCGTTCGGCTTCCGTCAGCTTCTGCAGCAGGCCCCGCAGCACATCGGCGTTCACCGGGTCGCCGGGCTCCTTCTCGAGGGTCGCTCTTTCTGCGTCGGTGAGCGAGCCCTTCCGCCGCCTGAATTGATCCCGCAGGCGTTTCCACAGGGCCTTGGCCGCGGCCGTGGTGCCCAGCGTGGCGGCTTTGGCCGTCCCCTGGCCAACGCCCCCGAGCAGGCTCAGCAGGAGCTCATCCGTGATATCCATGAGTCGGCTTCCCTCGGATCGGCCCGGCCGGACGGCCGTCGCAATTTTAGTTCGCGCCGGGATCGCCGGACAACTAATGGTTCCTGTCCCGCGATAAGGACGACGGAGCAAGGATGTTCCCAGATCCATCGTTCTACGACATTTATGCTTTTTCCGGCAAAACGCGCACGCTATGATTTGCCAGAAAGATGCGGTGCGGCCGACCTATTACATGTTCTCGTGGCCTGGGCTACCGTAGAGGCATCCATGCTAGTACCACACGGTACGCCAGCTGGGGCGGGCGGCGGCGCACGGCGGTTCTAGGCAGCCATGGGGGGTCAGCGTATGCCGGTCTTGGCCACGTTTCCGGCGTCTGAGGCCTGCCATCCCGCAGCCCATCCCGCAGCCCATCCCGCAGCCCATCCCGCGGCCCATCCGGCGGCGGCCCGCGCGCTGCCGCCGCCCGGGCCAGCCCGGCCATGACCGAGCCCCCGCCCGCGCCCGCAGCCGGCCCGCAGCAGCCCGGCAACGGGATTCCTCCCCCTTCGCCCGGCCCGCCGGCCGAAGGGGCGCCCGCGAGCCAGGTCCCGGGCGAAGCCCAGCCCGGCACGCCGGATCAGCCGCATACCTATGCCGTCGGCTCCGGGCCGGCCGCCTCGGACGCCACCTCGCGCTCGGGCCAGGGCTCGACTCGTCACCAGTTCCTGCGGGAGGCCGACCGCCTGCTCGTCGAGGGCGACGTCGTCGCGCGCGGAGTCAAGAACGTCATCAACCTGCCGGGCGCCCGGCGCCGCCGGCCACGAGAGATATCACCTGACGACCTGGAGTTGCTGCGCAACGCCTATGTCTGCCCTCCGGGCTTCGCCAGTATTCAGAGTTCGTATTCCCGGGCGCGCCAGACCGTCATCCTCCGGGGGCCCGAAGGCTGCGGAAAGCTGGCCACGGCCGTACGCCTCTTGCTCGATGAGGGCGCGGGCCACATATTCCGGCTCGACGATTCCATCCGGATGAGCGAGGTGCCCACCGCGATAGAGACGGACCTCAAGGGCCGGGAGCGAATCGAGGAGAACGCCGGCTTCATCCTTAATCAGCCCGCGGACTTCGCGAACCTGCGCTCCTCGCTCTTGCAGCAGCTGGAAGAGCCGCTGCGGGCGGCCGGAGCGCGCCTTATCATAACCGTCGCCGCGACCGCGCTCGGCTCCGATAACGATCTCCTGGACTACGCAGTCGACCAGTCATCCCGGCCGGACCCGCAGGATATCGTCGCGCGTCACCTGCGGCACTTTCTCGGCGCCTCGAGGACAGAATCCGAGCTGGCCCGCCCCGAGATCGGCAAGCTCATCGCGGGGATCCTGACCCCCGATTCGTCGGGCAAGGACGCCGCGGACCTCGCCGACGCCATCGTCGACGAGCTCTACCAGGCGCCCGACACGCAGAACATCGATACCGGCCGGATCCGCTCCCGGCTGTCACGGCGCAGCTCGGAAGGGTTCGAGATCTGGTTCGCCACGCTGGGTGACACATGGTCGACGACGTTCGCGATAGCGCTGGCGGTACTGAACGGCCTGCCGTACGAGGTGGTCGTGAGGGGCGCCAAGGCCCTGTACGGCGCCTATGATGCTGAGCCGGGCGTCATGATGGCCGCGGCCGGCGATGCGCTGCCCGAGACCCGGCGCCCCTTCCGGACCTCGCGCCGCGCGCTGCTCTACCGCCTCCACGCCCAGATAACCCGGGTCGAGTCCGCGGGGCCTTATGGGCTCAGCGTGGCTGACACCGTCGAGTACCAGGACCCGCGGTATCCCCTGTCGGTGATGCGGCACGCATGGTCGAACTACCAGATCCAGGATGCCCTGCTGCAGTGGCTCGCCGAACTCGCCGACGACGGCATGGAGCTGGTGCGCGTTTTCGCCGGGCGGGCGCTGGGCGTGCTCGCCGCCTTGTCCTTCGACTACCTCACCAGCCGCGTGCTCGTGCCGTGGGCCGCCAGTGACCAGCCGGGCCGCGGGGCCGCGGTCGCCTACGCCCTCCGGTTCGTGGCGGCCGATCACCGGTTGCGGCCGGCCGTCCGGCGCCTGGTGTCGGGCTGGTATGCCGACCGCGATCACCCGGCGCTGCAGGCCACGGCGGCCCGGGCCTACGGCCTGGCCCTGGGCGCCTACGACCCGATCGCCGCCGTCGAGGCCCTCGACCGGCTGTCCGTGGTGGACGACATCCGGGTCGCCGTGTCGATCGGCGATGCCGTCGTGGACCTGCTGGCCGAGACCTCCGATGACCTCACCGCCCCCGAGGCAGACAACCTGGCGGTGTTCGCGCTCAGGAAGCTGCGCGAGGCGCTGGGCCACCCCGACCGCACGGCCATGGCCCAGCTCGTCTTCCTGATTCTGGCCGACGGCCTGTACACCAGGGTCAGGAAGGACGCCAGGTCGCCGTTCGTTGCCTGGCCCTACCTGCTCCGCCTCGGGCAGCGCCTCCCGTCCGCCCGCACCGCGCTGGTCGAGCTGTGGCGATACGTGCTTAACGATGCCCGCTTCCCCGGCGAGTCGCAGCAGGTCCTGGCGTGGTGGGCAGGCGCCGCTGAGAACGACTCCGAGATGCGGGAGGCCCTGCTCAGGCTCGTCCGGGCGCTGGTGCGCGGGCACGAGCGCACCAGAGTGATCGTCAGCCGGTACACGACGGGCTGGGCGAGCCCCGAGAACCTGAGCCCGATACCTGTCGTCGGCCAGGCGCTGCTGACCGTACTGGAAGCCGAAAGGGAACCGCTGTGAGCGCTGTCGAGCTGATCAGGAAGAAGGACACTGTCCCGCGCAGCCAGCTGTCATCGCCCGAGCCCGCCGTGGCGAACGTGGCCGTCATCTACGCCGACGCCGCTGGCCGCCTGACCACGCTGGCGGACTGGCAGAAGCTGAGCTGGTCGCAGCGGCGCGCTTCCAGGTACCTGACCCGTTACGAAGTGGACATGAGCGACCACCAGCGCACGGCCAGCTTCCAGCAGTCCCCGCTGCCCTCCAAGGGCGGCAGTTACTTCTTCCAGTGCATCGCCGACGTGGGGTTCCGCGTCCACGATCCCTTCGAGGTGATCCGCCGCAACGTCACCGACGCCCTCGCCATCGTCTACAGCCACCTGCTCAGCGAGTTCTGGCCGATCACGAGGCGCTACAGCATCGAGCAGGCCGAGGAGGCGCAGGACGCGATCAACGAGCAGTTCCAGTATCAGCTGCCGGTGCGCCTGGCGGGCTCTGGCGTCGAGATCTACCTGTGCCGGACCCGGATACTTCCCGATGCGGCGGCCCAGGAGCATCTCCGGTCGCTGGAAGCCGCCAAACGGCAGCTGGAGCTGGACCAGGCGAAGCACCAGGTGGACCTGGCCAGCTCGACCCAGGCGCACGCGCTGGCCGAGGCCGAGCAGCAGGCCCGGCTCGGCGCGCGCCAGCGTGAGCTGGACACCTGGGCGGACAAGCCGATCGACCTGCGCAACCTGGTCCTTGAGCACCTCGCCCGGCATCCGGACGAGACCGCCTACGCGCTGGAACTGCTCGAACGGCACGAGCTGGCCGCGGCGGCCAAGCGGGACATCGACGACAAGCGGTCCATAGACCTGATCCGCTACATGATGGAGCAGGGGCTGATCCACTCGGCCGACGTCGAGGTCCTCCGCAAGCAGTCGCTGCAGCGGGTTCAGGACATCGCCTCGCCGCCGGCCCGCCGGAACTGGCCGGGACGTCGTGGGATGAGCCCTTGCCCGGCGGAACCGAGCCGCTGGTGCTGGTCTCGTCCCATGCCGATCCCCAGGCGCCGGCGCCCGGCGCCCCGGCCACCGCTGCGGCCCCGGCCGTGCTCATACCGATCTACGTGGCGATCGACGAATCGCCGGACGATCAGGCCTACTTCGACACGCTCAACGCGGCGCTGGCCGATCTGCCGTCGCAGCTTGCCGCGCACCAGGACGTCATCAGGGCGGTGCGACTGGGCGTGCTCGGCTATGCCGGCGAGGTCAGGCTGTGCTGGCCGCCGGGTGAGATCGCCCTGGACAGCCTGGTACCGAAGCTCGGGCACCGTGGCGGCAGCCGCCTCGGACCGGTGTTCGAGTACCTGCTCCAGCGCATACCGGATGACGTCCAGCGGCTCAAGTCGCAGATCTCGCGAGTTGGCCGGCCGATCCTGCACATCTTGTCGGCCAGCCCGCCCGAAGACGCGTTGCAGTGGCAGGCCGCCTACCGCGAGCTGCTGGACCGGGGCACGTTCCCCTACGCCCCCAACGTGGTCGCGTGCGGCATCGGCAACGCCGCGCCCGACGTCGTGCGGCTGCTGGCACCGCCCCCGGAGTTCGGCTGGCTGGCCAGCCCGGACCTGCCGCTCGCCGAAGCCGTTGCCCGCTACATCTCCTACGTGCAGTCGAGCGCGATCGCGGTCAGCAGCGCGCACATCAGCGGCAGCCAGGAGCTGCTCGTCACCCCGCCGGCCGGCTTTGAGCCCGCCGGGGATCCAGCGCCGAGCGCGCCCGAGACGAACCAGACGGGCGGGCCCGAGACGAACCAGACGGGCGGGCCCGACCTGCCCGAGGGGGAAGGAGATTCGTCAGATGCCTGATACTAAAGGTCACCTGCTTCCGGTCTATGTCCTGGCTGACGAGTCATATTCAATGCTCGATTACATGGGCCAACTCAATGCCGGGCTCGCGTCGCTCTACGAGACGGTAAGGTCGGAGCCCATGATCGCGGCGAAGGTACGCCTGTGCGTTCTGGGCTTCTCAGACGACGTCGCCGTCCGGCTGGGGATGGCCGACCTGCGTGACACCGATGTACTACCGCAGATGGCGATCCGCACGAACACCAACTACCACGAGGCGTTCGCTGATCTCATGCGGAGAATACCGAGCGACGTGGGCGACCTCAAAAATAGCGGGTATAGGGTGCACCGCCCCGTCATATACTTCCTGAGCGACGGTCAGCCGAATCCGGACGGCGCGAATGAAAACTGGGCGGACACCCACCGCCGCCTCACCGACAAGACACGTAACGCCACGGCGCCCAATATCATTGCGTGCGGCGTTGGTGATGTGGAGGCACAGACGATACTGGACGTCGCCACCCAGCCTGAGTTCGCCTTCATCGCACCCGCGAATGCGGATATCGGGACTTCCATCGCCAGGTTCTTCGTCGCGCTCACTACCAGCGTGGTCCTGTCCGGCCGCTCGATGAACTCCTCCTCGCCGCAGCTTGTCTTCGAGAAGCCCGAGGGTTTCGTCATGGCCATCGATGAAGTCTAGTTAGGTGGCTTGAGGTGGGCAGTGATAAGCAGCACGGGCCCGGCTCGTCACGGCCGGACCGCCGGGCGGACGGCGCGCAGGAGCCGCCGGGCCCTGCTTCGGCCGATGACGAGCTCGCAGGCCAGGGCCGGGAGACCGCGCTCGGTAACCGGCGCCAGTGGCTGCCCGTCGTCGTCGACAAGAAGACCGAAGATTTTAAGTTCGCCCCTCAGCACATCCGGCCGTACCGTCCGGACACCGTGTGCGACGGCTGGTCCTCCGGGCAGATGACGGTCCGGATGGCGTCGGTCCGGGGATACCTGCATCGGTATAAGGGGACGCCGAGGCAAGATGACGCGGATCTGGGTTTCGACCCCGAGACCGGGGCCGTGGTGTTCGCGGTGGCCGATGGCGTCTCGTCCGCCTCGTATGCCCACCTCGGGGCCACGGCGGCCTGTCGTGCCGCCGTCGACGCCATCCTGCGGGATCTCGGGCCAGCGCAGGCCGGGCCCGACTGGCTCGGCGTGCTGGACGCCGCCGCCAGCGCCGTGACCGCGCGTGCGGCCCGGCTCCTCGGACGCCCCCCGCTGAGCCAGGACGAGGTGGAGGACCTGGTGGCGACTACGCTCGTGGCCGGATACCTGCAGCCCTCGGACGGCGGGCTCGCGGGATGGATCCTTCAGGTCGGCGACTCGTCGGCGTGGGTTCACCGTGGTGGCAGCTATGAGGCCGTGCTGGCGGTGAAAGAATCGGAGCACCTGGTGTCATCGGCCGTTTCGCCGCTGCCACGGATGCCGGAGAGCTTTGATCCGGCCCCCGTGCGTCTGGACGCGGACTCGGTGCTGCTGATCGGGACGGACGGATTCGGTGATCCGCTGGGTGACGGCGATGGCATGATCGGCCGGCTATTCACGAGTTACCTGGTGACGCCGCCGCCGCCGAAGGAGTTCGCGCACGTGCTGGACTTCTCGAGAGAGACCTTCGTCGACGATCGGACCCTGATCGCCATCTGGCCCGGATCTGCTGAACCGGGACGGAGCTGATGGACGAGCCAGCGCCGAGGGTAGACCTCAGCAGCCTCGACATCGGCGCCGAGCTCGGCTCGGGCGGGCAGGGCAAGGTATCGGAAGCACGCGGCACCTTGATTGAAGGCAAATGGCGGGCCGTGGTGAAGGTCTATTCGCCGGACGCGCTGGCCAAGCTGAACCCCGAGACGCTGGAGAAGCTCGTCCTCTTCGCTCGCCAGCTGCCACCGCAGGACAAAACCTGGCTCTACGAGAACTACGCCTGGCCGGCATCTCTCGTCACGAACGGAGGCCAGGTCTGCGGCTTCCTCATGCGCCGGGTTCCCACGGATTACACCTTTGATTTCCACACTCAGACGCAGGGCGTGCGGCGGAAGCTGTCAGACGTCGCGTTCCTGCTCAACTCGGACGATTACGTCAGGAACGCGGGCCTGCGGGTCACCGACCGCGATCGCCTGAGAATCCTCGAGACCGTCGCAACGAGCCTGTCCCGTCTGCACAGCATGGACGTGGCAATCGGCGACCTGTCGCCCAAGAACGCCCTGTTCCGCCTGCAGCCGTACCCGAGCAGCTTTTTTATCGATTGCGACTCGCTCCGGCTGAAGGGCGAAACGGCCCTGGAGCAGCTGGAGACGACCGACTGGGAAGCGCCCGCCGGCGAGCAGAGGGCGACGGTGGCGACCGATTCCTACAAATTCGGCCTGCTCGCCATCCGTCTCTTCGCCCGCGATCAGACGACGCATGATGCATCGGCGATCTCGGCGGTGTCGCCCGTGCTCGGCAGGCTGGCCACGCTCAGCCAGGACGCCGACGCCAGCCAGCGGCCGGCCCCGGGACAGTGGGTGGGCGCGCTGAACGCCGTGGCCAGCTCCATTCCCTCGGGTCCGCGCTCCTGGCCGCCCCCCGCCCCGAAGCCTCCTCGCCCCTGGGCGGGGACCGGCTCCCGCCTGGCGCGCCGGCTGCTGACCCGCGCATCCATCGTCATCGTGAGCGGGATCCTGGTCCTGAGCATCCTGCTGGCCTTCGTCATCTTTCCCGCGGTATCCGGATCATCGGCGCCGCCTCCGGCGGCGAAGGACCCGGCCGCCCAGCAGCAGGCAGCGGCCATCAACGCCCTGCTCGACGACAGCGTCGCCAGCCAGGGCGAACTGGAACTGGCCATGAATCATGCTGAGGCGTGTTCCGGCCTGGCCGCCGACGACAGCCAGATCACCGCGGTGGCCGGGCAGCGGGCCAGCGAGCTTAGCGACGCCTACGGGATCTCGGCCGCCGCGCTGGCCAACGGCACCTCGCTGAAGTCATATCTGGTGCAGGTCCTGGACATCTCCGCCCGCGCCGACCAGGACTACCTCACCTGGGTCAACGAGATAATGGCCCAGGGCTGTAACGCCCGGACGCTGCAGGACGGCGCCTACGCCAACGGCTATGGCCTGACCGAGGACGTGGTGGCGGCCAAACTCCAATTTCTTAGCTTCTGGAACCCGGTGGCCGGGACCTATGGATTCCCGGCCAGAACTCAGTCGGGCCTGTAACCGGATCGGCCTGGCCGCGCCCGCCCGGGGCCGGGCTGCGGTAAGGTGCCCCTGTCCTGGGGTTAGCCCAGGATGGCGCAGAGCCCAGCGAAGCCGGTGCGAATCCGGCGCTGTCCCGCAACGGTGATGTCCCCGGCCCGCCGCCGCCGCGCGGCGCGCGAGGGGACGAGCCCGGACGCCTGACCCGCGCCGGCGATCTGTCCTCGGAGGAAGGGCGGTTCGTTCCGATGCCTCGGCCGGCGTCGTAGCGGGCGCACTTCGTCCTCCACGACCCGACGGAGGATGATCATGCGGTTTCTCTCTCGCCGCCTGGCGGCCCTCGCCGCCACCGCGGCCCTCGCCCTGTCGGCTGCCGCCTGCGGCAGTTCCGGCTCGGCTTCCGCACCCGCCGCCGCCGACGCGAGCGGCGCCGGGTTCCCGGCGGCGATCACCACCGCGATCGGCGTGGTGCACGTCAAGTCGCGGCCGGACACGATCGTGTCGCTGTCGCCCACCACCACCGAAATGCTGTACGCGATCGGCGCTGGGAGCCAGGTCAAGGCGGTCGACGACGACTCGGACTACCCGCCGCAGGCGCCCAGGACCAAGCTGTCCGGGTTCGACCCGAACCTCGAGGCGATCGTCGGCTACAAGCCCGACCTGGTCGTGATCTCGGACAACGTGCAGGGGCTGGCCAAGCACCTGGCCGGCTTCTCGATCCCGGTCCTTGACCTGCCGGCCCCGGCCAGCCTGCCCGGCGTCTACTCCGAGTTCGACCAGCTAGGCCGGGCCACCGGCCACCTCACCCAGGCCGAGCACGAGGTCGCGACGCTGCGCCGCCAGATCAGCCAGATCGCCGCGTCGGTGCCCAAGCACGCCCAGCCGGTTACCTACTACTACGAACTCGACCAGACCTACTACTCGCTGACGTCCTCGACCTTTGTCGGGAACCTGCTGAGCCTGCTCGGCATGAAGAGCATCGCGGACAGCGCGTCCGGTGCCGCGGCGGCCGGCGGCTACCCTCAGCTGTCGGCCGAGTACATCGTCAAGGCCAACCCGGACTACATCATCCTGGCCGACACGCTCTGCTGCCATCAGGACGCGGCCACCGTGGCCGCCCGGCCCGGATGGTCCGGCCTCGCTGCGGTGAAGGAGGGCCACGTGATCCCGCTCAACGACGACATCGCGTCGCGCTGGGGACCGCGGATCGTCGACCTGCTGCGGGCGGTGGCGACCGGCATCACCAAGGGGTCGGGGTGACCGCGGCCGCCGAGCGAAAGGCGGCCGAGACGACTGAAACGGCCGGAACAGCCGGAGCGGCGGGGATCGCCGGGACCGCTGGGGCGGCCGGGGCCGTCGGGACTCCTGGGGTCGCCGGGACGCTCGAGGGCGCCGCGCCGGACGAGAAGGCCGGGGCACGGCGGACCAGCCTGGGCCGGGTCCGGCCCGGGCGCCCGCTCGCGATCGCGCTGGCCGCGCTGATCGTCGCGCTGGCGGTCGGGGTGTCGGTCGGGCCAGCCGACCTG
The DNA here is from genome assembly GCA_963749145.1 of uncultured Actinomycetota bacterium. GTDB lineage: Bacteria > Actinomycetota > Actinomycetes > Streptosporangiales > Streptosporangiaceae > JASHPR01. Next base: position 38,713 of record CAVVLN010000001.1, on the reverse strand, counting down.
TCGCCGGTCACGGTCGCGGAGACGCTGCTGGTCAGGCTGCCGTGGCACCCGGCGCTGTCGGTGCCGCCGATCGACACCGCGATCGTCTGGCAGATCCGGCTGCCCCGGGTGATCCTGGGCGCGCTGGTCGGTGCGATGCTGGCCGGCGGCGGCGCTGCCTACCAGGGCGTCTTCCGCAACCCGCTGGCCGATCCGTACCTGCTCGGGGTGGCGGCCGGGGCCGGCCTGGGCGCGACCCTGGTCATCGTCGGCGGGGCCAGCCCCAGCCTGCTGCCGCCGGTCGCGTTCCTCGGTGCGGTGGGCGCGGTCACGGTCACCTACGTGCTCGGCTCCGGCGCGGGCCGCGGCGGCGAGTCACCGGGCATCGGCGGCAGCACGGCGTCGATCGTGCTGGCCGGCGTCGCGGTCGCCGCACTGCTCACCGCGGTCCAGGAGTACCTGCAGCAGCAGAGCACTCAGGCGCTGCAGCAGATCTACTCCTGGATACTCGGCGAGCTGTCGCTGGCGTCGTGGTCGGACGTCACGCTGGTCCTTCCGTACGTCGTCGTCTCCGCCGGGCTGCTGCTGGCCCACCGGCGGCTGCTCGACGTGCTGCGGGTCGGCGAGGCCGAGGCGGGCAGCCTGGGCGTGAACGTGGCCCGGCTGCGGCTGACCGTGGTGCTGGCCGCCACGCTCGGCACCGCCGCCGCGGTCGCGGTGAGCGGGCTGATCGGCTTCGTGGGGATCATCGTGCCGCACACGGTGCGGCTAGCGGCCGGCTCGAGCTACCGGATCGTGCTACCGGTCTCGATGGTCGGCGGCGCCGCGTTCCTGGTCCTGGCCGACGTCGCGGCCCGCACGGTCCAGGCGCCGGCCGAGGTGCCGCTGACCGTGATCACCGCGGCCATCGGGGCCCCGTTCTTCCTGTACGTGCTGCGGTCCCGCCGCACCCGCCGGGACCTGTCGTGATCCGCCAGGTTGTGATCCGCCGGGGCCGGCCGTGATCCGCCGGGGCCGGTCGTGATCCGCCGGGGCCGGTCGTGATCCGCCGGGGCCGCGTCGTGATCCGCCGGAGCCGCGTCGTGATCCGCCGGAGCCGGTCGTGATCGGCCTGGAGGCGGTCCGGGTCTGCTACGGCGCGACCGTGGCGCTGGAGGGGGTCACCGATCGCGCCGCGGACGGCGAGTGGCTGGGCCTCATCGGCCCCAACGGCGCGGGCAAGACCACCCTGCTGCAGGCGGTCGCCCGCCAGGTCCGCTTCGACGGCCGCATCGAGGTCGGCGGGCAGCCCACCGCCGGGCTGTCCCGGCGCGCCCTGGCCCGCCTGGTCGCCTACGTGCCGCAGCGGCCGCAGCTGCCGCCGGACATGACCGTCGGCGACTACGTCCTGCTCGGCCGCACCCCGCACATCGGCTACTTGCGCGTCGAGACCGACGACGACCGGCAGATCAGCGCCGAGCTCATCGACCGGCTGGGGCTCACCGAGCTCGCGGGCCGGGCGCTGCGGACGCTGTCCGGCGGCGAGCTGCAACGGCTGGTGCTGGCCCGGGCCCTGGCCCAGCAGGCGCCGGTCCTGCTGCTCGACGAGCCGACCAGCGCGCTGGACCTCGGCCGCCGGGTCGACGCGCTGGAACTGGTGGACACACTGCGCCGGGAGCGGTCACTGACGGTGCTGTCTGCGGTGCACGACCTCACCCTGGCCGGGCAGTTCGCGGACCGGCTGCTGCTGCTGGACGGCGGCCGCGTGGCCGCCAGCGGACCGCCGCCCGGTGTGCTGCGCGACGAGGTGCTCCGGCCGTACTTCGGCCCGGGGGTCGAGGTGCTGACCACCGCCCGCGGCGAGCGAGCCGTGATCTCCCGCCGGCATCACGATGTGTCGCCATCACGCTTAGGCACCGCCCGGCCCAGTCCAGCCGGGCGGCCGAGCCCGGGAGTCCCGGCGGACGCCCCATCAGCCCTTTCCGCGCTACACGCCCAGCCCGCGGCCGATGATCTCCTTCATGATCTCCGTCGTGCCGCCGAAGATCGTCTGCACCCGGCCGTCCTGGTACGCCCGCGCCACCGGGTACTCCAGCATGTAGCCGTAGCCGCCGTGCAGCTGCACGCACCGGTCCACCACCCGGTTGCACAGCTCGGTGTCCCACCACTTGAGCATCGAGGCGTCCTCGTTCGACAGCCGGCCGGCGTTGTGCTCCATCACGGCCTTGTCGGTGAACGCGCGCGCCACCGCGAGCTCGGTGGCCATCTCGGCCAGCACGAACCGGTTGTGCTGGAACCGGCCGATCGGCCGCCCGAACGCCTGCCGCTGCTTGCAGTACTCCAGCGTGTCCTCGAACACCTTCTCGGCCCCGGCCAGCGCGGTGGTGCCGATCGCGACCCGCTCCCGCGGCAGGTTCTGCATCAGCGCGATGAACCCGCCGCCCTCCTCCCCGAGCAGGTTCCCGGCCGGCACCCGCACGTCGGTGAAAAACAGCTCCGAGGTGTCCTGGGCGTGCATGCCGACCTTCTCCAGGTTGCGGCCGCGCTCGAAGCCGTCCATGCCGCGCTCGACCACCAGCAGGCTGATCCCCTGGTAGCCGGCATCCGGGCTCGGTGCGGCGCTACCACGATCACCAGGTCGGCCAGCTGGCCGTTGGAGATGAACGTCTTCTGCCCGTTGAGCACGTAATGGTCGCCGTCGCGCACCGCCGAGGTCCGGATCCCCTGCAGGTCGCTGCCTGCCCGGCTCGCTCATCGCGATCGCGGTGATGATCTCGCCGCTGCAGTAGCCCGGGCAGCCAGCGCTCGCGCTGCCGGCGGGCTGGCCAGCCGCTGCAGGTACTGGCCGTTGATGTCGTTGTGCACCGAGAAGCCGGGCCCGTGCGCGCCAGCCCGGGCCAGCTCCTCGTTCATGATCAGGTAGTACCGGTAGTCGGGGTTCCCGCCGCCGCCGTACTTCTCGTCCATGTCGATCCCGAGCAGCCCCGCCTGCCCGGCCGCCAGCCACACGTCCCGGGACACCATGCCGTCCTGCTCCCACTGCTCGTGGTACGGGGCGATCTCCACCTTGATGAACTGCCGCACCATGTCGCGGAACGCTTCGTGCTCGCCGGTGAAGATGTCCCGCTGCATCGCCCGCCCCTGCCGTCGGTTCCAAAGCCGCACGGCCCAAAGCCGCACGGCGAAACTAACGCGTGCCCACCCGGCCGCCATCTGACTCAACATTCAGCCAACCGGCCCTAAACGGGCCCGGCCGCCACGGTCAGCCCTAACGCGCGCCCGCGCCCACAGCCAGCCCAAACGCACGCCCGCACCCAGGTGCGCCCGCGCCCACGGCCAGCCCAAACGCCCGCCCGCAGCCAGGTGCGCCCGCGCCCACGGCCAGCCCCAACGCACGCCCGCACCCAGCCAGTCAGTTGTGAAGGGAATGCTTCACAACTTATATTTCACAGTATGTCTTTCATAATCGGACAGGCGAGCATCCGGTGAGCGAGACCGCTCCCCAGGATCCCGGGACGGGCGCTGCCGAGCCCGGCCCGCCGGAGCCGACCGGCGAACGTCCCGGCACGCCCGAGAACCCCCTCAAGATCACTGACCCGCGGGTGATGCGCGCACTGGCCCATCCCGCGCGGATCGCGATCATGCAGCACCTGGCCCTGGACGGCCCGGCCACCGCCACCGAGTGCGCCGAGATCGCCGGGCTGTCCCCGTCGGCCTGCAGCTATCACCTGCGTGCCCTGGCCCGGTACGGCTTTGTCGAGGAGGACCGGGAGAGCGCGGCCGACGGCCGGCACCACCCCTGGCGGGCCCGGGTCATCTCGTTCTCGCTCGATGACGAGCCGGAGGAGCCCGCATCGGTGCGCGCTGCCCGGCTGCTGCTCATGGAGAGCCTGCACACAAGGTTCGAGGAAGTGCGGGCCCAGTACCTCGACACCGAGTCCGACTACCCGCCCGAGTGGCGCAAGGCCGCCGGCACCCAGCAGGACGTTCTGCACCTCACCGCCGGCGAGCTCACCGCGCTGGTCGGCCAGGTCCGGGACCTGGCCGCCCGCTACCGCCGCCTCGACCCGGCGGACCGGCCGCCGGGGGCCCGGCGCGTGCACGTCACTCTGGACCTGATCCCCTGGTTCGATCCCGGCGGCATGGCGTGACCGCCGCGGCGAGCGTCCGGGCCGCGCTCCGGAGCGAGCCGCTGTCCAACCGGAACTTCCGGCTGCTGGCGACCGGACAGTTCACCTCGACCGTCGGTGACTACTGCTACGCGGTCGCGCTGCCCTGGCTGGTGCTGTCCACGCACGGCGGGCCGGTCCCGCTCGGCACCGTGCTGGCCTGCTACGGCGTCCCGCGGACGGTCTTCATCCCCCTCGGCGGCTGGCTCGCCGACAAGGTCGGGTCCCGCGCGATCATGCTGGCGGCCGACACCGCGCGCTGCGGGCTCGTCGCCGCGCTGACGGTGCTCGCGGCCCGGCACGTGGCGTCGCTCGCTCTGCTCGGGCCGCTCGCCGCGCTGCTCGGCGCCGGAGAGGGGCTGTTCATACCGGCCTCGTTCGCGATCATGCCGTCCCTGCTCGCCCCGGAACATCTTCAGGCCGGCAACGCGATCAACTACGCCGCGGTCGAAGCGGGCAGCGTCGCGGGCCCGGTCCTGGGTGGTTTGCTGGTCGCGTCGGCCGGGTCCGCCCCGGCCTTCGCCGTCGATGCGGCCTCGTTCGCGGTCTCGGCGGCGAGCCTGGCCCTGATCCGCGCCAAGGCGGCGACAGCGGCCGGGCGGCCCAGCGCCACCGAACCGGCCGATGCTAGCCCCGACACGGCCCCCGGACACCAGCGCCAAGCGCCACCAGCGAAACCCTTGGTCTCTGCTGCGGCGGGCGCGCATCCTGCAGGTCATCGTCGTGGTAGTGATCGCGGCCAACCTCGCGTTCGGCGGAACCTTCGAGGTGGCCCTGCCCGTGCTCGCCCACGCCCGATTCGGCGCGGGCGGCTACGGAGCGCTGATCGCCTGCCTGGGCGTCGGCGCCGTGGCCGGAACGCTGGCCGCCGCCCGCGGCGGCAAGGCCGACCGCCCGGCGCTGGTGGCCAGCGCGTGCTTCCTGACCGAGGCGCTGGCGGTGGCCGTCATCCCGTTCCTGGGCGGTCTTGCCGGCGCGGCGGTGGCAACGTTCATATTCGGTGCCTGCAACGGCCTCGGCAACGTCATCTTCCTGACGCTGCTCCAGCGATGGGCGCCGCCTCAGCTACTCGGCCGGGTGATGAGCGTGGTGATGCTGGCCGGGATGGGCACCTTCCCGCTCTCGGTGGCGGTATCCGGGCTGCTGGTCCGCCACATCGGGCCGACCCCGTTCTTCCCGGTGGCCGGGGCCTCCCTGGCGCTGGCGATCCTCGGCGCGCTCTCGCAGCGAGAGTTCCGGGATTTCGGATCGGCGCAGCCGCCAACCGCCGAACTGAGCATCGAGCCCGCCTGACGACAGGCGGTTCGAAGAAGGGGGACGCCGCCGAGCAAACCCTCGGGTGTCACGAGGCGGCGTTGGCGCTTCCGCGTCAGCGTGGCGCTGTCCGCCGGTCAGGCGGCGGCGGGGGTGGGCGGTCCGTGGCTGTGCAGGGTGCGGTCGCCGGTGGGGCTGGTGGCGGTGACGGTGCCGTCGGGGTGCAAGGTGATGCCCCAGCCCCACCGGTGCACGGCGATCAAATGGTGGAAGGAACACAAGAGCAAGAGGTTAGTCAGGCAGGTCGGCCCGCCCTGGGCGCGGGGGATGAGGTGGTGCGGCTGGCAGGCCGCCACCGGCTGATCGCAGCCCGGGAAGCGGCAGTGCCGGTCGCGGACGGCGACGGCGCGGCGCAGGTGGACCGGGATGGTGTCGGTGACGGTGCCGATGTCCAGGGGCAGGCTGACCGAGGCGACGGTGTCGGCGGTGAGCCGGGTGCGCAGGTAGGCGGCGAGGCCGCGGGGTCCCGAGAGCAGGTCGGCGGCGGCGGTGATGATCAGTTTCCGGGCGGCCCGCTCGGCCCGGGCCTGCCGGTCATCCTCGGCCCGGGCCCGCCGGGCCGCGGCCGGGTCGTCGTGGTGGCGGGCGCCGGGGCCGGGGTCGCGCAGCAGGGCGGCGGCCAGCCGGTCCAGCACGTCGGGGTCCACCCGGCCGGTGACGACCGGGACGATCGCGGCGTCGCAGTCCGCGCCCGGCGGCGCGGCGGCGCGGCCAGGCGGCTTCGGCATCGGCGGCGCCGGGCTGGCCGCGGAGCTGATCCAGAGTCAAATGCAGCAGGATCTGGGTGGGCTGCCCGGCCCGCTCGGGCAGCCCCCCGGCGGCGATCAGCCGCCGGCACGCCTCCTCGAGGGCGTCGTGCTGACGCTGGCCCTTGCTGCGCAGATCCTCCGGCCCGGCCCGCTTGCCCAGCGCATCCAGCACCGCGCCCAGCGCCGCGGCGCAGCCGGGGGCCAGGTCCCCGTCGAGCTTCCCGGCGCCGCCGAAGGTGGTCTCCAGCCGCACCCACCGGTCCGCGAACCCGTCACCGTCGTCGTGGTCGGGTTTGGCCAGCCGGCGCCGCATCTCCTCGGCCAGGGCGCCGAGGTCGGCCAGGGCGGCGCCGGCGGCGGCCGCGCCGAGCAGGATCTGGTCCGCGTCGGCCCGGTGCTCCTCGGGCAGCAGATCGGTCCAGTCGCAGATCTGCCGCGCCCACGACGGCGACAGCGTCCCGGCGACCAGCGCCCCGGCCACCGCCGGATGCGCCGACAGCCGCCGCGCCCACCCCACCGCCGCGCCGGCCGCGCTGGCGGTGATCCGGGTCTGCCATTTGAGCCAGGTCCTGGTGGTGCCGTGCCCGTCGTCTTCGTAACCGCCGGCGGCGCTGAACGCGGCCAGCACCTTGGAGCGGGCGGCGGTGTGCATCGCCTCGGCCTGCCCGAGCCCGCGCAGGCACTCGGCCTGCTCAATGCTGGTCAGCCCGGTCGCGTCCGCCGCAGCCAGCCAGCCCAGCCCGGCGCGGGCCATCGCGATCGCCTGGGCGGCGGTCGCGGGCGGCGGGGGCGGCGGGCCGGGTGCGCACACGAGCGGGGCGTCCTCCCCTCACCGGGCAGTGGGTTCGATTACGTGTTCGATTATACTACCACGCTCTGACAATCCATAGCATGCCAGAAAGTTGCCGGCTGAACTTTCATAGATGATGGGACGGATGAGCAGCCGCAGGAAGAACTGGCGTCTGGCGACCGCCCAGTTCACCCCGCGGTCGGTGTCTATGCAGGCTGAGCCGGCCGGTGCCTGTGCAGGGTGGAGCCGGCCGGTGCCGCCTATGCAGGGTAGAGCGGCCGGTGCCTATGCAGGTAGAGCGGACGAGTAGCTAGTGCGCTGACCACGAACGTTCACCGGGTCAGGTGTCACGTCGCTGGGGGTCCTGCGCTGGGTCCAGACTCGATCCCGTGAGTGCTAGGTCGAGCGCGGGAGTGGCGAATGGCAGAACCGGTGCGGGCGCGGCGGCTAACTGATCAGGAAGGGCGGCGGCTGCAGCAAATCGTGCGCCGCGGTAAGCATGAGTCGGTCCGGGTCCGCCGGGCGATGATCATCATGGCGTCGGCGTCGGGAACGCCGGCGGCGGCGATCGCACGGCTGGTGGCGGCGGATGAGGACACCGTCCGGGATGTGGTCCACGCGTTCAACCAGAAGGGGCTGGCCGCGCTGGACCCTCAGTGGGCGGGAGGCCGTCCCCGCCGGATCAGCGATGAGGACGTGGAGTTCATCGTCGCGGCGGCCACCACGCGCCCGGAGAAGCTGGGCTTGCCGTTCACGCACTGGAGCTTGCGCAAGCTGGCCGCCTACCTGGCCGGTCATGCCAGGCACCCGGTGCGGATCGGGCGGGAGCGGCTGCGGCAGATCCTGCACGCAGCGCAGGTCTCCTTCCAGCGGACCCGGACCTGGAAGGAGTCCGCTGACCCGGACAAGGACGCCAAGCTGGACCGGATCGAGCACGTGACCAGCGCGTTCGCGGACCGGTGTTTCGCCTTTGACCAGTTCGGGCCGTTATCGATCCGCCCCTGCCACGGCACCTGCTGGGCAGCGAAGAAGAAACCCGTCCGCCTGCCGGCGACCTATCACCGCACGCACGGCATCCGCTATTTCCACGGCTGCTACTCCCTCGGCGATGACCAGCTGTGGGGCATCACCCGGCTCCGCAAGGGCGGCGACCACACCCTGGCCGCGCTGAAGTCCATCCGGGCAGCCCGCCCCGACGGCGCTCCCATCTACGTGATCGCCGACAACCTGTCGGCGAACAAGACCCCGGCGATCCGCGCCTGGGCGGGCAAGCACAAGGTGCGGCTGTGCTTCACGCCCACCAGCGCGTCGTGGGCCAACCCGATCGAAGCGCAATTCGGGCCCTTGCGCACCTTTGCCATCGGCAGCTCGGACCACCCCAATCACACCGTGCTCGCCCGCCGTCTGCAGGACTACCTCGCCTGGCGTAACGCCAACGCCCGCCACCCCGACGTCCTGGCCGCCCAGCGCCGCGAACGCGCCCGCATCCGCAGCGAACGCCAGCAACGCTGGGGCCGCCCACGGCCCAAAGCCGCGTGATCAAACCCCGCAAACGTTCATGGACAGCGCACTAGGCAAGATGGAGAGGCGGCCAGGTGCGGGAAGAAGGTGACGCGACGGTGGGGCTGATGGCAGGCGACCTGATCTCAAGGGCGCGGGCCGGGGATGGCGACGCGTTCCGAGAGCTGACCGAGCCGTACCGCCGGGAACTGCAGGTGCACTGCTACCGGATGCTCGGATCCTTCCAGGACGCCGAGGACGCTCTGCAGGACACGCTGCTGGCCGCTTGGCAAGGCCTCGGAGCGTTCGAGGGACGCGCCTCGCTCCGCACCTGGCTGTACCGGATCGCCACCAACCGATGCCTCAACGCCCGTCGCTCGGCCAGTCGGCGACCCGCCCAGGAGTGGAACGTGCCGGAGGTTGAACCGCCCGAGCCGACCCGGCTCGGCGAGGTCGTGTGGCTCGAGCCATATCCCGACGCGCTCCTCCAGGGCGCGGCCGGGGTGCCGCTTGGCCCGGAGGCTCGCTACGAGCAGACCGAGTCCATCTCCCTGGCCTTCGTGACCGCTCTTCAGGTCCTGCCGCCTCGCCAGCTCGCCGTGCTGATCTTGCGCGACGTCCTCGGATTTCACGCCAGCGAGGTGGCCGACATGCTGGACTCGACCGTCGACTCGGTCAACAGCGCCCTCAAACGGGCGCGCGCCAGCCTGCAGCGCCGATGGCCGCCGACGGCCGACCCCGAACCGCCTCCCGCCTGCGACTCACCCGCCGAGGATGCGATCGTGGCGAAGTTCGTCAGCGCGTACGAGTCCGCCGATCTCGACGCGCTGCTCGCCCTGCTGACCGACGACGTCTTCATCTCCATGCCGCCGATGCCGTTCGAATACGAGGGCCGAGACGCCGTTGGCCGCTTCTTCGCCAGCGTCATCGGCGCGGGCCGGAGGTTCGGCCTGGTGCCGACGCGGGCCAATGGCCAGCCGGCGTTCGGGGCCTACCTGCACGCCCCGACCGGCATCCGGCACGGGACCGGCCTGTTCGTCCTCACCCTCACCGGCGACCGGATCGGCGCCTTGACCCATTTCGAGAAGAGTGTCCTCCCCTGGTTCGGGCTACCGCGGTCGCTCCCGAGCCGGTAGCTAGCCTCAGCGCATGTCGAAAGATCCCGGATCGGGGTCTCTAGCGGCGGCAAGGCCCCGAGTGGGGGCCTCTGGCGGGGCGGCAACGCTCCGAGTCGGGGCTCTGCCGACGACAAGGCTGCGAGGCCTGGGCCTCAGGCGGCGCTGGGCTCCGCCAGGTAGGCGGCCCATTGCGGGTCACCGTCGTGCGTGGCGCCGATCAGCCGCCAGTGCGCGCCCCGGGGTACCGCTGGCACGCAGCGCAGCGTCCAGCCGAGTTCGTCGATCAGCCGGTCGGCCTTGCGGTGATTGCATCGCATGCACGAGGCGACGCAGTTTTCCCAGGCGTGGGTGCCGCCGCGGCTGCGCGGGATCACGTGGTCGATGGTCTCGGCCTTGGTGCCGCAGTAGGCGCACAGGTAATTGTCCCGGCGCATCAGCGCCGCCCTGGTCAGCGGCACGCGGCTGCGGTGCGGCACGCGGATGTAGCGCCGGAGCCTGATCACGGACGGGGTCGCCAGCACGACCGAGGCGGAATGCAGGACTGCCCCGTTGGCGTCGTCGTGAACGACCTCAGCCTTCTCGCCGAGCACTAGGCACACGGCGCGGTGCAGCCCGACCGTGGTGAGCGGCTCATATGTGATATTGAGCAGCAATACCCGACGCACTCTCACCTCCCAGGCAGGTGCGCCGCCATAGTGTCGGGGCACCCGTGACCAGTGTGATTGCCAGATCGCCCGTCGGCCAACTCCAATAGCGTAGCCGGGCCGGGAGGCCGGTGGGTGGGGCGCGCCGGTCGAGCCCGCTCGTCGAAGCGATCCGCCGGTGGGCGCGTTACCGGGCAAGAGCACCAGGACCGGCCGGCCAGTGACCTAGGCGCGCACGCGTAGAGTGCGGCCCGTGACTGTAACGGGGCTATCCAGGCCCATGATCGTAAACGGGGTGGCCAGGCCGATGACTGCAGCGGGGTATCCACCGGCGCGCCGCGAGGAACACGCCGAGGAGGTTCACGGGCACTTGATCGCCGACCCTTACCGCTGGCTCGAGGACGCCGGCGGCGAGGAGACGAAAGCCTGGCTAGCCGCGCAGGACGCGCTGCTGACCGAGTACATGGCGTCGCTGGGTGACCGCGAGGCGCTGGCCGCGCGGGTCACCGAACTGCTCGAAGCCGGTTTTGTCGGTGCGCCGACCTGGCGGGGCGAGCGGAGCTTCTTCACCCGGCGCGCCGCCGGGCAGGAGCACGCCGTGCTCTACACCGCCGCGCCGGCCGAGGGCGAGCGGGTGCTGATCGATCCGGTGGCGATCGACAAGACCGGCACGACCACGCTGGATGCCTGGCAGCCCGACCAGGACGGCCGCCTGCTCGCCTACCAGTTGTCCCAGGGCGGCGACGAGGAGTCGCTGCTGCGAGTCATGGATGTCGTGACCGGCGAGGATGTCGATGGCCCGATCGATCGCTGCCGGTACACGGAGGTGGCGTGGCTGCCGGGCGGTAAGGCCTTCTACTACAGCCGCAGGCTCCCCCCGGATGAGGTGCCCGACGGCGAGGCCCAGTATCACCGGCGGGTCTACCTGCACCAGGTGGGCAGCCCGGCGCGGGACGATGTCATGGTCTTCGGCTCCGGCATGAGCAAGACCAACTACTACTCGGTCTCGGTCAGCCGGGACGGCCGGTGGCTGATCATCGGCGCCGCCGCGGGCACCGCGCCGCGCAACGACCTGTGGATCGCCGATCTGACGGCGACGCCGGAGTCAGCGCCGGACCTGCAGGTGGTGCAGCAGGGAGTCGACGCCCAGACCGGCGCCCGGGTCGGCCGGGACGGCCGGCTGTACCTGTGGACCGACCGGGACGCACCCCGGGGCAGGCTCGCGGTGACGGACCCGGCCGAGCCCGGCTACGGTCACTGGCACGACCTGGTCCCGCAGGATCCGGAGGCGGTGCTGGCGGGGTTCGCCATACTGGACGGCCCGGAGCTGGGCCGGCCGGTGCTGCTCGCCTCCTGGACCAGGCACGCGCTAGCCGAGATCAGCGTGCACGACCTGGCCACCGGAAAACGGGCCGGCTCGGTGCCGCTGCCCGGCCTGGGCACGATCGGCGGCCTGAGCGAGCGGCCGGAAGGCGGGCACGAGGTGTGGTTCGGCTACACCGACAACTCCACCCCGCCGCTGGTGCTGCGCTATGACGCGCGCACCGGCGAGACGCAGACGTGGGAGCGCTCCCCCGGGCACGTCGCCATCCCGGAGGTCACCACCCGCCAGGTCACCTATGCGTCCCGGGACGGTACGCAGGTCCGCATGCTGGTGATGGCGGCCGGCGAGCCCGCCCCAGACAGGGGCCGGGCGCCGCGGCCGACGATCCTGTACGGATACGGGGGGTTCGGCATCAGCATGCAGCCCGGCTACGCCGCCTCGATCCTGGCCTGGGTCGAGCGCGGGGGCGTCTATGCCATCGCCTCGCTACGCGGCGGGGGCGAGGAGGGCGAGGAGTGGCACCGGGCCGGCCAGCGCGCCCGCAAGCAGAACGTGTTCGACGACTTCCATGCCGCCGCCGAGAAGCTGATCGCCGACGGCTGGACCACGCGCGACCAGCTGGCCATCTCGGGCGGCTCCAACGGCGGGCTGCTCGTCGGCGCCGCGATCACTCAGCGGCCCGACCTGTACGCGGCGGCGGTCTGCTCGGCTCCGCTGCTGGACATGGTGCGGTACGAGCGGTTCGGGCTGGGCGAGACCTGGAACGACGAGTACGGGACCGCCGCCGACCCCGAGCAACTCGGCTGGCTGCTGTCCTACTCGCCTTACCATCACGTGCGCGACGGGACCGACTACCCGGCGGTCCTGTTCACGGTCTTCGACGGCGATACCCGGGTGGACCCGATGCACGCGCGCAAGATGTGCGCCGCGCTGCAGCACGCCACGTCCGCCCGGTGGCCGCAGCGCCCGATCCTGCTGCGGCGGGAGTCCGATGTCGGGCACGGGGCCCGCGCGGTCAGCCGGACGGCGTCCCTGGCCGCGGACATGCTCGCCTTCCTCGGCCGCCAGGTCGGCCTCGGGCGGTGACCAGGCCCAGGCGGTGACCAGCCCCAGGCGGTGACCAGCCCCAGACGCTGACCAGCCCAGGCGGTGACCAGCCCCAGCGCTGACCGGTCTCAGCCGGTGAGCAGCGCGTCGCGGTACTCCCGCACCGCGGGGAGCGCGGCGTGACGGGCCGCGGCCGCCCGGCCCAGCTGCCGGGCGGCCCGGACCACGATCGGCGGGCGCTGCTCGCGGGCCGGCTGAGCAGCACGTCCCGGCTCAGCCGGAGCGCCTGCTCTGGCTCGCCCGACTCCAGCAGGCACCGGGCCTGGCCCAGGGTGATGAGCGTCCGGTCGAGGAACTCCCCGGGCCCGTACCGCCGCCAGGCCTGCGCGAACGCCCGCCCGGCCCGCTGGCAGTCGCCCAGCGCCAGCAGCGCGTCCCCCTCGTGGAAGTGCAGCTGGCGTTCGGTATAGCCGAACGCGGTGTCGGCCCGGTCCGGGTCGGCCAGGTCGTCCAGCACCTCGTGCGCCCGGTCGAGCATTCGCATGACCTGGTCCAGGGCATCGCGTCGGCCGCGGCCGCCCATCCGGGCCAGGGCCCGGGCCGCCAGAGCCGGGGCCATGGCGCCGGCCGCGCTGGGGTTGCGCCCGGCCAGGCCGATCGCGGAGCCCGCCAGCGCCAGGGCCTCCTCGGGCTCGCCGTAGTAGAGCGGGACCAGCGCCTCGCGGGCGGCGACCCAGGCGCGCAGCCCGCGGTCCCCGGTCTCGTCCACCGCGGTGCGCGCGGTGCGGAAGAACGACCGGGCCAGCCGCGGGTCGCCGAGGTCGATCATGATGATCCCGGCCAGCCCGGCGAGCCGGCCGGCCAGGCGGCAGAGCCGCTCGGCCGACTCGACCGGCTGGCGCTCGGCGCACACCCGGCGGATGTCACCGAAGTCGAGCAGCGTGTCGCAGAGCAGCTGCAACGGCGGCGCGGTCATGTACTGCCGGGCGTAGCCCGCCGCGTCCTCCTCCCAGCGGTCGATCACCGTGGCCGACACCCGGCCGGCCAGCAGCGCATCGTCCATCCGCCGCCGGATCCGGTCGGCGGCGCCGAAGAACGCGCCGTCCGCTGCCGCGCCGGAGTCGGCCTGCAGGCGCAGCAGCATGCCGCGCAGCACATCGTCATCGGGCTCGTCGGCCGGGCCGGGCGCGTCCCGGCCGGCTGGCACCCGGCGAGGCCGGGGCGGCGGGCGGGACGCCCGCCCGAGCGGGGGCGCCGGGCCGGGCGCCAGCCCGGTCGCCGACGGCTCGCGGCCCGCCGGGCGGTGATCGCCGCCGCACAGGCACGGCCCCGGGTAGCCCAGGTCCTGCGGGTTGGCCCGGTACACGGCGCACAGGTAGTGCAGGTACTCGGGGCCCGGCCGCTTCTGGCCGCTCTCGTAGGCCGACAGCAGCGTCTCGCTGAACCGCGGCGGCTTGCGGCCCTCGGCCTGATACCACGCCTTGACCTGGGCTACCACGTCGGCGAGCGCGATCCCCAGCGCCAGGCGGTAGGCCCGGATCATGCTGGTGCCGTAGGCCGGGCCGCACTCGGCGTTGATCCGGGCCGCGATCGTGTCCGGCGCCGAGCCGGTCACGAGCTCGCGGGCCCTGACCTGACGGGCCAGGGGCACCTCGCGGCGCGCGGTGAGCGGCACCACCGCCGGGCCCCGCTCCGGCCCAGACTCGCGGGCGGCGGCTAATCCGCGGTGATGTCCTGGCATCCTGGCTCCCCCCAGCACCCCGGCCATTATTATAACGCATAGTAACTTAGCAATCGCTTTACGTCGATATAAGTGGCCGGTAGTTTCCGGATCGTCCCCCCGGGACCGCCGGCGTCCGGCCTCGGCCACCCCGCCCGGCCGGCGACTATGGGAGGCGCTGTCTACCGAAGGGAGGTCGTCGTGCACCCCCAGGTGCCTGCCGCGGGGCCCGGAACCCCGACCGCCCCGGCCTCGGCCGACACGCTGTTCGCGGCGTGCGGGCGGACCCAGGACCCGGGCATCGCCTGCCGGCTGGTCTGGGACGTCACGCACAGCACCCGGGCAGCCGAGCTGACCACGGTTTACTTCGCCGGGCCGGCCCAGCTGGCGATCCGGATCGGCTACGTGGTGCTGATCGCCCTGGTGCTGCGGCTGATCGCGCACCGGGCCATCGGCCGGATCACGGCCCGCGCCACCAGGGACACCGGCGACGGCGGCGACCGGGCGCACGCCCGGCTGTTCCGGGAGCGGCGGCAGCAGCGGGCGAGTGCGCTCGGCGCGATCCTGAGCAACGCGGCGTCGCTGGCGATCTTCGGCATCGCGGCGGTCATCATCCTCGGCGACATGGGGCTGAACCTGGCGCCGCTGCTGGCCAGCACCGCGGTCCTCGGCGTGGCCATCGGGTTCGGCGCCCAGAACCTGGTGCAGGACTTCCTGGCCGGGATCTTCATGCTGCTCGAGGACCAGTACGGGGTGGGCGACGTCATCAGCGTTGAAACCACGACCGGAACGGTCGAGGGGGTGAGCCTGCGCATCACCCGGCTGCGGGACGTGAATGGCATCGTCTGGCATATCCGCAATGGCACGATCAAGAAGGCGGGCAACGAATCCCAGGGCTGGGCCCGGGCGGTCGTCGACTTCCCCGTCCCCTATTCCCGTGACATCCCCCGGGTACGCCAGATGATGACGCGGACGGCCGAAGCCATGTGGCAGGAGCCCGCCTGGCACGAGATCATCCTCGAGGAGCCCGAGGTGTGGGGGGTGCAGGCGCTGTCCAGCGAGGCCGTGCTGATGCGGGTCACGGCCCGGACCCTGCCGCTGCGGCAGTGGGAGGTCCAGCGCGAGCTGACCGAGCGGCTGAAGACCGCGCTGGACGCGAACGGCTCCCTGGCCGGCGCCGCCGCCCGCGTCCCGGCCGCCACCCGCGTCCTGCCGGATTAGGCGCCCGCGGCGGCTACCCTGATTCCGCGATGAACGAGACGACCGAGATGAGCTTCTACGAGGCCGTGGGCGGCGAGGAGACCTTCCGCCAGCTGGTGCACCGGTTCTACCAGGAGGTGGCGAAGGACCCCGCGCTCCGGCCGGTGTACCCCAGCCGGGACCTCGGCCCGGCCGAGGAACACCTGCGGCTGTTCCTGATCCAGTACTGGGGCGGGCCCGGCACCTACAGCGAGCAGCGCGGTCACCCCCGGCTGCGGATGCGGCACGCGCACTTCGCGATCGGGGAGGCCGAGCGCGACGCCTGGCTACGGCACATGCGCACCGCGCTCGACGAGCTTTCGCTGGACCCGGTCCGGGACGCCCAGCTCTGGGATTACCTGGTGATGGCCGCGCACAGCCTGGTCAACCAGCCGGCCCAGCCTTCCGGGGCACCGCAAGCCGGGCAGGCGGGCAGCGGCCCGGACCTGGGCCTGGCCCCGGCCTGAACCCCCGCCGCCGGTCAGTCGCGGGTCAGCTTGCGGTAGGTGACCCGGTGCGGCCGCGCCGCGTCCGGGCCGAGGCGCTCGATCTTGTTCTTCTCGTACGCCTCGAAGTTGCCCTCGAACCAGAACCAGTTCGACCCGCCCTCCCAGGCCAGGATGTGCGTCGCGATCCGGTCCAGGAACCACCGGTCGTGGCTGGTGATCACCGCGCAGCCGGGGAACTCGAGCAGCGCGTTCTCCAGTGACGACAGCGTCTCGACGTCCAGGTCGTTGGCGGGCTCGTCGAGCAGCAGCAGGTTGCCGCCCTGCTTCAGGGTCAGGGCCAGGTTGACCCGGCCCCGCTCGCCGCCGGACATGAGCCCGGCCGGCTTCTGCTGGTCGGGTCCCTTGAACCCGAACGCAGCCACGTAGGCGCGGCTGGGGATCTCGGTGTGGCCGACCCGGATGTAGGCCTCACCGTCGGAGATGGCCTGCCAGACGGTCTTGTTCGGGTCGATCCCCGAGCGGAGCTGGTCCACGTAGGAGATCTGGACCGTGTCGCCGACCCTGATCGATCCGCTGTCCGGCTTCTCCTCGCCGAGGATCATCTTGAACAGCGTGGTCTTGCCGACGCCGTTCGGCCCGATCACGCCCACGAGCCCGTTCGGCGGCAGGCTGAAGCTGAGCCCCTCGATCAGCATCCGGTCGTCGAAGCCCTTGGACAGGTCGCTGGCCTCAACCACCAGGCTGCCCAGGCGCGGGCCCGGCGGGATCTGGATCTCCTCGAAGTCCAGCTTGCGGTCGCGGTCGGCCGCGGCGGCCATCTCCTCGTACCGCTGCAGCCGGGCCCGGCTCTTGGCCTGGCGCGCCCGCGGGCTCGAGCG
This sequence comes from uncultured Actinomycetota bacterium, assembly GCA_963749145.1. Classification (GTDB taxonomy): domain Bacteria; phylum Actinomycetota; class Actinomycetes; order Streptosporangiales; family Streptosporangiaceae; genus JASHPR01. The sequence goes on along the minus strand of CAVVLN010000001.1, from coordinate 21,814 downwards.
CACCCACTCCAGCTCGTCTTCCAGCCGCTTGCGCCGCTTGGCGTCCTTCTGGCCCTCCACCTTGATCCGCGACGCCTTGGTCTCCAGGTAGGTGGAGTAGTTGCCCTCATAGGGGTAGGCGTGCCCGCGGTCGAGCTCGAGGATCCAGCCGGCCACGTTGTCCAGGAAGTACCGGTCGTGGGTGACCGCCACCACCGTGCCCGGGTACTTCTCCAGGTGCTGCTCGAGCCACTGCACGCTCTCGGCGTCCAGGTGGTTGGTGGGCTCGTCGAGCAGCAGCAGGTCCGGCTGCTGCAGCAGCAGCTTGCACAGCGCCACCCGGCGGCGCTCGCCACCGGACAGCACGCTCACGTCGGCGTCCGGCGGCGGGCAGCGCAGGGCGTCCATCGCCTGATCGAGCTGGCTGTCCAGGTCCCACGCTTCCCGGTGGTCCAGCTGCTCCTGCAGCTTGCCCATCTCCTCGAGCAGCTCGTCGGAGTAGTCCGTCGCCATCTGCTCGGCGATCTCGTTGTACCGGGCCAGCAGCGCCTTGGTCTCGGCCACGCCGTCTTCGACGTTGCCGAGCACGGTCTTGGTCTCGTCCAGGGCGGGCTCCTGGTCCAGCAGGCCCACCGTGAACCCGGGCATCAGCCGGGCCTCGCCGTTCGACGGCTGCTCGACCCCGGCCATCATCCGCAGCAGGCTCGACTTGCCGGTGCCGTTGGGCCCGACGACGCCGATCTTCGCGCCCGGCAGGAACGCCAGGGTCACGTTGTCGAGCACGACCTTGTCGCCGTAGGACTTCCGGACAGCATGCATCTGATAGATGAACTCGGGCATGTCTTCAGGGTACGGCCAGCCGGGGCCCGGTCAGAACGGAGCCGTGAGACTGCCCGTTTCCTCCGCCAGCGCGTCGACGGCGCTGTCGTCGAAGATCTCCTCGTCGGCCGCGTCCGCCGCGGCTGCGGCCGCGCCGACCGCTCCGCCGTCCGGCAGCCCGGCGGTCTCGGCGGTCAGCGCCGCCTCGTCGTCGTACGCCGGGACCCCGGCCGCGGACTCGGCCGCCTGCTGCTCGGCCGTCTTGCCCGACGGCGGCCAGACCCGCCGGAAGCCGGCCACGCCGCGGTTCAGGTCCGGCCCGAGCGCATAGGCCTCGACGTCGACCGCGGTCTTGCGCTGCCCGTCCCGCCCCATGAACGTGCGGACGTCCAGCCGCCCCTTGACCACCACCGGGTCGCCCCGGCGCAGGCAGATGGACGCGTTCTCAGCGAGCTGACGCCAGCAGACCACGTTGACGAACGACCTGTTGCCGTCCACCCATTCGCCGGTGGCCGAGTCCCGCCGCCGGTTCGTCCAGGACACGCGCAGCGCGAGCCTCGGGGTCTTGTTCTTGCCGACCCTCGCGTAGCTGGGCTCGCCGGCCACGTAGCCGGCCAGGCTGACATGCGCCTCATTGAACATCGCGTTCCTCCAGGGCTCTGCGGCACCGGGCGCCGATCGCGCACGGGCTGCCGCCGCCGCGGCACCGCGCCGCCGGGCTGCCCACCACACTCGCCGGCCAGCCGGTCCCGGGCACGGCCGCTGCCGCGCCCTGTGGATAACCGCACGCCGCCGGGCCCGGCTGTGGACGACGGACCGCAGCCGGCACCCCCGTATGAGATGATGCCGCGCTGCAGGGGGTGCTGGGGATCGCTGCCGCGCTGCAGAGGGTACTGGGGGTCGCTGCCGCGCGGCCGGGGTGCTGGCGGTCGCCCCCCGGGAATTACCGCAGTTACGCCGCCACGCGCTCCGACGGCTCGGCGATCACGTCCACCAGGGCGCCGTTGCGCAGCACCGTGATCGGCAGGGGCTGCCCGATCGCCTCGCCGAACATCAGCCGCTGCAGGTCCTGCGCCTTCTGCACCGGCCGCCCGCCCGCGCTGATCAGCAGGTCCCCGGGCCGCAGGCCGGCCCGGGCGGCGGGCCCGCCCGCCACCACCTCGGCCACCCGCAGGCCGCTGCGCCGGCCGAACCGCTCCTGCAGCGCGGCCGGCAGTGGCTCGGGCACGCTGACCAGCCCCAGGTACGCGCGCCGGACCCGGCCGTCGCGCATCAGCGCGGAGATGATCCGCCTGGTCGTGGCGTTCACCGGAACCGCCAGGCCGAGCCCGACGCCGGCCACCGCCGTGTTGATGCCCACCACCCGTGAGCTCGCGTCCGCGAGCGCGCCGCCCGAATTGCCCGGGTTGAGCGCGGCATCGGTCTGGATCACGTCCTCGACCAGCCCGGCTTCCCGGCCGCGGGTCGGCAGCGACCGCCCGACCGCGCTCACCACGCCCGCGGTCACCGAGCCGGCCAGGCCGAGCGGGCTGCCCACGGCCACCACCAGCTGGCCCACGACGAGCTTGTCCGCCTCGCCGAGCTCGGCCGGCGGCGGCGTGGGCCCGCCCGCGCGCACCACCGCGAGGTCGGACAGCGGGTCGGAGCCGACCACGGTGAACGGGGCGCTGGTGCCGTCGGCGAACAGCGCCGTGCCGCCCTGGGCGCCCCCGACCACGTGCGCGTTGGTGAGCAGGAACCCGTCCCCGGTGAACACGACGGCCGAGCCGAGGCTCTCCCCGCCCCGGCCGTCCCGTCGGCCCGCCTGCCGCACGCGCAGGCTGGCCACCTTCGGGGTGAGCTCGGCGGCCACGCCGGAGACCACCCGGGAGTACGAGTCCAGCGGCTCTTCGGGATCCATGCCGACCTCCCGCTAACGTGTCAATTACAACATTACACAGGTGTGCAACACCAGCGGCCCGATCCAGACCACCGTTCTTCACGCACCGCCGCCGGCCGCCCTGGGCGCGCGCGGTGAGGCCGGATCGGGGCGCCCCGGAGGCCCGCGGGCCCATTCGGTACATTCGGGGAATGCCAGCCAGCGAGCCCACGATCCTGGCCACCTCGGGCGGACTGCGCCGGGGGTCGCGCACCATGTTCGGTTTCGCCCCGCTGATCCGGTTCGCGGTCGAGCTGTCCGGCGTCACCGGCCGGGCCCCGCGGATCTGCCACGTCGGCACCGCCGGCGGGGATCAGCTGTGGTTCAACGCCTTGTTCAGCGAGGCGGGCGAGGCCGCGGGGATGACCGTCACGCACCTGAACCTGTTCCCCATGCCGACCACCGGGGACCCGGCATCACTGCTGCTCGGCCAGGACGTGGTCTGGGTCGGCGGCGGCAGCGTGGCCAACTTGCTGGCCGTGTGGCGGCTGCACGGCCTGGACGAGCCGCTGCGCCAGGCGTGGCAGGCCGGGGTGGTGCTGGGCGGGGTATCCGCCGGGTCGGTGTGCTGGCACGTCGGCGGCACCACGGACTCGTTCGGTCCCGACCTGCGGCCGGTCACCAACGGGCTCGCCTTCGTGCCGTTCTCGGCGGGCGTGCACTACGACTCCGAGGAGCAGCGCCGCCCGCTGCTGCAGCGGCTGATCGCCGCGGGCGACCTGCCCGACGGCTACGCGACCGACGACGGCGTCGGCATCCTCTACCGGGGAAGCGAGTTCGCCGAGGCGGTCACCGAGGTCCGCGGCAAGGGCGCCTACCGGGTGGTCAGGCAGGACGGCGAGGCCAAGGAGGAGCGGATCGAGCCGCGGGTCCTGCCGGACGCCTCCTGACCGGGCCGGTCACGCGCCGGCCGCGACCCGGAGTTCGTCGCGGAACCGCCGGCAGGTGGCGAGTTCCTGCTCGGCGGGGGCGACGGCCATCTCGCGGGCGACATCCTCGATCCTGGCCCGCATGGTCTGGCGCACCCGCTCGCTCTCGCGCTCGGCCGCCGAGCGCACCACGTTCATGCAGCCGGCCGCGGTCAGCCAGCCGAGCAGGAGGAACGCCGCGATCATGATGATGATCCAGGGCAGCAGGGACGCGTCGCTGAACAGCCGGGGCACATTGCCGCCGGCGCGGAAGACGCCGAAGATCAGCAGCGCCACGATCCAGGCCAGGCTCACGATCACGCAGCCGAGCAGCAGTCCCTGCACCGCCCCGATCAGCCGCCACCAGGGCATGATCTTGTTCTCGTCGGGGAGCGACTCGCCCATGGCGGTGCCGAGCGCCCCGGGGATCTGGTCCGCCCGGGACCGCACGGCCGCCCGCGTCGTCTGCGACCAGGGCCTCGGCAGCGGCGGGCCGATCTCGTCCGCGAGCTGGGTGAGCGCGTTGTCGATCTCCGCCTGCTGCGCCCCGGACGGCCCCGCGGTCATGCTCTTGACCTCGGCCCAGAGCCGGCCGAGCCGGATCTTGCGCATCGGGTCGCGCCCGGTGAGCCGGGCCGCCAGCCAGGCGATGGGCCAGCCGACGTAGTCGGCGGCCCGCAGCTCGCGCGCGCTCTGCAGCGCCTCGGCCACCGCCGAGACGCCCGCGGCCCGGGCGAACGCGTCCACCAGCCTGGCGATGGCGCCGGGGGGAACCGCCGCCGCGTCCGCCGTGGCCGCGCCCTCCGCCGCCGGGCCGCCGGCCTGCGGGCGGTCCGCCCCTTCCCCGGCCGGCTCGGCCGCGTAAGGGGCGAATTCCGCCGCGATGCCGTCCAGGTCGGCCGAGATCCGGGCCAGCGTGGCCCGCCGCTCGGACACGGTCTCGGTGAGCAGCTTGCGCAGCTGGTCCAGGCCCGCGCCGGTGACCGCGGAGGTGACGAACACCGTGGCCTCGTGCAGCCCCTCGGCATCGAGCAGGCGGCGCAGGTCGCCCGCGCAGTCCTCGGTCTGCTCGGCGCTGAGCAGGTCCGACTGGTTCAGCACCACCGCGATCACCGAGGAGTGGCCGGCCAGCGGGACAAGATACCGGCGGTGCACGGCCGCGTCGGCGTACTTCTGCGGGTCCAGCACCCACACCATGAGGTCGGCCATCCCGATCAGCCGGTCGACCTGGCCGGACGCGCCGCCGACGACCGAGTCGTGGTCGGGCAGGTCGAGCAGGACGAGCCCGTTCAGCGAGGCCTCGCCGCTGTCCAGCGCGCTGCCCCGGGCGTACCGGTACCGGCGCGGCACCTCCAGCCAGTCCAGCAGCGGCCCGGAACCCGACGCCCCCCACACGCAGGCGTGCGCCTCCCGGGTGACCGGCCTGGTCACCCCGACCGCGGAGAAGTCAGCGCCGGCCAGCTGGTTGAACACCGAGGACTTGCCGCTGCCGGTGCCGCCGGCCAGCGCCACGACGGTATCGCCGGCGGACAGCCGCAGCCGCTCGCCGGCCCGTTCGACCAGGTCCTCGGCGTCACGCAGCAGGTCCCGGCTGAACCCGTTGCCGCGGGCCCGGCTGGACGCGATCTGGATCAGCCGGGCCAGCGCGGTCAGCCGGGCCGACAGCCCGAGCACCGGTGACCCGGCAGGCCGGGCCCGGGCGGCCCGGGGTAGGGTCCCTCACCCGCGTCCGGCCGCTCCCACGGCGGCGTCGCGTCATCCGGCCGCGGCCCGGCCGGCCAGGCCCAGGCGGGCGCGGCGCGCCTCGGCCCGGCCCGCTTGGGCAGGCCCGTCGCAGGGTCGGCCGTCTCGGGCTCCGGCGTCTCGGCGCCGAATATGCGCCACGGCGGCCCGCCGTCGGTCATCGGGCCGCCTCGAGCGCCTCGGCCGCCTGCACCAGATCAGCCGCGATGTTGCCGTCCGGCGCGCCCGCCGCGCTGACGATGTCGGCGAAGCGCTGCATCTCCTCGCGGAAGAGCAGGCTGACCCGGTCGTGCAGGTCCAGCCGGGCCCGCGCCCCGAGGTCGCGCAGCAGCCCGGCGCCGAACAGCGAGGTGAGCAGGCGCTGCGGCACGGCGCTGGTGCCCTCGGTGACCGCCACCGCGCCCGCGCCGTACCCGAGCATGCCGATCGTGAGCACCAGCGCCAGCGACTCCTCGTCGAACGAGACCACGCGCGCGACCGACCGCTTGGTCACGTTCTCCGCCCGCACCAGCTCCATCACATGATCTTGCCAGGCGCTGATCGCCTGGGCGGCGCCGGCGGGCAGGTCCGCGGAGGACCTGGCCAGGGCGGCCACGCGGCCGGCCCGGCGGCCCCGGCCCGCGCGGCCTGGCTGGCCGGGAGGAAGTCCAGCCCGGCGACCAGGTCGAAGGGGGGTGCGTCGGGCGGGCGGGCGGCGGCCGCGACCTCGCCGAGCAGCGCGGCGCCCGTGTCGTGCTGCTGCCACCTGGCCACGGTGTCCTCGGCGGCCCGGTCGGCGAGCGCGGCGACCAGCGTCTCCAGCCCGTCGCGCACCGCGCTCTTGAGCGCCTTGGCCCGGGCCGGGATGCGCCGCTTGCGCGGCCGGGCGGCCAGGCCGCTGCGGCGCACCTGCAGCATGCGCAGCAGGTCCCCGGTGCCGGTGAAGTCCTGCCACCGGGCCAGGATCTCGCCGCGCAGCAGCGAGCCGTTCCTGGTCGCCTCGTCGAACTCGGCCAGCCCGGCCGAGTAGCAGCCGTCGGCCTGGGCCAGCAACTCGGCGCGCCGGGCCAGCTGGTTGTCCACCTGCGCGGCCAGGGCGGGGACCCGGGAGCGGAACGTGTCCAGCACGCCCGACATGGTCTGGGTCAGCACCGCGATCCGCCGCTCCTGCAGGTCCGAGGTCTCGTCGAGCCACCGGCGGACCGGGCCGTAGATCTCGGGCGGCAGCATGCCGTCGTCGAGCACGGTCTCCGCGATCATGAAACGCTGGACCCCGGCCAGGCCGTTGGCCTCGAGCATCGCGTCGAAATGCCCGCTGAGCTGCCGGGCGGCCGCGGGCGCGACCCGGGACAGCACGATCGCCAGGGCCGCGTCCCGCTCCCTGGCCTGCTGCAGCAGTTCCCACACGGCCGCGTCCGCGTACCGGCTGGCGCTCGTCATGAACAGCCACAGGTCGGACGCGTCGAGGAACTGGTGCGCGAACTCGCGGTGCGCCTGCACCACCGAGTCGATGTCCGGCGTGTCCAGCAGCGCCACGCCTTCCGGCATGCCCGCGTTCTCGGCCAGCACGAGCAGCCCGTCGCGCCCGGGCATGGCCAGGCCCTGCTGGCGCACCCGGGGCAGGGTGGGCAGGAACACGTTCTCGGCGAACCACCTCGCGTCGCCGGGGTGACAGGCGAGCACCGGGCTGTTCGTCGTGGGCAGGCGCGTCCCGGTGTTGCTGACCTGGGCGCCGACCAGGCTGTTCATCAGCGTCGACTTCCCCGCGCCGGTGGATCCGACCAGGGCGACCAGGATCGGCGCCCCGGACTGGCGCAGCCGCGGGAGCAGGTAGTCGTCGATCTGGCTGAGCAGCTTGCGCCGCTCGGCCCGGGCCTCGTCGACGCCGGGCGCCTCCAGGCTCAGCGGGACCTCGACGATCGCATGCCTGAGCGCGAGCAGGGCCGACTCGAGCCGGCGGCCGTCTACCCGGACGTGCGGCTCGACCTCGTCGGGCCCGGGGACGCCCGCGGCCGGCGGCGGGACGCCCGGGCCGCCGCGGGGATCGGGCCCGGGCTGGCCGGCCTCGGCACCACCGGGCGGCACCGGGGCGGCCACGCCCGGTCGCTCAGTCATCGCGCTCCCCGCTCTGTCTCCCCGCCGGGCCCAGCCCTCCTGCCGCGCCGTCTTCCCCCGCCGCGCCCAGCCCTTCCGCCGCGCCCAGCCCTTCCGCCGTGCCCAGCCCGCGGCCGGGCACGAACGTGCCCCACGGGGCCGGGCCCGCCCGCCCGCCGCAAAGCTCGAAGATCTGCTCGGAGACGGTCACGACCTCTCCTACCACCACGACCGCCGGAGGTCCCAGGCCGGCCCTGGTGACATCCCGGGCTACAGTATCCAGTCTTGCGTTAATTGTGCGCTGCGAGGGCAGGGTACCGTCCGCGATAACGGAAACCGGGGTCCGGGCGGGACGTCCGTGTCTGATGAGGGTATCGGCTATCGCGGCCAGGTGCTCGGTGGCCATCAGCAGCACCAGCGTGGCCGGCGCGGACGCCAGGGCCGGCCAGTCCACCGACGACCCGGCGGCGCCCGGCGCGACGTGCGCCGACACCACCGTGAACTCCTGCGTGATCCCGCGGTGGGTGAGCGGGACGCCCGCGGCGGCGGGCACGGCGGAGACGCTGGACACCCCGGGAACGACCGTGACCGTGATGCCGGCCCGCAGGCAGGCGAGGACCTCCTCGCCGCCCCGGCCGAAGACGAACGGGTCGCCGCCCTTCAGCCGGACCACGAGCGGCCGGCCAGGGCGTGGGAGACCAGCAGCCGGTTGATGTGCTCCTGCGGGGTGGCCTCGCCCCGGGGCACCTTGGCCGCGTCGATGATCTCGACATCGGGCCCCAGCCCGGCCAGCAGCGACCGCGGGGCGAGCCGGTCGGCGATGACCACGTCGGCCTGGCGCAGCAGGTGGCGGCCGCGCACGGTGATCAGGCCCGGGTCGCCGGGCCCGCCGCCGACCAGCGCCACGCCGCCCCGGCCCGGCCCGGCCGCCGCGGCCTGGCCCGGTACCGGGCGGCCAGCCGGGGCCTGGCCGGCCGGCAGCGCGCCGGTGGCCAGGCCCGCGACTATCGCGTTGCGGATTCGCGCGCTGCGGGGCGGATCGCCGCTCACGACGCCGACCTGCACGCCGCCGGAGCGCCCCGAGGCCGGCGTCCAGGCGCGGGAGGCCGCGGCGTCATCGGCCCGCACGCACCAGATCCCGGCCGCGTCCGCCTCGGCCGCGACCGCCGCGTTGACCTCCCGGTCGCTGGCGTACGCGCCGACCAGCCAGGATCCGGCGCAGTCGCCGGGAGCGTAGCCGCGCCTGGCCCAGCGGACCTGCCCCGCGGCGGCCAGCCCGGCCACCGGGGGGCTGAGCTCCGGCGAGATCACGGTCACCTCGGCCCCGGATTCCAGCAGGGCCGGGATCCGCCGCGCGGCCACCGCGCCGCCGCCGATGATCGTCACCCGGCGGCCCGCCAGCCGGAGCGCCAGCAGGTACGGCGGATGATCCGTGCCGGCCATGAGAGTGCGCGCTCCTTCACCGATGCTGCCCGGGCCTGCCCGGCCGGTCAGCCCTTGTCGGTGACCCCGGCCGAGTCGAACGTGGCGACCTCCCGCAGCGCCCGGACCGCGCTGGCCGCGATCGGCAGCGCGAGCAGGGCCCCGGTACCCTCGCCGAGCCGCAGCCCGAGGTCGACCAGCGGCCGCAGGCCCAGGTGATCAAGCGTAACCGCATGCCCGGGCTCGGCGCTGCGGTGCCCGGCCAGGCAGCAGCCGGTCGCGCCGGGAGCGAGCGCCTCGGCGGCCAGGGCGGCGGCGCCCGCGATCACGCCGTCCAGGATCACCGGGGTCCGCAGCGCCGCGCCGCCGAGGATGAACCCGGCCAGCGCGGCGTGCTCGAACCCGCCGAACGCGGCCAGCACCCCGACCGGGTCGGCGGGATCCGGTTGGTGCCGCGCCAGCCCCCGGCGGACGACGTCGACCTTCCTGGCGTAGGTGGCGTCGTCGATCCCGGTGCCGCGCCCGGTGACCTCGGCCGGGTCGCGTCCGGTGAACGCGCAGACCAGCGCGGCCGACGCGGTCGTGTTCGCGATCCCCATGTCGCCGGTGAGCAGGCACCGGTTGCCCGCGGCGACCAGGTCGCGGGCCACCTCGGCCCCGGTCGCGATCGCGGCCTCGGCCTGCGCGCGGGTCATCGCCGGGCCCGCGGTGAAGTCGGCGGTGCCCGGCGCGATCTTGCGGGGCAGCAGCCCCGGCACGTTATCCAGGTCCTCGCGGACGCCCACGTCGACCACCACGACCTCGGCCCCGGCCTGCGCGGCGAACGCGTTCACGACCGCGCCGCCGGCCAGGAAGTTGGCCACCATCTGCGCCGTGACCTCCTGCGGCCACGGCGTGACCTGCTGCGCGTGCACGCCGTGATCGGCCGCGAAGACCGCCACCGCGGCCGGCTCCGGCATCGGCGGCGGGCAGCAGCCGGCCAGCCCGGCCAGCCGGACCGACACGTCCTCCAGCGCGCCGAGCGAGCCCGGCGGCTTGGTCATCCGGTCCAGCCGCTCCCGCGCCGCGGTCATCGCGGCCTCGTCCGGCGGGCCGATCGCGGCGCGCACGTCGTCCAGCAGGCGGCTGGCCTCCTGCCCGGGCAGCCCGCGGTGGCCATACTCCTCGGCGTGCACCGCCCAGGCCAGCGGCCGCCGGCGCGCCCAGCCGGCCGCGGCCAGTTCCGGCTCGGCGGTGAACTCGGTCACCTGGCCCAGGCACAGGTAGGCCACCACCTCGAGGTGGGCGGGCAGGCCCAGCTCGGCCGCCAGCTCCCGCTCGCCGAAGAAGCTGACCCAGCCGACCCCGAGCCCCTCGGCCCGCGCGGCCAGCCACAGGTTCGCGACCGCGAGCACGCTGGAGTACGCCGCGGTCTGCGGCTGGCTGTGCCGTCCGAGCGTGTGCCGGCCGCCGCGGGTCGGGTCGCAGGTCACCACGATGTTGACCGGCGCCTCGAGGATCGCCTCGGTCTTCAGCTTGTCGAAGGCCAGGGCCCGGGTCCCGGGCAGCGACGCGGCGTACTGCGCCCGGGCCCGGTCGGCCAGCGCCTTGATCCGCTCGCGCCGCGGCCGGTCGGTGATCACGATGAAGTCCCAGGGCTGGGAGAACCCGACCGACGGCGCCCGGTGCGCGGCGGCGATCACGCGGGTGAGCACCTCGGGCGGTACCGGGTCCGGCCGGAAGCCGCGGCGGACGTCGCGCCGCTCCTCGATGACCCGGTAGACGGCCGCCCGCTGCTCCTCGGGGTACGAATGCTCGCTCATCGCCCGCCTTCCGGTGCTGGCGCGGCCCCGCCGCCCGCGCGCGGCCCGGCATCGGTCATGGCCGACCGGAACAAGGCGTCGAAGGCCGCCGCGGCGACGGCGGCGCCGCCCTTCTCCGACACGTTACTCACCGAGGGGATCCCGCTGGCCCGCAGCGCGTCCTTGGCCTCGGCCGCGCCGACGAACCCGGCAGGCAGGCCGATGACGAAGGCCGGCTCCACGCCCCGGGTCAGGATCTCGGTGAGCGCGGCGGGCGGGCCGCCCACCACCCACACCGCCCCGGGGCCCGCCTCGCCGAAGGCCAGCCGGACCGCGGCCGCGGGACGGGAGATGCCCGCCGTCCGGGCCAGCCGGGTGGTCAGCGGCTCGCCGATCTTGCAGACCACCGGGCAGGCGGTGATCCCGGCCGCCACCATCGCGGAATCGGCGACGACCGGAGCCCCGGCCGCGAGCGCCGCCACCGCCGCGACGAGCGACTCCTCGTCGCAGACCAGGTCGGTCGCGTAGTCGAAATCGGCGGTCGCGTAGATGACCCGCTCGGCGACGTCCCGGCTGCGGGGAGGCAGGCGGGACAGGTCGATGCGGGAACGAAGGATCCGGTACGCCTCCGCCTCGGCCGGATCCGCGCCGGATGCGGGCTCGCCGGGCCACGTCACGGTGCCATCACCTCTCCGCCGGATCGGGGCCAGGCGCGCCTTTACCCGGCCGGATCCAGCCAATATCCAGCAATCGTCCAGTTATTGCTCAACTGACCTGGGCAAACGACTTGTCGTTCGCAGACCGACGTATCCCAGGTCCGCCGATACACTAGCCAGGCGCAGCCGCGGCCCGCCCCGCGGCGCAGGCGCAACGCGAGCCGCCACGCCTGGCGGCCGCGCGTCCGGGAGACGTTCAGCTTTTCCGAATCGCTCTCTGAGGATCGTCGCATGCCGAACCGCTAGACCCGAACAGCAAGGTGGCACATGACTACTCACGTGAATGGAGCGTCCCTGAGGGCGGCCGGTCCTCCGCGGGTGCTCGTGACCGGCGGGTCAGGATTCATCGGGCGGCGCGTCGTGGGCGCGCTGCTCGACGAGGGCGCCGAGGTCACGGTGGCTGACCAGCGGCCGTTCCCGGGCGACGCCGCGGTCCATGCCGTGCTCGGTGACCTCTGCGACCCCGGCGTCGTCGCCGAGGCCGTGCGCCCCGGGACCGACGTCATCATCCACCTGGCCGCGGTCACGCGGGTGCTGCTGTCGGTCGAGGACCCGGTGACCACGCACCGGGTCAACGTGGACGCCACCGCGGCGCTGCTGGAGCAGGCCCGCCAGCGAGGCGTCTCCTCGTTCCTGTTCGCCTCCACGAACGCCGTCACCGGTGACGTCGGCCGCGCGACCATCGACGAGCGCGTCCCCCTGCGGCCGCTCACCCCGTACGGGGCCACCAAGGCGGCGGCCGAGATGCTGATCGGCGCGTACGCGGCCTGCTACGGCATGACCGGGTGCTCGCTGCGGTTCTCCAACGTTTACGGTCCCGGGATGCAGGAGAAAGACAGCTTCGTGCCGCGGCTGATGCGCGCCGCCCGGGACGGCGCCGGCGTGCAGGTGTACGGAGACGGCACCCAGGTCCGCGACCTGGTGCACGTGGACGACATCGTGGCCGGGCTGCTCACGGCCTGGCGGGCCGGGTTCAGCGGGCCGCTGATCCTCGGCGCCGGCGAGTCGGTGACGGTGAACGACATGGTCGATGCGGCGCGCGGGGTGACCGGGCGCGACATCCCGGTCGAGCACGTCCCGCCGAAGCCGGGCGAGATGCCCGCGGTCATCGTGGACGTCTCGGCGGCGCGGGCCCTGGGCTACGCGCCGTCGCACGACCTGAAGTCCGGCTTGTCCACCGTCTGGCCCGAGTTCTCGGAGGCAGCAAAGTGACCACCGATCCGGCCGGTGACGACGACGTCATCGACGCCGCCGCCATCCAGGCGTTCGCCGAGGAATTCGGGGATCGGGCCACCAAGCTGCCGCCGGTCGCGATCGTGATCGCCGCCTTCAACGAGGAGGGCGCGATCGGCCCGGTCGTCGAGGCCCTGCCCGACACGGTCGGCGGAATGCCCGTCGCCACGATCGTGGTCTCCGACGGCGCGGTGGACGCCACCGCCAAGGAGGCCAGGATGGCCGGGGCCCTCGCCTGCGAGGTGCCGGTCAACCGGGGGCAGGGCGCGGCGCTGCGGCTCGGCTACCGGCTGGCCCGCGAGGGCGGGGCCCGCTACATCGTGACCACCGACGCCGACGGCCAGTACAACCCGGCCGAGATCGAGAGCCTGATGGCGCCGATCCTGGCCGGCGAGGCCGACTTCGTGACCGGTTCGCGCACGCTCGGCAGTGAGGAGACCAAGGACCCGGTGCGCAAGCTCGGGGTGCGGGTCTTCGCGCTGACGATCAGCGTGCTGACTGGCCAGCGGATCAGCGACACCACCTTCGGGCTGCGCGCCATGCGGGCCGAGGTGACCGGCGCGGTCCTGCTCGAGCAGCCGCAGTACCAGGCGTCCGAGCTGCTGATCGGCGTGATCACGCACGGGTTCCGGGTCGCCGAGCGGCCCGCCACGATTCACCGGCGCCAGGTGGGGAAGAGCAAGAAGGGAAACAACGCTTTCTACGCGCTGAGCTTCGCCCAGGTCGTGCTCGGGACCTGGTGGCGGGAGCGTCAGCGCCGGTTGCGGGGCGAGTCCGCGGTCCGGCCGGCGGACGGCGCGCCGGGCCCGGCCGGGCGGTTAGCCGACGGGGCCAGCGCCAGCGACTCGGCGGCCGCGCCCGGCTGGATCTCGCCGCCAGGCGAGCCAGAGCCGCGGTCGGCGAAGAGGACGTAGTGGAAGATCAGGAACCTGAGGACGAACGTCAGACAGTTGGCCAGCAGGTACAGGCCCTGGGCGAACAGGATCGCCTGGAACCCGTGCAGGCCGAGGACCCGGGCCTCGTAGTGGGCGAGCTTGCTCGTGCCGGTCAGGACCAGCCCGACGCAGATGGAAATGGCCCAGAACGGCAGGGTCTCCCGGAGCAGGTCCGGCCGGCCCCGGCGCTCCCAGGCCCACCGGCTGACCACGTAGCTCACCGCCGCGCCGGCCAGCCAGCCGGCCGCCCCGGCGATCCCCGCCGACACGTGCGCGAGCTGGCAGAAAAAGTAGGTCAGCTGGGTCGCGCACAGGGCCAGCACGGCGGCGGGCGCGAACCGGATCAGCCTCCGGCCGCCCTGGGTACGGAGCCTGCGCCGCAGCGGACCGGGAACCACGCGCCACATGGCTTCGACGATCTTGGGCGATACCAGGGTCATGGACGTCCTTGGCTGACTGAGGCCGCTGGGTCGGTAAAGACAGGTATACAGTACGGGAGCCCGCGGAGCGCCCGGATACGAGGTACTCCAGGTCAGCGGCTAGACCTTCCGCGCAAAGGCGGCCGCTGCGGTGGCGTCGGCGTCACCGCGCCGACTCAGGCAGTTCGAGTGCCGTTGCCAGCCAGGTCAGGTATAAATCAACGACAGCCACGGACAAGGCAGGAGCACGAGCATGAAGGTCTTGGTGTTGGGCGGGGATGGCTACCTCGGGTGGCCGACAGCGCTGCACCTCTCGCAGGTCGGTCATGACGTCGCCGTCGCGGACAACTTCGCGCGGCGAGGTTACGACAGCGAGATGGGCGTGGACAGCCTGGTGCCGATCGAGTCGCTCCAGACGCGCGTCAAGGTGTGGCGCGAGCAGACCGGCAAGAGCATCGCCAGCTACGTCGGTGACCTGTGCGACGCCGACTTCACCTATCACATCGTGCGCGACTTCGCCCCGGACGCGATCGTGCACTTCGCCGAGCAGCGCGCCGCGCCGTACTCGATGGCGGACCGCAAGCACGCCGTGTACACGCAGGTCAACAACGTGGTCGGCAACCTGAACGTGCTGTACGCGATCGCCGAGATCAACCCCGAGATCCACCTGGTCAAGCTCGGCACGATGGGCGAGTACGGCACGCCCAACATCGACATCGAGGAGGGCTGGCTCGACGTCGAGCACAAGGGCCGCCGGGACCGGGTGCTGTTCCCCAAGCGGCCCGGCTCCTTCTACCACCTGTCCAAGGTGCACGACAGCCACAACATCGAGTTCGCCTGCCGGATCTGGGGCGTCCGCGCCACCGACCTCAACCAGGGCGTGGTCTACGGCCAGCAGACCCCGGAGACCGCCCTCGACGACCGGCTCGCGACCAGGTTCGACTACGACGCGGTGTTCGGCACGGTGCTGAACCGGTTCGTCATCCAGTCGGTGCTCGGCAAGCCGCTGACCATCTACGGCAACGGCACCCAGACCCGCGGCATCATCGAGATCCGCGACACCGTCCGGTGCATCCAGCTGGCCTGCGAGACCCCGGCCGACAAGGGCGAGTTCCGGGTGTTCAACCAGATCACCGAGTTCATGTCGCTGCAGGAGATCGCGGACACGATCGTCAAGGCCAGCCCCGACGCGGTCCGGGTGGAGTACGTCGACAACCCGCGCGTCGAGCTGGAGAACCATCACTACAACGTGGTGCACTCCGGGCTGGTCGGGCTGGGCCTCGAGCCGCACCTGCTGTCGGACACGCTGATCGAGTCGCTGTTCGAGATCACCAAGCGGTACGCGCACCGGGTCCGGCCGGAGGCCATGCTGCCCACGGTCCAGTGGCGCAAGCCGTCCAGCATCATCAGCAACTAGCGCACGGGCGGCGGGCGCCCGCAGAAGGGCCGCCAGCAGCCGGACGTTCAGGTAGCCGAGGTCGGCGGGGCGGGCCCTGGCTGGGCGGCCGGCCGGGCCTTACCCGGGCGACCAGCCGGGCATGGGGAACCCGGCCAGCAGCCCGCGGACCTCGCCCGCGATCCGCTCGATGACTGCCTCGTCCTGTTTGGCCGCGGCGATGATCGCCTCGTCCATCCAGGCCGCGATCTGGGCCATATGCGGCTCGCCCAGGCCGCGGGTGGTGATGGCCGGGGTGCCGATCCTGATCCCGGACGGGTCGAACGGCTTGCGCGGGTCGAAGGGGACGGTGTTGTAGTTCACCTCGATGCCGGCCCGGTCGAGCGCCTTCGCGGCCGGCTTGCCCCCGATGCCCTGCGGAGTCAGGTCGATCAGGATCAGGTGGTTGTCGGTACCGCCGGATACCAGGCTGTAGCCGCGGTCGAGCAGCGCGGCGGCCAGGGCCTTGGCGTTGGCCACCACCTGCTGGGCGTAGGCCGAGAACGCGGGCCGGGCCGCTTCCTGCAGCGCCACCGCGATCGCCGCCGTGGTGTGGTTGTGCGGGCCGCCCTGCAGGCCGGGGAAGACCGCCTTGTCCACCCGGGACGCGTGCTCGGCGGTGGTCATGATCATGGCGCCGCGCGGCCCGCGCAGGGTTTTGTGCGTGGTGGTGGTGATCACCCCGGCGTGGCCGACCGGGCTGGGATGCGCGCCGCCGGCCACCAGGCCCGCGATGTGCGCGATGTCGGCCACCAGCACGGCGCCGGCCTCGGCCGCGATCTCGGCGAAGGCGGGGAAGTCGATCGTGCGCGGGATGGCCGTGCCGCCGCAGAAGATCAGCTTCGGCCGCTCGGCCAGGGCCAGGTCGCGCACCTGGTCCAGGTCCACCCGGCCGGTGTCGGCCCGCACGCCGTACTGCACCGCCCGGAACCACTTGCCGGTGACCGACACCGGCCAGCCGTGGGTGAGGTGCCCGCCCATCGGCAGCGCCATGCCCATCACGGTGTCGCCCGGCTCGGCGAACGCGAGGTAGACCGCGAGGTTCGCGGGCGACCCCGAGTACGGCTGGACGTTGGCGTGCTCGACGCCGAACAGCGCCTCGGCCCGGCGGACGGCCAGCGTCTCGATCGGGTCGATGAACTGCTGGCCCTCGTAGTACCGGCGGCCCGGGTAGCCCTCCGAGTACTTGTTGGTCGCCACCGTGCCCGAGGCCTCCAGCACGGCGGCCGAGACATAGTTCTCCGACGGGATCAGCCGGATCTTCTCGAACTGGCGCTGCGCCTCGGCAGTGATCAGCCCGGCTACTTCCGGGTCCTCGCGGGCGACGTGCGGGATCGGCGGCTGGTGCATGGCGGTGTCCTCCTCGGGCCCGTCGCCTGACTGCTGCCTTCATCATGCCGAACGCGGCGGCGCGCCGCACCCCGCCGCCCCCGCCGCCGCGCGAGCAGCGCGCGCTCGGCGGCGGACCACGCCGTCGTGGTCAGCAGGTAGAGGCCGGCCGCCAGCGGCATCACCGCCGCGACCGCGATGCTCGCGTACGGGACCGCGCGCAGCAGCAGGCCCGCGGCCCCGCCGGGCTGGGCCGGGGGCTGGCCGTCCGGTGCCAGCCGCGCGGCCGCCCGCCTGGTGACCCGGGCGGCGAGCCAGGCCGCCGCGGCCAGCAGCGCGAACACCCCCAGGAACACCGCGCCCTGGGCGCTGAGCGGCCCGGGTCCGCTCAGCCAGTGGCTGCCCAGCGTCGCGCCGAGCAGGTCCTGGCCGAGCAGCGCGTTCGGCCGGCCGCCGATGGTGCCCGAGCGAAACAGCGCGTACATCACGCTGAGGAACGGCAGCTGCAGCAGCAGCGGCAGGCAGCCGGCGAACATGCCGGTCCCCTCCCGCCGGTAGAGAGCGGCCAGTTCGGTCTGCAGCCGGGCCGGCTGCCCGGCGTGCCGCCGCCGCAGCGCCTGGACCTGGGGAGCCAGCCGGGCCTGGCTGGCCTGGCCACGGATCGCGTAGTAGCTGAGCGGTAGCAGCAGCAGCCGCACGGCCAGGGTGAAACCGACGATGGCGGCCGCCGCGGCCAGGCCGCCGGGCAGCGGTGCCAGCACCCGGGCGAGCGCGGACACGAGATGGTAGGCGGCGCTCACGGCGCCGGGAATGCTGAACATAACGCAGGCCCTCCAGCGGTTCGGGGAACGGATGACAGCTGGAGACGGCCGCGCGAGCGAGCCAGGACGGGTCACGCGCCCGGCCACGGCGGGCGTGTACGGCACGCGACACCGTGGCGGGACGGGCAGGCGGGCGGGACCGGCGGATCGTCAGGCGGCCGCCGGGGCCGCCGCGGGCGCGCGGGGGCGGGAACGGCCCGCCGCATCGGGGTTGAGCTGCCGCTGGAACGCCGCCGACCAGGACTTCTCGCGCAGCGTGGCGGCACGGACCAGCGGGCGCGCGGTGACCGCCGCCGCGATCCGCGCCCCGCGGGCGAGGAAGGCGGCGAGCATCCCGGTCAGCACGACCGCGGCCAGCGCCATCAGGCCGGACGCGGATGACGAGGCAGCGGCGTGGCCCGCGGGCAGCCCGTAGCCGGCCAGCTGCGTCACCGCACCGACAAGCCAGGCGACCATCACGGCCTCCGCGCCGCAGGAGAGGCCAGCCCCGTCGCGGGGCCGGCGGCTCCAGTCTAAGCCCGCCTCAGCCGCCCCCGCCCGCGGCGATCAGGGCCACGGACGCCGCCGCGAGGGTCAGGCCGGCCAGCCGGATCGCGGTCATCCGCTCCCCGAGCAGGACCCGGGCCAGCAAGATCGTCACCGCCGGGTACAGGGAGGTGATCACGGCCGTGATCGCGAGAAGGCCGTGATGCGTGGACAGGAAGTAGCAGATCGTCGCCGGTGCGCCGGTCAGCCCGGTGAGCGCGGCCAGCCATCCGCCGCGCGCCTGCGGCCGGGCGAGGTCCCTGGTGCAGGCGGCGATGCCGCCGACCGCCGCCAGCGCCACCGCCTGGCCGCAGAACACCGGCCACAGGCCGCTGCCGGCGCCGGCCTGGTTGAGCCCGATGAACAGCAGCGCGAAGCAGGCCCCGGCGACCAGCCCGTAGCCGACGCCGGCCGGGCCCGGCCGCGGCGTTCCCCCGCGGCGGGCCCCGGGCCGGCCGATGTCCCGCGCACGCTGGCGGACACGCCGACGATCGCGGGCAGCGCCAGGGCGATCCCGGTCAGGGCGAAGGCGGTCGGCCGCTCCCCCAGCAGCAGCCCGGCCAGCACCGAGAACCCCGCCGCCCCGACCGCGCTGAGCGGCCCGGCCACGCTGAACGCGGCGTGCCGGAACCCGACGTACAGGGCCAGGGCCCCGCTGACCCCGGCCAGGCCCGCCGCGCCGCCCCAGGCCACGGCGCGCAGGGTCGGCGGATGCGCGCCGATCACGGCCAGCGCGGTGCCGACCACGGCCACGCTGACCGCCTCGGACATCAGCGTGACCCGGATCACGCTCGCGCGGCGGGCGGCCAGGCCGGCGGCGAAGTCCGAGCCGCCGTAACCGGCCGCCGCGGCCAGGGCGAGCAGGACCGCTAGCACGCGCCGTCCCCCGGCTCGCTGCGCACCAGGCCGCGGCCGGCCCGCCCCTCGACGAGCCGGGTCGTGCCCGGCTGCGACAGGCCCAGGCGGTCCCTACCACGCACACCCTTCATCATGCATAACTCATGCATGATGGTAGGCGGCTCAGGGCGGGACCTTCGGCCCCCGCCCGGGCTGGCGCTGGCCGCCCGGCTTCCGGCCCACGGCGCCCACCGCCCCGCCCACCTAGCCGGAGCAGACCGAGGAGCCTGGAATGACTGACCCAGCCGACCCCATGGCCGAACTGCAGCGGCAGCTCAAGCCGTACCGGGACACGTTCCCGTCGTTTCCGCGGCTGCCGGAGCAGGGGCTGCCCCGGACCGAGATCACCGGGCTGGTCGAGGCCCTGGCCGAGGCCGAGCGGCCGCGGTGGCGCGACGGGTTCGCCTCCGGCGCGGTCTACCACGGCGACCCCGAGCACGTGGCGTTCCTGAACCAGGTGTACGCGGCCCAGTCGCAGAGCAACCCGCTGCACCCGGACCTGTGGCCCAGCGCGGCCAAGTTCGAGGCGGAGATCGTCTCGATGACCGCGCAGATGCTCGGGGCCCGGCACGCCTCGCCCGAGGCCCCCGTGGTCGGCACCGTGAGCTCCGGCGGCACCGAGAGCATCCTGCTGGCCATGAAGGCCTACCGGGATCACGCCCGGGAGCGCCGGGGCATCGCGCGGCCGGAGATCGTGGCGCCGGTCACCGCGCACGCCGCGTTCGACAAGGCCGCGCGGTTCTTCGACATGCCCATGGTGCGGGTACCAGTCGATGGCGGCTACCAGGCGGACCTGACGGCCATGGCCGGGGCGGTGACCGAGCGGACCGCGGTGGTGGTCGGGTCGGCGCCGACGTTCCCGCACGGCGTGATCGACCCCATCCCGCAGATCGCCGCCCTGGCCGCGGAGCGCGGCGCCGGCTGCCACGTGGACGCCTGCCTCGGCGGGTTCATCCTCCCGTGGGCCGAGCGGCTCGGCTACCCGGTGCCGCCGTTCGACTTCCGCCTGCCCGGCGTCACGTCGATGTCCGCGGACACCCACAAGTACGGGTACGCGGCCAAAGGCTCCTCGGTGGTGCTGTACCGGGGTCAGGAACTGCGGCGGTTCCAGTACTACACGCTGACCGACTGGCCGGGCGGCCTGTACCTGTCCCCCACCTTCGCGGGGAGCCGGCCGGGCGCCCTGTCGGCCACGTGCTGGGCGGCGATGCTCGCCCTCGGCGAGCACGGCTACACCGAGGCGGCGCGGCGGATTCTGGAAACCGGAGCGCGGATCCGCCGCGGGGTGGCGGCCATCCCCGGCCTGCGCGTGCTGGGCGACCCGCTGTGGGTCATCGCCTTCACCGCTGACGAGGACCTCGACATCTTCCAGGTCACCGAGAACATGTCCCACCGGGGATGGAGCCTGAACGGGCTGCAGCGCCCGCCCGCCGTGCACATCGCGGTGACGCTCCGGCACACCCGGCCGGGGGTCGCCGACCGCTTCCTCGCCGACCTGCGCGAGGCGGTCGGCGAGGTGCGGGCGAACCCGGGGGTGCGCACCGGGCTCGCCCCGGTGTACGGCATGGCGGCCGCGCTGCCCGGCGACGTGGTGCGCGCGCTGCTCGACGGCTACCTCGACATGCTGCTGCAGGTCTGACGGTGCCGCGTCACATCCTGGCCATCGACCTCGGCACCTCGGCGCTCAAGGTGGCGCTGGTGGCCACGTCGGGCGAGGTCGTCGCGTCCGAGCAGGAGGAGTGCCGGGTCGAGTACCTGCCCGGCGGCGGCGCGGAGCAGGACCCGGAGCACTGGTGGGCGATGATCACCCGGGCCGCCGCCCGGCTGGCCTGCCGGGGCGCGGTGCCGCCGGGATCGGTGGCGGCGGTCTCGTGCACCGCCCAGTGGTCGGGGACCGTGCCGGTGGACGAGCGGGGCCGCGCCCTGCGCCGGGCCATCATCTGGATGGACTCGCGGGGGGCGCCCTATGCGCGCCGCATCACCGGCGGGCGGGTGCGCGTGCGGGGCTACGGGCCCGGCCAGCTGGCGCGCTGGGTCCGGGTGACCGCGGGCATCCCCGCCCACAGCGGCAAGGACCCGATCGCGCACATCCTCTGGCTCAAGTACGAGGAGCCGGAGACCTACCGCCGGGCCCGGCTGTTCCTCGAGCCGAAGGACTGGCTGAACCTGCGGCTGACCGGCCAGGCCGCCGCCTCCTACGACTCGATCGCGCTGCACTGGGTGACCGACAACCGGCGGCCGGACCGGATCCTCTACCACCCGGGACTGCTGCGGCGGGCCGGGCCTGTCCGCGGCCCAGCTTCCCCGGCTGGTCAGCGCGACGGACATCGTCGGGCCGCTGCTGCCCGGGCCGGCCGCGGCACTCGGCGTCCCGCCCGGCATCCCGGTCGTGGCCGGGACGCCCGACCTGCACTCGGCGGCGATCGGCTCGGGGGCGACCCGGGACTTCCAGGCGCACCTGTATATCGGCACGTCGTCCTGGCTGACCTGCCATGTCCCGTTCAAGAAGACGGACCTGTTCCACAACATGGCCTCGCTGCCCTCGCCCATCCCGGGCCGGTACCTCGTCGCCGACGAGCAGGAGACGGCCGGCGCGGCGCTGACCTTCCTGCGGGACCGGGTCCTGTATCCCGGTGGCCCCCCGCCTGATGCCTTCCGCGAGTTCGACCGGATGGCGGCGCGGGCCCCGCCCGGCAGCGGCGGCGTGATCTTCACGCCCTGGCTGTACGGCGAGGAACCCCGGTGGAGGACCGGTTCGCCCGCGGCGGGTTCTGGAACCTGTCGCTGTCGAGCAGCCGGGCCGACCCGGTCCGGGCCGTGTTCGAAGGAGTGGCGCTCAACGCGCGCTGGCTGCTGGAGGC